>NZ_CP120836.1:0-5554238 GCF_049200465.1 Leptothermofonsia sp. ETS-13
TAGCCTCCCGATAATTACCCATCAGGTAATAAGTCAACCCCAGACTGTAATGGGCATTGGGAAAGTCAGATTGCAGTTCTAGCGTTTTCTGAAAATGGGCGATCGCCAGTTCATAGCGCTCAGTCACATATTTGCCCAGCCCAGACTGTAGTAAGTGCCTGGAATCGTCGGATTACACGCAATTGCTTTCTCAAAACAGGCGATCGCTTCCCCATACTGTTCCAGATTGATCAAAATATTTCCCTTCTCAT
The DNA here is from genome assembly GCF_049200465.1 of Leptothermofonsia sp. ETS-13. Lineage (NCBI taxonomy): Bacteria > Bacillati > Cyanobacteriota > Cyanophyceae > Leptolyngbyales > Leptolyngbyaceae > Leptothermofonsia > Leptothermofonsia sp. ETS-13. The sequence continues at coordinate 252 of NZ_CP120836.1, forward strand.
TCCAGGCATCGTAAGAATTCGGCTGAAGCTGAATTGCCTCATCAAAAAGAGCAGTGCTGTTTCATAATCTCAGCCTGGCTCAATTCCACGCCCTTTTGAAAACTGCTTATACCACTCACATTCTCCGTGTGGACTATCTGGCTCATGATCTCAGGCAACCCTCTTACCCCGATGGGAATTTGATCCTAGAGTTCCCCAGTTGGTAGGATTTGCGACAGAGGGACGGGGAGGGATGAGTAGGAGAGTTGGACGGGCGATGGAGAGGTGTTCTAGAAACAGGGCTCTGATTCCTCGAAACCCTGATTCCCTCGCCCCTCGTTCCAGGATTGCCACAAAAAAATTGACATTCCCTCTCCCCATCCCCCACCTCCCCATCCCCCATACCTCTCTAACAATTAACAACCAACAACTAACATCTCCTATGGCTCTTTATCTGGGCATTGACTTTGGTACTTCTGGGGCGCGGCTGGCTGTGATTGATGCAGACACCCAACTCCTGACTGAAGCCAGTGGCCGATTTGGAACAGCCAAGGATTGGATTGCAACCTGGCGAGAGGCTCTGTTTAATCTAATTGGTCAGGTGCCGGAAGAATTGCGGCGAGAAGTGGGCGCGATCGCTATCAATGGCACCTCATCCACCGTCCTTCTATGTGATGCAGTTGGCAATCCCGTCACGCCCCCCCTGCTTTACAACGACCCCGCAGGAGCCTCTGAGCTAGAAACCCTGCGCCAGTTCTTCTCTCTGCCACACCTCACCGATGCTTCCTGTAAAGACACGGTGTTGAGTGCGACCTCAGTTTAGTCAAACTGCTCTGGTGGAAACGGCAACCTTTCTTTTCTCAAGCACGCTACTTACTGCATCAAGCGGATTGGTTAGGATTTCTGCTCCACGGCCAGTTGGGAATCAGCGATTATCACAATAGCCTCAAGTTGGGATATGACGTGACTTGCCTTTGCTATCCAGAATGGATGGCAGAGTTGGGAGTTTTGTCCTTTCTGCCAGAGGTTTGGGAGCCGGGAAAGGCGATCGCTCCCGTACAACCCAGCATTGCCAACCAGTTTGGTCTGCCATCCACCTGCCTCGTCTGCACCGGAACAACCGATAGCATTGCAGCATTTCTGGCCAGCGGCGCAACTTTTCCCGGAGAAGCGGTCACCTCCCTCGGTTCAACCTTAGTTCTGAAGCTATTAAGCAAAACCTTTGTTGAAAATGGGCACTATGGCATCTACAGCCATCGTCTGGGGGATTTGTGGCTGGTGGGTGGCGCTTCCAATACCGGGGGAGCCGTGCTTCAGCAGTTTTTTACTCCCGCAGAACTGGACGAGCTGAGTGCCCAAATTTCACCCGAAATAGAAAGTCCCTTCGATTATTATCCGCTAACCAAACCAGGTGAACGCTTTCCAATTAATGATGCGCAATTAGCTCCCCGGTTGGAACCACGACCCGGCGATCGCATTGAATTTCTGCATGGCTTGTTAGAAAGCATGGCGCGAATTGAGGCAAAAGGTTATCGGTTACTGCAAGAACTGGGTGCATCCCCTCTGCTGCACGTCTATACCGCAGGCGGGGGGGCGAAAAATCGGGCGTGGACAGCAATTCGTTCCCGGCAGTTAGGCATTCCCGTCTCCCCTTCAAACCACACTGAAGCGGCCTACGGCACTGCTCTGCTGGCTCAAAGAGGATTAGGTCTGTTCAAGCTATCTGCGCAGCTTCCAGCCAATCGAGTACCCGATCTAGCTGCTCCAGGCTAACCAATCCATACTGCCAAAGAACGATGGGCAGCAAATTGGGTACCTGCTCTGGCTGCTGGAGGCTGAGTCTACCTAAAAGCTTCCGTGCGGTATCAATATCGGCGGCAGGAAGCCCCATATCCTCTTGTAAAAATTGAAATAGTCTGGCGGGTAGGGTTAGTTCCATGTTCATCCTGAGAACGCACAGCCTAAATGTAACGTTTTGTGTAAACTTTTGCAACAACTTCTCAGAATTGATCCATTTAATGGAGTACAGCACGGCGGGAATACGGATACCACTCTGGCTTCCTCCGACTCCCCACTCCCCAACCCAATGGTTACTGGACTGATGCCATCGTCCACTAGGGGTTCACCAAAGGAACTTTGTCTGGTTATCTAAACCCGGAAAAACCAATTGAGGGGTTTTGAAGGGTTTCAAACCCTTCAAAATCTGCCTGGCAGACTACTAGTACAGTAAGACGAAAGTTTTGTTGGGGGTGCAGAGGTTCCACTCCTGCTTGGGGACGAAGCCTCCAAATCCCCATGTGGCAAAATTTGGTGTTTGCAACACTAGTGGTCTGTCAAGACTTAATTTGTGAGTTGAAAACTCACAAATTAACTGCTCTGACTCAATCCAGGACGCAAAATTAATAGTGACAAACCACTAGTCTTTGAACCGCTTTAACTACCGGGTTTTGAAGCCCTTGTTTTTTAGCCTGAAAGAATTCAGAAACCAGCTTCATTTTTCACAACCAAGATTGTTGAAACTCTCTGAAATGTCCGTTTAAGCAGCTCTAGCGGAGCCTTTACCAGGCTTATATTGGTTCCTGAAGGAGCCAAGCAAAAATACTTATCAAGCCTTGACCGGGTAAAAATACTTAGACTAGAATGGGGGCGAAATGTTAAGCAATATGTAACGTTGGTTTGAAAAGGTTAATACATGTGCCCACTGTCTGCCTGATTTTTGCCAGGCAGGCTGTTTGAATAAGAGTTTGTCATCATGTCTCAAACGCTGGATTCCCTACCTCCAGAGCTATCCGATTCGATTCTTTGCTGCTACGTCAATGGTTCCTCAAAGGTACAGGTTGTTCGCATCACTAACATTCCGAACTGGTACTTTGAGCGGGTTGTTTTTCCTGGTCAACGGCTTCTGTTTGAGGCACCTAGGTCAGCTCAGTTAGAAATCCATACCAATGCGATCGCCAGCGCTATCCTGGCCGACACACTTCCCTGTCAGCAATTGCAGGTGCGGGAAGAGGCGGGGATGAAGGGGTGATGGGGTGGAAGGTGGATGAGTAGATAGACAGATAGGTGGCTTATTTACTCATTCACCCATTTACTCTTGCCTCCCAGAGGAGGACAGGGCCGCTTCTGTTTTAGCGATCGCCAGTCTGGTCTTTAACACTGAATCGGGGTTCAGGTTTATAGAGTCAATTCCCTGTTCTACCAGGAATTGGGCGAAATCGGGATAGTCGCTGGGTGCCTGACCGCAGATGCCGATCTTGCGATGGAGCTGCCTGGCGCAGGAAATGACCCGCTGGATCTTGCGTTTTACGGCTTCATCCCGTTCATCAAACAGGTGAGAAACCAGGGACGAGTCGCGGTCCAGGCCCAGGGTGAGTTGGGTCAGGTCGTTGGAACCGATGGAAAACCTGTCGAAGATTTCGCTGAAGCGATCGGCCAGCTCCACGTTGCTGGGTAACTCACACATCACGTAGACCTGAAGGCCATTTTCACCCTACACCAGACCATACTTCGCCATTTCCGCCAGCACCTTCCGCCCCTCATTGGGAGTCCGGCAGAACGGAATCATTGGAATCACGTTGGTTAAACCCATCCCTTCTCGCACGCGCTTGAAGGCTTTATATTCCAGCCCAAAGGCATCGCGGTACTTCGGGTTATAATAGAGCGAGGCACCCCGCCAGCCCATCATTGGATTTTCTTCTTCTGGTTCAAACTCGCGCCCGCCAGTTAGATTGGCATACTCGTTGCTTTTCAGATCTGACATGCGCACGATCACTGGATTGGGATAAAACGCAGCTGCCAGCATGCCAATCCCTGCTGCTAGCTTATCCACAAAGTAATCTGCCATATCCTGATATTGGGTTGTTAACTGACTGATTTCCCACTTGGCAGCTTTGTCTTTGAGCGTCTCGAAATTAAGCAATGCCAGGGGGTGAACTTTAATCAGGTTGGCGATGATGAATTCAGTACGAGCCAACCCCACCCCATCATTGGGAATGAGGGATAGCCGAAAGGCCTCGCGGGGATTGCCCACGTTCATCATGATCTTTGTGCGGGTCTTTGGCAAATCTCCCAGGTTCAGTTCTTCAATATCAAAAGGCAAAAGACCGTTATAAACATGTCCTTCTTCGCCCTCTGCACAGGACACAGTGACTTCCTGCCCATCCTTGAGAACATCGGTAGCGTTGTTACAACCCACGATCGCAGGCAAACCTAACTCCCGCGCAATGATGGCAGCATGGCAGGTGCGTCCTCCCTGGTTTGTAATAACTGCGCTGGCTTTTTTCATAATCGGTTCCCAGTCTGGGTCGGTGCGGGATGTAACCAGCACCTCTCCTTCCTGAAACTCTTCCAGCTTGCGGACATCCAGAATCACCCGGACTTTGCCCTAACCAATCATTTCACCGACGGCACGACCGGAGACGAGAGGCGTCGGGTGTGGGGTGTGGGGTGTGGGGGCTGCGGACTCTTGACCGGTGTCTCCGGTCTCCTGTGTGGTTTGCTCAGTCAGCCGGTAAGTACGCAAAACGTTGGCCTCTTTCTGAGAGTGAATCGTTTCGGGACGGGCTTGCACCACAAACAACTCTCCAGTGGTACCGTCCTTTGCCCATTCGATATCCATTGGACTGTAGCTTCCCCGCACACTGGAATAGTGGTCTTCAATAATGCAGGCCCACTCTGCCAATTTCAAAATTTCGTCATCGTTAATGGCAAATTTTGCCTGGTCTGCCTTGGGCACCGGAACATTGGTGATGGGTCTGCCACCACCAATGTTGTAGATCATTTTGATCTCTTTGCTACCCAGGCGTTTTTCTAAAATGGGGCGGAAGCCTTGCTTGAGGGTGGGTTTGAAGACAATGTATTCATCAGGATTGACGACGCCCCGCACTACGTTCTCACCTAAACCATAGGCAGCCGTGATTAGAACCGCATTTCTAAAACCACTCTCCGTATCAATGGAAAACATCACTCCAGAGGCAGCCAGGTCAGAGCGCACCATCTTTTGCACCCCGGCGGACAGAGCCACTTCGAAGTGGTCGAAGTGTTTGATGGTGCGGTAGGAGATGGCGCGATCGGTAAACAGGGAGGCAAAACACATGTGGCACGCTTCCAGCACACCGTTAATCCCGTTAATGTTGAGGTAGGTATCCTGCTGTCCAGCAAAGCTGGCATCGGGCAGGTCCTCAGCGGTGGCACTGGAGCGGACGGCTACATCGATGCCGCTGTAGCGGCTGAGGCTAACTTCGCGATCGCCTCTAGCAAGAGGTTCACAAGCTTCAACACTGACTCTGTACCGCTCGGATAGCTGCACATAGGCGTTGACGATCGCCTCTTCCAACTCTGGCGGAAACGGCGTATCCAGAATTAACATCCGCGCCAGCCTGCCCTTTGCGCGCAGATTGTTGACGTTGTTCATATCCAGATCTGACAACAGGCTGCGGAGGCGTGCTTCCAAGCCCGCTTTTTCCATGAAATAGCGGAAGGCATAGGCAGTGGTTGCAAAGCCAGTTGGGACATTCACGCCTTTGGGTGTCAGTTGCCGAATCATTTCCCCCAGGGAGGCGTTTTTCCCCCCAACCAGCGGCACATCAGCAATGCCAACCTGTTCAAACTAAAGAACAAAGGCTTTTTCTTTATGATCTTGATTCAGGGAAGAAATATCTGGTTTTTTTACAGTGAACATGACAGTTCTCTTAATAACTGATTTCGATAAACCAAATGATTTAGAGTGTCAAAGAAAGCAATACTTTACAAAGTAGAGTTCTATAACAAATGAATGCATGTACACACCAATTGCACCTACTACTTCAATTCTAGAAACTTTGCAATGAAAGTGAATTGCTCACACTCTATCTCAACAAAACTATGTGTATAAGAAAACTATTGCTATAGCAGTTCTAAAGCAATTCTAAATTAGTTGTGAGATAGAGGGGCTTTGTGAGAAAGATTTCTGCTCTCCTTCTTACAATCTAAATAGAATCGCTATATATAGCGTTCACAAGTAATTTGTGAACAAGGGGGGTGGGTTTCGCCCTCACGCAGGGGTTCCTCACCTGTACCCCGTTCAAGTTTCAGGAAGGATCGCTATAGCAGTCCTAAATAATTCGTGAAATGAAAGGATTTTGTGAAAAGGGGGAGTTGTGAAAGGCTCATGTATCGAAAAATAAACCATTTTTAATTCTTAAAACAAAACAAACTCCTTTCCGTGGTTCCCTGTTGAGAGATCTCTATAATCCTTCTTGTTTGGATACATTTATCCTATGCAGGAGGTGAAAGCTTGCTTTACACGTCTTTGTTAGCGGTTGCTCGCACAACGGAGTGGTCCCCCCAGGTTGGCATTATCATGATTGCGGCTTGCCTGTTTGCAGTTGCGATCGGTCGTCCTGCCATTAAGAATCGTGGGGTGGGTCCCAAACTACCTGTAGAAGCGCCCGCTTTGTTTGAAGGGTTTGGCGTTCCTGAACTATTGGCAACGCTATCTTTCGGTCACATTATCGGTGCTGGATTGGTTTTGGGACTCAGTAACGCCGGTATCCTGTAATAATTCATAATCGTCAAGAAACCACGACATATTTGCCTGGGCGATTATTTCATAACTGCCCAGGTTTCTTGTTTAAAGACTCTTGCACATTCAACCAGGAATTACCCCTGTTGAAGATTACGCCCCCACAGTTCCGCCAGCATCAACAAGCAGGGGTTGAAATAACCGCCAAATCACTTTAACAGGTAATTCATCAAACCCCTTACCTCTTCCCCTCTTCCCCTCTCCTTCTCCAACCTTTTCTCCAACCTTTAAGCAGATCAGGTGTCACCAAACCCTGTGGGAAGAAGATAGAGCCAACTACGATAAAAAAACCAAAGATAATCAGGCGTCCATCGCGTAGAAATTGGGAGAGCCAGAGGGGAAGCCCTGGAATGTCGGCGATCGCCCGTAAAACTTCTGGCAGAGCCGTAAACACCATCCCTCCCAGCACGGGTCCCAGATAGACGCGGGAGCCACCAATCAAAACAAAGGTAAGGTAGATAATACTGGCGTCAAAGGTGCCCTGGCGAGCATTCCAGGTGTTGAGGAAGTGAGCACTGACAGCACCTACCAATCCGGCTAGAATGGCTCCCAAAGTGAACGCCAGCACCTTAAAGTAGGTAGGGTTGATGCCCATTGCATCAGCAGCCAGTTCATCTTCCCGAATTGCAATGAAGGCACGCCCCACTCGAATGTTTTCCAGACGGTAGACAAAGATTGTGCTGAGTAACAACAACGGCAGAGCAATCCACAGGTATTCGATCGCTGTTTGAAACGGTTGGGGCACGCCAAAAATTCCCACCGCGCCGCCGGTAATGTCCAGATTGAGGGCGAGAATGCGCAGGATTTCGACAAAGGCAATGGTGGCGATCGCCAGATAAATTCCCCGTAACCGCAGGGCCGGAATTCCAACGGCAATCCCCAACAGTCCCGCAACCACGCCAGAAATCAGCATTTCCAGCAAAACGAGAGGGATGGGAAATAAGCTGCCTTCAGGAACCTTGAATACCTGAGTCGAAAGGATGGCAGCAATATATCCACCCAGTGCATAAAAGCCTGGACTGGCCAGCGAAAGTTGTCCGGCCATTAACGGCAGATACAGCGATAGCCCCAGGACGGCCCCCAGAAGCATCGAGACGATCAAGAATCCATAGGTATTAAAAAAATCAGCCACGCTAGCAATTCTCAAATCCAGGAATTGAGGCCATTACAGCCACACCAACCCATCCTACAATGAAGGCACCCGCTGGAAGCCAAAGATGATTCTTACAGAAGAGCCCAAACGCGATCGCCTGAAACCTCATATCATTTCTCTCCCAGGTGTGCGCTGACAAATCTTCAAGTAACTCTTGGCTGAAATGTCAGAGGCTCTGACCTGGGGCATTGTTTACATTCACGATGTTTTAGAAAGCAAAGTTTCACCCGCAGCAGAGCACTCATCAAGCCACAGCGTAGCCCCCTTGAATGAAAACCAACTAACAACTAACAAATAACAATTGGTAGCCTCTGACCCAATTACACTTTCTGCATATAAGTTCGGCCTAACAGCCCCTGAGGTCTTACCAGCAGCACAATAAATAGAATTCCAAATGCAACGGCATCCTTATAAGCCGAATATTCACCCGGCACAAACGCCTCCACCAGCCCAATCAACAATCCACCAATCACCGCACCGGGAATACTGCCTAAACCACCCAGCACAATCACGGCCAGTCCTTTCAAGCCAAAGCCAATCCCAAAATAGGGACCTGCAATACTGACACTGGAACCGACCAGAGATCCGGCCACTGCCGCCAGAAAGCTGCTGACAAAGAAGGTGAGGACAATGAAGCGATCGGTATTAATTCCTAAAAGGCTGGCTGTTGTGGGATCTTCTGCCACTGCTCGCATCGCTTTACCGTACTTGGTAGCGTTAATCAAGTAAGTCAGAATGCCAAGGATAATGACCGAAACCAGAAAGATCACAATCTGTACGGTGCGAATGGGAATGGGGTTGTCGGCAGTTCCAAAGTTAATGGCAGGTGGCAAATTACCAAACGTGTCTGCTGGAAAGGTGTAGTTTTCTGCACCCACCAGGTACTGAATCATATTCACAATAATCAGCGCTACACCCAGGCTGGAAACTACAGTCAGCAAAGGGTCTGCCCGCCTGCGCCGTAAAGGACGAAAAGCCAGGCGCTCGATCGCCACCCCTACCCCCCCTGCCAAAACCCCACTCAACACCGTGGCCAACCAGAACGGTAGACTCAACGGCAGCTGAGCATTGGCCAGTAACCCATTAAATCCAAACGCACCTCCCATCAGGGCATAGGTAAAATAGGCTCCCAGGGTAAACACTGCTCCATGGGCAAAGTTAATGATCCCCAGAATGGAAAAGATCAGCGTATACCCCAGAGCAAAAATGGCATAGACACTACCAATGGAAAGTCCATTGAGAATATTTTGAAAGAAGAGAGCAATGTTCATCTAAGTAGCTATGCGCGATTAAATTAAGGATAATTTTCGGGGGGGTACACCCCTTATGAGGTGTCCGAAAAACTCGCTGTAGATGGGCTGGATGATACCATCGTCCCATATTATGAAAGCTCGGTAGCCAGGTTACAGATACGCTAATAGCAGTGAGACCAAATGCTTGTTGAATACAAGCAGAATTATGAAGCAAATTGCCGTGACTCACCACGACTTCCTTGGAAGTGGCGGTAGAGCCAGATGTAAGTAACTGGACAAAATTAAATTAAAAATAGATTAAAAAAAAATAGATTAAAAATAGACTTGGGGGTGGACCCCCCTCCACCCTCTGCCTGGGGGCGAAGCCCCCATTCCTTCTTCTTACAATTAGTTGGATGGAACTACTTATATTGCAGAAACACCAGTTTCTCACGGTTGAGTGAAGCTGCTTGCCAATCTTCAGCGGCTTCGTGAGGCAGGGTGTCGGTTGCTAACCAGTGAAGTGCTGCCAGATTTGGAGCATCACTGAACCACATATTTGGAAAAGCCGCCATAGAAATGCACCGTTATTTGAAGTCTAGCAAGAAGGTGGTGACTTGATAACTGCACCTGATAACTACAAAGAGCTGAACCACCAAAGATTAAGGAACTACATAGTCACAGTTAAACTGTTTCTTTCTGCTTTAATGAAATAATTCGCGACAGCTTCGGAGAAGCTTAGAACAAAAGTCGCAATACTGACAAGGTACATTTAGAAAATTCTCAAAAAGCTGAGTTTCTGTAGAGCGATCGTGACAGCAGCAGTGCCAATCGCTATAAGAGACAGATGGTTTTCTCTCAACCGAAGTTTGTGACGTACCTTGGATGGGCAAACCCCTGAAACACCGCAACAAATTATTCACAGATTGGAAACGGTTGCCAAGGTATGGAATCAACTGCCCACACCTTTTCAAGGGGGAAGCGAAGCGACGGCAATGCGTAAGATGGCGACGACAGTAACATCGCTTGGGAGGTTCAGGGGCTTGTACCCAGGCCGTCTTGACCTCCCATTCTGCTCTCTCTAATCGCGATGTTCATGCCAAATGACCTACTAGGGGCTAGAGGCTGAAGAGTGGTTTATGCATTTGAAACTGGCTGTAAGACGGGACGCAGGGGTGGAGCCCCCGTAAAACCAATGTCCTAAGCAACCTGGCGATAGCTCTATGAAATAGAAGAATTACAAATAAGGACATTCTTCCTGAGAGCAGATAGGATCATCGTCACCAGGCATCACTAGTCTTGTGACATTATGAAATTGATTAAAAAGGTATTCGCAGCTCTGTTTCTTTCCTTTGGTTTTGCATTTCTGCTGACCGCTACAGTAGTAGCAGTTGATACCGAGGATCCCAGGGAAAGAAATTCTGTGGTAGCGGGCTGTTTGATCTTTGGCGTTCCTCCTACCGCATTGGGCATTTGGCTGGTTCGCAGCTTGCATATGCAAAGCCAACAGGAGCAGCGCGATCGCCTCCGCTCTGCTTTTTTCAAACTACTCAAACAGGGAAATGGCCGTCTGACCCCCCTTAGTTTTGCAATGGAAACTGGCCTGGATGGAACCCTGGCAAAAGCCTACCTGGATGAGCGGGCAAAAGAGTTCAATGCCAGTTTTGAAGTGGATGAGGATGGGGATCTCTTCTACCAGTTCGATATGGGCATTACAAGCCTACCAGCGCGTTTAGAAGCCAGACTGAGTGAGCCCTGTATCTCTGGCTCTACCTTTGATGTTGTTCTAGAAAGTGTGCCCAATCACCGCAAGATTGATGCCATTAAAGTGGTACGAGAACTCACCAACCTGGGTTTGAAAGAAGCAAAAGATCTGGTGGCAGCCACTCCTGCCAGACTCAGAGAGCGGGTACCAGAGGTTGTTGCCCAGGAATGTAAGCGAAAGCTGGAGGCGATCGGGGCAACGGTGATGGTGATTGAAAATTAAGAGACTTCAGTGGGAAGTGGATGGGTGGATGGGTGCCCACGCTCCTACTCCCTCACTCCCCCACCCTCCCAGTCAAGGTTGATGTTCCTCAGTCACGCTGTAATCGCCCTTCCCCTTCAACCATGACTGGTGTACGCGGTAGCTAATTCCAATGTCCTAGTGCACCTGCGTAGAGCTATAGGTAGCAGCAATCGCAATTTTTAATAGCAGCAATCGCAATTTTTAAACCGGTATCATCTCCACCAGCATGCGCTAGTGATCTCAAAGGAAACCCCACAAAAACTGATTAACCGCTGATTGCTGAACGAATTTTGCTAATCATTCACAAAAATGAGCTATTTCCAATTAAGTCCAGTGATACTAAAATGCTAGCGAGTCAGGTTACGAGACTGTTTTTTCAGTCCTGAGTGTTCAACTTCACCTCATGCTGGCTTCGCGGAGTGCTTACACATAGAGAATTTGAGATTAAGGATTTGAAATGAGATTAAGGATTTGAAAATGGTGAAAAAAGCCCTAATTCCTTCGATCGCGCTGCTGCCTCTGCTATCAGCAGGAAACGTTCTGGCTGCTTCAGAAAGCTCGCCGCCACCAGTTCCATCCATTTCGGTACAGCCCCCGATGCAACCAAAGTGTCATCTACTGGCCCAAGCGATCGCCCAAAACCCCGCTGTTGAAGACGACAAGATTGTTGGCACGGTGTACAGTGTCATTGGCAACACCGTCATGATTGAAAAAGAGGACGGTACCACGGAGCATGTCTACCTCGACTGGTGGGAGCGGGGACATATGGGCCAGTTAGTTGGCAAAAAAGTTGTTGTTAGAGATGTCTATTGCAACCGCATTGACTTGGCCCCCCCGCCTCCGCCCGTTGTAAAACCGATTGAAGTACCCGCTCTGCAATTTACACCTGTCACTCCAACCGTCCCACCGCTGACACCCAGACCCGTGGCTGAACCAGCTCCTGCTCAGGAGCCTCAGCAAATCGTTCCGCAGACCTGGTAGATGGGGGATGGGGGGATGAGTGATAGGGTATCCACTCCCCTACTCTCTCACTCTCCCACTCTCGTCATTGATCCAAGATCCAAACATTAGAGAAACATAGATTTTTTGTAAGGCGGCGATTTTGGTATACCAGCGATCGCCGCCTTTGCCTTACAGTCAGTAATGTAGGGACACATTGCTGATTGACGGTATGGCAACCTGTTTCTTGCGAAACTTGCGTAGTCTTCGGTTATCTTCTAAGTTTTTTTCTGCTTGTTTAGGCTCTGGGATTCTAATAGCGTCTGTGTCCCAACAGGTGGTGGGACAGACCGCTATTGTAGACGATGCAACCCGTTTTGGTGCAGTTCAACTGCAAGAAAGTTCTGAACGACCAATCCCCTCCAGAATTATTCCGGTTGCTGACGAAGAGTCTCCCGCTCACCTTTCCATTTCTCCCCAGTCTTTCCCAGAAACGCCTGTCCAATCTGATTTAGAGAATCAGAAGCCTGCGGTAGCGATCGTTCTTCCTCCTGATCCCAGCCTGTATCAACTCAACCTGCCCCCAATTGGAGATGAAAAAGTTTACTTGCCCGATGAGGTAGAGGCGCTCGGTTTGCGGCTGATTGTAAAACTCAGCAAGCGCCGGGTTTATGTCTACGAACGCGACAAGGTGATTGCCAGCTACCCCATCGCCGTGGGCAAGCCGGGGTGGGAAACGCCTACTGGGGAATACAAAGTGTTTAACATGGAGAAGAACCCCACCTTCAAAAGCTTTAAGTCCGGTCGCATCATTAAACCCGGACCTGACAACCCTCTGGGTGTTCGGTGGATTGGCATCTGGACGGATGGCAAAACCCAGCTTGGCTTCCACGGCACCAACCAGCCGGAACTGATTGGGCAAGCGGTGTCTCACGGCTGTATCCGCATGTTGAACAAAGATGTGACAGCATTGTTTGAAAAAGTGGCAATTGGAACCCCGGTCAAAGTGGAACCTTAGTGGTTTGTTAGGCAACAGAAGTGGATGGGTGGATGAGTGGATGAGTGGATGAGTTTTGAGTTCTAAGTTTTGGGTTCCCACCTCACCCCTCACTTGACTAACAATCAACAACTAGTAACTAACCTTCACCCGTCTACTCATCCCCCTTCATTTAGATGGCTAGATGGCGCAGCTCAGGTCCCCAGCGCGTTGGGTAAAGCGCAGGTTTTCGCTGTAGTCTACCGGGCAGTCGATCACCGCCGGAACGTCCTGCTCCAGGGCATCTTTGAGTGTGGGGATGAGATCCAGGCAGGATTCCACTCGATAGCCTTTCAACCCCATGCTTTCTGCCAGCTTCACGAAATCTGGGTTGCCAAACTTCACAAAGGAGGAGTGCCCAAAGTGGTTTTGCTGCTTCCATTCAATTAAGCCATAGCCACCATCATTGAAGATCAGGGTGACGAAGGGGGTTCCGACTCGGAGTGCCGTTTCTAGCTCCTGACAGTTCATCATGAAACCGCCATCTCCAGTTACCGCAACGATACGCCGCTCTGGATGGATTAGTTTGGCGGCGATCGCCCCTGGAATTCCAATCCCCATGGCAGCAAAGCCATTCGAGATCAGGCAGGTGTTGGGGCGTTCACAGTGGTAATGGCGCGCCATCCACATCTTATGGGCACCCACATCGCAGATCACAATATCCTCCGGACCCATCACCTGCCGCAGATCGTAGACAATCTTTTGTGGTTTAACTGGGAAGGCATCGTCCTTGGAGTAGTAAACGTAGTCGTTGCGAATATCTGTCCGTAGTTCCAGGGCGTAAGGATCTGGTTTAGTGGTGCGATCGGCCCGATAAAGAATTTCCTTAAGCGAATCGGAAATATCCCCAACCACTTCGACAATTGGAATGTAGCTGCTATCGACCTCGGCGGGCGTCATGCCAATGTGCAGGATGGGAATGGTGCCATTCGGGTTCCATTTCTTAGGCGAGTACTCAACCAGGTCATAGCCAACGCAAATCACCAGGTCAGCCCGGTCAAATCCACAGTTGATGTAATCCCGCTGTTGCAGACCAACTGCCCACAGTGCCAGTGGATGGGTGTAGCGGATCACGCCTTTGCCCATGAACGTATTGGCAACTGGAATATTGAGCCGGGTTGCAAACTCCGTCAGCATCTCACTGGCATTGGCCCGAATCGCCCCATTACCTACCAAAATAAGTGGATTGTCGGCCTGGGAGATGATTTCCGCCGCTTTTTCAATGCTTTGGAATGAGGCAAAGGTTTTTTCCTTGTTGTCTTTGGTCAGGGGCTTGCCGGGGGCAGGCATGGCTGCGATGTTTTCCGGTAAATCAATGTGGACGGCTCCAGGCTTTTCTGACTGAGCAATCTTAAATGCCTTACGGACAATTTCGGGTGTATTGGTCGGGCGAACGATTTGGGTGTTCCACTTGGTGACAGGGGCAAACATCGCCACCAGGTCAAGGTACTGATGGGATTCAATATGCATCCGGTCGGTGCCCACCTGCCCGGTAATAGCAACCAGCGGGGCCCGATCCAGGTTGGCATCGGCAACCCCTGTCATCAGGTTGGTGGCCCCTGGCCCCAGCGTCGAAAGGCACACTCCAGCTTTCCCTGTCAGCCGACCATAAACATCGGCCATAAATGCAGCGCCCTGCTCATGGCGCGTTGTAATGAATTCGATGGAGGAATTTCTCAACGCTTCCAGGACGTGCAGATTCTCCTCACCAGGTAAGCCAAAGACGTAGCGAACCCCCTCATTCTCCAAACATCGAACAAGTAGTTCGGCTGTGTTCACATCACCCATAGCTCTTTCCTTTCACAACAGTAGTTACGTTTGACCCATCTTTTAACTTGTCCCAGTAGCCCATTGGCGATCGCGGCTCAACCTAACCCTACCCAACTGAAAATACGCAATAGTGGCGACTGCTGACAACTTAGATGGGCATTGTCGGCGGATTTTCCAGAAATGGCCTAACTAAGGTTAAGGTTTTTGGGAAAAAATCGTAACCTAAACGGTCACTTCACCCAGACGGTCTTGATATTGACGAATTCATGGATCCCTTGAATTCCCAATTCTCTGCCAAATCCTGATCGTTTGATGCCGCCAAAGGGCAGGCGTGGATCGGATTTGACCAGACCGTTAATGAAGACAGCCCCCGCCTCCAGTTCGTCAATGAATTGTTCCTGTTCTGAAGGGTCATTAGTCCAGGCGCTGGCGCCCAGTCCAAAGGGAATGTTATTGGCAATTTGAATCGCCATCTCAATATCCGCGGCACGGAACAGCATCGCCACTGGACCAAAGAACTCTTCTCTGGCGATCGCGCTATCCAGTGGAATATCAGCCAAAATTGTGGGCGGGTAAAAGTTTCCCGGCTGATCCAGGGTTTGCCCACCGATCAGGACCTTAGCGCCCTGTTCAATACTGACCTGCACCTGATGTTCCAAATCCTTGAGAATGGTTGGCGTTGCCAGGGGACCAATATCCGTATCTGGCAGCATCGGGTCACCCACTTTTAGCGCCTGGTATTTTTCAATCAGGCGTTTCTCAAACTCATTGGCGATGGATTCAGCCACAATGAATCGTTTGGCGGCAATGCAGGACTGTCCATTGTTGAGCATTCGAGCGGTAACCGCCGTTGAAACAGCGGCATCCAGATCGGCGCTGGGCATAACAATGAACGGATCACTGCCGCCCAGTTCCAGCACAACTTTCTTAATTTGCTTTCCAGCCGCTGCTGCTAGGCTTGCCCCCGCTGGCTCGCTTCCGGTCAGGGTGGCAGCTTTAATTCGATCATCGGCCATCAGGGGGGCAACCCGGTCTGCTCCAATCAGCAATGTCTGAAATACACCGGGAGGAAACCCCGCCTGAAGAAAGATTTCCTCGATCGCCAAAGCACATTGGGGCACATTGGATGCGTGCTTGAGCAAACCCCCATTCCCGGCCATCAACCCCGGTGCCGCAAACCGAAATACCTGCCAGAAGGGAAAGTTCCAGGGCATTACGGCCAGCACAATGCCCAACGGCTGATAGCGGACAAAACTATCACTGGCATCGGTTTGAGTGTGAATATCGGCGAGAAACTGCGCCGCATTTTCAGCATAAAAGCGACACACCCAGGCGCACTTCTCCACCTCTGCGATCGCCGACTTCAGCGTCTTCCCCATTTCCAGGGTCATCAGCTTGCCAAACTCTTCCTTCCTTGCCGCCAAAATATTGGCCGCTTCGTTCATCCAGCGCGATCGCTGCTCAAAGGAAGTCTTGCGATACTGCTCAAATGCTTTCTGTGCCTTCTGCAACCTGATTTCAATGTCAGAATCCGTTAACGGTTCAAACGTTTTAATGACCTCTCCGGTTGCGGGGTTCACTGTAGCGATTCCCATTCCCGTCCTCCAGTCGAGTGCAGAATTCCATTGTAGACACCCTAGGAATGGGATGCCCTCTCGCTAAAGTATTTCGTAATCGTTGAGGGATAGTTGTCTGAGATAATCTCAAATTTTTACTCATTCACTCCTTTCCCCTTGCTGGCTTCTGACTCCTGACTTCTAGCTTCTGACTTCCTCCACCACCTCTGCCGCCAAAACAGTCTGCACTAGTACTATTCGCGTAGTATCATTGTGCAAGTAATGCTCTATACAGGTAAGTCGGATGCAAGCAAAAGTTGAGTCAAAAAAACATTTAACAGCTTCTCAGAAGGCTGCCAGAGAGCCATTTCTTCCTCTCATTCGGGAACTTGCCAGAGCCTATCAGGCGTTTTGTTCGTTTGATGAGGAAAATATTCGGAATCTGGGATTGACGGGCCCTCAGTTTGATGTCATCGCCACGTTAGGCAATACGTCGGGAATGATGATGGGCCAGCTTGCCGAAAAGACACTGGTGACGAAGGGGACACTGACGGGAATCATTGATCGCCTGGAACAGAAAGGACTGGTGCGGCGGGAAGTGCCCCCTGATAATCGTCGCTGTTTCAAAATTGTACTGACGACCGAAGGTGAAAAAGTCTTCGAAGAAGTGTTCCCTACCCATATCAATCGTCTGAAAGAGCGCTTCGACCAGTTGAGTGAAGAGGAGATGGAACAAATCACCGCCGCCTTAAAGCGGGTACGGGAGTTGTTTTGAGGAGGAGGAAAGACGTGAGGAGTAGGGACAGGGGGCGGAGGAGTAATGGAGTGATGGAGTGGAAGAGTGGATGAGTTTGAAGTTCTAAGCTTTGAGTTCTGAGTTCCGTTCCCTTACCCCTCTCTCCTCACTTAACTACTTCAGTTTGGGCGATTTCGGTTTGGGCGATTTCAGTTTGGGCGATTTCAGTTTGGGCGATCGCCTGTGCCAGTCAGTTGCCTGCTCATAGGCGTAGCCGACTTGAAACACCTGGTCTTCCCGTAGAACATTGCCGATGATTTGAAGACCGACAGGCATTCCGCTGGAGTCAAAACCGCAGGGGAGGCTCATACCAGGAAGACCGGCAAGGTTGACTGGAATTGTCATCAGGTCAACCAGATACATGCTAAGTGGATCAGCCGACTTATCACCAGCCTTAAAAGCAGTAGTGGGTGCCGTGGGGCAGACCAACACATCGACTTTTTCAAAGGCTTTTTCAAAATCTTGCTTGATCAGCGTCCGCACTTTTTGGGCTTTCAAATAATAGGCATCGTAGTAGCCTGCTGATAGCGCATAGGTGCCAATCATGATTCGGCGTTTGACCTCTGGCCCAAATCCCCGGGCGCGGGTGCGAGTGTACATGTCGATCAGGTTTTCGGCATCTTCGATTCGCATCCCGTACTTAACACCATCGTAACGGGCAAGGTTTGCCGAAGCTTCTGATGGGGCGATGATGTAGTAGGCTGCAATGCCATAGCGGAAGCGGGGACAGGAGATTTCTTGAATTTCGGCTCCTAAATCTTTGAGTTGGGCGATCGCCCCCCTCACCGCCTTTTCCACCTCTGGGTCAAGCCCTTCGCCAAAGGTTTCCTGAATCACTCCCACCTTTTTTCCCTTTAAATCGGGAACGAGATAGCGGGTGTAGTCAGGAATTTCCACATTTAAACTGGTGGAATCTTTGGGATCATGTCCGGCGATTTCGCCCAGCAGAATGGCTGCATCCTCCACCGTTCGCGCGAAGGGACCAATCTGGTCAAGGGACGACGCAAATGCAACCAATCCATAGCGTGAAACTAGCCCATAGGTTGGTTTCATACCCACAATTCCACAAAAAGAAGCAGGCTGCCGGATAGAGCCTCCGGTATCCGAACCAAGTGAAACCACACATTCTCCACCAGCAACCGCTGCCGCTGAACCCCCCGATGAGCCTCCCGGTACCCGCTTCAGATCCCAGGGATTGGCTGTTTGCTGGATAGCCGAGGTTTCCGTCGAACCCCCCATTGCAAACTCATCCAGATTTGTCTTACCTACCATCACGGTTCCGGCCTCTGCCAGTTTCGTTGTCACTGTGGATTCGTAGGGTGGAATGAAATTTTCCAAAATGTGAGATGCACAGGTGGTGCGAATTCCCTGGGTACAGAGATTGTCCTTAATTGCAACGGGAATCCCTGCCAGTAGCCCAATCTCTTCGCCTGCCGCAATTCTGGCATCCACCTGTTTCGCTTGCTCTAGCGCCCGTTCAGCGGTAACGGTGATAAAACTGTGCAGCTTTGGCTCTAGCTTCTGAATGGTATCCAGGGCTTCCTGAGCAATTTCAACGGCACAGCGTTCTTTCTGAATGAGCTGTTGGTGCAACTCGCGGATGGATGCCATGCAATAACCTCTTTCTGACTCAATCTCCAAGACTCCAGTATACGGTCGCTCGCCAACCCCAAGCCATTAAGGAGAATTCTTTGCTAATCTACTACTGCCAGGTTTATCTCTGGTGAATGTTGTTTTCAGAGAATCTTAAGTTCATGGCTCATTCTTTTGCTGCAAGGTTTTACTCCATTCTCGTCCTCCTCAGCTTCTTTGCAGCAAGCATGAACCCTCTTAAAGCGATTGCCCAGGATCCGATTTACAAACCCATTCCTCTGAAACCAGGCACTACAATCACTGATCGCCTAACTGAAAAAGACATCCCCACCGGGCAGGGCGGCTTTGCTCGCGACTATGTATTGCAGTTGAAAGAAGGCAGCCAACTGGCGATCGATCTTACGTCAGATAATTTTGATGCGATTGTCTCTCTTATCGCAGGAGATGGCTCTACCGTTGCTGAAAACGACGACGGTCCCGATGGCAGCACCAATGCCCTCCTGTTTACCCGGATCACCAAAACAGGAACCTACTACATTCGGGTACGAGCATTCGGTGAAGTGGCAGGTGGAAACTACAAACTGAAAGTCACTCTACTGAAACCAGTAGCAGGGGAAAAGTGAGAGAGGAATCATGCCTCCGTGCCTTCCCTGGTAGAGCAAAAGGAAAGTTTTGTTGGGATTGCAGGGGTGGAACCTCTGCTCAGGGATGAAGTCCCCAACCCCATTTTGCAAAATTTAATATTTACAACACCAGTAGTTTGCCAAGCAGATTTTGAAGGGTTTGCAATTCTTCAAAACCTCCTAAATTGGTTTTTCCGAGTTTAGACAACCATGCAAAGTTACTTGGGTGAACCACTAAGTTCTAATAAGGCGTCTTATTCTGCTTCTGGCTCCTGACTCTTGGCTTTCCCCTTCCTCCTACATCGCCAATTTCTTAACGTGATCCAGCATCTGAAGTCCATGAATGAGAGATGCTCCGCCTCGAATGGCTGTTGCGACATGAACGGCTTCGGTCATTTGCTCCAAGTCGGCTCCCTGTTGGAGGCATTCTTTGCTATAGGCATCAATGCAGTAAGGGCACTGGATGGTATGGGAAATGGCCAATGCAATGAGAGCTTTTTCGCGGCTGGAAAGGGCGCCTTCGGTAAATACCGAATGGTAGTAAGCAAAGAATTTTTCTGCTAGTTCGGGGTTCCCTTCGCTGATGTGTCCAAAGTGGGGCAGATGTTCGGGTTTGTAATAGGGTTCCATGGATTTCTCCTGTAGTTGAGGCATGCTCCTACCTCGTATTTTTCCAAAATCGCAGAAGTATTAGGATTATGGAACAATGAGTGAGCTTAATCCTATGACTCCAGAACAAATCCAGGAGATTGTTCGGCTCCGTAGCCAAAATTTGGCGCCAAAACAAATCGCTCGCCAGTTGGGACTGCGATCGGCAGAAGTGACTGCTGTGATCAAGTCTTAGGCATCTCAGGAAACTCTGGCACAGTTAGAGGCAGGGGAACTTGCTCCCCTCGAACGCTGCCTGATTTGGCACAGTTAGAGGCAGGGGAACTTGCTCCCCTCGAACGCTGCCTGATTAATGAAAATGCAGCCAGGTATTTCTTCGATCGCCCCAAAACCGGATGGTTGGGGAAAAAGAAAGACTCTGTTCTGGAGGATGGGGTAGGAGGACTGGCAGAAATTTTTGTGACCCGGATGGATCGCAATAACTACATGGTTTGCACTTCTCTGGTGGATTACTGGTGTCTGGGGGTGAAGGATGCCTTTGGACCGCGCAAATGCGATCGCTTCAAGTATGAATCCTTAGTTGAACTTTCCTATGACAGTTTTGAGCAAGGCTACCGGGAAATTTCGTTAGAACAGGCTCAGGCTATCATCTTTGGAGCGGTAGATTATGCTGCCAGCCTGGGTCTAAAGCCCCATCGTGATTTTGAGCAAACCAAGCTTCATCTGGGGAACCCACGGAGAAACTAATCGAGCTTGAGTTTGGCAAGAATGGCAAACCTTTTTATATCAGTGGTCCCCGTGATGATGTGGACCGAATTATTGCCACTCTCAGGGAACACGTCGGCGATGGCAATTTTCACTACTTGCTGAATGTGGGACCGGATTTTGGCTGGTAGCTTGTGTTGCAAACACTAAACTCATGAAAGCCCAAGCTATCGGGAACAGGAAGCGATCGTGACTGCAAAAATCATTCCCCACAAGCGTGGACGTGTCAGTTTCCAGGGTTCGTGGTGGTTTGCTCGATGTGACCAGGAAATCACTTTACTTCCAGGTGAAAAGGTTTACGTCATCGAGCGTGAAAATCTTACTTTAATAGTTGTAATAGTTGTGCCAGCTATCTGGAGCAGTTCCCGGTTCCTCAAAAAATGGGCTAGTAGCCCGTCAGGATAGATTTGAGTTATCCCTCAAATCTATAAAACCCAATTCTCAGGTGTTCTGAGGGTTTTCAACCCATCAAAACAGTTTTGGCAGACCACTTAGTATCGCGTATTAGTATCACGTAAGCCCTGCCTCAAGTCGCATGAAGTAGGATGGGTTGCACATTTTGCCCACCCTACTCCTTGGGCATTTGTTTTTCAGGAAGTCGTCTTAGTAGTAACAACTTCCACAGCGGCCATAATAGTAATAGGCTGTAGGTCTGTAGCAGCCGCCATGGTAATAAGTGGGGCTGTAACAGCCACCGCCATAGCAACCGCTATAGCTGACCGGGTAGTAGTCTTCGTAGTAATCGTCGTAGCCACCGCAATTGCCGTAGTAGCCGCAGTCATAGTAGCCACCATTGTAGCTAACAGGGTAGTACCCCTCGTAGGTGTAATCAGAAGCGACCCAGCCACCATCATAAAGAGGAGTCCAGGTGTAACCGTCGTTGTAGACAACCGTCTCATAATCCTGGTACAGGTAAGCACCATCGGGAGCACCGCCGATGATGTAATACCCTAACCCAGGACCACTACGAATGTTTAGACCACAGCCGCTGCAAGTAGAAACATAGCCAATCGGACGGTATTTTTCATCCAGACCCAGTGCTTTGGCTGTTTCCTGTCCGACAATACCATCGATCATCTTCAAATCCTGGCGGATTTGGAAATCGGTTACAGCGGCTTCGGTTTTGGCATCATACTCACCTGTGGCTTCTATCCCAAGGGCTTCCTGAATGGCCTGAACCTCAGCACCGGAGTTGCCAGGACCGATAGGGGCGGTTGCAGCCATTGCCTGATCGGGGGCTCCTGTTAAAACGGATGCAGCAACAGCAGTTCCTGCTATGCCCATCAGAACAGTGGGCGAAACTGACAGATTTTCGAATGCCATCACTTCAGGATCAGGTGTGGGATCCTCGTAGTGAACAGCAACGTGAATAAAGGCTAATGTCTCCATGATTCCCTCACTTGTTTTTTTTAACCTGCACAGGCTAATAGCAAAGTTGTCTAATAACCAAAACCTTCAAGATGCCAAGATAGCGATCTAGAATCCTGGTAATAGACAAATAGAAACTTTGCCTGCAATCTGCAATCTAAATTGACAGTGATGCGAAATAAACAACATCACTGTTAGAAATGCCACCTTTATAGACGGCGAATTGCAGTGAAATTCGAGGTTACTCGCGGTGCTAGCAAACTCCCCCAAAACTCCACGATGAGCCTGGATACGCAAGTACTATATTGTTCTCACAAACTATCACACTGAGAGAATTTTGAGAAGCCTGAGAAGCTATTTTTTTAGTCATTGATGTCTGGGATTTTTATTTTATGATGTTTAAGGCTTGTTTCGATCGCATTTCCCCTTAATCAACAAAGAAAACTTCCATTCCTGCTTCTTTAAACACTGGCATGATATACCGGATTGTGAAAGGCTTTCCCACCAGGGAAAGCCTTTCACGACTCCTCCTTTTCAGGAATAATTCAGGAGCGCTATAGATAGGGGCGGTGCGATCGCTGATGCACACTGCGTATCCTCTATTTTTTTCCTTAGATTTCTGTTCATTTTCTTGAATTTATAACTTTTGACTGTTGTAAGTATGTAAGTAATCAGATATCAAGATTGGAACCTATTCAATGGCTCTATTAGAAATGAACCAATGAAATATAGCAATCCTATTTGGAGTGTGAGAAGAAGTTCCTGCGGAACTCCTTCTCACAAAGTCTCTCAATCTCACAAATGATTTAAGACTGCTATATATACTGATTTACTGATTGGGTTTTCAATTTTTTTAGCCATGGTGCGATCTCACCTGAAATCACCCATTCAGGTGAACCAGATAGATGAATTGAATCCTGATAGCTGTCGGTAAAATCTTGCAGAGGCATGGGCGATCAATAAAAGTTAGTCAAACTCATCCAACCAGAGGTGACTCGAATACAGAACTTTTTGGGCACCGTAGTCGTTATCCATTTACTACGATATTTTTCTAACTTATTTGGGCTCTCCAGGATGCAAAAGTAAGCAAACTGCAATAGTAGCCGTCTGTTTATCGTCTGTCTGCTGCAAGTGGGATGCGCTTATTTAGTATACAAACTAAATAGATTAAAACCTGGCTTAAAAATTTTTTGCCAAGCTAGGGTAGAAACCAGTATCCTTCATAAGGTCATTAGATATATTGCTAAAAGCAAGCCTCTGGATTGTCCAAAAGCGAAACGGTTATGCGATTTTCCTTTCGGTTACTTCTCGTTGGTGTGGGAGTGTTTGTAGCCTTCGGCAATATGACCTTGGGTCTCGCCGAACCAGCGCCCAACAAATCCCAGAATCCAGATAAAGTCAATCAAACCCAGAAAACATCCATGCCTAAGCGCTGGTTGCGATCCGTTCCCAATGCAAGCAGCAAGCTAGGGCAGAATGTCTCACTTAACATCGGCGAATTTGATTTTATAAACAATTCCACAAATTCCACAGATTCCACTGAGAACCGCAAAGTAGGTCAGAGAATAGTATCTGCGGCCAGCTACACTTTAATCCCAGCAAAACGAAGGGCGCCCCAAACAGCTCCAACCTTTCCCCAATTGGCTAAAGTAGCTCAAAATACTTCGCCAGCAGGAGTAAAAACCCCAGACAAGCAAAGAACTGGGAACGGTAAGCCCACTTCCAGTTCTGCTCCACCGATTAAAAAGGCTCAAACGAATGCGGCTCCATTGCTTCAGCCCAGCCAACCGTCAACTCCGGGTTTACCCTCCATTGCTGAGCCAGTGATAGAACCTGTCGCAAGACCCATTGGTCCTGCCAAAGCAGGTGCTGCACCGGAATATCTCAATCCTGAACCCAATCCCCTCGCCTTTCCAACCAGGGGAGAAGATGTTAGATTGCGAGGAATTCAGCCCATTACCCTGCAGCAGGCGTTGGAACTGGCGGAGCGCAACAACCTCGGCTACCAAACCGCCAAGCTTCAGCTTGAGCGCAGCCAAGCCGGTTTGCGCCAGGCCCAGGCAGCTCTGTATCCAACCATTGACCTTCAAGCCAATGTTGCCCGGTCTCTGTCGGCCGATATACGGCTCAGGAATAGGGCAGCGGAAGAATTGGGTATTCCATCTTCGGATGGTGCGATCAGTCGGGGGTTTACTGGTGCAGCAACACTCAGTTACGACATTTTTACTTCTGGGGCACGTTCGGCTCGAATTCGAGCGGCGGCTCAACAGGTTCGTTCTGATCAATTGCAGGTTGAGATCGAGCGGGAGCAACTGCGCCTGGATGTGACCAACGCCTACTACGATTTGCAGCAGGCAGATGCGAATGTTAGTATCGGCAGGGCGGCTGTACGAAACTCTCAGATCAGTTTGCGCGATGCCCAGGCACTGGAAAGGGCTGGAATTGGTACCCGGTTTGATGTGCTGCGGGCTCAGGTGCAATTGGCCAATTCGCAACAGCAGCTCACGAATGCCATTTCTCAGCAACAGGTTAACCGCCGTCAACTGGCTCAAATTCTCAATATTTCACCAGCCATTGACCTGGCAGCAGCAGACCCGGTGGATGCGGCAGGGGAGTGGAACCTGTCCCTGGAGGATAGTATTGTGCTGGCTTTTAGAAACCGGGCTGAACTGGAGCAGCAGCTTGCCCAGCGAGAACTGGCGGAACAGCGAAAGCGGGAGGCATTGTCTGCCCTGGGACCGACGTTGAATGTCTCTGCCCAGTATCAAATTACGGATCCCTTTGGCGATACGTTGGGTCCGGCAACAGGGTATGCAGTCCAGGCTGGAATTCGCTGGCGACTGTTTGATGGGGGGGCGGCTAGAGCCAGTGCAAATCAGCAGGAGGCGAATATTGCGATCGCAGAAACCAATTTTGCCAACGCCCGTAACCAGGTGCGCTTCCAGGTAGAGCAGGCTTACTCTAACCTGCTAGCCAATCGCTCCAACATCACCACGGCAAGGGCCGCAGTAGACCAGGCCACGGAAGCGCTCAGGCTGGCACGGCTGCGATTTCAGGCAGGGGTAGGTACCCAGACTGATGTGATCAATGCGGAAACTGACCTAACAAATGCCCAGGGCAACCTGGTCAGCGCTATCCTGGGATACAACCGATCGCTGGCTTCCCTTCAGCGAGCAGTGACCAACTTACCCATTCCTACCGGCTCCCGAACCCCCTCTCCCGTCCCGGCCCCAGCTTCACCCACCCTGAGTCCAGGTACAATTGCGCCTCAGCCGGGTACTGTCACTCCCAATGGCACCAGCCCCTCTCCCATCGGTGTGCCGAATGGTACAGGTCCGGCCTCTGACAGCCCACCACCCGCTGAGGGTTCAGGGACTTCTCCGGGTCAACCAACTGCCCCTTCAAACGGTACACCCAGTCCCACTCCCTGACCTCCTTCCGTCAACCCTCCACTTTACGTACCCGACTCTTTTTGGCTCATCAGGACACGAGGTTCGCCAATGACTTTGAAAACCCGATCCACCCATTTCTTGCCGCAAGTCCTTCAAAAATCGCTCCTGTTTCGGGGGGTGGGCCTTCTCAGTGTGCTGGCCGTTTTAAGTGGCGGTGTTGCCCGAACCCAGGAAGCCACGGAACCAGCGATGGAAGCAACCGCAGACCCAGCTCCCATTCTAGTAGGCCCTTCTTCCGTCCCTGAGGTTTCTCCCTCTATCTCAGAAGGTGTTTCCTCGGAGATTCCTATCGATCCGGTTCCGGATGTTTCCGCCTCACCCATTGAACTGGATGAGAGTTATATTGATTCCACCCAATACAATATTGGAGCGACTCAACGCAGTAGTGACCAACCACGAACAGCGGTGCGACTTCCCAGTGCGCCCAGTACCGTGCAGGTAGGACCGTTGACCGTAAACAGCTACGGCTTGAGCTTTGGGACAACTCCTTCCGTAAAAGACTATTATCGACGAACCATAAGACCGCCGGGGCGATTGGGAAATGGTAATATTCGCCTCATTTTTCCCCTATCTATTCCTGCCCCTATTACATCCCTATTCGGTTGGCGATTTCATCCAATTACGGGAGAACAGCGGTTCCACTCCGGGACTGATATTGGTGCGCCCATTGGTACACCCGTACTGGCTGCCTACGCGGGTCGGGTAGCCCTTGCCGATTTTCTAGAGGGCTACGGTTTGACCGTTTTGCTGGAGCATAACAAAGGATCGCAGCAAACCCTGTATGGTCACCTGTCAGAGCTTTTTGTGAAGCCTGGCGAATGGGTGCCGCAGGGTGTTGTCATTGGACGAGTGGGCAATACTGGACTGTCTACTGGCCCCCATCTCCACTTCGAGTTTCATCAACAAACCCCTGAAGGCTGGGTGGCTCTGGACGCCGGAGAACAGTTAGAGTATGCTCTGGCACAGTTGATGAAGACGATGGGAGTTGCCCAATTGCCCTCCGCTTCCGAGACAGCCAATACCCTGGAACTGGATTTGTCGGCAACGATGGATGTGAATTTGCAGGAACAGTCTTAGTACCCGCCCAGTTTGCCACGGCGTTTTGCGACTCGTTCGGCTGTGTGAAAGAGCCATATCCCCAGTGTCAGGTACGCCATGCCATTGAGCAGGGCGATCGCAAACTCGCCTCCGCTAAATGTTCCTCCCCTTGCCATCAGGTTTCGTAGCATCTCAGCTCCTGGCGTCATGGGTAGCACAACGCCTAGCAGTTGCAATGGCCCCGTCCAGCTATCAACGGGCACCATCAACAGTACCACCAGCCCAAATGGCAAAAAACCCAATAGCTGTTGTACCCGTTTCAACAGGAGCGCAAGGGAACCAACTGCCAGAGCCATTCCATAGGCACCCAGCAGAACCGCCAACAGGGGCAGAACCAGAGATGGTGGAAAGGACAACCGAGTCCCTGTTAACACCATGATGATGAGCAGAATGCCAATATTTTGGAGAAGCTGAATTGCTAAATTGGCGATCGCTCGCGTGATAAACACCCGCGAAGCCCCATAGGGCGTCAGAAAAATTTGCTCCAGTGTGCCCGTAAATGCCTCTTGTTGTAAGCCGCCTGCGATACTGCTCACGATAAACACAACCAGCGACCAGAGCACGTAGCCAACCACGATTGAATCCAGGCGATCGCCAAATTGAGGAATGGGACCTGCCACATATTTGGTTGTCAGAAACAACCCGTAGAACGCGATTGTAATCCCTACAACGCCAGCCACCATTTCTGTGGCATAACGCCGCAGCAAAGTCCATTCACGTTTGAGTTCAGCCAGGAAGAGTTTGAGCATTGTAGGGGGGCAGGGAAAGTGAGGGATGAGGGGTGATAGGGTAACGGAGGGATCGGGTAACGGGGGATTGGGTGAGGTTTCTTTACTCCATCACTCCCCCACCCATCGCCCCATCCACCCCTTCACCCCGCACCAGTTTGAGAAATACATCGGTTAAATTCGCCTGGTCCTTTTGAATTTGCAGCAAGGGCAGGGGCTTGAGTATTTCTAATACCTGGTAAAACAATTCAGGTTCACCGATGTGAATCGTGCGATCGCTTTGCACGTCGGCACCGAGAGCGGCGATTTTGTGCAACCGTTCCGGGTTGATCGGGGCTTCAGCCTCTATCCGGTAAGCACTACCAGAGAACCGACGGATGAGTTCGGTGGTTGGTTCTTCAGCGATGATCGCTCCATTGTTGATAATGGCAACCCGGTCAGAGAGTTCTTCAGCGATCGCCAACTGGTGAGTTGTGAGCAAAATTGCGCAGCCTTCACGGGCAATTTCTCGGATGAGCCGTTTCACGTCTTCGGTGGCTTCTACATCCAGACCCAGGGTAGGTTCGTCCAGCAACAGCAGCGGTGGTTGGTGCATCATAGCCACTGCGATCGCCAACTTCTGCTGCATTCCCCGCGAGAGAGACTGAACCAGACTCCGGTGCTTATCCATCAGATTGAACCGTTCTAATAGCTCCCGCGCCCGCAGTCGAGCTGCCCGTTGATTCATTCCCCGCAGTATCCCAAAATATTCTAAGTTTTCCGCGGGTGTTAACCGCCAGTATACGTTTCGATTGCCTTCCAAAACGGCTCCCAACAGCCGTAGTGTCTCCGGGTTTTTGTGGGGATCGCGATCAACAATCCTTACCCAACCTGCATCAGGCTGAATCAGTCCTGCAATCATTTTGATGGTGGTCGTTTTTCCTGCCCCGTTTGGACCCAAAAACGCCAATACTTCCCCTGCCATAATCTGGAGGGAAACATCCTTCACCGCAGTCACACCACCCCCCTTTTCAGTGTAAGACTTTTGCAGATGGCAGGCTTCTAAGATGATCATAAGAGTCACTTACAGACGAGGCAACAGGCAACAGGGGACAGGGGTAAACGGATTCTACCCCCATCCCCCCATTCACCCATCCACTCCCTCATCTTTCATCCTTCACTTAATTAACAATCCCTTTCTAAGATAACGATGACTAATGACCAATATGCTGCCCAGGTTAAGCAGGCGATCGCTACCCTAACCCATGACCTGCCAACCCTTTTTCAAAAAGATATTTCCTACGACATTTACAGTCAGGACATTTTCTTTCGTGACCCGGTCAACCAGTTTAAAGGCAAGTTTAACTACCGCATCATTTTCTGGACGCTGCGCTTCCACGGGCGACTCTTTTTCACCGAACTCTACTTCGACTTACATAACGTTCAACCCATCAGCCCAGACACAATCCGGGCAAACTGGACAGTCCGCGGCACTCTGCGAGTTCCCTGGAAAGCCAAAATCTTTTTCAACGGCTACTCTATTTACAAACTCAATGCTGATGGCCTTATCTATGAGCACATTGACACGTGGGATCGCCCGCCTAAGGAGATTTTGAAGCAATTTATAGAGAGAAGGAGGAGGGGTAGATGGGTGGATGAGTGAATAGGGGGAGAGGGAGAAGGTCAGCTATTAATTGTTATTTGTTAGAAAGGGCGGAGGGGGGAAGTTTTGAGGTGCTCTCCTTCGCCTTGCTTCCGAGCGTGTTCTGGAAACGGGACTCTGACTCCTCGAAACCCTGGTTCTCTCAACCCCCTTTCCAGGATTGCCACAAAAAATTTGACAAACCCTTGCTTCCCTGCTTCCTTACTTCCCCCACCCATCCACCCATTCACTCCTCAGTCAGTCAACACCTGTTCAACTTCCGCTTGTTTTGTCGGTTTTTTGTGGGGATGGAAGTAAGCTTCCAGCACTTGGCGTACCATTGGAGCGGCGACTGAACCACCACCACCGCCGGAGTTCTCGCCAAAAGCTACGACAATAATTTCTGGTTTATTCGCGGGGGCATAGGCTCCAAACCAGGTATGGCTTTTGCGCCCAAAGTCTTCGGCTGTGCCGCTCTTACCTGCAACAGGAGGTAGGTTCGGTACATTCAGAGCAGTTCCTGTACCACTTGAGACAACTTCCCGTAAACCTTCCTGTAGAATTCGGATCGTCTCTGGTTTCAGGTTCAATGGCTCCCGCCAGTTTTTAGAATCCTCATTGTCCTTCAGCAGGTGGGGCTTGACCAGATAGCCTCCATTGGCAGCAACTGCAAACATGACTGCAACCTGAAGCGGCGAGGTTTGTAAAAAGCCCTGCCCAATTGACATGTTAACTGTGTCACCCAAGAACCAGCCTTCCCCGACTTCTTTACGTTTCCAGGCATCATCTGGTACTAGGCCGGGAGACTCCTCTGAAGAGAGTTCAATTCCCGTTTTGCGACCAAATCCAAAGCGACGAGTCCATTGAATCAATGTTTTGTCGCCTATCCCCATTGCAACCTGGTAGAAGAAAGTATCACTACTCCAAGCTAGTGCTCCCACAAAGTTGAGCGGACCGAAGCCTGCCCGGTTCCAGTCACCAAACTCAATGCCACCAATAGTTAAGGAAGGATAGGTTTGCAAAACCGTGTCTGGGCTGAACTTACCTGACTCCAGCGCGGCAGTGGTGGTCACAATCTTAAAGGTGCTGGCGGGGGGAAATCCTTGAAGGGACCGGTTAACAAAGGGATGATCTTCACTTTGTAACCGCTTCCACTGGGCATCACTAATTCGCCCAGAAAAGAGATTAGGGTCGAAGGCCGGACGGCTGACCATTGCCAATACCGCACCATTGTTGGGGTCGATCGCCACAATCGCCCCTTTGCGATCGCCCAGAGCCGCCTCTGCTGCCTTCTGAACATCCAGATCCAGCGTCATGTTGATGCTCTTTCCGGCCTGGGTTTGCTTCCTGCCTAAAACCCGTACCACCTGACCCATGCCGTCTACTTCAACCTGTTGGCCGCCCCATTCACCGCGTAGCAAATCTTCATAGGCCGCTTCAATTCCCATCTGCCCAATCACATCGCCCAGGCGATACCCCTTCGCCTTGTAGCGCTCCAAATCCTG
Organism: Leptothermofonsia sp. ETS-13; assembly: GCF_049200465.1. Lineage (NCBI taxonomy): Bacteria > Bacillati > Cyanobacteriota > Cyanophyceae > Leptolyngbyales > Leptolyngbyaceae > Leptothermofonsia > Leptothermofonsia sp. ETS-13. The sequence goes on from NZ_CP120836.1 coordinate 30,645, forward strand.
ATCGCTCATTTCTCCCGTATACCCCAACACATGAGCAGCCAGGTCACCATTAGGGTAATAGCGAACGGCTTCCGGCTCCACCTGTACGCCTTCCAGCTCGCTGGCATATTCAGACAAAGCCGTCACCTGAGCCGGGCTGATGCTGCGCATGACACGAATCAGGTAAGGAGAGTTATAGCCTGCTTGCTCAATCCGCTTCTGAAGGTAACTTTCAGGAATCTTCAGAAGTTGGGCCAGCCGCTTGAACGTCTGATTCCATTCCGCTTTTTTCTGGGCCAGGGGCCAGAGATAAACAGAATGGGACAGTCGGCTAACTGCCAGAACCTTTCCCTTCCGATCGCGAATTGTGCCCCGCTCTGGCTGCTTTGGAATCAGGCGAATGCGGTTGTTGTCTGCCAGCTGGCGGTTGCGATCGCCCTCCACCAACTGTAAATACGCCAACCGACTACAAATGCCCCCCAGCATCACCAGAGAGATGAGCAGCATCAGGGCAACCGACTGATACCCCCGCCCAACAGTGCGAGCGGTTTTTTGAGGGGCATTGGAAGCAGGCTGAGTTAGGGTCATAGATTCGAAAACCGACGAAATTCTTCCAGTTCGAGATCAAAAGAGACGTTTTGTTCAGATTGAAGGGTAATCTTTTTAATTAGTAGATTGGGCACCCTAATATCCAAGATACGGCTTCATTCCATTCTGGAAAATTGGACTCATCTCAAGTAATCAGGGAAGCATCTGCCAGTCTGAATCTCATTGTCTAAATCTAACGTTTGCTCAAATCGCTTACCGACGAGTGCCAGGTGGATACAATAAACCACATGTCCAAACAGTCACTCTAGCAGAAGATCGATAGCAGAAGATCGATGAAGCTGATTGAGTTCGCTTAGGGAATCGCCATTATGTCTCAAACAGCCGCCCAGAATCAGCGTGCCATGGCAGCCGACACCGGGTTTGATGTTGAGTTACGAAAAGTGTTTAAGGTCTATGATGGCGAAGCCGCTGTCCGTGGGGTCGATCTGAGTATCCGGCGGGGAGAGTTCTTCAGTATCCTCGGTCCCTCTGGTTGCGGTAAAACCACCACACTCCGGTTGATTGCCGGGTTTGAAACTCCATCGGCTGGAGAAGTTTTGATCCAGCAGCAGTTAATGACCCAGGTGCCCCCTTACCGCCGCCCGGTGAATACGGTGTTTCAAAGCTACGCTCTGTTCGGTCATTTAACAGTTCGAGAGAATATTGCCTTCGGGCTTCGTCTTAAGAAGCGAGGTCGGGCAGAAATTGAAGATCGGGTGAAAGAAGCTCTCAAACTGGTCAAGATGGAGGCGTTTGCCAATCGGTTTCCAGCCCAGCTTTCGGGGGGGCAACAGCAGCGGGTTGCTCTCGCACGAGCTCTGGTGAATCGACCCGCGGTGGTACTGCTGGATGAACCCTTGGGGGCACTGGACCTAAAGCTGCGTAAAGAGATGCAGGTCGAACTATCCAATCTTCATCGCGAATTGGGCCTGACTTTTGTGATGGTAACTCACGACCAGGAAGAAGCTCTGAGCCTGTCTGACCGCATTGCCGTGATGAACCAGGGCAGGGTTGAACAGATTGACACCCCCAGCCAAATTTATGAACAACCCCTGACTGCCTTCGTTGCCGACTTCATTGGGGATACCAACCTGTTTTCCGGCAAGATTGAGGGGGCCCATCCAGCAATGTTGTGGGTCACAACTGATCGGGGTTTGAAGCTAAAGGTAAAGCCACCTGAACTGGGAAATACACCCTCCTCTGGCTCCGTCGTTGTAAGCATCCGTCCAGAGAAAATTCAGGTCAGCCTTTCTCCCCCCGGAGAACAAGTCAATGGGTTTGAGGGACGGTTAGTCAATGTGATGTATCTGGGCACCCATGTTCATTACCTGGTGGAACTGGAGTCGGGCGATCGCCTCACCGTCATGCAGCCCAATGCTATCAACCTGCCTGATTCAGACACGTCAATCTACGTCCATTGGGCATTTGATGACTGCATTGCAATTCCTACCTAAGGGAAGTTGTTAATTGTTAGTTAGTGAAGGGTGAGGGGAAATGCGTAGATGGATGGATGGGTGAAGGTCAGTTGTTAGTTGTTGGGTTTCCCCCTTTCCCTTTCCCCTTCGGAATCCTGACACCTGACACCTACCTCCTATTCCCTACCCCCTTAGCCCCCACCCTGTCTCCTGTCTCTTGATTTCTTTCTCCCTTCCTTTTTCTTTTTCCTTTTTCTCCCTCTCCTCCCGTGCTCTCAATCATCCCCTTTTCTACTCCTCTCACCCGTCGTCGATTTTTGTGGGCGTCTAGTGCAGCTCTGATGGGTTTTGGGCTGTCTGGCTGTGGCTGGACATTAGCTGAAGTGAGGCCCGCGACCCAGCCGCGCGGAAATAAGGATGAATTACATATCTATACCTGGTCAAGCTATGTAGATGACCTTTTACTCGACAACTTTGAAACGCTGACAGGAATTCGCGTTATTCCAGATATCTTTAATTCCAACGAAACCATGCTGGCATCGTTTCAGGCTGGCAAGGGAGCAATTTATAGCGTCATCTACCCTTCTGACTACAAGGTGGCGGAGATGATTGAGAAGGGCTTTTTAAGTGAACTGGACCATTCACGTCTGATTGGGCTGGATAATATTTTGCCGAAGTTTCAAGACCCGGTATATGACCCTGGCAATCGTCACAGTATCCCAATTAGCTGGGGAACAACTGGATTGCTGTATGATGCCAATATATTAAACCCTGGCCCAGAAGACTGGAGCTATCTGTGGGACAACCAAGACAAACTCGCTCGCCGGATTACACTGCTTGACGATGTGCGGGAGGTGATGGGTGCAACGTTGAAATCCCTGGGTCACTCCTATAACACCACCAGTCCCGATAGAATCAAGCAGGCTTACGAAAAGCTGGTGGAGCTTAAGCCTGCGATTACCACTTTTACAACGGATGCCTGGAGGGAACGCTTGCTAGCAGGAGACCTTTACCTAGCCATGGTTTACTCTGCAGATGCAGTGCGATTGATCAAGGAGAATCCCAGCCTGAACTTGAAGTACACAGTACCGAAGAGTGGTACTTCCCTCTGGAGCGATACTATGGTGATTCCCAAAACCTCTCCCAATCCGGATGCAGCCTATGCCTGGATCAATTTTATGCTGCAACCGGCGATCGCCGTTGATGTCACAGAGCGCTTATATTTCGCGACCCCCAACCAAGCGGCTTACGACCAGCTTCCTGCTCCACTTCGCGATGACAAAAGCTTGTTTCCACCCAATGAGATTATTGAAATCTGCGAACGGATTATTCCAGTGCCCCCAGAAGCCACTGAGTTATACGACCAGTACTGGACAAAACTCACGAGCAGCTAAGGACTATGAGCAATCCTCCCCTCGCTAATCGCGCCGAAACAAGCGTCGCCACTCCCCCTAAATGGCTGGAGCCGCTTGTGATGCTGGCTCCAGCAGGTATCTGGTTAAGTTTGATGCTGGTCATCCCCACGCTGCTGATTTTTCAGCTCAGTCTGGTGCCGGGAATTCGACCGGGGCAAGTGGTTAATCCTTCTGGCTTAGACAATTACTTCAGGATCTTTCAACCTGACTATTTGCCAGTCCTGTGGCGATCGCTCTTCTTTTCCATTAGTTCGACGGCTCTCTGCCTGCTGATGGGGTTCCCCGTCGCCTATTGGATTGCCCTGATGGTACCCAAACGCTGGAAAAATCTGGTACTGCTGGGCTTTGTGCTGCCACTCTGGACTTCTTCCCTGCTGCGCTCCTATGCCTGGATTACTATTCTACGCCCGACTGGGGTCATCAACAGCTTGCTGAAAGCGATTGGGCTTCCTCCCCTGGATATTCTCAACCGCGAACCTGCCGTCCTGATTGGCATGACCTACAGCCTTTTGCCCTATATGGTGCTGATTCTTTACGCCTCCCTGGAAAAGCTGGACAGGCGGCTTCTAGAGGCTGCCGCAGATTTAGGGGCCACTCCCCCGCAAGCTTTCTGGAAAGTGACCATCCCTCAGGCGAAGAGTGGAATCGCAGCAGGCTCACTGCTGGTCTTTATTGCCTGCATGGGTGATTTTGTCAACCCAGAACTGCTAGGTGGTGCCTCCAGCATGACTATCGCCCGACTAATCTATAACCAATTCCTGGGAGCGACCCAAAACTGGGGCTTTGGCTCGGCACTCAGTATGATATTGATTTTGATTGTGAGTGTGGCGATCGCACTACAAATCCGTTACGGCGACTCCTCTCTCCGGGGGTAGGGGAAAGAGTGCAGAGAGTTAGAGAAGTGAGGGAGTGGGAGGGTGGATGAGTGGATGGATGACAGAGTAATGGAGTGGATGGGCAGATAATTTTTGAGTTTTTACCTCACACCTTACATAATTAACAACTAACCTTCATCCTATCATTCTCTTACTTAACCCACCCCTTCATCCCTCACTGGTCTAACAACTACAGCCGTAGCCACCAGGCTTAGGTTAGGACGGGTTACAGGGGTGGAACCCCCGGCTAGGGGCGCAGCCCCCACACCTTCTAAACCCAGTGTCCTAAGTAAACTGGCGACAGCTATAACAACTAACAACTTCCCTATGATCAACCCCAAACCCAAGTCCCCCTTTTCCTGGCAGGCTGCCTTTTCCCTACTGATGTTTGGGTTTATGTATCTGCCAATCGCCGTCCTGGCGTTTTATAGCTTTAACCAATCGCCCTACAGTGCCGGTTGGAAAGGGTTTACGTTGAAATGGTACATCAAATTTTTTAATGACAGTCGGATTCTCATAGCCCTGGCGACTAGTTTGCAGGTCGCAGTGCTGGCAGTGGTGATTTCGGCGGTGATTGGGACGTTAATGGCGGTGGGTCTGGCTCGCTACCGTTTTCCGGGCAGGGGGATTTACCAGGGAGTTGCCTATCTACCATTAATCGTGCCGGATATTGCAATGGCGGTGTCTACACTGGTTTTCCTGGCAGCGATCGCTATTCCCCTTACAGGCGGAGTCATTCAACTCAGCCTGTGGACTGTAGTTGCAGCCCATGTTGTCTTCTGTTTGTCTTATATCGCCTGGGTGGTTTCCACACGCCTCACTGACCTCAATCCCCATTTAGAAGAGGCCGCTCTGGATCTGGGAGCCACTCCAACTCAAGCATTCGTTCAGGTTTTACTACCAGAACTTGCACCGGCCATCCTTTCAGGATGCCTGTTGGCGTTTGTATTAAGCCTGGACGACTTCTTAATTGCCAGCTTCACAGCTGGAGGAGGGGTTACCACCCTACCGATGGAAATCTTCAGCCGCATTCGTACAGGCGTGAAGCCAGATATCAATGCTCTCAGCGTCGTTTTGATTCTGGCGACGGGAATTGTATTCTCCATTTCAGAACAAATTCGCTTCCGCAGTGAACAGAAGCGAACAAAATAGCTTAGAAAAATAAACTCTTGACCTTGAATACAAAAATCCAATCCACGCGGATTTTGATTGCTCCAAAGTCAAGAATTTAATGTCTCAAAGATTAGTAGCGGCGAGAGTAGCCTCTGGCGTTACCTCCAAAGCTACCACCGGGTTTACGCTCCTCACGGGGTCTAGCTTTGTTGACCTTTAGGTCACGACCCATCCATTCAGCACCATCTAGAGCTTCAATGGCAGCCGCTTCCTCGTCATCAGTTGACATTTCCACAAAGCCAAAGCCACGTGGGCGACCGGTTTCACGGTCCGTAGGCAACTGGACCCGTTTAACGGTTCCATATTCAGCAAAAATAGCAGATAGTTCGTCCTGGGTAACGGCGTAGGAAAGGTTACCTACATAAATTGACATGGAGATCTCCGGAAATTGCACAGTTTAGAGATTTAAATCCGGAGAGAAGCCTGTTGAATATTTCACAAACAACGCAACCGAATCAAATACTCGATTTTTACGTTAACACAGGATCAAGTTCTGCAAACGCTATTTAGAAACATAATTCAGCATTGCCAGGGAGGTGAAAACCAGGAGGGGGGGATAGGGGGCAAAGCGATAATGAGGAAAGAAATGCGGATTCAGAGAGCAGGGGGGATAGGCGGCAAAGCGACAGTAAAGTAAAGCAAAGTAAAGATTTATTAATCAATAATGATTTATTTATTAATTAATAATGATTTCAGTTCTAACGATGTCCACATTATCCCTGTTTGTCTTTGATAGTCACTCTAGCAGCACGAGATTGACTTTTATAGCCTTTGCCAGGTTGCTTAGGAACTTGGTTTTAAGGGAGTGTGGGGGCTGCGTGCGCCCCCAGCCAGGGGTTCCACCCCTGCACCTCGTCCTACCTGGTGCTATCGCTATAGCATTGGTTACCTGGCATTCAAAGCTGTCGCCCGGGCTGGCAACTCGTAAAAGCCTGTCTATCCGAGAAGGATGTCGTTCGCCCGTACAGGAATAAATTTTTTCTTAGAAATCTCCTACAACCCTAACTTCTCAAGTACCGGACGTGTAGAAACGATATGGCGATTGAGCCCCAATATTTGAGGACTAACGCCTAACGCTAGAGCAACCAGTTGAGACAGATGCAAAATTGGCAGGTTGAGCTTTTGCCCAATCACTTTTTCGACTTCGGGCTGGCGTGAATCCAGGTTTAGATGGCAAAGGGGGCAGGGCGTAACAATACAGTCTGCTCCCTGGGCGATCGCTTCTCGAATATGCATCCCCGCCATCGTAAACGCCTGCTCTGTTGCATAGCTGGAAAGCGGCCAGCCACAACACTGAGTCCGCCCCCGGTAGTAAACAGGCGTCGCCCCAACCGCCCGAACTACATTCTCCATCGACTGGGGATTGTAAGGGTCATCAAAGGGAATGTGGGATTGGGCCCGCAGCAGATAGCAGCCGTAAAAAGCGGCACACTTAAGCCCAGCGAGCTTACGAGTTACCTGCTTTGCAAGGGCTTCCAGGCCGTAGTCTCCCACCAGTGCCCAGAGCAAATGCCGGACTTCAGTGGTTCCCCGGTAGGGGGAGCAGCTTTCCTTCTTGAGCAAATCGTTGACTTGCTCAATATAAACTGGATTGGATCCCTGTTGGTCTTTGAGCCGCTCATCGACTCGCCCAATCACCCCCTGGCAAGTGCTGCAATGGGTCAGTAGTGGCAGATTCAATTCTTCTGCTAAAGCAATATTGCGAGCGTTCACCGTGTCTTCTAGTAGCTGGGAGTCTTCCTTAAACGTACCGGAACCACAGCAAGAAGCTTTCTTTAACTCAATCAGCTCAATTCCAAGGGCTTGGCTCAGAGCCTGAGTTGATTGATATAGTTCCCGGCAGGCTCCCTGTGCGACACAGCCGGGAAAATAAGCGTATCTGAGTGTTGAAGATGGCATGGTGAGGTTAGGGAGTAGGAAGTTGGAAGTAATTCCCAGTGTAGAACTTCGTTCAAACCGTTAGCATTCCTTTATTTCCCCACCAGTTTGGAAAGCGACCATCTCTGATTCGGGCGATCGCGCTTTCAGATAAGATGAGAAAATGCTCAAGTTGCTTGTGCCCCTGAATGAGTCCTTATGGTTCTGGATGGGCATAGGCACTGGAGCGAATGTTTAAATACATAGTCTTGCCGCTACGCCCATTGAGGAAGTTTATGACCGACACAGAGATTTTCGAAAAAGTTCAAAAGATTGTAGCTGAGCAACTGGGGGTTGAGACCAGTGAAGTAACGCCCCAGGCAAGTTTTGCTAATGACCTGGGAGCAGATTCCCTGGATACAGTGGAGCTGGTTATGGCTCTGGAAGATGAGTTTCAAATTGAAATTCCAGACGAAGCCGCTGAGGAAATTGCGACTGTTCAAGCAGCGGTAGACTATATCAGTAACAAAGTTACCGCCTCTGCATAATTGAATTCTGAGTTTTGAGTTAAGAGTTTTGAGTGGAAAGAGGTTGGGGATGACGAACAATTCCCATTCCTTAACACTCACTTTTAACTCATCACTCATCACTATTTCCTACCAAGTGACGTTGAAGCCATGACCAGTGTTGACCGTAAGCGTGTCGTTGTTACAGGACTAGGCGCAATTACACCCATTGGGAACACCCTGACTGAATACTGGGAAGGACTAATGAGTGGGCGCAATGGCATCGGCCCGATTACGCTATTTGATGCATCCCGGCATGATTGCCGAATTGCCGGAGAGGTGAAGGGGTTCGACCCTTATGCCTATCTAGATAGGAAGGATGCCAAGCGTATGGATCGATTTGCCCAGTTTGCGATTTCTGCTAGTCAGCAAGCGATCACCGATGCCCAATTTGTCATCAACGACCTGAATGCAGAGCAGATAGGGGTATTGATTGGTACGGGAATTGGTGGCTTAAAGGTGCTGGAAGATCAGCAGGAAATTTACCTGACTAAAGGCCCTGATCGGTGTAGCCCCTTTATGATTCCTATGATGATTGCAAATATGGCGGCTGGTCTCACGGCAATTCACACTGGCGCAAAGGGTCCCAACTCCTGTTCTGTAACAGCCTGCGCGGCGGGTTCTAATGCGATTGGGGATGCATTTCGTCTGGTTCAGCAAGGCTACGCCCAGGCTATGATCTGCGGTGGAACAGAAGCTGCGGTAACTCCCCTTTCGGTTGCCGGATTTGCGGCCTGTCGAGCCATGTCTGTTCGTAATGAGGATCCTGCCCATGCTAGCCGACCGTTTGACAAGGACCGTGATGGCTTCGTGTTAGGGGAAGGGTGTGGCATTCTCTTGATTGAAGAATTGGAACATGCCTTAGCACGGGGGGCCCGTATCTATGCTGAAATTGTGGGCTATGGGATGACCTGTGATGCCTATCACATGACTTCACCTGTTCCCGGTGGAGAAGGGGCAGCACGGGCGATTTCTCTGGCGCTAAAGGATGGCAACCTGACCCCTGACCAGGTCAGCTATATCAACGCCCATGGCACCAGTACCCCAGCCAATGACCCCACAGAAACAACTGCCATCAAAAAAGCAATTGGAGAACACGCTTACAAAATTGCAGTCAGCTCCACAAAATCGATGACTGGCCACCTCCTGGGTGGTTCGGGCGGGATTGAAGCGGTGGCAACGGTAATGGCGATCGCCCGCGATCAAGTACCCCCTACCATTAATCTGGAAAATCCTGACCCAGAATGTGACCTCGACTACGTGCCCAATCACAGCCGAGAAATGCCCGTTGAAGTAGCCCTATCCAACTCCTTCGGTTTTGGAGGACATAACGTGACTCTGGCTTTCAGGAAGTATCGGCCATAGTCGGCAATCCGGAACCCAAAATGGTAAGCTGTAAAGCGTTTAACTCTATTGCAGAGCAACGAGTTAAGCGCTTTACTTTTTTTACTAAAAGGCCTGATACAGACGGGCCCTTTTGTCTCGCTTATAACCGTATTTTGTCAACTTATAGCATTCGCTACGCGCCATTGGTGTTAGCTGCCCAAACCTTGCTCCACACAGGACAACATGCTTATGACCACTCCGATAGCTCGCTTCCCAATTGACCTCAGTGCTTACAAACTTGTAGCACTCAATCCTAATAGTCCTACCCTCTCCGCCGAACAGCGGGAGGCATTGAAATTCAATATTCAGCTTTGTCGGGATGCGATCGTCTTCTTCACTGCAACAGGAGCAGCGCACGGCGTTGGTGGTCATACCGGCGGCCCCTACGACACCGTCCCAGAGGTCATGATCCTGGATGCCCTTTTCCGGAGCGCACCAGATCAATTCGTCCCCATTTTCTTTGACGAAGCGGGGCATCGCGTTGGCACCCAATACCTGATGGCGGCACTACGCGGCGACCTACCTCCTGAACAGTTAATGAACTATCGGCTCGCCCATTCCAAGCTACCTGGACATCCCGAATTGGGCTTGACCCCTGGTGTTCAATTCAGTTCCGGTCGCCTCGGACACATGTGGCCTTACGTCAATGGCGTTGCCATGGCCAATCCTGGAAAAACCGTATTCTGTCTGGGGTCAGATGGCTCTCAGCAAGAAGGGAACGACGCTGAAGCGGCTCGTCTGGCAGTGGCCCAACATCTCAACGTGAAGCTGATTATTGACGACAACGATGTGACGATCGCCGGCCACCCCTCCAGATACCTGCCCGGCTTCAGCGTAGCAAAAACCCTGGAAGGTCATGGAGTCAAAGTATTGCAGGGGGATGGAGAAGACCTGGATGATCTATATGTCCGCATCATTGAAGCGATTAATACTCCGGGGCCGATTGCCGTCATCAACAAGCGTCCCATGTGCCCTGGCATTGATGGGTTAGAAGGTTCTAATCACGGGCATGACGTGATTTCAGTTAAACTGGCGCTGCAATATCTGGAGCAGCGCGGCCATACTGCAGCCGTCGAATATCTCAACAATATTCAAAAACCCAAACAAGATTATGTGTTTCTAGGCGTGAGTGAAAAATGGGATTCCAACCGGAACGTGTTTGGTGATGCCGTCAATGCCATGCTGGATCGGATGAGCGAAGAAGAACGGAAAGCCAAAGTAATGGTCATTGACAGTGACCTGGAAGGCTCCTGTGGCTTGAAGAAGATTCACGACGCTCATCCCGAAATCTTTATCCCCTCCGGAATTATGGAGCGGGGTAACCTCTCTGCTGCTGCCGGGTTTGGTATGGAAAAAGGGAAACAGGGCATCTTCGCTACCTTTGCTGCATTTCTGGAGATGTGCATTTCCGAAATCACAATGGCGCGGTTGAACTACTCCAACCTCCTCTGCCATTTCTCCCACTCCGGCATCGACGATATGGCAGACAACACCTGCCACTTTGGCTTAAATAACTTCTTTGCCGACAACGGCTTAGATGATGGCTACGATACCAAACTCTACTTCCCAGCAGACGCCAACCAGATGAAAGCAGTTGTGGAGGCCGTATTCTTTGATCCAGGACTGCGTTTCATCTTTTCCACCCGTTCCAAGACACCGATTATCCTCAACCATGATCGCAGTGAAATGTTCGGCGAGGGTTACACCTTCGTTCCAGGCAAAGATGAAGTGGTGCGCGAAGGGACCGCAGGCTATATCGTCAGCTTTGGTGATGCCCTGTACCGCGCTCTGGATGCAGTAGAACGCTTAAAGCAAGAAGGCATCAATGTTGGCTTGATCAATAAACCAACTTTGAATGTGGTAGATGAAGCGATGATGGCGAAACTAGGCAAGGCCTCCTTTGTGGTTGTCGTTGAGTGCTTTAACCGCAAGACGGGTTTGGGCAGCCGTTTTGGTTCCTGGCTCCTGGAGCGGGGTTATACTCCCAGGTTTGCCTACCTGGGTACCCATGAAGAAGGCTGCGGTGGACTCTGGGAACAGTACCCTCACCAGGGCATTGATCCGGCTGGCATCATGAAGAAAGTGAAAGAACTGGCCACTTAGAGCGTTAGTGCAATGTAACGCACCATCTGTAAGCTTTTGGTGCGTTACGGCTTTGCCTGATACACCCCACCTCATCAAATTTGCATTCCTTAAGTGGATTAAGGACTGTGCGATCCGTAGGGATGCTCTACAGAACGTCCTTACCACGGCATTGCTAAATTTGGGTATGAACTCCTTTCACCCTCACCCTAGCCTCTCTCAAAGGGCTACTGTATATATAAGCCCCATGGGGAGAAGGGCTAGGAACGAGGGCAAATTTATCTCAAGCGTCAGCAGGTGCCTCAGCATTACCCTCACCGTAAGGTGTGGCGCGAAGGGTTAGAAGTTGTTATGAAAATCAAGGAGTCTCAGGGACAAAAACGAATTGCCTGGGTTTACACAGTGCATCCCTGGCCGGCGGTCAGTGACTCGTCTGAGGTTCATGCCAATCATCATGAAGCGCCAAACAGGGCCCTTAGACGATGCTGTAGTGCTTATCGCAGACGACAGAATCTTTATGCCAAGAAGGGTGAGGGATTATAGCGGTAGTCATTGTGGTTAGGATGGGGTGCAGGGGTGGAACTCCTGGCTGGGGGCGAAGCCCCCACTCCCTCTCTAATTCCAATGTCCTAACGCACCTGCGTAGAGCTATAAAACAGGTATTAGATGTGCAGCGATTGCTTCATAACTGGGTGCGCCCTCATTGGGGGTTGGACAAGGGCGCTACTCCAGCAATGGCAATGGGGTTTTGCAATCGTCCTTTATCAGTGCAAGAACTCCTCACCCAGAGAGGCCTTACCTCAGTCATTTATTATCAGTCATTCATTAGAAGACCAGTGCCCTGCTCAACAACATCCCACTTGCTAATAACTGCTAATAACAAAGTGAATGGGCTTACGTGAGCCTTGCATTACATCGACCATATTGCGTAGGTCGTTAACCGTCCAAACTGTACCTAACCTACCTAATTGACTAACAAAACTTGAAAAGGAGGGAGGCTAAGCCCTTGGTAAAAGAGCACTCACGGATTAGTGTGAAAGTTATAGCGGTAGTCATAGTTGATGATGCGATGGCGAGGCTTGCGTAGATACTGACAGAAATTCTTAGCCGCTCTCTTGTTCAACGGCTCAAACAAGGTCAATACGGCATCGACCCTACCTTGCCCAGCTGCGCTTCGGCTTGGTTGATACGTTTGATAGAACCACCGACTTTGTTGAGATTTTTTCTACCAGGTGATACCAGTCAAGCACCTCTCGACGCTCTGCCTCAGCACCCATCTGAGCCACCAGATTCCAGACCCCGTCATGACTGTCACCTAGGCAGCTTAAAGGGGTTGCCAAGGGCTGTTGATTGACCCACTCGACCAACTTCGTTCTGCTGGTAGCAGGCGACAATGGCAGCTTCGCTGGCAACGGCTTTGTAGTCCTTCCATTGGCAGGGTTCGCCCACAGGTGTGCGCAGACGCACCTTACCGCCATCGACACTGACTTCTTCTAGCACTGACAACTCTGGTTGAGCGAAGTCATGGGACTGCACCAGACGCTGCTGCGTCTTGGCCGGTACTCGCATACCTGTTAAGTAATGGATATCGTCCCAAGCTTGGGCATAGGACACGTTGGCGCTGATGCGCAGACAGCAGTTCTCTAGATGCGGACTCATCTGACAGTAGGCTCAACCGACAGGCGCTCTGCCTGAGCACTGGTCAACACCAACTCCCCTAATGCTTTTGAGTGTTCGTTCTCTGCCTGCCTGCGTGCCGCTAACTGAGCCGATAAAAACGCCCCACCTCTGGACTCACATGGGTTTGAATCTGTTTTCGCACCTTCAGCTTGATAGCTTCGAGTGTCTGCATCGTCGCTAGGTCACTGTCTTCGTCAAGGATTTTGGCAATTGCATCGAGATGCGGTTGCAGTTGGGCTTTTTGCTCTGGGGTCATGTTCGCTACCAAGGGTTACGATAGCTATATCCTCCACCCTCTCTCTTCATTCTGCAAACCTGACATACTCCCACAAGATTACCTTTTAGGACAGCTTATTTCCGATGAAGTCTAATCCACAATCCTAAATTTTAGTACTCCAAGGGATGAAAATTTAATTTGGATAATGAACGAAATATTTAGCTGCTGCAAGCAAATCTTCCTTCAAGCCATGCCGCTTCTCGTACAACCAGGTTGGGATATGTCGCCAACATGAGAGGCGCTCATGCCAGCTTAAAGAAGCGTCCCACACCGAAGCACAATGTTTTTTAAGCATTCTCCAACGAGGCAAGTCGATACTTCCATCCTGTTTTGAGCTGAAGAATGAACCATAAGCTTGAAGTCCCGCCTCTGCTACAATCGCTGAACCCTGCATTGAATGCCTTCTGTTGAAAAATAAATATTCTGGGATCTCGTAAAATCGTCCCAAAAGACTCAATCTTGCCAGAAAAGCATTGTCCGAGGATTGGAAATTTCCTAGAGGAGGAACTTTTTTAAGAATGCTAGACCGCATTACTCCATATATCTGGTAGCACCGATACTCATAGAGAATGATGTCACGGAAACGCTCATTTGGTTTCAACGAATCAGCTTTTTGAGTGGCATTATATTTGCCAACAATCTTCCCATCCTTATCTATAAGAGTTGTTTTTGCGTAACACAGAATGACAGATTCATCTTGCTGTAGTATCTCTACACATCGCTGTAGATAGTCAGGAGAGTGAAGGTCATCGTGAGCAGCCCACTTGAAAAACTCTCCTCTAGATAACTGGAAGGTTAGGTTATGATTAGGAATAGCTCCAATATTTTGCTCATTTCGATAGTAACGAATACGATTATCTTTTATAGAATATTCTTTACAAATTTCTTCTGTTTTATCTATAGATGCATTATCTGAAATGATTAGCTCGAAATCTGTAAAGGTCTGGACTAATAGTGAGTCAATGGCTTCTCTCAAATAAGCTTCACCATTGAACACAGGTAATCCAATACTGACTCTAGGATTCTGAATCACCATAAATTTGCAAGACCTCAACTCATTATCATATATTCTAAGGGCGCATTAACCCTAATAACTCATAACAACAAATGAAACCTAGAAAGAAATGAAACCTAGAAAGAGCTATAAACAAAGTAACTACAACAAAGGAAAACAGAGTGATCTCATTCCTTCTATTGAAAAATCTGTTACCTTGAGATGTGATAATAAATAACATCTGATACCAAAACAGAAGAATCCTATGTTTTCTCATAGGATGATAGAAAATTGAGCACTACTCCTTCACAGGCAATCGAAAAGAATTGAAAATCTTGATATTTTATCTAACAACTTAACAACTTTACCCGAGAAACGCCTAGGCTAATTCTTTTCATAACTCATCCCTCCATTAATTAGTGAGAGTATTGACCATTAATTAGTGAGAGTATTGATTAGTTAGAGTAAAGCTTTTCTACAATAAAAAGCTTCAGCATATTTGGTGACAGAATTTGATTCTATCCCACGAAGTCGGAGAATAGATAAAAATGTATCTTCCGAAAACCAGATTCGACTCTTTTGAGTTTCAAATATATCAATAATATATTGTACTTTTTTATAGGAAATATCCTGACTTAGAGGAATAAAAAAGTTAGGAGCTCCCAGGTCCCCATCGTATTTAGGGATTTCATACTCAAGGATTAGATGATCTCTGAAGCTGTTCCATGTAAGATCGGAAATTAAACGATGATCTTGATGTCTGTCATCTCGATAATGAGTGAAAATTAAGTCCGGATTGAACTCTTGTTTCAATTGCTCAAAGTACTCTTTGATTTCAGCACCAATAAATGGGAAGAAACTATTCCTGAAGTTCTGAATAACAATGTTTTCAACTCTTGAGCCCTGGAGGAATAGATTGGCCCCTCTAATTGCTTCTTTTGCTCTCGCCTCATTTGAACTAAAAACTACCCAGTAAAATATCAAATTATTACATTCCTGAATTAGTCTCAAAATTGTACCGCCACAACCAATTTCAATATCATCACAGTGGGCGCCTAAGCAGAGCACTCTAAACTCTGATTGCTCTGGTTGACTCAAGCTTAATTTGAGCATATCGTTATACCCTCACTGGTTGTTTGTGATTAGTTCCTTCGGATGTTTTCCAAACCTCCCAGCAAGCCTCACCTCGAGCATAAAGATCATCTAACATTTGTTTCTCTTTAAAGGTATCCATGCAGGCCCAAAAACCGTTGTAATCATAGGCCAACAACAGCTTCTTCTGAATTAACCGCTGAAAAGGTTCAAGTACTAGCTCTTCACCTTCTTGCATGAAATCAAAAATCTCTTTCTTGAAAGCAAAAAAACCACCATTGATTCGAAGGTTAGAGCTAGTAACTGGTTGAATATCTGAAACAATACCATTTTCGTGGGTTGAGACAACATG
Source organism: Leptothermofonsia sp. ETS-13 (assembly GCF_049200465.1). NCBI lineage: Bacteria > Bacillati > Cyanobacteriota > Cyanophyceae > Leptolyngbyales > Leptolyngbyaceae > Leptothermofonsia > Leptothermofonsia sp. ETS-13. Next base: position 46,376 of record NZ_CP120836.1, read on the forward strand.
GAAAGTCTGGTTGGGTTTAACTGACAGAAAGCTCGCAATCACGTCCTTGTGCAAGAAGTTATCGACATAATGATCAAGAGGCAAATCAGTCAACCCATCACTATAATTCGCAAGGAAAACATCCTCATTACTTAGATGTTTCTCAATAGCTTTCAACCTTTGACCAATATTTGAATAAAGCCCTGTATCAACAAAGGTAATTTTCCAATCTTGAATATCACTGTTTAACATCAGCAATTGCCTCCCTCCACCGGAAAGCACAAAGTCATTAGAAATACATTCATCGTAATTTAGAAAGTAGCTTTTAATATAATCGGCTTTGTAACCAAGGCATAAAATAAAATCTTTATGCCCATAGTGGGCATAGTATTTCATAATATGCCATAGAATTGGTCGATAGCCAATATTAACCATTGGTTTTGGAATTGTTTCTGAATAATCTCTTAACCTCGTTCCCAAACCACCACAAAACAAAACGACCTTCATTTTTATTTCCTCCTTAGTTAATGCTTTACTTTTTCCAGTTTTTCGATGGCCTTATGCTGATATCTGTAACTTCAGCAGTTGGTGATAAGCTTAAGGAATTTAGTATTGGCTCTGTAATATCTTCCGGCTACACCAACTTAAGTTTTGGTAGTTTGATTTAGAACTCATAGCTTACTTTCTAAAATTTAGTTCCTTATTTAACTTGGCATGAAGGATTTCCAAAGTTCTTCTTGACCTTTATGTGTATATGTTTTTTTAAAACCTCTAGTAAATTGGCCTCTTTTAATTTCTCAGTAATCTGATGAATTAAGCGAAAACTTATATCTGATCTTTCTGCTATATCCAATAGGGAATGTGTACCATCAGAATAATTAAGTACCCATAACATGGTTATTTCGCTGGTCTTTTTATCCTGCTCTCCGCCAAGTGTTCCATAGAGTCCTCGTTTACCCAGCTGAGGCTCACACTTTGGATTCCTATTCACATAAACCCTGTTGTTTTCTAGAACACTAATAATCTCTAAGTATTTTGTAAACGAATCTGATAAACATGCAGGTTTGACAAAATTCAAGTCATCTGCCGAGGTGTGATACTCGACATACTTCCCAAAGGGAGTTCTAGTTAAACGCCCAACTGGCAAATTAAACCCGGGAGAGCAATACTGACGTTCATCGTACCCGTAGGGCGAAAAAGCTTCAATTGAATACTCCTGACCTGAATGTTTCAAAACATGGATTACGGCTCGATCAATCTCTGCATCACCACGCCGGCTCTGCTTATAAGTCATTATCCCAGGGTCTCCCACCCCTGATATAACTAAGCCATGTTTGATGTGATGAGTTTTATTTTCATTTAAGGCCAGCCAGGTAATTGAGCCAATAGTGCCAGGAATAAATAAAAAACGATAGGAATATCGTCTCGGCAATGTAGTTAGATGCTTGGCAAGAAATGTTGCCAGAACATTGCCAGAAAGGTTGTCATTACAAAGAGAGGGATGACAGATATGGCAAGAAAATAGTACTTCGTCTTCGGTCTCTCCCGGAAGGTAATACTCTCCATAGGTGAGATACCCATCTTCAAGGGATGAGTCGATATAAACTTTGAAATGCCCCAATTTTCGGACAGGAGGCTAAGAGTAGTATCCTTGTTCTTGAGAGGGGGCAATTATGGCAGCAAAGCGTCGTCAATACAGCGCAGAATTCAAAGCAAAAGTCGTCCTGCAAGTGCTCAGTGGCGAGAAAACATCGAGCGATTTGTGTCGAGCGCACAAATTGAACGCGAATGTACTGAACCGCTGGCGCAAAGAATTTCTGGAACAAGCACCGAGCATTTTTGAGCGGGGTGAAGCGGGCAGTGAGCAGGAACAGAAGATCGCTGAGCTAGAGCGACTGGTGGGACAGTTGACGGTACAGCTTGAGATTGCAAAAAAAGCATCGAGTTACTTGAGCCTGGACAAAAACGGGAGGCGGTAATGCACTTCAGCCAGACGTATCCCATTGCAACAGTATGTGAGGTGTTGAACTACCCGCGCAGTCAGGTCTACTACGAACCACAGCCTGCAAAAGACGAAATCGAGATCAAAACTGCCATCGTCAAGCTCTGTGGGCAACACCCAACATATGGCTATCGTCGCATCACCGCAATGCTGAAACGACAGGGACATGAGGTCAACCACAAGCGGGTAGCTCGATTGATGCGGGAGTTAGGATTGGCGGGCGAACCTCCGGTCAAGCGAAAACGCACCACCAACAGCAACCACGAATTCAAGCGGTATCCCAACCTGGTAATGAATTTAGCGATCGAGCGACCGGATCAGGTTTGGGTGGGAGATATTACATACATCAGGCTGCAACAGGAGTTTGTGTATTTGGCTGTGTTGATGGATGTGTTTACGCGCAACATTCGGGGTTGGCATTTGGCAAGAAGCATGGATGTGAGCTTAACGATCACTGCCTTGAACAAGGGGCTAGTGAGGGACGACCGGAAATCCATCATACCGATCAGGGCGTGCAGTATGCGGCAAACGAGTATGTAAGATTGCTGCAACAGCACGGGGTTAAGCTAAGCATGGCGGAAGTGGGGCAGGCATGGCAGAACGGGTATGCAGAGCGACTGATGAGAACGATCAAAGAGGAAGAAGTTGACTTGTCAGAGTATCGCAATTTCACAGAAGCGTATGAACAGATTGAGCAGTTTTTGGAGAATGTATATATGAACAAGAGAATACATTCGTCATTAGGATATCTAACACCAGATGAATATGAAAAGAGATGGCATGAACAACAAAAGAAGAATGTGATATAAAAGAAAAAACTTCCTTAAAGTCTTCGATCTTCTGTCCGAATCTAAGGGTTCACTTCACTTCGTATTCTCCATCCTCAAGGGTTTGTAGAGTATTGTGGCTCAGGCAAAAGCCCAGTTTTCCTCGTAATAGGAAGTGCGGTAAGGAATCCAGTCAGGATATTCGGGTATTGTAAACAGATGCTCTTTTAACTTTGATAAAGGCATTGTTTCGTGAAGAGGTATGCTGTAGTTGAGAAGGTGTAAGTTGGATTTCTGGAAATCAATTACCTTTATTCCCTGGTTGTTTTTTACATAGGCATCGCGTACATTCCACTCCTTTGGTATTGTCCAGTCAAAGACTTGAGTACCTGTAGGAACTTCGTGAATTTCCAGGGGAATAAACTGCTGCAAAACATGTAACGTCTTCCGTACACCATCACCTGTGATACTGCGGCAAATGGGGTATAGGTCAGAGATGAGCTGATACATCTCTAATCCAAGCGTATGGGAATCGGGGAGGTCTGAATAGATATTCATATAGCCAACCTGATGTGGATTTGCGAAGTTGGGCCATCAACGATAAGTCTTGAAACTCAAGCTGATATAGCCCGTCACTTGAGCAAACTATCGGGAGTGTAGTCAGGATATTCTTGATCGCGCGAAGAAATCAGGGTAACTTCTTCGGGCCAGTCAATCTTAAAGCTTGGGTCATTCCAACGAAATCCGCGGGCAGAGTTGGGAGTATAGTAATCTGACATTTGGTAAAAAATTTCAGTATTATTTACACAGGTTTGAAATCCGTGGGCAAACCCTTTAGGAATATAAAGAGCTTTACGATTTTCAGCGGTCAATTCAACTGCAAACCATTGCAGATAGGTGGATGAGTCTGGACGCAAATCAACGATGACATCATAAATAGCTCCCTGGGTGCAACGCACTAACTTGGTTTCTGCAAAGGGAGGGGCTTGGAAGTGCATGCCCCGTACTGTTCCTTTTTTGTGGTTAAACGAGATGCTACACTGCACCAGGTTAGGATCAAGTCCCTGATCCATAAACTCCTGTTGACACCAGGTTCGGGCAAAGAAGCCTCGTTGATCTTCCAGCCTTTCTGGTTCAATAATGTAAGCATCTGGGAGTGGTGTAGAAATGAAATGCATCTCTAGGAATAGATCTTGACTTCAGGAATCGGTACAACGAACTGCCCTCCCCACTCCCGGATGCTACTCATCTGCTCCATGATTTCGTCTTTGAAATTCCAGGGCAGGATAAGAACGTAATCGGGCTTCGTTTCCTGGATTTTGCTAGGAGGGTAGATGGGAATGTGGGTTCCGGGTAAAAACTTGCCGTGCTTATAGGGATTTCGATCAACCGTGTAGTCCAGAAAATCAGTCCGGATGCCGCAGTAGTTGAGGAGGGTATTGCCTTTGCCGGGCGCACCATAACCTGCGATCGCTCTCCCTTCTCGTTTGGCTTTGATTAGAAAATCGAGAAGCTTACGTTTGGTTTCCCGTACTTGTTCTTCAAAGTTTGTATAACGTTCAAGAGTTGTGAAGCCAGCTTGTTCTTCACATTGTCTCAGTTCGATGGCGCGATCGCTTATTGGTTTAGAGCTATCGTTTTGATGACGTGCATAAATACGAATTGATCCACCATGGGTAGGTAGTTCTTCTACATCAAAGAGAACCATGCCATGGGCGGCAAAGATTTTTTCCAGAGTAGTGAAGGTGTGATAACAAAAATGCTCGTGATAGATAGTATCAAACTGATTGGCTTCCATCAGTCGCATCAGGTGTTGGATTTCGCCAGTAAAAACACCTTGAGGTTTCAGCAGAATCTTGATTCCTGCGATAAAGTCATTCAAATCTGGTACGTGTGCCAGTACATTGTTAGCCGCTATTAAGTCAGCCTGCTTGCCCTGCTGCACCAGCTTGCGGGCACATGCCTGCCCAAAGAATTCATTTAAGGTGGGAATACCTTTAGCAATTGCAACTTTAGCAATATTAGTTGCAGGCTCAATTCCCAGAGAAGGAATGTTTTTTTCTACAAAGTATTGCAACAGATAGCCATCATTGCTAGCAAGTTCAATCACCTGACTGGTTCCGTTGAGATTAAACCGCTCAACCACTTGATCGGTATACGCCTTGCATTGCTTCAACCAGGTATCTGCGTAGGATGAAAAATAGGCATATTCTGTAAAGATATGCTCTGGGCTAACGTATGCCTCTAACTGCACCAAAAAACAATGGTCGCAAACACGTACGTGGAGAGGATAAAACACTTCCATCTGGTTAAGTTGCTCAAGGCTCAAGTAGCTCTCGCAGAGAGGAGACATCCCCAGATCCACAAATGTATGGTGCAGTGGAGTTTCACAAAATCGGCATAGCGGCGCTTTCTGCGTTAATTCGTCTCTAGCTTGTAAGGTTTCAGCCTGCTGCATTACACGTTGTCTCCAGGAATGGGGTTAAGTTTTCAAAAGTACTGTCGAACCATCAATCTAGTGATGGAGGAGCTGAGTGATTGTGGCTCTAGTAACTTGCTGCATATCAGCACCTGACTGATAGGCCTTTGCCCATTCAACAATTTGTTCTAAACTCTGTGCCAGAGAAACTCTGGGTTCCCAACCTAGTTTTAGACGTGACTTTGCACAATCTAAACTAAGAGAGTTGGCTTCATGAGGGTGGTGAGCCTGATCTTGCTCCCAAGTTGTGCCATCGCCCCAAAGGTTTAGCAATTGCTCGGCTAACCAGCCTACTGGTTTGATATCGGATTCATAAGGACCAAAATTCCAGGCTTCTGCAAAGGCAGGGCCGTTGTGATAAAGTTTCTCTGCCAGCATTAAGTAGCCATTCAGAGCATCCAGCACATGCTGCCAAGGGCGTGTTGCATAAGGATTGCGAATTAAAACACGTTGCTTTTGCAAAAGAGCTTGAACAATGTCTGAAACTAACCCATTGGGAGTCCAGTCACCGCCGCCAATCACATTGCCAGCGCGGGCAGTGGCGATCGCAACCCCATGTTCTAGATAATTAATGGGATTGAAGAAAGAATTGCGGTAAGCTGCAGTAACTAATTCGGAACAAGCTTTGCTGTTGCTGTATGGATCATAACCACCAAGGGAATCATTTTCACGGTAACCCCAGACCCACTCTTTATTTTCATAACACTTATCAGAGGTTATATTCACGACAGCTCGAACCCCGCCTACCTGTCGAATTGCTTCTAAAAGATAGACAGTACCCATCACATTTGTTTGATAAGTAGAAACGGGATCTAAATAGGATATACGCACTACAGACTGAGCCGCCATATGAATAACAATTTCTGGCCGGAAGTCAGCAATTACCTGGTGTAGATGCTTACTTTCACACACATCCCCAATAACGGAAACCATGCCGTTTGCTACACGAGCGACTTCAAACAAACTAGGATTAGTGGGTGCTTGCAGCGCATATCCTAATAGGTTGGCTTCAGCCATTTGTAGCCAGAGGGACAGCCAGCTGCCTTTAAAGCCTGTATGCCCTGTCAGTAATACTCGCTTTCCCCTCCAAAAATTGGGATCCATTGCAGTATCTCTCAATATCAAAATTGCGAACTCAGTAGGAACGTAACTTAAAGCAGTTTCCGGAGTACACCGCTTTGAAAATTAGAGCTATAAACATTTACTCCCATATTATTGGTAGCCTTCCAAAGGCTATAAATAAGATGAAGGAGTGATATGAAAATGGAGAAAGCCAGGCGACTAAACTAGAGGAAATAGAGTCAAAGAATGATTGAAAAATATAGACGTTGACAGTGGTGAACGTAATTTAACAAACAACGTGACTCCGTAGTTATCCTTATATTTGAGTAGATATGAGTGATATTTTTAGTCATAGATAATAAATTATCCAGTGTTATCCTGGTATCTTTACTGATTCTTGATAAGGGATGGATTTTCCTGAAAGAAAACAAAATCCTACTATTGTATAGTTGTTTCAAGAGTCAGTATGTGTAGCTGTCACACTTGGCTCAGCTGACCAACCTTTTGAAAATATGAAAATTTTGAGATGGGTTGGAACAGTATGACCTGTACAAGGTTAGATTTCATGCCTCAACCCAACGTTTGATTCAAAGTCTGGTCAATCAATCAGCATAAGGACCCAATGCTAATGGGTCATTTGTCTCGAATATAGCCATTACAGATCTCCAGGTACAGTTTTTTTAAAGGAGGCTGTCTTTTCAGGGATGGCGATATTCATGCCAATTGACCCATTAATGGACGATGGCATTAGTCCAATAATCATTGGATTGGGGAGTGGGGAGTAGGAGGGAGCCAGAATGGTATCCGTATTCCCGCCGTGCTGTACTAGTTCAAATTCATTAGGCAGCAGTTGGCAGCAATATGACAAATTTCATGAACTAATTAAGAGAGGATGAAATTCCCGTTAGCTATAAAAGATACTTTAGCAATGGCTCAGGCGGGATTTGAACCTGCGACCTTGGGCTTATGAGTCCCCTGCTCTAACCACTGAGCTACTGAGCCTTAATGAGTGGCTTTAATAAATTAACACAACAGCATGACCTCTGGCTATACCAGCGAAAAGGGGAGTTGATAGCCCCCCTCCCCTTTTCGCGTCAACAGGAGTTTAAACCTCTTCAGGCACCGGCCCTGGGCAGGTAGGCCATCGGATTGACGGCTCCGTGACCCGGTAGGTGAACTTCAAAGTGACAGTGGGGACCTGTACTGTAACCAGTACTTCCCATTTCAGCAATCTGCTGGCCCTGCTCAACTCGTTGTCCCTGACGTACCAGGATACGATTATTGTGAGCATAAAGGGTTACGCTACCATCAGCATGCTGGATCTCAACGAGGTTGCCGTAACCTCCGGAGTTCCATCCAGCTGTAATCACAACGCCAGGTGCAGCAGCAAGAATCGGGGTACCTGTGGGTGCTGCGATATCAATTCCCTTGTGCATCCGTCCCCAACGCCAACCGTATCCTGAGGTTAGAACACCTTTCGTAGGCCAGATATAGCCGTTAAACTTGCCGGAGTTTCCAGGTAGGTAGGTGTCTACAGAACCCAGGGGAGGAAGATCGGGGGAAACCATTTTCCCTAGTGAGGAAGGCAAGAGGGGTTCGTAGTTTTCAGAACCCAGGGAGGAAGTTGCCACTAGCTGAGACGAAGCAGGGGAGAGAGAAGAAACTGAGGGAGCTTCTCTAGACGCTTCGACAGTTCTGGCTCTTGCCTTGGTTTGTAAGCGCCGAACTTGCGATCGCAAAGACTCGGTATACCGGGCTGGGCTAAACTCTGGGTTAATCGATGGAGAATCCTGCTCCGGGATAGAAATGGTTCCAGATGTTAAGGAAACAGCTGCTACTTTAGTGTTCAACCGGGCGGCAAATTGAGGATCAGCCCCCGAATTTTTGTATTTTTCCCGCAGCCTGACGATTTCGAGCCTCAAATTCTCAACATAGTTATGCTTTAAACTTGAGGTACCTGCTCCAGCCTGGATAGGACTTCCGTCCACAAAAGAAGAAGTAGCAACCTTCAAATCAGATGCGGAAGAGTCCAGAGATGCTGAGCCAACTGTAGCTTCAGCACTTTCACCACCCATTGCTACTGGTTCTGGCGGAACAGAGGCAATTTTTGCTTGAAACTCAGACTTCGTCGGTTGCTGAAACTGAGGGCTGGCTGAAATGAGAAGCGAGTCAGACCGGGTATCAGACGTAATCACTGGCACTACAGCTTTATCAGCCTTTGGTGCCATTGCCACCAAATTAGGAAGTGTGAGGGACTTACTTGCCGAGCCAATCTCAGAGGAAGAAGAAGCTTTCCGCTGAGGAATGACCAAAACCTGGCTAACCAGGATCAGATTGGGGTTCGTGAGCTTGTTTGCGTCTGCCAGCTCTTTCTGAGAAATTCCGTATGCTCGGGCGATCGCACTCAACGTTTCACCCGCAACGACCCGGTGAGTAGCTGAGGGTTCGCTCGTCTGAGAATTAAGGCGAATATCAGGAATCTCTGAAGGTGAGGCAACTGAAGGAGATGTAGAAGTTGGAGTAGACTCCTGAGTTGTAGCCTTCATTTTGGAAAGGCTGACACGGAGCTCCTCACGCTTCTGCTTCAGAAAATCTAAGGCTGCATCTTGTTCAGCTTTTAGCTCGACATCAGGGCGAACTTCATTGGATGCAGGAGATAGCTCAGGTTCAATTTCTCTGACAAGCCCGTAGTAGCTAGGCATTGGACGATCAACTTCAGGTGTAATCGTGCTGGCAATGCGATTGTCTCCTGGAATCTTGAGAACCTGCCCCACACGAAGTACTGCATCCAACGGAATTCCGTTGACGGTTGCTACAGTAACTGTATCAACTCCGTAGAACTGAGCCAATTTCCAGAGGGTTTCTCCCTCCTGAACTGTATGCTCGACCAGCACACCTCCCGACAAACCAGTGGATTGGGAAGAAGAGGTGACATCGTCTCCCGAAGAAACGGCTGCCACATCAAAGGTCGAAGGATTTGTAGCAACGGTAGGTTCGCCTGAAACTGGTTCTGCTGCGATCGCCTCATCGCCTTGATGAGCTAGCAACAGGCCATGGGCACCCATAGAAATTGCTGCTAATCCAATCATTGCGGCAGAGGTGCGGGAACGGCGGTTGACCTCTGGAAGAGCCTGTTTAGATTGATCTACCACTCCATCATCTTCAGTGATGTAGGAAGGAACAGGCTTAACCTTCTGCGGAAATGCTCGTTTCAAAAAACGACCTCCTAAATGTCCAGCGTTTAACTGTCCTCGAGTCATTCAAACGATTCACCAATCAATGATCTGGATCGCATGATAAAGAGGATCTGAATCACCAAGGGAAAACACACTTAGGCAAGATTACCTCGCTTTTTCGATTTAGACAAGTTTACATAAGTGGGAAAAATCGATACCAGCCTTTAGAAAAGCCGATAGTTGATCTTTCCCAACTATTGCCAACTTGTTAACCATTGGCAAACCCAAGTTATACATTCTGGTTGGACGATTCGTAGCAAGTGCCTTAGTGACGCTTGCTAGGTGACCAATCAAACCAGGTAAAACTGTAAATTGCCGCTTCGAGAAAAGCATAGGCATTTAACTTGCCTGAGACCGAATACACAGTTCACTTAGCTACGTTGAAGGTAGCTTTATGAACCTTTTACAGGTGGATGAAATTAAACATCCGCCTTAAGGTTGTGAACTTTATCACAAATTCAAAGTAAAGGTAAGAATTGACAGAAAGCTTAAAAAGTGTGAAAGGGCTCTCCTGTTTCATTAAGAATTCGGCAATCAAAGAGTTTTGAACTCTTTTAAGTAGTAAAAAAAACTGTACTCAACTCCCGCGCTTAAGATAGAAATTTCTTATTACTCACTACTCTCCTTGGTATTCTGGTTAACAGTTTGGCTCGCGACCTATAGCAGTAGGGATGGTCAATTGTTGCGGGTATATTTTTAGATGCATATATATAGATACAGTTTTTTATATAGATGCAGTTTTTTATAGATACAGTTTTCTGTTGAGCGGATGTGTTTAACCCTAACCCTTCGTATCAGAGACAACCTGTATGTAGTATGGGTTTCTACTCTTCTAGATAACCAAGCTGGCGGCGGGCTTCAAACAAGCCAACGGCAACACTGACCGAAAGATTAAGGCTACGAACTCCAGACTGAGCCATTGGGATACGTAGAGTTGTGTTGCAGCGAGCAAGAACATCTGGTGGCAGCCCGGTAGTTTCACTTCCAAATAAAAGCCAGTCATTGGGGTGAAAGTTGAACTTGATATAACTACAGCGTCCAGAAGTGCTGAAGCCGATCCAGCGACCCTCTTGAGACTGCCAGAATGATTGAAATTCTGCGATGGAATGGTGATAGCGCAGCTTGACATAGGTCCAATAGTCCAGCCCTGCCCGTTTGAGGTAGCGATCGCTGATTTCAAAACCCAGCGGCCCTACCAGATGCAGTTCAGTATCAGTTGCTGCACAGGTACGGGCAATATTTCCCGTATTGGGTGGAATTTGTGGGTGAACGAGAACAACCCTCAACATCACTTTCAGAACTCAAGGCCCATGGAAACGGCCTACCCATTTCAACTCTTGACTAGCGAGGATTGATAGTTTTTTTTAATATTTACCGATGTTTAAGTATGCTATTAGATACTTTAAATCTACCTAGTTTCCTCCTGTTGGAGGAAATCGTTCTCCTCTCTTTCCACAATTAAGCCACAAGTGGCTGGCAGAGACTATCTCGCAGGGCAAATTCCTGGGCAGCGGTTGCGAGAATGGCCTGCTGCATCACCTGTCTCACATCGGTTCCCTGTTGATGAAGGGTTAACCATTTCTGTGCTTCGTTACCTTCCCGCAAAATTTTTTTCAACGGTAACAGGAAACAGCTAAAGCCCTGCTTCTTCGCAATCCCCCAGACTTCCTGATAGATCTGCTCAACCCACGCCCTTGCCTGAATGGGACCACCATCCTTCCAATGTTTCAGTTCAGCATCTAAACTCAGGCGAGAGGCCGCGATTTCGTTTGCGTCAGTCAGGGTCAGCAGGTCTTGCGCTCGGCTTGCTGCAGGCAGTTGACTCATTTTCAGCGGGTCAAGGTCGGGGTTTTCTAACATTTGGATCAGACGGGCTTCCAGTAATGCAGTGATAGCAAGTAGAGAAACCGGATCAGAAATCAGGTCACAGATTCTGAGTTCCAGTCGATTCAGATTATAGGGGCGGCGATCGCCATTGGGACGTACCGACGCCCAGAGATGGCGAACATTTTGCATGGTGCCAGCAGCTAGCTGCTGTTCCGTCCAGTGAATGAAGTGAGCATGGCTCTCAAACAGAGGAACATGGGTGGGAGTTTTGGGAAACAATCCCCAACGAGTGGAGTGGTAGCCCGTCACTTTTCCATCTAAAAATGGGGAAGACGCACTGAGTGCCAGAAATAAGGGGGCCTCTACTCGAACCAGGCGACATGCCTGTAACAGCATCTCTGGATCGGAAATTCCGATATTAATATGAACACTGGCCGTGACAACGCGGGTGCCATAGGTCTGCTCGATGTAGGTGTGATAAGGGTTTTCAGGGTCAGAGCGGTGAAAGCGATCGCTTCCTCCCAGGGCAAGGGTGCTGCCAGGAATGAGCGTATAGCCTCCCAGGTCGGTTAAGTACTTCCGCAGACGAATACGAGGACGCAGCAGATCGCACAGTAATCGTTCGTAACGGTAGCAGGGAGGAGTTGTGTATTCGACGTTGCGGCTGTCTGGTTCCCGCACAAAACCATCCAGCGATGCCACAATCTTGTCTGATAGTCCAACAATGTCGCCCTCAGGGGTGCTGGTATACATCTCAACTTCAAACCCTTTCGACAGCATAGCGTGGTCTCCCTGGATGAGCGGTGGTTTTTCCGTAAACAGTTGTTTCCCTTTCCAATTTGGTGTTTCCCTTTCCAATTTGGACTTACCGCAGTGGCAAGATCTCACTCTTCAGTATCGGGGAAAAAGCAAACTACTTGATTATTTAGTTGAATAACTTAAGTGTTTTCACAATCTATTTGTTTGAAAAGATACGGATCTCCTCCGCTAAACTTTGGTGCAATCACTTCATTGGGGCATTACTCAAGTTATGGTTTACACTACCTATTTTCATCTGATAACGAATAAACTCTGGCCTAGCTGATTTCCTACTCATCGCCTATTGTCTCTGTAGCAGTTAGAACGTGTGGAGATTCATTTGAAATGTTTCGCTCTATACTATTTTGATCTGAACCTACCAAGTGCATGACCCACTTTGTTTGCAACGTGTCGCAAGGAAGTCTCGCTAACAATGTCTACATTTAGGCCCTACAAAAGGTGGAGAAATAACCGTCGGCGTTCTTCTGCCACTACAGCTCAAGCGCTATTCCCAATGGGGCAGGAATACCCCAAACTGGTTGCTAGAGGTTACAGGAAAAACAGCCTCAAACCTTTGCCAAAGCTGGCTTTAGTGTTTGGGCTAATGCTAGTTGCGATCGCGGTCATGGTTTTTTGGGCAGGTCCCATGACCAATACGGCGGTTGCTCAGGATACCGCAGCCAAAGTCTGGGCAGCTAATACAGGGGATACTGCCTGGATCATGATCTCTTCCGCGCTGGTCCTATTTATGACACCGGGTTTGGCTTTTTTTTATGGTGGTCTGGTGCGATCGCGCAACGTACTCAACACCATGATGATGAGTCTGGCGGCAATGGCGATCGTGGGGGTTCTCTGGGTTCTCTGGGGCTACAGTCTGGCGTTTGATGTCACCCTGGCAGAGGGGCAGACCTTTGCCGATGGTATTCAAAAGTTTATTGGGGGTCTTGGCTGGCTGGGTTTGAATCAAGTAGCGTTTGACGCTGCTGATCCTGTAGGTTATGCGCCAACCATTCCGCATATGTTGTTCATGCTGTACCAGATGACCTTCGCAATTATTAGCGTGGCGCTGGTCTCTGGGGCGATCGTGGAGCGCATTTCCTTTAAAGCTTTCTTCTGGTTCATCATTCTGTGGTCTACCTTTATCTACAGCCCACTTGCCCATATGGTTTGGGGTAGGGGCTTGCTGGGGGCAATGGGTGCCCTCGATTTTGCTGGCGGAACGGTTGTTCATATTAGCTCCGGGATTTCCGCACTGGTTGCGGCCTGGATGTTAGGACCACGGAAAGACTGGATGGTAAAGCCGATTATTCCCCACAACGTCCCTTATGTTCTTTTGGGTGTTGGTATCCTTTGGTTTGGCTGGTTTGGTTTTAATGGCGGCAATGCCCTCAGTGCTGGTTCACTCGCCACTGTTGCTCTGGTTGCCACAACAGTATCGGCAGCGGCAGGAGGGTTTGCCTGGGCAGTGGCAGAGTGGCTTTTGAAAAGCAAGCCAACCGCTATTGGAATCGGGAGTGGTTTTGTTGCCGGTTTGGTAGGAATTACTCCAGCCGCAGGTTTTGTTAATCCATTGTCGGCGATCGCGATCGGAGTGCTTACATCCCTGGCTTGCTTCTTTGCCGTCAACTTGAAAGCCAGGCTTCAATTTGATGATTCACTGGACACCTTTCCAGTACACGGAATTGGTGGTACCGTCGGTGCAATTTTAACGGGTTTCTTCGCAAATCGAGCTGTGAACCCTGCTGGCTTTAATGGTTTATTGTTTGGCAACCCCAATCAGTTAACGATTCAGGTTGTCGCCGTACTGATTACCTGGATTATTGCTGGAGTCGGCACCTGGATCATTCTTCAAATTCTTTCGCGCTTTATGGAGCTGCGCGTCTCCCAACAGGTTGAAGAGGAAGGGTTGGATATTCATTTGCACGGTGAAGAAGCCTACGGTGAAGAAATTGCAGGCGAAATTTCCTTTGCCAGGCGTCGTTCGGACTAAGGTGGGGATTAGGAGGGAGCCAGAATGGTATCCGTATTCCTGCTGTGCTGTACTAATGGTTCACTAAAGGAACTTTGCCTGGTTATCTAAACCCCAAAAATAAACTCATGGGGGTTTTGAAGGGTTTACCTTCAAAATTTGCTTGGCAGCCTACCAGGCGCAATTAAATTAAGGATAATTTCGTGGGGTGGAAGGGGTGAAGCCCTTGCCTTAGAGCGCAGCTCCACTCCCCCTTTACAATTAATAATGGTTACCTACTTATGACCGAGGGATATTTTTTTGCGGAAGATCGCCATAAGGGGCGGGTTTGCCTCTAAAATCTGACTCAAACAACGCTAAATCTGAGATGTGCATAGGCATTTTCTGACGCTGCCAAAATGGGTAATTTTATTAGCAACGGGCGGTGGGTCTTTGGCGCTGGTAGCTCTGCTGCTGAACCGCTTCAGTTTACCAGCATCTTTCCAGGTGAATACTTCAGTTCCCCAGACAGAGTTGGGTGTTGCTTCGTCTGAGTTCGATCTGGGGCCGCGCCATCAGCTCACCTATAAGCAATGGGTTGATCTGCTACAGCGGGAAGCCAGGGTAGCCGCTGATCAACGCCCCAAACGGTTGACTATTTTGGCAGGGGATTCCCTCAGTCTCTGGTTTCCTCAAGAACTGCTACCTGTTGGTTTCACATGGTTGAATCAGGGAATTTCGGGAGAAACATCCTATGGCCTATTGCGGCGGTTAAAGCTATTCGATGCGACCCACCCCGATACCATCTTTATCATGATTGGCATCAATGATCTTATTCGAGGTGTGCGTGAGGAAACCTTGCTGGCAAACCAGCGAGAAATTGTGCGTCATTTAAAGGTAGCGCATCCCCATGCCCAAATTGTGGTTCAGTCGATTCTACCCCATGGCGGCACACTGCTTCTGGATGAGCAATACCGCCGTGCAGTTCAGCGGAACCAGCAACCGCCCCCCTGGGTCGATCGCCTCTATCTCATTCCAAACCACTACATACGGGAACTGAACAAACATTTGGCCGCGATCGCCCGACAAGAAAAAGTGGAGTATTTAGATTTGCACACCCATTTCACCAATGAGAAAGGGGACATGCGACCGGATTTAACAACAGATGGTCTCCATCTCAGCTCCCAGGGATACAAGGTCTGGCGATCGCAACTGGAACTCTTCTTCAAGGCTGAAATGAGGGGTAAAGGGTGAAGAGTATAACCCTTCTCAGGGGGGTGAGGTAGAGTGAAGATGCACTGCACTCTTACTCTACCTTACACTCCCGTACCTCATTCATAATGAAAACTTCTATAGACTATAGATGGGTGGATGAGTGGACGAGTGTTGCCCTCTTCAAACTGGCATGTTTGAGTGGGGTAGTGTCAAGATGAAAGCGAACCCTTCCTAGCTATGCCATGCCTGACTCGACGGCATCGATCGCCCAGCACTACCACGAGCGAACCAAATACGATCCTCAAACGATTAACGCCAAGAGCAAAGCCCCCGACTGGAGCCAGCAGCCCACTCCGTTTAAGGAGTACAAAATTGGTTCAACTTTTGACCTAAAGCCATACCTGCAAATTGATGCAACATTTGACTCGGACACTCCAAATGCTGGCTGGTGGTGCAGGCTCTCCTGGTTACTCTATAGCAGCTATGGTTTGACAGGCGAGATTTCCATACCAGACAACCCTCACTACTTGAGAGCGGCTCCATCCGCAGGGGGACTGTATCCCGCAGAAATTTATCTGATTTCCCGTGGCACGCCTCTCCTGCCTGCTGGACTGCATCATTATCATGTACGCACCCATTCTTTGATGCATTTTTGGGAGAGCGATGTTTGGACGAAACTGCAAACTGCATGTTTCTGGCACCCCGTCCTGGAAAATACCCAACTGGCGCTGGTCATAACGGCTGTTTTCTTCCGTTCTGCCTGGCGCTACCAGGATCGGGCTTACCGCCGGATCTTGCTGGACTGTGGGCATTTACTTGGCAATATCGAACTGGCGTGCGCCATGAATGACTACCGTCCCCACCTGATTGGTAGCTTTATGGATGAAGCCATTGACCAAATTCTTTATCTGGATGCTGAGCAGGAGGGAGCGATCGCCATTGTTCCGCTGGCAGACCTGCTGGAAGTCAAGCAAAATCTGCCCCTGGCACGAACCATCCTGCCAGCCCCTATCCATACCCATTATCCTTCCATTCCTGATGGGCAGTTACTCAGCTATTTCCACCGGGCAACCCAGATGCCGCTCAACTCCAACACCAAAGTTAACTGGAAGCTCTCAACGGTAGAAGGGCAACGGGCAGATAAATACAACTTTCCCTTTTGTTTGAAGGTGTCTACAACGGCTCCCCCCATTCCCTGGGGAGAGAATCTGGAAGGGTTGCAAAACACGATTTTGCGACGGCGTTCCACCCGCGCTTACACTAGTGAAGCCCTTACCCTGAATGAACTAAAAGCCCTGCTCGACTTTACATACCACCCCAGTCACTATATCGAACAGGGATTGGACGCCTCGCCCGATTATTGTGACCTTAACCTGGTAGAAACGTTTATTGCAGTTTCCTCCGTCACCGGCTTGGAAGAAGGCTGCTACTACTACGCCCCCAAAACCCAGGAATTGCGGCAAATCCGTTTCAAAAACTTTCGCAAAGAATTGTATTACCTCTGCCTCTGGCAAGAATTGGGACGGGATGCTGCGGCTGTCCTGTTCCATACAACAGATCTGAAGACAGCAGTAGCAGAATATGGCGATCGCGTCTACCGCTATCTGCATTTAGATGCCGGGCACCTAGGGCAGCGCCTGAACTTGGCCGCAATTTATTTGGGATTAGGCGTCAGTGGCATTGGCGGCTTTTTTGATGACCAGGTTAATGAGGTGCTTGGCATTCCCGCTGATGAAGCGGTTCTTTATATCACCACCCTGGGCCGTCCCAGACAGAAGAAGGGAGGGTGAGGAGCTGGTAGGAAAGGAGAGGAGTGAGAGGGCAGAAGGGAGCCAGGGTGGAGTTGGAGAGTGATGGAGTAATGGGGGTGGATGAGTGGATGACCCTTACGGGTTCACTGGTTGTCCACCTCGAAACTGTCCAACAAAGCGCTTACCATTGGCATAGACCAACACCCCCTTACCATCGGGTTTGCCACCCCGGAGCTCGCCAGTGTAGCTTCTGAAGGCGCTACCCCGTGGATAGGTGCAGGTTCCCTTACCGCTTAACTGGCTGCTGAAGAAAACTCCCTGACAGCGAATGCCATCAGCGTTGGTAAGAACCCCTTGCCCATTCACCTGCCCCAGGTAAAAATCACCAGAATAGGTGCTGCCGCTAAATTTCATGGTGCCTTTGCCGTGGGGTTGTCCGTCACGCATGGTGCCGGTGTAGCTCATTCCGTTGGGCATGACCAGAGATCCCCTGCCGTAAAACCGACCGTTGCGAAAAGTTCCGACGTAGCGCCCACCGTCTCGATAGGTGAGGGTGCCTTTGCCGTTGTATTTGCCATTGGAAAAACCACCCTCGTAGCGATCGCCATTCGCAAAAATGTACATTCCCCTGCCGTTGGGCAGCCCGTTCCGCACCGAGCCTTCATAGCGGTCATCATTCTGGTACACAAACGTGCCAACCCCATTCGGTACCCCGTTACGAATCTGTCCCCGATAGTAGTTGTAGGGGTTACCGGGGTTCACATTCGAGAACACACAAATGCCTGTGCCGCTCCGTCCACTGAAATTTCCCTCGCACGTAGCTCCATCCTCAAGGGTAATCGTTGCGGCCCTGGCAGGTAGGGGCTGACTCAAGCCGATGGCAACTTCCAGGGCAGAAACCGCCAGAACACCGATACCCAATTGTTGAATTGAAGGATGCATAACAGGTACTCCGTTTGAGAACTCCTAACAGTTTTGATTTTCGTAGCGAAAGGCAGAAAATAGGATAGGGAGAGGGAGGAGGAAGAAGGAGAAAGAAGAAAGAAGCCAGGAGTTAGGAGTCAGGATTGGGGACTGAGGGCTAGGGATTAGATATTGGAGGGTTTGTCAAATTTTTTGTGGCAATCCTGGAAAGGGGTTCGAGGGAATCAGGGTTTCAAGGAATCAGAGGCCCGTTTCTAGAACACCCCCCGAAGTCAGAGTCCCATTTCTAGAACAGCCTCGTATTGGAGCAATTCAGAACTCATCTACCCATCCACCCATCCAGCCCCTCACTTCTCACATTTGTCATTAAGAGTTCCCTAAAGCTTGCACGGATTTAACGATGTTTACAGTAAGTTTGAAATGGATAAACCACTCTTTGACCCCTAGCCCCTATTCCCTAGCCCCTTAAAGAGGGTGGCTAACTCAACTGAAAAACTCTGTATAACCAGACAATTGCACATCTCCAGGAAACGGCGGGAGCAACTTTAAGCATGAGCTTGATAGATTGGATTAATGATGCGTTTTATTCCCTAGCAATTATTCCTAGCAATTATTAATATTCCAGATTTGTGGCTCGTTTCATTCAAGCAACTCCTCACCTCTTACCAGCCCCGGCTTCTAGCTTCTGGCTCCTGCCCCCCACCTTCTGCCTCCTAACTTCTCACATAGGCAAATCGTGGATTCAATCGGTATAAGCTATAGTGAATGGTTGATTCATTGAAACACTAGCGGCTATGGCTTCTTTGCCAGATCACCGACCTAAGCAACTTTCCCTTGGCCCATTGGAAGCCGAAATTCTGCAAATTGTTTGGGAATTGGGAACAGCGACGGTCAAGGATGTGCATGAACGGATTTTGTCCAATCCAGAGCGGGAGTTGGCATATACATCTGTCACGACCGTGCTGCAACGGCTGGCCCAGAAAGGCTGGTTGACCTGTGACAAGCAGGGAAAGACACATATTTGGGAACCGTTGATTTCTCAGGCAGAGGCGCAGGCACTGCGGGCTTATGAACAATTGAATCAGTTTTTGGCGGTAGGCAATCCCGATGTGGTTGCGGCTTTTGCTGACAAGTTAGATCAGGCGAGTGTAGAGCAGATCGAGGCGATCGCCCAGCGTCTGCGCTCGATTCGTAAAGCCAGGGAGGAGCAGTAATGCATCTAACCCTTTTGCTGGCGGCCTTAACAGTTGCTGGGTTGCTGAGGTTGCAGCCCATCGATCCGAATCAGAACTGGCAGGAACGCTGGTGGCGATTGCTGGGTCTGTTTCTTTTCTCACCGTTGTTGTTGCTGGCAACGGCGATCGCTCTGGTCTGGATGGGACCACGGGGACAGATGGTGCGCTGGTGGGAAGGTTGGTTCAGTTACTCATTGGCACTTCTGTTTCTGGTTTTTGCCGTTTTTTGGGCAATCAAACTGGCGGGGGAAGGTTGGCGGTCTTTACGTCGGGTCAGGAAATATCCCCAATGGGAGCTAAAGGGCACCTCCGCCCGCTTACTGCCGACGCCGATCCCCTTTGTTGCCAGGGTTGGCTTCTGGCGTTCTGAACTGGTGATCAGCCAGGGGTTATTGCAAGCCTTTGATGCAGATCATCTAAACGCTGTTTTAACTCACGAGCAGGCCCATCACTACTACCGGGATACCTTCTGGTTTTTCTGGCTTGGTTGGTTGCGCAGGCTGACCTTCTGGCTGCCGCAAACGGAAACTCTCTGGCAGGAGTTGCTGCTCCTGCGGGAACATCGAGCTGACTGTTGGGCGGCGCAATCAGTTGATAGCCTGCTTCTGGCAGAGTCGCTGGTGCAAATGGTCAGTGCTCCGGCACTGTATTCTGAAATTGCGTCTGCCGCCTTCAGTAATGCACTGCCTCACAATCGCCTGGAAGAGCGAATAGAGGTATTGTTGTCCCAGCCCAAACCGCTTCAGCAAATAGGATTGTGGGTTTGGGCATGGTTACTTTCAGGCTTTCTTCCGCTGCTGGTTGCTCCTTTTCATTACTAAATCAATCTTCCATCTCGATATCTGGAGTAGGAAGTTGAGTCACCCTTACCCGTTGTCCATCTTCCAGGACAGTCAGCACAATGTTCTGAATTTGAAGGGTATCTCCTGGTTCGGGCGATCGCTGTAACTCCTCCAGAAACAATCCGGCCAGGGTAGCTGCCTCTTCACGTGGCAGTTCCAAATCCAGCTCATTGTTGACAGTGGCAATGCTGGCACGGATTTTGAAAATGCCTTCATGCTCTCCAATCTGGCGAAACTCTCGTTCCTCTTCCGCGTCATACTCATCCCGGATTTCGCCCACAATCTCTTCCAATACATCTTCTAACGTCACCAGTCCGGCTGTGCCGCCAAATTCGTCCCGTACAATTACCAGATGCAGGCGGTTTTTCTTCATCTCTTCTAAAATTTCATTGGCAGGTTTATTCTCTGTAATGAAATAGACCGGGCGTAGCAGTTCTCGAATACGGGGGGGTGCTCCAGTAAACCGGGGAGGGGTCGGATCAGGTCTTTGACATGCAAAATGCCCACAATATGATCCAGGTCCCTGTCACAGACCGGCAAACGGGTATGGGCGTTATCAGCCACAATCTGGTACGCCTCTTCCAGGGGGGTGTCAATTCTAAGGTATTGGATCTGGACACGGGGCACCATAATCGCCCTGGCGGTAATGTGACTAAGTTCCACAGCGCCGTGGATAATGCGCCGCTCCTGTTCTCCCACGGAACCGCCTGCCCGCCCGGCATCCACCATTGCCTTAATTTCCTCTGGACTGACCGACTCCTCTTCGTCTTCAACTGGATTGCCCGTCAGTTTGAGGATAAGGTTGGTAGAAGCGCTGACTATGCGGACAACGGGTGTTACCAGCTTTTCTAGAAATCGAATGGGGCGAATACAGAACAGGGCAAACTCTTCGGCATGGCGGATTGCCAGACGCTTGGGAACAAGTTCACCCAGGACCAGACTGAGTAGAGCAATGACCACTGTGATCCCGATTAACGCTACCTGACTGGCAACTTGGGGAGGCAGGGGGGGAGTGAGCAACGTTGCGAGCGGCCCCGCCAGGTTGTCGGCTGCAAATGCGCCGTTGAGAAAGCCAGTCAGCGTGATCACCAGCTGAATGGTTGCTAGAAACCGGGTGCTGTCTTCTGTTGTTCTTAAAACCAGGCGGGCACGGCGATCGCCCTGGTCTGCTAGCATCCTTATCCGTACATCATTAACAGATACCAATGCAATTTCAGCCGCAGCAAAGAAAGCATTAATCGCGATCAGTACCAGGTTAATCAGGATGAGCAGCCCGACGTTGGAGGATTCAGCGGTATTCATGTAAAAGTTCTGGAGCGCAGACAAACATGGTTTCCCCTGGCACTCCAGCAAAAATAGGGACTTTCCAAAGTTTACCGCCTATTGCTCAGCCTTCTTTAGCAGAAATCAAATAGTAAATTTCCAGGGCTTACGCAAACCCCGGAGATTTTAACTTAAATATAGTGTCCTTCTTGAAATTTGAACGGGGTGCAGGGGTTCCACCCCTGCCTGGGGGCGCCGCCCCCCCTCCCCCCTTGACAATTAATGATGACTACCTTTTTATATGTCAGGCAAAATATGTCCGGCAGAATGATACAGAGCAAAGGGGTATCCTTTGAGGGGCACTTTTTGGGGTTTCTGGGGAGAGGAATTGCAGCCCTTTACCTGGAAGAAATCCGGGAATATCTGTCGGGGTGGTCGCTTTAGAGGGGGTTTGAATGGGATTGAAGTTGAAGCGATTTCTGCCGTTGGTGTCGCCGTTGCTGGCGATCGCCGCTGCGCTCTTAGTTGGTGCAGGTTTGATTCTACTGGCAGGAGTTAGCCCCCTCAAGGCTTACACGGTTTTATTTAGCGAATCTCTGGCCAGTTACTACGGCTTTGGCAATACTCTAACAAAGACAGCTCCGCTGCTGCTGACAAGTTTAGGGGTTTTGGCTGCCCTCAAGGCGGGTCAATTCAACATTGGGGGAGAAGGACAAATCTACATGGGGGGCCTGGGCAGTGCCCTGGTTGGGCTGTACATCCGCGGGCTGCCTCTGGTGATTCATGTGCCACTGGCATTGCTGGGGGGCTTTTTGTTGGGCGCTGTCTGGGGCATGATTCCGGGTTATTTGAAGGCATACCAGGGCGTCAATGAAGTCATTACCACCCTCCTCCTGAACTACATTGCTCAAAATTTGGTGAGCTATGCTGTCAGCCATCCACTGAAAGAACTGGGGGCTCCAACCCCATTCAGTCCAATGATTGCGCCCACCGCCCAGTTGCCCATCCTTCTGCCCCAGACTCAGGTTCATGCCGGGATCTTGCTGGGACTGGTAGCAACGGTGGTTCTGTGGGTTGTGTTGACGCGATCGCCCCTCGGCTATCAGATTGAAACCGTTGGACAGAATCCTATTGCTGCCCGGTATGCCGGAATTTCTGTTGAACGCACCATTTTGCTGGTGATGGCACTGGCCGGTGGCTTGGCAGGGCTGGCGGGGGCTGGCGAAGTGATGGGGCTAAAATATCGCCTGTTTGAAAACTTTTCAACAGGGTATGGGTTTGATGCGATCGCGATCGCCTTCCTCAGTCGGGGTAACCTGGCAGGCATCGTACTGACATCCCTCTTTTTCGGCGCTCTGCGCGGCGGAGCCAACGTCATGCAGCGCAGTGCTGGAGTTCCGGTCACAGTGGTTTACGCCATCCAGGGGTTTACAGTTCTGTTTATTGCAATCAGTCTGGTACTGGAGCGGAATCTTCTATTCAAGAACCGGCAGCCAGAAATCATGCCTAGGTAATTACCATGTCCACGCTTCCCTTCCTCTCCGACTATCTCTCTGCCAGTCTGCGGTTATCGATGCCTCTGGCGTTTGCAGCTCTGGGTGGGCTCTGGTCTGAGCGGTCTGGAGTTTTGAACATTGGGCTGGAGGGAATGCTGCTTACGGGGGCGTTTGTCAGTGCGGCGGCAACCTTTTATGTCGGTGGCAATGGGTGGTTGGGAATTCTGGCAGCGCTGGTTGCTGGGGGGCTGGTGGGGCTGTTGCATGCTTTTCTGTGCGTGACGCTGAAGGTCGATCAACTGGTATCGGGGCTGGCTATTAACCTGTCGGCGGCGGGGTTAACCGCGTTTATGTCACGGCTGATGTTTACCAGTGAGACAACCCAGCGATTGCCTGGTATGGACGCGATCGCCATCCCCGGCTTCAGCCAGATCCCTCTTCTGGGTTCCCTTCTGTTTAATCAGGATCCCCTGGTTTATCTACTGTTTCTTCTCGTACCGCTGAGTACCTATGTTTTGTTTCGCACCAGCCTGGGGTTAACCCTGCGGGCTGTGGGCGAATATCCCCGTGCTGCCGATACAGCCGGAATCCAGGTTGCCAGAGTCCGCTACATCAGTGTGATCTTGAGTGGTGTCCTGGCGGCTTTGGGGGGAGCCTACCTGGTGTTGGTGCATGTAAAATTTTTTACAGAAGATATTAGTGCCGGAAAGGGGTTCATTGCTCTGGCTGCGCTGATTTTCGGGCGATGGCACCCGGTCAGTACAGTACTGGCGTGTCTGTTATTTGGCGCGTCAGAGGCTCTGCAACTCCGCATCCAGGCATTTAATTTGAATATTCCTTACCAATTTCTAGTAATGCTGCCCTACGCGATCGCCCTTCTGGCCATGGTTGGACTTGCGGGTCGATCAACCCCACCCGCCGCATTGGGCACTCCCTACAGCAAGGAAACCCCTGGGGAGTAACCATTTCTATCGCATAAAGCTTAAATTTTCTGGAAAACGGTATCTACCGTGTGTATTGGAACTTAGCGGCGATCCCCAAACACTTTATAGCGATAGCCACCAGGCTTAGGACGGGGTGCAGGGGTGAAATCCCTGGCTGGGGGCGCAGCCCCCCATCCCCTTAAAGTCAATGTCCTAAGTAACCTGGCGGCAGCTATAAAAGAATGAACGTCAATAGCAGAGAGCCTTAAACCTTCATTTCCATATCGATAAGTTGATACAGCTTCTTTATAAAGAGCAATCTGCTGTTGTAAACCATTCTTAGCCATCAAAAATTGTTGCCAGGCTCAACGCTAGCGTTTAAGGGTGCGCCTTTTCACTCTCATAGTTAGTCTCATGACTCTATAGGTCGGAAAACTGAATATCTTGAAAAGCTCAGATTCTATTTAATTCTCTTTCAAAAAAAATTAAGTTTTTTGCTATATATTGAGAGCGAATTGGTCTGGTGGTTTGGAGGAGTGAATTGATGCAGTTGCACAAAAATGCCTTAGAGGTTTTACAGGAAACTAGCCGAACCTTTTATATTCCTATCAGCCGTCTTCCGGTAGGGTTACAAGAGGCGGTAACTTCGGCTTACCTTTGTATGCGCGCGATTGACGAAATTGAAGATCATCCAGACCTGGATAATCCGCTCAAGGCTAAGCTCCTGCAAACCATTAGCCTGACTTTACAGGCAGCGGCAGACAGCATTGATGTCGATGATTTGGCTGCAGAATTGAGCCAGTACACAAACCTACTGCCCGAAGTCAGCATCCGCATTGGAGAGTGGGCAATGTTAGCACCGGGAACGATCGCCCCCCGTGTATGGGATGCTACAGCGGCTATGTCTGACCGGATGGCCTACTGGGCACTGAACAACTGGAACATTCAAACCCAGGCCGACCTGGATCGATACACTATGAGCGTAGCTGGTGCAGTTGGGTTGCTACTGTCTGATCTATGGGCCTGGTATGACGGTACCCAAACAAACCGAACCCATGCGATCGGTTTTGGACGAGGATTACAAGCCGTCAATATCTTACGGAACCATGCCGAAGATATGAACCGCGGGGTAAATTTCTACCCGACTGACTGGACAAATGAGCGCATGCAAACCTATGCCCGCCGCAACCTGGCAATGGCAGATGCGTATACCAGTGCTTTACCTCTCGGTCCTGCTTTAGATTTCTGCCAGATTCCGTTAGCACTGGCCCATGCGACCCTGGACGCCCTGGCTCAAGGGGAAGAGAAACTCAGCCGCACCAAGGTGCTTGCCCTGGTTGAACAATTGACTAGCAGTAAATGAAATCACAGGCAACCAACGTTGGGCATCAGGTGACAGGCAGCAGCAGGAAAAATGAGTACCCACTGCCAGCCACCTGTTGCCTTTATATAGCAGTCCTAAATCAGTTGTGAGATGGAGAGGCTTTGTGAGAAGGAGTTCTGCAGAACTCCTTCTCACAATCCAAATAAGTAGCGAGGCGCAGTTAAATTAAGGATAATTTCGGGGGTGGAGGGGGTGAAAGCCGCTGCCTGGGGGCGCAGCCCCCACTCCCCCTTTTACCGATTAATGATGGCTACCTACTTATAAGACAAAAAAGCACAAAAAAACGCACTGCGTTTTGCACAGTACGTGACTTCTTGGAGATTCCTGCAATTCAACTTTTAATTAAAAGGTTGATCTGCGAAACGGTTGCCACCAAATGAACATTTTCCACAAAGGAAGTAGTTCTACGGGGTGTTCTGCGGGGTCTGGATGGAGGACTGTACGATTCCATTACAACCGTTGCTCCAATTATCAGAACACCCAAGATGCTGATACTTCTAGATAAAAAACGCGTGTCTTTGGTTTTGGCAACCCCTAATCTGACAGTTTTGACGAGAGGTAGAAAGATTCGATCATTCATAACTCTAAAGGCAACTGAAGTACATTGATCCAAATTGTTAGTAGATTGCCCCCAGATCAGACTCCTCTCATTGGTAATGTGATAACTCATACCCAAATTTCAAATTGCATCATGACTCTCTTCAAAGTCTGTTAATGAACATTTTCTATTAACAAAACAACTTCAATTTCCAGAGAATTGGTGTGAGGTAAAAGAATAACTTGTGTACTCTTTCAACGACCAACCAGGAGAATCTGCAAATTTAAGGATTTGGAGTTGAATTTTCACACGTGTGAATGGGAAATTTAACTGTGCGATCTCAATCAGGAACAAAAACCTAAAGCCTCGCCACAATTCCATGCAAAGACATGCCCAGCTATGATCTCAGAAACTTGATTAAAGTTTCTGCAAATACAAAAAGCACAGTTCTCCTGGAAGTTTGGTATAAGCCTTGCTTATCACCGAAACAAAATCAATATTCTAGGAATTTTGTTTGGGGTGAAAGAGTAGTTTACGCTACTTTTTTACCAGCAAACCGGGAGAAACAAAAGCACTGTCTGGATAAGTCTGAGGTAGATTTCCCTAACTGGTGACGAGAAGGGCAGGATTGCTCTGCAAACCTCCTAAGACGATTCCAGGAGACAAGACACACTTAAAGCAATGTTGTCCTCTTGCATTCAGTCTAAAACGGATTCCTCACTAAAAGATTGCACTTTTATGCAATCTTTGTCGGGTTTTCGCTGGCTAATTTGCTAGTTTTATATTGACAGTACTTAAAATCTAAAAAGCTTATCAAATAAAGCTTATAAGCTCTCTGACAGTAGTATTCCAGCAATATCATTTTCCTCTGTAGAGATGTTTCATGAAACTGCAAATGATTCATGACAGATTTAAAACTCAACCAACTCTTCGACAAATCAGAATTATTGAGTCGAAAGATTAAGTAGGTAGTCATCATTAATTGGTAAAAGGGGGAGTGGTGTGCCCCTCCACCCCCAAAACTATCCTTAATAATTTAATTGCGCCTAATGCACGGTAGTCTTAAAGATGTAAGGATGGATAAGACAACACTACCTCCAATAGTTTATGTCGATTGCTCTCCCCCGTGTCCTGCTTGTCAATCAACTTACACGGTCAAAAATGGTAGAATTCACAATGGCAAGCAGAACTTTAAGTGCCCCGAGTGTGGCAGACAGTTTGTTGAAGTCCCTCAAAACAAACGCATTGCTCAGGGAACCAAAATCTTGATTGACAAACTGTTATTGGAGAAGCTCCCTTGAGCTGGAATAGCAAGAGTAGCAGGTGTTTGAGAGCCTTGGCTGCAAAGTTATGTCAATGCCAAATATGAAGCAGTGCCTCCGCAGGTCGAGGTGTCGGTAAAAAAAGGACGTTTGACGATCCAGTGTGACGAGATGTAGTCATTTGTGGGCAACCAGGGGAACAACCTGTGGATTTGGCTAGCCTTAGATGTGGTAACCCGAGAACTTGTTGGAGTGTATGTTGGTGCCCGTAGCTGCCAGGGGGCAAAAGGATTGTGGTCTGCCTTACCCGTTGTGTATCGACAGTGGGCCGCCTCCTATAGCGATTTCTGGTCAGTTTACGATGAGGTATTCCCTAGTAAGCGGCATCATAGTGTCGGCAAAGAGAGTGGCAAAACCAGCTACATCGAACGGTTTAACTGCACCTTACGGCAACAGGTTTCGAGATTGCTTCGCAAGACCCTGTCATTTTCCAGAAACCTGGAGAATCAAATCGGGGCGATCATCTGGTACTTCGTTCACCACTCCAACTCTTCCTTACTTGTTTAGGACTACCACAGAGCCACATCTGACTTCAGGGTATAGTTGCCTCTTGCTCTTGAGCCACCCAACGCGATCGCTACAATCCCCCTTAACTGCCTGCAAGCGATCGACAACATGGTGAATGAACTGAGGCAACTACTGATTCATAGTGCTCTGTCCCATCGCTGCTCCTAAACAACAATCGGGCAAACTGAGGAAACGAAACTCACTATTCCAGTTCACCCACAACAGATTACCAATCTGGAACCGATTATACCTGCTTCAGCCCAAGTAGCGATGACAACGTAAGCAGGCAAATTTCCATTCGAGGAGCCTGTCTGCTTAAGCTTCTGGTTAGGCTGCCTGTTCAGTACCCCTCACCCCTCACCTATTTAGCAGTCCAACAAGTTGAGTGCTAAATTTAGATGTGGAGAACTAAGCGAGAAACTATGGCAAAGATCGTTGTATTCGATGATGAATCCCGTCAGGCGCTAGAACGCGGCGTGAATGCTCTGGCGGATGCTGTTCGTGTGACCCTGGGTCCCAAAGGACGTAACGTTCTATTGGAGAAGAAATATGGTGCGCCCCAGATTGTGAACGATGGCATCACCATCGCCAAAGAAATTGAACTGGAAGACCCGTTGGAAAATACGGGTGCTTCCCTCATTCGTGAAGTGGCATCCAAGACCAAAGACCTGGCCGGGGATGGCACCACCACGGCAACCGTCCTTGCCCAGGCGATGATTCGGGAAGGGATGAAGAATGTGGCAGCAGGAAACAATCCGGTTGCTTTGCGGCGAGGTATCGAGAAGGCGATCGCCAAACTGGTGGATGAGATCAAAGTAGTTGCTAAGCCCATCGAAGGGAATGCGATCGCCCAGGTCGCCACCGTTTCCTCTGGCAACGACGAAGAAGTGGGGGCCATGATCGCCGAAGCAATGGGCAAAGTCGGTAGAGATGGCGTGATTACCGTGGAAGAGTCCAAATCCCTCAGTACCGAGATGGAAGTGGTCGAGGGGATGCAATTTGACCGGGGCTACATTTCTCCCTACTTCGTCACCGATCCGGAGCGAATGATTGCAGAATTTGAAAATACTCTTATTCTCCTTACAGACAAAAAGATTAGCTCCATTCAGGAATTCATCCCAGCTCTGGAGAAAATTGCTCGCTCGGGTCAACCCCTGCTAGTGATTGCCGAAGACATCGAAGGGGAAGCACTAGCAACCCTGGTGGTTAATCGTCTGCGGGGAGTGCTGAATGCGATCGCCGTTAAAGCCCCCGGTTTTGGAGAACGCCGTAAAGCCATGCTGCAAGATATTGCGGTTCTCACTGGCGGTCAGGTGATTTCAGAAGATATTGGGCTCAGCCTGGATACTGTTTCGCTGGAAATGCTGGGTCGGGCACGCAAAGTTACTATCACCAAAGACACCACCACAATCGTATCTGAGGTTGAAAATAGAGCAGATATTGATAAGCGCGTTGAGCAGTTGCGGAAGGAGTTGGAACGCAGTGACTCCGAGTACGACAAAGAAAAACTGCAAGAACGGATCGCTAAACTGGCAGGTGGTGTAGCGGTAATTAAAGTGGGAGCTGCTACCGAAACCGAACTTAAAGACCGCAAGTTTCGGATTGAAGATGCCCTCAATGCCACAAAAGCCGCAGTCGAAGAAGGGATTGTTCCCGGTGGTGGTACAACCCTGATTCACCTGGCTCCCAAACTGGCTGAGTTCAAGAAAACGCTGAACGCTGAAGAGCAGATTGGGGCCGATATTGTACTGAAAGCTCTGGAAGCTCCACTGAAACAGATTGCGGATAATGCAGGTGTCGAAGGTTCCGTTGTGGTTGAAAAAGTCCGCAGTACCGAATTCAACGTAGGCTACAACGCCCAGACCGATAAGTTCGAGGATCTGATTGCCGCAGGAATTATCGACCCTGCCAAAGTTGTGCGATCAGCGCTTCAAGATGCTGGTTCCATCGCTGGCATGGTGTTGACCACCGAAGCTCTGGTAGTGGAAAAGCCTGAGAAGAAACCTGCTGGTGGTACTCCCGATATGGGTGGTATGGGTGGTATGGGCGGCATGGGTATGATGTGATGAAGCGGTACATCAGTAAATTCCGCAATATCAATCAGACCAACAGACCTACCCTTGAATGTACTCGCGATCGCGCCCTCGATGGGTTTTATAGCTGTCACCAGGTTACTTAGGACGTTGATTTTAAGGGAGTGTAGAGGCTTTGCCCCCAGCCAGCAGGGGTGGAACACCCCCTGCACCCCATCCTAAGCCTGGTGGTTACAGCTATAGTTTGTGAACAAGAGTTTGTGAACAAAGGGGAGCTAAGCCCCAAGCAGGGGTGGAACCCCTGTACCCCGTTCAAATTTTGGCATTGCTGAATTTGGGTATGAAATAGGTGTTGTATGCTCGAAACTTCGTTTCGATCCATACTGCTTTTCAGCAACGCCCAAATTTCAAGAAGAATCGCTATATAAAAATTAGGGAATCAGAAGGCAGAAGTCAGATTGATTCTGACTCCCGATCCAGATAACATGCCACTGAGATTAGCCCTGGAAGCGACAGATTGATAATCAACAGACGAATTAAGTGCCCTGCGGTGATAATTTCGACGTTGTGATTCAGGGTTAGGGCAATCCAGATCATTTCTGGAGAACCTCCTGGAGCCGCAATTAGCAAGCAGGTGAGCCAGTCCCATGAGGTCAATAATCGGGCTCCTGCGGCTGCTAGAAAGGTGACTCCAAACATAAGGGAAACCGGGATTACAGCATTCGTAACAGTAGACCCTTTGAGTTTGGGGTTGATTCCCCAATATTCACCAATGGTGATGCCTAATAGAACTTGACCCACAATATTAAACAAAGGTGGCAACCGAAAGTCAAAGGAGGCGAGGGGAGGAAATAGGAACGGCAGAATATCAAACACGAGTCCGATCGCGATCGCACAAAAAAATCCAGCCACTGGAATCTTCAGTTTTCCTGCCAGGTAGACGGCCAGTGAAGTCACTGCCAGTACCAGACAGGGCAACGATAATTGACTTATCTGAAGGGTCAGTAATGAGTTCAGCAGTTCTTTGAAAGAGGGATGGGTGGAATGGGCGATCGCCCTATTCGCAATCATCGGCATCACAAGAATAACCGACGTAAACCGCATTAATTGGACTAAAGAAACCAGCGACGCACTCTTGCTGTAGTCTGCTGCCATGCTTGCCATCACCCCAATATTGCCAGGAGAGGTTGCCAGCATAGCGGTGAGCAAATCTGTCTTTTCAATTCGGGAATAGATCCCTCCGATCAATCCACCGCTGATCAGCAGAAACAGCGGTAGCCCCAGCAGAAACAGCCAGTGGGATGAGAAAACGGTTAGATTACTTTGTTGCAGAGACAGCCCAATCGTTAACCCGATAATAATTTGTCCCACTTTTCTTGCCCTGCGGTTAGGTTGGATGGAGAAATTGCCCAGTATCCGATAACCGTAAAATACCAGAGCCCCCGCCCCAATGCCGCCCAGTATCCACGCTGCGCTTCCCAAACCCAAAGCTGTTAACCCCAAGCCAATTGCGATCGCGACCAGCTCTTCAATAGCGAAAATCCAATAGCCAATTATTGATTCAGAATAGGCGTTAGCCTTGGGAAAGGCGACTTCAACCACGAATGGGTGCTCCTACAAAACGGGGTTAAGGAGACTATTACATGTCCTGGGAAAAAGTGCCAGATTATAAAACAGAGGCTGAATTCACCCAATTGGATGAGTTGGCAGGATGAGGTAAGGTAGTAAGCACTGGTATTAATTTAAAAGATGTGTAGAGCACAAGCACATGGGGGAGCTGAATGGGGGCATTCTAGCTCCCCTCTTCTTTTACGCCACACTCAGCGTCATCAACTCATCACTCATCTCAAAATTAGCCGTGACATTTTGCACGTCGTCCAGATCTTCCAGAGCGTCCATCAGTTTCATTAGTGCGCGTGCCTGATCAGAGTCGCTGACTTCTACAGTGTTATTCGGAATCCAGCGCAACTCCACCCGGTTGACACTGTAACCTTTGTCTTTCAACGTCTGGCTCAGAGTTTCCAGATGAGTGGGATCAGTCAGGGCTTCAGCAACGGTGCCTTCCTCTCCCTCAATCAATTCATAGGTGTCGGCTCCACCTTCTAAAAACGCTTCCAACAGTTCTTCTTCGTTCACCGGATTGGCTTGTTCATGGCGGCGTTTGCGTCCAGCCTCTGGAGGAGTGAGCATCACTTCAACAACTCCCTTCTGGTCAAACATCCAGCCAACGCAGCCAGTTTCACCCAGATTGCCGCCATTTTTGCTAAAAGCAACCCGCAAGTCTGCGGCAGTGCGGTTGCGATTGTCGGTGAGGGCTTCAATTAAGACGGCAACTCCGCCAGGACCATACCCCTCGTAACGGATCGCTTCCAGGGCTGCGTTATCAGCTCCCAATTTGCCAGAACCCTTAGCGATCGCCCGCTCAATATTATCATTTGGAATTCCTGCTGCTTTCGCTTTTTCAATCGCTGTTCGTAATTGAAAGTTACTGGCTGGGTCCGCTCCATTACGAGCAGCTACGATGATCTCCCGCGAAATTTTGGTGAAAACTTTGCCTTTAACAGCATCTACCCGAGCTTTTTGGCGCTTGATATTTGCCCACTTACTATGTCCTGCCATCTCAACCGTGACTAAGCCAGAATTGCAAACAACTTCAATCAATAGAATAGTCAAAGATGGCTTAACTGTCTTTATGGAACTGGTGAAATGGGCCCATCGCTTCTTTTATCCAATGCAAATAGAAAGCATAACAATATTATTTCCAAAGAAAGATGCCATTTATATGCCGCTACCTTTATCGCGCAAAGGTAGCATTACTGACCTGGATTTAGCGATCGCTCAACGGATTGTGGAAGCGCATGGTAGCATTATCACTGCAAGCAGCGAAGTGGGACAGGGAGCCACATTCACCATTCGCTTGCCCATTGGGTAAAAAGGAGAAGGAAGAAAGAAGAAAAAGGAAGAAGGAAGAAGAAAGTGTAGGGGGAGTTGACATGTCAGATCTGTTAAGAAAACAAGTATCTCTGAAAACCTGCCTCTACAGGAGCCAGAAGTCAGGAGTTGGAAATGGGGAGTACGATAGTAGAGTGTTTCTTCACGCAAGATGGAGACTATCGATAATCCCTGAATAGTGCTTTCATAGCTGTCGCCAGGTTGTTAAGGAATGAGAGTTAAATAACTCCGAAAACCTCACCCCGCCTTTGGCACCTCGATCCGAGTCGGCGCAGGGAAGGGGGAGAGGTGGGTTCACTCAAAGAATGTGATGTTATTAAATCTATGATCCTTAGGACATTGGCTTAAAGGGGGTTGGGGCTTCGCCCCCAGCCAGGAGTTCTACCCCTGCACCCTGTCCTAAGCCTGGTGGCTATAGCTATATAGGATATAAGTCCTCCTAAAACCAACTGCTAACCCCTGACAACTAAACTGCGAGAGAGTAAAGTGCCACATACAATTGTTACGAACACTTGTGAAGGCGTTGCCGATTGTGTTGACGCCTGCCCTGTTGCCTGCATCCACCCTGGTCCTGGTAAAAATACTAAGGGCACTGACTGGTACTGGATTGATTTTGCAACCTGCATTGACTGCGGCATTTGCCTGCAAGTTTGCCCCGTGGAGGGGGCGATTGTTCCAGAAGAGCGCCCTGATTTACAGAGAACACCGCAGTAGGACCAATCATGCCTGATTCTAGCCCGCTCCTTGAAGTTCACGATGTATTTGCTGGTTACGTTAGAGACCTAGACATTTTGCAGGGGGTAAATTTCAAAATTTATCCAGGTGAACTGGTGGCGGTCATTGGCCCCAATGGGGCGGGAAAGTCAACGCTGGCAAAGACAATTTTCGGGTTGCTGACACCTCATAAAGGCACGATTGTTTTTAAGGGAGCGTCGATCGCTGGGCTGAAGTCCGACCAGATTGTGCAGCGGGGCATGGGCTATGTGCCACAAATTGCTAATGTGTTCCGCTCTTTGACCGTAGAAGAAAACCTGGAGATGGGCGCGTTTGTTTTGGGAAACACCTCTTTGCAATCCCTAAAGGAAGAAATCTTCTCCCGGTTTCCTCGGCTGGCAGAACGACGAAAGCAACAGGCAGGGACACTTTCCGGTGGAGAGCGACAGATGCTGGCAATGGGGAAAGCGCTCATGTTGAAGCCCGATTTGCTATTGCTGGATGAACCTTCGGCTGCGTTGTCTCCGTTGCTGGTCAATAGTGTGTTTGACCAGATTCGACAAATTAACCAGGCAGGAACGGCGATCGTTCTGGTGGAGCAAAATGCCCGTAAAGCCCTGGAGATGTCCGATCGCGGCTATGTTTTAGAAGCGGGGCGCGATCGCTTTGAAGGGCGGGGCATTGATTTGCTCAACGATCCCAAAGTCGGTGAGCTTTACCTGGGAGTTACAAAGGCTCATTGAGGTGTTGGGATGGCAAATTTTTGGCGCAACCTGAGTAAAGCACGCTCCCTGGCACGATTTTGGGGACTTGTTTGTCTGGCGTTTTTGCTTGTCATTGGCTGTAGCCGTTCAACCCCAGAGGCGGGAAATCTATCCGCTACCTACCGCGATCGCATTATCCTGGGTTCTACCGCAACCGTCAGTACACTTGATCCGGCAGATGCCTATGGTAAGTTTGTGGGCACGCTGCTCTACAATCTGGGCGATCGCCTCTATACCTACAAACTGGGCACCCACGAGCTGGAGCCGCAACTGGCAACGGCTATGCCTGAGGTCAGTTCCAATGGTTTGACCTACACCATTCCCTTGCGGCAGGATGTTATTTTTCACGATGGCACCCCCTTCGACGCCAAAGCAATGGCCTTTTCGCTCAATCGGTTCATTCAAAACGGAGGTTCTCCATCCTTTCTATTGGCTGATCTGGTTGAAGAAATCAAGCCCATCGCTGAATATGAATTAACCATTCAACTGAAAAGACCATTTGCTGCTTTCCCTTCTCTACTGGCATTTTCTGGGGTTTGTGCAGTTTCCCCCAATGCCTACGAAATTAAGGAAGGGGAGTTTAAGCCGGAAACATTTGTGGGTACAGGACCCTACAAATTAGTGAAAGTGGGCACGGATCAGATTCAGCTAGCAGCCTTTGACCGCTACTGGGGACCAAAACCTCTTACCCAAAATATCGATATTCAGTTTTTTTCCAGTTCGGCCAATTTGTTCAATGCCTTTCGCACAGGGGCAGTGGATGTAGCCTATCAAAGTTTAGCAACTGAGCAGATCAACACCCTTCAGCAGGGGATGGAAGCGAAGGGCTGGCGGGTCATCGAGCGATCGGGCAGTAGTATTGATGTACTGACACTTAACCTGAAAAGCCCGCCCCTGGATCGGTTGGAAGTGCGGCAGGCGATCGCCGCTGTCATGGATCGCCCGCTAGTCCAGGAACGGGTGTTCCAGGGACAGATTGAACCCCTCTATAGTCTCGTTCCTACCACGCTGGATGTTCAGAAGCCCGTCTTTCAGGAGCAATACGGGGATAGCAATGCCGCCAAAGCCAGAGAATTGCTGACTAAGGCAGGGTATTCAGAATCCAACCCCCTCACGCTGGAGTTCTGGTACCGCTCAAACGTAATCAATGACCAACTCGCTGCCGCCACTTCCAAAGCCGTAGTTAACAAGGAACTGGGCGGACTGATGCAGCTTGAGCTTAGGAGCGTTGAATCTACCACGGCCTACAAAAATCTGGATAAGGGCGCTTATCCCATCTTTTTGCTGGACTGGTCCCCCGATTTCTTTGACCCGGATAATTACATTCAGCCGTTTATGGAATGTTCAAAAGGGTCCCCAAAAACGGGATGTGAAGAAGGTTCCAGCTATCTTTGGGGTTCGTTTTACTACAGCGATCGCGCCAACCAGCTAATCGATCAAAGCCGCAAAGAACAGAACCCAGCCCGTCGTAAGCAGCTCTACATTGAGTTGCAAAACCTCCTGGCCCAGGATGTTCCCTTTATTCCCCTCTGGCAAAGCAAAGATTATCTTTTTGCCCAGAAATGGGTTCAAGGAGCCAGTCTGGAAGTGACACAAAAAGTTCCGTTTGCGACAATGCGTAAAACTTAGCGCGTTTTTCCAGAGCAATCGGTTACAGTCATGGGGTTCAGGTGGGAGATATGGAAGTTCTGGTTATCCTTCTTTCTGGCTTGATAACCCTCATTTCGCCAGTGGGGGTGGTGAGCGATCGCCTGGTTGAAAGCGCCATTCGCAAACAGCTTGCGGATGTTGAACAACTCCAGGTGCGGATTGATAATGCTCCCTCCTACCAGTTAATCCAGGGAAAAGCAGATCGCATCCGCATTGCCGGACGGGGAGTGTTTCCACTGAAGGGCGTGCGGATTGAAGCCCTGGAGGTTGAAACCGATCCAGTTCACCTCGATGCCCGGCGGTTGCTGCGGCGCGGCAGAACCCGACTGGTGCAACCACTCCGAACCGGAGTGAGGGTCGTCATCAAACAGGAAGATATTCTCAAAGCTATGCAGTCTTCCACAGTTTTAGACCGATTGAGGCGAGCCGGGGTCAGCATCCTGAATGACGGAGACAATCGGCGGCGGGCTCAACGTTACGAACTGATCAATCCCCGAATTGAATTACTCGACAACCAGCGGTTGCGTTTGCAGGTACAAGTACGGGAAAAAGGAGACCCCGCCAGCCTGGATATTTTTGTAGAATCGGGCATTGAAGTCGTTGCCGGACGGCAGTTACGCCTGCTTGCCCCCATCATTCGGTTGAATGGGGAAGCAGCCCCCGAAAATTTGTTGAAAGCGATCGCTGATGGCGTCTTCGAACGCTCCGATCTGCGCCAACTTGAAAAATCTGGAATCATCGCTAGAATTTTGCAATTGAAGATCGGCAACAACCGGATGGAACTGGCAGCCTTTGTTCAGATGTCAGAGGCTAAGAGGAGGGAGTAGGAAGAAGAAGAAAGAAGAAATAAATCGGAGACTAGGAGTGTGGCTAGGGGCTAGGATCAGGTATTGGGACAACTCTGGACTCAAAAATCGGAATTTAAAGCTCATAAAATTAAAACTCATAACTCACAACTTACTCCTCCACCCCTCTCCAACGACTAACAAACAGCTAACAACTGACTAAGGAAACCCTTCCATGCAAGACCACGAATCACCTACCCGCCGTCTTCCGCTCAGCATCGTCGCTGGCATTTCAGCGCTAATTCTGGGGACAGGAGGTGCGGTTGCCTGGTGGGGGTGGAACACGATCTCTCAGCGTCAGACTGCCCCATCCGCGACTCAGCGATCGCAACCTATCCAGGAAGAGCCCAAGTCGCCGCAGATCGCCGCTGATCCGGCTGAAACGGGGCAACCCCCAGCAAAGATTGCCCCTGCGGAAGCTGAAAAAACGCTCCAAGTGTTCTGGCTCAAGGGTATGGGCAACGAAGTAGCACTCACTGCGGTTCCAGTGAAGCTGAGTTCTTCCCAGGACTCTGGAGCATTGGTGGAAGCCGCCGTCAAGCAACTGCTGGCAGGTCCCTCCAACGCCTCCGTCACGACCACCATTCCCCGCAAGACAAAACTCAAAAGTCTGTCTGTTCGCAACGATGGCATTCATATTGACCTATCCGAAGAATTCACTCAGGGTGGGGGAACAACTTCAATGACAGCCAGAGTAGCCCAGATTCTCTACACGGCAACAAGCCTGAATCCCAACGCTCAGGTCTGGCTTTCTGTTGAAGGGGAACCTTTGAATACCCTAGGTGGAGAGGGCCTGATGCTTGACCAACCCATGACTCGTAAAGGCTTTGAGAAAGACTTTTCTTTATACTAGCCAAAGCACTCTATCGTGAAATCATGCCGGATTTCATTCGCCCATTCACTCCTTTTCACCCATCCGCCCATTCAATGGGCTTACGATTTACTACTCCCATTAATGAGCCCGTAATCCTATCTTTCCTCCGGTTCTCCTGGAAGGCTGGTGAATAAGCCTCGCTTATGACCACAACAAAATCAATATTCCAGGGGTTTTAATATTCCAGGGGTTTTGTTTGGGAGAAAAGTGTAGCGTAACTATACTTTTATCGGCAAGCCGGAAGAATCTTTCCGCCTCATCCTGGCTAGATTTTCGTATCCTGGAGAGACGCATAGGATTTGCTAATTTAGCTCTCCCAATGGTTATTTCATTTATGAGATGGGTTGATTTTCACGCGTTGCGGCGATGGCTGGTGGTTTTATTGGTGGGGATTGGGGCGATCGCCCTCACTGCTTGCAGCCCTCAGATGTTCAGAACGTCGGCAGCGCAAGTGCCAGAACTCACTGATTGGAATCTCAGCAATCCCAAAACCTTCAACTACGCCCTCAGCAATGAATCTCCCAATGTATTTACCTACACCTATGAGGGATTGATTACTGAAAACGCCCTAACGGGAGCCATTGAGCCTGCACTAGCGGAGTCCTGGGAAATTGCAGAGGACAAGAAGCGAATCACCTTTACCCTGCGTGAGGGATTGAAATGGTCGGATGGTCAACCGCTGACGGCAGACGATGTGGTGTTTAGCTATCAAGACATCTACACCAATCCTGCCATTCCAACGCCGATTCAAGATGTCTTAAAAATTGGTAAGGACCGCCGCTTTCCCACAGTGCGTAAGGTAGACGATCGCCGCGTTGAGTTTACCACCCCAGAACCCTTTGCTCCTTTTCTGCGGATTACGGGCATCCCCATCATGCCCAAACATGCTCTGGAAAAGGCCGTGAAAACGAAGGGTTCCGATGGCAACCCACTGTTCTTATCCACCTGGGGAACGGATACCAACCCCAGAGACATTATTTGCAATGGTCCCTACGTACTGGATGCCTACGTTACCAGCCAACGTGTGATTTTCAAGAAAAATCCCTACTACTGGCGCAAGGACACCCAGGGCAACTCCCAACCCTATATTGAGCGAATTGTCTGGAGTATTGTTGAGAATCGAGATACGGCCCTGTTGCAATTTCGTTCCGGGGGGCTTGACCTTTCAGAACCCATTCGCCCGGAGGATTTTGAGCTATTAAAGCGAGAAGAAAGACGGGGCCGTTTCACCGTCTACATGGGGGGACCACGCCCAATTACAACATTCATGTCATTTAATCTGAACCAGGGTCGCCGCAATGGGAAACCCTTAGTCGATCCGGTTAAGTCCCGCTGGTTTAACAATGTGTCGTTTCGGCAGGCTGTGGCTTATGCGATCGACCGCGAGAAGATGAAAAATACCATCTATCGTGGACTGGGGACGTTGATCAACTCCACACTCATCCCCCAAAGTCCCTACTATCTTTCTCCGGAGCAGGGGTTGAAAGTATACAACTACGACCCAGCCAAAGCCAGACAACTACTACTGGATGCGGGATTTAAGTACGATTCCAAAGGGCAACTATTGGACTCAGAGGGTAATCGGGTCCGGTTTACGCTCATGACCAATGCCGGAAATACCATTCGGGAACAGATGATTTCCCAGATCCGGCAAGACCTGGCAAAGATTGGAATGCAGGTTGACCTGAGGCCACTCAATTTCAATGTCTTGCTGGATAAATTAGACAACACACTGGATTGGGAAGCCTACCTGCTGGCAATGGGCAGTGGGCGCGAACCCAACGATGGTGCCAACATCTGGCTACCCAATGGGTCATCTCACAATTTCAACTTTCCCTCCCTGCCAGGTAGACCTCCGATTGAAGGGCGGGTGGTCGCCGATTGGGAAGCCGAAATTGGTCGGCTATTTATTGAAGGAGCCCAGGAACTGGATGAAACGAAGCGGAAAGCCATTTATGCCCAGACACAAAAGCTTACCCAGGAATACCTGCCGTGGATTCCTCTGGTGGTAGAGCGGATTATGGCGGCGGCCCGCGATCACATAGAGGGTATTGAATACCCCGAATTGGGCGGTGTTGTCTGGAATATCCATGAACTGAAAGTCACAGATCAAAGGATAATTGATTAGTGAATTTTTTCAGCCACCAGAAGCAGTACCGGGTTTAGTGGCGATAGGCGAGTTAACGACGCTACCGGCAATGACCGGGAAATTTGAAGCTGGAGCAGGCGGTAATGCCATTTTGCTCTACCCTGAAAAGGATAACCTTCAGAATTTGAAGCCTCCTTGTACCGGCCCTGCTCCCTCTTACTCCTATTCTCGTCCACTTCTGCTCTCGTCCACTTCCCTCCTCCCTCCTCTACCTGTTCAGCAAACCAATGTAACGCTTCACTTTGATGTTCCAGGGTTGCCAGCGCCAGTACGATTCGCCCACCAGATGCTAACCGCTCTCCACAAAAATCCAGGATGGGAGTGAGATGGCCGCCACTACCACCGATAAAAATGCGATTGGGTTGTGGTAACGTTTCCAAGGTTTCAGGGGCAGTTCCATGAATTGAAATTACGTTGTTGACTTGGAATCGCAGGCAATTTTTCTCAATTAAGGCGGAACCGATCGCCGTTTTCTCCACCGCATACACCTTAGAAGCCGGGCAGAGG
Organism: Leptothermofonsia sp. ETS-13; assembly: GCF_049200465.1. Classification (NCBI taxonomy): domain Bacteria; kingdom Bacillati; phylum Cyanobacteriota; class Cyanophyceae; order Leptolyngbyales; family Leptolyngbyaceae; genus Leptothermofonsia; species Leptothermofonsia sp. ETS-13. The sequence continues at coordinate 86,362 of NZ_CP120836.1, forward strand.
CGAGCAATTTCGATGGAAATGGACCCGGTACCTGCGCCAATATCCCAAACTATCTGGGATGGTTGAAGGGCCAGTTCTCCCAGAATCTGTACCCGAACTTCCCGTTTGGTCATCAATCGGGGGCGATCGCTAAAGCTCAGAAACGCCTGGTCGGGGATTCCCAATAGGGGCAATGCTGTCAGATCCAGGGATCTTTCTGATGTCGCCAGACGCTGGAGAATCACCACATTCAAGGGCGCAAATTCCTGGGACTGAAGCATGTGGGGATGGGATGCCTCAACGATGCGTTCGTTAGCTCCACCCAAGTTTTCACAAACCCAGAATTTGTAGCACACAGGTAGATCAAGGGCCCGCACTAGGTCAGCAATCGCTCCTGGCGTATTGGTTCCATCCGTCAGTACGGCGATTTTTTCGGCCCCCTGGTGCAGTGCCTGAGTCAATTCATCCAGCGATCGCCCATGGGCACTAACAAACCGAACGTCATGCCAGGGTAGTTTAATCCGGCTAAAGGCCAGTTGAATAGAACTCAGATGGGGGTGAAAGATGAGTTGCTCAGCAGGAAATTCTTCTAGCAGTAGACGACCGAGGCCAAAGAAGAGGGGGTCACCGGAAGTGAGGATGGCGATGTGGGGGGTAGAGGGTGGAGGGTAGGGAGTCGGGGATAGGGAGTGAAGGGTAAACGCAGAGCCCTTTGCCTGTTCTAAAAGTTGGCGGATTTGGGCGATCGCGGCAGTGAAGTTATTCAACAGCAGGCGATTGCCAGAATGGTTTGGGAAATAGCTGAGGTGACGGGAACTGCCCACCAGCAGCGTTGCCTGCTCAATCAACTGGCGTATAGTTTCCGATAGCCCTACCGCACCATCCAGTCCAATCCCAATCACGTGAATGGGAATCATGGAAAATTCCCTCTCCGGCACAGTTCACACAATTCAATTATCCGGGTTTGCAGGGTAGAAAGCTCGTCCGCTCCCAGTTTCAGGCTGGCTTCCAGTTCTAGCAAGAGGGGTAAGGTTTGGAGCAGCGTAGACAGGGACAACCGCTCAACTTCTTTTTTGAGGAAATAAAGGCGTTTGGGGTTGTTGATTTCAGCTTCCTGGGCAATTTTTTGCTCATCTCGCTCACCCGATTCCACCATCAGCTTGACCCAGAGCCAGGTGCGAAACTGCCCAATCAGCGATTTGCCAATCATGAGAGCAGGTTCATTCTGGCGTAACAAGTCCGTCACCAGGTCGAGGGCCTGGGCAACCTGCCCCTGACGAATGGCGGCTCCCAGTTGCAGGGTGTTTTGAGTACTGGCCGTGACGAGGGTGGCGATCGCCCTTTCATCCAGGGGTTGCTTTGTCTTGCCTGCGTAAAGTTGTAGCTTTTCTAACTCACTATATAGCTGGCGGGTATTGTTACCAACCGCTTCAGCCAGTAACTCCACTGCTCCGGTAGCCAGTTTCACCCCCATTTCTTTAGCTGTCTGCTGCACCTGTTTAACCAATAAATCCGTTTTCCAGGGTGGAATCACCGGAAACTCCCGGATTTCAGCGTGTCTCTGTAAGAGCTTACTGGACTTAAGGCGACTATCCGGTTTGCTACTTGAGGTCAACAGCAGCACACTGGTTTCAGGAAGCCGGGGCAGAGTACGTTCCAGCTCGGTGTAGAGTTCTTCCGGACACCGCTGGCAAAGAGGCGTGTCTACCAACCAAATCAGACGATTCCCCATGCCAAAAGGAGGCGTCATCGCTTGATTTAACGCCTGGATGACTGCATCAGGTTGATCGGGAGTGATTTTGTCAAAGTTGAAACTGCTCCAGTTGGGGTCGAGGACCCGTTGCCGGAGTGCATCTACAGCTTGGGCGATCGCAAACTCATCCTCTCCCCAATAGAGATAAATTGGCACCTGGGATACTACCTCCTGCTTCATTTGTGTCATTGTATTGTGCTATGGCCAGGTTGGGTGAAGGGGAAGTGAGGGGGGAGGGCTACTCCTCACTCCTCACCTCTTCTAACAACCAGCAACTTCTCTTAGACTTACGGCCGGGCGTTTTCAGGATAGCGCTTGTGTTCTTACCATAGATAAGGGGTTACGACGGGGTAACCTTATTTGTGAAACAGCACTACGAGGCGATCGCAATTGGACGAGAATTATCAAACTTACCTTAATCGAGCCATGCGTCTAATCTTGCCAGAGACGTATCGGTCTCAGGTGCAGCTTATTCAAGAGTCGCCCAAGTTTCGACCGCATGCAGAAAAGGGCCGGGAAGCGGTTCCTTTTCCGGGGTATACGATTGTTACGCCTCCTGGCAGCGAAGACCTCAAAAATACTGCTTTATACGATCGAATGAAGCATTGTCAGCAACAGCTTTTGCAGCAATTGGGATCCAGGCTATTCGCCCCGGTGCCACCAGAGAGTTTTCACCTGACACTGGCTGATTTAATTTGGGACAGTGCCTATCTGGCGGCCAGCGAAGAGAATCCCAATTTTGAAACTGAGCTTCAGCAGTGTATCGCTCAGATTTTTGAGCAGTGCCAGTCGATCGCCGAAGACAAATCGATTGAGTTCCACGCGATTGGGCTGATGGTGATGACGCGCGCGATCGCGGTGTGCCTCGCCCCCGTAGACGAGTATTCCTATGAACGGATTCTGAAATTCCGCCGTGCCATTTACCAGAATCGCAACCTGATTGGGTTGGGCATTGAGCAGCAGTATTATTTCACTCCTCATATCACTCTGGGCTACTTTGGGACGATTCCCCCTGCCGAGGATTTGACTGTGTTAGGCGATCGCATGACTGAAACCAATCAGCAGTGGAATGATAGTAACTCCCAGGAATTTTGGGTGTACCGGGCAGAACTCCGCAAATTCGACGACATGACCGAATACTACCGAAAACCTGATTGGCCCATCTTTGAGTTTTAAGTGATGGATTGCCCTCGCTAACCCTGACTCTGCTACCGTTATACGAGCAGCCAGCCCCTGGGTTAGGATTGGAAGGCCACTGTATGCTGGAATGGTATAGCTGTCGCCAGGTTGCTTAAGACATTGGTTTTAAGGGGGTGTGGGGGCTGCGCCTCCAGCCAGGGGTTCCACCCCTGCACCCCGTCCTAAGTCTGGTGGCTATCGCTATAAAAATATCCGTTTCAGCGATCGCCAAAGGAGAAACTATGACCCGCGCCATTATGGAAACCACCAAGGGAACAATTCACCTGGAACTGTTTGACCAGGACGCGCCCAACACCGTCAAAAACTTTGTCGATTTGTCCCAAAAAGGCTTCTACGATGGTCTTGCGTTCCACCGCGTGATTTCGAATTTTATGATTCAGGGTGGTTGCCCCAATACTCGTGAAGGAGCCAGAGGAATGCCCGGAACAGGTGGTCCTGGCTACACGATTAAATGCGAAATTAATCGCAATAAGCATCTTGCAGGCTCACTCTCAATGGCTCATCGGGGGCGAGACACTGGTGGTAGCCAATTCTTTATCTGCCATTCGCCCCAACCGCATTTAGACGACGTTCATACAGTCTTTGGTCAAACTCAAGACATGGATGTGGTCAATTCAATCCGCCAGGGGGATCGAATTCTTTCAGTGAAGATTGAGGAGTAGCGATTTCATACCCTCACACCTACCACCTACCGCCTGCAATGGATGTCTGATAGTTGCCACGGGCATCCTGTTCTATCTGGAGGAGGGAGCCTTTTCCAGTAATTAAACGGGCACCCCGATTGCGGGTGAAATAGTTCCAACCCCACTGGAGCAGCACAATCAGTTTATTGTCAAATTCAATCAGGTAGTAAATGTGGACAAAGACCCAGGTGAACCAGGCGATCGCTCCTGTCAGCTTGACAAACCCCAGATCAACTACCGCAGAGTTTTGTCCAATCACGGCTAAACTACCCGTATCTTTGTAGATGAACTGAGGTAGCGTTTCACCCTGGAGGCGTTTTTTAATGAATTTGGCAATGTATTCTCCCTCCTGGACAGCTACGGGTGCCACACCAGGCAATGGCTTATCACCCTGATGGGCAAAGTGTGCCAGGTCACCAATCACAAAGATATTGGGATAACCGGGAATACTCAGGTCTGGTTCGACAATGACCCGCCCAACCCGGTCCAGGCTCACTCCTGTGCGCTCTGCCAGGACTTTACCCATCGCAGATGCCTTAACACCCGCTGCCCAGAGGGTCGTTTTGGCAGCTATTTGCTCAACCTGTCCATTCCTCTTGTAGATGACAACACTATCAGAAATATCGGTGACCATTGATTGAGTTTGAACAGTCACACCCAATCGGTTGAGGGAGGCTTCCGCTTCGGCTGAAAGTTCGGGTGGGTAGGGTGGTAGGATGCGATCCAGCCCTTCCAATAAAAGAATACGGGTTTCTGAAGTGTTAATGTTGCGGAAATCCTGTTTGAGGGTGTTGAAGGCGAGTTCAGCGATCGCCCCAGCCAGCTCTACCCCTGTCGGGCCACCCCCCACAATTACAAAGGTCAACCAGGCTTGCCGTTTTTCAGGGTCCGGTTCTTTTTCTGCGGCCTCAAAAGCCATAAAGATGCGGCGGCGCATTTCCAGCGCATCTTCTACGGTCTTCAAACCTGGTGCGGTGGTTTTCCACTGCTCATTGCCAAAGTAGTGGTGGCTCACGCCAGTCGCAATTACCAGCGAATCGTAGGGAATTTCTTGACCGGGCAAAATCACCTTTTGCGTCTGTGGGTTAAGGTCAATCACCTCATCCATTAAGACCTGAATGTTTTTGTAACGGCTGAGAATCCCTCGTAATGGAGAAGAAATATCTGCCGGGGAGAGAGTTCCCGTTGCCACCTGGTAAAGGAGGGGCTGAAACAGATGAAAGTTTCGCCTGTCAATTAGCGTTACCTCTACCTGAGCCTGTCCCAAGGATTTAGTAGCGTATAATCCGCCAAAGCCTCCTCCCACAATCACAACCCGGTGGAGCGATCGCGTTTCATTTCTGTCTACCATGGCTCCCCCCCTCAGTATGGTAGTGTTTCTGCATTCTAGACATTCCGATAAGTGTCTCTCCTCCCCCTAATGACAGCTAGCAACCTCAACTCTTACCATTGGCTGACCTGGAGAGTAGAAGCCAGAAGCCAGGAGCCAGAATTCAGGATTTTTTCCTCTCCTGAGTTATGGCTCGTGCCCCCTTTTACATTCATGGCGCTGTACACCGTTCATTGTTACCAGTTCATTGGTCATAGTCAGCCAGCCATCGTCCGGAGTTTTTGGGAAGGGTTTAGCTCCTGTTGATAAAAGCCTAGAGGGTGTTCGCTGATCCCCGTGTAGCAAGTGTTACGGAGCGGCAAACTGATAACGGTTCTTTCCCAATTGTTTAGCACGGTACATGGCATTATCTGCACTTTTCACCAGAGTTTCTACATCCTTGCCATCTTGAGGGAAAAGGCTAATCCCAACACTGGTCGTTACAAAGGTTGTGTGATCTTCAATCTCAAAAGGTTGGGAAAGAGTTGTCAGAATTTTCTCAGCGACTCGTCCTGCATCCCGTTTACTGGGAATGGCTGGCAGGATCACTGTAAACTCATCGCCTCCCAGTCGTGAAACGGTGTCACTGCCACGCAGGCACTCGGTCAGGCGACAGGCAACTGCTTTCAGTAGTAAATCTCCAATGTCGTGACCCTGGGTGTCGTTGATTAGTTTGAACCCATCCAGATCCAGAAACAAAAGAGCAACCTGTTGTGCATTTTCATTGGCCCATGTTAGAGCCTGGCTGAGGTGTTCGTGGAACAGTTTACGGTTGGGTAAGCCGGTAAGGGGGTCATGATTTGCCAGATGGCGAAGTTGGCTGGCGGATTGGGCTAACTCAGCATTAGAGCGAACGAGTTCGGCAGCAGTGCGTTTCAGTTCCTCCTCCATGCGCTTGCGCTCGGTGATGTCTCGAATCACCCCTACTAGAAACAAGTTGCCAGCCGCGTCTTTATGGAGCGATCGCTTAGTGGCGATGTGGTGAGTTCTACCGTCTTTGTCAGTAAATTCTTCTTCGTTTTCGTATTCCTGGTCATTATCAAAGATGTGCTGATCTTGCTGGCGAAACACCTCCGCTTCGTGGGCTGGAAATACATCATAGTCAGATTTGTTCAATAGCTCTTCCAGGGGGCGACCCAGGAATTTGCAGTAAGCCTGGTTGAGGACAATCCAGCGGTGCTGACGGTCTTTGACGAAAATTGGATCTGGGATGGTGTTGATGATACTATTTAAGAATTCTTTGGAACGTTTGAATTCCTCCTCCAGATGGGCCAGGTAAGCCAGAATAACGACGGCAGATCCAAACATTGCCATCAACGAGGGCACCAGTGGCAACCACCAGCCTGCTAAAAACGTCAGGTAGCAAAGGGTAATCAGCATTCCCCCTGCCAAAATTACGGCTGGGGCAGATTTATAGGGCGATCGCAACCGCCAGACAATTTCTGCCCCCAGCCATGACCAGACTAGAATCCACAACCACTCCAGCGGATCTGTCCAGACATTGATCAACCCTCGCCCATCCAGGGCTGCACTGATCATCTGGCTGACAAAATTTGCCTGAAGTTCAACCCCGGAGATGGGTTGGGGCGGCTTACCTGGCTGGTGGCTGTAAGAGGTATGAAAGAAATCTTTTAAGCTAATGGCGGTAGAACCAATTATCACCACGCGATCGCGCAAAACTTCAGGATGAACCTGCCCTTCTATCACCGCTGCCATTGACACAATAGGGACGGCATGGGTGGGCCTTCGTAAATTGCTGAGAACCTGGTAACCGCCATCATCCGCCTGGACGTAGGCACCATCATTTGCTTCAAACCGGCGAAAAACTGTATTTCCTAACTGTAAGTAGTCGGGATTGTCAGCAGACGGTTGGGGGGTAATGCCTTCCGCTTTGAGATACTTCAGTGCCAATTTGAGAATCAGGCTTTCGTGGTCTTTGCCATCGTCCAACGTCCAATAAAGTAACCCACGCCGTACTTTACCATCGCCATCAAATACTAGGTTGTTGAAGCCGACCTGGTTGCGATCGCCCAAAACAGGAGGGGCGGGGACGCCTGCACTGGCTTTATCCTTAATTTGCTCAATGCCAATCAAATTTGGCATGTTGCGGTAAACTTCCAGCAGCTTTGCATGACCCGGTTCGACGGGAAGATCCCGATAAATATCCAGGCCAACAACACGGGGCTGATATGACTGAATCTTTTGTAGAAGTTCGGCCAGCATCGTGTCAGGCAGGGGCCATTGCTTGGCCTTTTGCAAATCGGTTTCGTTAATGCCAACCACCACGACCCGTTCATCAATAGGTTCTGGCGATCGCAGGCAAAAAAACTGATCCAGAGCCGTCCACTCCCATGCTTGCAACACTCCAGTAGATCGCAGCAAAATCACACAACCGGCAACGCTTGAAGCTGTGAGTAGAACCCGTCCCCCTCCTGCCAATGCCTTTTTTAGCACAGCCCAAATTTTTCGGTCTTTGCCTGAATGCATTGTGACGATTACCCAGAAACTTTCCTGCAAACGACATGCACCAGAATTAGATTTCCCAGTAATTACTGAAACAATAACGTCCAGAAGCGGTACATCAGGAGCGGAAGGGCTACAAGCAGCCTAACAATCTCTCCTATGATTTGGAGCATCCCAAAGGAGAGGAAGGATTTGCGGTATGGATCGGGAGAGTATCTATGGGGATTGTTGTAAATTATGGCTAAACAGCCACAAGCAACCCTATTTGATGCCTCTTTTTACCCACCCTATCCTGCAACAGAGCTTCGCAATAATCGATCGCGAGATCGGAGAACACTCCTTTACACCTGATGAGTATGCCGTTGTACGGCGAGTCATTCACAGTACCGCAGACTTTGAGTTTAAGGATCTAGTCCGGTTCAGTCCAGGAGCGATTGAGAACGCGATCGCCGCTCTCCAGCAGCAAATTCCCATTGTGACTGATGTCAGTATGGTTAAACAGGGAGTTGCCACGATGGTTACCCAGACCTTTGGCAATCCCCTCCTGAGCGCAGTGGATCAGGTGGCTGAAGCCCTTCCCGGCAAAACTCGCACCGAAACCGGAATGCTCCAGTGCTTCAAGGAGTTTCCGGAGGCCATTTATGTGATCGGCAACGCACCCACAGCTCTACTGGCCCTCTGCGCCTGCCTGCCCACTCTACGCCAGCCCGCTTTAATCATTGGTGCCCCCGTCGGTTTCATTTCCGTCCTCGAGTCCAAAGCCGCCCTTGCCCAAACCCCTGTCCCCCAGATCCGAGTCGATGGACGCAAAGGAGGCTCACCCGTGGCAGCAGCTATTTTGAATGCTCTGCTGGTTTTAGCCTGGGAAAGGGAGGGGAGGAAGAAGGAGGCAGGAGGCAGGAGGCAGGGACTAGGGAGTGGGGACTAGGGGGTGTTCTAGAAACGGGGCTCTGACTCCTTGAAACCCTGATTCCCTCGACCCCCTTTCCAGGATTGCCACAAAAAATTGACAAACCCACCCATCCACCCATCCACCCCATCACCCCGTTACCCATCCACCTGTCTCTACTTCACCGAAACTCCATCAAATTGATGGCGCGTCACTGGAACTTATCGCCTCTAAAATAATTCAAAGCGTTTAGAAGAAACTCGTTAGTGCTAATTGTGTTCGGTATGCGCCCAACCATGATGAAAACTCTGAATCGTTCTGTAAGAACTGTTTCCGCAAATAGGCAGAGGTTAATCACTTTGCCAGTTCGTTTTACACTTTCGCGGATTGGTATTGTGAGTGTGCTTTCTGCTGCCAGCTTAATGTTTGGAGTAACTCCTCACATCGCTCAACGTCCGGTTGATCTGTTTTCTGGCTCCGCGGCTTATGCTCAGGGTGATCCTGCGATTACAAGCTATGCCAATGCGGCCTATCAAATTGAGCGTTTGCGCCAGAAGAAGTTCAGGGAAGCTAAGAATGAATTAGGCGGCAATGTACCCACGAATGTATGTCAGCAGCCAACGATTCCTGCTTCGGTTCGTAGCATCTGCGATGAGTTTATGAAGGAGTCTTCTGACATCATTAAAAGCAATGGTTTGTCGATCACCCAGTTCAATGAGATTACTCGCCGTAAGGACAGCGATCCGGCCCTGCAACAGCAGATTGACAACGAGTTACTGCGGATTCAGAAAAAGACCCCTTAGCGATCGCTTTCAGATATCAAGATCCTGCAGCCATAGATTGGAGTCAGTCTTCGGCACCATTCATTCTATGGTTGCTGGTATCGAATCCCTGGAAAAAGTGTTTGTTGATACCTAATGAACCTCCATGATTCTGTAAACCCTGATTATGGCAGCTCCAAATAAGTGGAATGCAGTTAGCAGGAGATTTGCATGAGTGGACTTGGTGGTTTAAATAAATCCCCCGATGGGGTCGTTTTGGGTCTGGTGCAGTTGCAGTTACCTAATGTTGCGACTCCCGACGATGTAATAGCTCAGACTCAAAAAATTTGCACCTGTAGTGAACGGCGCTTACCGCCTTCCCTGGGAAGAGAAACTGGTGCATACAGATGGAACCTCCTGTGGCTTTCCTGCGCCCACCCTATTGTATCAAGGTGTGCCGCTAGCAGAAATGGCAGCTAAGGACAGTTGTTGGCGTTGCTGAAAAGCAGTATGAATCGAAACGAAGTTTCGAGCATACAGCATCTATATTCATACCCGAAATTCATACCCGAATTCAGCAACGCCCAGTTGTTAGTTGTTGAGTGTTAGTAGCGAGGGGTGAAGGGAAGTTTGTTCAAAAAGAATGGAGGTTTACTGTGGGCTGTTATGTAGACTCTGACCCCTATCCCTATCCTTACAATGGCGACTTGCGCCCGGAGAATACCGTTTTTCTGATTATTGATATGCAGACGGATTTCTGTGGCAAGGGAGGGTATGTGGATCAGATGGGATATGACCTATCGCTTACGGCTGCACCCATTGCACCCATCAAAAAAGTGCTGTCAGTCATGCGAAAAAAGAGATTTCATGTTATGTATACCCGCGAGGGGCATCGCCCTGACCTGGCTGATCTGCCAGAAAACAAGCGGTGGCGATCGCGCCAGGTTGGGGCAGGCATCGGTGACCCCGGCCCCTGTGGCAAAATTTTGGTACGGGGAGAACCCGGTTGGGAAATTATTCCCGAACTTGCTCCCCTACCGGGTGAAGCAATTATTGATAAACCAGGTAAAGGCTCCTTTTATGCGACCGATCTAGATATGCTGCTGAAGCTAAGGGGAATTCAGAATATTATCCTGGCAGGGATTACAACGGATGTTTGTGTCCACATCACCATGCGCGATGCCAACGATCGCGGCTACGAATGTCTCCTGCTTTCTGATTGCACCGGAGCCACCGACTATAACAACCATCTGGCTGCCCTCAACATGGTGAAAATGCAGGGTGGCGTATTTGGAGCCGTGGCAGATTCCAACGCACTACTGGCGGCAACTAGCTAACTTGAAAATAGAGGGTAGGAGGAGGAATAGGGAGAGATGGAGTGATGGAGTACTAAGTGTAAGAAGCAACCACCCCATCACCTATTCCCTATCCTCTCTTATCACTCCAACTCCCCTTCACCTCTTATGTCTCCCTCCTTACTGCCATGACGCGAACGACGACAAGCTCTAAATTCCTGACCTTTGAGGAATTTCTTGCCTATGACGATGGCACAGAGACTCGTTATGAGCTGGAGGATGGAGAGTTAGTCGAGATGCCTCCAGAGAGCCCAGTTAATTAAATAATGACATCGCAAAACGATTGCTGTTTGAGTTAACAAAACATGTGCCGCTGGCACTCATTGCCTATAAAGACATTGAATTGAAATTGAGGTAATGGGTCGGCGGGCAAAGTGTCGTTTACCGGATTTGCTGGTTCATACAGAAGAGTCAAAGGCGGCCTTATCAGGAGCAACCCGTGCCACCATTACCCGCGATATGCCACCACCTGCTCTGGTGATCGAGGTGGTTTTACCTGGGGCTATCAATCGCTCCCGCGACTACCACCACAAGCATACCGAGTATGCAGCTAGAGGCATTACTGAGTACTGGATCGTTGACCCGGAGATGCAACAAATCACCGTTTGTAAGTGGAGCGATGGGCAGTACGAGGATACGGTAGTTGTAGCCGATCAACGGATTCCATCCGATGTCATTCCAGGATGGGAACTAACAATTAATCAAGTATTTGCCATGTATAGCAGTTCTAAATGACTCGTGAAATAAAAAGGCTTTGTGAAGGGGGATTCCGCAGGAATCCTCCTTCACAATCCAGATAGGAGCACCATAGCAGGTAATATTAAATCCGGTAAATCCGGTTCAATGACGAAGAATGGGTAGGGGTAGGTTTTACTGTCAAACTCTTGCTCCACTTAGGTTTCGTTCGCTAACCCCCCTGTGCAAATGGTCGATATTCACGCTATGGTTGGTTGTTTTACTTATGGCTGTTTTTTTACTTAAAGTGATTGGATTATCCGTTGGATGTGCGATCGCCATTAAATATATCGGTCCACGCCTGTCCGTTCCCGCCTCAACTGTAAATGTGTTGATCGCCGTATGGTTTCCCTCACTACTGATGGCAGCTATTTTGGCCTGGCGCTGGCAGGAAAGAGGACAGGAAATAGAGGATGGCAATGAAAAAGAAAGTGGGGTGAAAAGGTGATGGGTCGATGGGTGGGGTCAGTGCTGCCGTACCTACCCTGTTTAGAGGGTTATTTGTTGTTAGTGTATGTGAAGGGTAAAGGGGCGGAAAGGAGCCATTGTGAATATCGGGCAATGGATTGGTCTTCTGGCATTGATCGCAGCTCTCTATATTCTTTGGGAGATTCGCCAGATCCTACTACTGGTATTTGCTGCGGTGGTGCTGGCAAATAGCTTGAATTTGCTGGCGCAGCGGCTGCAAAAAATGGGAATCAAGCGATCGGGTGCGGTTTTGCTCTCCGTTCTCTTGATGTTGATTGTGATAGTGGTGTTCTTCTGGCTGATAGTGCCGCCATTTGCCAGGCAATTTCAAGAGCTCTTTGTTTTAGTGCCTAAGGGCAGGGAAGAACTGAACAGCAAGATCGAAGAGTGGATGGTTCGGCTCATTCCAACCCCATTTAGACCTTATGTTCCCAGTGTCGAAAGCCTAGAGCAACAGGCAAAACCACTCATCAACCGGCTTCTAAGTGGATCGTTCGCCTTCTTCTCCAGTTCCTTTGGCAATATTCTAAACATTCTTCTGGTAGTAGTTTTGGGTCTGATGCTGCTGGTCAACCCCATTGCTTACCGTCGCGGCTTTATTCGTCTGTTTCCATCCTTCTACCGTCATCGGGTGGATAAGATTTTGCTGGAGTGTGAAACTGCCTTAGGGCGATGGATTGTAGGTGCAATCATCAGTATGGGGGTGGTTGCCATCTTCAGCACCATTGGATTGATTTTAATTGGGGTTCCGGCAGCTCTGGCTCAGGGAATTCTATCGGGCTTACTCAACTTCATTCCAAACATTGGCCCCACCTTCAGCGTTGTACCACCAATGCTGATATCGCTCCTTGATCCTCATACTCCCGCGCTCAAAGCCCTTCTGGTACTTGGACTCTTCGTTCTGATTCAACAACTTGAAAGTAACCTGTTAACGCCCTATGTAATGGCACAACAGGTTTCCCTGTTGCCAGCTCTGACCCTACTGGGACAGGTGTTCTTTGCAACTATCTTTGGCTTTCTGGGGCTGTTGCTGGCAATTCCGCTGATGGTGGTTTGTCAGATCTGGGTACGCAGAGTCTTGATTGAAGATATTTTGGATCATTGGGATAGCCCAACCTCAACTAATTTAACCACCGAGCGGGTAGACAACAATCTGAAGCATACTTCCGTAGAGGAAATCAATGCAGATTCCAGACCCGATTATCAGGAAGGGACGATAAACCCTGAAATTTCCGATGCCTCTCAGTAGAAGCTCTCCCTATGCCCCAACTCCAGGCCCTAATTTTTGATGTTGACGGAACGCTGGCTGACACCGAGCGGGATGCCCACCGGGTTGCCTTTAATCGGGCGTTTGCAGAGGCCGGGCTTGATTGGGAATGGTCGGTAGAGCGTTATAGGGAACTGATTAAGGTGGCTGGAGGAAAGGAGCGAATCATATCGTATTTGAATCAAGATCACCCCGGCTTTTGTCCTGCAGATGACCTGTGGGCCTGGGCTGCGGCTCTGCATCGAGCGAAGAAGCATTACTATTGCCAATTAATGCAACAGGGGCTAATTCCGTTGCGGCCCGGTGTGCAGCGGTTGATTCAAGAAGCACGGGAGCAAGGGGTACGGCTGGCGATCGCAACTACCAGTGACCCGGAAAATGTGTTGGCTTTGTTAGAGGCAAGGCTGGGCTCCGATAGCCCTACCTGGTTTGATGTAATTGCAGCGGGGGATATTGTTCCTGCCAAGAAGCCAGCACCCGACATTTACCAATATGCGCTGCATGGGTTAGGTCTGCCGCCAGAGGTTTGCCTGGCGATCGAGGATTCATATCAGGGGTTGAAAGCCTCTACTCAGGCGGGTCTAAGGACGGTTATCACCTTCAATGGATACACTCAGGATGATGATTTTTCCGGTGCTGCACTGGTGCTAAATCATTTGGGCGAACCGGATCAGCCATTTAAAGCCATAACACCCTTGCCCCAGGAAGCCACCTATTTTGATCTGGCTTTGGCAGAAGCGTTGCTGAGGATAAACGGTTAAGGTGCTATTAATCTTGTAGTAATGCGCTAAGTAGTAATGCGCTAAATCTGCGGCTGATTGTCTGTAGTAAGTAGATAGCCATCATTAATTGTAAAGAGAGAATAGGGGTGAACGTCCAGGCAGAGGGTTTACCCCTTCCATCCCCAAATTTATCCTTAATTTAATTGCGCCTAGCTACTTAAAAATATTCCCAATCTCATCTACAAATAGCCAGGGTAAGAAATGCCAGCAATCCCCCCACCAGGTAAAACAAAGCCACAATGCGAGTCTCAGTCCATCCAGAAAGCTCCAGATGGTTGTGGTAAGGAGACATTTTGAACAGACGTTTGCCAATTCCATCAGGCCCTTTGGTGGCCTTGTAATAAGCCACCTGGGCAATAACGGATAGGGTTTCGACCAGGAATAACCCACTCAAAATTAACAGCGCAAATAGACTGTTGGTCAAAATCGCCACGGCTGCCAGGGCACCCCCCAGAGCAAGGGAACCTGTATCGCCCATGAAAACCCGTGCAGGATTGCGATTATGAGCCAGAAAGCCGAGACAACTTCCACTCAGGCAGGCACAAAACAACATCAAGTCAGGGTAGGAGGGGGCAATTAAAGCACCCAGCCCAAACAGCGCGATCGCCACAGTTCCCGCCGCCAGGCCATCGAGCCCATCGGTCAGGTTGGTCGCATTACTCTCTGATACCAGCACAAAACCTGCCAGCAGCCAGAACAAAAGCCCCAGAGGCAGTACCAGACCCAATGGTAATGCGATCGAAGTAATGGTGGATGGCTGAGTTAACCAAAGCCAGAGGCAAAAGAGGCAGGCAAAAGCTACTTGAAGCCCTAACTTCATGCGGGGAGAAATGCCTTTATTAGACTTGCGCCGAATAATTTGCCAGTCATCCAGCCAGCCAATTGCCCCATAGGCAAGGGTGAGAGCAGAAACGGCCATCACATGGGTAGAAAACCCCGACCACAGCAGAGCCACTACAACCGCAACGGGCAAAAAGAAGATGCCTCCCATCGTTGGAGTACCCGCCTTCTTGAGATGGGCCTGGGGACCATCTTCACGGATAATCTGCCCGGCTTTGAGCGATCGCAACATTGGTACCACCCAAAACCCCAATCCTGCCGTTGCCAGAGCACAAATCCAGAGGGGAAGCGCCAGCGAAACAGGCTGCCCAAACCGCCCCGCTGAAACATCTAGAAATACAGCAACAAGACTCAATCCAGCAGTCAACAGAATAAACAGCAGAGCTCCTGAAAGGCTTACCGCCCGACTAGAAAATAACTTTGCGTCCACAGGTCTCTTATCTCACTCCACACACTACACACACACGCCTCAGCGCCTGTCTCGCAAAAACGCAACGATTTTTATCAAAGAAGGCGTTCAAAAGATGCACTCTCAATGAAATGGCTGGAGGATCAATCCGGCTAAGCCAACTAGTACAGCAAAACGAAAGTTTTGTTGGGAGTGCAGGGGTAGAACCCCTGCCTGGAGGCTTCACCCCCAAACCCCCACGTTGCAAACACTAGTCCTCCAGTTCCAGATCATCATCGTCATCGTCCAGATCGAAGCTTCCGTCATCGCCGCCCATCAGGTCACTAATGTCTTCGCCTTCCTCTTCCAGGTAATCAAACTCATTCCCTTCCCGGGCCAGAAGACGACCGCTACTTTCGAGCCAGTCCAGTATGGAAGACTCTTGTTTGAGAGGGATAACAGCAGCCCGCTGGTTTCGAGGTTCTTCGCGGAGAGATGGATTATACGTCATATTTTGAAAACCGGATCGACAATATGAACAGCCTACTATTCTAGATCTTTAGACATTATGGACAGGACGTCCACCTTTCTCCCGGATGAAACACCCAGAGTGTATCACTATAGAAATAAATTGCAAGATTTTTTTCCAAATTCAGGATTCTACAGGAAATATTAGGAATACTAGCAATGATTGGCAAAGCGGCACTATTAGAAATGATCGCTGGTAAAAATCGGGGTTTATTGGCGTCGGGCACTGAAAAGCAAGCAATCTTAGCGGCGATCGCCCAGCTCGAAGACCGCACCCCCAACCCCCGCCCGGTAGAAGCCACTGACCTGTTGAACGGGGATTGGCGACTCCTGTACACCACCAGCGGTGGCATTTTGGGAATTGATCAGTTTCCTTTCTTAAAGTTGGGACAGGTCTATCAATGCGTTCGGGTGGCTGAACTGAAGGTCTACAACATTGCCGAAGTGTACGGGCTTCCCCTGCTAGAAGGACTGGTCAGCGTCGCTGCCCGGTTTCAACCCGTTTCTGAACGTCGCGTCAATGTCAAATTTGAGCGATCGATCCTAGGACTAAAGCGCCTGATCGGCTATCAAACCCCCAGCCGTTTTATTGAGCAAATTGAATCGGGGCAGAGGTTGGCGGCGATCAACTTCAATGTTGAGAACCGTGATCAGCAGGGATGGATTGATATCACCTATCTCGATGAAGACTTGCGGATTGGCCGGGGAAACGAAGGCAGCGTATTTGTCTTAACCAGAGCTTGAGGAGGTGATGTTCTAGTGAACCCCCTCCCTCCCCTCCGCCTATCCCAGGGGCATCTCAACCTGCTTTCCGCCTGCCCCCGCAAGTTTCAGCATACCTACCTGGAGCAGTTGGCTTCGCCCACCACCCCTGAGCAGCTAGAAAGGCTAGCCGCAGGTTCCCAGTTTCACCTCCTGATGCAGCAGTGGCAGCTTGAACTTCCGATTGAACCCTTTGTTGAGGAAGATACCCAGCTTCAGCGCTGGTTTTCATCCTTTACAAAGGCGATGCCCCAGATCTTGAAGCTGGACAAGCCGGGCGGCAATGTTCTGCGCCAGAGCGAATATGCTCTCACAGTCGAATTCCAGGGCTACCTGCTGACTGTCGCTTATGACTTACTGATTTCCAACTCAGCCCAGGCAAAGATTTTAGACTGGAAAACCTACCCCCAGCCCCAGAATCCGCGCTGGCTTCTGCAAAACTGGCAAACTCGTCTCTATCCTTTTGTCCTGGCTGAAACGGGTTTCTATTTACCAGAGCAAATTTCCATGACCTACTGGTTTTTTCAAGCGGAAGGGGAGGCATCGGAGGAAGCTCAACATTTCACCGTTGTGTATGACACCGCTCGCCATGAGGAGACCCGCCGCGATCTGACACAACTGCTCATTCAATTGACTCACTGGTTGGAGCGTTATCAGGCTGGGGAATCCTTTCCCCAGGTATCGCTGGGAGCCAGTTTGTGCGATTCCTGTAATTATGCAATCCGGTGCGATCGCACTCCATCTCCCCCTGTAGATCATGAGCCCATCCAGAACAAATACTCCTTATCCAGCGATTTCACCCTACCCAACCTGGCAGACATCCAGGAAATTCCTCTATGACTGACACGCCTAAGGATGAACCCCTCCCCATCAGTATTCGGGACATGGACATCAATGACTTGGCTCCTGTTTATCACTTGGGGGAGACCCTGTTCACCAGTGACCTGTACCCATATATCTACCGCACCTGGGACCAGTGGGAGGTGATTGGACTTTATAACACTGACCCAGAGTACTGCTTAGTGGCAGAAGTAGAAGACCAGCTGGCGGGTTTTATTTTGGGCACCATCATCAACAAAGCCTCCTGGGTCTACGGCTACATTATCTGGCTAGGTGTGAACCCGGCCTATCATCGACGTGGGATCGCCGATCGCCTAGTCGATAAGCTGGTTGAACGGATGATTGATGATGGGGCACGGTTCATGATGGTAGACACCGATCCAGAAAACATTCCGGCAGTCAAATTTTTTACTCGCAAAGGCTTTGGTAATATACGTAAGCACATTTTTCTATCGATGAATTTGAGTAAACACGAATATTACGGCAAACTCATTGCCTACGAACGAGAAAAGGCCGAACGTCAGGTCTGGAAACGCCCCCGTCGCCGTCCTAACCAATCCTGAAGCGAATTGCGATTCAGTTTCAATGTGGGTGGGTGGGGATGGGCAGAATTTATGGTCTTGTCTAAATTTATGGTCTAAATTTATGGTCTTGTCTATTAGTGGGTCATCAAAGGAACTTTGCCTGGTTATCTAAACCCAGGAAAACCAATTTAGAGGGTTTTGAAGGATTGTCAACCCTTCAAAATCTGCTTGACAGACTACTAGAGTAGGATTGGGAAAACGACTCAGGAGCGATCGCAGGATGTCCCCGTAACCAACCGGCGCATGACGGAGGAATCAGCCCAGGCAATCTCTGGTCTCAAACAAAGCCTTACTGCTTGCTGATATGCCTGCTCCGTCCCTGGTGATTGAAGTGGTTTCTCCTAAGTAAGGGTTACGGTAGAAAGGAATTGATCCAAAGTACTTAAATGCAGGTATGCCTGATCGCGACCTTCAGTGGCAAATTCAATCCTCAACCAAACCACCTGAATGGTTTGTGCAGGCGGTCAGACAGCAGGTGTCCGACAGCGATGGACGATTTATTACCCAACTGCTATGGCAGCGAGGGATTCAAGACCCGGAACAGTTAGCAGGCTTTCTCAACCCCCAGCACTATCATCCCACCAGCCCCTTTGCCTTTGGGGAAGAGATGCAATGGGCTGTTCAGCGCTTGCATCAAGCCTATACCCATCAGGAAGCAGTGGCAATCTGGGGAGATTTTGATGCCGATGGGGTGACTGCAACCTCTGTTCTGTGGGATGGATTGGGGCAGTTCTTCACTCAGCAGAAGACTCTGTTCTACTACATTCCCAACCGTCTCACGGAGTCCCATGGTTTGTCGCAACCGGGTATTGACTCACTGCATAGCCAGGGCTGCCGTTTGATCGTGACCTGCGACACGGGCAGTACTAACCTGGACGAGATTGAGTATGCTCAAAGCCTGGGTATGGATGTGATTGTGACCGATCACCACACCCTGCCAGCCGAGCGTCCACCAGTGACGGCCATTATTAACCCCCGCTATTTACCGACAAACCATCCACTGGCAACCCTATCTGGAGTCGCCGTTGCCTACAAACTGGTAGAAGCACTGTATGAGACGTTACCTGACGTGCCGCAGAAGCCATTGGCGCAATTGCTGGATCTGGTGGCGATCGGGCTGATTGCAGACCTGGTGGAGTTGAAGGGAGACTGCCGCTATCTGGCGCAGCGGGGGATTGAACAGTTGCAGAAGCAATCGAACTCCGCCACGGCAACCCACCCTGGTGTTGCGAAACTGCTGGAATTTTGCAAACGCAGCGGCGATCGCCCCACTGACATCTCCTTTGGTCTGGGTCCCCGGATTAACGCCGTGAGCCGCATTCATGGGGATGCCCATTTCTGTGTTGAACTGCTCACCAGCCAGGACACCCACCTTTGCACCCATCTGGCAGAAGCGACGGAACTGGCCAACACCCGCCGCAAAGCATTGCAGAAAGAAGTGGCGGCGCAGGTTGCCCGACGCCTGACTCAGCTTGATCTGTCTACCACCAGCGTGATTGTGCTGGCCGATGAACAGTGGCCAATTGGCGTCCTGGGGCTGGTGGCCGGACAAATGGCGCAGGAGTATGGCCGTCCCACCATTTTGTTAAGCACAGAGGGAGGGGCAATCGCCCGTGGTTCTGCCCGTTCAATTAACAATATCGATCTGTATCAATTGGTGAAAGATCAGGAGCACCTGTTGACCAAATTTGGCGGTCACCCTTATGCCGCAGGCTTGAGTCTGCCGATTGAAAACTTGCCCCTGTTTACCGATGGAATTAATCAGAAACTACGGCAGTCCGTTGATCCAGCTCAGGCGGCTCCCCATCTTCAGGTGGATTTAGTTGTCCAGGTGCAGGAACTGGGCAAAGCGTTGTTTCAGGAATTGAAATTGCTGGAACCCTGCGGCATTGGCAACCCCGTTCCCAAACTCCTGATCCAGAACTGCTGGTTCACAAATGGCTGGAATCGGAAACTCCAGGACAGGAAAGGGCAATCGGTACAATACATCAAAACCGAGTTTGAGCTGTGGGATGAATCTGTCTCAGAAGGGTTTGCCGGAGTCTGGTGGGGGCACTATCGGGATGAACTGCCCTCTGGCCGGTGCGACGCGATCGTAGAACTGGACAGCAACAACTACAAGAAACGCTACGAAGTGCGGTTGTTGGCCGTCCGCTCCCGTGATGCCAGCCCAATTCAACCCTTTGTTGAAACCGATTGGCTCCTGGACTGGCGGGAAGCACCGGAAGAAATTCAATTCAAAATTCAAAATTCAAAATTCAAAACATCCCCCCCCCTCCTGCTGCGACAGTGCCCCAGCAGTTGGGGCGAATTTCAGACCTGGTTCCGTCGATCGCGCCAGGAACAGCGGCCTCTGGCGATCGCCTACCCGCCTCCATCGCTTATCCCGCCGGAGGAAATCTGGCAACAACTGGTGGGAGTTGCCAAATACCTGAGCCGCACCGGAAAAACAGCCACCCGACAACAGGTACTGGAGCGATTGGGGATTGGCGATCGCACCCTGCAATTGGGCTTTCGAACGCTGGCACCCCTTGGCTTTAGCCTCAGCTACACTGACAATGCTCTACAGGTGGCCTGGCAGCAACGGCAGGCAAGTGAAAAAGCATTCCGTAACGCCGTTACAGCCTTTTTTACCGCCATCCGGGAAGAACAGTTCCGTCGCCAATACTTCTATCAGGTACCACTGACTACCATCCAAATGGTGGCAGCCCAAACCAGGTTTGAGTGAACTATCACAACTTTGTGTTCCAAAGTAAAAAACTGGTGGCAAGATGGCGAAGTGATACCAGTTCCCTGAATTTGACTGATAAGTCTTCTGCAGGGTCACAAAGTTCTGCGCCTGTGCTGTCAATCATTTGTGTAGCGGTAGTGATTGTGGTTAGGACGGGGTGAAGCCCCTGCACCCCGTTCTAAGCCTGGTGGCTATAGCTATAAAACTGATAAACCACTAGCACTTTTGCGTAGAGCCATAGTCTGATTTGCGGGATTTGGTATGAGACATGCAGCAGATGAAAGGTATCAGCTGATAGATGGCAGGGAGAAGGCCGTGAGGAGTGTGGGGAAGCGTCTTAAACATCCAGCCCAGATCATGAGTTCCCTGGGAATGGGCATTTCCCTGTTGCTAATAGCAGGGCAGGTACAGGCTTTACCGGGGCAATCTCCCGATGAAGCCGAAGCCTGGATTCAGTCCCATCCCACCCTGCGGCCAGCCAGTGGCGAAAAATTGCTCATCCGCAAGAGTGCAACACCAGCCCAGCGGTTTCAGTTCCGGTCATCCCTGCTTCAGGTGGGCAGAAGTTCGCCTGGTCCAACTGGGGGCATCATTCGGACTGAAGAAATTTCTATCTACGATATGATCAACGGTGTCACGGTGGCTCGCCTGCAAGAAGCGCTCAGAGCAATTTATGGAGCCGTTATTTATCAGGACTATATCAACGCCAGGGTTGTTTACCAATACCCGGACCGGGCGAATGTGAATCAGGCTGTGAATCAAAAAACTCCTCTACTGGCTGAAATTCAGGGAGAAGTGCGCGAGGGCGATCGCTATGCCTACTGGCTCGAAATTGCCACGAACGACAACGGTTTTGCCTACACAGGCAGAGCCACTGTTTTTCTGAAAAGCGACCTTCCCAAGTTAGAAACTGAGCTACGAGGGCGCTAGTGCTACGTGGAGGGGTGGAGGGGTGGAGGGGTGGATGAGCAGCGAATGCATTAAAAATGCTGCCGTACGGATCTCTTCTATGGGCACTCAGCCCCGATGCATTGTCGCTGACAGAGTACCAGGCCGAACCAGGCATTGAGATCTGTCCAAGTTTGCAATGGCTTCAGGGCTTTAGCCTCCAGGGTTGCCATCAGGGTTGGGAGATGAAACTTGCGGGAAATTTCAGTGTGGATCGTTTCACCTTCTTCCAGTGCCACCTGAAAATTGAGGACTTCTAGCCTGGCCGTTTGCAGGGTCAGACTGCGGAGGTGCATTTCTATCTGGTTCTTGATCGGGTTATAGAATGCCCAGTGTTCAAACTGGTCGGTGTCAAAATTGCCCTGAAACCGCCAGTTGAGATGGTTGAGAATATTGAGATTGAAGGCGGCGGTGATGCCCTGGGCATCGTTGTAGGCTGCTTCAATGATTGAAATATCCTTTTGCAGGTCTACACCCAGAAGAAAAAACTCTCCCGGTTCAAGGGCTTGCTGGATGAGGGTGAGGAAGCGATCGCACTCTTCCTGATTCAAATTTCCAATCGTGCTGCCCAGGAAGATCAGCATCCGGTTTTCCAGTTCTCTGGGGGGAAGTTGGGCCAGGGCCTGCTCATAGGTTCCTGCCAGACCACACAGTTTAAGCCGGGGATAGGAATTCAGCAGATCGAGGGCTGTCGTTTTCAAAATTCCGGCGCTGACATCGATTGGACAGTATTGCAGTTCGTTGTGTAGCGTGTCGTAGGCTTCCAGCAAAATCCGTGTTTTGCGAGAGCTACCGCTGCCCAGTTCTACTAGTTCGCAAGATCCGGTTAACCGGGCGATGTCTAAAGCACAGTTTTCCAAAATGGACTGTTCAATGCGGGTGGGATAGTACTCTGGCAGGTCGGTGATTTGCTCAAAGAGTTGGGAACCGCGATCGTCATAAAAATAACGACAGGGAAGGTATTTGGGAGTTTGCTGCAACCCCCTGGATGATATCCAACCCTTCATCAGCCTCTGCCTCAGCGGAATTGAGCGTGATCCAGCGAAGGCGAGGGGTTTCCTGGTGTCCAATCATTACGGCCTGTTCTCCTTGTTGTAGTGGGTGAAAGCATTGCTGAATCTGGATATAGCGGTAGTCATTATGGTTAGGACGGGGTGCAGGGGTAGTACCCCTAGCTGGGGGCGAAGCCCCTACTCCCTCTCTAATTCCAATGTCCTAACGCACCCGCGTAGAGCTATATGAAATAGAGGCTGTATGCTCGAAACTTCGGTTCGATTCATACAGCTTTTCAGCAACGCCGTGCAAATGCGGAATAGTTTTAGGCTAACGTTCAGTGATCGCGATCGTCAGCAAAAACTCGATTCTGAGCGAGTACGGTTTCACTTCAGGGCGATAGATTCGGCAATTTCTTCTAAAATCACCTTTGATTGTGTTTTTTTGCTGATCGGGAGCGCGGTTTTGGGCAGTATATTCGCCATACTGCTGGATCAATTTAGCCACCAACCCTGTCCAGCCTGTCTGGTGGCTGGCTCCAATTCCTGCTCCCACATCCCCATGGAAGTATTCGTAGAACAGGATGTAGTCGCGCCAGTGAGGGTCGATCTGAAATTTGTTGCTTGCCCCGTAAACTGGACGCTGGCCCGCCACGTTGGTGAGAAAGATACGCGTCAACCGTTGGGAAAGTTCGCAGGCCACTTCCCATAGAGTCAGCATCTGCCCCGAACCCTTAGGGCACTCCACCTTGAAATCATCCCCCAGGTAGTAGTGGAACTTTTGCAGCGACTCAATCAGCAGGAAATTCACGGGAAACCAGACTGGCCCCCTCCAGTTGGAGTTACCACCGAACAATCCACTGGTCGATTCGGCGGGAGTGTAGTCCACTCGAAACTCGTTGCCATTGGCATAGAAGATGTAGGGATGCCCGGCGTGATAGCGGGAAACGGAGCGAATGCCATAGGGTCCAAAAAATTCGGACTCATCCAGCATTTTTTGCAGAATGCGACGGAGTTTATTCGTATCGGCGATCGCCAGTAGCCTGCGAGCTCCCACACCCTGAGTTCGCATACAGGCCACATTTCGACGCAGATCAGGACGGTTTTCAATGAACCATTCCAACCGCTCCCTGAAAGCCGGTAGCTGGTCCAGAATTTCGGGCTCGATCGTTTCAACTGCAAACAGGGGAATCAACCCCACCATAGACCGTATCTTCATCGTGACCTGACGCCCTTCAGGCAGGTGCAGCACATCATAATAAAAGCCATCTTCCTCATCCCAGAGGCTGGCTTCTCCTTCGCCAATATGGTTCATAGCGTCGGCAATGTAGATGAAATGTTCAAAGAACTTGGTTGCAATGTCTTCGTAAACGGGGTTGGTTTTTGCCAGCTCCAGGGCGATCGCCAACATATTCAGGCAATACATCCCCATCCAGCTCGTCCCATCTGATTGGTCAATATGGCCTCCTGTCGGCAGCGCTGCGCTGCGGTCAAATACGCCAATATTATCCAGCCCCAAAAAGCCTCCCTGAAAGACGTTTTTGCCTTCCACATCCTTGCGATTGACCCACCAGGTAAAGTTGAGCAGGAGTTTCTGAAAAACCCGCTCCAGAAACAGGCGATCGCTTTGTCCCCAAATCTTTTGCTCAATCTTGTAAACCCGCCAGGTAGCCCAGGCATGAACTGGCGGATTCACATCACTAAATGCCCACTCGTAGGCTGGAATTTGCCCATTGGGATGCATGTACCATTCCCGCGTCAGCAAATCTAACTGGTGCTTGGCAAACTCCGGGTCAATCATGGCCAGGGGAATGCAGTGGAATGCCAGATCCCAGGCGGCGAACCAGGGATACTCCCACTTGTCGCACATGGAAATGATGTCTTCGCTGTCCAGGTGAATCCAGTCGTGGTTTCTCCCCTTTTTGCGTTCTGGGGGTTGGGGAACGACATCCGGGTCGCCCTTCAGCCAGGTGTCCACTGTGTAGTGGTAGTACTGCTTACTCCACAGCATGCCAGCAAAGGCCTGGCGCTGAATCCGGCGGCGATCGTCATCCAGTGGAAAGGGAGTCAAGCGTTGATAGAAGGCATCCGCTTCCTGCTGGCGGGTGGCAAAGATGGCGTCAAAGTCCGCAAATGGGCTGCTCGCGGCTCCATCCCGATAGAGCGGAATGTTGTTGAAGCGCAGCCGAATCGTTTTGGTTTCCCCGGCCCCCAGGTTCAAAACATAATGGGCAGCGGCTTTTGTGCCCATCTGGTCTGGATTGATGGCTTCTGCTTCCGCTTCGACCACATAACGGTTGATGCCATCTTTTACATAGGGTGAGGCATTGGGAACTCCAAATACCCGTTCAGAATTGGTTTCGTTTTCGGTAAACAGAAGGGGCATGTGGTTGTAGGCTCCCATCCCTTCGCAATAAAGCCAGCGCTTTCCAAGCTTGTGGTGAACAGCTTCGACGATGTGAAGATTTCCTTCGGAATGAATTGCTTTCAAAACAGGTCTGCTTGCCTTGCGGTTCCATGACCAGGTGTTGCGAAACCAGAGGGTGGGCAGTAAATGAAGGGGTTTAGCTTCCGGTCCCCGGTTCGCCACGGTAATTTTGATCAGAATATCTTCGGGAGATTGTTTGGCGTATTCCACAAAAACATCGAAGTAGCGGTCGGCATCAAATACCCCGGTATCCATCAGTTCAAATTCCAGGTCTTGCTTCCCACGACGCTGGTTTTCCTCAATCAGTTGGGTGTAGGGAAAGGCCGCTTGAGGATATTTGTAAAGGCACTTCATGTAGGAGTGGGTGGGGGTGCTGTCAAGGTAGAAGTAGTATTCCTTAACGTCCTCTCCGTGGTTGCCCTGGAGTCCGGTCAATCCAAACAGCCGCTCTTTCAGAAGGGGGTCTTGCCCATTCCAGAGGGCGATCGCAAAACAAAGCTGCTGGTGTTCATCTGAAATTCCGGCAATCCCGTCCTCTCCCCAGCGGTAGGCACGGGAGCGAGCCTGATCATGGCTGAAATAGTCCCAGGCGGAACCATGGGGGCTGTAGTCTTCCCGCACCGTTCCCCACTGACGTTCGCTCAGGTAAGGCCCCCACCTGTGCCAGGGAATGTTTTGAGTGCGATCGTCCTCTAATCGTCGTTCTTCTGAAGGCATGGCTAGCTCCCAACTATCCTGCTACGTTTATTAAGCCTCTGGTAGTTGAGTTTTGTCTGAGAACTGCCTTTAGACAGAATAAATTTGTCAAAAAATACTTGATTCTTGTTGTCTAGAGACCTTGCAAACAGTGCCGTCGCGTCCCACACTAGAAGTGGGATCGCAGATTGGCAGATGGGGGTTCTCGTGAAAAGAGTATTGGCAATCATTCTGGGTGGCGGCGCAGGAACTCGCCTTTACCCATTGACCAAACAACGTGCCAAGCCTGCCGTACCGATCGCAGGTAAGTACCGACTGATTGACATTCCGGTTAGTAATTGCATCAACTCAGAGATCTACAAGATCTACGTTCTGACTCAGTTCAACTCCGCTTCTTTGAACCGTCATCTTGCCCGTGCCTATAACTTCAGCGGGTTTAACGATGGTTTTGTAGAAGTGCTGGCGGCTCAACAAACGCCAGAAAATCCGAACTGGTTTCAGGGGACGGCAGATGCAGTACGGCAGTACCTCTGGCTGTTCCAAGAATGGGATGTTTCCGAATATTTAATCCTATCCGGAGACCACCTCTATCGGATGGATTACGCCGATTTTGTCCGCCGCCATCGGGAAACCGAAGCAGACATTACCATCTCGGTTGTACCCATGGACTACCGCCGCGCTTCCGATTTTGGATTAATGAAGATTGATGAGTCGGGGCGAGTGATCAATTTCAGCGAGAAGCCCAAGGGAGATGCCCTCAAGGCAATGGAAGTAGATACTTCCGTTCTGGGTTTGTCCCCAAGTGAGGCGAAGCAGTTTCCTTTCATCGCCTCGATGGGAATTTACGTCTTTAAGAAAGAGGTGATGGGCAAACTACTGCGGCAGGCACCGGAACAAACGGATTTTGGCAAAGAAATCATTCCTTCCTCCGCGGCTGATTACAATATCCAGGCTTACCTGTTTAAGGGTTACTGGGAAGACATTGGAACGATCGCGGCCTTCTATGACGCTAACCTGGCCCTTACCCAGCAACCCCGCCCACCCTTTAGCTTCTATGACGAAAAAGCACCCATCTATACCCGCACCCGCTTCCTGCCGCCTAGCAAGCTGTTGGATTGCCACATCCGGGAATCCATTATCAGCGAAGGCTGCATTCTAAAGAACTGCTCCGTTACCCATTCAGTGTTGGGGGTGCGATCGCGGGTTGAAGGGGGCAGCACCATCGAAGACACCCTGATCATGGGAGCTGACTACTACCAACCCTTTGCTGAGCGTCAGAGTAGAGAGCATTTTGACGATGCCCACATTCCAGCTGTCGGCATCGGTGCTGATACCATCATTCGTCGGGCCATCATTGACAAAAACGCCCGCATCGGCTGCAACGTCCGCATCATCAACAAAGACCGGATTGAAGAAGCTGAACGAGAAAACCTCGGCTTCTACATCCGTAGTGGCATTGTAGTCGTGCTGAAGAATGCCGTAATTCCTGATGGCACGGTGATTTAGGAGTTGTTAGTTGTTAGTTGATTAGAGACGAATAAATTAATGTGATGGAGTAATGAAGTGATGGAGTACTATCACCCCATCACTCATTTTCTTATGCACCCCTCTCCCCCTCCACTCCATCACCTCTTCACCCTCCCTCCTCCCACTTCCCACCTGATTCTCCTGATCGGGCTTCCGGGGAGTGGCAAATCTTCAGTCGCCGCCAGGCTTTTGCAGGAGTGTCCTGAGCGGCGGTTGATTTCTACCGACCGAATCCGCGCAGAGCTTTTTGGCGATGAAGCCGTTCAGGGTCCCTGGCTAAAAGTCTGGAACGAGGTAGAAAAGCAATTCCGGCAGACGGTTCAGCAGATCGGCGCTGGAATGGTTCAGGAAGCTATTTACGATGCCACTAACGTCGTCCGAAAACAACGCCGGGACGCGATCGCCTTGGCCCGCATTTCTGGCTTTACCTGCATCACCGGACTGTGGCTCAATCCACCCTTGTGGGTGTGCTTAGAAAGAAATGAGAAACGCGATCGCCAGGTGCCAGTTTCCGTCATTCTGGACATGCACCGCTCTCTGATAAGTGCCCCTCCAACGCTGGAAGAGGGAATAGACCGGTTGATTGAGGTGACAAGAGGTTAGAAGTTGCTATGGCGATAGCCAAAAGCTAGAGTAAGTAGGGAGACGAGAGTCAGATTCAAAACTCAGAACTCAAAACTTCCCTGACTCCAGCCCTAGTTTCTCTCATTTCTGCAATTGTTCGGCAATGCGACCAGTCGATGTGTCAAGAACCGAACTTACCTAATCGGGGGAGTTTGGTATCCTGATACCAGGATAGGGAAGACGATGAGCCAAGGCTAGTTAAGTCTTACAAGTTCATTAAGTCTTAGACACTTACAGCAAGGAGGTTGAGCTATGGCACTTGTTCGTTGGGAACCGCTTCGAGAAATTACCAGCCTGCAGCGGGAAATGAACCGTCTGTTTGATACGCTGAGCCCAATCAGCGCTATCGATGGCGATCGTTTTATGCCCGTAGTGGAAATGGAAGAAACTCCAGAAGCTATTCACCTGAAAGCTGAGTTACCGGGTATTGATATTAAGGATCTGGATGTTCAGGTTGCGGCTGACTCGGTTTCTATCAGTGGTGAGCGTAAATCTACAAGCAGAACGGAAGATAAAGGGATTTTCCGCTCTGAATTCCACTATGGCAAATTCCAGCGCGTCATCTCACTACCTGCGCGAATTAAGAACACAGACGTAAAAGCCGAGTACAAAGACGGTATCCTGCATTTGACCCTGCCCAAAGTTGAAGAAGAAAAGAACAAGGTGGTTAAAGTTAACCTGGGATAGAGGTTAGCGGAGCGACGACAACATCCGCTGTATAGCGTAATCCAGGGTAGGGTTCTGTTAAAAGAGGTACCCTACCCTGTTTCTTTAGCAGGAGACCCCTCATGTAAGGCATCATAGAGACAATAATCGACTTAGCTACAGAGATATGGCTTCAACTGACTTCAAAGACTACTACGCCATTTTAGGGGTAAGTAAGACGGCCAGTGCCGATGAAATCAAAAAGGCATTTCGGAAGCTGGCGCGTAAGTATCATCCCGACATGAACCCTGGCGATAAAGCGGCTGAAGCCCGATTTAAGGAAATTAACGAAGCCTACGAAGTACTGTCAGACCCCGATAAGCGGCAAAAATACGATCGCTTTGGGCAGTATTGGAAGCAGGCTGAAATGGCTGGAGCTTCAGCCGGTGGGCGATCGCCCTTCTCCAATATGGACTTTGATGGCTTCGAGTTTGGGCAGTACGGCAGCTTTGAAGAATTTATCAACGAACTACTCGGTCGTATGGGGACAGGGAGTACAGGCTTTGGACGGACTGGTACTCAAACAGGCTACCGCACCTACCGGACAACCACCGACGGGTTCTCCACAGGGTTTGATACTGGCACTGGCTTAGATACAGAAGCAACGATTACTTTGAGCCTTTCAGAAGCCTTTCACGGTGTTCAAAAACGGCTGGTACTGGGGCGTGAAGAGTTTGAAGTCCGCATCCCTCCGGGAGCCAAACCCAAAAGCCGAATTCGCGTTAAGGGCAAAGGGCAGTACAGCCCCTATTACACCAGTCAGCGGGGCGATCTGTACCTGACAGTTGAAATTACGCCCCATCCGTTCTTCCAATTCGATGGGGAAAATCTGACCTGCGAAGTGCCCATTTCTCCAGATGAAGCGGTTTTGGGGGCACAGGTGGAAGTTCCCACACCAGATGGCCCTGTAACCATGAACGTACCTCCTGGCATCCGTTCAGGGCAATCTCTGCGTCTCCGAGGAAAGGGTTGGCGCAATCCAAAGGGCGATCGTACCGACCAGATCGTTCGCATTGTCATTACCCCACCCAAAACCCTCACCCCCAGCGAGCGCGAACTTTACGAAAAACTTCGCTCTGTCCGTAGCTATGATCCTCGCAGCAGCTTGAAGGGTATGAGGCTTTGAAGCGAGCCACCCCACTCCCCAACCCTGCAAATTTTGAAGGATTTACATCTGTAAAATTGGTTCATGCAGCTGGTGATCCGTTAATGGCCATTTAGTAATGGCTATTTAGCAACACCTATCCATACCTCCAATTTCATTTGCATTTTTATAGCCGTCACCAAGCCTGTCCTAAGCCTGGTGATAGCTACAACCTAGAGTTTGGAAGGTTGGTGAATCAAGCGATCTCAAACAGTAATACAATTCGTAATGTTTTCACGTCCGAAGGAAATCAAAACTATGCCCCTATCTGTTGGTGATGCTGCCCCAAACTTCACAACTAAAGACACAAACGGAAACACCGTCTCCCTATCTGACTTTGCAGGCAAGACGGTTGTACTCTACTTCTATCCCAAAGACGATACCCCCGGATGCACGAAAGAAGCATGTAGTTTTCGAGACAATTACAGTGAATACCTCAACAAAGGTATCACCGTCCTTGGAGTTAGCATGGATGACGAAGCCTCTCACAAGGCATTTACTGCAAAATTCAATCTCCCTTTTCCCTTGCTGACCGATACAGATGGCGCTATTACCAAAGCCTATGATGTTGAGGGAGAAATGAACGGGATGCGTTATGCCAAGCGGGTTACCTACATCATTGATGGCAACGGCAAGATCAGCCACGTGTACTCCACTGTTAAAGCCGACACTCACGCCACCGACATTCTGGCTGACATTGGTGCCTGATCAAACCGCATTCAGCCTCTAAAATGCTCCTGAACCGAGATCCTCAATTTCTAGCAGATCCTCGAGTGAGTCGAACCACTTGGGTCAAGAAGTCGAGGATCTCATCCCAGCTTAGGAATGAGAGTTAAATTACTCCAAAAAACTCACCCCGCTTTTGGCACCCCGCTCCGAGTCGGAGCGGGGAAGGGAGAGAGGTCAGTTCACTCAAAGAATGCGATGATATAGCAGTAGTCATTTCATTATGGTTAGGACGGGGTGCAGGGGTGGAACCCCTGGCTGGGGGCAAAGCCCCCACATCCCCTCTAAAGCTAATGTCCTAAGCAACCTGGCGACAGCGATAACGGAGGAAGCCAAAATCCTTCCCTCTTCTGGCTTCTGACTCCTGGCTTCCAAGTTCTATTTTCAAATCAGGCAAACACATAGTTAAAGCTGATGCTGATCCGGTCCTCATCACTTAAATTGGGTTCTACCCCATGTTTTAACCAGCTTGGAAAAATTAACAATAATCCCGCTTCAGCCACATGGGCGACTGCATCTGCTGTATAGGCAGTATAGCCCTGGACATTTGGTTTATAGAACGTCCTGGCACTGCGGGGGTCGTAAAACATCAAGTTACCACAGTCTTTTGGGGTTTTAACGTAGTAAACGCCGCTAAACAAAGAATTGGCGTGGTCGTGAATTTTGTTACTAGCATATTTGGGATTTACATTGGCCCAACAGTTAGCTGCCACAATTCTGACATTTCCATAACCTACTGCCTGAGCAACTTGTGCGATCGCCCCATCAACCAACTGCTTAAACGGTTGGATTTCGCTCAGTTCGAACAAATTTACCTTGCTGTGCCAGCCCAATACATTAGAAGCTGTTTGGCCAGGATCTGACTGCTTCAGACGATAAATTAACGCTAGAAGTTGTTGGTTAAGCTTGTCGTGCTCCTTCAAGCTAAACACAAATAACGCTGTTGGAAATAAATTGTGATAGGAAACAGTCCACTGGTCTGAATCAGTCATTTCTCTATCAGTTTAAACGATTTTTTTAAATGTTTTTTGAATCCTAGCTGTTTTCACTTACTTATCCAGAAATTATCAGAAGTTTTTAAGGTTGTATTCAAAATTAGAGGCAAGCCTATCTCTTCAACTTTCTGGCTGAATTGCCCAAATTGCGGGAATATCCGTAAATTCACCAGCAATTTTCAATAGTAGAAATCAAAATGAAAAAGCCCTCCGTGGAAGTACAGAAATTCATTCAAAACCTCCATTTTTTTGAGAAAATTTCGTGAATTTGCTGTTTGAATGCTGATTTACAAATAGCCCTGGGGAAAGCTAGCTTTGCGATCGCGGAGGCAAAGTAATGGCTGATAATTCTCAATTTCCTGATAACAGTCTTTCAACTACTCGAACTATTAACTCAAGCTTTACTACTCAAGTTTTTTCTAACAGCGCAACCGATTCCAGCTACTCACTCGACCCCAGCGACGCCCAGGATTTCTTTCGCCTTAGGCTTAGTCAGCGCAGTAGCGTAATCCTGACGCTCAATAATATGACAGCTAACGCCGATCTGGAGGTGTTAGACAGCGGCGGCACACTTGTTGGTTCATACAACGCAGGCACCATAGCAGACGCCCTCACCACTGAACCACTCGATGCAGGCGACTACTACATTCGAGTTTTTCTACCCGACACCAGCGTCAGCACTAACTACACCCTTAGTGTCAGCACCGTCAGCAAATCTCGCTCAGACCTGTTGTGGCGCAATTACGCCACTGGTGAAAATGTGGTCTGGCAGATGAATGGTGCCAATATTGGAGGAGTACAATACAACGCTCCCGTTGGTGACCTCAACTGGAAACTGGAAGCTACTGCAGACATGGATGGGGACAGCATCCCCGATTACATCTGGAGAAACTACGCCACTGGTGAAAATGTGGTCTGGCTCATGGATGGCAACGGCGCTCTCCGCTCTGCCCAGTACCTCATCCCTGTAGGTGACCCTAATCTAAAGATTGCGGGAGTTGCGGATTTCAATGGAGACAGCAGCCCTGACATCCTGTGGCGCAGCTACTCCACTTTTGAAAACGTCGTCTGGCTCATGAATGGCACCACGTTCCAGGGTGCCGTCTCGTTCATTCCTGTGTTTGGTTCCTACATGCAGGTTGGAACCATCGCGGACTTCAATGCCGATAACAAACCAGACGTTGTTTGGCGCAACACCAACACTGGTGAAAATGTCATCTGGTTGATGAATGGAACAAGCTTTCAATCCTCAGCTTCCCTTCCGCTGGCCTATCCTGCCCTCAGCATTGCTGGTGCCGGAGATTTTAACGGAGACGACAAACCCGACATCGTCTGGCGGAACTATGGAACTGGAGAAAACATTCTCTGGTACATGAACGGAACAGCACTGGCCGGGTTTACAAACCTCGCTCCAGTCGGTGATTTGAATTGGCGAATTGCCAGTGTAGTAACAACATCATCCAAAGTGGATCTGGCTGGCAACACCATGTCTTCTGCCTTCAATATTGGCACAGTCGGCAATGCAACTGGCTTCTATAGTGACACTGTGGGCGGCAATGCTGACAAAAATGACTACTACCGATTCACTATTAATGGTCTCACCACCTTTAATCTATCCCTCACAGGTTTAACCGCCAATGCTGACATTCAACTCATTCGAGATCTGAACAACAACGGCATTTTAGATAGCCAGGCAGAAATTGTTGCGGTTTCAGCCAATGCAGATACTGCTGATGAACAATTCACCAATCTGTCCCTGACCGCTGGCACCTATTTCATCCGCATCTTTTCCTCATCGACTCAACCTACGGAGTATGCTCTGAATATTGGTGGTGTTCCTGCCCAGCAAGTCGATCTGGCTCCTCCTGCAAACAGCTTCAGTGTTAGAAAAACCAATGGACAGGCTTTACCTACTCAGGTCAGCCTCAAGTCTGGTGATCCGAACTACCTGTCTACAATCCGGGTCAACTACTCAGTCAGAAATACCAGCATCAGCTATACACCCCAGGAGTTTCGGGTATCCTTCTATCTGTCGCGGGATAATGTGATTACAACTAGCGATCGCCTGTTGGGTAACATTGACCCCAACACTGGCTTCAGCGATCTAGATGTAGTCATCAGTAACCTGGCACCCAACCAGACTTTCACCGGATTTAAAGATATTCCAATGCTTCCTGCCACTGACCTCTGGTGGGGAGGTGACCAGACCTACTACATTGGTATGATTATCGACTCAGCCAGCCAGGTTTCTGAATCCAATGAAATTAACAATGCGGTAGCGGCGGCGATCGGGATTAAAGATACCCTTAGACCGGATGTTCTAGGCAATGGATTGAGTGTAACCCAGACAACTGCCACTCCTGGTCAGGCAATCCGACTCACAGGTTCCATCAAAAATATTGGCAACGTTGCCACAGGTTCGAATCGTATCCTGGTTCGTTATTACTTCTCCAGCGACGATATCATTGATGGTAGCGATTACGTCATTGCCCTAGCAAGCATCGCCCCATTGAACAAGAGGGGAACCACAGGCGACACCATTACTTTTGATAGCAACATCACAAACACGAATACTCCTGCCTACTTTACCTTGACTCCCAAGTTACCAACCGTACAGCAATGGGATGGATGGATTGGCAATGGGCGCTATTACGTCGCGATGCAGATCGATATCTTTAGTGTTGTTCAAGAGGGCTCCGGTGGTAAGGAAAACAACTCCAACTACGGGAGGCTGATTGGTTCCTATATCGACTACAACTTTATTGACATCACTGGTCTATAAAGGTGGGAGTTCACAGCAGGGTAGTACTACAGAAGTAATGATGCATTGTAATGATGGATAAAGTACCAAATTGCGTCAATGTGATTCTCCAGTGACTTGGAAAACGACAAGGTTTTCCGCACTAATCGAGCAAACCTCTGGCACAAGGTGTTGTTGAATTGTTCAACGTAGGGTCAACCCGGTTTCTTGGCCGACCGCTTGATGGCGCTTGCTGGGAAACACTGCTCCATAGGCTGCCCAGAAATCGCTATAGGCAACGGCACACTGACGATAGACCGGTGGTAGTAATGCCCACAATTGCACTGCGGCAGCCTCATCTCGTGCGCCGATGTACACCCCGACCATCTCACGAGTGTCGGCATCGAGGGCTAACCAAACCCACTGTTTATTCCCCTTGTTGGCTACGAATGACCCGAGTTCGTCACACTGCATTGTTAAGCGCCCCTGTTTTTGGGTGTCACCTGAACTTAGCAAGGCACCCCAGCGTATTTCTCATTGACGTAGCTTTGCAAGCATTACCCTGAAACCTGGACAGCACGAGCAATTCCAGCCAATGAAATTCGTTCCAGAAGTAATCGGTCAACTAGGTCCCGTGTGCTTTGGTCAACCACTTTTTTCGTGGGTTGCTCAATGAACTGTCGTCCACAGTCGCGACACTTGAACCGTCGTTTGCCGTTATGGATGCGACCGTTCTTAACCGTGTGGGCCGATGCACCAGTTGGGCAGGTAGACATGGTAGGTCATCAGGCGGAAGCTCTACCTCCTTATCATTACATCTTGAGCACTACCCACAGCAGTTCTATATATGTCCTACATAGTGTGACAGGCTTTTCTAAATGGGAAAGCCTGTTATAGCGGTAGTCATTATGGTTAGGACGGGGTGCAGGGGTGGAAACCCCTGGCTGGGGGCGAAGCCCCCACTCCCTCTCTAATTCCAATGTCCTAACGCACCCGCATAGAGCTATACAACTATCATTTTTACAAATGAGGCTTTGCTGAATTTGGGTATGAAATAGGTGCTGTATGTTCGAAGGTGTTGTATGCTCGAAACCTCGTTTCGATTCATATTGTTTTTCAGCAATGCCTATAAATGATTCAGGATTGCTACAGCGAGCTATCTGGATTGTGAAAAGGGATTTGGCAGAAATCTCTAGGTTTAGGTTTAGGACGGGGTGCAAAGGCTCCCTCCGGCTGGGGACATAGCCCTTTGTAGTCTGATTTTCGGGATTGGCATCAAAAACCAGGAGCTAGGAAATTAAAAAGGCTTCTGCCTCAAAGCAGAAGCCCAAAAATTACTTGACTTGAGTTGACTGGAAAACTAATAGTCTGCCACCAGAACCTATTTTGTGAGTTGAAAACTCATAAAATAGCTATTCTTACTCGATTCGGGGGCACGAAATTAAAACTGACAAACCACTAACGGGTAATGGGTCACTTAGCATGAACATAGCCATTTTCGAGATGACTAACTAGTGAGAAGTTGAACTTCGGCAGACAACATAATGGCCACAAACTTAGCAAGTGACCCACTGGTATAGTAAACCAAGGATTTTGTTAAGGTTTTGGCATTTCCACCCTTGTTTAGGGGCAGAGCCCTCACTTAACCCTCTGGTACCAAATTTAGTGTTTGCAGCACTAGTCAAGACTTGGCATGGACAGAACGGGTTCATCTTCGCGATCAATGCCCTTCTCAAAGCCTGCTACCGCCGCACGAGCACGGCCAGCATGCCAGAGGTGGCCAACCAGGAAGAAGAAACCAAGAATAAAGTGAGCACCTGCTAACCAGGCCCGCGGGTTGACATAGTTGAAGGAGTTAGGCTCCGTAATAACCCCACCCACCGAATTGATTGATCCGTTGGGTGCATGGGTCATATACTCGGCTGCCCTCCGAATTTGCCAGGGCTGCACATCATTCTTAATCTTGTTCAAGTCAAGACCATTGGGGCCACGCAGGGGTTCCAACCAGGGACCTTTGAAATCCCAGAAACGCATCGTCTCACCACCGAAGATAATTTCACCTGTAGGAGAACGCATTAAGTACTTACCCAACCCTGTAGGACCTTGAGCAGAAGCCACATTTGCTCCTAACTTCTGGTCACGGACCAGGAAGATAAATGACTGAGCCTGAGATGCTTCAGCATTGGTTGGCCCATAGAACTCACTGGGATAAACCGTGTTGTTGAACCAAACATAGCAGGAAGCAATTAAACCCATGAGAGACAGAGCGCCAAGGCTGTAGGAGAGGTAAGCCTCACCTGACCAGATGAGCGCACGTCTTGCCCAGCCAAAGGGCTTGGTCAGGATGTGCCAGACACCGCCAGCAATGCAGATCAAGCCAATCCAGATATGACCGCCAACCACATCTTCCAGGTTATCAACACCGATGATCCAGCCCTCGCCCCCAAAGGGAGAGCGCAGTAAATAGCCGAAGATAACAGCGGGGTTAAGGGTTGGATTGGTAATCACGCGAACGTCACCACCACCGGGTGCCCAGGTGTCATACAGACCACCAAACGCCATTGCCTTGGCAACTAGCAGTAGTGCGCCACAACCCAGAAGGATCAGGTGATAGCCGATGATGTTAGTCATCTGGTTTTTATCACGCCAGTCATAACCGAAGAAACTGGAATACTCTTCCAGCGTCTCAGGCCCACGAACTGCGTGGTAAATTCCGCCAATCCCCAGAACAGCGGACGAAATCAGGTGTAAAACACCTACAACGAAGTATGGGAAGGTATCAATCACTTCACCGCCAGGGCCAACACCCCAACCCAACGTTGCCAGGTGAGGAATCAGAATGCAGCCCTGCTCATACATAGGCTTGTTAGGAATGAAGTGAGCGACTTCAAATAACGTCATCGCTCCAGCCCAGAAAACAATCAGGCCAGCATGAGCGACGTGTGCGCCCAACAACTTACCAGAAAGATTAATCAGACGGGCGTTACCAGCCCACCAGGCAAACCCGGACGACTCAAGGTCGCGGTTGCCCGCAACAAAGGATGAACCACTAGAGAGCGTTACCACGGGGCAGAACCTCCTCAGGGAAGACAAAGTGTTCATGGGGCTGATCCTGCGGGGCCATCCACGCCCGCATGCCCTCATTCAGCAGAATGTTCTTGGTGTAGAACGTTTCAAATTCCGGGTCCTCTGCCGCCCGCAACTCCTGCGAAACAAAGTCGTATGCCCGCAGGTTCAGGGCAATCCCAACAATCCCCACACTCGCCATCCACAACCCCGTCACCGGGACGAACAGCATGAAGAAGTGGAGCCACCGCTTGTTGGAAAAGGCAATCCCGAAGATCTGAGACCAGAATCGATTGGCCGTTACCATCGAGTAGGTCTCTTCTGACTGGGTCGGGGTGAAAGCCCGGAAGGTGTTGGCCTGGTCGCTGTCCTGGAACAACGTGTTCTCCACTGTCGCTCCATGAATCGCGCACAGCAACGCGCCTCCCAGAATCCCTGCCACGCCCATCATGTGGAACGGGTTCAAGGTGAAGTTGTGGAAGCCTTGCACGAACAGAATGAACCGGAAGATTCCAGCCACTCCAAAGCTGGGGGCAAAGAACCAGCTCGATTGCCCCAACGGGTACATCAAAAATACGCTGACAAACACCGCGATGGGCCCCGTGAAGGCGATCGCGTTGTAGGGGCGAACCCCCACTAGGCGAGCAATTTCAATCTGTCTGAGGCAAAAGCCAATCAACCCGAAGGCCCCATGCAGAGCAATGAAGGTCCACAGGCCGCCAATCTGGCACCAGCGAGTGAAGTCGCCTTGGGCTTCCGGTCCCCACAGAAACAGCAGGGAGTGCCCAAAGCTATCCGCTGGGGTGGAGACGGCCACGGTGAGGAAGTTGCATCCCTCCAGGTAGGAAGAAGCCAGTCCATGGGTGTACCAGGAGGTAACAAAGGTGGTACCGGTCAGCCAGCCGCCCAGCGCTAGGTAGGCGCAGGGGAACAGCAGCAGACCAGACCAGCCGATGAAGACGAAGCGATCACGCTTCAGCCAGTCGTCGAGAACGTCAAACCATCCTCGAGCAGCAGGCGCGCGTCCGACTGCAATGGTCATAGGATCAAATCCTCTAGCTTTACTAAAATGGCAGGTTCTCTACAGTGAACAGGGTTTATATGTCTATACATCATAGGAGAAATCAGAAATTTTACAAACCGATACGTAAAGTCTCAGAAACTAAGAGGTTTCAACTTTTCCAGATATTAGGTCTTGACAAAGCGCATCTAAGGACTTGCAGTCTTGTCACAGGTAAAGGGCTTCGCTGAAATCAGCAGCTTCGCAGGACTTCAGGTTTAACAAAATTTGCCACCAAAACCTCATTTATTAAGTAATCATGCTTATCACTACAGGATGCTCATAATTAAAATCTGTACTTTTTTGACATATTGATAAATAGAATTTAACTGCTCTTTCAATGGTGGCAGCGAGCTTTTTCCCGCTGGAGAAAGACTCCCATCATCTAAGATCAAAGCTGGGGAATGGGGCTTCGTTAATGAATGCACCGATTCTTCTCCCATTGAATAGGTAGATTTGAGTTAATTTCCTAGCGATAGACATAAAAACTATGACAGCCCAGACGACATCCTTAGAAAATCGAGTGCTGCGTCAAGATATTTTGGGTTCCCGTCGGTTTAGCAATTACTGGTGGGCAACCGTTGTTTTGTTAGGTGGGTTGGGGTTTCTACTGGCAGCCATTTCTAGCTACCTTCATGTCAACCTGCTTCCGTTTTCTGACCCAACCAAACTTGTCTTCATTCCTCAAGGAATTGCGATGGGGTTTTATGGGTTATTAGGAATCTTGTTTAGCCTATACCTCTGGCTGACGATTCTCTGGGATGTGGGAGGTGGTTACAACGAATTCAATAAGGAAACTGGAACCGTTAAGATTTTTCGATGGGGGGTTTCCTGGAAAAAACCGCAAGATTGAAGTGAATTGCAAAACAGAAGATGTCCAGGCCGTTAGGGTCCAGCTAAAAGAAGGGCTAAACCCCAAGCGTGCCCTTTATTTGAGAGTAAAAGGAATGCGGGATATTCCTTTGACACGGGTAGGACAGCCCATGGCGCTCTCTGCACTAGAGAACCAGGGAGCTGAACTGGCACGTTTCCTGGGAGTTCCTCTAGAGGGGCTGTAGCTGCAATACATAGTGATCCTATCTGAATTGTGAAAGGGAATTCCTGCGGAATCCTTTTTCACAAGAGTTTTTTATTCCAAGAATTATTTACGACTGCTACAATAGATGGCTTGGTTTTTGAGGTGAAGATTATGCAGAAAACTCTTCGGCATTGGTTGGTGCTGGTTGTGATAACAGGCACGTTACTGATAGGGGGGTGTTTTTCTAATGACTTTGCTGGTCAGCAGTCTTCTGCCAGTCCATCGCCAACTCAGACGATTTCCTCTCCAACAGATCAGGGGGGGGCGGACCTCAAACAACCGCATTACCTCGTTTAGAAGGCAATGCAACCGTAGCAATGACGGTCAAAGGACGTACCGTTGTGATGGAGATTGATGGGGCAAGTGCTCCAATTACAGCAGGCAACTTTATCGATCTGGTACAGCGGGGAGTTTACAATGGGTTGGTATTTCACCGGGTAGTGCGGGAACCGCAACCTTTTGTTGTACAGGGAGGAGATCCACAAAGTAAGAATCCCAATTTTCCCCCAGAACAACTGGGTACAGGCAGTTTTGTTGACCCGGCAACTCGTCAGGCTCGCTATATTCCTTTAGAAATTTTGCCGGACGGAGCAAAGGTTCCAATTTATCATCAAACACTTGACACTGCTGGGGTCACGGCTCCACCAAAGTTAAAGCACCGGCGTGGGGCTGTAGCGATGGCGCGTTCAGCTTCTCCAGATTCGGCATCTTCGCAGTTTTACATCACGCTGGCAGATGTTAATTTTCTGGATGGCAGTTATGCCGTATTTGGTTACGTGACTGAAGGCATGGAAATTGTGGACAAGATCCAGCAGGGCGATCGCATCGAGTCTATGAAAGTCGTAAAAGGCATCGATAACCTGAAGACGGAAAGGAAGTCGTGATTCAGCTTTCTTCACACTCCATCCCCTTTTTATCTTTCCTTTTTATCTTGCAGGAGGTGACAAATAGTTACGAGTGGTTGGTATGAGTGTGGTTGTCACGGGGATTGGATTGGTTTCCGTTTTGGGTGAGCTTGAAGATACGTGGAATCATTTGTTAGCAGGCGGGTGTGGAATCAAGGTTCACCGACCTTTTTCCGAGCTGGAGCCGCTTCCACTGGCGCTAATTCAAGATGTTCCCATAGCCTCAGTTGAATTAACTCATCGAGTGGTTACAGCCGCATTGAAAGATGCTAGATTATCTCCCCCGTTACCCGACTGTGGTGTCGTTATTGGCTCTAGTCGAGGAAATCAGGGGCAGTGGGAGAAATTGGCAAGAGAAATGTTACAGGAGACTGGGGCAGATCAGGAGAACAGGGGAGTGGGGGAGAATACTCGCCATATATTTTGTGCACTGCCATCTAGAATTGTTCTCTCTGATTGGTTAGGTACATTGCCCCACGCTGCGGCGATCGCCACTGCTCGTTACATCCAGACTACTGCCCCTGTACTGGCTCCAATGGCCGCCTGTGCAACTGGACTATGGGCGATCGCTCAGGGATACGAGCTGATTCGGATGGGACAATGCCAACGGGTTCTTGCTGGAGCTGTTGAAGCCCCCATTACACCCCTAACCTTGACTGGATTTCAGAGAATGGGTGCCTTAGCACAGACAGGGGCTTATCCCTTTGACCAAAACCGGGAAGGTTTGGTTCTGGGGGAGGGGGGGGCTATACTGGTGCTGGAAGCCGAAGAATTGGCAGAGAGTCGGGGGGCAAAGGTTTATGGCCGTATTTTGGGATTTGGGCTGACGGCAGATGGCTACCACGTCAGTGCTCCAGAACCGGGAAGTTGGGGGGCGATCGCTGCCATCAAGCACTGCCTGGAGCGTAGCCAGCTTTCTCCAGATCAGATTGATTATATTCATGCCCACGGGACTGCAACCCACTTGAACGATCAGAATGAAGCCAATCTGCTTCAATATCTGTTTCCAGGTGGAGTAGCCGTTAGCTCTACTAAGGGAGCAACCGGGCATACGATGGGAGCATCTGGGGCTTTAGGGGTTGCCTTTTGCCTAATGGCACTTAAGCACCAGATCCTTCCCCCCTGTATTGGTTTAAGACAACCAGCATTCGATCTAAATTATGTGACCCATGCCTACTCTGCTCGCATCCATTCTGCCCTGTGTCTCAGCTTCGGGTTTGGTGGACAAAATGGTGCGATCGCTCTGGAACGACCAAGGGAATGGATGATAGGAACTCTTAAAGAGGGGTGATAGGTATTTCCCTACTCCACCACGCTATCACTCCCACTCATCCACTCATCTACCCTTCCCCTTATCCCCCATTCTCTCATCGAAAATTCCAGGTCAATTGGACCCCTTAAGATATCTACGCGGTTGATATCTACGCGGTTATTGAACTCTCCTCTCACGAAACCTTCGGTTGCACTGCCGATGTTGATCGGGGCATCGCTCACAAATAGGTGAGCATAACCAATATCTACGCTAAGGGATTCTGAAAGACGGTACCCGGCCCCTACAGCTAGCCAGACGCGATCGCTATCAGGAACGCGAACGGTGCGAAATTTATCTTTGACTGGGCTCTTATCGTAGGCAACCCCCGCTCTCAGTGTCAATGTGTCCCTAGCTGCATAGGTTACTCCCAAACCCACCCGAAACGTATCGCGCCAGTTCTCAGGTTGAATGGTGGGAGGCTGGGCTGGATTGTCAAAATCAACCTTGAAAGATTAGATCATTATCCACTAACCTGCTGCCCGACGACCGATTTACCTTCTCCCTTTCGCCCTGGGCGGGCACAGATGCACTGCCTCTACAGAACTCCCCTCACCCTTCACTCCTCACCCCTCACCTCACTAACAACTGACAACTGCTTTACCTTGCCCAACGCGTACTCTTCCAGAGAACGAAAAACAAGGTAGCAGCAATGAGTGCACCTAAGTTCCACTTCAAGGCATTTTTGCGGATTTCTAACCGTTGCTTTTCGGCGGTTTGAACCTGCTCTTGCACCTGCCTCTGAATCTGTCCCTGTGCCTGCGCTTTGAGCTGGCTGACTCGATTTAAAAGGTCTGCTTTGGCCTTTTCGGGATCTTGGGTATCAAAGGTGATGCCAAGGCTGCCAAGCTGAGACCCTAGTTTTTTGATGTCTTCGGGGCCGCTTTTGTTCAGTTGGTCTTCAAGCTGCTTGATTTGAGTCAGGGTTGGGGCAGCCTGCCTGAGCACCTGTTGTTGAATGGCATTTGGATCTACCTTTGCAGCTTCGGAATCGACTTGAAACGCGCCGATGATTCCCATCGGGATAAGCAACAAAAATGCGATCGCCAGCACCAGACAGAGCCAGGACAAAATCTTCAGCAGGACTTTCTCAAAGGCTTTGCGATCGTAAAATTCACCAAAAAAGATGAGTCCAAACCCAAGCAGTGGAACGGCAACCGTTTCGACCAATTTTCCCATGACTTGCAGTTTCCAGGAAGGGGCTGCGAAATTAGGCGGAATAATTGTCAGAGCGCTATCAATCAATGCAAATAACAAAAAACCATAGCCAATCCAACGAAACCGATAGATCGACTGATTTTCCCGTGCTGATTCAGCCATGATGCTGGCTCCTTCTGCGAATAATGAGGTAACCTCTATGCTTTGCCAAAGGGTTTGGAGAATGAACCCCCTGTAAAACCTTCTTCGATAAACCTTATAGCCGTTAGATTAAATTAAATTTGACTACTATAATTTAACGGGTGGAAAGTGCAACTCCCACCATCGATGCCAGGAAAACCATGCAGTTTCCAGGGTCTTCAGAGTCTCTTCAGTAGTGGTTGAGTCAGCCTTTGCATTGGCGGGCAAGGGTGTAAACATGAGCGTCCACAGACAACGTTGATCCAGTAGAGGCTCCTGACCCAGGATCCAGGGTAATACACGAGTGATCTGTAAATCGTACTTATAGCGGTTTTGCATAAATTGCGGCTCATTCACAGTGCTTTCTCCACGGGAATTAACGCAGGCGCTCAGATATGCGCGCCCTTTATGCACAAGAACGCCATAGTAGCCAACACCTGGATGATGCTTGATTTGCAGATTGGCATTTGCCGACTTGATGGGAGTATACACAAATAGCAGGCGGCTAATGTTTCCATCGCTGAGCATAATGCGAGTTTGAACAGTGAGAGAGTTTGCCCGCTGGCGATATTGATATTCTCGGCCGGGAGGAAGTTCTTCAATTTTATCTAGCGGTGAGCTTGCTTGCAGTTCCCACCCATTAAGAGGCACTTTCTCTGGTAAAGGATAGGTTTGCTCCTGGGCTTTTTCAGCTTTGGGAGCGGCGATCGCCCGACCTAGCACCCATGCTGTGCCAATACATACGCCCACCAGCAACGCCAAGCGAGCCGGTTTCCAAAGGTCCTTAATCATTTGCGGAGGCTCCTGTCTCTGGTGTCTCGGGTGGGATGCGCAGGAAGGCCAGCCAGCAGAACAGCCCAAATAACCCCACCGAGATCATCGAGAAGATAAGCGAACCGTTTCCACTATGCCAGTATTCAAAGGCTCCATCATTAGAAAAGGCAACCAGAATCGCCATCAATGCAACTCGTGCCGAATTCACTAAAAAACCAATTAGAGTTGCCGCAATCAGGCAGACTATTTTTTTGACATCCGAATAAACCGGAAACATCAGCAAAAATAAAACCGCGATGCTTAACATGAGCAGGATGGTATGGATGCCAGAACAGGCTCCATAGACCTCAACCCTACCCGTTGGCAGGTTCAAAAATACTCCATTTTGCTGCACCTGAAACCCTGAATACCAGAGCATAAACATGGCCGCCTTTGCAGTCAGTAATGGTAAGTCAATGGATTGGAGTAGAACTTCCAGAACCCGATACAACGCTAGCAGCCCAAAAATAATCAATTCCCTCCAGTACTGCAAAAGTCCGCTAAAACCCGACGCTAGCAGCCCCAAACCCAGCATGGAAACGAAGGGGAGAGATCGCAGCATGGAAGTTGAATCAGGCAAGGTGTTACACCGCAGCAGCAATAGTCCTAAGATAAGAATCCCTATCAAACTAGAAACAAAGCCACTTTCCAGGTTCAGTAAGTAACGTTTTTCCCAGATTAAGGAACCCACCGCAACCCAGAACAAAAGGCTGGTCGCAAATAATTCTGAATCATCCAGGCGGTTTAGCAACGCTAGATGTAAAGCGGCAAAGGCAGCAAGGGCACAAAGCAGCCAAAATTCCGGTTCTTGCAAGCGTTTTAAGGAGTCCATAGAATCTTTCCCCGATTCAACAGGTGCGCTGGATGAAAGAGATCAAAATGCCAAGACGTCTAAAAGTTTAGCTGTTGCTAAGTCCAGCACCGATCCTGAGAACAGACCTTTACTGAACTATTAATCTTGAAATTGCAAAGTCCAGCTTTTAAGTAGTTAGCCATACTTAATTTTAAGTAGTTAACCATAATTAGTTAACCATAATTAATTGTAAAGGGAGGTTGAGGGTCGGGGGTGTTACGCGACACGACGTTAGAACGATGGGAGGACACAAAAGTTGAGCCATCTCATGAGTCCATTGGGCTACACCTGAATTAGAGACTGTGGACATCAAGGAAGGTAACTATGCCAGCCGCAATTGCCATTTCCATGGGCAGCAGATGGTAGACTTACAAACTTTTACAAACTTAGGGTAGGAGTTACCAGGCCACTGCCC
Source organism: Leptothermofonsia sp. ETS-13 (assembly GCF_049200465.1). NCBI lineage: Bacteria > Bacillati > Cyanobacteriota > Cyanophyceae > Leptolyngbyales > Leptolyngbyaceae > Leptothermofonsia > Leptothermofonsia sp. ETS-13. Next base: position 131,101 of record NZ_CP120836.1, read on the forward strand.
AACAGTTACAGCAATTGCGTCACAGAGTGCAGCGCATTTGTGCTCGGTCCTACCGGGAGCAGACGCTGATGCTGCACCGGGGAGTTTGGCCATCGGGGGGGGCGATTCGAACGCTTGATTTGGCCAGTGCAATTGATCTGAAGTGCAGGCATTGCGATTGGGGCGTTGGGATGATTCGAGTCCTCTTGCAGCAACGCTGGCTGGAGCATGCAATTCCTTGTGAGCGGGCGATCCAACGGTGGTTTAGGGCCGCCGGGATGAGTAGTCCAGTCCAGCCAGTGGCTTCTCCTCGCCGAGCACACTCACCCCAGGTGCATCTATTGGCAAGTCGATGCCAGGTCGCATCAGGCGGTAGCCGATGGGCAGGAGGTGAGTTGGCGGAGTGCAACCGATGAAGCCTCCGGTGCACTGTTAGCGTGCAGTGCTTCCCCCTCTGCCGCGTTTGAGGCTGTACCTGCCCCGACGGTGCAACAAGCATTACGGCACTGGTTTGAGCAATGGGGGTGACCGCAGCAGTTGCAGTTTGACCACGGCCAACCTTGGAAGGCGGGCGGGAATGACCTGACCAGTTTGTTTGAATTGTGGCGGGTGGGGGTGGGCATTGAGGTGGTGTGGAAGGGATTCACTCGTTGCGATCGCTATCCCCAATTGGGCCGAGGTGGGCGTCCTATGAGGCGGCCAGTGAAGACCAGCTATGGTTAATCGTGCGCGTCCAGGCTTATTTAGCACAGGGCTGCTGGCGGCGTCCGGTGGATGCCCCGGTCGCCTCTCTTTGTCCAATCACAATTACACCTCTTACATCAGCACTGGAGAGGACAACTGTTGTGGATTCGCTTTGACCCAACGACGAGTTGTTGGATGTGCTGGGAGGACAAGGGCCAGCAAGTCGCCGCCTAACCCTGTGCTCGAAATTCAACCAGAAGTAATCCGTCAACTCAAACTCCATCCCTCAGTTGCCAAACATGCTAAGCGCAGTACCAGTACCAAAACTAATGTTGTCCCCCAGATCTAACCGCATGTCGCGTAGCAAGGGTAAGTCCCCCGAGAGCCAGTCTCGAACAAAGCCGAGATGGGTTTACACAATAATTTTTTGAGGAGAATTTGAGGGGATCCAAGCATCTTGCCACAAGCATTAGGACTTCTAAAGCCACCTCTACCAAGATCCCCTCTAAAGCCTCTCCAAAACACTATTTGCTCGGTCCTTCCATGCCTGCTAGCAGTTGAGGCAGATACCAGATCTGTTGCTCGGTGGCAACTTCCCCCTTCTTCACATAGACGGTGCCATCCTGGAAATTAATGGGACCCCTGTAAAGGTTGATGCTACCGTCGCCCATGCCCTTAATAAACTTGTCAATAAATTTCTTCTTGTCACCCAGGGCGTTGCCAGGGAGAAATCCAATCATTGAATCGGGGGCGTTGATGTCCTTCCAGTTGGGTCCCAACCAGACAAATTCGTTAGGCATTTTTCCGTCCATTGCTTTCTTGACCGCATTGGTATAAGGCAATGCCCAGTTGTAGTAGGGAACACCCAAACAAATGTCAGGAGCTAGTTCACAGCCCGTCTTCAGGTCATAGTGAACGTATTTCACCTTTTTACCTGCTTCTGCTGCTTTCTTGCCCTGCACCGCTGCTTCGGGAGTGTCAATTCCTGACATCACTACATCATAACCACTGTTGTAATAATCATCAGCGACTTTGGTGGGGTCGAGGGTTTTACCAGGAATGTTGAACCAAAAACCAATCCAGGTCACCTTAAAATTTAAGTCTTTTGAATCTTTCTTGACGTAGTTTTCCCAACAGTATTTGGCTCCCAGGTAGGCCGCAGAGGCATAGCGGCGGGTTTCATCATTGATTAGGGGACCAAGGTAGCCAATTTTGCCAGTCTCTGTACCTAAGGCCGCGGCGCATCCAGCAATCATCTTGCCGTACTCCATACGCCCCATGATATTGCCCAGGTTGGGTTGATTTTTGTAATTCTTGCCTTCTTTCCAGGCATAGTCACCCGATGCGTGGATGATGGGAATTTTGGGATGCTTTTTAGCTGTTTCCAGGGCATCGTCTTTCAACTCATCAGAGTTGAAGATGACCATTTTTGCACCTTTGGCAATCAGATCATCCGCAACCTGAACGCCTGTGATGTTGGGGCGATCAGCTGGGTTTACTTTATCAACATACTCAAACTTAATTTTGAGGTCTTCTGCCACCTGTTGCATACTTTCGTAGTGAGCCTGGTTCCAGCCCCCATCATTTCTGGGACCTGCAATGACCATGCCGACGGTAAAATCACTACTGCCTGCCTGGGGTGAAGCAGCTGTAGGGGAAACTGTGGGGGTGGGTTTACTGCATGAGCTGATGCAAACTCCCAGGATTGCAATCGGCCAGAAGCGCTTGATTAAACACCAGGGATGGTTGAAGGGGGTTTTCTTGGGTAGAACAGGATTGCTCATGAGTGTGTCGGAATTCGAGAGATGGATGTTCATGGTTCACTTCTCATTACCACACAGAATTAGGGGTTAGGGGCTGGGGATTAAGTTTGGGAGGAAATCACCCAATACTAAGCTGACAATCTACCAAATTCTTTGCTTTTCCATTAATGGCGATCGCCCCTATGAGAAAAGTATCCATTATAACATTAAACGGAAACCGCCCCTTTTCTACCGTTTAGCAGTTGAGCCAAACAAAAATATTGTCTCTACTTTCAGCATCTGCATAACCGACGCCCCAGCCCCTGGAGCATGGATAGCTTCAAAATAGATGGCTTCAAACACATTGTTGAATTTGTCGTTTGCCCCAACCTGTTATGTCGTAAGGCATTGAGCATAGCAGGTGAGCAGCCCTTGGTTCCTAATTGTTCCAAACCTCTGACGCCGTCAGGCATTGAGTTCTTTACCTTCCTATATTTTCTGGCTCAATTTCTTGAGGAAGTTGATAAATTAGTCGGAAGGACGTCTGAAGTGCAATGGATTTGTTCGACCAGCATCGGTTAGCAATGACAGAGGCAGAGGCACCCCTGGCGGCACGGATGCGTCCTCGCACGCTGGATGAGTTTGTTGGGCAGGATGCCATCGTGGGACCGGGGCGATTGCTGCGGCGTGCGATTCAGGCGGATCAACTATCATCCCTCATTTTTTATGGACCACCGGGGACGGGAAAAACAACGCTGGCCCGGGTGATTGCCAATACTACTAAGGCTCATTTCATTTCAATCAATGCGGTGCTGGCCGGGGTGAAAGAAATTCGAGAGGCGATCGCCACAGCCCAGGAAAAGCGTGGCATGTATAACCAGCGCACCATTCTGTTCGTGGATGAAGTGCATCGGTTCAATAAAGCGCAGCAGGATGCGCTATTACCCTGGGTTGAAAACGGTACGGTCATTCTAATTGGAGCAACCACTGAAAATCCCTATTTTGAGGTGAATAAGGCTCTGGTTTCGCGATCGCGCATCTTTCAACTGAAACAACTGGATGAGGCGGACTTGCGCCAGGTGGTGCAACAGGCGTTAACGGATGAGGAACGGGGCTATGGCAAACTCAAGGTGCAGCTTGATTCGGATGCGTTAGATCACTTGGTGAATGTTGCCAATGGCGATGCGCGGGCATTGTTAAATGCACTGGAGCTGGCGGTTGAAACCACTCCTCCAGACGCGACGGGAACCATTCATATCGATTTATCAGTGGCAGAAGAATCGATTCAGCAGCGGGCGGTTCTTTATGACAAAGAAGGGGATGCCCACTTTGATACCATTAGCGCTTTCATTAAAAGTGTGCGGGGTTCCGACCCCGATGCCGCTCTTTACTGGCTGGCGCGGATGGTTTATGCGGGTGAGGACCCCCGCTTTATTTTTCGGCGTCTGCTGATTCTGGCTGGCGAAGATGTGGGCATGGCAGACCCCAACGCGATCGCCATCGTCAACGCCTGTGCCCAGGCTTTTGATCGGATTGGAATGCCGGAAGGCCGCTATCCCCTGGCCCAGGCCACGCTTTACCTGGCCACGGCCCCCAAATCAAACAGTGTGATGGGTTTTTTCGATGCCCTCTCCACTGTGGAGCAAGAGCGGGAGGCAGACGTTCCTAACCCACTGAAGGACGCCAACCGGGACAAGAAAGGCTTCGGTCATGGTGCAGGCTACCTCTACCCCCATGCCTATCGCGATCACTGGGTAGCTCAGCAGTATTTGCCTTCCAGCCTGCAAGGACAGGTATTTTATCAACCTTCCCATCAGGGCTACGAAGCTGAAATTCAGCACCAGGTGACTCGTAAACGGGAAGCCCAGCTTGCAGCATTGGTGGAGGGCATTGGCATGACAACTCCCGAAATTTTGACCTTTAGCGCTCCCGATTTGGCCCAGAAACGCTGGTTGCAACGCACTCTGGGGCAGGTGGGAGAACGCCTGGCAGCCGTGCGCGATCGCCTGTTTGCGATCGCTCAGCCTCAACGTCATCACGTCATTCTTGACCTCAATGCCGGGAGTGGGTTACTCACCTGGGAAGCGATTCGCCACGTTCCAGAAGGCAGCGTTTTTGCCTGTGTTCACACTGCTACCGATGCCACCGCTTTAGCCGAGCAGTCTATGACACTGCCCGAAGTTGCCCGTCCCATCATTCTACAAACGGATCTGGCAAACCTCCCGGCCCTGTTGCAAACACAGGCACCGGACATTCGATTTGATTGCATCATCGGGCGAAATGCATTCATGAAAGAACCCGATAAAGCCAGAATCCTGCGATCGCTGCGGGAATGGCTTCATCCGAATGGAGTTATTGCTCTGGCAGAAGCGGTGCCCCACCGTTCCCAGCGGCTTTACCAGCTACTCGATCCTGCCTGGCTGAATTCTAAACTATATAAAAAACTGGTGCAAACAGAAGACGCTATTTACTCACAAAAAGCCGACACTGTGGTCAATTGGGACATTGACGACTGGCAGCGTTTATTTATAGCAACAGGATTGACTACCGATATTGAACTTGATTACTCAATCACTGATTTACTGGTGACTCCAGCGTTGCTAAATCGGTGGTTCTCAATACCTCCAGATACTCAACCAACCTATGCAAGTTACCTGAGCCAATCACTTTCAGAGGCTGAGCAGAAACAGGTCCACAAAGCATTTGAGCGATTATGCAATCAAACCGTGAAATGGAAAGGCGCGATCGCCTTCATTCAAGCCCATCGACGCCTTATCCACCAACCCCAGCATCCCGATTAATACAGCCCGGTTTATCGGTAAAGCGACAGACTTTTGCCCACAGGGTTGCTCTGGTTCCTGGGGGCCCCATCGAAAACAGAACGCGATCGCCCCCCACCATCTTGATGATTTTGACTTTGCAGATTGGACAAACCTGGGCATTTTCTTCAGACATGGCTCTAACTTGTCAAATAGTCTGTGTATTGTCATACCAGAATGGGGGGCGATTGTTTCACATTCCTTCAATGATGATGGTGATGCCCATGTCCATTATGGTGATGATGCCCATGCCTATGAGAATGTCCGTGAGAATGATGGGAGTGACTATGAGCCAGACTGGGGTTCACTACCAAAGCCTCCTCTGACAGCAACGCTTCAATTTGTGGATTTGCCCACTCCGCTGCCATCTTGAGGAATGCCGGATGGTCATTGACGCATTCCATCTGCACATAGGTCACATCCGGGCGCTTTTTGTGCAGTTCATGAATAATGTGATCCACATCCAGCAGTGTTTCATGGTTCTCAGTGGCAAAGCCAATCGGCATAAAGACGATCGCCGTTGCCCCCAGCTCCACCAGATTTTTTGCTGCCAGTTCTGCGTTCGGTTGCGTCCATTCAATTAATGGTGTCTGATGATTCAGCCAGCCGACCGAGATCAGAGGATAACGGTGAATCAGCTTTTCCCGTACCCGCTCATACAAAGCCTGACTTTCATCTATTCCAGAGGTAAATCCCTTGGCTTTGTGAGGGCAACCATGATTCATCAGCACAATTCCGGTCTGGGAAGGAAGATGGGCGGCTGCCAGTTCTTTCTGAATTTTTTCCTCAACCAACTGCGCCATCAGGTTAATGTAGTCAGGCTCGTTGTAGAACGAAGGAATATAGCGAATTCCCTTAACCCACTGCTCCGTCGCGTCCGTTAGTTTGGCCAGGGATTTATTCACCTGCTCCACCGCAATCCCGCTGGTAAAGATGGAATCGACTACCAGCAGAGGGTAAATCAGCAATTTGCTGAATCCACTTGCTTTGATTTCTTCCAGAACCTGCTCTGGCAAAAAAGGCTTACAGAAGTTAAACGCTTTGAACACTTTGATGCGATCGCCCCACCGTTCCTGCAAAGCCTTTTCAATTCCGGCTCGCTGACGTTCAAAAATTGCATTATGGGGAGAAATGAAATGGTGGTGCCGGTGGCTCCATTCATGTAAATCAAAGATGGCTAACAACTTTGCCAGTGGCGGGTAAACCCAGGTTGGCACTGGCGCAAACTTCGCTGTCAGTAAGTTCAACGCCTGCTCATTGTAGTTTGCAAAATCGTCATAACTTTCGACTTCGCCATAGCCCATCAACAGAACAGCAACCCGTTCCTGGGAGGTAGATGCGTCTGTAGGGTGTTGGAGATTTTCGGAGATAGCAACCACGTCTAATTTCTCGCTAAAAGTGCCTTTCAATTAATTTGCTGAAGTAGTGAGATTCTGATAACTGTCCAGAGGATTAGAATTCTTTTCAGAAAATTCACTACTGTTGTATAGGCTAACATCCCCATAGGGGGGATACAACCCAAGTACTGATGCGCTTAATCATTTGCCCTGGAGTTCATGACCCTGCATTGACGACCAGTTTTGTGGAATCGCTCTTAAGCGAGTGGTCCCAGTGCCAGACCATTCCGCCGCCGCTGGTGTTTCCAACCCAGGACTATCCTGCCTATTCAGCACCCTATATCCTCCAATTTCTCGATCGCCAGCTTCGGGTGGAAAACCCCGGATGATTTTCTCACCCCGCCACTGGTGTTCATCGGCTTCAGTGCGGGCGTGGCGGGAGCGATCGGAGCCGCCTGGGGCTGGCAGTGGTGGGGAGGAAAGGTCAAAGCTTTGATTGCCCTGGATGGTTGGGGTGTCCCCCTGGTAGGGAATTTTCCCATTCACCGGGTCAGCCACGACTACTTCACCCACTGGAGTTCGGCCCTGCTGGGGGCAGGAGAAGATAGCTTTTATGCCGAACCTGGGGTGGAACACTTAGACCTGTGGCGATCGCCCCACACAGCATCTGGTTGGCACCTAACCGCTGGCTCCTCTCATTCCCCTATCCGAACCACCGCCGCCCGCTTTATAATGACCTTCGTGCAATGTGGGGAGTAGATGGATCAAGGGGTGGAGAGGTAGATGAAATGATAGTGTGTCTCTACCCCCACTCCCCCTTTGACAATTAATTATGACTACCTACTTACTTTAGTTAATTCAATGGCAACTTTAACCAGGTCGAGAGTTCGTAGGCCAACCAGTCTAGCTCTCGTACTGTCAGGGGTAGATGGCTACTCAGCTCATATCTTTCACTGCCCGCCCAGATGGTTAGCTGAGGCTCGGCATCTCCGGATGCGATCTCCCGATGGTACTCCAACTTGTTGATTCTGTGCCTGGGAGAAACCTGGGCCCGTCCGGTCTGAAAGCCCAACCGCTTAGTAGTCATAGAAATCTGCTGGAGGTCAATCTGGAGTCGGGTTTGCCCCAGCAGGGATGGAATCAGAATCTCTAAACTACAGTTGTCCTTTGTTAAGGAAATTTTGCTATCAGCCGGTTTTACAACTGGGGCGGGGGGGGTTGGGTGCCGTCCCTGTTCCAGGGTTTGCAGGGCCTCTTGAGCAGACTTGGTGCGTTGTTCCAGGTTGGGTTCGGTCATCCATTCCAACCAATCTGCAAATTCAGGGCTGACGGTGGCAGCGCTGCTAAAATCAATTTTGACGCCTCGCCGCGGCAAGCTGGAGGGATGCGTTCCCGTTAGGAGGGCAATCAGGGTTGCACCTAGGCTGTAAAGGTCTGAAGCGGGCACAGCTCGTCCACTGAACTGTTCGGGTGGCATATAACCATAGGTACCAACGACAGTAAAGGCGCTGGTCTCGCTTATGTTTTTGAGCGCTTTAACAGAACCAAAATCAACCAGGTATGCCTGGCGGTTTGCCAGCAGAATATTACTGGGTTTGATGTCGCGGTGAATAATGGGAGGCTGCCGACCGTGGAGGTAAACCAGAATATTTAACAAAGCTTTAGCAAGCTGCTTCGTTTCAGCTTCAGTGAAAATCCGTCCCTGCTGCATGCACTGTTCCAGAGACTTTCCCTCTACGTAGGTTTGAATCAAGGCCAATGCTTTGTCATTCGGCAATTGGTGCTCAAAATAGCCCAGATAGCGAGGGATGGAGGGATGGGAAAGTGCCTTGAGAATTTCTACCTCTCGTTCAAACAGCTTCAGATCGTCCCACTCTAACTGTTCGTCCAGAAACAGGAGCTTAATCACCACTTGTTCCTGGGTCTGAAGGTCACGGGCGAGGAGAGTCCACCGCCCCGTTTGCTTGCCAAGCTGCCGCTCGACTTCGTAGCGATCGCCCAGTATTTGACCTGACATTGGCTTGTCCCCAGCGTATACATACAGGTCTTTATAACTCTGGTTCTTTAAGAACAGCAACCGTTAAGTAGGTAGCCACAATTAATTTTAAGAGGGGGAGTGGGGCTATGCGCCCAGACAGGGGGTTTCACCCCCTCCACCCCCGAAATTATCCTTAATTTAATTGCGCCCAGCTACTTATCTCGACGGAAGCTGTTACTAAAACGACCGCTGACGCAAAAAGCGCAGGAGAGCATCATTGACTTTTTCATGCCAATCTTCCTGAGGGTAGTGCCCAACTTCTTCTAGCTTTACAAATTCAGCATTAGGGAGGGAATGGGCAAAGGGCTCTACCGCCGCCAGGGGCAACCAGGGGTCGCGATCGCCCCAAGCAATTAACAGGGGGCGACTCCATTGCTGCAAGCCAGACTCAATTTCGGCAGTGACCTGCTTCAGTTGCAGGTTCTGAATCGTTGCCAGGAGCGATCGTCCGGCATCGGAGCTTTTCAGGAACGGGCGGCGGTAAACATCCAGATCTTTGTCTTCTACTCGATAACCACCGCCCCCTTCCAGAGTCCGGTCAATCAGCAATGGATCCTGGGTCATCATATCGCCAAGGAAGGGGAGCCCCAGTTGCTGAATTTTCCAGGGTAGCCTGGCTGTTGTTGTGATTGGCGCATTTAGAATCGCCAGCCGATCAATCTGCTCTGAATGCCGCAAAGCATACTGAAGCCCCACTGCTCCCAAAAAACCCTGGACGACAAGGGAGAAGCGCTCAATTTCCAGGACTTTGAGGAAATCAGTTAGAGCTTGCAGGAAGGCATCGGGGGTGTAGGCAAAATCTCGCCGATCAGGTTTGTCAGAAAAACCGAAACCGAGCCAGTCTGGGGCGATCGCGCGAAAGCCATGTTTCGCCAGTTCGGGCAGAACTTCCCGCCAACCGTAGCTTTGAGAAGGAATTCCATGCAGCAACACAACCGGGAGGCGATCAGTTGCACCAATTGGTACAGCTTCCCGATAAAACCAGCGTAACGCTCCCACCTCTGTCCAATTCTCAGTAGCAGATGGCATAGCTCTAAGCTTTTTAATTGTTGTTTGAGCTTACCGCTCTAGGGATCTGGGGGCAAGTGGATGGAGAGGGGATGGGGGGATGGGGGAATTCTGAGGAATTAGTTACATTTTGTGAAAATAAGCAATTTTGTAATTTTAACTACAGAATTTAATTGCTATATTACTATCGGAAGGCAAACAACAGTGTAATCGGGAGAAACATCATGTCTACTGAATCGCAAATTCGTGCTCTGACGCTCCGTCACCACCACATGATCAAGAACCGTGAGCAGTGCATGTTGAGTCGCGCTGCATCGGAAATTGGAATGCCTGCTGAGACTGCTCACTTCTGGAATCACATTCAGGGTAAACCCCACCCCACTTTTGCAATGAACTACGATCGCTCGAAAGTAGGGTTAAGCTAATCGCGATCTCATTCTCTTGATATAGCCTTACGCATTCTGGTTAGGACAAAAGGGTGTGGGGGTAGTGCCCCACACCAGGGTTTCACCCCTGCACTCCATCACAATCCAAACACTTGCTGTTATACAATTCTGTTGCTACAAAAAAGCGCCCTGCTACTGGCAGAGTGCTTTCTTAGGTGGCCTTTTTGGGGGCTTGTAACCTACAAAGACAGTCTTGACAGACGCCCAGAGCAGGCCCCTACTTAGTCAGGGTGCGTCGCTTACTGATCATGCGGTAGCACTCGATGATGTCACCCTCTGCCCAACCATTGAAGTTGTCAACTCCAATGCCGCATTCGTAGCCGGTGTTCACTTCTCGAGCATCTTCCTTCATCCGTTTCAGCGAATCCAGGTTCCCTTCAAAAATCACCGCTCCATTCCGGTGAACACGAATCTTAGCGTTACGGACGACTTTGCCCGTTTGAACGTAACAACCTGCTACGGTGCCGCGCCCAACTGGGAAGACCGCCCGGACTTCAGCTTGCCCCAGTGCTTCCTCAACTAATTCGGGTTCCAGCAGCCCTTCCATCGCGGCCTGAATGTCATCCAGTAGCGTGTAAATGATGGTGTATTCGCGGACATCCACCCCAGCGCGATCGGCTGCCTGACGGGCACCTGTTGCCAGAGTGGTATTAAACCCAATGATTACCGCACTACTGGCCGCTGCCAGATCTACATCCGTCTCACTGATTTCACCAGGGGCTGCGTGCAATACCCGCACCTGAACTTCTTTCTGAGGAAGTTGCTTGAGTGCAGCTAGAATGGCTTCTACCGAACCCTGAACATCTGCCTTAAGCACCAGATTCAGTTCCTTCAGTTCACCTTCCTGGGCACGAGCAGAGATGGCATTAAGGCTGACCGGGCGAGAGGCCATTGCCCGCATCAAGCGAGATTGACGCTGCTCTTGCAATTTGGCTGTTGCCAGAGCGCGAGCATCTTTCTCATCCTGGAAGACTTCAAATTCATCTCCTGCTGCTGGAACATCACTCAACCCCAACACTTCCACAGCAAAGGAAGGACCAGCCTGTTTAACCCGGTCACCCCGGTCATCTACCATTGCCCGGACTTTACCAAAGGAGGAACCTGCCACCAGAACATCCCCAACCCGGAGTGTGCCGTTTTGAATCAGTAGAGTAGCTACAGGTCCCTTCGCCTTATCCAGGTGAGCTTCGATGACGGTTCCCTTGGCGGGGCGATCAGGATTTGCATAGAGATCTTCGACCTCTGCAACCAGGAGAATCATTTCCAGCAAAGTATCCAGATTCTCACCCGACAGTGCACTGACAGGAACCATAATCGTTTCACCACCCCACTCTTCTGGCACCAGGCCATACTCAGTGAGCTCTTGCTTAACGCGATCGGGTTGAGCTTCCTCCTTATCAATCTTGTTGATGGCAACAACAATTGGAACTTCAGCCGCCTTCGCATGGCTGATGGCCTCAATCGTCTGGGGACGCACTCCGTCATCGGCGGCCACAACCAGGATAGCGATATCGGTCACCCGCGCTCCCCGTGCTCGCATAGCCGTAAAGGCTTCGTGACCAGGAGTATCCAGAAAAACGACCTGCTGTATCTGTCCATCATGTTCCACATCGACGTGGTAGGCACCGATGTGTTGGGTGATGCCGCCTGCTTCTCCCTGAGCCACTTTGGTTTTGCGGATGGAGTCCAGCAGGGTCGTTTTACCGTGGTCTACGTGTCCCATAATGGTGACAACTGGAGGACGACGCTGGAGATTTTCCAGATCATCTGCATCCAACATTTCAGTCACTTTACGGGCTTCCGCTTCCTTCTCACCCGTCTCAACTTCCACCCCTAGCTCTTCAGCCACCATAGTGGCGGTCGGGATATCAAGGGTCTGAGTAACCGTTGCTGCAATCCCTTTCATGAACAGGGCACGGATGATTTCGGTTTCAGGCACAACCAGCAAGGCTGCTAATTCCTGTACAGTGAGGCTGCCAGTCAAAACAATGCGGGTAGGTTTTTCGACTTTAGTTTCTTCGCGACGCTCGCGGCGATCGCGGGGAGTAGACTGCTTCTTCGCTTTAGGGGCCGCCGCTGGAGGTTTGGCTTGAGGTTGGCGCGCTGCCTTAGGTTTGGTGGGGCGAACCAGCGATAGACTGACTTGCATGGGAGCATCCTCATTTCGATCGAGGATACTTTCCAACTCTTCGTCCTCGTCCTCGTCTAGTTCAGGTTGAGTACGGCGCTTACCCTTGGTCGCAACCTTCGCTCTTTCAAATTCGCGCTCTTCTTCCTCTTCCTGCCAACTTTTGCCCTTCTTCGCTGAGCGGGGCGGTGTTGGCCGATGAAGCTGAACTTCTTCTGTTTTGGTTGCTACGGCTGCCGCCTCAGTCGCCGTGAGACTGGGTCGGTTAGCTCGTAATACAGGCTCGGCCCTCCCCCCTGTATCTCCGGCACGCCCCACCATTTTCTCTTCTCGTGCATTATCGTCGGAAGGAATTGGACGAGGGCGCTTCAGTTCAACAATAGTTTGAGGGCGAGGTGTTGGACGCTCAACTGGAGGTCTGGTTCCTGGTTGATTCCCCCCCGATGTGGTACCCCGACCCCCCGGTCTGGGTGCTCGCTCAGCCCCGGCTCCTCCACCTCCCGCTGCCGCTTTCTGAACTGCAGGTTCGGGTTGCGATCGCTTGAGCACAGGACGATTAGTTGCCACAGTGGGTTTAGGAGCGGGCGTACTGGGTCTTGTAGGTGGGCCTGCCAGTTCTAGTTGCGGTGTTATTTCTCGCTCAGTCACCTCTTCTTCAACTGTTTCGGGAACCTGAATGGGACTCAGCACCACTTCTTCCTGAGGTCCAGCTACCAGTATCGATGGCTCAATGGGTTCACTTTCCGCCGGAACACTGGCGGTAGGTCGAGTAGGACGGTTAGGGGCGGCAGGTTTCGCTGGAGGAGCGATCGATTGACTGACTGCTGGTTGAGGGGGGCTGTAGTTCGGTGGAACAGGCGGTTCAGGTACCTGGGCAGAGGGGGGAACCGACTGTTTGCGAATCTCCAGAATTTGCTGCCTCTTTTGAACCGGAGCGGGAGGTTTTGGCCTTGGTTCAGATGTCTGGGAATGAGACACATGGCGCGGAGCAGGCTTTGGAGAAGATGGGCGGCTAGAAGCTTGTTTCTGAGCAGCAGCACGAATCCGCTCAGCCTCAGAGTCAGTAATTGTGCTGCTGTGACTCTTCACTGAGATATTTAGCTGTTCGCAAACTGCTAATAAATCCTTATTATCCAAATTCAATTCCTTTGATAGTTCGTAAATTCTGACTTTGCCGCTGTTCATCCACCAGTCCCTCGCTACCTATCCAGTTTTCACATAGTTGCCTGCTGTCATAACTAAACTACATTGGACTCGACTTAAAACTGCTCCATATATCGTAAGAGAAGCAAATTTCTGCTATTCCTACAACGGAAGCTTAGGTCATTTGCTCACCGGGAGCAGACTCAATATTAAATGACTGCTCCTAATTCGTGAACAGTTACCCTCTTCAATTTTGCACAAAATTTCTCAGTACTGAGGCTAGTTACAGTTAAAGGCTCTACTGAGTTCTTGTTGCAGGGCAGTCAAGTCCTACTTTCACACTGAACCAACCCTCATCGAAACGACCAACAGCCCTTGCTTGAGATGGACAAGTAACTTGGACAGAAAGCCAATGAGTTCGGAAGCATCTGGCTGATTCAGCGTAACTAGCTCTCTAACAATCAAGATGTGCAGTTGCCCTCTCTACTTGGAACCTTTCCTCAGTCTACCTAATTTAATGCAATAAAGTCAGTAGTCAGTTATGCCGGCAGTTGATTATGCGATTCTCTAACAACTGGCCTGTTCATCTGGCCTGTTGATCATCAAAAGAGGCGTTCTCCTGCTTTGATTGGTGACTGGCAACTGAACTCATCTCTAGTTTTACCAGGTTTTCCTCACCTTGAGCTAAACGGTTCCACAACTCTTGATAGATAGATTCTGGTACAGATGCCTTTAAGGCCCGCCCCAGTCGGTCTTTACGCTGTGCAGTCTTTAAACAACTGGCCTGGGGGCAAAGATAAGCCGATCGCCCCATCCCCTGATCCAGTTCAACAGTTCCAGTCGGATGAACCCTGACAATCCGCCATAATTCACTTTTATGGGCGATCTTGCGACAGCTCAGGCATCGTCGGTAGTTCGGTTCCATTCAAAACACAGGAATTTGTCAGTGTTGGGTTTGTGAACCTGAAGATAGGCGGAAGAGAGGATCGTGTAGATAAAGCCTGCCCAATCATTCTTAACAAGCTGTCAGGGGCGCTTTAGTGCAGCATCCGATTCAGTGCCAGAACCATCTGCCGCTGCCCCAGAAGACGGAACCTCTTCTTCAATCAAGGACTCGTCTGTGTCCTCCTCCAAATCTAAATCTAGCTCTTCCTCTTCAATTTCCTCATCAGTCGCTTCTGCCTGAGCGTTTTGCTGTGCCTGGCGACGTTCTTCTAAAGCCGCCGCAATCTTGCTGTTTTCTGCCTCATAGTCGTACTTGGCAGAGTCCTTAATGTCAATCTTCCAGCCAGTTAAGCGAGCAGCCAAACGAACGTTTTGCCCCTCTTTGCCGATCGCCAAACTGAGCTGATCTTCTGCCACCAAAACATGTGCCTGCCTTCCTTCTGGATCGACCAGACGAACTTCGTCAACCCGTGCTGGACTGAGGGCATTGGCAATATAAGTCGCAGGGTCAGGAGACCAGCGGATGACATCAATTTTTTCGCCACGTAACTCATTTACCACAACCTGAATTCGGGAGCCCCTCGCCCCAATGCAAGCCCCAACCGGGTCTACATCTCGTTCTAAAGTGTCAACGGCAATTTTGGTGCGAGGTCCCACAAACCGGGACGGTGGATTGGCTTCCCGCGCGACAGCAACAATCCGGACAATTTCATCCTCAATTTCGGGTACCTCATTCGCAAACAGATACACTACCAGTCCTGCATCGGCTCTAGAAACTAGCAGTTGCGGTCCGCGATGGGAACCTTCAGAAACCTTTTTCAGAAGCACCTTGAAAGTCGCGTTTGCCCGGTAGTTGTCATTGGGAAGTTGATCGCGCTTCAGGAGTTCGGCTTCCACCTCTGGTTGACCAAAGCCACTGCTGACAGCCATGATGACCGATTGGCGCTCAAACCGAAGTACCCGCGCCTGAAGCACAGTTCCCTCCAGGTCCTGAAACTCTTCCTGAACCAGCTTGCGCTGCTGATCCCGTAACTTCTGAGCCAGAACTTGCTTCGTTTGAATAGCGGCCATGCGTCCAAATTCGCCCTGGTCGGGAGTGACATCTAAAACCACTTCCTGACCTGGTTGGGCTTCTTCCGCTACTTCTCGCACTTCCTGAAGTGAAATCTCATGGTCGGGGTTACTTACTTCTTCCACAATGGTTTTTGTCGCCAACACCCGAAACCCTTCCTCTTCGACATCTAGCTCCACTTCAAAGTTGGAAAAGTATTCATCATCGAAGTTAGGGTTCTCCATTCGCTGGGTGCGACGGTAGCGTTCGTACCCCTTTAGCAGGGCTTCTCGTAACGCCGCCTGAACTGCCAGCTTAGGCAGATTCCGCTCTCGGCTGATGTTTTCAATCATGTCTCTAAGTCCGGGAAGGGTAACCATGGACATAGGGGGAAACTCCGTATCGTTCTGTGTGAGAGGACTTGGGGGAAAGAGTTGGGGGTGGGGTGACGGGTAGATGAATTTATGGGTGAGGAAGAGATGGGGTGGAGGGGGGATTTTACTCTATTACTTCGTTATTACTTCGTTACTCCATTACTCCTCCACCCTCCCACTCCCTTCTGGCTTCTGATTCCTGGCTTCCTAAAACTAGCGTTTTTCGGATAGCTGGACTTTAGCGACGAGGTCACGGGGGATAGCGATCGCCCGACCTTTCTGGCTCAGATGTACTGCAGCTTCATCTCGGCGGATAAGTTGACCGAGCCACTCCTGCTGCCCAGCATAGGGAGCAGATGTGGTGACAACAACCATAAACCCCTTGAAGGATTGAAACTCACGGTCTGTCGTCAACACGCGGGAGATGCCAGGGCTGGAAATTTCCAACACGTAGGCATCAGGAATCACACCAGTTTCATCCAGAGTTTGCTCCAGAGCTCGACTCATCCGCTCACAATCGTCCAAGCTGGTGTCCTGTTCAAGGTTCCGAATATCCACCCGCAGGATAGGAGGGTGTTGGTTTGTATGAAAAACTGCCCCAACGACCTCTAATCCCAAAGAATTTGCTACTGGGGTAGCCAGATCGATAATTTGAGGAATGAGTGGATGAGTCATGCGCAACTTGAAATAAAAAAAGTGGGCTGAATACCCACTTCCCATGAAACGAAAACTTTCATGAATCTGGAAGCGTCGCAGGAGTACCTGGACTTTACGACATTTAGTCTAGCTCAACTTCGCCAGAAGTGACGAACGTTTATACCTTATAACTAAGGCGACTTCTCAAAGAATAATGGGGCGACTTCTCAAATTGCATCTAAGTAAATGCTTGCTTTCTCTAGAGGAGAGATAGTAGTATAGAAAACTGTGTCTAATGAAAAGACTATGCCTAAACTAAGAACTCGTAAAGCCGCTGCCAAGCGTCTGAGAGCCAGTGGAAGCGGAAAAATAATGCGCCGTAAGACTTTCAGAAGTCACCTGTTAGAACACAAAAGTGCTTCTCGCAAGCGTCGTCTCGCAGGAATGGCGGTTGTTAATGAGCGGGATGAAGCTAACGTCCGCTTGATGCTCCCTTATCTATAAGTCTTTAGTTTTAAGTTCTAAATTTTGAGTTATTCCTGGCTCCAGGCTTCTTTGTCCTTCGCCTCGAACTCAAAATTCAAAACTTAATTACTCTTAACTATTTTGGAATGCAGAGGAATCAGGAATCATGGCACGGGTAAAGCGCGGTAATGTCGCTCGTAAGCGCCGCAAGAAAATTTTGAAGCTAGCAAAGGGATTTCGGGGTTCGCACCACCGTCTCTTCCGGACAGCCAATCAGCAGGTGATGAAAGCGCTTCGCTATGCCTATGCCGATCGCCGCAAGCGCAAGCGTGACTTTCGCCGCCTCTGGATTACTCGCATCAACGCAGCCGCTCGCCTGCATGGAATGAGCTATAGCCAGTTGATGGGGGGGCTGAAGAAAGCCAACATCCAGATCAACCGTAAGATGCTGGCGCAGATGGCAATTCTCGATCCGGCAGGTTTTGCTCGGGTAGTAGAATTGGTCAGCCAATCGGTCAAGCAATCGGCTTAACGGGGTCGGTAGGCATTCCGGCATGTCCAGGAAGCTATTATGGCTGACGAGTCGAGTTTTGAGCTTTTGCCTGGTGGGGGTGTCAGTGCTGGCATCCCCATTAGCTATTGCTAAAGAATTGAAAACCCTGCGGGAGCAGGGACGGTTGACCGTTGCTGTAAAAGATAATCTGCGTCCTCTGGGTTTTCGGGGAGCGGATGGGCAACTCCAGGGATTGGAGATCGAAATTGCTCAACGGCTGGCGCAGGATTTGCTGGGGCGGACCGACGGACTGGTGTTGAAGCCTGTGCTAAATCAGGATCGCCTTGCAGTAGTGCTGGATGGCCAGGCGGATATGGCGATCGCCCGAGTGACTATGACTTCTGTGCGATCGCGAGTCGTTGCTTTCAGTATTCCTTACTATGATGATGGCACTGCCCTGGTCACGAAAGATCCCACCCTGCAAAGCTCTCTCGACCTTACCAACCAGACCATTGCGGTCTTAGACAACTCCGACACAATTGCAGTTATTCGTCATCGTCTGCCGCAGGCCAAATTAGTGGGTGTAACCTCCTACAAAGCAGCCCTGGAGCTTTTGGAGCGCGGCGAAGCGATCGCCTTTGCAGCCGACGCCAGTGTCTTAAGTGGTTGGGTGCAGGAAAACCCCCAGTATCGCCTACTAACCCCTAATCTGTCAGTAGAACCCCTCTGCATCGTACTACCAAAGGGATCGCAGTACGACGAACTGCGACGACAGATCAATATAATCTTGACCCGCTGGAAAGCAGAAGGCTGGTTAGAGCAGCGAGCAGATTACTGGGGATTGCCCTGAGGGGAAATTTGCTCACCCAGACAACCCAAATTGTTGTAGCTTGGGTTGGTAGCCTGTTTTGACCTTTGTTTGGATAAGCTGGCGGTACATATGCAAGATACATTTCCAGTTGTTTATATTTCTTTGTTGCTGGCACTGTTGTTGATCGCAGCCTGGGTTGTATTTCGTCAAATTTTGAAAACCCGCCAGGTAGAAAGCTCACTCAACCGGCTCCAGTCAAAACTATCTAGGGAGAAAGGAACTGCTCAAGAGTATTACGAGCTGGGCAGCATTTACCTGGATAAAAAAGTGTACGCTCAGGCAATCACCCTCTTTCAAAAAGCTCTGAAAGCAGAAGATTTGGTCGAGCCAGACAGTGCCCTTGTTTACAACGCGTTAGGCTTTGCTTACTTTGCCCAGGAGCAGTATGATTTGGCGATTCGTCAATATAAAGAAGCCCTCAAAATTGAACCGAACTACGTCACAGCCCTAAACAATATTGGGCATGCGTACGAGCGCAAACAGCTAACCGCTCAGGCCCTCGAAGCCTACGAACAGGTACTGGAACTTGATCCCAAAAATGCTACTGCCAAAAGGCGTGCAGACTCCCTTCGAAAGCGACTGGTGACTTCAGCATGAGGAGTGAGGTGCGAGGGGAAGGGTAAATCCCTCCCCTCATCCACCCATCCACTTCCATAAAGGGTAGGCAAATTTGTTGCAAATTCCATCGGTGTTTCCGGGAATGATGAGATATGCTCTGGATATAGCTCATGGGGACTAAGTAACACTCATGGGAACAGAGCAGGAACACCAGCCTCTTCAGGGGCACCGAACACTGGCTGCCATTGTCTTTTCGGACGTGGTTAATTACAGCGGTAGGATGTCCCATAACGAGGAGCATACACTTAAGTTAGTGCAGCGAGACCTGGAACTGATGACCCGCTTCTGCGAACAGTATGAGGGGCGGGTGCTTAAATTTACTGGAGATGGGCTGTTGATGTACTTCACCAGTGCGGTTCAGGCGGTTGCCTGTGCCCTGGAAGTTCAGAAGACCATTGCAGCAATCGCCGCCAACCTGCCCGAGAGCGATCGCTTGCAACACCGCATTGGCATTCACTTAGGGGATGTATTTGTCAGCCCAACGGATGTGATGGGAGATGGGGTCAATATCGCCGCTCGTTTGCAGTCAGAGGCGGAACCGGGCGGCATCTGCCTGTCTCAAATTGTTTATGACGTGGTTAAAAAGCGTCTGGCATTACAGGCAACTTATCTGGGACCGCGAGAACTCAAGCATATTCAGGAATCCATTCCCATCTATCAAATCGTGCTGGCAGCTCAATCAAAGACCACAAACCTGAAGAGCGAGTTAGAAAGAACTCTAACTGAATCGGCAGGAGTGGAGGTTGATGACAGTATAAAGCAAGACCTCAACCCGCTGAGCATGGATTTACCGCTTCTAGCCGACGACGTTAAAAAAGCGCTGGAGCGCCTATTAGTAGAGGCAGTTGGTCCAATCGCGTCCGTTCTGTTCCAGCAGACTTTGAACCAGACAGATAGTCGCCAGGATTTGATAGAGCGTTTAGTGGCCCAATTGCCTGACCATTTGCGGAATTCTTTTCGATCGCGCGCCGACGATTTACTGAAAGAGCTCGGTGAAAATCCCCCACCCCGATCTCCGCCTCCGCCTGCAATCAAGGAGGAAGCTCAACCAGCGGCAAGTAGGGGAGCGATCGACCTTGCCTTCGTTAAACGCTGTGAGCTGGAGTTAACTAAAGCAATTGGGCCAATTGCCCCCCTGATTATCCAAAGAACCCTGTCTCAGCAACCGGGGCTTTCCCGCCATCAACTGGTTGAGGCACTGAGCAGTCATCTGCCAAACCCCAGAATGAGTGAATCCTTTCGTCGCGATTTACTCACCCCGTCCTAGCATTTTCATCGCCATTACCAGACTGGTTTTCATCCGGTTGAATGCTTCAGACAGGTTACCAATCTCATCGCTTGAGGTCTGTTCAAAGCTGGCATCCATATTGCCCATACTGACTTCATTGGCTGCTTTTGCCATTTTGTTTAGCGGACGAATTACCGTCTGCCGCAGTAACCAGTTGATCACCAGCATGGCCAACGCAAAGGCGATCGTCAGAATTCCCATAAATAGCAGAATGGCCCTACGGGCATTGTTGATGATGCCACTGGCGGGAACCGAGATAATTTGTGCCCCAACAATTTCATTCAACTTCCAACCAAAGCCGTTGTCTCTGCCATAACTGGCTAACTGGCTCTTGGGCGCAGCTTCTGGAGTGCTGTGGCAACGTAAGCAGCTTTCCTTTTCAATTTTGATAGGGCGGGCAATGTAGAATAGATCCCCTGCAGGAGAGGTGCGGTAACCCGTTAGTTCCTTGAGTTTTGCCTCCTGACGAAACTTTTCAACCAGCTGCGATTCAAACGGATCGGCCTTGTCTCGCAGGTTGGTAGGGTTTAGTGTGGCTTCTTTGTAAAAGAAATCTGAATAGTCTGCATTTTTACGCAGATCCTCCATCACCTCCCGTGCGGAATAGCCAGGAACTGTTTGCGGCAAAAACTGCTGCTCAGTTTCCAGCCTGGGTGCCAGTTCCGGGTTGACCTGGGTCAACGTATATTGCCGTACCGAGAGCATAGTTTGCAGTAGCAAATTCGCTTTTGCGGTCACTTCACGTTCGGCATTGTGGTTCAAGAGGGCCGAGAATGCAATACCACTTAAAATAACCGCGCCTAAAAAAACTGCAAGCAGTAGAATAGTAAATTTTTGATTGAGTTTAAGGTTTTTGAGCATTGCCGTTTATAGAAACCTCTTCGTAGATAATACGCTCTATATCCTCGATGACAAATAAAACACTTTTGCCTCGGACCGTCCACTATGATTTCCCGCCGTTTCTTGCTGTTTCAGAGTCTATTTTTGCTGGCGAGTTGTGTGGCTTCTCAGTCCAACAACTCCGAGAAACTGGGAAAGCTGGTAATTGGAGCCGTCGCCTATGGAGAGGGGGCGCGTTCTCTTGATCAATACCAGCGTTTCGTTCAATATCTGGAAACCAGAATTAAAACGTTAATTGAGGTGGAGCCTGCTTACAACGAAGTCAAGGCGGTTGAGCAAATTCAGCGTCAGGCATGGTCACTGGTATTTGCACCGCCAGGGCTGGCGGCGATCGCTATTGCCCAGGCCAAATATTTGCCCCTGTATCCTCTACAGGGAGTTGATAACCTGACGGCTGTCCTGGTGGTGTTAAAGGGCAATCCAATTCAGACTATCCCCGAAGTGACCGGAAAAATCGTGGCTTTAGGGCAACCAGGTTCGGCAACTGGCTATTACGTACCACTCTACGAGCTATACGGTACAACCCCTTCAGAAGTCAGAATTGCACCCACCCCTAAAACCGTTCTGGAATGGGTTGCCAAAGGGGAAGTCGCTGTTGGAGCTCTGGCCAAGGATGAACTGGATCGGTACCGTTCCGAGTTCAGCCCCACTGAATTTCGCATTCTCAAAACCAGCCGCCGCATCCCCTCCGGCTCGGTGCTGGTTAGCCCAGAGGTTGAACGCAACCAGCAGCGTCTGATCCAGCAGGTTATGAATGAAGCCATTCCCGCGATCGCTCAGGAAGTCGGCTACATCCCCAATGCTTCTCCTCCGGACTACAAAACCCTGATCACCTTCATTGAAAAAGTCAAACTGATCGAGGCGCGGATCAATCAAAAACCAGCGCCGCTTTATGAGTAAGGGAGTGATGGGGTGGGGTTCTTCTCGCCCTTCCATGATTTAGACTGAGATGATGACTAAACACTGAAAAGGAAACTGGCAATGCGATTGTCTCAAATGCTGTTTGTCACCCTGCGAGAGGATCCAGCAGAAGCAGAAATTCCCAGCCATAAACTGCTGCTGCGGGCAGGTTATATTCGCCGCATTGCCAGTGGGGTTTATGCTTACCTGCCGCTGATGTGGCGAGTGTTGCAAAAGGTTTCAAAGATTGTGCGGGAGGAGATGAATGCAACCGGGGCGATGGAGTGCCTTTTGCCCCAGCTACAGCCTGCTGACCTGTGGCGAGAATCGGGACGATGGGATACTTACACCAAAGCGGAAGGGATTATGTTTTCCCTGGTAGATCGCCAGGAGCGGGAGATGGGTTTGGGACCGACCCATGAGGAAGTGATTACGGCGATCGCCCGTGACATGATTCGCTCTTACCGCCAGTTGCCGCTGAACCTCTATCAGATTCAGACCAAGTTTCGGGATGAGATCCGCCCGCGCTTTGGTTTGATGCGGGGGCGAGAGTTCATCATGAAGGATGCCTACTCGTTTCACCCGGATGAAGAGAGCCTGAAACAAACCTACCAGGATATGCATCATGCTTACAGCAACATTCTGCGTCGCTGTGGATTGAAGTTCCGTGCTGTGGATGCGGATTCGGGTGCGATCGGGGGTTCGGGTTCCCAGGAATTCATGGTGCTGGCCGATGCTGGAGAGGACGAAATTCTTTACACCGATGACGGCAAGTATGCGGCGAATGTCGAAAAAGCTGTTTCCCTTCCCCCGGATAGTTCGCCTTCCCCTTTCAAAACCTACGAAAAGCGGGAAACTCCGGGCACGGAAACTATTGAGAAAATGTGCAGTTTTCTAAAGTGTTCGCCCACCTGTGTGGTCAAAAATGTTCTTTATCAGGCAATCTATGACAATGGCATGGTTGTGCTGGTACTGGTCAGCATTCGGGGAGACCAGGATGTCAACGACGTGAAGTTACAAAATGAGTTGACCCGACTGGCAGAACGCTACGGAGCAAAAACTATACTATCTCTGGTCGTTCCCGATCCGACCGAACAGGAAAAGTGGGCGGCGAAACCTTTACCGTTAGGCTATATTGCGCCCAATTTGCCAGATAGCTACATTCGTCCAGCCCAACCTCAGCCATTGGGAGCGAAAGCAATCAGTCAGGTTGCGCCTAAATTTCTACGAATGGTTGACAAGACAGCAGTTGATTTGAAGAACTTTGCAACGGGGGCAAACGAGGCGGGCTATCACGTTGTTGGAGCAAATTGGGGTAAGGAGTTTGATTTACCGGAACTGGTGGTGGATGTGCGCAAAGCAAAGGTAGGCGATCGCGCCCTGCATGACCCCAGCCAAATCCTGGAATCAGCTCGTGGCATTGAAATTGGCCATATCTTTCAGTTAGGAGCTAAGTACTCAAAGGCAATGGGAGCAACCTACACCAATGAACAGGGTGAAGAAATGCCTCTGGTGATGGGCTGCTACGGGGTGGGGGTGTCTCGTCTGGCTCAGGCAGCGGTTGAGCAGTCCTTTGATAAGGATGGAATTATCTGGCCGGTGGCGATCGCGCCTTATCAGGCGATCGTGATCATCCCCAATATTAACGATGTAGAGCAGGTAAAAGCTGCCGAAACTCTCTACACCGAACTTAATCACGCAGGCATTGAAACTTTGCTAGACGATCGCGATGAACGGGCAGGCGTCAAGTTCAAAGATGCAGATTTGATTGGTATTCCCTACCGGATTGTGACCGGAAAGGCGCTTAAGGAAGGCAAAGTAGAGGTTGTGGAGCGTGCCAGTAAGGAAACTCAGGAATTGCCACTAGTAGAAGTTATACCTACCTTAAAGCAGTGGATAGAGAAGTAGCCTTTACGCATTTGTACTAGCTTTAGTGGCTCTATAAGGTAAGAATGAGTGGTGCTAGCCACTATCGTTATATAGCGGTAGTCATTATGGTTAGGACGGGGTGCAGGGGTGGAACCCCTGGCTGGGGGCGAAGCCCCCACTCCCTCTCTAATTCCAATGTCCTAACGCACCCGCGTAGAGCTATATCAGCGTAGAGCTATATCAATTGGATTTGAAAACAGTGCCAATCCGACTCCTCTTAACCTACCCCTGCCAGGTGTAGGTTTGGTGAACCACTAGCGGCAGTTGATGAGAAGACTCTGGCAAGCAAAAAATATGGCTACGGACACAATTTAGAAAACTTGATGAATAAACCTGGCAAACATTTGCCCGATTTTGACCGAGAAACAGATAGCCTCAAGCTAAGTTCCCACCAGGATATAAAGTAGCCCAACACCAAATTATTCTGACTCCTGACTTCTATCTTCTGACTTCTATGAGAGCAGCCAGTGGAGGGTTTGGAGAAGGGGCATTGCTGAAAAGCAGTATGAATCGAAAGAAAGACGTGGGGTGTAGGATGTAGAGAAACTTCGATCGCTCTTCGCCGTAGAAATGCTTATGTCCGTACAATCGGGTCAATCTGAAGAAGCCCTGACTTTACAAGAACGTGCCGAACGCGCTGAAAAACATCTTTCAGAAGCACTTGAACAGTTAGAGCAAGAGCGCCAACGGGCCAATGCAATGGAGGCAAAACTGCGGGAACTTAATGTTCCGCTCGATTTTTTAGCGTCTTCTAATTTAGGGGCAATTGGAGAAGGCGATCGCCCGCTTCCCCAACAACCAAAATCAATGATTCAGCGCATTTACACCGATGGTGCCTGTTCTGGAAATCCAGGTCCGGGCGGGTGGGGAGTGGTGGTCTACTATGCAGATGGCTCGGTGCGTGAAATGGGCGGCAGTGACCCAATGACCACTAACAACCGGATGGAAATGGAAGCTGCGATCGCCGCTCTGCGATTTTTCAATGAAACCGGGCAAACCCAACCCGTTGAGCTTTACACCGATAGTGAATACGTCTTGAAAGGGATGACGGAATGGATTAAAGGCTGGAAACGGAAAGGGTGGAAAAACTCAAAAGGGAAGCCTGTAGAAAATCAGGACCTCTGGCAAGTGCTGGATTTGCTCAATTCTCCAGCGGTGAAATGGTGCTATGTCCGGGGTCATTCTGGTGACGAGGGCAACGATCGCTGTGATGAAATTGCTCGCGCCTTTTCCCTCGGCAGAACACCCATCCTCAGGTAACAGTAAGGTTTGCTAAACTCCTTACTCATTTCTCCCACCCTATGACCTCATCGGCCTTTACCTCCGCCTCTACC
Organism: Leptothermofonsia sp. ETS-13; assembly: GCF_049200465.1. NCBI lineage: Bacteria > Bacillati > Cyanobacteriota > Cyanophyceae > Leptolyngbyales > Leptolyngbyaceae > Leptothermofonsia > Leptothermofonsia sp. ETS-13. The sequence continues at coordinate 156,229 of NZ_CP120836.1, forward strand.
TAGAGTCCTCTCCGGCAACCAGTATTTCGGGCTTTGTGGATTGCTTCGGCAATCTCAACCGTTGGCACATGGATACATGATGTGGCGGCAGCATGGCTGATGACATCACTCTCCCCTTCTCCCTTGCTGGTCGCCATGATGAGTGTGGCAGCGAGTTTGCCATTTTTTCTGTTAGCTTTACCAGCAGGCGCGATCGGCGATGTGGTGGATCGCCGCAAGATGTTGCTGATTACGCAGGGATGGATGCTGGCGATCGCGCTGTTTTCGCTAATGCCCGCTATGCTCCGCCCCTGCAAACGGTTTTCATCCGCACGGTTAGCTACATTTTTTGCCAACGTACTATTTCACACTAATACTGCACCAATCCCGCCGATGTTGCGGCATTCACCGAAGTATGCAAGCCTTCAGTCGTAATCCCAGACGAGATGGTGCCATCTGGTGGAGGCTGTTTCAAGATCTGTCTGAACCTGGACGCTTTGTAGAGGCGGTGCTGGTTGAGTCCCCAGCATCAGAAGGCAGGGGGCAGAGAACCGATTTTTTCCCAGAGTACATAAATAAATAGTGAAGTAGTTCTGGGCCAGATATGAAGATTACTTGAAGTTCCGGACTCATTGACCATTGCTTAACTTTTATTGGCCTTCTCTTAACCCGCGATCGCTACGGTTATGGAGTATGTCCGTAGATTCACGGGTGCGATCGTGCAAATTGGATTCCTTCTGCTGCTCCGCTTCAAGTTCCATTCAAGCTATAGCTATAGCCACTAAGCTTAGGAATGGGGTGCAAAGGTGAAACCTCTGGCTGGGGGCACAACCCCCACCCCACTTTTAAACCAATGTCCTAAGCAACCTGACGACAGCTATATATCCGTTCACTTATACCTAAGCAATGCCAATGTTGTCTCAAAAGCTCTCTGGGATTAAACCTTTACTCCGTTTTCCTCACCTGCTGTTGGCTTCAAGCCTCACCCTGGCAGGAGTGCTGGTCCCCAATCCAGCTAAAGCCTTTACCCTCAACCTAATCCACTTCAGCGATGGTGAGTCTTCCCTTCTCACTCGCACAGCCCCTGCAACACCAACAACTCCCGCCTTCCAGTACAGTGGGGTCGGTTTGTTCGCAGACCTCATTGATCGCCAACGCAACGCCAGCAACACCGATTTTGACCTACTGGTAACAGCGGGCGACAACTTTCTTGCGGGACCTCAGTTTGAAGCCAGCCTGCAATTGCCCGTTGGTCAGCCCTTTTATGATGCACGGGCACTGGAACTGTTCAATATTGACGTGGGTGGCATTGGCAACCATGAATTTGACTTTGGTCCCGATGTCCTGGCTCGTTTCATTGACCCAGATGGCAACGGTGTTGGCTTCCGTCCCTTTGTTTCTTCTAACCTGGTTATTCCAGACAGCAGTCCCCTGAGAGGGCTGATTCAACCCAGCACCGTCATTACCAAAACGGTCAACGGAGTTGAAGAACGAGTTGGGGTTGTTGGTGTGACAACTCCGCTGCTGCGCAGCATCTCCAGCCCCGGAAATATTGGAACCATTGGAGATGCATCAAACACCCCTGGTTTCAACGACCTGGTGAATGTCGTTCAAACAGAGGTGAATAAACTGACCAGCCAGGGGGTTGATAAAGTTGTTCTGGTTTCTCACCTGCAAAGTATCAGCGAAGAGCAAGTTCTGGCAGGCAGACTGCATGGTGTTGATATTATCGTGGCAGCGGGTAGCGACACCCGTCTGGCAAATCCCGAAGATCCTTTATTACCGCTGACTGGCGAGACGGCAGTTCCTACCTATCCTCAGATTTACAACCCGCAAACGGGTCAACGGGTCAACAGTCTGGCTGACTTACCCGCAGGGGTTGATCCCGTGTTGATTGTTTCTACCGATGGTGAGTACAAGTACCTCGGTAACTTGCAAGTGGAGTTTGACAACGGCAGAGTTGTCAGCATTCTGGAACCAGGCAGCGGTCCCAAGCGCAACACTGACCTGGATGGACTGGTTCCCCGTTCCGATCTGGTGAGTGAAGTACAGAACCCAGTGAGTGCATTTGTCGATAACTTGAGACAAACAGTTGTCGGAGTGACCAACGTACCGCTCGATAGCGTTCGCACCAATGTCCGATCCAGAAGCACCCTGGCTGGAAGTTTGATTGCTGACGCCATTCGAAATGCAGCACAGGATGGAGCTCCCAGTGTGGGGTTGGATCCTGCCAACATTCTGGTGGGGATTCAAAATGGCGGAGGCATCCGCAATGATCGCCGCTTTAACCCCGGTGATACCATTAACGAGTTCGATACCTTCGACGTTCTGCCCTTCTCTAACTTTGTCTCAGTCGTCACCGACATTACTGCGGGCGAACTATTGGAAATCCTGGAGCGTTCTGTAGCTTCCCAAACCGCACCTGACAGGGGCGGGGGTGGCCAATTCCTGCAACTGTCCGGTCTGGAAGTCGTTTATGACGTAACCCAACCAGCACAGTTTGTCACCGCAGCCGGTGAAATTACAGCGGCGGGCTCCCGTATCCTCAGCATTTTGCTTGACCCGGACAACGATCGCACTGGGCAATTTCTGTTCGATGTTGCCCAGGGCGGTTTTCTGGTCGATCCCACCCAACCATTGTTTGACCTGGCAACGATTGACTTCACCGCTCGTGGAGGTGACAACTTCGCAACCCTGGCAAACATTCCTGAGACTCGTAAATTTACCATCGCTGGTTTGACCTACCAGGCTGCGCTAGAGCAATACATCCGTCAGGATCTCCAGGGCACTATTGATGCCGCCGACATTCCCAATGGGGAAGGAATTCGAGTGCGGGATGTGACCTCCTTAGTTGGACCCGCGACTGGAGGACAGGTTATCGTTGCTCCCGGAGACAATACGGAAGCCATCCCTGAACCTACAACTATGCTGGGTGTGTTAACGGCAGGTTTGGGATTGGGGTATATGAAGCGCCGTCAGGCAAAGCGGAAGGAGAGAAGGAGCTAGTAGACGACGGCATAAATCCAGTAACCATTAGGTTGGGGAGTGGGGAGTAGGAGAGAGCCAGAATGGTATCCGTATTCCCGCCGTACTGTACTAGTAGTCCATCAGGGTAGATTTGAGGGATAACTCAAATTTACAAAATCAATTCTCAAGTGTTTTGAGGGTTTTCAACCCATCGAAACAGTCTTGACAGACCACTAAGTAGCTCCGCCCAACTAATTGACAAGAAGAAAAAAGGAATGGGGTAGAACCTCTGGCAAATGGTTCTACCCCCTCCACCCCCCGGATTTATCTTCAATTCAAGAGTAATATATCCTATGTGCTAGATTATAGTCATATCGATCCGGCGACTTACCCGGCAACGGATAGCTTTGAAAGTCAGGCGGAAACGACTAACCACTCATTTATTCTGTCTAATATAGCTATTCTGTTTAATATAGCAGTCGAGGGATAGGTTAGGATAATTTTAGGAAGGCATTATCGACTGCATCCCAAAGATTTGGGAACTGCTTGAGGCTCTTTCGGATGTACTGCTTGAAACGAGCCCAAAACGTCTCAATCTTATTTAAATCAGGAAAATACGGCGGCAAAAACAGAACGCTACACCCGGCCTGAGCAATCAATTCTCGAATCCTCATTGATCTGTGGAACCTCGCATTGTCTATCACTACGACCTGTCCTAGCTTCAACTCCTTCACAAAAACCTGCTGCACCCACGTTTCCACCAACGCACTATCGCAGTACCCCTTGAAGGTGATTGGAGCTATCACTGGATAGTCACACCAGCCTGCAATCATGCTGATGCACTCCGTTCGGTGCCCTGACTTCAACACCTCAAATCGGCTAGATTACTCACACCACCCGTAGGCATAGGCTTCGGTGTCATCCATGTCAGCTTCGTCTACGTAGACCAGTTGCTCTGGCAGATACGCCTGCAATGGCTCTAAGAAGGCTTGCCGTTCTGCTTCATCCCGCCGTTCTTGAGAGATAGACATGCGTCACTTTCTCTTTCCTCTCTACTTTCTTCTCTATAAGCAGCCCGAGTGAATTGTTGTAACAATACACCGAGGTGAAGAGGTGCAGGAATCGAGTGGGCTTTGTACTCCACGCCCCCTCGATTGAAAACATGAATGCAAATCATTGTTGTCTTAACGTCCTTATGCTCAAGTAACTCTTGAATCGTGCGGATGTCATAACCGCTCTCTAACCAATGAGTGGCAAAGCTGTGCCGGAAAGTGTGACAGCCAATCCGCTTAATATAGCGGTAGTCATTGTGGTTAGGACGGGGTGCAGGGGTGGAACCCCTGGCTGGGGGCAAAGCCTCCACTCCCTCTCTAATTCCAGTGTCCTAACGCTCCCGCGTAGAGCTATACATACTGAGGTCGTTTTGCTCGAACGGCATCAAAGTCTGCCATAGCAAGTTTGAGTACTTCCCGATAAAGAAACAGCAAGACACTGAGAGCTTGATTCTGGGTTGAAGCTGAAACCTTCTCCTCGACGGCTAGATGGGTGAGAAATGCTTCGATTTCAGCGTTGCCCATCGTTTTCGAATGGCACTTATTGTGAAACAGGATGTAACGACGAATCCACTGCATGTAGGTTTCTTCCGTGCGGTAGGCGGATTGTCTAGAGAATGTGATTTTGCTATTTCAGCCGCCATACTGCCCAGAGTTATAGCCGTTGCCAGGTTGCTCAGGACATTGATTTTAAGGCCCCCCAGCCAAGGGTTCCACCCTTGCACCCCATCCTAAGCCTGGTGGCTATAGCTACAAATTGGTACCAGGTACAAAATCCTGAAAGGGATATTCTTTGGAAGAGGCTCCAACGTTCAAAAATGCTCATTCAATGACACAACCAATAGCAAGTCGATATGAGATATTTTAATTAATAGAGGGAAAAATTGGACAAAACACCTGTTACCCCTTTTTAATCTGTCTTCTGGTAAGCAATTCCCACCACAATTCTCACCAGATTTAGGTTTTAGGTAGGCTTTAAGGGGGGAGTATGAACATCTTTGCGACCTGGTAACCATCTGGATGATAAGGATGAAGGAATTCCTTTAAGCCAACCGCTAAAATTCCCTGGCAGGAGTTTTTCAGGTGTCTGGATCAATGAGGTAACTGATGAACGCCGAACAAGGCTCAATACTGGTAGTGGATGATATTGAGGCAAACCGTGATTTACTCTCACGGCGACTTCAACGTCAGGGGCATACAGTGGCTGTAGCTGAAAACGGACGGCAGGCGATCGATCTGCTGAAAAAACAACCATTTGACCTGGTGCTTTGCGACATTATGATGCCAGAGATTAACGGCTATCAGGTGTTGGAGCATGTTAAAGCGGATCCGGCTCTGCGCCATATTCCGGTGATCATGATTTCGGCTCTGGATGATATTGACAGTGTGGTGCGTTGCATTGAAATGGGGGCTGAAGATTATCTATTCAAGCCGTTTAATCCCACGCTGTTGAAGGCTAGGATTAATGCATGCCTGGAGAAAAAACGTCTGCGTGATCAGGAGCAAGCCTACCTGAAGCAACTCCAGGCAGAGCAGGAAAAGTCAGAGCGATTGTTGTTAAGTATTTTGCCTGGGCCCGTTGCGGAGCAACTTAAGCAAACCCAGAGCACGATCGCCGAAAGCTTTGCTGAAGCTACCGTTTTATTTGCTGATATTGTAAACTTTACGGACATTTCAACCCATCGATCGCCGATTGAAATGGTGAATTTGCTGAATCGTATTTTTTCAGCCTTTGACAACCTCGCCGAGCAGTATCAACTAGAAAAGATCAAGACGATTGGGGATGCCTACATGGTGGTGGGAGGCATTCCGACTCACCGAGCTGATCATGTAGAGGCGATCGCGGAAATGGCCATGGACATGCAGGGAGCGATCGCGAAATTCAACGGCGAAACGGGTGAATCTTTCAGCATTCGCATCGGCATCAGTACGGGTCCAGTTGTGGCTGGGGTCATTGGTACCAAGAAGTTTATCTATGACCTCTGGGGCGACACAGTCAATACCGCCAGCCGCATGGAGTCCCACGGCATTCCTGGTGAGATTCAAGTTACGGACAGCACTTACAAATGCCTCCAGGATAAGTACTTATTTGAAGAACGCGGTACAATTCCAGTTAAAGGCAAAGGCAAAATGCGCACCTTTTTACTGAAGGGAAAGAGCTAGAGCAGGCGAGCAGAAACAGCCATCTGGTAAAAGAGTGAAGAGGTGAAGAGTGGAGAGGTTGGATCCATAGTTGTCGCCAGGTTGCTCAGGACATTGGTTTTAAGGGAGTGGGGAGGCTGCGCTCCCAGCCAGGGGGTCCACGCCTGTACTCCATCCTTAGTCTGGCGGCTGTAGCTCATAGCTCAAATAATCGAATCATCACAGCTCTCAGTATGCCAACATACGTGAGTAGGAATTAATTCTATTAGCTTTCCCTGTCATAAACTCGGAAAAGTGATTTTTGCTACTACAAATTGTTTGTTTCAGGCTTCATCTGCCCATTAAAATCTACGTATCATTTTGAATACCCTTAAAACTTATGTACCTTTTATTACATAAACTTAGATGACTGAGCTAAACTGATTTATGTAATTACATGGTGGGTACAAAGACCTGTTGCATTCTATCGAAATGAGTTCATAGGTCGCAGGTTGAAAATTTTATTCATAGCAGGTGCAAGGGTTATTGAGATTACCTCTCACCTTCTAAGCCGCACGCTTAGCGACAACTGATTTGTTTGCCATAGCCCATCATTACTGTTTTATCCATTGACTTCCATTGGAGCTGCCTATCTATGGGATTTGTTTACTTTACCAACCTGTGTTTCTTACCTCGTTCTACTAAGATCCCTCTCTGCCCTCATCCTTCACCTTTCACTTCACTTCTCACCTGCTATTCCTCACTTCCCGTTATCAGTCCCACAGTTGGTGACTCCCAAAGCCCAATTACTGGAACCGAAACTGGAGCGGCAGATACCGCTATAAATCCTGGAAATGAGACCATTTCTGCACCGCAAAGTCAAGGAAACGGTACTAATACCAACGATGGCAAGCATTCCAGTGTTGCCAGTATTACACCGACGTGATTCAAAATAAGGGCAACCTGCACCCCGTCCTAAGCCTGGTTGACTATAGTTATGTCTGGAATGGTAGTTATGTCTTGGAATGGCAAATCCGGAGGCTCTACCCTAGCTAAATGACACAAGTTCCTCAAAGTTTCATTCTGTCGTTGTCCTGTCGGTCAGAACCAGTAACTTTGGTCAGAGCCAAAACTCGATTAAATAGTTTGAAAGCCTGGATCTAAGGCAGTCATGAGATGTGAGGAGTACGAAAATTCAGGGGTTTGCCACGAATGTATCAAGCAAACAGAGCTCTGCCTCTAGTACTTGAACAATTCCTAAAATATTCTTTTCAAACCAGTAAAGTCAGAAAACTGAGGTAGGATTAATCTTCGATTGACGTAAGAAGAAATTCTCTGGAAAATAATGTTTCGAATTAATCCCTCTTCAACAAGAGGTTTTCCTAACTGTCACGAACTTTATCTATGAAATCTCTGAGATGGTTTCCTGAGACTGCCCCTGGTTTGATGACCTTTCTGCATTTGAATCTCCTACGTACAGAGGCTTTTTGCTATGCTATGACTTCTTAATCAGCGGAAAGCCAGTTTAATTGAAGGATTTAGAAACAAAAGCTAGCCTTCAAAGCTTTTCTTACTGCTTTCCTATTTTCTTGTTTTAGTGTTTTTCTTGCTTTAGTGTAGGGCAGTAGTTCAGCCCCTGGTAAAACTGCATTTTAAGGGCTTCTTAGACAGTTATCAGGCATTTCTTTAATGGGGTTACTGGCATCTACAGGGTTTTAACTTTGGCATCTACCAGTCCAGTTTGAGTTGTCTCTGGTTATGAATCGATGGGATTTATGAATCGATGGGATTCAGAAATCCCTCAGTCTTTACAGGCGTGTTCTTCGATGATGTGATTTGTTATGAGCTTTACTGATTCTTTATTTGCTGATTCTTTAGCAGTCTCTCAACTTTCTTCCTCTGGTTCTCCCTTCAGTCCTTCCAGGTCGTTCATTGAAGGAAATTCCCTAATTGATCGCCCAATTCCTCGCCCTCTGAGTTCCTCACTTGTTTTTATCGACTCCACGGTTGAAGACTATCAAAGCCTGGTTAGTGGAGCCTCAGCCGGAACAGAAGTACATGTCCTCAATTCTGCACAGGATGCGATCGCCCAGATTACCCAGGTTCTGGCAGGGCGTACCGGCATTTCCAGTCTCCATATCGTTTCCCACGGCGAAGCGGGTGTTTTGAACTTTGGCTCTACCCAGTTAGGGCTGGGAACCCTGGCTACCTACAGCACTGCGCTGCAATCCTGGGCAACTGCCCTGACTCCCACGGCTGATATTTTGCTTTACGGCTGTTATGTGGCAGCAGGCACCCAGGGGCAAACGTTTGTACAGCAGCTAGAAAAGCTGACCGGAGCCGATATCGCTGCCTCCATTGACTTGACTGGGAGCGCAGTTTTGGGCGGCAACTGGAATCTGGAATATGCAACGGGTTCTATCGAGTCGTCCCTGGCATTTCGCTCCGCTACCCTTGCAACTTACGCCTCCACGCTAGACATCATTGTCGAAGAAACCTTTAGAGGTGCTGATGTCAACCAGTTTAACTGGATTTATGGTGTCAGCCGTACCGGAGCGGCTGATCCATTCCTTACTGCCCGTTCTACTGTTGCCCCTTCCCAACCAGGTGGGCTACCTGGCGGTGGTACGGATACACCCTCTAATGGAGCTTTGAGGTTCACCAATAATGTCTCGAATCAGGGGTCTTTTGTCATTTACGACCGGCCCATCAACCGGGCCAGCGGATTGACGATTACCTTCGACCTTTATGCCTATGGTGGAACCGGAGCCGATGGCATCAGCTTTTTCTTGATTGATGGCAGTGCCAACCCTACCACGGCTGGGGGTACCGGCGGTTCTTTAGGGTACTCCTCAAATACCCGCCCTGGTGAAGCTGGACCGGGTATTGTTGGAGGCTACTTAGGAATTGGCTTTGATGAATTTGGTAACTTCTCTACCACGTTTCATGGCAGTAATGGTAATGGAAGTCCTACACCAGACTCTGTTGCCATCAGGGGTAACGAAGCATCTGATTACCGTCTCTTGCGAGTAGTAGCCGCTGCCCCAAGCAGTATTGACAACCCAGGTGGAACGGCAACCCGTGCAAACTCCAGACGTCGCGTCCAGATTGATATTACACCTGCGGGATTGGTGTCTGTTCAGCTGGACCTGAACGATAACAATATTTTTGAAACAAGTGAACTACTAGTTTCAAGCTTTGATGTCACTTCCCAAACTGGATATAGTGCGCCACTACCGCAAACCTTTAAGTTTGGATGGTCAGCATCAACCGGCGGTTCGACTAACTTCCATGAGATCAATAACTTTAGAACCGAAACCTTTGGTGGAGCTCCTTACATTCCACTGGTGCGGTTTGCCCCAACCAGCGGAACCGTCAATGAGGGTGGAACCCTTGATCTGACTGTTAGTCTCGATCTACCAACCAGTAACACAGTAACTGTTCCGCTGACTCTCTCAGGAACAGCGACCAATGGAGCAGACTATACCATTCCCACTTCCATTACGATCGCCCCCGGACAAACCACAGGGACTATCACTCTGACAGCCATTAATGACCTCATTCCTGAAGGGAATGAAACCGTCATTGTTACGTTAGGAACCCCCACAAACGCGGATCTAAATCCAGAGGATACGGTCTTTACGGCCACCATTGTTGACGGTAGTGGATCCATCACTCCCTCCTTTAGCATTGTCAACAACGCCAGCCGTAGTGAAGGAACCCGTGGCAATAAGGTTTATCCCTTTACTGTGATGCTGTCTCAAGCTTTAAGTGAAACGGTCAGCGTCAGCTACACAACTGTTGATGGCACAGCTACGGTTGCAGACAACGATTACATCCCAGTGAGTGGCACCCTCACCTTTACCCCCGGTGTCACCAGCCAGACTATTAATGTCACTGTGGTTGGGGATCAGATTTTAGAAGGCACCGAGCGCTTTACTGTAACCCTGTCCAATCCCATTGGTGGGGGTACCACCATCACCAATGGAGTTGGCACAGGCATCATTGGTGATGACGATGGCAATGGTCCTGACTTTAACCTGGATGGCAATGTAGACATCTTCTGGCGCAGGGAAGCGACGAATGAAAACCAGATCTGGCTCATGAACGGCGCTACCTTTGCTGACTTTACTGTCTTGCCACTGGCTGCTGCCGAGTGGAGTCTGGAAGGCTATGGTGACTTCAATGATGATGGTGTCGATGATATCCTCTGGCACAACAAGAATACTCTGGAAACGGTGATCTGGGTAATAAACGGGCCTGCCTTTGGAACGTTCACCAACCTGCTGCCGATCAGTGCAGACTATGAAGTCGCTGACATTGGTGATTTCGATGGAGACAATAGGATCGATATTCTATGGCGTAGTACTATCACAGGAGAAAACGCGATCTGGTTGATGGATGGTACTTCGATTAGCGCAATTTCAGTTTTGACCCCTGCGCTGCCAACTTATACCATCGCAGACGTGGGTGATTTTGACGGCGATGGGGACCTGGATCTGTTGTGGAGAAACTACACCACTGGAGAAACGTCTTTCTGGTTATTAAATAACGCGTCCTTTGGCACCTTCAACATTTCGGCGATCGCCCAACCAACCTTCCAAGTCATCGACACTGCAGATCTGGATGGCGATGGGGATCTGGATATCCTTTGGAACGACACCAGTACGGGTGAAACTGTGGTTTGGGTGATGCAGGGCACCACGATCGCATCGACGGTAACCCTGGCTCCCGCCCTCACCTGGACGGGTATCAGCATCCTCGATCTGGAGCGAGATGGTGCATTAGAGTTCTTCTGGCGTAACTACAACACGGGTCAAAATGTCATCTGGCGGATGAATGATACCAATATTGCAGGGGCTGAGGAACTGCTGGCTGCTGTGCCAGGATGGCAGCCACTTCTAGATGATTAGTGTTGCAAATACTAAATTTTGCAACATGGGGGTTCGGGGGCTCCGCCCTTAGGCAGGCATGGAACCCCTAGCTGGGGGCTTCGCCCCCACTCCCTCTCTAATTCCAATGTCCTAACGCACCCGCGTAGAGCTATAGCATTAACTCTCGTTTCCTTGATGACTCTGGCTCCCAAGCAGCAAGAACAGCTCAAAAGCTTGGAAAAGGAAATCCTTGGGGATCAATCTTAATCATTTGTAACCCATTCAGTGATAAGCTAATCAGTGGCAAATCACCATAGCTAAACACAGAGTAGGGCGTGAGCATGGTCACCGCAGAGAAGACAAGTACTGGTTATATTACGCAGATTATTGGTCCCGTCGTTGACATTAAGTTTCCAACGGGTAAATTGCCTGAAATCTATGATGCACTCCGAATTGAAGGCACTAATCCAGCTGGACAACAGGTTGGTGTAACTTGCGAAGTGCAGCAATTGCTCGGCGATCGCCAGGTGCGAGCCGTAGCTATGAGTTCCACCGACGGACTCATTCGGGGCATGGAAGTGATTAGCACTGGCGCACCCATTAGCGTTCCCGTTGGTACTGCTACCCTCGGTCGCATCTTTAATGTGCTGGGTGAGCCTGTAGACAACAAAGGACCCGTGGACATGTCTAAGACCATGCCCATTCACCGTCCTGCCCCCCAAACTAACGGAACTGGAAACCAAACCTTCCGTATTTGAAACTGGTATTAAAGTGGTAGACCTGCTGACTCCCTACCGTCGGGGTGGAAAAATTGGACTGTTCGGCGGAGCCGGGGTTGGCAAAACTGTGATCATGATGGAGTTGATCAACAACATTGCAACCCAGCACGGCGGAGTGTCGGTGTTTGGTGGAGTGGGCGAACGCACCCGCGAGGGGAACGACCTCTACAACGAAATGATTGAATCGGGAGTGATTGACAAAGACAATCCCAGTAACTCCAAGATTGCACTGGTATATGGGCAGATGAATGAACCCCCCCGGTGCCCGAATGCGGGTTGGGTTGTCTGCTCTCACTATGGCTGAATACTTCCGCGATGTGAATAAGCAAGACGTACTGCTGTTCATCGACAACATCTTCCGCTTTGTGCAGGCTGGTTCTGAAGTATCCGCCCTGTTGGGCCGGATGCCTTCTGCGGTGGGATACCAGCCAACCCTGGGTACAGACGTGGGCGACCTGCAAGAGCGCATCACTTCGACCCTGGAAGGTTCCATTACTTCCATTCAGGCTGTGTATGTGCCTGCGGACGACCTGACCGACCCTGCTCCTGCTACCACCTTTGCTCACCTGGATGGAACCACTGTGTTGTCCCGTGGTCTGGCTGCGAAAGGGATTTATCCTGCTGTGGATCCCCTGGGTTCTACCTCCACGATGCTTCAGCCCAACATTGTGGGCGATGATCACTACAACACTGCCCGTGCTGTGCAGTCTACTCTACAACGGTATAAGGAACTGCAAGACATTATCGCCATCCTGGGTCTGGATGAGTTGTCTGAAGATGACCGTTTGACCGTAGCTCGTGCCCGTAAGATTGAACGTTTTCTGTCTCAACCATTCTTTGTGGCAGAGGTGTTTACGGGTTCTCCTGGCAAGTACGTGCCCCTGGAGAAGACCATTGAAGGCTTCAAGCGCATCCTTTCGGGTGAACTGGATGAACTACCCGAACAAGCCTTTTACATGGTGGGTGACATTGAAGAAGCGATCGCCAAAGGCGAAAAACTCAAGGCAGAAGCTAAGTAAGTTATGAGTTCACAGTTTTGAGTTTTGAGTATTCTTTCTGGCTCAAAACTCAAAACTTAGGAGATAAATTTATGGCACTGACTGTTCGTGTGATTGCTCCAGACAAGACTGTCTGGGATTCAGAAGCAGAAGAGGTGATTCTTCCCAGCACCACAGGGCAATTAGGTATTTTAACCGGTCATGCTCCCTTGCTCACTGCTTTAGATACAGGGGTGATGCGGGTACGTGCGGATAAAAACTGGGTGCCTATTGCGCTGATGGGTGGTTTTGCTGAGGTTGAGAATAACGAGGTCACTATTCTGGTGAATGCGGCTGAACGGGGTGACACAATCAATAAGGAGGAAGCCCGTGTTGCTTTTGCAGAGGCGGAAGCAAAGTTAAATCAGGCGCAGTCTGGTGACGATCGCCAGAAGCGAATTCAAGCGACTCAGGCATACAAACGCGCTCGCGCCCGCTTTCAGGCAGCTGGTGGGATGGTTTCCTGACTGGTTAAACCACTCATAAGTCATCTATTCATTAATACCGTTGTGAGGTTCTCCTGAAAGTTTGGTGATGGGTATTGTCTATCATGAAAATAAAATCAATGTTCCGGAGATTTTGTTTGAAATGAAAGAGTAGCGTAAACTACTCTTTCATCAGCAAATCGAGAGAACCGTTGCGATCGCTCCACGAAAGGGAAGCGATCGCTTTTTTCCTTTGGAAAGGGCGACTGCAAAGGCATATAGCGGTAGTCATTGTGGTTAGGATGGGGTGCAGGGGTGTAACCCCTGGCTGGGGGCGAAGCCCCCACTCCCTCTCTAATTCCAACGTCCTAACGCACCCGCGTAGAGCTATAATAATTCTTTTTGGAAGATCGAGATCGCTTAGAATTTGGGTGTTCAAGTGCAAGTGCCCCATAACTCAGTCCAATGACCTCCCTTCCCGCATGAGCCGTGCCGAAGACAACATCATTGATCTTCGCCTCGCGGCCAGTGCCCTCTTACAAGCGACTGACAAAAATTCAGCTAACATTGCTCAACTTATAGAGGTGAGCCGCCACAAGAGGTGAGCCGCCACATGCTAGAAATCAGTCGTCATCATAGTGATGAACTTTCTGTTCTACAGGATTCTCAAGTTCGAACCAACGAAGCGATCCGCGATATTTGTGCTGCGATTGAGCGGATGGATCAATTGTTTGATTACCTGGTTCGGCGTGATCAGGGGCAGCAAAAGTAACTGTAATTGTTTCCTTTCCGCTAAGCGATCGCCTCCCAAGCTTCAACTCAAGAATTGCTTAAGGATTGGGTGCCAACAGGCGTAAGATAGGGGAGGTGTAACTTAACCACTGAACCGTGAAAGCAATCTCTCTCCTTGGCTCCACCGGGTCGATTGGTACCCAGACTCTGGACATTGTGACCCATCATCCCGATCAGTTTCGGATTGTGGGACTGGCCGCTGGAAGCAATGTGGAAATGCTGGCACAGCAGATTCGTCAGTTTCAGCCTGCGATCGCAGCCATTTGCGAAGGTAAAAAACTACCTGACTTGAAAGCGACCCTGGCTGACCTTTCTCCCCAACCCCTCCTTTTGGCAGGAGAGGAAGGAGTGATTGAGGTGGCTCGCTATAGTGAAGCGGATGTCGTTGTTACTGGAATTGTGGGTTGTGCCGGGTTGTTGCCCACGATCGCGGCGATCGAAGCTGGAAAAGACATTGCCCTGGCCAATAAAGAAACGTTGATTGCAGGGGGTCCCGTTGTGCTGCCGTTGGTGCAGAAGCATGGAGTCAAATTGCTGCCCGCCGATTCGGAGCATTCTGCCATCTTCCAGTGTCTGCAGGGAGTGCCTGAGAGGGGGCTGCGTCGCATCCTGCTGACGGCTTCTGGAGGGGCATTCCGGGACTTACCCGTTGAAAAGTTAGAACAGGTGACAGTTGCCGATGCTTTGAAACATCCTAACTGGTCAATGGGGCGCAAGATTACCATCGACTCCGCGACATTGATGAACAAAGGACTGGAAGTCATTGAAGCTCACTTTCTGTTTGGGATGGACTACGACCAGATTGAGATCGTTATCCATCCGCAAAGCATCATTCACTCAATGATCGAGTTGCAGGATACTTCCGTTCTGGCGCAACTGGGCTGGGCCGATATGCGGCTTCCCCTGCTCTATGCCCTCTCCTACCCGGAACGAATTGATACTAATTGGGAACCGCTGGATCTAGTGAAGGTGGGTAGCCTGACCTTCCGCGAACCCGATCACCAAAAGTATCCCTGTATGAAGCTGGCCTATGCAGCAGGTCGGGCAGGAGGGTGTATGCCAGCGGTATTGAATGCCGCGAACGAACAGGCCGTTGCCCTTTTTCTGGAGGAGCGGATTCGGTTTTTGGATATTCCTCGGTTGATTGAGCAGGTGTGCGATCGCTACCAGATTCACAACTGTTCCCATCCCACTCTGGATGATATTGTCAGTGCCGATCAGTGGGCCCGAAAGGAAGTACTGGCCACCTGTCACGAACATCCCTCAGTCATCTCGGTAGGATAGGAGTAAGTGGATTGCTGTTTAAGTCATGGCATACAACAACTTTACCCTGGAACAGCTCAACCAAATCTTTGGCGTTGCTATCCAGAGCCATCCAGATCTCTTTTCAGTCCAAAAGCAGAGGGGGTTAGTGCCATTAGGTAAAGGATAGAGAAAAGTCAGCCCTCTGCTCTCGTTGCAATTTCTCCTGAATCTTCTGATTGTAGTGATGGATGAAGTTCCAAATCGCACCAATGTAATTTTCAAGTTTCTTTGAAAATGACAAACTTCGTCGAACTCAGGTAAAGCTAGAGCAGATAATAGCGAGTCATCGAGATAGTGTGGTGAGGCGAGTTAATGAGCAATCCGTGTGCTGGCCATTCAGGACACGACAGATTTAGACTTCAGCAGTTTGAAGCAAATCAGCGGATTGGGTTATATCAACCAGAGCCAGCAGCAGGGCATCAAAGTGCATAGCTGCTTTGCCGTCAGTGGTGGTGGCGAACCGTTGGGTCTATTGCATCAGCACACCTGGAGTCGAGCAGAGCGCCAGGGCAAGCGGGGAGAACGCCGCAAAAAAGCCATCTGTGACAAAGAAAGTCAACGTTGGCTCGACATGTTAGTGGCAGCCGAAGGTGGGGTGGATCAGTCCGTGTGTATCGCGCATGTGGGCGACCGAGAAGCCGACATTTTTGATTTGTTTATGCAACCGCGACGGATAGGCTGGAGGGGGGATTCCACAGTCGCAGTGTGCCATCCAGACTGCCGCTGGCCAGGATGTGCCCGTCTGGACTAAAGGCAACCGACCAGACAGCATAGCTATGGCATTAAGGGCGGGGGGCACTACTGTTTCTGTCATGCGGGCTGAGAGTTAACAGAGGGAATGTTCCACAGGTGAATAGTGCCGTCTTCGCTGCCCCTGGCAAGTATCCCTAAGGACATTCCATCCCCCCCTACTCCCCCTGGGTACTATAGGCAACCGACCAGATCCAGCTATCATTCCCGCTTAAAGTAGTAGAGGAAGCATTGGCGATCGCAGGTCTTTCCTGTCCAGGTGCCCCCCGATTCCTCACTCTTCCGACTCCAGAGATATCCCACAGACGCACCAACCGATCCTGTCCTCTACTGATTAGGGTCTTGCCATCAGGACTAAAGGCAGAACTAGACTCAGTCATCACTAGACTGGCAGTCCAGCAATTTCTTACCATCCACCACCCGCCAGATGTGAACTTTGTAGCTGATATGGCTCGCTGTCAGCATCTGACTATCCGGGCTGAAGGAAACATCCAAAATCTAGCTGAAAGTTTCGGTAAAAGCTGACTAGGCCAGTTCGAAGGAGGTTGCCATAACTGAGAGCCTATTTGCTTGATGTAGCCCAGTTCGTAGACTGAATTGTGGGCGATCGCTTGATAGGACAGTTTGTTCCAGATATCCCAGAAAATTGGAATCCGAAGTTTGCTCAGGCGTTCTTCACAAAGGAGATTTTTCTTCAGAAAGGATATTCTCAAGAATGACCAGGGCTTTATCAGCAGCCATAGGCAAAAGGTATCTTAGCAAACCCCGGTAACTGAATAGGTTAAGTCAGATAAAAACAATTCATTTTCAAGACTTTAAGTCAGGCGATGGTCGTGAATCAGGAATCAGATAAATGTGAGACTATAACTTATCAAGGTTCTCAGATCTAATTGACTCAAATTTGAAGACAGACAATGAACAAGTCGTAGTAGTTGTTACAAATTTTCCCACACTGCCGTAATGCACTACCCCCTAATCTAGCCTTCTTCTTAACCTTTATCGAACCTCGTCAAACTCTCAAACCGTCAAATTTGGCACATTTGGCCAAAGTTTTTTCCCATAGGCTGACAAATATCCTCTAAATCCCAGGTGTAGTGGACTTTATCGGTGCCGTGTGGTGACCCCTTCCCACCTACAGCTTCAAAGGAGAATCAGACAGTGAGTACGAGAAAGTATTTGTACATCCCTCGTCGTCAGGTTATTCGGGGACTTCTGGCAACGGCTGCATTTGGAGCCACTTCCAAACTCTGGACTGGCTGTGCTTCCACCCCTTCAGCTCCTCAGGCTGGTGCCGGAGGAGAAGCCAGCCCAGTTTCTGAGAAACCCCTGGTGATGGGCTTTATCTATGTAGGTGCTAAAGATGACTATGGCTGGAACCAGGCCCAAGCCACAGGGGCCTTAGAGATTGCTAAGTTACCTGGCGTAAAAATTGTTGAGCAAGAAAACGTCCCTGAAACCAAAGAG
Source organism: Leptothermofonsia sp. ETS-13 (assembly GCF_049200465.1). Taxonomy (NCBI): domain Bacteria; kingdom Bacillati; phylum Cyanobacteriota; class Cyanophyceae; order Leptolyngbyales; family Leptolyngbyaceae; genus Leptothermofonsia; species Leptothermofonsia sp. ETS-13. Next base: position 173,774 of record NZ_CP120836.1, read on the forward strand.
GTTCAGGAAGTGATGCGTAACATGATTGAGCAAGATGGAGCAACCATTCTCTTCCCCACGTCTTTTGGATATTTTGACCCTCACATTCTTCAGGTTGCCAAAGACTATCCAGAAGTGCAGTTCCTCCATGCTGGAACCCTCTGGAAGGAAGGATTGCCGGACAATATTGGCAGTTACTTTGCCCTAGTAGATGAGGGGCAGTTTCTTGCCGGGCGGGTCGCTGCTATGACCAGTAAGACGGGCAAGTTAGGGTTTGTGGCAGCAAAACCCATTAATCCGGTTCTGCGCAATATCAACCCCTTCATCCTGGGCGCTCGCAGCGTTAAACCCGATATCAAAATGCAGGTTATCTTTACTGGGGACTGGTCTCTGCCTGTCAAAGAGGCGGAAGCCACGAACTCTCTGGCCGATCAGGGCGTTGATGTGGTGGCAATGCACGTGGACAGTCCCAAGGTGGTGATTGAAACAGCTGAAAAGCGTGGGATCTTCTCCAGTGGTTTCCACGCTGCTCAAAACGATCTGGCACCCAAAGGGTATCTAACCGGAACAGTGTACAAGTGGGACACCATTTTCAAGAACTATGTGGAAATGCTCCAGAGCGGCAAGACCCTGATGAATGGAGGCATTCCCCACCAGGTGATTGGTAGCCTGAAGGAGAATTACGTCGAGCTTGCACCGTTTGGCCCCGCCGTCTCAGAAGAGGCGAAGAAGGATGTAGAAGATACAAAAGCCAAAATCGTTGATGGTTCGATGATGGTGTACAAGGGCGTTGTGAAAGATAACACAGGTAATGTTGAGATTCCCGCCGGTACCGCATACAAGATCACCGATCCCCAACTGACCCAAATTGACTGGCTGGCTGAAGGCGTTATTGGTAAGACGAGTTGAAGTTATGTCACTGAGTCGTTCTAATTGGCGATCAATGGCAGAGGCGATCGCCATTCCCATCGGCGCTATTCTGGTCGCCATGGTGTTGTTTGGCATCTTCTGCGCGTTCTATGGCAAAAACCCATTTGCAATTTACGCCGCTATCTATAAATCGGCGTTCAGCAACTGGCGTTCATTTCAGGGTTCGCTACTGCGGGCGGCTCCTCTGATGTTGACTGCCCTCTGTACCGCATTGCCCGCACGCCTTGGCTTGATGATTATTGGCAATGAAGGAGCGCTGGTGATGGGTGCCCTGGGCGCGATCACCGCAGGTTTGCTGCTTTCCTACGGTAGCATTCTGCCTTCTCCAGAGCAGGTGCAAAATCTCCTGGGGGTTCCGCCTGTGATTGTGATGCTGGCAATGGCGCTGGCAGGGATGGCAGCGGGTGGAATCTGGATTGGGATCGCCGGTGCCCTGCGCCACTACCGGGCAGTCAATGAAACCATCAGCAGTCTGTTGATGAACTACATTGCGATCGCCCTCCTGAATCACCTGGTCGAAGGGCCAATGAAGGACCCGGCCTCGCTCAACAAACCCTCCACCTTCCCCCTTCCCGAAATTTATAAGCTGGGCAACATTCCATCCACCCGAATTCATTACGGGCTGATATTCGGGCTGATTCTCTGTGCCATAGCCCACTTCCTGATCCAGCACACCACCTTCGGCTTTGCGGCCCGTACGGCTGGTGGAAACGTTAAAGCCGCTCGCGTGGCAGGGCTTCCAGTTGGTAAACTTACAGTCACGATTTGCTTTCTGGCTGGTGCCTGTGCCGGACTGGCAGGCATGGTTGAAGTGGCCGCCGTTCAGGGGCAGGCAAATGCCTCTATCGTCGCAGGCTACGGTTATGCAGGAATTCTGGTCGCCTTTGTCGCTCGTTATAACCCTCTGGCAGCAATTCTGGTGTCCGTTCTGCTGGGTGGTATTGTCGCCAGTGGTGGTGCCTTACAGCGAACTTTTGGGATGCCCGATGCAACGGTTCTTCTGTTCCAGGGATTGGTCTTCATCGTCGTTTTGTACAGTGAATCCCTCTATGGACGCTTCCAGATCTTCAAAGACAACCCCCCAGAACCTTCAACCCCGCCGTCTACTTCAACCACAATCCCTGTATAGATTTAAGTTTTGAGTTTTGAATTCTGAATAACCAGTAGTTACCTGCGTATCAGTTTCCAACAAATCAGGTTCCGCCATCGCATGGGAAGAATTAATCTCAAACCTCAAACTCAACACTCAAAATTCAAAACTGATTTGTTTTTGGAGGATCGTAATGGCAGCAGAAGCACTGGGCTGGTGGGGAGTACCCCTGGGAATCTTTGCAGGAACGCTACGAGGGAGTGCTCCCTTTCTCTTCGTCAGTTTGGGAGAGTGTTTGACGGAGAAAAGCGGCAAAATCAACCTGGGTCTGGAAGGAACCTTATTGACCGGGGCAATGAGTGCCTACGCCGTTTCCTACCTGGGTGCCGAAAAGTGGGGGTTGCCCTCCGCCCTGTCTCCCTGGTTAGGCGTATTAGTGGCAGGCTGTGCCGGAATGGTGCTGGGTTTGATTCATGCCTGGCTCTCTCAACAGTCGAAAGTGAATGATATTGCCGTTGGTATTGCCATGATTATTTTTGGCAGCGGGGTTGCCTTCTTCTTTGGCAAGCCATTTATTCAGCCCAAAGCACCGCAATTGCCAACTATTGACATTGGTGGTTGGAGTACGATGCCAGCGGTTCAATCTGCTCTCAAAATCAGCCCCCTGTTTATTCTGGGCGTCCTCATCGCTCCCCTGATGGCGTGGTTTTTCAAATCGACCCGCTGGGGTTTATTTGTCCGGGCAGTGGGCGATAGTCCCGATGCTGCCTTGGCAATGGGTGTTTCTATTAAGAAAGTGCGCATGTTGTGCATCATTGCTGGTAGCTTTCTGGCAGGAATTGGAGGAGCGTGTCTCTCTCTTTACTACCCTGGTATCTGGTCTGAGACCATTTCCAGCGGACAGGGTTTGATGGCTGTTGCTCTGGTCATCTTCGCTCGCTGGAACCCAATTCAGTGCCTCTGGGCATCCCTCTTTTTTGGCGGCGCACAGGCGATCGGGCCTGCCCTACAAGCAGTCGGCATTGAGCAGGGACGCTATTTATTTAATGCAGCACCCTACGTATTGACTCTGCTAATCATGATCATTACCTGTTCACCGAAGAAGACGCTTTCGGGTGCGCCAGGAGCCCTCGGTACGATTAGCGGATAAGCAGTCCAGAACCCATCCTAAATCTTAAATCTTTTACCTAAGCTCCCCGCAGGAGGAAGAATGACAGAAGTTGCAGATGCCATTACTCAAGAAATGACTGATATGCGTAGTGCTGCTGCCCCCCCCGACCTGGAAGTGGTCAACATGAGCAAGCATTTTGGTCCTTTGATTGCTTTAGACACTGTCTCCATGAAACTAAAGCCTGCAACTTTCCATGCCTTGCTGGGAGAAAACGGAGCGGGCAAAAGTACTTTAGTGAAGTGCATTATGGGTTTTTACAAACCCACCTCAGGGCAAGTCATGATTGATGGCCAGGTCTGTCAGATTGACAGCCCCCGCGATGCTCAACGCTATGGCATTGGCATGGTATATCAGCACTTTACTTCGGTGCCTTCCATGACCGTGGCAGAAAACCTGGTGCTGTCCCGTTATGACAGTCCTGGACTGATCAATTGGAAGCAGGAATACAAAGAACTGGCAGCGTTCATGGAAGCGGCACCATTCAAGGTTCCACTTGATGCAGCGATCGCCCAACTTGCCGCCGGACAAAAGCAAAAGTTGGAAATTCTAAAGCAACTTTACCTCAAAAGCAAAATTCTGATTCTGGACGAACCCACTTCAGTACTAACCCCAGCCGAGGCCGATGAGGTTCTGGGCCTGATCCGGCAGCAGGTGACTGATGGCAAGATCAGTGTTCTAATGATTAGCCATAAGTTCCGCGAGATTATGGCATTTGCGGATGAAATTACTGTTCTGCGTAAAGGCAAATTTGCTGGAGCAGGTAGAGTAAAAGACCTGACGATCTCGGAGATGGCCGAGATGATGATGGGCGAAAAACGGGAGCCCCAGCCTGTAGAAAAGATCGCCCATGATGAATCGGTTCCCGTCCTTGAAATTCGAGATATTCATGCCAATAAAGACAACGGGCTGGAAGCCATTGGGGGCGTTAACTTGACAGTTCATAGTGGAGAAATCGTTGGAATTGCAGGCATCTCTGGCAATGGGCAACGGGAACTGGTCGAAGTCCTGGCAGGTCAGCGCCCTGCTACAGCCGGTCAGGTTCTGGTGAACGGCGAACCCTACAACATGACCCGTGCTGAGATGTATAAGCATCGGGTGTTTGTATTGCCAGAAGAACCCCTTCGCAACGCCTGTGTGCCTCACATGAGCGTGGCCGAAAACCTGGCCCTCCGAACCTTCGATCGCCCCCCCCAGGCAAAAGGGTTCTTACTCGTTTTCAAAGCCATTCGTGAGATGGCTATTGGACTGATCAACACGTTCAAAATTAAAACTCCATCCCCTGAAACCCCGGTTGGCAACCTGTCGGGTGGAAACGTTCAGCGGACAGTACTGGCGCGGGAACTCCACTCCGACCATATCAAGCTGTTGATTGTAGCAAATCCCTGCTTTGGTCTGGACTTTGCCGCCGTAGACTACATCCATGGTCAAATTCTGGAAGCTCGCAACCGGGGCGTAGCGGTACTCCTGGTCAGCGAAGACCTGGATGAATTACTTAAGCTGTCTGACCGTATCCTTGTCATCAGTGGCGGTAAGTTTGCCTACGAAAGCAAAACTGACGAAGCAGACTTCGCCCAGATTGGTCAGAGCATGGCCGGGCATTAGGAAAAGTTGTTAGTTGTTAGTGAAGTGACGGTGGAGGTGGAGGGGTAGCGTCTTTCTAAGCGGATTAGAGAGTTGTTAAAAAGTAGGATGGGCACTACCCACCAGTTAGGAGTTGTTGGGTGGACATCGCCCACCAGCCTACATTCAGCGCCATTCAGTGTTTAGTCATTAGTTATTAGAGACAGTTTGAACGGTTATGGCTACTATTTCCGCCCAGCTCTATGAATATGAATTACCAGAAGCAAGTAATGTAGCTCTGGTGGGCATTGACATGCAGCGAGACTTTCTAGAACCCGGCGGGTTTGGCGATGCTTTGGGCAATGATGTTCTCCGGTTGCAGGCGATCGTACCTACCCTGAAACGGTTGATAGAAAGATTCCGTGCCAAGGAATTGCCTATCATCCACACCATTGAATGCCATCAACCTGACATGTCCGATTGCCCTCCCTCCAAAATCAAACGCGGAAAGGGGGATCTCAAAATTGGTGATCCGGGACCTATGGGACGGATCTTGATTAAGGGTGAACCCGGAAATGGAATTATCCCCGAACTGGCTCCCATCGCTGGGGAGTTTGTGATTTACAAGCCAGGTAAAGGTGCATTTTATGCAACCAATCTAGAGTTGATTCTGAAAGAACAGAACATTACCCACCTGTTCATTACTGGAGTTACCACCGAAGTCTGCGTCCAGACAACCATGCGGGAGGCCAACGATCGCGGCTACGAATGCCTCATGGTGGAAGACTGTACCGAAAGTTATTTCCCCGAATTCAAATAATCAACCCTGGAAATGGTTCGTGCCCAGGGTGGCATTGTTGGCTGGACTGCAACCGCCGATGAAGTACTCAACGGCTTAGAAGCTTGGAAACCCTCTAAGGCGTTAGTTTAGACGTCAACGGCTACTCTCTCGCAGGGTGGGTGTTAAACCTACCTTTTTTTTGAAAATAATTTGAAAACATAGCGGTAGTCATTATGGTTAGGACGGGGTGCAGGGGTGGAACCCCTGGCTGGGGGCGAAGTCCCCACTCCCTCTTCTAATTCCAATGTCCTAACGCACCCGCGTAGAGCTATAAATAGCTGAAAGGTGATTTCAAGGGCACTGTGAATGCTGCTAACGATTGATTGAATGGATTTACTGAGACAGAACTTCAAAGCAAAATCGTTCTCATCCACGATTGCCTCTGTGTGGAGTATGGTTGCCCCATTCCCTGCTTCCATGACCTTGATCCCCTCAGTGAACTGGTTTCTCCCCTACTCTCCCATCGCACCCGAAATCACGTATTCATGAAGTTATGATGCTGCATGGTCAGAAATGCTGTTGTTACAGAGCCCTGCCTTTGATCGCTGCCCCCTCCCTCCCCCCTCTACCCTACGCCAACCGCAACCCTACAATGACTAAATCTCGCTCCAGTGAACCAAACTCTGCTACCTTCGGCAGATAACCCCACTGTTGAAAGCCAAATTGCTCAAACAGTCTTAGACTGGGTTGATTTTCAGCAAAAATAAACCCCAGTAAAGTCTTAATTCCGTAGGAGGGGCTGTGAGCGATCGCCCGTTGCAACAACATTTTCCCAATCCCCTTAGACCGATACCCCGGTGACACGTAAATACTCAACTCTGCCGTCGTTTCATAGGCAGGGCGACCATAAAACGACTGAAACCCTAACCAGGCAACCACCTTCTCCTCAGTCTCCACCACCCAAAGCGGTCTTCTCTCTGGCTTGTGAGCATGAAACCATTGCAATCGGCTTTCCACCGTCACTGGCTCCATATCCGCCGTGACAATCTGGTAGGGAATGGTGGTGTTGTAGATTTCGACGATCGCAGACAAATCAGTCTCAAGTGCATCTCGAACGTACATACCATTCAGTTCTTGACCTGGCTGTAACCTATCACAAAGTGGCTTTTTCATTTGGTTCCTGGTAATCATGAGTCAGTTTCCTGAGCCCAGCACCCAACTCAAGCAGAAAAATCTTTCCCCCCATTCCCCGTTTTTAATAAGTGCGAGGGGAAGCCAAAAAAAGATGGCGGTTATCCCTAAAAAGGGTTTGACAAAAGTACCCGCGATCGCCAAAATAAAGATCGCCTCTTTTGAGGGACTGTAGTTCAATTGGTTAGAGCACCGCCCTGTCACGGCGGAAGTTGCGGGTTCGAGCCCCGTCAGTCCCGTACATAATTTTCAAACTCGTTTCAATCTGTTGGGTTAGCACCAGGTTTCTTCCCTTGTAACGAAAATTTTCTGGATTTAAACCGCTATTTCTTGAAAGATCAGCATACGATGTGACTTGACCTGCCCAGTCAATGCCTACTGAGAACATCAATGCCTACTGAGAACAAAAAATACCTTATTCTAAGGAGTTACAGCCCTGAATCTGTTTTCAAGATTTCGTGCCATCTTGAAACCCAGTCAGACAAATAAATAACTCCTGCATCCATATTCCCTTATTATTAAGCATTACTAATTAAGCATTACTAAGCGTTCATTAATGCATGAGGCTGTTATCAGTGATTGTTCATTGCATCCACTAGGCTCAATTACCTAATCCAATCGAATCTGAAATGTTTAGCCCCAAAACCTACCCAGTTAGTCAATTCGGGACTGTCCACCCTATTTTGCTTCTCCCTCCCTCACACTATTCCTTCTGCCTCATGAACACTGGAACGGATTCGAAGTGAAAGAAGACTTTTATCCTTTCAGGTTCTGACAAAAAAGGTTAGTCTCAGTGAGGCACATTTGAAGGTTGCGTAAGGTGGGTTTGTCACAACATCAACCAAATAGAAATTATGAGGCTTCAACCGCCAACCCCAAGGAACGCCATAGCCAGTTTGTCAGTCTGCGGGTCAAAATTCTATTGGGTTTCAGCATGGTGTTCAGCATTGTTTTTGCTGGAGCTTTCTATTGGTTCTATACCTTTACAACCGAAAAAACAATTTCTCGATTGAGAGCAGACATGAAATCGACCCTGATTGGTGCAGCCAATGGGATTGATGTTAAAGAATTACTTGCCCTCTATGCAGGTGGAAAACCTAATGCCGATGGCTTTTCAGATGACCCTCGATTTCAGCATTAATTAGCCTGGTTTGAAACCGTTCATCGCATAGAACCACGAGCCTGGCTCTATACCTATACCTTCGGCAAAGCCAGGTATAATCGCCGAGTTGGGGAGCCCGCTGTCGCACCCGATCAACTAGAAATCATTTACCTGGTTGACCTGTGGGCAAAATACAATCCAGCCAAATCGGTTCGGTTTCTGGAGGCAGGGGTGCCAGGACGGGTAACTGAACACGTCATCGAACGAGGGGCGATCGCAGAAACACCCGATATCTACACCGATAAATGGGGTACCTGGCTCTCTGCCTTTGCGCCCCTTAAGGATTCCAGGGGAAAAGTGGTTGCAATCCTGGGGGTGGATATTCAAGCTGATTACGTTCTCAAAGTGCAGCAAGAGATTCGGGATAAAGTGCTGCTCTCCTTCATTTCAACCTACGCCGTTTTATTCATCCTGGTGTACATCCTGTCTGGAGCGTTGACCAAACATCTGACTGAACTTACAGAATCTGCTGAACGCATTGCTATTGGCAACTACAACCAGGCTCTTTCCTTTGCAAAACAGCGCTGGTTTCCCGATGAAATGAATACCCTTGCTCAAGTCTTTGAAGTGATGATTGATAGCATCCGTACCCGTGAGCAACTGATTCGAGAAGGAAAACAGACCGAGAACGAAATCCGTCGCGCCCTGGAAGAAGAAAAAGAACTCAGTGAACTCAAGTCTCGCTTCGTCTCCATTGCTTCTCACGAATTTCGAACACCCCTCACGGCAATCAGAACAGCTACTGAGATTCTTGAGCAGTATGGGGATGTGGCAAGTGAAGAGAAAAAGCGTGAATATTTCCGGCGAATTCGAACGGCAATCCAAAATATTAATCAATTGATGGAGGATATTTTAACAATTGGTAAAGCAGAAGCCGGAAAACTAGAATTCAACCCAGTCTGTTTAAATTTAGAGGAATTTTGTCGAGAAATTTTGGACGAAGTAAAACTAGGAATGGGGACAAACCATACCATTGCCTTCACCTGCAAAGGAAATTGTCAGCATGCCTGTCTGGATGCAAAATTACTTCGTTCAATTCTGACCAACCTGCTATCCAACGCAATTAAGTACTCTCCCCGGGGAAGTGTCGTCAGATTTACTTTGCTTTGTTTAGAAGAAAGTATTTACTTTGAAGTTCAGGATCAGGGCATTGGCATTCCTCCAGAGGATCAACCTAAATTGTTTGAACTATTTCACCGGGCTGGAAATGCAGACACCTTCCGGGGCACAGGACTGGGGCTTGCGATTGTCAAACAATGCGTTGAACTCCATCAAGGTCAAATTACGCTTACAAGCCAGGAGAACGTAGGGACTACCTTCCGGGTCGAATTTCCACTCTGCCGAGAACTACCGCCCCAAGCTGAATGAGCAAAACAACTGCAAAAGAGGAGTGGATGGGTGGAGGCGGTTGTAAAGCGTGGGAGACTGACTTCAAAATAACCAACAGCCAGTAGCAAATCGCCCATTTATGCATGCTACTGAACCCCACTCATTTCGATTAGTAACCCCATTAGTATAGCGATATCCACCAGGCTTAGGACGGGGTCAGGGGTTCTCCACCCCTGGCTGGGGGCATAGCCTCCACACCCCCTTAAAACCAATGTCCTAAGCAACCTGGTAACAGCTATAAATTTACGAAATCAAGCATTAAGCAAGATTAAGATTAAAGAGACTGTGTAGAGGCTGTGTATTTACACAACCTGACTGACATTTACGTATAATTACGGAAGTAAGTTCTCAATGAGGATCCCGAAGGAACAGCGCAATAATTAGGCAATAATTAGCGCACTATCACGAAAGGACTGGGGAAAGAAGGTTTGACGCCTTTAGTAGACCTTTAGTAGACATTGAGGTGGTTAGACTTTCTCAGTAGATGTGTTTTTATTTACACTCACTTCATATATCATTTTCGGTATCGAACTGCCCAAAAGCTCATCAGTTCTCAGTTTGAGCAGTTTTAACTGAGGGATAGTGAAACCTCTAAAAATGTTGTTTTGGTTAGACTTCCGAAAAACGCTAGTCTCAGTTTGAAAAAGGGTTTACTTTCAAAACAATAGCCTTGTTGATGATCAGTGAACGCGATGCATCCAGGTTCACTACATCAGTAAGCATTTGCAATTATTGGTTTTGCTTGCCAGAAATTTTTTGAACCCCCAATTGTGACATTTAGGGAAGGTTTGAGCTGCAAGTGTTTGCTGATAAGTAATTGCCCCATTCTTAGAATACTCTTCTACTAAATCTGCTTCCAGATTAATCTCGGCTAAAACCTATCCAGAAACGCATTAGTGAATTGTTCAAAGCGAGACCAATGACCAGAACTAACCTTTTCAAAGAATTAGCCATTGTAACAGCAATCGCCCTTGCTAGCGTAGTTCTACTGGATTTAGCTCCTACCTTTGCTAAGCAACCCCCACCACCAAAATGTAAATCTGACAGATGCTAAATAGCTCGAAAGGTTATCCTGCTGAAGGGAGTAATCTCCCCTGCGTAACTGGTGTTTAGATCAGGCAAACTAACTAAATCAAAAGGCTTAAAGAGCAATGGGAAGCGGGCAAGGATTGTGGATTAAATAAATCCGAATTCTGGCGTAGACGTAGAATGTATTAGCGGCAGCCCAACACATCAATTCAAGAGGTTGATGCATTATGGCTATCGCCTGATGCAATCTATAAAATTCCAGGTTATTTAATTCTCATTCCTAAATATAGCGTCTTTCCTGAAATTTGAACGGGGTGCAGGGGGCCATGCCCCTTATTCACAAACTATTTGTGAACGCTAAATACTGGGCACAATTAAACTAAGGATAATTTTGGGAGTGGAGTTTCACCCCCTCCACTCCCCCCTTCACAATTAATTGTGGCTACCTACTTATATCAAACAACAATTCCTTAAAGAGGGTGTTCAGATATGAACGAAGATTCAATCAAGTCTCACCGAAGCTTAACTGATATCCAGGCCATCTTAACTATCCTGGATAAGCAGAATCAGACCTCTAAAATGAGTGGGAAATACTCTAAAAGCTAATTCTTATTCTACTGGTTTAGGGGGGCAAACCTGGTTAGCTGAGAGGATGTTTGAAAAGCGATGGTCTGTGATCTTGAGTACTCAGCGAATCTCCTCTAGCTCCCCTGAACACTTAACAAGAGAGAAGCAGGCTTAAGATCTCCTTCCCTTAAATTCTTTAAAGGAGATTTAAGGGGGATTTGAGCGTTCTGTTACAGGCTGTAGGGCCTTTAAAGCATCCTCTAACGAATTTTTCACAAATTGAATTGGGGACTGAAGGGTATCTATCTCTTTCCGAAGTTAAACAGTTGTATTTGATTGAGTGTCCCCCCTATCATGGATGACGATCAATCAGTAACTCGCCGCAGTCGGACTGATATCCAGGCGATTCTCACAATACTCGCCAAACATATTCAGCGGCCTAAATCCAAAAAGCGGAATGCGGATCAGAGTAAGGAAGATGCGACACCGAATACCGAATCTTCTTCAGACTAAGCTGAGCAAGATTTGAGGTAGCTTTTTAGAGTAAAATCTAGAATAGGGGTTGCCAGATGGCAAATACCCTGGAGTTTCCACCTGAGCCAGGTTCAAAAAGCTGAGCCAGGTTCAAAAAGCCTAATTCAAAAGTGCTAAAAGCCTATTTTGATTAGGTACACAACATGCTAGATGCCGTTTATGGTGGCTGGCTTCAGAATAAGGGACTGTAGTTCAATTGGTTAGAGCACCGCCCTGTCACGGCGGAAGTTGCGGGTTCGAGCCCCGTCAGTCCCGTAGACCCTTTAGAATGAGGGATGCAAAGGCGTGTTGATGTCTATCTATGTCTGTTCGAGTTCGTATTGCGCCCAGTCCTACTGGCAATCTTCATATTGGTACTGCTAGAACAGCAGTATTTAATTGGTTATTTGCCCGTCGCCACGGTGGTAAGTTTATTTTGCGGATTGAAGATACCGATCTGGAGCGATCGCGCCCCGAGTACACCCAAAACATTCTGGATGGGTTGACTTGGTTGGGCTTGACCTGGGATGAGGGGCCATTTTTTCAAACTAAACGGCTGGAGTTGTATCGTCAGAAAGTTCAGGAACTCCTGGACAAAGGTTTGGCCTACCGTGCCTACGACACGCCTGAAGAATTGGACGCTATGCGAGAAGCTCAGAAAGCCAGGGGAGAGGCTCCCCGCTATGATAACCGGCACCGCAAGCTAACGCCGGAGCAACAGGCAGCGTTTGAAGCAGAGGGAAGGGCGTCCGTTATCCGTTTCATCATTGATGATGACCAGGAAATCACCTGGCATGATCTGGTGCGCGGTAAAGTAACCTGGAAGGGGCGAGATCTGGGGGGGGATATGGTGATTGCCCGTGCCGCTTCAGGGAGTGAAGTAGGTCAGCCCCTCTACAACTTTGTAGTTGTGGTTGATGACATCGATATGAAAATTAGCCATGTCATCCGTGGGGAGGATCACATCGGCAACACCCCCAAGCAGATTCTGCTTTACCAGGCATTAGGAGCAAAAGTTCCTGAATTTGGTCATACGCCTCTGATCCTGAATCAGAAAGGGGCAAAACTTTCCAAACGGGATGGGGTGACCTCTATTTCAGATTTTAAGCAAATGGGCTACACGGCGGAGGCGATCGCCAATTATATGACCCTGCTAGGTTGGTCGCCGCCGGAAGGTATGGATGAGATCTTTACTCTGGAAGAAGCCGCCAGAGTTTTTGGCTTTGATCGCGTGAACAAAGCTGGGGCTAAGTTTGATTGGGATAAGCTGAACTGGATCAACAGTCAGTATTTACACTCCATGCCGGTTGAGCAATTAACAGATTTGCTCATTCCCTACTGGCAGGCAGCAGACTATCAGCTCGACTGGTCAGGTCAACGTCCCTGGCTAGAACAGATCACGGCCTTAGTTGGTCCGAGTCTCTCTCGTCTAAATGAGGCGGTTACCATGACACGGTATCTATTTGTTGAGAATGTCGAGTTTACGGAAGAGGCTACTAAAAAGCTGCGGCAGGATGGTTCGGCGGCGATCGTAGAAGGCATTGCTGGTGCTCTGGTTAAAACAGAATCCCTTACAGAGTCCAGTGCTCAAGAACTCATTAAACAGGTAGCCGCTCAACTGGGCCGCAAGGAAGGGCAGCTTAAACCAATTCTGCGGGTTGCCTTGACGGGAGATACTCGTGGTCCCGATTTGCTTCAATCCTGGTTGCTTTTACATCAACGCGGGTGGGATACGCTGCGACTGCAAAAGGCGCTGGAGATTGCGAAGGGGTAAGGTACTGAAGGAACTCTCTGACTCTGCTATCGTCTTCTGGGACTGAGACCGTTAAACGCTTAGTAGTTATGCCTGAGACAAATTACCGGAACTTCGAATTAGGATTTGGGAGATGGGTGGCGATCGCGCCGTTATTAGGTAGTTTATTGGCTGTTCTAACTGAATTCTGCCATCTTCTGGCCCAGGCCCAGTCTCCCCCCAATCTGGAAAATATTACCATTGGACCTCGTTTTTCTCCTAATTCGCTGCAAGTGCGAGGGAGTGGAGGTGGTAACGTTCCTGTAAAGGACATTGTGGGAATCTCTGAAACCCCAACGGGTAGTTGTACCGGCTTTGCTAATGCAAAACCCAATCATACCCTGGTTCTAACTTCCTTCTTTAACTCGCTCAGTTTGCAGGTGGAGAGCCCAGAAGACACCGCTATAGCGATCAAAGGCCCGGGAGGAGTTTGGTGTAACGACGACTATCAGGGTAAGAATCCAGGGGTTTCAGGGCAATGGTTAGCAGGCACTTATCAGGTTTGGGTAAGTTCTTACGGAAAAAACCGCTTTCCTACTTATATTCTCCGTATTACGGAGGTTCGTTAGGGTTACAACATCTTTGGTTGCCTCAATCCTGATAATTACGTTAAATTTAATTAACAATTGTCTTTTATCAAAGGCGAGGTGGGCATAGCGATTGTCTTCTTTCAGAAGTCCCCTATGCCAGAGAAATTACCGTTTCTAGCCACAGAAATTTAGGCGGATGGTTGAACATTTCCATCGTTGACAAGGATGGTGGCTTTATTAAGAGGGCGCTAATTTATGAAATTTTCTTGGAGAACCGTTTTGTTGTGGGCACTGCCTGCACTTGTGATTGGGTTTTTCATCTGGCAAAGCTCGCTGGCTCCATCTCCAATGAATATGGGACGGAATACGGCAAGCACCCGGATGACCTATGGTCGTTTTCTTGAGTACCTGGATGCAAATCGGGTTGTTAGTGTTGACTTTTACGATAACGGTCGAACAGCCATTGTTGAGGCGGTTGATCCTGAGCTTGATAATCGTTTGCAGCACCTAAGGGTTGATTTGCCAGGGAATGCTCCAGAACTGATCGCTAGACTGCGGCAATCCAAGATTAGCTTTGACTCTCACCCAGTTCGCAATGATGGGGCCATCTGGGGATTATTGGGCAATTTGATCTTTCCAATCCTGTTGATTGGTGGATTATTCTTTTTATTCCGCCGTTCTGGCAATGTTCCGGGAGGGCCAGGGCAGGCGATGAATTTTGGCAAGTCCCGTGCCCGCTTCTCAATGGAGGCGAAGACGGGGGTAATGTTTGATGATGTGGCGGGTATTGAGGAAGCAAAGGAAGAACTTCAGGAAGTGGTGACTTTCCTCAAGAAGCCGGAGCGCTTTACCGCTGTGGGGGCTCGCATTCCCAAAGGTGTGTTGCTAGTTGGTCCGCCAGGAACGGGTAAGACGCTGCTGGCAAAGGCGATCGCTGGTGAAGCGGGAGTTCCCTTCTTCAGCATCTCCGGTTCTGAGTTTGTGGAGATGTTTGTTGGGGTGGGTGCCTCACGGGTTCGTGACCTGTTTAAGAAGGCCAAGGAAAATGCCCCCTGCATCATCTTTATTGATGAAATTGACGCGGTGGGTCGTCAGCGGGGTGCTGGCATTGGCGGTGGCAACGATGAACGGGAGCAAACCCTGAACCAGTTGCTTACCGAAATGGACGGGTTTGAGGGCAATACGGGCATCATCATCATTGCGGCCACCAACCGTCCCGATGTGCTGGACTCTGCTCTGCTCCGCCCCGGGCGGTTTGACCGGCAGGTGATGGTGGATCCGCCGGATATGAAAGGGCGTCTGGAGGTGCTCAAGGTTCATGCCCGTAATAAAAAACTTGCTCAAGAAGTATCCCTGGAGGCGATCGCTCGCCGCACTCCTGGCTTTACAGGCGCAGACCTGGCCAACCTGTTGAATGAGGCTGCCATTCTCACCGCCCGTCGCCGGAAAGAAGCGATTACGATGTTGGAAATTGACGATGCGGTGGATCGTGTCGTTGCAGGGATGGAAGGAACTCCCTTAGTAGATAGCAAGAGCAAGCGCTTGATTGCTTATCATGAAATCGGCCATGCCATTATTGGTACTTTAGTCAAGCACCATGACCCGGTTCAAAAGGTGACTCTCGTTCCGCGGGGTCAGGCGCGTGGTCTAACCTGGTTCACTCCTGGTGAAGATCAAAGTTTAATCTCTAGAGCCCAAATTCTGGCCCGGATTACGGGTGCATTGGGGGGGCGTGCAGCTGAGGAAGTGATTTTTGGCGATGCAGAAGTCACGACTGGCGCAGGCAATGACCTACAACAAGTGACTGCTATGGCCCGGCAAATGGTGACTCGCTTTGGTATGTCTGATCTGGGCCCCGTTTCTCTTGAAAGCCAGATGGGAGAGGTTTTCCTGGGACGCGACTGGATGATGCGTTCTGAATACTCGGAAGAGATTGCTTCCCGTATTGATGCTCAGGTGCGTTCAATTGTGGAGCATTGCTACGATGAAGCTCGCCGTCTGATCCGGGAAAACCGGGCAGTGATTGACCGTCTGGTCGATCTGTTGATTGAGCGTGAAACAATTGATGGCGAGGAGTTTCGTCAAATCGTTGCTGAGTATACAGATATACCTGAAAAAGAGCAGTATACTCCTCAGCTATAATCTCGAAACTCTCAGTAAGTAACTGAACGGGGATGAGGCTGTCATCCCTTTTTTGTGTTTTTTATCTTTTGGTTTCTCTTCAGTAAGGTGTGAAGAAACTTTTGAGTAAGGCGAAAGGAAAAAGACAAAGGTCGAAAGGGATGGGAACGTGAGAGGGGATGAAGTGGAGGAGATATGGAGTATTATCTCTTCAACCTTAGTCTCTAGCGCTCAATCCCTAGCCCCTAGTTCCTAACCTCTAACTCCCATCCCTGACCCCAACCCCTAGAGCTGATGCGACACGGGTAAACACTGCTGAGGGTTTCCATCTTTGGCCATTCGTTTTGAAATGGTGGGCTCTTCTTGACGAAGAATTTGATTATCTGAACCCAGGATGCGCACTTCACAAACTCCTGTAGCTCCAGTCGCAATAAGGACGAAAGCACTATTGCTACTGTGATCGCGTAGGATTTGTCCATTGTTAAAAGTCGCTTCGACGGTCGCTACTTTGGGCTTTAGGATTTGCCCATACAAAACGGTATAGCGATCGCTATTTTGGTTTGGAGAGCGATTAACCCTGTAATTAACTAGCTTTTCTGGTTTGGATGGAGCGTTTTTGAGTACATAACTATCACTGCTGCTGATTTGCCAGTGTATTCCACTGCGTTTAATCACTTTGTGTCCAATAATCCGCTTCATCGCAGCCTTCCCTTCACCTGGGCACAGTCCACTAAAAAGGACCACAACGCCCTGAGACCAGCGATGGGTACTTACTACCTGAAAATTTTCAATTTTTGCCTTGCCATCTGTTGGACAAGCAATCGTCTGCTGGATCAACTCCTTTGGCAAAGCCGTTGCCAGGATGGAGATAGCGCAGCTAGAAATGGTTAAGCCGACAAGTCCAGCAATACCAATCAGCAACCGCTTCATTGTCAACTTCTTAAAGGGTGTAAGAGGCGAGATTAAGCCTGATTTATCAAGTCTGCCCTACTCTTTGAGGGGAATCTGCTGATCTCTCGGCATAGTTTATAAAGCTTTAACTCAGTTGATAAGGAAACCCTGACAAAATAACTTTTCTAGACTGTAATACCAGCGGCTCTCCTGGGAATTTGGTGATGATTTTCGCTTATTACCTAACAAAAATCTATATCTTAAGGGTTTTGTTTGTAAGGGTTTTGTTTGAAGTAAAAGAGTAGCTTACACTACCTTTTCACCGACAAGCTGGGAGAATCATACCAGCTTGTCTAATCACCAGCTTGTCTGATCAGATTAATTAGTAAGTATAGAGCTAGTAAGTATAAAGCTGTTGCCAGGTTGCTTAGGGCATTAACTTTAAAAAAGGGAGTGCAGCCCCTACTCTCTCTCCTTAAAGAAAGTTAATTATGGCTACCTACTTATCACCCATCTCAATGTGGCTATCGCGCGCGCGCTTTTCTAAGCGAGATACTCTTTCTTCAAGGGTATTTAGCCGATCCTTGGCTTCAATCGCTAGAACCGCTAATCGGTCAAGCATCTGGCGATCGCTCAGATAGGGGCTCCCCGAAGGAGTGCGCGGAGTGGGAATATTGGAGGGCGATCGGGAAAAATTTCTTTGGCTGAGCTGAGCAACCTGAGCTTGAAGCTGGTTGACCTGTGCCCTCAAATTGTAGAGATCAGCTTGTAGATTAGCAATGGATTGGGCAGGTGTGCGGCTTTGCCACACCAGAAACCCAAAGATTGCAGTAAGTAAAATCAGTCCCAGCCTGCGTAACATTATTCCACCTCCAAAACAAAACCACCTGTCAAGGCGTTACTCCTTAAGGCAAACAGTTCTAACGAACTTCTACAAGTGGTTTAAGGTAGAGTGATGTTATTTGCGGGTAGTATCAATAACCGTTACCTGGTTCTCAAACCCTGGATACGGCAGAAAGGCTGCAAGCAGCCCCACGACCGTAAGGCAAACAAGGGTGGGCATCAGCTTTGGGCGAACGGATTTCATGGTGGTTCTGGGCGATGGAACGACTGTCTGCATTTCTATGTCCTCTTTTTCTGATATCTCACGTTCAGTTAAGGAATCCGGGATTTTCCAAAAACACTGTAAGGGGGGAGCAAACAAGCCTTGTATTTAGCGTTAACTTGACGGTAAACGCCGTCCTGCCAGCTCATACCGTTGCTCAAAGGGGTCATTAACTACAGGCAATAGATAGAGCGCTACAGAAAGACCTAAGGGAATTTAGCTCGATTTCTCTATTTCAGAATGGTTTTTAGTCCCCAAATCAATCGTTCAATTCCTTCCGTTGCGGCTTCTTTTTGCAAAGCACCATAGGCGACCCGCAAATAACAGCCCTCCTCCAGTCCAAATGTAGACCCGGGAATAACTGCAACCCGATGTTCGCGGATGAGCCGCTCGACTAGCTGCATTGAAGTCAACTCAGTATAGACGCGAAGTAGAAAATAGAACGCCCCGTTGGCAGGAGGAAGGCTGATCAGATGATTGACCCGACTGAACTCCTGAAATATCCGCTGCTGTACCTGGGCGATCGCTCCCAGTTTTTCACGACAGTACCCATGCCCAACCTGCAACGCTCCCAGCGCCGCATACTGAGAGACCACAGGGGGACTAATGATGTTGGTATCCTGAATCTTTCATCACAGAGGTCAAGAGATGCGTTGGAATCACCATGTATAGCTCTACGCGGGAGCGTTAGGACAGTGGAATTAGAGAAGGGAGTTGGGGCGAAGCCCCCAGCCGGGGGTTCCACCCCTGCACCCCGTCCTAACCATAATGACTACCGCTATAACCGATTCGCCAACTGGCAAACCCGTAAGCTTTTGAAAGGGTATAGAGCGAAAGAGTGGATTCAGCACTGTCCGGAATTGAACCCGGCGAAAAATGCTCCGCCCCATCGTAGGTGAAGTATTCATACGCCTCATCTGTAATGTGATAGATTCCCGAACTGGCACACAATGCGTTGATCTGCCGCAGGTCGGCTTCTGAATAGACCACCCCGGTAGGGTTATTGGGTGAAACGGTGACGATCGCGCGAGTTCTTCCAGTGATAGCCTGTCGGATGGCATCCAGACGAAGCTGGTAATTTGAGTCCGTTGGAACGGGAATGGCACGACAGCCTGCGATCGCCACGGCCATTTCATGATTAAAGTAATAGGGCGTTTGCAAAATAATTTCATCGCCCGGGCTGGTAATTGCCAGGATGGCATTGAGAAATCCCATATTGCTGCCAGCCGTAACCACTACCTGTCGTTATTCACCAATTTCAATCCCATTTTCAATCCTTAACTTGGCCGCACTTTGCTCCACCAGGGGCGGGATGCCTTGAACTGCTTGATATTTGTGAAAATCGGGGTTGGCCAGAAATTGGGAAATCTGGGCGATCGCTTCCGGCGGTGGCCCATAGGAAACCACTCCCTGTCCCAGAGAAATAGTCCCCGGATGCTGACGGATCAGTTCCCCTATGACTGGAATGATGGGTGGCTGTACAGCTTGCATTTGGGTCGGTTGATGCATAAAGAACTCCCCTCACCCCTCACATTACTAACAACCAACAACTTCCTCCCTTAAGGGGTTGCTGTTGAACATAGCAAAGAATCTGGGGCTGGCGATAAGTTTTCCGTGTCTTTGCGGAATACTAACCTTGTTGCCCTGCAAATCAGTTGGCAGTCCTGTCACTGTTGGCTGTATTGCATCTCTCTTTTTTTTTGCAATGAACAGCACCTTCTGTAAGAAAGCGACGGATATTCGTGCTCCCCACGGGTTTAGGTTACAAAGGCTTTTGAGCTGGCAGTGGCAGAGAGTGCTGGCCCTGTTGTTGTGTGATACGGCAGCCTTGGCGATCGCCTGGCAGGTAGCGGCTCGTCTGAACCGTTTTTATTCTCCCCTACCGCCGCAACTTTCCTGGGGAGTCTGGTTGGGTTTACCTGGGCTGTTCTGGCTGTTTGCTGCTGTGACACTGATACTGTTTGCTCGCAGCGGTTTATATAGCTCTTCGACCCAATGGAAGAACTACATTCGCTCTGGGCAAATGGTGAGTGGGGTCTACTTATCATCCCTGGTCATTAGCTATTTCTATGACCCAAAGCTAGATTTGCCGCGATCGCTCTTTTTTACCGCCTGGTTCGGTAGTGTTGCATTGGTAATTGGTTTCCGATTAATGACCAGCCCGGTACTGCGACAATTTGAGCAAACTCAGACACCAATTTTCTTGCTGGCTCCGGCGGAGCGGCTATCCAAACTTTTCCGCCTGCTGAAGCGGCGATCGCGCTGTAAGCTGGTTGGAGCAGCCCTTTCTTCAACTGCCAGCAGTACCACCACCCTTCAGGCAATTCTGGCTTCTGGAGCCAGGGAAGTGCTGGCAGAGGGACTACCTCAAACGGAACTGGCTTCGGGGCTTTACTGGCAACTGCGCCGGGCAGGCATCACCCTGCGACTAATCCCTTCTAGCTTAGAAATGCTGCACCGTCGGGGATTGCCGGAAATTTTTGCTGGTATCCCCACCCTGCGGATGGAGGCAGATTTCCTGAGTGGGTGGGATTATCGACTGAAGCGAATGATTGATTTTATTGGGGCATTTGTGGGGTTAATTGTCCTATCACCGCTGTTTTTGGGGGTGGCGATCGCCATTAAGCTCACCTCTCCGGGGCCTGTCTTCTTTTGCCAGGAACGGACGGGGCTCCACGGCAAAGTTTTTCATATATGGAAGTTCCGCACTATGATTCCCGCTGCCGCCGCAATGCAAGCGGCTTTAGAGCAGCAAAATGAAACCGACGATGGGGTCATGTTCAAAATCAAAAATGACCCCCGCATCACTCCGATTGGGCAATTCCTTCGCCGCACCAGCATTGATGAACTTCCCCAACTGTTCAATGTTTTGCTGGGGCAAATGAGCCTGGTTGGACCTCGTCCTCTGCCACTGCGGGATGTGGAACGCTTCGACCCCTGGCATCACACCCGTCACCAGGTGCTTCCCGGTATTACTGGGCTGTGGCAAATTTCGGGTCGTTCCGAGATTGACACCTTTAACGAAGCGGCCCGCCTGGATCTGTATTACATTGACAACTGGTCTCTCAACCTGGATCTGGAAATTCTGCTAGAAACCCTCAAAATTATCCTCCTTGGTAAGGGCGCGTATTGACTTGAAACAGAGAGTGGGGAATAGGGATCCGGGAGTGGGGAGGGGAGTTTTCCTGCTTGAAAGGGGATGCAGGTCATGGGAGGCTGACTTGAGAAGAGCTAACAGCTAATAGTCCCTTTTTCTTCGTGGCGCTGTAAGCAGTTCATAATCGTTATTTGTAAAGATGAGTAACTCAACTTCTGCCCCCCCATCCTCAAAGTCTTTGGTTCAATCTTCATCCAAAGGAAATTTGTTGGGACTGCTCACGGCTGCCTTTTACATCTTGTTTACGCTGCTGCCAGACAGTAACACCGCAATGGTTGAGTGGCCGTGGGTGTTGTTCTGGCAGGTAGGGCTGATTTGCCCTGTGCTGTGGCTGCTGGGAATGTTCTGGCAGAAGCGGTTTCGCTGGTTAGGCAATCGGTTAGATTGGATGGTTGGAGTCCTGGTTGTGGGTCTGGTTGTTTCCACTTTACTGGCTCCCTTTCCGATGCAAGCCCGTTGGTATGGCTGGGCTGCAATTTGCTTTCTGGCAGCGCTTTATGCCCTCAATAGCTGGTTAGAAATTCCGCAACGCCCAGTCAGGCTGTTAGTTGGGCAGGGATATTTGAATCTGGCATTGATTCTGGTCAGTCTCTTGCTCTGGAGCAGTCAGACACTTCTGCCAGAGCTTAGCCGTCTGCAAGAATTTCGCCAGTATGGGGTTAACCTTCCCTACGATTTTTCCAATATTGGGTTGAGAAATGGCTCGCCGATTGGACATCAGAATTACGTCGCAGGCCATCTGTTGCTAGCGCTGCCCTTACTTCTGGGGTTAGGAATCTATCAAGCTAGCTGGAAACGCTGGATCTGGTTTGCAGGAGTGGGACTGGGACTGGTTGCTCTGTATACCACTAGCTCACGGGGTGGGTGGCTGGGAGTGTCATTGTTGTTTGTAATTGGATTGGCCGTCCTTCTCTGGCACAGCAAATTACCCCGTCGCTGCTTGGGGATGATGAGCCTGGCAGGATTTGCGCTACTGGTGCTGCTGGTGCTGGCAAATAGCCGTCTGCGATCGCTGCTCACAGGAATTTTTACCGGTCAGGGCGGAGGCGAACTGGCCTACCGTTTGATAACAGTCACCACTGGTTGGAGGATGGGTCTGAGCCACTTCTTTTCAGGGGTGGGACCAGGTAATGTACCGCTACTTTACCAGAAATATCGCCCTTCATGGGCCGGACGGGAAGCAGAACTTCACTACCAGCTACATAGCACCCCCGCTCAACTGTGGGCAGAACTGGGATTCTGGGCTGTGGCAGTCGGGGTGGGGGCGATCGCCCTCCTGACTTTTCTCGCCATCCGCTGGTTACGTTCTTTAAGCACACGGCCAACCCCACCGACGCCCCCAATCCTGATTGGCTGTCTTCTCAGTGGCCTGGGAACCTACGCCATCTTCAGCTTCACCGACTACCAGCTTGACAATATCCCTATCAGCGGAACTCTCATCATTTACCTGGCGGTACTGGCAGCAGAATTCCGGCACCCGGAACCCACCCAGCAGGAGCTCAGAGACCAGAAAACCCGGTTAGAAACCCCTCGCTCTTCCGCTCTCCTGCTCTCCCGCTCCTCACTTCCCCTCTCCCTCCTCGCCGGACTGGGTTTCCTGCTGGCCATCATCCTCTGGCTCATCCCCATTCACCGGGCCTGGATGCTTTCCAGCCAGGGATTTGCTGCCCTCAGCCGGAACGATGTGAACACCTTTGCCCAGCGGCTGACTCAGGCACACCAACTCGCTTCCTGGGAAGCCTACTACCCTTATCAGCTAGGCTGGAACCTGGGAAATCTCGGTTTACAGGTGAATAACACAAATCAGCAGCAGAGTTTGATCGGGGATGGCATTTCCTGGCTCAAGCAGGGGATTCAGGCATCACCCTATCAGGAATTTGGACACACTAATCTGGCCTGGCTCCTGTTGAACCGCGACCCCAAAGCCGCCAGTCAAGCGTTTGTTCGTTCTGCCCAACTGGTTCCGGCAAAACGAGGGGTGTTTTATGGTTTGGGATTGAGTTTGTTGGCTCAAGGGAATAAAGATTGGGCGATCGCTGCTATGACCCTGGAAACGCTCCGCGATCCCCTATTCATCACCAGCCCCCTGTGGAAACTGCCGGACCTTCAGCCACTCTACGGGCAAATTGTGGATCAGATGGAGGCCAAATATACTGCCCTACTGGAGCAAGCCCAAAACTCGCCAACACTAACCTACCAACTGCATCAGATTCGGGGAGGACTGCGCTGGTGGCTGGGAAACTTAACTGCTGCCCGTACCGATTGGGAACTTTATGGCACTCCCTTGAGTAAAGGGGTGCTGGATCTGGCAGAAGGAAAAACGGTAAAACCCGAAATAGCCCAACCAGATTTTCCAGCGGCGGCCTTAGCAATTTCTGCCTGGCTCAATCCCACCCAGCGTAAGGAATTGTTAAGCCAGACCTGGATCACAGCCACCCGCACCCTCCCCCCTCCCGAAACCCTTCAACAACTGATGGAGACGATGGCTCGCTCCTCAACTCTCGATCAATGGCTAAAGCAAAATGCTCCCAGCCAGAAGTATCGGCGATCGCGAGCTGGGTTTGGTGTCATCAGTCGTCATGCAGACGGTCCCGCCCCTATAGACTTTTTGACCGTAATTGAAAACATTCCAATGACGCAGTTTTTTAGTTCACTGCTACCATCTCCTGAGTACGCGCCTGAGTTTGATACCCTGCTGCAAAAAGAACGAGAGTCCCTACTGAAAGCAATCGAAAGTGGCTGAGGATAGCGATCGCCCGTCGCCCGTTGCCTGATCATTTGTTCCCCTCGCCGCTGACCGCGATCGCCCCAATCACCTTCACGCTGCCATCGGGCTCAACTGTCCAGATATCATAGCTACCCGTTACATCGCCCAGGGCGTTCAGGTCTACATTGCCGCTGGCTCCCTGATAATTCACCTCCCTGCCCTCCCGGATCAGAGATAGTGCCTGACAAACATCGGTCACGGCTTCCCCTGGAGGATTGGCAACCTCCCGAATCCTGTCCTTAATCACAGAACTATCGATTGATTTCGCCGCTTCCGTCGCCATAAGCAAAAGAGCTGTTGCATCCCAGGTATTAGGATCAAACACTTCCGGTTCTCGCTTATATTGCGCCCTGAACTGTTCTCTAAAATCTTTGAAGGCAGGGCCTCCCGTGCTGGGAGCCGTCCCCACAATCCCGGTTGCGATATATTCTCCCTTTGCGTTTTTACCCACCAGGTCAGCGATTTCGGTTTTCTTCATCCCATCAGTCACCAGAAGCCTGGTTGTCTTGCCTAAAAGCCCTTGCTGATAGGCGGTTTTCAGCACAAGGCTACCAGTTTCTGGGTAGGCAATCAGTAACACCGCATCGGGCCTGCTGCTATACGCCGCCGCAACCACTGAATCAAAGGTGGTGCTGTCTGGAGGGTAGCGAGCCGGGCTGGATTTATTTAGAACCTTGCCCCCTAGGGCTTCAAAGGCTGGAACAAAGGAGGAAATCAGCCCATTGCCGTAGTCGTTGTTGATGGCCAGAATCGAAACTGATTCGATCCCCTGCGCTTTTGCCAACTTGGCCAGGGCTTCTCCCTGATAGGTATCCGGTGGCGCAGTTCGAAACCAAAACCCTTTAAAGTCACCATTGCGAGCTCGTTCTGTAAATATCGGGCTGGTGCTGGAAGGTGAAATCAGAACCACTTGATTGCGAACGGCAATGCCAACCTCAGCGCTGGCGGTTGCACTAGACACGCCTCCAACAACCCCCGAAACCCGATTCACTTCGGCTAACTGGGTCATGGCCGCCGCCGCCGCCGCAGGCTCTGTCTGGTTATCCTGGGAAAGAACTTCAACGGGTTGACCAAGGACTCCCCCACAGGCATTGACCGTATCCACCAGTAACTGGGCACTATTCTGCATTGAAGAACCATAGGCTGCCAGATCTCCCGTAATGGGCAGTAAGGTTCCAATCCTTAGCTTGCCGGGTGTTCCTGTTGTCTGGCAGGCAGAGGTCAACAAAAGCAGCAGACAGAAGATTCCGTGCTGACAAGTTTTCTGGCATTGTGGTGTAGTCATTTTTTTTAGGAAGGGAACTCTCTCCTTCCAGCATCGTCCCATTTGCTATAGCAGTCCTAACCCAACGCGTGCAAGGGTTAGCGATAGCGTAGCCCATCCTATATGGACTGCGCCCATATGCTATGTATAGCAGTCCTAAATCAGTCGTGAGATTGAGAGGCTTTGTGAGAGAGGATTCCTGCGGAACTCCTTCTCATAATCCAAATAGGACCCCTATAGAAAGGATTCAGGATGGCTACCCAATATCTGTAAAGTTCGTTCAAATTTTTAACATCTAAAGCTTCGCCCATGGGTTAAAACATTATTTCATCCAGGAAAGGTGGCTCTCCTGAGAGTTTGGTTACAGGCAAAGCTTATCACCCAGGCAAAATCAGTATTTCAGGGGTTTTGTTTGGGATGAAGGGGTAGCTTGCGCCACTCTTTTATTGGCAAGCCGGGAAAACCGGAAAGATGCTGTCTTTATCTGGCTGTCTTCCATGTTCCCAGCGATCGCCTGAAAGCGAGACCAACTTGGAGAATGGCATAGTTAAACTTGGAGAGTTCCTTCTTGCTGTGTAAGAATGAATACCCAGGCTGGTCTAAATATTGCAGCAAATTTACAATGTTGCAGTGAATTTACAAAATTGGGAGAATGCCTCAGAATGGGTAGGCAAATCTGCACAGTCGGGTTTAGTTTGTCAGCTTTCACTGGGTTGTACCCCTTAGTTGGGCGATGCGCCCGAAGTAACGAGTCCGGTTCCCTGTATTTCCTTTAGAGTGTCAATGCCAGGAGCAGTCATGAAATCATTTGTTCGCTGGAGTGCAACGGTTGGTTTGGTTGGAAGTGCCCTGCTGGGTTCAGTTTTGGCAGGAGCTACGCGAGTTCTTGCACTACCCAAGGACCAGATCCTACAAAAGTTGCGCCCTGTCCCAGTCTTTACAATTGCCAACTCTCAAGGTGCCCCTCTCGTTGCTTCTCCGCCACAGGGGCAAAAGGGGCAGCCTGTAGCAGGTGTATTCATCAGTCAAAAGGATGCCCAGGCATTCCTCGATAGCCTCAAGACCAAGAATCCTGAGCTGGCTAAAGGCGTGAGTGTAGTTCCCGTATCGCTAGCTGAGGTTTATCAACTGAATCTGGATAACAAAGGCAAGCCTGATGGGTTAGGTTTTGCCTTCGTACCGTCTCAGCAGCAAGTTGCCTCTGCCACCTCGCTTCTAAAGCAAAGCGGTCAGCAGGTGCAGCAATTTAATGGAACACCGCTCTTTGTCGCCCGTGGTGGCAAGGAAAAGGGATATTTGACCATTCAGGATGGTAATAAAACGGTGATTCCTATGTTCTTCAAGAAGGAAGAGCTTCAGGCATTGCTAGACAAATTTAAACAGCAACAGCCCAATCTGGCTTCTACGGTTGAGATCCAGGTTCTAAATCTAGAAGGGCTGATCCAGGTGCTTCAGGAAAAGAATGATCCTCAACTGACTCAGATTGTGCTGGTTCCCTCGCAAGAGTCGATTGAGTATGTGCGATCGCTCAGCGCCCCCGGCCAGAAACCCGCCCCTGCTGCGAAACCTGCTCCTGCACCTAAGAAATAATCAGGGAATTCTGGTTTATCGCAGCAGAAGTTTTCAGGCTAGTTGTGAAGGGAATGGTAGAAAGAGGGAGTAGAGGAGTACTCTGTCACCCTATCACTCCATCACTTCCTTCTTTTAGCCCTCCATGACTAATTTCGACAGTTTTTCTAACAAGCTCTCGTCTCCATTACTGAGGCGAGGGTTTGTTGTTTCTGGGCAAGTACTGTGGGAATGGTGGCAAGCGGCACGGCAGGAAGCCAATACCGCGTCTATTCCCAGTACCGAAGTGGATTGGCTTGTGCAAGAACTGGCTGGGCTTGATCGGCTGGCTCTAAGGCTGGAAACCTTCAAAACCCAGCCCCAAGTGCGACTTGAAATTCCCTTCGTAGAGCTGCAAAAACTCTGGCAGAAACGAATCCAGGAACGAGTCCCTGTACAGTATCTTGCTGGCGTAGCTCCCTGGCGGCAATTCAGACTCAAAGTTTCTCCGGCTGTATTAATCCCAAGACCAGAGACAGAGGTTTTAATTGACCTGGCGATCGCAGCCGTCACCACACCTGAAGCCCAATTCACCCCTCCTCTCCCACTCTCCATCCCCCACTGGGCTGATCTGGGTACTGGCAGTGGTGCGATTGCCCTTGGCCTGGCAGGTGCCTTCCCTCAAGCCACGATCCATGCGGTGGATTGTAGCCAGGAGGCTCTGGCGATCGCCCAACATAATGCCGAAACCTATCACCTGCAAAACCGGATTCACTTCTATCAGGGGTCGTGGTTACAACCGCTGGAACATCTGAAGGGTCAACTGAGTGGCATTGTTTCCAATCCGCCTTACATCCCCAGTGATCTGATATCTGAGTTACAGCCGGAAGTTGCTCAGCACGAGCCCCACCTGGCCCTGGATGGTGGTGTTGACGGTTTGGATTGCATTCGCCATCTTGTTGCGACGGCTCCAGTCTATCTCCAACCTGGTGGAATTCTGCTATTTGAAATGATGGCCGGACAGGCGATCGCTGTTACCGATCTCTTACACCAGCAGGGCAGCTACCATCCGATTCAGATCTACCCAGATCTGGCTGGTATTGATCGCTTTGCTCTGGCATTTCGAAAATAGACAATTTTCAGATCTTTCGTCTACCCTGGTGGCCTATCAATTCTCTAATTTTGTCGCCTGGGGTTGAGTTCGTTGTTTTGTAGCCTTTCACCTCACAAAATAGTTCTTGACAGAGCTTTAGTCCCCAGCTTGTAGCCCCTTTCCACTCCTGGCTTCTGGCTTCTAACCCCACAAATAATAAAGTTTTATGGCTCTACGCGGGTGCGTTAGGGCATTGGAATTAGAGGAGGAGTGAGGGCTGCGCCCCAGCCAGGGATTCCACCCCTGCCCCTCGTCCTGACCTATAGGAATATCGTTCTACAAAGGATTTCGTATCATTAAGAGATTGATACCATTGGCAAGGGAATTGCAGGTTGCTATGGCAAAGCGCGACAAAGGGAAACCTAGTGGATACGGGAAGTCCTGGATCTGAAGCCTGATCACCGTTGGCAGGCCAGCCCTGGTTGTAAGGTCTTTGTGGCTGACCGGGGAGCGGTACGCTTTGAGGTTCCCGGTGACTGGTACTTTGAGCCAGATACCAAATCGTTTTGATTTTGCGATCGCAAACCGCCGGACGACAACTGCCGTCTAGAAGTTTCCTACAACCGATTGCCTCCAACCGACTGGAGTTTATTTCCCCTGGCTAAATTGTTAAAGGATGTGGTGGAAAGGGACGAACGGAACATTTTGGAGAAGGGAGAGATTGTCACTGTTAAGCGCCAGACTGCCCGTATTGTCTGGACAGAGTTCAAATTTATAGATTCCAATGAGCACCGGGAAGCCTATTCCCGCATTTGTATTGGATTGGGGTCTGGAATTCAGTGTTTGATTACATTTGACTACTGGGTAGAAGATGCACCTAAGCTGATACCCGTTTGGGATAGTGTGATGCGATCGCTCACCCTGGGTCTTTACATCCGGGACCCATCCACTGGGGTCGCTCTTCCAGATTAGTAGATCAAAACACAAAGTTCTGAAGGGGGTAAAACCCCCTCCACCTCCTTCAACCCAGTATCCTAAGCAACCTGGTGCCAGCCAATAAACTCTCACTTCTTCGCCTGATTCGGGTGTTGCCTGTCTCTCAGCAAATAGCTCTCCGGATTCTCCGCCACCCAGCCCAGCTTAGAGCGAGACCGGACTTCAAAATGAAGATGGGTCCGAGTAGAACTGGGGCGACCGCTACTACCCACCGTACCGATGACCTGTCCTTTCCTCACCGTTTGTCCCACCTTGACCTTGATGTTGCCAAGCTGAGCATAGCGAGTCTGCAAACCTTCCGGATGGTTAATTACAATCAGCTTGCCATAGGTACCCTGGTTTCCGGAAAAGGCGATGGTTCCATCCCCCACTGCAAGAACGGAAGTGCCCGGTGCTGCTGCCAGATCAACACCGCCATGAAACCCCACCTTGCCAATGGTTGGCTGAATTCCCCAACCATAGCCCAGCAAAATAGCAGATTGGGATGGTTTAGAAGACAGCGGATAGCCAGATAAAATACGGGCTGCCTGGGCAGAGGCATTTTGTCCTGGCACGTTAACTGGAGACCAGTTCACCCCCGGTACAAAAACGACTTTGGGAGTTGGTTGGCAACCATTTACCTCAAACAGTACATCGGGGCGAACTCCGTATTTCTTTGCCACATCACGCCAGGTCTGGTTGGATTGAAGCTCTACCCGAATACCGTTGTAGGGAGGAACCAGAATTTCAGTGCCAATAGGAGCCTTACCGCTCCTCATCACCGGGTTTAACCCCATTAATGTTGCTGGAATCAGGTTGTGTTGTTTAGCAATGCTTGCAGTTGTTTCACCGGGTTTAACCTTGTGGCGTACCAGGCGAGACAGAACAGGTGGTGGGCAAGCGGTAGACCCATTGACCTGGGAGAGAGCTGTTCTGGCGATACTAACAGAGCTCAACCAGAAAAGCAGCCCAAACACAAATGATCTACGAAGTAAGTTCATAGCCAGGGGCATGGAAGTTGTCAAACAATACCTCTACACCTTAACTTCTTCAATTCCCGGCTTGGGTCTTGGGGGAAGTGAATAGTGATCCAGCATTTCACGTACAGGTGGGCATTCATTCACCAGAAGTTAGAGTAGGGTAAAAGTACCCCATTTTGATTCTCCAAATTATATGAACCTATCTTTTAAGCAATTAGCAACCTATGTCGCGTTACTGGCAATTGGCGGTGGAGCCGGAGTATTGGGAAGTCAGTATTTTTTGAGTGAACAGCGAGGAGAAGGCTACTCCAATATCCCTACGGTTCTTAAGCCCTCCTCCAATTCAAGTGATCAAACGACGGCGACAGCAGCATTTGAGCCAAGCAATTCTAACTTTATTGCCGCTGCCGTGGAGCAGGTTGGACCTGCGGTCGTCCGCATTGATGCTGCCCGCAAGATTGTGAACGAGGTGCCCGATGCTTTGCAAAATCCTTTGTTTAAGAAGTTCTTTGGAGGGGAGCTGCCAGTCCCTAGAGAACGGGTGGAGCGAGGTACGGGTTCAGGATTTATTCTGTCAGGAGATGGGCGGCTGCTGACAAATGCTCACGTTGTTGCCGGAACCAATACGGTAGAAGTGACCTTAAAGGACGGGCGGACGTTTGAGGGAGAAGTGGTTGGTTCTGACCCGGTGACGGATGTGGCTGTGGTCAAGATTAATGCCAATGGTCTCCCTTCTGTTCGTCTTGGTCGGTCGGATAATCTGGTGCCTGGACAGTGGGCGATCGCGATTGGCAATCCCCTTGGACTGGATAACACCGTCACCGCTGGTATCATCAGTGCCACTGGACGATCCAGTTCTCAAGTTGGCGTTCCCGATAAGCGGGTCAGCTTTATTCAAACGGACGCTGCCATTAATCCCGGTAATTCAGGTGGCCCCTTGCTCAACGACCGGGGGGAAGTGATTGGCATTAACACGGCAATCCGGGCAGATGCTCAGGGGCTTGGGTTTGCCATTCCGATTGAAACGGCAAAAAGAGTTGCAGAACAGCTTTTTGCTAAAGGGCGAGTCGAGCATCCCTATCTGGGGATCCAGATGGTCGATTTGACAGCTGCCTTGCGCAAGGAGATTAACGAAAATAGCGGCTCAAACTTCCGAGTCAACCAGGATGAGGGAGTGCTGATTGTTAGAGTCTTTGACGGTTCTCCGGCAGCCCGGGCGGGGATTCAACAAGGAGACATTATCCAAAAAATTGATGGCAAGCAAGTTAAAACGGCGGCAGACGTTCAGGCAAAGGTTGAGAGTAGCGCGATTGGGTCAACCTTACAGGTTGAAATTAATCGTAACGGTCAGATCCGCACGATTCAGGTGAAACCCGCTGCCTTTCCAGGCGATAACAATTCATAAACACGCGAGTGTAGAATTCATCTACAGTTCCGAAGGAGTGCCGTCAATGTCCCATGACGTCAGCCAGTGGTTAGTTGAAATTAAAACCCTCAGGCAACAACTGGCAGAAGCCCATCAAGAGCGCGAACAGGCGTATGCTAGTGCAGCGAATTGGCAGCGTCTTTACGAAACGGAGGCACAACAACGTCGGGCGGATGCCGCTTTAGCTAAGCAAACCATTGAAAACCTGAAGCGACATATCCAGCAAATTCAGGGAAGTTCGGTTGTTGGAGAAACAGATGCTGATTTCCTATCAGCCATCCAGGCAGAGGTGGCAAAACTCAAAACCCCTGAAGAATTGCAAGAGAGGTTAATTCAGGTATTAGCAGAACGCGATCGCTTGCTTGAAGCCCTCAAAACTGAACAAGCTAACCATGCCCAAACCCGCAAGGGTCTAACTACAGCTTTGGGGGATGCGATCGATATGCTGTCAAAGGGAAGAGGGGAGGAGTAAGAGAGTAGAGGAGCCAGAAGGAAGAAGAAAGAAGAAAGAAAGAAAAAAGAAGGGCGTTGCTGAAAAGTGGGATGAATTGAAACGAAGTTTCAAGCATCCAGCACCTTTTGGGCACTGGACTTCTAACGAATGATTACCGTTTTTTTACATATGAATCGCCATTTGGCAGGTGTTTCACAAAGCATCCTCTATTAGCAGCCCAGTGCCACCTTTTTCATCTCCAGATTCAGCAATGCCAGAAGAAGAAAGAACAAGAAAGGAAAAAGGAAGCAAGCCTTTCCCCTCATTTCTCACAGTTCTCTAACCACTAACCACTGACCAGATAAGAACACCAATCGCTCCAGCTTCCAGCATAAAGTTTTCCGGTTCTAATACCAGCCAGTTCCAGGGAAAGCAAATTTACACAGGCCGTTACCCCAGAACCGCAATAGACGAGAATCTCTTGAGCTTGGCTGACTTCTGCCCAGCGTTGGCGTTGTTCGGTGACGGGGCGCAGGTACCCTTGAGCGTCGGTGGCTTCCTGCCAGGGGTAGTTCACTGCACCAGGAATGTGCCCTGCAATGGGATCGATAGGTTCTCGCTCACCCTGGTAGCGATCGCCTTCCCGCGAATCAACCAGAACCACCTGGGGCAAATCCTTGCGAGCTTTTACTTGGTCAATATCGACGACCAGTTCGGGGCGAAGTTTGGAAACAAACCGGCCAGCCCTGCTCACCGGAACCGCATCCGTTAGAGGGTAACCCGCGGCAACCCAGGCCGCAAAGCCTCCATCCAATACGGCGACCTGTTGATGGCCCAGGTATCGCATCAACCACCAAAACCGGGATGCAAAAGCCTGGCGGGAATCGTCGTAGGTCACCACCAGGGTGGGTCCTTCTGGTGGGTCTGAGGAGATACCCATTGCTTCCAGTTTTGGGACCAGGGTGGCTGGGTCAGGCAGGGGGTGTCGCCCCCCATGCTTACCAACGGAACTGGCAAGGTCCTGGTTCAAATCCAGGTAATAGGCTCCTGGAATGTGGCTTGTCTGATACTGTTGCCGTCCCAGATCTGGTTGTATGAGGGAGAATCGGCAATCGGCGATCGCCACCTGAGGGTCATCCAAATGTTCATAAAGCCATGTCACAGAAACAACCCAAGAATTCATAACAAAGTGCCTATCGTTCCTTCAATATTTTTAATAGTTTGCTCAGGGTGAGCTTTCAGAGAATTTTCTGAGTTTGTCATCTATGAAATTATCTTAAGTTGTACTGGGAGATACACGCTCAGTTCTGCTCTCCAGCAAGAATTGATAAACCATGGTTTATTAGCAGTTTGAAATCCGCAAACCACTGTTGGAAAAGCGCTTTAAGCATTTTAGTATCCACTTGATCTGCAAAAACGCCTCAAACTTCTTGTCTCCGTCTGGTTGGCCAAGGCACTTATAAATGTTATTTCAAATGGTTGATTAGTATGGCGAACTGCCCTTTGTGTTCTGATGTTTTGTTGCGCCATGTTCGTTCAGGTGAAACCTATTGGTTCTGTCGCTGTTGTCGAATCGAAATTTTAGATAAGACTACATCCACTAATGGACGCGATCGCATCAATTTACAACCCACTTCGGTTCAGGCAATCTCAACTTCTCCACGACCACCCTTGACAAAATCGGGCGAAGTAATGATCCAGCCAACTTTCAATAGCGAACGGGTGGATCAATTGATTCGGTAAGCGATCGTCTGAAGGTAAACCTATAGTGTTCACAAATATAGCGATCCTAATCTGTTTTGTGAGAAGGGATTTTTGTGAGAAAGGATTCCGTAAGAATCCCTTCTCACAAAACCTTTTGATTTCACGAATGATTTAGGACTGCTATATTCTCTTAACACAGGGAGTAGGAACTTCGACGCCACGCAGGGGTAGAACTCTGCACACCGCTCAAATTTTAAGAAGGATCGTTATAACAGAGTAACTATAGTAACGATGCGCAGCGCTAGCCGCCATTATTAGCCACTCCAAGAATCACTACAATTTGGGCGCTAAGCAGTCAGGCACAATTAAATCGTGGAGGGGGCTGCACTCCTAGGTAAGGGCTGCAGATCCATTCTCCGTTTAACAATTAATTAAGGCTATCTACTGATCTCTCTGACTTGAAATGGAAACCAGAAACTGGGAGCCAGAATCTAGAGTTCTTTCCCGTTTTAGCTCCTGACTGCTGGCTCCTAACACATTTTTATGACTGCTCATGCCACTAGTGGATTTTACCCGATTCTGTAAACTAGCATCGCCGGGAAAGAAGCAATCTCCGTAAAAAACCTGATTTCTCCCTCAAAACTATTTCTCATACTGGACATACAAAACCTGCTAGGTGATTGCGACTCCTGTCAGTTGTGCATCATCAGGTACTTCTACAATTTTTTACGTGAGATCTGTTCCAGTGAGCCGCCTCGATTCCGAACGCCCCAGAGTCCTTGTCGTTGATGATCATCCTTCTAGCCGGATGACCGCTGTTGCACTGTTATCAGTGGAGGGTTACGAGGTTCTGGAAGCAGACAGTGGCCCTGGTGCTTTAGAATCCGTTGTGGCCAGCAATCCTGATCTGATTCTGCTGGATGTTATGATGCCTGGAATGGACGGGTTTGAGGTTTGTCGCCGCTTAAAGCAAGATGAACAAACCCGGCTTACTCCCATTGTCTTTGTTACGGCTCTGGATGATCGTCGTGCTCGCTTAAAAGGCATTGAAGCTGGGGGAGATGATTTCCTGACAAAACCTTTTGACCAGCTTGAACTTTCGGCGCGGGTGAAGTCTCTGATTCGGCAGAAGCGCTTGAATGAAGATTTGGATCACGCGGAGCAGGTACTGTTCTCCATCGCCCGCACCGTTGAGAGCCGTGACCCCAATACTGGTGATCACTGCGAGCGGCTGGTTGAATGGGGTAGGGCATTTGGTGAATTTTTAGGTCTATCTCGCACTGAAATTCGGGATTTGATGTGGGGCGGCTACCTGCATGACATTGGCAAAGTGGGCATTCCAGACGCAGTCTTGCTGAAGCCTGGCAAATTTACCCCTGAAGAATGGGCGGTAATGCAGCAGCACGTTTTAATTGGCGAAAAAATCTGTCAGCCCCTCCGCACGATGCGCGGGGTGGTTCCAATCATTCGCCATCACCACGAACGCTGGGATGGGACAGGCTATCCCGATGGTTTGGTAGGCGACCAGATTCCTTTCCTGGCTCAGGTGTTTCAAATTATTGATATTTATGACGCCTTGACCAGTGAACGGCCCTATAAAAAAGCCTTTACGCCTGAAGAAGCGTTGTCCATTCTCGATGAAGAAACGGCTAAAGGTTGGCGTAATCCCGATCTGGTTTATAAGTTTAAAGAGTTTATTCGCGCCACTGAGATGAACGCTAGGGATGCCTTTGTGGTCTCGAAAAAGCTGCCACAAACCATATGAGCGATCGCAACACCTTGGAACATCTCTACAAACGAAAATTCCATTTCTAAAGCGCAACCCCTCTGCCTACTTACGACTGGCTATCCTGAGGTTGGACAGTACGCCTATAGCTCTACGCAAACGCGATAGAACATTACGCGTTAGGACATTAGTGGTCTGTCAAGACTGTTTCGAGGGGGTTGAAAACCCTCAAAACACGCAGAAATGGATTTCATAGATTTGAACTACCTCTCAAATCTATCCTGACGGACTATTAGGGCTTAAAGGGGGTGGGGGGGCGGTGGTCCCAGCCAGGGGTTTCACCCCTGCACCCTGTCCTAACTACAATAACTACCGCCATAAGTAGCGAGGCTCAATTAAGAGGCTCAATTAAAAGTAGCGAGGCTCAATTCAATTAAATTAAGGATAATTTCGGGGGCGGAGGGGGTGAAACCCCCTGCCTGGGGGCGCAGCCCCCACTATTCTAAGAATTTTTTTTGAGGATGAAATAATACCCTGTGCTACTCTTTCATCGACGGGTCGGGAGTGCCTTTTAATTAAACTGGACGATCAGGGCACTAGTTGAACCCGTCGTGGCGTATAACTAGGAACGGAGATGAAGGCGTTGAAACATCCTTACTCCATCAGAAAACGCTGGCTCAGAAAAGTATTGATCCATAGCCGAAATCAATTGAGTCCAGATTCAGTCTAAGTAGTAAGAGGTCTAATGGTAGCGGTTGCAATTTTGGCGGCTGGAAAAGGAACGCGGATGAAATCTGACCTGCCCAAGGTTCTGCATCAAATGGGTGGGCGATCGCTCGTTGAGTGGGTACTCAACAGCCTTTCAGAACTCCACCTAAGCCGACGTCTGGTTATTATCGGCTACCGAGGAAATCTAGTGAAGGAGGCACTGACAACCTTAAGCAATGATGACCCGGCGCTACCTGAATTGGAATTTGTTGAACAACCCGAACAACTGGGAACCGGGCATGCCATTCAACAACTACTGCCCCACCTGCAAGGCTTTCAAGGGGACTTGCTAATCCTGAATGGAGATGTTCCCCTCCTTCGCCCTGAAACCTTAAAGCTCCTTCTGAAAACTCATCGGGAACATCAGGTTCCGGCCACAATTCTGACTGCCCATATGCCAAATCCAAAGGGGTACGGTCGGGTATTTTGCAATGGTCAAAATATTTTGCAGCAGATTGTCGAAGATCGGGATTGTTCCCCAGCCCAAAAACAGAATCGCCGAATCAATGCGGGCGTTTACTGTTTTCGCTGGCCTGACCTGGCAAAGGTGTTGCCCAAGTTAACGTCAGATAATGAGCAGAGAGAGTATTATTTGACAGATGCGGTCAATTTCCTCGATCCAGTGATGATTATGGATGTAGAGGATTATCAGGAAATTTTGGGGATCAACGATCGCAAGCAACTAGCGGCAGCCTACGACATTTTGCAAACACGAATTAAAGATCAGTGGATGACTGCAGGTGTTACGTTGATTGATCCCGATAGTACTACGATTGACGATACTGTCCAGTTAGAGCCCGATGTGGTGATCGAACCCCAGACTCACTTACGGGGTAAAACCCTGATTCGCTCTGGTAGCCGGATTGGGCCGGGTAGCCTGATTGAGAATAGCCAGATTGGGAAACAGGTGACGGTTTTGTATTCAGTGATTACCAACAGTACAATCGCCGATGGCAGTCAAATTGGTCCCTATGCTCACTTTCGAGGCCCCGTAGCAGTCGGAAGCCATTGCCGGATTGGCAGTTTTGTGGAAATTAAAAATTCAACTTTGGGAGACAAAACAAACGTTGCCCATCTGTCTTACATTGGGGATGCAACGATTGGAAATCAGGTCAATGTGGGTGGAGGTACAATTACCGCTAACTATGATGGCTTCAAAAAGCATCGCACCATTATTGGCGATCGCACCAAAACAGGAGTCAATAATTCCCTCGTTGCCCCTATCACGATCGGAGAAGATGTGATCATCGGTGCAGGCTCGACCATTACCGAAGATGTCCCGGATGACTGCCTGGCGCTGGGGCGGGCTCGTCAAGTGATTAAACCGGAACGGGGCGTGAAGTCAAGACTGAAAAAATCTTCGGATGCTTGATTCTGCTGCTAGTTTGACACCAAATCCTTTGAAGTTCTAACTTCTGCCTCCTGACTCCTGGTTTCTGTCTTCTGTATCCTTAAAGAGAGAACGGAGAAAAAAATCATGCAGTCAGGTTGGCGAGTTGGCTCAATTTTCGGCATTCCTCTCTATATCGATCCTTCCTGGCTGATTGTGCTGGGGCTGGTTGCGTTGCAAATGGGCTTGCCGCTCCAGGGGAGTTTAGGAATTGCCGCCTATGGCATTGGTATTGTGATGGCGTTGTTGCTGTTTGGCTCTGTTTTGCTGCATGAACTGGGACATAGTCTGGTGGCCAGAGCACAGGGAATTAAAGTGAATGCCATTACGCTGTTTTTATTTGGTGGCATTGCGTCGATTGATCAGGAATCAAAGACTCCTGGAAAGGCGTTTCAGGTGGCGATCGCCGGTCCAGTCGTAAGTATTACCTTGTTTCTGCTGCTTTTGGGTCTATCCACCCTAGTTCCTGTGGCACCAATTCCGCTGAGAGAACTCGTCTGGACGTTAGCCAGGATTAACCTGGTGCTAGCGCTGTTTAACCTGATTCCGGGTCTGCCCCTGGATGGGGGACAGGTTCTCAAGGCTGCTGTGTGGAAGGCGACTGGAAGTCGGTTTAAAGGTGTTCACTGGGCTGCTACATCAGGTAAGGTGCTGGGTTGGCTGGCGGTCATTTTAGGGTTAGGCTCCCTGTTTCTACTACAATCAGGACTAGGACTATGGATTGCCTTTCTGGGTTGGTTTGGAGTACAAAATGCCAGCAGCTATGATCGCGTCACAGACCTGC
This sequence comes from Leptothermofonsia sp. ETS-13, assembly GCF_049200465.1. Classification (NCBI taxonomy): domain Bacteria; kingdom Bacillati; phylum Cyanobacteriota; class Cyanophyceae; order Leptolyngbyales; family Leptolyngbyaceae; genus Leptothermofonsia; species Leptothermofonsia sp. ETS-13. The sequence goes on from NZ_CP120836.1 coordinate 211,590, forward strand.
AGGAAACACTACTTCAACTGAAGGCAAGTGATGCCATGACGCGAGAATTTCGAGTCGTCGATGCAGATATGACCCTGCGCCAATTTGCTGACGATTATCTCTTGAACCAAATAGGCCCATCTGTATATTTTGCGGCTTCCGATGGGCGCTACCGGGGAATGGTCATTGTGGATGATCTGAACTACGTTGAACGCAGCCAGTGGGAAACCCAAAACCTTTATCGAATTATCAAGCCATTGAGTGAGATTCCGACCCTAGAAGAATCCAGCCGTCTGGTCGATGTCATTCAAATAATGGAGTCCAAGCAACTTTCTCAAATTACGATTCTATCTCCTGCCGGAGCGGTGGCTGGGGTGATTGACCGGGGGGATGTGGTGCGGGCGATCGCTCAGAAAATGAACATTCCTATCCCTGAAGCCGCTATTAAACAAATTAAGCAAGATGGTCATTACCCACCTGGTTTTCAATTGGGAGCCCTGGCTCAATCCGCCGCAGAGGGAGCAGAGGAAGCAGGTAACAAATGAGGATGGGAAAGGAGTGGATGAGTGGACAAGTGGGAAGGTGGGGAGCAGGAGAGTAAAAAAGTGATGGAGGGATGGATGTAAAGAGCAATACTCTATCACTATCTACCCATCCACCCCTTTCACCTGTTTTCCGCTGTAGAAACTAGCGATCAGTGCAATCATCAACCACCAGAGCGTGTTGACTTCAGGGCGGTAGAGTACGGTGTCAAACAAGCCATGCCCCAGCATCCCAACCAAGCTTGCGATCGCCGCAATCAACCAAAATCCCTGACGGTCTGCAACCTGCCGCAGTCGAGTTAGTTGAATCCAGCCCTGAGTGAAGGTTACGAGCAACAGCCACAGGAAACAGGTGAGCCCAATCAGCCCGGTTTCAACGGCCACTTCGAGAATGACGGAATAGGCACTCAACGCGGAGAAACGAGGGCGCTGGTAGAGCGGATAAATTCGGTTGAAGGCGGTATTGCCGGGACCAATGCCTAGAATGGGACGGTCCTTAATCATTTCAATCACGGACATCCAGACGTTGATGCGGAAGTTGTTGCTACTATCGTCACGACCGAGAAACATACTGCTGACGCGATCGCGCAATGGTTCCATCGCTAGAACGCCTAATAAAATCGCTCCAACAAACCCACCCAGTGCAAGAGGCAACGCCCAGGTCTGCCAGAATTTGGGCAGGTAGTTACTCCACCAGTAAATCAGTAGAAATAGCAGCACGATTCCTAAACACACAAAGCCAATCCAGGCACCCCGGCTATCGGTGAAATAGAGGCAGGCCAAATTAAGACCTAGCATAAACACAGCCAGTAACTTGGGTCCCCAATGCTGCCATGCAACAATAGCAACGAAGCTAAGGGCGATCGCAGGCAGAAGATACCCCCCCAGCAAATTAGGATTGCCCAGATAGCTGTAAACCCGTTCCTTATTGGCAGTGGGAGAAGTCGGATCAACCCAGGTGGCCAGTTGCTTGACCCCATAAATTTTTTGATAGATACCGTAGCTGCTGACCAGCAAGGCGACATGCAAGTAGATCCCAATTACCCACGAGCGAATCCGGGGAGATCGCAGCACTCGCGCCATCAATGCAAAAAATAGTAAGTACAGGTTCAGCTTAGACCAGCCCACAAACGCCAGCTCTTTTACGGGAGACAATGCCGTTGCAACTGTTGCAATGCTCCAGTAGAGCAGTACCAGAAGGTGAATGGGAGTGTTGAGCGGCGGGCGATGGACAACAGGTGATAGATGCTCCTGGTCAGTTGTCCGTTGGCGATCGTTATTCCCCTCATCCCGATCATCTGAAACAGTTAACAGCACCCAATAAGCGCCACAGGCAATCAGCAAAATGCCAATCAATGTGTTGGAAATAAAGGGAGCCAGCCCAAAAACCAGACACACCAGCCCTGCCCCGATCAAGTCAGCGTATTGCATCAATCGGCTACCCTTACGCCAACTCCGTAGCAGCCCTACCAGGCGATGCAGGTAACTGGTACTCCACCACTGTTGCAGAGGCATCGTAGACAGAGTTAATCGTTGCCAGAGAGAATTCATAGGCGATCGCGACTCCGAAATAGCCACTGGCTCATTTTAGGGGACACCCAACACTTTTTGGCAGGGGGTGGGGGGAGGTAGTTGTTCCCAGCTACCACCTGTCACCTAATTCCCTCATACCTCTCCGGGACAGACCCACCTCATTCGGTAATTACTAAACAGCAGGAAATTATCCATCTTAAAATAACTTCTAGGATGGTAATAGGAGCCTGAGCCCAAGGGTGCGTGGTAAGAGGCGATTCAACCTCAAGCCTCAACTTCTAACTCCTCCTGAAGAGATTGGTTCCTGCGCTATCTGTGAATTCAATCTCTTTATCTCCTGGCTCCTGCTCCTTTCCCAATCAAGCCCACTTGAGTAAGTAGAGATTCATTCATGGCACAGCGACTTAAGCGGTGGGAATCACCCCGCCGAGAAGGACGGAACCACAAAGGTAAAGGTGGCTCCGCCCGTCAGCGTCAGAAGCGCAAACAGTTCCAGGTATTGCGACAGCGACTCAAAAATCAATCCAACAATCCAAACGATCCGTCTAACAATCAAAAAGCAGAAAGGGGAGGCAAAACGCCTCCCCTAATTTTTTGGATAAATCGAGTGTCCAACCTTTTACTCCCTACCCCCAATTCCCTCCAAATTGCTGAACTATTGTTTTCTCAAAAGAGTGTCGATCGCCATCACACTGCTTGCCCCTGTAACGGGAACCCCAAAGAGAGGAATCAGAACAATAGGAAAGGTTGCAATGGTTTCCATCAATGGCACCTGGAATAACGTAAATAACAAGTCTGTTCCAACAGCCACAACAAAATCTAGAAGGCTGAAGAGGTGGAACATCACATACTTGCCAGCGCTCTCCTTCAACATCAAAATCAGCGGCACTGAAAAACCGACGGCGATGTCACCATAACCCGCGTTTGCCACAAACCGCTCAGGTAACAGATGGTGGCTACCGTAATACAAAAACAAAAATCCCGCCAAAATTCGCCACAGGTGAAGAAGGACAAAATATTTAGGATGAACTGAAGATACAAAAGCTTTGACACCAGGGCTGCGATAGTAGAACGCTAGCAATCCTACAATTCCGCCTATCACCAGGAAGGCGATCCCAGGTCCCGGTATCTGAATGAACAGGCCCATGTATCCGGCCAGCGAAACTGCGATCGCCCATACCACCAAAACCATCCCAATACGGCTTCCCGTAAACCTGAAGGATTTTTCATTTATTGCAGTCATTTGCCTCTCCTTATTTAGTGTATATACATCTTTCCGCTCAAAAAAATGTCCTCTAGGGATCCAGAGATACAACCTGAGACAAACTTTGCAGTAAAAGACTCCACTGCTCTTGTCCCAGCCGCTCCACCACAGAAGCCTGTACTTTTTCCCACAGGGGCAACGCCGTTGCAAGCGCTGCACGTCCCGTCTGTGTTAAATTCACCACTCGTGTTCGCTGATCTTGACCAGGTTGAATTTGAACCAACCCATCTCTCTCCAGGGGTTTAAGGTTGCGAGTCAGAGTCGTTCGATCCATCACCAACACCTCTGCCAGCCGGGTCATCGTCATTGAACCTGCAAATGCAAGAGCCACTAGAAGATTGAATTGACTGACCAACAAACCACTAGGTTGCAATGCCTCATCGTATAGCTGAGTAATGACACGTGATGCCTTACGAACATTCATACAGGTACAGAAGGTTGCTGCTGTAAGGAGTTGAGTTTTATCCAGGTGAGGGGAAAGTGTACTCATGGCTTGAGTGTATATACACTTTTTGAACGTGTCAATTATGCCGATCAGGGACTTCTTGTTAATCAATGCACACTGCGTTTAGTCTTTAGCAGCTTCAAGACTGGTGTGGTCTTCGAGGTAATCCAGCAGCTTCAAAAAATCTGCCTTAGGGAACGAGCGCCCCGCAATTTCTCGAAATGCCAGTTGGGGTTTAGACCCTTCAACCAGATGGTAACCCCAGTAAAGGAGTTGCTTGCTAAAACGGATAGCTACTATTTCGGGATCGATATAGTGGCACCTTTCGTCGTCCATCGTCAGTTCCTTAAATTCCGTCTTCAGAATGTCGTTCAAGACCTCATTTCGCTTATCTTCATCGGCATGATAATTGTTAATCAGGACAAACAATTCTGCCTGGCTATTACTGCGGCGAATGGCTTTGAACGTTCGTTTGATAACATCCGCATTTTTATTGATGCCCAGTGGGTTCAGCGTGGTTGGAATAATGCAATAGTTAAACCGTTTGATAAACTCCTCCGGGTTGGCATCGTACTCTGGGCTGCAATCACAAATCACAATCTTGACGTCGAGGTAATCTTCTTCGTGCCATTCGTTGTGGTTAAGCACAGTAATAGTTGCACCCAAGCTGCCCTTTGGGCCAGGCAGATACACACCATCCCCTAATAGCTTCCGCAGGTTACTCTGCCTGTCCAGGTCTATCAGAATAACGTCATAGCCATTTAAGGCAAAAGCGCCTGCTAAATGGGCACTGATGGTTGTTTTACCAACCCCACCCTTGCAGGTGAAAACGCCAATATAGGTCATTTCTTTTTTGGGAGGTGGGGGAGGTTCTTCCAGTTCCCAGAAAATCTGATCGTCCTTAAAGGTGCCCAAGGAAATATCAATGACCTCTTCCGTTCGTATGTAGGTAAAGACAGAAGGACTAAATCCGGAAGTTGAAATCAAAAAACCTTTAGTAAAGCGGGCACCCTCAGGTTGTTCGAGAAAATCAAGGAACTTTTCCAAATAGCCGACATGCACCTTCGCTTTGTGATTACGAAGCTGAACCGCGACACGCTCTTCTCCCCGTTCCATCTCAAAAGTGTAATCCCTGGCATCCGGTGAGGCGGGCTTCACTTGCCATCCATCTCGCTCAAAGAGCGAAATTACTGTTTGTTCAAGGTCGAGCGAGTTGGCGAAGGGCATAGGGGTCGTCAATGGATGTCCGCTATTCTTCGTACCATATTACGCTCTGTAACGCATTTTGTGGCTTTCAGGCTTAGTAGAAGAACGGGCTAAATATCCCCCTCTCCCTCAAATAGGGTTCTCAATGGCATAGCGTTGAGTCCATACATTTCGTTGAGGTAGCGGGAGAGAACGTCACTTTGTCCGTGAGTGACGTAAACTGTCTTTGCACCCGTGTGCAAAACTGTGTTTACCAGACCTCGCCAGTCAGCATGATCTGATAGCACAAACCCACGTTCGTAACCCCGCCGTCGTCGGGCACCTCGCACCGCCATCCAACCAGAAGCAAAAGCGGTTTGGGGTTGATGGAAGCGCTTCATCCAACTGGAACGATGACTAGAGGGCGGAGACAATACCAAATCACCTTGAAATTTGTAACTACGAGGCATTTCGGAAGCAGGAATGGTTGGTACCATCTCAATCCCAACTTCACGATAGATTTCGGTGATGACATGGATCGCGCCATGTACATAAACAGGCCGGTCAGTGAATTTCCGCAGTTCACTCAAGATGCGCTGAGCTTTACCAAACGCATAACAAAACAGAAGCGAGGGTCTATCTGAGTCGCCCTGCCACCATTCGTAGATTTTGCGGCAGGTTTCCTCGCCGGAGTTCCACTTATAAATGGGTAAGCCAAAGGTGGCTTCGGTAATAAACGTATCGCAGGGAACAACCTCAAAGGGGGCGCAAGTGGGGTCGGAACACCGTTTGTAGTCTCCAGAAATGACCCAGACCTGCTCCTGGTGTTCTACTCGAATCTGGGCAGAGCCAAGGACATGACCAGCGGGGTGGAAGGAAACCCAGGTATCCCCCAGCTGGATCTTCTTGCCGTATTCAACACCTTGCAAATTAACGGAGTCGCCCAGGCGCTTTCTCAAAATTCCTTCCGAAATCTTGGTAGCTAGGTAACGGTTGGAGCCAGAGCGGGCATGGTCAGAATGGGCATGGGTGATGAGGGCAACATCTACGGGTCGCCAGGGATCGATAAAGAAGCCGCCGGGTTCGCAGTAAAGACCTTCTTGCAGAACTGTAATTAAGGCCATGGGGCAAATTCTTCTGTGTCAATCCTGGAAAGGGCGTCAAGGGTATCAAAGGGTCAAGGAGTCAGTGCATCGCTTCTTTCGGCAATACTTTTTATTTGGTTTTATTTGGCTGGCAGTCTCGCTGCATCCAAATTGATCAACGGTAAGGTGTTGTTTCCACCCATCACCGTCGGGAATTTACCGTCCCACTTTTCGATCGCCTGCTTTTGTAACAACTCCGGTGTCAGCGTTTCTCTCAACAACCGCTGGGCTTCAGCCTGTCCTTTGGCCCGATTGACATTGGCTTCTGCTTCTTGCTCGGCTTCCTGAGCGACATATACTGCTCGCTGTGCCTGTTGCTCCGCAATTTGCTTTTCCTCAACTGCTTTAGAAAATTCAGTAGAGAAGGTCAGGTCTACCACGCTGGTATCCAGTACCAGAATGCCGTACTTTTCTAAGCGTTCACCCAATGCAACATCAAAATCTTGCTTCAACTCATCCCGCTTGGTGATGGCTTCTTCGACTGTGCGTCGGGCCGCTGCAATTTTGAACGACTCCTGGGTTTGGGGCGCAATAATTTTGGATACGATATTTTGCAGGGTGCCTTGTTTCCGGCGAATTTCAACTACCTGAGTGGGGTCCAGGCGAAAGTTGATGGCGAAGCTGGCAGAAAGTTCTTGCAGGTCTTTGGTTGAACTTTGGGCAGGCACTTCAAACTTCTGCACGGTCACATCATAGACATCTACGGTGGAAACAAAGGGGGGTTTCCAGTGAAATCCTTCCAGTAGTGCCCCATCCTGGGCCTTTCCCAGAATGCTGAGTACACCCGCTTCGCCAGGGGTAATGATGATAAAGGAATTCAATCCAATAAAAGCAATAATACCGAGGAGAATGAGCCCTACCGTTGTTAAACGATTTTGTCCTTGAGTCTTCACGCCTATTTCCCTAATGCTTCAGTATAGCCTTACGCATTCTGGTTAGGACAAGGAGGGGCACTGCCCCCACAGCAAAGGTTTCACCCCTACACCCCATCCCAATCCAAATGCTTACTGCTATACCTATGACGATAGATTATGGATGATAAACCATGGGCAAGAGGCAGAAAGTCTTTAGAGTTTATAGTGGTAGCCACCTGGCTCAGGGCAAGAGGATGCAATGGATTAATTCACGCTGCGCTCAGGGTGCGGCGGGCGATTAGAGCCATAATCAGCAGCGACACTCCACTCAGCAGAATGCTGATACCCATGTACAGACCAATCAGCCAAATAGCACTGAAGGGAAACTGATTTAAGACCAGAATTCTCAAAATCAGTGTGATGATTCCATCCAGCAAGATCAACTAAGAGAATTGTCCACCGGGACGCACGCGAAACGCCATGATAATGGCATAAATCCCCTCTGCAATGACAAGGATGCCTAAAATGGCGTTTAGCGATAGGGTTCCTGTCAGGGGATTAAACAGGATCATGAGTCCGGCGATCGCATACAGAATACCAATCACCAGGTTTAACCAGAAACCTCGCACAGGTTTTGATTGAAACGATTCAACAATCCGAATAATGCCGCTAATTAATAGAATCTAGGCCAGCACCAGAGTAAATGTAACCAAGGCGATTCCTGGCATGAAAATGGCCGCAATGCCTAACGGAATCAGCAGAATGCTTAAAGCAATTAACCAGCCAGTACTTTTGCGAAGCTCAGTTTGAAGATCCGTTGTCATTGGATATAACCCTCATTATGTTATGAGGAAAATATATCAGCCTGCTACCAATATGAATACAGAACTAAGCTGGCAATCCTTACAGCTAACTTTATCAACCACTCTTTATAAATCACTCTTTAGCCCCTTGCTCCCTAAAGAGTGTGGTTAACTTGACTGAAAAACTCTGCAATTAAACCTCATTTACTCTACATTGCAATCTAAGTTCAGTTGAGGCGGATCGGTCCGGGCAAAGAATAACTGGTGAGGGCCGATGATTGGTATCTTCAATAAAAGGACAATGTGTTTGAGGCAACCTGTTTGAATCTGCATGGGAATTGCAATTGACTTTGGAACCAGCAATACTGTTATTGCCCGCTGGAATCGGGCAACTCAGCAACCCGAAACCCTGACTCTACCAGGCATTTCTTACAAATCGGGACAGAATCCACCATTGATTCCCAGCCTGGTGTATGTAGAGGATGCTGCCAGAGGAGAGGTGTTAGTGGGGCAGGCAGTGCGCGATCGCGCCCTCGACCTTGCCAGTGATCTCCGCTTTTTTCGAAACTTTAAACGGGGCATTGGTGCTTCTGTTCAGGGGTTTTTGCCTGAACTGGATGGGCGGATAATCAGCTTTGAGCAGGTCGGTCAGTGGTTTCTATTTCAAGTCATCCAGCAGTTGAAAACTATTGAACCAGAGGCAGGGCAATCCCTGATCTTTACTGTTCCGGTAGATAGCTTTGAGACTTACCGGCTCTGGCTGGGGCGAGTGTGCGAATCCCTCCAGGTGGAACAGGTGCGGATGCTGGATGAGCCAACTGCCGCCGCCCTGGGTTATGGACTGACTGACCGCAAAACCCTTCTCGTTATTGACTTTGGGGGAGGAACCCTGGACCTGTCCCTGGTGCAGTTGGATACGGGTGCAGGCGGCGCACAAACTAAACCCCTCGGCTTTATTCTCAAATGGGGGCCAAAATCCTTTGCAGAACAATCCGGGCAGAAGCCCAAAATTGCTCGTGTACTGGCGAAAGCGGGGCAAAACCTGGGTGGTTCTGATATTGATAATTGGCTGGTGGACTACTTTGCCTCCACTCAAGGAGTGGCTGCGACCCCCCTCACGACTCGCCTCGCCGAGCGGCTCAAAATCCAGCTTTCCTTGCAACCACAGGCACAGGAAGTTTATTTCAATGATGAGACATTTGAAAGCTATGAGCTGCAATTGAACCGTTCCCAGTTTGAGGAGATTCTAAAACAACACGCATTTTTTGAGCGTCTGGATGATTGCATGACTCAGGTGCTTCAGCAGGCACGCAGGCAGGGGTTAATGGTAGAGGATATTGATGCGGTACTGCTGGTGGGCGGAACTGTGCAGATTCCAGCCGTGCAAACCTGGGTACAACAGTATTTTGACCTGGAGAAAGTTCGCTGCGAAAAACCCTTTGCAGCGATCGCCCACGGTGCCCTCCAACTGAGTCAGGGAATTGAGCTAAAAGACTTTCTTTACCACAGCTATGGCATTCGCTACTGGGATCGGCGCAACCAGTGCCACAACTGGCATCCTCTGATTCGGGCTGGTCAGGCTTATCCTATGAGTGATCCGGTAGAACTGGTGCTGGGTGCCTCTCTGGACAATCAGCCCAGCATTGAACTGATTATTGGTGAAATGGGGGCAGACGTTGACCAGACGGAGGTTTACTTTGATGGCGATCGCCTTGTTACCCGGCGGATTGGTGCTGGCCAAACTCAAGTCCAGCCCCTCAACGATCGGGAAGGTGCTCGCAACATTGCCAAACTTGACCCTCCAGGCCATCCAGGCAGCGATCGCATCAAGGTCCTGTTCCGTGTCGATGATCAGCGGTTTCTCCGCATCACCGTTGAAGACCTGCTTGCTCTCCGCACCCTGCTTGATGATCAGCCCGTGGTGCAGTTGAGGTAAAGGGGTGGATGAGTGGGAGGGTGAGGAGCATCCCCCCATCTCCCCCCAATCTCTACTCCTACCACTTACTCCCTGGGGTACGCTAAAAGCTATTATTTTGATAGCCGATTTTGCAGACGAGTCGGAACCCATACGCACGTGTACTTAGAACAGATATTTAAGACTCCCAATCCCATTATTGGCGTTGTCCACCTGCTACCTTTGCCAACCTCACCACGCTGGGGGGGCAATTTGAAAGCAGTCATCGACCGTGCTGAACAAGAAGCCACGGCTCTTGCTTCCGGTGGAGTGGATGGAATCATTGTGGAAAACTTTTTTGATGCTCCTTTCACGAAGGATCAGGTTGACCCAGCCATCGTTAGTGCAATGACTCTGATTGTGAATCGGCTGATGAACATGGTGACGTTGCCGATTGGCATCAATGTGCTGCGAAATGATGCCCGTAGTGCCCTTGCGATCGCCACCTGCACACGGGCACACTTTATCCGTGTCAACGTCTTAACGGGGGTAATGGCAACCGACCAGGGTTTGATTGAAGGGCAGGCCCACGAACTATTGCGCTACCGGCGAGAACTGGGCAGCGATGTGAAGATTTTCGCCGATGTTTTGGTGAAACATGCCCGCCCCCTCAGTTCCCCCAATCTAACCGTTGCCGTACAGGACACCATTGAGCGTGGTTTGGCAGACGCCATTATTCTTTCTGGATGGGCAACGGGTAGCCCTCCCAGCCTGGAAGATCTGGAGCTTGCCAGCGCGGCTGCCAACGGTACTCCCGTATTTATTGGCAGTGGGGCGAACTGGGAAAATATTCACACCCTGATGCGAGCCGCTGATGGTGTTATTACCTCTAGTTCCCTCAAACGCCATGGTCGCCGCGACCAGCCCATTGATCCGATTCGCGTCAGCCGATTTGTGGAAGCCACCCGCCGTAGTTGCGCCGCTAAGGCTGAGCCCCAATCTGTTTCATCCGTATCGTTACATTCCTGAATCTACTGTTTATGAACCCCTGGTTTTCTCAGCTTTACCGCTCTTTAAGTAGAAGCTGCTTCCTGATAGTGGCTGTTTTTCTGGCGATCGCTCCCCTTGCAGCCCAGCCTGCCCAAACCGCTCCTTCCTCAACTCCTGCCTTAAAAACTCAGAGTAATTCTAGTGTTACCGCCCTGGCCAGACATTTGAAGGCGATCGGAGCCAAAATGTATGGAGCCTACTGGTGCCCCCATTGCCATTATCAAAAGGATATGTTTGGGTCTGTCTTCAATCTCTATATCAACTACATTGAATGTGACCCCAGAGGCTACAAGGCCAAGCCCGATCTGTGCAAAGCTGTGAGGATAGAAGCCTATCCCACCTGGGAAATCAAAGGCAAGCTATATCCCGGTGTGCAGTCTTTAGAAGAACTGGCGGCCCTATCTGGCTATCAAGGCACCCAAAACTTTTGACCCTTACTCGCCCCCCCATCCCTCTCAATCTAAAATCTCGAACCCAAAATCTAAAATCCTTAATTTAATAGGGCAGAATAGGAAACAGACTACTGCTATCTTTAAGCGATTGGACCGTAATTTGAGGATGCTCCATGTCTAGTCTTGTCAACCGTCGCCGCTCAACCCCATGGATTCACCGTTGGTCGCGTCATCTGATTGGGGCGATCGCCATTCTTGGTGCTATCAACACGGCGTATCTGACTATCGCTAAACTAACCAGCACAGAAACCGCCTGCCCAACTCAGGGGTGTGAGCAGGTGCTTGCCAGTCCCTATGCTACTGTTTTTGGGCTACCCCTTTCCTTATTTGGGTTGCTTGCCTATGTCGCAATGGCAATCTTTGCATTAGCACCGCTAGCCGTTGGTTCCGAGAAAGACAGACAGCTTCGCTCCAGCCTCGATAAATGGACCTGGTTATTTCTGTTCATTGGGGCAACCGCCATGACCGTCTTCAGCGGTTACCTGATGTACATCATGTTTTCTCAGTTTGTTGCTAAGTTCGGTCCAGGTGGGATCTGCTATTTCTGCATAGTCTCTGCTATCTTTGCCCTCAGCCTGTTTATACTCACCCTTGTCGGGCATGATTGGGATGACGTTGGCCAGTTACTGTTTATTGGGATCATTGTTGTGATGGTGACCCTGGTTGGCACACTGGCAGTTTACTCCAGCATTGGTGGCTCCTCCAGTAGCACAAACTACCTGGAAACCAAGGCTCCACCCCCTATCCAAACCACTTCGTCTCCAGCAGAAATTGGATTGGCGCGTCATCTAAAACAGATTGACGCCAAGATGTATGGTGCCTACTGGTGTCCTCATTGTCATGACCAAGAAGCTGCCTTTGGGAAGGAAGCCTTTGCCCTGATCAATTACGTAGAGTGTGCGGCTGATGGCAAAAACTCTCAGAGCGCCCTCTGTCAAAAAATCCTACCCGAAGTTGAAAAGCAGACTGGGCAGCAATTTGGATTCCCAACCTGGGAAATCAAAGGTAAGTACTATCCCGGTGCTCAATCTCTGGAGAAGCTGGCTGAGATTTCAGGCTATACAGGACCGCGTAACTTTAAGAACTGAAAAAGGGACGTTGCTGAGTAGCTAGTGGACGATGGATAAGCCCAGTAACCATTGGGTTGAAAAGTGGGGAGTAGAAGGGAGCTAGAATGGTATCCATATTCCCGCTGTGCTGTACTAGGCGCAATTAAATTAAGGATAATTTCGGGGGGGAGGAGGTGAAACCCTCCCCCCCCTTTACAATTAATGATGACTACCTACTGAGTCATTGTGGTTAGGACGGAGTGCAGAAGTGGAATCCCTGGCTGGGGCGCGGCCCTCACACCCTTTTAAACCCAATGTTCTAAGGATCATGGATTTAATAACACCGTATTCTTTGAGTGAAATGACCTCTTTCCCTTCCCCTTTCCGAGTCGGAGAGGGGTGCCAAAGGCGGGGTGAGGTTTTCGGAGTTATTTAACTTTCATTCCTTAGCAACCCGGTAACAACTATATATAGCGATCCTTCTTGAAATTTGAACGGAGTACAGGGATGGAACCCCTGCGTGGAGGCTACGCGCCCCCCCTTGTTCACAAACTATTTGTGAGCGTTATATAGCGGTAGTCATTATGATTAGGACGGGGTGCAGGGGTTCCACCCCTAGCTGGGGGCGAAGCTCCCACTCCCTCTCTAATTCCAACGTCCTAACGCACCCGCGTAGAGCTATAGCAGTCCTAAATGATTTGTAAAATAACAGGTTTTCTGAGAAGGGATTCCTGCGGAATCCCTTCTCAAAATCCAGATGGGATCACTATATCAACGAGTTGCTGCAAAAAAGATGAGGCTTATCAGCCCCAGAGCGATGAAGATAATAGCGATGATTAGCAACCAGTACTGGAGCGTGTAGAGCTTTCGCAATTCCCCCAGCGCTCCCATTAAGTTCTCAACATCATTGCCCTGGGTGTCAACGATTAACTTAAAGGCATTTGCAGCATTTAGTGTCCAGAGCCCAATCACAATTGCAATCACACCTTGAATTAGACTACTCAGTCCACCCCTGGTAAAAGCAAACAAACCGCCAATGATGGCCAGAATTCCAACCACCATGCTGAAATATCCGACAAACCGCATTTTTTGTGATAAATCCTTAATCAATCCATTTTGAGAATCGTTAAATTCATAAGCATTCATTTTCTCATTCTCCCTGGCTAAGCTTTTTGATTAGTTTCCAACACAGGTTGCTGTTAAAACCTTTTCTAAAGCTTTTTTTCACCTGCGGCAACCCTTAATCATGGGCGGGAGCACCCTTAAGAAGGGTGTAACGGTTAAAACCGTCACTGCGAAAAGTTGACTCACCGGCATCCGTGCAGGTTTCATCTCTGCTTCATTGCTAGATTAGCCAGGGGACCATACCACTTTACCAGGCTCCCTGTCTATTAGCTTTGGAGACTGGCTCAACGTCTCCACAATTCTCCTGGCGACCTCTTTGTTTTTCCAATAGTTAGTGTGGGCACCAAAGGGTGTCCAACCTGACCACACAGGAATATCTTCGGGCAAGCAGTCCTGATTACTGTCGCGGTTCGTGTTGAATAGTCCTTTCAAGGGGTAAGCGATGAAGTCTTTGCTGTCGTAGAAGTTTAGCCAGGTGCAGTTTTCTCCCCGAATGGGATTGTAAATTTTCTGGAATGGTTCACCATCGGCCCAGAGTCTTCCCTCACGAAGCATAAAAAGTCCGATCGGGGAACCCATTGTAAAGAAAAACCGGAATCGTTGCCTGAGCAACTGGCGATCCTCTGGACTGATTGCCATACCTGGATTCAATTCTTCTACAAAGAGCTTGTCATGTTTGAGGAGGTAGAACAGATAGTCAAAGGCAACGACTGTACCGAGAGAGTGGGCAATGATGCTGTAAGTTGCGTTCTCTTCTTTTAATGGATGTTGAAGCTGGTCCCACATCTGGTTCCATACTGTGCGGCGGATAACATTGACATCCTTTGATACATAGGCAATGACATCCCCCAGAAAAAAGGTGGTAAAGTTTCGCAAGGGACAGATCAATGACCACTTGCGCTTTGCCAGTTCGGGGAAAGCCGCACTATAAATTGTTGATTCTGCCAGATTAATCTGCTCTGTATGCCAGTCGGTGTAGACGGGAGCAAATGCCTTGTTAAATTTACTGCTGGTTAATTGTTCAAAGTTCTGAGCCAGATTGTTCCACAGGGTAGTATAGCTCCGATTCAAAACCACATCGGCTTCAAGATGGCTTTCTTTTGAAGGTTTGTCTGGCTGTCTTTCACCAATTCCATGCACAAAAACCAGGTAGTGTCTTGCCATAAGCGATTCTCCTGATAGGGGAGGACACAACATCAATTCAAAGGGTTCTGAGATTAAAGCAGTTTTCGACCGGGAGTGGCATCTAATGGATAGGAAGTAGAGTATGGGGGTATCTGTGCGGATTGTATAGCTCTCGCGGGTGCATTAGGACGTTGGAATTAGAGAGGGAGTGGGAGCTTCGCCCCCAGCTAGGGGTGGAACCCCTGCACCCCGTCCTAATCATAATGACTACCGCTATAAATGTCCGTAGGGAAGTTCTATGAAACGTCCTTATAGACAAAGCCGCATTTCTAAAACTCTACTAAACCTGATCCAGGTTGAAACCTGGAGATTTTCCCAAGGAAAAACTATAGGTTTCTAGATCGACGGAATTTAAATCTCTAAGTTGAGTGTTATCTAATCACACTACGAGCAACGAGGGCACCGACAGTTTCCAGGCGGAAGCCCCAGCCTTTTGGCAGGCTGGCATCACCGTCATTCTGTCCCAGGTCAACGTAGATTCGGGGTGGTACAAAGCGGGAGCGGGCACCTTCGCCTGCCAAAATTTCATCTGCTTGCGCCATACACGCATCCATCGCCTGACTAAAGGCGGCATAGTTTGGAAAGGGCTGCTCAAGTTGTTGGCTGACGGATGCCACAAACTGTTTGACAGCTACTACTTGCGGATCGGTTTCAGGTTTACCTTGCAACCCAAGCTGCTGAATGAGTGCCGGTTCCATGAACTTGAACATACGAGCCTGGGCTTTAGCAATTTTCATGTCATCTACAGCCTGATGGCGGGGCAGTAGTGTGCGATAGGCACGGCGAATCACATGAGAGATTTTGAAGGGTGGGAAGGGAATGCTGTTAGGAGCAATGGTCTGCCCGTTTTGAGTCATTAACGCATCCAGGGGGGGCAGGTGCTCTGGCACGATGGGCATTAGAATATTGTAGGCTTTGAATTCTGGGTTTGTGGTTTGCACACTGAGTGTGTTTGCCCGCCGCTCGTTTTGTAGCTTTCGCATTTCCAAAATTTGCTCAACTTTTTGCATATCCCCATCCAGTAGGAGGGATAAGCCCTGCTTGTTGAAGGGATAGACTGGCGTGTTTAGGCTCACGTACATGAACTCTGCACAGTAGCACTTGTGGAGGGGATCTTTGAAAAAGGCGATCGCATTTTGATCGCCCAATGCAGCCAGCAATGCATTCCGCAGAAACTCTTTAAGGGAGGCGCGATCGCTAATGTTCGTCGGGTCGCCCCCGTTATAATCAGCCGGAAATTGCACATAGGGATTCAGCAGCGCCATCCAGCAAATAATGCTGTCGGTATAACCTCGTGCCTGAGCAGGTGTGACAAAATTGGGAAAAACGAGCCGCTGGGCGACAGCAACATAGCCATCTTTGCCATACATACCTCTGTGGTAATCATTCGGTTCGTTGAAGGTGCCGAAAGAGTCAATCAGCCCTCCCGGTTGACCAAATCGC
The DNA here is from genome assembly GCF_049200465.1 of Leptothermofonsia sp. ETS-13. Taxonomy (NCBI): domain Bacteria; kingdom Bacillati; phylum Cyanobacteriota; class Cyanophyceae; order Leptolyngbyales; family Leptolyngbyaceae; genus Leptothermofonsia; species Leptothermofonsia sp. ETS-13. The sequence continues at coordinate 227,538 of NZ_CP120836.1, forward strand.
TTAGCCGGAACAACCGCTCCAGAATGATGCCCCTCATTCTTCATAAAGGCTTCGGTGAAAACTTCTTTCTCCATTGGGCGGCGAGTATCTATTGGTTCACCATAGCGTTCTTTGTGCCACTGGAAGGTACAGATATAGAGCCCATCTCGCCCCAGCCATTTTGCGATATCCTCATGGCCGGAAACCTGTTTTCCACTGGCATCAATGACAGTCAGTGCATCGGTAATGCCAATAAAGCCAGGAACTTTAATGGTTTCCACATCAATCGAAGTCTGGTCATCCAGGATGACTTTTTTAACAAACAGTTTTTTCATGTCGTCTACAGGCTTACCAGCCCAATCACCGACCAGTTCGTTGAAGCGTCTCAAGTCAATGGCGGTGGGTGGGTAAAGCGGTAGCTCCGAAGCCGCATTTGCAGGAATCGTTTGTGTCGGATTTTGCGCAGGTGCAGGGGATGGAGAGGGATCTTGCGAGGGTTGAGAGGGAACTGTAGGTGAAGGGTTTACCGGAGCTGAAGGGGTGATTGAAGTGGGCTGCTGGGGTTGGGATGGGGGCTGAGATTTTGAAGAAGATTGCATAGAGGGGGCACTCCAAATACTGGTGTAGAAGATGAAACGAGGCACAAGCTAGGCTATATCCATGTAATCGTTTGCAAGTGCCTATTCTCCCAGTAACCTACCCAGTGAAACTGGAGTTTTCCGGAGTTCCTTAGAATTTTTCTTTGGCTAACACTTTTGGGTGAGGGAATGAAGAGGCCCGAATTCAAGCCATTATGGTTAAGACGGGGCTGTTCACCCTATTTTTAGGGTAAGGAAATTAGGGAACTTAGCAAGGAGTCAGAGCTGATCCGAAATTTTGAGGAGAGTTTCAACGCTAGCATTGTGATCCAGGAAGGAAAAAAGGTGTTTGTAGCGGAGTCGCCCCTCCTCATCCAGCACAAACTGCGCGGGAAGGGGGGCCCCCAACGCCTGACCAGTTTGATAAGCTTGAAAGACCTTGCAACTGGGGTCACTCAATAGCGGCATTTTTAACCCCAGGTCACGAACGACTATTTTACTCTGCGCCTCATCGGTACTGGTAATCATGAGCACTTCAACATCGCGATCGCGAAACTTTTCGTAGCTCTCGTTCAGTGCCTTGATGTGGGGAAAGCAGAAGGGGCAATACTGCTTTTCGGTAAAAATTCGGGTAAAGGCAAGAATCACGGGGAGATGTCTTCGAAAACTAGACAACCGTACCTTGCCCCCGTTAGTAATATCTGGCAATTCAAAATCCGGAGTCAGCATTCCTTTGCTAAAGGAGTTCGTGGCGGGAATCGGGAAGAAGTTTTTGAAGAAGCGATCGCTAAACAGCCCGCTGAAATCGGTAGAGGTCAGCATAAGTAGATGGGTGGATGAGTAGATGAGTGGATGGGATGTTCCAGAAATGTTGCTTTTGCTTGTAGAGATGATCCGTAGAACGTTTCTACAGGCAAACATCCCACGACAAAGAATCAGGCAGGGAATCCCTAAAAGTTATTGTAGAGGGAACCCTAATCAGGATGGTTGCTCAGAATTGCGGAAGTGTGGTCCTGCTAGAAAGTCCTTTCATAGCGGTTCCCATTCAAACGAGGTAAATCTTGCATTTCTCCCCTCCTTGCTCTCTTGACTCCCTTGATTGAGACATCCTTTCCCTATCTGAAAATTGCTATATCAACCCCCTCGTTCACCAATAATTCCAGGACTGCTAGTAGGATCAAAGAGGTTGTTTACAAGCAGGTTAAGGCGTGGTTGTTAAGCCAGATTGGTTACGGGTTAAAGCTCCTCAGTGGGAACGGGTTGGCAGTGTTAAGGAGATCTTGCGGGATCTGGGGTTGAACACGGTTTGTGAAGAAGCCTCCTGTCCCAATATTGGTGAGTGTTTCAACAATGGCACCGCCACTTTTCTGATTATGGGACCTGCCTGCACCCGTGCCTGTCCCTACTGCGACATTGACTTCGAGAAGAAACCTAAACCCCTTGACCCAACCGAGCCCGAACGGTTAGCAGAAGCCGTGCGTCGGATGCAGTTGAACCATGTAGTAGTTACATCAGTCAACCGGGATGACCTGTCCGATGGGGGGGCTGCTCAGTTCGATCGCTGCATTCGTGCCATTCGTCTTGCCTCCCCCGGTACCACGATTGAAGTACTGATCCCTGATCTGTGTGGCAATTGGGATGCATTAGCACTTATTTTGCAGGCCAATCCAGAGGTATTGAACCATAATACGGAGACCGTTCCACGGCTGTACCGGAGGGTGCGCCCGCAGGGAGATTATGGGCGATCGCTTGAACTCTTGCAACGTACTCGCGAACTGGCCCCCTGGATTTACACCAAAACGGGAATAATGGTCGGGTTGGGGGAAACGGACGATGAAATCCGGCAGGTGATGCGCGATTTACGCCGGGTCAATTGCGACATTCTCACCCTAGGGCAATACCTCCAGCCCAGCCAGAAGCATCTGGGCGTTCAGAATTTCATTCCTCCAGAACAATTTGATTCCTGGCGGGAGTATGGTGAATCGATTGGTTTCCTGCAAGTGGTGGCTTCTCCCCTCACCCGCAGTTCCTATCATGCTGAGCAAGTCAGGGCATTAATGGAACGCTATCCGAGAATGAAGAGTTTTGAGTAAAGCGTGATGAGCAACTTAGCCGATTTCAACTCACAACTCACCATTACCGTAATTGGGACAGGAGCCTGGGGAAGTACGCTGGCAAATCTGGCAAGAGCAAAAGGACATAGGGTGAGGGTATGGTCCCGTCGAAGTGGTGATTGCCTGCAAACAGCTTTAGCAAAGGCCGATATGGTCATTTCTGCCGTGTCTATGAAAGGCGTGCGGGCGATCGCTGAGCAAGTCCAACAAGCAGAAGTGCCATCCCAAACCATTTTTGTCACTGCCACCAAAGGATTAGATCCAGACTCTGGGAGTGAACAACAGTTGCCCCTCCTACCTTCTCAGATCTGGCAGGCAGCGTTTCCATCCCATCCAGTTGTGGTTCTATCCGGCCCCAATTTGTCAAAAGAAATTCAACAGGGGTTACCGGCTGCTACCGTGGTTGCCAGCGATGACATGGCCGCCGCTGAAACGGTGCAGTTTGCGCTCTCCTCCTCTAGTTTTCGGATTTATACCAATCCAGATACCCTAGGAGTAGAGCTGGGCGGAACGTTGAAAAACGTGATTGCGATCGCCGTCGGCACTTGCGATGGATTGCAACTGGGCGCCAATGCCAAGGCGGCCCTTGTCACTCGTGGTCTGGCAGAAATCATCCGCGTTGGAACCCATTGGGGGGCAAAACCCGAAACATTCTATGGGCTCTCTGGTTTGGGAGATTTACTGGCAACTTGCAACAGTTCCCTCAGTCGCAACTATCAAATTGGCTATGGCTTAGCCCAGGGCAAAAAGCTAGATGAAGTCTTGGCGCAGATAGAGGGCACTGCCGAAGGAGTAAACACCACTCAGGTGCTTGTAAAATTAGCTGCACAACAGGGAATTTCAATGCCCATTTCTCATCAGGTCGATTGTCTGCTGAGAAGTGAAATTACTCCAGAAGCGGCAGTTGAAGCTTTGATGTTAAGAGATTATAAACCAGAAGTTCATTGAGGAGTGGAGAAACCTTGGTGCAAGTGATTCAAATTATTGAAGAGTTATTCAGGCAACCGCCTGTGGCATTTGACCCCGCAAAAAGCACCCTAAAAGCCTGGATTATGTTTTGCCTGCGCGATCGCGGCTTCAAAGTTGTTTATGCCGAAAGGGGAGACTTTGCGATCGAAATGCGCGGCGGGGAAAAAATGTATTTTCGAATCACCGAAAACCCTACAGACCTCAATCACTCAGTTACCTGGATAGTACGCGATCCCAGCACAAACCAGATTAGCGTTATTCCTCCGCAAAAAATAGGAGAGTAAGGTATCAGGCAACAGGCTATGGGCATAAGCAAAAGGGCAGATGGGTGGATAGATAGATTAGGTGGACGGATAAAGGGATTACTCACCCACCTTCCACCCTCCCACCTGTCCATTCCCTCCTTTCTCCTCCTGGCTCCTGACTTTTTTCTTTGCTTCCTTCTTTCTTTTTCCCTCTAACTCCTTTCACCCTTGGCTGGTACCCTCATCATTAACCAACCCGGACCCTGGCAGGAGGTTGGCTTTCCGATGGTACATATCGTGCTCGTCTGCTAACGGCTTTAGGCATTCTTGCCTGCGAGCTGAATCTGGAAGGTTTATCAAGATTCAGCATTCCTTCAACCTCCTGCCACAGAGGTAGCTTAGAATGGTGGACTTCTACCAGAGTCAAGCCCACGCCTAGTAACAAAACCGAAACACTAATCACAAACAACCCGATCGCAAGGGTGATCAGCCAATCAGCATTGACCAACGCTCTCAAAGTCATCATAAAAGTGCTGATGACTGCAAACAAAAAAGCATAATGGGTTGCTAGCAGACTTTGGTAGAGCACTTGATAGCGTTGTTGTAGCTGGCGTAGAACCTTTTTGGTCTGACTCAACCGGCGAAGCGATAAAATTCTGCTACTTTCCTCCATTTCACCTTTCAGGTCTAGCAAATCCGAATAATGCCGACTTGCCGCTTTTAGATGCTCCTCAACGGTTGCTTGACGGATTCCTAGCCGCCCCAGAGCCAGCGCACAAGCGATCGTTAGCAACACTGAGTTTAAAATTAATTGAATTAACTGAGTTGTCTGCTCAACACTCATGGAATTTTCCTGAAGAGGGTGGGGCTTTAAGCATGCAGTGAGTTGAACACTCGTAAATTGGTTCGATTGTACTATTTTCTAAGGAGCCAGATCCCCAAAGGAAAAATTTTCTTCTCACTGTCCACATTGAATAGTGTTTAGGGACTAAATTGGTTGCTTACATTACACCAAATCTGGAAAATTGCAATCTAACTTTTCGTTAAGATTGCCCACTCGCTCAGGGCTTTACTTTTTCTTACTCTTCTTCGCTGACTTGCTTTGCAAAGAGCCAAAACCACGGGCAGGTTCCGATACGGGTTTGAATGCTTTTGCCGCGAGATGTTCCGCATCAACGGTGTTTCGGATCTGGCGAACCTCTGCGCGAGTCTTCAGTCCCAGTTCAATTTGCACATCCAGCCAATCTCCCCGCAATGTCCAGTTCCACTCGTTTAGCAGCAAATGCCCGTTCTATTGCAGGGGCTGATTCCACTGCTTTCAGTTCCAGTAGATCCGCGATCAAAAAACCGTTGAGTGCTGGATTATTTTTCATAAACTGGTCGAGTTGCTGAGTAATGATAGCAACGCACTCATCTCTCGCTTCGGAGTGAGTTTCAGCAATCTTAACCAGGCATTTGGACGCGGTTACTCGTGGATAAAGTGAGTGAGATGAATCGGCAAGAAAGGCTGCGGCTGGTGGGATAGCCGCAGGGCCAATCATGGCAAAGACTTCTGGCAGTTCTTCATTGAACCAATCGCTATCTTCCAATTCATCGGCAATTGAAAGCAGAGGTTCGATCGCCGCCTCCGCCTTCAACTGACCCAGTGCCCGCCAGGCATGCACCGGAGCCCAGACCTCCAGACTATCTGAGTCTGCCCAGTTCAGCTCCGAATCCGTTGCCATACGGATTAACTCCGGAATATGTTCCGGTTTCAACCCCAGTTCTTCCACATAGTCAGGAAACTGACGAATTTTGCGACAGTCCCCATAGGTGAGCAGTTTGTCTAGTGGAGGTAGATACGCGTGTTCAGCCATTGATTTGACCATCCCTTGAAAATTGGTGAATTTTCACCTTTATGAAAGTGCCAGCTTTTAACCATGTTTCTGTCAAGCAGGAACGATCGCGAATTCCCAATTCCGTAAAGGCGAAATCCGTTTTAACCCCCTATCCTACGCAATAGTTACAAAAAGTCCACGGTTTAACCTATGTCTTTTACGATTGTTGAAGCATTCATTACACTGGCATCCCACAATTTTGAGCAACTTGTCGATTTCTACCGCCACTTGCTCAATCAAGAACCCCCTGTGTACCAACCCACTGTATATGCTGAATTTTGCTTACCGGGGATGAAGTTGGGAATTTTTTGTCCCAGAAAAAAGCGCGACGAGCAAGAGAATACGGAGATGACCTCTCCTTCCTCTTTTGGAATGGCATTGTGTCTAGAGGTAGAAGATCTGGAGGGAGCGATCGCTCACCTGACCCATCTCAACTACCCACCTGTAAACAATATCATCACCGCTTCCCATGGTCGAGAAATCTATGCCTATGATCCCGATGGAAACTGGTTAATTCTGCATGAAAGAGGAGAGAAAGGATGAAACCGAAAGGATAAAGAATCCCCACCAACTCCCTTCTTCCTCTTTCCTCTTTCCTCTTTCTTCTTTCTTCTTTCTTCTTTCTTCTTTCTATGCTCTCCCTCCTTGCTGATTTTCGCGGTGAACTGGCTGCGCTGATGGCTGCTTTGATATGGGCGGTCGCATCGGTCATTTACACAGGTGTGGGACGGCACCTATCGCCACTGTTCCTGAATTTGGCAAAAGGAGTGGTGGCGATCGCCCTCATCCTGGTTATTTTGCTGCTTCAGGGCAAACTTTTCCCAACAGTGAATGACCGTGCGATCGCTCTCCTTAGCCTGAGTGGTGTGATTGGAATTGGGATTGGCGATACGGCCTATTTTGAATCATTGAATTGTATTGGGGCAAGGCGATCGCTTGCCATCGAGTCCCTGGCGCCTCCACTGGCAGCTCTACTGGCGCTAATTTTCTTGCAAGAGTACCTGGATATTGCTGCCTGGTTTGGCATTGCTCTAACCATTGCAGGGGTTATCTGGGTCGTACTTGAACGGGTTCCTGATGCTACTTGCTCTCAACTTCGACCATTACGAGGAATCGGGTCTAGCTTATTGGCAGCCCTGTGTCAGGCAAGTGGAGCTGTTCTCTCCAGAGCCGCTCTGGCAGGAACCGACATCGACCCCCTCTGGAGCACACTAGCACGTCTCCTGGGAGGAACCAGTGTGCTGCTGATCTGGATAGCGATCCAACGACGCTCTTTGAAAGAGCTTAAACCCCTTCGTTCTCGCAAACTGTTGACGACACTGATCGGAACTGCCTTTGCCAGCACTTTCCTGGCAATCTGGTTGCAGCAGATCTCACTGAAGCATGCCGCGGCAGGAGTTTCCCAGGCGCTCAGTGCAACCAGCCCTTTGTTTGTGATTCCCATTGCGATCGCGATCGGCGAAAAAGTCAGCATGCGGGCAATTGTGGGAGTCATTGTCGCCTTAAGCGGCATTTGGTTACTCTTCAGTCCATAGCTCCCTACCCAATCTTCGATTTAGTTGTTATATTGATTTACAAAGCTTCATAAAGCTTTATCAAGGAAGTCTTTACTTCCCCAAGCCTTAGTGCATTTCGATCCACAACCCTCTATCAACCTATAACCGTTTGGAGAGTCAACCATGCAAGATGCAACCAAAGTTACAACTCCCGCTATTGAAGCAGATCGCAATGCCTGGAAATTTGGCTTCACTCCCCAGGCTGAGCTGTGGAACGGTCGTTTAGCCATGATCGGTTTCCTGTCTGCTTTATTGATTGAATTGTTCTCCGGTCAGGGTGTTCTCCACTTCTGGGGTCTGATGTAGTTTTCTCCCTAAGAACCCGCAAGGGGTCTTTATCGGTTTCCCGCAACCTCTGTCTGCTGCTGGCTTAGTGGCGATAGAAGTTGCGGTTTTTTGGGGAGAAGATTCAGTCTCTGGTTGCTAGTGAGAGTATAGCGGTAGTCATTGTGGTTAAGAAAGGATGCAGAAGGGGAAAAACCTGGCTGGAGGTGAAGTCTCTACTTCCTCTCTAATTCCAATGTCCTGATGAACCCGCGTAGAGCTACAAAAGGCAGTAAATCTTCCGGTGCCTGTTGTCGTAGCCTGTCGCCCCCACAAAGTGTCATAAAACGGTCATTAGAGGGGCAGGGAAGCATCGTTCTTTGCTGCTCCTGTTGTCAAGGAAAGGTTCTTTCTAGTTTTCTTAACTGCAAGTTGTAAGTGAGAAGGCAGCCACTCATCGTATTGAGGATAGACGGGTAATCGAGGAGCTAGATGCCACCCTGCCTCTTCTAAAATTTTTGCCAGGTCCGTATCAACTGGATGGGGATAGTCTGGGTTGACCTCATCGCGCGGCCCAATCCCCCCTAAATCCCGTGCTCCTGCATTCAGGCAGGTAATCAGATAGGATGAATCCTGAACTAGATTTGGAGGAATTTGCAGCGTAATTTCACCAGGAAGAATTTGACGGGCAAGGGTAACGACCTTGACTAAATCTGCTGCACTGAAGGGAGAGGCTACCCAGGACTCCTTCCGTCCAGGGCTATAGGGTTGCAGGATGACTTCTTGAATGTGATTCCAACGTTGATGGATCTGGGCGATCGCTGCTAACGTCTCCCTCCGCTCTGCCATCGTTTCACCAATGCCAAGCAGCAAACCAGTTGTAAACGGAATTTGTAATTTTCCTGCCCAGGCAAGTTGCTGCAGCCGCATCTCAGGCACCTTACTGGGCGCATGACGATGAACAGACTGCAACAGCCGAGGAGTTACTTGTTCCACCATCAAACCCATTGAGACATTCACCGCTTTCAGTTGCTCCATTTCGGCAAAGCTCAATGGTCCGACATTAGTGTGGGGCAGGAAGCCTAGAGACAGGGCCAATTCACAAATATTGTAAATTCTTTGAAACCAGGATTCTCGCTGCGGGCTCTCAGGATGCACCTCACCGCTCAGAACGAGAATTTCAATCACGCCAGCATTTTGTAGCGATTTCAATTGTCTCTCAGCGTCCTCCAGCTTAAGCCAGGAACTTGCACCCAAATCGGTTCGAAAGTTGCAGTAACTACAGCGGTTGAAGCACTCATAGGTCGGCACAATTGTATAAGCAGGGCTGTAGGTGACTGTCTTGGAAGTTGAATCCATTATGAGTTGTCGTCAATCCTTCATCAATGGTCATTTGTGGCTAATTGCTATTTTCGAACAACAGATAGCGAGTGGCCAATGACGAATGACAGATAACCTTACTCAGAACACCAAAACTTTTCCTGCCCTTGAAAACTCCGCCGCTTAGCGTAAACGTTTTTGACGTGAGTTTTAACCGTGTTCAAGCTAATCTGAAGCATTTTGGCAATTTCCTGGTAAGTATATTCTTGTCTCAAAAGCATCCAGATTTCGGCTTCCCGGTCGGTCAGGTCATACTTTTTCTGTTCAATGCGCAGTTCCTGCCGCAGGGAATCTGTGCAGTTCTCCAGAAAGACCAGAATGTAAGGACGTGAATACTGTTCCGATTCTGGTGGATAAGCAGAGCTTTGACCCATATCTGCATCCAACACTTTTCCATTACCGCTGTAGAAAGACCCTGGATAAAACCAGCGAGCGCTGATTCGAATGGTGTGTCCGTGTGCTGTTTGGCACTCTAGGACAAGGGGTTGATTCACTGAGCGATTGCCCCGAATCAACCGATGGCAGATCTCGGAAACCACCATTGGCAGTTCAAACAAGGACAAATCAATTTCTGATAACCCCTTGCAGAGTTCCTTTGCCTTCTGGTTCCAGTAAACAGGCTTCAGGTTACGGGAAATAACAATCACACCTTCCTGAAGTAACTCAATTAAGCCACCCCAAATTGAGGTGAGGTCAAAGTTTTCAACGGGATGTGCCTTGGCAGGTTTGTCTAGTGATTGCCTGGCAGGCAGTTTGCCAGTGGTGCGGCGTTGGGGACGGGCAGCTTTGGTGCTAACGGAAGATTGGGGGCAAAACAAAGAACTAACAGAGGTAGATTCCAATGGAACTGAAAATAGACGGGCTGTCATAGAGCAAGTTCCTCAAGTATTGAGGACATTCTGATCGCTGACTTTGTGAACCCGCAATGAGCAGCTCGCAGTTAGTCCCAGATGGGTGAATTGAACCCAGACAGTCTGAGGTGAGGTGAAGGGGGGTGAAACAGTGTGAAGTTTTTCCTGCTTTCCGATTGTAGGATCGGATAAATTGGTCAATAATGAATTAAATTTGCCACACTAGCCTTCGGGTAGGTGAAACCTGAGTGGTACAAGAGCGGCAGTCGCCGCTTGCCTCACCTGATCACAACAGGTTTTCAGTATCTACCCCTTTTAAGGAATACTTACTTCTAAAGTTAGCTCTGTAAAGGCAGGAAGTAATCTTCTAACTTCATGTTGTTCACTGATGTTCCAGATTTTCAGGTTTGTTTTTGTAAAAGTCCTCACCCTTTTGGGTATTTCTTTCCGGATTGCACGCTTAGTTCCACTCAACCTGCTAGCGCAGCCAGTCGTGATTCTTGTCTTAACCCTTTTAATAGCTGTGAATCAATGAGTTCCTTGAAACGTTTCTCAGAATCGCGAGACCAACTTGAGCCAGAATTGCTGGATCGTTTCTTCCCGCCTGAAAAGCAGCGAACCTACGTATCGATGTTGATGGGACGGGGTGGTTTAACTCGCCGCAGGGCAGAATACTTCGTTCGTCTGTGGGCATATTTGTTGCTGAAGTATCAGCAAGAACATGGAATGGATCTGTCCCATCCTTTGACTCAGCTCTATCCCCCTGAAGGTTCAGTGGCCTGTACCCATCGAGAAGCCGCAGGACTGTTTTATGGAAATCAAGACCGGGGGAGCGATCGCGCCGCTGGAATGATGATTGATCGGTTAGTGGCTTTAGGACTGATCGACAAACAATTTGATGGGCAGACTCTTTGCTTGCAGGTTCGCTCAATTCCAGAGTTAGCCGTTGCCGAAAAGAAACCTGACGAGTCATTTCAACTGGAACCGGATAGCTTTAATCCACGTACTGATGCAATTCCAGTTGCCAATCTTTTTACTCGCACCTACGCTGAAATTATTAAAGATTCGGCTATCGCATCCCAGAAGTTAACCAGATTACTTCGCCAGTGGACCCAGCAATATCCAAAAGTGGTGCGGGTGTTGCGCCGCTCCGATAATCTCAACCCTGTAGGTTTTTACATTCTTTATCCCGTTGCCAGTGAGTCTGAAATTCATTTTTTTCAGCCCCCTGGAAAGAGCTTCTACCTCTCTAACGATGTAGACCAAGACCCGTTCAAGATAGCAGTTCCCGGAGATGCAAGCTGTACCTCCCTCTACATTAGAGCCTGGGTAATTGATGCCGTCTATCTCCAGAAAGCCAATCTGAAGATCATGCTGGAAGACACGCGGAACTGGCTGACCCAAATTCAAAAGGACTTTCCTGGAATCTGCGACCTATATTCTCTCATCATCCATCCCTTACATGAAGAGTTGCGATTAGCACTGGGATTTCAGAAGACGTTTCAGGATGCCCAGCGTCCCTATAGCTGGATCTACTTGGGGTTGGATCGACTACTGGAACTGGATGTAGATCAAGCGCTTGCCAACCTGCGCTTGAGTCCGACAGACAAGCTTTAAGAATTTCACTCTTCTGGAGTTTGGTGGTAGGCAGCGTCTATCAGTGCCTATTCTTTGTTTTTGCTTAAAGATGTGATTGAGATCACCCTGTATCTAAACTTTTGTTTACGAAACAAATTTCTCAACCGCCTATCCAGCCGATTTTTCATCGTTGTTCAGGCTTTCAACAAAGAAGCTTAATGAAGCTATTTACAAAAAGCAATGAAGAGATGTAAACTTCAGTACATGCGGTGTTTAGCCGCTCATGTATCAAACGTTACATCAAGCACTCATTAAGACTATGACAACCACATTGCAGCGCGTCGAGCGCCAAACCCTGTGGAGTCAGTTTTGCGAGTGGGTGACCAGTACGGAAAACCGCCTGTACGTAGGTTGGTTCGGCGTGCTGATGATTCCCACCCTGCTGACTGCTACCATCTGCTTCATCATCGCCTTCATCGCGGCTCCCCCAGTGGACATCGATGGTATCCGTGAACCCGTAGCTGGTTCACTGATGTATGGCAACAACATCATCTCCGGTGCAGTAGTGCCTTCTTCCAACGCTATCGGCCTGCACTTCTACCCTATCTGGGAAGCGGCTTCCCTCGATGAGTGGCTGTACAACGGCGGTCCCTACCAGCTGATTGTGTTCCACTTCCTGATTGGTGTTTTCACCTACATGGGCCGCGAGTGGGAATTGAGCTACCGTCTGGGCATGCGTCCCTGGATTTGTGTGGCTTATTCTGCGCCAGTGGCTGCAGCAACCGCTGTATTTCTGATCTATCCCATCGGTCAAGGATCCTTCTCCGATGGCATGCCTCTGGGTATCTCTGGTACCTTCAACTTCATGTTTGTGTTCCAGGCAGAGCACAACATCCTGATGCATCCGTTCCACATGCTGGGGGTTGCCGGGGTGTTTGGCGGTAGCCTATTCAGTGCGATGCATGGTTCCTTGGTGACTTCTTCTCTGGTGCGCGAAACCACTGAAGACGAGTCTGCCAATTATGGCTACAAGTTTGGTCAAGAAGAAGAGACCTACAACATCGTGGCAGCTCACGGTTACTTTGGGCGGTTGATCTTCCAATATGCGAGCTTCAACAACTCGCGGGCGCTGCACTTCTTCCTGGGTGCATGGCCAGTAATTGGGATCTGGTTTACGGCGTTGGGCATCAGCACGATGGCGTTCAACCTGAACGGGTTCAACTTCAACCAGAGCATTGTTGATTCTCAGGGACGTGTAGTGAGCACCTGGGCGGATATTCTGAACCGGGCGAACCTGGGGATGGAAGTGATGCACGAGCGGAATGCGCACAACTTCCCGTTGGATTTGGCGGCTGGGGAAGCGACTCCGGTTGCGCTCTCGGCTCCTGCTATCCAGGGCTAATTCGATTCTGAGATTCTGATTTGGTAATCCAAAGCGCCTCCGCCAGGGGGCGCTTTTTTGGGGAGCGATCGCGGAAACCTTGCACCCGCAACTTTAGGCAGTAGCAAATTACACCGCTTTACCCTACAAAACCATGCAAGAACCTCGCTTCTTTATTCTTTTTATTCTTTAGTTTTATTAAATCTGCGAATGCCTTAATTTTCTTTGGAATGAAGCTACTTTTACTGAGTGTACTGGGTTTTACGTTGCTTATCAGATTTATCGAGATACCTTCAGGCAACGCACAGCATCCGGTGTGATTAACATTGCCTCTCCAACCCAAACTACAAAAACATAGATGAGCTTGGGGCCATTTGCACTCATCGAAGGTACATCTTACTACTTCGCGCCGATTAATGCTGAGCAAGAGTATCGGCAGGACTACTATGACAAAGCTGCCTCCAGTACGCGCAATTACTTGATCCTGAATACTGCTGACAAACCAACCGTGCGTCTGGTTCCCAGGAACGACATGTTGTTTGTGAATATTGAGAAGTAGGGTCGAAAGGATAAAGCTGATAGCCTGATTGAAGTTCAGAGACTCATGTACGAAGTTGTGAAGGACGATTCGAATGAGGATGGCCGCCTGACTGAAACTGACCAAAAAGCGATCGCACCGTCTGAAGTGTCTGGAAGGAATTACACAGAAAATTACACAGAATTATTGCCAAGTGTAGATCGCATACTCGGTATGGTACAAATTGCCCCCACTAGAGTGATGCTTGTCCATACAAGCGACAATCAGAATTTTGTGACAGAGGTTGATGTGGTAAACCGTCAGGTGATATCGACCCAGAAATTAGCAGCGTTTGAATAAGATCAATCCTTCGTCCTTCTTATAAAGACTCTAAGTAACCCCAATGAACTGCGTACAGCGCCACAAACGAAAAAAACGAGTCAACGGAATCAAGGGCTCTATTTTTCAAGTCAGAAAGTCTAACTTTTATCATTGGCGGTGAGCACTGCTGATGACGAACTGGCTCTTCGTTTGTTTAAATGTCCCCTGAAGCTTTAGACTGAAAAATGGTCTTTTCTTTATCATGTATTCCCAACTACTAGGCTAACCGTGCGAAGAATTGTGATTGCTGGCAATTGGAAGATGTATAAAACCCAGGCAGAGGCGCTGGAGTTTCTTCAAGGCTTTATTCCACTGATAAGTGAAACACCTGAAGATCGGGAAGTAGTGCTATGCGTTCCATTCACCGCCCTGGTTAGCCTATCCCAGAGTTTACATGGCAGTCGGATTCGGCTAGGTGCCCAAAATGTTCATTGGGAAAAGGAAGGGGCTTATACCGGAGAGATTGCTGCCCCTATGCTGACGGAAGTTGGAGTTCGATATGTCATTGTTGGGCATAGCGAGCGGCGTCAGTATTTTGGTGAAACGGATGAAACCGTTAATTTGCGATTAAAAGCGGCTCAGGCTGCTGAGTTGACTCCAATTCTTTGTGTGGGTGAAACAAAGCAACAGCGAGATGCGGGGGAAACGGAATCCGTAATTTTCAATCAACTGGCTAAAGATCTGGTCGATGTAGACCAGACAAATTTGATTATTGCTTATGAACCTATCTGGGCGATCGGAACTGGCGATACTTGTGAATCTGTTGAGGCAAATCGGGTTATTGGGTTGATCCGTAAACAGTTAACCAATCCAGATGTCCCCATCCAGTACGGTGGCTCGGTAAAACCAGATAATATTGACGAGATTATGGCTCAGCCAGAAATTGATGGAGCTTTGGTTGGCGGAGCTAGCCTACAGCCTGCAAGTTTTGCCCGCATCGTCAACTTTCAGTAGTTGCCACTCCGGTAATGTTCCAGAAATGTTGTTTTCATCTGTAGAGGCTTTCCAGGAAAAGTTCCTACAGACACTCAACTACAGGTTGGGCAACAGCTCTGCTGTAGCAATAGCCACCAGGCTTAGGACGAGGTGCAAGGGTGGAAGCCTTGGCTCTTGGGGGCACAGCCCCCACCCCCCCTTAAAGCCAATATCCTAAGCAATCTGGCGCCAGCTATACTTTTCCAGTCATTGAAAGAGTAGTGTAATGGGAACGGCCGTGTGGTCATTGGAGTGATTAACAGTGATTTCTGCTTCATACCACAACAGTTATCCTCAAAAACAGAGATTTCACTGAAGCTTATTCAAAGCCTTGATGAAGAAGTGGATTGTAGCCAGGAAATTTCAGGAAATTGCATTAGAAGTGATGTAGGTTATGTTGGCACTTGATTTGGGTCACTAACCTGTCCAAACGCCAGTCCATATACTAACAGCTAAGTTAAAGCTCCCTGTTGTCAACAATCCGGCGCTCTTGCGTGAACTTTTTGGGGTGCAAAATCATCGCAAGCAGTATGCATGCCATACAAGCTCAGAAAACTTGGGTCTGTCAAGAGTTCATTACGGAACTCTAAGCGGTGTTTTCTAGTCCAAATTGGCGGGAACAATAACACTACAAAGTTGACTGAAGCCCATTCTTACCTGGAGCCACTGAGACAAGCATTATGCCAGCATCATCTTTTTACGCTGAAGTAGACTTTGACGAACAACTCTATGACCGAAGTTTTCAGTCAGACGGTTCTGCTGATAATGATCGAACTGTAGATGACCTGATGAGTCTAGAGATGGAATATGCGGACTCAGCCAGCTTCCAGCGTGCGGCGAGTCGTCGCACAACCGACCTCGTGCGTCTATACCTCCAGGAGATTGGTCGGGTGCGTTTGCTAGGAAGGGATGAAGAAGTCTCGGAAGCTCAGCGAGTACAGCGTTATATGCGTCTGCTAGAAATGCGGACAGAGGCTGCACAGAAGGAAACAGGTCCCATTCAATGCTATGTTCAGCTGATTGATGCCCACGATCGCCTTACCTCTCAATTAGGTCACCGCCCTTCTTTGGAACGATGGGCCACCGAAGCTGGGGTTACAGTTGCAGATCTTAAGCCAATTCTGGCGGAAGGGAAGCGTCGGTGGGCAGAGATTGCCAGTCTTCAAGTGGAAGAGCTGGAAAAAATTCAGTCAGAGGGAATCCAGGCAAAAGAGCATATGATCAAAGCGAACCTCCGTCTGGTGGTTTCTGTAGCCAAGAAGTACCAGAACCGGGGACTGGAACTGCTTGATCTGATTCAGGAGGGGACCTTAGGGCTAGAACGGGCAGTTGAAAAATTTGACCCTACGAAAGGGTACCGTTTTAGCACCTATGCCTACTGGTGGATTCGTCAGGGCATTACTCGGGCGATCGCAACCCAGAGTCGCACCATTCGCCTGCCCGTTCACATCACCGAAAAGCTAAACAAGATCAAAAAAGCCCAGCGTAAAATTTCTCAGGAAAAAGGTCGCACCGCCACAATCGATGACATTGCCCTGGAACTGGAGATGACCGCTCCGCAAGTCCGGGAAGTTCTATTGCGAGTACCGCGCTCCGTTTCGCTGGAAACCAAAGTTGGGAAGGAAAAAGATACCGAACTGGGTGATCTGTTGGAAACTGATGATGTTTCGCCAGAAGATACGCTCATGCGGGAAGCTCTCCGTCGTGACTTACAGCAGCTTCTAGCAGACCTGACCAGCCGGGAACGGGATGTAATTCAGATGCGATTTGGTCTGGGGGATGGTCATCCTTACTCCTTGGCGGAGATTGGGCGTGCTTTAGACCTGTCAAGGGAACGAGTGCGCCAGATTGAAGCAAAGGCATTACAGAAACTGCGCCAGCCCAAGCGCCGTAACCGTGTGCGTGACTATCTAGAGTCGTTGAGCTGATTAGTTTCCCTATTCACACTTAGATTCTAATCGGTTTCCCTATTCACACTTAGATTAGAGACCAGCAAAAGCGTGGTTTCTTCTGTGAAACTCCGTTTTTTTATAGGTTTCAGCCTTTTTGAATCATCAATGAAATCTAATTCTTTTGCAGAAATCCGGGCTTATTGATGGAGGTAGATCTGCAAACCTTTGTTGCGGCTCACGTTTACAGGTAGGTAAAAATCATTCTTTTCAAGAGTTATTCTCAATAAGTAATCTTAGTTGAAAATCACGATTTTATTGTGTATCATTCTCATTAAATGAGCATTATTGAGAAGATTATGATAGCTCCTCCTTATACTGCCGCTTCACTGAAGGCTGAGCTCAACGAGAAGGGCTGGCGCTTAACTCCTCAGCGAGAAACGATTTTGCATATCTTTCAAAACTTGCCTAAAGGAAATCACCTTAGCGCTGAAGACCTTTACAATAAATTGCAACAAGAAGGGGAAGGGATTAGCCTTTCAACCATCTATCGAACACTGAAATTAATGGCTCGTATGGGAATCCTGCGAGAGTTGGAGCTAGCGGAAGGCCACAAGCATTATGAATTGAATCAGCCCTACCCCTATCATCATCACCATTTAATTTGTGTTCGGTGCAGTAAGACAGTTGAGTTCAAGAGCGATCCTGTTTTGAAGATTGGTGCGAAGACCGCACAGAAAGAGGGCTACCATTTACTGGATTGTCAACTGACAATCCATGCGGTATGTCCTACCTGTCAGCGATCGCTCCTACCCATTTAAGCTTGCTGGCTTGAAGAAGGGGTGGATGAGTCATAATCCCCACCCACTCATCCAATTCAATGCTTCCAATCAAGCGTTGCTGAATTTGAGTATGAAATAGGTACTGTATGCTCGAAACTTCGTTTCGATTCGTACTGCTTTTCAGCAACGCCATGCTTCCAATCAGGGTTATAGCTCTACGCGGGTGCGTTAAGACATTGGAATTAGAGAGGGAGTGGGAGCGAAGCCCCCAGCCAGGGGTTCCACTCCTGCACCCCGTCCTAACCATAATGACTACCGTTATAATGGTTGCGGCTTGCCCGTTAGAAGTCTCTATGTCTGACCTGGGCATCGAATCCGTAAGCCCGAAGAACATCAGCCCGTATTTCAGCAGGTTCGCGCTCGGAGAATGAACCGGCATTAATGAACATGCCTAAACGGGAATCCGCGAGAAATGCCCCCGGAGCAAATCGTTGGACAAGCATCAATTCTTCCAGGTTATCTCCTGGTATGGCAACAACGTAGCGCAACCCTTCTACCTCAATAGGCGGACGAATAGCAACTGGAGGCTGGAAAGGGGGCGGGCAGAATGATGGAGTGCAGCTGGGCCGTTCCACCACAATAGGGGGAGCAGGGCGAACTGGTTTGGGGCAGCTAGGCCGTTTGCAACTGGAGGACGTGACTCGGCTGGGGTAGTGCTTTACTGGGCGGTGACGTCGTCCACCACAACATGAGTGTCCCCCTGCAGCGGCAATTTCTGGTGTCAATAGAATTACTGAGGGGGCTAGGAGCAGGGCCGTCAAGCTGACAACACCTGCCAATTGCTTCTGCACTGAGTGCCTGGAGCCAGCGGTAGAAGAATGCACATCAGGAACTCGGCTGGCGCGAGCAGAGTGCAGAAGGGCGAAAATTTTCATAGCTTTCCCACAGAAATTTGGACTGGCAAGCCTTAGAAGTGGCTATATAGTCTATTTTTTATCAAAAATCTAGATTTATCAATTGTGCAACTAAAATTAGTTGCAAAAATCGAATGAATGCGCAACTAATCTTCAAATTGATGAGTGTGTCTTCAAATATCTAGATTGACTTAAACGGGCAATGGCTGGGCTTTGTGAGAACCGATGATCAATCAACCACTACTACAGATCACAAAGGACTAGTAATCTGCAACCATCTATTCCGGCATATTTTTGCTAGTTATTGGGTAGAAGAAGTAATCAGTTTGCTCGCTCGGCATAGCCAGATTTAATCCAGCCTTCCTGCCCACTACTTTCAACTCTCACCTTCTGCCATTCTCCATCCGGACTATCTTCAAGAATGACAATTGATTCGTTATATTCAACACCGCCAATCCTTTCAGCATTGCGGTCAGGGTTTTCGCGCAGGTTCAGCCCCTGCGATAGAACGATACGGGCCCGGTAGCCGGAGGCTTCTGTTTTCTGAGGAGAGGGGGTTTCACTGGAGGATGGGCTGGGGGAAGGACTGGGAGAGGGTTTGACGGCAGCGGGGTTTGCCTGGGCTGCTGTCACTGGTTTCGCTTTGGGAGAGGGATTGTCGTTCGGAAAGGTGGGTCTTGGAGGGGGAGCGGTGAACTGAGCAATCACATACTGGGCGGCAATAAAGCTACCAGAGGCAATCAGAACAAATGCAAAAAAAATACCGCTTAATACTTTGATCAGATCTGACCAGCTCATAGTGATAACCCAGAGAACGGTTTTGGCTGCAATTGTATAGTCAGCGCGGAAATTTGTTGCATTAGATTTGATTGAAACTAATCGGGTTGCTGCATTTGGCGCTGAATCCGGCTGCTTAAGCTACTGTGCTTTGAGGCGAGACGAGCTTTACCAGCGGCAGCCCATTCTTGCAAAAACTGGATTTGCTCCTGGGCAGTCCTTGCCAGGGGAACGATTTGGCTGGCAGCTTCCAGGATGTCGTCGGTGGTGAAGTCTCGATTTTGGCTAAAGCCGATGTGCATTGCTTCAATCAAGGTTTGCTCAATCTCAGCACCGGAGAAGTCGGGGGTTTCGTAGGCGAGCCGATCAAGGTCGTATTGCTTAAGATTGTGGGGACGCAGGCGGGAAAGATGAACTGAGAAAATGGCTCGACGCTCTTCCTGAGTTGGCAGACCGACGAAGAAGATTTCGTCGAAACGCCCCTTACGAAGCATTTCTGGTGGTAGAGACTGAATATTATTTGCCGTTGCGACGACGAAGACAGGAGTGGTTTTTTCGGCCATCCAGGTGACAAAGGTGCCAAAGACGCGGCTGGTGGTTCCGGCGTCGCCTTTACTATCAACTCCAGAAAAGGCTTTATCGATTTCGTCGATCCAGAGAATGCAGGGAGCCAGAGCTTCTGCCAGTTGAATCATCTGGCGGGTGCGGGATTCGGATTCACCGACCAGTCCGGCAAACAACCGTCCAACGTCCAGGCGTAGCAGGGGGAGGTGCCAGTGATGGGCGATCGCCTTCGCTGTTAGTGATTTGCCGGTGCCCTGAATGCCAACCAGCAGCAGCCCACGGGGGTGGGGTAAGCCATACTGCCGTGCCCGTTCGGAGAAGGCTCCTCCCCGCCGCAGGAGCCAGTCTTTGAGGTTATCTAACCCGCCGATGTCGGAGATGTTGGCGGTGGTGGGGTAGAAGTCCAGGATCTGAGTTTGACGGATGGTTTGCCGTTTTTCCTCCAAAATCAGATCAACGTCTTCAGGACGGAGTTCACCGTGGGTGGCGATCGCCCGTGCCAGAACCCGGCGAATTCGCTCCATTGACAATCCCTGGCAGGAACGCACCAGCTCATCCAGGGCACGGCCTTCTAGGGCATGGCCGGTTACAGCCAGTAAGCGTTCGATCTCGGTTTGAATTTCTGCTGGCAAGGGCAAAGGAAAATCCAGTACAGTGAGTACTTCACTTAATTCGTCGGGAATGGTGATTTGAGGAGAAATGAGAACAATGTTTTTGGGTTGGGCCTTGAGGATACGTGCCAGGTTTCGCAACTTACGGGAAATGGAAACATCCTCTAGAAAGCGGTGAAAGTCCCGCAGAATAAAAATTGCTGGTGCAGTGGCTGGCAATTTTTCAACAAATTCCAGGGCTTGCAATGGATTTCGTTTACCAAAGCCTTCGTCGTTGGGGTTTCCCTGGTAGCCATCGACAAAATCCCAAATGTAGACTGCCCGATTGCCAAGTTGTTTGGCCGAATGGGCGATCGCCGCTTCAATTCGCTCTTCCTCGCGGGTGGGAATGTAAATCAGCGGGTAGCGGGCACGCAGGAGTAACTCAAATTCATCGCTAAAGCTCATAAATGCAAGCCCCGAAAGCAGGTTGAATCAGAGGTCTGGATTTCCTCACTTTACCCCAATGGTTGGGATACACGTTACAAGAGAAGAGGATGCAAATTTTATCAGCTCACCAAAGCCTTAATTCATGACTGTTTCTCCTTTCACGGCTGAACGCCTTTTATTTACTCCAGCAAATCCAAGCGACGATGCAGTACCGGTTATCTTTGCGTTTCCGAATGAGTACAGCGTCGGGATTACCAGCCTGGGCTATCAGGTGGTGTGGGCAACGCTGGCCTCTCGACAGGACTTGCAGGTGAGGCGACTGTTTACCGATATTCATGAGCCGTTACCATCCCAGCCTGAGTTATTGGGGTTTTCACTGTCCTGGGAACTGGACTACGTAAATATTTTGGGCTTGATGGAGTCGTTGGGGTTACCAATTTGGGCGCGAGAACGAGCTTCCCACTCCCCCTCGACCCAGTATCCACTGGTATTTGGTGGCGGCCCTGTGTTGACGGCTAACCCGGAGCCGTTTGCGGATTTCTTTGACGTGATTTTGCTGGGGGATGGGGAACTGCTGCTGGAAGAGTTTATTGATGCTTATCAAGAAGTGCGGGAGGCAGAGCAGGGAACCCAGTTGCGGCATCTGGCGAAGGTACCGGGAATTTATGTGCCCAGTCTGTATGAAGTGGCCTATGACGGGGAACGGGGAGCGGTGAAGGCGATCGCTCCCATTGCGCCTGACCTTCCTACCCAAATTGAAAAGCGAACGTATCGGGGTAATACCCTGTCAGCCTCAACGGTTGTGACAGAAAAAGCGGCCTGGGAAAACATTTACATGGTGGAGGTGGTACGGAGTTGCCCGGAGATGTGCCGCTTTTGTCTGGCCAGCTACCTGACGTTGCCATTTCGGGTTGCCAGTGTGGAGGAATCATTGATTCCAGCGATCGCCCGCGGGCTAGAGGTAACGGATCGAATTGGTTTACTGGGAGCCTCTGTGACTCAGCACCCAGAATTTGACCGCCTGCTGGACTATCTCAACCGTTCAGAGTATGACCAGATTCGCCTCAGCATCGCTTCCGTGCGGACGAATACGGTCACTCCTAAACTGGCGAAAACCTTGGTGAAACACGACACCCGTTCCATCACTATTGCCGTTGAAAGTGGCTCTGAGCGGCTGCGTCAAATTATCAACAAAAAGCTGACCAACGACGAAATTATTCAGGCTGCGATAAACGCCAAAGCTGGAGGACTCAGCCATTTGAAGCTGTACGGAATGGCGGGCGTTCCGGGCGAAGAACTCGACGACCTGGAACAAACCGTAATCATGCTGCAAGAAATCAGGAAAGCGGCTCCCGGCTTGCGGCTGACATTTGGGTGCAGCACTTTTGTGCCGAAGGCTCACACCCCTTTTCAGTGGTTTGGGGTGAACACTCAGGCAGAAAAGCGGCTGCAATGGTTACAGAAGAAACTGCGCCCGATGGGAGTGGATTTCCGCCCAGAGAGCTACAATTGGTCAATCATTCAGGCTTTGCTGTCGAGGGGCGATCGCCGCCTCTCCCGGTTACTGGAGCTAACTCGTCACTACGGTGATTCTCTGGGCAGCTATCGTCGGGCCTTCAAAGAACTGCGAGGCCAAGTGCCCGACCTGGAATTTTACGTGTATTCAGACTGGCCACTGGATCGGGTCCTCCCCTGGAGCCATCTTCAAGGTCCATTGCCTCAAGCCACACTGATTAAACATTTAGCAGCAGCCACCGAGTACTTCGGTGCTTCCGTTCCCAAACCAGAGCTACTGAGCGTTTGATAATACTCCATGCAAACAACTGCTGAATTTTTCTGTGCCTACTGCGGTGAAGAAAACACCACCTTTGTTGACCTGAGTGCCGGGGGATACCAGTCCTATGTCGAAGACTGTCAGGTGTGCTGCCGTCCGAATATTCTTTACCTGCGAGTAGATGAAGACACTCTGGAAGTCGAAATTGATAGCGAATTTGAGGGATGAGGTAAAGGGGCGATCGCGCTCCAATAACCCCTAACCCTCTTCAATTCAATACAGATGAACTGATATTGGTCGGCAAATCCTAACTTTTAAACTTTTTGCAATTCTTATCATTGCCGCCAATTTTCCCCACAAATTCCACACCGTTTCCACAAAGTAAACAAGTTTTCTCCACACCTTCTCCACAGGTTTTCCACAACTTGAAATGAATTTTCCACAGCTTGAACGCATCAATCGGACTTTGAAGCATTTTCGATGGGCACGCGAAAAAACAAGTAAAGGGTTCGATCAGTCCCAGTGTTTTGTTAAGGAAAGTAACAGAAAACTGGTTGAAACCTCGATTCCTTCGTTGGGGTTTTGACCGACTTAAGTTCTTCGTAACATTTCGCAGCATTGACAACAGCCCTTCGGCAGCTGCAAAATGATGCGACCAACTTGAAAGCGCACTGACCCAAATTTGCAGAACCTGCCTCCAGATATTGATTGGAAGCCAGGCTAGCAAAGGCGGGGCTCGGTTGCGTTGCTTTTGGCTGCGTGGATCAGCAGCCTGTTAATCTATCGAACCATTCACTACCCAATGTGGGAGTTAAGGCTTCTATGAACAGTACGGTCAGCCTCCTTGTTGAAATTCCTGAAGTGCTACACGAATCCCTCAGAACCTATCTGGAAATGCGTCCCGATTGGGATCAAGACCGGGTCTTTACGGCGGCCTTATCCCTGTTTTTGCTGCAAAACCGGGGAACTGAATCCTCTCCAGAAAAGCTCTACCAGCGGCAGGCGTCACGCATCTATCTAGACACGATGTTCAAACGTCCGGTTGGACAAAACAACTAATCCTTATGGCCTACCAGATCTCAGCAACGAAACTTCAGGCATATCATCGCTGTCCTTATGCCTACTACTTGCGGTACGAGCGGAAGTTAACAACCAATGAATTCTTCGGCTCAGCGGCATTGGGAACTGCTTTACATCAAGCCCTTGCCCAATGTCACCGAGACTGGCATTACCGCCAGCCGTTGCCCGATCTCCGCTGGGTGCATCATTGCTGGCGGCAACACTCTGCTGGTTTAACAGCTAGCCAGGTTTCGGAGGGGTTGGAGATTCTGGAGAACTACTATCACAACTTTATTGCTAGTGAGGTGGCACTGACCCAACCGCTGGCAGTAGAGGGCAAAATTCAGGGCTATTTACAGGTTGAAAATCTGGAGTTCCTGATTGTAGGGCGGTATGACCGACTTGACTTTCTTACCGATGGGCTAGAGCTGATTGACTACAAGTCGAGTCGAGAAGCAAAACTACCGGATGAGATGGAGATGGATATTCAGATTGGGCTGTACTACCTGGCTCTGGAGCAGACCTATCAGCAAAGTTTGAAGTATCTCAGTCTTCTGTTTCTGCGAACTGGCGAGAAGATCCGGTTTGAAGCGACAGAGGCGCACAAGGAACGGGTGCAGGAGATGATTGGTAATCTTGCTGTGCGGTTGCGTTACGACCGGGGCTGGGAAGCCATGCCAGGTGAGCAGTGCAATCGCTGTACCTTTGCCCGTTACTGTTCTGCGGTTACGGCTAACCCCGCCCCTTTACCAGAAACCCACGCTAAATCTCAACTTCAGTTGGTATTGAACCTCTAGAGGGAGTGATGCGTTTTAAGTTTTGAGTTATGAGTTAAGGGGTTGCGACTCGGAACTCAAAACTCAAAACTCAAAACTTTTTCAAGGAACTGCTCATGGAAACACGAGAACTTGGTACCTCCGGTATTCGCATTACCCCTATCATCACGGGCACCTGGCAGGCAGGAAAAGCGATGTGGGTGGGGATTGAAGATAGGGAAACTATTAAAGCGATTCGGGCCGCCTTTGAGGCTGGCATTACAACCGTGGATACGGCTGAGGTTTACGGTCAGGGGCATTCGGAGAAAATCGTGGCAGAGGCTCTGTCCGATGTACGGGATCGGGTAGTTTATGCCACGAAAGTGTTTTCTAACCACCTCAAGTATCAGCAGGTCATTGATGCCTGCGAAGGTTCTCTCAAACGGCTAAAGACCGATTACATCGATCTTTACCAGATTCACTGGCCTTCTGGTACCTACGGCAGCGAAGTCGTGCCGATTGAGGAGACAATGAGCGCTTTGAACGACCTAAAGCAGCAGGGGAAGATTCGAGCGATCGGCGTCTCCAACTTTTCCCGGACTCAATTAGAAGAAGCTTCTCAGTATGGACGCATCGACAGTTTACAACCCCCCTATTCCCTATTCTGGCGATATGTTGAAAAGGAAACGGTTCCTTACTGCATTGAAAACAAAATCTCTATCTTGGCCTATTCTCCGATGGCACAGGGGCTACTCACGGGCAAATTTGGTCCCAATCACCAGTTTGAGGAGGGCGATCACCGGGCGAAAAACAAGCTGTTTCAGGGTGAAAACTACGCCCGTGCCCAACAAGCTCTTGAAAAGCTGCGTCCAATTGCAAATCGCTACCAGACTAGCCTGGGTAACTTGGCACTGGCATGGCTAATTGCCCAACCTCAAACCAGCGCCATTACCGGAGTTCGTAATGCACAGCAGGCGGTTGAGAACGCTAAAGCAGCCAATATCCGTCTGTCTGAAGCGGATCTGGCAGAGATTAATGCTATCGGACGTTCAGTCACCGATTATCTCGATGACAATCCTGTTATGTGGAACTGGTGATCAGCAATTGATCAGCAATGAGGAGCTTATGACCTGAAAATGGCTTTCCAGGCTTCCACTGTGCCTCTGCCGATTTCTATATCCTGGATTCTGCCGTCATCCCATATCAGACGGATTACCATATTTTGGGGAGGGGCGCTGGCAAGAGCTGCTGCCAGTTCGAGTGGGACAGCCCCCTCTTCGTAGGTATAAATTTGACCATTGATAGCAAATTTAATCGCTTTGGGGGTGTGTTTGATCGAGTAACGGCGGTAGATAGGTTCCTGATCGGGGTAGCGATCGTACCTTCTTCTGCCGTGTTTATCGTAGTAAGTGCGTGTGCGCCAGGTGGTGCGGTACCCTACAAATTCTGACCTGAACTGGATATAAGTGGCACGAATTCCACTTTTTGACCAACTGCTAACAAACTCAAAATCGTCGGTAAAGTTTTTGTCGTAAACAATCTTGCCATCGAAGGGATCTTCAACAACCTTCGACCACGAGACTTTGGCACTCCCGCTTATTGGAGCGGGTTGAACTGCAAATGCGGCAGGGATCGAGCTGATGAAGAAGCCCAAACTCATCCCCAAACTTAACCATCGGTTTTTCATATAGCACCTCCAGAGAAGGAGATCCTTTGAATGACATTGAAATAAAGCAGTTAGGCAATGCCCTTCCTCAAGCAACGCTGAGTTTTTGTTGAATATGGCGTTCACAAATAGTTTGCGAAGGGAGGTAGAGGTTTTGCTCCCACGCAGGGGGTGGACCCCCTACATCCCGTTCAAATCCTAAGAAGGATCACTATAGCAATGATCTTCAATGAGAAACCCGGTAATTCCAAGAAGTTTCCTTGAACAAATCAGATAGCCTGATGGTAATTTGAACCCCATTTCTATTATGGAAAACGGCGAGGAGTCTAAAGGTTTTAAGAGAACTTAATATGGAATATCTTCCTTGAATAAGGAATCATGCAGAGTGTAAAAAGGAGATATTGAAAAGCCTGAAGCATTGGTGAATGAGGGTAGGATACCCCCCAGATTCCCGACTTAATTACTCAATTAGACTTAATTAATTGACGCTGACCTGGGATTGAATGATTCAGCAAAGAAGTCGGGGATCTCAATTTCACGATTCAATAACCCGAGCACCATGCAAATCCGAATGGCCACCTTCACCGTACACAAACGGTTTGCTCTGACGATCAGTCGCGGCACTACGGCTCAAACGACCAACGTTTGGATTGAGGTGGAGCATGAAGGGATTCGCGGTTGGGGAGAAGCTTCTCCCTTTTCGATTGGAGAACGGCCTCAAACGACTGAGCAAATTGCTCGCTCCCTACAGAAATTTGCTCCTTTACTAAAAGTCTTCAACCCTCTGGAGCGGCAGCGAATTGAGAAATTGATGCTGAATGCTGGTTTGCCTTCGGCTGCCCGTGCTGCTTTAGATATTGCACTGCACGATTGGGCAGGTAAACGGGCAGATTTGCCATTGTGGCAACTGTGGGGGTTGGATCGCGATCGCATCATTCCCACCTCCATTACCATTGGCATCGCTCCCCCTGAGGAGGCTCGACAGCGTGTTTTAGCATGGTTGGGTAGGGGAACTGTCGCCATGCCGCTCCAGGGCATTCAGGCATTGAAAGTAAAACTGGGTAACCCGGAAGGCATTGAAGCAGACAAGGCAATGGTATTGGCTGTGAAAGAAGTGGCCGAGGGGATTGCCAAAATCAGCGTTGATGCTAATGGGGGATGGGATTTGAAGACGGCTTTGATGATGGCGGATTGGCTTGCGGAACGGGGAATTACCTACCTGGAACAGCCCTTAGCCAAAGGGCAGGAGGGGGATTTGCCAGATCTGTATCAGCGATCGCCCCTCCCTATTTTTGTAGACGAAAGCTGCTTCACCAGCTACGATATCCCTCCTTTGGCAGATCGCGTGCATGGCATCAACATCAAACTCATGAAGTCCGGTGGCCTGACCGAAGCCATGCGCATGATTCAAACTGCGAAAGCCTGCGGCCTCAAAGTCATGTTTGGTTGCTACTCCGACAGTTCCCTGCTAAACACTGCCCTCGCCCACCTTTCCCCCCTGGCTGATCAGCTCGATCTCGATAGCCATCTCAACTTACTAGACGATCCCTTCACTGGCGCAGTTTTTCAGGATGGGCGGGTGTTGCCGAACGATCAGCCGGGGTTGGGGGTGAGGAAGAGGGAACGTGAATGAGTGGATGAGTGAAGGGGTAGATGAATGACTATTACTCCTCACCGACCAGCAACTTACTGCTTCCCTTCACTTTTCTCTCGGTCCCAGGACCATTTGCAGCACAAAGGGCTCGCCGCCTGCCTTGTGGTATTTATCTGCCCAGGCGCGGATGACTTCGTCCAGTTCTTCCATAGCCTGATCGAGGCGATCGCTGGGAATGTCTAGTTCTTCCAGCACGCGCATCACTTCAGACACCCGCCCTGCCCAGGCATTCATCAACCGGAAGTAGCGGGCCGTGTCTTCCACCATAATGTAGGTGCGTTCTTCCTCGTCCGCAGGGGAGTAGGAAGCGCGGGTGAGGGCGTAGAATGGCATTCCCCAGGGAGAATCGATGCGAGTGACGGTGCCTGAGTAAATTAATCGCCGCTTGATGTGTTCTGCCAGGGCTTCGCTGAGAGGCATTCGCCGATCAGGTGGCAGGTCTTCCTGAGAGCGAGCGTGGAGAAACTCAATCAGATCTAAAAATTGGAAAGAGTTGATCAATTGCGCATCTGGCAAACCCGTAGGGGGAAGCTTTGCCTCAATTTGGCGCTTTTCTTCAGTGGTGAGGCTGGTGCCATGAATACGCGATCGCCCTGGTTGCCAGGGATATTGCTCTAACCAGACGTAAGGAAGTTGAATCAGGTAACGGGGTTCCTGGGAGCCCAGCATCTTGAGAAGTTTGCCTTCGGTCAGCGCCTGCCGCACTTCTTCAACAATGGCCTTAACCCGCTTAGGCTCAATATGATGCAGGTGGCCTGTCATGCGGAGGTTCTGGTCCTGCTCCAAATAGGTCATATAGATGGCGCATTTGGCAGCGGTCGCGGCTGCGTCCAGGAAAGCTCCATGACGATGCCCACTGGTTCGCATTGCACTAAACGCCAGATAAAGCAGGATCTGATCCATTGCACTGGGGCTAAGACGTTTGATCAGATCGAGGTCGTTGGTCATGTTAGGCAAATAGGTTTAGAAATGCCACTAAATGGGGGCGAAGATCCGTGATTTCTGCTAGAGATTCAGTTCGCGTGTTAGGTAAATATGGCTGTAGCCACCAACCTTAGGAGGGGATGCAGGAATGAAACCCTTGGCTGGGGGCGAAGCCCCCACACGCCCTAAAGCCAATGCTCTAAGCAACCTGGCGACAGCTACAAATATATCGCCGGATCGCACAAGATTGAACTGCTCTATCACCAGGATCATTAAAGCTTGAATCTTGAAGAATTTGCTACTTGATTACTCAGAATATTCCTAAAATTCCAAAAAAACTGGTCAGTCATCAAGTGAATTTTATTTCTTAACGCTGCCGAAAAAGTAGAGAGCGCTTGAAACGAAGTTTCAAGCATCAATCTTCTTTACATTCCAGGAATCAGTAATGGTCTACTTCTGTTTGGCAGGAGGTAGCAGGTGGGGTCGAGAGAAAGTCAATGCCCATTGCCTGTCACCTTGCACCCATATCAGATGACAGGCATGATTGATTATGCCTACGCATAATACCATTGTCCAAACAATTCTCGCCGACCACTGCCGCGATGGAAGAGGCGATCGCGGCTGTTTTCAGTTTGAGCTATGAGGCTGAAAAGATTGAGGAATTGAAGACATCTGGTTGCGGGTGTAACTACCGCACCCAACCTAGAAAACACAACGGTCAGTAGAGATCCTGGTAGCAGATGAAGCCGCATAAACGTGTCGTCCGTATCAAGGTTTCTATTCCCTGATACGGAGCACGGATGAGTAAATCAGGACAAAACAAAAAAGTTCAGCGTGAAGAATGCGGATCAAGCCCGTCCCGTAGCCCATCACCCAGGAGGTTGAATGCCAGAACAATCAGTGTAATGAAGAGACCGGGAAACAGGGTCGTCCAAGGAGCAGTGAGGGAGTACCCCCCCTTAAAGGCATCGGACAGCATAGTACCCAATTCTGGGGTAGGAGGTTGCGCCCCCAAACCCAGAAATCCTAATCCTGCTGCTTCCAGGGTCGCTGTGCCAATTGAAAGACTTGCTTGAACAATAATGGGAGCCAGGCTAGCCGGTAAAATATGACGCCACAGCAGATGACTTGGTGAGGCACCCAGTGCCTGGACTGCCTGCACAAACTCCTGTTCCTTGAGGGAAAGCACCATCGCCCGTGTTAACCGGGTGAAAATCGGCACCTGAACAATACCGACTGCCACCATCACGCTGGACAGACTGGGGCCAGTGACCGTGACAATCGCGATCGCCAGCAAAATCGATGGAAATGCCAGCAGAATATCCGTCACCCAACCAATCACCCCCTCAATCCATCCCCCAAAATACCCGGCAGTCAGCCCCAACAGCAGCCCAATTATCAGTCCCAGACCCACTGAAACCACGCTGACCACCAGCGATGTTTGAATTCCATACCAGACCAGGGTTAGCACATCCCGTCCCAAAGCATCAGTTCCAAACCAGTGGGCTGCACTGGGAGGAGCTAACCGTGCCAGGTAGTTCCGATCCGTCGCCGGGTCATAGGGGGCGCAAGATAGGGGCCAGCAACGCCAGTAAAACGAGGGCGATCGCCAGCCCCAATCCAATCCTTCCTGAGGAAGACTGCCAGAAGCGTTGAACAGCTCGTTGGGTCAGGGGCATAGGGGGAGTTGTTAGTTGTTAAAGAGGGGAGTGTTGAGTTTTGAGTTCTAATAAAGGCAACAGGCAACACGGTAGATGGGTGATGGGTTAAGGGGTGATAGGGCGATGGGGTGATAGGGTAATGGCTCTTTACATCCCCCCTCCACTCCATCACTCCCCCACCCTCCCACTCCCCATTCCCGACTCCTGACTCCTTCCCGTCCCCTCACTTATACTGAATTCTCGGATCAAAAAGAGCATAGGAGATATCTACTAACAGGTTGACCAGGACGAAGGCGATTGCCACAAAAATGACTCCCCCCTGCACGACTGGGTAGTCACGGGTAAAAAATGCCATCGTAAATCCAGGAACCGATGCCGGGCCAGGAAAAGATGGTTTCTGTTAAAATGGCTCCTCCCAGCAGGG
The DNA here is from genome assembly GCF_049200465.1 of Leptothermofonsia sp. ETS-13. Lineage (NCBI taxonomy): Bacteria > Bacillati > Cyanobacteriota > Cyanophyceae > Leptolyngbyales > Leptolyngbyaceae > Leptothermofonsia > Leptothermofonsia sp. ETS-13. The sequence continues at coordinate 258,066 of NZ_CP120836.1, forward strand.
TGCCAAACTGGAGCCCGGTAATGGTGACAACTGGCAGAAGGGCATTCTTTAAAGCATGGCGGAGAATGACCCACAATTCGGGGACACCTTTGGCTCTGGCGGTGCGAATGTAATCTTGTGACAGGGTTTCTAGTAGAGCGCTGCGGGTGATTCGCGCCAGGATGGCCAGCGGAATAGTTCCCAAAGCTAGAGCGGGCAAAACCAGGTGAGCCAGGATGTCTTTTAGAGCATTGCCATCTAGTTTTAGGAGGGCATCCAGGATGTAGAAGCCGGTGAGGGGCTGAAAGTCGAAACCCGCATCGATGCTGATCCGCCCGCTGGGAGGCAGCCACTGCAAGTTGACAGAAAACAGGTAAATCAGCAAAAGTCCCAGCCAGTAAACGGGCAGAGAAACTCCAACCAGCGAACTGGTCATCATTAAGTTATCGAGCCAGCTATTTTTTCGAATGGCTGCCAGAATCCCTGCTGGAATACCCAGAACCAGGGCAACCAAAATAGCAGCGGCTGATAGTTCCAGGGTAGCGGGAAATCGACTCTTTAATTCATCGGCGATGGGAATACCACTGATAATGCTGGTGCCCAAATCAAAGCGAAGCAGGTTTCCCAGGAATGTGAGGTACTGGACAGGCAGGGGTTGGTTCAATCCCATCCGCTCCCGCAAGGCAGCGAGTTGTTCAGGGGTTGCCCGTTCTCCTAACAGAACTACGGCAGGATCGCCAGGAATGAGATGTAGAAAGCAAAAAACGAGGAGGGTAATTCCCAGAAGGACGGGCAGTAAGCCCAGTAAACGTTTGAGGATGTAGAGCCACACGGATGAACTTTCTTGACTTTTTTGAATAGTGGGAAGGGATTTGGAAAAGCTCAAATTCTTTGCCATAGAGCTCTTTCAGTCTAAGGTTAAAAAACTAAAATCCAAAGTCGGTCGTGTGTGTTAGATTTGGCTAGCTCAAAACTGCTCTTAGTAGTTCGTCAGGACTGAGTTCAGGCGTGCTTAATACCAACGAAGACCAATTTCCAGGTGCTTTTGGGGTTTGCAGCCCACAAAAACAGTTTTGAAGGACCACTAGTACAACAAAACGAAAGTTTTGTTGGGGTTGAAAACGAAAGTTTTGTTGGGGTTGCAGGGGTGGAACTCCTTGGCAGACTACTAGTTGCAGAGAATGGAATTTGCTCTCGGCGATCGCATCGATTTGTGATGGAAAAACTCCTGAAGCGAATAACAGGTTTCCTCTTTACGGCAGGCTTAATCATCTTCTGCCCTCTCCCAAACATGGCTCCCCTCAGTCGCTCGACGGTTGTTTCAGACCAGTCAGAGCAGGCGGCTCTTAAATCCGTGTCCTCCAATCATGCCAGCGCGACCGAATCGCTTCACTTATCTGACGATTTAAACCGGCTGCCCTATGTTTCGCTTGTGGATCAGCGGATTGTGGAAGCGGAAGTTTCGACGGTGCTTTCGTTGTTGGCCCCTGGTAAAGAAGAGGCATCGCCCTATGCAGCCAACCCTTTTAATGAAAAGGATAGTTCCCAGTTTGAGCAGATTATGCAGAATGCCCGTTCGCGATCGCTGCATAATCGTCCGATGGGGGAGATCGTACAGGCGCTCGCCCAGCAGCTACTAGGTAGCCCCTATGAGGCTAATCTGCTAGATCGATCCTCAAAAGAAACGCTGGTGGTTTCGCTGACCCGGTTTGATTGTGTTCTGTTTGTGGAAACGGTTTTGGCCCTGGCCCGGGGCATCGCCATACAGGATTACTCCTATCCAACCTTTGCCCATCATTTACAAAATCACCGCTACCGGGACGGTCGGCTTGACGGTTATTGTAGCCGTCTGCACTACTTCTCGGAATGGATTGCTGATAACCAACGGCGGGGAAATGTACTCAACATTGCGGCAGAGATAGGCGGTGTGCCCTTTCCCAAGACACTAAATTTTATGAGTACCCACCGCAGTAGCTATCCCCGACTGGTGAATGATGCCACCTACCGCTGTGTGCAACAGATGGAATCCAGCCTCAATCCATTGACCCTTTATTACATTCCTCAGAGCCAAATTCGGCAGTACTACGCTCAACTGCAACCGGGAGATATTGTGGCGATCGCCACCGATATTCCGGGTCTAGATGTAACACACACTGGCCTGGTCTACCGCAATGAGGATGGTAGCCTGGGACTAATCCATGCAGCCCCTAATAGCGGTGTCAAAGTTTCCCACGATTTGCAGCACTATGTAAGCAACGTTGAGAGCCGAATTGGCATTTTAGTAGCGCGTCCCACCGATCCACGATCGCCGATTTCTCGCCCTTAGCATTCAGCCACACCCATCTTCCTTCAATTCAGCGCAACAATGTAAAGCCTGGGCGATCCCGCTCCTAACGACGCCTTCCAGTAGCCTCCCCCCTTCGCGTTGAGCTGTCTTATGCGAGCGTGATAGGTTTCACTACGTTTGAGTGGGGAAGAGTGTGTCCGATAATAGCACTGTGGGAGTAGCCTAGGGACCTTAAAGCCGCGAGGCAGCGATCGCCCATCTCTTCAGGCACTGCTGCCAGCAGCCCCCCCGATGTTTGGGGGTCAAACAGTAGTGGAAATTGTGGATCCTCGAACCTTTTAGTGCCATTTTCAATGAACTCCATCGCCTGCAAATTTTGCGGATAAAGCGAACTCATAATCCCAAGCTGGGTGATCTCCAGCGCACCGTTTAGCAGCGGAACAGCATTCAAATTGAGCTTGACGGCAATCTGTTCAGAATTGCGGATCATTTCGACCAGATGCCCGATTAGTCCAAAACCAGTGATGTCAGTACAGGCCGTTGCCTGATGCTCTAACAGACAGAGGGCAGCTTTTTGATTAGATTGCACCATAGATTCAATTGCCCCATCGATCCAGATCCCCTTTGCTTTTTGAAGCTGATTGGCCGCAAATAAAGCCCCCGTCCCGATCGCCTTGGTCAGAATTAACACCTGCCCCGGCTTCATTCCTCCCTTCCGTAACAAGCGATCAGGATCTGCTAATCCATTACAGGCCAATCCAAAAGCAAGATCTTTGCCTTCAGTAGTGTGTCCTCCGGTTAATTCAGCACTGACCTCATGTAAAATCTTCAGCGCACCGGATAGCAACTGATAGAGTGTTTCTTCAACAATGGCAGGACTGGCATAGGGAAGGGTGGCGATCGCCAACGCGCTCTGTGGCTGTGCCCCCATTGCAAACAGGTCACTCAAGGCATGGTTAGCAGCGATCTGACCAAACACAAACGGGTCATCCAACAAGGCGGGAAAGTAATCAATAGTTTGTACCATCACCATCCCAAATGGAATTTGCACGACGGCAGCATCGTCAGGCGCGTTCAGACCCAGCAGAATATCGTCTCTCAAAGGAGCCGGAAAAGCCGGTTGCCGAATCCGTTGCAGCACTCGTTCCAGAATAGGACTACCCACTTTTGCACCACAACCTGCACAGCGCATGGTGGGTGAGAGGGGATGAGTAGATGAGGGGAGGAGTGGATGGGTAGATGAGTGATGGAGTGATAGGGTGATGGGGTGATGGGGTGGGAGAGTTTTGAGTTCTGAGTTAGCATTTGATTCCTGATCCCTGGCTCCTGGCCCCCAGTTCCTGGCCCCTCTCGGCACCTTCCTTCCAGTTCCCTCCATCTCTGGCAACTTTTTGAACCGTTCCATAAACGCTCGATCAATTCGATCTTTCCATTTCCAGAGGAGGGGAGAATGCCAGCCCAGGGAGCCTCGTGAAGCAACTGCCGAGCCATCCCCAGTCCCAATCAGGCTGAGATAGTGTTTTTGTGGATAGTAAGGTTTGAGTGGTTTTTCTTGCAGGGCGTGGCGCAGATTGTAAAAGAGTGGCTTACCCTGACGAACGGCAAATACCCCAGCTTTGGGGCGGGGATGGTTGACCATGGTGGCAATGTCACCCGTAGCAAATATCTGGGGATGGGAGCACGATCGCAATGTATCGTCTACTAGTACAAATCCATGCTCGTCCACTTCCAGACCCGCTTTGCCCAGCCAGTCCGGGGCTGATGCCTGCGTAACCCAAACGATGTTGTCGCAGTTCATAGCCAGTCCTGATTTGCAGCGGAGGTAGTGGGGCTGCACTTCACAAACTTCTTCTTCCAGGTGAAGCTGAATGCCTCGCTGGGTCAAAAGTTGGTGGAAGTGCGATCGCACCCAGCGGTTATGCCTGGGCAGTAGACTAGCATCTCGTTGAAACAAATGAATCGTTAATCTATCCAGGGGTTGATGAGCCGCCTTTAATACTTCCTGGAGGCGACGCTGCATATTCAACGCCAGTTCAACCCCTCCATCACCACCACCAACAACTCCAAGGCAGATAGGAGCCCCAGGATTTTGGACAATGTTTCTAACTAACTGTTCCCAATTTTCAAGAAACTGCCTGACAGGTTTAGCCGGAGTAATAGCGTTCAAATCACCTAACACAGCAGGCTTTTGGGGTGTGCTGCCAATATCCAGGGATAGTACGTCAAAACGTACAGGGGGACGGTTGGCACAAAGGACTCGCTTGTTTTCTAGATCCAGCCCAATGGCTGAATCGATGTAAAGTTGTGCTCTCGCAAACTGGCAAAGGGGACGGAGATCAATGTGACACTCTTCATGGCTATAAAAACCTGCCACATGCCCTGGCAACATCCCAGAGTAGGGGGTCTCAGAAGCCTCCGTAATCAGGGTCAATCGTACTCCTGGCAATGGTTTCATCCCAAACATTCTCAGAGCGATCGCGTGAGAGTGCCCTCCACCCAGCAGTACCAGATCTTTAGTAATTGGATTGGGTTCCAGTTTCATCTTCAAAATCAAAGGGACTCATGCCAGAAAAGATCCAGCACAAGTCCTAACCTAACAAGTGTTTAAGGAAACGATGAAACAGATGTCAGAAATAAGCAGATGACGAGTCTCGCTATTTCTGGGGAAGCAAATCAGTACACTGCCAGCCCCATCCCCACTGCTTAGCCCCCCGTCAGGGAGAGCCAGACTTGCAGTTTTCCGTTCAGGCTGAGAGAGCCGTAGGTACGGCATCGAACTGTTTGAACTTTTGCAGGGCCTCAATTGTGATTTTGTCAGCGGCATGTAGTGCTCACAAACTATTTGTGAACAAGGGGGGCGAAGCCTCCACGCAGGGGTGGAACCCTGCACCCCGTTCAAATTTCAAGAATGGTCGGTATAAATCATAAAACCTACTAGTTACTTTGCAAAACGCCCGATTTTTCGAGCTTGAAGGGATTGGTGTCCCTCCTCAAAGAAAATTAATAATCCCCTGCTGGCGATTAACCCCACCTCAGGTAGAGATGCCAATTGTGAAATCTTGGTGATGCTAAAAACGTTAGAAGCCCAAACAATCAGGGCAATCTAAAGACATCCCTTCTCTGCTATTGCCTATGCGCCCCCGACTTTACCAGGGACAAATTCGCCCTAAAGTAAGTACCCTACCTCGCCAAAAAACTGAAGCAGCCGCTTATTTAGATATTTATAAGCTGGTGAATGAAAGAAAACGGCTTCAGCAAGAACTGGAGATGCTAGAGCAACGGCGCGATCGCATCCAGCAACGGTTAACAACCATCGAAAGCCAGGTAGCACAACTGGAAGAAACCGCCCGCAGCTTGAAAGATTCCATTCCGCTGGAAACCAATCCGATCAAGCGTGACCAGGCGATCGCAACAGCCAGTTTCAACACACTGTTTCTCGAATATTAAGTAGGTAGCCATACTTAATTGTCAAGGGGGAGTGGGCGCAGCCCCCACTCCCCCTTAAACCAATGTCCCAAGCTCGACTTTATCCAATTACGCCGCATAACATAGCAGAGTACTCCAGAGTTCGAGCAATTCAGGAGGGACTTTTGTGGAGCTAGGGGTTTCGTGCGACCTCTCAAAAAGTCTAGACGTCCAGTCAAAAAGTCTAGATGTCCAGAGGCAACGTCGAACCGCTGCGAGAGCATCGACGCAGGTCGGGAGAGATTTGGTGTACCAGGCTGTTGTGGGTAGATCAAATGGTTGTTGAGCGTACAGGTAATGAGCTAACAGAGTGACAAGAGAGAACAAGCCAAACAGAGCTGGAGTCGTGCGCAAGATAGCCAGGTTAGACCATTGCCGTTGGGTTTCAACGCCCAAGTGGGCTCGCACCTCCTCAAAGGTGACTTCCACCTGCCAGCGTGGCCGAAACCAAAGCAAAATCTCGGCGGGCGTTGCCGCCAGATGCGTGTGTCCTTTGGGGTCGCGCACCAGAACCCAACGAATAGGCACTGGCGGTTTGCCCGTGTGATACCAGACGGCAGTGCCGCGGCACAGTTCAACTTGGCGTTCGGTGTTGCTGTACCAGCGTTGCAGGGTAAGGGATTGCCAAACGGTTTGGGCATCATTGAGGATTGGGTTGAGCTTTGGCAACTGCTTGCCTTTGATGCGAGTGCGTCCCATTGGATGAGGTTGACGGGCAACGGCCGGTTCATACAGGGCCGCATCCAGGCGCAATCGACTGACCCAATGCACGGGATTGGCCCACTGACTAGTCCTGTGGAGCAACGCTAAGACCGCAAAACTGCTATCTCCCACAATGACCAAGGAGCGTTCAGGCAACCAACGGCGCACTTGTTTGAGCATCTGGACTGGCCAATCCGTCAACGTTTTATGCCGTCGTCCTCGTGGCTGATGATAACGCTCTGATGGAGCCAGCACCGTGAGAAAGGGCAATGCCAAGACGCTTTGAGCCCAAGGAATCTCCACTAACAGCATCAAACTTAACCAGCGTAAACCCTGACTTTGACCACCTGTGCCTCACGGGAGCGCACCGCATCTCGGTAAATCCCTTTCGCTTTAATCCGGTTGCCCTTGCGCCGCTTTATCGGATCGTCTATCCCCATCACCACCATGCCTGACGGCACAAAGGTACTGAGCAGATGCCCCAGTAATCGTCGGGCAACTTTCAAACTCGACCAAACCGCTCGACTCAGTACCCGATGATACTTGCCAAAGCGTCGCTCCTCTGCTTGTCCCATCACCCGCAAAATCGCACTGGCGCTACGTTTGCCCGGACAAAGAATCGCTCCAATCACTAAAACCTGCACATGCTGCCAGACTCGACCAGAAACCAAGCCCCCAAACGTCTCCAACAGAGCCGCGAACAGACTTGCTACGATTAAGGTAAACATAGAATTTTAGGGGTGAGAGGGTATTCGATGCGTCTCACCCTTTTCTCTATATTCCTCCCTATCCTCAAAATGGATAAAGTCGAGCTTAGAAGCGGCGAGTATATGTTTGAAAGCAGGAAAAGTACGGTCGTGAATCAGAGAAATGTGGGCTCATAACTTACCAAGATTTTCAGGTTTGATTGACTCAAATCTGAAGACAGGCAAATGAAGGTCGTCTGGCAATTGTTACAAATTTTCCCACACTGCTTTGATGCACTACCGAGTACCGTAGTATAAAAAGTGTAGTAATAGTATATCTGTTCTACTGAATTGCTAAGATAGATACACAGAATTTTGCTGTATATCCAGCCCATTTGAGGGAGATATCCAGCAAGGCTGCTGTTGATCTACCAGTTTTGGGGAAATATACAGTAGGCAGTCTGTTTATTTACCCTATAGGGGGAGATATACTGATAAAGTTTGTATAATAAATTGTTAGCGGGAGCATGTCACTTTTGCAGTGAGTAGACATGCTTAAGAGACTGAGGTACTGGAAAAGATAGGGGCTATCGCTCAGAATTAGAGCAATCTACTCCACCAACAAGACCATGCAACCCGAACAAGAGCAAGCCCTCAAAGCCCACCTCCAAGCAATTGCCAAAATTCTCTATGACGATAGCGACCCTGATGCCATGCAAACGTTAGAAGGTATTGAAATGACCGTTAGACAGAAGATTCAAGCCCATGTCAGTCCAGAGTTGGGAAATTTTTTATTGCAGCGATTACAGGCACAGTCGCAGGGCGAGCCAGAACCTTGAAAAGCACCTTAGGCGTGTTAGAAATTACCACAAAACAAGCTGAGAAACTGAAGGTATTGCCGCATCGTCAGTTGAGTCCTCACTTAGAGAACTGCTGTTTGCGTCTGAGTGCAACGGTATCGTATGAGCAAGCGGCGCAAGATCTAGCTTACTTGACCGGCATTCGGGTTGCTGCCAAAACGCAACAGCGTCTCGTGCATCGTCAAACCTTCGAGTTGCCAAACATCGAACAACCGATGGCAGAGTTGAGTATCGATGGTGGCAAAGTGAGAGTGAGAACTCCTTTAGGCGAACCCTGTGAATGGAAAGATTACAAAGCGATTGCTACCGACCAGGGAATAGTTGCCAACTTTCAAAACAATGCTCAATTGATTGATTGGGTGAATGAGCAATCCCTGGCTCAACCCGTCGTTTGTTTAGGAGATGGTCATGATGGCATTTGGAATATCATCAGCCAAATTGCCACTGCTGAGCAACGCTTAGAGATTTTGGACTGGTATCATCTGGTGGAGAACCTGCACAAGGTTGGTGGCTCCATCAAACGGCTCCATCAAGCAAAGGGGTTGCTATGGCAAGGTCAAGTTGAGGCAACAATTGCTTTGTTTGGTGAGTGTCGCAGAAAACAGGCAAAGAACTTTTGTGAGTATTTGCGTAAACATCAACATCGCATCGTCAATTACGAGTATTTTCAGGCGGAAGGGTTGTACTCGATTGGTTCCGGTGCGGTTGAATCAGCTATCAAACAGATCGGTCAGCGGGTACAACTTTCAGGAGCACAATGGCATCGGGGGCGTTGCTGAAACTGTAATGATTTAAGCTGGCAAAGGAACTGTCCAATCCTTCAAGGAGTGAAGCAGCAAACGAAGGGAACATTTCAGCATTGCGACAGACTTAGAGTAGCACAAGGTCTTGCGGTGCAACCGTGCCAAGTAGTGCCGCAGACGAGTGTTCTCCCCCTCCACGCGAGTCATGTAGGTTTTGCTCACAATCTGGTCGCCCTCTTCGATGAACATCGGGTAGACTTTCCATCCATCGGTGATATAGAAGAAGCATTGCCAGCATTTGACCATTGACCACAGCCACTTGAATGTTTCCGCACTGCGGTCACCAATCACCCACGCCAAGATTCCGGCTCTCTTATGATTAACCGCTGTCCAAATCCATAGCTTGTTGCGCGTATTGCCTACAAAGGTTTGCAGTTCGTCCAAATCGGTGTTCTCTGGAATCTCCTCTACTTCTGGCGCATCCCGCAATTGGTGTCCTGCCGCCCGAATCCAACGCAGAATCGTCGTGTGATGGATTTCGGTGACCCGTTCGATGCCTCGCAGTCCCATGCCGTTGAGGTACATCTTGATGCACAATTGCTTCACCTCATTCGAATAGCGCCAAGGATAGTAAGTTGCAAGAAATTGCCGACCACACTGCTTGCACTTGTAGCATTGTCTGCCTCGACGATGCCCGTTCTTTGCCGTTTCAGTTGAATTACATTGAGGACATTTCATCCTTCTCATCCTTCTATAATGCCAAATTGTGCATTACCCTTGCAGCAACGCCGCATCGGGAAAATGTCGCGCAAGTGTTAGCTCATCGTTGTGCGTATCTCAATGGGTTAATTGGTTCACCATTGCCTATAAGTTAGGCATAATTGCTTATGAAAAAGTGACATGCTCCCTGTTTGTGGTAGTCAGGACAAGTCTCTTGAGCTTTGGAATTTATCTAAGAAAGAACATGCATGGAGTTTTAAAGAAACTGGCGGTTTACTTGACCCACACTTATCCTCCATAACATCGGTTGCAATTAGTCCAGACGATAAAATTTTAGCAAGTGGGGATGAAAATGGAATTATTAAAACTTGGGGGATCGAAAAGGGAACAACGGATAGAAAAAATAAGACTCACATTCCACGAACATCTATTAATCATTTAACTTTCAGCTCTGATGGTCAGATAATTATTAGTGCTAGTAATGATGGCAAGATAAGGTTCTTTAGGGTAGAGGATTTAACGGAGACTCGAAAAATAGAAGTACATTCCTCTATTAGGTCAATAGCTTTCAGCCCTTCTGGTCAAATTCTTGCTAGTGGTAGTGATGATACTCAGATCAGAATTTGGGATGTCGAAAAGAACGAGCTTATTTGTACTCTTGATGAGCATAAGAAGGTGGTGACCGTAGCTTTTAGCACAGATGGGTTGCTTGCTAGTGGAAGTAAGGATGGAAAAATAAAGGTGTGGCGCGAGGGGTAATAGTCTATGGAACTGTTTGATGGCGAAGATGATAAGTCTAGGATGCCGACACTCAATTTGGCGGGAAACCCAATAGCATTTCAAGCAGTACCCGGATAAACTTTATAGATCAAAAAATCATTCTCGACAAATATTATTTGTACTATAGTTTTCCTCATATTTTCTATTTAGGAGGGGTAACATGGCTAGTGATGAACTTATGCTCCAGCTCCGAGAGAACATAGAGGAAGAGTTATATCCTTATGGTTCATACCTTGCTATGCGAGGGGCGAAAGAAGGTGAACAACGTTTTGGAGTTCCTGAAATTGCACTTGCAACGCTCGCAGTCCTTGCATGGGTTCTTCAACAGTTTCTCCAAGCTTATATTCAAGCAAAAGGTACCCAGTTGGCACAGCGAGAAGAGGAGAATCAGTTAAGAAATCTTGAAATACAAGTTAGATCTCTAAAGGAGGAACTTCAGCTTGCTCAGGAGTGGCAAAACGAGATGGAAGTTAAGTGGATGAGTCTTGTCCAACAATTGCCTCCAGATTTACCTTCAAACATATTGCCAGAACAAATAAATAACGATGAGTTGATTCAAATCTTATCGGACTTTTGACTTTCAGAGCGAGCATCACACAAAGCTTCTGTAGCAATATGCCAGTATTTTGAAAAAGTATAGCTTGTGAGTAATAAATACAATGCTCCTTCTAGAAATGGCTCTAACTGGAAGGCTAGTTTCAGGGTCTCCATTAAATGGTGAAACTCGATATTACCTCGCTAGTGCCGCTCTTGACTGTCTTGCTATCTCAGGAAGCACATTCTTTTCTGACTCAGACTCAGAAAGTAGTAAGCAAGTCATTGAAGCACTTTCCCACAATATCGATCAAGTTTCATCCATATTGTCACAGCAATGAGAGAATTTACCTAACTGGGTTAATCACTTGCTTTCAGCAGTTCAGAGCTTACAACATGTAATTGAGATCTATAAGCAAGAGAATCGTGTTGATGCAATTCCTGCAACTGATGGGTTGATTCAAATTGTCTTGCATGCAGCAAAATTAAATCTGCTTGCGTTAAATAATAAAGACTATGCAGCAGCTATCGTAATTGCACAAATGGATTCCTGGTTGAGTACTCATACTTCCTATGCTGTTTTACATTATTCCATTCTCGCGAGAGCATGCGCTAGACAAATATTTGGCGAAGGACATAATTTGCCTTCTTTAGAAGCTGCAAATTTTTATAAGGATAAAGCTTACGAGCTTTTGGATAGAGCAGATGAAATCAACCAGACACACTATACTTCAGAATACTATAGTCATATTCTCATTGCAGCAAATCAGACTTTGCCACTGTACAGCACTTCATTACGACTTTTGGGATGGTCAAAAGAGTTATATCAATCTCTCGATATAGATATTTCGCAAGATTTGATTAAGGAAATTGGTGTTGCTGAGGAATGTCGTGTGGCTTGTATTGAGACATTATCTACAGCAGGTGTTTTTCAAATTGATCAGGTTCTAAACATAGCCCTTCTAAACATCCAATTAGGCGAACCCTTAAGTTCTGCTTTGCAAAAAAGTTCTCGTGATGCTTGTGCTCGTATACCACACTACCCTGTTCGCTTGCGTAAAGAGTGGCAGCAACTTCTAGAAAGACTAGATGAGCTTTGTCATCTTCCATGTGGAGAAGATCAGCGACTTCGTATGTTTGCTATGCTTGCATACATCATGCAAGAGCGTATAAAAGAAATATTTAATGATAAACATGTATTAGAGGCGGTAGTAGCACATCAGCGTCGTTCAGGATTTCCACTGTACCAGAATTACTACACACCACCGCTCAATCCAGTGAATGATATATATTCGTTGCTACTAGAATTTTCTACACTTAGATGAAGGATGATGCATTTTTTACTTAAGCTAATTTGTCAATTTTCGAGTTTGTAAGGAGTATCTGCAACGAAAACTCTGTGGGTGCATAATTATGGCATCTGTCAGGATTGTGCTGAGAGAAATCACAGCGTTGTTTACTAGCTAAGAGCACTACTATGAACATCACCTTAGAATTACCTTCAGAGCTAGAACATGAACTAGCCAGAGAGGCATCCCAGCTTAAATTGCCTCTAACAGAGTATATTCTCCGCGTTCTATCCTTTCGCCCTTTTCTGCAAAATCCTCCTAAAACAGGGGTAGAACTTGTTAGCTATTGGGAAAGTGTTGGGGTGATCAACTCCCGACCTGATATTACTGACAGCCAGGAGCATGCACGTAGACTGCGCGACCAAGCTGAACACCGTGAGCGGGCTTAGGTAGCGAATGTATCTAGTCGATACTGATATCATGATCGATATTCAGAGAGGTTATGAGCCAGCACTGGCTTGGTTTGCCTCTCTCCCAAATCTGCCAAGTATCTCTGGATTTGTCGTGATGGAGTTGATTCAGGATGCTCAGAATAAGCAACAGGTGCGTCAGGTTCTACAGCTTGTATCACCGTTACCAATAGTTTGGCCGACTGAAACTGATTGTGCCCGTGCCCTATCTGACTTCACGGCTTATCATCTGTCGCATAAGGTTGGTCTGATTGATGCCTTGATTGCGGCCTGTGTCGTTGGACGTAACGCAACCCTCTGCACTTTCAACGTGAAGCACTATCGAGTCATCCCAGGCTTGAGCCTAGAGCAACCCTATAGTCGCTGAAGCCGCCTAACATAGGCCCTGAGGGAGACGGAGTCAACAGTCAACTGTGAAAAGATACCGAGTAAATTGATGCACAGACTCAAAACGCAGCAGACCATAAGCCATCCTAAAAAGCTGGCTAAATTGCATTCAATATTTCATTCCTAAATACGTTCCATTCGTTGAACTGTCGTGTGTCTTTTAGCGTGACTTAAGCCGTAGAATTGCCGCACTCACCTGCTGTAGTAGTCATTTCAACTGGGCTTTGGGACTAGCATCGCCGCTAACGGCGACCTCTTCCGCTGGAGCGCTGCCAGATAGCGGTCTTCGTCATAGGGCACTCGGTCTTGCCAGCAGCGCCAGAGAATTCGTCCCCACTTATACGCCAGAGCGCGAATCGCTTTGGGATGACTTTTGCCCGATCGCCGCTGCTGCTGATAGAACGCATTGGCCCACGATGAGTGTCGCCGCGACTGGTCAGCCCACTCCACAAAGGACTGCCGCAGAAACTTTGGACAACTCCAGCGCCAGTGCGTCCAGCGTTTCTTGCCACTCTCTTCTTTGACCGGTGCAATGCCGATATAGCTCATAAACGCCTGGGCGTTGCCGAAGCGACTGCGGTCATCACCAAAGGCAACCAGCAATCGAGGGGCTAAATGGGGGCCTGCTCCTGGTAAAGCCTCGAAAACGCCGCATCTGGCAAAGACTGAAACAACTACTCAATCGTTTGATTCAACTCATCGAGTCGATGCAAGAGTGCCTTGAGTTGAATCACCAGCGTTTGCACCAGCCATTGCATCGGTTTGACGATGCCTGGGTCTTCTGTCAGCGGGGTACCAGCGGTTTGAATCTGGTGAATGCGCCGTTCAATGGCGCTATGGCGAATGACTCGATGAGACTGGAAGAACTGAGTCAATTCCTCAGCCGAGGCAGCTTGGGCGCAGTGGAGATCAGGGTATTGAGTCATAAAGTCGCAAAACACTTGAGTATCTTTATCCTCAAACCAATCCAGCACTTGGGGGTAGAAGTTCTTCAGCGCAGCGGTCATACGATTGGTCAACCGCACCTTCTCGCCCACCAGCATGCGGCGAGATTCACTCCACTGCCGCAAGGCTCGCAGTTCACAAGATGCGGGTTGCCACGGAGGAATCTTGTCAGGATGCTTGAGCAGCAGCTCAATTAGAATTTGAGCATCCACGGGGTCTGATTTTGCGCGTGAGGGCTGAAAGGCTCGCCGATAGTTGGAGACTGTGCGCGGATTGATGGGAAACAGCACTAGGTTTTCGTACTGGCACAGTGCGTAAATCAGGGGGTCCTCGCTTTTGCTCCAGACAGATGGCGATTGGGTCATTGCCGTATCGCTGTTGCAAGGTCGCAACCCAATTGGCAATCTCTTGCGGTTGAGTGCCGATCACGCTGTATTCTCGCTGTGCGCTCTCGGGGGTCATACAGACAGATGTCGTGTTTACGATCTGACCAGTCGATGCCGATGTAGGCGACAAAGGTTCTTTCCATCAGCTAAGTTGGGGATAGTTTGTTGTCAGGAACTGGGCTGCCTGCTTCTGAGCGAAGAGATTATGGAAGGTGTGAAAACCACGCAATCCCTGAGAATTCGTTAAGGGAAGCCGGTCAGGGTTGAGGCGAGGCAATATGTTAGTAGACATCCGGCTGTCTGACGTTGGATGGTCGTCCTCAATCCCTAGCCCAGTCTCTTTTCCTAATTACCATTTCTCTGGCTCTTAGCGAGCTGCATGAGAGGAGCGAAGCAATATGTTAGTAGACATCTGCCGGTCGCTCACTGCATGGTCGTCTCCTCTCTTGCGCTGTTCCGTCTCCCCATAACTGCGTTGGTGCGGACGGAACAAAGATTATCGGTGGGAGTTCAAGGTTATCTACCGCCGCACAACTTCACCGTTATGCCGTAAGGCGATTGGTGGAGACCGCACTTGAAGGTTATCTGTCAGCATCTAAAGTTAAGTAATTCGAGATAGTCTGTGGGATACGTTTTCAGATTGCTTATGGTGTGTCAAAAACAGATACAACTCCTAATCAAAGATTAGAATATCTTTACAAAGAGTATGTAAGACTTAATAACAAGGCAGAAAGTTTGATAAGTAGCACTTATGACGATTTCAAGTCACTTGGAGTAGTAGGCGCAGTTATCATTGTCTGGGAAACCAATTTCAGAAATCATTCTGCCCACAATTCCAAAACTTGATTCAAGTCTGTTTTTGTTTTTGGAAAGTCTGTTTTTGTTTTTGGTTTTTTGGCGTTTACTTATAATCTTGGGGTTAGTTGCATTATCAAACTTAATTAAACAATCCTATTCTTGGTATTTTGTCTATAACTTGCAAGCATATGAAATGGAAATCAAAAAAGAATTAAGAGAGGCAGAAGATTCACAAGTTTTCAATTTCAATTTAGGCAAAGGAGAGACAAGATTTGGAGAGACAAGATTTATCGTAGCGTCATACCACTTAGCATTCAGAACATTTGTGCTTTCATTCACTGCTTTCATTACTTTTATACCTTTCGCAATTCTTTGTTACTCAAGCGTTTTTTATGCGGCGCTCTATCTTGCGATATCACTTATCGGATTTACAGTTTATTTGCAAATTTTCACGAGAGTATTAAAGCAATACTCTAGCCACAAGTTTTTGCTGTAAGTATAAATAGAGTAGATAAAATTTTTCATGAAATATGAATAATGGACTTGCTGAGGTGTATTAAACGATTCAAAAAATACCAATTTGTCAAAGCAGCCCAATCGGGTCGAGGAGAGCATTTAACTCTCCCCCAACCCCCCCCCGATTGCTATCCATTAGGCACCAGTACGTAGAAGTGTTACAGGATATGGATTAGAGGAATCGGATGTGAGAGTCTAATGGCAAGCTGTTGAACTATTTGGAGCGGAGACCGATGCAAGATTGGGCACGCTAAGAGATTAAAAGCCATCCCTTTTGCGATTTTCGGCATGGGCAACGCCTGCGAGAAATCGTGCGTCGTTTCGCCCAACATCCAACTGAGAGTGTGCCGCAAGCGAGTACGAGTGCATCTGAGAGTCAAAGTATCTATCGGTTTTGGGCTAACAAGCGGGTGAAGCCAGAGCAGATTTTAGCGAGTCATCGAGTCAGTGTGGTGGAGCGAGCCAACGGGCAGGCGGTGGTGTTGGCGATTCAGGACACGACAGATTTAGACTTCAGCGGGTTGAAGCAAACCAGTGGATTAGGCTTTATCCATCAGAGCCAGCAACAGGGCATTAAAGTGCATAGCTGCTTTGCCGTCAGTGGTGGCGGTGAACCGTTGGGGCTACTGCACCAGCACACCTGGACACGCAACGAGCGTTCTGGCAAGCGGAACGAGCGGCGGAAAAAGGCCACCTGTGACAAGGAAAGTGGACGCTGGCTCGACACGCTTAGAGCGGCGGAAGTGGGCATCGACGAGTCCATGTGTTTGGTCCATGTGGGCGACCGAGAAGCCGATATTTACGACCTGTTTGTCCAGCCCCGACGCGCTCATAGCCACTTGCTGATTCGCGCTGAGCATAATCGCAAAGTGCAGCACGAGTTGGACTATTTGATTCCCACGCTCGAACAAGCGCCCATCCTGGGACAACAAACAATAGACCTCGAGCGTAATCCCGAACGCCCCGCGCGACGGGCAACCTTAACCCTACGGGGAATGCAAGTGACCATTGCGGTGCCCCGTCCTCACAAAGGGCCCAACCAGTGTCAGCCTGTCACCTCAATGTGCTACGCGTCGAAGAAGCGAGTGTCCCAACCGAGGGTAAGCCTATTCGTTGGTTACTGCTCACGCCCCTACCGATTGACAGCCTCGAGCAGGCTTGGCGGTGTGTGCGTTGGTACAGCCTGAGATGGTTGATTGAGCGATTTCATTTCACCCTCAAAAGCGGCTGTCGGATTGAAGCCTTGCAACTGGAAACCGCACAGCGCTTGCTCAATGCCTTGGCGACTTACTCAATCGTGGCCTGGCGCTTAATGAGGCTGGTCTACCGCGCTAGACTCTGCCCGGATGACTCCTGTGAAAGAGTCTTACAGCCAGTTGAATGGAAATTGTTGCGCCGCAAGTTTGAACCCCAAAATCGCTCCAAAAAGCCGCCAACGATTCGTCAAGCCGTACGCTGGATTGCTCAACTCGGAGGTTTTCTAGCTCGTACGGCAGATGGTGAGCCGGGCTTGAAAAGGTTGTGGCGAGGGCTTGGAGTATTGCATCACTTACTCCAAGGAGCACAACTTGCGGCTAAAGCCTAAGCTTGATCAAGCTTCCGCTCACTTTTGCGTAATGGATAGCATCATGCGGGTCCGCAATGGGCGGCTCATGAAGACGCGCAAACAACTCTGATGATTGATGAGGCATATCCTTGAACTTGCATCCAAAGTTGCCTAATCGATAGCCCCCCCTGTGGCTCTAACCACTCATTGGTCATTCCCGTATGCGTTGCGAACGTCTTTGACAAGCGCCAATAGCCTTTACGGCGAATGCCCGTCAAAATCGCCTGACGCTTTGTTGTCCCCAGTTTGAGCAAGTTGGTGATGCGAGTTCTGGGTCTACGCCACTGCTTCCAGGAACACATCCGAATCCGCCGCCTCAACCAACCCTCTAACTCCTCCATGGGACTGTAATGTTAGGAAATGCCAAAGTCGTTCATCCAGCCTCGCACGTATCGGTTCAACCGTTCGATTCGTTCTGCCATCGAGACTCCCCAGTTGCGGCAAGTTAACCCCTTGAGTCGGTGTTTGAAGTCTTGCAGAGCCTGGTTCGAAGCCAAGATCTGAATGCCTCGGAAGGTAACCCCCAGGTATTCCAGGTCTTCGATCTTGACCACCCGACTTTTCTCGCGATTGACCCTAAGCTTCAGCGTTTGGGTCAGGTAACGGCGAATGTTCGCCATCCCCTGTCCGTTGCCTGAATTGTGCTACCGACTAGCACTCCTGCTCTCAGGTAACGACCGATGAGGCTTAAAAGCACTTTGTCAGTTACTTTACGGGCAATGCGGGACATCAATACATCGTGGTTGACTGTATCAAAGAATTGTTCCAGATTCAGGTCAACCGCATACCGATCCCCCGATTTAACACGATTTAACAAAGGTCTTCACCTGCCGGATGGCACCGTGAGCAGAACGTTTCGGTCGGCTCCCATCATTGGACTCGGACAATCCAGGGTCGAAGATGGGACTCAGCACTGGCAGGATGGCTTGTTGGATCACCCGGTCAACGACATCAGGCACCCCCAACTTTCGTTCTCCCTGGCCGTGGGGCTTGGCAATTTCTTTTGGCAATCCTGGAAATGGAGGCGAGGGAATCAGGTTTTCAAGGAGTTAAAACCTCGTTTCTAAAACATCCTCCAGTGGCGATCGCAGCCTGACACTTTCTCCACTCATCCCCTCCTACTTCCCACTCCCCAAGCTCTTCTGCCCACTCCTTCCTGGCTCCTAGTCCCTAGCCCCCAGCTTCTAGCCCCTAACTTCGCCCCTAACTTCTTTGAAACAGCAAACCCTTTTACCTGGTGCAAAATCTCCTGTAAGCTCATGCTTTTACTCAGGTAAGCATCGGCTTCTGGACAAATCTTATCTGCACTCTGCAGCACATCCTCGGTGAAGAAGGCAGAAATGAGGACCAAAAAGGGAGGCTTCGCTAAACTCGTTTTCAACTTGCGAATAATATCAGGACCATCCATTTCCTTTTGGTAACGGCGAGGCGGAATGGAAAAGTCAACTAAAGCAATATCAAACTGCTCTGCTTCTCGGATAAAAGCAGCAGCGTCCGTGAAAGTTGACACAATAAAGTCTTCCTGCTGAAACAGGTTATCTATGACAAAGCACCATGCCTCGTTATCATCCACAACAGCAATTCGATACATGACTGAAGAAGGGTCAGGGTAACCGGCAAAATCGTTTCCGCAATTCCTTTTTACTAGACAAGTTAAGGGAAGCAAACCCCTCCCAGGTATCAATCCAAAAACTCTCTGATGGTAGACTTATCGCGGTGTCTATCACCTGATACCTGCCATCACCCAAAACTCAAAACTGACCACTTTACTTATTCGATCTGTAAAACCCTGACCAGAAAAGCCCAGCGATCAGCTGCTTCTTCAATCATCTTAGTGGTGGGTTTGCCTGCCCCATGTCCGGCTTTGGTTTCAATGCGAATAAGTACCGGAGCCGAACCGGCATGGGCAGCTTGCAGGGCCGCCGCAAACTTAAAGCTGTGGGCGGGGACGACGCGATCGTCATGATCGGCAGTGGTGATCAGGGTTGCTGGATAGGCCGTACCTGGTTTGAGATTGTGTAATGGGGAGTAGGCGTAGAGTACTTTGAATTCCTCTGGATCGTCGGGAGAACCATACTCCGCTGTCCAGGCCCAACCAATGGTGAATCTATGGAAGCGGAGCATATCCATCACGCCAACCGCAGGCAAAGCAGCCGCAAACAGATCAGGACGTTGAGTCATACAGGCCCCGACCAGTAACCCTCCATTACTCCCCCCACCGATCGCCAGCTTTTTTGATGAGGTGTATCGGTTCTCAATTAACCACTCAGCCGCAGCGATAAAGTCATCGAACACGTTTTGCTTTTTCAGCTTCATGCCTGCCTGGTGCCAGTCTTCGCCATACTCGCCGCCGCCCCGCAGGTTAGGAACAGCATAAACTCCTCCCATTTCCATCCACACCAGCAAGCTCACCGAAAAACCGGGAGTCAGGGAAACATTGAACCCGCCATAGCCATAGAGATAGGTGGGATTGTTACCATCCAGCACCAGCCCCTTTTTGTGAACGATGAACATGGGCACTTTTGTCCCGTCTTTACTCTGGTAAAAGACCTGGTGCGTCTCGTAATCGTCGGGATTAAAGTCCACCTGTGGCTGCCGGAAAAGCGTACTTTCCCCCGTCACCAGGTTGTAACGGTAAATGGTGGTCGGTGTGGTAAAGCTGGTGAAGCTATAAAAGGTTTCAGTGTCATACCGCTTACCACCAAAACCGCCCACAGAACCAATTCCTGGCAGCTCCACATCCCGTACAAAATGGCCGTCCAGTTCGAAGATTTTGACCTGATCGTAGGCATCTTTGAGATAGGTGGTAATAAACTGGTTGTTCAGAACGTTGATCCCTTCCAGGGTTTCTGCGGCCTGGGGAATAATTTCTTGCCAGTTAGTACGGTCTGGCTGGGTAATGTCGATCGCAATCACCCGTCCCCGTGGCGCATCCAGATTCGTGCGGAACCAGAAGCGAGTACCCTCATTGTCAATAAAGCTATACTCTGCCTCAAAGGTGTTGATCAATTCAACCACCGGCGCGTCGGGAGTGGACAGATCTTTGTAAAACACCAGGTTGCGGGTGTCGGTGCCCAACCAGACGGAAACAATGAGATACCGTCCATCTTCAGTCACTCCCCCGCTAAAACCCCAGTCTTTTTTGTCGGGTCGCTGGTAAATCAAAATGTCCTCGGACTGGGGCGTACCGAGGTGATGGTAAAACAACTTCTGGTAATAGTTGACGTCTTCCAGCTTGCTTTTTTCCTTGGGTTCATCGTAACGGGAGTAGAAGAAGCCGTTATTGTCATGGGTCCATGACGCGCCGGAAAATTTGATCCACTTAATGTGATCGGAGCGATCGACGCCTGTTTCAACTTCCCGCACTTTCCATTCTTGCCAGTCTGAGCCGGATGCCGATAAACCGTAGGCCAGGAGTTTACCATCATTGCTAACGGCCAACCCTGAAAGGGCAACGGTGCCATCTTCAGAAAATGTGTTGGGGTCAAGCAAAACTCTGGGGGGAGCATCCAGAGCTTTAAGTGTATAAAGGACGCTCTGATTTTGCAGACCGTCGTTTTTGAAATAGAAGTAATTCTTGCCTTCCTTGAAGGGGGTGCCGTATTTTTCAAAATTCCACAGTTTCGTCAGCCGTTCCCGGATGCGATCGCGGGCTGGAATTTGGCTCAAATAACCAAAGGTGAGTTGATTTTGTGCTTCGATCCAGGCTTTCGTTTCCGGCGTATCGGGATTTTCTAACCAGCGGTAGGGATCGGAAACTTTTGTACCGTGATAATCGTCTATCTGGTTGACTTTTTGACTCTGAGGATAGATTAACGGCTGAGCAGCAGTCATAACGGAGGATACCAAGCAACTTTGTCCATAGTGCCAGATGAGGATTATCAGTGTGTTGATCGCAAAGAGAAAAAATCGCCTTCTCTATCGACCATGACCGCTTTCCCAAAGCCCCCTTCGAGCTGGCAGAAAACCTTTAAGATATGTAAACATCCGAATCCGTCGCGTTGGGATATCCCGTATTAAGAAGTGTTGCAACGAGAGAGCTCCTGGGAAGTTCGTCCATGCAATCTCCCAGAAGAAAGAATTTTTTCTCCTTAATATTGCTTAATAATTGGTTCTTAATAATTAGAGCGATTTGTTCAGTGTCGTCCCACTGTGGTGAATTCCAGTGACTACTAGACAGGTTCAACGTACTAAGCCTCACTTCCATCGATTGATTCAGCAACCCCGGTGGGCAACCCTCTGGCTGCTGGGTGTAACTACCTGCTTCGTTGTAATTTCCTTTGCCTGGTCTGCCAATATTGGTGGCATTAGCCAAATCTTTCATACTTTGAACGATTGGCAGCAAGCTTCGAGGGGAATGGCTGCAAGCTCCCTCCGAAAATGCGGGCTGGCTACTTTCCCTATCATTGCTGGTGGTGGCGCAGGTGATTCTGCGAATCTCTCCCAAACCCAAAGCCTGGTCAAGGTTTCTGCTGATTACTATCCTACTTGTGCTGGTTGCCAGGTATCTACTGTGGCGATCGCTGGCTACGCTCAACCTGTCCAATCCCTTCAATGGGGCGTTTAGCCTGCTGCTGTTGGGGATGGAGGCTGCGACATTTGCCACTTTGGGGATCCAGCTTTTTTTTTGATGCTACGGGAGCGTGATCGCACTCGTGATGCTGACCGCTACTCTGTGGCAGTGGAGTCAGGCAATTTCGTTCCTGCGGTCGATATCTTGATTCCAACGTTTAATGAGCCTCCCGTTGTTCTGAGGCGTACCATTGTGGGTTGTCAGGCGTTGGAATATCCCAACAAGCAAATTTATGTGTTGGATGATGGAAAACGAGAGGAGATTCGTCATCTGGCTGAAGAATTAGGTTGTCACTACCTTGCTAGACCTGTCAATCGCAATGCTAAAGCAGGAAATTTGAACTATGGGCTGCGCAACAGCAGCGGTGAACTGGTTGTTGTGTTTGATGCTGACTTTGTGCCAACCCGCAATTTCTTAACCCGTACCGTCGGCTTTTTCCAGAAACCCGCGATCGCCCTGGTGCAGACGCACCAATGCTTTTACAACCCTGACCAAGTAACTCGCAATCTGGGTCTGGAGAAAGAAGTTCCCCACGAGACGGAAGTTTCTTTCCGCCACTACCTTTTGCTGCGGGAAGGGTCCAATAGTACTCCCTGCTACGGAAGTTCATTCGTGATGCGCCGCAGTGCTCTGGAAGAGGTGGGTGGTTTTGTCACCAAAAGCATCTCTGAAGACCTCTATACCGGCATTCGAATGACTGCTCGTGGCTACCAAACCGTTTATCTGAACGAAAATCTTAGTGCGGGTCTGGTTCCCGAAGACTTGTTATCTCAACTTTCTCAACGGCAACGCTGGGGACGGGGAACGCTGCAAGCCTTTTTTATTAAAGAGAATCCCCTGACGATTCCTGGGCTTACCTTGCGTCAAAGGATTGCTTACTTTGAAGCGATTCTCCAGTGGTTTAACACGGTTTTCCGGATGCTATTTCTGCTGGTGCCGATCGCGATCGCCTTTCTGGGAGTTGTCCCCTTCGTTGCTAATTTGAGCGATTGGGCTTATTTCTTTCTGCCCCTGTATTGCTTCCAGATGGCAACCTTCGCCTGGCTACGACATCGGGCTTTTGGAGCTTTGCTAGCAGACATTTATTCGGTCGTTCTTTGTTTCCCTCTTTCCGCAACCATTTTGCATACACTGGTTAGCCCATTTTCTAAGGGATTCCAGGTGACCCCCAAGGGAACCACTACCCAGAAAACAATATTTCGCTGGAAGCTGGCGATTCCGCTAATCGTGTTGTGGGTACTTACAGGAATTAGCGCCATTCTGCAAGCAAACAATTGGGTCAACTATGCAGGTGATTTTTCCCCAGCAGAATCGGACTTTATCAAACTGGGAGCCCTCTGGAGTAGCTACAACTTATTTGTAATTGGAATTGCACTTTTGGCAATGTTTGATCGGCCAAAGCCCACTCCTTACGAGTGGTTTGAGCAGCAGCGAACGGTGCAGTTGGAAGTGGGGCAGGAGGTGATGCGTGGCGTGACTATCCGTCTGTCTGAAATTGGCGCAGAAGTGAGACTGGCTAAACCCGGTTTTTTAGAGATGCGATCGCGATCATGTATCCCGGTCATCCTGCATCTTCCGGTTGAAGAGCTGTCCCTCAAGGCAACGATTGTTGATGTCAACCATGACAAAGAGGCCCCCATTCTAACCCTTGGGTTTGATTCATTAAGTACCGATCAACAGCGTCGCTTAATTGAGTTGCTGTTTTGTAATCCGGGGCAATGGCAGTGTCTGCCTGCTCCCGGAGAGATGCGATCTCTCTGGCTTATTTTTCGTAGCCTGCTCCGTCTCTGTGTGTTACCTAAAACTAAAACATTGTGATGCGCGGTATCTGATCAGAAGCCAAAAGCCAGAAGAGTTTATTATTCTGGTTCTTGGCTTCTGGCTTCCTAAAGCAAATCAAGGTTTTTACAGCAGTAGTTATAAGTAGGTAGCCATCATTAATGGTAAAGGGGGGAGTGGGGGCTGCGCCCCCAGGCAGGGGGGCATCCTCCACCCCCGAAATTATCCTTAAGTTAATTGCGCCTAGATACTTGGCTGTCAACAGTTTGCTTGGGACACCGGGTTTTGCTATGGCTTCCAAGCAGTGCGGGCATGAATGGATACTAATTTACCCTGAGTTGAATTTGCAATTGAGCCTCAACCGCATTCAGATAACCTTGATTGTTGGCGACTGAAGGGGGCAGTAGTTTGGCGTTAATTGCTGCTTGAACCAGTTTCTGGGCATTGATTTGACCCAAAATGTATTCCGAAGTCAAAACTTGATAACTGGCAATCCCCTGATCTTTTAAGTAGCCTCGTTGAGCCATTGTCACCAGTTCCGAGGGGGCGAGTTGGACAGTAGAAGCAGAGTTAGCGACGTTGAGGGTAAAAGCAGTTGGCTCTGCGCTTGCAGGGGGTGCAACAACAGCCAGAGCTACAGTGGCTAAACCAGCAAAAATGAAGCGTTTCATAGCAATCCTTCCAGTGAAGCGTGGAGATAGTTTGTGAATCCGAAGTATTTGCATGCACTGTCGATAGATGTATTATCGCAATACAAAATGTTTGTTGTCAAACTATCTTGTTGTCAAACTACACCTATAGCCACCAGGCTTAGGGCGGGGTGCAGGGGTTCCATCCCTAGCTGGGGGCGAAGCCCCACTCCCCCTTAAAGCCAATGTCCTAAGCAACCTGGCGACAGCTATCTATAGCTGTCCTAAATCAGTCGTGAAATTGAGAGACTTTGTGAGAGAGGATTCCGCAGGAATCCTTTCTCACAAGCCAAATAGGATCGCTATGTAGTGGCAAGTGATAGCGTCCTTCATCTGCTCAACCACGCGATCGCCTGCCGGATCCACTCTTCCGCATCGGCATTTTTTGCCAGCGTTGTACTTTGCCCTACAGCCTGGAGAGCTTTAGAAATTTCGCTATTGGTATACCCCAGCGCCAGCAAGGTCATCTCTACATCTTCCTGGATTGAGAGCACCGGACCAGCCGCTGGAGCTGCGATCGTCCCTGCTTCCTGCCGCCATTCTGCTAGTTTCGTTTTCAGTTCCAGGGCAATGCGCTCTGCTGTCTTACTGCCCACGCCCGGCGTCCTCGAAAGGGTACGGGTATTTCCCGAAACAATCGCCTGCACAAGCCCCTGCAAACCCAACGTATCCAATAACGCCAGTGCCAGTTGCGGACCGATTCCACTCACGCTTACCAGCTGGCGAAACAGATCTCGCTCCGCCATCGACCCAAACCCAAACAGCACCATCTGGTCCTCACGC
The DNA here is from genome assembly GCF_049200465.1 of Leptothermofonsia sp. ETS-13. Classification (NCBI taxonomy): domain Bacteria; kingdom Bacillati; phylum Cyanobacteriota; class Cyanophyceae; order Leptolyngbyales; family Leptolyngbyaceae; genus Leptothermofonsia; species Leptothermofonsia sp. ETS-13. The sequence goes on from NZ_CP120836.1 coordinate 283,043, forward strand.
ACGTGCAAATGGGTAAAGATCTGAGCAGCTTCGCCGATCGCTGGTAGTTCCTGTATCAGCCGTGGCACAATTTGCACATCGTATCCTACCTGATTCACGTCCAGCATTAGCGTAACCCGGTTACCACTTTTCTGAATGCCTGCAATGGTGCCTTTGAGATAACCAATCATGGGAAATGTCAGGGAGAAACGTGATCTATTATTGAGCTAGCCTGGCTCAGTCGCCTACTTAAATGCACCTCCCAATATCGTGATGTCAACCACGGCGAAACAAATAATCTCTCGATTCACCATTCGTCAGTGCATTTTAGCCAAAGTCCGGACCCGTGGGCTGGAGAAAACGATTTGCCCATCGGAGGTTGCCAGAGAATTGGGAGGGGAGGAATGGAGATCGCTGATGTCTGAAGTTCGTATGGTTGGGATTGAACTTGCCAAATCTGGTGAGATTCAAATCACCCAGGGGGGAAAGGCGATCAACCCACTCAATATCAAAGGACCCATTCGGCTCAGGGTTACAGAGAAAGGTTTGAAGCAGGAGCGCTAGTAGAAACATTCCATGAAGCCCGCCCCTGCCCCTGTCATAAGAGCTATGGCTATAGCCACTAGGCTTAGAACGGGGTGCAGGGGTTCCACCCCTGGCTGGGGGCGAAGCTCCCACACCCCCTTAAGGTCAATGTCCTAAGTAACCTGGCGACAGCTGTAAAACAAAGTTGTAGCGAGTTTGTTTTAGATCGTGGTATAACCGTATTAAGTAGCAAAGTCTACAGGGAAGCCGTGGATAGTCAAGACTTCTCGTAGAGGCAGTGTGGTATTTCTCAAATTCACAGAGCAGGATTTTTGAGAACCTTATAGCTTGAGACTCTAGAGCTTCCGCAGACAGCTATAATCGCAGATTATGATGAACTGTGGGTTTTATAGTGGCAAAATGACATCCTGCGTTAAGAGCGTTTAGTATGCAGAACGATGTAGCACCTCTGAAACCGATTCGATCCCTGGAAGATGCTCTGGATCGGTGTCAAACGATGGGAATGCGCTTGAGCCGTCAGCGTCGCTTCATCTTGGAGCTTCTCTGGCAAGAGAAAGAGCATCTGTCTGCCCGTGAAATCTACGATCGCTTGAACCGACAGGGTAAAGAAATCGGTCATACATCAGTTTATCAAAATCTGGAAGCTCTTTCCGGTAAGGGAATTATCGAATGCATCGAACGCTCTGATGGTCGGCTATATGGAAATGTTAGTGACTCTCATAGCCATGTCAACTGCCTGGACACCAATCAAATCTTAGATATTCATGTTGAGTTACCCGAAGCCCTGATCAAGCAGATCGAAGAGCAGACTGGTGTTTCCATTACGGATTACCGCATCGACTTCTACGGCTACCGCAATCTTCCCCAACAATTAATCTAAATACCCCAATTCACGCAACGCTATGCCGGTAAACCTCTGATGCGAGCAGGTATCGGACAGACTGTGGAGCCCAGATATTTATAAAGTCTGGGGCGAATGGATTATACCTGAAACGATAGCGATCGCCGCTTTGGTGAACCCGATGCCCCATTCCTCGTCCCCCGCACCTGGCAACTGGTGAGACAGGCCAATCAGGGCATTCCAGAAGTCTTGGCGGAAGGTGTCCTTTCCTATGATCTGGCATTAGATGACACGATTGTTTACACCAACGGCAGTGCGATTTACACCATTCATTCCGATGGAACGCGAGAACGCTCGCTGACGGGCAACCTGATCGAGTCAGTCATTGTTATCGACAGCAGTCCCTAACCACCATAACCTGGGTTCAACAGCTAAGTTTCAGTGATAAACTCCTCTGGATCAACATCCCAATTAACCCAGCGAATGGCTTCACGGGCAGTTTGTACCTCTGGGGGCACCCGTGTAGCATGGGTATACCCGGTACTGGGGCAGGTCATTTTGAGTAAAAAGATGGGTTCAACGTCTACACTCTGGTCAATCCGTAACAGGGTGTATTCACGCCAGGAGTCTAGCTCAACCGCCCGTAACTCTTGACAGAGACGGGTGTAGCCAATGCCCTGAATCAGTACGCGGCGCAGTTCGGCATTGGGTTCTTCAAGTAACCAGCGTGACTGCCAGTGGTGGGGGTGCAATGAACCGTAGGTTTCAGGTATCTGGACATCACGGAAGAAGTACAGTCGATAACCGTCTGCAAACTGGACAGCCGGTTCCCCTTCGGCATGGAGGCGTCCCTCCGGATCAAGGGCGAGGCGAATGGGACGATCCAGCACCAGACAAAATTTTTCAAACGTCAGGTAAAGACTACATTCGGTCACAAGCGATCGCAACACCTGCCACTGCTGGCGATCATGGGGAACCTTCAGCACTGAAATACAGAAATCAAGCAATGCTGGGTGGGACACCTCAACTGTTTGCCAGAGGGCGTTGAACCCCAGCCCAGGCATGCTGAACATTCCCAGTAATTGACGAGAACTCCGCTCCCATTCCTGAAAAATGGGCTGATTGCGGAGGGGATGCCAAAAGGCGGCTTCGAGCGATCGCGTGAAGGGTGCAGTCCATTCTCCCAGAGTGTCTCCTAACTGAATCAACAGTTGCCCAGCGGGTTGTCGCTGGACGTGTCGCCGCCACTCGGCTTGCTGCTGTTCCCAGAACTGGGCCATGATTTGATCGAACAGAAGTTCGCCGAACTGCTCCTGATTTTGCTGCTGGTCAATCAGTTCAGCAAGTTGGCTCCAGAAGGTACCCTGTTGTAAACGAAAGGACAGTTGCTCAAGCTGTGGCGTTTGCAGTTGTTCAGCCAGATTCAGCAGAAGGGTGGGGGAGAGGTGCGATCGCACCTGCTCCGAAACTTCCACCAACAACGGTGTTTGCAGCAATGGCGCACCAAACTGTTCCAGCAACTGGACAACGGTTTTCTTCCCCAGGGTTTCTTTCGCTTCTCGCGGTCCGCTAAAGAAAGTAACTTCCGGGGGGGGACTTCCCCATTGCGACGTAAGTTGCTTTGACCGCTGATTCCGCTTTTTCACGGTCGATCGGGCTGGTCGATAGGGAGACCTGCCGCCAGCGATCGCGATACATCGGAATCAGCGACTCCTGTTCCAGAGTCAACCGCTCAATTTTGGACATAGGTTCCTTCAGCGAAGTAAACCGAAAACCTGAAAGGGCCATTGGTTACTGCTCATGAATCCTGTAATGAAATAGCTTATGACTGATCGGTTGCTTAGCGATCGCCAGCCGAACACTCACAGCAAAACCAATAACCAACTAACTAGATGACAATTTCACCCAATACCCATCCTTGGTGTTGCAAACACTAAATTTTGCAAAATGGGAGTTCGAGGGGTTCACCCCCTCCACCCCCTTCAAAATTTTTGTTTTGATCGACTAGTCGGCTACATACCGCCAGCCTTCGGGTTCATACTCGCGCTGAATCCGCACCATCCAGGTGCCTTGAGGAATCTGAACTGGCTTGTGTTCTTCGTGAGTCAGGGTTGCCTGTTCAGACAAAACCCGCAGATAGAGAGTTCCGTCCCTTTCATACAACTCTGCTTGACCGTCGCTAATCCGGTGCCGGTGCCCGGTTACTTCCCCTTCTGCCAGCGTCAGATGCGGCAGCTTTTTGCCCATTTCGTTGGAGGTTGCTGGCATGGGCATCAAAATTACGTCTCCCCGGCGAATCGGTAGCATGGTTTCTTCCTCCAAAGTCCGATGCCCCAATTCTGGCACAACTCCCAAAGTTCTTCAGGTTTGTGCAAAGAAATCTTCTGGATCAATCACGCCACCGCCCAGCAATACTTCTCCATCGTACCAAACAGCCGCCTGACCAGGCGTGATACTGGATTGCGGCGCATCAAACACCACCCGGACGCGGGATTTTTCCAGCGGGATGATGGTGGCAGGAGTGGCGGGTGAGCGATAGCGGATTTGGACTTCTGCTTTGATGGGAGCTTTGGGCTCTGAAATGGAAACCCAATTGACACGCTGCACAGTGCATTCAGCGGAAAGAGTGGCGGCGCGATCGCCCACAATCACCCGGTTGTTGACCGCGTCCAATGCCACCACATACAACGGCTCACTGTGGGCAATCCCCAACCCTTTGCGTTGCCCGATCGTATAGTGATGAACGCCATCGTGCTGACCCAACACCTTGCCAGACTGGTCAACAATCTCGCCCTTTTGGGGAGTGATGTATTTGTCTAAAAATGCCCGCATGGAACCATTGGCCTCAATCAGACAAAGATCCTGGCTTTCCGGCTTATGGGCGGTATGCAAACCTAATTCTGCGGCTACTCGACGGGTTTCAGTTTTGGGCTGCTCTCCTAATGGAAAGATCACCTGAGACAGAACTTCTTGAGGCAAGTCATACAGAAAATAGGTCTGATCCTTGCTCCGATCAACGGCTCGCAGGAGTTGATAGCGTCCAGTCGTTTCATCGTAGCGGGTCCGGGCGTAGTGCCCTGTGGCAATATAGTCTATGCCCAGTTCTTCTCGTGCATACTTCAGCATCGGACCAAACTTCACCGTCCGGTTGCACTGGGAGCAGGGCAGAGGGGTGATTCCGGCACTGTATCCGGCGACCAGGTAATCGACAATATTTTCCTGAAAAACCTCTCGAATATCCACAATGTGGTGAGGGATGCCTAACTGGTCACACAGTCTGGCGGCGTCTATCATCCCCTCTGAGCAGCACTGTCCCTTGCCCTTCATCAACCAGAGGGTCATGCCCACAACCTCGTAGCCGCGATCGCGCAGGATCGCCGCAGCCGTTGAACTATCGACTCCACCAGAGAGTCCCACCACCACTTTTTTCATGGACGGAAAGGATGAGAAAAAGCTCAGGAACAAGGGTTGCTCTTCTAGGCTAACACCTGCTGGGGAGAACAATTTTACCCGTGTTCTTTCAGGGCAGAAAGGTAACGAGGTGAAATGGACAGGACTTACGCGTTTTGCCAAAACCTGGTGGTCTGTCAAGACCTATTTTGTAAGTTGTTTTGTAAGTTGAAAACTCACCAAATAACCACTCTTACTCAATCCGGAGGTACAAATTTATAGCTGTCGCCAGATTGCTTGGGACATTGGCTTTAAAGGGGGTGTGGGGGCGAAGCCCCCAGCCAAGGGTTCCACCCCTGCACCCTATCCTAAGCCTGGTGGCTATAGCTATAAAACTGACAAACCACTAGTGCAGTAAGGCGGGAATACGGATACCATTCCGGCTCCCTCCTACTCCCCACTCCCCAACCCAATGGTTACTGGACTGATGCCATCGTCCATACTCTAGCCCTATTTCTCAATCTAAGAGGCAAGTTTCATCGGCACGATACAATGTGTTTAGCAAATTTAACAGAAGCGACTGGCTGCAACAGCACGGGAGAATAGGTACGCATGGGAAAGGTAGTTGGCATTGACCTGGGGACAACCAACTCAGTAGTGGCCGTCATGGAGGGTGGCAAACCCATTGTCATTGCCAATGCCGAAGGAATGCGAACCACGCCTTCTGTGGTGGGTTTCAGCAAAGAAGGGGAACGGTTGGTGGGGCAAATGGCGCGGCGGCAGGCAGTCCTCGACCCGCAAAACACCTTCTATGGCGTCAAGCGCTACATCGGACGCCGCTATGCCGAACTGACCCCAGAGTCTAAGCGGGTTCCCTACACCATCCGCAAAGACGAGAACGGCAACATCAAGATCAGATGCCCCCGGCTTGAACGAGAGTTTGCCCCAGAAGAAATTTCGGCCATGGTGCTGAAAAAACTGGCCGATGAAGCCAGCCGTTACCTGGGAGAACCCGTGACCGGAGCGGTGATTACTGTTCCAGCCTACTTCAACGACTCGCAGCGACAGGCGACACGGGATGCAGGCCGCATTGCCGGACTGGAAGTGAAGCGAATTTTGAATGAGCCAACGGCTGCTTCCCTTGCCTACGGTTTAGACCGTAAAGACAATCAGACCATTCTGGTATTCGACCTGGGTGGCGGCACCTTCGACGTTTCCATTCTGGAAGTGGGAGATGGTGTGTTTGAGGTCAAGTCCACCAGCGGCGACACCCAACTGGGCGGTAACGACTTCGACAAGCGAATTGTAGACTGGCTGGCGGAGCAGTTTTTGGAGACAGAGGGGGTGGATTTGCGGCGCGATCGCCAGGCTCTCCAGCGCCTCACTGAGGCCGCAGAAAAGGCCAAGATAGAACTCTCTGGGGTCACCGTCACCGAAATTAACCTGCCTTTCATTACCGCCACCGAAGAAGGTCCCAAACACCTGGAAACCCGCCTCACTCGTTCCCAATTTGAGAGTCTGTGTAGCGATCTGGTGGGTCGGATTCGGGGTCCCGTGAAGCAGGCCCTCAGGGATGCTGGGATGAGTCCCGCTCAAATTGACGAAGTGGTGCTGGTTGGAGGCTCTACCCGCATTCCCTTTGTGCAGCAGTTGGTGCGCAGCCTGATTGACCTGGAACCCAACCAGAACGTCAATCCAGATGAGGTGGTGGCAGTAGGAGCAGCCATCCAGGCTGGCATTCTGGCGGGAGAGGTAAAAGATATTCTACTGCTGGATGTCACTCCCCTCTCCCTGGGGCTGGAAACTATTGGCGGTGTGATGAAAAAGCTCATTCCCCGCAACACAACAATTCCCGTCCGCCGTTCCGACATTTTCTCAACCGGCGAAGACAACCAGACCATGGTGGAGGTGCATATCCTTCAAGGTGAACGGGAAATGGCTGCCGGAAACAAATCGCTCGGACGATTTAAGCTCACGGGGATTCCTCCTGCTCCTAGAGGTATTCCCCAGATTCAGGTAGCCTTCGACATTGACGCTAACGGCATTCTGCAAGTCACTGCATTGGAGCGCACCACCGGACGGGAGCAAAGTATCACGGTTCAGGGAGCTTCCACTTTAAGCGAAGAGGAAGTCCGGCAGATGATCCGGGATGCAGAGGAGTATGCCGAAGCTGATCGCCTCAAGAAAGAAAAGGTTGAAAAGCGTAACCGGGCAGAATCCCTGATTGTTCAGGCAGAACGGCAATTGCGGGAAGCCACTCTCGACTTTGGCATGCAGTTTGTCAGCAGCTACCGCTCTCGAATTGAGCGGTCAATTCAGCAATTGCGGGAAGCCCTTTCCCAGAACGACGATCGCGGTATTGATCAGGCCCAGGCCAACCTGCAAGATGCCGTGTATGACCTGAATCGGGAAGTCTATCAGCGCAACAAAGAAGAGGAAGAAGGAGACAGCATCTTTGGCGCTATCAAGAGCTTCTTCCTGGATGACGATGACGATTACGACTATTACCGGGATGAGCGCCGTGACTACGGCAGTTCCTACGGTGGACGCGATGGCGGCTACTTCGGGAGTTCCTATGGCTACGGGGGGAGTGGACGGAGCGACTACAGCAGCAATCGCTACAGCGGGCGGAGCGATTACGGTAGCTATAGTGACTCTCCCCGCGACTCTGCCCGCAACAACAACCGTTATGACTCCCGCGACTACAACGACGATCGCTACAGTGGACGTAACTACGGAACGAGCGAACCCTCCCGCAGCGAACCCCGCTATGGCGAAAATCGCTACCCGGAACGCAACAATCGCAGTGATACTGGGCAAGGGCGGGACAGTACTTCCTACCCGGAGAGCCGATCCTCCTACGACTCCCGTGCTTCCAATCGCGATCGCAATCGCCGCCCCCCTTTCCGTCCTACTCGCAATCCTCGTCCAAACCTCAGCCAAGATAATTGGGATGATGATGACGACTGGCTTTAGGGAAAAAGGTTCTCCCGGTTCGGTGAAGTGTTAAGGATAAACGTAAAGATAACGATGACCTGGCAAGTTGCTTGCCAGAATGTGGGACGAGAGGGAAATAATGAAGGACAAGTAATTCAGGTTAGAAGATTGATACCCGACCCCCTACTCTTTACCCTCTACTTCCTTGACTTCTGGCTATACTGAACTCCATGCAAAACTTTCGGAACTACTACGACATTCTGGGGGTTGCGAGGGAGGCGACGGTTGAAGAGATCAAAAGAGCTTTTCGTCGTCTCGCCCGGCAATATCACCCTGACTTAAATCCTGGCGATAAGCAGGCAGAAGAGAAGTTTAAGGACATCAATGAAGCCTACGAAGTCTTGTCTGACTCGGCAAAACGCGCTCAGTATGACCAGTTCGGCAAGTTCTGGCAGCAGCGCGGCTTTCAGGGAGCCTCTGCCCGTTCAGGTGCCCGTGGCTGGAATGGTCGTGGCGATCGCTCCTCCACCGGGGAGGTCGATTTCAGCGAATTTCCCGACTTCAATAGTTTCGTCGATCAACTCCTGAACCGCCGCACCAAGCAGAGCAGCACCGTAACCAGTCAGCCCTCCCGCGACCCTTACCGTCCCGGCACGACCAAAACCACCAAGGTTTACAGCGTCCCCCGTGCCACTCGCCGTGACGCCGAAGCGCGTTTGAGTGTGCCACTGGAGAAAGCCTACCTGGGTGGACGGGAACGAATTCGCCTGGAAGATGGGCGATCGCTGGAAGTGAACATGCCTTCGGGAATGGTTGCGGGGCAGTGCATCCGCCTCAAAGGTCAGGGCGTCAACGGTGGTGATCTGTACTTGAAGATTGACATCGCCCCCCATCCTTTCTTCAAGCTGGAAGGGTCTGACATTCGTTGCCAGCTACCCATTACTCCCAGCGAAGCTGTCCTGGGAGGACAGGTGGAAGTCCCCACCCTCGATGGTCGGGTAAAAATGACCATTCCTGCAGGTGTTCGTTCGGGTCAGCGTCTGCGCCTGGCTGACAAAGGTTACCCCAAAGAGGACGGTGATCGCGGCGACCAGATCGTTGAAATTCAAATCGTCATCCCCCGCGACCTGACTGCTCAAGAACGGGAACTCTACGAAAAACTGCGCCAGCTAGAAACCTTCAACCCCCGCGCCGATCTACCGGTCTAGGAGCACGCGGATTTTTGGAATGCATGCATTGCGGACTATAAAAACTTGAGTCTGAGAAGCCATTCAGAGAATGATGCTTTAGTGTTTTTAAGGCTGAGGGTGTCTGGCGCGATCGCTGTAAAGGAGGTGGCATCAGACCTGGATTCAATTCGATGGGTATGGGACTTATCCCTGATGCCAGTGGTAAAAGTTGGCTAATTACTAAACTTACTCCATGTCGACCGATTGAGTAGTCGATAAAATCCAGTCCCTCAGAATGGGATTGACTAACTCTGGAGCCTCATCTTGGGGGCAGTGACCTACCCCAGCCAGAGGAATAAATTTCTGGACTTGAGGGAATTTGGCAAGTTCACGACCGATCGCGATAGGTTCCCAGGGATCGTCTTCTCCCCAAAGAATCAGAGCCGGACAGGGCAGCACCTCCAGCAGGTCTTCTGGGAGTGGTCCTTGCGAATAGCCAGTGAAGGCAATGAATACATCAACCGCACCGGGGTCTTTCGCAGGAGCCAGCAGTAGTTCGACCAGTTCATCGGTAACCGCTTCCTGACGAATGTAAGCTTTGAGCAGAATTTTGCGGACGGTTTCTGCCTGCGCAATCTGATTGAAAAAGGCTTTGCCAATCCACTTTTGTTTCAGGATGCGTTGCAGCAGGGGCGCACCGAAGCGTTTGAACCAGGGTTGGGTGGTGCGACGGCGATCGTGCAGCAGGCGCAGGGTGCAGTTGAGCATTGCAACTCCATGGGCGATCGCAGGATTTTCCACCGCTGCCTGCATAATCGCAATGCAACCAATCGAGTTTGCTACCAGAAAGACTGGTCCCCCCACCACTTCCTGGCAAAAATCAGCAATTTGCTGGCCCCAGGTTTCAAAGGTATATTCCACCTGTTCACCGGGCTTAAGTGGGCCGGGAACGGGCTTCGCAGAGGCACCAAATCCAATTAAATCCAGAGCATACACCCGGCAAGTTTCTGCTAACACTGGCAAATTCTTTCGCCAGTGCCCCAGAGATGCCCCAAACCCATGCACCAGCACCACAGCTGGTCCCTGTGTACCAAGAGCCTGATAGGCAATGGGAAAACCCTGCCAGATCCAGGTTTGCGTCTCACTTTGAGTGACAATAGAAGGAGTTGTTGCAATCATGACATGCAGATGCCAAAACCTTTTCTTCTCCATTTTGCCAAATTTTCTTAACAAAACTTGAAGATATGAGGGGTGGAGACGATGAAGAGCCAAAAATTCGCTCCCCCGATCTTTCACTCCTCATCCCTGCTCCCTCAGTAGTCGATTCACTAAAGTCTGTGTCAGGATTGAGTGTTGCTTGATTAATTTCTGCCATGCTGGTGCAAACTTCTGTTTCCGATCTACCGTTTCTGGGTGCTGACTTTGCAACGGATTACGCCAAGGCTAGGGCTGTGATTTTGCCTATTCCTTACGAAGCCACCACCACCTATCGTCGGGGTTGTGAGAATGGTCCAGCCGCGATTCTGGATGCTTCTCAGCAGGTCGAAGTCTACGATGAAGAGCTTGACCGTGAGCTGTGGGAGGTGGGGATCTGGACCCATGGGGCGATCGCAGATACCCGCAATCACAACAAAGTCACCGCCGAAGAGATGCTGAAGGCCACTCAGGAAACCGTTTACCAACTGGTTAAGGACGACAAATTCGTCATTTCGTTAGGTGGAGAACACAGCATCACAACAGGTGTCGTGGAAGCCTATCGGCAGGCATACCCTGGCGAAGCATTCACCGTTGTACAGGTAGATGCCCACGGCGATCTCAGACATGAGTACGAAGGCTCGCTGCACAACCATGCCTGTGTCATGCGGCGCATTGTAGACATGGATTTACCCACGGTTCAAATCGGCATTCGCAGTATTTGCAAGGAGGAAGCCGACCTTATTAAAGAAAAGCAACTGGTGGTCATCCGGGCACGAGAAATTGCTACCCAGCCGGATTGGATGGAACGGGCCCTAAACAGCATCCAGACACCAAAAGTATTCATCACCATTGACCTGGACGGTATTGATCCCACTCTGATCCCAGGCGTTGGTACCCCTGAACCGGGCGGTCTGAACTGGTATGCCCTGCTCACCTTTTTGCAACGCATCTTTGAAGAGCATGAAGTGATCGGCTGCGACGTTATGGAACTGGCCCCTGTCACCGATTCCGTAGTTTCAGAGTTCACCGCTGCCAAATTGGTTTATAAACTTATTGGATATCAGGCCGTTGCAAAAGGTTGGTAATTGAAGCGGTTAGTTGTTGGTCAGCGACAAACGATACCTGGCATCTGACCAATCAGTTTCCTCACCCCTCACCCCTCACCCCTCACCTGGCTAAACATGGAAATGACTGGCACTTTGATTGGTGGATACGCTCCAGATTTTGAGATACCGGGAATTGATGGCTCAGTTCATCATCTTGCCCGCTACCTCGAACGGTTTCGAGCCGTTGGAGTCGTGTTTATGTGCAATCACTGCCCCTACGTGCGGCTTTACCTTGATCGCCTCAAGCAAATTCAGGCCGATTTTCAGAACCAGGGGTTTACTCTGATTGGCATCAACTCCAACGATGCGGAACAATTTCCTGACGACAGCTTTGAAAACATGAAGGAGTTTGCCTCCGCCAATCAACTCAACTTTCCCTATCTGCGGGATGAGACTCAGGACGTTGCCCAAACCTTTGGAGCGCAGAAAACTCCCCATGTGTTTCTGCTGAATCAGGAAGGGGTGCTGTGCTATAGCGGGTGCATCGATGACAACCCGAATGACCCAACGGCGGTGCAGGTGCCTTATTTGCGGGAGGCGATCGCCAAAATTCTCAGCGGTGAAACCATTACTCCCACCAGTACCGAACCCGTTGGCTGCTCAGTCAAATGGCGGGCTTAATTCAGCCGAAATGCCTTATATTCCGTCTCAATAGGCCTTGTATCTCCAGGTTTACCTGACAATTTACATCTTAGTGCTATCTTAGGTTGAGAATAGACTGGAGTTGAAAAAGTAGTCACTACATGGGATTAACTTACCGGCGGGTTCTGCTTAAGTTAAGCGGTGAAGCCCTGATGGGCAATCTCCCCTACGGAATTGACGCAACTATCGTGCAAGATATTGCCCAGGAAGTAGCAGATGTAGTCGCCAGCGGCGTTCAGGTCGCAATTGTAGTTGGTGGTGGCAACATCTTTCGGGGAGTGAAAGGTGCGGCGGCTGGGATGGAACGGGCGACGGCTGATTACATTGGCATGATTGCTACTGTCATGAACGCCATGACCCTCCAGGATGCGCTAGAACGAATTGATGTACCGACGCGAGTACAGACAGCTATTTCCATGCAGGAAGTTGCTGAACCTTACATTCGGCGGCGAGCTATTCGCCATTTAGAAAAGGGGCGGGTCGTTATTTTTGGGGCCGGTTCTGGCAACCCCTTCTTCACCACAGATACAACCGCAGCTTTACGGGCGGCTGAAATTGGGGCAGATGTGTTGTTTAAAGCAACTAAAGTAGACGGTGTGTATGACTCCGATCCGCGAGTCAATCCTCAGGCTCGTCGCTTTCAAACACTGACCTATGGGCATATTTTGACTCAAGAATTGCGGGTTATGGACAGTACTGCCATATCCTTATGTAAGGACAACAATATTCCCATCATTGTTTTTGACCTCTCAGTGAAGGGTAACGTTCGCCGAGCAGTGATGGGAGAACCGATTGGAACGCTTGTCGGAGGTTTCTGTGAAGTTAGCTGACATTGAAGACCATATGCACAAGGCAGTTGAGGCAACTCAACGGTCTTTCAATACTATCCGCACGGGGCGGGCAAACCCGTCTCTTCTTGATCGTGTCATGGTAGAGTACTACGGTGCGCCAACCCCTCTCAAGTCTTTGGCCAGCATCAACACTCCCGATGCTTCAACCATTACCATTCAACCGTTTGACCGCAGTAGTCTAAATCTGATTGAAAAAGCCATCCAAATGTCTGATCTGGGGCTGACTCCCAACAACGATGGCTCCGTGATTCGGTTGAATATTCCGCCATTGACCAGCGATCGCCGGAAGGAACTGGTCAAACTTGCTGCCAAGTTTGCCGAGGAAGGCAAAGTCTCCATCCGCAACATTCGTCGGGATGCGGTGGATTCTGTGCGCAAGCAGGAGAAGGCTGGTGACATTTCTGAAGACGAGGCACGGGATCTGCAAGACAAAGTTCAAAAGCTGACAGATAAATATATCGCAAAGGTAGACGAGTTACTGGTTGAGAAAGAAAAGGACATTACAACTGTTTAATATGTGATTGGGTTGCTGGCTTATGTTCTGTTCCTGAGTTGCGTTGTACCCTTGGAGGGCGAATTGTACCGGATGTTTCAGTGGCTTAATGGCAGCGCATTCCCTCTAGCGAAACAGGCGAAGTGCCTAATGATTTTATTTAGTACCCGATTGGACGATCGAAGTTCTATCACCCGAACAGAAACCCAATTGGGTGATTGGTAATGTTCTTCACTGTTTTCAGTATGGGAGCCAGTCAGGCTGGTTTATCGATCCGATGATTTGAGCGTGCCAATGTTTCTCCCTAACCAGCAACCAGAACTGATATATGGAGACTATCCGCTTTCAGTTTTGCAAACTGTTGAACTGCAACTATAGCTTATAGTCACCAGGCTTAGAACCATATGCAGGGGGTGAAACCCCTGACTAGGGACGCAGCTCCCACATCCCCTTAAAGCCAATGTCCTAAGCAACCTGGCGACAGCTATGTAGCGATAGTCATGATGGTTAGGACGGGGTGCAGGAGTTCCACCCCTGGCTGGGGGCGAAGCCCCCAGGATCCTTACAAAAATAACTTGAGTAAGTTCTAAAACATGTTGCCTGCCTACAAGACTTTCTAAGTTTTGGGAGTGCAATTTAAATTTGTAAGGATCCCCACTCCCTCTCTAATTCCAATGTCTTAACGCACCCGCGTAGAGCTATAACTGCCCATGAAGTCTTTGTCTGGCTCAGAATGCAGAGATGATCCTTACAGGATTTGCCTGAAGGTCAGATTGATTCTGGGTTGTACAGGTTTGCGGGTCTTGGAAATCTGATGTTGCCAGAAGTGCTGGGTTGGTCCTTTCATCAGTAGAAAACTACCGTGAGTCAGATTGATCTCCCCCCTTCCAATGCTTCTGAAATCGGTGGCGCAACATAAACCGACGGGCTTCTCCAAAGCTTACAGAACCAATGATCGGATTTTCCCCAAGCTCGGGTTCGTCATCGCTGTGCCAGGCAATGCTGTCCCTGCCGTCGCGGTAGAGGTTGAGCAGAACACTGTTGAATGTAGTGTGGGCGATCGCTTCCACCCTTGACCGAATCTTCAACAAAGCAGGAGTCCACAGTTCTGGTTCCATTGTCAGGTTGGAGTAGGTGTAAATTTTGCCGCGATCGCCATACCAGGCCGTTAACCGGGGCAACAAAACCTCTCGCTTGAACAACGTGATAGATTCCTGCCTCCAGGCAACCCCATCCAACAGTTCTGCCAATAATTGGTCACTTTCCTCCAATGAAAATGCTTGTGGGTACCAGATTACCTCTGCATCAGGCAATGACAATGCCTGTCCCTGCTGATAATCCTCTACTTTCAACTCTTGCCAAAGTGAACGCTGAATGGGTATGGATAGAGAACATGGCAAGGGGTGAAGAAAGTTTTGGGTGTTGAGTGATTGAAATTTCTCCATCTCTGGCCCCTGGCTCCAACCCCTATTTCCCACCTAAGCGTCCAGAGCAATCCGCTCTTTACCAGCATAGATATTGAAGCATTCTCCTCGCAAAAAGCCAATCAGAGTCATATGAAATTCGCGTGCCAGAGCAACCGCTAAACTAGTGGGGACTGAAACCGCACAAACAATGGCAACCCTGGCAGTCAGGCACTTTTGCATGATCTCAAAGCTTGCCCTGCCACTGACCATAACAATGTGGTTTGCAAGAGGAAGTTCATCACTTAACAGTGATGCTCCAATTTAACAGCGATGCTCCAATCAGCTTATCTAAAGTATTGTATCGTCCAACGTCCTCTTGCAACGACAGCAATTTGCCCTCGGCATTAAAAAGAGCTGCCGCATGCAACCCACCTGTTGCCCGAAAAATTCCCTGCGCCGTCTACAACTGCTCAGAAAAAGAATAAAGCACTGTTGCCGGAACTGCCGGACAAGCAGCAGAAACCCTCTCACACCGAATTTTTAATGATTCCAGACTCGTCTTGCCGCAAAAGCCACAGGCACTGGTAGTGTAAAAATGACGTTCTAAAGGCTGAAGATCGGGAACCAGATCTTAGATCTTCTCGCAACTGAACATTGACAATGTTGTAGCGTTGTTCACCGTCTGCATTGGGATCAATACAGTAACTAATACGGCGAATGTCTTGCCGTTGTTGAATGATACCTTCGGTATAAAGGAATCCAGCAGCCAATTCAAAGTCGGCTCCGGGTGTGCGCATGGTAATAAAGCTCATAATTCATTTAGACTTAATCGAAAACAAGAAAGGAAATCAATTCTTTGCATGAAACTGTCAATTCTCATTGCTTTATCACCCATTCTCATATCGAGCGATTTATTTCCGATAATGTCTATTATTTTCAAACCGCTTCTAAGTCATTGCTCTCTCATCTTCGTTAAGAAACGTAGTATTCTCTAAATACGGTTTCTAATATGGTTCCTATGAAACGGCTCCTCAATCAGTTCCAAAATTGGAAAGTCACACTGCAACGGTTGCTTCTGGCAATAGTTGCTGTTCTCCTGGCTAGCCAAACTTTGGCTTCCCCTGCTAATGCAACGAGCGTTTACGAAATTCCTGATTTGACTCCCGCCACCTGGGTGTTTGACAAGGCCGAGATTCTAAGCCGCCTCAGTGAAGGCAAGATTAGTTCTGATCTGGAAACCTTAGCCCGAAATACAGGTTATGAAGTCCGGTTTGTGACCATTCACCGGCTTGATTATGGAGAAACGGCCCAAAGCTTTGCTGACAAGTTGTTTGAACGCTGGTTCCCAACCCCAGAATCTCAGGCAAACCAGGTTATTCTGGTCATCGATAGTCAAACAAACAATACAGGCATTCGAACAGGCGCCAAAGTAAAGGAAGTGATGCCTGATGAAATCGCTCAAAGCGTCGCCCAGGAAACAGTGTTGGTACCGCTGAAACAAGGTGAACGGTACAATCAGGCGTTTCTAGAGGCAAGCGATCGCCTGGTTGCTGTCCTCTCTGGCAGGCCAGATCCCGGTCCCCCCGTTGTTGAGGATAACATTCAGGTAGAGGGCACCTTCGCAACCCCAGAGGAAACCAAATCTAGTAACGCAACTTTCTGGGTTATCACCTTTCTGGTCGTTGCCACAATTGTTCCGATGGCAACTTACTACTTCTACCTCTACATGCAAGAGCGATGAAATAGATGATAGGGGAGATGATAGGGGTCAGGGATGCTGGGAGGGAGGTCTGTGGTTGAGTGATGGGCAGTTGTTCGTTGTTCGTCGTTAGAAACCTCGATTCTCTCGACCCCCTTTTCAAGATTGCCACAAAAAAATTGACATTCTCGACAAACCCGATAATTGCTTTTTACATCCATCTTATATCCATCACTCCGTTACCCTATCACCCCCTTATTCCCTCCTCCCACTCATCCACTCCTTTCCCCTTCTTCCTTCTTTCCTCCTTTTTTCCTAGTGTTTGCAACACTAGTCCTGCACGTACTCCTGTCCAGTAAACAGAGCAGCTTCCGCTCGTTGGAATTCCCGTCCTAAATAGGCAGCATGGTCCAGACGAGTCACCGGGCAGGGGTGAATTTCCTCAAATAGTTGTACGCAAATTTCCTTGGCGGTTCTGCCGCTATAAATTCGACTGGGTGTACGCTCAACCTTTTGATCGCAGAGGAAAGGTTTGCCAGTTTCCGGGTCGCAGGCAAGGCCGCGATCGTTAATAATATTTGTGTAGTGTTTAGCACAAATCAACCCCTCATCTCGGTTTAAGTAGATGATGAAATACCCACCAGGGTCGAGATCAATGTGGCGTGCTGAGAGCCTCTCATCTAGGGTAGTTGCGTTTGCAATAGCTTGATTCATGGTGTAGGGTCGTGAAAGATGCATGAGCCTTTATCCATATTAGACTCTCTTAAGGAGTGGTTATAGAGTGACATCAGAATACGCAATGGTAGCCCATCAGACTTTAACGACACTTTACTCACTTTTTATGGCTGCTGAACGTAATGGAATCTGAGAAAGGTCATGCTGGATACGAAGCACCTCTAGCAGTTATCTGTAGCTGGGGGAACCCTACGTGTAGTTGTGAGTAGAATCTCAAGGCGATGATTGACTCCTTCATTCCAACCGAGTTGGCGGTTGCTCCTAACCCCCTTGGCCTGGCACCTCATTTGAAGCTCACCACCATTCCAATTGATGCCTACGCCTGTTTTGAGCTTTGGATGCCGACGACGAATACGGCTCTTTTGCCAGAGGAGGCCGCGCTGTTAAAAGGCGATCGCTCTCGTTTAGAGGAAATCTGCGCCAGGCTCACTTGGCTGCTGGGTGCCAGACTTATTGGCTGTGAAAAAGAGGCATGCCAGAGCCTGATCTATGATTGGCGCGAAGTGCAACGGCTGCTTCAGCTGTGTGGTGGGGAGTTTAATGTGATTGGAGTCACTTATTTGCCTCAGGTCGTTTACCCAGATTCAACGGTGAGCTCCTGGACTTTACGTCCAGCCAGTTGGAAGGTATCCCTATTGAATCTGAAAGTGGCTGAAATTGGATTTGAGGTTGAGGTGTTGCCCGTTGGGGTGTTAGTTTCTTGCGGCGAGAGAGTGTGACACGGTATGAGCGGGATGTGGCGATCGCGGCGGACTGATTGCTTTAAGACAACGAATCTCTTTTAACCAACTTCTATCCCTGATTTGAGTAAGGCACCCCCCATCTCTTTAAAACCAAAACCAATGTTTTAAGTAACCTGGCGACAGCTATATCACTCCTAAGTCACCCCAGAAATCTAATGCTCCTAAGTCACCCCAGAAATCTAATGTCGATGAAGCCATTGCTTAAAGGGCGGTGTTTTGCGTAGATAAAGGAGTAAGAGCCCGGCAGTTGTCAACAAAGAGGCAATTGTGGCAAAGATAAAATAGGGTTTTTGTTTGGGAATTACACCTTTTTTCTGGCAGGGTCGGGTCAGCAACCATTTGAATGGGAGGATAGGAATTGAAGATAGGAACGCTGCTGGCATCCAACCCTGCCAGCTTAGAAGAGAAAATGGCTTCCGCAATCTGCATATCCCGATTCAAGGCATCTAGTGTTGAGTTACGCTGAGCTAAAATATTAAGCCGTTGTTCTAGCTGGTAAATCTGGCGATCGATTTCCTGCACACGAGCAGCAAGGGCTTGCCGCTCCACATTGTAGTTGACAATCTGTTTAAACAGATCTTCACGGGGTGTGGCGGTCTGGGAGCCACTGCCAGTATTCAGGCGGGCGATCGCCGCCAGATCCACTGCACGTCCCAGCAATGCCTCAGCCCGCTCTAGAAGTGCAGCTTGTGCAGCCGACTGACGAGCCGTTTCCCCTACCACAACGGGATGGTTAGGCCCCAGTTTGATTGAAACGTTGGCCAGGCTTGCTGTTGCTTCACTATATTCCCTTAGATACTGCTGGAACAGTGGGTCTGTTCGCAGGGTAAATGCTTCCGAAGCCAGGCTGGAAGACATGTTCAAATCAGTCGCCAATTGTCTTGCACGGATGCTGGCATCCCGCTGTTGAGCCGCAACTTCTGCCCGCGATCGCCTTAAAGTTTCAATACTGCGGGCAAGCTCATCAATTTGGTCCTTAGACGCTAAACCCGCCCGCACCTTATAGTCAGAAAGACGAAATTGGGCAGACTCCAACTTCTTTCTGGCAACACTGAGTGTATTTTCAAACCCAGCTTCCTGTTCTTCTGCCTGCTGTATCCGCAACTGATTCAACCGCTCCTGAAAAGCTTCGTGTAAAGCATAGGCTTTTTTCTGCGCTTCCTGGCGGGTAGAGCCTGTGATGGTAAAGGTCATTAATTCAGTACCTGGAAGCACTTGAACCTGGGGTTGGCTAAACTGCTCAGTTGTCATACCCACCTTAGCAGCGGCGGCTTTACGAACACTATCCGTTGTTGCAATCAGTTTGTAGCTTGCTTTGAAATTTCCAGCCTCGCTGGCAGCAGAAGTAGCCCCAGTTGAACCAGAACCTTCATCAGAAGCCGATTTTGGTACCTTCCCTAACACCATGATCGACCACTGGCTGGTGTATTCACGGGGAGAGTCTTTTAGCAGAAAAAGAACAATGCCCCAAATTGAGAGGTTCGCTGCCAGAGCTAGAGCTACATAACGTAATCTCCTGCCCCGGTCAATGGAGGCTGCCAGTGCAGAAGGCGAAATGGGTGGATACTCATTCGTCATGCCTGAACAACCCTGGAATTAGGAAGAAAGGGCTAAAGATCGTGCCGACGGTGCGAAGAATGCTGGCGATGTTTGTGACCTTTGAATCGTAACAAACTACCCCATCCTGCGGCATCAGAAAGGGGTTTTCCTTATCGTTGGAGGCGTTGTTTAGCAGCCGTTCTACGGGGCGATCAATTACATTGGTTTCGCCTGTCAGGCGGTTAGTCCGAACTAGGGCAACTTTACGCCTGGCATTGGTAGACCGGGTTCCCCCAGCACAGCCTGCTGCAACAACGACCTGGGAAAGGCGGGTGCCGTATTCCAGATTCAAAATTTGCCCCCCCTTGCCCTGATTAGGAGTATGGGGTGCCGTTAAGTTCGATAGCAGAACGGGAATTTCGGTAGGGGTTAGCTGAGATGGGCGAACCAGTTCCTTTTGAGCGATCGCCACCCTGGGGATGACCACCTGATCTCCTGCAATCAGAGGCACATCTGGAACGGACTGCCCGGTAATCACACCTGAGAGGTCAAATACCTTTTCCTGCTTTCCGCGAATCAGGCGAATTTGCCGAATATCAGCTGTGGGTTTTAATCCACCTGCTTGACGAATAGCTGCGGTTAGATACCGTTCTGGTGGGTAGTTGCCTGCGATCGCCTCTTCTATGACGGGTTGAGATGCCCCATCTCTCTCGCCACTAACTGCCGCATTAATTAAAACCCGCCCCGGTCGAAAAGCTTCTCCTGACACTGTGACGTAAACAGGAGCCCAATGGGCAACTTTAACACTCAGTTCTAAAAATTCCTGACGAAAGTACCCTTTCTTTATCAGGGCGTCTACCAGATTCTTTTCAACTTGAGCTACTTCCAGACCCGCAGCAGGCTGAGGCTCCAGAAAAGGAACTTGCAGTGTTCCATCCAGGTTCACTTCATACAGTCCACTAAGTCGAAAAGGGCTGTTTGAGGGCAGTTCGTCATCCAGAGGGGTAAACAGGCGGACGCGATCGCCCGGAGAAAGTGGCAACGTCCAACCGGGGAAAGCGACACCCGATGAAGCCATTGCCACAAGTAGCATCGAGATGGTAAATCTTCTAGCCAGCATTACGGCTCATCAAGATTAAATGTTGCAAGTTGGAGCCACCCCGATCTCGCCACCTTTAGCTTATGAGAGAAAAAGCCAAAACAAAAGGCTAATACCCATTTAATAAAAACTTACAAAAATTGTATAAAAACTTCAAGGTTTTAGTGAATTTTATGTGAATTTTCTCCAGATAGGGAGCAGGTCAAAACTTGAAAAGCTTTGTCAGCTTAACATCTGGGTGCTCAATTGGGATTTCAAAAAGCTGCAGGCAATCAGTAAAACCGGGTTTTGTCATGACCAATCCAGGTCAAAGATCCTTCTCCAGATATCTTTCATGGTAGTGCCCTACTCATTTCAAGCGATCGTACCCTTGAAGAATTGTCAGCAAAATGGGCACTATTCTAGTTATCTCAGCTCTTGGACGAGAATCCTAGTGTTGCAAACCCCCCACAAAACTTTCGTTTTGCTGTATTGGTATCAGGCTTCTCCTTTCGCTTCCGAAGAATCTGAAGGGTTAGATGAAGTCGCTGCCGATTTGGCTTTCTCGCGCTCTTCCCGTTTCTTGCGCTCTGCCTGAAGAGCATCTTCCATTACAATGCGGGCCTGTGCCATTTTTTCTAAATTGCTGCGGTACAGATCTAGATCCTTTTGCAGCTTATCTTCAGGAAGGTTAAGAGCGGTACAAATTTTTTGCAGCGCTTCTGTGCGCCTGGACTCTTCTTTCACCAGCTCGGGGTCAGATAGTTCTAGCAGGGTAAAAAGCCCGATCGCAAATAAACGGCTGTATTTAAATTTGGGATTGTGAGCGATCGCCTTCACCTGGGCTTGTAAATCAGCTACATCAGGAATGGGCAGTGACTGTTCCAACCAGGCAACCATCTCCTGGGAAGACAACCGCTTTGCTAACGCCTCCATGCGTTCAGCGTCATGCCGATAGCGGTTAGGATCGTCCTGAAGCGCCTTGCATAAACCATCAAAGATAGAGGCAATATCTTGTTCGGGGCGGTATCCCTGCATGAAGCGATGGAATGAGGTGACAACACCAAGGGCGTAGATTGGGTCGTAGGCAAAGTCCACATTGACCGCCAGCAAGTGCATTTCTACCATCAACTCTTCCACAACCCGACGGTAGATTGAGTTGATAGGGCGGGTATGGACGGTGTAGAAGGCTCGCTTGGTATCAGAAACGGTGCGGACGTTATTCACAGCAGAAATTCATGTGGGCGACACTCCCCATTTTCGCGCTTGAGGGCAAGTTTGCCAAGTTTTGGAAAAAGGGTTGAGTTGTGAGGTATGAGTTATAGGTTGACACCCAAACTCAAATCTTACCCCTTGTATTCCTATGGCTCTTTCCTCTTCTCTTCTGATGCTGGCTCGCCATATGGCAGGCGAGTTTGATAACCGTGAGCAGGCGATCGCTGAACCAATCTGGTACGTCCATCTGCGGCTATGGCAGCGTCCTGTGCCCCTGTTTACAGAAGATAGCTTGACCTTGTTTGCTGAGCAGGCCAATGTTTTGAACCCGGACAATCCCTACCGCCAGAGGTTAATGCGGTTGAGACAAACCAGTGACACTCAACGTCCTTTGCATGTGCAGTACTATGCATTCAAAAAGCCAGGTGCAATCAGTGGGGCGGGTGCCAACCCGGAACTCCTTAAAAGTCTCACCAATGAACAGATCGAGCTTCTACCTGGTTGTGTTCTTGATGTCACCGAACCTCAACCATCAGTATTTGTGGCGTCTCCCCCACCCCATACTCCCTGCTACTTTAACTACAATGGTGAAGTTCGGCAGGTATCCCTGGGATTTGAAGCCAGGTCAGAGGAATTTCTCAGCTATGACAAGGGAATTGATACTGAGACTGGAAAAGTCATCTGGGGGGCGATAATGGGTCCTTATCGATTCATAAAGCGACAGGAGTATCACTGGTAGATCAAGAAGTCTTTGGGGGTATGAAATAGGTGCTGTATGCTTGAAACTTCATTTCAATTCATACTGCTTTTCAGCAACATCATTAAAAACTTCACCAGAATAGGAGCTGCATTCCCCCAAAAAGGTCGGGCAGCCGCTTCCAGGTTTAGAAATGCATTGTCTCCTGATTCAGGGGATTTTGCCAGGCGCATCAGCAGCCAGGAACCTCCCAGGTAAACGACTGGAAGAATCAGGGCCGCAAATGAAGGCTCTGTAAGTTAGTGGCAGGGCGGCGGCTATCGGCAACGAACGAGGATGCTGTTTCGCAGCTATAGACGGCATACACCGCTAAAAAAACATTTCGCCCAATCCTGAAGCTGAAATCTTGACCGGTCAGCAAGCAATAGACCGGAACTTTCCGGGGAAATGGCTAACCAGCCCAACCCCTGAGTGCAGAAGATAAATAAAAAGCCGATCGCAGGCAGCACAAAAAACAGGTGCAAAATGCTTAAAGCACGAGTACCGCTAAACGCAACGATGAAAGGCAATGCCGTAAATCCGACCTTCAATAGCACTTCAGGACAGGCAATTCCCATAGGTTCAACATTAGCCTGAATCAAATCGGTCAGGATAATCGCATTCATTGATGGCACCGACACCCAACCAATCCAGTAGCCAATTGCCACGTAGGGAGCTAATCCCGGATGGTTTTTCAATAATCGAGTGGTGTAGTTGGGAGTACCACCGGAAACATCGGGCCACCGAGTCCCCAGATGTTTGACCTGCAAATTTAGCATGACACCAACAATGACACCGGGAAGCCAGACCCAAATCGCTTGAGAACCCAAGTCAACGTGTATTCCGGGCGCGGTACCCAACCACAGCAGCAAACCACTCAATCCAAACCCCCAGGTTTCAAGGGCGCTGAGGCTTCGAGTCAGGCGTAGGGACGAGACTCCATTGGGCATTGCAGGTGAACTGTTAGACATGGGGGACAGGTTGCAGTTTTTGTTAAGAAAGCTGTCCCCAGTGTTCGTTAAGAAAGCTGTCCCCAGTGTTCCCTGAGACATCGGTAGGCTCACACGTCAGCGTTTGTAGACAATGAATCCTGCGATCGCATCCAGCAGGGCTTGTGGCTCATCTGCCCGCACAGCATGGCCGCTATTTTCAAAGATGCGCAGGTCGGAATTTGGAATCAGACTGGCAATTTCTTCAGAAAACTCTGGTGGGCAGATCCAGTCATGCCGCGCTCCAATAACCAGAGTTGGAGCTGTAATTTTGTGCAACTGATCACGAATGTCGTAAGTTCGCAGAAAATCCTGAAAGGCGATATTAATTGCATCTGGTGAAACGATCGCCCGTTCCCAGGATTTAGGTGGTGGAGAATTGGGGTCAGCCGTAATTGAGTAGAGCGTGCGAGTTACCCAAAAGTATTCTTTTAGCTGGTCTTCGCTTTCAAAGGTGCCGTTCCACAGGTGCTGGGCGATCGCCTTTTGTTCCTCTGTGCCGCGCTCTGCCAAAATTTCCTTGGCCCGCTCCAGAAAGCGAGAGTCGGGTGCAGTCACCACCGCAATCAGATGAGACACATTCTCTGGGTAACGGCTGGCATAGGCCAGTCCTACCATGCCGCCGTAGGACACCCCAATCACAACAATCCTGTCCAACCCCAGATACTGGCGCAGGGCTTCCATGTCCTCTACATTGTTGTCCAGGGTATAAGTTTCTTTCGCCCCCCGCGCTGACCGGCCCTGCCCCCGATGGTCAAAATAGACCAGTTGCATCTTTTGGCTCAATGGGGAGAATGTGGGCTTGAAGCTGCTGTGGTCTGCTCCTGGCCCACCATGAACTAGAAACGCAGTAGGTTTCTCCCGCATGCGCGTACCATCTGGTACCAGTCCGGAGCCCTCAACATCAAAGTAAATTTCAGTGTCTCGTATTTTGGCTCGCATCCTGACCCCCTTAGCCCCTAGCCTCCGATCCCCAGCCCCTACTGGCTCCTGGCTCCTGGCTTGGAATTTGTATTCATTAGCGATTTGCGATCGCCTTCTGATAAGCGGGGCGTTCAGAAATGCGCTGAATGTAATTCACCACAGCAGGATAGGCACTCAAGTCTAACTTGAGCATCATTGGGATGTATCCCAGCATGGAACCAACTGCCACATCGGCCACACTAAACTGCTCACCCAGAACATAGGGCTGGCGTTGAAACAATTGATTCAGCATCGTCATATGACGGGGCGTTTCACTTTCCCGCGTTGCCTCTACAAACACACCCGGTCCCAGAGTCGCGTTGGTGTAAAGAATCCACTGATTAATGATGGATCGCTGCTCCAGCGAGAGAGGTTCTGGCCCATATTTTTCTGCCAGGTAGAGAAGAATGGCACCCGTTTCCCAGAGTTTGAAGTCACCATCAGCAATCGCAGGCACCTTACCAATTGGATTAATGTCAGTATAGGGAGGTCGCCGATGCTCACCGGATGCCATATCCAGCATGACAAACTCATAGGGAACACTCAGTTCCTCCAGATACCAGCGAACAATGGAAGCCCGACTGCGGGCACCGCCATAAAGTTTTAGCATGGTTTTTGAAGAAGCGTCGATTAAGTCGTTCTACAGCACCTTGTGCGTGTACTCGTGTTGTTTCACATTGTCTTCCGTTCGGACAATGCGCTGAGAGTTAAGCACACGCTTGCGCTCGGTGGAATAGTTGAAATCAGTTTTAGTTGTACCCACCGGAATGAGAGATTGGGCAACTGCGCGAGCTTTGTAAGTGCGGGCAGCCGCCACTGCCCGGTAGGCAAATTCATCACAGAACTGGGTATTGGCAGGAAATTCCGCTGGCATTTGGGGTGTATCACCTGACAGAACCGCCCCAACCGTGGTTGCGATCGCCAAACTATAGGAGGTCGGAACTCCTTTCACAATCGCTTCCAGAGCCGCCGAAGGAATCGGTTCGGCAACCTTCACTTCATGAACCTCACCCTCTTCCTTAATGAAGCAGGTTGCCAGACCCAGAACTAAATAATCCTCAGCCGACAGATCAGATGCTTCAGGCATCAGGGTTGCAGTAGTCATAGGAAATTCCATTAAATAACTCAACTAACTCAACGCAGGCTAGTCGGTTGCCAAATTGCATTCTAGCAGCATCTCAAAACCCAATTAAATCTGATTGAACAACCGATACATTCCCAAAACAGATGAAATCTACCGAATGTCTGTACCTGACTGAAATATTTTTCACCCATTGCCAATTGTTTAACCTGGGGCTCCAGGTTATTCCTGGACATATAGCGATAGGCTACCAGGCTTAGGACGGGGTGTAGGGGTTCTACCCCTGGCTGGGGCGAAGCTGCCACACCTCTTAAAACCAATGTCCTAAGCAACCTGGCGACGGATATATAGCGAGCGGTAGTCATTATGGTTAGGACAGGGTGCAGGGGTGGAACCCCTGGCTGGGGGAGAAGCCCCCACCCCTCTCTAATTCCAATGTCCTAACGCACCCGCGTAGAGCTATATAAGAGGTATAGCGGTAGGAAGAAGGAAGAAAAGAGGTTGGGACTAGTAGGCTGCTAGGCAGATTTTGAAGGGTTTGCAACCCTTCAAAATCTCCTAAATTGGTTTTTCCGGGTTTAGATAACCAGGCAAAGTGTTTGGTGACCCACTAGGGATTAGAGGCAGAGAACAGAAGCTAAGGGCCAGAATTCGGGAGCTAAGAAACGGGGACTGGCAACAATCCTTCTATCCAATGCTTCTTAAGAAATGTAAACCCATTCAGATTCAGGGTTTTCTTTTCGGAAATGGAACTAATGCCGACTGTATCCCATCAAAGAAACTGGAATTCCTCTTAAAAATGCAAACTCAATCCTTTCATTAGACGCATTAGCAAGTGACACATCGGTAGAACAACGCTCCCAGGGAAATCCCTAATCTATGCCTTAGAGCCGTGAGGATGACATGAACATACGTATATTTTCAGGTCGCCATTATTACACTGGTGAGGCGCAAGCAGCCAGTCAAACTTTTGCAACCGCTTCCCATTCCACCCAGTCTTCCGATGAAGAGCAAGCAAGGATCCTGGTAGACGATAAGGATTCATCCTCCCTCAACCTTAGTGAACAAGAGCGTCTGTTAAGTCAGCAAGCATTGAACAATGCTCGGCAGGGAAAATATGCTGAAGCGATCGCTCTGCTTAATAAACTGATTCATTGCAACCCCGACAGCGCGACTCACTACAACAATCGGGGGTTGCTCCACTTTCAGAACAATCAGTTTGAGGAAGCCCTGGCAGACTACGATCGCGCTTTGCAATTGAACCCTCGACTGGCGAAGGTTTATAACAACCGTGCTAACTGCTATGCTTCCTTAGGATTTTTGGCGGAAGCGATCGCTGATTATGAAACGGCTCTCGATCTTGACCCATCCAATATCCGTGCCTGGATTAACCAGGGCATTACCTTTCGGGATCTGGAAATGTATGGTCAGGCCATCGATAACTTTGACCTTGCCCTCCGTTTTAATCAAATCTTGCAAAAACCCGATGAAGCCATCACTTCAGTTTTAGAAGGGCATATTTATGCCGAACGGGGACGCACCTATCACCTGGCTGGAGACTGGAACTGCGCGGTTGCCGATTATCGCCGGGCACTGCTAATTTTGCCTGAACCTCAATTACCAGCGGCTAATGTGTCTCATCGTCTGCGATCGCAGGTTCAAAACTGGCTTAACGACCTACTGGAACCCCTGGGCTAATTAGCTGGTGGTTGCAAAATAATTTGCCGTTGAGAGGGGTCGATCCGATTGGTAGTCTGCTGCATCAACGCTCGTGCCTGGGTTGGATCAAAATACTGCCTGAAGTTAGCCTGAACTTGACTGACACGCTTGTTGGTTGATTCTACAGCGACACTCAGCTCTTTTAGCTTGGATTCTTGCGCAGCCCGGTAGGGAAGCAGCCTGACTAGAGCTGAGATAGCCACTGCCGACAACAACACATTGACCGCCAGTTTAATACCCGTTTCAACGGCGATCGCACGGTAAGGGCTTTGGCGCTTGCGAGGGGTAGTGTGGGGTGCCCTGCGTGGACGTCGGGTAAATTTAGGGTCAGGCTGGGGCAGTTGGTATGCGTACATAGAATTTCTACTCTGGCCAAGCTAATGTATCAAGGGAGCCTTCAACTCAAAATCCGGCAAACTCAGGCTCTAAATATCCAGGATGATACTCTCTGTGAGAAAGAATATCCTTTAAAATCCAACTTGAAAATAGAAGTCAATTCGTCATCAGCAGTGCTCACTGCAAATCATGAAAGTTAGACTCTCTACCTGGAAGCCAAGAGCCAGAGCCCAGAAGCTTTTCTTCTTCTGACTTCTGGCTCCTGGCTTCTGACTCCTGACTCCTTAATTCCATGATTGCTTTGTAATCGTCAATTGTTGCTAGCCTATTAAACCCAATGAAAGGTTAGATAGCAACCCTATTTCGATAGAAATGTAGAAAGCCTGTTTAGAAGTCAACTCCATCACAACCGATAAAAAAACCTTTGAGAGGCAATATTATCGAAAAGTTTGTAGAGCAAAACTATCCAAACAGGCTATGCATACGAGTTAAGGAAGTGTCTATTTGTAAAGTTCGGTTGCCAGGCGGAATGCTAAGATGCCTGGAATCAACGCAATGACAAGGGCAACAAAGACTTGGGTTTCTGATAAAGTCATTGTTTCAAAACTCCTTTGAGTAGGATCCATCGTTCCTCAATGTCCGTCAAAATGCGCTTTTCGGGAATAATTTGTTACAAGATGCAACACAAGGGTATTGGTTTCTATAGCTGCCGTCAAGTTGCTTAGGGCATTGGTTTTAAGAGGTGTGGCAGCTTCGCCCCAGCCAGGGGTAGAACCCCTACACTCCGTCCTAAGCCTGGTGGCTATTGCTATACCTGCCAGGAGTCTGGCGGAACTTTTCGCTTAAGCGTTAGGCTTAGTAATGTTGCTGTCAAGTCACTTTAACTGCATGCCAACGATGGACAGTTTGGGGTTGCCCAACCTCCCTAGTTTTCAAGGTTCTGTTTCAGAAACACATCATTATTAATGCTGGATCAACTACTTGATTCCCCAAATTTTGGGTTTGAAACACTGCTCTTGCTGCCGGTTCTGGTGGCATTAGAAGCGGTGTTGTCTGCGGATAATGCGATCGCCCTTGCTGCCCTGACGCAAGGATTGCACGACGAAAAATTGCAGCAGCGTGCTCTCAACATTGGTCTTGTCCTTGCCTACATTCTACGTATGGTCTTAATCCTGACGGCAACGTGGGTTATTCGCTACTGGCAATTTGAATTGGCAGGTGCTCTTTACCTGCTGTGGTTGGTGGTGCAGTATTTTACGTCCGATGAGGACGAAGACGGCATTCATCAACATCACGGTCCCCGTTTCAAGTCCCTGTGGCAGGCCATCCCCATGCTTGCGATTACGGATCTGGCATTTTCGTTGGATAGTGTGACAACAGCGATCGCTGTTTCTCAGGAAATTTGGCTCGTTCTCCTGGGCGCTACGATTGGCATCATCACCCTTCGATTTATGGCAGGGCTGTTCATTCGCTGGTTGAATGAGTTCACCCACCTGGAAGATGCAGGCTACATCACCGTTTCCCTTGTGGGACTCCGCCTGCTTGCTAGAGTTGTCTACCCCAACCTCGTTCCTGCCGAGTGGTTGATGATCAGCTTGATTACGGTCATCTTCATCTGGGGCTTTTCCGAACGAATTGTGCCCCCCTCTGAAACTGGGTCTCAAATTTCGACAGAAATTTCTACAGAACTGATTGAAACACCGGAGGAGCTACTGAAACGGGAGCCAGAGGAAGCGCCCGTCGAGTCTAAGAAATAAAGGGGAGAAGGGTGAGATGTTAGTTGTTAGTAAGAAGTGGATGAGTAGGAGAGTGGATGAGTGGGAAAGTGATGGAGTAATGGAGTAAAGAAACTTCACCCTATCACCCCGTTACCCGATCACTCCCTCACCTCTCCCCCCTTTCTCCTCACTTCTTACTCATGAATCCACGGCATCAGCGTAGGCTGCCAGTTGACCAATTCTTCTTCCCTAAACCAGAGGCTAACTTCCTGTTGGGCTGTCTCTGGGGCATCGGAGCCGTGAATCAGGTTACGACCCACATTGACCCCAAAATCCCCACGAATCGTTCCGGGCTCAGCGTTCAAAGGATTGGTTGCGCCGATGATTTTGCGGGCAGAGGCAATCACGCCTTCGCCTTCCCAAACCATAGCAACTACGGGACCTGACGTGATGAAATCCACCAGGCTGGCGAAGAAGGGACGCTCCCGGTGAACGCCATAGTGGGTTTCAGCCAGCTCCCGGCTGACATTCATCAGCTTTAAGCCAACCAGGGTAAAGCCTTTTGCTTCAAAGCGACGGATAATTTCACCAACTAACTTGCGTTGTACACCGTCTGGCTTGATGGCCAAAAATGTCCGTTCCAAGGTTGACTCCTCGATTTTGATCAGATTGTTACAGAAACCAGATTATCTTAATTCGTAATCAAGCAATCATTGTGGATTCAAATGCCTGGAGTCGGGAAGCTTCGAGCATGTTAGCTCTGCCGTAAATTTTGGGGAGTTGGCCGGTTTGTACCAGTACCTGCCGGACTTCGCGGTTAGGAATATCAGCTAGATTGCGGTTACTGTTGAGGGCGATCGCCGCTGCAATGCCAACTCCCTGCCCCACAGCGACGTTGAATTCCACAATTCTGCCTGCTGCACAGGCATAACCATCAAATCCAGAAGCCGGACTGACCACAGCTAAATTGGGAACGCTACGCATCAATGCATGGCGGATACCCACGTTAAACAGTGGCGGGGTGTGAAATGTGATGCTATCAATGCCCCGTTCGTTTGCTCTGGCTCCCAAGCCAGTGATGCCTCCACGGACATCCAAATGGTAGCCAAAGGTGGCGATCGCTTCATTGGCTAAAACACCGCCTTCTAACATGCGGGCACCACTGAGAGGCTCAACAGCATCGATTACGTTTCCTGCGTGGCGAATATAGAGTTCGAGCATGGGCTTGACTCTAGTGGCTCCTACGCTTTTGAGCCAGCGTTCAATAAAAGTGACCTCTTCAACCATGGCAGCGGTTGGTTTTGCTCCTGCCCGGGCCAGGGCTTCTGCCTGGGCACCCGTGGTGTAGCACAGTAGCGCATTCCAGGACAGCCTCCCCCCCGGTAAACAGGCAATATTGGCCTGGTCCAAAATCATGCCACTTTCTGCGAGCGATAATTTCTTACCCCGAAAGGCATGGTAGAAGATTGAAAGGGCCCGGCAGCGAATGTCGATGTGGTCCCGCCCAACGACCATCGTTTTGAGTTTACCCTGGGCATCGACACAGTCCTTTCTCAAGAAATCAGCCAGAGCTTGATTAGAACTGGCAGCGATCGCAATATATCGCTGGGCTTCAGAATCATGGGGATTGGTCAGGCGGCGAATATAAGACAGCTCAACCTCTTTCAAGCGTTGAATGCTGAGTCCTTCTGTTTCAAACACCAGCGTGACTGGTAATTCGGAGTCTGGCAGGCCAAGGGTGCCAAATCCCTGGAGCTTTCTCACTCCAGCCGCCTGGGCTAACTCTGCATTAACCGTGGCATCAATAAATTGTTTTGCCAGGTAAGTTTCTCCACGGGTAAGCTTGATGCCAGTGATCCGGTTTCCTTGCTTCTGCACAGACTCAATTTGAACCCGGCTGAGAATATCGACTCCGGCTTCACTCAGCATCTTGCGCAGAGCCGCATCTGCTTTGCGTGGGTCGAGGGCAATTTGGATGACGCCTGATCGCTGCAAAAATTCTTTATACAACGAAGACGGGTCGCCAAAGGTTGCCAGACCCACCGATTGTCGTACATCCAGCGGAATGCTGCTGCGATCAAGATAGGCGAGCCCACCCCGGACTAAATGCCCCCCTACTCCTGCCTGAGAATTTCCCTTAAACATCAACAGGGCCCGCAGTCTTCTGCCCGTCCGGCGGTTGAACTCTCTGGCCGCGGCAACAATCGCCATAATGCCGGGCACTTCATCCCCGAATACAATCACATCATAGGTACGGACAGGCTGGGTAGTGGCGGTCATGGTAAGAAGCAGAAGAAGGGCATCGACGATTCTAGACCAGCCCAGAGAAAATGAGGCAATGGGTATTTTAAGTGAGTGGGGGACTAAATGGGTGGAGGACGCCAACCTTTTAAGACACTGGGTCTGGCTGCTGGGGTGGGAAATAGTGTTTTGAAGCCCGTGGTGCGATCGCTTGCAGGTTCAGTCACCAGGTTCCACATCGTTTCATAAAAGAAGAAAGAAACCCCTGCAAATTTTTGATCACGGACAGTTTGCACCTGCTTCTGAATTTGTTGGATGGGAACTGTGCGGCGCTTCACCCCCGTCAGGATGCCAATCCCAGTTGGAATATGACGACGGGCATTTTGAACCTCCCAGGCTTTAAGTTCTTTGGTAAATGCGGTCAGGCTATCCCGATAAACTTGCAGCACCAGTTCTTCAATCAATCCCCGCCGTTCCCAGGTGCGCCAGTCTTGTAAAGAGTGACCGTAGGCATGGGCGTAATTGTTAGGAGAAAGGGTAATCAGTACGTTTTCTTTGCGGGCTTTGACTTCCCGAAACACGCGTTCAAGAAAGCTGGTAATTTTGTTGGCTCGCCAACGCATCCACTCCGGGTCTTTAGGGTTGGTTGGGGGAGCCTTACCCCGATGCTCCTGTTGGTAAAGCTGGACGGTAAAGGCATCATAGCCAAAGTCGTAGGGTAGACCAAAATGGTCATCTAGTTGAATGCCATCCACGTCATAGCGAGTGACAACTTCCAGAATCAGATTGAGAATAAACTGCTGTACTTCAGGCTTAAAGGGGTTCAGCCAGACGCGAGGCCAGATGCCTTCCTGCCAGGTTTCGGTTTTATCCTGTCGTTGGGTCAACCAGTCAGGGTGACGCATGGCCAGCGCAGAATCGGCGGGTGCCATGAAGCCAAACTCAAACCAGGGAATGATTGCCATCCCCCGAGGATGACCCTGTTGAATGAGTTCGGCTAAAATATCACGTCCCTCTATGCCGTCCGGTCGGGGGTCAAATGCTGCCCCGGTTGCTGACTGGGCTGTAGGGCTGGGATAGGAGGTGTAGCCCCAGTTCCAAACGACCGGATAAAGCGTGTTGATGTGGATTTGGGCCAGGTCTTGAATGGCGCGGCTGAGGCGATCACGCTCATACAGCACATTGCTATCTACATTCGTAATCCAAACCCCCCGAATTTCGTGGCGATCGCCGTCGGCCTGCTGGTTTGAATCACCAGACGATATTGGGATGGACGAAACCAAAACGGCAACCAATGTGATGAAGCAAGTCACCAGAAGAAGGAGTTTGCTCAGTCGGTGGGGCGATCGCACGGCTACCCCCCACTGGCTTTTGCCTTGTAGCCCGATTGCACAAGAAATTGAACGATCTTTTGCTTGTGGTCGCCCTGGATTTCAATCTCGTTCTCTTTGACCGTGCCCCCTGCCCCACAAAGGGTTTTCAGCTTTTTGAGTAAGTCTGTCAACGTTTCGGGTTTGGCCTGAAATCCGCGAATAATGGTCACAGTTTTGCCTTTGCGCCCACTGCGAGAAGTTTCTACCCGCAGGTTTTGCTGATCAGGTGGCAGATCCGGCACAGTTCGCTTGAGGGCATCAGGATTATCATGATTGCCAAATTCCGAGTAGATAACCCGGTCTTTATTACCAGCGGGTTTGGGTTTTGATGCCATGATCGGATGGAAGAGTAATGGAGTGATGGAGTGATAGAGTCACGGAGAAGTGGATGGGTGGATGGGTGGATGGGTGGATGGAACAACTAACAACTAACAACTAACAACTAACTAACCTTCACCCTCTCACCTCTCCACCCCCTCACCCTTGCACAAGAGTCTTGCGATCGCCCACCTCCATCACGATAAGATAAGGGACTAGACCTCATTGGGCAAGCGTTTCCCTATTCCCCGTTCCCATTCTTGATCTACAGAGCTATGAAGCACACCCTATCGGTTCTGGTTGAAGACGAAGCCGGAGTGTTAACCCGGATTGCTGGTTTGTTTGCCCGTCGAGGTTTCAATATTGAGAGCCTGGCAGTTGGGCCTGCTGAGCAGATGGGTATTTCTCGGATTACGATGGTAGTTCCTGGTGACGACCATGACATTGAGCAGCTAACCAAGCAGCTCTATAAGCTGATCAACGTCTTGAAAGTGCAGGACATTACCGAAGTGCCCTGTGTTGAGCGGGAACTGATGTTGTTGAAAGTAAATGCGGTTAGCTCAAATCGTTCTGAGATTGTTGAACTGGCACAGATTTTCCGGGCGCGAGTCGTGGATGTGGCTGAAGATTCTTTGACGCTGGAAGTGGTTGGGGGATCCAGGGAAAATGGTGGCGATCGTCCAGGTTCTTAATAAATTTGGCATTCGCGAAATTGCCCGCACCGGCAAAATTGCCCTTATCCGCGAATCGGGTGTGAATACCGAATATCTTAAATCGTTGGAAGCAAAGATTTCTTAGGCGGTAAGTAGGTAGCCACAATTAATTGTGAAGGGGGGAGTGGGGGTTGCGCCCCCAGGTAGGGGGGTTCCACCCCCTCCACCCCCAGAATTATCCTTAATTTAATTGTGCCCAGCTACTTAGTTCTGTAGGAGAAGCTCCAAACTTTGAAGGGAAACGTCAGATACATCGTAGCTTTCTTAAAGGGGATGAGGGGGCGATCGCATTCCAGTTTCAGCAGCCATCTTGTCCTGCTCATTGCTCCTTCACCAATTTGGCATCTCCTCTTAACTTTCAAGACAATCGCTACGGCGATGAGCGATCGCACTGGATCAATTCCTGGGAGTTGATTTAAGTTAAGATTCACCATTCCCTGGATAAGTGCAAATTGTGGTTTATTTGACCAATGATTCAGTAATCAATAATCAATTAATGACCAATGACACCCTAACCGAACTTTCTGCCAATAGCGAAATTCCCCACTACCCTGTCAGTGTGTGGGAAGCCATTTTGATCGTAATGGGTGCGATCGCTCTAATTGCGGCAGGAATGATTGGGCTGGGAATCAAGGTACTGAATAACGCCTTTGACCCTGTACGGGCAGAAGCGATCGCCAGGAGTCTGTTAGACTACAAAATTCCTGGCGGTTCTCAAGGAGTTTTTGGTATCAATATTGGTAGCGCTAAGCTTGCCTGGGTACGGAGTAACACCTCTCCACCGGATGTACTGCTGTTTGTGGGCAAAACTCCCCTGAATAAGGAAACCGAACAGGAAGCTCAGCAAGAACTGAGACGAGACTTTGAAAATCCCCCTTCGGATGAAGCGAGTCAGCCGTTTGAAGTGTTGGAATCCCATACGGAACAACGGCTCTTCTGCGGCACAACGATCCCTATCACCGTTGAAGTGGGACAGCAAACTTTAGACGAATTCTCTGCCCCCGTGCCTGCCGTTCGGTATATTGCCAGTCGTCAAGAGGGACCTGTCGAACGATTGGTGATTTTAACGACCAATGGAAAGGATGCTGAAAAGAAAGCTGACACGATCTTTAGCTCATTGCGATGCAAGTAATGTCAATCCTTATACGGCTCTTAGTGCTCAGAACGATAACAGGGTTGTGAAGGGTGAGGTACAAGGGGTGAGGCATTACAGCATTGAAAATAATCAATGGATAAGCTTGTATCCGTTGAGGAAAAAAGGTTTCGGCGATCGCTCCTGGCTTTTCTTCCCTTAATTTGAGGTTAACCTGGGAAACGGGAGACTTTGTCTTAAGTGAAGAAACACTATGCGAGAGAAGTTATTTGAACTAGTCAGTGCGCTGAACAACATTTATAGCGGTTGGATTCTCTGGAATCTGTTTCTGGCATTTATTCCTCTGGTACTCAGCTTCTGGCTATTTCGCCGCAAAAAGGTGGTGCGATCGCCCATCTGGTGGATTGGCCTTATTGTCTACTTTGCTTTTCTGCCCAATGCCCCCTATCTGTTAACTGACATCATTCACCTGATTCGGGGCATTCGCCTAGGTTATTCAGCGACCATTATTGCACTGGTGTTTGTCCCCCTGCACATGCTTGCAATTTTGAGTGGCTTTGAAGCGTATGTGATTTCTCTAATTAACCAGGGACATTACCTGAAACGGCTTGATCTCCGACAGTATGTCCTGTGGAGTGAATTAACAATGCATTTTCTTTGTGCGATCGGAATTTTTATTGGCCGATTTCGCCGTTATAACAGTTGGGATCTGGTGGCTGACCCTAAGGATGTTTTCTTTCAAACCTTCGACGATTTAACGTCCAGGCTACCCTTGCTGGTCATGATAGTCACTTCCATCATCCTGGTAGTCCTGTACTGGATCATGAAACAAATCACCCTGGGACTAATTCTCCGTATCCGCTATGCTCGCATGGGTAAGGATGTTGAAGTTTAGTTTCTTAAGTGAGGAGTGAGGAAGTTTTGGACTTTGAGTTCTGAGTTTTGAGTTAGCTTTGACTGTTAGCTATTACCTCCCTCACTCCAATCCCTTACCCCTATCACCTCTCCCTATCGCCCCTCCACTCCTCTCCCCCCTCACTCCGTCCTCACTCCATCCCTCCTCACCAGGGCTTCCACTGTCCCCAATCCAGATTAAAGATGGAAGTTTTTGGAAAGGCAGTTGGGTTGCCATTAGCTTCCAACCGTTGCTGGAGTTGAAGCAGTTTGGGCTCAAAGCTGGGTAACTCACTAACCAGTTGGTAGGGTAGTAGTCCCTCTTCTAAAACAAAGGATGCAGTAGTTCCAGCGGCTGCCCCGACCGACCATTCAAAGGAATGAACCCGATAGGCAGCGGCAGCAATGTAGCTAGTGGCGATACTTTTACCAGCAACCAGAAGGTTGTCGATTTGTTGGGGAATCATAGCCCGCAGGGGAATCTGCGCCGGGTAAGCAGGACCATGGGCCTGACGCACACCTGGACGCTCGATGTTACCTGGCTTTTGGGGAGGAGATTCCAGCATGCAGGGGTGGAAGTCGATCGCATACTGGGAAATTCCGACAGAATCCATATAGATTCGCGATCGCGTCCGCTGCTGGATCTCCGCTGGGGGAGTACCTTCGATGATCACCTTATAGGTTTCTAACCCGGCGATATCAGTCCACAAATTGCGATAAATCCTTTCCGGTAGTTCACGGTAGTAGTCTGAACGGAAGTCAACCATCGAAAAATCAGTTTCAGAGATGGTGAAGCCCTTGGGATAACCAAACCCTGGACGCCCAATCAAGCGTCGCCCTTCGCGGATATAGGGAAACTTAGATAAACCGTGCATCGTTCCCATTGGCGAATCAAACCCAGTCAACAGGCGATGGTTCGGTTCTGGTTTCTTCTGGCTGGGTTGCAGTTGGGAATCCGTCGTCCCCGCAACCAGCCAGTAATAGTAACCCAGGGCAATTTCCTCAGCACTGCGTAAGGCATCAATGCGTAAACCACCCATCCAGCCATCAGGAGAAAGCTGCCCCGTTTGCTGAAGCTGTTCCCGTGAGTAAACCAGATTGTCCTGCACAGTGCCAGGACGATAATCATTACCCCAGGTCCAGTTCTGCATAGAAATGGACCCCGGTGAAGATGCAGGCAGGGTAAACGGACCTGCTTTCTCCTGCAAATCCGTAGGTGGGTTCCAGATGCGGCGATAGGTGAACACGTACTCAAACTCTGCCCTTTGCGGATCCACATCGTAGCCGTAATAGGGTTCGTAGTTGGGATAGAAGGTAGGCATTTCCTGGGGTTGGGGTTCCTTTGTTCGCTCCATCGCAAAGGTGTAAGTGAATCCCTGAAGACAGTAAGGATCGCCGCCTTCTGTGGGAGAAGAAGGATTGCGATAGGTACGCGGATCAAGCCCAACCTGGTAAGGTACATCCGCCAGGGCAAGCAGGTCACCCATTTCTGTGGCATCAATGACGATCCAGGGGGGGAGGGAGTTGTTAGTTAGAGAAAGTGAGGGAAGAGGAGGGATGGGAGAGGAGGATTTTGAGTTTTGAGTTTTGAATTCAGGCAGGGGTGGAGGGGGTGATGAGTGGAGGGGTGGAGGGGTGGAGCGCTCATCTCCCCCTCCACTCATCCACCCCTTACCCCTGAGTCCCTCCTGGCTTCTGACTCCTGACTCCTGACTCCTGAAAGGAACTAACCGAATCACTTTCTTTGAGAGCCGGGCTGAGTCTTCGTAGCGGTAGATGTCTGCAAAAATCTGAGAAAGAGGTTCGCTGTTGAGGGGAGGAGTGCCGGGTGCCGGGCTGTGTTGAATGGCGATCGCCCCCTCAATCAACCGTCCATCCGCACTCAACTCCAGATCCTTAACCACCGTGAAAGGAAACCACTTCAATAATCCTTTCCCTTCCTGTGCTGCTTCCTCTAACATTTCAACCAGAATGGTATTTGCATCTTTGGGAAGAAAACAGGAAGCGCTAACCCAACATTCGCCAGGGTTCAATTTGCCATATCTGGCCTTAATCCGCTGACGAAACTCGTTATAGCCCCGGGGAAAAAAGAGAAGCTCCCGTTGCCGTTTTGCTTCATCCAGAGCAGAAGTCCCCTGGGCTGTGAGTTGTCCCCCAATCCAGTCCGTGATTTCAGTCATACAAACGGTGCGTCCCGCTCGCAATGCCTCATAGGCAGTGGCTGTACCTGCCAGCCCACCTCCTACGATCAGAATTTCACATTCCACTGTTTGATTGGGAACACGCTGAAGAGATGCGAAAGCAGACTGGACAGGGACAATCGCGGCAAAAACGAGCATCATCCCCCCCACCATTCCTGATCTCAGGTGGCTCAGGGTAGTCAAGGAAAACGATTGCAGCATTCGGACAAACTCAGTACAGGTCAAAACAAAGCAGAGGTTTACCAGCGTATCTGTTACCAGGATATTTATAGCGGTTCTAAATTGTTTGTGAACAAGAGGAGTTGTAAAAGCCTTTCCCTGGTGGGAAAGCTCTTTCGCAATCCGAACAGGATCGCTATATATTCGGAGCTAAAGCAGCGGTTCTTGTCAGGATGAGACGCTATTTTTTTAGTCCAAAAATAGCGTCAAGAGAACCAGAGCAGCGATCGGTAATGGGCAAAAGAGGCGAGTAGGGTTCTTAATTCCTAAGAATCTTCTTAATTTGAGCATCGTTGTAGAATTTACATGCACAATTTCAACAGCAATTCATTAATCTGTTTTTGTTTTTCTGAGGAGTGCTCTTCATGAAAATAAGTGGTTTGAAAACGTCTACAAATGTATTGTTTGCGGTGGCGATCGCACTCACCGGAACAGCCTCCCCTGCTTTTTCCCAAACGGACCAACCCGCTACCCCAACCACGCCCCCCGCAGAAACCCGGCCAGCCACTCCCGCTGAGGAAACCCGGTCAGGTATTTCTCCCCAGGATCCCCTGTGTCGGGCAGCCAACCGCTCCACCCCAATTTTTGAATCCGCTTCAACCATCAGTTCTGCTCTACAACTGGTTCCGCCTGATGGTTTTGTCCGGCTGGTCGTTGTTCCTCCCCCCGGTAGCCAGTTTGCCCAAATTAACTTACCTATTTCTGGCTTCATCCAAACAGCGGTGTTAAAGGCATGCAGCACCCCACCCCCACCCCCACCGGTTTCGTGCCGATTCTCAAGAGCTCCTGTACCAATCAACGTCCGTCGTGAACCCGATGTAGATGCCAACAACATCATTGGAGTAGTCAACCCTGGTCAACGCGTATTTGTCACATTTAACTCCAATGGCACCGCCGTTAGTACCCAGGCAGATGGCTTCAACTGGGTTCAGATTGACATGACCCGGACTCCCTTCTTCCGTCCTTCGGGATTAGGTTGGATGGTCAATAGCCGAGTTGGAACTGGTGAGAGCAACCTAGGCTACTGCCAGTAACGGAGTGATGGGGTGGTGGAGTATTGGAGTTTGAAGTATCGAACATCAAGGACAATCACCCCTCACTTTCCACCCCTTTCCCCCTGATACTTCCTGCGGATGTTCTCAACAGAATTTAATTATGTTAATCTAGGCGTAGTCGTTATGAGTTTGCTCAAAGTCTATGACAAACCCTACTGTTGAGAACGTGGTGATTATTGGTTCCGGTCCAGCCGGGTATACGGCTGCGATCTATGCTGCTCGCGCTAATCTCAAGCCATTTGTATTTGAAGGGTTTCAAGCTGGGGGGTTACCCGGTGGACAACTCATGACAACGACAGAAGTGGAAAATTTCCCCGGGTTTCCTGAGGGAATTACGGGTCCCAAGTTGATGGACCGGATGAAAGCCCAGGCAATTCGTTGGGGGGCAGAACTGGTTACAGAAGATGTCACTTCGGTTGATTTCAGTCAACGTCCATTTATCATTCGTTCCGAGGAGCGGGAGGTTCGCGCTCACAGCGTCATCATTGCAACGGGAGCCACTGCGAAACGTTTGGGGTTACCCTGTGAGGGCGAATTTTGGAGCCGGGGAATTTCTGCCTGCGCCATTTGTGATGGGGCGACTCCTATTTTCCGGGGAGCAGAATTGGCGATTGTGGGGGGTGGCGACACCGCTGCGGAAGAAGCGCTGTATTTGACAAAATATGGCGACCATGTGCATATGCTGGTGCGATCGGACAAAATGCGTGCTAGCAAAGCTATGCAAGATCGCGTGTTCAAAAATCCCCGGATTACGGTGCATTGGAATACTGAAGCTGTAGATGTGTTGGGTGAAAACGGAGTCATGACTGGGGTTCGCCTTCGCAATACCCAAACTGGTGAAGAGAGTGACCTGGCAGTCAAGGGTTTGTTTTATGCCATTGGTCATACCCCCAATACTTCGCTGTTTAAGGGGCAGATTGAGTTGGACGATGTGGGATATATCGTTACCAAACCTGGCTCTGTAGAAACCAGTGTTGAGGGTGTTTACGCTGCCGGTGATGTGCAGGATCACGAATACCGCCAGGCGATTACAGCAGCGGGAACGGGTTGTATGGCTGCGATGCTGGCAGAAAAGTGGTTGTCTATTAATGGGTTAGCACAGGAGTTTCACCAAACAGAAGTCTCTGAGAAACCTTCCGAAGAGGCAGTTGCAAAGAAAAGCGAAGAGGAACAAGCTGCAGAGTTTGATCTGACGGCAACCCGTCATGAAGGAGGCTATGCGCTGCGAAAGCTCTATCACGAGAGCGATCGCCTGATTATGGTGAAATACGCCTCACCTCAATGCGGTCCCTGCCATACCTTAAAGCCAATTCTAAATAAGGTTGTGGATGAATTTGATGGCAAAATCCATTACGTCGAGATTGATGTTGAGCAAGACCCCGAAATTGCTGAGGCTGCGGGAGTGGTGGGAACTCCGACCATTCAGTTCTTCAAGAACAAAGACAAGGTAGGCGAACTGAAAGGGGTGAAGCCAAAAAGCCAATACCGGGAAACCATTCGGACTCTAATGTAGCTCAATATTCACTGTTTCATTCTTGAGGATAAGGGTTGTAGGGCGATACCTTGTCCTACAACCTTTGCTTTTGTGTAGCAACTATAGCGATAGCCACCAGGCTTAGAACGGGATGCAGGGTTTCCACCCCTGGCTGGGGGCGAAGCCCCCACACTTCCTTAAAACCAATGTCCTAAGCAACCTGGCGACAGCTATAAAATCGGTCATTCACCGTTCCCCAACCAGTCAGCGATAGGATGGTGAACAGATATAACAGATGGCAGGGGTAGAGGAGGTCAGGGGTTAGGGGCACAGTAAGGGGTCAGGAGTTAACCTGCACTCAAAACTCTTCTAACCCCTGGCGGTCTGCCAGGCTGTTTTTGTGGGCTGTAAACTCCCAAAAACATCTGGAAATTGGGTTTCGTTGATTCTAGGCGTGCCTGAAATCAATCCTGACGGGCTCCTAGTCCCTGATCCCTAATCCCTAATCCCTTACATCCTGGTTGCCCTAAATTAGGTGGTTACCGCTATAAGTAGCTAGGCGCAATTAAATTAAGGATACTTTCGAGGGTGGAGGGGGTGGAAACCCCCTACCTGGGGGCGCAGCCCCCACTCCCCCCTTTACCAATTAATTATGACTACCTACTTAGTGACTACCTACTTAGATCTCTATGGGGTTTGTCCTTTATCGAATGCAGGTGAGGGAATGAAAGGCAATACGCAGATACGCTGGCTGAGACGAATCATCTTGATAGGGGCAGTTTGCTTAGCTTTTCTATTCAGTACTGGTGGAACCTTATCAGCTTTTGCACTGACAGAGGAAAACTCTGTTTATCAAGAACGGGCTATTCACAACCCTGATGGAACAGGCAAGTTCTATATGGGGCGAGAGATTTCTCAGGTCATGGGACATCTGGGTGCAGGTTGGCTGGAACGCCCCACTCGCGAGTTTGAGGAGCAACCCCAGTTATTGATTGAGGATCTTCACCTGAAGCCAACGGATGTTGTTGCAGATATTGGTGCAGGCACTGGATACTTCAGCTTCCGCATTGCACCACTGGTACCTCAGGGAAAGGTGCTGGCGATCGACATTCAGCCAGAAATGATTGAAATTTTGAACGAAATCAAACGAGAGAAGAATATTAGTAACGTAGAACCTGTGCTGGCTAGTGAGACAGACCCCAGGTTGGAACCGTCCAGCATCGACCTGGCAATCATGGTGGATGCTTACCATGAATTTGAGTACCCCTATGAGGTCATGCAGAAGGTTGTGCAGGCACTCAAGCCCGATGGTCGCGTCATTCTGGTGGAGTATCGGGGTGAAAATCCGTTTATCCCGATCAAGGGCCTGCACAAAATGACCCAGAAGCAAATTAAAAAGGAGATGGCTAATGTAGGGTTGAGTTGGATAGAAACAAAGGGCTATTTACCACAACAGCACGTAATGGTGTTTGGCAAATCGGGCGATCGCCCCCAGAAACGCAATCTCGTGCTGTTCAACTCCCAATCTTTTGAATGAAAGTCTTGTGACCACCCATTTCCTGCCCGCACTCAAACCCGGAAAGGCCAGGTGGTCCACAGAAAAACCAACACACTGGCAATGGCAAACAAACCCTGAACTAAGTTTCCAACAATGGAACCTACAAAAATTCCAATCGCCGCCTTTGTGGCCAGAATTAAATTCCTGCGATAGATTAGCTCTCCAATCATGGCTCCCAGCAGCGGCCCTAAAATGATGCCAAACACTGGCCCCCCCACTGGCAGCGCTGGCAACAACCCAAGTAACCCCACGACTAACCCAACCAGTGCTCCAATCTGTCCCCACTTACTGGCTCCGGCCTTCACCGCACCGTAGTAAGTTGCTAGAAAATCAATTGCCACACTCAAGAGCAGTAGCACAACCGAGACGGCCAGAGCCGTAGCCACACCGCCAAATCCCTTCACCAATCCCCAAACAAAAATGGCACCCACAATCAGACTGATGCCAGGTATTGTTGGCACAACCGCACCAACGATACCCACCACCATAACGGCGACAAGAAGCCAGTAAAGCCAGAGAAGATCGGTCATAGGGGAAAAGTTATTAGTTGTTAGAACAATTGAGGGGGGAGGAGTAGAAGGGTGATAGGGAAAGGTGAAAGGGATTAGGGACTGGGGGCTGGGGTTAGGGAGTTAATAGCCAACAGTCAGGGCTAACTCAAAACTCCTCTCTCTGCATCACTATTTTCCCCATCTTACTGTGTTCACAGGTTTGTCTGCTCATCGCTTACTGACTTACTCCACTGGCTTAGAGTGTTCTCTAATTTGTCAGCGATCGCCCCGATCCAGTTCTCATCCTGCCGAGTATAACTGCGGGGGGCGTTGGCTCCAAGGATTAGCACTCCCTGATTGCCAATGGGGTGGCAAATTAGCCCCTGGGTATTTTCCGGCAGGTAGTCAAATTCCACCTTGCCGGGATACAGTTTCAGTGCTACCAGATAGACTGGCTTCTGTTTTTCCAACACTCGCTGCAAAATGGGTCCCGGTGTGACTTCCCGTTTATCTGGCAAAATGCCTCTACGCAGCAGTACCCGACCGTTGTACCAAACGATTAGCGATCGCGTTACTGTATTGGTCAATAACAGGTGCGAGGCCCAGGCAAGCTCTGTTTTCACGGCATCTGGCAGCGTTGGCTCCAGCTCAAACCCCTCCTCCCCGATCAGATCGACACTCTCTGGTGGACGCGGCTGAATTTGCTGCCACAACAAACCCGTTAGAATCAAAACGGCGCTTAAAATTACCCCCAGTGCATCCGATCTCGCCTGAGAATCCGTCAACTCCGGAGTCAGGAGCCGATTTACAAACAACAAAACTCCAGCCAGCCCACCCACGATAATGGGCAATGCTCGCAAAACCTGATTCTGATCCGACTTAGCCATAGGAAAAAACAATATAGCAATCCTATTTGGATTGTGAGAAAGGACTCCTGCGGAATCCTTTCTCACAAAGCCTCCCAATCTCACGACTGATTTAGGACTGCTATACATAGTAGTGGTTTAGAAATTTTTAGAGACCTAAACGGACAATTCTCATGTCAGTTCATGGTACGATCGAACTATAAAAAGGGAGAATAAACTCCAACCCTTAGTCCCTAGCCCCTTTCACCTCTTCCTATCCCCCCTCTACTCCTCCACCTCTCACCCCTCTCTTCTTCTACGACCAACAACTAACAACGCGACCCCCCACTTGTACCCTCCTCTACTTGTCCATTACCCAACCTGGTGTATAACGTTCATGATCACTCTTTCTGGTACAACTACAGGAGGCAGGATTGCTGGAACTGTTTAGCACTGGGTTGGTTTCTCTCTGGCTAACGATGGCAGGTGTGCCAGATCCTATGCGATCAGTAAATCTGGTCGCTGGAATCGATACTCCTTGGATGGTCGTTCCTGGTACACCCGATCCAAACATCCAATTAACACTCCAGCAATATCTTCAACAGCTTTCCAGAACAGGACTGCCTGTGTCAGCTCAAGGGGTTTGGCTGCAAACTGGCTCTACTTTTCTTGCCAGCAACGAGGGCACCGCTCCTCTGCCAGCGGCTTCTCTGACTAAGGTTGCAACGTCCTTAGTTGCTCTCCATGATTTGGGGCCGGATTACCGTTTTGAGACTGTGGTGAGTACAACTGGGCCCATCGAAAATGGTGTATTGATGGGAGATTTGGTTGTTAAAGGTGGTAGTGACCCGCTGATGGTGTGGGAAGAGGCGATCGCCCTTGGCAATGACTTGAATCGTCTCGGTATCCGAAAAGTGGCAGGCAATCTAATCATTACCGGCAACTTTTTGATGAACTTTGAAACCGACCTGCAGAAGGCTGGAGAACTGTTCAAGCAGGCATTGGACTCCAGACTCTGGTCTGAGGAAGCCGAGTATCAGTACAATGCTTTGCCAAAGGGAACCCCCCGCCCACAGGTGGCGATCGTGGGTCGTGTCCAGGTTGTTACCTATGGCATCGATCTCCTTCCTCCTCAAACCCAACTGTTGCGGCACCAATCTCTTCCACTGGTGCAAATCCTCAAGCTAATGAATGTTTACAGCAACA
This sequence comes from Leptothermofonsia sp. ETS-13, assembly GCF_049200465.1. NCBI lineage: Bacteria > Bacillati > Cyanobacteriota > Cyanophyceae > Leptolyngbyales > Leptolyngbyaceae > Leptothermofonsia > Leptothermofonsia sp. ETS-13. The sequence goes on from NZ_CP120836.1 coordinate 327,832, forward strand.
ACGTCATTGCTGAATCATTGGCGAATTTCTTAGGTGGCGCTCAGTATGTCGCGCAACAGTCTGCTTTATTGGCTGGGTTCCCTCAATCGGAAATCTTGTTGAAAAATGGCTCTGGTTTAGGAGTCGAAAACCGCATTTCCCCCAGAGCTGTCTGTGCCATGTTTGCCGCTATTCAGCGCTATGTACAGCCCCGCAGCCTGACGATTGCCGATCTTTTCCCCATCTCCGGAGTCGATCACGGCGGCACTATCGACTACCGCAAAATCCCCAGTGCGGCTGTGGTGAAAACAGGAACATTGAATGATGTCAGTGCCCTGGCGGGTGTTCTGCCCACTCGCGATCGCGGTCTGATTTGGTTTGCCATTATCAACCGGGGCACCAATCTGGATGGTCTGCGGGATCAGCAAGATGCCTTGTTGCAAGCTCTGATTCGTCAATGGGGAACGGCACCATCGGTTCCAGTGGCGATCGCACCCACCACTTCTGCCCGCACGGCTTCTGCCAGTTTAGGGGATACCAGCCGTAATCAAGCAGTGCGATCGGCGGTCGAGGTCAACACTTACCAGGGAAATTAGGAGAAGCTCCTAAAATAAGGCCCATCCCCCCTCCAACCTTCCCTCACGTTGTACTGAAAATTACTATGGTAGCCACTCCTCTCCCCTACACAGTGACCTGGGAAAAGTTGCCAGACGACTTTGTTCTGGGTGATGAACCTGTGGACAACATCAACCAACCCCCTCTTGCTGCGGCGTTAACAGAAAGCCTGGAACTTGCTGGAAGACTGCCAGATAATGCTTTGACCATCACAAACTACGGTATCTGCGCCACCTTAGGCGGTCGAGTAGTTGTAAAAGCTCCTGATTGGGGATATATTCCTTCGATTCGAGTTTCACGGGAAGAAGTTAAACGCAGCTATACTCCTCAATTACAGGGGGAAGCACCTGCCATTGTGATGGAATTTCTCTCCGTTACTGAGGGGGAAGAATACTCTGTTAAGCCGACCTACCCGCCTGGCAAATGGTTTTTCTACGAACAGATTCTTCAGGTGCCAAACTACGCCATCTTTGAACCTGACAGTGGTGTATTAGAGGTCTATCGACTGGACGATTCAAAGCACTATCAAGTTCGTGAACCCGATGAGAATAGCCGCTACTGGATAGCTGAAATGAGGCTGTTTCTAGGAGTTTGGCAAGGAACCCGTGAAAATCGCTCAGGCTACTGGCTGCGCTGGTGGGACGAAACAGGCAACCTTCTACTTTGGGGCTCAGAGTTAGCTGCGCAAGAACGGCAACGGGCCGAACAAGAACGGCAACGGGCCGAGCAAGAACAGCAACGGGCCGAACTTTTAGCTGCCAAGCTCCGAGAATTAAATATTGACCCTGATTCACTCTAGCGGAGATAAACCCCATGAGGGTAATTATCGGATGACCGTATCGGGAATAAACTCCGTCACAACTCTGCCCCCACTTACCACAACGGTTTGATCCTGTACCTTGCCGATCGCCCTTGGACCAGCCAGGTTAAATGGAGGGTCAGCCTGGCGATAGGTAACCCCACCCTCTGCTACAAAGTCCTGCGTAGTCAAGTTATAGGTGAGGCGGCTTGCCCCTAGTTGAGACTGATTTTTTTGCCCAAAGCCACGCACATTGCCCGTCAGATAGGCTGTCCGGGTTGTAATATCCAGGTTCCCCCGATCCGCCGTTAGGGTCACACGTTCTTTAGGATTGACAATAGTCAAGGGTTCATTGGCAACCACCGTCTTGCCTGTAATATTCCATACCAGAGAATTACCAGAAACCTGAATAGGAGGGTCAACCAGGGTAATCTGAGTACCCTGGTTCAAGGTGGCTGTTTTGGTATTTAGATCAACAATGCCCTCTCCGGAGGTAGCCTGGTTTTGCCCAGTTTTACCTGGAAGGTTGCCAGCAATTTGAAGGGGGCGATCGCTCATTAGCTTCTTCTGTTCAACCAGCCAAACAACGCGATCGGATTGAAATCGTGCATTCGGGTCCTTCGAAATAGCTGTCACATTTCCTTCTAATTCCAGCCGCTTGCTACGGGTTAAAAACCGTCCATTCCTAGCAGAAACATTCGTTCCTTTGTAATCTCCTGATACGTTATTGCGCACAATCAGCAAATCCTTCTGAGGTTGCCACTCCAGTTCTCCACCCTTGAGGATCATGCCATTCCGCTTATCTTTAGCTGTGATTTGCCCCCGTAGAAAAATCTTTTCCCCATCCTGCTGCACTTCCCCACTCTGGGCCTTCACCTCAACAATGGCTTTTCCATCCTGGTAAAGTTCACCGGCAGGTTGTGTGATGCGAGCAACCTGTTTATCTTTACTGTAAGTTGCCTGTCTAGCTTTCACCTTCCACCAGAGGCGACCCTTCTTATCAAACCCCTCTAGGGAGAGGTCATTGAAGGTCAGTTGGTTATCAAATTCTTCAATCTGCTTACTGTCTTTGGCAATCTTTTCAGCCGTGCGGCTACCCCCTCCACCACAGGAGGACGTAACCAGCAGTAAACCGATCAGTCCTAGCTTTAAGCAAGCCAAAACAGCCGGGCAAGTTCTTCGGAGCGTCAACAAAACCGACATGAGACTTTTCAATACTTTTATAGCAAGCGACGGATAATAGGCAACAAACAACGGGAGACCACTAACAGGCAGCAAGGGCTTTACTCTGTATAGTCCACAGTCTAACGTTAATTGCCCATAGCCTGGTTCAGGCTCTGTGCAGGTTTGCTTTAGCGATTCCGCTTTCAATCATTCCAGAAAATTTGACCTGAGTTAGTCCTCTTCAGGTTCATCCATTAAGCCAATCCCTGATAGCGGACGATAGGTGTAGCTGCGAGGAGTTTTCTGAATATCTTCCTTAATGTTGTCTAAGTCAATATAACGGTCTGCCACGTTGATCAGGCTATCGCTTGTCATGGAACGAAGGCTGACCACTTCAACTCGCACACCTCGATAACTCACGGCATTCACGGCGTAGGCCAGATCTCCATCACCACTAACCAGAACAGCGGTGTCGTAAGATCCAACCAGTGACATCATATCGACCGCAATTTCAACATCTAAATTGGCTTTTTTGGAACCATCAGGTAATTGCACCAGATCTTTTGAAATAACCCGGTAACCATTGCGCCTCATCCACAGCAAAAATCCCTGTTGCTTCTCGTTGGTGCGGTCTACTCCTGTATAAAAGAAGGAGCGAAGCAGGCGAGAACCCGACGTAAGCCGACAGAGCAGCTTCGTGTAGTCAATTTCAATTCCTAACTGAAGCGCAGCATAAAACAGGTTAGAGCCATCAATAAAGATAGCCACCCGACCACGATTCTCAAGGACCTGCTCTTGCGTAAACACGGATTCGTTTTCTATGTTGCTACTCAACATGTGTGTTATACCTCAGTTTCTTATAAAGTAAAGCAGCGCTTTTATGGGTCTATCAGGTTTATGAGATAAATTGGCATTACAGAGGGACGGTTTCTAATAACTCCAGTCGTTGAAAAACAGGATAGGGTTCCTCGAGAGGCTGGCCTGGCGGCAACGCTCCCCAATGAGCGTGGGTTACAAACGGAGCAGTGACATCAATTGAAGACTGCTCATTAAAGTTCAACGAAAAACCTAATTGTCTATAAATGGATGTACTGAGATTAGGGGTAATGGGTGACAGCAAATAGGCGGCCAGCCGAACAGATTCCAGAACGGTATAAAGGATTTGCTCGACGGCTGCATGCTGCCCCTGTTTATGTAAAGACCAGGGAGCTTGTTCATCAATATATTTATTTCCTGTCCTTACCAGAGTCAGGGTGGCTTCACAGGCTTCGCTGAATTTGAGTGTGGTATATGCGCGAGCAACGCGATCGCCCAAATCCTGTCCAAGTTCAGCCAGAACATTGTCTGCCTGAACTTTCTCCTCAGAGAACTCAGGAACATGGGCACCACAATACTTATGAACCATCTTTAACGTTCGGTTCAACAAATTACCTAAATCGTTTGCCAGGTCTGCATTCAAGATGTTGACGAAGCGAGTTTCGTTAAAATCGCCATCCCGACCGAACTCGATTTCTTTGAGGAAGTAATACCGAACGGCATCCGAACCGTAACGGTTAACAAGTTCAACCGGATCAAGAATATTCCCTAAAGTTTTCCCCATTTTCTGACCATCCCTGGTCAAAAAGCCATGTCCAAATACACAGCCAGGGATCGGCAAGTCCGCTGACATTAACATTGCAGGCCAGTAAACTGCGTGAAACCGAAGGATGTCCTTGCCAATTAAATGGAGGTTAATAGGCCACCACTTAGCCAGAGCATTTTCCAGTGTGGGTTCACTATCAGGTTCCAGCAAGGCGGTGACGTAGCCAAGTAAGGCATCAAACCAGACATAGAGAGTATGGGTGGGATCACTGGGCACAGGAATGCCCCAGTCCAGGTTAATGCGGGAAATGGAAAAGTCTTGCAGTCCCTGGCTAACAAAACTCAGCACTTCATTCCGGCGGATTTCCGGTTGGATAAAATCTGGGCGATCGCGGTAAAGCGCCTCTAACTGATGCTGGTATCTGGAGAGGCGAAAGAAATAGTTTTGCTCATCCCGCCATTCGGCCTCGCGGTTTGGATGAATCGGACATCGGTGTCCTTCCAGCAGATCGCGCTCTTCCTTAAATTCCTCACAGGAAACGCAATACCACCCTTTCTGCTGGCCAAGATAAATGTCTCCTCGATCCCAGACGCGTTGAAAGAATTCTTTGACGATCGCCTCGTGCCGGGGATCAGTTGTTCGAATGAAGCGATCGTAATGGATCCCCAATTGCTTCCAGAGAGATTCAAACCCCGACACAATCAGATCACAATGCTCCTGAGGAGTCCGCTTCAGGCTCTCAGCTGTCCTCTGAATCTTTTGTCCATGTTCATCAGTACCCGTGATTAAGAGAACGGAATCCCCCTGCAATCTCCGAAACCGGGCTAAAACATCTGCCGCGATCGTTGTGTAGGCGCTACCAACGTGGGGCAAATCATTCACGTAATAGAGAGGAGTGGTGATAGCAAACAGATTTTTACTTATGATTTTAGAACCCATGGATGAAACTGAAGAAGCCTGAAAAGAACACCTCAAAGCACAAGAGAATAACCGCGCATACGCGCATATTTTAAACGTGTTTTGAGAAATGCCTGATTAAAACTAACCAGCAAAGCACCTACGTAGAAGAGATCGTTAACTTCAAGAGACTGTTAAGTAAAAGTAACCATTTATTTAAAAATTCTAGCGGTAAGGCGTCTTGAAATATGAAGAAAAATCTTAAATTAACCAACTTTTCAAAGGATTCAAGTCATCGTAGAAAAAAATTGCCATCTGGCTAAGGAATTCAAACACATCAGGAGAAATTAGACGGTGCTTTGCGAATACGCGGAGATTCAGTTACAACCATGAAGAAAAGTTCTCAAAAGCACAAAGCGTCTGAATCCGCCTCCCACTACAACCCCTTCTGATACTGCTAGCCTCGCTTCTGATACTGCTAGCCTCGAAGGAAATAGCCAGTCAACTAATAAAACTAAATAGCTAGTCAATTAATAAAACTAGAATCAGCTGAACCAGATTACTTGATCTCTGGATTTATGTAAAGACATGTTAACATTTCAGGTGGGCGATCGTTTCAGATCCATTGTGATTTTTTCATTGGAAACGAGGCGATCCCCCTGGAAAGAATTTCAGGCTATAGGTTTACCAAAATTTTTTTGGAATTTTTTAAGCCACGGAATCGATTTGGAAGGTTCTGGGGGTAACGAACATCGCTAAAAAGGGCATGGCGTAACCATGCCCCCTTAAGGAACCAACGATCAATCTTAATTGAATCAACCAATCGCTCGCCTGAGCAGGGCTTTTTGCTGTGGAGATAGGGTCGAACCTGTCTTCTCGGGCTGATTCTTTTGTAAGAACTCTAACAATTGAGCCAGCTCCTCCTGAGACAAGCTGAGTTCAATATCCTCGTCAGCCTCCGGATGGCGGCAGGTACCCCCGTCACACTTCAAACCCAACTGGTGCCAGTAAATGGTTGGAACTGACTGGCCCCGCTGGCCGATGTATTCATTATTCAACAATTGTGTCTCCATATAAGCTTTTGGAGATGGGTAAAACGGTTGTTGACGTGGATAGGGTATGGTAAAGCAGCCAAAGACTTTGCGATACTCTTCAGAATCCAGCAAAGCGGTGATCATGGCAGTTGCCCCTTTATGCATCAAAATATTGCAGTAGGTCTGAATTTCCTCCTGCCCTACAGGAGCACGCCCTAGAAAGTGTTTGAAACACAATTCCAGAAATTTCATATTCGAGAAATTGTGGTAAAAGGAATTGAGATAAACCTCGGAATGCCCCAGTTCTTTTAGAAACCGTTTAACTCCAATTTTGTCAGCAAGAAAATCCTTCTCGATCTTCGCCAGAATTTTCCGCTCGTAGAGATAAGGCTGGCGTTCCAAAACCTGATGGTAAATCTGATAAAGAGCGATTTGACGCTCCTCACGAGTTGATTGATGACTAACAGTCATTGGTATGGTCTGGTTCATAAAGATATCCTCAAAGATTCGGTTATATATCTGAGGAATTGGGGGCGTCGGCAAACAGTTATAGTCGTCGTCAGGTTGCTTAGGACATTGGCTTTAAGGGGTGTGGGGGCTTTGCCCCGAGCCAGGGGTTCCACCCCTGCACCCCATCCTAAGCCTGGTGGCTATAGCTATATTTTTGGAACAGCGGGTTGAGCGACAATAAAGTTGAGCGACAATAAATCTTATCTAAGCTGGGCAACTCCACCTACTCGGATCAAGCAACAGCGATTTTAGGTTTCGGGTAGGCTCAAGCGTGAGACTGTAAAGTCTGAAGGACGATCTCAAGATAAGGACGGACGAGACTCGCATTGTTGCTGGGCAAGGTGGTTGCGATCGCCTCCTGCAAAGCTCGATAGGCAACCACACAATGCTGGTTACGCTTGTAAGCCAGCAGAATGGTATCCAGCCAAACGGTCATTTGTTCCTTAAAAAAAGTTTCATCATCTCGCAAAATTGACAGCGCAATGTACCGTAGCACCTCAGTCATGTCGTATTTACAGCGCTGCCCGTGCTGTTGAATTAGCTCCGGGTAGGTTTTGGCCATTTTGCGAAGCGATTGCAGCACCAGTTGCTCGCCATTATCTCGAAGCTGCTGATAGGTATGGAGTCGAGTGGTGTAACTCTGAATATAATTTTCCAGCAGATAAAGTTCCTGGGTATCTAAATAGCGGCCATCTGCTTCCAGGATATTACGTTCAAGCTTATGGTTGAGGGTATGCATGGCGATTACAACCAAATTGTTCTTTCAATAGGTTTCGGAAGATTTCGGAAATGGGAGTCTCTCATGCTCAACTAATTTCTTATTTAATCTTCAGGCTGCCCCTACAAAAAATGGAGTCCAACAAATTGAAGTGTTTCTCAACAGAATGAAGCAGAACTTAATCTGACAAACTTAATCTGACAAATCAGAAGAGGTTGAAGACGTTGGACTCCTCTTTCTCTGGGGTGGAATGCCGATTGATGGGAGAACAAGCTAGCTTAGAGAGAGATGCAAATGAACAGAACATACAAGCTGAGGTTGGCAGGATGAACCGACTTTGGAGTAGAGTGAGTAAAATTTTAGGTGGACTCTTGCTATTTTGGGGCGGCATAGTTTCCATTGGGCTGTTGCTAGGGATCACGCTGAGTCATGCAACAGGGGTGGGGCTGGCGATTCTGTCAATGCTGTTGGTGTTTTTTGGGCTGTCGCCTCTGTTGCTGGGTGGGTGGCTTCTTTACAGTGGCATTCAGGCAGAAAAACGAGCCCTGCGAGAGCAATTCTTCCAGCTATTGCGAATGAATCAGGGTCGGCTGTCACTACTCGATTATGTGACGGCAACTCGCATAGAACCCGCGATCGCCCGTCGCCATCTGGATGGTTGGGCCCAAGAATTCTTCGCTGAATTTGAAGTGAACGAGCGTGGTGATATTTATTACGTCTTTCCAATAGAAACGATGCCCTTACCCGAGAGCACTCATTTTCAGCTTTTAGGGCGAGCCATTCGCCAGTGGTTACAATCAGCGGTCTAAGTGGATAGTCATAATTAATTTGTGAAGATTATGTGAAGATTAATTTATAAAGGGGGGGAGTGGATGCGGAGCCCTACTCTCCCACGTTGCAAAATTCAGTATTCAACACTAGGATAGGCATACCAGTTTTTGGTAGAGATATTACGTTAGTTCTTAATCGGTGTTGCTGAAAAGCAGTATGAATCAAAACTTCGTTTCGATTCATACTGTACCTATTTCATAACCAAATTCAGCAACGCTTCCTAATCCAAGTGGTTTTCCGAGATTCATTCATCTTAAGTTGAGCGAAATGGCGGAGAAGCCAAATTTGAACTCGACTTTGGAACAGGCTTGGGCTACTCATAACCATCATTAACCCAAAAAATTAAACAGAATTGCATTAAGTACAGTGTCGGAAAAACAGTTTGGGAAGATTCGTAACCCAATTTCTAGGAATCGTTTATTTGCTCGTCTTCATATTTGAGTCAATCAGACCTGGAAACCTTGGTAAGTTATGTCCTATATTCCTCTGATTCACGACCAGTGAGACGGATAGAGTAGTTGCAGTTATCCACGTTAGACCAAAGCTATGAGACCTGAATATCTCAAAAGCTTGCGCGAGTGCTGTCACAGTGATGCAGCCTTCAAACAAATGTGGGAAATTCTTTTAATGGCTGAGGCGGAGCGTCAGCCATTAGAACTGGGTGCGCTCTGCCAATCACTGTTTGGAGCTCAAGTTGATAGCGTGGTCATTACAGAGCCGAATAGCCAGCAAACCTCTCTTTGTAAACTCATCCTTGAACGCACCTCAGATTTACTCAACACCAATGAGCAGTTTCGGCAGGAGAGCGTTAACCATCAGTGGGCAGAAAAAGCTTTGCAGGAGAGTGAGCAGCGATTTCGTTCTCTGATTGAGAATGCTACTGATATTATCGCCATCCTGGATGAAAAGGGCATTTTCCGTTATTGCAGCCCTTCGACTGAAAAGATTTTAGGTTACACCCCAGCGGAAGTGGTGGGACATTCTGCAGTTGAGTTTGTACATCCGACAGATGTCAACTCTATCCTTCACGTTCTGCAACGTGCAATTCGGCATCCAGGAGTCAGTCAGCCTGTGATTGAGTATCAAGTGCGGCACAAAAATGGCTCCTGGTGCTTCTTTGAAGCAGTCGCAACAAGCCTTTTAGAAGATGTGGCAATTCATGGGGTTGTGATTAACTGCCACGACATTACTAAGCGTAAACAGGCGGAAGAAGCACTACGCACCGCCAATCGTCAGATTGTTAATATTCTCGAAAGTATTACCGACGCCTTTATGTCGCTGGATAATCAATGGCGGTTTACTTACCTTAACCAGCGGGCTGCTCAGATGTTCCAGCGATCGCCCGCAGAGTTGCTGGGACAAACCCTGTGGGAAGCCTTTCCAGAAGCGGCTGGTTCCACTTTCGACCGAGAATATCATCGGGCTTTAGAGGAGCAGGTTCCCGTCACTTTTGAAGAATTCTATCCCCCGCTCAAAACCTGGTTTGAAGTTCGGGTTTTTCCCTCGGCGGATGGACTATCCATCTTCTTACTAGACGTTACTGATCGCCGGGAAGCTCAGGCTGAACTGTTAGAGATGAGTACGGCTCTGGGCAATGCAGTAGAAGGGATTGCCCGATTGGATATTGGCGGACATTATATTGCGTTGAACCGCGCTTACGCTATGTCCCTGGGCTATCAGCAGGAAGAGATGATTGGCATGTCCCTGCAACAAACTGTTCACCCTGATGATGTAGCCCTCTTGAAAGAAGCCCGGCAGGAAATGTTGATTGAGGGCAAATCCGAAGTTGAGGTGAGGGGGTTACGGAAGGACGGTTCCACCTTTCACATGGAGGTGGTCATGGTTACGGCCTGTGATTGGCACGATCGCCTGATTGGGTACCACTGTTTCACAAAAGACATTACCGAGCGGAAACAGGCAGAGGAGGTACTCCGGCAACAGGCAGAGCGGGAGCGACTGATCGGGGTAATTGCCCAGCGCGTTCGTAACTCACTGAATCTGGAAGACATTCTCAACACGGCGGTGTCTGAAGTGCGGCAATGCTTACGGGCAGAACGGGTTGTCATCTTTCGCATCGACTCGGAAGGAAACGGGCTGGCTACGGCAGAGTCCGTTGAAGCTGGTTGGCATTCTCTGATGGGGTTTAACCTGACAGAGGACTGGTTCAAGCAGTGTCAGGATGATTATCGGCAGGGCAAAAATCTGGTGATTGATGACACAGAACAAGTCTCCTCAGCCTGTCGAACTTACCTGGATGGGGCCCAAATTAAAGCGTTATTGGTTGTGCCCATTTTACACAGCAATCGGCTTTGGGGCATTTTGGGTGTTCACCAATGCTCTAAAGCACGGCGTTGGGAACCGATTGAAATCAGTCTGCTAGAGCAACTGGCCACCCAGGTGGCGATCGCCATTCAACAATCCGAACTTTACCGCCAGGTGCAACAACTCAACACCGAGCTAGAGGGTCTGGTTCAGGAACGAACTGCTCAACTCCAGCAGGCGCTTCAATTTGAAGCCATGCTGAAACGGATTACAGACTCGGTACGCGATAGCCTGGACGAAGACCAGATCCTGCAAACGGCTGTGCAAGAACTGGCATTTGTTCTGGACATTAGAGGCTGTAATGCTGCCCTATACGACCTCGACCAGCGTACAGTCACTATACGCTATGAGTGCATTCGCTCTGATGTGCTAGCCTCTGCTATTGGTTCAGTATTTCAGATGGCTGAATTTTCTGAAATTTACGACCCATTGTTGCAAGGCCAGTATTTACAGTTTTGTCGCATAGGTGAAAGTTCAGTACGCCAATTTCGGGCACCTTGTGTTGTTCTAGCCTGCCCGATTGTGGATAATCAGAATGTACTGGGTAATTTGTGGCTGTTTAAGCCTTCTGAGGAAATATTTAGCGATTTAGAAATTCGCATGGTGCAGCAGGTTGCCAATCAGTGTGCGATCGCCATTCGCCAGGCCCGTCTGTTCCAAACCGCTCAGGCCCAGGTAGCTACCCTGGAAGAACTAAACCGACTTAAAGATGATTTTCTGAGCACGGTTTCCCATGAGCTGCGCACGCCCATGTCTAACATGAAAATGGCGATTCACATGCTCAAGAACGTCAATACTTCAGACAAACGCGATCGCTACCTCGAAATTTTACAGTCTGAATGCATTCGGGAAATTGAACTGATCAACGACTTATTGGATCTCCAGCGATTGGAAGCCTCATCCTATCCTGTTTCTTTGCAAACGATTGATTTGAAAGAGTTTTTACTCTCTATCCTGGCACCCTTTTACTCACGTGCTAACGAACGCCAGCAAATACTCAACACTCAACTAGCCAACAATTTATCCAGCTTCGTCACAGACAGGGCTGCACTGGAGCGGATTCTAGCAGAACTTCTGAATAATGCCTGCAAATACACCCCACCCGGTGGCAAATTGTTAGTAGAGGTTAAGCACAGCGAAATGTCCTTTGACACCGTTCCTCAAATTTTGTTTTCCATCAGTAATGAGGCAGAGATTCCCGTCACAGAATTGCCTCGTATCTTCGAAAAGTTTTACCGGGTCCCCAATGCAGACCCCTGGAAGCAGGGCGGCACCGGGCTTGGGCTGGCACTGGTACAGCGACTTGTCACTCAACTCGGAGGAACCATCCAGGTTGAAAGCGAGAATGGCTGGACTCGATTTACCGCAATTTTGCCCTCAATGAATTGATAGGTTTGCGAGTAACCGTTTTATATTATAAATTTATTCTTCAGCGAAATATATAGATAGCCGTATAGATAGCCGTCGCGCCCCAACCACTATCCATGCATACCAGCGGAGATGGTTGATCTCGTTCAATACCTGATCGACCACCCAGGGCTCGGAACAATGAATTGCAAGAGTATTATTTTTATCTAAATGCAGAAAACACAAATTGAGCGTATTCCCAAAGAAGGAACGTAACCGCTCCAGACGGTATTTTTCAAGTAAGAGCAAGTCGTTTGTGGTCAAATCTAGGGACATTGGATAAATCTCCAGGCAACAATGTCCTGATTTAACTCGACAGAAAGGATTCTCTTACATGGTAGTTCTTAGGATTTTTGGTGCAACCCCTGCCAACCTTCTGAGGGGATTTGCGGATCAATCATGGAGTTTAATGGAGAGTTGGAGGCACTCAATGCCGCCGCAGGAGCTATCTGATAACCTGCTATAAGACTGTGAAGGAATGTAGACGGTTGTGAGCAAATCTCGTGTACTTTGTCTTGGTGAAATTCTGTATGATTTTCTGGCAGACCAACCAGGGCTGCCGCTGGAACAGGTAAAATCCTGGACTCCCTACCCAGGAGGCGCACCTGCCAATGTTGCCTGTGGTCTGGCAAAGTTAGGCACAGCTACCGGGTTTATTGGCTGTGTGGGGGAGGATGAATTGGGAAACTCGCTGGTAGAGCTGTTGCAGGATATTGGGGTAGATGGAACTGGGGTTCAGCGCCACCCTACAGCCCCGACACGGGTCGTTTATGTAGTGCGTTCCGAGGCGGGCGATCGCGCCTTCGCAGGATTTGGTCAGTATGACACTTCCATCTTTGCCGACACCCATTTGCAAGCGAGTAAGCTGCCCGTTTCCCTGTTTGAGTCGGCTGAATTTTTAGTATTGGGCACCCTGGAAATGGCTTACCCCGATAGCCGGGCTGCTATCCAACGAGCATTGGAACTGGCAGACCAGTACTACCTCAAGATTCTGCTGGATGTAAACTGGCGACCAGTGTTCTGGAAAGATCCGGCGATCGCTCCAGCCGTGATCCATGACCTGATCAACCACACAGACTTTCTCAAGCTGTCTGAAGAGGAAGCCGAATGGCTATTTGAGACAACCGATCCATGTGTGATTGCCCATCGGGCTGGTAGCCTTGAGGGGGTGCTGGTTACCCGTGGAGAAAAGGGCTGTTCTTACTACCTGGGTGAAAATGAAGGTAAGCTTCCAGCCTTTACCGTTGAAGTAGAAGACACAACGGGTGCTGGTGATAGTTTCGTTGCAGGAATTTTGCATCAGTTCTGTCGGCGTGGGATTCAGAGCCTCCGCGATCCCAAAGTTGCCCATGAGGTGGTGATGTATGCCAGTGCCATGGGTGCCCTGACCGCAACCCGGCCGGGCGCGATCGCCGCCCAACCAACTGCTGCTGAAGTGGAAGCTTTTCTGTATCTCCAGCAGCAACCGGGCTAAGGTTTTGTATCCCAGTAGCCAAATCCTAATGAGTTAGGTCCATCCTGTATGCCAATCGAAATTGAGCGAAAGTTTTTGGTTAAGGGCGATCGTTGGCGTTCTCTGGCAACCGGGAGCCGTTACTGCCAAGGCTACATCGTCACAGGGCCGAAAACGGTGAGAGTCCGGGTGGTTGGCAATCAAGGTTATTTGACCATCAAAGGGCCCTCTGTTGGGTTCAGCCGCTCAGAGTATGAATACCCCATTCCCATCCAAGATGCCCTGGAAATGTTGCACAGCCTGTGCGAGCCTCCCTTGATTGAGAAAACACGTTATCGGATTGAAGTGGATGGGGTTATTTGGGAAATTGATGAATTTGAAGGGGAAAATAAGGGACTGTTGCTGGCAGAGGTTGAGTTGACCAACGAAAACCAGACAATTACTCTACCCGATTGGATAGGCAAAGAGGTTTCTGGTGATCCTCGCTACTACAACGCCAACCTAGCAAAGAATCCATTTAGTCAATGGAGAAAGGGGATTAAGGACTAGGGGCGGGGGGAGAAAGAGGAAAGAAGAAAGAGGCCAGGAACTGAAAGAAGTGGATGAGTGGGAGAGTAACCCCTCACCCCTCTCTAACAACTGTTCCACACCCCCCATCCCACACCTTACCTCCACAGGATATATCTGATGTAGGCGAGAATACCTTAGTAGACAGTTGAAATATCGTCCATTCGGGTGAAACGAGCCCTACCAAAACTATACTCTAATGTCCATAAATGCTAATGTTCATAAATTTTATACAGCGATCTTATTTGGAGTGTGAGAAATAACTATAACCACTAAGTCTAAAACGGGGTGCAAGGGTAGAACTCCTGGCTGGGGGTAAGCCCCGCCCCCTTTTAAGATCAATGTCCCAATCAACCTAGCGACAGCTATAGAAATGCAAAATTGTCGCTTGTAGCGTTTGACCGATTTGGAAACAGCTTCCCTATGAACTCGCAGCTGGATTTAACGGACTTCAATCCGCAACGAATGAAGCGGCTAAAGACTCTGACAAGGCTGTTGGCGAAATCTGGTTTGTTTCAACAAGCTCCGGTTACGGTTGTTCATAACCTGAGCCACTACAAGAGTGGGCAAAACTACACCTTTGAGGCTTTCGGGGAAATTGGAAGAGGCTCAATTTGGGGTTACAGTAGCAAAATTCAGCCCGACGACCATTTAATTTTGCCTAATGACGGTGAAATTGTTCGGTATCGGGTAGAGGAAATTGAGCATCACGGTGATGGATATTACAAGCTCAAGGGAATACTGAATTCCAGATAATCTAACTCCACTCTTAAACTGAGGGCCCCGGCAATGCTTCCGGGGCTTTTATTTTCTAATCAGTCATTGCTTCCGGTTTTCGCTTACGCCATATTCCCAGTCCCAGTCCGATCAATCCTGGTAGCAGAGCGGGGGTAGGCACGACTGTTGTTGAAAGATTATCGACTTGAAAGAATTCGTCACCGATGTCTCCAAAGACCGCAACTTCTTCTCGAAACACCAGTTCTGAAAAAGAAGCGATTCCCACGATCCCTAGGAAACCAGTGCCAGGATCGCCGAGGCGATCGCGAAATGAAATAGTCTGAACACCAGAGCCATCAAAGTTTCCAGAAACTGTTAAGCCACTACCCGTTGTAGTATCAATCCAATCGGCAGCAAACCCGAACACTGGCTTTGGGAATACCCATCGAATCTCTCTGAAGTGGTCAGGGAAGTTACCACTCGTATCTACCCGCCCCAGGTAAGTTCCCCCTCCTATCTCATTGAGGATGGAGCCCCCCGATCCGGTGCTGGTAACTCCATTCGCAAATGTAATCACCGGGGCATTGGCTACTGGTGCATCAAAGGTTTCGGTTGTGAAACGTCCAACAGCGGATTCCCAGGCTGTGCGATTGGTGAAGAAGGTGACCGCTTGAGCCGTTCCTGTAGTGGTAAGGGTAAGCAGAGCTGCGCCAGCGATCGCCATTGGAAGTATATTTGTGCTCATAGTTCCTCTCAACGTCGGGGGCTCACTTCCGGTATTTTGCCCGTAGTAGTACTGATACTATTCCCATTTAGAATGATTCCATCCGGCAATAATGGGCCGAACAACCGTATCTTTACTGAAGATTTACGGGCATTGCTGAAAAGCAGTATGAATCGAAACGAAGTTTCGAGCATACAGCACCTATTTCATAGCCAAATTCAGCAACACCGATTTACGGATTGAAATAGAGTGGTGTGAAGTTGAAAGGCTCAATTTCTTCCAACAGGTAGCCAGATCCGGAAGGTACTTCCCTTGCCGGGGATTGATTGAAAGGAAATGGTGCCGCCATGAAGTTCAGCAAGGCGTTTTGTTAGCGCTAACCCCAGTCCTGTTCCTTCGTGTTTGCGGGTAAGAGAGGAGTCCACCTGCTGAAAGGGACGGAAAAGCAGATGCCACCGCTCTTTGGGAATGCCGATTCCCGAATCGTTTACTTCTAGGCAGAGGTAGGGAGTGCTGGGAGTGACCGGACTGTGGTCAGGGCGCATGTCTTGTTCCAACCGGTAACCATAGTCGATCCGCCCCTTTAGTTGAACGTGTCCCTTTTCAGGTGTAAATTTTACGGCATTGGATAAAAGATTAATCACCATCTGGCGAACGCGCCGCTCATCCAGGGGCACCTGATCGAGATGAGGGTCGATTTCCATTGAAAGAGAAAGATGTTTTTTCTCGGCACCGGGTTGCACCATTTTCAGGCACTGCTCACACAATGCTTGAATAGAGACTGGCTGAAGGTTGAGTTCCATCTTGCCTGCCTCAATTTTGGCGATGTTGAGCAGGTCATCGATGATCTTCAAGAGATGAATGGAAGCATCATCCGCTCGCTGGAGAAACTCCAACTCCTCGTCTCGACTATCGCAGGAGCCATCTTTTACCAGACGCAGGCAACCAATAATGGCATTGAGGGGGGTTCTTAATTCATGGGAGGTGGTTGCCAGAAACTCACTCTTGAGTTGATTAGCTGCCTGTGCTTCCTGCCATGCAGTTTCCAATTCTTCAGCACGATCTTCCAACCGTTGCACCATGCTATCGAGGGCGGTGGCAAGTTGGTTGAGTTCGCGAATTTTGAAATTTTTCGGAGCGAGATCGGAGGGATGACGCTGGTAAATATGGAGGGCATAGTCTCCCAGTTTTTCAAGGGGGCGTGCCAGGTCGCGGGAAATGTAGATGGTGGCTAGCAGGTTAGCTGCAACCAGCCCCAGGGTGAGGATGACCAACACCTGCTTTACTTCTTCCAGGCTGTAGAGGGCATTGTTGAGTGGGGCAACGGACAGCACTATCCAGGTGCGTTTTTCTTTCGCACTCATTGGGATCTGTACTGGGCTGTAGCCGACCAGCCATTCTTCTCCATTGGGTTCAAAGGAAAAGAGATGCTCAAAATTCTGCTCTCCGGCGATCGCATTAGTCAGAATCTGCTGGAGTACAGGTCCATCTTCTTCCTGATTAATACTGCGCCCAATGCGATCCTCTCTGGGGTGGGCAAGAATGGTTCCATCCTGATCAAGAATTACAGTATAACCCGAAAGTGATCCCGGTTGGCTAATTTCCTGTCGGTGCAGGGCTACCTGAGCACTCAGGGCATAGCGAAGTTGCCCAAACGAGTCATACAGGGGTGCATTCAGTACCAGATCAAGCTGGCGCAGGGGAGTTGCAAGTTTTGCCAGAGTTTCTGGATTGACTGGCGAAATTCGCACACTCGATTGCGGATCCAGAATTACTTGATTCTGATTGGGCCAGAGGCTATCCAGCCCTTGAGTAATGAATTGCTGACCACAGGTACTGGCTTCAAGCTGGCCGGTTTGCATATTGGTTAACTGAACACACTGCACGCCCTTAGGTAACCACCGAGCCATCCGATGAACAAATTCTTGAGTTTCCTGGGGTTGATCCAGTTGGTTTGAAAGTGCTTCACTGGCAGTGACCAGGTTTGATCGCAGCGCCTCCGTTAAATCTCGAATGGTTTCTCCTTTGCGAACGGCACTTTCTGTCAGGTTCTGGCGAGCGGTCTCCAAAAGCCCGGAACGCGCTTTGCGATATGCGACATATTCTCCAGCAATCAATACAGGAATGCTCAGCAGCAGAATTCGGGTAAAGAGAACACGACGAAAGGAAGACTGACGCGGCTTGGCCATAGGAACTCTCTAAACTGAGTTGAAAACTCCAATAGCAACTATCCTGAGCCAGATCGATCCGCCCCTGTGCCCAATCCGTTCCTGGCTAACCAGTGTGTCATCCTGGCGTGCGACTACTAATCTTATCCCACCGATGACTCGTCCATGAAATGCCGAAATAAACACTATTCATAACGAAATAAACACTATTCATAATAATTATTACTAACGTTGTCCCGAATATTCCAGGCACTCGTCATTTAAGTAATGAATCTGCATGAAAAAAACGTTTAGAAAGTTGTCCATTCACAACGGTCGTTTTAGCCATGAGTGCAGATGGCAAGATTGCTGATGTCAGTCGTTCTGCGGCACGATTTGGTTCGTTGAATGACAAAACCCATCTGGAGCAACAGGTGGCTCAGGTAGATGGCGTTTTATTTGGGGCAGGAACTTTAAGAGCCTATGGCACTACCATGAGAGTGATGCAGTCAGGGTTACTGCACCAGCGACAGGAACAGGGAAAGTCACCACAACCGATACAAATTCTCTGTTCCCAATCCGGAGAAATTGATTGGCAATCCCCATTTTTTCGTCAACCTGTTCCACGCTGGTTGTTAACGACTGAGGCCGGGAGCGATCGCTGGCAAGCAGAAACCGCCTTTGAGCGAGTTGTGGTTGCCGAAACAACAGCAGGTGAGATCGACTGGTGGCGTGCATTTCAACAATTCAAACAGCTCGGCATGGAACACCTGGCAATTTTGGGTGGGGGAGAACTGGTCGCATCGCTACTGGCAGAGGGACTGGTAAATGAGCTCTGGCTGACTGTTTGTCCCCTGATTCTGGGTGGAACCGACGCTCCTACACCTGTAGAAGGTGCAGGCTTTCTACAAACCAATGCACCTCGACTGGAACTGCTGGAAGCAAAAGCTTTTGAACAAGAGGTATTTTTGCACTATCGCGTAATCCAGTAAAGGCTCCGCATTCCATCATTTCAATTACCTTAGAGGCTACCCGCCTTTTAGCCGCTAAAGGAGGCTGTCTAAGCGGGTTTGTGCCAGCGCCAGGTGGTTGTCGTCTTGAGGTTGGGTTGGGGTGCTGGAGGGGCCTGTACCCAAACTAAGCTGATTGACGGTGGTACGCGAGAACCATTGCCAGGGCGCGGTAGAAGCGGGAAGCAAAGCCCAGGTCCTCCTGAAGTTTGGCAGCTAGAGGATTTCTGTACTTTTTTCATACCATTCTCTGTGCCTCTTACTACCAAATTGAGGGGTTTTTCCTGGCAGAGACAACCTGATCTAAATCCATTGTGCATGCAGTCCGCACCCAGTTAGCAAATATGGTAGGTTGTTCCAGATGAATTGGATGTCCGCATTCGGGAACAATCTCTAAGCGAGCAGCAGGGCAGCATTCAGCCATTTCTTGATTAATCTGGCAAAATTTGCGATCGCGCCCTCCCACCAGCAATAGCAACGGCTGGCGATGGGTTGCCAATAAATTCCAGAGGGAGGGCTGTCGTCCAGTACTCAAGTAACGGAGAGATTTGGCAATTTCGGAGGAGCGATTTTGAGATCGCCGTTGCATCATTTGCTCAAACTCTGGATGCTGCTGCAATGAGTAAAACAGTGGTTGTTGATACCAGTGAATTAAAAAAGAGGAGAAATCGATTTCAAGTTGGTCTGCCAGCTGGCGATCTCGCTGCAATCGCTCCTGTCGTTCTTGCTCCGTCTTCAGTCCAGGAGAAGCGGACTCCAGCACTACTGTAGGAAACCATTGCGGGAAATGAAGCGCCAGGTATAGAGCTAATCGCCCACCCATCGAATAGCCCGCCAAAAAACAGCGAGGAATGCGGAGCTCGTCTAACCAGTGGATTAAAGCCCTGGCCGTGTTTGCCATTGTGTATTGCTCATCTCCACCTTCCACCCTGGTTTGACCATGACCGGGCAAATCTATCGTGATACAGCAAAACTGGTCAGTCAGGTGGGCGATCGCTCCATTAAAATCCCTACCACTACCCAAGAAACCATGCAGAAATAGTATCCGCGGCAGCATTGGCTTTCCAGATAGGGAGTAATGAAAATGGTTGGCATGGGACACTCGATGCCGCCGCACTCTTGCTTCCATTCATTTTTGGGGAATGTTACTGCGCGCCGTTTGGTACCAAACTATACTTTACCTGCTCTGCATACATTGCCCTTAATACCAGGGCAGGATCAACATACTGTCCAGAGTACTTTAACCCCCAGTGCAAGTGGGGCCCCGTAGTACGCCCGGTCATGCCGACGCGCCCAATGCGGGCACCCGCAGGAATGATTTGCCCTTCGGCCAGTTGCACTCCGCCGCTGCGATCGCTCAGATATTTCTTGCCGTCCTTTGTTTCCACATACCCTTCCATGTGACAGTAGATGTGCTCCCACGCGCCTGATTTGATCACAACAGACGTTCCACAGGCTGTGTTATCAGAGACCTCAACAATTTTTCCGGTCCACCAGTTGCGAATGTAGCTACCTTGAGGAGCCGCCATATCCAGCCCACGGTGAAATTCCTGATTAGAGGAACCATCTGGAGAACGCCGATAGCCAAAGGGGGAAGTATAGCCCTGGAAATTTTCGACCGGGAAAGAGGCTCCTCGCCACGTTCCCCCTACTGCCACACTAGAATTTGCTTCCAGGGCCCTAACTCCAGCTTGTTCGGTCCCAACCGGAAACAGACTGATTCCGGTTGCCAGGAAAAGACATCCTGTAAAAGCCAGACTGCGTCTTAGCGAAAAGCTTGACCATTGGGCCATTGCATCACTCCTTAACTGCTTATCAAAGAGTTTCAGGGGGGACTGTTTGATGCTATACACGAGCAGCTATGAGATACTGATCAACTTTTGTTACATTACTTTTTGTTGTTTCAGCTATTGCTTCAGAAGTCCGGATACTTTTGGAAAATCCCAATAGAAACATCTAACCAGGGTTAGATGTCGGCAACTCAGCAAAGCTACTCGGTGTATGTTAACCCAGGTTGTGTCGCTTGAATTTCTTTTTTTGTGAGGAGTGTCAAGAGAAGTTTAGCAGGCCAACCCCCTCTACAGTTTTCTTTCTTCTTTCCTCTTTCTTCACAGTTTGAGTTCTGCTAGTCCCAGATAGCGGACGCCTTGGGGAGAAACTTCAAAGCGGCAGGGTAAGACCTTGATCCCAAGGGCGATCGCCTCTCGAAATAACTCCCCATAAACGGGATCAGCGCGATCGCCCGGTGCGAAATAGGGGCAATCTCCGCGATTGATGAAATAGAGCATCACCGCCGTAGCTTCTGATAATAACGCCATCAATTCCCGCAAATGCTTTTGTCCACGGGTGGTTACGGTGTCAGGAAACAGAGCGACCTCACCCTGTACCCAGGTTGTGTTTTTCACCTCAATGTAAATTGGCTTGCACGAATCACCTGTCAGCAAAAAATCAATCCGACTTTTGCGGTCAGTTCCATAGGGCACTTCGCAACGAATAGTAGTGTAATCTTCCAACCGGGGAATGACTCTGTGCGTCAGTGCAAGATTGACAATTCGATTCGGTAGACTGGTGTTGACTCCCACCCAGGTAGGCCCGTTATCGTGCACTTCAATCATTTCCAGCGTGTACTGAAGCTTGCGAGTAGGGTTGTCGCTGTGGGAAACCTGAACCCGGCTACCAGGAGTACAAACACCAGTCATTGGGCCTGTATTGGGACAGTGAGCGGTGACAACTACCCCTGTCGTTAGTTCCACATCTGCAAAAAAACGCTTGTAACGCTTAAGCAAAATGCCTGGGTAAAGCACCGGGTATTGGTAAAGCAAATCGGTCATGAAGTGAAGAAAAGATCCGAAGTGTTAAAAGAAAAGATAATTTCAAGGGTGGTGAAACCCCTGCCTGGGCACAGCCCCCACTCCCCCCTCTATGATTAATTATGGCTACCTACTTATATACCCAAACCAGACCTGTGAAGCTCTGACGGAGAAAGTCAGGACTCCATAACTTATATAAGATGGCTCTAATACGTAGATAAGTATTCGTAATACAATAAACGATTGGCTTCTTAGGCATTCAGCGTCTACATCTCAACCTACTGGGGTTCATTCTCTATGTCTTCCACCATTCGCTTCTTGATGTGTCCGCCCGATTACTATGACGTGGACTATGTGATTAACCCCTGGATGGAGGGGAATGTTCATAAGTCATCACGCGATCGCGCCGTTGAGCAATGGCATCAACTATTTCACATTATTAAGGAGCATGCGATCGTTGATCTGGTCAAGCCCCAGCCGGGCGTTCCAGATATGGTATTTACGGCAAATGCAGGTCTGGTTTTGGGAAACAATGTGGTTCTCAGCCGCTTCTACCACAAGGAACGTCAGGGAGAGGAACCCTTCTTCAAGCAGTGGTTTGAAGAGCAGGGCTACAGAGTTTACGAATTGCCAAAAGATTTGCCTTTTGAAGGGGCTGGAGATGCCCTGTTTGATCGGGAAGGGCGCTGGTTGTGGGCAGGTTATGGCTTTCGTTCTGAACTGGAAACCCACCCCATGATTGCCCGTTGGTTGGACATTGAGGTGCTGTCTCTGCGGTTAATGGATGAACGGTTTTACCATCTGGATACCTGTTTCTGCCCATTGAGTGATGGCTATCTGCTCTACTACCCTGGAGCCTTTGACTCCTACTCGAATCGGTTAATTGAGTTACGGGTGCCCAATGAGAAGCGAATTGCAATTAAGGAAGAGGATGCAGTTAATTTTGCTTGCAATGCCGTCAATATTGATCACATCATCATTCTTAATAAGGCCAGTGATGAGTTGAAGCAACAGCTCGGTGCTGTGGGTTTCCAGTTGATTGAAACACCCCTGACTGAGTTTATGAAAGCTGGTGGGGCGGCTAAGTGTTTGACACTGCGGGTGACAGAGCCCATTCGGGAAGAAGTCCATGCTGGAGCAGCCGTTGAAAGCCGAGTGATTCGGATGGAAGGTCACCTGCTGGATGCGGGACTAATTAATCAGGCCCTCGACCTGATTGTAGAAGGGGGAGGCAGCTTCCAGGTGCTGAGCTTTAACCTGGGTGAACAGCGGCAGAGTACATCCTCGGCCGAGGTGAAGGTCACAGCTCCTTCCCACGATGTGATGGAAACTTTGATGAGCCAATTGATTGATTTAGGAGCACTACCACCACCTCAGGAAGTTTGCGATATCAATTATGAAGTCGTCACTCAGGCTGGAGTTGCTCCAGATGATTTCTATGTCACAACGATCTACCCTACTGAAGTGCGGGTGAAGTGTACCTGGGTCAGGGTGCAAAACCAGCGCATGGACGCGGCGATTGTCGTGGATGAGGAAACCATGACGGCCCAGTGCAAACTCTTGCGTGACCTGAAGCCGGGCGATCGCGTGGTCGTGGGGGTCGAAGGCATCCGCACTATTCGCAAGACAGAATCCCGTGAGCAGCGGAACACTCAGGAGTTCAGTTTTATGGGAGCAGGTGTTTCTAGCGAACGCCGGGTAGAACTGGTGGTTGAGCAGATCGCCTGGGAACTTCGCCAAATTCGCGACCAGCGTGGCAAAGTAGTTGTCACAGCAGGTCCGGTCGTGATCCACACTGGTGGGGGGGAACACCTGTCAAAGCTAATTCGAGAGGGGTATGTGCAGGCTCTGTTAGGCGGCAATGCGATCGCTGTGCATGACATCGAACAGGCCCTTCTGGGCACTTCCCTTGGGGTCGATATGAAGCGGGGCGTTTCAGTCCGGGGTGGCCATCGCCATCACCTGAAGGTGATTAACACCATCCGTCGCTGTGGCAGTATCGCCAATGCGGTGGAACAGGGGGTTTTAACCAGCGGTATCTTCTATGAATGTGTCCGCCATCGGGTACCGTTTGCTCTGGCAGGCTCCATTCGTGATGACGGTCCCTTGCCTGATACTCAAATGGATTTGATCAAGGCCCAGGAAGAGTACGCCCGGTTGATTCAAGGAGCCGATCTGATCTTGATGCTGTCTTCCATGCTTCACTCAATTGGGGTCGGCAACATGACACCTGCTGGAGTGAAGATGGTCTGCGTAGATATTAATCCCGCCGTGGTGACAAAACTGAGCGATCGCGGTTCTATTGAATCAGTCGGCGTTGTGACCGATGTGGGCCTGTTCCTTAGCCTGCTGGTGCAACAACTGAATAAACTAACCAGTCCCTATCAGATTGCGCAACCAGTTTGAGCAGTGGCAAAGGGAGAAGTCATCCCGATTTATAAATGATGCACCTCGCACATCACCCCACTGCTTGCGACATGTCCCCTTGCCAGTGTTGCTGAAGAGTGGGATGAATTGAAACGAAGTTTCGAGCATCTAGCACCTTTTTCATCCCCAGATTCAGCAATGCCCCCTTGCCAAGAGGAGGTTAGGAGGGGTCGGATTTGCACTGTTTTCAAATCAAATTGCTATCAGAAGCCAGAAGGGGCACTTTTCCAACTGTCTACCGTCGAAGTTCTTATAGCTCCCGGAAAATGCTGTTTGCCGGATTTAGTAAGCAGACTGTTGAATAAGTGGTTCATACCGCCCGAGTTAAGCATCAAGACACTTGTTGCTTTCGGAGCGTTATAGTTGTCGCCAGGTTGCTTAAAACATTGGTTTTAAGGGGGGCTGTGTCCCCAGCCAGGGGTTCCCATCCCTGCACCCCGTCCTAAGCCTGGTGGCTATAGCTATGCAGTCTAAGGAGCAAAGAACTATGGAAGACCTTGCCTACATTCATCTAGCTTGGAACGAAGAAACAGCACAGGCTATAGACGTTGGTGAAATGGCTGTTCCCAAAAACTCTGCTTCCCCCCCTGCATTTGCAGGGAGACAGATGGTGACTGAAGAGGTTCAGCCTGCAATTGACGGCGATCGCGATTACACCGATTTTCCAGGTTTTAGTAGCGATCTGTATCCCACCATTTATTTTTAGCCAAGCCTGGTTGGAAAATGTGAATAATTCAGGCTAAACCGTAATTCCACCTGGATTTGCAGTACTGGTTAGCAGGCTAACCACCTGAGCGGAAGTCAGCGTAGGGTTTGCGCTCAGAATCAATGCTGCTGTTCCAGCCACATAGGGTGCTGCCATTGAAGTGCCGCTGTAGTACTGATAAGTGTTATTGGGAGTTGTGGAGTAGGTACGAACGCCCGGTGCCACAACATAGTTCACCACAACAGCTCCTGCATCGTTAGAAAACCTGGCGATTTGATTGTTGATATCCACAGCACCGACGGCAATTCCCCACTGATTGGTCAAGTTTGCTGGGAAAGTTGGCTGATTAGCGCCCTCATTACCTGCCGATATCACCACAACTGCACCCAGTTGGGTGGCATATTGAATTGCGGCGGACACTTCCTCCGAGGAACCCCCTCCTCCCAGACTCAAGTTAATCACCCGTGCGCCATTGTTGGCGGCGTAACGAATACCTGCTGCAATACCGGGATAGGTACCAAATCCATCCGCATCCAGAACCCGCACTGGCATAATCCTGGCTCCGTGGGCAACTCCAGTAACGCCAATTCCGTTGTTTTCAGCGGCGATCGCCCCCGCAATATGGGTACCATGCCCATCCAGATCCAGCGGGGTGTTGTCATTATCAACAAAATCCCACCCCAGTACATCATCAATATAGCCATTGCCGTCATCATCAATTCCATTTCCGGCAATTTCGCGGACATTAATCC
Organism: Leptothermofonsia sp. ETS-13; assembly: GCF_049200465.1. Lineage (NCBI taxonomy): Bacteria > Bacillati > Cyanobacteriota > Cyanophyceae > Leptolyngbyales > Leptolyngbyaceae > Leptothermofonsia > Leptothermofonsia sp. ETS-13. Next base: position 353,003 of record NZ_CP120836.1, read on the forward strand.
AGATATTATCGTTCAGGTCTGGGTGAGTATAGTCCACACCGCTATCGACTACAGCCACAGTGATTCCCTGGCCGGTGTAACCCCTTGCCCAAACCTCTGGAGCATTCACCTGGTCTAGACCCCAATTAATGCCACCTGAATTGGGAACGGCAGGAAAAAGTGGCTGTCTCAGGGCGGAGGCAACGGCAGCCGCTGCATCAACCAACCCATACCCATATTGGGTACTGTAGTTCGCCGACTGACTGACTAAACTTGCCGACAGGTTCAGGGTATAGTTGGTGCTGCCACTGTAGGGATAAACCCGAATGTAATAGGTGCCTGCGGCCAGTGTACGGGTAATGACTTCTGGACTGGTGCCACTGGTAAGGGAACTGGCGATCAGGCTGCCAGTACTATCGAGGAGTTGAACATCTGCATCCGTAGTCAGGTCAGTGAGGGAAAGGCTGAAACCATTGATCTGATTCAGACTAAAACGAAAGTAGTCATTTGGATCCGTGGAACCAACAGATTCATAGATGGTTTGGGAGCCGCTGAGAATACCCAGATCACGAGCGGTGGCCAGGGTGTTGCCAGCATCGATCGCCAAAGTTGGTTCAGCCTGAGTGACAAGGGTGTCAAAGGTGGTTTTTGAAGGCATTCCCGGCTGAGGCGATACCGATGGCTGGGAGGAGCGACGGTTGAACCGGGCTTTACGGAAGGAAGAATCCAATGAGGCTGCACTGGCATGGTTCCGAAATGACTCTTGCACTGCATTGCCCCATCCAGCGCACTCCATTAAACCAGAGCTTTTTGAGAAAAATTTTGTCAAGCAATGAGAAGAGTAGAAGTCCGCGTCACTCCAGCTTTTAGAGTGGCCTGGCAATTCCAAAATCCCTGACATGGCCTGCACCTTTCATTGAACGAGGGTCTATGCCCAAAAATGGCACAATTGTGGTTTTTATCTTCAACTACAGACCATACGAGTCAGGATGAACGGTCAGATCTTCATGGGTTCTTTCTTCATGGGTTCTTTAAAGAAAACACTTCTACTTTACGTGATTTTGCAGAGAAAATCTAAGACATACACAAAGAAAAATCATTTGATAGGGCTCAATTAAGCGACCTGGGCAACGAATTACCGCTGATTGTTCTCACAACAAATTCGTGGTTTAGATCGCAAAGACTCCGTGGAATCTACCACTCTTGAGCAGAACTCAAAACTTACCTATCTATTCACCCATCCATCCATCTACCCTTTCACTCTCACTCCCCTTCACACTTCACAGCTATCACCAGGGAATTAAGGATCCTCGCTAATTTTGGTTAAGGAGTCAAAGCGGAGTGGAAGCAACCCTGTATAGTACTGGTGCTTACTGGGAGCTTGTTGGTATCAGGGCAGTGGCTATGAACCTTCCGTTCATTCTTGATATTGCGATCGGTTTACTTTTCATCTACTTAATTCTGAGCTTGCTTGCATCTGAGCTTCAGGAACTATTGACCACTCTTTTGCAATGGCGAGCCAGGCATTTAAAAGATTCAATTGAAGTCCTTTTAGCAGGTGGTACGGATACCAAAGAAGAAGAGCAAGTTAAAGATCTGGTTGATCGCCTTTACAATAATCCGCTTTTAAGGACCGTCAATCAGGAAGCCAAAGGGTTGATTGCTCGGAGCTTGAGAGCCATCACCCGCTGGTTTATACCGGGCAACCGTAAAGGTGCTTTTGGTAGAAATCAATCGACAGGACCTTCGTACATTCCCCCTGAAACATTTGCCACTTCGCTGATGGACAGTTTGGGAATTTCGATTTTGGCAGACAAGTTAACTGAAGTTCGGTTAGGCAAGTTTGTTAATCGCGTTACAGGCAAGTTTTCTAATCGTGAAGATGGCACTATAGAAATTCCTGAAGATGATTCTTTAATAGACAATTGGGAGAAAGGTGGAGTTCGAGTTATTGCAGAGAAGGTTGGAATTCGGAATTTGAATTCTGATGAAAGGTTCAGAATTCTGGTTGAAGATTATGACGATATCTTGAAAGATTATCAAACTGGACAGGCTGCCTTAACGACTTGCATTGAACGGATGGGTCACAGTCTTAATGGCTATATTGATGCGTGTGCAGATGTCCCCCCGGAAGAATTTAACCTTGAACCAAAAACCAAAGAATATTTTATTCGGCGCTTGAAGCTCTTTAAACTGGGGCTCTTCGGTGAAAATAATGAGCGGGCAATTTTGTCGGGTGGGCTCCAGCCCAATGCCTACGAAGTCGCCGAAATGGTAAATCAGGCAAGTAAAACCCATCGAGAAATTGCCACTGCCTATGAACAGCTGAAAACCAAAGCAGAGGAGATCGCGGAAAAAGTGGATGCTCAGCTTCAAGCGTTGCTAGAAGAATACAATCAGGGTTTGGATAAGCCCCTTACGATTCGAGACCTCAACAATGAGCAACGCCGCCTTTATATCAGCCAGGCTCTCACGAAATTGATTGAATTGGGTGAACTCAGCGATCAAGATCGGAAAACCTACGAAAACTACGAAACCTATCAGGAAATCAAGCAACTTTTGAGCAAAGTTCCTAAACCCCTCCGGGAAACCCTCGAAAGCTTGGCAGGATGGGCCCATGCTAAAGTAGAACGCACTGACAACTACGTCAATCAATTTCGGGAAGAAATTGCAATCTGGTTCGATCGCTCCATGTCCCGCGCCTCTGGGGTTTATAAGCGAAATGCAAAGGGGGTCGCGATTATCCTGGGTATGCTGCTGGCAATCATTGCCAATGCCGATTCGTTCTACATTGCAGATCGGCTTTCGAGTGATGAGAATCTCCGCAAAGTTGTGACAGATCGGGCAACTCAGGTACCTTTAGGCAACAACGCTGCCTTAAACGCTGAGCGCCTTGAGCAACTGAAGGATGAGGCTGAACTTGCGCTTCGTGATCTGACGCTGCCAGTTGGGTGGGACCCTCCCAATCTGATTCGCCAATTTAGATGCGAGTTGGGTAAAGGCTCTCCACCAGAAACCGGCGATTCAGCCCTAATACAGACCAGAGCCGAGGAGCGTACCGACCTTCGTCAGGCTTGTCTGGGGCCCGAAGCAGCCACCAATGTTCCAGTGGTTGCCCAACTCATTATTGCCAAACCCATGGAGTCTTTTCGGCGGTTGATGGGTTGGCTGGTAACGGGTATTGCGATCGCCATGGGTGCCCCGTTCTGGTTTGATCTGTTAAGCAAGGTTGTTAATGTCCGTAATACTGGAGGTAAACCTCCATCGCCATCTTCTTGAACCCATAGCCGTTCGTTACGTAGTAGTTCTTAATCCACACTCCAAAACGAACCACCGGAATAGCCGTGGCAACTGACACTCGCTCAAACTGAGATAACAACTCGGACTGTACGGGATGCCAGCTATCCGAAAGGATGACAGCGTTTTTGCCTTTAAAGGAAAAGGATGCATCATCCGTGTACCAGAAGTCGAACTGATCAACCCGGTCTGAAACAGCCAGCACGTTTTTGTCATTTAGTTGGTAGGCCAGAGCGGAGGCGGTTCGGTAATCCGTGGCAACCAGAAAAGGATTGTCTCCCAGACTTGCCACCTCTGCTTTGACAGCTTCCGCTACCTGATTCCAGCCAAACAGCATGCGCGAGTCCGGGTCTTCAGTCTTACTAACCAGGGCAGATAGTGGCAAGAAACTATAGTGGATAACGAGCAACCCTGCAAATAACAATCCAAAAAACTGCCCGCCCCAAAATAGACGCTTATGTGCAAGATGCGACCTGGAATCGGCAACCGATGGAGCATTGTTTGTACCTTGCACCCTGGTAGCTTGTTCCTTCCACTGCTGACCCTTCAAGAAAAAACTTGAAGCCAGGGGAAAGAGCAGCAGATAGGCCGTGATATTCCAGTAATAAAGGGCTGCAGATACCAGCGAAATGGCAGTCAGGGTAATGGTGGAAACGATAAATACCCAAAAGGCAATCACGGGATAAACCGATTTCGATACCACAGGTGAAGCTATCTGCTTACAATGAATTTCATTCCCACTCCCCGTTTCCCATTCCCCATTCCTGTGGCTGCTTGACTTGAAAAACATTCTGAACCCGTGAACAAACCCCAGCCAGTTTACAGGAGAGACAGTCAAGAACGAAAACAGCACAAAGTTTAGAAATGGACCGATCTTGAAACTGAAATCTCCAGTATTCACGCTGCGGTTGGCGTAGTAGCGGAAAGATTGAAAGTCATTGGAGATGTTCCAGAGCGAAATAGGAATCAAAGCTATCGCCGCGATCGCCCCTGCTATCCAAACTCGGCGATCGTACCACAGTGGACGTAATCGCCGATCTGCTACCATCGCAGCCACAAAACCCAGTCCCACAAAAATGGCACTGTACTTGCACAGTCCAGCCAGAGCGATCGCCCCTGCCGCAGCGTATAACCGCCAACTTTCCCCCCTGCCATCTGCCAGATATCCATCTAAAAACCGGATGAACAGATAGGCCGAGATCAACGAAAAAGTAATTAACAGGTGGTCATGCCAGGCCAGAGCCAGGAATAGAAAGTACAGCGGCGAAGCCAGCACCAGCAGCACTAAAACCCAGAAATGGTAGTGAGCATTCTGCCCATACAAATAGCGAGTAATGCGGTAATACGTGTAAAAAAAGACGGCATTACTGACCAGGTTAGGCAATCGCAGAACAAAATTTGACCGTCCAAACCCGGCTGTAAACAGCCCCTGAATCCAGGCCTGCAAGGGTGGGTGGTCATAGTAAGACCATCCTGGATGTTGTCCCCACAGCCAGTAATAAGCCTCATCTGGATTGGGAAAGGTATTGAACCAGAACACCAGCCGCAGAACAATGAAGGCAAGCAGAAGTAATAGAAGCACTCTGAAAGTGGAAGAAGCCGGGAGCCAGGAGTCAGGAGTCAGAATAAATCTGGCTCCTGGCTTCTGGCTTCTCAAATCCTTGATTTGTCGCATTTAACAATCAAATTGCTATTAACCGTGAAAAGGGGGTGTGGGGGCTGTGCCCCCAAGCAGGGGGTTTCACCCCCTCCACCCCCAAAATCATCCTTAATATTTAATTGTGTCCAGCTACTTATCGTTCCGCTTCACCTGCCGCAGACAACCCTCGATTCCAATAGACAACCTCTCAACGGTCGGGTGAAAGCGGGTTGTTATGCCGCCGCCGCTACCTAGCCTCAACTGTCTTCAGAAACTCATCTGCTGTAATCACCAACACATCACGGAATGGATGCAATACGAGCAAGTCCCTATCGCCACTGATAATGTACTGCGCTTCTCCATTCAATGCCAACTCCAACACCTTGTCATCTTTTGGATCACGGTACTCTTGCACATTCTCAGTTATTTCAACCAAAACTGCCCGCTCTATCAAAAGCTTCTAAAAATTCCTCTCGCTCTTCAGTGGTTAAATACCGATTAAATCTTTCGCGCCCAAGAACCTCATTTAACTCTTCCAAAAGGTCAAGTGACAGTAATACTTCTCCATTTGCCAAAGCATATCGAAGTGCTTGAGCAGGTTTGCTGTTTTCAAACAGAAGCGCACTAATAAGAGCATTTGTATCAAAAACATAGCGCACTTCATTCTTCATCCAAAATTGAGTTCAAAATTTCTGGGGTTAACCCTCGCGCTTGAGCATTCCGACTAATATCACTCATCACTTCCTCTAGAGGTCTTTTGTGTCGAGTTGCATCCCCAAGCTTTAGGCTGAGTAATGCTTCTAATTTGCGACGCTGCTCTTCAGATGCTGCCTCAAAAATACGGGCAACCTCAGCATTCACACGGATTGTGATCGTTTTAGTTTCCATAGCAATTATTTAGTCTATAAATGATTTTACTGTTACAGATCCTGCCACTGATTTATAGCGAACTGAATCAAGCGTTCTCTTCTATTGTTAATTGCATCCTCATCCCATACATTACGCTCAACATCATTGTTGAAAACAATCTCTTTCAAGTGCATAAGATTAGCCTTCTTATAAATCTCCTTTTTGGCTTCAAAACCCTTATTACTTGCCTCTGAATTGAGGCTTGGCGAAAGTAAACATAAATTCCCGATGGAGTGCAAAAGCTCTTTATACTTAGTTTCAGCAATATGGTTCCAACTAGAATCACTTTTATCTTGAGGTTTATCTTGAGGCAAAATATGTTCTATTGTCTCATTCGGATTCGATTCCCATATCACATTCCAGAGAGTTTGATTAAGTTGAGTACCATTCATCTTTGATAAATACTCTTCATACCTAAAGAAGAAGTATCGCAATTCTTTTTGCCAGTCACTATAAAAATCATGCTTATTCAATTCTTCAACCGCTGTTTCGATGGGAAAATCACTACCTATCCCTGAAATAAAATTCAGTAGATCATCAACATTTGCATTTTTATCCTTGTGGATCTTCCTTGCCGCACGCACATATTCACCAACTTTAGTACGTGCATCTTTTCTAAAAAGACCAAATATCTTGAAAGAAGTCCGTTCCCACTGCTCAAGTAGCTTATCTCGCTCTTCTTCTGTCAAGTCTTTCCGAAGCATAATTGCCACTGCCAGCAATCTTGCTTGAGTAATATCAGTGACGGCATTTCTTCTTTTATCAGCATATAGTCTGGATAAACAAGATGTGATTTCCTGAAGCCAAACCGTATTCTCAATGATTTTATTGATGATCAAATCATTGCCAGATAGCTTTATACAATCATTTTTGAAGAATTCAAGCGTATCTTCTGCACTGAGAAGTCTTCCCGCTCCGCTTTCCTCCTTTAAAGTCGCGGCAAATCGTATTATTTCATGCCCTGGGATATTCTGAAGTCCAATTTCTCTGTATATATCAGACCAGTAGCCATGAAGCTCATTTAAGTGTTCACTGAAAAGATCATTACTCTCTGGGCTACTTGCATATTCGTACAATAGTCCCATTAACAAGCTTTTACATTTATCAAGCCAGTCAACATCAAGTCCTCGACTATTTAAGACTTCAAAAATGGTATATACCGCACCTTTATCTTCTAACGATTGAAAGATAAAGTAGAGACGGTTTTTTACAAGAGCGAGAAGTTTGACTGCATTAGAATGATCGTCTACAAATTTATCACAATCTTTAATTGCTTGTGATATGTTTTTGTCGGCAGTAGTTTTTATAGAACGTGGGTCTGGCTTTTCCCATGCTCTAGATAATTTCTAAGGATAAGTCGATTATCATGATTATTCTGTAGAATGATAAGCCTTCCGTCATCTTTGACTAGCAACTTATCTAACTCTTTTGCTTCATCAAGCTGTTGGTCAGATTTAAGCTTAAGACTTATAGACTTTAAAAGAATAACTAGCGTTGTTAATCGTTGTTGCCCATCAACAACATCATAAATATAGAAGGTTTTAGAACCAACTTGCTCCTTATCCTTAGTTTTCAGGCAAACGATGGTTGCCATAAAATGAATTCTTTCATCGTATTTCTCCCTAGCCAATTCCAGCTTTTTAATATCTTCAAATAATTCATGCCTCTGCCTTGGCTGCCAACTGTAGTGGCGCTGGTATTCGGGAATCCTGAAAATTTTGTCGCTTAAGATTACGATTAAATAAAGGCTTGAATTCAGGCTGAATCATACTACATACAAGCTAGTCAGTAACGTCTATCATATCGCCGCTGACCTCAAAGCAGTACTTCTTCAACTCCCTGCATCAACTTGGCTTTGAAGCCCGACAGATGATCTTTCGGTTGCGCCCTGACAGATTAGTTGAGGCGGCATAACAAAGAGATAAACACCATCCTGGTGATAGCGAAGCTTGAAATTGGGCGCTTTTTGAAGCTGATTTACGAGCTCCAAAGCAAATTCTGGAGTACTCATCCAGCCAGGATGGCGGGTGTTGAGCAGTATATAGTCAAACTTTGCCAGGTCAGGAGAGGGGGCACTGGCGATCGTAAACCGGATGTGGGGGCGATGGGTGAGGTGGGGCACAATGTTATGAGTGGTAAGGACGCTGCCTTTACTCTGCACCTGGGCTACTGCTGCTCGTGTAGCACTCCAGGTATCGAGCGAATTGAGGTAAAGCGAACCAAAGTAGCCATACTTTGCCAGAACCAGAAATGCAATCAGCGACCAGAGAAGGATCTTCCAGCGGTTTCTGAACCAGGTCTTTTGAGCCGTAAGGGCTGCTATCACTGCCACTAACAAAAACGGTAGGACAGGTAATGAATATTGATGCACCAGATCCCTCTGGCTGGGTGCGTCAGAGAGGATATTCATAACCAGTAAGGGAAGTGCGGCAGTGAGAGGGGCCAAACAGTGAATAGACAATCCCCAAATCAATGGGGCGATGAGAAGCAGCCCGTATTCTAACGTCGCCAGAGAAAACACTTTGCCCAGCACCAAATCGGGCTTAAAAAACAGGTTTTTGGCAATTTCCAGAACTGAGTCACCCAGATAGGCATAGCGCAGGGTGGCTTCAACGCCCGCGGGTCGAAAGGCTGGAATGACCACCTGGGTAGCAATGAGAAACCAGGCAACTCCAGTAATGAGGGCGATCGCTCCGCACACCCGCTTTTTCTCAAACACCAGCAACCAGAACCCCATCGCCGCAACAGTCAATGACAGCGCATCCCGACAACCCAGAATGATGATCGTGCAAATGGCAAATCCCCAAACTTTGTCCTGCCGCGCGGTCCAAACAGCGGTCAGAATTAAGGGCAGGGCCATCACCTCTGGATGAAAATCAAACAGATTGAGGTTGAAAATTAACGGATAGAGCAGGTAAACCGCCGCCAGCGTTATTGCCAGAGATCCTTGCAGACCAGCCTGGCGAGCGAGGTGATAGGTGGGCAAAGCACCCAGGGCTAGGGAGATCGCCTGCACCGCAAATAGCCAGTAAACGCTGGGATAAATCTTGTAAAACAACGCCAGCGGGTACACCATCCAATCAGCATGTCCCCCCAGAAAGTGAAAGCCCCAGAAAGACACAACCGGAGCCTGCCCCTGGCTGATGAGGTAAATCGCCTGATCAAAATAGCCCAGGTCAAACGCCCCCGATTGAAACAGAATGTGTCGCGCACTACTGGCGATCAACAGGAGCAACGCCCAACCAGTTATCATCCAGCCAAGCAGGCCAGATTCCGGGAAAGAAGGATAGCGGGTCATTTCGCCTTTCCGGCTTAAGCTCCTCCCTGGCGCAGTTTTTCTAATACACTGCGGTCTTCCAGGGTAGAAACATCGCCAGAGACTTCTTCGCCTGCAGCGAGGGAACGCAACAACCGCCGCATGATTTTACCGGATCGCGTCTTGGGTAGGGCATCAGCAAAGCGGATTTCCCCCGGACGGGCGATCGCTCCAATTTCCTGAACCACGTGTTCCTTCAGCTCCTTCAGCAGGGCATCACTGGGACTGTGGTTGCCCTCCAGGGTCACAAACGCCACAATATCCTGGCCTTTCAGTTCGTCGGGTTTACCGACGACTGCCGCTTCGGCCACGGCTGGGTGAGATACCAGCGCCGACTCAATTTCCATCGTTCCCAAACGATGCCCGGCAACGTTGATCACATCGTCCACCCGACCCATCACCCAGAAATAACCATCCTCATCTCGCCGGGCTCCATCTCCGGCAAAATAGGTATAATGCCCATCCCTGGGTGGAATGTGTTCCCAATAGGTACGGCGGAAGCGATCCGGGTCGCCGTAAACGGTACGCATCATGCCAGGCCAGGGATGCTGTACGGCCAGGTAGCCACCTTCATTTGTGCCAACCGAATTCCCTTCCAGATCGACCACATCTGCCAGGATGCCGGGAAAGGGTAAGGTAGCTGAACCTGGCTTAGTGGGAATTGCGCCCGGCAGGGGTGTAATCATGATGCCGCCCGTCTCCGTTTGCCACCAGGTATCCACAATCGGGCAGCGCTCACCCCCAATCACCTTGTAGTACCACATCCAGGCTTCTGGGTTAATCGGTTCACCCACTGTTCCCAGTAAGCGCAGGGAAGAGAGATCTCGTGCTCTGGGCAAATGTTCTCCCATTTTGATGAAGGCGCGAATGGCTGTGGGAGCGGTGTAAAAAATGTTGACGCCGTACTTTTCAATCACATCCCAGAAGCAGCCGGGGTTGGAGGGGCGCGGCGCTCCTTCATACATCAAGGTGGTTGCCCCATTCGAGAGGGGACCGTAGACGATGTAGCTGTGGCCCGTGATCCAGCCCACGTCCGCCGTACACCAGTACACGTCATCATCCCGCAGGTCAAAGATCCACTGCGTTGTCATGTGAGTATAGAGGTTGTAGCCGCCCGTGGTATGAACGACACCCTTGGGTTTGCCTGTGCTGCCGGAGGTGTAGAGGATGAACAGCATGTCTTCGCTGTCCATCGGTTCGGCAGGGCAATGGGCAGAAGCGCCCGCCTGCAGGTCGTGCCACCAGTGGTCGCGTCCTGGCTGCATGGAGATGGTTTGCCCAGTCCGTTTAATTACCAGCACGTTTTGCACGCTGGGAACGGTGTTATTGGACAGGGCTTTGTCCACCTGGTCCTTGAGCGGGACGATCGCATCCTTCCGCCAGCCACCATCCGCAGTAACTACCAGTTTTGCCTCGGCATCAATCAGGCGATCGCGCAGTGCCTCAGCGCTAAACCCACCAAACACCACTGAGTGGGGGGCACCAATGCGAGCACAGGCCAGCATGGCAATGGCAGCTTCCGGAATCATGGGCATGTAGATACCGACGCGATCGCCCTTCTGCACCCCCAATTGCTTCAAAACGTTAGCAAACTGGCATACTTCCCGGTGCAGTTGGGCATAGGTGAGGGTGCGTGAGTCGCCCGGTTCTCCCTCCCAGATCAAAGCTGCCTTGTTGCGCCGCCAGGTTGCGAGGTGGCGATCGAGGCAGTTATAGGAAATGTTAATCTTGCCGTTGACAAACCACCTGGCAAAGGGAGGCTGCCAATCGAGAACAGTATCCCACTTCTGAAACCAGTGCAGTTCTTTTTCTGCCAGTTCTGCCCAGAAGGTTTGGGGGTCAGCTTTCGCTTTTTCGTAGAGTTGCCGATATTCGTCCAGACTTTTAATACGCGCTTTTTGGGAAAACTCTGGAGACGGATGAAATAAACGTTTTTCTTGAAGAATAGATTCAATCGTGACTTGTGACATGGAGATTCTTCGCTCCGCTCTGTTCTGCAAGGAAAAAAATGGGAATCTCTGCATTCGCCCTTTCCAAACAATACTGGTTCCTGAGTCCGTTCGCAAAACAGTTCACGCTTTCCTTAATTCTTTACCAGGTCAGTGTGCAAGAGTGGTTGCAACAAAACAGTGTCTGGCAGTCAGAAACCGCGTTCAGTCCTTTTCCATTCCAGGTAGGATCGTTATATGCGAGCCATGATTCTAACAACCCCTGGCCAACCATTGCAGGAAGCTGATTTACCAGTTCCCAATCCAGGTGTTGGGCAGGTATTAATTCGAGTGCATACCTGTGGAGTATGCCGTACTGATTTGCATATAGTAGATGGAGAGCTGCCCCAGCCAAAGTTGCCGCTGGTTCCTGGCCACCAAATTGTGGGAACGGTTGTGCAGGTCGGCGAAGGGGTTGAACGGTTTGGGATGGGCGATCGCGTTGGAATTCCCTGGCTGGGGTACACCTGCAATCACTGCCGATATTGCCTGACCCAGCGCGAAAACCTGTGTGATTCTGCGCAGTTTACTGGCTACCAAATCGATGGCGGCTATGCGGAATATACCGTTGCCGATGAGCGCTTCTGTTTCCCAATTCCACAGGGCTACCCCGATCTGCAAGCGGCTCCCCTGCTCTGTGCCGGGTTAATTGGCTATCGCTCCCTCATGATGACAGGCGACGCTGAACGGATAGGACTCTATGGCTTTGGAGCCACAGCCCATATTGTCATTCAAACCGCCCGTCATCAGGGGCGGCAGGTGTTTGGCTTTACCCGCCCTGGAGACAGCGCCGGACAGCAATTTGCACGGGATCTGGGAGCTATCTGGGCAGGGGGTTCGGATGAATCTCCACCGGAACAACTGGATGCAGCAATTATTTTTGCTCCAGTAGGGGCTCTGGTTCCGGCGGCGTTAAGAGCGATCGCCAAAGGAGGTACCGTCGTCTGTGCTGGAATCCACATGAGTGCCATTCCCTCCTTCCCCTACGAAATTCTATGGGGCGAACGGGTACTGCGTTCGGTTGCCAATCTAACCCGCCGTGACGGAGAGGAGTTTTTGACCCTGGCTCCCCAAATTCCCATTCACACTCAGGTAGAACCTTTTCCCTTAAGTGCGGCGAACGGGGCTCTGGCCGCTCTCCGCAGTGGTAAGATTCAGGGGGCAGCCGTGCTGGTGATCAGTGAAAACAATTCCAGCCAGGGGTAGCTGGCGCTTGCAGAAAAAGCTTTATTGAGTAAAGTAAATTTGTGCAAATTCATATCGATTTGAGCATTTGTCTGGGGAGTGCCGCCTAAGGGGGTCTGCTGTCTTACCTTCAACTGACTGATAATGCGATAGACTGGCATTTCTGTAGGTATTGCGAGGTCGGGGGAAAATGGTGGGAAAATCCGTTGCACCGAAAGTTGAGGATGAGAAAAAACCAGCAAGTTCTCATGAAGAGCAGTCAGCGAAGAACTCTGCCAGCGAGACTGCAACTGGTTCATCGCAATCAAATTTGTTGAAAAAAGCCTGGACGATTGAGGACAGCGAAGAACTGTACCGGATTACGGGCTGGGGAGAGCCTTACTTCTCAATTAATGCGGCTGGACATGTAACCGTTTCTCCCCTGGGCGATCGCGGCGGTTCCCTCGACCTTTATGAGCTGGTCAATGCCCTGAGATTGCGTAACCTCAGCCTGCCCCTCCTCATTCGCTTTTCCGACATTCTGGAAGACCGGATTGAACGACTGAATGCGGCCTTTTCCAAGGCGATCGCTCGCTATGGCTACGATGGCGACTACCGGGGGGTTTTCCCAGTCAAGTGCAACCAGCAACGCCATTTGGTTGAGGCACTGGTGAAATTTGGTAAACCCCACCAGTTTGGTCTGGAAGCGGGGTCTAAGCCGGAACTGATGATTGCCCTGGCTATGCTGAAAACGCCGGGAGCCTTGCTGATCTGTAATGGCTACAAGGACCGGGAATACATTGAAATGGCAATCCTGGCCCAGCAGTTAGGCAAGGACGCCATTATCGTGCTGGAGCAGATTGAGGAAGTCCCGCTTGTAATTGAAGCCGGACGCAAGCTAGGAATTCGCCCAATTGTGGGTGTGCGGGCCAAGTTGAGTAGTAAGGGAATCGGACGCTGGGGAACTTCAGCAGGCGATCGCGCCAAATTTGGGCTTACTATCCCTGAAATTCTGCAAACCGTTGAGCAACTCCGGGCGGCTAACATGCTGGACTCGCTTCAACTCCTGCATTACCACATCGGCTCCCAAATTTCCTCCATTGCCGTCATCAAAGATGCCATCCGGGAAGCCAGCCAGATCTACGTTGAACTTGCCAAACTGGGTGCCGATATGAAGTACCTAGATGTGGGAGGTGGCCTGGGAGTGGACTATGACGGTTCCAAAACCAACTTCTACGCCTCCAAAAACTACAACATCCAGAACTACGCCAACGACATTGTGGCAGAAGTGAAGGAAGCCTGCGCCGAGCGAAATTTGCCCGTCCCTACCCTGGTTAGCGAAAGTGGACGGGCGATCGCCTCCCACCAATCCGTCTTGGTGTTCAACGTTCTGAGTACCAGTGATGTACCCCACGGCACTCCAGAGCCAATTCAGGAAAAAGAACACCTGATTATTCGGAACCTCTACGAAACCTATGAATCCATTAACGAAGAGAACTATCAGGAAGCTTTTCACGATGCTACCCAGTTTAAGGAAGAAGCCATTAGCCTGTTTAACTTTGGTTACCTCAGCCTGCCTGAACGGGCGCGAGCAGAACGGCTCTACTGGGCTTGCTGTGAAAAGATTCTGGGCATCGCTCGCCAGCAGGAATACGTCCCCGACGATCTGGAAGATCTGGAAAAGATCATGGCCTCGATCTACTACATTAACCTGTCCGTTTTTCAATCAGCTCCAGATAGCTGGGCGATCGACCAACTTTTCCCCATTATGCCCATCCACCGCCTTGACGAAGAACCCACTAAACGCGCCACCCTGGCCGACCTAACCTGCGACAGTGACGGCAAAATTGACCAGTTCATCGACCTGCGTGATGTCAAACACGTACTGGAACTTCACCCCCTGATTCCCAAAGCACAGGGGACAGAACCCAAAACTCAGAACTCTTCCATCCCCCAGGAATACGAACCCTACTATCTGGGCATGTTCCTTAACGGTGCTTACCAGGAAATTATGGGTAATCTGCACAACCTGTTTGGCGACACCAATGCGGTTCACATCACCCTTACCCCCAAGGGCTACCAAATTGACCATGTGGTTAAAGGCGATACCATGACCGAAGTTCTTGGCTATGTCCAGTATGACTCTGAAGATCTGGTTGAAAGCATCCGCCAGCAAACAGAGCAGGCCATGCAGGAAAAACGCATTACCCTGCAAGAGTCCCAACTGTTGCTGCAAAATTACGAACGTAGCTTGAGTCGGTACACTTATCTGTCGTCATAAGTTGTTTTAGTACCAATGATGTAGACTCTGTAGGAAGATGTAGACTCCGTAGGAACCATTGGGTTTCACGATTTCATGCAGCGCGATCGCGATGGCTGACGACAGACAACTTAACTCATTTGAGGAATAACTCAAATCTACAAAACCCAATTCTCAGGTGTTTTGAGGGTTTTCAACCCATCAAAACAGTCTTGACAGACCACTAGTACAGCATGGCGGGAATACGGGTACCATTCTGATTCCCTCCGACTCCCCACTCCCCAACCCAATGGTTACTGGACTGATGCCATCGTCCCTAGTTGTAATCTTCCTCAACCCGCCCCACGCCCGTTCCTGGATAGTAGTTGCTCAGAATCTGTTTGTAGTTATAGCCCTTTTCGGCCAGGTCGAGGGCACCTAACTGACTCATCCCATGGCCTCGAAAGGCTTCAGCAACGATATCGTCGGAGGCGGCGTACAGCGATTCCACAATTCCCCCCCGATAGCTGACAAACTCCCCAGCCGTATTATCCACGGCTTTGCGGGTAGGGTCGGCTTCTCGCTCGATGCCCGTGTAGACCTGGTAATACTCCGTTGCCCCCAAGTTATAGAGGGAGTGAGCTGGTTTGAAGTAGTAAGTGAGAGCGTAGGAACGGGCTGCGACCGCCTGGGCTTTCAATGCCTCCATCGGCCAACTGGGGGAAACCTCGCTGCCAACAACGCTATGCAGGTACTGCCTCAAATTGACGTAGTTAATGCCCCAGAGGTTGCCCTGGTCGGAAACTAGCAACAACCGTCCCCGATAAATGCGATCGCCCAACTGAAACACCTGACCAATCCCCGGATCCAGAATCACGATTGAAGGAAGTTGCCAGGAACCCAACCGAATCGAATCCCCATTCGGTTGGACCGGGTAAGATGTTCCAGGAGAAAGCTGTTGTAGGCGGCGTCCATCCTTATCCATCAGAATGGCGTCGCTGGAAGCGCCAATTGTAGTTGAGGGAATTCCTTCTGCGATCGCCACCCGAATTTCAATCAAAGAATCAACCGTTGCAGCAGATGCCAGAAATTTCAACTTGGCTTCTTGGTTGATTGCCTTCTCCTGTTCAGTATAGGTAGCAGGATTAACGGGTTTGGGCGGAACCTTAGCCGGTAGGGATTTGCGAGCCCTGGGGGAAGGTTTTGCCAAGGGCGAGGGCGAGGGTGTAACGGCAACAGGAACCTTGGGTAGAGGAGATGCAACTGCAATTTCGTTCTGGGACGAAGCGGCTTGCTTTTGCGGTTGGTTTAGAACAATTGCTCCAAGGGAAAGACCCCCCAATAATGGCAGCACAACCCACAAATAACGCTTAATCAGGCTAGGGAATTGAGGTTCTGTCATGTTAAACGGTGATTGCTACTAACGAGAAGCGTCAGTTCTGGTCAATCGTTGCTTTTCGAGGTAATCAAAAACGCTTTTGTCACCAATGTCTGGTGGAATGGGTTGAATCACTTTTCGCAAAGCGAACACTAGAAAAAGAATAACCCAAAGTAGTAGCAGCACCCGTTCTATCTCTAGTGGTAATAAGCCTACCAGATGGCTCAACAACAGTACAGGAACCAGAGGGGTTAAAAACTTAGTTTCTATCCGATTAAAGCAAAACGCTTCCTTAAAAAAGATCCCGGTTAGAGCCGCAAATACAAAACCAACACCCAAAAGGGACAAGGGCTGGTTGTAAACTGTCAATGCAAACGGTTCTGGGTTGAAATGCGCGATCGCCAACGATGCCAGACAACCGATCGCCCAAAACACCTGCAATGCCCGGTGCAACGGCTTCATGTAAATGTGAATTGTCAACAAACTGATACCCAACGCCACGCAGAACACTGAATACAACGGAGTGAGTAGGTGTAAAACTGTGGAATTGTCTCCCTGCCACAGCACCAATCCGGCTCCAATCGCGAAGCAGAGTGCCGCCACTGCCAGACCACCCCGGTAAACCACAACCCCCCGGCGGTCTTCATCCGTGATTATAAATTCACCAAAATGTCCCTGATAAACAACAGGTTCCGCTTGCATAAACTATCCCTCCAGTCACGTCTCTCCAGATTGATGTCTTATTGCTGCCTTTAGGGGCAAGTTCTCACAATTATTTGTTTATTATTTGTTTTTCTACAAATATGGCTAATCAACCCACCCCGACAATCACAACTCAACTCAAAACTCATCCACCCATCGACTCATCCACCCTTACCTCAACCTCCTGTCCCCAGTCTAGTTTAAGCTTTGCCTGGGCATTGCCACCATTGATGGCGATTTCTACCCAACCGTGGCTGCCAACCAGGGCAACCCAATCCCCGCTGGGGCTTTCACTGTAGGTCTGTTTGCCAGGGATGGTCAGGTTAGAGACAGTTACCATCCATTTCTTTCCTCCTACCTGCGCTCCGGGAATATTGGTAATCAGGTTGCCAAAGTGATCCGCTGCCTGAATGCATCCAATGATTCGGGAGGTGCGCCCATCCAACTTTTCGATGCGGATGGAAGGAATGGCTAGCTGAACCAGTGTTTCTGGTGCGATCGCCTCCCCCAATGCCTCCAACGGCACTCCACTGGCGAGGTAAGCACCCACCGGGGCAAAAATATCTCGTCCATGAAAAGTGAAGCTCGGTTCAGGCGTACGCCAATACTGAGAATTGGTCAGCTCAACCGCCGCAATGAGCGGACGTTGGCTCAGAACCCCGCTAAACAGCCCATTGTCTGGACCGACCAGGAAGCCAGAGGGATGGGCAGAGTCGGTGCCTACAGCCAGAGCGATCGCCCGCCTGCTGCCGCCAACACCCGGATCAACCACTGCTACATGAACCGTTCCTGAGGGAAAGTAAGGGTAGGCAGTCATTAGCGCAAAACGAGCAAGGGCAATATTTTGAGGCGGAATCTGGTGAGTCAGGTCAATCACGGTGACATGGGGATTGACCTGTGCAATCACCCCTTTCATCACTCCGACATACCCATCACTCAAGCCAAAGTCCGTAAGAAGCACCAAAAAGCCACCTTGAGTCATCAGCCATTCCCGCCATCCTGATGATTACAGCCATACTCAAACACCTGAACCCCACTTTAGCCCCTAGCCCCAAGCTCCTGGCAGAAAGTAGAATATATCTCCTTTTTGGAAAAGTCGCCTCAAATCTCCATGACAGGATTTCCTGACAATTAAAATAGGAAACAGTATCTTAAACTACAGACAGTGATTTTATCGTTATCATTGGCTTAGGACAGGGTGCAGAGGTTCCACCCGTGGCTGGGGGCGGAAGCCCATCCACCCCCTTTGAAGCCAATGTCCTGAGCAAGCTGGCGACAGCTACAATTCTAAGTTGATTTGAAGCAGTGCTCATTATGAACAGAAATCGTCAAGAAATCCGTACCAAAACCGCCGAAGCCCATCGCGCAAATCTGCAAAAGAATCTGCAACGCCGTCTAGAAGTCGCCAGAGCTAAAGGTGACGAACAGCTTATTCGCATGCTAGAGGCAGAAGCAAACTATCTCAGCTAGCCTGCTGAAGAAAATCCCGGAAAATATTTTGCACGCCAGTTAAGGGTACGTATCCCCCACGTACCCTTAATTTTTTCGATGAGACTAATGGATTACAGCTTTGCCTGTAAACACCTTTTCGGCTGGACCCGTCATGTAAAGGTGGTTATCTGGTTCAGACCATTCGATGTGCAGAGGACCACCGGGTAGTTCAACCGTCGCGCGGCGATCGCATTTTCCAGTCAAAACCCCTGCTGCCAGTGATGCACAGGCACCCGTCCCGCAGGCCAGGGTCATTCCCGCACCCCGCTCCCATACGCGCATTTTTAAGTAATCGGGACGAACAACCTGGATAAATTCGGTATTGGTTTTCTTGGGAAACACAGCATGGCCCTCAAACTGGGGACCGAGGATTTCCAGAGGAATGGCTGCCACCTCATCCACAAAGGTAATGCAATGGGGATTGCCCATGCTGACACAGGTAACCTTCCAGACCTGCCCCGCAACCTTGAGTGGGTAATCCACTACTTTCTGATCAGGATTGCTTACCGTTGTGGGAATTTCGGCGGCGAGCAACCGCGGCTCCCCCATGTCAACTGTGACAAGACCCTCTGCTTCAAGTTTGGGTACCATCACACCAGCCAGGGTATGAATTCGATAGGAGCGTGCTTCCGTCGTTCCTTCCAGTTCTGCAACAAAGCGAGCAAAACAGCGAATTCCGTTGCCACACATTTCTGGCTCAGAACCGTCAGAGTTATAGATTCGCATCGTATAGTCGGTCCCATTTTGGCCAGGCAGGGCAAAGATGACCCCATCTGCGCCAATGCCAAAGTGGCGATCGCACCATCGGACTGCCTGTTCTGGCGTCAGCAGGGGTTCCGCAGATTCCCGATTATCAACCAGGATAAAGTCGTTTCCTAATCCGTGATATTTGGTGAACTCAATCGCCATAGATGTGTTGCAATAGGGTGTGTGACATGTTGTCGAGCTTAGTTGTTTTTTGGGGACGCCAGCAATGACCGTTGAACTAGAAACCGGACTACCCAGTGTCCGCCAAATTCAAACCCTGATTCGGGAAGAGCAAGAAGTTGAGCTGAAGCTAACGACTGGTGATTTGCTGGCGGGCAAAATCCGCTGGCAAGATCCCCATTGTATTTCCCTGACGGACCAGTATGACCAGCCTACTATCGTCTGGCGGCAGGCTATTGTATATCTGAAGCCCAGACTTTAGTGCCTGAGCAAGCAAGCAGGGGTAAAGATTACTCAATGCCCAGATTCCCATCCTTTTCTAAAATTCCAACGGTTTATCCGTTGGCAAATAGTCCCGTAAAGCTTCGCTTACACTTACGGTCGTAATTGGAAGCGGAAGAACGGTTGAAGGTTGAGGATCGGGAGCAATCCAGCGACTTGCCTGGCTGAGGGAGTAAAAGCCGCCGCAGAGCAGCAAGCGATCGCCCGCCTGTAGCTCACTCTTGCCATCGGGATAACTGATGAATTTGCCCTCTCGCCGAATCGCCTGTACCAGTACACCAAACTGCCGCCGAATGTGCAGCTCGGCCAGAGTTTTGCCAACTACGGGGCTATTTTCCGGCACCAGCAACCACTGACAGGAAGCGTTTTCCGTCGGGACTGCGGCCTCTCCTTTGGCAAGTTCATCAAAGGCCGTCAGTTCATCCGATGCGCCGATTAATAGAAGGCGATCACCCTTTTCCAGCACCGTTTTGCCGTTGGGATAGTCTACCTCTTCTCCGTTTTCTCGCCGGATTGCCATCAAACTGACCCCCGTCAGACGGCGCAGGTTCGTTTCCTCCAGCGTCATCCCAACCATGGGCGAGTTTTCCGGCAGTGAATACCACCGGCTATTCATTTCCTGGCTCGCTACCTTCAACTCCCGCGATACCTGATAGGAAGGCCGCTCAGCCCGCAATTCCGAATAGTGGGAACTGCGAATTTGCTGCACCTCCCGTTGAATCACTGGTAACGGTAGACCAATTCCGGTCAGCAGGTGGGATGAAAGCTCCAGACTGGCTTCAAATTCAGGTTGTACTACTTCTTTGGCACCCAATTGGTAAAGCAACTCAATATCCTTATCCTGGTTTGCCCTTACCACTACGTCCAGGTCAGGAGTCAGTTCCAGAGAACGTTTGAGGCAAAGGCGGGTACTCATGGAATCCGGCAGGGCGATCGCCATCCCCTGCGCCGTCTTCACTCCAGCTTTCTCCAGAACATGAAGACTAGCCGCATTTCCATAGATGTAAGGAATTCCCGCTTCCCGCAACTCTTGAACGCGGCGCTCTGATTGGTCAATTACAATCACGGGATAGTTGTGATCCCGCAAAAGCCGTACAATATTTTGACCCACTCGCCCGTAACCACAAACAACCACATGGTTTTGAGAAGGCAACTCTTCAGCCGCCTCTAACGGTTTATCACTTCGATCCAGATAGGATTTCAACCAGGGAAGGGACTCCGCCCAGGCAAATAACTGGGGGATCAACCGCAAAACAAATGGAGTCAGCACCAGTGTGACAGCAGTGGTACCCAGAATAAGTAAATAGACTCGCCGGGAAACCAACCCCAAAAACTGCCCTTCGCTGGCCAGGACAAACGAAAATTCACCGATCTGAGCTAACCCTAAACCTGCAACCAGGGCAGTTCTCAACGGATAGCGGAACAGCATGACCAGAGGGGTGACAATCAAAAACTTACCGATAAATACCAGTGCCACCAGCCCCAGAATTAGCTCCAGGTTATTCCAGAGAAACACCGGGTCAATCAGCATCCCGATCGCCGCAAAAAACAGGGATGCAAAAATGTCTCGCAGCGGTTCTACGTAGGTGAGTGTCTGGTCAGAATACTCCACCTCCGAGATCATCAACCCGGCTACAAACGCCCCCATTTCAATCGAAAGCCCCATGTGCTCCGTCAGCAGCGCAATTCCCAGACAGAGCGCTACCACTCCCAGCAAAAAGAGTTCTCGGCTTTCTGTTCTTGCCAGCATGCGCAACAAGGGCGGAATCAACCAAATTCCAGCCGCTACCGCTCCCAGGGCAAACAACCCAGTCTGCAAAAGTGCCCAACCCACCGCCAGGCCAATCTCCTCCGGCGGCTTGTCTAAGGCCGGTAGTACTGCCAGCATCAGCCCCAATGCCAGGTCTTGCACAACCAGCATTCCCAGCATCACCTGTCCATGGGGAGTGTCAGTCTCATTCCGCTCCATCAAGCATTTGAGCACAACTGCCGTAGACGAAAGCGACAAAATGGCTCCCAGAAACACTCCCTGCGCGGGAGAAGTCACCCACCCCATCCCCAGGGATGCCAGCGTTGTCACCAAAATCGTTAGAGCAATCTGTAGTCCACCCCCACCCAGGCTAATCCTCTTAACTTTCTTGAGTTCGGAAAACGAAAACTCTACCCCCAGGGCAAACAGTAAAAACGCGACCCCAAACTGGGCCAATGTTTCGACCTGAATGAGCTCTTTGATTAACCCCAGCCCGGTTGGACCGACAACCATACCCGCTAGCAGGTACCCCAGTAAGATAGGCTGTCGCAATAAGGCTGCCAGAAGCCCTCCGGCAGCGGCAGCGGCGAGTACAGACACTAAATCAACAATTAACCTGAAATCTTCTTGCACAGGAGTATAAAAATTAAAGAAGTATTACTCTCTATAAACTTCAGAATACAAACTTTTCGCGGCTTCCGGGGGCTTTGGGTCAGAATCTTTGGTCACTTCGTCGAGGATTTAGTAAAGAACATGAAAACTGGAGTGATCTGGCGCTATCCTGTACTGCCAGAAACAGGAACAGATACCTATGGCTACTCCAGCTCAAACCAATCACAATCCCTGGATGGAACTGAATTTGATCTCTGCGATTCGCTCCATTGTGACGATCGCCACCCCAATGGGTTTGTCTGCCACTGCCTGGATATGGGCGTTAGCAAATGTGGCAAAAGCATTGCAGGTCAAAATCACCCCCTCCGCTCCCCGCCTGGGCGATACTCTCTCAATCATTGCCCAATACGACAACCTGGAGACAAACATGACTCCGGTGGTGAGGATGGGCGATCGCACCTACCAGACCTTCCTCATCGGTCCCAATCGGTTTCGGGCACTGATCGCCACGACTCCACTGGATAAGCCAGGAATTATGCTGATCCGCATTGAAGGGGGGGGGGAGGTTAGCAACATGAAAGTACAGCTGAAGGGGCGCAGCTTTCCAACTCAATCCATCTGGCTTCCCCCCGGCAAAGATGGCGACATTTCGGATGCGGAGTACAACCGGGTGAATGCGTTTAAGCAATTGATTACTCCCCAAAAATTCTGGAATGGTCCCTTCCTGCAACCTAACCAGGGGCCGATCACGGGGGTCTATGGCATTCGCCGCTACTACAACGGGATATTTGCCAACGACTACTACCACCGTGGGGTAGATTACGCCGGGGCATATGGTTCTCCGGTGATTGCGCCAGCGGCGGGACGGGTTGTCCTAGTGGGGTATGAGAAGGATGGCTTTCGGGTGAACGGAAATATCGTAGGGCTTGACCATGGCCACGGTGTCACCAGCGCCTATCTCCATCTCAGCCGGATTACAGTCAAGCAGGGGGATTTTGTAAAGGCGGGACAGGTCATTGGCGCCGTTGGAGCAACCGGAGCGGCAACCGGACCCCATCTCCACTGGGGATTATACGTCAATGGTCTTTCTGTAGACCCTGCCCCCTGGCGGACGAAGGGGGTTGAATAATGTTTTGTGTAAGCTTTTTGTTAAGGTGTTGCAGCGAGTTTAATCTAGGGCAACATTAATCAAGGCGACCCATCCAAACAAATGGCTGTGGAGTATGGAGGCACTATGAGTATTGAGAAAATCGTGGAGCAGGCTTTACAGGATGGCTACCTGACTCCAGCGATGGAAGCAGAGGTGGGGCGGATTTGCGATACAGCTTCAGAGCTTTCCATGGAAGAGTACATGGCTCTGGATCGATTGATGGGAGCTTTGCTAACTGGCGAGGTGGTGGCAATTCCCCGCAAGCAATTTATTAATGTAATGGAAGAGTTGGTATTAACGGAGGCGATCAACCGTGTCGCTGAGATTGAAGCTACCAGTGATCGCACCTTAGATCTGGGCGATATCGCAGCCTATGCACTCAACCGCCTCCCCCCTCTCTATGCCACCACGGAGGAAGGAGCTAATTATCAACGTCAGCGCGCAAAGGAAGAATTACAAGGGCTGATCGCCCAACAGGTAGGCGAAGCGATCGCCCGTAACCTGGATCGTCCCGAATTCTTCCCTGAACGTCAGGCTCTCGGCAAAAATTCTGGAGACGAAATTCTTACCCAGATCAGCGCTCTGCTACAGGCTTATGCCCCCAGCTTTGAAGCTCAGGCAGGGCCAGCTAGTTAGACAGGTAAGGGTGGAATGAGTGGATGGGTGAGGGAGTAGGGGAGCGAGGGAGCGGGAAGGCCGGGAGTTTTGAGTTTTTGCCTCGCTCCTCTCACCTTCTTCCTCTCTGCTATTTCACTACTGCCGTACTTTCACAGGCGTTCCTTCCGACACCTGATCGTACAGTGCAATCACGTCCTTATTGCGCATCCGCAAACAGCCATGGGAGACGGCCTGACCAATCAAATCTTCCTGGTTAGTGCCGTGAAAGCCAAGGTGAGTTTTTCCATCTGACCAGAAGCCGATCCAGCGTTTACCAAGAGGATTATTTGCTCCGGGAAGCACCACCTCTTTGGTAATTGGATGCAGCCACTTCGGGTCTTTCTGCATCTCTATCACTTCAAAGGAGCCAGTAGGTGTCTCCCAACCCTCCTGTCCAATGGCCAGGGGATAGCTTGTTTTCAGCTTTTTGCCTTGATAAAGATAGACGCGGCGATCGCTCAGGTCGACCACCAGATTAGGCCCCTCTTCCACACCATCCGTAGAATTCACTGCCTGAACTTTGTCCGCTGGGAGTTGAGATCTCGCGGTTACACTCTGGGCATCAGGAACCTTTAGTGGCTCAGTAATTTTAACGGCAGCAACCTTTTGGCGAACCAACTGTTCATTAACTGATTTACGAGTCAGGCCATCTTCTGCTCTATACCTAGAATTCTCAGCTCCTGCACGCCACTGAATAACTAGCAGCACTAAAGAGGCTCCTAGAAACAGGAACATCAAGCTACGAGGTATAGTTTCATCTCTTACTATTGCTGCCATTGCAGATTAACTAAATTAAACAGGCAATCTTAAAAAGGCAAACCCATCTTATCAATATTAATCTGTTATGGCTCTACACAGTTGCGTTAGGACATTGGAATTAGAGAGGGAGTGGGGGCTTCGCCCCCAGCCAGGGGTGGAACCCCTGCACCCCGCCCTAACCACAATGACTACCGCTATAAAAGGTATTTAGCCATCTTTTAAGGTTAAACTTTAAGCTCACAAAGGGGGGTGGATTAATTGGAGCAATACTCTAAATCATTCACCTAGCTGCAAATCTTAAGTAGTATTGCTCAACCACCCTCTTCCTCGCTCAAAACCGTTATCTAGTCGCTCAAAACCATTATCTAGAAGGTTATTTAGGAATTCCCAATATGTGAGTCTATTGAGAATTGAAGCGTTAGAGAAGGGGCTGAAGCCCCTATTTCTTCGTTAACTGTCTAGAACTAGGTGTATTTGACTACTACTGAAATCCCTACTCTGCAAGAGTTTCAAACTTGTCAACCTAGCTGAGCAATTACCAAAACCTTAATTTAACCCTGATCATTTTCTCAATGCTATTGGGCAGCTTCAGAATGCCTCAGCGATCAAAAAATGGGTTGGAATTCCGAAATCTAAATCTGGAATTGCCAGATGGTGCTCTGTAATTAGATCTGGGAAGGGTGCTTCTGCCAAATAATCCTAAAGAAACTTTCATCTTAAATCAAGGCATTTAGATTCTGACTGAGTAGAGTCCTGGATTGGAATTAAGATTGGGAGTAGTTGTAATGTTAGAGAAGTTATTGTTAGCTGCTGCAATCACATTCTCGTTGAGTCTGTTTGTTGGTCTGCGTTCTAACTCGGCACATCAGCCGTTACTCACTAAATTTTGGCTGGGTGCTCCACTCCAAGTTGCGAGAGTATTGGACAGATAAGTAGCCACAATGAACTGCGTACAGTGTCACCAATGATAGCAGGGAGTCAGGGTAATCGAGGGGTTTATTTTCCAGATGAGGTAGAAGTAATTTCGTACTCGTAGCTCCTGAAGCCGCCTCAAAACTACACGAGCTGTCTGCGCTATGATGGAGGCTCGCTATTTTATCCTCCAGTTTTAGAACTGAGGGGATTTCTAAAAAAATCTTTACCTCTGTACGGGCGAGCAGCCATTCGCCCTTATTCAGAAATCATCGATCACCTGGTAATTTTTATTTTGAAAACTGCCATCAATCTTTTTGACTCAAATCGTGGGAACTTTTGTCTGGATACTGGAGTCTTGAGGGGAAGAGTGTTTTAGAGCAGATTCATCCATGACCCAGTCTCTTCCTGTATCCTGGTCAACGGTTGAGGCAACCCCCGCCCAAGTGCCCGTGCAAGCCGAAAAGCTCTCGAACTACGACCTTGTGTTGCGATGTCAGGCTGCGCATCGTCCAGAAAAAGCTGCGTTTGCAGAACTGGTACGACGCCACCAGCCTCACGTTGAAAAAGTCCTTTACCACCTGGCTCCTGACTGGTCCGATCGCGCCGATCTGGTACAGGAGGTTTGGATTCGGGTTTACCGGAACATTCGACGCTTGAATGAACCGGAAAAGTTTCGAGGTTGGCTGAGCCGAATTGCAACGAATTTGTTTTACGACGAACTGCGGAAGCGGAAGCGGAATGCTCCTCCCCTATCGCTGGATGCTCCCCTTTCGGTGGATGATGGCGAGATGGACTGGGAGATCGCTTCGACTACCCCAGGACCTGATGAGGATATGGCAACGCGAGAGTTTTATGACCAACTGCGGGAGGCGATCGCGGATCTTCCGGAGGTATTTCGAACCACCATTGTCATGCGAGAAATTCAGGGGATGGCTTATGAAGAAATTGCTGAGCTAACGGGGGTTTCCCTGGGAACAGTAAAGTCTAGAATTGCTAGAGCCCGCTTTCGCTTGCAGTCTCAGCTACAGACTTATTTGGATGATCATTGATACGATATTTGATTTGAAAGGCAGATTGACAGCTTATGGGTTTCTGATGCTACATAGTCTGTAGTCTTGCTTAAGAAAGTTTCTGGTCTCGTTACAAATCTGGTTTGCTTGTTAATTTAGATGTCGGGTGCAGTCCCTATCCGTGGAAGTGATGATGAGATGACTCACAACCTTAACTCACACAACAGTAACAACCTGCCCTCTGCCATGAATCAGCATACTTCTGGTTCCCTGAATACTATGCCGCGAGATCGTTTTGAATTGCTGAGTGCCTATCTGGATGGCGAAGTGACTGCAGCAGAGCGGAAGCAAGTTGAAGAATGGCTGGCAACCGACTCCAGCATGCAGCGCCTTCACAGCCGTTTGCTCAACCTGCGGCAGGCCTTCCAGTCAATGCCCGTTCCTGCCTCTAAGTGCTCGGCAGAAGAAACGGTGGAAAGAGTATTTGCTCAGGTTGAGCGCCGCCCCAGGCTGTCGCTGGTATGGGGTGGAGCGGCGATCGCAGCCCTCTTTGTTGGTGCAATGGCAACCCTCTTCTCTACCGAAAATCCGCTGATTCCACAGGTGGCAAAATCACCTGAGCAGATTGAAGCTCCTCAGTCGCCAACGGCATCTAATGAACCGTTGCTAATTGCCCTTGATCGTCCTCTAGTCACGATTCCCAAGGCTCCTGTAGCGCAGCCTGTATCTTCTGATAATGAGAATGGAACTGATAGAAATCCTAGCTCTGAGAATGTGCGCTAAAGGCCGCTTTTTGCTTTTGGGGATTCCACTCTCCGTCTGGCAAAGGAACACCTCCGAGCTGCACCACCTGCTCGGTAGTCATTAAATAGGCCCAGGCGGTTCTAAGAGTTGTGCTGTGCAGATTTTTATGGGGAGAGCCCCTATCAACCCGTCCTGAGCCGATGGTTTGGAACTTGAATTGTTCATTAGAGCCGTCATGGGAAACCTGGCGGTTTTGATTTAGCTCCATAACTTCAATCTGTTTGCGTTCGTACTGATTCTCGGCGAAAATCAGATCAGGTTTATAGCGACGAAATTCGCTAGGGTCATGCTGTTCAAATTCATCCAGTCGAGTGAGACATTGTGGATTGTCGAGAGAGAGCAGGAAGCCACGGACAGTTCCTGAACCAATGGTCATTGCCGGGTAGCCAAAGGGCAGGGCATAGAGATAACCGGGAGCGATTGCCGGGCGCACTGACACCACATCCCTGGCACACACCCAGTAATTTCTTTCTCCTGGCTTCAAAGTACCGTAGACGAAGACATTATCCATGACCCTGACCTTAAACCGACAGATTCAACAATTTTACGATGCGTCTTCTGCGCTGTGGGAGCAGATTTGGGGGGAGCATATGCACCACGGCTACTATGGAGCCGATGGGAAGCAGAAGAAAGACCGTCGTCAAGCACAAATCGATCTGATCGAGGAACTGCTGGCTTGGGCAAAGATTCAGGAAGCAAGCCAGATTTTGGATGTTGGATGTGGCATTGGGGGCAGTACTCTTTACCTGGCAAATAAGTTTAAAGCTTGTGCAACTGGAATTACCCTCAGCCCTGTGCAGGCAAACCGGGCACAGGAACGGGCACAGGCAGCAGGGATGGCTGGAAGTGATGAGGAGAGGAGCCGTTCAGAAGAGGGGGAAGATCGGGGCAGAGTTTCGTCAGCTTGCCGGACAACTTTTCCCCCTGAGTGCCCTCAGAAAAGGGCGATCGCCCAATTTCAAGTCGCTGATGCACTCAACCTGCCTTTTGCAGACCAGTCCTTCGACCTGATCTGGTCGCTGGAAAGTGGTGAACACATGCCCGACAAAGTGAAATTTCTTCAGGAGTGCTATCGGGTTTTGCAACCGGGAGGCACATTTTTGCTGGTGACCTGGTGCCATCGCCCTACGGATGAACAACCTCTGACTGCAAATGAGCGCAAGCATCTGGAAGACATCTACCGGGTGTATTGTTTACCCTACGTGATTTCCTTACCTCAGTATGAGGCGATCGCTCGCTCCTGTGGCTTCCAAAATATTCGCACGGCTGACTGGTCTACCGCAGTTGCCCCATTTTGGGATGTGGTGATTGACTCTGCCTTCACGCCCAAGGCTTTGATTGGGCTGCTCCGCTCAGGCTGGATGACGATTCAGGCGGCGTTATCACTGGGTTTGATGCGGCGGGGCTACCAGCGAGGGCTGATTCGATTTGGTCTACTCTGCGCCACTCGCTAAAGCTTTCTATGGATAGCAGTAAGCGTTTGGATTGTGATGCGGGCAGGAATTTCACCCCTGCTATGAAGGCAGTGCCCCCACACCCCCTTGTCCTAACCAAAATGCAAGGCTATATCTTTCCTCCCAGGGGAGATATGCCAATGACGAACAATAGTGTAAAGTCCAGGGCTAGAGTCTGATTTTTTGCCCATGAGCCGGATTGCTTCTAAACCTGCCAGTTTTTCAGCGAAACCTGTCCGAATCTCCTGGCTACAACGTCGATTTCCCTGGTTCTACGCTTTTTGGAAATTCTCCCGTGCCCATACGGTAATTGGCACGACCCTGAGCGTATTTGGGCTGTATTTCATTGTTCTAGCTCGCACTTTCTCTGATGCCACTGCTTCCAGTGCGCTTTCTTTAACTTCACTGTTTATTACTCTTTTTGCCTGTTTGTGTGGCAACATCTACATCGTCGGGCTGAATCAGCTAGAAGATGTGGGGATCGACCGGATCAATAAGCCCCATCTACCGTTAGCCTCAGGAGAGTTTTCCCGTTGGGAAGGGCAGTTCATTGTTTGGGTGACCGGTGTTCTGGCAATCGCCCTCTCCTTGCTTCAGGGACCTTACCTGCTGGTAATGGTCAGCAGCAGCCTGCTGATTGGAACGGCTTACTCTCTACCCCCCATTCGCCTGAAACGATTTCCTTTCTGGGCATCGCTGTGTATCTTCACAGTGCGGGGAGTGATTGTTAACCTGGGGTTGTTTTTGCACTTCAGCCAGGGAGAGGCGATTCCTCCCAATGTCTGGGCACTGACGTTGTTTGTGTTGGTGTTTACGTTTGCGATCGCCATCTTCAAAGACATGCCGGATGCGGAAGGCGATCGCCAGTACAACATCTCTACATTGACCCTGAAACTGGGACAAAAAGCGGTATTTGATTTATCCCGCTGGGTCTTGACCGTTTGTTATGCAGGCATGGTTCTGGCTGGAATTAGGGGACTACCGGATGTCCATATTCCCTTCCTGATCACCACTCATTTAATTGTCCTTTCACTCCTCTGGTTGCGTAGTTTTTGGGTCAATCTAAAAGACAAAGGTTCAATTAGCCGCTTCTATCAGTTCATCTGGAAATTGTTCTTTTTGGAGTACATCATGTTTGCGATCGCCTGCTGGTTACAGTCGGTTTCAAATGCATAAACCACTCTTCAGCCGCTAATGGTTCACCAAAGGAACTTTGCCTGATTATCTAAACCCGGAAAAACCAATTTAGGGGGTTTTGAAGGGTTGCAAACTTTTCAAAATCTGCCTGGCAGACTACTAGCCCCTAGTGTTGCAAACACTGGTGGACGATAGCATAAGTCCAGTAACCATTGGGTTGGGAAGTGGGGAGAGTAGGAAGGAGCC
This sequence comes from Leptothermofonsia sp. ETS-13, assembly GCF_049200465.1. NCBI lineage: Bacteria > Bacillati > Cyanobacteriota > Cyanophyceae > Leptolyngbyales > Leptolyngbyaceae > Leptothermofonsia > Leptothermofonsia sp. ETS-13. The sequence continues at coordinate 382,808 of NZ_CP120836.1, forward strand.
AGAATGGTATCCGTATTCTCGCCGTGCTGTACTAGTCCCGTGATATCAGGAAAGGCGGCATCCATCTTGTAGTATATGTACTATGCTCCCTTTCCAGATGAGATGGGCATAACTAAACCCGATTACCATCCACCTTTTAGAATAAGTTAGGCAACCCGTTGCAGGAGTTCGATTCGTGGAATCCCGTTATATCCCCGCTGAGATTGAGGAAAAGTGGCAGAAGACCTGGGCTGAGCAAGGTTTATACAAGACCCTGGAAGATGCTGGTAAACCCAAGTTTTATGCACTGTCCATGTTTCCCTATCCATCGGGCAACCTGCACATGGGACACGTCCGCGTTTATACGATTGTGGATGTGATTGCACGAGTGCGCCGGATGCAGGGCTACCGGGTGCTGAATCCAATGGGCTGGGATGCCTTTGGCTTGCCTGCCGAAAACGCTGCCATTGAGAGGGGCATTCCCCCGGCAGATTGGACCTACCAGAACATTGCCCAGATGCGGCAACAGCTTGACCAGTTGGGCATCTCTTTCGACTGGGAACGGGAGGTGACCACCTGTGCGCCTGATTACTACAAGTGGACGCAGTGGATCTTTCTCCAGTTTTTCAAAGCGGGTCTGGCCTATCAGAAGGAGGCGACGGTCAACTGGGATCCGATCGACCAGACCGTGTTAGCCAATGAGCAGGTGGATAGTGAAGGCCGGTCGTGGCGATCTGGTGCCAAAGTTGAACGCAAGCAGTTGCGCCAGTGGTTCTTGAAGATTACGGATTACGCCGAGCAGTTGTTGAACGACTTGGACAAGCTCAGCGGCTGGCCCGAAAAAGTCCGTTTGATGCAGGCAAACTGGATTGGGAAGTCCACTGGAGCGCAAGTCACCTTCAAAACGGAGACTGGTGATGAGCTGCTCGTTTTTACCACCCGTCCCGATACACTCTGGGGAGCGACTTTCATGGTGCTGTCGCCAGAGCATCCCCTGGTGGAAAAGCTGACCAAACCCAAACAAGCAAAAGCCATCAAAACCTATCAGAAAGAAGCGGCTGCCAAAAGCGAGATTGATCGCACCGCCGAAGGGCGAGAAAAAACCGGCGTCTGGACGGGTAGCTATGCTATCAATCCAGTAAATGATGAAAAGATTCCTATCTGGATTGCGGATTACGTTTTGATGGACTATGGTACGGGCGCAATTATGGCCGTACCTGCCCATGACCAGCGTGACTTTGAGTTTGCCAGAACATTCCAGTTGCCGATCAAAGTGGTGGTGCAACCCAAAGACCAAACGCTGGATGCCGCTACCATGACAGAAGCCTATCCAGGAGAAGGGGTGATGGTTAACTCTGGCCCTCTGGACGGGGTACCTGCCGGAAAGGAAAAAGGGCAGAGCGTTGAAGCGGCGGTTGCCTGGTTAGAAAAGAACAGTAAGGGCAAGGGAACAGCCAACTATCGTCTGCGTGACTGGTTGATTTCCCGCCAGCGTTACTGGGGAGCCCCAATTCCCATCATTCACTGCCCCAAATGCGGTGCGGTGCCAGTTCCTGATGAAGATTTGCCCGTGCGCTTGCCAGAGGAAGTTGAGTTCTCTGGACGGGGACCTTCACCGTTGGCAAAGTTAGACTCCTGGATAAATGTTCCCTGCCCGACCTGTGGCACTCCCGCAAAGCGGGAAACGGACACGATGGATACCTTCATCTGCTCATCGTGGTATTTCTTGCGCTATCCCGATGCCAGGAACGAACAACAGGCATTTGATCCAAAGAAAACGAATGATTGGATGCCCGTAGATCAGTATGTGGGTGGTATTGAACATGCCATTTTGCACCTGCTATACTCACGCTTTTTCACCAAAGTGCTGCGCGATCGCGGCTTGCTCAACTTTGATGAACCTTTTGAGCGGTTGCTGACTCAGGGAATGGTGCAGGGCAAAACTTACAAGAATCCACGCACCGGAAAGTATGTGTTGCCAATGAATATTGCTGATTTGAGCAATCCTGTTGATCCCGAAACAGGCGAACGCCTGGAAGTGGTCTACGAAAAAATGTCTAAATCCAAATATAACGGGGTTGCTCCGGGGGACGTGGTGAGCAAGTATGGAGCTGACACGGCCCGTATGTTCATTTTGTTCAAAGCTCCCCCTGAAAAGGATCTGGAATGGGATGAAGCCGATGTGGAAGGGCAGTTTCGGTTCTTGAACCGGGTCTGGCGATTGGTGAACGAATTTGGAGGACAGGAGTCAGGAGCCAGGAGTCAGGAGGCGGGAGTCAGAAGTCAGAAGTCAGGAGGCGGGAGTCAGAAAGTAGAACTGAGTAAACCAGAAAAAGACTTGCGGCGGGCGATTCATACGGCTATCAAAGCGGTTACTGAAGATCTGGATGGTGACTACCAGTTCAACACCGCCGTATCGGAGCTGATGAAGCTGAGTAATGCGTTGACCGATGCTCCCTGTAAGGATTCGCCAGTCTATGCGGAAGGCATTAAGGTGCTGTTGATCTTGCTGGCTCCGTTTGCGCCCCACATTGCCGAAGAACTATGGCATAATTTGGGTCAGGTTGGCTCTGTGCATAGCCAATCCTGGTTAAAGGTAGACCCGGCAGCTCTGGTTGCCGATGAAATTACGCTCGTCATTCAAATCAATGGCAAGACCCGGGGAGCCCTGCAAGCCTCCGCCCAATTGAGTCAGGAAGAGCTGGAGCAGTTTGCCCGCGAGTCGGAGATTGCTCAAAAGTACATTGAGGGGAAAGTAATTAAAAAGGTGATTGTCGTTCCCGGCAAGCTGGTCAATTTTGTGGTTGCCTGATCCATGCAAACTGATCGCCTGACCCTGGTGCTGGTATTGATCGTCGGGCTTGCTGCGACTGCGATCGGGGTACGCAACCTAATTTGGTTGGTCAAATTCGTTAATTTATTCCCCGCCGAGCTTCGCCACCATTATAGCGATCGCCACCAGGCTCTGGAACCCCTGGTTGGGGGCGAAGTCTCCGTATCCCCTTAAAACCAATGTCCTAAGCAACCTGGCGACAGCTATAACTGGTGGACGATGACATCAGTCCAGCAACCCTTAGGTTGGGGAGTGGGGAGTCGGAGGGAGCCAGAATGGTATCCGTATTCCCGCCGTGCTGTATTAGTGAAGTGCTGTACTAGTGAAGTGGTAGTAGAATCTCAAATTCTGTGCCTGTGCCTGATGTGGTGGCATGGCGCGATCGCACCTCCAGCTTACCTCCGTGTTTTGCTGTCACGATCTGGTAACTCACTGCCAGGCTGGTTTCCTTCTCTGCCCGTTTCTTGACAGAGAATGAGTCTAGAATTTGCTTTTGGGCTTTGGGTGACAATCCAGGTCCATTATCTGCGATACAAATGGAGACCCAGCGAGAAGTTCCGCTGCCAGAACCTTCTAAGAAACGAACCTGGGTTGTGATCGCGATTGTGGGCTTGAACGATGGAGCATGGGAGCCACCATTTTGCATAGTTTTGAAATCGAGATCAATCTGCTGGCTGACCGCTTCATTCAGCAAAGCGTTGATTGCATTGCTCAAAATGTTCATAAACACCTGGTTAAGCTGCCCCGCATAACAGGGCACTGGAGGTAAATGTCCATAGTTTCTGACAATTTGAATCTCACTGGTGAGGCGGCTTTTGAGCAACAGAACAATGCTGTCAATCAATTCGTGCAGATTTGCAGGTTTGGGGTAGACCTCATCAATGTGGCAAAAGTTTTGCAGACTGGTTGCTAATTTTGACAGGCGATCAGCCCCAGAACGAATGCTTTCAATGGTTTGCGGCAGATCCTGGCGCAGGTAATCGACTTCTAACTCCTCTCTGAGATGTCGGAGTTCAACGGGTGGATTGGGCAAGTGCTTCTCATAAGCATCCAGCAATTGCAGTAAGTTCTTGCTGTATTCCATTACATGGCTTAAATTGCCCCAAATGAAGCTAACAGGGTCCAAAATTTCGTGAGCCACCCCATCGACCAGACGCCCCAGGTTTGCCATTTTGTCGCTCTGGATCATCTGTGCCTGAGTTCGTTCATACCTGACCTGGGTTTCAATACCGCGAATTTGCCAGTAGGCGATATTGAGGGCATGAGTATCCAGCAGGTAGTAAGAGTGAGGCTTTATTTTTACCAGGATAGGTTCGCTCAGGAGTTCGGGCGATCGCCGTAATGCCTGATGAGCAGCCGCCAGGATTGGAGTGGTTCCCGGTAACTGCAAAATTTCACTCCGCACATAGCTATATAGAACCTGCAAAGACTCTTTCAAGAAGAACTTAATCCCATGGGGACGAATCAGTGCCTCCAGCAACCGCCGCCGAGAAAGCATTCCCACAAACTTTCCCCGATTCACCAGAACAGCAGCCGGTAGTAAAGGATTTTGCTCAAACACCTGGGCAAGTTCGCACCCCAGACAGCTCAGCTCAATTTGAAAATGGTACAGGGGCAAATCTTGAAGCGTAGACTCCAAATGCAATGCGTGATTGCTTCCTTCACTCAGGGTGGGAGGTGTAAATTGCAGATTAGATTCGTTTGGCACAAGGTGACAGAACAAAGTAGCAACCCCGGATTGTGAAAGGTGAGCGTTTTTCGGCGAACAATTTTTTCTAGGTTGCCCAAATTTATCAGGTTGATAACCCGACGAGAAGAGGGGCGAGGGCCAGGTAAAATTTATGCCCTGTGCCAGTGCGGACTTGATTTCGCTCCTTGATTCCAACTGCGTTGATGTACACAACTGCTTCAGGCTCCTCCTATACCTTGGAGTAGACACACAAATCGCCAGTATGCAGTTCTCAAGGAGCAAGTGAATTGGGACGTATGGATTTACGGTTTTTCGTTTTAACTGTTGGCTGATACGTAAGCTACTTATCAACAGTATCCAAAATGCGTTGCTGAAAAGCAGTATGAATCGAAACGAAGTTTCGAGCATACAGTACCTATTTCATACCCAAATTCAGCAAGGTCAGAAAGAAGGAAGAAAGAAGAAAGAAGAAAGAAGAAAGAGAAGCCAGGAGTCAGGAGCCAGGAGGGGAGAGGGGCAGGAGTAGGCGAGTGGGGGTGTAATGGAGCCCTGGATGTAAAAAGCAATCCCCCCATCCTCCCATCCACTCATCTATAGCTCTACGCGGGTGCGTTAAGACATTGGAATTAGAGAGGGAGTGGGGGCACAGCCCCCACTCCCCCATTTACAATTAATGATGGCTACCTACTTTGAGAAGTTCAAAATGGGGCAGTATCGGTGGCAATCGCAATGGGGGCTATTCAAACAACGATCGACTTTACTCTGTCGTAGGCTGCAAGTTCGCTGGCGCAACAGTAGGTGGTGGCTAAAGGGACTGCTGCTGGTCTTTCTGGTGTTGTTACTGGGGCGATCGCTGCCCAATTTGGCTCCAATTCGAGCTAATGATCTGGTGCAGGAACAGATGGCGATCGAATTTACTGATCGCAATGGGTTGTTGTTGGGTACAGTGCTAACCCGCGACCAGGAACATACGATGTCGGTGTCCCTGGAGCAAATTTCTCCTCACTTTATTCATGCCATCATTGCCGCTGAGGATCAGCGGTTTTATCAGCATGGGGCACTGGATGGAAAAGCGATCGCCCGCGCTTTGCTGGAAGCCATGCAAGCCCGTCAAGTGGTGAGTGGTGCCTCCACCATTACTATGCAACTGGCCCGCATGATTGATCCATCTCCCCGCGACCTTCCCGGCAAATTCAAGGAAATTTGGACTTCCTGGCGACTGACGGCTGGAATGTCTAAAGATGAAATTCTTCAGGCGTATATTAACCGATTACCCATGGGGGGCAACATTTACGGAGTGGAAGCCGCTGCCCGCATCTACTTTGGGGTTCCCGCCAAAGATTTGAATCTGTCTCAAGCCAGTCTGCTGGCCGCCATTCCCAATGACCCCAACCAACTCGCTCCTTACAATCATTGGCAAGCCCTGAAGAAGCGTCAGGCGTATGTTTTGAACCGGATGATTAAAGACGGCTATATCACCCAGTCCGAAGCAAATTGGGCGGCGAATGAAGCTGTTTCTCTCCAGCCCCGTCAACAGGGGATTGTGGCGGCTCCCCACTTTCTATTTTGGCTAGCCGGTCAGCTTGCAGACCATCCCGCTCAGGTACAAACCACACTTGACCGTCCCCTCCAGCAATTTGTGGAAACCCAGGTGCAACAGGTGATTCGCACTCTGGCGGCCAATAATGTGCAGCATGCGGCGGCCTTAGTGCTAGACAACCATACAGGCGAGATACTGGCCTACGTCGGATCTCCTGACTACTTTGCCGATGCCCAGATGGGACGGAATGATGGGGTTCAGGCATTGCGGCAACCGGGTTCAACGCTCAAGCCGTTCCTTTATCAACTGGCTTTAGAAAAGCAGGTGATTCGTCCGAATAGCATCCTGGCCGATGTCCCAACTCGTTACGCTATCCCTGGTGCACAGTTGTATACTCCCTCCGATTACAGCGAAACATTCCAGGGACCGGTGCGTGTGCGCCTTGCACTGGCAAATTCTCTCAATGTTCCAGCCGTCAGGATTTTGGAAAGAGTAGGCGTCAAAGTTTTTCTGGAGCGCTTGCACCAACTTGGCTTTGAGCATCTCACCCATTCTCCTGATCATTATGGTTTGGGCCTGGCTCTGGGCAGTGGTGAGGTCAGTCTGTGGGAATTGGCAAGGGCATACCTGATGATGGCAAAGCAGGGGCAGGGGATAACGTTGAAGGGGGTCAGGAGCCCGGAGGTCAGATTCAGCCATGTTGCATCTATCCGTTCGCCTTCGACCTGGGCACTGGTTACGGATATGCTGAGCGATCGCCATGCCCGTGCCAGGGCCTTTGGTGTTGAATCTCTGCTGAGTCTTCCCTTTCCTGCTGCAGTGAAAACTGGAACATCTTCAGACTTTCGTGACACATGGACTGTCGGCTTTACAACGGATTACACCGTGGCAACGTGGGTTGGAAATTTTGATGGTTCGCCAATGCAACAAGTGTCTGGGGTAACCGGTGCTGCTCCCCTGTGGCATCGAATCATGCTGCACTTACATGAAACCCAGGAACCGCAACCATTTTCACCTCCGTCCGGGATGGTCAAGCGACCCATTTGCGCCATCTCCGGTGCCCGCCCGACTCCTGGTTGTCCTTCCGTGGTTCAGGAGTATTTTGCACAGGCTGATTTGGATGAGTATAATCGCCAACCCGACCCGTTCTATTCCGTCACCACCAGTTCCAATGGAAAACGCCAGTACCAACTGAAGTTGCCAGCAGAATATAATGAGTGGATGGCGATGCAACCGCCAACCGACTCAGGATTTGACTTCAGGATTGTGTCGCCCCGCAACGGAGATTTTTTCTTACTAGACAAAGAGTCTGTCCAATCAAAAACGGCTTCCCAACGGTTGGAGTTCAAGCTGGTCAATCCAGGAACTGATCCGGTGGAATGGCGCTTAAACGGAAAAAAAATTGCTAACCAGACGTCCAGTTCAGTCTTTTGGGCTCCTCAGGCAGGCAGTTGGACCCTCCAGGTCAAGAGCGGCAACAAGACCGATCAGGTTCAGTTTCAAGTGCAAACTGCCGAAACGCGCCCAACCCGTCGAGGATTCTCTTTTGCAGGCATAGGGAATGGGCAATAGTGGCAGGCAAAAGATATTAAACCAACCAACTGGCGAGAACCCAAATTCCTACTAGCGACAAAAACAAAATTAACCATTGTTTCCAAAGAGTCATTGGTAACCTCCTCTGCTCAAACTGGCTACAAACCATCTATAAATCATCTATAGCAGTCCTGAATCCTTTGTGAAATGAGAGTTGGGAAAGGTTTTCATGCTGGATGTAACTATCGTCAGGTTGTCTAGGACATTGGGTTTAAAGAAAGCTTAGAGGCCTCGTTCCTGGTCGGGAATTCCACTCCTGCACCTATCCTAAGCTTAGTGATCATACTAATATTAGTGATCTTAATGATAAGGCCCTTTACAGCCAGATAGGATTACTACATAGCTAGCAGCGTATCCTGCCAATTCGGTCTTTATCCTTAGTCTGAAGTATTAGAGGGTGTTTGAGAAGTCGATAAAAATAAAAAAGACTCCCTCAGCGGTGGGAATAACAAGAATCACAGTGCTGAGAGAGCAGCATGAGTGAGGCATATCCGATTCAGAGTTTTGTCAGTCAAGTCATCACTCTAGTAACGGGATTTGTTACGGTTTTCCGAATACTGGCAAGCAAAGCACTTTTGCAACAGTATTTCTAGAATGAAAAACGAGCTGGGTGCTTGATATATGCAGATGAGTGATTAATGGCACCCAAGATTGAATGACTACCTGGAGACATCGCCATGTCTTTTTCTGACTCTGAACCACGAGTTTCGCCTCTGCGCCAATTGGGTACTTACCTGGCTGTAATCCTTTCCAGCATTGCCCTGACTTTACTGACACTACGAATTTTTCCGGGATTGTTGCCTGCCCTGCCGCCTGCATCTAACCAGGTACAGGAGATAGCAGCTCAAACAGCCGTTCAGGCTTCTCCCAGCAGTTTTGTGGCAGCGGCAATTCGGCGGGTGGGTCCAGCCGTTGTACGAATTGATACGGAGCGAACTATTTCAGCCAATCCGGTTCCCTTCTTTAGTGATCCCTTCTTCCGCGACTTCTTTGGCTATGATCCCTTTCCCAGTCAACCGAGGGAGTTTCGTCAGCGGGGTGAAGGCTCTGGGTTCATCATTGACCCTAATGGGGTGATTGTGACCAATGCCCATGTGGTAAGTGGAGCCGATACGGTGACTGTCACCCTGAAGGATGGACGTAAGTTCAAGGGTAAGGTGCGGGGTATGGATGAACCGTCGGACCTGGCCATTGTCAAGATTGACGGCAAGAATTTGCCGGTAGCACCATTGGGCAATTCTAGTGATGTGCAGGTGGGTGATTGGGCGATCGCCGTTGGCAACCCTCTGGGTTTAGACAATACTGTGACGCTCGGCATTGTTAGCACGCTCAACCGCTCCAGTGCTCAGGTGGGCATTCCCGACAAGCGACTGGACTTTATTCAAACCGACGCGGCAATTAATCCGGGCAATTCTGGGGGGCCGCTGGTGAGCGATCGCGGTGAGGTGATTGGGATTAACACCGCCATTCGTCCCGATGCTCAGGGAATTGGTTTTGCTATCCCAATTGACACAGCCAAAGCCATCAAAGACACTCTAGTTAGGGGCGAAAAAGTTCAGCATCCCTACCTTGGTATCCGTATGCTGACCCTCACCCCTGACCTGGCAGAACAACTGAAAGCCGATCCCAACGCTCCAGCCAATCTTCCTGACACGGAGGGTGTGCTGATTGTACAGGTGATCCCCAACAGTCCTGCTGCTGCTGCTGGTTTACGCCAGGGGGACGTGATTACCCGCATTGGAGGACGAACCGTTAAAACAGCGGAGCAGTTACAGGATGTGGTTGAAAAGAGCAAAATCGGTCAGTCTTTGAACATTACTGTGCAGCGAGGGAACCAGACTCAGGATTTGACCGTAAGACCGGGTGAACTTCAGGACGCTGTCACTCGATAAATTCCGCAATTTCACAGTGTTGCCCAGGTCGGTTTCCATGAATAATGCCCTGGGTTTGGTTGGGCTGTGATTGGAATCATGATTATTACCCTTGCAGATCAAATCCAAAAACTTGCAGATCAAATCCAAAAAGGATCCAACTCACGAAAAACCAGGGCAGAACTCACCGGATTTTTACTTACTTATCACCTCCGGAATGAGGGAAACCTTAGATGATGAAAACTATAGGAACCCAAGGGCATTCACTCAACGTCATAGCCAATGGGTTGCTACTCAACCAAGGAGGTCATGTTGTGGACCGGCATTCTGAATTTTCTCTCTTCGTTCAATCAGCCGTTGCAATTATTGGCTTTATTCTTGTTCTCTCTTTCCTCGGCTGGGCGCTTCAGCCGCGGGGTGGATTTCAAAGAGCATCCGCCGCTATTGGAACGACTGTTGTTCAGTAAAAGTTTGAAAAAGCTCATTCATTTTCTGACATAGGGCTATCTCGTCGAATTTCCTGTACCTGGCCCACCAGGAAAATCAGGGTGAAGGGTTGTCCAATCTCCCGTTGAATAAATTGCTCTAGCAGTTCTACCTGCCGGGGTGTAATTGCTTCCTTTGCTCGAACGTTGAGGCGAACTTCGGGTGGATCTGTCAGCCAGTTTGTTTGACTGCTTAGCAACTCCAATCGTTGGAAGGTGATGGTGCGATTGAGGAGCGCCTGTTGCAGACTTGTTTCTAATTGGGCTTGCCTGACCAAACGGGCAAAACTCAGCCCCAGGGGAATCAGTAAAATCGATGTGAATGCCAGTGCCCAGGTGAGGGCTTTGCGAGCTCGACGAAATGATGTATAACCTGCCAACAAGAAGGTCAGCATACAAGACAGAGTGATCCCCAGCAGGTTAGTTAAATAAAGCAAGGTAGCTCCTAAACTCAAGGACCAATTCGCCTGGGAAAGCCCTAACCCAATGACACAGATCGGAGGCATTAGCGCAACGGCGATCGCAGTTCCTGCCAAACTACCGGAAACCTTCGGTTGAACCTTGGCGTAGCCACTAATTCCACCCGCTGCAACAGCAATGCCGAGGTCCAGTAGTGTTGGTTCTGACCGCGCCAGCACTTCAGTATCGAAGCCGGGGATCCCAACCAGTCTCCCGATCCCCCAGGCAATGACGATTGCTAGTAAGGTTCCAACCCCAATCGCAATCCCCCCCCGGCGAACCAGAACAACATCCCCTTCTAATGCCCCAAAGGCTAGTCCCCGAATGGGCAGCATCAGGGGGGCAATAATCATGGCGCCAATAATAACTGCTGCACTGTTGGCTAGCAGGCCAAAGGTTGCGATCGCACAGGAACCCACAATTAAAACCAGATAGGATGGGTCAAGCGTCGATTCGGCCAGCAGTTCTTGCTGGAGTTGTTGCCGGCGTAGGGAGTCGGCTCCAATTTGGCGAAAGTTGCTGAATCGCTTACGCAAGGCTGATAGCACGGTTCCCTCCTCAATGAAATCGGGATTCATTGTCCGCCAGCATCCTACCTGAGAAAGGCGTGGTTATTTCAAAGCAGGTTAACGATAGAGACAGTAGAAACGCATGGCTATGAATAGTTGGAACAATGAATAGTTGGAACAATTATATGAATAGTTGGAACAATTCTATGTTCAGTCATTGCAACCACACTGGCATCCTCCTCCCAGGCATTACCCACTGTACCTGCCTTTCAAGACGGTTGGAATGCCCTGTTCGACTCATTTTCTCGCTTAGGTAGAACCAGATTATCTGTTGCTTCAAACACCAGCGAATTAATTTTTGTTTAATTTACAGTATGTATTGGGATGACGATCAACGGAACCACAGGCGCAACCACTGGTGAAATTAAGTTAAACTGCGAAGTTAAACTGCATTGCCATTCTGTTCCAGGGGGGTCTTGAAGCAGTTCCAAACCTTTTTTCAGGGCGAACAAAAACTGTCCTGCGATTTTCAGGGCGAACAAAAACTGTCCTGCGATCGCCCCAATCCAAGCTTAAGCAATGAACAGCAGCAATTTCATAAAACTCAATCTGTCGTAGTCTTTGTGATACCGTGCCTACTAAGTAGGTAGACATCCTTAATTTGTCAAGGAGGAGTGGGAGCCCCCCCAAACAGGAGAGTTCATCCCCTCCATGCTCAAAATTATCCTTAATTTAATCTATACGGGTCTAATTCCCCGTCTGCTTACGACATTTGTAACTAGCTACTAAATGCTGCTTCTCCCATTGACAAAAGTACTGAGGAATAAAAATCAAGGAAAAACTAAAAAAAGATAGGAGAAACATAAGATTGCCCTATACAATCAAACACCCTTCTCTTACCTCCTCTAACAATGGCTAACGCACTGCAGCTAAGAAACAGAAGAAGGTTCTTCCACTTTCACCCAGGCGGTAGTCACATCTTCAAAAATAACTACCTAGTTCTTCTCTGAGTTCTTAGAAAGAATTCTCACTCGAAGTGTCGATAGATAGGTGCCATTATCTATCCAACGTCCATATCCAAATACTGTACCCAGGTACCCCATTGATTGGTGTCGAGCATAGTCTCCGATATTGAACATATCTCATCTCCCAATCGTGTTTACATCTTCAAAACTTTTTCGCAGACTACTCTACATCAGACAATAGCTCCTATCCCCTCAGTCCCTAACCCCTTAGAAGGGTAATTAACTCAACCACAAAACCCTACAAAGAAAGCCCCTTGTACTATAGCGGTAGTTACTGTGGTTGGAAGGGGGTAAAGAGGTGATGCCCCTTCCCTTTACTTCCTTAAACCTAATGCCCTAACGCGTTTGCGTAGAGCTATCACTTCAGCTTGAAAACTACCGCTTAGACAAACTGTAAGCCTAATAAATCAAAAAGTTGGGGGGAAATCGGGGGAAAATCGAGGAGAAATCTCAAAAGCAACGGCACAATGCAGCTTACAGCCCCCAAAATAATATCTACCCAGCACCAAGTGAGAAACGGTTGTGCGTTAAATAAATGTGGGAAAACCTGCAACAGTTGCTGAACTTTATTTAGACGTACCTTTTCAGACAAAAGATTAACAAGGCTGAAACCCTTTATAAGTTAGCCCCCACATTTCTTTGAGTCATAACCCGAGAAACTTTCAAGCAGTTCCTCAGTCATGTGGGCAATGCTTACTTGGGTTTAAGCTCATAGTAATAGGCAGGCAACATCCACTCTGATTGAATCTGTCGTCACAGGTTGTGACAATACCAGTTTATCTACGGTGCAAAACGGCTTAAATAACTTTTAATATCTAGCACTTGGTAAGACAACAAGGTCAATAAATTCACCCAGAGCTAAACCTAATCCGGCCAGGACAATCAAAACTCCTAAAGCCTGATTTGCTTTGAGATCCAAAAATTGCATTTCTACCCAGACCAGAATTGCAGTCAAAATAGGGATAGTAAAAATTGCAACAAAAGTTGATGACATCAGCATGAGAGTGATCAGAATGCTGACCATCATCGTGATAATTAAGGCTTGGGGAGTGTACCCAAACCATCTTCCTAAAAACCGACTGCTGCCCCAGGCGGTAAAAATTCCTAGAGCAGCAGCAAAGATTCCAATGTACCAGATAATGTGGTGGGCGGCTAAAACCCAACCAACCAGAGCATAGGCAAAGCAGAACAGGAGGAGAGAGAGTAGAAGCATTGGAAGCTGCTGTTGCTAAAACGCAGTGTGCTCATGCCTCTAATACTACCTCAAGAATTAATTTTGTTTCTTTTCCATCTTTTCTTTCCATCTGTATTGTGTCAAAAGCTATCGCCCTATCACCCATTTACTCATCCACCCAATTGTCCCTCGTCTTTACATCTGCTAATGAGGAAGTAGTTATCTTCTCAGACGAAAGAGCCAGAACTTTGTCTGAGGACCTCAAAAGTTGTTTTTCGAACTTTCTGATTATCTCGCTTAGCAAGGGAGATATGTACAGCTTTTATCATAATTGCCGGATCGTAGGGTTTTGTGATAAAGGCATCAGCACCCAGTTTCTCCGCTAACAAGTGATATCCTGATTGGTTGGGCTTGTACAAAAAATAAAGGGTATATCAGTCAAACTGGGATTTTGTTTCAACTTCCTTAAAACTTCAAATCCACTCATACAGGGCATATGAAGGTCAGAAATAATTAGATCGGGCAACTTCTCTTTGACTAACCAAAGTCCTGCAATGCTATCATCTGCACTAGTAACGAGGGCGTTGCTGCAAGGGTAATGCACAGTTCGGCATTATAGAAGGATGAAATGTCCTCAATGTAATTCAACTGAAACGGCAAAGAACGGGCATCGTCGAGGCAGACAATGCTACAAGTGCAAGCAGTGTAGTCGGCAATTTCTTGCAACTTACTATCCTTGGCGCTATTCGAATGAGGTGAAGCAATTGTGCATCAAGATGTACCTCAACGGCATGGGACTGCGAGGCATCGAACGGGTCACCGAAATCCATCACACGACGATTCTGCGTTGGATTCGGGCGGCAGGACACCAATTGCGGGATGCGCCAGAAGTAGAGGAGATTCCAGAGAACACTGATTTGGACGAACTGCAAACCTTTATAGGCAATACGCGCAACAAGCTATGGATTTGGACAGCGGTTAATCATAAGAGAGCCGGAATCTTGGCATGGGTGATTGGTGACCGCAGTGCGGAAACATTCAAGTGGCTGTGGTCAATGGTCAAATGCTGGCAATGCTTCTTCTATATCACCGATGGATGGAAAGTCTACCCGATGTTCATCGAAGAGGGCGACCAGATTGTGAGCAAAACCTACATGACTCGCGTGGAGGGGGAGAACACTCGTCTGCGGCACTACTTGGCACGGTTGCACCGCAAGACCTTGTGCTACTCTAAGTCTGTCGCAATGCTGAAATGTTCCCTTCGTTTGCTGCTTCACTCCTTGAAGGATTGGACAGTTCCTTTGCCAGCTTAAATCATTACAGTTTCAGCAACGCCAATTTATCAAACAGGGCAGTCATACCCATGCCCGGGGTGATGAGAAATTGCTCTACTCTATTCTCAGCAACCTGCTATCCAACGCAATTAAATATTTCTTCTCCTGAGAAACCAATTTACTTTTCTCTCATCTGTGAATCTGATTTAGTGAAGTTTCAAGTCAAAGATGAAGGAATTGGCATTTCCAGGGAGGATCAATCCAAACTTTGTGATCCCTTCAGCCGCGGAAAAAACACCAGAGGAATTTCAGGCACCGGCTTAGGGTTGGCTCTTGTTAAGACCTGTGTCGATCTTCATCAGGGTGAGATCTTGTTTGAGAGTGACGTGGGTGTTGGAACAACGGTGACTGTAGTTCTGCCACAGAGATTCTAAACCTTATCCAGGTTGAAAACTGGAGATTTTCCTAGGAAAAACTACAGGTTTCTAGATCGACGGGGTTTAATTGGAAAATGGGGAGCCAGGAGTCGTCGGCGTTTTGAATCAAGCATTATCGGTACGCTTGTATAGCTTAGCCACCAGGCTTAGGACGGGGTGCAGGGGTGGAACCCCTGGCTGGGGGAGAAGCCCCACACCCCCTTAAAGCAATGTCCTAAGCAAACTGGCGACAACTGTAAAATTTAAGGAGAGTGCTCAAATCGTAATGATTTTTGAATTTTTAATGATGGTGGCTAGCGCCGTTCATCATTACCTTGTTAGGTCTACCAATTTGAGAACCAGTCTGCTGTCATGAAATCTAGCATCTCGCCGGGTGAGAGTTTCCCATTAGGCGCAACCGTGCGCGACAAAGGCGTAAACTTTTGTTTGTTTTCAAGGGAATGTACAGAAATTGAGCTGCTACTGTTTGATGCGCCTGATGCGCCTAAACCCAGCCAGGTGATTCCCCTTGATCCGAAGCAAAATAAAACGGCTCAGTACTGGCATGTGTTTGTCCCAGGGATTGGCGCCGGGCAGGTTTACGCCTACCGCGCGTACGGCCCCTTTGCTCCCGAAAAAGGATTGCGTTGCGATGGTGAAAAGGTCTTGATTGACCCCTATGCGCGAGCCGTGGCCAATTGGGAAAACTACAGCCGCGACGCCGCCAGGCTTCCCGGAGATAATTGTCCCAAAGCGTTGCGGGGAGTCGTTATAGACACCAGCACCTATGATTGGGAAGAAGATGTTCACCTCAAAATTCCCTACTCTCGCACCGTTATCTATGAGATGCACGTTGCTGGCTTTACTCGCCATCCCAACTCTGGTGTAAGCCCGGAAAAGCGGGGTACCTTTGCCGGGCTGATTGAGAAAATTCCCTACCTCAAAGAACTGGGCATTACCGCTGTTGAACTGATGCCCATTCACCATTTTGATGAATTCGATGCCCGTCCTGGATTGAAGAACTATTGGGGCTACAGCACGATCGCGTTCTTTGCTCCCTACGTGGGTTACAGTTCCCGCCGCGATCCACTGGGTCCGGTTGATGAGTTTCGTGACATGGTCAAAGCCCTGCACAAAGCAGGGATCGAAGTGATTCTGGATGTGGTGTTTAACCATACGGCGGAAGGCAACGAAGATGGACCCACCCTCTCCTTCCGGGGGTTGAGCAATCAGGATTACTACATGCTGGAAGATGATCCGTCAAAGTATCGCAACTACAGTGGTTGTGGCAACACCTTCGAGACCAACTCGATCGCTTCCCGTCTGATTTTGGATTGCCTGCACTATTGGGTTGCAGAGATGCACGTTGATGGCTTCCGGTTTGACCTGGCCTCTGCCCTGTCTCGTGACTCCGATGGCATACCCCTGAAAAATCCACCGTTGCTGTGGGATATCGATACAGAACCGATTCTGGCAGGGACCAAGATAATTGCGGAAGCCTGGGATGCGGGGGGATTGTATCAGGTTGGATCCTTTGTGGGCGATCGCTTTGCTGAGTGGAACGGTCCCTTCAGGGATGATGTACGTCGTTTCGTCAAAAGTGATACCGGAACAGTCAAGAACGTGGCTGCCCGCATTATGGCAAGCCCTGACATTTACTCCAAACCCGGACGCAGAGCCGACCACACCATAAATTTCATCACCTGTCATGATGGCTTTACCCTGAATGACCTGGTTTCTTACAACGAAAAGCATAACGAGGCAAACGGTGAAGATAACCGGGATGGTATGAATGAGAACTACAGTTGGAACTGTGGTTTTGAAGGATTAACTTCCGATCCAGAAGTGGAAGCCTTGCGGCAGCGGCAGATTAAAAACTTTCTCACGATTCTGTTTATGTCTCAGGGCACACCTATGCTGCTCATGGGCGATGAGGTGCGGCGATCGCAACAGGGTAACAACAATGCTTACTGCCAGGACAGCGAACTGAGCTGGTTTGATTGGGACTGCATTAACAAACACGCCGATCTCCTCCGCTTTACCAGAAGGTTGATTGACTTCACACAATCCCTGGAAATTTTTCAGCAGGAACACATTCTGGCCGTCTCCTATGCCAATCAGGCGCCCCACATTGTCTGGCACGGAACCACCCTGGGAGAACCAGACTGGGGCAAAAACTCCCACAGCATCGCTTTTACCTTGAGGCATCCCAAGTTTGATGAACGGTTACACATCATCCTCAATGCCTACTGGGAACCGCTGACCTTTGAGCTACCGCCACTGGATCATGGCGAAACCTGGTATCGAATTGTGGACACTGCCCTGCCCAGTCCTGAGGATTTCTGTACCATCAAAACCGCTCCCCCGGTTCAGCAGGAATCCTATCAGGCCCATGGCCGCTGTGTGATCGTACTAATTGCGAAGTAGAGACATTGCCTCTTCACACCACTCCAACCATCCCGTTTCATACTGAATACCGCGCCGTAGTGTCAGGTATTGAAATTTGCGTTCCGAAGGAAGCGATTCCAAATTTTGGAAATAGCTTTTCTCAATGGTTTGATAAATCGATAGCTGTTTCAAGTGTTGCTGCCGGTGGTGCTCTAGCTCCTGCAACATCGTCTCTTGAGGCACCAGATAACCCGCAAACAACTTCACTAACAGGTCGTCCTTCGGTGGGTTGACTTCTGAGGGTTGGGCAATCCACTCGCTTAAGTACTGCCTGCCTGCCTCCGTCACTGAATAGATTTTCTTATCCGGGCGGCTCTCCTGTTGAATAGACTGAGAACTGAGCAACCCCTGCTCTTCTAATTTGGTCAACTCTCGATAGATTTGCTGAAAGCTCGCCTTCCAGAAAAAACCTACTGAGCCTTCAAATCGCTTCCTCAGGTCGTATCCGCTGCAAGGTTCTTCCACCAGGACGGCCAAAATTGCATGCACTAACGCCATAGGTACAACTCCGTGCTGTCCGCTCCCATCCTATGGTGATGCCCGCATTGCCTGTTGAACCCGTTCAACCTGTTTGGGTGCTTGCATCTCATTGAAAAGTTGGATGGCTGCCTGAAAGGATTTCTGGCTTTGCTCACTGTCGCCCATTTTCTGATAAGTTAGCCCCAACTGGTAGTAGGCATCGGCTAAGTCACATTTAGCAATAATCTTATCCAGTAACTCGATCGCCATTGCATGTTTGTCTAGGGCTTGCTGAAACTCTCGCTGTTCCCGATGAAGCTGGGCAATCCCGTTGATGGCCTTGGCCCGAATTTGAGTGAAGTCATTTTCCTCAGAAACCTGAAGCGTTTGTTGATAAAGCTCAAAAGCCCTTTCCAGCCTTCCCAGGTTTCGATAGGTAGACCCAAGAAACAGTAGGATATAGGCTTTTCCCCAGGCCGTGAGATTGAAGAACGACATCTGTTCACACACCTGTGCTGCAAGTTGAAGCGCTTCAGCTTCCACGTCCAGGCACGAATACAGGTAGGCTAAACATCCCTGGGAATAGATTTTGTACTCGTTACAGTCGCCGGTTTCTTCACACAAAGCAAAAACCTGATGGAAGCGAGGAATTGCTAATTCGTATTCTCCCAGTTCCCGTTCACAAAGTCCCATATCAAACACGGCGGAGATCTTGAGCCGGGTAGCGCCTAAAGTGTCTGCAATCGTTTCGGCTTCCCGGTGGCAGACGAGTGCCTCCTGGATTCGTCCCTGCAAGCGGTAAATGTAGCCCAGCAGGTTATAAAGCTTACCGAGGCGAGAGTCTGGTTTGAGGCTGTTGGCAATCTCAGCGATCGCCGAAATCATCTGCTGAAACAACCGCAATCGGTAAAATACCCAACCCAGGGGCAGCGGCTCTCTCCACTTGTTTTCTTTAATTTCAACAATGACATCACAGGCTCGCTCATAGTCACCAATTTCCAGATAATGGTGATAGGCTTCCAGTGCCCGCAGAGCCTCATCAATATTTTCGACAACCCGAACGCTGTTGATCCAAAACTCCGCAGCTTTGCGGTTGATGATCTCCCATTCAGATCCTGCTCGCAGGCGGGCTTTTGCTTCCGCCCGAATCACCGGGTGCAGCCAGTACTTTCCTTTTGCCTTACGGGCTTCCAGCAACGATCGATCCTGCAAGGCCCGAATAATAGACTTTCGCTGAGTTTCTGGCAAGTCCCAGAGCAGGCAAGAAATCCCTTCAATTGAAATATGAGAGATGTCCTGGTAGCGGTAGCAGCCCAAACGACACAAAAGCTTATAAGCCTCTGGGTCAATTTGTTGAAGCCGATTGAACTGACTGGCGACCAGATCTCTCAATTCGCGTTCAAACAGCAGATCGTTCCGGTTTTCCTGCCAGTAGGCGTCAATATCTCCATCAAAGTCGTTGAGAATGACGCCGCTCAAGATTTTCATCGCTTTGGCATTGCCGCCATAGGCCAGACACATCTCTGCGATCGCGGGCGACTCTGCATTTAGACCCCGATTTCTGAAAAACTCCCTCCATGCCTGTTCATCCAGCCCTCCCAGAACATAGCGCTCCAGCCCAACACTGGATTCATACAGTTGCTCTCGACTGGTGATGAGAGTGACTGAGCGAACGGTTGGGTCGGATAGAACCCTGAGCAAGTCCACATAGCGGCGATGGGGTTCAATTACCTTTCCATCTTTGTCCAGTGCGGTTTCAAGGTTATCAATCAGTACCCCAATGCGCCGATGGTCATCCCTCAGTTTTCGTTTCAAGCGTTCCAGGTTGATACCTAGTTCTCGCCCATGCTCTTCATTGAAATCACGGCGCAACCATTCTTCTACCACGCTTTCTACGGGAGTAATATTTTGCGTCTCGGTTGCCATCCAGAGTTCCAGGTAAGTATACCCCTGAGTTTCAAAGTACTTGCGAGCCAGGGTTGTTTTGCCCTTTCCCCCTTCTCCCTGAATCAAAATAATTTTGGCTCCTTGGCTGATGAGATGATTCAAGCTGGCAACCGCAGACTCGCGCCCAACAAAGTTAGGATCAGTCTGAGAGGGGGAGGGCAGATTAGACAGTTCTTGAGAATTGGGGTGAGCAAACTGTTCAAATCCGGCTCCTAATTCGTTTGGTGGTTGACCCAAATCTCCATTCAGAAAAGAACGACAGCAGCGCTCCAGTGCGGCTCGAAGATTGGTCTTTGATATGGGTTCACCAGCAACCCCAGAGAGGAGTTTAAAGAGCTTCGAGCCTTCATCGCGAATATAGGTCACGTTGTAACTTAATGGCTCAGCAATCTCCTCGTAGGTCTGCTCTTCCCAGGCCCCCTTCAGTATTTTTCTTTGCAGATCAGTTAAATGTCTCTTAGTTATATTGAAAACCAATCTGTCTATCAGTTCTAATTCTTCGTCGCCACCCATCAGCCAGCCGCGTATCAATTTCTCCCAAATTTAACCTAACTTAGCCAACATTTTCCAACACTGTGGAGTTAATCTGACATCTATTGTCGCGGTAAGTACTCCAAACGACTGACTTTTCCTGGCAGACAGCCGCCGAACTCTCCAGGGAAAATGTCATCAGAATTAAGGGTGGAGGAGTTGGTGATGGGTGTTAACGAATTTCAGGAGTTCAACCTATGCATAGTGTCAGCCCCCAGGTTGGTACAACTAAAGCTCAAGCCCAACCTCCCACGATGCCCGCAGACTATTTGAGTGAAATTGAGCGGCTCAATGCCCAGATCAGGCTTATGCAGATTCAACAGGAAATGATGCAGCAACAGTTGGATGGGCGCGATCGCAACTCGACTCCTCGCCCCAACCGTTTCTTTGAGCATCAAACTAATAGCTCCAACCGCTATAGCCCGGCGGTGAATCTGGCATTCGGTGTCCTTAGGTGGTTGTTTCTGTTTGTCGTGGGTTTGACGATTGCCTGTACAGTTTCAGCTGCTATGGGAGCGATCCATTTAGTGGATATGCTGCTAAAGCTGACGGAGCTATGTCTGGTGCCACTAACCATTTTTACCCTGTGTGTTGTCACAATTGTGACGATCATAGAGTCCTTGCGCTAGCGATCGCAGCACGGTCGATTCCGGTTATGGTTCCATTAGGAGACAACGAATTCATTATTCATCCTGATGCTTGAATGGTGAAAAAACCGATAGTTCGCGCAATGGTCGCGATCACGTTGAGGGCGATCGCCGGAGTGAAATTGGCAGGTTTATAGCCTGGCAGTTTTAGAGGAAGGTTGTTTACGATTGTCCCATGGTTCTTTTAGATACCCTTAAATGCCAAAATCATCAGTAACGCCTACAGCTAATGATGGCTGTCTACTTATCAGGCAGACAAAATTTGGTTAGTTATGCAGTGTTGTTTAGAAACTTTTTGAAAGCCTTAATTCAATGCAATTCTTGTTCTAGTACAGCAAAACGAAGGTTTTGTTGGAAGTGCAGGGGTTTCAATCCTACTTGGGAACGGAGCCCCAAACCTCCCTGTTGCAAAATTTAGTGTTTGCAACACTAGATGATTACTAATCATAAGCGAGCGGTTTAATGTGTGGCATCGTTGCACTATTTTCAGATTACGGGCAAGTTTTAGAATCTTCTTTGAAACTTGGAATGAGTTGCTTAAAGCATCGAGGTCCAGATGGACAGAGATTTTAGCTTTCTCCCAACCGCCAAGTCGCTTTAGAACATGCCAGACTGAGTATTATCGATATTCATCATGGTGAACAGCCGATTTCTAACCAGAATGAAACGTTGCATATCATTTTCAATGGAGAGTTCTATGATTTTGAGCGGATCCAGGCTGACTTGCGCCAGTGGGGATACTCGTTAAAAACCAATTCAGATAGTGAGATTGCCCTTCTAAAAATACACCTCAGGATCGATGTACCTGTTGGTTGCTATCTCAGTGGTGGTATTGATTCCTCTACCGTATTAGGAATTGCAGCAAAACATAGTGCTAAACCGATTCGAGTATTTACCCTTGCCTTCGATCACAAAGCTTATAACGAAGAAACGCTTGCCTGTGAGACTTCATCCCATACAGGTGCTCATATCCATAGTAATGGTATTTGATGAGCTAGAGTAATAGAGAGTAATGGTATTTGATGAGCTAGGGGAATCGAGCATCGCAGGCAAATCGATGAACTGTCCTAAAAGCCTATCCGAAAACTTGAATCGACCGTATAGGAATACATACACAAGTTAGATTCAGAAATGCTAAGTAGTTTTCTAGTTTCTTCTCCACTGTATCAGCAAGCGATGAATTCGATTCATCCAAGAATGTGCTAGTTTAACGACCCAATGCCTTGCTCGATAGTTTAGAACGTGATGAATAATTCGTTTACTTTGATCTCTTGGTGGAATATGTCCAACATATCCCCAAACTGTAACAATACCTAATATTTCCTCATAATCATATCCTTTATCTAAACATAGATTCCTCAATTGCCATGGTTCAGGATCTGGTGGAATCATTCTCTGTCCTTCCAGTGTCACTTCTGTCAGTTTCATGTTACGTCAATTCGTACCTGCAATTATGAGGGCTATTGGTACTCCATGACTATTAGTGATAACACTGCACTTAGTGTCTGATTTGCCCTGATCTGTAGGGTTTGCATCCGTTTCTTTTCCCCAGCGGAGCTTTCATCATTACTCTGTCCATTGCCATCCATTCCCAGTCAATCCTATCGGATAGGCTGTTACTCCTTCACTGGTAAGCTGGAGGAGCTAATGATTTCATATTGCTGCAAGTGTTTAATAGGAAATAATTGTCTCGCCGTTTCAATCAATAATGCAGCACTTTCCTCAGAAGAAAGACCTGATACATTAACCGAATAGATGGGAACATCTCGGCGTTTTAAATCATAAACATAGGTCCTGTCATAATAATTCAGAACAATCTCAATCGCCGCCGCCAGATTACCCTGAGCAATAAGGTTTACGGCTTCCTGGGTGCGATCGCTCCCCAGTCGTTTGCGTAATCGCTCAGTGGCAACTATCAGTTCATTCCGATCAATAGAACCGTAATCTTTTAGCAGCAGAGAAATTCGCTCATCCCGCGATCGCTCCACCTGCAGAACGGGAGCCATCATCATTTGCCTGAACAACTCATCTGCAATCCGGCAGGTTCCCACCATGCGACTTTCTGCTTCAACCCACACTGGGCGATCGGGCCTGAGCATTACCCACTCCATTGCAGTCACATTTTCAAACTGTTCTGTACTGGGCTGGGGCGGCAGTCCTAAATTTCCATAGCTGCTACCCCGGTGATGGGCATATTTTTCCAGGTCCAGAATTTGCTCCCCCTGAGCTGCCAGAGCATGCAAAATTGCTGTCTTGCCAGTCCCGGTCATGCCGCCCAGAGTGAGAATGGGTTTGGGCGTTGCCAGCGTTTCTCGCACCCAATGGCGAAACCCTTTGTAGCCCTTATCCAGAACAAACACACGAAATCCAGCTGTTTCCATTAGCCAGGCCATGCTGCCACTACGCATGCCTCCCCGCCAGCAATGAATCCGCAGGATCCGATCCGGGGCAAGCTGTTTGGCCTGAGCGACAAACGGGGCCAGTTTGGGACCGGCGATCGCCAGGCCAATTTCAATTGCCTCATCCCGTCCCTTTTGCTTGTAACAAGTTCCCACCACTGCTCGTTCTTCATTCGTGAACAACGGAAAGCTGATGGCTCCTGGAATGTGTCCCTGCTGGTACTCTGCTGGACTCCGCACATCCAGAATAATTCCAGGGGCAGTAAGGAAATCAGCAGTAGCGAGAATAGTGGGCATTACTATTTATAAACATTGCTATTTAACTGAGAAACACAATCAAGTACCATCAAAGCTGAAGCAATACTTCTCGGTTAAAGGAGCACGGATAGGGGACGGAGGTGAAAGCAGAGATATTTCGGACTCCACCTTTATTATCTTGCCCTTAACCAAAAGGTATATAGGTTCTTCTGAGAGTTTGATGATAAGCAAATCTTATCATCAAAAGCAAAATCAATATTCCATGGATTTTGAAATCAATATTCCATGGATTTTGGTTGGTATGAAAGAGTAGCGTAAGCTACTTTCACTGGTAAACCGGGGAACCGGTATTCAAAGTCAAGGAGTTATTCAGGGGGGACGATGGTGCAGGAATTTAGGAGGAGTGATTACTGAATCAAATGTAAATTCTTGGCGAGTTAGGCGATAAGCTATAAATTAAGTAATAGGTATTATTGCTTATTTGTGTGAGTCGTTTACAGCGAACTGTTCCGGCAGCGCTTACACTCTCGTTCCCCCCCCCTTGTCCACCAATCGACCCGTTGTTGAGTAGAGGAAGTCATGGCTGTTGCAACCACTCAATCGTTAGAGGAACTGTGTATTAATTCCATCCGCTTTCTGGCAATTGACGCTGTTGAAAAGGCGAAGTCGGGTCACCCCGGTCTGCCAATGGGCGCGGCTCCTATGGCATTTGTCCTGTGGGACAAATTTATGCGGATTAACCCCAAAAATCCCAGGTGGTTTAACCGCGATCGCTTCGTGCTATCGGCAGGTCATGGCTGCATGTTGCAATACGCCCTGATGTACCTCACAGGCTATGACAGCGTGACGCTGGATGAAATCAAAAATTTCCGGCAATGGGGTTCGCGCACCCCAGGTCACCCTGAAAACTTTGAAACTGAAGGCATTGAAGTGACCACCGGACCACTTGGACAGGGGATTGCTAATGCTGTGGGGTTGGCGATCGCCGAAGCCCATCTAGCTGCAAAGTTTAACAAGCCAGATATCACCCTGGTGGACCACTACACTTATGTGATCTTGGGCGATGGCTGCAATATGGAAGGCATTTCCGGTGAAGCCTGCTCTCTGGCTGGTCATCTGGGGTTGGGTAAACTCATCGCCCTCTATGATGACAACCACATCTCCATCGACGGTTCCACCGACATTGCCTTTACCGAAGATGTAGGCAAACGGTTTGAAGCCTATGGCTGGCATGTACAGCATGTAGCTGATGGCAATACGGATTTAGATGGGATCGCGAAGGCGATCGAAGCGGCAAAAGCGGTTACCGATAAACCTTCCCTGATTAAGGTGACCACCACCATTGGCTACGGTTCTCCCAACAAAGCCAACACTGCTGGAGTTCATGGGGCAGCCCTGGGCGAGGATGAAGTCAAATTAACTCGTGAAAATTTGGGCTGGAACTACGACCCGTTTGTGGTACCCGAAAATGCCTTGGCCCACATGCGCCAGACCGTTGAACGGGGTGCCAATTTGGAAGCTGAGTGGAATGAAACCTGGGCTCAGTATAAAACTCGCTATCCCCAGGAAGCGGCAGAATTTGAACGGTTGCTAAGCGGCAAACTGCCCGAAGGTTGGGACAAAGTTTTGCCTACCTACAAACCGGAAGATAAGGCAGTGGCCTCTCGGAAGCACTCTGAAATTTGCTTGAATGCTCTGGCTCCGGTACTGCCAGAATTGTTCGGTGGCTCCGCTGACCTGACCCACTCCAACCTGACGGAACTGAAAGGGTTTGGCGACTTTCAAAAGGGGCAATACCAGAACCGTAACCTCCGCTTTGGGGTGCGGGAACACGGCATGGGAGCGATTTGTAACGGAATTGCGCTGCATGGTTCTGGTTTGATTCCTTACGGCGCGACCTTCCTGGTCTTCACCGACTACATGCGGGCAGCAATTCGCCTGTCAGCCCTGTCCCACTGCGGGGTGATCTGGGTCATGACCCACGACTCCGTTGCACTGGGTGAAGATGGTCCTACCCACCAGCCTGTGGAAACAATTGCCTCACTACGGGCCATTCCCCAATTGACGGTGATTCGCCCGGCAGATGGCACCGAAACCTCAGGGGCTTATAAGGTGGCGATTGAAAATGCCAATCGGCACCGCCCAACCCTGCTGGCCCTGTCCCGGCAAAACCTGCCCAATTTAGCGGGCAGTTCCATCGAAGGTGTTGCTAAGGGAGCCTACCCCGTAGTGGACTGTGAAGGAACCCCCGATTTGATCCTGATTGGGACGGGTTCTGAGGTTGCCCTTTGCGTAAAAGCCGCCGAACAGTTGACCAGTGAAGGCAAGAAAGTGCGGGTGGTCTCCATGCCATCCTGGGAACTGTTTGAGGCCCAGGATGCGGCCTATCGGGAATCCGTTCTACCCAAAGCTGTGACTAAGCGCTTAGCCGTAGAGGCGGGCACCTCCTTTGGCTGGTGTAAGTATGTGGGGACGGAGGGTGACACCCTGAGTATCGATCGCTTTGGCGCATCCGCTCCTGGTAATGTTTGCATGGAGAAATTTGGTTACACCGTCGAGAATGTAGTCGCAAAGGCTAAGGCGTTGCTTAGTTAGTGCTTTTGGCGACATTTCCTGTAAGTAAATCCATCCTGTTTCTGTGATGGCAAAGGCTCTCCATCGGTGAGAGCCTTTGCTTTTGCTCATTACTTAACCAGGCGAAATAGATTTCTCTCTGAGAAAATTAGAAAACTGTTACCATAGCACCTCACTAGAAATCAAAAATGTGTCGGTGTATACTCATAAAACTCCATGGAGTAAAGTCCGGAAAGCGCAAGGACCGTGCTTAAAGCCTATCTTGAAGATGCTTTAACTGGAGGATGCTTAAATCAAGCATTACTTCTGGAGTTAAGTGATCTGGAACATCTGGCTTCATGGCGATGTCTCCTAGATCGCTTAAGATCGCTTAGACCTTTGAACTCGTTTAGACACGCTAACGGCTAAGTTAATGCTTGTGCTACCGTCCAAAGGTTCTGTTGAAACTCAGGTGTGAGGAAGAGAAAATTTATGAACTCAAACGCGATTTGGAAGTCCTTACTGGCGACTCCGACTTTTCTTGGTGCCGTTCTTGTCGCCTCTGCGATCGCCACTCCCACTGGCTCCGCCCATGCCAATGAACCCACCACTTCGGTTAGCTCACTCGAAGTGGCGAGTGAAGACCCAGGAGCCCTGGATCAGGTGACCTCAGTCTCTCAACTGACTGACGTTAGACCCACTGACTGGGCATTCCAGGCCCTGCAATCTCTGGTTGAGCGTTACGGCTGTATCGTCGGCTATCCCGATCGCACCTACCGGGGCAACCGGGCCCTCAGCCGTTACGAGTTTGCCGCCGGGGTCAACGCCTGTATGGACCGGATCAGCGAGTTGCTGGCTGCGGCTACGGCTGACCTGGTGAGAAAAGAAGACCTGCTGGCCCTGCAAAAGCTGCAAGAAGAGTTTGCGGCTGAGCTGGCTGTCCTGCGCGGTCGGGTAGATCAACTGGAAGTTCGGACCGCAACGCTGGAAAAACAGCAGTTTTCCACCACAACCAAGCTGAGAGGAGAGGTCATTTTCGCAGTGGCCGATACGTTTGGTGACAGAGCTGGTGGAAACAGTGATGATACACAGGCTATTTTTGGCAACCGTGTCCGACTTAGCTTAGCCACCAGTTTCACGGGCAAAGACCTGTTGTTGACCCGTCTGAACACCGGCAACATCCCAAACTTTACCGGCACGACTGGCACCAACATGACCCGTCTGTCGTTTGATGAACCCCTTGATAATTCTGTCCAGGTCGATAAGCTTTATTACCGTTTCCCGGTGGGAGACAAACTCCGGATTCAAATTGACGCATCGAAGCAAGAGTTCTACGAGGGGTTAGTGAATCCCTTAAGTCCCATCGCCAGCAGTGGTCTGGGTGCTGTCTCCCGCTTTGGACGGTTTAACCCAATCTTCCGCTCCGGGGGGTCAACCGCAGGCGGTTCTGCGGGTGCAACCTTTGACTACAAATTCAGTGAATCCTTCTCGCTCCAGGGCGGTTATGTGGGCGATGTCGCCAGTGGCAATCCCCTCTCATCCAATGGTCTGTTTAACGGCGGCAATACCTTCATGGGTCAGTTGTTGTTTACACCGGGTAATTTCTCGGCTGGGCTAACCTATGCTCACTCCTACTATCCCGGAAACGATGTAAACGTTACCGGGAGTACGGGGAGCGTGTTTGCGATCAGACCCTTTGGTGCCGTCGCTACTACCGTAGACTCTTTTGCGGGACAACTCCAGTACAAGTTTAGCTCTAGCTTTGTTTTGGGTGGCTGGTTTGGCTACCAGAAAGCCCATCAAAGAAGCAACAGTAATGATGCAACCGTCATCAACTGGGCGGGTTACCTGGCCTTCCCCGATTTGGGCAAAAAGGGTAATCTGGGTGCCATTCTTGTCGGGATGCCTCCCAAGGTTACAGATAACGATATTGGGGCGCGGGAAGATGATGACACCACGATCCATGTAGAGGCCCTTTACCGCTTCCGGATCAACGACAACATTTACATCACCCCTGGAATGTTTGTGCTCTTTAATCCGGAGCATAACAATGGCAACGATACCCAATTTGTTGGAACAATTCGAACCACCTTTACGTTCTAGTTCTTAGGAACCGACTGTAACTTTGGTAGAGCCCCAGATTTCTGGGGCTTTTTTTGTTGGAATTTCAAATCCTGCAAAACCCTAGTGGGGAACCGTAGTATAATAGGAAAATCGCGATCGCTAACCCATCATTTATTTTTGCCCGTGGAACTTTCCTGTAAGAACGAGTACGCCCTCCTGGCACTCATCGAACTGGCAGCCAACTACAGCAGCGGTGAGCCTCTCCAAATTCGGCAAATTTCGGCTCAACAACAGATTCCCGATCGTTACCTGGAACAGTTGTTAGCTACCCTTAGACGCTGCGGTTTAGTCCGTTCCCAGCGGGGTGCCAAAGGTGGCTACATCCTGGCACGGGAACCCTGGAAAATCAACCTTCTGGAAGTTATGACCTGTCTGGATGGTTCCGATGCCCAGCCGCTTGAGAAAAATAGCTCCCCTAAGACCGTTGAAGGAACGATCATTTGCGAGATCTGGCAAGAGGCTCATGAAGCGGCCAATGCAGTTCTTCAGCGCTATACGCTGCAAGACCTCTGTGAAAAAAGAGACGCCAGACAACAACTCGATATCATGTACTACATCTAACACTATGCAGATCGCTCATAACATTACGGAACTAATTGGCCGCACACCTTTGGTGCAACTGAACCGGATTCCATCGGCAGAGGGCTGTGTTGCGCGGATTGTTGCCAAGCTAGAAGGAATGAACCCTTCGGCTTCTGTTAAAGATCGGATTGGCATCAGCATGATTAATGCAGCAGAGCGGGAAGGGTTGATTACCCCAGGGAAGACCGTTCTGGTTGAGCCCACCTCTGGCAATACGGGGATTGCTCTTGCTATGGCCGCTGCCGCCAAGGGCTACCGTCTTATTTTGACCATGCCAGAAACCATGAGTGCAGAACGGCGGGCTATGCTAAGAGCCTATGGGGCTGAATTAGAACTAACGCCCGGTATTGAAGGTATGAGCGGCTGTATTCAACGGGCGCAGCAAATCGTGGATACACTGCCAAATGCCTACATGCTGCAACAGTTTCGTAACCCGGCAAACCCCCAAATTCACCGGGAAACCACCGCAGAAGAAATTTGGGAAGATACGGAGGGTCAGGTGGATATAGTGATTGCTGGTGTTGGCACGGGGGGCACCATTACCGGGGTAGCTGAAGTGATCAAGCCGCGCAAGCCAGAATTTAAGGCGATCGCCGTTGAGCCCATCAACAGCCCAGTACTCTCCGGCGGGCGTCCCGGACCTCACAAAATTCAGGGGATTGGAGCCGGGTTTATTCCCCCTGTTTTAAATGTGAATTTGATCGATGAAGTGATTACCGTTTCCGATGAAGACGCGATCGCCTACGGACGTCGCCTTGCCCGTGAAGAAGGATTACTGTCTGGCATCTCCAGCGGGGCTGCTCTCTATGCCGCTATCCAGGTTGCCCGCCGTCCCGAAAATGACGGCAAACTAATCGTCATGATCCAGCCCAGCTTTGGCGAACGCTATTTAAGCACCCCACTCTTCCAGGAACCAGAGCTAATGGTGCCAGGAGGCTAATAGCGCTAGAATAATTCCATGGCTATTTTTGACCACTATCGCACCCTTAATGTCAGTCCAACAGCGACTCAAGAGGAGATCAAGCGAGCATACCGTCGCTTAGCCAAACAGTTTCACCCCGATAGCAACTGTGAAACTGCGAGCCATGACAGTATTGCCAAAGTTAATGCAGCCTACGAAGTTTTGGGCGATCCCGAAAGCCGTCGCTCCTACGATCAACAGCAGCAGTATTATTCTCAACTGGAAGCCACTGGGTTTGGGGTGGATAGAACTACACGGGAACAGCGAACAGCAGCGGCGCAGGCACATTATCGTAATCAGCGGACATCCCAGCAGGCCGATGAACAGCTTCATCTCTGGCTAAGTCAGATTTATACTCCTGTTAGTCGAGTAATTCAGCAAATTTTGAAGCCGTTACAAGAACAGATTGATGATCTATCGGCTGATCCATTTGATGATGAATTGATGGAAGACTTTCAACTTTATCTGGAGGATTGCCGTGAGTTGTTGAGTCGGGCTGAAGCAATTTTTCATTCTCTACCCAATCCTCCCAACGTAGCGGGCGTCGCGGCCAGTCTCTACTACTGCCTGAATCAGGTTGCTGATGGAATTGAGCAGCTGGAGTTTTATACCCTCAACTATGACGACCATTACCTGCATATGGGTCAGGAACTCTTCAGAATTGCCGCAGGGCTTCGCCGAGAAGCACAGGTGGGTGTGAAAGAAGTTGCTTGATCAATAGTTTGAGGGTTTCTTGGAAGAGATTTTTGCGTCAACAAAGTGTCTTATACTTTCTCTCTCCTTTGTCAATATCAGGTACAGCAGTAGGTGTCTGGTTGAGGACAACCAGGAGATGGAGTAGGACTTAGAGAGCCAGGAGCTAAGCAGTAGTCGTCAGCTATATAGCTAAAAAAGTTTTGAGTTTTCATCTCACCTCTCTAACAACTTTAGCTGTTGTCAGATTGCTTATTAGATTGCTTAAGAAATTGGTTTTAAGGGGGATGTAGGCAGGCAAGCAGGCGCGATCGCTCTACATCTCTGAATAAAACCCATTTACACAATTTGTCTCAAGTAAGAGTTAACAAAGAGATCACTATTCTTTAACGTAGTCAAGGTAAATTCATGGGGCATATAAAAACTTATGAAGCATCTTGAAACGGTGACTGTTGTTCTAATACAGAATCTGTCTGGCAAACTAAGTAGACAACCATAATCACCTGTAAGGGGGGAAATGGGGGTTGCGCCATCAGCAGGCGGGGGTTTTCCCCTTTCCACCTCTAAAAGCATCCTCAATGTAATTGCGTCTGGTTACTTACTTTATTAGCTTTATTAGCATTCACAAACTACTTGTAAACAAGGGGGGTGAAACCTCTAAACTCCATTCAATTTCAAGCAGAATCGCTGAACCTTCACATAAGAACGAATGCCCGTTCGCCCTCTACTCAGTTCAGTAAAGTTACCAGACATGTAAAAGTTACCAGACATGTAAATATAAAATAAATTTTTTCTTCTTCTTCCTACCCCTCTCTACCTCTTCCTCAGAATATGACTCTTAACCGCAGGCATTTTCTTCTGTTTCTGGGCGCAACGGTTGGTGCAGCTGCCTGTAGCGTTTTCCAGGAAAAACAACCACAGACACCGGGTGGTAGTGTTGTGAAACTGGCATTCCAACCCATCAAAGGTCCCATGCCTCTGCCAACCAGTGGTGTGCCAGTTGCCCAGCAGGTTGCTGAATTTGGCAACTATGAAGTGGTGGATGACCTGGTGTTACCAGAGGGATTTACCTACAGCGTAATTGCGTCCTGGGGCGATCGCGTGGGCGATTCTCGCTTTGGCTACAACAACGATTACCTTTCATTCATTCCAACAGGGAAAGATGAGGGACTACTGGCCATTAACTTTGAGTACATTAGCGCCATCCCCTGGCTTCAGACCTATGAACAGGTGATTGGTAAGTCATTGCCGTTGAAGGAAGTGCAGGCTGCGGTTGAAAAGGCGGTTAAAGCGACCAAAGGCGATCAGCCTGCGGGGTTAAATGCCTTTGCATTGAAGGATAACGATCCCATCAAGGCAAAGGTTGCCCAGATTTGTAAAGAAGCCCTGATTGACCAGGGAGTGGGCATAATTGCCATTCGACGAGGAGCGAACGGACAGTGGGAACGAACGAATTCTAAAAGCGATCGCCGCATTACAGGCATCTCTGGCCTGGAAGATGGACGCTACCTGAAAACAACTGGACCGGCGGTTGCTATTTTCCGCAAAACGAGTGGGCAAGGTTATATCGACAAACTTGGTGACAAAATCATTGGTACGATTCAAAACTGTGCTGGTGGCACCACCCCCTGGGGAACAGTGTTGAGTGCAGAAGAAAATTTCCAGGGTCAGGTGCCCGAACTGGTTTACGCCGATGGGACATCGTTTGACCCTAAGGAATGCCCGTTCAGGATTACAGACGAAGAGTTGAGTGGACTAGGAAATGTTTTTGGGCTGGCGGGCAACAAATATGGCTGGATAGTGGAGTATGATCCAGCTAATCCAACGGATACGGGCACTAAACATACCTGGCTGGGACGCTATCGCCATGAAGCGGTTGGAGTGCGCGTGGTTGAAGGAAAGCCCCTGGCATTTTATTCCGGGTGCGATCGCCAGGGAGGCCACCTCTACAAATTTGTCAGCAAAGGCACTGTCACAAACCCGAAAGACAAAGCCAACTCCAGGCTCCTGCATGATGGCATGCTCTATGTTGCCCAATTCAGACCAGGGGGTACTGGCCGTTGGATTCCTCTGAAAACTAGCACTCCCATAGACCCCACCCCTCCCAGCTTTTTAAGTGGAGTCATGCTTCTCCTGCCTCAACGGCCCGAAGGTGGTGTCTTCAAAGCCAATGAAGATGAACAGGTCGAAGCTTTTAAGAAAAAATTTAAGACCCTCGGCGATCTCTACACAGGCAATGAGCAAGAAAAACAGGGGGCGATTCTGATCGATGCTCACTACGCTGCCAATGCGGTGGGTGCAACCTGCACTGCCCGCCCCGAAGATACGGATATTGGGCCGGATGGTTCTCTGTTTATCGCCTTCACATCCGGTAGCGTCGGCAAGGAGGTCGGCAGCCCTGATATTCGAATTTTTAAGGGACCCAATGGCAATACCGCCTACGAATTTGGCTGGATTATGCACCTGACAGAAGATGGCGATGACCCGGCGGCTGTGTCGTTTCGCTGGGAAATGATGGCAACGGGTGGAGAGCCCGCCAGTGGTGGGTTAGGATTCGCCAACCCTGATAACCTGGCCTTTGACCCTAGCGGTAATCTCTGGATGGTGACGGACATGTCCTCGAGTAAAATGAATCAGGCAGTCCCCGAAAAGCGGATTGAGAAAACTGGCAAAACAGTGAGTCAGTCCAGTTTACGTGGTATTTTTGGTAACAATTCCATCTGGTACATCCCGTTATCAGGCGAGGGGGCAGGTCAGGCCTTTTTATTTGGTATGGGGCCAATCGATTGTGAAATTACGGGACCGTGTTTTACACCGGACGCAACAACCCTCTTTTTAGCGGTTCAGCATCCAGGCGAAGTGAATGGAATCCGTAAGGATATGGCAGCGGAAACTCGCCAGTTTGCCATGCGCACCACGGAGGGCCAGGAGTTTCTGCAAACCCGCAAGGTACCGATTGGTTCTAACTGGCCTGGTAAACAACCCAATGACCCACCCAAACCATCAGTGGTGGTTGTGTATCGCCAAGGGAATGGGGCGATCGCATAGCTTTTTTCCCAAATTTTTGTCACTTCCGTGGAATTATTGCTAACATGCTGCTGCGAGGAGCTAAAACAGGCGAATTGAATACCTTCGTCTCCCCGATTCATTCAATTTTCTAAGTTTTGGTGCCTGTCAGTATACTTCTTGACAGAATGTGGTATTAACCAGAAGGGTCAGGACCCATGGTAGGTATAAATTGCAACGAACAATGCTTTTTATCCCTGGCACCGGACAGATCCTGACATCTACCCTATTTAGGGTGTGAATTTAGTGTGTGAGCAAGAGAGCCTGTGAACGAACCCAACAAGACACCGCCTAGGCCCGCAACGTCCCCATCGCCTCTAAGAAAGCTACCCACAAAACCCAGAAAGTTTCGCTGGCTCTGGGCGCTCTTTGGTTTGACAGGGATTGCGATGATCTCTGCAACAGCGGGGGCGCTAGTGGCTGTCACGCTTTCAAGTACACCCTTGATGCAGCGCAAGCTAACTGCGGAAGAGGCATCGGTGTTTGCTAAGGGTGATCGCATCTCCACCAGTGCCACCCTCCAGATGCCAGAACTGACCCGTCCTGTTAATATCCTGGTTCTGGGTGTCAAAGTCCTCACTACCGACGTAGATTCTCCTCCTCCAGAGTTGTCAAAGCTGGGATACCATGCCCTTGTCAACTCCTTCGACGGGCTGACAGACACGATGCTCTTGCTTCGGTTTAACCCAGAAACTAAAAAGTTAATCGTTCTTTCCATCCCCAGAGACACCCGTACTCACATTCCTGGCTATGGCACCGCTAAAATCAATGCGGCCAATGTTTATGGAGGTCCTGCTCTAGCGGCAAAAACAACTAGCGAGCTACTAGGTGGAATTGGCATTGATCGCTACGCCACCATCAATGTCCAGGGTGTTCAGGCGCTGATTGATACCCTGGGTGGTGTCAATGTCTACGTGCCAAAGGATATGAAATATCAGGATGACAGCCAGCACCTTTACATCAACCTCAAAGCTGGCAGACAACATTTGAATGGTGACCAGGCATTACAACTCCTCCGTTTTCGCTACGACGAATACGGCGACATTGGGCGCATTCAGCGGCAACAACTGGTCATGCGGGCACTAATGGAACAGTCCCTCAACCCGGCAACGCTGACTCGTCTGCCTAAAATTCTTCAGGTGATTCAATCCTATATCGACACGAATTTAACCGTTGAAGAACTGGTTGCTTTAGTTGGCTTTGCCTCTCGAACCAGTCGTGCTGATGTTCAAATGCTGGTTGTGCCAGGTGATTTCAGTGAACCAGGACAATACGATGCCAGCTACTGGTTACCCAACCCCACTCGAATTGAAGCCGTCATGGCCCAATATTTTGACTTTGGCTCGGTGGCGCTTCCAACCTCTAGTCCCAGTTCACTGAGAATCGCCGTTCAAGACAGCACGAAGCATATGGGGGCCTCCCAGTTGATGATCAGTGCTTTAAGGAAGGCGGGCTACAGCAATGCGATCGTTGATCTTCCCCATAGCGAACCGTTGAGAGTGACCCGGATTGTTGCCCAACAGGGAGATGAAAAGGGGGCAGAAGCAATCCGCCGTGCGATCGGTTTGGGTGAGGTGCGGATTGAGAGTACAGGAGAATTGGGCTCGGATATCACGATTCAGTTAGGGCAGGATTGGATCCAGAAGCAACCCAACAAGGCAACAGATTTGTAGTTTATAGCTGTCGCCAGGTTACTCCAGGACACTGGGTTTAAGGGGTTGTTAAGAAATAACTTCACACCTTCTCGTGACGAAGTTGGGAACTTCGTCATGCTGTCCCGGAAACTCCCGCTTCCTTGTCTGTTCTGGGACGCTGGAGCTTCCTGAGCAGGGTTGCGAAGCCAGAGCTTCGCAATCAGGGGAGTACAATCTTTTTTATAGCGGTAGTCATTGTGGTTAGGACGGGGTGCAGGGGTGGAACCCCTGGCTGGAGGCGAAGCCCCTACTCCCTCTTTAATTCCAATGTCCTAACGCACCTGCGTAGAGCTATAACAAGCCTTAAGAGACTGCGGGGGCTTCCTAGTCAGGGGTTCCATGATAACACCTGTCACCTGCCAGCCTACTCGCTATAGGAAAAAACCTCCTGCTCGGCTTCAAAAATGTAGTCGTAGTCAAAGACTAAGGAGTGGGGATGGCGGATGATGGAAAAGCCAAAGGCGGTGGTTGTTTCTGTGGTGAAGGTTGCGATCGCCAACTCTACCAATTTCTTATCGCCAATGACAGGTTTTTGGACGTAGTAATCCCGTCTGGCAAAAAACAAATGTTCATCCTTGGGGACAATGATTTTATTAATCCGATGGGTATATTGAATCGGTCGAATATAGGTTTGCAGAAAAGCATCCTGGTTCCGTTGTAGCCGGTACAGCTTTTCATGCTGATGCCAGCTCATACGAAACATCATTTTGATCAATTCAAATCCCAAAATGTAATTGAATACGCTATTGCGTTCTTCCGTACTCATCACCAGCCGCAGAGCAGACTCTAAGTAAAGATCCGGCTGGCGACGCATATCTTGAGCCGAGTGAATGTAAAACTGCCGAATATAGCTTCTCAACAAAGACGTAGACAGATCGGTATCAATCCGAAATTTTTGCAGATGTTCTCTAACTTTTTGTTTGGTATCCCGGTCTTCCAGAACTTTAGAAATGAGTCCATCGGCTGTGTAGTCATCCAAAAATTCTGTCCGCATTTCGGGCGTCGCTGCACACATTAAATGGCACAACGACAGCACGTATCGCCGCTGCACCCAGGGCAAGCTCTCAGCCCATTTCTTTGCTTCAGGGGGTAGCCTTGAGAGAATGCTTTCGGATTCAACTGGCTCAGGCAATTCGATCAGTTCGTCCAGTGGCAACTCCATAGAGAGAAGGAAGAGGATTGTTATAGCGTTAATTATTGCGGTTAGGACAGAGTGCAGGGGTGGAAACCCCCTGGCTGGAGACATCGCCCCCACATCCCCTTTAAGCCCAATGTCCTAACGTGTTTGCGAGAGCTATACCTACTTACATCCTGTTAGTATTCCCATCGAAATCTGGTGCAAACAGGGCTGGCACAGGTGAGGAGGTTGCCATGTAGTCCAATGCTCTCAAGCCCTGGAGCATTACTGAGTGGTGCGAGATTGTTCAACCAGGGGAATGGTTTCGGGAGGAGCGATCGCCGCCCCCCAACTCCCAACTGACTCAGGCCCGGAAGACGTTGGAATACTTACCTGGGCAGGAATGACTGATTTGAATTCGGAAGTCGGTGCTTGCTCAAAAGCGGGTTCAACCGGGTTTGCAGGAAAGACACTCGTCTCTACCTCTTTCTCTAACTCTTTACTAGGGTTAGGTGCAGGAGCATCCTCCAGGATTTTGAGAATCGATTCATCACTCTCTGCCGGTGTACAGGGATTGTCCGCCGCTTGGGTGCTGACCGTGGAACGGTTGGTCCTACGGGAGGAGACACTGACACCCGTTGGTGGACAGGCAGAAGTGGCTGTTTGGTTTTCAAATTGCCGCTGCACGGTTTGTGCGTCTGGACTTGATTCAAACTGTGTGATGACCCCGGGATTACCAGATGCCTCTGTATTCCCTCCTCCTATAGGTCCTCCTGGATTTCCAGGGTTTGTTTCGGTGGGAATGCGCGTGGGGTCAAAGGGGCGATTTTGCAGAGAGGTAACCAGGGTTGCATCGCCCTGTCCACGGACGATCGCCCCTGTTGTGCCGCTTAAGTTTTCGGGAAAAGCGCCAGGCGGAAACAGAGTGGAAAAATTATCGAAGTTTGCGATCGGATCGCTGCCCGGAGCATTCACTGCGATCGTGTGATCGTTGTTCGGACCCACAACAAACTGGGCACTGGGAATACTACCCGTTCCTTGAATCTGGACCTGTCCACCACCAATAGTTCGGGCTTCACCACCGTGTTGAATCCGAATTGGAGCCGGACCCGAGTCGGGACTGGCAAACAGGCTGGCGGGCAGATCAATAAAGATCTGAGCCCCCCCAATCAAACCCTGATCAACAAAGGATTGGGGATTTCCTTGCGAAAGGAATTGAATCAATTCTGCATCCTCCACCGGGTCTAGAACCAGTCGCAGAAATGCCGTGAACGTATCCGTTGCCCGGAAATAACGAGCGGCTTCGATATCAATGCCTCCCCCGCCTGCGGAAACAGTTCTGACAATTACATCACCCGTTGTTGCAGTCAATTTTACAGAACTGGTGTTGCCAAATCCGCCCCCTGCCGCAATCTTACCCGTATTGATGTTGGTTCCAACCATTTCGACGCTGCCATTTACCAGCAACGGACCGACGGTGTTGATGTTGCCTGTTACAATGTCAGCACCGAAGATCCGAATATCGCGAGCATTGGTTCGGATCGTATTGTTTGGGTCCATGGAGAAATTACCCGTACCGTTGCCATCCGCATCGGCACTGAAGGTAATGGAACCGCGATTGGTATCATTTCCACCAACCAGTCCAGGGATCTCCAGGATGCCATCCGTCAAACTCTCGATGGTGATGCCATTGCGGGCTTCCAGAACGAGGTGAGCAACACTACCCATCCCCTCCAGTTCTGACTCGTAGATGATAGAAGGTCCCGCATCTGCAAAGCCCACCAGTCCATTATCACCCGCTGGATTATTGCCAAAGGCATTGTTTGCGGCACCATTGTCGTCTCCATCCCCCGTGCCGTCGCGGATCACAATACTCTCTGGATCGAGCAGCAGCGTACCCGGAGATCCTTTCACAGCACGCAGATCAGCAGTGCCACGGTAGTTTAAGGTCTGTTTTCCAGAGACCTCGGCCAACCCGCCATTCCCGCTCTTTGCCCCACCACGGGCAGTAATGGAGCCGTGAAAATGGGTCGTGTTGTCTGCCCAAACAATGACACGCCCACCGTTGCCCTGTCGTATCCCATCGGCCTGAATCGTTGAATCTGGACTGATGTAGGTGAGTTGAGCATTAGGAACGGTGCCCTGCCCCCGGTAATCACCGCCAATCAGGACGGTGCCGCCGCCACTATCACCGGAAGCGTTGATGGTAACCGTTTGGAGCGCGACGCGATCGCCCAATACCTGAACCCCACCCCCCACCTGTCCAGAAGCTGTTGCTGAAACATCCACCTGACCAGCGACAACGGTAGTTCCAGCTTCTGGGGTAATCCGCAAGCCTGAACCTGTAAGCGATACAGTGCCATCGTGATTCGCAATTATCCCGGTTGCATTGCCTCCCTGCCCACCAGTCAACAATTCCGGAAGGGAGAAGATTGGTTTGTCAAAGGACTCTGGAGCGCTGACGCTGGCTGAAAGGGGACGGACTTCCAGACTCAACATCTGTCCGGACTGGCTGATGCGGATGAGGCTTTCTCCAGATACTGCCGCGATCGCCACCTGCCCTCCCGGTGCTGAAAGGTGGCCATTATTAATGACTGTGCCACCCAGGAGAGTGAGAGCTTGTCCCTGCCCAACGGCTAAATTCCCTTCATTGGCGATCGCCCCTGGTTGCGGCATGCTAAGGGCAAAGGTGTTGGGAGTTCCTACCAGGGAAGCATACTGATTCTCACCAACAGCATTGAACCAGCCCCCACACTCCCCACCCGATACCCCACACCCAAACCCGATCCCATTCGCTGTTGTCGCCGTAAACGACCCTGGCACATTCAAACTGGCATTTGCTCCAAAAATAATGCCCGCCGGATTCATCAGGTACAGATTGGAGTTGCCGCCTGTGACCTTGACCAGGCCGTTGATCACAGAGGCTTCCCCCCCCGTAACCCGTCCCAAAATATTCTGAATGGAAGGGTTGGAGAGGAAATTGGCAATTTGCCCCTGATTCAGCCCAAATTGCTGGAAGCTATGGAATAAGTTTGCTCCGGCTCGTGTGCCACCCGTGATATCAAAGGTGTTGCCACTCTGATGGACTTGGGTTCGGGCACCATCTCCGGCTCCAGTAATTTGAGCCTGAGCCTGCATAACTTCTGTAAATGCGGCTGCAATCAATAATGCACTAAGAATACGAAGTGTAACTTTCATGGGAATTACCAAAGGAGCAACTTAACCGACGATTCAATCAGAATCGAAGCGCCTGGAATCGTTAAACAAGTAGAACCTGGCGTAAACTGGCTACCATTCGCGACATCTATAGCAATCCTATTTGGATTGTGAGAAGGAGTTCCGCAGGAACTCCTTCTCACAAAGCCTCTCCAGCTCACAACTGAATTAGGACCGCTATGGTACAGCAAAACGAAAGTGTTGTTGGGGGTTTGGGAGTGGAACCCTTGCTTGGGGGCGAAGTCTCCCAACCCCCATGTTGCAAAATTTAGTGTTTGCAACACTAGAACCTGACACCCTTTATGATTGCTGACTTACGCTGCTAGTAAGACTGCCCCTGATTGTGAAAGATAAAGTCTGCGGATGACTATTACCCTAGCAGGTACTATTCCCTGGCAGGTACTATTACCTTGGCAGGTACTATAGCGTTCACAAATAGTTTGTGAACAAGGGGGACGAAGCCCCCACGCAGGGGGGAACCCCTGCACCCCATTCAAATTTCAAGAAAGATCGCTAATCCATCCACTTCAGTATATATACCCAGAATATAGGTTCCGTTTCTCTTTACTCAGCTTCACACAAGCGTGTTTCACCCAATCAAAATGACAAAACTGGGATGCGTTTCATTTTGACCTTGCTTGTTACAAAAACTGTAACCAATCAGGGTTTCAGGAACTTCAGGTATTCTTCTTATCGTCATGCTTAATGTAGCGACCCTGGATCGCTCGCATCAATTATGAATCAGTTGTGATAGTACCTGTTGACAAAAAAAGAAACCCATGAAACCAATGATTGATTTACTTAAAACCTCTGGTACCATTCATCTTTCTAAGAAAGCGGTTCTTATTCTTGCGTTTGCAAGTTTCCTCTCCGGTGGTTTAGAACTTACCCAAACCCAATCTGCAAACGCCCGCAGGCTGGAATGGCCTGCTCAAATCAGCCAAGGCATTCCTACTCAAGAGTTGCGCCATCGGGGCCTGTCTGGATCAATTTCTCAGGCTGTGTTGCGGGATGCGTCCCGGCGATCGGGCATCCCGGTAGGCCGGTTGAGAATTGTTCAGGCAACACCAAGGACGTTTAGCAACCTCTGTCAATTCAACTTTGGTGAAGTTTGTACCTACGAGTACCGTCCCATTCGAGGGTGGGAAATTGTTGTTCGGGGAGGAAACCAATCCTGGACTTACCATGTCGATCGCACTGGTTCCCGTATCGCCATCGATCCCAACAGTGGTGGCTCAACAGTCAATCTTCCCATCCCGGCACGTAACGCGGTTCTAAGGGATGCGTCTCGGAGAGCAGGCTTACCAGTCAACGCGGTGCAAATCACTCGCGTCACTCCCAGAACCTTTGGCAACCCCTGCGAGTTTAACTTTGGTAAAATTTGCACAAAGGAATACAACCCGGTGGAGGGCTGGGAAGTGATGGTACAGGTAGGGGGAGAATCCTGGAGGTATCACGTTAGTCGCTCCAATTACCAGGTAGTGCTGGATCCGGGGCTTGGAGGAAGCAGCGCTAATTTACCCTATGCCGTAGAGCAAGTCGTATTACAGGATGCCTCTCGCCGTTCGGGGCTGCCGGTTTCCTATCTGCAAATTACCCAGGCAACCCCTAAAACCTTTGGCAATCCCTGCATTTTTAACTTCGGTGAAATTTGCACGCGAGAGTATCGACCCATTGAGGGCTGGGAGGTGGTTGTCCAGGTGCGGCGGCAATCCTGGATCTATCATGTCGATCGCACAGGTTCCCGAATTGCCCTGGACCCCAATCTTGGGTTTGCCACCGGTGGTGCAAGATTTTTTAGATGGAGGAATTATAGCGGTAGTCATTGTGGTTAGGACAGGGTGCAGGGGTGGAACCCCTGGCTGGGGCCGAAGACCCCACTCCCTCTCTAATTCCAATGTCCTAACGCACCTGCGTAGAGCTATAATCCGGACTTCTGGATGCTTCGCAACAAAACTTTAGGTCAATCGGTATAGAATTAGACCCATATCTTTCCATTGGGTTTGTAATTTAAATAATTGCCTTTTCCAATTTCGGCTAACGAAGCTGATGGATGCTCTTCCCACTTTGGCAGGTCTGTTGATTGCGATCGTCGCTGCCTTTCTACTGTTTTTTGGACTGGTGTTAGCACCCTGGCAGGTTCTGCTTTTGCTACTGGTACTTGGATGGATGACCATCTGGTGGCTGATGAAGCGAAACCAGATTGGGAGCTTACTCCAGGAATCTGAGGATCTAGTCACAACAAGCTCTTCAGAACATTCAGATAGCACGGCAACCCCTCAAGTGGGCAAAGATTACCCCCTAGTCTACCGGGGGGCAAGCTATCAGCCCATCCTTCCTCCAGCAACAGATCCCCCAGCCAAAATAATTGAGATTTCTGGAAAGTACCGGGGAAGCATTTGGAAAAAATCACCTGCTGTTGTCGTCAAGCCTACAGAAGTGCGCAAGATTGAAATCACAGGAAAATACCGGGGATGCGTCTGGAAAATCTCAAACAATCAGAAGTAGTTTCACTACCTCTGTCCGGAGACAAGATCCCCGACTTTTTGATTGAACTAGTCAATCTCAGGTCAATCTGACTAGTGGTCTGTCAAGACTGTTTTGATGGGTTGAAAATCCTCAAAACACCTGAGAATTGGGTTTTGTAGATTTGAGTTATCCCTCAAATCTATCCTGACAGACTACTAGTACAGCACGGTGGGAATACGGATACTATTCTGGTTCCCTCCGACTCCCCACTCCCCAACCCAATGGTTACTGGACTGATGCCATCGTCCACTAGAAAGTCGGGGGTCTGGATCTGGCAGAAATCACCTGATCAGATTCGCTAAGTGCTGTTGTTCAAGCAGAACAGTAGCAAAGTATTTCAGAATAAATTACCAGGATATACTCACCGGATTCGCGGAAAAATCATTC
Organism: Leptothermofonsia sp. ETS-13; assembly: GCF_049200465.1. NCBI lineage: Bacteria > Bacillati > Cyanobacteriota > Cyanophyceae > Leptolyngbyales > Leptolyngbyaceae > Leptothermofonsia > Leptothermofonsia sp. ETS-13. Next base: position 425,267 of record NZ_CP120836.1, read on the forward strand.
TCCATGTTACAGAAATTACTCCCTGTTCTCGCTCTTTCTCTAATTCCTGCCCTTGCCGTTGCCGCCAGTAGTTTACCCAAACCTAATGCCAGTGGGGATTATGTTGTTCGCACGGGGCATCGATTTTGGGTCGTTGTTGACCCCGATCCCCGTGGGGTCAATTGTCGTTGGTCTCCTGCCATGCCCGCCAACTGGTACGATCCTGCCGCCAAACTACCCCCTGCAACGATTGACCAGTGGCCTGTCGTCCGACGTTTCAAGAAAGCGACCGTTTTAACCTCTAATACTTTCCCAGCAGGGTTTGCGCTGATGTTTGACTCACGTAATAAACCCTGGCTTAAGGTGAACGTAGGTACAAAGGAGCAGATTTGTCTGGTACGGGCAAATACAAAGTTTATCCAGCCAGTTGAAGGGAAAAAGTGAAGCTGGATGGGAGTGGATGGGTAGATGTACAGGTTAGGATGGGGCAGCAACCATTAGACAATCGCCTCCAATGTCAACCCGTGAACCAATAGCGGAAGTCCGGATCGAAACTGATAGCATGGGGCCGGTGGAAGTTCCCAATGATCGCCTGTGGGGAGCACAAACCCAGCGATCGCTCTTGCATTTTGCGATTGGAACTGAACGTTTTGGCTGGGGACGGCCTGTAATTCGTGCGTTGGGAATCTTGAAAAAGTGTGCAGCGATCGCCAACGGTGAACTGGGTCAGTTGCCTCCCGAAAAAGTCAACCTGATTGTACAGGCGGCTGATGAAGTGATCGCGGGCAAGTGGGACAGCGAGTTTCCCCTGGTTGTGTTTCAAACGGGTTCGGGAACGCAAACCAACATGAATGCAAACGAGGTGATCTCGAATCGTGCTATTCAACTGGCAGGGGGGGTAGTGGGGTCAAAGCAACCCATTCATCCAAATGATGATGTCAACCGCAGTCAATCATCCAATGACACCTTTCCAACGGCAATGCACATTGCGACTGTTGAACAACTGGAGAATAGATTGATTCCCATTATCACTGATTTGCGCAATGTCCTGGATGCAAAATCAAAAGCCTATGCCGATGTCATTATGGTTGGCAGAACACATTTGCAGGATGCCACTCCAATCACTCTGGGGCAGGTCATTTCAGGTTGGGTGGCTCAGATTGACCAAACCCTTGCAATGGTTCGTAGTACGCTGCCGGGAATTTATGAGCTGGCGATCGGGGGCACAGCAGTCGGTACGGGATTAAATGCCCCTGCCCAGTTTGGAGAACTCACCACCCGCAAAATTGCCGAAGAAACCGGAAAGCCCTTTATTTCTGCTCCCAACAAATTTGCTGCCCTCTCTGCCCACGATGCCATGGTGAATGTCAGTGCCGCTATCCGCACCCTGGCTGGAGCATTGATGAAAATTGCCAATGATGTGCGCTGGTATGCCTGCGGCCCAAGGGCAGGCATTGGAGAAATCAAAATTCCGGAAAATGAACCTGGTTCTTCCATCATGCCAGGGAAAATCAACCCCACCCAGAGTGAAGCTCTAACCATGGTTGTCGTTCAGGTATTTGGGAATGACGCTGCGGTAGCCTTTGCTGGGTCCCAGGGCAACTTTCAACTCAATGTCTACAAGCCAGTCATCCTACACAATGTTTTGGAATCGATCGCATTACTTTGCGATGCTTGCCAATCTTTCAATGATCACTGTGCCAGAGGCATTGAACCGAATGAAAAACGCATCAAACAAAACCTGGACAATTCGCTGATGCTGGTCACGGCCCTCAACCCCTACATCGGCTACGAAAAAGCTGCTAAAATCGCCCTCCTTGCCTACCACGACGACATCAGCCTGCGGGAAGCAGCACTCAAATTGGGTTACGTCACAGCAGAACAGTTTGATGCCTGGGTGAGGCCAGAAAATATGGTCGGTGAGAGAGGGTAAGGGGCAGCAGACCAGCGCGGAATCACAGGCATTCGCCGCAGCCTGTGGAGCTACCTTCCCACGCTCTAAACATCACTAGACTGGGAGAAGTAGGCACCAATGCTAAAACTGGTTGTGTCTTCGATTTGCTTTAAAGTGGAGCGGGTGATTAACTTACCAGCCTCCACCAGAACTTGACCTGTCAGGGGGTGCAGGAGGTCTTGTTCGGCTCGACGGCCAATCAATGCCTCAATATCCTTCAGCGAGTTGATATACATACCCGGTGGCAGTTCAACCACCACCCCGTTCTTGAGAACTCGGGCCTGGCAGGCAAGGCGAGAATTTGGTTTACAGGAGGTGATCACTTCCAGGGTGCGTTGCTCTCGTCGATTAATGGGTGAAAGGGCTTCCATGCCTTCTTGCACATACACGTGGCAGGTGGCGCACATTCCCCTGCCGCCACACTCTTTCAACACATCCAGGTCTTTATTAATCAGAACGGATAGAAGGTTGCCGTTCGTTTCAACTGAGGTTTCTTGAGCGATCGGCTCTAATCTAACGGTTTTAGCCATTCGTTTCTCCTAATAGGGAAAAGTAGGAAGTGTGGGCGGGGAGAGAGAAATTCACTCGCTAATATAGCTGGCACTAGGCTGTTGAGGATACTGGGTTGAAGGGGGACGAAGAGGTCCTACCAAGGGTTCATCCCCTGCACTCCGTTCGAAGCCTGGTAGCTATAGCTATATTTTTAATATCGAGATTGCCCAGAGTTCGTGGTGTTCTAGCAGCTTTATGAAGCAACTTGTTACGGGCTGCTGTTGCTACTCCTTTTTAAGCAGGAGGGCTTTCTGCTCGTCATTAAGTGCTTTCTGCTCAACGATGTTAGGAAAGTCTCGGATGACCTGAGAGCAGCGTTTGGTAAATATAGCAACCCATTCCTGAATGTACTTTTGCTCTTGAGGATTGATGGGTTTTTGCTGCTCCTGGGCAGAAAGCCCTGAGAAGGTAAATTGGGCGGAGCGATCAATCTGGAAGTGGCTCAGCCACTCATTCTGTGGGCGAGTAGATTTCCAATAGTTGGCAATGACTTGGGTGCCAAGGTATTGGGTTGTGAATTTACTAAAGTGGTTGAGAGCGGTGAGGAGGTCGTTTAAGGTTGTACTGCTGGAGGGGGGATGGGGGGCAGGGGGTGGGGTGGGCTCTGATTGGGGGATAGTTGGGGCAGGGAGACTGGCCGTTCTGGCTTTGCGGTAACTTGTGCCGGGGAGAGTGACGTTTCCTGCGACTAGCCGGAAAGTTGCGATCGCATTGGTAATGTCTTCTTTGAGGACTGCTTTTAGGTTTTTAATAGTTTTTAGATAGTCTGAATAGGTGAGATCATTTCGGGTTAAAACCAGCAAGATGATTCCATGTTCTAGTCTATAGATATGAACCTGATATCCCGTAAATTGAAAATCGAATGTCTCAAATCCCTCAGGAATGGTTTCCACGACTCGTAGAATACCTTGGGCCAATGCTTCCTTCTGCTGAAAGTTGAGGGTTTGATCTACCCCACAAAAATAAGGGCGAGACCGCCCATCCATTAAGGCAATCCCCGCAATTCCTGGTAAATTCAAAAAGTCCCGGATAACCTCCCGTTTCATAGTTCTTTAATTTACGTTTCAATACAATACATGTCACAAAGTATCGCTGAGGATTTAATCAGTTGTTATGTTTGTTATGTTACGTTTTTTGTCTTAACCACTCCAAATTTCCATAAACAATTTAATTCTCAAGTCTAGCCCCCCTCAGCAGGTTTTACGCTTCGGCTCCTTACATCTTTCAGCTTTAGCAGTATGTCAGACCTTCCTTTTACTCTGGATCAGTTAAGAATTCTCAAGGCGATCGCTGCCGAGGGGAGCTTCAAACGTGCTGCGGATAGTCTGTACGTTTCACAGCCTGCCGTCAGCTTGCAGGTACAAAACCTGGAGCGCCAGCTAGATGTACCTCTGTTCGACCGCGGAGGCCGGCGGGCACAGTTGACAGAAGCGGGGCATCTTCTCCTCAACTATGGGGAAAAAATACTAACCCTCTGTCAAGAAACCTGTCGGGCGATCGAAGATCTGCAAAACCTCCAGGGTGGCACCCTCATTATTGGAGCTAGTCAGACGACAGGAACTTACCTGCTACCTCGAATGATTGGCTTGTTTCGTCAGAAGTACCCTGATGTCGCTGTACAACTGCACGTTCACTCCACTCGACGGACCTCCTGGAGTGTCGCCAACGGACAGATCGACTTAGCTATTATTGGAGGTGAAGTTTCTCCTGAACTACAGGACTCTTTAGAGATTATTCCCTATGCCGAAGATGAACTAGCATTGATTCTGCCAGTCTTCCATCCCCTGGCGAAAGTAGAGACCGTTCAGAAAGATGACCTGTACAAGCTTCAGTTCATCGCTCTCGATTCCCAATCCACCATTCGCAAAGTGATTGACCAGGTGCTGGCTCGGTGTGGTATTGAAACCCGCCGCCTGCGGATTGAAATGGAACTGAATTCGATTGAGGCAATCAAAAATGCTGTGCAGGCAGGGTTAGGAGCGGCTTTTGTTTCCACCACGGCGATTGAGAAAGAGCTGCAAATGGGGATTTTGCACCGGGCAAAGATTGATGATGTGGTCGTAAAGCGAATGCTGTCGGTCATCATTAACCCGAATCGCTATCGCTCAAAAGCCGCTGAAGCATTTTGCCGGGACATTCTGCCGAAGTTTGCTTCTTACACTACTGAATCACAGCGGTACGAGCCTACAAATCATACAAATCATATTGAGACGCCAAAGCCCGTTGCCCCTAATCCAGGGAATCATCGTTTGGTAATGCCAGAAATTGAGTGACTTCTATGGAGCTCTATTGCACTCGTCCGGGTTGCCTCAGACCTGTTAACCATTTTGCTGACTTGGACGATCTAGCGATTCTAAGAACGGTGCCGCAGAAGTACTGTATTACCTGTGGAATGCCGCTTATCCTGGCTGGCCACTATTTGCCGCTCAAGCTACTGGGGCAGGGTGGGTTTGGAGCGGCGTTTCTGGCCCGCGATCGCCACACTTCTAACCTGCGTCAGTGTGTAATAAAGCAATTTCAACCTGCGGGCAACCTGAGCCCCGGGCAACTTCAGATGGCACAGGAATTATTTGAGCGGGAAGGCAAAGCTTTGGAGGAATTGGGCAATGCCCATCCCCAGATTCCTGATTCCTATGCTTTTTTTGAGCTGATAGTTCCCAGTCAACAACCAGGAAAGCAGGATCAGTTTTTTTATCTGGCCCAGGAGTATATTGATGGGCAAACGATGGAAGAGGAGCTGGCTCACAAGGGAGTGTTCTCTGGCCAGGACGTGATGGAGCTGTTACAGGCTATTCTGCCGGTTCTGAAGTTTGTCCATGAGAATGGCTTTATTCACCGCGATATTAAGCCTTCCAACATCATGCGTCATCGTAATGGGCAGCTTTATTTGCTGGATTTTGGTGCAGTCAAGCAGGCCACCAAAGGCAGCACCGGATCCAAATCTACCGGCATTTATTCCAAGGGGTTTGCGCCGCCGGAACAGGTTTCGGGGAGCGAGGTTTATCCTTCAACTGATCTCTACGCTTTGGCAGTCACCTGCATCATGCTGCTGACCGGAAAGGAGCCCAATGAACTATACGATTCGTATAGCAACATCTGGAAATGGCGGATTTATGCCCCTCAGATTGCTGATCCGCTGGCTGATGTGCTGGATCGGATGCTACTGCCTTCGCCCAGTCAACGATTTCATTCGGCAGTTGAGGTATTGGAAGCGCTGAAGCGATCGCCGTCTCCGGCCAGTTCTCGGGTTGCCCAATCCAAAGCAAAGGCTGTACCGTCTACTCCAGCACCCGCTTCACCCACTGTGTTGCCCCAGCCTTCAGTCAATCAACCCCCTGCCACACCACAGGCAAAGCCAGTCAGGCAACGCCCTACAGTGCCCCCCTTTTCGACAATAGAACTTTTAGGTGGAGCAGCGTTTACGGGATTTGAAGGGGGATTGCTGGCAATCGCCCTTGTGAGCTTGTTAGGCACCTCTTTGGTTTCGGCGGGTTTCTGGGTGCTGCTGCTGCTGGGACTGGTGCTGCTTCAGTCGCGCCGGGTGATTGAGCGAGTTGATTTGCTGCTTCTTGCGATCGGAACCCTGGCAACGGTGTTGTTTATTCCAAAACTGCATGGGGTTTTACTCCTGGCTAATGTGGAAACCCCTCTCCTGGTGGTGTTGTTTATAGCAGTATTAGCAGGTTTGCTGGCAGTTACTATCACAACTCTGTTCCGCTTGATTTACAAATTGCTCTCAACATTTCTTTAAGCCCATGACTCAGAAAAACGACATAACGGCTTTGATTGGGGCATTTCTGGTTACGGCAACGTTGGTGGGAGTGGGCTTCTGGTGGCTGACCCAGAAATTGAGAGTGAACTTGATTAACCTCCAACCCACCAATACTTCCCCCAATTCCAATAAACAGACGGGCAGTCAGTTTACTCAAACAGGCTACAACCTATTTTCGGAGGTTCAAAATGTGCCATCTGGTGTGTTTAACTATGGTGGCAGTACGTCCTGGGCTCCCATTCGTCTAGTGGCAGATTCAGAACTCCAGGCGGCTCGCCCAGAATTTCGCCTGCGTTATGTTGAGCCGGTTGGCAGTGCGCCTGGTTCAGGGACAGGGATCCGAATGCTAATTCGAGATCAGCTAGCTTTTGCCCAATCCTCCCGTCCGATTTTGGACTCCGAGTTTCAGCAAGCTGAGCAGCGGGGCTATAAGCTGAAGCAAGTTCCGGTCGCGATCGATGGTCTGGCAGTGGCTGTCAACCTCAGCCTGAACATTCCAGGTTTAACGCTCGATCAACTGAGAGCCATTTACACCAGTCAGGTCACCAACTGGCAGGAAGTAGGGGGACCTAATTTACTCATCAAACCATTTACGCGCCCGGTGACGGCTGGAGGCACGGTTGAACTTTTTGTTGAGGATGTTTTGCGGGGGAGTCCTTTTGGGAAAACCGTTCGAACTGTTTCTACGACGACAGATGCTTTGCGGGAACTGGCAAAAAGCCCTGGTGGGATCTACTTTGCTTCAGCTACAGAGGTGGTGCCGCAGTGTACTGTGAAGCCTTTACCCATGGGTCGTCGTCCAGGGGAATGGGTGCCCCCCTATCAGGAACCCCTGATTGCTCCTGCGCAGTGCCCCAGTCAGCGGAATCAATTAAATCTAGTGGGATTTCAAAGCGGGCAATATCCTTTGACCCGCAACTTGTATGTAGTTATAAAACAGAATGGGCGTGTTGAGGAACAGGCAGGAGAAGCCTATGCTAACTTGCTGCTGACAGGCCAGGGGCAGGAGGCGATCGCAAAAGCTGGATTCGTTAAAGTTCGATAAGCAATGGTTGACCCATAGGCTGGTAGAGTCCTGAGTTTTACGTTCGAATGGATAAACTATCTACGACCACAGACAACACAGAATTCACAACTCTTCTGTTCTGGCGAACACATAACAGGCGATTGCTTGAGGAACGTGACTAAATCGTCGAGGCAGCCGAAGGGTTTGCTAATGAAGTGGCTGTTTTCAATCCAGTAAATTGAAGTGTCATCCGTAAAGATGACCTTTAGGACGCAGCCTTTATCGTGGGCCAGTCTAGATGCTTCAATGACAGGCATTGTAATAACTCTGTTATTTCATTTCTAGGAACTTCGTTTATCCTTAATTATTTTTTAAAATTTTCCTCCTATTTCTTGTGAATCTAGAAATTTTCCTGCAAGCTTTTATCCGCTAAAAAACGGAAATGTAAAAAAACTTTTTATAAATTAGGGGTCAGGAAGATATAAAGTTTTACACACCACTCATGCTCTCTGAAGGTGGAAAGGCACAATAGGAAAGCCTACCAGAGCTTGGATTGCTCAAAAGCAGAACAGCGAATCTTCGAGAGTTTTGCTGAGTTCCGTCATTAATTTCCTATAAATTTTCCCTAAATTTGTCGAATTCGTCGCCCCTGTGAAAAATACATGACCATTCGACCTTTCGTTTTAGCTAATTCATTTTAGTCAAACATCCATGCATTCCATTGTGATCACTCTTTCTGCAGCAGACTAACTAACAGTTTGTTTGTTGATTTTATTTACATAGGATAAAGCATTTTTAATAATGATGAGTCATTTTATATTGCCAAGTCAGGTCGTCTTGCGCATGGCTTGGTCAGAGTTGGGGCCACTGTTTCAAGCGTTGAACCAAGCAGTTGGTGTAAATAGCTGCTATTCAACTGTGTTTGCCTGGGGTAGTGATCGCTTGCTCTATCAGAAATTACACCACCTCTGGCAGCATTCTCATTTTCAGCAATCCGCCATGCTCCCTTCTAGCGCTTCAAAGACATGGCAGATAGTGGTGGATAAACCATCGGCAGCCAATTTGCTAGTTCTAAGCAATAGTCTCAATGTCTGGGTTCAGGTTGAGCCAGAAGCCGGTCTGGATAACTCCGAATTGGTTGAAACCACTCGTTTAAATTCTGAAACCCATTTGAATTCTGAGGCTCATCAAAGCGCTGAACGTTGGAAGATTTCACTCACATTTGACTCGCAAGCGATCGCCCATCTGTTGCAAAATTCAAACATTCCAGTTGAAGAATTGATCGGGATTACTTCAACCTTGCAAACCGGGGAGCAAACCACTGCCCTGCAGCAGTTTTGGACGCACCTGCTACGCCTTCCTCAGATTAGTAGTCAAGAGCGGCCACCCTTGTTACCTTCCCCCGCTCTACCGCTCCCAAAAGACCCTCTGATGCAGCAGGCTCCGATTGGGATTCTCCACATGGGTTTAGATGGAGGTATCTCTCAGGCAAACCCGGCGTTCTGCAAATTGACAGGCTACACCGAAGCTCAACTGCGCCATCTGGACAATCGTTCAATTACCCACCCCGAAGATTTTGCAGTAGAACTGCGGGTGGTGCAACAGATGCTAGAAGAGGGGCACCGACACCAGACCATCCGAAAGCGCTACCGCTGCTGTGACGGTACATTCGTTTGGACTGAAGCTAAACTTTCCCTGATTGAAAATGGGGAGACCGGAGAGGGCTTCATTCTTACGTTTGTCACGGATTTAAGCGATCGCCGCCTGGCTGAGCAAGAGATTCAACAACGCCGTGAGCGTGAAATTCTACTTAATGATATTTCTGCCCAGATCCGCTCTACCCTCGATTTACAAGCGATCTTGCAGGCAGCCGTCGAACGGCTGCGACGGGCACTAGAAACAGATCGGGTACTGGCTTACCAGTTTTTCCCAGACAATAGCGGTGTTTGTCTGGCAGAGGATGTTTCCCTGGCTTACCCGGTTATGTTAGGGCTCAAACTCCCTGCTGAATGTATTCCCCCAACCTATTTAGAAGCTTACCGCCAGGGCCGGCTCTGGAGTACAGCCGATGTTCACAATGCAGGTCTGGCAGACTGTTACCAGGGAATCCTGACTCAGTTTCGGGTGCGGGGGATGATTGCAACGGCGATCGTCAGCATGGATGAGGCACTGGAACCTCAAAAGCGTACCCTCTGGGGGTTGCTGGTGGTTCACCACTGCCGTGGCCCCAGAGCCTGGACCGAAGATGAGCAGCAACTGGTCCGGGCGGTTGCAAACCAGATTGCAATCGCCCTGGAGCAAACCCGCCTGCTACACCAGTTAAAGATTTATACCCATGAACTGGAAGAGCGGGTGCGCCAGAGGACGAGATCGCTGGAGCGATCGCTCAAGTTTGAACAACTCATCCGCAACCTGACTGAGGCTCTGCGCAAAGACCTGGATGAGGACCAGATGCTAAAAGCTGCCGTTCAGGGATTAGTCCAAACGCTGGAGGTTGATGGTTGTATTTCTAGCCTGTTTGATACCCACAGCAATCAGCTAGAGGTTCGCTACGAGTATTTTCAAGAAGCCATCAAACCCCAGCAATCCCTGATCCGGCAATCGTTTCCTTTGAATAATTGGTCTGAAGAGTGCATCCAACACCTGCTGGAACGAAAAACCTATATTATTAGTTTTCCTCTGGTTTCCAGTTCTGATTTAGCCGATCCAACCCTGCAACGTTTCAAAACGTTTCCATCTCTGGAGGAAACCGTTATCGTTTCCCAGGTGATGAGTCCCATTATCGATAATCAGGGTTTGATTGGAGTGCTGACTGTATTTCAACTCCAACTCCGGCAGTTTGAACCCGATGAAGTGAGTCTAATTGAGCAGGTTGCCAGTCAGTGTGCGATCGCCCTGCGGCAGGCTCACCTCTTCCATCAAGAACACGAACAACGCCTCAGCGCCGAATATTTCCGCTCTTTCTTAGACAAGTCCATTGATGTGTTTGTCGAATATGACCCAGAGTTACGGTATGTCTCTATCAATCCCGCTGGGTGTAATCTGATAGGGCTACCCCATTCAGCCATTATTGGCAAAACCAACCGCGAACTGCTAGGCCCCATCGCTGCCACAATGGAATCGCTCATTCGTCAGGCCTTTGAAACCGGGGAAAAAGTCTTTGTCGATCACGAAATCACCCTTCCCCATGGAATTCGTGTCTTTGAAACAGTCTATGCTCCAATCAAATCCCCTTCAGGTACAGTTCAACGGGTTATTGGGGTGTGTCGAGATGTTACCGAGTTTAAGCACCAGTGGCAATTATTAGAAATTCGTAATCATCAGCTTGCAGAGACGACCCGACTGAAAGAAGAATTTGTTGCCACGACCAGTCACGAGTTACGCACGCCTTTAACAGCCATCCTGGGTTTTTCTAACGTTCTACTACAAGAATTTTTTGGTGAACTCAACCCTAAACAAAAGGACTACCTGGAACGCATCCATACCAGTGGACAGCACCTGTTGGATTTAATTAACGACATCCTTGACCTCTCTCGCCTCGAAGCCGATCGCTTGGAACTGGATCTGCAAACCATTTTTGTTCCCGACGTGTGTGAAGGGGTCATTAGCCTGATTCAGGAACGGGCCGTCAACCAGGGATTAGAGGTCAAGGTCAATATCGATCCTGGTATTGACTGGATGGTTGCCGATCCCAGACGGCTCAAACAAATGCTGCTAAATCTTTTGACCAATGCTGTTAAGTTCACTCCAGAGGGCAGCATCGGGCTCACCGTTTATCGTCAGCCAGCCTTCATGAATCCAGTCATTGACACGACCACAACTCCCATAGCTTCTGCCCCCATTGATAAGATTCATTTCCAGGTTTGGGATACAGGCATTGGCATTGCCGAATCGGATCAGCAACGGCTTTTTTCTCCCTTTGCTCAAATTAATAGTTCCCTATCACGTACCCATCAGGGTACAGGGTTAGGGTTGGTCATTACTCGTAAACTGGCAGAACTTCATGGTGGTAGCATTACTCTGGAGTCGAGCCTGAATCAGGGATCAAGGTTTACCATTTCGCTGCCTTTACGAGGGATGGGCAGAGGGGCTAGGGGCTAGTGGTCTGTTAAAACTGTTGTGAGGGGTTTTCAAAGAATGATGGTCAACCCGCATAGTAACAATACTTCTGTCCATTCGACCGTTGCGCCATAGGTGTCACCGGTGTGTCCGCCGAGTTGATGGTTGAACCAGGCTCCAGTAGCAATCGCGATCGCGCCCCCACCCAGCCCTATGATGATTGCGCTGACCCACCCTGCTGGCTGGAGGTAGAGTTGCAAGCCACTCAGCCCTAAGAGCAATAAAAGACTGGGAACGACTTCCCCCATCGAGCGAATGGCCGCTTTATGGAGTGCGCCTTTGCCCCCCGGTCTCAGGTAAGGATAGCGAGCGATCGCCACCAATTGTCCCCAGCGCCCCCACCCTGCCGCAGCCATCAAAGCCAACCAGCGGTTGGAAGTCATATCAGCAAGGGCAACCGTTTTGAGCAACAGAATCGTAACCGCTGCCATGACTCCAAAAGCTCCCGTATGGCTATCTGCCATTACCTGTAAACGGCGCTGAGGATCCAACACAGCCAGCCCATCCGCTGCATCCATTGCTCCATCTAGATGTAGCCCACCAGTCACGCCAACCCAGACTGCCACGATCAAGGCACTGCGGGTTAACAGAGGCATTCCCACCCAGGCCAATCCTTCATCCAACAATCCCAGCAATCCGCCTATCAGCAACCCCACAACCACAATCCAGCGGGCAATACCACTGAACTCTAATCGCCAGTGATGGGGGATGGGAAAGCAGGTGTAAAAGGCGATCGCACCTAGTAGCGAATAGAGCAGCACGATTGCTGTTTTTTGCCACGAACCAGGCTTTCGCTCTTTCGAGATTTTTTTATCTGTCATGGAACTTTAAAGATTTCTGTATCCTGGTTGGCGTATCTTGATGCCCCCCATCGGGATAATCTAGAAAGGACGGTCAATTTTGAGTGCCCCTTGTGTGCAAATCTGATTGGCCAATTCAGTAGATTCCATCAGGAGACAGCTAGAAAACTTGAGATAGAATTGTTTCGTACATTACGAATTCCTAAAACAATCTTGTGTGGGATCCATACCAGGGATGTCTTACTCAACGAGTCCACAAATGCTTGTTGTTGGCTTAATCCATCTTCTCCCATCATCTCTCTTTAACCATCCTTTTCGTTAAGGATCTCGATTTTCGGATTTTCAAAATTTTTAGAGTCCACGTCTGCCCGACTGCTGAAGTACCTCTCACTAAAGCTACGGGCAACTCTAGACCAGAGGCGTTCTCTCCATGAGTCACGATCCAATTCCTCGCAGCAAGCGAATGCCTGCTCCCTGTATTGTTGATGTGGGCACCGTTGTTAACAAGCAGGACATGCAACGGGTACTCGCGGCCCTGAGCCGTGTTCACTACCTGCACACACAAGACGGCATCCTTACTAACGAAGGGGAGGGATACGTCCTTGAGGTCTTTGCTGATCCCCAGCGATCAACGTTGATTGCCAACCATGCTCTTTACATCAACGTTTATAGCTTTGACTTTCTGGAGTTAGGGCAGTCAGAGGACGAGGAACCCTGGTTTGACCTGATCCAGGACGATCGCCAGTTGCGCCTGATCCCCCTTTCCAATCCGTTGCAGGAGCAAACCACTCATCGCCTCAATGTTGCGGCTCTAGAAGCTGTGGTCGCTGAAGTCCTTTCTGCCAGTTGGGATGTGCAGATTGATGACGAAGAGCATTTTTCGTTTTAATCGAGGCACGGCGGGCAAACGTTGAGTACGGGCTTTTCTTTTCAGTGCCAGGCTTATTGCTGTGACACGCACGCGCGGGCGGGCGTGTTCACGACTCCCCATGGACCAGTAGAAACTCCCCGCTTTATGCCTGTGGGAACGCTGGCAAATGTTAAGACTGTCACTCCAGATCAGTTGCGAGCAGCGGGAGCGCAAATGGTGCTGGCCAATACCTATCATCTGCACCTGCAACCGGGAGAAGCCATTGTCGCCAGAGCGGGAGGGCTACACCGCTTCATGGCCTGGAATGGACCGATTCTGACGGATTCAGGTGGGTTTCAGGTGTTCAGTCTGAGTGAGCTGCGGCAAATTTCTGATGAGGGTGTCACCTTCCGCTCTCCCAAGGATGGACAAATCATTCGTCTAACGCCTGAGCGCTCGATTGAAATTCAGAATGCGCTGGGGGCAGACGTAATTATGGCCTTTGACGAGTGCCCGCCCTACCCCGCCAATCGCGAGGAGGTAATGGAAGCTACAGACCGCACTTATCGCTGGTTAAAGCGCTGTATTGTGGCCCATCAACGGATTGACCAGGCGTTATTTGGCATTGTGCAGGGTGGAGTGTATCCCGACCTGCGCCAAGATGCAGCGCGCATGCTGGCCGATCTGGATTTGCCTGGTTATGCGATTGGAGGGGTCAGCGTGGGCGAACCTGCTGAATTGATTAAGCAAATTGTGAAGGTAACCGCCCCTATCTTGCCGTCGGAGAAACCTCGTTATCTGATGGGTGTGGGGACTTACCGGGAAATGGTGCAGGCGATCGCTGCCGGAATTGATCTCTTTGACTGCGTGATTCCAACCCGATTAGCTCGCCATGCCAATGCCCTGGTCAGGGGCGATCGCTGGAATTTGCGCAATGCCAGGTTCCGGGAAGACTTTACCTCATTAGACAAAGACTGCCCCTGCTATACATGCCAAAACTTTACGCGGGCTTACCTGAGCCATCTGCTGCGATCGCAGGAACTTCTGGGCTATACCCTCCTTTCGATTCACAACATCACAGAGTTGGTTCGTTTTACTCAAAACATTCGCAGTGCAATCCTGAGAGGCACCTTCAAGGCAGAGTTCGGGCATTGGCTCTAACTAGTACAGCCAAACGAAAGTTTTGTTGGGGTGCAAGGGTAGAACCCCTTCACCCCGTTCTAAACCTGGTGGCTATAGCTACATGAATCACATCCAATATTGCGAATGAAAAAAGGATCAGAAATAAAAAGCCGGGAAGGGAAAGAATTCTGGATTCTAGCTCCTGATTTCATATTTTCAAACCAGCAGATGAGATGCCAATTTATTAAAAAATATGTCATGCTTTTCAGTCATCTCGCGAGGTCACAGCATGTTACGATATATGGCAATTCTGAGAACTGTACTGGAGAGGTTATTCATCCATGGAAGCTGCGTTGCTCTTAGCAAAACTGCCTGAAGCATACTCCGTTTTTGATCCACTTGTTGACGTAATGCCCGTTATTCCAGTCTTTTTCTTGCTGTTAGCATTTGTTTGGCAAGCAGCAGTTGGTTTTAGATAAAAATAAGGTAATCCGACACCTCAAAAAGGCACCCTACAAAGGGTGTCTTTTGTTTTAGTTTTTTGCCCTGGTTACTCAACCTCTAAATTCTCATTTATATATAGAGGTAGCTACCTGGTTATAGAGGTAGCTACCTGGACCTGCTTTTTAATCCACCAGCTTTTCCAAACAGTCCCGCTCAATGGGGCCGTAGTTCACCCGCACGAATCCCGTGTGTTTCGTCCAGTCTCCAATAAGGCAATAGGAGCCATCCCCATTCACTACCGAAATGGTTGCCTTAAGCCCCCTCTGCATTCCACGAACCAAACGAACGCGATCGCCAATCTTCAAGTCTGCTAATTCAATAGGGTTTTTCATTACTTTTCACCCACTCATTCTCAGTCTTAAGACGGAAGCTTTCTTCATAGACGAATATGGACACAATGAGTTGCCGTCCCATTCCGGATAATCATCTGAAACGAGATGCAGAGATTCACCCATTTGGTTGAGATTTAGAACCTTCAAGGCAACAGGGTCAAGGTTCCTTTGGTGAACCACTAGTTGTTAATGGGTTCAACGGCAGGGGTTTGTTGCCGGGTTTCTAACAGTTCCTTAGCCCGCTGCAGAATGGTAGCCAGCCCAATATCTTTTACCAGGAAAAAGTCTGCCTCTGGAAATAGCCGGGCACTCTCCATATCAACAAACGCTGAAACCATTACCAAAATTGGGCAGCGTTCGATATTTTTCTTCAAATGGCGAATGATGGCGTAGCCATTCAAGTCATTAACTGCCTCGGAACCGGAGGACAGATAGAAATCAATCAGAGCCAGGTCGTAATTCTGGGCTTCATTCAGAAAGTCAGCGGCATTTTCATAAGTTTGCACATCAAATCCGTGCTTACTAAAAAAACGTTTGACCGCGTTATTCCATGCACGGTCATCGTCTAAAACAGCAATTTTATGCTCAGCCATGCCCTCTCCCCCAACGATAGATTCAGTTAGGGCTAATAGACTGATTGTAATACTTTGACAGGCGAGGGGAAGTGGTTTGCTGGGTTGGGAGTGCGATCGCCTCTACATTCCAGAGCAGACACGTGTTTCATCAGATTAAGAATTTCAACAATAGCAACCACTTTTACAAAGAATTTGCTCCCGATACCATCAGTTTATACAAGACCTAGAAAGTTACGTTGAGAGAATAAAGATGCCAGGGGCGGTTCACTAGGCATAATGACTTCCAGCACTTGCTCACAGCTTCGTCCTTGGGCAAACAGACCTTGCACCAGATGCAGCAGGTCTTGGTTCGCTTCCCGGATAAGGGAGTAGAGCCGTTGTCCTACGGTTTGCTGTCCAGCAAAGGCAAATCTGATGTTTGACCTTTACAAGCGGTCTGTGACAGTAATGACTGTGCTAAGTATAGCTCTACGCAGGTGCGTTAGAACATTGGAATTAGAGAGGGAGTGGGGGCTTCGCCCCTAGCCAGGGGTTCCACCCCTGCACCCCGTCCTAACCATAATGACTACCGCTATGTAACTTAGACGGACGTGGCGTTTGATCGATGCCTCGTTGCGGACATGAGCCGCCTCAAAGCCAGTCACTTGCCTGCAAAACTCGTGAAAGACCTCGCACACCCAACAGTCACTCCAGGTTTGAATGACCCGTGCGCTTTCTCAATGCACCGCATCGGTGAGCAAACAACGAGGGGAGCAGCTAAGTCCTCTGGTTCATGAACAAGGACCAGACAGTTGCGTTAGTAGCGCTTGCGCCGCATGGTCTTGATAAACGCCTAACCCCCCTTCACCTCGCTGTTGCAACAGCGTACGTGGAGATGGCAAAAGCTCTCTGGATGGTTCTCACACAATTGGGTGTCCATCCGTTCCACTCGGCACCACTGGCCATTCCACGTCACTAAACATGAACACTCAATTTCGCTCACCTAGTGCTTGCCGCATGCTTCAATCAATTGCGTTAACTCCAGGGTCAACCCCCCGTTGTCAAAGGCATGGTCCGCTTTGGGAAAGTGCCCTTCGGTTTTCAGTTGGTGCACAACCTCAACGACTATCTCGGTGTGCTTGCGATACTGACGTTGGTGGATGTGATGATGAAGCAACTCCACCAATCGCTGCATGGCCTTTCCATCTGCTTGTAACTCGCTTGGCTCGTCATCTTCAGGTATCCTTGCTCTGCCTCGCTAAAGTCGGGCAACTGCACCTCCACCGCTACACTGTCCATCGCTTGAAGATTAGCAACAACTGCTGTGACCACTGTTTGAAATCGACTCATGCAGTGGTTGATCTAATCATAGGAGCGTTTCATTCCGTAGATCTTCAATCCACTCTGGTAATGCGATAGTGTCCAATCTAAGCTAATCACCTCACGCCCTCGCCCCTGATGCCGTTGACCGACCACTTCACGGTGTCGTTGTATCAACTGCTCGCTATCCCATCCCGCTTCAAACACCGCTGCATGCATTGCACGTCGACTGACACGGTGCCCCTCTGGGTATACTTGCTGGGCAGCGATCGCTGGTAAGGTCTTGTTCTCGCTCAGCAACAGACCACTGACATAGCGACTGACATGCTCGAATGCGGCCGTTCGACAAAACACGTCTCGATAGGCGCTCATACCGTGAGCAACGGTGGCAGGGACACCGACAAAGGGAATCATGGGCTGCCTCGTACGCTAACAGGTTCAGCCTAGTACAACTGCTCCTAATCGCTTTTTCTCTATTGGTAATTTGCCAAGTCGTGTAATTTTGGGGCTGGAGGGTGTGAAACCCCTGCCTGAGGGCCGCAGCCCACACATCCCCCTTTTCAATTAAGGATGGCTACCTACTTAGATTTTCAAATAAAACACCAACCGAGAATTTGAATTCAGCGGTTGGTGTAATTAAAATACGGCCAGGAAAAATCATCTGCAATATCGCTCTCAATTTGGCCAATGCATTTCTATTCCGAATCCTCAATTTCTTTTGCGGGTGCAGGCGATTTGGGAGTGGAAGCTGGATCGGATGGGGAGGTGGCAGCTTCACTAGATTCTGAGGCAGGCTTGGGAGCAGCAGGAGGGCTCATAACCAGTGGGGGGATCGGGTTTATTTTCAATGCCTAGCTGATCTTTAGCAGCAGCGATCGCAGATGCAGCTGCACTTTTCCCGATTTCCAGTAAGGATTTACCCGTTTCACTCAGCACCTGATCGGCACTCGGCTTCTCGGTGTTAAGGCTGTTAACCCATCCCCGAAAGTTCCAGCCCGTCCGGTAGCCAGTTTTCCAGATCCATTCACCAAACACCAAAACCAGACACACAACTAGCCAGAGCAGATACCCCGTCTCTTTGAGAATAGTCCAGGTTACAGCCACTGCCTGCTTATAGGTATTAGCAGTAGATGGATCGGTGATGGTTTTTACGAGTTTGTTTGCCTGGGTTTGAATTTGAGTGCTCATCTATGTCTCCCTATTTCCCTAATTACAGCTAGAGGTGCGGGGTTTCCAGTGGGAAAAGACAGATTCAGTTCCCTATAATGCACGACTATTAGTACCTCCAGACCTGTGAAAACAATACCTTCAAAATCTATAGCGTTCACAAATAGTTTGTGAAAAAGGGGGTGGGGGCGAAGCCCCCATGCAGGGGGGAACCCCCTGCACCCCGTTCAAATTTCAAGAAGGACCGCTATATCTGGTTAGCCAAGGCGGCTAAAGCGTCCTCCTGAACCCCAAAAAGTGTCGGATAAATTAAGGAGGGTTAGCAAGTCAAGCCTATAATGCCATGCTATCGAAATAGCGTACAGATCACCTTCCCACTCCACCCCCCTATGACTCATTCACAACCACTCCCCTCAAACCTCTCTAAATGCTAACAACCAACAATTAATCAGCAGGTAATCCTGACATTAGACGGGTGTGTTCGGTTATCTCCCAACAAACTTAGGGCGAAAACCCTTGCTACGATCTTGTAGTGTGCTAATATCAATACCTGGAAAAGCTGCTTCCCCCACAGACGCCGTTATCCATACATTTTCGAGACGCATTTTCAAGCCATAGTTAGGAAGCGTTCGAGAAGTTTTTGCAAAATTTAGGACATTTAAGACAGTATGAGCCAGCAGGTCCTTCACCCAATGGTTAAATTGCAGCGTCAAGTGCAAAAGCTCATTGACTCAAAGCTGCTAAAACCCACCGACAGTATCTGGAAAATTGCCCTCCTATACGGAGATGATTGGTCTTTCTGGAAACAGGAATTGCTTGCCTACGATTTCACCATGCAAGACCCAGTCAGTGAATTGCTGGCTGTAGAAAGTTGGGAAGACGAGGACGACTAAAGACAACTATTCAGGGCGTTCGCCAGCTCTCTGGCAGTCTGATAGCGATCGCTCGGTCGGTATTGAGTCACTCGTTCTACAACTGTCCGCAATGCTGGGGACATGGCAGGAATTCTTTCCAGCGCAAACCCGTAACCCTGATTCCGCTTTTTGTAGTAGCGAATTGGGCTATCGGCGGTTAGTAAGTAAATTAGGCTAGCCCCGACAGCATACAGGTCAGATTGGGTCATAGGTCGCCCTAGGGTTTGCTCTGGAGCGCTGTATCCCTCTGCGCCGATGCGGGTTCTGGAAGGCATTCCCACAGCCTTGACCGCTCCAAAATCCAGCACCACAACTCGATTCGAGACAGTCTGTACCAATAGATTGCCCGGTTTGATGTCGCGATGGATGATTGGGACTTCGCGATCGTGCAGGTACTCCAGCACCTCACAGGTTTGAATCATCCAGGTTACTGCCTGCTCTTCTCCAACGGGTCCTCTGTGGCGTACCCACTTTTCCATATCCTTGCCGTGCAGCAACTCCATCACCAGGTACTTCTTACCATCCTCAATAAAAAAGTCATAGAATCGGGGAATCCCTGGATGATTCAAGGCTTTAAGGGTATTTGCCTCCCGCTCAAACAACTCCTGGGCCTTCGGAATCCGGGCCATATCGGCATTCATTTCCTTCAGCACCTGCACTCCACCCTGTAAATGCCCGGATGGCGAAGTGACACTGGGGTTCCACACTAGATAAGTTGTACCCATGCCACCCCGGCCCAACACCCGCAACACCTGGTACTGGCGAATGGTCTGTTGAACTTTAACAGGCTGCCCACAATGGATGCAGAACAGGTTTTCTGGGGTGTTCCCTTCGTGGGTACAGACTGGGATTTTTTGACCTGGAATGCTAGCGGTGGTTTCGGGAACGACCGGAAGTTGAGACGATTTGCCCAATAAAAACGAGTTGGAAGTCTCCAAAATTTGGAGTTGCAGCAGAGGGCCACCGCGAGCTAACTGAATTAACGCGTCTTCCGAGATAATGCCCTGGGACATCAGGTAGCCGTTGACAAACGTACCGTTGGCACTGTGGTTTACCAGATGCCATCCTGTCTGGGTTTGAACCGATGACACGGGTAAGTCAACCCGACGCAACTCCAGGTGGGAACGGGAAACGAGTAAGTCCTCGAGAATCACATCGTTTTCAGGTGCTCGACCAATCCGAATCAGAGACTCGTTCTCAAACTGCCATTGTTTGAGAGGCGTTCGCTGTCGAGGGTGAAGTAGGGTCAAAATGACCATGAACGCCTAGCGGAGATGATCTAAATTAGGGCGGACTTTAGCACGGATGGCGATCGCCGTAATGTTGTCATGCCCATTATATTGGTTTGCAAGTTCAATCAACTGACCCAGCCCCTGGTCAAGATTCGTCTGGGAGCTTAACAGGGGTTCCAGATGGGACTTGCAATGCTTCTCTAGCAGGTCATTATCTGATAATCCATCTGAGCACAAGAGTAAGAGTGAGTCTTCGTTGAGTTCGAAGTACTGCACGTCAGGTTTGATGAAGTGCTCGTCACGCGGCCCCAAAGCCTGGGTGAGCTGGTAGGCATCGGGACGGGCATAGGCAATCTCTGGATCGACTCCCCGCTGAATTTCGCGCTGACCCACCTCGTGATCGACCGTTAGTTGCTCTAAGCCGCGCTTGCGGGTGTAGCGGTAAAGACGGCTATCACCCACATGGACAACCGCCGCTTCTGTATCCTGAATGAGTACCATCACTAGGGTTGTTCCCATACGTCCGCTGCCAGAACGGGCACTTTGCTGATTAACGTCGAAGATTGCCTTGTTGGCAAGCTGTACTGCCTCATTCAGCACGTCGGGACTGGGTAGCTTTCCTGGTGAATCTGGAGAGAATGGTGAACTTTGCCATTTTTCTTGAAAGAAGCGTCGTAGGGTATCGACGGCTAAGGCACTGGCAACTTCCCCTCCGGCATGTCCCCCCATGCCATCACACAGAATGTAAAGATTGCGGGCATGTACAGTTTTGCCTGAAGGACTTTCTAGCCGACTTGCCTGAGTTTCAATCCCAAAGTAATCTTCATTGTGATCCCGTTGGCGGCCAATATCTGTACGACCGGCATCCTCCAGGCTGAACAGTCGCATTGGCAAGACGACCGTTGGCAGGTCATCGCTTTCGCTTTCACTTTCGTCTTCTCTAGGGTCCGTTAGCTCATCTAAGGAAATTTCTAATCGAGTTGAGGAAACGGAGGTGCTGATGTCGGCAGCAGGGTTGGCTTTTACTTCAGAAGAGGGAGCTGTGGTGAGCAATTCTGAAGGATCGGTGAGATCTGAGGGGTCGGAGTCAGGCATCATAGTGGAGTCGGGGGGAGCCTGGAGGTCGTGGGCGATCGCTTCAATCCGCGATCGCAGGTCGGCAACGGTGGTTAGATTACCGGCTTCCAGGTCAGCCAGCATCAGTGAAATGGCACCCAATTGAGTTCGTTGAGATTGGGAAAACAACATGTGCCAGAACTTGCCCAACTGTTGCAGGGTAGGTGGCGAACTGACTGAATCTGAATAAAGCCGTTGTAGCGAAATTGCCTGATCTTCGTCTACTCGTAAATTTGAAACTTCTAACAGGCTCTGCTGACAATGGACGGTTTCCAGGACAGGCCAAAGCTCGACCATTTCATACAGCCAATGCAATAGCTGAAGTTGAGGAATGGCAAGTTCTTCATCCAGCCACAGGTCGGTCAGCAGGGGAAACTGAGAACGATCTTCCAGCAGTAAAATCTGTTGCCCATTTTGCTGCCAGGCATCGTGCAGAGCAGGAAGGGCCTGGCAATACTTGTCTTGCAGTGCCAGATAAGGTTGGGCAATCTCTGGAAGGGTGATGGATTTGACAGAAGGCGTCAGTGGTTTGAGTTCTGCCACTGAATTGTTAGCTTCCCCAGCTTGACTCAGAGACGAGATCGAAGATTCAATTGCAGCCGCTTCAAACTCCTGCTTGGTCAGGGCTTCCAGCATTGAAAGTTGAAACGGCTGGCAGTCCACAACTTTCAGCCATTTCTCCGAAGCGCCTTCGTTGCCGGAAGCAAATGATTCCAAAATCCGGTAACGCCCGTGCATATCCAGGTAGGAATCTAAGCCCATTGAGCTTCCGGCAGAAGTTGCTCCTGCTAAAGCTGAATTTCCAGATTCCTGGAGGCTACCTGTCACAATTGCCGACCAAATCACCCCTGCGATCGCGCCACACTCCTGACAGCTCACCGAGTCAAATGGAACCAGGCTATCGCATTCAGGACAGGTATTTTGAGTCAAAGAAGCGCCACACTCTTGACAAAATTTATTGGTGTTTGGATTTTCAAATTGGCAATTGGGACAAACAAGCATGATGGCGTATCCTTAGCCTACTTAAGCAGAATTCCCAAAACTGCTCCTGGGTGTACAGGTTCTCTGAATGTTTCCCACCCCAGATTGGAAATCCAGCAGAATGTTCTTACTGAAACCATTAAACCAAATGACCCCATTCCAGTATCAACCAGAGTTGGGGGGATAGTTAAACTACACAAACTTACACTAAATTTCCTGAAGACTGGGGCGCTAGGATTCGAACCTAGGAATGGCGGAACCAAAATCCGCTGCCTTACCACTTGGCGACGCCCCAACGCATGACCTTGTTTATCTTAACAGCTTTG
Source organism: Leptothermofonsia sp. ETS-13 (assembly GCF_049200465.1). Lineage (NCBI taxonomy): Bacteria > Bacillati > Cyanobacteriota > Cyanophyceae > Leptolyngbyales > Leptolyngbyaceae > Leptothermofonsia > Leptothermofonsia sp. ETS-13. The sequence continues at coordinate 447,867 of NZ_CP120836.1, forward strand.
GATGGCAGAGTGTCAATATTTAAGAGTATCAATATTAAAATTAGAGAAGGGAATAGGTAAGCGAGAGAGTAAAGAAACCTCACCCTATCACCTCGTTACCGTATCACTGACTCCTCACCTAATTAGCAACTAACAACCAACAACCAGTAATGATAACCCCTCTAAGTAGGTGTCATCATTAATTGGTAAAGAGGGGAGGTGGGGGCGCAGCCCCTCCAGCCCCGAAATTATCATTCATTTAATTGGCTTAGCTACATTAACACACCCCTTATTGTCCATCAGAGTGGTTAACCGAAAGGGCTTGCTGATTCAGATAGAAGACTAGATCTTCAACAGTGGAGAGAATTTCCGGGTCGAAGCGATCGCTTAAATCCACTCCAAAACTGTGCAAAAAATCTTCACACAGAGAAAGTTGCCAGTCAAACCAGCAGACCAGGGGAAATTGTAAATCTTCGTTTAGGCGATCCTCTGGTCTTATCCTGGAAAACTCCAGGCCGCTGTAATCTGGCATGCGGTTATAGACAAAGTCTGCAACCTGTCTGAAAATTTTGCGATCGTTCCAAAACTTCTCAAACCATTCCTCCGCACTTAAGGGAGAACGGCTTCGCAAGAACTGATTGACACGCTGCCGAGTTCTAATATCGGGGCTGAGGTCAGCGTAGGTTCTCAAGCTATAGAAAATGTTCTGGAGCCGTCGCCACATGCGCTTATCAAGTGCTGAACCTTAGCTTAAGTATTCCCATCACCTCCGGGATAGCACAGGTTTGGTGAAGGCAGTTATCAGTTGTTGGTTGTTGGTCGTTAATGAGGCTGCTGACTTCTCACTAACAACTAACAACCAGTGACTAATATAAGTGACTAATAAGACTAATAAATAGGTGGGTCAAATTAGAGAGGGGGGAAGGGGAAAGTGGATGAGTGGGAGGGTAGATGAATTCTGAGTTTTTTCCCATGACTCATCCACCCATCTACTACTCTAGGCATTTTCCCATTTTCGACCATTCTTCCTCGTTTCTCCTGACTGGTTCAAGAACCCTAAAATCTCCTGGGCGGCACGATCGCACGCTCCCACTTCTCCCAGTGCTTGGCGCATTTCTTGATAGTCTGCCAGCATTTTCTGGCGACGCTCCGGATTAAGCAACAGATCCAGGGATTCCTGGGCGATCGCGTCTGGAGTTGCCTGAAACTGCAAAAATTCCTTCACGATAGGTTGCATCGTCACCAAATTGGTGGGGGAAACGAAGGGAGCTGAAAACCTGAGTAGACGGTGGGCAATCCAGCCGGTTAATGGGTTGAGTTTGTAAAGAACCACCTGAGGAACGTTGAGGAGTGCAATTTCCAGGTTGACAGTACCCGATTTGGTGATGGCCAGGTCGGCGGCAGCGATCGCCTGCAGGGCAACCGAAGTCTCATTTCTGCTGTCTGCCCTTGGAGGGGAGGGATCGGCTAGCAAGGTAGCATTTAACCCATAGCGCTGGATAGCTTGTTCGAGTGACTGGCGATACTGTTCCAGCGCCAGGGGAATCCAGAAGTGAACCTGAGGAATTTTTGCCTGGATCTGTTGGGCGGCTTCAAACATGGTAGGTATCAAATATTTCAACTCCTGCTGACGTGAGGCAGGAAACAACACCACCGCTATCTGTTCTGGTGGAATTTTCAAGGCAGCACGGGCACTCTCGCGAGTTGGAGGGTTTTGCATCCGGTCGATTAAGGGATGCCCCACCCAGGTGACTTTGCCTCCCTGGCGACGATAGTAGTTGGCCTCTTCGGGAAAAATTGCCAGGATGAGATCGACCGCATTGATAATGCATCGGGTATTGTAGTCACTCACTGACCAGACCCACTCCTGGGGCGCAATATAGTAAACAATGGGTACCTCTGGCAGATGCCTGGGCAGGTAATTGCAGAAGGCAATATTGGGTGCCATGTAATCAAGCAACACCACGAGATCGGGTGGGTGTTGTTGCAAATACTTTTTTGCCTGGCGTTGAATCCTGAGGGTCGGCAGCATGTAAGGCAATGATTCAAGGATGCCCATAGAGCCGATCGCACTGGTATGACCCAAGAGAGTGGCTCCGGCAGCGGCCATGCGATCGCCTCCCAGGGCCAGAATTTCCAGATCGAGGGCCATTGCTTCTGCCTGCCGCTTAAGGGCCTTAATTAATAGAGCCCCCTGGAGATCGCCAGAAACTTCCCCCGTGCTGATGAAGATGCTTCGTTTATGCTTCATCCTCTTCGCCAGTTTTGATTCGCTTACCAGGAATCACTCCCCGCCGTCCCGGTTCTTGAGACTGTTGCAAAAACTGGTACAGGTGCTGCACATGCTCACTATCCAGAAAACCATTGAGCTGTTCCAAAGCTTCGTTGAAAGTTAAGCCAGAACGATAGAGAATGCGAAACGCTGTTTTGAGCGAACGGAGTGCCTGCCCTCCGTCTTCGGCAAAACCTGCCCGTTTTAATCCAACCAGATTGAGCGATCGCACGCGGGCCGGGTGCCCCTCTACCAATGTATAAGGTGGCACATCCCGATCAATGCGTCCCATCGCTCCAATCATTGCCAGGCGGCCCACATGGACAAACTGATGAATCCCCACCATCCCGCCAATTCTTGCCCTCGACTCGACCCAAACGTGACCAGCCAGTGAAGCCGCATTGGTAATTACAACCTGGTCTTCAATTACACAGTTATGGGCAACATGAACGTAAGCCAGCAGCCAGTTACCGTTGCCGATTACCGTTGCTTCTCCGGCTCCTGTCGCTCGGTTGATAGTGACATACTCCCGAATATAGTTGTCATCCCCAATTTTGACCAGGCTTTCAGAACCGTCATACTTCTGGTCCTGAGGTTCCAGCCCAATCGCTACTCCCGGAAAGATTTGATTTCTGGCTCCAATCTCAGTCCATCCGTCCAGAATCACATGATGCCCAATGGTGGTTCCTGGACCGACTTTCACCTTTGGCCCAATAACGGCATAAGCCCCCACCTGGACGGTGGGATGCAGCTCCGCATTGGGATGGATTACAGCCGTAGGATGAATGAGGGTTGTCATAGGAATATTGAGTTATGAATCATGAGTCGTGAATAATGAGGTCGTTTGAGTTATAACAGGGAACTCAAAACTCAAAACTCAAAATTCCGTCTAATCGACCAGAGAAAACATCAATTCGCCTTCAGCCACCAGTTGCCCATCAACCTCAGCCCGGCCCCGCATCTTTCCAAAACGACGCTTTTTAACCCACAGCAGTTCCACCGTCATCAACAATTGATCTCCAGGAACAACTGGGCGACGGAACCGGACTTTATCAATTCCTGCAAACATGAATAAACCTTCTTGCACGTCGTTCATTTGGGTTAAAACAATTCCACCGACCTGTGCCATTGCCTCAACAATCAACACCCCTGGCATAATCGGGCGTCCTGGGAAATGTCCTTGAAAATGAGGTTCATTAAAGGTGACATTTTTAATGCCGACCGCACGCTCGCCTGGAACGTATTCAATGATTCGGTCAACCAGGGAAAAGGGGTAGCGGTGGGGCAACAGTTTATGAATTTCCTCTACTGGAATCAGTGCCTTGTGGGTAGTCGAGGAATGCCTAGATGTAACATCTCCGGTTTCTCCAGCCACGGTAGTTTGAACATGACTGGAGGTTGCACCGGAAGTATTGAGATCAGTAAGAATCGACATGGGCTGGGTCTTCGCTAAATGGTTGAAAGAGTTGGCTATGGGCTTCTAGAGAGGGGTAGTTCGTGTTACGGAGAAGTTGTGAGAGGTCATCATTCATACCCACCCCTAACAACTAGTCATGATGGAAGCCAGTGATCGCGCAAGTTGGGTATGCAAATGATGGCTGGCTTTGTATGCCAAAAAGTGGGCAACGGGGAAGTACCCCAGTAAACTTAAGTCTCCCACTAAGTCTAAAAGTTTATGACGTGCTGGTTCATTTGCAAATCTTAAGGGCGGATTAATCCAACCATCCGGGCCGCAAACCAGAGCATTCTCCAGGCTGCCACCCTTAATTAATCCCTGATGACGCAGGTATTCAATTTGATGGAGTAAACCAAACGTTCGTGCAGGGGCAATTTCATCCATAAAACTGGAGCCAAGAGGCCAACTGTGCCACTGGTTGCCAATCGCAGGCAGGTCAAAATCAATGCCATAGGTAAAGCGGGTTTCGCGGGTGGGTAAAGCCGCTACAAAGGCGTCGCCTACCTGAATCCAGAGCGGTTCTTGAATTGAATAAACTGGGCGGGGTTCTGTTTGGGAAGTGAGACCCACCTGGGCGATCGCCTCAGCCCACTCCTTAGCGGACCCATCCAGCAAAGGCACTTCAGGTCCATCCAGTTCAATTCGCGCGTTGTCCACACCCATAGCAGCCATGGCCGCCAGTAAATGCTCTACAGTCCGCACCCTTGCCTCGCCCTGCGCCAACTCAGTTGAAAGTGTGGTTTGCACCACCGACTCCTCCCTTGCCGGAATTTCTGGCTGACCGGGTAAATCAATCCGAACAAAGTAGCGCCCTCGCCCCACAGGAGCTGGCACAATCTTCACCTGCACCGGCACCCCTGTATGTAGCCCCACTCCCTGGCAAGTGATGGGGGCCGCCAATGTTGATTGAACCGGATTAGGCTCAAACTCTAAAGATGAATGGCTACCAGGGGATGCCTGATGACTGACTTCAACCTCCATTAGAAGCGCTCCCCAATCCCAAAGTGAAAGCGAGTATCTCCCTGGTCATTGATGCCAAAGTCAATCCGGATCGGTCCCAGAGGAGACTGAACCCGTACCCCAGCACCATAACCAATTCCACTCCCCGGCTTATTTCGAACACCGCCGGGATCACCAGGCACATTGTCCTGACTACCAAAATCGGTTGCTGCATCCACAAACAATGCGCCAGAGATAATCGAAAAGATTGGGAAACGATATTCTACCGTCGCCTGTACATAGGAACGAGCCGCCGCCAGATCGCCTTCGTCATACCCCCGGACCGAGTTTGCTCCCCCCAGAACAAACGCTTCATAGGGAGGCAGGTCACCAATGACCGTACCAGCTTGAATGTTAAAGGCAAAGGCTTGAGGACATTGAGCCCCCGTGGGGTTCTTCTCTCGGCAACCCTGGGTAAATTTGATGAACTGGGTTGGAATGTAGAAGCTGTAGCCCGCCCTTACCCGGTTGCCAAAGACACTGCCTAACCCCAGTGGTAGCCACTGTTCAGTTCCTGCTCGGAAAATGGAGCCACGGGTGGGACGGAGGGGATCATCGCGCAGGTCGCGCACAATGCCAAACTGAACGCTAAACAAGTCATTCTTCCCCCGACACCGATCGGATGGAAAGCTGAGGCAATTGCCAAGCTCGTCTCGGGGTGAAATGTCACCTTCAGAGTCGGTAATCTGTACCCGCTGGTACTGGAGCCCCAGGGATGCGGACCATTCCGCCCGCTGATAAGGGTTGCCATTTAGCGGGCGTGAAAAACTAATGCCTCCTCCGGTGCGGATGACGCGGGGCCGATCGCGATCGCCATCCCGATCGGCTGGCAATCTCACCTCCGGATCACCGCCATCAAAAATCAGCGAAATCGTCCGCCGCCGGAATAGATTTAAGGTATAAGACGTGCGGAACGGATCCCCCCCAATCCAGGGGTCAGTAAAGCTGAGGTCAAACAGCAGTTCCCGTTGACCAATTTGCACTTCGGCTCCCAATTTCTGGTTATTTCCACCAAAGTTTTGCTGCTGGAAGCTCACCGTTCCAAACAAACCGCTGGCAGAGCTAATACCGGCACCAGCGGCGATCGAACCCGTATTTTTCTCCGCTACATTAGCCACTACCACCACCTTGCGTGGATCCTGTGTCCCTGGCTGAAGTGATAGCTTCACATCTTCAAAGATCCCCAGGCCATAAACCCGTTGCAGATCCCTTTCAACCTGGGCGCGGTTAAACACATCCCCTGGCTTTGTCTGAAACTCACGGGTAATGATAAATGGGCGAGTCTTACCCCGAATTGGGTTGCCCTTAGCGTCCTTATCTTCCCCTTCCTTGTTAACGAAGCGGACCTGAATATCTTCAACCACTCCTTCCGCAACTTCCAGAGTAACAACCCCTTCTGGAGACACCCTGGGAGCATCAACCACCTGGGCCAGAACGTAACCATTGTCCTGATACCACTTATTGACTTGTTTGATGCCCTCTTGCAACTGCACCAGATTCAGTACACTGCCGTACTGGTCTTTAAAGGCATCCTCAACCACCGATGGCGGCAGCACTGTTGCTCCTTCCACCTGCACCTTTTGCAACACGGGGTTCAACGCTACCTCAAACGTGACCCTTACACCCAGTGGAGTATCCTCTGGTACTGCCCGCACATTAGAAAAATAGCCTGTGGCGAAGATGGCGTTAATATCTTCCTGAAGTTGAGAACGGGTTGTAGTTCGCCCTGGTTGAGTCCGAATGACCTTATAAACTTCTTCCTGGATTGGACCATCGACCCCTCTTACCTCAACTTCGGCAACCAGCACCCTGGGTTCCGGTTCAGGTTCCTTCGTTTCCTCTGCTGGAGGGGTTGGAACTGGCTGTTCAGGGGTCGGAGTGGGTTGTTCTGTTGGGGCGGGTTTTTCTTCAGGCGATGGCTCCGTTGGAGCTGGCTGACCTCGTTGTAGTGCGGGTTGTGGCGATGTTGTAGGAGGGGTTGGCGCAGGCTTCAGTTCCTCTGGCACCTGTAGGGTCGGTGAAGGAGAAGCGGGTTTCGGTGTTAATTGAATTTGGTCAGGCGTTGCCTGCAGGGGAGTTCCTGCATCCCCTGGGGTTATTGGATTGGGAGTCCCTGGCCCCTGGGCTTGAAGCAACCAGCCTGGAGTAACTCCAGGACTGAGAGGGCCAGAGGCGGGCTTTGCTTCTACCGGAGATTCAACTGAAGCGCCAACTCCAACGTTAATGGGTTTGAAAACGGGTGGCCCTCCCGTTGTCATCGGATAGGAGTGAGAGGTTTCCTTATCGGAGGAGAGAGAGGGGGTGGTTTGCCCTTTTGCAGAGTTAGATAAACCAAGAGTTGCTGCGGTGGCAAGGAAAGCTACTAAAACCGGGGAAAAACGCATTTTGTTCACGCTGGTTGGCACGTCCACACACCGAAATCTGCTTAATGCAGTTTCAACAAACAGTATCAGGCAAAAATGTAATCTGATGTAAACCTTGAAATTTTACCGCATAGGTGGGTACCAATACCTAACCTGAGTGGGCAGTCATGAATTTACGGATGTTTCCAGTTGATTTGGGTTAGCCACGCTCTATAAGGGACCAGGGGCTGGGGGCTGGAGTGTGGTTTATGCCTCTGAAACTGGCTGGAGGACTTTGGGCTTTGAATTTTAGTGATGTAGTGATGAATCCTGGATAGTCTGAATTGTTCCCCCCGTTCAGATATTCACAGTTTTGAACTTAAAACTCGCTCCAGGACTTGCTGGTAAGCGGCTTCCACACTACCCAGGTCATGCCGAAAGCGGTCTTTATCCAGGACCCGCTTGGTTGGGTCAGCTTCAGACTGGTTCCAGAGGCGACAGGTGTCTGGGCTGATTTCATCTGCCAGGATTAACTGACCATCAGGGTCGATGCCAAATTCCAGTTTGAAGTCTACCAGGGTAATTCCACACTCCTGAAAAAAGGCCGTCAAAATATCATTTATTTGCAAAGCCAGGGTTTGCAGTTGGTCAACCTGTTCGGGAGTTGCCAGTTCCAGCAGAAACAGGCGATCGCGCGTCAGGAGTGGGTCGCCCAATGAGTCGTTTTTTATAGTAAAACTCGACCAGAGGTTTTGGCAGCACCGTCCCAACAGGTAGCCCGGTTTCACGGCATAGACTACCAGCCGCAATATTTCGGACAACCACTTCTAGCGGCACAATCTTAACCGCGCGCACCTGCATTTCGTTGGGGCTCACCTGTGCAACAAAGTGAGTCGGAATGCCCTCTGCTTCCAGTACTTGAAACAGGTGGCTGGAAATCGCGCAATTAATGGCTCCTTTCCCTTGGATGCTGCCTCGCTTTTGGGCATTAAAAGCGGTGGCATCGTCTTTGAAGCAGGTCAGCAGCACCTCTGGATCATCGGTAGCATAGAGAATTTTGGCTTTCCCTTCATAAAGTTTTTGACGAACAGTCATGAAGAAATTGTAATGAAGTTGGATTTTGTCGAGTATCTAGGAATATGGGGGAAAAACTACGGCGTTTTTCTACCCAACAGTTCCCGAATTTAAATTGTAGCTTTCTCAAGATTCCCTGGTTTTAAGTAGCCAGGCGCGATTAAATTAAGGATAATTTCGGGGGTGGAGGGGGTGAAACCCTCTGCCTGGGGACGCAGCCCCACTCTCCCCCTTTACCAAATTAATTATGACTACCTACTTAGATCTCTCCAGATACATTTCAATCTCTTTCAATCCGCTGTTTTTGCTTTAATTGGCTAGAGTCCCTAATGGTGATGTCTGGATGAAACTCCCGCATCTGACGGTTATGCTGTCAACTGGTGCCTTGCTACTGAGTGGGTGCGCTCTGGTTGAGCAGCCCATTGCAGCTAATTCGACCCCAGAAGCGTCTCCCTCTCAATCCCCCTCTGCGCTGGATCGTTATGTGTCTGCCCGCCGTCTTGCCTGGGAAGCGGCTGTGATGGTGCAGCACCCCCCCCATCCGGTTAACACCTGGCAGGATGCACGGATCAAATGGCGGCAGGCAATTCGTTTGCTAGAGGATATTCCGCAGAACGAATCGGTGGCGGCTCAAGCCAGGGAAAAGCTGGCAACTTACCGAACCAATTATGCGGCGATTAGCCGTCGTCTGGAGACTGAGCAAGCTGCCGTTGAACAATGGGAAAAAGCTCACACTTCGGCCTGGCAAGCGGCTGTAACGGTGCAAGATCCGCCCCATTCATTGCGGGTGTGGCAGCGGGCCAGCCTCAAGTGGCAAGAGGCGATCGCTCTTCTCGAAACTATTCCAGACACCACCTCTGTTTACCCCCAAAGTCAGGAAAAGCTGGCAATCTACCGCAGCAATTACCACGCCATTAATCAGCGAATCGCCACTGAGACTCAGGCATTAAAAACATTGAAGCAATTTTCAGAATTGGCGGTTCAGCTCAATAATATTCCGAATCGTGCGTCTGCTGACCCCAGCACAAACCAGATCGGTATCAGTTATCCGGAATACGTCAGCCTGGTTCAAAAGTTGGAAAGTTCGTTGGCTCAATTTGCTGGACAACCAGATGGAAAAAAACACCCCATTTATGCTGACTTGGAGCAGGCGATCGCAGACTTCAAAACGGTAACAAAACTCTGGCAAGCCTACCTCAACTACAAACAAGATAACTCTCAGTGGCTCTACGACGATGTTTTTAATCAGCTAGTGCCTCTTCCCTTCCAGGATATCGCCACCCTTGTTCAAAAATACAGAATCAAGACCTATTCGGATGGCACCAAAGTTTCTCTGCGATTCGCTGCCTGGACCATCTGGTATCAAGCAGGGCAACACATTCGCAAAGCCCAGCAAGAGATTTTGAGCATGAGCTAGTACAGCACGGCGGGAATATGGATACCATTCTGGCTCCCTCCGACTCCCCACGACTCAACTCAATGGTTACTGGACTGATGCCATCGTCCACTACTTAAAACAGCTTCATTTGTTCAGACTGTTGAGGTGGTTTAGCTGATTGGGAAAGGGGCTGGTCGATCGCTGGACCGGATGCCAGATTATGAGCAAAGCGAGTAGTTTCGGGAAGGCGGTACCTGGTGGTGCAGCGCATGACGTAGGAGATCGCTGTTTCTAGACTGACCCGGTGCCCACTGGAAATGTAAACAGGTTTGGTTTTGGGGCGAGTTCGCAATGCCGCTCCAATCATTTCTCCCTTATGGGTTAAGGGAACCCAACAACCTCGCTCATCTGGCACTTCGGCATGAGTGCCTACCAGTAAGGATTTGGCTACACCAATGGCAGGTAAATGGGTGAGCAATCCCAGATGGCAGGCAATACCAAAGCGGCGGGGGTGGGCAATTCCCTGTCCATCACAAAGGAGCAAGTCCGGTAAAATCGTCAGCTTTTGAAGGGCGTCCAGAACCGCGGGAACTTCTCGAAATGAAAGGAAGCTAGGGATGTAGGGAAAGGTGGTAGGACGGCGGGCAATGGCTTTGTCCTGTAACTGTAAAGTTTCCAGACTGAGAACCGCCACCGCTGCACGGGTAATGGTTCCCTCTGACTCAAATCCCACATCAATGCCTGCTACATAACGAACCTCATCCATCTGATCGGTGGTAATGATCTCGCCCCGGAGGGCTTGTTGAATCGCGATCGCTTCCTCCGTGGTCAGGCACCAGTCATGGCGTTGTTCAATCTTCATTCATGTATCGGTCGTTTAAGTGATCGAAAGATTTAAGAATTTGTGCAAATCCAGATACTACACGTAAATCTCAATCCGAAGAAATTCCTAAAGGAAGAGGGGTCTATCAGCAGGGTCATTAAAGTAATAGCTAGGATTGCAATTAGCAATCATTATGTTTCGTGAACGGTGAGCTTTGACTCAGGATTCATTAAGTTGAGTTTTTGATTTTCTGAAGGTTTTTGATGACGGACGTTTTTTTCCATCGCTCTGAAGTTGAACCCTCCCGCCCACGAGAGTTCATTTGCCGTTTAGTACTGGGTATGGCGCTGGAAACCCTGTTTTTGATGGCGCTAGGCAGTGCAACACGAGTCATGAATGCAGGACTTGCCTGTCCCGATTGGCCCCTTTGTTATGGAGAATTGGTTCCCCACCAGCAGATGAATTTCCAGGTGTTTCTAGAATGGTTTCATCGCCTCACTGCTTCTTCAATGGGGGTGTTTGCGATCGCCCTTGTGCTCCTCTCCTGGTGGCATCGACGCGCCCTTCCTGGTTGGCTTCCCTGGGCGTGTAGCCTGGCACTGGGACTGATTGTTTTTCAAGGTGTATTGGGTGGACTGACAGTTACCGAACTGCTTCGGTTTGATATCGTGACGGCCCACCTGGCAACGGCCTTACTATTCTTCATTACCCTGCTGACGATTGGAGGGTTCCTTCTCCCCTACCAGGGCACAGGCAGTGCTGGCAAACTACGCTGGGTTGCTCTATTTGCGGCTGTGATGGTTTACCTGCAAAGCATTTTGGGTGCCCTGGTCGCTTCTCAATGGGCATTGCATCAGTGCCTTAGCGCGGCAAACCTCTGTCGGGTTATGAATAGCCATATTGCGGGGGTTGTACCTGCCACTCTGGGAACGCTGGTGCTAGTGGTGATGGCCTGGAGAACACCCGCACTGCATCCAATTCTGAGACGACTGGCAAATCTGGCTAGCGTTCTGGTTGTCCTCCAGATACTGCTGGGGGTTGCCACATTTAAATTGCGGCTTCAGGTGGAACCTCTGACTGTAGCGCATCAGGCAGTGGGAGCAGGATTGCTGGGAACTCTGGTTCTCTTTACGGTGCTGGCATTACGCGATATGCCAGCCTCTATTCCTCTGGTAGCTCCATCCCGTCCCCTGTTGTCTGAATCTACCCGTCCCCTGTTGTCTGAATCTATGCAAGACGATGGCACAAACAGCCAGCTTACCTGATTATCGGCATCCCTTGTTAAGCGATCGCCTCACCCATTATTGCCTGACTCATTGGCCTCAGTATCTCTTTTTGGAAGGAAACGAGCGAATGCAAGAGACAACTCTGGTGGGCATTTCCCGCCGACACGACAATTTTCTACAAGTTATTCAAAGCTACTGGCAACTGACCAAACCCCGGATCATTCTACTGCTATTGATTACGACGGCTGGGGGAATGTGGATCGCCGCAGAAGGTCAGGTGAATCCGGTGCTGCTGCTGGTGACGCTGCTGAGTGGGGCCTGTGCTGCGGGGGCTGCCAATACGATTAATTGCCTCTATGACCGTGATATTGATTACATTATGGAGCGGACCCGTCACCGTCCGTTACCTTCTGGGCGAGTTCAGCCACGGGATGCACTGCTGTTTGCGATTGCTCTCACCCTCTTCTCTTTTTTCCTGCTGGCCGTATTTGCCAATTTGCTAAGCGCCTGTCTGGCGATGGCAGGAATTGGGGTGTATGTCCTGGTTTACACCCACTGGTTAAAACGCCACAGTACTCAAAATATCGTTATTGGAGGCGCCGCTGGAGCCATTCCGCCACTGGTCGGTTGGGCTGCAGTAACGGGTGAGCTGAGTTGGGCGGCCTGGGTGTTGTTTGCCATCATCTTCTTGTGGACACCACCCCATTTCTGGGCTCTGGCGATGATGATTAGGGAAGATTACGCCAGGGTGGGGGTGCCAATGTTGCCCGTGGTAGAGGGCGAAGAACCCACTGCCCGCCAAATTTTCCATTACACCCTGATATTGATTCCGGTAACGTTGCTGCTGGTTTTCCCTCTCCATGTGATGGGAGCAATTTATGGGGCGATCGCCCTGCTCCTGGGTGGCATCTTTGTGAAGAAGGCCTGGCAATTGATGCGCAATCCTTCCGACCTGGGCATGGCTCGTTCCGTCTTCAAATACTCGATTCTTTACCTGATGCTGCTCTGCGCCGGAATGGGACTGGACAGCTTGCCTGCCACCCACCAGGTTGTCAAGCTGGTAGCAGCTAACTGGCAAACTTGGGTAAGTACGATTTCAGCAGTAAACGCGATCGCCCCGCTACAATAAAGGTTGAGATTTGTATCGATTTGATGGGGAGTGTGTATGACTCCTGCTGTTTTAATCGAAAAGCTGCAAAAGCGCTATGGCACAGTCGAAGCCGTTAAGGACGTTTCGTTTCAAGTGGAACCGGGAGAAATCTTTGGTTTGCTGGGACCGAACGGTGCTGGCAAGACAACGACTCTTCGCTGCCTCTGCACATTAACTGAACCCGACTCAGGGCGGATTGAGGTCTCCGGAATTTCTGTGGTTGAACAACCCAGGCTGGCTCGCCAGCGGCTTGGCTACGTCGCCCAGGAAATTGCTCTGGATAAAGTGCTGACTGGGCGGGAACTACTCCAGCTTCAGGCAGCGCTCTATCACCTCCCCCGTGCAGTTACCCGCGATCGGATTGAGAGCGTCCTTAGCCTGTTTGGGTTACAAGACTATGCCGACAAGAAGACTGGCACCTATTCTGGTGGTTTGAAAAAGCGCCTTGACCTGGCAGCAGGGTTGTTGCACCAACCCGATGTTCTCGTTTTAGATGAACCCACGGTGGGGTTGGATATTGAAAGCCGGATTGCCGTCTGGGATTTTTTGCGTCGCCTGCGAGAGCAGGGCACAACGGTGCTGCTAACCAGTCACTATCTGGAAGAGATCGATGCCCTGGCTGATCGGGTTGCCATCATTGATCAGGGTGTCGTCATCGCCTGTGGCAGGCCTTCTGAATTGAAAGATCGGGTGGGGGGCGATCGCATTACCCTCCGCATCCGTGAATTTGCTCCCTTAGAAGAAGCCGAGAAAGCAAAATCCCTGCTGCAAAGCATTCCAACCGTTCAGGAAGTCATCATCAATAGTTCCCAGGGCAACTCCCTCAACCTGGTAGTTTCGCCGCAGAGCGATGCCCTGCTAACTGTTCAGAAGGTACTCCAGGAGGCCGGGCTGCCCACCTTTGGCATTGCCCAGTCACGCCCCAGTTTGGATGACGTTTACCTGGCAGCCACCGGACGTACCTTGCTGGATGCCGAAATTGCTGCTGCTGAAACCCGTGATGAAAAGGCAGAACGCAAGAAGAGTATGCGGTAGAGAATCCATTCATTAGAAACGTTGAATTTCAGATCGGAGGGCTGTGAGACTTTTATGAGTAGCACCATGACATCACCCCAGGCCAGCCTCAATGGAAAAGTTACTGTTGCCCAGACGCCTCTTGATGCCAACCCAGTAGGCAACTTTCTCCAGGAAACGATCGCCCTCACCCGACGATTGTTCATCCAGCTTCAGCGCCGTCCCTCAACCCTGATTGCAGGCATCATTCAGCCGCTGATGTGGCTGATTCTGTTTGGTGCGCTGTTTCAAAATGCTCCCCAGGGTTTGTTTGGCGATAACGTTAACTATGGGCAATTTTTGGGGGCAGGGGTGATTGTGTTCACGGCCTTTGGAGGGGCGCTCAACGCCGGTCTGCCTGTGATGTTTGACCGGGAGTTTGGTTTCCTTAATCGCCTGCTGGTCGCACCCCTCTCCTCCCGTTATTCCATCGTGGCGGCATCGGCTATCTTCATTACAGCCATGAGTTTGATTCAGACGGCGGCGATCGTCGCGATGAGTGCTTTTCTGGGAGCAGGACTTCCAGATGCTTTGGGGTTGGGGCTGGTAGCACTGATTGTGCTACTCCTCGTTGTTGGGGTAACGGCATTGAGTCTGGGTTTAGCTTTTTTCCTTCCCGGACACATTGAGTTGATTGCGGTCATTTTTGTCACCAATCTGCCGCTTCTGTTTGCCAGCACAGCACTGGTTCCCTTGTCTTTTATGCCAATGTGGCTTCAGTGGGTGGCAACGTTGAATCCCTTGAGTTACGCGATCGAACCGATTCGCTACATCTATCTCCACGATGATTGGTCCCTGAACAGCATCGTAATGCAGGCACCGTGGGGCCAGGTGACATTGGGGGCAGCTTTACTGATCCTGCTTGGTTTTGCCGCAGTGGTTTTGTTGAGCATTCAACCCAGACTGCGCCGATCCCTTGCCTGATCCAGATTGCTATGACTCTGAAGGCGGGGGAGATCGCCGATTCATGATGTTGGCATGGATTTCCTTCCAGACAGAGTATAAAAATTCCTGTTGGTAGCCCCATTGCTCAGCCAGCTCAGTCACTTTGTGAGAATCTTCCTGCTCAAAAAGCGTAGAAAGAACTGCCATCTCATAACTACTAATGAGATCCTCTGGAATTGGTGATTTTGAACCAGAGTTCTCCTGTGCAACTGGATTAGATTGATTCATGACCAGTTCGTAGCCTGAATTTTGTAAAACCAGGGGTAAATTCTGTGAACGTAAATTCTGTGAACAAAGTCTGACGAAACAGCAACTCCAGGAGGTTAACCTCTGAAGATTAGTATACTGACTAAACTAAGGGGTTTTGGCGAAATCTTTTGCCGATCTAGGCTACTGGATCATAAGATTGACCCTCTGCTAATGCCTTATAGCTCTACACGGGTGCGTTAGGACATTGGAATTAGAGAGGGGGTTGGGGCTTCGCCCCCAGCCAAGGGTTCCCCCCCTGCACCCCGTCCTAACCACAATGACTACCGCTATAAAACCTACGTCCACGCTGCCCCCATCACTGGATTTGGCAAGCTGTGAGAGTTAATGAGCAACCAGTATTAGTTTCCAGGCGGCTCACATAATCTGTCGTACAGAGTGATTAGGGCGGCATTATCAAGTTCCCCCTGGCCTTGAGCCAGAAGCGCATCCATCAGACTGGTCACCTGAGCCGAACCCAACAGGGGCAAGTTGAGCTCCCGTCCAGTTTGCAGAACAATGTTCATATCCTTTCGGTGCAGGTTGAGCTTGAACCCTGGCTGAAAACTGCCTTCCAGCATTCGTTTGCCATGTACTTCCAGAATGCGACTCTGGGCAAAGCCACCCAGCAAGGCTTCACGGACTTTCGCGGCATCGACACCCGATTTTTTTGCAAAGGTGAGTGCCTCCGCAACTCCCTGGATGGTCAGGGATACTACAATTTGGTTGCAGGCTTTGGTCACCTGTCCTGCCCCTGCTTCACCGATATAAACGATGTTTTTTCCCATTACCCTGAGAATGGGTAACGCTCGTTGAAAGGCGGGCTCGTCTCCACCAACCATAATTGAGAGGGTCCCCTGCCGTGCCCCAATGTCTCCTCCAGAAACGGGGGCATCTAACGCAGCAACACCCTTCGTCTTGAGGGCATGATAGACTTTACGGGCTGTGGTTGGGGCAACAGTGGACATATCAATGTAGAGCATGGGCGATCGCGCCCCTTCAATAACGCCATCCGCCCCCAGCACCACAGCCTCCACATCGGGTGAGTCAGAAACACAGGTAATTACAACATCTACTTGCTGCGCAACTTCTTTTGGAGATGCAGCCATCAACGCCCCTTCTTGCGCCAGTTCTTCCATTGCCAGACGGCTGCGATTGTAGACCACCAGGCGATAGCCTGCCCTGAGCAAGTTTCGTGCCATTGGCTTGCCCATGATGCCGAGTCCAATAAATCCAATCCGTTCCATAGAAACAGGGGCGAGAGTTAATAGGGAATAGGATATTGTTAAGTCAACACAAAACGCAAAGTAAACCGAGTCTCCATGTTGGCACTAGCGACTTCAATGGTGGCTCCCAAATGCTGTGCCAGTTTTTGCACCAGTGCCAGCCCTAACCCAGTGCCACCGTAGCGCCAGGGGTCATTGTTTGGAATGCGGTAGAACTTATCAAAAATCCGGGACAATTCCTGGTCGGGAATTTCAACGCCTGTGTTGGTGACGCTGATGAGAAGGAATGAGGGGGTGGATGGGTGGATGGGTGGATGGGTGGATAGGTGAGGGGGGGGAGCCGTACGGGAGGAGGGGGTTTGGCGTTTTTTGCTTGCTGTGCCCTTTACAAATCTCGCCGCGATCGTGACCGTTCCTCCTGAGGGAGTGTACTTGTAGGCGTTCGTTAGAAGTTCAGTCAGAATGCGCTGTAAGTAGGAAAGATCGGTGGTGAGGGGGGGGAGATTCGCCGGGAGATCAAAGCGAAGCATTTGTTGATGGCTTTGCAGGCGTTCTACAAAAGACTCAACAACGTGAGGAATCCAAACCTGGAGATTGATTGAGGTGAGGACAAGGGGTTCGACCTCCGCATCCAGGCGAGTTAAGTCCAGCAGGTTGTTGATTAAACTAATTTCGCGCTGACATTCATCCTGTAAGATCTGGATGTAGCGAGACAGGGGCTGAAGCGAGTTTGCTTCCAGGGTTAGAGGTGCGGTACTTGTTGAATCGCGGATTTCACCGTGCTCATCTCTAAACAGCAGCGTTTCTAGCATTTGGGCGGCCATTTTAATGCTGGAGACAGGAGTTCGGAGTTCATGGGAAACGGTGCTCAGAAAATCATCTTTAAGCCGGTTCAACCGTTCTAGTTCGGTCACCTGTGCCTGGACAGCCTGATACAACCGAGCCTGACGAATGGCGATCGCACACTGATTGGCCACCTGCTGCACCAACCTCACTTCCAAATCGCTAAAGCTTTGTTCGTGCCCCCGCAACAGCCATAAATCACCTAAAACCCCTTCATTATCAATAATGGGGCAACTCAGTATAGAAAATAGCCGCTCAATTGAACGCACAGGATCCGGTTCTATTCGGCAAAACTGAAACGTTTCTCCCTGCAAAATCTGAGACATAATGTCATCTGGGTTTTCCAGTGGAATAATACTTCCCTGCGCAGACGGAACCCCTTTAGAAATGTACTCATAGCGAATGATGGATACATTTCGATTCAAATCGTGTAAGGCAACATCGCAACCTACAACATCCAAACCCTGGACAAGTTCTTGTACCACCGTTTCCAGGATTTGCGCTTCATCCAGACTGTCTCGCACATGATCGGTAATCCGTTTTAGCAGGGCTTCAAATTCCAG
Source organism: Leptothermofonsia sp. ETS-13 (assembly GCF_049200465.1). Classification (NCBI taxonomy): domain Bacteria; kingdom Bacillati; phylum Cyanobacteriota; class Cyanophyceae; order Leptolyngbyales; family Leptolyngbyaceae; genus Leptothermofonsia; species Leptothermofonsia sp. ETS-13. Next base: position 465,442 of record NZ_CP120836.1, read on the forward strand.
TGCCTGTTTTAGTTTGTTGGTGCGTTCCTGCACCTGAGTTTCCAGGTTTGTATTGAGTTGCTGCACCTGCTGATAAAGCTCGGATTGTTGAATGGCGATCGCCAGTTGATCGGCGACAGTACTGGCCAGTTCCACCTCCCAGGTTTGCCAATAACTACGAGGATGAATGCGATTTAAGCTGAGGCTGCCCCAAATCCTAAAGCTCACCTCCAGAGGAACCAGCAGCCAGGCTCCAGGATAGGCTTGAGTAAAGGGCTGATTAACCTCATCCGCATCCAAACGATAATCATTAATCTGCACAATTTCCAGGCGTTTAAGTTGGGCTGCAAATTGGTTATCTTTATCCGGAATAACTAACCCTAAAGCATCAGGTAAGTCGGGAGTACAACGGTAACTGGCAACATTAAGCCAGATCCCTTGCTCCGGTCGATACTGCACAATCTCAGCCCGATCAACTTTTAACAACTTGCCAATTTCAGTAGTGGCGGTTGTAAAGATAGTTGCCAGATTTAATGAATTGCGAATAGCCTGGATGACCCGGTGAGTTGCCCGCTCTTTTTCAGCCTGCTGTTGGGTCTGCTGATACAACTGTGCCTGATAGATCCCAATTGCCAGTTGGGTGATCAGTTGCCGCAGAAGATGCCAGCTTACTTGGTACCAATCACGTGGGGCCGTGCATTGATGAGCGACCAGCAACCCCCATAGATTCTGCTGTACTAAAACTGGCAGAACCAGGAGCGCCCGCACATTTAGGTCAACTAACAGATCCCTGTAGCAAGGTTGTAAATTGACTGCTGAAACGTCGCTGATAGCATGAATCCGTCCCTGACGATAGGGACGAACCATTGAGCTGGCAAAACAGGGGTCGTAGATTTCGCGATCCCGAATTGAAAAGGAGGGATCAACCACCGATTCAGCAATGACTTTGCCACTCCAGTTGGGATTAAATTGGTAGATAATCACCCGCTCTACTTCAAGAAATCGGCGGACCTCTTCCACTGTGGTAGTCAGGATTTCATCAAGATCGAGCGATTGGCGAATATTTTGAGCGATGGTGGCGATAAATTGTTCACGCTCTCTGGTTCGCTGCTCTTGCTCAATTGCCTGCCGCATCCCAAGCTGGGCCTGTTTGCGCTCAGCTAGCTCTGTCTGCAACTGCTGGTAAAGGTCAGCCTGCTGAATGGCGATCGCCAGTTGATGGCTAATTTGCTGTAATAGTTCAGCTTCGGCGGGTTGCCATTGCCGATAGTGTGAGCAGGCATGCACAATCAGCAATCCCCAAACTCGCACAGAGCCATCCTCAGTATTTTGAGTGATGGAGGCAACCACTTTAGACTTGACCCCAATTTCCTGCATAAACCCGGTCAGGCAATGAGCCCACTCATCCGCTGCCACATCCGGAATAATCCGCGGTATCCCCTGGCAATAGTACTCATAACATTCTGAGGGAAAGCATTCATCAACCCAAGACATTTTCTGAGTCGTAGGGTACTCCGGTGTAACGGATTCACTAATCACCTGCCCCGAACCATCGGGTTGCAGCCGAAAGATCAAAGCCCGGTCTGCCCGAAGTGTCTGTCGCACTTCGGTTACAGCAGTTGTCAGAATTTGTTCCAGATCCAGAGTCTGTCGCATGCGTTGCGTGATTGACCGCAGCAACCCCTCCCAGTCTGCTTTTTGGCGTAGGGCTTCTTCTACCTGTCTACGTTCTGTGATATCTGTTCGGGTTCCTAGCATCCGCTCAGGTTCCCCCCTTTCATCACGAAAAACCACTCCCCGCGACAGAAACCAGCGAAAACTGCCATCCTTATGCTGCATCCGATGTTCAATCTCATACTCTGGCATAGCGCCTGTCAGATAAGCATCTATGGCAGTCAAAACCAATTTCAAATCTTCTGGATGCATTAACCGATGCCAATCACTTATACTGTCGGAAATCTCGCCATCGTCATAACCCAACATGGTTTTCAGGTTCGGGTCCACATAGGTTTCATTGTTTTTTAGGTTCCAATCCCAGACACCCACTCGGCCAGCCTGGATTGCCAGTTTATATCGCTCCTCACTTGTTTGCAGGGCGATCTCTATCTGCTTGCGCTCCGTAATATTGGTGGTCAGCATGGTCACAGTCCAGCAACCCTCGGTTTCATTTCTGTGAATCGTGAAGATGCCCGCTATCCAGCGGATATTGCCATCTTTATGACGAAATCGAAATTCAACTGTACCTGTCGGCTCAAGCGGGGTGTTCTCAATCCTTGACAGAACTGGGCGGCGCAAATCTTCTTCTGGCACCTGAGCGATCCACAACCGTTTATTAGCCATCAATTCTTCAGCGGTGTACCCAAACAGTTGTTCACAGCCAGTGGAATAAAACTCACATTCCCAGTTGTGATCTGCAAACACCCGAAAATTACCGATAGAGGCGATCGCGCTGTTTAAAATCTCACCGAGTTTTGCTTGCAACGGCGGTACGAGACGATGATATTGTTTATCTCTGAAATCCTTCCAAAAATCTAAGGATGGTTGTTCAAAGGTGTCGTCATAGCCAAAACTTTTCGGCTCATCCGGGTTCATTGCCAGGTTCCCAATTAATTTCTTCAGCAGTAACCCTCTGACTGGAAGTAGGAGGGCAATACCCCCCCTCAGGTAAAAAAGAGCCAAGTAGCGTGATCATAATTATGATCATAATTAATAATTATGATCATAATTAATTTGTTATTAATTTGTTTGTAAAGGGGGGGATTAGGGGCTTTGTCCCTCTACCCCCCGAAATTATTCTTAATTGAATTGCGCCTAGCTACTTAAATCGAAAAGATCTCTTCAACTAGGGGCAACAGAATTCTTTAATGAAGCCCATAGTCTAGCGTACTTGAAAGTGCTGCGCATAGCATTAAATCATCAACTGTAGGAACTGGAACGGGGTTTAGTAAAATACCCATCGACCATCTCTGTATCGCCTCTGTATAAAGATTTGTCGAAGCTTGCTCTGGATTTGATAAGACTTGATGACATAGTTCCGTAAAGTAGAGACTTGTAGATGTAGTCATAGGCACACTATTAGTAAATATTTCTGTCAGTTTGCCTGGCTTCCTCCACCTCCATGACACTCAAACCTGTTTCACTGAAATTTCCATTCCCAAACAAAGTTGCTAATAGAAAGAACGGCAGGGTAGTAGGCTGGCTTACCGTCTTTAGTGTTGTGAGTATGGTGTCAGTAGCCTCATTGTCCACGTTTTCCAGCCAACAGTCGATCGCCCAAATATCCCAGCGCACTCCATTGGTTCGGAAAGAGGGCTCCAGCCAGCAAGTTGAGCAGCTCAAAAGACAAAGATTGGCCCGCTCAATCGCCGTTTTGACTCGGGGCATAAAACCACAGGCAATTTCTCACTCGAACTCTCCCACAAATCAGGAGTCGCAACCTCTCAACCACAGCAGAAACGCCCAGAGAACAATGGGTGATTACATGGAAGCGATTTCTGTTGTGTATGCTGCGATCGTGCCCCAGCGTCAACCCGGAAAATCCGCCAAACAACCATCCCCCTAAACTGGCCTGGGTGATTGGTGGGAATGAAGAAAAAACAGTGCTTGAATCTTTTCAATTCCCCTTAGGAATGAGAGTTAAGTAACTCCAAAAACCTCACTCCGCTTTTGGCACCCCTCTCCGACTCGGAGAGAAGAAGGGAGAGAGGTCAGTTCACTCAAAGAATGCGGTGTTATTAAATTCATGATCCTTAGCTTTCTATGGCGTTCACAAATCGTTTGTGAACAAGGGGGACCGGGGCTTCGCCCCCACCCAGGGGTGGAACCCCTGCAACCGTTCAAATTTTAAGAAAGACGCTATAGCAACGCCTTAAAAAATCGACAGCGGTAGAAACTGCAACGCAGTTCCGATCAAACCCAGTAGAGCAATACCAATACCATTGCCCTTGGGCGGTGCAGGAGGAGGCGCAGTGAGTTGTTTAACCAACTCCTGGGTAATCTTCATTCCTTCCTGGTTTCCCTGAGCTGTAAACAATCGCTCAGCCTGCTGGACATCCGCTAACCCGGCTGCGTTCTCGCCAATTTGCAGGAAAACGACCCCTCGACCTAGATAAGCCTGGGCAAAATCAGGCTTACGCGCGAGTGCCTGGGTAAAGTTATCAATCGCCCCAGGAAAGTTCTGCCGCCGCTCATCTTGCAGGGCCCACTGATAAAACTCCTCAGCTGAGCCGGTAGAAGGGGAAAGCCCCACGGCTCCTTGCAACAGAGCTCCATTCATCACAGTTTGCATCAGCGAGGCACCCATCAGATAGGCTCCCCGCAGGTCTACCGCTGTTAAATTGGCACCATCCAGCCTGGCACCGACCAGGTTTGCACCATACAGGCTTGCCCCAGCTAGGTTTGCCCCTCTCAGATCGGCGCCCTGCAAATTTGCTCGGCTAAGGTTCGCCCCAGCTAGGTTTGCCTGGCTAAGTTCGGCATTGGAAAGATTGGCAAAAACCAATCCCGCATTACTTAACTCACAACGGGGACATTTGCGGGTCGATAGTAGTCGTTGGGTATGTTCAAAGTTTTCTGCCTGCACTGGGGGTGCCACACTTAAGGTCGTGAGCAGGGTTGCCATTCCAGCAGGGATGACCTTGTGAATTGCCGGTGCTTCAGGTTTCATAAGCCGTCTGTAGGTAACTGAATGCGTTCGACTAGGTTGAGTCGCTGTTGATTCCACTATTTAAGCCCAACTTTGGGATGGCAGCACGATCGCGCAGGTTCTTAATACCGATTTAGGTTTAATATCGACAATCTTAAGGGTTGGGGGAGGCTGGGGGGTTGGGAGTCGGGATCAGGGGCTGGGGGCTAGGGGGTAATGGGGGAAAGGAGTGAGGTTTCTTTCCTCCATTACCCCTTTCCCCCCTCCTGGAGAGACTGCCAGCCAGCTAGCCAGAGCGATCGCTCCTTTAACAGTTTGGCATTGATCCAAAACCGGACATTGGGATCGCAGGCAGCCACCATTTCGGCAAACACCCAATCTCCCTGGTTCTTGCGGTTAACCACTTGAAAGTGTCGCCACCCTTCCAGGGGTTGGCAGGCGGTCCATTTGGAACCAACCAGGTGGGGAAACTTCTGTTTTTGTGCCACGGTTGCGACCTTCGGTAGAATTAAAGTCTAATCTCACACTTTAATACGATGGCTGACTTTGATATGGCAGGCGGGCTCAAGTGGACTCCCGAAGCAAAAAATAAACTCAAAAATATTCCCTTTTTTGTGCGATCGCAGGCACTTCAGCGCATTGAACACCTGGCACGGGCAGCGAACCTGGATATTGTCACAGCTGAGATCGTCGATCAGGCTCGATCAGAGTTTGGGCAGTAAGTAGCTCCACCCAATTAATTGTAAGAAGAAGGAATGGGGGCTTCGCCCCCAGGCAGGGGTGGAACCCCTGCACCCCGTCCTAACCATAATGACTACCGCTTATCAACTTTTTAGAACTCCCCCACCCTCCTTCTTTGAGGGTGATATGATGACACACAAGCTAGGGGTGCCTGAGCTAAGGTTTTCTTTTTGAAAACCCGATTCCAGGCTGAGATTACACCCTTAGAACCTGAGTCCGGGTCATACCGGCGGAGGGAAGCTGTTCATTCAAGGAGTTCAATATGCGGACAGAATGGGTCGCTAAGCGACGCGGACACGATAATGTGTCCCAAATGCACTATGCCCGGCAGGGAATGATCACCGAAGAAATGCAGTACGTGGCGCAGCGTGAAAACCTCCCCGCTGAGCTGATTCGGGAAGAAGTGGCGCGGGGTCGCATGATCATTCCAGCTAATATTAATCACACGAATCTGGAACCGATGGCGATCGGCATTGCCTCCAAATGCAAAGTGAATGCCAATATTGGAGCATCGCCCAACTCTTCTAACATTCAGGAAGAATTAGACAAACTCCATTTAGCTGTAAGGTATGGGGCAGATACGGTGATGGATCTGTCTACCGGAGGCGGCAATCTGGATGAAATTCGCACGGCTATTATTCAGGTATCTCCCGTACCGATTGGGACAGTGCCCATCTATCAGGCATTGGAAAGTGTCCACGGCAATATTGAAAAGCTAACCCCGGATGACTTCCTGCATGTGATTGAGAAGCATGCCCAGCAGGGTGTTGATTACATGACCATCCATGCCGGAATTTTGATTGAATATTTGCCTCTGGTACGGAATCGGCTGACTGGGATTGTTTCTCGCGGCGGGGGTATTATTGCCCGCTGGATGTTGCATCATCACAAGCAAAATCCGCTTTACACCCATTTCCGTGACATTATCGAAATCTTTAAGAAGTACGATGTTTCTTTCAGTCTGGGAGATTCCCTCCGTCCTGGTTGCCAGCATGACGCTTCAGATGAAGCCCAACTGGCTGAACTGAAAACTCTCGGACAACTCACTCGCAAAGCCTGGGAACACGATGTTCAGGTGATGGTGGAAGGTCCGGGGCATGTACCGATGGATCAGATCGAGTTTAATGTGCGCAAGCAAATGGAGGAGTGTTCAGAAGCGCCCTTCTATGTATTGGGTCCGCTGGTCACGGATATTGCCCCAGGGTACGACCACATTACCAGTGCGATCGGGGCGGCAATGGCAGGCTGGTATGGCACCGCCATGCTTTGTTACGTTACCCCGAAGGAACACCTGGGTTTACCGAATGCTGAAGATGTGCGGAATGGTCTAATTGCCTATAAGATTGCGGCTCACGCGGCGGATATTGCCCGTCATCGCCCTGGTGCCCGCGATCGCGACGATGAACTCTCCCGCGCCCGCTACAATTTCGACTGGAACCGCCAGTTTGAACTTTCGCTTGACCCGGAACGCGCCCGTGAATATCACGATGAAACGCTTCCAGCGGATATCTACAAAACGGCTGAGTTCTGCTCAATGTGCGGTCCCAAGTTCTGCCCGATGCAGACAAAGGTGGATGCGGATGCCCTGACTGAACTTGAAAAGTTCCTGGCGAAGGAATCTGTAGCCCAATCCTGAATAAGAAGGGGGAGGGGGGATGGGGGAAGGAACCCTCACCCTATCACCCCATTACTCTATTACTCCCTCCCTCCTTCCCTCTGTCATAAATTAACCTCAAAGGGTAACGGCGGTCGCCTAGAAGCCCTGGTACAGTGAAACTGGTTGCTCCTTTCACTGAAGAGCCAGGCATGACTGATGTCTTCATCTCCTATTCCCGAAAAGACAAGGATTTTGTCAAAACCCTTCATACGGCATTAGCTAACCACAATCGCGAAGCCTGGGTCGATTGGCAAGACATTCCCCCTCACCGCAGACTGGTGGCAGGAGATTGAGCGCGGCATTGAGTCAGCCGATACATTTGTCTTTGTTCTCAGTTCAGACTCTGTTGCTTCAAAAGTCTGCTATCGGGAAATTGAACATGCCGTTAAGAACAACAAGCGGCTGGTTCCCATTGTGCGGCGGGATGACTTTAAAACTGAACAGGTCCATCCTTCTCTCAGAAAGCACAACTGGCTCTTTTTTCAAGAAAGCGATGACTTTGATTCAGCGTTTTGCTCCTTGTTAGAGGCGATCGCCACGGACTTAGACCACGTTAAACAGCACACCCGCATTTTGGTTAGGGCAATTGAGTGGGAGCATAAAAACCGAAATCCTGACCTGCTGTTGCGCGGTAGCGAACTGGAATCACTCATTCAATGGATTACCCAGAGCGCAGAGAAGGAACCGCGATCGACTCAGATTCAACGGGACTACATCAATGCCAGTCGTAAAGCGGAGAGCGATCGCCAGGAAGCTGAAATTCAACGTCAAAAACAGGAAATTCGGCAGCAGCGGGTGTGGCTGGGGGCTGTTACAGTAGCACTCATTGCGGCCACCGGATTGGGACTCCTTGCCTTTACCCAGTATCGAACCGCCGAAGCCCATCGCAAAGAAATTGAACTTAGCCAGATTGATACCCTCAGTACCTCTGCCGAAGCTTTCTTAAGTTCAAACCAGGGATTGGAAGGTTTAATGCAGGGATTGCAAGCAGCCCGCAAACTCCAGCAAATTGAAGGGGTCAGCCGCGAAACCAAATTACGGGTCATCGCCGCTCTGCAACGGGCACTGAACCAGATGCGGGAACGCAATCGGTTTGAAGGGCATCAAGATCAGGTCTGGCATCTTGCCTTCAGTCCGAATGGGAAAACCATTGCCTCGGCCAGCAGAGACACCACGGTAAAACTATGGAATCTGGAAGGCAAAGAACTGGCAACCCTGCAAGGACATACCGAGCCTGTCGATTGGGTGAGCTTTAGCCCCAATGGCAATCTGATTGCGACAGGCAGCTTTGACGAAACCATTAGGCTCTGGAGCCAGGACGGACGGGAACTCCAAACCCTGAAGGGACATACGGGTGAAGTCTACAGCGTCAATTTCAGCCCAGATGGCAAGCAGTTGATTTCAACCGGAGAAGACAGCACCATCCGAATCTGGAACCTGGAGGGCAAAGAACTGAAACGTCTGGATGCGACTCACCCCGGCGGCGCTCTGAATGCCAGCTTTAGTCCAGATGGCACCCAGATCATATCCTGCGGAGATGACAAAACCATTAAACTGTGGAGCCGTTCCGGTGAACTGCGGGCAACCCTGAGTGGTCATCGCGAATATGTCAAACGAGTTCTGTTTAGCCCCGATGGCAAACTCATCGCTTCAGCAGACATTGATGGCGTCATCAAACTCTGGAGTTCCGATGGCAAGGAACTTCAAACCATTAAAGGCCATGACCGTGCGATTTGGGGATTGGCGTTCAGCCCCAACAGTCAGGAATTGATTTCTGCCAGTAACGACAGAACGGTGAAGCGCTGGAATTTAGAAGGGAAGGAACTGGAAAACCTGGGCACTTTTTTTTACACCAGTATCGGGGGTTAGTATCAGCCCCGATGGACAGAGAATTGCTCTGGGCAGCCTGGATAATACCATCCGGCTCTGGAACCTGGATCGCCCGAAACACAATGGTGTGGTGAGAGATGTTCGCTTTAGCCCGGATCAGCAGGTTGTTGTTACAGCCAGTTTTGACAAAACGATTAAATTTTGGAGTCTGGAAGGAACCTACCTCAAAACGCTGAGGGGGGCATAGTGACAATATTGAATCAATCAGTTTCAGCCCGGATGGACAAACCCTCTTTTCTGCTGGCCTACGTGGCATGATTAAATTGTGGAACCGACTGGGGCAGTCGCTGAGGACAACGGGAGCAAGCAGCATCGAGAGCCGATTCATTAGCTTTAGCCCTGATGGACAGTTCTTTGCTGTAGGTAGAGAAAACGGCACGGTTCGGGTTTGGAATCTGGATGGGAAACTGCTTGCCAGTCTTAAAGGGCATCAGGCCAGAGTGCGTCGAATCAGCTTCAGTCCAGATGGACAGATGATCGCAACTCCCAGCCAGGACAGCACTGTCAAGCTCTGGAATCGCTCTGGTCAACTCCTGGCCACTTTAAAGGGGCATACGGCTGAAGTACTGGCGGCCAGTTTCAGCCCCGATGGCAAACAGATTGCCTCTGCTAGCGTAGACAAGACAGTAAAGCTGTGGAACCTTAAGGGAGAGGCACTCAAAACGTTTCAAGGCCATGCCAGTGGGGTGAGCAGCATTACCTTTAGCCCCGATGGCAAAATGATTGCCTCTGGTAGCAGTGATGGCTCGGTAAAGCTCTGGAGCCTGGAAGGTCAGGAGATGGCAACTTTGAAAGGTCACCACAATTGGGTGGTTGGTCTCAATTTCAGTCCTGATGGCAATATGCTGGCTACTTCTAGCGAAGATGCAACGGCCATTTTATGGAGCCTTGATTTTGATACGGTTTTGACTCATAGTTGCCACTGGTTAAGACATTTTTTGACCCATAACCGCAGTGTGCGTGAAGGCGATCGCCCACTCTGTGATGGGGTTGAACGAGACTGGATGGCTGAGGGCGAAGAGCTAGCCAGGACAGGAGAGATTGACAGTGCCACTGCCCGGTTTCAGCAAGTTCTCAAGCGAAATCAGGGGTTGAACTTTGACCCCAAACTCAAAGCCCAACAGATTGCAGCCGCCCTTCCCCTGGAACGGGGTGAACAACTGGCAGCAAAAAGCAAACTGGAGGAAGCGACAGCAGAGTTTCGCAGGGCAATGAAGCTTTATCCCAACCTGGGCTTTGACCCGGTAGCGAAGGCAAAACAAAGTGCTGCGATCGCCCTCGTTCAGGAAGCAGAAAGTTTGACGTCCAGGCACGAAATTGAACAGGCATTGACCACCTTTACTAGAGCCCAAACCCTGGATCCGCAAGTCAGCATTTCCGCCGACTCGTGGAATAATCTGTGCTGGTTTGGTGCTTTGAAAGGCTACACCACAGAAGTTCTTACTGCCTGTGAAAAAGCCGTTGCCCTGGACCCTAAAAATGCGGATAATCGAGACAGTCGTGGGGTAGTCAGAGCCCAACTGGGGGACTTTCAAGGGGCGATTGCCGATTTTCAAGCCTTTATTGATTGGCTGGATGCGACAGAAGAAAATTCTCCCGATTGGGAAAGCACCAAAGCAGAACGCAAACGATGGATTCAGGAACTGAAAAAGGGCAACAATCCCTTCACTCCAGAACAACTCAAACAAATGTTTTAGCCATTTTGAACTCCACTATTCGGGAATGGTTATTGCCTTTAGAAAAAGGCATTGGGAAACATGATGATTCAGGCAATGCTAAGCGCCATCAAGGGTTGAACCAGAGCGAGTGCTCCTCTATCCCCAATCCTGTTGTCAAACGTTGCATTCTTAAGCCTTCCTTTACAAAAGCATGCCTTAAGGTTTCAATTTATAACCATAGTTTATTGAAGTATACAGAATCTCTAAAGCGATGCTTATTGAATTGCTGATATTATTCTGTGTGAGCCCGTCCTTACGCATAGGGTGAACAAAGCTCAACAGAGTTCACTTCAGGTTTCCTGGAATCCCAGGGTAGAACTTCAGTAGCTACATCCCCATTGACATAGGGTTATTGTCGAGAGTCCAGAATCATCTCGGAAAGGCATTCGAGCGATTTTCTGGCAGACGCGATCGGGAAAATTTTGCCACGTTGTTAACTAGGAAGGGAGATATGTCATACGCTCAGACCAAAACCCAGACTAAAGCTGGGTATCAAGCAGGGGTAAAGGACTACCGGCTGACCTACTATACCCCCGACTACACGCCCAAGGACACCGATATCTTGGCCGCATTCCGTGTTACGCCACAACCCGGTGTTCCTTACGAAGAAGCAGGTGCAGCCGTAGCAGCGGAATCCTCAACGGGGACATGGACGACCGTATGGACCGACCTGTTGACCGACCTGGATCGCTACAAGGGTCGCTGCTACGATATTGAACCAGTCCCTGGTGAGGACAACCAGTTCATCGCCTACATTGCCTATCCTCTTGATCTGTTTGAAGAAGGCTCTGTCACCAACATGCTGACCTCCATCGTGGGGAATGTGTTTGGTTTCAAAGCTCTCAAAGCGCTCCGTTTGGAAGATCTGCGCATCCCCGTTGCTTATCTGAAGACTTTCCAGGGGCCTCCCCACGGCATTCAGGTTGAGCGGGACAAGCTCAACAAATATGGCCGTCCTCTGCTGGGCTGCACCATCAAGCCTAAGCTCGGTCTGTCGGCAAAGAACTACGGTCGTGCCGTTTATGAGTGTCTGCGCGGTGGTCTGGACTTTACCAAAGACGATGAAAATATCAACTCTCAGCCATTCCAGCGCTGGCGCGATCGTTTCCTGTTTGTAGCCGATGCCATTCACAAAGCCCAAGCTGAAACGGGCGAAATCAAAGGTCACTACCTGAACTGTACCGCTGCCACCTGCGAAGAAATGCTGAAGCGGGCAGAGTTTGCCAAAGAACTCGAAATGCCCATCATCATGCATGACTTCCTCACCGCGGGCTTCACCGCCAATACCACACTGGCGAAATACTGCCGTGATAACGGTCTGCTGCTCCACATCCACCGCGCCATGCACGCCGTAATTGACCGTCAGAAGAACCACGGAATGCACTTCCGGGTGTTGGCGAAGTGCTTGCGGATGTCTGGTGGTGACCACATCCACACTGGAACCGTGGTAGGTAAGCTGGAAGGCGACAAGGCTGTTACCCTCGGCTTCGTAGATCTGTTGCGCGAAAACTACATCGAGCAAGACCGCTCCCGTGGTATTTACTTCACCCAGGATTGGGCTTCCATGCCCGGTGTGATGGCAGTTGCTTCCGGTGGTATCCACGTCTGGCACATGCCCGCCTTGGTAGAAATCTTCGGTGATGATGCTGTGCTTCAGTTTGGTGGTGGCACCCTGGGTCACCCCTGGGGGAATGCTCCTGGCGCAACCGCCAACCGGGTAGCCCTGGAAGCCTGCGTCCAGGCTCGCAATGAAGGCCGCGACCTGATGCGTGAAGGTGGCGACATCATTCGTGAAGCGGCTCGCTGGAGCCCAGAACTGGCTGCTGCTTGCGAATTGTGGAAGGAAATCAAGTTCGAGTTCGAGGCTGTTGATACCGTTTGATGAGGAGTTGAGAGTAATGAGTTATGAGTTTTGAGTGAAGTCATTAAACTTAGAACTCATAACTCATAACTCAAAACTTAAAACTCCATGGATCTGAAGCAGATTGCCAGGGATACAACCAAAACGCTGATCAGTTATATGACCTATCAGGCGTTAAAGGTTGTGCTGGCTCAGTTAGATGAAACTGAACCGAAGCGGGCTTACTGGTTGCGCCAGTTCTCCTACCGGGTCAGTATTCAAGATGGGGAAGCATTCCTGAAAGCTTTGTTTCAAGAAGAGCAATGGCTAGCTTTTCGCCTTCTAACTGTGCGAGAGCATATTGCAGAGGAAATTGCCGATTATCTTCCCGAAATGCTGCGGACAGGTATTCAACAAGCTAATCTGCAACAACGCACCCAGCAACTGGAACGCATGACGCAAATTGATCCAACCATAATCAGCACACATCCCGAACAGGAAATTGATTCCGAAGAATAGTCATTCGATCATGGTTATTGCAATCAGATAAGCAAATAACCAGCGATCTGTAACCTGTGAAAACAAGTAACTAGTCGTTAACTTACGAGGAAGCAATGAAGACATTACCAAAAGAGCGCCGTTACGAAACTTTCTCCTACTTGCCTCCTTTGAGCGATGCTCAAATTGCTCGGCAGATTCAATATGTGATTGATCAGGGTTATTACCCCTGCGTTGAATTCAATGAAGATTCCAATGCAGAAACCTACTACTGGACGATGTGGAAACTGCCCCTGTTCAATGTTTCTTCTCCCCAGGAAGTGCTAAATGAAGTGCAACAGTGCCGCCAGGAATATGGACACTGCTACATCCGAGTGGTGGCCTTTGACAATATCAAGCAGTGCCAGGTGATGAGCTTCATCGTTCACAAGCCCAATCAGGGTGGCAGCAGCTACCGCTACTAGTGGTCTGTCAAATTAAATCTGGCGGGTACAGGAATTTTGAGGGGTCGAAGATCCCTCAATTTTTTTGTGGAATATTAGTAAACCCAGGATAAGCTCTACAACCTGCTCATGGCGGGTAAAGGGGCACCTAACCACTTTTTCACTTTGCAATATTCTCAACTGAACCTCTCGAATCATTTTGTTAGCATGCTGCAGCCCCCATTCCGCACTTGCAACTGGCACAAAAGGAATTAAGGTGCCCTCAACATGGCAAGTATAGCTGTCGCCAAGTTGCTTAGGACATTAGTTTTAAAGAGACAGTATCACGGTTCGCAGGTGAACCATTTCTCTTAAGTGGGATAGAGATAGTGTTTGTTATAGCTCTACGCGGGTGCGTTAGGACATTGGAATTAGAGAGGGAGTGGGGGCTGCTCCCCCAGCCAGGGGTTCCACCCCTGCACCCTGTCCTAACCATAATGACTACCGCTATATTTTTCGAGGTGCCCTATAGCCATAGTCATTGGACTTAAGGTGGGATGCAGAGATGAAATCCCTGATTGGAACTGCGCCCTCCTTCTTAAGGTATTAACCATTAAGCTTTGACAGTATACACGCTTAAGTGTATACTGTCAAAGCAGTTAATTCAATTGTTGAGGATCGAATGCCCACTAATTTTCTCATTTATGCCAGTGAAGCCACTTCTCCATCTGTTGTCAAAGAACCTGTTGAACCACCGCCAGAGCGAGAATCACTGCGAATCTTAGTCATTGGTTCTCGTCGGGGTGTTACTGGTGCCGTTCAAACACTCCACCGGCTCCGTTTTGCCGAAGTCGGAGAATGGAGCCCTCTAATGCCAGGGCCCAATCCGGGTGAGGTTATGAGTATCCTGACCTGCTATATCCTGGCAGAATGAACTGGTGGAATGAAGCGGATCCTTACTTATTCTTTCAAATGGCGCGCCATCCGTAATTTCCCCCAGTCGCTTCATTAAAAATTTAAGTTGATTCAAGTAATCAATAAAACATCAGGAATTTTTCAGTAGATACCTAAAAAACAGTATAAGGTAAAACAATGTACTTGAAGTTCCTTAAATGTCTACTGATTACACCAGCAAATGTCTACTGATTACACCAGCAGTAACCACGGTGCTAATCCGTACAATGTGCAAAGTTCCTATGCAGGTTTGAATTCTCCACCGCCGCCTGCTCAGGCAGTTGCGCCAACAGGAGAGCAAACTGGCCCTTTGTCTGCTCCAATTCCTGGTTATTCTGGGCTTTCGCAATCCTCCAGTCAGGTGCGGGCCGACTTCAATAACAATGGACAAGACGACATACTGTGGCGAAACTATGCAACGGGTCAGAATGTTGTTTGGTTTCTGAACGGAACGGAATTAACTAGCTATGCCTACCTGGCTCCCGTAGGCGATCTGAATTGGCGCATTCAGGGAACTGGGGATTTCACCGGAGATAACAAAACAGACATTCTCTGGCGCAATTCTGTTACAGGGGAGAATGTTATTTGGGTGATGAATGGCACCCAGCTTGCTTCGGTGACTTACTTAGTTCCAGTTGGAGATTTGAACTGGCAAGTTCAGGGGATTGCGGACTTTACGGGCGATAACCGAGTAGATATTTTGTGGCGGAACTATTCCACCGGGCAAAACGTAGTCTGGGCGATGAATGGTACGGCTCTGGCTTCAGTCTCTTACTTAACTGATGTACCTGGGGTTAATCTGAGAGTTCAAGCAACTGGAGATTTCAATCGGGATGGAAGGGCGGATATTCTTTGGCGAAACTATCTATCTGGAGAGAATTTAGTCTGGTTGATGAATGGTTTAGAGGTTATGAGTGCAGGCTATGTAATGCCTGCTCCTGACCTGAACTGGCAAATTGGGGGAGCCAGTGATTTCAATAATGATGGAAATGTTGATATTCTCTGGCGCAATTCGGCTTCAGGGCAAAATGTGGTCTGGTTCATGAATGGGCTGGCATTTAATGGAGTCGGGTCGCTGACGGCAGTGCCAGATCTTAACTGGCAAACTGGTCTCCAAAACCTTCCTACCTATAGCCCGGTCAGTATCACTAATCTTTCCTTTAGTGGCAGAGAAGGGGATTACGGACAGTTTCAAATCCGGTTGAACCAGGCTCCTCTGGGAACTACCAGCCTTACGTTTTTCACAGGAAACTTTCTGGTCGTGGATGCGGATAATACGATCGCTAACGGTACCCAAAACTCAATTGCATTTACATCTGCCGATTGGTTCTTGCCCCGCACGGTTTCATTTATTGCTGAGGTCGATGGTTCCAGCCGCGATCGCCTGATGGGAAATACGATTTCCTATTCGTTAAGCGGTGGTTTGTCTGGTAGCGGTACTTATGACCTGGGTGCTTCTATGAATACCTACGCCCCTGACCCCACCCAATTCAATATCGATTTAGACTTTCGCAATGACTCAATTGGTTTCTGGACTCCAGCGCGGCGAGCGATTGCTCAAAGAGCCGCCAATGACTGGGCAGTCGCCATCGCAAACGAATGGGCTGACTTTCAGCTGAACAACTCCCTCAATCGGTTAGAAACGGCATCGGGTCGGCCCTACAGTTTTACTAGCAAGCGCTTTGTTGATGATTTGCTGATCTTCGTCAATCTCTTCCAGGATAGGGAAGGGGCGGAGGCTGGCCTGGGTGGACCGGATTATGAGTTTGGGGGGTGGCCCACCTCACCAACTTTCTATGGCCTCATGCCACGAGTTGGGCAAATTGCCATCAGCCCAACCGTGTTTGCCAATCGGCCTGACAATGAACTTTATCAGGTTGTTTCCCACGAGATTGGACATGTCCTGGGGCTAGTAGGGCTGAACTGGATTGGCAACAGGCAAACTGATCAAACTAATCCCGAAACAGCAGTTTTCCGGGGTGAGTACTCCAGGCAGGTATTTGGCGAATACATTCCTCTACGCTCTCAGGATGGAGGCGACTTCTATCACCCGGCTGCCAGGGTTCCTTCCATCATGTCCTACCGATACCTCTACAGGTTACCTAAACCCAGCCAGATCGATTTTGCCATGCTGGCAGATAGCGGTTATCGCGTCTATGGTATTAATGCTTAGGGATTTAAGGTTCTTATCGTCAGAACCTGAGGTGGGGTTGAATCGGGTGGATAGAGGAAATCAAACTGGATGAGGCGGCGATCGCCCTTTTCCATCTTCATTAATACCAGGGGTTCTCCCATCTGTCCCCGTCGCTGTACCAGATGAACGTAGCGGGTCTGTGGCAATCCCCGATCATCAGTATAGCGGAGGCGAACGGTACCCCGAAAAAACACCTGCCTGGGTAATGGTTCGAAGAAGCGAAGCCCATCTTTTGAGAGTGTATCTTCTTTGATGGGAGTTTCAAGGGCGATCGCAACCGTTTGAGTTTGCTCTGTTGCATTTCGCAATGGCAACGTCAGGCTGTACTCTACTGCATAGTTTCCATGAGCCTGGTAGGCTGTATCAGAATAGCGAGCAATCATGGGAGCCGTCTGCACCTGCTTCGTTCCCAGCGTTCCCTTCAATAGAGTGCTGAGTCCGTAGGAGAAAGCCTGGCCGGGCTGGGGGGATGCTGAGATACCAGTTTGCTAAGGGTGCTTTGGGGTCATCCACAATTTGGGTTTGCCACTGGGAACCTTTGGAAACCCCAGCCACACGGCCATAGATGATTTGTCCTTTGGTCTGCTCTAGGGGAGTGGGGGGGGGGGGTGTCGCGTGGACCTGCCAGGTTACCTGTTTGCAATAGTGTCTGCCATTCTTCTAAAGTGGGAGCCTGTTCACTACCATCGGTATTTTGCGTTGCAAATTTTGCCAGGCTGGCTGCGTAAACTGGACCACTACTCCAGAGCCGGAGCAAAGTAGAACGTCCATTAATGGGAGGCGTCAGCGTTTTGACTGGAATTGGCAGATTTAACAATAACTCACTCTTTCCTGGCGGAATCACTATTTGCGCCGGAAAGCCTTCCTGCCGTTTTCCTCTCAAAACCTCATTCATGGCGCGGCTACCGGGTCCAGCATAAACTGTTCCTAGAGGATTATCGACGTAGGGCGGTAGCTCAATGAAAGGGGCATCGGGCTGACTGAGGTAGCTGGCGGCACTCAAGATCGCGACGGATACCGGTTGAGTGCCTGGATTGTGCAGCAGAATGCCCAGGTAGAGAGTCCGCAGATCTTCAGAAGTTCTGGCTTTGGCAATGTGGTGGGCGAAGACATCAAACCGCTGTTGAAACAACACATTCAGGTGAGCAGCAGGGGTTCTCATGCCCTGAGGCGAAAAGGTGGAGAGCAAAATCCCCCCTCTTCCTGAACCAGTTCGGGGCTATTGCTGTTGAACATCAGAATAGAGTCCAGTTTCCCTGGCAGCACCCGCACTTCTTGGGGAACAACGAATTCTTGAGGGGTGGGGGTAGGGGTGGGGGCAGGAGAGGCTTGTGCCAAAACGGAAGTTAGAAAGAAGGGCATCATAGAGACAGTTGTCGTAGCGATCGCGGCTTCCCATGATACCGGCTTTACGGCAACGACTAAACCCTTACCGTAAAATTTGGACTCCATTCAGCCCAACGTCAACCACACTGCCCTGGAACAGGTTGAGCAACTGTTGAGCGATCGCTACCCCATCTGGCAAGAAATCATCAGACACCTTAAAGCTGACAAAAAACTGGGGAGAATTCAGCGCTGTCCATGTTACTCCCGATTCTACTGCCGACATTCCCGATGATTCCACCCTGGGAGTCTGGTTAATGGTGCTCTATTCCCAACATCCCCATCACAAAAGCACTGAAGACAGCCCCGCTCGCCAATGGGTCGAGAACGCTCTGACTCATAAGGGCAGCAGTCCCCGTTACTACAAAACACGCTCCTGTTTCTAGCGCCGGATCAAGCCAAATTAGAAAACCTGGAACGCAACAAGGTTGCTAACCCACTTGCTGAAGAATCGCTAAAAAGTCTTCGAGAATCAATTCTAGATTGGACTCATTTAAGACAGGGACATGGACAAATAGACATTGGCGATCCGGATGGTTTTCCTGCAAATGCTTGAGAACGGAATAGTAGAGGAAGTTGCAAACGAATTGACCTGCATTGTGGCTCACGCTGGAAACAGTGAGGTTTTTGACCAACCCTTCGACATTAATGGTAGTTGGAATGGTTTCCCCCTCATAATGGCCGTTGGATTCGGCAGTCAAAAGCCTTCGTTGCTCTGCCATACCGCAACAAATCACCATTTCTGGCTGTAGCTCGTCGATTTTGGAAATTACGGTTTCAGGCGCAAGCTGAAAATCCACTGGCAATTTGCGCAGGCAGTGGACATGGGCAGGCATCAAGTTCCGGTTAAGCAGTTCGGCAACCAAATCATCGGAGGAATTGGAGACGTGGTGTGGCTTCCAGATGTCAAAAGAAGTGAGCAAGATTGATTGGCTCATGGGAAGTTGTGATTTGCAAACTATAGCTGTCGCCAGGTTATAGCAATTTGATTGTTAAATGCGACAGATCAAGGCTTTGAGAAGCCAGAAACCAGAAGTCAGATTTATTCTGGCTCCTGGCTTCTTCATTAAGGCATCTGCCGTCAAAATTGTTTATAGCTCTACGCAGGTGCTTTAGGACATTGGAATTAGAGAGGGAGTGGAGGCTTCGCCGCCAGCCAGGGGTTCCACCCCTGCACCCCGTCCTAACCATAAATGACTACCGCTATAAACCGGTATTACTCTTAGAACACTGGGTTTAGAGGGGGGGCTCGCCCCCAGCCAGGGGTGGAACTCCTTCACCCCGTCCTAAAGCTTAGTGACTATAGCTATACAATTTGAAATAGCACAGACCAGAGAGGGTAAAGGCAATGCCTGTAATTGCGGTGGTTGATTATGATATGGGAAACCTCCATTCAGCCTGTAAAGGACTGGAAAATGCAGGGGCAACTCCCAGAGTGACCGATTCTCCAGTGGAGCTGGAGCGTGCTGATGCAATTGTGCTGCCTGGCGTGGGAGCATTTGACCCAGCAGTCCAGCATTTGCGTTCTCGCCATCTGGAGCAGCCAATTAAACAGGCGATCGCCTCCGGCAAACCCTTTCTCGGCATCTGCCTGGGTCTGCAAATCCTGTTTGATTCCAGTGAAGAGGGCAACGAACCTGGATTAGGTATCATTCCTGGAACAGTCAGACGATTTCACCACGAGCCGGGAATAACGATTCCCCACATGGGCTGGAACCAGTTGCAGTTTATCCAACCCAATCTTTCGTTGTGGCAGCAGTTGCCACCCAATCCCTGGGTGTATTTCGTCCACTCTTATTATGTTGATCCTATCGATCCAACTGTGCGGGCAGCGACCATTACCCACGGAACTCAAACAGTAACCGCTGCTATTGCCCGTGACAATCTGATGGCTGTCCAGTTTCACCCAGAGAAGTCCTCCACTGCGGGACTCCAGATACTGGCAAATTTTGTTCGTCTGGTAAAAGCAAAGCAACTGGTTACCGTTTCTTGATGAGTTTGAGAATCTACGGCAATCGTGCCCTCAAAACACTGCCCGGACAGGCAACCCGCCCAACGTCCTCAAGAGTACGGGAGGCTCTGTTTAACATCTGGCAGGGCACGATCGCCAATTGTCATTGGCTTGACCTCTGTGCAGGCAGTGGTGCTATGGGAGCAGAAGCTCTCTGCCGCGGTGCCCGATACGTTGTGGGGATCGAGCAATCAGCCCGTGCCTGTGCCGTCATCCGGCAAAACTGGCAAAAGGTGGCAAAGGATGGGCAAGCCTTTCAGGTAATCCAGGGCGATGTTGTTCGGCAGATTAAAACCCTGGCAGGACAGTCCTTTGACCGAATTTACTTTGACCCCCCCTATGCCAGTGAATTGTATGAGCCAGTTATCGCTACGATCGCCCAATACCATCTCCTAGCTGCTCAAGGAGAACTCGCTGTGGAACATGCTCCCAACCATTCAGCCATCCCGACTCCAGTTTCATTTGAGATCTGCCGTCAGAAGGTTTATGGGAATACCGCATTGACATTTTATAGCTGTCGCCAGGTTGCTTAGAACATTGGTTTTAAGGGGGGGTTGGGGCTTCGCCCCCAGCCAAGGCTCCACCCCCTCACTCCATCACTCATCCACCCCCCTCACTCCTATCCTTGCCGAAGCTGGCTAACCAGATGCTTGAGTTCTGGCAGGATCAACTTTTCCATGGCAAGGGTAACCGCGTTGGTAGAGCCGGGAAGGGAGAATACCAGTTTCGTTTGAAAGACTCCAGCGATCGCCCGTGATGCGATCGCCCGTGAACCGATTTCTTGATAACTCAGCCAGCGAAATAGCTCACCAAATCCCGGCAAGGTCTTTTCTAGTAATCTCTCAATCGCATCATAGGTGGTATCTCTGGGGGCAATGCCAGTCCCCCCATTGAAAATCAATGCATCTAAATCAGAGCGTTGACTAAGGGCTTCCAGGTGCGATCGAATCTGATCGGGGTCATCTTTCACAACGGCGTATGCCACCACCCCATGTCCTGCGGCTTCCAGAAGTTGCTGAATTCGCTGCCCACTTTTATCGGTTTCAATGGTGCGCGTATCACTCACCGTAAGCACGGCACAACTAACCACAAGTTCAACTGGGTCAGGATGGGGGATGGTAGACATGGAATTTCAAAATTTTCAAAGAACGCTCTGATAGGTGGGGGCACACCAAACAGTGCACCCCCAAACATTTCTGAGACAGACAACTCGGTAAATAAAATCACTCAGATTTGTTCAGCCCCAACCCATGCTCTTCAGCATAGCGGTTCATAAAACGGATGAAACGGTCAAACTCGTCTGCTGACTTCATGAGCAAAACAGCTTCAATCGCTTCAGGCTGACCGTTGACAAATCGAGCTTTTACTTCACGGGAAGTAATCTCGCCTTCATCATCAATCAAATACATCCCAGTAATTTCTTCAGTGCTATCCTGGTTGAGCGCTTTTGGATTTTGAAAGTAGAAGGTTGCGGTCCCATTACTGCCATCGCGCGATCGCGTTACGCGGACATCAGGCACTACTTCCTCATCAATTCCTCTTGAAAACTGAATTCGAGCTGTCATATTCCTCAATGAAATTTTAGTGATGGGCAAGACATTATCCTCCCATCATACGGAACCAGAGTGAAATAGGTAAACCAGGATACGAAGTGGCAAGTAGGGTGAGCAGTCAGAAGTCAGAGAGGGGAAAGGCAAAAGGCGAAAGGAGTGATGGAGTGGAAGGGTGGGTGAGTGGGTGAGTAGGAGTGTGGTGGAGTAGGGGCGTAGGAGTGTGATGGAGTAAGGGATATAAAGAGCAATCCCCCCATCCCCCCCATCTACATTTCTCTCTCCGCCAGGCGATAGGCTGTTCTCAAAATCTGCCCTGCTAAAATGGCGGCTCCAAAGCCGTTGTCGATGTTGACAACGCCAACGCCAGCAGCACAGGAGTTTAGCATTGTCAGAAGCGGGGCCAATCCGTTGAAGCTGGCTCCATAACCAACGCTGGTGGGAACGGCAATAACCGGACAAGCTGCCAATCCGGCAACCACACTGGGTAGAGCCCCCTCCATTCCAGCAACCACGATCAGAACGTCCGCATCGGCGATCGCCTGTCGATTATTCAACAGTCGGTGAATGCCTGCGACGCCCACGTCCCACAGACGATTGACTCGAAACCTACACAATTCAGCCGTGAGTGCGGCTTCTTCAGCCACGGGTAGGTCGGCAGTGCCAGCGGAGAGCACACTGATGATGCCGGGATGGGTAGGGGAAGGGCGATCGCCCTCATCCTGGTTCATGACAAAACAAATCCGGGCAAGAGGGTGGTAGTGCAGCCCTGCCACCTTTTCCCGCAGTTGCTCGTAAACAGTTTGCTCAATGCGGGTAGCCATTACGATGGGCGTCTGTTGCCGCATCGTTTGCATAATTTGGGCAATCTGGTCTACGGTTTTGCCCGGTCCCCAAATTACTTCGGGAAAACCTGTTCGGAGTGTTCGATGGTGGTCAATCCGGGCAAAGTCCTCAACAGGCTCGTAGTTTAGATACTTGAGCTTATTCAAAGCGACTTCTGGGCTCATTTCGCCCTGAGCGACTAAATGGAGGAGATGCTTGAGTGCTTCAGGTTGGGTCACGGTAGGGAAAAGGGGGAAGACAAAGGATAAAGAAGGAAGGCAAAAGATAAAAGACAGAAGAGAGGAGGTAGTGGTCTGTCAAGACTTATTTTGTGAGTTGAAAGCTCACAAAATAACCACTCTAACTCAATCCAGGACACACAATTAAAGCTGACCAACTAGTGGAACTTTGCCTGGTTATCTAAATCCAGAAAAACCAATTTATGGGGTTTTGAGGGGTTCGCAACCCTTCAAAATCTGCCTGGAAGACTAGTACCGCGCGGCGGAAATGGGCATATCCTGAAGGAGTCGGTGTTGGAGGATTGAGTCTGATGCCTGGTCCTGCCCTTCCCGCCCTGATTGTGAGTGAATCCGAGCGTCGCGAACTAGAGCAGTTGGTGAAGCGACCGAGTACACCCCAACAACTGGCATTGCGAGCGCAGATCATTCTGCGTGCCAGCCAGGGAGACAGCCAAGGTCAGATTGCTCGAGAGCTCGGCATCGGGGAGCAGATGAGTCGCTGTTGGCGGCGGTGCTGGCAAGCGCTACAGACCTGTGAGTTGCCAGTGTCGGAGCGCTTAGCCGATGCCCCCCGTCCCGGTGCCCCCGCCACGTTTACCTTGGAGCAAATCACTCAACTCTATGCCCTCGCATGTGCTCCGCCCGAGCACTCTGGACGCCCCATCAGTCACTGGACCCCTCCAGAGTTAGCCGATGAACTGGTCAAACAAGGCGTTGTAGCGCGGATCAGTGGTCGCCATGTCAGGCGTTTGTTAGCCGAAGCCGAACTGAAACCGTACCAGAGTCCCTACTGGCTTCATCCCCCCCGACCCGGACTTTGCCACCAAAGTCCAAGACATCTGCCAGGTCTACGAACAAGCGGCTGCGCGGGCCGAACGTGGGGAGATGACCTACAGTCTTGATGAAATGACGGGCATCCAAGCCTTGGAGCGCGTGATGCCGATATTGAGATGAAACCCGGACGCTGTGTGCGGGTGGAATTTGAGTACCAGCGTCATGGCACCCAAAGCCTGATTGCCACCTTGAATGTCGCCACTGGACGCATTGACCAGGCGACTGTGGGCGACACCCGAACCGAGCAAGATTTAGCGGCTCATCTCGACGCCCTACTCGCCCAAGTCACCGATGCCCCTAAAATTCATCTGGTCATGGACTGTCTCAACACCCACCAATCGGTAGCTCTGGTGCCACTGGCGGTCGCCCTGGAACCCGAACCACCGCCGTTAGGGCGCAAAGGCAAATCCGGCATCCTGAAATCGATGGCCACCCGGGCTGCTTTCTTGAGCAATCCACAGCACCGCCTGGTCATACATTTCACCCCAAAGCATTGCTCCTGGCTCAACCCAATCCAAATCTGGTTCTCCATTCTCAGGCGCAAGTGGCTGCGACGGGCCAGTTTCACTAGTCAAGCTCAGCTCAGCGCCAAGATTCTTGACTTCATCGACTACTTCAATCGCACCATGGCCAAACCTTTCAAGTGGAACTATACGGGCAAGCCTCTGACCTCATGACAGCTATGTGTTGTTATGCCGCTGGGTACTAGATTGGAGGTTCCAATTAAATGGCGATCGCAATTTACTGAAGGGCGATCGCGTCCCCTTTTTTATCACACCCTACACTCAGCCCCTTAGCAGACGAAGAGGATTTCTCAGGCAGCGGATGAATCAGAAAGGCATACTCCTGCACAACCTGCCCATCAATAAGATGTTCTTGAATAATCCGTTCAATCACTTTGGTTGTTGCGTTACGATACCACACTCCATCAGGATAAACGACCAGGATAGGACCCTGGGTACAAACTCGTAAACAATTGGCTTTTGTCCGGAAAATGCAAGCCGGGTTTGTTTCCGTAGGCTGGTCCAGGTGAAGTTCCTTCAAACGATTCTTTAAATATTCCCAGGCTTCTAACCCAACATCCTTCGGGCAGCATTTAGGCTTTGTTTGATCTGCACAGATAAAAATGTGGCGCTGGATCTGATCCAGTCCCAATGCCCGGACACAGTTAGCCAAAACGCCTGACTCACAGGTTTCTTCCATTTCAGATTGAGGAGAGTTTAGTTGAGAAGCCATGGTAGGGAAGTGATGGAGTGATAAGGGGGATGGGGAGGAGGGAGTGGTGGAGTGATGGAGTGGTGGAGTGGAGGATCTGTCGGGTTTGTCAAATTTTTTTGTGTCAATCCTGGAAGGAAGACGAAGGAATCAGGTTTCAAGGAGTCGGGCCTGTCAATTTTTTTGTCAACCGTGGAAAGGGAGTCAGGCGAGTCAGGGTTTCAAGGGGTGAGAGCACCATTTCTGAGACATACCCAGGGAGTCAGCGCCCCATTTCTAGAACCGCCTCATGATAGATGTAAAGAGCAATCACCCTACTACCCTATCACCCCATCACCCCATCACCCCTCCACCCTTCTACTCCTCACTTTCCTATTGATTGAACCATTTGATTGAACCATTGAGTGAACCAGCAAAACAGATTTCACCGGGCGTCTCGTCGGGTTACCGGGTTCACTGAGCTTGCCATAGAGGGTTTTGTTTTGGAAGTAAAGGGCAGAGGAGGTACCGCCATCTAAATTCATTGCCTGAGTGACTCCCAGGGTTTTCATGAAGGCTGCCAGGTCTGGTAAGGATACGCCTGTCCCCCCTGGCTTTTGTGCTGCCATTACCAGCAGAATGTCTCCCCTGTCAGTAATGCCGATCGCACTCCTGGCATTGAGTTGATGGCTGCCAATCGCGTCCCGAATCAAAGTTCCGTTGGCAGAAGCAATAAATCCCTCTTGCTCGGCGGTGTTTTCTGGCAAAAGACGGGGACCACCTCCCAAGGCATCGATCAACTGGCAGTCGGGAGGGGATGGATCCCGATGGCGGGCAATTGCATAGCGGAACCCTGACCCGCAACGATAACGCCGAAACTCAGAGCGGTTCAGAATTTTTTCCAGGTAAGGAGCTAAGTCAGGGCTCTTTATCAGGCGTTCATTGTGGTGAGGGTCAGCTACTAGCTTTCCTTGCCGGGTAATGTAAGAAGTTGATTTTTGATTAACGGGGTCAAAGAAACCACCATTAATAGCGGCGATCGCCCCATACTGGCGGGCGAAAACATCCAAATCTGCGACCCCGTCTGCTAAAGCAGGGGGTTACCTGAAACGCCTGAACTGGAATTCGCAAGCTATGTACAGTCGCCTGTGGCAAGGAGTGAGCCTGGTACTGAATTGCTAGCTCTGGGGAAGGCTGGGCAGGTGGCATGGCGACAGGCGGACTGGAAACCATCGGCGCACATCCCCCCGTGACCATTACCACAGCGATCAATTGGGTCAACTGCCCCCCTTTTTTCACTCGTGGCATTGTACACAGTTCCCTGTGACTAAGCAGGTAGCCATCATTAATTGTAAAGGGGGGAGTGGGGGCTGCGCCCCCAGGCAGGGGGTGAAACCCCCTCCACCCCCAAAATTATCTTTAATTTAATTACGCCTAGTAATCCGCCAGGATAGATTTGAGCTACCCCTGAAATCTATAAAATCCATTTTCAGGGTGTTTTGAGGGGTTGAAAACCCTCAAAACAGTCTTGACAGACCACTAGTTACTTACTTAATCAACCAAATTTTCTGTATGAGATTTTCCGTTCACCTGCACTTCCCAAAAAAATTCGCCGGACATTTTCGGCCTCCGGGCAGCGATCGCCAGTAAAGGTTAACCGAAAGTCTTCTTTGAGGTTAATGCAAAACCATTGGTCTCCCTTGTCTCCCTGCCAGATTCGGTTTTCGTCCCTATCTGAGGCATACAGATAGTAATAGCTGCCCGGTGCAAGGTCACCAGGGACGACCGTACCACATTGCCCCTGTCCCAGCAATAACCAGCCTTC
The DNA here is from genome assembly GCF_049200465.1 of Leptothermofonsia sp. ETS-13. Lineage (NCBI taxonomy): Bacteria > Bacillati > Cyanobacteriota > Cyanophyceae > Leptolyngbyales > Leptolyngbyaceae > Leptothermofonsia > Leptothermofonsia sp. ETS-13. Next base: position 491,841 of record NZ_CP120836.1, read on the forward strand.
GGACCGCCAGCGGCTTTCCCCCAGACTATAGCCAACTGCCACATAAGCCACCTGAGACGAGTTGTTACAAACGTCCAGCGATGCCGCAGACGGGGAGGTTCTGGCTAAAAAAGTTCCCGTTGCCACGGCAACAGCCAGGACTGCCCAGCTGCAGGACTTTTCCATAAAGACTTCTTCGCTCACATGTGCTTGCTCTTCTTGTTGACATATTGCCCATCTTGCCAAACTCCCTCCAGACGGATTCCGTTGGCAAAGATAAAAGTTCCTCGACCGTTTTGCCGACCGTCACGAAACTCACCCTCATAGCGGTTGCCGCTGGGAAACGTACACACCGCCACTCCATCCAGCAAATCATTACGAAACTCGCCTTCACAACGGATGCCATTGGCAAAGATAAAAACTCCCTGTCCCTGCTTCTGGCTATTCTTAAACATTCCTTCATAGCGATTGCCACTGGCAAACGCGCAGACACCCTGACCATTCAGCAAATCGTTCTGAAACGTTCCTTCACAGCGGGTGCCATCAGCAAAGATGAAAACCCCCTGCCCTTCTCGTTTTCCCTCACGAAACTCACCCACGTAGCGATTACCACTGGGAAAAACACACACTCCTTTGCCATTTAACAAATCATTACGAAATTCCCCTTCACAGCGGGTTCCATTCGCAAAGGTAAAAACTCCTTTACCCTGACGGCGTCCATTTCGAAGGTCGCCTTCGTAGCGATTCCCACTGGGAAATGCACATATCCCCTTACCATTAATTAGTCCATCACGCAGGGGTCCCTCGCAGTAACTACTGGCAACTAGAATTGGTGGGTTTGCATAAGTAGGGGGGAGATTATGGGTATCAAAAAGCACATTTATCAGGGTCGCGGCGATCGCAATGCTTCTCAGTTGCCCTGTCAAGCGGAATGATAAAAAAAACATCTCAGTCGAAGGATGTGCAAAGTGCTTCATTGATTCGGAAAACTGCAACCTCATATCAAGTTAAAATGCATACTCGGTCAAACTTCCTCATCTTGCTGACTCCCCTTCAAAATCTGGGGGAGTCCTGATGAAAAGAAAAGACAAATGTAGTCAGTAGTTGTCGGTATGGGCAGTGAATCGGTAATCCTGACGATTCCGCGTTCGTGTCGCCTTCCCCGATGCTGTTTCAGTCGTTGTGAGTGGGTTCTAATCATGTCAACTCGTTTGCTTCCAGCCTTCAGCCCAGGCATGATAACAGCCTTAGAGGGTGTAGCTCAACGGTTTCCCTTAGGACTCGGCGGCTGTTTCAATCATTGAAGACTAAATTTCCAATTTCATTCAATCCGCAACCCTTATTAATTCTTTTCTTGCTAACTGACACTTTTGCCGTAAGACTTTCTAAAGTTTGCTCATGTTGCAGTTGTTCACTTTTGTTACCCTTGCCCAAACGGCATCCGCCCCCCTTCCTTCCCTCCCACTATCTCCTCCTTCCCCCAAAACACCCCCACCTCAGGAGATTATTCCACCCCAGGAACGGTTAAAACCTCAGGAAACCCTTCAGATCCAGGAAATATTTCGGCCCCAGGAACTGCGTGCCCTACCAGGGCAACTTGACACCGTTCCGGTTTTTAATAGTAACAGTCCAGAACTGGTCCAGACCGAGGGAATTCTGCTCTCGACCTTTCCACCAAATGGAATGCGGTCACCATCCGCACACTTAAACTTTCCCTTTAAAGGAAGGTTTGACGTGTTTTCGCACCACGTCACTAGAGCTAGAACTTCCAGCCAGACCCGTACCCTGTTTCAGGGCATTATCTTACATAACCCAACCGACCAGCCGATCAAAGTCAATGTTCTTCAGGGAGCCACTTACTTAACTCGCCCCGACGCCCTATTTGTAGAACTGCCACCCTATGTGGAAGATCCGCTGGGCAAGGTGTATGCTGGACCGGGGAGTCGGGCGATGAATGATGTTCTGCGGGGGCGCAGGCACGGAAGCATTCCCCCAAGCCTGATCATTCCACCAGGGGGCAGCCAGATGTTGATGAACCTGCCAATTCCGGTTGGCAACCTGACCCCTTCTTCAAATGGTCGTTCCAGCCTGTTTCGCTTACGGAGCAGTGGCACGGTCTACGTTGCCAGCCTGGCGATGTATGCCCCGCTGAACCCCGATGGATCGGAACGAATTCCCACGCTGGATGAATGGCAAGCCCTCTTGGTTAACGGCAGTTTGGCTGGACCGCGAGATATTCCACCCACTCCGATGCAGCAGGAATATGCCAACGTGGTCTACGGTCGAGTTGCGGGTGTGGCTGTGGGGTCGGAGTGGCGAGCGAATGTGACGGATAACCCCAAAGTTGACTACCTCACTGTACCCAAGCGGGGACATGCTTTCTCCTACGGACTCAGTACGCTTTACCGAGGCACCTTTGGAACTGGTCAAATCCAGAGTGCCAAGCTGCTGGTGCGCTATCCAGATACGGCATACCAGGCTCATGGCAACTATGGCATCCAATATAGTCTGACGTTACCGCTATATAACAAAACAGGGCAAAAGCAGACGGTAACTGTGACCCTTCAAACACCTCTAAAGGAAGATAAAGTCAAGGGTGGGTTGCTGTTCTTTAAGCCACCAGAGAATCGGGTGTTCTTCCGGGGTCCGGTACGAATTCGATACACCGATGACAAGGGTGTTTCCCAAACCCGCTATATCCATTTGATTATGCAACGGGGGCAGGAGGGAGAACCACTAGTGACCCTGAATATGCCTGTGGGCGATCGCCGCACGGTTCAACTCGACTTTCTCTATCCTCCTGATTCCACCCCCCCCCAGGTATTAACGGTGAGGACTTTAGACAATCAGTAACCCAATGCTGGTTGTTCCTGATTCGCAAGTTTCGGCGGTTCCTGGTAACTTAGCTAGGAATCCGCGCGGGCCATTGTAGAACCACAACGAATACTAAGTGCACAAGAAATTAAGACCAGAGTCTGTGACTATTTTGATTATCCCTTGTTAGAACCCCTAGCAAAAAAGGTCTCCTGAAAATGCACTAAGCAACCTGGCGACGGTGATAAGAGTGAAACTACGATTGCTTGCGATCTCATCACCGTAATTACCCTGAATTTTTTGAAGAGACCAAAACTTTTTTTTGTAAACTTCTAAAACATTTGTTAGTAGCTATGTATCGATGGGCATTATAGAAATGCCATTGTTGGGGTCATAGCAATGCCTGATACCGTCGGTAATACTTTTGCGACTGCGAAAACAATATTTCCTATCGCTAGTTCTCAGACTTTCCAAGAATTTGTTGGTGTAGAGAATAGCATTCTGGATTCGAGCGACTACTACCGATTTACGCTCGCCAGAAGCAGCAGCTTTACTCTAGTTTTAGGGGGGCTTAGCGCCAACGCCAACGTTGAAGTTCTCAATAGTTCGGGGTCCGTAGTTTTTGCAGGCGGTGCTGCTCTCAGCTCCTTCAACTCAGGAACTCTCCCTGAAGCACTTAGTGCCGTCCTGGATGCGGGTACCTATTATATTCACGTTTTTCCAGGTCCCGCTACCAACCCATTAGACCCGCTTACAACCCCCAGCACTAACTATTCCCTTAGCATTGCAGCAAACAATAACGCCCGCTCAGACATTTTTTGGCGCAACTATGCTACCGGTGAAAATTCTGTCTGGTTTATGGAGGGGGCAAATCTGGCATCGTTTGCCTTTACAACCACAGCCCCTGACCTAGCCTGGACGGTTCAGGCGACGGGAGATATGGATGGAGACGGCTACGCTGATGTGGTTTGGCGCAACTACCGCACCGGAGAAAACAGCATCTGGCTCATGAATGGAGCTGCGTTAACCTCGGCGGTCATTCTGCCACCCAATGGCGATCTCAACTGGCAAATCAACGGTATCGCCGACCTCAATAAAGACGGTAAAAACGACCTTGTCTGGCGGAACTATGCCACTGGACAAAATGTGGTCTGGTTCATGAATGGTCCGGTATTCACAGGTGGCTTTGCCGAACTTGAGTCCTTACCGAACACCAATTTCCGGCTTCAGGGGACGGCTGATTTTAACAATGATGGCAACACCGACCTTTTATTCCGAGATTACACTCCCGGTGGTGGTGGTAACATCATCTGGTTGATGAACGGAACCGGTCGAGTGTCAACTGTCGAACTGCTTGCTGCACCCGACTTGAGGTATCAAATTCAAGGTACAGGCGATTACAACTTCGATGGCAGAGCTGACATTCTCTTCCGTAATGTCGCCACGGGTGAAAATGTTGTCTGGTTCTTAAATGGCACAACCTTTGCTGGGTTCACCAATATTGTCTCAGTCCTCGATTTAAACTACCAGGCAACTGCACCCTTCATTCGTTACCTGCCGCCAACCCGAGTTGATCTTGCTGACAATACCGGTGCCACTGGCTTCTCCATCGGTCCATTGAATGGCAATGGTCTTTATCGAGACTCCATTGATAGTACGGATCCAGTAGACTTTTACCGCTTCTTCCTGGGTAGCCCTACCAGTCTGAGTCTTTCCCTCACAGGACTCAATGGTTCGAACTTGGACGGGGATCTGGATATTCAAGTTCTTGACTCAGCAGGCAATCCCGTTGTCATTGGTGGAAATCCGCTGCAATCGACAAATCCAGCTGGTGCCACAGAAGCCATCTCAGCTAATCTCGATCCTGGCAACTACTTCATTCGAGTCTTCCCCAAGACAAATGAAGCCAGCTTCTATGAGTTAAATATTGTGGCAAACAACCTGCCCGTTCTAGCAACTAAAAGTAATCTAACTTTAAGCGAGGGTGGCACGCAGACAATCGCTAGCACGCTGCTGCTTGTCACCGATGACAACAATTCCGCCAATCAAGTTACCTACACACTGGTTGATCCCCCTGATCACGGCAACCTTAGTCTGAGTGGTGCTGCCATCACCACGGGGAGTACCTTTACCCAAGCTGATATTAATGCAGGCAGGCTGTCCTATACCCAGGATGGTTCAGAAACTCTGATTGATAATTTCATCTTTAGCGTTTCCGATGGTGTAGGTGGAACAATTGGAAACACCACTTTCACCATCAATACCGTTCCGGTCAACGACCCACCTACCCTGGTCAGCAATGCTGTCCTTGCGGTCACTGAAGGGCAGGGAGCTGTTTTGACCAGCAATACCTTATTAGTCACTGATATTGAGCAACAACTGGCTTCGCAAATTGTCTACAACCTCGATAGCCTGCCTGCTAACGGCAACTTGGTATTAAACGGAGTAACACTCTCGGCTGGCAGTACCTTTACCCAGGCCGATGTCAATAGTGGTACCCAGTTGCAATATAGCCACAACGGCAGCGAAACGACTAACGACACCTTCGTATTTACGGTTTCAGATAGTGCTGGCGGTACTCTGACTCCACCAACAACCACCTTCAGTATCAATGTCACTCCGGTTAACGATGCACCTGTGCTGACAACGAATCTGGGGCTGACAGTGAGCCAGGATGCGACTGCTCGGATTACCTCAACTCTGCTGGCAGCCACTGATGCTGAGTTTCTCACATTGCCAGACCAGGTGGTCTACACCGTCGTGACAGGACCTACTAGAGGTACCCTCTATCGCGACGGCACTCAAACCAACACCTTCACCCAGGCCGACATTAACAACGGCACTGTTTCCTATGACCATGATGGCAGCAACACCAACAGCGACAGCTTTACCTTTACAGTGACCGATGGAGTCAATACAATTCCTGCTGGAGATCCTGCCACTTTCAATATCACCATTAGCCGGACTAACTTTGTGCCGGTGCTGGCAACGAATACTGGACTAACCCTAACCGAAGGCACTACCGCTGTAATTGGCAATACTCTGCTGCGCATTACGGATCAGGACAACCCGCCGCCTCAAATTGTTTACACGCTGCTGAGCACGCCGAGCAACGGCAGTCTCAATCGGTTTGGCACGCCTCTAACGGTAGGTCAAACCTTTACTCAGGATGATATTGATAACCTGGGTCGAATGACTTATCAGCACCATGGTTCCGAGTCACCATTGACGGACAGCTTTACCTTTACGGCATCAGATGGTTCTAGCAGTGCAATTCCGACAGCCACCTTCAGCATCACGGTGACACCAGCCAATGATGCCCCCGTGCTGGCGACAAATACTGGAGCCTCATTGTCTGAAGGCGGTACATTCCTGATTACCAATAGTGTTCTGCAAATTACTGACAACGACAATCCACCACCGGCCAGCCTGGTGTACTCGGTCACCTCTGCACCTACTAACGGCACGCTGTTCCTGGGTGTGAATCCGGTCACCACCTTCACCCAGGCCGATGTGAACAGCGGTCAACTGCGATATTCCCACAATGGGGGTGAGTCGGTTTCTGATACCTTCAGCTTTACGATTACGGATGGAGTGATTGGGGCACCGCTGGGTCCGAATGTCTTTAATATTGCGATTGCTCCCGTCAACGATGCACCCAGGGTTTCCCTCAATACCGGCTTGACCCTTTCTGAGGGAACTTCTTCAACCATTAGCGATGTCGCCCTGCTGGTGACGGACCCCGATGGTCCCAGCCCCGTCACTTACACAGTCGGTAGCCTGCCTGCACGCGGCACTTTACTACTGGGGAGCACTCCACTGGCAACCGGAGGAACCTTTACGCAGAGTGACATTACGAACGGGCAGCTTTCCTACACTCACGATGGCAGTGAAACTACTCTCGACAGCTTCACCTTTACCGCCTCTGATGGCACCGCAACAGGGAATCTGGCGCTGACGACCTTCAGCATCAATGTAATGCCCGTTAATGACGCGCCCGTATTGGTTAACAATGGCGGGGTCAGCCTGCTGGAAGGGGGATTGATTCAAATTAGCAACGGTTCCCTACTCGCGACCGACAACGACAATCCGTTGCCAGCCAGTCTGGTCTACTCCGTCACTTCGGCACCTGCCAGTGGCACACTGCTGCTAGGCATTAGTGCTGTCACCACGTTCACCCAGGCAGATATTAACAGCGGGCAACTGCGGTACTCCCATAACGGTAGCGAAACTGTTTCGGATAGCTTCAGCTTTACTCTTTCGGATGGAGTTGTTTCCCCTGCGGTTGGACCTAATACCTTCAATATCGCTATTACTCCGGTCAATGATCCACCCAGAGTTTCATTAAATATGGGCCTGACTCTGTCGGAAGGAGCTTCGTCTGCGATCGCCAGCACTGCTCTGTTGGTGACTGACCCGGATGGTCCCAATGATGTCACCTACACCCTCGGCGATCTTCCCGATCGCGGCACCCTGTTGTTGGGAACCACACCACTGGCAGTTGGACAAACCTTTACTCAGGGAGACATCAACAGTGGGCAGCTTTCCTATCGCCATGACGGTGGCGAAACCACCAGTGATAGCTTTGCCTTTACCGCTTCCGATGGTTCAACGGGCAATCTTTCCCTCACCACCTTCAACATCAACGTCACTCCTGTCAATGACGCACCTTCATTGACGCTGCCCGGAGCTCAAACCGTAGATGAGGACACCCAGCTCACCTTCTCCAATGCCAACCGGATTCGCCTCAGCGATGCCGAGAATGATCCAATTACCGTGACGCTGACGGTTGCCAATGGCATCATTACAGTGAACTCCGGAGCAGGGGTCACCAACAACAATTCTTCGAGTGTGACAGTGACTGGCTCGCCTACGGCAGTTGAAACGGCACTTGATAACCTGATTTACACCCCAGCCAGTGAATTCAGCGGTCCCGATGCACTGATTGTTTCAGCCAGCGACGGTACAAATACAGCCAACGGCACGATCAATATCACAGTTGCTGCGGTCAACGATGGACCGACCCTAACAGTTCCAACGACCACCTTGCCCGTGATCGAAGACACGCCGCTAACTATTACCGGCATTGAAACCACCGATATCGATTCTGGCGGTAGCCCGGTGAGAGCCATTCTGTCTGCCCAAAACGGTACCCTGAGCCTGGCTTCGACAGCAGGAGTGACATTCATTAGCAGCACCAACGGGGCCAGCAACCTGACGATTCAGGGTGCGATCGCCAGCGTCCGAAGCGTCCTGTCAAACCTGGTCTACCGGGGCAATCCAGACTACAACGGCAGTGACACCATCACCATCACGGTGAACGATCAGGGTGCAACCGGTGCTCCTGGTGCCCAAAGTGTTACCCGCACGATCCCGGTTAACGTGCTTCCAGTAAATGATGCCCCCACCTTTACTGGCGGTCCTAACCAAGTGGTGAATGAGGATGCGGGAACCCAGACTATTAACGGTTGGGCGACCAACATTTCCCGTGGTCCAGCGAATGAATCTAGCCAGAGCCTCAGCTTCATTGTCAGCAACTCCAATCCTGACCTGTTCACAACCGCCGGACAGCCCACTATTGACCCGAATACAGGTAATTTGATTTACACCCCGGCTGACAATGCCTTTGGAACAGCAACGGTAACGGTTAGCTTGCAGGATAGCGGTGGAACTACCCTGGGTGGTGATGACACCTCGGATGACTACATCTTCACCATCACGGTTAACTCCGTGAATGATGCGCCGACCTTCACCCCCGGTTCCAACATTACAGTGGCAGAAGATGCTCCACCCCAGTCGGTACTTTGGGCAACGAACATCAGTCCAGGACCCGGCACACCGCTGCCACCCAATGAGTCGAACCAGACCGTTAGCTTCATCGTTGCCAACAACAATCCATCTCTGTTTACTACCACCGGACAACCCACGATCGCCCCGAACGGCACCCTCAGCTATGCCTTAGCCCAGGATGCTAACGGCACCGCTATTGTGACGGTCGGACTGCGCGACAGTGGTGGCATCGATAATGGTGGAGTCAACACTTCACCCACCCAGACTTTCACAATCAACGTAACGGCCATCAACGACCCACCGACGCTGACACTGCCAGGTACGCAAGTGGTTGATGAAGATGCCACTATCGGCATCCCAGGCGTCAGCATTAACGATGTGGATGCTGGGAACGGCACCCTGCGGGTGACCCTGACGGCCTTAGGTCCTAATGGAGCCGCAACGGGGGGCAACCTCGGCTTCAGCCCAACCGGAAGTGTAGTCGTCACTGGCAATAACAGCAATAGTGTGACCCTAACGGGTAGACTGGCAGACCTGAACGCCACGTTGAGTACGTTCAACTATCAGGGCAAGCCCAATATCAACGGTCAAGATCAGATTCGGATCACCGTCAACGATCAGGGCAATTCACCCAGTAATCCGCTCTCCGTCACCCAAACCCTGACCGTTAACATCAACCCGGTGAACGATGCGCCCGTCCTGAATATTACGCCCGGCGTCCGCACGGGGCCAGAGGATGGACTGATCACCCTGTCCGGCATCTCAGTCACGGATGTGGATGCCGGGGAGTCCACTCCAGGCAATTTAGAGGTGACGGTATCCGTTCTCCAGGGAACGCTTACCGCTGGAACTGGCACTCCACCTGCTACTATCAGCGGGGCTGGCACTTCCACTATTACCATCACGGGTACCCGCACATCGGTTAACTCGGCGTTGAGTACTCTGCATTACCAGGGGCTGCAAGACTATAACGGACCGGATGAGGCCACTATTACGGTCAATGATCTGGGGAACACCGGAATTGGCGGTGCATTAACCGATACCAAGACCCTCAGCATCAATGTCACGGCAGTTAATGACTCACCTGTCTTCCTCTCACTCCCGACAGGGACAGTGCCCGTGGTCGAAGATACGGATCTGACATTTGATGGGGCCAGGGCGATCGTTGTCACTGATGTGGATTCTGGTCCTAACCCCGTGCGGCTGACCCTGTCCGTTAATAACGGGACTCTGAACCTGAATCCGGCTGGATTGACCACGATTAGTGGCTCGAACGGGACTGCCAGTGCAGTTTACGAAGGCACGATTGACGCGATCGCCACTGCCCTCGCCAGCCTGGTCTACCGGGGTAACTCCAACTACTTCGGCTCCGACCGATTGACTATTACCCTCAACGACAACGGCTTCACAGGAGCAGCAACCGGGACTCCTGTCACTCGTACTGTTGACATCAACGTTACAGCCTTCAATGACTCACCAGTTCTGGTTACTAACAACACCCTAACCCTTAACGAAGGGGCAAGCCAGGTGATCAGCAATGGTTTATTGAGAACCACCGATGTAGACAATACTACAGCGGAAATCGTCTACACTATCGGTACAGCCGCCAGTAACGGAGTACTGCTCAGAAATAGTACAACCCTTTTGACTGGTAATACCTTTACTCAGACAGACATCGGGCTAAACTTGATCCGGTATCTCCATAACGGTAGTGAAACTACTCTCGACAGCTTCACCTTTACCGTAAACGATGGCGGGACCCAGCCCACGACAGCCCAGTTCAACATCCGGGTTAACCCGATCAACGACAACCCCGTGCTGGCAAATCGTCAGACTCTATCAGTCACCGAGGGACAGAGCGGCACTATTAGCAGCACCCTGTTGCAAGTTACCGATCCGGATAACACTGCTTCCCAATTGCGGTACATGGTAATCAATCTGCCAACCAGCGGCAGTGTGCGGTTAAATGGCAGTAACTTGAGCGTGGGTCAAACCTTCACTCAAAATGATGTCAATCTTAACCGTGTAACTTACCGCCATAACGGCAGCGAAACCACCAGCGATAGCTTTACCTTCACTGTAAGCGACGGTGCTGGCGGCAACATTGGCTCGACTGTGTTCAACATTGGTGTTATCCCAGTTAATGATCCACCACTGGTGGTTTCTAATGGACCGCTGACTATTTCTGAAGGGGCCATTACGACCATTACCCGGTCTACCTTGCAAATAACAGATCCAGAGAGCCAACCGCTTACCTATACCCTGGTGGCACAACCTCTGTTTGGTACCCTCTTCCGTAATGGTGTAGCGCTGGTTAATGGTCAGACCTTTACCCAGGCAGATATTGATACAGGCTTGATTTCCTACCAGCACAATGGTAATGAAACGCCTGGGAATAAAGATTCCTTCTTCTATTCAGTCACCGATGGAGCTGCAACGCTTAATCGAATCTTCGAAATTAACGTCACGCCAACAAATGATGCACCAGTATTGCTAACACCTAACCCAACTATCGAAGTTCCGGGTGATGTGGCATCGTTGACGGAGATCAGCTCTGGAATACTTCAAGTAACGGATGTAGATAATACGCCCAACCAAATTATCTATCAACTTGTTGCTGCTCCCAACGCTGCCTTTGGACAACTGGAGTTAAATGGGACGCCGCTGATTAGTGGTCAAAACTTTACTCAGGAAGATATTGATGCCGGAAGAGTGGTCTATCGATCACTAGGCGGTGGTTCCACAGACACCTTCCAGATCAGCGTTTCGGATGGAGGTCCAGGCGGTACTCTACCGACGGAGTTCTTCACCATTATCTTCTCCTACCCGGAGAGCTAAGGCGTTGCTCCAAACAACAGGTTACTTCTGCTAACCAACTTCATACAAGAATGTAAAAAGAGATATTTGGGGGAAGGTGCTTTTCGTACCTTCCCCCAATGCTATAGCAGTCCTAAATCATTCGTGGGATTGAGAGGCGGCGTTGCTGAATTTGGATATGAAGTAGGTGCAGTATGCTCGAAACTTCGTTTTGATTCATACTGCTTTTCAACAACGCGGGATTAAGAGGCTTTGGGTGCTGGTCTCTATAGCCTTACGCAAAGACGTTGGGACATCTTTTGAAGGCAGCATCCACACTATCACGAAAGATATCAAATGCATCCCCTTTCTGCCGTATCCAAGTCTCTACAGCAAGCCACCAATTCTCAATCTTGTTTCCTGGCTCCAATTGGGGGAACAAGTACGCCTGCACATTCAACTCGGTCACGGTTGCAAGCACTAGTAAAGGTCATCGGAGCGAGCACACGGTTCTCCTTCAATGCCGTAATCCAACTGATTCGTTCAACACATTGTTTGATGGGGCTAGTGCATTTTCAAGAGACCTTTTTTGCTAAGGGTTCTAGCAAGAGACAATCAAAATAGTCATAGACTCTGGTCTTAACTTCTTGTGCGTTCAGTATCCGTTATGGTTCTACAATGGCCTGCTTGGCATGAATCCACTTCGGCTCAATCGCATTCAAGCAGGGACTCTTTACAGGTATAGCGGTAGTCATTGTGGTTAGGACGGGGGGTAGGGGTGGAACCCCTGGCTGGAGGCGAAGCCCCCACTCCCCTTCCAATTCCAATGTCTTAACGCACCTGCGTAGAGCTATACAAAAACCTCGGAGGTTTTAACCTAAAACTGCACCTCATGAACCACCTTGGCGCTTAAACCTCCGAGGTTTTAGCAAAATGTGGACAAATTAAAGAGGATTAGCATGGAGCACCTGTCGCAATTGGGCGCGCTTGTCCTCATCCAAGATGAGTTTGACCGTTTTAGGACGACTCGATCAGGCGTGCAAACAAGCTAACCCCTGCTGCTCGAAGGCACGAATCACCTTGCAAACAGTTTGGACACTACCACCGACCGTGGTGGCAATGTCTCTGGGCTGGATACGTCTAGCCCTAGCCAGCAAGATTTGGCAGCGCCGCAGAGTAAAAGCATCTTTGCAGCGTAGTCCTTGTTTGAGGGCAGCTTGTTGTTGGGTTTCACTCAAGGGACACACGTATAGAGGGGGAAGCATCAGGGTTATGAGCCAGTGGAAAGTGTCTCCTCTAAAAGATCTTTGACTCCTGCTAATTGCATAATCGGTGCACTGAAGTCGCATTAGGGCTGAGTTCATGATAGGTAGCAACTATCACCTTTTGCACTTACACAGAAGCCTGTTGTCGTTGATAGAGCGACCAATATAATCCTTTACTTTGCAACAGGTCTGTGTGGGTTCCTTTTTCAACCAGAACCCCTTTCTCCAGCACCACGATCAGGTCCGCCCGCTTAAGTGGTGCAAAGCGGTGGGCAATCAAAAAGACTGTGCGATTTTGAGAAACTCGTTGCAGGTTCTGTAAGACCTGTTGCTCAGTCTCCGCATCAAGGGCGCTGGTGGCTTCATCCAGAATTAGTATGGGTGCCTGGGAGAGGAATAGGCGGGCCAGAGCCAGTCGCTGGCGTTGCCCTCCCGAAAGGGCTGTTCCTCGCTCACCGACGCTGGTTTCATAACCGTGAGGCAGTTCGCTGATGAAGTCGTGGGCAACGGCCAGGCGAGCTGCTTCTACAACCTGTTCGGCGGTGATGTCTGGATTACCCAGGCTAATGTTTTCCAGAACAGAACCGTTAAAGATAAAGTCTTCTTGCAGGACAACGCCAATTTGTTGCCTGAGCGAGGCAAGATCAGCACTTTTGACATCGAAGCCATCAATTAAAATGCGCCCCGACTCTACTGGATAAAGGCGTTGAAGCAGTTTAGAGAGGGTACTCTTGCCAGAACCGCTACGCCCGACCACACCGACCAGCATTCCTGGCTCAACACTGAAGGAAATGCCCCGCAGAACAGGTTCCTGGGTAGGATGGTAGCGGAAGAAGACCTGGTCGAAGGTGACCTGTCCTTTGAGGGGAGGGAGTACCAGTCCAGAACCCGCTTCGGCTTCGGGAGCCGTGTTAAGAATGTCGCCAATCCGGTCAACCGAGAGCAGCACCTGTTGCAGGTTTTGCCAGAGTTGCACCAGTCGAAGCAGAGGACCAGTCATTCTGCCGGAAAGCATCTGGAAAGCGACGAGTTGACCAATGGTGAGTTTTTGTTCAATTACCAAACTTGCGCCCACCCAGAGAACAATCAGATAGGAAAGGTTGGTGAGGAAGTCGGCTATGTTGCTACTGATATTTTGAGTGGTGGAGGCTTTAAAGCCGGTGCGGATGAAGCGGGCAAACAGACCTTCCCAGCGATCGCGCGCCACTTTTTCTGCTGTGTGGGCTTTCACGGCCTGAATTCCAGTCACGGTTTCCACCAGGAAGGACTGGCTATCTGCGCTGCGGTTAAAGGTTTCGTTGAGCCAGTTGCGCAGGATGGGGGTCGCTGTGAGTGTGAGGATGATAAACAGCGGAATCACCGCCAGTGCCGCCAGAGTCAGAATGGCACTGTAATAAATCATGATGGCCAGGTATACGACCGCGAAGAAGGCATCCAGGACAACCGTGAGCGCAGTTCCAGTCAGGAATTGCCGGATATTTTCCAACTCCTGGACGCGGGCGACGGTATCCCCAACACGGCGCTGCTCAAAGTAGGACAGGGGTAACCGCATTAAATGGCGAAAAAGCTGGGCAGAAAGGCTGAGATCTAATCGGCGGGCGGTGTGGGTAAAGATGAACAGGCGCAGAATACCCAGGAGCCCTTCAAAGAAGGCAACACCAAGGAGCGCGATCGCCATCACATGCAGGGTTGGCATACTACCCTGCACCATTACCTTGTCAATCACCACCTGAGTAATGATCGGGGTTGCCAGTCCTAAGATTTGTAGGGTGAAGGATGCGATTAGCACCTCCGTCAGCAGCCCCCGGTATTTCATCACCGCAGGCAAGAACCAGGCAAGGCTAAATCGTTCCTGCTTCTGGACGGCTTCCACTAGCCAGAGTTGCCCATCCCAGGCGGGCTCAACCATCGCGCGAGGCACACTCTCGCAGGTACGGGCAGAGTTGAGGGGATCTCCGATAATCAGGCGATCGCCCCGGACAGCATAGACCAGCACCCAGTGGAATGGAGTGGTGCTGCGATCGCGAAGGCTGGGAGTGGCTCCATTAACCCTTTCTCCCTCTCGCCATTGCATTAGAGCCGGGAGGGGGACTTTGCGCAAATCGCTCCATGTCGTCTCAACCCGACGCAATTGGAGCCCTAGCTTTTCCGATGCCTCCACCACATCTGGCGGTTGCTGGCTGCGGATCTGGCGCTGCACCCACTCCAACTGGGCAGGATTTTGCAGATGACTTGCTACCATGGTCAGACAGGCAGCAGCCGTATTGACCCCTGAAACAAAGGGGAAGTCTGAAACAGGCTGGGGAGTGATTTCCGTTTGAGGTTGATAGCGTAATCGCTGTAAAGCCCAGTACTGTTGCAGATCGGAGGAAGAAATTTTACTCCACAGATCCGCTTTCCAGAGTGCTACCACTACATCTTTGTCCGCTGCCCTTGCCCGCCAGAAGCCAGGCAGTTCCAGGGCATCTCCCAACCAATCTCCCTGCTTCAGGATGATGGACTGCCCTTCCTCTGGAATCAGGCGGACTTTACCCGCCAGTACCAGCATCTGGCTACCAGGTGCCTCTGTTGACCAGAGCATTTCTCCCAGACTAAAGCGACGAATATCCACCGCTTGTTTGAATTGAACTTGCTGATAGGGGCTCAAAAAGCTGAGGGGGGGGACATCCCAGGGCAGATTGGCAAGGTCTTGGGCAATCATTGAATCACCTGCACAAGCATAGATAGAAAGATAGAAAGATGCATGGCATGTTTAAACTAGTGCTTTCTCCCAACGAGAGTCGATTTTCGTATCAAAAAATTGACAATTGGGCCCCTAATCGTTGACTTGCAGTTTGACAGTCATCGTCTGAATTTTTTCCGCTACCCACCGCTCAAACAATTCGTTTTGCATAGCTTGACGCAGAGGAGCATCTTCCAGGGTTGCCGGAATAAACTGCTCAACTCGGAAAATGGCCCAATGGTTTTCGACCTGGATGGGACCAACCAATTCTCCAGGGCTGGCTGAGTCAATCGCAGCTCTCAAGGCATCAGGCATTGTTCCACGGCTCACCGGCCCCATCATGCCGTTGGCGATTTTTTCATCGGCGATCGAGTATTCCCGGGCAAGCTGCTCAAAACTGGCACCTTCCATAATCTGGCTGTAAAGCTCGTCTGCCATATCCTTGCTGGGGACGACAATGCGAGACAGTACAACCCGGTCATAGAACAATTTTCGCTCAATGAAGTGCTCCTGTATTCGCGCTTCAGTAACCACCGCCTTTAATTTTTCCAATTTGAAGCTGTTTGAAATTTGGCTGTGGAACTGCTCATAGTTAATGCCGTTGCGCATCAACCAATCCTGAAACACCTGAGGATCGGTCAAGTTCTGCTTTAAACGAAAATCAACTACCGCCTGTTCAATCATGGCGGGGCTGATGTCCAAATCCTGTCGATTTGCTAGTTCGCGCTCCAAGACATACTGACGCAGAATATCTCCAATAAAGGGCTGAAGCTTACCTGCTGACTGCAAATACCTTAAGCACTGCCTTAGAGAAAGGGGCTGTTCATCAACGATAAGCAAGGCCTTTGATTCTTGTGATTCCATGAATAACCAAGTCTTAGAAATTCAGAGTCTGTGCTGTGTTGCCTTAAGTTCATTTCCGGCACTGCATTAAATTTTATGCAAACTTTATCCGGAAAACCGTAAGAATCCTGATAGATCTTTCCATATCATCCATATCAATAGTGCCCAAGTAATTATAAGGAATTGCTACAGATTACCTTCGTTTCAAGAAACAATCCGGGGACCTTCTTTACAGGATTTTGCTTGCCAGCATTCACTGCATACATACCCGCTTCATATTAAGCCCCAATGGAACCAGGAAGGCAAAGACTCCTGGATTTAAATTGAAATCATAAATAGATCTAAACTCCGACCGGAAAACCGGATTTTATGGCATGATCATTAGAGTAAACGCAGAGTAAAAAGATAGACTCTCATTCTATTAACAGAAGGAAATTCGCTTATGGTTCTCCAATTAGGCGACACCGTCCCCAACTTCACTCAACAGAGCAGTGAAGGCGAAATTAATTTTTATGACTGGGCAGGTGACAGCTGGGTAGTTTTCTTCTCTCACCCGGCAGATTACACTCCCGTTTGCACCACAGAACTGGGTGAAGTGGCTAAACTCAAGTCCGAATTTGAAAAGCGCAACACAAAAGTGATTGCCCTCAGCGTTGATGATACGGATTCTCACAAGGGCTGGATCAAAGACATCAATGAAACCCAAAACACAACCGTTAACTACCCCATCATTGCAGATGCCGATAAGTCGGTATCCAACCTGTATGGGATGATTCACCCTAATGCGAACGAGAAGGTGACCGTGCGCACGGTGTTTGTGATTGACCCTCAGAAGAAACTGCGTCTGACTATTACCTATCCTCCCAGCACTGGACGTAATTTTGAAGAGATCCTGCGGGTGATTGACTCTCTCCAATTGACAGATAACTATGGCGTTGCCACTCCGGTTAACTGGAAAGATGGCGATGATGTGGTGGTAGTTCCCTCCATTCCCACGGAAGAAGCCAAGCAGAAGTTTCCGAAAGGGGTCACAGAGGTCAAGCCTTATCTACGGTTGACTCCTCAACCTAACAAATAAAGTGCTAAATCATTAATAACTAGCAGGAGGGTGAGTGATAGTACCTACCCTCTCTTTTTTATTCGTGGCACTGGATATCATCATTGTTGTGAAGCAGGTAGCCATCATTAATTGGCAAATAATTGGCAAGGATGAAGTTGGGGGCGCAGCCCTCTCCACCCCCAAAATTATCCTCAATTTAATTGCGCCTGGCTACTTAGTTTGAATTAAATACAAAGCCTCTCCATCTCACAACTAAATTTAGAACAGCTCTATTCATTTAGAACAGCTATATTAGGCGAAAATTTTAGAGAGGAATCATTCAGGTCGTTTCTAGAGTATTTTTTCAGAATGGATATCAAATGTGGATTTGTTGGCACTGTAGGTAACACTCCGTTGATTCGGCTTAATAGCTTTAGCGAAGAGACAGGATGCGAAATCCTGGGAAAAGCAGAGTTTCTGAATCCAGGCGGTTCCGTCAAAGACCGGGCAGCGCTCTACATCATCCAGGATGCAGAAGAAAAAGGTATTCTCAAGCGGGGTGGTACTGTGGTTGAAGGGACTGCCGGAAATACGGGAATCGGGCTTGCCCATATTTGCAATGCCAAGGGCTATCGCTGCCTGATTATCATCCCCGAAACCCAATCTCAGGAGAAGATGGACCTTTTGCGAACATTAGGCGCGGAAGTTCGTCCAGTACCTGCTGTTCCTTACCGAGATCCCAATAACTACGTCAAACTCTCTGGCAGGTTGGCCTCGGAAATGGAAAATGCTATTTGGGCGAACCAATTTGACAATCTGGCAAATCGCCGTGCCCATTACGAAACAACTGGGCCCGAAATTTGGGCACAAACTGATGGTAAGGTAGATGCTTGGGTCACATCCACTGGAACGGGCGGTACCTATGCTGGAGTGGCGATGTTTTTGAAGGAGAAGAACCCAGATATTCAGTGTGTGGTTGCCGATCCCATGGGGAGCGGGCTTTACAGCTACATCAAAACGGGCGAGATCAAGATAGAGGGAAATTCCATTACTGAAGGAATTGGAAACAGTCGGGTGACCGCCAATATGGAAGGAGCCCCCGCTGATGATGCAATTCAAGTAGATGATGTGGAAGCGGTGCGGGTTGTCTACCAGCTCCTGGAGAAAGATGGATTGTTTTTGGGGGGCTCAACGGGAATTAATGTGGGAGCTGCCGTTGCTCTGGCAAAACAGATGGGACCTGGACACACGATTGTGACAATTTTGTGTGACGGTGGTAACCGTTACCAATCCAAGCTGTTCAACCGGGAATGGCTGTCAGGGAAAGGGCTTCTACCAACATAGGAGGTACTTGTTCTTGCAAAAATCTGAAATGGTTCGATGGGCATTTGCCGTCAGAGGGGCGTTGCTCAAGGCAGAATGATTTGAACCGAAGTTTTAAGCAGCCAGCAATCTTTTCATCCCAAGCATCCGCATGGGCTAGTGAGGGATGGCTGTTACTGTCGGAAGGAGGCGATCGCCCAGTCGCCCAGATTCCTTCTCATGCTCATCCCTCTTACGCTTCAGGTAATCTGATTGCCCCCGCCCTGGTACCTCTTTGCAAACTATTCTGTGGATTGCCTTTTGGGTGTTTGTAACCGTCGTAATCAGAACTAATCGACTCTTTACTGTGCTAGTCAGGCGGATTGAGGCCGGTTCTCCGCTGAGGGCAGGTTACTTTGAGTTAGGAGCCCTCCAGCTCTGATGAACCCAAGCATGGAAACGGTGACGGCAGAGGGGGTTAATGGTATCCTGGTGTCACTCGGTGCCACTGAGGCCGTGGTGGATTACCAGAAGCATTCAACCGCGATCGCGGAAACCCTCTATCTAATTCATGCGGCCAGAGAGAGCAGTTCCAGGACCGCAGCACCCGGACGCTACTGGGTCAAAGTTTGGTTAGATACCTACACCGAAACTGAGTTCAACGCCTGCACCCGCCTGACCTACCGCCTGCATGAGTCCTTCAAACATCCCATTGTGGCAACTGAGGCGAAAGAGAAGCATTTTGAACTGTGGATGGAAATTTGCGAAGAATTTACAGTAGTTGCCTATGTTGAACGAGAAGCCAAAGACCCCCTGTGGCTAACCTGCTTTATTGAGCTTCCACAAGGGGCTGGGGTATAGATGAGCATGCTTGCACAACTGCTACTTCAAATCCAGTAATCCTGCTTCCTTCAGCTTAGGGTTAAAGCGAACATCCTCCTGCACCCCACGAGCCTGTAATACTTCTAAAATCTCTGCTTCAACCCGCCGGGCAACCTGCTTCAATATTTTAGTTTGGGCGAGTTCATCAGTGGCAGAGGTGTAGCTGGTTTGCTCATCTGGAGTCATCAGATGCTTGACATCAATGGGCTGGTTCCACTGTGCCACCTCCGACCTATTTCCTGGAGGTACAGAGCCATTTTCTGCAATCCAGCGATCGCGAATTTCCTCTAAAATCGCCCGACTGGGACGATCAATCATCTGCACTTTAATCCAATAACACAAATGGGGCTGACGAACCAGATGCTGCTTGAGGCTAAGATAGACATCCCGCGAGTAGCCAATGTATTGCAGTTTCTGAGCCTGGTCAAAAATTGCGTAGACACCCACTTTCCCCAAGAACTGATCGGGAAGTTCGCCACTGTCCTTGAGGTAGGGAATAAAATCCAAGCTGGCCAAGGTAGACATCGCTAATGGCTCACCTTCTGGTAAATGGCACATAACCTGCTGGGCTTAAAGATCACTGCCTTGAACATAAAGTTGGGGGGACGTTGATGATAGCGTAATCCGTGGAGGCATAATACTTTTCGAACTCGGCAGGCATTCCCTTAGGAGTCGAGTGGCTATAGGGAACTGGTTGAAAAAGAAGCCCGGTGAACTGAACTTGCGAGCATTGCAACTGCTCAGCCACCTGCTGTAGAAATGCCTCGCTCTTGAGCAATTCAAACAGGATTGCTTGAGCATCCGGTTCAAGGGTGAAACTGCCATCAAAGCTGTCAATAATCCTGAGACCTATGAAAAATCAGCATTACAAAGAAATAGAGCAATCAAGATCCTATCCTGTTCCGGGCTTGCTTTTCGTAAATAGGTTCCATCGATACAAAGGTCCCTTTGATAAAGATTAGGTGATGCTGAGAACAGATAATGAGGATGGCGATAATATGGAATTGCCTTCAACTAAATAGAAATCTATGCCAATCCGAGCCCCTGAAGGTCGTCTCAAGCATCTCAGTTTACTAGTTGCAGGTTTAACTTTGCCAGTATGTGTTGCGATCGCCCATCCCCTTTCAGGGGTTGCGCAGCAATCTGCTAGAGCGAATCCAGCGCCGCCAGGCTTAAGTGCTAGTATCGATGATGCCTATACATTGGGGGCGGGCGATCGAGTCAGGGTCGAAGTCTTCAAACTGCCCCAGTTTACTGGGGAGTATCAAGTCCTGATCGATGGCTCTCTTAACCTACCCCAGGTCGGCAGTGTTGCCGTGGATGGCATGACTCTTAAAGAAGCGGCTGATGCTATTTCTGGGCGCTATGCCAGGATACTCAAATATCCTATTGTTAATCTCAATCTGCTTGCAGCTCGCCCAGTACAGGTTGGAATTTCGGGTGAAGTCAACCGTCCTGGTGCCTATACGGTGTCCGCAGGTGATGCCGCTTCCCAGTTACCCACCGTAACCCGCGCCCTAGAGCGGGCCGGTGGTATTACTCAGATGGCCGACCTGCGCCGAATAGAGGTTCGTCGTTCCCGGAGGGCAGGAGAGCAAATTATTCAGGTTGACCTGTGGGAGTTTCTGAACTCTGGCGATTCCCGTCGAGACATTGTTCTACGAGCAGGAGATTCGATTCTGGTTCCCACTATCAGCAAACCCAACTTAGCGGAATCGATCCAGCTTGCTTCTGCTAGTTTTGCCTCAGACAGAAGCCAGGGACTCAATATTGCTGTAGTTGGGGAGGTTTATAGACCTGGACCCCATACCGTGACTGCTTCCGCTAGAACTGGTGCGGCTGGTGAAACAGGGCAAGCAGGGGGAACAGGCGGAATCT
The DNA here is from genome assembly GCF_049200465.1 of Leptothermofonsia sp. ETS-13. Taxonomy (NCBI): domain Bacteria; kingdom Bacillati; phylum Cyanobacteriota; class Cyanophyceae; order Leptolyngbyales; family Leptolyngbyaceae; genus Leptothermofonsia; species Leptothermofonsia sp. ETS-13. The sequence goes on from NZ_CP120836.1 coordinate 513,151, forward strand.
CGACTCCGCCCACCGTTACACGGGCCATTCAAGTAGCTGGCGGGATTAGACCCCAGGCCGATGTCCGCCGCATCCAAGTCCGTCGCCTTACCCGAACAGGTTCTGAGCAAACAATCAGCATTGATCTTTGGAAATTGCTCAAAGAAGGAGATGTGAGCCAGGATCTCTTCTTACAAGATCGAGACACGATCGTGATTCCAACAGCTTCTGAGATTTCACCTGCTGACTCTATTCAAATTGCGGCTGCCAGCTTTTCTCCGGACAGTATCCGCGTCAATATCGTTGGAGAAGTGAAGAATCCTGGACTGGTGAGAATTCCACCCAATACTCCTTTGAATCAAGCCGTTTTAGCAGCAGGCGGCTTTACTACTCGAGCACGCAAAAGTTCGGTTGATTTGATCCGATTAAACCCAAACGGTACGATTTCGAAGCGCAAAATTGATGTGAATTTCGATAATGAGCTGAATGAGAAAACAAATCCTCCGCTGTACAACGATGACATTATTATTGTTAACCGCTCTGCGCTAACGACATTTTCAGACAATTTGAATTCGGTGTTGACTCCAATTAACGGATTTCTGTCATTATTTAGTATCTACAGAATCATAACTGGACAATAATCCTTCAATCCAAAATCAATCCAAGTTTGGAGAGCTTGAACGATTTCATCACTTGCGTAAGATGTAGATAAATCAGGGAAAGTAGCGGATCAAAGACAGGGCTTCGATCATTTCACAATTAACCTCGACACGTGGACAGAGACCAAGATGGAGAGTCAAGAAGTATCATCTAAAGGCTTAATTGGCTGGCGGTTCCAGTCACTGCCACTGGTCAACGCTAATCAATCTCAAGAAGGGGATGAGGGTGGACTGAATCTGGGTCAAATTGTGGCCGCTCTTCGCCGCAAAATTCCGGTTATTGCTGGGGTTACGATTGTTGTCACATCTGCGGCTACATTGAAGGCACTAACGAGTACTCCGACGTACCAGGGGAGTTTTGAAATTCTCACCAAACCCATTACCGTTGAAGCCCAGGTAATTTCTTCGGTTCCCCAAACGCTGAGCAATCGAGAGCAGGAAGATGCTCAGAAAGGGATTGACCAAACGAAACTCAAGCTTTTAGTAAGCCCTAAGCTTCTTTCTCCAATTGCAGATAAGCTCAAAACCCGGTACCCAGGTTTTAGCTACAGCGCGATCGCAGCTAGCCTGGTTGTAACCCCAGTTCCCAATAGTGAGATCCTGAATGTCAGCTATGTGAATAAAGACCCGGAGTTGGTGAAGGAAGTCCTTGATCTGGTAGCAAAAGCGTATTTGGACTACAGTTTGGAAGAACGTCTGGCAGATGTCCGTCAGGGGATTGAATTTGTCGATGCCCAACTTCCCCAATTGCAACAACGTGTTGAAACCATTCAGGACCAATTGCAAAGCTTTCGCCAGCAGTACAATCTGATTGACCCCGAATCTCAAGGAAAGCAGCTTTCAGAGCAAGCCACATCAATTGGACAACAGCGGCTTGAAACTCAGATTAAATTAAACGAAGCTCGTGCCCTCTATGTTGATTTGAATAATCAACTGGCCCAAAAAGCAACTGAATCGGCTGCCAGTTCTGCCCTCAAAGACAACAATCGTTATCAGAGTTTATTAGGGCAGATATTGGACGTTCAGAGCCAGATTGCAAAAGAAGGAACTTTGTTTCGGGAAGATACCCCTGAAATTAAAGTTTTGCAAGATCAGCAACGCAATCTCCTCAGCCTTCTCAGTCAAGAAGGGCAGAATGTGCAGAAGGATGTTGCCAGCCGAATTCGTGAGTTAGAGGCTCGAAGCAATATCCTGGCCCAAACTGAAGATCTCTTAAATCGTCGCGTCAAGCAACTGTCTGTGATTTCCCGACAATTTACAGATATTCAACGGGAACTCAAAATTGCAACGGAGAACCTGAATCAGTTTCTGGCAAAACGCGAAGCACTACGGATTGATGCGGGGCAGAGGAAAGTTCCCTGGCAAATTCTCACTCCACCAACTGCCCCTATTCCTTCTGCTGCAAATGTTAAGAAAACGGCAATGTTGGGGGCAATTCTAGGTTTACTCTTAGGCGTAGGGTTAGCATTGCTACTTGATCGGTTGAGCAACATTCTTCACAGCCCTGATGAACTAAAAGAGACCAAACTACCAATCCTGGGTGCTATTCCACTTAACACAGACTTAGAAAAGTTTGAAAAGCTAACCACTATTACCAGTGTTGGAGGTTTGGTTCAGCAAGTGCGCCAGAAGTTCGGGTTTGATCCCGATGCAAAACCCACTCATTACACCTCTTCTCCCTTCCTGGAAGCGTTTCGCTCGCTCTACACCAATATCCTTCTGCTCAGTTCTGACACTCGTATCCGATCCTTTGTCATCTGCTCATCGATACCTGGAGAGGGAAAATCTACTATTTCTATTTATCTGGCTCAGGCTGCTGCTGCTTTGGGAGAGCGGGTTTTGCTGGTCGATACGGATCTGCGTTTACCTCAGCTGCACAATCGTCTGGAGTTAGACAATGTTCATGGGCTGAGTAGTGTAATTTCTTTGAATCTGGAGTATGAACAGGTAATTCAGCGATCGCCCCTTGAGAAAAATTTGTTTGTTCTAACGGCCGGTCCTGTACCTCCTGATCCTACCAAAGTCCTTTCCTCCCAAAAGATGCAGGACTTGATGGAAAAATTTAGGGAGCATTTCGACTTGGTAATTTATGACACCCCCCCTTTAACGGGGCTTGCTGACGCCAAGTTGATTGCAGCAAAAACTGACGGAATTGTCATGGTCGTAGGATTAGGTAAGACCAAGAGTTTCGCATTGAGGCAGGCTCTGGACGGGTTAAAGCTATCCTCTGTACCAGTCTTGGGGCTGGTTGCCAATGGTACAAAAGATTATGCCACCGGGTTGTATCATTCTTATCATCGGTATTATGCATCAGCTCAAAGTGGGCAACTGCTTGATGAAGAACCCACGGCTTTAGGAAAACCTTCAGGTGAATAGGTTTTCTGGAAAACTTTTTAGATTTTTTAGATTTAAAGACAGAGTTCATGATAAAAGCACTAATCCTGCTGGCCCTGCTCTGGATTCTCTGGTTGGTTAGCTCCCGTCGGTGGCGACGTTGGCTTCTCCGTCCCTTTGCGATTTTGGTCGTGAGCTTCTTGATTATCACTTCTCCAGTAATGGTTGCCCTTGCAACCTGGAGCTTGACTTTTTCACTACCAGCAGACACAGGTGAACCTGTCGATTCGATTGTTGTTTTGGGGCGAGGCGAGGCATTACGTAACTGGCGTGTCGAAGTGGCAGATCAACTGTGGGAAAATCATCGAGCCGACAAAATTTTTGTCAGTGGTATGTCAGACGCTCGAGAAATTATTGACTTATTAGAAGACAGGGGGGTATCAGAATCTGCCTTGAGCGGTGAGCGTTGCTCTGAAAGCACAGAAGAAAATGCTCTATATTCCAGTGCGATCTTGTACCCCCAGGGTATTCAAAAAATTCTGTTGGTAACAGACTCACCCCATATGCTGCGATCGCTACTCTCATTCCAAAGAGCAGGATTTCAAGTCATTCCTCATCCCAGTCAACTACCCTCTCAGTGGAGTACTCAAGAACAAATTTCTTTAATTGCTCGAGAATATTTGGGATTGGCACAATACACCCTTACCGGTCGATTTAAGCCAAGATCTACTAACGAATTGGAGCATGTGCCCGCTAAAACTTCAAAGAGACTTTCCGATCCAGGTTGTAAAGTTCAAGCAAAATAGTACAGATGCTTCTGTGAAGCGTTTCTTGAAGAGTCGAAAACCCTTAAAAAATAATTCCTGTATAATGCCTGGCTTTCACAATGAAAATTGACACCTGTTTCGTCCTTTCGCTCAAAAACCTTCTTCACAAAATTGATGTCAAAAATTCTTCTATTTCCCTGAATTTCACGTAGACTTTATTGGAGAATAATCGATGTACCGCCGACCCAATCTTTCATTTGGCGACAATTATGAATGATTTCCCCGACTTCTCCCACTACCACTATTGGGTTGAGAAGGAACTTGGACACAACCGGGCAGGTGGTCGGGTGACTTATCTGGCAACAGATACCAAAACCCAGCAAAAAGTTGTCATTAAGCAATTTCAGTTTGCCAAATCGGGTTCAAGTTGGTCAGGCTATGATGCTTACGATCGCGAAATCCAACTCTTGAAAGAACTGAATCACTCTGGCATTCCACGTTATCTTGATGCATTTCATACCGATGATGGCTTTTGCATGGTGCAAGAGTACAAAAATGCAGTTTCCCTGGTGGAATCTCGCAGTTTTAATCCAGAAGAGATCAAGCAAATTGCGATCGCAGCTTTGGAAATCCTTGTTTATCTCCAAAATCGAATTCCACCCGTCATTCATCGGGACATCAAACCTGCCAATATCCTGGTCAATGACGAAGGTGATGTTTATTTAGTAGATTTTGGATTTGCCCATGTGGGTGAAGGGGAAGTCGGCGTTAGCAGCGTGGTCAAGGGAACGCTCGGCTTCATGCCACCAGAGCAACTCTTTAATCGTCAGCTTACAGAAGCATCAGACCTTTATGGACTGGGCATGGCGCTCATCTGCCTTCTGACTAATACCAAGTCTGATCGAATTGGGGACCTGGTTGACATCAGCTACCGGGTTAGCTTTAAGCACCTGGTTCCCAAATTGAATGTTCATTGGGTGAACTGGCTAGAAAAGATGGTAGAGCCCCGTTTGAAAGATCGTTTTCCAAACGCCGTTACCGCTCTGGCAGCCGTACCAACCTCCCCTTTACGTCCCCCAGAAGCCCAATTTAGCCAATCGAACCTGGAATTTAAGGCATCACGGTTAGGAGAGCAACTCATCCAATCCGTTGTCATTACAAACCCTATTCCAGAAACCCTTTTGGAAGGGGAGTGGAAAATCGCCCCCCAACCCCACGATCCACCCTCAGAGATTTATCAATGGATCGCTGTAGAACCAGTCACATTTACAGGCAGCGAAATCGAGTGCCAGATAACAGTGGATACTCAGAAACTGATGGCTGGCAAAACTTACCATCGTAAGCTGTTACTCCATACCAACACCTTAGCGAAGACTTACCCATTACATCTCGTCATTCAAACGGCTGCTGCCCCGGTCCATGCGAACATCTTGCCCTACGGACTATTGTCTCTCCTGGGCCTATTTTCATTAGGAATTAGTTGGCTAGCGGCCTGGGTAATCCTGGTTGCAGGAACGGTCGCAGAGTCAGCAGGTATGGCGGGATTGGCGAGTTTGTTGGGTGCTGGTATTGGATTGGAACTGGCTGCCTGGTTAATGCGTTCATCAGGCTGGTGCGTTGGATCTACGGCCAGTACACTAGCCGCAATTGGGGTAGGGATCGCTGTGTTGATGAAGATCGTGTCAGGTACCATCGCTCCAACTGGACCGATCATTATCATAGGGGCGGGGGTTGGTGTCATTGGTGGAGCCACGATTGGAATTGCACTGGGTACAGTGGTGGAAAAACTGACGACAAAGGGGCATGGGAAAGGGCTTGCAATTGTCGCCTCCTTACTAACTGTAATTTTGGGCAGCAGTTTAGGTTTAGGCTTAACCGTCAATTTTGCCAATCCACCTGTTCTTACGATTTTGATCATGGCTGGTTTATTGCTAGTTACTCTGATTCTGCATCTGAGTTTCAAGCGAATGAATGCGATCGCAACTCATCTCAAATTTGAAAGACGTTTTATCAAACCGTAAACAGATGTCAGTTGGGTCTACCACTGGTGTAACTGTTGTGCTTGCTCAGGCGTTGATAGACGGTTGCCAAAGCATGGATATCTCCCACATTGCCTGGAAACAACACGACGGGCAAGTGAGGAAATTGGGGATGGTTTGCCGGAGTTCGAACCATTGAAACGCCAGGTAAAACCTGACCTAAAAGGTTAGCAGTTCTGAGTGCCAATCCTTTGCTGAGGGTATCGTTGGAGGTAATTCCTCCTTTGCTGATTAAAAAGCCGATATCGCCGGGTAAATGACGCAGGATATCCATCAGCAGAGTAGAAACAGCCTCGCCAAAATTCAAACGCGTCTGCACATCGTCGAAGGTGAGTTCCTGACGACTGGTGTAGATGACGGGGGTTTTTCCGGTTGCATGGATTTCGTTTACCTGCTGGGCGATCGCACTCAACAAGTCTCCCCGTGGGTCACCCGTGGTTTCTAGCAGGCGGGCAACGTTTACCATGACGCCCACTGTACCAGGTTGTTGCAGCAGCGACTCTAGCTGCTCAGTCGTTTTCTTGACGTGGGAACCGACAATCACAGCACCGGCTTTGCCTGCGCGCACATAGGTTGCCATATCTTCGGCGGCGATCGGTTGGGGGGGCAGGTCTGCGAGGGCCGTTAGCAGGCTGGCAGCACTGCGAAATAGAAACCGCTTGCCCTGGGACGCCGCCATTAACACTTCTGCAGCAAAGCGGTTCAGGTCTGCCTGCACCTCGGCATCCACCACACAGCACTGGTTATCGTGCAGATTCATCAATCGCTCCAAAACGCCTGCACGAATATCTGCCAGTAGAAATCGCTCAACGCTATCTGCGGCAATCCGCCCCCGGGTCTTTTCGGCCACGTAATCTGGCAGATAGCTGTGGTGGTAGCCAAATACGGAGTCTTGCGCAAACTCAGTTTCATGAACAGGGGTATCGACCCCATTCACTTTGAGGTAATGAATGCTATCCCGTGTGATGCGTCCGCCTTCAAAGAAAGCAGGGGTGAGAAAGTGGGCATCAAAGGGACCCAGTTCTGCGGCAATTACGTCCGTTTCGATTGGATAGTGCCCTCGGAGTGTAGAGTCGGAGCGGCTGACGACCAGAAAATCATGGATGTTTTCCAAAGAAAGGGCTTGCTTCAGGTTTTGGCACACTTCTCGTGTCACCATCGCCGCCTTTTCGGGTGTCAGAGCTCGTGTATTGGTCAGGATGAAAAAGATGGGAGACGGGTCGGATAGCCCTAATCGCAGCGTTTCCACATCCCATTGCATCAATAGCAGACAACTGTGAACGGTTTGCGACCCCGTTGGGTCATCGTCCAGAACAATGATTTTGGGTTTCGTCATCGGCGGCGGGCAATCGCGATCTATGCCGATTATACGGAATCTCGAAGGGAAGTCCCTTTGAAAAATGCCACCCCTGTCTATATTCCTCACTCGATAGCGTCCACACTCAATCTTCAGATGTGCTAGGTTCGGAGGGGTTTGGTGTTTCGGGGCAAATTGGGATGACAATAGGCGTTTGGGTGTTAGGCGACCAGCTATGGGAGGGGCAGGCAGCTTTACAAACCTGTAATCGAGAGAAATCTAACACCCCTGTTATTTTCATCGAATCGCTCAACCATGTTCAAGCAATCCCTTACCACCTGCAAAAGTTGGTGCTGGTCTGGTCAGCCATGCGCCACTTTGCCGAAGAATTGCGCCAGGCAGGATGGCCAGTAAGCTACTACCGGGCAGCGAAGGATTTTCAGGCACCGCTTCAGGAATGGGTGGTGCAACACCGAATTACTGAGCTAAGGGTTATGGCCCCCACAGACCGTCCCTTTGCCCAACTGATTCAGAGCCTGAACCTGCCCTGCAAAATTACCCTCGTTCCCAGTAATCGCTTCCTCTGGAGCGAAAAAGACTTTAACCAGTGGGCGGGTAGTCGCAAGCGTCTGCTGATGGAAGACTTTTACCGGGAAGGCCGTCGCCGCTTTCGAGTATTGATGGAGAGCGATCGCCCCCTGGGTGGACGCTGGAACTTTGACAAAGAAAACCGCAAACCTCCCAAAGGTGGCTTAAAAACCCCAAAAGCCCTGTGGTTTAAACCCGATGCCATCACTCAGGAAGTGATTGACTGGTTAAAGCAGAGTCACCTGTTTCAACGGAATCATCAGTACTGGCAAATTGAACCCTTTCGCTGGGCTGTCACCCGGCAGCAGGCTCTCCAGGTATTGGACTTTTTTATCCACACCCGCCTGCCCGGTTTTGGTCCCTACCAGGATGCCATGCTTACAGGGGAACCCACCATGTGGCATAGCATGATCTCTCCTTACCTCAACATCGGGCTGCTTCACCCTCTGGAAGTGGTGGAGGCAGCGGAGCAAGCTTACCTGAAAAATCAGGATTCCTGGGATCTGAGTAGCGTAGAGGGCTTTATCCGTCAGGTGATGGGCTGGCGGGAGTATATGCACGGAGTCTATCACTACACAGACAATAGCTATCCTCAGCGAAACGAGTTTAACCATATCCATCCGCTTCCAGAATTCTTCTGGACGGGAGAAACGGATATGAATTGCCTGCACCAGATCCTGACCCAGGTGAAGGAAACAGGTTACGCTCACCATATTCAGCGGCTGATGATCCTGAGCAACTTTGCCCTGATTGCGGGGCTTTCTCCCCAGGAAGTCGAAGCCTGGTTTCATGCAGCCTTTATCGATGCCTATGATTGGGTGATGCAAACCAATGTGATTGGGATGGGGCTATTTGCAGATGGTGGCATGCTAGCATCCAAGCCCTACGCGGCTTCCGCTAACTATATCAATCGCATGAGCAACTATTGTGGTCAGTGTGTTTATCGGGCGATCGCCCGTACTGGAAAAGACGCCTGCCCCTTCAACTTTTTCTACTGGGACTTCCTGGACCGCCACCGCAGTCAACTCAGCTCTCAAGGACGCATGAGCTTTATCCTAAAAAATCTGGACAAAATGCCTCCCGAAGAACTGGCCGCCATTCGTCAGCAGGCAGCGGAGTGGCACCGCTTTTCTTAACAGACGTTCAACAATTCCTGACTTTTTGACTGTTTGCAATTCTTATCTTTTACTAGAGTTTTCCCCAGAGATTCCACAGAATTTCCACATGGTTTCCACAGATTTCCCTAAAGTTTTCCACAGAATTTTCTGACTTTTCCACAAGAGTTGACGGCAGGATCGGTTCTTTGTATGTTTCCAGGGATTTTTGCAAATCCAGTTGGAAATGGCCCGTTTGTATCGGAAATTGTAAAGTTGCGTAACGGGGATCAGCCTCAAACCTGCATTCGTTCGTCAGAACCTTTTCGAGTTGCAGCAGATTGAAACAATTTGAAGCATTGACAAGGCTGCCTAACCACGAACAGAATGAAGCACTTACGCCCTAATGCGAGCGCTTTGAGCTAAAACTAAACGTAGCTGCTTGACCCATCAGAAGGTTGCGTCTGGTTCTTGCTACCTTGGCACTGGTTTAATATGGCCTGTCTGTCGTCTTTCCACAGGGTGCAAATTAGCTTTTTGCTCCAGCTTCTACTCGCCCAAGCAACACCTGAGGTTTCCATGAACACGACCGTCAGCATCCTGGCAGATATTCCAGAAGACCTCCACAATGCCCTCACCCATTACTTGGAAACCCACCCGGATTGGGATCAGGATCGTGTGTTTGCCGCTGCCCTGTCTCTCTTTCTGTTGCAGAATGGAGAATGCGATCGCCGGGCTGCGCGAGTTTACCTGGATAGTTTGTTCAAACAGATCGTGTAGCGATTTTAGATTTTGGCGATTCTTTTGCACTACGGCGCTGAAAGATTCTAGATTTTTAAGAGTGAATCCCAACGCTCAAATCCAAAATCTACAAGAGGTTATTCATGGCCTATTACTGGTATAAAGCATTTCACATCGTTGGTTTTGTCACCTGGTTTGCAGGTTTGTTTTATCTCGTTCGTCTGTTTGTCTATCATGCAGAAGCCAATGATAAGCCTGAGCCCGCCCGCAGCATTCTGAAAGAACAGTATGAGCTGATGGAAAAGCGGCTGTATAGCATCATTACGACGCCAGGGATGTTGTTAACAGTAGCGATGGCAATTGGGTTGATTAGCACTGAAACAGAAATTCTGAGACAACCCTGGCTACACGTCAAAATTGGGCTGGTGCTGCTGTTAATTGGCTATCACCATTATTGCAAGCGGATTATGAAACAACTGGCTGCTGGGGAATGCAAAATCACGGCTCAACAGTTTCGCTGGCTCAATGAAGCACCAACCATCTTTCTGGTGGTAATTGTGATGCTGGCTATTTTCAAGAACAATTTGCCAACGGACTTGACTACTTACGTAATCGCTGGAATGGTTGTTGCCTTTGCTGTTAGTATTCAGCTTTATGCCCGTAAGCGGCGTTTGGACAAAGAACGGGCCGAAGCCGAAGCGAATGAGCTGGTTAGCACCGCTAGTTCTGGCGGTTCAGCAGCGTAAGTTAGCATAACCACCACAAACCAGAACAGGCCAAAGCTGAAATTCGCTCTGGCCTTTGTCTTGCCTGTGCCTGATATAGCGTTCACAAATAGTTTGTGAACCCCTGCACCCCGTCCAAATTTTAAGAAGGAGCGCTATATGAATCCATTTAAATGATTACTCTTTGTCCGGGCGGGCTGTTCGCCCATAGGGGTGATGTAATAACTGAATTAGCTCTGAATTTCTATAACCCTTTCAACATTTTGTTTAAAATTTGTTTAAAAAGCTGCCTCGAAAGTATTTTCTTTGCTATGTCAACTGTACTTTTAGACAGGCGGCTTAAGTATGAATGCTTCGACTCCTTCCGTCTCAACGATTAATCAGTTTGATCTGGAACAAATTGAAGCTGCTCAACCAGAGCCGATTCTTGGCTATTTTGTAACCAGCACTGCCCCAATTAATGTGGAGGAAAAAGAGCCCACTCCACCGGCTGAACCAGTTAAGGGGAAGATTCGGAAGATTGCTCAGTTTTTAGTAGAAAGCAACGACCCGGAGATTGTTATTGCCATTCACGGCTACGGTACAGAACGAGCTGATGCCAAGGCTCGGTACAAAAAAATTCTTAAATATGGTGCCGAGATCTGCAAATCAAGAACTCATGTTTTTTTGGGTTACCTCTGGCCTTCTGAAAAACCAACGGGCGATCGCACCATCAGCGATACCGATGGTTCAGGTCAAAGTAAGATTGGAAATACTTGGAGTGCTCTGCCAAAACTATTAAGGATCATCTTTGTAGGAGGAGTCTTAGTTACGCTCTTAACAGTTGTACTGCTATTTTTCTTACAATCTTCAAATCGGTTACTGATACCAATCCTGATCATTGCTGTTATTCTATTTTCACTCATACTGACCCTCATCTTTTTCAGGCTCTCTACTTATTTTCGAGATCACTATCGAGCAACTAATTTTGGAGTGTTAGACCTGGTTGAGCTAATCAGGCAGATCGATCAGGCCGTTTACGAAATTTACTTAGTTATCAACTTAAAATTTGAGCATATTCAGGGAGAATTGTCAGCGGAAATCAATCTCAACAAAGAAGAATGGGAACTTAAAGACTGGCAAGGAAAACTGGCAATCTGGGATCAAATTAGCGATTTGAAGAAAGTAGAAATTCAGAAAAACCTAAGTGACGCTATAGCCTTAAAACTTAGAAGGATTAGCTTAAATTTCATTGGACATAGTATGGGTTGCTTTATTGTAACCAATACAATTCGTATTCTTTCTGATGTTTTTGATCAGTTGGCAGTGGCAAAGGTACCAACCTCAGAAATTGGTCAGGTATTTTGTCTGGATCGGTTAATTCTGATTGCACCAGACATCCCCGTAGAAGCGATCATGCCCAGACGAGCCAATTTCTTACAATCTTCTTTACGTCGCTGTAAGGAAGCCTATGTATTTAGCAACGAAGCCGATCTGGCAGTCAGACTTGCCTCAACTGCCGCTAATTACTTCAGCTTCCCGGCCAAGACGCGTTTTGGCGGTTACCGTCTAGGGAATATCACGGTGAAACGGTTTACTGGCCAAAATGACTATCAAAACCGACGACTGGAAGAGAACGATTATGGCATTGTTAACCGCCGTGAAAATGCAGTAGAGCTACCGTACTACTATCTTGAAATTCGAGCATCAGCCCATGATCACAGAAATTTAAGCGAAATTAGAGATCCCGATGAGACTCAAAAAGAAGCGGGAGATATTCTGGTTTCAGACCTGTTCACTTATTTTGACTGTACCGATTATATTGATTATAAAGGAGATGCGGTTGAGTACGAAAAAAACCCCGCTTTAGCTGAGGCAAACAGCAAGCAAAGGGGAGTTGTCAGCTATGCTCTCCGGAAATCAGCTTTGAGCTTTTGGGATTATTTTTTTCTTGGCTTTTCCTATTTCTTTGGTTGGTTCAGGTTTATTTTTAGCTGGTTCAGGATTCAGTTTATTTTTAATTGGTTAACATCTCGTTTTAGCTGGCTGAGGTCAATTAATGTTCATGGTGGGTTTTTCGATGGGATCTACAGCCAGCAAGCTATCTACAAACTTGCTTTTCTGGGATTCAAAGATTTTTTGAGAACATTGGATGTAGAAGGAAAGCTTGGAGAAACCCCCTACAATGAGCTCTCTACTGAAGCCAGGGAATACTTACTAAACAACCTTTCAAACCAGTGCCAGAAAAAGGGAATTCAGGTTATTCTGGCTCCTACTCGTTATGAAAAAAATGTTTTGATGAAGGGTTAAGTAGGTAATACCTGGAACGCTGCAATCGGGCTGAATTAAAACAACCTCACCTTCATCCAGGACAACACCCAGCACCAACACTTCAGACATAAAGCTGGCAATTTGTCGAGGTGAGAAGTTGGCCACGGCCAGCAGTTGTTTGCCAATCAATTCCTCTAATGTATAGAACTTCGTGATTTTAGCGCTCGACTTTTTGACATGATATTTTCCAAAATCAATCTAAAGTTTGTAGGCTGATTTCCTGGCTGGCTTCAGGAAAAGCCTCTGCTTTAACAACCTCGTCTATCTAGATTTCAACTTTTTCGACATCTTCGTGAGTGATTAGTGTAATTGGATTTAGATTTATTTGCCCAATAGCTTTACCAAACCAATACCGCTAAAGTACAGGGCTACAATCGCTCCCCCCAACAAGCTTTGGGTCAGGGGGTCTGTAGATGGAGTCAGAACGGCTCCAACTACCGCAGCCCCAATTAAGATAAAGCGCCAACCAGCCAGCATCTGGCTGGAGGAAACAATGCCCAGCAAGCCCAGCAGCGCTTGAATAATAGGAACCTGAAAGGCCAGCCCGGTGCTGAACATGAGCAGCAGAACAAATTCAAAGTAGCGATCGATCGACCAGAGTTGCTCCACTACGTCTGCACCGTAAGAGATAAAAAATTTCAGTGCAGCCGGAATCAGAGCGACGTAGGCAAATACCAACCCTGCAATGAATAGAATGCTAGAACCAAACACAATCGGCCCCAGCAACCGCCGTTCTTTCCGTGTTAAACCAGGCAGAACGAAGGCAATAATCTGGTACAGAATGACTGGGCTAGCTACCAGAACACCACTATAGGCGGCCACTTTCAGGGAAACAAAAAAGTACTCTCCAGGTGCAAGCTGAAGAAACTTAACGGGTCCGGCTGGCACTTGCAGCAGTTGGACAATGTGCTTAACTACAGTAAAACAACCAACAATACCAACCCCAACTGCAATCAGCGCATAGAAAATTCGCTGTCTCAGTTCTTCCAGATGGTCAAACAACGACATTTCCACGTCGTTAGGCAGTTCATCCTCATCAATCAGTGCAGATGAAGCCGTAAAGGGTGCATTACTAGAGGCTGAACTGGCTGAGTCAGCGCCCAATTCCTGGTCAGATGGAGTCTCTAATTCCGGGGAGGCGGTCATTGGTCGGGCTTCCGAAGCATCTGTCACTTATTGTATGGCAGCAAACTCATCAATCGTGTAGATCCGCTTCCCAAACAGAAATATAGATGCGATCTTTTTCGTCGCGTTGAATAGTGCCTTTTAAATTGCCTTTAGAGAAGGAGTATTCATTCGACTGACGCTGGTAAACCCGCTGCAACTCATCCAATGCTTCAGGGGCGCTACCACCCATCATGCCGTTGAGGGCAACTTTCATTTGCATCAAGTCCACGGATTGGGCAAAAGAGGCTTCCGTCTGGCGGACTTTTCCACTGGAGATGTCGTAAATATAGGCCAGCGTCACAGCATCTGGAACCAGATTGTATTGAGCAGTGCGCGTATTTTTCCAGTAGCCTTTATTTTCCTGGGTAGGTTCTCCCAGGGCTGCCTTAATTTCGCTTTCCGAGCTGCCAGTAGGAAATCCAGGAATGGTTATCGTCAAGGTTTCACCGGAATCAGGTTTCGGCTCCTCTGAGGGTTTGGGTTCTGGGGATTCCTCGGCGGCTTGGGTAGTGGGTTTCGGCGATGGACTGGGAGTGGGGGAAGGGCTGGGACGCGGTTTCGGTGATTCCGCAACAGAGGGAGTGGGGGAAGGGCGGGGTTCTTCAACAACTTCAACGGTTTCCGGTGCCTTCATCGATCTGAACCAGAATGCTCCTATAGTGACTCCGGTCAGGGTTAGAACGGAGAGACCGAACAGAATCAAAAGTGGGTGGAACCCGCCAGAGCGACGTGGGATTTGGGGAGCAACGGTCGGCTGAACAGCGGTGTGTTTATCTGGAGCTGTGTATTCATTGGGAGCAGAAGACGGCCAGGGGGCTGGTGGACGGGGCGCAATGGGAAGGGTGGCTTCGGTTGTGGGCGGGGGAGGACTGGTTGGGAGAGGCAATGGGGAGATGGGTGAACCGCGGCCAGAGTAGCCATCGGGCAGAAGTGACAGCCATTCATCAATGCTGGCGGGACGATGCCGAACTTCGATCGCCATTCCCCGCAGCACCGCCTGATTCACGGCGGCACTCAGCTCAGGTCGGATATGGCGAGGTTCGGGCATGGGCTGGCGATCGCGCAGGATCGAGGCCACTGGTATCTCAGCGGTCAAAAGGCTATAGAGGGTTGCGGCCAGTCCATACACATCCGTTGCAGGAGTGCGCTTCTCCTTCGCCATGTATTGCTCAATGGGTGCATATCCGGAGGAAATCAGGTTGGTGTGGGTCTGGGTAGAACCGGGTGTAAACTCGCGGGCAATCCCAAAGTCAATCAGCACCACCTGATCGGTACCCTGGCGCAGAATGATATTTTGTGGCTTCACATCCCGGTGCAGTAAGCCATTCTGGTGCACAACTTTGAGGGCGTTAGCAATCTGCCGGATATAGTGGAGTGCTGTGGTTTCTGGCAGGGGGTGATTCGGAAAAACAACCTCTTCCAGGGTCGGACCGGGAATATAGTCCATCACCATGTAGGCCCGGCCCGCTTCAATGAAAAAGTCACTCACCCGAACAATGTTGGGATGGACACACAGCGCCAACCGACGAGCTTCATCTTGAAACTTTCGCTGATAGTCGGCATAGTGGGGGTCATTCCGAAATGCCTCATTGGGAGTTTTGATGACCACCACCTGACCCAACAGGTGATGGGTGGCTTTGAACGTGATCCCAAAGCCGCCCCGGCCTAACTCCTGATCCAGAGTGTACTTACCACTCTGGAGTCTTGTGCCAATTAATACATCCATCACCGATTCTGAGCTTTGAGTTCAGTGTCTGGTTTGATCAACTCATAACTCATAACTCATAACGCATAACTGTCTAA
The DNA here is from genome assembly GCF_049200465.1 of Leptothermofonsia sp. ETS-13. Taxonomy (NCBI): domain Bacteria; kingdom Bacillati; phylum Cyanobacteriota; class Cyanophyceae; order Leptolyngbyales; family Leptolyngbyaceae; genus Leptothermofonsia; species Leptothermofonsia sp. ETS-13. Next base: position 528,654 of record NZ_CP120836.1, read on the forward strand.
AAGGGTAGACCAAATCCGAAGTGAAACTGAGTTCCTCCTTCATTATTGATCCCCAACTCGGTTCGAATGATGCCAATGGGCGAATTGAAGCGCAGACCAAGTCCAGCACCAAACCCACTGCCGGGTAAATCGCGGACTTCGCCGGGTTCTCCTGGCACATCATCCTGGGTGCCTAGACTGGAGCCAAAATCTGCAAAGATAACCCCACCAATGAATTTGTAGATGGGAAAGCGGTATTCGACTGAACCCTGGACATAGCTGCGGCTGGTCGCCACCTCACCAAATTCGTAGCCCCGAACGGAATTCACTCCACCCAAAATGAAGGCGTTGTAGGGAGGCAGATCGCCAAGGTAGGTACCTCCTTGTAAATTGAAGGCCAGAACCTGAGGCTGGTCTCCCTTTAACCCTCTGATGAGGTTGACAGGAAAATACTGGGAATAGTTGGCATCCAGTCGGTTTCCAAAAACATGACCACGCCCAATTGGGAAATATTGTTGGGTGCTAAGGCTCAGAATAGATCCTCTGCTGGGGTTGACAGGATTATCTCGCTGATCCCGAACTGCATTGAAGGTGAGGGCGTAGAGATCGTCAATGCCACTGTCACTGAGGGTGAGGGGCCGCCCTTGAGAATCTGTGGCGAAGGCGTCTCCTTCGCGATCGCGAATGCTGACATTGGTATAACTCAGTCCCAGCGTGCCCATCCAACCCGGACCCAGGGGTTTGCTAAGGTTCACCCCGCCGCCTAGTCTTCGTTCTCGGACGCGATCGCCATTTGGCAGCCGGTAGGGGTCATCAAAAACGCGGGAAAGTCCTTGCCGTCGAAACAGGTCAACCCCATAACCAGGCGTGTTGGGATCCGTATCACGGTAAGGGCTCACAAAGCGGGCATCAAACTGAACATCCCGACTGCCCACCAGAACGCTACCCGTTACCGTTTGGGCCAGCCCACCAAAGTTGCGATCTTGATAACTGACACTGCCAAACACACCCAAATCGGTGTTATAACCGCCACCAAAGTTAAAACCACGTGACTTGCCTTCTACTACGTTGTAAACAACTGTTGTTCTCCGGGCATCCCCTTCAAAACTGACACTGATGCTGTCAAAAATGCCCAACTCATTCAGCCGTTTCAGATCTTCCCGCACAACGCTGTCCTGAAACACCTGCCCCGGCTGAAGTTTGATCTGCCGTCGCACAAAATCAGTTTGGGTGCGGTGACGCAGAGGTTGCCCCTTCTCATCAACTGTCTTCCCTTCCTTATTCACAAAGCGAACCTGTACATCGCCCACAGCCCCCTCAGCCACGGTCACAATCACCGTTCCGTCACGAGTCGGTTCCAGGCTCAACACCCGTGCCAGAACATAGCCATTTTGGGCGTACCACTGGTTAATCCGCTGCACCGCCTGGGTTAGTTCTGTGGGATTAATCGTCGCTCCCAATTGCGGCTTGAACAAGTCCTCCGCAACGTCCTGAGTCAGAGCCTGGGCTCCCGAAAGTTGAATTGACTGAACCACCGTCGGCGTCACCTGGAAAACGACGCTAATGCCATTTGGATTGGGACGACTGGTGACATTGGCCGTCGCAAAAAAGCCCGTATCCAGAATTTCTGCCACATCTTGTTGAAGTTGGGCTTTGCTGGTCTGTCCGCCGGGCTGAGTCTTGATCGTTTTGCGAACCACCTCTTGCAGCTCGGCATCGGCCCCTTCCACTGCAACGCTGGTTGCTGTTACCACCAAATCTGGTGAGGTATTGGTAGCCGGAGCCGTTGCCGGTTTAGCAGGAGTTGCGGCTGGTTTACTGGGAGTAGGGGGCGGCTTGCGAATTTCAGGAACTGTCACGCTGGCCGGGGGCGCTGCTGGCTGCTCTGGCATGACCCAAATCGGGTCAGATAGGGAAGAAGGCAGGGTATTTTCGGGAACCGATGAGATGCTGGTCTCTGGATTAGACGGCGACGAAGCGGTCGAGCCTGGACCAGCAACCTCTACGGTCTGATAGTTCTGGTTAAACGAGGCTGGCAGCGGGGAAGCATCCTGGGCAAAGGCGCGATCGCCCCACAGACCAGAAACCATGAGCGGAGGCGCGGCAGCAAAAACAATGAACGCTGGAAAGAGCGCTAATGTTCGCCTTCTAGAAGTAGTCAGGGAGGAATTCAAAGCAGGAAAGGAGCGAATTGACTGAGCATTGGAAAGCGTTCTGTCTTGCGAAAAAGCAGAAGTACCAGAGTGGCACATCCATTTTGCACACCTGCACAACAACTGCTGTTTTCTTCACAAAAAAATGCAAAACCCAACCTACTGGTTATAGCTCTACGCAGGTGCGTTAGGACATTGGAATTAGAGAGGGAGTGGAGGCTTCGCCCCCAGCCAGGGGTGGAACCTCTGCACCCCGTCCTAACCACAATGACTACCGCTATAACTAAAACCCTGAAATTAAACGATTGAGATTTACACGTTTGGAGTGTAGACGATATTTTGCGAATACGCCACATTTAGTGACTATTTTTTAAAATAGACGGATCTAACCACTACGGGTAGAGATTCCCGGAACAATGTCTGTCTTTATTTCTAAAGTTGAGAAACCCAAAGGTAAACTCTGCTTAAAATGGATTCTGGTTAAGATGAATTCTGGTTACGAAGCTCTAACTTTGTAATTCTTCTGTGAAAGCTCTAGCTTCTTTCAAAAAGTAAAGGAGGTGAAGCCGGAGCTTCCAATGATAGCTATAACCACCAGGCTTAAGACGGGGTACAGGAATGAACCCCTGACTGGGGCGCAGCCCCCTTAAAACCAACGTCCTAAGAAACCTGGGGACAGTTATAAGACCGCCAAACTAGTGGGCGATGGTATCAGTTCTGTAACCATTGGGCTGGGGAGTGGGGAGCGGGAGGGAGCCAGAATAGTATCCGTATTCCCGCCATGCTGTACTAGAGTCTGGCAACGAGAAAAGACGAGAAAAGCGAGAGCTTTAGAGATGGCTGTTGCTATGGACAATCGCTTCCCGTGGAAACAGGTTAACCGCAATTCTCAGTTTTGAACCACAAAAATACAAAAATCCCACACTGTACTCTCCGCTCCCCATACCCTGCATCTACTCCTGCGTAATCAACCCATCTCCTTCAATCCGCAACTGCCGACCCCGCCAATACACTCTGCGCCCAAAGGCTCCCTTGAACCAAACCGCAAAGCTGAACAGATCCCGGAATGGCAATAGCCAGAGCCAGCGGATCAGTTTAAGTGCCCCCATACTGGAAATGGCAACCAGAGCTTGTAGATAACGGACAAGATAGGTAAGCAGTGTCAGCGAGATCGCCCATCCCGCAAACCCGGATACCAACAGCAACGCAACGCTGTAGACCGTGCCGTAGCAAAACACCATTGTGTAGTACTGCGGTCCCCGATTGAAGCGAATCGTTCTGGCCCAGCGCAGTTCTCGCTGAAAGACCTGCCCCACGCTTTCATTGCCCGTGTCTGAATCCAGCACATAGGGAGAAAGCTCCACCCGATAGCCAGCCTCAGCAGCGCGTTTGCCCATATTGTAATCGGAGCCGATACGGTTCATTTGTAGGCCGCCGTAGGCTTCCAGGGCAGAGCGACGGGTGGCGATCGTGGCCCCTACCGCACAGCGCAGGCCCCCATCTATAGCGCAGGCAATCAGCAAGCTGGGAATAAAATCTACACAACGCCCCAGAGAAGCCAGTGCAGCTCCCAGATATTGGGGATCGTAACCAATGAAAGCACAGGTCACCATCCCCACGCGATCGTCTTCTAAGGGAGCAGTGACCACACGAATGTAATCTGGATGAACCCGGATATCGCTATCGGCAAAAATGATCACTTCATGCCTTGCCTGCTCCAGCAGGTAGCTCAGGTTGCTGTCTTTGTAGTTAATCCCACGCGGATCCAGTCCAGCAAAAAGGCGAACTTTGTCAGGATAGGCTGCCTCCAGGTCTTTCAATACTGGAATGCAGGGGTCTTGTGAGTCGGTGACTCCAAAGAGCACTTCGTAATTGGGATAGTTCTGAGTGCAGAGGGAAGACCAATTTTCCCAGGCTCCCGCATCCACCCCACAGGCCGGAACAAGCAGGGAAACAGGTGAGAGGGTAGATAAGTTACTCTCCCATTCATCCACTCCTTGAGATTCCTGACTTCTTTCTTCTTTCTTCTTTTTTCCTTTTTCTTCCTTCTTCCTGACCTCTCCTTCCTGACTCCTAACTTCCGACTTTTCATCCAATTCAGGAGCAGAGAAGAATCGGTAGGTGAAAAAGGCACAGGTGAAGTAGAAAGCGATGGAGCTAAGGATCAGAAAGGTGAAGAGGATTTCCAAGATAATCATTCAGGCTTTACTCCATCACTCATCTACCCATCCACTGGTCCGGGCGTTTGTCATACTTAATTTGCCCGTAGTCTAGTTTAATCAGGCGATCGCCGATATGGAAGTAATGATCATCATGACTAATAACTAGGACTGTTTTACCCTGGTTTCGCAGTTGGGGCAGGAATTCGGTATAGAACATCTCCTTAAACATCGGGTCCTGATCCGCTGCCCACTCATCAAATAGGTAAATGGGACGGTCTTCTAAATAGGCCGTGAGGAGTGTCAGTCGCTTTCGTTGCCCGGTCGAAAGAGCTGTGGTAGAGAACTTTCCTGCAGTTATGGAAACTTTGTGATCCAGGCGCAGCTTGCACAGGTAATCTCTAGCCTGAGCGTCGAGGTTTTCCCGCTCCAGACCCAGCAGGCGATCAAACAGGTAAAAATCAGCAAATATGGCAGAAAAATGCTGACGATACCATTCTCGATGGTGATCATCAATCGGCTGGTTATCGAGATAAATTCCTCCCATTTCTGGGATGTAGAGCCCGGTAATCAGTTTTGCCAGCGTTGACTTACCACTGCCATTGCCGCCGACGATAAAGACCAGTTCTCCAGGGTGGAGGGTCAGGTCAATTGGACCTAAGACAAAGCAGGCATCCTCCCGTTCAACCTGGTAAGTGTAGGTGACACCTTTGAGAGTGAGCGATCGCCAGTGCTGCTGAATCTCCTGGGGGACCGTTGCCACTTCTGCCCGACTGGCAAGGGAAAGCCCCAAAGATTCAATCTTGCTGAGGGCAATTCCCGCCCGGCTCATCACCGGCAACTGGTTGACTAACCTATCCATCGGCAACATTAGATAAGTGAAGGTCAGCACATAGCCCGAAATGGTAGCCAAACTGAGGGTCATAAACTTTGGAAGGGCAAACAACACAAACCCCACGGCAAAAAAGAAGATAAGCTTGCCCCAACTGGAGGTCATGGCAAACATCGTCAGCCCGCCCACGTTGTAGCGGCGGTAGGTAGCCGCAGTAGACTGCAAATCTTCTCGCAAAAAGGCCTGCCGTCGCCAGTAGTGCAGCTTTAACTCTTTTGTTCCCTCAGTGACCGTTTTGAAGTGCCCGAACAGATGATCCTGCTCTTCCCGTGCCCGTGCCAGCAGCCTCTTGCCGCGCTTCAATAGCCACTGGCAACTACTGAGGGCAACAAAGGTAATGACGCAGACGACCAGAAACACCTGCCACGAGAGCCAGGTAATGTAGACCAGGCAGCCCGCCACGATCGCCATATCAATACACAAAAAAGGCACCAACCGTACCGCATCAGCTACCGCCTGGATGTCATCCGTCAAGGTTGCCAGCAGACGAGGAGCCCCCAGTTTTTCCAGGTGTGCCAGTTCTGAGGCAAGAATCTGGCGGCTGAGGTTGAGGCGCAGTTGAAAGATGGCCTGTTGCGCCAGCCGGATCAGCATCATCTGGGAAATTACACTGGTAACCAGCGAAATGACCGCCAGCCCCACAAAGGCCCAGCCGATGGAAGCAAGATTCACCGATTCCTGACTGATGGCACGACTGATCAGGGCAATTAACCCGGCACTGCTGCCACCACTGAGGAAACCCGTGAACACCGCGATCGCCACCATTCGCCAGGAGGATCGCAAAAGAAAGAGGATTAAATTCATATCACCTGACTGCGACCCACTGGGAGGATTTTCCGAAGCCACCCAAAACTTTACACTTAGACATGGTCGCCCTATTATCTTTGCATTTCAGGGTATAAATTGGCAGATAAGTCAGTAGCACCAATGAAATATAAAACCACTGTAGGATGGGTTGGAATAGCGTAACCCGTTCACTAAGAACAGTCCCCAATTAAGCCCCTACCCAATTCCACATCAACTGGTGAAAAGAGGAGTGACGGATTAAATCCTATGGATGTGCCTTTCGACAAAACCCTGCCCAGCTTTTCGATCATCCTTGAAACTGAGAACCTGGCTAATGCCGATCTGGAAGGGCTGTCCAGATCCCTCGCTTCCCTGGTCAACCAGGATGTTTCCCCCAGTCAGGCCAACGAAGTTCTGCTAATTGATAGCGGCGACACCCCCCCAGATCTGTTAGAGCAATTGTGCGATCGCTACCCCTGGATCAAAATCCATCCCGCCCCAGCAGGTACAGGCTACTACAAAGCCAAAATGCTGGGTGCCCAGGTCGCGACCGGAGACATCATCGTCTACTGCGACTCAGACTGCATCTATGAACCCACCTGGCTGAGAACCATCCTGACCACCTTCACCCAAGGCGAACCCATTCAGGCCGTTGCCGGAGAAACTACCACCCGTGGCATCGGTCCCTACGGCACCGCAATGGCACTGACCTACATCTTTCCTCAGTACACCGGTGAGACTGCCCTAACACCCTCTTCCCAATACTTCCTGAATAACGTTGCCTTCCGACGACAATTTCTTCTGGAAAATCCCATTCCTTTAGAATTGCCGCTCTATCGAGGTAACTGCGTGATCCACGCCTACAACCTGTTGAAGGATGGACATACCATCTGGAGGCAACCCAAAGCCCGCGCCACCCATGCTCCCCCCAATGGACTGTCTCACTTTTTCTGGCGCTTTCTCCTGATTGGTCACGACTACTACTGGCAAAACCGCCTCCTATCCAAACCGGATCAGGAACCAGGCAACAGGGAAAAATACCGCGATCCACTAGGTGGGCTGCACGGAAAAATGCATGTATTCCTGGAACGCCTCCAGCGCATGGTGAAAAACGAACCGCGCCACCTGCTTTACCTGCCCCTCTCCATTCCGATCGCCGCTATTTCCGTCTTGCTGATTTTCGCCGGAAACAAAATCACAGCCCTCAAACCAGACTACCTGCTGAAAACCTACTATCGCATCCTGGGTGAGGTATAGAGGGGTTGTGAAGGGGTGGATGGGTGAGGGAGTGATAGGGTGACGGGGTGATAGAGTTAAGGTTTTCTACTCCATCACTCCCCCCTCCTCCCTCTGCCTCTTATCTTCTTTCTTCCTTCTTATTCTCTAACCCTAATACCGCTTAATTGGCATCTTGACCCCAGAGTCCAGTGGTGGCACTTTGAAGAAATCAATCGGATCAACGGGACGATTGGATTGAGATTGATTCACTTCCATCACCGATTTGGGAATCAGCCCATCGGGGATAATAGAGGGTTCCTTTGCTCTAACAGGTCTGGCAGAGATACTACCGGCAATAGCCCTCAGTTTTTGGGGAGTATGATGCGAACGGTGTCTTCTGCCAACCACGGCAACGGGTTGGTTGACCGAGGCAGGGCGAGTAACCAGCAGAATGCTTGAATTGGGAGACTCTGCCAGGGCAGGGTGAGTATTTCCGGTGATCGCGAGACTAGCCGCGATCACCGCCGTTACCGGAACCAAAGTGAGGGACTGATTCTGCATAGACAGAGTGACTCTCTATGAGCGGAAGGGAAGAATCTACTGGTAAAGAGGAAGCAGTAGCCACAAGAATTTGGATAAGCATGTCAGGTACACAAACCGTTCCATTCCTGATTCCCGCCCCCTGCTTAACATACCCCTGTAAGTGGATGGTCTCGCATCTAGCTATCGGCTTAGCTGAGTGACGGTAGATAACCTCTGCATCAACCCGAGACTTTCGCCCGTCCGCTCCAGCGCGTTGCTAGCCTGCTAGTATGCCAACATTTATTATTTCAAGAGTTATAGCACTACGCAGGTGCGTTAGGGCATTGGAATTAGAGAGGGAATGGGGGCTTCGCCCCTAGCCAGGGGTTCCACCCCTGCACCCCGTCCTAACCATAATGACTACCGCTAGAGACCTCCAAGCGAACACTACTACTGCCGTGGCGTAGTACCCGCCCAATCAAGGGAATGGCACATCCCCGGTACTGAATCGATCTGCGAATCGGGCAGAACTCGTCCCACAACATCGTCGTGTCTTCAATTAAGGTAATTTCAGAAACGCCTCACTGGGCTAATGCGGCTGCAAGCAGCGGACTGTAGTAGGCTCGTTGGACATGGATGCGGCTATTGGGCAACCAGCGACTGAACGGCGTGGATGGCTTTGGGCGAATTTTGCTCGACTCTGCATGTAAACACCCCATTGGGTTTGGCTGATGCATTCACTACAAATCAGTCCAATCACCATCCAAATCAGGGGTTGCAGATGCCGTTGATCAGCCCATTGAGTGGATTGACCCAGAAGGTCCCATAGCTGGGGAGGTTCGCATGGTTCAGTTGTGTTTGGGTGGTAACTTTCACACTAATCTGCGAGTGCCGTTTTACCAAGGGCTTAGCCTCCCTCCTTTTCAAGTTTTGTCAGTCAATTAGGCCGCAAGTCATAAATTTTGCAACACGGCAGAGTAGGAGTTTCACTCCCTGCACCCCAAAAAACTTTTGTTTTGCTGTACTAATGGTTTTTCAGTTTTAATTTTGAACCTCTGGATCGAGTAAGAGTGGTTATTGTATGAACTTTCAACTTACACAATAAGCCTTAACAGACCACTAGCTATTTACCGCAAATCGATCTGTTGCTTTAATTAAAACGCTGCGAATGCCGGGTTCAGTCATGGAGTGTCCTGCGTCAGGCACGACGATCAGTTCGGCTTCGGTCCAGACTTGGTGTAATTCCCAGGCAGTAATCATGGGGCAAACGATATCGTAACGTCCCTGAACAATGATGGCGGGTAAGTGGCGGATGCGATCGCACTGTCTCAGCAACTGGTCTTCGGATTGCAAAAAACCACCGTTGACAAAGTAGTGACATTCAATCCGGGCAAAGGCATCGGCAAACTGATCTTCCCCAAAGTGGCTGATGAGAGTGGGGTCTGGCAGCAACTTACTGGTACTGGCTTCCCACACAGACCAGGCACGAGCGGCTTCTAATCGGGTTTGCGGGTCTGGGCTGGTCAGCCGTGTGTAGTAGGCTTTTATCAAATCATCCCGTTCTTCGGGGGGAATCGGTTTGAGGTAGTTTTCCCAGGCATCTGGGAAGATGTAGCTCGCTCCCTCCTGATAAAACCAGTGAAGTTCCTTGCGCCGCAACATAAATATTCCCCGCAGAATCAGCCCCAAACAGCGCTCTGGATGCGTCTGGCTATAGGCAAGCGACAGCGTGCTGCCCCAACTGCCCCCAAAAACAACCCACTGGTCAATATTGAGGTGCGATCGCAGCCGCTCAATATCAGCCACCAGATGCCAGGTCGTATTCTCTCGTAATTCTGCATGAGGTGTACTTTTCCCACAACCGCGCTGGTCAAACATCACAATGCGCCACCGGGTTGGGTCAAAATACTGGCGGTAAAAGGGAAGACTACCGCCACCAGGGCCCCCATGCAAAACCACCACAGGCTTGCCTACTGGATTGCCAGATACTTCAAAATAAATCTGGTGCAATTCAGATACCTGAAGCATCCCCGTTTGATAAGGTTCAATAGGTGGATAAAGTTCTCTCATGGGTGAGATTGATGATTAGATTCATAATTGGAGGAAACTGCCTCTACAGAATCCCATCAAAAACAGAATCCCATCAAATGGTGTAACAATGGCACCTCCGCACCCATTATTGCTTCAATCTGTTGTAGCTTGTATAGCCATCTGAGACGGGTTACAGGGGTAGAACCTCTAGCTGGGGGCGAAGCTTCCACACTCCCTTAAACCCAGTTTCTAAGCAACCTGACAACAGCTATAACAGGCAGGTTGACATGAGTTTGCTTGATGGCTAAACAACTGCCTTCACCTGAAACAAAAGCGGAACAATGGGCAGCCATCCGTGTTAAAGGATAGTATTCGATGACTACCAGCTATCAATTTCCCGAAGGTTTTATGTGGGGCACAGCTACTGCTTCCTACCAGATTGAAGGGGCGACAGCAGAAGATGGACGCCAACCCAGTGTATGGGATACCTTTAGTGCTACCCCTGGTCGTACCCGCGATGGCAAGACTGGGGCGATCGCCTGTGACCACTATCATCTTTACGAAACCGATGTAAAGTGGATGGCAGACCTGGGCATTAAGTACTATCGCTTCAGTATCGCCTGGCCTCGCATTATTCCCGATGGGCGGGGAATGGTCAATGAAGCAGGGGTGGATTTCTACAAACGATTAGTCGATTGCCTGCATAATCACGGGATTACACCCTACGCCACCCTGTTTCATTGGGATAGTCCCCAGGCTCTGGAAAACCGCTATGGTTCCTGGCGTAGTCGAGAAATGGCAAAGGACTATGCCGATTATGTAACGGCAACCGTGAGTCGATTGGGAGATCGCATTACCAACTGGATGACGATCAATGAAATCCCCTGCTTCACCCACATGGGCTATGCCGTTAAGGAGATTCCGTTCCACGCCCCTGGCACCACTGTTCGCACTCCCAAAGAGGTCTGGCAAACATCCCACCACGCTATTCTGGCGCATGGAATGGGTTGTCAGGCAATTCGGGCAGCTTCACCAGGTCCCTGCCAGGTTGCCCTGGTAGACAACTTCTCAGTAACAGTTCCAGTGAGTGAATCATCTGAAAATATCGTAGCGGCTCAAAGGGCATTTCACACCTGCGGTTCCAACGGTGGAATTATTTTTCCAGTGCTGACTGGAGCCTATAGCCCGGCCATGCTGGAACAGTTAGGTGCGGATGCTCCCGATATTCAAGACGGGGATCTGGAGGTGATTCATCAACCGCTGGACTGGCTGGGACTCAACATTTATAGTGGGGTCTATGTGCGGGCAGGCGAGGGCGATCGCGGCTACGAATTTCTCGACTTCCGTGAAAACTATCCACGCTTGCACATGCCCTGGCTCTGGATGCTACCCGAAGCCCTGTACTGGGCTGCTCGTCACGTGAGTGAAACTCTGAACAAACCAGATTTGCCACTCATCATCACTGAAAATGGTTGTGCCGCACCAGATACCGTAGGCAATCAAGGAGAAATCATCGATCTAGAGCGAATTTTGTTTCTGCGGCAATACCTGAAAGCTGTTCATCGGGCTGTGGATGAAGGCTATCCAGTGCGAGGATACTTCCTCTGGAGCTTGCTAGATAACTTTGAATGGTCCTGGGGGTACGATCGCCGCTTTGGTATCCTCTACACCGACTATGCCACCCAACAGCGCATCCCCAAAGCCAGTTTCCGTTGGTATCAGGAGTGTATCCGGCAAAATCGAGTGGTATAAGGAGTGAGAAGTCAGGAGCCAGAAGCCAGGATTCTAGCCATTCTATACCTCCTAAAGGAGTAGGCAACTGGCGTTTTGTACTAGGATTAACAGAAACGACCGCAGCCTGTAAGAGCAGTAAGGGGAAAGGGTTGTTGGAGTAAGGGAGTGCTGGAGTGATGGATGTAAAGAGCAATTACCCTATCATCCCATCACCCTATCACCCATCCACCCCGCACCTACCTAACAACTAAAAACTAATACTAATTTAATATGAGGAGGCGTAGAATCAGAACCCTCTGTAGTCCCCCTTGGTAAGGAGACGGTGACAGCCGGGGGGGGATAATGTACAGCTTCATAAAACATTAGTATAACAACTCAAACTAACCTCTGCTAAGGAAGCCTCTTTATGACAACACCAACCCCCCTTCAAGGTGCAGAACTGATTGATTGTGCTAGAGCAAACGGAACCTTTGGCGTTCAAGTTGCGGCTGAGCGATGCGGCTATGGGCACAGCTTAGAAGAGTTTCAGCAGGCACTGAAGCAAGCCTGCGATTCCATTGGAGTAGAGTTCCGCGGCTTTGATGACCTGGTTAAACCTCTGGAAAGTGAACAGGATTTGGGAGTGGTTATCGCCCCCGATACAACAAACCAACTCTGAAATTATTTTCCCTTGACGACTTCCACAAGTCGGGTTAACAGCCAGACAAGCAGGCAGAGCAGCACAAGGTAGCTAATGGGGCCAACGTGTTCCCACAACTTGACCCAATTGGGATCAAAGGGGTTAAATCCTGGATCTGCGGGAATTTCTACAGATACCCTTGCGGTTGGTTTTGGTTGAATGGGGGTTGGGGTTGCAGTAGGAGCCGGGCTGGAGAGAATTTCCATCGTTTTGGCATCCGTTTCACGGAGATTTCCGGGCTGCATGGCTTGTATGTTCATAATTGAGAATGCCTGGTTCCCTGTGGTCACAACAGATTTGGGTGACTCTAGCCGCTGTTTCAACAGGATGCTTTGAAGTCTGGTTTCCGCTTTGCAAATGACCTCGCAGCACTCTCAGGTAGATGGGAATGTTCGGTATCTTGAATGACCAGGATTTTACGGAAATGGTTCCTGAACCTCAGGCATTCCTGATGGTTTCTGGCATTCCACACCTCACGCTTCTCCCCTCACTTACTCTGCCTCCCCTTATGACTAAGGAACCAAAGATTGATCGCCAACGGGAGCATCAGGCCAATGAGCGCACCTTTCTGGCCTGGTTGCGGACATCGATTTCACTCATTGGTTTTGGGGTTGCGATCGCCCGTTTTGGTATCTTTCTCCAGCAACTTCACCTCAGCCTAACTCAGCAGGAATCGACCACCCATCCTTTTTTCAACTCTGAAACGTTGGGTGTCAGCCTGGTGGTGTTTGGGATTGGGGTGATTGCGATTGCAGCCTGGCGTTATAACCAGGTGTTTTGGCAGATCGAACGGGGAGACTACCAGGCAAATCGTCTTGTAATCTGGATCATGACGGCAGTTGTCATAGTATTGGGAATCTTGAGCATTCCGCTGCTGTTATGGCGCAACAAAGTACCTCAATTACCAACTGCTCCAAACCCTGCTTTTTCCAGAAATAATTTAAATGGGATTCTACGCACAAAAAATTCTTCCTTACCTGCTGGACTGGGCAATGGCTGGTCCAGAGATGGCGCAATACCGCACAGAAATTCTGGCAGGGGTGTCCGGCGACGTTCTGGAAATTGGCTTTGGCACTGGACTAAATCTGGCTTACTACCCCAACTCCGTCAAAAAAATTACCACCGTTGATGTCAACCCTGGAATGCGTTCGCTGGCGCAGAAGCGAATTCAGGCATCGGCGATCGCAGTAGACCACCGGGTACTCAATAGTGAACATTTGCCAATGCCAGATCATTCCTTTGATAGCGTCGTCAGCACCTGGACGCTATGCAGCATTGCCAACGTGGAGCAGGCTTTGAAGGAAATTTACCGGGTACTCAAACCGGGTGGTCAATTCTTTTTCGTTGAACATGGATTGAGCAATGACCCTAAAATTCAGGTGTGGCAGAATCGTTTGACCCCGATTCAAAAAGTGATTGCCGATGGCTGCCACCTCAACCGAAACATTCGTCAGTTAATTGAAAATCAGTTTGATTCCGTCAGAATAGAGCAATTTTACGCAGACAATTTTCCCAAAATCGTCGGTTACCTCTCCAAAGGGGTTGCCATAAAAAAGGCCCATTCCCAGTAAGAAGGGTGTCCAATCATACTCATTTTTGAGTGGTTAACAGTGGTGGCTATCTTGCCACCGACCTACCACCTGTAGCGTTCACAAATCGTTTGTGAAAAAGGGGGTGAAGCTTCCACGCAGGGGGGAACCTCTGCACCCCGTTCAAATTCAAAAAGGATCGTCATATCACCTATCATCCATCCACGCTGACTTCTTCCAGCGATCGCCCCATCGTTTCAACTCGAAACAGATAGGTCATTACCGCTGCCACCACACAAATGAGAGCAAGTAGCAACAGTAGGGCAGGAACGCCGATGGACCGTTGCAACAGGGGGAGTGAAAATGTGCCCAGCACCGCCCCTGCTTTGGCCACAGCCGCTGCAAACCCAGCACCGCTGGCTCGAATGGAGGTTGGAAACACTTCTCCAGATAAGAGAAAAGTGGTCGAGTTGGGACCGGCGTTCATCATCAGGTTGAAAATGAAAAAGCCGATAAAAACCAGAGCGATCGCCAGTCCTTTCTCCACTGGCAACAGGTCAGATACAGCCAGAATCACAAGACCCGCCGCCATTCCCAGGAAGCCAGCGACTTGTAAGCGGATGCGCCCAACTCGCTCAATCAATCCAAGCGCAATCAGAAAACCGGCAATCAGAAACAAATCAACAAAGGCAGAACCTGCTGCTGAGGCTATTTCTTTAGTAATGAAATTCTCTTCACTGGAAAATGCCAGCACGCCAATAATGGTGGGAGTGAAAATTCCAATTCCGTAGGTTGCAATGTCCTGCAAAAACCAGGGAATGGAAGTGAGCGCAGTGCTGCGGCGATAGCGAGATGAGAATAGGGCGCTGTAGGGTAAGCTGGGTTCCCGTTCGGGTGGATCGGTTTCAGCACTGAGGTGAATCGGTTCGCCCAGCAACATAGATGCCGCCTTCGATGCCGCTTCATAATCTCCTCTGGCAATGTAGTAGCGGGGGCTTTCCAGCAAAAAGCTGAAACGCAAAATGCCAACGGCGATCGCCAGCACCAGCCCAACTCCCAGCATCCAGCGCCACGCATACTGAATCATCAGTTGAGTCGAATTGGGAGAGAGTGCCTGGAATACACCAATCACAATCAGCCCGGTCACTGCACCCAGAAGCGCACCCACGGCCTGGAACGCAAAGGCTCCAATGACCATCTGTCCGCGCGATCGAGAAGGGACATTCTCGGTTACGTAAGCCACACTGATGGGATAGTCTGCACCAATGCCTACTCCGACGAGAAACCGAAACCCAATCAAAGAAGTGGCATCCCAGGCAAGCGCCGTTCCTGCCGTGGCAATAACAAAGATGGCAATATCAACAACCAGCATGAGTTGCCGTCCTACTTTGTCCGTAATGGGACCGAGTGTCAACGCCCCTACAAGCGATCCAGCCACGGCTGCCACCGCCACTGCCCCAATTTCCGTAGAACTAAGGCCAAAATCCTGCTGAAGAAAGGGTATGGCAATGCCAATGATGAAAAAGTCGAAGCCATCCAGGGCAATCAATCCAGCAGACAACACCCACAGCAACCACATCACATGGGTGACTTTGGATTCATCCAGCCGTTGTTCGAAGGATTGGGGTGGAATCATGGGCGATACTAGATTCGAACTAGTGACTCTCTGCTTGTAAGGCAGATACTCTACCGCTGAGTTAATCGCCCGTAAAGATTCAGATTGGTTATCTGACACAAGCACCTATTGTAACAGGTCTTCTGCACTCCTGCTACGATCCTGAGAGAATTAAGGCAGCCTTCTCCAACTTCATCTACCCATCCACCCATCTACCCATCCACCCCTGCACCCCGCCACCTATGCCCTCTGGTCGAACCCACGACAGCATTACCCTCTGGAGCCTGCCACTGGTTGCTGGGTTAACCTTTGAGCGCACTCAGAGTAGTAATCTGACCCTGATGGTATCGGGTGGTTTTTTGTTTAGCGGTCTCATGTTTGGTCCGGATCTGGATATCTATTCGCGACAGTACTGCCGTTGGGGTCCCCTCCGCTGGATCTGGCTACCCTATCGCCAGGGAATGCGCCATCGTTCGATTCTGTCCCACGGTCCTTTAGTGGGAACGGTGGTGCGGATACTGTATCTGCTGAGTTGGGTGGGGGCATTTGGGCTAATCACCATCTTGCTGGGTGCGATCGCTGCTCAGTGGCTGGGTTTCACTGACCAGTGGCAGCGCTCTGCTTACCATTGGCTGGAAGTCAGTACTATATCGATTGGACAACTCCTGCAAAAATATCCCGCTGAGAGTCTTGCGCTGGGAATTGGGCTGGAACTGGGAGCACTGAGCCATTCCTTCTGTGATTGGGGTGAATCGGTTTACAAGCGCCATTTTGCCAAGCAGGCAGATCCTCGCTCAAAAACGACCTATTTTCGCGATCGCCCACCTGAATCGTTCCAGGCATCGTTTAACCTGAAGCCGCCAAAATTAGAGACTCCACCCCCCAATCGTTTCATCAAAACTGTCTCCTCTCGAATTCAGAACTATTTTCAAGAAAAACCCCTATCCTCATCGGCGCAATCTCCCCCTTCTCCTCCCCACCTTAAAAAAGTCCCCCAACTTCCTCCATTTGTTCGGCAGCGGAGGCCATGATACTGCTTTGTAGACTCCGGTTTGCAAACGGATGTAAGTGTTCCCTGATTCTGAAGATCATCCCATGCCCCCTTTTAAGCCTTCCAAACTAAGCCTATCTGCGTCGCTGAAAGCGAGAGCTCATTTCATTTTGTTGCCCAGTTGGGTATTTCTATTGCTGGCCATTGCGGGTTGTAGCTCACTCAGGGGAACTGCCGATCCCCAACCACCTGGTTCTGCCCGCAGCCAGGGAGCAACCACAGTAGATGGGGCGATCGCGAAAACGGCGTCCCTTGATGAGTTAAGGGAATACACAGGCACCACCCGCCCCCTGCGCGAAGTTTCCCTACGGGCTCAAATTGAAGGGCAGGTGCTGCGGTTGAATGTGGATGTGGGTGATCGCGTCCAGCAAGGCCAAGTACTGGCTCAGATTGATGATGCTTTGTTGCGAGCAACGGTTGCTAACGCCGAAGCAGAACTCGCCGCCCGCCAGTCAGAGGTTTCTCGCTTGAAATCCCAGGTGAGTGAGGCAAAGACCCGTGTAGAGCAGGCAAAACTTCAGTTGCAACAGGCAGAAGCAGATGCTAATCGGCTGACCCAACTGGCCCAGGATGGAGCTTCTAGCCGACAACAGGCAGAACAGGCTGAAACAGAAGCAAGGACGGCTGCCCAGGTTTTGCGATCGTCCCAGGAGCAGGTACGCAATCAGCAGGAAGCGATCGTGGCTGCAGAACGGCGGGTTCTTGCCCAACGGGCACTGGTCACCCAGGCTCAGCAGCGTCGCTCTTTCACCATTGTCCGATCCCCCATTAACGGTTTGGTCATTGCCCGCACGACCGAAATTGGTAACCTGGTGCAGCCTGGCAGTGAATTGCTGAAACTGGGCGACTTTAGCAAAGCCAAAGTCACTGTTCAAGTATCGGAACTGGATTTGGGGAACCTTCGCCTTGGCGCACCCGCTCAGGTCAGGCTGGATGCTTTTCCCAGAGAAAAGTTGGTTGGAACGATCACACGCATTTCTCCAGCCGCCGACCCCACCTCTCGCCTGGTGCCAATTGAAGTCACAATCGCCAACCCCGCAGGCAAGGTAGGAAGTGGCTTGCTGGCTCGGCTCAGTTTTAAGCCACGCAATGTCTTAAACGTTGTGGTTCCTGTAACAGCACTCCAGGAGGAGCGATCGCCCAAGCAAGCGATGCCAAATTTGGCGGCAGTCCCTGGTTCTAGAAGACAGGAAAAGACACCGCGAACAGAAGGCATGCTGTTTGTCATCACTGGTGCAGGAAAACAGCCGACAGTTCAGGCGCGATCGGTGAAATTAGGCAAACAAGCTGATGGAAGAGTCGAAATTTTATCCGGCTTAAAGCCAGGTGAACGCTTCGTCGCTCGTAGCAGCAAACCCCTCAAGGACGGTGAAACGGTTAAGTTGAGTATCTTATCAGAGCAGTAGTGGTCTGCCAAATTACTGAGATTCGCTGGTTGTCTCAGGAGACACCGCCAGATAGCTTTACGCAAGTGCGTTAGGACGTTGGAATTAGAGAGGGAGTGGGGGGCTGCGCCCCCAGCCAGGGGTTCCACCCCTGCACCCCGTCCTGATCTATAGGAGTATTCCTATAAAAGGAGTATTGCTATAAAAACCTAACTTCGCCCTATCGCATCACGGATATTCTGCTCCCCTGCTATACCTTCCTCAGGGTGGTAAGACCAGTAACCACTCTCCTCCCTTGGGATTCCAGGTTGGAAATTCTGTCTCTCCCACCACGTAGGGCCCCCAGTAGCGACGGGAACCATCCTGAGCAAAGGCAATCAGAATATCACCTTTTTTTCACCCTGAGGTTTCGGTTTGGCAACGATACTACCAGCCCCTTTGTGCTCCCTTCTTGCGGAGCAAAATCCCAATGGGCAGGAAGCTCATAGGTGGAGGACTTTTCAGCGGCGGATGGAGGAGTAGCTTGAGAGCGTTTTGCCAGTAACACTACTCTGATGGGATATTCGGTGGGATTGCTAATTCGTAAAATTCCTTGACGGTTGGTACTGGCTGCGTTGGTTGAAGCGACGCCAGAAGTTGAAGGAGGACTGGCGATCGCAGAACTGTCAATTTTTGATTTAGCTGAAACAGTAGGAGAAGGGGAAACAGCCGCTGGGGGTACGGCAGTCGGGGGTTTTGGTGATTCAGCCGGTGCTGCTGGTGTTTCCCCTAAAAGCTCATCTGCGGAAGGGGTGGTTGAAAACCAGCGATGGGTGACCAGGACAAAACACGCCAGAATGATTCCTGAACCGCCCAGTGCTACCAGCAAGCCAATTCGTCTTGGAGCGTTGATATCTTTTCCCCACATTACCCTTGCCACCTGCATTCAATACTTTAGTGATAACAATCTTTCAGTTGGTTTGTAGGGAGAATATTTTGATTTCGGCAAAAGTTATATTGGGCAAAAGGCGGGTAGTGCGTTGTTTCGTCCTGGTTAGGAATCGCTGGTGACTGCCTGGGGTTGATGTGGAGCAAACCAACCAGGCTATTAGTGGCTATTAGTGATTGTCATGCTGGAAAAATCACAATTGATTATCAACCCGGACACCCTCACAGCTTTGTTGCCTCGATTTATGTGGGTGAAGCCGCAGGCTGCTGTCATGGACGCAGTATTGTCAATCCAGGCGTCTCATCGTTTGCGGAATTCTGGCTCTCACGATTTTTCGTCGTCGGTGGTCAAGTTTGTATGAGGCAGCGCAGGACAGTGCTCCACCCCAGGCAAAGCTGATACGGTTCTACATTAAGCAAAATACTCCACTGCCCTGGCAAAAATCTGCCCCTCACCTCTTATCCAATCGAGTTGCCAATGCCTTTGCACAAGTCTCAATGCTTATTGGCACTCCTGCTCCAAATCCTCAATCATGCGGAAAGTCCCCCGGTTAGTCTAGGTCAACCTCATCCGCAACGAATTCGCTATCCGACTGTCATAAAACACTTAGATTGTGATGGGGTGGTGCAGGGGTGAAACCCCTGCTGTGGGAGCATTGCCCCCCAACCCCTTATCCTAACCAGAATGCGCAGGGCTACCAAGAGACTTAAATTAAGCAATGGCAGCGACTTTGACATCGTTGTTGGCTAACAGTTCTTGCAGTTCCTCTGCATCAACCGTCTCTTTCTCAATCAACATTGCAGCTAACTGATCCAGAACATGACGGTTGCTGGTTAGTACAGCCTTAGCACGACGGTAGGCCTGCTCAACCAGGTTACGAACCTCGTCATCAATTGCGGCTGCCGTTTCTTCAGAGAAATCCCGTTCAGCGGCAATGTCGCGGCCCAGAAACATATTGCCCTGCTGACGGCCCAACGCAACAGGGCCGAGGCGATCGCTCATCCCAAATCGAGTCACCATCTGGCGAGCAACACGAGCAACCTGTTGCAGGTCATTAGAAGCACCTGTCGTCACTTCCTCTTCACCAAAGATGATTTCTTCAGCAATGCGACCACCCAGGGCAACTGCCATCTGGTTTTGCAGGTAGGAACGAGAATACAACCCAGAATCCATCCGGTCTTCACTGGGAGTGAACCAGGTCAGACCTCCAGCACGCCCGCGAGGAATGATACTGATCTTTTGAACCGGGTCATAATCTGGCATTAGGGCTCCAACCAGGGCATGCCCGGCTTCGTGATAGGCAACCAGCTCTTTACGCTTCTCGCTCATCACCCGATCTTTCTTCTCAGGACCAGCAAGGACGCGATCAATCGCATCATTGACCTCATCCATCGAGATTTCAGTCAGGTTGCGACGAGCCGCCAAAATCGCTGCTTCATTCAGCAGATTTGACAGGTCAGCCCCTGTAAAGCCAGGTGTCCGACGGGCAATCTTCTCTAAATCCACATCCTTTGCCAGGGTTTTACCACGGGCATGGACGTTTAGAATCTCAAGCCGACCCGCATAGTCAGGACGGTCAACTACTACCTGACGGTCAAAGCGACCAGGGCGAAGTAGTGCTGCATCCAAGACATCTGGACGGTTGGTGGCCGCAATAATGATGATTCCAGTATTGCCCTCAAACCCATCCATCTCGGTCAGCAACTGGTTCAGGGTCTGTTCACGCTCATCGTTACCACCGCCCAAACCAGCGCCCCGCTGACGACCAACCGCATCAATTTCATCAATGAATACGATGCAGGGTGCATTGGCCTTCGCCTGCTCAAACAGGTCACGTACACGGGAAGCACCCACCCCAACAAACATTTCTACAAACTCAGAGCCAGAAATGGAGAAAAAAGGCACCCCTGCTTCACCAGCCACAGCACGAGCCAGCAGAGTTTTACCCGTTCCCGGAGGACCCACCAGTAGCACCCCTTTGGGAATCTTGGCACCCACAGCGGTGAAGCGGTCTGCATTTTTTAAGAAATCCACCACTTCGCTGAGCTCGAGCTTTGCCTGGTCAATACCTGCAACATCTCCAAAAGTCACTTGAGTTTGTGGCTCCATCTGGACTCTGGCTCTGGATTTGCCAAAGTTCATCGCTTGACTGCCGGGGCCGTTTTGGGCTCGTCGCAGCAGAAAGAACAAGCCAACCAGAAGCAGAACCGGGAAGAGAAGACTACTCAGAGCCTTAAGGAGAATTCCATCATCTGACTGGGGCAAAACGGAGATATCCACTTTGTTTGCAGTCAGGATGTTAATCAAATCCGGGTCACTGGGCAGGTTAACGATTGAATAGGTATTCCCGTTTGGGTTCCGAACTCGCGCCACACTTCGGTCAGCGCTGATCTGAACCTTTTCAATCTTTCCTTCCTGAACTTGCGTTATAAACTCGCTATAGCGCAAGGTTTCCCCTCTTTGGGGTTGTTTATCAAAAAACGCGGTTGCTAGCGAAACTACAACGATCGCCAGCAGCGTATAAAGTCCAACATTTCTCCACCGCTTATTCACCGGGGCTGTCCTCCTTCTCAAGGTGCGGAGATTTCTTCTATTCTAATGATTCTAACAGTCTTAACTTAACTTAACATACTCTCAGAAATAGCGAATTTTTGAGTTCTGGTGAAAGCGAAGGGCGACAGGCAAAGGGGAGAGGAGGTAGAGAGTTTTGAGTTGCTCTCCTTTACCCTTACCTTTTTATCGCTTCACTCCTTCACTTCTGCCCCCTCTGCTCCCCTGCCCCTCTGCCCCCTTCTCTTTCTCTTAGCTCCTACTCTGAACGTAGTGCCTTAACTGGGTCAATATGGCTGGCGTGTAGGGCAGGGGGTAGCCCTGCGCCAACACCAACAATGAGGGCTGAGCCAAGGGCGATCGCTGCTGTACTGACTTCAAATTGATAGGGCAGCTTGAATGTGTCTGCGGCTAGAACGGTCAGCCCATGCACGGTGCCCAAAGCAGATGTGCCTCCAATCAGGCTCAGGATTGCTGCCTCCAGAATGAATTGCAGCATCACATCCGGTTTGGTGGCGCCAATGGCTCGTCGTAAACCAATTTCGGGAATTCGTTCTGTAACAGACCCAATCATCACGTTGGCAATTCCAACACCACCAATGAGCAAAGAGATAACTGCAACGATAGTCAATGCCCGAGCCGCCATATCCAGCGTTTTTTGCTGCTCCAGAATGTCCTCAGCGTTGTTAAAGTTCCACAATTGTCTGCCCGGTCGCTTCAGTAGCTTCTCGGCTTGTTTACCCAGTTTTTCCAGGTTTCTGATATGGTATGGACTGACCTGAATGGCATCGAGGGTCCGATCTCCAGTCATAGCACTATAGATTGCCAATGGAATGTATACCAGCCCTCGTGGTTCGCTGTTGCTACTTTCCTTGGTCGGCACAACTCCGACTACTACAAATAGTTTCCCTCTAAGATAAATTCGCTGCCCTAAGGGATTCTTGCCCTTAAACAACCGGTCCACCAAAAACTGATCAATAACGGCGACACGATGGTAGGACTGGTAGTCAGCCTCTGTGAAGAAGCGACCCTTTAGAAGCTGCTGGCCATCGGTCACGAAAAAGTCTTTGGATATGGCAATTATCGAGGGATCCGCTTCTTCACCTTGAAAGATGACCGGCACGATGCCCATCCAATTGACAGCGGTAATCGCTCGCAAACCATTAAGCCGTTGCCGCAAAACGTCCATTTCTTCCAATTTCAGAGGCATGCGATCGCGGCGGGGGCTCCACGAAACCCCAATCCCTACCTGAGGAGCGTCCCGTTTTGCCAGTTCTGCTGCGATCATGGCCTCGCTGATACTTTTGACATGCATCGTTGCCGTCACCGTTGCCACCCCCATAAACATACTGAGCGTCGTCAGTCCCGATCGCAGCAGATTGCTTCGAAGAGACTGATAAGTCGTGGCGAGGAGATCGGAAATGCTTAAACCCATGGGAGAGGTAGGAGGGTAGAAAGGTGGGTGAGTTGGGGAGTGATGGAGTAATGGAGTGGGAGGGTGGATGAGTGGATGAGTGGGAGGGTAGATGATGAATGAGTAACCCCTTTAGCCATCTACTCATCGCCCCATCGCCCCATCGACACCCTCACCCCTCACCTCGTCTAGCAACTATAGCTCTACGCAGGTGCGTTAGGACATTGGAATTAGAGAGGGAGTGGGGGCTTCGCCCCCAGCCAGGGGTTCCACCCCTGCACCCCGTCCTAACCATAATGACTACCGCTATAACAACCAACGATTAAACAATTACCTAAAGCCTCCTCTCAATCGTCACAAACATTCCTGGCTGGAGGGTGGGCTCTGCGGGTGGAAGGATTACCTGTTCGCCAGGGCGTAAACCGGAGGTGATTTCAACCTCTAACAGGCCCTCTATTCCGGTCGCTATCTGGCGCTTTTGGGCTTTGTTGTTGCTGTCACGAACCCAAACAAAGGTTTCTTCTTGAGAGCGCTGGATGGCTTCAGGGTTGAGGGTAACGACATTTTTCCCCTGTGCTAACACAATTTCCACATTCACCTGGGAACCTGGAAGCAGTTTGCGGGTCGGCTTGTCTAGTTTGATCACAGCGGGAACAGTCGCCTGCTCCGATAAGCGGTTCGTTCCCTGTTTGGGCTGTTCCGGGTAAACTGCCTGGGGATAAATACTCCGAACTCTTCCAGTAAACATTTCCGGGTTTGGACCCAAAATGCTGATTCTGGCAAGCTGATTCAGCCGTACCCGTTTAGCATCTAATGTAGATAGCCGGGTTTGAACATATTCCTGGTTGGGGTCGCCCAGGGTTAGCAATTCAGTACGGAGTTCGACACCATCCCCATCTTTGACTTTGACATCCAGCACGATCGCATCAATGGGGGAGACGATGACACTGTTTTGGAGTTGTTGCAGAATTCTCTGGCGTTCCAGTTGCGTTCGCTCCAGCTCAAATTTAGACATTGCAACTGTTGACTCAGCCTCTCGTAGAGTAATTCGCGCTGTACGGACCCGGTCTTCCTGATCCTGGAATAGTTGCTGAGTAATCGCCCCCTGAGAAACCAAATCCACCAGATTCTTTAGCTTGCGTTCTTCAATGGCCAGCTTCTCCTTTGCATCCTGAACGCGCTGGCGGTTCTGCTCCAGCGTCAACTCTTGCTGGCGAATCAGCAGTTGCTGGTTTGCCAGTGCAGTCTGTCGCTCTGGATAACGCAATGTCAATAAAATCTGCCCCGTCCGCACTCGCTGACCTGGTTTCACCAGCACATTTTCGACGGCTCCTTCTGTGGGGGATTTGAGTGTTTTCTGCCCGCGCAGTTCAACGATACCGCTCTCGTTTACTGTGCTTTCGACATTGCCTTCCTCAACTGTGACCAGCGACACCGGAACCGGATCAGCCGGTCGGTTCACAATCCAGAAATAAAGGGCGGCTCCTGAGGTGCCAATTAGCGTCAAAATACCGGGAAGTAGAAACCATTGAATACTGGGTTTGAGCTTCTTCACGCTCGAAAGCTCAAGCATAGGGGGTTTATGCTCAGTCAGGTCATCCGCAGTATAGCCCAGCCAAAAGTCTGCCCGTCAAGGTAGAGAAATCTTCAACAAGTGCTCATCTCTAGATGAAATTGGGACAAATAGTAGGGAGAAAGACGTACTGTATTCCAGTGACCATCTGCCATGCTTGCCATCTAAACCCCGGTGAGAATGATAGGTTTTGGAGCCAAACGTTCTAAGACTTGCTTCAAAACCATCGCCGTCCAATCAATATCGGCTTCGCTGGTGTCACGTCCCAGGGTGAGGCGAATGCCGGATTTGGCGACGCGATCGCCGTACCCCATCGCCAGCAGAATTGGACTGGGAGTGACCTTGCCACTGTGACAGGCAGAACCAGCACTGATGCCAATTCCCGCCAGGTTCATCTGGCGCACAAATGTTTTACCCGTTAGGGTTTCTCCATCAGCATGCTGGAGGCAGAAGCTGACATGGTGTGGGAGGCGATGGACACGATCGCCGGTTGGCACTAATCCAGGCACGTCTGACAACAAATCGAACAGGCGATCGCGCAGTTGAACCAGACGGGAAGTCTCGGTAGCCATCTCCTGGGCGGCCAACTCTGCCGCCACCCCAAATCCTGCAATCACAGGAACCGCCTGAGTTCCCGACCGCAGCTTAGACTCCTGCCCACCTCCCCCCAGAATGGGGGCAATCTGAACGCCTGGACGGATGTAGAGCGCCCCTGCCCCCTGAGGACCATACATCTTGTGACTGGAGAGGGAGAGCAAATCGACGGGAAACTGTTGCACATCAACGGGCAACCGTCCGACGACCTGTACTGCATCGGTATGGAACAGGGTCCCATGCGCACGGGCGATCGCAGCGAGAGACTCAACTGGCTGCATCGTTCCGACCTCGCTCTGACCATAGATTACAGAAACCAGAGCTGTATTGGGCTGTAATGCTGCTCGCAGGTCACGAGGACATACCCGCCCCATAGAGTCCACAGGTAAACGAGTCACCTGCCAGCCCAGTTGCTCTAACCAGCGAGCTGGTTCTGCAATCGCCGAATGCTCGACACTAGAAATAATCAGGTGTTGCGGGCGATCGAACAAACGTGCTACACCCGTAATAGCCAGGTTGTCTGCTTCGGTGCCACCCGCTGTAAAGATAATCGACTCCTCTGGGGCGTTAATCAGTCGGGCAACCTGAACGCGTGCTCGCTCGACAACCGTGGCTGACCGCTGCCCCCAGGCGTGCAGACTGGAGGGATTGCCCCACTGGGCAGTCAGGACCTCCTGCATCGCTGCGATCGCTTCTGGACGAACCGGAGTAGTAGCGCTGTAATCCAGGTAAATCTGCATGGCATCGGGCATAAACGTTCTCTCTTCCAGGATAGTACCCCCCGACCATCAGCAGCCGACCTGTCAAAAAAATGCTGGAAGGAACGCAAACCGATGGCAAACCACTAAACCTTTTCGTTTTCGCCCGGTTCAATGATTCGCTGGAATAAATAGCCAGTCCCACGAGCAGTCAGTATCAGCTCTGGGTTGCTGGGGTCGTCTTCTAACTTGGCTCGCAAACGAGAAATGTGAACATCTACCACACGAGTATCCACATGACGCTCTGGTGTATAACCCCAAACTTCTTGAAGAATCTCAGAGCGAGAAAATGCCTCACCAGAACGACTAACCAACAATTCCAGTAAGCTAAATTCCATGCCGGTCAACCGAATCCGCTCATCCCCTTTGTAGACCTGACGCTTATTCGTATCAATCCGGATGTTATTGATATGGATAACACCAGAACTAGGAATGCCAGAGGTTCCCGTCTTTTCTACTCGGCGTAGAACAGAGCGAATGCGAGCCTCCAGTTCCTTAGGCGAGAACGGTTTAACCACATAATCATCTGCCCCCAACTCTAGACCCGTAATCCGGTCTGCCACATCCCCTAACGCCGTTAGCATGATAATGGGAACATCAGATTCTTTTCGTAGTTCCTGACAAACTCCATAACCGTCAAGCTTTGGCATCATTACATCCAAAACCACCAGATCAGGATCGGCATTGCGAAACGTGTCGAGGGCTTCTTCACCATCAGCCGCGGTCACTACGTCATAACCAATCATTGACAGACGAGTTTCAAGAATTCGGCGAATACTTGCTTCGTCATCAACGACAAGTATTTTTTCCTTGTGATTTTCCAATTTGATCAGGCTCCCTAAGTAATTTTTGAATGATTAATTTCTGTACCTTATCATTAAAGATAATACTTTATTTATACAGATTCAAAGCCTTAAAATTCCTATCCTGGTTGCGTTTCAAACTTTCTTAAGATTTGGGAGATCGCAATTTCCTGCTTTCTTAAGATTTGTTGGCACGACTTTTTTCCTCAACCATAAGAACGTCAAGGTTCTGATCAGAATAAATGCCTAAAACTCGATCGCACTATGTTTGTAATCAATGTGGCGCAGAGTCCTCCCAATACTTTGGAAAATGTCCTGCCTGCGGTTCCTGGAATACCCTGGAAGAGCAGGTGTTAACTCCTGCAACTCCAATGACTGCCCGTGCCTCGGTCGCCGCAGCATCTCGTAGCCGAAGCAAGTTCCAACTCCAACTTCCTCCTCAACCCAAAGCATCCCTCACCTTCAATCAGGTCGTAGATCATCCCCAAACTCGCTTCCCTTCCGGCTACAGCGAGTTGGATCGCGTGTTGGGAGGCGGAATTGTTCCTGGTTCCCTCGTACTCATTGGTGGTGACCCTGGCATCGGTAAATCTACGCTATTGTTGCAAATGGCCAATTCCCTGTCTCTTCAGTATCGAACCCTCTATGTCTGTGCGGAAGAGTCAGTCCAGCAGGTGAAACTGAGAGCCCAAAGGCTAGGAGTTGGAGCAAACACCCCTACTCCCCATTCCCCACCCCCTACCCCCACTCCTGTTAACCTGTACTTGCTTCCCGAAACCGATCTAGATGTCATCCTGGCAGAACTGGAGTCATTAAAACCTCATGTCACTGTGATTGACAGTATTCAGGCTCTCTATTTCAGTGCGCTTTCGTCAGCTCCGGGGTCGGTAGCGCAGGTGCGGGAATGTACTTCTGTGTTGATGCAGATGGCAAAACGGCAGAATATTACGCTGTTTATTGTGGGGCATGTGACGAAGGAGGGGGCGATCGCCGGTCCCAAAGTCCTTGAACATCTGGTGGATACAGTGCTCTATTTCGAAGGCGATCGCTTTGCCAGCCACCGCCTCCTGCGATCGGTCAAGAATCGGTTTGGGGCAACCCATGAGATTGGTGTGTTTGAGATGGCAGATCAGGGCTTACAGGAAGTACTGAACCCTTCAGAACTGTTTTTAGGCAACCCGGAAGAATATTCGCCTGGTAGTGCGACGATTGTTGCCTGTGAGGGGACCCGCCCGATTGTGGTTGAGTTGCAAGCTCTGGTCAGCCCCACCAGCTATAGTTCTCCACGCCGCTCCACAACAGGTATTGAATATAATCGCCTGTTACAAATTTTGGCTGTCCTGGAAAAGCGTGTGGGTATTCCCCTCTCCAAGCTAGATGCCTATGTCGCCTCCTCAGGTGGGCTAAATGTTGGGGAACCTGCGGCAGATTTGGGCGTCGCTGTTGCTATAGTTGCCAGTTTCCGCGATCGCGTCGTTGACCCACACACGGTACTGATCGGGGAGGTCGGTCTGGGTGGGCAGGTACGTCCCGTTTCTCAGATGGAATTGCGGCTTAAGGAAGCAGCCAAACTGGGTTTCAAGCAAGCCATTATTCCAAAAGGGCAATCGGTTCCAGACCTGGGAATGGAGATTACGGAGGTCTCTAGAGTGGTGGACGCGATCGCGATCGCCCTGGCCGGGCGCAGACAACAGGAAACTGAAGAATCAGGATCGGGAGAAGTTTGATGCGAGGGGGGAAACCTCAAAAGGTGAAGATGAGCGACGCTGGTCACCATCATTCCAAATTCAACAATCACTATGAGTTGGGCACTGGTATGCAGGGATATTTCAGAACGGGTGGAGTTTTGCTGGCATTCTTGGCGGCTTTCCCCTTTACACACAGCGTAGAAGCCGCCTTCAAAGGAAACCTGACCGTTCAGGTTGACGGCATCCGCAACCAACGGGGGCAGCTCTGTATCCGATTGTTCTCCCGTAGTCAAGGCTTCCCTGAAGGCAGTACCAGTGGTGCCAGGCGTCAGTGCAGCAAAATCACAGACAATCCGATGACTTTCACCTTCAATAACCTCCCCTCCGGTAACTACGCGGTAGCGGTTTTCCATGATTCTAATGGCGATGGCAAGCTCAATCGCAACTCTCTGGGAATGCCGACCGAAGGCTACGGATTTTCCAATAACCCGGTCTATTCCCGCACAGGTCCTCCTAAATATGGAGAAGCCACCTTCTTGCTGGCAGGTTCTAATACCAACGTCAGGATCCGGATGCGGTATGGAAACTAGTACCCAGCGGCATAACAACACATAGCTGTCATGAGGTCAGAGGCTTGCCCGTATAGTTCCACTTGAAAGGTTTGGCCATGGTGCGATTGAAGTAGTCGATGAAGTCAAGAATCTTGGCGCTGAGCTGAGCTTGACTAGTGAAACTGGCCCGTCGCAGCCACTTGCGCCTGAGAATGGAGAACCAGATTTGGATTGGGTTGAGCCAGGAGCAATGCTTTGGGGTGAAATATATGACCAGGCGGTGCTGTGGATTGCTCAAGAAAGCAGCCCGGGTGGCCATCGATTTCAGGATGCCGGATTTGCCTTTGCACCCTAACGGCGGTGGTTCGGGTTCCAGGGCGACCGCCAGTGGCACCAGAGCTACCGATTGGTGGGTGTTGAGACAGTCCATGACCAGATGAATTTTAGGGGCATCGGTGACTTGGGCGAGTAGGGCGTCGAGATGAGCCGCTAAATCTTGCTCGGTTCGGGTGTCGCCCACAGTCGCCTGGTCAATGCGTCCAGTGGCGACATTCAAGGTGGCAATCAGGCTTTGGGTGCCATGACGCTGGTACTCAAATTCCACCCGCACACAGCGTCCGGGTTTCATCTCAATATCCGGCATCACGCGCTCCAAGGCTTGGATGCCCGTCATTTCATCAAGACTGTAGGTCATCTCCCCACGTTCGGCCCGCGCAGCCGCATTCGTAGACCTGGCAGATGTCTTGGACTTTGGTGGCAAAGTCCGGGTCGGGGGATGAAGCCAGTAGGGACTCTGGTACGGTTTCAGTTCGGCTTCGGCTAACAAACGCCTGACAGGGCGACCACTGATCCGCGCCACAAGGCGCTTGTTTGACCAGTTCATCGGCTAACTCTGGAGGGTCCAGTGACTGATGGGGCGTCCAGAGTGCTCGGGCGGGGTACATGCGAGGGCATAGAGTTGAGTGATTTGCTCCAAGGTAAACGTGGCGGGGGCACCGGGACGGGGGGCATCGGCTAAGCGCTCCGACACTGGCAACTCACAGGTCTGTAGCGCTTGCCAGCAGCGCCGCCAACAGCGACTCATCTGCTCCCCGATGCCGAGCTCTCGAGCAATCTGACCTTGGCTGTCTCCCTGGCTGGCACGCAGAATGATCTGCGCTCGCAATGCCAGTTGTTGGGGTGTACTCGGTCGCTTCACCAACTGCTCTAGTTCGCGACGCTCGGATTCACTCACAATCAGGGCGGGAAGGGCAGGACCAGGCATCAGACTCAATTCTCCAACACCGACTCCTTCAGGATATGCCCATTTCCGCCGCGCGGTACTAGTGTTTGCAACACTATAGCTATAGCCACCAGGCTTAGGACAGGGTGCAGAGGTTCCACCCCTGGCTGGGAGCGAAGCCCCTACACCCCCTTCAAAGCTAATTTCCTGAGCAACCTGGCGACAGCTATAGTAGAGACGTTCCACGGAGTGTCCCTACAGAGAGTTAAGGGATCAGCGTACAAATAAAATCCCAAGTTGAACGGGGTGGATGGGTGGATGAAAGTGGGATGTTATTTCTCGGCGAGTCCCTAACCACTGGTTTAGCACACACCCGTCACTTATTCTGCGTTGAGGAATTCCAGGTAGGAACTGCTCAACTCTTTCACTGCGAGTTCATAGAACTGCTTACCGTGTTCTGGGGTGGCTAATGCGGGATTGGACCCCATCCGCCCATCCGGGTAGCGGCGGCGAAAATCCGTCGCAGTGTAGATGCGGTGGTCTTTAGAAACCTCTGGGCTTAAGGTCGCCTGCTTGATTGCTTCTGGATAGACGTATTGAGTCACAGCAACTTCGCTGGGTGTGGCATGGGAGCCTTCCTGATCGCCATAAAGCTCTTTTGCCAGCTTGTACACAGAGCTCCCCATATACCAGTTATTAACCTGACATCGTACCTGGTCAGCCCTGGGTAGATTCAGGTCAGCCAGCGTAGCATAAACCTCCGAAAAGGCAGCCTTCAACGTGGCTACATTGCCTCCATGCCCGTTAATGAAGAAAAACCGGGTGAAGCCTGCCCGTGCCAGGCTCGTAATGTAATCCCGGATAACCAGAATCAGGGTACTGGGTCGCAGGCTGATGCTGCCGGGAAATGCCGTGTGGTGTAGGGCCATTCCCACATTGATCGTAGGACCCACCAGTGCCTGAGTCGTGTCTCCCACCGCGCGGGCGATCGCCTCCGCGCAAATCGCATCCGTCCCAATTAGCCCTGTTGGCCCATGCTGCTCCGTTGAACCGATCGGAAAAATGATTCCCCTGGATTGCTCCAGATAAGCTTCTACCTCAAGCCAGGTGCTCAAATGCAATAACATTCCAGTCCCCTCCAATTCTGAATTTCACATCATCTTCGCAATACTCACCCTAACTGCGCTTAACAATCGCTAGAATAGTTGGTACAATCCGATACTTAAGAACGCATATTTTCAGATGCAGAATTAGCCCAGCCCGTTGCAGTTGCAGAAAAGGGAGAACACCAAGCACGATGGCTGATCTTACAGATGGCTTTAAACTATATTCTTTCCACAGATCGCTCTTGATCTGTCTAGCCTCTGAGCCAAAACATTTTTCTCTAAAATCACCTGACCATTATCCGCTCTGAGTGAGTTTCACACTGCCCTTTTTCGCATTGTCTGAATATTGTCTGAATAATGACCTCAGCAGCCGTTGTTTTTTCGCAAAAGAAGTCTTCTATAGCGGTTGACCCATTGACTCAAGGCAAGGTTTACGAGTTTTGCTCTTGGTCTACTATAAAGCCAGTTGTATCTGAAGACCTTTTTCAGGCTGAGCCAGGGGATGGTCATGGGCTTAGATAGGGATTTCTATTCTTTTATCGATGGGTCTAAGATTTCAACGCTGACTGAAGGTTTAAGAAGCGATACCTATCGGGGTGTCACATGAAGTATTTGACCAATTTTATTGCTCAGGAGAAGCAACCATGCTACACCGCAAGATCTATCAACTGTGCTGCGACGGTCGCGAAGTCTGGATCTTCTTGCGGGACCAACAGCGCTGGATAGAGCGGGCACGAATCCTTGAGATTGAAGGAGACCTGGTTACTCTGCGCTACGAAATGGAAGAAGACGATGAAATTAGTTCCTGGGAGGAAATGGTTCGTTTGGAAAGTATTGGGGCTGTGACTCAAAAACTGGCCTCTGTTCCCCGAGGAAATGCAGAACCTGTTGTGTCTGACGATTGCCCAGAAGCTGAACAAATTCCAAACAATCGTTTTCCCGACTCTACCGGGGACTAAGCGACTATCCGCAGACCTCTGATGTAGGAATGTAGGGTGGGCATTGCCCATCCTGCCCGGTTTAAGGTGAGCCCTATTCGTCTTTCGGTGAAAGTTTTAAAGTACTGGTAGTTTGCCAGCCAAATTCGGTACGGGGTTCCAAAAACACTTAGGCGTAAACGGTTTCGTCTTCTTGACGCCAGGCAGGGTCAACAATACATATGAAGACAAGTGGCTCTGTGCCCTTATTTTCGATGTACTGCCTGGCGTCAGGTGGAATGTAGATAGCATCCCCCGGTTCAACCGGATAAGTTTCTTCATTGATATGCATTTCACCTGTGCCACTGAGGATGTAGTAAACCTCAGTGGTTTTTAAGGAATGGGGAATGGAGGTCTGCCCAACTGGCACGATCGCATGGGCTAAGCTATAACGCAATTCCAATGGCTGCTTATCAGGATGCAGGAGTTCTCGCAGTAAAGTACCATCTCCTGCGACAAATTCTTCGCAGGCACTCAGTTTTCGGATTAGCATAGACACAATTTATCGATGAATACTTTCCTGCATTTCTGGCATCAAGGGTTGTCGTTTCCCTGACTCAAAATCGGGACAGTTGATTGCGGCCTCAGTCAACGCTGTAGAGGGATGAACCGTACATTTCAAATGATAGTCGCTAGTGAAAAAACGACACTCGGAGCAGGGAATTTGGTGCATCTGGCGAGAACGGGCAACGGTATCACGGGTTGCTGCCCAGAGACTCCAACCAATCAGAAATACGATTACCCAGGCGCTGACAAAACAAATCGGAACCAGTAATAGTTGGATGGTATGAATCAGAAGTTGCAACAGTTGAAACACGGCGAGTCAAAGAAGTGAAAAGGGAATGATCAATATTCAGTGTTAATCCTGGAAGGAACTCAGCGCTTTGGTAAAAAGCCTAAGAATTGCTAAGAAATATAAAATCTGTGCAATACAACTCCGAACTCTTCAATAGATTCGGCAATTTATTTAGTAGTTGATACCCGCTTAATTAGGTTATACAGGGCTTAGATTCAGCTTAGCAACTGATCAACTTTTAAGCCCCACTCCGATGAATGACTCTTTCCTCAGTCTGGGGAGCGATAGTGCGATTCGGGCACTATAGTGAAAGAGTCTAAACTTTTGCCCCGCCGCTAGAATTGGGAGGTCTTATCCTCGATGCGAGTTTCCATATCCTCCACTCCTGCTCAATCACGCCAGGTCAAACAAAGGCTGGCAAACCCGGAGGAGTCGCTTTCCTACGAATTGGGTAAAGCGGTTCAAGAGTTGCCACCCCTCTACACGCGCCTCCTGGCCGGAAGTATTAGTGCCCTGGTATTTGGGACGATCGCCTGGGCAGCGCTCAGTCAGGTAGATGAGGTTGCTCCAGCCAATGGCCAGGTTGTTGCTTCGGCAGAAGTCCGTCCATTCCGGGCATCCAGCAATGGCAGCATTAAAAAAATCAACGTCAAGGAAGGTGAGAACGTCAGTAAGGGTACCGTGTTGCTGGAAATGGATTCTGAGCTAACCCAGACCGATGTAGACCGACTGGAGAAATCAGCAGAACTCATTCGTCAGGACATTGCCCGTCTGGAAGCCGAAAGTCGGGGTGAACATAAAACTGGCGCTCCTCTCCAGGATCAGCTCCTGGAAGCTCGCCTGAGAGAGTTTGACACGAAGCAGGCAACTGCAAATGCTGAAGTGGAGCGCCAGTATGCAACTCGCCAGGAAGCGATCGCCCGCCTTTCCCGCCTACAGGAGAATCTGGTGTCCGCCAGGGACAGCCTCAAGAATGCCCAAACGCGGGAGCAGGCACTTAGCAGCCTCAAGGGCAGCGGTGCAGTGCCCCAGTTAGACTACATTCGGGCTCAGGATGAAGTGATCAACGCGCGAGACAGAGTAGTCTCAATTGAAAAGGAAATCGATGCCCAGCGTGAGCGAGTTGCTCAGGCTGAAGAGGCTTTTCAAGGAGCCAAAAGCACTGCCACTGGATTAGGTTCCCAGCGCCAGAGTGAAATTCTGACTCAACTGGCGAAGCGGAGGGAAGAACTGACCGATATTACAGGTAAACTGGCGTCAGCTAAAAAACAGCGTGACAAGGAAATCCTTGAAGCGCCCTTTGATGGTACAGTCTACAATATTAAAGCAACCAGAGGACCTGTGCAGTCTGGGGAAGAGCTACTTTCCATGCTGCCTAAAGGAGAACGGCTTGTACTGGATACTAAAGTGCTGAATCGGGATATTGGCTTTATCCGTGAAGGAATGCGAGCGAAGGTGAAGCTGGCGACATTCCCCTATCAAGAATTTGGCATTGTGGATGGAGTGGTGGAAAAAGTAAGTCCCAACGCCATTCTTGAAAAAGATGTAGGTCTTGTATTTCCTGTCAGAATCCAGCTAAATAAGCAAGCGATCAACGTTCGAGGTAAAGAAGTTGAACTCACACCTGGTATGGCAGCCACCGCCGAAATTGTTACCCGCCAGAAGTCCATCCTCACATTCCTGATTGAACCTGTTACTCGCCGCTTCAGCGAGGCATTCTCTGTGAGGTAGGGTGTTGGGTTGTTATTGGTAGCATGTAACAGATGAGTAACTGGACAAAATTAGACTGAAAAATAGTAAATTGAAGAATAGATTCGGGGGTGGAGGAGTAGAACTCCTTGCCTGGAGGCAAAGCCTGATTCCATCTTCTTATGAGGAATTAGATGAAGTTAGAGTAGATGAGTAAATAGCATGATAGGGGATATCCGAATCCTCCATCTTCAGTCACTCATCCACCCACAGCCTGCTGCCGTTTAGTTGTCCGACACCTCAATGGCTGCAAATTGTTCAGGCTTTTTTAAGCCAGCTAAACATGGCCCGCAGGTCCTTGCCCACTTCTTCAATGGGATGTTCGGCTTCACGGCGACGCATAGCGGTGAATCCGGGCTTGCCTGCCTGGTTCTCTAGCACAAATTCGCGGGCAAATTGTCCAGTTTGAATTTCATGCAGAATTTTCTTCATCTCAACGCGGGTCTGGTCGGTGACAATCCGAGGACCGCGGGTGAGGTCGCCGTATTCTGCCGTATTGGAAATGCTGTCACGCATTTTGGCAAGTCCGCCTTCCACAATCAGGTCAACGATAAGCTTCACTTCGTGCAGGCACTCGAAGTAAGCCAGTTCGGGTTGGTAACCCGCTTCTACCAGGGTTTCAAATCCAGCCTTAATGAGGGCCGTCAAGCCGCCACAGAGGACAACCTGTTCGCCAAACAGGTCCGTTTCGGTCTCTTCCCGAAAAGTGGTTTCCAGGATTCCGGCACGGGTGCCGCCAATACCTTTGGCGTAGGCCATGGCGAGATCGCGGGCTTGCCCTGTTGCGTCTTGAAACACTGCAAACAAAGCGGGAACCCCTTCCCCCTGTTCGTAGGTACGGCGAACCAGATGTCCTGGTCCTTTCGGGGCCACCATCACCACATCAATAGTGTTGGGCGGCACGATCTGGGCGAAATGAATATTAAAGCCATGGGCAAATGCCAGCGTTTTACCCTCAGTTAAATGAGGTTCAATCTCATTTTTGTACACCGTTTTTTGCACTTCATCGGGCAGCAGAATCATGATGAAATCTGCCAGTTTTGCCGCATCGTTCACACTATGTACGGTCAGCCCGGACTCCTTCGCCTTAATTGCCGACTTGCTACCCGGATACAGACCGACGATCACGTTCATGCCACTATCCTTCAAGTTAAGGGCGTGAGCGTGCCCCTGAGAACCGTAGCCGATGATGGCGATCGTCTTTCCGGCAAGCAAATCTAGATTGGCATCTGCGTCATAATACATCCGAGCCATGATTGGGTTTCTCCTTAGCAAGCGTGAAGTCCGTGCGAACTCTTCATGATACCAGAAGTAAAATCCCCCGTTCCTGGAGAGATTTTAGTTTTTTGCTTTTTCCACTTTCAGGGGAACTTCCATTACCCAGGAAGATACAGATTTCTCAATTTTTACCAGGACAGCCAATTTTTACCAGGACAGCTTAAACCTAGGTAGGGTGGGCCTTGCCTGACCTGCGTAAGGGGGTTTCTGCCACAACCCAGGAAGGTAGAGATTTGTCAATTTTCATCAGGACAGTGTCTAGTAGGGAGGGGGATGGAAGCTTACAACCTGGCTAGACTGAACATTTTTATAATCTGAGGGACTGTTTCTTGAGCGGCTTCTTCTGTGAGAAACACAGGTTATGACGTCAAAGTTATGACGTCAAAGAGTTTGAAGGATTTGTAGCGATCGCAATCCCATCTCTTAAACATCAAACCATTATTGCTATGTTAAACATCCTTACCGCAATTTTGTCTGATTCCCTAACGATTAATAATGGACCTGGTAATAATAGACCTGGTCTTCCCCCTTTTCCCTAAGTTTAAACTTTAAGGGTTTCCCCAATCCTTCCAATCTTGGGGCATACACAACATGCCAATCAGGTTGAACAGGTGATACAGGACTTCAAAGGAAATGAAACCTGATACCGGGTACTTCCCCAATAATTGCAAAGCAAAGAACCCGGAAGTTCTAGCTTACGAAAGGTTAAGTTCTGTTCCTGCCCCACCCTTCATATGTTGTAGACTGCAATGAACTTCTTCTAAAGAAATTTACAAACCTTGGAAGGAAAGCTCAAATTTAGTCTTTCTAATCCTTATTGGTAATGTGAAACGATCTTCATTGCGTTAAATGTAGTTCACCTCACCGGAAAGCAATAACAATCCTTAATTTGAGGAGTCGCTTATGAAAGCTTTGCTGCTCTGGCCTGTGATGCCCAACTCCTTCTGGTCCTACCAGGAGACGCTGGATCTGGCGGGTTTACGCTCCACAAATCCACCTCTGGGTCTGATTACTGTTGCAGCACTCCTCCCACCCCACTGGGAACTTCGCCTTGTAGACCGGAACATTCGGTTTGAAACCGATGAGGATTGGGAATGGTGCGATTTGGTCATCATTTCCTCAATGATTATTCAAAAACTAGACTTCCGGGATTTGATCCATAAAGGGCTGTCGCTGGGTAAAAAAGTTGCTGTAGGTGGTCCCTACCCCACCTCTTATCCAGAGGCGGCTCTGGAAGCAGGAGCGCACTATCTAATTCTGGATGAGGGTGAATGCACCATTCCTCTGTTTTTGGAGGCATTGGAGCGCGGCGAAGAAACTGGTATTTTTCGATCGCCCGAAAAGCCCGATGTCACCCAAATACCGATCGCTCGTTATGACCTGCTTGACCTCAACGCCTATCTGGCTGTGACGGTTCAATTCTCCCGCGGCTGTCCTTTCCAGTGCGAGTTTTGCGACATTATTAACCTTTACGGTCGCAAGCCTCGCACTAAAACACCAGAGCAAATGTTGAAGGAGTTTGAAACTCTTTACAACCTGGGCTGGCGACGCTACATCTTTGTGGTGGATGACAACTTCATTGGCAACAAGCGCAATGCCAAAGTCTTCCTGCGAGAATTGATCCCCTGGATGGAACAGCACAAATATCCCTTCAAACTGATTACAGAAGCTTCCCTTAACCTGGCCGAAGATGATGAACTGATTGAACTGATGGTGAAAGCCGGGTTTGTTCTGGTCTTCATGGGGATTGAAACACCGGATACCGATAGTTTGATTGGAATCAACAAAGTACAAAATACCCGTCAGTCCCTGATTGATTCCTGCCACAAAATCACCCGCATGGGATTGCAGATCATGTCGGGCTTTATTATGGGCTTCGACAATGAGCGCCCCGGTGCCGGACAACGCATTAAAGACTTCATTATGGAAACGGGGATCCCCCAGGGACAGTTCAGCATGTTGCAGGCCTTACAAAATACGGCCATGTGGAACCGCCTGAAGCGGGAAGGGCGGCTGATCGAAGGTCTCGCAACCTTCCACCAGGGAGCGATTATGAACTTTGTGCCAACCCGTCCGGTGGAAGAAATCACCGAGGAATACATTGAAGCATTCTGGGAAATCTACGATCCAGTCACCTATTTGGACCGCACGTTCCGCCATTTCATGATGATGAACGGCTGGCGGGGCAAGTCTGATCGTAAACTGGATCAAGAGCAATGGCGGGCGTTTAGAGCCATCATGTGGCGGCAGGGTGTCAAGCGTTCCACCCGTTTTCGCTTCTGGTGGAATTTGCTCATTATCGCGCTGTTAAAACCCAACCTGGTAGAAGAGTATCTGGCAACACTGGCGATCGGCGAACACTTCTTCAGCTATCGCTACATTGTCAGGAAACAACTCCGCCACCAATTGGAGCTACTGAAGCAGCAAAGGTTGGAAGAACTGGGCAAGGAAGTTGCTGACGACAGAGACTCTTCGGTTGCTGAACTGGAAAGATCACCTGAAGTCGCTTTGAAATAGGGACATTGCCCGTAGTGGTGGCAGAAGTTCTATTCTTTGAGGATTCAAGCTATGCTCTGATTCAAGGGGTTGGCTGATTTTCTGTCCCCCTCTTGATGGAGGTGAATCATGAAGACGCACACTACCCAGCGGCTACCCATTCCATCTCACTTCGATCCTGCCAGGGTTGGTGAGGTATGGCGGGTGCCCTATCAGCAAAGGGCCGCCGAGGCCGAAGCCTGGGCAGCGCAGTATCATATTCCACCTGCCGCGGAGGATAGGGAGCGCATCTGTTTGCTGGCCATTGATGTACAGAATACCTTTTGCATTCCCGACTTTGAACTCTTTGTGGGTGGTCGGTCGGGAATGGGAGCTGTAGAGGATAATGTGCGCCTGTGCGAGTTTATTTACCGCAATCTGGGGGAAATTACCGAGATCATCCCAACTATGGATACTCACACAGCCATGCAGATTTTTCACCCCATTTTTTGGGTGAATGAGGCTGGAGACCATCCGACTCCGGCTGCCACCATGATTACCCTGGAAGACGTGCAGCAGGGGGTATGGAAGGTGAATCCAAATATTGCTTATAGTCTGACCCAGGGTAACTATTCTGCCCTCGAACGTCACGCTTTGCACTACACCCGCCGCCTAACTGAGGATGGCAAATATCCCCTGACGATCTGGCCTTATCACTCGATGTTAGGGGGCATTGGTCATGCGCTGGTCTCTGCGGTTGAAGAAGCCATGTTTTTTCACTGCATTGCTCGCAGCAGCCAGACAAACTTTGAGATCAAGGGGAGCAATCCTTTGACTGAAAACTATTCGGTGCTGCGTCCTGAGGTGCTGGATGGGGCTGAGGGGGGGGCGATCGCCCAAAAAAATACGGTGCTGATTCAAGAAGTACTGAACTTTGACAAGGTAATTATTGCGGGTCAAGCTAAGAGCCATTGTGTCGCCTGGACTATTGATGACCTGTTGACCGAGATTCAGATGGTCGATCCCAACCTGGCACGGAAGGTTTATTTGCTAGAAGATTGCACTTCCCCAGTGGTGGTGCCCGGTGTGATTGACTTTACTGAACAGGCTGAGGTTGCATTCCAGCAGTTCGCCGATGCCGGGATGCATATTGTGAGATCAACGGATGATTTTATCTAACTTGAAGGCGTTGCTGAAAAGCAGTATGAATCGAAACGAAGTTTCGAGCATACAGCACCTATTTCATACCCAAATTCAGCAACGCCAACTTGAAAGGTGACCAACTGAGAGCTCCGACTTTTGGCTAAGCGGCGATCGCTGGGCTGAAACAGTGCAAGAGGTTGGGGGGCTACTCAAACCAGGCCAGATCCCCAACTTCTTAGCTAAAACTGTGTAAGAAGTTGAGGATTTGTTCAAAGGATTCACCTATCCTGGCAGCAAAGGGTGCGAATCTCAATAGACAATTTCTATGATTGAACTTCTGGCTGCGCTCTCTGCTTCCGCTGCTGCGGGGATGAGAATTGCTTTGCCTCTGCTGGTTATTGGGTTACTGTATGGCGGCAATCTCTGGTCAAAGGTGCCACTTCTTTCTCGCATTGCTCCACCTGTACTCCTGGGTGTATTGGTTAGCTGGTCTTTGGTAGAGGTAGTTTTGTCCAAGGATCGGTTGGGGCGGCGAGTGTTGCTGCTTGTCCAGCTTGCCTTCAGCCCTCTGGTAGGGGCTATTTTGGGAATGGCGGTTGCCCAGGCAATGGGGGCTCCTCGCTGGCTGGTTGGGTTGCTGGGAGGAGTGGGTGGCTTACTGGCATTGGTGCTGCAACTGGTGCAAGTGGGCTGGTCTTATCGTCTGAGCAACAACATTCCCCTGTGGGTGATCTTTGCCCAGGATACGCTCTGTGTTTTGCTCGTTTTGTTTGCGCTGGATGCTCCCCGGCAGGGTGGATTGATTGCTCTATTGCTACTCTGGCTAGCCATTCGCAGTTCTAAGGAATGGCACCGCTGGTATCAGGCGCAGGCTGTGCCTGGACAGAGGGGAAATCCACGGAAGTATAAGCGAGATCCGGATTAGTAATATAGCGGTAGTCCTTATGGTTAGGACGGGGTGCAGGGGTTCCACCCCTGGCTGGGGGCGAAGCCCCCACTCCCTCTCTAATTCCAATGTCCTAACGCATCCACGTAAAGCTGTAGCTGTCGCCAGATTGCTTAGGACACTGGATTTAAGGGGGGGTGGGGTTTTCACCCCTGCAACCCGTTCTAAACCCAATGGCTATGGTTATATCGGTCTACGTCCGAACCTCACTTTCAAGCCATCCTTGGGACGTCTGGTTGGAACAATGACTGGCTCCAGGCTTTGAGCGGGTAACAGTTCCCAGACATAGTCTCGCAGCAGATAGGCCATTACAACCTTCATTTCAAGTTTGGCAAAAGCGATCCCAAGACAGATCCGGGGACCGCCACCAAAGCCAATCAGGCTAAATGGGGTCTGTTTGGATTCTTGCCGTTCGGGACTGAAGCGATCCGGGTCAAATTGCTCTGGATGGGTGTAGACTTCAGGCGATCGCTGCGTTTGCAAAATGGAATATTGCACTAACCAGCCAGCGGGAATTTGATAACCCCGGAACTCGAAGGGTTTAACAGCCCCACGAAACCCACCTGCCACGGGAGGGTGGAGGC
The DNA here is from genome assembly GCF_049200465.1 of Leptothermofonsia sp. ETS-13. NCBI lineage: Bacteria > Bacillati > Cyanobacteriota > Cyanophyceae > Leptolyngbyales > Leptolyngbyaceae > Leptothermofonsia > Leptothermofonsia sp. ETS-13. Next base: position 569,522 of record NZ_CP120836.1, read on the forward strand.
GCTCCGTTTCACTCAAAATTTGCTCCAGATAGGGCATGTTGCCCAATTGTTCGAGGGTGAGACATGGACGGGTAGGGGAGACTGAGGTCGGGATAATATTTTGGGTTCGCCCTGTTTGCATCGGCGTTATGGTTTGTTGAAGGAGCCGAGACTGCTCAATTCGCGCTCGTTCAAGCATCTCTGGATGACGGGCGAGTTCCAAGCAGATCCAGGTAAGCATGGCAGTCGTTGTCTCGTGCCCGGCGAAGAGGAGCAGCATTGCCTGGGCACGAATCTCTTCCAGGGAGAGGGAGTCACCGTTTTCGTCTCGCGCCTGGATGAGGAGACTGAGTGCATCGTTGGTAGGTCTTGTCTGGCGATCGCGGATGACCTGAGTGAGGTGATCGAGAATTTCATTGCGGGCGGCGATCGCCTTCCTCAAACCCAACCCAAACAATCCGTTGGTCAACGTTGTAAATAACTGACTCAGGCGAGCCGTATCTTCACCCGGATGGCTGCCCAAAAAGATCTGGCTGGCAATATCAAAGGTCAACTGTTTGAACTCGCTATACCAGATAAATTCGCGCTTTTCTTCCCATCGCTTCAGGTAGCTTTCGGTAATGGTGGTCATGGTGGCAACATATCGTGCCAGAGCCGGACCGTGAAAGGCTGGCATCATCAACTTACGGTTGCGACGATGTTCGTCTCCTTCCTGAACAAAAAGGGACTGTCCCAAAAGAACTTTGAAGGTTTCGGGCCAGCCATCTCGCCAGGTGAAGCAGTCCATGTGGCTGGAAAGGATAAACTCTGCGGCTTCTGGTCCCGACATAAATACAGCCCGTTTACCCAAAATTCGAGTCTTGAAAATGGGACCGTATTTCTGGAATCGCTTAATCGCAAAGTTGGGATCAAACAGCAGTTGCAGGGTTTCCCCAATCAAAGGAAATCCCATATTGCCGGGAGGAAGGGAAGCCATAGGTGCCGTACTCAAAAAACTGTCCTTTCAGGATAAAAACTGTCCTTTCAGGATTATGAATAAAAATTAAGCAATTTAACAGGGTGGGGGCGATCGCTCCGGAGAAACAATTCCTCTCTCTGTATCTATTCAGTTGTCTACGAAAACGACTGGGGCATACTAAGGAATAGACATGAGTGAGAAATTGGAAGCTTAAAAACGGCTGACTGTAAGGCTTTTCCACTTTTTCACTTAGCATTTTGAACTCTCTGCTACCCAGGTTTGCGACTAACCCACAAACAATGTATCGACTTAACAAACGCGCATTTGAAATCTTAAAAGCCGAAGTTTTGAAATACGGCAATGACTTTGCGGTTCAGGTTCAGCGGGAAATTGCCCTTAAGCGATGGGAGAAACTACGCAACCAGCAGGGAACTCCCCTCACGTTTGAAGAACTTCGTGATACGGTAGATGACTTGTTTCCTGACTTCAGCGAAAAGGTGTTGAAGGCAGCGGCTCGCGCCAACCGTCCAGCTTCTCCAGCCTGGAGCCTGTTGAAGCTTGGCGCGATCGCGATCGCTGGAACGGCTGGTACCATCTGGTTTTTGAATCTACCATTTCCTATGATTCGCTACCCCGTTGCGCGGACGATTCCTTTTGTTCTGCTGCCCAGCTATATCAGCATGGATAACCACTACCGCAAGGCCATTACCCTGACCGAGCAGGCAGACCAGTTGGTGAACCGGGCTACCAGTCCCGCCGACCTGGAGCTTGGAGCCGAGAAGGTCAAAGGAGCACAAAAAAGCCTCGATGCCCTGCCTGTATGGTTTTTGGGCTACTACCCAAGCTTCTACTGTAGCTGGTTCCGGTGCTATTGGAGATTTACGCTGGATGAGTTCCAGAGTGCCCGCAAACGGATTGGACGCATGGAAGCCCGGTTATTTCAGGAAACCAATGCCCAGAACCAACTTAACCAGGCTGAACAAATCCTTGTGACAGCGAAACAGCAGTACCAGCAGGCGGCTGACCCGGCCAGGAAATCCGCTGCGATCGCCCAATGGCAACAGGGTCTCGATCAGATGCGCCAACTTCCACCCGAAACCCTGGCCGGACGAATGGCTCAGCCCAAACTGGCAGCCTACGAACGAGATTTTCAACAAGTATCCGGCTTGACAACAGGCACTACCCGTACCGGAACCCTGATGGCCGTTGCTCAGGAATATGCCCGGAGAGCGCAAGAGCTTGAGAAGGGAACAGCTCACAATGTTGCCAAATGGCGAGAAATTCAGAATCTCTGGGAAATGGCGAGCGATCGCCTGAAACAGATAAAAGAAACCGATCCGAATTACAACAAAGCGCAAAGCCTGATGGCAACCTATGAGCAGCATCTCGCCATCATCCGTGTTCGTACCCATGAAGAGCAAGAGTCTGTGCAAGCCTACCAGGAAGCCCAACGGTTGAAAGATAGCCTCTATGCCTCTATTCCTGACAACGCCAAATCCCTCACCCCCGCGCAAGTTGGAATGCTGCAAAGAATTGTCAGCACTCTGGAAAAAGTAAAACCAGGTACCACCGTTTATGCCGACGCCCAGTTCATGTTGAAATCAGCCGAAAAAAGGTTGAGATCTAGCAGGTGAGAGGGGTGGATGAGTGGATGAGTGGGTGGAGGGTTTGTCAAATTTTTTGTGGCAATCCTGGAAAGGGGGGCGAGGGAATCAGGGTTTCGAGGAGTCAGAGCCCCGTTTCTAGAACACCCTCCAGTCCCCAATCCCCGTCTCTTAACTCCTGGCTCCTGACTCCTAACTCCTGATCCCAATTCCTTCAAATCGCAACCTGAACGCCTAAATCGAGCGGCAGCGGCTCTTCTAGAGTCTGGTGGGTGCCATCCAGGATTGCAGAGAGGTATTGCCAGAGGTAATCGCGCAGGTCTGGATTGAGACGATAAACCTGATTGCTTTCTCGGAGGAAAATTGGGGATGCAGCCAATACCTGATACTCTGGATTTTGTCTGGACTCCGGTGTCAGCAAGGCACGATCTGCCTTAGAGGGCACTAATCCAATTGGGAGTTGACCTTCCACCAGGTTAAAGATGGCCTGCTGGCATGCCTGAGTGTTGATCCCCTGGGCTTCCAGAAGTTGCAAGATATGCCGCAGGGGAAGGGGTTCATTGGGCAGCGTTTGTAACAGTTCTCGTAGCAGGAAATAGTCGCTGTATTGATGGCGGGCGGCTTCTAAAAGCTGGGGGTAGAGGGGTAGTTTTGCCAGGCCAAAAGCGGTTCGACTGCTAAACGCCATTGAGTTACTGGGGTCTTGACCCAGAGCTGCATTCGGGAATTTTTGTTTGAGCCAGTGAGCGATCGCCACATTGGAAGCCGTTCCACCCGTGCAGAGAATTTGCCGCACGGCCTGTACCCCGATTCCGGTTTGGGTCAGCAGGGTGTTAATTTCCCGGTTGATGAGCTGGATGTAAGGAGCCATCACACGGCTATGAAAGTCTTGCTGAGTCATCGTCCATTGCCGCTCATGGAGAGTAAAGGTGACACTCTCTTCCCGCTGAAATGCCAGTTTTATCTGCTTCGCTATTCTGAGCAGGTTCTGCCCCAGATCATTACTGCGGAGGCGCTGTTGAAACCGATAGCGGGCAGCCAGATCCGGTTCCCCCGGCAATGGTAAGTCCAAATTGGGCGATCCTAGGTTTCGCCAGCCCCACACCGAGGGGTAGAGAAGCTGACAAATGATGTCCTGATCAACCGCGTTTCCTCCGTAGGCAGTACTGCGAAGGCAGAGATTTTCTCGGCTTAGGGTATGGGGGTCGGGCGGCAGGTCTACCAGTAACAATTCCGTGAACAAAGCTCCGGCGCTTAAAATGAAGGTGCTTCCCTGGAAAACCGATTGAGGTTTCTGGATAGGTGAAGCAGGTGCAACGGGTTTTGATGCAGAAATAGGATCACTTCCACCTGGCAGTTCCGACAGAAGGGCGGCGATCGCATCCTCAATGAAGAAAATTTGTTCAGGTTTTGTCACCAGCCCTGCGGATAGCACGGCCTCTCGCAGGTTGAAGCGGTAGGCATCTGACCAACCCGTCGAGCACCCCAGAATCACCCCTGCCAGCCTGGAAAGAGCAGTCTGCAATTCATCGGAGGATAGACCCTGAGCCGAAACGGTTAAGGGATCGGGTTTCAGGGTTGACAGCAGAGCCGTAACCGATTGCTTCACCCAGGCCAGAGAGATGGATTGAGTATCAGACCACTGCACAACAGGTTCCCAGGTTTGCTTCTGCGGGGCAATATATGGAACTGCAACCGTTAGCAGGTGGCGCAGGTTGCTAAGTAGCAATCCTGATGAAGGATGGTCGGCCATAGCCGATCGCACTTTAAGCGCCAGCTCACCTACAGCCATTGGGGTTTCGGGGATACCATTCAACTGTTCAGCCGAAAGATAGACAATCGTCGGCGATCGCAGCACTGTTATAGGTGTTCCATCTGGCGCGGTTCCCTGCCAAAAAATCGGATATTGCTGGTTTGTCTCCCGGTCTAGCAACGCGGCTGAAATTCCCACGCTTCCCAGGTCAATCCCCATATACCAGCGCTGATTCTCTGCAACCCCTTCCACAGGATAGGCAGAAATCCCTCCTGCGCCCCTGGCAGTTGCTGTCGCCTCTTCCAGCTCAGGAGGGGGGGCTTCCTCCGGAATTTCTGGGCGCTCATCTTGAACTTCTCTGAGTTGATCTACCGGAGGACTTTCGATTAGTTCGTCTTTTTTTTTTCGAGAGCCTCAGATGCAAATCCTGAAGGTTCAGAAGACGAAGGGGAGGTTTCAGCAGGGGAAGACGTATCTGTTGGCACCTCCATGAACAGATCCCCAATCTGCTCCAGGCTGAAGGTGATCGGTTGCTCCACCGCAGCTTCCGGTTCAGGAGCTGGCGGTTCTACAGACGAGGAGTCTTCTGACGATTCTGCAACCGATGGAACCTCGACGAACAGATCACCGATTTGCTCTAGAGTGAAAGCTTCTGACTGTTCTACGGCTGGGGGTGAAGCTGGAATCATTGGCCCTGCTGGGGAGGAGGTGCCTCCTAACGGCACCTCCATAAATACATCTCCCATTTGCTCCAGTGTAAAGGCTTCTGGTTGTTTAGCTTCCACGTCCATAGCAGGCGGCTCAATCATTGCACCTGCGGGTACTTCCATCAGTATGTCTCCTACCTGCTCCAGGGTAAAGGGTGAAAGCTCATCCGATGGAGTTGGCTGCTCCGCCAGCGGTGCAACAGGCTGATCCGCTAATTCAACTGATTCAGCAGGGGGGGAACCCCCCAACGGTGGTGCGTCTGTAAACAAATCACCCATACCCTCCAGGGTAAAGGCGACGGATGAAGAAACGGATGAAGAAGAGGTTAGCGCCGGTTCGACGGAAGCCAGGGGAGGCTCTACTGGTGGAACATCTTCAAACAGATCATCCATCCCCTCCAGGGTAAAGGGGAGGGGTTCAGTTGGGGCAGCAACAGGCATTTGAGCGGACGATTCTGCCAGCGGAGGCAAATCAGGTGGGGGCAACCCTAGACTTTCGGAGAAGTCTGCGATGATGGGTGAATCGGTTGAAGCGACTGAGCTGGGGGGGGATGCTGGGCTGACCGTTGGAGCAGGCGGCATGTCTGCAAATAGGTCACTCATACCCTCTAACGTGAAAGGTGTCTGATCGGCAGGTACAGCAGGTGGGGAAGTCGGGCTGACGGATGGTGTGGTGGGCACATCCCCAAACAAGTCATCCATACCTTCTAGAGTGAACGTATTCGTTGCTGGCTCAGACGGTAGCAGCACCTCTTTATCAATGGAAGACAGGTCTGGAATGTTTCCTGTTCGGGCGATCGCAAAATCCTGGGAAACAGGCTCATCACCGACCCCAGGGGAAGGTTCTGTGCTCCAGTCGGTCAGAACGGGTTCTTCCTCCTGCAGGGTCATCAGTTCGCTTTCGGGCACCTGGGAAGTCTGTCCAGGCCCACCTTCCAGGCTTGACAGGTCTTCACTCAGGCTGCTTAAGGTCAGGTCATCCACCCACAAACTGGGAGTCGGTTCAGTGGGGGTTTCTTCGACGGGGAGGAGGTCTTCTTCTGGGGAAGCAGGTGCGTACCAATCCTCTGCCCCTTCTGGGCGGGCATTTTGACCGGGAGCGGGTTTGGATGTGGCCTGAAGCGCATCGATCGCTGGTGTTAAATCCTCAGGTATCGCTGCGATCGCCTCTGTCCCGGCTGCTACTCTGGGTTCTTGTGGCCTTACGCCTCCCGGTGGCACGACATCTTCAAACAGATCAGTCAATGTGGTAATCTCATTCTCGCCAGCGGTGAGTGGTTCTTCTATCGATTCAGCAAATAGGGAAAGGGATTCTGATTCATCTGTTGTAGCGGTGACCGCTTTATCCCCCCCTGGTAAATTGCTAAGAGTCGCGATCAATGGTTCCTCTAACCCGGCAGGACCCTGATCAGGCGGGGAAGTTTCAAGAGAAGTCTCGAATTCTGGCTCCTCTGGGAGGCTCGATAATTCTTCACTGGATAATGACTCTGGCCCTTCCGGTTCACTCACCTGCTCCGGGGCAGGCAGTTCCCAGCCTAGGGTTGGGTCTGCGACAAGCTCTACAGGAGCTTCTTCCAGAGGAGGTTGGGAAGTGGCGCTTTCTTCCGACGAGGTATCCTCTGCCCCTGCCCCAAAAAGGCTCTCATAAAATTCATCCAGCTCATTTTGGGCATCTTCAGAAATACTTTCAGAAATACTTTCAAAGGCCGCAGGGGTATCGACGGAAGATTCGCTAATATTCAACATTCGGTCAATTTCAGCTTCTGCATCCTCTAAGGAAGTGATGACTGGCTCATCCTTAAGTTCAGCGCTTAACTGCTCCAACAATTTCAGAGCCGCGTCAATATCCTCCGTATCTTCCTCGCCTGCCGGTGCAGCTCCTGCAAAGGGCAGATCGGAATCGGCCAGGGTTGCTGCTTCCTCCGCTAAATAGTCAGCATCGGATCCGGTTTCTGTTTCCAGAATTGCATCAATTTCCTGGGTGTCAATTTGATTCAGATCTAGTTCACCCAGGTTCAACCCCGGCAGATTCAGGTTTGATAAGTCCGGATTTTCCAGACTAACACCAGTTGTCGCACTGGCTGATTTCAACCAGGCATCGATCGCCGCATCAACCGAAGTCTCAACCAACGGCGGCTCTACCGATAGATCGGCTGGAACTGCCGCTTCCCCTACCGCTGGTGGCAGCTCTGCACCAGGATAGGGTAATGTCAGGTTTGCCAGCGTATCATGCAGGGATGGATCCTTCGGTGTAGAAGGTGTTGTATCTTTCCCGCTTTGAGTGAATTTCCCCGTTGAGGACATGGTCTCTCCAGCCCCTGCCTCAATCGCGGTTGAATCACTGACTGGGGAATTTTCCAACTCCACAACTTGTTTCGAAGATTGCAGGTAGGAAGAAGCTTCTCGCCCAAGCTGCTGAGCCAGATGGTTGATCAACGCTGTGAACATCATCTCACCCTGCTGCCCTAGCCCATGCATCCGCTCCAGCCCCTGTGACAGGGACTCCTGGTACGCCCGCACATTTCGCTCTAGAGACTCAAAAATCACTTTCAGGGTCGAGTCCAGGTTGATAATGAGCTGATCGGCCTTTGCCTGGGTTGCCTGTAACCCTTCGGAGGACGAGTAATGGGAGTCTGGGCCCATTGCTACTGTTGACGCTGAACCTGGGAAGACCGGACTTGCGCCTTGCGGCAGGAAGGATGGATGATTGATTCCTTTCAAACTCTGAGCAACCTGTTGGGGTAAGGTTTCCTGAAGCCGCACCATGAGTGCCTGCAAGAAATCGGTAATGATTTGCTGTTGATTGACCTGAGGGGGGAGTCCACCATAGCCCTGCCGCTGAGCTTCTAGCTGCTGAATTTCCTGAATCAACATTTCTCGCTGCTGACGCAGGTTTTCCAGGTCTGTCTGAAGGGGTTGCATCAGGTTGGCTCTCAAATAGCCCATCTCTTGCACAACTGCCTGCAACATCTGTTGTGCCGAAATTTCTGATGGCTCGGCACCCTGGACGGTTCCTAAAGGCGGCTGACCTGGTTGAGGATAAACGTCATGAGCCAACAGATCCTGTCTCGCTCCGGGTTGCCCATAGCCCTCTTGAATGGCCATTCGCCGTTGCAGCGAAACCAGATAGTTTCTCACCCGTTCCAGCGTCTGGCGCTGCTGGGTCACTTCACCAGACATCACCCAGGGCAAACGAGGAGTGGTTTTCTGTAAAACTCCGTCAATGTCTGCAATTAGTGCTTGAATTTGGTCTTTCTGAGAAGTCACAATGTAACCTCTGATTTAGTGCTTGGGCAAAAAGGGCTTGAACGTAGCTCTGCTAACCCGTCTTTAGATTAGGTTTCCCAGGAAATATCGCCCACTTACTTTGATGCGAATCTCAAGGTTTATTCCAGGTTGTTGGCTATCCAATCTTCGCTTTGCAAGTTAAGCCCGTGCCGACTTTTTGGAATTTATGAAGACGGATTATTCTAGTACAGCAAAACGAGAGCTTTAGTGAAGCTGTAGCCTCCGCTTGGGGCCGGAGCCCCCAAACCCCCATGTTGCAAAATACATGTTGCAAAGTTTAGTGCTTGCAACACTAGTTACTAGAAACGCTGGAACACTCTATAGTATCCTGCTGGACAAAGTTTACGTCAGGAACGCAAAAAAGTAACAAGCACGGGAAAAATTATTTTCCTCTAGAAAGTTCTATGGGCTGGCGCAAAGTTTTAGGGAAACTATGGAATGACTAATGGCTCGTCTCCTTTTCGGATGCTTGCAGGGCTTTAAGTTATGATGACTGTTACTTATGTTGCGTAAAATTGAGTACAAACAACGGATATTGATGGATATCGTGTATGGATTGTGCATAGAGTAGTAGGATTGAGCGATTGCCCACTCCCAGATCTTGGTTGCAATGCCAGTGCCACTCAAAACCTCTTCCCCTCTAGTGCGTTGTTGAAAAGTAGTATGAACCGAAACGAAGTTTCGAGCATACAGCACCTAGTTTCAGACCCAAGCTCAGCAACGCCCCCTCCAGTATAGATGGTAGCAAAGCTGAGGACTGCTCACCGAGTACCCGATTAGTCAGCCAATTTGAAGTGATTGAATTATCATGACCATGTTTGCAGATTCCACGATGCCACTGCCCCATGGAAGATCGGTTTAACCCAAGAGATGGTAACGCCAATATTTCAATTCGCTCAGCACCTTTTTTCCAGGGGTTGCCAGAAGCAGCTGTGGAAAAGGCAACAGCTCATGTGGTGATGCGGAGCCACCCGGCTAATCAGGTCATTTTGCTAGAGAATGACTGGGGTAGTTCGGTTTACTTTATTTTGAGTGGCTGGGTCAAAATCCGCACCTACAACCTGGATGGCAAGGAAGTTACGCTGAATATCCTGGGTAAGGGAGAGTTGTTTGGAGAGATGGCTCCCCTGGATGAGGTGCCTCGCTCAACTGATGTCATCACCTTGGCTCCGACGGTAATTGGCAACATGCCAGCTCAGGATTTTGTCAATCTGCTAAACACCGAGCCTCAATCGGGTATTCGGCTGGCCCAGTTGATGGCGCGGCGGTTGCGCCAGGTGAATCGCCGTCTGCGTCTGCGCGAATCGGACAGTACCTCACGGGTTGCGGACATTTTGCTGTTTTTGGCGGATGGTCAGGGTAAGAAAAGTCAGAAGGGAACGGAGATTCCTAACCTGCCCCATCGGGAACTCAGCAGTTTAAGCGGGTTGGCGCGAGAAACGGTAACGCGGGTATTAAGCAAGTTGGAGAAGAAAGCGTTAATTGTGCGCGATCGCGATACCCTCACAATTCCTGATATCCATGCGTTAGAACGCTTAATGATTTGAAGATAGCGCTGACCTCCGACCTCTGTTGGGCAAGTGAGGAGTGAGGGGTGTTTTAGGACAGCAGGATGCGATCAACGAACTTTTGGATGAGTTGGTTGGCGATCGTGGTTTCCTTTAGGTCCTTCAAAATCTCGGCCAGCATCTCTGAGCTATCTAGATAACGGCTCTGGTAGCGAGTGATGCGTGCGGTTAAATCAAGAGGGTCCACCTCTGGATGGAACTGAAATCCGTAAAACGGTTTATTGGCAATTTTGAACGCGTGATAGGGGCAACGCTCTGAAAACGCCAGCAGAATGGCTTCCTGGGGTAAGGAAATCGCCCGTTCCTTGTGCCCCGATACTGCCCAGAACTCCTTTGGCACATCCTGAAACAGGCGATCGCTGGCAGCAGCTTCTGTCAATGTGAGGCGATAGGTTCCCATTTCCATATTTTCCTTATCCAAAATCACTCGTCCGCCTAGGGCTTCAACAGCGACCTGAAACCCAAAACAGGAGGCGAAGACCGGAATTTCTTCCTTCAGGCAATACAACACCAGACGTTTGCTATCCTCAACAAAGGGGTAGCGATCAGGTTGAGTGACTGATGCATCGCTAGAGCCACCAATAAACAGGGCATCATAACCCTCGATACAGGTTGGCTCAAATTCAGGGGTCTTAAATCCATTCAGAAGTTCAAACTGCTCCACACCTAAGCCACTGAATCGAACAAACTCGTTCAACTCCTCCAGGCAGGTCACCTGGTCATCCCGAATTTGAAGCAAAAGAATTTTAAGCTGAGAGCGATGTTTTCCCATTCCTTATGAAACTCACTTCCTTATCCACTCTGCCTGAAGAAGCAGTTTCCCACAATCCAGCAATTAAGAAAAAAGTCATGCTGCGCCTGGGTGATCTGCCTCATTTAACCAATTTCTCTCAAGCCTGTTTTGCACCAGGACAATGTGCTGCCGCCCATGCCCATCAGGATATGTGTGAAGTTTTTTTCGTTGAAGCGGGGGAGGGTACAATTCATATCAATGGCAAACCCTACCCACTCCAACCTGGAATCTGCATTGCTGTCGAACCGGGGGAAGAACATGAAGTGATAAACACAGGTTCCGCCCATTTGGTTCTCACCTATTTTGGATTTCTAGTCCGTCAGGATAGATTTGAGGGGTAGCTCAGAATCTATAAAATCCATTTCCAGAGTGTTTTGAGGGTTTTCAACCCATCAAAAACCAGTCTTGGCAGACCACCCACGGGTAGAAGCGTAGTCGGTTGTCAGATGGCGGATGGCGATTACGCAAACACTATTCGAATGAGATGGGTAGAGTTTTGAGTGAATTAATCTCTTAAAACAAGTATGGAGAGTTGACTTCATAGGGGTGTAATCTGCCATTTCTTATCGTGAAGAAGAGTCAGAATTTGTAAACTCTGCATACGCAGCATAAACGCCCTTGACGTTGTACCAGTTTAAAAAAATGCGGGCCACTTCGAGGGCGAGTTGGGGTTTGCCCTGGTCAATTAACCATTGCAGGAAGGGGGCCATGGTGCGTTCGTTCAACACCCCCCCCAGGGAGAGAATGCCCCACAGCAAACGATGGAGCCAGGTCATCTGAATCATCATTCGCACTTCCCAGGTGGGATGTTTTTGATAAAACAAGACGCCCATTCTGCCACGCTGGTATTCTTTCTCAATTAAATTAGGAATCTGACTGAGGGCGAAGGGAGGATGCCAATGGTAGCCGACGGCTTGCGGGCATTTAACCAGTTTTAATCCCAATTTTTTGAGGCGCACGCCCAGTTCCAGGTCTTCCCACCCATAGAGTTGGAAGCGGGTGTCAAATAGTCCAGCTTTTTCTAACCAGAGGCGATCGATCGCCACATTGCCAGTCGCAAAGAAAGCCTGGGAAAAATCTGTCACTTTGAATGGCTCTGAGGTGGGATCGTCAAAGTTGCAGGTGTTGATGACGCGACCATAGGTGAAGAGGCGATCGCTGCCCAGTTCCCTCGCTCCCTGACGCAGTCCACTGGCGTGGGCTTGCAGAAAATTCTCAGTCACCACCAGGTCACTGTCGATGAAAATGATCGTATCGCCCTGAGCTTTTTCTACACCTAAATTGCGTGCCGCTGCCGGGCCTTGATGATCTTGTTGAAACAGGCGCACGTGGGGAAAATCTGCCGCAGAAGCTTTTAACCAATCCACCGTGCCATCGGTTGAGCCATCATCCACCACCACCACTTCGTATTGCTTAACGTAAGCTGGATTGAATTGCTGATGCTCCAGGGCTTTCAGGCACTTCTCTAGAATCGGTTTACGGTTGTAGGTCGGGATGACCACACTAAAAAAGACAGCGTTGCCCATGCCAGTTCGTAATTGGTAGTGATTGGCTCAGCCAGGGGGATCAATTCAGCCTGTGTTAGTTGTTCGATCAGGCGGTCTATTCTAACAACGAATAACTCCTCGGCGAACAACTAAATCGTGACTCAGCATATTTTGTTGTATACCTCTCCGGCGATCGGGGGAGTATTGCAATATAACCACTCAATATTGTGTGCCCTGGCTACTTTAGGCTATCAGGTGACCTATGTACAAGACATCCCTGATGGTTTGGTGAAGCTATTTGGGGCCGAAGGGATGGAGCGGACTCGCCAGCGGGCAGCCTGGTTTGTCAATCAACAAAAGCAGAAGGGCATTCAACAGCACCAATGGCTGGAGTCTGCAACCGCTGCTGATGCTGAACGAGTGGTGGCAGAGTACAAACCAGATTTGCTGATTTTGAGCAATGGGGGACCGATCGCCAACTTTTTTCCCAAGCGAGCCGCCATCAATCTGGGAATTCCCTATATGATTGTGGAGCATCTGGTCCATCCTGTTAAACCCAGGGAAGTACCCGCCGCCTATGCGGAACTGGCGCAGCAGTACGTCGAGGCAAAGGCGGTAATTGCAGTATCACAAGAAAACTTATTGCTATTGCGGAAACTGTTTGGCCTACCGGAAGACAAAGGCCAAGTAATCTACTGTGGGCGCCCGTCCGTATACTTTCAACCGCGGAATGAGGCGGTGCGATCGCGCCTGCGCCAACAGTGGGGGATTCCTGCCGATAGTATTGTTTGCTTTACCGCAGCCCGTATGGACATCATTAAGGGCTACCAGTATCAGATCGCCGCCATTAAGCAACTCAAGCAAACTCCCGTCTGGTCAAATCTTTACTTTGCCTGGGCAGGGACCGGGACCTTAGAAAACCAGTTCAAACAAGCCATCAAACAGGCAGGCGTGGCCGATCATGTCAAGTTTTTAGGAGAACTGGAAGCCATTCATGATTGGCTGGATGCCAGCGATATTTTTGTTTTGCCGTCTGAGTCAGAAGGACTACCCCTGGCGATGATGGAGGCAATGGCAAAGGAACTACCGGTGGCCGCTACGGCTGTAAGTGGTGTTCCAGAGGGTTTGGGAGATACCGGAAAATTGCTCAGTTCACCCATCTTTGGCGATTCCCGGGCAACTATCCAGGAATTGGTCACTACACTTCAAACCTGGGCAGGCGACGCGACTTTACGAAAACAGGCAGGGCAAGCCTGTAAACAACGGGCAGAGCAACTCTTTCGAGAAGAGCGGATGATTGAACAGACCCTTGCCGTCATCCAATCCGGATTGAATTAGCGGTGGATTTTACCTAAATTTAACTGATCGTGTAATTAGCAAAACTTACATCCCTGCTACAGATTTGGTGAAATTGATACGCAGGCAGTAGGTGACACGGATTAGACAGCAGGGACTAGGGATAGAAGGTTAGTTTCCCTGCGTTTAGTTCAGTGCTTGCACTGATTTTTGTGGCTTGCTTCATGTTCAACGTCTGGAGGCACCCTCGTTTCAGGTTGGCTGGCGAATTGGGTAGTGATGTCTCTGGACGTAGTTCTGTATACCCAAATACCATACCAGGAGATTCAGAGTTGTGCTAAATCGATTTCAGAAATTCGTTATCACGACTGCCAGTGTGTCTTTAGGCACTGCTGTTATTCATATAAATTCTGCTCAGGCGTTCGACTTCTCTTTTAATCAAACCTTTGGCAACAGTGGAACATTGACTGGAGAATTTTCTGGCACCGATACAAACGGTAACGGTCAGCTAGATGGGAATGAATTTACAATCTTTAACTCTCTATTTCAGGGAAGCGAAACCGGGTTTGAAAATGTTTCGTGGGGGCTGACAAATCTAGCTCCTTTCAGCTTTTTTGTAACGCCGAATTATTACAGCTTTTGGGTGACCGCCCCAGCCACGAATGCTTTGGATGGCAGAGGTTGGCGGAGCAACAGTTCACTGGGAGATACTGTCGTTGGTTATACCTTTTCTCAGGACGGTCCTATTGCCGGTCGCTACTTTTCCCAGGAGCCGCTCTCGTTTACTCCAACCGCTGCTATTCCTGAACCAACCACGATCGCTGGTTTAACAGTTGCCGGTTTGGGAATGGTTTGTGCCCGTCGTCATCAGAAGCGCAAACCTCAAAAAACGTTCAAACAGTAACCTCTGAGTCAGTTCCTCTGGCCAAAACCTCCGAGGTTTGTGTAAGCCCTATCGATAGGAAAGTTATGAACCCCCATGCGTTTTGTAATGGGGGTTTTTAATGATTCTGTGCCAGAGGCAAAGCGGGGCGTTGCTGAAAAGTGGGATAAATTGAAACGAAGTTTCAAGCATCCAGCACCTTTTTCATCTCCAGATTCAGCAATGCCGCAAAGCGGTTGGGAAATTGTAATTGACTTTACCAATACAAAACCTTGCAGTGACCTGTGCTTTTAATGGAAACGGCCCTCTATAGAGATTGCTAGGATGCGATCGCCCATTGCCAAGTTGCGATCGCCCCCATTTTGGACGCTCCGCAGCACCCATGAGGCAGTCACTCAGAAATATTCTCTTCGGTACAGCCTTCTTTCTGCTCATCGTTGTTGTGGCAGTCACTGGCTATGTTCTTTCCGGCTGGAGCTTTCTGGATTCCATTTATATGGTGGTCATCACCATTTTTGGTGTGGGCTTTGGTGAAATTGGACCCATGACTCCGGCACTGCGGGCTTTTACAATGCTTGTCATTGTGGCGGGTTACGTTGCCGTTGTCTACATCGTGGGTGGCTTCATTCAGATGATTACCGAAGGTGAATTCAACAGAGCACTGGGAGCAAGGCGCATGACACGGGAGATTGCAAATTTGAGAGAACACGTTATCGTCTGCGGTTTTGGGCGGATTGGGCAAATTCTGGCACGCAAACTGATTGATGCCAGGATTCCGTTCGTTGTTCTGGATAGCAACCCTGATCGCATCGCCGCTGCCGAAGCCAGAGGCTACCTGGTGCAGTTAGGCAATGCCGCCGATGAGGTGATTCTGGAAAATGCTGGAATTCAGCGAGCAAAAGTGCTGGCAACCGTTCTCCCCGATGACGCCATCAACGTGTTCATCACCCTGACGGCCCGTGATCTCAATCCCGATCTGATGATTGTGGCCCGTGGTGAATTTCCCTCAACTGAGAAGAAACTACGCCAGGCAGGAGCTGACCACGTTGTTTTGCCTGCTGAGATTGGCGCGTTGCGAATATCCCACCTCATCACCCACCCCGCATCCCTCAACTTTCTAGAAGACAGCGACGATCGCAAAACCCTGAACGAAATGCTGGCTCAGATCGAACTCCACATGGATGAACTGGTGATTCCGCCAGGGTCCCAACTCATTGGTACCAGTGTTGGCACTGCTGAAGTACGGGGGCGAGGCAGCTTTATTATCGTTGCCCTGCAACGAGCCGATGGCAGCATCATTCATCCCAGTCACGATGTTTTTCTCCATGAAGGCGATACAGTCATTGTCATGGGTCACAAAGGCGATACTCCCCGCTTTGCCGCAGAGTATGCCCTGAAGCGACAGATGCAATATCGCGGGGCACGGCATCGGAAATAATTGTTGGTTGTTAGTTGTTAGTTATAGCTATCGCCAGGTTGCTGAGGACATTGGCTTTAAAGGGGGCGTGGGGACGAAGCCCCCAGCCAGGGGTTGGAACCCCTGCATCCCGTCCTAAGCCTGGTGGCTATAGCTATTTTTTGGATGAAGGTAATAGGCTAAAGGGTGGATGGGTAGATGGGTAGATGGTTGCTCATTCACTTCTCTACCCATCCACTCCCCATTCCCAACTCCTGGTTTCTTCCTTTTTCCTTCTTCCTTCTAAGTAGCTAGGCGCAATTAAATTAAAGTAGCTAGGCGCAATTAAATTAAGGATAATTTTGGGGATGGAGGGGATGAAACTCCCTGCCTGAGGGCGCAGCTCCCACTTTCCCCCTTGACAACCTTGACAAATTAATTGTGACTACCTACTTAGTCCCTCAGCCTGTCTTTCAACTGTTCCAGCTCTTCCCGAATCGAAGGGGGGTCAAAGCCTAAGGCAAAGGCGTTTGAGCTGTCTAAAGAGACATTCGGTGGGCGAGGGGCAGATAACTTCACATCCCGTTGATAGGCGGCTCTCAACCCTGTAGCGGGCAAATTCAGTACGTCTATCATCAACCGCCCGAAGTCATAGCGTGAGATTCGCTCTTTGCCACCCAGATGGATCAATCCCTGTACTTTTTCAAGGGCAAGAAGTAGACCTCTGGCGGCAGTAGTGCTGCTGATGGGAGTTCGGATTTCGTCCACAAACAGCTTCAATTCTCGCTCTTCCCTCAAGGTTTGGATGAAGGGTTGCAGAAAACTATTGGTACCAGGGGGAGCCGCTCCAAACATGAGCGGCATTCGGCAAATGGCAGCCCTGGGATAGCGGTTCAGGATGGCAGCTTCTGCGATCGCTTTTTGCTCTCCATAGCGGTTGATTGGAGAGGGGGGATCGGTTTCCCGGTAGGGCGGGTTTAAGCCATCAAACACCTGATCGGTGGAAGTAAACACACAAGGAATACCAGGATCCGCACACAGCCCGACAACGTTACAGGCAACCGTAACGTTGAGTAGATGGGAAGCTTTTGGTTCATCCTGACAGCGATTTATATTAGCCTGGGCAGCCAGATGAATGACCGCATTGGGCTGGACAGTATGAAACAGATCTTTGAGTGCCTGAAAATCCCTCAAATCAACCTTTAGCAGGGTAATTCCAGGAATGCTTATGTTGCGAGAAAGATAGGTGCCATACACCTTCCAGTCAGGCGCGGCAACCTGGCATAGGTTCCACCCCAGAAAGCCGCTGGCTCCGGTAACGAGGAGTGTTTGCATTTTGCTCTATCCCTCACGCCTCAAGATTCAGACCAGGAACAGAGGTACTGCCCCTACCCTTTTCTCTAGCCACGAACAACCAACCATGAACACCCCCTTCTCCCGTTCTACATCCCTGGCAGCCCCAACTCCTGACTCAACTCCTGCCGCAGACGGTAAATGATGGTGTTGGAGTCAAGTCGGCTAAGAATGTCTTGAATGATTGTGCTGGCTCCCTGGGGTCCCCAGCTACAGCCCTGTTCCAGATAAACTTGAGCGGCACGACCAACAGTATAGGCTCCATAGCCAGCGATCGCCCCCTGAAAGAGGGCGATTCCAGCATAAGCTGAAAAACTGGTTGAACTATCCAGCCCGGCTGCTGCACTTTTACCTATTCCCAGAACAATACCGCTCCCCAGCTCGCTGAGGAGGAGGCTGCCAGAACTGAGCAGGATCGTTTTCCAGATTTTTCCGGCTTCGTGGCGGGTGATGGGCAGCCCGTAGAGATCTGCCAGGGCCCGGATCATAGCCAAGTCGGAAAAGGCTCCACCCACCAAGTCAAAGAAGGCGATGGGGTTGAGGGCAATCGCGATCGCCTTATAGCGGGCATAGCGCCAAATTAAAGCTTCGGCTTCGGGTTGACGTAATTCCAAAATTTCACTTGCCAGCCTGGACTCTGCTTCCCTGGACTGCACTAGGGCATTGAGCGCCAGTAAGGTTTTACCCTCCCGTTGGATAATTTCCAGAATCTTTTGCTTCAACGCCTCAATTTGCACAGGAGGCGTTTCCCACTCGTAAAATACCCGTCCATCGGACTGTTCTACGCGCACCTGGAGCGGAGCTGGATCGGCAGCCACCAGCACAATTTCATCCGCCGACAACAGATTTTGCAGAGGTTCGCTGCCTCTGCTCCTGGCAGCCAGCCGTTGCAGGTTCTCATAAATCATTTGCCGGGTTTGCTCTGGGTAGAGGTCGATCTTGTTAAACACCAGCAGCAGCGGCTTCTGGGATTGGCGCAAATTACAAAGAGCCTGGTACTCAGTCCGGGTAATGTCCCCCGCAACAACGAATAGAATCAGATCCGACTGACGGGCAACGTCTTCAGCCATCTGTGCCCGTGCTTGCCCATCGATCTCATCCAATCCGGGAGTATCAATCAATTCAACCTGAAGGGGAGAAGCCCCGGAACTGAGGGGGCTCAAGGATGTCGAGGGGCTGGTCACTGCGCCCTTGCCGGAAGGAGACCATGAAACCACCTGCGGTGTGCGCGTGACGCCATTCAGAGGGCCTGTTGGCAAGACGTTTTGACCGATGAGGGCATTCAAAACTGCCGACTTACCACGACTGACCAACCCAAAAACCGCAATTCGAATCACCCGGTTCTCCAGCTTGCTCAGCGTGGTAGACAACCGCTCCATATCCTGCCTCAGAGGTTCCCTGACGGTCACACCGGGACGATTTTTGGCTAGCCGAAAAAGGGCACTATAGCGGTTCAACACCTGCCGTAGACTGGCACGGGCACGGGTTATCTGAGTCTCCTGGGAATCGGGGATGGACTGCTTAGGCGGGTCAGTTAGAAGAGAGAGTGGTGGTGTCAAGGCTGGAAGCAGCTAAAGGGATACCAGTTCCATTTTGCGCTGGAATCTCGACTTCTGGTGCAACCGAAAGGGGAACTGCGCAGTAAAGGGGTAATCTAAGTGGCTCACTGGAAACGGACTCATCAGTCATGGAAGCCTCTGAAGCCTGGGATGCCGTGAAGAGAGTTGGATCAGACGCTGCCGTAAGCTGAGGTTGGGGTAATGCTGCGGAGAAGCGATCCATTGCCTGATTGGCAAGAGTTTGCAGGAAAGTAAGCTGCTGATTTTGCTGGAAGACTCGCTGCAAAATCTGGCTGAAACGTTCAATCGCCAGCGGACTCGCCTCACTCAACGTTAGATTGGGTTCCTGGGTGTTGAAATATTCAATCAGGCTCAACCCGGCAACCCGAGTCAGGTAGGCAGCGCTGATTCCTTGAATACAGCCTCCGGCCAGGTAGGTGAGAGCATTGCTCTTCAGCAGGCTGGCGATCGCCTGGGTGGAAAGCTCTACTAACCCCAATTTCAGCATCAGGCTACCCAGAGTGGTTGCAACCTTCTGGGCCTGTTGCAAAGAAAACTTTTGACGGTAAATAGTGCCCAGGTCATGAATCATCTGAGCATTGATGGCAACGGTTGCCACCAGATCCATCGCCGGGAGCGGGCTGGCAAACGCGGTTCCAGCGGCAATCCATTGGAATTGTTCAACTACAGGCAGGGCACGGGTTCGACGCACATCGTTGAGCACAGTTTTGACCTGAACTCCCAGAGCCAGAGCACTGGTGAAGGAACTTTTGAGCACAAGTTGCTGGCTTTCTTGCTGCAAAATCTGTTCGAGCCGTTGGGTCAAAGCTGCAATATCAGGCGACTGTTCCTCCAGCCATTCATTAACTGAGCCATCGGGCTGGTGCTGGCGGACTTTGATCGGGTTTGGGGCTGCGGCGATCGCAACCACATCTTCAGAACTCCAAACTCCCCGCCCCCGCCGCTGTAAATGGTTCACAATTGTTTGACGCTCTGCAGGCAGGTACTGGTCTTGTTTATTCAGTACCAATAGAACCCGCTTGGTGGCAGCCAGACGCTTCACCGTTTCAAATTCAGATTCTGTCATATCACCATTGACCAGGAAGAGCACCAGATCAGCCGCGATCGCCTGTTGCTGGGCCAGAGCTTCGGCAGCTAAGCTATTCGCTGCTGCCTCAAACAGGCTGGGAGCCTCCACAAAGCTGAGGGTTCGGGTGGAATTGGGTGTCCAGTGGGCCTGCATTTCCTGGATCAAGCTTGTTTTGCCGCAGCCCTTCGCTCCCATTACTAGTAACCGAATGTCATCCCGGTTCATATCAGAAGCAATCTGACTCACCTGGGATTGAAACTGGTTGACCTGAGGTTTAACGGCATCAAAAGCGGCTTCCTGCGGGTCATTGACCTCTACCTCCAGTTGGGTAATGACCTTTTCGGCTTCTGCCAGAGCCCGCCGGACGGCAACTGTATCAACGGTTTGAGGCAGAGGCGATCGCGCTACCTTAGGCTCAGGTTTGCGCCACAACAGAAGAACTGCTCCCCCCGCCGAAGCCAGCAGCACTCCCCACAGCCCCCAATCTCCTAACGTATGGTTGAGGACATCCAGCAGCCCAATTGAACCTGCCAGAATCGCACCACCCACCAAAAAGGGATACCCTCGTTTCTCAGTCATAACCGATACCGGAATTGCAGAAGCATCCCCATTCTACCGAGGTTTGCTGGTTTTGATGGGTGAATCTCACTAAATCAGGACTTACGTATTTGCCAAAAACTTTGCTAAAAACTTCGGAGGTTTAAGCGTCGATATGGGGCATGAGGTGCAGTGTTATAGCTGTTGCCAGGTTGCCCAGGACATTGGCTTTAAAGGGGGTGTGGGGGCTTCGCCCCCAGCCGGAGGTAGAACCCCTGCACCCCATTCTAAGCCTGGTGGCTATCGCTATAGCTCAAAACCTCCGAGGTTTTCGTAAGCCTTATCAATAAACAAAGCCCTGTCACATCAATGACAGGGCTCATCTGTTGAATCAAGTGGCGGGGCATGGATTTGAACCATGGACCTTCGGGTTATGAGCCCGACGAGCTACCAGACTGCTCTACCCCGCGTTGCGCCTGACTAGTATAACGACAAATTGACCAAAGCTGCAATCTGAGTTGGGAAAAATTGGGGAAGGGGAGAAGACAGGAGGTGGGAGGCAGGAGGTAGGAGGCAAGAGACAGGAGGCAGGAGCCAGGAGCCAGGAGGTAGGAGGGAGAAGAGGAAAGGAGGGAAAGAGTGGTCCCACTCATCCACCCTATTACCCATCAACTCAGCGTTTATTAGGAACCAGCCCCTATCTCCAGCCTCTATCTCCAGCTCCTATCAGTAAATTTACGCAAACTTCATCTTCGGGCTGATGGATTTTTCCGGAGTGAAAGCTAGAGTCTGTGAATTCTCTCTCAATGGTGGTTTCCGCTTTTTAGCGAAAGTTAAGCCACTAAGGCGGTTAATCTTTTTCGCTGTGATTGTAGAAAAATTTACAGTTTAAACACACAGCTTTCTAATTTTCTCAGTAATCTTCACTATTCAGGGCGATCGCGAGTGATACTTTTAAAGCTCGGCATCTACATCCATGGTAAAACGGGAAGAGATTATTCTCTCGGAAAGGAGAAGCTGCCATGACTCACCGCTGGGGTTGGTCGTGCTGGAGATTGGGACTGGCGGGGACGTTAACGATTGGTGGGGTGCTGGCGATTGGCGATCGAACCCCGGCTCAGCTCAGTTCGGACCCAAGCCTGGGGGTAGAGAGTTCTGAAATTACTGAAAATCTATTGATCCAGGGGATCTTGAGCGATCGCATCGATGGTGGAGCGACCCGAGGGAGTAACCTGTTTCACAGCTTTCTTCAATTCAATGTGGCGGCTAACCGGGGGGTGTACTTCTCTAACCCGACGGGGATTCAAAACATTCTGGCTCGTGTCGTCGGGGGAAGTCCTTCGCAAATTTTGGGTCGGCTGGGCGTATTGGGGCAGGCGAACCTGTATCTCCTGAACCCCAGTGGCATCATCTTTGGTCCGAGTGCCAGCCTGGATGTGCAGGGGTCTTTCATTGCTTCGACGGCCAGTGCCGTTGAGTTTGGAACGGATACGCTCAATACGGCTGAGCCGGGACCCATTCCCCTGCTGGCTGTTGAGCCAGGAGCTCTGTTTCTCAATGCCCTTAGTCAACAGTCGGGCATCAGCAACCAGGCTAATTTGGTGGCAGGACAAAACCTGTCCCTGGTTGCTGGCTCGGTTAACAGCAGCGGCTTGCTTCAGGCTGGGGGAGAAGTACTGGTCGATGCCAGGGCAGGTAGCGCCGTTGTGACAGAGGTAACGGCTCCAACTGTTCGCTTGGTTGCCAGCCAAAATCTCGCCGCTCAGACTGTGAATGCAGGAACCGCTTTCCTGTCGGCGGGGGTTTCTTTGCAAGCGCAGACGGTCACGGCGCAAGCAACAAACCTGTCGGCGGGGTTTGACCTGGTGGTTCAGAATGTGACCTCTAATACGGCAACTTTGACGGCTGGAGACAATTTATTTCTCAATGGCAGTCAGTTGACGATCTCCGGGGACCTTTCCATTGGCGCATCGAACCATGTTTTCATTAGCGATAGCGCTACCACTCCCTTGCTAGCTCAGGTTGGTGGCAATCTGCGAATTGTAGGGATTCGGGGAGTCAGTGTGCAGACATTGGCCAATCCAGCCTCCTTGCTTCAGACTGGCGGCAACCTCAATCTGGAAAGTGCTGGCAACATTGCGATTGAAGGTCGGTTAACGAGTGGGGCAAATTTCTCTCTGTCCGCTGACAACAATTTGCTGGTGACGAGCAGCCAATTGCAGGCCACAGGCAACCTGGAACTGACAACCCGGAACACTTTACAGGTTCAGGACAATCTACTCAACCCGCTAACCGTCAATGCGGGGGCTGCCCTCACCCTGCGAGGAGATCAGGGAATCAATATCCTGGCCCTCAGCAATCCAGCGAGCCTGTTCCAGAGTGGGAGCAATCTCAATCTGCAAAGTAGCCGGGCGATCGCAGCCAGGGGCCGCTTTACCAGCGGTACCAATCTCTCTTTCTCCGCCGGTACAAATCTGGAACTGACCGAGAGTTCACTCAATGCTCCGGGTGATGTGGCTCTGCTGGCTCAAAACACGGTGCAGATTCAAGATAGTGTCACGACACCGTTTATTGTCGATGCGGGCGGCAATCTGCTGATTCAGGGGAATCAGGGGGTCAGTATTTTTGCATTGAGCAATCCCACCAGCCTGTTGCAAAGCGGCGGCAATTTGAGTCTGGTGAGCGATCGCTCGGTGGCGGCGAATGGACGATTTAATGCCGGGGGCACCCTTGCCATTGGTTCGGGTGGTAATATCGTGCTGCCGTTCTATACGGGACCTTCCCTCCACCTGAGGGCTGGAGGAGAAATTGCGATTGGGGCGATCGATACCTCTTCGGCTACAACCAATGGCGGCGAAGTCAAACTGACCGCAGGACAGGACATTACGATCGGTTCCATCAGTACCTTTTCGACTGCCCCAATCGGAAACGGAGGGTTAGTCACACTCACATCCTTCGGTGGCGACATTACTGTTACCGATTTCATCAACACCTCATCCATTGAAGGATTTGGTGGTGTGGTAAAACTGGATACTCCAGTCGGAAGAATCACAGTTGGAACCATTGATGTTTCTTCTCTCACTGGCAGCAGCGGCAGCATTTTTGCCCTTGCCCAGGGAGATATCACCACAACAGGTTCTATCAATGCCACCTCCCTAAACGGTGCAGCCGGCAGCATTGACCTGACCAGCCTTGGAGGAGGCATCAACACTACAGCGGGGATCCTGGAGGCGTTTTCTGTAGACGGAAATGGCGGCATTGTCTCTGTCAATGCCCAGAATGATATCGTTACAGGGGCAATTGATTCCTCATCCAGCACTGGCAATGGGGGTCACATTAGCCTCACCAGCCGCAACGGGGAAATTACCGCCCTGGACCGATTAGACACCTACTCAATTACTGGCAATGGGGGCAACATTTCCCTGGAAGCCTTGAGTAGAATTACCACGAGAACTCTAGATGCGGCTTCTGATAATGCCAATGGTGGCAACATCAGTCTGATCAGTAGAGGTGGAGCGATCGACACCTCAGCGGGTGATGTCTTTTCCTACTCCATCCTGGGAAATGGGGGTAACGTTAACTTCTCTGCCAGAGGCAACATCACAACGGCAACCATTGACTCCTCAACCGGAATTGATGGGTCTGCCACGCCCAATACCATCGGTGGCACCACTACCTTAAATAGTAGCAATGGCGCAATTGATACCACAGCAGGTGATTTGCTCTCCTATTCCTACCTCGGCAACGGAGGAGCGGTTTCCCTGTCGGCTCATGGGAACATTACAACCGCATTAATTGATTCATCGTCAGGTGTCGATGGCTTTGCAACGGCGGGTGCGGTTGGAGGAGCCGTCAACCTCACGAGCAGCAATGGCGCAATTAACACCACAGCGGGGGATATTTTTTCCTATTCCATTCTGGGGAATGGGGGTAATGTTACCGTCAATGCCAACAGAGATATTTTTACCGGCAATATTGATGCCGCATCCAACACGGCTGATGGTGGCAATATCCGACTGACCAGCAGCAACGGGTCAATTAACACCACAGCAGGGGAACTCCTTTCCTTTGTGGCAACTGTTGATGGGGGCAGCGGTGGTGAGGTTAGCTTGCGTGCGGCTAACGACGTATACGTTGGAGATATCCGGTCGGATGGAGGAGTGAACGGGTCGGGAGGCGATATCTGGATTGTCAGCGATCGCAACGGCACCATTGACATCTCTGACCAGATTCTCAACAGCAGCACCTTTGGGATCGGCAGGGGTGGCAACATTTTGATTGAAACCAGCGCCAGTGGCACTGTCTCCATTGCCCGAACTCAGATTGATTCAACCGTAGAACCTGGGGCAAGCGGTACAGGCGGCAATATCATCATCTCTGGGGGAACGGTGTTGCTAGATGCTGTTAACCTGGATACCACAACCTCTGGCAGTGGCAATGGTGGCAATATCGCTGTAACGGCACTTAACAATGGTGCGGTGTCCATCACCAATAACAGCCTGATTAACACAACCGTTCAGCCTGGAGCGGCGGGTACAGGGGGTAACGTTAGCATTTCAGGTGGACAGGTTTCCCTGGATAATTCGGCTATCAACTCTGGTACCAGCGGGTTTGGTAACAGCGGCAATGTTGGGATTACCGCAAATAGTGGTGCGATCGCCCTCCTCAATAGCAGCACCATCAGCAGCGATACCAGTGGTAGTGGCAACGGTGGCAACATCAGCCTGACAGCCCCTTCAATCACTCTATTTAATGGCGTTCAAGTCACAGCCCTGACCCAGGGAGAGGGCGACGGCGGTAGTGTTTTCATTAACGCTGACAGTGGATCTCTCCTCCTGGCTGCCAGCAGCTATATCAGCACGGCTGTTGATAACCTCACCGCACAAGGTGAGGGAGGCAATATCGATGTCATCGCGGAAAATGTCTCTTTGATCCTTGGCTCCAGATTAGAAGCCTTGACTCGGGGAATAGGAGCTGCCGGAGATATTAGGATTACCGCTGCTGGAGTCATTGATATTTCGGGAGCAGATATTGCCGGGCTTTACAGCGGACTCCAAACCTCCTCTGAAGCGGGCAGCGGTAGTCCCGGAGGGAACATCATCATCAATTCACCTGGGCAGCCTCAGGGAACATTGCGGATAGCCGATGGTGGCTATTTAAGTGCCCGGACGCAGAGTGACTTTGCAGGCGGCAACATTGAGATCACTGTCAACAATCTGGAACTGCTTGGGGGTGGGCAACTCATCACTTCCGCTACTAGCGGAGGTAGGGGCGCAGCTGGTAGCATCACGGTCAATGCCGCTCAGGGAGTCACCATTGCTGGCAAAAACCCTAACTTTGCTGCGGGTTCCCCCAATCCTAATGAAGGAGCATCCAGTGGCTTATTTGCACAATCTGAAGGAAGCGGAGATGCGGGAAATTTAACGGTCAATACACCTCAAATGCTGATGCAGGATTCTGCTCAAGTATCGGTTGCCAGCCGGGGAAGCGGTATGGGTGGGCAGCTAACTATCAATGCCAATCAGTTGAGCGTACAAACCGATGCCGAAATTTCTGCCTCAACTGCTGGGACCGGAGTAGGTGGTCAGTTAAGCATTAATGCCAATCAGGTGCAGGTGCAGACAAACGGGAAAATCTCCGCTTCGACCACAGGTTCAGGAGACGGTGGTCAGTTAAGTATCAATGCCAATCAAGTACAGGTGCAGACAGATGGGAGAATCTCTGCCTCGACCACAGGTTCAGGAAAAGGTGGTGTGTTGACGGTCAATGCCTCTGATTCGGTCAATTTAGACCAGGGGGGGAGTTTAGCTGCCCGGTCTGAAGGGGAGGGAGAAGCCGGTAGCCTGGCTATCAATACCCCCAACTTCACGGTGCAAAATGGGGCCCAGGCTACCGTCAGCAGTACAGGAACGGGGAATGCCGGAAACCTGGATGTCAACGCCCGTTTTGTCAGCTTAAACAATAGCGGTAAATTGGCAGCGGAAACGGTTTCAGGAGGGGGAGGCAACATTCAGTTGCGTAACCTGGACACCTTACAACTCGACAACGGCGGCCAGATCTCTGCTTCCACTGAAAGCGGACAGGGCGGAACCCTGAGCATCAGTGCTTCCCGCTCAATTAACTTAAACAACCGTAGTGGACTGTTTGCCCGTGCCACCGGAACGGGAGATGGAACGGCGGGGAACCTGCTCCTGTCTACCCGCCAGTTGACGGTGCAAAACGAATCAGAAATCTCAACATCAACAGCTGGTGCAGGCAACGCGGGGCAGATTGTTGCCCAGGCAAATTCCCTGTTCCTCAGCAACGACGGCAAAATCACCAGCCGTAGCGATGGGGCAGGCAATGCAGGTTCGATTACGATTCAATTGGGTGATCTACTGCAAACCAATCGAGGTGAAATCTCTGCCGCCTCAGAACAGGGGGGCGGCGGCAATATCACCGTTACTGCCAGGGATATTGAGTTAAAAAATAGCAGCCTGATTAGCACCCGCGTGTCGAGCGGCAGCGGGGGGGGTGGTAACATCAACATCACTGCCAGGGATATCTTTATTGCCCTTGAAGATAGCGATATCCTGGCTAACGCTGAGGACGGCAATGGTGGCCGAATTACCATCCGATCGCCCGTTTTCATCGCTGATCTGTTTGCCAATGTGGGCCCCAACCCTGGACGCGACTTTTCCCGCTTCCGCGGCAACGGACAGGTCGATATCTCGGCCTCCTCCCGGTTTGGAGTCAGCGGTGTCGTCAGCATTCCTGACTTCAGCTTCTTACAGGACTCCCTCGACTCCCTTTCTGAAACCTTTGTCAGCACAGAGCAGATTGTTGCTGGAAGCTGCCTGGCGCGGCGCAATGTGGAGCAGGGAAGCTTTGTTGTCTCTGGAACAGGTGGACTTCCTAACGATCCCTATAACCTGATCAGGAGCCAATACCGGGTTGTAGGTGTCAGACCTATTAATACTAATGGAAATGGCTCTTCCAGCCAAACAGCACCAGCTCAAACGCTCATCCCCCTGCCTACACCCAAAGCCTGGAAGCCGGGCGATCCCATCCAGGAAGCGCAGGGATTGATGAAAACCATTGACGGGCGCATTGTATTGGGAACGGATTCCCAGTTGACCGCGATCGCCAAAGCTGAAGAAATCATTTGTGGCGAAATTAAACCCGAAGTCTCCTCCAATCGCCTTTAAGGAGCTTGCTTCACCAGGCTAAGAACGGGGTACAGAGGTTCCACTCCTTCTTGGGGGCGGAGCCCCTCAAACCCCCATGTTGCAAAATTTAGTGTTTGCAACACTATAGCTATAGCCACCAGAGTTAGGACAGGGTACAGGGGTTTTACCCCTGCGTGGCGGCCTCGCCCACACACCTCTTGTTCACAAACTATTCGTGAACGCTATAGCAGTCCTTAATCATTTGTGAACGAGGGGAGTTGTGAAAGTCCTTCCACAATCCAGATAGGACTGCTGCAAATTGAACCTTCAATCATCCTGCTATTAAGCAATATCAGCCAGAACTGCGGTAATCTGAAGACTTTAATCAAAACGATTTCCCGGATAGGTTCTCTTATCAGGGAAAATTATTTCTAAAACTAAAGCGCCATCGGACAGAACCCCACTCCCCATTCTGTCTTCTGACTCCTGGCTTCTCCTTCTTCTTTCCTCTTTCCCCCCGTCCCCAGCCCCCCTTGATCCCCTGCCTGTATGTGGTCGAAGTTGAGCAGCAAAATCTGGAAATGGCCTGTTGTTTGGGTTACGGCTCCTAGTGCAGCAGGGATTGTGATTACCCTGCGACTGTTGGGATGGCTGCAACCCTTTGAGTGGATGGCGCTTGACCAATTTTTTCTGCGCCGTCCAGCAGAATCGGCTGACCCGCGGATTGTCATCATTGGGATTAACGAGCAAGACATTAAAAACCTGGGGCGCTGGCCCATGACAGATGCGGAACTGGCTCAATTGCTGAAGCGAGTGAAGGAGCAAAAACCCCGGGCGATCGGGCTTGACCTGTACCGCGATCTTCCCATTGAGCCAGGGCACCAGGAGCTTGTCCACATTTTTGAAACAACCCCCAACCTGATTGGAATTGAGAAAAAAGGAGGCGCAAAAGATATCCCAATCTTTCCGCCCCAGGCTCTGGCAAAGCAGGGGCAGGTAGCTTCCAATGACATTTTAGAAGACAGCGACAACAAAATCCGGCGGGGGTTTTTCTACTGGACCAACCCGGATACGGGAGAAGCTCTAGAGAGTCTGGGGTTAAGGTTGGCGCTAATCTACCTGGAGGCTGAGGGAATCACTCCTAAACCTGCTGCCGCCAACCCTGACTATTTGCAGCTAGGCGAGGCTGTCTTCCCTATCTTTGAAGCAAATGATGGCAGTTATGTTCGAGCAGATGCGGGGGGATACCAGGTTTTGCTCAACTTCCGTGGGCAGGCAGGTACCATGGAAATGGTTTCCATGGCCGATGTTTTACAGGGCAAAATTCCCCTTAACCTGTTCCGCGATCGCATCGTTTTTATCGGTCCCACTGCCGAAAGTTTGAAAGATTTTTTCCTCACTCCTTACAGTGGGGTTTCGGGTATTGTGCCCCAGCCCATGTCGGGTGTGGAGATCCAGGCGAATCTTACTAGCCAGATTTTAAGTGCGGTTCTTGATGGACGGCAGGGGATTCAAGTCTGGCCTGATCCGGTGGAGGCAGGGTGGATTGTTCTGTGGGCCATCATCGGCACCACACTGGGCTGGTGGGTGCGATCGCCCCGACAGGCTATCGCAGGAATGGTCTGTCTTGAAGGCAGCCTGGTGATTGGCTGCTATCTGGCATTTCTGGCGGGGTGGTGGATTCCCGTCGTTCCTCCAGCCCTGGCTCTGGCGGGTTCTGCCATTGTTCTGACTGGCTATGCGGCTTACCAGGAACGGGAAGACCGGCGGACAGTGATGAGTTTGTTTGGGCGACACGTTAATCCGGAGATTGCCGAAGCCATCTGGCGCGATCGTGATCAAATCTTAAAGGAAGGTCGCTTGCCAGGACGGAAGATGACAGCAACCGTTTTGTTTACCGACATTAAAGACTTTAGCGGCATCACCGAACGAACCGACCCTGAAACCCTGATGGACTGGCTCAACGAATACATGGCCGCAATGAGTCAACTAGTGTTGGACTATGGCGGCATCGTTGATAAGTTCATTGGAGACTCCATCATGGCAGTGTTTGGAGTACTGCTCTCGAATCATACACCGGAGGCGATCGCAGAAGAGGCCCAGAAAGCAGTCAAATGCGCCGTCGAAATGGCTTCTACTCTGCATGCCCTCAACCTGAAGTGGCAGAGCCAGGGACTACCCACCACCAGTATGCGAGTCGGTATTTCTACAGGTATGGTCGTAACGGGTACGCTGGGTGGTCAGCAGCGATTGGATTACACTACCATTGGCGACAGCGTTAACGTTGCCGCCCGCCTGGAAAGCTACGATAAGTCTTTGAGTGGTGGTATCTGCCGCATCCTGATCAGTGAAGAAACCCACACGCTGATTCAAGATAAATTTCTAACGAAACTAATTGGAAATGTACGGCTTCGGGGGCGAGAACGCCCAACAAAAATTTATCAAGTCTTGATAGAAACACTGAGACAGGGTGATTAAAATCAGACTAGATTAAAATCAGATTATAGAAATGTCAGAATTTAGAGTGGGTACTGAAATTCTCAGCTTTCCTTGAGTAAGTTTACGGGTGCATGCTGCCAGTGGGTTCCCAGTTCTCGGCTTTCAATTCCCCCACCTGTATAAATTCAAAGGACCACTATGGCTACCCCCCGCTTTTTGATCACCTCCACCGCCGTCGCTCTTGCGTTGCAGTCGTTCAGTTTCCTTAACGCTCCAATTCAAACCCCTTCGGCTTCCAATTATCTGGGGTTGGCGGCTCCTGCCTTAGCTGCACAAACCGTTTATCGACCTCCTCTCCGCCCCCGTCCCCTCATTCGGACTAGTGGAACAGGCTCCCGTGGCTGTTATCAGAAAAATCAGCCGATTCAACTCAGCCTTCTGGTGCCTGAACGTCACGTTGGGCAAACTGTTTCAGCCCGTCCCAGTTTCTTCTGGTACCTGGAAAATGCCAAAGTTGCCAAGTTTACTTTGGTAGAGCCAGGAGTTCCTAAGCCCCTGCTTGAGAAAACCCTTCAGGTATCAGGAGCAGGAATCATGCAGGTTGAGCTGCCTGAAAATGCCCCGGAACTTGCCGTTGGCAAGGAATATCGCTGGTCGGTCACAGTACTATGTAATCCCAACCGCCCATCTGAGGTGGCATCCTACACTCAATCTTTCATTGAACGGGTGGCTTCCACCCCTGAGTTAATTAAACAATTGGGAAACGCAAAGTCTGACCTGGAGCGGGCTCGCATCTATGCCCAGTCGGGCCTATGGTACGACACTCTCTCAGCCCTGTCCACCGCCAGCGAGAAAGATCCTATTGCTCGCAGCGAGATGCTTTCCCTGCTTGACCAGGTTGGTTTATCTAATGTCACCAAGCAGGCTCGCAAGAATGAGCAGGCCGCCAATTTACGCTAAATCATCTGTTGAGAAAGCCAATTAAAATCAAAGGATAGCTAACGGCTAGCTGTTGATTTATAGCAATAGCCACCAGGCTTAGGACGGGGTGCAGGGGTTCCATCCCTGGCTGGGGGCTTCGCCCCCACACCCCCTTAAAACCAATGCCCTAAGTAACCTGGTGACAGCCATATTTCATCCGTTAGCCGTAATTTTTGGCTAACTGTTGCAACAGTCCCTTGAACAGACGAATGCCATCTGTACCTCCCAGTATCGGATCGGAGGCCCGTTCCGGGTGGGGCATCATGCCCAGTACGTTGCCTTGACGATTGCAGATTCCCGCAATGTTGTTCAGCGAGCCATTGGGATTGCTGGAAGGGGCTACTTCTCCTTCAGTTGTGCAGTAGCGAAACACTACCTGACCGTTGGCTTCAATTTCTGCCAGGGTGTTGGTATCGGCGTAGTAACTGCCTTCACCGTGGGCGATGGGGATAGTGACTACTTCGCCAGGCTGATAGTTCTGTGTCCAGGGTAAATCGTTCCGCTCGACACGCAACGGGACGCGATCGCAAATAAAATGCAGATCTCGGTTTCGCACCAATGCTCCGGGCAGTAACCCTGCCTCCGTCAGTACCTGAAATCCATTGCAAATTCCCAGCAGAAACCTTCCCCTGATTCGCATGTTCAATAGCGGACTTCATCGCGGGTGAAAAGCGGGCGATCGCACCGCACCTGAGATAATCCCCATAACTAAATCCACCCGGAATTACGACCACATCCAGGTCAGATAGGTCGCTATCCTCATGCCACACCATCCGGGTTGGCTGATTCAACAGCGTTTGAGTTACGTAAGCAACATCGCGATCGCAATTGGACCCCGGAAACACAATTACGCCAAACTTTACCGCCACAGGCCGATTCTCCCCTTGGTTGACCATCTTGATCATAGGACAGGGGTGGGGGGATGGGGGGATTGCTCTTTATATCCCTTACTCCATCACACTCCTACGCCCCTACTCCACCACACTCCTACTCACCCACTCATCCACCCTTCCACTCCATCACTCCCTTACTCCATCACTTCCCCGCCCTCCTCCTTCTTCCCCTTCTGACTTCTCCCTCTCTAATAATTTAAGTTTTGGAAAGATTTCAGCTTTGACGAAATTCCTAAATGGTCTGAATTCTGGCTTCTTGAAGCATTTCAGGAATTCTCCATCGCTTGAATTCTGAGAATCACGAATTAACATTAGGAGATGAAACAGAGCACTTAAGTTGGTGGAACAAATAAATATAAAGCTGCCATCAGATGGGTTAATAACAGCATGACCTGATGCTGTTTAGGGGGTTAGTCATCTACGACTATGCCTTCTCTTATCTGATGGACTATTTTGTTTACTTGCTTAACACTCTGCAATCAAAAGAAAGAGTTAAGTAATGGGGAGTTGATCCGCGATCGCCCCATACTTAACGCGAGAACTAGTTCGAAGGAGAATAAAGAATGGCACAAGCAAAACACGGTGATACGGTTAAGGTGCACTATACGGGCAAGCTGGATGATGGCACCGTGTTTGATTCTTCCGCCAACCGTGAGCCACTGGAATTTACGATTGGGGCAGGAAATATCATTCCCGGTTTTGAAAAGGCCGTAGTGGGTATGGCTCAGGGAGAATCTAAAACGGAGGTTATCCCCACTGAGCAAGCTTACGGTCCTTACATGGAAGAAATGGTGGTAACAATTGACCGCCAGCAAATGCCTGCTGAAATTGAACCTGAAGTGGGTCAGCAGCTTCACATTCAGCAACCGGATGGGCAGTTGCTTCCCGTCATGGTTACGGATGTTTCAGACTCAACCGTTACTCTGGATGCCAACCATCCTCTAGCAGGTGAGAATCTGACGTTTGATATTCAGTTAGTTGAGATTGGGTAGAAGGAAAGTTTTTTTTACCCAGCTTGCCATGGGTTTGTCAATTTTTTTGGTGGCAATCCTGGAAAGGGGGTCGAGGGAATCAGGGTTTCAAGGAGTCAGAGCCCTGTTTCTAGAACCCTTCCTTGCCATAAATCTGGTAGATCAACTTAAAAGTTTCACAATGTTTGTAGTTCAGGCTTTAGCCTGTTCGACTGAAGTCGTCATTACAAGCGTTGCAAGATTCACTGTTTCGTCTGCTAGTGGTTCACCAAAGGAATTTTGCCTAGTTATCTAAACCTGTAAAGACCAATTTAGGGGGTTTTGAAGGGTTTGCAACCCTTCAAAATCCGCCTGGCAGGCTACGAGTGTTGCAAACACTAAATTTTGCAACATGGGGTTTGGGGGCGAAGCCCCCAGGCAGGGGTTCTACCCTGCACCCCCAGCAAAACTTTTGTTTTGCCATACTAGTGGTCTGTCAAGACCACTAGTATTTGCAACACCAGTTCAAAAACAACACCAGTTCAAAAAACTGTATGCCCGAAGGTAGCGCTGTTCTTCTTCGGGCATGTCGTCATTCGCCCCTACAGGCCGCCACTCTACAAACGGATTTTTATCATACCTGTCACTTCACACCTGTCACCTGTTATAAAGGGTAGCGGTGATGACTTAAAGTTTTGATCCATTTTCAGTGGTGCCTGAGGAGCTTACCAATGGAACCCTTTGCTAAATCCACCCAATTCGCTTTCGTCGATCCGGTTGTTACTGGACCCCTGGAAAGATCGAAGCGATCGCTCCTGTCTCCCCTATCTACTGACCCACTGGATGCCCGCCTCTCTTCATCCTCCCATTCTGGCCGCTTCACTGCATTCAATGAGACGGCAACCCCACCTCCCATCGATGGTTCCCTGGTTCAAATTCAGCCCCTGGCGCAAAATCTTGGCTCGCTGATTGGGCAAAGGCAGCTTAGCGGTAGCCTCAACGCCAGCAATCCTTACGATGTCTATCGATTCGATATTCCCACAACGACCGGGTTAACCAGCGTCAATCTGGCTGGTACGGGCACTAATGTTATTACCTCGGAAGCCCTGGTCGTTCTGGTAGAAGACAGAAACAATAATGGCAGAGTCGATGCCGGTGAAGCGTTTGAAGGCTCCAGTACCAGCCCTGTGCGTCGTCCCTATGGGCCTGGCACCTATTACGTTGTGGTTTATTTCACAAATGGTGCTCTGGATTATACCCTCACCCTGGAAACCGACTTTGCGGGTAATACTCTGGCCACTGCTGCCAACCTGGGTCCGCTCTCCGCCAGGCAATCCTTTCAAGATGCTATCAGCATTAACGATGGTGAAGATTTTTACCGCTTTAGCGTTGATACAGAAAGTGACTTTACTTTACTACTGGATAACTTGACGGCAGATGCCAACGTCCAACTGGTTCAAGACCTGAACAATAATCGGGTTGTTGAAGATAGCGAGATTTTGCAGGCATCGGCTAATCCAGGTATAACGGCGGAGGCGATCGCTCGCCGCCTGGCACCAGGCACCTATTTTGTCCGAATTTTGCCGGGGGCTGGTGTCAGCACCAACTATACGCTGACTCTAAGTTTTGATCAGGCAGGCAATGCCCTTAGTTCAGCACGGAGTCTTGATTTCCTGAGTGAGGTCCAATCTTTTTACGACTTTTTGGACAGTGCAGATCCAGAAGACGCTTACCGCTTCGAGGTATTCACTGAAAGCAACTTGAGTTTGCTCGTTGAAGGATTCAGTGATCTGGCATCTATTCAATTAGTCCGGGATGGCAACGGGAATGGCATCGTTGAAGCCGAAGAAATTTTGGCAACCTCAGCCAATCTGGTAGGAACAAGAATTGCTACGCTTGGCAGCAGTCTGGCGATCGGCACCTGTTTCATCCGTGTTTTGCCATCTACCCCGGCTGCCAGTGCCACTAACTATCGATTAGACATCCTTGTAACTGGAGCAGACCAGGCAGGCAATGATCTGCTGAGTCCACGTGACATCGGGCTTTCTTCAATCGCCACCTCCTTTACTGATTGGGTCGATGGAGCAGACCCCAATGACTTTTACCGCTTTTCCCTAATCAACACCAGTACTGTCAATCTGACACTGGACTCTTTGATTGCCGACGCCAATCTGCAATTAATTCAAGACCTAAATGAGAATGGCATCATCGACAGCAATGAAATCTTACAAACCTCAGCCAACCCAGGCATCGCACCCGAAATCATTAACCCGCTGCTGGGGGCTGGCACCTATTTCGTCCGGGTTTATCCAGCCAGTGGAGCGACCAATTATCGCCTTACGGCATCAATGGTTTCGCTCATGGACCTGGCGGGAAACAACCTCAATGATGCCCGTCTGGTCAACCTTAATGGTGCGGCAACCACCTTTGCCGATCAAATTGGTAATAGTGATTTAGAAGATTATTACCGTTTCAATATCGCTAATGATGGCAGCACGCTAAATCTTTTGTTGGATGGATTGACGGCTGATACGAATGCGCAACTGATTCAGGACCTTAACAGCGATGGATTGGTGGATAGCAACGAAATCCTGGATGTTGCCGTTGGCACTGGATCTACCAAAATCCTGAACCGCCCTCTCAGTGCAGGTACCTACTTTGTAAGGATTGTGGGAACTACCCCTAACATCAGCACTGACTATACGTTGAGTTTGTCGCTCGATCAGGCTGGCAATACTCCTAACTTAGCCCGTCCCATCCAGCTCAATGGCACTTCTAATATACTTAGCGATTGGGTAAGTATTGCTGATACCGTTGATTATTACCAGATTAGTTTAAGCACGAGTACAAATCTCAGTTTAGTTTTGAATGGGCTCAGTACAGATGTAAACTTCCGGCTTTTAGACAGTGCGGGAAGTTTGATTCAAGATTCAACTAGAGCTGAAGACGGTACCCGATCGCTAAACCGCATTGAATTACCAGGGACTTATCTGATTGAGATTTCATCTCTTGGTGGCAACACCAACTACAGGTTACAGGTGGATGCCCCTCCCGTCGATAACGCTGGAAATACCCTGG
The DNA here is from genome assembly GCF_049200465.1 of Leptothermofonsia sp. ETS-13. Classification (NCBI taxonomy): domain Bacteria; kingdom Bacillati; phylum Cyanobacteriota; class Cyanophyceae; order Leptolyngbyales; family Leptolyngbyaceae; genus Leptothermofonsia; species Leptothermofonsia sp. ETS-13. Next base: position 605,262 of record NZ_CP120836.1, read on the forward strand.
CTAATGCTCTTGATTTGGGTTCACTCAGAGGCAACCAAACGTTCAGTGATTTTATTAGCAATTTCGATCGAGAAGAGTTCTACCGTTTCAATGTTGATGCAGCCGGTTTACTCAATGTTCAATTAACTAATCTGGTTGCTGATGCCAATCTATTTCTGATTCAAGATCTCAATAATAACGGAATCATTGACTCAGATGAGTTTTTACAGTCTTCCATCAATTCAGGGACGATCGCAGAATCCATTACCCAAAGCCTGACTCCTGGCACGTATTTCATCTATGTTCTGCAAGGCTCTTCAAATGCCAACACTTCCTACAGCCTGAGCCTTGCCTTTGATCAAGTGGGAAATACATTGGCTACGCCTTTGGATATTACGGTAGATGCAACCAACCGTAGTTTTAGTGATTTTGTAAGTGCGACAGGCACCGATACTGACGATTTTTATCGCTTCACGCTAGCTACCGACCAGACGCTTAACCTGGCGCTGACCACCTTTAACCAATCCATTGGGGTGCAACTGATTCAGGATTTGAATGGCAATGGAGTGGTTGACAGCAATGAAGTATTACAGGCTCAGGGAACCACAGGCACCGCTGTCATTTCCTTCAGTCGAACGCTTGCGGCTGGTACCTACTGGCTCAGAATAGTATCCGGTGAAGGGGATGCCAACTACACCATAACGGTTAGTACCAGCCCAATTGACTGGTTGGGACTCAATCTGCGCGACCTGGATTTGATCAACCTGGCAAGGACATCGCTGGCCGATGGTCAACTGAACCGGAATGAAGTCATCTCCCTCCTGCAAACCACCAAGGATGGAGGCGTCATTACTGCAACTGAACTGGCAGATTTACGACTACTGGTCAGCAATAGTCAGTTGTTGGGAATGCCGGATTATGTACGCATCCTGGCCGATCGAGTGGTGAATCTCAATCCAGCCAATCAGTTCTATCAAGGCGCAAGATTGGGGAGCCTGTTGGATAGCGGTGATTCAGCCACCAAACTGGAGCTTTTGATTGGCAAATGGTTCCTTGGTCGCGATCGCCCCCTGGCCCGATCCACTGATGGTCAAACCACCTATTCCTACCGTCTCGCCAGTGGGGCGTTGTTCCAGAATGGCATCAGCTATACCGATGTGCAGCAGGGAGATCTGGCTGATTGCTATCTGCTGGCTGCGTTGGCTGCAACGGCTTTGCGATCGCCCGATAGCATTCAAAACATGTTCGTTGACAATGGCGATGGCACCTACACTATTCGTTTCTTCAACAATGGCGTTGCTGACTATATCACCGTTGACCGCTACCTGCCAACTACGGCTCTGGGCACCTTTGCCTACGCTGGCTTTGATACCTTCTACAACAGCCCTGGCAATGAACTCTGGGTTGCGCTGATCGAAAAAGCCTACGCCCAGATCAGCGAATTGGGCTGGCTGGGGCAGGACAACATCAACTCCTATCAAGGCATTGCTGTAGGTTCTGAAACCATAGCACTCAACCAAATCACCAACCGCAACACCACAGGACCCAAACCGATTAATTTTGCAGAATTAGTCAACGCCTTTAGTGCAGGGCAAATGGTGTTTGTTGATTCCAACCCAACAAATGTTGCCCTAAACATCGTTCCGGGTCATGAATATGTGGTGGTTGACTACAACCCCACGACTCAAAGAGTCACCCTCTTCAACCCCTGGGGTATCGGCGACCATCTGTTTTCAGGTAGCAACCGCCCTGGCCTTGTGGAATTGAGTGAAGCTGAATTGGCGATTAGCTTTGCAACTCTGTCTTATACAGCGATTCCAGCACCAGTAGCATAGTAAGAGAGAGCCTGGACATATTTAACCATCACGGGTCCAGGGGGCTTCGCACTCCTCGCCCGCCTCGATTAAGGACATGGGTATAAATCATGGTCGTCTTCACATCTTTGTGACCCAGTAATTCCTGCACCGTGCGAATATCATAGCCATTTTGTAACAAATGGGTTGCAAAACTGTGACGAAAGGTGTGGCACGTCACTCGTTTCTGGATCTTGGCTTGCCTCACAGCACTTCGCACGGCTCGTTGTATGCCGGTTTCATGTAGGTGATGCCGTCTTGTTACCCCACTTCGCGGATCATGGGATAAGCGATCAGCAGGAAATATGTACTGCCAAATCCATTGACGATCGGCATTGGGATACTTTCGCTCTAAAGCGAAGGGCAAGTACACCGAGCCATACCCTCTTTCCAAGTCTTGATTGTGCAACTGCCGCACTCCCTGCAAATGCACCTGCAGTGGTTCTATCACGCGACTTGACAGCATTGTCACCCGACTCTCCCTGCCTTTGGTATCGCGAATCAACAATTGACGCTGGGCAAAATCAATATCCTTCACTCGGAGTTGCAATCCCTCGCTGAGACGCAAACCACTGCCATAGAGCAGTTGTATCAGCAGCTTATACACCCCGTAGAGATGAGAGATGACTTGATGAACTTCCTCCGGCGTTAACACTGTGGGCAAGTAGCGCGATGGCTTTGCCCGCACCGCATTAATCCCAGCTAGCTCCTGCTGCAACACAACTCGGTAAAGGAAGATGATTGCGCTGAGAGCTTGATTCTGCGTGGATGCCGCGACATATTCGTTCACTGCCAAGTAGGTTAGGAATTGGGTTACTTCTGGCGTACCCATCTCACTGGGATGCCGTTTGTTGTGAAATAGGATGAAGCGGCGAATCCAGTGAACGTAAGTCTTCTCAGTACTGTAGGAATAATGTTTAACTCGCAGAGCATCGCGCACTTGGTCAAGCAGCTTTCGAGGACGTGATTCCATCGGCAGAAGAGTACCGTAGTATAAAAAGTGTAGCAACAGTATACCTGTTCTACTGAGTTACTAAGATAGATACACAGAATTTTGCTGTATATCCAGCCCATTTGGGGGAGATATCCAGCAAGGTTGCTGTTGATCTACCAGTTTTGGGGAAATATACAGTAGGCAATCTGTTTATCTACCCTATAGGGGGAGATATACTGATAAAGTTTGTATAATAAATTGTTATGCCGCTTAGTCCTTGGTTGGGACACAGCCGAAAGATTTTCTAGAGGTGTTGAGGATAGGGCACTATAGGGTTAGTGGTGCAAGGCTAAAGATGGTTGTTCAGGGGTATCAGCCATTGAGCATTAGTGTTATCTAGAACACAGTTTGAGCAATGAGTATTGAGGGGTTAATGCATTAGTTTGTAATGCTCCCGTATCACACGGTTTTCGTTTCATAACGCAATGTTGTAAAATAAGAAAAATTCGGCTTGCTAAGTGATTTTTTACACCCTCACCCTTGCGCTTATGTCAGAAGATTCCCAGCGTAATTCTGCTTTCAATGCTGCTGCGAGTTCAAAAGTTCACCACGCTCAACTAGATGATATCGGCAAGTACACACCAGAAAAGTTAGGACATCTGTACAGAGGTGGTATACGTACTGGTGCGGGGCGAACTGAAGCCCAAGCTCAACAAATGTTGGACAAAATTCCACCCTCTCAAAGGGCTGGAGTTGATGGTCAATCTGCTGCTGCTAAAGTCAAAGAATATTTAGCTGATAAGGATGCTAGTCATATAGAGCCCCACAGTAAAGGTGGCTCAAGTCATCCAGACAATATCAAATGGGAAAGTGAAACTGCTAATCGCGCTCGTGGCGATCAACACATGACACGCCAAGAGCAAAGACAACTCAATATCGAAGCACAAATTGATAATCTATGTGGAGCATTAAAAGCTGGTATCGAAGCTGCACCCAAAGGGGCGGTAATTGGTGCAGTAACGACGGCTCCTTTCTCTCTGCTCAGAAATGCGCTGCGAGTTGTACGAGGTGAAATGTCGGCTCAAGACGCTGCTCTAGAAACTGTAAAAGAAACCGCTATTGGTGGGGGCGTGGGAGCTGCGACAGCGTTCACAGTTACAACGGTTGCAGCCGCTTGTCCTCCTGTTGCCCTTGCACTAAGAGCTATGTCGCCAGTTTTACTCGCCGCTGGTCGTGCCGGAATGGTCTATGAGTTTTTCAAGATTCTTGATGACCACAAGCAACAAGTTAAAGAGTATTATGCATCTCTGACGCAGAGGGATCTGCAATATCTCCAGGATATTGAGAATGAACTTCTATATGAACACTCTAAGAATTTAGAGTTTCTGAATGCGTCTGAAGCATTAAATGCTGAGATTACGCACAGACCTATTGAGTCTGGTGTGGAAGGTGCATTAAAGCGATATCTTGAGTCTGCTGCAATTGCTAAATCGTTGGGAGCTACTCCAATCGGTAACAAACAGTTGCCCGGTTCCCAAAAATCTTTGCCCTCGGCTTAACAATTTCAGAATTGGTGAATACTTATGTTTTTTCTGCTTCCTTTAGTCGGTGCGGCAGTTGGTGCGGCAGTTGGTGCTCTTGTTACTCATGCTAGCGGTGAGAAAGATAGGCAATCAGCAGAGCATCATAGAAAAGTTGCTAATGATCTCACTAACGAATTCTCAAATTTAGAGAAAAGATATAACGAATATGCTGATAAAAGCAAGAGTCAAATCGATGAATTGACTAAGCAGCACGCTTTAGATGAAGCAGAGAAAGACCTTCTGCGCTTAGCTATCAGATTGCAGCAGAGCTTGTATATGCTTATGTGGGATATAGATAACAAGCCTACGTATGATGCTTTGTTAGATTTTGAACAAGCTGTTGAGGCAACTAACAGAGTTTTATCTGAGTTAGATGAGGAGACAATTCAAATCCCAAATAAATACTTTTCTCGCAATTTAAAAAGAGTTAAGAGACGTGAAAAACTCGCTGAAACAAAGCAGAAGAAAAGAGTAGCAGCGCAGCATAACAATTCTGGTGCAGCGGATTGACCGAAGCCGCTTGGGTGAGATGCAAAGATCTCGGCAACCGCTGACCAGAACCGTTAGACGCCATGACACACATGCGACACGGGACGATGGATGAATAGGCTGAAAGCACCAGGTATGCGGACGAGCTCGGCAGTATCGGTGCGTTGGCGCGCTCTCGCCGCCGACCTTGCGCCGCAACTTCCATTCGGCGATGAGAACATGGGGCGCCCCATCGTCCGTATTGAGCCTATGGCCGGCGCACGTGCAATCGAGGACGATTCATTCCCGTTCGAGGCACTGAGTGACATCGCGGAGATCGAGAGTTGGCGCAAGGAGATCAACCGCCCGACCACCCACATCCATAAATGGTGGGCGCAGCGTCTCGGGACCGTCTTCCGGGCGCTTACCATCGGCGCGTTCGCTCCCTCGGGCGCAGATGTGTTGGACCTGTTCTACAAACCGGTCCGCATTCCGGACGTGACGGTTTTGATCCGTTCATGGGCAGCGGCACGACGCTGGTCGAGACCGTCAAGTTGGGAGCGAACGCTATTGGTCGCGATATCAATCCGGTTGTCCACTTCCTCGTGAAATGCGCGCTATCCGTTTACGATCGCAAGGCCATCCTAGAAACCTATCGCGCCATTGAACGCGATGTGGCCGACGAAATCCGCAGCTACTATCGCGCCACATTGGCGGATGGCACCCAGGCTGACGTGCTCTACTTCTTCTGGGTCAAGGTGGTTGATTGCCCGGCCTGCGCGGCGCCCGTGGATTTGTTCGGATCGAGGATTCTCGCGCGCCACGCATATCCGAAGAAGGTTCCGCAGGCGCATGCCGTCTGCCCGCGTTGCGGTGGGATTAACAAGGTCCACGTCGAGGACCGCGATGCGCGGTGTTCGTCTTGCAAGAAGACGTTCGATCCCAACGCCGGCCCGGCCAAGGGTCAAAGTGCAACCTGTCCCTCCTGCAATCACAGTTTCCCGATTGCCAAGACAATCCGCGCGACGGGCAAGCCGCCTGCGCACCGAATGTACGCGAAGCTGGTCTTGCTGCAGGACGGCCGCAAGGCTTATCACCCCATCACCGATGAGGACCAGAATCTCTACGCGAAAGCAGAACACTCATTGGCCAAACACAAGAACGCGTATCCAGTTGTGGCCATTGAACCTGGTTACAACACCAATCAGGTGCTGGGCTACAACTATTGTTACTGGCATGAAATGTTTAACGCGCGCCAGCTTCTCTGTCTTGCGATTTTGGCCGACCGCATCCGCATCATTCCTGATCCGCTCCTGCGCGACCTGTTTACCTGCCTGTTCTCCGGCGCGCTGGAGTTCAACAACATGTTCGCCTCCTACAAGGGCGAGGGAACCGGGGCGGTGCGCCATATGTTTGCGCACCACATCCTGAAACCCGAGCGCGTACCGATCGAAGCGAATCTCTGGGGACACCCAAGAGCTCGGATCGTTCTCCACCATGTTCGAGGGTCGCATCCGCCGGGCGCTCGATTACGCCGATAATCCCTTCGAGCTGCGCTTGAACCAGGGCGGAAGGACAGAAAAGGTCTATGGCCTCAGTGAGAAAATCGGCGCCCCTTAGCCGACACCTACGGTGCTTTCGCGAAGGGGCGCGCGTCTATCTTTCCTGCGGGGATTCGGGATCGACCGACTTGCCCGATCAATCAGTGGACGCGGTCCTGACCGATCCTCCGTTCTTCGACAACGTGCATTACTCGCAGCTCGCTGACTTCTTCCACGTCTGGCAGCGGCACGTCCTAGGTGCGGCCGGATACAGAGAACCCGATACGACACGCTCGGACCGCGAAGTTCAGAACTCGGATGAAGGCGGATTTACCGACCGGCTTGCCGCCGTCTTACGCGAAGCGCACCGCGTCCTCAAGGACGATGGCTTGCTTGCTTTCACCTACCACCACTCGCGACCCGAGGGTGGCGCTGCGTGTTGCAGGCGCTGATGGAAGCCGGCTTCGCAATCAGCGCCGTGCATCCAATCAAGGCCGAAATGTCGGTCGCCATGCCCAAGCTCCAGGCCAAGGAGCCGATTGACCTCGACATCATCCTCGTATGCCGCAAGCGGTCGCGTATGAAGACGTACCGCTGGAACGGTGATCTTTGGGGAACCATCGCGCCGTCCGCGCGAGCGCAGGCCGAGCGGCTGCGCGCTTCGGGGCGCAGGCTCAGCCGGAACGACGTGCGCATCATCGTGATGGCGCAGCTCCTGCGGCAGATTTCACGTTCGCCAACGCTGGAATCCGCGCTGCGCCTTCTGGACACTGCCAACAGCGAGACGGAAACGCTGATCGACCGCATCCATGCGGCGGGCGTTGGAACATTTAAGAACAAGACTCATTCAACGAAGCGGACCTGATCGTGTCGAATGCCTCTGCCATCTTCAAAGCCTGTGTGCAGGCGATACAACGCGGCGAACTAATCGAGCGCGAGGGTCGCAGCGACAAGGAGTTTCACTTCCAGAACTGGTTCAAGCGGCGGCTGGAAACGGTGGGCCTGAACTTCGACTCGCCGGGCCGCAACTCATATCCGGATTTCCGGCTCGTGCGCTTCGCCGAAGGCTTCGAACTCAAGGGCTGGCCTATCCGGGCCGGGAGGCGGATTACGACTGCAACTCGCAGGTCCCGTGCGGCGAACATAACGGGCGGCAGGTTTACTACGTGTTCGGACGCTATCCGGTGAACCCAGACGGCAACCGTTATCCCGTTCTCGATCTCGTATTGTGTCACGGCAGCTTCCTGAACGCCGACAACACCTACGTTCACAAGAACAAGAGCTTCCGGGGCTTCGGCAGCTACGGCGACATTCTCGTACGTGACCGCAAGATGTATGTCGCGCCCACGCCCTTCGCACTGGCCGAAGGGACCGCCCATCGCCGCACACTCATCCTTCCCGAAGGCCATGAAGTTGATGCCGACTTGGTGGAGGTCGGTACGCTCATACGGCGTGAAGTCGATCAGGTCGTGGTCGCTTACAACTTCGATCTGCGCACGAACGAGATTGCCATCACCCACGTCCCGAATCCGAGGGCGGGCCGCGAGCACGTGTTCAAAGCCTACCGCGCCGCAGGCGACCCTATGGACGCTGTGGTCTTGCGCACACGTAGTCAGTTTCTTGCTGATATGGGTGCCGAAGCTGCAGAAGACGAATAACACGATGAAACTCCGTCCAGCAGCAGATCAAATGGTGAGCGGTCGGACACATCGGTAACAGATTAGTCCGGGGACATGGGTTACACCTTGTGGCGCTTTAATCTGCCATATTCATCCTCGATGCGCATGTGACGCTCATGGAGTCTCCCGAGCTTGAGCGCTCCGAAGTACACGTTCCAGATTCCGTCGTCGATCTCCTCGAGCCCCACGTATTCCCTGGCACAGACGACCGAGACGTTGACCCATTGCGAGTTCCAGCGTATCCCGCCGTTGGTGCTGACGTAGCGCACCTCGAAGCGATCGGGGTATTCGAGCGGCGGGAGTCTGCTCGGCATCTCGCGCGCCGAGGCCGTGTAGACACTCGCCGGGGTCTCCTGCTCGAGGGCTTCGTGGGGTCGTTCATGATTGAACTCCTCGCGAAAGCGGTTGAACTTCCTCTGTTGCGCTGGCAGGTTGCCGGCCGGGGCTTGTGGCCTCGGCCTTGAGGGTTCGGTGCATGCGTTCGTGGCGGCCGTTCTGCTGGGGCTTGCCGGGTTCGATGAGCTCCGGCAACACCCCAAGGCGTGCCCACCAGGCCGAGAGGCTGGAGAGCCGGGCGAGCGTGTTGGTGGCAAACGGCACCCCGTTGTCGGTGCGGATGCGCTTGGGGAGTCCGTATTCCTTGAACAGCCTCGTGAACACCGGCTTCGCCTCCCTCACTGCCGTGGTGTAGAGCGCCTGGCACCCCAGGAGGTAGCGGCTGAAGCCATCGGTGACTGTGAGCGGATAACAATACACCCCGTCGCCGGTCTTGAATTGCCCCTGAAATCGGCGCTCCAGACATCGTTCGGGGCGAGGATCGCGCTGGTGGGCTTGCCGGGGTGGCCGATGCGGCGCCGGTTGCGCTTCTTCGCCACCAACCCGTGGCGCTTCAGTATCTCGCAGACCGTGGAACGCCCGGGCAGCGCCCAGCGCGGGTGACGCTTGTGTACGACAGTCAATATCTTCTTCCGCCCCAGGAGGGATGGCGGCGGCGCACCTCGAGAAACGCCGAGACGATCTCGGGAGCTGTGGTGTTCGGCGAATGCCAGGGCCGGCGCGAACGCTCATCGAGACCGGCCGGGCCCTCATGCAGGTAACGATCGATCCACTTGTAGGCGGTCTTGCGTGAGACGCCGTATAGCTCGCAGAGCTCGGTAACGTTCAGCGTCTCGCGCAAATAGTCGGCGATGAATTGGGTACGTTGGTCCATGGGTGAGACCTCTCCAGGGCATGGGGCACCTCCTTGCGGTGCCCGTGAGTGTGATAGAGACTGTTACCCATGTCCCCGGACGAAAGTGTTACCTATGTGTCTGGACCGTACCTGGGGCGTCTAACAACCGGTTGCAGCGGACGGCGTTCCGCCGCCGCTGAACCGGAGCGTTATACGGCGCGGAACCGAAGTACTATACTTTTTCGCTTATGGAACTGTAACTCTCTTGCACTCATTCACTGCAATACGGTAGTTGTTTAGGAGTCAAGGCTATGGCGCGAATCATCAATCATCGTTTCCGAAAAGATGGAGCATGGTTTGGAGAAAGCGGAACATTTTTGTACGAGGTGACTACTGGAAACAATAGGCGATTTGACAGATCTACGTTGAATATTAGCCAAGGGAGGCAAGGCTGTTATATGAGTCAGAGCAAAATATTACAGGCGATTTGCGATTCCTTATCAAGTGGTCATATGGAGCGGGTGGAAAAGCTGATTTTACATTTCGCGCATTTGATGAGGCACTCCTGACGGCATCACTGTATCAACTCGATCAATCTGTTCTAGAGTTCAAAAGCATAATGGTTCCTTTCTGGGTGATTCAGGTATGGATACCGTTAGGCTCGCAATTCCTTCAGGTTTCGAAGTCTCAAGTGCTCGAGTTGTTGCCATAAGTGGCAGGGCTAATATTATCAACTCACCTCAACTTCCTGGCGTAACTAACACGGCAAATGTTCAAGTTGCCTGGAAATATGATATGGGTGGCAAAGTTGAGTATTTTATATGTATTAACGCGATTGCTCGAGGTCTTGCGGCATCGATTTCTAATCTTGTCATTACCCCAAATCCTGCGATCGCTGGAAGTGCAATAACTGGAACTGCAAACGTAAGAAATTCAGGCTCAGTTCCTATTAACTCTCTCACTGTCTCAATCCAAGTAAAAGCATTAACCCTAGAAGATGTTTCTCCGGTAATTCTCAATAGCTTACCTGATGACACTCGCACTCAAGAAGTATTAAATGATACGCGATCAGTTAATCTGTTGCCAGGTCAACAAATTACTGAAGACCTAAATCTTACAATTCCAAATCTCCAAATCGCCTTCCAGCACCTGGCAATCCTAGTTCAGCAGGTACTTATAAAGTATTTACAACCATATTGGCAGGAGGTGTCGAATTAAGTCAAATAGTTTTGAACCATTGACAATTGTCAAACCTCCGGAAGCATAAGAAAAGGGACAGAGGAGGCGCATATTTTTGATCAAGGAGAACTGCATCCATGCGAAATAGCGGTGCGATAATCGGTTATTTTCTAGGATCTATAACTATTGTCCTACTTTTTGGTCATGTTTTCTATCGGTTCAATACCGCAGCTTAATGTTCTCTTTCTTTTCTGTGGAGGATTGCTTGGCTGGATTTTAGGAATACTCATAACACCAACTTCAGATGTTGAGAGGACAAAATTTTCGGAATTCGGTAAAGCAATTGCTACTTTTCTAACTGGCTTCCTTGTTGCCAAGATAGAAAGAATTTTTGAACTCGCAGTTCAAGATAGGAGTGACATATCAGATGTTTTTGTTGGACGTTCCTTATTGTTCATTACCTCTTTTTATTAGGTGTCCTGTTCACTTTTATCTGGCGTTCTTACGTTGCCTCTCAAAAGTAATTCAAAGCGGTTGCCGTATAACAATTCGCTTGGAGCGGACTGCCGAGATATCTTAGTGAATTGCAAACGTTACTTGCAACCGCTCAAGCGAACCGTTATGCCGCTTAGTCCTCGGTAGGGGCGTGACCGCTATCTCATTGGCTAGGGTTAAGCTTTATGCTGTCGTCAGTGTTCAATTAGCTAGTATTTCCATGCTGACGGTAGGGAAAACCGTACTTGAATATGTGGGCGCTGTATAAAAGTACGAGTATACTAGCGATCAATCTTTAAGGCGTTAAAAGTTGAACTATGCCAAATTGCTCATACTGTGATGTTCTAATTGACGAGGCTTATAATTTCTGCGTTAGTTGTGAGCAGCAGGTCAAGTGTTTGGTATGCGGCAGTTACCTAATTAAGGATAAGAGTAAGTGTCTTAAGTGCGGTACTTCTTTAAGTGTGTCCCAGACTGTTGCCGCTCCTATGAACAATTTTTCATTGGAGGAAGAACAAACAGAAAGTAACTACTCAAGAAAACTAAATCTATCGTTCACCGATACTGCAATCGATAAGGTTGCATCTGTCTTGGGTGGCTACGTTCCGTTTAATCCCCTAAAAGTCCAAAGCCAATCGCACGTCCCCAGCAGCTTGCTTTGCCTTTCTCGTCAGCCTCGACAGATGATGACCGCTTCGGTCAATCGGAGGAACTGATAGAAGAATCAATAGAAACTGCATCAGAAAGTGTTTTAGATGGGAACTCACCTTCAAGCTACTTTGAGAAAGATGAGCAAGGCTTTCTTGTATCAACTACTCCCGACTATAAAGGAAAAATAAGAAGCTTCAGCAACAAAGATTTAGCTTACTGTATGTGTGGGCTTATAACTCTATTTGTGGTGAGGCTGTTCCTCATAAGGACATTTAAACCAAGCCGCTAGAATTAATGGAGTTTACGATAAAATTACTCAAAACATTTGACTGAAGTAGTCAAGCGCTTTTTCATTAAGTCTGATGGAACCTTTAAACTTAATCCAGGAGGTCGCTCTGAAGTAAATAAGATCTTAAGTGAAATGCAAGATATGGATTTAAGTGGTCTTGAATATTGGAACTCAACTCGCAAGAATACAAGCCGGGGATCTCGTATAACAAAGGAAGATACTCAGAAAATTGATCAATGGATTCAACTTCCGTCTAAATTCGAGCATTTTGATGTCAGAACTTTGGGCACTGCTTATAAATACGCTTTACTCGCTTTATATGATATTACTAAAGAGTTAAAAGTACAGGATGCTGTGAAGCCAGGAACAGCTTATGAATATCTTGTTAAGCGATATAAAACTATTTCAGTTAGCAAAGATAGCTTTTCAAAATCTTTGACTAATACTAGAGACTACAGGAAATATTTTAGCCGAACGTCTGAAGGGCTATATTATCTCTCCCTGAAGCTGAGAAACTAGCAGAAGGGTGGCTCAACCAGAATAACGAACAAAGTTCTTAAGAATTATGAGTGTTCAAAGATCTCAGCTTGAGACAGCCCTATCTACACAATTTCCACAGGAAGTTTTTACCGCATTGCTTGATGAGTATCAACATATTAAGCAACAGTTTTTTCTGAGAAAGTTTCAACCAGCAGAGCTAAATGCTGCCGATTCAGTGAATGTGTTTTGCGTCTAATTGAGTTCTTAGATACAGGCAACTACACTCCTTTGGGAAGCAATTAAATACACAAAATATCATAAATCGTGTTTCTAACAATACTGGTTTACCAGAGGGTATTCGTTTTTCATTCCTCAACTCACAAGAGTTCTTCTTGATATCAGAAACAAAAGAAATGTTGCTCATGTTGGTGGAGAAGTAAGTCCTAATTATTCTGATTCTCTGTTTGTCTCTCATTCTACAGACTGGATTTTGTTGAGCTTATTCGCAACTATCATACAAATAGTATTGATGAAGCAAGAAAATAGTTGAAAGCATTAATGAAACCAAGATTCCTGTGATAGCAGAAATAGGAAGATTTGTACGGGTTCAAAACACAAAACTCAAAGCCGATCAAAAGACTTTACTTATTCTGTATTACAAACAGCCAGATAAAGTTAGTGATGCGGACTTGATTAGATGGATTAAATATTCAAACGCTAGTAGATACCGAACTGAGATTTTAAAGTTATTAGATGATAAGGCTTTAATTCACTATGAAAATGGGTCTTGTACACTTCTTCCTAAAGGAATTGTTTATGTTGAGAAAAATATCAGTCCTGAATTGATCGTATGATTTTTCTGATTTACTCGTCTGCTTCATTCAAAACATCTTCATAAAGTTGGCTGCTGATTCGGAAATTTGCTTGACTTGTCAAATCCTCCATTATAGGTTTAACTGCCTCGATTAAATTTTGGCGTTTTGCTAACAGCAGAATTCCCAGAACACAAGTGATCTTTAGACCCAAATCTTTCGCCGCTTGTCTACCTAAACGCTCGTCGATTAATAATCGGCTTGCTTCCACTTCAACAGCAAGTGCAATTGCCTCCGCTTCACCGATATTAACGCGGGTTCTTAACTCAGAAATCAATTGTTGATTTTGTACTGAATGAATTTCCAGCCAAGTTGCTGATTGAACTGCTGTAACCACAGTTTCTCCGGCTCTTTCATCCAGCAATTCTTCACGCACCGCATATGGAATCAAAATTCTTCCATAAATTTTTTGCATTAGGCTTAATTGTCCAACTTTGCCAGGTTTGAAATTGGTGAGGTATTACTTACTATGATCACAGCTAATCCGCATCCTATAGAGTATCAATGTCATCTTGAAACTCAGCGACATCATAATGGACACAGATATCTCGATCTGCCAACAATTTTGAAATTGCATCCGATGCAGTCCTACTAACTCACTCGCTTTTCCCAAACTAATTTTGTCTTGTCGGAACAACATAAGCACAATCTCCAGAAATAGCTCGTTTTCTGAAAAGCCACTGGCTCTTACTAGGTCGTCTGAAATCACCAAACTCATGCTTTTTCCTCCAACTATTAAATCTTCTGCTTAGATCGTAGCAGCCAAAGTAAAAACAGGTTAAGCTCTTGACATTTCTAGCTCTTGCAGCGGCGCGGCATAACACTGCGTTGGTGCGGACGGTACAGAGGTTATCGGTGAGAGTTCCAAGTTATCTGCCGCCGCACAACTTCACCGTTCGCCAGAAACCTTTGATGCACAACACACACACTAACGACCATTTTGATCTCGCTCGTTTCGTTCTGGCCCAGGACGGTACCTTTCATACCGCATTGTCGGAGATCAAGAGCGGGCTAAAGCGTCACACTGGATGTGGTACATCTTCCCTCAGCTTCGCGGTCTGGGTCACAGTTCGATGGCCAAGAAATACGGCATCACGGGTTTAGATGAGGCCTATGCTTATCTCACACATGATGTGCTTGGGCCACGCCTGATCACAATTTGCGATGCCGCGCTGGCCGTCGACGGACGATCTGCAACTGAGATTTTTGGCACACCGGATGACATGAAGCTCCGATCTTGCGCGACGCTTTTTGCTCAGGTTTCAAATGCCAATTCCGTATTCCAAAAGATCATTGACAAGTACTTTGATGGAAAGAGTGATCGACGAACTCTTGAGTTACTGAATCAAAACTGATTACACCGCTGCCAGCCGACCTGTTCTGCCGAAGAATGGCGAACCAAGTGGTGCACCCGAGCCCGCGAGCCGAGCGCTTTGGGATGGACAATCGTCCGCGCGGGCCGGGTGACCACAAGCGTTAGACCGCGCATTCAAAGCGATCGGAGCGATCGGTTTTGATGTAGAATCTTGGTGTTGAATTGAGAAGATATTTATAGAATGAAGTACTCGAAAACGATTTTTGCAGTAACATTAGCAATTGCTTCTTTGGGGATCACTGTATCTGCCAAAGCAGATACAGTGACTGCTCGCTGTGATGTTTTTCCAAGAGGAGAAGACCGCGCCACCTCTTCTGGTCTTTGTACCTTTTCGCAGCGTCAGGGATTCGTTAGCATTGAACTTCAAGATGGTAGACGCTATGAATTGAGTCCTGTAGGGGATCAACCCGGAAACTATCTCGATCAAAACGGTCGTGCGGCTTATCGGCAGTCTGGGATGGGCGACGGGGGGCATATTTACCGCCTCGCTACTGAATCAATCTTCGTTTACTGGGATACAACCCCTTACAAGGAAGAACCTCAGAATGCCCAAGCCAGTAACGTGCAAGTTGGCGATCCAGTACCCGGACTACAGGATTTGGTAGGAGCCAGAGCTGGACAGGCAGAAGATGTTGTCATCCAGCGGGGCTATGAGTTTGTCAAGTCGGAGCCTTCAGGTGATTCCGTGTATGGCTATTGGCGCGAGACTAGAACAAACTCCTGTGCCGTCATCCGCACCGCAGACGGGCGCTATAAATCGATTGTCTATGGGTTAGAAACCAGTTGCGATAACTAGTTTTTCATTGAGGTTTCCTTCATCCCCTAACCCTTTCTTCATAACCGATGATATTGACTGATATCTCCAAAATTCTCATAGAGTCTTAATACGGTCAAACTCTGCGAGGAAGTCAAGGTCTAACAATCCCGTTGCACACCGACTGTACAGAGTCTCTGTGTTGAGTCCAAGAGATTGCTAGCAGCGGGTGAACGGGGTTGTTAGCTGGCTTCGCACCAAGGTGTTGCACTCGTACTTGAATGTTATCGGTGAGTGCGAGATCTCCCAGGAAGCCGTCAATTGTGTGATTTATTTGAGTAGGCTGTGATGTCTCAAAGCAGGTAGGAAATGGTGAAAATGGTGAAGGGTAATCGGTGACGCGCTCCAGCTAACGCATCACTAGAGAGGCTTGAGAGGCGATCGCAAAATTCCTTTAGACTCCTCTCCCGCTAAGGGGTTTTCTGAGAAAATAGAACTGTAGACTCTATCAAAACCCAGGGTGAGGGGTATGGCGGAACCAAAACGGATCGGGTTACAGGAAGCGATCGCGGCATTGCGAACAGAGTACAGAGTTAATTGAATCGATTGTCGCCTCGCAGGGAGAGCGCCTGCGGTTTGAGGTGGGAGAGATCACGATGGAGTTCCAGATCGAAGTGGAACGCAGTGCCAAGGCGAAAGGGGGCATCAAGTTCTGGGTCGTTGAGTTGGGGGGAGGTGGAACGGCTAGAGATAAGAATGTGCATAAAGTAGTGATTCCGCTTAAACCCGTTGACATTCGCGGTGGAAGTGACAACCCTGGATCAATTTTCACTGGGAGTAACGAAGTGCCGGAGTAATACATATGTCTATCCGCGAGTTTCAACCCAGTCGGGCAGTTGAGGTTATTGTCATCAGAGACACCAGGGACAACTCCAAAGACAGTTGCGGCTCTGGCTATCGCATCGGCGGTCGGCTGGTACTCACGGCGGCTCATTTGCTAGATAATGTGGGTTCTTACTGTCAGGTAAGAGATAAACGAAGAAGCTTTGGCAAACAAAAAGCCCAGGTTGTTTGGAAAGCCAAATGCTTAGACCTTGCTTTGATCGAACTACCAGAGGGTGTTGAAGGCGTTGAGGCAATTACACTGGGCAAATTGCCGGAAGGCAAAACAGGCGAAAAGATAGCATTTCAAATGTATGGCTATCCTGGATGGGGATGGACTCAACGAGGACAGGGTTCTGCTGCAAGCGGACTCCAAGTTGAGGGCACTATTTATCTGGCAGATACCTCTCCAGATAGTCTATTAGTGCTGAGAATTTATGAGAATTTAGCATCTGAATATTCAGAGGCAAGGGTTATCCAAGCAATCAAGGCGAATTCACAAGAACCCAAATCTGAATGGCGAGGGATGTCCGGGGCAGCAGTTATTTGCGATGGTTTGGTAGTTGCGGTGCAGACGCGCCACCCACGACCAATGCAGCCCAACCACGTTGAGGCGACTCCTGTTGGGACAGTCTACGCTGATGAGCAATGGCGGCAGTTGCTCAAGGAGTATGGCATTAATCCTGAGCCAGAGATCGTCCATTTAGTATCCCTTGAGGGGCAAGCTGAAACTGATTTTCAACCCTATTTACAAGCCATCCTTGCCAATGAGGATTATCGGGAGTGGCAAGTCCTTTATACCCCAATAACGGTGGAAGATCGGCGGCAAATGCCAGCACATGACATTGCTTCCATTTCCCAACGTCGGTTTCCATCACGTTTGAAGTTGCGAGCGGAGATGGTGAAGCCCGACAAGCGGGAGCAGGGCGATCGCCCCGATGGGGTGCCGAAACTGCAAGAGCGGGTTGAGCAATGGGATGTGTTGGCAGGGCTACGAAACTATGCGGCGGAGCATGTGGTACTGATCGGCAAACCCGGATCGGGGAAGTCAACCTCGTTGGAACGGTTGCTCTGGGAAGAGGCAGAGAAGGCGCTACACGATTCAGATGCTCGAATTCCCGTGCTGGTGAAGTTGCGACGCTGTACCGGAACAATTGAAGGACTGATTCAAGATTTCCTGGTGGGTCACCAGGTCACCCTGGAGATTGCCCAGATTGAGGAATTGTTGCGCCAGGGTAGATTCCTGGTATTGCTGGATGGCTTGAACGAGTTACCAAAAACCTTCGAGACAGAGGTTGCCAATTTCCGCGATCGCTATCGTCTCACCACACCAATGATCGTTTCAACGCGAGATTTGGGTGGGGGTGGCACCTTGGGCATTGAGAAAACGCTCAACATGCTGCCCCTGAAGGAACCACAAATACGCGAGTTTGTGCAGGGGTATCTGGGAGAGGAAGGCGATCGGCTATTTCAGCAACTTCAGGGAGACAGACTCCGCAAGTTTGCCGAAACACCATTATTATTATGGATGCTCTGTCGGGTATTCGCTCACAATGGCAAGGTTCCTGACAATCTAGGACTCGCATTTCGGGAGTTTGCCCGACTCTATGATCAAAATATACAATCCGATACTCCCGTTGATTCTAGAGACCAGTGGCATAAACTGCTGCGTCATCTGGCGTTTGTCATGATGCAGGGAAAAAGCTCGATCGATCTTCAGCTATCTATCCCCAGGGAGGAAGCAGAAGACTGTTTAACAACATATTTGCAGCAAACAGATCGGTCAAATTCTAGAGAGTGTGCCGAACACTGGCTCAAGGATCTACTGAAATATCACTTGATCCAACCCGTTATTCAACCCAACTTTGAAGAACATCTTGAGTTCTGTCACCAACTGATTCAAGAATATTACGCAGCAGAATACATCCTCAAGATCTTGCCAAACCTGACTGATGAACAACTGAAGCAAGATTATCTTAACTACCTGAAGTGGCAAGAATCCATTTCCCTCATGCTAGGTCTAATCGATGAAGCTCAAGCATTGCGCTTCGTGAAGTTAGGCTTAGAGGTATCCCCCATTTTGGGCAGTATCTTGGCAGGGAAAGTGCTGAATCGGTTTCAAACACAGGCGGTCGAGATTCTACTAGACTTGGGCTTACCAGATCATGTTCTTGCCAATCTTTTGGGTGAGACTCATTCTAATGCAGCCATTCCAGTTTTGGAAAAATTTCTCAAAGGTGGAAGTTGGCAAACAAGAGATCGGTTAACAGTCAAGACAGCGATTTCTGCGCTAAAACTCATTGGAACAGAAGCAACCATACCCGTTCTGGAAGAAGCACTGCAATGCTATGGCGATGAGGATATTGTAGAAGCCCTTGCAAGTATTGGATCTAAGTCTGCATTTGAAAAACTACTTCATTTAGAGAAACACCCAGACAAAGATATTCGGAGTTGTGTTGCTCATGAATTAGGTCAATTTAAATCTGAACAAGCTATAAATGTTCTGAATAATTTACTAAAGGACGAGGAGTCATTCGTTAATGCTCGCGCTGTTGACACCTTAAAGAAAATTGGTACTGACTCAGCTTTAGCCCTCCTAGTCCAGGCGGTTCAAGATCGGAGTAACCCTTCACGGATGTTTGCCATTCATGCATTGGGAGAAGTTGCGTCAGAAGTTTATGTACCTATTCTGATTAGGGAACTTCAAGATCAGGACATATATGCCCGTTGGGCTATTATTAAAGCCTTAGAAAATATTGGATCAGAAGAGGCTATAGCAACTTTGCATCAGATCGCTTCAAAAGATCCTGACTTGTCTTGTCGTGAGTCTGCAAGTAATGCTTTGCAAAGATTGGGAAACAATGTACCTCCACCCGAAATAGCGATCGATGATTCAACTTTCGAGGGGCTTTTTCCACCTGATAGATCTGATACCTGTTGCTCTACTATCGAAAAGGATTGGGGAATTCTCATTGACAAAGCAGAACCTATCCTAATTCACATACTAAGAGAAGGCATCACCGCTTTAGAAAATTCTGGCTATTATCGATCATCTGGTTCAATTGATGATTTGCATACAGACTTTATAAACTCTTTCAACTCAGATAGTGAAGCGCGACGAATTGCAGCTATGGCATTAGAGAGGATAGGCTCTCCAGAGAATTTATCTCAACTTTGGCAATTGCAAAAGGGAAATAACAATTTAAATCTATTATCGACTATCGCAGCAATTAACGATCGCTGTGGATATTTCAATCATGAGATTTTTGCCATTCAAAGAGAAAAGCTAAGACAGCAATCTGAAGAGGAAAGAGTGATGGCTGATCCCACGAATGAAGGAATTCATATCACTCATCATTACGAAGTCAATGCCGAAGTCTTTCAAGTTGTTGAAAACAATGCTGGCAAGGTCATTGGCAAAGAACCACTGAATTTGAACGAAAAAGGAGATTGATCGTGTTAACCATCCAAATTCCCCCAGAGCTTGAACAGCAACTTTCCCAACTAGCGGCTCAACTCAATGTCCCTCTGGAAACCTTCATCCTTCAGTCTCTTCAGCAAATCGTCGCTCCAGATCGCGACGACACCCCCAAAGCCGAAGTCCTCTCTGGGATCTACCGCGCCCTCGCAGATGTGAAAGCAGGACGCATCAGTCCTGTAGAAACTCTGTGGGACGATGACAGCAATGACTGAATCTCCATATATCCAGGTTTTCATTGCCGACGCATTCAAACGGGAAGCCCGCACTCTCAAAAAACGCTATCGAAACATTGAATCCGACCTACAAACCCTGATCGAGCAACTGCAAAGTGGAGATCTTCCTGGCGATCGCATCCCTGGCTTTGCTGATTATGTTGTCTACAAAGTCCGTGTCAAAAACAGCGACATTCGCAAAGGTAAAAGTGGTGGTTACCGTGTCATTTACCAAAGCCTGACCTCAACTAGCGTCGTCCTCCTCTACCTCTACGCCAAATCAGACCAAGACGATGTGACTGTAGACGAAATTTGCACCATTATCGAAAAATTCCACGCTGACACAGAAGCCACTTAACCCCAAGCAAACCTGATGTCTGAACCCTCTAAATACACCATCCACACCCAATCCAGCCAAATCATTGAGCATAATGCTGGCACCGTCATTGGTCTCCAAAACAGCTACGCCACGAACCCTGAAGTGGAAGGGGCTATTGCTGACCTGCAAGCCCTCCTGATCCAACTCCAGACTCAACATCCCCAGATCACCACCGAAGCCGAAGCCTTACTCATCATTGATGCCGAATTCACTGAAATCAAGCAATCCCCGAGTAGTAAGCTAGCAACCCTGCGCCAACAGATCCTCAATCCTGAACGCCACGCCCAAGCCATTAAAGCTACCCTGGGCGAAGTCGTCAAGCACTACCTCGAAGACAGCGTATGGGCAAAAGCGACCCTGACCTATCTCGATAAAATGAGCGAAACCCCCAATCAAGGAGTCTAAATCATGCAAAGCACCATTCCCTTATCTGTTGAGACTTAAATGCAACCCAGAGTACTCAGCAAGAAAAAGCCGCCTAACATAGGCCCTGAGGGAGACGGAGTCAACAGTCAACTGTGAAAAGATACCGAGTAAATTGATGCACAGACTCAAAACGCAGCAGACCATAAGCCATCCTAAAGCTGGCTAAATTGCATTCAATATTTCATTCCTAAATACGTTCCATTCGTTGAACTGTCGTGTGTCTTTTAGCGTGACTTAAGCCGTAGAATTGCCGCACTCACCTGCTGTAGTAGTCATTTCAACTGGGCTTTGGACTAGCATCGCCGCTAACGGCGACCTCTTCCGCTGGAGCGCTGCCAGATAGCGGTCTTCGTCATAGGGCACTCGGTCTTGCCAGCAGCGCCAGAGAATTCGTCCCCACTTATACGCCAGAGCGCGAATCGCTTTGGGATGACTTTTTGCCCGATCGCCGCTGCTGCTGATAGAACGCATTGGCCCACGATGAGTGTCGCCGCGACTGGTCAGCCCACTCCACAAAGGACTGCCGCAGAAACTTTGGACAACTCCAGCGCCAGTGCGTCCAGCGTTTCTTGCCACTCTCTTCTTTGACCGGTGCAATGCCGATATAGCTCATAAACGCCTGGGCGTTGCCGAAGCGACTGCGGTCATCACCAAAGGCAACCAGCAATCGAGGGGCTAAATGGGGGGGCCTGCTCCTGGTAAAGCCTCGAAAAACGCCGCATCTGGCAAAGACTGAAACAACTGCTCAATCGTTTGATTCAACTCATCGAGTCGATGCAAGAGTGCCTTGAGTTGAATCACCAGCGTTTGCACCAGCCATTGCATCGGTTTGACGATGCCTGGGTCTTCTGTCAGCGGGGTACCAGCGGTTTGAATCTGGTGAATGCGCCGTTCAATGGCGCTATGGCGAATGACTCGATGAGACTGGAAGAACTGAGTCAATTCCTCAGCCGAGGCAGCTTGGGCGCAGTGGAGATCAGGGTATTGAGTCATAAAGTCGCAAAACACTTGAGTATCTTTATCCTCAAACCAATCCAGCACTTGGGGGGTAGAAGTTCTTCAGCGCAGCGGTCATACGATTGGTCAACCGCACCTTCTCGCCCACCAGCATGCGGCGAGATTCACTCCACTGCCGCAAGGCTCGCAGTTCACAAGATGCGGGTTGCCACGGAGGAATCTTGTCAGGATGCTTGAGCAGCAGCTCAATTAGAATTTGAGCATCCACGGGGTCTGATTTTGCGCGTGAGGGCTGAAAGGCTCGCCGATAGTTGGAGACTGTGCGCGGATTGATGGGAAACAGCACTAGGTTTTCGTACTGGCACAGTGCGTAAATCAGGGGTCCTCGCTTTTGCTCCAGACAGATGGCGATTGGGTCATTGCCGTATCGCTGTTGCAAGGTCGCAACCCAATTGGCAATCTCTTGCGGTTGAGTGCCGATCACGCTGTATTCTCGCTGTGCGCTCGGGGTCATACAGACAGATGTCGTGTTTACGATCTGACCAGTCGATGCCGATGTAGGCGACAAAGGTTCTTTCCATCAGCTAAGTTGGGGATAGTTTGTTGTCAGGAACTGGGCTGCCTGCTTCTGAGCGAAGAGATTATGGAAGGTGTGAAAACCACGCAATCCCTGAGAATTCGTTAAAGGAAGCCGGTCAGGGTTGAGGCGAGGCAATATGTTAGTAGACATCCGGCTGTCTGACGTTGGATGGTCGTCCTCAATCCCTAGCCCAGTCTCTTTTCCTAATTACCATTTCTCTGGCTCTTAGCGAGCTGCATGAGAGGAGCGAAGCAATATGTTAGTAGACATCTGCCGGTCGCTCACTGCATGGTCGTCTCCTCTCTTGCGCTGTTCCGTCTCCCCATAATCGCCTCTGAGGCGGAAGGAGTCCAATGGAGTCCCTCCACTTGCTGATGACATGACTCGCCAAGCTTTGCTTGATCTCGCCAATGCTCACTTGCTCATTGTCTAAAAGCGGTAATAATCCATCTGTTCTGCCCAGTTTTCACTGATTTGCCGAATGTTGACTGACTAATGCTCACCAATTGCCTCGTATAATGCTGCCCCTTCCTCCCTGGTTCACTTTCCCAGCAAAAATCGAGGCGGGGATAGCCAGAATAGTTCACTGTTGGCAATTGGAGAGCCAGCCTCTGGCAGGGTCAGTCCAATCACGCCTGCTTTTTTGAGGATAAAAGCACCTTTGGGTTTACCCCACACGAGGGTTTCTGCCCATTCGCTCAGGTCAGGTTCGTGACCAACCAAAGCCAGGTTGCTTTTTCCTGACTGCCGCCACGTCTGCAACCAGTCTATCCAGGCATCGATATCACCACCGGGGGCAAGATAACCCGCCTCTTCCAGGGATTGAGCCAATCCAGCTTCTAGCAAGATTTCTGCCGTTTGCTTTGCTCGCACCAGGGGACTGGTCAGGATCAGGTCAAACTGAACGTCAAGCTCAGCCAGCCGTCTGGCAATTTGCCGGGTCTTTTTCTTACCTTCACTCGTCAAAGGGCGTTCGTCATCATTGGCATAGGTACCCCGCTCTCCGGCTAATCCATGACGAATGATGTACAGGTCGAGAGTGGCCATTGTAAGGGTAGGGGGTTAGGGGTCAGGAGGTAGAAGCCAGGAGCTAACAGCGAATAGCCTGCTAATTCATTCCATTGGGAAAGTGCTGTTCTGGGTTCACCAGACGGAGGAGTTTTTGCTTCACCTGGGTGTCAAAAACGGTCCACTTCATCTTGGCGTATTCGGAGCTTTCGGTGAAGCCGGAGAGAAAGCCAAGGGGAATTTCAAAGCCACCTGCTTGCGATCGCCCACCACCAAAGAACCGGCCCTGAGTGTCTTGCCCGAAGGCTTCTTTGATAAATTCATCAGGATCAAGGGTGATTTTGTTGGTTCGGAGGGAGCCGACGACTACTTCCAGATCTTCGTCTTCATCGTGGACAATGCCATAGACCACTGCCGTGTGGACATTTTCTTCGGTGACCAGGAAATCAGCCGCCTGGGGGATAGCATCCCGATCATCGTAGCGCAGATAACCAACCCCAGCAATGGAGAAGTTGTTTTGCACGATGCGGTTTTTGAGCGATCGTTCAATCACATCCATCACCTGGCGGGAGCGGGAGGATTGAAGCACCGCATTGAGTAACTGCGCATCGTAATAGCGACTCAGATAAGCCGCTGCCAGAAAGTCTTCTTCCTGTGCCTGCCTGAGGGCATTGGTGTCAGACCGTAACCCATGCATAAGCGAGGTAGCACATTTCACGTGCTCACTCGAATTGCTATCCAGCTTCAGCAACCCCGCCTGCAAATACTGGGTCAGGATAGTCGCTGTGGCACGAGTATAGGGGCGAATGTCCACAAACTCAGCTTTGATGCCTTCCTGCATACTGTGATGGTCAATGACAACCGTGATTGGAATTCCAGCCTGAAGTAAGGGCGGTACGAGACCACAGGTAGTTCCCTGGTTATCAACTAATGCGCATCCCTGATAAACCGAAAGGTCACGGCTCTTTAGAGTAGGGAGGGCCCAACGCTGCACAGGTAAGCTCATCAGCTTAACAAGCGCAATATTTTCCTGGTGGCTGAGGGTGCCTGCGTAGACGATGTCGCACTGGATGTCGAATTTTTGAGCAATGAGTTTGTAGGCCCAGCCTGAAGACAGAGCATCGGGATCGGGAAAGTCCTGTAAAACCACAATCTGCCGTTCTCCCCGGTGTTTATCCAAAGTTTGGCGCAGCGCTTCTACCTTTTGGCTCTGCTCCAGGGAACGGGGAACTTCATAACCAAACGGCTGTGCTTGAAAGCTCTCTGTCTGTTGGACGGACTTTGCCACTGGCTTAATTGCGGTCGAGTCAAGGGTGATGGAGGAGGAATGGGTACTACTGACCTGGCTGGCCTCTGAGACAGTTAGCAAACTATCAAGGGATGTTAGCGAATTTTGCATACTTGTATTAAAAAGGTAAGTGCGGCAGATTTTTACCTGATCGCAGCCTAATTATCTGGTAAAAGCCAACACTTAGATGCGATAAAGTGATTCTTTGATCTTCGCAAAAAAAACCAAAAACGTCATAAGCCTAAAAAGGTACTTCAAAGGAAGTGGGGAATCGGGGTCAGACAACAGAGAGCAGGCACGCCAAGGGTTGCAATCAATAGTCTGCGGTAGTGGGCAGACCGAAACAAAACCCTCCGCGATCGCATACAGAGAGTTACACACCAATCACATATTTACGCCATTCTTGATTGACACCGTTTTTAAGATGTTTCGTCACTTCGAAGTAAAGCCCACTGTAAGGTTTTCGAGGGGGAATCTGGAGGGTCATACCAGCTTCCTTGGGAGTACGGTTCCCTTTCTTGACATTACAACGCACACAAGCCGTTACAATATTTTCCCAGGTATCGTTGCCACCTCGTGATCTAGGCACTACATGATCAAGTGTGAGTTCATCCCCTGTATAGCCACAATATTGGCAGGAGTGGCTATCTCGATGCAGCAGGTTACGACGCGTCAGGGGAATTTCTTTGTAGGGTACCCGGACATAGTGACGCAGCCGAATAACCGTAGGAAGTGGAAAGCCAGAGTAAACGTACTTGCCGTTGTGTTCAACCTGCTCTGCTTTGCCCTTAATTAGCAAGATGACAGCCCTACGCCAGCTCGTAATGTTGAGGGGTTCGTAAGAGGCATTGAGCACCAGAACCTTGCCCATTATGATTCAGTTGAAACAAGAGTTTTACAGATGGTAACACAGGTGGTATGGAAAGGATCGAGAAAGGCGAAAGATCCCCCCATATTTTTAAAGTCTAACGGTATTCCCACACCCTGATTTTCTAATCAGCCCTTAGCATTTAATTTTGTCTTTTCACTTTCCGTTTCTGCGTCGCCAAGCCGGGTGATGTCGTCTTCACCCAGGTACTCTCCATTTTGAACTTCGATCATCACGAGGGGAATGACTCCTGGATTTTCGACCCGATGGGGGGTACAGGTGGGGACATAGGTAGACTGCTTCTGAACCAGGATGGTTTCTTTGCCATCGCAAATGACCTTGGCCGTCCCCGATACTACGATCCAATGTTCACTGCGGTGATAGTGCATCTGGGTGCTGATGTGATGACCAGGCAAAAGCTCAATCCGGTTAATCCGATAGTGATCGCTCTCTTCCAGGAGCGTCACTGTACCCCAGGGACGAACTCTCACTGTATCCGCATCCGGCGGTTGGGTGTGAGGAAGGTCGCGATTGTCAATTAAGTCGCCCATCATTTCATCTACCAACGCTACTCCTCTATCATGCAGGATCTTCAAAGCCAGCCCAAGACTGAGGCAGAGATGAGAGGGAAGAAAAAAGAAAGAAGAAGGCAACCTGGGAGTATGAGAGTTTTGAGTTTTGAATTTCTGCCTCCCCACTCTCTATTCCCAACTCCTAACTTCTAGCTCCTAAATTTTGGTGTCTTTCCTCCTTCTTTTCTCTTTCCCCTTTCTTCTTTCTTCTTTCTTCTTTCTTCTTTCCTCTTCCTGTTTCCCATTCCCATTGCCAGGATCTACAGACGACTCTCTACCAGAGTGCAGGAATTTGCTGTTGGGGGGGTTGGGTTTCAGTGGGGGGAACACTTTCAATCACGGATGGAACGGACGATGGAGGAACAACTGGCTGGGCAACGACTGGACAGCCGACCGAGGGACAACCATTGATGAGACAGCTGGGTGGAACGGGAATGGTTCGCAATGACTGGCAGAAGGAGCTGGGCAGGTCAAATACCCGGATAATCGGACCACTCGCCATTTGACGGGCGAGCACTTCCCGATACAAATTGTTCACCGATCTGCCATCCCGACTGATTTCATTCTCAGGAAACCCTCCAATACCAATTAGCAAGTCAACCTGCCTGGGAAAACTGCGGTTTTTAAAAAAGTCGCGATCGTGATCGAAGAAAGCATCATCAAAGGCTTCTTCAATGCTGTTGCGAAACTCTAAGGGAGCGCGGCTTCTAACGGGTACAGGGGCAGGACTAATCAGAATCTCTTGGGCGGTGACAGATGAAACTCCAAGGATAGAAAGGAAAGAAACAGTCAGCCCGGCGATTGCGTTCCTACGAATTATTCTCATGGGATCACTCCTCATTTTTTGGATTGGGGGTTGTCTCTTTTTAAGACTAAGATCGGGACTGGTAGAATATCTGGCTATCCTCTAGAGTCTACCCAAACCACAGATTTAGCCTTTATCAATTTTACTGAGTTTGCCCAAAAAAATGACAGAAATTCGTCAATCGTTAACTGATTTCAGTGACTCAATTGCAACCTTAGATTGGCTGACTTTGCGACAGAAATTATTAGATCTATTCTGTCAGGTTGCTTACCAGGAAGGAGATTTTTTCCTCTCTTCCGGTCAGCGGAGTTCCTATTACATCAACGGTAAGCAAGTGACACTTCATGCCTGGGGTGGGCTGGCAGTTGGACGCATTTTGTTGCCTCTCTTAACACCTGAAACTCAGGCCGTTGCTGGATTAACACTGGGTGCAGACCCGATTGTGACCGCAGTTAATGTGGTTGCCGCCTATGAGGGGCGATCACTCCCCGCCCTGATTATTCGCAAAGAAGCCAAAGGCCACGGCACCCGCGCCTACATCGAAGGCCCCCTCCTGCCCGAAGGAAGTACCATCACGGTTCTGGAAGATGTGGTAACGACTGGAAGTTCAGCCTTGAAAGCCGCTGAACGCCTACAGCAGGCGGGTTATTGTGTCAATGGAATTATCGCTCTGGTTGATCGCCACCAGGGCGGAGCCAAACTTTATCAACAAGCTGGAATTCCTTTCCAATCCGTCTTTTCAATTCAGGACATTCAGCAGCGGTGGAGGGAGATAGGGTAGAGAGGTGGGTGGATGAGTGGATGAGTTGTAAGTTCTCACCTCACCCCTCTCTTAGCAATCGATAACTGACCTTCACCCGATCACTCCGTCACTCCCCCACCCCTCCCCCCTTGCCGTACCAGGCCTGTAGTGCCAGCCGATGGACCTCTCGCCAGGAAAGGTTGCGCTGGCGGGCAATTTGGGCACAGTCTTCGTATTCGGGTTGCACGTTAATGGTTGATTCATGGGTTTCGTCTGCCCAGGCAACTTTTACCCGGATAGAGCCGTAACTGGTTTGCACCTGCTGAATTTCGCGGTGCAGAATTTGACGGTGTTGAATTGACCGCCGAATTCCCAAGGTGGTGGTTTCTCGGAACAGGATCGTTTCGCAGGCGATCGCGGCTTCTGGATGGCAAATAACGGTTAACAAGATTCCAGGCCGCGACTTTTTCATCCCGATCGCCTGAGTAAACACATCCAGTGCTCCTGCTGCAAATAGCACATCGTACAGATAGCCAATAGCTTGCGGGTTGAGGTCGTCAATTTGAGTTTCGAGCACAGCGATCGTTTCTGTGAGGAGTGGGGAGTGGGACGTAGGAAAATGGGGAGGATGGGGGGATGGGGGGATGAGGGGATGGGGAGATAAGTTTTGAGTTACGAGTTCTGAGTTTTGAGTTTCCATTTTCCCCCTCCCTACTTCCCATTCCCCACCCCTGGCTCCTGGCTCCTGGCTTCTGGCTTCTGACTTCTCCCTTTCGCCCTTCCCCTTTCGTCTTTCCCCTTCTAGTCCCCAGTCCCAGACCCCTTTCCCTTTTCCCCTTTCCCCAATCCACAGCCGCAAAATGTTGGGAATGGGTAGTTCAATCGAGCCTGCGCCTAAACCAACTCGAAGTAGGGTCATGGAAGGGGGCGGGCCAAACTGCGTTGCCAGGGTGGTTGCGATCGCGGCCCCCGTCGGCGTTACCAGTTCTCGTTCAATGCCATTACTGTAGAGAGGAATCTGGCGCAACTCAAACAGCTTTAGCACGGCAGGGGCGGGAACGGGCAATCGACCGTGGGCAGCTCGAATTGTGCCTCCTCCTACCGGCAGCGCAGAACAGTAAATTTTGTCAATGCCCAACCAGTCCAACCCCAAACAGGTTCCCACAATGTCTACGATCGCATCAGTTGCCCCCACCTCATGGAAATGAACCTGGTCAGGAGGAATTCCATGAACTGCGCCTTCTGCCTCTGCCAGTTGGCGAAAGATCGATAGGCTCCAAACTTCGGCTTTGGAAGGCAACCCGGCAGCCAAAATCATCCGTTCAATTTCTGGCAGATGGCGGCTGGCTGTAGAGTGCGAGTGGCTGTTAGTAGAAGAACCCGGAGTGCGATCGTGGATATGAGGATGACTGTGGGAATGGAACAAATCAGGGGCAGGACCGTGCTCAAAATCTTCCTGCTCTAAGGCAGCGTGGGCGTGATAATGGCCCCATGGATGGTAGGCTGTTGGGGCACTGGTTGCCTCCTGGGTTTCAAACTCCTCTTCACTGAGAGGAAGCACCAGATCAACATGAACTTTTGTAGCCTGTTGACCGTTGCGATGTACCCGCTCTGCCTGTAACCGATATTCCTTGGAAATGCCCAGGCAACCCAGGGTTTCAACCAAATAATCCAAAGGAACCCCTGCATCCACAAGTGCCCCTAAACACATATCTCCGGCAATTCCAGTTGGACACTCCAAGTAAGCAATTTTGGTCATGGGCGTAAGGGGTTGATGCTATATCTTCCTATCTATCACCCTTTAGGCGATTTGATCTATTTATTCTCTACTCAGCCACTCCTTACTCTTTCTGCTTCCCCTGCTTGTTTTCCTAACTTCTCCCCTTCGCCTTTCCTCTTGCATTTTTTCCCCTTCCCACTTCTGACTTCCTTCTTCCTTCCTTCTTCCTTCTTCTTAGCCCCCAGTCCCACCCCCTTGACCCTCTGCTCCCTGGCCCCCAATCCCTAATCCCCCCTTCCCTCTCCCTCTGGCTATGGCAACCGTCTACACCCTCCACCCTGACAATCCTCAAACGCGAACTATTGAGCAAATTGGGGCCGCACTTCAGGCGGGGGCAGTAATGCTGTATCCCACAGATACGGTATATGCGATTGGTTGTGATCTATACGCTAAGAATGCGGTGCAGCGAGTACGTCAGATCAAGCAGTTGTCAAATGACAAGCCACTGACCTTTCTCTGTCAGTCTTTGTCTAACATTGCTCAATATGCCCTGGTCAGCAATACCGCCTATCGAATTATGCGGCGGTTGATTCCGGGTCCCTACACGTTTTTGTTGCCAGCGACTAAACTGGTCCCCCGGCTGGTGATGAGCCCTAAACGAAAAACAACCGGGATCCGGGTTCCTGACCACCCTATCTGTCTCGCATTGCTGGATGTTTTAGACAATCCGATTATTTCCACCTCTGCCCCACTTTTGGTAGATGGGGAGGCTACATCTGGAAATTCGGGAAAACCGCATTACAGCCCCACCCGCTATGAACTATTTGACAGTCTTGAGAAACTGGTAGACATTATTGTGGATAACGGTACTGAGCCTGGGTTTCAGGTTTCCACTATTCTGGATTTAACGGATGAGGAACCCATTGTGGTTCGGAGGGGTCTAGGATGGGAAGAGGCATCTACCTGGGTTGCTGAAATTAGTTGAACCAGTTGGCCAACTGTCTACCCTTAGAGGGATAGGTTGCTGCTCGTCTGGAATTGCGATCGCCCCCTGCCGATCTGGGTCATTCGTTGGGTTTTATCCGGATTGCCTCTGCGGCTGCAATTGAATTCAGGGAACTGTACTCTACCGTCAATGTAACCACCTAAAAAAGTGACATAGCACGAATTGGGTTGACCGTAGCGGACCGATCTCTTCGTGTAGACACTAGAGACACCAGTCAGAAGGTGTTGAGTTCTAAGTTTTGAGTGCTGAGTTAGCCACGCAAAACACCTCGCTCTTAACTTACAACTCATCACTTTCACTCAGGGTGTTCTGCATCCTACGGTTTTCCATTGAGTGCACTACCAGCTATGAATATCAAATCGACTTCCCTCCGCTCTAAGGCGGCGAACCCCAGCAATGACCTGATAGATGACTCCGCGATCGTAGATTCGTTCGCAGCCGATAGATTCGCTGATGAACCCGACTCCTTTCTGGCGAATGGCTCACCCGAATTTTTAGATTTACAAACCTTAACCCAGCTTCTCTTACGAGAACTACGCTCTGAAGTTAAAGCCTCTGCCAACGATGTAGAAACCCTGGCAACCCGCATCGCTACTGAGGTTGATCGAATCTGCCATAAGAGTGGACGCATTCAGACATCTGGCAAGGTTCGCTCCTGGCAACTCTCCCTGGCCCGACATCGGCTGCAAAAGTGTCTCACCTACTACCAGCTTGGCTCCAGACGGGGACGGTTGGAACTGCACAGCACCCTTGGCTCTATGGTCTACCGCTACGTTGCGCCAACCTGGATGCAGTTGGGTTTTCAAGCCCGTTACAGCCTGATTGAAGACTTTCTGCAAGGTTTTTACAGCGAGTCGCTCAAGGCTTTTCGGCGAGAGAACGAACTATCCGATGGCTACCAGCCCCGCACCCGGTTAGAGTTAGCAGAGTACATGGCCTTTACCGAGCAGTATGCTAAGCGGCGCATCTCCCTGCCCAATGGGCAGAACCAGCAATTGATCGTCCTGCGGGCCCAGCGGTTTGGCAAGCGGCAGCCTCTGGAAGTTTCCGTTGATATTGAGCAGGCACTGGAATCGCCCAAGAGCGAAGAGGCCGAAACCCACAATCGATCGCCCCTGGCCCAGCAGTTACGAGAACAAATGGTGATGGATGCGATCGATGCCCCTTCAGAAGCGGTCCTGCGCGATCGCGTCATCGCCGAACTGATTAGCTATTTAAGTGCGCAGGGACAGTCAGACTGTGTGGACTACCTGGTTCTCAAACTACAGGATCTGTCTGCTCCGGAGATCGATGAAATTTTAGGACTTACCGCCCGTCAGCGCGACTACCTGCAACAGCGGTTCAAATACCACGTTGAGAAATTTACTCTTTCCCAAAACTGGAAACTGGTTCATCAATGGCTGGGGGCCGATCTGGATCAGAACCTGGGGCTTTCGACCCAGCAGTGGCAGATTTTTATGGAGCGGCTTTCCCCAGAGCAGCAAAGGCTCCTGGCGCTCAAGCAAGCCCATACCACTGAGCAGGAGATTGCCCAGGCTTTGAAATGTACGCCCAAGCAATTACAAAAACGTTGGGGGGCAGGTTCTAGAACTGGCACGCCAGACGCGAAACCAAAACTAAAGAATGTTTCTTTTCTATAGCTGTCGCCAGGTCGCTCAGAACATTGGTTTTAGAGGGTGTGGGAGCAAAGCCCCCAGCCAGGGGTACCCCTGCCCCCCGTCCTCAGCCTGGGGGCTATGGCCATATCTGTGATTTGGGTGATAGGCGACAGGCATCAGACGACAGGGATTCTCTACCACCTGTTACCGACGACCATCTGCCTGTTCACCAATCTTCAAAAGAGCCAGAATTATCTTGTGGAGTAGAGTAATTCAATGGAATCGGGAATGCTGAGTTTAGAGAAATAGCCCCTCATTCACTCATCCACCCATCTACCCATCTACCCATCTACCTATCCACCCATCTACCCACCACCTTCCCCCCCTTTCTTAACCTCTTTCAGGGAGTTGTCGCAATGCCTGGCCCGGCTTCATCTGAACGAACCAGCAAACAGATTCGGGCGGAGATCGAGGCCACATTTGGCTTCTTTCCACCCTTTTTTACCCCTGCTGAGGCGACTCCAGCTATTCTAGAAAATCTTTGGCAGCAAACCCTCTCTGCGTATAT
This sequence comes from Leptothermofonsia sp. ETS-13, assembly GCF_049200465.1. Lineage (NCBI taxonomy): Bacteria > Bacillati > Cyanobacteriota > Cyanophyceae > Leptolyngbyales > Leptolyngbyaceae > Leptothermofonsia > Leptothermofonsia sp. ETS-13. The sequence goes on from NZ_CP120836.1 coordinate 637,657, forward strand.
CAACAACCCGCTATCTACACTTCTCAAAGAGAAATTATTCGCCTATCTCTCCCGCTACTGCTCCATTCCCTACTGTATTGTTTGCCATAGCTGTGCCCTGCGCCCCCTGGGAATGAGTGCCAGAAACATCCTGGAGCTTATCTCAAAGCCACTGCCAACAACTGTGGCTCCAGAACTGGATGCCTTTCTAGAACAGGGAGAACCGCTTGACCCTGAGTATTTAGAGGGAAGTACTTTTGAGCTGCTGCTGCTGGAGTGGGCGATCGCCCTCTTTCTTAACCCCCAGCAGGCATCTGCCCAACGTCAGGCTCTCCGCCGTTTACTGGGGGAAGAAAACTACACTCACCTCTCCGCCTTTTTGGGGTACATCCGCACCTGCCATCAGTGGGTCGAAAACTATCCTGAACTTTCCTACGAAGCAGACCGGCGAGCCCAACTTTACCTGCCCCAACTCCTGCAGGAAGAGCCATCTCTTGCCCATTTCTTTGCTAACTATCGGGAACAGGTGCAGCAAGAACAGCAACGACGAGAGACGGAGTTAGTGGGTGAAATTGAGAAAAGAAACCAGGTGGAAGCGCTCCTGAGGTTAACCCTGGACTTTACCCATATCGGCAGTTGGGACTGGGATCTGGCGACGAATAAAGTCACCTGGAATCCCAATCACTTTCGGTTACTGGGGCTAGATCCTGGCGGAGAAGCCAGCTATCAGACTTGGCGCGATCGCGTCCATCCCGAAGATATTCAGCAGATTGAACAGGCGGTTACATATGCTCTGAAAACCCAGACCAAATATGAGATGGAATACCGGGTCATCTATCCTGATGGCAGCTTGCATTGGGTGCTGGCTAAGGGGCGGGGACTGTATGACGAATTTGGGCAGCCGGTACGGATGATTGGTGTGATGATTGATATCAACGATCGCAAACAGGCTGAGCAAGATTTGAAACGGTTAAACGAAGAATTAGAGCAAAGGGTCGAAGCCCGGATTCAGGAACTGCATCAGATCACCGAGCGGTTACACGTTGAAATTCAGGAACGGCAACGGGCCGAATTCGCGCTCCGACAGAGTGAAGAGCTCCTGCGGCAAATCTTTGAAAGTGCCCCCATCGGGATTGCTCTTGCCGACCCCAGGGATTATCACTTTACGATGGTCAATCCAGCTTTTTGCTTGATGCTGGGATATTCCGCTCAAGAACTGCTGCATGGCTCCTGTCCCGCTATCAGCTACCCAGATGACCTGGAAGCCAAAATCGCCTTTGCTGAACGGTTATTGACCGGAGATGTTTCCGAGTATCAGATGGTCAAGCGCTATATCCGAAAGGATGGACAAATTATCTGGGGCAATTTGACAGCACGGGCAATTCGCAATCATCACGGAGAGGTTCTACATATTCTGGGAATTGTGGATGACATTACAGAATGTAAGCAATGGGAAGAAGCCCTGGCTCAGCGGACCGAAAAACTGGAAAGCCTGATCAACCTGATGCCAGATTATATTTATGTCATTGAGCGTGAGACGATGCGAATTCTCCTGTGTAATGAAGCGTTTGTGAAGGGTGTAGGGTTGGGCGATCGCCAGCAAGTTCAAGGTAAGACCATCTTCGAGTGTTTTCCTGAAAAAGATGCCCTTTATTTCCGTCAGCAAAATCAACAGGTGTTTGAATCCAGGCAAACTTTGCATACTCAAGAAACAATTGTCCTAACCGATGGGTCACATCACTTTGAAACCTATAAAATTCCGCTGCGGCGGCCAAATGGCGAAGTTTATGCGCTGTTGGGAATGTCTCGTGACTACACCGAACTAATTGAAGTCCAGCGCACTTTGACAGAGCGTACCGCTCAACTGGAAGCCTCCAACCGGGAGCTAAATTCTTTCTCCTACTCAGTCTCCCATGACTTGCGCGCGCCCCTGCGGCATATCAGTGGGTTTGTCAACGCCTTGACCAGTCACCTGGAACAGAACCATAACCTGAACGACCCAAAAATCGCCCACTACTTACAAGTGATTCAAGACAGCAGTTCAAAGATGGGACAGTTGATCGACGGGTTGCTTACCCTTTCTCGAGTCGGGCGGCGACAGATGGCAAAGTTGCCAGTGGATCTCAATGCCCTGGTGCAGTCGGTGCTGACTCAACTGCCCGAAGGAACCGTACCAACGGACGTACCAACGGATATGTCAACGGAAGATTCTTCCCATTCCATTGAGTTTGTGCTTGGTGAACTCCCAACTGTAGTGGGGGATGCGACCTTACTGCAACAGGTCTTTGCCAATTTAATTGAAAATGCGATTAAATTTAGCCGAGGCCGTTGTCCTGCCCGAATTGAGATTGGAGCATTAGCCGATGGTACCCTTTTTGTTCGTGATAATGGGGTTGGGTTTCAGATGGACTATGCCGATCAGTTGTTCGGTGCATTCCAGCGGTTGCATTCCCAGTCAGAATTTGAGGGAACTGGCATTGGTTTAGCGATCGTCCAGCGCATTATCCATCGCCATGGGGGTATGATCTGGGCAGAGAGCCAGCCTGACAACGGTGCTGTGTTTTATTTCACACTTGGAGACACCCCTCAAATAGGAGTACTTCAGGATCCCAATTAACTCAGTGAGAGTGAGCAGCTTTGAGTATTGAACCAACTCGCATTTTACTAGTGGAGGATGATCCCAATGATGTGGAGTTAGTCCAGCTTGCTTTAAGTCGCTATAACTTCTTAAGCCAAATGGATGTGGCTTCCGATGGCGAACAGGCATTGCACTACCTGCTTGGGCAAGATGGTAAGTCCCCTTCCCATCCTTTGCCGCGCCTAGTATTACTGGATCTGAAACTCCCCAAGGTTAATGGTATTCGGGTTTTACAGACTTTGCGTGCCCACCCCAGAACTCGACGCCTGGTTGTGGTTGTAATGACTTCTTCTGAGGAGGACAGTGATTTAAACGCCTGCTACGATCTAGGAGTTAGTAGCTATGTGGTAAAGCCTTTAGATTTTCAACAATTCCTTGAGGTTGCTCAACAAGTTGGTCTGTACTGGATGCTGCTCAACAAACCACCGCTGTTCTCCCCCTGACCATGATCCCTGTTCAGGTGTTCCCGACCAATGCAACAGTCTAAGTCGATTTTGCCATCGAGTTTGCACGTACTGATTGTGGAAGATGTGCCAGCAGACGCTGAACTGGTTTTGCTAACGCTAGAAACTGCAAATATTGCCACTATTTGCGAGGTTGTCGATACGTTAGATGCCTGTCAGCAGCTTTTGCAGGAGAAATCGTGGGATGTGGTTCTGGCGGACTTTCGCCTGAAAGGGTTTAATGCTTACAAAGTGCTGGAGTTGCTAAAACAGTCGGGGCAGGAAGTTCCGTTAATTCTGGTGACGGGTAGCCTGGGAGAAGAAGCAGCGGTGGATTGCATCAAAGCTGGCATGACGGATTATGTGCTGAAGGATCGGTTGTTTCGTCTGCCCATGGTGTTGAAGCGATCGCTCCAGGAATTTGAACTCAAGCGGCAACAGCGACTGGCAACGGCTCAAATTTACCAGCAGGCGCAGCGGGAGACTATCGTCAACCGCATTGTGCAGGCCATGCGAAAAACCCTGGTGCTGGATGAGGTACTGCAAACCACGGTAGACATGGTCAGCGATGCCCTTCAACCCAGTTCTTGCCTGATTATCCGTCCCAATGCAACGAATCAAATGGTCGTCTGCAATGTGAATGAAGCGGCTTCCCAAGAATGGAAACAGTTACTCAATCAACCCTGTGAAGCCTATTCCTATTTTGCTGAAGCGTTGCATCGGGATGAACTGATTGTCGTTAACTGCACTGAAGACCTTTCGCAGTTGGCTATGCAGGAACTGGCAGCACAGTATCGAGTTCATGCATTTTTAACCCTTCCCCTCATCTATCAGCAGAATTTTCTGGGCGGGCTATCGCTTTACCAGTGCGATCGCGAACGGAACTGGACCAGCGATGAGATAGCGATGATACAGGCCATTGCAGACCAATGTGCGATCGCCATTCACCAGGCCCAACTCTTTAGCCAGGTACAGCAGCATGCAAAGCAAGAGCGATTTCTCAACCAGATCGGGCATACTCTGAACTCTAGCCTGGATCCAGGCTATATCTTGCAAGAAATTGTGCGCCTGACGGGCGAGTGCTTTGGGGTGGATCGAGCCTTACTGTTTGCGATTGAGGCGGGACGGATTCACATCAAAAATGAATGGCTCATCAGTCAACAAATTCCTTCCATGACCGACTTTAATGCCTCTGTGGCGGAATGGTTTGATAGCCCCAAACGAACACCGCAGGATGCTAAGACGAACTTTGTGTTCCATGCTCCCGATTATACCCTGTTACCTCCGACCCCAGCTCGGCTGACGTTAGTCCATCAAAAAGATGTGCTATCGGTACTGAGTGTTCCCATTTTTATTCGAGACCAGTTTTTTGGCGGGCTGGAAATCCACACCACCACCGTTCACCGCCGCTTTACCCAGGATGAGATTGATCTGCTGCAACGCATTGCGGATCAAGCGGCGATCGCCCTTTACAACGCTCAGAGCTACGAACGATTAGAACAAATCATCCAGGCCCGCACCCGTGAGTTGGAAGAAGAAAAACTTTTGTCCGATGCTGCCAACCGTGCCAAGAGCGAGTTCCTGGCAAACATGAGCCATGAGCTAAGGACTCCGCTTACAGGTATTTTGGGATTTTCGAGCGTACTCCTTAAGCAAGTCTTTGGTTCCTTGAACGAAAAGCAACAGCAATACATCGAGAAGATTGCTGCCTGTGGAGAACACCTGCTGTCGCTCATCAATGACCTGCTCGATCTTTCCAAGATTGAAGCTGGGCGAGAAGACCTGATCCTGGAGTCCGTGGATGTGCGCGAACTGGGCGAAACCTGTATTTCTTTAATCCAGGAGCAGGCAGAAAGCAAGGGATTACAGGTGTCCATGGCGATCGCGCCTGAAGTTGATTATTGTGTTGCCGACCGCCGCCGCCTCAAGCAAATCCTATTCAACCTGCTTTCCAATGCAGTCAAATTTACAGAAACTGGTTCCGTTACGCTGGCTATAGACTATGGCAAAAAGCCAACTTCCGGTACTCCTCCTGATCATCTATCGACCACATCCTGCTCCCCAATTCTCACTCCCCACTCCCCCTTCATCACCTTCAATGTGATTGACACCGGCATTGGCATCTCCCCAGAGGGACTTTCGCTTTTGTTTCAACCCTTCCAGCAGCTTGATGGCGGATTAGACCGGAAATATCAGGGAACCGGGTTGGGGTTAGTGCTGGCACGCAAACTTGCCCAACTCCATGGCGGAGACATTAGCGTTACTTCCGAACTGGGCTCCGGCAGTTGCTTTACTCTGCATTTGCCAAAAGATGGCCAGGAGGCAGGGGACAGCAGAGAGTAGGAGGCAAACGGTGAGTGCTAAACCACTTCCGTTGAGACATATTCAACAGACTCAGCGGTAATCGATTCTGATTGCTCAGGACTGCCATTGGTGGTGCGAGAAGTACCATTTTGAGGCACTGGAGTTTGAGACACTGGAGTTTGAGGCACTGGAGTGGGGGCGATCGCCGCCTCTACTTCGGATTGGGGGCGACGGGCGTTGATCAGGTTAATGGCGCGTTTGACACTCTCCGGCAAAATCACCACCAGCCCATTCAGAGAAGCCGTATTTAATGCTGTTTCAATGGCCGTCGCCTCGTCCAGAATGGTTTCATAGCGGGCGTCGGGTTTGACCTGTTCAATCCCTTCGGAAATGAGTCTGGCAGCATCTCCACGGGATCTACCGCGATTGTCATCGTCCTCCTTAATGATGATGCGGTCAAACATTTGGGCAGACAGTCGCCCTAGAGTAATAAAGTCTTCATCACGGCGATCGCCTGGTCCACCCACCACTCCAATGCGCTCACCTGGCCAGTTCCTCACAAAGCCTGCCAGCGCTTCGTAACTATGGGGGTTATGGGCATAGTCAACCAGCGCGTGGAACTTGCCCAGGTCTACCAGATTCATCCGTCCTGGTGTTTGTTGTGTCGAGGCCGAGAAGGTTGCCAAAGCCGCCCGGATGTCTTCAATCCGCACCCCTTGAACAAACGCTGCCAGGCTGGCCGCCAGAGCATTGGCAATCATGAAGGGGGCACGCCCTGCCAGGGTGAGGGGCACATTCACGGCCTGGTCAATCCGCAGCGTCCAGTCTCCTTTCAGAATTGACAGATAACCATTTTCGTAAACAGCAGCCAATCCACCCTGCTGGGTGTGGGAACGAATTAAGGGATTATCGGGGGTCATCGAGAAGTAGGCAATTTGCCCCCTCACCCGGTTTGCCATCTCTGCCACCAGCGGATCGTCGGCGTTTAGAACGGCATAACCATTTGGCATCACTGTTTCAGCAACCACACTTTTGACCTGTGCCATCTGCTCAAGCGTGTCGATATCAGCAATGCCCAGGTGGTCAGCCGCAACGTTCAAAACGACACCCACATCGCAGGTGCTAAAGGCCAGACCTGATCGCAAAATTCCACCCCTGGCGCTTTCCAGAACGGCCACTTCAACCGTGGGGTCTTGTAAAATCAGTTGGGCACTTTGAGGTCCTGTGTTGTCACCAGGTTCGACCAGGTAATCGCCGATGTAGGTGCCATCAGTCGTGGTGTAGCCCACCACCTGCCCCGTTTGTTTAAAGATATGGGCAATCAGACGGGTGGTTGTGGTTTTTCCGTTGGTGCCTGTAATGGCAACGATGGGAATCCGACTGGGGGTACCCGGTGGGAACAGCATATTCAAGACGGGTTCCGCCACATTGCGAGGAATCCCTTCACTGGGAGACACGTGCATGCGGAAACCGGGGGCGGCGTTCACTTCAACAATGACCCCATCCACTTCACGCAGGGGGCGGGTAATGTCAGGGGTGACCACATCGATGCCTGCGATATCCAGGCCAATAATCTTGGCAACTCGTTGGGCCAGCCAAACGTTTTCGGGATGGATATCGTCGGTGCGATCAACGGCGGTACCTCCTGTGCTGAGGTTTGCGGTTGCTCGCAAATAACAGATCTCGCCTTCGGGCAAAACGGTATCCAGGGTATAGCCCTGTTTTTCCAGCAATTGCCAGCTGGTTCGGTCTACTTCAATTTTGGTCAGCACGTTGTCGTGCCCTTCGCCCCGTCGGGGGTCCTGGTTGGTTTGCTCAATCAGTTCTTCGATCGTTGATTGCCCATCCCCCCTCACGTGGGCGGGAACCCGTTCAGCAACTGCTACTACTTTGCCATTCACCACCAGAATGCGATGATCTCGTCCCCGGTAATAGCGCTCGACGATAACTTGCCGGGACACTTCTCTGGCGGCGTCGTAGGCTTCTTCAGCGGCTTCCCAGGAATTAATGTCAATGGTGATACCGCGTCCGTGGTTGCCGTCTAAGGGCTTGATCACAATAGGGAACCCCCCGACCGCGGCGATCGCCTCTTCCAGTTCGTCCAGATAGCCAATTACTGTACCACGGGGCACCGGGACGCCCGCATCCCACAGAATTTTCTTCGTCCCTTCTTTATCGCAGGCCAATTCGACTGCCAGGATACCTGTCTGGTTACTCAGGGTGGCCTGGAGCCGCTTCTGGTGAACTCCATAGCCCAATTGAATCATGGAGCGGGCACTGAGCTGGAACCAGGGAATCTCTCTGGCCTCAGCTTCCTTAACCAGGACTTCAGTGCTGGGACCCAGGGACGCATCGGCCCACAGCATCCGCAGGTCTTTCAGGTCTTGCTCCAGTTCTTCCTGGGGATAGTGCCCCGTATCAATAATGCTCTGGCAAAGGCGAACGGCAGCCCGTCCAGCATAACGTCCGGCTTGCTCATCCAAATACTCAAATACGACCTGGTAGACGCCTGGCGTTGATGTTTCGCGGGTGCGTCCAAAACCTACCGACATCCCTGCCAGTTCCTGGAGTTCCAAGGCAACGTGTTCAATGATGTGCCCCATCATGGTGCCTTCCCGCACCCGGCTCAAGAACCCCCCCCGGCAGCCCGGCGAGCAGAAGTGTTCTACCAAACTGGGCAAGGCTTCTGTTAAACCTTCATAGAATCCGGGAATGGTATTGGAAGGTCTATCGGCCAGATCCTCCAGATCCAGACGCATCACAATTAGCTTTTGGCGTCGAATGCTCCAGTAGTTTGGACCCCGTAGTGTCTGGACTTTGAGTATCTTCATGGCTAATGATGAGTAAGATTCCGATCTCGGTGTGGGTTCGTTGTAGGTGAGCAAAATGATTGGCTAAGGCCGGGATGAGGAAGAACAACATCCCAGTTTCAGATGCGAAAAGAGCACTCACTGTTCACTGTGGACAGTTTTACAACAAAGCAGCTATGGGTAATTGGGCTGGGACAGGTGGAGGATAGCAATCAGGGTGGAGGAAGCCATTAATCTGGAGTTCAAATCCAGGAGGTGGCGGAGCTAAGAGAAGTTGTAGTCGGAGAACATGGACTTTCGCTTACGCAGATCGAAGCGATCGCCATGGCTCAACACATGCAACCGCAAATTGCCCATGCTGATTGGGTCAGTCGCTCCTATATAGGGATGGTTGGTGTAGGACAGCTCTACTGGATCGAGGATGGTGACACAGCCTTTGCCAATCACCTGGAGCAATCCATCTCCCTCAAAAACAGCACAGGTATCTTCGTCAATCCCAATCCCTAATTGATTGGGATAAGCCGCGATCGCACTCATCAAACGCGCCATTCGGTTACGGTTGTGAAAGTGCTGATCCACAATCACTTCCGGAATAATGCCTAAGCCAGTTGTCATATCAACCAGAGAACGGTTGGGAGATTCCCCACTCCCTCCCCCTGCAATCATATGATGACCCATTACGGCAGCACCCGCACTCGTCCCTGCCAGCGTAATTTCACCCCGCTGAGCTCGCTGCCGCACAATATTCATCAGGGGCGTATCCGCCAGAAGTCCACACAGCCTTAATTGATCCCCACCTGTCATAAAGACTCCTGTGCAGTTTTCAACATAGCTCTGCATCAGGGGATCGTCGCACTGCTCGCGATCGCGGATGTCCAGAATTTCAATCCCTTTTGCCCCCATTTCTTCAAAAATGGTGCGGTAGCGATCGCCAATAATAGCCGGTTCACGGGAGGCAGAAGGAATAATCGCAATCCTGGCATCCGTTGAACCAGAGCGATTAAAAAAGTTATGTAGTATCTCCCGTCCGTGGACCTTATCTTCCGCTCCCCCAATCACCATAATGGCTGTTTTTGTAGACTGGGGCATTTTCTCTCCAAACGATTGCAACTCAAGTTGTGGCGTAGAAACACGCCCAGACGTCCCCTGAAACCAGCGCTCCAATAATTTCGTAACCGAAGTAGGGACACTGCTCCTGTTCATGGTGGCTGCCTGATCGCTGCGTGCTTTACCCACTATTACGCATCATGCCAGATCATTGAAGCGTAGTTTAAATGACTGTGAAATTTTTCTTCAATATTTTGTTTTCAATGAATATGCGATTTGACATTGTCACGCTATTTCCTGACTTCTTTACCTCTCCCCTCCATTCAGGATTGTTGGGGAAAGCGCTGGCAAAAGGGATTGCCGAAGTCCATCTCACCAATCCCCGTGACTTTACAACCGACAGGCACCATCGGGTGGATGATGAACCCTATGGTGGGGGTGCAGGCATGCTGATAAAACCAGAACCCATCTTTGCTGCCGTAGAATCCCTGCCAGTGTTGCCCCGGCGGGAGGTGATTTTGACAACCCCCCAGGGAGAAACGATGAACCAGCGAATGTTTCAAGAATTTGCAACTCAGCGGGACCAGTTAATTATCATCTGCGGTCACTACGAAGGGGTTGATGAGCGAGTGCTCAATCTGGTGACCCGCGAAGTATCCCTGGGAGATTTTGTCCTCACTTGCGGCGAAATTCCAGCTCTGACCTTACTCAATGGCGTTATTCGGCTATTACCAGGAACCGTGGGCAAAGAAGAATCTCTTAAAGCCGAAAGTTTCGAGGAAGGCTTATTGGACTACCCCCAATACACCCGCCCACCCATTTTCCGGGGTTGGGCCGTGCCCGACGTGTTACTCTCCGGGAATCATGCCGAGATTGCCCGCTGGCGAAAGGCACAGCAAATTGAGCGAACTCGCGATCGCCGCCCAGATTTGTATGAGAAATGGATGAGAGGGGAGGGGGGAGCGGTGTGATCCCGGTTGCTGACTTTGCTCCCCCTTCCCTGGCGGAGTTTTATTATCCAAAAATTTGTTAGATTTCAAGTCTGTCTGTTTTTCGCTGCCTAGAATGGGAGCAGCAAGGAGACACATGTGTTAGGACTCAGTTGTTGGGCAACATTTAGATCCTACTTATGGCTAGATCCTACTTATGGCAGTTATTAGCCGATTAAAACGCCTTTGCGCGATCGCTACAGGTGCTTTCGTGGCAGGCTCTGTCAATGTCCACTTTTCTCCAGAAAGGATAGGACTGCACCTGGATGTTGGTTCAGAAGTTTACGCTCGTAGCAGTGGGGGGCGTAGTGGAGGGGGATCGTTTCGTTCTGCTCCCTCTCGCTCTTCGGGTTCTGGCCGCTCTTCTGGTTCTTATTCCGGTGGGGGTTCCTCCCCTCCCTCTTCCAATCGCAACCCCTCTTGGGAGTATCGCCCCTACCAGCGGCGGGGTGACTCCTACTACGACCCTTACTACGACAATCGGGGGCCTGTGATTTTGCCTGTACCGGCTGGGCCTCCCGTTTACAGCGATTCCTATCGAGGTTCAAACGATCGCACCATTCCTCCCAATGCTGCTCTTAATCGTTCTTCTGATAATGGCGATTGGCTGATTGTGGGGCTTTTACTTCTGGGTCTATCAGCACCTGTCATCATGGTTATCTTCTCAATGCTGAGGACACGAAGCGGTGGCACGGGGGGCCTGGGCAAGAACGCAGAGCAGGAGCTCGCTAACAATACAGTGACCGTCAGCAAAATTCAGGTAGCACTGCTGGCTCAGGCACGTGACATCCAGACTGAGCTGACCAAACTCAGCCTGGAAATTGATACCAGCACTTCCGAGGGTTTGCTGCAATTGCTTCAAGAATCGGCACTGGTGCTGTTGCGATCGCCCGAAAACTGGTCTCACACTTTAGGCACTTCAGAGACCGTTCACAGTTTGACCCAGGCAGAGGCATTGTTCAACAAATTGGCGATCGCTGAGCGCAGTAAATTTAGCGTCGAAACCCTGACCAATGTGGGAGGGCAAATAAGCCGCAAAGAGTTTAAACCCGATCCAAATGAGGGACCTGCTTCCTACATTGTAGTGACCTTGTTAGTTGGAACGGCTCACGACCATCCCCTATTTGACGAAATTCGGACAACGGAAGCCTTAAAGGAGGTGTTGGAAAAGCTGGCATCAATGCCATCTGAGTACTTGCTGGTGTTTGAGTTGCTCTGGAGTCCCCAGGAGGCAACTGACAGCCTGACCTATGATGAGTTGCTGACTGAGTACTCGGATATGGTTCAGATTTAGGGCATTGCTGAAAAGCAGTATGAATCGAAGTAGAGCTTCAAAGTGAAGTTCTGAACGTATCACATCTACTTCATACTCAGTTCAGCAATGTCAAACTGGCTCTCTTGAGGGTTTACTGATAAGTGAAGCTTATTGGTAAAACAAAATCAATATTGCAAGATTTTGTTTGGGATGAGAGAGTAGCTTACGCTACTCTCTCATTGGCAAGCCAGGCGAATTGCCAGGTTTAGCGATTGGAGGAGTGGATTGCCTGGGTACATTGAGTGGAAGGACTGAAATTCTAAAAACCCGCCCCTTTGGGGATCATACAGATTGAGGGTGTTATGAACCAAGAATTGGATGAAATTGATAATTTTGATGATTCCGAGTTAACGAATGATATCGTCACGGTCAGCAAGCTTCAGGTGGCACTACGAGCAAGGGCAAGAACCTTTCAAAGTAAACTTGAGCAGTTAACAGTTAGCGCCGACACCAGAAGCATTGAAGGGTTATTTGAGCTATTACAGAAAACAGCCTATTTGCTGCTCGAATACTCAGAATTTTGGACCCATGTTCTTGCCAGTTCAGAGACGTTTGCCAGTCGTGAGACGGCGGCAGAATTATTCAATCATCTCTTTGTGCATGAGCGAGGCAAGGGCAACACCAGATCCCAGGCTGAATTGAATGGTGCGGAGCTCTCACCCGTTGGTCTTGGCGACAACCACTTTTATGTAGTCGTTACACTCCTGTTGTGTACAGCCGATGATCAACCCTTGTTTGAAGAAATCTACTCAGCTTCATTACTGCGTGATGTATTGCAGGAAATTACGATGATGCGAGAAAGTTATCTGATGGCATTTGAGTTACTTTGGATCCCTCAGGGTTCGATGGAAAGCCTACAGGATGAAGATTTGGCCATGATTTATGGAGATATGGTGGCGATCGCCTGAAGCCAGCCACATTCTTGAACGCCACTTCGCAGTATAGTATTCAGGAGTGAGAAGGGGAAAGGAGTTCACTTATCCATCCCTTTACCCCGTCGCCTGTTACTGAAACCTCACTACCACTCAACAACTAACTCCTTCCAATGAACATCCGCATTGGCAACGGTTACGATATCCACCGTCTGGTTCCAGAGCGTCCACTGATTTTAGGTGGGGTGAAAATTGATCACGAGCTGGGATTACTGGGCCACAGTGATGCTGATGTTCTCACCCATGCCATTATGGATGCGATGTTGGGTGCGCTCAGTTTAGGGGATATCGGGCATTACTTTCCCCCCTCAGATCCGCAGTGGAAAGACGCAGATAGCTTGAAGCTGCTAGCTCAGGTAGATCAATTGATTCAAGACAAGGGCTGGAAGATTGGCAACATCGATTCAGTGATTGTGGCAGAGCGCCCCAAATTGAAGCCCCACATCCCGGCCATGCGCGATCGCCTTTCTGCCATCCTCAACCTCCAATTTAACCAGATTGGCATCAAAGCAACCACGAATGAAAAATTAGATGCCATTGGACGAGAAGAAGGAATTGCTGCCTATGCTGTTGTTTTGCTAGTAGATCAAAACAAAAGTTTTGAAGGGGGTGGAGGGGGTGAAAGCCCCTTCTGAGGGCGAAGCCACCACTCCCCCATATTGCAAAATTTATGACAATACTAGTAGTCTGCCAAGCAGATTTTGAAGGATTTGCAATCCTTCAAAACCCCGTAAATTGGTTTTTCTGAGTTTAGATAACCAGGCAGAGTTCCTTGGGTGAACCACTGGTTGGGAAATAGGGAGTCAGGAGCGGGGTGTACGGGTGTGGGGATTATCCTGGATCCTCAGTCCCGAATTGACCCATCGGGCATTGTGGCTCCCTGCAAGTTTGCTCCAGCCAGATTGGCGCTACTCAGTTCTGCCTTTGCCAGGTTAGCTTCGGCCAGGTTGGCTTCGCGTAAATCGGCTCGCCCCAGGTAGGCGTCAATCAGTGTAGCTCCCGTCAGGTCTGTTTGCCGCAGGTCTGCCCGGCTCAGGTCTGAGCGATTCAGCCGTACCCGTTTGAGGATTGCCTGGGTCAGGGTCGCTTTGTTGAGAATGGCAGCGGTCAGGTTTGCCCCAGAGAGAGTAGCGGCTGCCAGGTTGGCTTCGGTCAGGTTTGCCCGTTCTAGTTTGGCATCAATCAGGTGGGCCTGTCTCAGGTGGGCCTCAGTTAGTACAGCGTCAGTCAGAAAAACGCCTTTCATGAAAGCTCCGGTCAGATTTGCACCAGTCAAATTCGCTTCTCGCAGGCTGGCTTCGCTCAAATTGGCACCGCGCAGATCGGCTTTGGTCAGGTCGGCTCCAGTCAGGTTCGCACCGCGCAGGTCAGCTTTTCGCAGGTCTGTACCGCGCAGGTTTGCCCTATCGTAGCAGCGTTTTTCGAAGCGCAGGTTGGCACCGCGTAAGCAGGCACTGCGCAGGTTAGCTCCGCTCAAGTTCACGCTTCTTAAATCAGCCGTAATCAGGTTGGCATCCAACAGATTTGCCAGAGTGATATCAGCCCCGCGCAGGTCGGCGCCATACAGGTTTGCCCCATGCAGGTCGGCATCCCGCAGATTGGCGTTTAGTAAATCTGCCTGACTCAGGTTTGCACCGCATAGCCTGGTACCCATCAGGTTGGCTTTGCTCAGGTTTGCCCGATTGAGGTAGGCAAAGATCAGGCTGGCATTCGCCAGGTCTGCCCCTGTCAGGTCTGCCCCAATCAGGTCTGCACCGCTTAAGTCGGCACTGCTGAGGTTGACTCCTCGAAAATCGATTTCCCCTGCCTGGTAGCGCTGCAATAACTCACTTGCTTCCATGCGTTATCTCAATTAACCGCCTGCATAATGCTGAGTCTGGGTTTGGATGATCGATTTTTGCGGGGCAAAAACGCTTTCCTCCAAGAAGTTTACTCGGTAGCTCCCTGGTTTGCTTTTTCTGAATGTTGTTCAGTTGGCGGTTGGATCAGAAGCTGACACGTAAGCTCATCCTCATCGCTGGCGTGGGCAATTTCCAGAGTAGTTTCTTCAAAATCATCAAGGCTGATCCGGGTTTCTTCCGTGGGATTATCGATTTCCTGATTGGAACTTCGGTACAGGTAGAGGGAACGGAGACAGCGAATGACAGCGGTTGCAGTTTCAACATTTTCCTCTGGCTCTCTCAACCGCCGGGCTGTGCCATACAGGAGGGCTTCCAGTTCGGTATAGAATTTGCAATTTTTGATGACTTGCCGCATCAACCCATCGAGTTCGTGCATTTTGAGGTTGAGCCAATCCTGGTTGCTATAGCCAAAGTCACCGTGCAGGGCAGAGAAGAGGAGGATCTTTGCCCGTAGCGGGTTGGCATACTTCATAATTCCCAGGCGATAGTCAAACAGGCTGGTGAAGGTCTTTTGGGGATTGTCAAATGGGGTTTCTATGGTGGCAGGATCGATGGGAGGAGTGGCATCTTCAGGCGTTTCGAGGTCTTCAGTTTCTTTGGGATGAGAAGTTGCTCCCACTTCAGCAACTGGTGTGGGGGCAACTTCTGGTTGAGAACTGGTGGATGCTGGTGGTGCTTCAGGCTCAGGTTCTGGTTCGTGATAATCGGGGTAGAGTCTACCCATTTGCCTGACGATAGTGCGTGCGATCGCAGCATACTCTTCCCGCTTGTTGAGGGATTGGGCTACGGCATTGAGGGCCAGTTCTAGCTGTTCCCGTGTGTGGGTTAGCTGGTAGAGTTCTTGCAGCAAAGTCCTCAAGTCAACGCGTTGAAGCGCGATCGAGTCACTTTCCCACCGCCGCCGACAGACGTAGAGAATGAGTTTCTTCATCCGGCTGGAGTTGGGGTCCTGTTCCAGTTGGGCGGCAATTTGGTGGTAGGGGTCGTCTACCCTCGATTCTGGTCTCGATTCGGTTGCCGCATCGGTGGCAAGGAGTGCGGTTTCATCCAGGGAGGTGGGTGGAGGTTGGTTGGCCTGGGTTTGATCTGCTGTTGCAGAGGTGGCGTAAAGTTGCTGGAATTTGCTGGCGATCGCGTTGCCAACCAGGGTATATTCTCCCTGTTTACTGAGGGTTTGAATGAACTCGTTCAGAGTCGTCCGCAAAAGTTCGGGCCTGGGGAGCCGTTGGTGAAGTTCGGCAACCAGATCGGGTAGATGGAGGTTGTCTAGCTGGTTTGGGTCGTTTTCCCAACGCTTACGGCAGACGTAATAAATCAATTTTTTAATTCGTAGCAAATTTCCCGTCTGTTCCAGTTCACGGGCGACCCTCTCATAGAGGGGGTTTGGGTTGCTGGCAACAGGAGTGAGGGGGGCGATCGCATCCGTAACAGGTTGCGAGGCAGAGTGACCAAACTGCGCCTGCTGCTGGAGATTGAAGCAGAGCTTACTAAGCTCTTCTACAACGATGCTGGCAACCAGGGAATACTCGGCAGGCTTACTCAACGTTTTAACTGCTGCTTCTAAAGCTTGCTGCAATCGCTCTGGTGTGGGAGCAAGCCGGAGCAATTCATTCAACAACTCTCTCAAATCAATCCTGGCTAGCTGATTTGCATCCCCTTCCCAAGTGTTCTTGCAGACGTAAACCAGGAGTTTCTTGATGCGGGTGAAATTTCGGTTTTGTTCCAGACTGCGAATGGTTTCGATATAGGGATCGGCAGATTCCGCCGTTGGATCCAGAATGATCTTATAGGTTGGGACGACCTCACGAATGTTTTTCAGTTCCTGGGGGCCGAGATAACGAGTCTCCAACTGCATTCCAGCCTTCACGACATCGTAAACCGTTTGGGAAATGCAGATTCCCCCCGGTTCTGCCAGGGTTTGCAGTCGAGCGGCGATATTGACGCCATTGCCCATCACATCCGTTTCATTAATAAAAATGTCTGCCAGATGAATTCCAATGCGATGCTGGAGTGAATCCTGCGGAGGACGGTTGGCAGCCTTTTCAATCAATCGTTTCTGGATTTCAATGGCATATTCAACGGCTTTGACCGCGCTGATGAAGCACATCAGCAAGCCATCTCCAGTAGATTTGAGTACGCGACCCTCGTATTCATCGCAGACCTGTTTCATCAATTTCAGATCTCGCCGAATCAGGTCTAAGGTATGGTCTTCATCCACTGACATCCTGGCACTAAAGCCAACGCAATCCGTAAACACAACTGTTGCCAGTGTACGGTGTCCCTTCAATTCTGATGTCAGTAGGTCATTTTCCATTGGGTTTTACTGGCAAACAGAGTTCACGTCACTTGGAGATGCGCTTCTCTTTGGCCTTTTCCCCCTCACATTCTCTCCTGCTTATAAAAGGTGCAAATGATAAAGCTTTAAGGGGGCGGTACTCTTCCAATAGGGTTCCCTCATGTGTCAAGTTTTGCACGGTTCAGGGAAATTGGGGAGGAGGGAAGGGTTGGGTAGAGGAAAGAGGAAGGAGGAAAGAGGAAAGTAACAACTAGCAACTAATAGCTTCCTTTCACGCCTCATTTGCTAATCTGCAATAGGGTTTTCGTGCTTTCAATGATCAGTGAGACCGCACTAATTAGAATGAGTCCGGCGACAAAGAGGCTAATGGCTCCATCAGCCCAGAGCCAGTGGAGGGTCGCGATCGCGATCGCCGCCACTACAACTCCAATGGAACTGACGGTATCTGCCAGAACATGCAGAAAGGCAGCTTTTAAGTTCAGGTCGTGGGCACTGCCACGATGCAACAGGGCAACATTTACGCCGTTGACCGCGGTGCCCGCACAGGCGGTGAGCAGCATGGGCACACTGGCGATTTCATTGGGGGGGAACTGGAGATGCTGGAGCGCTTCCCACCCGATCCAGGTGGCCATCACAACCAGTGCTATGCCGTTAATGAGAGCAGCGGCAGTTTCCAGATGGGGGTTACCACTCAGCCGTGATTTGGGTAGTTGGGCAATCCAGGTTGCCAGTAGAGCCAGGACTAGTGCCAGACTATCGGATGCCATGTGGCCTGACTCTGCAATCAGGGCCAGACTATGACTCATCCACCCCATGCCAAACTCTGCCAGGGCAAAAGTGCCGATTAACAGGATCGCGATCGCCAGTTGGGCCTGCTTGACTTTTGGATCAATGGAGCCATTTGTGAACTGGGAATGATAGCAATCGGCAGAGTGGTGGTGCATTGAAGGGAAATGTTCGTTCGATGGACAGGACAGCGGAAAACAGGGAGCCATTGCCCTCGGACAATTCTACTCCCTGCTGACGTTGCGTTCGATTTAATTGTGCCCGTTATTGAGCTTTTGACTACTGTCCTACCATTTCTTGTAAGGTAAGAATTTGCCGTTCATAATGACCTTAACGCGATCGCCTTTTGGATCTTCAACCTTTTCGATGTCCAGGGTGAAGTCGATCGCGCTCATAATGCCATCACCAAATTTTTCCTGAATCACATCTTTCATCGGCATACCGTAGACCTGCATGATTTCATAAAAGCGGTAGATGAGCGGATCGGTTGGGACAACCGGGCCCAGCCCCTTAGTCGGGTAGACCGTCAGTTCGGATGCCAGGTCGGTCGGTAATCCCAACGCCTCCAGAATTTTGGTCGCTTCCTCTTCAGATGCGGTTGACTGGCGGTAAAACACCGATGCAATCCAGACTTCATCCCGTCCAACAGTTTTTTCCAGATCGGCAAAGGTCATACCTTTCGATTTCTTGGCATCCAATAGTTTCTGGGTAATGACGGGAATCTCAACGTTTGACATCGTTCGCTCCTTTTCACACATTGGGGGATTAATTTCTTCGAATGCGGGCTTCTTCTACCGCATGGGTTTCGCGGGAGAGGTGCTGTTCCAGTGCGGCCTTTAGCTCATGATAGTGAGGGTATTGATCGAGTTCCTCTCGCTTGCGCGGGCGAGGAAAGGGCACGTTCATTACTTCGGCAATTTTGGCGGCGGGTCCGCGTGTCATCATTACAATCTGGTCAGATAGCAGTAAGGCTTCCTCGATACTGTGGGTAATGAGAATGACCGTCTTGCGTTGTTGTTCCCAGATGCGAGCCACTTCGTCTTGCAAAAAACCCCGTGTGAGCGCATCCAGGGCTCCAAATGGCTCATCCATTAATAAAATTTCGGGGTTGATGGCCAGGGGCACGGGCAATGCTGACCCGTTGTTTCATGTCGCCGGAGAGTTCGTGAGGATGCTTGTGTTCAGCCCCGTTCAGGCCAACCAGATCGATATATTCGTGGACAATTCTCTTTTGTTGTGCCAGGGGCATGCTGGGGTAGACGGTTTCAATCACAAACCGCAGGTTTTCTACCACATTCATCCAGGGCATGAGGGCATAGTTTTGAAAAACGACACCGCGATCAGGGCCAGGACCCTTGATCGGCTCCTCATTCAGAATGATGGAACCCGTAGATGGGCGCAAAAGCCCGGCAATGATATTGAGCAGAGTGGATTTGCCGCAGCCGGAGGGACCAATGATGGAAACGAAGGTGTTGGATTCAATTTCCAGATTAATGTCGGCGATCGCCACAAAATCTTGAGAGGTCTGCTTCAGCAACTTATCAACCCAGGTTTGCCTGCCGTAATAGACCTTGGACACATTCTGGATCGAGAGTTGAGCTGCGGTGTAGTCCGGGTTGAGAGGAGGAGGCATGGTGCTGGAATTCGGGAAATGCATGGCTATGACCTCTGTCCAAAGGACACTTTGGTTTGTAACAGGCCGAATAACCGATCCATCACCAGACCAACCAGACCGATGATGAGAATGGCTGTGATGATGCTGGTGATTTTCAGGTTGTTCCACTCGTTCCAGATGAAGTAGCCAATTCCGCCGCTTAGCAAAATTTCTGCCGCCACAATCACCAGCCAGGCGATGCCCAGACTAATGCGCAAACCCGCCACAATGCTGGGTACCGCAGCGGGCAGAATCACCTTACGAATGGTGCGCCAGCGGGAAGCTCCCAGGGTACGGGCAATGTTCAGATAAGCAGGATCGACGTTGCTTACCCCAAATATCGTATTGCTCAAAGTCGGCCAGATGCTGGTAATGGCAATGACAAACAGGTCGGTTTTTTCTGAATCCTTCATCAGCGCCAGCCCCAGGGGCAGCCAGGCCAGCGGCGAAACTGGGCGCAGAACCTGAATAAAGGGATCAACCGCTCTCGCTGCCACTCTGGATAAGCCAAGCAGAATCCCCAGGGGAACGGCGATCGCCGATCCAATCAAAAAGCCGGTCAACACCCGTCGCAGACTGGTCAGCAACAACCACCCAATGCCCTGATCATTCGGATCGTAGTCAAAATCGTAGTCAAAAAACGGATTGGAGATCCAGAACCAGAAATCTTTAATGGTCTGGCTGGCAGAGGGCATGATGGGCAGAAACCACCCTATCCTGGCCCCCAATTCCCAAAATCCCAGGAAGATGATCAGAATGAGCAAAAACAGCAGGAAAGATTTTTGATTCGTCGTCAAAGCCAGCGATCTCGCTCGTGTCGTTGTAGGCTGCAACACGTTGTTGGTCATAGGTCATACCTTGAACTTCTTAATCTGGTTGTCCACATAGGCAGTCGGATTTTTCGGGTCAAAGGTGTCGTACTTCAGCTTTTCCACTCTCTCCGTTTCGGCAAGGGGGCGTTTGCCCCAATTCCTTCTGGAGTTCTGCTGCCACATCGGTCAGAAAGATCTCGCTGGCAATCCTGTCATTGTCGGCTTTGTCTTTGGACATCAAATCCCAGCGAACCAGTTGGGAAGAAATCCACTTGGCGAAACTCTTCCAGGGGTAGGGGTCAAAGCCGATGCGATCGGAAACCTCCTGGGTGTTACCCAGTCCATCTTCAAATTTGCCCGTCAGCACCGCCTGCACCACAGGTAAGGGCTGGTTCAGATACTTCCGCTCAATCAGAGCTTCCGCGACCTTCTGCCGATTGGCTGGATCATTGGCATAGTTTGCGGCATCCACGATCGCCTTGTTCACGGCTCTGAACGTGTTGGGATTGGCGTCGATCCACTGTTGGCTGGCGGCAAAGGCACAGCAAGGGTGCCCATCCCACAGGTCTTTGGTCAGCATGTGGATGAAGCCAACCTTTTCGTAGACAGCTCGCTGGTTGAAGGGGGCAGGCATCAACATGGCATCCAGTTCTCCCGCGGTCATTTTGGCGACGCTGTCTGGAGGCGGGACGGGGAAAATCTGCACGTCCTTATTGGGGAGTCCACCCGCCGCCAGGTAGTAGCGGATCAGCAGGTTGTGCATGGAGAAGGGGAATGGAACCCCAATTTTGAAGCCCTTGAAATCCCTGGCTTCTTTCACCGTGTCCTTGTGTTTCATGGCAACGGTGATCGCCTGACCGTTGATGTTTTCGATGCTGGCAAGCTTGATTGGGAATGCCGCAGAACCCAGACCCATGGTGATAGCGATCGGCATGGGAGAGAGCATATGGTAAGCATCCAGTTCACCCGCGATCGCCGAGTCCCTCACCGCCGCCCAGTTGGGCAGGGGGTTTACGGCGTTGATGGGGAAGGAAAGGTCACCTTTATCAATCCCGCTGCCGCCGCCATGATTGGTTGGGAAGTGGCAGATCTGATTGGTCAACGTATGCACACAGTGTTGCACCACTCCCACCCAGATGGTTCTCCCTATCCGGTTGAACAATGCCCCATCTATGCCGCCTTTCAGGATGGCATTATCCACCGGGTCACCACCGAGGTCTTCTGGCGCAAGGATGGCACCAGTTTCCCAGTGGAATACATCAGTACCCCCATGCGAGATGAACAGGGCAACCTGGTGGGAGCAGTGGTTGCCTTTCGAGACATCACCCAGCGCAAGTGAGCAGAAGCGGTTTTGCAGCAAGCCAATGAAGAACTGGAACTGAAGGTGCAGGAGCGTACGGCTGAGTTACAGCAGTTAAATGAGCAATTGAAAGAACTGAATGACCTGAAATCACGGGTCGTCTCAATGGTATGCCACGAGTTTCGTAACCCGCTGAATAACATTTCCCTTTCCGTTTCCTATCTCGATCGCTACAGTGAACAGCTTTCGGCGCAGCAAAAGATGCAATACCTCGAAGATATCCAGGCCAATGTGGAACGAATGGCTCACATGATCGACGATATTCTGGTTATCGGTAAGGTAGAAGCGAAAAAAATCGAAGTTCAGCCTACCATGCTGAATCTGGTCGAGTTCTGCCAGCGTTTGGTCGCAGAACTGCGGCTAACAGCTCCCCAGCACAGAATAGACTTGAAAACTCCAGGTCAATCCATTTGGGCACAGGTGGATGAGCAATTATTACGCTCAATTCTGACCAATATTTTGATAAATTCAGTACGTTATTCTCTAGCAGAAAGTAAGATTCAATTTAAGATTTTCACTCAGCAAAAGCAGATCGTCTTTCGGATCAAAGATCAGGGCATTGGAATTCCACCGGAAGATATTCCCCATTTATTTGAGCCATTTCATCGGGGTCGAAATGTGAGTAATATCCCTGGTACTGGCCTGGGGTTGAGCGTGGTGAAAAAGTTTGTCGATCTGTTGCAAGGCAAAATTGAAGTAAACAGCCAGATTGGTTCGGGGGCAATATTTGTAGTTTGTTTGCCATTCATTTAACAATTGACTATTCCCCATCCATCCTTCTAAGGACATCTGTCGCCAGGTTGCTTAGGACATTGGCTTTAACGGGGGAGTGTGGGCTTCACCCCCAGGCAGGAGGTTCTCTCCTGCACCCCGTCCTAAGCTTGGTGGCTATCGCTATACTTATCGCTGACAGATGTATTTCCAGAGGGGATGACTGGGTCCCTGCTGGCGAATTCGGCAGACCTGTTGTTCCAGGCGCCTCTTTTCTCGCTGGGGTAACCCCATCAAAATATTTCGACTCTGCCAGATGAGGACTCCCAGGGTAGAACCTAAGCAAATTGCCAGCCCGATCGCCGCTAAACGGTGAAACGCCAGACCATAGCGAACGGCGGCCCAGGTAAAGTGATCCAAAACCAGGGAAATAGGGTAGCGCAATCCCCATAAACTGAGAGCTCCCACCGTCAGCCACAACACACCAACCACCGCCCACCGTCCCCAGACCATCAATTGGTGCAGACGTTCCACTTCCTGCTGAAAGGTCGAGTCTAAAACCTCGGGATTACTCATTGGGATGGAGGACTCCTCTGGATGATCCATAGTTACGATGATGCATCAGGCGGGCTACTGGATGAATCGCTTACGTTTGAATCGATAACAAGATCAGAAGTCAGCTTTTCGGTCCGTTCGCGCCAGAGGGCTAGCAATGTACTGGCAATGAAGATGCTGGAATAAGCTCCAGCAATGAATCCAATGATGAGTGCCAGGGCAAAATACTTCAGAGTTTCTCCCCCAAACAGAAAGATGGCAACCAGAGAAAGCAGCGTTGTGAAAGTGGTATTAATAGAGCGAGTCAGGGTTTGATTGACCGCCATATCGACAACCTCATCGATGGAGCGATTCGGGTTGAGTGCCAGAGTTTCCCGCACCCGGTCATAAATAACGACCGTATCATTCACCGAGAACCCCACGATGGTCAGCAGAGCTACGATAAACAGGCTGTCTACTTCAACCCCCAGTACTAGACCCAGAATGGAAAAGCTACCCACTGTAATCAATACATCATGAGCCAGGGCTACTAGAGAAAAAATGGCGTAATCCAACTGGAATCGCAGACTGAGATAGATGGTGATCCCAACAAAGGCCACCAGTAAGGCCAACAAGCCCGAAGATAGAATCTGTTGACCGAGGACGGGGCCGACTGTATCAATTTGGGTTTTGGATGGATCGAAATCTCCAATCTTCTGGCTCAATGCCGATTGAAGCTGCGATCGCTGCTCCGGACTCAACGGAGAGGTTCGAATGGAAACACCCCGCCGCCCCTGACTGGTTGCTTCCTGAACACTGCTATTCCCCAACCCCTGATCGACCAGAACCGAGCGTACTGCTGCAATATCAATCGGTTTGCTACAGTCGCTCTTGGTGCAATCCAGTTCAAACTGAAGCCGGGTGCCGCCTACAAAATCCAGACTGGGACGCAGGGGTGCCCCAAACTGCTGCCAGGAAATTACCATCGCAGCAATTCCAGCCAGGATCAGGCCAGCAGAAATAGCCCACCAGAGGTTGCGTTGCTTAATGACCTGAAGCTTCATGAGGTTGCCTCCGGTTGGGGTTTGGTAGGTGACACATTAGGGCAAAAGTATTCGGGCTTGCGCAGATTGGCAAAACTCAAGACAAACAGCATCAGAGTTCGGCTACAGGTGATGGCCGTAAACATGCTGATGATTACCCCCACCGATAGGGTTACGGCAAAGCCCCTAACTAAGCTGGTACCCAGGTAACCCAACGCGGCACAGGCTATTAGCGTGGTCACGTTACTATCTAGAATGCTGGAGAATGCCCGGTAGAAGCCCGCTTCAACGGAGCGATAGAGCGTTTTACCCGCCCTCAACTCTTCACGGGTGCGTTCAAAGATCAGTACATTTGCATCAACTGCCATTCCAATACTCAAGATAAACCCCGCAATGCCAGGTAGAGTGAGTGTCGCTCCCAGTAAATTGAAGGCGGCAAAGGTCAGAATTGCGTAGATCAGGAGGGCAATATCGGCAATCAGGCCAGGCAGGCGGTAGTAAAGCACCATAAAGATCAAAACCAGCACCAATCCGACGATCCCAGCATAAATACTGCGCTGAATGCTGTCCTGTCCCAGGGTGGCTCCAACCGTGCGGGTTTCGACCACTTCTACAGGAACGGGTAAGGCTCCACCGTAGAGTTGGGTTGCCAGGGTATTTGCACTCTCTGCGGTAGAGTTGCCGGTAATCACCGCGCTCCCCCCGGTAATCCCTGTTTGGGCGTGCTCAGGGCCGACGGTAGGAGCGCTGATCAGTTCATTGTCCAGAAAGATCCCGATTGTTCGCCCCGTACCTGCCAGGCTCTTGGTCAGTTCGGCAAACAGTTCAGCCCCTTTAGCATCAAATCTCAACCCCACTTCCCAGTTATTTGGGACATTTGTGGGTTGGGCAAAGGCATCTTTCAAATTTTCCCCAGTCAGGCCCGTGGGTTCAAACAATTTGGCGATCGCCTCACTGCTACGCTGAATCGCAGCCTTATTCTCATCAATCGCCTTCTGGTCGTTGCCCTGCTCTAGCTTTTCTTGCTCTGCCTGATACTCTCGCAGCACCTGGTATTCCACCTGTAATTGGGCTTCGGTACCGGGTTTCTGCTTCCGGAAGTCCAGTTTGGCAACCCGCCCCAACAATTCTTCTGCTTCTCGCGGATCATTAACTCCTGGTAACTGGATCAAAATCTGGTCATTGCCCACTGTTTGAACCACAATTTCAGAAACGCCTTTGGGGTTTAACCGCCCCTCAATCACCTTCTGAACCGCTTCCAGTTCTCTAGGCGTGATTTCCTTGATTTCTTCCGTTGTCTTGACCTGGACGGTGAGCTGTGACCCACCCTGCAAGTCTAATCCCAGCCGGGGTGGCATTGTGACAATTACCATGATGGCGGCAATTAGTAACACCAGGATCAGGGCTAGGAGCGATCGCTGTCTTTGCATGGTGTAACCCCTGTAACAAACGCTATGATAGCGCCTGGATGAATGGTTAGAAGTTTCGAGTTAAGCGTTTTGAATTTCGCATTGGTAGAGAAACGGAGTGCGGAATTGCAGGAAACAAACAGAAGAAAACCAATCCTCAAGCTCCAAAACTCAAAGTACCCTTCAGAAACCTTGCAACAACCATCAAAACTCAAAATCTAAACTTTCATCATGGCCATCTTCTTCGTTGCTTCCACAATCTGATGCGGCTGCACGATTGTCAGGTTCTCCAGAGTACCGTTGTAGGGAGTAGGGATGTCCTGTGAGGAAAGTCGGATGACGGGAGCATCGAGTTCGTCGAAGAGGCGATCGTTAATTGAAGCGATGATCTCGGCTCCAATGCCGCCAGTCCGCATACACTCTTCCACAATGATGACCTTATGCGTTTTCCGAATCGAGGCTCCGATTGTCTCAAAATCGAGCGGTTTCAGAGAAATCAGGTCAATCACTTCGGGATCGATTCCCTCTTTCTCTAAGGTTTTCACCGCCTGCATCACGTGGTGTCTCATACGGGAATAGGTGAGAATCGTCACATCTTTGCCTTTGCGCACCACTTCGGCTTTGTCCAGGGGCAGGTAATATTCTCCTTCAGGCAAATTCTCTTTCAAGTTGTAAAGGAGAACGTGTTCAAAGAACAGAACCGGGTTATCGTCTCGAATGGCGGATTTCAGTAACCCTTTGGCATTGTAAGGGGTGGAGCAGGCCACAATTTTGAGCCCGGGAACGGCTTGAAAATAAGCTTCCAGCCGCTGAGAATGTTCCGCTCCTAGCTGGCGACCCACCCCACCGGGACCACGAATCACCATGGGAATCTTGAAGTTGCCGCCGGAAGTGTAGCGCAGCATTCCAGCATTGTTAGCAATTTGGTTAAAGGCCAGCAGCAAAAAGCCCATGTTCATGCCTTCGATGATCGGACGTAGCCCGGTCATTGCGGCTCCTATCGCCATGCCGGTGAAACTGTTTTCGGCGATCGGGGTATCGAGCAGGCGCAGTTCACCGTACTTTTTATACAAGTCCTTTGTGACTTTGTAGGAACCGCCATAGTGCCCCACATCTTCCCCCATCACGAGTACTGTGGGGTCTTTTGCCATTTCTTCATCGATCGCCTCGCGCAGGGCGTTAAACATCAGCGTTTCTGCCATGGGGGTTCCTCAATTTAAGCCGTTCTCCATTTTATAGGCTGGGTGATTCTGGGGAAAGTAGTGTAAAGATTACGTGTGAAGTCTCCGTAAACCGGGTCTGATTTTTAACAAACTGGTTGGGAGATCTTCATTTCTGGCAGAGTGAACTTGTTGGCTAAAAGGAATATTGTATGCAGCATGATAACAAGAGCAGGCATCCTGAACATGAATCAATCCATCGATTCAGGACAAGGAACCAAATTTATTAGTTTACGAATCAAGCTTCTGGTTGGTTTTACGGCTGTTATTGCTATTTTTTATACCAGCGCCTATCACTGGTTTTATCAATTTGCTGTTAGCCGGGCAGTGCAGCGCATCCGGGAAGATCTGGTTAGCACTCTGGAGGGGGCGATCGCAGGCATTGATGGTGATCAGTTTGAAACCCTGTCGCAGATAACCCTGCCCCAAGGGCAGCATGAACCCCTGGATAACCCGCTCTACACTGCCCATCAGAACTGGTTGTATCGAGTTTCCCTGGTCGAGAACCGCGCCAACTCCTTCACCTTTATCAAGGGGGCAGAAACCCTATGAGGTACTGTGGATTGGCGATATATCCCGTATCCTCCAATTCCGTCCCAAAACGGCCTTTCGAGAGTCTTACATCGCCGACCCAGCAAAGACCGATCTGTACCGGGGGCTGACTGAGATTACAGTCCTTGCCAACCCCTATACCGATGCATGGGGAACCTGGATTTCGGCCTTCGGCCCGATCAAAAACTCCCATGGAAAGGTAGTAGGTGGTTTAGGGATTGCTTTCAAAACAGACTATGTTCTCGCCATCCAGCAGAGCATTCGCAATGTGATGGTCATTTCCTTTGTTTGTGTTTACGGTTCTCTGGCGACGTTGATTTACCTGGTTGCGGGAGTCGTCACCCGTCTTTTAAACGAGCTTCAGCTTGTCGCCAGGCGAATTGGACAGGGAGACTATGAGCCAGATCTGTCGGTTTTGAATCGGACATTATTTCCAGACGAAACAAACATCCTGGCAAGGGCCTTTCAGGAAATGGTGGACAATATTCAGACGCGCGAACGCCAGTTGATGGAAACCCGCACTGAGCGCGATCGCTTCTTTAACTACTCCATCGACCTGATGGCTATCTTTGACTCCGAAGGGGTGATTCAACAGGTCAACCCAGCCTGGGAAAGTGTTTTGGGGTATAGCTCGGAGGTTCTGGAGGGTCGGCATCTGCTCAACTTTGTGCATCCCGTTGACCAGGAGCTAACCCAACTCTACCGCCAGCAGCTTGCCTCTGAACTTCGCACAGCCAATTTTGAGCATCGTTGGCGATCGGCATCGGGGGCTTACCACTGGTTGTCGTGGAACTGGGTAGCCATTCCGGCGGAAGGCAAAAGCTATGGCTTTGCACGGGACATCAGCGATCGCAAACAAGCCAAAGAACAGCTTCTCTATAGCGCCTTCTATGACTCCCTTACTGACTTACCCAACCGGGCGTTTTTCATGGAACGCCTGCAAACGGCATTAAACCATGCCCAGCGAGAAGATGGGCCTCCCTTTGCCATCCTCTTTATTGACCTGGATCAGTTTAAGGTTGTGAACAATAGCCTGGGGCACCTGGCTGGAGATCAGTTGCTGACCCAGGTTGGCCTGCAACTGCGGCGGTGTATCCGGAGCCATGACACGGTTGGCCGCCTGGGAGGTGACGAATTTGCCATGCTGCTGGAAAACATTCAGCACCCCGAAAGCGCCATTCCGGTTGCTGAACGGATTCAGGAAAAACTAAGTCAGCCCTTTTCACTCCATGGGCAGGAGCTTGTCACCAGTGCCAGCATCGGCATTGCTTTCAGGCATGACCAGACAACTGGACAACCCTACGCAAGCCTGACAGACCTGCTGCGGGATGCAGATACTGCCATGTACCGGGCTAAGCAACAGGGTAAAGCCTGCTATGCCATCTTTGATAATCACATGCATGACACTGTTCTCACCCGATTGTCATTAGAAATGGATTTGCGCCGGGCAATTGACCGTTCAGAACTGTTCCTCTGTTACCAGCCCATCCTTTCCCTGCAATCTGGAAAGCTGAAAGGGTTTGAGGCACTCCTGCGATGGACCCATCCCGTCAAGGGATTTATCTCTCCAGGCGATTTCATTCCCATTGCCGAAGAAACCGGGTTGATTGTACCAATTGGCATCTGGGTACTTCAGACGGCCTGTCAGCAACTGCGCCAGTGGCAGTTAGAGAAGGTAATTAGTGAGGATGTAAAAATCAGTGTCAACGTGGCAGGGCGGCAGTTTGCTCAAAATGACCTGGTGGAGCAGATTCAACAAATTCTGCAAGCCGCCGATCTGCCACCTGAAAACCTGTGTATCGAAGTGACGGAAAGCGCGATCGCCGAAAATCTAAATACTGTGATCGAAAAACTTAACGCCCTTAAGGCGATCGGCGTTCAGATCTCGATTGATGATTTTGGCACCGGGCACTCCTCCCTCTCCCGTCTCCAGAGCCTGCCAGTTCACACCATCAAAGTCGATCGTTCCTTCGTCCACAATATGGGACAGCGCCAGCAGAATCGGGAGTTTGTCAAGGCGATCGTCAACTGCCCATAGCCTGGGAATGAACGTCGTTGCCGAAAGCATTGAAACGGCGGAGCAACAACTCATGCTGCAAGCCTTTTGTGGCGAATACGGTCAGGGTTACCTGTTTGCCAGGCCATTGAAGCGGGAAGACGTTGTAAACTGGCTTCGTTCAGCCACACCGATCCACCCCGAAATGCTTCACCGATAAACCATGATCCCCCTTGAATTTCTACATTGTGGACGTGTTTGCAGAGGAGAAATACGCTGGCAATCAGCTGGCTGTCTTCACCAATGCAGGTACGCTCTCGACCGAGCAGATGCAGCGCATTGCCAGGGAAACCAACTTTTCGGAAACCACGTTTATCCTCTCACCAGTCCCCCGTGAGGGAGGTTACGACGTGCGAATCTTCACCCCATGGCAAGAGCTTCCCTTTGCGGGACATCCCACCCTGGGAACCGCTTATATCCTGCAACAGGCATTGATTCAGCAACCCATAGAAACCGTGACTCTCAATCTTAAAATTGGTTCTATTCCCGTCACGATTCTCTACCGAAACCAGCAACCCGATGTGCTGTGGATGCGCCAGAACCCACCTGTGTTTGGAGAGGTTCTCACGGCGGAGGCTGTAGCTTCCGTTCTTCAACTGGCGATTGATGACATTGACCCACATTTTCCAATTCAGGAGGTTTCGACAGGAGTGCCATTCGTCATCGTGCCACTCAAAAGGCTGGCAGCCCTGCAACGGATTAAGGTCAATGTGGATCAAATGCTGGCGCTGGTTGAACCACTGGCGGCCAAAATGCTCTTCGTCTTCTGCCCAGAAACGCGAAACGCGGCCAACCATTTCAGTGCCCGCATGTTTGCCCACGCGATTGGTATCCCCGAAGACCCGGCGACGGGAAGCGCCAATGGCTGCTTTGCCGGATATCTGGCGCAACACCGCTATTTCGGCAGCTCCTCTATTGATGTCCGGGTAGAGCAGGGTTATGAGATCAACAGACCCTCTCTTCTGCTTTTGAAGGCAGAAAAAGTTGAAGAAACAATTGAAGTTTGGGTGGGTGGAAAAGTGGTCATGGTTGCACGGGGAGAGTTTATTTAGTGATTTAATAAAAGGTTACAAAGGATTGTTTTTTTTATAGAAAGAGAACGAGCCTTCCAAGTAGGGTTTTGCATTCGTGTAAGAAGTTATATAGAGGCAGTACCCGAAAAACCTGCTCTGCACCTCAAAAAGGCTCCTTGTAGAAATCAATTTTTGCCATCAGAAATTGATTTCTAAAACTTAACAAATAGTGAAAGAGTTACTGAATTGAGCGTGCTTGAAGTATTGATCGGGAAAGAGCTGCTGGATTTATTAAGTAGTTAATTTTTTCTTTAACCTGATCGAAATAAATGGGGTCCAAACCCGTGATCAGGATGTTTAATATCGGGAACTCTACATACGGATCCTGTTTGGATTGTGAAAGGTTCTCCAGGGCAATCTCTCAGGTTTCTTCCCAAATTCTCCAACCATTTGGGACTGCGATAGCGGCAAGGTTTGAGTTCCTTTGCTTTTCAAAGCTTAGAAATTTCTGTCCCTTGAATTATTTTTCTTGTGAGTCTTTGCCCTCAAAGAGGCAGGGATAGCAGGGCTAATGTGCGTGCCGCCCATGCAGAGACAGGGGTGAGGACGCGCACACACTCGCTGACCGGTTTCCAGAAAAAGTTCACTCGTTTGGTAAGAAAGGTTCGAATGCAACAGGCTGATTGGATTGTTACCGAGACAACAGAAGATAGTTTTAACCCCACACAACAGCACCACAAAGAAACCGTCTTCACCCTAAGTAATGGCTATTTGGGAACCCGCGGTTCGTTCGAAGAAGGCTATCCGGGCGATCGCCCCTCGACTCTGATTCACGGAGTCTACGATAACGTGCCAACCGTCTTCACCGAGTTGGCCAATGCTCCTAACTGGCTCTCTCTCTCAATTATTGTAGGGGGAATCTGCTTTCGCCTTGACCAGGGCAGGGTCCTGGCCTATAAACGCTGGCTGGATATGCAGCACGGTTTGCTGAGTCGTTACGTCCGCTGGCAAAGCCCTGCGGGGTATACCTTTGAGTTTCGCTTTGACCGCTTTGCCAGCCTAGCCGATGAACATGTCCTCGCGCTGCAATGCCAGATCACTTCCATCGATTATGCCGGGCCGATTGAAGTGCATACCAGCCTCAATGGCTACTCTGATAACCAGGGTTATATGCATTGGGATGCCGTCAACCAGGGAGGAAAGGACCATTCCGTCTGGCTGCACATCCGCACTCGTTACACCAAAATCGACCTGGGGATGGCTGCACGGCTGGCAATTTCAGGAGTGGCCACAGAACAAACCACACCGATTAGCTTCCAGGGCTATCCCACTCTGGTGACACAATTTTCCATTCAGCCAGAGCAAACAGCTTATCTGGAAAAGATTGTGACGGTCTACACCTCCCGTGATGTACCGGACCCAGTTCTCATGGCGCAGGACAAACTGGCCAATTTGCCAGATTTTCATTCCCTGTATGCTGACCACGAAGCAGCCTGGGCAAAGGTTTGGGAAATCAGCGACATTGTCATTGAAGGCGACCTGAATGCCCAACTGGCCGTGCGCTACAACCTGTTCCAACTGCTTTCAGTTGCGCCTCGCAACGACAGTCGGGTGAGTATTCCAGCCAAAACTCTGTCTGGCTTCGCCTATCGAGGGCACATTTTCTGGGATACGGAGATTTTCATTCTGCCCTGCCTGACCTACACTCAGCCAGAGCTCGCGCGGAATCTGCTGACTTACCGCTACCACACCCTGGAGGGGGCACGCCGTAAGGCGAAAGCCCACGGATATGAGGGAGCCATGTATGTTTGGGAGAGTGCCAATACGGGCGATGAGGTGACGCCAAGCTGGGTTCCAACCCCTTCTGGAGAAAATCTGGTGCGCATCTGGTGTGGCGAAATTGAATTACATATCAGCACGGATGTGGCCTATGCTTCCTGGCACTACTGGCAGGCAACGGGCGACCATGCCTGGATGCGGGACTGCGGTGCGGAAATGATTCTGGATACGGCAGTATTCTGGGGCAGCCGGGTAGAATGGAATAGCGATCGCCACTGCTATGAAATTAATGATGTCATTGGCCCCGATGAATACCATGAGCGGGTCAACAATAATGCGTTCACCAACATCATGATGCGCTGGCATCTGAGAACTGCCCTCAAGGTGTGGGACTGGCTCCAGAAAACGGATCGCGAGTGGGCAGACGAACTCCAACAAAGACTTAACCTGACGAGCGATCGCCTGCAACACTGGGAAGATATTATCCAGAAAATCTGGATTTCCCAGGACGCTACTGGACTGATCGAGCAATTTGAAGGATTTTTCAACCTGGAAGATCTGAATCTAGACGACTACGAACCTCGTACCCGCTCGATGCAAGCAATCCTGGGCATTGAAGGAGCCAACAGTCGTCAGGTTTTGAAACAACCGGATGTGGTGATGTTGCTTTACCTGCTGCGGCAGGGCATCTTCACCCAACCCCATGAAGACAGCTACTCCCGTGAGACGCTGCAAACCAACTGGGATTATTACGTTCCCCGCACCGACCATACCTACGGTTCGTCTTTAGGTCCCGCAGTCCATGCAATTATGGCGTGCGAACTTGACAAACCGGCTGAAGCTTACGAGCACTTTATGCGAGCCGCTCTAGTTGATCTATCAGACGTGCGCGGCAATGCCCACGAAGGCATCCACGCCGCTTCGACGGGTGGCACCTGGCAGGCCGTTGTCTTTGGCTTTGCAGGTATCCATCTGACCGAGAATGGACCCGTAGCAACCCCCCGTCTTCCAGAAAGCTGGACTCGACTCAAATTCCAATTTGTCTGGCAGGGACAGGTTTATAAATTTGATTTGAGGAAGTCGCAAACTAGTAGTCGAAAGCTTGAAGATACGGAACTGGCTTTCTCTCCTCCCCGCATCTTTCCCTCCGCTGTTCCCTCTTCTGATCGGGTTGATAAATTGATACAACCTTTACAACCTCTAAGTTTGCGAGGGGTGATTTTCGATCTGGATGGCGTTCTGACTGACACCTCGGAATTTCACTACCTGGCCTGGAAACGATTGGCTGACGAGGAAGGCGTTCCGTTTAATCGCACTGCCAACGAAGCCTTACGGGGAGTTTCTCGACGAGACTCATTGCTATTTTTGCTAAACGGGCGACCAGCCACCGAAGAACAACTTCAGGAGATGATGGCTCGCAAAAACGGCTACTACCTGGACTTCATCCGCACGATTACCCCCAGGCACCTGCTCCCCGGTGTCTCTGAGCTACTGGATGAATTGCGGGCAGGCGGAATTAAAGTGGCAGTAGGTTCTGCCAGCAAAAATGCCAGGGAAGTGATTGAGCGGTTGGGAATTACAAACCGGATAGATGCGATCGCTGACGGTCTCAGCGTTATCCACTCTAAACCCGCGCCCGATGTCTTCCTGCATGCGGCAGAA
This sequence comes from Leptothermofonsia sp. ETS-13, assembly GCF_049200465.1. Taxonomy (NCBI): domain Bacteria; kingdom Bacillati; phylum Cyanobacteriota; class Cyanophyceae; order Leptolyngbyales; family Leptolyngbyaceae; genus Leptothermofonsia; species Leptothermofonsia sp. ETS-13. Next base: position 670,902 of record NZ_CP120836.1, read on the forward strand.
CTGCTACATCTCAACCCCGCCTACTGTGTAGTGGTTGAAGACGCAGAATCAGGAATCGAAGCCGCCCTCCAAGCCAGGATGTGGGCCATTGGTCTGGGACCCGCAGACCGGGTAGGTGCTGCCCATGTTGTTCTCCCTAATTTACAAGGAGTCCACTGGGCAGACCTGCAAGATAAACTGACCACCATCGCCAGGACAATTCCTGAGTCTTCTTCTGCACTCCAGATGATGACGCTGCAAAATTGGCAGACTACTAGAGGCTAGGGGCTGAAGAGTGGTTTATGCATTTGAAACTGGCTATAGGGGGGTGTGGGCTTCGCCTCTGGCCTCTGGTACCCAACCCCTGACTTCTCCCTGTTGTCTGTTGTCCATTGTCTCCTCCAGATAATCGTGGATCTTAAACGCCAACTTGAAGAACACCTCACCCACATTGCTAGAGAGCGCGATCCCTATCTGGCAACGGAAGGGCATTTTTATGTGCAGCAATATATTCGTCACCAGTTCCAGCAATGGGGCATGGTCGAAACCTATGAGTTCAAAATTCAGGCACGGACTCATACCAACTTGATTTTGAATTTACCGGCTCAACCGGGACGGGAAAATAAACCGCCGATTTTGATCGGTGCCCACTACGATGCAGTGCCGGGAACACCGGGAGCCGATGATAACGCCAGTGGAGTAGCGGTGCTACTGGAGCTGGCGCGATCGCTCTCAGCCCAACCCGCTCGCTACCCGGTACAGTTGATTGCCTTTGATTTGGAAGAATATGGGTTGCTGGGCAGTGCCCACTATGCCGAAGCATTAATGCGGCAAAAAGAACCCGTACGCCTCATGCTTTCCCTGGAAATGTTGGGCTATTGCAGCCAGGAGCCCAATTCCCAAAACTACCCACCCGGTCTTCAATACTTTTATCCCAACCAGGGTAACTTCATAGGACTGATAGGTAACCTGGGAACGATCCCTGACATGATTCGCCTTTGCGGTTCCATCCACAAAGCAGGTATTCCCAGCCGCTGGTTACCCGCCGGAAAGCGCGGCATGATTGTGCAGGCAACCCGTTTGAGTGACCATGCGCCCTTCTGGGATCGAGGCTACCAGGCAATTATGGTCACCGATACGGCCTTTATGCGGAACCCCCACTACCACCAGCCGAGCGATCGCATCGAAACTCTCAACCTCGACTTCCTCACCGGCATTTGCCAGGGGCTTGCGATCGGGCTCCGCCACCTCCAGTAGATCAAAACAAAAGTTTTGAAGGGAGTGGGGGAGTGAAACCCCCTTCTGAGGGCTTCGCCCCACTCCCCTATGGTGCAAAATTTAGTGTTTGCAACACTAGTGGTCTGTCAAGACTGTTTTGATGGGTTGAAAACCCTCAAAACACCTGAGAATTGGGTTTTGTAGATTTGAGTTATCCCTCAAATCTATCCTGACGGACTACTAGATTGATTTCCGAACACCCAAGTAGGTAAAGTGGGAAAAGCAACGAATGCCCATCGCATCCCCCTAATCCTGAAGAATCGAATTGACCAGAGGGCAGAAGACGTTGAAGGGGAAGTTGCTTCACTCCGTTTCCTGAAGTTGAAACTAATAGTGGATCAGATTCTGGCGGCGGAGTAATTGGCCTGTTACCCGTTATGCACTGTGCTGTTGAACTCAAGTTAACATCAGAGTCATCACAGCACTAAATCGGGTCTTTATGGACTTTCACCCTCCCTCACCCTCTGATTCACTGGAAAACCTGCCTCGTGAAATCAGAGTTGGTCAACTACGCGACTTGATTGACACTCTTAATATTGCCGATGAGATTGCCAACAAGGGATATTTGATTACTAGCTCCGAACTTGCCGACCTGATGGATATTAACGCTAGCGCTGTCACCAGTCGTGGCGATAACTGGGTCTGGCGCAATTGGGTCGTCTCCCGCGTCCGGCGAGAAGGAAACCAGATCCTCTGGCAATTAGAACGGATAGACTGATAAGGTTCAGGTCTCTAGCTCTCCTGCAAGCAGAGGAGCCAGTTCTTTGTTAAGCCGCCCAGTTTGAACAAACTCTGCGTAGGTATTGGCTTCGATCGCCAACAATTCATCCCGTAATTGTTCCTTGGCAAATTCGCGCAAGTTTGGATGTTCATCCTGAATTTTGTCAATCTCTTTATCCATCCGGCTTAACTCTCCCCGAACGAGGGCTTTCTGATAATCGTAAAACTCAGGTTCAACGCCAGGACGGTAATCTAACTGCTCCAGGTACTGCTTCACCCGTTTCAAAGCCACCTGCCGGGCAACCAATTCCGAGAAATGCTGCCGCAGGGTTTCCTCTCCTAATAAATTGAGTCTTTGCAAAAATGGTCGGATGGATAGCCCCTGGACCAGCAGAGTAAACAGTACCGTTCCAAAAACGGTTGCAATCACCGTTTCCCGTTCTTGCAACAGGGTAGGGACACTCAACGCCAGCGCAATGGAAACAGAGCCACGCAGGCCGCCCCACCATAGAAGGGTTTGTTCTGCCAGAGGAATGGGAGTTTCAGAAAAGCGGTTACTAACCAAACTGAGACTGTAAATGGCGATCGCCCGTACCAAAACCATGGCTGCGATTGTAATGGCGATCGTTGGTAGATTCTGCCCCAGGACTGAAAACTGAATCTGGTCGCCAATTAGCAAAAATACAATCGAGTTCACAAAAAATGCCAGGAAGTCCCAAAACTCCGTCACAATCACGCGAGTCCGGGGATTCATGCCAATCCGGGAGCCAAAATTTCCCAGAATTAATCCTGTCGTCACTACCCCGATCACCCCCGACCCACCTAAATCTTCCGCCAGCAGGTAAGTACCATAAGCAGAAACCAGAGTAAGGGACTGCTCCACCAGGGGCAAATCAAACCGCTGGGTCAGGTAGGAAATGGCAAACCCAATCAATCCACCTACAGCTACCCCAATACCCACAACCCTAAATACATCCAGCAAAATCAATTGTGGAGAGAGGTCGGTCGTTCCCAGAGAAAACCCGACCAGAAAGCTGAAGGCCACCACGGCCATTCCATCGTTGAACAGGCTTTCGCCCTCCATCAACGTCATCAGTTGTTTGCCAACCCCCAACTCACGAAACAGGGCAATCACAGAAACCGGATCGGTGGCAGACAGACAAACCCCCACCAGCAGAGCTGTTGCCAGGGAAAGCCCGGCAAACTGAGTCAGGCAAAAAGTAATGCCCGCAATGGAGATGACTACCCCGAAGGTTGCAAACAAAGCGATCGGCAAAAACTCCTGTTTCAGGCTGGACCACTTTAGATTCCAGGCAGCCTCAAAAAGCAGCGGCGGCAGAAAGATGGTCAGAATCAAACCAGGTGAGAGATCGACCAATCGCACGTCCACCAGGGCCAGACCCAACCCAACAATTACCAGCAGAAGTGTGTAAGGAATGCGGCGGAACCAGCCCAGAATACTGGGCAAGGTTGCCACAGACAGGGACACACAAAGAACCAGAAGAAAAGGCTTTAAGTTGGCTTCGATCGCCCCCTCAATCATCCCCAACGCCACTACCATAGATATCCTCAGTTAGTTCTTTAGGATCTCCTGAGATTATGAAAGAGTAGCGTAAGTGACTCTTTCACTAGCAAGTCAGGAGAACCGCTCCCTGTCTATGATAAGTAGAGATAAGTAGAGATAAATAAAGTTGTTTCATTTTTCTCCCTTACCAGGGGCAAAAATCTGGTCTGCTGTGAGCTCGACTTAGTCATTCATAGCAAGGGAAAAGGTAGCAAGCTCAGGAAAGCGTTGATGGAATGATCCTGATGAGCTTGCAACCGAAAGAATTTGTACCCTTGAGCGTAACGTTTGCCTCGCTGTTTTCCAAGCAGCATCGGGTTTCATTGATTGGGCTAAAGCGACTGAGACTGCTCTACATCGATTATTGTTGCAGTTGACAACTCTATTGCTATTGCTTTAAGTGTTGCTATTGCTTCAGGTGTTATAGCTCTATGCGGGTGCGTTAAGACATTGGAATTAGAGAGGGAGTGGGGGCTTCGCCCCCAGCCAGGGGTGGAACCCCTGCACCCTGTCCTAAGCTTGGTGGCTATAGCTATATCAGTTCTAACCGTGCTCCTCCGCTAAATCATAAGCATTAGGCGTGGATTTGTGATGAGGTAGAGCACTACTCCGCTTCTCCAATCAGGCTGAAGGCGGCCCAATCTCGTGGGTTGGGATACTGTTGCATGGTTGTTAGCATTGCCTGTCTCAGTGCCTGGGCCTTATCTGGGTTGCGTTTCAGGACTTGATAAAACTCGGTCATTAGAGATGCGGTAGGGGAGTCGGGTACAGCCCAGAGGGAAACGATGATGCTGGGAACACCTGCGGTAATGAACGAGCGGGATAAACCAATCACGCCATCTCCGGTAATGCGTCCTCGCCCAGTATTGCAGGCGCTCAGAACGACGAGTTCAGCCTTCAGCTTGAGGTTGAGAATTTCGTCGGCGGTCAGTAAACCATTGTCTTTACCGGAAGGGGCGAGGGCGATCGCGCCCGGAATGCCCAATCCCTTAAAGTCGTCGAGTAAGCCATGGGTTGCCAGGTGAATGATTTGCTGCTGCGGCATGAGTTTGACAATGGCAGCCTTGGTGGCTAAATCGCCCGTCAGTGCTTGAGTACCTAACAAGGGGGCGATCGCATTTGCCTCCCGTTCTGCACCGGGTAACGACTCTAATTGCTCGGCTGGTCGGTTGAACAGAGCAGGAACCTTCGGCATCGTAGGATTGCCCACAACCAGAGCAGAGTGAGGGGTAAGGGGCGAAGGATGGATGGGTGGACGGGTAGATGGGGGCTCATTCCTCCTCCCCAGTGCAGAAACAAAGGAAGATCGACCTCTTTTCTGGTTTCTTAATTGCTGGGTTAATTCCAGTACCTGAATCGATGGAGCTGTCAGAATCGTGTGCTGTTCAATTAGAAACCGATTAGAAGGGGTCTTGAGGGCGGCGAAGGGGACCAGGAATAAAACCCCCTGGGGAATGAAGGTAACGCGCGCATTGGGGTCTTTGGGCAACACATCGGCGATCGGCTGAACCAAAAGCTCATACAGCCGGGAATGTTGCTGACGGATGGGTTCTCCCTCTCTACTGGCGACTACGGCTAAACCCCGACCGCGCAGACCTAGAGTTTCCCGGCTGGTGGCAACCAGGTCAGAGAGGGAAATTTTTTGCTGCTGCCAGAGGGGTTTGAGATCAACCTTGCGGAAACTGATGGTGCCGTTGGGAGCGATCGCCCAGATATATAGTTTAGTTTCCCGTGCCTCAGCTCTGCCATTGACGATCACGTCTTCATAGGTGATTGAGTACTGCACCAGGGTGGAATTTTGCGTCCTGGCGATTTGTTGCATCTGGGCAATGGATGGGCTGGCCGCTGCGGTTGATGAGATGGCTGAAGCAGTTTGAGAAGGGGAGGCTAACCGTCTGGATAGCAGTTCTACAAAGGCTCTTGCCCGCCCCCGTTCGGCAATTTCTAAGGCCGCAGTTGTTTTGTTTTGGGCCACCAGAACCCGTTGCAACAGGCGATAGGTGCGGGCTTGCTGTTCAAAAATGGAAATTTTGTTGAAGTCGTTGGTACCCAAATTGGCACGGAGGCTTTCCCAGATGTGCAGCCCAGCGGTTAAGGTCGCTTCGGCGGCGGCTAGATTGCCTGCCTTGAACTGGGTGTTACCCAGGTTGTTCAGAATATAGGCTTCCGTCGCGCGGTCCTTCGTCTGGCGAACGATCGCCAATGCTTGCTGGTGATACTCGGTTGCCTTCCCGTACTGCCCTAAATCATCATAGACAATGCCTAAATTCAGCAGGCAGGAGCTTTCCTGGCCCCGGTCTTGAAGTTTGCGGGCAATTGTCAATGCTTGCTGATAGAACTCGACTGATTTCTCGATTTGCCCCAGCCGCTTGTGAGCATTGCCCAGGTTAATCAAAGCTGTTCCTGTGCCACTCAGATCTCCCATTTCCTGGGCGATCGCCAGCCGCTGCTGGTGATACTCAATTGCCTTGGGATAGTCCTGCAAAACCAGGTACAAATTCCCGATATTCGTCATAACTGAGGCTTCAGCAGCACGGTTTTTAATGGCGCGGGCGATAGCGAGACTATCAAATGCCTTTTGGATAGCTTCGGAATAGTTGCCCAAATCGTAGTAGATGCTGCTCAGGTTTTTGAGGGAATGGGCTTCCCCAATGCGATCGCCAATTTCACGAGAGATGACCAACCGCTGCTCATGGAAGGCGATCGCCGTTCCATAATCTCCCTGAGCATGATAACTATTGGCAATGTTATTCAGCGCAGCCGCTTCGCTACGGCGGTCTTTGAGTTCGCGGGCGGTTGCCAACTGCTGCTGGTTGTATTCAATCGCTTTGGAATAGTCGCTCAAACTGTAGTGGACTATGCCCAACGTGCCGAGGGTGTTAGATTCTAGCTGACGGTCTTTAAGTTCGCGGGCAATGGTGAGGGTTTGCTGGAGGTAAGCGATCGCCTGGGGATAGTCCCCAAGGCCGTAAGCAACTTCTCCCAGATTACCCAGTGTTTGCCCCTCACCCAGGCGATCGTAAACCTGGCGGTAAATAGGAAGCGCCTGTTCATAGTATTTACCCGCTTTGCGATAGTCGCCCAAACCCGCAGCCACGACGCCCAAATTGCCAAGGGCTCCTGCCTCTCCGGCCCGATCCTGAATTGTTCTCGCCAGGTCCAGGCTTTGTTGATAGTAGGAAACGGCCTGGTCGTAGTTGGACTGAAGATAGTAGACGTTTCCAAGATTGCGTAAGATTTTCACCTGTTTCGGCTGATCATTCAATTTCCGAAAGAGGGTCAACGCCTGCTGCAATGACTGAAGCGATTCTTGATACTGACTGGCTCGCCACTGCTGAATGCCCTGCTCCAATAGACGGTCTGCTTCTGCTTGCTGAGAGGACTTGGGGAGGGAGGAAGCGCTACTTGTTGTTAGTTTTTGGTTGTTAGAGGAAGGAACGGGGAAGGGGTGGGGAACGGTTGGTTGGGTTTGCTGGTCTGAAATTGCAGCCCTGGAAGGAAGGAATATAAAGTTGGAAAGCAGGGCAGCCAGGATTGTTAGTGCAATGGAAGAACGAGGCATGATTCAATCGGTTTACTAGGTCCCTGGTCTGGAACGCAGGGTTTCATCCATATAGGAGCGATCGCCCAACCGTTGCAGCAGGGGCCCGTGGACATCAAATTTCACAACGCTGAGGGAAGCCGCAGGGCAATCAATGCGATCGCGATAGCGACCCAGGTCAACCCCCAACAAATTGCAAAGAATGATTCGAATCGTTGCTTTATGGGAAACCACCAGAACGTTGCCATCGGTGTACCTATTTTCGATTTCTGCAATCACCAGAGAAGCACGGCTGGCAATTTCGATCGCCGTCTCACCGCCTGTGGGCGCATTCCAAGCGGGCTCTGTCATCCAATTGATGTAATCCTCCAGGTAATCTTTCTTAACGTCCTCCTGGGTTTTCCCTTCCCATTGGCCGTAACGGATCTCCTTTAGCCCATCTCGCAGTTGCATCTCCATGCCAGTGACCTCACAAAGGGGCTTAGCAGTGGCGATCGTCCGTTTCATGGGGCTGACGTAAACTGCTGTCCAGGGAACAGATTGGTGAGCATTGGCAAATGCCTTTGCCATTTGCAGCCCTTCCGGAGTCAGGTCGGGGTCAAGCTCACCGCAGTAACCACCCGTTTGGCTGTAAATCGTTTCCCCGTGGCGCAAGAAATATAAATGCAAGCTCATGATCGGTGTTTTATACTCTCAACTGAATTGCATTGACCTGAGCGTACTCTTCCAGCTCAATCTGAACAGACTTTACCTTCCAGATATCGTTGCAGTAGTCGCGGATGGAGCGATCGCTAGAAAACTTACCCATGCGTGCCACGTTCAGGATCGACATCCGAGTCCAGGCTTCTGAGTCCCGGTACATCTGCCCTACCCGGTCCTGACATTCAACATAGGAAGCATAGTCAGCTAGCAGCAAGTATTCATCTTTGTAGAGTAAGTTATCGACCATGGGTTTAAACAGGTTGGAGTTGCCGTGGGAAAAGAAACCGGAGGCAATGCGGTCAATCGCCAGCTTCAGTTCAGGATTGGAGTTGTAGTAGTCGCGTGGATTGTAGCCTTTGGCTCTGAGGGCGTAAACTTCCTCCGTTGTCAACCCAAATAGAAAGAAGTTTTCAGCTCCGACTTCCTCACGAATTTCAACGTTTGCCCCATCCAGCGTGCCAATTGTGAGGGCACCATTCATGGCAAATTTCATGTTACCCGTACCAGAGGCTTCCTTGCCCGCGGTCGAGATTTGTTCGGATAAGTCAGCCGCCGGATAAACTCGCTGAGCGAACTTAACGTTGTAGTCCTTCAAGAAGAGGACTTTGAGCCGTCCTTTCATGTCAGGATCTCGGTTCACGACATCGGCGATCGAGTTGATGAGCTTAATCATCAATTTCGCCATATAGTAACCGGGAGCTGCCTTGCCCCCAAACAGAAAGGTTCGAGGGGTGATATCCAGACCTGGATTGGCCTTGATGCGATTGTAGAGGGTAATAATGTACAGCGCGTTCAGGTGTTGTCGCTTGTATTCATGAATGCGCTTTGCTTGAATGTCAAACAATGATTCGGGATTGATTTCAAGGTTATAGTTTTCCCAGATGTAATCTGCCAGATCTTTCTTAATCGCCTGCTTGATCTCGCGAAATTCCCGACAAAAGTCTGGATTGTCTACAAATGCTTCCAGCTTATGCAGTTCATCCAGGTTTTTGATCCAGCCATCCCCAATGTGGCGGGTAATCAAGCCGCAAAGCCGGGGATTACTTAAAACCATGAAGCGACGGGGAGTGACGCCATTGGTCTTATTGTTGAACTTCTCCGGATACATCTCATAGAAGTCATGGAGGACGTCTCGCTTGAGCAGTTCAGTGTGCAACGCAGCAACCCCGTTAATGGCAAAGCTACCAACACAGGCAAGATTTGCCATGCGGATGTATTTTTCGCCGGACTCATCAATCAGGGACATACGACGGACGCGATCGGGCTCGTCGGGGTAACGAATACGAACATCGTCCAGGAATCGCTGATTGATTTCGTAAATGATTTCTAAATGACGTGGCAAAAGTCCACCGAATAGCGCTAGAGGCCAGCGTTCCAGGGCTTCAGGGAGAAGAGTGTGGTTCGTGTAAGCAAAGGTATGGGTGGTGATGTACCAGGCTTTATCCCATTCCATCCCGTATTCATCCAGTAGCAACCGCATCAATTCGGCAACGGCAATGGAGGGATGGGTATCATTTAGTTGAATCGAAAACTTTTCATGAAATGTTTCCAGGGGCAGATTCTGACGGAACAGGATACGGATCATGTCTTGCAGAGAGCAGGACACAAAAAAGAATTGCTGTTCCAGGCGTAGAAGCTTGCCTTGAGTCAGATTGTCATTGGGGTAGAGAACCTTGGAAATATTTTCTGAAATCATCTTTTGGTGGACGGCACCAGAGTAGTCGCCAGAGTTAAACGCTTCAAAGTTGAAGGACTCTGGTGCTTCGGATGTCCATAGTCTAAGAGTGTTGCAGGTATTAACCTTGTAGCCCAAAATTGGCGTGTCGTAGGGAATGCCCTTCACCACTTTGTAGGGAACCCAGCGCACTCGGTAATGGCCGTGCTCATCCGTATAAGTTTCGGTGTGGCCGCCAAATTTGACTTCCACCTCCCATTCGGGACGAGCCACTTCCCAGGGGTTACCGAAGCGCAGCCATTTATCCGTGATTTCAACCTGCCATCCGTCGCGAATATCTTGATCGAAAATACCGAATTCGTAGCGGATGCCATAGCCGATCGCTGGAGTTTCTAACGTTGCTAACGAATCCAGATAGCAGGCCGCTAATCGCCCTAAACCCCCATTGCCCAGACCGGGTTCTTCCTCCTGCTCCAGCAATTCCTTAAAATCCAGCCCCAATTCTTCGATCGCCTGTTTTACCTGGTCATAGATCCCCAGGTTGATCAGGTTGTTCCCCAGATGCGGTCCCAAAAGAAATTCGGCAGAAAGATAGCAGACGGTACGCGCAGCGGTCTTACTGTAAGCCTCTGCGGTTGCAATCCAGCGTTGAAAGAGGCGATCGCGCACAGTATACGCCAGCGCCATGTAGTAATCGTTCTTCGTTGCGATCGCCGGAAACTTCCCCTGAATGTAGTACAGATTATCCAGAAAAGCCCGCTTCAGGGTATCAATACTGAGTCCAGTGCGATCATCTTCCACCGCAACCGTTGGGCAACCGGGTGGAACATTTGGGAGGGTCTGCATAACTGGATTCCTTTAGAGTGAAGGGCTGGTGGTTGGAGGGAAGTAGGGGTAGGGAAGAGAAAAGAGGAAAGAGGAAAGAGGAAAGAAAAAAGATAAAGAGAAACCAGGCGAGGGTTTAAGAGTGTTGTTAGTCAGGCGAGAGATGAGACAGGGGGGTGGATGAGGAGATGAGTTAGCTCTGGCTGTTGACTTTCAGTTTCTTTACAGGGGCGCTTTAAAAACGGGGCTCTGGCTCCTTGAAACCCTGATTTCCTCGAGCCCTTTTCCAGGATTGCCACAAAAAATTTGACAAACCCTTCTTTCTTCTTTCCTCTTCTCCTAAACTTCTACCAGGTGAAACGCGGCTCCCAGTCCAGCTCCCATTTCGGCGGGAGTGATTTTGCCATCCTTGTTGCTGTCGAGGGCATCAAATACGGCATCGGCTCCCATCCATTCTTCGCGAGTGATAAACCCATCTCCATCCAGGTCATACACGCGGAAGAGATCCTCGGCGGCATGGCTGATAGTGGATTCTCCTTCCAGATACGCCAGGCGCTTTGCCAGCAGTTTTTCCAGAGCGATGAGGGCTTTGGTAAAGCCCTGGATACCCTCTGCCAGTTTTTCGGATGCCATGCGATCACGATGGTGCATCTGATCAAAGGTTTCCTTGTCCATTGGGATCTTTTCGATCTCCATAGCAGCAGCTTTAGCTGGATCAAGCTTGCGAGGTAGATCGCCGCTGCTGGACTGGAGTTCACCCAGGAGGCTAGGAGAGATGGTTAACAAGTCACAACCTGCCAGTTCCAGAATTTCCCCCATGTTGCGGAAGCTGGCTCCCATCACTTCAGTTTTGTAGCCAAACTTTTTGTAGTAGTTGTAGATGCTGGTCACTGATAATACACCCGGATCTTCGGCTGGGGGATAGCTTTCCCGTCCGGTTTCTTTTTTGTACCAATCCAAAATCCGCCCGACGAAGGGAGAGATCAGGGTAACTCCTGCTTCAGCACAGGCGATCGCCTGGTGAATGCCAAACAGCAGCGTGAGATTGCAATGAATCCCTTCCTTTTCAAGGACTTCGGCAGCCTTAATGCCTTCCCAGGTGGAGGCAATTTTAATCAGAATGCGATCGCGGGAAATCCCGGCAGCTTCGTATTCAGAGATTAAATAGCGGGCTTTTTCTATAGTGGCTTCGGTGTCGTAGGATAACCGCGCATCCACTTCAGTAGAAACTCGGCCAGGAATGATTTCTAAGATCTTTTTGCCAAAGGAAATGGCGAGGCGATCAAACGCCAGAGTCAGAATTTCCTGGTCTGCTACGCCGGAGCCTTTGTCTTTTTTTGCCTGCTTCAGAGTATCGTCTACAATCTCCTGATATTGAGGCATTTGGGCAGCAGCCGTAATCAATGAGGGGTTTGTAGTAGCATCACGTGGCTGATATTGCTCAATTGCCTGAATGTCGCCCGTGTCAGCAACTACGATGGTCATTTGGCGCAGTTGCTCTAGCAGGTTCTTAGCCATCAGTTTCTCCCAGGTGATTGCATTTGAGTTTGTCAAGACTTAACTAATCAGAATAGTAACTGGGGATTTTTCAGATAGCAGGTTACCATCGGAAAACTTTAATCTGTTGTTTTGTTAGCCACAGACTGTTCTTTTCGTTGTAAGTAGGTAGGCGTGGTTAAATTCCATACCCCCTTTATCCCCCTTGCCAAGGGGGACTAAAGAGGGTTTTGCAAGAGACGCCATGTTCAATTTAATTTGACCCACTCACTTACTATAAGTAACGAGTAGTCTGTTAAGACTTTAGGTGTTAAGACTGTAGGAATTCTTTCTCAAAAAACTTCTCAATCTCACGACTGATTTAGGACTGCCATATAACCAACTAGAGTCAGCAAAGAAGAGGGTAGATGGGTGGGGGAGTGATGGAATTAAGGCCGGGGAGTCAGTTGGCCACGCTGATGGTTGAAACTCAGAGAAGCTGGGAGTTGTGATAAAGGATTTAAGGACAGTTGACCAGAGATAACTGCGAGAGCAGCGGTAATGGCGATCGCGTTCAGGATAACAGTGCTCTTATTCAAGAGTGAGTCAGACATGGCGTTTTCAGGGGAACTAGAGGGGGTTAACTAAGTTATGTCATCTCTCTCTGGTCTGACACGTGACGTACCAGCCAAAGCCCTGAGATTCAAATCACATCTACAGATGACGCTAATCACTTCGGTTCGACTGTCAGGTATCGTGTAAGAAGGACCTGGGATGGGGGCATCCTATGCGGAGTGCGTTAAATTTTTGAGGCCAATTCTGAATGGGAGTCAGGGAAACCTTGGGGGGTAAGAAGTCATTTCATCAGAGTTTGTAAAAACATTGTGGCAATCGCAAAGATTGGCGATCGCCACAATCTACGTCGTCAGGAGTGAGGATTACCCTAAATTCAGTTTCTACAGCAAATTCAGTTTCTACAGCAGTCGTTAGGATAGGAGGTATCCCTTACCCTTCTCTAGCAACCCACAACTAACAACTTACACACCCCTACAGGGGGCCGCTATGAACTCATCATCAGAAGAACTCAAACAAATTGCAACACAACTACTGGCAGGAATGCTATCCAACCCTCATATCTACACAGGTGCGGACGGAGAGGTAAGAGGGCAGCAAGAACAGACGCTGGTTCTAACAGCCATTGAAATGGCGGAAATATTAATTGAAAAAGTAGAACAGCGCCCTCATCATCCTGCTTAGTTAGACTTTGAACTTTAAAGGTAGTGATTACCCAACAATTTGTGCAGGTTATGGAATGGGAGCGCTGACTTTAGTTATTGGGAATAAACATTACTCGTCCTGGTCATTGCGTCCCTGGTTGGCCATGAAACAGGTAGGGCTTGAGTTTGAGGAAATCCGAATTCCACTCGATACATCAGAAACGCGTCAGCAAATTTTGCAGTACTCTCCATCAGGACGGGTACCAGTTCTCATTCATCAGGGTCTGACTATATGGGATTCGCTTGCAATTTGTGAATATCTGGCAGAGCAGTTTTCAGACCAATACTGGTATCCACCAAATCGAGAGGCCCGCGCAATCGCCCACTCCATCAGTGCTGAAATGCATTCTGGCTTTTCCAGCTTGCGCCATTACATGCCGTTGGACTGCCGTTCTCGCTATCCGGGAGCAGGAAGGACTCCCGAAGTGCTGGCGGATATTGCTCGTGTGACAGCCATCTGGCGCGATTGTCGGCAACGGTTTGGGGCGACGGGTGATTTCTTGTTTGGGAATTTCACCCTTGCGGATGCGATGTATGCTCCGGTTATTTCTCGGTTTGTGACCTATGATGTCGCGGTTGATCCGATTTCCCAGGCTTACGTCGACGCTATCTGGAACCTTCCTGCTATGCAGGAATGGATAACCGCCGCGATCGCTGAACCCGAAGTTATCCCTCCCCAATATCTCGCGCTCACTGAACCCGCTTCTCACTAATCCTTCTGCTTTTTCCTCCCCACTCTTGTCAATGGCTACAACACAAAAGGAGCCTGGCCGTGCCTGAACTTAACCTTTCTCCTGATGACTTACCGCCTACTCGAACCACGTCAATGGATGAAGACCTAAAGCGGCAGTTAGAAGCAGCGATTGCTCGCTGCCTTTACGAAGCCTGCGATGGAGTTACCCAGTCCATTCTGATGTCCTGTCAATGGTATATCACTACAAATACCGCAGCTCTGACACTGATCATCATTTGCCCCAATGCCTCGGTGCACCTGCGGGTGTTGAATAACCTCGTGCCCTTAGGCAATCACCTCGCATGCTTCCTGAATAATGCCAGAATTCGGATTCACCCTCCCAATGAAGCAGAACCCCCTTACGAACTTTGTGTTGATGAAGTTCTAATTGATCACGATTCCCTGGAAATGGAGGGATAATAGCCGCTGTTACTCTGCTGACTTAAAAATAGCAGTCAGAAGCCAGAAACCAGAATCCTTTTCTACTTTCGCTTCTGGCCTCTGGCTCCTGACTCCCCAATTCCATGGGCGAGCTATACCCAATTCATTGGGGCTATTCTAAAGTCGTTTTACTGAGGGGCCTGATGTCTTCTAAGTGGTGAACTGGAAGTGAAGCGGGAGCTGCTACGGGCTGGTGCAAACGAATCAGCTGGGCCAGCGTTTTTTTCAATTGGGTGCGGGGTACAATCGCATCCACAAAACCATGTTCAAGCAAGTATTCCGCCGTCTGGAAGTTGTCTGGCAATTTCTCTCGTAAAGTCTGTTCAACAACGCGACGTCCAGCAAAGCCAATCGTTGCCCTGGGTTCCGCCAGGATGATGTCACCCAGCATGGCAAAACTGGCCGTGACCCCACCCGTTGTGGGATGGGTCAGAACCGGAATATAGAGAAGGTGAGCATCTCGATGACGATCCAGCGCTGCCGAAATCTTTGCCATCTGCATCAGGCTCAGCATTCCCTCCTGCATACGGGCACCCCCAGAGGCACAAACAATGATTACGGGGAGCCGTTCCCGTGTAGCCCGCTCAATTAGACGAGTCAACTTTTCACCCACTACTGAGCCCATACTGCCACCCATAAAGCGAAAATCCATCACTCCGAGGGCGACGGGCAATCCTTCTAGCCGTCCGATCCCTGTCTGTACCGCATCAGCCAGTTTGGTCTTTTCCTGCATTTCTCGTAGGCGATCGCTGTAGGATTTGCGATCACGGAACTTCAAGGGGTCAACCGCAGTCAGTCTCTCATCCAAAGGCTTCCAGGTATTTGGATCGATTAATTGGCGAATGCGCTCATCGCTGTAAACTCGTGCATGATGCCCACATTCCAGGCAGACCATCTGATTGGCCCGCAGATCCTTTGTATAAGCCAGAACCCCACACTTTTCACATTTAGACCACAGCCCATCGGCAATCTCTCGTTCCTGCCGTTCCTGACTGACTGGACCCGATTTTCGCCGATTTGCAAACCAATCAAATAAAGACATGGGTACCGATATCCCTTATGAACTAGCCAGTATTCTCCCTTGCGAGATTGCCTAGACAAGAAACTGGAATGAATCGCTAAATTTGACCGTTCAGCCCCCTAACCATCGTGTTGGTTCTCTTAAAGTTCAAAGCAAAATATTAATTTACTCTTGCGCTTCTGTTTCCGCCTTAATTTCCTCCTCAAGCGGACTTAACAGCATGAGCGCTGTCCAACGATCTTCAGGGTAAACCTGAAGCGCAGCAGGGCTTGCAGAACCAATGTAGGGCAGTAAACCCAGGTCAACAATTCGTGCTGGTATCTGATGGGATGCCAACAGTTGCTGCATGAGTTCAGCCTCCCAGCGGAAGCGGGTAGTCCTTAGTGTGATCCACGACACGACGTTAATTTTACCAAAAGGTGGGAACCCTTGAATTTAAGCAAAGGATGAGCAAAGCTCATAGATACACTGACAATCTCAGATCTAGTGGGTTCCTCCCAATATAAAGCGGTGGCAGATGATTCCTTGAAGGATGAGGACAATGTTGCCTGAGATATGGTGCTGGAACCCAGATGCGAGATGAGTGGGTTGAGCAAATTAGCTGGATTTGGCTAGTTGATCGCCTGTCAGAAAATGAACTGGTCAATACCGGCAGTTCCAAATTTCAATAAATTTTATATCAGCTCGCAAAGACTATTTTATCTATCCACTGAATTGCTTGACCGGTTTGGTGTCAGCCGGGATGAGATTTTGAACTTGTTGGCCCGTCAAAATCCGAACTATGCCAGGATGATGCAGTTCTGGCTGGATGATTATCTGCCGACCTTCCACCAAAAGGTTGATAAACTGCTGGCAGCAGACGATTTACATCCTTCCTGGCGCATCTGGCGTGACTGGTCTTTTTATCGCTATCGCCGGATTGAACGGGTGTTCCGTAGCTGCAACTTTGACTATGTTCAGTTCCCCGCCGTTTACTGGGCAGAGGTGAGGCGAGATCTACCTCTGCTTCTATCTCAGGTGCGTCGGGAGCATCGTCCAACAGCAACAACAATTCTCTATCAGAGTTTGCAGAGCGAGGAAGAGTTTGCCGTTCCGTCAATTTTGCTGGAAATCAGTAGCAAGGCAATCAGGGCGGCAGAAATGATCCTCAGTTTGTTCCAGCGGCAGGCGGGCGATCGCATTGGACTGGGTGAGACTTAAGGAAAAGGTGGTGATCCGTTTTGTAGTAGCCTTTGTAAACAACCACAGCAATAACCACAAAGGAATCGGATATGAAATCGACGAATAGTGCTCTCTACATCGTTGGTGGGGTAACCCTTTTGATTGGGGCGATTTTGTTCAAGCCGTTTGTAATCGTGAATGCGGGGGAGCGGGGTGTCGTAATGAGTTTTGGGAAAGTCCAGGATGTGATTCTGGACGAAGGGATTCACCCCATCCTGCCGATTGTGACCTCGGTTAAGCGGTTAAATGTGCGGGTTCAGAAGAACGATATCAATGCCAGGGCAGCTTCCAAGGATCTTCAAGATGTGACTACGGAGCTTGCGATTAACTGGCATATTGATCCGGCTCAGGCAAACAAGGTCTACCAGCGAGTTGGGGACCAGGAGCAAATTGTGAATGGGATTATTACCCCTGCTGTTTCTGAGGTGTTGAAAGCCGCCACAGCGAAAAAGAATGTAGAAGAAATTTTGATCAGGCGCACAGAACTGAAGGATGAAATTGATGCCCAGTTAAAGACTCGCCTGGCGGCCTATGGATTGATTGTCGATGATGTCTCGCTGGTCAATTTTGGGTTTTCGCCTGAGTTTAATAAGGCGATCGAGGCAAAACAGATTGCGGAGCAGGAGGCTAAGCAGGCGGAATTTATTGCGCTGAAGGCAAAGAAGGAAGCTGAGGCAGAGATCAACCGTGCCCGTGGGCAGGCAGAAGCCCAGCGGCTACAACGGCAGACGTTGACAGCGGAATTATTGCAGAAGCAGGCGATTGAAAAATGGGATGGCCGCTTTCCAACGGTGATGGGGAGTAACGGGGCTTTGCCGTTTATCAACATCAGGGTTGATGAGGCAGGCGGACGAAAGTAGCCATAATGAACTGCGTACAGCGCCACGAATGAAAAAAGGGAGTCAAGGGAGTCGGTTCTATTTCCAGGTCAGGCTGTGGCCCTATTCGCCTAGCAGTGGCAGAGTGAACCAGAAGGTTGCCCCCTCTCCGGGGGTACTGATTGCGCCGATGACTCCTCCGTGAGCTGTAATGATTTGGCGGCAGACGTACAGACCTAGACCAATTCCGGCTGAACGTCGAGAACGGCTTCCCTGGGCGTACCGTTCAAACAGGGTTTCACATTCTTCTGACGTCATGCCGACTCCGTTGTCTTGAACACAACAGCGGATGGCATCTTCTTCAAGGGTTGCCGACAGGGTGACTTGTAATCCCGGTGGGTTGTGTTTAAGTGCATTGGTAATCAAGTTTTCAAACACTCGTCGAAGTTGAGTGGGATCGGCTTGAATCGCCGGTAAATCATCCAGGATGTGGTTTACCAGTGTGGCTTGATTGCTCGTAATCAAGCTATCGAGATCATCCACGATTGCCCGCACTAGCTCCCCCAGGTTCACGGACTCATAATTGAGGCTAATTCCTTGCATTTCAGCAGAGTGGGCTTCTAGCAAAGAGTTGATCATGTTGACTTGGCGATCGCAGCTCTGCACCATGCGCTCCAGTACCGAGCGAGAGAGAGTGACAGAATCTGTAGCTTTATTTTGCAGATTTTTCAATACCATCAGCATTCCCATAACGGGAGTACGCAGGTCGTGGGAAACAGCATGGAGGAAGTCGTCTTTGACTCGGCTCAACTCCTGGAGTTCGAGCATGCTTTGTTGTAGTTGGGCTGTCCGTTCCTGGACTTGCTGTTCCAGACTGGCGTTCAGTTGTTCTAGGTTCATATTGAGGTTTTGCACCTGCTGGTATAACTCTGCCTGCTGGATGGCGATCGCCACCTGAGTTGCCAGTTGAGACATGAGTTCAATCTCAAATGGTGTCCAGTGGCGGGAATGGCTGCACTGCTGAGCAACCAGGACGGCAAAAAACTGGTCTTCCAGCAGGATAGGTACTCCCAGGCTGGCTCGAATCTGGCACTGGGCATAGTAGTCTGCCAGCATGGGTGATACAGTGGCCTCAGCAGTGTTGTCAATGGCCTGAACATGTCCCTGGGCAAACAGAGCCCGGATTTCTCGCAAGTGCAGGTCATTAGTAATCCAGGAGAGGATCGAGCCCCACTCTGGAGCAAAGGATTCTGCCATAATTCTGCCCTGCCAGCTGAGATCAATTTGACCGATGAAGACGCGATCGACTTCAAGGAACTGGCGCACTTCTTCCACAGTGGTGGTCAGAATCTGATCCAGGTTGAGCGATCGCCGGATGCGCAGAGCAATCTGCCCCAGGAGGCGATCGCGTTCAGCATTAGCTCGCAATTGGGCTTCTGTCCGTTTCCGTTCGGTAATATCGCGCATGATGGCCAGCACTTCATCCTGACCACTGACCACCAGACGGGCTTCATAGTCCCGCAACTCGCCGTGGTGCATCAGTTGATATTCAAAAATTTGAGTTTCCCCCGTTTTCAACGTCTGCTCGATGTAATACATTCGCTCCTGGGCAACCTCTGGCGGCAAAACCTGATAAACGGTCTTGCCAATCATTTCTTCGGGGGGCACGGCAAAGTCCGAGTCCTGGTCGGCTTTGCAGTCCAGGTAGGTGCCGTCTCGGTGAATGCGCAGCATCAGGTCAGGAATGGCATTCAGGAATGCCTGATTGCGGGCTTCGCTGAGTTCTAGTGCTTCCTGGGCGCGTTTGCGGTCTGTGATATCAACGGTGACGCCAAGTACGCAGGGTTCTCCTTTAAAGGTGATGATATCGGCAGAGAATAACATCACGCCGATCTCGCCAGACTTTCGTCGGAATGGGGTTTCCAGATTGTGCACTTCCCCAAATTCCAGGAGTGTTCGGCGCATTTCATCCCGGTGTGCCAGGTTAACCCAGATGTTGAGTTCGGGGATGGTTTTTCCAATTACTTCGTTGCGGGTGTAGCCTGTGGCCTTAAGAAAGCTGTCGTTGATATCCAGGATCCGAGCTTCGCTTAACGTCGTCAGAGACATGGCTGCCGGGCTGGAGCTGAAGGCTTTGGAAAACTTCTCCTCTGACTCGCGCAGGGCTTTTTCCGACTGTTTGCGTTCGGTCACATCCAGCAGGGTGCCCATGATGGCGGGTTCGCCATTGAAGTTAGTTCGACTGCCCAAAACTTCAACTTCAAGCTGTACCCCATCTTTGCGCAGCACCCGCAGGGTGTAGTTCAAGGCATCCACTTCACCCTGAATCCGGCGGCGGATATTTTCGGCTGCCATTTCCCGGTCTTCGGGGATCACGATATCCAGCACGGGATGGCCAATCAGCTCATCAACGGTATAGCCCATCATCTGGGCCAGCCGAGGGTTAACGTAGGCAATCTTGCCTTGCTTGATGACATAGATGCCCACCAGCGACTGTTCGACTAACAGTCGGAAGCGGGCTTCATTTTCTCGCAAAGCAGCCTCGACCTGTTTGCGATCAGTGATGTCTAAAACGTATCCCTCATAGTGGGTGACTTCTCCGCGCTCGTTGCGGACAATGCCACAGAGGTCGTAAACCCAGCGAACTTCTCCATCAGCTCGAATGATCCGGTAGTCTTGCTCAACCGCACTCAGGCTGGTAGCAACCCCGTGTTCCACTTCTTTTCCAACGCGATCAAGGTCGTCGGGATGGACGATCTGCCCGTAGAGTAGCTTGCGGCTGGTAAAGTCTTCGGGGCTGTAGCCAAATTGGGAGACGTTGGCTGAAACGTATTCTACTGGCCAGTTATCTTCGTTGACCCAGCGAAAAGCGACGACGGGGCCTTCGGCAAACAGGCGACGTTCGCGATCGCTGGCTCGTTCGGCCTGTTTGCGTTCAGTAATGTCGCGCATGAAGACGACAACCTCTTGCTCACCACAGACGACGACTCTGGCTTCACGATCGCGCCACACTCCCTTAATCGGAATCTGATATTCAAAGCTTTGTAACTCACCCGTTTCGAGCGCCTGCTGGATGTGGTACATCCACCGCTGGGCAGCCATCTCTGGTAACACCATATTTACCGTTTTGCCGATACACTCCCCTGGGGGCAAAATCAGATCCTCGTCGAGGGCAGCTTCTATATCAAGAAAGGTGCCATGGGCATCCAGACGGAAGACAAAATCGGGAATGGCATTAACCAGGGCACGGTTGCGGGCTTCGCTAAGCCTTAACGCCTTTTCGGCTTCAACCTGTTCGGTGATGTCTCGAACAACGGCTAAAAGATGGGGTTTGCCCCGGTAGTTAAAACGGGTTCCAATCACTTCAATCGGAAACGGGGTGCCGTCCTTTTTGAGGTTAACTGCCCGGCAACGAAACGGTCGGTTCGCTTTGATAGCGGCAATACATTCTTCAAATAAATAAAAGCTATCCGGATGAATGAACTGGTGTGGGGCTAAGCCGATAAACTCCTCACGGGTGTAGCCATGCATTTCACAGACAGCGGGGTTTGCTTCCACGACAATGCCAGTGTCTGGATCGCCGATAATCAACCCATCACTAATGGCTTCAAAGATGCTGCGGTACTGGGTTTCTGCCTGAAGCTGACGTTTTTCTGCCTGTTTCAAGTCAGTGACGTCGCGCTCAATTGCCAGCACTTCCTCTTCTCCACTGGCCACCACGCGCACTTCGTAGTCTCTCAGTTCGCCATCGGTTTTCCAATCTTCTGAAAGCTGGTATTCCAGCGTTTGCAGATTGCCTGTATCCAGCGCCTGGGCGATCGCATCCAAACATCGCTGAGCCAGATCGGGGGGTACAAACTGCCGCAGGTTAGTGCCTCGAATCGTTTCCGGTGAAAAGCCCCGCTCTTCATCCTCTGGAGTGCCTTTGAAGTCCAGGTTATCCCCATTGCGGTTGGAGAGAAAGACGCGATCGGGCAGGGCATTCAAAATGGCTTCGTAGCGCACGCGCCGTTGATCCGGTTCCGTCGGTTTTTCCAAACTCGCCAGCTTTTTCGCCAGGATTGCCTGAAGCTGCTCAAATGCCACATCATCTCGGCAGCACTCTCGGATTGCCTGTAAATCGCTGGAATCAAAGATCATGGCTCTTTTCTGCGAGTGGGGTTGCTCCGTAACCGTTCCCTTATTTCCATATTCTTGTTAAAAACAAAACGCTAATGCTTTTTTACGAAAGAATTTAAGCCAGATTTGAAATTTTGGGCTGGTCATGCTTTGGGCCAACAACACGAATCTGATTTTTTTACCGCTGATTTATAGATTATTCGTTCAGAAGTAAATAGAGCGAGTATCATCACTTTGGGCAATTCCATTTGCCCAGCAAATAGCCAGGATCTTGCTGTTATTGAGGAGTGGTTGTGTTAGTTGTGTGCATCTTTACTCTTCAGATAAACAAAAAATCATCCCTCAGCATTTCTCAAAACCAGGAGGATTTTGTTTAAAAATGGTGGTTTCTAGCCATAAAACCACCTCCGGAGCCTTCATTTTTCCTTAGGGTCTATAAAATTAGCCAATCGTCGATTTATTTGGAGAACTTACCCATGTCGTATTCCATTCCCTGGAAATCTGGGACTGCTGGGTTGATTGCTTTGGGTTTGGCAGCAGGATCGGTGACACCGTTTTTTCTATCCACCCCAGCAGTTGCCCAGACAAACTTTCCGGATGTACCGTCTAGTTATTGGGCGGCTCCGTTTATTCAAGAGTTGGCTGCTCGGGGCATTATTGTTGGCTTTGCAGAGGATGGCACCTTCCGCCCGGAAGACCCGGTAACCCGTGCCCAATTTGCCGCTATGGTGAATCGGGCGTTCAATCGTCCGGCGGTTCGTCCTCCTGTCAACTTTGCAGATGTGCCTGCCAACTATTGGGCCAGGGAGGCAATCGAAAGAGCCTATACGACTGGGTTTATGGCAGGCTATCCAGGTAATCTCTTCAGGCCGAATGAAAATATTCCGCGGGTACAGGTACTGGTTTCCCTGGCGGCTGGCCTAGATTACGCCAACACCCGTCCCATTGATCCGCTATTGGGGGCTACATTTTCCGATGCGTCTACGATTCCCGGTTATGCGCGTCCTGGTGTTGCCGCTGCAACTGAACGCCAGGTGGTGGTGAACTACCCGGATGTGAGGACCCTGAATCCAAACCGGGTAGCGACTCGGGCAGAAGTTGCAGCGTTTATCTTTCAGGCACTGGTTGATCTGGGACAGGTAGCGGCGATTCAGTCACCCTACATTGTGGGTCAGGTTGCAACTGCCATCAAGATTCCCGCTGGGGCATCGATTCCCATCGTTTATACAGGGGATGACCGGATTCTTTTGTCGAGGGACGAGTCTCGCCCCATTCCCATCACTATGAAGGTTGCTCAGAATGTCGTCACGTCCCAGGGGCAGGTGCTGATTCCGGCAGGTAGTGATGTGATCGGGCAATTGATCGTGACTGATGGCGGGGTGCAATTTGTTGCCAGTGAAATTGTTCTGCCAAATGGGCAACGACTTCCTGTGAGTGCAAGTTCAGAAGTGCTCAGAAATTACTCGGTGGTCAGGAAAAATCCAACTACGGGCAAGATTATTGCGGGCACGCTGGTGGGTGCCGGTGCCGGTGCAGGGGTGGCCGCCGTGACTGGAGACCGCAAGATCCAGGCATGGGAAGTGCTGACTGGAGCTGCAGCAGGTGCCCTGGCGGGTACGTTTCTGGGAGGCTCTTCGGTTGAGGCGATCGCGATCGACCCTAACACCAACCTGCTGTTGACCCTTAATCAGGATCTGGTGATTGCGGGAAGACCACCTGCACAGCCGAGAGTTGCCCCCGCCCCTGCTCCAGCGCCAGCGCCTGCTCCAACGCCAGCGCCTGCTCCGGCTCCTGCGGCTCCCGCAGAGGTGACACCTCAGAAGTACTAAGGGCATTTAATTTTGGACTGGCGGGGTTAGAAACCAGGGCTGGAGTTGGATCTTTTGCCTGGAGTTTCTTGCCCCATTCCTTATTTCACGGATTCCTTTGCAACCGGTAAATGGACTGTGAACATTGTTCCGGGGCCGGTTGCCTGGTTGGACTGGGATTGGGTTGGACCGCTGGGAGCGGGGCTAACCACCTGAATTTTGCCATGCATTTGTTCGATTAAGGCACGGGCGATCGCCAGCCCCAACCCACTACCGGGGATGCCGCTCTCAGCTTGCGCACCCCGAAAGCGACGCTCAAAAATATGGGGTAAGTCCTGAGGGGAAATGCCGGGTCCGGTATCAGATACTGACACTTCTAGCCAGGATTCGTTCTCTGATGCCCCCTCTAAAACCAGAGGACGGGCCTGGACAAAAATTTGTCCCCCACTGGAAGTGTATTTCAGAGCGTTTTCAATTAAGTTATTAAATACCTCTCGAAGTGCCTGCTCATTGGCAAGCGCAGGTGGCAAATTGGGAGGGAGATCGGTGTGAAGAGTCAGGTTTTGCGCTTGAGCGATCGCTCCCGCCGATGCCAGCAAAGGCTGTAGCGCATTGACAACAGAGCAGGGCTCCAGCGACAATGGAGCCCCCGCAAGAACTCCCGCATCCGGTAGAAGTCGAACTTCTCTATTTTGGGAGTCTGCTGGTAGTGACCTATCCTGTTCCCACGCCTCAATTGCAGGCGGCAGGAATAAGGGAGAAGTTCGTTCTTCCTCCATCTCCATACCCGTTGCGGCGGTCTCTAACTGCTCTGATAACTCCTTCAAGCGAGCGGCCTCACGGGCAATACTGGCGGCAATTTCACGATTTGCATCTCCTGGTAGGAGACGCTTCAAGATGAGCTTACTAAACGTTTGAAGCGCCGTTAAGGAGTTACGGAACTGATGCAGCAAGTTATCCAGAATATCGTGCTGCTGCGCTTGCAGTAATTGTTGTTGATGCCGATCGTGTTCTAGCCACTGATACCGCTGATCAAGAACGCAGGCAAGTGCCAGTGTCGTAGCAATCTCATGAATTTGCGCCTGTTCCCATTCATTCCAGGCGCGATCGCTGCGTTCCGTCACCAACAGGCCCATAACCACTTCTTGATGAATCAAAGGTAAAACCAATTGTCGTTGAGGAACCAGGAGCCCGCGATAGGGAAGGTCTGCCTGATTGGAAGGCAAGGCAGATAGTTCCAATTCATCTGGATTAACAGGCTCCAGTATCTCTCGCCGATTTTCAACGGAAAGCGCAGTAGAGTCTTTTAGCAGGAGTGGGGGGAGATCCGTACTGGCCTCACGACTGGTCATCTTGGTGGGTGGAAACTGAAGCGGACTCCTTCCCTGCCAATCCGCCGATGCTTCAGGGTAAGCCGCCACAGGTACTAATGGAGTTTCTGCTCCCTCAACCAATTCTTGAGTCAGATACACAACGCTGAGTGATGCCCCCAACCCTTGAGTTAACAAAGCAATTTGGGCTTGGCAAAGTTCAACGAATTCTGAACTGGTGGGTATAAACATAGTCAATTTCCGAGAGTGTTTTACTTCCACCCCAGATGATGTTTAAGAAACCTTTCTAAAAGATGCCTTGAAAATCACCTTTTCTCATTTTGATACATCTGGATCAGGATAGAGGTGGTTTGCAGTCCCAATAATGATCCCAGCCATTTTCCAATTTCAATTCGACCGATAAACTTAATTTCTGCTGTAAGAATGATTTAATCTTTGTATCTTTGGGTTAAAAGAAGTTGAAATTTCAGTGTCAAGTCGATATACTTACCACGTCTTTTGTAACTATCACTACACTTGGCTTCTGAAAAAGGGGGTAAAGGGCTTTGGCAAGGAGACGCAAGCGCAAAAGCCGTCGCCGGCAGGAGGGGCGAAGGATTCTCGAGAATGTGCCTCAATTCAGTATTGAGTGCGGCGAAGACAAGCCAGTCACCGCTGCCCGGAAGTTTATTCATGCAGAAGGAATTCTTCCACCTGCGCTGCTTTTGGTAAAGCGTAACGAGCATACCACGGATAGGTATTTCTGGGCTGAAAAAGGTTTGTTCGGCGCACAGTACGTTGAGGAAAACCATTTCCTGTTTCCAAGTCTGAGATTGTCGGACGAGCACACGGGAGAACTTCCAGTTGCTGCTCGTAGTCATTAGTCTGCTGTTCCGAGGTCTGTATCAGAGCCCCTATCTAGTCTAGATGTGGTTCTAATTGAAATCCCGCCTTCGCTCAAAAGCCAAGGCGGGATTTCAATTCGTATCAGGTTGTTAAGAACTAAGCATTTGCTCAACAAATAATTAAAGCATCTTGAGATTGATTGCCTGCTCGGTGGGTACAAGGGCCAGCGATCGCTGCAATTCCTTGATTTCATCTCGATGGGCCATCACTGTCACAATGCTTCGAACACTTTCTGACGAACTTTCTAGCGCATCAACCTTGAGAAAGACTTTCTCAGGGCGTCTCGCACCGCGCCAGTAAAAAGCTCCTGCAGCGGGAGCGAACAGTACCATGCCCATCAATGCCCAGGTTAACTGAGGCAATAGTATTGACAGGACTAGCGCCAGGCAAAGAACTCCGATTGCTGCCAGCAAAGTCAGAAAGAACGCAAGAAACAGGCTGGGGCGAACAATCCCCTCAAAGGTCACCTGGTTCCTTGCTTCGTTAATAGAGGCAACCTGATAAGCACGCCCAGCAAAGTACTGCTGCAATTGCTCTAGTGTCAACTCTTCCGATTGGGTAGACACTAATTTCATCATTTGGGTTCGATCTTTTACCGAAGCTCGAATGAAAAACAAAAGCCCTATCGATAGCAGTAAAGTCAACAAAAAAGTTGAAGAAAGAACGGAAATGTCCATGCTAATTCGTCGATCCAGGCATCAAATGACAACTTAAAGTCTAGTCAACTCCTGGCACCAGGGTAACGCTTTGAGTTGAGGTTTGAACCTGGACCTTACCTTCATTGAACCTAACCGAAATGATTGATTAAGTACCACTGCTGGGAGCTAACCCATTTGAGTGAGGCAGGGTATGATGCTTTCTGACATATTCATACCAAAGGCGGGATAAATCCTGTGCCTGTTGCGTTGCGCCAGAGCGAATCTGGTACATGCGACGCGGGCGACCGCGGCCTTCAACTTTTTTCCAGTACCCTTCTATGATTTGCTCATCCTCAAGAAATTTGAGGGCACTATAAAGCACAGTGTCAGAGAGGCGATACGTTGGATACTCGTTTTCCAGAAGCTGAATCAGCTCTGTACCATAGGAGTCTCCACGAGACAGCACAGAGAGAACATAGCATACCGCCAATTCCTTGTTGAGGTAAAAGGGGGGCGGTGCTTGAAAAAATTGGTAAATATCCTCAAACTTCATCATCTTTCCCATCCAGACAACGATAAATCAGTCCACGCAATTCCAACCTAGCAGTGAGATTCTTGAACTGGCATCAACCGAAAGCATTAAATTATCTTTCGAGTGATAATCCGGGTAATTGGGAAGCAATTGCCAACTATCCAACTGCTAAGCCTGACCAACGAGGGGCAATCAAAGGTCAAGGTTGCGAATTTTATGACTTAGGGGGACTCTATTGCCGGGGCCAACCTTCTGACACAGTCAGAGAAATTATCAGGTTAGCTTATGTGTCATTGATTCGACACAGTGTAATATCTTTCCCGTATCTAAATTCTAAATGCTTCTTGAGAGAATCGTCCCTTAGGAGATAAATAGATAGAGACTTGTTATAACAACTTAACAATTTCCCTTCAAATTATGATTGAACCGTTTTGAATCTCTCGTGGTAATAAATCCTCGTGGTAATAAAGGTTCAAAAGTAGCTAGAATAAACTACATACAGCACCATGAAAAAAGGGAGTCAAGGGAAGGGAATCAAGGGTTCTATTTTCAAGTCAGGAGTTCCCTTTTGATTGCTCATCGGGCGTATCTGAAATTTGGGTGAATCCATTGGCTGTTATCTCGTTGCCAGACTCCCGCCTGGCCATGTCGATTAAAGGCTCCCGTTTCCCATTTTGGTTCAGTGGAGCAAGAGCTTTGACAGCGGGGTTACGAAGCTCCGGCTTCGTAACCAGAATAGGCTTCCCCAACGACGAGATGCACCTTTGCTCCTCTCAATTAGCTATAGCAATCCTTCTTGAAATCTTGAACGGGGTGCAGGGTTGAACCCTAGCGTGGGGCTTTGACCCCTTTGTTTACAAACTATTTGTGAATGCTGTAGTGATCCTATTTGAATTATGCAAAGGAGTTCCGCAGGAATTTCTTTTTACAAAACTTCTCCATCTCACAACTGATTTAGGACTGCTACCTATTACATAAGTAGCTAGGCGCAATTAAATAATTAAATTAAGAATAATTTCGGGGGGGTAGGAGGTGAAACCCCGAGCCTGGAGGCGCAGCTCCCACTCCCCCTTTTAAGGTTGGTTAATTGTGACTACCTAACTTAATTTATACCTAACTTAATTTATAATTTATTGACAGTCATGTTTATTAGCACTCATGAATTTATTAACAATCATGCAAAGAAAAAGAGAACGGTAGTGTATCAAAGCAGTGTGGGAAAATTTGTAATGATTACCAGGAGACCTTCATTTGCCTGTCTTCAGATTTGAGTCAATCAAACCTGAAAACCTTGGTCAAGTTATGATTCCACATTTCTCTGATTTATGCTCAAGAGAGCGATTTTACTCAAACCAGGCCAGACCGGAGGGCAACGACGGCTGCTTGAACACGATCGTCTACTGCCAGCTTATTCATAATACCCCGGATGTGGGTTTTAACCGTATTGGGGCTAAGGTAGAGTTCTGCCGCAATTTCGGGATTGCTTTTTCCTTCTACCATCAATTTTAAAACCTCCAGTTCTCGTTGGGAGAGATGCCCACTAATGGTACTGCTGGGTGAGGGAGGTTTGAGATGCTCAATTACCTGCCGGGCAATTTGGGGATCAAGGTAGGTAGCGCCTTCCTGGGCGGCAGCGATCGCCGCAATTAGCCGATCCACATTAGTTCCTTTAATGCAATAGGCGTCAGCACCGCCAGAAAGGGCTGCAATCACCTCGTTCTCAGTAGTATGGGAAGTGAGCATCACAATCCGAACTTCTGGCAAAGCATCTTTGATTTGTTTAGTCGCCTCAATCCCATCCATCCGAGGCAGGCCAATATCCATCACAACAATATCAGGTTTCAGCTTAAGCGCCGCTTCAACTCCCAAATAACCATCGGAAGCTTGTCCTACAATCGTTAATTGAGGATAGTCTTCCAGCGATTGCTCAAGCCCCAATTGCATCATGGGGTCGTCCTCCACGATGAGAATTCGTAGGGGAGGAAGTTCGGGAATTCCATTAAGTGACAGAGATGCGTCTGACATGGAAGTAATTTAGGGTAAATAACTGCAAGAATTTTTTTGCGGAAAAACCTGTTCGAAGAAGACAAACCTTACCTTGACTCATCCTATGCTAAGTCCCTTCTCTCAGCATAACTTTACACAATCTCTGAAGATAGTTCTCCTACTTTTCGATTGACAGATATATCTCTAGCTCCCGCAATGGCCGACAAAACCGTTAGTATGGGAAATTGGTAAGATCGTATGGCCAGGTACCGGGACTATGATTGATCGCCCAGGTTCTTCTGCTGTTTCCCCCACCCTGCGGGATATTGCTAAAAACTTCCGCCTTACTGGTTGGATTGGCTTTTGGGTTCAACTCGTTTTGACGGTTATCTCAAGCGTCATCCTGCTGTTTGCTGGGGCGTTAAGCCGCTCTCCCGGTGCCAACCAAAACAGCCCTACGACTGGCATCGGTGTTGTCGTCACGATTTTTGGAATCCTCGTACTGCTTTTTAATATGTATTGGGCACTGTTCCGCTATATTCCCATTGGTAGGAGGTTAGATGGAAACCCAGCGAATCGTCCCAAACGACCCGAAACTATCCAGGTATTACGAACAGGGCTAATTGCGAGCTTAGTCGGAATGTTGCTTTCTCTGTTAGGCGCTCAGGCAACAGTGGGTTTGTTAGCAGCAAAGGCTTTCAATCAGGGAATCGGGGGATTCGTTAACACTGATCCGTCAAAGTTTATTCAGCCACTGGATATTCTGGTTGTTCAAGCTAGCGTTAATGTAATCCTGGCCCAGTTCTTTGGCATTGGCGCAGCGCTCTGGCTGTTAAACCGGATTACCAGATAGCAAAGATTCTCAGAACTTACCCCCTATCTTCCGTAACCATGTTCCAGGTTAGCCTTCTAGCCAGTCAAAGATTTGCTCAAGCTGCTCCAGAGAAACTAATCCATACTGCCAAAGAATCATATGGAGCGGACCTGGGTCTTGCTCGCAATGACGCAGTGCCATAGCAATAGAGTTAGCAGAAATCGCCAGTTCCTTCTGCAAAAAGTTGATGAGTTGAGTATTGCTGCGATTAGATTCCACGGCTAAATAGTTCCTACAAATTAAGGGTATTCAAGCAGCAAGGTTAGATTGACATGGCGTACATGGTATATGGGCGGCATGCAGGAGACCTCATCTTGTTTGGTCACCTTACCAGGTGATTTTTAGTAGGTACCAGAAGCCAGACATCGCGGGTAAAACGATGGAAACTGAGTTCACCCCTGTTAACTAACCTACTTTTGGGGGTCTGCTGTAACGACTGTTGTTCCGTCAACACAACCTATGACAACCTATGACATTCACTTAAACCACAACCTCCGAGAAATGAATCCTACGTTTGATTGCGATTCTGCCACCCCGAATTTGCCTTTCTCCAGCCCTGGTGTAATAACCTCTGAGTGAATGGAGAGTAACGCTATTACCAGCGTATTAATTTCTTGTAAAGATTCATGTGTTAGTGCTACAGGTTGTACCTGTTTCTACACCCATAGCATCAGTCGTTAATAAACCAGGGATGGACTGAATCAACTCTTGACAAGGTCCTGATAAGGTTGACGCTACCGCAATCCATCCAACCTTTAAGTATAGGTACTCTCAGCTGTATCTCCTCAAATCTTAAGCTCGATTTAATCTCGCGGGTTCAAGATACTTCCGAGGATTTCTGAGAGACCGTGGATAATCGCAATTTCTCTTTTTTACATCAGCTTCATTGACATTCTTCTTTCGGTGAAAGTGTGATGAACTTGTATCTTTTTGAATACTTCAAAGTCGGCGAGGTGTAAAAAATAGGGGCGTCCATCCAACCGATTTACTCATTTCATGAAATTTTGTCAGCCAGTACCTTTACTCCTCAGTGTTTTTACGGTTTTTGGAATTGCCACTGCAAAAGCGGACGCTTTTTTGCTGATCAGCAACAGTGAGAGCAACAACATTGTTGTTTTTGATGAAATGACGGGTCATTTTGTCGGAGACTTTACTACCCCCGGCAGTGGTGGACTACGAGCACCGGATGACCTGACATGTGGACCGGATGGTAATCTCTATGTCAGCGTGGGGGAAGCAATAGTCTCAGTTTCTAGATGCTGCGTACCCACAAGATTCAGCAGTTTTGAAGTTCAGTCCAGGTGGCGAATTTTTAGGAGTAGCGGCTGTGGGGAATGGGCTGGCTCGTCCCTACGGCAACGTCTTTGGACCTGATGGCCTTCTTTACGTCAGTAGCTTTCGGACCAATCAAATTCTGCGCTTCAATGCTCAGACGGGGGAATTTGTTGATGTCTTCGCTTCAGATAACAACAATGGTTTTGGCATGAGAGGTGGGTTGAATGGACCCAACGGATTGCTGTTCGGACCTGATGGTAGCCTTTATGTGGCGATCGAGGGAACGGCTAACGATGCAGCAGGCAATTTAGTGTTTCCTAATGAACAAAATGGCTTTAAAAGCCAGGTATTGCGTTATGGCCCGGAGCAGGTGAAGGGGCTGGTGCCGACAACCACACCGGAAGTCTTTATTGATCAACCGACACTGCTAGCGGAAAGCTTTGGATTTGTGAGCCTGCTGGGGCTTGCGTTTGCTCCAGATGAGCAAAGTATTTTTGTGAGTGACTTTGCAGGCGGAATTCGAGAGTATGACCTGGCTGGTAATCTGCTCAATGTTTTGTCTACCAATTACACAGGGACAAGCCCTAGCAACAACTTTATCGGTAGTCTGACGTTTGGGGTAGGTAGCACGGCTAACAATCTCTATGTGATTGGTTTTGATTTTGCTAATGAAAATATTGGGTCTGTGCTGGAGTTTGGTGAGGTGCAGGGGAATTCTGCCTCGTTTGTAGGAAGAACGTTCACCAATAGAAGCTTGAGACGTCCAATTGGGGTGGCTGCCGCAGTTCCCGAACCGTCTACGATCGCCGGAGTTTCCCTTGGTTTGGGTGCCCTGGGAGCCAGATGGGTACGAAAGCGGCGCTAGCTGGCAGTTCTGCTGTTAGGGCGATGAATAATTGTTTCCAACACTCGGCGGCGATCTTTGGGGTTGATGCCTACTAGCCGCACGAAATCGCTGGCATGGTCAGTTAGGCAAGATTCGAGGGCGGCGATCGCTTCTGCACCATTTCCTTCGTAGGTTCCATAACTTTTCCAGGAGCCTGTACGGAAGCGGCGATCGTCTACATATTCAATACCCAAACGATGTCCCCGGTTCAGAATCTGGTTGACTTCTGCCACAATGCTGGGGGTTAGGAGGGTACTGGAAGGCTGGCCGGGATAGCTGGAAGGGGCAGTGGGAAGTGGGGAGTGGGGAGTGGGGTAGGAAGGGGAGGGATGGCTGCCCTGGCCATTAGGAGTGGTCGATTCGTAGGAACGGAAGAATTCGCGGGAGGGAACGGTTTGGGTTGCTTTCCTGGTTCTATCGGCATCCCCCGCACTCTGCGCTCTGTATCCGGTACCCAGTTCCCCTCGTGGCGAGGTGTCGCCCAATTTGCGACTCACAAAGAGGGACTTGTTGTATTCTTCGGATAGCCGCAGTTCTTGAATGCGCTTTTGTTCGCGCACAATCTGTTCCCCAACTTCTAGCAGGTGTGGCAGGCTAAAGTTTGGTTTG
Source organism: Leptothermofonsia sp. ETS-13 (assembly GCF_049200465.1). NCBI lineage: Bacteria > Bacillati > Cyanobacteriota > Cyanophyceae > Leptolyngbyales > Leptolyngbyaceae > Leptothermofonsia > Leptothermofonsia sp. ETS-13. Next base: position 703,116 of record NZ_CP120836.1, read on the forward strand.
TGAAATTCGGGAAGGGGGTCTTTGGGGTTAACGACGCGACTAGAAATGCGCTCTAATCCGACGCTTTGAATAAATTCGCGGACTTGTTCATCATAGAGCCGCGATCGCAAGGCACTATAAAAATCGATGGCCTGGTCGGGAAAAGCTTCAACCAATCGAACAATTTCGTCATGTGCGACATTATCTACTTCAAAAATGCCACTCACAATACCGATGCGATCTTGATAATCCGGTTCCCAGAAAAACTTTTCCATTCGTCCATCACGAATCATCGGAGCGTACAGGGTTGAAAAGTCGTTTCCTGTCACAATGATAGGAATTCGTCGCAGAGGAGTATCGTCATAGCTCCCTGGTAGTTGCACATTGGTCGGATTGTCCGCAATGTTCATTAAGGTGGCGTTGACCAGTTGAGTATTCACCGTGTACTGGGTGTACTCGTCCACCCGCCCGGCTCCGGCATCAATGTCATTGATCATGATCACGGCCATCTTGCCACGCACTTTGGTGACTTCGTTGGCTTCACGATAGCGCAAACGAAGCAACCGAGCCGGGTCACCCGCGTCTGGGCTCTCCAGTTCTCCGGCAGAAATGTGAATCACCTCCACCCCCATGCGCTCAAACACCAGTTCGCACTGGAAGGTCTTGCCCTCTCCCTTTCTGCCGTGGATGCCCAGGATGAGTGGTACCTTAACATTGGGCAAATTCAGGTAATTCTTGGTGATATGAATCGAAAGTTTGTCAAGAAAGCGAGGAGAGATGTAGTAACCCATGACGGCAAATTTTCAGCAGTTGCATCACTCTCATTATGAAATAGCGCCGTTAACCAGAGGTGATGATAGCAAAATCCGATGATAGCAAAATCCAATTATCCCAAAAAATTTTGCTTATGCTAAGTAGCAAGGTGCAGTTAAATTAAAGATAATTTCGGGGATGGAGGGGGTTCCACTCTCTCCACCCCGTTCAAATTTCAAGAACGATGCTATAGCTCTACGCAAATAGGTTAGAACATTGAACTTAAAGGGATGGAAGTGTCAGCTTATCAAGAAATCGTGAAATCTCATTAATTTGCGATGAGGTGTCCTGATCGAGGCTCTTTATAAGGAAAAGTGGAATGGTAGATGCACCCTGATCTTATCCCTGGCATGAGCCAGGGATTTTTTATTTGAGGTATTGGTATCAACATAAATCCCGGTCTTCTCTTGTTCACAGGTCTCCGGGTCGGATATGATACCTTAGACTAGAGGAACGGGATGTAGCGCAGCTTGGTAGCGCACTTCGTTCGGGACGAAGGGGCCGCTGGTTCGAATCCAGTCATCCCGATTTTATTTGTTAGTTGTACTACACCGAGATTGGTCTGTTAATCTCAATAAAGAAAGTGTCAATAAATAAAGTGAGAAACTGCGTGACAGTGCTTCCAGACTAAAGCTGTAGGAAGCGATTGACATCACTTATTCCAATGTCAGTTGACTAAACAATTCTTGAACTTGTGCCTACAACGCTCTCAAGGAAGGGAATAGTCTGATGGGTTTGCTAAGCCCGAGTTGAGCAGCCAAGGAAACCAGGGGAAAGGTTATTTAACTTTTTAGGTAGTGCCCTTACGTAAAGGTCAGAGAAGAAAGGCCAAGTTCTGAAAGCTTTATCTACCAAACCTTCTGGAAACAACTGTTTTTCTTTAGTCATTAAGAAATGAGACTATCGGCAGCGGTTCTTGCTTTAATATTTTGCTACCTACCCAGGGAAGGGGAGAAGAGGTGGATGAGTGATGGGGTGATGAAAGAAAAAACCAGGGTATGTAATTTAGAGAGCGATCGTCATATATACATAATCGCACATAATCGCAAACTGATTTAAGGCAGGTCACCCATCTCGAATCGGCATCGTCTACTTTTTTTGGAAAATGTTTTGGATTGCCAAGTATACAACCTTAAGTGCAGATTCATCGGTGGGAAAAGTGCTGTGATTCTTCAACACTTTTCGGAGAGTCATATTCATTGATTCAATCGCATTGGTGGTGTAAATCGCTTTGCGAATCTCAGCCGGGAAGATAAAGAAAGGAATAATCCGTTGCCAATGATTGAGCCAAGACTTGCTGACGGTGGGATACTGCTTGTTCCCTTTTTCAGCTTTTTCAGCAAAGGCGACCAAGTGCTGGAGAGTGCTCTAGAAACGGGGTTCTAACTCCCTTGAAACCCTGATTCCCTCGACCCCCTTTCCAGGATTTCTACAAAAAATTTGACAAACCCTGGTTTAGGCGCATCCCAGAGTCCCCCCAATCCTTGCTGTTGCCAATGATGGAGGGTGATACGTACTGTTGCAATATTCCACGCAAAGTAACTGGCTATTTTTTCAACCGTCTATCCATGAGCATTCAGGCAAATTACTTCAACCCGATCTCGTACTCTTTGGCGAAGATAATCGGCAGTTCTTAACTCCCTCAGGGTGAGGTCTTGCTCAACGGTTAAAAGAACACGTAAGCGAGAAACCATAGGCGTTTTAGCTTAGAAGTAATAATATCTTTACCAAACTTAACATAGCTGGAGTTTCCTACCATCACCTACTTAGTAATCTGCTAAGCGGGTTTTGAAGGGTTGCAAACCCTTTAAACTCCGTCAATTGGCTTTTTGGAGTTTAGATAACCAGGCAAAGTTCCTTTGGTGAACCACCAGGTTTAGGACGGGGTATAGGGGTAGAACCCTTGGCTGGGGGCGAGGCCCCCATATCCCCTTAAAGTCCATGTTCTAAGCAACCTGGCAACAGCTATAAACACTATGATTGAATGAAGGATGAGCCACATTAAATCGTAAATTTTATGAGTTTCCTTCGACAGCAGTTATGCCAGAGAACTGCTTCTGCTATCCGCTTCCGGGGTTGGCGAAGTCTAGTATTGCAAACACTAAATTTTGCGACATGGGGGAGTGGGGGCTTCGCCCCCAGAAGGGGGTTTCACCCCCTCCACCCCCTTCAAAACTTTTGTTTTGATCTATCAGGTCGTCTTCTTTCCCTGCTCCTGGCGATCTTGAGTTGTTGGATTGTGATGGGTACCAGTTCTGCAATGGCAGGGCTCCATGACGATCGCTTCGACGGGGATATCTTTGCCCTTTACGCGGGGAATGGGTCTTTGGTGCCTCCCAGAGTGACCCTGGCAGAGGCATTTCAGCGTAAACGTCCGATTCTCCTGGTGTTTTACATCGATGACAGCCGAGACTGCAAAGAATACTCGCTAGTCGTTTCTCAGCTTCAGCAATTCTATGGCAAAGCGGCTGAGTTCATGCCATTCCGGGTAGATGCCCTGCCCTCAAAGGTATCTAACAATCCTATGGAGCCTGGCTATTACTACAAGGGTTTGGTGCCCCAAACAGTTTTATTTGATACATCCGGCAAGATCGTGCTAGATGAAATTGGGCAAGTCCCCTTTGAGCAAATCGATGATGTCTTCCGAGAAGTGTTTGATTTACTGCCGCGATCGGAGTCGGTTGAGCTGAAGCGGCGATCGGTCAACGAGTTGACGACAGAGCTTGTGAAATAGTCCGCAGAGGTTATGTGCTAAACCAGAAGTGAATTTTCCACAGGGATGTTCCACGGAACGTCTCTACAGGCAAAGACAATAGGTAACTGGACAAAATTAAATTGAAGATAGATTCGGGGGTGGAGGGGTTGGAACCCCTTGCCTAGGGGCGCAGCCCCCATTCCTTCTTCTTACAATTAATTGGGTGGAACTACTTATCTCTGATAAGGCTTATGCAAATCTCGGAGGTTTTAACCTGAAGCAGCACCCCAAGCCATATCGGCGCTTAAATCTCCGAGGTTTTGGCAAAATGTGTAAGTCCTGCCTGAAACGTCTTCTTCGAAGGTCGCGATCCCTGAAATTTCAACAAAATCTATTGACGATAGGGGAAGGGGCATTCAATATACATAGGTAAAGGGAACGTAGACTGCTAAAAGACTGATTTGTAAACGGTTTGCTTACCGTCCATCAAACAATCGCAACAACATCGACAAGAACATCGACAAGGGATTGCCTGATGTCAATGGTCTACAATACCGAGGATTTAATCAAAATTCTGGCCAATGAACGCCGTGCTTGCATCAACGGTCAACGCCTGAACTTAAAAGCACGCCCAACTGGATTTAGTCCTTTTATTGACATGTTTCTCAAAACAGATGGCATTCAAAAGTTCACTGCCTACAACGACTTTCGCGCAGCTGTTCACGAGTACCAGCGAGAGCACCAAGTTTCAGGAATTATCTGGCAGACACTGACTTTTCAGGGCAAAACGCTTTGTTTTCCTAAAGTGGATGATCAGTTGATTGGGCTACCCAGTGATATGGCTGCTTTAAAGGCTGCTAAAGATTCCGTTATTTCCTTCTGGCGTGAGGTAACGACAAAGATGAATCTTTACCTTAGCCTGAATGCTGGGAAATTTTACCAACAAATCACCGCAGCAGATGTAGACAGAATTGTACAGCGGACCGAATGGGCAAGCCTCTGTAAGCTGGGAAAGGGGGACTCTGCCGAACTCATCTTGCAGTTGGGTTGGGGTAAACCAGAGCAAGCCACCTATCGCCAGGGTTGGCCAGAATCGGGGAGCGAATATGTCCATGCCGTAGCCCCTGGGAACCAGCCGATTGGATAGGGCAGGTTGGTAGCCATCGCTTTCTGGTATAGCGATCCTTCTTGAAATTTGAACGGGGTGCAGGGGCGGAACCCCTGCGTGGGGGCTTCGCCCCCAACCCCTTGTTCATAAACTATTTGTGAACGCTATAGATGAGTGGAGGGGTGGAGGGGGAGATGAGTTTTGAGTACTACAGGGTGAGCAATGCCTGCCAGCTTTAATTCAGTCTATTCGCTAAAGTTTGATTGCTTCAGGTAACGTAAACCTGCCATTAGAATTTGGTTCAAAATCGACGATCTGGACAACAGCATTCAGGTTTAAGGGACCATAGAGATGCGGGAATATTTGACCATTTCCTACATCTTCAAACTGTAGTTCTGCTTCCAGTTATTCTGGATCAATGCAAAGCAATACTAACTCCGATTGCTTCTGGTAAAGAGTGTTAGCAACCCAGGGGATTTGTGTAGGGGTAGAACAGTGAATAAATCCTTCATTCTGAAGGATTTCAGCCCGATAAATGCCCATTTGTTGGGCTTGCTGCCAGTGCGATCGCGTCGTGATGTGCAAAATCAAACTTATGGGACATTCAGTGTAGTTGAATCCTCGACCGTAATCTGAGCGTGAGAAACTTTGAGTAGGTTCCCTCCCATAGTTGTTAAACCGAGCAGGAAGGTGATTACGGCTGCCTGGAATAATCGATTCAGCATCTCAGCCCTCCTGTTGAGCGCCAACCTCTAACTTTGGAAATAGTCTAACTGGTGTAACACTCTCCTGCACCACACTTTTGGGCTCCTCCAATTGGGTAAATTTAAGGCAACTGGTAAAGGACAGAAAGTAGAATATGTAGGGCTTTTAGCGGATTTGCAGCGTTCAGGTTTATAACATCATGCGATCGGGTGACCCACCCGGATGAGGTGACTTTTACTGAGTGAATCATACTCTAGACGTATGCCGGACTTACCTGGAAATCGGGCTTCATTAGCATTTCTATTTGCTTGACATTATGTCCGAAGCCCGATTTCTTTCATATCTTTATCGGGTTCTTTTTTAAGAGCCTGGTGGTAAGCCATATTCACCACCAAACCGTATGGATATTTCGGGGGTTTGCATAGGGTAAAGAGTATCTTGCACTACTTGTTCAAAAGGCTGAAACCCCCTTTTTTAGTCTTGATACTGCGTGGAGAGTAGCACTGATTGTTATTTTGCCCCAATCAGAGTAACCAGTTTTTGATGCTTGGTTGGTTTCCCTCACGACTCTCCTACCAGTTGCCCAACCCAGTTTTAAGGAGTAGTTGCAATGGCGTATTCACTGAGTCAGTTCAAAGAGGTTCTAGACGGTTTGGGATTTCACTTAGGACCGGATGGACTCAATGGCAATAATGGAAATATTTTAGATGTTCATACTCAATCAGCAATTCGTGAATTTCAATATCAGTACAAATTGCCAATTACAGGCAGGCTAGACTCCGCTACTGATGATAAAGCCCAAAAGATTATACGGAACCTGCAATACAGTCTGAACCTGACTGTCGATGCTCAACTTCCTGTGAATGAGTTTTATGGTCCGTTAACTTTACAAGCAGTGAAGAGTTTTCAGAGAGTTTATGGTTTACCCGTAACGGGAATTGCAACTTTAATGGTGCGGCAAAGAATTGACCAGGAGGTTAGAAACCTTACAACAGCCAGTGCCTAGCCTGGAATATCCTCTTGATTTCCGTAATTGGAAAATCGTGTTTGAAGTTATTCCTAACGATCGATTGCTTTAGTGAACAGGATAATGGTTTCCTCTACCTGTGGAGTACGCGTCTTCTCCACAGGTTTTTTGCTGAGTTGTGTTCTCCTGGGTTGCCTGTTGCCTATCGCCTGATCTTTTATAGCTTTCGCCAGGTTGCTGAGGACATTGTGGGCTTAAAGGGGGGGCGAAGCCCCCAGCCAGGGGTTCCCCCCTGCACCCTGTCCTAAGTTTGGTGAATGTCGCTATACCTATTTGCACTAGCCTCCAAATTACATTACTCTTTTACCGGCACGCTGGAAGACCATTTTTCGTAGTCAGGAAATCGATTTTAATGCTGAAATATTAAGCATGGGGTTAAAGCGGCGGGACTTTCTGAAACGAACGGGTTTGGCGCTGGCAGTCTGGGGCGCTGGAGATTTGGGATTGTCGGTGCTGGTCAACCGTTACCACCAGGCACTTGCAGAGTCTACCCGCCGCAAGTTGGCGCTTCTGGTTGGCATCAATCAATATCGGGGGGGAATTCTGAGTGGTTGCGTGACAGATGTTGAGCTGCAGCGGGAACTGCTGATTTACCGCTTTGGTTTCCAACCCCAGGATATTCTGACCCTGACTGACCAGCAGGCAACGCGAGAGGCGATCGAAACTGCTTTTGTCTCCCACCTGACGGAACAGGCACGCTCCGGTGATGTGGTTGTTTTTCACTTCAGCGGCTATGGGGGCAATGGAGCCGTGGGGGCGAATAGAGAAGAGGTTCAGCCCAGTCTGGTACCTGTCGATGGGTTGATTGGGGATGGGGAGGGTGCTATTTCCAGTGATTTGCTGGAAGAAACTCTAGGGTTACTGGTGCGATCGCTCCAGACCGACAAAATTACCACTATCCTTGACACCAGCTATACCTATCCTGGCAAGTCTCTACTCGGCAATCTGCGCATCCGTACCCGTCCCGCCAGTTCCCCTATTCAACCCGATAAGGCAGAACTTGTCTTCCAGGAACAACTCCTCAACAAAATTTCTCCCCGTCTCCGCCTGTCCCGGTCCAGTCGTTCTCCCCTTCCCGGCATCCGTCTCGCTGCCACAACCCCCACCCAGCTGGCTACCGAAGCCCGCTGGAATGGGTTCAGTGCTGGACTTTTCACCTATGCCCTGACCCGCCACCTCTGGCAGGCAGCGCCAGCAACCTCCTTACAGGTGATCTTCAGCCGCACGAAAACCCAGGTAGAACAACTGGCAAGTCAGGAACAGCAACCCCAACTGAGCGGCCAAAAGAGTCAGGAAGCCTCTCTACAACCCTACAATTTGCCTGTCACTGCTCCGGGAGCCGATGGGGTTGTGACTGAAGTTGAAGATAATGGTAAAGTAGCCCGGATCTGGCTGGCGGGGCTGCCTGCTACCTTGCTGGAGCACTATGGTATCAATTCCCTTTTCACCCTGGTAGGGCCTCCTTCCGCCGGGACAACCCACCCACCCGTGTATTTGCAACTGACTGCTAAAGAAGGGCTGGCTGTTAGAGCAAAACTTTATCGGGCTGACTCTGCGGAGGCTTTAGAACCTGTATCGGCTATCAAAGTTGGGCAGTTCGTCCAGGAGCGCGTGCGGGTGCTGCCCCGTAACATTGGGCTGACGGTGGCTTTAGACAGCAGCTTGGAGCGAATTGAGCGGGTGGATGCGATCAGTGCGTTTACGGCGATTCCACGGGTGTCTTCCGCGATCGCAGGCGAACAACCCGCCGACTACCTGTTCAGCAAAATTCAAATCAACCCGCCAACCCAGGTTGCCACAGCCACCAATCTGCCTGGCATCATTGCCACCCCCGCCCCTGCTCAGAGCGCCTACGGGCTGTTTTCCCTGGGGCAGGACGCTATCCCCAACACCGCCGGAGAGGGGGGAGAAGCGGTCAAGTTTGCGGTTCGCCGTCTGGTTCCCAAACTGCAAACCCTGCTGGCTGCCAAACTGTTGAACCTGACGGTCAATGAAACTTCCTCGCAGTTGGCCGTGCGTATGACCCTGGAACGGCTCGATCCCCAACCTCAAACTCTTCTGTATAAGGAAACGTGGGTGCTGTCCCAGTCTACAAAACCAGGGGGCACGCCTGCCTCAATGGAGACAGGTGGATTGCTCAGCCTTCCAGTCGGTAGCCGTATTCAGTATCGAATGGAAAACCACAGTGCCCACCCCCTTTATCCTGTTTTATTAGGGTTAGACAGTAGCGGCAACTTAATTGCCCTCTATGCTCCGCCTACTCAAATAGCTGATCTCCCGACGGTTCAACCAGCATCCGCAACGGATCAACCGGATGGACAAACCGTAGCCTCAATGCCGCCAGTTTTTAGAAGTATTGCCCCCGGTGAAGTGTTGATGCTGCCTCCCACCCACCCTTCCTTCCAGTGGACCTTGAATGGTCCCCCTGGATTGATGGAGACCTATCTCATTTGTAGCCGTGCACCCCTGACTCAAACCCAAACCATTCTTGAAACCGCCCTTCATTCGGCAGGAAACAATCCCGCATTCTACCCCTTGCCGAACCCAATGGAAGTTGCCCAGGCAGTTTTGCAAGACCTTCACCAGGCAAGCGATACGGCAGCAAAAGTGGTTGGGGCAACACCGGACTCCTTTGCACTGGATGTCACTGCCTGGGCCAGTCTTCGTTTCGTTTATCAGGTGGTTTGATGAAGCTACTCCGCTGGCTGACAATAGCTCTTTTACTCTCATGCTTGATGTTGTATTGGGTAACAGGTGCGGCGATCGCCCAAACAGAACAGCCTTCAACTTCTGGCAGTTCTAAACAGATCATTCCCCCAACTCCCACCCAACTGAAAGACCCCTTCCCCTATACCAACTCCTTTTGGGAAAAACTAGAGCAGTTACGGGAAGACCGCCAGCTTCAAGAACTGGTTGAAGAGGACCTGGAAAAAAGCTTTACCATCCGGGCCCAAATTCAGGAAGAAGTTGATCGCGCCTTCAGCCATACCACCAGTCTGCTCAACGTTTTGTTGGGTGTATTAACCTTTCTGCCCGTTCTGGCGGCTGTTAGCGTCTGGTTTATTCGCCGTAGTGTGATCACCCAAATTTTAGGAGAGACCAAGAAGCAACTTCAGGAAGAAGTTGAGAAACAATTTGACCAGGAAATTGCCACCGAGATGAAACAGCAGGCAGAGGCGTTTAGGCAGGAAATTGAAAAGCTGAGAGACGAGTTCAGGGAGCAGCTTTCCCAGCTAAAAATGCTGGTTCTAAACGCCCAGACCGAAAAAGACCAGATCATTCGGGAACTTTCTCAGATTACGCCTTCGCCGATTCGAGAAACGGCTCCACCGGAAACCCAACAAAAAATCCATGCCCTCACCCAACAACTGGAATTGCTGAAATCAACCAACGCCCAACTCTCATTTACAGCCAATGACTATGTAGAGCAGGGAAAGGCCCTTTATTTTGAAGGTCGCTACGAAGAAGCCGTCACGTTTTACGACAGGGCGATTCAGATGGAACCCGAAAATGCCAGGGCATGGTTTGGTCGGGGAGCTGCTTTAGCCAGGATGCAACACATGGAGGAAGCGATCGCTGCCTATGACCGGGCAATTCAAATTAAGCCCGACTCCTCCGAAGTGTGGTTTGGCAAAGGGGGCAGCACTGGCAAAGATGCAGCGATTCGAAGAGGCAATTTCTGCCTATGCCAAAGCAACCCAACTCAAACCCGATTTCTTCCTTGCCTGGTTTGGTAAAGCCCGCTGCCATTCCCTTCAGGGCAATGTAGAATCAGCACTGGAAAGTTTTCAGCAGGCAGTCAGCCTCAACCCAGAAAAAAGCCGGGAAGTCGCCAGGACCGATCCTTCATTCGACTTGCTCCGAAACAACAATCAGTTCAAACAAATTCTTGAAGAATAAGTGAATATTTTTTCTTGAAGAATAAGTGAATATTTTTTTGAATTTTGAGTTCTGAATCTTGAGTTTTTACCTCACTCCTTGCTCCTCACCCCTCACTTCCCTCCTCCCCCTCCCCTCCTCCCTACTTCTGGCACCCGCCCCCTTTCCTTCATGAAAATCCGGTAATAAGTCAAAGTGTCCTGACGCTCTGGTGGACAATTGGAATGAAATCACTGTGTACTTTGGTAGCCGCTCTTTGCATGTTTGACGTTTTACTCTCTGCCCTTCCCCCCCAGGCATCCCAACTGACTGAATCTACCCCGGTCGAATCCCCAACGGTCGAAAAAAGTCGTTCCCAAACAAACCCAAACTCCTTTACCAAAGCCCACAGTCAGTGCTCCAGAGTCGATACTATCAGAGCTTCCAGTACGGCGGCAGCAGGTGGCAGGATTGGGGTTAATTGGAGCCAGGCCTGCAGTGGCTACTACTTTATCTGTTCAGCAAGTGAGAGCAGAATTCTCTCCAACTCAAACAAATTTCAGCAAGCCTGCAGAAGAACCTGAAAAGGTTTCTCAACCAACTAAAACTAAGGCAAAGCAAATTTCAGATCCAGTGGTTGGCAAGATTAACCAGAAAGCTAATCGGGCGATCTCATCCACTACTCAAAAAACCAGCCCTCTCAAAAACAATCATGCTCAAGGTGCAGCGGTAGCAAAGCAAGCCTCAAAGATGCCAACCGTAATTGGACGAGTTAAACCCAAAACGCCCCAGCATCTGGCAAGTACCTCCCTTGCAAAACCTGCCAGCACTCAGAAAACCGATAACACAGCTACTCCATCCGTCCAACCGCCCAGCCCATCGGCTACTCCAACTCCGCCACAAAATCAGACCACACTGCAAGAGGATGCCAAACGCAAGGCATTTGAAGCGGCTAAAGCAGAGCGACTAAAGCTACTAGAGCAAAAATTGGCAGAGATTGTTGCCAGGGAAAAGCCGCTGAAAGAGGAACGCATGCGGGAAAACCTGCGGGCGATCGCTATCAGACAGGCCGAGGCCGGGCAACTGGAACAGGCTCGCAAAACCGCGCAAGATCTGGTTTTGACACAGGAAGAGCAAATCAAGCTCCGCACCCAGATTGATGCCCTGGCCAAACGTCAGCCAGTCGCTAAGAAACCCACTCCTCGGCAATCGCTCCGGGCTACCGTCACCCAACTCAATCAATCCCGATTGGCTGTTCAACCAGCTCCCAACTATCCCACCTACGTCCTTCCGGGTCCAGTACTGGGCAGCAACCTTCGCCTCAGTCAGTTGGGTCTGCGCCTGAATAACGGTAACCTCAACCTTGCGTTTCCACTACCCTTCCCAGCTCAGTTGACCTCTGGCTTCGGCTGGCGGACTCACCCCATTTCGGGCGATCGCCGCTTCCACCGGGGAGTTGACCTGGCTGCGGCCTACGGTACTCCGGTCATCGCCGCTTTTTCGGGCAAGGTAGAGGTTGCTGACTGGATGGATGGCTACGGGATGACTATCATTCTGACCCACAAGAACTCCACCCAAACCCTCTATGCCCACTTGTCAGAAATCTTTGTCAAGCCTGGAGATGCGATCGAACAAGGAGCTTTGATTGGACGCGTCGGCAGCACCGGGCTCTCAACTGGACCCCACCTCCACTTTGAACTCCACCAACTGGTGGACGATAGCTGGATCGTAATCGACCCACTCATTCAGCTAGAAGTTGCTCAAGCGCGGCTACTCAAAGCGATGCAAACAGCTCAGGTGCCCTTTCAGGTTGCACCCCTGCCGCAACCGTTCGCAGCCATTCCGCCGCCACCTACCCAGAGGTTCGATTACTTGCATAATTTCTGAAGAAGCGGGAAAGCCTTTTATAATCCAGATAAGTAGCTCCGCCCAATTAATTATAAGAAGGGAGAATGGGAGCGAAGCCCCATATCCCCCTTTAAACTCAATGGCCTCAGCAATCTGACGACAGCTATAGCGGTAGTCATGATGGTTAGGAGGGGTGCAAGGGGGGGAACCCCTGGCTGGGGGCGAAGCCCCCACTCTCTCTCTAATTCCAGTGTCCTAACGTGCCCGCGTGGAGCTATATAGATTGCGATGGAATCAAACCAGCAAATTTTGGATGACGTAATTCGCTACCGTATATCCGGTAAGCAAGCCATCCTGGTTGGCCGATTGCACATGAATGCCTCCATAGATCCGGCTGATACCATTTTCCTCGGCGGCCTGCCAGAAGCTATCGAAGGAACGGTACACGCCCGGAATTTCCTGGGACGTTGCGCTGAATTGATAGTTGTCCCCAAAGAAGTAGGACAGAACCCCCGCGGCGGCAGCTCCAAAGGTGGAGTGACCAGAAACATAATCTGGGAAGGGAGGAGTGGGTAACAAAGGCTGCCAGGTAGAGTGACCGACCGTCTGCGAGTTGCCATCCTGATCGGCTTGCTGAATCGCGGTCACGGGGCGCAACTGGTTATAGCGGAACTTGGCTTCCCAGGCTGTAATCCCGGCATCGGCCTGGGCAATGTTGAGCAGGGCAAACAACCGGGCATTGGTCAGCAAAGAGGTGCCTGCCTGTAAAGCAACGGTTTGAGCGAGCTGATTCCACCATCCGGGTGGTCTAAAGGTATCGGGGCGATCGTAGGCCCAAAAGAGGGCAACTTCGGTTTGATCGGCTGTGCGGTTGGTGCTGTTAATTCCTCCCAAAGCCTGTACTTGATTGAGTTCGATCGCATAGTCGTTGCTGCCAAAGGTGGGAGGTCCATCTAACCTAACAGCCTGAGCACTGGGAATCGCAAAGGGGGTAACCCGTCCCCAATCTGGCAGGAGAACAAAGTTGTTGGAAAATGTTGGCTGATAGCTACCTGGAGCCGTTCCAGGGGTGTAGCTGACTTGAGCCGTAGCCGATCTATCCCCAGCCCGCAAAGTCAGGATTTGATCGGCAACAAATTGGCCAATTTCAACTCCTCTGGTCTCTGCAAATCCATCTGGAATTTCCGCCAGCGATCGCTGAAGTTGCAAATCAAAGGTTGCGGACAGGGTTGGATACAGAGCTGAGAGGGTTCGATGGGCTGCCGCTGATGCTGCTGCTTCTGCTGAGGCACCCACTGCTGCGCTAGGGTTGATAGTGACATAGTAACTGCTGTGCTGGCGGGCGATCGCATTCACTGCGTCATACATTGCCGCATGAACAATTGCCTGATTGCGGGCTGCCATAGGCGGTGGTGTGCCTGCACTCTGAATCGCATTCAACAAGGTCGCGTTCCAATCCAGAATCACATCTGTTCCGGGTGCTGAAGCGTGAGTATTGATGGTGTTGTTGCGTTCATTGGTTTCGGCGATCACGTTGGCAGAATCAATCCGAGCTAGCAGATAATAAGATCCTGGTGCTACCCCCGTTGGGGCATCAAAATTAAAGCTGTAAGTTTGTGATTGCCCTGGCAGTAAGTTCAAATTCAATCTTTGAACAGCCAGCAGTTCATCATTACTGTCATAAGTGGGGTCAGTGGAGGCGTAAAGACCGACCGTTACGGGGCCGTTGCTCCCCTGAGAACCCTGGTTGGAAACCAGAAGCTGGGCCTGCCCTACGTCATTGATCACTCGAATATCCGGTAGTCGAATCGTGCCAAACTGCCCAACCAGGTCAACTCCCGCCTGGGGGGAATCGGCGGCTATGGCTGATAGTCCTAAACGATAGTGGGTATTCTGGTTACTAAATCGGTAAACTTGCGCCAGATAATTTCCGGCAGCCAGGGATTGCAAACTAATCGATTCATCAGTATTAGATACCCGCACGGAGGAGGCGAGCGTTTCTCCCGCATCAATTACCCCATTGCTGTTGCGATCGAAGGCAATTCTGACATCCGCATCGCCGCTCATTCCTACCAATGACACATTCAAGTCGGTAGGGGTGCTTAAACTGAATTGATAGGTGTCGGCAGAATTGGTATCTCCCACAAATCCAGAAAATGCCTGAGCACCGTGTAAAACTCCAATATTGAGTGGAGCGCTGGTGGAATTATTCCTGGAAATGCGCAGCCTGTAGTTTGTACTTCCTGAAAATTCGTAAACCTCAGCAATATAAACTCCGGGTCCCAAAACCCGGTCTATTGATTCATCCTGATTGGATGAACGTTGAGAACGGGCCACTTCCTCAAGCGGTTCTAGAAAACCACCACTGCTTCTGGCACGAAACAGGCGCAGATCTGCATCGGCACTGAGGCCAGTCAGCAACAGACTAACATTTTGAGAATGGCTGAGACTGAATGCAAAAGTATCGCTGGAGTCGCCGCCGCCAATAAAATTGTTGATTGTCCGGGTCGTTCCTAAGGGTCCAAGATTAATTTCTGCTGGCATGTCTTTTATCCTCAATCTGCAACGGATAAGCAGCGCAAATGAACCCCAACCTTATCGGAAGTGGAAGCATTTGCGACGGTATTTTGGGGAAATACCTTGGGCTAGGACTGGTCAGGTTTTGCCCCTTCACACCGGGCGATTAACCTGCCTGAATCCCTTCCCTCTGAACAGAAGTAAATCTAGCCTCTATGACCTTATGCAAATTCAGGGGTGGTTATAGCTGCCGCCAGGTTGCTTAGTACCCTTGGTTTAAAGGAGGTGTGGGGGCTGCGCCCCTAGCCAGGGGTTCCACCCCTGCACCCCGTCCTAAGTCTGGTGGCTACGGCTATAGTTGTTGGTTGTTAGTTGTTAGAGGGTAGAAGAGGCAGATGAGTGATAAGGGATAGGGTGATTGCTCTCTGCATCCATCATGCCATCACTCTCCCACCCCCTCACTTATTTGCTCATCTACTCATCTACCCTTTCGCCTTCAGCGCATACTGTCGAAAGCGTTCCAGATCTGCGTAAAGCGTGGATTCTACAATGCGGCCCAGAAAAAGCTTGTCCATCAGTTGAAACAAAAAGCCTGGCACGGAGTAAGCAACTGTCATTTTGACAATGCTGCCCTGCTCACCGCGATCATAAAAGCGAATGGCTCCTCGATTGGGCAATCCGTCTACTGACTCCCATTGCAAAATTTGGTGAGGAATTAGCTTGATTTCGCGGGATAACCAAGTAAAGTTAAATCCACCACTCGCCAGCTTCCAGCGGGAAAGTTTTGGGTCTTCTTCCAAAACCTTGACTGACTCAATCCACTTCATCCAATTGGGCATTTGTTCCAAATCAGACCACAAGTTCCATACCAGGTCAATCGGTGCATCAATTTCAATTTGAACCGTATGTTCTAGCCAGTCGGACATTGGGAGGAGTGGGGAGTGGGAAGTAAAGAGCAGGAATAGAAGAAGTGAGGAAATTAATACTTGAACAGCCCTGTTCCCTGAACCTGATAGCCAGTGGGTTCCAGAATTGCGGCGGCGGCCTGTTTCCCGGAAATGGTGGCTCCTTCCATGCTATCGATATAGTCCTGTTGGGTATAACTGCCTGCCAGATAAAAATTGGGAATGGGCGTTTTTTGACTGGGGCGGTAGGGATCCATACCGGGGGCCTCCCGGTAAAGTGACTGGGCGAGCTTAACGACACTGTACCAGGTCATGTTCAGTTCACGGGCAGAGGGAAACAGATCTTGCACCTGTTTGAGGACGTGCCGGGCAATTTCCTCGTTACTTTGTTTGATGAAGGGGTCACCGGGGGTCAACACCAGTTGTAACAGGGAACCCTGCCCTTCCCGGTAGTAATTGCTGGGGCTGGTAAGTGCCAGGTCAGCGAAACAGGAGAAGTCGGCATCGGGAGTGTACAACAAATTATCTAATCCGGCGGCTTGCTTCAGTTGCCTGCGCTTATTGGGATCGCTCAGTTCAGTCACCCAGCCATCGAAGCGCAATTGGACGGTGGCAACGGGAACGGCTTCTAGCTTGTAAATGTTGTCAAACGCTTTCCACTTGCGCCATTCCTGGGGCAAAAGCCGATGAATTCCCGGAACATCGCAGGCGGCGACGTAGGCATCGGCGGTGATGGTTTCTTCAGCAAAGTTGTCTTCGCCTTCACTCTTGCCTATCACCAGGCCGGTGACGCGAGTCTGTCCTTCCTTCTCTTCAAACTGCACCTGACGAACTCGCCGTCGCAGGTGAATCTGAACGCCGCGCTGTTCTAAATACTGAACTATCGGTTTGTGCAGATATTCGTCGGGAGAACCTTCTAGCATGCGCAACACCGAGGCTTCCGTTTTTGCTGCAAAGAACTGAAAGATGGTGAGCATACAGCGGGCAGAGATATTTTCGGTATCGATGAAACCAAGGGCGTAGGCGATCGGGTTCCACATGCGCTTGAGGCTGCCATTGGAACCTCCGTGTTTACGGAACCAGTCGGCAAAGCTAATATCATCCAGATTTCGAATGGTTTTCATGGCACCATCAAAATCGACCAGACCGCGAATGAGGGGACTGGTGCCAAGAGCGATCGCATTCTGCACCTTATCCTGCATCGAGAGCTGAGAGGTTGTGAAAAATGCCTTCAATCCGTTGAAGGGGGCACCAGTCAGGAACCGAAAATCGAGTGCGCCAATGCGTCCACCTCGATTCACGAAGGTATGGGTGTGTTCCTTTAACAGTAGATGCTGGAAGGCACCGACTTTTTTCATCAAGTCAAACAGGTTGTAGTAGCAACCAAAGAACACATGCAGACCCATCTCCAGGTGATTGCCGTCTGCATCAACCCAACTCCCCACTTTGCCGCCCACAAAGGGCCGCGCTTCAAAGATTTGGACTTCATGCCCAGCATCGGCTAACTCGACGGCTGTAGCCAACCCTGCCAGACCCGCTCCAACGATCGCAACTCGCATCTGTCTGTCCTTCACACTTCCTTAAAGTATTGTAAAGGGAAGCGGTCAAGAGTGGACAGGCTTCAGTTCCTGAAGCGGGAATCAAAAAAATGAGGACAATCCTGAAAGGACTGTCCCCAACGTTCATTTTGCAGGAGAATCAAAACCTCGACTAACAGGCACCCTGCTTGTTCAGCACCACTCGAATCGTCTTCAGGATCAGACGCAGGTCGTAGCCAATGGACCATTTCTGCTGGTAGGCGACGTCCATCTTTACAACCTCTTCAAAATCGGTTATCTCAGAGCGACCGTTTGCCTGCCACTCCCCGGTAATGCCCGGTTTGACGTTGAGCCGTTGCCAGTGATGGGGTTTGTAACCCATCACTTCATCTACCGTGGGTGGGCGGGTACCCACCAGGCTCATATCTCCCTTCAGCACATTCCAGAACTGGGGTAGCTCGTCCAGACTGGTGCGGCGCAGGAAGCGACCAACGCGAGTAACGCGGGGATCATTCCTGTTCTTAAAAATACCGCCTTTGGCTTCGTTATTAACGAGGTGCTTCAGCTTATCGGCATTGGTTACCATCGAACGAAACTTCCAGATGCGAAAGGGTTTGCCCCTCAGCCCACAGCGGATCTGGCTATAAAAGATGGGGCCGGGGTTGTCAAATTGAACCGCGATCGCTACGGGAACGGCTACGACTGCGGTGATTGTCAGACCGACTAAAGCCCCTGCGATGTCAATCAGCCGCTTGAATTTGCTAGTGACAGACGGATGAACTCGATTGGTCAAGTCTTCAGTAGGAACTTGAACAGGCAATGGAGCCAGTAGTTGATCTGAAACGTTTAGTTCCTTCTGACGCTCAAGCAGTGACGAGTAGAGAAGAGTAGAGGAGAGATTCGATGTCGTAATCACGTTCTTAACCAACGAATTGGTGGGTTCAAGTGCCTCTCCCCTAAGATAGAAGCCACCCCAACGATTGACTAGAGCAAGGTGCAGACATTCGTTCAATCTTTGAACTAATAATGAGCTTTATAAAGTTTCAGTGTTTCACCCCAATCAGGTGATGTTTAGCTCGGAATTCATCCGTGTTATTGCGTATCTTTCTTAAAAAGACTACAGGTTTACTGGGTGACGGATCGAGGGAGTTTCAAGTTTTGCCCCACCTGGGTAGAAACAACCACCGCTCCATAGCGATTCAAATGACTGGGATCAGCGAAATACTTGTGTTTATTGGGCCATCGCTGGCTGAGGTCATAGAATGTTAACTTCCCAACATTGGCGAACTGCTGCATGTAAGAGCGAAATTGCTGTTCGTAGCTACTACGTACCGGGTCAAGATAAATTTGCGTCAGGGGAAGGTTTACAAAAACCACAGGAATCCCACGCGATCGCGCAAAATTAACCGCCCGATTGAACGCTGCTGTCTGCTCTCCCCGCAGGGTGAAGTTCTCGTAGTCAGTATCATAACGACCGGGGACTTTGGGGTAGCGCTGGAAATAGCTGGTGGGATTGAACCGAGTGGATAGGGCATTAAACCCAAGCACCGCAGGAGAGGTCACTGTTTCGGCGGGTTGGGGATAGGATCGAATGACCCAGGCTGGTGAGGTTGAGCGAGGAGTTGACTGGATACAAAACTGGGGGCTATTTGCCTGAGGTGGCACTGCATTAAAGGAGCTAGATGTTTTAGAAACAACTTCCACCGAGGACATTGTGATACAGAGCGGCTTTAACTCGTTGATTTCTGATGGGGAAAGAGAGGGACGAACCCCTATTGCCAGGCGTTTATAACCAGGAGAAGCCAGGATTTTACGGTAAGTCCGATCCAGTCGTCCGCTGTTGAAAGCACGGGAACCATCTGCCCACAGAATCAATCGAGGGAGCTGTTTTGGAGTCAGCAATCGCCGCAGAATTAAATCGACCACCTGGGCTGTGGCTCCATTGACGCCAAAGTTAAAGACTTTCACATTTCCATAGCCGCGCCGGGAGAGAATCTGTTGCAGCATCAGAGGATCGACTCCTTGATGGGCGCGTGAACTACCAACAATCAGAACATCGGGTGGACCAAACTCTTCCAGATAACGCAAGTAAAGCTTCAGTTGCTTGTCCAGTGGTTGACTGTTGAAGGTTGCAAAAGTGGGGGAGGGTTTGGACCTGGGAGGGCGGGTGTGGACTGGGACAGAAGTTGGCGATCGCTTTTGTTCCGATACGTTTTGCACCAGAGCACTTTCGAGGCGAATACTGGGTACGGTGGATCCGAACCCACTTGCAACTAGGACTCCAAACAGACTTAAAAGAGGAACATCCAGCACTATGCCCTCCACGGGTTTCATCTTGTTTGTGAGGAAGCAATGAGTTGTGGTCTAGAAACGTTGATTGTATCTGTAGGAGTTTTCCACAGAACGTCCTTTCTTTTCATTCATTATCACGTTGGAACGAGATATTCCAAAGTCGTGGCAATTCCTAAAATTGGGCGTGTTTTTAGCTACAGAAACCACGACAACCGTCCGCAAAGATCGAATCAGAATTGTTGCTACTGGTCCCCTACCCCCTGCCATGCTCGTGCTCGTCACCTAACAGCCTGTTCTGAACGCTTCTGGTCCCCTGTGATCTCCCTATCAGAGCTTCAGGAAGGCCCTCACCTATTTGAATTACTGGACCAGAAGATTGTGCTGTGGCTGAATGGAGATAGCAAGCCTGCGGCGGTACGAGATCGCTGTTGTCATCAGTCAGCCAGCTATCTCAGGACGAGGTTGTTGAGAGCAACATCCGCTGTCTGTACCACGGTTAGTTATTTAATGGGGCGGGAACCTGCGTCGAAGAAGTGATAGGATAAGGGGTGATCCTTTCGCATTTCCTTTTCTCCCTCCTTTAGGGGCAGGTTTTAGAGATATAGCTATCCAGGCTTAGGACGGGGTGTAGGGGTTGGCACACTGGCTGGGGGCAAAGCCCCACATCCTTAAAGCCAATGTTCTAAGCAATCTGGCGACAACTATATTTGGTTTTCCACGGTTATGACAAATCAATCTGCCCCTGCGGTTCCTTCTTCTTTTTTCTTTCTTCTTCCTATTTCTTTCTTGTTCCTACCCCCTCTGCTCTATCTGCAACTCCTTATACCCTGTTTGCTCATCAACAGTTCGGGTGAAGCGGTAGTAATGGCTTTCGCCAATGACAATTTCGGCAGTGGTGTTGATGATGCTGCCGTTGGTGAGGTGTCCGCCGATGGTTTTGCCTTCGGAGTCTGAGATAGAAATGTGAAGGTGAAGGCCATCCTGGGAAAGAGTGCCAACGAGTGAAACAATTTCAAATTTACCCTCGAAAATTTGACTATCAGATTGCCCGGCCAGCCGCAGGGAAACTCGTTTGAGGCTGCCGACGGTGGTTAGAATAAAACCTGCCTGAATGCCATTGGCCTGGATGAACTCCCACAGACTAGCTTTTAAGTCCATGCCTGGCTTGAGGCGCAGTGCAAAGATTTTTATGTCCATTGAGTTGGCCTTCACTATCGCATCACATAAGCAGCATAGCTACCTACAATGCCAAAGAAGATAATGATAACCAACAAGAGGACATAGGCAATGGGAGGTGGTTTCATACTCATGTGGATATTACCCATTCTGAAGAGTGTCCCCACAGCATGGATGAGGCGTTTGTTTAACTGATTACCCCTTTAGATTAGCGGGAAATCTAATGGGCAGGTAGCCTCTGAGGATCACAACTTTTAGTAAAAGCAATTTGAATAGCATCTTCATTTTTTGGTGATTAATACTATAATAGATAAGTTCAGCTTGCATCCGTGTGGTTAATGCTGTGTTTGTAAGTACCCTTCCTGCACCTAAGGCTGACTTGCATCGTGATTTGTTTGCGGCGATCGCCGATCTGAAGCGCGAACTCAATGCTGTGATCCTGGCCCATTACTATCAGGAACCCGATATCCAGGATATTGCCGATTACATCGGTGATTCACTGGGTTTGTCTCAACAGGCTGCTAAAACCAATGCCGATGTGATTGTGTTTGCTGGGGTTCATTTCATGGCAGAAACGGCCAAGATTCTGAACCCAGATAAGCTAGTGCTGTTGCCTGACCTGGCAGCGGGGTGTTCATTGGCCGATAGTTGCCCCCCAGATAAGTTTGCTCAATTCAAGGCTGAGCATCCTGAACATTTGGTAATTTCATACATAAACTGCACGGCTGAAATCAAGGCGATGAGTGACATCATCTGTACCAGCGCGAACGCCGTAAAAATTGTGCAGCAGGTTCCTGAGAGCCAACCGATTATTTTTGCGCCCGATCGCAACCTGGGCCGATATGTGATGCAACAAACCGGGCGAGAAATGGTGCTGTGGCAGGGGAGCTGCATTGTGCACGAGACCTTTTCCGAGAAAAAGATGGTGCAGTTGAAAATTCAACATCCAGAGGCAGAGGCGATCGCCCACCCAGAGTGTGAACCTGCTGTCCTGCGCCATGCCAGCTACGTCGGTTCTACCACTGCCTTGCTCAAGTACATCCAGCAAAGCCCCAGTCAATCTTTCATCGTAGCAACGGAGCCAGGAATTATTCACCAGATGCAGAAAGCAGCACCGCACAAACAGTTCATTCCAGCCCCACCGATGAATAGCTGCGCCTGCAATGAATGCCCTCACATGCGTCTGAACACGCTGGAGAAGCTTTACTGGTGCATGGAAAACCGTGAACCCGAAATCACATTACCAGAAACAACCCGTGTTGCTGCGCTTAAACCAATTCAGCGAATGCTGGAAATAAGCGTTTGAATTTAAGTAGTCGGGCGCAATTACAGCTGTCGTCAGGTTCCTTGAGACATCGGTTTTAGGGGTGTGTGGGGACGCAGCCCCCACTCCCCTTTTAATTATGACTAGTGGTTCGCCAAAAGAACTTTGCCTGGTTATCTAAACCCGGAAAAATAGACTCCTACTTATCTCTGAAATTAAGCAGGAGAAGCCGAGAGAGATGAGGAGTGAGGGACGGATGAGTGACAGGATAATGCGTAATGGGCTGATAGGATATTTCTTTACTCCAACACTCCGTAACTCATCCACTTCCCACTCACTCACTTCTTTCCCCTTCTGGCTTCTGACTCCTGGCTTCTGCCTTCTATTTTCACTTAGTTACTTCGACAGGTTCTCAGCCGCAAAGTCCCAGTTCACCAGATTATCGAGGAAGTTTTTGATAAATGCAGGACGAGCATTGCGGAAGTCAATATAGTAAGCGTGCTCCCACACGTCCAGAGTCAGCAGGGCTTTTTTGCCATGGACCAGGGGATTTTCGGCATTGGGGGTTTTCATCACAGCCAGCTTGCCGCCATCGTCAACCAGCCAGGCCCAGCCGCTACCAAACTGGGTTGCTGCCGCGTTTGAAAACTCTTCCTTGAACTTGTCAAAGCTACCGAAATCCTTAGCGATCTGGTCAGCCAGATCTCCGGATGGAGTGCCGCCACCACCGGGCTTGAGACAATTCCAGAAGAAGGTGTGATTCCAAACTTGCGCTGCATTGTTGAAAACGCCCGTCAGAGAAGGATCTTTGAAGGAAATTTGAATCACTTCTTCTAAAGGCTTGTTGGCAAGGTCTTTGCCCTCGGTCAACTTATTGAGGTTATCGACGTAAGCTTTGTGATGCTTGCCGTAGTGATACTCAAAGGTTTCAGCTTTCATGCCATACGGCTCTAGAGCATCCATAGGGAAGGGTAGGGGGGGCTGTGTAAATGCCATGTGTTCTTCTCTCTAATAATGTGCGATTACAGTCTAAAGCCTAGTTATAAAGTTCTGTGCTTAGTTAAGCATGTCTGTATCTTCCGAAGCTTAAAAGCCTACAGAAACAGAACTTCATGAAGAATTTTACCGTAAAAGATTTGGTTAGATAAGGGGATTGAGGATTTATCCACCCGAAGAGGTAGGAGAGATGAGGGCTTTGGGTAACCAGCGAGACGCGATCGGCATTCGCCAACCCGTACCAAAGGCGCGATCGGTGACTTTTAAGACCGGCGGGGCCTGACGCCGCTTAAATTCTGCTAGATTAACCAATCTCACAACCTTATTGGTCACTTGCAGATCGTGTCCGGCGGCAACAATTTCGTCAGGAGTCTGGTGGTGATGGATCAGGCGATCCAGAATATCATCCAGCACCTCGTAGGGCGGTAGGGAGTCCTGATCGACCTGACCCGGTTTGAGTTCGGCACTGGGGGCTTTGGTGAGGATGTTGGTGGGAATGATTTCGGGAGAGTGGGAAATTGGAAGTGGGGAGATGGGGCTTTCTGTTGTCCTGTTCCTTTTGTCTGTTTGCTTCTGATTTAGCCATTTGCAGATGGAATAGACGCGGGTTTTAGGAACATCGGCGATCGCTGCCAACCCCCCATTCATATCTCCGTACAGAGTGCAGTAGCCTACCGCCATTTCGGATTTGTTGCCCGTGGATAGGAGAAGATGTCCAAATTTGTTGGAAATCCCCATCAGTAAGGTGCCTCGAATGCGGGACTGGACGTTTTCTTCGGCTACTCCAAACTCGGTGCCTGCAAACACTTCGGCTAGAGTCTCATCAAAGGTCTGCATCAGTGAACCAATGGGCAAAATGTGAGTTTGAATGCCCAGATTTTCTGCCAGGGCCAGGGCATCTTTAACAGAGTGGTCGGAACTGTAGGGGGAGGGCATCAGTACACCCAAAACATTTTCGGAACCGAGGGCTGTAGCAGCGATCGCCGCAACCAATGCCGAATCAATTCCACCACTTAGGCCAACCACCACCTTAGAAAAACCGCACTTGCGGGCATAATCCCGCACTCCCAAAACTAGTGCAGACCAGATTTCGGCATCTTCATTTTCTGGCAGGGGCGTGATGAAGTGCTGGGAGAGAGACGCGGAGTTGTGCGGTCTGACAAAATCCTTCGTTTCTACGTCGTATTCCACAAAGACCAGATCGGGTTGAAAGGCGAGGGCACGACAAACGAGTTCGCCCTCCCGATCAAAGGCTACGCTGCTGCCATCAAAGATCAGGTCATCGTTTCCCCCAACCTGATTGGCATAAATGACTGGCAGACCAAAACGTGTGGCTGTATGCTTTAACATCGCTTCCCGCAATCGCTGTTTGCCAACTGTATAGGGAGAAGCTGATAGGTTAATGATTAAGTCAACGTTTGCCTGGGCGAGAGCAGCGATTGGATTAAGCCGATAGGTACGCCTGCCCCAAAACTCTTCATCGTTCCACAAATCTTCGCAGATGGTGATGCCAAGGTGAATTGAGGGAGTGAGGGGTGAGGAGTTTTGAGTTTTGAGTTTTGAATTAACTCCTGGCTCCTGACTTCTGACTTCATTTCTTTCTTCTTTCTTCTTTCTTCTTTCTTCTTCCTTCCAGCCTCCAGTCTCCTCCTCTGTCTCCTGCCCCCTCACCTCCAGGTGAAAATGATTTGCCTGGTGCCCCGGTTCAAAGTAGCGTCCTTCATCAAAAACGTCATAGGTGGGGAGAAGATGTTTGTGGAACAGGTGTTGAATGTTTCCTCTCTCTAACAGGGCTGTGCTGTTGAAGAGGGGCTTTCCGCCTTCCAGGAGGGACTTTTCATTGATGCAGGCAGTACCTACCAGGACGGCCAGTTGGGGGGGGAGGTCTCTGGCTAACTGCTCCAGGGTTGTTGCCATCGCTGTAATAAAACCAGGCTGCATTAGCAAATCGCGGGGTGGATAGCCGCAGAGGGAGAGTTCAGGGGTGAGCAGTAAGCAGGCTCCCTGTTCTGCTGCCTTTTGAGCCGAGTCAAGAATCCGTTGGGCATTGCCGCAAAGGTCGCCAATGATTGGGTTGAGTTGGGCGATCGCAATTTTCATAACAAAGAAGAGTTTTGAAGACAACTTAAACTTTTAATTTTATTCGGATTGATTTCGGTGTTCTCTTAATCTCAAACATGTTGACTGCTTGAATCAAGTCACTTAACTTTTTATGCTTATAATTTCTAGGATCAAATGATGGAGATAATTTTGTAAGTTGCCCTCCAAGTTCTGATAAATTCACCCAGCCATCATCTTCATCAATTGCTTCGTAAGCATCCTTAAGAAGAGTGCTCAGCTCCTTCGTGACCTTCAATTCTTGACTATTTTTAGCGTCTATCGCTGGATCGAAAGAGCCTTTTGAAGCTTCCTTGTGCTTTTTCTCAGTTTTAGTATCCATTAACACCAGATCAGAAGAATCCTCTGGTTTTCCAAGAATTTCCGTATAGATGAACTTATCGCAAGCACTGATAAAGGATTCCGGTGTTTTTCTTTCTCCAAAACCATAGACGATCAGTCCTGATTCTCTGATTCGGCTGGCAAGCCTTGTGAAATCACTGTCGCTAGAAACAACACAAAATCCATCAAAATTTCCTGTGTATAACAAATCCATCGCAATCAATAATTAAGGCACAGTCGGTTGAATTCTTTCCGGCTGTATACCTGAATTGCTGAATGGGTTGAATGGCAAACTTATTTAACTTGTCTTTCCATTTGTTAAGGTGAGGAGTTGTCCAATCTCCATAAATCCGCCTAACATGGGCAGTCCCATATTTTGCTACCTCTTTTAGTAAAGGTTCAATCATTTCTGCACTTGCATTATCTGCATCAATCAATACAGCAAGTCGATTTGATCGTGCTTGAATTTCATCTCTCATACAGTTAAATTCGGCAGTAAATTTTAAGCTCAAAATCAGGTTTAAATAAACACTAATGGCTTATCTTTAAATGGCGCAAATGCTGTTGCATCAAAGCGATAGAGACTGGCAGGTCGCCCCGCCCCCCTGGAAACTTTGATTCCAGTATCTTCTAAAAAGCCAAGCTTCAACAGGCGTGAACGAAAGTTGGAATAATCGGAAAAGTTTTCACCCAGAACAGTTGTATAAAACTGATAGAGATCGTTGAGGGTAAAGAGTTCTGGCAATACTTCAAAGGCAACTGGACTGTATTCCAGCTTGTTGCGTAAGCGGCGATGCCCGTATGCCAGAATCTTGTTGTGGTCAAAAGCTAACTGAGGCACCTGACCAACTGGATACCAGGCAATGCCACTCACTCCGTCTGCAATCAGTTCTGCATCTGCAAACCGCACCAACGCAAAATAGCTGACTGACAGGTACCGCACTCCATAGTTCGCTTCGCGGGGGTCGCGGTCTGGCCCCCCAAAGGTGTAAAGCTGCTCCAAATAAAGGTTCTTCACTCGAATTTTTTCTGCCAGGATTCGATAGGCTGCATCTTCCAGAGATTCTCCCTGGCGCACCAGCGTACCCGGAAAGCTCCACTGTCCCCAGAAAGGCTCCTCCTGCCGCATGACTAGCAGCACCAGCAACCGGTTTTGCTCTGTATCGACGGAAAAAATCACATTGTCAACGCCTACTTTGAAATCAGCAAGCGCTTTTCGGCCTACTGGATTGGCTGTTTTTCTCTGGGCGCGTCCTGCCATGGGTAAAGGTGTTCCTGGTGGATGTAGGCTTCAACGGGCGGGGGCAATGCCTCTGAATCTCCAGTTTCGCGGTAAGCCGTGGAGGAGGTATCTAAACCCATCAAATCAGCGATCGCGACTTGTGCCCCCCTTCGCCTTAATTCTGCCAGAGCAGACTTCATCAAGGGGTATCCCGGTCGAGGAACAATGAGTAAATTGACTTGTTGCAATAGTTCTTCAATCCGGTACCAGTTGGGTAGCTGATGCACCAGATCGGAACCAATCACCAGAGTAAACCGAGCATTTTTCCAAATCCTGTGGGCTACTTCAATAGTATGGAAAGTTCTAGGATGACTCAGTTCTGGATAAAGCTGAATATTCTTTTTTAGGCGGATTAATGTCGTTTATCAACAATTGCAGCATTGCCATTCGATGTTCTAGCGGCGTTTGATGGGTCTTAAACGGATTATCCGATGCCCACACTGCCACGCAATCATAGCGCTGTGAAAGCCACACCAGGATTGCCCGATGGCCTGCCGTTGGTGGATCAGCACTGGTTCCAAAGAGAGCGATGTTGAGCATGGGGATGGGGGATGGGGGAATGGGGGGACGGGGGATAGGGGGATGGAGGGATAGAGGGGGGAGGGGGGAGGGATGGAGTCAAGAAATCTTCCCTATCACCCCGTTACCCGATCACTCTCTCACTCCTTGCCCCCTCACATCCCTTGCCCTTTGCTGTGTTTCTTGAGTCAACGCGTTTAACTGGGAGGAAAGAATGACTGGGAGAGTAGTCGGTTGGTGAATTTGACGGGTAGCGAGTGGCAGGCTGGTGACTGAGTGAGCTGTGCGCTGGGCGATCGCCTCTAACGTTTCTGGTGGCTCAACCCGCTTTCCTTGCTTCATCACCAACTTCATCAGTGGTTGATTATTAGCAGGAGTTTCGCTGATTAATCCTAGCCAGTCCTGACAAATCTCTCCCTGTTGGTTGTATTGGCGAAAGATTTGTTTTCGACCTGGGTAGGTGACTTTGCCTGTTGCTTCCTTCATTACTGGGATGCCATCAATCTCTACCAGTTTGTAGACCCCATTTACGGGTGGACCTGTCACAAGTTGGGTACCCAGCCCATAACCGTCAATACAAGCTTCAGCCTCTTTCAGTTCAACAATCCGGTATTCATCCAGATCGCCGCTGGCAAAAATTGGTACACCGGGCAGCAATTGCCGCACTTGCCTGGAGAGCGATGCCAGATTGCCTGAGTCAATTCGGACTCCGGCTAAACGCATCTCTCCGGCTTGAATTTGATTGGCAAGCTGTTTGGCGGCAGCGATCGTGTCGTAGGTATCAATCAATAAAGGGGCCCCCGGAAAGTAACGGTGGAACGCCGCAAATGCTTCGGTTTCGCTGCCTTTCGTTGCTGTCAGTGCCATCACCAGTGAGTGAGCCATTGTGCCAACGGGCTTACGTCCCAGCTTAAGGGCGGCTAAAACATTAGATGTGGCATTCAACCCGGCTGCCAGTGCTGCACGAGCCGCCCAAAGAGATGCCTGGGGACTAAACGCCCGTCGGGTACCAAACTCAAATAGCGCTGCATCGGGTCCTGCCACATCTCGCAAACGGGCTGAGCGGGTTGCAATTAAGGTCTGATAGTTAATCGTGTTCAACAGGTAGGTTTCAATCATCTGAGCCTGCCAGAGAGGAGCTTCTACCCGCAAAATCGGTTCATTTGCAAAAATAGCCGTCCCCTCTGGAACTGCCCAGACATCGCCCCTAAAACCAGTTGCTGCCAGCAAAGACCAGAAGCGGTCTGGTGCGCCTGAAAAAATTCCGATTGATCGCAGCAACTCAATCTGGTTTGAACCGAATCGAAATTTTTCCAGATAATCTAGAACCTGCGCCAGACCCATCGCAATTAAGTAGCCAAATCCTCTTGGCAAATGGCGAACAAACAGCTCAAAACTAGCCTGCCGTTGTTCTATTTCTTCACCCACGTAGCAAGCTGTCATGGTGAGCTGATACAGATCTGTCAGCAAGCTGTAATCATCAGGATGAAGGGTAAGCTCTTGGTCTTCCACAGTAGTCATGGGAAATCTCAATCCGACTGCACAGGAGGAAAAAAGCATTTTTCGAATTATAGTCAATAAAACCAAAATTCGGAAAGGTTGATTTCTTGAGAAGATTTAATATCTTTGTGATTTTCAGGGAAAACCGTTCCAGAGTGATTTCTTCGGAAAACATCACCTGCGATCGTAGAGTGGTTGAAGGGTCTTACCTGCCACTATCCTGTCTTGTTCCTTGCAATGGGCCAGCCTTGACTTTGTCCATCCCCCACCCCACGAGATCCAAAGCAAATTATGGTGGCTATAATCAAAATCATCGACTTTTCTCATCCCTTATAGGGGTTTTCATTTGAATGAGGTACGGAAGTGTGAGGCACAGTAGGGTACTCCGCACCCTCGTATCTTCAGAGGTAGGCAACCCGTTAACCCTTGGATAGTACCTAAGTCATAAATGATCTTTCAGTTTGAAATGATGACAGCTAGCGCTGCTTATCATTACCCCTTGAGGTCTATTCTCTCTGTCTGTGGGAGCAGCCCCCACTTCTCCCTTTCCAATTAATTTAGGATAGGAGCACGTTACCTTTTGCAGAGAAAAGCGAAAATCTTGATTTGCCGTAACGGCATCTAGCCTTTGACACGTGTGCATAGATTTTCTATCAAAAAAGTGACACACTCCTATGTAGGACCATCTACTTAATAGGTTCTTAAGCAGCGTGAAGAATCGTCAAATATCTCAAATAAAAACTTAAATAAATAATTCAAAGAACAGCAAATTATTTTCAATTTAGCCATAATTGAAGTGTAAGGATATAGAGTTAAAACTTAAGCATTCACTGCGATTGAGTCCAATTTAATCACTGAACTTTGAGGTAAACGCTATGAGTATGCCGAAATTCCTTGATAATGTGATCCAGTACTTCTCCGGGGCTATATCTCGAATCTTTGGACCCAGTGATGATGCCTATCCTAATACTGGCGTACAGCCGTTTGAAGGAGAACCGAACAAAAAATCTCATTTTTCTGATTAGTCAGCGAGGAAATGCTCCTAAACTATCAGAACTATCAGTGTATTAAGAAATTAAAATAGAAGTTCCGTCTAATGACCTTTAGATAAATCTGTGTCTTTCGCGGATTTACTAGGGGAGAATATCAAAAAGCTGGTGAAGATTTAAACATTGGTTCTTCACCAGCTTTCAATGTTTAGGGATTCTTCTCCATGCCCTGGTTTGTAAAAATTGAAGAAGGAATTGTGGATAAAGCCACCTTTAACAGGTTTGTCCCCGCGCACAAGGAGTATGTTCGTGGATTGATTGCGAAGGGGCATCAGGCAAAAACAGGTTACTGGGGCTGCTTCGGTGGAGGAATGCTACTGTTTCAAGCCTCATCTATGGACGAGGCTAGAGAGATTGTTGCTCAGGATCCCTTAGTGAAAAATGGTTGTGTGAAATACAAACTCTACGAGTGGCGCATAGTGGTGGAGTAATTGGGGCTAGTAGATCAAAACAAAAGTTTTGAAGGGGGTGGAGGGGGCAAAGCCCCCACTCCCCCATGTTGCAAAATTTAGTGTTTGCAACACTAGTTTCCCTAACTCCAGCCGTGCCTGAATGTTCGCCAATACAGTAACAGGACGGGTACCAGAATTATTCCGGAGGCCGCGATCGCCGCTCTCACGGATAAGTCATTCGCAATCACTCCAATCACTGGGCCACCCAAAATCTGCCCGATCGCACTCACCTGGCTGCTCATCGAAAAAACCGTTGCCCGCGTTGCTGAGTCCAGTTTTTGGTTAATCCAGGCAATGTAGATGGGTTCGTTCGCGGCTCTTAACAGATCCGTGGCCCAGCAAGCCGCCAGTGCTAACTCAAAGCTGTGAGCCTGGCTGAAGGTGATGAGGCTAATAATTAACAAGCTATCAATCGTAAACAGAATTTTGGCGGCGGTCAGGTGGTGGTCTGCTTTGACCCGCTGGCGGACGAGTTCAACCCCCAAAATACTGAGAATGCTGGCGATCGCATTGATCAGGCCAAACCAGACAATGGGTTCCAACCGTCCCAGGTCAGGAAAGGCAAAGTTTTGCAGAAAATGCATTTCCCAAAGGCGATCCAGTCCTTCACTGGCAAGCCCATGAAAGACCCCGACCCCCAGCAGAATCATCAAAACAGGTTGTTGCTTGACGAGATGCACTCCGTTATATAAGGTCTGCGCCATCGCCCTCCAGGCCGTTACTGGGTACTCTGGCTTTGACCTGAAACCCCACTCCGGCATGAACAGGGCTAAAAACAGTCCCAAACCCAGGTAAAGCGTTCCACCCGCTACGATAGGAAGCCCCAGGCGATAGCTGGCAAGTCCGACCCCCAAAAATGTGCCAAATATTCCCCCAACCTGGCTGACCTGGGCACCCCGTAGAAAAACCTGATGGGCAGCTTCTTCCCCCACCTCATCGGCAATCCACGCTTGCTGTGCCCCGCTAGTAAAGGTGTAGCCAATACCCCACAGCACCTGTGCCAGAAGGATTGCCAGAAAAGTTGGCTCCATTCCTTCCAGCATCAATCCGGCCCCAATCAGAATCGTGCCCACAATGATGGATAAACGACGACTGTAGACATCGGCCAGCACGCCCGTTGGAATTTCACACAAAAAAATGGTTGTTTTCAGGGCGGTGCCTACTATTACCAGTTGGAGAGGATTTAAGCCTGCAACGGTTACCCGGTAAATGGCACTGACAGCAAAAACAGAATAGCTAAACAGCGTTGAGGCGGCTGTCAGAGCCATATAGACCGTAGTTGCAGGCAGCTTTCTCACCGAATTTTCTACTGAATGAGTTTCCTTTACCCCCTGTTGCTAGTTATACCTTCGTGGTTTTTAGGAAAGCTTCAGGATTTTTAAGGAAGGCGATCGCTCAATTTGCTCACCCCAGGCAACTGGAGAGGTTTTCGCTGCCACAGACGAACCATCAACCAGAGGTTGACCAGAAAATACCCTGAAGTCAGCAAACTGCTTGTAATCAGTAATGGTAGAGACCATGATGCAGACGCTTCGGCACCCGCCCCCAGCAACAGATAACCCAAAAGCCATCCCAACGCTAACGTCACAACCAAACGACTCAGATTCCTTTCTTGACGCGTTCCCCGGCGGCGATAGAGCGTCCACAAGGCTGGGAAAAAACCCACTACTGGTACCAGATACAAAAATAGCTGAAGACGCCTGATATCCAGGTTCTCAAAGGGATCGGGAGAGCTCATAGGAATGGGAGCGGTAAACGGTGAAAAGATGTGAATAGGTGGATGGGTGAATGAGTGGGAGGGTGGATGAGTGATGGATGTAAAGAGCAATCACCCTATCACTGCTGATTAGTAAGTAGGTAGTCATCCTTAATTGGTAAAGGGGGGAGTGAGGGCTGCGCCCCAGGCAGGGGGTTTCACCCCCTCCACCCCCAAAATTATCCTTAATTTAATTGCGCCTAGCTACTTATTTAGCTATTTATCGATAAAGCGATAAAAACTCTTGCAGAGCAATTAAGTCTATTTAAGCCTGAAGGTCACGATTGATACCTCATGCTATCTAGATTCAATATCTACTGATTTTTGTGATCTACCTAAGGTTTTAATTATGTCAGATAACAAACGGGGCATCGTCCGCTATGAGGACGTAGGGGACGATTATTTAGAAAAGCGGCGGTTACAACGCAGTGCCGGATGGGTGTTGCTCTGGGCACTCGGTGTTGGAGCAGTGATTTCCGGTGACTTTTCGGGTTGGAACTTTGGCCTGGCAGCCGGTGGGTTTGGGGGGCTGGCGATCGGCACCTTTTTAATGGCCGCCATGTATGTGTGTATGGTCTATAGCATTGCCGAACTATCCGCCGCATTGCCACACACGGGTGGTTTCTATTCCTTTACCCGCAATGCATTCGGTCCATTGGGTGGTTTTATTTGCGGAGTCACCGACACGATTGAGTATGTGATCACACCTGCGGTGGTCGTTTACTTCATCGGCGCTTACATGCAAACGTTGATTCCCAACGTACCTGTTCCGGTTTGGTGGGTTCTGTTCTATGCAATTTTTGTATTCATTAATATTCGGGGTGTAGAACTAACGTTGAAAGTGGGTCTGGTAGTGACGGCGATCGCCGCTGCCGTTCTGCTCATCTTCGCCCTTTCAGTCATCTTCTCTGGCAAGTTTGACGGTAGCCTGCTATTCAACATTCCACCTGAGGCAGCCAATCCAAACTGGCTGCCTTTTGGTTGGGGAGGGGTGTTCAAGTCACTTCCCTATGCCATCTGGTTTTATCTGGCGATTGAGCAACTTCCTCTGGCCGCAGAAGAAGCCCATGATACGGTGCGTGACATTCCTAAAGCGTTGATTTGGGGCATTATTACGCTCTTAGTGCTGTCCTTGCTGGTACTGGTGTTGAATCCGGGTCTACCGATTCAGTACACAGCCGCCGACGGCGCAACCTTTACTGGTGCAGCCGCTGTGGGCAAAACAGGGGCTCCGATCGCAGATGGCTTCAAAACCATTTTTGGTGATGGACTGGTGTTTCAAATCCTGACCATTGCTGCATTGGCCGGTCTAATCGCCAGCTTCCACACCATCATCTATGCTGCCGGGCGGGTTCTTTTTGCCCTCTCTCGCGCTGGCTATTATCCTCGCTGGATTTCAATTGTGAGCCGCTGGCATACACCTGCGATCGCCCTGATTTTGAGCGCTCTGGTAGGACTTGCCTGTGCCTTTCTGATTCAGTTTGGTGGAACCACGGTAGGACCAGCTCTACTGAATATGGCCGTATTTGGCGCAGTCATTTCCTATGCAATGGTGATGATTGCCTACATCAAGCTCAAGGTTGATCGTCCCGATCTGGATCGCCCTTACCTCAGCCCCCTGGGAATTCCCGGTGCAGCCATTGGTGCCGTTCTATCCATTGTCGCCTTATTTGCCTGCTTCTCTGATCCGGCCTATCAGCCAGGTGTCTGGGGGGTGGCAATTTTCTTAATTGCAATGGTTACCTATTTCCTGATCTACTCCCGCAAGAAACTCGTGCGACGAGCCCCAGAAGAGGAAAATGCCCTGATTGCCAGAGCCATGCAGGAAATTGAACAGCCCGAAACGCTTAGTAAATAGGATGAGATAGTGAATAGGATGAGAGTTGGAGAAGAAGCCAGGAGGTAGAAGAAGTTGTTAGTTGTTGATTGTTGGTTGTTAGAGAGAGGTGAGGGGTGATAGGGAGGGTTTGTCCATTTTTTTTGTGGCAATCCTGGAAAGGGAGTCGAGGGAATCAGGGTTTCAAGGAGTTAGAACCCCATTTCCAGAACACTCTCGATAGCTGAAGCCCCTGATCCACCAACAATTGACACAAAATTCTGAACAGGCTCGGTTTCGAGGAGTCAGAGCCCCGTTTCTAGAACACCCTCATGGAGTAGGGAAATCCCCTATCACCCCATCACCCCATCACCCTATCACCCTATCACCCCTCCACTCCCCCACCCTCCCACCCACTCCCTTCCTCTCCTGACTTCTGGCTTCTACGAATAGATTGGCATTAGAAAATGGAAAAGTTACTGATTGCAGGCGATCGCGTCCCCACTGTTTCTGGACAGACAACCCAACTAATCGATCCAGCAACGGGTGAAGCCTGGATGGAAGTGGCAGCCGCCGGAGTTGAGGATGTGGATCGGGCCGTGCAGGTTGCGGATCAGGCACGGGCAGGGTGGCGTCGGGTAAATTCCCGCGATCGCACCCAGATCCTGCTGCGCCTGGCTAATCTGATTCGGGAGAATCGGGAAGCTCTGGCACAACTGGAAAGCCGCAACGTTGGCAAACCGATCCGCGATGCCCGCGATGAAGTGGATCTGGCCGCCGATTGCTTCGAGTTCTATGCCGGAACCGTTAACAAGTTTGGTGGTACCGTCAACCCGGTTGCGGCGGCAGGCACCAGCCTGACCTTTCGCGAACCGATTGGAGTGTGTGGCCTGATTGCTCCCTGGAATTTCCCGATCGCCATTACCTCCTGGAAAGTAGCTCCTGCCCTGGCGATGGGCAATACGATTGTGCTCAAGCCTGCTTCCCAGACGCCATTGACTGCTTTGAGATTGGCAGAACTGGCACTGGAAGCAGGTGTTCCCGCAGGAGTTTTCAATGTTGTACCGGGACCGGGTAGTGTAGCGGGCAACGCACTCGTTCGCCATCCCCTTGTCCGCAAAGTCTCATTTACAGGTTCTACTGAAATCGGCACGCAAGTGATGAAGTTGGCAGCCGATGACATTAAGAATGTCACGTTGGAATTAGGTGGCAAATCTGCCAATCTCGTATTTGTCGATGCCGATCTGGATAAAGTCATTCCCAAAGCAATGTGGAGTGTGCTGGGAAATGCTGGACAGGACTGTTGCGCGCGATCGCGCCTGTTGCTGGAACGTCCCCTGTACGAAGAATTCCTCTACCGCCTCAGCAATGAGTTCAAAAAACTGAAATTAGGAATGCCATTGAACGACGATACAGAAATTGGACCGCTGGTATCATTTGGGCATCGCGATCGCGTCCAGGAATACATCGAAATTGGCAGAAAGGAAGGCGCAACGCTGGTTTGTGGAGGTAACATTCCCGCTCAAACCGATTTGGAAAAGGGTGCGTTTCTGCAACCAACTATCTTTGCCGATGTCAAACCAAACTCACGCATCGCTCAGGAAGAAATTTTTGGTCCCGTAGTCTGTGCAATTCCCTTTGATCATGAGGAAGAAGCTATTGCGATCGCCAACAACAGTTTCTATGGGCTTTCCGGCTCCATCTGGACTCAAGATATTAGCCGTGCTTTACGCGTTGCAAAAGCGATTGAAACTGGCGTGATCTCCATCAACACTGGGCACAGCGTTCACCTCGAAGCTCCCTTCGGTGGCTACAAACGCAGCGGTATTGGACGCGAATTGGGATTGGCAGTGCTGGCTCATTACAGCGAATTAAAGAGTGTTTTCATCGCTGATTAGAGCTATATAACGATCCTGCTTGAAATTTGAACGGGTGCAGGGGTGGAACCCCTGACTGGAGGCGCAGCCCCCACACCTTCTTAAAATCAACGTCCTAAGCAATCTGGCGACAGCTATATAGCGGTAGTCGTTATGGTTAAGACGGGGTGAATCCCAGGCTGGGGGCGAAGCCCCTACTCCCTCTCTAATTCCAATGTCCTAATGCACCTGCGTAGAGCTATATAGCTATAGACAGGACTATTTAGGACACAGCATCCTTCAGAACCGATTCCATCGTCTGCCTTAAGGAACTGAAACTAGACAAGCTTTTGCGAATGCGACTTTTCAACCAAGCCCAACACTCTCAATCGAGTTTGTCAAATTTTTTGTGGCAATGCTGGAAAGGGGGTCGAGGGAATCAGGGTTTCAAGGAGTCAGAGCCCCGTTTCTAGAACACCCCCCACTCCATCATGCTCCTACTCTCCCACTCATCCACCCATCCACTTCCCATTCCCAACTCCTGGCTACTGATTCCTGGCTACTGATTCTTGTCTCCTGACTCCTCCCCCTTCCCCCTCACTTCCCCTAAACTAGATATGACAACTTCAAAAAGCACCATAACCCCCTATCCCCTCTTCGTTCACTCCCCGATATAATTTGCTTCACTGTTTGCGATCGCAAATTTCCTGAAAACCCATATTTATAGACTCCACAAATAGACTCCACAAAACTAATAAAGCTTTATTACTCATCAGAGCATTTCATAGTGATCCTCGTTCTACCCATCCACCCATGCGCCCACTTAGATTTGCTCACTATTGACTGCTCCCATTCTTATGACTGCTCCCATTCTTAATAAGAGGCCTTTTTATTTGCCAATCTTTTCCATCTCGCCTCAAGGATCACTATGCAAGTACAGGATCTGCTAGAGCGTTATCAACGAGGAGAGCGGGACTTTTCCCATGTTGACCTCAGCGGAGCCAACTTGAGCGGAGTCAACCTGCGAGATATAAACTTTACAGGGGTTGACTTAACGGGGGCAAACTTGAGTTGGGCATTCTTAACCCGCGTCAACTTGAGCGGAGCCTGCCTGAGACGAGCAGATTTGCGCAACGCTTCCCTCAACCATGCCATCCTCAACCAGGCAGCACTTAGTGGAGCAAACCTTAGCAAAGCAGACCTGCGGTTAGCCCAACTGCAACAGGCTGACCTTAACTGGGCCATTCTACAGGAAGCAGACTTGACGGGGGCAAACCTCCAGGCCGCAAAACTCGATCAGGTCAATCTAGAACGGGCAAAACTCAGCGGTGCCCAACTGACCTCTGCTGAACTGATGGAAGCGAATCTGCGCCGCGCCAATCTGGCTGGCGCCAAACTCGATCAGGCCAACCTGCGCGAAGCTCATTTGGAAGAAGCTAACCTGCGAGAAGCTAGCCTCGTCGGTGCCAACCTGATTGAAGCCAACTTGAGCGGAGTATACTTGCGACAGGCCAACCTGCGCGAAGCAGACCTGCACCGCGTGATTTTGACTGGAGCTGACCTGAGCGAAGCAATCTTAGGTAGCGCTGATCTTAGCCGGGCAAATTTAGCTGGGGCCTATCTGCTTAAAACCAATCTTCATAAAGCTCACCTATTGCGAGCAAACCTTCAAGACGTTTTTCTTTTACGGGCTGATCTGGAAGAAGCTAATCTGCGAGGTGCAGACCTGCGCCGGGCAGACCTCAGCGGTGCCTACCTGAGCGATACCACCCTGAGTGAAGCAGACCTCACAAATGCTTACCTGCTAGAAAGTCATCTCATCCGCACCAACCTGGATGGGGCACGGGTGACGGGCTGTTGCATCCACAACTGGCATATCGAAGACCTGGACTTATCCAAAGTGGATTGCCGTTATATCTTTACCCAATTCAACTACCAGACCAAAAGCCCAACAGAACGCTACCCCGCTGGGCGGGAACTAGAGCCAGGAGAGTTAGGGCGCCAGTATCGGCAAGATGGACCATCCATTGAGGTATATTTCACCGAGCCTCCTAACTGGCAAGCTCTGGCCTTTACTCTGGCCCAGTTGGAGTTGGAAAGCCACGAACTGAACTTAACAGTTAAGTCCTACGAACGAGTCGAAGATAATTACCTGCTTCGCCTGGCAGCTAATCGCCTGGTGAATGCCAAGGTTGTGATCAGACGGATTTTCCAGATTTATCCAGCGATTTTGCAGCGCCTTTTGTCTAAACAGGCTGAGCTATTTCGATTGTTAGAAATTGATCGCCATTTTGGAAACCCGAATTTGGCACTGGAACCCCCTCCCCAACCTGACGAGTTGCCCCCCAAATCGCTGCCCTCCGCTGATCGCCGAGAGCGTCTTTACCAGGAAGTCGTGCGTCAGATTCAACACATCATGATGTCACAGGCACCTGAGCAATTTGTTGAAAGTGTGCAAAATTTGCTGGATTTCCTGAATCGCCAGGGAATCTCAACCGAAGAAATTCAAAAGAAAATCATCGGACGGGTAATTGCCCAACGGGCAAAACGCGATTGCGGCTTCCGCGAGCACCTATTGCGATGGGAAAAAACTGCTGCCGAATCCGCTCGGCTCTCAACCGTAGGGCAGGCCGTCAGATTAGCGATCGCCCTCCTCTGGACCCAATCTCAACAATCTTAAAAGGACTCCTAAATCGCTAAAGGAGTGAGAGTGGAGTGATAGAGTGGATGACGTAGATGGGTAGATGAGTATTTCTGTACTAGCAACTAACAACTAACAACTAACCCTGCCACCTGCTATAGTGCCACCTGCTATAGATTTGCAGGATCTCCATCCTTAAAGTTTGATAAACCTTAGTCGGTTTAGGGCTAGAAGCGGGATCAAAGGCGTTAGATTTTGGGATGAGCCGTCAATACTTAACTGGATGCTCAAAGGTGTGGTGTGTGCATCTCCCGATGCGTCGTTTTTCATGCTGAGGAGAAGGAGTAGGCATGGTTAAGAAATCACCTGTGTTTGAAAAGAACCGATCCCCAGTGCTGGCATCAGCAGTACTGGGGTTTTTAATGACTGGGCCTACCATTGCCCATACAGTACCAGCAACCGGGCAGCCAGCAGAGGCATTCTCGGCAACCACTTCAGAAGTTCCCATTTCCAAAAACCTGGCAGACGCCAGTCTTGCCGACCAGCCTGTCACCAACACCAGAGACCTCATAGCTGCGGATATGGTCCCCAGTGCTGATGGCATGGAGCAAGTCACGTCCGTTTCCCAACTAACAGATGTCAAGCCAACAGATTGGGCATTCCAGGCACTACAATCCCTGGTTGAGCGCTACGGCTGCATTGTCGGCTACCCAGACAAAACCTTTCGGGGCAACCGCGCCCTGAGCCGCTATGAATTTGCTGCCGGTCTCAACGCCTGTATGGATCGCATTAGCGAGTTAATTGCTGCCGGAACCGCTGATCTGGCTCGCAAAGAAGATCTGGTTGCCTTGCAAAAGCTACAAGAAGAATTTGCCGCAGAACTGGCAGTACTGCGCGGCAGGGTAGATGCTCTGGAGGTTCGTGCAGCAACCCTGGAAACTCAACAATTCTCAACTACCACCAAATTATTTGGACAGGTCATTCTGGGTGTGCAGGGACGGAATGAAGCAAAGGTGGATCTGGCAGGGTTTCGGTTCAGTGATGATTCCGATCAAATTAACGTCATCAGCAATATTCAGCTCAGTCTTTATACCCAGTTCAGCGATCGCAGCCTTCTATTAACCGGGCTGCAAGCAGGTACAGGCAGAAGCTATGGTGAACAATTGTTAACCAATGACGTACTCCTGGGATACGAAGCAGATACGGGTAATCGAGTTCAGATTAGTGACCTCACCTACCGCCATTTGATTGGCAACAACTTTGCCGTCATTGCCGGAGCTGCCGGAGTT
Source organism: Leptothermofonsia sp. ETS-13 (assembly GCF_049200465.1). Lineage (NCBI taxonomy): Bacteria > Bacillati > Cyanobacteriota > Cyanophyceae > Leptolyngbyales > Leptolyngbyaceae > Leptothermofonsia > Leptothermofonsia sp. ETS-13. The sequence continues at coordinate 742,436 of NZ_CP120836.1, forward strand.
AACATGGTCAACGTTTTCCGGGGCGCAAACCGGGTCGAGAGTGCAGGATTTGGTCCCATCTCCCGCTTTGCCCAACGGAATCCCATCCTTAACATTGGTGGTGACGGTGCGGGGGCTGGTTTTGATTGGCAAATTACCCCCACCATTTCACTTCAAGGAGTTTATACCTCTAACCGGGCAGAAGATCCCGCCGATGGCGGCCTGTTCGGCGGACGCAATGGTGCAACCACCGCGGGTGCCCAACTTACCATTAATGCCTTCAACGCCGTTGATATTGCCCTGAACTATGTCAATGCCTACTCTCCCTCCGGTTTCCTGGGTACCAGCGTTGGCGACGATCAACTGGCACTGCCCAACCCCTTCACACTGCGTGCTCCCATCAAAACCAATGCCTTTGGTGGAACAGTTTCCTGGAGAGTAGCCCGCTGGCTCACCGTCGGAGGTTGGGTTGGTTACACGACGTCAGATTTGAAAGGCTTCAGCGGTCGTGTGGAAACTCTGAATTGGATGGGCTTCCTCAACTTTCCCGACCTGGGTGGACCAGGCAACTTAGGAGCAATCTACGTCGGGCAACCACCACGCATTATCAGCAGCGACTTACCAACAGGAAGAAACGTCCCCAGCTTTGTTACGGAGGGGAATGTCCTGGCTGGCCCCGGCGACCAACCAGGTAGAACCACCCACGTTGAAGCGTTTTACCGTTTCCGGGTGTCAGATAACATCAGCCTCACTCCCGGTGTGATTGTCATTTTCAACCCAAGACACAACGACAATAACGACACCATCACAATCGGTGTCCTGCGAACGACTTTTACCTTCTAGGTGCGATCGTATAGCTATAGCCACCAGGCTTAGGACGGGATGCAGGGGTGGAACCCCTGGCTGGGAGCACAGCCCCCAACCCCCCTTAAATCCAATGTCCTAAGCAACCTGGCGACAGCTATAAATAGTGATGGCAGTAGGCCAGCAGGTGATGGGGTGATGGAGTGGATGAGTGGACGGGTAAGTTATGAGTTTTAAGTTTTGAGTTCTCAGTTGTCCCAATCCCTATTCTCTGACCCCCAGTCCCTATTCCCTAGCCCCTATTCCCTGACCCCTGGCTTCTTTCCTCTTTTCTCCCCTCTCATAAAGGCAGGATCAATCCAGATCTCAGTATTAACACTGTGCTCAGAAAAACCAGTACAAAACTATGATCTGGTAACCCTGTTGCTGGCTAAATAGATAAATTTTCTGTGAACTGAGACAGGTTCAGGAACTTTTTTTAAGAGCAGTCGCTCTTGAGATTATTAGGTAAAATTCATCACTCGTACCTACCGCATCTCAAACTGAATTTACCTGGCAGGTCTTTTTTGCTACCGAAGCGCTGATCCTGGATTGGGGTTCGGAATTGTTTTGGCGACAAAATTCCCCCTGTTGAGTCCTTTCAGGAAAAGCGATTTCCTTCAAACACGCTATTTGCGGTGCATTTCTAATCCATTCAACCAATGCTGGAGGATTCTACTGTGAAGAATTACACGACGCGATTTACCGCTTGTTTAGGAATGTTGGCGGGGAGTTGGGCGATCGCAACCGCAGCCCATGCCCAAATTCCAGTGACCGGGGGGCAGGCCACTGGGGATGCTGCTTTCTTTGTGCCTGGAACCACCTCACCCAGCGGTTCTCCCATTCTGTTTGACACCGCCATCAAAACGTTGAGAATTGTTACCCCTAACGGCACCTCTACAACTTCGCGTTTCATTCCCAGCGCTGCCGATTTTACCGACGTGAATGGCAATAGCCTGCCCGACAGTGGCGATACCGGAAGATTGGCAGGAACCCTGTCAGGGGTTGCTTTTTCCAGCAATGGCAGTCCCGTTTTCTTCCAGGGAATCCCAACCAACTTTAGTTTTACGTTAAACACGTTTAACCCGGCATTTCTTCAGGGTGGAACCCTGATCAGCCCGGCTGAGGAAGGGGCGGCGCCTCTGATTTTCCTGCCCATTGCACCCATTACCCTTTCGCCCCAATCCAGTACTTCCTTCACGACTGATCAGGGGCAATTACAGGTTGGACCATTCTCCGCTACCCTGACTGGAGATAGCATCGGCTTACCTTCCAACCTTCAATTCCGTGCCTCCAGCGATGTGGCGATCGTGCCAGTTGAACTGGGGCGGCGAATCAAGTTTGACTTTGAAGGGCAGAACGTGATTCCCTCATTTGCCGATTTTGATGGGGACACACTGGAGTTTGAAGGTCCAACCACCCAGTTCAAAGTGCAAAGCGTTGGTACTCCGGGAACACGTGAGTTCAAAATTGAAGGGTCGATCGCGAATCTGGCTATTCAGATCACCTCTCCATTTGACGTTAAGGAAAATTCCCTGGATCTGGCAATAGCAACCGGTCCACTCAAGTACTCAATTAAGGGCGAGGGTCCTGGCTATGTGGCGTTCGGCAACAGTTCGGTGAGCTTCACTGGCACTGCCAGAAAGGATACCGAATTCAAGTTTGAACAGGGCAATCAAAAGTTCGAAGGCAAAAGCATCGGCAACGTTGCCTTCAATCTCATAACTGGTATTAACGGTACTGTAAACTTCGTACCCTTTGTTGGAGTTAATAATAACGGCACTGAGTTTAATGTTATCCAAACTCAAACACTAATCAACAACACGACCATCATCTCCACCAGCACCACTACAACCAGCGTTGCCTTTACCAATGTGGTACTGAACCCCTCGACGACCTATATCCGGCTCTTCAATCCTTCCTTACTGGTGGTTGACCGGGATGATGATGATGACGATAACAATGACGATATTGTCTACGGCAACCTGACTTACACGATCTACCAGGGAAGTCTTCCCGCTGTGGTGGTTGTAGAGCGTGATGATGATGGTCGGATCATTTTTGTAGAGCGTGAGCGTGGTCGGGGTCGGGCATTAGGTCGCCGCAGACGGGTTATTGCGGCTTATCAAGAAGTTGGATTACCTAGCCGAGTCTTTCCTGGACTGGTTGGATTAAGACAGCTCCCGCCAGAGGAAATAAATACCACTGGTGATGATGACGATTCCACTCCCCCCCCTGGAACTACAACAATTCCTGGTACGACAACTCCTGGTACCACCCCCCCTGGAACCACGACGTCCCCCGGAACAACCACGCCGTAGTCGCATTTCTAGTTGTCGGTAGAAGTGGTCTGTCAAGACTGTTTTGAGGTTTTTCAACCCCTCAAAACACCCTGGAAATAGATTTTATAGATTTGAGCTACCCCTTAAATCTATAGCTATAGCCACCAGGCTTAGGACGGGGTATAGGGGTGGAACCCCTGGCTGGGGGCGCAGCCCCACCCCCCCTTAAAACTGATGTCCTAAGCAACCTGGCGACAGCTATATCTTGACGGACGAATAGGTTTGAAATCTTGACGGACAAATAGGTTTGAAGGAGATGCCTGTTCAGGCGTCTCCTTACCCTAATGAATGCTCAGTCGCTAACCAGGCGCGCAGCACTTCTGCCACGGTCCATGCTTGAGCAATGCAACCATTGGGGGTCATGGGCGGGTCACCATCAAAGATTTCGCTCAAACTGCCAGTTCCATGAGCATAAAAGTGGTTTTCCATCGGCTCTAAAAACGCGCGAGCCTGAGTTGGATTCCCATAGACTCGCAGGTAAGCCAGAACAAAGGGACCCAACAGCCATCCCCAAACGGTCCCCTGGTGGTAGGCTCCATCCCGTTGTCGCTGATCACCACCATAACGCCCCTGGTACTTGGGATCATCGGGAGCCAGCGATCGCAAACCATGGGATGTTAGCAATGTTCGAGCGCAGATATCCACCACGCTGCGTTGTTGAGACAGACTCAGGGGGCTTTCGGGTAAAGAAACCGCAAAGATTTGATTGGGACGAAGGGATGCATCATCTCCTTCTGGACCATCGAGTACGTCATAGCAGTAGCCCAGGTTGGGGTTCCAGAAGCGAACAAACCTTGCCTGGGCGCGATCGGCGATCGCCTCATACTCTTGATGAGGTTTACCCACCCGGCGGGCCAGCTTTGCCATAGTTCGCAGAGCATTGTACCAGAGGGCATTGACCTCTATTGGTTTACCAATGCGGGGTGTAACTACCCAATCTCCTACCTTGGCATCCATCCAGGTAAGCTGCACACCCTGCTCTCCAGCATAGAGGAGCCCATCAGCGGAATCGAGGTGAATATTGTAGCGGGTACCCCGGCAGTGCCAGTCGATAATGTCTGCTAGTACAGGGAAAAGTTCTTGCACCAGGTCATCGTCTTCTGTGACACCATAATAGGCACGCACCGCCTCAAAATACCAGAGGGTTGCATCGACAGTGTTGTACTCAGGCACTTCCCCCTCATCGGGAAAACGATTGGGGATCATTCCCTGATCGACATAACGGGCATACGTTCTCAAGATCGAGCGGGCAATTTCGGGACGACCTGTGGCTAGCGTAAGACCGGGGAGGCTGATCATTGTATCGCGCCCCCAATCGCCAAACCAGGGATATCCGGCAATAATGGTTTTACCACTGGGTTCGTCAAAAGATGGGCGGCTAACAACAAACTGGTCAGCGGCTAGTACCAGGCGGTTTGCAAAGGCTGGAATTTCCTTGGCGTCCACGGGGCGATTGCTCTTCCACAGCCCCAGTAATTTTTGTTCATAGTTACGACGGATCTTCAACGCCGCCTCGCCTTCTAACTCGGATCTTTGTTCTGTGCTGGCGACTAGGGTAAGGGTTTCCCCCGGTTGGAGGGTGGTTTGAAAAGTTGCGGCGTGCAGGTGATCATCATGGTTATCTAATCCGCGACTACGTTCAACAGCCAGGTCATAGCCGTAATACCAATCGTGAAAAGGGGTAACTTCGGCGCGATCGCTCATGAGCCTCAGCGGCACAGCATCAGGAAAGGCTGAGATATCGACTCCGCGATCGATTGGTAAAATCGTCATTCGCCAGCCGTTGCCCCGCGTGCTGCTGTGATGGTCACGATAGTTGACCATTGCCTTTACTGTCAGGGTTAGCGGTTGGGTTGCCCGCAGCAGTTGATAGTAGACATAGGTTGTGTTAGCGCCCGGCTGCATCCACACACGCTTTTCCAGCAAAGCATCAGCACAGGCATAACGCCAGGTTGGAATGGTTCCCTCCAGACTAAACCGCTCAATATGGCGGTAACCATGGGGACCAATGGTGCTATCCGACCAGCGATTGGTGTGCAGGGAATAGAAGCGATCGCCATACAGCACGGTGTCATCCAGCTTGGCCAGCATTAAAGTTCGTCCCAGGGGGGGCTCTAACGCCGCAACCAATAATCCGTGATAGCGCCGGGTCAATAGACCTGCCACCGTGCCAGAAGCGTAACCACCTATTCCATTAGTGACCAGCCACTCCCTTGCTTCTGCTTCATTCAAATTGCCACAAACTTCCCGTCCAAAATTGATCCCCACTGGCATAATCGCCTCTCCCTATCAACCTCCAACTGTCCATTAACCTTCTGACCCAACGACAAATTAGGTCAAATGCAATCCCTGTAAGAAGCCATTCTGCATTATGCTTCCACCGAATCCGATGGGATCACTGTATCTATAGGAAAATTTAGGTCTCTAGAATGAGCCAACAGCCGATAGAGGCTTAAATTTCGATGAGAAGAAAGGCGGTTACGTAATATATAGCGGTAGTCATTATGGTTAGGACGGGGTGCGGGGGTTCCACCCCTGGCTGGGGGCGAAGCCCCCACTCCCTCTCTAATTCCAATGTCCTAACGCACCCGCGTAGAGCTATAGCAATCCTATTTGGATTAGGAGAAAGTTTAGATTAATGAGAAAGGGTTCCTATGGAGCCCTTTCTCATAAAGCCTCTCAATAAAAAAAGGTGGGGAAGCCGCCTAACCCCACCCAGTAAATTTTTGGAGCTGTTATGTAGTCATTGAATCTCTTGTAAAAAAACTAAAAAAAACTAAGATTTAATCCACTGTTGCGGGTTGGAATCTTTTACCCATGCGTAACCGTTGCAGAGCAGCCATGAGGTCGCCTCTCCCTGGGTGGGAAAGGTGCGGAGGGGAGTAGAAGCTGAGTTGTTGTCGCCAATGGAAACGATCTGAAATCGCTCAGCGGGAATGTCTTCGCGCTTAAGGACAGTAACGATTTGAGTCGAAACAGAAGAGTGAGTGGCTAAGGACATTCGCTGAACTCCAGACTGGTAATGGACTACTCTGCTTTAATAAAATCATCCCGAACCCTTTCAGTGCAAGGGTTTGAGGCAATCAATTCCTTTGCCTGACTATAGATTGAGCACTATGGTTAGGGAGAATCCTCCCCTTTCTCTGGTTTAAGTAGGGGAAAAGCAATAACGTCCCTAATGCTGGGGCTATCAGTCAACAGCATTACCAGACGGTCAATTCCAATCCCCAGACCACCAGTTGGGGGCATGCCGTGTTCCAGGGCGGTCAGAAAGTCTTCGTCCACGCTGTGGGCTTCCAGATCTCCAGCGGCTTTGCGATCGGCCTGGGCTTCCAGGCGCTCTCGTTGATCAATCGGGTCGGTCAATTCTGAGAAACTGTTTGCGGTTTCCCGCCCTACAATGAATAGTTCAAATCGTTCAACTAGGCCTGGCTTAGAGCGATGAGGTTTCGCCAGGGGAGAAATTTCGACTGGGTAATCCAACACGAATGTGGGCTGGATGAGGGTTGGCTCTACCTTTTGCTCAAAGGCTTCATTGAGCAGTTTACCGATTGATTCACAGTCATCAATATCAGTCAGCCCAGCCAGCTTTGCCGCTGCTTTAGCTTCCTTCAGGGTTTCAAACTGGGTGAAGTCTAGACCCGTTGCCTGCTTCACCAGATCGTGCATGGTGATTCTGCGCCAGGGAGGGGTCAGGTCAATAGTTTCCCCCTGGTAGGTAATCTTGAGGGTGCCTAGCACATCTTGAGCGGCGGTGGTGATGATGGCTTCGGTCAGCCGCATCATGTCCTGGTAGTCCGCGTAGGCCTGGTAGACTTCAATGGTGGTGAACTCTGGGTTGTGCCGGGTTGAAATTCCCTCATTACGAAAAATCCGTCCCAGCTCAAATACCTTTTCAAATCCCCCCACAATCAGCCGCTTTAAGTGCAGTTCAGTGGCGATCCGTAGGTATAACTCCATCTCCAGCGTGTTGTGGTAGGTGATGAAAGGGCGAGCCTCTGCGCCGCCTGCTTCAGTCTGAAGGACAGGGGTTTCGATCTCAATGAAGCCTTGCTGATCCAAGTAGCGGCGGATGGATGCGGTAATTAGTGCCCGCCGCCGGAAGATTTCTCGCACATCTGGGTTCACGATTAGATCGACATAGCGCTGGCGATAGCGCTTGGCCACGTCGGTCAACCCGTGCCACTTGTCTGGTAGAGGCAGCAAGGATTTGGTTAGCATGGCGTATTGACCCACTTTGACGGACAGTTCTCCCCTAGGAGTGCGTCTGAGGGTGCCTTTGACGCCAATAATGTCGCCAGCATCCGTCAGCTTGACTAAATGATCAAAGGCATTGGGAGTGTCTGCCATTCCCTGCTCCAGTTGGGATCGCTCAATGAAAAGCTGGATTTTGCCTGTCTCGTCTTGCAGGTCAAAAAAAGCCAGATTTTTTCCGCTGGTTCGCCTGGTTCGGATGCGTCCAGCAATTGCAACTTCAGTTGGATCTTCTTCCCCATTAGGAAGATCGGCAAATTTGGCTTGCAGTTCCGCCGCATGGTGGGTGACTTCCCAACGGTAAGCATAGGGAGTTTGCCCTACCTGCTTCAGTTGCTCAACCTTTGCCAGCCGGGTGGCACGGATTTCTTCTAGAGTCGAGGCGCTTTGAGGTTCGGGGGTTCGATCGCGAGACATAGAAAATAGTTTTAAGCTGGCACAGGAGCAACCCTGAATCCTCTGACGAACGGCTTGAGCATTGCTGCCTCAATCCAAAACATCAGATCAGGAGACTATTCATTCTAATTTGAATGCAAATTTAAATGATAGGGATAAAGGGCAGATGGAAGGATTGGAATTAGAAAATTGTTCGTTCAGTGAGGGGTGAGGGAGTGATAGGGGAACGGGGTGATCAGGTGAGATTTCTACTCCTTCCCTCCCACGCCCTGAACCTGCTCAAAACTCAAACCTGAGAGCTCAAAACTTTTCTTTTTTGTTTGCATACCAGGCCAGGAATTTTGCAGAATCTTTAGAGATAGATAAAGTTTGTCCAAAAATTTTCTCTGAAGGGGACAAAACTTCTAACTTATTTGTAGCCGACATTGATTTTGAACCCCTAAATTGAACCCAAGGCAACGTTGATGACCCACCCATTCCTCCAACGCCTCTATCATCCTAATCGCCCCGTCATTGTCTTCGATGGCGCGATGGGAACCAACCTGCAAACACAAAATTTGACCGCAGACGACTTTGGAGGATCTGAGTACGAAGGCTGTAACGAGTATCTGGTGCAGACAAAACCCGAAGCTGTTGCCAAGGTTCATCGTGATTTTCTGGCAGCGGGAGCAGATGTCATTGAAACCGATACCTTTGGTGCAACCAGTATCGTACTGGCGGAGTACAACTTGGCAGACCAGGCATACATTCTGAACAAGAAGGCTGCAGAGTTAGCCAGGAGAGTGACGGCAGAGTTTTCCACTCCAGAGAAGCCTCGGTTCGTTGCCGGGTCTATGGGTCCTACCACTAAACTACCGACCCTGGGGCACATTGACTACGACACCATGAAAGCGGCCTTTTCAGAACAGGCAGAGGGTCTGTGGGATGGCGGTGTGGATCTGTTCATTGTGGAGACCTGTCAGGATGTGCTGCAAATTAAGGCTGCCCTGAATGGGATTGAGGAGGTCTTTGCGAAAAAGGGCGATCGCCGCCCGTTGATGGTTTCCGTCACGATGGAAATTCAGGGCACGATGCTGGTAGGCTCCGATGTGGCAGCCATGCTAACCATCCTGGAACCTTACCCCATCGATATCCTGGGGTTAAACTGCGCCACAGGTCCAGACCGGATGGCAGAGCACATCAAATACCTGTCCCAACACTCCCCCTTCGTGATCTCCTGCATTCCCAATGCGGGCATACCCGAAAATGTCGGTGGTCATGCTCATTACAAGCTGACCCCAATGGAACTGCGGATGGCTCTCATGCGGTTTGTGGAAGATTTGGGAGTGCAGGTAATTGGCGGCTGTTGTGGAACCCGCCCTGACCATATCGCCCAATTAGCAGAAATTGCCTCCTCCCTCAAGCCAAAGGAGCGCCCCATCCGCAAGAATTTTGAACTCTCAGTAAGGAGTTCTGATTCCACTCAAACCTCAAACCTCAAACCTCAAACCTTCCCTAATCCCCGCCCTGCCCTCAATTACATTCCCTCCGCCGCATCCATCTACGCCTCCCAACCCTATGACCAGGACAATTCCTTCCTGATCATTGGCGAACGGCTCAATGCCAGTGGGTCTAAGAAGGTGCGCGAACTGCTCAATGCGGAAGACTGGGATGGCCTGGTGGCGATCGCCCGTGCTCAGGTGCGGGAAGGTGCACACATTCTGGATGTCAACGTTGATTACGTCGGGCGAGATGGGGTGCGGGATATGCACGAACTGGTTTCTCGTCTGGTTACTAATGTCAACCTGCCCCTCATGCTGGACTCCACCGAATGGGAAAAGATGGAGGCTGGACTGAAGGTGGCCGGGGGCAAGTGCATCCTCAACTCCACCAACTACGAAGACGGTGAACCCCGCTTTTTGAAAGTACTGGAGATTGCCAAAAAGTACGGTGCGGGTGTTGTGGTTGGCACCATTGATGAAGAGGGCATGGCAAGGACTGCCGAGAAGAAGTTTCAAATTGCCCAGCGGGCCTACCGTCAGGCGCTTGAGTTTGGCATCCCTGCCCACGAAATCTTCTTCGATCCTCTGGCATTGCCGATCTCAACTGGTATTGAAGAAGACCGGGCCAATGGACGGAGCACCATTGAGGCAATTCGGATGATCCGGCAAAACCTGCCCGGTTGCCACATCATCTTGGGTGTTTCCAACATTTCTTTTGGCCTCAGTCCGGCAGCACGAATTGTACTGAATTCAATGTTTTTGCATGAGGCAGTGCAGGTAGGAATGGATGGGGCGATCGTAAGTGCAGCAAAAATCTTGCCCCTGGCAAAAATTGACCCTCAGCACCAAGAGATCTGTCGCCAGCTCATCTATGACCAGCGCCGATTTGAAGGGGATGTTTGTGTCTTTGATCCGCTCACGGAATTGACCAGACTGTTTGAGGGAGTTTCGGCAAAGGATGCCCGTTCAAAAGATTCCTTAACGGATCTTCCTATTGAAGAACGCCTCAAACGCCACATCATTGATGGCGAGAGGATTGGGCTGGAAGATGCCTTGGCCGAAGCACTGAAGACCTACAAACCGCTTGACATCATCAACACTTTTCTGCTGGATGGGATGAAAGTCGTAGGAGATCTGTTTGGCTCCGGGCAGATGCAGTTACCCTTCGTGCTGCAATCTGCTGAAACCATGAAAGCAGCCGTTGCTTACCTGGAACCCTTTATGGAGAAATCGGAAGCCGATGGCAACGGAAAAGGGATCTTTATCATTGCAACTGTAAAAGGCGATGTGCATGACATCGGCAAGAATCTGGTAGACATCATCCTGTCTAACAATGGCTATAAAGTGATTAATCTAGGCATCAAACAGCCTGTCGAAAACATTATCGAAGCCTATAAGCAGCACAAAGCCGACTGCATTGCCATGAGCGGTCTGCTAGTGAAGTCTACTGCTTTCATGAAAGAGAACTTGCAGGTGTTTAATGAGCAGGGCATCACTGTTCCTGTCATCTTGGGGGGAGCCGCCCTTACACCCAAGTTTGTCTATGAAGATTGTCAGAACACTTATAAAGGCAAAGTCATTTACGGCAAAGATGCCTTCTCAGACTTGCATTTCATGGACAAGCTGATGCCAGCTAAGGCTGCAGGCAAGTGGAATGACTTGCAGGGATTTTTGGATGGGGAAGATGGTTCCGAATTCTTAGTTCTGAATTCTCAATCCAGGGAAGAAGCTCAGGCTGCTGATGAAACTCAAAACTCAAAACTCAAAACTCAAAATTCAGAGATTGAGGATACCCAACGGTCTGAAGCGATCGCCCCTGATATCCCACGCCCCACGCCCCCCTTCTGGGGCACGAAAGTCCTCAACCCAGAAAATATTCCCTGGGATGAGGTGTTCTGGTACCTGGATTTGCAAGCATTGATTGTTGGACAGTGGCAGTTCCGCAAACCCCGTGAACAGTCACGAGAAGAATATGATATCTTCTTGCAGGAAAAAGTCTATCCCATTCTGGAGGAATGGAAACAGCGAATCGTTAGCGAAAACCTGCTCCATCCCCAGGCAATCTACGGATATTTCCCCTGCCAGGCAGAAGGAAACTCCTTGCAGGTATATGACCCGGTAAAGGCGTTTGGCACAACCTCCTCACTGGAACCCATCGCCACCTTCCAATTTCCCCGGCAAAAATCCCTGCGCCGCTACTGCATTGCCGATTTTTACGCACCTAAAGAATCGGGACAAATGGACGTGTTCCCAATGCAGGCCGTGACGATGGGCGAGGTTGCAACAGAGTATGCTAAAAAATTGTTCGACTCCAATCAGTATACGGATTACCTCTACTTCCACGGGCTGGCTGTTCAGTTAGCAGAAGCCCTGGCAGAGTGGGTTCATGCCCGCATCCGGCGAGAATTGGGCTTTGGCGATGAAGATCCGGACAACATCCGGGATGTGCTGGCCCAGCGCTATCGTGGCTCCCGCTACAGTTTTGGTTATCCGGCCTGTCCCAACATTCAAGACCAGTACACCCTACTGGATTTACTGGATGCTAAACGCATTCATCTGCATATGGACGAGAGCGAACAGCTTTATCCAGAGCAATCGACAACAGCAATTGTGGCCTACCATCCGGCTGCCAAGTACTTCAGTGCTTAGTACAGCAAAATGAAAGTTTTGTTAGGGGTGCAGGGGTTCCCCCCCTGGCTGGGGGCGAAGCCCCGACTCCCTCTTTAATTCCAATGTCCTAACGCACCTGCGTAGAGCTATATCTGCTATATCCTGGACTCAGGCACATCTAAACAGAACCATGACCAGGAGACGATCCTTTCTCGTCAGCTTCCTGGGGCTTCCGTTGCTTGCCTACAAAGTTGGCGAGATTCAGTTCACTACCGGGCAAATCCGGCCTGAGGGAGGAACAATGAAACTCGAAAGCGCGGCATTTGCTGCCAGCAATCTCATTCCTGCTCGATATACTTGCGATGGGGAAGACCTTTCTCCACCCTTGAACTGGGATGATCCACCAGAAGGCACCCGCAGTTTAGCCCTGATCTGCGATGACCCCGATGCTCCCAGAGGTACTTTTGTCCATTGGGTGTTTTACAATCTGCCTGCCGACCTGCGCCAAATGCCAGAGGGAGTACCTGCCCAACCCCAACCCCCGGTGGGTGGTATCCAGGGCAAAAACGATTTTGGGCGATTAGGTTATGGCGGTCCTTGCCCGCCCAGCGGCACCCATCGCTATTTCTTCAAGCTCTATGCCCTGGACCAGACCTTGAATTTAGCCCAGGGAGCAACCAAAGCTGAGTTACTTCAAGCAATGAATGGGCATATTCTGATTAGTGCTGAACTAATGGGGCGTTACGCACGACAGCGATAACCATAACGCTTATGTAAGTAGCCAGGCGCAATTAAATTGAGAATAATTTCGGGGGTTGGAGTGCCCCCCGGTCAGGGGTTCCCCCTTTGTACCCGTCCTAACTGCAATAACTACCGCTGTCTTAGGGAAGAACCTTAGCGAACTTCAGCAGATCGGACAGCGTGTACTTACCAGCCGCAGCACTGGGCAACGACGGTGCCCAACCGGGGACGTTCAGAATAGAATCTTCGCTGCGACGGGCCAGACCAATTAGTACCTCTGCCACGATGACGCTACCAACAGGACCGAGACGCTGCCCCCCAGCCAGAGCAGCGGCTTCAACCAGGATGTAATACCAGAGCGGTGTGCGCTCCAGGAAACCACCCTGCCGCAATGCGTTGACCTGGTCCTGGCTGGCGGCTGCCATCTCAATTTGAGCCGGGCTCAGGATGGGAATTTCTAATTTTCCTTTTGCCTTTTCTTGCAGGGCAGAAGCAACTGCCTGTCCGGTTGGCATTCGCAGCAGATAGCCCCGCAGCAGGTTGCGGACAGCTAGACGGGCACCGTCTCCCGGTTCTGGATTGCCGGGTGCATTGCCATCCAAGTTTCCTAACGCATCCCTCAAGTTAAACAGCGGTTCTACTAATTTGGTGTCAATGCGGCGAGCTTTGTTGAATGGCTTGCCTGCATCTACAAAGTTCTCCCACTCGATGATCCAGTTATCGGGCAGGGTGTCAAAGTCTCCCAGTTGTCCGCTTAGAGCAGAAAAGGTGAACAGTAGATCGAGGGTTGCTGGAAATGTGTTTGGTTCACCGCTCTTGTTGAAGTTGAGGTTGAAGTTGTAATCGGTCCGCACCATGCTGTGCCCAAAGCGGTAAGCGGCGACGGTGAACTCCAGCGGCAGGTAGAAGCGCTTGCCCATTGCGTCATAGACCTGATTACCGTGCTCCAGGATATAGTCTACAATCCGGGGGTCTACAATGCGCTTCAGAAAATCGTGCAGCACGATGTACTGGTAGTGCTGGCGCAGAATGGTTCGGGCTTCGTTGAAAGTTTTACCCTGGTCAACCAATGCGTTGTGGGCCCGCAAGAACGCGACATGCAACTGGGCAATGATAGTGTTTTCATCGTTCCGGGGGTCACCGATGAGGGCGGCGCGATCGCGCTTAAAGTCTTCATTCCGGGGTTCACGGGGAAGATCGTTATTGTCATCTTTCTCCTCTGGACGACGAGTGGGTTTTTGACTGCTATTCAGCGGAGTCACTTTGCCGACCAGCAGCTTGTCTGGGTTATCGGGGTCGCGGGGGGCAGGCAGGCCATACACGCTGTCCAGATCCAGAGTTGCCGTCCGAATATTCCGGAGCTTTTGGCGCACTTCTGCCAAGGGCATCGGAGCCAGGTCAGGACTCAGCAATTTTGGCAGGTCTGCTGACATCGTTTCCAGCGTAATATCATGGTCAATGAACTGCCCCAAATAGGTGTAAGCGGCGGGAATGTTGGAATCTCCAATGCTGGTATTATCAGTGTCACGCATAGTGCGACCCAGGTTGATCAGGTCGTCGCGAGTTTTGCGTGATTCCGGCAGCAGGTTCTCAGAATCTTTCTGGAGGTACGAAAACAGATAATCAAAGTCTTGTAAATCGATCGGTTGAGCCGCTGCAAATACAAGCGGTACACTTTTGCTGCAATTGACAAGTGCGTCAAAGGCTTCTTGATAAGCCTCTAGGGTGATCACTGCTCCGTGGAGTAAACGTGCCATAGAGAATTCCTCGATGAATCGGTGTTTTTAAGATTTGAAGTTTCGGGACCGAAGGAGCTGCAGGTGCCTTGAAAACAACATCTCAGGCAAAAGCGTGATTTGCTATCGCAGTTGTTGCTGCTTCTTGCCCATTGCGACTCCTGGAAAGATTGCCTCGTCAGGCAAAGTAACCCCACAGCAAAGCTCATTAAATTAAACAGAGAGGTCAGTAGATGGTTACAGCTATAGCCACTAGGCTTAGGACAGGGTGCAGGGGATCCATCCCTGGCTGGGGGCGAAGTCCACACACCCCTTTAAAGCCAATGCCCTAAGTAATCTAGCGACAGCCATAACTGACCTCCGGGTTTGATCCTGACTTTGCTGGAGGTAACGGATCGAAGCAACTTCACTCTAAGCAATGGAGGAAGCAGTGACAGTACCCCCTGAGGGTACTTATTCGAGCTTTGGCTTTCGTACTTCAACCCAGTTGCCTTCTTAATAAGGCAGGATCTTCATTCATAGCGCTGCCCCCAGCCCAGATCGCCCTAAAGCCTCTTTCCCTGAACTGGGAGAGGCTTCGCTCAAAATTGATACCCACACGGCATCTCTCCAAAAAGAAAATCCTTCTCAAGCTACCCGAGTCATTACGGCTTGCTTGAATCAACTCTCCATACAGAAACCAAGAAATAACAGAAACCAAGAAATAGCGTCTGGTCAAAATGGGATCTGGTTCATGAACGGCACCACAACAATTCACAAAAACCCCGTTTTATGGCATTCGTTGCATGACAGCTTAGCTGAAGACACAAGGGGAATCGGTCAACCACAAACAGGTAGCACGATTGATGCGAAAACTGGGGCTTGAAGCGATTTACCCAAAGCCAAATCTGAGTGTGCCAGGAGACAATGATAGACGATACCCCTCTCTGCTGCGGGATATGGCAATTACGGCTGCCAAAGAAGTATGGAGTATCGATATTACTTACATTCGACTGTCTCAGGAATTTATCTACCTGGTCGCAGTGATTGCTTGGTTCAGCCGCTATGTGCTCTCCTGGCAAGTTTCCAACTCGATGGATGGGGGGGTAGAGGCATGAGAGCAGGCGTTGCAACAGGGTCAACTCGTGATTTTCAACACTGACTCAGGGTCTCAGTTCATCAGTGCAGCGTTTATGGGACGATTAGAGCGTCAGGGCAGCTTGATTAGTCAGGATGGGCGAGGCAGGGCATTGGACAATATCTTTGTCGAACGGTTGTGGCGTTCGGTCAAATATTTCGGTCAAATATGAGGAAGGGTATCTCAAGTCCTATGCCTCAGTCCTTGATGCCATCGCCAATCTCAATGCCTATTTCAGCTTCTACAATCACAAGCGATTGCATCAATCCTTGAATTATCGAACCCCCGCGATCGTCCATTTTGGTTGAACCAGGAGAATAGTATGAATTCGCACAAGCCAAATCAAATCAAGCTTTGCAGCAGAATCTCTTAAATTTCTCGTTTTAGACAATGGGGTACACCTTATCTGCTGAGAGACCAGAAGCCGGAAGCTGACGATCAGAGACAGACTCATGGTTGCGATCGCATTAAAAATTATCCGGATACGAGCACACCAAAGCTATGAAGCCCGGCTAGAAGACCAGCCGTGAGGCTCCAGGGACCGGCTAAAAATTCTCCAGGAACTCCAGGATATATACCAAACTGAGCAAAATTCCTCGACTGGTTTCAGACATGCTCACAACCTCTCAAACCGTTTAGCGGTAGTCATTGTGGTTAGGACGGGGTGCAGGGGTGGAACCCCTGGCTGGGGGCGAAGCCCCCACTCCCTCTCTAATTCCAATGTCCTAACGCACCTGCGTAGAGCTATAAGGAACGGGAGAACTACTAACAGTACCCCTGAAGGGTAATTTCACGCAGGCCGTTTCTTTACAAACTGGAAAATTTCATCGAAAGTTTATCAGCAGCTTGCATTTCATTTGTGTCCCCTTTGAACAGCTTAGAGATCATTGAAAAGGGTTATTTCGCAAAAGTTGTGATAGGCATTGGGAGCAACTACCTAGGCATATTAGTTTGACAGATTGCCATACCTTCAGTGGGCAGAGGGTTTAGTAGATTCCTGGTTCCATTGAAATTTTCGCGTGGGAAATTTTCACAGTGGATCGTTAGCATCCCTGGCTATTGCTCTGTTTCGCCATCAGTGTCCTTTCTTTCCATTTCAGAAGTAGGAATTAATGTCTGATTCGTCAAAGCCGCACTGTTTCAAGACTGTAATTGAAGACTCCTATCCGCTATCACCTATGCAGCAGGGCATGTTGTTTCATAGCCTGCGAGCTGATCTGGCTGGAGTTGATATTGAACAAGTGCTCTGCACGCTGCATGAAGACCTCAATCTGCCAGCATTTGAACAAGCATGGCAACGGATTATTGAACGTCATCCCGTCCTACGAACCAGTTTTCATTGGGAAGGAAGCGATGAACCTGTTCAAATCGTTCATCGATCGGTTGAATTTCTAGTTGCCCGACAGGACTGGCAGCATTTCTCGGCTGAGGAGCAGAAGAATCGGTTGGATACCTATCTGGAGGCTGACCGACGCCAGGGATTTGACCTGGCTCAAGCACCTCTGATGCGGTTGGCCATATTTCAAATTTCTCAAGCAGAGTATCAGATTGTCTGGACCTTTCATCACATTCTGTTGGATGGACGCTCTCTACTTATTCTTCTGAAAGAGGTGTTTGGGATATACGAGACGTTGTGTCAGGGGCAAACCCTTCCACTGTCGCCCTCTCGGCCTTATCGAGACTATATTCAGTGGCTCAAGCAGCAAGGCTCATTTGAGTCTGCTGGATACTGGAGGCAATTGCTCAATAGCTTCGACACGCCAACCCCCCTGCCAGGGATTGGCACCGCTGGCAACCTTACCTGTTCGGCTGGACCTGGTAATGCCCAACTGAACCTTTCAGAAGAAATGACCGCTGCTCTGCGATCGCTGGCAGAACAGTACAACCTGACTCCCAATACCCTTGTACAGGGTGCCTGGGGGTTGCTTCTGAGCTACTACAGTGGCAACCAGGATGTGGTTTTTGGTGCCACTAGAGCCTGCCGCCATTCTGCACTGGAAGGGGCAGAGTCAATGGTGGGGTTGTTGATTAATACCCTACCAGTCCGGGTTCAGATTGCTCCAGATAAACCGTTGTTGCAATGGTTGCAGGAACTCCGTAGCCAGCACATCGCCGTTAGGCCTTACGAGCACACCCCACTTGCCGAAGTGCAGAAGTGGAGTGCCGTTCCCCCTGGTACTCCCCTGTTTGAAAGCATTGTCGTGTTTGAAAACTACCTGCTTACCACAGAACTGAAACGCCAGGGAGGGAACTGGCAAAGGCGGGAGTTCCATCTGTTTGAACACCCCCCCTACCCCCTGGTGCTTACCGGAAACCTGGATGCTGAACTGCGGCTGAGAATTTTCTACGATCGCCAACGGTTTGAATTCGCCACCATTGCCCGTCTACTGCAACACCTGCACACCCTGCTGGAGGGAATGGTGACTCATCCAGGGCGGTGCCTGGGCGAGTTGCCTGTTCTAACCGAGGCAGAGCGGCATCAGATTTTAGTGGAGTGGAATGCCACCGACGTGGAGTATCCCCGGCATTTACGCTTGCATGACCTGGTTGAAGCTCAGGTAGCAAGATCGCCCGCTGCTGTTGCAGTCGTGTTTGATGGCCAGAGGCTCACCTATCGAGAACTGAACCAGCGAGCAAACCAGCTTGCTCACCACCTGCAAACTTTGGGCATTGGGCCTGAAGTCACTGTGGGGATTTGTCTTCAGCGATCGCTGGAAATGGTCATTGCGCTTCTGGCGGTCCTGAAGGCGGGAGGAGCTTACGTGCCCTTAGACCCGACCTACCCTCCAGAGCGGTTGGCACATATTCTGACAGATGCAGAGCTGGCGGTTATTCTGACTCAGGAAACGTTGCTGCCAATTTTGCCAGAATCAGGGGTTCCCACCCTTTGCCTGGATGTCCACTGGCAGAAAATTGCCCACGAATGCAAGGAGAATCCCGTCAGTCCAGCCACGGCTGAGAACCTGGCCTATATCATCTATACTTCCGGTTCAACAGGCCAGCCCAAAGGGGTTTTGATTGAGCATCGAGGAGCGGTAAATACCATTCTAGATGTTAACCGCCGCTTTGGGGTTAATTCCCAGGATCGGGTGCTGGCAGTCTGTTCCCTCAACTTTGACCTGTCCGTTTACGACATTTTGGGTTTACTGGCCGCAGGGGGGACTGTAGTTTTGCCCCAACCCGCGATCGCCCCAGACCTCAACCACTGGATAGACCTGATGGAGCAAGAACAGGTCACCCTCTGGAACTCGGCTCCCCCCGTCATGCAAACCTTTGCCGGGTATCTAGTTGATTGCGATCGCTCACTGCCCCACTGTTTGCGACTGGTACTGCTGAGTGGTGACTGGATTCCCATCACCCTACCCGACCTGATTCGCCAGTTAAAGCGGGGAGCGGAACCCATCGAAATCATCAGTCTGGGTGGAGCTACGGAGGCATCCATCTGGTCCATCCTTTACCCAATTGGGGCGATCGATCCTAGCTGGAAAAGCATTCCCTACGGGCGACCAATGGCTAACCAGCAGTTTTACATTCTGAACCCGCAGCGCCAACCTGTTCCTGTGGGGCAGATTGGGGAACTTTATATCGGTGGGGATGGGGTTGGCCGTGGCTATCATAACCGTCCGGACCTAAACGCGATCAAATTTCTCCCCGATCCCTTTCGTAAACAACCCGGAGCCCGTCTGTACCGCACCGGAGACCTGGGACGCTACCGCCCTGATGGCACCATTGAATTTCTGGGACGAACGGATCATCAGGTAAAAATCCGGGGTTTTCGGATTGAGTTGGGTGAAATTGAAGCGGTGCTAATGCAGCACCCGGCCGTTCGTGAAGCTGCGATTCTAGCCCAGGAAGACGTTCTGGGCAATAAACAGCTTGTGGCCTATCTGGTTCCTCAGCGTGAGCGGGGAACCGGGGCGTGCGATCGCACTATCTGGACAAAAGCTTTGCTCGGTGCAGCCTTACCCATCGGAAGCCCCTCTGATTTACTCATCCACTCCATCAGAAGCTATTTGAAGGAAAAACTGCCCGATTACATGGTGCCCGCTGCGTTCGTTTTGCTGGAAGGCTTGCCCCTGACCCCTAACGGTAAATTAGACCGCAAGGCATTACTCACCCCCAGTTTTGCCCAGCAATCGGGTTCGGACTCCGGAGCAGCCTTTGGGACTCCTGAGGATGACATTCAACGCCAATTGGTTGAGATCTGGCAGGAGTTTCTGGGGGTTCAGCCAATCAGTGTGAAAGATAATTTCTTTGAACTGGGAGGACACTCGCTGTTAGCCGTTCGCCTCTGGTCAAAAGTGGAGAAAGCCTTTAACCAGAAACTGCCTCTGATTACCTTGTTTCAGGCACCCACGATTGAGCAACTGGCGGAGCGTCTACGCCAGCCAGCGGATGCAGCGACTCCCTTCTGCCCGTCTCTTGTCGTAATCCAGCCCGGTAATTCCCAACGCAAGCCGCCCCTGTTTTGTATTCATACCCTGGGTCGGGGTTTAATCTTCTGCCGACCGTTTGTTCGCTACCTGGACCCAGAGCAACCTATCTATGGCTTGTCTACTCAAATTGGTAATGAAAATTTTGGGTCAAATCAAGTGGAAGCACTGGCACAACATTATGTTCAGCAGATGCGCCAGATTCAGCCAGAGGGACCCTATTTGCTGGTGGGCCTTTCCTTTGGGGGACTGGTGGCCTTTGAAATGGCGTGTCTGTTAGAAGCCCAGGGGCAGACGGTTTCTCTGCTGGCGATGCTGGATACTCGCTCCCCCTATGCGCTGCGATCGCTGTCTCTGGCTGAACAGCTTGCAGAACATTGGCAGCAGTTGCGCGAAATGGGTCCACAGTATTTATTCCAAAAATTGCTAGAGAGTATGGCTGGGCAAGCTCGATCAATCGCAAACTGGATCCACCATATGGGTCTAGAATTAGGCGTTCAGTTATTTAGGCTGCTTAGCTGCCCTCTACCTGACCGTCTACAAGACTACCTGTTTGAGCGGGAAAACGTTCGATCAGCCGCACTTTATGTGCCCGGGTATTACTCAGGTTCGGTTACCCTTTTCAAGGCAATGGAAGAGAGGGGAGGGGTTAAGTTGCGCCTCGGCCCCGACCTGGGTTGGCAAAAGTTAGTAGAACAATTGCTCATTCACGAAATTCCCGGTGATCACCTCAAGATGCTGGAAGAACCCCATGTTCAAATTCTGGGTCGAGAGTTGCAGCAATGCATTTCCAGGGCGATCGCAAACCAGTAGTTTGATGGAACGCCTCCACAGACGAAAGAGAACCAGGAGGTAGACATTTAAATTTTTAAATTCATGCTTAAGGGCCATTCGGAAAGTTTCGAACAATCAAACCCGTCTACCTTAAGATGAATGTTAACTTACATAAACGGCAGTCACAATTAGATTCATTCAGGTGATGTTTGACTGCTTGCAGATTGCCGCTTTCTATGTTCTCAGATAATCCCCTGCAAATTTCTCAGTTGCTGCTGACAGCTTTAGGCACTCGCATGCATATTTACTACCCGGACCGGATTCCTGGGGATAGTTCTGTGCTGGTGATTAGCAACCACCGCAGCTTTATGGATGCACCGCTATTGATGGCAGCCCTGGGGCGCTCAGTTCATTTTGCCTGCCATCACTACATGGGGCAGGTACCCATCCTGCGTGAGTTTATAGCTCGCATGGGTTGCTTTCCTCTGGATGCCCCTGGAGAACGGGAGCACCATTTTTTTAGACAGGCGACTCAACTCCTGCAAGCTCGACGGATTGTGGGAGTGTTTCCAGAAGGGGCATCTCCAATGGTGAAACACACTCTCCCCTACCAGATTGGAGCATTTCACCGAGGGTTTGCTCACCTGGCGATGCGGGCTCCGGTGAATGATCTGGCAGTGTTGCCCGTGGCGATCGCATCCAATGAAGAAGTTTCCACTGTGGGCATGCCGCTCAGATTGCTGAGCTTGTTTGATCCTTCAGAACCCCTGTTTGCTAAAGATGACTGGCATCCCATGGTAATTTACAAGCGGGTTAATATCCTGATCGGTCGGCCCCAGTGGATTTCTCCATCGCAACGGGAAAACTATCGAGGCAAACAAGCAAGATCTCTGGTTACTGAGCTAACCCATCGGTGCCATACCGAGATTGACCACCTTCTTCGTTTGGGATGCGAATAAAATGCCGGGAATTCAAAGTCATCCTGTTTTTTTGACGCCTCAACAGCTACAGCCCAACAATCCACTATTTATATTTTTGCCCGGTATGGATGGCACAGGGAAACTGCTGCGCACACAAACTGCAGGCTTAGAAGCGGCGTTTGATGTCAGAAGTTTAGCCATTCCATTGGATGACCTGACCAGTTGGGAGGTTTTGACTGATCACGTAGTGGCACTGGTTCAGGAAGAGGTAGTAAAGTCCTCTAAGCGTCCGGTCTACCTCTGTGGCGAGTCTTTCGGGGGCTGTCTGGCCATGAAGGTTGCCCTTCATTCGCCCCAATTGTTCGATCGTATTCTTCTGGTGAATCCCGCTTCATCGTTTACTTCACGTCCCTGGCTGACCCTGGGCGCGCAGATTGGTCGCTGGTTACCCAAACCCCTCTTTCACCTTTCTTCCCTATCTCTCATGCCCCTGCTAGGAAACATGGAACGCATTTCAACCAGCGATCGCCAGGCATTTTATGAGGCGGTTCAATCCGTTCCTCAAGAAACAACGATCTGGCGGATGTTCCTGCTTAGTGAGTTTGAGATTTCTGAAGCAGAACTGCGTCAACTAACCCAACCGACTCTGCTCCTGGCCAGTGCCGCTGATCGCCTCCTGCCTTCTGTAGAAGAAGCCTACCGCCTAGCACGAATTTTTCCCAACGCGCGGGTGGTTGTGCTGCCCAATAGCGGACATGCCTGCTTACTGGAAGCAGACATCAACCTCTATGAAATTATGAAAGCCTATCATTTCCTGGAAGAACAGGACTCCCTGCACCATGCCCAAACCTGCAGTATTTCTGGATCGTGATGGGGTTCTTAATCAGGAAGTTGGTTATATTTTCAATGTTGAAGACCTGCAGCTCATTCCTGGAATAGCTCAGGCAGTGCGGCGGATGAATGATTTTGGGCTGTTCTGTTGTCTCGTCTCCAACCAGTCTGGTCCCGCCAGAGGCTACTACTCCACCCGCCATGTGGATGCCCTGCACAATCGCCTCTGTCAACTTCTCGCTCAGGAAGCCGGAGCCCACTTAGATGCGCTTTACTATTGCCCCTACCTCAGCCAACCAGAAGGCGGAATAGACCCAGACTACACCCTCTGGAATACCTGGCGTAAACCAAATACCGGAATGTTGGTTGCTGCCGCCTGGGACCATGACCTTGACCTGCATCACAGTTTCATGGTGGGGGATAAGGCAACTGATATTGATATGGCTCACAATACCGGTTGTGTGGGCATTTTAGTCAAATGGAGTTTGGCAACCGCGTCCTGGGTGGTAGATACCAGCATCACACCACCCCCAACTACATTGCCTCCGATCTTTCCACTGCGGTTGATTGGATCCTGCAAAATCTGCATTGACGACACGCAACAATCTATCCAATATAGCTCTACGCGGATGCGTTAGGACATTGGAATTAGAGAGGGAGTGGGGGTAAAGCTCCCAGCCAGGGGTTCCCCCCCTGCACCCCGTCCTAACCATAATGACTACCGCTATAAACTTCTAAGGAAGTAGCCATCCTTAATTTAAAGGGGGAGTGGGGGCTGCACCCCCACTCCCCCTTTAAACCAATGTCCTAAGCAACCTGGCGACAGCTATAATTGGGCCTGGCTACTGATTCAGCAAAAGGGGATGAGCTTTGTGGCAGAGCAGCAACACCTTGCATTACTGGAACAGGGCATCGAAGCCTGGAACCGATGGAGGCAGGAAAACACAAACATTGTCCCCAACCTAACCGGGGCAGACCTGAAGGGGTTTACTCTTAGCTGTGCTGATCTCCACAATGCCGAGCTGAATGGCACAGATTTGAGTGGAGATGACTTTATTGGAGCGGACCTCCACAAAGCCCATCTACGAGGTGCAAATTTGACGGGAGCCAAGCTAGCCGGAGACGACCTCACGGATGCTGAACTTCGAGGTGCGACCCTCATCGGCGCAAACCTGAGCGGTGCCGATCTAACCGATGCTGACCTTCAGGGTGCTAATCTCATTGGCGTTAATCTAACCAATGCTAACCTGACGAACGCTAACCTGCGTAGTGCCAATCTTCGCTACGCCAGACTACGAGGCGCTAAGCTTACAAACGCCGACCTGAGCGACGCTAACCTGGACAGTGCAGACCTCACGGACGTGGATCTGACACAGGCGAACTTGAGCAGTAGAGGAATAGGGCTCAAACTCAACCCATGAAACTACCGTAATCCTCGTCGGTTAAGCGCATCCAGCATCTGCCGCTTAACCTGAACAGCCCACGAGTCAAAATCAAAACTCTCGCTCTTAGCGTCTGTCGATGTGGAGACGGATTTTCTCGGTGACTTGGCGGGCTTGTTAGTGTTCATTGGTTTAGGTATGAGCAATAAAGGGAGGTTTTTAAAAAGGAAGAATACACTCTCATTATATTGATCATAAGGGATTCTGCCAGGAAGAAGCCCGCTAAATGTGGGGTCACCATGAGATAAACGCAATCCACTAATGCCACAATCCACTAATGCCATCTGTGCATAAGTCATCGGCAAGAACAGAACACAAATTTCCACCGTCAGGGGAAATGGCGGTAGGCCCACAAAAACCTGATACTATCCTTTTGAGATGGGACAACGCCTCCGCCAGTATAGGCTAAGGAACACCCTCCTGCCGAGGGCGCGATCGCCTATTTCTTTCCGGTCAAATCGATTCCCAGGTAAGTCTTACTCATATAATTGGCAAGCCGTTTCAATGGACTGGCGATCTCAGAACTTTCAATCGCCATGGATAAGCCCAACAGGGTTGCAAATTCTTTATCAGACAATTGACCCGCCTGATGCTTTTGAAACGCATCAACTACCGTAATCAATTCGTCTACAGAAAAATCATAGCCATTCTTAGCAGCAAACTCAGCCACTACAGGAGCCCGCTCACCTTTGAGCGCTTCCGTTTCTTCAGTATCTAACTCTGCTTCACTGCTGATGTTGCCATCACCAACACCCAACAATGACTCTAGCTGCTGGCGCAGGGCTTCATCTTCAGCTGTCTTCTGCATGAATTGCAGCACTGTTGCAGTTGCCATATGAAAATGCCTGGTTGGTTAGTTCGCCAACATCATAGCAGTCCGAAATAGGATAATCGATTAATAAAAACTGAAGCTTAAAATCCTTTCCACATTAGCCATAAGCTTTCCAAATTAGCCATAAGGTATTGTTGAAATTTTTATTGAAATTTCATACAGATTGTGAGAGCTTATACCAATTCAATATGAGGATGCGTAGAATCAGAACCCTCTGTAGTCCCCCTTGGTAAGGGGGACGGCGACAGCCGCCAAGGGGGTGTGATAATATACAGCTTCACAAAACATTGGTATTACCCGTGTAGCTAATTCCTGTCATTTTGCCAGGAACGGAAAAATAATCAGGATTGCCCTATGCAGAAAATTGCTGTATTGGATGACGATGAGCATTGGTGCCATACGATCAAGCGATTTTTCAGAAATGATTTTGAAGTGACAACCTTTCAGGATGTTCAAACATTTCTGGACTCTCCCATTGAATCCTATGACCTGATTATTGTTGACTTTACAATTACACCCAGTCACCGATACGAGCAAGAGAAAACTGGGATTGAGATTATCAATCAGTTAAGAATTCGTCTGAAAAAACCACCTAAATTAGTTTTAACTTCAGCATTCATTAGCAAAAACGATTCAGGTATCGCTGCCAACATTAGCAATATTGCTGATCAAATTCTGCCGAAGGATCTCGGTCTGGATCAAATTCTTCAATCAATTAAAAATTTACTCAGGGTGGAACACCCATCCTGAACCGAAACAATCCCCCACTCTCATCCTTTTCCTGACTCCTGGCTCCTGGCTCTTATTAAAGGCGAACCACAAGCACCGTCGAAATGTATCAAAAAATTAAGAAGAGTAACGTTTTGTTTTGCAGGCTTTATCAAGCAAATAAGTTTTGCTAACTTACCTGAAGCCTCATAAAAGCTGTTTTCAGGCTTTCAGTTGGGTGCTGATACCGGATTAGTAAAACCGCTAACCTTTCAACTTTAATCTTTCAACTTTAATGATGATGCCTTTTCTGCCTCTGTCTCCACGTTATCGGCTTGATGACGAACTGCCCTGGCTTGAGGGAATCGATCCCAGTCGCCATTACTGGATTTCAGTGAACGGGGATGCGACTTTGAAGGTAGCCATTCCCGGTCTGGTAATTTTTTCCCTAGCCCAATTTAAGGATACAATTCTGAGCTTCCGGGCCCTAAAACCGGGGGAACATCTGGTTCTCAATCGAACAGCGGAAGCCTGCACTATTTATTGCATTAGCCAGAACTGCTATGCGATCGCAGCAGAAGTCTTGGGGGCACCTGTCTGGCATTTGTTTGACCAGGAAACCCTGGAGAGCCTTTTGATGACCGGGCACCCGGATTGGCAATGCTCTCCCAAAGATGTGGACCTGGGACGCAAAATGCTAATGCGCTCCTGGCAGCAGTCAGTAGCAGCATAATACCGGACTCCTGGCTTCTGAAGTTCGTGAATGCTATGCCCATCATTCGTTGTAGCTACTTCCGTAGTTTAACTAGTTCCTGAAGGGAAGCCAGAAGCTTGATCCGGGCGACGAACAACTCTTTCCAGGGGCTTAAGATAAACTGCCAGGATACATTAACCGAGAAAAGGATGGTCTGCACCTGCCCGACAATCTGATATTCTGTACAACCATTCTCTAGAATCTGGGAGGTTCCCTGCTTCGGTTGTAGAATAAGTCCCTTCGCTTCCTTTTCCAAATAGGATGCGATCGCCTCCCTCCCGACAACCTCTGTTTCAAAAGGGGGATGCAGAACTCCATCGGTAGCAAACAGCTTGCTGGTTTCCTGAAATGCGCCTGAATTGAGTGTCTCAAAGTATCTCAGGATCACAGGCTCATTCACTCCTTCAATTGTCATCCGAGCAGGGTCTTGAAGGGTTGGAGTGAGGGAGGAGTTGTGTTTAGCAGGGGCGGGAGCGATCAGAGGATCCATAAATTGCACAAAATATAGCTTAATCAGAGAATTGTGTTTAAGACACAGTTAGCTGGGACTACCCCAAGACAAAACTACCCCAAGACAAATTTATAGATCCATTTACGGTCAAAAAGAATCTCCCCTGTGGAATAACTTTCTCAGCCAGTTATAGTTGTCGCCAAGTTACTTAGGACATTGGCCTAAGGGGGTGTGGGGGCTTCGCCTCCAGTTAGGGGTAGAACCCCTACACCCTGTCCTAAGCCTAGTGGCTATCGATATAAACAAAAAATTCCAGAAAATTGGGGAAGCAAGTCAAGCCTACTTCCCCATGTTTGCTTATCGCCAAGTCTTTCGGCTTACCGCTGAAAGAGTAGGTGTAACCACTCTCAGGAGAGGCTTACCACCATAACTGCAAGGATTACAGGGTATGAAGTCCATAGAATGTTAGAACGCCAGAGGATCAACTCCCATGTTGACTACGATGTTGCGCAAAACAGTAATTTGCTGGCTTAGTTCAAGACGCTTCAGGGCATCGAGGGCTCGCTGCACCTCAGCAGAACTGGAATAGTCTGCGGGCATAGGAACCACAATTCCTTCCTTCATCCACTCAGCCAATTGATACCAGAAAGCAAGCTTAGTGTTCGCACTTAGTACACCATAAGCACGAGTAGCAGGGGTACCTGTTTTGCGAATCAGATCGCGCATGAACTCAAGCTGTTCACTATAGGACATCTGCCGAACTTGACTCAGTAAACCCTCTGCCAGATGCAGACGTGCAGCACCTGGAGCAGCGGGTGTGATGGTGCGTCCCATTTCGGTGTAGGTGTACCACAGAAGTGCCAGTTGATCATCCACACTCAATCGCTTAATTTGCTCTGTAACAGGAGCAACTGCGTTGGATGCCTCGACCTCTGCAAGGTAAGGATTGACGTAACGAGATGGGAACGACTCTGTAGAGAAAGCCATATAACCTCCTAATTCTTGTATCCCATCAATTGATGGATGACCATTTGCTTAGGCATTGACTAGGAGAACAGATTGCTCTCACCCTTCAATAGTGCAACAAAAATTTACAAAACGCAAATTTATTTTATATATTTAATGCTTCTAATAAACTTATATATCCTATTTTTATAGATAAGTCTGGTATATAGCTCAATCTATGGATCCCGATCAACTTACTGAGCAAAAGGTTAAGCAGAAAGCTTTGGAACTGGGCTTTCATCGCGTTGGGATTGTCGCGGTGGAAGGCCCACAGTTTAGTAAAGGGCTATTGTCCTGGCTGGAAAAGGGGTATCAGGCAGATATGGCCTGGATGGAGAATCCTAAGCGTCAGGACATTCGACAGGTGATGCCAGCGGTGCGATCGCTTATCTGTGTTGCGCTCAACTACTACACCCCCAACGCTCGTCTGGAGGGGAAGGAATACGCCAAAATTTCTCGCTATGGATGGGGAAAGGATTACCACAAAGTTTTGACCAGGAAGCTGAAGTCTCTGACCCATTGGCTAGAAGCCCAGGGAGAAGGGATTCAGGCTCGTTACTATGCCGATACTGGCCCCGTACAGGATAAGGTTTGGGCAGAGCGGGCTGGAATTGGTTGGATCGCTAAAAACGGAAATTTGATTACCCATGACTATGGTTCCTGGGTATTTTTGGGAGAAGTTCTGACCAATTTAGTGTTAACGCCCGATCGCCCCCATACAGCCCACTGTGGTACCTGCACCCGCTGTATCGAAGCCTGCCCAACCCAGGCTATTGTTCAACCATCTGTCATTGACTCCAATCGCTGCATTGCCTACCACACAATTGAAAACCGGGCAGAGGAATTGCCAGCGGCGATCGCTTCCCGCATGCAAGGATGGGTGGCTGGCTGCGACATTTGCCAGGATGTATGTCCCTGGAATCAGCGCTTCGCCCAACCTACTGATGTGGTTGAATTTCACCCTTACCCCTGGAACATTAACCCCACTCTGGCTGAACTCGCCCATCTTTCTGACGAGGAGCACGCCCAGCGGTTTACAGGGTCAGCATTAAAGCGAATCAAGCCCTGGATGTTGCGCCGCAATGCACGGGTAAATATTAAGTAATGTTAAGTAATGGGGTAAGGGAGGAGAAGCGTGGATGAGTGGATGGGTGCGTAAGGGTTGGGAAGAGGAAGAAGAAAGAAGCCAAGAGAGGAGGGAGGAGTGATGGAGTGATGGAGTGATGGAGTGATGGGGGTTTGAGGAGTTTTATGCCTTTAGTCATTGCAGGGGATCGTAGCGGTGTTGGCAAGACGACGGTTACTCTAGCGTTGCTTTCCTGTTTGCGGCGGCGGGGGCTAGCGGTTCAATCCTTTAAGGTTGGGCCCGATTATATTGACCCCATGTTTCATCGTTACGTAACGAGGCGACCCTGCCGTAACCTGGACTCAGTTTTGACTTCAGAGGGATATGTCCAGCAATGTTTTAGCTATCACACGCGTGATGTCGCCTATGCTCTGGTGGAAGGGGTGATGGGACTGTTTGATGGGGCGGCAGGACGAGGAGATTATGCCAGCACTGCCCACGTGGCCCGTCTGTTGGGGTTGCCTGTACTGCTTGTGGTGGATTGTAGTCGGATGTCTCATTCCATTGCCGCTTTGGTTCATGGCTATCGTTCCTTTGATGCTCACGTGCACCTGGCAGGGGTCGTCTTAAACCGGGTGGGGAGCGATCGCCACCTGGAGCTGCTGAAATCTGCCCTTGAGCCACTAAATGTCCCTATTCTGGGAGTGTTGCGCCGCCAGGACAGTATTACCATCCCGGATCGGCATTTGGGGCTCGTTCCTGCCTTGGAACTGGAAAATTTGGCTCCTTTAGTCGATCACCTGGCCTACTTAGGCGAAACGAGCTTTGATTGGTCACGTTTACTGCCCTTATTGGCAACGAATCCTCCTTCAGCAGGAACACAGCTATTGGAAATAGATACCAGACCTGAAACTCGTTTGGAAAATCTACCTTTTGAACTCAACACTCAACACTCAACACTCAAAATTCCAATCGCGATCGCCCAGGATGCCGCCTTCAACTTTTATTACCAGGACAACCTGGATTTACTGGCAACGTTGGGAGCTGAACTGATTTTCTGGAGTCCGTTAAATGATTCTGAATTGCCAAAAGGAGTTCAGGGCCTGTACCTAGGGGGTGGTTTTCCGGAGATGTTTGCCGCCCAACTGGCAGAAAATGAAACCGCCCGGAACGCTGTTAAAGCGGCTATTCAACTCCAAATACCGACCTATGCGGAATGTGGCGGGCTGATGTATCTCTGTCAGCAAATTGTGGATTTTGAGGAGCAATCACACTCCATGGCTGGAATTTTGCCAACCACGGCTGTAATGGGAAAACACCTCACCCTCGGCTATCG
Source organism: Leptothermofonsia sp. ETS-13 (assembly GCF_049200465.1). Taxonomy (NCBI): domain Bacteria; kingdom Bacillati; phylum Cyanobacteriota; class Cyanophyceae; order Leptolyngbyales; family Leptolyngbyaceae; genus Leptothermofonsia; species Leptothermofonsia sp. ETS-13. The sequence continues at coordinate 772,487 of NZ_CP120836.1, forward strand.
GCAGGTCGCAGCATTGCAGGATGGCTTGATGTTTGCCAGAGGCGCGATCGCCTGGGGGCATGAATTCCATCGTTCCCATTTGACAAAAGAACCTCAACGCCCATTGTTTACTCTTTCCTCCCCTGCCCCCTCCCCTACCGAGGGCTGGCACCTCCCCCACTTGCATGCCTCTTACATCCATCTACACTGGGGCGCAACCCCCGAAATTCCTAAACAATTTTTGTGCAACTGCGCTAGGTTTTGTATTAAAAATTAATGGAACCCACCACAGAGATGGCGATCGCCCCGCCTCAGATTTGGGTTTGTTTTTAGATATAGCTCTACGCGGGAGCGTTAGGACATTGGAATTAGAGAGGGAGTGGGGGCTTCGCCCCCAGCCAGGGGTTCTACCCCTGCACCCCGTCCTAACCATAATGACTACCGCTATAGTTATGTAACTAGTTACAACTTCGGTTCAATAGGTTCAATAAATCATTCAGATTCAGCAAATTTTGCAGCCCCCCCCGCCTGAAAGTCATCTGACTCACGCAAAAATACCCAGTTCAGTTTTGACAACTCTGGGTGAACATTTGGTGTTTCCCGATGCAAGCTGCCAATCAGCCGTTTGTTGTTTGCGATCGCCCAATCGAGTTCAACTTCACACTCCCTCGACACCACCGAATCCGGACTAATTACAAACACAAATGTATCTGTTGATTCAATCCCCAACTGAATCTCTGCTGATTCAATCCCCAACTGAATCTCTGCCCGCCAAGCGGCATTGGGTGGAATATCTTCCCAATCAACCCAAACATCCCGCCCCAACTTCACCAGGGCAGCATGAAGCTTGCGCACAAACCCTTTATCTTTACGGGAGTAGGAGATAAATATGTCAGTCATGGATCTTCAGAGATCGCCTCAATTGCCAGCAGCAAGGCTTCTTCCTGTTTCTCAAAATCTTCTTCTGATAGTTCACCCATATCAAATGCAAGTTGCAGTGCCAAAAGCCGCTTGTGCAAGTTTTCCTGATTGTCTAACTCGGCCTCTGCCCGTTCCTGAATCTGTTCAGCAACCCAGGCAATTCCGGTCACAGGAGCAAATAGGAGACGAAGGATCATAGAGTGGTTAGTGATTAGTAAGTAACTGGACAAAATTGAATTGAAGATAGATTTGGGAGTAAAGCCCTCCCATTCCTTCTTCTTACAATTGGGTGGAACTACTTATTTAAGTGAGGAGATAGGTGTGATTTAAGTGAGGAGATAGGTGTGAGGTATGAGGATACAGAACTCATCCACTCATCCACCCCTCACTAACAACCAATAATTGGTTAATCCAACCAATTCAACTGGGCAAAGTTGTAGGGAGCAGTTAAGTTGTTGTAACGGATCTTCAAACGTTCATTAAAAAATTGATCAAGAGCTTCCACCTGAGCGCTAAATTCGGGCTCCACCTCCCACGGAATCAGGTAGGCCGTGTTGTAAATCATAGATTCGGTTAATGTATCGTTTTCAACGACTTCCGTTGCTAAAGAAGTTAGCTCCTGGCGGAAGACATTGATAATGCTTTGCTTGCGACTTTCAATCGCTCGTTCAATTGCCTGCCCAATCGACACCACCTGATCCATATTCAAAGGTTTTCCTTCCAGACTGTTGCGTTTCTCCCGCAATTCCTGGTTCTCATTCAGCAGCATTTGCAATTCCGTATCCTGTGTCCAGAATACCTTAACACTGACTTCCTGTTGTCCCTCTAGTCGGTTGAATAACTTTTTCAGCCGATCCCCATAGGGGGATGTTAATTGCTGACTTACAGTCTCCCAATTCTCAACAATCAGCCCAAACTGAAGCGGCAGTAAAGTTCGATAGCCTGCCTGCATGGCCTGCTCCAGCACCTTTTCATGGCCTAACAGATTCTTCCGGCTGGCAAGGTATCGTTCCTGTTGGGCATCTGAATAGAGGAAGGCAAATCCATCAATAGTTTGGAGTTGTATGGGCTGTTTATCTAACCCTTCCAGTTCTAGATTCTGTGGGCCGGGAGGAGGGAAAATGCCATACAAATAAATTCCGTTGCTCATAGGGGCCGCGAGATGCAGTAATTTAACTAGTTTTAGAGTTCCCCTGAACTACGCAAAATCCACTCAAATTTTTGTTATACCGTAAGCCTTCGGTTGGGGCAGCAACCGCAAGATTATCTGTTGGCATCAAGAGAAAGTTGTTACAGAATTGTTATTGATACAGTTGAAGTTTATCTGCCATTTGAGAACGTTTAGGTAGATGGATTGGAAACGTTGTTTACATTAACAGGAATCCAAACAATCCAAATGAAGGCTGGGGGTGGGTGGAAGTTACACAGAAGATATGAAGCACTTTAGTATCCCTAACAAGTACCCTGCAACAAGAAGAGTAACTAAAACCAAAGAAATGGTAGTCACACGATATAAGGATTCAGTTCCATATACTGAGACTTACACCAATACGCATGAAGATTTTATTCCCTCCTTCTAGAAGCAAAGCTGGTGCAAAGAAGTTTACGCTAAATCTCGATGGAGAGCTTGTTGTGGTAAGAGCGCAAAAATCTCTAACTATTCAGGCATTGTGTGCATGGATTAAAACCTGGGCAAGTTCGAACACTGAAATTATTACTCTAGGTAATAGAACACTCTCTCTGGATGGTTAGAAGTTGGCTCATCAACTCATTTGCTAATTCGCTTTGAGGTGAGTAAAAGCTGTAACTTAGCGTGGATCAGGTCAATATTGGCTAACCCCAGGTCAACCTCCCCTTGAAGCACAACGCCCGTATTGAGTAAGCGATCCAAAAGCTCCAGGATGGTTGGGCTGGTGGAGGTTTGGCCCGGATAGTAGCCTCCTGATTTCGGTAGCAGGGTGCCGACTTCTCCTAAATCAATATTCAAGTCTACGGGGTCAATGTCGAAAATCTTGCAGGTTTCAATCACCTGTTCTTCCAGCTTACGGAGGCTTTCGGCGGCGCGATCGAGTTCTTTATCGCTTAATTCTCCAGCTTCCATGCGGCGAATAATTTGAGCTTCCATTAATTGCCGCACTAGTTCAACCACTGTCAATAACAGGGGTGCTAGGCCAGCTTCCTTACTGGATTTGGGTGAATTAGGGATTGCTTGAATTGGAATGTCAGAGGAAGTCACAGGATGTGTCTATAGGATTATCTCTCCTATTTTCATCGATTCATGAGGAAATGGCGCTTCACTGGCCACTGAAAGTCGACGTAATGCTCTCAATTCGTCTTCCAGACTTTCAATTCGTTGTTGGAGTTGTTGATTGGTTTCCATTAGTTCCTGAGTTTTGGCACCGAAGTGGGGATTGTTTTCCCACCAGTTGATTCCAATCTCTTTAGCTTTATCTACAGAAGAAATTAACAGACGGATGCGGATATTGAGCAGTTCAGTATTGGCGACGGAAACTGAAATGTCTCCGGCAATGACGATGCCTTTATCCAGCACTCGCTCCAGAACATCTGCTAGAGAAGAACCCAGCGTAGATGTGGCAATAGCTCTGGTAGAGTCTTTGTTAGCCAGGGCAGTGGTAGGAAATCCTTTGGGAATGGTGGTGCTGGTCATTATTCCACCTCCGCCAGTTGATAGAGGCGATCGCGCAGCACAATGGTGCCTTTCTCAATTAACATCCGTAGGGAATCAACCATTTGAAACCGATCCAGTTTCAATGCCCGCTCGATTTGAGTTAACCGAGCACCAGCCGATCGTTTGAGAAAGTCGAGGATTTCCTGCTCGTAAGGAATAGATATAGTTTCTGTACTTTGCAAATCGTCAATTGTTGCAGGTTCTGGCTCGATGGGTTGTTCGGGTTCCTGAGCGATCGCCACGGCTTCTGCCACCACCAATTCAGGGGAACTGATTTCAGTGGGCTCTTCCAACCATTCCAGGTCACTAAAACCGTTACTGGCAGGATGATTCAGCAAATCCCAGAGAATTTTAGTTGCTTCCTCAAAGGGTAGCCCTGCTCGTGACAGCAGCACATCACAGCACACATCTCTAAAATCGGCATTTTCGGGAGAAATCAGGATTTCATGATCCTGGCAAACCTTCGCTAACATGAGGCAGGAGCGTAAACCTGAAGATTTTTCAGTGCTGGTACCTGCCCGAAAGGCTTTTACAAGACGAACAATCAGTAAAGCACTGGCGCGATCAATTTCAGTTTTTTGAACCAGAATTTCCTGCTGGGTCAGTTCATCTGGCTCAGGGATATTGATCGTTATCAGTCTATCCATCAAGGCGTCCTGAGTCGCATGCACCCCCACGTATTCCTCTGGATTTGAGGTAAAAATGGCACGAAAATGGGGATTCACTCGGATGTATTCGCTACGATTGTTGCTGGGAGGCAAAACTAGCAATTTCTCTTCCAGGGCCGAGAGCAGAACGTTGTTGACTTCTGGGCGTGAACGGTTGAATTCGTCATAAACTAACGTAAATCCTTCCCGGCAGGCCAGCGTCAGGCGAGAGTCAACCCAGTTTTGCCGCAATTCATCCTCGACCTTAACTACGCTGTGGATAAAATTATCCACTACTTTCTTGCGGGTATAGCCAGACTGATTGCCGATCAGGTCAGAGGTTTTGAATTCGTCATCTCCAAAGATCAGCATAATGGGGCGGGCAAGCAGGTCTGCCAGGTGCAGTGCTAGCGTGGTTTTACCCGTTCCAGCGGGTCCGCGCAGATGAACAGAATACCCCGATTGCAGGTAGCGTAAGGCGCGATTGGCGATTCGTTCAACGGAAGGAGTGCTGACAAATCGGCGGGGGCTGGCACGAAGTACGGTAGTCACGGTTGAACCTCAGTAGGAGAGAGTGTTGGCAATGAGTGGAATGGCTAGAACAATTGGCCAGATGAGAGCTGCATTAAGCGTGAGAAATCTGTTCCTGGGTGAGATAGATGCGATCGCGCTGCGTGATCAATCCTTTCTTAATCAAAGCTCTTAACGCATCGACAGCCTGGAAACGGTTGATGCTTAAAGAGGATTCAATCTGTGTCAGGCGAGCACCTTGAGCCTGGTGGATGAAGTTATACACTTCTTTCTCGTAGGCAATACCTTCTTTAGATAGAGGTTGGGTTGATTTAGCAGGAATAACGGCGACTGCATCACCATATTGGAAAGCACCAATACTCTTGAGTGCTGCAATTGAAGGAGCTGACGCACAAGCGTTGTCAGCAGCATTGGAACGAGCTTCAGAGTTGCTGACGGTCACAGAGTGAGCAGAGGTGAATGGTTCACCTCCCCAAACTTCTTTGCGCAGATCGGCACAGAAGCGCCGTAATTTTGACCGCAATTCTGCTGCTTCGATTTTGCGGATAGTGCGGTTTTGGGCCAATTCTTGCTGTACCTGCCGTGCCCGCTCCTGGTGGCCAATACCCATTTCCCATAAAAAGCTTTGCGTATCAGTGCGCAGGGCTTCTACAAATGTTGACAAATCCTTTTTCAACTGCTGTGCCATTAGCATTCGCTCTGCTGTCGCAATTGAGAGACATTGAGCTGTCTCCTGTTGAATTTGCAGGACAAAAGTATCCAGTTGCTGAGCCAGTTCTTGGGCCTGGGCCTGACGGCGATCGCGAGCCACGCTCAGCAAGCTCTGCACTTCAGTCTTCAATTGCTCACAAGATCGCTGTAGTTCCACCTGAAATTTTTGAGACTCCGCTCGTCGAGCATGGTTCTCTGCAATGATTTTTTCTCGGAACAAACTCAGATCGGCGTGCAATTGAGCGGCTTTTATTTGACGTTCTTGTCTGGCAATCGCAAGTTCTTGCTGAACGACTTGTTGGCGTTGCATTATCTCTTGCTGGCGCTGGTGTCGCTGCTGCTGCCAGGACTCCTTGAAAGACATAATCAAATCCTCCTATTTAGAAACCAGACAGCAAACCTGTTATAGCGATCCTATCTGGATTATGAGACCCTATCTGGATTATGAGAAGGAGTTCTCCTAAAACCTCTCCATCTCACAATGGATTTAGGACTGCCATAGTGTCCTTCTTGAAATTTGAACGAGGCGCATGGCTCACATTCCTGTGTGGGGGGTTTGCCCCGGCCCCTTTGTTCATAAGACTTAATCGGAAACAAGAAAGAAAATCAATTCTTTGCATAAAACTGTCAATTCTCATGGCTTTATCACCCATGCCCATATCGAGCGATTTATTTCCGATAATGTCTATAAACTAGGTAGTGCCCAAATCATAATGACTTTTCAGTTCGAAATGATGGCGGCTAACGCTGCTCATCATTACCTCTCGAGGTCTACCCACAAACTATTTGTGCACGCTGTATGTATCAAACAATTTCAGGAAAGCTGGGAAACCTGACAAGCAGGTTTCCCAGCTTGGAGTTACTATGCAGCAGGAACAGCAGCCTGAGCAGTCAAACCAACAGCTTCAGCATACTTCAGGTAGGTTTCAACAGAAGCGATGACAACCCGTGCTTCTATAGCTAGCAATTCGATACCAACTAGGGATACCCGAACCCAGGCATCCACAACGATACCTTTATCCAGGATGCGATCAACAACTTCAGCCAAGCTAGAGGAAGAGTTTACTTTTTCGACGGCCATTGCTTTATTCCCTTAAACGAACTAAATAAAAATTTGGGATGCCTACCCTCTGCCCGTAGTAGGGTTTAGTGGGATTTATTGGCTTCCGAATCTACGATAGACACCCAGCCCTTGAGAAGAACCGTCGCAAACACTGAAATTCAACTCTAGACTCCTTTAAATACCCCGCATGATTACCGATAAAAACAGATCTTTAAAGGATTATATGTAAAATCAGCCTAAAGTTTTCGAATGAGAAATCAGGTCATGAGTAATTACTTACCTTTTATTAAGGTAATTCATCATCAAATTGCTAGATACCTTTAGAGGATGTCTGAGAAGTTAGCATTATGCTAAATGTCTGACCATGAGCTATACCATTACAGCACATACCATCGCTTCATAGGTTTCGGGCAGTACCTCATAATCCTCGCTAAAGCGCCGACACCAGTTGAGCTAGTCAAAGGTGCGCTCGACTCACCAGCGCACTGGCAGTTTGACAAAGCCTTTCGTCTGTTGAGGACGGCGTACTACTCGCAAGATCCATCAGTTACATTAACTGGATTAAGCGGTATCTTGCTTTCCACAATCGACCGCATCCAGAGAGTCAGGCAATGCTGAGATTGAAGCCTTTTTGAGTCGCTTCGCGGTAGACCAACAGGTTGCAGATTCTACCCAAAATCAAGCTCTCAGTGCTTTGTTGCTTCTCTACCGAGACGTTTTGCGATAGAGTTGGAGATTCAGGTCAACGCCCTTCGAGCCAAGCCGTCTCGCTACTTACCGACGGTTTTAACTAAAGCAGAAACTGCTGTTGTAATTCGTCAGTTGTCAGGGGTCTATCAACTCATAGTTCAACTTCTTTATGGTAGTGGCTTGAGGCAAACCGAGTGCTTGCAATTGCGTGTTAGGGATGTAGACTTTGGCCATCACCAACTAGTGATTAGAGATGCGAAGGGGCATGAAAGTCGGGTAACGATGCTGCCAGATTCTCTGGTTGAAGCGCTTAAAGAGCATCTTCAAGGAGTCAGGCGTTTGCACCAACAGGATTTCGTTCAAGGATACGGTTCGGTGTCTCTCCCGTTCGCGTTAGAGCGCAAATATGTCGGTGCTGATCGTGAGTGGGTTTGGCAATACGCTTTTCTAGTTTTTCCATCTGATCGTCGATCTTGTGATCCTCGTAGTGGCAGGATTCGGCGCCACCATTTAGACCCTAGCGGATTGCAGAAGGCAATTAAACGAGCGACGCAGGCGGCAGGAATTCAGAGGCGGGTGAGCTGTCATACGTTTCGTCACAGTTTTGCAACCCATTGATTACAAAATGGCTATGATATTCGCACGGTGCAGGACTTACTGGGTCACAAAGATGTGAAGACGACCATGATTTATACCCATATTCTTAATCGAGAGAGAAGAGGGGTCAAAAGCCCATTTGACCCTTAATGGCCATCCACCACATTCAGGATTTCTCACAAAGACCAGTTCTTTTCATAGGCTTTACGCGGGTGCGTTAGGACATTGAAACGAGAGGGGAACGTGGGGGCTGTGCCTCCAGCCAGGAGTGGAACCCCTGCACCTGCCCAAATCTATAGTAGTGCTAACATGCTATTATTCTATCCGCCACACTCTCCTTACTGATAAGGCACTGCCACATTCACCAGCGATAACAAGACCCCAGTTTGCTCCTGCCCATTGGTTGCCAGGTCGCTGTGGCAGAGGTAAACTTTTTCTGCCGTTCGCCCCAACAGGTCTAGCAAAATCCGACGCAGGCGGCGTTCATTTGACTCCATCGCATCGACAGCTGTCCAAGCCCGTCCCGACCATTCGTGCAGGAAGAGTGGGGCACCAAACAGAGCATCAATGCCACTCAGCCAACGGGGAGAACCGGCATCCAGCCAGAACTGCCAGCGATGGGCTCGACGGTTCGAGCGGTACTGAAACACTGTTGCCAGTGTCACTGCATTGCTGGCGGGTCCCATTGGGCGCACGGGGTAAGGGTTTGCAGTTACTGTGCCACTATTCAGTAGTTGAATAAAGCGGCTGACGGTCATATAAGCAGGTGATTCGTAACGTTCCCGGCTTTTGAGCCTGCTATTCACTTCCCAGTAGTGCTGAGCCGTTTCAATCAATTGCCGGAGGGCGGAAAGCTGGTCAAATGGAAGAGTACCACCGCCTAGCAGAAAGAACTGAATGGCTCGATCCAGTAGCGAAACGGCATTGGGAATCAGGCGTTGTTCCAACTGAGCTTGTTGAGTGCTAATCCATTGCACGATATCTTCGTAGGCAGCAGTAACCTGATAGCCAAGGCGGTCCCATCGGGGGAAGGTGTTTGCAGGGAGCAGGCGAGGATGCTCAGGATGGGGGGCGAAGCAGTAATCGGCCAATAGTCCGGCACGGACGGGGTCGATCAGGGGGTGGTGTAAATTTTGAATCTTGAGTTTTGAGTTTGCTTCGATTGCTACGTCTGTCCCACTTCCTGTTCTCTGGCCCCGATATCCGGATAGTACGACAAGCATTTCTGCAATGGCGTCTCTGTTTACCAGTCGTCCCAGGCCAGGATAGACGAGGGTAAGGAGGGTGAGGAGCGCGCGGATGATGGGAGAACTGGTGAGAGGGCGCTGGTCGTTCAGGGACTCGACAAAAATCTGGTGTTGGGTGAGGCTTTCGATCAGGCTGTAGCGAGCGATCGCATCCAGACCAGGACCAATAATGGCAATCTCCCTCGGTTCCACCTGTCCCACCTGGACGGCTTCGATAATCACTTCTGCAATCTGCTGTAAAAGCTGGGCCCGTGAAGTGGTTTGAATCGTTTGGATGGACTCCGGCAGGCTGGCAAAAAAGACGGGGTTCATCACCAGTTCAACCACTGAAGTACCGAATTCTTTGCCCAGAGATGGAACAGGGCTTTCGGTTAATTCTTCGACCCGGCAACGGTTTGCCAGCTCTGCCAGATAGTTGGGGTCGGCTCCCAACCCCAGACGCACGGCTCCATTGGGGTTAAAGGTAAAAGCGCCCGTGACTCCTCCATCCAGCAGTGCCTCAAACAGGGAACGGGCGATCGCCGGATACTCATCCACATCATCGGCTAGAACCCACTGATAGCGTTGCACCAGATGCTCCTGGTAGGTGGGATTGGGCAACAGATATTGCCAGTAAAGCCCTGCCAGAATGCCATAGGTCAATAGTCCTCTCTCCAGACACCAGTGTTGCCAGCGTTGTAGCAATTCTCCAATTTCGCCAGGAGGTAGGGGTAATTCATCCACCTGTCCTCCCAGTCCCTGTTCCAGAATGGAAGGGATATCGGAAATGGGAATTCCAGCGAGGGAGGCCAGTTGCAGCAAATCGAGCGATCGCCGCACCATGCGGGCAGCGATTAAACTGGACTGCTGCGCCAGCACCCGATCAAGCTCTGGTTGCCAGAGCCGGCTGGCAAGCTCCTGTTCGTTCTCTGGAGCCAGTCGCAGGGGAAACTGGGCCTTCAGATCAAGCTGTTGAATCAGCAGAGGCCAGAACAGCAGAACCTCATCCTGGAAGAACCCAAGGGGTGTTGTAGAGTGAAACGGATAGCGGCTCTGGGTGGCAACGGTGAGGCGATCGACCAGATCTATCCGGTTGTCACCAATGGCCGCCAGGACAAGGAAACCTGGAGTGGAAGGTTGGGCTCCTAGCTTCTGCCCTCTACTGACCTGGCTGCTACCTATCCATTGCCTATGACCTTCCATCCATTCCCTAAACAGCTCAACTAATCGGCTAGTTTTGCCACTTCGGGTTGGGCCTGTAATCCAAACTGATTCGCCATTCACGAATTTGTTCTCTGAGGACTTTGTTAGGATTGCTACGTGCTCTAAAGTTCTAGAGTACACTTTATCTTCAAGTGTTGGGGCTACTGGTTCTAACACTCAAAGACCCTATCGAGCCTGCTGTTATGACTTCATTTTGGACTAGAATTAATCGGCGGCTGCAGAATGCCCGACAGTGGTATGAAGGAACGCCAGAAAGGGCTCTCGATCAGGCATATGATGCAGCCTTAATGATTAAAGCGATTGAAGATGAACACTTCGATGGCAATCCCATTTCAAATATTGAAAAAAAATATAGTGATAATACCTTTGCCTATTTTCAATCCGAGCTAAAGAAATACCTGAAAATCGCAGAGATTCGCCTGTCAGAATTTAAGACTAGCCGCTCTTTTTTTAGCACAACTGATCCCTCTGCCAGTGCTCGCCCCGGTATGAGTAACCGGGATAGGGAGCGAACTGAGATTACGCTAGAGAAGCTAAAGTTTATTGATGACATTATCGATCGCTACAAACCAAAAGAATCTACTTCCTTATCTCTAGTTCCCATTTCTCAAACAAATAGAACTAGAACAACTTCTCTATCGCAAAATGATTTGTTGGCAGAAGTGCAGGAGAAGAAGCCTGCCTATTCACCAGAAATGGTTCCTGAGGATGATTCGATTCTGGATAAAACAGGGGTTCTGCCCCGATCAATTTTGGGAACTTTGAATCGGATTAAGCGGGACTTAGACCCCAGCTCAGAGCAGCAGGTTGTTCAAAGTTTTCGGACAACGAAAGCAAAAACTCTGATTTCTATTCGGTTCCTTTTGCTATTAATTATTGTTCCGCTTCTAACACAGCAATTGACCAAAATTTTTATTGTTAGCCCAATTGTTGAAAATATCAGGCACCCCGAACAGGCTCAAGTTTTCTTAAACTCCGAATTGGAGGAAGAAGCCCTCAATGACCTCCGCACCTATGAAGAACGGCTGCGGTTCGACAGCATGATTGGTAGGCCACCCAAATTGACCGGGGAGCAAGAGGTCGCTTGTCGAGCTGAGCTGGAAGGAGGTGCGGTAGATGGGGCAACTCTCCCTGGGTCAACAATTTCGCTTTCAGGCGAACAAGTCCGGGAGTGTCTTGTCAGAGAGCGGGCGGTTGAACTGGCAAAGGAGAATTATCGGCAGGGGTCAAATGCGATCGCCAACGTATTCTCTGATGTCTTCTCCCTCATAGCCTTCGCGATCGTAATACTGGTGAATCAGCGAGAAGTGGTTGTGCTCAAATCCTTCCTGGATGAAACGATCTATGGCTTGAGCGATAGTGCCAAAGCATTCATCATCATTCTGTTTACCGACATGTTTGTGGGCTTTCACTCACCCCATGGCTGGGAGATTTTGCTGGAAGGAGTCGCGAAACACTTCGGCTTGCCACCCAATCGAGATTTTATTTTTCTGTTTATTGCCACATTCCCGGTGATTTTGGACACGATCTTTAAATACTGGATCTTCCGTTACCTGAACCGGATCTCTCCTTCTGCCGTAGCAACCTACCGAAATATGAACGAGTAGTGGTGGGTTTTGCCGTCAAGTCAGGTTTAAAGATACAGCGATAGTTACCAGGCTTAGGACGGGGTGCAGGGTTTCCACCCCTGGCTGAGGGCGAAGCCCCCATACCCCCTTAAAACCAATGTCCTAAGCAGCCTAGCGCCAGCTATACATCGCGGGGTAGGCACCGCCCATTAGCTTTAGTTCAGAGCACTCCCCATTCGCCCCTCCCGTTTTCTCGCTAAATCAACGATAGTCAATATTTTTGTGGCAGCACTTCAGTCGGAGGAGCAGGCGTGGTAGGAGCGGGCGTCACCGGGGCAGGCGTGGGGACAGGTTCGTAGGATGGTAGAGGAGCAGGTTCTGGTTGCTCGACCAGGGGGTAGCTGATGAAGGTGGGATCTACTTCCCGTGGAAAATAGCCGCCATCGACACAGGTATTCATGGCCTGGGTCGCAGGGTTCTTGGCGGCGCGGGTGGTACCCACAACACAATCGGCAAAGCGATCAGGAAACAGACTGCGACGGCAGTTATCCAACACTTCTGATGCTGTAGCCTCTTTAAGATTGCGATTTATAGCAACCACACAGGAGGCCATCTCCTTAGGGCGGCGCACCTGACGGCAGGCAGAAAGAGCATCGGTAGCAGGAATGCCCCCGTCTCTTGCCACTTCACTGACACACCGACCCAGATCACTCGGCACCAAAGCGCGAGCGCAAGCCCAGGTTGCTTCTTCAACGGAGATATTCAACTCCAACAGGCGGGACGTACATTGGTTGAAATCTTTCTGGGTGGGTTTGTAGTCATCAACCTGGGGCAGGGGAGAGGGGAAAGCGATCGCCCCTGGCACAGCTACAACTGAAGTGATCAGCCCGCTGGTGACCCCAATCCCAGCCAGGTAACGAACAAACCTTCCGCTGGCGGCTAAAGAAGAATGCAGAGACTGATGTTGAGAATACTGAATGCTCACGACTTTAGACAAGGTGAAACGGACTAATGTGCATGATACACGCTTTCTCCAATGGAGCCCAAGCGGACGTAACGCCTATTAGGCACCTAATGTAAAAAACTTGCTTTCTGTATCGCCGAATTCGGACACCGGAATCGACTACAGTGTTAAACGTATATGAATTCGTTCATAAAAAATCCAGAGGATACCCCGGTATGCATCTGAGCGAAATCACCCATCCTAATCAGTTGCATGGACTGTCCGTTTACCAGCTCCAGCAAATTGCTCGTCAGATCCGCGAGAAACACCTGCAAACCGTGGCTGCCACAGGCGGACACTTGGGTCCCGGTCTGGGTGTGGTCGAGTTGACCCTCGCCCTTTACCAAACCCTGGACCTCGACCGCGACAAAGTGGTCTGGGACGTTGGGCATCAGGCTTATCCCCACAAACTCATTACCGGGCGCTATTCTCGTTTCCACACCCTGCGCCAGAAAGATGGGGTAGCTGGCTATTTAAAGCGTTGCGAGAGTAAATTTGATCACTTTGGTGCCGGGCATGCCTCCACCAGCATTTCCGCAGCACTAGGCATGGCCTTAGCTCGTGATCTGCAAGGCGAGAAACATAAGGTCGTAGCAGTCATTGGCGATGGAGCCCTGACGGGGGGCATGGCCCTGGAAGCAATTAACCATGCGGGGCACCTGCCCAAGACCAATCTGCTCGTTGTTCTAAACGACAACGAAATGTCCATTTCTCCTAACGTGGGTGCCATTCCTCGCTACCTCAACAAACTGCGTCTCAGCCCACCTGTCCAATTCATCAGCGACAACCTGGAAGAGCAATTTAAACACCTGCCCTTTGTGGGTGACTCTCTCGGCCCTGAACTGGGCCGAGTCAAGGAAGGGATGAAGCGGCTGGCCGTTCCCAAAGTTGGGGCTGTTTTTGAAGAATTAGGCTTCACCTATATTGGCCCCATCGATGGACACAACCTGGAAGAACTAATTGCTACCTTCCAGCAGGCGCACAAAATTCCCGGTCCCGTTCTAGTTCATGTCGCTACTGTCAAAGGGAAGGGCTATGAGGTCGCCGAAAAAGATCAGGTTGGTTACCATGCTCAGAACCCCTTTAACCTGGCAACCGGGAAAGCCGCTCCCTCTAGCAAACCCAAGCCACCCAGCTATTCCAAAGTATTTGGCGAAACCCTGACCAAGCTGGCAGAAAACGATCCCCGCATTGTGGGAATTACTGCTGCTATGGCAACCGGAACCGGGCTAGACATCTTACAAAAACGGGTACCCAGACAATACATTGATGTGGGCATCGCCGAACAACATGCTGTGACTTTAGCCGCAGGGCTAGCCTGTGAGGGCATGCGTCCTGTTGCTACAATTTATTCCACATTCTTGCAGCGGGCCTTTGACCAGATTATTCACGATGTCTGCATTCAAAACCTGCCAGTCTTGTTCTGTATGGACCGGGCAGGCATTGTTGGTGCCGATGGTCCAACCCACCAGGGAATGTATGATATCGCCTACCTGCGTTGCATCCCCAATATGGTGCTGATGGCTCCCAAGGATGAAGCTGAGCTCCAGCGCATGATTGTGACTGGGATTCAACATGATGGACCGATCGCCCTCCGCTATCCCAGAGGCAATGGCTATGGTGCGCCCCTGATGGAAGAAGGCTGGGAGCCTCTCCCCATTGGCAAAGGGGAAATTTTGCGTAATGGCGATGACCTGCTGCTGGTTGCCTATGGCTCAATGGTCTACCCGGCCATGCAAACGGCAGAAATCCTCCATGAGCACGGCATCGAAGCAACGGTGATTAACGCCCGCTTTGCAAAGCCTCTGGATACGGAGCTGATTCTGCCTCTGGCAGAGAAAATTGGTCGTGTAGTCACGATGGAGGAAGGTTGCCTCCCTGGTGGCTTTGGCTCGGCGATCGCTGAAGCATTGCTAGATGCCGATATTATGGTTTCCCTGACCCGCATTGGCGTCCCCGACCAGCTAGTTGACCACGCCACTCCCGATGAATCAAAAGCAGACTTGGGTCTGATGCCATCCCAAATGGCGGAACGAATTTTGAAACTGTTTAGCAAACAGCCTTCTGTTGTTAGCGTTTAGTCTTGTAGGGTGGGCACTGCCCACCCTACAGTTTTATGGGGGCCAGAGTGGGGGTAGTGCCTAATACCAATTCAATATGAGGATGCGTAGAATCAGAACCCACTGTAGTCCCCCTTACCAAAGGGGACGGCGACAGCCGGGAGATGATAATGTCAAGCTTCATAAAATATTGGCATAAGCTTACTTAGCCTCCACTCCCCAGCTATTTATTCTCTATATCTGAAAATCGGAATTCTCCATGTCTTCAGCTAACCATGTTTACCCTGTCATCTGGCAAAGTGAGTCACCCGACGAAGCCCTAAACGGACGCGTCTTACTGATTGACCAGACCCGTCTGCCCAAAGAGTATGCAATGGTGGATATCCACCGTTACGAAGATATGGCCTGGGCTATTGAAACGATGATTGTACGGGGAGCTCCGGCCATTGGGGTGGCAGCAGCCTATGGTATGTATCTGGGAGCACGGGAGATTAAAACCCGCGATCGCACTGAATTTCTAACTCAGTTAGAGCAGGTTGCCCAACGGTTACGAGCGACCCGTCCGACTGCGGTGAACTTATTTTGGGCGATCGACCGCATGTTGAAAACCGCCCATCAAACGCTAGGACCCGTTGATTATCTGAAACAGATTCTTCTGGAAACCGCCCAAAACATTAACGCTGAAGACCTGAAGACCTGTAGACAAATTGGAAACCATGGACTTCAGGTTCTTCCCTCCAGCCCTCAAAAACTCCGAATCCTGACCCACTGTAACGCTGGAGCCCTGGCAACTGCAGGCTATGGAACTGCTCTGGGTGTGGTTCGTTCTGCCTGGTTGGGCGATCGCCTGGAGCGGGTTTACGCCGATGAAACTCGCCCCCGCTTGCAGGGGGCCAAACTGACAGCCTGGGAATGTGTTCAGGAAGGTATCCCGGTCACAGTCATTACCGATAATATGGCTGCCCACTGTATGCAGCGAGGCATGATTGATGTGGTGGTCGTTGGGGCCGATCGCATCGCCGCCAATGGGGATACCGCCAACAAAATTGGCACCTACAGCGTTGCGCTGATTGCCAGAGCCCATAACATTCCCTTCTTTGTGGCGGCTCCGTTATCAACTATTGACTTTGCTATCGCAGATGGTAGCCAGATCCCGATCGAAGAACGCCACTCCAGCGAAATTTATCAGGTAGGCGAAACGATGCTTTGCCCATCTGGTGTTGAATTTTACAATCCGGCTTTTGACGTTACGCCAGCGAATTTAATCACGGCCATCATTACTGAATACGGTGCAGTGGCCCCTGCGGATTTGAAGGCCAAGCTGGCATCCAGGCAAATGGTTTGAGCGTTTGCAAGTGGCTTGTTTTTGCTTAAAGCTTCTAGACCGAACCCTAACCCCTTTCCTCGTAGGGAAGGGAAGTTTCCTTTGCGCGGTGAAGAGGGATTTGGGAAAGAGTCAATTGACTCGTGAGTCACGATAGCAGACCATCCTTTTCAGCAAAACTCACCTTTTCAGCAAAACTCACCTTGCACTTTCAGCTTTACACTTTGTAAACGACCTCCAGCACTTTATAATCACCCTAAGTATTGAATGGAAATTGGTATCAACGCTACCCTCTCAACAATCCAGAAGACATGTATAAGCGAATTGCTACTGCGTTAGCGACTGTAGATAAGAACCTGCTGCTACTTCTGTTTCTGCCCTGGCTACTGGCATTAAACAATGACGTCTGGCTGTTCGATCTTCATGGACAAATCGATCCATGGTTTTACCTAGGCTTTTTCCTCCGACTTGAACAATTCTTACCTGGTCACACTTACTACTTTGGTACACGGCTGGCCCAGATTATTCCTGGATATTTAGCGTTTAAATTCTTCCCTCCCTTAATTGCCCAATATCTTTTGCACATTAGTTTTTATTACCTGGCTGTTATTTCAATCTATTTACTCTTAAAGCGCACAGTCGGCAGCAGAAGCGCACTCCTGGCATCCGTCATGATGGGTAGCTATGGATGGTTTTTGACAGCGATCGGCTCCAACTATGTGGATGGATTTGGAATAGCCTACTACTGTGCAGCCATTTATTTATTAGTTCTAGCCGCACAGGAAAAACAATGGAAAATTTTCCTGGTGCTGAGTGGAGTGTTTTATGGGTTAGCGATTCACTGTAATCTATTCTGGATTGCGCTTGCTCCACCACTGGTTCTTTATTACCTACTTGCTAATTTTAAATACCGTAGGAACTCAGTTATTTATAGTGGTTTACTGAGCCTTACCGGTGTACTCATTGCCACACTGGCTCTGGGCATAATCAGCATTTTATTCAATGGGAAGTTCCTTTTCTTTCTCCCCTCAGTCAATGCTGCCCTTTACTTTCTTCCAATTAAAAACCCCTGGAAGATTGGGTGGGAACTTTGGCTATCAAATGGCTTTTGGGTCATATTTCCACTGATTACACTAATCAGCGGTACCGTGCTGTTTACGTTGAGCCAATTCAAAAAAATACCTCGTATTCAGCCAATCAACCTGAGTCTACAGATCTGCTTTTTGCTGAGTGTCCTGATATTTTTGGGCTTCGAGTTAAGAGGCAAACCAATACTTCAATTTTATTTCTACACCACTTATCTCCTGCCATCAACTTTTATTGCGATCGGTGCTCAACTTTCACAGCTAGAAACGGTTCTCAATCGCCTTAAACCGTACCAGTTTTCACTCATCATTTCAGGCATCATTCTGTGGGCGTTAATTCTGTATCGCTCGCCGACTGAGCCTCCAGTTCTTTACAATCAGGCAATTTCTATTGCTCTCTTTTTAGGTGCACTGTGGTTGGTTCTGGGTGTTGCATCCGTTTTGATGCGCCATCCCACTCAGAAAATTTTGAGTTCAGCACTAGCCACCCTGCTTTTATCTTTTGGTGTCATGAATCTGACCTCCGTATTAATGAACACCTCTCCGCACCTGATTTCGACTCATTTAGTAGGGGTTAGCATTCCTGCACCAGGGCCAACTTTTATACTCACAAATCCAGTCAATCGATCGCAACGGAGAGATGCTTTTTCATTAACCGTTCGTACTCAACAGTATCTTGCATCGGTAGATCCGAAAGCACAACTCTTACCCTGGTACAACATTGATGAACTACTGGTGTATCGCTCTATTGCTTGTTCTGCTCTGCGATGGATACCCCAAACCGAGAACTTCCCCAGTACTGCACTCAAGCCTAATCCTACTCCAGAAGAGGTAGAGCAGGTTAAAACATTATTCCAGCAAAACCCTAATGTGGTTATCATGTCGCAAAAGAACGAGGCGCTGGAACTGGCAGAGCAATCTTTGAAACAGCTTGGTTTTGATGCCCAGTTCATCTTCGCTCATGAGATAAAACAGGGAGAGCTATCAGTAAAAATGACCTTTATTAAGGTCAATTCTATTAATACTTGATCCATAAATGCCCTGGTAGTTTAAGAGGTCACTCAATATGCATCTGTTGGTTGAATGGCAGTGAATTAGGGCTAGTGGGTATTGCCCACCCTATAAAATTCAAAGCCCAGAAGATTTACAAATTTTTATTTCGGTACCATTCATCTAATCAGTTTCTCAAAGGTGTAGGAGTATGAAGAAGGTTGCGATCGTTCAATCCAACTACATTCCCTGGAAGGGCTATTTCGACATGATCGCCGCCGTCGATGAGTTCATCCTCTACGATGACGTGCAGTATACTCGGCGGGATTGGCGCAACCGTAATCAGATCAAGACACCTCATGGCGTTCAATGGCTGACTGTGCCAGTCAAAGTAAAGTCTAAATACCTCCAGCGCATTCGCGATACGGAAATTGACGGCTTTGACTGGGCAGAAACGCACTGGAAGGCCCTAATGCGAAATTATCGACGGGCACCCCATTTCGAGGAAATTGCTGCCTGGTTAGAACCCCTCTATTTCCAGAAACAGTACACCCATCTCAGTCAACTGAATCGAACGTTGATCGAAGCCGTATGTAGCTACCTGGGTATTACAACCAAAATCAGCAACTCCTGGGATTACACCCTGGTGGAAGGGAAAACGGAACGTTTAGTCGAGCTTTGTGGCCAAACAGGAGCCTGTGAGTATATCTCTGGTCCCTCTGCCCAGGGCTATATCGAAGAAAATATGTTTAGGGAGCGGGGTATCAAACTGACCTGGTTCGATTATTCTGGTTACCCAGAGTATCCTCAACTATGGGGTGAGTTTATCCATGAGGTGACAATTCTCGATCTTCTGTTTAACTGCGGTAGGAACGCACCCAGGTCCATGAAATATATAAAGTCATGAAGCTTTCTATCGTCTCAACTCTCTACAAGTCTGCTCCCTATATTGATGAGTTCTGCTGGCGTGCGGGTAAAGCTGCACGAGAATTAGCTGGTGAGGACTATGAGATTCTGCTGGTAAACGATGGTTCGCCCGATAAGAGTCTGGATATTGCGATCGCGGCCACTGAGCGTGACTCTCACGTAGTTTTAATTGATCTCTCACGCAATTTTGGCCATCACAAAGCCATGATGACTGGACTAGCCTATGCAAAAGGTGATCTCATTTTTCTAATTGACAGTGATTTGGAAGAAGAACCCGAATGGCTGTTGAGTTTCTACCAGCAATTCACCATCGAAAACTGTGATGTGGTTTATGGCGTACAAGAACGGCGAAAAGGGAGTACCTTTGAACGCTGGAGTGGGCAATGGTTTTATCGCCTGTTTAATGCTCTCACCGGGTTAGAATTGCCAGAAAACATTGTCACCGCCAGGCTGATGTCTCGTCGTTATGTCAGAGCATTACTGCGTCACCGAGAGCGGGAGGTTTTCATGGCAGGGCTCTGGCATATCACTGGCTTCTTTCAAAAGCCCCAGGTTGTCAGAAAGCTTTGTGGTAGTGAAACCACCTATACATTTAGTCGTAAAATGTCGCTCCTGGTAAACGCGGTGGCTTCTTTTAGCAATGCGCCTCTGATTGCGATTTTCTACCTGGGTGTGTTCATTTCATTACTGGCGGGAATTTATATCATTCTTCTGATAATTTACTGGTTATTTTTCACTAAACCCATTAGTGGTTGGACTTCGGTGATGGCGTCAATCTGGTTGCTAGGTGGTTTGATTATTTCTTTTATTGGTGTTGTTGGGATCTACCTTTCCAAGATCTTCTCCGAAACCAAACGGCGTCCCTATACGATCGTGCGGCAGGTTTATGGCAGATAAGAAAAACAGTATTCTAACTGATGTGGCCGCTTACTACTCCGCCAAGTTAGTTGAACACGGTGAGACACCGCAGGGGGTCGATTGGAACAGCGAAGCAAGCCAGATGCTGCGTTTTGAGCAACTGAGCAAAATTATCCAACAGCCAGCCCATTTTTCGCTCAATGACTTTGGGTGTGGTTATGGAGCACTGTTTGAATTCCTTACTTCGAGGTTTCACCATTTCAGTTACGTTGGCTGTGACATTTCTCAGGAAATGATACGTGCTGCTCAGCGGCGCTATGCCAACCATGCTCATGCGCATTTTATGGTGGCTGCGGAACCGCTAGAGCCAGCAGATTACAGTGTGGCGAGTGGCATTTTTAATGTCAAATTGGGCTATCACAATTCTGAATGGAAAGAGTATCTGGAGACGACGCTTGAGGTGTTAAATCGCTTCAGCCGTAAAGGTTTTACCTTCAACTGTTTGACATCATACTCAGATGTGGACAAGATGCGGGATAACCTGTACTATGCCGACCCCTGTTTTTTATTTGATCTTTGCAAGCGTCGCTACTCACGAAACGTGGCATTACTGCATGATTATGATCTGTATGAATTCACGATCTTGGTGAGGAAGTCGGTATGAAAAAGCCACTGGTAATTTTTGGTGCGGGTGATATTGCCCAGCTTGCCCATTACTACTTCACCACCGACTCTGAATATGAAGTTGTCGCCTTTACCGTCGATGCAGATTATCTGACTAACCCCACCTTCTGTGATTTGCCCCTTGTTCCTTTTGAAGAGATTGATAAGAACTATCCTCCTAATCAATACGAGATGTTTATTGCAGTCAGTTATGCAAAACTCAATGCCATCCGCAAAGAGAAGTATCTAGCTGCAAAGGCGATGGATTACCGAATGGCAAGTTTCATCAGCCCCCATGCGACGGTGCTGAATCAGGGCCGGATCGGCGAGAATTGTTTTATTTTTGAGGACAACACGATTCAGCCGTTTGTCACCATTGGAAATAATGTGACGTTATGGAGCGGCAATCATATTGGACATCATTCGATCATCCATGATCACTGTTTTATTTCCTCCCATGTGGTGATTTCAGGAGGGGTCGAAATTGGCGAATGTTGCTTCATTGGAGTCAATGCCACGCTACGCGATCATATTAAAGTTGGAGAACGATGCGTCATTGGCGCGGGAGCCCTGATTCTTGCAGATGCCGAAGCAGAAGGTGTTTACGTAGGCAATGCCACTGAGCGTGCCAAGATCCCAAGCAGTCGCTTGAGGAGTATCTAAGTAGCGAGGCGCAATTAAATTAAGGATAATTTTGGGGGTGGAGGGGGTTTCACCCCCTGCCTGGGGGCGCAGCCCCCACTCCCCTCCTTTATCGATTAGTTATGACTACCTACTTAGAAGGTTCACGAATGCGTTGGAGAAAAGTGGGACAGGTTTATTGTCCGGAATTGATTCACCCTAAGTTGGTCAGCCATGCGGCCAATCCACTGGCTGTGTGGTTAGAGAGGGACGTGTATCGGGTTTTTTTTAGTGGGCGCGATCGCCAAAATCGCTCCTCAGTCGGGTTTGTCGATGTGGATATCGAACAACGTAAGGTTGTTTATGTCCACGACAAGCCAGTGTTTGAGTATGGTTCGGAAGATAGCTTTTATGCCTGCGGTGTTAGTATTGGTAACTGCTATCAGGTGGGCGATCGGCGCTACATCCTCTTTATGGGCTGGCAATGCCCGGCAGAGGGACACTGGCGGGGCGACATTGGACGACTTATACTTGAGCCCGACTTTTCTCTACGCCTGGATAGCGATGAGCCATTCATGGCTGTGGATGCCATTGATCGGGTGAGCCTGTCCTATCCGTGGGTCATCCAGGAAGAAAACGGGCATTACCGCATGTGGTATGGTTCAACCGTCACCTGGGATGCTGGCAATGGTGAAATGCTACATGTGATCAATCATGCCTCTTCAGCTGATGGGCATCGCTGGCAACGTCATGGTCTTGCGGTGCCCTACCAACTGGGTGTAGCCCAGGCCTTTTCCCGCCCGACGGTGATTGGCGATCGGAATGAAGGCTATCACATGTGGTTCTCCTACCGGAGTGGAACAGGCGAAAAGTATCGGATTGGCTATGCTTACAGCCAAGATGGTGAAGTCTGGGAATTACGTTTGCATGAAACGGGGATTGATGTGTCTGAAACAGGCTGGGATTCTGAGATGATTGAGTATCCTTTTGTTTTTGACCATCAGGGTGAGCGTTATATGCTTTATAACGGTAATGGCTACGGCAAGACCGGGTTTGGTCTGGCTGTTATGGAGTTCTAATGAGTTTCAGACATTTGGATTATTTATACATTGCGGCGACAATAGGATTTACTGTTTACGGACAGTTGATTCTCAAATGGCGGATCCGAAATTTCGGCCCACTTCCCGTAGATCCAGTCAGCAAACTTCAATTTCTTTTATCACTGCTTCTGGACCCTGCAATTTTCTCCAGTTTTGCAGCCGCGTTTCTGGCCGCCTTAGCCTGGATGGCGGCGATGACGAAGTTTGAACTCAGTCACGCCTATCCATTTATGAGTTTGAATTTTATGATGGTGCTGATCTTAAGCGGCGTGTTGCTGAGAGAACCTTTGACACCACCAAAGCTGATTGGGGTGATGTTAATTGTTCTGGGGACAACAGTGGCGGCGCGTGGTTAAGGGGTAAGGATAATGGGACGATAGAGTAAGCTTATGAAGCTCTGTCTGACGTGTCGAAAGCGATTTGATGATGAGACGTGGGAATGTCCCGCCTGCGGTTACCATCCACCACTGCGAGACGGATGTCTGTCCTTTGCTCCGGATTTAGCGGATGAAAATGATGGTTTCACTCAGGAATATTTTGATCAATTAATTGAATTAGAAGCAGGTCATTTCTGGTTTCGTGCTCGCAATAAACTCATTATTTGGGCTTTGCAAACCTATTTCCCAGGGGTTGATTCATTTCTGGAGGTTGGTTGCGGTACAGGGTTCGTGTTGAGTGGAATTCGTGCAGCCTGCCCCCATATCAGGCTCTGTGGCAGTGAAATCTTTAGTCGGGGATTGCAGTTTGCCCAGCAGCGATCGCCCGAAGTCAACCTGTTTCAGATGGATGCTCGTCAGATTCCGTTTTCTCAGGAGTTTGATGTCGTTGGTGCCTTTGATGTCCTGGAACACATTGAGGAAGACCAATTGGTTTTGCAGCAGTTATTTCAGGCAGTGAAACCGGGTGGTGGCTTGATAATTACGGTGCCTCAGCATCGTTTTTTATGGAGTGTGGTAGACGAACTATCCTTTCATAAACGACGGTATCGCAGGATCGAATTGGTGACAAAAGTTGAGCATGCAGGCTTCAGGCTGGTACGAACGACCTCTTTTGTTTCCTTGCTATTCCCGTTGATGTTGCTCTCACGCTTAAAGCAACAGGCAAATCAGGATAACTTGGATTTAATGGCGGAGTACAAAATAGGGGCGACTTTGCAACGGGTGCTGGGAAGCATTCTTAACGTGGAACGGGCGATGATTCAAAATGGTGTATCATTCCCGGTAGGTGGTTCGCTACTTTTGATTGCCAGAAAAGTTTGAGGAGTATTCCCTGCTTGGTCCAACGATTAACCCGTGTTTTATCAATTCCGACACTATATCGTTTGCTTCAGTATACGATCGCAGGTCCTTCGGCTTACGAAGATTTGGTTCACGACTACATCCGCCCAAAGTCAGGAGACCGTATCTTAGATATTGGCTGTGGACCGGCGTACATTTTGCATTACATGCCAGCAGTAGATTATGTTGGGTTTGACGAAAATCCTCGCTATATTGCGTTTGCCCAGTCAAAGTTAGGCGATCGCGGTACCTTTTACTGCAATAGAGTGAATGCTGCGTCCCTGCAAACCCTGGGTCAGGAAGAAAGTTTTGACTTGGTATTAGCGATCGCAATCCTCCACCATTTAGATGATGACGAAGCCATTCAACTGTTTCAATTAGCCCGCAAAGCTCTAAAACCCGGCGGAAGGTTCGTCTCTATCGACTCTTGTTATGTGAAACAGCAATCCCCAATCGCCCGGTTCATTATTTCAATGGATCGGGGACGCTACGTTCGCCAGGAGCAAGAATATGTCAAACTGGCTTCCAATGTGTTCTCGTCAATTACGGTTGATATTCGCCACGATCGCCTGCGGATTCCATACACCCACATTATTTTGGAATGCGTGAAGTAGTTATCATCCTGCCTCATTCTGAATCTTTGCTTCGACGCAGGATTGGGAAATTGCCCGGTAAAAGTAGCCACTCAGGTAAGCGAGGTTAACCGTAACCAGTAGCCCCCTGGCAAGCCAGGAATCCAGCATCGGAAAAATGTAAAGAGTGGCGGCCAGTACCAGTAACTTTTCGACTAGACTAACGATCCGCCCATGATGGCGAGGATCCCAGTAGGATAGTGGACTAATGAACCGAAAGTGACTGAATGGCAGGAAGTGGCGATGGGCATCGTGGTTGTGGATGGGCAAATCTCCCAGAGAGTGCAAAATCGCGCTGAGAAAAAGCAACTCAGCCAACTGCCAGCCTGCAAAATGAGCCCCTATCGCCGCAATCGCCGCCAGAGGAATGGAGTGGAAAGAATGGTTAATGGTTTGCCAGAATGGATTCCAGTAGGTTTCTCTCCAGATTTGCCGCTCACATTGACGACAAATCCCCCTTGCCCAGAAATACATAATAAACATCGGTACATCGGGGAGTACGGCCCCAAATGCGATTGGTAGGATGGCTTCAGGCTGCTGGTCAACCAGTAGCGCGAGGTTAACAATGGCATGACTAGGTGTATTCATGCGGGTATCTGGTATAAGGTCGAATCAATTCATTACGAGAACAGTATCGCCTAGAATCGAACCACTATCTCAATGAAAGTTAATGATTGAGACAGATACCCCCCTTGCCCTCGCAGTGGGCTTCCATGCCCTCTCCGATCCACTGCGGCTCAAAGTTCTCGACCTGCTGCGAGAGGAGGAACTCTGTGTGTGCGACCTGTGTGAACAACTTGAGGTCAGCTAGTCAAAACTATCCTTTCACCTAAAAACGTTGAAAGAGGCTGAACTGGTACGTGCCCGCCAGGATGGTCGCTGGATCTACTACAGCCTGAACTTACCCCAGTTTGCCGTTCTAGAACAATACCTGGCAGAGTACCGCCGCTTCAGTCCAATACTGTCTGCCCGGCCCTGCGGGGAAAAGTGAGTAGGGAAGATGTAAATTCTAATGGAGGCAACAGGCGACAGGGTGAAGAGATAGAGGAGGGGATAAGTTTTGTGTTCTGAAGGCTATATGGAGAAATGGAGGAGTTTTCAGTTTTGAGTAGCTCCTGATCTCTGTCTAACCCCCAGACCCAACCCCAGTACCCTTCCTCCTGGCTCCTGGCTTGATCACCCATTGATGCAATTCCTGGCAGAAACAAATTCGCTTAACGAAAATATAAGTTCCAGGTATCCCAGGCAACTTGACAAATCAACTTTTTTTGAAAAGTTCTAATAAGAATTCTTCAGATACAAGATTGATCACAACATGGGGTAGGGCACTCCTGTTTAGATTTTGAAAGAGCTTTCTCATTTTAGATCTTAGAAAAAGGCTCTCACGTCACTCTTGTAACCAACAACTAACAATTCCCAAGATGTCTGCCACAACTTCTTCCCAGGTCAATCTGAAAAATTACATCCTGGTTACACTTGCTTACTGGGGGTTCACCATTACAGATGGTGCCCTGCGGATGCTGGTGCTGCTTTATTTTTATGAAATCGGCTACTCGCCGTTGGAGGTGGCATTTCTATTTCTGTTCTATGAGATTTTTGGTATTGTCACTAATTTTTTGGGTGGCTGGGTTGGTTCCCAAATGGGACTCAAAGTTACGCTTTATAGCGGGGTTGGACTCCAGATATTTGCGCTGATCATGCTGTCGTGGCTCAATCGGGACTGGCCACAGGGGTTTGCGGTGCTTTATGTGATGGTGTCGCAGGCGCTTTCGGGGATTGCTAAAGACCTAACCAAGATGAGTACGAAGAGTGCAATCCGATTGGTGGTGCCGCAGGATGCCCAGTCTTCTCTGTTCAAATGGGTGGCGATTCTAACCGGGTCTAAAAATGCTTTGAAAGGGGTTGGCTTTTTTGTGGGGGCAGCGTTGCTATCCCTGGTTGGGTTTGTGCCAGCTTTGTGGATTATGGCCGGAATGCTGTTTGCCTTAATGTTTACTGGGTTGATGCTGCCGAGGGGGATGGGCAAAATCAAGGCAAAGGTGAAGTTCACACAACTTTTTTCAAAGAGTCGAGAGATCAACATTCTGTCAGCGGCCCGGTTCTTTCTGTTTGGCTCTAGAGATGTCTGGTTTGTTGTGAGTTTACCAGTCTTTTTGCGGGGTCCATTGGGCTGGTCTTTTTACCAGGTAGGAGGGTTCCTGGCCATCTGGGTGATTGGCTATGGGATTGTGCAGTCGCTTGCTCCTACGCTGCTGAAGCGGTTTGGTTCTGGTCGTCCACCGCAGGCAAGTACGATTCAGTTCTGGACATTTACATTGACAGCCATTCCGGCAGCGATCGCAATCGCCCTCCAGTCCAGCGCGTCTCCTAGCACTGTCATCATTGTTGGTTTACTCATCTTTGGCGTGGTGTTTGCCTTTAACTCTGCGGTTCACTCTTACCTAGTGCTGGCATTTACAGATGACGACAAGGTCGCACTCAATGTGGGCTTTTACTACATGGCAAATTCAGCCGGAAGGCTTGCAGGGACAGTGTTATCGGGTTTGATCTACCAGCTTTATGGGATTGTTGGCTGTTTATGGGCTTCAACACTAATGGTGCTTGCAGCAGGCATCATTTCACTCAAGCTCCCCAATCCTAAGCCAGTAAGTGTAGTTGACTGGAAAGCAGGGGATGGAGATTAACAAGATAACCACGGCGATCGCTGTATTTTCACGAGCTCGAGTTCAGTGTAACTTTGGGTGAACGGCACTGCACAAGTATCGATCAGTAGCTGAAACCCCCGAAATCTCGTGCCTTGTTATGCCAATTTTGACCTTGTGCCAGTGATATTCAACTTTGGGTGATTCGATGCCAGGATCAAGATATTGATTCCCCACTCCCCTCTCCGTAATTTCGTGCTGAAGCCGGGTGGTTTTATAGCTGTCACCAGGTTGCTGAGGATATTGGTTTTAAGGGGGTGTGGGGCTGCGCCCCCAGCCAGGGGTTCCACCCCTGCACCCCGTCCTAAGCCTGGTGGCTATCGCTATATATAAAGAGTTAGCTGCTCACTTTTTTTCCGTCCAGTTTTGGTTAGAAATGTTAGAGTCACTAAGAAGTTTTATCCGGTTTCTGCGAGGAGCGATGCTGAAACGGCGGAGAACAAGAGTTTTAATCATTTCGGGGACAGGGGTATGCGCCCTGGTGTTAGGTGGTGGTCTGTCGCTGGCACGATTAAATGGCTGGTGGAGAAGTGAGCCATTTCAGGAAGCGGGACGGGGAAATCCTTCCCGAATCCAAGGAATTGACTCGCTAAAGGCATTGCCGTCTCCCCAGCGCACAGCCAAACTAGAAAAAATCGCGAACGAAGATCACTCTCCTGACCGGAACAGGGCTCGCTATTTGCTGGCTAATGAATTGCTACAACAGGGGCAGGGGAAGAAGGCACTGGAGCAATTGCAGGGGTTAGAGACAAGCTACCCAGTTCTGGCGGCCCATGTATTGCGTAAACAGGCGCAAGCCTACGAGCTGATGAAGGATGAGGGTAAGGCCCAGGCCACCTGGCAGGAACTTGTAAGGCGCTATCCGAACGATCCAGTAACGGCAGAGGCGCTGGTTGCTTTGGGGCAGAAGGACCCCAGCTATGGAGAGCGGGCGATCGCTCAGTTTCCTGCCCACCCCCGCACAATTGAAATGGTACAACAGCGGCTGAAGCAAAACCCAAATCAGCCTCAGTTGTTATTGATTCTGGCTCGGCATGGTCACTATCTTTCCAACTACATCGCTGTGTTAGATCGACTGGCGAGTCAGTATGCTAATCAATTGACGCCTCAGGATTGGGAGGCGATCGCCTTTGGCTATTGGGAAAAGCAACAGTACGGCAAAGCTGGAGCCGCCTATGCCCGTGCCCCCTACACGCCACGTAATGCCTATCGCACCGCACGAGGGCTGCAATTGGGGGAAAGAGGGGGAGCCGTACAAGCATATAAACGTCTGGTCAACGATTTTCCTAAAGCTCAAGAGACTTCTTTGGCTCTCCTGAGACTAGCGCGACTGGTAGAACCGAATGCAGCCATGACTTATTTGGATCAACTGGTCAGCCAGTTTCCAGTGCGGGCGGGCGATGCATTGTTGGAGAAAGTTAAGATATACGAAGAACTGAACAGCTCAAAGTCAGCCACCCAAATTCGTCAGATTCTATTAACACGCTTTGGTAAGTCCAACGCGGCGGCAGAACTTCGCTGGAAACTGGCCCAGGCAGAAGCGGAAGCCAAAGACTTTCGAGCTGCCCAGCAATGGGCAAAGCAAATTCTTGAACAAAATCCTGATAGCGAATTTGCACCAGAGGCAGGGTTCTGGATGGGCAAATGGGCAACCCGGCTAGGAAAGCAGGATGATGCCTTGAAAGCTTATAGAACCGTGATTAGCCAGTATCCAGAGTCTTACTACGCCTGGCGATCGGCATCCATGATTGGCTGGCAGGTAGGTGATTTCACAACTGTTCGTCAGCTCAATCCGGCGATTGAGCGCCCCGCTTCTCGTGCTAAACTGCCGGTGGGGTCAGCCGCATTGAAGGAACTCTACCAGCTTGGGCAGGATAGAGATGCCTGGGCACTATGGCAGGTAGAATTTCAAAACCCAATGCAGCCTACTGTTGCCGAGCAGTTTACAGATGGAGTGCTGCGGCTGGGCGTTGGCGACTATCTAGATGGGATTTTTATGGTTTCCCATCTGAGTGAACGAGAAGACCCCCGTGAGCAGTCGGAGTACCAGGAACTCAAAAATCAACTGCCCTACTGGCAGGCACTCTACCCCTTTCCCTTCCTGAAGCCCATTGAAACCTGGTCCCAGGAACGGCAAATCAATCCCCTGTTGGTCACCGCCCTCATTCGCCAGGAATCCCGCTTTATGCCAGGGATTGAATCCGTAGCCGGAGCTAAAGGGCTGATGCAGGTCATGCCCGATACCGGAGCCTGGATTGCCAAGCAAATCAAGCTCAAGCAGTATGAGTTAAACGAGCCTGAGGACAATATCCAGTTAGGTACCTGGTATCTGGACTATACCCATCGGGAGTATGGGGAAAATTCAATGTTGGCGGTTGCAAGTTACAACGCAGGTCCTGGAGCCGTTGCTGATTGGGTTGCCAAAAGAGGGCTGGGCGATCCGGATGAGTTCGTTGAAGCGATTCCTTACAGCGAAACAAGGGGTTACGTCAAATCAGTGTTTGAGAATTATTGGAACTACCTGCGACTCTACAATCCGGAAATCTCCCAGAAGGTGGCTCAGGTTTCTAAGGAGCATCCCACAAGAGCTGATGAGGGATAAGCCTGATGCCTTGATACACTTAACAGTGTAGTTTTGAGAGGCCGACCCTTGTTAGACGAACAAGCGAAAAAAACCATGCTGCGGAAGATCCCCCATGGCCTCTATGTCTGTGGGGTTAAGGATGGGGATGAAGTAAATGGTTTTACTGCAAGCTGGGTGATGCAAGCATCCTTTACGCCGCCGCTTGTGGTGAACTGTGTGAAGCAAGACTCCAGATCCCACGCCATGATTAAAACCAGTGGAGTTTTTGCTCTCAGCATTTTAGAAGCCGGACAAAAGGATCTGGCGCAAAAGTTCTTTAAGCCTCAACGACGGGTGGGCAACAAGTTTGAGGATGTGGAGTTTTACCTGGGAGAAACGGGATGTCCCATCATTTCCAGCACTCTGGGATATGTAGAATGCCGGGTGGTGGGCTCCGTTGAAAAAGGCGATCACACTGTTTTTGTTGGCGAGGTGATTGCGGCAGGAGTTCACCGTGAGGGAGAACCACTTTTGCTTGAAAGTACTGGCTGGCAGTATGGAGGATAAGCAAGTATGCCTCTAATTAAAGTGCAAACTTCAGTTGAATCTTTTGAAAAAGCTCAGGTAGATAGACTATTGAAAAATCTGTCTGCCAGCTTGGCGAAGCATGTGGGCAAGCCGGAGTCGTATGTGATGACAACCTTTGAACCGGGGGTGGTAATGACGTTTGGGGGAACTTTTGATCCAGTTTGTTACATCGAGGTCAAGAATGTGGGAGGGATGAGTCCCACTCAGACAAAGGCAATGAGTCAGGATTTTTGTCAGCAAATTCATGAAACGTTGGGGGTGCCGACGAATCGAATCTATATCGAATTTGCAGAGGCAAAGGGTGCAATGTGGGGCTGGAATGGCTCCACTTTTGGTTAGAAGGGGGCTAGCCGTATGAGCTGAGTTCAACTCGTACAAGCTCCAATTCTTAGCCGGAATCAGCAGTGCCGGTTAGGATGGCTTCGATGATCCGGTAGGGTGCATTGCTGAACGTCATTAGGATCGCCTCAACTTGCTTCATCTACCTGGATATGAGCTTTAACTTTCTGGGATTACTGCGATCGCGCGAGCCAGAAAAACCCCTCGGCGGACGCTACAAAATCATTCGTCAGTTGAGCGCAGGTGGCTTCGGGCACACCTTTCTGGCTGAAGACATTCATCTGCCAAACCATCCTCAATGTGTGCTCAAACAATTGAAGCCTCAGTTTAAAGATGCTGAGCAGTTACAAATTGCTCGACGGTTGTTTAACACAGAGGCAGAAGTCCTTTACCAGTTGGGCAACCATGATCAAATTCCTCGTCTGCTGGCGCACTTTGAGGAAAGCCGGGAGTTTTACCTGGCGCAAGAACTGATTGTTGGGGATGCCCTGGATCAACTGCTGATTGAAGGGAATCAATGGACCCAGCCAGCTGTCGTTGCCCTCCTTAAGGACATCCTGGAAGTGCTGGCCTTTGTCCACCAGCAGGGAGTAATTCATCGGGATATTAAGCCCTCCAATCTGATTCGGCGTCAACGTGACGGCAGAATTGTCTTAATTGATTTTGGGGCAGTCAAACAGGTTAGTGCAGCAACTTTTGACGCTCGAACCGGGCAAACCAGCTTGACGATCGCCATTGGCACGCAGGGCTATATGCCCGATGAACAGCTAGCAGGTAACCCCCGCTTCAGCAGCGATGTTTATGCTGTGGGCATGGTCGGCATTCAGGCATTGACCGGCATCAATCCCAGGCGGTTAACGAAAGATCCGCGGACGAGCGAATTGCTCTGGCAGCAACCGGGAGTGAGCGATCGCCCCAAACTTTCCTCAGAAATCAGCCCAGAACTGGCGGCTATTCTAACCCGCATGGTCCGCTACGACTTTCGGGAACGCTACTCTACGGCTGCTGAAGCTCTGGAAGCATTGCAGGGTTTACCATCCAACCTGCTGGACTTCCAGACTTTGACTCCAGACAATTCGGAAATCGCAGACCTGCCAACGGCAAAATTTACCCCTGAGGTACCCGCTGCAACCCCAACTCCTCCCCAGGCCACGCTTGCAAGCCCCTTGCAGGTCGAGCAATCCGGTTCCCAGGTTCAACTAGAGCAGCCAGGTAGCAGTGGTGAGGAGACACTCGCAATTCCTGGTGTTGCTTCCCCCGGTCCTTCCAACGAAGGTGCCGCTTTAGCCAGATCAGTGCCAGAGAAAGCCACCGAAGTTATTGGTACGCACTTGCGATCGCTGCTTTCAACCGCAACCGTTGTTCTGCCTCAAATTGCTCACAGGTCGCTGACCAAACCCTGGCTCTTGTTGGGCGGCGTAACAGTTCTTGGGCTCAGCATCCTGTTCGTAAAGTCCCTATTCCCGTCTAAACCGGTTCCTCCGGTAACGGCAACCAATCCTTCAGAAAATTCGGCTCCATCCACCCCTTCCCCAGAAACTCAGGTAAGCGAGTTGCTCAAGCAGGCAAAGCAACTTCAGGAAGCCAGGCAACCTCAAAAAGCTCTAGCCCTCTATAACGAGACCCTTGCCATCAATCCCAAAAATGCCGAAGCCCAGTGGGGGCGGTGCTACAACCTGAATCGTTTGCAACAGCTAAAGGAGGCTATGGCAGCCTGTGATAAGGCGCTGGCATTGCGACCCAACTATCCAGAAGCCTTATGGAGCAAGGGTTATATCCTGGATCAGCAGAAGCGTTACTCCGAATCTCTGGCACTGTATGAACGGGCGATCGCTCTCAAACCAGATTTTGCTGAAGCCTGGAGCAACAAAGGAACCGCCCTTTTGCTACTTGACCGTCCCGCAGAAGCAGTGACCGCCTTTGATCAGGCTCTGAAGCTAAAACCGAACTTAGCAGAATCCTGGAACAATCGCGGTGCAGCGCTCTGGAGATTGCAACAGTTCGACACAGCCATAGCCTCCATCGACAAAGCGCTCCAACTCCAACCCAATTACCCAGATGCCAGAAGCTTACGGGAACAAATGCGGCAGAGGCTAGGGCGCTAACCAGAGATAACGATATCCAGCAGCACCTATGAAAGAAAAAAGAAGGCAGGTCAGAGGCTAAAATAAAGCAGCATTGCTCAACCTGAGATTGTGAGTCTATGGTCACTGCTGCCCCAGCAAAAACTCAATACGAAGCGGTTATTGGACTGGAAACCCACGTTCAACTAAAGACCAACACGAAAATTTTTTGTAATTGCGCAACAACGTTTGGTGGAACGCCGAATACTCAAGTTTGCCCGGTATGCATGGGGATGCCGGGAGTTCTGCCGGTACTGAATCAGAAAGTGCTGGAGTATGCCGTCAAAGCAGGGTTGGCATTGAACTGCGAAATTGCTCCCTACAGTAAGTTCGATCGCAAGCAGTACTTCTACCCCGATCTCCCCAAGGACTATCAAATTTCCCAGTATGACCTGCCAATCGCTCAACACGGCTGGCTTGAAATTGAGTTGGTGAACAAGGAAACTGGAGAGGCGACACGCAAGCGGATTGGTATCACCCGTCTGCACATGGAAGAGGATGCAGGCAAGCTGGTGCATGGGGGGAGCGATCGCCTTGCGGGTTCCACCTATTCGCTGGTAGACTTCAACCGCACCGGCGTACCCCTGGCAGAAATTGTGTCAGAGCCAGATATGCGCTCTGGACAAGAGGCCGCCGAGTATGCCCAGGAACTTCGCCGCATCTTGCGCTATCTGGGCGTCAGCGATGGCAACATGCAGGAAGGTTCTCTTCGATGTGATGTCAATATTTCCGTGCGCCCCGTTGGGCAAAAGGAATTTGGCACGAAGGTTGAAATCAAAAACATGAACTCCTTCAACGCCATTCAGCGGGCGATTGAGTATGAAATTGAGCGCCAAATTGAAGCGATCTCTGCTGGAGAGCGCATCATTCAAGAAACTCGCCTGTGGGAAGAGAATTCCCAACGCACTGTCAGCATGCGCAGTAAGGAAGGTTCTAGCGACTACCGCTACTTCCCAGAGCCCGACCTAGGACCGATTGAGGTTTCTCAGGAACAGCTAGCGGCATGGAAAGCAGAACTACCAGAACTGCCCTATCAGAAGCGCCAGCGCTATGAGAGCGAATTGGGCTTATCCGCCTATGATGCAAGAGTCCTGACTGACGATCGGGCAATGGCTGAATACTTTGAGGCAACAGTTGCCGCAGGCGCACCGGCCAAATTAGCGGCGAACTGGTTAATGGGTGACATCAGCGCTTACCTGAACAGCAATAGTGACGTCAGTATTAACACCCTTCCCCTCAAACCATCGGATCTGGCTGAACTGACCAATTTGATTGAAAGCGGCACCATCAGTAATAAGATTGCCAAAGACATTCTGCCAGAATTGCTGGAGCAGGGCGGTTCACCCAAAGCCATAGTCGAAGCCAAAGGACTGATCCAGATCTCCGACACCAGCGTAATTGAAGCGGCGATCGCAGAGGTTTTAGCTGCCCACCCCAAAGAGTTAGAGCAATACCGCAATGGCAAAACCAAAATGCTGGGCTTCTTTGTTGGGCAAGTTATGAAGAAAACTGGGGGACGGGCTGATCCTAAGTTGACCAATCAGTTACTGGCTCAAAAGCTGAATGAATAAGGCTTTCCTGGAACCATTTCCGCTCAAATACGACAATGAAGGGGGTAATCCCTCACCTCCCAGACCTCCTGTTGTGTTAAATCTTTATCAAAAAATCAAATAGGGGGTGTCACCCCTCACCCTTTCGATGGCATACTGTGGTAAGTAGATGCACCCTGATGATAGGGGGAGGCGCTCTGGCGGCTCTCCCTTTTTTTTCTCTCCCTTTTTTTTCATTGTTATAGCGATAGCCACCAGGCTTAGGACGGGGTACAGGGATAGAACCCCTGCCTGGGGGCAAAACCCTCACACTCCCTTAAAACCAACGTCTTAAGCAACCTGTTAAGCAACCTGGCGACAGCTATAAAGCCAGGAGCCAGAAGGGCAAAGAAGTGGGTGGATGAGTCAACTATCTACCCCTCCACCCCCTCTAATAACCAACAACCAACAACTATCCTCCTTGTCCCCTAACACCTGATACCTGTTATATAATCGCCTGGATTGTGGAGCATAGAGGGTTACTGGCATGGCAGACTGGCAGGAAATTCCCGGAGGGGTTACTGCACCCAAAGGGTATCGGGCAGCAGGAATCGCGGCTGGACTGAAACCATCGGGGCTGCCAGACCTGGCGCTGATTGTGTCGGATGTGGAGGCGATCGCCGCTGGGGTTTTCACCACCAATCAAGTTCGGGCTGCCTGTGTGGATTACTGTCGCGAAAGGCTTCAATCAAAGCCAAGCGCCCGTGCTATCCTCTGCAACGCCGGGCAGGCAAACGCAGCAACCGGAACTCTGGGTTGGGAAGACGCCCTAGCCAGCGCTCAAGCCCTCAGCCAACAACTGAACATCTCCCCAGAGGCCATCTTGCTGGCATCAACGGGGGTGATTGGACAGCGAATTAAGATGGATGTATTGAAGGCGGCATTGCCCCAATTGGTAGCCGCTCTTTCAGAGAATGGTTCCGAAGCAGCATCGAGAGCCATTATCACAACCGATTTGGTTCCCAAATCCATTGCTCTGGAAACCACACTGCACGATCGCCCGATTCGCATTGGTGGCATAGCTAAGGGATCCGGTATGATCCACCCCAACATGGCTACGATGCTGGCTTTTATCACTTGCGACGCGGCTGTTTCTCCCTATCTCTGGCAGCAGATGTTAAGCCGCGCAGCCAACTGCAGTTTCAACCAGATCACAGTGGATGGTGACACCAGTACCAATGACTCCTTATTTGCCCTGGCGAATGGCGAATCCCGTACCCCTGCTATTACCGAGCCGGGACCAGATGCCGACAAACTGGAAGCCATGCTGACGGAGGTGTGCATTTATTTAGCAAAAGCGATCGCTCGTGATGGCGAAGGTGCCACTTGTTTGATCGAAGTTCAGGTTTCCGGTGCAGCGGATGATCAGGAGGCTCGTACCATTGCCCGTACCATTGCCGGTTCTTCCCTGGTCAAGTCCGCCATTTTTGGGCGCGATCCCAACTGGGGCAGAATTGCTGGAGCCGCCGGACGGGCAGGCGTTTCCTTCGATCAAAACGACTTGCAAATCCGGCTTGGCGACTTTCTGATGATGCAAAGTGGACAGCCCCAACCATTCGATCGTGCCGCCGCCAATGCCTACCTCAAACAAGCTGCTGCCGGAGCTTACCTGAAGGAAGACACTGTTCTCATCACCGTTGGCATTGGTCATGGCCCCGGTCGCGGTACTGCCTGGGGCTGCGACCTCAGCTACGATTACGTCAGAATCAATGCGGAGTACACTACTTGATACTCTGTGAAAAACCGACAAGTATAGCGGTAGTCATTATGGTTAGGACGGGGTACAGGGGTGGAACCCCTAGCTGG
Source organism: Leptothermofonsia sp. ETS-13 (assembly GCF_049200465.1). Lineage (NCBI taxonomy): Bacteria > Bacillati > Cyanobacteriota > Cyanophyceae > Leptolyngbyales > Leptolyngbyaceae > Leptothermofonsia > Leptothermofonsia sp. ETS-13. The sequence goes on from NZ_CP120836.1 coordinate 808,583, forward strand.
GGGCGAAGCCCCCACTCCCTCTCTAATTCCAATGTCCTAACGCACCCGCGTAGAGCTATATCAGCGTGAGCAGATTTGCTCGATTGGTTCGAGAGCTGTCGAATCCGACATCAAGCAGATTGGTCGCCGTATCAAAATTTCGGGGACTCAGTGGAACGAAGACAACGTCCCACAAGTATTAGCTCATCGTTGTGCTTACCTCAATGGCCTCATTGGGACGCAAAGGTGACATGCTCCCCACTCCACCCCAGTGATGTAATGTTTGTGACGTTTGATGGAGGAGTCATAAAATACAGCAACACAGCATTAGCTTATCCAATTTTTATTAACGAAGCTGCCCACTATAACCAAGGTGTCGCAACCAAGGTGTCGCAATAATTCTAACTCAGACTCATCAAGTCGATTTTTAGTAATTTCTGTTTACGGTACATCAACATCAACAGGAGCTTAAATGCCATGAGGATTCTCTTTTTAATTTTTAGTAAAATTGCTATCTTAAGTTTTCTGTTTTTGGTATCTCCTGCGATCGCTGAAATTACCATTGAGCAATTATATGAAAGAGCATATGCTACTCAAATAAACGACTTGCCCACCTGGTCTTGGGCACCTGACAAAATACCACAGCAGATAGATCCACAGATTCATTAGGATAAAGGCTAAAGCGACAAATAGAAATCTGAGAATCGGATTTTTTGTGGTAACGCGGATACGACATTGATTCTTGAGTCTATAGCTGGTTTCAATGCTGAAGCGTTCACGATAATAGTCATGCAGTTGAGGCAGCGCCACGTTAACGCGATGCAGAACATAGACCGCATAACAACTTCCATGTTGTCCTTAAAAGCCCCGGTCAAGCAACAGGCGTTTGACGCGAACCCGCAACGGGGTGAGAGCATTGCTAACAAATAGGTCACTACCACAGGGTTTCATCACAAGGCACTGTATAACTGCCCAAAGTCACTCGCTTGTTGTGGCAGATGACGTAGACCGTAGCATAGGCAAAAAACCGTGTGGTTCTAGCTTTCGCTTGAGAGCGGTAGGCATAGGGCGCTTCCGTCTCAGGGGGGACACCATAGTCAGGGATTCAGTGCAAATCAATTGCGATGTGATGCCGTCGTTTGCAGATTTTTGGTGGGATGCGGCTTTGCAAAGCCGCATTCACTTGCGCTTCGCATGCTCCCATATCATCGAGTTTCTCCAAAACGGATGCCATTGCCGCTCGGCGCTCCTTCCAGGCTACGCACCGTCTGCTCAATACTGTCACCTCGACTGGCTGCCCGCACCAAGATTTCAAACACCTCTGGCACTGTGTAGTTGTCGTTTATCTCCAACGGCAGGTGTTCCATTAAACACTCAATCGTACACTCCAAGGTGCTTTCATCACTCAAGGCAGGTGTGTCGCATAATAAAGTGGGGTAGGTAGTATGGCTATTTTGGTAAATTTTTGGTTAGCTTGATTCTACCCCTTCCTTAGAGGATTTTCGATCTACTGAGATTATCTTGGAATTTGCTCAGGGATTAGAGAAAACAGAACTGGCAGCGAATCCGGAGAAGCAGTCCACTGTTCTTATTCTTATCAGATCATTGTGCAAGAATGTCAGCACCCTTGAGACTGCTCACAAGCTCCAATGCTGACCCAACTGGTGGAACCATCTTCCCAGTGTTCTTTTTTCCAGATGGGTGCATTGTGCTTCAATGTGTCGATCGCATATTTACACGCTACAAACGCTTCGGTTCGATGGGGACAACCGACTGCAACTAAAACGCTAATTTCACCAATTTGCAATTTCCCAACTCGATGATGAATCACCACATGAGTGACATCTTTCCACTGGTTGCGAATCTCAAATGCAATTTGCTGAAACACACGAATTGCCATTGGTTCGTAGGCCTGATACTCCAGGGCAACAACGGCTTTGCCATCGGTGTTGTTGCGCACCATTCCACTCATAACCACTACAGCACCATTGGCAGGATCATCTGCTAGTGTGTAGGCTTCCTCTAAGGAAAGTGGTGCAAAGGTAATGGCAAAGTGATCACCGGAATGGGTGAGGTTTGGAGTTTGCAAATTGCTGGCAGTAAAGCTTGTCATCGTTAAAGCACTAACTGGGTAACATTCTAATTAATAGCACTGTGAACCTGTTGTTCGAGCGATCGCAAATTCACGCCCAAATCCTCCAACACCCGTGCACCTAAACCCTTCCCCTCCTGCAGCAAACCCAACAACAGATGCTCAGTGCCGATGTAGGAGTGTCCCAATTGATGAGACTGATCCACGGCCAACCACAATGCCTTCTTTGCCCTGGGAGTGAAAGGAATTTCTTCCTGCGTACCAGAACCCCGCCCGATGTAATGCTCCACCCGCTGTTGGGCCGCTTCTAGATGAACTCCTGCCCTCGTCAGCACCTGGGCCGCAATGCCAGTACCTTCTTCGATTAGTCCTAAAAGAATTTGCTCAGTGCCCACGTAGCGATGCTGCAATCGACGCGTTTCATTTTGCGCCAGAAAGATGGTCTGGATCGCCTTCTGGGTGAACTTTTCAAATCCCCTCGGTAAGGCTGTAAAGCCAAATAGCTCGCCAAGCAGTTTTTGCATCGACCATAGAAATCGTTGAAACATAAGTCCTTCCTCTTGAATGCTTTCTTCGGCTAACTCCATCGATTGGTAAGCATCTTCAGCCTCTTCAGAACTGTTTTGCTCCGTCAGAATTGGATTGCTAAGCGAACAACCGTTATAGAGGAACGACAACAATTCCTCCACCGTTTCCACATTTGCGGAATACCAGAGAAACTGGCGATCGCGCCGAGAACTGACCAATCCTTCCACCCGCAGTTTCTCCAGGTGATGGGACAGCGTTGAATTGGGAATGTGAAGCTGGGATTGCAGTTCACCTACAGTTAAACCATTGGGATGTGCCGCAAACAGCAACCGCATAATTTCAAGCCTTGGCTCCGACCCCAATGCAGCGAAAACATCTGCATAGCGGGCGGTATCTTCGTTAATCATATTTCTAGAATAATCGAAATAAGTAGAGCGTCAAGATTTTATTTCACACAATCTACACCTAATTTCCAGATTGCTTGAACCAGAAGAGGGAGATAGAGAAACTAGAATAGGAGGGGTTTTGCCTGAAATTGATTTTGACGAGTTTGCCGGATGCTAGATTCCAGCCTTTGCCCGCGCACGCATAGTCAATGGGTGTCTCTGACATCATTTCTATCCCACACCTTCACGAAGGCAATTCCAGTATCTGCTCGAATTGCCGCGATCGCCCTCCTCCTTTTAGGGATGACCTGTCTGGTGTGGATGCTCCAGCAACCCCGGCGGCGGCGGAAAATCGCTGGAAGAATTCGCTGGCGCAGTAGAGTAACCAGGTTTGTGGTTGGGCTGATAGTTCTTGGTTTGCTGCTGATCTCACCGCCGGGTGTGGCATTAGCCAATCAAGCCCTGGTCAGTTTGACTCCGTTGACTTCAGATGCCAAAGCTGAAGCGATCGTTGTCCTGGGCCGGGGACCCAAACTCGAAACTGATCGCATCGAAGTGGCGGCTGCCCTGTGGCGAATACAACGGGCGCCCAGAATTTTTGTTAGTGGTCACGGTGATGCAGCACGGATGCTCCTACAGCTTCAAGAAAAGGGCATTCCAGAACAGGCTTTAGGGGGAGAAGAGTGTTCAATGACCACAGGAGAAAATGCAAAGTTTACTGTCACTGCTTTGAAACCCCAAGGTATCCAGAAAATTCTGCTCGTGACCGATCCCCCCCACATGCTGCGATCGCTCCTCACGTTCAAAAGTGCTGGTTTTGACGTGGCTCCTTTTGCCAGCCCCTTGCCCCCTGAATTAGGCTACCGGGAGCAAGTTGCACTCATATTCCGGGAATACGGAGGCTTAATTGCCTACTTTTTACAAGGACGCCTGGCCTTGGGTTCTTAGCTCCAGGCTTCTAAGTAGGTAGCCACAATTAATCGTGAAGGGGGGAGTGGAGGCGCAGCCCCCAAGCAAGGAAGTTTCACCCCCTCCACCCCCAGAATTATCCTTAACTACCTTAAGGTCACTAACATCAGGTCAAAATTGGTATACCTAAGCACGAAACCTCAGGAGTTTTGGCCACTCATCCCTATCCCTGCTTACGTCAGTGCCATTTGTCCTTAATTTAATTGCGTCTGGCTATTTAGTCCATGCGAGAGAGGCGTAAGGTCCAGGGTGGATGGGGGGATGAGTGATAAGGTGATAATAATAGGGTGATGCCCTTCACATTCCTTACTTTCTCTCATCCCTTACCCTCTACCGCTGCCCATGAGATAAAGCAACGCCATTCGCACCGCAACCCCACTCGTTACCTGTTGGGAAATCAGACTGAACTGGGGATCATCCATTAAATCAGAACTGATTTCAACTCCTCGATTGACCGGGCCAGGATGCAGCACTTTGACATCGGGTTTGCAAAGCTTGAGGCGATCGCGCGTAATCCCAAACTGGTGGTGATACTCCCGTAAGCTTGGCAACAGATGGTTCGTCATCCGCTCCTTCTGCAACCTCAACGTCATAACAAAATCCGCATCTCTAATCGCCGGTTCAAGCGACCAATGGAGGAAAAGTTTTCGCGGAAGAGGAGTGAGAGAGGTAGAGGAACTAGGGGCTGGGGGGTGGGAACCAGGGGAATGCTGAGCACTGAGGGTTGGCCCATCTCCCACTTCCTGGCTCCTGACTCCTGGCTCCTGACCTCTAGCCCCTAATCCCCAGTCTCTACCCTCTACCTCCTGCTTCCCCACAAACTCCTCAAACAATTTGGGCAACAGCGTCGGTGGCCCTGCCAGGTGAACCTCTGCTCCACTGGCTGTCAGACTCCAGATGTTGGAACGGGCAACACGGGAATGGAGAATGTCGCCCACGATCGCGATCTTCTTGTCTTTCAGCAATGCCAGACGTGGATCATCCGGGTCTATGAGTGTGCAAATAGTGAACAGATCCAGCAGTGCCTGGGAGGGGTGTTCGTGCTGACCGTCGCCAGCGTTAAGGACCCCAACCCGGACACCAAGCCGATCCATTTCACGGGCGATCGCCTGAGGTACGCCCGCTTCCTTGTGGCGAATCACCATCATATCGGTGCCCATCGCCAGATAGGTTTTCGCCGTGTCCAGGATCGTCTCACCCTTAGTCAGGGAAGACGTTCCCGGTGTAAAGTTTAGAATATCGGCTGAAAGCCGTTTGGCTGCCAGTTCAAAGCTGCTGCGAGTACGGGTAGAAGGCTCAAAAAACAGATTGGTTACAACCTGCCCCTGTAACGTTGGCACTTTCTTCGTCCGTCGTGATAGCACTTCCCGAAAGCTATTGGCCGTTTGCAGAACTGTGTCGTATTCCAGAGGTGTGAAATCAGCCAGAGAAAGAATATGACGGCGCGTCCAGGTGGTAGTAGCCATACCGAAAACTGACAAGAGAACGCTTTCAGCGTACACGAATTGGCCTGCCAGGACTGACCGATTTTCACTGGACTGCATAACTGCGAGGTAGACGAGAAATGGTTATCTTTCTTCCTTCATCCATCTCGACAAAATTTCAGGACTTTTTGCAGCTCAAGTGGGTGGGTGGATAGGTGGATACGTAGATGAGTGGATGGGTAGACAGGTGCTTTCTAAACAACTGGCATAAACTTCTGCCATGAAGCACTGGCAACCCATGCATCAAATCAGTACATATACATTCATCGAATGTTATGCACTGGATTAGTACTAATAAATCAATTCGTAAAAGTTCCCTCGACTTTCTGTTGAGGAAATATAGCAATCCTATTTGGAGTAGGGAAAACACTTTCCCGCACGATGCCCCTTGATGCTGCAATAATCAATTGCTCAGGATTCCGTGATTGAGGAATGCAAAAATCTCGGAAAGAAGGATTGAAATCGTGTAGAGTTTGTTATGAGAGATACCAATCGCTGACAAACCCCTCAAGTTTGTATTAGAACAAACTGGTATCAATATTTCTTCTCTTTAATGCTTGACCTAACAGAGGATGATGTCCGTGGCATTCGAGGAAAAGTATTGACTTTGCTTCTGCCGTAAATTATTAGCAGTAGTCATTATGGTTAGGACGGGGTGCAGGGGTGAAACCCCTGGCTGGGGGGCAGCCCCACTCCCCCCCTCTACAAATTAATTATGACTACCTACTTATCAAACAACCACAAATCGCAGGGCCAGCGAAGTCAACGAGAGAAATGTTAAAAAACCAACGGTATCCAGCGTGGTGGTCAGGAGAGGACCGCTGATAAGGGCAGGATCCAGGTTGAGCCGCTTGAGCCCCATTGGCAAAAGGGTTCCCAGGGTGCAGGCGATGAAGATGTTAACAGACATTACCAGCCCAGCCACGATTGAAACCCAGCGATCGCTGGGAGAGGCCCAAATTAGCGATAAGATCCCTAAAGAGCATCCCAGGACGATGGCGGTTCCCAACCCGGCCAGGATTTCTTTCCGCAGCACCCGTAACGTGTCTTCTGGAGTTACCTCACCAACACCCAGTCCTCTCACCGTAACGGACAAAACCTGAAAGGCAACGTTACCACTGCTGTTTGCCAGAATTGGCATAATCACTGCCAGCACTGGAACTAGAGCAATGGTTTGCTGAAATGGGGCGATCGCACTGGCTGCTCCAATATATAGCCCAATGTTTAGCAGCAGCCAGGGCAGTCGTTTGCGGATAGTTACTTTAGGCGATGCCAGAGCCGATTCATCACCACCACCACCCGCCAGTTTTTGGATATCTTCTGTGGCTTCTTCTTCCAGGACATCCACCATATCATCAATCGTGATAATGCCAACCAGCCGATCTTCCCGGTCTACGACGGGTACTGCCAGCAAATCATAGCGCTTCATCAGTTGGGCCACCTCTTCCTGAGGGGTGTCCGTACGAACTTTAAGGACGCGATCGCTGGCAATATCCCGAATCAGAGCATCGGGCAGGGAGAACAACAGTTGTCGCAGAGAGACCACCTGCATCAGTTTGCGACTGTCATCCGTGACGTAAGCATAGTAGACCGTTTCTTTATCCCGGTCGTTCATCCGAATTTTGCTCAAGGCTTGCGCAACCGTCAACCCCTGGCGCAACCGGACATACTCGGTCGTCATCACCCGACCAGCAGTCCCCTCTGGATAGCCCAAAATCGTTGCCGTTGCCTGCCGCTCCACCGGACTGAGTTGCTGGATCAGCCGCCTGACCACCCCAGCGGGCAATTCATCAAATAACTCTGCCCGGTCATCCGGGCGCATGGCTTCCACAATCTGGCAAACCTGGGCATCGTGCAGGGAGCCAATCAGTTCCTCCCGAATCTCCGGATGGAGATATTCAAACACTTCAGTGGCCTGGTTTTTGTTTAACAGTCGAAATGCGATCGCCCGCCGTTCAGGCAGCAGGTTCGCAATATAATCACCCACATCAATGGCGGGCAGTTGATTAAGCTCAAGCTTGAGCCTGTTCAGGTCGGAAATATCCGACAGTGAAGCACGACCTTCCTGGGTAAGCATATTCTCTCCTCAATCTCCCCCGCGCTGGGAGATTGGCTCACCAGGCTAGGGGAGGGTGCAACTACTGTAAGGGGATGGACCTGTGTCCATGGAAATCTTAGAATTCGACATCGCTGCCCTAAGAAGGGCACCGCTACATCTATGCTAACCCTAAGTAGCTGGATACACAATGTACCGAAAGGCACTTAGCAATAAATTCAACCAGCCTGGTGATAGAAACGCCTGATCCACTAGATCAAAGCGTTGAAGACAAGATTTCACTATGAAATTTTTGAAAATATTCCTGGCAACTTTCCTGGCGGGGTGGAGCATCGTTGGTCTGAGTGTTGAAGATCAAGGCATCACTCGTGGAATGGGCAGCGGTGAAGGTTATGGGGAAGGAGCTAAGCAAACGGCAGCCGACACCCAGGTAGACGAAGGGACTACAAAAGGAGCCGTTGCAGGGGGTGCTGGGTGGTTTAACCGGATTGCTGGTCGGTCTGGATGCTCTTACCATTCCGAGAATTGGACCCATGATGATAGGAAGTGCAGTTGCTACCGCGCTTGCGAATGCCCTTTCTGGTGGCGCAATTGGTGCCGCTGTTGGTGGATTGGTTGGTGGACTGGTGGGATTGGGTACTCCGGAAAACCGGGCCCAAATGTATAGCGATCGCGTCTCCAGAGGCGAATACCTGGTCATGGTTGAAGGTTCAGAAGACGAAATCCGTCAGGCTGAATCCATCCTGAACCGTCGCGGTATCCAGAACTGGGACATTTTTAATACCTCAGCCAGCAGTACCACAACCTCTCGTCCCAGTGGAAGTACCTAAACTTCGGGTGATCGTACAGCCCTTTAGGGAAAGCTGGATGAGTGAGAGGATAGGGGTGTAATGGAGTAATAGAGTGAGGGGGGATGGAGCGAGGGAGTGAGGGAGAATGGAGTGAGGAGGGGATGGATGTGAAAGGCTATCCCCCTTATCCCCCATCTACTCCTCACACCTCACAACTCTCTAACGACTAACAACCAACCAACAACTAACAACTGACCCTCACCCTATCCCCTATCTCCCTATCACTCATCCCCCCATCGGCGTTGCTGAATTTGGCTATGAAATAGGTGCTGTATGCTCGAAACTTCGTTTCGATTCATACTGCTTTTCAGCAACGCCCCCCCATCTACCCCTTCACAGCCTCGACACTGCTCTACAATTGGCCAGATACCAGCGCCAGGGTAATTCGGTTCCCCGGGATAAACCAATGCGAGTAGTCTGAATTAGAGTCTGTTTCCCCCTTTCAAGTTGCTGCTGGAACTCTGGATGGCGGTGTTCTAGCCAAAGTGGTTGACCCGGTTGCAGGGGTTTAGAGGACAGAGCCAAGTCAATTTTCAAAGCGCGGCATAGTTTCCCTGGACCAGCCGCAATTCTCCAGGGTTGAGTTTTACGAGGAGATGAGTTGGGATTTGGGGATTCACGCGGCCTCTGCGTAGAAAAGTTGTCCTTAAACCAGGGAGGGACGGTTTCTAAATCCAGTGCGCGGATTAAAACAGCACTGGGAACCCCGTCCAGATCGGTTACGATGTTCAGACAGTGGTACATGCCGTAGATCAGATAGATATAGGTCATCCCAGCGGGGCCAAACATCACCTCATTGCGGGCTGTGCGACGACGGTAGGCGTGGCAGGCAGGGTCATCTGGCTCATAGGCTTCTGTCTCAACAATCAATCCGCGCAGAACCTGTCCATCAGGCGTCTGGCGCACCAACCAGCAACCAATTAACTCCGGTGCAACTTGAGTAGCAGCCCGGCTCAACCATCTTGCCCGAATTGGCGAAGACTCTTTCAACCACTGCAAAATCGCCTCCTTCGTGGTTCTCCTTTTCGTTTCGCCTTGCATAAGCATACAGGCACTATCCTATTCATTCACCCGTCTCCCCCTCCCTCCACATTCGACTGTTACAAAACTTGTTGCAAAAATCTTTGTTATACCAGGATTACGGGAATATTGTTTTACAATTCCTGAAGTCCATGGAAACAGTTTCCTTTTTGGATTTATGGTTCTCCCGGCTCGTCAATGAAAGAGTAGCTGTCTCTACCCTTTCATCCCAAACCGTATCTCTGAAATTTTGATTTCGGTTGGGTAGCGATCCGCGCCTATCACCAAACTTCCAGGAGAACCGGATCTACTGAATTTCATTTGTTGAATTTCATTTGTCGTCGAGAGTTATAGAAAAATGGACATCAAGCTAGTTTTACCTGTATTAACCGCTGTTTTTATTGTGGCGTGTCTATTCTTTGGAACTAAGAATGGGTTTTACGATTCTGACAACTACCATGGCAACGGATCGGCTCATTAACCCGCCCTTAACCCTTTTCCCAGAAGTCCCCACTATATGAACGCCACTCAGGAGAAATCTCACAGACGTGACCGAGCTAGAATGCTTAGCTTACGGGGTTGAGCAGGCAGATGAGGGAGTCTGCCTGTTGCTCCGGCTGGGTCCGTATCGCATCATGTTGGACTGTGGGTTGACGAACCTCTCTCCGCTGGTTGCTAAAAAGGCCGCTCCCCCAGCCGATTTAGTGTTGTGCAGCCATGCCCATGCTGACCATGCGCGAGGTTTGCTGGCGCTTCATCAAGCCTTTCCTCAAATTCCCATCTATGGCAGCGAGGTCACTACTCAACTACTGCCCCTCAACTGGCTAAAGGAAGATTACAAGCTCCCGCCCCACCTGTGTCAGGCACTCCCCTGGAGAACCCCAGTCGAATTTTTTGATGGGCTCAGTGCGGAACTTTATCCAGCGGGACATCTGCCAGGAGCTGCTACTATTGTGCTAACTTACACCCCCACAGGCGGTGGTAGGTCTTATCGGGTGGTGTATACAGGCGACTTTTTCCTGTCTAATTCGCGCCTGGTGGAAGGGTTGCCCCTAGAAGAATTGCGTGGGTTATCGCCCGATGTGCTGATTGTGGAAGGCACCTTTGGTACGGCTCGCCACCCCCACCGTCGTCAACAGGAAAACCAGCTGGCAGAACGAATTAACCAGGCGATCGCAGCCCGGCAGGCCATTCTTCTCCCCACTCCTTCCCTGGGGTTGGCGCAGGAGTTACTCGTGCTGCTTCGGAGTCATCACCATTTCACCGGACGTGACATCGATATCTGGGTTGATGAAACCGTCGCCGCCTGTTGTGATGTTTACCTGGATATCCTGTCTCACCTGCCTCCTTCCGTACAGAATTTTGCCCGCCATCAACCCCTGTTTTGGGATGAAAAAGTGCGTCCGAGAGTGCGCCGCCTGAATCCCGAAGACGCTACTGCCCTGCAACCGCCCTGCATTGTTGTTGCAGATGAGACAGGCGACCTGAGCCAGTACTATCAGGCTCACCTGGAGGACTGGCTGGTTCTGGTATCCCAGCAACCCCACCGCCACGTGGGAGAAATCAAAGGAGTGATGGGTGCAGAAAAGGGAGAAATAATTCTCCCCGCCGTTGAAGTCTATCTCCTGGCCCAGCACTGTGATGGTCCCGGAACCACTCAACTGATTCACAATCTCCGTCCACAGCATGTGATCTTTATCCACGGTTCGCCAACCTATCTGGCAGACCTGACCGGGTTAGAAGAACTGCATAATCGCTATCATCTGCACTCGCCAGGATCTGGCACCCTGGTGGAGCTGCCCATCGGGGAAACCTTTTTGCAGCCGCCTGCCCCAGAAACCAACTACGAAGGGGAACTGACTGAACTCGATACAGTTGTTACCATTAACCTTCCCAATTCCATCACGGCTGACCCCCGCTGGAAGGCCCTGGCAGACACAGGTTTGATTGAAGCCCGCTGGCAGGGGGAGGAGCTTGTTCTACGCGGTTTACCCCAACGGGAGTTGCTGCGTCAGGGGGGCGATCGCCTGATTGATTGGGTAGATATCAACTCACCCTTACGCCAGTGCTGTGCTAACTGCCGCTACTTTCGAGGGCAGCGGTGCTGGAACCCCAATTCCCCCCTGTACGAGTTCAAGGTAACGCCTGATGGCTTTTGTCCAGTGTTTGAGCCCTTGCAGGAAAGGGAAGAGTGAGTAAACAATGCAACGTTTTTAACAAGTTTGTCATAATAAGAAATTAACCTTTTAGCCGCCTGCAAAAATCTCTTTTCAGTGACTCCTTCACTTCCGGTTTCACCCCTTCTATCGATTGGTGATCAGCCTATGCCCGAACTTGAGATTGAAGCTGCCTTGGATGCTGCATTCAAGCGGTGCGAATTGTTCTCCTGCCCTCTCAACGACCAGCAAAAGCAAATTTTGTTGCAGGCATTACAGGAACTGGCTCAGGAATGGTTAGATGGCGATGGCAAAATTCCAATCGGGGCAGATGGTTTTGGTTCATCAGAGACTCCTTCTGGTAATCCTCTGGATGAATTAGCCCCAGAGGAGCGACAGGCACTATTAGAGTTTGTCCGCCGCGAAGAAAGTGAGAACCGCCCCTGGAAAACAACGTTGCTGAATGATTGGGTGCAAGAGCGAGACTCTGGAACGGTTCAGTTCATTCGCGATCGCTACGGGCTGCAGTGGCTGGAACGGGTTAAGCCCTTTCATCTGGCGCAGTATGCTAGTGCAGAACAGGGGGAAGCCATCCGGTTAAAAGTGGGCGATCGCATCGAAGTAACCAACGGCCTGTGGGAGTGGGTTCAGGAAGAGGGACCCTGCTCACGGGAATGGTTTCTGTGTACGGTGATCAGCATTCGAGAGCCATCGGATGAGGATGAGGCAGAGATAGAAGAGAGGGGCGATCGCTATACCAGTTGTGTTGTTCGCTTCGATATGGGGGCCGAATACGAAATCCAGGGAGTTTACGATTGGAATCGGCCAAACTGGCGCTGGGTAAGCGAATAACTTTCTGTCACCTTAAACTAGGCATAGTCGCGCGATCGCCTGTTCACAAAATGAGCCATGTCCTACAGCGAATTTAAAACCATTGGATCTGTTCTGAAAGAATTTCAGGTGCGTTACAGGGAAGCCAACTTTGTGGAAACTCTGGCATTCGCTATTTCCAACTACTTTCAAGAAGACCTCGACCTGATCATGCGCGAAGGTGTAGTGGATAATTCCGAGTTTGCGATTTGTGAAAACTTAATTTACCCCATTTTGAAAGAAGTTTGGAAATTGTACCGTCAGCATTTTATTCTTTGGAGCCATCAAGCCCTCACCTTTGACAATCGCCTCTGTGGATTCCCTGAATATATCCTCGCCAGTCGATCGCCTCTAGGCAAAGTGGTGTTCGATAAACCCTATTTACTGCTAGTTGAAGCTAAACAGGATAATTTCGAAGCAGCCTGGGCACAGTGCCTTTCAGAAATGATTGCTGCTCAACGACTGAATCAGGATCCACCGATTACGGTTTTTGGCATTACCTCTAATGGCTCAACCTGGCAATTTGGCAAATTGGAAGCAGATCTCTTTACTCGCAATATTCTTCCCTACTCAATTTTTGAGTTAGAGGCCCTGTTTGGAGTCGTCAACTATCTATTTCAACAATGTGAGGAGCAGATGAGACAGTATACGACTGCGGTTGCCTAAGTCAAACCCTTTTGTCTTCGTGTCATCCTTGGGCTTCCTCTTAGCCATAGCTAAATGAATGATCTCAGTGATGCGATAGAGGGCTTACTTTAGCTCGATAGAGGAGTTTATCGCCCTGACGGTACCCTGTGTAGCGGACTCGGACAAGATCGCCAGCTTCTGCAAAGCCTTCCATTAATTGATGCTGCTGGGGGTCATAGACAACTTCAGAGCCAACTTCCGCGATCGCTTCAATGCCCCATTCCTGCAACAGTCGCTCCAGGGGTTTAAGCAACGGCAACAACTTAACCGCAGGAACCTGCGGATTTTGCTGAGCCGTATAAGCCGCCGTTGGCAGTTGCAGCAGCAGGGATTCCAGAACTTGCAGGCTGGACTGCTGAAACTCTTGCTGGAGGGCTTGCTTCTGTTGCAGAAGTTGTTGCTGAAGGCGATTATATTCCTGCCTCAGATTCTCTAACTCATAAGTAAGCTGTGAGTTTTGAGGCTTCCCTTCACGGCTCTGATCTTTAGATGGGATAAAGATTTCCAGAAGCTCGGCGATCGAAACTTGCAGAACCTGACTGAGTTTAAGCAACGTCTCCAGACGGATTTGAGCCACTTCACCCCGCCGCAGACGCCGAATTTGCTTCTCCGAAACTCCAGCAGCCTGGCCCAGTGCCCGAAAACTAGAAAACCCCACCCGCTGCATCAACTGCTGCAAAAGATGGGGGTTGTTCTGGGGGGAAGATGAGTTCATGGAAGTTGTTAGCTGTTGCAATTAGTTGCTACGGTCATCCTATTTGGATTGTAAGAAAGAGTTGTGCAAGAACCCCTTCTTACAAAGCTCTCCATCTCACCACTGATTTAAGACTGCTACAGAGGAGAGTGGATGGGTAGTATGAATGGATGAGTGATGGGGTGATAAAGTAACGGAGTGTTGGGTTGATAGGATGATGGCTCTTTACATCCATTACTTCCCCACACTGTCACTCCATCATCCCCCACTACCTCTAACAACTAACAACTAACAACTGGTTACCCTTCAAGCAAGCTCCTTAGCATCCAGGCTGCTTTCTCATGGACTTGCATCCGCTGAGTCAGCAGATCTGCTGTTGGCTCATCATTAGCGCTTTCAACGACTGGAAAGATTGATCGCGCCGTACGAACCACCGCCTCCTGCCCTTCCACTAGCTGGCGAATCATATCCTCTGCCTTGGGTACCCCTTCTGCTTCGGCAATGGAGCTGAGACGAGTAAATTCTGAGTAGGTACCAGGTGCAGGAAAGCCCAATGCCCGAATTCGCTCTGCAATCTGGTCTACGGCCATGGCCAATTCATTATACTGCTCCTCAAACATCAGGTGTAAGGTCTGGAACATGGGGCCTGTCACGTTCCAGTGGAAATTGTGCGTCTTCAAGTACAGGGTATAAGTATCGGCCAGAAGGCGAGAAAGTCCTTCCGCAATATCGCCTCTTGCTTTCTCATCAATCCCAATATTGATAGGCATAACTTCAGAATGGGTTAGCATAATTGTCTCCTACATGAATCAATTCCAATTGGTTGATAAAGCGATAGTCATTGTGGTTAAGACAGGGTGTAGGGGTGAAACCCTGGTTGGGGGCAAAGCCCCCACGCCTTCTCTAAATTCCAATGTTCTAACGCACCCGTGTAGAGCTATAAGGGCAGGGAATTCTAACAGACCAGTAATCATCGTTGAGCGACTCATTGTGGGCTGTCAACCATCAATTCTTAAACTCCTTCTGCTCTACCCTCTGCTTGTTCTTAAAGGATAGTGCTGAATCCCCATCAGAACTTGAAAGGTTCGATTTATACAAACCCTCATTACATACCGGGATTAGCAACACCACTTCTAAGCCAGATGCATCTTTAGAACCGACCGAGGAGCGCGCCGAACCCGACAACGGATGGTTTCGTGTCCTAAACGGGTGCAGGCCTCGTATCGATGACAGCCGGAGAAGCCATAGTATTCACCATCAACTTCTAAAACATCGATAGGCTCCTGGAGTCCAATCTTCCGAATCGATTCCATTAAAGCAGCGACCTTTGTCTGGTCGTTTTGCCGAAACAGGGGGCGGCGAATTTTTTGAATTGGAATGTCCTCAACCCTAACCATTGAACTCCTCGTATGCGTTACTCCTTAATCATACTCATTACGACTTCATTTTGGCAAATGGATTTAATGTTCTTGATAGAATTTGCTGAAACAGGAAATTCACCAAGTTTAGGTTAAGCGTTGCTATTGAATGCGTCTATGATTCTTGAGGGGGAACTCCCGAAAAGTTCCCTTGTCCCTGGGATAGATTGCAAAACGTTTTAGACGATTAGGTATGCATCGAGTGGAATTAATCTCTGTAGTCAGAGTATGGCGGCGTTTGCCTCGTATTGGGCTGGCAGCGACACTCCTGCTAGGTGCATTTTTGGATTGTGGTAAAGCCGCCAATCGACCGGGCAAAGATGTTGAACTCCAGGTTGGGGTTGTGCAGCGATTCGGCAGTCACCCCCTGGACAGGTTGACGCTACAGGCAAATTCCAGTGCCAGTGGAGCTACAAAGGCACCTCGTTTAACCGTTCGTTTGCAAACTGAGGGTAAACCCAAAACCTACACCAGTAGTCGCGTCGAGTTTGATATTTTGATGCAGCCACTGGCTGAACCAGTTCTGGAAGAACGGGTTGTTCTCAGTACCCACCGCAGTTTTGAAAGTGCGGAGGACAGTGCCAATCGTTGGCAGGAGAAGGGGATTCCGGTGGAAGTGGCTCAACCCCAGCGATGGCAGGTGTGGGCAAAACGGGATGTCTATCGCACTCCATTGTTACGGCGGCTGTTGCTACAAAACCTGCAATCACAAGGAATTCAAACCGCTTTTATTGACTCTAAAGTGATTGAGAAGCGGCCCCGCGCTTCACTGGTGGTAAATGGTTACCGTTTTACCCGCGATCGCGTTGATATCTCATCTAATACGGGCGTTATCCAGGTTGACCGCAAGGGGAAAGAGTCGAACCGTTATCTTTACGCGGGTAGCCTGCGGCTTCAGCCAAACGCCTATGGCACCTATACCCTAGTTAACCAGGTACCCTTAGAAACCTATTTGCGGGGAGTTGTGCCCCATGAGATTGGTACCTTTGCGGCGCAGTCGGTACTGGAGGTGCAGGCAATTCTGGCCCGCACCTATGCTCTGCGTAACTTGAGACGGTTTGCGGTGGATGACTACCAGTTGTGTGCCGATACCCAGTGTCAGGTTTACAACGGACTGAATGGAACTGCTGCTGCAACGGATCGGGCGATCGCCGCCACGAAAGGACTGGTACTTACTTATCAGAATGAGTTGGTCGATGCAGTCTACTCTTCGACTACAGGTGGGATCACAGCCCCGTTCAACGACATCTGGCATGGGGCAGAACGCCCTTACCTAAAGGCCGTTGTTGATTCCGTCGCCCTATCGTGGGATCTGTCACGCAAAAGCCTGGCCAATGAGAAGAACTTCCGTACCTTTATTAACCAGAAGAAGGGATTTAATGAGGAAGGGCAATCCTGGTTCCGGTGGCGGGTAGAAAGTTGGCTGCCCGATTTGAATCAGCAATTGAAGCAATACCTGCTTGAACAGCGGAACCCCCTGGCCAATTTCAAAACCATTCAGCGAATGGCAGTCACACAGCGATCGCCCGCCGGACGAGTTCAGGAGTTAACTGTGACCCTGGATAACGGCACTGTGAAATTTCTGAAGGACGATGTGCTGAAGGTTTTTGAAGCTCCCAACAGCACCCTGTTTTACCTGGAACCCCTCTACAGCTCAAATCGAGCGTTGGTTGGGTATGCCTTCGTAGGGGGCGGACTGGGACATGGAGTCGGCTTGAGCCAGACCGGGTCCTACCACCTGGGTAAGCTCGGTTGGTCCAGTAATCGCATCCTCAGTTTTTACTACCCCGGCACCCGGATTCAGCCCATCAATGACAGGCTTGTGTTTTGGCGAAACCCGTCTGAGCCAGTGAACAACTAGTTTCGCCTGTTGTCTGTGTAAGCAGGTAGGTGGAATCAAATGTAGGATGGGTTAGCGATAGCGTAACCCATGCCGGTGTTGGGTTTCGTGCCTCAACCCAACCTACACAGGTCTGATATTTAATTAGTCCCACCTACTGATAGCAGTCCTGAATGATTCGTGAAATGAAAAGGCTTTGTGAAAAGGGATTTCGCCGGAATCCCTTTTCACAATCCAGATAGGATCGCTATATCTGTTGTAGGCATAAAACCTCCGAGGTTTGCGTAAGCTCTACATAGGATATAGCGATAGCCACCAGGCTCAGGACGGGGTGCAGGGGGAAACCCCCACACCCTCTTAAAACCAATGTCCTGAGCAACCTGGCGACGGCTATAAATGCAGGTCACTTTTCGGTTAATACCATGCAATATCGGCAACTGGGTGATAGTAGCCTTCAAATCTCTGAAATTGGTCTGGGTACGATGACCTTTGGGCAACAGAATACGTTAGAGGAAGCCCATCAGCAGTTAGATTACGCCCTTTATCACGGAGTCAACTTTATTGATACCGCAGAGATGTATCCAGTACCCGCTCGTGCAGAGACGCAAGGATTAACTGAGGAAATTGTTGGCAAGTGGCTGGCACGACGACAGCGCGATCGCCTCATTCTGGCAACTAAAATTGCCGGTCCTTCCCGTCGTATGGATTGGATTCGTAATGGTCCCCAGGCGATTGATCGCCCCAACATCGAGCAGGCCGTCAATGACAGCCTCAAACGTCTGCAAACCGACTATATCGACCTGTATCAGATCCACTGGCCCGATCGCTACGTCCCTCTATTTGGGCAAACAGTGTTTGATCCAAACCAGGTCCGAGAAACAATCCCGATTGCCGAACAACTCACAGTTTTTGCTGATTTGATTCAGGTGGGAAAAATTCGCTATTTGGGGTTGAGTAACGAAACCCCCTGGGGTGTGATGCAATTTTGCCAGATCGCTCGCCAGCTAGGACTGCCCAAAGTGGTTTCTATCCAGAACGCTTACAACCTGCTCAATCGAGTATTTGAAACGGCTCTGGCGGAAGTTTGCTATTACGAAAAGCTGGGCATGCTGGCATACAGCCCACTGGGGTTTGGCTCGTTGAGCGGTAAATATTTAAAAAAAAATCCCTAAACGGTCGGCTGGCCCTGTTTCCTGGCTTTGGGCAGCGCTACCACAAGCCAAATGTCGAACCAGCTGTAGCAGAATATGGGGCGATCGCCCGGAAATACAACCTCAGCCCCGTTGCCTTAGCCCTGGCCTTTGTCCGCCAGAGCTGGTTCGTCACGAGTACCCTGATTGGCGCAACCACTCTCGATCAGCTACAAGAAAACCTTGCCAGCGTCGAAGTGAACCTCAGCCCCGAAATTTTAGCAGAAGTAAATGCTGTGCATAGCCGCTATCCCAATCCAGCACCGTAAGGAGTAGATGGGTGGATGGGTGGGAGAGTGATGGAGTTGTTATAGCTGTCGCCAGGTTGCTCAGGACATTGGTTTTAAGGGGGGGTGTGGGCTTCCGCCTCCAGCCAGGGGTTTCCACCCCTGCACCCTGTCCTAAGCCTGGTGGCTATCGCTATAGTTGTTGGAGAGGAATAAAAATGTGATGGGGTTAATGGAGTGGTGGGGTGATAGGGTGATTGCTCTTCACATCCATCACTCCATTACCCTCATAGGTAATTTTTTCAAAATCACCCGATCGGATTGCGGAGCGATTTCATCGAAAGCGGTAGCTAGAAGAGTCAACCAATCCAGAGGTTTGCCTCTGAAATAGCCCCAAGCCCCAGGGCTGTTCTATCCGCTTTCAAGAGTTTCATTATGAAAATCAAGCTCCCTCTTCTATCTGCTCTGGCTGCCACTGCTCTTTCAATGGGTGTTGCTCTGCCATCTCTTGCCGAAACAGGCATATTATCTGGTGTGCAGCCTGGTAGTCGGATCAATGTTCGTTCACAGCCAACGACTGAATCGTACTCTCCCCACTATGGTTTGGTGGGCGATCGCATCGAAATTATTAAAGAAGCGCGTGGCCATGACGGGCGCACTTGGTACTACGTCCGGTTCCCGTCGGGTGCAGAGGGCTGGGTTCGTGGAGATTTCGTCACGGTTCCTGTCAGCTATCCTGGCTATCCAGGATACCCTGGCTATCCTGGTTCACCTGACTATCCTGAAAATCCTGGTCACGGCAGAGAGAGAACGGTTGTTGTTTTCCAAACCAATACCTACTCTGTTAAGGTTTTCAGGCATCGAGGCCGGTTGTACATGAACGTCTACAACAAGCGCACCGATTCCCAGGAACTAAACTGGGCGCGGGCTGAAGCAGTAACTTCCGCCAGAGGAACCAACTACTACAGCGGTAACCGTCGTTATGGATACAACGTATTCCGTGGCTCCAATGGTCGCTATGTAATTGAGGTACGTTACCAGGGTCGTTTAGTGGCGCGGGAACGGGGTTATCAGGTGTGGTAGAGGTGAGGGAGTGATGAGTGATGGAGTGATGGAGGAAAGAATCTCACCCTATCCCCCCGTTGCCCTATCACTTCCTCACCCCTTACCCCTCACCCCTCATTTCTCCTGCCCCTCAGCTTGAGGCTCCTTTTGCCTTTGCTTCCAGGTTTTCCAGGCGACTTTTGAGTTCCTGGTTTTCCTTCTTCAACTGGTCGAGTTCTTCGCGGAGTTGTTTGACAGCTTTATCAGTGCCCACATTTCTCTGCACGCGCTGAACAGCTTCTTCGGCAATGCGACGAACTCGTCCATCAGGAGTTTGGTCTGCCAGGGATTGCAGGATGCCAATGGCTTTTGGCGTTTCCATCTGGCCCAGGGCATTGACTACCGAAACCTGGGTTAAAAAGAAGGATTCCCTGGAGAATTCTGTCAGCCGATCTAGAATGCGCTCCAAGTTAACGGCGGTTTGTCCGGTGGAGACGGTACCCAGCGCCCGAATGGCCTCCAGCCGGAGTGCCTGGGGAATGCCAGGTTCGGTGTATTCCAGAATTAGGTTAAGGGCATTTTCAGAAGTTTTCATTTGGCTGAGGGCGGCGATCGCCCCCGACCGTACCACTTCGTTCCACCCCTGGCGCTCCTTCAATACTGACTTCAGCAGTTTCAGCGTTTTTTCTTCCTTCGTTTCCACTAGATTGGAGGCGGCCAGGCTGCCCAAGGCACGGATCGCTGCTGCTTCGACGTAGTAACTGGGGTCGCCTTTCTCGGCGATCGGTTTGAGAACTTTGTAACTATCATTTGTCTTGATCGCGGCCAGCGCTTCAATCGTTGCCCGCCGGACTCTGGCATCGTCGTCTTCCAGTCCGGCCAGTAACCCTTCAAACGCCTGATCCAGCTTGATTTTGGCTAAATTCTTGACAATTTCTACTCGTACACCCCAAAAAGGCTCCTGTTGCAATACCTCTGATAGAGTTTTGACCGCTTCTAACCCACCTTTTTTGGCTAAGGCTTCGGTGGCAGAAATGCGAGACAACGGATCGGGGTCGTGCTGCAACTGGGCTTTCAGTTCGGGGACAGGATATTCCAGGGATACTGTTTTAAGGGTGTGGTTTCCGGCATCGAAGCTGATGAAGTCGGGTTTCTTCTCCAGGGGAAAGTAGAAGGATTGCTCCCGTTCGTGGATGCGGACGGTGAAGGTCTTTAGGAGCGGAGGGTTTCTTTTCTCTCCTCCTTTCTCACCGACGTAGCCAAATGCAATTGGGATCTTGAGATTAAACAACTCGCTGCGACTCCCATTTTTGTTTTCTTTTGCCTGGTTCTGGGTGACAGTTAGTTTGGCGAGATGGCTGTCCCCATCCCAACTGTAGGCAACTTTGTAGTCGGGATGTCCACCCCGAAAAACATACTGGTCAAACAGGAAGAGCAGGTTGCGCCCGGTGGATTTTTCGATCGCCCGCAGTAGATCAACCGTCTCAACGGTTTTGTGGGCATTGTCATTAACGAAAGTGGCAATCGCTTTCAGAAATAATGCATCGCCCAGTTCTGCCCGGATCATGTGATAGACGCAGGCTCCTTTTTCGTAAAGGTGGCGATCGTAAAGTTCAATCGCCTCCCGGTAAACGTGGGTAACGATGGGGCGGCGATAGCGGGAGGCGTCTTCGTCCAGGTAGTTGCGGGCTTCATTGAGACGATAATAAGCGGCATCTTCTGGCCCGTACTCATGTTCAGTCCACATCACCTCCGAGTAGGAGGCCATGCCTTCCTTCAACCAGGCATGGGACCAGTGTTTGATCACGACCAGATCTCCAAACCACTGGTGAGCCAGTTCGTGGGCCACCAGGCTTTCGGTGCTGCGGTTGTCGAGAGCGGCCCGGTCATCAATCAGGCAGCGATCGGTGAGCAGGGTGGTGGAGGTGTTCTCCATACCGCCGAAGATGAAGTCATCCACACAAACTTGAGCGTATTTGGGGTAGGGATAGGGGTAGCCAAACTTTTCGCTGAAGAACGCAATCATGCGCGGGGTTTTACCCATGCTGAGGCGGGCTTCCTTTTCCTTGCCTTTTTCAACGTAGTAGGTGACGGGTTTGCCGTTCCATTCGTCTTGTAGTTCAGCAAAATCCCCCACGGCCAGAGTCATCAGGTAGGTGGGGTGAACTTCTTTCTGAGACCAGTGGAAGATTTTGTCGTTACCGTCTACCTCGGTTTGAATTAGTTCGCCATTGGAAATTGCGATGAATTGTTTGGGCACGCGCACCCGAATTTCGGAAGTTGCCAGTTGCCCAGGGTAGTCGAAGCAGGGGAACCAGAAGCGAGAATCTTCATCTTCGCCTTGCGTCCAGACCTGGGTGGGCTTGTTGGGATAGTGTTTGTCGGGAGTGATGAAGTAAATGCCACGCTGAGGTTTTTCTACGCGGTAGGCGATCGCCAGTTCGAGCGGCTGACCTGCCTGGGTGGGTTGCTCCAGCCGCACATGCAGTTGCTCACCATCGTAGTCAAACGCTTGAACAGTTTCATTGATTTTGACGGATTGAATATCCAGGCTGACAGCGTCCAGGGTTAACCGATCAATATCATTTCGAATGGGGTTTAGCCGGATCTTGCAAGTCCCCTGGTAGCTCTGGTTTGGAATATCTAATGTCAAATCTAAAAAGATGTGTTCAACTTGGCCGGGGCGATCGGGGTTGTAGTGAGGTTTAGCGCCTGGCAGTTCAAAGGATCTGCGACCATTCTCATCATCAAAATAAAACTTCGTCATGGAAGAATGACCCATTAAAAAGAACCAGCAAATTTGTTCCCGGAAGATATAGCGGTAGTCATTATGGTTAGGACGGGGTGCAGGGGTAGAACCCCTGGTTGGGGGCTTCGCCCCCACTCCTTCTCTAATTCCAACGTCCTAACGTACCCGCGTAGAGCTATAAAAGATACACCATTTCTCCAGGTTAGCGCTTCAGCCGGTTGGCTTAGCGATCGCCCCTCCCATTCATCCCATTCCCACGGAACGTCCCTACCTCGTTCCAACCCATACGGCTATAGCTTCTCAGGCCCATTTCCAACCCCCGACTCCCGACCTCCAACCTCAACAGGATGGATTCGACATAAACGAGAGTGGCTATTCAGCCTCACCTGCATGCAAACGCTACCCTGCCTGCGATAATAACCTTGGTCATTTTAATATCCTGTTCATTGGCTGCGTTGACTTATGACTGTTTCGGCTAGCCCTGCTCCCAATCTTGCTTCCCAACTGGTAAATGGTATTTTGGCAATTAAACCGCTAGCAAACCTGGCCAAGAACCAGGCACGCCAGATGATGATTAGACGGGCAGAAGCGATCGGAGTTTATTGGACAAGGGAGGTCGAGTCCCTCAAAGCACGAGATTGGAGTGCAGAACTGGCAGCCGTTCAAAATCCTAACCTGAAGTATCCAGACTATTACGTGACTTCCTTCCACGCTTATGAAGAAGGGAATTTGGGATGGGAGCCAGCCCTGGAAGTTGAGGTTGCTGCCCATGCCGTTCATGCTCGCATCTGGCGAGATGCGGGAGCTCAGGGGGATGCTCGCCTGCGCCAGAGTTACCACGATATTCTCAAAGTACAACTGCCAGAAGCTCCAAAAGATATTGTCGATCTGGGTTGTAGCGTTGGCATGAGTACGTTTGCCATGCAGGCAGCCTATCCCAATGCCAGCATCACTGGAATTGATTTGTCGCCTTACTTCCTGGCAGTGGCCCATTACCGCACCCGGAATCGGGAGCAGGGTAAAGGCTACGGTATCCAGGAACGGTTTCTCCCCCTTCCTGCCGCTTCTCTCCCCACTCCGCGCTGGTTACATGCCCCGGCTGAAGCAACAGGGCTTCCAGATGCCTCCTTTGATCTGGTTTCGGCGTTTCTCATCTTCCATGAGTTACCTCAACAGGCAGCCATTGCCATTCTCAAAGAGGCACGCCGTATTTTGCGCCCCGGTGGTCATTTTGCCCTGATGGACATGAATCCCAGCTCTGAAGTGTATGCCAGGATGCCGCCCTACATTCTGACTCTGCTGAAGAGTACAGAACCCTATCTGGACGAGTACTTTGCGCTGGATTTGGAGCAGGCATTGGTGGATGCTGGCTTTGAGCAACCAATTGTTACCAACAATAGTCCCCGTCATCGGACGGTTGTTGCCGCTGTTAGTTGTTAGAGAGGGGTGAGGGGTAAGGGGTGAGGAGGTGATCGGGTAACGGGAGGATGGGGTCCATCACTCCATCCCTCATTCACTCATCCACCCTTTTCCCCTTAGCAAATCAGGAATGACTGGAAGGAAAAGTGCGATCGCAATACCTCCAAAATCAACCGTTCTGCATACTCTTCCAGTTCTGTCATAAATAACCCTTCACCATAGCTTGTCCCTGAGTAGAGCCAGGTTCCCCGCAGGGTGATCTCGACAAATTCGCCGTCAACCGGATAAGGAGAGGTCAGGTTTTCCTCAAATCGGGCAATAGTTGTCAATCGGTCCAAAAGCAGTAGGTTCGCAGGCAACAGAAAGGAAGCAGTTCCGGGTTCTGCTATCAGGCGATCGCCCAATCGCATCGCTAAAACAAATCGTAGTGAAATCAATTCCTCCAGAGGTTGGTTCAAGTACTCCAGATGTATTCCCGAATCGGTGTAGGTAAATTTCAGCATGGTTCTGGTAACTCCTGCTTTTTTCCGGGTAGGTGAGGCATTCGTTCAGACAGGCAAACCGCACCATCGTCACGACTACAACGGTGCCAGGTTATTTTCCGTGTATAGAAGACAGCAATTCTCCCACTTCCATCCCAAAGAAGCGGGTTGGGGCAAATACAGAATTATTGTGTGCCAAGCCTGCACTAAAGATTTGAATTAAGAACAGTAGAGCTAAGCTTTGTTTTCTCGACGCATGGGCATCAAGCCTTTATTTTTAGGTGACCACCCTCTGATACCGGCTGGGGACTAAAGGCTGAGGGAGTTGTGAGTTGTTAGCTGTTAGTTGTTAGAGAGGAGTGAGGGGGTAAATGGGTAGATGGGTGGATGAGTGATAGGGGGATAGGGTATTTCCCTACTCCATCACTCCCTCATTCCATCACTCTCCCACCCTCCCACTCCTTTCCTCTTTTAGCTCCTGATTCTCCGCTCCTGACTCCTTCCAATAGAGCTAAGTTCTATCAAGGTTTAATTGCAAAAACTGAAACAACAGGTTGCAGATTGCATTTTACATACTACACTTGTATTACAAACCTGTCCACACTTTTTTGGAGGTCTATGATGCATACACTTACCCGCACATCCACCACTGAAATGGAAGTTACCAGCATTCGTCTAGAGCGGGAGCTGAAAGAGCGCCTTAAGGAGCTTTCTGGCAACCAGGGCTATCAGGCCCTCATTCGAGATATTCTCTGGAACTACGTGCAACAGAAATCGGGAGACTTTACGCCACAGGTTTCAAAGGCCGAAATACGAGCCACGATCGCCGCCACTGCCCAGCATGAAGAACGCTGTGCCCTCACAGGCAAGCCCATCCGTCCAAATGAGCCAATGTTGTTAGGACTCACCGTCAATGGGGTTCTTGTTCCCCTCATCCCCACCAGCTTGAAATAGGAAGCCTGCTTCATGAGAACTGATACTGTTTGGCAGGACAAAACCTTAGTTGAAAGTTTTTTGGGAGTCTGAGGTGCGATTCCCTACGCTATAGACTCAGATCAACATCGCGCTGCAAGTTGTTGATCGAGCAGGAATCCCGGTCAGGCGAGTTGCTGATTTAGGCTGTGGAGATGGAGCGATCGCATGTGTCATCCTTGCCCGTTACCCAGCAGCTCAGGTGACTGCCCTTGATTTTTCTGAACCCATGCTTGAGCAGGCCCAAAAACGCCTGCAACCCTATGGCGATCGCGTCACCTGTGCCCAGGCAGACCTGTATACTTCTGACTGGCAGACAGGACTGTACCCGTTTGATGTGAGTATTTCTGGCTATTGCATTCACCATCTGCCAGATGATCGCAAGCAGGCGCTTTACCACGAGATCTATCACCTGCTGAATCCAGGAGGATGCTTCCTGAACATTGAGCACGTTGCATCTTCTACTTCCTAGGTCGAGAACCTGTTCAATGAGTCTCTGGTAGATGCTTTCTATGATTGGCATCGATCTCAGGGGGGCACAGACTCTCGTGATAGGGTTGCCCGACGCTTTGTCTACCGTGAGGACAAAAAAGCGAACATTCTGGCTCCGGTTGAGACTCAATGCGAGTGGCTACGGGCGATCGGTTTGCAGCAGGTAGACTGCTTTTTCAAATGGTATGAGCTGGCCTTGTTTGGAGGGGTGAAGGAGTCATGACAGGTTTTGAGTTATAGGTTTTTGGGGTTTTAAGTATCCCTGACTCATAACTCAAAATTCACAACTCAAAACTTTCCCCCTCCCTTTGCTATCATAGGTACGCAAGATAAGCGGATGTGGCGGAATTGGAAGACGCGCTAGATTTAGGTTCTAGTGCCGCAAGGCGTGAAGGTTCAAGTCCTTTCATCCGCATCAATTAGAAGAACGATAGATAAAGGGTTTCAGCCACTAAGCAGGTTAAAACCCTTTTGTTTTTGGCTAAATTTTGCCTGCTAGTGACTATGAATTGGCTATATAGCTCTACGCAGGTGCGTTAGGACATTGGAATTAGAGAGGGAGTGGGGGCTTCGCCCCCAGCCAGGGGTTCCACCCCTGCACCCCGTCCTAACCATAATGACTACCGCTATAATCTTTGGCAGGATGGCAAAGTTCGCTCCACCTGGACGTTAGACCTGTTGGCAGAAGTGGTTCTCCAGCAGGACATCACCTGGAGTCGAGCCAAGCGGTGGATTGGCTCTCCCGATGAGCAGTATGAGCTAAAAAAGCGACAGCACAACCGATGACTCAAGCTGAGAGAGCAGAACCCAGCTTGGATTGTGGGCGTTCTCGACGAGGTCTAGTGGAGTCGGTTGCGCGACCCAATGATGCACCCTGGCGTGAGAATGGGAAGTCGTTAGCATTGATGGAAGAGACACAAGACAAACGTGACCCTGAGGCTAAAGCCATCGCTTGTTATGGGGTGTACTTGAGAGCGCACTCTCAGATGCTGGTGCGCTGTGTGGAGCAACGCCCGCGGAGCAAGATCACTGGTGAGTTTTTAGCCTGGATCGCTCAGCAAGTGAGTCAAATGGGTCAGCGAGTGCGGCCCTTGATTGGGGATAACGTGAGCTGGCACTTCTCCAAGCCTGTGCGGCCATGGGTCAGGTAACACCAGGCTCAAGTCAAGCGAACGGGAAAGGGAGGGCGATTGATTCTCTCTCAGTTACCTGTAAAAAGTCCCTGCTTGAATGCGATTGAGTCGAAGTGGATTCATGCCAAGCGGGCCATTATAGAACCACAACGGATACTGAGCGCACAAGAAGTTAAGTACTGAGCGCACAAGAAGTTAAGACCAGAGTCTGTGACTATTTTGATTGTCCCCTGCTAGAACCCCTAGCAAAAAGGTCTCTTGAAAATACACTAGCAGCCCTTATCCTCTTGCCACCTGCGCCAGGTGAGTCTTGTCAGACAACCCGGCTGAAATCTCTTAAACTAATGACAATAAGTAGGTAGCCACAATTAATTGTGAAGGTAATTATGAAGGGGAGAATGGGGCTGCATCCCCAGGCAGAGGGGGCACCCCCTCCACTCCCAAAATTTCCTTACCAAAATTTCCTTAATTTAATTGTGCCCAGCTACTTAGAATCTGCGATATGAAACACAGACTAGGAACCCATGCAAAATCTTTGGAATAACGTCTCTAAGTGGCCCCTGTTTGTTCTGGGAGCCATTCTGGGTGTATTTTTCAACGCAGTTAAACCCCTGGTACCGCTGCTAAAAAATCCTGTTACAGCGATCGCGCTGATTGGTCTTCTGCTTGGAGGAATTGCCTTTATTGCGTTTACCTTGCGCGCCATGATGGGAATGGGTCCGGTTTAACCGATTACAAACCCGTGGCTGATTACGGCAAAGCTGCTAGCATTGAGCTATTGGCTTTTAGCTATGTGGAAGGGCGATTTTGTTATGGCTACGAGTCGTCGGGTTGCTCGCGTTGCCGAACTCATCAAACGTGAAGTCAGTCAGATGTTGGTTTCTGGCATCAAGGATGATCGAGTCGGTGCGGGAATGGTCAGTGTGACGGATGTGGACGTTTCAGGTGACCTCCAGCATGCGAAGATTTTTGTCAGTATTTATGGAACTGCGGAAGCCAAAGCAGAAACGATGGCGGGTTTGAAATCCGCAACTGGCTTTGTTCGCAGTGAATTGGGGCAACGGATTCGTCTACGTCGCACGCCAGAAGTTGTGTTTCTAGAAGATAATTCTCTGGAGCGGGGCGATCGCGTCCTTTCCCTCCTGAACCGCCTTAACCAAGAACGAAAAACCTTCGATCTTGAAGACTGGGACGATGGGATGGTTTCAGCCGAGGATGATTAAGGAGTAATGACACGAGATGTTATTCCCACTTGATTGGTGAGTTACGCTATCGCACCCTACAGGTACAACTCCGTTGGGGACTTGTGTGTCAATACAACTAACAACTCTCCCAGTGCTTGCCTTCCTTCCCGATATAGACTCCCTCTCCCTCTCCGAACAAGTTGCCCAGATGGTGGTAGTAAGGGCTTCTGGTTACTTGTTTAATCATCAAATTCAATATCCCCAGTGGGAGCCGGATACCGAAACACTACGTCGTTGGTTGCAAGAACTGGGGATTGGTGGGGTGATTTTGCTGGGGGGGAGTGCGGCTGAAATTGCCCTGCGGACTCAGCAGCTTCAGGGATGGGCAAAAGTTCCGCTACTGATAGCAGCCGATGTGGAAGAGGGAGTAGGGCAACGATTCTCCGGAGCAACCTGGTTTCCGCCACCGATGGCGTTAGCAGCCATTGCTGAAAAAAATTTGCTACTGGCAAAGCACTATGCCATGCAGATGGGAACCGCTATTGCTAAAGAGGCACAGGCCATTGGGCTGAATTGGGTGCTGGCTCCAGTCGTGGATGTGAACAATAATCCTGACAATCCGGTGATCAATGTGCGGGCCTTTGGCAGTACTCCTGAAATTGTGAGTGATTTGGCGATCGCCTTCATTCAGGGAGCCCAGCATCACCCTGTTCTGACAGCGGCCAAACACTTTCCTGGCCATGGGGATACTGCCACCGATTCCCATCTAGATCTGCCAGTTCTGAACCATTCTTTGGAGCGGTTATACCAGGTAGAACTGCCTCCGTTTCGGGCGGCGATCGCTGCTGGGGTAGATGCGGTCATGAGTGCGCACCTGCAAATTCCAGCGTTTGATCCAGACTATCCAGCAACCCTTTCTCACCGGGTTCTTACCGAAGAACTGAGACAAACCCTGGAATTTGATGGGTTGATCGTCACCGATGCGCTGGTGATGGGGGCGATTGCTAACCGCTATGGAGCAAACCAGGCACCTGTGCTGGCGGTAGAAGCCGGGGCCGATATTCTGCTCATGCCTGTCGATCCGGAGGGGGCGATCGCAGCGGTCTGTGCCGCCGTTGAAGAAGGACGAATTCCGGCGGAACGAGTTCGGGCTTCCGTCGAGCGAATCTGGAAGGCGAAGCAGAAAGTTTGTTTTTCGTTGCAGGAGGGGGAACCTTCCCATGCCTGGGAAACGCTACCACCCGCTGTAGAAGCTTGCGCAATCACAACTTCACTGGCACAGCCGGAGGCGATCTCGATTGCTACTGGCACCCTACAGGAATCCATGCAGGTTCATTGTCCCGTCACTCTCCCTCCCGCTGGTGTGGGGAACCTGCGTAACCTGATTATTGTGGATGATTCACTTGCCTGCAACTTTTTAAATCACCATGCTCCTGCGATCGCTATCCCCAACCAGTTTGGCTACCAACTTCAGATGGTGGACAGCCACACTCCCACCAGTCCTGCAGGTATGGATGAAACCGAACGACATCCCACCCTCCTGCAACTTTTCATTCGTGGGAATCCCTTTCGCGGCAGTGCAGGACTGACCCAGACCGCGCAAGCCTGGTTTCAATTCCTGCTGAAGTCCGAACAGTTGCAGGCACTGGTTGTCTACGGCAGTCCCTATGTCCTGGAAAAGTTTCTGCCGGGTCTGCCTGCAGATATTCCCTACCTGTTTACCTATGGGCAGATGGCAGAGGCCCAGGCGATTGCCCTCAATGCTCTGTTCGGAAAGCGTTACTGATCAACGATTCAGAGCGAAGTCACTTTGACGACTGGTTGAGCAGGATATTCTTTGACAAGCCGTAGGGCTGACATGGGAACTCGCCGCCCAGGAAAATAGCGGGGATGCCGTCGATTCATGGGTCGATCTGCGTAAGGTCGTGGATCAGGAAGCATTCTGGGCTGTTGGGCTTTGGCTACTGCGAGCCGTTCTTCGGCGATCGCGAACCAGATCTGCCCAAATGTTTGGGGATTAAGTTCCTTGTCCTTCAGTTCGGGAAATAGTTGGAAGAACCGAGCATTTGTCAAACTATCTAACCTTGGGCTACTTGGCCCCCGCTCTCCCAGTTCTTGCAACCACCGATCGTAATTATTGAGATTGTAGGTTCCCAATTTTGAACGGGTTTCTGGGGAGAGTTGTGCCAGTATGTCATACAGCTTCTGGGCGATCGCGTCTGACTGTTGGGCAGAGTCAGATTTCACTGAATAAAAAATATTAATTACCCCGCGATCGTTCAGTAAATCCTGAAAGAACTGGTAACTCACGCCCAACCGGGCAAGGCGATCGCGCTGTTCTGCTTCCCTTGCAGATTGGGCTGTTTCAGGGGCAGGGGTGTTCTCCGAATCGGGCACCTGGATGGCAGGTAGAGGTGAAACCTGAATCGATCCTGGGGATACCACTGTTGGTAGTTCGGGAGTAGGACGGGTCAGATGATGACTGGCGAGGACTGCGATCGATACACTTGTGATACAGACACCACTGGCGATCGCAACTACGGGTAAAGCCTCCCAATTTCGCTCATCCTCTCGCCACCCTCTATCGATGGGGGTTATTACTCCTCCCAGTTTGAGGCACTCCTGAACAATAGATTCCAACATCCGCAGAAGTTGACCCTCGTCAAGAGAAATGGGTCTGAGATCGTTAAGGTACCTCAAAATTCTCTCCCCGATGATATCAACGTGTTCACTGTCTAGCTTCTGTCTACGGCAAAGCCGCTTTAAAAACTCCTTCGATTCCCGACTCAGTGGATCTTCTCGAAGCACTCGCTGGGCGAACTCTAACGCATAGGTAATGAGGCGATTCTTATATTCACTGGCATGAGAGGCAGTCATGAGCCCTCCTGAAAATTAGTATATATGAACTATATACAGTATATATGCTCGTTGAAGAAAGCTCGCGAAAAATCCACAAATAATCGTACACATGTACTATCAAGTGTCTATAATTCATATAGATCTCTTGTACTATATCTGGTTTGCAATGGAGAAAAAACTGGTTAGTTTTCGCCTTCCCGAAAGCTTATTGACAGAATTGAAGGCTAAGGCACAAGCGGAGGGTGTATCGGTAACTGAGCTTATCTGCCGGTTTTCTCAGCAAGGGTTACATGGAAGCCCCCGTGAAACGATGGGTAACAGTAGTGCTGATACAGATATTCGGCTTGCTCTGGTCAGGTTAGAGGAGCGGGTTAACCGTTTAACCCAACTGGAAAGCCGTTTGGATACCTTTTTGGGCACCAAGCTAATTGGCATTCACAGTGGCGGAGGGCAGGGAGTATTACACAGCAGATGACAACAGAACCTTGCAAACACTACAGTTTGTGAATAAAGTTTGAGTTAATCTTGCAGAAATCCCATTTCAGCAGCCAGAAAGGAGTCGCGAGTGAACGCCGCCGAACAGGCAAAAAGCTTGGAAGTTGCCAGCAAAATCGCCACTGTGGTTAATCTGTTCAAAGCTGAATTTCCCGATGCAAGGTCAGACCTGAAGCCGTGGGCAAACGACCCGGATACGCGGGAACTGGTCGATCCTGACTCCATTGACATTGGGTTTCATTTCCCTGGGGTTTCCAAATCGCTTCAGAGCCGTAGCATTTTGCTCCAAATCCGGTTCCATGAAGATCTGGAGACGGGCGATCGCCGTGCTATTGGAATTGAAATGGCAGGTTTTGATCACCGGGGCAAACAATGGCGACTCTCTACAGTCGAAAACTGGATCTTTGAGGGCGAAAGCTGCCCCACCCCTGAAAGGAGCGATAAGCTGAAAGCATTCCTCAGAAAGGTTCTGGAGCTATTTAACTAGCAATTAGGCTGTTCGTTATGGGCTTTAGCTTTTCCCCTTTCGCCTTCCCCTGAAACCGACTGTATAGCGGTAGTCATTATGGTTAGGACGGGGTGCAGGGGTGGAACCCCTAGCTAGGGGAGAGGCCCCACTCCCTCTCTAATTCCAATGTCCTAACGCATCCGCGTAGAGCTATAACTGATGAACTCGCTTAGGCATTTGGGGATGCGGGGGTTAGGAAGGAGTGATGGGTGAATGGGTAGATGGGTGAATGGGTAGATGGGTGGATGAGTGGATGGGTGGGTGGAGGGTTTGTCAAATTTTTTGTGGCAATCCTGGAAAGGGGGGCGAGGGAATCAGGGTTGCGAGGAGTCAGAGCCCCGTTTCTAGAACACCCTCCAGTCCCTAATCCCCGTCTCTTAACTCCTGGCTCCTGACTTCTGACTCCTCACCCCCTCACTTAACTAACAAACCCCTTCACGGCGATTGCGATTCAACGGCAATGCTGGATAGCGGCTGATTCACAGCAATGCGGGGCAGGCGGTGCTTGAAGCCGCAGAGAATTTCCCAGGAAATAGTGCCCAGTGTTTTCGCCCAGTCATCTGCTGAAATGGAGCGATCGCCATCCCGCCCCAGCAGAGTAACCACCTCACCTTCCTGTACATCGGGCACCGTGCTGACATCCAGCATGATCTGATCCATGGTGACTGTACCAATTTGGGGAACTTGCTGCCCTCTTACTAAAACATTCATTCGATTGGAAAGGTTGCGGGGCACTCCGTCAGCATACCCGATCCCGACAACCGCCATCCGCAGTTCTCGATCCGCAATGAATTGATGCCCGTAGCTCACCCCTGTTCCAGGCGAGATGGTTTTTACCTGAGTAACCCTGGCCTTAACCTGCAAAGCGGGTTTGAGGTCGATAACAGAGCGCAAATGGTCGGCAGGGTAAAGTCCGTAGATAGCCAAGCCGACCCTTACCAGGTCATAGTGCAGGTTGGCATCTGCCAGGGTTGCAGCCGAGTTTGCCAGGTGTAACCGGGGAGGATTGATACCTACGGCCCGGATCTGAGCAATCGCCGACTCAAACCGTTGGTGTTGCCGATTCATAATGGTTGGGTCAGGATCATCCGCCGTTGCCAGGTGAGAGTAGACACTGGCAATTTCCAAATTGGGCAGTCGATGAACCAGGTGTGCAAACTCTGCCGCCTGTTGCCACGCAGATCCCAGACGGGACATTCCAGTATCCAGCTTGAGATGGACCGGCAGAGACGGGCAGTCATTCAGGTTTGCCAGGGTTTCCGAAAAAATCAGCGCCTGTCGGGGTGTACAAAGGGTGGGTTGCAGGCCCCAGTGGGCGATCGCCCGAATCTGTTCTGGAGTATGATTGGCTCCCAACACCAGAATTGGCGCATCAATGCCCGCTTCTCGTAACTCAATCCCCTCCGGGATCGTAGCCACTCCGAGCCAGGTTGCTCCTGCCCCCAGTACCGCCTGGGCCACCGTTGTTGCACCATGTCCATAGGCATCCGCTTTGATCACGGCCATCAGTGCCGCTTGGTCTGCTAGCAGGCTACAAATTTGGCGAACATTGTGGGCGATCGCGGCCAGATTGACCTCGACCCATGCCCGCTCTCGCTGCATCAGGGCCAGGCTCGGACTGTGATCCCAACTCAGCATGTCATCAACTCCTCCTATAGCGATCCTTCTTGAGATTTGAACGGGGTGCAGGGGCGGAACCCCTGCGTGGGGGCTTCACCCCCCCCTTGTTCACAAATAGTTTGTGAACGCTATATCACACCACGGTTCAAAAAATCATACTCTCATACCCACCGCTCTCTTGAGAGTTTAGGGATAAGTTTCACCGATAGGAGGTATCAGGGTCAGGAGCCAGGAGGCAGGAGCCAGAAGGCAGGAGGCAGGGGGCAGAAGGGGTTGGGAACTGAGAGTCAGTGTGGTGGAAATAACGGAGCCTTCGTTAAGGAAAGAAAATTAAATAATCTCTGGAACCTCACCTCGCCTTCGGCACCCCGCTCCGGACCCCACTCCGGCTCGGAGAAGGGACGGGGGAGAGGTTAAGGACGTGGAAAAATCAGATGTTATTTAATCCATGCTCCTAAGCCTGAGCACTTATCAAAAGTTATCGACCAACTGGCTTCACGGCTTCTTAGACAGTTCTGTCTGCTATTTAACGGGTACCAGATACATCTGCCCATCCTTGATCTGTAGCTGCCAGCCCAGTTTCTCAATTTCCCGCTTGGCTCTCTCCTGGGTTGGCTTGTCTTTTACCTGGGTTGCCTGACTATAGATACTGGCCCAGGACTGGAGGCGAACTGGAATGCTGTTGGGGTCTTTGCGAAGAAACTCTGCCGCCTGCTGAAAGATGGGTACCAGGTCTTCGTCGGGGGTACCTTTTGCCCATTTTGCAGCCATCTCATGGGAGCGAATAGAACCAGGAATATCCCCTAGCAACAACAGTTGATCCAGCCCTTTAAAGCGCCATACCTGGTAAGACTTAGGGTGGATTTGCGGCGAAAGGGCTGCTGTTCCCCGATCCATATACTGAATGGCCAGTTCTGGCTTTCCCAGCTGGTAAGAAAGCGTGCCAGAGAGGAAGAGGTAGATGTCTACAAAGCGGGGATCGAGGCGAGTTATGAGGTCGAAGTAGTGGGGGCTGAGGGAATAGCCCGTTTGCTCCCGCACTGGAGTGTCCCCGTAATATTGCAGAAAGTTGAGAAATACCCAATCGGCCAATAGGTTATCAAAGCCGAAGGTGGGAACTTTCTTCAACACCTCCAGCCGAATGGCTTCTTGCTTTTCGGCCTGTTTTGGGTCGGAAACCCAGAGAGAGGGACGGTTTAATTGAGAACGCTGTATCCAGACAATCCCAACCAGAGCGATCGCCGCGATCGCCCCACTAACCAGAAACGGTACCCACTTCGCACCCCAATTTTTACGACAAATCACACAAAAGCCCTCCCTAGCACAAGTGTATGCGAGGTCATCATGACCACTTAACAAAAAGCAATCAACCACCCAGGAACTTAGTGTAAAAATTTAACAAAAATGATTGTAGATCCCCTATCCCAATTCCCCCGGATTCGGTTAGATTGTCGGAAAGGTTTTCACCTGAAACAATCAAGGTTGCTCAGTATCCGGCATAAATTGCGTATGTTAACGCAGACAGAAAGCCAGCCAGTTAGACAGCCAGCAGGTGCTTTAACCTGTCTTCACCACCCAGTTGGGTGGCAGAGCGTTAGTCTATTGCCTGGCTGAATCGATCGGTGCATCGATACTTCAAATCACCTTGAAAACTGTCATCTATTTAGATAAATTGCAATCGAAGCCTCCAGGTATCCTTGGATTTGTTATTCCGATGTGACAGCCTAGGTTCCCTGCCGAAGCCAGATTGTGATCGTAAATAGTGTCTGGTTCCGGTGGCTGCTCTACTGCCCCCGCGACCTGCTCCAGTTATCTATAGGCAACTCTTCTATTTACTTGACAATCAATGAACCGAATCTCCAAGCGCTCTCCCCTGTTCCATCTTTCTCTTTGCGGTGGGGCAATTCTTGCTACAACGACACTTTCTTTTTTAGCTCCGACTCCTGAACGGGTTAGTGCAGCTTTAGAGGACAGTCCTAAAACCATCCTTGACGAAGCCTGGCAGATTGTGAACCGGGAGTATGTAGACAACACCTTCAACCGCACCAATTGGCAAACCGTTCGGCAGGATCTACTTAGCAAGAACTACACTTCAAAGGAGCAGGCATATGCGGCATTGCGGAAAGCCTTAGAGAAACTGAATGATCCCTACACCCGCTTCATGGATCCCAAACAGTATGAGGCATTGAGCAGTCAAACATCTGGAGAACTCTCGGGTGTGGGAATTCGTTTGGAGGTGAATGATCAGACAAAGATTTTGACTGTTGTTGAGCCGATTGAAAACTCTCCTGCAATGAAGGCGGGGATTCAACCCGGCGATCGCATCCTGGCTATTGATGGCAAATCAACCAAAGGCATGACTGTTGAAGATGCCTCTAACCTAATTCGGGGTAATGTGGGCAGCAAGGTCAAGTTAGAGATTGGCAGAGAAGGAAAGGCAAGCTTTGATGTGTCGTTGACCCGGGCTCGCATTGAACTGCCAACCGTTCGCTATTCCCTGAAGCGGGAAGGCAATAGCCGGATTGGCTACATTCGCCTGACTGAATTTAGCTCCCATGCTGCTGAGCAAATGCGGCGAGCCATTCAGGATTTAACCGCCCAAAAGGTGGAAGGGTTTGTTCTTGATTTGCGTGGTAATCCCGGTGGTTTGCTTCAATCCAGTATTGAAATTAGCCGGATGTGGTTGGACAGAGGCGCGATTGTGAAAACCGTTGACCGTATGGGCAAAGATGAACGAATTTCCGCCAACCAAACGGCTCTGACTAAACTTCCGCTAGTCGTGCTGGTAGACGGTAACTCTGCCAGTTCCAGCGAGATTTTGACTGGAGCGCTGAAAGATAACAAACGGGCAATGGTGGTTGGCAGTCAGACCTTTGGCAAGGCACTGGTACAGTCGGTCCATTCCCTATCCGATGGCTCAGGTTTGGCCGTCACAATTGCCCACTACTACACCCCCAACGGTACCGATATCAGCCATAAAGGGATTACTCCTGATGTCAAAATTGACCTGACTGATCGCGATCGCCAGAAGTTAACCGCCAATCCCAAACTTCTAGCAACGAAGGACGATCCCCAATATGCGCAGGCGGTGAGTATTCTAGAAAAGGTAGCGTTGAAAAAACTTGCCCCTGCTGCCTCAGCAGTGCAACAGGTGAGCACCCATAAAGAGTAGTCAATCCTGGGTTAAAAATGTTTGCCTAGATGCTATAGCAGAAAGGAGTCAGAAGCCAGGAACCAGAATAAATCTGGCTCCTTTTTGCTGGCCATCGATTCAAGATTGTTGGATCAGTATAGCGATCGCCACCAGGCTGAGGACGAGGTGCAGGGGTGGAACCTCTAGCTGAGGGCGCAGCCCCTTCACCCTCTTAAAACCAATGTTCTAAGCAACCTGACGACAGCTATAAATACAGGACTTACGTGTTTTGCCAAAACCTCGGAAGTTAAGCGCCAATGGGAGCATGGGTGCAGTTTTAGACTAAAACCTCCAAGGTTTGTGTAAGCTCTAAAAATGCGTAAGCTCTAAAAATAAGCCCAATTGTACCTGAGTTCATGTGTACTTTAGAGCGTCTGTACTGCTAATCTGGAATCAACGTGCTGTGTAGCGGTTTCCACCTGGGCAGGTAAGTAGCCAGACACAATTAAATTAAGGATAGTTTGGGAGTGGAGGGGATGAAACCCACTGCCTGAGGGCACCGCCCCCCTTGTTTCAGTTAATTACGGCTACCTACTCATCAGGATTCCAGGAAATAGCTAGCTGCACTTTTGCTATTCACTTGCGGTAAACCATTGGGTAAACCGCTGTAGCACCTGACTGCTATGATTCCGCAACGTCTGACGCTAAAAAATTTTTTGAGCTACCGGGAAGCCACTCTGGATTTTAGAGGGCTACACACCGCCTGTATTTGTGGAGCC
Source organism: Leptothermofonsia sp. ETS-13 (assembly GCF_049200465.1). NCBI lineage: Bacteria > Bacillati > Cyanobacteriota > Cyanophyceae > Leptolyngbyales > Leptolyngbyaceae > Leptothermofonsia > Leptothermofonsia sp. ETS-13. Next base: position 845,899 of record NZ_CP120836.1, read on the forward strand.
AATGGGGCAGGGAAGTCTTCGCTGCTGGAAGCGATCGCCTGGGCAGTTTGGGGGCAGAGCCGTGCCGCTTCAGACGATGATGTGATTCACATTGGCGCTCAAGAAGCTCAGGTGGATTTTATCTTTACCAACAATCAGAATCTTTACCGAATTGTTCGTAGCCGCTATCGGGGGCAGGGAACGATGCTGGAGTTTCAGATTGCTCAGGGGAATCAGAAGGAAGCAACCGCAGAAGAATTACAAGGGGGAGAAGGGGCATCCCCCACTCCGTCCTTCCGTACTCTCACGGCTAAAGGCGTGCGTGCCACCCAGCAGCTAATTCTGGAGCACATCAAACTGGACTATGAAACTTTTATCAACTCTGCCTATCTGCGTCAGGGGCGGGCTGATGAATTTATGCTGAAGCGCCCCAGCGAGCGGAAGGAGATTTTGACCGACTTGTTAAAGCTGGATCAATACGACGACCTGGCAGAGCGGGCAAAGGACCGGGCACGACAGCTTAAGGGGCAGATTGAACTGCTGGAACGTAGCCTGGAGACTGTTCAGAACCAACTACAGCAGGACGGCCCAATTGCCCAGGAACGGAAAAAACTGGAAGCTGCACTGGCGGAATTACAGCAGCAACAGACTGAAGATGGTAACCAACTCCAGGCATTTCAACTAATTCAGCAGCAGCGCCAGACCTGGCAGCAAGAGTTGACCTGGCAACAGCAACAGCAGCGTATCCTGGCCCAGGATTGTCAGCGATTGCAACAGGAACTAGCGGCTGCCCAACAGCAACAGCAGGGTTTAGAGGCATTGTTTCAGCAGGAGGGGGCGATCGCGGCGGGCTACCACCATTTCCAATCCTTACAAGCCCAGGAAGAAATCCTGGCGAGTAAGCAGAGAACTCACCAGACAGTTCAGACCCAGCGCCAACAATATCAGCAACAGCAAACGGCAACCATCGCTCAACTACACAGCAGGCTTCAGCATACGCAAGCGCAGTTAGAAGCTCTGTTGCAGCAGGAAAGCGAAATTCAACACATTTTAAGTAAGGCAACCGATATAGAAGCGGCACTGACGCAACTTCATCAGGCGCGGCTGCATGCCAGTCAAATGGATCAACTTCAGGCCCAGGTAGCTCCCCTCCTGCAACGTCGCCAGCAGATTCAATCCCAAATTGATCGCATCCAAACTCGCCTCATTGCCCGCCTGGAAGAACTGCGTACCTCCGCCCGGCAGTTGCAAACTCAGCAAGAACGCCAGCCCAGGTTAAAGCAGGCCGTTTTGAAAGTCAGCGCTCGCATCGCAACACTAGAGGAACGCCGGGCTTACCAGCAACAGGTGCGAGAAAAAGGATTGGAACGCCGCAGTTTTATGGAACGCCTCCAGGCTCACCAGCGGGACTACGAAACCCAACTGGCAGAGGTGGAGCGCAAGATTCTACTGCTGATGCAGGAAGCCCAAGTGAATGAAGGACTGATGGAGCAATGGGGCGATGGGGAGACGGAGGAAATCCTGGAACACGGGAATGGAAAAGTTTCTCAGTCGGTCATTCCCAATTTAGAATCTGCCCTGCCTTCTTCCCCTATCTCCTCTCCCCGACGTTCGACTTCCTATCCTCCCTGTCCGCTTTGCGATCGCCCCCTGGATGAACATCACTGGAACCTGGTACTCGAAAAGCATCGAGTCAAACAGCAGGAAATTCTGGAGCAAATCTGGATCATCCGAGAACAGCTGTCGGTGTCTGAACGTGAAATTCAAGTTCTACGGCAGGAGTACCGTGACCTGGAGCAGGAACTGGCGGAGTATGGTTCAGTGCTGGAGCGTCGGGGACAGTTGCAAGAGCAACTTCAGGTAACGGCTGATGGGCAAGCCCGTTTACAACAAATCATGGCTGAGATCAGGGAAATTGAGCGATCGCTCGAAACAGGTGACTACGCAACCGAATTGCAAGAAGAACTCAAGCTACTGGATCATAGCTTGCAGCAGTTGAATTACGACGAAAAAAATCATGCATTGGCACGGGGGGAAGTTGATCGCTGGCGCTGGGCAGAAATTCGGCAAGCAGAAATTAAGCAGGCACAACGGCGACAGAACCAGATTGCCCAACGCCAGCCGGAACTGGAATCTCAATTAGCCGAGGTGCAGCACCAGTTAGAACAGTTAAATGCCGAAACGACCACCCATCTGGAACAACTGGATCAGCAAATAGCTGCCACTGGGTATGACCTGGAGCAACACAATCAGTTACGTCAACAACTGCGGCAGGCGCAATCATGGCAACTTCGCTATCAGGAACTGTGCCAGGCACGGCAGCACTATCCCCAGATACGACAGCGAGTGGAACAACTGTCCCATGCCTTTCAGGAACGACAGCAGGCTTTCCAGACTGCCCAAATCTTAACTGAAACCCTGGTTCAACAGTTGCAACAAATTCCTGATCGCCAGACTCAAATTCAGGATTTAGAACAACAAATGCAGGAACGGCGATTACGCCTGGACGAGACCCTGGCCCATCTCGGTCGCCTCCAGCAACAACAGCAGCAGATCGAAACCCTCAAAGCCCAACACTCAACCCTCAAAATCGATCTGCAATCAACTCAACGTCAGTACCGAATTTATCAAGAACTATCCCAGGCATTTGGTAAAAATGGAATTCAGGCATTGATGATTGAAAATGCGCTTCCCCAACTGGAAGCTGAAACCAATCAAATTTTGAGCCGTCTCAGTGCAAATCAACTGCATGTTCAATTTGTGACTCAACGGGCTGGGAAGGGCAACAAGTCGGCTGGTAAAGCCGGGGCAAAGCTGATTGATACCCTGGACATTTTGATTGCAGATGCTCATGGAACCCGTCCCTACGAAACCTATTCCGGTGGAGAAGCCTTTCGAGTAAACTTTGCGATTCGATTAGCCCTGGCACGACTCCTGGCCCATCGCTCTGGCACTGCTCTGCAAATGCTGATTGTGGATGAAGGTTTTGGCACCCAGGATGCAGAGGGATGCGATCGCCTGATTGCCGCCATTAATGCAATCGCCCCTGACTTTGCCTGCATTCTCACCGTCACCCATGTCCCCCACTTCAAAGAAGCCTTTCAATCTCGAATTGAAGTCCGAAAAACCGAAAATGGCTCCCAATTAAGCCTCTCAGTCTAGGAACACTGTGATTCGTATTTCGGAGCTTGTTTCAAATTTTCTAGATGCTGTTGGGCGATCGCGCAATTAGGGTCAAAGGATAGCGCTAACTCAAAAGCGGCGATCGCCGCTTCCGGCTGGTTCATTTGCAAGTAGGCAAGCCCAAGCCCGTTGGCCGGGTCCAGATTTAGTAAAGTCCGTTCAAACGGTTCGCTGCTATAGAAACTAGTGGTTTGCGCTAGGTTCAGGCATTTTTCAAAATAGGCTACTGCGCCCAGGGGAAACCCCAGCTCTAGCAGCATGTGTCCCGCCAGATAATTGAGTGGCAAATGGTCTGGGCACCATTCTAAGCCTCGCTGACAGAGCATACGGGCCGTTTCGAAATCATTTCTATCAAGGGCCTGAGTTGCCATAAAGTGCATGAGAGTTGGCACCCAGTAAAACCCTTCCGGCTTTTCGCCACTCATTAAACAGGGAAGCAGGCGATCAAAGGCTTCTTCATAGCACTCCTGGGCTTTGTCAAGCTGGTCAGTCCGAATGTAATTACGGGCAAGGCAATCCAATAACCAGAAGCTCAATCCTTCCTGCTGCCGAATCGCTTCCAGAATAGGAATATCGCGGGTGAGGGTTTTCTGGCGCAGGGCTTCCTCATCGCTGTTGCCATAGTGTAGGATTCTCGCCCCCTGGAGGTAGTTATAGACCAGCGGTGGAGCATCGGCGCGATCGCCCTCATATTTGAGTTGTTCGTGATAACGGTTCACATACTGAAAACCGGGCAGATTACGAAACAACCGGACGTGAAACCCGCCCAAAAACGCCTCTTCTGGCACATTGACATCATTTCGAGTGACGGCAAAGGCCAGCACCTCTGGCTGGGAAAGAAGTTGCTGGCGAAAGTCGGAGTCTTCTACAATCAGTTCCTCATCAGCGTCCAGATGCAAAATCCATTCCCCGGTAACCCGGCTCAGGGAATAATTTCGCGCTGCTGCAAAATCATCACACCATTCGAAATAATCCAATCTGGCCCCAAATTGAGCGGCGATCTCCAACGTATCATCCTGAGAGCCCGTATCAACCACCACAATCTCATCTACATAGGGTTCAGCGCTTGCCAGACACCGCGCCAGATTTTGACCCTCATTTTTGACAATCATGCAGAGTGACAAAAATGGTCTGGATTGCTGATTAACACTGCCATGATTAGCATTGTCAGGCATCCCGCTTTACCTCTTGCTTTCATCACACTGTGAGTGGGTCAGTTCCATAGTAAATGGGTGAATGGGTATGCGTTTGACGGAAGGCCATGCAAACTAAATCTCTTTCCCTTTCCCTACTTACCTCGCTAATTTAGACGGCTCTCCCAGCTTGCCGGTGGAAGAGTAGCTTAAGCCACTCTTTCATTTCAGGCAAAATCCTGGAATATTAATTTTATCCTGGTAATAGGCTTCGTTTATTACCAAACTCCCAGGAAAGCCATTTAGACCGCAAAAGAGAAGAAAGTTTTTATTTCTGTATCTATTTTTACAGATTTCTGATTTATACGGCGATTTTTTGTCTTGAAATCACGATATTTTCCTGACAGGAAAGTTCTTTCACAAACCAAATATAGCGACCCTATTTGGTTTGTGAGAAAAGTTCCGCGGGAATCCTTTCTCACAAAGTCTCCCAATCTCATAACTGATCTAAGACTGCTATACAGCGTTCACAAATCGCTTGTGAACAAGGGGGGTGGAGGTTTCACCTCCAAGGTAGGGGGTTCACTCCTGCACCCTGCTCAAATTTCAAGAAGGATCGCTATAGCATCGCTATGCATCGGCTGGTAATTGTGAATCTGGTAAGTTATATCCGATAAAACCAGCATCTGAATTCAACGAGGCTTTCACCATGACAGAACGCTATCCTCGCGACCTGATTGGCTATGGGCGAACCGCGCCCAACCCACAATGGCCCAATCAGGCTCGTGTGGCAGTTCAGTTTGTGATCAACTATGAGGAAGGTGGCGAAACCTGCATTCTACATGGGGACCAATCTTCAGAGGTGTTCTTATCAGAAATTGTGGGAGCGGTTCCCTTGCATGGCATCCGGCATATGAATATGGAATCGTGCTACGAATACGGTAGCCGGGCAGGTTTCTGGCGGTTGCATCGGATGTTTACTGAACGGGGAATTCCAGTGACTGTGTATGGGGTGGCGATGGCCTTGGAACGCAATCCAGAGGCGGTTGCTGCTATGAATGAGGCCGAGTGGGAAATTGCCAGCCATGGCTATCGCTGGATTGATTACAAGTATTTTGGTGAGGCGGAGGAGCGGGAGCATCTGCAGAGAGCGATCGCCATTCACACTCAAGTGACTGGTAGTCGTCCACTGGGCTGGTACACCGGGCGCACCAGTCCCCACACCCGCAAACTGGTTGTGGAAGAAGGGGGGTTTCTCTATGATGCAGACAGCTACGCCGATGACCTGCCTTACTGGGTATTGGACTACGGCAAACCCCATCTGGTCATTCCCTACACCCTCGACAACAATGACATGCGGTTTGCCACTCCCCAGGGTTTTAATTCAGGCGATCAATTTTTTGCCTATTTGCGGGATGCTTTTGATGTTCTCTATGCAGAAGGAGAGACGGCCCCCAAAATGATGAGCGTTGGCTTACATTGCCGCCTGGTGGGTAGACCTGGCCGGGCAGCCTCCCTAGCCAGGTTTCTGGATCATGTGCAGAAACACAGTCAGGTATGGCTCTGCCGTCGTATTGACATTGCCCATCACTGGTACCAGAACCACAAGCCATCTACCACCGACATCTGACATGACACCTCACTCCCCACCCCTCATGATAGCTGTCTCCAGGTAGCTTAGGACACTGGTAGGACATTGGGTAAAAGGGAGGGAGGGCTCTGTACCCCCAGCCAAGGGTTCCATCCCTGCACCCCGTCCTAAGTTTGGTGACTGCAGCTATATCTAAAGCAGCTATATCTAAAAAAGTGAGCGGAAAAGCTGAGTCTAATGCATAATGGCTAGCAACTTTTGCTCTAGTGGAGAGGCTTGAGTGCTTGAAACGAAAGCTGACATCATTGCTCAAATGATTAGTTATATGCAGAATGTCTTGGAAAAGCCTCATCCAGTCTTTGGCGGTCTACCAATCTGTCCGTTCGCTCGTAAGGCGCGGTTAGAGAAGAAAGTTCTTTATCACGTCTACCGTTTTGTGCCACTGGATCGCTTGAATCCAGATGTTCATCTGATGCAATTCATTCAGGACTTTAGCCGGTCCAAACAGTACGAAGCATTACTGGTCATCAATCCTGATAGACAGGCACTCACGTTAGATGAGCTACAGCAATTTGTGGAAGGGTTGAATGAGGTGATCGCCCCCTATGGTCTGATTGCTTTTGGTGGACACCCTCAAGAGCCATTTAATATTCAAGGAGTGTATACCCGGAGAGAGCCGTTCATTAACTTTACAGTTCAGACTCAGGAAAAAGTAAAAGCCGCATCCGATGCTCTACTTAAAACTCACTATTACGATTACTGGTCAGAAGAGAATCTGAAGCAGGTTGGTTTTCCCAGGCATTGATGACGGGCTTACTTTAACTTCTCCCAACTACCGTAACTTCTCCCAACTACCGTAGTGTACGGGTGCCAAATTTTGATTGAGCATGGCACTCCCTTTCGATACCTCGGCAGTACCCCAAACCAAGGTTGCTAAGCCTAAGAACAGAAGACTGGCAGCCACACCAATTGCGATCGCTAAAGTATTTGGAACGCGTTTTGTATCTTCTGCCAGATTGGGTTCTACCAGTAGGGCTTCCTCACATGTTGTTGGGAGCCATTCTGCCGATCCAGTTACCCACGTCTCTAATGCGCTGCGGTGGTAGAGCATGATTCTTCTCCTAGGACTTTCTAAGGTGTAGAGCGAATGGCACTACTTAAGCCCTGGATTAGAGTTTGGGTCGAAAGCTAAAGTCAGATTTAACTGGCTGCAATACTGTTTGCTAAAGCTTTCAAACTGTTTGCTAAAGCTTTCAACCTGGATTGATCAACTTGAGCTTTGCGCCTGCGTTTGATCTCAGCGTTCTTAAGTCAGTGACATTCGTATAGAGCTAATTTATTTATACGATTTGCTCCAGACGTCGGCGATGAAGAATCGTTATGAAATTTAGCCAGCGCTTAACGTTCTGTGAATGATTGAAATGAGACAAAATGTGGGGCGTGCTGAATTTGGGTATGAAATAGGTGCTGTATGCTCGAAACTTTGTTTTGATTCATACTGCTTTTCAGCAATGCCAAATGTAGCGTGTAGCGTCGCCGCTATATGTTGAAATACTAAAGCCAAGGCATCCTACCAGATAACTTATGTTTTCAACCTTATGTTTTCAACAATGTCGAGAATGGGGACATCAACCTGCCAAAGAGGATGCTGATTTCAATTGCGCTGCAAGAGTTTGCGTTGCCGGGGAATATTTTTCTGCTGTCGCTGAAGCGGGTCAGTGAGTTTCACGAAGCCACGACGCACTTTAGCAAACGGCGATCGCCCGACCCAAATCCCACCCGGAAATTTGTCAATTTGCTGCACCAGGAAAAATGGAGCAATCCAGCTACAGCGCATGACAGAGCTTCAGATCTTTCGTCAACGCCCAACTCCTGGATGCGGTTGCGATCGCCCAACTTTACCTTGCGCCCAAACCATTTCCACCGTCCAGAATCTCTGACACCAAACATTGGCATTCAAAACGACACTATCCCCACAGTTACGGCAGACTTGATTATTCAACAACTTGGGCTGCTGGAACATTTTCTGCCCCGCGACGGACGCTACAGCAGCATTCACTGTCAGATTCAGTGGTGCAACTTTCCAACGGGCGCACCGATTGTAGACGAATTAGCAAGGGGACAGCTCAACATCGGCATTTTAGGTGATTACCCCCTGCTTCTGAGTGCGCTGCAATCCCAGGAACAGGGAGCCTGTGTGACTCGACGATTTCCTTTGATTTTGGACAATCGGCAGATGGCGATGCTCACTTCGCTCCTTTCCATGACAATGAGTTCTTGCAAAAGCTGGTTGCCTGAGAGGGTTGGAGTGTGGGTAGCCAGACATCATCCTTAAGGCATAGAAAGGAATGACATTAATCTCCTAAACTGGCAGGTTGTGCTTACGCCTCTAAGAAGTGGGGAATTTGAATCAAGTGCGTTCCTCTGCCTGGTTTCGAACCTTTCTGATTTTTTTGCTGCTGACTGGTGTTGTGTTTCGCTTTGTCAACCTGAGGCACAAGGCTTACTGGCATGACGAAGTTTACACTTCCATGCGGGCAGCTGGTTACGAAGGTTTAAAGATTGGCCAGGAACTGTTTACCAATCAGGTGATTCCATTTGGTGAATTGCAAAAATATCAGCAAATCAAACCGGAGAGTACCCTTGCAGATACGATTAACTCTCTGGCAAAGGAAGATCCGCAGCATCCCCCACTCTACTTTGCAATTGCGCGGTCTTGGATGCAATGGTTTGGTAGTTCTATCATTGCCTCCCGGTTGCTTGCTGTGTTTTTTAGCCTGCTGGCGCTACTCCTGATGTATGCGCTTGCTGGGGAACTCTTTGCATCCCATTCTGTAGCTTTGATGGCTACTACCCTGCTGGCCCTGTCGCCCTTTGATGTTTTGTTTGCTCAAATAGCCCGGCAGTACAGTCTTCTTACGGCAACCACGATTGGTAGCTACTGGCTTCTGGTCCGGGCGTTACAAACTGAAGTGAACCAGCCCAGGAGTCGAGACACGAACAAGCAGCGATTGAGGTTGCAGTGGAGAAATTGGGGACTGTATGCCCTGTCAGTCGCGTTAGGGTTATATACCCACCCCTTCTTTGGGCTGACTGTTATTGGTCAAGCGGTTTATGTGGGATTGGAATGGTTTGCAAATCGACCGGAGCGGAGTCTTTGGGGGCAGACCGAAAGAAGGCGCGGTTGGGTGCTGAGATTTGGAGTTGCGATCGCCGCGGCATTGATTCTCTATGCTCCCTGGCTATGGGTGATAATCACAAACTCCCAACGGGCTTTGTCAGTCACTAGCTGGAGTCAGGGTTTTCCAGGGATGGATTTTTTTGCAAAACTATGGACCCTCAGTTTTACTTCCCTGTTTTTCGATTTGTATTTCGACTCCCAGCTTGTTTTGACCTTTTTGCTGCGGGTCCCGATTCTGGTGCTGATTGGGGTTTCTCTCTATGCCCTTTGCCGTTATTGCGATCGCTCAGTCTGGCTATTGATTCTCACTTCAATATTGGTTCCTTTTCTGCTGTTGGCCGTACCCGACTTATTGATGGAGAGTAAACGTTCTACAGTCAGCCGCTACCTGATTTCCTGCTATCCCGGTATTCAACTGGCGGTTGCTTACTTTCTGACGTTGAATCTGGCCACCAGTCAGCCCGGTCTAAATGCAGCCAGAAAATCTCGCAGAAACCGCCTTCACCTCCTCTCTGGATTGATTTCCAGTGACTATCCGTTGAAGCCGTGGATTCGTCAGGGATTTTTTGCCCTTCTGGTTACGGGTAGTCTGGCATCGCTTACGGTCAGCGCCCTCTCAGATGGTTGGTGGCACATTGTTCCAAGTAACTTTAATGCTGACACAGCCCGCCGCATCAGTGCAGCATCCTCGCCAATTGTCATTAGTGATTTTGGCTACGACTATACCAACCTGGGAGACCTGATTTCACTCAGTTATTCGTTGAACAAAGACATGCCATTATTACTCATCCAGGTGCCAACCTGGGCAAAAACAGAGGACTTCAGGGAGCAAATTCAGGGAAAAACAGCGATCGCCTTCCGCCCCTCTGAGAAATTGAGAACAACCCTTGAACAAACTCACGGCCCTCTGTTGCAACTGTCACCAACGGAAAACCTCTGGCAGCTTTCTCAAAATTAGAAACTCCGGTGATTGCATCCACTATCCGCAATCTGCAATAATTATTCTCGATTGAAGGGGAGTAGCTGCTGGTTAATCCCAGCCCGCCTGAATCAACATACTGGTGATGAACCTGGTTCAGGCGACAGATGCAGTTGTTAGTTGGTAGTTTTTAACAACCAACAACTAACAACTCCTTGTAAGCGAGACCTTCACTGAGTTCACGATTGAGTGAGCTTGGTGGAGTCGTCTCTGTCCTCATCAAGCTCACTCAGATGCTAAGGAGAGAAAATCCTGAGGAGCTGAGAGGACATGCTGACAGCCTTTACTGCCGGGCTTTTGCTGATTACGATTTCTGAATTGGGCGATAAGACCTTTTTTATCGCCATGCTGCTGGCGATGCGTTATTCTCGTCGGCTGGTTTTTGCAGGTGCAGTTGCAGCACTAGCAGCCATGACCGTACTTTCGGTCCTGATGGGACAGGTTGCCGCGCTTTTACCTGGAAGACTGGTTCACTGGAGCGAAGTAGCCTTATTTATTGGGTTTGGGCTGAAGTTGCTTTACGACGCCAGCCAGATGTCCCCTGCTCCCCCTGACCATGAGGTTAAGGAAGCGAAAGGAGCGATCGCCGATGCCACCCCCAAACTAGACTGCTGGAAAAATGGCTGGGGCATCATTGCCCAATCCTTTGGACTGACCTTCATGGCGGAGTGGGGCGATCGCACTCAGTTTACGACCGTTGCCCTGTCGGCTGGCAACCATCCCCTGGAGGTCACAGCTGGAGCTATTGCAGGGCATGCCATTTGTGCTGCGATCGCGGTTCTGGGCGGCTGTTTTGTTGCCAAACGCATCTCCGAACGCGCCATCACCGCCCTGGGAGGAGCTCTTTTCTTACTGTTTGGAATCGTAGCGGCAGCAGGCAGGTAAAGCGGTAGTCATCATGGTTAGAACGGGGTGCAGGGGTGGAACCCTTGGCTGAGGGCGAAGCCCCCACTCCCTCTCTAATTCCAATGTCCTAACGCACTCGTGTAGAGCTATAACCACCTTACCCGTCCTCTCAAAAAAAAAGACCGCGATCGCGGTCTTGACCTGCAAGGAGAGAAAGAGTCACCGATGGGCCAACCTATTGAATGGCTTTCATAATGAACTCGGCCAGTTCAATCAACTGTTCCTTATTGAAAGCATCCAGCAGCGCTCTGGCAGCCGCTCGTGGCTCGGCTGGAATTGTGATTTTGGCAACAGGTGAAGGCGCAGCAGTTAGGGCAGTTGGCTGAGGGGTAGGAGAGAGCGGTGCCGCAATTTGTTGCAATGCTTTACTGGAGTTGATTTCACTGATTCTTCCAGCAATGAGCAAGTCACCGGCCTGTTTCAGTTCCTTAATAATGAGTGGCGCAAGGGTTTGGTAGGGGGTTCTGGATTGGGCGATCGCCCGCTGCGCAGTTTGAACCAACCTCCGCCACTCTGGACTGGGGTGGATCTGAACAAGACGACCACAAAATGCTGCCAGTTGCTGGCGATTAGTAGGAGTATCTCCCTGCTTGAACAACTCCAGCATCTTTTTCAACGCACCGTTGAGCAGAGCAGCCAGTTCGGCCCCAGTTTTGACAGATGGTTGAGCAGCAGTGGGGGTTCCCGCTCCTTTCATACGCTTATTGAGGTAGTTTTGCAGTTCAGCAAAGAGCGGTTCTGCTGTCTGGACTGCCTGTTCTGCGTCTTCTGCTCGCAGACCATAGGGAGACTGGAGTTCTTCAACCAGATCTTTGAGAGTATCAAATCCCTTCAGAAAGAGATTTTCTAGATGCTGGTCAATTTCAACAGGATGTTCTTTAAGCTGCTTGAAGCAATCTTCTAAATGGTGGCTGACTCTTTGAATACTGTTGAAGCCCAACATAGCCGCTCCACCTTTGACGGAGTGGGCTGCCCGGAATAACTCATTCAATTGTTCTGAATCTGCCATCGTTGCTTTTAGATTCACTAGTCCCTGTTCTATGGTGTCGAGGTGTTCTTTGGCCTCCTCGATGAAGTAACCTAAAATTTGCTGCTGTTTCGTCGCTTGCACGACCAATCCCCCCCGAAGTGCTAACGTTGTAGTGGTTTGTCAAGAGTGTTTTTTGTGGGTGCAAACCTCAAAAACATCTGGAAATTGGTTCAGTTGATTTTAGGCAGGCCTAAAATCAATCCTGACAAACTAGTAGGAACTTTTGGAGGCAGTGAGCATTGATACCTCCTCAATATCAGTATTCCCATGTCCAATTGGTATCTCACAGAGGATTTTTAAGATATGGAGACTTTTAAGAATAGATTCAGTTCTTCATAGATTCAGTTCTTCATGGAGGGGGGAGTCGGGAAAACTCAGAAGTCAGAACTTAAAAGTCAGAACTTAAGACTTTCCTCCCTCCTCCCTCCATCACCCTTCACCAACAACTTGCGGAAATGAATTCTACGGATGAGCCTGCTACATATACGGGAGGATGTCATTGCAGGGCTGTTCGCTTTGAGGTTACGGTTGCTGCCGATGAATATGTGGTGTTTGACTGCAATTGCACTATTTGTCGGAAGAAGGGGTTTTTGCATCTAATTGTGCCCCCCGATCGCTTCAAGCTATTGAGCGGTGAAGAAGCTCTGATGACCTATACCTTTAACACGGGTATTGCCAGGCATTTGTTCTGTAGTGTCTGTGGAATTCATGCCTTCTACAGACCGCGATCGCATCCAGACTGTTACGACGTGAATGTGCGTTGTTTGGATGGAGACGCAATCTCGTATTTCAAAATAGAGCCCTTTGATGGCGCAAATTGGGAACAGAATGTGGCTTCTTTGAAGTCTGTGACTTGAAGGAAGTGACTGAGACGAAGCGAATTGACTATGGCGATCGCTCCATTGTTCCAGCTATCGCAGTTCTTTGGCGGGAACACATCAAGTTGAATGAAGATGGCGAATTGTAGATGATGTGTTTATCGTACCGGATTGGAGAATTGAAATTTTGTCACTTGAATAAAGTTCTAATCGAGTTACGGGCAATGTTCTACATTGCCTAAAGTTTAATTGTCAGCCTGGTTGGTTAGTTGATCCAGACGATTATTCAATTTGGCTGGGCTAGAGGCGATCGCGCTCTTCCATATCTTTTTCGTTCAGAAAGACCTCTGGATTAAACGGTTCAGCTTCTGCTGATTTTGATGGATTTTGCGGAACGGTTGCCCAGCGCTGAGCCAGGTTGATGAAATCAGAAGGCATCATGATGATGGTGGTTGTGTTGTTTTCTGCACCGATTTCAGTCAACATTTGCAGGCGGCGAAGCTCCAGGGCCGAGGGATTTTGGCTGATATTCTGAGAAGCTTCTGCCAGCTTTAGCGAGGCTTCCTGCTCAGCAGCGGCTTTGATTAAACGAGCCCGCTTTTCTCGAATTGCTTCGGCTTCCTTTGCCATTGCCCGCTGCATTCCCGGTGGAATCTCGACATCCTTCATTTCCACCCGCTCAATCACAATACCCCAGGGTTCCGTAATCTCGTCAACAATTTCTTGCACCTTGATATTGATCTTGTCCCGGTTTTGCAACACATCATCCAGGATATTTTGGCCAACGACGTTGCGGAGGGTAGTCAGGGCGATCTGGTAAACGGCCATTTCGTAGTTCTCAACCCGGTTGATGGCCTTCGAGGCATCCAGAATCCGGTAGTAAAGAACGGCATTGACCCGAATCGTTACACTGTCGGCGGTGACTGTCTCCTGCGGCTCGATGTTCACAGTACGGGTTCGCACATCTACCTGTACCTTCTGATCAACCCAGGGCACAATCCAGTACAAGCCAGGTCCCTTAATGCCTCTGGCTCTACCCAGGCGAAAGATGACTCCCCGCTGATATTCGCGATCGAGCTTGAACCCTGAGAGCCCAACGATCAGCGCGGCGATGATTAAGGTACCAATGACACTGCCCATCTATTGTGTTACCAATCCTATCTAAGTAGCTAGTACAGCACGTCGGGAAACGGAACCATTCTGGCTCCCTCCGACTCCCCACTCCCCAACCAATGGTGACTGAACTGATGCCATCGTCCACCAGGCGCAATTAAATCAAGGATAATTTCAGGGGCGGAAGGGGTGAAACCCCCTGCCTGGGGGCGCAGCCCCCACTCCCCCTTTTACAATTAATGATGACTACCAACTTATCTATTCTAGAATGGCTCCGAAGATGCCGCTGTAAACGCCAGTATGAATATCCACGTAGGAGAAACGAATGCCTTCCACAGTAGCTAGCCAGAATCTGGCGTTCAGCAAGCCCTCATTCAACTAGCTCGGACTGTGGAGCATGGGTTTAATCGGTTAGATGAAAAGTTAGAAATATTGATTGACCAGGTAGGATTCTTAACAGAAGGCTTGACCGAGATCAAATTATTAGTTGTTAGTTCAACAGCAAGCCGAAACCGCGCGGAATTTGACAGAAGGGTTAACTGAGATTAAGTCAACGGTTCAACAGCAGGCAGAAGCTACCCAGAATTTGACAGAGGAATTAACTGAGATTAAGTTAACGGTTCAACAGCAGGCAGAAACTATGAAACAGTAGGCGGAGGTTGCCAGGCAGCAGGCAGAAAACGTAAAATCCCTGACCAGTAGTGTTTCAAGTCTAGTAGCGTTGCTAAATCGGTAGGGCTGTACGCCTTCTCAAAACCTTTTTCTAGGAAATTCTGGTTGAGTCTGCTGGGCATTGGATCGGATTTCCTCTTGATGGCTCTATTAAGGGAGCGGTTTTTGCGGGTTGCTTCGACTCGCAAACAGTTGTCGTTGCAACGCTGGTGCCATTTTCTTTCGTGATGACAACTAGTCCCGTAAAACTCTTTAAACCATCAACTTTTGGAGTAGCCGTTAGGCGGGACTGAGTTCCACTAGATATTGAGAGTTTATAGGTGTAGTGGTGGCTCTGAGAAAGAACACTTGCCGATCGCTCCAATTCCTCCAGGCTGGAGGCAAACCGGCCATTCTTGAGGTAGAAATTCCGCTGTACCTTATTCATTTTGTCAAGATACTTTCTGACCTCTGCCATCTCATTCAACTGAGTCTGACTGGACTCAGTTGGGCTGCCTGTTTGATTTGAGGAGGGGGGTACACCTGTCTGGGTTGAACCGTTTTGGGCAAAAGAGGCAATCACCGCTGCGATCGCCCCCAGCAGAAATGCGGGCAGAGTTGCGATCGCCAGTGCCGTCAGGAATTTAGACGAACGAACCTTTGCTGGAAGCAGATGGGTCGGCAACTGAACTTTTGCAGTCGCCTGCTCAGCCGTTGCCAACCAGCGATCCAGATGGAACCGAACCTGGAAAAGGAGGCGCTTGCTGGCGAACTTCAGACCTCGGAAGCGAGCGTTTGGACGAAGCGGCTTGCACCTTAAGAAATTGTTTGAACGATTACCTGAAGGACCCGTAATAGTCACCTTTTGAGTGTCAGAAGGGCGCGATCGAACCCTATTTTCTGAAGCAAAAACTTGAAATTCATCTACCCAAATTGGAGAATCATCTCCTACCTTTTGTCCATAAACTTTCACCAACTGGATAGATTGAGTTCCTAAATTGGCCAGTCCCCGCTGAACAAAATTGACTAAAGCCTTTGGGTTAAGCGGGCGGCTTGAAGTCAAAATGACCTCCAGACAACCATTACTGAGCTGAGTTTCAGCAGTAATTCCTTTGGGCTGCAAGGCAAGATTCATCAGCTTTGCAATGGCTTCTGGATCACCCTGCTTGGCAACTTCCAAGAGATTAGGCTGAGTCATAGGACAAATTACTTAAAGTGAATAGCTCAAAGACACTCGAAAAATCAATAAGAGGGATCCCTCAGCATAGTGGGACAGCCCAATGCAAAACTTCAACCTTAAATCAGGTAGATGCTATTCAAGATACTCGCAAATTGAAAAATGGATACCTTATCGGAAAATTGAAAAATGGATACCTTATCGGATGTTATAGCGTTCACAAATATCGCGATCCTACTTGGATTTTGAGAAGGAGCTCTGTAGAAACTCCTTCTCAAAAAGCCTCTCTATTTCACGACTGACCTAGGACCGCTATAGTTTTTGAACAGAGGGGAGCTTCACCCCCACGCAAGGGTAGAACCCCTACACCCCGTTCAAATTTCAAGCAGGACGCTATATGTTGCATAGAACAATAGCCCTCCTGAAGCTTGCTGATAAGGTCATTTATAACTCAAGCAAGAGCAGTATTCCGGGGATTTTATTCTTGCCGTGAAAGGGTGCCTTCGATTCCCTTCCTAGTACGCTGGGAGAATCGGAGCGATCGCTAAAACGGGACTGCCAAAACCCGACCAATTAGTGTGAACTCAGGAATATGATTTCCCCAATCTGCGACAGCAGATTGCGCCCCAACCTCAGCACTTCCGTGTCAATGCCGATCATATCTAAGCCTTTCAAACATTTCCTAAAAACCAACAGCTAAGGGTTAGAGCGAGATGTAACTCATCAGACACTCCCTTCGTTGCCATTTCGCTTTACAATGCTTTGCAACCCTTGTTGCTAAACGACCCATCCCTATCGTGGAATTCCTATGAGTATTGGATACCTTGCCCTTGTTTTGCATGCCCACCTGCCCTTCGTCCGCCACCCCGAGAGCGACTATGTGTTGGAAGAGGAATGGCTGTATGAGGCAATCACAGAAACCTATATTCCTCTACTCCAGGTTTTTGAAGGGCTAAAACGGGATGGTATCGACTTCAAAATCACCATGAGCATGACCCCGCCCCTGGTGTCCATGCTCCTGGATCCGTTATTGCAGGAACGCTATGACGATCATCTCGCCAAGTTGGAAGAGCTGGCAGAGATGGAGATTGAGCGAAATGCCTATAACGGACACCTCCGCTACCTGGCAGAGCACTATGCCAAAGAGTTTAATCAGGTTCGAAATATCTGGGAAAAGTACGATCGCAACCTGGTCAAAGCCTTCAATCTATTTGCTGAGTCCAACAACCTTGAAATCATCACCTGCGGAGCGACCCACGGTTACCTGCCCCTGATGAAAATGTATCCGCAGGCAGTCTGGGCCCAGATCAAGGTGGCGGTTGAGCACTATGAGGAAACCTTTGGACGCCCGCCGAAGGGAATCTGGCTGCCAGAATGTGCCTACTACGAGGGGCTGGAGCGAATGCTGGCAGATGCCGGACTACGCTATTTTCTCACCGACGGTCACGGTATCCTTTACGCTCGCCCCCGTCCACGCTTTGGCAGCTATGCCCCAATATTTACCCCGGCTGGGGTGGCTGCCTTCGGTCGAGATCACGAGTCCTCCCAGCAGGTGTGGTCATCAGAAGTGGGATATCCTGGAGCACACGAATATCGGGAATTTTACCGGGATCTGGGTTGGGATGCCGAGTATGAATACATTAAGCCTTACATTATGCCCAACGGGCAGCGTAAGAATGTGGGTATCAAGTACCACAAAATTACTGGGAAGGGCTTAGGGTTGGGTGATAAGCAGCTTTATGACCCCTACTGGGCTAGAGAAAGGGCCGCAGAACATGCCGGTAATTTTATGTATAACCGGGAACGCCAGGTTGAACATCTGTACGGCATTATGCAGCGCAAGCCCATTATTGTGTCACCCTATGATGCCGAGCTGTTTGGTCACTGGTGGTATGAAGGTCCCTGGTTTATTGATTATCTGTTCCGCAAAACCTGGTATGACCAGCACACTTACGCAATGACTCACCTGGCAGACTATTTGCGAGAAAACCCTACCCAGCAGGTCTGTCTGCCATCTCAGTCTAGTTGGGGCTTTAAGGGGTTTCACGAATATTGGTTGAATGACACCAATGCCTGGATCTATCCCCATTTGCATAAGGCTGCAGAACGGATGATCGAGTTGGCCAAGCAGGAACCGGCGGATGAGTTGGAGTGGCGGGCGCTTAACCAGGCAGCCAGAGAGGTATTGCTGGCGCAGTCTTCAGACTGGGCATTTATCATGCGAACGGGGACGATGGTGCCCTACGCTGTCCGACGGACGCGATCGCACCTGATGCGTTTTCACAAACTTTATGACGAACTGAAACAGGGCAAAGTCGATTCTGGCTGGCTAGAGAAGGTCGAAGCAATCGATAATATCTTTCCCAACATCAACTATCGCGTTTATCGGCCTATTTAGGGATTGGGGCAAAGGGTTGGGGAAGAAGCCGGAGAAGGTGAAAGGAGTGAATAGGTGGATGAGAGTACGTCTGCTACAAAGACCGCAAGACAATCAAGGGCACCTGCTTTCACCTCACTCACCTGCTTTCACCTCACTTTGTTCCTTGCAGAAGTAAGACAACCCGTGCCCATCCTCTGCTCAGGTATTTTATTGGTCAGAAATTACTTAAGCCGTTAAGCGGGTTCCAGCGCCACCTGTTGGTCCTTTGGGGCCTTTAACTTTTCGTGGTTTAAAGCCAGCGATCTTGAAAGAATTGTCTAGTTGAGGTTGAACTGATGTTTGCTGGCCATGAGTAGGCAGGAGAGAAGAATTGACCAGTGCTTGCAGAGTGCCTTCCGGTGTCATAAATCCTGCCAAAGCCGCCATCGCAAACAGAGTGACTAACTGAATACCAGACACCAAAGCCGCTATACAGTTTTTTTGAGGAGAGACACCCATAAAAATCAGCTGCTTTTCCAGTACTCTCATTGTATTCACTTAAGACCAGCCTGATCCGGTTAGTTATGGAATTTTACTGAGTTATGCAATCTCAGTAATTTCTACAGCTGTTATTGCCCGCTTCATCGAAGCTTTGGACAATACTTAACCAATTTTTCACTATTTACCGTAGGAAATATAGCTCTACGCAGGTGCGTTAGGACATTGGAATTAGAGAGTGAGTGGGGGCGAAGCCCCCAACCAGGGGTTCCACCCCTGCATCCCGTCCTAACCACAATGACTGCCGCTATAACACTATCTAGAGGTATTTTCTCCTGTAAAACTACCAAAAATTTTACGGAGTAATTTTTTATCCTCTTCACCCAGTTGGGTACTTGACGTGCCACCTCCGGTTTGGTAACTTCAAGTTAATTCAATCGGTAAAAGCGCTCCAAACTCTTAAATGGTGCTTTCAATGGTTACTCCTAGGTTTTTTGACTTTTTTTGGTATAGCGTGGTTCACCTGAAGTGAATTCAATTTCAGTTGAGCACTTTCCAGGTGAGCCGCAGAATAACATCTGCGGCTCTTTGATTTTTGAACTCTCTTGAGCGACAAGCCATGACAAATCTGCCCAGTTGGTTTTTCGGCTTTTACTTTTGGACCAGGGAGCATCCCGGGTAGGTTTGTCGCGCACTTGTTCGTGAAGCCCGGGACCTGAGGTTCCGGGCTTTTTGATGATGGGCACGGATCACTGACAAAACAAATAATTTACAAGGAGGATTTCGAGTGTTGGAAGCCAAATTAGTCAGTAAAGCTGATTCCAATCACCGTTCTACTGTCAGACTGGCAGAGGGAGTGGTAATTGGCGGAAATGATGTCGTCGTGATTGGGGGTCCCTGCACAGTTGAAAGTGAGGAACAGATGGAGCAGGTGGCCGGAAAGCTTTCATCCGCTTCGATCCATGCTTTGAGGGGAGGTGTGTATAAGCCACGCACCTCCCCTTATTCGTTTCAAGGGATGGGGCTTGATGGACTAAAGATTCTGGCCGCAGTGCGGGATCGCTACCGTCTTCCCATTGTCACGGAGGTGATGGCGATCGCCCAGATTGAACCTGTTGCGGCTCATGCAGATATGCTTCAAGTCGGTAGCCGCAATATGCAGAACTTTGAACTGCTGAAAGCATTGGGAATGGTTAAGAAGCCCGTTTTATTGAAGCGGGGATTATCGGCAACCATCGAAGAATTTGTTATGGCAGCGGAGTACATTATGGCCCACGGCAATCCAAATGTGGTGCTGTGTGAGCGGGGCATCCGCAGTTTCGACCCGTACACTCGCAACGTACTGGACCTGGGCGCGGTTGTAGCCCTGCGCCAGATTACCCACCTGCCCGTGATTGTGGACCCCAGCCATGCTACCGGAAAGCGGGAGTTAATTCCTGACCTGGCCAGAGCTGCGATCGCCTGTGGGGCAGATGGTCTCATCATCGAGTGCCATCCTATTCCAGAGCAGTCTGTTTCCGATGCCCGTCAGGCGCTTTCACTAGAAGACATGGTAGAACTCGTTCAAAGCCTGGAACCCGTTGCCGCCGCTATTGGCCGGCGATTGGATAAACAGGTAGAGGAGTTGGCAGCCGTTGCATAAAGGAAGCTGCTGTTATCGCCTGGCCTTTTGAACTGCTAGTGTGTTGCGTTCCCAAAATACGCCATCAACATATCCCTGAATTGCAGAGTCCACATGTGCTAACTCCAGCCGCTTTTCTGCCAGCAGGCAATATTCCTCATCTATCTCGATTCCCAGATAGTGCCTGCCCAATTTTTTGGCAACGGTTGAAGTAGTACCACTGCCCAGAAAAGGGTCAAACACCCAATCGCCGGGGTTGGTACTAGCCAGGATTAACTTGGCAATCAGTTTTTCGCTCTTCTGGGTCGGATGGTTAGTGTTTTCTGCCATCGACCAGAAGGGAATGGTGATGTCTGTCCAGAGATTAGAAGGATAAGTGTCTCTAAAGTTGCCTTGCTGAGTGGGTCGCCAATCTTTGGGAGTGCCATCTGCCAGACGATAGGGAGCGACTACTTTACGACGAAGTTTAACCGCTTCGACGTTAAAAATATAGTTTTCAGACAGTGTGCAGAACCAGATATCTTCACTGGCATTTTTCCAGTTTGTGCGGGAGCCACGCCCCTTTTCACGTTCCCAGGTGATGCGATTGCGAATGATGAAGTGAGAGGAAGCAACAGTAAAGATAGAAGTGGATGAGAACCAGTCACCACAGATGTAAATGGAGGCAGATGGCTTTAGTAACGGAATAAAGCTAGTGACGACTTCGTTTAGCCATTGGGTATAGTTTTCAACAGTTTGTCGGAAAAATTTTTGGCCATTAAATGCTTTATTGAGGTTATAGGGCGGGTCGAGTAGCAGCAGGTCTACGAAGTGAAGAGGCAGGTAGTGAGCCCAATGGAGACAGTTACCATGAATGGTGGCCTGAGGGGGCTCAGTCAAACGGGTTGGGGGTGGTTCCCGCAATAAACGGGGGCGGAGTCGATCGCGATCGTCCTCGGTCAACTCAATGGTGCGGTTCATGGGTGCCCGAACAGGTTGACGAGTAGGATAAACCTGCGCTTGCGAAGAAACCACTGGTTTGTACTGTGAATCCCCGTTAGATTGACCGTTCATGAATCGCTGGATACAGGTCTTGCCAATTATTGCCCACACTGTTCAAAAAGGCGCAAGTTGTTTGAAATTTTGCCTGGAGTACTTGCACTGTGGTATTGACGCACTATGGTATTGACAGCAAAGTCTATATCTGCACGCACTGGTATGAGTATTTCAATCGCTGACCTCCGTCTCAACTACACCCGACAACAACTTAATGAGACGGATATGGCACCTGACCCGATTCAACAATTCCAACAATGGTTTGACCAGGCAGTAACTGCCCAATTGCCTGAACCGAATGCCATGACCCTGGCAACCGCTACGACCAAAGGCGTTCCCTCCGCTCGCATTGTCCTGTTAAAGGGAGTTGATGAACGTGGTTTTGTATTTTACACCAACTATGAGAGCCGCAAAGGAAGGGAACTGGCAGAAAACCCGCAGGCGGCTCTCGTATTTCTGTGGCAGGCATTAGAACGGCAAGTGCGAATTGAGGGAAGGGTTGAGCGGGTTTCAGACGAAGAAGCAGATGCTTATTTTCACAGTCGGCCTCTGGAAAGTCGCCTGGGTGCCTGGGCTTCCAATCAGAGCCAGATGATCCCGAACCGTGAAGTACTGGAGCAACGGTTTCAAGAGCTTCAGGAAAAGTATCAGAACCAGGAAATTCCCCGCCCACCGCATTGGGGGGGGTACCGGATCATTCCCCACTGGCTTGAGTTCTGGCAGGGACGCCCCAGTCGCCTCCATGATCGCCTGTGTTATCGATTGGAGGGGAACCAATGGATAATTGAGCGGTTAGCACCCTGAGTCAAATCTGGGGCGGCGGTTTTCTTGGCTTGCCGGTGAAAGAGGCGCTTAAGCGCCTCTTTCACCCCAAACAAAACCCCTGAAATATTGATTTTGTTTTGGTGATCAGCTTCCTTATCACTAAACTCCCAGGAAAGCTGGACGGCACCCTTCAATAGTAACTATTGAGGTTGTTTAGAAGCAGATTGAGGTGCTTTAAGGGCAAGGGTTTCAACGAATGCGATCGCTTGAGGACTTTTTGCTATCCACACCTTTCGTTTTGCAATTACCTGGTCTAAGTAAGATTCAATTGTCTCTGGAATCAACAGAACTCCAAAATCATCGGGTACTTCTTCTTCCCTATATCCCAGCATTCGATTCAACACTAAGTCCCCAACCTTTTTAGTGTAATGAGAGTTATCCCAATAATATTTCATTCCATTGTGGATCGGCTCTGTAGTAATCGTGTTATAGCCAGAAAAATCCCACACAGGAGTAATTTTAACTACCTCTCGCTTCCAGTCTTCAAACTTTGACCAGTGCCCCGCTACTCGTATTGCTTCAAATTGCGTTGCATGGGAAGGTGAAATAAATACTTTTAAGTCAATATTTCTTGCTTTGCAAATTTCAACTAGAGTACGAAAATCAGCTAAATAGGCTTGCGAAAGTTGAAATTGTTTATAGTATTCCGCTGAATTCAAATATTCAGAAATACTTTGTTCAAATTGAACCTTCACTGGTTCCTTAACCTTTCCTCCATAAACATACCGCATTCCATTCGCAGCATAAAGGTAAAAAGCATCCAATTGAAAGCTTGCCTCTATCGTTTCCAGGCTGGCATTTAAGGCCATAGACGAAAGAGTGATTGCGAGCAGATCTTTCAGTTTATAAAAATGCTTACCTAATCGATTGTCAACAAAATCAGGTGCATTTTTATTATACCTATTAAACATAAAAAAGTCGATACCAATCACAACCTGTTTTAAATTCGGTTGGTTAGCAAGAGCATGTTCAAAATAACGCCTTACCTCATACATATTCGGACCAACCAACCCTAAGTTGTAAACTGATTGAGCCTTTGAGAAAGCAGGATGGGCCGGATCAAGCCCAAGATCAGTTCGAGACGAACCAAGTAAAACCACTTCAGGTTTTAGACGAATAATATCTGCTGCTTTAAATAGTCTGACATTGCTAAATTGTCGGGGTTTGAGATCATTAAACCGTCGAATTTTTGGCGTGCCAATAACGCCATAGGGATCAATGGTAGCATTCACTAAACCTACTGTTACTGAACTCATCAGAGCGATCGCAAAAACCATCCAGTTAAACCGAAGATAGCGTTTCATATTACTTTTAGTATTTAATCTTCAGAACTGAAAATACAAAAACTCAGAGACCCGATTTAGCGAAATCAGGCATAGTGCAGCAATGCCACCTAAACTAATTGCCCACAACCAGGATGGTTGAAACCGCTGAATAATTTGTTGAGTATTGGGTAGCCCAATAACCACTGCCAGAAGTAATATCAACACCATCAATCCCTGTTTGTAGTCTGATGGTAGATACGGGAAACCCATAAACTCAACCTCTCGATAGCTCAACCAGGGCAACAAAACTTGAAATTTCTCAGGTAGGCTGATTCCGTTCATCCCCAGCATTGCTCTTATCATTTCTAACGCTTCATTTAAGCTAGAAGCTCGAAAAATGACCCAGCTAAAAACAACAGCATTAAATGTCAAAAACCAGGCTAGAAAAGATGGCATTTTGATTCCAACTTTTCGCCAACCATGATTCGTTATCAAAAAAAGCCCATGTAGACCACCCCAAATCACGTAGGTCCACCCGGCACCGTGCCATAACCCACCTAATAGCATTGTGAGGAATAGATTAGTATACCGGCGTAATTCTCCTTTGCGACTTCCCCCCAGCGGAATATATAAATAGTCCCGCAGGAAATTAGACAGAGTCATATGCCAGCGTCGCCAGAAATCAATAATAGAAGTCGCTTTATAGGGAGAATTAAAATTAATTGGCAGATGGATATTAAACATTAGCCCTAAACCGATCGCCATATCCGAGTAGCCAGAGAAGTCGAAATATAGTTGAAGCGTGTATGCGATCGCACCAAACCATGCCTCTATTAAGGTGAGATCCGATGCATGGCTGAACACGGTGTTGACCCAAGGTGAAACCGAATCAGCAATTAAAACCTTTTTAGCCAACCCCAAAGTAAAAAATGCCGAGCCTATTGCTAAATTCTTATGAGAAAAAACAAAATTTCGTAGCTTCTTAAACTCTGGAATCAACTCGTTGTAGCGTAGAATAGGGCCTGCAATCAACTGTGGAAAAAAGACAACAAATAAAATGTAGGTAGAAAAACTATAGCCACTTTTAGTTTCGCCTCTATAGGAATCAACCAGGTAAGCAATTTGTGTAAAGCTATAAAAGGAAATTCCTAATGGCAGAGTGATATCAGGAACAGGAAGATCTATTTGAAAAATGTGATTAGTAGAAGTGACAATAAAAGCAGCATATTTGTAATAGCCTAATATTGTTAAATTAAAGCCAATACCTAACCACAGAAGTGTTTTAGCTAATTTAGTTCCAGACTCGGTAAGGTTTAACCAGTAGCCAAAAAAGAAATTACCTGCTACAGAAATAAGTAACAGTGGGACATAAATTGGGCTCCAGTATCCATAGAATACAATTGAGCTGAGAATTAGCCAGTAAGTTGCAGCCTTTAAGAGTCGAGATTTTGCCAACCCAAAAAAGACGATCGCCGTTATTGGCAAAAAACAAAAGATGAACTCGTAGGAATTAAATAGCAAGGCTGTCTTACTCCTTTCATCGAAGCAGGATTGATAGAAGCAAATGATGATTGAGTAAATGAAACAATGATGAGTTCAACTCTTCAAGTGTATTGAACATTACCTATTAATCAGATTTTAACTATCAATTAGAAAATGCAAAATCCGAGATTGGCTTTCAGATTTAACCTAAAAGAAAGAGATTGACGAGGAATGAAATCATTGATCTCATTCCATTGGCTAAGTTTGATCTGGATTGAGCTTGATCCGAATATATTTCCGCCTTATGGAACGAACACTATCCATTAGCTGGTTGACTGACAAATCTTTTTTGACAGGCTGGGTTGAACAACGTGAAACTCAACACCAGCTTAATACCAATTCAATATGAGGATGCGTAGAATCAGAACCCTCTGTAGTCCTCCTTAGTAAGGGGGACGGCGACAGCTGGGAGTGATAATGCACAGCTTCATAAAACATTGGTATAAGTTCTATTGGGTTACGTTAAACTAACCTGCATCAGGAGCAGGATTTGGGGAGTTTTGTCAGTTAAGTATATCCACTAGTACAGCAAAACAAAAGTTTTGTTGGGGACGCAGGGGTTCTACCCCTGCTTGGGGGCGAAGTCCTCAATTCCTCGAATTGCAAAATTTAGTGTTTGCAACACTAGCCTTACTGAGCAGTATTTAGTCCTTACTGAGCAGTATTTAGTGCAGTATTTAGTTGGAATGTCTAGCTTTATGCTGCTGCGGCTAAAATGCCAGCAGGTCTTCAGCAATTGTAAAAAGCTCCTGGGCAATTCAGGGGGGAGTCAAGCCACCCTGAATTCTTACAGTAGGAATCTTTTGAAGAAAAACTTCAGTTTTGACAAAGGTAGCACCCTTTAGCAGCGGTTGCTGAATCTTCGTCAAAGAAGCTAAGGTAATGAAATCTGAGTTGAACATATTGATAAATCTCTGAGAGCTACACTCAGGGGTCACATGCAGATTACATGCGCTCAATCAAAACATAGTCTCAGGCTTAAACAGCTCTTGATTATAATATGGCGTGACAATCTTAAAAAAGACAAAGAAAAAACGGTTTCCTCAAGGATTTCACAATCAGTTCGGAAAATTTCATCTTTTCTTTAAAGGAGGCTTTAACCTGCTGATATCTTCCATTCGTCTTTTTAGATGTGAGATCGCTTCTAATAATTTAATAACCATTACTGAATGCCAGAATAGGCAGGATAGCCGCTTACTCACAAGTTTGAGCTTCACTCACAAGTTTGAGCTATAGAGTGACGAATACAAACGCCTTTCGCCCATCTTTCAGGGAAAATTGAATGACTCCAATAACCTTCAATCAGAGGAATCCCTCAGGCCAGGAACGCCATTGAGCAAGTCTACTGCTTACTCACAAGTCGTCCAAATTGGAGGGGAGAAGGGCGATCGCAACTTTGTAGCAGAAACCTAAGCGCTAGTTTGAGGGTGGAAGGAAGCTCAATGGATTCTTGCTATGCTGGCTTGAAAGCCCAACACCGGGTTGTTTTTGAGAGAGTGGGTACAAGCGGATAGCCATCCGCTTGTACAGATCCCAAGTAGCAGAGGACACAATATGAAGCTGTGCCGAAGAAAACCCCTTTTCCTGCTGGAGTGAACGCAGGCCATGGGAGCCTGATTCAAAACTTGCTGAGATCGATCCCTGCTTCTTTCGCAAAGGTTGAAAGGCTCTTGCTTTCCAGGGTTTTGATTGCCTTCGTGGAGAGTCGCAACCGAACCCAGCGGTTGCCTTCTGCCCACCAAAGCCTCTTCCATTGCAGGTTGACTTCTTGAAGCTTTTTGGTGCGCCGGTGAGAGTGGGAAACGGCATAGGCATTGTTCGCCTGTTTGCCGGTAAGTTGACATTTACGAGCCATTGCAGTCTCCAGGATTACCCTTCAGATTTTTTGTCCAGCCTCTCATTATAAATGAATGAGGGATAGATGGGGTGAAGGTCAGTCATCTACCTGTCCACCCATCCACCCTCCCGCTCCATCCCTTGCTCTTTCCCTCTACCTCAGGCTGTAGCCTTCTCAGTAAGGCGAGTTAACAGTTGATTCGAGCGTTCGATGAAGGCTTTCATTCCTTCGGCGTCGAAGCCTTTTTGAGCCATCAGTGCCAGATCATAGACATGGTGGCAAATAAGGGTTGCCAGTTCAGCAGAGGGGGATTGCCCTTCGCTTTGAAGGATGGCTCCCTGGTTGAGGGATACCAGGTTTTGAATCAGGGGATGGGCGGTGTTGATCAGCAGGATGTGTTCTTCGGGAAACTCGATGACCTGTTGCTGGAGAAGAGCATTCATTTCCCGCAGGCGGCGCAGGTGTTCTGGCAGGAGGATGATCGCCGGGGGTGTACCCTGCGGATCATCCGCCTTCAAAGCTTCGGTGCGGATTGTTACCTTAGGACGATTGAGGGCTTTCTCAAACAGTTCCTTAATTTGCTCACTGCGGGTTTTGTTCGTCGTGGGATCTACAATCTCCGATTTCTGTTCCTTATCCAGCAGGGTATCGTCCAGGTCAGCATCAACACGGGAGAATTTGACTTCGGGATGTTCCCGTTCCAGAAAGCTGACGAAGTGGGTATCAATGAAAGAATCCATGAACAGGACTTCTAGCCCCTGCTTCTTGTGCAGTTCGACGTAGGTTGCCTGGGATACTTCGTCGGTGCAGTAGAAGACGCGGTTTTCGTGGCGGGATTTGTTGCGCTCCAAATATTCCTTGAGGGTGGTGTAGGAGGGTGTGGGGTGTGGGGTTTGGGATGTGGGAGAAGAGGGGGAGGTTACGTCCTGCCAGACATCGCCTTCTGGCGATTGAACCTGTGCTGCTGAAGGCTCTGTTGAGGTTTCTCCTGACCCCT
The DNA here is from genome assembly GCF_049200465.1 of Leptothermofonsia sp. ETS-13. Classification (NCBI taxonomy): domain Bacteria; kingdom Bacillati; phylum Cyanobacteriota; class Cyanophyceae; order Leptolyngbyales; family Leptolyngbyaceae; genus Leptothermofonsia; species Leptothermofonsia sp. ETS-13. The sequence goes on from NZ_CP120836.1 coordinate 873,619, forward strand.
GTTCCTTAGCTCCTGTCCCTTGCCAGGTGGTGCGGAAGATCAGAATATCCTCAACCTGCTTCTTAAATTTGTCGTCATTGATGGAGCCGAATTTGACAAAGGTGCCGAGGTCTTGCCAGCAACGGATGTATTCTTCGCGGTTGTCATGGTATAGCTCTTTGAGGCGATCGCCCACCTTTTTGGCAATGTAGTCGGCAATGCGGCGGACGGTGCGATCGTTCTGCAAGAAACTGCGGGAGACGTTGAGGGGAATGTCTACACTGTCAATCACGCCACGCAGGGGCAGCAGAAATCTGGGAATGACTTCTTCGCAGTTATCGCTAACGAAGACCTGGTTGCAAAAGAGTTTGATCTGTCCCCTGGTGGTATCGACATCAGGTTTGAGTTTGGGGAAGTAGAGGATGCCGTTGACGACGAAGGGGTAGTCGGTATTAAGGTGAACCCAGAGGAGTGGGTCTTCCTGGAAGGGGTAGAGATAGCGGTAAAATTCCAGATAGTCCTCTTTGCTGAGGGAGTTGGGGGCTTCTTTCCAGGGCGCTTTCTGGCGATTGATTTGCTCTGGAGCTTTTTCTTCGGCAGCGGCTTCTCCTTCCTTGGGGGGCTCAATGACTTCGAGCTTGATCGGGTAAGGCATGAAGTCGCAGTATTTTTTGATCAGGGAGCGAATGCGGTAGGGCTCCAGGTATTCTTGTTCTTCTTCTTGCAGGGTAAGGGTGACGGTGGTGCCGCGATCGCGTCGCTCTGACTCAGACAGCTTGAACTCGGTGGAACCATCACAGGCCCAGTTGACAGGTTGCGCACCTGGTTGGTAAGAGAGAGTATCAATTTCTACGTGGCTGGCAACCATGAAGGAAGAGTAGAAGCCCAGCCCAAAGTGACCAATGATTTGCTGATCGACACTTGCTTTGTATTTCTGGACAAACTCTTCGGCACTGGAGAAAGCGACCTGGTTGATGTATTTCTTCACCTCATCAGCAGTCATGCCGATGCCATTATCCGAAACAGCAAGGGTTTTCTTTTCTTTGTCGATGGTGATGATAATTTCAGGATCACCCAGATCGCCGGAGTATTCGCCGGAGTGGGACACCATCTTTAACTTATTGATGGCGTCTACGGCATTCGATACCAGTTCTCTGAGAAAGATTTCGTGGTCGGAGTAGAGCCATTTCTTGATGATTGGAAAGATGTTTTCGGTATGAATACTGATATTGCCCTGTTCCAGGATGGTTGTCATAGTCCCTTTTGTGGTGAATTAGAAGGCTTTAGAGGTTATTTTCCGTTTGGATGAGGCGCTCGCTTTCATTCTAATGGAGTCTGATTACCGAATAGAAAGATCGGATTTCCCTACATTAAAAGCGATTTGGGAGTAGGGAGAGATGAGCATGGGGGAAGCGAAGGAGTGAAGAGCGGCGGGAACAAACTGGGCAACAGTGAGTCTTCGGCTTGTTGGAACTGGTTGAAGGGTTTGTAGCCAGTATCTATGGCGAAAAAAGCGTATTTGATTTTTTTATTGGTGGCGATCAAAAGTTATTGGTGGCGATCAAAAGAGTGCCTGGAAAAATTCGGCAAAGTTCTCTTGAAGTTCTCTTTATTTACGCCCTGCTGGTCTACAGCGGGCTATTTATTAAAACTATCCTTTAATGTAGAGCTTTGTTAGTCTGGTAGACTCGCGAAACTGTGATGGTAGAGTTATCAACAGTGGAGGGCTTTTTTTTGAACGTGAGGCGATTGCCGACGAGATCAATCAAAATTGTATCGCCTTCCACAAAGACATTCTCCAAAATTTTGGTGGCGATCGGGTTCTGTAATTCTCGCTGAATGGCACGCTTCAATGGACGAGCTCCGTAGGTGGGATCGTACCCTACTTCGGCAATGTAATCCTGGGCGGCAGGGCTGATTTCTAGCTTCAGCTTTTGATCAGCCAGCATTTCCTGAATCCGCTTGATCTGTAATCCGACAATTTGGCTCAGTTCACTGCGATTAAGGGGATGGAAGAGGATGAGCTCATCAACCCGGTTCAGAAATTCGGGGCGGAAGTGTTTGCGCAGGGCACTCATCACGCGCTTCTGCATTTCTTCGTAACGAGAGTCGTCACCAGAAACATCCAAAATATGGTCGCTACCAATATTACTGGTCATGACAATGACCGTGTTGCGGAAATCGACCGTGCGCCCTTGAGAATCCGTAATGCGTCCGTCATCCAACACCTGCAAAAGAATATTGAACACATCCTGATGAGCTTTCTCGACTTCATCAAATAGCACGACGGAATAGGGTTTGCGACGGACAGCTTCGGAAAGCTGCCCTCCCTCTTCGTAGCCAACATAGCCTGGAGGAGCCCCAATCAGACGGGCAACGGAGTGTTTTTCCATGTACTCCGACATGTCGATGCGAACCAGAGCATCGTCGGAGTCAAACAGAAATTGGGCCAGGGCGCGGGCCAGTTCGGTTTTGCCAACTCCGGTTGGTCCCATAAACAGGAAGGAGCCTATCGGTCGGGCGAGGTCTTTCATCCCGGCACGGGCGCGGCGGATAGCGGCGGCGACGGCTTCGACGGCTTCGTGCTGACCAACGACCCGTTCATGCAGATGCTTTTCCAGTTGAAGCAGTTTTTGACGTTCAGATTCCAGCAGGCGGTTGACGGGGATGCCAGTCCAGCGGGCAACGATCTCGGCGATGTCCGATTCGGTGACCTGTTCCCGCAGGAGAGCGGAACCATTGGTCTGAATTTCCAGTAACCGGGCTTCCTGGGCTTCGCGATCGCGTTGCACAGCTTCCAACTTGCCATATTTCAGCTGAGCCGCGGTATTTAAATCATAGGCACGCTCGGCTTGTTCGATCTGCACTCGAAGTTGGTCTTCTTCTTCTTTGAGGTGCTTGATCTTATCGAGTACCTGCTTTTCGCCTTGCCATTGAGTGTCTAGCCGGGTCTGTTTTTGGGCCAGGTCGGCAATTTCCTGTTCAATCCGGGCCAGGCGCTCTTTGGAAGCCCGTGTAGAGGCCAGGGCTCCCATTTGATCTTCGCCCTTGAGGGAAAGTTTTTCCATCTCTAACTGCATCAGGCGGCGATCGATCATTTCCAGTTCTGCCGGTTTTGATGTGATTTCCATCTTCAGTTTGGCAGCAGCTTCGTCCACTAGGTCGATCGCCTTATCGGGCAAAAAGCGATCGGAGATATAACGAGAGGAAAGCGTTGCTGCAGCAACCAGGGCAGAATCTGTAATTTTGACGCCATGATGGGTTTCGTAGCGATCTTTTAGCCCACGTAGAATAGAAATGGTATCTTCTACACTGGGCTGATCTACAAACACCTGCTGGAAGCGGCGCTCCAGAGCCGCATCCTTTTCAATGTACTTGCGATACTCATCCAGGGTGGTGGCTCCAATGCAGCGCAGTTCACCCCGTGCCAGCATGGGCTTGAGCAGATTTCCGGCATCCATTGTGCCCTGGGTGGAACCAGTGCCAATTACGGTGTGCAGTTCGTCAATGAACAACACAATCTGACCATCGGAATGGATGACCTCCTTCAGCACAGAACGCAGCCGATTTTCAAAATCGCCCCGATACTTGGCTCCGGCAATCAGAGAGCCCATGTCCAGGGCAATCAGGCGACGGTTTTTGAGCGATTCGGGAACGTCACCATTGACAATGCGCTGGGCCAACCCTTCGGCGATCGCCGTCTTTCCCACCCCTGGCTCTCCAATCAGCACTGGATTATTTTTCGTACGCCGAGAAAGTACCTGGATCACCCGACGAATCTCTTCATCCCGACCAATGACGGGATCAGTTTTGCCAGCCTTGGCTTGTTCAGTCAGATCGCGCCCGTATTTCTCCAGCGCCGCGTAACGGGATTCGGGGTTTTGATCGGTGACTTTCTGGCTCCCTCGCAGTTCTTTAATAACTGCTTCTAGCCGCTTCGGTTCCAGGTTAAGAAGCTTAAGCGTGCGCAGCCCCAGACGTGGATCTACCGAGTAGCTCAGCAGCAGATGTTCAATTGAAATGAAGTTATCCTGCCATGCCTGGCGGGTTTCTTCTGCCCGGTCTAACAGGACATCCAGATTGCGCCCCAGATAAATGTTTTCGATGTTGGTGTTGTAGACCTTGGACTGAGAACGGGTAAACTTATCGATTTCCTGAAGTAAACGTGCAATGTCTACCCCTGCCCGGGTCAGTACCTGTGTCGCCAGGCCCTCTGGCTGCTCCAACAAGGCAATCATTAAATGTTCAACTTCCAGGTTTTGTTGCTTGTAGCGACGGGCAATATCCTGGGATTGAACGATCGCTTCCCACGCTTTGTCTGTAAATTTGTTTGGATCCGTAGGCTGCATGCTTGAATAAACAACTCAACGAGTAAAAATACGTATACCTAGCGTTTTCAGTATAGCGAGAAGCGTTGACCAGGGATGAGTTATGCGGCTACCGTTCTTCCCGTGCTTGCAGCACAATAAATTGTCCAAATACGCCCAGCGTTTCAAAGTGGTAAGACGGCAGCCAGTTGCTGATGGCCAGGTCGGTGGTATACACACTTAAAAAGAAGTAGTTACGCCACTCGGTGCCCTGGGAGATGAACCGGCGAATTTCTGCCTGGTTCGTACTCAGCAGCGTTTCACACTGGGTTCTACCAATAAGGGGCACCTTGGGGCAAAGGTTTTCTCCGGCATAGACAATCAAAGCTTGGGTTGCAAACGCTTCGTAGGCATCCTGTCGGGGATTAGTGGCTGCCATGATGGCTCCCAGGGCTGCGACGAAAAGCCCACCTGCGATCGCCACAATCTTCCATCTCTTCATACAACTCCTGCAACAACCTGATAACAACCGCTACGGATTATATTTATCCATCACCTTGAGCCATAGAAAGCTGATCACCACCAGCCCCAAACACAGAAAAATCCCGACGGACGTTAGCTCAATTTCACCTGTATCTACCTTAGAGCGGCTGAGAAAGATGAGTAATACGAAAACACCTGTCAAAGATGCCATCGTGGTTCCTAGCTTGCTCCAGTTCACAGGGTTGCTGTTGGAAGGAAGAGGGACAGAGGATTGATTGATGGAAGTCTGTTGAATCTGGGTTGCAATTTGATTGGCGATCGTTTGGCTCATCGCTCGAATCGTTTGCAGGAGGTTTTTGGGTGCTGGCAGAGTGGCGGCAAGAGATCGAGAGTTCCACCCCTGAATACGCTTTTCTACCGTAGTTTTGGCTTGCTTCAAAGCTTTGACGGCTGGATTGTTAGAAGGGCTTGCCAGAGTTGGGAAAATATCAACCCCCAGATGGGCTTTGCGATCGCACCAGTAGCAGTGACCATAGGTTTTGCTGTACCAGTGATTTTTCACCTTTCTGCACGACACCAGTTCCGAACGGGCTGCCTTTAATGCCTTCACCCAGTCCGCAGGGGTGGGACGCAAGTCGGGATTGGAATGTCCACTGTTAAAGCAGCGTAAAAAGCAATTCTGCAATTCTGGATGAATCACATCTAAGGGAATGGTCAGCGGTCCTGGTTGAATCAGGCTATGGGGAGCATAGCACCAGAAGCCCTGGCGCAGCAGCTCATTTGGAGGTGGGGAATCGCCTTCTCCAATCCACTTCCCCTTGAAGGGATAATCGCCAAAGAGCAGCAGATGAATAATAATGCTCAGCCGGAAGCGATCGTGAACTTCCGTTTGCTCAATCGTTGCCAGTGTTTTTCCCATCAATTCGACGGGGGTGAAACCTTCTGACCCAACCAGGCAAGGAAAAATTTCCCCTGTTTCAGGATGGCGTACCTGAAAGGAGTCAGTATCAATGATGGCGGGCAGGGCGCGATCGTTGACCAAAATATTTTCTGGTTTAATGTCGCCTAAAACATAACCCGCCCGATGAATGGCCCAAATGATGGAGGCAATGTTCATCGCTGTCGTATGCAGGTACAGCCAGTTGAATCCGGGTAAAACCTTCTGCCGACGCAGGGGATTGTAAATGTCCAGAAGCTGCACGCTATTTGAAATCTCTGGCATTAGAAACCCGACATAGGTTCCACTGGCATCTTTAAGCAACGATTTGGGCCATGCGAAAGAAATGTGATTGATTTCCGCGTTGGGGTCCACTGGCGGATGGGCAACCATCACCTCTAACTTGCGGATCCGGCGCACATCAGGGGAATGATACACCTTTGCCAGAATCCCGCTCAAATTGGTTTGCCATACTTCCCCTTCTCCACTTCTGGCGATCTGCCGAATCAGGGAAATGGATTGGTTGGTGGTGGCACAGGTAAGACAGCGCATCGCAGGAAAGCTAGGGAAACGAATTGACAACTCTGAACCGATCGCGGAGCTAAACCGATCTAAGGTAACAGGTCTGTTCCCCTTACTTCAAACTTCTTATCTCAAGTCTTCTCGCAGAGATAAGTAGGTAGCCATAATTAATTGTAAAAGGGGGGTTTACCCACTTCACCCCCGAAATTATCCTTAATCTAATTGTGCCTAGCTACTTACTTAAGTCTAGAAGTTTTTGGGGTTGCGGCTGTATAAATATTGACTCTCTAGTGCTCACTTTCCTATTTGTCTTGCCAGCTTCACCATATCAATCAACGTATGATGAGCATCTTCTGCACCCTGCAAAGGGTGGTCAAACTCAATCCGGACAGATGTTTCGGTTCCATTAACCTGAGTCAAAAGATCCATGCCCAGGGCATCGATGGAGAGCATTTTTGCAGCAGTCGCTTCCCCAGCATTGGCAAATGTTTTGGCATAGAGTAATACCGCATCTGCGTGATCGTCGTTCATATGCCGACAAATGCGATCGCTCACTTCAGGGGTAATTGATTCAGTCATATCATTCTGTTCAATCTTTACGACGAATAAAGTACTCTGCGGTATTTTGCAGGGGAGAGCGATAGAGAAACAGTTCTTTCCCGTTGGGTAGGGTGAAGATGTAGTAAACCACCTCTGACCAGGATAGCTGCTGATTGCGTGGAATTCCCCGATTTTCTGGAAAGTAGCCACCGTGTTTAACCACAATGTACCCGTTCAGTATGGTGGTAGCCGCATCCACAATGGTTTGATAGTTGCCTTCAAAGTTAGGGTCAGTTCGCAGATCCACCAGGCTACCACCTGAAAGGGTTGTGCTGCGGGCGGATAGCATTCTCACCTGATTTAACAACAAGACTCCCCTCCGAATAGGGGTTTGAGCAAAAGTGATCGGATTCAACAGGGTCAGAAGGATGGTCAGGACTGCTAGCCTGACCATCCAGCGGAATTTAGCCATCATGTTTGGTACCTCTATAGGCAAATGGGTTTTCGGTACCCAATTAGTTCAGTTTCCCCTGTCAGGGACAAAATCAACAACTGGTGTTGTGGCAAAAATTGTTCTGGCAAGAGCTTTTTAAGGATCTGAAAATCCTAAAAACTAGCCTCGACCAAATCTCTTTCCTTTCGTGCCAGGATCAGCACCCACCCATATTTTGGTTACCTGGCATGATGGAATGGCAAGAAGTGGGCGAACATGGGTAACAATGCCAGGCAAAAAGACGTAGATTATTGCATTTGAGTGCCCGTTGAGTTTAGATAGAAATAGAACATTTGTACTATAGGCCAATTCCTTGGGGGTGGTTCTATGCGCCATGAAGACGACGAGTATTACAGCGATCGCGAAGGCGGCATATATTTTTTGAGAAGCCTGGGTTTGATGGTGGCAGGTGGGTTGGTGGCAGTAGGGTTAATGGCTTCATTGGAAGTTTGGCAAGTGGGCGATCGCTTTCTCAATGCTCTCAGCAACCTTCTCAATTTCAACGCTCCCCCAACCCCACCTAAAGTAGACGTTCAGTCTAGGGTGATTCAACAAGTACGGGAAATGAGTGAACTCACTACAGCGGCTTTTACGATGCAGGCAGTAGTCCCTACTAGTCAGGATAATAGCCTGGGTGGGTTCGTGATTGGCACCACGAAACTGCTTTACATTGCCTATGGTGAAGTGAAAGCAGGGGTTGACCTCAGCCAACTTAGGGATGAAAACGTTGAGGTGGCAGGGGGAAACATTCAGGTTCAGTTACCCCCACCCCGGATTCTGGACAGCAAGATTGATGTCAATCGTTCCAATGTGTATGACTACAACCGGGGGAATTTTGGGGTTGGGACCGGATGTAGCCCCCGAACTCCAGAAGCTGGCGCAGCAGGAAGCTCTGAAGAAGATAGTAGAAGCAGCCTGCACCGATGGATTGTTGACCAAAGCCAGCGATCGCGCCCAACTCGTTGTCACCCAACTCCTCAACACGGCTGGCTACAAAACGGTTTCCGTAGAGGTGCAACCACCCTCTGCCGATGCCTGTAGAGCGGAAGTGGGGGCGGGGGGAGTGAGGGGGTGGAGGGGTGGAGGGGTGGAGGGGTAAGGGAGTGAGGGACGTAAAGAGCAATCACCCTATCACCTATCTACCCCTCATTCCTCACTCGGCGTTGCTGAATTTGGATATGAAATAGGTGCTGTATGCTCGAAAATTCATTTCGATTCATTCTGCTTTTCAGCAACGCCCCTTACTCCTCATTTCCTCTAACAACCAACAACTAACAACTGAACCTTCACCCATCGTCCTATGACTCCATCACCCCTCCACCCCCTCACTTAACTAACAACTAGCGACTCCAACGTGGTTACAAAGTCTGGATAAGAAATAGCGGCGGCTTCTGCCCGTTGAATGGTGGTGGTGCCGCTGGCGTTGAGGGCGGCGATCGCCAGGCTCATGGCGATTCGGTGGTCGGTGTGGCTATCAACTTCGGTTCCGGTCAGGGTTTCGCCACCTATAATCTCCATGCCGTCGGATAGTTCAGTCACGCGGACACCCATCCGGTTTAGCTGGTTTGCTATTACAGCGATGCGATCGCTCTCCTTCACCCGCAATTCAGCCGCGTCCTGGATAACAGTTGTGCCTTCAGCAAATGCAGCGGCTACAGCCAGAATGGGGATTTCATCAATCAGACGGGGCACCAGATCGCCCGCAATTCGGCAGGCTTTCAGGGGCATCTGACTGGTGCTTCCGGCATAACGGACGTGGAGATCGACAATGGGTTCTCCCGCCGCTTCTCGATAATTCTCCTGGGTGATATCCGCACCCATCATTTCCAGCGCTTCCAGGACTCCCGTACGAGTTGGGTTAACTCCCACATTTTCAATCGTCAGGTCAGAGCCAGGCACGATCGCCCCCGCCACCAGCCAGAACGCGGCTGAACTAATATCGCCTGGGACGATTACGGTCTGCCCTTTTAGTTTTGCAGGGCCAGTCACTGTCACGCTACAGGTCTCCAGGTCTACAGTCAGGTCTGCCCCAAAGGCTTTCAGCATTCGTTCACTGTGGTCGCGCGAGAGGGCAGGCTCCGTCACGGTTGTCTGTCCTTCTGTCATCAGCCCTGCTAGCAGAAGGCAGGATTTGACCTGAGCGGAAGCAATGGGAGAGTGATAATGGATGGGACGGAGGGACTGCCCCTGGACGGCCAGCGGCGCCAGAGAAGCTTCTTTTCGTCCCCATATTTCTGCGCCCATCTGCCGCAGTGGATTGACCACACGGGACATAGGGCGCGATCTCAGCGAACTATCTCCCGTGACCGTGAAAAATCGACCCGGATGGGACGCTAGAATGCCCAGCATTAACCGTAGCGTGGTACCAGAATTTCCCGCATCTAACACATCCAGCGGTTCCAGCAGTTGTCCCAACCCAATCCCCTGCACCTTGACCAGGGTGGTATTGAGTTCAGAAATGTCTGCCCCCATTGCCTGAAAACACTTAGCTGTGCTGCGTGGGTCTTCTCCCAGCAATAACCCCTCAATCGTCGTTTCTCCTTCGGCCAGCGCTCCCAACATCAACGCCCGGTGAGAAATGGATTTATCTCCTGGAACGCGGATGCGCCCTCGCAAAGACAGCCCGGTGGTAGGTCGGGTAATGATTAGATCGTGCTGGGACTCTGAGACATTCAGGGAAATTGCGCTCGGAACTGGCATGGGGATCGGTTAGACTTATTGGACTGCGTAAGCAATCGTACCCCATGCTCACCCACTATCGCAGACCTGTTTGCCTCTCCTTCATCTCTACAGACTTTCCAATTTGCACGGAGATTGAGACAGTCGCGACCCTCTACCAGAAGGATGATGAGCGATTTCATTTGCTATTAACGGAGCCCATTGTTCGCGATCGCGATTTTGACATCGAGGGGCAAGAAATTCCTGCCATGCCCTATGGAGAGACTCCCCGGCTTTTATGGCTGGAGTTTTCTCCTTACCGAGTGACTCTGACAATGCAGGGAAACGGTCAATTCAGCTATCGCCATCTACTGGAGCGGGGTGTGTATGGATTCAGCCGCTACTGTCTGCATAGCAATACCTCCAGCCAAAATCACCAACTTTGCCTGCGCAACTATGCCCGCAACCTTGTTTTAGAAGGGAAACCTCTGCCTGATTTCTTCCGCGTCGAATATGAACTCTGGGCAGATCGGGTGGCTATGGGACGCTATGTCATCAATCTGGAGATTCATCATTAGAAGAGAACAGAAAGAAGAAACAAGAGAAAAAAGCCAGGAGACAGGAGGCAGGAGGGGGATGGGGGGATGGGGGGTGTGATGGAGTAATGGATGTAAAGGGGATTGATCTGTTTTTTGGTGGCAATCCTGGAAAGGGGATCGAGGGAATCAGGGGTTGTCAAATTTTTTTTGGCAATCCTGGAAAGGGAGTCAAGGGAATCAGGGTTTCAGGGAGTTAGAACCCTGTTTCCAGAACACTTTCGGGAATCAGAGTTTCAAAGAGCCAAAGCCCCATTTCTAGAACAGCCTCAGTAGTATCCCATCCCCCCACCCACCACCCAACCCCCAACCCCTCACCCCCATCAGTTTTTCACCTCACACCTCGCACCTCACTTGACCAACAATCAACAGCCAACAACTAACCACTAACAACTCCTCCTCTCCGGTTAAATTAGAATGTTGACGATCAGGGAGACCAGTTGTGCAGTGTCCAAAGGATAGGAAGACTGATCTGAATAGCAGTGTGTTGATGGGACAGTTGAGTGTTCGCTGTTGCCCGGATTGTCAGGGAGTGTGGATTCCGCCTGAGGACTATGTTAGCTGGCAGGAGAAACAGCCTGAAATTGAGGATCTATCTACGTTAATTGATCGGGTTCTGGAAACTGACTCGATGCCAGCGCCTACGGATAGGATGGCTTCCTTATGCCCTTATTGCAGTTGTTATCTGGCGAGGGTAAAGGTCAGCACGAAAACGCCATTTTACGTGGAACGCTGCCCCAACTGTAAGGGAATCTGGTGCGATCGCGGTGAATGGGAAGTACTGGAAAAAACAGGCTTACACACCATTCTGGATCGGCTGTTTTCTACCGATTGGCAGGCGCTGGTAAGGGAACGGGAACTATTTGCCCAGGAACGCCGCGCCACGATTGACAAACTTGGCCCCGAACTGGCGGCTCGTATTTTTGAACTGGCTGAAATTTTAGAGCAGCATCCGAACGGGGATTTTGGGGTTGCCTATTTAATGCGGAGGTTTGATAAGTAGCCGCAATGAGTGATGCGCTGTTTCAGGTTGAACATTTGCGGGTTGCCTATCCTCAACGGGGAAGGGGACAGATTTCCTGGGCTGTTGATGGTGTTTCGTTTAGCTTGAACCCCGGTGAAAAGCTGGGGTTGGTGGGTGAGTCGGGTTGTGGTAAGTCTACCCTGGGGCGGGCGGCGATGCGGTTGCTGTCGGAAGATACCCGAATTGAAGGACGGGTGATGTTTGCCGGACAGCCAGTGTTCGATTTGCAGCCTGCGGAACTGCGCCGATTTCGGGGAGAGTCGGTGGCGATCATCTTTCAAGATCCGATGACTCGGCTCAACCCGTTAATGACGATTGGCGAACATTGTCTGGAGACGCTGCGATCGCACCATCCCCAATTGTCTCAAAGGCAGGCGAAGGAACGGGCGATGGCAGTTTTGGAAGCGGTTAAGATTCCTGCTAACCGATGGTCCCAATATCCCCATGAATTCAGTGGTGGAATGCGGCAACGGGTTGCGATCGCCCTGGCGCTACTACTGAACCCAAAGCTGATCGTTGCCGATGAACCCACAACCAGCCTGGATGTGACCGTATCTGCCCAAATTTTGCAGGAACTCACGCGGCTTTGCGATGAGCGGCAGATGGCCTTACTGCTGATTTCCCACGACCTGGCAATGATTGGCGAGTATTGCGATCGCATCGCCGTGATGTACAACGGTAAGTTTGTCGAAACCGGGAGTACGGAGTCAATCTTGCAGAATCCCCAGCATGGGTATACGCGATCGCTCTTAAAAGCCGCATTGCACCTGCAGTCCGTTGAAGAGAAGAGTGATGTCGAAAATTCAGTCCAGTCCTCCTTTCCATCCCCCCCAATCCCCAATCCCCAATCCTCAAGCCCTACCCCCCTCCTCCGCATTCAAAACCTGAAGCAGTACTATACTCTGGAACAAAACTTCATCACCCAGCTACTGTCCAGGGGTAACCAAACAATCAAAGCCGTAGATGACATTAGCCTGGAGTTACATCTAGGTGAAACGTTGGGATTGGTGGGAGAATCGGGCTGCGGGAAAAGCACCCTGTCGCGGTCAATCTTACAACTGATTCGTCCGACCTCAGGCACAGTGGAGTTTTGGGGACAAGATCTGACGCGGCTTGATCGGCAGACTCTCAGACAGCAGCGACGCCAGATGCAGATGGTGTTTCAAGATCCACACGCCTGCCTCAACCCCATGATGACTGTAGGAGAAAGTATTGCTGACCCATTGCTGATCCATCACCTGGCAACACCGTTGGAGGCAGAAGCCCAGGTCAAGAAAATGCTGGAGCGGGTTGGTTTAACTCCAGTAGAAGAGTTTTATGGACGCTACCCATCAGAACTATCGGGAGGGCAACAGCAACGGGTTGCGATCGCCCGTGCCCTGATTACCCAACCCCAACTCGTAATCTGCGATGAGCCGGTGAGTATGCTGGATGCCACTGTGCAAACGCAGGTGCTGGAATTGATGCGAGAGTTGAAGCAAGAATTTAATCTGACCTACTTGTTCATCACCCATGATCTCTGGGTGGCAAGATTCTTCTGCAATCGCATTGCCGTTATGAATGCAGGCAAGATTGTAGAGTTGGGTCAAACCCAGGAAATTTTTAGCAATCCTCAACATCCTTACACTCAGACCCTACTCCAGGCAGCTCCTCTTTTAGCGAGAACTGGACCGTCTGCAGGTCGGTAGAAATAAGCAACCTTTATGAGGTATAAACCGCCTATGGCAAAATTTCAAGAGTAATCTGACTGTCCTCTTGAGTAATCAGCCACAAGTCCCCGTAACTCAACCATACCGGCGGCTAAATTAGCAATCTGCCCAGAATTAGCATTCACCACAGCCCAGACCTAAGCCATCTGTTGCTGAATCTGCTGGTTGAATTGCTGCTGCTGTTGGGCACTTTCGGCCAAAAATTGCTGAATGTCGGCAATTCCAACGGTGTGCTGCGGAACCACCTGTTCTAACTCTTCGACAGTCATTTCAATACTCCAGTTAGTGCCAGCAAGCTACCATAACTTGGGTTCTATCGCAATTCGTTCAAACGGAATATGGAGTGTCGCTAGCGTTGGGGCAACTCCAGTAATATCTTGGTTAACCTGCGATTGAACCTTTAAAGCAGAAGCTGGAAATTGGAATTCAGCCAACTCTCCGGAAAAATTTAAGAATGGCGGGGTTTGTTGCGCCTGATGGCCTTGAAGCAGAGGCGATGGCCACCTGAGCGAGGGAATGAGAGACAAATAGTATCAAGGACTACGGTTTGTCCTTTCTCCCCCCCTTATTCAGTAGTGAAAAACACTTAATTTATTGCTGTGCAGTTCAACGATTACGAACCGGGGGATTTCTACGACGAACTTTTCATTGCAAAGGGGCAACCTCGACCGGAGGCTATTCCCCTCGTCAATCGCATCAATGCCCTCTCTGCCGAGGAGGTTCGGCGGCGGCAACAGGCTGCCCAGATTGCCATGTTCAAAATGGGAGTCACCTTCAACGTATATAGCGACGGCCAGGGAACGGAGCGAATTTTTCCATTTGATATCATTCCCCGCATTGTTTCAGCAGAGGAATGGGAGTTAATTGAAAGGGGGTTGAAGCAGCGAATTTATGCCCTGAATCAATTCATTGGAGACGTTTACGGAGATCTGAAAATTCTGCGTGACGGCATTATTCCCACCGAATTGATTTACTCAGCAACAGGATTTTTGAAGCCCTGTATTGGGTTAAAACCGCCAGGAGGTATCTGGTGTCATATTACAGGAACTGACCTGGTGCGCGATCGCGATGGTCAATGGTACGTCCTGGAAGACAATCTGCGCTGTCCATCAGGTGTGTCCTATGTGCTGGAAAATCGACGGGTGATGAAGAGCACCTTCCCGTTAGTGTTCAACACGATGAAAATTCAGCCGGTGGAAGACTACCCCAGTCACCTGCTGGAAACACTGCTGAATCTGGCCCCACCCCATCTTTCTGATCCCACCGTTGTCGTCCTTACCCCCGGCATTTACAATTCCGCCTACTTTGAACACTCCTTCCTGGCTCAGCAAATGGGGGTAGAACTGGTGGAGGGACGGGATCTGGTGGTTCAGGATGGCTATTTGCAGATGCGGACAACAAAGGGATTGCAGCGGGTCGATGTGATTTATCGTCGTATTGATGATGACTTTATTGATCCCCTGGTGTTTCGTTCAGACTCGATGCTAGGAGTACCAGGGTTGATGGATGTGTATCGCTCCGGCAGAGTGGCGATCGCCAATGCCTTGGGAACAGGTGTAGCAGACGACAAGGTGATCTACGCCTATGTCCCTTACATGATTCGTTATTACCTGAACGAAGACCCGATTTTATCAAATGTGCTCACCTATCTCTGCTGGGAACCCGATCAGCAAAGCCACGTTCTGGCCAATCTGGATAAGCTCGTTGTCAAAGCGGCAAACGAATCCGGCGGCTATGGCATGCTGGTGGGTCCCCATGCGACCCAGGAACAACGAGATGAATTTGCCAAACGCATTCAGGCATCTCCCCGTAATTACATCGCCCAACCCACTCTCTGCCTCTCCCGCGTTCCTACCCTGTTTGATGATCACTTTGAAGGTTGCCATGTGGATCTTCGCCCCTACATCCTCTATGGCAAAGAAATCTACGTCAATCCGGGTGGCTTAACCCGCGTTGCCCTCCGGCGCGGATCTCTGGTGGTCAATTCATCCCAAGGTGGGGGAAGTAAGGATACGTGGGTTGTTTGTAAGTCAAACTAACAGCTATAGCGTTCACAAATAGGTTGTAAACATAGCGTTCACAAATAGGTTGTAAACAAGGGGGGGGGCTTCGCCCCCACCCACGCAAAGGTGGAACCCCTGCACCCCGTTCAAATTTCAAGCAGGATCGTTATAACAGCCAACAACTAATAACTAAAAATGCTTAGCCGTGTTGCAGATTCTATCTATTGGCTCAATCGCTATGTCGAACGAGCAGAAAATGTTGCCCGCTTCGTCGATGTCAACCTGAACTTGCTGCTGGACTCACCCAGCGGAGTTTCTCAACAATGGGAACCGATTGTACTGACAACGGGAGACCTGCCGTTATTTCAAGAGCGCTATGGAGAGGCCACTGCCGAAAGTGTGATTCGCTTTCTCACGTTTGATGGAGATTATTCCAATTCCATTCTTTCCTGCCTGCGGTCAGCGCGGGAAAATGCGCGATCGGTGCGGGAAATTATTTCCTCCGAGATGTGGCAGCATGTCAATTCTTTCTATCTGATGGTGACGGAAGCCGCTCAATCTAAAACCCTCCAGGATCTTTCCAGTGTGCTCAAGTTTTACGAGGAAGTGAAGATGGCCAGCCATCTATTTGCTGGGATAATGAATGCAACGATGACTCACAACGAAGGCTGGCACTTTGGGCAGATTGGCAGGCTGATGGAGCGAGCTGATAAAACTGCTCGTATTCTGGATGTGAAGTATTTCATTCTGCTGCCTTCAGTGAATTACGTGGGCAGTACGCTGGATGAACTTCAATGGATGGCATTGCTGAAATCTGCCAGTGCCTATGAAATGTACCGCAAACGCGGGCAACACCGAATTTCACCCAATTCTATAGCGGAGTTTTTGATTTTGGAGCAGGAGTTTCCCCGCTCAATTCGGTTTTGCATTATGCAGGCTGAGCGATCGCTCCACCAAATCACAGGCACCCCCGTTGGTACCTGGCGCACTTCCGTCGAACGGTCAATGGGGCGGCTCCGCACCGACCTCGACTACCTCACCATTGACGACATTATTGATACCGGTCTCCACGAATTTCTCGACAATTTGCAAATTCGCATGAACGATGTCGGCGATAAGATGTTTGAAACGTTTTTTGCCCTGCAAGCTGCCAGCTAGAACCCTCAGTGCGCTATCAAATCAGTCATACTACAACTTATCGTTACAGCCAGCCGGTCACCCTCTACCCGCATGTGGTGCGGCTTCGTCCCCGGAGCGATAGCAGTCAAACTTTACAGTCGTTTTCCTTGCTGGTTACTCCAGAGCCAATGAACCAATCTCAGGTGCTTGATCTGGATGGCAATTCAACTATCAAAGTGTGGTTTAAGCCAGAACCAGCGGAGTCTTTAGTTGTACAGGTGCTTTCACAGGTAGAAACTCACCAAACCGATCCGTTCAACTATTTGCTGGAGCCGTGGGCACTCAGTCTCCCGATCGATTATCCTGCCTCCCTATTTGGACAACTTCAACCTTATTTAGTGGCTCAATTTCCTGGTTATGGTTCTGCGATCGATCCAGTGGCAGTTCAACTGGCTCAGGAGATTTCCCAACAGGCAGAAGGGAACTCTGCACTCTTTCTAACTCTGCTGAATCAACAGATTTATCAGAACTGCAAGCAATTAATCCGGGAAACGGGGGATCCCTTTCCACCGGGAGTGACCTGGACGGCTCAGGCTGGTTCTTGCCGTGACCTGACGGTGTTATTTGTGGAAGTGTGTCGGGCGATTGGGTTAGCGGCCCGGTTTGTTACGGGGTATAATGAAGGTGACCCAGACAGCCGCAAATTCCATCTGCATGCGTGGGCAGAGGTTTACCTGCCTGGTGCTGGTTGGCGGGGGTTTGATCCAACTCAAGGATTGGCAGTTGCTGACCGTCATGTTGCCTTAGTGGCAAGCGCTTTCTATCGTTATGCGGGACCCATTTCCGGGTCATTTAACCGGGCAGGAGGAGCCCAATCAGAAATGTCCTATCAATTAGTGATTCAGGGTATTAACCAGTAGCAGCATTAATTGATTAACCGGATTGGAAATTGATTAACCGGATTGGATATATAGCTATAGCCACCAGGCTTAAGACGGGGTGCAGGGGTTCCACCCCTGCACCCCGTTCAAATTTCAAGAAGGATCGCTATAGCACTACTTCTTCTCAGAACGGATAGCGCTGAGAAAGTCCTTAATTGCCTGCGGTTGTTCATAGGGGCGAATATGCTGAGCCAGCAATTGCAGATTTAAATCTGGAAAAAACTGGCTGTGGTTAACCTCTTGATAACTGTCCTGGCGCAGGTCATACAAGGTAAGCTGATTGCTCTCCCAAATTAGAACTTCTGGAACTCCAAGCCCTTGGTAGACGGCTAGTTTATCAACTCCTCCACTGGTTAAATTCACCTCGATCGCAAAATCCGGTAATTCCTTCAGAGTATGCACACAGTAGCACTCATCCGGTTCTAATCCCCGTGCCTTCGCTTCCCGTCGAAAGGTAGTTGATCCATACCCATGTAGCGGAATATCCGCCTCCTCCGCATAGCGCTCTAACAGCCTTACAATGACCTTTTTGATCATCTCGTGTTCAGGAGAGGGCATAAAGATTTCCAGGGTTCCCTCAAGGTAAATCAGCCGCAATCCGGGGTAATCTCCAAGGGTTGCTAAGAGGCTTTCGTACTGTTGCCAGGTCACACTGGGTAAGACTACCCGCTGCTCTTCGGCGTTGGATGGCGGTTGAATTAAGGTAGTCATGAGAAAGTTTCCGCTAAACCTGCCCTTACCTGTTTCATAGCAAATGTGAGGTATCTCTTCAATCGGCTGCTGGACCTGGATCGCCCGGTATTTGCATGTAATGTTCCCAGTCGATATTGGGCATGCGATCAAAGGCTTCCTTGAGGGATATCTCCCACATATTGCGGATTTTTTGCAGGTAGGGCGCTCCTAATTTGAGCCGCAATTCATAACGAATTTTGTAGGTGCCAGTTTCATACATCACCAGGTTGATGGGTGGTCCTACGGAAATATTGGATTTCATTGTGGAGTCAATGGAGAGCAAAGCGCACTTGGCGGCATCTTCCAGGGGAGTATCAAAGTCGAGAATACGATCAAGAATGGGCTTGCCATATTTGGTTTCGCCAATTTGCAGAAAAGGGGTATCTGTAGATGCCTGAATGCAGTTGCCCTGGCTATAGATCAAAAACAGGGAGGGTTCTTCTCCCTTGATTTGCCCACCCACCAAAAAAGAGCAAGTGAAATCAATTCCGTCTTTTTCTAACCAGGGACGGTCTTGATCTTGAACTTGTCGTGCTTTTGCCCCAATGTAGCGGGCCACTTCATACATACTGGAAAGGGTATGCAAACTGGTGTCTGCCTTAGAAATCAGATCATGGCGAAGTAACGTCAGCGTTCCCTGAGTGGCAGAAAGGTTACCAGATGTGCAGATGAGAATGACGCGATCGCCCGGTTCCGAAAAATCAAACAGCTTTTGATGGGTTGAAATGTAATCCACTCCCGCATTGGTGCGCGAGTCCGCAGCCATGACCAAGCCAGAGTAAGTCAAAATTCCAAGGCAGTACGTCATGTGGATGATAGGGGTTTGGAGGGGGGCAAATCTTTAAAAAACCCCTTTAAATCTTAAGCGGTTTTTCATCACCCTATCACCCCTGCCCTTCCGCCCCTCCGCTCCCCCTTACACCTCACCCTGAAATAGATGCGCAGAGGGTGCATAATCCTGGTACATTTAGCGGAGTATCTGCAAGCGAGTTTTAGGAAGATGAAAGTCCTTGTTATTGGTGGCGACGGCTATTGCGGTTGGGCAACCGCGCTATATCTTTCTAATCAAGGCTATGAAGTTGGAATTTTGGATAGCCTGGTAAGGCGGCTCTGGGATATGGAGCTTTGTGCAGAAACACTGACTCCCATTGCTCCAATTCACCAGCGGATTCAGCGCTGGAAGGATTTAACTGGAAAATCCATTGATCTATTTATTGGCGATATCACCAATTATGCTTTTTTAAGCAAAGCCCTGCGTCAGTTTGAACCCGATGCGATCGTCCACTTTGGCGAACAGCGCTCTGCTCCCTTCTCAATGATTGATCGGGAACACGCCGTCATGACCCAGGTCAACAACGTGGCGGGGACACTCAACATCCTCTATGCCATGAAAGAAGACTTTCCCGACTGTCATCTGGTGAAGCTGGGGACGATGGGCGAGTATGGCACTCCTAACATCGACATTGAAGAGGGCTACATCACCATTGAACACAACGGGCGCAAAGATACCCTACCTTATCCTAAACAACCTGGCAGCATGTATCACCTGAGCAAGGTGCACGACTCGCATAATATTCACTTCGCTTGCAGAATTTGGGGATTGCGGGCCACCGACCTGAACCAGGGGGTGGTTTACGGGGTGCTGACGGAAGAGACGGGAATGGATGAGTTGCTCATCAACCGACTGGACTATGACGGGGTGTTTGGTACAGCCTTGAACCGTTTTTGCATCCAGGCAGCGATCGGGCATCCATTGACAGTCTATGGGAAAGGCGGTCAGACCCGTGGTTTTTTGGATATTCGGGATACGGTGCGCTGTGTGGAATTGGCGATCGCTAACCCGGCTAATCCCGGCGAGTTCCGCGTCTTTAACCAGTTCACTGAGCAATTCAGCGTCGGTGATCTGGCCATGATGGTACAAAAGGCAGGCACCGCTCTGGGATTAAAGGTGGAAGTGAATCATCTCGACAATCCCCGGATTGAAAAGGAGGAGCATTACTTCAATGCCAAGAACACCAAGTTGCTAGATTTGGGACTTCAACCCCACTACCTATCCGATTCCTTGCTTGACTCGCTACTCAACTTTGCGATGAAGTACAAGCACCGGGTTGATGAGTCCCAGATTCTACCAAAGGTCACCTGGAAACGTTAGCAGTGTTGTACAGGCATTCGTATTCTATTGCTCCCGCTATTGGTTGTGGTGCCTGGTACGTCACTGCTGTGCTAAAGGGAGTAAAGGTACTGCTGGGATGAGCCATTATATCGATTGGGATTCTATACCCGCTATACCCTGTCCAGGCGGATAGCTGGATTTTGTGTTCAATTGCTTCCTGTAAGGAGGACATTTTCGTTCCGTATGCGAGTTGCCTTATTCACTGAAACATTTCTGCCTAAAGTTGATGGCATCGTGACCCGCCTCCGCCATACCATTGATCATCTTCAGCGAATGGGCGATCAGGTCTTAGTGGTGGCTCCAGATGGTGGCTTAACCGAATACAAAGGAGCCAGAATCTATGGAGTTTCGGGCTTTCCCCTCCCTCTTTATCCAGAGCTTAAGCTGGCGCTGCCTCGCCCATCTATTGGCTATGTCCTGAAGCGCTTTAATCCCGAAATTATCCACATAGTCAACCCCGCTGTCCTTGGCCTGGCGGGGTTGTTTTATAGCAAAATTCATAATATTCCCCTGATTGCCTCCTACCATACCCACCTGCCAGAGTATTTGCAGCACTATGGGTTGGGGATGCTGGAGGGTTTGCTATGGGAGCTGTTAAAAGCTGGACATAACCAGGCTGCTCTCAATCTCTGCACCTCCACAGCCATGATGCAGGAATTGTCTCAGCATGGCATTGAACGGGTTGATCTGTGGCAGCGAGGCGTTGATACAGAAATGTTTCAACCCCATCTTGCCAGCCAGGAGATGCGATCGCGCCTCAGCCAGGGGCATCCTGAAAAGCCTCTACTGCTTTACGTGGGCCGTCTTTCTGCCGAAAAAGAGATTGAGCAAATCAAACCTGTTCTAGAAGCCATTCCTGATGCCAGGCTGGCCCTAGTGGGCAACGGCCCCCATCGGCAGGCACTGGAAGCCCACTTTATCGGCACACCCACCCACTTTGTTGGCTACTTACAGGGGAGTCGAGCTCGCTTCCGCCTTTGCCTCCGCTGATGCCTTTGTGTTTCCCTCCCGTACCGAGACACTGGGACTGGTGCTTCTGGAAGCGATGGCAGCTGGTTGCCCGGTTGTCGCAGCCCGCTCTGGTGGCATTCCAGATATTGTGGAAGATGGGGTGAATGGATTTCTGTTCGATCCAGCGGATAGAAATGGAGCGATCGCCGCCACCCAACGCCTCCTAGCCAATCCTGAAGAACGGGAAGCCCTGCGTCACAACGCTCGTCGAGAAGCCGAACGTTGGGGATGGTCTGCTGCTACACGCCAGTTGCGAGGCTTTTATCAATCAGTTATTGCTAAACACTCCCCTATCCGCCGCGTAGAAAGGGTGAAACCTGGGTAAGGGCAGATTTTATAAGGGCAGATTTAACAAATCTACAATCAGCCTTTAGTTAGTGTTTCAATGAAACCTGCCCCTACTCTGTCCTGTTGCTGCCAATTCCAAGCTGCTTCTTACTTTGCTTTAATTCTTCCCAGAGATATTTAATCTTCAAGTAAGCCTCCTCTGGAGAAAGTTTGCCATTTGTTTCTAGAGAACAGATATAGCTAACTTTCTGTGAAAACTCCTGCAAATTGGCGTTAAACACAAGATTTTCTGGCTTAACTTCTCCCCGATAGGGTGTTTTTGGAAGCAAGAATTCAGAATGGTTCATTTTAATTCCCCCTTTACTTGAAACTGATTTGACTAGGAGGGATTCAGTTTTATTGTCTTGACTTAAACCCTGTCCATTTAGAAACTTGTAGTCTTTCCTGCTGGGGCAATCTCCAGGTTTCAACCTGGATGATGATTAACCAGATCTTAACCTAAAGATTACTCTCTTAACCTGAATGCATCTTAATGGGAACGCAAATTTTCCATATCTTCACAGAAGGGTAACGCTGAAGATAAAGGACTGGAGCCAGGAGCATTTCGAGTTCTGAGTTTCCGTCACCCACCACACTCTGACTCATCCACCTATCCACCCTTTCCCTTCCTGGCTTTAGCGATCAACTTTCACCGGAGCCGTTCCCCAGCCCGTTAAGCTTTGCAGATAAATTCCACCCACGATCGCCAGAAATCCCAAATAACCTATCGCTTCAACCAGATAGAATGTGTCCTCGTAGCCAAACAGGGTATGCAAAATAATGCCAGGAAATTGGCGTTCTGGCAGGAGCCGATGAGTATCCCAGAGCAATGGTCCTAAGAAGCAAGTTTCCCCAACGGATCCCTGGAAGAAACAGAGATTGGAAAACTGAGGATTGATCTGAGTAAGTCGATAGAAGGCGACATCCACGTGGGCCAGAGCAGAAACCACTAATCCTGCCACAATTAACAGCAGGAAGAGGCCCATCACCTGAAAAAACAGGCGCAGATTGATTTTGATGCCAAATTTGAACAGCAAAACACCGATCCCTATAGCCACAAGCAAACCCGAAATTGCCCCCAAAATGGGCACCCAACCCTGTTGAAACCGGGCCGAAATGAATAGGACAGTTTCAAACCCTTCTCGTAATACAGCAAAAAAGATCAGTCCAAAAATGCCCCAACCTGCGCCCCAACCTGCGCCTGCTTCTGCCTTTAAGGTGCTTCCAACAGCCCCCTCCACTTCAGCTTTCAGCAAGCGGGACTGGCGCGTCATCCAGATCAGCATCCAGCTCAACATGGCGATCGCCGCCACACTAAAAAGCCCATTCAGTAAAGGTTTGACCACTGGCTCATAGGTTTCATTGGCAGCCCCCAGAACTGTAATGATAAGGCCAAACAGAACGCCGACCAACACACTTGCTAGCAAGCCAACTCCAATACCGCCATACACCCAGAAATTGAGCTGAGTTTGTTCTGCTTTCTTCAGGTAAGCCAGTACAATCCCAACTACAAGGGCAGCTTCTACCCCTTCCCGCAGGGTGATGACAAAGGTAGGCAAAGCAGGACTCAAATCAATTGGCATGGTTAGAGAGATACAGCAGGTATCAGGTAAAGAAAGGCCAGGGGAAGGTGCATTTCGTCATTGGGGAAGTCTACTCTGGTTAAGAAGCTGGAGCTTCGTAACCCTGCCATTAAGCTCTAGCTTCTCTGAACCAACACAGGAAGTGGGAGCTTCTAATCGACATGGCCAGGCGGGAGCCTGGCAACGAGATAATGGCCAATGGATTCCCCCCAAACTTCAGATACGCCCGCCAGAACGGATGTTAACCATCAAAAATTGGACATTAGCTAATCTAAGGCTAATGTCCAAAGTCTACCAATCCTATTTTGCCCAATTCTGTAGCGATTCTGTTTGGATTGTGAAAGACTTTCCTATCCAGAAAAGCCTTTCACAACGCCTTATTCAAACCTTATTCGAAAACAGTTTAGAACACTGATAAGTAGGTAGCCATAATTAGTTGTAAAGGGGGGGGTGGGGGCTGCGCCCCCAGGTAGGGGTTTTCACCCCCTCCACGCCCCGAAATTATCCTTATTTAATTGCGGCCTAGCTACTTACTAGTGAAAGATGGCATCAGTCCAGCAACCATTGGGGTGGGGAGTGGGAAGTAGGAGGGAGCCAGAATGGTATCCGTATTCCCGCTGTGCTGTACTCGTGTTGCAAACACTCAATTTTGCAACATGAGGGTTTGGGGGCGAAGCCCCCAAGCAGGGGTGGAACCCCTGTACCCCCAACAAAACTTCCGTTTTGCTGTATTAGCTACCTACTAAGGAGCATGGATTAAATAACATCTGATTTTTCCACGTCCTTAACCTCTCCCCTGCCCCCTCTCCGGCTCGAAGAAGGGTGCCGAGCGGGGTGAGGTTCCAGAGATTATTTAATTTTCGTTCCTAACCTTGAAGCGAGGTGCTCAGAAAAAACGACACCGATGACACAGACGCCATAGCCGAAGTAACGCATGAAAGCGGGGATCATTCGAGAGGAGCTTTGAGTCGCTTTTCTACCCAGCCAAAACGCCAGTAGCGAGATCGCCAACTGAATCACTGTAAAGCCCAACAGGTAAGCCACCAACGGCGTCATCTCGGCACCCACAATGGACTCGCCATAGGCATACCCATGAAACAACCCGGCGATCGCAGCCAGTCCAGCAACAACCCCAAAATTCCACGGACAAGCGATTGCCAGTAGCAATCCCAGCGCAATCACAGAAAGAGCAATCATAATTTCAGGTACAGGCAAATCAACCTTCATAATGTGCAGGCCAGTTCCCACCATAGCTGTCACCACAAACACCAGGGGAAGCAAAGCCCCCCGCACCTGTTTAACCGAGAGTAGTCCAATAGCGACAACAAATGCCAAATGATCTAACCCAATCACTGGATGAGCTACTCCAGACAGAAAACCTTCAAGAAAACTAGCTGGGGTTCTACCCTCCATTGCATGGTGAGCCGCTGCAGGTTGAACAACTCCCCAAAAGCCAAACCCAATCAATCCCAAAATTTGAGCAATTTCAGTCCTTCTAAGGCATACGGGGAAACCAGCAAGAGCATCTAATTTTTTTAATCGTGTATTAACCATCATCCATACCTCGCAGATGAAAGGATTCTGCTAAAGAATTGGCGGGCATCCTGGCTTTAGAAGATTTTGGGTTTTGAGTTGGGTTGACTAGTTCAACCCCCAACACCCTATGGCTTCTGTTACAGTTGCGGGACAGCGGCAGACTCGCACTGCACTTTCCCCCTTACCTCCAGTGGCTGATCCCCACCAGAACCAATTCCAATGCCAGGTCAGTGTATCACAAGTGGTTATGACGAAATGAAAATCTTAGCAGGGCTTTGCGAAGGGGAAGGTAAGTGGATGAGTTTTGAGTGTAATAAAGGCAACAGGCAGCAGGGTGCAGGGGTCCCCTTGCCCTTCCACTCATCCTCTCCTTGCACCTTCTGACTCCTGATTCCCGGCTTCTCCCACCAGGCATCTACTGTCAATTGTTTAATTCGGCATAACAGAATATCTCTGCAAAAACCGGGGGAAGGGGATAGCAAAAAGGTTTTGTTTGGTTTTAAGTTTTATCCTGAAAGCTTGAATGGTAAATGAGAATGTTTATGATTATCATTATTAGATATTCATAAACCCGCCATCCATAGCAGGCATCTGGGAGTAACTTGATGAACGGCAATACTTTGGCTGAATGGGTTGAGCCCATTTAATTAAGCCCATTTATTAGGTGTGAGGAAAAGGAACCATGATGAACCAGTTATTCAAATCTCTGCTGCTCAGCCCTGTTCTCCTGGGAATGGTCGCAGCTGGGACTTCTGCTCAGATCTATCAATCAACATCTCAACCTGCGCCCAAACTTACCACCGATCCCTTAATCGACACTCCTAAAAAGAGTACTGGTGCCCTGCCCGGACGGGTGATGTTTGTTTCCCAGTTGCAGCCTACTACTCCTGTAGGGCAGGCCAATAGAGCTATGGCTCAGGTAACATCCGTTTCCCAACTGTCTGACGTGAGACCGACGGATTGGGCCTTTCAAGCGTTACAATCCCTGGTTGAACGTTATGGTTGTATCGTTGGCTATCCAGACAAAACCTACCGGGGTAATCAGGCCATGACTCGCTACGAGTTTGCAGCGGGTCTCAATGCCTGCATGGATCGCGTCAGCGAGCTAATCGCAGCGGCAACGACTGATCTGGTGAAGAAGGAAGATCTGGCAATTCTGCAAAAACTTCAGGAAGAATTTGCGACAGAATTAGCCGTTTTGCGTGGTCGGGTTGATGCCCTGGAAGCCCGTACCACAACCCTGGAAAAGCAGCAGTTTTCAACTACTACTAAGCTGAATGGAGAAGTCATCTTCGCTTTGGCGGGAGTCCTAGCTGGGGAGAACGCTCTGGGCCAGGATATTGATCGAAACGTGGTTTTGGGCGATCGCGTACGTCTCAACTTTGACACCAGTTTCACCGGGAGAGACCTGCTGCGAACCCGGCTTCAGGCTGGAAACCTGGACTTGTTTGGTCCAGTGACGCTGACCCCAGAAGGTTCCCTCCGCTTTAATGCCGACAGCGGCAACCAGGTTGGGATCGACGCCCTATTGTATCAGTTCCCCGTTGGCGAAAGCACAACCATCACAATCGAGGCAAACGCGGGTGCAACGGATGACTTTATTCCTACTCTCAATCCTTACTTTGATGGAGACGGCGGCTTTGGTGCGCTGACTCACTTTGGTACCCGCAACCCTATTTACTACTTGTTAGGTGGGTCAGGGATTGGCATCAGCCACTCGTTTGGCAATGTCTTTGAGCTGGGTTTGGGCTATCTGGCAGACAATGGTACTGGAGCCGCGAATCTGCCATTTGCCAAAAATGGCTTGTTTAACGGACCCTATGGCGCAATCGCCCAGCTAACCATCACCCCCTCTGAGCGGTTCCAAATCGGTTTAACCTACATTCACTCCTACAAAACCGACTTTTCAACCGCTGGTGAAACCGGCAGTAATCAAGCAAACTTTGTTGAATTCACAGGTTTGCCTTTTTCAACCAATTCCTATGGCATTGGTGCCTCCTTCCAAATTACCCCAGGCATTGTACTTAATGGCTCTGCAGGATACACTAAGGCGCGATCGCTGGGAGCGGGTTTCAGGGGCGACGCTGATGTCTGGAACTGGATGGTGGGGTTGGCCTTTCCTGACCTGGGCAGAAAGGGTAGCGTCGGCGGTGTTCTCGTTGGCATGGAGCCCAAAGTAACCGAAGTAGACGGTAACTTACAAGCGGCTCTTTCCGATGATCCCGACACATCCCTTCACATTGAGGCGTTTTACCAGTTCCAGGTTACAGACAACATCGCCATCACCCCTGGCCTCATCTGGCTTACTGCACCCGATCACAATCGTGGTAACGACGACATCGTGATTGGAGTTGTTCGCACCACCTTCACCTTCTAAACCAGTTTTTCCTCCTCCAACAAGCCATGTGTAGAACGTAAGGGCTCACACAATGGCTATTGGACTTTCAGGGTGGGACGTTTGTCTCACCTTTTTTATGCGAGGAGAGACGGGCGAGGGGTGAGGAGCTGTTATAGCTGTCGCCAGGTTGCTTAGAACCTTACCCCTCCTCCAGCAAAGCATCGCAATAGCGAATTAATGTCAGGACGCGATCGCTCACTTGTTTTCGCCGTTGCTCTCCTGTTCCGGCCTTCCGTGCTGCTTGCAAAAACATCACATCCATTCCTAACAGACGTAATTGTTTGTCTATTTCCACCTGGTAAGACTGCACCCGTTGTTCAACTTCAGGAGGTAGTTCATCTGTATTCAAAGTTAGAATTTTGGTCTGAAAAAATTGCTGAAGTTTAGTAACTTCTAGTTTCAATCCACTGCCATCATTCCCTTGCTTAACCGTCTCGTTCATTTGCCTCAGAGCCTGCTTAAATTCTCCGTACGACTGCTGGTGAAGTGGAAGTAACATTTTGCCTGAGCCCTTCTTTCATCATCATTAAAAAGCCCCCAATCCATTCAGCTTCGTGTTTCTTGGAAGAAACACGCACAAAAATTAGTAGATTTGTAAAGAATCTTATCCGCGTTGGTAAGATAGAGATCAAAGAAAGCTTTATACCCTTAAGGTAAGCTGTAAGTTCTAGTTCGGCTTCCTTTGTTCAGAGATAATTTGATACTTCTATCACTTTGAAATTCGTTTTAGCAATTCGGTCTTAAAGTCTGTCCGAAGACTAGAGTGGTTGAGGAAATATCTCGAGCCCAGGATGTTTTCGGGTCGGTTTTAGAAGCTAGAGCGATCCCAGTCTAGCTTACGAGTCCTGAAAAGTAGACCCAGGCTAGACCAAAGCTCATTCATCGTTAAGTGTTTGACCATTATTGCAGTAAAATCCGTTGCATTAAAATCCAGTACAACCTTTTAAGCCTTTCAACCTCCTGGCTGTGCAACATGAACTTAGCAGCTTCTGTATCATCCCTTGAACCTGTATCTCCCATTGAGTTTGTCATTCCTAACTGGCTGCGGGAGTGCATGAACGCACGACAATCAGCGGGTGACAATCCGGCTGATGATGCCAATTCTGATGCCGATCTAATTTGTCGCGCTTTTGAATTTGCCTACAGCCTACACAAAGGTCAACGGCGGGCATCAGGGGAGCCCTACATCATTCATCCAGTTGCTGTTGCAGGATTGTTGCGTGATCTGGGCGGCGGCAGTGCCATGATTGCGGCGGGTTTCTTGCATGACGTGGTGGAAGACACCAATGTTACAGCCGATGAGCTAGAAGAACGGTTTGGGAAGGAAGTCCGGTTGCTGGTTGAAGGCGTGACCAAGCTTTCAAAGTTCAATTTCTCCAGTAAAACAGAACGGCAGGCAGAAAATTTTCGCCGTATGTTTATTGCGATGGCCCAGGACATCCGGGTGATTGTCGTGAAGTTAGCCGATCGCCTCCACAATATGCGTACCTTAGAGTACTTGCCTGACCATAAACGCCGTCAAATTGCCCTGGAAACCCGCGAAATCTTTGCTCCACTAGCCAATCGTCTGGGGATCGGTCGCTTCAAGTGGGAACTTGAGGATCTGGCATTTAAGTATCTGGAACCCGAAGCCTATCGGGAAATTCAAGAACTGGTTGCGGAAAAGCGAGGCGATCGGGAAGCCCGGTTAGCGCAAGTGGTCGAAAACCTGAAGCAACGCCTGACCCAGGCAGGTATCGACTACGTTGAAATCAGCGGTCGGCCCAAGCATCTTTACGGTATCTACCAAAAAATGCAGCGGCAGCAGAAAGGGTACAACGAGATCTATGATGTTGCCGCCATTCGCATCATCGTCAAAGCAAATGACGCATGCTACCGGGCACTGGCAGTTGTTCATGACATTTTCCGCCCAATTCCTGGACGCTTCAAAGATTACATCGGCCTCCCCAAGCCCAATCGCTATCAATCCCTCCACACTGTTGTAATTGGCAATACGGGAAAGCCCCTGGAGGTTCAAATTCGTACTCTGGAAATGCATCATGTAGCTGAGTACGGAATCGCCGCCCACTGGAAATATAAAGAAACGGGCAGTTCTAACGTCCAGATGACCACCGCCGACGAAAAGTTTACCTGGTTGCGGCAACTGCTGGATTGGCAAAATGACCTCAAAGATGCCCAGGAATACCTGGAAAACGTCAAAGATGACCTGTTCGACGGAGATGTGTACGTCTTCACCCCAAATGGTGATGTCATATCCCTTAGCCGGGGCGCAACTCCCGTCGATTTTGCCTATCGGATTCATACCGAAGTTGGGAACCACTGCGCCGGGGCACGGGTGAATGGACGCATGGTGACCCTGGACACCCTCCTGAAAAATGGAGACATAGTTGAAATCATTACTCAAAAGAACTCCCGCCCCAGTCTGGACTGGCTCAACTTTGTCGTCACACCCGGTGCTCGTAACCGGATTCGCCAGTGGTATAAACGCTGTAATCGAGAGGAAAATATTGCGCGGGGCCGGGAAATGCTGGAGCGAGAGCTGGGTAAAAATGGCTTTGAAGCACTGCTGAAGTCCGCTCCTATGCAGGCCACGGCTGAACGATGCAACTACCATAGCGTGGAAGATTTGCTCGCCGCATTGGGATACGGCGAAATTACTCTTAACTTGACACTGAATCGTCTGCGGGAAGCGGTTAAGGGTCAGCAGCCCATCGCCAGGGCATCAGAAGGGATCAACGATGCTCAGGTGATCCCGCTATTGCCTTCGGTATCTAAACCGACTCCAGTTCAACCTTCTAGTAAATCTCCCATTATTGGGGTCGAAGGGTTGCTCTATCATATGGCGGGTTGCTGTACACCGGTTCCTGGCGAAGCAATTATTGGAGTGGTTACTCGTGGACGTGGGATTTCCATTCACCGTCAAGGTTGCCCCAATGCCGAGCAAGTTCCGGGCGATCGCCTCGTTCCTGTCAACTGGAATTCCCACGAACAGGAAAGCGGACGCCCCCAAACCTATCCCGTGGATATTCAAATTGAAGTCATTGACCGGGTTGGTGTGTTGAAAGATATTTTGTCTCGACTAACAGATAACAATATCAACGTCCGGAATGCCCAGGTCAAAACCTACCCCGATCAAACCGCTACCATCAATTTGGGAATCGATATCCGGGATCACGAGCAGCTAGAGCGCACGTTCACCCAAATTAAAAAGTTAAGTGATGTATTGAACTTGCGCCGTCTGAGCCAGGTTGAAGAGTGATTTTTGCTACCTTTCTGCCCCTACTCAACGTGTTTACTCGTAGAGTTGTGAAAACTACTGCTGATGGAACCACTTCCTGCTAAGATAAATGCGCCGAAGCAGGAATCAAGATCAAAAGCTAAGAGCTTGATGGGCTAAATCGAGTGATTTAGGTCACAGTTAGAAGTTGATCTCTCCTGGTAGCATTTAAGGTAATAACCATCACAGAGCCCCTGGTGTGTTGGTTTGAAGTTGCTAAGGTCTTCTGTTGTTTTGGGACATAGCATTTTAATCTGTCGGTAGATGTCGTACTGGAAACGTTTTAATCGTCATTTTTGGGCTTGGGAGTTCTAGTCGCCGTGAGTACCTGGACGTCCCACTACAATAGGCCAATCGACCAGGAAGAGCAGCAGCTCTACGATCATCTGCTAGAACTGGTTCAGATTGAGTTGCCTAGCCAGATGGTAGGGCGATTTCGAGCATTGTTTATTGATGGGACAGGCTATCCCGATTTAGAGATAGTTGCCGCGCTTGATAGAATTACGGCTTCAAAGTCCGCTGACCAAGAGTTCCAGTATGTCTTAAACCGTTGCTGTCATATCCTGATCAATCGCTGGCAAGCTCGCCCTCAATTTCAGGCTGCCATTCCAGAACTCATCGCTATCTTTGAATCGTCTCCCTCCAAACCTTTTACCGAATATTCCCGTTCCCGCTCAATTAGACGACTGCGGGAACTAGTCAAGAAATTTGTTGAAAGTGAGCAGTACATCGTTCTGCGACGTTTAGCGCAGGTGATGGCTCATTCCAGTGAGAATGGTAGTTTGGCGGGAAGTGAGCCTATCGGTTCGTTAATTCGGCGGTACCCCTATCTCTACGAACACTGTTTGTTGTCTGAGGGCAGCACCTATGAACACCAGCAGACCATTAGACAACTGCAAGCCCGCGCACAACGGCAGTATGAGATTGATCTGTCCCAGTATGTGACATACCAGGTGCGGCGATCGCAAATTGCCAGAACGACTTCCCCCCAAGCCGCAAGCCGAATTCTCCAACCAGTCAAAAATCCAACGCTGCTGAGTGACAAAGAATTATGTTTTGCCATCAAGCAATTTGCTGGGAGATCGCAAGGCTCATGCACCTACCGGGATATGGCTCAACGCTTTCTAACTCACAGCAGCCAAACCCAGTCATTCCAGTCCTTTAAGGACGACCTCTACGAATACATCATCGCCTCGGTTGACCCTGAGTATGGCAAACGCCAATTTAATAACCAGCTCTATCACCAACTCAAAAGTACCCTGCCGGAAAGCGACACCCAGAAGGTGAACGACTTTTTAGTGGTTAGAACGTGCAGCCAATTATTGAACTTTTTGGTGGTTGAAAGTTTACAGAAACCCCAGCATTATATTTTCGTCGATTTGATTTCTAACATTGGTCCAACCCTGGCAACCGGACTATTGCTGAAAATTGTCCTGATTTGCCGCAAGGTAAAACCCTATCTTGAAAAACGCTTCTCGATCCTGTTCAATCACTATGAGACCTGTGCGCGGGATGCCGTGCAGTGGCTTGTACAGGCAATGGAAAATTTGAATGTAGCATTTAGCACAAACTTCAGTACAAGTGATCTCTCATTTATAAATCAAATTGCCTGAACTACCTCTCTCAGCCTGTCGGGAAGGAGGAACTTACGCTAATCTTTCATTTTAAACAAAATCCCTAGAATAGGATTTTGACGGAAGAATTTTGTTTTCCTGATTTATTTCGCTTATCATGAACTCTCAGAAGAGCATTAACACTCAACAGCGATTTCATATTAGATTAGACTAGAAAAGCATGTTTTAGATTTGTTGCGGTAAAGACTGGTGCTGATTGATTTTCGGCGCGTTGGCCCAGTCTTTCCAGGGGCTGATGTTGCTGGAATGAGTTTCTCTCAGCGTATTTTTCCGCTTCTGGATACGCAGGTTCCAGTAGGCTACAGAGTTAACCTTTCATTGCAGTTGTTTTTTGGAGAGAGTAGTACGAATGACTCAGGTAGTTCTTGGTGAAAATGAAGGAATTGATTCAGCATTGCGGCGATTTAAGCGGCAGGTTTCAAAGGCTGGAATTTTGGCTGATCTAAGATCTCATCGGCACTTTGAAACCCCCCTTGAGAAACGCAAGCGGAAGGCGATCGTTGCTCGTCGCAAAAGACGTTATAACTAGACGTTATAACTAAACGGTTGGTTTACGTTTCTATCCAAAATAAGCTAACTGCTGTCCTCAAGTAAGTTTGACAGCAATTTATCTAACTATGAAATAAGTAATAAGGAGCAGACTAACATCTGCTCCTTTTTTTCTTAGGACTAATTTTCAAGCTTTTGAAAAGCGATCGGGTCGTGTTTCAAAAATGTTGTTTTTGTCAGTAGCAGGGTTCCATAGAAGGTCCCTATAGAAGAGCAATCACAAATTTTGCGATACTAACAGCGATCGCTACTAAGTAGCTAGACGCAATCAAATCAAGGATAGCTTTGGGGGTGGAGAGGGAACAGCCCCCATTCCCCTTATTACAGTTAATCAGGTTATTACAGGTTATTACAGTTAATCAGGGCTGCCTCCCTACTTGTTTTGAACTTTGTCCATTACCCGCTCGATGACCTCTTGAGCAGTAGTTGCCCCCTGGCTGTTAGAGGGGCGCTTCATATTCTCCTTACCAGCCTTTCCTTGAACTTCATTCAACCCGCCACCCGTTCTTGCCTGGACCTCCTCCATAGACTGGGGAGCATTTTGAAGGGTATCCTGGGCTCTTTTAGTGTAAATTTTAGCAGCTTTGCCTTCCTGAGTTGTGGAGTCATTAGAAGCTGCAAAAGCAGGAGCGGTGGAAGTGAAAATTAGCAGGGTACAGGTAAAAATAATCACTAAAAAGCGCAGAGAGTTTAGAACCGCTGAGATGAGTTTCATATCAAATTTCTCCAGAGTTAGTATTGCCATTTTGAATCAACGGGTTAAACATCAAAGCTGATTGCACAATTGGCGACTACAACTGTGTTGAATGAAAATAGGCTGCTATACCGCTCCCAAACTATTTTTGAACAAGGGGGAGTGGGGGCGAAGCCCTCACGCAGGGGGATAACCTCTGCACCCCATTCAAATTTCAAAAAGGAGCGCTACAGCTATTTTCAAGTCAGCAAACCGCTTCAAAATAAAAGCAATTAAAAGCAGTCGGAATGCAACCGTTTTTGAGTTTTTCTATTGAGATACAGGTGATGAGATACAGGTGAGTTTCTTGTCTAACAATTGCTATTTACGCAAATTAAAGCCCCATCCCACATCTATATCTCGACTGAAGTGTGTGTTCTCCTCAAAAGGTTTAATTCTTCCTGAGAGCGATCCGATTTTTATTTCTAAAGGAAGATGATTTCGATAAAACCGAGACTGCCGTTTCCTGGTTACTACCAATTGGTTTGACGAGTTAAAAATTCAACTTTTGGCAGCAGGGGATCCTGCACTACACCAACGCCTACAAACCCCCAACGCTTAAGCAAACTATCTAATTGGGAACCAGGGACGGATTCAACACCAAATTGATTGGCTACATCTGAACCGTGGGTATTGAGGTAGCTGAGTGCGTCGAAATGTTCGGAGAATACAAGCAGATAGCCTGGATCTGAATTCTGATCTGCTGTTTTTGGAGCACGGTTGAGGTGAGCAGCCAGGTAACTGCCATCGAGTTTGGAGCGAACCAGGTAATAAATTTGAGAATACATGGATGACCTTTGAACAGGGTCAGAGTGCTAGCTTATACTATCCAGTTTGATGCGCGGATCGACCACTTTCAAGAGTAGATCTGCCAGGAGATTCCCAACAATGAGCATGACAGCCCCCATCATCAAACTGGCCATGACCAGGTAGAGGTCTTGGGATTGCATCGCCTGGAGGATCAACCGTCCCAGACCGGGCCAGTTAAAAAAATATTCGGTAATAAAAGCACCGCTCAGAAGGCTGGCAAATTCAAAGCCCAGCAGCGTAATCAGGGGGTTAACGGCATTCCGCAGGGCATGGATATAAATGACTTTGTTTTCGGGCAGCCCTTTGGCACGAGCGGTTTGGATATAATCCTGACGGAGGACATCCAGCAGTTGCCCGCGGGTGATGCGTTGTAGCCCTGCAAAGCTGGTGATGCTGAGGGCAATGGTAGGCAGAATGAGATGCCAACCGATATCAAGGATTTTGCCCAGGGGAGTAAGGTCGGCATGGTCAATGCTGGTCATATCGCCTACGGGAAAGAGAGGAGCCGTATTCTGTGCCAGGATCAGCAGCATCAAGGCCGCGATGAAACTGGGGAAGCCCTGCCCGATGTAACTAATGACACGCAAAATTCGGTCAACCAGGCGATTCTGATTAACTGCGCCAATAATTCCGAGGGGAATGGCAACTGTCCAGGTAACCACGAGAGAGGCGATCGCCATTAGCAGGGTAGCGGGCACCCGTTCCCACAGTAAGGATGCAACCGAACGCTGGTAGACAAAGCTGGTACCAAAGTTTCCCTGGGAAACAACCTGCCAGAGCCAGCGAAGGTATTGTTCAGGCCAGGATTTGTCCAGTCCAAACTGTTTTCTCAGTTGCTCAATCCGCTCAGGAGAGATTTTGGGGTTCTCTCGTAGGGCATCCAGATAGTCTCCCGGAGCTAGTTGAATGATGAAAAAACACAGGATTGATGCCAGAAACAGCGTTAAAAGCCCCTGCAATACCCGCTTAACGATGTAGGCAAAGGTATCGCTAGTAAAAAACGCGAAGAGGGCATCGATACCCGTTTCTAGTCTGCTCTGATTGGAGGTGGTCATTGGGGAACTGGCTGGCCGCTATGCTAATACTCGACAAGGGTAATGATGGGCACTTCGGGCAATTGTTTCCGCCCACTCAAATCTTTTAACTCAATTACGAACGCAAAGCCCACCAGGGTACAACCAGTTTGCTGGACTAGTTTTGCCGTAGCGCCTGCGGTGCCACCCGTTGCAATCACATCATCCACAATCAGAATTTTGCTATCGGGTGGATGCAGAGCATCCTGATGCACTTCTAGACGGTCCATACCGTACTCTAGCTCGTATTCCACTGAATGGACAGCCGCAGGAAGTTTACCGGGTTTGCGAACGGGAATAAAACCAGCTCCTAGCTTACAGGCCAGTGGTGCGCCAAAAATAAAACCACGCGACTCCATCCCGACCACAAAATCCGCTGACAAGGGAGCGCACTTTTCTGCCAGGGTATCGATGGTGTAGCGCAGCCCTTCAGCGTCGCGCAGGAGGGTAGTGATGTCTTTAAAGTTGATTCCGGGTTTGGGGAAGTCTGGGATTTCGCGAATGAGGGTCTTGATGTCCATGAACTTAAGGTTAGGGATTGTTTACCTTTCTGCCTTTGCATGGTAGCAGGGCAGTGACTCCATCAAGATACCGTTTCAGTTGAAATTATTTGTAAATGATCTGACCAAGTTGGGAAACGGAGATTCCTGCGATCGCGTACATTGTTGAAAGGTTGAAAGCAATTGGTTCTAAGGGGCCTGAAAACATTTGTGAAATACTTTTTCTTATCCGATGGCTGGACGGTTGGCAGGGTTTGGGAGTTGGGCGGACTGTGGAATGAAACCGCCTGGAGGCGCAAACCTGAAATCCACCAACTAGAGCTTTGCATATGGGAACAGGGAAAAAAATTGTGGCTTTACCGCGTTGAGGATGCCGTGCTCATGGTTGAAGTAAAGCCAACCGCCGAAGCCCAGCTCGATTCCTCTGCTAAAAACATTGGTCAAGTCGTTCTCAAACGTTTGATCAGCGCTGATCAGGTAATTGATTTGTTGTGTACTGCAGATCTGTCTGCCAATGGAAAATTGGGAGCCAGGAGCGAGTGGGTGAAGGGTGAGGAGAGAGGAGTGGTGGAGTAATCGGGTGAGGGAGTGGGGAAGTTTTGAATTCTAAGTTTTGAATTCTAAGTTTTTTGAATTCTAAGTTTTGAGTTCTAAGTTTTGAGTTTGAGTTGCCCCCTTTCGCCTTTCATCTTTCACCTTTTGTCTTCGTTACTCCATCACTCCCCCACTCCTTGCTTTACCATCAGTTCTTTGCCGTTGATTGTTGCAAATTCACCGTTTGTCGCAACAAGGTTACCCGACGGCTATCGACTACCATGGCCCAGAAGCCGCGATCGGTTAACTTTTGCAAAATGGCATTAGCAGAAGCCTGGTCAGCCGTGTGGACAGCCAAAAGATAGGGACGCTGACCATAGGAAACCAGTCCAATTTCGTTGCCAATCAATTGCTGCACTTTCAGCGCGAGTTCTGGGCGATTGAAGTAGTTAACCAGAACTGCATAGCCTGCTCCTAAAGGTTTGGGATTGAAGGCCGTGGGTGGGCGAGAAACAGCGGCGGTTTGCACCGGAACCTGGGAGGAAACTGGGGCAGCTGGGGAACGCGGGGATGCCAGTGGCGGAGTTACCGAAGGTTCGGATGAAGGGGTAGGGGCGATCGCCTGTCCTTCCGCTGTTGAAGTTTCCCGTAGGCGAGCTACAAAAGCCGATAATCCGGCAGACTCATTCAAATACCTGACCCAGGCATTGGCCGTATCTACCGTAGTAAACCCACTCACCCGTGTCACCACATCATCTAAATAGTTGCAAACTGTAAATCTGGCGCTGGCAGGCAATGTCCGCCGCGCTTTGTCCTGGACTTCGGGGGTGCCGCTCTTAATCAGCAGAATATACTCGCCGGGATTGGGGGGCTGGCAGGTGGGGTAAGCAGGGGTCTGAGCGGGCGCGTCTGAGGGAAAGGGTGGAGGAGAAATCTGGGCGATCGCCTGTGGCACCAAGAATAACCCCACAGCTAACAATGTCAGCCTCAGCGAACCTTTCAATGCTTGGGTAGTTCGGTACATAGAACCTTCCTTTGGGAGTCTGGGAGTGATAGACGGCCCTTTTCGCCTGGCAAGTTTAAAGCACTCAAGTTTGAAACACTATTTTACTTTTGAAGCGCTATTCTACTGGAGATTTTCAAAAGCGGATCAAGAGGCTGTGGCTAAGGAGGCCAAAGGTTGAGGAATGGTATCTGACGGGGCGTTGAATTCACCCATAGCCACAAATTCCAGGCGGAGTTTGAGCCAGGTAATGAATTGAGGATTGGTGGAGACGATAGCCGCAGCAGGTTGGGGACATTTTTTCTTGATTTCCGCCATTTCTGGCGCTTCCAGGAAGGCAGGTTGCTTAATCAACCAAAAGTCGATTTCCTTCTCCTGCTCCTGGTAGTGGCGAGTGCGCTCTCTCAAAACTTCTTCCAGGGGTTCTTCTTCAGTCAGAAAGCGCTGGCTGGCAAGGACGTAGTAGTAGGTTTGCATTTTTGAGAGTTGTTAGTTGTTAGTAAGGGGTCAGGGTCAGGAAAGAGGAGAGGTTGGAGAGGGGGCGGAGTGGTCTCAAACACAAAATCGCTCAGAATCAGAGGACTAAGAGCGAAATCTCCAGTAAGTAGCTAGACACAATTAAATTAAGGATAATTTCGGGGGTGGAGGGGGTGAAACCCTCTGCCTGGGGGCGCAACCCCCACTTCCCCCTTACCAATTAATTATGACTACCTACTTAATTCCAAATATTGAGTATAGGAGCTTGTGTCCACAAGAGTCTTTAGATTTCAGGGTTTTATTTAAACTTAAGGAAGTGATCTCATATTTCTTAACTCACAAATCTCCCCGGATGGCCTGCTTCATTTCGCGGACGGCACGCTCTAACCCAACAAGAACGGCACGGCTGATGATGGTGTGTCCGATATTGAGTTCCTCCATACCGGGGAGGCAGGCGATTGGATAAACGTTCCAGTAGGTGAGCCCGTGTCCCGCGTTGACTCGTAAGCCTGCGGCGATCGCCAATCCACATCCTTCTGCTAAAGTCTTGAGTTCTTTCTCCCGGCTGGCTTCGGTTTGGGCTTCGGCGTACTGGCCAGTGTGGAGTTCAATAAATCTGGCTTTCACTTCCGCTGCTGTTTCAATCTGGCGCGGATCGGCGTCGATGAACAGGCTAACGGGAATACCGGCTTCCTGAAGCTTATCCACGACTTCTGCCATGCGGTCTGTCTGTCCTGCCACATCTAAACCACCTTCGGTGGTAACTTCTTCTCGCCGTTCGGGAACGAGGGTAACGTAGTCGGGTTTAATATCGAGGGCGATCGCGACCATTTCATCCGTAGCCGCCATTTCCAGGTTCAGGTGGGTGCGAACGGTTTGCCGTAACAGGCGCACATCCCGATCTTGAACATGTCTGCGGTCCTCGCGCAGATGAACGGTGATGCCGTCCGCCCCTCCCAACTCTGCTAAAACCGCTGCTGCAACGGGGTCAGGTTCCACCGTCCGTCTCGCCTGTCGAATCGTGGCAACGTGGTCAATGTTAACGCCAAGGGTGGGCAAGGGGAGTCCTCCATGGGTGAAAAGGTTCACATTTGATTTTAAGGGAGGAGTGGGGTAGAAGTGGGGGATGGGGAGATGGGGAGATGAGTGATGGGAGATAAAAGCGATCGCAAGTTTCCCAGGGTGATTTTTCTGGATGCCGTTGGAACCCTGTTTGGGGTGCGGGGGAGTGTTGGCGAGATTTATGGGGAAGTTGCGCGTCGGTTTGGGGTTGAGGTTTCTGCGGTGGCTCTGAATCGGGCTTTTTTCAGAAGCTTTAAGGCAGCAGGAGCGCCTGCGTTTGAGGAAACGGATCCGGTCACAATTCAGAGGAAGGAGTTTGCGTGGTGGCGGGCGATCGCAATCCAAACGTTTCAGCAGGTGGATGCATTCCAGCGCTTTTCCAACTTTGAAGAATTTTTTGCTGAACTGTATGCTCACTTTGCTGCGGCTGAACCCTGGTTTCTGTATCCCGATGTGCGTCCGGCCTTAGAACGATGGCAAGCAATGGGAGTGCAGCTTGGTGTCCTGTCTAATTTTGATTCACGTCTTTACAAGGTACTCCAAGCACTCGATTTAATGGATTATTTTGCATCGATTACGATTTCGACGGAAGTGGGAGCAGCTAAACCCGATGCGAAAATTTTTGCGATCGCTCTCCAAAAACACGATTGCCTTCCTGAGTTTGCATGGCATATCGGCGATAGCTTTGAAGAAGATTACCAGGCTGCTTTGGCTATAGGAATGCGAGGTATTTGGCTACGGAGAAAAGCTGTAGTAGGTGATAGGGGATAGGTTCAGTGTATTGATCAAGTGGGAATAACGTCTCGTGTTATTACAGGTAGGGGCTGCCGGGTAGGGGAGTGTTGTTACCTGATCAGAGACCGAGCCCCCAAATAGACATTCCCAGGCATAGCCTGGGAACGAGGGGAAATAGGGAGGGTCAGGCAGGGGTTGCCTGGGTTCGGTGTTGGAGGAGATTGATGATTGATGGTTTCTCAAGCAGTCCAACCAGGATTCCGTTATCACGGATGACGGTCAGGGCGGGTAATTGCTTTTCTTCCAGAATCTTGATCACATCCATCAATGGCTGATTTGAGGGAACAGTTCTGAAAGCATCGACAGGTTTTGCCAGCTCTCCCACCAGGGTTTCTGACCAGCGATCGCCTGGTACCATCCTTAAACTGTCTACGGCCACTTCACCCACCAGTTGATCATCGGCATTGACTACCAGGAACTTACGCCATTGACCTGGGTTGAGTATGAGCTGGTCGGCAAATTCTCGCAGGGAAAGCTGGGCAGAGACAACTGGACTGTTGGGGGTCACGGCATCGGCGGCAGTTAACCCATCAAGTTGTTCTTTCACGGAGGCGTATTGAGCCGCCTGGCCCGCATTTTGTAGCAGGAACCAGCCGATTAACAGGTTCCAAAAACCTCCGAAACTACCTGTTACAAATAGCGGGAGGATGCCGGTGGCGATCGCAACCCAACCAACAACCTGGCCCATTCGGCTGGCAAACTTCATGCCCTTGTAGGGATTGCCCGTAATCTTCCAGACAGTCGCTTTAAGAATGTTGCCACCATCCAGCGGTAAACCTGGAATCAGGTTGAACAGTGCCAGCGCCAGGTTGACAGAAGCCAGCAGGCCAAGAATGGCGGCCAGCGGTCCTGTTGCGGCTGAGGTATAGCCAACAATACCAATCAGCCCAGCCAGAAACAGGCTGACTAGGGGACCGGCGATCGCAACCCAAAATGCCTCAGCAGGCGTTTCAGATTCTTTTTCCAGGCTGGCAAGCCCACCAAATAGAAACAGTGTAATAGAGTTTACCCCTACTCCCTGACGCAGAGCCACAAAGCTATGACCCAGTTCATGGGCCAGTACGGAGGCAAACAGTAACAGAGCGGTAAATAGCCCTAGCAGTAAGGGAACCCCGATGGGTAAGCCCGGAAATTGAGCTGCCAAGCCACCACTATAGCTCCAGGTCACCAGAACAAGCACCAGAAACCAGGAGGGGTTGATGTAAAAGGGAATTCCAAACAAATTCCCAACGCGGATATTGCCGTTCATAACAGCTACCTCTAAATCCAATTCCAGAGATTGACTCTGGCTGATGCTCTGATTGTAACGAATTGTTAAAAGCTTCTCAGGATCTTTTAGGGAGCAATAACCGCCCTACTTCGTTCGGTTTTTCTCCATGAGGGGTTAGAGAGGGAGGGTGGAGGGGTGGAGGGGTGAGGGGTGAGGGGGTGGGGTATTACTGAGGCTGTTCTAGAAATGGGGCTCTGACTCCTTGAAACCCTGATTTCCTTGACCCCTTTCCAGGATTGCCACAAAAAAATTGACAACCCCCATCTCCCCGTCCCCCATCTCCCCTAATGTTGGCTATGCCACTGTCCACAAACGAGACTTTTATAGAGGGTTTCGTTATGATAGGGACGATTGATAAATATTTATTAACAAATATCAATGATTGTATCGACCACAGGTCTAGCCAAAATCAAAAACTCTCTCTCTGAAAAGGTTTTCTTAGGGCATGAACCCTCTGCCGAGTTGATCGCGATCCTGCTGGTCTACTTTGTGCAGGGAATTTTAGGTTTAGCCCGACTGGCCGTAAGCTTTTTTCTCAAAGATGATTTGGGCCTCAGCCCTGCTGAAGTTTCTGCTCTTGTCGGATTTGCAGCCCTGCCCTGGATGGTCAAGCCGCTGTTTGGCTTCATCTCGGATGGAATGCCGATTTGGGGCTATCGACGGCGTCCCTACCTGATTCTTTCTGGGTTGATGGGTGCGCTTGCCTGGGTGGCTCTGGCAACGGTGGTTCACTCTGCCTGGGCAGCTATGGCCGCGAT
Source organism: Leptothermofonsia sp. ETS-13 (assembly GCF_049200465.1). Lineage (NCBI taxonomy): Bacteria > Bacillati > Cyanobacteriota > Cyanophyceae > Leptolyngbyales > Leptolyngbyaceae > Leptothermofonsia > Leptothermofonsia sp. ETS-13. The sequence goes on from NZ_CP120836.1 coordinate 915,165, forward strand.
CGCCCTCAGTTCTCTTTCCATTGCTTTTAGCGATGTGATTGTCGATTCCATTGTAGTTGAACGGGCACGACAAGAGTCGCTGGGAGATGCTGGTTCACTCCAGTCCCTCTGTTGGGGCTCGACAGCCGTGGGAGGACTTCTAACTGCCTACTTCAGCGGTTCTCTGTTACAGCATTTCAGTACCCGCACTGTCTTTGGTATTACAGCCACCTTTCCATTGATTGTGTCTCTTGTGGCGTGGCTGATCAGTGAATCCCGGATAACGGAAAAAGCGGATTGGTCTGTTGTCTGGCATCAGCTTGGGCAACTGCGGGAAGCCGTCAGTCAGAAGTCCATCTGGATGCCTACGGCCTTTCTGTTTCTCTGGCAGGCAACTCCCACCGCCGAATCTGCCTTCTTTTTCTTCACTACCAATGAATTGGGTTTCGACCCAGAGTTTTTGGGGCGGGTACGGTTGGTAACGAGTCTGGCCGCTCTGATTGGGGTATGGCTGTTCCAGCGGTTTTTGAAAACCGTACCGTATCGAGTGATTTTTGGCTGGTCTACGGTGATTTCTGCGATTCTGGGGCTGTCAACGCTGTTACTGGTAACCCATGCGAACCGGGCACTGGGCATTAGCGATCGCTGGTTCAGCATCGGGGATAGCCTGGTATTGACGGTCATGGGGCAGATTGCCTTTATGCCCGTTCTGGTACTGGCAGCGCGGCTCTGTCCTCCGGGGGTTGAGGCGACTTTGTTTGCCCTGTTGATGTCAGTGGTCAATCTGGCTGGTTTGCTTTCCTATGAATCGGGAGCCCTGCTGATGCACTGGATGGGCATTACCGAGAACAATTTCACCAATCTAGCTCTGTTGATAGTCATTACTAACCTTAGTACTCTGTTACCCTTGCCTCTGTTAGGTTGGCTACCTGCAAGTGATGAGGAGGGCTCTAAAACCGCCCCCACTCTTCAATCCGTGCCTGTTGCTCTGGATTTTGACTCCTCCGCCTCCAAACACCTGGAACAACCCTTCATGCCCGACCTGCTAACCGAGCTAGTCAATACCTCAACCCGTGAAACGGAAGAGTCTCTCATCCTGTCAGATGACTGAGGAAGGCCATTTTTCTTAAAATCTACAACTTCAAATAGCGATGCAAACTCTGACTGGTAAACAGATTGCACCTCATGCAAAACAATCCTACAACCGAGAGGATTGGCAAAGGGGCTACAACTCTTTGAAGGAGGAGTTCGACTACTGGATTGAGGATGTGGATGGTAAGATTCCGTCCGACCTGTGCGGAACGCTATTTCGCAATGGTCCAGGTCTGCTGGATATTAACGGGGAACGGCTGCACCACCCCTTTGATGGGGATGGCATGATCTGTGCTATTTCGTTCAAAAATGGACGGGTGCACTTCCGCAATCGCTTTGTTCGGACGGAAGGCTATTGTCAGGAGCAAAAAGTGGGATGCATCCTCTACCGGGGGGTATTTGGCACCCAAAAGCCTGGTGGGTGGCTGGCAAATGCCTTTGACTTTCGCTTAAAGAATATCGCCAATACCCATGTCATCTACTGGGGTGGGAAGTTGCTGGCATTGTGGGAAGCGGCTGAACCCCACCGCCTTGACCCTTCTACTCTAGACACTTTGGGTTTGGACTATCTGGACGGTTTGTTAAAGCCTGGAGAGGCGTTTGCAGCCCATCCCCGGATTGATCCAGGTTGCGATCGCAATGGTGGCCAACCCTGCCTGGTCAATTTCTCCATCAAACCGGGGCTCTCATCCAAATTCACCATTTACGAGTTCAACCTATTGGGCAAGCTGGTTCACCAGTATTCTCAGGTTGTTCCGGGTTTTGCCTTCATTCACGACTTTGTGATTACTCCCCGCTACTGCATCTTTTTCCAGAATCCGGTTAGTTTTAACCCGCTACCCTATGCACTGGGTTTTCGCTCCGCCGGGCAATGTATTACGTTTCAGCCCGATCAACCCACCAGGATTGTTCTCATTCCGCGGCAGGCAGGCATTAAGGGGCGGCAACTGGGAGAACCAGCTAAAATTTTTGAAGTTACGTCAGGGTTTGTTTTTCATCATGTGAATGCGTTTGAACAGGGAAATCAGTTAATCATTGATTCCATCTGCTACGCATCCCTGCCCTCCGTAGAACCAGATGCTGATTACCGACAAACCGACTTTGAAGCGCTTTCACCGGGTCAGTTCTGGCGGTTTCAACTGAATTTGGAAACGGGGAAAGTTCAGCGTCAGCTTGTCGAAAGCCGCTGTTGTGAGTTTCCCTCTGTTCACCCCAGCAAGGTTGGGCGACCCTACCGCTACGCTTATCTGGCAGCGGCTCATGCGCCTCAGGGAAATGCTCCCAATCAGGCAATCTTAAAGGTCGATCTGGAGTCGGGCGATCGCCAACTCTGGAGTGCGGCTCCCAGGGGATATGTGGGCGAGCCCGTTTTTGTGCCTCGCTCCAATGGGGCTGAAGAGGAGGGGTGGTTACTGACTCTGGTATTTGATGCAAGTTGCGATCGCTCCTATCTCGCCATTCTGGATGCCTGTGATTTGAATCAGGGACCAATTGCTCGCCTGTACCTGAAACATCATGTTCCCTATGGATTGCATGGCAGCTTTACATCCCAGTGTTTTGTCGGGAATCAGATGCCTGGTTGATTCAACTTTGACATGGAGAATTCTTTTTGTTGGAAATGAGATCGGAATACAAACTACCAGCGGTTCAGTGTGATCCCCTGTAGCGTTGTGTGACCGCCCCTCGCCGCAGATTGGTTCAGTACTGTCAAGCCTCCCCGCTCCTTATTCCTAAGCTTGGGCGAAATTCATAAAACCGTTTAGGGGTAAGGGCTTTAAGAAGGTAGCGGCTGAAATGTGTAGCTGGTTGAGTGGGCCAGTTTTTGAATGTGGTCTTTATAGCTCTACGCGGGTGCGTTAGGACATTGGAATTAGAGAGGGAGTGGGGGCTTCGCCCCCAACCAGGGGTTCCACCCCTGCACCCCGACCTAACCACAATGACTACCGTTATAATTACGGCTATCTACTTAAATAAAAAGTTTTGAGTCACTCCCTCAGATCCCTAGAAAGAGAGCGTTTGTGAACATTGGAAACAGTATTTGAAACGGTATCGATATTAACGAATCGATGACTTGCTAATCTGAAGCGAGAGTTTGTCTGTCTTCTTGCCCTAATCTACACCCTCAATCGGAGCAAAGCCCTGTCGTTGTACATTCTCTGTTACAACTTTGGGTTCCAGGAATTGCAACAAGTAATCAGGGCCACCAGCCTTTGAGCCTACCCCCGAAAGCTTGAAGCCACCGAAGGGCTGACGTGCCACGATCGCCCCCGTAATTCCTCGATTAATGTACAGGTTACCCACTTCAAATTCTTGCTGGGCTCGTTCAATGTGGGAGGGTGTGCGGGAGTAAAGTCCGCCAGTCAGGGCGTAGCGGGTGCCGTTGGCAATTTCCAGAGCTTCATCAAAGGTTCTGGCTCGCATCACGGCCAGGACGGGACCGAAGATTTCTTCTTGAGCAATAACGGCTTTGGGTGACACATCCCGGAAGATGACGGGACCGATAAAGTAGCCTCCATCCGGGGCAGGCATTTCTAGCGCCACCTCACATTCCACCCGCCCCTTTTCGATGTATTCTTTGATTCGATCTCTGGCACTGGCATCAATGACTGGTCCCACTCTGGTACTAGGGTGTTCTGCGGGGCCAATGTTGAGCGATCGCGCCGCTTCCACCAATCGCCGCAAAAAGGTATCGTAGATTAGCTCCAGCACAATCACACGGGAACAGGCGGAGCACTTCTGACCACTGTAACCAAAGGCAGACTGGACCACACCCTGCACCGCCTGATCCAAGTCTGCGCTTTCATCCACAATGATGGCGTTTTTGCCTCCCATTTCTGCTACAACCCGCTTCAAATGTCGCTGTCCCGGTTGCAGAATGGCGGCGTCGGCGTAAATGCGACAACCCACTTCCTGAGAGCCCGTAAAGGTAATCATGTGAACATCGGGATGTTTGACCATGTGTGCTCCCACCGTCGATCCCTTAGCAGGGACATACTGAAACACTCCTTTGGGAATGCCTGCTTCCACCAGAATTTCGGTCAGTTTTGCTGCAACTACTGAAGAAACTTCAGCCGGTTTCAGCAGGGTGCAGTTACCCGCCACTAAGGAAGCAACGGTCATCCCCGTAGGAATTGCCAGGGGAAAGTTCCAGGGTGAAATAACCAGGGAAACGCCCCTCGGCTGGTAACGGTAGCGGTTCGTCTCACCGGGGTAATCGTAGGCAATACCGTTTTCTAATCGCTCCATTTCATTCGCATAGTAACGGCAGAAGTCGATCGCCTCGGACACCTCCGGATCGGCTTCTTTCACCACCTTTCCAGTTTCCAGTACCATCCAGGCAATCAATTCCTGTCGTCGCTCCTCCATCAGGTCAGCAGCCCGCCGCAAAACAGCGGCCCGTTCTTTAACTGGGGTGCGCTTCCAGGCCGGAAAAGCAGCTCTGGCGGCGGCGATCGCCTGTTCTGCCTGGTCCACACTGATCAACCCAATCTGACCTACCTTCTCCTGAAAGTTGGAAGGATTCAACGAATCGACACAGGTTTCAGTTTGAACAAATTCCCCATTGATCAGCGGCAGATAGGTCTTGCCCAACTCTTGCCGTACTAATTGCAGTGCATAGCCAATCTGTTTTCGTTGGGCGACCCCGGCGTAATCGGTATCGGGGGAGTTTTGAAAGGGAAGTGGGGAGGTGATGGAGTAATGGGGTGATGGGGTAATGGGGTGATAGTCCTTTCCATTACTCTTCCACTCTATCACTCCATCACTCCTTCCCCCTTCTACTCCTGGCTCCTGAGGAGCCATTACAGGGGGCGCCAGGAGTTCTTCTACCGGGCGTTCTTCCAGATTCTGGCGCAGGAAGGAACTATTGGCGGTGTTTTCCAGCAGACGGCGGATGAGGTAGGACATGCCGGGGATGAGTTCCCCGTAGGGGCAGTAAACCCGCACACGATACCCCTGATCGACCATAGCTTTTGCCAGTTTATCAGCCATACCGTAAAGGACTTGCAATTCAAAGCGGCGACGGGGAATGTTGAGGGATTGAGCGATCGCCATCGCCTGGGCCTGCGATCGCACATTGTGACTGCCGATTGCGGCATAGAGATACTCGTGATTTTCCAGTAGTAACCGGGTCATGGCCTCAAAATTGGCATCCGTCGATTCTTTGTCATTAAAAACGGGTTGTTTCCAATTCTTTTGAACCGCCTTAATCGTTTCCTGGTCCCAGTAGGCACCTTTGACCAGCCGCACAGTTACGGGAGTTCCCCGCTCCTTAGCCCACGCGATCAGGTCTTTCAAATCGTGATGACTGTCGTGCAAATAAGCCTGAAGCGTGACGCCAATGTCGCTGCGAGTACGGAATTCCTCTTCCATCAGCAATTGCTTCAGGATAGTGAGGGTCATTTCCTTGTACTGGTATTGCTCCATATCGAAGTGGACAGCCGCCCCCAGTTCCTTTGCCCGCCGCAAAAGCCGCCGGATGCGATCGCTCACCTTTTCCTGGCTACCCTTCTCATCTAGCGGATCAAACTGGGAGTAAAAAGCTGTCAATTTCACCGATACCTGCACCTTAGGCAAAAGCTCCCCATCAGCCAGGTCAATTTGCTCTACGGTTGACCAGCGGTTTGCAGCCTCCGTCAGTTGCTCCATCAGTTCCAGATAGCGCTCCAGATAAGATTGGGCCTCGGCTTCCGTAATCACCGCCTCCCCCAGCAAATCCACAGTAAACGCCATCCGTTCCTTACGCAGACGCTCAATGGTTTTGATCACCTGCTGGATGGTTTCACCTGCAATGTACTTATGAGCCAGGGTTTCCACTGCGGTAGAAAGGGTTGTTGCCGCAATTTGTCCGGGTATGGAGTCGGGATTGGCAAAGTTGAGCATGCCCTTTAGTGCTGCCGGTAACTCGACAGTTTTATCGCCCAGATATTCCTGCAAATGGCGAGCAATTTCCGCTTTACTCTGCAAAGAGGGAAGGCAATCAATCAAGCGGAAAAGTTGCACGCGCAAGCCAGGGTTACTCATCGCCCACCCCAACAGCCGATCATCCCAACGCATCTGATCCCGTATTTGGGCAAAAAAGGAACGATTCTCACGGGTAGCGGATAACAGTTGACGGGCGATCGCGATCGTTTTTTCTTCGTAGGGATTGGGCGAAAGAGCAACCACAGCAGTAGACTCCTGGCTTAGGGAATCCAATTATTGTAGCTCTGATGGTTGAATCCCTGTTGTAATGGACGTTTACAACGGATGTTTTCAAGAACTCCAGCTATACCCACCAGGCTCAGGACGAGGTGCAGGGGTGAAACCCCTGGCTGGGGGCGCAGCCCCCACCCTCCTTTAAAACCAATGTCCTAATCAACCTGGCGACAGCTATAACAAAGGGCCAGACTTCACCCGATCTCCGACTTCTTTATCGATCCGCATGCTACAGTTCAATCTAGTCGAGAAATCGGAGATTGGGCTGTCAGCCAACTTTCAGGAAAGCCATCTATACAGCCCTTTTCAAGGGTGTGAAGTACCCCATTCAAATGAAAACCGCCATAGACAATTACAACGTTACAGTTGCGGCGATTCTATTTACCCTAGAAGAGTAGCGAGATCACCAGAGGAGGCTAAAATGGAAAGCTTTGATTTTGTCATTTTGGGATCTGGACTGGGTGGACTCTCAGCGGCTGCTTGCTTAACGCGTCAGGGATACCGGGTTGCCGTACTGGAAAAACACTATTTACCGGGTGGATGCTGCCATACCTTTGACTATGGGAATTACCGCTTCTGTGCAGACGTACACTACATCTCACAATGTGCTCCGGGGCAAACAATCCATCAGTTTTTAAGCTACATTGATCGGGAGGTTTCATTTGTAAGTCTGGATCCCGATTGCATTGATCGAGTCATTACCCCCGAAGTCGATTTCAAAATTCCCCTGGGTTGGGAAACACTGCGGGCCCGTTTGATTGCCACATTTCCAGAAGAAGCCCCCGCAATTGAACGCTATTGCGATGCGATCGCCCAGCTGCACCATGAAATCCACGACCTGGTGCGAGAGGTGCGCTGGTTTGACCAGAAGTGGACCGATTGGTTGAAATTGCCAAAATACTGGAATCTTTTTCTAAAACGCAACTGGACCTTACAGGATTTGTATGACCAGGTGGGGCTTTCTCCCAAACTCCAGGCATTGCTGGCAGGGCAGAGTGGCGACTATGCCTTACCCCCCAATGAAATTGCTCTCATTACCCACACTTCTCTGGTTTGGGACTACTCAGAAGGGGCTTATTATCCCAAACACCATTTCAAACATTTTGTAGACAGTATTGTGGAAGCCATTACTACCAGAAATGGAATCGTTCAATTGTCTACGCCAGTTGAGCATATTGAGGTCCGCGATCGCCAGGTGCAGTACGTCACCGCAGGGGGAAGAAATTACCACGCGAACCGGGCATACATCAGCGACCTGGACCCCAAACTTACCGTTCAATTGATGCATCACCCCAATGCTCTATCACAGCGAGAATATCAGCGCCTCACCGGGTATGAATATTCTGCCAGCGCGTTTAACATTTACCTAGGGTTAGACAGTCGCTTTCAGCCGGAACGATATGGCATTGGTAACTGGAATATCTGGTACTATCCCACAGGCGACCTCAACCGTGAGTACCAGCAGCAATTGCAGGGCAACCTCACCCATCCCTGGATCTTTCTCTCCTGCCCAACCATGAAGTCCCCTGAACCAGGCATGGCACCAGAAGGGCATCACGTCCTGGAGATTGCCACCGTTTGTCCCTACGCTCTCTTTGAGGAACTGCACAAAACCGATCTCAACGCTTACAAAGCCAAAAAGCGGGAGATTTACAAGGAAATTATGGTTAGCGTTCGAGATTTAATTCCCGATGTAGATGCCTATGCCCGCATGAAAGTGTACGGTACGCCCACAACTAGCGAGTACTATTTGGGACAACCCCAGGGAAACATCTATGGTGCTAAATTGGTTCCAAACCAGGTTGGCTTGAATCGGCTCGGATATACCACTGAATTGCCAAACCTCTTTCTGGTTGGAGCCAGTGCAGGCTATCCCAGTGTGCCAGGGGTAATTGGTAATGGCATGGATGTGGTGGAGCTAATTACAGGTCAATCTGCCTGGAGGTCATCAACACCATCCAGGCAACTGGTTGAAGTTTAGCGTCAGGTATAGCAGGCGATCGCACTCATAAAATAAATCCCCCTCTGGAAGCGCAGTTAGATTCGTTCTAAAGACGGAGAGCGATCGCTCAGGTTGCCACTACTAATACCAATTCAGAAATACCCGCTACAGATAGTGCATCGAGGATGAAGTTCCATCCGGTCAGTGATGCGATCGTCTGTGACTCTAGTTTCTGCACCTCCTATGCCAGTGCTTTGCGCAGTTGGTTGAAATCCTCATAATTTTGCCAAGCAAAGGCTGCCTTGAGGTGCTGCCAGAGCCGCTCAATTGGATTGAGTTTTGGAGCATGAGCCGGTTGAAAACCTAACAAGATGTTGTCATGCACCTGCAAAGACTTGGTGGGATGAGCGAAGGCATTATCGAGTTGAATGATGTTGAGAGAATGGGGAAATTGCTCAGATACAGCGGTAGTCATTATGGTTAGGACGAAGTACAGGGGTTCCACACCCCTGGCTGGGGGCGAAGCCCCCACTCCCTCTATAATTCCAATGTCTTAACGCACCCGCGTAGAGCTATAACTTGGCTTTGGGCCGATAACGCACGTGTAGATGCACCACCGGGTAGCTCACCTCTACTCCAGAGGTTTGTTTGAGCCATTGTTGAATCTCGCCATAGCAGTTAAACCCATCTTGTTGCTCAAGTCGGGTTTGCAGTTTCTGTTCCGCTTCAACCGGAATATGCCGTTTTCGGCCTCATTTCCACTCAGTCGTAAGCACCTGTCCCATGCCTCCCTCTCGGTATTTGCCAAACCACCGTTCAAGCGTGACTCGGTTGCGTCCTAAGATGCTCGCTGTCTGGGTTATACTCTCAACCTGTTGACTTTTGAGCAGATAAGGCAGTTGCACCCATTCTTTACTGCTTACTGTTTTCTGCTTTCGCAGCAGTTCTTTGTAGTTCTGCTTCGCTTTGAGGGATCTTGATTTTGCACACCCCGACCATGATAATTCCTTTCCTGCTGACTTCCTTTCTCTATCTGTAGCAGATAAAAATAGAATTGGTATGAGGACTCGTGCAGTAGTGCAAATGCCACTGCCATTGAGTACCATCTCACCCATCTGTTGCTTACCGTCAGGTAAGTAGCCGCGGTAGGAATACTTTAGGACGAAGTTATGACGAGGGCATCCGGCATTGCAGCATTTATATCGCTGCTTGTCCTCAGCTATCTTGCCGTGTTTGATGATATTCGGGTTATTGCATGTTGGATAATGTACGGGTTTGAGTACTCTCACTGTAATTGAGAAGGGATTGACAGATTCAAGTCATTCTGTTCTCTTTGACCATTATCCCCCTGTCTAGAACATTACCACTCTGACCAGTTCTGGTTTCTATGCCTCTAGTGTAAAAGGTACTTTTGCCATTTGCTCCTATAGATGGATGTTCATTTGTCGCGATCTCAATAAATTTTGTAGTAGTAAATCGATTAACGCTGACCAGTTTCAGCGCAATTATTCAGTTCTACATTGTATTGATTTCCAGATTGAGGCAACATCCATCATGTTGAATGCACTGATTCATTTCCTGGCAGTTATCGAGAACGTTCACAAAGGCCCTGTAATCTCGCTAGGATTGATTTTCGTAATTGGTTTTATTGCAGCGGCCGGAATAGGCTCCATTGCCTGGTATAACTCAAAGCGTCCTCTCGGTTGGGAGGATAAAGAACGCCCTGACATTGTTCCAGATATTGATTAAGTAAGCGGTTACGTCTGTTCTGATTTTAATTAATGAAAGTGAGCTTAGGAGTTTATTATGAGTTCTGAACGTGTTGAACAAGATCAGTACGATCGCGGCATTACTCCCGCCGAAACCGCTGCCCGCAAAGAGCGGGAAGGCGAAGGTTACAAAGATATTCCCGAACCTGAATCCGATCTGGATACCACGGGTGGTTATACTGTTGATAGAGAAGGTTTATTGAACAATTATGCGGTTGAGCCTGAAATGTATTATGAAGTTCCAGGCGATCGCACCCAGATCAAAGCGGCTGAAAAAGCCACCCGTGAGCAGGAATTGCACGACATTAACGATAACGATGAAAGCGGTCTCCTAACCGAGGATGCCGATAAGCGCGGTAAAGGATCGGGCATTGTGTAAGTGATGCGATCGCTTCTCTCCAGCTCCATTGAGAAAATGCACTGGTTACTCCCTCTTAATTGCCTGACCCAGGTTATCAGAGGGGGTTTATTATTGGCAGACCTGCTCCCCACCTCCTTCCCTGCGAGGGAAAGGGAGCCAGATTCAAAGCTCCTCTCCGAAGCGGAAAGGGGTTTGGGGAAAAGGTCAATTAACTTGCATATACAAGATAGTAGTCTGTCAGAATAGATTTGAAGGATAGCTCAATCTATAAAATCCATTTCCAGGGTGTTTTGAGGGTTTTCAACCCCTCAACAAAATAGTCTTGACAGACCGATAGTGAGAGAGCGTTGTTGAAAAGCAGTATGAATCGAAACAAAGTTTCAAGCACACAGCACCTATTTCATACCCAAATTCAGCAATTCCGGGCTACTTTAGAAAAACAAACCTCCCCTTTTTTCCATCCGGTTCCATCTTGATCTGCGCCACATAAAACTGTTTCTGGATCACTTCTCCCTCCGGTGTAAACGAGATTTCACCCAGCGGTGTGTCGTATTTGCCAGCCAGAATGGCTTCATTCACGGCAATTCGTTGTTCTGCCACAAGTTGTCCGACCAAATTTTTCTTTTTGTCAGCGGCTCTCAGGGCCTCTACAAACACTTGAACGGCTGTAAACCCCTGGGCACTGAACTGGGGTGGATCTTGCCTGTAGCGATCCGTATAAGCCTGGCGAAATGCTCGATTGATTGCACTGGGATGGTCAGGGCTGTAAGCCTGTGCGACCAGAACTCCGTCGCAAAGCTGCTTACAAACTGGAAAAATGTTGGGGGTGTTAAACCCATTGCCCCCCACAATCAGCCCTTTATAGCCCAGTTCGCGGATTTGACGTACCAGATTGCCACTGTCAGCCGCTAAACCCGAGATCACCATTAAATCGGGGTTGAGGTTAATGGCAGCCGTTGCCTGGATTTGAAAGTCGGTATCGGTAGTTTGAAACTTCTGAATGGTGACTATTTCAAGTCCCAGTTTATTGATCGCATTCTGAAAAATTTGAGTTTCTGACTGGCTGAAGGCATCATTTTGGGCATAGAACACAGCCACACGGCGAATTTTGGAGTTAAGTTTAAGGGCGGCTTTGAGCGAGTTGGGAGCCAGAACGGTGACTGGGGAAGCCACACGAGCCACAAAAGGTCCAATTTCTGGAATGCCCTCTGCGGTGTTGGTGGGTCCAATTACGGGAACTTTTGCGCGATCGGCGATCGGGTTTGCACTAAATGCCTGCTGAGAGGAAGAAGGACCCACAATTCCAATCACCTTGGCTTTCGTAATCAACGTCACAAACGCATTAATGGCACTGGCTTCATCACCCCCCGCATCCTGAAAGATCAGCTTAACTGGAATACCATTTACCCCTCCACGGTCGTTGAAATACCGCTCAGCAATCCTGGCACCGTTGACAGATTCCTGCCCCAAAAGGGCGAGATTGCTGGTTTCTGCCAGTGCAACCCCAATGGGAATTCCTGCGGAGAAACGATTCCTAGGTGATGAAGACTGGTTTTCGCCCGGATTCTGACAGGCTGCAAGGGAGGAAGCAAGAACGATAAATGCAATAATAAAGGCTTTTTGAACGAACACTGGTTTCGCTTTTACTTCAAGAACACAAACTTTCCGTTGTTGCCATCGGGGTCCATCTTGATCTGGGCCACGTAAAACTCTTTCTGGACGATTTCACCTTCCGGGGTGAAGGAAATTTCGCCCAGAGGGGTGTCGTATTTGCCAGCCAGCAGTTGTTTGTTCAGTTCAACCCGTAGCTGCGGTAGGGGAATTTGAGTTACCTTCTGCTTCCTATCCAACACCCTCAGGGCATCAACAAAAACCTGAACACCCGTAAATGCCTGAGCCGTAAACTGGGGTGGTTCTTTCTTGTACTGGCTCATGTAAGCCTCCCGAAAGACTTTGTTAATGGCTCCGGGATGCTCCGGGCTGTAAGCCTGGGCAATCAGTACACCATCGCAGAGGGCTTTACAGACTGGAAACAGGTTGGAGGTGTTGAGACCATTGCCACCAATGATCAGGCCTTTGTAGCCCAGTTCTCGCAGTTGTCGCACTAGATTGCCACCATCCGCGGCCAAACCCGAAATGATGACCAGATCGGGTTTTAGATTGAGAGCCGTCGTTGCCTGGGTTTGAAAGTCGGTATCGGTAGTCTGAAATTTTTGAACGGTGACAATCTCAAGTTTTTGATCCTTCACTATTTGTTGAAAAATCTCAGTTTCAGATTTGCTAAAGGCGTCGTTTTGGGCAAAGAAAATAGCGACTTTTCTGATGCCTGGGTTGATTTTTAGTGCCGCTTTAACCGAGTTGGGGGCAACTACAGAAACGGGGGCGGAAACACGAGAGATAAATTCACCGATCGCCGGAATTCCTTTAGCCGTGTTAGATGGGCCAACAACAGGTACCTCCGCATTGTTGGCAATGGGGTCGGCGCTAAAGGCTTGCTGGGAGAGGGTCGGTCCCACAATACCCACGACCCTGTCCCGATTAATTAGGGTTTGGAAGGCGTTGATAGCTCCGGCTTCGTCCCCCCCCGTATCCTGGAACATCAGCTTGATGGGGGTGCCGTTGATTCCGCCCTTATCGTTGAAGTATTTCTCCGCAATTTTTGCACCCGCCACCTGTTCCTGCCCTAAAAGAGCCACGTTGCTGGTTTGGGCTACACCAATGCCGATCGCGATTGTTCCGCCGGAGCCGCCTCCCCCAGTCTGAGGAGAACCCGTTGCAGGCGTTGTATTGGGATTATTGGCACTACAAGCACTGAGGGCGATCGCAAGCGAACCCAGCAAAACAGAAAAGCGAGAAGCAATATTCATACCTGTAAAAAAACAGCCTGTGTGTAGAGTTATCGCAGTAATCATTTCATCACATTCCAGGAATCTATGCCTACAGAAATCCGGCTTTCCTAACGTTCTCCTGGTTGCTAAGCTCCCGCTTAGCAAACCCATCGGTGGAAGCTCTGGCTTCTTAGACTCAATCGGAAGCGGGAGCTTCTTATCCAACCTGACCAGACTGGAGTCTGGTTACGAGCAATCAGTTAAGGGGGCATTTTGATTCCCCTGGCTCCCTGGTAGTCCGTCAAGCGATCTAAGGGGTAGCTCAAATCTATAAAATCCATTTCTGAAGAGTATTTTGAGAATTTTCAACACCTCAAAATACTCCTGATAAACCACTAGATTCCCTTGCTCAAGAAGATTTTACTAGGCGTTGCTGAAAAGCAGTATGAATCAAAACGAAGTTTCGAGTATACAGCACCTATTTCATACCCAAATTCAGCAACTCCGGTTTTACTAAATTGAAAATAGCTTTATTACGGAACATTTCAAGTATTCTTCTGGCTCGTAAACTTTGGTATCTTTCCCTGTTTTGTTTAGAAATCCTCTGTTAGGCTTCAAATATGGAAAAGGCTCATTAAATGGCTCTGTTCATTTAGTGGGTCTTTTATCTTAAATGTTGTCATTAAAGCTGTCATTACAACAGCGGTTCTAATTCATTCGTATCTATAGTTTTTACTGCTGGATTTCAACCATCGAAGATTTAAACTGTCGAAGCTATGAAACACTTTTCTGCCCAATGGATTGAAGAATGGTGCCAGGAGAACGGTTGGACTGACTGGTTTATGGAATGCTCTCGTTACTGGGCATTTCCTCCTAATGCGGTTATGCCAGTACCCATTCCTAATCAAGTTTTAAGAACCATTAAGGCAGAGAAAGGACTATGTTTTGAAGAAAAAATTTGGTGTTTGGTAGCCGTCTTAGGGACCATCACTGCGGGTATTTCTGCCTACTTTCTTTCCTCTCCCATGCCGCTTGTTGCTGCGTTTGCCTTCTGTGCAGTTACAGCCGCTCGACTAGAGGATGACACTCTTGCCAGCCTCTCTGAATAACACTCAGCGATCTCAACTTTGTTTCGCCTTCTGCTTGATGTAACGTTTCCATCCCTTCACTGATTCTCGTTGAAACAGTGGGGGATGTTTTCTTTATTTTCTTTATTAATTTTCTTTATTAAGATTTTCTTTTTAGGTTGGCGATCAGACTCTGGTATAGCCCTTGTCAGGGGTGTGAGGTACAGTGACAAAGCACCCCATGTACTTCACATTCCTGTACCTTCTTTAAATGAAAACCGCTATATTGCGGGAGCGGCGATATACTGAGGCGATATACTGACAAGTATCTGCTCCAGAGCCTTGAGGGTGTCAGCTTGTTACCGGATGACCTAGCGAAGAAATCGTCTGTGGCTGCCTGTCCAGTTCCGCCTGAACAGATGCCCCTCAATGAATACCGGGAGTTGAATGAGTCCTGGTTTTTCCGCTGGGCAACACTGGATCTATCTCCCTATTTGAGAAAATTGGGCTGGGTTTGGCTATGGAGTTGGGCGATCGCCGGTCCAGTAGCTGCTGCCAGTTTTCCTCCCACCAAAGACCCGGTACATTTCTTACTGATGGGTGCCGGGGGGGCCAGTATATTCCTTTCTCTAGTACTTTTGCGTCTCTACCTGGGCTGGGCGTATATCAGTTCTCGCCTCTCGGATGCCACCGTCTTTTACGAAGAATCGGGCTGGTATGACGGTCAAACCTGGTCTAAGCCCCTGGAAGTGCTTACCCAGGATCGGTTGGTGGTGACTTATCAGGTTCAGCCGCTACTGAAACGCCTGAAAAAGACCCTCGCCATTCTGACCCTGACCCTGTTGAGTGGTGGGCTGGTCTGGGTCTGGTTGTAAAAGACGCAAAACTTTTCTCTTCACAATGCCCTTCTGGTGCTAGAGTCTTACCCATGATTGGTGAAGAATTTAACTCATTGGGTTACGCTGACGCTAGCCCTTTTTAATGGCTACGAAATTGAATGACTAGGGGAAGACGTGTACAAGCCGCAGAACTGGAAGTCAGGCTACTGCGCGAAGGAATTATCGAATCGAGGCATCACGTTCAGGCTGTGGTTTGCGACAGCCGTGGACGGACGCTGCTGGTGGCCGGTAATGCGGAAACGGCAACGTTTGTGCGATCGGCGTTGAAACCCTTTCAAGCTCTGGCGGTCACCACAACCGGCACATTGGAGCGCTACGGATTGAGCGATCGCGACCTGGCGATTATTTGTAGCTCCCATAAAGGGAAAATTGAGCAGGTGCGTCAGGTATTTAACGTCCTCTGGCGCAGCGATGTCGATCCCTCCCACTTGCAGTGTCCGGTTCCTCCCGGCAGGCGCAGCCCGCTGGAATACAACTGCTCCGGTAAACACGCCGGAATGCTGGCTGTCTGTCAGCAGCGCAACTGGTCTTTAAACAGCTATTTACAGCGCAGCCACCCCGTTCAGCAGTTGATTATCCACAAGGTAGCTGAGCTTTTGCGGATGCCCGCAGAGGAATTCATTAGTGCGCGGGATGACTGCGGGGCTCCCACCTACTTCTTACAGTTGGGTCAAATTGCTTCGCTCTATGCCCTGCTTTCAGCCAGCGAAAACCTGGACATGGAGCGTATTGTGCGAGCCATGATCCATCATCCAGCAATGGTAGCAGGTGATGGCGAATTTGACACAGAACTGATGCGGCTCACCCAGGGAGAGTTGGTCAGCAAGGCAGGAGCGGAAGGCGTCCAGTGTATTGGACGCTTGGGTGAAGGGATGGGGCTGGCGATTAAGGTCATGGATGGTGCCAAACGAGCCAAATATGCCGTTGCTATTCACCTGCTAAAACAGATGGGCTGGATTACCCCCTCCGTTTCAGAAACGCTGGCTGAGAACTTTATGACCCTCAGCAACGTCACTCGCCTGGAAGTATCAGGGGATCTTTCCATGCTGTAGATTTACCACGTTGGATCTCACTCCATAAAGCGCCACGAAACGATAGGCTGGGGAGAGGACTTGATCGCCATTCAAGCCTCTTCTTGAAGCGCTATACAATGAAATTCATTCCTTTCTTTGCCTTAATCCTGATACCAGTAGTATGGAACCAGGTAGTATGGAACCAGCCTGCACCTGCCCAGGCACCGCCACCTCCTTTGCGCCTGACTCCTGCTCAAATTCAACGAATTTCGAGCGGGCTGTACCGCTTCAATTCTCAGGACTTCTTCAATCGAGGCCAGCGGCGACTGGAAGATGAAATCCAGATCTTGACTCAGAGACGCCAGTTTTTGACAGAAGGCATCCTGAAGATTGATCAGAAGACTTTGAAGCAGCCCGACTTTTCTCAGTTTGAACGTCGCCACCCTGGTAGTTTACCAGGCAGATTTTGAAGGTTATAAACCCTTCAAAACCCCGTAAATTTGTTTTTCTGGGTTTAGATAAGCAGGCAAAGTTACTTTGGTGAACCACTAGTGGACGATGGCATCAGTCCAGTAACCATTGGGTTGGGGAGTGGGGAGCAGGAGAGAACCAGAAGGGTATCTGTATTCTCGCCATTCTCGCCGTGCTGTACTAGTATTGCAAACACTAAATTTTGCAACATGGGGGTGTGGGGACGAAGCCCCCAGCCAGGGGGGGACCTCTGCACCCCGTCCTAAGCCTAGTGGCTATAGCTATACATGCCCTGGTAAACTTTTCAGCGTAATGAGTGAAGCGTTTGAAGCCTATGAAACCAGTTGTAGCCGAAATTAGAATTGAACATCAGCCCAGCATAGAGACGCTTGAGCAATTGGGTGTTTTTCGCTGGCCAACCTGGTCAAAAGAAGCTTCTGAGTTTCCCTGGACCTATGAAGATCAGGAAACCTGCTATTTCCTGGAAGGGGAGGTGAGTGTCACTCCAGATGGGGGAGACCCGGTGCAGATAGGCAAAGGCGACCTGGTGACCTTCCCAGCAGGGATGTCCTGCACCTGGAAGATTTTGAAGGATGTCAGAAAACATTATCGATTTGGATAAATCGCCCCCCTCTTTCCTCTTCCCTACTCCCCACGGCCTGTTATAAAGCTCAAAACTCCTCCATCCCCATCTAACCCAACTTGCACACCAACGGGTAGTGTAGCGTTGACGCCATCGTGGCCAAAGGGAAGGTTAGAGACAATCGGAATCCCTAGGTCACTGAGGCGATCGCGCAAAACCTCCTCTACGGTAAAGCTGGGAATGTTAGCCGGTGGCTCACACTGACTGAAGCGACCGAGGGCAATTCCCTTAACCTGGGTGAAGAATCCACCCAGTCGCCATTGGGTCAACATCCGGTCGATCCGGTAGGGGGCTTCCCCCACATCTTCAAAGGCAAGAATAGCGCCTGCAAAGTCAGGCTGAATTGGGGTTGCCAGGAGGGTGGTTGCAACCGTGAGGTTCATCGGGAGCAGAGGTCCGACTGTCTGCCCACCTCCCCAACCGACTCCTTTCAGCGGTTCCAATGGGCGACCTTCTACCCAATTAAACAGGCGGTCAATCGACCAGTCGGGTTCTGCTGCCAGAGTTGTTAACAGGGGTCCGTGAACGCCAGAGATTCTCTGCTGATAAAGGCTAAGCAACAGACTGGTGACATCGGAGAATCCAATCAACCATCTGGGAGCAGAGCAGGGCCATGCCCAGTCCTCTAGCAGGCGAGCACCACCATAGCCACCGCGGGCACAGAGGATGCCGCGACAGGCTGGATCTTGCAGGGCTGTCATCAATTGCTGACGGCGATTGTCGTCGCTGCCTGCCAGGTACCCCCAGCGATCGCGAAAGCCAGGAGTCAGTTCAACCTGGTAACCGCGCGATCGCCACACTTCCACGCCTTTATGAAAGGTTTCCAACTCCCGTAACGCGCCACTGGGAGCAATGACGTGCAGCCGATCACCGGGCTTTAGGGGAGGAGGAAGTTGGCAATCCTTCATTGGGGAAACTCGGGTGAGCGATCGTCGTTCTGCCGCTCCAGCAACCGATTAATTTTATTTTTTTATAGCTCTACGCGGGTGCGTTAGGACATTGGAATTAGAGAGGGAGGGCTTCGCGCCCAGCCAGGGTTCCACCCCTGCACCCCGTCCTAACCATATTGTGTTGAGTTTTCTCAAATTAGAAATACCTTGCTGAATATCCGTTAACTTCAAAATTGCCTGCCGTAGTTGTGCCCGTTCATCCGCCACATCCAACATTGTTTGGTGCAATTCGGAGCGCTCATCCGCTGCCGCTTGAATGGCTCTGGCATTCGAGGCAATCAACTGTCTCAATTCGTCGTCGGTCATGGAGAAGATTGAAACTTTATATTTTACTCATCATAGCGACTCCCCAGATCCCCTTCTCCTCTGGTTAACCCTGCTTCTCCGCTCCCCTTCCCTCCGCCTGGCGCCCTATTTTCGACTCACTTGATTCCGGTTCGGGGTACTCTCTGGCTTAGATCAAGCCTGGCCCGCAGTTCATCCTTAATTCGGTTGAGGATGGAGGCCTCATCTAGGGATGCCAGAATCCGGGTAACAACGGCTTTCGGCCCATCCGGTCCCCAGGACGCACCATTCGCCAGGTAGGCTTTTGTCACCTGTCCAATTCCGTAGGAGGAAACTCCGGCAACCCCTGCTTGAGTCAGGGCAACCGAGGCGTAGGCAGCAAGGGAAACCCCTCCAGTTGCGGGGGCGGATAAACCCAGCAGGGTTTTCAAAGAGCTCAAGCCCAGGTTGGTCATCAGTTCACTGGCTGTAATACCACCCATGGAAAGGGCAATTTTCTGGAGCAGATTCACAGCTCCCTGCTGATTCATGGAAATCCCGTAGAGTTTTGACAAAGCCAGGATCATAGCCACGTCAATCACTGCACTGCTGAGGATATCGACCAGAGTAATGGGATTGAGGGCGATCGCCACCGCCTTCGTCATCACTCCATTCCAGATGATGCGGTTGGCGCTCTGATCCCGGATCATCATCTTGCGCTCTACTAGACGCTCGTTTGCCTCATCGGCGTAGAGCATGGAGTTGAGGGCAACGAGTGATTTGCCTTCCCGGTGCAGAATTTCCAGAATTTTCAGCTTCAAGTCGTCAATCTGGGGGCGGCCAACACTCAACTGGGCGGAGAGGGTACCATCGGGACGGCGAACGGCCCTGGCAACCAGAGGAGAGGCCGCCGCCATCACAATTTCATCGGGGGAGAGCAGTTCCCGCACCCGCTCATCCCGAATTTTTTGATAAATAGCCAGGCGATCAGCATCGGGATACTGGTCAATTTTGTTAAATACCAGCAGGATTGGCTTACTGGCTTCCCGCAATTCTGACAATGCCTGGTGCTCTACCTTCGTCATGTCGCCTGCAATGAGGAACAGAATCAGATCGGCTTGTTTAGCAATCTGTCGCGCCAGGGCTTCCCGCGCTTCCCCATCAACCTCATCAATGCCAGGGGTGTCAATCAGTTCAATGGAGGAGTTGCCAATACTGGGCAGGGAAACGCGCAGAAGGGGATGATGAATCCCTTCGACCGTTTCCTGAGTAATCTTCCAGTTAGCACTCTGGCAAACACGAGTGACACCATGGATCGGTCCAGTTTCAAACACCTGATCCCCTAGCAAAGCGTTGAGCAGGGAAGATTTGCCTCGCCCCACCATACCGAACACAGCAATGTGAACGACCTGGCGATCGAGCTTGTCCAGCATAAACTCTAAGCCGCTAATTTCTGGTTCCAGCCCACGGCGCTCCTGGGGAGTCAGGTCGAGGTTTTCTACCAGTTCCCGCAACGCTCCCTGGGCCTGCCGGTAATTCAGTTCTGCCTGAATATCTTCGAAACTGAAGATGGCTTCATCCAGTTCCTGATTAAGTTCATGAAAGGCAGATGGGGTTCCCAAATTTGGGTTTGGTTCAGACATGGATGGCTAGAAAAGTGACGCTGTTTCGCTCAAGACTTATGACCGATCAATACTCCTCCACGTTCCCTCTCCCCTCTAACAACCAACAACATATAGCAGTCCTCAATCAGTCGTGAGATTGGAAGGCTTTGTAAAAACTGCGGAATCCTTTCTCACAATCCAAACAGGATTGCTATATCCTTCATCCCTCGCTATCTTGAGTTGAAAGTTGTTGCGGACTGGTCGGATTTTCGGTTGAGGCAGAGAAGGTTTGTGGCTGCTTTTGGGTAGGGTAGGCTTCTGGGGCAGGCATGCCATTCCGAATTTCAAATTCAGGTCTGGGAGGGGGCAGGCGATCAACGGAGCGGCGTTGACTGGAAGGTTTTTGCGATCGCATAAAAGTCTGCCAGGCCACTTTGATACCTACCATAACGCTCCGAGTTCCTGACTGAACTTTCTGCGCCTGTTTGCGAACGTTGCTCAGGCTTTCATCCACCTGCTTAACGACGTTGCCAGCACTCTGCACTCCCTCGCTAACGTCGTCTGTCAGGTCACTGATCTCCATCCCCGTTAACCGAATCGCCTCCAGGGTGGGCGGAAACTCTCGCCGGAGGGTATCAAACAACTTCTCAGCACTGCGTGCGGCACGGGACAACTCTCTCAACGTCGGGATTGCCACTGCCAGCACAATCGTCAGACTGGCGGTGACAAATAACAGTGACAGTACTAGCCAGAAAAGGGGATCGGTCACGGCAAATGCCTAGGTTCAATGCCTACAAATTATCGCGGACAGGTTTGTCTACTTCAGAAGAGGCTTTGGCTTCCATGGTTTCTACAACCTGACGTTCTCGTTGGGTGGCTTCGATCCCAGCAGCGATCGCTTCCCGTAAACGAATTAGCGTACTGTCCCAATTGCGCAACGCCGATTCCGAAAGACGGTCTGCCTGAAGTTGAACACTGCTGGACAGGTCTTCTGCCAGTTCTGGCAGAGCATCGGCAGATTTTCTGAGTAACTGCCGGGTTTCTCGACCAGCACGGGGAGCCACCAGAATACCAGCGACTGCACCCAATGCAGCCCCTACAATCAAACCTCCAATGAATGCTCCAGAACGATTATTTGACATCTCCCATCCCCGTGACACTATCCACTCTACCTCACCATTTTGACGCATGATGCCTCAACGGTTCCTGATCCGTCGCTTACCAAATTTAGAAGCCGGACTCAGGAAAAAACCACAACGCCAAAAAATTTGACTCAGGCTAAGCAGCTTCATGATCTGTTGAATGCGTTGAAGCTGAGGTTCTACGCCCTCTAAACTTTTTCGCAAATGATGAGTCCCGGATTGCCCCATCAAAATATATTTTGGAGCAGGGGAAAGTACCCGATGAACCTTCCGTTCCACAGCGGTCAGAGTATCTGCTGCGTTGGCAAGCTGGCGTTTCAATCGCCAAAGTTGCCATGCAACCAACAGACAGCCCAGTCCAATTAATCCATTCAGTATTAAAACAATCGTCAGCATCCTCTTTCCGCCGTCTCAACATTCCTCTCATTGTAATGAGGATGAGTTGAATGAGTTGTTTGTTGTTTGTCAGGGGGAAGGGGCGATCGCATTTACTTGCTGCTGTGAGAAACCCATCTCCAGAAGAAATTGTCAATGAATGCAACACAAAATCCTCAATATCCAAATTGAAGGCAATAATCAACATCTGGGGGAGTGGAGAAGCAGGGAGTAAGGTTGGAGTTTGTCAAATTTTTTGTGGCAATCCTGGAAAGGAGGTCGAGGGAACCAGGGTTTCAAGGATCCAGAACCCCGTTTCCAGAACACCCTCCTCAGAAACTCAAAACTTATCCATCCCTCACCCATCTCTACCAACTAAAAACTCATCACTCCTGATTCCCTCACTCCCCAACCCCTAACCTCTTCTTTTCTCACAACACAAATCATGGTGCAATCAACTTCAACCATCCTCTATGTCAATCCCACAACAGGGAATGACAGTAACAGTGGGACTCAGACTGCTCCCTTCAAAACGATAACTCGTGCGCTTCAGCAGGCTAGGGCGGGAACGACGATTCAGCTTGCGCCAGGGACTTATAGTGCGGCAACAGGCGAGGTGTTTCCCCTGGTTATTCCCAACGGGGTAACGGTTCTGGGAAATGAGGCAAGTAAGGGGAGTGGCATTGTGGTGACCGGGAGCGGCAAGTTTGTTAGCCCGACCTTTGCCAGTCAAAATGTGACGTTTCGTCTGGAAAACAATGCCCAACTGCGGGGAGTAACCGTCACCAACTCGGAGATTCGGGGGACGGCAGTTTGGGTTGAGTCAACCAATCCGGCGATCACCCACAATACCTTTATCCACAACAAACGAGAAGGCGTGTTTGCAACGGGTAAGGCTAACCCTGCGGTTTTAGATAATGTTGCTATTCAAAATGCTTCCACCGGATTTACCATCGTCCGCAACAGTAAAGGGGAGTGGCGACGCAACGTTTGCCAGAAGACGGGTTTTGGTTTCGCCATCAGCGACGATGCGGCTCCGCTGATTGCCGACAACCGCGTTATTGAAAACCGTTCTGGCATTGTGATTAATCGACAGTGTAAACCCGTCTTGCGGGGAAACCTGGTGGAGAAGAATACGGAAGTGGGGTTGGTTGTGACTGAAAACGCCCTGCCTGATCTGGGCAAAAGCCAGGACCCCGGTGGCAATATCTTTCGCGACAATGGGGAATTTGACCTGCAAAACACCACATCGCTGACCATTGTCTCCGTCGGGAATCAACTGAACCCAATTCGAGTGCAGGGGCGTGTTGATTTTGTTGCCAGCGAGATCCCACCCCCTATTCCCACGCCCGTTCCCACACCCGCTCCCACTCCTGTTCCAACACCTGCCCCCACCCCTACTCCAACGCCCTTTCCTTCCGGGTTTAGTGATACCCAGGGGCACTGGGCAGCAGGTTTTATTCAGGGCCTGGTCAGCCGGGAATTCATCCGGGGGTTTGAAGATGGCACCTTTCGGCCTGAAGCCCAACTCACCCGCGCCCAGTATGCCGCGATTCTGGCTAAAGCCTTTGACCTGCCAGCCAGGCAACCAGCGGCTAATTTTTCCGATGTGCCCAGTAGCTTTTGGGCCTATGGTGCGATTCAGAAGGCGGCTCAGATGGGTTTTCTGTCTGGGTTCCCGGATGGAACCTTTCGCCCCAATCAGAACCTGACACGAGTGCAGGCAATGGTGTCGCTGGTGAATGGTTTGGGGTTGACGGGAGGGGTGCTGGATGCCCTCAGCTTCTATCGCGATCGCGCCCAGATCCCCAGCTATGCCACGGATGAAATCGCCACCGCCACCCAACGGCGTATGATTGTCAACTATCCCAACGTGCGGCAACTGGAACCCATGCGGGAGATCAAGCGAGGAGAGGTGGTGGCACTCATCTACCAGGCACTGGTGTTACAAAACCGGGCACCGGCCATTCCCTCTCCCTACATCGTTGCTGCGGATACTTCGGCTCCTGCCTTTACTGACATTCAGGGGCATTGGGCGGCAGACTTTATTCTGGGGCTGGCCAGCCAGAATTTGATTCGCGGGTTTGAGGATGGCACCTTTCGCCCCGAAACCAGCATTAATCGGGCCCAGTACGCAGCAATTATTGCAAAGGCGTTTAACCCCACACCCAAACGAGACGCCATTCCCTTTCCAGACGTTCCCGCCAATTTTTGGGCAAAAGCCGCGATTGACCAGGCATATCGGGGGGGCTTTATTTCCGGTTTCCCGGATGGCACCTTCAAACCGGATCAAAATGTTCTCAGGCTTCAGATTTTGCTTTCCCTGGTTAGCGGGTTGGGGTTACCCGCTGCCGATGTCGCAGTTCTGAATGTTTACAGCGATCGCGACACCATTCCCCAAAACGCCCGCAATGCGATCGCCACCGCCACCCAGCAGCGCCTGGTCGTCAGCTATCCCGATGTGCGGCAGATGAAACCCCTGCAAGAAGCCACCCGGGCAGAAGTGTCTGCAATGGTCTATCAGGCCCTCGTCCGGGCAGGGAAAGCCGCTGCGATCGCCTCCCCTTACATCGTGGTGGTGTGATGTCGTTGCTGCTTAAAGCTTGCCAGACCTGACCCCCAGCCTCTTCCCTGGCAGGGAATGGGAGCCAAATTTATAGTGGTAGTCATTATGGTTAGGACGGGGTGCAGGGGTGGCCCCTCTGGCTGAGGGTGGAAGCCCCTACACCTCCTTAGAACCAATGTCCTGAGCAACTTAGCGACAGCTATAAATGACTGCTCTCACAGCCAGTTGCCGACCAGAACATAGGGAGCCCAGTAACCGGGGCGGCTGTAGTTGGGATACTGCTTAAGCAGGGTCAACTGGGCCCGACGGAGGGCTTCGGCTTTGGTCACTTTTGCCGTTGATAGTTCGCGGTAAAACTCGCCGATGAAGAGGGCAGTGGAGCGATCGTCAATCTGCCAGAGGGATGCCAGGGTGCTGCGTGCCCCAGCCCGTATAGCCACTCCTGCCAGTCCTAAGGCTGCCCGGTTATCTCCGGCAGCAGTCTGGCAGGCACTCAGAACCAATAGTTCAATGGCTTCAGCGGGAGTTTGAGTGCGGCTGCGAAGAATACGGTCGAGCTGGCTGACGTCGATAGGGCCATCGGCGGCCAGGATGAAGGTGTCTTTTGCCTGGGAACTGAACTGACCATGAGTGGCAAGGTGGACAACTTTGAAAGGCAGGGCATTAACCTGTTTTTCTAAAGCAGTCTGGGTAAAGGTTTGATCCAGGAGTTGGGTGGTGGAGAGTCCTGCCTGCTGGATCAGATCCAGTTCGGCTTTGACTTCGGGGAGGGGGGCAAATTGACTGTAGGCGGGGGGAGGTTGGGTCAGTCCGGCGGTGAGGGCGTTGAGTTGGGTCTGAGCCAGGGGTTGGGGGGCAAACAGTTGCAGTCCGGGGCTAAGCGCAACGGCATATTTTTCGACCAAGTACTGGTTACCGTCGTAAAGCGCGGCCATCGGAATGTTTCGCAACAGTCCATCCAGCACAAAAACCAGGGTGTTGACCCGGCTCTGCTGCAAATCGGCTTCTACAGGTTGAATCAGCCAGCGATAGACCTGGTGGGAGAGCGATCGCACCTCCTTCGCCGCATCTGGTTCTTTTATCACCTGTTGCAGCCGTGCCAGAACTCGTTCTACCTCTTTTTCTGGCAAAGGAATGGCGTGGTAGCGCAGCGGTTGGTTGGGGGCTTTGAGAATCACCGCCAACTGGTTTTCCAGAATGATGGGGTAGAAGATGGCGGCGGTGGGATTTTCCCGGTCAACCACCTGATCCAGTAAAACTGGCTGGGCGTTCAGGCAGGCTTCCCGGAAGAAATTATCCAGTTCCGCAAGCTGGAGCAACTCAATCAAACGGCGGGCTTTGTCCAGGTTTTGTGGGCTGGGAGATTCCCCCTGGGAAAGTAGCAGCTCGACGGTTTGACGATAGACAGGCTCAACGCTATCTCGAAAGGTGAATTGCACGTCCTGATTAACGGCAACTAGATCGCTGCGGAGGGACTGGAGGGTGTTGACAGCAGCTTCGTAGGCCGCGATCGCCCCTGGGATAGAATTCTGCTGCTTCAGTAAACGCCCAAGTTGCCACTGCCAGCGGTAGGAAATATCGGCAGCACTGACTGATTGCGACAACAGCAATGCCTGCTCGGTCAGGTGCTGGGCCTCTGCCCATTGCCGATTTTGCTCATAGATTCCCCCCAGGCTACCCAGGGCAAAGGATTCTGCCCGGCGATCGCCCAGGCTTTGAGCCTGCTGAACGGCCATTGCCAGGATCTGCGCCAGTTTCTGAGTCGCCAGTGGTGAATTGCTTCCCGGCTTCCACCCTCTCATCACGGTTTGCACCAGATTAATCCGGGCATCAATCCCAGGTCGGCTGGGGGGAAGGGCCTCTACCTGCATCCAGACGTGGAGTAGGAGCGTTTCTGCCTCGGCTCGTTGCCCCGTTTCTACCAGCAAACTGAGCCAGTTGAGCCTTGCCTGGGTTTGCAAAATGGGGGAAGGGGAACGCTGGGCTGCCTGTTTGTAAAACTCCTGTGCCTGCTGGGGTTGCTGTTGAGCGCGGGCGGTATTGCCCAGGCTGAACAAAGCCGCACTTTCTTCCGCGGTGGATTTGAGCTGGCGGGCGATCGCCAAACTCTGTTGCAAAACCTGACGGGACTGTTCCAGATCGCCAATTACCTGGAGGGCATCACCCAGCGATCGCAGCCCCACAGCTTTGACCAGGGAATCGGGCTGGGGTTGTAGTGCCTGGTTGAGTTCTGTGAGCGTATCGAGCGATCGCCGGTAAAATCCCATTGCCTGCCATGCCTGGGCCTGATTCAAACGGCTACGCATTTCGCCCGTCTGGTCTCCTCCCCTGACATGCAACTCGGCTGCCTGCTGCCAGGTTGCCAGTGCCGCTTCCGTTTGCCCCATGCCAAACTGTAATCGCCCCTGGATATCCAATGTCTGTGCCAGGAGCCTCTGTTGCTGGTCGCCGGTTGCCTCTTGCCTGAGCAAACCCAGACTCTCCTCAACCGCCTGTTTTGCCTCCGACCAGGCTCCCAACTGCTGATAGGCCAGGGAAAGATTACTCAAGGTTACGGCTTGTCGTAGAGAGTCGCCCTGCGATCGATAATCCTGTACGGCCTGCTGCAAGACCTTCACCGCGTCTGCGAAGCGCCCGGCATCGTAAAGCGCTTTTCCCTGTTGGAGGGGAGCGGGGGGATTGATGGAGGGAGGGGGGGAGAGGGGTATGGATGGGGATGATTGAATCGCCGCTGCTTTTGCCGGGCAGGATGAACTAACTATGCAAATCAGAAGGGTTGTAGCAATGAGGGAGGGATACATATGGGAGGTAGAGGGGGAAGGGTGGGGGAAGGGAGGGAGGAGCAATCCCTGATCGGTTGTCTCGTTGCCAGTCAGGAGCCTGACAATGTCGATTAGAAGCTTCTGCTTCCTATGTTGGTTTAGCTTCACAAATGCATAAACCACTCTTTAGCCCCTAAACCCTGGCCCCTTAAAGAGTTGGGGTTAACTCAGCTGAAAAACTTTGTAGTTTTCGGAGGGGCTCTAAAGATGCTTTCTCCTAAAGATGCTTTCTCCTAAAGATGCTTTCTCTTTATAGCTGTCGCCAGGTTGCTTAGGACATTGGCTTTAAAGGGGGTGTGGGGGCTTTGCCCCCAGCCAGGGGTTCCCCCCTGCACCCTGTCCTAAGCCTGGTGGCTATAGCTATAAAACCCGGCTCTAGACCTGTAATCCGCAATTTGCAATCCAAATCTACAAATCTGCCATCTGAACTCAGAAGGGGGTGCCAATAATTGAGAAGTACAAACCTTTTTCCTGCAAGGTGTCTCTGCCTCCGGGAAAATCAACCAGGGGAATGCCCCAATCGAATCGAGCATTGAGGCGATCGCTGATCTGAAATCGTAACCCAACTCCCAGGGATGCGACAAAGCTAGGGTCGGGATCGGCAAAGCCGAAACGGTTCCAGCCGCCGCCAATATCGAAGAACGGCGCAATTTGTAATAGACCGTTAATCTGGGGCAGGCGCAGAATGGGGATGCGGACTTCAGCCGAAGCAAACACGCCGCTATCGGTCAGCAGAGCATCCTGACGATAACCCCGTACACTATCAATGCCGCCCAGAGAAAATTGCTCGAATGACAGCAGGGCGCGATCGGAGAGTTGCACGTCGCCCCGCAGCAGCAGTAATGTATTGGGAGCTAATAACCGCACCCACTGCGCCTGTCCGCGCCAGGCAAAAAAGCGGCTGTCGGGCGGTTCTTCATTAATGGTGGAACCCAGGGCATTGATACCGACACTGAACTGCGATCGCAGCGCAATCACTTCAATACTGCTGCGCCAGATGGCTTCCTGAAAGAATCGCAGCGCTGCCAGGCGAGTCCGCCCTTCATTGTCTGCCCCTGCCCCCGGAAAGGGAATTTCTCCGTCTAACAGGCTAGCCTGGCTCTGCTGATGGGTAAGGGTCAGCCCCAGTGCCACTTCCCGCGTGGGAGTTTGCAAAATCGGTTGACGGAAGCTCAGTTCCAGGTAGCGAGACCTCGACTCAATATCCAGAATGTCGAAGGGTTCTTCAATCACCCGGTTGTAGGAAATTCCAGTGCTGAAGCGGAGGGTGCCGTTGCGGGCATTCACCGGGAAGACATAGCTGAAATCAAAGGCATTGCTGCCATCGGTGTTGGAAAAAGACCCCGTCAGGCTATCGCCAAACCCCAAAAGGTTTGCCTCGCTTAATTGAATTTGCCGCTGAAAGGTACCCACACTGGGCACTCGCCCGTTATTCAGCAATATTTGGGCATTGAAGGTGTCTGCCTCTGTGATTCGGACCTCCAGCAGACTCTCTCCGGGGCGCGTCCCCGCCGACAGTTCTGCCGAAATCGACTGGATCAACGGATTTAGTTGCAACAGTTGCAGGGCTTCCAGGAGGCGATCGCGGTTCAGGGGTTTGCGAGTCGCAATCTCCAACCGGGATTCGATATAGCTGGGTTTTAGGCGGCGCGTT
This sequence comes from Leptothermofonsia sp. ETS-13, assembly GCF_049200465.1. Lineage (NCBI taxonomy): Bacteria > Bacillati > Cyanobacteriota > Cyanophyceae > Leptolyngbyales > Leptolyngbyaceae > Leptothermofonsia > Leptothermofonsia sp. ETS-13. The sequence goes on from NZ_CP120836.1 coordinate 943,802, forward strand.
CCCGTTACCTGAATCGATTCCAGAATCCCCTCAACCACGCGAATTTCCACTACCCCTGCCTGCAACCGCTGGGGCGGAATGTAGGCACCTGAAGTGATGTAGCCATTGTCAATGTAAAGTTGAGTGACGGCCGATCGCGCCTGGAATAGCTCTGCAACAGTGATGGGACGTCTGGTATAGGGAGCAGTGACCCGATCAAAGTCTGCCTGACTGAATACTGTGCTACCCGTCACCTGAAACCGTTCAATGGTGATGGTTTGGGGAATTTCGCCAGGGGGCGTTTCTGGAGTTGGCGTAGGCAGGGTTGGAGTTGGAAGAAGCTGCTCTGGCGGTGGTAGAGGGACGGGTGGGGTCGGCTCTGGCTGGGGCTTAACGGATGGCGATTGAGGTTCACGCTGAAGTGGATTGTCAATACGGATGCGCTCCTGGGGTAACTGGGGGGGAGCTACCTGTGCCCGTGTAGGTGAAGCGGTCAGGGTTGCCATCATCAGGGCTACGCCAACCCAAGGCGGTGAAAAGACAGAACCAGAAGAACTCCCGCTGGCAAACTCTGGAGTCACTTTAAGCGATCGCTGGTTTTGGGCTGGAGTGTGTACAGCACCCATCAAACAATATTTTTCACTGCCAAAGAGATAGATGGGTTCATTGTAGTGGCGATCGCTCCACCTGATACCCAATTATTTAGCTGGAACCGGGCAGGGCGTCTGTGAAAATGGTTCTGACTGGGACTGAACCGCCGGAGTCGTAGCAAAAAGCACGACTTCCCCATTCCCATCCTTCACCCACCCCTGAGCCTCGACAATGGGCGGAACCGGAGGCGCGGCTTGCGAATTTCCTCCCTTTGCGTGTCCGCCTTCCAACCTCATCACCCGTCGCCTGTCGCCTGTCGCCTGTCGCCCTTCTACCGTCACCCACTCCGTTTGAATAGCCTCATTGTTCAGGGGAGCCGTTGGACTGGGTGGTAGCCCTCCCCGCCCGGTGACGACAAAAGAACTGGCAGCCTGATGAGTATTGGGCCCACACCCCTGAGCAATCTGATTCGATGCATCCACCAGGTTAGCGGGAAGTTCAGTCAGTCCTCGACTGGGGTCAACATCGGGGGTGTTGATGGTGACCACCCCGGCAATGCCAAACTCAGAACTGGCGGTGATATCACTCAGGGGGGTGAGGCGATCGCGCGGCTCAATGCCAAAAATGCCCTGGGTAGTGATGGTCACTCTGCCACCCGTGCCAGTGAACGCATTGGCGGTAATGTCGCTGTTTTCAGATCGAACAGCAATGACAAAGGGAGCATTGATGCGGATATTGCCGCCATTCCCCCCGGCCTGGGCCGTCCCCGCGGTGGTGGAAATTTGACTATTGCGACGCAGCAACAGTAAGTCTTGCAGTTGTAGAGTGATGTCGCCGCCGTTATTGCTGGCAGTTTGAGCAGAGATTTCCCCATTTTCTAACACGAGCCGACCTGCCTGGAGATCGATGCTGCCCCCGGTTCCGCTACCCTGGCTATCCACTGCAATCTTAGCCCCATCCCGGACGGTCACGATTCTGGGGTCAATGAAAATACTGCCACCATTGCCGCTGGAGGCGCTATCGGTATTGGCAAAGAGGCCAGTCCGTTCCCCAACCAGGGTCACAGCATCTAGAACATATAAGTTGATACTGCCTGCGTCACTGCCACTGGCTGTCGAGGTTTTGATTTGACTCCCCTGACTGGCTTCAAAAGTCGAGGCAAATACCCTGACACTGCCAGCATTTCCCTGACCTACTGTGCTGGCACTCACTTGAGCATCATTTGCTAGAGAGAATATTCCAGTTTGGATGTCGATATTGCCACCTCGACCTACCGCCCCTGCATTGACAGCGGTAGAAATGGAACTCTGGTTAAGCGCAGTAGCCTCCGTTGCCTGAACCAGGATGTTGCCCGCATTGCCTTGCCCAGAAGTGCTGGCACTGAGTTGGGCATTGTTCTCCAGAGACAGGTTGCGAGTTTGAATGGTGATGTTGCCCAGTTGTTCTGCCTCAGTGTTGAGAACGGCAGTGGGATTGACCGTTGACGCGATCGAACCATTGGAGAGGGAAACGGAATCTGCACCTGTCACCAGAATATTGCCCGGATTTCCCGTGGCGGATGTGGATGCGGAAATTTGTGCCCCCTCCCGAACCAGCAAGCGAGGCGTGGTAACGATCAAATTCCCCGCCGATCCACTGCCAAAGGTTTCGGTAAACAAACCGCTGGGGGAGTCGATCGCTCCGAAGGGTCCACCGATTGCTTTCCCTACCAATTCAACCGAATTGTTAGCATTGACCAGTAACGTTCCTCCTGGCCCTGGACCAGTTGTAGAAGCAGAAATACGCGCTCCTCCCTGAACCTGGAGCTTTCCGGTTTCAATGGTCAGAGTCCCAGCACTACCATCCGCAACACTGCTGACAAAAAGCCCACTGGAAAGGACTTCCAGAGAACGGAGTATGTTCGGGTCTGGATTCAGCCGCACAACCGTCACTGAATCTGAATCTTTAATCTGAATGTTGCCTGCGGTTCCGGCTCCACGGGTTGTAGCCAGTAAAAAGCTGTCACTGGCAAAGACGGTCTTTGCCTCAATCTCGATATTGCCGCCGCGCCCCTCCCCCCGTGTTTCGCTGGAGAGCTGGCTATTGTTGGTAAGGGTCAGGGTGCCTACTCGTAGAATAATATCGCCAGCGGGTTTGTTGCCCGTGTTGGAGGTAAAGAGTCCGGCGCGATCGCCACTGATACTGAGTGAACCTGTACGAATCTCAATATTGCCGCTTTGCCCTAAATCTCCCTGAGAAAGTTGGGCCGCCGTAGACAAAGTCCCTTGTTCCAGGCTGATTGAATTCGCTTCCACCACAATTTTCCCAGCATCTCCTGCACCTGTTGTTCCGGCATTAATACTGGCAATCTGCTCTGAACTACCCTTCAACATCAGTGCCCCGGTTCTGACCTTAATCGAGCCGCCCGGTCCCGGTCCAGCGGTCCTACTGGAAAGGGAACTCTGATCCAGAATGATGGCGTTCCCGGACTGGAGGAGGGTATTTCCGGCATTTCCGACCTGGGTCGCACCGCTCAGACGGCGAGTTTGATTGGAAATCTGGCTACCATTCAGCACGAAAATTGTATCCTGCGCTTCCAGCCTGATATCGCCAGAACGCCCTTCGCCAGTTGTAGATGTTACCAATCTCGACTGGTTGTTGAGAGTAATGGATTGGGCATTGAGCCGGATGTCGCCCCCCGCTTCTCTGCCTGCGGTGCCTGTAAAGATGGCACTGTTGACCAGGGTCAGGTCACGCGCCGCGATTGCCACAGTTCCTCCCAGTAGAGTATTGCCAAAGGCGGCATTAATCTGGGCCCGGTTGCTCAACGACACATTTGCTCGCCCATTGACCGCAGGAACCTGACTCAGAAACGGATTATTGTTGCTGTCTAAACCCAGAGCGACTGTGTTGTTACCCGGACTGCCGCCCGTCACCCCGGCAATGTCTACCCGTCCCTGCAAGGCATTCAGCCGTCCTCCATCCAGAATGACATCTCCCCCGACCAGCAATAAACTTCTGCCATTGGCAATCCGTAAGCCTGTCAAGGCCACTGGAATGGGGAATGGGAAGCCGGGAACACGGGCGATCGCGGTTCCCGCCGAAGCTGTAGAGCGGTTCTCGATCGCAGCGGCCACCTGGTTAAAAAACAGGGCTGAGGGATTAACACTCAGCAAAGGATTGGTGGATTCCACCGCTGAAGTTGCGGAAAACTCTGCGGCGGGAAACTGAATCGCGGTTGCCGTCGTTGCCACAAAAGAACCGCGAATATCCAACTGGGCACCGCGGCCAAATATAATCCCACGGGGGTTCATCAGAAAGAGATTGGCATTGCTGGTGGAGCGAATCATGCCTGCAATGTCAGAGCGACCATCCGTGATGCGGGCTAGGATGTTCGCTGCATTCAACTCATTCCGAAAATCGGCAATTCCTCTTTCGGGCACATTGAACTGGCTGAAGCTGTGAAAAAGATTTCTGCCAACATTTGTGCCGCCCGTAATCTCAAAGGTGTTGCCACCCCCGGCATTGGGAATCGTGTTTACCACCGTTCCCAAACCATTGGGCTGGACGAATTGAGCCTCCGCACTGGTTACTGTGAGCAGAGACCAACTCGCCAGGGAAAGCAGGGGCGAAACCCAGAGTAAATATCCGTGTGGCTTCATGACTTTCAGGCAAAAGAAGGGTCGTGGTCTGGTAAATGCGCCCTCAGAATCATCAAGCCCAACTCGCTCATGGGAGCATTGCGGAGTATCTTCCAGCAACGTCAGACATGACTGTTATTTCATGACTGTTATTTCATGTCGTCCCGTTTAGTGCTCTGGTTGATGACCTCTGGCAATCGCTGGGGCCGGAAGCCCAACACATAAGGCAAACTTCTGAAGAAACCCACCACCAGTTGCACAATGGTTGTGACAAAGACAATGAGGGCAATTGTCACTCCCCCCACCAGGGCCAGCAATACAGTTCCCGCCGCACCTAACCGTTCATCCGGAATCAATTCGTAATTCACGGTATAAACCGTACCGTCGTCCGGGCTGGTGAGGGTACGGGGAGATGGTCCTGGACCCAGCGGTAGGGCAGGAATTTGCGAAACGTCAAAAAAGAAGGGGAAATCCAGGAATATCCCCGTCTCTTGATCGGTTAACCGCTGCGCAATTTCCAAGGAACCCGGCGCAATAAAAGGGCCCGATGGAGTTGGGATGGGCACTCCCGGTGATGAAGAGGGTAAGTCGATGCTGCTTCCTGGCGATACGGTAAAGGGGCCCCAAATGATCTGTTCTCCAAACTTAACAACGATATCCCCTTGTAGAAATGGGTTTTGGGTCACGAATTGATTTCGTGCAATTCTGGTTAGCGTCAATCGGGACATTAGCTTGCTTTCCCTGCTAGGTGGACCTGAATGTAAACGATAATGGGCGATTTTCGTTCATTTTGAGAAACGCTAGATACTCTATTCAAGTACCCCGATGGGTACCTTTCTCCGGGAATTGCAACCATTTGCAACATCATTAACGCTACAGTTGGAAGGCGTCCCTTTTTCTGGTGTAAGTCTGCATCCCAATGGCTGATTCTTATCTCTCTAAAACGTCTAGAAAGCGCCCCATTCGGGAAACGGACTGGCGGTTGTTCTCCCGGTTGATTCCCTATGGGCTGCGCCATCGCCGCCTGTTTACGTTTTCGATGCTGCTGCTAGTTCCGGCTTCTGTTGCTGGAGCAGTGCAACCCATTTTAATTGGGCAGGTGGTTTCCCTGATTAAGCAAGAACCGACGACCTGGGAGTTTTTGCGCAACCTTCCCCTATCGATGGGAATTAATTTGCTGGCGGGGTTGTTGTTGTTTACATTACTGGCGCAATCGCTACTCGATGCCTGGCAGGGATTTCTGGTGCAAAAGGTGGGGCAGCAGATTACGGCAGATATCCGGGATGATCTGTTTCACCATGTCCTCTCCCTGGCAATGTGCTTCTTTGATCGCACTCCCGTAGGCAAGCTGATTACCCGTCTCACCAGTGATGTGGAAGCGTTAGGAGATGTCTTTTCGACTGGGGCGATCGGCATTCTGGGTGATTTGTTTTCCATCCTGATGCTGGTTGTCCTCATGTTTTTGCAACAGTGGCAACTGGCGCTGATGCTGGTGGTCATGCTGGTGCCGGTGACGGTGCTGATTATCTATTTCCAGAACCAGTACCGCAAGGCAAACTATCGTGCCAGGGATGAGCTTTCTGCACTCAACTCAATGCTGCAAGAAAACATTGTGGGCATTGCAGTGGTGCAGTTGTTTCGCCGGGAAGCCTTCAATGCGGACCTTTTCCGCACAATCAACCATCGCTACATCAAAGAGGTTGACCGCACAATCTTTCATGATTCATCTATTTCAGCCACACTGGAATGGATTTCGCTGGTAGCGATCGCCGCTGTCCTCTGGCTGGGCGGCAATCTCATCCTGAACGATGCACTCACCTTTGGGCGGCTGGCAGAATTCATCCTGTTTGCCCAGCGTTTGTTTGACCCGTTGCGGCAATTTGCTGAAAAGTTCACGGCCATCCAGGCGGGACTGACTTCGATTGAGCGGGTCAGCGATATTTTAAATGAACCAGTCGAGATTCGGGATGCGGAGAACCCCCAATCTCTTTCACTGCATACCAGCAGTGCAACAGGCGAAATTCGGTTTGAGCATGTCTGGTTTGGTTACAAGCCTGATGAGTATGTCATCAAAGACCTGAACTTCGTCATCCATCCTGGTGAAAAGGTGGCGCTGGTGGGTCCAACGGGAGCAGGCAAAAGCTCAATTATCCGTCTTCTCAGCCGCCTTTATGAAGCTTCCGAGGGCCGCATTCTGGTCGATGGCATCGACATCCGCGAGCTCCCCCAAACAGAGCTGCGCCGCCATGTAGGGGTGATTTTGCAAGATGGTTTTGTGTTCGCCGGGGATGTAAAAAGCAATATCACGCTGGGAGAGACTTACTCGTTTGCAGAAATTCAGGCCGCAGCTCGCAGCACCAACGTCGATCGCCTGATTGAACAACTGCCCCAGGGATACGACACTCCTCTACGGGAACGGGGCACCAATCTTTCTGGGGGACAGAAACAATTGCTGGCCTTTGCCCGTGCCGCCATCCGCAACCCCCGCATTCTGGTGCTGGATGAAGCAACCGCCAGTCTGGATGTGGGCACCGAAGCCCTGATTCAGGAAGCCCTTGATCGCCTGCTGGAAGGACGAACGGCCATTATTATTGCCCATCGCCTGTCCACAATTCGGAATTGCGATCGCATCCTGGTGCTGAAGCGGGGGCAACTGGTTGAGTCGGGCAATCACGAAGAGTTACTGGCCCAGGGCGGGTTATACGCCAGTCTGTACCAACTGCAAATGCTGGAAACCTGACACGATCTCACCATGGTGGATTTGTTGCTTGTGATAGCATTGGGGTTTTTAGGAAGTTTTGGTCACTGTGTCGGCATGTGTGGGCCATTGACCGTTGCCTTTTCCCTGACTTCCCAACCCCAGTCGGCTGCACCAAACTGGAGGCAGCAGCTTTCCTTTCATGGGCTATTGAATTTGGGACGGATTGCCAGCTATGCCCTAGTGGGTGCGGGAATTGGTGCGATCGGCTCTGTGCTGGTTGCCGGAGGGCAACTTGCTGGAATTGACAGTCTCCTGCGGCGGGGGCTCACCATCCTCACAGGCTGCCTCCTGATCTGGATAGGGTTAGCCCAAATTACTCCCCAAGGGTTACCCCGGATTCCGTTTCTGCACCCCCTCTTACAGGGAGGATGGCACCAGCGTTTGAGTGCAGCGATGATGAAGTTTTCCCTTCAGGCTCGCTGGTGGACTCCTGCCCTGTTGGGGATGACCTGGGGGCTAATCCCCTGCGGATTCCTTTACGCGGCTCAGATCAAGGCGGCTGAAACGGGTGACCTCTGGAGGGGGGGAGCCACCATGCTGGCGTTTGGGCTGGGAACCGTGCCCTCAATGCTGGGTATTGGCCTGTTCAGTTCCCGACTGAGTGCAGACCGGCGCAGTCAGCTATTTCGCCTGGGGGGATGGGTGACGCTGGCGATCGGCATTCTGACTTTGCTGCGCACTGATGCAATAGTGGACTATACCGGGCACGGGGCACTGATTTGCCTAATCATGGCACTGATCGCCCGTCCCATCAGTCGGTTTTGGGCACAGCCGTTGCAGTATCGCCGTGCTCTGGGGGTAGGAGCCTTTGCCTTCGCGATCGCTCACACCCTTCATATGATAGACCACACATTTAACTGGAACCCGGAAGCCCTCTCATTCATGCTCCCAGTCCACCAGATTGCCATCTGGATGGGAACAGCGGCTCTGTTGCTAATGCTGCCAGCCGCGCTCACCAGCTTTGACTGGATGGTGAAAAAGTTGGGCAAGTTCTGGCGAGTTATCCACTTGCTGACGGTTCCAGCCTTTGTTCTGGCGATCGTCCACACCCTTTTGCTTGGCTCCAGCTACCTGGGTGGACTTGAGTGGACCGTGGCTCAGAAGCTAATGTCTGCCCTGCTGGTGGCGATCACAACCTCCACCCTGCTCATTCGTACTCGCTGGGTATGGGCCCTTTTAGGGGTGGAAACTTTTTATTCGCCCCCTAAGAGGGGACAGTAGCATCAGAAGTTGAGGTTGTGTCGTACCGCATGATAAGTAGCTGGTGGTCTGTCATGAAACCTCCTGCCTGGGGGCGCAGCCCCTACTCCCCCCTGACAATTAATGATGGCTACCTACTTGAGACGTTATAGCTATAGCCACTAGGCTTAGGACGGGGTGCAGGGTGGAACCCCTGGCTGGGGGCTGCACCCCCACACCCTCTTAAAACCAATGTCCTGAGCAACCTGGCGACAGCTATTCTTTTCTACCAGAACCCTGACTTCTTTCCTGGGGAAAAATCTACTTGCCGCCGTAGTAAAAAGCAATCTCTTTATCTTTCAAAGGTGCAAAATCTGCCGCAATCAACATTTGGTTCAATTCATCCTGAGGAATGTGTTTCGCGCCAATGCGCACAATCCGCGATCGCATCGTATTGGATACCCCACTTCGCTGCCGCCCGGCTTCAAGCTCCATCACCTGTTGATACAGTTCCAGTTTTGCAGGGGGAATCGGCGTGCCATCAAAATCAATCCCGCGAGCGATCGCCTCATCTACTGCATCTGCGCCCGTTGTACTCGGCAAATTTGCATCCAGAGTCATCGTCATCACCACCCTACGCCAAGAGAATTGTATCAAAGGAGCGATCAAAATTCTTTCAATTGCACCTTTCTGCCGGTCCCGCCAGTCGCTATTATCCCTTCCTTAAGACGTTCCCTGGATCAAACCTTACCCAAAATGCTATAATTTAGAATGCGATGGCGAGCGTAGCCAAGTGGTTAAGGCAGCGGATTGTGGTTCCGCCATTCGTGGGTTCGAATCCCATCGTTCGCCCTTTGTGATTAATAATGGCTGGTTAACAGTGACTGATACAGCGGAACCAAAGTTCGTTTCGGGGTGTAGAGATGGAACCCTCAAATCCCTATGTCGCAAACCTATATCGCAAAATTCATAGCGGTTTTCCACTAAAACATCAATACTAAAATATCAGTATTGCTATTGGGATAGAAATCCTCTCGCAGAACAGAACCGAAAAGGACCAGTTCGGTGATTGCTAGTGTTCTAGACATGGGGATAAGGATCGAGTGCATCCCACTTTTGTGATAAGTATAAATGCTTAAGCCAATTTTTAAAGATAACACTACACTTTGAGCAATTCTCTCCACCGTAAAAGTCCTATGGGTGCGGACAAAAAGCTCAAATTCAAGCGCATGCACAAGCGATTGCAGTCTTATTGTACGAAGAAACTGACCCTCAACAAGTGAAAACGCTCGCAGGCATTGAAGCAGCAGTTCGAGGTCACTTACTTGAGCATGTCAGTCCCGAAATCGGGAATTTTTTATCCAAACAAGCAGTGGCACAACCACTAGACGAAAACGAGGCATCGCTAGCATCCTCGGACAATTAAGCATCAGTAAGAAACAAGCTCAAATCCTTAATGGTGAAGCGTACTAATGGTGAAGCGTACACTCGCTGGAGTCCTCATTTGGTCAAGTGTTGGTTGTTGTTGAGTGCGAATGAATCTTACGCACGAGCCGCCGAAGACATTGAGTGTTTAACTGGAATTGGCGTGCCCATAGTACGCAACAGCGGTTAGTGCATCGTCAAACCTTTGAGGAGCCGCAAGTGTGCCAAATGGTTACCGAAATGAGTGTAGACGGTGGTAAAGTTCGACTCCGCCCCCTCTCAAGGGGAGCCTTGTCAATGGCGCGATTACAAGGCCGTCAACCTGCTCCACCAAATTGTCAGTGCGTTTTTTCAAGCCAACCCTAGTTTGGTAAATTGGGTCAAGGCTCAACCGTTGTCTGACCCGTTATTAGCGGTAGTCATTATGGTTAGGACGGGGTGCAGGGGTTCCACCCCTGGCTGGAGGCGAAGCCCCCACTCCCTCTCTAATTCCAATGTCCTAACGCACCCGCGTAGAGCTATAACGTGTTTGGGGGATGGACATGATGGCATCTGGACTCTCTACGACCAGATTGGACCTCCGACCCAAAGACGTGAGGTTTTAGACTGTTATCCCTTAGTCGAGAATTTGGGCAAGGTGGGCGGCTCTCAACGACGCTTGGATGCCTTGGAAAAATGGTTATTGCAAGGCAACTGCCCAGTTCAGGGGGGTGGCATCATCAGCGGGTTCGTACTTTTATTGCCTATTTGGACAAGTATCGTCATCAGCTTGTCAACTACGCCTATTTTCCAGCTGAAGACATTTTCATTGGTTCAGGCGCAGTCGAGTCAACTGGCAAGCAGATTGGTCGACGCATCAAACTAGCAGGCGCACAATGGCAAAAAAAGAATATCCCACAGTTGCTCAAGCATCGCTGTGCTTACCTCAATGGGTAGTTCTCAAAGTGAATTTTACAAGATTAGGTGCTCTCTCAAACTTAAAAGTGATTTTGGTTTCCAACTAATCCGATTTGAGGTAATCGGTGAACCCCACCTTGAATGGAAGCTTTGCCTGGAGTGTACTCCAGCGGCTGAATCTCCACAATCAGGTTTGCACCCTTATCATACACTGAAACCTGAACTATCAGAGTCTCCAAAAGCCTTGTCCTGTCAGGATTTTCCACAATAAAACGAGAGGACAGGGGGTCTGGCTGATCCGCGGATTGTGGAGGCAGGTAACGTTTCTATCAGAAAAAACGGTGTTGCTGAATTTAGGTATGAAATAGGTACTGTATGCTCGAAATTTCGCTTCGATTCATACTAATTTTCAGCAATGCCTAAGGACTACCGCTATAGTTACTGGACTTATGCCATTGTCCACTAGTAGCTTTGTAAGCTTGTCGATCGCCCACTGTCACGGAACAATCAAAACAGAACCTTTACCTGAATGAAACCCATTGGTGAACTTTTATCCTTCCAATCCAAACACTGATCCCTTTCCGACTGATCCCTTTCCGGTTGATGGGAAAGGGCCTCCTCACTTCATGCTGAAAGAAATTTACGAACAGCCGGAAGTGCTGCAAACTTGCCTATCTCATTACCTTTCAGAGGATCATCCTCTGTCTAGTTCCTCTGCTTATTCGTTTATTCCCTCGAACCTGAGTCAAATTCATATCCTCGGTAGTGGTACCAGTCGCCATGCCGGTCTGGTGGCCCAGTACTGGCTAGAGCAAGTTGCAGGCATTCCTACTCGTGTGCGATCGGCATCAGAGTTTTTATCTGCTCCCCTGCCTTTGGTTGCCAACACTCTTACTATTGCCATTACCCAATCGGGAGAAACCAGCGATACCCTAGCTGCTGCCCGCCAGCAGAAAAATTATTCTCGTCTGGCCGATACGTCCACCTGTCAACTGATTGGAATTACAAATCAGTCTGAGAGTTCACTGGCAAGAACGGTAGATCATATTCTGCCAATTCTGGCGGGAAATGAAATCGGCGTTGCAGCAACCAAAACATTTACAACACAACTTGCCGTACTGGCTTGCCTGACAGTTCATCTGGCTCATTGTTTCAAAACGATTAGCCAGGAGCGATCGCATCAGCTAATTACTGAGTTGCAATACTTACCAGCAAAGATTGCATCTGTGCTTGAACAGCAGCAAGATATCATCCAGGAAATAGCCCAAAAACTGGCACTGGCTAAGCATTGTATTGTGTTAGGGCAGGGAGTAAACCGGGCAATCGCCCTGGAAGGTGCCCTCAAGCTGAAGGAAACCACCTACATTCATGCAGAAGGTTACGCGGCGGGCGAGTTTCTCCACGGCCCTGTTGCCCTGCTGGAACCCAACATTCCAGTGATTGCAATCGTAATGCCTGATCAAAGTTATGAGCAAGTGATAAACACTGTACGAAAAGTCAAGTTTCATAATGTCCCTGTGATTGGAATTACAGCAACTACCATTCCATCAGCAGCTCTACAAATACTGGATCATCAAATCACTCTGCCGACAACCGATGAGCTTTTGTCACCCTTTTTGACGATCGTTCCCCTACAACTACTGGCATACTACACCGCAGTCCAGCGAGGCTTAGACGTAGATCGCCCTAGAAATATTACCAAAACACTGGTGGTACCTGAATCATAGGGATTGCGGTTCTTGTATAGCGTTCACAAATAGTTTGTGAACAAGGGGGGTAGGAGCTTCGCCCCCACACCCCCTTGAAGGCCAATGTCCTAAGCAACCTGGCAGCAGCTATAGCATTTGATTGGATGTCATAGGAGATGAAGGCAGGGGCAATTCTAGACCCAACAGAAACGTATCGCTATTCCCTCTGGCGAGAGTGGAACTTCCGTGCACCCAGGGTTGGCTTTGTGATGTTAAACCCCAGTCGAGCAGACGCCTATGTTGATGATCCAACAATTCGAAGGTGTATTGGCTTTGCGCGTTCCTGGGGGTTTGGCGGGCTGGAAGTCGTTAATTTGTTTGCATACCGGACCGCAAACCCTTTCGAGTTGAGCCACATAGCCGATCCGGTAGGGACGGAAAATGATGCTTATCTGGCTGCACTAGGAAATCGAGTTGGGAAAATTGTTGTGGCCTGGGGAAATTGGGGTAGATTGCAGGGACGCGATCGCACTGTTATCTCCTTATTTACAACCCATACTCCTGTTTACTGCCTGGGAATCACCAAGGCCGGTCATCCCCGCCATCCCCTCTATCTCAAAGGCGATGTATTGCCAATTCAATGGACTTTTGAATAATTAAGTAACTGGACAAAATTAAATTGAACATAGATTTAAAGCATAGATTCGAGTGGAGAGGTGAAACCCCTTGCTTGGGGGCACGGCCCCCACTCCCCTCTTATAAATTAATGATGACTATCTACTTATTATTTAGGAGAGTTTTGAGTTTTGAGTTTTGAATTCATTCCTGCTTCTCCTGCTGGGCCGAAGATAGGAGTGGGGTCAAGCTCTGTAATTTGTTTGAACTGTTCAGGGGTGATCGCGCTCACAATTTCCTGCCTTTCCCAGTTTTTTAGCTGTTCATGGACTTTCGTAAGGAATTTCCAACCTTTGACCATTGGCACCCTCAGCCAGTGATCAACTAATGTTTCAACTAACGCCAGTTCAATCAACGGTGAAGGGTAGACTCGCAACAAGTCTTCCAGATACTGATTGAATACTTCTGATTCATTCCCTTCCAATTGATAGCTGCTGATAATATGTTTGACGCGCTGGCGGTTCAATTGCTCTCTCAGTTTCATGAGACCTCATTTGGAGTAGGGTTCTTCCGGCTTACTAGTGAAAGAAGTGAAAGAGTAGTGCAAGATAACTGGAGATTACCTCCTCTCCTAAGAGTCCATCCTACTCAGTAAGTAGCGAGGCGCAATTAAATTAAGAATAATTTTGAAGAATAATTTTGGGGGGTGGAGGGGTGAAACTCATTGCCTGGAGGCGCAACCCCCACTCCCCCCTTTACAATTAAGGATGGCTACCTACTGACTGTCTAAAGCGAGTAAAGAATTCGATATAGACAACAATCAATACCGATTCCTGCACGGTCTGTATCACTGCGCTATCTTTTTGGACAAACGCCTGTGTACTATTGATAAGTGGCATTTTTACCATTTGTTGTCCAGCAGGTGTCTCAAGCATGACCGCAATCTCTCCCAATCCCTCATCCGTCAACATTCCAGCGTTTTGTGAGGGGATTCAATACTTTAGTGAGTCACTTCCTGGTTTTGAGACCTATGGCAAATCTCCGGTGATTGCTGAGGGGAAGACTGCGATCGCCGACCCCACAGACCCTTCTGCCGCTTACCAGACCCTCCTCTATGCCGATGCTCTGCGCTACCTGATCCTGCAAATGACGGCCAGTAAGGCATCGGGACACCCCGGTGGGTTTGCCAGCCAGGCGGAGGCATACGCAGCGCTGGTCATGCTGGGCTATAAAAACATCATCACAGAGGTCGGACACCACGCACCGGGTTTCTACGCCGCCATGTTTCTGGACCGATCGCTAGAAGATATGGGCATTGAAACCGTCCAGCAATTGCGCGATCGCTTCCGTGAGCGGCACGGCTTACTCGGTCATCTCTCTGGGCAAATTCCCGGTTTGCTGGCTCCAGCCGGTCCATTGGGACAGGGACAACACTTTGCAATGTCTGCCGCCCTCCTGCATCGCAACATTCTCTTTCCCTTCACCATAGGGGATGGCGGCTTTGGTGAACCCTACGTCATGAGTTCCTTCGGACATTTCCACACCGCCTATCCCGATGTCACTAATTTTCTGCCCATCCTCGTCTGGAATGGCTATTCCCAGGAACACCACAGTATGGTGTCTACTCAGACTAACGAGCGCATGATGGCTTACTGGCATGCTCATGGGTTTCAGGAAGTTGTGCTGATTGACGCCAAAGATTTTGATGACCAGGGGCAGCCCGGAAACTACGTGGATAGCACTCTGTTTTCTTTAGAACAGCGGATAGAGTTTGTCAGAGCCGTTCTGGTCGGAGTGTATGAGGCGGCTCGCTCTGCGCTCAATGGCAAACTCACGGCCCTGATTATCAAGCAACTCAAGGGGGCAGGCGTTCATGCCAGGGGAGCCAAGTCCCACAATCTCTATGCCCAGCACACACTGGATAATCCAGACATTGTGGCAGCTTTGAAAGCCCGTGCGTTGACTCCAGCCGCATGGGAATTGGTCCGGACGAATTGCGATCGCGCCGCTGGAGGTCCCGCCAGCAAAACCGTTGTCACCGAATCCATCCTTTCCCTCCCTGATTTGGGACCACTCCCGCTGGAAGAATACCCCATTGGTGACGATCCTAAAGTGGCAACCACGGCTATGGGGCGTCTGGTTGGAAAAGTCGGGCAAACAGACCCAGCCTACCTAGTGACCAACGCGGATGGGAACGAGGCGTCTGGCATCGCCAACATTAACCAGGCACTCAAGATCAACCACCCTACCGAAGATGCCCTCTACAATCAAAAGCCCGGTGGGCAGGTCTACGAACCCCTCAGTGAAGATGCCTGTGCCGGACTCGCCGCCGGACTTGCCCTCATGGGTTCCCGTACCCTCTGGTGTTCCTATGAGTCCTTTGCTATCAACGGTTTACCCATCTGGCAAACCGTCACCCAGGCAATGGCAGAATTGCGCCGCCCCACCCCCTCCACCATCACCCTGTTTACCGCTGGTGCTCTGGAGCAGGGACGCAACGGCTGGACTCACCAGCGACCAGAAATTGAGGCATACTTTGCCGCCATGATGCGCAACGGCAATGTGTTTCCCCTCTTTCCCACCGATGCCAACAGCATTCAGGTTTGCTACGAATGGGCATTGAGTACTAAAAATAAGGGAATTGTCATCACGGCTAGCAAGTCTCCCTTACCCATCCATACCACCTTTGAACAAACACGCCAGGCATTGCAGGATGGGGCCATCATTCTGCAAGAAAGCAAAAGTACGGAAAGCGAGAACGTCAAACGGGTCGTATTTGCAGTTGTGGGAGACATGATCTTGAATCCTGTTCTGGAAGCCGCTTCTCATCTGGAAGCAGAAGGCTTATCTGTGCGGGTTGTGTCCGTGGTGAGCCCGCGTCGCCTCTACCGTCCTTCGGATGTGGCCTGGGATACCTGTGCCGAACCGGATGCCCAATTCCTCAGCGATAAGGGGTTTGAAGCGTTGTTCGGAGGCGATGCGCTGCTTGGTGTAACCGGGGGAGCCAGTCTGATGCTGGAACCGGTGATGTTGCGCAGTAATGCCAGACGAGATACCTTTGCCTGGAAGCGGGGTGAAACAACCGCCAATCCCGGTGAGTTGATGGCGTTTAACGGCATTACGGCTGAAGCGCTGGCAAAGCGGGCACTGGAGTTAGTGCACTGACTTCAGATTCCATCAAGACTTATACCAAGTCAATATGAGGATGCGTAGAATCAGAACCCTCTGTAATCCCTTCTAGTAAGAGAGACGGCGACAGCCGGGGGTTGATAATGTACAGCTTCATAAAACATTGGTATTACGCATTTTTGACCAGAACCTCCAGGTTTTAAGCCCCTGCGCTAATGTTTGTGTTTCATTTTTAGCTCTAAAGCTGTTGCCAGGTTGCTTAGGACATTGGCTTTAAGAGGGTGTGGGGGCTGCGCCCCCAGCCAGAGGTTCCACCCCTGCCCTGTCCTAAGCCTGGTGGCTATAGCTATAGTGGTCCTAAATCATTCGTGAAATGAAAAGGCTTTGTGAAAGGGGATTTCTGCGGAGTCTCTTTTCACAATCCAGATAGGATCGCTATAGAAACTCCAGTTTTATAGAAACTCCAGTTTTGCGTAAGTTCTATTCCACGTTGATTCACACCCTTCCCCAAAAGTTTATTCAACTGTGCTGAAATCAAATTTATCGTACAGATCTGTGAGGGAAATGGTAAAGGGAACTGAAGCGATAAATCTTACTTCTGGCTCCTGGCTTTTGGCTTCTCAAATCCTTAATCTTGGGAAGGTTTCAGTTTTATCCCGCATCGTTCCAGTTTTGAATTCCAAAACTTAAAATCCCCGACTCCTTAAAGGATTCGGGGATCTAAAGGATTCGGGGATCTGGATTAACACCGGACTATTACCTGGACTTACTTGTCACCTTCAATAGCTGTCTTAGAAGCGGTTCCAGTTAGAGATTGACCATAGCCCTTCTCAGCAAAGTAACCATTCAGCAGAGTGCTGGTAAAGGATAGCACGACAGGGCCTAGCAGAAATGCCAGCCAGCCGTAAACGCTAAACCCAGGCACCACCAATGAAGCTAACCAGAAGCAGATACCGTTTACAACCAGAGAGAAGGCTCCCAGTGTTAGAAAATTAACCGGCATCGAAAGGGTGGACAGAACAGGTTTGATGGTAACATTAACCAGTCCGATCGCCAGTGCCGCTATGATTGCTGCTGGAAATGTAGCAAGATTAACTCCCGGAACAACCAGATCAACCACCAGCAAACTTAAGGCGGTAACCAGTGTCGTCAAAAAGAATCCCAACATGGGTCTCCTCCCTTACAAAACAATAAAGTGATTTCAACGTGCGAACGCGATCGTATGCAGGCATCTAAACCGTTCCCTGACCCAGTTTTTCCTCATGCTTGGCAAATGACCACACTGCATGAATACTGCCGGGAACCCAACCTAACAGCGTAAGCAGAATATTGATGAGCAAGGTTGGACCAAACCCATAGGTCAAGAACACACCAACAGGTGGTAAGAAGATAGCGAGTAGAAGACGGACGAATTTCATAGGTTTTTCTCCCCTTTTAGACTTGACTGAACACAAATACTGACTGTTTCAACCCAATGTAGTAGGTGCTGCAACAAGAAACTTGCTAAATAGTTTCATTCCAAAACATCTGCTGCATCAATAAACTCCGTTCAGATATTAAATCGCTGCCTGAAGAAGTGGATACCTTACAATTTCGGATCATTTCGAGTATTGCAGGTAGTCATTCGCAAGCAAATCTATCAGTGGAGCGATTGGTAGGACTAAACCAGCCAGGATAGCTATCTCTTGAAGGCAGTCTCATTTGTCCTGAGTGGTATCAGTTATTTTTATCAGTTACTTTAAAGAACTGCCTCAGACGTTGCCTGCCTAAAGCTTAGAGGCAGTTGATTGCAACATCTCCCTTAGCCGCTGCCGAATTTGTTGCTGCTTTCCCAACAACGTTTGTTTAATTTCAACAAACTTGCTTTCCAACTCGGCTTGTTTCTCTTCGCTAAGAGAACCATACCAGCCTCTGGCTTTTTCGGTCAGACGCTGTTTTGCTGTGGCAAGACGCTCACTAAATCTGGCCGTAAGTTTGCTATCTAGTTCGGCCAGTTTCTTCCCTAACCAGGTAAACTGCTCCTTCAGCTTTTCCTTTTCTGCACCCGCATCAAAGGGATTAGCAAAGCTTTCTTTAGCGTCTTTGCCCTTCTCCTTCAACTCTTCAACGGTGACAGAAATGGCATTTTGGGCGATCGCCCGAATCTCACCGGAGCCTTCCTTCACTTCAAAAACTGCCTGCGAAAAAGCCTCCCGCACAATTTCCTGTACCCGCTCTGCTCGCATCCTTTCCTGATTTTTAACCTTCTCAAACTCAGTCACAATACGGTCTTTTACAGAAAGAACCTCAGCCATCATTCTCCCTCCAAAGGACGTTACAGAATTACAAACGTAAAAACTACAGACGACAGGCAACAAGGTGGTGGATCAAGCACTCACCTCGACCTGCTTTTCCTTCCGTGCTCTGCGTTGCTCAAGCACAACCTGAGAAAGCTCAGTCACCAGCAGCGTGGCAATCACCCCATCATCAAGCCATCCCACAACTGGAATCAAATCCGTAACGAGATCAACAGGACTCAAAAGATAGAGCAAGCTACCAGCAACAACCAACCAACGATATTTTGAATTTCTAAGAATCGTGCGGTACAGCTTGTAAAGCGGTTGAATCAGAAATTTCATTTGGGTTGCCCTCCGACTACAAGTTCATCGTTGCAGATTTATCGTGAAACCTCCGGTGTGGAAAACCCGTGCTTTTGTCGTAACAGTCCCACTCTAAGTAGGGATGCCCGATCCAGTCGTGGGGAAAACCGCGCGTCAGTAAGGGGAAAGGCAGAAGACAGAAGATAGAAGGAGTGGATGAGTAATGGAGTGACGAAGAGGTCGATGGGTTGATGAATGGAACGTTAGGGTTGGTCTAGTTTCGGGTATCTTTAGGCTTAGCCAACGGTGTGAACTAGGATCTCTTTCCAATGGATACTGAAGCCTCTGATTTGCAGGATAAAATTCATCAGCAATTTGATTGGCATACCTGTCCCTGGTATCCCCTGGAACATTCACCTAAAGGAGACGCCAACGCGCTATTTATCCATAACCTGGTTACTCCTTACTATTTGAGAAACCAGAATGTGATTGATACAACGGATAAGATAATCCTAGATGTTGAATGTGACAATGGATACACTTCCTTAATCCTGGCTGAGGCAAATCCTGGAGCGACTATTGTTGGAATTGATTTATCAGAGGCTTCTATTCAGACGGCCCGTGAGCGTTTGAAGTACCATCAATTTAAGAATGTTGAATTTCACGTCCTGTCCATTTACGATGTTCAAACGTTGGGTTTAACCTTTGATTACATTAACTGCGATGAAACGCTTTACCTCTTACCCAATCTCCATCAAGCGCTTCAGGTATTGAAATCGGTGCTTAAACCAGAAGGAATTATTCGGGGAAACCTGCATAGTTTGTATACAGAAGCCCATACTTTTAGAGCCCAAAAGCTCTTCAAACTTATGGGACTGATGGATTCAAACCCAGAGGAAACTGAAATTGAAACGGCTTTACAAACCATTCAATCATTGAAAGATGATGTTCCGCTCAAAGCTTCTACCTGGAGTTCTAAGTTTGAGGGAAAGGGGCGTTATAGTGCAGCACTCGCCAGCTTCTTGCAGCAAGAAGATAAAGGCTTCACTATTCCCGATTTGTTTGCAGCACTGAGAGTGGCTGACCTGGAATTTATCAGTATGGTGAACTGGCGGCTGTGGGAACCGCTCGATCTGTTTCAAGATCCAGAAAATTTACCCCTATTTTGGGCAATGAATTTGCCAGATCTGCCAGATGAGTTGCGGCTACATGTTTTTGAGTTAATGTGTCCAGTCCATCGGTTGCTTGATTTCTGGTGTGGACATCCCAATGCGGCAAAATCTGCTACTCCTGTTCAGCAGTGGCAAATGTCTGAGTGGCAAAAGGCTAAGGTGCATTTGCATCCACAATTAGTCACGAAAAGTGTCTGGGAAGACCTCGTTCGTAGCATTAATGATCACAGTTTGTTCACAATCAGCCAGCACCTTTCTGCACCAATCATGGCTCCCGTTACGTTGAACTCTTTTATGGCGACTTGCTTATTGCCACTATGGGAAGGACCCCAACCCATTCAGGCGTTGGTGAGCCGCTGGCTTACCGTTCAACCTTTAGACCCTATTACTTTGGAACCCAGAATTGAAGTGCAGGCATTTGAGGAAATTAAAAGTTTGCTGACATATTTAGAGACCTACCTTTACGTGTTGTTAGAGTTGCCTGCTTAATTTATGAATACCCCAACCTCTGAGGACTTAGAAAAAATTCGCCTCCAGTTTGATCGGGCTCCCTACCCTGGATACCCCATTGACCAATCTCCAGAGGGAAATGCCAGTCTACTATTTATCCACAATTTGATCACGCCATTTTATCTGAGGAACCAGCAAATTCCTGATGTCAGCAAGGCCACTATTCTGGATGCGGGCTGTGGTAATGGTTACACAGCGTTGGCACTGGCGATCGCCAATCCCGGTGCAAGGATTGTTGGGGTAGATTTGTCAGATACCTCAATTCAAATGGCGCGGCAGCGAATGCAACACTTTGGCGTGAGCAATGCAGAATTTCATACGCTGTCAATTGAACAGGTGCCTTCGTTGGGGATGGAATTTGACTACATCAACTGTGATGAAGTGTTGTATCTGGTGCCCGACTTGAAACTGGCATTGCGATCGCTCCAATCCGTTCTCAAACCCCAAGGAATTCTACGGGGAAATCTGCATAGCCTGTACCAACGAGGCAACTTCTTTCGGGCACAACAACTTTTCAAATTGATGGGCTTGATGGATTCTAATCCCGGTGACACGGAAGTGGCGATCGCATTACAAACGATACAGGCGTTAAAAGATGACGTTCCCCTCAAATCCCAAACCTGGAACTCAGAATTTGAAGGAGCTGCCGCCCACGGCAAAGCTGTAACTAACTACCTGCTGCAAGGAGACAAAGGTTTCACCATTCCCGATCTGTTCGCCGCTCTAAAAACGGCTGATCTGGAATTCATCAGCATGGTGAAGTGGCAGTTATGGGATCTGATGGAACTGTTCAAAGACCCTCAACATCTGCCGCCATTCTGGCAAACTAATTTGCCCCATCTTTCAATCGAAACCCGTCTCCACATGTTTGAGCTGATGTATCCCGCTCACCGACTGCTTGACTTTTGGTGTGGCCATCCGGGACAGGCGAACTCTTTCATTCCTCCCCAACAGTGGCAAACCGGTGACTGGCAAAATGCAGTGGTACATCTTCATCCCCAGCTTAGAACGACGACAGTACGGGAGGATTTAATCCACTGTATACGACAGCGAAGCCCCTTCAGCATCAGTCGCTATCTATCTGCCTTAACACTTAAACCAGTTCGCTTATCCCCTCTTATAGCTGCTTGCCTACTACCACTTTGGGATGGAGCACAGCCTGTAATGGCACTGGTCGAACGGCTACTCAAGATCAAACCTCTACACCCCGTTACCCTGGAGCCAATGACAGCAGAAATGGCCCTGAACGAAATCATCAAAACCTTGACCAGTTTAGAGGCATTCCTCTACGTGCTTCTGACTCCTGACTCCTGACTTCTTAGTACACCTAAGTCTTAGTACACCTAAGTAAGTAGCCACCATTAATTGTAAAGGGGGGAGTGGGGGCTGCGCCCCCAGGCAGGGGATTTCACCCCCTCCACCGCCGAAATTATCCTTCATTTAATTGCGCCTGGTACAGCACGGCGGGAATACGGATACCATTCTGGCTCCCTCCGACTCCCCACTCCCCAACCCAATAGTTAGTGGACTGATGCCATCGTCCACTGGCTACTTACTTGTACCCAACTGCCCAAATATTCAGATTTCCCTTCTGAATATCGACTTTGCTAAAGCCTGCCTGTTTCAGCTTTTGGCTCAAACTTTCGCTGGTAAAGGCTGTGCGGTGTGCCATAAAGTGGTTACCTCCAGCGATCGCCGTTCTTAACCCATACAAAATATCGATCGCAGAAATCGGTCCTGCGGGAGATTCGTACAGCGGTTCCTCTAAATTTCCCTTTGCCACGTGTTCTGCCACTTCCTGAATATCTGGGACACTAATTAACACGCGTCCACCAGGCTTTAAAACTCGGTAAAATTCTCCTAGGGCAATTGGAACTTCGTGGGCATAAACATGCTCCAAATTGTGAGAAGAGTAGACCGCATCCATTGACTCGTCGGGTACTGCACTCAAGTCAGTAATTGAGCCCACAATATCGGGTTGCACTGCCGGGTTGAGATCGAGCCGAACTTCACGCCATTCGGGTGTGCGAAATGGCCTTGGCAGTGCTTCGGGATCATAGGGGCCGCACCCTACATGAAGAATCAATTTGGCCGCTGTTGTTTGCATGTTCAACCATTCCTGGGAAGTATTTTCTTGTTGTGATAACCGTTCCTGTATGGTTTGCCGATAAAACTGTTCCAGCCCAGCAACACAGGCAACATCTTCAAACAGGTTTGGGTGGCACTCACACATTCGTTGCGAAATTACCCGTCTCCAATCGGGTTCCAACCCCAGTTTGACGGCAATATCAATGTATTCAGCTTCGGTTTGGGCAATGGTATCAGTAACTCCCAGCATGCGCAGAATACCAGCGGACTGGCGACCTCGCATTAGTTCACCAGGGCAGCACACAACCGGGAGACCAGCAGCGATCGCTTCCAGCGTTGTGTGCCCCCCCGAGAAACCAAGCGTATCCAGGAAGATATCCGTGCAGGCCAGCAGACTGGTATACCCTTGAAAATCTTGACCCGGCAGAAATACGCAGTAATCTTCCATCCTTAATCCAGCACTAGCAAAGGCACGCTGCAAACGCTGGCGAAACTGCTGCATTAATCGAGGGGTCACACTATTCTTTGAAGTGGACCGCAGCACAAACACGATTTGAGCATCAGGCACCCGACGCGCAATCTCAACCAGTAAATAATCATGCTGGGGTAGATACTTAAACAGTAATTGACAGGAAAGATACAACACCGCATCTTCCCGCAACCCAAAATCGACTCGTTTTTTGGTGGCTTCAGGAAACACGGGTTTAGGGTAGCAGAGCCCAATATTAGGTAAACGTACCAACTGTTCACTGTAGTGTTCCTGGGCGTTGTCGGGTTCCATCAATTCACTGGACAGGAAGTAGTCAATAGTTGGAAGTCCAGAAGTAACTGGATGCCCCCAAGCACTACACTGTACGGGTGCTAAGCGCAGGGACGCGATCGTCCCGATCTTCACGCGGGTTCCCAGAGCCAGAAACACCAGAATATGAAGCTGGTCGGTACGAATTTGTTCGCAAATCCGATTCAGATCGTTTGGCAATTGATGAAAGACATCACTCAACAACCGGAACTGCTCGGTTCGCAAATCAGTGTTTGCATCAATGCTGTAACAATAAATTTCAAACTGACTGCGATCGTGATTCTTGAGCCAGCCCACGGCCCAGCGGGTTTCGCTGTTATTTCCTAAAGATTCAGCAATATAGCCAATTCGAATTTTGCCGTTCTTAACTACAGGAGGCATCGGTACTGGCTCCACCAGGGCTGGATAACGTTCTGCCATCAGCCAGTATCGTAGATTACCGTGAATCATGTGAATTGAGCGATCATTAAATCCCTGGTAGGAAATATAGAAGTTTGTAAAGTTTTCCAGAGCCTGGAAGTTAATCGGCTTTCCCTGGCTGCGAGCTGCTTCGACCTGGCGATTCAAGCGATCGCAGCCATCCAGGTAACGCTGTCGATAGAAAGCAATCTCCTCAGCCGTCTGGTACAGTATGGGCAGAACTAGATTGGGCAAAATTTGTAGGAAAGCGTCCTCAGGACTTAGCTGAGCGGCCCTTTGAGCACACTGAATCACTTGCTCGGTCAATCCGCACTGGAAGTAGCTGTTATACAAAACAAGGCACTGGTTATAGGTTTCCAACTGATCAATGGAGAAGTGTGTTTGAAACTGTTCGATCGCCTCCTCATGCCGATCCTGAAAGTAAAGCAAATAAACTCGACAGAAGTTGGCTCGTTTGAAATCACCTTCGGTTTCATAAGCGCTGACTAGCCGTTGCCAGATATCCGAATTTTGCCCGTTCAGGTTGATGGCCTTGCGATATTCAGCAATGGCGGCTTGCCCTTGCTCCTGCTTCATCAGCACGTCGCCCAAATTGACATAGCTGGTACTCCAGTCCGGTGCTGCCGCGATCGCCTGCCGAAATAGTTTCTCAGCTTCATCAAAGGCTCCCTGGCGTAACCGCAACTCTCCCAGGCTGTTGAGTGCATTCGAGTAATTCGGATTCAATGCGATCGCCTGCCGGTAAGCCTCTGCAGCTTCGTCAATCTGCTCTGTCCGCTCCAGAGCCTGCCCCAAAATCTGGTAGGACACCGAATTGTGAGGACTTAAATTAAGCGCAGTCCGTAGTGCATCGAGAGCCGCCCTATCTTGACCAATCAGATAGCGGACCATCCCTAAATTCTGCCAGACTTCAGCATTACTCCTGTCGTAAAGGAGTACTTTTTGATACACCTCCTCTGCTGCTTCCAATCGCCCCTCAACTACCAGTTGGGCTGCTTCATTTCGCAAACTTTCCAGCTTTGTAAATTGCAGGTGCTGTTCTAGGGAGAAAATTGTGTGAATTACACCTGCCTCCTGCCGTTGGAACCCAGGAACGATCTCGTTCGAAGAAACCGTCATATCCCAACCCACAAGCAATAGGCCACTGCCAAAGGCAGAATGCCCCCCCTGTTTTGTCAGATCCAACAACAACTGTGCCTGGGGATAGGCAGTCAAAAAATCCCAGGCGGCCTGCCGCACCATCCCCAACTCCGCCTGAGCCAGAATGATCAGCGCCCGTTCTGCCAGAAATGGTTTTGCCAGCATCAGGGCCAGGAACTGGGAGCGATAATCCGATGCACCGTTGTAAAAATAAACACCTATTCGATCATCTAAACCTGTGGCACTCAGGTCAGCAAAAAAGTCTTCGGTGTCCTGAGCGCAAAAAAGAACCTGCTCTTGCAAATTAAAGGTGGTCAAATTCTCTAGCAGGCGATCGACCATTTCTCCCTGCGGGTCTATGCGGGCTGGACTTTCAACCACGTAGGCCATGCGATCGCCATATCCCTGCAAGGCCGCAACAACGTTAGCTCCCGACAAGCAGCCAATCTCGCAGTAAACTTCCCCTGGTGCCATGCAGCCAACTGCTTCATTGAGCAACGACATAATGGCTGCCGTTGTCACAGTCTCAGATTGCACCAATCCAGATTGCGCTAAAAACGACTCCAACTGAGCGGATGTGGGACAAGCCGCAGACATTCCCCAGTTCCGATACAAATCGGGCAAACGGTCGATCAATCGTTGAAAATTCATAGTTCTAAGAGATCGCTCAAATCCATAATTCCCACGAATCGAGCCCCACCCCCTTCATTTGGGTCTAAAAAAATTTTCCCAAGGGTGATATGAAACCGTAGTGAGAGGGGTACGTTACATCCAGGAGTTAGAACCAAGTACCCCGCATCTTAAAGGAGAAACCTCTCATGAAATCTGAATTCAAAGCTAAGTTCATCCAGCACCTGGCTCAGAAGAAAAAGCCAGAAGAAGGCTTCACTCTGATTGAGCTGCTGGTGGTTATCATCATCATTGGTATTCTGGCTGCAATCGCTCTGCCCTCCTTCCTGAATCAGGCAAACAAGGCTAAGGAATCTGAGTCCAAGCAATACGTTGGTTCTATGAACCGCACCCAGCAAGCTTACTTCCTGGAGAAAAATACCTTTGCCAGCTCAATTTCTCTCCTGGGTCTGGGTATCAACACTGATAGCGTGAACTATACCTACGCTATCGATAATCCAAACAACACCTCTGCTAAAAACCTGTCCTATCCCAAGAACACCAACACCCTACGGGCACACACAGGTGGTGTACAGGTTGCCCTCACCGCTCAGAACGAAGCAACCACTCTGGCTATTCTGTGTCAGAGTTCCAAGCCTACCAATGGTAACCCTAATGGCGTTACATTTGGTGCGGCTAACGCTTCCAATGGTCCTTCCTGCACCAACGACTTCGAGCCTCTGCTCAACTAAAAAGGTTACAATCACCTCCTTCGCAGTGATTTTGGTCTAGAACCTGGCGAGAGTGGGTAGAGTTTCTATCCACTCTCGCTGTTTTGTGGGTGACTCCTGCCATAGTAAGGGATCAGCGTACAAATAAAATCCCAGATTAAACGGGGTGGATGGGTGGATGAAAGTGGAAGGTTATTTCTCAGCGAGTCCCTAAGTATAGCTCTACGCAGGTGCGTTAGGACATTGGAATTAGAAAGGGAGTTGGGGCTTCGCCCCCAGCCAGGGGTTCCACCCCTGCACCCCGTTCTAACCACAATGACTACCGCTGTATTTCTAGTCAATACGGGAACTCTTAAGTAGGTAGCCATCATTAATTGTAAAGGGGGGAGTGGGGGCTGCGCCCACAGGCAAGGGGGGTTCACCCCCTCCACCCCAAAATTATCCTTAATTTAATTGCGTCTGGTAATTGCGTCTGGCTACTTACTTAGAATTCACGATGAACTTACACCATAGCGGCGATGATTGAGGCAACTCCTAGTGAAGTGGTTGGCTGGCGGCAGCAGGCAGAACAATGTTTGCTGGCAGGAAATTATACTCAGGCAGTCGACCTGTACCAGCGGCTAATTGAAGCGGAACCTGAAACCAAAATGCACTGCTGGTATCTGGGGTTGGCATTGCTTTTGCAGGAGCAGGAGGCTGAGGCCCAAACGGTATGGATGCTGGCAATGGTGGAGGGAGACACCAGCCAGGTGCAGCAATGGACAGCAGAATTGGTTTCTGTTTTAAGTGCTGAGGTTGAGCGACGGGAAGGAGCTGGTGATTATTCAATGGCCTGGGCTATTCGCCAACACATCCGGGAAATTGCTCCAGGGAATTTAACCAATTTGCTCCATCTGGTGCAGCTTTCAATTGAGTTGGGTACTTTTTCCGTCGAAAACCTGGCTGATCTGGGGGTGATTCCCCTAATGCATGGGACCGCAACCAGAGATGCGGTAGATTCTGAGTTGCTTTTACAGACCTTAAAGCGCCTTCTCGCCATTGCTCCCCTGGAACCGATTACCCTGGATTTTGCAACCGCCTGTCTGAAGCACAGTTCCCAAGTTCTGGAGTTTGTGTTGGTGCTGATGCACCGGGCGATCGAAATTGCCAATAATATGGGGCAACCGCTGGTGGCGGTTGATTACGCAAAACGATGCCTGGAGGTGCTGCCAAACAATTTATCGATTCTGGGCCACCTGTCGCACTTCTACCAGAATGCCAATCGGCACGCAGAAGGGATTGAGGCTGCGCGGCAGTATTGCACGATCGCCCGCGCATTGCCCGATCAGGTGTTTGGGGCATTTGTGATGCTGCGATCGCTGCTGCGGGCAGGGGGCTACTGGGATAGTATTTTCCCGATTTTTGAACATCAAGATACCTTAATTGAAGACCTGGTCAATACTCAGGTAGAGCCGCTCGACCAGGCGACGGTTTTTCAATTGACGACCTCCACCTTCTGCCAGCCCTACATCCGCGACTCACTGGTAAAAAATCGGTTGAACCAGAACCGTTTGATGAGGGTGTGTCAGTTCAGTGTGCAAACCTATTCCAGGGAACTGGTTGATCGCTTCCA
Organism: Leptothermofonsia sp. ETS-13; assembly: GCF_049200465.1. Lineage (NCBI taxonomy): Bacteria > Bacillati > Cyanobacteriota > Cyanophyceae > Leptolyngbyales > Leptolyngbyaceae > Leptothermofonsia > Leptothermofonsia sp. ETS-13. Next base: position 971,346 of record NZ_CP120836.1, read on the forward strand.
ACAGGGTTTTGCCACTCGCTCTGCCCGTCGCGATAGAACGCGCCCCCTCCGAATTGGCTATGTTTCCCACTGTATGAGGCGGCATTCCGTTGGCTGGCTCAGCCGCTGGTTGTTTAACTACCACGACCGGGAGCGGTTTCATCTCTACGGCTACTTCTGGAATTCTCAGGAGCCTGTGACAGATAGCTTGCAGCGCTGGTTTATGGAACGGGTGCACCACTCACGGATTCTGGGACGAGATAGTCAGGAAATTGCCAGCCGAATTTTTGAAGATGAAATTGACATCCTGGTTGACCTGGATAGTATTACAGCAGACATCATCTGTGAGGTGATGATGCTAAAGCCTGCGCCTGTGCAGGTGACCTGGCTGGGTTGGGATGCCTCTGGAATTCCGGCGATTGATTACTATATCGCCGATCCCTATGTGTTGCCAGATTACGCCGAAAATCACTATTCCGAAAAAATTTGGCGCTTACCCCAGACCTACATTGCAGTCGATGGGTTTGAAGTTGGAGTGCCGACGTTGCGACGCGAAGATTTGAATATCCCAGGCGATGCAGTCATTTACTGGAGTGGGCAAAGTGCCTACAAGCGCCATCCCGATACAGTGCGATCGCAGTTGCAAATCATCAAAGCTGTGCCCAACAGCTACTTCCTGATTAAGGGAATTAACGATGAAGGATCCATTCAGCAGTACTTTTTACAAATGGCCGCGGAAATGGAAGTAGATGTTTCTCGATTGAGATTCTTGCCGGATGTTGCAGAAGAGCAAACCCACCGGGCCAATCTGGGAATTGCCGATGTGGTGCTAGATACCTACCCCTACAACGGAGCAACCACAACGCTAGAAACTTTGTGGATAGGAATTCCAATGGTGACGCGAGTGGGAGAACATTTTTCCAGCCGCAATAGCTACACCATGATGGTTAACGCAGGCATTACAGAAGGTATTGCCTGGACGGATGAAGAATATGTGGAATGGGGCGTGCGCCTTGGGAAAGACCCTCAACTGCGTCAACAGATTGCCTGGAAGCTATGGAAATCTCGTGCAACAGCTCCACTATGGAACGCCAAAGCATTTACCCGACAAATGGAGAATGCTTATGAAAAGATGTGGGAAATGTGCCATTAAAATCGTAATAACTCCAATAATCCGTTTTACATCAATGGGGCGTCAGCTATTGGCGATCGCTCTTCTGGCAATGGCGGTAGGCTGTTCCTCGTCTACTCAGAAGCCTCAGTCGGTAGATTCCAGGAGTATCCAGTCTCAGGCATCCCCTTCAGTCATTCCCAGTCCATCCCCAGAAGCGCTGCCAGCTCCTGTAGCAAAACCCCTCAGAAAGGGAAATCCAAAAGCTGTGGCTCTCAATAACCAGGCCGTTGAAAAGCTTTCCAAAGGCGACCTGAATGGGGCATTGAGTACCTTCAATCGGGCGATCCAGGCCGATGTGCGCCTGGCAGAGGCTTACCTGGGGCGTGGGATCGCTTACTCTGGTTTGCGGAAGCGTCAGGCTGCAATTCAGAATTACAACCAGGCCATTAAACTGGATTCTGGCTTTGCAGCAGCTTACCTCAACCGGGCCGATGAGTACGCCGCAATGGGTCACCGGGAGCAGGCGATCGCCGACTTTAACAAAGCCGCCCAACTCTTCTCACAACAGGGCGATCGGGCAAATGCCCGCCTTGCCCAGACCCGCATCGAAGACCTCAAAACTCCCCCACCCGCTACATCAGTTGCCTCAAATTCCTCTTCCAACAGTGCGCCTGAACCTGTTGCCAGCAGCCCTCAAATGGCTTTGGCGATGCACCTGAGGAAAGGCGGGGCAAAGATGTATGGCACCTACTGGTGTTCGGTTTGCAACTGGCAACGTGAACAGTTTGGTGAAGCAGCCTTCAGCCAGATCACTTATGTAGAATGCGATCCTGGCGGTTCCAATCCTCAGCCTGACCTGTGCAACCAGGCAAACATTGCTGCCTACCCCACATGGGAAATTAATGGTCGCCTTTACCCACCGGGTGGGTATCCTTTACAGGAGCTTGCTAATCTTTCGGGTTATCAAGGTTCTCGTAATTTTGGTGGCTAATTCCCCTGCCATAGCTGACAAAAGTGCTCAAATGACAAAGGATACTAAAAGCCTGTTTCGAGCTTCCCGGCTGACAAAGGTTCTCCTGTTCATGCTGCTTGGTATTGCAGTCGCGCTTACGGTGTTGGGAGTTGAATCCCTCAACCGGGTGGGAACTCTACGGGCCTTCGATCGATTTGTGACTGATTTGGGAAGCCAGTATCGGCAGTGGTTTCAACAGCAGAATCTAACAACGAATTTGCCGCTGTTGCTGGTTCTGTCTTTTGCTGGAGGGCTGGTTGCCAGTATTTCGCCCTGCATTTTGTCTTTGTTGCCCGTCAACCTCAGTTATATTGGCACCCGTGAAATTACCTCTCGGCGTGATGCCTTTTCTAAGGCAGGTTTGTTTGTTTTGGGAGTCGTCACAGTCCTGAGCTTGTTTGGTTTGTTTTCTTCCCTGGCTGCGATCGTGCTGATTCGGTTTCGCGGCTACTTTCATGTCCTGGTTGGAATGATCATTCTGGTCATGGGTTTGAGCCTGGCTGGAATTATTCGCTTACCTCTGCCGCTGCCGCATTTTGTGCAAGTTGTGGAGCCATTGGAAGGGAAGCATCGAAAAAATTCTACTTTATTAGTTGGTATATTAGTTGGTAGAATCCGTGGGCTGCTTGCGGGTCCCTATGGGGTTGGGCTCACTTTTGCGTTAGTAAGTTCGCCCTGCACCAGCCCGGTTATGTTTGCAGTTCTGGCGGCAGGTGCAGCGACGGGTTCTCAAGGATTGGGCGTACTCACAGGCGTACTCACAATGGTTAGTTACGCTCTGGGTTACACCGTAATTATTTTTTTGGCCAGTTTGTTTACCGGCCTAGCCAAACAAACTGGCGGCCTACTAAAACACTCAGAAGCTATTATTCACCTGGCCAGTCTGGCAATGCTGCTGGTTGGTGGTTTTTATGTGGTTGATGGCAGTCGCTGGATTGTCGCCACTCTCAAAATGTAGCAGGAGCCACTGGAAGAGTGATGACTACTGTTTGCAAGCCATCGGGATGGTGCTGGCAGGTTACCTGACCGTTCTGCACTTCAATTTGACGGCAGCAAAGAACGACTTCCGTTGCAAAGTCGCGATCGCCCGGTGATGCAAACCGCTGAGCGGTTACTTGTAAAAAAACTTTACCTGCAACCGATCTCGCTGCCAAAACAACTGGAGAGCCGGGATCGGAATATTTCATGCTCCTTGCCAACAAATCGGTCAAAACTGCTTCAGTCAGTTCCCGGTCTGCCAGAACATGGGGTAACCGTGGATCAATCTCACAAACCAGACGAACAGTGCTTCCCGCTTTTGTGTTTATCAGATGACGGCTAACCGATTCTAATAACGGATAGAGATCGAGGGACTCAAGGCGAACAGAGACTTTGCCAGCTTCTAGTTTTTGCAGCAGCATGGCATCCGCAATCAAGTCACATAGACTACTGACTTCCTGCTGCATAGAATCCAGATGCGGTTGCCAATCGGGACAGCCCTGGGGTGATTCTGTCAGACAACGGAGTTGCTTGACAAATGCTTCGAGCGATCGTCCCACCCTCCGCTCCAAGGATTCAATCACAGATTTTTGAGCGGATAAATATTTTCTAAGCTCAGCATTCTCTGCCTGTATCTGCTGCAAAGAATTCGAGCGAACTTGTGTAGGAGCGCTCTGTTGGGACATAGTGTCCAATAAAGGTAGTTGTTATGCTAATAATCATAATCTTTCTTGTTAAGGAAAGTAACAATTTTTCAGCTTTTTGCTGAGATTTTTGCTTTTTCTTAAGATTTACTCAGAATTATCAGTGACTTAAGCTATGTCACAGCATTTGTGAAGTAAGGGAATCAGGTGTGAAATAAGAGAATCAGGAGCCAGGAGTCAGAAGCGGGGAACGGAGGGAAGGGGCATCCACCCATCCACTCCCCTCTCGCTAATCACTAACAATGAACAACTCCTAACTGTCTCCTAACTGTAATGACACAAGACGTTATTCCCACTTGATCGGTGGCGTTACGCTATCGCTAACAGTACTCTCCAGGTACAGCTTTGTGGTCAGTACGCCTAACTTCTACAAAATCTTCTCTAACCCATACACTAGAGTCTTGAGTTGGATAACTTTGCGAATGGCCAGTAGGACACCGGGCATGTAGCAGGCGCGATCGCTGGTGTCGTGACGCAAGGTGTAAATTTGACCAGGGGCGCCAAAGATAACTTCTTGATGGGCAATTAAACCGGGTAACCGGACGCTGTGAATGCGAACATTGGCATCAGCTTTGCTGCCTCTGGCTCCAGCTAACTTTTCAGTTTCTTGAACACTGGGTGGGTTGAAGGATTTGCCAAACTCTGCCAGCATTTGAGCTGTTTGGAGAGCAGTGCCACTGGGGGCGTCGGCTTTCTGGTTGTGGTGCAGTTCAATAATTTCGACGTGGTCAAAGTATTGGGAAGCCTGAATGGCAGCTTGCTGGAGCAAAACCATCCCAATGGAAAAATTGGGAACGATGAGACAGCCAGTGCTGGCTTTGTCAGCGAATTCAGCCAAATCCTGAATCTGTTCTGGGCTTAAACCTGTGGTACCAACGACTGGACGAACTCCGTAGGCGATCGCAGACCGGATGTTTTCATAAACCGAATCTGGGTGGGTAAAGTCTACCATGACAGCAAGCTGCTTTTCCTGGGAGACAAACGCTAGCATAGGCTGAAATTCATTGGTAATTGGGACTTCCAGCGTCCCACAGCCAGCCAGTTCTCCCGCATCCTTACCCAGATGCTCTGGATTGAAATCCACCGCCCCCATCAGCGTCATATCTTCTGCCTGGGCAACGGCTTTGACGACCTCGCGCCCCATTTTGCCCGCTGCACCATTGACTAGAACCGGGATGGGAAGCTGGTTGGTCATAACTTGACTCGTAAAGATTGAGTGGACTTAGGTATTCTAAACCGGGAAGCCACTCGATTCGCTAATAACTGTCTTCTCCAGGAATGCGATCGCCTTCAAATTCTGAACCATTTTGCTCTAAGGAGGCGTCCCGAATCGCCAGCCACTGACAGAACAGGTCAACTCCTTTCAAATCACTGGTGCGATAGCGGCGAATTGCCTGTTCCAGTTCCTTGGAAGTTTTGGGACGGGGAATATTAGGGCACTCAAACATCACTCAACCTCGAATTGACGGCTTTCTAACGTTCGTATTATTCCCCATTATTTCAAATTTGATGAAAGAATGACAGAAAAAGTAGCAAAATATACAAATTTTTTATTTCTTTTGTGATCTAGCCTCAGCAAAACCTCAAAAGAGACTCACTCTGGAAGCTTATACTGGCCGACTATCCGCCTGGCGTATTCTGGTACATGGGTTTCTAATTTCTGGGGATGGTTGCGTTTAACGTAGAGATAGTTGCGCGTGAAGTGGGAGTCAATGGAAAAGCGGGCGTATTCCAGCCCCTTAGGCCCGATTTTTTCGATCACAACTCCCATCAGTTTGGCGGCCCACATGGGTAGGGTCACTCCTTTATCATAGGCGGGAATGCTTTGCTGAACAGCATTGTGGCGATCGCCCTGAGACGTCACAGGTTGCGTTTCAAGCTGGTCATGAACCAGGTCGAGCATTTCTTGGCCGCGATCGTTGCGTACCACAATCCATTGCCAGCCAAAGGGTGCACCCATATAACCGACCACCAGGTCAGCTAGAGAATTTACGTAGTCAAAACAGCTCATGCAGGAGGGGGCAAATACATCCTTCAGTTGATTGGTTTTCAAACCAAAGAAGGGCACCGTTTCCAGCGAACCATCTTCGTGCTTGAAGTGGACGCGGAAATCCTGCATGAATTCGTAATAAACGACAGTATTAGGCGATTGGCTGGTGGTATCCAGAAACTTCTGTAACCCGGCGCGGGTGACGTTATCCACACAGGGGGTGCCCAGCACGTAGAGCTTTTCCAGCCCCAATTGTTTTTCAACGGCCCGCAGTGCTTGAATTTGACAACCCACTCCAATCACAAGTAATCGCTTCATGCCCGACTGTTCTACCTGTTCCAATACCGACAGATTGGGTGACAGAGTGGGCTTATTGACCCGTGCCGCCAAAATTTCTTCAGGAGTGCGGGCAATGACAGGTTTGGGCTGAAAGCGGTCCTCTTTTGTATTCTGAACACAGACAACCCCTTCTACCAGGCCCCGGGTCAGCATTTCAATGGCGATAGTACTCACAATCCCCGTCCATTGGGCTCCCGGAATCGGTTCTCGCTTTCGTGCTGCCATCATGTCCTGGTGAACGCCAAAATACCAGTCATCGGGATTTTCGAGATTGCGGCTACGATCGTGGGTCTGTTTTTCCAGTTCTGCAATCTGTTGATTAATAAAGGCGCAGGCTTCTTTAACGTAGTGAATGTAGTAGGTGTCGCACAGCCCACATTCGCTGCACAGTTCCTTTGCGGGACGCCGACTGGTCGATTTAAGGGCTTTTGCCTTTTTATGAGGGGCTAGGGGCATGGAATGGAGATGTTTATTAAAGCTCACTGTTGATCACCATACCTCAATCTTGCACTCTGTAATAGGTTGGGATAAGTATTTAGGATGCTCGAAGGAAACCCAATCCTCATGAGGCTGAGATCATATGCCTGCAATTGGTTTATAGCTTGACCCAACCCTGCAACTCCTCCCTTGCCATTAGGAGAGCTGGAGCCAGTGCTGTCTTACCTGGAATACCCTAATCAATCGAGATTGCTATCGTAAATCCGAATTTGTCCGACTCCAAGGTATTGGCCGTAGGGTCTTTCCCCGGTGGGAAATGCGGTTACGCCATATAAGTAGGTTCCGGCAATACCAGGGTTTCGGACTGGATACAGACGAATTGTAACTGTAGTGCCGGGAAGGATGGGTTGTTCAAATTCAACCGTTAGAGCAGGGAAATCGGGGTTAAACTCTACCTGTTTGATAGGCAGATTTGTTCCAGGACGATTACGAGTACCCTCAAAGGCTCTTGTATTATCTGCATCAAAAAGAGGACGACCTAAGCCACCTTCTTGAACGATCGCGATTTTTTGAAGCGGTCTTCCGGCATTTTCCGGCAGGTTTAGGGTGAAATAATAGGTTGCTCCCCAAATGTAGGTACCATCTTGACTGGAGAAGGCAGATAAAAGACGGGGTGGGTTAAGGAAATAGGTGGTGCCATCTGCCAGTTCAATCGCCCCCGCATCTAGAGGAGTCACATTGAAGAAACTAATGCATAATGTTGTGCTGATTAGAGATTGCCAGGGAAATCTCATGGTAAACGCACTCCGAATCAACGCTTAAACTAAGAACCAAACTAAGAACCAAATTAGGAAACAGAGCAGGATTAAACTTGATCAAAATTGTATTTTAATCAAAATTGTATTTCAGAATACGCCGAGTCAGTGCAATGGAGAAACTTGAAGAATGGAGAAAAGTTAAGATGAATTAGAAACTAGTTATCATGAACTATCGCAGCACTGTAAATGAAAATAAACGATTGACTGTTAAGAGGTAGTCATACTTAATTGGTAAGAGGAGGAGTGGACTGCGCCCCCAGGCGGGGGTTCACTCCCTCTACACCCAAGATCATCCTTAATTTAATTGTGCCTCGCTACTTAGCTATTTTGAAAATAACCTCTGACCTGTGGCTTCTGGTTTCTGTCTTCTACCTCCTGACTTCTGTTTTCAATTTAGTTCAGTAGTTATCCACAATGAATTGTGAAGGGGGAGTAGGGCTGCGCCCCAGGCAGAGGGTTTCACCCCTTACACCCCAAAAATTATCCTTAATTTAATTAGGCCCAGGATTTAATTGGGCCCAGCTACTGGATTAGAAACTAAAGATTAGAAACTAAATGTGGTTCGCACAGTTCCGATAAAAATCGGCTCATTTTCCTGATTATGCTCTGGGTTGGTGATAATCAGTAATCCTGGAGTGATGCTGATACCTTTACTCAGGCGAATCCGGTAAAACGTTTCTAAATGTAATGATGTGTCTTCATCTCGAAAAGGGTTCCTTCTGACTTGAAACTCATTAACGGTCACTTTGGGCGGTTGACCAATAACAACTCCTAGCAAATTCCCTTCCTGGCCCAAATCGGGAAACGCTAACGTTACTGCCCAATTCAACACATTGGCAGATGGGTTGTTGGGTAAGTCTGTTGCGGTAACGCGAGAGAAACCAACCCAACCGGATAGCGCCAGGTTTCTGCTGACCCCAATCGTCGTTTCCAGGCCAAAGGAATTGGCGGTGATGGCATTGCTGCGATTGTTGAAGGGGTCATTGGCGCGATCGCTACCCGTATTGGTATCCAGGCTGTTGAAGGAGCGGACATAGGTAAGCCCCAGACCAAATGTTTTGCTAAATTCAAAGGTGAGCTGGGCGATCGCGCCATAGGAAGCATTTCCCAGACCAACCCCAGGTTTATTGACGCGATCTGCCAGGTAGCCAAGATCCAGACTGACTTGTTTACTCAGCCGAAAGTTAAATCCTAACCCCGCGTCACCTCCCTGACGATAGATGGGATTGCGCTGCCCAAACCGAGAAATACTGCCCCGACTACTACTGCTCAGAAATGGATTAAGCGTTTCCGTGAACCTATTCAGCCCCCCTCCTGCTGCAAATGTAACCAGAGTTACTTGTTTGCTGAGCCGAGCACGCAAGCTCAACTCATCCAGTTCTAGCTGATTATCTGTATTACCCTGAAAGCTCAGCCGTGCCATATCCGTTCCGGCTGCCCGCTGAATTGCTGGAATATTGCTGAAATTCAGAGTGGTTCGCAGCAGAATTCTACGGCCCAAACTGGTCAGAAGGTTTAACTTGGCACGACTGCTCACCGTGAATTCGCTATCCGTAGGTTGATTTCTGTTAGTTTTTTCTGCCCTGCCGACCACAATAGGAGCAAAAATGACTTCTCCCGTTAATTTGGTTGTTTCAGATACAGGACGAATCAGCCGCTCCAAACGGGTGGCTTGCCCCTTTACAATCTCTAACTCTTTCGCAAACTCTGACTGTAATCGTTGCAGATCTTCCAGGTCTTTTTTTGTGGCAAATGTTGAGAGATCAACCCTTGGAATTGCGGCTTGCAGGGCAGCGGCAAACTCGTAACGGGTGAGAGGGCGATTTCCACGGAAGGTTCTATTGGGGTAGCCTGCGATCGCTCCATATCGTTGAATCAGGTCTGCAAGCGTCTGGTATGCCCAATCGCCCGGCTTCACATCCGATAACTCAGCCACACTGGTGACTCTATTCATTGGATCAGCAGACCCATCCCAGTCCAGAATCGGATTAGTCGGAGTGGCAGGATTTTGGGAGGAAGGAGATTTTGGTGTTTTCGGTACGGCAGAAGGTGGATCTGGCGAGTTAAGCGCTACATCAGGTGGAGTGGGTTGTGAGTTTTCTGTAGCAAGGGTTGGATTCATCACCAAGGTAAATCCAATCAGGACATACAGTCCTGAAGAGAACCAGATTTTCATGGTTGATACTCACCAGTCCCAGGTGGATAGAGCCTTGGTAAGAGAAGGTAGTAGCAAACTGCTGATTTGAATACTCACAGGTTTTCAACTCCTCACAAAATCAATTTTTTTACTGAAAATACATTAGCAGAAAATCAATGGCTGAGTTAGCAGTTGTGTTTGATAATAATGTTGATACCATTGCACGAACTGATGAATGCCCCTTTCAATGGTTGTAGTCGGTTTAAACCCGACTGCTTGAATCAAATCATCCACATCAGCACAGGTTGCAGGTACGTCTCCTGGTTGCATCGGTAGAAAATTTAAAGTTGCTTTTTTCCCCAGTGCCTGTTCAATCACTCGAATAAAGTCGAGTAGCTTAATTGGATTATGATTGCCAATGTTGAAAAGGCGATAGCGAGCATTGCTATTCGGTGAAAAGTTTGTACTAGAAGTGATATATAGCTCGTGGGGAGGCTGTTCCATGACGCGCACGATGCCTTCAATGATGTCATCAATGTAGGTGAAGTCACGCTGCATATTGCCATTGTTATAAACATCGATGGGTTTGTTGTTGGCGATCGCTTGCACAAATTTGAAATAGGCCATGTCTGGTCGTCCCCAAGGGCCGTAGACTGTGAAAAAGCGCAGTCCGGTGGTAGGTATACCATACAGATGGCTGTAGGTATGGGCAAGCAATTCATTAGACCTTTTGGTGGCAGCGTATAGCGAAATTGGGTAGTCTACGTTATCGCTCGTTGCGAAAGGAATCTTAGTGTTTGCTCCATACACTGAACTTGACGAAGCAAAGATTAAATGTTGAATAGCTGATTGGCGACACCCTTCCAGGACATTGACAAATCCGGTAATGTTGCTGTCGATGTAGGCCCAGGGATTTTCTAGAGAATAGCGTACCCCTGCCTGAGCCGCTAAATGAATGACCTGATTAAAGGTCTTTTCCTGGAACAGTTGGGCAACCTGGATGCGATCGCTCAGATCCAATTGGTAAAAAGTGAAATTATCCTTTGGATAAAGCTGAGCTAATCGATCTTTCTTAAGATTGACATCGTAGTAGGCATTCAAGTTATCAACTCCGTAAACTTGAACACCGTCCTCTAACAATCGTCTGGCCAGGTGATATCCAATAAAGCCAGCCACTCCAGTAATCAATACATTCATCGGAAGATTCTCCAATTCATAATTGTTTGCGATATAAAAATCAGTGACTATTAACTAATGACCAATATTCATCGACTGCAAAATGGGATTATTTGATGTTTGTGGATAATGAATGACGGTGAGAGTATCGTGATGGAGATGCAAGTGTTGAGGTTTAATGTCAAGTAATTGACTCAGCAGTTTTAGGGCGATCGCTTCTTGGGCAACCACCAGTGCTGTCAAAGGACGATTCTCATTAACCCCCACAGTAGGTGCCTGAGGGTGGCGAGATGCTAAGGTTTGCTGCCATGCCTGGGGAAAGTCGTCCCGCAAGATAGGAAACTGAACCGTTTGGGGATGCTGTTGCAAGAGTTGTTTAGTGGTAAGTTGAGTGCAATCTAGATCGTTACTGATGCTAAAGTCGATCACAACTGATTCCAGTCGTTGCGCCAGGGTTTGAATACGACCAGGGTTGGTTCCGTCAGAAGGTACAACTAACAACCGCAGCCCTTGCTTGCCCTCCTTTAGTTTAGGTAACGCCTCTCCCAGATGGTCGGTTGAGTTTAATCTCTCTAGACGGGCTAGCTGTTCTGGGCTACTAGAAAAATGCAGGACACTGATGCCACAGTTGGATTGTTGCAGGCTGTGGAAGCGGCTTGGGCTCATGCCAAGGGCGGTGTTCAGGAGGGCACGATTTGTTCCAGCATGGGAAACTATAACAATTGTTTCTCCCCGATGTTGGGGCAATATTTTCTGCCAGAACCGTTGAGTGCGCTCATACAATTCCAGGACAGGATAGCCGTGTTTTGTCAGATTGACAAGGGTTGAGGAACCTGTTGGTACCTGGTTACTTTCCCCATAAACCATCATTTGAAACTGGTGCGGCTGTTCTTTCCAACAGTGGTAGTCTTCTGCAAACTGCTCCCGCACAGTTTGGTACGGCAACCCTTCCCACAGAGGGAGAGAAATTTCCTTTAGAGCGGAATCAATGGTGACTGTAGGAAGTTGGTTGGTTTTAGTGGCGATCGCAGCCATCATTTCCTGTGCTGTTTCCTGAGCCCGCCGCAAGGGACTGACATAGAGCACAGCAATTTTCAGTTCTCGTAACAGCAATCCAGTTTGATAAGCGGTGCGCCGTCCTTTTGGGGTTAATACCGAATCGTCACAACTTCCCTGATGCCGCTTTTCGGCATTGTAAGTGCTTTGTCCGTGGCGTACAAGAATGACACGAGTGCCAGTGGGAGAAGTTATTTCCCAATCAATATTGGTGAGAAGTGACATAATTGGTGAGAAGTGACATAGGTTTTTAGGGGTAGTTCAGGATCATCCCTTATCCCATTCATTGAACCGCCAAGTGATTCTCATCCAGAGCCGACTGAATGGCGTAGAGGGCGGCATATCGACCACCCAGGCTGATGAGTTCGCTATGGGTGCCCCGTTCCAAAACTTGTCCGGCTTCGATGTAGAGGATAAGGTCTGCGGATTCTGTAGCTCTCAGGTTGTGAGAAATCCAGAAGGTCGTGCATCCCTGGGTCAACCGTTCCAGAGCTTCGGTAACAGCTCGTTCGTTTTCGTTATCTAAGCCAACGGTGGGTTCGTCGAGGATGACGATGGGAGCATGGCGAATAGCCGCCCGGGCGATCGCAATCCGTTGCCGTTGTCCCCCCGACAGAGTGGCACCCCGTTCGCCTAAAATCGTGTCGTATCCCTGCGGCAGGTTCAAAATGAAATTGTGGGCGTTGGCTAGTCGTGCAGCCTGTTCAATTTCGGCCTGGGTTGCGCCTAAGCGTCCGTAGGCGATGTTATCTCTAACGCTGGCGGCAAATAGAGTGCTGTCTTGCAACACGATGCTGATTTGTTGACGCAGCGATCGCAACTGATAGGCACGTAAATCTAATCCATCAATTGAAATACTGCCTTCTACCGGGTCATACAGGCGTAGCAACAGACTGACTAGGGTTGATTTGCCCCCCCCCGAGGGGCCTACCAGCGCCACATGCTGACCAGGTTCAACGGCAAAGCTCAGATGCTGCAAAATTGGTTTGCCCGCTTCATAGGCAAAGCTAACGTTCGCGAACTTGACCCTTCCTTTAAAGGGAGGAGCCGCGATTGCCCCCCGACTATCCTGAACATCAGGCACCGTATCTAGCACATCTAAAATCCGCTCACCCGATGCCGTTGCTTTAGCAATTTGTCCGGTATATTTAGCGAGCTGGCGCATTGGCTTAAAGGCAATCCGCAAATAGTTAATGAATACCAGCAAATCTCCTGGGGTTAGCATTTTGTCCATGACTAGATGGACTCCCCGCCATAACACCAACGCGGTGGCAATCCCAACCAGCAGTTCCATCATCCGCTCCAGTGCGGCGGAGAACCGCTGCGCCTGGTTGCTGGCTTTCAAGCTGTGCTGATTGTGGTTGGAGAAATCGCGCTCCAGCATGTCGTGCAGGGAGAGTGCTTGCACGACTTTGATAGCACCAATGGCTTCGGCAGCATTTGCCGCGATCGCCCCTTCCCGTAAGCGTTGGACCTTGACGATGTGGCGAATTTTGCGCGTCAAACGCACCATAGAAAACAGAAAAATGGGAAAGATCGCTACCCCAATCAGCGCCAGTTCCCAGTTCATCCAGAACATTACTCCAATCATCCCTACCAGCGTCAGAGAATGCGCCAGCAAAGGCATCACCGCCACAACGGTAACCTCTCGCAGGCGCTCAACATCGGAGGTGACGCGAGTAATCAGATCACCGGTTCTGGCTTTGTTATGGAAGGTGAGGGAGAGACGCTGGAGATGGCTATACAGATCAGCCCTCACTTCAGTCAGAATATTGGTTGCAGCTAATGCCATCCCAACAATGCTGAAATAGGCAGCCGCAGCACGGAGAGCGGCGATCGCCACTAATCCCAGCGCTAAACTTGTCAGCAGCACAACCGGGCTGAGGCTGTTCAAAAATGGCAGTGGATGAGATTTAAGACTGACATCCCTGAGCAAAATGTAGTCAAAAATAAACTTGAGGGGCCAGGGTTCCAGTAAATGCAGGATAATCTCTGCCATCAGCGACACGAATGATGCCATTAGCAACCATTTCTGCTGCCGAATCTGCGGTGCAAACCGCGTCAAGATGCGCCCAATTCCTGGAAACGATTCTCGAATACTTTTGGAGTCTAAACGCTTCATAGTAAGAAAGGAGAGTAGGCAGTCGGGAATGGGAGTAGAGGATGATTAGCACTCAAAACTCAAAACTTTCTCTGGAACAGGCTCTGAGCGCTCAAAATTCAGCACTTGATGGGGAATCTGGCTATTGATTAAGTGTTTAGCGTGGCGATCGCTGATCCAACGGTTGAGCGATCGCTCAATCGTTATGGCCCACTGTTCCAGTTTTGGGCTATGCCGTCCCAGCGTAAGGCGACGTAGCAGGGGTTTCAGAAATGCTTTGTGTCGCCGATGCCCTAAACGTTCATACCGTTTTTTGAAGTACCGATCTTTCTGGGACAAGTTCCACTTGTGAGAAAAATGTTCCAGGCTGGCAATTTCCCAGGCATCACTCCAGCGCAACAGAAAGAAGGAAAGATCTGCCAGATTAAACTGTAACTCCGGCACATACGTCACCACTGAGGCGGGTTCACAAAAAACGGTTCCACCTGCCTGTGTAACACTCAGGCAAAAGTCGATATGTTCGCGAGTGCTGAGTAAACCCTCATCCAGCAAACCAACCTGGCGAAACACGTCAGCCTGCACCAGCATACAGTGAAACTCCGCAAACTCGCACTGTTGTCGTTGCAGTTGATCGCGCACATCTGCTACCGGGCGGTTGACAAAGTAATGTTTTTCATGGACTTTGCGCTTGATTCCTTTTTCAGTTTCTTCTTCCAGAATGCGGGCTTCACCGCCTGCCAGATGAATCGTCTGGTGCAACTCCTTGCCGATACAGGTCAGTGGACAGACGATCGCAGCCCCGGTTTCTTCTGCACATTGCAGTAGGTGATCCAGCCAACCCGGACTGACCACCACATCGTTGTCAATGAATAGCAAATACCGGGTATTCACATGGGGAATTGCCAGATTCCGCGCCTGATTGGGTGCCAGGTACTGTTCCGTTCGGATCAATTTGAATCCCTTAACTTGTGCCTGTGCCATCAAGTAGCGTTGAATGTTTGCCGGAGAACCCCCATCGACATAAATCAGCGAGAAGGGAATCGCTGTGTGGGCATAAATGCTTTCCAGGTTTTGTTGCGTAAAACTAAAGCGCTCCCGTGGGGAAACAACAATTGTGACGTTGGGTTGAGACATCGTGAAATCTCCAATTACTTGAACGAGCTATTGGGTTGCGATTGAGGTTGATTTCGGTTCGAGCCACCCGCCCATGGTGGAGGGCCTTCAGGAGAGCGAATCTCAATCACAGTGCCATTAGATCGTGTGATACGAAATGCATCAAACTCTCCTGATCGCTCTACTTCGCTGACGATAGTCACTTGTTCATTGAAACAGCACTCATTTGGTTGAATTGTGGCGATCGCTCAGGCCACAACACTCGTTGATAAACCTGAAGCCAGTTCTCCCGTTCGATAGCGGGTGATAGCTGTTGCAATACTTTTTTCCTTGCCCCCGTGCCCAGGCGTTGCCGCAGTTCGGGTTGGTTTGCCAACTGACGAAGAGCGGTGGTTAATTGCGGAGTGTCACCCGGTTCAACCAGCAATCCAGCGGTACCATCAGCCAGAATTTCACCGATCGCGTCCACATTCGTTCCAACGATCGCGCAGCCTGCCAGCATAGCCTCTAACAGGGCATTGGGGCAACCATCATGGAGAGATGGAATCGCGTAGATATCCAGATGGGGTAGATAGGCCAGTGCTTCTTCCCGGCTAACAATGCCCGTAATCTGCAACCGACTGTTTGCCTCTGGGGGGGCAACCAGTTTACTTTGCCGGATTTCTTGCTTCCAGTAGCTTTTTTCCTTTTCAACAAAATCACCAATCAACAGCAACGTCAGATCAATTTCTGTACTCAACTCAGCACAGGCATCCAGCAGAAATTCAATCCCTTTCTTGTCTCGAAACCTTCCACTGGAGCCAATGACTATCCCGGATAATTGATGCATTAATGCGGGTGTAGGTAACTGCTCAAAATTGATCGGGGCGATCGAGTTTAAGAAAACAGAGGATTTGAGCAAAATACCGGGAGCGATTGCAGCACCCCGTCGCTGCAAATCCCGGCTGACAAAGGTTACCCAGTCAGAATTATCCAGTGTCCAGGCTGTTTGAGCATGAAATTTAGGACTGAAGATATTTTTATGCAGGTCGCTCCCACGAATACTGTTGATCACTGGAACACCATTTTCCTTTGCCAGCAGCGTCGTTACATAGCCCGTTTCATTTAAGAAAAAGGCATGGAACAAGTTAAACTGGTGCTGCTGGTACAGACGTTTCAGGTAAAAATAAACATCTCCAAAAAAGTCCTGAATTTCTGGTTCTGGTTGACGCACGGCTGACTTGATTCGATGAACAAACACCTCATCCTGTAGCGTGGTTTTGCAACTGGCGCGTCTACGGCTGTCGTCTGAAACAAGGCGCTGCTTTGATCGAAAAACCGCTACATGTACCTCATAACCACTATCAATTAGCATGTGGGCGATGCGATGTACCGATTCTCCAACACCACCCACATCAGGGGGATATTCGATTGTCGTGATGCAAACTTTTGGCTTCATGGCTTTTCCCTCTTTTCAGGTTTTAGTCTGATTTCTTTAAGAAAGTCGGAGATTGAACTAGGCTACCTTTTGTTCAGTGACCAGAGCGCTTAACAGGTTGGCTGTTTTTGCAACGCCGTTAAAGTCAAACTGAATCGAGCCAGGTTGCTTTTGCAGACTGTTGATCACCTTTTCAGCAAAGCGATCGGGCTGCAACTCTTGCGGGCGAATCATTTCTACAATCCCCAACTGTTCCAGCCTGGTAGCTCGGATGGTTTGTTCCTGGTCATCGTTGCCTGTAAATGGCAACAGCATCGCTCTCACGCCCGTGGTGAGAATATTCATTGTGGTGTTGTAGCCAGACATGCTGATGGATAAATCTGCCTGCCGCATGTAGGCGAGTAAGTTAGGAGTGAAGCGGTCAATGCGCAAATTGGGGCTGTCTTTTGCAGCAGCTTGCAATGCCTCAAATTTGTCATCGGGCATAAAGGGACCAGTAAACATTTGAATGGTGTGCGGCAATCGTTGAGCGAGTAAAGGCGCTGTTTTTGTGACACAATCCAGCAGCTCATGCCCAAATCTGCCCCCTCCGACGCTGACCAAAATTAATGGGCGATCGCTGGTAACGTCATCGGTAGTTTGTGGTAAAGGCTGCACTACGTATCCCGTGTAGTGAACCGGACAGTGCAGATCGTGAATCCGAGAAAAAGTGGCCTCCAGCGGTTGAAATTGTGGATCACCATGCACCAACAGTAGATCAAAGTACTGATTCATCAGCTTGCAAACTTTTTGTTCATACTTAATTTGATCCCGTTTGGTCACGACAATATCGCGCAGGCTACAAACGACTTTTGTAGGTGGGTTGAGCGATCGCGCCATTTCCAACAATGGAATGAGTTCAAAGGAGAACTTACCGCGCCCAAATGGAAACAGTTCAATCATGAGGACATTGGGCTGAAAGCGATCGCAAACACTCAATAACAGGGTTTTACGCATCTCCTGAACTTCATCAAGGGTCAAAGAATCATCCACCACTTGCAACGATTGAAATTCAGAATCAGTTTTGATCGCAGGTAAATTGACCATCTCAACCCCCGCAGGCACTTCAAAACCCTGAATAATCTCGCCACCATTAATGAAACACACCTGAAAGTCATTCACTAACCCGCGCACAATTTCTATGCTGCGTACCAGATGCCCCATCCCTAAGATGTGCTGGCAGTAAAACATGAGCCGTTTCATGGCAAATTCCTTCTTAACTCATTAATACCAGTTCCACAAAATTGGATTGCAGATAATCTGCTGTGAAGGCGATGAGGGTTCGAATGTGCGAACACTGCTTTACGCATTCTGGTCAGGGAAGGGGGGGACACTATCCCCACTACAAGGGGTTTTCCTTCCTGCCCCCCATCACAATCCAAACGCTTACTGCCATAGAATTTGTGTACTTGATGTAAGAACTCCAACTTCTTTTGCAAACTCAATCGAATTGGCGAACCTTGCTTAAAAAGATGGCAATCTGGCAGAAAACAACGGACGGCGATTAATTGGGGGATTGCGATCGCCCAACTTCGGTAGGGTTTTCAGAGCTGACCGTGGGTTTTGAATTAGACTTTGAACCGACAGGCATCCTTGCTTTACCAGCACGGTGCGTAGGGTTTGAGCAATCCTGGGTAGGGCGAATAAATCAATGGCGGGGAGGCGAACTGCCTGCCTGGGTGCATCAAGCAGATGCAGAAGCAATCGCATCAGCCCCTCTGGGGTCAGGTGGTCCGGGTGAATTGCCTCCAATAGCCCTCTCGCCGCCAGACGTTCTGCCCGCAGCCATTGTTCCTGGGATGGCTTGATGCGAGGGACGACAATCGCTTGTTTGCCTAATGAAAGGATTTCACAAACCGTGTTGTAGCCACTCATCGACACTACCGCATCAGCCGCTGCCATGTAGCTGATCAGATCATCGGTAAACTCACCCATCTGCACTTGGGGATAGCGGGATGCTTTTTCAGCGAGTGTCTTCTGCTGCTCCAGGGGCATCTCAGGACCACAAATAATCAGACTACGAAACTGGGGGGCAGACGGTAAGCAGGATAGGCCCAACAGGTAGGTATTAATCAAATGATAGCCATCTTCGCCACCGCCCGGAGTCACCAAAACCAATGATTCTTCGGGTTGAAGCTGTAATTCCTGCCGGATCAGAGCTGGATTTTTTTCGCCCGGTTCTTTGCGGATGTAACCGCAGAACTGCACCTTCTCAGCCACGGCTGGCGGAAACTGGTATTCCTGGCAGACATCAAAGATCTCTGCACTGCCTACCACCAGAATGCGGTCATAAAACCGCTGAATTGCCTCGTAGTAGCCCTGCTTCTGCCAATCTGCAATTGTTACATCAGGATGATCCAGAATGTCTCGCAAAAGAAGTACCAGTTCAGTTTCTGGCAACTTTGCCTGAAGATAGTCCAGTGAGGTTTGCAACTCGTTTCGCATTCCGTAGGGCTTTTTGTCTACCAGAAACACATTGGGTTTAAAGTTGGCGATCGCGGATAGGATGAGTTGCGATCGCAATGTCACGGTTTCGTCGGTAGTTGTTCCCAGATATTTAGCAGACAGTTCACCGGAAGCACCCCGGTTCAGGCAGGGCAACTTGATGTAGTCTAAGCCCCTGGGTAGGCGAAAGCTTTGTAGCATGGGTGAGCCAGACACAATCAAAATTGACAGGTCAGGGATTGAACGTAGGAGATGCGTGCAAATTGCCAGCATTCTACGAATATTGCCGAGACCGAACCCATCATGGGAGTAAACCATCAGCCTCATCATGCAATTATCCTTAATAAGCGAAATGAACACACAAAGTAAGCGTTCAGACTTGATCAGGCACGAGCTAAAACAGGCTGTGACACAGGAAGAGGAGGTGTCTGAGTAGACAAGGCTAAACAGTGGGAAAGAGTTGCACTGGTTGATGGCGGACGACCAATGCCAACGTAGTAAAAGCCTGCTTCTGTCAACACATCAGGGTCCAGGAGGTTACGACCGTCTACTATGATTGGCGAGTGCATCTGCTGAGCCAGTGTTGCATAGTCTAGTGTGCAGAACAGTTGCCAGTCAGTTACTAAGACGATCGCATCGCATCCACTTGCGAGGGAGTCCGGGCTGTCACTCAGGCTAATGCTTGCCAGGGTGGGATGGGCCGCATTCGAGGTGATAATCGGATCGTAGGCTTTCACCTTTGCACCGAGCCGTGTCAGTGCTTCGATTAAGTCCAGAGCAGGGGCATCCCGTAAATCATCAGTGTCTGGTTTAAAGGTTAAGCCCAGTAACCCAATTGTTTTGCCTTTTAAGATTTTGAGTATTTGCTGAAGCTTTTCAATAATGATCAGCCGTTGACTCCGGTTGATATTCACAGTCGCCTTCAGCAATTGAGTTTCGTAGCCATAGTCCTGTGCCGTGTGGATCAGGGCAGATACATCCTTGGGGAAGCAAGACCCCCCCCAGCCGATACCAGCCTGCAAAAACTTACTGCCGATTCGAGAATCCAGCCCTATTCCAGTGGCAACCTGAGTTACATCAGCACCAACCCGATCGCAAATATTTGCAATCTCATTGATAAAACTGATCTTGGTTGCCAAAAAAGCATTCGCTGCATATTTAATCATTTCTGCGGACGTCAGATCCGTCACGATGACTGGAACAGGAGGCAGGGAGGGATCATTGGCAAATTTGCGTTCTACAATTGGCCGATAAAGCTGTTGCATCAGGGCAATGGCGCGATCGCTATGCCCCCCCAGCACAATCCGATCCGGGTTAAAAGTATCAAACACGGCTGACCCTTCTCGCAAAAACTCAGGATTACTGACCACATCAAATCCGGTAATATCCTGACAGCGCTCTGCTACGCCATCCATCACAATCCGTCGCACCCAGTCGCCAGAGCCGATCGGCACTGTAGACTTATTCACAATCACCTTATATCCACCATTCAAATGGGTGCCAATTCCTCGCGCTACTACCTCTACATAACGGGTGTCACTTTCCCCAGTCGGCAGTGCAGGTGTGCCCACTGCAATAAATAAAATTTCGCCGTGCGTTACACCCATGCGCAAATTTGTCGTAAACTCCAAGTGGCCAGTTCGCATGGTAGCCTGCATGATTTCAGCCAGACCCGGTTCAAAAATGGGCGATCGCCCTGACTGCATCAAGGCCACTTTTTCAGCATTATTATCTACACACATAACCTGATGACCAATCCTTGCCAGACATGCACCTGTTACCAGGCCAACATATCCGGTTCCAATCACTGTTACGCGCATAAGGCACTTCTCCAAAAATTGCTGTATAGCCTACACAAACGCGTTAGGACATTAGATTTAATAGGGGTATAGTTGTCCACCACAGTCAGGGATTTCCTCCCTGCCCCCGTCCTAACTACAATAGCTATCGTGTATTTGCAATGCACTCAATGCAATGCACTCAATCCTTAAACGTTCACTGCCTCTATACTTCACAGGTTCGCAATTTCTCGCAAAAATTTCATGAAAATTGTGTGAGAAAATTCTCATAAACTGGTTAGAAACACGATAAAAACTGAATTGGAAAATTGTTATAGGAGTATAAACAGTATCGTTTGCTTCAAATGTTTTCAATAGAAAAGCAATGATGAGGAGCATCATTGCTAAATCGTAGCCCGTTCCAAAGAAGTTCCTGATTTTAAGCTTTATGAGAACGTTCTCATCCAGGTTTCATATGAATTTCATTCATACTTTCTCGTGGCGAAGTTGGAACTTCGTCACGCTGTCCCAGAAGTTCCAGCTTTTTTGTCTGTTTTAGGAAACCGGAGCTTCATGAGTAGGATTGCGAGACTCCAGTTTCGCAACCCGGGGAGTACAGCTATTTTTTAACAAGCCCTAAGAGGTAGCTATCTTTAATTGTAAAAGGAGGAGCGAAAGCTAGACACCAGGTAGGGAGTTTTCACCCTCTCTATCCCCGAAGTTATCCTTAATTTAATTGCGCCTAGCTACTTACAAAAAGATCAGAGATTTTTAGACTTCTGAATTGGATTGATTTTGTACAAGTTGTGCTTGAGTACGATGCAAATCTTCCAGTGCTTTTTGCAAAGATTGATTTTTTTCTTTCAGTTCTTGAGTCCGTTCTCTAACTTTTCTTTCCAATATCTGACTGTATACTTCCAGTTGTTCGTTAGTATCTCGTTGAGTTTTGAGTAGTTGTTGTACTTCTTGAATCAGCCGATTGAGAGAGGCAGCCAAAATCCCAATTTCATCCTGAGTGGTAACCGGAGCTTGCAGGTCAAAATTAGATTCTTCAGTCACCTGTTGAGCAACTTGCGTTACAGCTTGAATTGGACTAGCGATCGTCCGGTTAGTATAGATGGCTAACACCATGGCAATCGCAACTGACACCACTAAACTCGCAATAATAATCTGTGCGCGTATTTTTTCTGCCCGTATCAAATCCATTTTTGCCTGATTATATTCTGCCGCAGTCACCTGCACAAGATGGGCAATATCATTCAAAAAACCATCTAGCGTGAACACCTGAGAATTATGCATGAAATTGAACAATCTCGCCTGAACCACATTAATTTCTGCTGGACTCAGGTTCTGGGGGTTACTGTCTTTAAACAGAACTTCGGATTGTTTCAGGTAATTATCAAAGGCATTTTTTGTTCGCATCAATTGCTCAAATGCCGCCCTTTCTTGCGGGGTATCCTTCAATCTGCGATCGGGATTGTTAAAGGTTATTCGGAATTCTGCCCAGGCCTGTCGTGCTTCATCAACATGGTCCAGTAACTTGGGATATTTCTCTCGCCACAGCACAGGTTGTTCCATGTATAGAATCAGCTTGTGCTGTTTCGTGCGAACTCGAAAAACTGCACTCTTTAGGCGATAAACCTGATAAAGTTCCTCGATCGCATCCTCTTCTTTCTCCTGAGCCTCCTTTTGATACGCATCGGCAATAACAAATCCGACGGCAGTTCCCAACACAGCGATACCCAGCACCAAAATATATCCTAAAGTAATCTTCTGACCCACCCTTAAATGCCCTAGCCAGCGGCTCAGTCCACCAGATGGTTGAGGATTGGGAGCAGCCGAAAAGATTTGCTCCATTGGGTCTTCGGTCAATCGGTCGAGGTTGCGCAATCGTCGGGACATTGAGTCATCAGGTGGGTTTGAATGCATTCGAGCAAATCACTGAAACGAAAGGGTTTTGTCACAAAATCCGTTGCACCGTTTCCAAAAGCAAAGGCTTTTTCCTGTTCATCTTTACGCGCCGTCACCACAATAATCGGTCGCTTCTCGCCCTGCTGACGAAGTTCTTTCAACACCATCCATCCATCCACAACTGGTAGCCCCAGATCTAGCAACATCAGATCAAAGGAATCCTCCTGGGCAATTCGCAACGCCTGTTCTCCATCTCCAGCGATCGTTGTACTGTATCCATGCTTTCTTAGCCCTTTATCAATAAAGGCAGCAAGACGTTCCTCATCTTCAACAATTAAAATCTGAGACATGTATCATATTTTTATGTATTTTTATGTGCGCAAACGATAACCAAAACCGCGTACTGTTTCAATTAAGGCGTTACCAAGCTTTTTGCGGAGATAGCCCACATATACGTCTACAATATTAGAGCCTGGATCATAATCATACCCCCAAACTCGATCTAGAAGCTGTTCGCGGCTAAGCACCTGACCAGGATGGCGAAGGAAAGTTTCAGCCATTGTGAATTCCCGCGCTGACAGATCAACTACGGCACCATTCAGAGTGACTTGCCGGGTTCGCAGATTTAGAGTAATTGCACCACTTTTGAGAACGTCCTGGGTAATGGTTTGGCTGGATGATACTTGCCGCAAACGGGCTCGGACTCGTGCCAACAATTCTTCAAACCGGAAGGGCTTGGTGACATAATCATCGGCTCCCCCCTCTAACCCGGCTACTTTATCATGGATATCATCACGAGCCGTGAGAATAATGATTGGGAGGGTTTGCCCCTGTCCCCGCAATTCTTCCAGGACTTCTAGGCCGTCTTTCCCAGGTAGCCCCAAATCCAGGATCAATAAGTCAAATACGCTATCTTGAGCCAGATTTAAGGCTTCCCGCCCTGTGCCTGCGATTGTGGTCACAAATCCATTCGAACGTAACCCCTTCTCAATGAAGGCAGCGATGCGAGATTCATCTTCGGCGATGAGGATATGCGACATGGGCAACCATCTCCTGAGGGGGATCAAGGGGTAAAACAATGGTGAACATGGAGCCAGAGCCGAGCTTGCTGCGGAGTAACACCTGTCCGCTATGGGCTTCCGCGATCGCCTTTACAATGGATAATCCCAGTCCGGCTCCTTCTGAACGCCGCCGACTGTTAGCAGCGCGGGCAAACCGCTCAAAAATGCGCTTCTGATCAGGTAGTGGAATTCCCTCACCTGTATCCCGCACCCAAAAGCGCACCTTGCCTTTGGCGATTGCAGATCCGATTGCAATTGTATCCTCCGGTTGAGTATGTTGGGTGGCATTTTGTGCCAGATTCATGATTGCCTCTGTTATCCGCTCCCGATCAACTACAATCCGTCCCCGTGCACTGTTGTCTAACTGCCAGTCACGATCTTCCAGAGCCTTTGCCTTGGTAAAAAGTTCCTGAGTCAACTCCGCTACATCCACTGTTTCCAGATGTAAAAAATCAGCCCGTTCTGCCTTGGCTAGCAAAATCATGTCATCTACCAAGCGGCTCATCCGCTCTAGTTCACTCACCACCAGTGCCAGCGTTTCCTGTTGTTCAGCTGGGTCATTGCCCATCAGTTCTAAATGTCCTCGAATAATCGTGATTGGGGTTCGCAGCTCGTGTCCCGCATCATTGATAAATTCTCGCTGAGTGTCAAAGGCAATCTCCAGACGATTCATCATGCCATTAAAGGTAGCTGCCAGTTCTGCCAATTCTCCCCGACCTCGAACAGGCAACCGTCGGGATAAATCGGTTTCACTGATAGTTTGCGCTGTGGATGTAATGGTTCTGAGCGGAGCCAGCACCCGTCCAGCGGCAAACCAGGTAAGCAACAGTGCAATCAAGAATAAAACAACAAACACCTGCACCACCACCAGCAATGCTTCCAGAATTTCTGCCCGCTCCCCCGCTGTGGCATGAGCCACCACAAACACACCTCGTGTTTGCCCATTAATCTGAACTGGCTCTACCATGTACAGAATTTTGCTCACACTGGGATCTGAAACTTCTACCTCGCCCTGAGAAGGTCGGGTTTGGTCTTTCCACTGCTGGACTAAGTCTCCATCTTTGCTAAGTGCTTCAGGGCGGGCCCTGGGGCTGGATTTATAAAACTTGCCATCAACAAACGTGATTAAGAAAGTATCGTCCTTTGGGATACGGTAGAGGAGATATTGTCTAAAAAATTCGGTCAAATCCTCTTTGGAGTTGGGAGGAATAATGTCAGCATGGGTAGTCTTCAAATTTTCTTTGAGGCGCTCCAGATTTTCTGAATCAGAATCATCTAAGCTTTGCAAAAACTTGTAATCACGGTTGATCAGGCTGTAGAAGGTTTCCATTTCTTCTGCCATACCCTGGCGAACCCGCTCATCCACCCGTTGGAACAACCAATACCGGAAGGCAGGAATTCCAGCTAAAAAGACCAGCGCAAAAATTAAGACATACCAAAGCAAAATGCGAGTGCGAGCTTCTCCAAAAAGATGCTGCCAGTAAGGCTTGAGGGAAGTCCCTGGTAGATGGGTTGGCGGAAGGGAGGATGTAGCAGAAGTGCCGGAGTAAGAGCGTTTGGCCTTAAGTTCTTTCATGGTTCACCCCTCTTCAACGATTGATGCAGCGATCAATCCCCTATTCAGATCAGTTCTTCATCAAACCACTGCTTTTAGCTCATACCAATTCAATATAAGGATGCGTAGAATCAGAACCCTCTGTAGTCCCCCTTGGTAAGGGGGACGGCGACAGCCGGGAATTGATAATGTACAGCTTTATAAAACATTGGTATCAGTTGCTTTAGAGTTTAGCTGGATGTATAAACGTGGGTTGTACTGGCGTTTACTCTAACTACATTAGGAAATACACCTATTAATTTTAGGCCTATTAATTTTAGGGTAGTACCCTTACGTAAAGTTCAGGGAAAAAAGGCTAAGTTCTAAAAGTTTTATCTATAGCGGTAGTTATTATGGTTAGGACGGGGTGCAGGGGTAGAACCCCTAGCTGGGGGCAAAGCCCCTACTCCCTCTCTAATTCCAATGTCCTAACGCACCCGCGTAGAGCTATACCAAATCTTCTGAAAACAACTATTTTTCTTTAGCCTTTAAGGAATGGGACTATCAATTTTAGATGGTTTAACTTTAGATATTTCACAGATATTTCACTACCTAGTGCTGGTTGGTTCAACACCGCCTGAACCTTACTCACAATTTCCTGAATTCGATAGGGCTTTGTTACATAATCCACTCCCCCTACAGCCAGTGCTAGCCTTTTATAAGAAGGGTCATCCGCTGCGCTCAGAAAAATCACTGGAAT
The DNA here is from genome assembly GCF_049200465.1 of Leptothermofonsia sp. ETS-13. Lineage (NCBI taxonomy): Bacteria > Bacillati > Cyanobacteriota > Cyanophyceae > Leptolyngbyales > Leptolyngbyaceae > Leptothermofonsia > Leptothermofonsia sp. ETS-13. The sequence continues at coordinate 997,246 of NZ_CP120836.1, forward strand.
TGCAGCTGTAAGAGGATTAGCTTTCAACTGTGGATTAGCTTTCAACTGTCGGCAAACTTCATAGCCATCCATCTCTGGCATCATAATGTCCAGCAGAATCAGGTCAGGGGAAGCAGACTGAATTGAGCGCAGTACCATTCCTCCCCCTGTCGCACAACGAATGTGGTATCCTTGTCGCCGCAATAGGGCCGGAAGCAGGCACAAGTTGTCTGGGTTATCATCTACAGGCAATATTTCACCTGGACTGGCAGTAGCCGAATCCAACTTAGAAGATGGTTCATTCAATTTATCCATTCACGCACCGTGTATGCAAAGGTTTCAGGAGTAGCAACAGAACTATTACCACCGCAAGAACGGAACTTCTTTATCTATTAATCCGGCAATGCAAGTCACGAAAGCAAATTCAGGTTTTTCAAGGCTTCCAGCCCACAAAATGCAGGATCAATGATTGCCGGGTTAATAGTAGATCAAAACAAAAGTCTTGAGGGGGAGAGCCCCTACTTCCCCATGTCGCACATTGAGTGTTTGCAACACTATTGCAACACTAGTACATCGGTTGAGTAGCAAGGTCTAAATCTGTGCAAACAGATCTTCGATTGTATTCATGCCAAAAGCGTGCCAGATCCTGTAACTTTTCCTTTGCTTCAGGCTTAATCTGATACATCCGCCGGGGTCTCCCCCGACCGGAAACTTTCTTCAAGTAACTGGTGATGGCTTCCTCTGCTATCAAGAACTTAAGGCTGTCATAGAGAACTGTATCCGAAACTCGATAGCCTGGGTATTCTGTTTCCAGGCGTTGAATCATCTCAGTGCCGTAGGAGTCTTCCTGAAGTAATGTTGCAGCTACGTAGCAAACAGCTAGCTCATGGTTAAGAAATAAAATTGGAGGACCTGCAAAAAAGTTAAAAATGTCTTGAATCGTCATTGCGTTCGCCTACACAAATTCGCCTACACAAATTATTAATTTAAGAAACTAATTGTAGTAAAGGCTTAGGTTTTCTAAGTAAGTGGACAATACAATAAGTAAGTGGACAATAATTAAATTACAAATTAAGTTGGGTTGAAGTATTAAACTCAGGATTTGCGTGGGGTACACTACGCCAACCCATCCTACAAATAATCAAATCTAGCTACTTAATACCAGTTGTCCATAACCAATCACCTACCATAACCAATCACCTATATTAATTGCAGTCTCCCAAAAGATGAAAAGTATGGAACATCGATTCCAATAATTCTGGTTTCTCAGAATGAAACATAGATGAAAGTTGCATGAAAAAATTCTCATCATGGCTGCTTGTGGCTGCATTGCCTTAGAAGTCATTTATAGCGATAGCCACCAGACTCAGGACAGGGTGCAGGGGTGGAATCCCCCCTTGTTCACAAATAGTTTGTGAACACTATAGAATTGAGTTGACTGCGGTAATCTAAGCGATGCTTGAACTGTAAGATAAGAAAGATAAGAGAGAAGTTTCAGTGAGCAGTCCCAGCGATCGCCCAATTTCTTTATCTTCGACCCTGATTTCTTCCTTGCCAGCCTCCCTGCGTCGGCAAGTAAGGGCTTACTGGCATACCTTTTGGGGAGAAACTCGCACTCGCATTCTGACATGGTATGTTCTGATTTTGATTTTTACATTTGGGCTATCTATTCCTATCTTTCGTTATTTGTTGTTTGCCAAGATTGATGCCCGTGTTCGGCAGGATATGGCAGAGGAAATGGAAGACTTTCGCCGTTTGCTGGCAAATAGTTCTGATTTTGTTGATGATGATAATGTCCATCAGGGTGGTAGCGAGGCAAGGCGCTCTAAAAATTCAGGTATTTTGTCGGCGATTCATTGGGATGGTCGTCAGAAGCCGAGCATTAAATCACCTAGTACAGGAGCAGAACTGAAACAATTTTTTAATGCATATATGGCTCATCGTGTCCCTGAGGATGAGGTTTATTTAATTGCATTTGTCGATGGGCAATTCTATAGATCCAGCCCCAGTGGGCGGCCCACCGAATTAGGCACAAATTCCTCATTAATGCAACGCTGGGCACAACAAACCTGGGCAGATCAAGGAGAAATCTCCAGTGCCGACCCTGATATTGGTAATATTCTCTACTTAGTTCAACCTGTCGAGCATCAAAATCAACTGTTGGGTGTGTTTGTGATTGTTCATACGACAGCTGGTGAGTGGGCAGAGGGGTTAGAGGCAACTTGGATCGCGGCGCAAGTTGCAGGCGGCGCGCTGATACTGGCATTGTTATTAGCCTGGCTGGCATCGGGACGAGTCTTGCAACCGTTACAAACCTTAGCGACAACGGTTGAAGCGATCAATGAATCAGATTTGACCCGGCGGATTTCAGTCCAGGGAAAGGATGAACTGGCTCGGTTAGCCGCTCAGTTTAATGAGATGATGAATCGGGTTGAGACAGCATTTATTACCCAGCGAGAGTTTGTTAACGATGCCGGGCATGAACTGCGGACTCCAATTACCATCATTCGGGGAAATTTAGAAGTGATGGAAGTCTTGTCTACAGAACAACGGGAAACACTGGCATTGGTGACCGATGAGTTAGACCGAATGAGCCGTATTGTGGATGATTTGATTGTGCTGGCAAAATCAGAGCGTCCAGATTTTTTGCAACTTGAAACTGTTGAGCTAGCTCCCTTCATGCAAGATTTATTTGCTAAAGTAAAAACTCTTGCCCCGCGTAACTGGTACTTGGAAGAGGTTGCTCAAGGACAAATCAGGGCTGATCGCCAACGACTGACTCAAGCAATCATGAATCTGGTGCAAAATGCAACTCAGCATACTCAGCCAACAGACTCTATCACGCTTGGATCGGCGATCGCGAAAGGCAAGGTTCATTTTTGGGTGTGCGATACAGGCACAGGCATTCCACCAGCCGATCAAAAGCGGATTTTTGAACGATTTGCCAGACTAACCCATCAACGTCGCCGCTCGGAAGGCGCTGGATTGGGGTTGGCAATTGTAAAAGCGATCGCTACTGCCCATGGTGGAACTGTGACTTTGCGGAGCCAACTAGGGGAAGGGGCAACATTTGCGATCGTGCTGCCATTAAAGCGACAGTGAACGGTGTATAAGTAGCCACAATAAACTGTATACAACATTATGAAAGGAATATCGCATGTTTGTGCAACTCCATAGGAAATTGGCGGATGTGGAGATTGCGGCGTTGCTGAAAAGGAGCATGAATCGAAACGAAGTTTCGAGCATACATCATCTATTTCATATCCAGATTCAGCATGCTGAGGTTGCTACCTATAGATTGCTATAGCTCTACGCGGGTGCGTTAGGACATTGGAATTAGAGAGGGAGTGGGGGCTTCGCTCCCAGCCAGGAGTTCCACCCCTGCACCCCGTCCTAACCATAATGACCACTGGTATACCTATATTGATTGCATGATCGATGCGTCTAAGCAGTTTGCAGATGTCCATCCCGGTTGTCTTGCTGTATCGGGACAATTAATCGATTTAATGACCGTTGCCGATGCCAGTACGCTAAATCATCCATCCACCACTTCCCCGCGCCCTGCTCCTGAACTGCGCTTAATCAAGCCGCTGGACAGATGTAATTTTGGGATCGACAATTTTTTGTCCCATTCCCGGAAACTTGACTGCCAGGCAGATTTTGTTGCCTGCACCAAAGATGTGTGTCACCTGGCCTTCGCCATAGGCCCTGTGGATGACGCGATCGCCCACGCTCCAGTCATCCTCATGGGTATTGGGCAGTTGCGCATCCTCCTCCCGTTGTTCGCGAGATTGGGCAATGGTTTTCGTAAACCGGCTTGGAAAGGCAGAGGCGCTATTTGACTCCATCTCTTCCTTCGGTAACTCGCTTAAAAACAGAGATGGCTCTGCAAACTCCCGGTTGCCATACAGCCGCCGAGCACGGGCATAGGAAATAAACAGCCGTTCCTGGGCGCGGGTAATACCGACGTAGCAGAGGCGGCGTTCTTCCTCCAGAGCTGCCGGATTATCGATTGAACGGTGATTAGGAAACAAACCTTGCTCTAACCCAACGAGAAACACGACCGGAAACTCCAGCCCTTTAGAAGAGTGTAGCGTCATCAGAGAGACTTTGTTTTCGCCCTCATCCAGATTGTCCAGATCGGAAGCCAGAGAAGCATTGGCCAGAAATGCAATCAGGCTGGGGTCTTCTTCGTTGTCCTCCTGGAACTGGTTGACAGCATTGTAAAGCTCTTCAACGTTCTTCAGCCGCTCCTCGGCCTCATCGGTGCCCTGTGCCTTCAGGTCAGCAACATAGCCAGAGGCTTCCAGCACTTCCTGGATGATTTCATTGGCCGGTAGGGTATCCAGTTGCTCTCGCCCTTTCTGGATGATCTGGACAAAGCTGAGTACGCCCTTAGCAGAGCGCCCCGCCAGGGTTTTCACCGACGTTTCATCCTGCAAAATCTCCCAGAGGGGTTGATTTAACTCCTGGGAAGCCCGGACTAGAGTATCAATCGTGGTCTTGCCAATGCCGCGCCGGGGTGTGTTGATGACCCGCAACAGGCTGACAGTATCATAGGGGTTGGCGATCGCCCGCAGATAGGCCAGCACATCCTTAATTTCTTTGCGATCGTAGAACCGCAACCCACCGATTATCTTATAAGGCACTTTATGGTGAACCAGGATTTCCTCAAAGGAACGGGATTGGGCGTTGGTGCGGTAGAGAATGGCAAACTTACTCCAGCTCAGTTCCGGATGTTTTGCCTCCAGTTCGCGGATCTTTTGAACCACAAACTCTGCCTCGTCCACTTCATCGTCGGCCCGATAGAGAAAGATTGATTCACCGCTACCACGGGTCGGGCGCAGAATTTTTTCAATTCGCTCGGTATTGTTCTCAATCAGTTGATTCGCAGCTTCCAGAATGTTCTGGGTGGAGCGGTAATTTTCCTCCAGTTTTACCATCGTGCGGGTATCGTCATCCGGCAGGCGATCGCCAAAATCATCCTGGAAATCCATCAGAATCGTGAAGTCCGCCGCTCGGAATGAGTAGATCGATTGATCCGCATCTCCTACGACAAAGACAGAACGATAATGCCAGTCATTAAATCGGCTGGAATCTTCCCGATTGGTGACCAGCAATCGAATCAGGTCATACTGGGTGCGGTTGGTGTCCTGATACTCATCCACCAGAATGTGGCGAAAACGATTGTGCCAGTAAGCCCGTACCTGTTCGTTTTGGCGAAACAGTTTGACTGGCATCAAAATCAGGTCGTCAAAATCGAGGGCGTTGTTGGCGGCCAGTGCATCCTGGTACATGCTATAAACGTTCGCAATCACTCGCCCTCGATAGTTGGGCTGTTCCCGTTCCAGATCCTGGGGTGACCAGCTCTGGTTCTTGGCATTGCTAATGGCAAACCGAACCGATCGCGGATCAAACTTCCTGTCATCCAAATTGAGCTGGTTGACCACAATGTCTTTTACCAGGCTCTGAGCATCGGACTCATCAAAGATGGAAAAGGTACGCGTCCACTGCCGACCATTGCGGTCCTGATACTTTTCAATATCAAATCGCAGAATGCGAGTGCAAAGGGCGTGAAATGTCCCGATCCACAGGTCTTTAGTAATTGTTTTGTAAATGCGCGACTTAAGCCGGGTTTGCTCATCGGGAGGAAGCGCATCCAGGGGCTTACCATATTCCCGTTGGGCTTCGCGATCGGCAAACAGTTTCTCGATCCGATCCTTCATTTCCCTGGCCGCTTTATTGGTAAACGTCACGGCCAGAATGTTCTCTGGATCAACCCGATGGGTTAGCACCAGATTGGCAATCCGGTAGGTTAGTGCCCTTGTTTTACCAGAGCCTGCCCCGGCAACCACCAGCAGAGGACCACAGTAATGTTCAACCGCTTGCCGTTGGGAAGCATTGAGATGGCTGAGAAAGTCAATTGTTTGAGTCATGGAGGGCTGAGCGACTGCACAGGAGATCAGGATTTAAGCAGTAAGCGTTTGGATTGTGATGGGGGGCAGGGGTTTCACCCTTGCTGTGGGGGCTGTGGGAGCACTGCCCCTGTCCTAACCAGAATGCGTAAGGCTATAAAGGTAGCAATTCGCTTCTAGACAAGGATATCGCATCTCGCCCAGATTCTGTAGCCAGAATCGGGTAATCCAGATCCCGACTTCTCTATAAAAGCCCCGACGCTATGGGCAAAACGATTAGAGGTCGGAGATCTGAAGTCAAGCATCGCGGGGATCTCATTGGGTTTCTGACTCAGCCAACCGTTGCCGAATGGGAATTTGAATCACGAATTCCGCTCCCTGACCAGGAACTGAAAGGCACTTCAAAGAACCTCCGTGCCGCTCAGTCACAATCTGGTAGCTGATCGATAAGCCCATACCTGTCCCTTTACCCACCGGTTTGGTTGTAAAAAAGGGGTCAAACAACCGCTGCCGTACCGATTCTGTCATTCCAGGCCCATTGTCAGCAATTCGGATAACGACATACTCTTTGTCCAGCACCTCCGTTGAGATATGCAGGGTACTGGGCATTTGCTGCATTTCCTCAACAGATCGCCGCCTATCCCGGTCCTCCATCGCATCCAGGGCATTGCTAAGAATGTTCATGAACACCTGATTCATTTCTCCGGCGTAACATGCCACCAGTGGTAGGTTGCCATACTCTTTGATCAGTCGGATTTCGGGGCGATCGTGTTTTGCCTTCAGTCGGCTCTGCAAAATTAGCAGGGTGCTCTCAATTCCCTCATGAATATCGACAGCTTTGAACTCTGCTTCATCCATGCGAGAAAAAGAACGCAGAGAAGTGACAATTTTCTGGATCCGATCTGCCCCCATTTTCATAGAAGCAAGCAATCGGGGCAGGTCTGCGATCAGAAAATCAAGATCAATAGCCGCCGCAACAGTTTGAATCTCTGGCTCTGGCTCTGGGTAATGCTTTTGATACAGATTAAGTAGACGAATCAAATCTTGCGTATACTCATTGGCGTAGGCAAGGTTGCCATAGATAAAATTGACAGGATTATTAATTTCATGGGCAACTCCGGCGACGAGTTGCCCCAAGCTGGACATCTTCTCGGTTTGAATTAACTGCGCCTGGGTATTTTGGAGCTTACGCAGGGCCGCTTCCAGTTCAACTGATCGCTGCCTCAGTTCCGCTTCCGATCGCCTCAAAGCCTCCTCTGCCTGCTTACGCTCGCTGATATCTGTCACTGTGACAATCAGCTGATAAATCTGGGCGGCACTGTTGCGTAGGGGCGTAACGTTTAAGTGCCACCATCTCTCCCCCTCCTCCTGGCGCAAACACTCTTCAAACGAAACCGTTTGCCCAACTTGAAGACACTCCTGATAACGCCGACGAAAAGGAATGTCGGTTTCGCCCGGGGCTTCACTGACAGTTTTGCCTAACAGAGACTTAAACGGGATGGGGCTGATTCTCGCCATGGCTGAGTTGTAGTTGGCGTAGCGAAATTCCGTCCCCCCCTCCAGAACATCCAGGACAAAAATTCCGTAGTCTACCCCATCCCAGATGCTCTGCAAAAACTGGGCTTGCCGATGAAGTTGCTGCTCCACCTGCTTGCGCCCACTAATATCCCTTGCCACCCCAATAATCGAAACAACCTCACCGTGGCTATCTTTTTTGACCGCCAGGTTCAGCGTGTGCCATCGCCAGTTACCATTCTTGTGGCGAACCCGGTACTCAATTCCTGACTGTTTTTGCCCAGTTGCGATCGCAGTTTCAAAAGCCTGGTAGCAAATCGGCAAATCATCAGGGTCAATCAAGGGGACAAAGGACCTCCCCTCAATTTCAGCCAGGTCATACCCCAAAATATCGGTAAAGTTTGGCGAGACGTAGGAAAAAATTCCTTCTGGAGAAAGCAAAAAGATCAGATCATTGGCATTTTCAACAATGCTCCGAAACTTTTCCTCACTCTGGCGTAAAGCGGATAATTCTTGGTGCAGTAGTTCATTAGACATAAGCAAATCTGGCTTGCTTGAAAGCGAACAATTTCCCCACACCAAAAAACCTTCTGGAGCCTAACAGAGTTAGCCTGATTATTCCAGAAGGTTTTAATCAATAAATGCACAATAAGTGCACCGTTATGACGACGACCACCAGCTTAAAGTAGCCTCTCCATCACTGCGCACAGAGTTTTTTCTAGAGTTTTACCGAGAGAAACTCTGCCAGAGCTTCTCGCAAAACAGGTGCCTTATCGACCTGTTCCCAGGGCAATTCAAGATCAGTCCGTCCAAAGTGACCATAAGCCGCCACATCTTGATAAAAGCGACCACCCCGCTCTGCCGGAAGCTGTCGTAAATTGAAGGTTTGAATGATCCCGGCAGGACGTAGCTCAAAGTGTTGGTTAATCAGGTCAAGGATGCGCTCGTCAGGAATTTTGCCAGTGCCAAAAGTATCTACCATGATACTGACCGGGCGGGCGACCCCGATCGCATAACTCAATTGCACTTCGCACTTTTCTGCTAATCCAGCCGCCACAATGTTTTTTGCCACATAGCGGCAGGCATAGGCTGCACTGCGATCGACCTTTGTGGGATCCTTTCCAGAAAACGCGCCACCACCATGACGAGAGTACCCGCCATAGGTATCGACAATAATCTTGCGACCCGTCAGTCCCGCATCTCCCTGGGGACCACCCACAACAAACTTACCCGTAGGGTTGACTAAGAAACGAGTATCGCTGTTGGGTTTAATGTCAATATCAGCAAAGACCGGCAATACAACCACCGACCATAGATCTTCTTTGATCTTTGCCTGTACCGCTGCCTCATCGGTAATGTCACCAATGGTTGGGGTATGCTGGGTGGAGACCAAAATGGTGTCAATCCCAATGGGACGGTTGTCCTCGTATAAAACTGTCACCTGAGTTTTTCCGTCCGGACGGAGGTAAGGGAGTTGCCCAGTCTTACGCACGGCTGCCAGCTTGCGGGAAATCCTGTGAGCCAGACTAATAGGAAGGGGCATCAACTCTGGGGTTTCATTACAGGCAAACCCAAACATAATCCCCTGGTCACCTGCCCCAATCCGGTCTAACTCCTCACTACTAGTCTGCGCTCGAGTTTCGTGAGCCGAGTTAACACCCTGAGCAATATCCGGAGATTGGGCATCTAGAGCCACCAACACCGCACAGCTTGTTGCACAGAAGCCACCATCGGCTCCGGTGTAGCCAATCTCGGTAACTTTCTGCCTGACCAGGTCAATGTAGTTGACTTGAGCCTTGGTGGTAATCTCACCGGTAATCAAAACTAGACCTGTGTTGACCACAACCTCTGCAGCCACGCGGCTGGCAGGGTCTTCGGTCAATAGGGCATCCAGAATCGTATCTGAGATTTGATCGCAGATTTTATCTGGATGTCCTTCGGTAACGGATTCAGAGGTAAAAAGATAGCGACGAGACAACTGGATACCCTCTCCTTACTGCTAGGGGAACATCAACCACTCCTACTCACACTCCTATTAGAGGGTAGGGCATGGGCATCTTAAGAACTTACGTAATTCTACCCGGCAAACTGCAAGAATGTTAACCGAACCTGATAAGTCATCAGAATCCATGATTCAACATCTTTACTTATTCTTTACAAGTTGAAAATTGAGAATAAGCCCAGCCAGAGCGTTTATCGTTTCGTTCTCAAGGTTAACCACCCACCTGAACCGCTTCATCAAAAACTTGAATATCATCAAAACGAGCAGCTAAAGCATCCGCACCCCTTAAAGAGATGGGCGGTGTCCATCCCCAGGTGACCCCAATCCAGCCAGCAGCACCTGCGGCCCGTGCCATCTCACCATCAGCGGCAGAATCTCCGATCGCAAGCACCGCCTTTGGTTCCACCCCCAATTCCACACAGGCCTGGTAAAACAGAGTGGGATCGGGTTTCCCCGGTCCAGCATCCGTTCCCATTCCTAACGACACCAGTGCCCCCAGTTCGTACCGTTCTATGAAGTCCTGGACGTTTGCGGTGGTGTCTGCTGAAAGAATCCCAACTTTCACCTGGGTCTTTGCCAGCGATCGTAGCAATTGGATGGCCTCGTCAAACAGGGGGGTATGATCGGCTTTACGTCTGAAAACGCGATCGGCTTCCTGAAAGGCTGATCGCGCGATCGATCTCGCCTCTATCCAATCCCGTCCTGTTTCTGCAATATAGGCAGCGGCAGCAATTTCGTTTTCCAGGCGAGAACCAACCGCCATCATTCCAGATGGATTCAGGACTGGCCCATCCAGCCCAAAGGCCATCAACAGAGGCTCCTGAACACCAGGGATCTGGGCATCAATCAGGCGGGCCCGCTTTTGCCCCAGATTCCACAAAAAGTCCTGGGAATTGGCCAGCGTTCCGTCCTTATCAAATAGAACTGCCTGTAGATTCTTAAAACAAACAGTTCCACACTGAATCGTGACCAGGAAAGTCATGCCTCAAACTGCAATAAACTGCAATAAAAAAGAGGGAAGACCCCTCTTTCAGAAAATTTACCAGTTTTAAGCGGAGACCGAATACTACTCTTCATCAATGGCAGAAGGGAGATCCTCCACATCCACTTCCAGCGGAGGTTCAGGTTCTGCCAAGGTCATTGACTTACCCTGTTGCTGTGCCAGCACCTGTTCACGATATTTCGCCGCCATTTCCTCAGCCTTGTCGTAGACAACCTGCGGATTCTTGACCATGTCACCGGGTTCTGGTTCCAACTGCTTGGTTGACAGCGATATCCGTCCGCGATCAGAATCCAGGTCGATAATCATCACCTTCACCTCATCGTTGACGTTGAAGACGCTGTGGGGGGTATCAATGTGGTCGTGAGAAATCTCAGAGATGTGCAGCAGACCGCTGACCCCACCAATATCGATAAACGCGCCGTAAGGCTTGATCCCACGGACGGTTCCAATCACCACTTCGCCTACTTCAAGCTTGTTCATCTTCCGCTCAACCAGAGCCCGCCGGTGGCTGAGGACAAGACGATTTCGTTCTTCGTCAACTTCCAGGAACTTCAGGGGCAATTCTTCACCCACCAGATCTTCCTTAGGCTTGCGGGTGCTGATGTGAGAACCCGGAATGAAGCCACGTAGCCCCTCAATCCGAACCAGAGCGCCACCCCGGTTGGTTGCGAACACCATTGATCGTACTGTTGCATCTTCTGCTTGCAGCTGACGAACCCGCTCCCAAGCCCGCATGTACTCAATCCGACGAATGGAGAGGGTTAGCTGCCCATCTTCATTTTCGTCTGCTAGGATAAAGAACTCACGCGTCTCGTTGGATTGCAGCACTTCCTCTGGACTGTCAATCCGATTAATGGACATTTCCTGGATCGGGATGTAAGCAGCAGTCTTCGCACCAATGTCAATCAGAGCACCCCGTGGCTCAAGACTGAATACCGTTCCGGCAACCACATCGCCAGGACTGAAGTGGTAGTCGTACTTGTCGAGCAGGGCTGCGAAATCTTCGTGGGTAAAGCCAACGTCAATGTCTGTCGTTTCCTGATTGACCATGCGAATCATGTCCTAATAATTACTCTCCTTCTAAAATTGCCTCCTGTCGATGTATAGGCACGCTAAAGCAATGCTGACTACACCTACATCCCTCCTATCTATTCTAGGAGATTTCAAACGATGAGATTGGGGGCTCAGAAGAACCATGATAACCTAACGAGGACTGCCCAGCATATTTTTCCATAAGGATATTTTCTTCCAAACCAGGAAGGAGCTGACCAAAAAGGCAGGGACTCTGCTAGCAGAGCAAAGTTTTTGTTTGCAAGGATTAACAAATCTTTAAGAAAACAGAAGTGTTAGCAAGTTCTCACAAGTTCTCAATGGTTACACTTCAGCATGGGAAGCAGGCTGGGAATGGGGCAGAATGGTCCTATCCGAGCCAACTGGAGATTCTTCTTGAGCCAGAGTTTCTTTGCTGGAGGAACGGCTACTAGTACTTTGAAGATGATTCAGGGCATCTACAAAATCTCGGATACCCTGAAATTTGCGATAAACAGAGGCAAATCGAATGTAAGCAACTTCACTTAAATCGCACAGATTTTGTAGCACTAGTTCACCGATTTCAGAACTGCTTACCTCACGCACAGCTCGCTGTTGCAGCTCGGCTTCAATTTCATCCACCATTGCTTCCAGTTGTGGGGCAGAGATGTCTGTTTTTTCACAGGCCCGGATGATGCCGCGCAAAAGTTTGGAGCGGTCAAAGGATTCGCGATCGCCATTCCGCTTAATCACTGTAATGGGAACAAATTCAATTCGCTCGTAAGTTGTAAAACGGCGCTTACACCTGAGACATTCCCGCCTCCGCCGCACACTTTGCCCTCCCTCCGCCGAGCGCGACTCAAGAACACGGTTTTCAGTGTATTGGCAGAAGGGGCAGCGCATGATGGAAAAAGCTCCAAAGCAGATAAACGGCTAATGTTGTACCATCAATGGGGCAATTTGACTGAAAAACCCCACCCCTCAGAGACATCAAGTCTGTAAGGTTTGGAGTTTGAGCAAAAGATCGATATGATGTCTGCTTTTACATTAATCAGTATCGATGATTATGACTAATTTCTTTTATTAATTTTCTTCTAGATAAGTAGAATTGCTTAAAAATTTAAAACGGGTTTGTTACGATTTACAATTCTCTGCTAGCTGTTCCACCCTTCCCTGAAGGAAATCGAGATATTTGCTAATTTTGCCCATTGCACTCAACATTTAGCTAAGTTGCTAAGGAACGAAAACTAAATAATCTCTGTAACCTCACCCCGCCCTCGGCTCCTCTCTTCGGCTCGGAGAGGGGAGGGGGGAAGGGTTAAGGATGTGGAAAAATCAGATGTTATTTAATCCATGCTCCTAAGGTAAGTAGTCATAATTAATTTGTAAAGGTGAGAGTGGGGGCGAAGCCGCCAGCCAGGGGGCCTCCCCTGCACCCCGTCCTAAGCCTGGTGGCTATAGCTATATATCTACTTATTACGCTCAACAATCATCGAAAAACAATCATCAAAGGAAGATTGCTGCCTGAGCGTTAGAGAAAACCCTACCCGGGGCAACATGGATAGAGGAAAGCGGTTTAAGCCAGTCTTGAGTTCAACTATTCCGCTGATTAGCGGTTTTCCTCCTGTCATCATCTGGTTCATTGACCGCTTGGGGTTAAGTTAACCCGCTAGCCTTTTCAGTCGTTTTCTCGCAATTTGTCGTTACTGAAGTCGTCACTGAAACTGATGCACAGCAACTTCGATACTCACCTTCAAAATTGGAGGACCAAGTGCGTATCGCAGGTCACCAGGACTTCCCCCCTGGAATGCAGACTAAGTAGCCCGGTAACCATCAGACGCGACGCAACCGATTCCTCAGCATTGTTATACCCATTGATATTCTGTCAGGAAAATGTTGCATCTCCTCTAAGAACGTTCTGTGAACTCAACCAATGGTTCATCCAACTGCCTTTGCAGCAGGAGAGCGGTGCATGAAAGTCCAACAGAACAATAAGCCAAAGCTCCTGGTTGTGGATGACGAGCCAGACAACCTTGATTTGTTGTACCGGACCTTTCATCGAGAATTTAGGGTGCTACGGGCAGAAAATGGCCCCACAGCCCTGGACATTTTGGCTAACGAAGGGGATGTGGCGGTGATCATTTCCGATCAGCGGATGCCCTTAATGAGTGGTACCGAATTCTTGAGCCTGACGGCCACTCAATATCCTGACATCATCCGGATTATTTTGACTGGTTACACCGATGTGGAAGACCTGGTGGAAGCAATTAACTCCGGTAAAGTGTTTAAGTACGTAACGAAGCCGTGGGATGATGATGAGCTTAAGGCGGTGGTGCGGCAGGCTGTTGACACTCACAATGTCTTAAAGGCACGAACTCGGGAATTGAGGCGATCGCTACGGCAGGAATCTCTCCTCAACGCTGTGACCAATACCATTCGGAGTGCGCTCAGCTATCGTCAGATCATTCAAACCATCGGTGAAACTGTGGGCCAGATGCTGGAAGCCAGCAGTTGTGTCGTGCGCCCTTTTCACGATGGGCATCTGGATGATGAGTGGTTTGTTTACGTCGATGAGGAGCGGCTCGGTTACCGGGAAGCCGTAGCCGCTAGCGCCAGTCCAACTTCGGACCCGGTCAGTGCTACGGGTGCCGCCTCAACCTGCCTGTGGCAACTCCACAAAGAAGAATCCCGCGAAGCCTTCAAAGCACTTCTGGCAGAAACGGTTTGGGAAACTCACGGAGTTCAGATTATTCAGGATGCGGAGACAGACGAGCGACTTCAGGGAGAGGATGCGATCGCCCAACATCGTCAGCAGATCTATGCCAGAGCCAACATCCGCTCCAGCCTGATTGTGCCGCTCACCTGTCAGCAAGAACTGGTTGCTGTTCTGGCCCTGCACCAGTGTGGAGAACTGCGTACCTGGCAGGATGACGAAGTGCAATTGATGATGATGGTGGCTGACCAGGCCGCCCTGGCCCTGTCCCAGGCACGCGCCTATGAACAGGTGCGGGCACTGGCGAAACGAGAAGTCCTGATTAACACGATTACATCTGCTATTCGCTCTAGCCTTGAACCTCAGGAAATTTTCGCAGCGATCACCCATCAACTTGGGCAGGCACTCCATGTTGATGGGTGCGCTCTGTCTCTTTGGACACGAGAAGACGAGTTCGTCCATTGCGTTGGGCTGCACGACGCAGCTTATCCAGGTTCACCCCTTAGCCCTGATGAAAAAGGAGGGGATCTCCTCCATTCCAGCAATGGACATATCTCTGCGACCCACTCTTTCCTGAATGAGGAAGAGATGGTGCCCCGTCCTTTGCCCCAATCCACGGTCCCGATTGAGAACAATCCCGTACTGCGGCAACTGATGCTGACTCAGCAGCCCGTAGTTTTGAATGACCTGGAAAAATATCCAGAGATGAATGTGCCGGAGTTGCCGATCCGCAATCCGGCGCGGGCGCTGCTGGTCGTACCGCTGATCCTGGATGGGGAGATTATTGGCAGTATTTCGTTGCGACAGAACCACCAGCCACGACGCTGGCAACCTGCCGAAATTGAACTGGCGCAGGCGGTGGCAGCCCAGGCAGCGATCGCCGTCCACCAGGCACGCCTTTACCAAAAAACCCGCCAGCAGGCAGAGCAGCTACTGGAATTGGATCGTCAGAAAACCGAGTTCTTCCAGAACATTTCCCACGAATTTCGCACCCCGCTGACCTTAACCATTGGTCCGCTAGAGTCTGCTGTGGCTCAGAAACAGGGACTCTCCTACGAACAGGCGGCGATCGCCCTGCGCAACTCTCGCCGTCTGCTGCGCCTGGTCAACCAGCTACTTGACTTGCAGCGCCTGGATGCCGGACGGATGCAGCCCAGCTTCCGACCCTGCGACCTGGTGGAGTTTGTCAGCCAAACTGTAGATTCCTTCCGTTCCTACTGCCAGAAAAAAGAGATTGCTCTAAAAACCCAGTTGGAAGACTGCCCTCAGATATATCTGGATCTGGAAAAATTTGACAAGGTTCTCTACAATCTGCTGTCCAATGCGATGAAATTTACTCCAGCAGGAGGCAGCATTACCGTGACCCTGCAACCCGCAGGAGATCATTGTTTGTTGAGAGTGATTGACACAGGAATCGGCATTCGTCCCGACCAGATCCCACATCTGTTTGAGCGGTTTAGACAGGCGGAGGGGTCTGCCAACCGGAGCTATGAGGGGAGTGGTTTGGGACTGGCTCTGGTGAAGGAATTGGTTGAACTTCATGGGGGGCAAATTTCAGTCGAGTCAAACTATGGCGAGGGAACCACATTTACCGTCTGGCTTCAGACTGGAACAGCCCATTTGCCTGCTGATCAGATAATTGAGGTGCAGGCAGAAATTCAACCGAGCCGGGCGGCGATTGAGCTGGCAGATGTGGAAATGGAGTCGCCGGAGGAGGGTATCCGCGAAAATGATTCTGCTACCCCAACAATGGTGGATTCTGAGCGGTCACGCGTGTTAATTGTGGATGATAATCCTGATCTGCGGACCTATGTGTCCGGTATTCTGCGGGATCAGGGTTACCAGGTCTGGACAGCCCGCAATGGATCTGAAGGGTTCAAAGCAGCCCAGACTTTCCGCCCCCATCTCATCATTACTGATTTGATGATGCCACGGGTGTCGGGGCTGGACATGATTCGAATGATTCGAGAGGAAGGGGAACTGAAGGGTACTCCGGTCATTTTGCTGACAGCCAAGGCGGATGAAGATACTCGTATCGAAGGGGTTGAGCAGGGAGCAGACGCCTACCTGTCTAAGCCCTTTAGCGATCGCGAACTGCTGGCAGAAGTTCGTAATTTGCTGGCATTGAAAGAAAACGAACGTCGGGTTGCCGAACTCAATACCTACCTGACTGAATCTGTCCTGAAGCGATTTTTGCCCGCATCTTTGGTGCAACGGGCAGCAAAGGGCGAGCTGGTCCTGGATCTGCGTCCAGAACCGCGTATGGTGACGGTGTTGTTTAGTGATATCGTGGGCTTCACTCAGCTTTCCAATACGTTGCGATCGCGTAAGGTTGCCGAACTTCTGAACGAATATCTGGCAGAAATGACCCGTGCCATTTTTGATAACGGCGGCACTATCGATAAATTTATGGGAGATGCGATTCTGGCCGTGTTTGGGGCACCAGAAGAGCTGACGCCCAATGAGCAGGTGCGACGGGCAGTGGCCTCTGCGCGGCAAATGCGGCGATCGCTCCAAACCCTGAACCAGCGATGGAAAGAGCAGGGGATTGAACAGGTGCAGTTCCGTTGTGGTATCCATCAGGGAACGGCTGTTGTGGGGATGTTTGGCAGTGCGGAGCGGGCAGACTATACCGCGATTGGTCCCAGCGTCAACATTGCCTCCCGAATCCAGGAAGCGGCAGATCCGGATTCCATTCTGGTTTCTGCCGCAGTAGCGGATTATTTAGAGGAAGATGAGATTGTTAAACATAGTCCCCTCAAACTCAAGGGTGTCGATGAAACTGTGCTGACCTTTGCAGTCAAGTCCGATGCCATCTAACAAAAACCCTCCTGGCTGACGGTTCCAGGAGGGTTTAAAGAATGAATGCCGCGGGAGAATTTGTTGCAAAAAACCTTTGAGCACTAGGCCTGACGGGAGTAGTACTCAACCACCAACAGTTCATTGATTTGAAGCGCTACCCACTCGCGCTCTACAATGCCATTCACCTTGCCTTCCAGCTTGTTTTTGTCAAACTCCAGATGGCTAGGCAGGTTGGCCAGACCGGGATATTGCAGGTTGGTTTCTACCATCTGACGGGAGCGATCGCGATCTCTGACACCGATCACATCACCTGGACGGCACTGATAGCTAGGAATATCAACTACTTGACCGTTGACCGTTACGTGCCCGTGATTAACCAGCTGACGGGCACCAGGGATTGTGGGAGCCATACCTAACCGGAAAACAGTATTATCCAGACGCATTTCTAGCAGTTGCAGCAGAGCTTGACCAGTAGAACCGGAAGCTCGTCGAGCTTTGCGCACATAGCGCAACAACTGCCGCTCAGTCAGACCATAATTGAAGCGGAGTTTTTGTTTTTCCTCCAAGCGGACGGCATACTCGGAACGTTTTTTTCGTTCCTGACCATGCTGACCGGGTGGGTATGCCCTTCTGGGAGCTTTGCGGGTCAGTCCGGGAAGATCTCCTAGACGACGCACAACCCGGAGGCGTGGACCTCGATAACGCGACATTACAAGTTCCTCTGAATTTCCTCAATAATTTTAGCCAGAATCTCCATTATAGGATGAAGAAGGTTCCTCTTTAAAGAGGAACTCTCAATTTCTTTTCTCAAAAGGGACGGTCTCCAGACATTAGACTAGGAGAGGGGTATTTCTCAGGTAGCCCTGAGCAGGTAGCCATCATTAATTGTAAATGGGGGAGTGGGGGCTGCGCCTCCAGGTAGGGGTTTCACCCCCTTCATCCCCGAAATAATCCTTAATTTAATTGCGCCTGGTACAGCACAGCGGGAATACGGATACCATTCTGGCTCCCTAATGCTCCCCACTCCTAAACCCAATAGTTGCTGGACTTATGCCATCGTCCACTAGCGACTTATTTATAGTCCTTAGGGTTTGAGTAATTCAGGGCAACTATGAAAGTTCTATTCATTGGGCTAATTCAAAGTTATCGGATGTTGATTTCACCTCTGTTGCCCCCTAGTTGTCGCTTTCAGCCAACGTGTTCTCAATATGCCATGGAAGCGATCGATCGATTCGGGGTGTTGAAGGGGAGCTGGTTAGCGGCTGGTCGCATCTGTCGCTGCCATCCTTTCAATCGGGGGGGCTATGACCCAGTGCCTCCTTTAGCGCAACCCTCGTCTGAAAGCGATTAACGCTTCATGGCAGAGTGGAGTGTAAAGATTAAGGCTGGTGAGCAGCGTCCATTCCACTATTGAAACTGGCTGTCGGTGATTTCTTCTAAGATTACTTATGACTGGGAGAATGGGCGAAGGAGCTTGCTTACAGCGTAACAAGCGATCGCAAAAGTAATGTTAGGATTGCCTTACTCACATGGATTTGGCAGTCATGTCCATCACCGTCACCTTAAAGGAAATTGAGCAGTTTCGGGCAATTCTGGTAAATTATCCTGATGCACTGGTTGCCTTGGATGAGATTGAAGTCTGTGACGGAGATCTGGAAGATGCTGCCATTAACTTAGGGATTCAGGTAGGGCAGGAACCAGATACCAGCGATCGCTGGATTGAGGGATTGGCAAAGCGTTGGCGCTATGTAATTTGTCAGACCGCAATGAAAGAGAAACTGAAAGAAGGGCTAACAGGCGATATTCTCCTGTCATTGACAGAACACACTACCCTACCGCTTAAATTGGCCACTCCGGTTGCAATTTATGTGGTCAAAGCAGGCATCCAAAACTTTTGCCAATCGTTTGAGGCCAAAATTCGTTAGTACATTGTGGCTCATTACATTTCCGGGAATTTTCCCTCCCGCACTTCTGTTCCATACATCTGTACAGCCTGGGCGATAGTCTCACGCAAGTTTGTGTACACCTTGGCAAAGGGAGGCTGGCGATTAGAAAGCCCTAGCAAATCAGCCGTTACCAGCACCTGCCCATCACAATGGGGACCTGCTCCAATGCCGATAGTTGGAATGGAAAGTTTCTGAGTGATTTGACAGGCCAAGTCACTGGGAATATGTTCCAGCACAATCGAGAAAGCGCCTGCCTGTTCAAGGGCGATCGCCTGCTGCAAAATGCGTTCTCCCGCTTCCGGTGAATTGCCCTGTTGTCGATAGCCCAGGCGGTGTACAGATTGGGGCGTCAGCCCGACATGCCCCATTACGGGAATTCCTGCCTGCACCAATTGAGCAACCGTTTCAACCACGGCTGGATGCCCCCCCTCCAGCTTCACTGCCTGCATTCCAGCTTCCTTCAGCGCCCGCCCAGCGGAATGCATTGCCTGCTGAGAATTTTCCTGATAGCTCAAAAACGGTAAATCACAGACCAACAGGGCTCGCTGTACCCCCCGCCGCACGGCCCTGGCGTGGTGCAGCATTTCATCCAGCGTGACCGGTAGGGTTGTTTGATGCCCCAATGCAACCATGGCCAGAGAATCCCCCACCAGGATCAAATCGACTCCAGCCTGATCCAGAATTTGGGCGATCGCAAAGTCCCAGGCCGTTAGAGCCACAATCATTCGGCCCTGTTGTTTCCAGTGGGTAAGTTGATGAGTTGTAATCGTCATTGGACTTAAGCGGATGAGCAGTTTCTACCTCCACCCTACACCCTCCCCCCCATTCCCTGCCCACCCCAGCTCACTGGTTTTCCCGGCTTGCTACAGCTCTACACAAACGCGTTAGGACATTGGGCTTAAAGGGGTGTGGGGGCGGTGCCCCAGCCAGGAGTTCTTCCCTACTTCCAGAAGAGCCGACTCAACGGCGGCTAAAGGTATTGTGAATGCCCGTTTGGAAGGTTTGCATACTAACCCATGCCAGGCCCTGACTGGTTCCTACCCACAGTTTGCCACCCACGTCTGGGAAAAGGGCAACAATGTGGCTGGAGGGCAAATTTGTTGCGATTCGCCCATCCACCTGCCCACTGGTTGGATTTAGTCGTAGTAAACCATTGACTGTTCCAACCCAGAGCCGATCCGTTCGGTCGAACCGGAGAGCCGTAACGCTGCGTCCATTCAAGGCATCGATGGTTTGCAAAATCTGCCCAGTACCAGCATCCACTTCGATTAACCCACTCGGAGTACCAACCCAAAGGTAACTTTTAATAATGGGAGGAAGCGGCTTTGGTTTTACAGGCTTGGCAGGCTTGCGGCGGCTGGCAGCATTGGAGGAGCCACCACGGGTGCGTTGCGAAGTTGAACGAGGAGCAGGTTTTGCTGCGGGTGTCTGAGCAATAACTGGCGGGGCAACTTGAGGAATTGCTTCTGATCGCGAAGTCAATGCCTGAACGGTCGTTCCTGGCAAGTCAGTAACTCGACGCATTACCATAGCACTGGCTGTGTTAATTTGTACCAGTCCATCAAGGGTGCCAACCCAGAGATTGCCTTTTCCATCAATGCTGAGAGCGTTGGCACTAACACCTGGCAGGTTTTTCACCGTGGTCATGATCAGCCCCTGATCTGGACTAATCATAACCAGGCCGTTGTCAGTGCCAACCCAGAGATAACCTCGTTTGTCGATTAACAGCGACAAAACGCGATTGGAGGGCAGGGAAAAATTCTGAGCCGTGATTGCACCCGTGCGGGGGTCTACCCGAACCAACCCTTCATAGGTACCAACCCAGATACGACCCACCCGGTCTTGAGCCAGTGCGCCAACAGTAGCATTGGGCAGACTAATTCGAGAAAGAATGTGCCCTGTTTTAGGATTAATACGGGCCAGTCCCTGCCAGGAACCAACCCAAAGCCCTCCGCGACTATCTGGTTGCAAGCTGCTGATGCGGTAATCCGAGGTGATTGACCGTTCCTCTATCTGCTGTCGCTGGTTGGGTAGGGGCGAAACTCGAGGTGGTGGAGCCTTTGGTAAATAGAGTGGAGTGGTTTGATTCGGAGCGGGAGCTTGAGCCAGAATCTCAGGGGATGGAAAGGAAGCCCCCGAACTGGCTGTAACAAATGCCTGTAACCCCAACCCATGCAGATTCGCTACTAGCAAAATTGAGCCAATCAAGAATTTGGGGGAGTTACCGCAAGCCATGGTTCGCTATCTCCAAAGATAAATCGAGTGATTCTGCTGGAGACATCCAGTTTTCCAGAATCACCTGTTGCGCCCCATGATACTCCTACTTTCTGCAGATGCTTCGTCAAAATGGGTAGATGGGTTAGGTGAGTTAAGGAGGTTTGAGGTTTGAGTTGTCCCCCAATACCTGATCTCTGGCCCCTGGCCCCGACTCCTAACTGCTCCCCATCAAAGTTTGCTATGGTAAATTGGTTTGAATACTGGGAATGGGCGATCGCTATTTAATTTTTTTCACAAGTAGTTTTTTCAAATAGCAAGTTTTTTTCAAGTAGCAAGAATTTTATAAAAACTTATCGGTTATTTTAAGTTTTCTAGAGATTAAGTAAAAATACTGAAGTTGAAATGAGTTAATCTCTTGACTTAATTCGTTAAACCGATACACCCTAGTCTAGATGCTCTCGTTTCTGTGCCTTTATAGAGGAGAAGATCAAAATTTGCAATTCATTTCTCCATAGGCATTTGCGGGCTTTTTAGTGGCTCTCCTACTCGATTCCGGTATGACTCTTCGTAGTCTTTAAGTTCAGATAACCATTCTTGAGGTATCAAGTTCATGACTGTAACTCCCGTTCGTCCAAAAGAACTGAAATATGAAGTGAAGGATCTGTCCCTTGCTCCAAAGGGCAAGCAGCGGATTGAATGGGCTGGGCGGGAAATGCCGGTCCTGCGTCAGATTCAAGATCGCTTTGCGGCAGAAAAGCCCCTGGCAGGAATTCGGTTGGTGGCTTGTTGCCACGTAACTACAGAAACCGCTCACCTGGCGATCGCCCTCAGAAATGGAGGGGCAGATTCTCTACTGATTGCCAGCAACCCACTTTCGACCCAGGATGATGTTGCTGCCAGTCTGGTGGCCGACTATGGTATTCCAGTCTTTGCCCAAAAAGGAGAGGACAACGAAACTTACCATCGGCATGTGCAAATTGCCCTGGATCATCGCCCCAACATTATCATTGATGATGGTTGCGATGTGGTAGCAACCCTAGTCAAGGAGCGCCAGCCTCAACTGGCGGATTTGATCGGTACTACCGAAGAAACCACCACTGGCATCGTTCGCCTGCAAGCCATGTTTAAGGCCGGGGTACTTACCTTCCCCGCCATGAATGTAAACGATGCGGAAACTAAGCACTTCTTTGACAACCGCTACGGAACAGGTCAGTCCACCCTGGATGGAATTATTCGTGCCACCAATATTCTGCTGGCTGGCAAGACTCTGGTGGTAGCGGGTTATGGTTGGTGCGGTAAAGGAACGGCTCTGCGGGCACGCGGTATGGGTGCCAATGTGATCGTGACCGAGATTGATCCGGTAAAGGCGATCGAAGCGGTGATGGATGGCTTCCGGGTCATGCCCATGGCAGAGGCTGCTCCCCTAGGCGACATTTTTGTCACTGTGACGGGGAACAAACACGTCATCCGTGGTGAACACTTTGCAGTGATGAAAGATGGGGCCATTGTTTGCAACTCTGGTCACTTTGATATTGAGATTGACCTGAAGGCTCTAGGCGCTGAGGCAACGGAGATCAAAGAAGTACGCGGGTTTACCGAGCAATACCGCCTCAAGAGTGGCAAATCGATCATTGTTTTGGGTGAGGGTCGCCTGGTGAATCTGGCAGCAGCTGAGGGGCACCCCAGCGCAGTAATGGACATGAGCTTTGCAAACCAGGCTCTCGCCGCGGAGTATCTTGTGAAGAACAAGGGCAAACTGCAACCAGGTATTCACTCCATCCCCACAGAAGTCGATAAGGAAATTGCTCGTCTGAAGCTTCAAGCCATGGGCGTTCAAATTGATTCCCTTACCCCTGAGCAGGTTGAGTACATCAACTCCTGGACTTCGGGTACCTGATTGGTGGCTGTGTAATGTGGCGTTGCTGAAAAGCAGTATGAATTTGAAACGAAGTTTCAACCATACGGCATCTATTTCATCCCCCGATTCAGCAATGCCGTGTAATGTAGGTGAGGGGGCGAGAGGGTAATGAAGTGATGGGGAGAGGGAGTTTTAGGAGGTAGATGGAACTCCTTCGCCCCTCCACCCTCCCACCCTTCGACCCCATTACTTCTTTTTCGCCCCTGGCTTTCAGAGAAGTGCTGCCCCTCACCTCACCCCTCACAAGACTAACAACTAACAGCCAACAACTAACAACTACGATTCCCTCCCAACTCCTGAATGACGGTTTCCGCCGATCGCGGCTCCCAACCTAACTCCCGGCGGGCTTTGCTGGCATTTACTCGAACGCAGCGATCGTAGATGTAATGTACCCGTTCGCGACTGAGGGGTGGTTGCCAGGAAAATAAACGACCAATCGGGTCAAGGATGTTGCCCAGCAAACGTACCAGAAATTCTGGAGCCTCTCCCGGTGCGGGAATCCCCAACTCCTGACCCAGCAGTTCAAACATTTCGCGAGTGGTCATTTCTCCTGCTGAGATGATGTAGCATTCTCCCGGCTTACCCTTCTCTGCCGCCAGGATCATCGCCATAGCCAGGTCATCCACATGAACAATGCCCGTGATCCGGTTTCCTCCAGCCCATAGCTTCAGCCTCCCTTTCAAAAACTGCTTCAAAACCGGGCCAAAGTGAGGGTCATCTGGCCCAAAGATGCCGGAAGGCAAAACGCTAACTACAGGAAATCCCTCTGCTGCTGCCTGATCGATAAGAGTTTGGGCTTTGTATTTCGTGCGATCGTAAGCCGAGGAAAAATCCTTTTGCTGGCGCTGAAAGGTTTCATCCACTACCCGTCTCTGAGTGTCTCCCAGGACGCCAATCGTGCTGCAATACACCATTTTGGAAACCCCTGCTGCCCGTGCCACCTCCAGTACCGTGCGGGTTCCTTGTACATTCACCCGTTCCATTTCGGCTTCGTTGACCAACCCCAGTTCTACATAGGCAGCGGTATGGAAGACTGTATCCACGCCAATCATGGCTGTTTTGAGGGCGGTGCGATCGCAAATATCCCCATAAACCAGCTCGACTTTACATCCTGCCAACCGCGAGAGATTACTGGACTGTCGCACCAGCCCAACCACCTCCTTCCCCCGCTGCTCCAGCAGCCTAACCAGATGAGAACCTGTAAACCCGCTTGCTCCAGTCACTAATGCTTTCATATTCCCCGGTGGTAGACTTGTAACGAACGAATGATTGCCAGTTTTTTGTAGATATAGCTGTCGCCAGGTTGCTTAGGACATTGGTTTTAAGAGGAAGTGGGGGCGAAGCCTCCAGCCAGAGGTTCCACCTGCACCCCGTCCTCAGCCTGGTGGTTATCGCTATATGAACTGCCATTTTTGGGCCTTTCACCAAACAGCTTCCATTAACAACCCAGTGCCAAGACCAAGCTGCACAACTCAAAATTCAAAACTCAAAACTTAAAACTATCTAACTCCCACTAAGTAGGTAGTCATCATTAATTGGTAAAGAGGGTAGTGGGGGCTGCGCCCCCAGCAGGGGGTTTCACCCACTCCACCCCCGAAATTATCCTTAATTTAATTGCGCCTAGCTACTTATTCTTTCTGGATTAACTCTCTTAAACCTGAAGCGCTTTCTCATAGATCCGGTAGGTCTTATAAATCTTGCCACCCGATGCTTCGATTAACTTACGGGAGGGGAAGTTATCTTCATAAACCCAGGAAAGCTCTGCCCGCTTGTAGGGCTTGCCTTTCTTGATACCGCCCATCATACCCAGATAAATCAGTGCCAGGGGCACCATCTTGCGGCGATATTCTGGGAGAGAGCAGATGGCAATAACTCTGCCCTGATCAATCTGGCGGCGAAACCAGAGGAACTTTAGTATCCCCCATAAATCCAGCTTTCCATTGACCCGTTTGAGAGGAATATTATAGTCCGGCAGGCCCATCCA
Source organism: Leptothermofonsia sp. ETS-13 (assembly GCF_049200465.1). Classification (NCBI taxonomy): domain Bacteria; kingdom Bacillati; phylum Cyanobacteriota; class Cyanophyceae; order Leptolyngbyales; family Leptolyngbyaceae; genus Leptothermofonsia; species Leptothermofonsia sp. ETS-13. The sequence continues at coordinate 1,022,269 of NZ_CP120836.1, forward strand.
AAAGCCCACCATTTCTCCGTTGTACTCGGCAATGGGAAAGACATCGGGATCGACCAAACTCTGCAAAGACCTGGCTTCTTCCAAAAATTCTTCCTGAGTGCGGGGGGTAGAACTCCAATTATTTGCAAACGCCATTGTAAACAAGTGATAAAGGCTGATGCAATCCTGTTCAAACCCCTCTCCCTTAGTCCGAATGGGGCGGAAGGTTACACCCGATTTGCAGGCGATTCGATAGGCTTTCTCAAATTCTTGGGGTAAGGGCTTGTCGAGGGGAAAGTCATAAGCGTAGGCATCTTTTGCTTTCTGCCAACCATCCCGCTCCATAAATTGGGGATAGTAAGGCGGATTATAAGGCATCATCACCATCGGCGGCAAGTCAAAGCCATCAACCAGAAACAGACAGTTGTTATGGGTAGAGAGGTCGATGGGTCCGCGCACCGTGGTCATTCCCTGCTCTCGCAACCATTTGCAGGCAGCGTTAAATAATGCCTGGGCAACCGCAAAGTCTTCAACACTCTCAAAGAACCCAAACAATCCCACCTTCTGACCTTCTTTCTCAATCAAGCGGTGGTTAACGGCTGCAACAATGCGACCCAAAAGTGGAGAAAGTTTACCTTTGCTGTTTCTATTGGATGAGGTAGAACCGCGCTGTTGCCCACTTTCTTCTTGCTTTACTGCAATGAACGACTGTAACTTCCCGTATTGAAAGAATGGGTTAGTTGGCTCAAATTGTTTAGCCACATCGCTGCGAAGGGGGGCAACCCAGTTGGGATCACTGGCATAAACAACCACCGGAACATCTAAAAACATTTCCTGCTCGGCGGCAGTGGTTACGGGAATAATTTGGAATTTTAATGGAGGCTGAGTTTGAGAATAGGTGGCAGGATTCACAGGCTGACGCTTACTCCATATGAGCTAATGGGCTTACTAGCTTTACTAACGACTGTTGGAGTCGCTATGGAGCACTATACAGCAGGCAGGTAATAGGTAGTCGACAAAAAGTATAGCGGTATTCATTATGGTTAAGACGGGGTGCAGGGGTTCCACCCCTGGCTGGGGGCCAAGCCCCCACTCCCTCTCTAATTCCAATGTCCTAACGCACCCGCGTAGAGCTCTAATAGGTGGTAGAGAACCTGTAGTAGTAGGGTAGACAATGCCCACCCTACATTAAGGGTGCTGGGATAGGTTTTTAGTATCCGTTCTTTTCTACGCACTTAGGCTCTTTTTCGATAACGATGGGAGCAACGTAGACAGGTACTTTCAGGATGATCGGGACGCACACCTCACAAGCACGTTTGTAGTACTTGTCATAAGCCTCGTGGCTGTATTCCTCTTTGTTGTAGGTTTCGGTTTCGGTATTCATGGGTTATCACCTCAAACAAGGACACCTCTATCTTGTCAACAGGAAATATCAGCCTGCATTCCCCAGCAGGGTACTCTCCATCGAGGAGGGAGTGCGGTGGGAGAGGGGCTAGGGGCCGAGGGGGTAGTAGCCAACAATTAACAGCGCATTCTCATCCAATGTCATTCATTGCGGCTACCGCGGCTATCAGCACACTCGGTTTGTTCTGGTAACTGGGGTGGCAGATGAACGATAAAGCGTGTTTCTCCAGAGCCGCTTTCAACCCGAATGGTTCCGCCTAGATAACGCACTAATTTTTTCACTAATGCCAACCCAAGCCCGGTTCCTGATTGCTTGCGGACATCGAGGCGGGGGACGCGGTAAAACTCTTCAAAAATGCGAGGAAGTTCCTCGGCAGAAATTTCAACGCCTGTATTCGCGACTATGATTTCAAATAAGGAGTGAGGAGGGCTTTGTGTGATTTCGGCTTCTCTTGTTTCTCTGGCTTCTTCGGTATTTCCTGCTTCCTGTACTATCTTGACTGACACCACAATTCTCTCTCCTGCGGGGGTATATTTGCAGGCATTATTCAATAGTTCTGACAGGATGCGAAACAGACTAGGCTCGTCGGAGATCAGGGTTGGCAGGTCAGCAGGAATATCAATTACCAGTTCTTGCTGGTTTATTTGAAAACGCTGGGAAAAGTTTTCTACTAAAACCGGAACCCAGTTTTGCAACGGAATGCTGATGGGTATCAGGGAGTAGGTGTTGGTATTGAGATGTTGCAGGTTCAACAGGTTGTTGACGAGATCTAGTTCTTGATGGCATTGGCTACGGAGAATTTCAAAGTAGCGAGTAATGCGGTTAGTTTCTGAGTCATTGTGCGATCGCAACACCCCCTGCTGATCCAAATAAATCTCCAGCATATGAATGGCCATTTTCATGTTGGCGAGAGGAGTTCGCAGTTCGTGGGAAACGGTACTGATAAACTCATCTCTGAGTTGATCCAGCCTTTGCAGTTCCTGCATTTGCTGCTCTAGCTGTCTGGCTCTTTGCAAAGCCAGATCGTGCTCTTCCGATAGGCGGCGTTGGGTAATATCACGAAAAACTACGACAGCACCCGTGATGTCGCCGCTGTTATTTCGTAGGGGCGCAATGCTATCTGCAACTGGCAGGAGGTTTCCCGTACGGGAAACCAGCAGGGTTTGGTCCGGTAGATAGAGGAGCCTGCCACTCTGGAGGGTTGCGATCGCAGGGTTCTCAATCTGGGTGCGGGTCTGCTCATGAATCAGGGGAAAAATCTCAATCAAATCCCTACCTACAGCTTCTTCCTGCGTCCAGCCGGTTAACGCGGTTGCAATCAGGTTCAGAAATTTGACTCGCCCTTGTCTGTCCACCACAATGACACCGTCGCCAATGTCTCTGAGGATAGTTGTCAACCATTGCTCACGGTTCTGGATTTCCTGAGTGGCTCGATATTGCTGTAGAGCTGTTTCGATGGCGACGTAAAGTTCTCGCTCTTCGACGGGTTTCAGGATGTAACCAAAAGGACGGGTGAGCTTTGCTCTCTCTAGGGTATTTCTATCAGAAAAGCCTGTTACATAGACAACCGGAATTTTGTAGTTTCCCCAGATCTGCTCGGCTGCCTGAATCCCATCCATTTCGCCTTCCAACCGGATATCCATCAGTACTAAGTTGGGGCGCAATTGTGCGGTTTTGGCGATCGCTTCTACCCCCGAATGGGCGATCGCAGCCACAGAATAACCCAGGTTTTCCAGACAGTCTTCAATATCTCTGGCGATCACCACTTCATCCTCAACCACCAAAATTTGAGTTTTTAGCTGGGATAGCTGGGATGTTGTTCCAGTCATTGAGCTTTACTCCGTGGAAACCTGATCTTAAATAAAGTGCCCTTGCAAGCACTAACCTCAATCGTTCCTTTCAATTGAGCAACCAGATCTCGAACCAGACTCAATCCTAACTTTTCAGTTTTAGCAAAACGATAACATTCGGGAATCCCAACTCCGTTATCACTGATGGATAACGTCACATCATTGTCATTCTCTAAATAAAGTTCAAGTCGAATTTCACCTTCCTTCCCATCGGGAAAAGCGTATTTGAGAGAATTGGTAATCAGTTCATTAATAATTAAGCCACAGGGAATCGCAGCATCAATATCGAGAGAAACATCATCCACATTCGTATACAGTTTGATGGAATTTGAATTGGCTTTGTAGGAACTGAACAGACTGGCCACCAGGTTAGGAATGTACTGCTTCAGATCGATTTGCGCTAGATCAGCAGAACGATAGAGTTTCTCATGAATCAGCGAAATAGACTTGACCCGGTTCTGACTATCTATCAAAACTTCGGCTGCCTGCTGATCCTTGATATTCCGGCTCTGTAGGCGAAGTAGACTGTAAATAATTTGCAGATTATTTTTAACCCGGTGGTGAATTTCTTTTAGCAAAACCTCTTTTTCGTTCAATGCTGCTTGAAGCTGTTGCGTTTGCTGAAGCTCTGTAATGTCTCGCCCTACTGCCTGAAACTCAATAAAGTTACCCTGAAAATCAAGAATGGCTCGATTATTCCATTGGGTCGTGCGAATTTCACCACTGGGATGGACAATTCGGTTGGTGATCACGGTGACAGGGTTTTCTGCGCTTAGCGACTTCAGCTGCTTCTCGACTTGTTGCATATCTTCTGGAACAATGACGGGAACGTAGCTATGCCCAATCAGTTCTTCCTGAGTACGTCCGAAGTAACGGCAGTAAGCCTGGTTTACAAAGGTGAGGGTGCCATCAGGTAAAAAACCGCAAATCATTTCGGTCTGATCTTCCACAACAGCCCGGTAACGGGCTTCACTTTCCCGCAATGTTTTTTCAATTTGTTTACGCTCAGCAATTTCGTGTTCCAACTTTCGGTTTGCTACTTCTAGTTGGGCTGGGCTGGGGAGAGAGAGCGCCCTGGGGACCAGTGGCACCAACAAAATAGCTGTATAAAGTGAGACCGAAGCTGTTGTAACTTTTACAGCCCCCGACAGCCAATAGACCGGATGCCAGAGGGTCCAGATCTCCATCAGGTGGGTAGTGCCGCAAGCGACAATAAAGGCGCTAAATAGCAGAAAAATCCCGCCAAAAGGTAAATCCTTGCGATTTTGCACGAAATACAGAAGGGTGAGGGGAATTGAGTAGTAGGCGATCGCAATCAGTGCATCCGCAGTCACATGCAGCCATACCAGTTCAGGCTTCCAAAGGTAACAGTGCCCGTGGGGAATAAATCCACTGGCGTTAAAAAAGTTTTGCAAGGCTTCTAACATAAGAACGCCCCAGAGTTACAGCATTTTCAGATCAATTTCAGATCAATAAGTCCTAGTCAGAACCTAATCAGGAGAAGTGGGGCGTAGAGTGTATCCCTCCCGCCCTTCCCATTCCCTACTCCTTACTTGCAGGTCAGGTAAGCATTTCCACATGATGCCGAATGTGGTCTTCTACAAACGTGGCGATGAAGTAGTAGCTATGGTCATACCCCTCCTGCATGCGTAGGATGAGTGATTGACCCACTTTAGCGCAGGCTTGCTCAAAAATTTCTGGCATCAATTGGGTTTCAAGAAATTGATCCGCAGTTCCCTGATCGATCAGAATAGGCCGCTGAAATGGGTGAGTCAGGATGAGTTCGCTGGCGTCATAGGTTCGCCAGGATTCTAAGTCGGAGCCCAGGTAATGGGTAAATGCCTTTTGTCCCCAGGGGCACTTCATGGGAGCGGCGATCGGAGCAAAGGCAGAAACTGAGCGGTACTGATGTGGATTCTTGAGCGCACAGATTAGTGCACCATGCCCCCCCATAGAATGCCCAAAAATGCCCTGTCGCTCCGGTTGGATTGGAAAATGTTCGGCAATCAGCGCGGGCAATTCCTGAACGACGTAGCGGTACATCTGGTAATGTCGGCTCCACGGTTCTTGAGTGGCATCGACATAAAATCCTGCCCCAGTGCCCAAATCCCGGTCTTCATCCTCTCCAGAAGTAGCCGTGTTACGGGGACTGGTATCAGGAACAACCAACGCAACTCCATACCTGGCCGCAAACTGTTGGGCTCCTGCCTTTGTCATAAAATTTTCTTCTGTACAGGTCAACCCAGAAAGGAAATACAGCACGGGTACTAGACGCGACTTTGCCTGGGGTGGCAAATATACAGCGAACTTCATTTCGCTATTGCAGGCTGTGGAGAAATGGCTGTAGAAGTTAACGGTGCCGCCAAAACAGACAGATTGGCTAATCAAGTTAGGAGCTTGAGACATATAGCGGGTGACAGGTGTTTTTGTCTATATGGTTCATCGTCTTCATCATCCCCCTATTTCAATCTCATGTCCTTCTGGTTTCACAGTGACGCGTTCTAGCGTTAATCGCAGCACTGAAAGTCCCAGAATGATCAGAAACATCACCAGCCCAATCGTGCAAGCATAACTCATTTCCAGGTTTTGAAATGCCTGTTCATAGACGTAATAAACGAGAGTTTTGGAGCTATTCCGCGGTCCGCCCTGGGTCATAATATAGACTTCTTCAAAAACTTTGGTTGCAGAAATAGCTGAAATTACAGCAACCAGCAGTAGATAAGGGCGCATCAGGGGCACGGTAATGTCCCAATGTTTCTTGATCCCATCGGAACCATCGATCGCCGCTGCCTCATACAAATCCAATGGAATCGCCTGTAGCCCCGCTAGGTAAATCACCATGTAATATCCCAACCCTTTCCATATCGTTACGGCCATAACACTAAAAATGGCCAATTGAGGGCTGGTCAACCAGGGAATGCCCTCCTGCGAGATACCCGTTAATTTCAACAATTGGTTCAGTAATCCATTTTCGGCATAGAGCCATTTCCAGGCAATGCCCGCGACCACCATTGAAATGACCACCGGGATGTAGTAGGCTACCCGAAACCAGTGGATGCCCCGTAACTTCTGATTTACCAAAATAGCCAATCCCAATGGTAGCGCCACCAGAATCGGAACCACACAGACCAGATACAGCAACGTATTCCGAAAGGTCTGCCAGAACACCAGATCTGCCAGCAGTCGTTGAAAATTCTTGAACCCGATCCACAAAGGGGGTTGGGTCAAATCATATTCGTACCGGGTAAAGCTAAGAAAAAATGCCTGAATCGCCGGATAGAAAACCGTCAACCCCAGAAGAACTAGAGCAGGCAGCAGGAAAAAGTATGGAGTCAGCCAATGCAACAGGCGATCGCGATCTTTCAATATCCACGGGGTCATTGCAGAAAAGGAAATTGGCGCATTTTAAGCATGTACTCAGCGATGCACTTAATTTTCACACATGCAAGGGCGATGCTGGAGTCTGAAGAAGCTGTTTCTTCTCCGACTCTATCTTAGGTGCTGCCAGAAATTGCAGTCTAAGAAATTGCACACCGGAACCCTGCCAGAATCTCTCGCACATGAGGGTGATACCAGTTCCGAAAGGAACAGCGCAGTACCCAGGGGCGAGTAGCCCAACTGCCCCCTCTTAAAACCCGATGTTTTCCATCAAAGTAAGCTTGAGAATAACCCCGGTAGGGAAAATACGCAAAACCCTTGTAGCAATCAAACGTGGAAGCCGTCCATTCCCAAACATTACCCAACATGTCATAACAACCAGAAGGGCTTTTGCCATCGATATATTGGGTAACTGGCGTGGTGTGCCCCACCTGGTGGTTGTGATTGCAGGGTGCGGCTTCATCCGCGATCGCCCATCCCTGCAAAGGATCCCCTTTTCCCTCTTCCCTTTCCCCCTCTCCCCACGGATAGGTTTGGCTTCGCTCAGTCGCCGGATTCCAACAAGCAGCCTTTTCCCATTCCAGTTCCGTAGGGAGCCGTTTCCCAACAAAGCGGGCGTAGGCATCCGCCTCATACCAACTGACACCGCAAACCGGATGGTCATCCCACTGAGGCTCAGTATGCCAATAAAGCGGCTGCCCGATCTGAGCCAATTGAAGCCATGCCCATCCTTCTGGTGACCACCAGCGGCAATCCTGATACCCTCCCCGCTTCCATAAAAAGCCGAAACTGCCCACAAGTGACCGGATAGCGATCAATCCAGTAAGTCTCCAGGTAAACGGAATGGGCTGGACGCTCATTATCCAGCGCATCAATCGAATCATTGCCACAAACAAAATCCCCCGCAGGGATGCAAACCATTTCAGAAGCCGAAGGTAATTCCAGGAAATGGAGGGTCTTGAGTTTTGAGTTCCGAGTTCTGAGTTCTGAGTTCTGAGTTTCCATTTCCCCCCTCCCTACTCCCCCTTCCCCACTCCTGACTCCTGGCTCCCGGCTCCTGGCTCCTGGCTCCTGTTGCCGAATTAACTCAAGCACCAGTGCGATCGTCTCCGCATGCTGGCTTTCGTGCTGCAACAAAAAACACCATAGCCGCTCCTGTTCCTCAATTAGAGCAATTTCTAAATAATCAAAAAACCTCTTCCCTGATAGTATTCAAGTACTGCTGAATTTCTGCCAATGTGGGAAGGTTGACCCGTTCGGATTTAGGCAGGCCATCGGCAGCAAACAGGCGGCGATATTGGGGAAACTGACAGGGTTGTCCAGCGCAGTGCTCTAAGAGCCAGAGCGATTCTGTATAGGCTATGTGCCCCAAATGCCAACCAATCGGGCTGAAGTCGGGATGGGCCTGGCGACTGAACGTATCGTAGTCAATGCCCTCAAACAGGTCAAGGGTCAACTTGCGGCACCGCTGCATCCACGCTCGTAACTGTTGGCGTGAGATAGACAGGTTATGACGGGAACCCTGCTCGCGATTGCCCCATTCCTTTCGCCTTTCCCCTTCTGGCTCCTGGCTCCTGGCTCCTGACTTCTGACTACTAGAAGTGACGCTTATTTGCTCAGATTGGGTAGATCTCGGTATTAAGGTCATGATCAACGGTAAGAAGGTTGTGTTCAGGGCAAGAAATCCAGTTACCAGCAAATAGAGGTTCAGAGGCAATCAGGACAGATTTGGGAAAAAGGGGATCGTCCCGCAGCCAATAAAGGGAGGGAACTGCCGATCGCTCCGCAAACCGCGAGGCAACAAGCTGGCTACCATCGCTGAAAATGAGGTTGGCAGAAAAGCTAACCCCCTGTTCGTTCGCAAGGGTACGGAGAGTGGTCAGGGCACGGTGCAGAGCTTCAACTAAAGGGATTTCGGGCGAAGCCTCCAGTTCATGAATAACCAGGGCAAAGATATGCTCCGAATCGGTGCTACCGCCGATCGCCTGGTAGGCTATGTCGCTCAAGCGATCGCGAATTGGGCGATACAGCGTCTGGCGAAAATTGGCAATAAAGCCATTATGGATGCCTAAGATGAGACGATTCTGAAAAGGCTGACAATTGCTCAAATCCACCGGTTGCCCCGATGTGGCACTCCGCACATTAGCCAGTACACAGCCCGATTCTATAAAGCGGCTGAGGCTGGGCAGGTTCACATCATTCCAGATGGGCAGGGTATTTTTATAGGTGAAAGGTTCCGTCGTCGCCTGAGGATGGTACCAACCGACGCCAAACCCATCCGCATTCAGCAGCCCAGAGGTCATTTCACGAGGTTGGTAGCTCTGAACAGTGAGCGAGTGTTCAGGTTTGGTCAGCAGGCGGTCAAGCTGGACAGGCGGCCCCAAATAGCCCATCAAACGGCACATGCAAAGAGATTTCTCCAGACAGGGTATTGGGGAGATTGTAACCGTTTAGGAAAGATCTTTGCCTGAGGGCGATCGCTAACTTACCCTGCGCAACTTTAACGGTAAATCGCTATCGAGCGCTTGATTCAACTGTTGCCATTCATCAAAACCCAGCCAACCTGACTCATAGCCCTCGCGCAGAAATTGTTTGATCTCATAACAGGCATAGTAGTGATCAATCAAATCGATCGCGGCTTGCCAGGCCGTCTGCTTGTGCAAGTAAAGGATGTTATCACTCATCCGTTCTCCCCTCGGAGACTGGCATATCCCTTGAAAACCTGCTTCAACCTGAACAACCTGGATCATCCAGGCACGATAAAAATCTACTAGCACATCTTTTTGCATTGGTGACTAAAGAAATAAAAGTTTATGGGTATTTACGTATTTCTCTAACTATCAGAATACAAGATGTGAAGGACTTTCCCAGGGAGCTTACTGATAAATCATCATCATCTTACAATCGATTCAAATTCCCTACAATTCCCTACAAAGACCGTTGCAAGAAAAGAAAAGCAATTTTTGAGATGTATTTTCTAATACTAAAGTTACTGGACTGTAAAGCAATCCTTTAATCTACTCATAAAAGCAAAATTAACAGGTTCGGTTAACCCTACCTCTTAGGGGAGAAGTTTCCACCTTTGCTAAAGTGTAAGCTTTCCCTTAAATTCTTGACTATGATTCAACATCTGATACAATACGCTGCTCAAGTTATACAGGTTTTTGTACGGGCTTCGAGGAGCGTATTCTGGGCTAGGAGGTATTACTCTACTGGTGTCTCGCATCTAGGAGGTTTATTATGCGAATTGCTCAGATTGCCCCATTGTGGGAGCGTGTTCCGCCTCCCGCATACGGTGGTATTGAATTAGTGGTCGGGCTTCTTACCGACGAGCTTGTACGCCGGGGGCATGATGTGACGCTGTTTGCATCAGGAGACTCCATCACTCTTGCCAGACTTGAATCGGTTTATCCTCGTGCTATTCGACTAGACCCTACGGTGAAGGAGTACAGTATTTATGAAATGCTGGAGCTTTCTAAAGCCTACGAACGGGCGGAAGAGTTTGACATTATTCATTCCCATGTAGGTTGTTCCGCTCTACCCTTTGCTGCTTTAGTTAAAACACCCACAGTCCATACCCTGCATGGCGTCTTTACTGACGATAACAAAAACATGTACGCCCATGCAAACAAACAGGCTTTCGTCAGCATTTCCGATGCTCAACGCGAGCCAGATTTGAAGCTCAATTATGTGGCGACAGTCTACAACGGAATCAATCCTTCTAGCTATCCATTTTATCCTCAGCCCAGTGACCCGCCTTACCTGGCCTTTTTAGGTCGGTTGTCGCCAGAGAAAGGACCGCATCTGGCAATTGAAATCGCGAAGCGGGCAGGTTGGCGTTTGAAATTGGCTGGAAAAATTGACGTAGTTGATCGGGAATATTTTGAACAAGAAATTAAGCCTCATATCGATGGCAAGCAAATAGTGTACCTGGGCGAGGCGAACCATCAGCAAAAGAGTGAGTTGATGGGAAATGCAGTAGCTACTCTATTTCCAATTACCTGGCGCGAGCCATTTGGTTTGGTGATGATCGAGTCGATGGCAACTGGAACCCCGGTAATTGCGATGGAATTGGGCTCTACGTCTGAAATTATCGTTCATGGTAAAACTGGATTTCTTTGCCACAGCGTTGAAGAGTGTGTAGATGCGATCGCGAAAGTTGACAAAATTGATCGCCTTGTTTGTCGGGAACACATCATCCAAAACTTCAGTGTCAAGCGAATGGTGGATGGCTACGAAGCGGTTTACCAGCAAATCCTTGCAGAACGGTTTAACCGAAATGGGCAGGCTCACAAGTTGGTGGGTTCATCTATTAAATGCGATTGGTAAACAGGTGGAGCCATGGGTATCCACCTTTTTCATGGGTATCCACCTTTTTTATGAGGTAAGGAAATGACAAACTTTAACAGCACAAAATCAGTAGCATCTGTTTCACCTTCGGCAAAATCCCCTTATGTCTCTCCCCGCCGGGCAGTTCCTAATCGGCAGGCGATCGCGCTCATTTCTGATCACGCCGACCCAGCCGCCGAAATTGGCAAAGAAGAGGCTGGTGGACAAAATGTCTACGTGCGCCGGGTGGGTGAGGCTCTTGCCAGATTGGGCTGGCAGGTAGATATGTTTACCCGCAAGACACGTCCAGAAGACCCGGTGATCGTCCAGCACTCGCCTCACTGTCGTACAATTCGCCTGGTGGCCGGGCCCCAGAAATTTATTCCTCGAGATCAATTATTCAACTACATGCCAGAGTTTGTCGCAGCCTTCCAGAAGTTTCAGAGCAAGGAAGGGGCAAACTATCCGCTCGTACATACCAACTACTGGATGTCGGCCTGGGTCGGCTTGCAATTGAAAGAACACAGCAATATTCAACTGGTTCATACCTATCATTCCTTGGGTGCGGTTAAGTATCAGACTGTAAAAGTTCGCCCCGCGATCGCCGATACCCGGCTGGCGATCGAGAAACAAATCTTAGAGCAGGCAAATTGTGTTGTAGCAACTAGCCCGCAGGAAGAAGAAGCCCTTCGCACCCTGGTTTCGCAGCAGGGGCAGATTGAGGTCATCCCCTGTGGTACCGACATCGAAAACTTTCACACTATGCCGAAGGTCGAAGCCAGGACAAAATTAGGATTTAAACTAAATGAAGAAATTGTTCTTTACGTAGGCCGATTTGATCCACGCAAAGGCATTGAAACACTTGTACGGGCATGCGCTCAGCTAAAGGCCAAAACTGAGCAACTCAACCAGGAGACGCTTCAATCCAATGGATGCTCCCTCCCCTCTGCTACCCCCCATCCCTCCCTGCGACTGGTCATCGTTGGCGGCAGCGACCCCGATCAAGCCGATGGCCAGGAGCGCGAGCGGATAGAAAAGATTGTCAAAGAGTTAGGATTGGCCGATCAGACGCTCTTTGTCGGTCAAGTTGGCCACGATTTACTGCCACTCTATTACACTGCTGCGGATGTCTGTGTCATTCCTAGCCATTACGAACCTTTTGGGCTGGTCGCGATTGAGGCAATGGCCTGTGGTACACCCGTTGTTGCATCAGCTGTAGGAGGACTGAAATTCACAGTTGTGCCAGAGGAAACCGGATTGCTGGTACCTCCACTTGATGAAAATGGCTTTGCTCAAGCAATCGATCGCATCCTCTCAGACGAACTGTGGGCAAGGAAAGTGAGACGGCAAGCACCTATTCGAGTCCAGCAAAACTTTAGCTGGATGGGCGTAGCGGCTCGATTAAGCGACCTCTACCGCCGCTTGCTGGCACAATCCATCTCCAATGAACAGTTCTGGAATGACCAACAACCAGTTCGTGTAGAAGCCTCGCCAGTCTATGTCAGCCGAACCAACGTAGCTTCAGCCTAAACATACTACAGTGCTGCTGTGCTAAACCTGATAGTTGAGCCTCTGTAGAGACATTCTGGAACCCCTCTACAGAGGTATTCGATATTTCTAAAACACCTTAGAGCTAATCGCTTCGCTCCAATAACCCCACTTTTGCTCCAATAAACCCACTAAACTGCACAGCTTAAGTAAGTTTGCCAGCCAGGGTTTTTGCTCTAGAAGTAGAAGTTTCCCTCGCACGGGCAACCGCAACTCCCGCCAGACCACCACAGGTCAACGCAAAAACGGGATTAACCATCGCATTTAAGACACAGTCCAGCGCATACATCACTAAGGCAACCGCCAGAACTGCCGCTGGTGCCACCGCAGGATGGGTCCAAAGTCGAGTCGGGTAGCGTACACAGAAGGCCACTACGGGTAGTAGCAGGGCTGTGAAAATACTGACTAATCCAACTGTCCCAAAGATACCAAAAGCAATAATCCACAAACTATCAGTGACCGAAATATCAGAACCATACTCATCAAATACCCGGTTTCTGCCGAAACCTCCCCAACCAAATACTGGCTTTAGCCGTGCCCTTGCTGAAAGGATCTGCTCATTTTCAAATCTAAAATCGACTGACTGCACACGTTCTGCGGGAAAAATTTGGGCCAGAGTACTTGTGACCTCGGCTCGTGGAAATTCTCCTGTCGCGCCTAAATTTAGATAGATACACATTCCAATCACGATGCCCCAGATTGGCCATGTATTGCGAAAATACCTAGCTACCACAAGAATTACCAGCGCAAGGCCAAATAACAGATAGGCGCCAGTAGATCGGGTTAAGACAAAGGCAACTAGCAAAAGCCCAACCCACCACCCAACGGGGATATCCCAAATTTTTTTAATAACGCCAGTTCGCCAGAGTACAACCCCCATCAAAGAGGCAGACATCATCCAGACGCCCACCATCAAACCATGATTCATAAAAACCGTGGGTCTGTAACCGCCCAGGCGCAGCGACATGTGAAAACCACTGGGGTTAAAGCCATAAAGCAATTCATGAACACTGGTCATCATGCGACTTTCAAACAGACAGAAAGGGACATAAAGTAAGCCCCCGATGAAGGTCCAGATTGCCAGACTTCTCAAGCCAGCCAGATTATTCAGATAAATTCTTCCTAAGAAATAAGGTATTCCCCAGGTAACGACCTGACTAAAAGTTGCTGAGAACCCATCGTAGGGCCCCAGCCCATTAGTTATCGAGGAGAAGAAGGGACAAATGCACCAAATTGTCATTGGTACATCAATCCAGCTGTATTTGAAGGAACTGAAGCGCCCAACGTCAAAAATAATCGTTGACAACAGGATCCCATAGCTTGTAGCCGACATCTTTTCATAGTCCGGAATGCCTGGAAATTTCATACTTGCCATTGGTAAAAATAGCCAGGCACCCAAAAAACTAATGATAAGTGCCCGTTGGGCAGGAAACCGCGAAAAGATATAGATTACTGTGGGCAACCAGAGCAGGAGGATAACATTCGCAAATGCGTTCGCCTGGGGCATGGGGATTACTCAACAAATACTTGAATGGGGTTTGATTTTAAAGGAGGTTAGCGATCACACAGTCCCGGTATTTCTATTTCTATAAGAAAAGCTATCTGAACAAATAGTTCCCGGCTTGACTTCAAGTTAGGGTTGAGCAGAAACCAAGGAATGTTTCCAATCACCCCGCTGAGAGCGTTCTATTGCGGTATACAAAGCACCTTCAAATAGATCTGTAGCATCATCCCAGGTGTAATGCGTTGCAGTCGAATAGGCAGCATCAGACATAGTACGCCATTCCGCATCAGACAATCTACATACCTGGAGCATTGCTTCTGCCACACTGTTAGGTTCCTCAGGCTTCACAAGTATTCCTCCACCTTTTGCAATCAGTTCTGGTGCCGCACCAACAGCCGTTCCAATCACAGGAGTTCGGCAGGCCATTGCCTCTAGAATCGGTAAGCCAAAGCCTTCTGAACGGCTACTAAATAGCCAGGCATCGCAACTTGCGTAAATGTCTTTGATCTGATCTGGAGGAGGGCTCTGGAAATATTGAACTTCTTTAGGCAAAGGTAAGGCTGCAACTGGGGGATCAGCTCCAAAGGCGAGCAAACGCAACTCTGGTAAGGTTTGCCTAACCAGGGAAAAAGCTTTAAGACTGATATCAGTCCCCTTCCAATAGGCAGAGTTATACATCATCCCGAACGTTGGGACAGATTGCTTGTTCCTAGGAGGGGAATTAAACTGCTCGGTATCAACACTGTTGGGTACAAGAGAAACGTTGCAGTCCCCATATTTGAATTTCATCAAATCTAACAACCAGTTTGAGATAGTAATTTTGTGTAGAGGCATAAGATAGGTGGCCTCTACTCTTTGCTTAGGTAGATAGTCAAATGTCTCATAGTGTTGAATAAAGTAGGCTTTCGCTCCTTTCGATGGAGACAATCTGGTTACCCATTCCGCTGTTTCCCACCAGGTTGCAATTACAACATCAGCATCGGGCACATCAGCATCAGTGATTGGCCGACATTGATCAATCACTTGATGGTTAACATTTAGATCATCTAGATGGGAAGCCCTAGATCTAGGTATTGATAGAAAGCTTCGCCGTTTTAGCAGGGATTTGGTTTGCTCCAGTAGACTTGGCCGCCTGTAGGGCCTGGAAACTAGAAACACTTCGTGGCCCCGGCGTTGGAGACGATCCGCGTAAGTTGCTACAACTCTGACTCCACCGCTTAGATCAGCATGGGGAAGAACAATGGTAATTTTCATGAAATCTGTACTGAGTAACAGAAGTTACGTTTATGATTGATGAAAGAAGATTTGCTAATTGTGGCCTATCATCTGGGCTTAGAATCATAGTGCATACACTGAGTTATAAAAGCTTTTTGAAAACGACTGTCACCAGTAGACTAAATTTAGACTAAATATGGAGGTAATCCCCTCCTGCCTGGGGGCGCAGCCCCCATTCCCTCGTTTACAATTATCCCGTTTGTAGTTAATGATGACTACCTACTGACAAACTATAGTCCGAATAGTCCGATTATAAGTTCTTCAAAAGATAAGGTGAAAGTGAAAAGCCTTCACATAGTCCAAATATGAAGGAAAGTAGTGTAAATACGGTGTTGAAGAAAGGGATCTTTATTCATTCTTTTACATAGAAACTTGCACATCGAGAAACTTGTAAATCTTATATGAAGTCAAGGGCTACAGAATGGAGCCTTCATCTGTGAATGTTTCATAATTGCAACTATCATTAGTCTATAGAGATGCTGCCAATCGACTGTGAGTACTATCTAAACTGGCACTTTTAGCACTTTTAGCTCTTTGGCACTTCTTAGTGGGCTATTTTTAAGACAAGGGCTACTGGCTTATCAATATTCTCAGGCTGAGGATGTGATTCAGGCGGTCAGTGCCAGAGCAAATGTCGGATCAGTTACAGTTCGGTCAACGTTCAATGGAGAGTTTAGAGCACCGTACTTTTGCTAATTGGGAATTTCATGACTAAGGGAACAAATCGATTTGTTGCTGGGCTTACGCTGGCCGTCTTTGTCGGGGCGACTCAAACCCTTCCAGCAATCGCCCAAACTGAGGCTTCAACAATCAGCTCCACTCAGAGTGCAGGAATTACTTTGGTTGAGCAGGCTTACATCCTGGGTTCAGGGGATGTGATCCGGGTGGACAGCTTTGACACCCAGGAACTGGTTCTAGAGCCACGCTACACTGTTTTACCCGATGGCTCAATCAATTTACCCTGGGTTGGTGGCGTTTCGGTAAGTGGCTTAACCTTGAAGCAAGCCTCCGAGCAGTTAGCTTCAAAATACAGTCGTTACATCCGCAATCCTATTATTACCGTCAGCTTACTCGCTCCTCGTCCATTGAAGATTGGTGTGATCGGTGAGGTCAATCGCCCCGGTTCTTACATCATCAGTGTTATCAGCAATGAAACCACTGGAGCCAGTCTCAACCAACGGAACACAGGAGGTGGCGGCGACGGGGGAGGTGCCAACCAGTGGCCTACGATTATTAAGGCCATTCAAACAGCTGGCGGAATTACTCAGTCTGCTAATGTTCGTCAGATCCAGATTAAGCGGCCCCAACCTTCAGGCGCTGAGCAGTTGATCAATGTTGATCTCTGGAGCTTTTTGCAAACTGGAGCCCTGTCCCAGGATATTAGTTTGAGAGATGGCGATACCATTCTCGTTCCAAAAGCAACGAAATTGGATCCTGCGGAGGTGACCCAGGTCGCAATTAGCAACTTTTCTCCTGAGACGATTAGAGTGAATGTGGTTGGTGAAGTAGTCACTCCAGGAACTGTTCAAATCCGTCCTAGTTCAACTCTCAACCAGGGAATTATGGCTGCTGGAGGGTTTAAAAGAGGACGAGCCAAGAATGATGTGGAGTTGATTCGGCTCAATCCGGATGGAACTGTGACCAGACGGGAAATTAAGGTTGACCTGTCCCAGGGACTGAATGAGCAGAACAATCCAGCGCTGTACAATAACGACATTATTGTCGTGAATCGCAATACAATCGCTGGAATTACTGACTTTATAGGAACCACAGTTGGTCCTTTCCTGGGGCTTTTGGGCCTATTTAATATTTTCCAATGATGGTCAAGGATCTTCTGTTCGGGTGCTCTATCGGTAGGTTCAGCAGGATAGTCGTGAGGTTGATATGAGAGCCGAAGAAAGTATCCAAGATTTGTCATTAAATAATCGTAACAAATCTTTGGGGTTCAATGATGGCTTGGAAGACGATTTAGGTGATGCGCCCTCAAAGCAGAAGGGCTTAAATTTGGGCTCTTTGTTGAGAATCGCCCGTCGAAATGCCCTCTTAATTGCTGCCACTACTCTTGCAACTACCGGTACGGCAGCTTTGACCTCCTTTGGTCCTCCCACCTACAAAGGCAATTTCAGCATCTTGGTAGAACCTATCAACTCCCAGGCGCGATCTACAGATCCTTCTGCTATTTCTCGCGATCGCCAGAACCAGGAAGACCGGGTAGACTACCCGACTCTGCTCCAGGTGCTTCAAAGCCCAGAGCTTCTTTCTAAGATTGCAGGGGAAATCCAAAGCCGTTATCCCGATGTAACTGCTGGTTCTCTACAGAGAGATTTGCAGCGCAACAATTTGGTGGTTCAACGTCCTGGGACAAACCTATTGGACACGGCGAAGATTATTGAGGTTACCTATGAAGGTACAGACCCCCAGAGAGTTCAATACATCTTGCAAAAGCTGGCTGATGGCTTTCTGAAATTTAGTCTTGAGTACCGAAAAACCCGTATTGGAGGGGGCGTTCAGTTCATTGAAGATCAGCTTCCCAGTCTACAACAGCGAGTCAATGGGCTGGAAGCCGAAATTCAGGCCCTGAAACAACGTTATCGGATCGTCGATCCAACAGCCGAAGGGGCAACCCTTTCTAACCAGTTGCAGGAAACACGGGCTGCGCGAGCAGCAGCTCAAAGAGACCTGGCAGAACAGCAAACCCTGTATGCCATGTTACAGAGGCAGCTAGGGTTGACTCCCGAAGAAGCACTGGCAGCTTCTTCCTTAAGTGAAAACCCTCGCTATCAAGCATTACTGACTCAACTAAAGACCGTCGAATCTCAAATTGCTGTTAAAGCAGCCCGTTTTAATGACGAAAGTCCGGTTATTCAATCATTGCGAGATCAACAGAAGAATCTTGAGCAACTCCTGAATGAGGAAGCCCGTAAAAACCTGGGAGAAACTTCAAGAGTTCCTGCAAGCGACCGTGTACGGGCCTTCCAGAACCCTACACGTCTGGAGTTGATTCGGCAATACATTACTACTGGAAATACTGTTCGACAGTTACAGGTCCGCAATCAAGCCGTCTCCCAAACGGAAGCATCTCTCGATCAAAGGCTGCGACAATTCCCTGCCATTTCCCGGCAGTATAACGACTTGCAGCAACAGCTAGAAATTGCCACCCGAACACTGAATCAGTTTTTGACTCAGCGTGAAACTTTACGGATAGAAGCCGCCCAAAAGGAAGTTCCCTGGGAAGTGATCTCGCCACCAACCATTGCACGGGATGAGAAAGGCAATCCCCAACCGCAACCGATTAAATCAGCTCGAAACGTGGGATTGGGAGCGATCGCAGGTTTAGTACTTGGTTTCGCCGCTGCTATCTTGAGAGAGAAGCGGAAAGATATTTTCTTTGATGACGAAGATATCAAAGGAGCTTTGAAACTGCCATTTCTAGCATCTGTTCCCTTTAGAGAGGGGGCAAACCCAGTCATGAACCCTCTGGCTGGAAACTCGGATACATTCTCTAAAGCATTCAATTCCCTATACACCAACATTCGGTTTTTGGGACCTGAATCATCGGTGCGATCTCTAATTGTTGGTTCTGCCTGCGCAGGCGATGGCAAAACCACGGTCGCCTTAAACCTGGCTTTAGCAGCCGCTTCTATGGGACAACGAGTTTTGCTTGTTGATGGCAACCTGCGGGCTCCCCATCTCCATAACCTGTTTAGCCTGTCAAACTCCATGGGGTTGAGTGAAATTCTCCTGGGCAGGGTGTCGCTTAATGAAGCGCTTCAGCGATCGTCCTTAGACAAGAACCTTTCAATTTTGGCAGCAGGCCAACCTTCAATCGATTCAATCAGAGCCCTGGGTACCTCCAGAATGCAGAGTCTTTCTCAGCAAATGCAGTCTGAGTTTGATTTGATTATCTATGACACCCCAGACCTGTCAGAGTTTTCTGATGCTAAATTCCTGGGGGCCCAGGCCGATGGGATTTTGATAACAGTCGCAGTTGGTCGTACCAGGCGATCCTTGCTGTCTCAGGTAATGTCAGAGTTGAATCGCTTCCATCTTCCAGTATTAGGCTTAGTTTCTAATCGGTGCGCGAAGAGCGTTCAGGACTCCTACGCTCAGGCCCAACGCGACCAACAGAATCAGGAACAGACTACTATTCTTGAAAATTTGGGCATTCTTAAACCAGGTCTACCAACTTCTAAACAGTAGTACAACAAAACGAAAGTTTTGTTGGGGATACAGGAGTTCCACCTCTGCCTAGGGGGAAGTACCCGAACCTCTATGTCGCAAAATTTAGTGTTTGTAACATTAATTCACTAAGGAATAATTCACCGGAAAATAGCTGGTAGTCTATTTTCATTGATGGTACTGTTCTCATTTCAGAATCGTTAGACTTGTGGTTAATGCTTGTAGAGGCACTCTATAGAACGTCTTTAAACCCACGCTGAATACTTTTGAGGAAGGGATTAATGGCTCTATTGCTTGGGGTTACTTCGCTGACCATCGCGCTTGTGTTACTAATCCCAACTACGGTTCTGTTTGTTGAGTGTGTGGCAGCGGTATTGGTACGCCAGCAAGTTGGAAAGAAGCTGAACCCTCGACCCAGTATTGCAGTTCTAATTCCAGCCCATAACGAGGCATCTGGAATTGGTATAACTTTGGCGTCACTGAAGCCTCAAATGGCTCCTGAAGATCGGTTGGTTGTAATTGCAGACAACTGCGATGATGGCACTGCTGCAATTGCATGTGAAATGGGCGCAAATGTTATTGAGCGGTTTGATCAGGAACGTCGGGGTAAGGGCTATGCTCTTGATTTTGGCCTAAAAGCCCTTGAAGCCAATCCACCTGAAGTTGTCATTGTGGTGGATGCAGACTGTACTGTTGAATTGGGGAGCATTGAAAAAATTGCTCGTCAGGCCATAACTTACACACGACCAGTTCAAGCTATCTATTTGATGACTCGACCCGCCGTTTTAGGATCGAAAGACGCGGTTTCACTGCTGGCCTTTACGGTGAAGAATTGGGTTCGTCCAGTTGGGCTGGATTGTCTTGGGTTTCCTTGCCTGCTAACGGGAACGGGAATGGCGTTTCCCTGGACTGTGCTTCAGAAAGTTTCCCTCGCCAGTGGAAATATTGTTGAAGACATGAAGCTGGGGTTGGATCTAGCCATGGCTGGGCATCCACCTATGGTTTGTTCAGAAGCTAGGGTTACAGGGGTTCTGCCTCAGCAAGCTCGTGCCGCCAAAAGCCAGAGAACTCGTTGGGAGCATGGTCATCTGCAAACTCTTTTGACCCAGATTCCTCGCCTCATCACTGCTGCGGTTCAGACCCGATGCTTTGATTTGGTGGCGATCGCCCTTGACCTCTCGGTGCCTCCCCTGTCTTTGCTGGTCATCCTCTGGTTAACGGCAACGATTCTTGCGTTAATCGCTGGATGGCTGGGAAGTACGTCAATTCCAATCTTCATCGCAGTTTTGGAAGGAATTTGGATTTTGACTGCAATTCTGTTGTCCTGGGCCAGGTTTGCAAGACAGGATTTACCGTTGCGAACGCTTCTCTCTGTCCCCTTATACGTTTTGTGGAAAATTCCTCTATATTTCGCTTTTCTGGTAAAACCCCAAACTCAATGGGTTCGTACCGAACGGGATACGGTGGAATCACCTATCGTAGGTGATAGGTGATAGGTAACAAAACTCTTTTAGCCTCTAGTCCCTAATGCGACTTCAGCACACCGATTACGCAATTAGCAGGAATCAAAGATACTCTAGATGAGTCACTTTCCACTGGCTCATAACCCTGATGCTTCCCCCTCTATACATGTGTCCCTTGAGTGAAACCCAACAAGCTGCTCTCGAACAGATTTCCTCTGCCCAGGAATTGAAAAATATCAGCCCAGATTCTTCAAATACTCCCGAAGTACCTTCTGAGCCTCGATATTTGAAGGGAGACGATGATTAATCTTGAACAAAAACGGTTTGTTTCTACCCTCGGTCACTCCTGCCGGTTCCCAGATACAAAGATTGACCCCTCCTGCAATCGGGGTAATACTGTACCGGATTTTCAATGAAGCGAGCTTTAAGGCTTGCATAGTGACACTAGCAGGGAAGGGACTCAACTCAGTGCAGTCAGTGTAAGCTGGCTAACTCTTGCTAATGTCACAATTGCTACTTAATTTTACAATCGCCTTTTCTTGCGGCGCAGGCACAATCACAATCCAGCGACCTGTTTTGGGATCTCGATAGGTCGTGAAAGGGTTGGGGCGGAGCGATCGCTGACCAGTCTGCTCGCTCGTGATCTGAAGCAGTATGCGGTCGTCCCGGCGGGTCATGGGGTAGATACTCCTACAAAAACCCTCGACTGTTTTAGAAAGAGAACTCACCAATTAAACCCTTGCCAAAACCCAAATCTTCTGAGCCTGGCTCATGGGATTTAACAAACCTGCCGGATATCATCAAACTACCATTCATGCCCGAAAGCAACAGGTTCAGGGACACAAAACCAATCAAGCATGAACCTATCATGCCGCAAACATCAGCTTGCACAGCCACAGTGCAAACACGCAAATTCCCACAAATCTCAAAACCCCTAGTGGTTGTTCACTAGTAGTCCGTCAGGGTAGATTTGAGGGATAACTCAAATCTACAAAACCCAATTCTCAGGTGTTTTGAGGGTTTTCATCAAAACAGTCTTGACAGACCACTAGCTTGGAATCTTGCTTAAAAGCGGCTCTAACCAGGGCTGAAACTGGTCACGCCGAAATACTTGAGCCCGACGGTGGTAGTCAAACCGAACCAGGCTCGGAATTCCATGCTTGCGAACGCATTCTTGAATCCAGGACGCAACTCCTTGCCCTTCCTGAGGATGCAGCTCAGCCTGAAAAGGTACATACATCAAAACCAGGCCACTATGGGATTGCAATGGAGCATCTTGTTCAATTAAAGCAGTCAGACTTGGATGGCGAGAGTGATAGCTTTTCTCAGCGTAAGGGCTAGTCCGTTCGTGTTTGAGGTGTTCTCGTAGCGTTCTAGAACGTTCGTGCCCCGACTTCAGTGAAGAGTGCTCTACATGGGAATCAACACGGTATTTCCGACGAAATTGTCTTTGGGTCATAAAACTCCTGATTTGAGAGGACAAAAAAGTCAATCGTTTCCTCCCTGTCGAACTACAGGCCTATAGGAGGATCGATTGACCTATGTAAGTAAGCAACGATGTTGATCTGTACAAAAATCTTCTCTAATTCAATAGTAACTATTTTTTATGTTGCGCGACATTTTTTTGCAGAACTGTGCTTTCGGTTGCAATTTGTGGCGCGATCGTCGAAATTGGAAGAGGTAACCTGTAAGCCAATACTAGTAGGGATTTCAGGTATCAATTAACGTCTTCAGAAAGGATTGAACCCCCAACTGGCCTGGAAAGATACAGTTTCGAGTCTTCTGATTACGTTAGCGTGAGTAAGCCCATTTTTAGTAATACGGTGGAACCATGACTGTCTGCGAGTATAGGGCAGGGTTAGAAGGCATTCCCGCAACCCAATCCAGCATTAGCTATGTCGATGGGCAGCGAGGAATTTTGGAGTATCGGGGAATTCCGATTGAGAAATTGGCCGAACAAAGCAATTTCTTAGAGACGGCGTACCTTCTAATCTGGGGAGAACTGCCCACCCAAGAAGAGTTAAACCTCTTTGAATATGAGATTACCCATCATCGGCGATTAAAGTATCGCATTCGGGATATGATGAAGTGTTTCCCTGAAAGCGGTCACCCGATGGATGCACTACAAGCCTGTGCTGCGGCTCTGGGTTTGTTCTACTCCAAGCGGGCTCTAGATGACCCTGCCTACATTCGGGCAGCCGTAATCAGACTGTTGGCAAAAATTCCAACCATGGTTGCAGCTTTTCAACTGATGCGCAAAGGAAATGACCCGGTGCAGCCGCGGGATGACCTGGACTATGCCGCCAATTTCCTGTACATGCTGAACGAAAAGGAACCTGACCCCCTTCCCGCCAAGATTCTTGAAGTGAGCCTGATTCTTCACGCTGAGCATACCATCAACGCTTCAACCTTTTCAGCGATGGTAACGGCTTCTACCCTGACCGACCCCTATGCCGTTGTTGCATCTGCGGTGGGTACCCTTGCCGGTCCCCTTCATGGTGGGGCCAGTGAGGAAGTAATTTTCATGCTGGAAGAAATTGGTTCCGTTGAAAATGTTCGACCCTGGTTAGACGAACAGCTTGCCCACAAGTCCAAAATCATGGGATTTGGCCATCGAGTTTACAAAGTTAAGGACCCCCGTGCCACAATCTTGCAGCAACTGGCAGAAAAGTTATTTGAGGAATACGGTCGAGATAAGTATTACGATGTCGCTGTTGAACTGGAACAGGCGGTTGCAGAGAAGTTAGGACATAAAGGGATTTATCCTAACGTTGACTTTTATTCTGGGCTGGTTTACCGCAAGTTAGGGATTCCCACAGACCTTTTCACTCCGGTATTTGCGATTTCTCGCACGGCTGGCTGGCTGGCTCACTGGAAAGAGCAACTGAATGAAAACCGAATTTTCCGCCCAACTCAGATTTACACGGGGCTGCATGATGCTCCTTACGTGCCGATCGCAGAACGGTAGAAAACGATGGAAAGGGGTGTTGCCCACTTGAACCCTGACTTAAAGATAGACAGTGGCGAGCGGGGAGGAAGATTTTTGCTTTGGATGGTCGCATGCTATAAAAAGCTAATGGCAGTGCCGTCTTAATTTCTTTCTCTAACTAATGATTTCCTTCTCTAACTCTAATGATGGGCGACACCCCTCTTGCCTTTCTTCGAAACCCTTGCCACGATAGCAGAAGTGACGATTTTCAGGAACTCCAGCCCTCAGATTCTTGGTTCTGAGGGTTTCTTTCTATCAGCACTTCATCTTTTATCTTTGATATAGCAGGCCTAAAGATATAGCAGGCCTGAATCAGTCGTGAAATTGAGAAGCTTTGTGAGAAAGGATTCCGCAGGAATCCTTTCTCACAATCCGAATAGGACCGCCACATCGTCTTAGCCATCAGACTCAGGACAGGGTACAGGGGTGAAACCCCTGGCTGGGGTTTTGCTCACTCACTCTCTTTTAAACCAGTTTTCTATGCAACCTGGTGGCAACTATTTTTCTTTTTTTAATTTTTTCAACCCATCGTCAGGTATCTATACCTTCATCTTCAAGATATTGATGTCTTTTCCATATCCCAGGAGTTCTCCTGAGAGATATACTAGGGACGCAGATGCAAATGTAACGATGTCTTTACTAAGGACACTTTAGAGATGTCTGGTCAGGGCGACTCTAGAGAATTAATGGTTCAAGTTGCGTGTGCAGTAGAGTGAATGCTGAGTAATGCTTTAGCCAGGTAAGAAATGAACTCAGGAATCGATGTACAGGAAATTTTTGTCCGATCTTTGATGGACCTGGGGTTGCCGCCCGGCGCTGCGAAGGTGATCTGGATGCCGCTACCGATGCTGTTGATGATTATCGGCGCAACAGTAGGAGTATTGGTGACGGTCTGGCTGGAGCGGAAGATTTCTGCTGCAGCTCAGCAACGAATTGGTCCTGAGTACATTGGTCCGCTGGGCGTATTGGCACCTGTTGCAGACGGCTTGAAGTTGATCTTCAAAGAGGATGTTGTCCCCGCCAAGTCTGATCCATTGCTGTTTACCCTAGGTCCGGTGATTGTGGTGATTCCGGTCTTCCTATCCTATATGATTGTGCCGTTTGGGCAGAATCTGGTGGTGACAAATGTGGGGATGGGGGTATTTTTGTGGATTGCCCTGTCGAGCATTGCTCCAATTGGGCTGCTGATGTCGGGGTATGCTTCGAATAACAAGTATTCCCTGTTGGGTGGCTTACGGGCAGCCGCACAGTCGATTAGTTATGAAATTCCGCTGGCATTGTCGGTGCTGGCGATTGCCATGATGTCGAACTCGCTTAGTACAGTTGATATTGTGGATCAGCAGTCTGGTTACGGTCTTCTGGGCTGGAACATCTGGCGTCAGCCGGTCGGGTTTATTATTTTCTGGATCGCCGCTCTGGCAGAATGTGAACGGATTCCGTTTGACTTGCCGGAGGCAGAGGAAGAGTTAGTGGCTGGGTATCAGACCGAATATTCGGGTATGAAGTTTGCTCTTTTCTACCTGGGTGCCTACGTTAACCTGGTGCTTTCGGCGTTACTGGTGGCAGTTCTCTACCTGGGTGGTTGGGAGTTTCCAGTTCCACTCAACATGGTTGCGAGTTGGCTGGGGGTCAACGAAGCCAATCCGGTTTTCCAGGTTGTAACCGCTTCATTGGGCATTACGATGACGTTGCTCAAGGCTTACTTCCTGGTATTTCTGGCAATCTTGCTGCGCTGGACCGTACCCCGCGTTCGGATTGACCAGTTGTTAGACTTGGGTTGGAAGTTTCTGCTGCCGGTATCTCTGGTAAATCTTTTGTTGACCGCAGGTTTGAAGCTTGCTTTTCCGGCTGCTTTTGGTGGCTAGAAGAAGTTTCGAGTTCTAAGTTTTGAGTTATCCCTATCCGCCTCATGCTTATAGAACTCATCGTTTATAACTCACAACTTAACTGAAGGCTATGTTGAAATTTCTCAAGCAGGTTAGAGATTATACCAAGGAAGCTGTTCAGGCGGCTCGATACATTGGTCAGGGGCTTTCCGTAACCTTTGATCACATGCAAAGGCGTCCGGTGACAGTGCAGTATCCCTACGAAAAGCTCATTCCTTCAGAGCGGTTTCGCGGACGAATCCACTTTGAGTTTGACAAGTGTATTTCCTGTGAAGTGTGTGTCAGGGTTTGCCCAATTAATCTGCCTGTGGTGGATTGGGAATTTAACACTGAGATGAAGAAAAAGCAGCTCAAGCACTACAGCATTGATTTTGGAGTTTGCATTTTTTGTGGCAACTGTGTGGAGTTTTGTCCCACGAATTGCCTGTCAATGACTGAAGAGTATGAGCTTTCGGTGTACGATCGCCACGAGCTGAACTACGACAATGTTGCCCTTGGGCGCTTACCCTATAAGGTGACAAACGACCCGATGGTAACCCCTCTAAGAGAGCTGGCCTATCTACCCAAAGGTGTGACAGATCCCCATGAATTGCCAGCAGATGCTCGTCGAGCTGGACTTCGCCCAGAGGAAATTTTGGAACAGATGGAAAAGTGAGAGTTGGTCTTTGGCCATTCGTCCTTCGTCACTGCTAGCCCATGACAAATGACCAATAGCCAGGACAAAGTGACAAGTTTCTTGATAGGAGCGTAGTGTAGTGAATCTGGCTGAAGGCGTTCAAATTGTTTCGTTTGGCTTACTATCCCTGATGATGCTGGGCGCAGCCTTAGGCGTTGTTTTGGTTTCAAACATCGTCTACTCAGCTTTTTTGCTGGGAGGTGTATTCATTAGCATAGCGGGGCTTTATCTGCTGTTGAATGCGGATTTTGTGGCGACGGCTCAGGTACTGATCTATGTGGGAGCCGTGAATGTTCTGATTCTGTTCGCCATCATGCTGGTGAATAAGCGTCAAGATTTTGCACCTGTTCCCAGAGCCTGGATTCGTAAGACGGCGACGGGTTTAGTGTGTATTGGTCTGTTTCTGCTCCTGGCAACGATGGTTGTGGTAACTCCCTGGACGATGTCCACTCAGGTGGCGGCTGGCAATTCTGCGATTGTTGCGATCGGCAAGCATTTCTTCAGTGACTTTTTGCTGCCCTTTGAGCTGGCGTCAGTGTTGCTGCTGATGGCATTGATTGGGGCGGTGATTTTGGCACGCCGTGAACTGATTCCCGAACAGCCAACGACTCCGGCCCAGCCTCCGGCTCTTACTCTGCCTGAGCGCCCACGGGAACTTGTTTCAGCCAGTTCAATCAAGCCAGGTGAGAAGTAAGTAGCTAGGCGCAATTAAATTAAGGGTAATTTCGGGGGTTGAGGGGGTGAAACCCCCTGCCTGGGGGCGGAGCCCCACTCCCCCCTTTACCAATTAAGTGTGACTACCTACTTAGAAGTCTATCGATTTGGAGCAGTTGAGACAGAGCGAGAGATTTTTATGCTGCAACTTCAGTTCTTTCTACTTTTGGCGGCGGGGCTATTTTGTATTGGCATCTATGGACTGATTACCAGTCGTAATGCTGTTCGGGTTTTGATGTCAATTGAATTGATGCTGAACTCTGTAAACCTAAACCTGATGGCATTTTCTAATTATCTAGACTCGCAAGCGGTGAAAGGGCAGGTGTTTACTACCTTTGTGATTGCGATCGCGGCGGCTGAAGCGGCAGTGGGACTAGCGATCGTGCTGGCAATTTACCGTAACCGCGACACAGTTGATATGGAGCAATTTAACCTGCTCAAGTGGTAGGTGCAGAAAGGATAGCTGTTAAGAGATAGGTGCTAGTAGACTAGCATCTATTACCAACTACTTTCTGAGACTGTGCAACTAAACCAGGTTATTATTGCCCATAAAGCAGGGGATGTAAACAGCCAGCGCGTGGCTGAGAAGTGCGCACGCCAGCTAGAGAATCGCGGCTGTAAAGTATTGATGGGACCGAGCGGTCCAAAAGATAATCCTTATCCAGTCTTTTTAGCTTCTGTGAACCAGCCGATTGATTTGGCCATAGTACTGGGTGGAGATGGTACAGCGCTATCGGCTGCTCGTAACCTTTCGAGCGATTATATTCCAATTCTGGCTGTTAACGTGGGGGGGCACCTGGGGTTTTTAACCGAGTCTTCCGATGAGTTTATGGACTCGGAAGCGGTCTGGGATCGGCTGATTGAGGATCGGTTTGCTGTTCAGCAGCGGATGATGTTGCAAGCGACGGTGTTTGAAGGAAACCGAACAAATTTGGAACCCATGAGCGATCGCTTCCTGGCGCTGAACGAAATGTGTGTCAAACCGGCCTCAGCAGACCGGATGCTCACTTCCATTCTGGAAATGGAGATTGATGGGGAGGTGGTAGATCAGTACCAGGGCGATGGGTTGATCATTGCAACACCAACGGGTTCAACCTGCTATACGTTAGCTGCCAATGGACCCATCATCCATCCCGGCATGGAGGCAATTACAGTGACACCTATTTGTCCCCTTAGTCTTTCCAGCCGTCCCATCGTTTTGCCACCCGGTTCGGTCGTGAGTGTGTGGCCTCTCGCTGATAGGGACTTGAGTACTAAACTCTGGATGGATGGGGTCCTGGCAACCTCCATTTGGCCGGGTCAACGGGTAGATATTCGCATGGCAGAATGCCAAGCTAAATTTATTCTTCTACAAGAAAACTATTCCTATTACAAAACTCTGCGGGAAAAGCTGCAATGGGCAGGAGCCAGAGTTCGTTACAGTAATAACCACCGAAATTAAGTGTTCCCACAACCAGATCAACACTCTAATTCCAAGGATAAGAATCACAAACTATCAGAAAGGGGCGATTAGTGTGGCGGGCCCGTTCGTCGGCTGAGGTTTTTCATACTCTTTTTTTTGGACTATAGCTCTACGCGGGCGCGTTAGGACATTGAAATTAGAGAGGGAGTAGGGGCTTCGTCCCCAGCCAGGGGTGGAACCCCTGCACCCCGTCCTAACCATAATGACTACCGCTATATCCCCCACTCTTTAACAGCATTGACAAATTCCAGATCAGCCGTGAGGTCAATCCCTCCTTGCCAGTTGAATTAGATACAAATATCGATGTAGTGGGTGTTACTAGAAAGTAGTAGGTGTTACTAGAAACATCTAGGCCATACACATTAATTTAATAGGGTAGAAGCCGACTTTAGGACATTTCCATACTGTGGAGAATAGTTTTCCGTGTCAGAAGATACAAAGAAAATTTATACCCATTTTTCAGTGCCATTTTTCAGAGATTGAACATTGCGAATTCCAGAGATGGAAGCAAGGTTGGATGTTTAAGACTTCGTTGCATGCAATTTATCCCTCTTTTAGCAGTGCCTTGATTGCGCAGAAGCTCTGAGTTTTGAACTTTTCAGTGGGCCTACCAAATGTTAAAAGAGTTCATACCTGACAAGAAACTTGAGGATTCATCTGGTTCAATAATTGTCGGGTCTTTACGGTCAATTAACAGGAAGTTATTTTATGGCAGCGATCGCATCCATCACCGCCAGAGAAATTCTCGACTCTCGCGGCAACCCCACGGTTGAAGTTGATGTGGTATTAACCGATGGCAGTAGGGGGCGGGCAGCCGTGCCCTCTGGGGCATCAACGGGTAGCCGCGAAGCACTGGAACTTAGGGATGGAGATTCCAAACGGTATGGTGGCAAGGGCGTACTCAAAGCGGTAGAAAATGTCAAAGGGGCGATCGCAAATCTGCTCAAAGGAGCCGATGCTTCCGATCAGGCAGCGATTGACCAGAAAATGTTGCAGTTAGATGGCACCGAGTACAAGTCGAACCTGGGGGCTAATGCAATTTTGGGAGTTTCAATGGCGGTTTCCCGTGCCGCTGCCACCTCTGCAGGCATTCCCCTCTACCAGTATCTGGGAGGCGAGGGAGCTAATCTGTTGCCAGTTCCTTGTTTTAATATCCTCAACGGAGGTGCCCACGCCGATAACGACGTGGATTTTCAGGAATTCATGATTGTGCCAACGGGGGCAACCACTTTCAGCCAATCCTTACAAATGGGTGCCGAGGTTTACCATGCCCTGAAATCCATTCTTAAACAAAAAGGCTACAGCACCGGGGTCGGGGACGAAGGGGGCTTTGCTCCCAGTCTGAAAGCCAATATTGAAGCGATTGAGCTCATTTTGGCGGGGATTGAGAAAGTTGGGTTGAAACCGGGAGAGGACATGGTGATTGCCCTCGACCCGGCCACCAGCGAACTGTATCGGGAAGATGGGGGTTACTACGAATTCTACAAATCTGACAAAAGTCACAAAAGCACCGAAGAAATGATTGACCTGTGGGAAAGTTGGGTGAACCAGTTCCCCATTGTTTCCATTGAAGACGGATTGGGCGAAAAGGACTGGGAAGGCTGGAAGCAACTGACCAAACGGTTGGGCGATCGCATCCAGCTTGTAGGTGATGATGCTTTTGTCACAAATCCCCAAATTATTAAGCAGGCGATCGCCGATGGCGTCGGCAACTCCTCTCTGATTAAAGTGAATCAAGTCGGCTCCATTAGTGAGACATTGGATGCCATCAACATCTCCTACAGTGCAGGTTACACCTGCATGGTCAGCCACCGCTCTGGCGAAACTTCCGATGACTTCATTGCGGATCTAGCCGTAGCCACCCGGTCAGGCGAAATCAAAACCGGAGCACCCTGCCGTGGCGAACGACTGGCCAAGTACAACCAACTCTTACGAATTGAAGAGGAATTAGGCAGCCGGGCCCAGTACGCTGGTTGGATGAAGTTTAAGAAGAAATAAATCAGTTGTATAGCGATCCTATCTGGATTTTGAAAAGGGATTCCTGCGGAATCCCTTTTCCAAAAGTCCTTTCATTTCACGAATCATGTATATAGCTCTACGCAGGTGCGTTAGGACATTGGAATTAGAGAGGGAGTGGGGGCTTCGCCCCCAGCCAGGGGTTCCAACTCCTGCACCCCGTCCTAACCATAATGACTACCGCTATAGCCGCCAGGTTGCTTAGGACATTAGCTTTAAGGAAGTGTGGGGGCTTCGCCTCCAGCCAGGGGTTCCACCCCTGCATTCTGTCCTGGGCCTGATGGCTGTAGCTATCGGATTTGGACCTCAAGAGACTTGTGTTTGAATACATGAATAAATGTTCATGTGTTAAGGTTGTAAGAGATGAATCGAGGAAAAAGCCATGACAACTGTGACTCAAATGAAATGCGCCTGTGAATCTTGTCTTTGCGTCGTTTCCCTATCAGACGCCGTGATGAAGGATGGCAAACCCTACTGTGGTGAAGCCTGTGCCAATGGCCACCCCAATGGGCAGGGTTGTGGCCATACTGGTTGTGAATGCAGTGCCTAACTACAAGATCGCGAGTATCAGCTCCTCAGATCCCCGATTTTTGGCAAAAATCGGGGATTTTTCTCTTATGAAACCTTTGCTCATGTTCACATCTGTTGTTGTCGTTTGTAGGGACGTTGGATGGAACGTCTCTACGAAGTTCCATCTATATGGTCTAGAAACACTACCGAAGTTTTTTTCACCCGATTGGGCGACTTAATCTTCTCGATTTATTCTCGATTCCTCCCTATTCTGAAGTTATTGGCTCAGATGTTTCTATAGCAGGTGTCAGATGCCCGATATCAGGTGCCAGGGTAAAAGGACGGTGTAATAAGGTTTTGCGCTTGCCAGCCCGTCCTGCCCCTTATGGCTGTAGCCTGTATCTCTACAAATGGCACAGGCAGGCCGTTATAGGGCTCATCCAGATTTGTTTTCTGAGTCACCGTACATCACCTGTATTTTTCATTCGCCACAAAAAAGGAGATTGAGACGATGAACCGCACATTCGTGGTTGGAATTTCTGTTGCGCTGTTGTCTACCCTAACGGCTCCCGGTGCAAATGCTGAAACTCGTGTAGAAGCGCAACTGCGGCTAACTCACCCTAACCATATCGCTGTTAATCATCCAGTACAGCCAACTAAAGGTTCCAGCCAGAAAAAAGTAAACTCAACCAGTGAGCAAGTTCACCAATCGAATTCTGAAACTGAAAATAAGTTGTCGGAACGCGATCGCATCATTCAAGAGTACAGAACCCAAACAGTGATTCCTGTGCAAGTGATTCCTGCGCAATAGTAGAACGAGCTGTTTAGATAACCCATTTGGGTTAGGGCGATCGCTCTTCCCAGAGGCAAGATCAGGTTTGCACATCTGGAAGAATCCAAATCAAACCTGTCAACGTATTCTGAACCAGAACATTTCAAGCAACGATTATGCAAACAAAATTGTCTGAAAATGAAGTCATGTCCGCGCCTCAATCTACTGATACACCTCCGCCTCAGATGGTTGTATTGCAAATGGCTACAGCCTATTGGGTATCGCAAAGCATTTATGCGGCTGCCAAACTAGGAATTGCTGATTGGTTGAAGGAAGGTGCAAAAAGTTGTGAGGAACTGGCAACTATCAGTGGAACCGATGAGCAAGCTCTTTACCGACTGTTGCGGGCTTTAGCCAGTGTGGGCATTTTTGCTGAAACAGAATCTCGACAATTTGTGCTGACGCCATTAGCAAACTGTTTGCGAAGTGATGTTTCTGATTCAGTCAGGGATGCATCGATCATGATGGGCGATCGCGAACATTACAACAGTTGGGGTAATATTTTGCACAGCATCAAAACCGGTGAAAGCGGATTTGAAAATCTGTTTGGCATGAATATTTTTGAATACTACAGCCGCAATCCCGAACCGGCAGAGGTATTTGACCGGGCAATGACCAGCTTTTCAAGTTCAGAAATTCCTGCCATTGTAGCCAGTTATGATTTCTCTTCCATTCGTCAACTGGTCGATGTAGCTGGTGGTCATGGCAGCTTACTAACAACCATTCTTCAAGCTAATCCCCAAATGGAAGGGATTTTATTTGATCTGCCGGAGGTGATTGAACGGGCAAAGTCGGCGATCGCCCAGGATGTTGCCAATCGTGTTCAACTGGTGACTGGAAGCTTCTTTGAGTCGGTACCAGCAGGCGCTGACGCCTACATGCTGAAGCACATTATCCATGATTGGGATGACGAACGGTCCATTACAATCTTGAAAAACTGTCACAAAGCAATGGCAGATAATGGTCGAGTATTGGTGATGGAGCAGGTTATTCCCCCCGGGAATACTCCATTTATGGGTAAACTGCTGGATGTCAACATGCTGGTCATGTGTCCCGGTGGAAAAGAACGGACCGAGGTTGAATACCAGGCTCTATTTGAAGCGGCAGGATTCAGGTTGACCCGAATCGTTCCGACCCAGACCTTCGTCAGTGTGGTTGAAGGCTTGAAGATCTAGTAGTCTACCACGATAGTTTTGACAGGCAGGCTGGGGTCAGAGAAGCTGGAGAAAACCCAGGAACTCTTATGCCAGAAAAGTCCATTGTGACACTGACTGCTGAGGAGCGTCAGCAACTGCTTGAGATCACGCATGAAAATGAGGTTTCTGCCAGAAGGTTCAAATGGGCTCAGATTCTGCTGTTATAGCTCTATGCGGGACACCGGGATAACACCGGTGCCCAAATGCTGTACGTGGGAGAATCAACGGTTCATCAAACTCGACAAAAATTTGTCGATGGTGCCGTTGAGTTTGCCCTGCGTGAAGCGCCTCGTTTAGGAGGTAAGCAGAAACTTGATGGCAAAGCAGAAGCCTTTGAACTAGAGCATAGTCAAAATGATGGTCGCTTTGCCAGATTCCCAAGATGCTGGTAATGTTCTAGACATGGGGATCGATGAAGTCAAACAGCCCGCCCAAACTCGTAGCGATTGATGAACAATCCAATCACGATGTCATGCAGCCATTCGGACTTGGAGAAGCAGATGGTTTTGCGAGAGCTAATCGCTTAATTCGCGTTCGTAACGTTAAGTGTTTGCGCTCGATTTTTTGGGTATTCCACTTGCCAACGACGTGCTGGTCTTCATCCACCAAACGGGCATACGCTCCCCATCCATCGGTGTAAAACGTTTGAACGCCAAACGGCTCTAACAATGCTTTTAACTCAACGAGCGCCTGGTCTGTATGATCGGCCAGCACATAGGCCAACACGTACCCGGTTTGATGATCAATTGCGTGCCGTAACCAACGCTCCTGCTGCTTCGAGTGAACAAAACTCCCCATCTCGTCAGCTTCCGCTTCCTTAATGTGTTTGACGACTATCGCAGAGGTCGGCTTAAGTTGTTCTAACAAGGGTCGGTTCACGTGTTCAAGATGACGATCTTTTTTTTTAATTCTTCAAGGACGGTGGTTGGGCTAATCTTGAGTACCCGCGCAGTATTGCGAATCCCGCTGCCGTTGAGCGCCATCTCGCAAATCTGTTGTTTCACAGTAGGCAAGTAGCCTCGGTAAGAATACTCCTGAACAAAGCTATGACGAGTGCATTCAGGATTACGGCATTTATACCGTTGCTTACCCTCGGCGGTTTACCATGCTTGACGATATTCGTGCTCTCACAGGTGGGGCAATGCACAGGTTCAAGTACCATCGTAGTTGTTTGGGAGAATTTAACGGGTTCGAGTGCTCCGATTTTCCCTGACTCCTATCCCCATGTCTAGAACATTACCCAAGATGCTAATCCGCCTGCCAAATCGTATCTGGGTCTGCTCCATCCGCTTTTGCTCCCCGACTTGGCTATAGCTATAACTCACAAGACTCCACAGACAAAACCCTGATTCATTAACGGCTGGCTGTTGTAAGTCCGAGGTTCCTGCTCTAAGCATTGCTCTAAATACGCCAGGTCTACCCCCTGCCACCTGGGTTTGTCTCCTCGTCCGGGTGCGTCCCACAGCCCACCCAACCCTAAGGGTTTGCCATCGCCTCAATATCGCTCGCACCGTATGCTCACAATACTCAAAAATGTCAGCCAGGGCAGGTGCATTCCACTCTTGAGCGTTCAACCGCACCATGTGAGCACAGTCTCGTGTTCGTTGGCAAACTGTACTCGCAACTCTTAGTTCGCTCGATGTCCGGTCTTTTTCTGCGTTTAAAGCTACTCGTACAGGAGCTGGCATATTGTTGAATTAAAGCAACTTCGCTATTTAAACTTATTCTTGCCCACCTACTTATAATTCTTCTATTTCTTCTATTTCGTTGCCTCCAACATCCGCGAGAAGTAGAAGCGGGTTTTTGTCATCGCGCTGCGTTGAATCTTCCAACCCTGACTTTCGAGGATGCGCACGATTTCAGTTTCACTGTGAAGATAGGCGCGAGTTGCTTTGCTGGCACCGGGGAAAAAGGAGCCGATTTTTTTCAAAGTTTCGTAGAAGAAGGTCTTAGGGGCAAAGCTGAGGAGCAGGCGGGATTCTGCCAGATTGCTAAGGTGGTCAATCATCTTAGCCGCTTTTTCCTGAGGATAGTGGATCAGCACATCCAGACAGATGACAGTGTGATAACGCCCACTCAGAGTTTCCAAATCTTGTACAGCAAACGTGATATTACAGGTATCGGGTAGTTCGGTGACTGCCCGCTCCTTTGCTTCACCAATCATTTTTTCGGAAATATCGCTGGCGAAGACGATCGCCCCTTCTTTAGCCAGTGGAATGCTGAGACTGCCTACACCACATCCCGCATCGCAGAGGGTCAACCCGGCCAGGTTACCGTCTGCTTTTAGCCAGGACAGGAGTGTGTCAACGGTTTGCTGGTGCCCGTTGCGGATGTCTAACTGGACTTTGTTAACGTCTCCATCGCCATAAATTCGCCGCCAGCGATCGAAGCCCGTGGCGTTGAAATATTCTTTTACAATAGTTTTATCGTCAGTGGCTGTCATGAATCTGCTGCTTCAGTTGCTTTAACACTTTATTAATTACCATGCTGGGGTGACGGTTGGTATGGAAATTTCTGGGTTTGCTAGTCGCTGCCAGGCCAACTCTCTACTCGGTGATTGGTGCCAGCGGAGTAGGTGGGTAATAAGGCTACCTTCAAGTTGAGTAGAAAGCCCGATCGCTGTTCGGGGCGCAAGCGTGGCAAGGGCGATCGCCTGCTCCACTCCACAAATTCCCCATTTCACCAGGTTTTGCACACCGACGAGTAAGGGTAAGGTCGTGCCAGAAAGGGTGCCATCGAACAATCGTGCCGTACCGTTTTTGACCTTAATCTGGCGAGTATCCCAGGGATAGATGCCATCCGGCAACCCTAGCGGAGCCAGTGCATCACTGACCAGAAAAATTCCTTGCTCATAATGGCTGGCCCGTAGCAGAATATCTGCCATGATTGGCACCACGTGTTGGCCATCGGCAATTAAGCCACAGTAAACGTTTGAATGGGTGATGGCGGCTCCCAGTAGTCCAGGTTCGCGATGGTGCAGGGGCGGCATCGCGTTGAAGGCATGAGTCACCATGGCGGCTCCCTGGTCGAAGGCTTTTTGTGCCTGCTCTGCAGTGGCTAGAGAGTGCCCCAGACTGACTGTGATACCCAGCGATCGCAAATAGGGAATCACTTCACCCGTTTCATCCAGTTCAGGAGCCAGCGTCATGATCTTGACAATACTGGCGTAATCTCCCAGGACTCGTTTGACATTTTCAATGGTGAGTGGCAACAAATGCTCTTGAGGATGGGCACCCCGCTTGTTTGGGTTGAGAAACGGTCCCTCTAGATGGACTCCCAGAACTTCAGCCTGGGAGAGTGAAGCCGCATGCTTTTGCACCGTTTGATAAAGGCTGATGCTGGATAGGGAACTTTGGATCTTTTCAATGGAGGTTGTAACGATGGTGGGTAGAAAACCATCAATCCCATTTGTCCACAAATACTCGCAGATATCCTTCAGCTTTGTGGCGTTGTTTGCATCTAAGTCTGGAAATGCCAGACCTAGCGTTCCGTTAATCTGAAGATCAATGCCACCCAGGGAAATCCAATCTCCTTCGACATCCAGAGAGGGTGTATTTTCAGGATTGGAGGAAACTATGGGCGCGATCGCCGCCACCCTTCCCGACTGGATCAAAATCTGCTGCAAACCTTCGTATCCAGGAACTTGAGCATTTTTCAGGGTTAAATTTTGAATCATAGAATCAGAAGCAATAAAGCAATGGATAGTAACCAGTTGGCGGCAACCCAGGTAAGGGGCAAAGATTACATTGGGGTGGGGTACGTTGGTTTCCATTGAATAACTTGCCAGACAAAGTTACCCTCACGACCCGCTGTGCGGTAGAGTTCCTGAAGAATTACCAGGTACAGTCATGACACAACCGCTTGTGAGCATCATTATGGGCAGCGATTCCGATTTGCCAACAATGAAGGAGGCGATCGCCGCCTGCGAAGAGTTTGGTATTCCCTGCGAAGTGGGAATCATCTCTGCCCATCGCACTCCGGAGCGCATGGTGGAATATGCCAAACAGGCTCACCAGCGGGGGCTGAAAGTGATCATTGCCGGGGCTGGAGGAGCGGCCCACCTGCCAGGAATGGTGGCATCCCTGACCCCCCTGCCGGTGATTGGAGTTCCGGTGCCCAGCCGTCATTTGCAGGGAGTGGATTCACTCTACTCGATTGTGCAAATGCCTGCGGGCATTCCAGTGGCAACTGTGGCGATCGGTAATGCCCGTAACGCTGGACTTCTGGCAGTGCAAATCCTGGCAACCCACGAGCCTGCTTTGCTGGAAAAAGTTCAGCAATATCGCCAGAGCCTGAATCAGATGGTGATGGAGAAACAAGCAAAGTTGGATCAAGTTGGCTACCAGCAATATAGCAGTACTAACTAAGGTTAGGAAGGGGTGCAGGCGTTCCACCCCTGGTTGGGGGCAGGCCCCCACACCCCCTTTAACCTAATGCCCTCTTTAACCTAATGCCCTAATAAGCGTTGCTAAAAAGCAGTATGAATTGAAACGAAGTTTCGAGCATACAGCACCTATTTCATACCCAAATTCAGCAACGCCTCCTAGTACTCTTGCGTAGGGCTATACCTGGATTCGTGAAGATTAAACATCCATTTTTAGCAGCCGTACTCCCAAAAGCTGCGCCAGTCCTTTACCTCCCTCTTGCATAACAGCATTATGGTTCCATTCCATCAAGGGTTTGATAAACAGTGCCAAAACATTCATCCATGCTTTTGTTGTTTTGACATTCCAGGTGTAGCGAACCTCTGTTCCCTGAGAAGTGGTAGACAATTCCCACAGGCCAACTCCTTCAACTTCCCCGATCGCCCTCGCTTCCATTAAATTGGGTGGTTCAATCCGGGTCACGCAGGTCTCAAAGGTCAACGTATAGGAAAGAGGCATTTTCCACGTAAACCGACGGACATTGCCAAGACCATCTGAACTGCCTGCTTCAAGCTCAACCACCTGCTTGACCGATTTCCACCAGCCAGGCCAGCGTTCAGAGTGCGTCAGGGCATCCCAGACTGTTTCAATCGGGGCATCCAATTCCCAGATCGTGAGAAATTGATAGTTTGCCATAGGAGGGATGTCCAAAATTTCTTCATTGTCTATCGTAGGCTGATAAGGATAGCTCTCGTAAGCATTTGGGATGAAAGAGTCGCTTACTTTCACTCTTTCACTGCAAGCCGGGAGGGCTGAAGGAATTGGAGTTACAACATCGGAGGCGAGTGCTGTGAGCGATCGAGTGCTGGTTACAGGTGCAACAGGCGGTGTGGGACAACTGGTCGTTGCCAGATTGATTGAAAAAGGAATGCCCGTGCGGGTTCTCACTCGTGGAGTCGAGCGGGCCCAGAAAATGTTTGAGGGCAAAGTGGAGGCGATCGCCGCTGACACCCGCCAGCCGGAAACCCTCCCCCCCGCTATGCAGGAGATTGGCTATATCATCTGCTGCACGGGAACTACGGCTTTTCCCTCCGAAAAATGGGACTTTGACATTCCTCAGACAGCGAATCCGATTGAGAAATTTTTGGAATGGAGCAAGATTTATTTCGATGCGAAATACCGCCGTACTAAGGCTAAAAACGGTCCAGAGCAGGTTGATGCGGAAGGTGTTCGCAATCTGGTTTCTGCCGCTCCCAGGGATCTGAAACGATTTGTATTTATTTCCTCAGCCGGGGTTGAGCGCAAAGACCAGTTTCCGTACAGCATCCTCAATGCTTTTGGTGTACTGGATGCCAAACACAAAGGAGAAGCCACCATAATGGCTTCGGGCCTGCCGTACACCATCATTCGACCCGGACGGTTAATTGACGGCCCCTATACCTCCTATGACCTCAATACGCTTCTAAAAGCCACCACAGATGGGAAGCAGGGGGTTGTTCTTGGTACGGGTGATACACTCAACGGCCAGACCAGCCGCATTGATGTCGCCGCTGCCTGTGTGGAGTGTTTGACTGACCCGGTGACGGAGAACATGGTGATTGAAATGATTAATCAGGGAACCAGACCCGCAGTGATTGATTGGTCAGCCCTGTTTGCTCAATTGCCCCGAAATAGTGCATGAGCAGGGATAGACAAATTGATGCTAATATACCTGACGCGCGGGCATGGTTAAGGTATTATTTCGTCCCCGGCGGTTTCGCAGGTTGTAATGGGTTCTCAAACCGGCAATGAATTCTTACAAGAGTTGCCGCTAATCCTGGCGGGACCTATTTTGCGACATACAGAGTCTGAATCGGTCACCGTTTGGGTGGCGTTGAAACAAGCTTGTCGGGTAGAACTCACGATTTACGAGACTACTGCCAGTGGTAGTGAACTTGGCAATCCTTTATTTAAGGGATTGCGCTCTACAATTGCACTGGGTAAGTTTCTCCACGTTGTTGCGGTTACTGCCCGGTCTGAAGTGGGGCAAGGGCTGAGTAGCGATCGCCTGTATACCTACGATCTCTGCTTCATCGATTCCACCCATCACACGGAATATACCCTGGAGCGAGCGTTGGCTTCCAGTCGCCAGGTTAACGTCAGCCTCAGCTATTTTGCTCACCAAAAGCCAACCTTTGCTCTACCACCTCAGCAGATCCAGCATTTACGAATTGTTCACGGCTCCTGCCGTAAACCTCATGGAAATGGGTTCGATGCATTGCCAATTCTTGACTGTTTGATTGAAGAGACTGCCAGCCAACCTCAGCAACGTCCCCATCAGGTATTTTTGACCGGCGACCAGATTTATGCTGATGATGTTGCCGATCCCCTGCTGTGGGCAGCCAGTAACCTGGGCGATTTGCTTTTGGGTTGGCATGAAAAGCTTCCGGCTGGTCCCAGAGAATCTTCAGATTCACGGTACTACACACCCAGACAGTTGCGTCCTGGAGAGCGGACAGAAGTGGCTACCCAACAGGCAGGGTTTACAGCTGGTTTGCGGAATAAGCGAGCGAAAGTCAACAGCCATCTACTGAACCTGGGGGAATATTACGCCTCCTATTTACTGGCATGGTCGCCTGTATGCTGGATGGTTCCCTTTCCAAAAGGAAGGGAGATGACCCGCGATTGCAAAACCAGCCAGCGGTGGGATCGAGAAGCACGGGATATGGAGCAATTTATTCACACCCTCTGGAAAGTGCAGCGTGCCCTTGCCAATGTACCCGTTTACACGATTTTTGATGATCATGATGTGAGTGATGATTGGAACTTGAATCAAGCCTGGTGTTTGCGTGTGTATGGGCGTCCTCTGGGGCGGCGAGCAGTGCAAAATGCGCTGTTAGCCTATGCGATGTTTCAGGCATGGGGGAATACTCCCTGGCAGTTTGAGGCCAATCAGCCCGGTGGAAAATTGCTGGCAGCCGCACAGGCCTGGTCAGACTCACAGGGAACGGATACTGCGGCCTATGAGGCGATCGCCCAATACCTGGGTATGCCTCCCAGCAATCCCCATACGGGTTTACCTGAATTGATTCAAGACGATTCGGTATTAATTCTGGATCGTCACCCAGAAACCATTACCTGGCATTACACCTTACAGAGCCAATGCCATGAAGTAATTGTCTTAGAAGTAATTGTCTTAGACACTCGAACATGGCGTGGATATCCAGCAAATGGAAAGGCGATCGCGCCCCCCATGCTGTTATGTCCAACGGCTTTTGAGCAACAGCTTTTAGAACAATTACAGGAAACGGCTGATGCTGAGATTCCAATTACATTTATCATTGCACCGACTAACGTGTTTGAACTACAGGTGATTGATTGGATTCATCACTGGCAGCTACGGCGTAATAAAGCATTTTCAACTGATGTGGGAGACGCCTGGAATATCAATTACAATGCACTAGCGCGTTTTTTAACAACTCTATTTGAGCAACGCACCCAGGTGGTTATCCTGTCTAGAGATATCCATTACAGTTCTGTGGTACGTCTTTCCCATATTAATACACCCCCCCAGCCAAAGCAGAATCAGTTTTGGTTCAATTAACCGCCAGTGCGTTGAAAAACGAGGAAGTCAAAACTCAAATTATTCATACTCGCTTGAAAGAGTGGTTGTTGCCAGAAAAAGTCCGCCACTGGGCAGGTAGGACCGATCCCCCCACCATGACAGAACTTTCTGCCAGGAAAGCCTATCCCATTTTTGACAAGCGGGCTGATACACAGAATGCTTTGCCATCGGAACCGCCGGACTGGTTTTGTGCGCTGGAATGGATACCCCGCAACCCAGTACAGCTTCCAACTTTTGGGAACTTGACAGCCTGGCTGATGTCCTTATCCGAACGCAGGAGAAGAGCCCGGTGGCGATGGCTAAGACCGTTCATCTTCTGGAAATGGCGCTGGTTTCAGGATGGGCGTGAAGTGGTTGGAGTCAACAACCTGGCATTAGTGCAATTGAAAGCTGAATCTGAAAATCCCCCCCATCAGGTGATTCAGGACTCATACTGGTTCTC
The DNA here is from genome assembly GCF_049200465.1 of Leptothermofonsia sp. ETS-13. Taxonomy (NCBI): domain Bacteria; kingdom Bacillati; phylum Cyanobacteriota; class Cyanophyceae; order Leptolyngbyales; family Leptolyngbyaceae; genus Leptothermofonsia; species Leptothermofonsia sp. ETS-13. Next base: position 1,063,870 of record NZ_CP120836.1, read on the forward strand.
TTCCGGGCATTCAACGCAAGTTGTTTACAGCCGCTATAAAAGCCACCTGGATCCAAATCGATCTTTGTTAAAAACATCTGAGCGAATAGAGTAAGTAGCTAGTGGACGATGGCATCAGTCCAGTAACCATTGGGTTGGGGAGTGGGGAGTCGGAGGGAGCCAGAATGGTATCCGTATTCCTGCCGTGCTGTACCAGGCGCAATTCAATTAAAGATAATTTGGGGGGTGGAGGAGATGAAACCCCCTGCCTGGGAGCGCAGCCCCCACTCTCCCCCTTTACAAATTAATAATAACTACCTACTTAATGCCTCACGTTATGAGCTATTTTCGTTCCAATGTTGATCAGATGACGGGCTACATTCCTGGTGAACAGCCAAAACCAGGAACTCCCATCATTAAACTCAATACCAACGAGAACCCTTACCCGCCATCACCTCAAGCGATCGCTGTTTTGCGTAATCTGGATAGCGAATGGTTGCGGCGCTACCCCGATCCCTACGCCAATGAGTTCCGCAGAGCCGCCAGCGAAGTACTGGGCGTTCCGGTGGATTGGATAATGGTTGGCAATGGCAGTGATGAACTGTTGAATGTTGTAGTGCGTGCCTGTGCAGATTTGGGGCGCAAAGTAGCTTATCCAGTGCCCACCTATGTGTTATACCGCACCCTGGCAGAGATGCAGCCAGCCCACTTCATTGAAATTCCCTACGAAGAAAACTTCCAGTTCCCTTTAGAAAAGTTGATAGCTGCAAATGGGGCAGTTACTTTCATTGCATCCCCCAACAGCCCATCAGGACATGGGGTTTCGTTGTCTGACTTGCGGCACCTGGCAGCAAATCTGACGGGAGTACTGGTGATTGATGAAGCTTACATTGATTTTGCCGAAGAAACCGCGCTGCCGCTGGTCAAGGAGTTTGAAAATGTGATGGTAATTCGCACGTTATCGAAGGGTTATTCGCTGGCCGGTCTGCGGTTGGGATTTGGAATTGCAAATCCTGAATTGCTGAGTGGGATGTTTAAGGTAAAAGATAGTTACAACGTGGACGCGATCGCCTGTTTAGTGGGGGCCGCCGCGATGCAAGATCAGACCTACAAGAACGAGTGTGTTGCAAAGGTCAAAGCCTCTCGTACAAAACTGGCAGCAAATTTGAAACAACTCAATTTTCGTGTCTGGGATTCTCAAACCAATTTCCTGCTGGTACAACCCCCCACAGGCGATGCAGAGCAAATTTACCTGGCACTTAAAGAACGGGGAATTCTGGTGCGTTACTTCAAACAATCTGGTTTAGAGGACAAATTGCGCATAACAGTTGGCACTGACGCGCAAAATCAAACTTTGGTTGAAGCATTGGTTGCTATCGTAGAGTGACAATATTGATAGCTATTCACCCATTTGGGTGTTTTTTCTTTTTGGGTAACTAGAAAGACGATTACTCCAGAATGAGAAGAATATACTTTGAAGATAGAGGAAACCTCTTGCCCTTAAGCAATCGCTACCTCTGCGATTGGACAGGCTTTTGTCAGCCAGAAATCAAGAGTGATAAAGGCAAACCTTCAGATAAATAACCAGGCGCAATTAAATTAAGGATAATTTCGGGGGTGGAGGGGATGAAAATCCCTGCCTGGCGGTACAGCTCATACTCCCCCAGGAAGGATTATCCCAACCAGCTCTTCAATCGCTCGGCAATTTGGGGACGACGCAGTTTGCGCATCGCCTTGCTTTGAATCTGGCGCACCCGTTCACGGGAGAGGTTGAACAGTCCCCCCACCTCTTCCAGAGTGCAGGGTTTGCTGGAGGTGAGCCCATAGCGGAGCGAGATAATGTCTTTCTCACGTTCGGTCAAGACATCGCTCAACACATCCCAAATTTCCTGGCGCAGCATGGTTTCACTCATTTGCGCTTCGGGCGATTGGGTATCACCGTCTTCCAGCAGATCCATCAGTTCCGTATCTTCCCCTTTGCCAACCCGGTGGTTCAGCGAAAGGGATTTACGCCGCACCTGCTGCAAACTGCGAAGCTGATCAGGGGGCATGTCGAGGGCTTGGGCTAACTCTGCTTCTGTTGGGTTGCGGTTCAGTTCTTTGCGTAGATCACGGTAAGCTTTTTTCAGCTTGTTTAGCTTTTCGACGATGTGGATCGGCAGACGAATGGTGCGGGCGTCATTGGCGATCGTGCGGGTAATGCCCTGACGAATCCACCAGTAGGCGTAGGTTGAAAACTTGTAACCCTTGTCGGGGTCAAATTTCTCGGTGGCGCGGTTGAGGCCCAGTGCGCCTTCTTGAATCAGATCCAGAAACGGAACGCCCCGGTTCAGATAGCGCTTGGCAATGGACACTACCAGACGCAGGTTGGAGCGGATCATTTTGCGTTTAGCAACGTGGCTGCGGTGGAGTTTATGCTCTAGCTGGCGGTCGGTAAGACCTTGAGCAGCAGCTAGTTCGGCTCGACTGGGAAGGCGTCCCAGTTCCTTGGTAAGCCGAGTTTGAAGCTCTTCTACTTCCACCAGGTAACGGACGCAGCGGGCAAGTTCAACTTCTTCGCTGGGCTTGAGCAGTGGGTAGCGCGCCATTTCTTTAAAGAACGCTCCTACCGCATCGTCGGAAAGGGTTTTGCTATAGCCGGAGGGGCGAGCGGCAGCGATCTGATCCAGACTGGAAATTTCTTCGGGTTCATCTGAAATTTCTTCGGGCTGAAGGGAGTCGGCGTCGATCGCCTCAATTTCGTGATCAATAGGCTCTTCCAGATCAGGTTCGACGGGCAGGTCACCGGCGATCGCCTTTTGAAGGACATCCATCGCTTCAAAAGCATGCACGTCTGTGAGTGATTCCAATTCAGATTGAAATGAAGTTGCGGATTCTGAAAGGTGGAATTTTTGATACATATGATTTTGAGACATATGAATAGAGAGAATCTAACAGGAGCTTGAGCTGGAAAATATAGAAACGAGTGTGCTAAATAGCTACTATCGGCAGGCCTGAGGCGTTGCGCAGGTCAATCATTTGTTTTAGTTCGGATCCAATCTGTCGGAAGCTGGCAACTGCTTGAACAGTTCTCCAAATGGGAGAAATTTAGTTTGACTTTTTGTTAGGTTACTGGACGGAGATTCCCAAGTTGTTCGCTCGACTACTTTGTTCGATTACAATTTATTCGACTACTACAATTTATTCGACTACAAAAGGTTCTATCGGTCTCAAGCGTCTAATTGTCAACACCTCTGCGGCGATCGTTCCTCACACCTAGAAGCTTAGGGTTGAATTTTTGTTACTCTACACTACACTACTTTTCTAAAGTCTGGGAGTCCCCCCATAGCTTTTCTTTGGTTAGAGAAGTCCCCCCGGGATGAGAAGTATCTCTTCTAAAGAGCAGAATTAAAAAATCTCAACGGGTTACGTTGCACAGTTATGTATGGCTTTGCTATAAAAGGCTCTCATATCCCCTTAACGAATGCACTCTATCGATGGGCAGAGAGCCGCCGCTGAAAGCATAGGGCTTTGTCTATCTTGATGATTATGTCTACCTGGCTTGCTGGTCCGCTATTTCCAATCCTGGCAGAGTCAGGAGAGGCTTATTACTCAACCCCTGCTGGTTGGGTGGATGTTCTGGTCGATTGCCCAGGGGCGCAGGGGCTTTTTACCTATTGCCTGCCAGCGGGCATGACGGCGCAACCGGGTGATATTTTGAGTGTGCCATTTGGAGCGCAGCAAGTGGGGGCGATCGCGATTGCCTGTCACCGTTGTCCGCCCACCCACCTGGACACGACTCGACTGCGGGAAGTGGAGGCCGTAATCCATCCTGGCTTTTTCCCGGCCAACTACTGGGCTTTGCTCCAACAGGTTGCTGATTATTACTTCACCCCCTTGATCCAGGTGGTGCGGGTAGCGTTACCGCCTGGACTCCTGGCGCGATCGCGCCGTCGAGTGCGGCTGGTTGAAAAGTCAAGCGAAGGGGACGAGGCCGGAGGCCGGAGGCCGGAGGCAAATATCAGAACTCAGAATTCAAAACTCAAACTTCAAAACTTTCCTCACTCCGCTCCTGCCCAGCAGATCCTGCAGCTCCTCCAGTCCAGCAAAACGGGTGACTTTAGCTGGCAGCATCTTCAACGGCAGGTGAGAGGAGCAAGCCAGGGGCTCCAGGAGCTGCTGAAACAGGGCTGGGTAGAGAGCTACCTGGAACCGCCAGAACCGCCTCGTCCAAAACTGCGGCAGGCCGTGACCCTGGTACCCGCTCCAACCCTATTTGACTTGACACCCCGGCAGCAGGAAATTTTGGGTGTTTTGCGGCGGCAGGGCGGGGAAATGTGGCTGTCAGACCTGCTCCAGATGTGCCATGCCAGTTCGACGACTCTAAAGGCACTGGCCGCCAAAGGCTGCCTGATTATTCAGCCCCAGGAGGTGTTGCGTTCAGAGCAGGCAGGGACAATTGCCGCCGATAGGCCCAAACCACTGACTCCCGATCAGGCCATAGCGCTGGCGCAGATTCAGAAGTTGGAAGGGTTTGCCCAGGTGTTGTTGCATGGAGTGACGGGCTCCGGAAAAACGGAAGTCTATTTGCAGGCGATCGCGCCCATCCTGGAACGGGGGCAATCAGCGCTGGTGCTGGTCCCCGAAATTGGGCTGACCCCCCAGCTCACCGACCGCTTCCGGGCCCGGTTTGGCAATCAAGTTTGCGTTTATCACAGTGCCCTCTCCGACGGGGAACGGTACGATACCTGGCGACAGATGCTGAGCGATCGCCCCCAAATTGTCATTGGCACCCGCTCTGCCATCTTTGCCCCCCTTCCCCGGTTAGGCATGATCATCCTGGATGAAGAGCACGACTCCAGCTTCAAGCAAGACCAGCCCGCCCCCTGCTACCATGCCTGCACCGTTGCTCGCTGGCGTGCCGAACTCGAAAATTGCCCTCTGATCCTGGGTTCAGCCACGCCTTCTCTGGAAAGTTGGGTGAATATCAGAGGTCAAGAGGGAGAAAGAAGAGAGAAGAAAGAAGAAAAAGGAAAGAAGGCCGGAGTTCACTCAGAATTCAGAACTCAAACCTCATCTAGCCATCTATCCGTCCATCCATCCACCCCTTACCCCCCATCCCCTTCTCCCCACTCCCTCTACCTCCCCCTTCCCCAACGTATCCACGCCCGCCCAATGCCACCAATTGAGGTGGTTGATATGCGGCAAGAACTCCATGAAGGGAATGCCTCCATCTTTAGTCGATCGCTCCAGGCTGCTCTCCGTACCCTGCAAGAACGGAATCAGCAAGGCATTCTATTCATCCATCGGCGCGGACACAGCACCTTTGTCTCCTGCCGCAGTTGTGGATATGTAGTCACCTGCCCCAACTGTGATGTCTCCCTGGCCTATCACCACGTCCATGCCGATGCCCAACCCCTGCTACGTTGTCACTATTGCAACTACATCCAGAACCTGCCCAAAACCTGTCCCACCTGCGATTCCATTTACTTCAAACACTTCGGCAGCGGTACCCAGCGGGTGGTTCAAGAACTGGCACGGCATTTTCCTGAGTTGCGGGCAATTCGGTTTGACAGTGACACGACTCGCACCAAAGGGTCACACCGGGCACTCCTCACCCAATTTGCCCAAGGAGAAGCGGATCTATTGATTGGCACTCAGATGTTGACAAAGGGCATCGATCTGCCCCAGGTTACTTTGGTGGGGATTGTGGCTGCCGATGGGTTGCTCCACTTTAGCGACTACCGGGCCAGTGAGCGTACCTTTCAAACTTTGACCCAGGTAGCGGGTCGTAGTGGGCGAGGCAATGACCCCGGACGGGTTATCTTGCAAACCTATTCGCCAGAGCACCCGGTAATTGAGGCGGTGCAACGCCAGGATTATGAAGCCTTTGCCAATGCAGAACTGGCTCATCGCATCAGCCTGAACTATCCTCCCTGCGGTCGGCTCATCCTGTTCCGGTTCAGCAGCCCCCATCCAATGGCCGTCCAAAAAGCGGCGGAGCGCGTCGCCACTGCTCTATCATCCTTAGAAGCCACGGGAGTCGAACGGCTGGGTCCAGCTCCAGCAACTATTTTGCGGGTTGCAAACCGCTATCGCTGGCAAATTTTGCTGAAGTTTCCAACCGAAACCACCGTCAACCTGCCTGACCTGTCAGAACTCCGCGCCCTTTGCCCCAGAGAGGTGAGTTTAACTGTGGACGTAGACCCGCTGCATTTGCTGTAATCAGGTGAGGGGGGAGTTTTTATTGCACGCTACGAGCATATGCCTGAAGCGATTGTGCTGGACATCGATGGTTAGGATGACCTGACGTACGGGAGTCCGCCTGTTCACTCCCTTCCACCCATCCACTCATCCCCCCTATCCCCCTCCTCTCCCCCCATCCCCTCTTCCTGCGATCGCATCCCGTCGCAGGCTATCCAACATATCGCTGATCTCTGGGGACTTGCTCGTGAACCTTAACAAGAAGCAGCCTTCGCTCTCGGCAGGTTTATCCAGTACTTTGGCATAGAGGTCATCCAGCTCTGTAGGCTTATCCGTGGCTACAAGTAGGGTGATTTTCAGGTTGCTGAGCGGGGTTAGAAAATGGTCTGACCAGAGCTCCGCTCCATTTTCTGACAGTCGCACGAGGCAGCTATCAAACACTGTGCCAACCAGATGCTTGCCTTCCAGAACGGTATAGCGGACAGGAATTGGTGTTGGCAGGGAGACAAATTCCTCAGCCTCCTGAGGTAGAAAAATATTATGTTTTCCGCCAATACCAAACACTTCATAAAGTGTGATAGGATTCCTAATCCCCTTGGGCTCTACCTGAATTTGGCCGCTGATTTTGACGATCGCCGGTCCGGCATCCCTATATGTTTCCTCAGAGATCAGGATCTGCCGACCCACGGTATAAGATTCAATTCGGGCAGCGAGATTAACATGATTTCCAACCACGGTATACTTAGCCCGTCGTTGGGAACCAATGTTGCCCACTACCATTTCACCTGTGTTGATGCCAATTCCCATCTCAATTTTGGGTAAACCCTGCTTCTGGTTCTGCTCGTTGACGCTGTCCATCGCCGCTTGCATTGCAACGGCACAGGCGATCGCCCGCTGCGAGTCATCCTTGCGATAAACGGGGGCACCAAACATAACAAAAATGCCATCTCCCATAAATTCATTGATCGTGCCCTGGTACTGGGTAATGATGTCCGACATTGCCCCCAGGTAGACATTGAGAATTTTCACCACTTGTTCCGGTGGGAGTCGTTCAGAAATGGCCGAAAATCCCCGCAGGTCTGACAACAGGATGGTGACTTTACGCCGCTCGCCTCCCAGTTTCAGGCCGGAGGGACTTTCCAGCAGACTGGCAACCACTTCATCCGTGAGGTAGCGGCCAAAGGTGCGGCGCATGTCGGCAGCCGAAAAGGCAACATAGCTGGTCACAGCGATGGAAGATCCGGCCAGTGCCATTAGCGGAGGCACCACAGGAATCCACCATCCATTGATAAAGACGAAATAGCTGCCAGCCGCCAGGCAGGCTGCCGCTACAACAATGCTGAACACGCGCAAGATTGGACGCCGACTGTAGCGCTGGGTCCACGTCAGCACAGCTCCAGCAGTGGCCCAGCCCAGGATCCAGAGCCACTCCAGTGGTTCACTCCAGATTTTCAGCGTGGGTGGACGTCCGTTTAAGACAGCACTGAGTACCTGACTAACGAAGTTGGCATGAATATAGACCCCTGCCATCCGGGTGGGTGTGGTCAGACTGCTGCTATAGGGAACATAAAACAAATCCTTCAAACTTTCGGCTGTCGCGCCGATGATGACGATGCGATCGCTCATCAGCCCAGGAGGAATCCGGTTCTCCAGTACCTCTGTCATCGTCACGCTCTGAAAATGCTGAGCCTCTCCCCGGTAGTTCAAAATCATCTGGTACCCACCTGCATCTGCCCGCACGTAGCCACCATCATTAGGACCAAACGCTGGAAATACGACGGAACCCGCCTGAACCAGGTTGTCTGAGTTGACCCCAACCTCAATCCCTTTGCTTTGCAAATAGGTCGCCGCCAGGATAAACCCAAAGCTAAAAACATCTTCTCCGGTTTTCCGATCCAGGAGGGAAATTGGCATCCGGCGGATCTTACCGTCCGCATCCAGGGGAAGATCGTTTGAGCCTACCTGATCCAGATCTTTCAACACCTTTGGGGGGGCAACGGCGGAGCTATCTGCGCTGGCAATCACCTTTTGCACCCCAATCAGGTTAGGTGTGGTTTTGAATACCCGGTTAAGGACGGCATGCCCCGGCTCAATCGGGAGATCGCGGTACAGATCAAGCCCGATCGCAAACGGTTGCTGTTGACTGATCTTCTGCAACAGATCGGCTAGTCTGGCATCGGACAGGGGCCACGTCCCCACTTTTTGCACGTCTGCCTCAGTGATTTCCACAACCACAATGCGGGAATCAACTGGCTCCTGTGGACGCAACAAAAAATACTGATCCAGCAGGGGAAATTCCAGCGGTTGCAGGAGCCCCAGATAGCGGATGCCAATTACTGCCCCGGTAACAACCGGAACGGTGATCCACCCCCCCCGCCACTGCCATGCCTTTTGTTTCAGCGTTTCCCAGATTTTGCTCACAGCCTGTTACTCTACAGCAATGGTGCAAGGGAGCAATTCAGTGCAGAGTGAAGGATACCCCCACCCTCACAGGCTATTGCACTTGAGCGTTTGAATTACAACAGTCGATCAGGGGTTCGGTTGCGATCGCATCCAGACCAACGGATTTCAACAGATCCCGCCAATCAGCCGTCAGCCTGGAATTATTTGGTGCTTTACGCCGCAAATCTGCCAGGCTCGTTAAGGTTTCATGCCAGATACCCGCTTCCGCATAAACCGCAGGTCGACTACTGACGGGAGTTTTGGCCAGCGTCCGCGCCAGTGTTTGATTCACTTCAACCCGTTCTACCCAACCTTCAACACTGGGGTTGCCACTGGGTCCCTTGGTGATGTCGCAGTTGAGGGTAATAAACCAGTGATAGGTTTTGCCCGTCCGGAGCGGTGGCGCATTGGCAGGCAAATCAAAGCGAATCACTCCTGCGGTGACTGGCAGTGTAAATGTGGTTTGATAAACGATTTCAGTATCATCTTCGCTGAGCAACAGAAACTCTGCGGTTTGTGTTTGGGATTGAGGAATATACACAAAGAAACTGGGCCGCTCTGAGAAGGTCAGTCCCAGCCGCTCTTTAGGCATTAGGGGAGCAGGCATTTGGGTGCCGGACATACAGGTGCCACGGGTAGCTCCGCCTGCGGTTGAGGCTGGCGCACCCCGCTTGGGCGCTTTAAAGCTGAGACTTAATTTTCGGGGCGTTGAGATAGTTGGTGTGGCAGGTGCAGCTTCAGCGATGGTTGGGGAGAAACCTAAAGGCGAAACCAGGAGCAAGAGAGAAAGGGCTGTCAGGTATTTTGAATGTTGTGCACAGGTCATAGGTTTTGACCCCCTCATCTAGATGGGTAGCGACGATGGAACTCAGTGATATCTAATCAAACGTTTGAAAGTTCTGGATTGACCGTTTCAGCCCGGTGTCGAGCAGGATAAACAAATGCTTCAACTCCGCGATCGCCGTTTCCAGAGACTTTATGAAATTTGGTTTCAGATTATTACTGATACAAACGGTAAACCACCCATAAAGCAGATATATATCTATATCAATCATTGGTTGATCTCAACTTACTCGGATAGGTGGTTGATCACCCAAATAAGTAATTGATAATTTAGACTACCTAGAGACTGGCTAAAATGCTCGAATCCTTGCAAAAAGTAATTTGAGGTGCGTTACAACGTTAAGTGAAACAAACAAATCGCTGTCTATGGAAACCTCTGTTGCGGTTCGTCGTCGCCTGTCGGTACGGGATTATCACCAGATGGCAGAATCTGGCATTTTGCAACCGGATGAGCGAATTGAATTACTAGACGGACAGATAATTTAGTTGGCAGCAAAGGGAACCGCTCATTGAGGAGCTGTTACTCGAATTCAGTTTGAGAGGCGCTCAGGCGATCGCGTCCTGATTTGTTTGCAAGACCCAGTTCAATAGCTCTACGTGGGTGCGTTAGGAATTGGAATTAGAGAGGGAGTGGGGGCTTCGCCCCCAGCCAGGGGTTCCCCCCCTGCACCCCATCCTAACCACAATGACTACCGCTATACCAGGTGCAACTGGCTACCAGAGCGAAACGATTTTGTCAGAAAAATTAACGGTTACACCACTGACGTCTCCGGAGTGCGTCATCATTGGCAAAGAAATGTTGAGTTCAAAAGCAGGCATTCAGTAATGAAACTAGTGAATCTTCTTCAAGGGGGCGTCAATAACCTCTGTTAGGCTGACCTCTGTCCAATCACTAATTTGGATTGAAAGAACCGACCATTTCGGTACCACTGGAGTTATAAACTTCGATCGGCATGCCTGCATTGTTGCAAATTCCCTGAAGTGCAGATTGCAGTGATTCTAAATGGTTGACGGCACCCCCTAAAATGCTGTGCTGACCTGATTGCCCTGCTGCAAATGCTTGCTTCAGGGCTTTTTCATACCCAGCTGTAAATTGGACGCGAATGACATTGCTCAGAATGAAATAGGTGCAGGTTTTGGGAGAACCGGAACAGAGCAGATTCAAGTCGGTACGCAGTTTCTGTTGAGCAACGGCAGCCTGGAGCTGGAGTTCTGCCTGGTATAGGGCATTGCTATAGGGGGAAACTAGCCGCTGGGCTGGATCGTAGGAAGCTGTATTTTCAGGGACTTGCTCAATTTGTCTAAGGGCACTGCGCCAGTAGGTAACGGCCAGCGTCCACTGGTTTCGCTGCTGGAACCCTTCTGCTTTTTGGGCCAGGTTGATGGCCTGCTGGTAGGCTTTTTGAGCCCGCTGTTCGCGTGTTGCACGATCGCGGGCGATCGCCAACTGCACCCCGTAGTCCCCTAACAATTCCTGCGCTTCAGTAAAGCTCGTCGTCGTGTTGGGAATTTGTTTGAGGGCATTGACAGCAACCTGCCAGGTCACCTGCACCTGCTGCCAGTTTTCAATTGACTGGGCTACTCCCTGCCTTGCCTGGGCGACATTTGCCGTCGATTTAGCCGCTGCCAGCTTTTTCTGAGCCTGCCGCTCGGTAGCCATATACTGGTTAATGATTGACAAATTGTCCCGGTAAGTTGCCAGTCGTTGCTGAGCAAATGGGTGGAGTGGGGTGCCTTGAGGAATCGATTCTAACTGAGCGATCGCCGACTTCCAGAGCACCTGAATTCCCTGCAAATCCACCAGGGGTTTCGGCATCATCTGACCTTTCTGAGTAGCTTCATTAGCCACCCGTTCCGCTGCCAATACCCGGTCTAGCTGGCTGAGTTGTAACTGGTCATGGCGCAGCAATGTCTGAGCTTCTCTATGACGGGTTGACCAGAGGGGAATCTTGCTCAAAATCTGGCTGGCCTCATTTAATTTCTGCTGTGCCTGCCTCAAATCCTGCTCAGACTTTGCTTGCTGAATCAGCTTATTCGCCTCCTGGCTGACTGCCTCTGCCGCCTGGAACGGCTCACACCGTCCAATAATGCAGGGGCGAGAAACAATCACAATTCCAGCCATAAAAGAAACCACGCTTACCCCAACGCCAGTTGCCACCCATAGAAGCCAGGGCGATCGCTCCGCAGTTTCCTCTACTTCCGGCTCTTCCTCTTCCAGTGCTGGCTCTGCCTGGGCTAGCAAGTCCTCCTCAGGTTCAGGCTCCGGCTCCAGCACCAGTAACTGTTCCAGGTCAAAATCCTTGCCTTCCCGATCTAGGCTTTTTTCCAACTGCTTTGGCTCTTCGCCTGTTTCCTCCACAGGTTCCTGAAAAAGCGTTTCTGTCCCATCTCGCTTTACTGTCCCCAGTTTGAAGCAATGGTACGCATAGGGATGCTTTTGTCCTAAGGCTCTGAGATATAATTTCCCCTGCGAGTTTTGTAGATTCGTCGTAGGGCTAAAAATCTCCTCAGCAAATCCCGGCAACAACACCTGAATTGCCTGCTCCAGCGCTTCAAACACCGAGTGGAGGTCAGGCTTTTCATCCGGTGGGTGCTGGCTTAAAACCATCAAATGTCCCCGCTTCACTACACACTGCACTTGAAACGGAATGGCCTGTGGCAACGCCAGCAAAAAATCCTGCAACTGATGCGCCAACCGCTGCAAACCTTCCTGCTGATTTAAAGTCTTGGAGCACGTAACTACTTCCATTGGACAATCAAGCTAAACTGTCGCCCATATCCTACTCGCGATCGCAGAAGACGGCACAATTAATGAAGGCTAAATCTAGAAGAACTAACAAAGCAAGCAACAACCCAACCCCTGGTCCCTCCTCCCTTCCCCATGGAAATCCTGATTGTTGAAGACGAGCCTGAAATTGCTCATCTTATCCAGCTTTACCTGGAAAAAGAGGGCTTTTCCTGTCGTGTTTGTCGAGATGGCCTGACTGCCCTTCAAGTCTTTCATGAGCAGAAATCCGACCTCATCATTCTGGATCTGATGATCCCCGGCTTAGATGGCCTGGAAGTTTGCGCTCGAATTCGGCAGAAACGAGGGGCTAAGGACCCTTACATCTTGATGCTGACTGCAAAAGGAGAGGAACTCGATCGCATCATTGGGTTGTCCCCTGGAGCTGATGACTACATGGTCAAGCCCTTCAGCCCCAAAGAACTGGTTGCGCGAGTCCGGGCACTTTTGCGGCGCAGTCTACGCCAGGGTGGGCAAAGCCAGGTTTTTCGAACCCAACACTTTCAGATCGACCTTGACCAGCGCCTCGCCCAACGGAGTTCTGACACTGACCAGCTAGAACCGCTTGATCTGACCACCCTGGAGTTTGATCTTCTGGCCACGTTTATGAGCTATCCCGGTCGCGTCTGGAACCGCACTCAACTGATTGATAAGCTCTGGGGTAGCAACTTCTTCGGCGATGAGCGGGTGGTGGATACCCATATTGCCCGTCTACGCAAAAAAATTGAACCGGACCCGGCTAACCCCACTTTCATCAAAACTGTCATCGGTGTTGGGTACAAGTTTGAAGACCCAACCGCCTAGTACAGCGAAACGAAAGCTTTGTTGGAGTGCAGGGGTGGAACCCCTGGCTGAGGGCGAAGCCCTGACACTCCCTTAAAGCCAATGTCTTAAGCAACCTGGCGACAGTTGTAAATAACTTTAGTATTAAATGTTGTTGGGTAATAAGCTCAAAAATCATTGAAACCTTTGCCCAGCAGGCATTTTAGAGATTTCAACAGAAAATCACTGAAACCCAATCTTTACAAGCATTTCAGTGATTTTTCTTGTTATTTTCCAACAGGTCTATTGTCCAGTACGGGCGATCGCTCGTCCCCCCCTTTAGAAAACTAAACTTCCGGTTTTACTTAATCGAAATCCTTAAGGATTTTCAGCAACCATGGCTAAACTTGGACTCCGCTCACGCCTTTTTCTCTCTCACCTGGTCGTCATGATGGTGGGGCTGAGCACTCTGCTAATTGTTAATAAGCTGTTCTCACCCCGTTTGTTTGTGCTTCATTTAGAGCAGTTAGAAGGGAGTGGCTTTAACCTGCTTCTGGTACGCCAGCGGCTCGTGGAAGGGTTTGACTATGCCTGGAGCCGGGGAGCTTTCTGGTCTGTTGCTGTGGGCGGGACGGCAGCAGGTGGATTAAGCTACCTGGTATCCAAGCGGATTATGCAACCCCTAGTTCAAATTGAGAATGTCACTCAGAAGGTTGCTGCGGGACACCTGGAAGAACGTCTGCCCAGCAGTGAAATTCCAGAACTAAATCGGCTGGCGCTAAGCTTCAATCACATGGCAGCCAATTTAGAAGGCGTGGAACAACGTCGCCGGGAATTGGTAAGCGACCTGACCCACGAATTGCGCACTCCCCTCACCGTTGTTGAAGGGTATTTGGAAGGGTTGGCGGATGGTACGATCGCGCCCTCGACTGACATTTACCAGCGGCTAGCCAGGGAAACAGCCCGGTTGCAACAACTGGTGAATGATTTGCAGGAGCTCTCTCAGACAGAAGCGGGATATCTGCCGATCCATACTCAGTCATTAGATTTGCGTCCGTTGTTGAAATCCTTAGTGGAAAGGTTTTCCGATCAACTAGTGGAAGGTGGAACTGTACTCAAGCTTAATTTGCCTGCCGACCTGCCATCCGCCCTGGCTGATCCGCAACGGGTTGAGCAAGTGTTAATTAATCTGTTGGGAAATGCCTTCCGCTACACTCCCGAAGGCTCGATTACCGTCTCTGCCTGGAGTGAGACTGATAAGTTATGGATTGCTGTTCAGGACACCGGGTATGGTATTGCTCCTGAGGACTTGCCCCATGTGTTTGAGCGGTTCTGGCGGTCTGACCGATCGCGCGATCGCCACTCCGGTGGCACTGGAATTGGATTATCCATCTCCCGTCGTCTTGTGGAACTTCAGGGCGGCACTATCCATGTTGAAAGCAAACCTGGAAAAGGCAGCACCTTTCGCTTTTCTCTACCTCTGGCATAGGACCCTCACTTACCGTCCCCCTTGGGAAACAGGTCGGACACAGTTTTGACAAACTAAATCTCTAGAGTAAGGAAGTCCGTGTGGGGTGTAATGCTACTTATAAACCGATTGTGTATGAGGTAGAAGAGCCCTATAAACTACTTTTTCGCTACCAGGTCAGAGGAACTGGCTCCTGGTAAACTGACTCATTAGGGTGATTTGCTGGTGTTGTGTCCCATCTAGGTTGATGGCATAAAATGCCTTATTACAGCTCTCAAGCAATTGCGGTGGCTAGAGTAACCGATTTGGTTTGGCTGGGAGATAGGCAGGTACTCTGGTTTGACTGGGAGATAGGCGGGTACCCATCAACCTATCTTTTTTCAGCGATCGCCTAATTTGGAAGTAACCTGGTTTCATTGGTCATGCGTTTCGAGTTTTGCAAATCGCTGCCTCTCCCTTCCTGACAATCCATGAATTCAACTCCAGTTCCTGATGCCTCCCTGTATGAAATTGCCCTGAGTTCCGACCAACCATCCCTTGTTTTGCAAATTAGCCCGACAACACTCAAATCAGTGGTTAGCTCCTTTATGGATTTGCTGACGGAGCAAAAGATTCCAGCGATCGTGTGGGCAAAACTACCACGAGGCCCTGTCTGGCAGGCTGAGCTTGAACGCTATAGCCTGCTGCCGGGGATTGCCAGAGCCATTTATCTATTTAAGAGCCATCGAGAAGATCAAGGAGATGATAGTGGCATAGTTAGTACGATAGCCTCCCTGGAAACGGAATCAGCAACTGATTCAGAAATCGCCAGCCCATTTAAGGAAACCACACCGGGAGCAATTGTTTCGATTCGGCTTGCGCCTGAAAGCCAACTCCGACGAGAGTACTTTTTGATTATCTGGTCTGCCGAATTTCAAGGAATGATCCTTGCCCACCGTCCCCGTTCTGCCCAGGTTGCCAAAATGGGTTCAGCGAATCTTCCAGAACCAGGTGCTGAAGCACTGAAGAAAGGACCAGGAGCAGAGGAAGGGACGGATAGACGGCAAAATTTGTTGGCGATGCTTTCGCTGAATACGGATTTAATCAGCCGGATTTTGCGGGGAGTTGAACACATCACTACGCTAAGTCAGGGAAAAATTCCGACATCAATGGAGCCCCTTTCTCCAACGGCTCCTGAACCTTTCAATCTGGTACACCATTGGCAGAAATTACTGGCAGAAATGCCTGCATCTAGATTGAATCCTCAGCTTTTGGGGCAATTACTAACTCGGCAGCTCCAGCAACAGGAAGAATTCTGGCAGCGCAGCACTACTTACCGTAAACAGGCAGAAATGGCGGAAGCATTGCAAATTCAGAATGCCGAATTGATAAATGCAATTCGCTTTAAGGATGACTTTCTCAACAATGTCGGGCAAGAGTTGCGAACACCACTGACCACAATCAAGACAGCGCTGACTCTGTTAAACTCACCCAACATTAAGCCGCCTCAACGCCAGCGCTACATAGATTTGATTGCGAAGGAGTGCGATCGCCAGAGTTCCCTCATCACCAGTTTGCTGGATCTGGTTCAGCTAGAGCAGGTTGTGGAACAGTCCTCACTGAAACCGATCCGCCTGGTAGATGTTGTGCCTGGGGTGGTCAGCACGTACCAGCCAGTCGCCGAAGAAAAAGGCGTCAAGCTGGCCTACACTGTACCAGAAGAACTTCCGCCTGTTTCCTGTATAACCAACTGGCTGAAGCAAATTGTGATTAACCTGCTCAACAACAGCATCAAATACACACCCACTGGGGGGCAGGTGTGGGTTCGTGCCAAACAGCAAGGAGACTACATCCAGCTAGAGTTTCGAGATACTGGCATTGGTATTGCCCCCACTGAAGTACCCAAAATCTTTGAGCGGTTTTATCGGGTTCGCCAGGCTTCAGAAGAATCTGCCAGTGGTGCAGGTCTGGGATTGACGATTGTGCAGCAACTACTCATTCGTTGCGGCGGTTCTATTTCAGTCAGAAGCAAACTGGGTGAGGGCTCAACCTTTAACGTGCTGCTGCCTGTCCATAAATCTGAAGCGGATCAACCATCGGAGTGAGACTTAAGCAGCTAGGTGCAATTAAATTAAAGATAATTTCGGGGGTGGATAGGGTGGAACCCCTGCACCCCGTCCTAACCACAATGACTACCGCTATACTATCCCGGTTTTCCTATAGGAAGATTCTCAAAATACCTCTACAGAAAATCATGTCCCATTGCTGAATCTCCAGTCGTGTAGGGAGGGGATGGGGCTAGCGAACAACCGTTTCCCGATGCTGGCCTTTTGCAAGAACGGCATCATGCTGGCTGTAAAAGGTTTCTTCAGAATGGAGGATAAAATTCTGATTGACCCAGACCAAAGAAACTTGGGAAACCCATCCATCCTTCAGGGTGACCAGAGTGAAGTTGCGCAGACATTCATTCCCCTGTCGCACAATTCGGGGAACGCTAGCCGCATTGACGTAAACGGTTTCCTTTGGGCTGGCAACTATCGGAGTGCGAAGCCGATGTTTGGTGTGGCGAAGCTGGTGGTGCATATGCCCAAAGGCTACCAGGGGAACTCGCTTGCCCAGGCGACGGGTTTGGGCGATCGCCACTGCCAGATCGGGGTCTCCATGATCACCACCCAGCGGTTGCCAATCTCGCCCACAGGGGTCCTCCGGTTGATCGCCCAACCCTAAAGGACCGCAATGCCCTAGAAAGATGACCGTATCAAATACTCCGCGACTGGCAGCTTCTGCAATACGAGCAGCAGATTCTTCGAAATTGTTGACGCCAAAGCGTGAACTATAGAATTCTGGATTTTTCCAGTCTGAACCACCCCAACTAAAGGGTCGCCCCCCGACCACCGTCAAACCCAGGTCAGAAAAGTCAAGTTTGTCATACCCTACATGGGCATCTCCCAACAGATCCAACTGTTGCTGTACCCGGTCTTCTTCGTGGCGATCGTAGGGACATTGTTTGACTCCCCAGGGGAGTTGCGGTGTACCAGGCGTCGTGGTTACCCAGCACAACTGCTTTAGGCAAGGAAAGCGCGGCAATTTGCTGCACTACCTCGATCGCCTCATTCCCAAAGTCCCCGACCAGCAACACCAAATCGACTCCCAGATACTTCAAGGCAATTTCATCATCTGCATCCCACTGGTTATGAACATCGCCCACAATAGCTATTTTGATTAGTCGTGAAGGGGGAGGGGAGGCGATCGCAGGGCTTTCTAGCGGAAAGCTTTGGGTAGAAGTTGTGACTTCATTCATAGGTTGGAGTGAGTGATTATGCGGAGGATCAATCATGCGTGCAATCTATCCTGAACTCCTCCAGCATAAAAGACTGTTAGCTTGCTTTCACCCCTCTTTTTCTTTCACCCCAACCAAAGCTCTGGAATATTGTTTTGTTTTGGTGATCAGCAAAACTTAGGACCAGGCTTTCAGAGAGTCCCAAAATCTCAGGAGAACGGTTAAGGACTTGATGAAAATGGAATTTGAATTATAAATTAAGCTAATTCATTAGACAATGAGTGATAAGTCGATCTACCATTGTGCACTTCTTCGATGATTCTTTGACTGGTTGGCAGACCTAAACCCACCCCCTGACCTGCCAATTTGGTGGTGAAGCAAGGCTCAAATGTCGATTTTTGTAAGCTTCAGGGATGCCTATGCCATTGTCTTTAATGCGGATTACAACATTCTTGTTTAACAGTTGGGTTGCAGTAAAAATTTGTGGAATTTGGTTTTGGTAGATATTTTTATTCAGCTTTTCGTTGATCGCATTAATCGCATTACAAAGAAGATTAAAAAAGACCTGATCCAACTGGTCAACATAGGCATGAATTAGCGGCAGTTTCTCATACTCCTTCTTCACGTGAATTATCCCACTATAGCTCTACGCGAGTGCTTTAGGACTTTGGAACTAGAGAGAGAGTGGAGGCTTCGCCTCCAGCCAGGGGTGGAACCCCTGCACCCCGTCCTAACCATAATGACTACCGCTATATCATTTCTGGAATTTAGACGGTGCTGGAGCAGGACAAGCATATTTATTATAAATATTTTCATGGATATTAATTTGCTTAATACACAATTCATCCAGGCGAGTAAAAATTCGGAGAGCCAGAATAACGGTACGAATTCGTTCTGCACCATTTTCCATAGATTGAAGGATATTCTTGAGATTTGAAGCGAGAAAACCCAGGTCTGTTTCATCAAGAAAAACTTGAACATCAGGCTCACAATTTAGACCTTTTTGATGGTAAAATTCAATCAGATCTAACAAACAATTGACATGTTGCTAAGCAGGTTTGATATTACAGGCGATGAAATTGAGAGGATTATGAATTTCATGGGCAACTCCAGCCACTATTTTTCTTAGAGTTGCCATTTTATCCTGTTGCACCAGATTAGCCTGTGCAATTTTTAGCTCCTCTAATGCTTGCTTCAACTGCTGATTCTGCTCCTTCAGTTCCTTCTGAAGCTCTTAAATTATGAGTTGAATTTGAATTCGAGCGAGTACCTCTTCGAGATGAAATGGTTTTGTAATGTAGCCCGCTGCTCCTAACTGAAATGCCTTTACTTTATCAATCGCTTCATTGCCAGCACTTAGAAAAATAATAGGTACTGAGCTAGTTAATGGGTCTTTTTTCAATTGGCAGCAAACCTCATAACCGCTCATATCGGGTAAATTAACATCCAAAAGGATTAAGTCTGGAACTAAGGCTTGAATTGCCCTTAATGCCATTGACCATATCGATTTGCAAGCGGTATATCCCTGTTCGAACAAAAAGGGGGATAAAAAACGAATGTTGTCTGGAATGTCATCGACAATCAGAATGTCCGCCTTTACCGTTTCTGATTGAGCCATGGTCATAAATGGATTGAAGCTTATAAGTAGATAGTCATATTGAAGCTTATAAGTAGATAGTCATAATTAGTTGTGAAAAGAGAGAGTGGGAGCTGCGCCTCCAGGCAAGGGTTTCGCCTCTCCACCCTTGAAATTATCCTTAATTCTTAATTTAATTGCGCCTAGTACAGTACGGCGGAAATACGAATGCCATTCTGGCTCCTTCCTACTCCCCACTCTCCAACCCAATGGTTACTGGACTGATGCCATCGTCCACTAGCTAATTAGATGGTAAATGGCATCCACAATTTGGTCGAATTGGAAATCCTTAACTAGATGGCTTAAGTTTTTGGCAAGTATTGTATGTTCGGGAGGATTTCTTGAATCAGCCTGAAAACCTCTAGATCATTGCCTTGAATGACTGCTTTCTGAAGCTGATTGATCCAGGTAGATGGCATTTCTTGAAGCATGGAAACCTCCAATTTTGAAGGATTGGTTGCTTGTCTAAAGTGGGGTGTGGAATCGTTGTCAGATTCGGCTTCAAAGCGATATTTCACTCCTAAGTGAATGGCTAACTTATCGAAAATCTCTTGAATTTTGAATGGTTTCCGAATGAAATCATCACAACCTGCTGCCAATGCTTCCTGACGATTTTCTTCAAATGCACTGGCGGTTAAAGCCAAAATTTTTGTAGCAGAGTCCTCCTTCCCAAGGTTTTCTTGTTCCCATTGGCGGATTTGCTGCGTCAGATCGTACCCATTCCGCTGGGGCAGGTGGAGATCCATGAAAATGAGATGGGGTTTCCAGGTTTGCCATTGAGCAATCGCCGTATCAGCATTTTCTGCTTCCCTCAAGTCAAACCCCAATTTGCTTAACAGCTTAACCAGTAGCAGGCGATTGGTTGGGTGGTCTTCCACAATCAATACCCGATAGGTTGGTTGCCCAGGGGCAAGTCCTTCAATGCGGTTCTGGATGGGGGCAGCTACTGGGTTTGCTTCTGGAGGGGCTTCTACAGCAAATTCCACCGGAATGGAGAAAGAAAATACGCTGCCTACCCCTGGTTGGCTACGAACGACTATTTCTCCTCCCATTCCCCGCACGTATCGCTGGCTGATAGCTAGCCCTAATCCGGTTCCTTCCGTGATATTCAACCCGGATTGAGTTTGCTGAAAGGGTTTGAATAGGTGCTTGAGTTCATCGGAGGCTATACCGGGTCCTGTATCTTCAACTTCAAAGTACAAATGATTACTAGAATCAGGGGTACAGGTTTCAGGCGATAAATTCGATTTCTGGTCTCCATCGCTGGCTACGTGGGTAACACGCAGCGTTACACTTCCTTGCTGAGTGAATTTAATAGCATTGCTGAGTAAGTTAATCAGGACCTGACGCAGCTTGGCCTGGTCAGTTTTAACGTACTGGGGTAAATCGGCAGCAATTTCAAAGTTTAACTGAAGACCTTTAGAGGAAGCCCGATATTTCAGCATGTCCTGCAATTTCTCTAACAGGTAGTGAATATGAAAGGCTTTCTTTTTGAATGTGAGCTGACCGGATTCAATTCTGGACATCTCCAGGACGTCGTTAATTAGAGCCAGGAGATGTTCTCCACTGTTACCAATCGTTTGCATATATTGCTGATAGTCAGGACCCAGGGTGCGATCGCGACTCAAGAGTTGGGTGATGCCCAAGATAACGTTGAGCGGAGTCCGCAACTCATGGCTCATATTTGCCAGAAACTCACTCTTGGCCCGGTTGGCGGCATCCGCCTCTTCCTTGGCCTGTTTCAGCTCATCAGCCTGGTGTTGGGTTTGAGCGAACAACTGGGCTTGCTGAACCGCTACCCCTAACTGGCTACCAATTTGGGTGAGCATCTGAATTTCAGCCCTTTGCCACTGGCGTGGTCCCCCGTTTTGATAGGCGGCGAGCAACCCCCAAAGCTGGCTTCCGCAGAAGATGGGTACAATGATGTAGGCTTGCGCTTGCAGGGTTTGTAGCAGTTCCAGGTAGCAGGCATCAAATCCAGCCTGGTGAATATTGGGAACGCAGCAATAGCTAGAAGGATGGTGATACAGCCCGCCCTTGTTTTCTTGCAGATAGGTGTCCCGAATCGAAACTTCGGTGCCATTTAACTGTTTCACGATGCAGTTGGGTTGATCAATGGTAATCTTTGTCATTTCTGGGGTATTGACCCGAACTGGAAGGATAGCATCCCAGCGATCGCCCACCGATTCTGCAACGACCTGCCCACTCCAATCTGGATTGAACTGATAAATGAGGGTGCGATCGCACCGAATTGCCTGCCGCAGTTCTTCTGTCGTCGCACTGAAAATGGTGTCCAGGTCGAGCGTTTGCCTCATCCGCTGAATTACAGTTGCCGTTGCTCGCTCTCGTTCTGCAACCTGTTGCAGTTCTGCTTCTGCTGCAATTCGTTCCTGAATCTCGGTCTCCAGAGCGATGTTGGTTTTCACCAGTTCGGCTGTCCGCTCCTGCACTCGCACTTCCAACAGTGCCTCAGCTCGTTTGCGCTCTATAATCTGCTGCTCTAGTTCCTGGTTAACCAACTCAAGCTGCATTGGACTTTTGAGTGCTAGAAATTGGGGCAACAGTTCCACCAGGCGCAATGCGGTGTAACAGGAGACCAGGGCGGTTAGTGCCCGCTCTGCCCCAGATACCCAATAGGCTGGGTGCCAAAGTGTCCAAATATCGAGAAGGTGCCCGGTGCCGCAAAGAAGAATAAATGCTCCAAACAGCATGAACACGTTGGAAAAAGGAATATCTTCCCGTCTCCGGACAAAGTAAACCAGCATGGCCGGAATTGAGAAGTAGGCGATCGCAATCAAAGCGTCACTGACCACATGCAGCCATACCAGCGGAGTCTGCCATAGATAGCAATGCCCGTGGGGAATATACTGACCTGGCGACAGCAGATTCTTGAGCAGTTCCAACATGGGTTATTGGTAATGAAACGATAGGTGATAGCAGCCGTCATCAATCAGGGAAAGCACAACCGAGTGTTGGCAGCACTCAGAACTTTACAGCAACCTTTTCCACGTTATGATTCCCGCTTTACTAAATTAAGTCCCGGGCTCTTCCGGCTTTGCACTGATAAACTAATCTTATACCAGACTATTACTGGCTTTCAGTCGTTGGTTAAACAGCATTTTGTAGTCTTATATACAGTTTCAACCACATATCTGGAAGAGCCAAGTCCCGTTTGAAGAAGGTTGCCTGCCAAGAAATACTGAGGAATGGCTGCTCTTCAGAAGAAAAGTGTCACTGTCAATTTTTCGTCTTTCTGTAAACTTAACTTTGCTGATGTCAAACCTTTATTATGAGTCATAATCCCACGCTGATGGGCAATTCTGATTAGGTTTATTGAAACTTACCGAATGAAGCACTAAGCTTTCCTGGAAATTTGATAATAAACTTCGCTTATCTCTGTTGTATAGCTATAGCTACCAAGCTTAGGACAGGGTGTAGAGGTGGAATCTCTGGCTGGGGGCGAAGCCCCCACACTCCCTTTAAAGCCAATGTCCTAAGGAACTTGGCAACAGTGATAAGAGCGATCGCTGCTTCCCTTCTGTCTCCCAGTTCCTCCCTGCCCCTTTAACTGTTATCTATCCCTAGCCCTACTAGTAGTACCCAGCGGCATAAAAACACATAGCTGTCATGAGGTCAGAGGCTTGCCCGTATAGTTCCACTCGAAAGGTTTGGCCATGGTGCGATTGAAGTAGTCGATGAAGTCAAGAATCTTGGCGCTGAGCTGAGCTTGACTAGTGAAACTGGCCCGTCGCAGCAACTTGCGCCTGAGAATGGAGAACCAGATTTGGATTGGGTTGAGCCAGGAGCAATGCTTTGGGGTGAAATGTATGACCAGGCGGTGCTGTGGATTGCTCAAGAAAGCAGCCCGGGTGGCCATCGATTTCAGGATGCCGGATTTGCCTTTGCGCCCTAACGGCGGTGGTTCGGGTTCCAGGGCGACCGCCAGTGGCACCAGAGCTACCGATTGGTGGGTGTTGAGACAGTCCATGACCAGATGAATTTTAGGGGCATCGGTGACTTGGGCGAGTAGGGTGTCGAGATGAGCCGCTAAATCTTGCTCGGTTCGGGTGTCGCCCACAGTCGCCTGGTCAATGCGTCCAGTGGCGACATTCAAGGTGGCAATCAGGCTTTGGGGGCCATGACGCTGGTACTCAAATTCCACCCGCACACAGCGTCCGGGT
The DNA here is from genome assembly GCF_049200465.1 of Leptothermofonsia sp. ETS-13. Lineage (NCBI taxonomy): Bacteria > Bacillati > Cyanobacteriota > Cyanophyceae > Leptolyngbyales > Leptolyngbyaceae > Leptothermofonsia > Leptothermofonsia sp. ETS-13. The sequence goes on from NZ_CP120836.1 coordinate 1,087,408, forward strand.
TTCATCTCAATATCCGGCATCACGCGCTCCAAGGCTTGGATGCCCGTCATTTCATCAAGACTGTAGGTCATCTCCCCACGTTCGGCCCGCGCAGCCGCTTGTTCGTAGACCTGGCAGATGTCTTGGACTTTGGTGGCAAAGTCCGGGTCGGGGGGGATGAAGCCAGTAGGGACTCTGGTACGGTTTCAGTTCGGCTTCGGCTAACAAACGCCCGACAGGGCGACCACTGATCCGCGCCACAAGGCCTTGTTTGACCAGTTCATCGGCTAACTCTGGAGGGGTCCAGTGACTGATGGGGCGTCCAGAGTGCTCGGGCGGGGCACAAGCGAGGGCATAGAGTTGAGTGATTTGCTCCAATTCACTCACAATCAGGGCGGGAAGGGCAGAACCAGGCATCAGACTCAATCCTCCAACACCGACTCCTTCAGGATATGCCCATTTCCGCCGCGCGGTACTAGTTAGTTGCTGCTAATGCACCAGCGATCGCTGCCGCTGCTAGTGAGGTAAAGACCATGCCAAATAGCCACCAGGCTGCGATCGCAGTCACTTTGCGCATAGTTTTAGCCTGTTTTTGGGCCTGTTGTTTCAGGTCTTCAACCCATTTTGGGGTTTTCTGCTGAAGCTGCCCCACCCGCTCCAACCCGTGGGAAACGCTTCCAGGCGGTCAGTGATTTAATGAGTCATCCATTCGGAAATCTCATCACAACTATCTGAAACTGTTGACGTATCCTGATTGAGTTGATTCAAATGAGCCGTTGCAGTCTTAGAGCCTTCCTGGAGCGTTTCTACAGGCTTAATCTCCTCGGTGTTCAGTTATAGCTCTACGCGGGTGCGTTAGGACATTGGAATTAGAGAGGGAGTGAGGGCTTCGCCCCCAGCCAGGGGTTCCAACCCTACACCCCGTCCTCACCATAATGACTACTGTTGTATTTCTAATTCGTAGCCGGTAAGTGCTCCTGAAGTTGATCGGGAGGTTCACGAATAGCTGTTTGAGCAAGGATTGCCTAACGCTGGGGAAATTTGCTCAGGTGGTAAATTATTCGTTGGACTCTGCTGAGTACTTGATTATTATTATTAGTTTGTTGCTCTGTCAAAACACCCCGCTCCTTGAGCGATCACCTACCTTAACTGACTGTATAGCACCAAACTTATCGCCGTTGAACCTAACCAGACTAGAATCAGAAAAAATCTGACTAGATGACCACTCCCAGAATCACTTTAATCATAGCGTTGGCTGTCAGGCTAAGTTTTACAGCCCAAAAGGGCTCCCTCCTACTGCCCACTCCCCAATCCAATGGTTACTGAACTTATGCCATCGTCCGTTAGCGCTAACAATATTGCTCCCTCAGCATCTTTGATCCCTCAACATCGGTGTCCCCTGATAAAAGTACTCATTTTTACGATAAATTCCTCACTATCGCAAGCCTATTTGGTTGGGAAAGGCTTTCCAACTGGGGAAAAACTTTACGAGTAGATTGACTGTTACATTTCGGGCGATCGCGTTGATAATGACTGAGGTTTAGTCCGGAATGCTTTCATGGAACCCATGCAATTCAACTTCTGCCGTCACCTGGTCGCTGCGGTACTGGCAACCGGGTTCGTTGGTCTAGAACTGAACACGATGCCAGCCCAGGCGCAAATATCACCCTACTGCCAGCAAACTCCAGAAGCGATCGCCCAGAAAGAACGGCTGCGACAGGCAACCCTCAAGGGTGACAGAAATGCTCAAAAGAACTATATGACAATGCTCCGCAAACACGCTGAGGGGTTGCGGAAGTGCCGCCAGAATACCTGGACCCAGGACCAGGCAATCTGGATTCGGCTTTACCCCTGCGATGCCAGACCCGGTATGCTGGATGCCGTGCTCGACCAGATTGTGAACCGGGGCTACAACCAGATTTACGTTGAAACGTTTTATAACGGGCGGGTGTTACTCCCAGCAACGGATAATCCCACCCCCTGGCCACCAGTTATGGCAGGGTCTGGAAAAGGAAAAGTAGATTTACTGGCTCAGGCTATTCAAAAAGGGCGTCAACGGGGGCTCAAAGTCTATGCCTGGCTGTTCAGCCTGAACTTTGGAGCCAACTACGTGCGCCGCCCCGATCGCCAACAGACGATTGCCCGTAACGGCCTGGGTCAAACCAGCCTGAACGCTAACACCATTGCCGGGTTGAGCGTCGATCTGGGATTAGGCAACCCCGATGAAGCGTTCATCGATCCCTATAGCCCTCAGGCTCGACAAGACTATGGGCAGATGGTCCGCGCCGTTGCCCGCCGTAAACCCGATGGCATTTTGTTTGATTACATTCGCTACCCCCGCAGTTTTGGGGCCGCCTCCGTTGCCAGCAAGGTACAGGATCTGTGGATCTACGGTGATTCTTCCTGGAAGACCCTGTTGCAGCGTGCCCTTAACTACAAGGGCATGGACCTGATCAACCGTTACCTCAGTAAGGGCTATATCTCCGGCGACGATCTGAGGCAGGTCAACGCCCTCTATCCCAAAGAAAAAGACCCGTCCTGGCAGGGATTGAATGGCGATCGCGTCAAATCCAACCTTCCTCTCACCAAACGCCTTTCAGCTCTGCAATCGGAACTCTGGAATCTGGCCGTAGCCCATGCTTACCAGGGGGTGATCGACTTCCTGCTGGCCGCTGCTGCTGTTGCCCAGGATGAGCGCATTCCAGTTGGAGCCGTCTTCTTCCCGGAGGGCAATGCCACCGTAGGCAAAACCGGTTTTGATTCTCGAATGCAGCCCTGGGACCGTTTCCCCGACAGTCTGGAATGGCACCCAATGGTTTATGCCACCTGCGGCGATACCAGTTGCATTGTGTCCCAGGTTCAGCGCGTCCTCAGTTGGGCCACACCCCGGACTTTAGTGAAACCCGTTCTGGCAGGGATCTGGCAGGAGCCCGTCAGCAACCGTCCCCCCCTGGAAATCCAGATGCAGGCCATTCGCCGCGTGGCCCCCAACCTCAAGTCCATCAGCCACTTCGCCTACTCCTGGCAAGAGCCCGCCAGCGATCGCGAACGAAAATTCTGCCGCCCCTAAACTGTCACAAGCTGACTGGCTAATAGAAAAGTTTTTCGGAAAAATGATTACCGATAGCGATAGCCATCAATCTCAGGACGGGGTGCAGGAGTGGAAACCCTTGGCTGGGGGTTGAACCCCCACACTCCCTTAAAGCCAATGTCCTAAGCAACCTGGCGACAGCTACAAGGCGAGTAATCATTCGGAGATGCTTCTCAGACCTCGGAACTCTTTAAGAATTCTGAGGTCTGCTCCGATAAATCTTTTTAACCCCTGATCGTTCTACCTCTTTGCATGGGTAAGATTGCTATGACCTGCTTCATACAAAATCAACAAATCTCTCTGTTATTATCAAAATTTTGGTTGGAAAATATTTTGGTTGGAAAATGTCTGATTTGGAGTCCCTGGTACGCAGAACTATGGACTTTTATGGACTTTTACTGAATCTTTACAGTTCGTTTACTGCCCCTCCATTATTCCCCTGAGGTTGGTTTCACTCTCTAATGAGCCTGACTCGTATCTTCCCTGTTGATGACAGGCTGGTTGAATTGCTAACACTATGAGAATCTACACCAGAAATCTACACCAGAAGTTTTTGAATTTTTCGGGAATTCGTTCATAATTCACCTATTCATCAGGGAATTCCGCTCTAGCTTCTGTTTTGTGTTGTCTTCACCAAATCCTTCTTAGATAAAAAACTCTCGCCTTATTCGCAGGAAGCAGCTATGTCAGATCGCAAACTTGCTAAAGCTGTCCAGTCCCTTTTCAGACAGATCTGGCGACTGCACAGGAGCATCACCAAATCCCTGGTCGCCTGGCTGTTACGGGCAGCCCTGATTACTCAACGCAGAAGCCGTCAGGCCACGGCTGGTTTCGTTCTGCCTACTACGGTCTTGCTGGTTCTGGTGGTAGCCCTGACCGCAGGTGCCCTCAGCTACCGGGCGTTTAATACCAGCACCCGCACCATTGCCGATACCCAGAGCCGAGTCATTTATAACGCTGCGACACCTGCGATCGACCGGGCGAGATCCAAGATTGAGTTTTTGTTTGACTCCAACAAAGACAACCGCTACCCCGGCGGTGTACCTTCTGAAGAATTTATGGTATCGATGATGCTGAACGCCAACCCTGGCATCAGTATCAAAGGTGCTGCTGGTGCTTCTCCCCTGCAGTTGACAGGGGGACAACCCAATGGCATGGGGAACAACGCCGATCCCTACACCCTACCTGGTGAAACCCGTATTGATGCCAATGGAGATGGTCAACTAGACAATGCCTGGCTCTACCGGGCCGATACCAACGGAGATGGCACCTTAGATGCCACCGTCGCCTACTCCATCATCCTCTCCACTCCCCCCGGAGCCGACGGCACCACCCGCCTGATTGGATTAACCGAAGCCCAGAAAGCCGAGGGTGAAATTGACGCCAGCAGTGGCCGTCGAATTTCCTACGTCCGCAGTGGTCCCCTAAGTAACACCCCTGCGGTAGGTGGTTGCGCCAACGCCAATACAGGTAGCCGGGTTGAAGGCGGTTGGTTCCCGGATACGGGCAACTCCTCAATTCTGCGAAAGAACTTCCAGGTGGATGCCTTCGTGGTTCCAGACAATGTGGGCACAACCGGAAGCGCCAACTTCACCACTCTGGAATTTCAACAGGACCGTAAGCTGGACCGGGGTAACAAGTGGGGAGCCTGGTTCCGCAATGACATGGAAATTTTTCCCGGTCCCCAGTTCAACTGGAACGGGGCGATGCACACCGAAGGCAACCTGATCATTGGCAATAACAATTTCAGTGCCTATTTGATTAGTTCTCCGGCATCCTGCCTTTACTACGAATCAGCGTCGGAGATCTCGGTCACTCAAATTACAGAACAGAGAGACGCTAGCGGAACCGTCACAACTCCTGCCTTTAATGGCATCATTGCCAGCGGTAAGCTGAACGACAATGCCTACGGTGGTAGTTCCCTCATTTACCTCCATCCCTATACCGCTGCTAATCGTCGAACCTTAAACCCTGGAAACGATTGGTCAAACGGTGGTGCTACCCCCTTCCAGATCTCCAGTAACCCCATTGAAATTCAGGTCCGCGATCGCCGCCAATCCAGGGCCCCTGACCCCACCAATCGCCTCTACTTGAATCAGAACAACACCTTTGTTGGACGGTTTAAGTCAGAGCCTGCCGCGGCTCCCTATGTGGATGACACCTATCGAGCAGACAACCGCTATGGCCCCAAGCTCATCTATGATGGCCAGGCTGCCATTCCTGCCGGAAAGCGATTAGGTGAGCTGATTGGGGCGGCTGATAATGTCTCCCGCGACCCCGACCCGACGAAAGTGGTGGAAGCAAGTCCCAAGCTGATTGCTGCCGATCCGTCTGCAGGGGCAGACTCGTCCAGCGTTGGTCTGGATGGATACTGGGAACGCCGCGCCCGCAACGAGGGGCTGCGAATTCTAGTGGGCGAGCGGTTGGAGTTGGGGAACACCAATGGCTGGGTTGCACCCCAAGATAGACCAACGGTAAAACAGAATCCGAATGCAGTCGCTGTTAGTGGGGATGGAGATCTGACTGATCTAAGAGATCGAAATCATAGTGCGGTTACTAATGCATCCACAGCAGATCCGGATGAGAGTGACAATGAAGGTGATCCACTATATCCGCCCCATGGGAACGCAAGTCTTCGTCATGAGGATCGACAGCGGCGAGCACTAAGAGATAACATTGCAGCGGTCCAAAGTACGGCAGTTTACCATGCTGCAGTTAGCCGCGATTATCCAGTTGCTTGTCTTGCTAGCACATCCCACCCTGGCACACCGTTTACCCTAAGGCAGTCAATAAATTTTGTACCAACCTTTTTTGTCAATAGCACCCCCGCAGGACTACCAGACTCTGCTGGAGGACTGACAAGTCAAACTGATACTGTGTTGATGACCGATTTCTTTAACGGTCGCGGGACCAATGGCTGGGAGTTTGAACCTCCAAGAGGAACTCAAGCCCAGTTTGAGTCAGATATGAATAACCCCGCCTCCCCCTGGCGCATTGCCCTCAAGAACCTGGCTCAGTTTGCAGGAGACTACGATCCAGTTACTCAAACAGGAGGGGCATTCCCACCCACTCAGGAAGCCGCCGGTGGGCGAGTTCATCCCTACCCCGAGTTAACAATGTGGGGAAATTTCTCGAATTTGAGGCGCACAATTGCTCAGCTTGAAGCAGGCACCCCCTACGCGAGCCTGAGTCCAGCAGATAAGACCTATCTGCAAACCGCTGCATGTACGTTAGGGATGCTGGCTTACAACATTGATCGAGTGCAGCGTTTTGATCCGCGTAATCCTTTCAATGATAGGAATCGTATTGGAGCAGGAGGAAATGTCCTTTTTGAGCTTGGAGTAGAACTTTCCAGGCTCATGAACGGGATTGTTGACGAAGCAAATAATGACTATGAAGTTTTGCCAAAGCAGATGCTGGCAACATATGACTATGGGCGAAGCGCTACCTATATAGAAGCAAATTACAATCCGCGCGACTACGATCGCGTCCCCGCAGAAGCTTTTCTGGGCAAACTACGAGAATATATTATTGCTAGTTCAACAACAGGAACTCCAAATTTCAACGATCCTCGTTTGCGTCTGGCCGAACTGATATTTGAGTATTTTCAGATTCGACGCGATCGCACCTACGGTTTTCGACCTTCCCCCGCTGCAAATACCTGGAACTACAACCCATACATTACTGCCGGACCAGGTGGATCGGGAGGAAGCCCAATTAGGCTATGGTCCTCTGCCTGTGATCCAAACATTTTTGCCGCATCTAGTTTCGGCAATCCACAGAATCAATACACTGGACAGGCTGCTGCCAATGCGTTTGATCCCGTACGGGTTGATATAAATTTTGTCAGGTTGGGCTTGTCTCGCCTTTGTGGAACTGTGATTCCTCCAGGAGCAGTGCGAGATTATCCAGGAGATACAGGGCTTCCTCAAAGAAACGCAAGTAATAGAGGCTCGACTAATCTTAGTACTCCAACTAGTACTCCAACAACTAAATACCTTCCCAAAGCAGGTAACCTTGCTCCACAGACAAATTTAGCGAGATTAGATACTAAAAGCCCTCCAGGCTTTGAAACTGGTATTCTCGCTGAAGAACCTTTCAATACAGGAGTCTATCTTCAGGCAACCGTTGCGCCCAAGTGGCCATCTCTGTACTACTTATTCCCAGAATTCAATCATGATCACGATGGTGGTTTTGGAAGGCTTCCAAGTGGTGAATGCTTTGATCATCGCCAACCCAATGGGGCACTGACTCACATCGATCCTACTACCTGCACTGACACTGGGCAGCCAATTCCTGCCGCTTTCCAACCCTGGGCAGAACCGTACATCACAGATGACTACATTAAAACCCTTAACTCTACTGCCACTTATCAGGAGGTGCTTCCAGGTGCTCCACCCATCTTTAATGCGACCGATCCAAACAACACAAACTATATAGCCAATCCAGTCAGTTTTACAGATCCATTCAGTGGAACCGTAGAATTCACTTATCGCACATTTGGTATTCCAGTAGACGATCGCCCTGTATTTAACGTTGCTTTGCGACCTCGTAAGTTACCGACTGGCTTTAACAATCCCTTCCCACTTTTAGACAACCCAGAGTGGGAACTGCCAGTTCTCACAACAGACGCTAATGGAAACGTTGCAGGTGAAAACGCTCAATACAGACCACCCAACCGTATCCTGGCACCTAATAACGATCAGACTCGCGGCGCTGTAGCAGTCATACCATTCTTGGATCGGGTTATGTTTAGTGGACGGGAATGGATGCCGCTGCGAGTCATGGATATTGACATTGGGCTGCTCCGCCGCACTCGCCCACGTCCCTCCATTCAAGGTGGTCCAAACTCTAGTCCAGAAGCCTACCCTCCTGGTAGTACGGCTAAGAATGATGTCTGGTTACCAGTAAGCGGTATTGTCTACGCTTTCCGCGAAGATGCAGTACGAGAAGATGCGATCAATCGTCCTGCAGGTACTGCAACTTTCACAAATGCAACTAACCCATCTCAGCCTACTGACCCACCCCTTCAGCAGGCATACCCGTCCAGTACCGAACCTAGAATTTCGATCAAGCCTGTAGATGGGGTAGCTGATCCAGACCGTCGCCCCCATGGCTTCCGCCTCCGCAACGGTTCTCAACTGGCTCGCCATGCTTCGATGAACATTCCCGCTCAAGACAATATTCGAGGATTATCCTTCTTTACCGATAATCCAGTGTTCATCATGGGCAACTACAATCTGCACCAGAATGGCACTGATGACCAGGTAACTGGCATTCAGAGATTAGAGGAGTTTACCGATCTGCTGCCTGACACTGGCAACTACAGTGAAGCACAATTTTACGGACGTACCAATCGGGATAACCGCTTTGCAGATCCTGCCCAGGACCGATGGAGGCCTTCGGAAATTTTAGCGGATGCAATTAGTGTTGTTTCAGACACCCTCTGCGATGGTAGTTCTATAGACACCTTTACCACTACAGGGAATGGTAGTGGTGCAAACATTAATGAAACCACCTACTCCGGTCGGCGGCGAGTGGATTCTAATCAAAGCCTATCTTTACCTAACGGTTTCTTTCCATATAACCGCAAATATGCCAATCCTCCTACCAGTGGTGGTGTGAAAGTTTACGATAACCGCGCTGCTGGTTTATTTGGGCCTGGTTGTGCTGGAAATAATGGCCGTACTACATTTTTGAACCAGAACCGCCCAAGAACTAATACTCTCCTGACCAACACTGGTTATGCCTGGATGCGAGAAAATCCATACGATATTTTTTCTCCTGTTAAGATCTCGCGTAACGGTGAAGGGTTGCTCTTACCTCCATTACAGAATCCACCAAGCATAAGTCCTCCTACGCTGTATGATCCGCCAAGTCTTGCCGTAAACAACAACCCCGCCACAGAACCCAGCAAGCCACGCCCTGCTGTTCCGTATACCGCCAACCCAGTCAATGGTCAGTATTACGCCATCACTAACGGCCGCTCTGTTCAAACAGCTCAGGACACACGGGTAAACACCATCATTGTCAGTGGTCTGGTGCCCTCCCGCCAGAATCAGTCCTACGGTGGTCTCCACAACTTCCCCCGCTTCCTGGAGCGCTGGACTCGCCTCTGGTTCTCCGGTTCCTTTCTCCAGCTCAACTTCAGCAACTACGCCACCGCCCCCTTTGACCAGCAGGTTTGGGAACCCGGTGTCAATCCAACTTCCAATAACGAGCAAATTGCTTACTATAGCCCACCCAACCGTCTCTGGGGTTATGACGTGGCGCTCCAGCTCGCCCCTGCAGGTCCCGCCGCTGCTCGTTTTGTTACCCCCAGCCGGGAACGTAACGAGTTCTACAGCGAACCCGCTGCCAACGATCCTTACATTCAAAACCTCTGCCGTGCTCTGCCCGACAGTGTTATCCCTGATAACCGCTGCCCCTCCTGATTCATCGTCTACCTTCTCTGTGAAAACCTTCTATGCGAGTCAGCCAAACCTGCTCTCTATCCTCCAAACTGACACTGCATTTGTTAGTGGGGCTGCCTTCAGTCCGCTCCAGGAAACAACATGGTTTACATCCAACCGACAACAAACAGGGGCTAACGCTGATTGAGTGCCTGGTTGCCATTGTCATTGTTGCCCTGACTATCCTGGCAATTACGCCGCCCATCATGCTGGCAACAGGGACGCGCATCCAGTCTCGCCGGGCGGAGCAGGCAAACCAGATTGCTCAAGGTGAGATTGACCGCATTCGATTCCTGGTCGAACGGGGGGGATATACGCTAAATGAGTTGCCCGACTCTACGGGAAATCAAGCTCCTTTAATAAATGTTCCTGTAGCTACCGTCCCCCCTACAGGAACACCCTCTGCTTCCAGCCCTTTACAGTCCCCCGCCCAAACCTGTCCGGGAGTAGCCGATACCGCCCGTTATCCATTTAAAACTCCCACCCTGATGCCACGGACAAACTTGGTACAGGTAGATGTCAATGGCGACTGCAAACCGGAATACGTGATGCAGGTGTTCCGCAACGATGGTCCTCCCTTACAGGGAAGCCCACCTCCACCGCCCCTGACCTTTGACGTGGGAGTGCGGGTTTATCATTACTTACCTGACCAACCCTTCCCCCTACTCTTAAGAGAGCGGGCTTCCCTGGTAGCCGGAACCAGTACCCGCGATCGTCAGGCCGGTAACGCTCAAAAACCACTGGCGGTTCTCTTTTCCACCTTGGCCCGCAATGACCAGAGCCGATCGCTGGGGCAAATCTGTAACCAGCAAGCCGCCAGAAATGGGGCTGGCAGCTGTAACTACTAAGCGATGCTTTCTGTTTTGAGGATTCAATCCATTGCATGTGTTGGTTTGACGAGGTTCTATTGGGGTGAAAATCATGGCTAAACTCTACTTCATTCAGGGGTTGAGGCGATGGCTGCGCGATCGCAGAAATCGTCGTTTCGCAGGTTTCACCCTAATTGAATTGCTGGTGTCCTTGCTGATTGGGGCCATTATTACCGGTGCCCTGTTGTCCCTCGTGGTAGACCTGACCGAAAATAATCAGAGGGACACGGCTCGTAGTGAGACCCAACGGGACATGCAGCTTGCTATGAACTATATCAGCCAGGAATTGCGGGAAGCTGTGTATGTTTACGATGGGGACTGTCTCCAGGGGGCAGGAGCCATCACCGATGCCCAACAGTTTGCCACTTCTTGTCCCGGTATCGTCAACCATATTCCCACCAACCTATCTACTGGAACTTCAACACCCGTCCTGGCCTTCTGGCGGGTTGATCCACTCCCAGAACCGTTACGACAACAGTGCGAAAATGCTGCCAGGGCCTCTCAAACTCAATTGAATACATTGGTTAACAATGGTATTCCCTGCGTATCGGGTAGAAGCTACACCCTGGTCGTTTATGCCTTTGTAGACGACACCAGTACGACCGACATCTGGCAAGGGAAAGGAAGAATTGTTCGCTATCAGTTGTCCCAATTTGATTCAAACGGTAATGCCAACCCTGGCTGGGTTGACCCCCTTCCTGATTCAGGTTCTAACTTCCAGCAATGGCCCTATCGACTCGTTAGTGGTATACCAGCCCTTCCAACTGGCTACATACGCCCCACTGGTAACGCTGATGTTTTAGTAGATTTTGTGGATGATGCACCAGCCCAGGCTGCCTGCACTACTCCCAGCGTCAGGACTCCCAATATTACTCCGGTTCCCAGTTTTTATGCTTGTGTTCGAGGGAATACCCGTCTGGCCCAGGTAGGTAATACGGCAGCGGGTATTGCTCCCGACCCCAACGATTTAGGCGTGAACCAGGAGGTACTGGTTGTCCTTACTGGAAATGCGGCAGGTCGAGCAGGGATTCCGGTTAACACGGTAGGAGATAACAGTGTCTCAACTCGCCTGGCCCCCTTGCAGACACGAGTCCTCACCCGAGGAATCGTAAATAAGAACCCAAGATAACTGTCCATGCCTGATTGGAGCCCCTTCCCTGGAGGATTATGAAACTGCGTCTTCGCTCTAAACGTTCAACCGCAGGCTTTACTTTAATTGAGCTGCTTGTCATTATTGTCATTATCGGGGTTATGTTTGCAATCGCAGCCCCTGGCTGGGATGCTCTGTTGAGCCGCCAGCGAGTTTCCACTGCTCGCGAACAGGTGCTTCAGGTTCTTCGGCAGGCCCAAAGCGAAGCCAGAAGCACTCATTCCTATCGGGCAGTGGTGTTTGACCCCAACCCGTCAGATGGGGCTCCCAGGGTAGCCATCCTCCCCTTTAATGGAACGGGTGGTTATCCAATCAACCTTAGCACTGTAACAAATTGGCAACCTCTTGCAGGCGGTAGCAACTCCCGGAATGTCATCAGTCTGCGGACTAACCATCCCAATAATCAGATCATCTTTGATGGAAATGGTGCAGTTGCCCAGCCTCCAATTGTTCCCGGAAATCAGTTCAGGGCAATTCCTAACTCTACCGAACCGGGATTTGCCGTAACCGTTGCTAGAGCCAACACTTCCGGCAACGCCACTAATCGCTGTGTAATTATCGCCACCTTACTAGGTGCTACCCGGTCGGCGGAAGGGGCGGCTTGTCCTTGAGCGACGCTCTAATCACATCAACCAGTCTGCTAAACTCCTCCTCTGAAATTCTCACTACATCCTGCCCTGGCTCAAAACAGCGAGAAAGATAGGCCGTATTCCGTTCCAGAGTTCCGGTGGTCAGATTCAGGATCAACACATCCATGCCGCCATCGGGGGTTGCAACTACTTTAACAGGACGGTCGTTGATCACAAAATACCAGGGGAATTGGCTACTCATACAAAATCCGTTTGAATAATTTTACGGGCAAAAGGCGATTCACTCCTCTGTTTACGAACGAACGGCCATTTGCATCATATCTGATGGAATGCTATAGCTCTACGCAAGTGCGTTAGGACATTGGAATTAGAGAGGAAGTGGGGGCTTCGCCCCTAGCCAGGGGGTCCACCCCTGCACCCCGTCCCAACCACAATGACTACCGCTATAGTGTTTCATGGCAGAAGTTTCTCGCCAGTTGTTTGGATGCCCCCCATCCCACTATCTCCCCATTCCCTATTCCCATCACAACCGAGCAGTTATTTCTGCCATCCTGCACTAGCACTAGTAACAAGAAGTCAGAAGCCAGAAGCCAAATTTATTCTGCCTTCTGGCTCTTGGCTCCTGCCTTCTGGCTCCTGACTTCCTCCATTTAAGCGATCCGTCGTCAACATTGGTTAAATCAATGCAGCCAGATTTGATATTACCGCCCGTCTCCTACACTAAATAGGCTATTCTTCAAGAGAGTGACTTTCTCTGAGACTAATGAGATAGCCAATGCTATCAGGCATGATTGATCCATGAAATCATTGAACCTCACAAAGAAACTGATTGCGATCGCTGCGGGCATCAGTTTACTGACAGCGGGTACGGCCTTTGCCTACTGGCAACATCTCCAACGTCAGTGGTGTGTGCAATTCACCTCCACAGGTGGGCAGGAGGTCACCTATAGCCGGGGATGCTACAGCCCAAAGCGGTATAAGAAGTGGACAGTGACCGCGATGAAGGACTCCTTTCACCTTTCCGCTCCTGGCTCTTAACCTCTGACTCTTGACTCCTGAGTCCCAACTTCTGACTCCTAACTTCTGACTCCCGACTTTGCCAGCCAGTTTGCCAAATCGATAAGGGCGCGATCTCGATACAGACCATACCGTTCTTGCTTATTTCGGATTCGCTGGGGCAGTTCTGGCAGAATGCCAAAATTAGGTGGCATGGGCTGGAAGTGTCTCGGCGATGTAGAACTGATGAAGTCAAATAGTGCCCCACTCATCGTGGTTGACGGCAAAACCAGGGGCGATCGCCCCCAGACCAGGCGGGCTGCATTGGTGCCAGCCAGCCAGCCTCCAGCGGCGGCGGCAGTATAACCTTCGGTCCCAATCAGTTGCCCGGCTGCCAGCAGCGTCAGGCGCTTCTTAAACTGTAAGGTCGGGTACAGAAGTTCGGGCGCATTGATGAAGATATTGCGGTGCATCACGCCCATGCGGACAAATTCCGCCTCTTCCAGACCGGGAATCAGGCGAAAAACTCGCTTTTGCTCGCCCCAACGCAGATTGGTTTGAAAGCCAACCATATTCCAGAGTTGACCCGCCCGGTCTTCTTGCCGTAGCTGCACCACTGCATAAGGGCGTTTAGCACGATTTTCAGGGTCACGGTGATCCCCTAACCGTGGGTCAAAAATTCCTACTGGCTTTAGGGGGCCGTAGCGCATAGTATCTTCGCCTCGACGGGCCATTTCTTCAATGGGCAGGCAGCCCTCAAAAAATTTTGCTGTCTCCCGTTCGAAGTCCTTCAGCTCTGCCTGTTCAGCGTTGCACAACTCCTGCCAGAAGTGGAGGTATTGTTCCTTGTTTAAGGGGCAGTTGAGGTAGGCCGCTTCGCCGCGATCGTACCGGGAGGCAAGAAAGGCAATGTCAAAATTAATCGATTCGCCCACCACGATAGGACTGGCAGCGTCGAAAAAGCTCATATATTCCAGGCCAGTAAAATGGCGCAGATTCTCCGCTAAGGCAGGGCTGGTCAGAGGTCCAGTGGCCAGCACAACAATCCCTTCAGCTGGAATTTGATGAATTTCTTCTCGACGTAAATCGATGAGCGGGTGCTGGGTTAGCGTTTTGGTTAAATCCTGACTAAAAATGGCGCGGTCAACCGCCAGAGCGCCTCCGGCTGGAACTTGATGTTCATCTGCTTTGCGAATAATGATTGAGCCTAAGCGCCGCAGTTCTTCATGAAGAAGACCCGATGCGCGATCGCTGGACTGCGCCCCAAAAGAATTACTGCACACCAGCTCTGCCAGATGCTCACTATGGTGCGCCGGGCTTAATCGTTGCGGACGCATTTCGTAGAGAATGACTGGAATCCCCGCCTGGGCGATTTGCCACGCCGCTTCGGTACCAGCTAATCCTCCACCAACGACTTGAACGGGTTGAATGTTTACCATGAGTGCCTCGGAACATTAACCTGTTTCCAGGATAAGAGTGGATGGAGAAGCAGAGGGGCAGGGGAGCGGAGAAAAAAGGCATCCCTGACCCATCACTCCGCCACTCATCCACTCGTCTACCCATCTGCTCCTCAGCAGGTATTGCTGAATCTGAGTTTGAAATAGGTGCTGTATGCTCGAAACTTCGTTTCGATTCATACTGCTTTTCAGCAACGCCCTGGTTCAGGCGTTCATTAAATCTCAACCTCTGACCTTTGTCACACTTTAATTTACAATCCCGGAAAGAAACCCCACCCTATCACTCCATTAACCCTACCTCCTGTCCCTTAGCTCTTCTTTCCTCTTGCCCCTCTCCTCCTTAATTCTTTAGACTTTCTGACAAATCGTTACGCTCCCCACGTGTATTCACTATCCTGATCATCGGTAGCCGCTGAACTCAAAGGAGAGCGTAATGGATTTTTTATCCGACACTGTCACTCTGTCGCGGATGCAGTTTGCACTGACGGCTATTTTTCATATGCTGTTTCCTGTGCTGACTACAGGAATGGGAATTTACCTGGTCATGGTTGAGGGATTCTGGCTGAAAACCAAAAATTCCGATTACTACTACCATGCTCGCTTCTGGTCAAAATTTTATGTACTCAATTTTGGAATTGGGGTTGCGACGGGAATTCCCATGGAATTTCAGTTCGGGGCTAACTGGGCACCATTCTCGGAAGCAGTGGGTAATTTTTTTGGTAGCGTCATCGGATTTGAAGCTTCGTGGGCATTTATGCTAGAAGCGGCGTTTCTGGGCATTATGCTGTTTGGCTGGGAACGGGTGAATCCTGCCATTCACTTTCTGTCAACAATTTTGGTGGCAGTGGGTGCTAACCTCTCAACGGTCTGGATTTTGACCGCCAACTCCTGGATGCAGACTCCATCAGGGGGAGAACTGGTTGATGGTAAATTCATCGTCCACGATTACTTTCAAGCGATGTTTAACCCCTTTATGGTGAACAGCATTCTCCACATGTTTTTTGCAACGCTGGAAACATCTCTGTTTGTAATTGGCGGCATTAGTGCCTGGTACATTCTGAAACGGCGACACGAAGCTTTTTTTACTAAATCATTCAAGATTGTTTTAGCAGCAGCGATCGCTGTCGCACCGCTGCAAATTTATGTTGGACATTTGAGTGCGGAACAGGTTTATCACTACCAGCCAACCAAACTGGCCGCTATGGAAGCTCAGTGGGAAACCACTCCTGCCGGGCAACCTGCCGATTGGAGCTTGCTGGCGATTCCGAATGAAAAGGCGGAAAAGAATGACTGGCAAATTACAATTCCCAACGGTCTAGGCTACATTCTGGAACTCAAAAAGAATCTTTCTGAGCCAGTGTATGGGTTAAAGGAATGGCAACCCGAAGATCGCCCCCACCTGGTAGGGCTGATTTACTATACTTTTCGGATTATGGTTGCGATCGGATTTTTCTTTGCAGGGTTAATGCTTTTAAGTGTGATTCTGTGGTTGCTGGGTAGACTTTCTCCAGACAGAATTTTCCATCAGCGCTGGCTTTTGGTGGGTTGGGTTCTGGCGGCTCCCTTGGGTTACATTGCTGTCGATTCAGGATGGATTGTACGTTGCGTCGGACGCCAACCCTGGACACTTTACGGCCAGATCCGCACCATTGATTCTGCTTCCAATCTACCCGCTAGTCATGTTTTGACCTCACTCATTGGATTTGCAACAGTTTACACGATACTGTTTGTTGCCTTTCTCTACTTTGGTAGCCGCATTATTCGGAAAGGCCCCAATTTTGATCTGCCCGTGCCTGGAACTGAGCCTGCCCAACCTGCGGTAGAAACCAGTCCAGGGCAGTTTGTTCCAGATGAACGTCCGGTTGAAACTCAACAGTGATTTATGGAAACACTCCGCTATTTTCTACCCCAGGTCTGGTTTGTGATCCTGGCCCTGTTTCTTTTTCTCTATGTCATGCTGGATGGGTTTGACCTGGGGGTTGGCATCCTCTCATTAACCTCCGATGACGAAGAGCGCCGGGGCATTTTGATGACGAGTTTGAGTAACATTTGGGACGCCAATGAAACCTGGCTGGTTTTGATGGGTGGTGGGTTGTTTGGGGCTTTTCCCCTTGCCTACGGCACTATCTTGAATGCTTTGTATATTCCAATTTTCATCATGATTTTTGGCTTTATTTTCCGGGCGGTTGCGTTTGAGTTCCGGGAGCAGGCCAACCGAAAATTGTTCTGGAATGTTGCTTTTGGGGCTGGAAGTTTTGTGGCCGCCTTGGGTCAAGGGTTTGCTTTGGGAGCAGTGTTGAAGGGCATTTCAGTGGATGAAGCAGGGCATTTTATTGGTAGTACATGGGACTGGTTAAGCTGGCAGTCGGTGGTAGCGGCACTGACGCTGATTCAGGGGTATGTGTTGATTGGCTCCACCTACCTGATCTGGAAAACCGAGGGGGAATTGCAGGAAACTCACTATCGAACAGCCCAGATTGCTGCCTGGACAACACTGCTGGGAGCAATTGTGATTACTATTACAACGCCAATTTTTTACGAAAGCGCGCGATCGCGCCTATTTCAACAGCCCCTGGTTTATATCTTCGCTGTGATTCCCGTGGTTGGCGTTTTTCTGATTTTTCAGCTGCTCAAAAGCCTCAGGCTTAGGCAAGAGCGTGCCCCTTTCATCTGGACGATTTTCTTATTCGTACTATCGTTTATTGGATTGGGGTTGATTGTATTTCCTTACATTATTCCGCCACAGATCACTATTTACGAAGCTGCTGCCGATCCCAGTTCGCTCGTGATTATGATTATTTTCATTGGCTTTTTGATTCCGGTGATGCTGTTTTATAACCTGTACCAGTACATTGTGTTTCGTGGCAAGGTCACAAGCGACGGCTACAGCGATTGAAGGTTGTGTCCAAAGGTACGGGTGGGTAAGCCGACCGATTCCGTGGGTCAACAAATCCGTGGGTCAACAAATGGGTACACAAAACCGATCTCCGGCATGGAAGTTCTTTTTCAATTGCCTCCTGGCTCAACCCTACGGATGCCGAAGTGATGTAGAGCATATTCAACTCTGATCCACCAAAAGTACAGGAGGTTGGACACTGCACCGGCATCGGAATGCGTTGCATTTCCTTGCCATCGGGATCAAATTGGATCACACACCAGCCATCCCACATGGCCGACCAGATACAACCGTCGCGATCGATTGTCATGCCATCGGGAAAAAATGGCTCGTTACTTAAATCAATGAATACACGCCGATTACTGATTGACCCACTTTGAGGTTCAAAATCATAAGCATAAATCCTTTGTTGAGGAGTATCGGTCAGGTAAAACGTGCGCTCATCCGGGCTCCAACCCAATCCATTAGAAATGGTCAACCCCGACTCCATTTTGTGCAACGATCCATCCGGGTCATAGCGGTACAAACCACATACCGGATCTTCTGGATGCATCGCTCCAATCTAAAAGCGTCCGGCAGAATCACACTTGCCATCATTTAATCGATTTCTGGGATGGCGAGCTTCCGCTTCAATTGTCAGAATTGGAGTAACGCTGCCATCACGGGTATCTAAAAACGCCAGGCTATGCCGGTTTGCAATGATCAGTCGATGCAAGTCTGCCGGAACCGCACAGCTCACCACGTCATCAATTTCAAAGTAGTGGGTATGTTTAGTTACTGGATCAAACTGATGCACCCGGTGGTTATACACATCAACCCAATACAGCATCTGGGTTACCGTATGCCAGCAGGGCCCCTCCCCTAGCCTTGCTCTGGTAGGGACGATCGGCTGGGGCGAAGGGTGTGAGGTTTTGTCGTGGGTTTGAATTTTAGAAGGTGAGGACATTTAAGGGGAAGAAGAAAGAGAAAAGAGAAAAGGAGAAAGAATTCATTAGTAGGATGGGCAAAGCAATGCGTGCCCATCTTCTGTTAATCTGGATTGTTAATCTGGATGGGTACTGACAAGACCTTTTGCCCATCCTGCGATGACTCCTGTTAATCTCAAAACTCCCTCACCTTCTCTACTCATCTACCCATCCACCCCCTCTCGCCTATCACCACCCTAACAGCAAAGTTGTGCGGCGGCAAACAACCTTGAACACTTACCCACAACTTCTGTTCCGTCTACACCAACGCGGTGTTGGGCTGCTGGCAACGACAAAATTGGTCTACCTCCTCTACAAGATCAATGGCTCAATTTTTGCCTGCACCTCTTCAACTAACCTTTCTGGAATAGTCTCGATAAACTGAACGTTACGGGCTGTCCAATCCAGGCATTTGATTTGATCAGCAAGTATTACCCCTTGAATCTGTAGCTCAGGTGGCAAAAGGACTTCAAAGGGATATCCCTTTTGTTGCCTAGTGATAGGCATAAACAGTGCTAAAGAGCTTTTTGCGTTATAACTACGAGGTGAAAGTACAAACGCAGGTCGGTGTCCTCGCTGTTCATGACCTTTAGTTGGATCAAAGTCTAGATAAACAATGTGCCCTCTATCAGGAATGTAGGGGTCTGTTAGATTTACCAAGTTTCATTCCCCACAGCAATTCCGCTCTCCACCTCAGAATGCAAATTCTCTGGTGTAATGGAGGCAACTAACTCCTCCAAGGAATAGCGCCTACGAGGTCTAGGTTTGATCACCAAATTACCATCAATTACCATTAGCTCGACTTCAGTGCCTTCAGTTAGCTGAATCTCTTTAGCAATATGTTGGGGAATCCGAACAGCCAAACTATTACCCCACTTAGCAACTGTCGCAACCATAGGTTGTCCTTGCATCTAGGCTAGTTGAACCACTGAATCTAATTCCCTTAAAGGAGATGTAGACACAACGTATCTACATTTTAGTGATCGGGTAGAACCTTTGGCAAGAGCGGGAAACGATGCACGCCTTGAACGTCGCTCGAATATCTGATATAGCAAACATCGAGGGATAAGAGGGCAATGCGAAGCCGTTCTCCCTTTAGGGTAATTGTCGGTTTCCATCATGCAGTAACTCGTCTGGTCTCGCCTGTCGTTCTACAAATCGCCAGAGCACATCTCGGATGAGGGTCTGATACTCTTGCTCTCCGGAGAGCTCCCGCGATCGCTCTTTCAGTTCCGGTTCCAGTCGGATACAGGTGACCTGCATTTCCGAAGTGCTACCTCGTTTAGGTGTATTCATAATCCAAGAACTACCTGCCCCTGGCGCGCATCAACCCTAAACGGGCGATTGTGCTTCTGGTTACTGGACAGGCAGAGACTCTGGAGTTTAGTAGCACGCAGCCATGGGAAGTGCGCTCCCCCAGCGTCGTACTACACATTCCTGACCACATCCGGTTGACGAGCGGTAATCCAAAGCGGCATTGGAAAGTATCTCTTGTGAATCGGCGGGAAGTTCTTCGCCGCGACAACCATACCTGTCAGTACTGCGGCAGCACCCGGCATCTGATGCTGGATCACGCCATTCCTCGTTCGAAGGGTGGAACCCATACCTGGGACAAACGTGGTAATTGCCTGCGAGACGTGCAACTCGGCTAAGGGCGATCGCCTCCTGTACGAAACCCCAATGGTGCTGAAGACCAAACCCAAAGCACCAATGCATCCTGCCATTGCGTTCGCTGAGCAGTTCTAGAAAGAACAGCACCCTGTTGACACGCCCTTCTTACCCGAAATTGCTGATGGGGATTCTAGACACACCGCTGCCTGTGCGGACGGATAAGTGAGGTTAGAATAAGTCATGACTTATCACTTCTGAAGTTACCAGAGACAAAACCAGCGAGTGAGTATATCACCAGCGAGTGAGTATATCAATGGACAGGTGATTCAGAAGCCCACGCCGCAGGGAAAGCACAGCAAATTACAAGGGAAATTGGTCACGGCAATCAATCAGATTGTTGAAGATCGAAAAATCGCTCTGGCTTTTCCAGAATTGCGATGTACGTTTGGTGGGAGATTGATCGTACCTGATGTTTCCGTCTTTGCCTGGGATCGAATTCCAGTAGATGATAACGGCGAATTCACAAACGTCTTTCCCATTTGCCCAGACTGGACAATTGAGATCCTGTCTCCTGACCAAAGCCCTACAAAAGTAACTAGTAAACTAGTAATATTCTGCATTGTTTGAAAAATGGTTGTCAGATGGGTTGGTTGATTGATCCGGAAGAGCGATCGATCCTCATTTATTATCCATCAGGACAACAACCTGAACTCTTACAGGAATCACAAGATGTTTTACCTGTCCCAAAATTAGTCACTGACTTACAACTCACTGTTAATGATATATTTAGCTGGTTAAGGCTTTTATTTAGCTGGTTAAGGTTTTAGAAGTAGGCACCTGTAAAATCTTCACTTCCGCGGCAAACTACTACAGCTTGCCTCACTTTGTTCCCCTGCTGACACGCTCTTCTTGTCTGGAACTGCTGATGAAGATTCTGGAAATGTCACTGCCTGTACAGACGGATAAGTGAGGTTAGAATGAGGCACTTGGTAAACAGTAGAAAGAAATGGAGCGATTGGCGATCGCCCAACAAATTGACACTGTGATTAGTGGCTGTCGATTGCTATCAGGCTATTGAGCAACAAATTGTTGATCTACAAATTGTTGATCTACTGACCATGCTGCTGAATATGCATGATTATAACCATCAGAACGGCACCCATCGGGAGTTATTTCGCATCATCGATATCTCCTTTCATCAATTTGTTGACAATGGGCTTCATTCCCAAGCCTTTTGTGAAATGCCCACGGCTCCTTATACATTCGTTGAGAAATTGCGAAAAACAGATTTATTTTTACTGCCTGACAAGCTTAAAGCGCATCTGGAAAATCATTTTCCTTCTCTAATTATTTTCCATGGCGAATCAACACTTGGTAAATTAGCACAGTGCCATTTCTTTGTGCCATAAGCTGAGAACCAGACTCGAACGTATATCTTGCTCTTTGGTCAGCCCAAACACCTTGCTTTCAAAGTATTGGGTAGAACTTATCTCAAATTCAGTAAGGTGGTAATTGATCAGGATGCCGATATTTTGGGCAAGATTTATCCAAATACTCGGCAGAAGATTAAACTCAACAACGAAGTTGGCATGGATTGGGTGCGGCATAACTTTGAGAGTTTTCCGCAAGTTGTAGAACCTGATCTCTCCAGGTAAATGCTCAATTGCTTCATTTGGAGACTCCACCTGTGGAAGACACGGCGCTAAAGCCCATTTTCGATTGGTTTGACAAGCAGGGCTGGAATCCGTTGCCATTTCAACTAGAAACCTGGCGAGCCTACTTGGCCGGGAAAAGCGGCATGATTCAGGTGCCAACGGGTTCGGGAAAGACCTATGCGGCTGTGATGGGCGCGATCGCCACCATGCTGCAAGCCCCCAGTCGTGGGCTCCAACTCCTCTACATCACACCCTTGCGTGCCCTTTCACGGGACATTGAGCAATCGATTCAGCGACCCATTCTGGAAATGGGCTGGAATTTACGCGTCGAATCCAGAACAGGCGATACCAGTTCATCGAAAAAAACGCGCCAGCTCAAGCACATGCCGGATATTTTGATCACCACGCCAGAATCCCTCTCCCTGATGCTGGCTTATCCCGGTGCAAAGGAACTATTCAAATTTCTGCGGGGAGTGATTTTGGATGAATGGCACGAGTTAATGAGTTCCAAGCGGGGCACTCAGGCCGAATTGAGCCTGTCACACCTGCGGGGGATTTGTCCCAATTTACAAACCTGGGCTGTGTCAGCAACGCTCGGCAATGTGCAGGAAGCTGCTCAGGTTGCGGTAGGGCTCAATGCCGATCCCGTCATCATCCAGACCGATATTCAGCGAAAAACTGTGATCAAAAGCATTTTGCCGGAATCCGTCGATTCCTTCCCGTGGGCAGGGCATCTGGGTTTGCATATGCTGGATGAGTTGGTAAACGCCCTCGACATCGAAAAATCGACGCTGATTTTTACCAACACCCGGTTCCAGTCAGAACGATGGTTTCAGGCGCTATCCTACGCCATGCCAGAGCATACGCACCGGATTGCGCTTCACCACGGTTCCATTGATGTGAAGGAACGGGAAGCGATCGAAGCTGGACTGAAATCTGGTGTCATCAAGTGGGTTGTCTGTACCTCGTCGCTGGATTTGGGAGTGGATTTTCAGCCCGTTGAGCGGGTGGTGCAAATCGGCAGTGCCAAAAATCTGGCTCGACTTTTGCAGCGGGCGGGGCGATCGGCACACGTCCCCCAGGGCACCTCTGAAATCTTCTTTCTACCCACTAACGCCCTGGAACTCCTGGAGATTTCTGCCTTTCGCAAGGGACTGGAAGCCGGAGATATGGAAGTCAGGCGACCACTCAACAGACCCTATGATGTATTGATTCAACATCTGGTTAGCCTGGCCTGCGGGGATGGGTTTGAAGCCAAAGAAACCCTTCAAAATCTCCGATCAACCGTTTCCTATGCCAACCTGACCAATGAAGAATTTACCTGGATTCTGGAATTCATTACCCAGGGTGGTAAGTGCCTGAGTTCTTACCCCCGGTTCAAGAAGGTGGTTTTAGAGAATGGAATTTATCAAATATCTGATCCGCAAATTGCCCGTATGCACCGCATGGGCATTGGTACTATTACCTCGAATCAGGCTGTGCAAATTCGCTACATGAATCAGACCAAAATCGGAACCGTTGAAGAAAGTTTTGTTTCAAAAATGCAAAAGGGGGACGTGTTCTTTTTTGCTGGGAAACAACTGGAGTTCCTTATGATGAAGGACATGGTTGTTTATGTCAAAGCAGCCCACAAAAAATCAACTGTGACCCCCACCTGGGCGGGTGGTAACCTGGCCATTTCTGACTCGCTGAGTGCTCATTTGAGGCATGAAATTGAAATCAGCCGGGAGGGTGGGAACCTGAACCAAGAGTTGAAGTGCGTTCTGCCAATTTTATCGGCTCAGAAACGTATCTCCCACCTTCCTGCCACAAATGAACTGCTGATTGAAGTGTGTAAGACCCGTGAGGGACAGCATCTTTATGTGTTTCCCTTTGAGGGGCGGTTTGTGCATGAAGGGTTAGGGTTTCTCTGGGGCTACCGCTTTGCAAACCAGAAGAATGCAACGTTCACCATTTCAGTTAATGATTATGGGTTTGAAATTCTTGCTCCAAAGGATTATCCCTTTCAAGAACTTTTTTCTGAACAGTTTTTTGATACCCAAAACCTTCACGAAGACATTAAAGCCAGTCTCAATATTTCAGAACTGACGAGTAGAAAGTTTCGAGGAATCGCCCAAGTTGCAGGTTTGGTGTTTAAGGGCTATCCCTCTGCCAAAAAAACAGCGAATCAGCTACAGGTCAGTTCCTCGCTACTCTACGACGTATTTTCAAAATATGAACCAGAAAATCTCTTGCTCAAGCAGGCAGAAAGGGAAGCCCTCGATGAACAGTTGGAAGTTCACCGATTAGCCAGAACCCTTGACCGCATCCGTCAGTTAACAACGGTTTGGAAAGCAACCAGACGCCCCTCCCCCTTTGCCTTTCCATTGTTGGTAGAGCGTTTGAACTCTCGCATGTCCAACGAAAGCCTGCTAGAGCGAATCGAGCGGATGAAACAACAGTGGAGCCGTTAGGAAGTGGGATGGGTAGATGAGTGAATGAGTTATAGCGGTAGTCATTATGGTTAGGACAGGGTGCAGGGGTGGAACCCCTGGCTGGGGGCGCAGCCCCCACTCCCTCTCTAATTCAGTGTCCTAACGCTCCCGCATAGAGCTATACTCTTGTAACCAGGCTCCAGCTTGGTCATCGAACCGGAAGCTCTGGCTTCCAACAGATATGGGAAGCCGGAGTTTACAGAGGGTTACTACACCGGAGTTTAGCAACCAGGGAACTCACAAAATAGCGCTTGACAGAGCTCCAGCCTCTTCCCGTTCCCTTCTACTCTGCTACAAACTCCAGAGCCACGCCGTTCATGCAGTAGCGTTTCCCAGTGGGTTTGGGGCCATCATCAAATACGTGACCTAGATGCCCACCACAGCGGCGGCAATGGACTTCGACGCGGGTCATGAAGAATGAGCGATCGATGGATGTTTCCACTGCCCCTTCAAGTGGCGCATAAAAGCTGGGCCATCCAGTGCCACTGTTGAACTTGGTTTCCGAGGAAAACAGAGGAAGCCCACATCCTGCACATCGATATGTGCCTTTGGCATAGTTTTTATCGAGAGGGCTGGTGCCAGCACGCTCAGTTCCGTGTTTCCGCAGAACATGAAATTGCTCTGGGGTCAGGATTTGACGCCACTCTTCCTCGGTTTTGGTGACTTCAAATTTGTTATTTGCCGTTGCCATGAGTTCAGACCTCCAGGGAAAGTAGCGTGATAACCAGGCTGTGCCAATTGCAGCTGTGCCTGTGTACAAAAGCTGACGCTTTTTCATAATTTGTTCTTCTATAGCGATCCTGCTTGAAATTTGAACAGGGTGCAGGGGTTCCCCCCTGCGTGGGGGCCTCGCCCCCACCCCCTTTTGTTGACAAACCATTTGTGAACGCTATGAGATCTATTCTGAATCATTTACGTAAATCCTATCGGCTGTGGACTGTGGATCATCCTGGGCAAAGTGAATTTTTTGCGCTGGAAAGTAGATGGTATAACGATATTTATTGTAGTTAGGACGGAGTGTAGGGGTTCCACCCCTGGCTGGAGGCACCACCCCCCCACCTCTTTTAATCCCAATGTCCTAACGCGTTTGCGTAGAGCTATATGGTATGCTTGAGCGCTCTTTTCTGGCGATAAACCTTCCTGATTGCGTCGCATTGAATCCATTGATCGCCTACGCGCTGCATTGCGCCAGGGTATGGAGCGATACACGAAGTATCAATCAGAATACCTCTGATTGTTCAACATCTTCGATTTCTTGTTGCAGGGGGGGGCGATGCGTCCTCTCTGACTGACCTTATCCAGGCGGCGATCATGCCCGCGAGCGGAATGGCAAGAAAAATTCCCAACAATCCAGCCACCCGTTCACCGATAAATAGAGCCAGGAACAAAAGCACTGGATTTAATTCCAATGCATCTCCCATGACTTTGGGATGGATAAAATTATCCTGGATTTGTTGAAGCAGAATGCAGGCGATTACTACCTTAAGGGCGATCGCACCTCCCTGCGATGCCAGAACCAGTAGAGTCACAATCAGAACTCCCAGGGTAGCTCCGATCCCAGGAATCGCATCGAGTACACCAATGATGACGGACAGAATCAGGGAATAATTAACCCCCAAAATTGAAAAAACAGCAAAACTGAGGATTGATAAAAACAGCATCAACAGCAGTTGACCGCGTAAAAATCCCAGAAAACTTCGCTGAAAGGTTTTTGCAAAGCGATTGCGGGAAGCAACGGGCACAAGCCTGATAAATAGAATAGGTGTCACAGTTTTTCACCGTCAATCAACATATATAGGGTAATGACTGCCCCAAAAACTCCTGTAAAGACACTGGAAAAAACACTCTGCACAATGCCTAAACCAGAGGCTAAACCCATTTGTAGCGTTTCAATTACTTTGCCAATATCGAGTTGGGTGAGGAGATCCTGGAATGGCAGGAAGGTTTGCTGACTCAAAGCAGCTTTAAGACTGGTTAACAACCCCTGCCCCTGATTGAGCACTTCCAATCCGATCAGCGTGATCATGCCAACCAGTAAGGTAAGCGCTCCAATAAAGGTCAGTGCAATTGCCAGTCCTCTGGGAATATAACGTGATAGCCAGGCCACCGGATAATTTAACAGGGCAGCAAAGATACCAGCGGCGGTAAAGAGGGCGATCGTACCGTAGAAATAATTGATCAGTAACACAGTGGCCCAGCCACAGCCAAATAGCAGCAGATAGCGCAGGAGAGTAGAGTTACTCAGGGTTTGCCACAAATGGGCTGCTGGCGAGGGTGATGGCGACGGGCGCATGGTCATTGCGATGGATGAATAAGCTAAGTATCTCGGAGGATACTTGTATGGAGCAAATTATCGATTGGCGCCATCGTCTTCACAAGGTTGTTTGAAGAGGGACGTTGTTGAATTTGGGTATGAAATGGGTGCTGTATGCTCGAAACTTCGTTTCAATTCATACTGCTTTTCAGCAACGCTTGAAGAGGTAAAGGCTGCTGTCATTTTGCATAACCTCCCCTACTGCGGGAGATAGATACCAATGAGACCTAAATGTTCATCGTTTGCCCTCAGAGTTCAGAGCTTTCTGAATTTTGGGGGCAATTTCTTCACAAGTTTGCATAACTTTTGAGCGATCGCCCGATAGATCATTACAACTCAATGTTCCCTGAGGAAATAGCGATGAACGCAACTTCTAGCTCCTGGCCCCTGCCTCCCGCCTTCCCCTGATGCGATCAAAATTTTAACCAAAATGGATTGAGCCATTGCAATCCTGAATGTCCACCAAAACGTCTGTTTCTGCCCGTTTCATAAGCCCCTTCAAAAGGACAGAAGCCATGAAGCCCCAAAACCTGACTTTGATGCCGCCGATTTTTTTGCCGTCTGCGATCGAGCCTTGCAAACCTGTAGACACCCTGCAAGATCGAGAGGCTCGTTTAAGAGCATTTATTCGCTGGGCACTGGGACAAAGCCGTAGCGGACAGTACCTCCCCTATTAGGTCATGCAATTGCGGAGCAGTGCATGATAATCACAAAAGCTGTTCTGGCACTTGCGCAAACAAAGCATTGAAAAAGAACAGCCCGCCAGGAAAGAAGTTGATACCGTTCTCAACTCAACGGTTTAAGGCTATTCAGCAATTTCATAAATGTGCATCGAACCGCTTCCCTATGAATGATTCACTCTATCCCATTGTTCGAGTTCGCATGAACTTCTTAGCCACTCTCGTTCATGTTTCACAGATTGATTCATTGCTTCAAGCTATTGCCTTTAGTGATGACAAAAGTATTGACCCATCAATTTACAAATCTTTATTCAGCCCCCTTTTACCTATGTTGACTCAATCAGAACGATTCCAATTTCCTGCAACTGAAAAAACAACCCTACTACAGGGTGTGATCGAAAGTCTACTGGATGGCATTTTGATTCTCACTTCTCAGGGAAAACAGATTTACATCAATGATGCGGCTCTCCACATCTGTCAGCGGCTTAATCCAGGACAGGCGACTGGTGTTCCGAGGGAAATCTGGCGTGCCTGTGAAGCACTAATTGAAAGTTTGAGTTTATATTCCAACCGTTCAGTTGTGATTGAATCTGAAATTGCCCTGAGTAAATCAGATCTATTCCGTATCCGAGTCCGCTGGTTGCCACTGGAAGATGCCCAACATCCCCATCTGGTTGTGTTGATGGAAGACTGTTGCCAGTCTCTTCAGAGTCGGGCGATCGCTGAAATTCAGCAGTACGGTTTAACCCCGCGCCAGGCAGAGGTCTGGGTTTTGCATCGTATAGGCTACAGTTATCAAGACATTGCAAAAAAGCTGTACATCAGCCTCAACACAGTCAAAAAACACATTAAAGATATCCATGTGAAACAACAGTTAGCTACACTCACAACTGAACATCAGCAGGAATTTTAGATCTCCAAGATCTCCGAAATTTTTAAGATTTCGGAGATCCTGACCGGTTTCCCAGCTTCTTCCACGCTGGGAAACCTATTAGGGTTCAGGCTACAGCGGGTATAGCAATCCAGATCGTTTACAAACGCTTTAGGACGCTATAGCATTAGGAGGAAAAGAGCCAGCAATAACTTCATTGCGAATCTGGTCTAACAATGGACAGGGAGGAGTTTGAAACGATAGGATGAAATTCTTGAAGCAGTCGACTGTTCCCAGGCATCAATGTTGCTCAATGTTGCAAGGAGTCTCATGGCTTACATTCACGAATTGGGCGATGGGCGACGGGTGTACCTGGAAAACCAGGGAAATCAAACAATGGTGACGATCTCCACCTCTGACCCTGGCCAGCAGCAGCAATCTAGCTGTGGCTTTCAAACGGGAAGTTGGACTTCACCACCCGAATTTTCTCAGTCGGCGATGGGTGTTGTAATTAAAATTACGACAGCACAGGGAGAACATTTTATTCAGGTGCAGGGAAGTAGCGTCAGCATGACCAGTGGAATGGTATCCCCCAGTCGTTTCCAGCAAATGCAAACTGCCGCCAGTCCCTCTTTTTCGTCCATGCCCCCAATGGAACCGATGAAGCCAATGGAGCCGATGAAAATGGGCAACATGCAGATGAGTCTAGACCCAATGGAAATGCGGATGGGCAATATGGAAATGCGGATGGGTAACCCGACAACCTCTACTAGCCCCTCTGCTGCAACAACCCGCCGATTTTGCAGCCAGTGTGGAGCGTCTGTGAAACTGGGCGATCGCTTTTGCTCCAGTTGCGGGCATCAGCTTGATTAAGAGAGTTTTGAGTTTTGAGTATTTGATGGAGACCACAGGCAACGGCGACAGGCGATAGGCAATCTTTTCTTCGACGTTGCTGAATTTGGGTATCAAATAGGTACTGTATGCTCGAAACTTCGTTTGACATTCTCCTGCTGACGATTCGACACGCCGCAACGGATACCCACTTTGCCACCGCACAGGTTCAACGGTTGCGCGCAATGCTCATCAAAGGCGCTGCCGATTCCACGACATTGAAAGTCTGGATCGACAGCAACCATGTAGATTTCACCCATGCTGTCTTCTGAGTGTAGTTTCATGGCTACAAAGCCCACAGTAGAATCTGCATCGATGGCAACCCATAAATTGGTGTCTTCCGCAGCGCAGATATCCTCAACAGCTTTTTGCTGGCTCACACACCAATGATCCGGCTAGAATGCCTGATACACATCGGCGTTCATCATATTCTGAATCGAATCAAAGACTGGAGCCCATGCCCGAAGCGAAAGGCGAATAACAGCATTAAGTTGGAGAGGGGCATATGGTTCGATTTGAATTTTATAGCTCTACGCGGGTGCGTTAGGACACTGAATTAGAGAGGGAGTGGGGGCTGCGCCCCCAGCCAGGGGTTCCACCCCTGCACCCTGTCCTAACCATAATGACTACTGCCATATATCCTACAAACTTTGTACGTTTGGTGTGCAAATCGACAACAGTTCGGAGAATTGCCAGAAGATCAGTAATTGTTGATTACACTTCACATTAAGTCTGTTTGAGTAATCCAACGCTTTGCAGGAGAACGGCATAGCCTATTTTTACAGGCTATTTAAGGATCAGTCATGGCTAAGTCCCCCGTGCGCGGTATGTTGGATGTAGAGGCTCTTAAGCAGTTAGTCAAAGACGAAGAAATTGAAACCATCCTCACTGTTTTTCCTGACATCTACGGGCGGTTGATGGGAAAACGGATTACTGGAGATTTCTTTGTCAATGATGTTCTGGGGAAGGGGGTACACGCGTGCGATTACCTGCTTGCCTGCGATATGGAAATGGATCCGGTTCCCGGCTACTCCTTTACCAGTTGGGCCAGTGGTTATGGTGACTTTCGTCTGATTCCCGATTTGAGTACGTTACGAATTGCGTCCTGGTTGGAGAAAACGGCGATTGTCCTGTGCGATCTTCTCAATGAAGAAGAAGACATTCCTGTTGAGGTGGCTCCCCGCAACATTTTGAAGAAGCAGGTAGAAATTGCGCGATCGCTCGGCTATACCCCTATGGGAGCCTCTGAACTGGAACTCTATGTCTTCACTGATTCCTATGAAACAGCCCGACACAAGCGCTATCAAGACCTGGAGCCCATAGGCGGTTACATCGAGGACTACCACATCTTCCAGGGCACCAAAGAAGAATTTGTGATTGGAGCTATCCGTAAACATTTAGAACGCTCTGGAATTCCAGTAGAGTTTTCTAAAGGGGAATGGGGACCAGGGCAGCAGGAAATCAACCTGCGGTATACCGACTTTTTAGAGATGTGCGATCGCCATACTCTCTACAAGCACCTTGCCAAAGAAGTTGCCTGGCAAAACAATGTTGCCATTACCTTCATGGCCAAGTGGGATGAACGCTACGCAGGTTCCAGCATGCATTTACACGCCAGCCTCTGGGATGCCAACGGTAAACCCCTTTTTTGCGGTGAAGAAACCTTTGGCCCGGTTCATAGCTCACCCCTGTTCCGCTGGTTTCTGGGCGGGTGGATGACCCATATCCGCGAAATCTTCCCCTTCTATGCCCCCTACCCTACCTCCTACAAGCGCTATGTCGCAGGTTCCTTCGCCCCCACAGGCATTGCCTGGTCCTACGACAACCGCACAGCAGGCTTCCGCATTTTGGGTCATGGCCCTTCCTTGCGATTAGAGTGCCGCGCCCCTGGTGCTGATGCCAACCCCTACCTGGCGTTTGCCGTCACCCTGGCAGCTGGGCTAGACGGTATCAAAAACCAGATCGAGCCACCCCCCATGTTTGAAGGCGATGTCTATGAAGCACGGGATTTGCCCCATGTTCCCTTCAGCCTGAACGAAGCAATTCATCAGTTAGACCAGAGTCAGTGGGCACGCAGCGTGTTGGGTGCTGACGTTGTCGAACATTACCTGCACTTTTTCCGCACTGAGCAACGTAAGTTTGATGAAGTCGTCACCAGTTGGGAACGAGAGCGCTATTTTGAGCGAGCCTGACTATCGCTGCTTCTACCCTATATGGCAGCGGGTGCCAGGGAAAGGGAGTGAGTGATAGGGGGAGTTCTTTACTCCCCCTATCACCCCGTTACCCTATCACTCCCTCCCCCCTTACTTATAGCTGTCGCCAGGTTGCTTAAGACATTGATTTTAAGGGAGGGTGGGGGCTGCGCCCTCAGCCAGGGGTTCCACCCCTGCACCCTGTCCTGAGCCTGGCGGCTATCGCTATAACTAAAAACTAACAACCCTTATAAACTTCCTGCAAAGTCTTTAAATGCCCATGAGATCTTGCAGAAATTTGTCAGTTTTGCTTATGTCTGAGGGCAGACTGAATGTACATTTGTAAATATTCCGAGACACGTTTTTGGATATGGGTAGAAAAAAAGACCGCTCTTTTCTGATTATGGTTTCAGTATGTAGTGTGGCTGGTGCTGTTCTATTTGGGACTGCTGGCTGGGCAGAAAGTAATACCTGCTTTCAATCAGAATCTCCTACCCAGGAATGTTTAACCAAAGATCCAACGACCAGAACTCTGGAAGGTATGGGGTTTGGATTGGTTGCCGGAATCGGAGCTGCACTTGGCGCAACCTGGCAAGCCAAGCGTAGGGGCTAAATCTCTTTAGTTCTTGGAGCGATCACCTTTTGAACCGGAAGGGGGGCGGGCTGAAGAACTGCCAGAACCCATTTCTCGGCTTCTTGGGGGAGGTGGTTCTGGTTGAAGTTGCTGGCGACCGTTGCGTACTACCCGTAGCATTTCACCCAGTTGAAGTTCCATTTCCTTCAGGACGCGATCGGCATATTCATCTGCCCCTGCCTGAATCTCTTCGCACTCTTCCATTGCTAGGCGGTGCATTTCCTCCAGTTCTTGTTGAGCCTGGCGGCGCATTCGCTCCAGTTCTAAAATAGTCTGTTCCTTAGCGGCCTCACATTCCTGCTGTACCCGCTGGCGGATCTGCTGTGCCTCAATTTCTGCTTGCCGCAAAATCCCCATTTCATTCAAGATCTGGGCTGCACGCCGCTCAGCGGCCTCAATAATTTCCTGGGCGTACTGCTCGGCTTGAAGTAGAATTTCTTCCTTGTGGCGAACAACTTCTTCTGCCTCGTGGAAAGCCTCTGGTAGACTCAGGCGCACTAAATCAAGTTGTTCCAGCAGTTGCTCTTCGTCAATCAACGTCCGACGGCTCAAGGGAATCCTTGGGCTGTCGAGGATCATTTCTTCTAACCGGTTAAGCTCCTGTTGAATGTTCACACTCCCTATTCGCGTCGTGTCTCGGCTGGGGGTTCCATTTGGGGAAGCTCCGGTACTGGCGTTGAATCCGGGATTTGGGCTGATGCTGGATGAATCTTGGCGTAACATTTGTAAATATCTGGAGCAACTTGTTGGGGAACAAGATGGTCGATAGGACCACCAAACCTGGCAATTTCCTTCACTAGACTACTGCTTAAAAAGCTGTATTCATTGGAAGTTGCCAAAAAAACGGTTTCAATCTGATCTGAAAGGGTTTTATTAGTATGAGCCATCTGAAGCTCCATCTCAAAGTCGGAAAGCACCCTTAACCCTCGAAGTAATACCGTAGCCTGCCGCATCCTGGCATAGTTTACGGTTAAACCGTCGAAGCTATCCACTTCCAGGTTGTGGAGGTGGCGCGTCGATCGCCGAATCTGTTCAATTCGCTCTGCAACCGTAAATAGGGGAGTTTTGTTTGGATTGCGCAAAACCGCCACTACCACCCGGTCAAAGAGCCTACAACCCCGCTCAATGATATCGAGATGCCCCAGCGTAATGGGATCAAAACTGCCTGGATAAATTGCAAGCACGGGTTGGAACCAAAGCTACTGAGGCGATTATAAAAGCAATTGCTCTCAGGAAAATCCTTCTTTAAACAGGTCAATATAAGGCACAAATCAGAAGACACTGAGAAAACTTGAATCTCAAACAGGTAAAGGGAAAGGAGGTTCAGATAGCTCCGAACTCCAAAGATTTCATTACTTTACCAGACAGATACGGTTTCGCAAAAGAAAAGTCACGAGTTTAAGCATCCTTAAAAATAGAAGCAGTCCGAGGATTTTGAAGGGCGAGAGGATCCTGGATAAATTGCTCTGTCAAGAGTCTTTAACGAATACAGTCTTTCGACGGTAGATCAGTCAAGATCTAAGCTAGCAGGTGATCAGGATTATCTTTCAAGGGGGCAAATGGCGATTATCAGAGAAACATTAACCAATGTCTATACTCCTGACCCAACACGGGTGCAGGAGGCAGAAGCAGCGATCGCCGACTTTGAAAAGTCCTTTGCCCCCGGCGCGTGGCTTCACCTGAATAAAACCACTCTGATTGCCGAGATGCGATCGCGGGTACGCGACCCCTTTCAGGTCAATCAGGGTGGCCAACCCTTCTGTGGTCCAGCTTCTGTCCTGGTAGAACTGGTTTGGAAGCAACCCCTGCGCTACGTGGAAATCTGCCGCAGTCTATATCTGGTGGGTGGCTTTCAGGGCACAACCCGATATATTGCCTCATCGGATGAACTACGGCGCTCCAGCTATGGCAACCTGCGCATGCCCCAAACCGACTGGATGATTCTGGCAACCCTGCGAGATGTGGAAAATGTGCTGTTTCCAGTAGAACCCAATGCCCCCGATCTCATCCGGAATCTGGCAGGCATGACCAAATCCTGGGAAATGAAGGGCTGGATGCAGGAAATTCTGGGCTATAAAAAGGTCAAATATAACCACGCCTATTTGACGAACGATATCAGCGCAATGAACGACGCCACTGCTGCCCTCAAAGCGGGTGGAGCAGCTTTTGCGCTCATTACCGCCGAAGGGATGCTGAGCGATCGCCCCCCTGCGGTTCCATTCCCCAGTCATTGGGTGGCACTCCTGGGCAATATTTCTGTTCAGGGAGATCCTGTCACATTCGACATTTATACCTGGTGTAAACAGATGCGCTTAAAAATGGACGCAGGTTCCTTTAAGAAATACCTG
This sequence comes from Leptothermofonsia sp. ETS-13, assembly GCF_049200465.1. Lineage (NCBI taxonomy): Bacteria > Bacillati > Cyanobacteriota > Cyanophyceae > Leptolyngbyales > Leptolyngbyaceae > Leptothermofonsia > Leptothermofonsia sp. ETS-13. The sequence goes on from NZ_CP120836.1 coordinate 1,121,523, forward strand.
TGGGCAACTGTGACTGGAACTCCTTAAGAAGTGAAGAGATTTGTTTCTAATTTATAGTGCACTCCTAAGGAGGAATAAAGTTCTCACGGTTTGCTGGTGAAAGAGTAGCTTACGCCACTCTTTCACCCCAAACAAAACCCCCAGAATATCGACTTTGTTTTGGTAATAAGCAAAGCTTATTACCAAACTCTAGGGGAATCAGGAATAGAAAAGTCTTGAAGAGGCTCATCAAGTTTGAGAAAACCCTTACAAGTAGAATATAGCGGTAATCATTATGGTTAAGACGGGGTGCAGGGGTTCCACCCCTGGCTGGGGGCGAAGCCCCTATTCCCTCTCTAATTCCAATGTCCTAGCGCACCTGTGTAGAGCTATATTGGGAGGCTTAGAGAATGGTTAACCTGAGTCGGTCACTCACCCAAAAACATTTTGGGTTCCGACTGAATGGAACTAGTGCTGACTTTATTCACTCTGCTCAGAGAGGAGATACTGTTGCTGAGGTGATCAATGTGCTGAAGTGATTAACAAGAAGTGATTAACAAAAGAATGGAGGGCAATAACACCATGATGGAGGGCAATAACACCATCGGGAAATATCTGGGAACCATCCAATACGAAAACATTACTCTGCAAACAGGTCTACCCTTACCTAAAGCGATCGCAAACTGGGTTACTGACTTCTGGCAGAAGGAATCTTTGCCCCCAAATGGAGCCATTCTTGCAGTAGAGACTGCCTTATAAAGGCAAAGCATCAATGTAATTTTTCTGATGCCCTCATCACAGAAATAATCATTCCCGCTCTGGATGCCGTTCAAAGGAAGCAGGGTTCATATGATTTGATCCAGTCAATCTCTAGCGGCTCATCAGCTAACTTCTCAATGGGACGTTCATTCCTTTTTGAACAGGGGTACGGGCTGCAACCGTTTCAAACCAGCGCTTCAGGTGAGGATGGTTGTTCAATGTCAGTCCCTGGAATTCATAGGCTGCGACCCAGGGAAAGGTGGCAATGTCTGCAATAGAGTAATCACCGCAGATAAATTCATGCTTTTCTAGCTGGTGATCGAGAACGCCATAGAGTCGTAGGGTTTCTTTTTCATAGCGATCAATGGCATAGGGAATTTTTTCTGGTGCAAATCGTTTGAAGTGGTTGAGTTGTCCGAACATTGGCCCCACATTCCCCATTTGAAACATCAGCCATTCCAGCACCCAAAAGCGGTTTTTTGGGTCGGTGGGCAATAACTTACCAGCCTTTTCTGCAAGATAAATCAGTATTGCCCCAGACTCGAACACTGTTATATCGGTTTCTCGGTCAACAATGGCCGGAATTTTACTGTTAGGGTTAATGGCAACGAACTCTGGCGTAAACTGATCACCCTTCGTTATGTCAATGATATGAACGGCATAAGGCAGTTCAATTTCCTCCAACATAATGGAAGCTTTACGCCCATTAGGAGTCGTGAAAGTATAGAGGTCAATCATGGCAAGTGAGAAAGTATAAAAGTGTTCCGGCAATCCTACTGTCACATATTGCAACAAACTTTGTTGAGTTCACTAATATACTTTCTTCAGCAACTTGATGGGCTCCAGGATTCACTGCCGAACTATTGTTGGTCCTTGGTTCATCTAATCTGGCAGGGTGCACCTATTTACTGAAGTGGTGATTGTAGCCAGCATGTTTAGGGCTGTGCTGCAATGCTAACAGCATTGGGTGAAAGTAAACTTTCTAAAAGAAAACACCCCAACGAAAACGTTGGAGTATTCAAACTTGATACTGTTTTAATTCTGCTTAATAAGTTAATAAGTAGGCAAATTACTGTTCGGACATTGTTTCAGTTGTCTCACCTTTCCGCTTCCGCAAAGCAGTCAGCCCTATGCCAGTTAGACCAGGTATAGTTCTACGCGGGTGCGTTAAGACATTGGAATTAGAGAGGGAGTGGGGGCTTAGCCCCCAGCCAGGGGGCCCACCTCTGCACCCCGTCCTAACCATAATGACTACTGCAATAACAAAGCAGGTGTAGGAATGGGTGCCCCAAGCTAATGTCCTAAGCAACTTGGCAATGACTATAACTATAAAAGCACTATTGATCGCCTCTCGGTAACCCAATTTCCGAGTATTTGTGTCTAGGAATACAGTTTCTAGTACTTTTAGTGTTTTTATTACTGGAAACCTCACAGTGTTTTTACGGCGAAGAAAGATTTTGAAGCTGAGATAAAGATCATAAAAATACTGTTAAGGGTAATTTTAGAGAGAAGGATTAACCAGAAATTTTACGTAAACCCGATCGCACCTTTCTGTCTCCACTCTACTGGCTGGCTGGTAGCCACTGCTCTCGTAGAGCTTGACGGCTTCTTGCAAAATGCTAACTGTCTCAATCCAGATTTGCTCAAAGCCACGGGCTGCGATCGCCGCTTCCAATTGCTCCAGTAAAAACCGCCCCAGTCCCTGTCTTCTAGCTATAGGCCGTAGATACATTTTGCGAATTTCGACCGCATTAGTGCCTCGCTGGATGGGATGGTAGGCAGCAGTGCCAATCAGCTTCCCATGTTGCTCCACCACCCAAAACTCACCGCCTGTAGATTGATAACACTCCTCCACATGCAGCACATCCCGATCCGCTCCAGTCGGTTCCCAGCCCAAACCATACTCCGCCAGAATAGAGCCAATCATTTCAGCTGCAGCAGTGCGATCGCCTGATTGCCAGTCACGAATCAGGAAATCGCGGTAGAAGAGATTCATTGATAATTGTTAGTGGTTGTTAGTGAAGGGTGGATAGGGTGATGGGGTAGGGCGGGTGAGATTTCTTTACTCTATCACTTCATCATTCTCTGCTCATCCCCTCATCCCCCTCCCTCCCCCTCCCCCTAGCTATGAATTCTGGGCTCAGGATGCAGGGTTGCCAGTAGATTACTCTCAACAGTTGCCAATTCTTCTAGTCGCTGGTCCACTGTTGAACGATCAAAGTAAGTGATGGCCAGAATCCAGTAAGCTCCGTAGTGACGGGCTTCGGAAGCCATTAACCCGCGATAAAATTTTGCCAGCTTCGGATCGGGGCAGTAGGTGCCCAAAAAGACTGAGGCGTTCATGGCTGCGGGCTTCGATCAGAGCAGACACCAGCAGGGAATCCAGCATGCGATCGGGTTCCTGGATGCGAATGTGCTTGTTCAAGCCTGCACCATAGGGTGGTGGTGGCAAAGGGCGGAGAGCAATCCCCCGCGCTTCCAGAATCTGGTTGACCTGTTCGAAATGGTCCAGTTCTTCTCTGGCGATCGCAGTGAGCGATCGCACCAATTTCTCACTGGAGGGATAGCGAAACATCAGATTCAACGCCACTCCTGCCGCTTTTCGCTCACAGTGAGAGTGATCGAGCAAAATTATATCCAGGTGAGTGAGTGCCTGGTCAAGCCACGCCTGGGATGTAGGTTGTTGCAAAAACCTGATCGTTGCTGGGATTGAAGAAATCACGGTCTAAAGTTGAAGTAGGAAGTGTACCCATCCTCATGCTAGCCGTACACTGCGTATCCATTCTATTTCTGAATAAACTGTGAATTTGAGGAGAGTTAGGTAGACAGGCTTTTGATCGTTCTATTACATGAAGTTGTAACCGAGTCACGATGATTGTGGGGTTGGCAGGCTATGGTAGAAGCGCTTTTGATTCTGACTGCCCTCATTCCAGCAGTCCTCTCATTACTATTGATGAGAAAGGCAGAAGTGCGGGCGCGGGCGCAGTTTCGGGCGGCGATGAACCCATCTGTTAGTCATCGACTGGGTAGATTCTATGGTTATCCGCTTGCCTCTGACCACCGCTATGTTGAAGGAGTTGGCTATATTTTTGGAGACCTGACCTGCCGCTTTAATGCGCGATCGCCCTACATCCGCTGCGCCGTTAATCCTGCCGGCCCCTGTAAAGACTGTCCACATTATGAGTCAATTGATTTGGGAAGTGAGGATGGATAAGTTGGATGGGGGATGGGTGGATGAGGAGGGGTGATGGAGTAAAGAAACTTCACCCCCTTACCAAATCGCCCGATCACCCCGTTACCCCATCACCCCTTACCCCTCACTTGACTAACAACCAACAACTCTCTTAGCCCCTGACATGATCTTCCCTTCCTTCTCTGAATTCTCCAGTCTGGCGAGTCAAGGTAATTTTGTTCCTGTTTATCAGGAGTGGATAGCAGACCTGGATACTCCGGTGTCTGCCTGGTACCGGGTTTGTGCAGGGCAGCCCTACAGTTTTTTGCTGGAATCGGTAGAAGGGGGTGAGAAGTTAGGGCGTTACAGCCTGCTGGGGTGCGATCCGCTGTGGGTTTTGGAAACGCAGGGAAACCGAACCACTCAAACTTTTCGAGATGGTTCGACTCAGTTTTTTGAAGGCAACCCGTTTGATGCCCTGGCCCGCTGCCTAGAACCCTATCATCCGGTCAAGTTGCCTCAACTTCCACCAGGGATTGGGGGATTGTTCGGTTTCTGGGGATATGAACTCATTCATTGGATTGAACCCCGCGTTCCGGTTTATCCCTCTACAAAAGAGGATTTGCCGGATGGGTTATGGATGCAGGTAGACAATTTGCTGATTTTTGACCAGGTGAAGCGCAAAATCTGGGCGATCGCCTATGCCAACTTGCAAGAGAGCCCGGATCTGGAAACGGCCTATCAGCAGGCATGCGATCGCGTCACCCAACTGGTCAACAAGCTGCGATCGCCCCTATCTGAACAGGCCCGGATGCTGGCCTGGAAACCTCCTGAAACGTCAAAGGAAGCAGAAAGCACGCGCGCGCCCTCTACCCTTGCCTTTACCAGCAACACTTCTAAAGAACAATTCTGTGCCAATGTCGAGAAAGCCAAAGCTCATATTCGAGCAGGAGACATTTTCCAGGTAGTTTTATCCCAACGACTGACAGCGGAATACGAGGGGGAACCCTTTGCTCTCTATCGCTCCTTAAGGCTGATCAATCCGTCACCTTACATGGCCTATTTCCACTTCGGCAACTGGCAGATCATTGGCTCCAGCCCTGAGGTTATGGTGAAAGCAGAACGACCTGCTCCAGATGGGCCAATGGTAGCCGTTGTGCGCCCTATTGCGGGCACCCGTCGCCGGGGCAAAACTGCTTTGGAAGACGCCGAACTGGCAGCAGATCTTTTGCAAGACCCCAAAGAAATAGCCGAGCACGTTATGCTGGTAGACCTAGGTCGAAACGATTTGGGTAGAGTTTGCGTCAATGGTACGGTCAGGGTCGATGAATTAATGGTGATTGAGCGCTACTCTCATGTCATGCATATCGTCAGCAATGTTGTGGGAGAGCTTGCTTCTGACAAAACTGCCTGGGATTTGCTAAAAGCTTCCTTTCCTGCAGGGACTGTCAGCGGCGCACCTAAAATTCGGGCGATGGAAATCATCCATGATTTAGAACCCTGCCGCCGGGGACCTTACTCCGGTGCCTACGGTTATTACGATTTTGAGGGGCAGTTGAATACTGCGATCGCCATCCGCACAATGGTTGTTCGCTCTCAAGCAGGCGGTAAACACACAGTCAGTGTACAGGCGGGGGCTGGGTTGGTTGCCGACTCGGTTCCCGAAAAGGAGTATGAGGAAACCCTTAATAAAGCAAGGGGAATGCTAGAAGCCATTCGCTGCCTCAGCTAGAATAAGCACCCATTACCCATCCACTCATCTACCCATCTACCCATCCACCCACCCGACGGCATTGAACAATTATTTCTGCCGGCCTGCATTAGCTCCTCCCTTGCATCCCTATCCTGAGAAGTGTTAGATTTCTTTACAATGTGAGTCGCCGCAATTCACTTCTAATGTAAATGAGTAGTTAATGCTGGGCAGAAAGTATGCAGAGCATTACGACTGGTCGTCCTGGTTCTATCTCAAAGTGCCGCTTTATCTACATATAAGTTGTTGAAATGGGTTTTAGTGGTTTTAGGTTTGCCAAATTGGTACAAAACGTTGGAATTTGAATTACATCTAGAAACTGAGTGTTAACTGAAACCAGAAATCCTGATTTACCTCTGCTTGCGCCCTACTCACCGTGATACCTTAATGGATGGCATAAAAATTCTGACATCACAAAACAGAAGCAAAATGCTTATTTTCAACCTTGCTGTGATGACGAAGAATCCGCAAAGTAACCACTCAACTCCGGGCTTTCTGCAATTTGGCATGAAAGGACAAGTGAGGGGAGCAGGGGCAAGAGTTTCTTGGATAGCAGGTTTATTGTCAAACCTGGCAGGGGAGGAATGCTGGTTGTTATCAAACACAGACTTTAATACTCGGCTGGCGACAGCCGTATTGGGTTAATGTGCTTAAGCACGTCTAGTTGAATCACAGTCTGGAGGTACCATTTCCATGTCCGTCCGTCTCTATGTAGGCAATTTACCTGAAGAGCTTAGTCGCCAGGAGTTAGAGGCCGTTTTTGCTGACGCAGGTGAGTCAATTTCTACCAAAATCATCACTGACCGAAAGACCAATAAGTGTCGCGGTTTTGGTTTTGTCACCGTCAAAAATGACGAGCAAGCTGATGAGATTATTGAGAAATTCAATGGCTACCTGTTGAAGGAAAACTCGCTCAAGGTCGAACGTGCTCAACCTCGAACTAAAGATAAGGACAAAGGCGAAGACCAGCCCAACGAAACAACCGAAAATTCGGGTGGTTCAAATGGTGGCAATCGACGCAAGAACAACAATAATAAATCTCGGCGCAACACGGGTACCAGTACTCAAGTTGAGCAGGATGTTCAACCCGATCCCCGCTGGGCCCAGGAGCTGGAAAAACTGAAGCAACTTCTGGCGGCCCAGGCTACCAATTCCTGAACATCTGCTTCACAGCTATTTGAGGATTAGCAGAAGGATGGGAAGCTACGGTATTCTCATATTTCGGTTTAGTTTAGTTTAGGATAGCAGTCCTGAATGACTCGTGAAAGGGTTTTGTGAAAAAGGATTCCACAGGAATTCCTTTCCACAACCTAGTGGTTCACTAAAGGAACTTTGCCGGGTTATCTAAACCCAGAAAAACCAATTTACGGAGTTTTGAAGGGTTGCAAACCTTCAAAATCTGCCTGGCAGACTACTAGTGTTACAAATGCTATAGCGGTAGTCATTATGGTTAGGACGGGGTGCAGGGTGGAACCCTGCACCCCAACAAAACTTTCGTCTTGCTGTACTAGATAGGATCGCCACTTGGTTCTGGGAAATTTTCTAGAACCATACTTTTCATTTTTTCTTCTCGCCCCTCTCACTAAGTAGTTAGGCGCAATTAAATTCAGGATAATTTCGGGGGTGGAGGGGGTGAAACCCCCTGCCTGGGGGCGCAGCCCCCACTCCCCCCTTTACAACCTTTACAAATTAATGATGACTATACAAATTAATGATGACTACCTACTTACAGCAAAGGAATTTGGAGCCAATCTTGTAGATGGGATCGTACCTGCTGGGAAAAGGCACCTCGTTGGGCAAATTTTTCGGTACGAATGGGTTTGCGATCGGAGTCTAAGGTCCAGCCATAGTCGCTACTCAGACGCAGGTGACCCTGCCAATCTGCGATTGAAAGGATAAGCTGGGGAGCAGGGCTATTGTCTACTTCTTTCACCCGAAATACGTAGTTGTAAGTGTTCTGGCTGGCAGCGACTACCGTAGAAGGCTGCCCGCACTTCTCTTCTAACCGCTTGCGAACCTGTTCTGACAAACCGGGAGTGGTTAATTCTTCTAGCGTGCGCACTGCCAGTGTCAGTGCAAAATAAAATTCTTCAACTGTAATAAATTCAAGCTGCATAATACCGATGCCTGATCCAACCCAAAGATTAATACGAAATGGTCACTGATTGATCCATCTTCTACTCTTTACCCCTCCTCTCTTTAGTTACCCCTCCTCTCTTTAGCAGTCCTAAATGGTTCGTGAAATGAAAGGGCTTTGTGAAAAGGGATTCCTGCGCCCTTTTCACAATCCAGATAGGATCGTTATAGCAACCAACAACTAACGACTAACAACCCCTCAGCCCCTACCCCAGCCCCTATCTCTGCTCTACTCGTGAGCTTACCTATCGCCATACCAGTCTAAATCTGGTCATCATAGAATCATCGGGTTTTTGATTCTTGTGCAAAAGAGGAAATCGTGGTTCAGGCAGGTTTTCCTGGTCGAGACTCTCTGATTCAAAATGCCCAAAGCCGTCTGTTGATAGTTGCATTTGATACTCCAGTGATGGAGGTGGTTCAGTGCATGAGTCAGATGGAGGTGGGCTGCGCTCTGGTATTGGAGCAGGAGCAATTGATTGGACTGGTTACAGAGCAGGATGTGATGCGGGCGATCGCCCACCGGATCGATTTAGACAGTACACCCATCTCGGCGTTCATGACCCGGCCAGTGGTCACGTTAGATGAGTCAGAAATGGGTGATCTGGGGGTCATCTGGCAGAAATTTCGGCAATCCTCCATTCGCTATCTGCCAGTCCTTAATCAGCAGGGACAAGTAACCGGGATCATTCCAGTTGAAAAATTACAGTGCGCCTTCATTGAACATTTGCAAGCGACGATCGCCCCCAATACCACAATGAGCGATCGCAAAAGTGATGCGGAACCGCAACAGGTTGAAGAAGCACTCCGACAAACCGAAGAACAACTCCATCAGATTATCGAAAACATTGAGGATATTTTCCTTCTAAAGGAAGTTGGCACGGGGAAATTGCTATACGTCAACCAGCTCTATGAGCAGGTGTATCAACATTCCTGCGAGGCTCTGTATGAGAACCCTGCTTCCTGGCTGGATAGGCTGCACCCGGACGATCGCGATCGCATTCAGAGCAAGTTTGAACAAGAGCTGAAAGGCGAAGAATTTTTCGATGATGAATATCGCATTGTTCGACCGGATGGTTCCATTCGCTGGTTGTGGGATTGGAGTTTTCCAATTTACAACCGGGCAGGACAAATTTATCGCTATGCGGTTGTTCATCGAGACATTACGGAGCGCAAAAATCTGGAACTGGCTTTGCAAGAAAAAGAGCAATTTCTCCGCAGCATCTATGAAACGGTTGAGGAAGGAGTTTTTGTAATCGATGTTCTGGAAAATGGCGACTTTCGCTACGTTGGATTGAACCCCGCTCATTCAAAAGTAACAGGGCTTTCAACGGAAGACATCCAGGGCAAAACTCCAGAACAGGTGTTGCCTACTGAAGACGCCGCATCTGCCCGCAGGAATTATCAAAGTTGTGTAGACGCGGGAGCGACCATTTCCTATGTAGAATATATGCCCTTTTTAGGACAGGATCTCTGGTGGCTGACCCACCTGACCCCGCTGCGGGATCAGCATTCTCGTATTTACCGGATTGTGGGTACTAGCACCAATATTACAGAATTCAAACAGATTGAAAATGCTTTGAGGCAGAGCGAAGAACAGTTCCGCGCCATTTTCGAACACGCAGAAATTGGCATTGCGGTCATGTTTCCACCCCATTTTCTGCTGGCCCAAACCAACCCGGCGCTACACAACATACTGGGCTACAGTGCAGCGGAACTGATGCATCTGGATTACCACCAGATTACTCATCCGGAAGACATTGCGATTGAGCAACCATTCATTCAAGAAATTCTGGAAGGGAAGAGGCAGGCTTACAGGCTGGAGAAACGGTATATCCACAAAAGTGGGCACATTGTTTGGGGAAATTTGATCTGTTCAGTGGTTATCAATGCAGCCAGACAGATTCAGATGGCTATCTGCATGATCGAAGACATTACCAAACGCAAGATTGCTGAAACCGCCCTACGCCAGAGTGAGGCCAAGTTTCGCCGCCTAACCGAAAATGTTCCAGGGGGCATCTTTCGAGGAGTGGTGCATTCGGATGGAAGTTACCTCATGACCTATGTCAGTCCCCAATTCTGCGCAATTTGTGAGCTTACGACTGAGGCAGCGCTACAGGCTTCCGTTCTGTGGTCTATTGTTCACCCAGAAGATGTTCAACTTCTCCAGGATTCCATTTCTGCTTCAATCAAAAATTTGCAGCCTTTTTCCACCGAGTTTCGGTTGCTTTCTCCCTCAGGGCAGGTTAAATGGATTCAGGCCATTGCCCGTCCTGAACGCCAACCCAGCAGTGATGTGGTTTACGATGGTGTGATTTTGGATATCAGTGATCGCAAACGGGTCGAACAGGAGATCTGGTTTCAGGCTAATTTGCTGAATCAGGTACGCAATGCGGTCATTTGTACTGATCTTGAGGGAACCATTATTTACTGGAACCGCTTTGCTGAAACTTTGTATCAGTGGACGGCGGATGAGGTGATTGGCCGATCGCTGTTTGAGGTGATTGTTCTAGCTGATCAACAGGAGGTTATTGCAGCGGCCTTTGCCAAACTGCAGCAAAACCAATGTACCGAAGGGGAGTTTCTTTTGCAACGCAAGGATGGGAGTACGTTCCCAGTCCTAGCAGCAACGTCTGCTTTGCAGAATAAGCAAGGACAATATATTGGGTACGTTGGGGTTTCCATTGATATCAGCGATCGCAAACACATGGAAAACGAACGTAAACAGGCAGAAGTTCAGCTCCAGAAATCTCTACGTGAAAAAGAAGTTCTTTTAAGAGAAATCCACCACCGCGTCAAAAATAACCTTCAAATAGTTTCTAGCCTGCTTCATCTGCAAGCAAACCGAGTTGATGATCCCCAGTTACGTTCTGCCTTGGAAAATAGCTGGAATCGGGTTGATTCGATGGCGCTGGTGCATGAGAACCTTTACCGATCTTCTGATCTTTCAGGCGTTAACTTTACTGTCTACGTGCCAACCCTGGTCAATAATCTGTCTCGAGTCTACAACATTCAACCTCAAATGGTTACCCTTCATCTTGTCATTAATCCAGCAATTTCCCTCCAAATTGACCAGGCAGTCCCCTGTGGGTTGATTTTGAATGAATTGCTTTCCAACGCATTGAAGCATGGTTTTCGCAAGAAGCAAACAGGAGAACTGTTTGTCAACCTGGATAAGGCAGATCAGCAAATTACAATTGCAGTTGGTAACAGCGGAGATACGTTGCCACCTGATTTTGACTTAAACCAGATTCGATCCATGGGGCTGCAACTGGTCATGGGTTTGGTGAAACAACTGGAGGGAACCCTAGAAGTCACTAGGGGCAATTCAACAGTATTTAAAGTCACCTTTGAGTCATTTGATCTCTGAGCCATTCCGTAATGGCAAAGATGTCTGATATAATCTCCTGCGTAATATCTAACTATCAATCCTGAAGTTTTTTCACCTGTCATATGGGTGGTCTACTGATTTAGTTTTCCGGTTTATATTTTTCCGGATTTGCACCTATATTCTTTCTGCTAAATTTTTTATAAATTTCTCTAGCTAGAGAAATTTATAAAAAATTTTTAACTATTAAAGAAATATTAAAGGAGATCTCCTTCTGAGCAGCACTTTAAACCTCAAATGTTCATACGTTTGATAGGTTCATACGTTGGATTAGGAGTAGTGCTAAACCCAGTCATCTATGCTGCGGCTCAGAAGGAGCAAGATACTGATCATGGCACGCATACTGATTGTTGAAGATAACCAGGTAGTTGCCTGGCATATTCAGGAAACATTGGAAAATCTGGATCATAAAGTCGTGGCTATTTCCGCTTACGGTGCAGAAGCAATCGAAATTGCTGAAAAAGAACAGCCTGAGCTTGTTTTAATGGATATCTGCCTCAAGGGTAGTATGGATGGAGTTACTGCAGCGGAAGAAATTTATCGTCGGTTTGATATTCCCATAATCTACCTCACTGCCTACACAGATCCCACGACTGTCCAGCGGGCGAAGCTTTCCTGTCCATTTGGGTATTTGGTCAAGCCTCTACGGGAGCAAGATCTTCAAACCACGGTAGAAATTGCGCTGTATCGGCATGAGCAAGAACGTGGCTGGCGGGCAAATGAAAAGTTACTGGCAACGACTCTAAGCAGCCTTGGGGATGGGGCGATCGTAACCGATCTCAGTGGCACGATTACTTTTATCAATCCAATCGCTGAAGCGCTCACTGGCTGGCAGCAGCAGGAGGCGATCGGACAGCCCGTGACAAATGTGGTGAATTTGATTCACCAAGAAACTCGAGAACGGTTGGAAAATCCTCTGCTAAAAGCCATGCAACTGGGCAGCCGGATCCGACTGGTGGAGCGATCGCTATTGCTGATGCGGGATGGTACAGAAAGACCCGTTGGTGACAGTGCTGCTCCCATCAGAACCAGTGAAGGGGAAGTGATTGGAGGTGTGATGTTGTTTCAAGAGGTGAGCGATCGCACTCCCACCCCTACTGAGACTGAAAAGGAAGAAAGCGCTCAAGAACAAACCCAGGAAAGAGACTCATTGGCTCCAATCCAGTCTCAAACTCAATTTGTGTATGATGAAACTCGCCTGAGACAGGAAATGGAACTGTTAAATCGGCTTAAAGAAGACTTTGTGAATTCGATTTCCCATGAATTGCGGACTCCCCTGACCAATATGCGTATGGCCGTAGAGATGCTGCGGCGTATCGTTAGTGTGTTAAAAAAAGCTGAAGACGATTCAAAAACTGAGCAAGATAATCAGTTCCTCTGGCAGCGCATGGAGCAATACCTCCAGATCTTGTATGAAGAGTGGCGGCAAGAGTTTAACCTGATCACTGATCTTCTAGACTTGCAAACGGTAGAAAGCTCAACCGAAGCCCTATCTCTGGTTTCACTGGAACTTCAGCAATGGTTGCCCGAAATTGTCAACCGCTTTACCTCCCAGGCAACTGAGCAGGGGCAAACCCTGACCTGTCAAATTGCCCTCAATCTGCCACCAATTACCACTCGCCCTGCAAGCTTAGAGCGACTCATTACTGAACTACTCAGCAATGCCCTGAAATACACTCCCTCAGGGGAAGTGATAACTGTTGAGGTGGGTATTGTGGAAATAGATGGGGAAGGGGGGCGATCGCAAATTCAGGATAGCGTCCCACTGTCACCCTATCTTTCCACCCTTTCACGCCTGCAAATCACCGTCACTAATACCGGCGTGACTATTCCACCCGAAGAAAAAGAGCGAATCTTTCAACCCTTTTACCGCATTGATCGCCCCAACCCCTGGAATTTAACAGGCACTGGATTAGGTTTGGCACTGGTCAAAAAGCTGGCACTACAGCTTGGAGGCGATGTTTGGGTAGAAAGTGGCAATGAGTCCACCTGCTTTGGGGTGACGCTACCAATTTAAGTCAAAATCGTGCCGCCCATGAGTCTGCGGTAGCGGTATTCTAACTCCTCTTTCATCAGGGGCCAGCGGCTTAAAGTTTCATCCCTGGCGATCGCTCTTTCAGCCGCCTGGCGTGCCAGTTCCAACACTTCCTGGTCTTCCACCAGACTCGCCAGGGCAAAATCGGGTAAGCCCGATTGGCGGGTGCCCAACACCTCACCCGGCCCCCGGAAGCGCATATCCATTTCTGCAATAAAGAATCCGTCCTGAGACTGTTCCAATACTTTGAGTCGCTGACGGGCGGTTTCTGTTTTAGAACTGCTCATCAACAGACAAAAAGATTGGGAACCTCCGCGCCCAACCCGACCCCGAAGCTGGTGTAACTGGGAAAGGCCAAATCGTTCAGCGTGCTCAATCAGCATCACGGTAGCATTGGGGACATCCACCCCCACCTCTACCACCGTTGTCGAGACTAAAATCTGGGTTTCGTTGGCGCGGAAGCGGTTAATGGCATCATCCTTTTCAGCAGAGGTCATGCGCCCGTGCAGTAAACCGACCTGAAATTCAGGAAACACGCGCTCCTGAAGCTCTTGATACTCTTCAATTGCCGATTTCAAGTCCAGCTTTTCAGACTCTTCCACCAGTGGCAACACTACATAAGCCTGTCGTCCCTGGGCAATTTCGCGCCGGATCAGGTCATAGGCCTGCATTCGCTCCCGCCCGGCAAGTACAGTGGTTTGAATTGGTTTACGTCCAGGGGGCAATTCGTCAATCTGACTCACATCCAGATCACCATGGAGGGTGAGCGCAAGGGTGCGGGGAATGGGCGTTGCGGTCATGGTTAAAACGTGGGGATTTTGCCCTTTCTGCTGCAATCGTGCCCGCTGCTGGACACCAAAGCGATGTTGTTCGTCAATCACTACCAGTCCTAACTGCTGGAAGTTGACTGTATCCTGAATCAGGGCATGGGTACCTACCAGCAGCGGCAGTTCTCCAGTTTCAAGCTGGGCATGGATTTCCCGTCGTTTAGCTGCTCTGGTCGAACCTGTTAGCAACTCTATAGGCAAGTGCAGCAGGTTAAACCACTGCACCATTTTGCGGTAGTGCTGCTCTGCCAAAACCTCCGTGGGAGCCATAATTGCCGTTTGGTAACCAGACTGAATCGCAGCCAGACAGGCAACGACAGCAACAACCGTTTTCCCAGAACCCACATCTCCCTGCACCAGGCGATTCATAGGGGTTGGCTGTTGCAAATCATTCAAAATATCATTAATGACCCGCTGTTGAGCCTGGGTGAGTTGGAAGGGCAGGATGGCATAGAACTGGTCAATCAGTTTCCCGGTGGGAGCCAGAACTGCACTTGCCTGAATTTGCTGTTGTGCTTTGCGGCGTTTGAGCAAGCCCAGTTGCAGGTAAAAGAATTCGTCAAAAACCAGGCGATGACGGGCGGCTTCAAGCGCTTCGGAATGGGGCGGAAAGTGGATATGGGCGATTGCATCCCGAATTCCCACCAGTCCGTATTGTTCCCGCAAACCGTCGGGCAGGGCTTCGCGAATCTGCTGCACTGCTGGCAACGCTGAAATCACCGCCCGCCTCACCAGATCGGCAGGAACCCCCCTCCGTTAAGGGATAGACAGGCACAACCCGCCCTACTTTAAGGGAGTCGATGGAATCCTCTTCGTGCTGCAACACTTCAATTTCCGGGTCTTCCAGCGTAACCCCATACTTACTGCGCTTGACCAGACCAGAAGCGGCGATCGTCGCCCCCGGCAGATAGAGTCGTTTTTGCTGTTCTTGCCAGGCCCGGTTGCTGTAGCGGCTTCCAGCATAAAAGCGGCTCAGCTTAATTTGTCCGCTGTAATCCCTGACCACCAGTTCCAGAATGGTCAGTTTAGGGTTACGAGGACTGGTAAAGCAGGTGCAGCGCTTAACTTTTGCAATCAGGGTAACGGTTTCTCCCTCCACCAGACTACGAATATCCACCTGGCGGGCATAGTCAATGTGGTCACGGGGATAATAAAAGAGCAAATCCCCGCACCGTGTAAAGCCCCAACTTTGCCAGCTTCTCTGCACTTTTAGGTCCCACCTTGGGCAGATAGGTGAGGGATTGATCCAGGGAAATGGATGAAGAGTGAGCGGGAGAAGGGAAGGAAGTTTGGAGTTTGGAGTTTGAAGTTTTCCCCAATCGCCGCTCCCTGGCTCCTGGCTCCTGGTTCCTGGTTCCTGGCTCCTGGCTCCTAGCTTCTTCCTCTTCCCCTCCTCCCTTCTGCTCACAGACCTTCCGCATTTGATACAGAAACCGACGGGTATCTGCGACCAGGTGTTGTCGCTGGGCAAAGGTGAGTTCTGAGTAGGTGGTGAATTGGGTACCGAGTTCCTGCCAGTGATGCTGGTCGGTTTTGGCCAGTTCAGCGGGTGGTTGGCTGAGGGCAAGGCTGAGGAATTCGCTGAAACGGTGCTGTTTCCCTTCAATGTCATTGAAGCCGTGTTCTGCCTCGAAAGAGAGGGCTTTTTGCAGGCGAATCCAATCGGGGGAAGACCGGGGGGAGGCCGGGGGAGAAGTGGGTGCAGAGTCCAGATCGGAGTTGGGCTCTGATTGGGAATCGTTCATCACCTTGACCTATTCTTCGATCCAACTGGCACGCCAGGCGAGCTGGGCTTCAGCGATCGCTCGTTCTCGTTGTTTTTTCTGATAGTCTCGCCCCAGGGTTTTGAGTTGGGCCTGAAGGCTACGAATGCGGGTGCGGGCAGCGTTGAGAGCAGGCTCTGAAAATTCAAGTTCTGTCAGGCGCAGATGAATCGCAACAATATGCATCACCACCTGCCCGCGGGATTCCTCAGCCCCTTCCTTGCTGCCAGAATCATCCCGAGTTGTTTCAATTAACAAGTTCATCAAGTTGGGAGTCCGTCCACCCATTTCAGCTGCATCCGCTTTGGCAGCTGCCTCCAAAATGGGTTCTGGCAACTTTGGCGGCAGAACATTGGCCTGCTGTAGCAAGCGATTAGCCGCATGGGAAGCCGTTTGCAGTTCCTGGGTGATCGCCTGCTCCAGGTCTTGTTGCCACTGCACCAGATGCATAGGAGTCAGTGGAGGCTTTTGTGCTTTTGGAGGTGCCGATTCAGGAACTGCGATCCCGTGATTGACCGATGCCTCTGACAAAGGAAGGGAATCCGGTAAAGCGGAAGCTTTAATGTCGGCAGGTACAACGATGGGATGTAGCTGGGCTAACAGTTCTTCCTGAGTTTGATAGGCCAAACGCCGCAGAGTTTGTTGCAACTCGTACCGCTGATTGTAGGAGAGGCTGAGGAAGCGTTCGGGATAGCCCTGGGTACAGACGTGGTAGCTGGCAAGGATCAACTGCTGGCGAACCGTTTTCCCTAACAGGTTCAGGTAATCGGTGTAGGCGTTGTAAAATTCACCGGCAAGGGATGCGATCGCCCCCTGTATTGCTGCAAGATCCTGTTCTATACGCTCCACTGAACCAACCATAGCCGTATCGAATAGATTGAATCAGACATGATTCTAGCCTCTCTCTTGGTTGCTCTGACCTGCCTGTTCTAATGAGCGCTATAAACTTCCAGATTGATGCAGTGGGGAAGGAAACGGCCATTCAATCCAGCAGTCAGATTTGCGATCGCCATTTTTGCCATCTTTCGCCGTGTTTGCACACTGGCACTGCCGATATGGGGAGTGATGATCAGGTTATCCAGGGTTAACAGGGGGCTGTCCATAGGGATAGGTTCTGGTTCGGTCACATCCAGGGCAGCACCAGCAATTTCACCCTGGCTCAGAGCCCGATAGAGTGCATCCGGGTCGATAATGGGGCCGCGGGCGGTGTTGATCAGAATTGCTGAGGATTTCATCTGCTCAAATTGGGCATCACCGAACAAATGATGCGTGTCCTCAGACAGGGGAGTATGGATGGTGATGAAATCGGATTCTTGCAGGAGGCGATCAAAGGATACACACTCCACGCCTAAAGACTGCTCCAGTTCCAGATGGCAGCGAGTACGGCTGTGATACAGAATGCGCATGTCAAACCCTTTTGCCCGCTGCGCTACAGCCTGACCAATACGCCCCATGCCAACGATTCCCAAAGTGGCACCCGATACATTTGGTCCCAGCAGCAGGTCAGGCTCCCAAGTTTTCCATTGTCCAGAGCGGGTAAAGCGATCGCCCTCCACCACCCGCCGTGCTGCCGCCATCACCAGGGCCCAGGTCAGGTCAGCCGTGGCATCGGTTAACACGCCAGGGGTATGCCCTACAGGGATTTTCCGGACGGTGGCGGCTGGAATGTCGATATTGTCGCAGCCTACAGCCATCTGACTGATGACCTTAAGGGAAGTTCCTGCTTCAATTAGGGGGCGATTGATGGGATCCGTGAGCAAACACAACAGACCGTCTATGGTTTTAACTTTTTCTAACAGCCACTCGTAGGGGGGTGGTTGCCGTTCCTGCCACACTTCAACAGAGGCGATCGCTTCAAGTTCGTCCAACTCAATTGGCAGTCGGCGAGTAATCAGAACACGGAATGGGGGCATGGTGATCCAGGCGATAAAAATTCCCTGTCAGCAAATGTTAATTTTAATGACAGCAGATCGTTAAACTTCAGTAGAACATGCGCGTACTTCAGTCCTTATTTGTATTCTTCACCACCTTATTCCTGCTAACCAGTCATTTTTCTCTTCCCGCCTTCGCGGCCAGTTCTTCCCTGATCCGCGCCTATGATGATGTGCAAGTCACCGGCAAAGATTTTGCTGGACAGAGCTTGATCCGGGCAGAATTTGGCAATGCGGAACTGACCAACGCCAATTTCAGCGGTGCAAACCTGCGCGGCGCGGTATTTAATGGTGCTAATCTAACCCACGCAAATCTGCAAAATGTGGACTTCAGTGATGGCATTGCCTACATCACCAATTTCTCAGACGCCGACTTAAGCGGTGCCATTTTTGATTCAGCCATGCTCTTGAAGTCCGATTTTAAGGGAGCTACGGTGACTGGAACGGACTTTAGCAATGCCACCCTGGACAAAGTGCAGATATTGGAACTGTGTAAAACAGCCAGCGGTGTCAATCCCAAAACTGGGGTTGATACCAGGGACTCGCTGGGATGTCCGTAAGTAGGCAGCAGGCAACAGGCGACGGGGTGAGGGGATAAGGTGAGAACTCAAAACTCCTCTAACCCCTAACCCATCACACCGTTACTCCATCACTCCCCAACCATCCACTTCTGTCGCCTACCGTTGCAACACCTCTTTCAACGTTTCTACTAACCTGTCTACATTTTCTGGACGGCTGTTGTAACCCATTAAGCCCACCCGCCAGACTTTTCCGGCGAGTTCACCCAGGCCACCACCTACTTCAATGTTGTATTCGGTCAGCAGCTTACGGGCGATCGCTTTGCCATCCACCTCCTCTGGAATACGAACCGTGGTTAAAGTGGGCAGGCGAAATTCGCGTTCAACGTGGAGCGTGAGTCCAATCTCTTCCAGGCGTTGCCAGAGGTATTCTGCATTCTTTTGATGTCGCTGCCAGCAGTTCTCCAGTCCTTCTTCTGCAATCAGGCGCAGGGCCTCGCGCAGAGCGTAGTAGAGATTGATCGGAGCAGTGTGATGGTAAACTCTTTCAGCTCCCCAGTATTTGCCCAGCAGAACCATATCGAGGTACCAGTTGGAAACCTTTGAGGGGCGTTTCTGAAGTTTTTCCATTGCCCGTGGGCTCATAGTGAAGGGGGAAGCACCGGGCGGGCAACCCAATCCTTTTTGGCTACAGCTATAGGCCAGGTCAACCCCCCAGGCGTCTAGAAAGAGGGGAACGCCACCCAGACTCGTGACGGTATCAATCAACAGCAAACAGCCAAATTCCCGGCACAGCTCACCGACTCCTTCCAAGGGTTGCCGGGCTCCGGTTGAGGTTTCGGCATGAACCAAAGCCAGAATTGCAGGCCGATGGGTTTCCAGGGCGGTTCGCAGTTCTTCCAGGGAAAAGACCTGGCCCCAGGGTTTAGTGATGGTGCGCACGTCGGCACCATAGCGTCCGGCCATATCCACCAGGCGATTGCCAAAGTAGCCCATGACACCGATGAGAACAATATCTCCTGGCTCGACAGCGTTGGCGATCGCGGCTTCCATCGCAGCCGAACCAGTGCCGCTGACGGCGATCGTCATCGGGTTTTCGGTTTGCCAGACATAACGAAGTAGGGATTGAATCTCATCCATCAGAGCCAGGAAAGCGGGATCGAGGTGACCCACTGGGGGAGTATCCATTGCCTGGAGGATGGCGGGGTGGGCGTTGGAGGGCCCAGGCCCCAGCAGAAGCCGATTAGGAACGTTAAGGGGAGCGAGTTGGAGCCGCTGGCTATTGTTGATTGAAAGCGTTTGGGTCATGAGCTATTCCAGGTGTGCGGAAAAAGGTCTATGGTCTAATTTAGACCAACGGTAGGGTAAACCAGAACTTTGACCCTTTTCCGGGCTGGCTGATGACATCAATTTGCCCCCCATGAGCAGTGATGATCTGGCGGCAGCGGTACAGACTGGAGCCAATTCCGGTACGGTTGGGGTTATCCAGACTGCGAACGTAGGGTTTGAAGAGGCGATCGCACTGTTCCCGGCTCATGCCGACGCCCGCATCCTCAACGGTAATGTAAAGAATTTTGGATTTTGAATCGCAGGCTGGCAGAGGAACGGGTGAGGGTGAATCCGGGTCAATGACTGCCGCACGCAGGGCGATCGCCACACCGGGCAGATTATGTTTCACCGCATTACACAACAGACTTTCTAGCACCTGCCGAAGTTGGTTGGGATCTGCAAAAACGGTTGGCAGTTCATCGGTAATCTGATTGGTCAGCACGGCCTTGCTCTGGTTTAGCAGAGGTTCAACCGTAATGAGTGCCGCCCGCAGCACTTGACTGAACCGGATGGGTTGACGCTCCAGGTGAAGTTTAGGCTCATCGGTAGACTGGTCGTCACGCAGAACATTGAGCAGCCGCAGTTGATCTTCGCTGCTCTGAATCATGCAATCCAGCATGAAACGAGAAACTGAAACGGTTTCGCAATCACAACACTTTCCACGCAGGCGATTCAGAACCATCAACATCCCCTGAACGGGAGTACGCAAGTCATGGGAAACGGCATGCAGCAGCAAATCCTTGACCTGGTTCAGGTTTTGCAACTCCTGCATCCGTTGTTGCAATTCGGCAGTCCGCTCCTCCACCTGGCGTTCCAGGCTGGCAGCTAGTGTTTGCACCTGACGATAGTACTGCCCCTGTTGAATGGCAATCTCAACGCCTGTTGCCAATTGTTCCAACAATTCAATTTCAAACGATTGCCACTCTCGCGGTCCAGAACACTGATTGGCAATCAACACTCCGAACATGCGGTCTTTTAACATGAGAGAGACGCTGACCAGAGCCCGAACTTTACCCCGCTGGTAACACTCGCGCAGGAAGGGAGCTTCCTCGATCGCACTTGTGTCATTCACCACCCGAATCCGGCTGGACTGAATTCGAGTTTTGAACTCCAATACCTTCTCATCAGTCACTTCCCAACCCAGGATTGAACCCCACTGCGGATCAACTGATTCCGATACCGCCTGGCAACCGCCCGCCTCATCAAAATAGCTGATGAAAACCCGGTCCGCTTTCAAAAATCTCCGAACTTCATCGACGGTCGTTTGCAGGATCTCTTCTAGCTTTAAAGAACTCCGAATGCGGGATGCCATTTCTGCCAGCAATCGTTCCCGGTTCGCGGCCCAGAGGAGTTTTTCCTCAGCTTGTTTGCGATCAGTAATGTCATAGGCCGTTGCAATTCCAGCTGGTTTGCCCTCATACATAACCACGCCAGCCGTGAAATCTACCCAGCGTTCCTGGCCCGATTTGGTCAAAAGCTTAATCTCATAGCGGGAAGGAGTGGATTCCCCCCGCTGCCGGGCCAGCCCTCTTTGTTGCACCAATTCCCGAAACTCCGGGTGAGCTAGATTCCAAAAGTCGATTGATAGGAGTTCATCGCCACTGTAGCCGGTAATTCGTTCAGTTGCTGGGTTTGCATAGCGCAGGCGGGTGCCCTGGTAAACCAAAACGGCGCAGGCGGCGGTTTCGGCAATGACCCGGAATCGGGCTTCACTCTGCTGCAAAGCATCCTCTGCCTGTTTGCGATCGGTAATATCTTCAAACATTAATCCCAAACATTGATTAGGTAAGGGAAATGCTTTAGTTGCGTAAATGCCCTCAGGCACAACCTCGTCACCATAACGGATTTCTCCCAAATCCCGCACCTTGCCAGAGCGAATTACACTGGCATAGATGCCTGGAAAAGCACTTTCCATCAAACTGGGAAACACCTCTTCCATGCGTTGCCCAATCAAGTCTCGTGGACAGGCTGTGATTTGCAGGATCTGGCGGGCAGCCGGGTTAATATCCACTAACCGGAAGCTGCGCACGTCGTGCAGGTCTTGCAGATGCCAGACGATCAGCCCAATCTGCATATTCTGGACAATGTTGGCATAGAGGTGAATGCTTTCCTCGGCTCGTTTTAATTCGCTAATGTCTTCAACCATGCCGATGGTGAACCTGGGATTGCCTGCCTCATCCCGCACGAGAGAGTTGGTCAAGCGGACCCAAATCGTTTCCCCATCCTTACGGATATGGCGCTTTTCCAACTGGTAAGCATTGCGCTGTCCGGCAATCATTTCCTGGAACAGCTCAATATCGGCAGATAGGTCATCTGGATGGGTGAAATCAGCAAAGTTCATGCGGCTCAACTCTTCTCCGCTATAGCCCAGCATGCGCTGGAGAGCTGGGTTGCTTTTGACAACTCGCCCATCCAGGTCATCAAGCCCGATCCCGATCGTCGATCCCTCAAACATGCCCCGCAGGTGCTCCTCATTGGCGCGCAACCGCTCCTCCACCTGCTGCCGCTCAGTCACAACCGTTGCGAGAACCAGGGATGTTGCCATGATGATGCCCACAAATGCCTGTAGCAGAAAAATAGCTTCCCAGACATGACCGTTGGTCTCGGTTATAAAAGGACCGTTACCCCGCACGGTTCCTAAAATTGCGTCACTGGAGATAATTGAACTCCCCAGCACAGCACCCCGTTGCCCCAGCCGTAGAGCAGCCCAGATGATGAGGGGGAAGGGTAAATACTCCAGTGGGTAATGGGCAATTCTGGTATCAGACGGTGATTGAAACACCGCCCAACTGATGACGAGGAGTGAAACTGTCCAGATCAAGCCCTCGATCGCCCGCTGCCGAAATCTGAGATTTTGCTGCCATTGGGTTAGCAGCGATCGCCACGACCACTGTTCTGGGTAAGCTTTAGCAAGCCAGGTTAACAGGAGGGGCGTAACGACCAGAATTCCGATCCCGTCTCCCAACCAGATCGTTCCCCAGTGGAGCCCAAAGTTCTGCCAGGGAGTTATTCCTACCAGGCAAGCATTAAGTGTGCTGATGGTGGCATTGACTACGGGAGAAAGGACAACCGCAAAGGCAATGAAACCCAACACATCTTGCAAGCTGATGAAAGATGGGTGGAATCTTATGCGGCGGAGTAGTTCATCTGCTGCGATCGCTCCCAGCGTTTGCCCGGCTGCCATAAACCCCGCCGATACCCAGGGCACCTGCAACGATAGATCAAACAGCAGCATCCCCAGTGCCACCCCAACCCATTGCCTGCGCCCAAATAGCAACAGTGCCGCTAACGCAACTCCCGCCGGGGGCCACACTGGAGATGCGGCTGCTCCAAAATCCAACAAATCATCCGCAATCCTGGCAGACAAAAAACAAACCAGAGCAATCACGCCAGCAGTCAGAATGGAATGTCGAGAAACGTCTGAGTTCAATTCCATAGAACATTAATCTGACACGCCACCAATGGTACTTTCCTGGATATAAAAAATCCTGGATATAAAAAATTGCATGGCGATCGCTCGGCTATCGACCTACTGTTCTTATTACCAGCTTGGCGGTTTGTTCAGGTCCCTGCTTCCCCCAATTGGATGACCACCCATCCACCCATCTACTCATCCACTCCCTTCCCCTTCTGGCTCCTGACTCCTGACTTCTGATTTCTGGCTCCCGGCTTCTGGCTTTTGGCTCAAAAATTTTTGGCTGATCCAACGGGTCACAATATGGGAAAGCAATCCTAACGGTCCAGCGAACAAACTAAGGGCGATCGAATGAACTGTCCATACTCCTGTACGTTGCCCTTCCCAATAAATCCACCGACCCACGAATAGATCCATTACCAGAAAATGGGTCCATCCAGTGGCAGCCGCCCGCTCATCGCCAAAGAAGCGGGCGATGTCTGCCAGTTTAGGATTGGCCAGGGCCTGAGCCGCCTCCGCTGTAATGGTGCCTGAAAGCAGGTAGAGGTAAAGTCCGGCCAGCACTACAAACGGAACAAGAGATTCCATGACGCGCTGAGTAATTTTCCAGTTGGGCAGAAAGATCATCAGTGCCCAAAAAGGCAGAACGAACAGGTTGGCAAGGTCAAAGAGTTGGGAAATTAGCATAGGAGAGGTACCAGGTCAGTGAATGGGAGGATTTCAAGGAAATTGAGATCCTTACAGAGTCATTCTCCCACTTCATCGGGTTCTGGGATGCTCTCTAAAAGCTGTTCTGAAGGAAAATGAAGTCCAGAATCACCGCTAAGTAACTGGACAAAACTAAATTGACGATAGATTCGGGGGTGGAGGGGGTGGAACCCCTGCCTGGGGGCGAAGCTGCCATTCCCTCTTCTTATAATCAATTGGGTGAAGCTAGTTAGCAGAAAAAGCAATGCCAATCGTCAATCAAATTATTGAAGTTGAAACGGATACCGGAATTGGTATTTACAACATCACATCTCAAATCAAAGACCTGCTTGCTGCGACATCCATTCAAAATGGACAGGTTCTCATTTTTTCACGGCACACTACGACCGCGCTGACAATTAATGAGTACGAGGAGCGGCTTCTGGAAGATGTCAAAGTCTTTTTGAGAAAGCTTGCTCCAGAAGAAAACCGCTACCTGCACAACGATATCCACCTGCGAGTGGGCATTCCCGACGATGAACCCATGAATGCCCATTCCCATCTGATGGCGATGATGCTTACGACAAGTGAGATAGTCCCCATCGTTGATGGCAGCCTGGGGTTGGGAACTTACCAATCCATCCTGTTTTTTGAATTAGACGGCCCTCGCAAAAGAACTGTGTTTTGCCAAATTTCGGGGGAATGATTGTTAGGATTAAGAGCTGGTGAGCAATAGAGAACTGCACGCCGGAGGTTATCAATTTGTTAATTCACGATTGTAGAGATCCCAATTTGCCCTTGCAGTGTTATTCACGCGATCGCCTGATGCCTGGGAAGCCTGCACCCAATGGCTTGAACCTGATTTGTAATGACATCGTACGAATGGGTTGTTTGATGGTAAATGAGTCGCCACAGCAGGATGGTAAAGACACCCAGCCTGATGCAGCCAATAGTTGTTACTATACCGGCTTGTTTTGAGTTCCTCCCCCTGGAGTGACAAATAGCATTGAACTGGGCGATCGTGCCTTTGCAGTATGCCAGGTTCCCCGTGGCACCAGGGCAAAGGAACCTGGTTCATCGAGTCGGATGGTGTTGACAGTACTCTCCTGCTCCAAAATCAGTTCAACGTCTCCTGACAGGAGACAGACAAACTCATCGCCTGCAGGATGCATCTCCCAGGTATCCCAATCTCGCTCTAAGGTAAAGCATGAAATTAAGCTCTTCCCCGAAAAATTACCAAACTGGTGCTCGAGATCCTGCCAGAAGGTGGCACTAACTGCGATCGGCGTCGCAATACCAAATGAGTCACAAACGACGTAGGTGGAATAGATGTTAAAAGGCGTTAACTCGTTTGACATTGGGTTAGGGTATCGAGTTAGGACATTGAGTTGAAAAATCGGATATGGAATGTGATCCTCACTGGTCAATGTAAAGTTCCTGAATCAATTGCATATCCCAATAAGACGCTTCGATCTTGTGGCCGTCTGGATCTCGAACGAAACACCCATAGTATGGTTCGCCGTAATCGGGTCTGGGACCTGGAGCCCCGTCATCGACTCCACCTGCGGCTAATGAGGCTTCATAAAATGCATGCACCGCTTCTTTAGTAGGAGCAATAAACCCAATATGGGTTCCATTTCCGATCGTTGCGGGTTGGCCATTAATGGGTGTTTGTACCCAAAACTCTGGATACTGCTTACCATAGGCTACTGCACCCGGATGCTCCATAATCCGTTTGCACCCTAGCGTTGACAGCACAGCGTCATAAAAAGCAACTGCCCGTTCAAACTGGTTAGTCCCAACTGACACATGGGACAGAATGCTTGGATTATCATCCATTGACTTGTCCTCCTTTGTCTTAAAAATCTCTATCCTACTGGCATAAGGCTTCTACCCGCGATCGCTAAAAGGCCAGTCAGTAGCCAGGCGCATTTTAAGTGCTACCCATTCGACCCCTCCCATCATCCTCTTGCCAAGGGAAGGTGCCGTAGGCGGTGGGGGTTTGATCGGTAGCCTTGATTGAGGAAACTGCTATAACTCTTGATGAATACCTGATGCAAGTGTAACCAGAATGGGCTGACTAGGTAAGACGCTCAGTTTTCGCTACCGGCAGTTTGATGTTGGTGGAAACCGTCAGTCCCATCAGGGTTTACCAGGCATCCAGGAGTTCACCATGACAGATACAGCTCAGTTTTCTGAAACCCAGCAGTTGGACACGCAAATTCAAGATTTTGCGCTTTTGACAGCACCTGCGGCATCCTCTTCAGTGCTTTCCTACTCTGGCCCCAGAGAGGTGTTAGTAAAGAAAGCGGTGGTGTTAAAGGGTAACTACAACCCTCAGCAGATTTCCAAGGTTTCTCTGGTTGCTGAAGATAAGTACCCCCTCACCGTTAGCCTGAACCCTACAGCAAAGTCATGGCAGGTTGATCTTGCCAGTGGATTTCAAACTCCCGGTACACGCTGGCTGCGGCTAAGAGGTCTGAACAGTGCCGGAAAGGCAGTAAATAGCCAGGTGATTTATCTCAATGTCAGCACCAATCCACTGACGACGGGGCGATCGCTCAGCCTGAAGATAATGCAAGACACTTTATTCAAAACCTCTCCAACGGATTCCAGTAAACTCAAAGCCCAGCAAAAGGTGAATGTTGCGGCTGGAACGATGTTGCAAGTAGCTCGCTATGGTTACGTAGACGGGCATTTGAAGGTGGAGTTGGCACAAGCGATCGCCCCGGTCGGCAACTTTGGTTACTTTTATGAACCCCATGTTCAACTCAGTAAGGGCGAGGAAATTCTTCGTTTTGCGATCGATGATGTTCCCACAACTCCTCTCAATGCCCAACTGTTAGTCACCACCACCACTTTCATCAAAAGTAAGCCCGCCGATGCGGCAACTCTCCCAGTGAAGCAGAAAGCAGAGCTACTTCAGGGACAGAACTTTCAAATTGTGGGGTACGCCTCTGTGGCAGGGCACTACCGAATTACCCTTGCCCAACCGATTCAGGGGTTTGGAACCACCGGCTACATTTACTGGAAACACGTCCAGATTAAAAAGGGCAACAGCACAGTCATTTACGACCCCTATGCTCTCACCGTCGCCGCTATAAAGCCCACTCTTTTTAAGAAACGTCCAGTGGATTCCGCTGCACTCAAACCCGAAGAAAAATTCGATTTTCCAGTCAACAAGTTTTATGGGGTTTCCAGCTATACGGTAGAAGCAGGTCACCTTAAAGTTGCCCTGACCGAAGAACTGCCCGGATTTGGCAATACAGGCTTCCTGTTTCCCAGCTTTGTGTTGATGAAGCGAGGGGGTAGACCCTTTAATCCGGTGCCCCCCCAGGTTGAACTCAGCGTGCCCTACTTCTCCCAGCGCGATAATCCCCGCTATTCCTGGTCAACTTGCAACGTGACCTCCATTGCCATGGCTTTCTACTACTATGGCGTTCGCGCCAGGAACGGTGGTCAGCTAGAAGACGAACTTTTGCAATGGTGCATCAATAAAGCCGGTGAGGGTTCTCAGACCGACCACAATATCCTTTCTCAACTAATTAAGGCTTATGGATTTCAGACTAGTTTTTCCACCACGCGCCAGTGGGTAGAGGTAAAGTCGGAATTGATCAATCGCCGTCCGGTCATATTAGGAGGTGATTTCACTGCAAGTGGACATATCGTTTGTCTGATTGGTTTCACACCCCAGGGCTACATTGTTAACGACCCCTGGGGTGATGCCCTTACTGGCTATACGGATACTGAAGGTCGCAAGCTCATCTACCCCTACTCCTATATAGATCGCGTTGCCGGACCCGATGGAAAGGTATGGGCACACTTCATTTCGCGTTAGAGCGAGTAACATACATGAGTCAACCATTCAGAGAGTCTGCCTGTGGATTACGAGACTGCCCGTAGCCTTTTGGTTAACCAGGGAATGGCAACCGAGGAGCATTCAGACGCATTGTTGACTCATTTGACTCAGGGGCAACCCCCCATTCCTGGTCAGATCACTTCCATTTTGCTGGCGTTGAAAGTGGTGTTTGAAGCATTGCGAGATGCCAGGGAATTTGACCGGGAACTTGCCTGTGCGCTCTATTTACTATCAACTGAGAGCCGCTACCAGTTTGACCTTGGGCGCAAGCGTGGAGTTGCCTGGCCCCCTTTACTAGACGAAGACCTGACTCGCATTGCCACTGCCGTGAAGAGTATTTTTGTCGGTACCTGGCAGGGATAAACCCATCAGGGTTGGCGGCAGATTCCAAATACAGATGTGTAGCCATGGAGGAAGGTACTGCCGCCAACGGGGCCAATCTCGCCGTTGCAAAAGAACCCGCTGAGAGGTGTGTTGGGATGGTACCGATGAAACAGGCGGGAGTCAAAATTGGGTTCGCCGTATAGTCCTTCTCCTCGTCCCAGGCAAGAGAACATCAGGGCGCCAGCGACTTCCTTTGGTGGTTGGTATCTGACTAGTAGCGTGTCCAGGTCTTCAGCGGAAGCTTGGGCATCTCGTAGATGAAACTGGATGCGCTGCCCAGGACGGATGCGATCGCCAATCGCGATTGCCCCCACCCGCGGATCTACCCCCAGGAGCTGGCGGATTAGGAAATCCCCCTGCTCCAGGTTTTGCTTAAACTCATTCTGAGCTACCCCAACAAACAGGGAATGTTGGGCCAGTGCCCGGTCTTCATCGCTCAGGTTCTGGAGCAACTCCTGCAAAACTTCCAGAGGCGTGCGTTTCTGGGAAACCAATGGCCCTCCACCGTAAGGAGTGGAACTGGAATTCCCCTGTTCCTCCAGCCCAAATAAAATGTTTCGCTCACCCTCGGTTACCCAATAGGGTTGCCCAATTGGGCGACACCCCTGAGCCACAATCGTTTCCAGGACAATGTTTCCACTCAGGGCAACCCCAACGGTTCCTTCCCGATAGAGGCGGTAATTGCAGAACAAGCCCGTATTTCCACCTCCACTGCCACTGGCCAGCCCACCCACCTTCACCGCTCCTGGATAGGCAAAATCCAACCCTTGCAGCAGGTCATTAATCTTTGAAGAAAATGGGTCCGCTAACAAAATAAAGTGGGGTTGTTCGGTGACGGGTGCTCCAACCATTTCCACCCAGGAATCGGGAGGGCTGTCCATGTCTGGCAAATCCTCTGCGGCAAGGTGAAAAGGATGAACCTCAACTCCTGGTAGCGTTGCCAGAGTCAGGGTCAGGGCAGGTTCCCCTTCAACCTCCTGGGTCTCTCCGTAGGAATTCATCCCAATTACGCCGCCTCCCCCACAACCGATGAGAGGTAATCCAGGTAGATGTTCTTGCAACAGAGGCATCAGGCGAGAATATTCACTTGCAAATGCTGAAGAGATAAAGACTAGCCCCAGGTCAGGAGATCTTTGTAAAGATTTCTTTGCCTGCTGCACAACCTCCGCGATCGCCGCTTCCAGCGAAGGGCGAGTCGATAGAGTGCTAACCCACTTCATTGAAGTAGTCATGGGTTCTACCATCAATAGGACCCCCTTTGAAGGATTACCAACAGGCTATAACCGGAAATACATCCCTTTATTAGACAATCGTTAAACCAGTCTAAGCCGAATAAACAGAGCTTGACACAACTTGTACGGATCCACTCACCGATTGTTCGCGTTAAGATATATGTAGGAATAATGCCTCGGGAGATATTCCCTCCCTTCGCCGGAGTGGGATTATCCTTAAAAGATTAGGCAAAATCGCATCCAGTGCGACTTATTCCTGCATACTTAATATACAAGTGAGGACTCGCTAGTCGAGTTACAACTGTCGCCAGATTAGTTAGGACACAGATTTTGAGGGTGTGTGGGGCTTCAACCTCTACCAGAGGTAAAACTTCTGCACCTGTTCTAACGCTGGCAACTATGGCTACATAAGGCAGAGTTCTTGCTGGAAAGCCCAATATCATTGATGAAGTTTGCCCATAACCACAAGCGTGACTGAGATAGCAATCCATGAGTGACATCAAAGCCAAAATCGAACAGGAGCTAGCAGAAGCCCGCGCTGTCTGCGATGCGAATGGTAGTGAATCCCCTAAGTGCGCAGCTGCATGGGATGCAGTAGAAGAGCTGCAAGCTGAAGCTTCCCATCAGCGGCAGACAAAACCCAAAAATTCCCTCGAACAATACTGCGACGACAATCCCGAAGCCGCAGAATGTCGGATCTACGATGATTAGGTAGACCTGACAGGGTAATGTGAGCGACGCTTGCCGCCACCATTAGCAACTTAAAAATTATGATGATTTGGGTGCTATCTGGCGATTAGTGCACAGTCATTGGTCAGGTAGTGATTCTTAACACTTTTTGAGCCCATGAGTAGCTAGAATGCTTAGTCGCATTCCAGCTACTTGTTTTTATGTGATTGCCAACTCTTCTTCCCCATGCCAAATCCCTCCTGGTTACAACCTCTTGTCTGGACAGACTATCGGCTGGCCATCGTATTTACTGTTCTGTTTCCACTGGTGCTGTCCATCTGGGCATTTGTCAGTAAAGCAGAAGCTATCCAAAAATTGCTCATCATCTATTGGCGAGTCTCTAGTCTACTGGCAATCACCGTTTATTTACTGATTGCTGCTATGCCTCTGGGGTTTATCTCTGGTTGGCTTGCCCGTATTCTGATTCCCATTTCCCTCTGGTTTTGGGTTGACCTCAACGAAGAAATTTCAGAGCAATCCCCCAGCCCCCTTAAACTGACGTTTACTTCCTGGCGCTGGGCTGTATCTATTTATTGCTTTTTGGGGGTTTTAGCACAACTTCCGGTTCTATCCTGTGCATTTGTGGGCCACAGTGATTTGCTAAAAACTCCTCTCTGCAATGTATGGTTGCAGGCTCCCTGGTTATTCAGGGAATTGTTCCATGCGACCACAAAACCCTGGTTTTTAGGCGGGGTTGGACTGGTTGGACTGGCGATTTATGTCATTTATTTAACCTATTTCGTGTTAGTGCGGCTGGGCAAGCAGGGGAGATCGGCGACTGGACAGTAATTAAGGTATGGTCGATAGTCAAAATTCAGTCTTCGGTTTCCTCCCGTGAATAAGCTCTCCAGGTTGGAGAAATATACAGAAAAACGCCGTCAGGAAGTGCTATTAGTAACGGCTGAAGTGAATGGTGAGCCGGATCAAATTGTTGTTTTTAGGGGTTTTTCGAGCTCATTGATGCGATCAACAGCTTTTGACCCAGATGTGCCTGTGTTGCCTGATGATGCAACGATTTTGACGGTTGATCGGTTGTTGGGTCCCTACGATCCCGCTAATCCCCAGTACCTTCAGCAGGGGTTAACCTGGGAAACGGTGCAGCCGCTTCTAGTAGAGGCGGGGGTTTGAAAAACGCTGCTCTGTAGTGGAAGCGGCTAAGATGAAGCTTTTCTGAAGGAGAGCGATCGCACAACACAGATGCGATGTCTCTGATATAGGCTGGCGATGATCTATCAGGTTGCCCTACTTCTTTAGACTGATTCGGATTCGGAGTTTTGCTTCAGTCTGATTCGAAGTTTTGCTTCAGTCTATAGAGTGGTTGTATCTTCCCTGGAGTCTTCTGCTGTCTACCTGGAACAAAGGGAATTCCTTAAGGCTCGCTCTCACGCAAATTAAGGCTCGCTCTCACACAAATAATTAAGTTTCTTTACTGAAGAAAGTGCTATTCTCCACTTTGAGTGTGTTGTGTGGGGTTTAACTATGGTTCTATCTCCTGCCTCGACTGAAAAGCTTGGTGTAGGCTCTGTATCTAATGAAAATCAGGCTCCTCCTGCCAGGGCAACTGGCATTTCCTCAAAACAAGTTTCGCCTGGAGTCTTCAGGGAATCTGGAATTGATCTGACAGTGGCCAGTGCGGGGTGGGGTGGGCTCCATCTGCCAGAGAGCCGCCTGTTCGGTACCGATGGTATTCGGGGACGGGCTGGAGAATTATTAACTGCCCCCCTGGCATTGCAGCTCGGTTTCTGGGCCGGGCATATGTTGCAAGCGAATGCAGCCACGTCTGGGCCAATCATCATTGGGCAGGACTCGCGAAACTCTAGCAGTATGCTGGCAATGGCACTGTCTGCTGGACTGACGGCAGCAGGACTTGAAGTATGGGATCTGGGGTTGTGTCCCACTCCAGGTGTAGCCCATCTAACCAGCCAATCCGAAGCGATTGGCGGAGTGATGATTTCCGCTAGCCATAATCCGCCAGAGGACAATGGCATTAAGTTTTTTGGCCCTGAAGGTAGTAAGCTCTCGCTGGCATTACAAGAAAAAATCGAAGCCGCCCTCAGGGGGAGTACTAAAGAACTTGGTGCCATTGAACTGGGGCGTTGCGGGCATCACCATTACCGGCCTGAGCTCACTCAAACCTACCTCACCGCTCTTCAGCAACCTCTGCTGCCAGAAGGGGTAATTCATGCTGCTCCCCTGAAGGGAATGCGTGTGGTGCTGGATCTGGCCTGGGGAGCCGCAGTGTGGCTTGCACCTCAGGCATTTCAGGCCCTTGGAGCAGAGGTGATCTGTCTGCACGATCAACCCAATGGCGATCGCATCAATGTCAATTGCGGCTCTACCCACCTGGAGCCCCTGAAAGTGGCGGTTAAAGAGCATCAGGCTAACATCGGCTTTGCCTTTGATGGCGATGCAGACAGAGTCCTGGCCGTTGATACCCAGGGACGCACCGTTGATGGAGACTACATTCTTTATCTGTGGGGAAGAACGCTTCAGCAGGTAAAGCAATTGCCCGGAAACACGATTGTAGCGACGGTTATGTCCAATCTGGGTTTTGAGCGTGCCTGGGAAAAACAGGGTGGTAGGCTGATTCGTGCTGCCGTTGGGGATCAATATGTCCATGCAGAAATGCTCCGCTCCGGTTCGATGCTGGGGGGTGAGCAATCTGGACATATCCTGTGTCGGCACTATGGTGTGAGTGGTGATGGGCTGTTGACAGCCCTCCACCTGGCAACCCTGGTTCAACAATCAGGGGCAACCTTGACGGAGCTGATTGACCAGAGTTTTCAGACCTATCCCCAGTTACTCAAAAACGTGCGAGTTAAAGACCGTTCCCGTCGGCTGAACTGGAGGGATTGCGAGCCATTACAGAACGCGATCGCCCAGGCAGAGGCAGCGATGGGTAATCAGGGAAGAATCCTGGTACGTGCTTCTGGTACAGAACCTGTAATTCGGGTGATGGTGGAAGCTGTTACCTCAGATTTAGTCAACTACTGGGCGGAAAGGCTAGCATCGATTGTTCAGCAGCATTTGGCTGAAGCCTGACCTCCTCTCATCCACCCATCTACCCATCCACCCTTTTGCCTGTAGCCTCCATCAAAACTCAAAACTTCCCAACCCCGATTACCTGTTGTAGAAATCTAATAAAGGGGTGTCGCCCCTCCTGATCAATTGCTTAACTCCCTCTTTAATCTTTGTAGCAATCCTAAATCAGTCGTGAGATTGAGAGGCTTTGCGAGAAAGGACTCCGCAGGAATCCTTTCTCGCAATCCAAATCGGATCGCTATATAAAAAATATAAGCAAACAACTCTGTCTTTGCTTTCAGCAAACTAGAAATAGGAATTCCCCCTTCGAATGGGGAATTCTTGATTTAGTGTTTCAAGTACTAAATTTTGCAACATGGGGAGTTGGGATCTGCGCCTCTAACCAAGGAGTCCACCCCTGCACCTCGTCCTTAGTCTGGTGGCTATCGCTATAATCGCGCCTATCGACTTACTAAACTCTCAGGAGAGCCAAACGCTTGACTCGTTGACTAGACAGAATTTGTTTAGTGCTATTAAAAATAACCGCATGTCTTGAGTCTTTCCCAGTACCATGCGGGGAATTTCATCCATTACGCTCATCTCTAAAAGTGGAGCAATTTTATGGAGCTTGAAAGGCATCAGGGATTAGAGCAAGACCAGGAGCGATGCCTGGAGCGATTGAATTGGGCAATTCAGCAGCTTGGTGGTAAAGCCGATCCCGTCCGTATTGCCAGAACGGCTGAACTCATCATTCAGACGATGACGGGGCCTTGGCGCTACTTTCACACTCCTGAACACATTTTTGAAGTGGGAGAGACGGGAGATGCGATCGAGGTGCTGGCGGCGCTGTTTCATGACCTGGTTTACGTCCAGGTCGATCAGGGAGTCAGTGTTAACATCAGTGCTTATATTTCTCCCTTTATAAAGGAAATCAACGGACAACTAATTATTCGCGATCGCCTGGAACTTCCGAGCGATACGATGTTTGAAATGGTGGTTCAAATTTTCGGGTTAACCGTCGGTCAGGCACTAATCCCCACGGCTGGACAGAATGAGTTTCTCAGTGCGCTGATTGCAGCCAAATGCCTGGAACACTCCCTCTCTCCTGAGACAATTGCACAGATTGTGGCCTGTGTTGAAGCAACCATTCCATTTCGGGAGAGGTCAGAGGCTGGATCGAGTGCCAGCGATCGCCTCTTTGGGCGTCTCCTCCAAACCAGCCAGATGTTTGGCTTTAACTGGAGCGAAGACGATATCATCACAATTGTGAAGCGCTCCGTTCGTCTGGCCAATCGAGATGTGGAAAATTTTGCCTACCCCTCCTCCGCTGATTTCTTGAACAACACCTGGAACCTGTTACCAGAAACCAATCACGACCTGACGAATACGAACTCTTACACGGTTAATGGTTACCGGGACTCGCTCAAGAAGATGGAAGGCTTCATGCACTTCCTGAGACCAGAGCTTGTATTTCAACGGTTCCAGAATGAACCCGATGAGGCTACTTTCCGGCAATTGATTGCCCGAACGGGAAAAAACCTCGAAATTGCTCGCCTTTATCTGGGTAGCAAGCTACTGTCCATTGCGGTAATCGAAGCTCTATCCTGGCGGATTGGGCGCGACATCCCCCTGGCAACCATGATGGGAGAACTGCCTTTCCGGGGTTTGACCGTAGCCCAGTTGGAAAACTTTCTGCCGACGGTTGAAGTGATGCCCCATCCGCCTGAAACCGATTTAGAGTGGGAAGTGCTGGGACTGCTGGAGAAGGGTCGGAGTGAGTCATCTTCCTATGACATTAAGAACTCTCCGGTTGCTACCTTCATGATCAAATCCATTGGGTTTAATGAGGCACGTCGGCTTCTGGTTCAGGCGAAGGAGTTCTTTAAACAGGCAGATGCAGCCCGCAAGGCCGCCGATGAAGCCTGGAAAATGATGGATGAAGCCTTACTGACGAAGGAATTTTATAACGGAGTTCGGGCAGCGGAAGAATTTCTGGCCTCTTGCGATCGCACCGTTATTGAAACGATTACCCACGCAGTTTTGCAAGTTTTTGAAAGCCGCAAGGCTGCTATGCGTGGGCTGAATCTACGGAGTACTGTGTAAGAATCACCCATATTGGGTACCAGCTCCATGGGGAATTGATACACACAACTTTGATGTTCACTCTATGAACACGTGAACATTAAGGTCTTTGTTATGTCAGTTCCTACTCGCCCCCATAGGTCTGCTCCGTGCGCTTCTCAATATTCTGCTGCGCGTGCCTGTACAGATAACCGATTTACTTCCACCCTTGAAGCAGTACCAGAGTCACACACCTCAATGGGCTTGACTCAAAAGCACTATCCAAAGGGGAAAGCCAAGGCAGCCCAGATGCAGCTTTATAAAAGGTTAGTTGAACTCATCGTTCAGTACCTGGTAAGAGAAGGCTTTACCTTCATCGAAGCCTACGAACAGGTTTTAGCGATTGGCAGGCTCAATCCCCACACTACAGCCAGCCAGATCAGGCTCAACAACCCCTCAATTGATCCGGAATCTTTTTTGGAGTTCAAGGCTTACAACGCATCGATTCGTCTAAAGCGTAGATATAGCAAGGTTGTAACAGCGGCGATCGCTTAGCAGATTACAAGACATTGCAGTATATGTAGAAAAGATCCAGGGTTTTAACGACTCAAGGCGCTAGATATAGCGTAAACTCTCAGTCGGAATCACCGATTGAGAGCTATTTTCGTTAGGATGAAACAGCAGTACGCATTCAAGTCTATGGTACGAACCGGCATTGGAATCCGCACGGCTATGATGCGGTCTGAGCGCATTACAGGTCAGATCCATGTCTATGACGGTGCTGGAAAGGGAAAATCTCAGGCAGCGCTGGGTGTTGTGCTGCGTTCGATTGGTCTGGGAATTCACTCCGACTGGCAGACACGGGTTCTGTTATTACGCTTTCTGAAAGGTCCAGGACGGACCTATGATGAGGACGCGGCGATTGAAGCTCTGCAACTGGGTTTTCCCCATCTGATTGACCAGGTACGGACCGGTCGGGCTGAGTTTTTTGGGCCGGGGGATATCACTCGATTCGACAAAATGGAAGCTGAGCGTGGCTGGGATGTGGCAAAGGGGGCGATCGCTTCCGGTCTTTACTCAGTCGTGGTGCTGGATGAATTGAACCCGGTGCTTGATCTTGGTCTGTTGCCGGTGGATGAGGTTGTTGCCACCCTCAAACGCAAACCAGAGCATATGGAAATCATTGCCACAGGTCGGGCAGCTCCTCAGGCATTGCTGGATATTGCAGATCTGCACTCTGAAATGCGCCCCCACTATCACCCAACGGCAAAAGAACAGGGCATTGAAGGCATTGAAATTTATACAGGAGCCGGAAAGGGTAAATCGACCAGTGCCCTGGGCAAAGCTTTGCAGGCTATTGGGAGGGGCATCAGCCAGGATAAATCTCACCGGGTACTGATTATGCAATGGCTCAAAGGTGGTTCGGGTTACACGGAAGATGCGGCGATCGCAGCCTTGAGTCAAAGCTATCCCAATCTGGTGGATCACCAGCGCTGTGGGCGGGATGCCATCGTCTGGCGTGGGCAGCAGCAAGAGCTGGACTATGTGGAAGCCGAGCGGGGCTGGGAAATTGCCAGAGCCGCGATCGCTTCCGGGCTCTACAAAACCATCATTCTGGATGAACTAAACCCTACCGTGGATCTGGAGCTACTACCCGAAGAACCAATTGTTCAGGCACTTCTGCGTAAACCCCGCGACACTGAAATTATTATTACTGGCCGCTGCAAAAATTCCCCCGCCTATTTCGACCTCGCCAGCATTCACTCAGAAATGATCTGCCACAAGCACTATGCGGAAAAGGGAGTTGACCTTAAACGTGGTGTTGATTTCTGACGTGTAGCAATCGGTCTACCTTTTGCAGCCCCATTCTTATGGGCAAGCGTGGGCACACAAACCATAAAACGCGTTGCTGAAAAGCAATATGAATCGAGACGAAGTTTCGAGCATACAGCACCTATTTCATACCCAAATTCAGCAACGCCCCATAAAAGTTGGAGGGGATGTGTACGAACATTATAGCTCTAGGCGGGTGCGTTAGGACGTTGGAATTAGAGAGGGAGTGGGGGCTGCGCCCCCAGCCAGGGGTTCCACCCCTGCACCCCGTTCTAAACCTAGTGGTTATCGCTATAAAGTTGAAGATACAGCAGGCGATAGCGCAGGGGCGAAGGCAGAAAGTGAAATGGAAACCAGAAATTTAGGAAATACCGATGTTCAGGTCAGTGCAATTGGATTAGGCGGGATGCCAATGTCATTGAGCAACCGTCCCCCAGAAGCGCAGGCGATCGCAACCATCCATTGTGCCCTCGACCTGGGCGTTACCCTGATTGACACAGCGGATTCTTACTGTCTCGATGAATCAGACAAACACCATAATGAACGCCTGATCCACAAAGCGCTTCAGCAGTATAAGGGAAACACCGACCAGGTTGTGATTGCCACCAAAGGGGGGCTAATGCGTCCTCATGGAGCCTGGACTCGCAATGGCAATCCCCAGCATTTGCGAGAGACAATTCGCCTCAGCTTTGAAGCGCTGGGGGGTGAGAAACCGATCGATGTCTGGCAATATCACGCACCTGACCCGGAATACACGATTGAAGAAGCTCTGGCACCAGCCAAGGAAGCCGTTGAGCAGGGCATCGTTCGCTTCTTGGGAGTTTCCAACTTCTCTGTTGAGCAAATTAAGCGTGCCCGCCAGGTTGTAGA
Source organism: Leptothermofonsia sp. ETS-13 (assembly GCF_049200465.1). Classification (NCBI taxonomy): domain Bacteria; kingdom Bacillati; phylum Cyanobacteriota; class Cyanophyceae; order Leptolyngbyales; family Leptolyngbyaceae; genus Leptothermofonsia; species Leptothermofonsia sp. ETS-13. Next base: position 1,159,198 of record NZ_CP120836.1, read on the forward strand.
AATTGTGTCTGTACAGAATCAGTACAACCCCTGGAACCGCCAGCCAGAGTTTGATGGTGTGCTGGAATACTGTGAACAGGAAGGGTTGACGTTTTTCCCCTGGAGCCCGCTGGGTGGAAGCCGGAGAGTTGGACAGTTACAGGAAATTGGAGCGATCGCCCAACTGGCTCAAGAAAAGGGCGTTTCGGTTTATTGCATCGCACTGGCATGGCTACGGGCAAAGTCCGCTTGCATTCTTCCCATTCCCGGAGCCAGTAGACCCCAGAGTATTACAGATTCGCTCCAAGCTCTGAAAATTTCCCTATCCAGTACCGAAGTGCATCAGATTGATCAAGCTACAGCAGTTTAAACAGGTAGAGAGCTTCAATCCAGACAGGGTCGGCAATGCACATCCTACTGCTATAGCGGTTTTCATTTGAATGAGGTACGGGAGCTCAGGTACAGTGAGGGTACTCTGGCCCCCTCACTATACTTCACACGCTTGAAAAGGGCTATATTCAGCACCACTCCTCTTCCGCCAGAACCATTCGGAAGACAGGCAAGGAACGGTCAAGAGAATACAAGTAGGGATTGAAAGAATTACTAACTGCAATAGACTGGACGTATTGCGATTTTTTCTGTGCAAAGGCTATGGGCACGGCGATTCGACGTGGTTATCAAAGCTATTACCCAGCGGCATAACAACACATAGCTGTCATGAGGTCAGAGGCTTGCCCGTATAGTTCCACTTGAAAGGTTTGGCCATGGTGCGATTGAAGTAGTCGATGAAGTCAAGAATCTTGGCGCTGAGCTGAGCTTGACTAGTGAAACTGGCCCGTCGCAGCCACTTGCGCCTGAGAATGGAGAACCAGATTTCGATTGGGTTGAGCCAGGAGCAATGCTTTGGGGTGAAATGTATGACCAGGCGGTGCTGTGGATTGCTCAAGAAAGCAGCCCGGGTGGCCATCGATTTCAGGATGCCGGATTTGCCTTTGCACCCTAACGGCGGTGGTTCGGGTTCCAGGGCGACCGCCAGTGGCACCAGAGCTACCGATTGGTGGGTGTTGAGACAGTCCATGACCAGATGAATTTTAGGGGCATCGGTGACTTGGGCGAGTAGGGCGTCGAGATGAGCCGCTAAATCTTGCTCGGTTCGGGTGTCGCCCACAGTCGCCTGGTCAATGCGTCCAGTGGCGACATTCAAGGTGGCAATCAGGCTTTGGGTGCCATGACGCTGGTACTCAAATTCCACCCGCACACAGCGTCCGGGTTTCATCTCAATATCCGGCATCACGCGCTCCAAGGCTTGGATGCCCGTCATTTCATCAAGACTGTAGGTCATCTCCCCACGTTCGGCCCGCGCAGCCACTTGTTCGTAGACCTGGCAGATGTCTTGGACTTTGGTGGCAAAGTCCGGGTCGGGGGGGGGATGAAGCCAGTAGGGACTCTGGTACGGTTTCAGTTCGGCTTCGGCTAACAAACGCCTGACATGGCGACCACTGATCCGCGCTACAAGGCCTTGTTTGACCAGTTCATCGGCTAACTCTGGAGGGGTCCAGTGACTGATGGGGCGTCCAGAGTGCTCGGGCGGGGTACAAGCGAGGGCATAGAGTTGAGTGATTTGCTCCAAGGTAAACGTGGCGGGGGCACCGGGACGGGGGGCATCGGCTAAGCGCTCCGACACTGGCAACTCACAGGTCTGTAGCGCTTGCCAGCACCGCCGCCAACAGCGACTCATCTGCTCCCCGATGCCGAGCTCTCGAGCAATCTGACCTTGGCTGTCTCCCCTGGCTGGCACGCAGAATGATCTGCGCTCGCAATGCCAGTTGTTGGGGTGTACTCGGTCGCTTCACCAACCGCTCTAGTTCGCGACGCTCGGATTCACTCACAATCAGGGCGGGAAGGGCAGGACCAGGCATCAGACTCAATCCTCCAACACCGACTCCTTCAGGATATGCCCATTTCCGCTGCAGGTTCTCATTGCTGCCGCAGAGCCACTCGATCAACCTCTGGTGACAGCCCTGTTGCGCAAGAGGCGATTGCTGGTGATTGTCGATCACCTGTCGGAAATGTCTGAACCAACCCGCCATAAAATCCGTCCTGCCGATCCAGGAATTTCCCATCCATGCCCTGCTGGTCACATCTCGATTGCAAGAGCCGCTGGGCAGTGCCACCGTGATCTTGGAACCATTACGCGTCGAAGGAAATCGCCTCTCCGAATTTATCAATGCCTATCTGACGGCAAAAGGGAAACGGCACCTGTTTGAAGATGAAGACTACTTTGATATCTGTCGCCGCCTGTCTCGCATGGTAGGGCAACGCAATATCACCATTCTGCTGGCCCGGCTCTATGCCGATCAAACCATTCAACAACAGGAGGGAGCGAGTGGAACCCTACCCGACTCTGTTCCCGACCTGATGCTCAGTTATCTGAATCAGTTGAATCGGACCATTGAGCCAGACACTCGGCTGGATGACCGCCAGGTTCAACGCGATGCTCAGGCGATCGCCTGGCAATGCTTGCAACGAACCTATCGTCCCATCGATGCAGAAAGAAAGACCGCGATCGCCGCCTTAGCGACCCAGTCAACTGCGGTAGAAGCAGAAAAGCGGTTGCAATACCTGGAACAACGGCTCCGTCTGCTCCAGACCAGGGAGCCAGGCAACAAACTCCGCATGATTCTCGATCCGCTGGCAGAGTATCTGGCTGCCATCTGGTTAGTGGAATGGTTCCTTTCTCCCTCCCGCCAGACTGCACCTGATTTTCTGGTGGAATCCCAATCCAACCGGGCTGCCCCCGCCGAAAAGTGGCGTCAGTTCCTGGCATCCATTGATCAGAAACAGCAGGCGGGCAACGAAACTCCAGAAGCCATTCAAGGATTTTTGCTGGCAGTGCGGGACTGCTGTCTGGTGAAGCAACAGGAGTCCCAAACTTCAGACCGAATTCCAGCCTTTGTACCAGAGGAACTCGCCTGCAAAGCCGGATTAGACCCCGAAGAACTGCGGCTGGCCCAGGAGAAACGCCGGATTCGTCTGCTGATTTCAGAACTTTCAGCCCCGGAGCTGGAGTACCGAATTCGTGCCGCTGAGGATTTAGGCAACCGGGGCAACTCCGCCTGCATGGCAGAGCCCAGTCTGGTAGGCATGTTAGAAAACCAGAACCAGACCCTGCAAGCCCGACAGGCAGCGGCTCAGGCATTAGGAAAACTGAGAATCGGCAGCCAGGCTCTCCTGGCCCTCCTGACTGACCCCAATGAAGAACTGGCTGTGCGGCGCAGTGCAGCGGAAGCCCTGGGCTGGATGCAAACTGGAAAAGCAGAATTATTGAAAATCCTGGAAAACGATGCCCAACCCTTACCGATTCGCCAGGGGGTGGCCAGAGCCCTGAGCCTGATTGGTGCCCTCAGCGGCGAGCCAGTCCCCATGCTGATCGTGGAATTGAAAGCAGGACAGGTGTTGCCCCAGGTAAAATCTATCCCTGTCTGGAAAGAACCGCTGACTGAAGATTTAACCCTGGATCTAGTGGCAATTCCGGGGGGCACGTTTCCCATGGGGTCACCCTCCGATGAAGAAGGGCGAGACTGGTACAGGTACGCCTATCCCGAACTGGAAGGGGTGGATGTGGAAGCGCAGCACTCCGTCACCGTACCGCCTTTTACCATCAGCCAGTTCCCCATTACCCAGACCCAGTGGCGTTTTGTGTCAACCCTGCCTCAGATCAACCACTATCTAAGCCCTGACCCAGCCAACTTCAAAGGCGACAACCGCCCGGTAGAAATCGTGTCCTGGATTGAGGCGATGGAATTCTGCGATCGCCTGTCCAAACACACTGGAAAAGAGTATCGACTGCCCTCCGAAGCCGAGTGGGAGTATGCCTGTCGAGCTGGAACCACAACTCCCTTCCACTTTGGCGAGACCCTTGACCCAGAACTGGCAAACTACAACGGCACCTACACCTATGGCGAAGGGAACACGGGTGAATATCGCCAGAAGACCACCGAAGTCGGCAGTTTTGGCGTGGTCAACACCTTTGGTCTGTCTGATATGCATGGCAACGTTTGGGAATGGTGTCTGGATCACTGGCATCCCTCCTATAAGGGCGCACCCGCCGACGGCAGCGCCTGGTTGACCAATGGTGACGATCGCTATCGTGTGCTGCGGGGCGGCTCCTGGTACAACAATCCTGGAAACTGCCGCTCTGCCAACCGCAACAGGAACGTGCCCGGTAACAGAAACAATAACATCGGTTTTCGGGTTGTCTGTGTTTCTTCCTGCACTCTTCAGTGCCAGAGTCAGTGAATGAGAATTCACCGAGTGTGCCAAAGAAGAGTCCAGATCTATTCCTGAGATACTGAAAACGGTATCCAAAAATCAAACCGAACTAGATAGTTTGGTAGGCTCACCGAAGACCTGTCTAGTTCATCCACAGAGACAAAGCAAAGCTTGCCCATCCCATGGTTGATTGAACCCCCTGGATGGGCAAAGCTTGCGTGCCCATCCTAACAGATCACAGATTAATGATTCGCGAATCACTCGATGTACCTGTTGCCATCACTGATTTCCTGGAGGGCAATCACCAATTTCTACCTGCACTATCACCTCACTCGCTAAAAGTGCAAGGCATAGTAAGAATATGAACCCTGATTCAATCTGCTGTTGGTGGATTGCATGGAGTATCTGACAATGTTCAACGCCACCGAAATTCTCATCAACGCCTTTGTGCAGCAACTGAAAGCAGGTTACAGCCGCACTTACGGCAGCCTCAAATCTGACTATGCCGACATCCTCGCCTGGGCAGGCAACATGGCGTTAGAGAACATTGCCAACAGCGATGCCCTGTATCACGACGTTGAACACACGATTCTAGTCACGCTGGTTGGGCAAGAAATTTTACATGGTAAACACATTCGAGAGGGGGGAATCAGCCCGGAAGATTGGCTGCACTTCATTATTTCCCTCGTTTGTCACGATATTGGCTATGTTCGGGGAGTATGCCGGGAAGACCGGGACAACCTCTGTGCAACCGGGCTGGACGGAGCATTGATTTCACTTCCGCCCGGTTCAACGGATGCCAGCCTCACACCTTACCACGTTGATCGCGGAAAACTCTTTATCCAGGAGCGATTCGGAGGCCACAAACTGATTGACCCCGAAATTATCAAGAAAAATATGGAGCTAACCCGATTTCCGGTTCCTTCAGTCGAGGATCATCAGGATACCGTTCATTTTCCAGGGCTGGTCAGAGCTTCTGATCTGATCGGTCAGCTCAGCGACCTGCGTTATTTAAGAAAAATCCCAGCCCTATTCTATGAATTTGAAGAAACGGGAGTCAACAAAGCGCTGGGATACCGCAACCCCGGAGATTTGCGCCGGAATTACCCCCAGTTTTACTGGAAGGGTGTGTACCCCTACATTCAAGATGCGCTGCGCTATCTTTCCCTGACTCAGCAGGGGCAGCAAATTATAGCCAGCCTTTATGCCAATGTATTCATGATTGAGCATGAGGCGGTTACGACTTAGAATCAGGATTTAAGCATTCTGCCAAATCTCGGAGGTTTAAGTTATAGCTGTAGCCAGTTTGCTCAGGACATTGGCTTTAAAGGGGGGTTGGGGCGAAGCCCCAAGCCAGGGATTCCACCCCTGCACCCCGTCCTCAGCCTGGTGGCGATCGCTATAGGATCGCTCTATGTTTGGCATGACTTTCTTCAAACTTCTGGAAAGGTTGGTCATAGAAGCGTTGAGGTATCGTTTCCTTCAGGTTTTATTCGGTTGTGTTCTGGTGGCGATCGCCGCCTGCACTCCAACTTCAACCCCGGCAACTTCTGGTACACCTGCCCCTTCTGCGCCCCCTGTTGTTCCTCCCAGATTGTCTACTCCGGTTCCTTCCCCTTCTCCTATGGTTGAGCCAGAGCGATTGTTTCAGCATATTCAGGCGTTGAATTTTGAACGGTATCAATCCCGCGATCGCACCCGTGCCCGTGACTATCTGACTCAAATATTGAAAGCGTATGGATGGCAACCCCAGAGCCAATCGTTTGCAGGGGGAGTTAATCTGGTTGCTAACAGACCGGGAACCGACGCCAAGGCCGGAACTCTTCTGGTGACGGCCCATTACGACACGGTTCGGGATTCTCCCGGTGCAGACGATAATGCCAGCGCGATCGCCACAGCTCTCGAAATTGCCCGGTTATTGGGTCCCCAAAAGACGGTGCGATCGCTCCAAATAGCTTTCTTTGATCAAGAAGAGCAGGGACTTTTAGGAAGTTTCGCCTTTACATCAGAATCGGCCAATCTGGTTAATTTAAGTGGAGTCATCAACCTGGAGATGTTGGGCTATGCCTGTCACGCAGAAGGTTGCCAGAGCTACCCAGAAGGATTGCCCGAAAAACCTTCCACCAATCGTGGAGATTTTCTAGCCATCATTGGCGATCAGGAGCATTTGCCATTGTTAAATGCGTTTCAAATCGACTCTTTTCCAACCAACAACCCATCCTCTCTGCCACCCGTTTTAACCTTGCCTGTCCCCTTGAAAGGATTACTGACCCCCGATTTGCTGCGTAGCGACCATGCTCCCTTCTGGTATGCCAACATCGGTGCCGTCATGGTGACAGACACCGCTAACTTTCGCAATCCCCACTATCACCAGCCCAGCGATACACCCGATACGCTCGATCGCCCGTTCCTGACTGGTTCTGCCCAACGGGTAGTCAACACCATCAACCACTTGTTGAATAGTCAGGAATCACTGGCAACTCCAATTGCTCCTTGACTGAGATCACGAAAAATCAACTGAATTGTCACACCAAACGACATCCAACCATCACTCAGTTGATTGAAGGAGAGGCGCATACTGAAGACAGTTGAGTTGCCCTCTTAAACCTATGCAAGCCCCAGTTCCCTCTTGCCTTTTGATGGAAACCGTTGACCGAATTTTTGCCTCCCGTCGCATTACCCGTGCCGACCAGCGGTTATTCCTGTCGCTGACAACTCTGACGACGGAAGAAAAGACACTGATCAACCAGGTATTCGATCGCCTCCACCGGGGACTACTCAAAGTTGATTGATATAGCGGTAGTCATTATGGTCAGGACGGGGTGCAGGGGTTCCACCCCTGGCTGGGGGCGAAGCCCCCACTCCCTCTCTAATTCCAATGTCCTAACGCACCCGCGTAGAGCTATAATTTAAAACCCGTAGGCTGCTCCTTCGCCACGTGGGTCGGCGGCTCCTTCCAGCCAACCATCGGAAGTGCGGACGATCGCCTGAGCATTACCCCAGGGGGCGCTTTCGGAAAGTTGATGCCCACGGCGGTGCAGGTCTGCCAGGGTGAGATAGTCAAAGCCCCAGCGTTCCATTCTTAGTTGGTCGGGAAGCCACTGGTGATGCAATCGGGGAGCGGCGATCGCCGGTTTTACATCCATCTCGTACACCAGTACATTCAAGATAGCTTGCAACACTGTAGTAATAATCGTGCTGCCACCCGGAGCACCAACCACCATTCGCAGCGCTCCATTTTCGGTCACGATGGTTGGTGTCATGCTGGAAAGGGGCGTTTTACCGGGAGCGATCGCATTAGCCTCACCGCCCACCAGACCAAAGGCATTGGGAACATTGGGGGCGATCGCAAAATCATCCATTTCGTTATTCAAAACAATACCTGTACCGGGAACCACGACTCCTGCCCCAAATCCTAAATTCACTGTAAAGGTAAGGCTGACTGCATTACCATCCTGATCCGCAACACTGAGGTGGCTCGTCTCTGGGGATTCTCGTGTTGGGAACAGCCCATAGGCAAGGGTGGGGAGGGGGAGAGTGGGAGGGTAGAGGGGTAAGGGAGTAGAAGGGTGAGGGGGTGGAGGGAATGCAGAGGGATGTTCACTGTGAAGTGCTCTGGTTATTAAAAGATTTTGCAACTGGGCAGGGTTGCCTGGTTTCACCTGGCTGGAGGGACGGGCTTTCTGCCCATCAATTTCCTGTCGCCGCTGCCTGGCATAGGTTGGACTGATTAATGCCTGGACTGGGACATTAGTAAAATCGGGATCTCCCAGATAGGTGGCGCGATCGGCGTAGGCCATTTTCATCGCTTCCACCAGGAGATGTAAGGCGTCTGGATGGTGCCAGCCCATGGACTTTAAGTCCGTATCGCCAATCATGTTGAGAATTTGCAGCAGGAGAATACCGCCCGAAGAGGGGGGCGGCATAGAGCAGACCTGATAGACGCGAAAGGAGCCGCATACCGGATCACGCCAGATGGGACGGTAACGCTTCAGGTCTTCCAGACTAATCAAGCCTCCATTCACAGCCATATCGCGGGCGATCGCGGCCCCAATCTTGCCGGTATAAAAACTTTGAGGATTTTGAGCAATTTCCTGGAGTGTCTGCGCCAGATCTTTCTGGATCAGAATTCCTCCAGGTTCTAAAGGATCGCCATTGGAGGTAAAGAGCTTTTGGGCAGCGGGATTCTGACGCAGAGTTGTTTGACGGGCGATCGCCGCCGACAACCGCCGACTGACCGGAAATCCATCCCTTGCCAACCGAATAGAGGGAGCCACTACCTCCTTCCAGGAAAGCTTTCCGTAACGCCGATGGACTTCATGGAGTCCTGCAATGGTGCCAGGTACGGCTACTGCCAGGTAACCACTGGTGCTGGCATTGGGGCGCACCTTTCCCTGGGCATCCAGATACAGGTTTCGAGTCGCTTTCAACGGTGCCCTTTCCCGAAAGTCCAGTGCCTGGACTTCGCCCGTCTGGCCCAACCGCAGCAACAAGAAACCACCACCACCAATTCCAGCCGAAAAGGGCTCAACCACCGATATCGCTAAGGTTGTGGAGACCGCTGCATCAATAGCATTGCCGCCCTTTTTGAGAATATGTAATCCCGTTTCGCTTGCCAGTGGATGGGCAGAAACCACCATGCCCCGCTTGCCCCGATCCGAGTAGGGCATTGCCTGAGACGGCTGGCGAGTAGGCCACAGAATTAGTAGCCATAACACAACGAAAGAGCGAGAAAAATGACGAATTCGATGCAGTGAGGTCATGGCAGAAGAGCTGTTCCAATAAAAACCCCTCTAGCTTAATGCCAGAGGGTATTTCCGCACACAACCAAGGAGAAACTTATAAAATTGCTGAACCGGCTGTACGCTTCCGCCGCCAAATTCTTACAAATTAGTAGTCCGTCAGAATAGATTTGAGCTACCCCTCAAATCTATAAAATCCATTTCCTGAGTGTTTTGAAGGGTTTTCAACCCCTCAAAACAGCCTTGACGAGCTACAGATGCTGCAAACACTAAATTTTGCAACATGGGGGGTGAGGGCGGAGTCCCCAAGCAGGGGTGGAACCCCTGCACCCCGTCCTAAGCCTGGTGGCTATGGCTATAACCAACTGAACTGCATTGTTTGAAATTATGCGTCGAGCAACTGTTATCAAACAGGCTAATACGATACAAAAGAATAGCAAGATCACCTCTCACTTCCCATTCCCATGCTCGACCAAGTTGCTGCCGCCTTTGATCGCCGAGACTATCAAACGGCTTCCCATTTATTGAAAGAGCTGTTGAAGCGATCGCCTGACAACCCCTGGGTGCAGCTCTATGTTGCAAGGTTGCAGGAAGTTTCCGGTAAGTTTGACACGGCAGAAGAAACCTACCGCCAACTGTTGCGCAATGCAACAAATCCAAAATTAGCCACTCAAGCGCGGCGGGGGATTCAGCGGGTTGAGACGCTTCAGCAAGAACAGCGGCGACGGGCGATCGCCCAGGCAACCAGCCATCCTTCTAACAATGAACCTGGCTTCATGGTGCTGGAGTCGGTTACAGGAGACGCCAGAAATGTAGCCATCCAAAATCTTGCCCGTGTCATGAAGCTGGATACCTACACTGCGCGGCTTCTGTTACCTAACCGGGGCTGGCGGCTCTACCGCAGCGGAACCATGGGCGAATTGACGGTCTATGGTCAGGACTTGAAGGAGGCAGGAGTACCAGTATTTTGGACATCCTTGGCCCAACTCCAAAAGATTCAGGTGTTTCAGGTTCAGTTTTTCCAGACCGTCTCACCGCAGGCTATGGTGGTTTGCCGTAATGAACAGGATCAGTTAGGTTCTCTGACCTTTGACTGGGCTGAGGTGAGCCAGCGGGTTGAGGGAATCATCCCTGTTTTTGAACAAGTTTTGACCCTGGGTTACCGCGATCGCCTGGAACGAAAAGAAGCCACCCAGGACTACACCCACTTCTGTGACCTGCATTTGCCTGGCAGACGTAGTATTTTGCGTCTGCATGACACCCGATACGAATTTCATCAAGGGATTCAGGTGATTTCCAAACAGGCGGCGATCGCAAAACTGGATCAAACCACTATCCGGACAAACTGGAACAATTTGCTTGCCCTGCTGAACCAGCAATTGTCTGGTAAACCCGTTTGGTCAGAATTTACAGCCTTTGCCGAAACAACCGCAGACTTTGCAACTCCACTGAGAAAGTTGAAATCCCACATCCGCCTTCCCCGTGCTACTGACAGCCATTGGGATTCAGCATTTCAACTATATAGCGGCATGATTTTTCTACAAAACTTTGAGTAGGAAAGTTGTTAGTTATAGCGGTAGTCATTATTGAACATGGCATCTCTGGCAAGCCCCCCAGCTGCTGCCATCCCCCGTGCCAGAGGGGACCATAGAGGATAGCTAGTTTAATTACACTTACCTACTTTTATCTTATTAATTTCTTATTAATTAATTTATCTTATTAATTAAGGGTGGTCACTTCAGCAACTGTCCCTGATTTTACTAATTCTCGAACAACAGAAACCTTATAATTCTCGCAACACGAAATTAGAATTTGCTCAGAATTAGGGTCAATTTCCTTGCTGGTTCATCGTTTGTCATCACTCATCTGCTTTTGTTTGCTCTAAACCTCTACACGGCTACGACCCAAGACAGGCATCTCCAATGGCATTCCCCATGTCAAACTACTCTTATCGGCACTTCAGGTTCGACTCCGAATATCTATATAACCATCTTCTGGAGCTGAGAAAAAAAGAATCTCCAGCGGACCTAGTTGAACGATTTCGCTATCTCTTCATTGATGGGCAAGATTACCCCGACCTAGAGATTCTTGAAGCGCTGCATCGGATTGTCACCTCTCCCTGGGCAGAACAGGAATTTACCCTGATCTTGAACCGCTGCTGTTATATTCTGATTAACTATTGGTGGTTGCATCCCGAACTGAGGCAGGCAACAGTTGAACTGGTTAACCTGTTCAGCCCTCCCTACGCAGTGGCAAAAAACTCCCCCCTTACCCGACGCCTGCGGGATCTAATCCGTCAGTTTAACCAGACTGAGCAGTACACCGAACTTCAAGACCGGGCCCGCATCGTTGATAAAATTCCCGATGCGGCAAGCGAACCGAAGAACGAACCAATCCGCAACCTGATTCCTCGCTATCCCTACCTCTATCCCTACTGTGTTTTGAACTGGGATACCAGCGAAATAGGGCAACAAGCCGTCAGGCGAATGCAAGAAGCCAGGGAGCGGCAATTTGAGCAAGACCTCAATCTCTACATGACCCATATGCTGCGAAAGTCCTCTTCTCAGGAAGGCGAGGTCAAAAATCCCACACTGCTTAGCCCTAAACAGGTTGAGACCGCCGTCAGAAAGTTTGTGGGTAAAGCAGAAGGTCCCCACACTTACCGTGATCTGGCAAGGCAATTTGTGGCTTACAGCAAAGAAGCCCCCTCCTACCGGGACGTGAAGCGGGAGATGTATGATTACCTGACGGCATCAATTCTGCACTCCGAAAAGCCGGACTACGGCAAACACCACTTTAATCGCTGGCTGGCAGAACAACTAGAAACCACTCTGCCGCAGAGTGACAACCTCCGACCCAGCAACTCACTGCTAGTGCAAACCTGTGGGCAATTGCTTGACTTTTTGGTTGCCAGTCCAACCCGCCCTAACCATCACGTTGTTTTTGTAGATCTGAATAACATTTTGGGTTCTACTTTTACAATTGGTCTGCTACTCAAGATTGTGTTGCTTTGCCGTGAGGTAAAGCCGAATCTGGAAATGATCAAAGCCCACATGGCGAGGCGTTTTGCTGTCATGCTGAAACATTATGAAACTAAGGTGAGGGGCGAAATTGAGTGGTTGGTTGAGTGCCTGGAAAACTTGATGGTTGCCTTTAGTGTTCACTTTGGCAGGGCAGATTTTTCCTGGGTTAATTTGTTTTAGAGGGCTCTCCTGGGAGTTTGGTGATAAGTGATGCTTATCACTAAAATAAAATTAAGATTTCAGGAGTTTTGTTTGAGATAAAAGAATCGCGTAAGCGACTCTTTTATCGGCAAGCTGGGAGAATCTTTTATTAAAGGAAAGAGGAAGGGCAGAAGGGAGAAGCCAGGATGGACGGACCAGTCAATAGTCAATAAAAATAACTTTGGTTGTGCCTCAAGGAGTCAATCACCCCTAGAATCATAGGTATAAACGCTTTTTTGCAAGGATTAACTTTTGCGAAGAAGTATGGATAAATCTTGCAATGATCCCCGACAGAATCTCATAATCGGTGACGATAAATGTTTGGGTTCCATTTGCCGGAGCGTGATCTGTGATCGCGCGAAGCGTACACAGCGATCTTAACTTGGTGGCCTACCTGAGTCAGCGTAGAGCCTTTAAGTATCTTTAGCATTATCTTTTCCCCAACTTTGCGCCAGCACATCGGTACGAACTTCAGGAGCAGTTGTAATGAGCGGTTTGATTAATTTCATCAAGGGTTTGTTTTCTGGAATTTTTGGTTTTTTGGGTGGACTGTTCGGTTTAAAGAAAAAGGACACCAGTTTGAAAGCCGCTGGTGAGCAATCTAGCTCTAAGCCGAATAAAAGCTCCAATGGGTTTTATTTAGAGCTTGATGATGCAAAGGGTAGTGGCAGTTCTTCTGCCACCAGCAAACCGGCTGAATCCGTTGCAGATTCTGCCACTGCCGGGAAGAGCGAGAAAAAGCCCTCAAAGCGGGCAGCTCAACTGGCTGCGGCAAAAGCTGAATCTGGAGCAACTAAGCCTGCTGAGCCTATGAAGGCATCAGAGCCTGTTGCCGTTGCCAAGGGTTTGAACTTGCCCCAACCCACCGTCACTACCTTCGCAACCGATTACCTTTTGACCAATAGTAGCAATGGCCGCCGTCGCCCCGGTGCCAATATGGCCTCTTACCTGGATATGGCTCGCAAAGTGAGAGTACCCAATCAAGGCTAAGGCAAACTCGCAGAAGTTAAATGCAGAAGTTAAATTCAGTTAAAGCATGATGAGTGGATGGGTCGATGGGTAACTTCTCCACTCATTATTCTGTATAGCTGTCACCAGACTTAGGACATTCTGGCGTTGGACTGTTTTTGAACCTGGATAGATTAGTGTGTCTGTTAAGGTTTTTTTTAAGAGCTATTTCTGCCGTTTGCGAGCATAGTTAAGGTGTTTTGTTAAGTGCGCTCACATTCTTGATGGCACTCCTTAGCTGGCTGAATCTGCCCCCTCTTGCCACTGCTCATGAATAATGCAGGTTATGCAACCTGGCGACAGCTATAAAAGCACATGTCGTCTAATCGTATCATCTAATAAGGATTTGAAAAGCCAGGAGCGAGAAGCCAGAAGTAAGATTTATTCTGGCTTCTCGCTCTTGTATTCTAGCTTCTCGCTCCTGGCCCCTCCATCTTAATGGAGAATCCCGGTAAACACTTTGTCCAACCGATCAAAGCAGGTTTCAAAACAGGTTAATCAACCCCTTCAATTCGGTCTTCCACTTCTTGATATAGCTGGCGCAGGCGTTCCAGGTTTTCTTCGCTGGTTTCCCAATAACCGCGACCGTTCGCCTCTAGCAGGGTTGTCACCATCTTGCGGAAGGAGTTGGGGTTCATATCAATCAACCGCTTGCACATTTCTGGGTCTTTGAAGAAGGTGGTGTTCGTATCTTCGTAAACCCAGTTGTCAACGGCCCCGGCGGTTGCTGACCAGCCCATCGTATTAACCAGCCGCTTCGACAATTCGCGGACTCCTTCATAGCCGTGGCTCAACATACCCTCGTACCACTTGGGATTGAGCAGCTTGGTGCGGGCATCCAGACGCACGGTTTCTGATAGGGTGCGAATTTGAGCGTTGGCGGTGGTGGTGTCTGCCATATAGGAAGCAGGCATTTTGCCGTCATCCCGAAGGCGAGCGACAATCTTCGTCGGGTCAGAGTCGTAGTAGTGAGAAACATCAGTGAGTGAAATTTCCGAAGAGTCGAGATTCTGGAAGGTAACTTCTGCCGTCTTTAGAGCTGACTCAAACAGTTCGCGGCTCTGTTCCATCGTACCGGGATTATCAGACGAGAAAGCGAAGGACTTCCGTGCCAGGTACATGTCCTGAAGCTCTGACTCCTGCTCCCAGGTGCCGTTTTCCACAGCCAGATTAATGTTGCTGGAGTAGGAACCGGAGGCGTTGGAAAAGACACGAGTGGCAGCCTGACGCAGTTCGATGCCCAGGTCTTTGGCCTGTTGCAGCGCATGTTTGCGGACGAAGTTCATTTCCAGGGGTTCGTTCGCTTCGGCGGCCATTTTAATGGCGCGATCAAGCAGGCTCATCTGGTTGATGAACAGATCGCGGAAAACGCCGGAGCAGTTGACGACCACATCAATCCGGGGACGGCCCAGTTCTTCCAGGGGAATCAACTCTAGCTTGTTGACGCGTCCCAGGGAGTCGGGCAGGGGGCGAACACCCACCATCCAGAGAATTTGAGCTAGGGATTCGCCGTAGGTTTTGATGTTGTCGGTACCCCAAAGGACGGAGGCAATGGTTTCGGGGTATTTCCCACCGTTTTCGGCAGCTTGACGAGCCAGGAGGCGATCGACCACTACTTTGGCTGACTTCACCGCCGCTGTTGTGGGAATTGCCTGGGGATCAAGGGCATGGATATTTTTACCTGTGGGTAGCACGTCCGGGTTGCGGATGGGGTCTCCCCCAGGACCAGGAAGAATATACTGCCCATCCAGTGCCAGGAGCAGGGCACCCAATTCGTTATCGGCAACGACCTGCTTGAGGCAGAATTGTAGATACTCAAAAAGGGGCTTCAGAGCTTCGGTATCGACGTTCGGATAGCCTGCATTGTAGAGGGATTCGACCCAGGGTTCCTTCTTGCCACCCAGACTGAAGAGATTAGTCAGCATGGACATTTTGGAGACGCGGCCTTCTTCGTCTACCTGGGCGTGAACCATGGCGGCAACAGCGGCACGGACGGCCTGATTAATGTCGTTCAGGAGTTGAACATCGTTAAGGATGCCGCGATCACTCCTTTCATACACCTCATCAATGTTCCGCCCAATGCTGTTGGCGATAATCCGTTGCAGGCTGAGGATGCCTTCCTCTTCCCGATCCAGCCCGGCGATGTTGACTAGCGTAGCGATCGCCTCCTCAGCGCTGGGTGGCTTTCCAATCACATGCAACCCGCAGGGCAGCAAACGCGACTCAATCTCCATCAGCTTGATATAGACCTTGCCGACGATCGTGTCTCGCTCCTCCGAGGTCATATCCTTCGCGTCTTTCTCCGGCAGGTCGATGTCCTTATCCAGGTTCACCATTCGGCACTTGTCCATGATGGTGTTGGTAATAGACTCACCCCGTCCGGTGTCTTTCAGGGTCTGGTAAGAGGCGATCAGGTCGCTTAGTTCCTTCAAGCCTTTGTAAAGTCCGGCATTTTCAGCAGGCGGCGTGAGGTAGCTGATGGTTTCGGCATAGGAGCGGCGCTTGGCGATTGTTGCCTCACTGGGATTATTGGCAGCGTAATAGTAGAGATTGGGGATGGTGCCAATCAGACTATCCGGGAAGCACTCATCGGACATGCCAATTTGCTTGCCCGGCATAAACTCTAGTGAACCGTGGGTGCCAAAATGGAGCACCGCATCGGCTTTCCAGACTTTTTCCAGGTAGGTGTAGTACGCCGCAAAACCGTGGTGGGGACTGGCAGAGCGGGAAAACAGCAGGCGCATCGGATCACCTTCGTAGCCAAAGGTAGGCTGTACTCCAATGAAAATATTGCCGAAGGATTTTCCATAGATCAGCAGGTTTTGCCCGTCCGTATTCAGGTGCCCAGGTGGTTCACCCCAGGAGGGAATCAACCGCTCGTAGTAGGGCGTTAGTTGCTCATACTCCTGAACAGACATGCGGTAAGCGATATTGAGTTCGGGGCTGTTGTACTGGGCCCGTGCATCATGTAGTACTTCCAGCATCAACTGTTCGGGAGATTCTGGAAGTCCCTGCACATCGTAACCGTTCAACTTCAGGGATTCCATCACCTTGTAAATGGAACCAAATACATCCAGGTAGGCCGCCGTTCCAACGTTGCCCTTGTCTGGGGGAAAGCTAAAAACGGTAATGGCAACGCGCTTATACAGCTTGGGCTTGCGGCGCAGGTTGGCCCATTTCATAGCCCGCTGGGCGATCACTTCAACCCGGTCTTGCAGGGCGATCGCTTTACCTGTCGCCCCATCCCGACCCGACAAAATAATCGGTTCAATACCACCATCAAGTTCTGGCAAGGCAACTTGCAGCGCCACCTGAATTGGATGAAGCCCCAGTTCGCTATTTTGCCATTCTTCGGTGGTCTGGAATACGAGTGGTAGCGCCACCATATAAGGGCGATTTAACCGTTTGAGCGCTTCGATCGCCTTTGGATGATCCTGGCGGGCTGGGCCACCCACCAGGGCAAATCCGGTCAGGGAGACAACCACATCAACAATGGGTTTCTCGCCTTTGGAAAGCGGATCGTAGAAGAATGCATCTACCGGTTTAGAGAAGTCTAAACCACCTGCAAAAACAGGAATCACCCGCGCTCCCATGGCTTCCAGTTCGGATACCATCGCTACATAGTGAGCATCATCGCCCGTGACCAGATGTGTCCGCTGCAAGACCAGGCCAACAGTAGGAGCCAGCGGATCCTTCATGTCCTGGGAAATATCAGTGCGAGAGTTGAACCAGTTGAAATATTCTTTGACATCCTCATACATACAGGGAGCTAGAGGGTGCCAGATTCCTAGATCAGGGTAGGTCTGGGGTTCACGGTATTGCAGAGGGGAACTACTGTTCACCCCTACGACGTATTTATCGGCCAGCATCAGCAAAAAGTTCTCCAGGTTTTCCTGGTTTCCCCCTAGCCAGTACTGGAAGCTAAGCATGAAATTACGAGCGTCCTGCGCTTTGTCCATCGGCAGGTACTTCAGCACCTGGGGCAATGTCCGCAGCAACTTCAGCATGGCATCCTGGAAGCCTGCCCCGGAATTCTCCTTGCGCTTCTTCATGAACTGGGAAATCACGCTTTTGGATTGCCCGATTTGAGCCAGAGAAAAACTGCCCATTTTGTTCAGGCGCATCACCTGGGGCATGGACGGGAAAACTACGGCCACATCAAGGCGATCGCGGTACGGTTCCACAGCCGCAACCAGCTTATCAGCCAGGTCTTCCAGGAAAATGAGCGATGCGATAAAGA
This sequence comes from Leptothermofonsia sp. ETS-13, assembly GCF_049200465.1. NCBI lineage: Bacteria > Bacillati > Cyanobacteriota > Cyanophyceae > Leptolyngbyales > Leptolyngbyaceae > Leptothermofonsia > Leptothermofonsia sp. ETS-13. Next base: position 1,176,663 of record NZ_CP120836.1, read on the forward strand.
TGTTTGCCTCAGAAACATCCCGTTTGAAGTCTTCGTAGTTCTGGCGATCGCGGAGTTCCTCAATCAAATATCCACTGATTTCAACAGCCAGATGGGGGTGGTTCTGGTTGATGGAGCGAACCGCTGCTGAAAGAGAACTTTGATACTGAGGCTCCAGCACAACGTAGACCACCTTGATCAGAAAACGCCCACGCAAATCGTCTGGGGCGATGTGTCTGACCGTGGGCTTAACGTGTGTGAACATGCGGTAATGGCTCCTTCTCGGTGAATCGGCGATTGGGGCTGTCACAGGTCACGACTCATCAGTCACGGGTCATTGGTTCAGCTGCGAATGAGTTAAGGCAAATAACGAATGACAAATGACCAGTGACAAATCAGTACATCTATAAATAAACTGACAGTTACCAGCCCATGAATGTTTGTATCAAAAAAGCAGCACCAGATGGGCATTTCAGCCGCCATCCGACACAATTTGATAAAAATATCTGAAGATCTCTTTGCAAAAGTTAGCAAACTTTCGAGTATTTACTCAAGCTTATCTTTCCAAAAAGATACTTTTATAGCTATCGCCAGGTTGCTTAGGACATTGGCTTCAAAGGGGGGGTGGGGCCTCGTCCCCAGCAGGGTGGAACCCCACCCTGTCCTAAGCCTGGTGGTTATAGCTATATTATTCAGACGCCTCAAGGCTTACGCAAACCTCGGAGGTTTTAACCTAAAACTGCCTCTCAATTAGACAACAGAGCGAGGGGAAAAGTGTGATAGTGATGAGTGATAGAGGAATAGCGTGATAGGGTAAGGTTCTCTACTCCATCCCCCAATCCCCCTTACACTACTCTTACTGCACCGAACTCAGCACCTTCTCTTCAACTGCATCCGGGTTGGCTTCAGGAGAATCTTTCTCTGACGGGGGCACTACCTGCCAAAACCTGGGCAGGTATTCCGACCAGTTCGCCAGGATCGCTTTAGCTTTGGGACTGCCGGTGCGATCGCCGTGGGCTTCAATGAGCTCCTTCAACTGGCGCTCACCCGCAGATGTAATTACCCGCTGAGTTTTGACAATTTCCGGGTTGACTTTGGCTGGAAAGCTGCCATCTTCATCTAGGAAGTAGGCCAATCCACCCGTCATCCCAGCACCTACGTTGCGTCCAGTATTGCCCAGAACAACGATGACCCCACCGGTCATGTACTCGCAGCAGTGATCCCCGGCTCCTTCCACTACGGCTTGAGCCTGGGAGTTGCGGACGGCAAACCGTTCTCCAGCCTGACCATTGGCATACAAAAAGCCGCCCGTTGCCCCGTAGAGGCAGGTATTGCCAATAATCACGTTTCTAGCTGGATCGTAAGTGGCCTCCTGGGGTGGGGTGATGATGATTTCACCTCCATGCATGCCCTTGCCCACGTAATCGTTGGCCTCGCCTTCTAGTTTCAGAATCACATTGGGGATATTGAATGCGCCAAAGCTCTGACCGGCTGTCCCTTTGAAATGAAGGGTAATTTGACCGCCAAAGCCATTATTGCCATATCGTTTGGCGATCGCCCCTACCAGTCGAGCCCCCACTGTCCGGTCTGTGTTGACAATGGTGTAGGTTTTGCTGATATTGGTTTGATTTTGAATGGCGGCCTGAATGTCCGGATCACTGAGGATTTTATCATCCAGTACCGGGCCGTTACTATGAACCTCTTCGTGATTCAACCAGGAGCGGTCTTCACGGGTATTAGGCAGATGAGTCAGGCAATTTAAGTTGAGCGCCTGAGTTTTGGTCGGCTTCACACCTTCGCGCAGCTTCAACAGATCAGCCCGTCCAACCAGTTCATTCAATGAACGGTAGCCCAACCGTGCCATCAGCGATCGCGCTTCTTCCGCAATAAAGAGGAAGAAGTTGACTACATGTTCAGGGATGCCCGTAAATCGCTTGCGTAGCTCCTCTTTCTGGCTGGCAACCCCCACCGGGCAATTATTAGTGTGACAGATGCGGGCCATAATGCAGCCCTCGGCAATCATGGCGATGGAGCCAAACCCGAATTCTTCCCCGCCCATCAGGGCAGCCATCACCACGTCCCAGCCAGTTTTGATGCCGCCGTCAACTCGCAAAATGACGCGATCGCGCAGTTGGTTTTCCAGCAGGACGCGGTGAACCTCAGTCAGACCCAGTTCCCAGGGGCTTCCAGCATGCTTGATGGAACTGAGGGGGGAGGCCCCGGTGCCGCCATCATGCCCGGAGATCTGGATGATGTCTGCATTGGCTTTGGCAACCCCAGCCGCAATGGTGCCAATCCCAATTTCAGCCACCAGTTTCACAGATACCTGAGCGGTTGGGTTGATCTGATGCAGATCAAAGATTAGTTGGGCCAGGTCTTCGATGGAATAAATATCGTGGTGGGGAGGGGGAGAAATTAGCGTTACGCCCGGTTTGGAACGCCGCAGCATGGCAATGTAAGGACTGACCTTGGTGCCGGGCAGTTGCCCTCCCTCTCCTGGTTTGGCCCCCTGGGCGATCTTAATTTCCACCTGCCTGGCGCTCATCAGATATTCGGGCGTGACCCCAAACCGACCGGATGCCACCTGCTTAATCGCCGAACTGGCCGTATCACCATTTCGCAATCCCTTCAGGTGAGGCAGCACGGAGGAGAGACCATTTTCATCCACATCGTCCAGCACTCGGAAACGGATGGGGTCTTCTCCCCCTTCCCCCGAATTAGATTTGCCACCAATTCGGTTCATTGCGATCGCCAGGGTTTCGTGCGCCTCCCGCGACAGGGCACCCAGCGACATTCCTCCAGTGCAGAACCGCTTCACAATCTCGGAGGCTGGCTCCACCTCTTCTATCGGAATGGCGGGGCGATCGCTCTTAAAGTCCAGCAAGTCACGCAGGGCGGTCAGAGGACGCTCCTCCAGATACTTCATGTAGAGTGCGTAGTGGTCATAGCTCTGGTTCTCGACTGCCTTATGGAGGTACTTCGCCATTTCCGGGCTGTTCATATGGTATTCCCCACCCGGACGGTAGTTAACGTACCCAAAGTTCTCCAGCTTTTTGATCGTCAGTTCAGGGAAAGCACGGCAGTGGAAAGACATCACTTCCTGAGCCAGGTCAGCAATGCTGATGCCACCGACACGGGAGGTGGTACCCGCAAAGCCCAGGTGCAGCAGATCAGGACCAATGCCGATTGCTTCAAAAATTTGAGCCCCGTGATAGCTGGACAGCAACGAGATCCCCATCTTGGAAAGGATTTTGAGTAACCCATCTTCGATCGCCTTGCGGTAGTTGGCCTGGGCCGCCGCTAATGGAATGGATTTGAGCTTGCCCCGCGCCATCATGTTCTGCGTCTTGGAGTCTGCCCACCACTGGCGCACGGTTTCCAGAGCCAGGTAAGGGCACACAGCACTGGCTCCATAACCAATCAGGCAGGCAAAGTGATGGGTACTCCAGCACTGGGCTGTATCCACAATCAAGGAAGCCTTCATCCGCAAACCCTGACGAATCAGGTGGTGATGCACAGCTCCAACGGCTAACAGGGGTGGGATGTAGCTACACTCTGCCTGGAGTCCACCCAACTCGCCCTTATGGTTGATGCGATCGCTCAAAATCAGAATCTTCTGGCCCGACTGCACCGCTTCGGCAGCCTGCTGGCACAGATGGGTCACGGCTCGCTGTAACCCTTCAGGGCCTGTAGCTACTTCAAATAAGGTAGACAGATCCGCCGTTTCAAACCCAGACTGGCGGATTTGCTCTAACTCAATATCTCCCAGAACGGGAGATTCCAGCTTCAGCAGGCGGGCAAATTCGGGCTTTTCCTCCAGCAGATTGCCGCGATCGCCCAACTGCATCGTCAGCGACATTACCAGCCTTTCTCGCAGGGGATCAATGGCCGGGTTCGTCACCTGGGCAAACCGCTGCTTGAAGTAGTCATACAGCAGGTGGGGCTTCTCAGACAGCACCGCCAGGGGAATGTCATCCCCCATGCAGAAGGTTGGCTCCTTGCCCTGAGCCGCCATCTCCTCGATGATCATCTCCACATCTTCGGCGGTATAGCCAAAGGCGGTCTGGTACCGCAACACCTCATGAGCATCCATCCGGGGAGCCTCATCTGCAAAGGGTTGGGGGGTAATCGTCACCCGGTTTTGCCGTAGCCACTCACTGTAGGGTTGGGCGCTGGCCACTCGTTGCTTAATCTCCCAGTTTTTGAGAATCTCGTGCTTCTCCAGGTTGACGATAATCATCTGACCAGGACCCAACCGCCCCTTTTCTACAATTTCGGCTTCGGGTAAATCCACTACCCCCGCCTCGGAGGCCACCACCACATAGCCATCGCGGGTGATGCTGTAGCGGGCAGGACGCAGCCCATTGCGGTCCAGAGTGGCGCCAATTGTTTTGCCATCACTAAAGACCAATAGTGCCGGACCATCCCAGGGTTCCTGGATGCCGCTGTAGTATTCATAGAAATCGATAATTTCTGGATAGCTGAGTAGATCCGGCTGGTTCTGATACGCCTCCGGCACCATGATCATCAGTGCTTCCTGGGGGCTGCGTCCAGAGCGCACCAGCAACTCCATCACATTATCCAGATTGGCGGAGTCGCTATTTTCAGCGTTGACAGTAGGTTTGAGATCCTGCAAGCGATCGCCCCAGTAGGGATGGGCCAGTTCGGCCTCGCGGGCCACCATCCAATTAATATTGCCCAGCAGAGTGTTAATTTCGCCATTGTGCCCCACTAGTCGCATGGGTTGCGCCAGAGGCCATCTTGGCATTGTATTTGTGCTGAAGCGGCGATGGTAAATGGCAAAAGCACTGGTGTACTCTGGTTGCTTCAAATCCACATAGAACTCACTCAGAATTGCCGATCGCACCATGCCCTTGTAGACAATCGTGCGGCAGGAGAAGGAACACATGTAGAAATCCCGGAAGGCATCTTCCAGGGCAGAACCCCGAACTTCGCTAGCAGCCGCCCGCAAAACTCGCTTACGCACCAGATACAGTAAGCGCTCTAGCTCATCACCCGTCGCATGTTTAGACTCGACTAAAATTTGCTCGATCTGGGGCTGGTTTTCCCGTGCCTGAATTCCCAGCATTTCTGGCCTGACAGGAACCTCCCGCCAGCCCAGGACAGTCATCCCTTCTTCGTGAACCGTCTGCTCAATAATCCGACGGGCGATCGCGGCGGCTTCTGGCTGGTTGGGCAGAAAAATCATGCCAACCCCGATGCGATCGCCCGGTAGAGCATCAATTCCTTTAGCCGCCAGCCAGGGTTTAAACAGCTCCCACGGAATAGCCGTCATCAAACCAGCACCATCACCAGAGTCGTAGTCGGCACTACATCCCCCCCGGTGTTCCATACAGGCAAGGGCAGATAGCGCCTGTTCAATCAGCACATGGCTCGCCCGGCTCTTCTGATCAGCAATAAAGCCAACGCCGCAGGCATCTCGCTCTTCCACCAGCCAGCGCTGCCCCCCATACCCCGCATCCGATTCTGGATTCTGATGTCCATCTTGATTCACAGTTGTCCTACCCATGAGAGAAACTTGTTGATCTATCTATTTAAGGTCAGGTCTTAATTAAGCATTCTTAATTAAGCATTGTTGATTCATGTCCAGATTATTATTCAGCCCCATTGGAGGCTGAATAATTAGGATAAATTCCTGAAAAGCAGACAATCTTAGTAAGAAATCTGTCTAACCTGATACAGCCGTAGCAACTGGATCTGCCATTACCAATTGACTACCGAGGCACTGCAACGGGTGAATCAAATCTTATTAAAAAAAGCCTTCTCCTGACAATCCCCGTTTCTTGGGTTTTACCACTATCGCAGTTTTCGTGGTAATCATTGATCGCAAAAGGGATGGCCTGCCCGCCCACCTATCTGGTTGCCAACTAAGCACCTCTTCTATCCTAGCGTTACTGATTTCCGATCAACCTTCCACACCAATTTCTGGCAAATTATGGAAGGCCAGATCGGCATTGACAGATCCGCTGAACAAACTTTGAGTGGCAGTAAGAATATGGTCGTGATTCGAACCGGTATGCGGGGATGGTTGAAAGAGAAGGGTTTGCAGTACTCTCAGACAAAACTTGTCAGGCTAGTGTTGCAAACACTAAATTTTGCAACATGGAAGCTTAGGGGCTTCGCCCCCAGAAGGGAGGGCCACCTCCTCCACCCCCTTCAAAACTTTTGTTTTGATCTACTAGCCATCAGCATGCCATTGGCAGCGGTTACAGTTCATTGGGTCGCACCCGAAGCAGGCACGATGAAACCAGCGATCGCCCTTTCCAGGCCACTCGTCCTGAGCCAGGCTTCCCCATCCGCTGCATCTGAAGGAACTCAGATTCTCTTCAATGGCCGCACCCTCCCGGCAGTCTGGAGTCAATGGCAAATAGCCGGTTCCACTCGCACAGGCATCAGTGATGCTGGATTGATGCAGGCGTTGGGGGTAGAACTTTTGAATACTGAGGATGCCAGCCATCAACCCGTGCAATGGTTCTCCGATCCCAGAATTAACCCACTCCTGTTGCCAACCCGCCTGATAGGCTCCATTCGCTATCTGGATATTACCGACTTTGCTCGCCAGATGGGCTGGCAGATGCAGGTTAACGGTACAACGCTGCAAATTGCCTCAGCCATTGCTAGGGTGCAATCTGTCCGGTTGGGAAAACAATCCTGGGGCGATCGCATCGTGATTGAACTCGACCAGCCTGCAACCTGGCAGGTTGACCAGCAAAACCAGGAATTTGTGCTCACCCTCAACGCCCAACTCGATCCATCCCTGCTCAGTCCCCAAACCAATCCCACCACCACCCCCATCACTCGCAGTCCGGGGAGCCAGCTTGCTTTTCTCCTATCCCAGCCAGCTCCCAATCAAACCCAACTCCGACTGAGCATTCCCCTCAGCCTCCGCCCCCGCGTCTGGAGTTTGCCCAACCCCAATCGCTTAATCGTAGATGTCCGCCCCGATTCGCTGGTAGAGCGCAACATTGTCTGGGCACCCGGTCTGCGCTGGCGTTCCCAAATTCTGGATCTGGGTGGCAATCGCTTTCCAGTGGTGTGGCTGGCTGTGAATCCTCTCCAACCGGGTATCAGACTCAAACCCATCCTGCCAAATCCTGGTACTATGACGGGCATCGCTTCCCTGCCTCAGACTGTTCGGCTGGCACAGGCCGCGGCTGCCATTAACGGTGGCTTCTTCAACCGTAACAACCAACTTCCACTGGGAGCGATTCGGCTGGATGGGCGCTGGCTCTCCGGCCCCATTCTCAACCGGGGAGCGATCGCCTGGAATTCTTCAGGAGCATTCAAAATCGACCGTCTCGCCCTACAAGAAACCCTGATTACTTCAACGGGTCAACGCCTCCCGCTGACTCATCTCAACAGCGGCTATATTCAGGCTGGTATCGCCCGCTACACCTCCGATTGGGGACCGACCTATACCCCCCTTTCGGATAACGAAATTCTTGTCCTCGTTCAAAACAATCGGATTATCAACCAACAAACGATTCCTACCGCTGGCAGCCAGCCAATTCCAATTCCAGCCAATGGCTACCTCCTGGTGCTGCGTTCTAACCGCACGGCAGCCACCAGTCTCGCGGTTGGGTCTTCCTTGAGGCTCGAAAGCGTCACCAACCCACCTGATTTCAGCTCCTACCCCCAAATCGTGGCTGCCGGACCGCTCCTTTTACAAAACCGCCAGATTGTTCTGGATGCCCCAGCCGAAAAATTCAGTCGGGCATTTGCAACTGAAAAAGCAAGCCGAAGCGCGATCGGGCAAGCTGCAAATGGTCACCTGCTCATTGCTGCCGTCCACACTGACATCCGTGGAGTCGGAGCGACCTTAACGGATATCGCCCAAATTATGCAGCAGCTTGGAGCCATCAACGCCCTGAATCTGGATGGTGGCAGCTCCACAACCCTCTATCTGGGCGGCCAAATCCTCGATCGCCCCCCTCGAACCGTGGCTCGTGTCCACAATGGTATTGGCATTTTTGTGCAACCCACACGTCAGTTGATGAGAAGTGAAGAGTAAGGGGGGAGATGAAAACTCAAAAACTCGTCTAACCCCACTCACTCACACCTCCACTCCCCTGCCCCCTTGCCCTTACCATCTGACCTCACTAAAATGAACCTGCCTTAAACCGGGCTCACGGTTTGTAAAGTCTTGGTATAGATCTGGTTCTAGAGGGAGGGCTAAGCCTGAATATGCGGTTACAAATTTGCTATCTTGACTTCGGCAATCTTTTTGGATGATATAGCGGTAGTCATTATGATTAGGACGGGGTGCGGGGGTGGAACCCCTCGCTGGGAGCGCAACCCCCACTCCCTCTCTAATTCCAATGTCCTAATGCACCCGCGTAGAGCTATAAGAGGTTGCAACAAACTCACTCAGTGAACGAACTCGCTTAGTAAGGAGATAGACCCTTGGCTCAACCTCAAGAAACCACCCAAACTCCTGCCCTTGCTGTATCGGTCTCAGCTAACCAGCGGCTCGTCGCTGCAACCGAACTGCGTCCCTGGGGTTCTTTCACAGTTTTAGAAGAAGGTCGAGGCTACAAAATTAAGAGAATAGAGGTAAAGCCAGGTCATCGCCTTAGCCTGCAAATGCATCACCATCGGAGTGAGCATTGGATTGTGGTTTCGGGCACAGCAAAAGTGACCTGCGGTAGTGATGAACGCATCCTCACCAGCAATCAGTCAACCTATGTCCCCCAGTGCACAACTCATCGGTTGGAGAATCCAGGAGTTATTCCCCTTGTCCTCATCGAAGTTCAAAACGGGGAATACCTGGGAGAAGATGACATCGTCCGCTATCAGGATGATTATGCTCGTGCTCAGTAAGGGGTAATAGGGTGGATAAGTTGGGGAGTGGAAGAGCACCCATCTACCCATCCGCTCCTTACCCCTTACCTCACTGACAGCCAACGACTAACAACTTTACTTAGCCCCCAGTGCCCAGTCCCTTCTAGCTCTGACACCTGATACTGACCACATCCTAACTTCCTGATTCCTTCGGTTCTTCTGGCTTGCCGGTGAAAGAGTAGCTTATGCTACTCTTTCATCTCAAACAAAGTCCCTGGAATATTGATTTTGTTTTGGTGATAAGCGAACTTATCACCAAACTCCCAGGAGAGCCATTCCTTCCTGCGGTAGGATAGAAGTTGAAGATTGAAGCTTTGAAATGATTCATCTCAGCAGTACTGCAGCCAATGAGATTCTGCGTTTACGGACAAAACGCAACAAAGCCGACCTCCTTCTTCGTCTGGGAGTCCAGCCCAAAGGTTGTTTAGGGCTGTCCTATGTTATGGGTTTTGACGAAGCAGTGAGACCGGGCGATCAGGTCTATGATTGTAATGGGATTCGAGTCGTCATCAATGCCGAAAGTCTTGCCTACCTTGATGGGCTATCTCTGGACTATTCGGAAGATTTGATGGGCGGAGGCTTTCGTTTCCGCAACCCAAATTCGGAACAGAGCTGTAGCTGTGGCACCTCGTTTGCGATCGCAAGCTAACATCAGATTCCCCAACGTTGGCTGTCGTAGCATGGACAACGCTTTAGTTCCCTATAAGTTACCATTTCAAGCGATAAACTTTACGTCACCAACTCTTTGTGTCCCGTAAGTTCTTTTCCATTTCTCACTCAAAACGTGCTATCCTGGTCTATGCCTGTTTGCTCGAACAGCGCTTTCAGGTATGCATTTTTCGTAAATAGCTTTCAGGTATACATTTTTCGCAAATAAAAGTTTTTGCGGGCATAGTTTAGTGGTAAAACCATAGCCTTCCAAGCTATTGATGCGGGTTCGATTCCCGCTGCCCGCTTCCAAGGTACTATCACACTAATGTAGGATGACAGAAATAACTGCTCAGTTGTGATGGGGATGGGCAGGGGGTTTCACCCCCTCCACCCCGAAATTATCCTTAATTTAATTGCTCCTAGCTACTTACTAGTAGCGCGGCAAGCCTAAAACATTGGGTTTATCAAATCTAGTGAAAGCAGTCTCAGAAGCAAACTCAGCGATTGACTTACTCAACAAATTAAGCTGGATGCGCTACTAGTAGTCCGTCAGGATAGATTTGAGGGATAACTCAAATCTACAAAACCCAATTCTCAGGTGTTTTGAGGGTTTTCAACCCATTAAAACAGTCTTGACAGACCACTAGTTCCTTTCACCTTAGAAAGGATAGCCTGCCACTCTGCTTCAGACAGGGGCTGCACCTCGAAACTTGCTGCAAAGCACCTGCCAGCTGCTTCTACCAGGGCATTGATGACCGTTTCAATTTGGGCTTTACCCGTTTGCTGTAAAGGCAGATTGGGAAACTGCGGTTCGACTCCAAATACCTGCATAAACAGGTCTGAACTGGGCTGTAGCTGGATTGAACCATGCTGTAAAACAGCATTCTTCTGGTACACCTGGGCACTGCCAATCAGTTTTGCACCGTCTTTCATTACCAGATCTGCACTGGTGGCTGTACCAAAACAGTTCGGATTTTGGATATACCCACGTCCTGCCTGCCCGTAGTGGAGGTCAACACCGAGCGATCGCCACCCCTCCAGTAAAAACTCACAGAGAGTCTGGTATACCTGCATCCGGTTACCTCTCAAACCTGAGGTAATCACAGCATAGGTCAAATCTCCGTAATGCAGCACAGCCCGTCCACCCGTCGGTCGTCGCACCAATTCCACAGGGTGTCCCTGCCAGGACAGGTTTTGCCAATGCTCAGGCCATCGGCGTTGATGATAACCCAAAGAAATGGTGGGAGGGTTCCAGGTGTAAAAGCGCAGGGTGGATGGGTGTTTTCCTTGCTGATGCTGAGCCAACAGCCAGGCATCTAGCGCCATCTGAAACACTCCCGACGTTTCCAGTAGGGGAATTAGACGCCAGGTTTGCATGGGAGGGGGAGGGAGTGGATGGGTGGATGGGTGGGGAATTTTGAGTTTTGAGTTTTCACCTCACTCGAGGTTGTTCTAGAAATGGGGCTCTGGCTCCTTGAAACCCTGATTCCCTCGACCCCCTTTAAGATTGCCACAAAAAATTTGACAAACCCCCTCACTCCTCTCTAACAACTAACGACCAACAACTGAATCTTTACCCCATCACTCATCCACCCATCCACCCTCACCCCATTGCCTTCTGCTATATCAGGTTGCTCCAAATTCAGCCTGCAGGAGTTCGTCGTTATCATCAGCTAGTGTTGCAACAATGGTAATTGCGCGAGAAATTTCGCTAGGAGAAACATCGGTGAGCGATCGCGTTGAAACCACGACGACTTCACCGTTCAAAATAGCGAAGCGTGCTTCAAGTGTACTTGCCCAATTCATCTCAAGAAGCTTTCGCATCAACTGGGGCTCATTTTTGGCAGGCAGTTTTAAGACCGACGACCAGACAGTTATTGAATCCTCATCCGCCAGACCAGTCAGTTGAACAAGTACCTCAACCGTTCCGTACTTGAATTTCCAAAGATATCCTTCTTCACTGCGGTTAACCATTGCTGTTTGATCACTGTCCAGGCTAGCGATCACCGTTTCAATCACTTCTACCGGATTGTTAACCGTCGTTTCTTCGATTAGATTGCTAACCAGCTCATCACCACTTGAAACGCCGTCTGGATTTGATTGAAGAATAGCCATAGGAAACTCTGCTCAGTAGCACTAATAATATAAAAATCGAACAGCAAAGCATCATGCTGCTCTGAGTTTAACCTACCGCTGATTTTTGAATGTCGCTCCGGGTGTCCTGATTTCTTTATTTTCAGCACATTTTCACTACGCTGACTTCTTCGTCTTATCCAGACTGTTACGATTACGATTTAGCCCGTTCAAAAACATTGGTACAAATTTTTCCATAAATGCTTTTGGATCCCGGTTCCAGGCACGTTGGGCAATGTTGAAGCGAGTAATCTGAAGGTCAGGTGCTAGGAGGGATTGAGGCAATCGTTCAATCAGGTACTGGGGACGTTCCCATAAAGGCATGGTTTCTGCAATATCCAATAACTTACTAACTCGACGCAGTTCCGCACCCAGAGTGATATCCATCCCGGCTTCGTAAGCGGCCTGTTCGATCGCCGCATACTTCCGCTTGGCGGTTTCTACCTTCTGCCGATGCTCTGGGCTCTTGTCAGCGAGTTGAGCCAGCCAACGGTTTCCCCAACGAACGTGACCAGCTTCTTCAGGGAAAATGCGCTCAATCGTTTCACGAATGCGAATGTTTTCTTCCGTTTGAGGGGCTTGCTTCAAAGCATAGATATGAGCAGAGAAATACTCACAGCCACGTTTTTCGGTGACATTAATGGCTGCCAGGGAGGCAATAATTCCGTCTTCCAGGTTCTTTTCACTGAAGGAGTCTTGATCAAGCAGGCGTTCAAATTCGTCAATATAAAGTGCTCCGGGGGGTTTACCAATGTTGGCTCCCAGATCCACTAGCAGGTCGGTTAACCACATGGCATGGCGCGCTTCATCCGAAACATGGCGAGAGAGATTCCTTACCAGTTCAGGGGGGGTGCCATCCAGTCGCTCAATCAAATCAGTCAAATCTTTACAGCTACGCTGTTCACTGAAACGGTAGCGATTCAAAGTGATTAAATGAATTTCGCGATCGCGCACGACCTGGCTCATAATCTCCCGTGCGCCTAAACTTTGTTGAAACTTGCGGGGGTAAGCAACCGTCATAACTTTATATGTCTTTTTGTAACTAAACCCTTTAAATGGTAGCGCAGTTTCCGGGGGCGGATCATGACAAAAGCCGCCCATTGCTGGACGGCTAATTCGCTAAGTAGGTAGCCATCATCACTAACTATAAATGGGGAGTGGGAGCGCAGACCCCAGACAAGGAGTTTCACCCCTTCCCCTCCCAAATTAGCCTTAATTTAATTGCGTCTAGCTACTTAACTTAAGAAGGGCTAACTTTTAGACATCATAGTAAAGAGCAAATTCGTAAGGATGAGGACGAATGCTCATAGGAATCACTTCGTTGTCAAGCTTGTAGCTGATCCAGGTATTGATGAAATCTTCGGTAAAGACCCCACCAGCCGTGAGAAATTCGTGATCCGCTTCCAGATTTTTGAGGGCATCCATCAGTGAACCGGGAGTGGACGGCACCTTTGCCAACTCCTCTGGGCTGAGATCGTAAATGTCCACATCCAGCGGATCACCCGGATCGATCTTATTTTTGATCCCATCAATACCTGCACACAGCATCGCAGCAAAAGCCAGATAGGGATTACAAGATGCATCGGGACAGCGGAACTCTAGCCGCTTGGCTTTGGGATTGCTACCCGACAGAGGAATGCGCACCGAGGCGGAACGGTTGCCCTGGGAGTAAGCCAGGTTTACCGGAGCCTCAAAACCGGGTACCAACCGCTTGTAGGAGTTGGTGGTGGGGTTGGTGAATGCCAGCAGTGCCGGAGCATGCTTGAGCAATCCACCGATATAGTGCAGCGCGGTTTCACTCAGGTTGGCATAGCCATCTCCAAAGAATGTGGGCTGACCATTAGACCAGATGGACTGGTGGCAGTGCATTCCAGAACCATTATCGTTAAAAACGGGCTTGGGCATGAAGGTCACGCTCTTGCCATACTTCTTCGCAGTGTTTTTAATACAGTACTTATAGGTCATCAGGTAGTCAGCCGCTTTGACCAGTTCAGCAAAGCGAAAACCCAACTCGCACTGTCCACCCGTGGCGACTTCGTGGTGGTGCTTTTCGATAGGCACACCGCACTTCGCCATGGTCAGTAACATCTCAGTCCGGATATCTTGCAACGTATCAGTGGGTGCAACAGGGAAATAGCCCTCTTTGTAGCGGGGCTTGTAACCCAGGTTGCCACCGGGCTCTTCCTTACCAGAGTTCCAGCGTCCTTCGACAGTGTCTACGTAGTAGTAACCAGAGTTCTGAGTCTGGTCAAAGCGAACATCTTCAAATACAAAGAATTCAGCTTCAGGCCCAAAGTAAGCGGTGTCTCCAATCCCAGTAGATGCCAGGTATTCAAGCGCTTTTTGAGCGATCGCCCGCGGACAGCGGCTGTAAAGTTCACCAGTCCGGGGTTCCTTGATGGTGCAAATCATGCTTAAAGTGGGCTCTTCCATGAATGGATCGATCCAGGCCGTATCGGGATCGGGAACCATCGCCATGTCCGATTCGTTGATGGCTTTCCAACCCCGGATACTGGAACCATCAAAGGGGACACCACTGGTAAAGCTGCTTTCGTCGATCTGGTTGTGGTACAACGTCAGATGCTGCCAGATGCCCGGCATATCAATAAACTTCAGATCGATCATCTGGATGTTATCTCTTTTGATCCATTCCAAAATTTCCTGCGGGGTTGCCATGAATTACTCCTTGTGCTGTACGGTCTCAAAGCTAAATAACAGGTGGTGAGACAAAAGAATCTTTCCCTGAGCCTTCCAACCCTTTTGGGCACCTTTGTTGAGGAAATAACCACCTCAGTAAAAATACTCCTGAGAGTTGTAGCCTGGTTGTATCTGAATCATCCTAGAGATTGACCTAGGCACATTTTGTATCAAAGATTACAAATTTTCCCTCCGCTTGATTAGACTTAACCATAGTTAAGGTGGCAAAAGCCGTAATCCATCCATCACTACGTGGTAAACTGACTCTTGCGACTGGAGGCGACAGATTCCCGGCCCTGCGATTTGGCTTCGCCTACAGATCAGCAGAAATAGATAAACCTATTTAATGAGGACGAGTGGGAGAAGAGTTCCATGCGGGATGCAGTAACAAGCCTGATTAGAAACTACGACGTTACAGGTCGCTACCTGGATCGTGATGCGATGGATAGCCTGAAGTCCTATTTCAATTCAGGCATGGCCCGGGTTCAAGCGGCTGCAATTATCAATGCTAATGCTGCAGACATCGTGAAACGGGCAGGCTTACAGCTATTTGAAGAACAACCTGAGCTGATTCGTCCAGGTGGCTATGCCTACACAACTCGACGTTATGCCGCTTGCCTGCGAGATATGGACTACTACCTTCGCTACGCAAGCTACGCTCTGGTAGCTGGAGATACGGACGTTCTTGATGAACGGGTTCTAGAAGGGTTGCGCGAAACCTATAATTCTCTAGGGGTACCCATTGGTCCTACCGTTTTTGGCATCCAGATCATGAAAGATATTGTGAAGGAATTAGTTGCAGACGCGGGCATTAACGCTGAGGGTATCGTGGATCAACCCTTCGATTACATGACTCGCGAACTGAGCGAGAAAGACCTGGGTTAAGTTGCTGCTAATCCAAAATGGGCTTCTGAACTGAGGAGACAGGGGCGATCGCTCCTGTCTCCTGTTTTATTTCAAGTAGAAAAGTGGTGGACGTAACGATCAAGTTGGACGGTAACAGTCATCCCAACCCATCCACCCATCCACCGCTTTCCCCTGACTCCTGACTCCTACCTCCTGGCTCCTGGCTTCTGCCTCCTACCCCTTCACCCCGCCTCGTCTTCTAAGTGCGCTAACCGAGCATCGGGCTCCAGTACCCAGATCGCATCCTTGCCCTGCTCCGTTTGGGTAATCACCGTTTCATCGCCCCTGCGCCCCAACCTGGCGGCAAGCTCCAGTGCCTGCTGGCGAGTCTCTACAACCTTAAAAAGTCCGTAGTACTTACCATCAAGCAGAATGGCTTCTATCCGGTCATCCAGGTCAGGCAAATAGATTTGGCAAAGCTGATAGCGAGGTTGTGTTCCCAAAATCTTGCAGGTGGGGGCAGGAAAGGAGGATTGGATAGGCCGAAAATCTGCATGAGCTAATACATCGAATGAAGCGTCTGGCTCAAACATCCAAATAGCATTCCCTTTGGCGATTTTAGTAATCAGAGTTTCTCTTCCCTTTGCTAGCAAACGACGACAAATTTCAATCGCTTGCGGGTACTCCTTAACGACTTTGACCAGACTGTAATATTTCCCCGAAACCCGGATGGCAGCAGTCCGCTGTTCATCCCCTGGCAATTGAATATGGCAACAGCAATACTGCTCACGGGATTCCAGAACCTTAGGCTCTAAGGTGAGAGATTTTTCGGCAGACTGGGGGAAAGTCGGGGATAGCATAGGCGCCTCAAACAGGAAGGAAAATTGAGTTCTTAAAAAACCTCAAAGAAAGTTAACTTTCTTTATGTCTATCTTCCATAGAAGGGACTTCCGCTAAAACCGTGATAATGCGCATTTTGAGGTTCATTCGTCGATTAGACTTTAAGAAGAAACTTGCTCATTAGGAATGAAAAGAGCGGAGAGCGATTAATTGTTATGAACATCTGACTCTGCTGCCACTCCCCCTTGCTGCTCCTTATCTCTAGTGTTGCAAACACTAAATTTTGCAATATGCGGGTTTGGGGGGCTTCGCTCCCAAGCGAGGGTTCCACCCCTGCACCCCAACAAAACTCCTGCACCCCAACAAAACTTTCGTTTTGCTGTGAGCAGGTGGGACTAATTATATAAGACCTGTGTAGGTTATAAGACCTGCGTAGGTTGGGTTGAGGCACGAAACCCAACGCCCGCATGGGTTACGCTATCGCTAACCCATCCTACATTTGATTCCACCTACCTACTTACTAGTGGTTTGTCAGTCTTCATTTTGTGTCCTGGATTGAGTCAGAGTGGCTATTTGGTGAGTTGAAAACTCAAAAGATAAGTCTTGACAGACCACCAGCCAGGGTGAGTAAAACATCTATTCACATTCGCTTTCCAACAAAATGGCTCACTCTTGTCACATTATTGTTGCGGGTAACCCCGCCATTATCTTTGCCAGTCGGGGCGGCACTCCTGATAAAATCCTGCCCACTCTTAAACGGTTTCTGAACAAATTCTGGCAAGAACGAGATGCCTTAGGAGAAACCAGTGATACTCCTGAATGCCTGCTAGCTCAGATAGTTGTTCGATTTGGGTTTGAGATTTGTGAAGACGACTTTTCAAATTTACGGGTGGGGGTACGTTATGACCCGCAGGTGGAATATCTTTACCTCATATCGCCTGACCGCAAAATTAGTGTTTGGGTACCCGAAGACGCTTATCGGAAAAATCCTGAGTTGGGATTAGAGGGATGTCAGAGCCTGACATCGCAGAATGTTTGAGTGAACGCTCTAAAATTGGGATAGGAGGCATAGGGCACTCATTTATGAATGTTTTGTGGTCACGCTTTTTGAGGTCAATTTATCGCAAGGAACCCATTGTTGGTTTCGTGGCAACGGTTGGAGTTGTGGATGCGGCGATAGGCGGGTTGAGTGGACACTGGTCTTTGCTAGCGGTTGGACTGGGAACGGTAGGTACAGCGATCGCGCTTCGCCTGTGGCAAGTTCAACGCCGTAGTGCGACTGAGCCAGTGGGTGATCACCCAGCCCATATTCTTCCGCCTCAATCTTCGCGTCCCAGCTTACCCACATTAACGGCTTCCAAAAAATCTCCCCCCAGAGGGCTCTAGTGGTTCACCAAAGGAACTTTGCCTGGTTATCTAAACCCGGAAAAACCAATTTAGGGGGTTTTGAAGGGTTGCAAACCCTTTAAAATCTGCCTGGCAGACTGCTAGTCCCTATTCATCTATTCACCCCTCACTCCTCTCAAAAGGTTGGCTCTCCTGGGAGTTTGGTGATAAGCGAAGCTTATCACCAAAACAAAATCAATATTCCATGAGTTTTGTTTGGGGCGAAAGAGTAGCGTAAGTTACTCTTTCGCCGGCAAGCCGGGAGAACCAAAAGGTTTAGGTTTATAGAACTGTTCTTGGGCAATGAATTTACCGGTTACTAAATCACTGCTAAAAATTGGAGAGGTCGCCAGCCTGAGTGGGTTACCTGTAAAAACGGTGCGCTACTACGAAGAGATTGGGTTGCTGGCTCCAATGGTGGAGCGATCGCAGGCAGGCTACCGTCTGTTTGATGGGCAAATCATCAATCGGCTGGCATTTATTAAACGAGCACAGTCCCTGGGGCTGACTCTGGATGAAATCAGGAACATTTTGAATGTCCATGACCAGGGACAGTTGCCCTGCGGCGAAGTCAAGCAGCATCTTCAAGACAAATTAACTGCTATTACTCAACAAATTGAAGCCCTGGAAACTCTTCGCTCTGAACTTCAGGGCTTGCTGTCGGGTTGGCAGGAGAGCCCTCCCGCCCACCTCATTTCCCAAACCATTTGTCCAAATATCCAGGACGTTAAAGAATGAAGGCATTGCTGAAGGATGGTAGATGATGGGCTAGATTGGAGCGTGATGTCGTCTCTCTTGCCTCTCCCATGCTTCGCTTTCTCGCCACAGTGCTGCTGACGTTAATCTGTCTTGTCTCCTGTCATGCAGATCGTTCAATACCAGACGGTGTGACTGCCGAGTTAGAACCTGTGTCTGCTGTTTTAACGTCACGCCAGGTTCAGTCCTCTGCTCCTTTCATCTGGTGGGAAGCAGAAACTCCAACAAAAACGAACTTTCCTTCCCCCGATCGCAATCCCTTTTCTCCTGCCAATGAGAAGGAGTCGGAGGTGCTGTCAGCGGGGCAATGGATTGGGATAGACGGTCAATATGATGCCCCCCCTTTTCTGGAGTACACTGTCCAGGTTCCCAGCGCAGGCTCCTATTTCTTCTACAGTCGCAAATTCTGGCAGCATGGTCCATTCCGCTGGCGTTGGGATGACCAACCCTGGCAAGAGGTAGGGGCAAAACCTTACCTGATGGATGAGGTTGCTATGCGCCAGTTTGTGGGGGCAAACTGGGTTAGCCTGGGAAAGGTGGAGCTCGCGGCAGGAAGCCATCGATTCCGGGTTGAGTTGACGCGGGATAAGGGGGCTGCTGCGTTTGACTGTTTTATGCTGACCAAAACGCTGTTTCAACCCCGTGGCAAGCTCAAACCTGATCAGCGTTATGCCGCAAAAAACCTTTCCGGCTGGTTCATTTTTGACCCGGAGGTGGATTCCTTTCAGGCCAGCGCCTTGGATTTGCGATCGCTAAACGAATCCTTTGCTGGAGAAAACGGACGCATCCGGGTAAAGGGAGAAAAATTTGTCCACGAAAGAAATGGACAACCTGTCCGCTTTTGGGCAGTAAACACCTCCATGCAAAGCATCCAGATGGACAGGACGCTGATGGAGTATATGGCTCGCTCGCTGGCAAAGCGGGGAGTGAATATGGTGCGCTTGCATGGGGAAATCTGGTCAAAGGATTTTCGCAAAATTGATCCAGCCGACATTGACCGATTGTTTGCGTTTGTCGCCGCAATGAAGCAGGAAGGCATTTATACCTGTTTATCGATCTACTTTCCCCTCTGGCTGGAGCTGGATCAGGCTGATGGCTTTGCGGGGTATAGCAAACAGCACCCCTTCTCACTGCTGTTTTTCAACCAGGACTTTCAAAAGATTTACTACGATTGGTGGCGCTCGCTCCTAACAAAAGTCAACCCCTACACAGGTCAAACCCTGGCCGCTGATCCAGCCGTCGCCATGGTAGAGCTGGTCAACGAAGACTCCTACCTGTTCTGGACCTTTGAGCCCTACAAAACCATTCCAGAGGCACAGATGGAAATTCTGGAAAAGCAGTTTGGCACCTGGTTGACCGATAAGTATGGTTCCCTCGATCAGGCTCTCCGCACCTGGTCAACTTCACCAGGAAAAAACAATCCCAAACCTCCCCAGGCCGATCAACCTCAGTCGGGTCGGATCAGTTTTCTGAAACTCTACGACGTGTTTTCTAACCCGGATTCGCTGCGAGCGCAGGACACCGCCACGTTTTTGACCGAGAGCCAGAAGCAGTTTTTCCAGGAAGCCAGCCGTCGCCTGCGGCAAGACTTCAAATATCAGGGGTTGATTTATGCCTCTAACTGGGTTACGGCAGATTCCCACATCCTGGGTCCCCTGGATAAATACAGCAACACGGTTGCTGACTTGATGGACCGTCACGGCTATTTTGGCTCGCCCCATAAGGGGGAGCGATCCGCCTATGCTCTGAGTCGGGGTGATACTTACTATGACCGTTCTGCCCTCTTGTTTACGTCCTTTGACAGGGAGCAGGAGCATAACTTCAGCCTGCCGATTATGGACATCCGCTACAACGGGATGCCTTCAATCATCACCGAAATCAACGCCAACATGCCCAACCGTTTCCGGGCTGATTTTCCGCTGCTGGCCTCTGCCTACGGTTTGTTGCAAGGCTCAGATGGGTTCTTCTTCTTTGTCATGGGCTACTCCTGGGATGCCTCTCTGGGCAAATTTGCGATCGCCTCACCCGTCACTCTGGGTCAGTTTCCAGCCCTTGCCTGGATGTATCGCAAAGGTTTGTTAGCGGAGGGCAGGGATGTAATCGATGTCACCCTCAAGCTGGATGACCTCTACGCCTTGCGAGGGGCTCCTGTCACGGCTCCCCAAAATCTGGATGAGTTTCGGGCAAAGGATATTCCAGCGGGACAGGTGTTGCAGAGCGATCGCGCCAGTAGCATTGATCCCCTCGCCTTTCTGGTTGGAAAAGTCAATCTCCGCTTCTCGAAAGACAAAGCCTCCGCCAGTCAGGTTGAGCTATCCAGTTTCATCGACCGCAAAGCCAAGACGGTGCGCAGCTCTACCGGACAGCTTTCCTGGGACTACCGCAAAGGACTGGTCACAGTCAACGCTCCCCAGGCTCAAGGGGCGACAGGTTTCTTGAAACAGGCAGGTAGTCTGCAACTGAGTGATATCACGCTCAATTCAGGTCTGGACTACGGCACCATCCTTCTGGTTGCCCTGGATGACCAACCCATTACCCAATCCCGTCGGATGTTGCTCCAGGTCATGTCTGAGGAACAGAACTTTGGCTGGAGAACAACTGGCTCATCCCAGAAAACGATTGAGAGCGTGGGCAATCCCCCCATTCTGGTACGCAATCTTTCTGGACGGATTTCTCTTAAGCGAAACGACGCCGGAAGTTTGACCGTGAAGGCTCTAGATGCCAATGGTTATTCAGTTACCAATGTGGGAAATGCAGCCCAGTTCGATTTACGCCCCAACGCTTTCTATTATCTGATTGAAAAATAGAACCGAGGCAGGAAGGGAGTCGGGAGTAGAGGGGGTAGCGGTCAGTTCTCAGTCCCTAGTTCTCAGCACTCAGCGCTCAAAACTCCCTGCCTCATCACTCCTTTACCCTACTCCCCACTCCTCCCCAGCAACTAATACCAGTTTTCTCAATCAAGGCTACCGATCAAAATTCCACCGCCTATAGCACCTCCCCCTGGCATGGGGAGAATGGGAGGGGTTGAATGTGTAGCACTTAATAAAGTGATAGGTATAGCTGTCACCAGGTTGCTTAGGACTTTGGTTTTAAGGGGGTGTGGGGGTTGCGCCCCAGCCAGGGGTTCCACCCCCCCTGCACCCCATCTTAAACCTGGTGGCTATCGCTATATAACAACTAATAACTTTCCTTCCAACTTATTACCTATCACCGACCCTACGAGAGGCAATGATTTAGAAAATCTAATGAAAGCCGCAGGGCAGGAAAGTTATCATCAACAAATAACTGTTAAATTTAGTTGAACTTTCCGTCGCCTCAGGGCATCTTGTGAATTTACCCATACCCTCTCTCTTGTTGGCTGCTACGGATGTCGGTTCGCGCCCGCTATTTGGAGATGTTGCGCTCGATGTTACAGTGCTGGTTCTGATGCTGGCACTTTCGGCCTTTTTCTCTGGGTCAGAGACGGCAATTACCGCACTGGATAACTTGAAACTCAAAGCATTGATCAAGGAACAGGGGGACCCAACCCGAATTTTTACTCTGGCGCTTAACAATCGACGTAGGTTCATTACTACTCTGCTGGTGGGTAATACCCTGGTCAACAACTTTTCCAGCATTTTGACTGGCAACCTGTTCTCGTTTTGGTTTGGTGGTAATCAGGCGCTGGGAATTGCCACGTTTGTGATCACGTTTCTCACCCTCACGTTTGGGGAAATTGTGCCAAAGTCGCTGGCCATTAATAATGCAATGCCGCTATTCCGGTTGGTGGTACGCCCCATTTACCTGCTGTCCCAGATTCTTTCAGCGATCGGGGTGATCTGGCTCTTTGAAAAGATTACTCAATCGGCGATTCGTACCTTTCAGAGTGGGGTGGTGCAGCAGGATGAATCGGTCAAGGACTTGCAGTTGTTGATTGAAATCTTGGGTGGGAAGGGGCACCTCGACCTGGATAAGCACCAGTTGCTGAACAAAGCATTGATGCTGGATAAACTCAGTGCCAGGGAAGTGGTGAAGCCCCGGATTGAGATGCGAACCATTTCGCGCGAGGCAACCCTGCAAGAACTGATTGACCTATGCCTGGAGACGGGCTATTCCCGAATTCCGGTGCAGGAAGAGTCCAAGGATGAAATTGTGGGGATTGTTCACCTGAAGCGTGCCCTTCAGCAGCTATATCACTTGAAAAATGAGGGTAAAACCACCGGACTGGTTACTGAAGCAATGGATCCGCCGGTGTACGTACCCGATACCAAGCAGGTGGCAGATTTGCTAAAGGAAATGTTGCAGCGGCGCATTCATATTGCGATCGTGGTGGATGAGTATGGCGGAACAGTAGGTCTGGTGACGCTGGAAGATATCCTAGAGGAATTGGTGGGAGAGATCTACGACGAAAGCGACTTTCCCAGCCGTGGCTTTTCCACCAGGGGAACGTCTGTGGGCGATCGCGAACGGGTCAGCCGCAGGTTGCGGTAGACAAATGGTTACCGGATACGTCTACGGCGCTCTTCGTTTTTGCGATCAATGAGTCCCCACTTCTCGTCGCTGAGATGGGGAGTAGCCTGGATGCGTTGAATGGCCCACTGGTTGTATTCCGGGTTGATTTCGCAGCCCAGCCACCTGCGGCCAGATTGTTCCGCCACCACCAGGGTCGTGCCAGAACCAGAAAAGGGATCTAAAACCGTATCCCCTCGATCGGCAGCGGCAAACACTAACCGTCGGATCAGTTCTTCGGGTTTTTGGGTGGGGTGTCGGGTTTTTTCCTGCATTCCGTTGCAGGTGGTGGGGATCTCAATCACATCTTTAGGTTTGGCTCCATTGGGATGGGGAGTCCAGTTTTCCCGCTGTTTGCCGTTGCCATATTGGCTGGTGGCAGCCTGGGGATGGGCGGGATAGCGGAGGGTATGGTTGCTGTAGGGAATACGGACGCGATCGATGTTGATTTTGGTATGAGCCGTTTTACGCAGGTGCAGGATGCTCTCGTGGGAACGACCCCAGTCGTTGCCCAGATTAGCTTTATTTTTGTAGTGCCAGATGAGCCAGCGGCATTCCTTGAAGTAGCGGCAGGAGGGATGCTTGAGATCTGCCAGAATTTCTGAAAAGCCCATAATGTAAAGCGATCCAGTAGGCTTTAAAACTCTGGCCGCTTCCTGAATCCACTGCATGGACCAGTGGATGTAGTCTTCTTGAGACTCAAAGGTATCCCACTCCGCCTTTTTCAGATTGTAGGGGGGGTCTGCAAAAACAAGATCAATGGACTCATCGGCAAGAGTGGGCAGCCATTCCAGAGAATTTCCTAAGAACAGAGTGCCGTTCGCGTTCTGAAAATCACTTGTCACCATCTTCTGTGAGACTGACCAACCGCTCGATTAATATAGTTTCCTGGTCAATGTCTTGCAGGTCGCGAGCCACAGCGATCGCCCGCTCATAGGTTGCCTTTGCGTTTGGGTAGTCGCCCGCCCGCTGGTAAAGTTGGGCAAGGGCATGTAGCGAGGTCAGCTCCTGACGCAGGTTTTCCTGAAACTGTGCAATCTCCAGGCGTTTGTTCAGCATCTCAACGGATTGCTGGTAGGAGCCAGAGATGTTAAAGGCGGTTACCATACCGTCAATTGCCCGGTACTGGTTGGGGCGATCGCGGTTTATATCCGCCAGCCGAAATGCCAGTGCATAGTACTTCATTGACTCCGGGTAGCGTCCGGTCACCCGGTACACATCCCCCAGATTGTTGAGCGTGGTTGCCTGGGCATGGGTATTGGCCGCTTTGCGGCTGGCAAGCAAGGACTGCTCAAACTCAGCTACGGCGCGATCGTGATTACCAGTGCTGAAGGCCAGTAAGCCAAGGCTATCGTGAGAAAGCGCCTGTCCGTCGAGGCTATAAATGCTATTGGAGATCGTCAACGCTTCCACAAATAGTTGTTCTGCGCCTTCCGTGCCGCCCCGTGGGTAAAGACTTCGACCCAGATTGTTGAGAACATAAATTTGAGTTTCGAAGTCCTGGCGATCGCGGACAAGGGCTAACTGCCGCCGTAGTACATCTTCCAATGCCGGATATTGCCCCAATTTGCCGTAGGCAGAGGCTAGGTAACTGTAGGCGACGGTTTCAGCTTCCTGATCACCCAGGCCCTGGTAAATTGCCAGTGCCGTCTGCCAGGACTTGACCGCCTCCTGGAGCCGCCCATCCATCTCCAGAGTCTTGCCTACCTGCAACAGTTGGTCAGCCGTACTGCGCGATCGCCCGTAGGTGCCATTGTTGAGCCGAATGGTGAGTTGCTGATTGAGATCAGATGCCATTACCGGACTGCTCCAACCCAGGGCAGTCCCTGTTGCAAAGGGTGGTAACACAGCAATCCCAAGAGCGATCGCCCACAACCGATGCCCAATCAACCCCCGCCGCCAATACGACCTTTCCCCACTTTGCCGATCCATCGCACTCACACCTTACCCTATTGCCTCTAGCCGAACTCAAAACTCAAAACTTAGAACTCAAAACTCCCCACCCTCCTCCCACTCTTCCTATACCCGATTTGCGGCATCCGCATCCAGATGTCGATCTGCCCCACCCAAACCAGTGAACAGGTAAATTGTGCGCACATCCTCTGGCAACGCCGCTTCTAGCTGGCGATAGCCCTCCTGAAGTTGGGCTCTCACCTCCGCAGGCGGCATCACCTCACCCTCAGCCCGCAGATAAGCCGAGATGCGAGTCTCACTCCAGTTAAAGGTTTGGGCCATCAAAACAATCAGTCGCAGGGTGGGCGGAAGCTGGTCGAGAGCCCGCTCAATGTAGCACCAGAGGGGTGGAGAAGCCGCCTTCAGGTCATAATGAATCGCCTCAACTGGGGGTAACTCTGAGCGATTGATGCAAATTGCAGTTACATTTAGCAGCCAGCTCTGAAGCGTCATTCCGGCACTTTCACCACGGCGCAAATCCAAACCACCCAGTTCATGAAAGATATGCCGCCAGGTGGTGGCGAACAGGTAATCTGCCTGGACGGGCGATCGCGCCGAATGCCGGATCAGAGTATAAATCATCGGGCTATAGCGGCAGAAGATAGCGGCAAAATATTGCCCTGCATCGGGGTGGCGCTGAAACAGCGTCAATAGCTCCTGATCGCTGTAGTGAACCAGTGACTTTACAATCGGATGATTGCATTCAGGAAACGTTGGAATCGCAGGAAATGGTGGGATTGACACAGCCAGTCACCAGCGTAGGGTTTTCAGGAAAGAATGACCTTTAAAAAAAATATATAGGCGGTTTTCCTAAATTGGTACGATTTCTTCAAAAAATGGTAACGAAACGCCTTTACTATCTCTTCACTAATCCCTCTTCTCCAAAACCCTCTTGATAGAATAGGCTAAAGTGCTTAACAATATTGCTCTGCCATATACTCATTCCTATTGGTAGCCATTCATCCTAACGACTCATCGACAAATGTTTAATTTCAGCGGCATGACTCTCCTGACCTCATCCTCGCTTTTTGGCGCATTTATTCCAGGACTGGATTCCCTATTCTCGACCCAGGGAATCATGGTGATGTTGCTGGGCGCTTATGCCGTTGCTATGTGGATGTTTCTGACCAGTGCGCCCAAAGTTTATACCGTCATGGTGTCAGATATGGAGCTTGCCCGCCAGCTCTACGAAGGCGAGCTAGAACTGCCCGTAGCAGATGTCCCTCTGCACTATTACTACAACTATGAACAGAGCCTAGGGACAGCGGCGATTGACCCCCTCTATGCCTCACCCGCCGTTAGTCGTTCAACGATTGGAGCGGCCAATACCTCCGATGGCCTCTGGTACAAGCTAAAGAAGAACAGCCAACTCCACGTCATCTCCGGCGCCAGCCTGGGCGAGAAAAATCGCCAGAGGCATGTTTGCTTTGACCGGGATTGCCTGGAGCAAATTCTGTTGAGGATCCAGATGCGAGGTATGAAGTACAAAATTTTACGTGAAAAGCCGCTCAACTTTCTCGTCAAGGACTATGCAGGTAATGTGGTTGAGATGGCAGAAGTCTCAAACTAAATTAAAGGTCGTTTTCAAATAATCCACTTCACCCCTAACCTCCAGCCCCTAGCCTCTTTACAACGGTGCTAACTTAACGGGAAAACCATTGTAAGACTTCGGTTCTGTACGCTCTCTGACAAGAATTGGCGATCGTTCGCTGCATAATGAGGATTCAGTTGTTTTGACAGGACCGAAAAAGTCATGGGACGCGCCAAAAAAGTTGTACTGGCATACTCTGGCGGAGTGGATACATCTGTCTGTATCCCTTATCTCAAGCACGAATGGGGAGTGGAGGAGGTCATCACCCTAGCCGCCGATCTGGGACAAGGAGCCGAACTGGGCCCCGTTAAGGAAAAGGCTTTGAAATCGGGAGCCGAAGTTTCGCTGGTTATTGATGCAACAGAAAGCTTTGTAAAGGACTATGCCTTCCCTGCTATTCAGGCCAATGCTCTTTATGAAAATCAATATCCCCTCTCAACTGCGCTGGCTCGTCCCCTGATTGCCAAGCTGTTGGTTGAGGCAGCTGAGGAGTATGGTGCCGATGCCGTAGCCCACGGCTGCACCGGCAAGGGAAATGACCAGGTGCGGTTTGACGTTTCCATTTCTGCCCTCAATCCAAATCTAAAAGTGCTGGCTCCGGCCCGGGAGTGGGGCATGAGTCGGGAGGAAACCATTGCCTACGGTGAGCGATTTGGGATTCCGGCTCCTGTCAAAAAGTCTTCTCCCTACAGCATTGATAAGAACTTGTTGGGCAGGGCAATTGAGGCTGGCCCTCTGGAAGACCCCTGGACAGAACCGCCTGAAGAAGTGTATGAGATGACGGCTGCGATCGCCCAGACCCCCGACCAGCCCGAATACGTGGAAATTGGCTTTGAACAGGGAATTCCTACAACCCTCAACGGCAAAACCCTGAATCCCGTTGCCCTCATCACCGAACTGAACGAAATCGCTGGAAGACACAGCGTCGGTCGCATTGACATGATTGAGAACCGCCTGGTTGGCATCAAGTCACGGGAGGTCTACGAAACACCCGCCTTATCAGTCCTGATTCAGGCCCACCGCGACTTGGAGAGCTTGACCCTGACAGCCGATTTACTCCATTACAAACGTGGCATCGAAGAAACCTATTCCCAGATTATCTACAACGGTCTCTGGTACAGCCCGCTGAGAGATGCCCTGGATGGGTTTGTGAAAAAGAGCCAGGAGCGTGTTTCTGGAACTGTTCGCCTGAAGTTATTCAAAGGGCATGCGATCGTGGTTGGGCGCAAATCTGCCTACTCCATTTACACACCCGATCTGGCAACCTATGGTGCAGAAGATACCTTTGATCACAAAGCCGCCGAGGGTTTCATCTACGTTTGGGGGCTGCCCACTCGTGTCTGGTCCCAAAAGCTGCGACAGTAAATGGTAAGAGGTTGAGAGCTGGATGAGTGGCTGAGTGGATGGGCGAATGAGTGGGAGGGTAGGGGTGTGAAGGAGTAATCGAGTAGTCGAGTAATGAAGTAATAAGGTATTTCCCTCCCCCTCACTTCTTCACTCCATCACTCTATTATTTACACACTCCCTTCCCCTTTCGTCTTCTCTTCTTCTTGCTTCCCTCTCCCCCGCGCTTACTCCCTGTGGTTAAAAGTTTCTATCCCGCTACAGGTAGATAATTTAGCCCCTAACTTGGGATAGATGCCATAAAGATGGATGTCTGAGATTTTCTATATCAGCAAAAAATTCAGGTATGGCTATAAGCAAAAACTAAATAGGTTTATGCTTACTAGAATTTCAATATGGCGTGCCCTGACTCTGCAAGTTTTTGGATCTGAGGAATCCAGTTTATGGAAGATATTCGCATCGCTATAATTGAAGACCACGACCTGACCCGGGTTGGAATGCGAACGGCCCTCCAACAAAGAGAAGGGTTCCAGGTGATTGGCGAAGCAGCGAATGCAACAGACGGATTGAAATTGCTGGAAACAACAACGCCGAATGTTGCGATCGTCGATATTGGTCTGCCTGATATGGATGGGGTGGAGTTAACTCGTCGCTTCAGAAAATTTCAGGCAGAGGCTGATGACCCAGCAAAGACAGCGACAAAGGTGCTGATCCTGACTTTGCAGGACAGTGAAGAGGTCGTCATGGCGGCATTTGCTGCCGGAGCGGATTCTTACTGTATGAAGGATGTGAGCCTGGATAGTCTGGCAGAAGCTTTGAGAGTGACCAGCGAGGGCAACTCCTGGATTGACCCGGCGATCGCCAAAATTGTCCTTCAACAAGCTCGTCAGTCAACTCCTAGCGATCACGTGGAGGCAGATACGGTTACCATCAGCGCAGCTGAACCAGAGTATAGCCAGATGCTGGAGGCTTACCCCTTGACTGAACGGGAGTTGGAAGTGTTGCAATTGATTGTGGATGGGCACAGCAACGCGGCGATCGCTGAAAAGCTCTATATCACCGTCGGCACAGTCAAAACCCATGTCCGCAACATCCTCAACAAGCTCTGTGCTGATGACCGCACTCAGGCTGCCGTTCGGGCTCTGCGGGCTGGTTTAGTCGGGTAGTCCTGCTTACAGTCCTGCGAACCACTCGTACCCCTGGTCTTCCCAGTAACCGACTTGGGGCAATAGCCGGCTGGTCAGCATGATTCGAGTTACCCACTTGCTCTGCTTGTAACCCAGCTTAATCGGTGCTGCCAGCCTCAGGGGAGCCCCGTTTTCAACTGGCAAAGGCTCCCCATTTTTCTGATAGGCCAGCAGTGTCTGAGGATGCATTACAGAGGCCAGGTCCCAGCTTTCGTAGTAGCCATCTGCCGACTCAAAGTAGACATAGCGGACTCCATTCCTGGGTTGCGCCAGACGAATAATTTCTCGCATGGGTACCCCTCCCCACTGGACGATCGCCGCCCACCCTTCCACACACACATGGCGAATCACCATTGAAGTGAAGGGCATGCTCTGGACGAATTTCAGGTCGAGCTGAAGCGGATTGTGAACTTCTCCACCCACAACCAGCCGAAACGTCTCCGGATCAATCGTGGGTGTAAATCGGAAGGTATTCACTATTAACGCATCCGGCTCGATCTCGCGGATTGAAAATTCCGGCACAGGTTTCTGGGGATTCAGCAGCAATGCGTCCAATCGGTCATTCAAGGGCGTGAAGATCTTACCAATCGGATTTTCCAGTAAGGTCAGCCCGGAGGTGCCCAGAAGCCAGCCCGCTCCAGTCATCCCAGCAATACGGAGGAAGCTTCGGCGTGAGGAAGATTGGGGAGAGTCAGGGGACATTGGGGTCAGGGTGTTACAATCGACGGGTGCTTTGGAGGGCAAGAGTAAACGCATGATTGTCGGCGGACGCAGCGGGCACTCAAACCGGCAGCAAATTCATAACGACTGAGGGCCCGGTTTCCCCGATAGGTTTTTGTCAGGATAACCTAACAATGCAACCATACCGCTCAACTAGAGATTGCAATGCCTGGAATGCCCAATCCGTTGGTCTGACATCCGTAAATTATCAAGATTCTCTAATTCTAATAAATAAAATTGCAATGCCTGCAATGCTCAATCCGTTGGTCTGACATCCGTTAATTGAGAAACCGATGTTAGTTGCAGCATGCTCTCGGTCGCATAGTCCTCTTCGCTACTCAGGCTTGAAACCGCAATGGAATTGAGGGGGTCTGAATCGATTGTTTCAGTGTCTAAAGCTAATTCTTTTGTCGATAGGCATAAACAGACAACTGCCATTGGAGGTGCAACCAGAAATGCCTTGAGCAAGTTTGCTATTCCAGAATTGATTTTCATCATCCTCACACCACAGAGCACAACACGAATATATTGCTTTCTTGATGTAAGTAGGTAGTCATCATTAATTTGTAAACGGGAGAGTGGGGGCTGTGCCCCCAGGCAGGGGGTTTCACCCCCTCCACCCCCAAAAATATTTTTGGATTCCACAAGTCCAGGCTGGTAACTGAATTACTCAGTATCATTCGCGAGTTTTTTAAGTGAGGTTGTTCCTTCCGATATATTTACTTGTTTTATTTCTGTGCAGTTTGAGTAAGGAGAACAACGGTCATGGTTCAACCGCAATCACTGGATAGAACAGTTGAAGTCGAGAAGCCTTCCATTTTGGAATTTGATCGAATTGGGCTGGAATATCCAGTTGAAGGTGGAGTTCGACGAATTATTGATGAGATCACCTTCTCAATTGCTGAGGGGAATTCGTTTCATTCGTCGGTCCCAGTGGCTGCGGCAAAACACCGCTTGATTCCGTCTTCCCGTAAAATGCTATTCGGGGAGCAGAGGTGGCTATTTCCCCTGTCCCCGAATCCCTCGCTAGTTTGGAGAACTGTCTGTGGACTTAACCCGTATTCCTGCCCAACCCAAACCCGGTTTGATAAATGTCCTGATCGAGATCCCTGCCGGGAGTAAAAATAAGTATGAGTTCGACAAAGATCTGAACGCATTTGCCCTCGATCGCGTTCTCTATTCCTCTGTGCAATATCCCTATGACTACGGCTTTGTGCCCAACACGCTGGCAGATGACGGTGATCCTTTAGATGGCATGGTGTTGATGGATCAGCCCACCTTTCCCGGATGCATCATTGCAGCTCGTCCCATCGGCATGCTGGAGATGATTGATGGGGGCGATCGCGATGAGAAAATCTTTTGTGTTCCCGACAAAGACCCCCGGTACACCCAGGTTAAGAACCTGTCTGATGTTGCCCCTCACCGGCTGGATGAAATTGCGGAATTCTTTCGGTCTTACAAGAACCTGGAGAAGAAAGTAACTGAAATCTTAGGCTGGAAAGATGTAGATCAGGTTATGCCCCTGGTAGAGAAATGTATCAAAGCAGGCAGTAAATAAGCTGGAACTAGCGCTGTCAGCTTGATTGACATTTCTCGCTTGTGTGTCCGTAGTTAGCCATCTGTTGGACTTTGCCATCGGCTTATGGCTACGGACACACTGTTTTTTCCGTTTTCAGCCTCAACTCGATAAATTGGTTATGAAGGAGTTTCTTATTCTTTCATAAATTAATCACAATTCCTGACTGTTCCAACAAAGCTGGTATACACAAAATAGCAAGTTGCGTCAACACACCGATAGACGAATCCAACAGCCAGGCTTGTGCATCTCTTGACCGAAACCCTTTCTACTATGCAGCGAACGCTCCTACTCTCCAAAATACATAATTGCACGCTGACTGCTGCCAACCTAAACTATGTGGGTAGCATAAGTATTGATGAGACGATATTAAACGCGGCGGGAATTCTTCCCTACGAGCAAGTTCAGGTTGTGAACGTGGCGAATGGTGAGCGTTTAATTACCTACGCGATCGCGGCCCCTGCGGGTTCAGGGGCCGTTGAGCTAAATGGGGCGGCTGCCCGTTTAGGAATGCCTGGCGATCGCGTCATCATTATGACCTATGCTCAGCTTTCGCCCCAGGAGCTGGCAACCCATTCTCCAAGCGTTGTTTTGGTAGACAGCCACAACCGTCTAATAGAAGTTCGGCAGTATACAGACCTCTTAACAGAAGAACACCTGACCAACAATGTCAAAGCTTGACTCACCTGCACCAAATACAGGGGGTGAATATGGAGGAACCGAAGAGATGAGCCACCCCCCCGATTTTGTCGTCCAATTTTGGGGCGTGCGCGGCAGTATACCGGCTCCCAGCAGCGAAACGGTGCGCTACGGCGGCAATACCTCCTGTGTTGAGATGCGGGTAGCAGGGAAACGGCTGATCTTCGATGGCGGTACGGGTTTGCGGGTTCTGGGTGAGCATCTGATGAAGCACCTGCCGATTGAAGCCTACATGTTTTTCACCCACTCTCACTGGGATCATATTCAGGGCTTCCCTTTCTTCAAACCGGCATTTATTCGAGGGAACTGTTTCCATATCTATGGGGCGATCGCCCCCAATGGGGCAACGATGAAGCAGCGCTTGCATGACCAGATGCTGCATCCCAACTTCCCGGTTCCGATGCAGGTTATGCAATCTGACCTTAAATTTTACGATTTGTTCCCCGGCGATGTCATGAATATTGATGACATCACCATCGAAACGGGCCCGCTCAACCACCCGAACACCGCCATGGGCTACCGGGTTACCTGGCAGGGGCGTACCGTTGTTTATGCCACCGATACGGAACACTTCCCCGATCGCATGGATGAAAACCTGCTGCATCTTGCCCGTGACGCCAACATCCTGATTTACGATGCCTGCTACACCGATGAAGAGTATCACGATCCCAAGTCTCCTAAAGTTGGCTGGGGACACTCCACCTGGCAGGAAGCGGTGAAGTTAGCGAAGGCAGCCAGGGTCAGGAAGGCTGTCATCTTCCACCATGACCCCAATCATACGGATGACTTTTTAGATGAGGTAGAAGCCCAGGTACAGGCTGTGTTTCCAAACAGTATCCTGGCAAGGGAAGGGATGATTTTGCCAGTGGTTTGAGAAGTTATGAGTTATGAGTTGGAAGATTGAACTCTTAATTCGCCATTCTTAACTTCCAGCTCCTAAACTATTGGTTCACCAAAGGAATTTGGCCTGGTATCTAAACCTGAAAAAACCAATTTAAGGGGGTTTTGAAGGGTTGCAAACCTTTCAAAATCTGCTTGGCAGACTACTATGTTTCTTTTCCTCTCAAAACTTCTCCCCCTCTTTCTCTATCCCCTGGGGCTGGCGTGCTTACTGTTCATTCTGGCACTGGTTGTCATTTGGAAACATCCCCGCCTGGCCGTGATTCCTATTTTGCTGGGGTTGGTCATTCTGTTGGGGGGAAGTAATGGTTGGGTGAGTAGTTGGCTGGTGCGATCGCTCGAATTCCAGCACCTGCCAGTAGCAGAAGTTCCCAGGGCAGAGGCCATTGTCGTCCTGGGTGGGGCAACAAAACCCCAATCTCCGCCCCGTCCCTGGGTGGAAGTCAGTGAAGAGGGCGATCGCGTCCTGTATGCAGCCAGGCTTTACCGGGATGGCAAAGCCCCCCTTATGATTCTGAGCGGCGGTCGGATTGATTGGCGGGGGGGCGGTCCGTCGGAATCGATGGATATGGCAGAACTGGTGAAGGGAATGGGCGTACCGGAATCGGCCATTCTGCAAGATCCGACCTCGCGCAACACCCGTGAGAATGCGGTGAATGTGAAGCAAATTATGGAGTCAAAAGGAATTCGCCAGATTTTGCTAGTTACCTCTGCCATGCACATGCCCCGATCGCTGATGATTTTTAAGAAACTGGGAATCGATGCGATCGCTGCTCCCACCGATTTTCTGGCCTCTCAGCAAGAGACATCGGAACTGGCCAGTAGCACAGAGGCTGTCATTCTTAATCTTCTCCCCGATGCTGACCGGCTGCTACG
Source organism: Leptothermofonsia sp. ETS-13 (assembly GCF_049200465.1). Taxonomy (NCBI): domain Bacteria; kingdom Bacillati; phylum Cyanobacteriota; class Cyanophyceae; order Leptolyngbyales; family Leptolyngbyaceae; genus Leptothermofonsia; species Leptothermofonsia sp. ETS-13. The sequence continues at coordinate 1,210,147 of NZ_CP120836.1, forward strand.
CACAACCCGCGCCATCAAGGAATACGTTGGCATCGGTGTTTATTGGCTAAGGGGATGGGTTTAAACGATGTCCAGGCGGGTAAGGTTGAAAGGTATTGAAGACCCCAAAATTTTCTGGCGTTTACGCTCATAGACTGTCCGCCCCTCCCCAGTACGCATGTTTTTAGGCAAGAGGATTTCGATTACGGTAATCACTTCCTTCGTTTTGACCGCTCTCTGTACAACTGAACAATGCGGTCAACGACTTCATCAATCGTCAGGTCATCGCTTTGGATCTCGACAGCATCTGCTGCTTTCCTGAGTGGAGCCAGGGCACGAGTGCTATCTTTGCGATCGCGCTCAAAGATGGATTGTTCTAACTCATCCAGGCTGACTTCGCCTTTACCCTGATTTTTCAAATCCTGCTGGCGACGGCGAGCCCGCTCCTGAACAGAAGCCGTCAGGTAAATCTTCACTTCCGCATCGGGGAAGACGTGGGTGCCAATATCCCGACCTTCAATCACAATGCCACCATTTTTCCCATAGCGACGCTGCTGTTTCACCAGTTCCTCCCGGACGGCGGGTTGAGCCGCGATCGCAGAAACCTGTGAAGTCACCTCAAGACTGCGGATCTCTTGGGTGACATCCTGACCATTGACAAGAATCTGGGGTAAGGGGTGAGGGGCATATTCACTCCTCTCTCCTCTCTCCTCACCCCTCACCTCAATCTGGCACTGGCTAACCAATTCCGCAACGCCAGGTTCATCGTCAACTGCAACGCCGGATTGCAACACCAGCCAGGTAAGGGCACGATACATCGCTCCGGTATCGAGATAGAGGAGGCTGAGCGCTTCTGCCACTCTACGGGCAACGGTAGATTTTCCGGCTCCAGCGGGACCATCGATCGCCACAATCGGTTTGCGATTGTAGAGAAGGATGTTATCAATCAGACGTGTAGCACCCAGTCGCGCCGCGATCGCCAGCAGCCCTGAATCTTCTACCATTTCCAGTGGAGCCAGAGTTGTGGGGTGAACCAGTTCAATATACTCCGGTGCGATTGCCGGTACGGTTTCCAATTCTGCCTTCACGGTGCTGATCAGTACCTGGCGTGATCGTTCTCCAGCCTGAAATGCCTGCTCTGCCTGTTTCAGCCCACGGTAAAGAACCGCCGCCTGTTCTCGCTCCCCGGCTGATAAATACTGATTACGGGAACTCATGGCTAATCCACTCTTCTCTCTCACCGTTGTACAGGAAACAATTTCGACCGGGATATTCAAGTCTTCCACCATCTGTTGAATAATCGCTAATTGCTGGGCGTCCTTTTGCCCAAAATAAGCACGATCAGGCTGCACCAGGTTTAACAGCTTCATCACAATCGTTGCCACACCCTGGAAATGATTCAGCCGAGTCCGACCACAAAGAACAGAAATCATGGGTTCTGGAGGAACAATCTGAGTGTGGGGTAGAGGAGTAGGGGGGTGGGGGGGGATGAGGTTTGAGGTTTGAGGTTTGAATTCCAAATCCTGAGTGACCTCCCGGCTCCCGGCCCTCGACTCCCGGCCTCCGACTCCCATCTCTTCTGGGCTGGGAGCGAACACCACATCCACACCAGCCTGTTCGCACATAGCTAGATCCTGTTCACGCGATCGTGGATAGCGCTGAAAGTCTTCATTCGGTCCAAACTGAAGCGGATTCACAAAGATGCTGACAACAACAATTTTGTTTTCCCGACGGGCTCGTTGAATCAGGCTCAGATGCCCGACATGCAGTGCCCCCATGGTAGGCACCAGACCAACTTCTGGAACAGGGCCAAGGGGAGAGGCTTCATAAATAACCGATTCCCCCGACAGGTGTTGACCAGTTCGGTGCAAGTCTAAATAGCAGCGTAACCCTGCAATGGTTGTAAACAGACGCACCGCAACCCCCAAGGACTCAACCTGAAAAACTTTAACGTTAAGAGAGCCTACAGTCCATAGTCTAAATTCCAAATCGCCAAGGTGGTAGGGATTTACAGAAAGCATAAGATTTACAATGGCAGAGGTGGTTTGACTTTGTTTCTGAAACTATGCAGGTAGCTTCGACCGTTGCCTCTGTTCCGGGTCAGTATTGGCAGTGGCGACAACAACCCATTTATTACGTCAAAGCAGGAACCAGGCATCCTCAGTGTCCCCCATTACTTCTGATTCATGGGTTTGGAGCATCGACCGATCACTGGCGTAAGAATATCGCTGGACTGAGTGAAACGTTTGAAGTATGGGCGGTCGATTTGCTGGGGTTTGGGCGATCGGCAAAACCAGACTGGCAATACAGTGGCAACCTCTGGCGAGATCAGTTGCATGACTTTATCAATCAGGTGATTGGTCAGCCTGTGGTGCTGGTGGGAAATTCTTTGGGCGGCTATGCGGCTCTGTGTGTAGCCGCTCAATGCCCCCAGTCAGCGGCAGGGTTAGTGCTAATCAATAGCGCAGGACCTTTTACCGATATCCAGGGCACCACCAAACCTGATCCAATGCGCGAGGTGATGGGCAAGTTTGTGCAAACTCTCTTTCGTCAGGATTGGGCAAGTTTTTTACTGTTTCAGTACATCCGGCAAAAGTCAATCATCCGTAGAACCCTGGAACAGGTCTACTTAGATCAAAGCGCTGTAACTGACCAACTGATTGAAGATATTTATCGCCCTTCCTGCGATCCAGGTGCAGTCAGAGTGTTTGCTTCGGTATTTCGCACTCCCCAGGGTGAGAAGGTGGATGTTCTGCTAAAACAGCTAACTTGTCCATTGCTGATGCTCTGGGGTGAGGCCGATCCCTGGATCAATGCCAGAGAGCGGGGAGCTAGGTTTCGTCGCTACCACCCTCAGTTAACAGAGCACTATTTGCGCGCTGGGCATTGCCCCCATGACGAAATTCCTGACCAGGTAAATGATTTAATTCGTTTCTGGGTGTTGAAGTGTACTAGCTCTCTCACAAATGATTGAGGACTGCTATATCCGGATAGTTTTCTGGTATCCTGTCAGTTCTGAAGCCTGACGTTTTAGCACAGCATCCACAAACAATGGGAGATGGCGGCGATGATAATTAATGTGATGCAGGAGATGACCACCTGGATGGTGGGAATGGATCATTGGACAGATGCTTTACAGGTGATTCACTGGCACCTGCCGCTGGATCTGGCAGTACTGGATAAACCCCTTCAAGTGGATCTGGCTGGGGATGTGCAACGGGCTTTCAATAACTTTGTCAAGACAGGGCAAATCTGGGCATTTTTGATTGGGATTATTCTGGGATATTTGTTTAGAACCTTTACCAGCTACGGTTGAAGTGGTTTAAGGAGATTTTCGGGTAAGTGTCTGTCCGAGAACCCCTTATCTGCGGTGGCAATGTCCATCCTATCTAGGTTTAAGCTATTCAAAGTTGGTAGTTTCTTTTAGAGAAATCGCTTTTGATGTTGGATTGGCGATTGATAGATTGGTTCTGCCGATACCAATCGAGGGTTTCAAATTTGCGATATTGACGACTGAATCTGAGTGCGATGGGCTGCAATTTGAAACTTTTCTAGAGTTGAAGTACCCGATCACCATCTGAAGTCCAGCATCCGAAATCACTATGGATAGTTCCTTGAACCAAACTTCTTCGCAGCCCTCTACCTGGAGCCAGCGATTTGAGTCGGCGTTGCATCCGGCGATCGCCCGCTTTAATGCCAGCATTGGCTTTGATATTCGTCTGATTGAATATGACATTACTGGCTCTCAGGCCCATGCCCGGATGCTGGCTCACACTGGCATCATCTCGGCGGAAGAGGGTGAAAAGCTAGTGCGGGGGTTGGAGCAGATCCGGCAGGAATACCGTCAGGGCTTTTTTAATCCCGGCATTGATGCGGAGGATGTCCATCTTGCTGTGGAGCGACGGTTGACGGAACTGGTGGGAGAGGTGGGCAAAAAGTTGCATACGGCGCGATCGCGCAATGACCAGGTCAGTACTGACACACGTCTCTACTTGCGAGATCAGATTCAGCAAATTCGAGTTCAGCTGCGTGAGTTTCAGTCTGTTTTGCTGAACCTGGCAGAACAGCACGTGGAAACGTTGATTCCTGGCTATACCCATTTGCAGCGGGCGCAACCCCTGAGCCTGGCCCATCATCTGCTGGCTTACTTTGAGATGGGCCAGCGGGATTGGGAGCGGCTGGGCGAAATTTACCAGCGGGTGAATATTTCGCCCCTGGGTTCGGGGGCATTGGCAGGCACTACGTTTCCGATTGACCGCCACTACACGGCCCAGTTACTGAATTTCAGTGGGGTGTATGCCAACAGTCTGGATGGGGTGAGCGATCGCGATTTTGCGATCGAATTTCTGTGCGCGGCCAGCCTGATCATGGTTCATCTCAGCCGTTTATCAGAAGAAATGATTCTGTGGGCATCGGAAGAGTTTGGCTTCATCACGCTAAAAGACAGCTGCTCCACGGGTTCCAGCATCATGCCGCAGAAAAAAAACCCAGACGTACCCGAACTGGTGCGGGGTAAAACCGGACGCGTGTTTGGACACCTCCAGGGTCTGTTAGTTCTAATGAAAGGGCTGCCTCTCGCTTACAACAAAGACTTGCAGGAAGATAAGGAAGCCCTCTTTGATGCCGTGATTACGGTGCAAGCCTGTCTGGAAGCCATGACCATTTTGCTGCGAGAAGGGATGGAATTTCACATTACTCGCCTGCAAGCAGCCGTCAACGAAGATTTCTCCAATGCCACCGATGTGGCCGATTACCTGGCTGCGAAAGGGGTACCCTTCCGGGAAGCCTATAATCTGGTTGGCAAGGTTGTCAAAACGTCCCTGGCCCAGGGCAAGTTGCTGAAAGACCTGACATTAGACGAATGGAAGGGGTTGCATCCGGCGTTTGAGGCTGATATTTATGACGCGATCGCCCCCGCACGGGTGGTTGCTGCTCGCAACAGTTACGGGGGAACTGGATTTGAACAGGTCAGACGGGCCTTGCAAACTGCAAAAAATCGAATTTCTCATAAGAATGCTGACGATTAATGGACACGGGCTCGATGCCCCCATCCTTCCATTCCCTACCGCTTCTGCCCCCTCCCCTCCCGATTTTCAGACGAGTCCAATGACCTACTCTGAGAAAATCACACCCCTGTCCCATCCGCTCCAGTATGGGCAAATTTTCTTTAGCCCCGGCTGCCACTTCAGCTACCGGGTGATTGGTCCCTGTTGCCGATTGTTTGATCGCGAACAACTCCCCTACCCCTGCTGTCGCATTCAGTGGCGCGGGAAGGAACCCAGTTGGCGCCGGATTGGTAAACGTTTTGTGGTTGATCTGGCAACCAGAACCCATCCTTCCTACAGTGTTGAAATTTTGGGGCAGGGGTCGCTAGAGTCGATAGTCATCACGCTGTACTCAGTCACCTTACCCCCACCTCTCCGAGACTGGTGGCATTCAGACAGACTCAGGCATTTTCCCGATCTCCCTCCGCCCTCTTGCTCTCCTACTCCATTACTAACTCCCTCGTTTGGAGAACTCCCCTAACCAAATGAGGTTCTGCTGAAGACAGCAGCGTTGATGGATAGACCGCACTGCCCCAGACGGGATGCAGAATTACCGAACAACCGTAGCGATCGCAAGTAGCATAACCCAGACATGACCGCACCACCGCTACATCATCTAACCTCAATGAACCCGGTTGAGAAAACAACGGAGAACCTGTACGGGGGTCAAACACCTCTGCCAGATGCCCCATTTGCTGAAGCCTGACAGCAACCTGACGGCCAAACTGGAGAAATTGCTGGCGTAAAAATTGCTTTTGGGCTTCTGCCGCAGGCGACTTTTCTGAAAGGTTGCAACTGGAGGGTTGAAGCACAACCAGTACAGAAGAAACTGGCAGCGACCAGGCTGGTAGTAGCTTAGTTAGATGTGTGCAAATAAATTGGCTGGGCGTATGAACAGAGCACTGCATGGGTAAAATCTTCACCTTTCCCTTCGTCCACCCTTTCCCTTTTCCCTTGCCCTTCGCCTTTTGACTCCCGAATTCCAACTCCTGACTTCTATTTTCAAATCAAGATTGCTAGAGGCACTCATTCATCATAAAGGACTCAAATCCATGACTCCAATCAATGATCCCGCCCTTGTGGATGAACTGACTACCCTCTATTTCAAATACGAAAAAGCGCTCTGCGAAAATGACATTGGCGTACTTGACGATTTGTTTTGGGATTCACCCCATATCTTGAGATTTGGTGCCACCGAAAACCTTTACGGCGATGAAATTCGCACCTTTTGTCAAAACCGCCCAACCCAGGATCTGGCACGGGAAATTTCTAACCTGAAAGTAGTCACGTTTGGAGTAGACACAGCCTCTATCACTCTGGAATTTTGCCGCACTATTAATGGAATTTTCCGTTCGGGCAGACAGAGCCAGATGTGGCAAAAACTCCCAGAAGGATGGAGGATTGTTTCAGCTCATGTTTCGCTGTTGCCCGAATCGGGAAAGCCCCATCGTTAAGAAAGTCAAATCTTTTTAAGAAAATTTCCTCATATGAAATGAGTTGTGATTTCAGCCCATCTGTTGAAGAAGGGGCATAGAATGAATTCGATAGCGTTAATTGATTGCAGGAGAACATCATGCCGCTTGCGGTTGGGGTGATTCAAACGGATGGCTTCCCGCCTGTTTTGGCAGCGGCTGATGCAATGGTGAAATCGGGGCGGGTAACCCTTGTCTACTTTGGCTTAGCTGAAAGAGCCGAGTTTTTGGTTGCGGTTCGGGGACCAACAGCGGAGGTCAACCGAGCGGTTAAAGCGGGCATTGATGCAGCAAATACCGCTCCTCCCGGTGAAAAGCTGGTTTCCTGGTACATCATTCCCAACCCGCCAGAAAATGTGGAATCGGTTCTGCCCCTGGAGTTTACTCCACTGGTAGAGCGTTTTCGAGTGTAATCAAGAGGCTTTAGGTTGCACCAGAGAGCGAGATTAAGGAATAATGGGGCTTTATTTTTTTGCTTAATTTAGGAGATTCACAATGCCGAAAGCAGTCGGGTCAATTGAGACAAAAGGGTTCCCTGCAATGATGGCAGCGGCGGATGCAATGGTAAAAGCGGGTCGGATTACGCTGGTTGGCTACATCCGAGCAGGTAGTGCACGATTTACAGTCAACATTCGAGGAGACGTTTCTGAGGTGAAGCGGGCAGTGGAAGCGGGAGTAGAAGCCGCAGAAAGAACTTATGGTGGCACGGTAGAGACATGGGTCATTATTCCAAACCCCCATGAGAATGTGGAAACAGTGTTACCGATTGGGTATACCGAGCAGGTTGAACGGTTCCGACTGGCTGTGGAGGGGCAACCAGCACTCGGGCAGTTACCCAATGGTTCAAGTTAAAGTGATTATCCTGTGATGATTCACAAGAGATCGGAACTGTGACGATCGCCTTAGGGATGCTGGAAACGCTGGGTGTCCCAGCTGCTTTGGAAGCGGGAGATGCCATGGCAAAGGCTGCCCATGTGACGCTGGTTGGCTACGAAAACACAGACCTGGGAAGAATTACCGTATTAATTCGGGGAAATGTGGCGGAGGTGCAACGGGCGATCGTAGCCGGAATTGCTTCTTTGCAGCGTGTGAACAGCCAGGAAAAGCTGCTCCTTTCCCACCACATCATTCCCCGCCCCCACGAAAATCTAGAATTTGTTTTACCCATTTATTTCTCTAGCCAGGTGGCTCAGTTCCAGCAGGATATCCGGTTTCCTCCCCCCCTGTCTGTCTAAATCTTTTTTTCAGGAAGTCATAGGGGGCAACTTTGACCAGGCTGGCCGCACTGACCCAGGATCAGTTAAATACTGAGGTAATGCACGCCAGAGCCAGGACGCGGATGGGGCGACTGCCAGACTACGTTCCTCTGCTGGCGAAGGCAAATCCTGACTGGATCGCAGTCTGGGTTCAACCATTGCATGGACCAACCTGTGCGGCTGGAGATGTTCACCAACCCTTTGTGTTGATGAGCGTGGTGAAGCCATTATTGCTGGTGTTTTTGCTGGAGCAGCTTGGTCAGAGAGCCGTTTTCGCCCACGTGGGGATGGACCCATCCGATCAGTCGTTTCATTCCCTGAGCCAGTTGCGAGCAGATCAGGGATTTCCACGCAACCCGATGATCAACAGTGGGGCGATCGCCCTTGCCGATCTTCTACCAGGCAGGGATGGAACCTCCCGCTGTGAGACATTTCGTCAATGGCTCAATCAAATTTCTGGCAGCCAACTGGTTCTGAACGAGCCCGTCCTGGCATCGGTGCGATCGCTACCCAATGAAGCGAACCGGGCGATCGCCCACCTCCTGGCAGAATCAGGGCACTTACGTTCTGTAGAAGCGGCACTGGATACCTATAACCAGATTTGTTGCCTGTCAGGAACCGTGGAAGATCTGGCAAAGTTAGGGGTTGTGTTAGCGGGGGGAGTCGGGAAATTCAAACCTCAAAACTCTCCCCTTACCCCTCAAAACCTTCGTATTGTCAACGCCCTCATGCTCACCTGTGGGTTGTACGAATTTTCTGGACGGTTTGCGGTGCGGGTTGGGCTACCGACCAAGTCGGGGGTGAGTGGAGCCATGTTGTCGGTGGTGCCGGGGCAGGGCGCGATCGCCTGTTACAGTCCGGCGATCGATGCGGCTGGAAACTCGGTTGCAGGGTTATATTTACTGGAGCAACTGGCCCAAACCCTGAACTTAAGCATTTTTGGTTAGGGCATCGTACAGAATTCCAAGAACTCGGATTTCTGGTATGGCGACTCAACGAAACTTGGATTTAGCCCTTTTGATGTTGACTGTTATAGCTCTACGCAGGTGCGTCTAGGACATTGGAATTAGAGAGGGACTTGGGGCTTCGCCCCCAGCCAGGGGTTCCACCCCTGCACCCCGTCCCAACTATCCATAATGACTACCGCTAAGGAGGGTGGATGCTCAGCTACTCCATCACTCCTTCATCCATCTAATCCCTTTCCCCTTCCCTCCCCTTTCCCCTCACTAACTCACCAGGGAAGAGGTCCTTGCTTGAAATCCGGCCCGAATGAGTGCATTGACAACAGCTTCGTGGCTCTGTATGCGAAACTGGGAGCCAAAGCGAACGAAGTGGCGGCGATCGTAACTGCTGATGATGGCAACTACTGGAATCTTGGCTTTATCCTTTTCGCCCTGGTTTTCCAGGATGATTTCTTTTAACCGTTGCCGTTCGGCAATGTCACTGGCGAGTTCGGGACTGAGTTCTACCATTACCATGCGGACGGCTTCGATCGGTTCGGCATCTTCAACGATGAACTGTACTTGGTCGTCGCGGCGATCGACCTTTCCCCACAGCATCAGGCGGGCGTCAGGTTGAATGTGCTGCCCAATTCGTTCGTAGGATTTGGGAAAAACAACAGCTTCGGTTTGTCCGGTCAGGTCTTCGATCTGGATGATGGCCATGCGATCGCCCTTCTTGGTTGTCACTGGCTTCATTGTTGTGATCATCACTACTGCACTCACCGATGCCCCTTCGCTGTAGTCTGCTAAATCACTGAGATTAATGGGAGCCAGAATCTTTGCGGATTCCCGCACCATCTTTAGGGGATGGTCTGAGATATAGAAACCCAGAATGTCTTTTTCTAGCCTTAGCTTTTCCTGTGGAGGCAAGTCAGGCACAGGAGGGGCTTTAGGGGCTGTATCAAAACTGATAGCAGACTCCTGAGCAGTTCCTCCACCCAACAAATCGAACAAGTTGCCCTGACCACTGGCCTTCTCTTTAGCCCGTGATTGGGCCCAATCCAGCACCAAGTCCAGGTCATGCAGCAACTGGTTACGATTCGGTTCCAGATTGTCAAAGGCACCGCAGTGAATCAATGCTTCCAGGGCTCGCCGGTTCAAAGCCCGCGAATCAACCCGCCGATCCTCGGCACAGGCTACGCGAACACACAAATCAGCCAGAGATTTAAAGGCTCCCTCCGCCTCCCGTACAATCAGGATGGCCTCGATCGCCCCCATCCCCACATTCCGCACCGCCGAAAGGCCAAACAGAATACTGTCCCCACTGGGGGTAAAGTCAACTCCAGAGCGGTTGACATCCGGCGGTTCCACCGTGATTCCCATCGCCAGACAGGTGGCAATATATTTCTGTACCTTGTCCTGGTCGCCACTATTGGCAGTCAACAGAGCCGCCATGTATTCCACCGGATAGTTTGCCTTCAAATAGGCAGTCTGGTAAGTGACATAACCGTAAGCGCAGGAGTGCGACTTATTGAAGCAGTACTCCGCAAACTTAATCATCTGCTCAAACAGATCGACTGCAGTCTTTTCTTTGACTCCTCGCTCCTTTGCGCCTTTGACAAAAATTTCCTGGTGCTTCTCCATCTCAGATTTCTTCTTCTTCCCCATCGCCCGCCGCAACAGGTCTGCCTGACCCAGAGAGTAACCTGCCATGTCTTGAGCAATTTTCATGATCTGTTCTTGATAGACCATGATTCCGTAGGTTTCACCCAGGATGGGCTTCAAAATTTCGTGTTCGTAGTCAATCTTTTCGCGCCCATGCTTGCGGTTGATGAACTTGGGAATCAGCCCGGCATCAAGGGGACCAGGACGGTAAAGCGCCAGCACCGAGGAAATGTCTTCTAGACCAGAGGGTTTTAGGTCTCGCACAATCTGCCGCATGCCAGACGATTCAAGCTGGAACACACCTTCTAGCTCGCCCCGTGCCAGGAGCTGGTAAGTTTCTGGGTTATCCAGGGGGAGGCGATCGAGATCAATCTGAACGCCACGGGTCTGCTCGATCAGTTCAACTGTCTTCTGAATCATGGTCAGGTTTTTGAGCCCTAGAAAGTCCATCTTGAGCAGCCCCAAAGCCTCAATGTCTTCCATGTAGTACTGGGTAAAGACGTTGCCATCGTCGTTACGCTGAAGTGGCACAATTTCATCCAGGGGTTGGGCTGAGATGACAACTCCAGCAGCATGAATACCCACACTCTTGTTTGTCCCTTCAATTCGGATGGCCATGTCGATCCAGCGACGGTAGGTGATGGGTGGATCGGTGCCGGGTACGGGTAGATCTTCGTCATATCGCTTCTTAAATTCGGGTTCGGGCGTCTCATCGGAAACCATCACCTTGAGTTTGGTGGGTTTGCCCCGCACAACCGGAATCATTTTGGTCATTCGGTCGGACTCCCCGTAAGGGATGTTCAATACCCGTGCCACATCCTTCAGCACCGCTCTGGAAGTCATACGGTTGTAGGTGATGATCTGGGCAACTCGCTCTGTTCCGTATTTCTCAGTCACATACTGGATTACTTCATCCCGGCGATCAATGCAGAAATCGGTGTCAATATCAGGCATGGACTTGCGTTCGGGATTGAGAAAGCGTTCAAACAGGAGCCCATGATGAACCGGGTCGATATTGGTGATGCCCATGGCATAGGCAACCAGGGAACCAGCGGCGGAGCCACGTCCAGGACCCACGGGGATACCGCGATCGCGAGCAAACTTGATGTAATCCCATACCACTAGAAAGTAAGTGGCAAATCCCATCTGCTGGATCATCTGGAGTTCGTATTCCAGTCGTTCTCGATACTCTGGTTCAACTTCGTCCAGAGACTGGTACCCCCGCCGCTTCACCAACCCTGCCTGGGCAATTTCTTGCATATAGGTGGCAGCCGTATAGCCATCGGGGACGGGATAATCGGGAATTCGAGGTTCTCCCAGAATGTCGTAATCTTCAATTTTGGCGGCAACTTCCAGAGTGTTAGCGATTGCCTCCTCAACCACATTCTCGGTCAGGTGGTCCCGAAACAGACGCCGCATCTCCTCAGCCGATTTGAGATACTCCGTCCCGGTGTATCGCAGTCGTTTATCTTCCGTAATCAACTTGCCGGTTTGAATACACAGCAGCGCATCGTGGGCTTCTACGTCATAGCAGGAAATGTAGTGAGAGTCGTTGGTACAGATAATTTTGATATTCAGTTCTCGCGCAATTTTGACAATTTCGGGGTTAACAACTCGCTCCTCCTGCAATCCATGATCTTGAATTTCCAGATAATAGTCATCCCCAAACAAATCCTTGTACCACTGGGCAACCCGACGGGCTACTTCAGGCCGTCCCTGCAAGATCGCCTGGGGCACCTCTCCGCCCAGGCAGGCTGAGGTTACAATCAACCCCTCGTGATACTGGGCCAGAAGTTCCTTGTTGATACAGGGGCGGGCAAAAATTCCTTTGCCCTGAACCCCCTTCAGGTTAGAAATGGTGGTGAGTTTGACTAAGTTTTTATAGCCGAGAGTATTTTTTGCCAGAACAACCTGGTGATAGCGGGGGCGGCGTTCCTGTTTTTCAATGTCCCCGTTGATCAGGTACATCTCATTGCCAATGATGGGTCTGATTGCGTCCCCCTTGTTTTTACACACCTTGAGCAACTCGATCGCCCCATACATCACCCCGTGATCCGTTAAAGCGATCGCAGGCATACCCAACTCAATGGCGCGGTCAATCAATTCTGGGATTTGACTGGCACCATCCAGCAAACTGTAATCACTATGAATATGCAGACCAACGAAGGACATAGGGACTCACACCCACTCAAAGACGAGTTCAGGGTATCACTATATCTAGCGTTTGAAGCAGAAAGTTTTCCCTAAATGTGGAAAGAAGTGATTGCCCAAATGGCTACCATCCGGAGTGTATAGTATAAATGTATCAATACTTTGCCCCGTGCTGTTGCTACCTGGCCAGGAAAGTGGTAACAGTTCACAGACAGTAACTCAATTCATCACTACTGGTCCCCTGTCCTCTGTCCCCTGTTGCATCTTCGCCCTATTCTATCGGCTCTCAGGCAGGCGATAAACTGAAATCAGAGGAATAGAATGGGGTGGGCGATCGCGGACAAACAGGAGATCCAGAATGCTTGCAGAAATCCGACTAATCACGGTGCAGGAATATCACAAGATGGCGGAAGGCGGGCATTTTTGCGCCCGACGAACGGATAGAAAGGCTGTGGCTTAGGGGCGATCGCCTCATCCCACCTGATCCGGATCAATCCTCAACTCCTTCAGCTTTTGCGCCAGTTTTTCTGCCCGCGCCTCTACTTGTGCCAATTGTTCCGTATCTGTCAAAATCCAATTTCCTTCAGCGTCATACCAGCGCAGCCACAGACGTTCAATTCCCTGAAATGTGCCGTACCAGAGTCCCAAACCCAGTTTCACTTCCTCCATCCAGACTCGCTGCTTAGAAGTATCCAGTTCCTGATAGCGGGCATTCACTAAACCAAATGCCCGCAATTGATCTGTATACCGGTCAAATAGAACATAGTAGGGAACCCGCAGAATTTGCTCATAGACCTCCCACTTGGTTGGAGGGCTGTTGGAGTCTCTTGTCGTTCTTCCCAGATCTTCATCCTCCGTTCCAGGCGACAGCAACTCCACCACCACAAAGGGATTAACACCCTCCTGCCAGACAACGTAGTTCAGGCGCATATCCCGTTGCTCATAGAGCGGGGGACACCAATCACTGCAAACCAGTCTGGCCGCTTATGCCAGAGTGGGTGGCGCACATCGTAGTAGAGATTGAGATCCGTACCCGTAAAGATCTGGTCTGAAACATAATCCTGCAAGCGAAATGTTGCGCTCAGCAGTTGAGGTTGCAGGTCATGAAATTCATCAGGCAAGCCGGATTCCTCCGGGTCTTCGCTGGGCAGATCATACATCGTTGGCAGCGTTTCCCTTGGAGGATAGGGCGGATCGGACTGTTCGACAGGATATTTTGCCGGAAACATAGGTTAGTTGCTAGCCGTTAGTTGTTAAGTAGCCAGGCGCAATTAAATTAAGGATAATTTCGGGGGTGGAGGGGTGAAACCCCCTACCTGGGAGCGCAGCCCCCACTCCCCCTCTTACCAATTAAGGATGACTACCTACTTAATTAGTTAGTTGAGTGAATTATTAGTTGATGGGGGGTGAGGAGTGAGGAGGTGATGGAGTGATAAGGGAGATGGGGGGGCTACCATGTATACACAAATCACTTCACCTCTCCCCAAACCCTTCTCCGACACGGAGAGGGATTTGAATCAGAGCTCCTCTTCCCTTCAAGGGAAGGGGCTGGGGGTCAGGTCTGAGAGGCTTCCAGCGGAAACAAATCACTGATGTATACACAGTAGGATATCTGCCACCTGCCCGCGTGAGAAATGAGTGAAGTCGTGGGCAATATAGGGGGGAGATACCCCAAAAATTTCGAGGGTTTACCCAGTGGGGTGTCAGATGGAAAAACCGATATACTTACCTGAGACAGAGTGCATCCTGAATTTGCCAAAACATGATTGGGTGGGGCAGTTTTTACCAGTGTGTGCTCCCAAACTGTTTGAAAGCCCCCCCAGTAAGGAATTCGGATGCTTCCGGCAAACCCCTCTTTGACCGGGAGTTTCTATGACAACACCTTTAGGGAATGGATCCCTGCCTCAAAGCCTGAAAGGACAGCGGGTCCTGGCGGCGATCGTCTTCACCGATGGGGTCAGCTTTAGCGCCCGGATGGCCGTGGACGAGGAAAATACGCTGCGAATCCTGCAACGCGATCTGGAGTTGATGGCGCGTCTCTGCGAGGAGTTTGAGGGGCAGGTCCTCAAAACCACGGGCGATGGCCTGATGATGTACTTCACCAGCGCGGTGCAGGCCGTTGAGTGTGCGGTAGAAATTCAGCGGGCGATCGCCCAGGCTGCTGCCAACCTTCCGCCTCAGGAGGTGATGGCCTATCGTCTTGGCATCCACCTGGGGGATGTTTTCTTCAGTGAGACAGACGTGATGGGCAGTGGGGTTAATATTGCTGCCCGTCTACAAACGAAAGCTGACCCCGGTGGTATCTGCATTTCCCAAACTGTCTATGATGTCGTCAAAAATCAGCTAGACCTGAAGGCCACTTACCTGGGACCCCAGGAACTCAAAAACATTCGCGATCCCGTTCCGGTTTACCAAATCCTGGAAGGTACTCCAATTCAATCCTCTGGCCTGCTTCCGGCAAAACCCTCCAGGGCTGCTGTTACTTCAGAGCTACCCTCGCCCTACAAAGGACTGAAGAAATTTGAAATCGAAGACAAAGACCGGTTTTTTGGGCGCGATCAGTTTGTTGCCAGCCTGGTGAATGAACTGGAACAAAATTCCCTCATCCTGCTATTGGGAGCGTCTGGTAGCGGCAAGTCATCCGTTGTGCGGGCGGGAGTCATTCCCCGACTGCTGGAGAAGTGGGGGAATCGGCTGGTTAATCTGGTATTTACCCCCGATGAGAACCCGTTTGAATCTCTCTACGCCAGTCTGCTCAGCCGTTACAAACAATCCGATGCCAAGCTTGTGCGGCAGGGCAAACCCGATAGTTTAATGCAGGCTATGAAGGTGCTGAAGCAGCCAGGGGAATACTGGCTCATCTTCATTGACCAGTTTGAGGAATTGTTTACCATTACGCCAGTTGAAACCCGTTACCGCTTTATTGAAAGCCTGACCCAACTGGTCAAACTGCACGATAACACGGTCAAACTCGTCCTGACGATGCGGGCAGATTTTCTCGATAAGTTCAGCGCCTACCCGGCTTTGGGCAAACTAACCCAACGACAAATCCGCCTCATGACCGATATGCAGCGGGATGAACTGTGGCTGGCCATTAAACAACCCGCTGCCCGGTTGGGGGTGATGTTTGAAAGCGGTTTGATTGAGGAGATTTTGCGGGATGTGCAGGGACAGGCGGGCTACTTACCCCTGTTACAATACACCCTCGATTTGCTATGGGAAAGCGAACGCCGCAACGGGAATTTGCAAGATCATACCCTGCACGCGAGAACCTACCGGGAGTTGGGTGGGGTGCGGGGTGCTTTGCAAAAGCGGGTTGATCAGCTTTATGAAGAAATGCCGGAGGCGAAACAAGCAGCCATCAAACAAATTTTTCTGCGCTTAGTGACGATCAATAGCTCTGAGGAAGCAGGGGGTGGAAAGGCGGTTAGCCGTCGAGCCTACCGCTCTGAATTCACAGGTGATCTGGTGAACAGCACGCTGGACGAGTTGATCGATCAAAACCTGCTGGTCAGTAATGATAGCGATCGCCTCCAACCCACAGTGGAAATCGCCCACGAAGCTCTGCTTGACTCCTGGCAGGCATTGAAAGATTGGATTGCTGATGCCCACCAGGTAATTGCGATCAAACATCGGCTGGCGGAGGATGTAACCCGCTGGCAAACCCTCCAGCGAACCGATACCGCCAAAGCCGACGAAGAACTCTGGAGCGGTTCCAAGCTAGAAGCGGTGTTGGAACTGCGTAAAGAGAAGGCATTTGACCTGATGCTGGGTGGTTTAAACCCGGATGAAAATCGTTTTATCGATGCCAGTATGCGACGCCGCGATCGCCAGCGACGCCGAACCATCACTGGGCTGGTGGGCTTTTCTGCGATCGCCCTTTCCCTCGCAGTTCTCGCCTTATGGCAATCCTATCGGGCAGAAAACCAGCGCCGACAAGCTCTAGACGGACAGATCAACACCCTCAGCCTTTCCTCCTCAGTGTTGCTATCCTCCGACCAGGAACTGAATGCACTCCTGGAAGCCCTGAGAGCTGTACGGGAACTGAAGGCAGCCCCCTGGGCCGACAGTGACACTCAAAACCAGGTTAGAATGGCATTGCAACAGGCTGTCTATGGAGTGAGGGAGCAAAATCAACTGACGGGGCACCTCAAACCCATTAACAGCGTTAGTTTTAGCCCGGATGGAAAACTTCTGGCCTCTGCCAGTGATGATGGCACCGTCCGATTGTGGAGTGCTGACGGGCGATCGCTCAAAACTCTAGGGGGGCATCGCGATCGCATCTATAGCACCGCCTTCAGCCCCGATGTTACCTTCCTTGCCACTGCCGGCGCAGACAAAACCATTCAACTCTGGAAGCGGGATGGCAATGGTGAATTTCAACTCTACAAAACCTTTAAAGGGCACGCCGCTCCAGTTTACCGGGTCAGCTTTAGTCCTAATGGTAAACTGCTCGCTTCTGCCAGTGGCGATCGCACAATCAGGGTTTGGGCGATCAATGGACGCCCACTGAAGATCCTCAAAGGACATACCGATGATGTTTGGGGCGTGAGCTTCAGTCCCAACGGTCAGATGCTCGCTTCCGCCAGTGATGATAAGACTGTGCGTTTGTGGGCAATCAATGGTCGGCAGTTAAAAGTCCTCAAGGGTCATACCAGCGATGCCAACAGCGTTAGCTTTAGTCCCGATGGTAAACTGCTTGCCTCTGCCAGCAGCGATCGCACCATCCGATTGTGGAATCTCAACGGTCAACTCGTCCGATCCCTCAAAGGCCACGTCGATTTTGTCAATGATGTTCGCTTTAGTCCCAATGGTAAACAACTAGCCTCCGCCGGTTGGGATAACACAATCAAACTGTGGTCGCTGGACGGACAAGAACTCACCACCCTCAAAGGACATCGAGGCTACGTTTGGGGAATCAGCTATAGCCCCGATGGCAAAACCCTGGCTTCTGCCAGTGGCGACACCACCATACGCCTCTGGTCCGTCAATGATGACCCGGAACTCGCCACTCTTAAAGGACACAGCGACGACATCAACCGGGTCAGCTTCAGTGCCGATGGCAAGCTGATTGCCTCCGCCAGTGCGGATAACACCGTTCGTATCTGGTCGATTGAGGGGCGTCAGCTCAAAATCCTCAAAGGGCATACCAGCCTGGTCAACAGTGTCAGCTTCAGTCCAGATAACAAATTGATCGCCTCCGCCAGTGCCGACAATACCATCAAGCTCTGGTCGATGGATGGCCGCGAGCTAAAAACTCTGCGGGGACATACCAGCTACGTCAACAGCGTTAGCTTCAGTCCAGACAGCAGGTTGCTTGTCTCTGCCGGTGCAGACAAAACAATCAAACTGTGGTCGATGGAGGGGTCAGAATTGAAAACCCTGAAAGGACACACCAGCTATGTCAACAGCGTCAGCTTTAGCCCCAATGGCAACCAAATCATCTCCGGTGGGGCAGACAATACCATTAAACTCTGGTCTGTTGAAGGGCAGGAGTTGAAAACATTCAATGGGCATGCGGGAGCCATTAACAGCGTCCGGTTCAGCCCTGATGGAAAGTTGATTGCTTCAGGCAGCGCAGATGGCACTGCCCGCCTATGGTCGGTTGAGGGGCAGGAAGTCGCCGTTCTCAACGGACATGCTAGCTATGTCAATGGCGTTGGCTTCAGCCCAGACAGCCAGCGAGTTGCTACTGCCAGTGCCGATAATACAGTCAAAATTTGGTCAGTTGATGGACAGGAACTCAAAACTCTTCTGGGTCATCGAGGTTCTGTCCAAAGTGTTAGCTTCAGCCCCGATGGAAAAAATATTGCCTCCTCCAGCGAGGATAAAACCGTCAAGCTCTGGAATGCCGAAACCCTGAACTTTGACACTCTGGTAACGAGAGGCTGCAACTGGATCCACAACTTTCTCACCAATAGTCCAGAAGTGAAAGAGAGTGACAAACACATTTGTGAAGGGCGTGATGATACATAACACCCTACAGAAATAACACTCTTAACACTCTACAGAAATAACACTCTGCAGAAAATAACTGCGGATCCACACCCTTAAATCTCGCTTTGCCTGAGTTTTGCTGTGCTGGGTGCAGTTCCTCAGAAACTCATAAAGCTTATCCTTGGGGATCGCAGGAAAAGTTGGGCTAACTTCCACTTCCTGGTATTGAGCTGCTTGGAGTTGATAAATCTTCAAGGTATTGCCGTTGTATAGCTATAGCCACCAAACTTTGTCCCCCCCTTAAACCCAATGTCCTAAGCAACCTGGCGACAGCTATAGATGCTCATCCAAACAACAGATGCTCATCCAAACAACTGGTGGAAAACTGCTGCCATGAAGCACTGGCTATCCTTACCTCTTGAGGTCTACCCAAATAGACATTTAGGATAATGCCTGAATCATAATGATTTTTGATTAGTTAAGGATGGCGGCTAGCGCCGCTCATCCTTAACTTATTGGGTCCACCGTTAATACTGAGGTACGGAAGAATCAACTTCCTGACTCCATGCAGCGATACCACCTTTGACATTGATGCCTTCGATTCCGGCTTTCTCCTTCAAGATGCCGAGTGCCTTTGCCGATCGCCCGCCCATCTTGCAGTGGGCAATCAGCTTGTGCCCATTCAGCAACTCCTTCACTTTCTCAACTCCAGCGCCATTTTCAATGTCAGGTAGGGGCACCAGCACGGCTCCTGGAATCCTGGCGATCTCCCATTCATTGGGGTTGCGGACATCAATTAAAACGTAGTCATCCGCACCACTGTCTAACAACTGCTTGAGTTCCTGTACAGTGATTTCTTGCATACTGGCCTTCTCCTTCTCCTCCGCTGCTTTGGCTTGAGGAATGCCACAAAACTCCTCGTAGTCAATCAACTTATCGATTACTGGGCGTACTGGATTTGGGCGCAACTTCAGTTCCCGGAACGTCATATCCAAAGAGTTATAAAGTAGCAAACGTCCACTCAAGGTTTTGCCCACACCCAGGATAATCTTGACCGTCTCCGTTGCCTGAATTACGCCAATCACGCCGGGAAGAATCCCCAAAACTCCGCCTTCGGCACAGGAAGGTACCAGTCCGGGTGGTGGGGGTTCGGGGTAGAGGTCACGATAGTTGGGACCATCCTGGTAGTTGAAGACGGTTGCCTGCCCCTCAAACCGAAAGATGGAGCCGTAGACATTGGGCTTTCCTAGCATGACACAGGCATCGTTGACCAGGTAACGGGTAGGGAAGTTGTCAGTGCCATCCACAATTACGTCATAGTCTTTGAAAATGTCCAGAGCATTTTCTGAACTGAGGCGGGTTTCATACAGATCGACCTGACAGTAGGGGTTGATCTCCAGAATCCGGTCTTTGGCAGACTGAATTTTGGGTTTACCGACCCAGGAGGTACCGTGGATGACCTGCCGTTGCAGGTTGGAGCTATCCACCACATCAAAATCTACAATGCCGATGCGTCCGATCCCTGCCGCTGCCAGATACAGCAACAGGGGAGAGCCGAGCCCTCCTGTACCGACACAGAGCACACTGGCTGCTTTGAGTCGCTTCTGCCCATCCACTCCCACTTCAGGCAGGATCAGGTGACGCGAGTATCGTTCATAGTCATCTTTCGTGAGCTGAATTTCGTCAAGATTTGGATTTAGCATAAGAAATGAAGAGTGAGAATGACGGTGCAAAGGAGCTTTTCCTGAGCTGGGAAGCCGATTAAAAATCAATTTCAAGCATTAGGTATTAGCGACTCGCGTCGCATTCGGGGGCATTCGAGAGCGTGAAGGGTTTCAGATTGAAATTGATGATGGTCATCCAGTGCCCAGCTTTGAGCATTGATCACCTTCCCCTGCACCACCGAGACAATCAGATAGGAATACTGAGGCCAGGCCAGGCGGCGATCGCACTCCGACGGGATCGCCCAATGATCAGGGTGGGAATGGTAGATTCCAACAATTTCTAAACCTTGTTGTCGAGCCGCTTTCATCACTGCCAACATCTCCTGGGGAGCAATCCAGTAGCGGCGCGTTTTACTGGCTAGGAGCCCATCGCCCATTTCGTCAGCCACCTCCTGCGTCCAGGTATTTTCAGTCGTCCAAATCTCTGATACGACCCTTCCTGTTTCCGTTAGTCTGCCAATTAGCAAACCACAGCACTCATCAGGGTAAGTACGCTCAGCATGGTGGTTG
This sequence comes from Leptothermofonsia sp. ETS-13, assembly GCF_049200465.1. Classification (NCBI taxonomy): domain Bacteria; kingdom Bacillati; phylum Cyanobacteriota; class Cyanophyceae; order Leptolyngbyales; family Leptolyngbyaceae; genus Leptothermofonsia; species Leptothermofonsia sp. ETS-13. The sequence goes on from NZ_CP120836.1 coordinate 1,230,827, forward strand.
ATGGCATCTAAGTGCTTGCGGTTAAGAGTCAAAGACACAGGCAAGTAATGGAATGTCTGGTCAAGTCTTTTATTTTAGAACAGTTTAGAACAGGATGCCTATCGTAAGGGTAAATGACAGTAAAGTCATGTGAAAGAACGGGAACAGGCAGCCAGGTTTATACTTAATTTCCTGCCTTGCTGCGATTGCAGGAGCTGGAAACTTTAAGCGAACTGGCCAAAACAGCCAATACCAGAATTTATATCGGTTTAAACAATTTTGGCGGCAGATGCCTGAATGGAAGAAGCCAGAAGTAGGAGCCAGATTTATTCTGACTCCTGGCTTCTCAAATCCTTAGACCTGTCGCATTTAACAATCAAATTGCGATTACGTCAGCCTGGATTGGACCAGTTCAGCTGAGATGGATGGCGATCGCGATTAACTCAACTCGTTAGTATCTCCCCCGGATTTCCGCTTTGCTTCATAGAAGCGACAGGCAAGGTAGCCCATGCTGTAGATTAGGCCCGCATCTCCACTGACGCCTACCAGCGCTCCAAGAGCCGGAATAAATTCTACAAAGCTGAGCCCTGTTTTGAGTAAGCCTGAGCTTCCGGTTGATAAGCCCCAAAGAGCCAGCACTTCACCCCGACGAGTGGGGTCCGTAGGTGAAAAGCGGTAGATGGTCGCAATGCGGTAGAGCATTTCCGCTTGCAGGGCGGCGATCGCACCCAGATCGATCGCAAACAGTGTCACTGCTAGTGGAGGAACCACATTCGTCACCAGCCCGACTCCGGCTGCTTTCCAGGCTGTGTTTACCATGACTCGCTGAGCCAATTGTTCATCAGTGTCGAGGGGATACTTCAGCCGCAACTCGTTTACATCCCGCTCAACGGCTGCCACATCTACCTGACCCAGTGCCGCCGCCAGCCAGTTAATTACCGGCACCTTCGTAGCAAACTGAACAAGCGGATTTTCGGCAATAGGAGAGACGACCTTGCCAATGGTTTCGGTGCCCTGCTCAACAAACTCGTAAAGGTTTGCGCCAATCACCTTTCCCGCAGCATCGGCTGTATTCCTGACCCTGTCTGCAATTTCTTGGGAAGCTTTGATGGTGTCAGCGATCGCCCCATTAATTGAATTCAACCAGTCGTCTCCGTTATAACTAGCCATGTTGATGGAACTCGTCTTTGAGTGGAAGTGGACTACCTCTACTGTAAGAAAATGAGCACCCAATCACTTCTACCAACTGGTAGTAGAAACCGTCCATCTCCATAGAAAGGCTATCCATTCTGAGTGGGGAATGGGAATGAAAACAGCAGAACCAATGAAACCTGATCCTCCGAAACACCCATCATCCAACCCACAGATCAAAGGTAAAGAGCGTAGCTAGCATTCCCATCAATACAATGCTGCCAAGTGTCCAGGCCCGGTCAAAGGCAGGGTTTTCTCCCCATTGGCCCAACAGAAGAAAGACCGATGGAACGACCAGGACATAACGGTGCATCCCCTGAGCCACGCCACAGGTCATGGAAATGGCGATGACCACCAGACCATAGGTAGCAATGCCAGGATAGCGGCGCAGGGTAAAGACACAGGCGATGAGTCCGAGTGCGATCGCCCCAAACTCAATCATGAAATACACCATCGTTTGTGAATTGCTACCAAACAGAGCCAGAAACCCATCTCGCCAGGCAACCCAGGCTCGACTTAAGGCAAAAGGTTCACACTTGAAATACTGCCTTTCGACAATATCAAAGGCCCCTCCCCAAAAGGACTGCTTCCAGACCAGGTAGGTCAGCAATGGAGCTGTGACCAGTAAGCCCTGACGAACTCGTTTCCAGTGAAACCGAACGGAATCCTCCATCATTTCTTGAACCCAGGCCAGCGCCAGGGGAATGACGAGCGCAACGCCAACAGACCGGGTCAGGGTTGCGATCGCCGCCAGTAAAGCTGCCACTAACCAGCGTTTTCGATTCAGAAATGCCAGGCAACCCCAGGAAAGCCCAACAAAGAGTCCTTCTGTATAGACTTGGGCCAGCACAAAGCCTGTCGGAAATGCAATCAGATAAAAAGCGGCGCGAATGCCCCCCACTTTTGAAAGCTCCTGTTGTGCCAGGTTATGCAGAGCCAGCATGGCACCCAGAGTACCCGTGATGGAGATGATCACACCTGCTAGAGTGGCCGTGGCGATCGCTCCCAACCCCAATCCGCTTAAAGGAAAAGACAGCAGCCGAATCAACGCCGGATACACCGGAAAAAAGGCATAGTTCAGCGATAACGGGCGATTGAAAGGCCGTGACGCATCGACCTAGGGAGAGACTGTCCGCATCGTTGGGTCATCATAGCCGCGCAGCGCAATCGACAGATAAAACTCAGAATCCCAGGCAACGTGGGAATTGAGGAAGGGATCTTGCAGATAGGGGCGATCTCCCCAATAGCCGCTGGTATCCCTTGCAGTCCAGGGCAGTACGGTATCTGGTTTCTGGATTGACAACCGGGCTGAGATCGCGGCCTGATAGCCCAATAGAATCAGAACCCAGGCCAGCCAAATGACCACCAGAGTCCGAATTGAAGAACGTTGTAACATCCCGCACCATGACCCCTGACACCTATTGTAAAAGTAAGGTTGTAGTGCCCAAATCGTAATGCTTTTTAAGTGGTTAATGATGGCGCTAGTGCTGCTCACCATTACCTTGTTAGGTTCATAAAGTAAGGCTATTATGCTCGAACTGTTCACTCTGCATTGCCAGTGTTAATTCAGTCACTCTCAGACACGGCCCTTGCCGTCGCCTACGCTCGTGCCCTGGAAAGTGATCGCCCCGATGCACTGTTCAACGATCCTTTTGCGCGGGTGCTGGCAGGGGAGCGGGGAAAAGCGATTTATCAGCAAATCCAGGGCGATCGCTCGATTGGCTGGTTCATTTCTGCACGCACTGTTGTACTGGATGAGTTGATCCGGCAAGAAGTTCAGCAAAACGGCGTTGATACCATCCTCAATCTGGCAGCGGGTCTTGACACACGCCCTTACCGCATGGCACTACCCAGCGATTTGCAATGGATTGAGGTGGATTTGCCACCCATCTTTGCCTATAAACAAGAAAAATTATTGGATGCCCAATCTGTTTGCCAGTTAGAGCGAGTTTCAATTGATCTGACGAATCGGCAACAGCGCTACAATCTCCTTTCCCAGGTGAATGCGGCTGCCAAAAGGGTACTGGTCATTACAGAAGGCTTCCTGGTTTATCTGCCACCCGCTCAGGTGTCATTGCTTGCAGGAGACCTGGCCTCCCAACCAACCGTTACCGCATGGTTGAGCGATTTTGTCTCCCCCCTATCAGTGAAAATTGCGCAGTTACGCATGAGCCGGGAAGCCATCGCCGCCGATGTTCAGCTCCAGTTTGCGCCAAACAATATCAACCAGTTTTTTGAACACTATGGCTGGCAGGTAAAAGCGGCGCGATCGCTCTGGCACGAAGCCCATCGCCTCAAGCGAGAAGTGTTTTTTGGCAAACTTGCCCGCAGACTGTCTCCTTTCAAAATCCAGGTAGCGCTTCTACACCGATCGCTCCCACTATCTTCAGCTGAGGGCTGCCACTGCCGATCTCAGCCGTTATCGAGCAAAAATGACGGATAACACCCCAGATTTCCAGAATTAACCATCATATCTGAATAATTAACATCCCCCATTCCCGGACTTAACCTAAAAATTTTTTAATTCCTTAAAAGTAAATATCATAGCGGTAGTCATTTATGGTTAGGACGGGGTGCAGGGGTGGAACCCCTGGCTGGGGGCGAAGCCCCCACTCCCTCTCTAATTCCAATGTCCTAACGCACCTGCGTAGAGCTATACTTCCCTCACCCGATCAGGGGCAGTTTTATTCTTCAAATCTCATTAAAATCAGAACGGTCTTCAAAATCGATGGAATCGTGTTTCTTAACGATGTAATCAGCGAATAATGCTAATCTCTCGTAAGAGGCTTCTTCATGGATGTTGATCGCGCTCTGATACTGGTGGATGTACTACTTCAAGGGCAGAAGCTCAAAGATATTCAGGAGCAGGTTTTTCGTTACTCCTGAAGTGGATGGACATATCCAGAAATTGCTGAACAGATTGGTTACGACACGGGGCATACACGCGATGTGGGATCAAAGCTCTGGCAGCAAATTAGTCAAGCCGTTGGAGAACAAGTTACTAAGAAAAATTTGCAAACGGTGCTACGTCGCCAGTTGCAGCAAAACCTGGATGGTTGTGAATCCAGCACTTTAATCCAGGTTGATCTACCCAGGCAGGCCACACCACAAGAAGCATGGCGATCGCCTTCAGTGGAAGGTCGGCAGTATTGGGAAGAAGCGATAGATGTTTCAGTGTTTTATGGTCGCACCACAGAATTGTCGTTGCTAGAGCAATGGATCTTGCAGGATAGGTGCCGCATAGTCACTGTGTTAGGCATGGGCGGCATGGGCAAAACAACATTAGTGACTCGACTGGCGCACATATTGCAACATCAATTCGATATTCTTATCTAGCAGTCACTCCGGAATGCACCTGCTCTTGAAAATATCCTATCTCAATGGATTCAACTATTACTAGGCTCCTCTACGATCTCAACTGCGATCAAGACTCAAATAGATATGGTTATGGCAGGGTTACGATCGCACCGTTGCCTGCTCATTCTAGATAATCTTGACACTATTTTAAGCAATCAGACTGGGTATTATCGAGAAGGGTATGAGGCATACGGAGAGTTATTACGTCGCATTGGAGTTGAGCAACACTCTAGCCATCTGCTTATCACCAGTCGAGAACATCCCAAATCACTGGCAACATTAGAGGGTGAGGCTCTACCCATTCGGAGCTTACGTCTGGCTGGACTGGAGGTAATCGACATTCAAGTGATTGGCCAAACGAGTGGTTGTGTTGCAGAGACGGAGCAAGAATGGCAGACGTTAACAAGGCAGTATTCTGGTAATCCTCTGGCAATTAAAATTATTTCTACTGTCGTGCGAAATTTATTCGATGGGAAGTTAACTCACTTCTTGCAACAGGGTGCAATCTCGTTTGGCGATATCCGCCTACTTCTGGATGAGCATTTTCAGCGTCTGTCAATACTCGAACAACACATCCTCATACTGGCTTGCCATCAGCCGAGAGTGGGTATCGTTAAGTCAATTACGCGCCGCTCTAGTCCCATTTCCCTTGCAGAGCACACTGTTAGAAGCTCTACTTTCCCTTTGGCAGCGATCGCTGATTGAACAACATGCTGGGCGTTTTACCCTGCAACCTGTCGTGATGGAATATGTCACCGAACAATTCCTTGATCGCGTCTTCACTGAAATCAAAAATTGGCACTTAGAACGAGAGAATGGCTATTCTGGTCAATCGAATCACCCACTTTTCTCCACTCATGCACTCATTCAAGCTCAAACTGAGGACTATTTACGGGAGAGCCAGATTCGAGTCTTGCTTGCACCGCTGACAACTCGACTCAAACATCATTTTCTCTCACCTCAGAATTTGGAACAGCATTTGCAACGAGTGCTGTCGAAGCTGCGCCAGCAATCTCTCGCGATTGGTTATGCGGCTGGCAATCTCATCAATCTGTTACATCAATTGGGTGTGAGTTTGAAGGGGTATGATTTTTCCCATCTCCCAATCCGGCAAGCCTGTCTGCAACATGCAGAGCTGCATCAAACTAATTTTACTAATGCTTAATTCTCTGAGTCCATGTTCACTGAAACATTGGCAATGCCATTGTCGCTTGCCTTTAGTTCTACAGGGGATCATCTCGCAAGTGGCGATCTAAACAGTGAAGTACGGCTCTGGCGCGTTGAGGATGGCGAAAATGTGTGGATTGGTAAAGGGCATGAGGGTTGGGTTTGGTCGATCGCCTTCAGTTCCGACGGCAAATGGTTGGCGAGTGGCAGTGAAGACCGCACTGTAAAACTGTGGGATCTAGAAGCTGGCTCTTGCTCCCGCACGCTAGAAGAGCACTCTAGCCCAATCTGGTGTGTGGCATTCAACTCAAATAGGCAATGGTTGACAAGCGGTAGTGAGGATTGGACGGTCAAACTGTGGAATGTCTACACGGGGCATTGTCTAAAGACTTTAAGGGGACATCAAAACTGGGTGCGATCGGTTGCCTTCAGTCCTTCTCTAACTAATGAACCTACAATTCTTGCTAGTGCTGGCGACGATAAAACTATTAAGTTATGGAATTTGCAGACGGGGCGATGTTACCGAACTCTCAATGGACATCAAGGTAACATCTGGGCGATTGCTTTCAGTCCCAATGGTCAATTCCTTGCTAGTGGCAGCAGTGATCAGAGTATCAGGCTATGGGATGTGAGAACGGGCGAATGTTTGCAAATTCTGCAAGGACACAGCAGTTGGGTGCGATCGCTTGCTTTTAGTGCCAATGGAGAAACTATCATCAGTAGTAGTGAAGATCGCACGATTCGTCTTTGGGATTGGCGCACAGGCAAGTGTCATCAAATTCTCTCTGGACATACCAGTTGGGTGCGATCAGTTGCCTGTCAGCCAACATTGCCACTAATTGCAAGTGGCAGCGGCGACCACAGGATCAAACTTTGGGATGAGAATGGACGTTGTTGCCGCACTTTGACTGGCTGCACGAATCGAGTTTGGGCGATCGCACCACTCTCACCCCGTCCTGCACCGGGTAGGATTGTCAGTGCTCACGATGATTACTCTGTTCGTCTTTGGAACCTGAAAACATCCCAATGTGAGCAGACCCTGCACGGGCATGGGAATACTGTCTGTTCAGTCGCGGTCAGCCCCACAACCCATCTTCTGGCAAGTGGTAGTGCCGATTGCACGATTAAATTTTGGAATGAACAGGGACGCTGTTTGGCAACGCTACGAGATCACGCGAGTCGAGTTTGGGCCGTGACATTCAGTCCTGATGGAGCGTGGCTTGCCAGCAGTAGTGATGACCAGACGGTTAGAGTGTGGCAGGTTGAGACTCGGCGCTGCTATCAGACTCTGAAAGGACATACGAGTTGGGTGTGTGCGGTTGCCTTTAGTCCCGTTCCATCTTCCAGAGCCGGATTGTTGCTTGCAAGTGGCGGTTATGACCAGCAGGTAAAGTTGTGGGATGGTATGACAGGCGAGTGTTTGCAGACATTAGAAGGGCACACCAACTGGGTTTGGACAGTGGCATTTACTCCCGATGGTCAAACGCTTGCCACTGGCAGTGGCGACCACACAATAAAACTCTGGGATGTCACGACCGGAGCTTGTTACCGCACTCTCACAGGTCATTCCAGTCGGATCTGGGCGATCGCCTTCAGTCCCGATGGGCAGTGGTTAGCCAGCGCCAGTACCGATCAAACGGTGAGACTTTGGAACGCTCAAACTGGAAACTGTTGCCAAGCTCTGCACGGACATACGAATGTCGTGACATCGGTTGCCTTCAGCTCAGATAAATGGGTCGTCAGCAGTAGTCAGGATGAGACCATTCGAGTCTGGGATGTGACTACAGGGCAGTGTTTACAAACGCTAAAAGTCGATCGCCCCTATGAAGGCATGAATATCACCGGGACCACTGGTCTCACAGACGCACAAAAAATGTCTCTCAGGATATTGGGTGCGATCAAGCATGATTAAGAACTGTGTAAAAATTGCAATCCTCAATGATATTCCCGGACGCCCATTGCTCAAACCAGAGGTATAGCAGTCGTCATTGTGGTCAGGACAGGGTGCAGGGTTGGAACCCCTGCACCCCGTTCCAATTTCAATAAGGATCGCTATAAGTAGGTAGTCATACCGGTTTAAACAATTTTGACGACAGATGCCTTAATGGAAGAAGCTAGAAGCCAGAAGTCAGATTTATTCTGGCTCCTGGCTTCTGGCTTCTCAAAATCCTTGATCTGTCGCATTTAACAATCAAATTGCTATCATAATTAAATTTGTGAAGGGGGGAGTGGGGGCTGCGCCCTCAGGTAAGGGGTTTCACCCCCTCCACCCCCGAAATTATCCTTAATTTAATTGCGCTTAGCTACTTAGGTCAAATTCAGTCATAATGAAACTCCAGTTTATGTTTGATTAAGCAAGTCTGATTTTGATACGAGACATTTTCTAGAGCGATTATGCTCGATATCGAGAGGAGTTTGTCTGTATATCCTCATCGACCACAATCAGGACGCTCTCTTGCTGGAATCGATTAATGTATTTCTGAACAATTTGGTTGATCGCGGCTTCATTTTTAACCGTGTCTTCAATGACGAAGCTAACTACCTTCGATTGCTCTTTCACTAACGTCCCTGCAGACTGGCTGGAACACTATCGCCAATTCTGGGAACACAGTTTCGATCGCCTGGACAAATATCTACAAGCGTTACAGACACAGGAATCGCAACAAGATAGCAAAGAATAATGCGATCGCATCGATTGTACAAGTCAATGCCATTGTTATCTCTTCTAATTTAGGTGAACGCTATGCAAAAAATCGTTCCTTGTTTGTGGTTTAACGGCGACGCAGAGGAAGCGGCGCAGTTCTATATTTCCCGATTCACGAATCGACCGTGTCTTAAAGTCCCCGGCTGACACACCGAGCGGGCCTGCCGGTATAGTGTTGACCGTCGAATTCACGCTGGCCGGGATGAAGTATATGGGGCTTAATGGCGGCCCGCAGTTTCCTTTCACTGAAGCTGTGTCGTTCCAGATCTACTGTGAAAATCAGTCTGAGGTTGATCGACTTTGGGCTGCCCTTGCCGACGGCGGATCAGAAGTCGCCTGCGGCTGGATTAAGGATCGTTGGGGGCTTTTCTGGCAGATTGTTCCGACTCGGATGATCGAATTACTCAATGATCGCGACACGGAACGCGCGCGACGAGTGCAGGAAGCAATGATGAAAATGGTAAAGATTGACATATCCGAGATTGAGCGAGCGGCAAACGGATGACCTTCACCAACTTATTGAGAACGCAAACTATGGAATAACAATGCACAACATCGTGCAACACCACACCGAACAGCATACGGGCGACGTCACGAATTGGCAGGGGCACTCGCCCGAACAGCTTAAAGCTATGAAGGACAACCTTGAGCGACTCAGGCAATATGGCTGCATGACATCGTGATTGGATTGTTCATCAATCGCTACGAGTTTGGGCGGGCTGTTTAACTTTATCGATCCCCATGTCTAGAACATTACCAGTGTTTTGATCGCCTCGAAATCTACCTGGCAGATACCATGACAGGAGGAACCCAATGAAAAAGATCTTTAGCAAGTTTGGAGGAAACTGTATGACTGATGCGCCAACCAGTGCGCTCTCACCCCTGAATCATCACCTGCCACCCTTTCCTGCACAAACAGCGCTACACTCAAGTTCAGCGTAAATTATCGTGTTTCCTCTATTTCCCATGTCTCGACGTATTCTTGATATTCTTCGCAATGGGCAACCCAATCAAACCGTGACCATTCAGGGTTGGGTTCGCACAAAACGCGAGCAGAAAGAATTCAGCTTTGTGGAAGTGAACGATGGTTCTTCCTTGGCCGGGTTGCAGGTTGTGGTAAATCAAACCGTGCCGGGATACGCGGAGGCCATCAAGCGGGTGAACACAGGCGCATCGGTAGAAATTTCAGGCACACTGGTTGAGTCTCCTGCAAAGGGTCAACGGATTGAGCTAAAGGCAGAATCCATCACAGTTTATGGAGAAGCTGATCCAGAAACCTATCCCCTGCAAAAGAAGCGTCACTCCTTTGAGTTTTTGCGAGAAATCGCCCATCTGCGATCGCGCACCAATACCTTAGGAGCTGTTTTTCGGGTTCGCAACGCCGCTGCTACTGCCATCCATCAGTTTTTTCAGGAACGGGGCTTCATCTGGGTACACACGCCGATTATCAGCGCCAGCGACTGTGAAGGGGCCGGGGAAATGTTTACGGTCACCAGCTTTGATCTGAACAATGTGCCGCTGACGGAAGACAAAACCGTGGATTATGGCAAAGACTTTTTTGGCAAACAGGCCTACCTGACCGTTAGTGGCCAACTGGAAGCCGAGATTATGGCCATGGCGTTCAGTAATGTCTATACCTTTGGCCCCACCTTCCGGGCAGAAAATTCCAACACCTCCCGCCACCTGGCAGAGTTTTGGATGGTGGAGCCAGAGATGGCCTTCTGTGACCTGGAAGGAGATATGGATCTGGCAGAAGCTTTCCTGAAGCACATCTTTAAGTACGTGCTGGAGCACTGCCCGGAAGATATGGACTTTTTTAACCAGCGGATCGACAATTCTGTGCTGGCAACGGCTGACAATATCATTAACAACGAATTTGCGCGGGTGACCTATACGGAGGCCATTACCATTCTGGAAAAATCGGGCAAAACGTTTGAATACCCGGTGGAATGGGGGGTAGACATGCAATCGGAACACGAGCGGTATCTGGCTGAGGAACACTTCAAGAAGCCTGTGATCGTGACGAATTACCCCGCCCAAATTAAAGCCTTTTACATGCGCCTGGATGATGGCGGCAAAACAGTTTCAGCAATGGACATTCTCGCTCCCAAGATTGGCGAGATTATTGGGGGCTCGCAACGGGAAGAGCGATTGGATGTTTTGGAGAAACGGATTCAGGATGTTGGGCTCGATTCCAGGCCCTACTGGTGGTATCTCGATTTACGCCGCTATGGTACGGTGCCCCATGCTGGTTTTGGGCTTGGGTTTGAGCGCCTGGTGCAGTTTATGACGGGGATGGGCAATATTCGGGATGTCATTCCGTTTCCACGGGCACCCCAGGAAGTGGAGTTTTAGAGCATTGGTTGAAGATAGACTTGAGGCCAGAAGCCAGGAGCTTAGAAGTTAGGGAGTGAGCTAAAAGGAGCTAACAGTCAACAGCTAATCGTTGATAACCAATTCCACTAGCGGTAGTATATGCGATTCATTTGATTATTACTTACCCCAGGATTCTTTGTGACATGCCAAAGTCATCGAAGCTGGAGGAAACACTGGAGTTGTTGGGAACCGTTCGGAATGACCCAACTTCAGAAGCGGCGATCGCCACTCTCCGCCAAGTCATTAAAAGCCGTTATTCAATAGCAGTTGCGCAGGCTGCCAGGATTGTGGGGGATGCAGAAATTTACTCATTGGTACCAGACCTGATTGCCACCTTTGACCAATTTATGGTGAAACCCGTTGAAACAGATGCGAACTGCCATGCCAAGTTTAGAATCGCTGAGACACTTTACCGGCTGAATTACGGCGAAGAACATCTCTTTCTGCGAGGTATTCGGCATGTGCAAATGGAACCTGTCTGGGGTGGAAGGCAGGATACAGCTGTTAACCTGCGGGGGATTTGTGCGCTGGGTCTGGTGGGGATGAACTATCCGGACGTGATGGTGGAGTTAGCTGACTTACTTGCAGATTCAGAGCCGCCTGCACGGGTAGCCGCTGCACGGGCGATCGCTTACAGCGAAAATACTCAAGGGGTTCCGCTGCTTCGATTGAAAGTTCGCATTGGCGATAAGGAACCACAAGTTCTGTCAGAGTGCTTTGCCGCTCTTTTGAAACTTGCCCCCTCCCAATCCGTCTCTTTGATTGCTGGTTTTCTTGCTTCACCGGAGGAGCAGATCCAGGAGATAGCAGCGCTGGCCTTGGGTGAATCCCGTTTACGGGAGGCTTTTGAGATTTTACAACGCTGGTGGGAGCGAACTAACCAGGCAGAACTACGCCGAGCGGGGCTGCTGGCGATCGCCCTGCTTCGCTATGAAGACGCTTTAGAATTTCTGCTGGCACTGATTGCAGAGGGAAGGAGCAGGGATGCGAAGGACGCGATCGCTGCTCTCAGTATTTACCAGCAGGATGAAATTCTGTGGCAAAAGGTTTGCAAAAGTGTTGAAGAACGAGGAGAGGCTGGTTTACAACAGGCACTCAAGGAGCTACGGAAAGAGGGCTAACGGCAAACTTTGCTTAAAGCTCGCCAGGTGGAGAGACCAACCATTCCATCCACAACCAATCCCTTACGCCGTTGAAAATTCCGTACTGCCTTCTCTGTCAGTGGACCAAAAACGCCGTCTACAATGCCAGGTTCAAGCCCCGCCGCTTTAAGAGCAAGCTGAAGTTGCGTCACTTCGTCTCCGGAGGCCCCTATCCTTAGTTCAGGCATATTAATGGGAGATCCTGTATACAGGGCTTGCCAGGTCAAAGAACCAACGATTCCATCCTCTTTTAAAAAGACCTGGCGTTGAAACTTCCTGACAGCATCCTCTAACAATTCATCGAAAATGTGGGAGCAAGAGCCCGTGTAAATATTCCAATGAGCCAGTAATTTCCTTAATTCCAGGACTTCAAGTTTCCTGCAACCTTTCTGCAAAACTGGCTTATTAAATTTCAAGTCAGCAGTCACTTTTGAATTACGCAAATCAGTATCAGCCGAAGGGAACATTTCGATCCCCCTTATGGGATTTCATCCGTATTTCTGATACCTCTAACCTACTTCGCCTGACACAGCATCAACCTCCCCAGGCAGGCTCATCCAAATGGGTGATACAACATCACGCTCCATTCGCAACGGGTTCATTCGCCCCGGCAATCACTAGCGTTTTATGCAGTTTTTTGAGCGTGCGGAGGGTTTGTTGATAGTTGGCAGTGTCGCCTTGGTCAGAAAAGAGCTGTGCTGCCTGACGCAGGTCTTTGGTTGCATCCAGGTGATGACCGAGCTTAATGCTGGCAAGCCCTCGATAGAAGTAGGCAGTGGCGTCTTGTGGATTGAGGCGAATTACTTCCGTATAGTCTTGAATGGCTCCCAGCTTGTTCTGCATCCGGGTGCGGGCGAGTCCCCGGTAGAAATAGGCGGTGGAGTAGTCGGGATTCGCTTGAATTGCTCTGGTATAGTCCTCGATCGCTCCCAATTTATCTCCCATTTCTGAACGGAGAAAGCCCCGATTGCAATAAGCTACGTAGTTTTGAGAATCATGTTGCACGGCTGAAGTGAAATCCTCAATCGCCCCCTGGCGATCGCCCAGATCGTAGCGAGCCAGTCCCCGATTGTTATAAGCAATGCTATCGCTGGGATGGATGCGCAGAACTTCTGTGTAGTCGGCAATGGCTCCTGCGCGATCGCCCAGGTCGTAGCGGGTTGCAGCCCGGTTGAAGTAGGCCGTGGCGTCGTTGGGGTCAAGGACGGGATCATCAAAACGACCAACCAGTCCTTGAATCACCTCTGGATCATTGGTGCGTAAACCTACAGCCGCCTGGGGAAAGACCACGCTGGCTGTAGCAACTGATTGGGCACCCAGAATGGCAAAGCTGCGATCGCATACCAGGAAGTTTTCACTGGTTCCCAACACTTTAAATCGGAACTGGTCAGGATATTGCCGTTTCAATTGAGTGAGTTGGTTGAGGGTGTCATAGAGAAACCCCTTCTCCTGAACCTCCAGACTGCGGCGGCGATCAATTGAGCGCGGAAAATGCTGGCTGGTAACATCACCCAGGTGCCCCCAGCCAATATCCAGACAGCCTTTCCGATTTAGGAATGCCTGAAACTTCTGGATGATGGTGCTGTTCAGGGTTTCTGGTGTGGGGAAGGGATACACGACAATCAGCCGTGCCTGAGCTTTATCCAGTGCTTCCTCTAAAACGGTTCGACTAAACCCCTGAGTCGCACCTCCCCCTTTAACATCAAAAATCAGTTCATACTGGCTACCTGGCTGGTTTGCCTGCAATTGCTGAGTCACATCTCCCAACTGGCTCTTGATAGTGGCTTCCACCTGTGCCTGCACATCCAGCGCACTGTTTTCTGCCCATTCGACTCGGGCAGCCAGGTACTTCACCTCATTTTGCAGGGCGGTGGTATCCAGAACCTGGGGGAGACGGTTAACCCACTCACGCAGGGTTTTCTGCTGCCGGTCAATACTTTGAGTCAGTTGCTGGACAGCGGTTAATTGCTGTTGTAGGGGACCTAACTGGTTGGAAACAATTCCCTGCATTTCGTTACGCAGGATAGACAGGTCAGCATTGACTGGAAGTTGGTTCAAACGTTGCTCCAGGCCAGCCACAGTTGCCCTCAGGTTTTCAAGCAGCGATGCCTGCGGCTGAAGGATGGAATTTTCCAGCAATTTATCAGAAACCTGTTCTCCCACATTAACCTTGGTTGTGAGCGTGTCAAGCTGCTTTTTCAGGATGGCAGTGGCGACCTTGAGTGGTGTGAGTGATTGTTCAAAGGATTCGCTCTGCTGGGATAGCTTTTCGACCTGGGCCGTAATTTTTGCCAGTTCGTGGCGAGAAACCATGTCGCCCATCATTTTGACAAGCGAGTCGACATCCTGCTTAAGGGAACTGGCGTCGAAGGGAGTGGGGAGTTTGTTGAGGCGGCGGTTGAGATGGTCGATTTGTTCCTGTAGAACGCGGTTGCTATTGAGTTTTTGTTCGTTACTGAGGTTTTGCAGGTTGACCCGCAGTTGGGATAGCTCAGATTTTAGCTGGGCGATCGCATCTTCCAGACCATCAACCCGGTTGGCGGCACTCATCCGATGCAGCTGGTTGGTAATGCCGCCCAGGGTATCTGCCACACTGGCATACTGTTCCTGGAGCTGGCGCATCTCCTGACGCAGCAAGCGCCATTCAGGTTTGGTAATCTCTCGTTTAATCTGGTTAATTTCCTGGGTTAGCTTTTCCAGGTTTTCTTCGCTTTTTGCCAGCACCGATTTCCGCAAACTGGCCAGATCTAAAAAGTTGGGTAACACCTGGACCTGCTGTTGCAAAGCCGCAATATCGGTTGAAAATTTTTGGTCAAGCTGGACGGCGGATGTAGCCGCTTCTTCACGGGTGGCAGCGTCTCCCCGACGGCGATTGATTAAATTCAAGAGGAGCAGAGCGGACATCGGCGCTGCCGTAAACAGCAGGGGTTGAATGGCAATGGCTGCCGCAACCGAACCAACTCCTGTGCCAATTAGTAGTAGATACTCCGTGATATTCAGCCAGTTACGTTTCACAGATGCCTCAGACCGCTGATTTGTATAAAGGTTGATGAGATCGCAGGGGCGATCGCGTTCTACCGCAGGGATGGTGACTTCTACTAACCTCTGATCTTGAATAGATCCAGGTTAGCCATCCAGAATGAAAAATTGGCACAGGCGAAAGAAATCATTCGCACAAGCCGCAGGGGGCTTTCCTTTTTCCTTCTTCATCCCCTTTATAAGGGAATCAGGAAATCTGTCACCCAGGGATTGGAGTTTTGATGATGATGATCCCGGTATAGTGGCGACGATGGAAGATCGATTTCCGTCCACTATAAACGGGGCAGTTTACCCCTTTACGCTATAATCGCCTGGAGTTTAGTCCGTAAGCCGGGTAGACGGGCTGTAGTATTCCGAACGCAGTCAAGAGGTATCTGAGGAAGTGACACAAATCGAGAGCCGTACAAAAGGTCAATCGCCTACTGTTCCCGGTCAATTTAATCGCCAGCATTCTTCTGTGACTTCTCCTCCGGTGGTTGCTCCGCCTGCTCCGTCACGATCGTTCGCTGACTGGGTTTTCCGTGGAGTCATGTTAACTTTCGCTGCCGCTGCTTCAGCCACCCTGGGACTGGCAGGTGCGATGCTCATTCCCCTTCCAACCGGCTTGGCATCTAATCAGAAAGAAGGACAAACTCTAGAAAGCCTCTGGCAAATCGGGTTTCAATATCAAGTTGCCCGCCCCGTCAATATCCTCGTGATGGGGATTGATCGGGTTCTAGATGCCCCTGAAGGATCTGAAAAGATTTTTGAGGGCCGCAGCGACACGATGTTACTAGTTCGGGTTGACCCGGCTGACGATACAGTGAAGTTGCTCTCCATTCCCCGCGATACCCAGGTTGAAATTCCGGGTGTTGGCGTTACCAAGATTAATGATGCCAATGTGCGGGGTGGTCCCCAACTAGCTGCAACAACGGTCAGCCGTTTGCTCAATGGTGTCCAGGTTGACCGCTATGTGCGAGTTAGCACCGATGCATTCCGTGAACTGGTGGATCTCCTGGGTGGGGTTGAGGTCTACGTTCCTCGTGATATGGTGTATGAGGACAAGACTCAGAAGCTAAAGATCAATCTCACTAAAGGCCGGAAAATCCTGAACGGTAACCAGGCAGAGCAATTTGCTCGTTTCCGCTATGATGATTTGGGAGATATTGGACGAGTTCAACGGCAGCAAATTCTTCTCAAAGCTCTGCTTAAGCAAATCACCAGTCCAATGGTAATTCCTCGCTTGCCTTCCCTGGTTGCTTCGATGCAGAAGTACGTTGACACGAACCTGACGATGGAAGAAATGCTGGCTCTGGTAGGGGCAGGGCGTAATTTAAGTCAGGGTAATTTTAAGATGGTGATGTTGCCGGGGCGGTTTAGCTCGCCTAACGAGTACGTTGCCAGTTATTGGATAATAGACCCGGTGGGGCGCGATCGTGTCATGCAGCAATACTTTGATGTGGAGCCAGTGGATGTCACCGCTGCTGATCAGCGTTCAGCCAGTTCTCTCCGAATTGCAATTCAAAATGCCTCCAGCAACCCCGATGCAGCCTATCAGATGCGGCAACATCTGGCAAAGCTTGGTTTCTATAACCTGTTCATTGCGCCTGAATGGGCCGATCGCCAGCGTCAAACCCAGATCGTTGTTCAACAGGGCGATTTGAACGGGGCGGAAGAACTTAAGCAACTCCTTGGCCTGGGTATCATTGAAGCAGATTCAACGGGTGACCTGGAATCGGATCTGACAGTTCGGGTAGGAGATGATTGGGTAACAGGCCAGGGAAAGCAACAATGAATCCATCATGGCTCTACCCAAACCTCTTAGAAATTTGCTTTTACGACTTTTGATGATGGCATTCGCGATCGCTCTTGCTTGTTTATGGGTGCTGTTAAGTGCCAAACCAGCCCTTGCTTAGCCAATGGGGTAGAACGCCCTGCCTTAGCCAATCCAAAATCACCAGACCAAAATCCAAAATGGTGTGACAACATGAGAAAAGTGTTGATTGAAATTCCTGCCTCATGTCTTCAAATCGCCTACCGTCAAAAGCCACATTCCAACATCTGCGCGAACTGCGGGGATTGCTGCTTCAGCTCCACAAGGCTCTGCTGGAGTCTGAACGGGTAGAGTATGAGCGATTCAATGGTCCTGTTCAATCCAGGGGAGAATTTTTTCAACTGGTGATTGGGCATGAGTGGTTCAACTGGTTGCGTCCCATCTCCCAATACATTGTTCAGATTGATGAAGCCATGAGTGCAAAGGAGCCCATGACGCTTAGCACGGCCAATGCGTTGCTGGACGATGGGCGATCGCTCCTCCACTCCCTGCAAGCAGGCACCCCGTCTGAACAACGATATCATCAGGCCATCCAGCGTGACCCAGAAATTGCTTCCATGCATGCAGAGGTGTTAAAGCTTTTAGGTTGAATTGTTAGTTGTTAGTCAAGTCAGGTGTGAGAGGGGGGATGGGGGGATGGAGTGGAGAAGGGTTTGTCAAATTTTTTGTGGCAATCCTGGAAAGGGAGTCGAGGGAATCAGGGTTTCAAGGAGCCAGAACCCCATTTCTAGAACCGTCTCGTAGAGAAACCTCCCCCTATCCCCCTATCTCCCCATCCCCCCCACCTCACTCCATACCCATCCACTTCTACCCCAACTCAAAAGTCGTCACACCAAAAATCCCTTTGAGCAGACGATCAGGCGGTTCCTTGGTGTACATGCGGGCTGTCTCAAATACAGGGGTCATGAGATGGGTATTGACCAGGTTAAGCGCGGCGGAGTTGGGTTCTGGAATATCCAGAAAGCAGGTTGCCCCGTTTGTGTAGGCAACCAGAGCACGAAACAGTTCATCAGCCGTAGTTTCATCCAGAGCAAAGAGGGGGCCAATTTTCCAGCCAACCCAGCAGGGGCGAATAACGCCAAAGCCGACTAGATGATGATCCTCCTGCTTTAAGAGGGAAATTGAAGCAGGTTGGGCAATCCAGGCTTTTAGAAAAGATGGGCGTGGAACTGGAAAAAACTGGGAGTCGAACTCCAGAAGCTCTTGAAAAGAAACATCTGACGCACTCAGCAACCTGGTAGCTCTTTCTTGAAGCTGGGGGAACGAACCCTGGTAGCGAATATTTCGATAGGCAAGGGAAAATCCTGATTTGCGGTAGTTTTCTTGTTGAGCAAGGACTCCATCCAGGCCAATATTGCGATCGCCCAAATATTGCATTCCCCGTTGCCAGGTTTGCCACCCATACCCCCTACCCCGAAACTCAGGCCGAACGATGTAGAAGCCGATAAATCCAAACGCCTCATCGTAGGCGATCGCAGAAATACAGGAGACAGGTTCACCATCCAGTTCGCCCATCAAGAAACCCTTTGGATCGGTTACATAAAAACTGGCAACATCATACAGACCTGGGTTCCAACCTTCTTGAGCGGCCCAGGAAACAGCAATTTCCAGATCTGAAAACTGCATTTGCCGAATTAAAAATCCCATGAGGCTTTACGTAACCTGAGAATGGATTGAAGCTTGACTAAGCTGCCTGCATTTGTCTTGATACCCGACGGATGAGATCAGGGGGAACCTGGTTTGTCACAGTTGCAGCCCCAATTTGGGTCGGGAGGATGAAGCGGACCTGTCCCGATTTCACTTTCTTGTCGGATTGGAGGGCGACTAGCATCTCTTCAATATCTAGCCCTGCGGGTATTCGAGTGGGGAGACCAGATTTTTGAATCAAGGTGAACTGGCGATCGCTCGCAGATTGATCCCAAAAGTTAAGCTCAACCGCAATTTGCCCGGCAGCAACCATCCCAATCGCCACCGCCTCCCCATGATTCACCCCCTTATAACCCATCAGGCTTTCCACCGCATGGCCAATTGTATGCCCATAGTTCAAAATTGCCCGTAACCCAGCTTCCTTCTCGTCTTTGCTAACGATGTGGGCTTTTGCCTGACAGGATCGCACAAGAATTTCTTGCAGTAAATCTTTGCCCAGGTAAGACAGTCGTTCCAGCCGTTTTGCGGCTTCTAGCTGCTCAAACAGTTGGGCATCCCAAATTACACCATATTTGATTACCTCTGCCATTGCCGCCCGAAACTCTCGTGGAGGTAGAGTTTGCAGCACCTCTGGATCAATCAATACCAGGCGCGGTTGGTGAAAAGCCCCAATCAGATTTTTACCTTTGGGATGGTTAACGCCTGTTTTGCCCCCGATCGCTGCATCAATCATCGCCAGCAGTGAAGTGGGAACCTGCACCACATTGATACCTCGCAGCCAGGAGGCTGCTGCAAAACCAGTCATATCGCCAATGACACCACCGCCCAGGGCTACCAGGGTAGAAGACCGCTCCAACCGATTTTCTAGAGCTGCATCAAAGATCTTTTGCAGGGTAGAAAGAGTTTTGTAGCGCTCCCCGGCTGGCAAAATGCAGCTTGAAACCGTAAAGCCAGCTTGCTTGAGTGATACGATCGCCCGTTCCCCAAAATGCCGAAAAATACCTGGATTTGATACCACCACCACATGCTTACCCAGATTCAAGGATTGCATCTCAGGACCCAGACTATCCAGGCTACCAGGGGCAATCATGATATTGTACGCAGATTGGGGAAGGTTGACGGGAATGATGGAGGTCATAGAGGCAGTTGCTTAGTTGTTATACAGGGGATGGGGCACTCTTTTACCAATCCTACTTCACTACGAGTGCCATACTTTTGTATAGTTCTGTTAGGTCTAGTGGAGATGTATCAATGGCAGTAATTTCTTACTTCTTGCTTTTAGGAGCTGCGACGGGTGTAGCACTGGGTTTATATTTTGGTTTGCGAGTTGCCAAGATTATTTAGCTTTGTGAAAGGTTCAAATAGAGCTGACGCAAACCTCGGAGGTTGTAACCTAAAACTGTACTAATCTAAAACTGTACCTTGTGCTCCACATTGGCACTTAAACCTCTCAAGTTTTGGCAAAATACATAAGCCCTGTTTAACAATTTATAGCCGTAGCCACTAGGTTCAGAACAGGATGCAGGGGTTCCACTCCTGGCTGAAGGCACAGACTCCATTCCATCTCTAATTCCAATGCCCTCAAGTTCCAATGCCCTAAAGCGCCCGCGTAAGGCTGTAGCGATAGCCACTAGCCTTGGGACAGGATGCAGGGATTTATAGCGGTATGGTTAGGACGGGGTGCAGGGGTGAAACCTCTGGCTGGGGGCGAAACCCCCACTCCTTTCTAATTCCAATGTCCTAATGCACCCGCGTAGAGCTATAACCTCTGTTTGGGGGCTGCGCTCCCAAACCCCCCCTTAAAGCCAACGTCTTAAGCAACCTGGCGACAGCTACATACTATGCATACCTGATTTATGCATACCTGATTTGGAAAAAAAGAAGCTAGAGACTAGAAGCTAAGATCCTTTCGTCTTCTGGCTCCTGGTTTCTTGATTCATAGATTGTAGAGTGTACCCAATTCAACTCCATTCTTGATTAACTGGCGATCGCAGCCTTTCCTTCGTTCCCATCGGTGGCTAGCGCTGCAAGCCTTCCTTCATTGGCCAGGTACTCTGCTAGTTGAGTCTCAATCTGGTTGCGCACAATCTCGCGGTAGTGCAAGAAGTGTTCGATGTGAGCGCAAACAGCCAGATAATCCGTCCAAACCTTGGGGTTGTGCCGCACAATATCAAACAAATTGAGCCAGAATTTGAGACGGGTTTTGCGAACGAATCCCTGACGCCAGGCAATTTTCAGCAGCGCTCGAACACTGACCCAATCGATTTTTCGAGAGGTACCGGAGTAGGTAGGAGCCCCCATTTTACGGAAATGTCGGTGGGTTCGTTCCAGGTAGCACATGGGGTCATACAGGGTCCAGAAGGCAGCGACATATTCCCTGGCAATCTCTTCGATCAGGCGAGTTGGCACAAAATTCATCAATGTGGCCTGGTCAATCTTACTATCCTGGTTACGCAGACGACCTTCTTTCTTCAGTCGGTGCCAGAGTGCAGTATCGGGAAGGGCTTGCAATATGCCAAACATCGCGCCGGGAATGTCTGTTTGTTCAACAAAGCGAACGATGCGATCGCCCGCTCCCGGTTTCTCTCCATCAAATCCGATAATGAAACCAGCCATTACCCTCAATCCAGAACGGATGATAGTCTCTACCGAGTCTGAGAGGGAATCTCGCGTATTCTGAAATTTCTGAGTCAGCGTCAGACTTTCTTCATCAGGCGTCTCAATTCCCAAAAAGACGGCATTGAAACCACATTCCACCATTAAGTCCATCAACTCCTGATCCTTCGCCAGGTCAACAGAAGCCTCAGTTTGAAACCGGAAAGGATAGCCATGCTCAACCATCCAGGGCTTGAGTTCTTTCAAAAATAGCTTCACGTTTCGCTTGTTGCCAATGAAGTTGTCATCCACCATAAAAACAGCACCCCGCCAACCCAACTCATATAGCTGCTCCAGTTCTGCCAGGAGTTGCTGAGGCGTTTTAGTGCGAGGTTTGCGTCCATACAGCACAATGATGTCGCAGAATTCGCATTGGAAGGGGCAACCGCGCGAAAACTGAACCGACATATTGTCATAGGCTTTGAAGTCAAGTAAGTCAAAGCGTGGGATGGGAGTTGTGGTGACATCAGGCTTCTCACCGTTGGCACGGAAGATGCCGCTCGGTTCTCCCCGCTCCAAGGCATCCACAAACATGGGCAGCGTAATTTCGCCTTCGTCCAAAATCAGGTAATCGGCTCCTGCGGCCTGGGCTTCGTGGGGTAATGACGTGGGATAGGGACCTCCTACTGCGACTCGCTTTCCACGTCGTTTAGCTTCCCGGATTTGATACAAAAAATCTTCTCTCTGCACAATCATGGCAGAGAGAATCACCAGATCGGCCCAGTCCCAGTCTGCTTCGGTGATACGACAAACATTTTGATCGACCAGTCTAAATTCCCATGATTGAGGTAATATGGCGGCTACTGTCACAAGGCCCAGGGGAGGCATCAACGCTTTGCGATCGACCAGCTCCAAAATTTTTTCAAACGACCAAAAGCTTTTGGGAAACAGAGGGTACAGGAGCAACACTCGCATTTAGGGCTAAGCCTCACATGAAACAACTGGCTCAAGCTGAGCCATTCCAGGATACTTGGTTTCACCAATTTTATCGGAGAACGATGCCATTCTTAGCAAACATTTGTGCCGTGAGCTTCAGACTTTAGACTGTTCTTGGAACATCTGGAAGAAGACGTTAAGATTTTGACTCCTCCATGAAGCTACTGATTTCGCGTCTGAAGCCTTACCTCCGCTGGCTCATTCTGGGTGGAACGTTATTCTTCCTGGGGAAGGTGTTGAAGGACAACTGGCAGCAGGTAGCGGCGGTTCGAGTCGAGGCGAGGGGATGGGGATGGCTGGCGATCGCCCTTGGTATTACCCTTCTGGCCCATATTTGCGCAGGCTGGGTCTGGAGCCTGATTCTGCAAGCGTTCAAGCAGTCGGTCAACCCTGGCTGGGCAATTCAAACTTACCTGAAAACCAATATCGCTAAATATATACCCGGAAATGTCTGGCATTTCTACGGTCGAATCGTTGTTGCAACCAGAGTTGAAATTGCCTTGGAAATTGCAACGGTCAGTGTTTTGTTGGAACCCCTGCTGATGGCTGCCTCTGCCCTTCTGGTAGCGATCCTGTGCAGCCACCAAATCGCTGCTCGTTTTGGTCCTGGCGGTGTTCTCGCTCAATGGTTGGGGTTACTGCTTGTTCTGGTGGCACTCCATCCCAGAGTACTCAATCCCATTGTGCAATTGCTCAGCAAACTGAAACAAAAAGGAAATGCTGGTGAAGAACCCCCTTCCCCGGTTCAACTGACCAGCTACCCGTTAGTTCCCTTTGCTGGTGAATTGGGGTTTTTGATGCTACGTAGCATGGGGTTCCTGCTTACTTTCTGGGCGATTAGCCCAATTGAACTGGATGAAATTCCGCTGCTGGTCAGCGTTTTTAGCCTTTCCTGGCTGTTGGGGCTGGTTGTTCCCGGTGCTCCCGGCGGTATTGGAGTGTTTGAGGCAACGGCGATCGCCCTCTTGGGTAAAACCATCTCTCCTGGTACCCTTCTGAGTGTCGTCGCCCTCTATCGGCTGATTAGCGTTCTGGCAGAAGCGATCGGAGCAGGACTCGCCTGGCTTGATGAACAACGCCTACAAACCAGGCAATAATCCATTCCGGCAGATGTCAGTTATAGCGATAGCCAACAGGTTTAGGACGGGGTGCAGGGGGTTCCACTCCTGGCTGGGAGCGAAGCCCCCACACCCCCTTAAAACCAAAATGTCCTGAGCAACCTGGCGACAGCTATACCAGAAGGGGCTAAGTACTGGGGGCTGGTGTCAATTAACAAAGCTTTTTACGAAGCTACCACATCATCCATCGGTAGTAACTGTTCGGAGTCAATAATTTCTGGGAACAGGTCAAACCTGGGCTCATTTTTCAACTGGGAGAAGATACGGTACTTGTCAGGGTCAAAAATGGGCGCTGGCTGAGGCTCGTCAACCTCCATCTTGATCAGGTTGTACTGCACATTCTCTGCGTGGATAGCAAACGTCACATTAAAGACTTCGAGGAAGTTCACAACCCAGGTACACTCATCTTCCGGGTAGTCCTGGTAGTACTTGATTAACCGGGCAATACAGGCTTCCAGGTGAGTGCGGGCGTGCTTGCAAATGAGGATGATTTTTAGCAGAACAATGACCAGCGTAACCGGGTTCCCCTGGGACAGCAGCAAAACAAACAATTGAGAAGGCTCACTTTGATTCTCAGTGGTCAAATACTCAATTACCCGGTTGCATGTCCGCAAGATCAATGCGTTGGTGATAATTTCTCCATCATGGCTACTGTACAGATCATCCATTCGCTCTGACAGCTTTACTTGCAGCGATTCGACAAACTCTGGATTTTCAACCGAAAAGATTAAATACTGCTGAAGGCTCTGCTTGAAATCTTTGTAAGTTAAATTTTTGATTTGGTTGACAAAAATGTTTGCCAGATTAGCGTAGCTAAACGGTCCTCGTTTTGCCACGATCGCCTTAATCAGACGAAGCACCTCATCACCCAGTACAGTTGGGTTCTTGGGAGTGCGTGCAGCGGGTGTATTGCTTTGCGCCCGTGCAATATACATTGCCAGATCAAACTTAAACCGATCTTTCAACTGCTTTGACAAAGCCCTCGCCGCCTCTCGCTGCTCAATCGGGTTGCTCAGATCAATGTATTGCGGTACTAGCAAATAGGAAGTGTATCGCGAAGTCCAGGGGCCCCGCTCATGGTCTTCATAGCGGGATGCAAATAGTTTGAGTTCGTCAAAGTCTTTGCTCTTTATGAAATTGTCCACCCACTGGCGCAATCGCTTCAGGATTGGGGAAGAGGTATTACGGGTGATGGCCGTATCTGAGAATGCTTGAATTAACTCCTGAATCGGCTTGTAGTTACGGGTTGCATCCCAGTTATTGACCAAAATATAACAGCATCGCTTGAGTGTGTTTCTAAATTCCTCTTCGTTGTTTGAAAAAACAATTTCATACAACGACTGCATTGCATCAGAACTAACAGAGTCAACATGGTAAATGAAGAGACGTTTAAACTCCAGTAACACTTCCTCCGGGGGCCATTTTTTGACGATTTCCAGTAGAAGGCTGTAGATGGCTTCTTGGGATTGCTGAATATGCCGTCCTGGTCTACTCAGCCTGATGGTCGGTTCCATTGGATTCGAATGAGTATTATACGGAGCATCCCTGATGATCATAGGTACTCAGGATTGGTGAATTCTGGGTGGTAATAAAGCCTTGAATGGGTAGCGACCGTCCCCATTGATTCCGTGAAACCCAATCGCATTCATCTTCTGCATAAAATTTTTCTACCCGCCCATGAGGTTAACCTGCCAGGAGCTTCTAACTGTTTGGCCGGGTAGCTAAGTATCGGTTACCGCAGAGAGATGGTATAGAAATTGGCAACAGGAGGGAGATAGCCAGCATTGCGTAATACCTTTTTCAATCGACCTATCGTGAAAACACTTAACGTTTCATTATCATCGGGTATTTGTCTACAAGGCTGAGTGATGAAGGAACTCCAGAGAGTGTGATTGTTTGGCGAAGAACCAGTGATAACTGTCACAAAGCGACGATTTTGCATGGATGGTGATGCCCAGATATGTTGAGAGTACATTCAGTGAAAATACTCATCTTTCCTGAAATTTTAACTAGATACATGCCCTGACGTAACAGTAGACCTTTCTGAACTGCCAGACAAATTGAGAAGTTCTCTCACCGGGTTCTATAAAACACGGCAAAAAAGTATTCGCGAATACATTCCGTCCTAAAAAAGCAGGGCAGAAATGGGCTTTGTCCGCTCTTACTAGGTGCCTATCCAAAAACCCTTTATGCAAGGGGGTACGCTTACCCTATTGGGATTTGAGCAGTTGCAATGTTATAGCGTTCATACATAGTTTGTGAACAAAGGAGAGGTGGGCTTCACCCACACAGAGGTGGCCCCCGCACCATGTTCAAATTTCAAGCAGGATCGCTATCGTTTTCAGATGGGTCCTAAGAAAGCTGGGGAAACGCCTAATCTTAAGGAAAAATCAGAATTTTGCCCAGTCTTTATTGATGAGGATTTTGTTAAGAACTACGCGAAACTCTCACCTCCTATGCTTGCTGCCTTCTTTGCGACTTCTGGGGCGATCGCCATCAATGCTCCAACGCCTTTGCCCTAACGCCTTTGATTAAGACGTATTGTGGTCAAGCTATGTCAGCCGTAAGCGGCACTTTGAGACGTAAATCCCTGAGAGTTATCCTGTATCCCAGGAAACAATCAATTGGTTAGAAATACTGAAACAAATTATGATTGATTTCGCGGCGGCTGAATATCGAGCAGATCAAACAGGCCGTCATCCAGTTCGTAGCCAAACATTTGTGCCATCGCTTTCAATCTGGATCGACCTTCAATTCCCTGCTGTTTCAACCATCGGTGCAGTACAAAAATTTTCTGCATAACAAAAATCTCTAAGGCTTCCGGGTTGTATTGAATGCCGTCCTTGGGGTGGAACTGATGGGGCACCAGCATTGCGGTGTAGCGGGCCAGTTCTCCTGCTTTCCAATCCAGCAGAAAGGGTAGCCAGGGATAGAGAGAATCTAGATAAATGAACCACAGCCGGATTTCGGGAATTTCTGGCAGTTCACGGGGATCTTCCGGTTCTTTGGGGTAGTCAATTTGAAACTGGATGTGTTGTTCATGATTGGCGATCGCTCCCTCTTGCAACAAGGGGTCAATCACGGCCTGCGCAGAAGACAGGTTCAGAGTATTGATAGAGAGAGCATTGAGGGCGATCGTGATGGTCATGGTGAGTGCTGCAAAATCAACATGGACAACAGGTTATCTACCCCTTCCATCTTCCTTTGAATTGTGGTCTATAAAATATCGTTTGGATTTGCTCTATCAATAGACTGAACGCTATTCCCTGGAAAAAAACACGATTTCGGAGGGATTCGCTAACATCAAAATCACTGGATGTATAGCTGTCGCCAGGTTGCTCAGGACATTGGAATTAGAGAGGGAGTGGGGGCTGCCAGGGGTGAAACCCCTACACCTCGTCCTAAGCCTGGTGGCTATAGCTGTACTTTTTGTTGAATGCAACAGGACAGGGTGAAGGGAGAAGGGGGAGAGGGGTGGATGGGTCAATGAGTAGATGGATGCTCCTTTGCGCCCTCCCCCTCCCCCTCGTCCACTCATTCACCCTTCCACTCCCTCACTCTCCTCACCTTCTCCTCCCATGGCTCACCTCAATCAACGCCGCTCTGAAAATGTAAGCGGAGACTTTTACGTAGATAGCACCTGCATTGACTGTGATACCTGCCGCTGGATGACACCTGAAGTTTTCCATGAGGCGGGCGACCAATCGGCTGTTTATCACCAGCCAGCCAATGAAAAGGAACGTTTACGGGCAATGCAAGCACTTCTGTCCTGCCCAACCGCTTCCATCGGTACTGTTGAAAAGCCAGCAGATATTAAGGCTGTGCAGCAGAGTATTCCAATTGCGATCGCGGCCAACGTCTACCACTGCGGCTACCATGCTGAAAGTTCCTATGGTGCGGCCAGCTATTTAATCCAACGGCCAGAGGGGAATGTCATGGTCGATTCACCCCGATTTGCGCCGCCTCTGGTCAAACGGTTAGAAGAAATGGGCGGGGTGCGCTACCTGTTTCTGACGCACCGGGATGATGTTGCGGATCATCAGAAGTTTCACCAGCATTTTGGCTGTGAACGTATTCTCCACAGCGACGAAATCAATAATGGCACCCGTGAGGTTGAAATCAAGCTTTCCGGTCAGAAGTCCGTGCAACTCGCCCCCGACCTGCTTATCATCCCGGTTCCCGGTCATACCAGGGGGCATACTGTTCTACTCTACGACGAAACCTTTCTGTTCACAGGAGACCACCTGGCCTGGTCCGATGACTGGGGACACCTGATTGCTTTCCGCTATGCCTGCTGGTACTCCTGGGCAGAGCTGACTCGCTCCATGCAGAAGCTAGCAAACTACTCCTTTGAATGGGTACTGCCGGGCCATGGCCGTCGCTATCATACTGACCGGGAAACCATGCGGCAGCAGATGGAACGCTGCATTCAGTGGATGGAGTCACAGAAGGGCGATCGCCCCTGAGGGGTTTGCCCCCTGAACTGAAACAGCCATTTTGGGGAATGATGGCAGTGACCCGACTGGCAGGAAATTCTTTGACAAAATTAATTCCAGTTCAATTAGAAGACGGTGCAGTTTTGTACATTGAGGCGCAGGAAGAAGCCGAAACAGCAAGCATTGCTTCCCAACCCCCATTTGCAGAGAATGGAGAACAGCGACGGAGCGGCGCGAAGGGGATAGGGGTACCTACCCAAATTAATCCTGCCCAGTCGATGCAAATGGTGCAGAGTACCATCCGCACCTATACGGTTTACTGCCTGAATGCCTTCAAAAATCTTGGTTCTGCAAACGTTGATGAGGTGACCCTGGAATTTGGCGTCAACGTCAGTGCCGATGCAGGCATTCCCTATATTGCCAGTGGCAAAGCTCAGAGCAATCTCAAGCTCACGGTCAAGTGTTCCTTTAATCAGCCAGCACCCGTAGTTCATGATTGAGTTCCGAGTTCTGATTTGTTCCAATACCTGATCCCTAGCCCCCAGTCCCCAATCCCTGTCCCCTAACTCCTGTCTCCTGTCTCCTTCCTCCTTGCCCTCCCGCTCGCGCTGCCTGTAGCCATTCAAGTTTCCCTTGCACCTCGAATCATTTTCTGGCTGTTGCGGAGATAGGTCAGAAACAGCAGGATGGAAAAAGCCATCACAATGAGCCCCAGAAGATTGCTGGAGAAGGTGTTGTAGAGACCGTGGAGTACTGCCGCGATCGCCCATCCGGTGAGAATAATGGCCCATTTTTGCGATCGACTGAAGGCGGAGAGACCCAAAAAATATCCTGAAATCCCTGCCCAGATAGCATGAAACAGGGGTAAACAGACGACGCGAATGGTTGTCACCAGAAGAAAAGTCCCGATGCTGCTTCCCAAAATTTCGCGGTCCATCTCTTGCAGCGCCATCGTAAACTCTTCGCTAAAGCCAATGGCATATTGCAACGAATAGTTCACCCCCTTCCGAAATTGCAAAACCCAACCCCGACATGGCTCCGTAAAATGCAGTTGTTAAGGGATCACGCACCTTTCCTGGATTGACCAGAAACAGGTAAACGGGCAACCCTTTGATAAATTCTTCCAGCACTCCAACACCCAGCACAAAGCCAATAAGTGTCCCAACCCCCCCCTCACGAATGCCCCCATAAAGCAGACTAAAGGGAAGAATTCTTTGAAGCACCAAAAGCAAGGGAATGCCAACGATAATGACAAACCCAACGCAGGTCAGCGTTTTGCCCCAGGAAAAGTGGGCGGGGTCAATCAGGTTATGTAAAACCACCCCCCAAATGCAAGCGTAGTAAATTCCCAATAGCCAGGCGGTGTCTTGCAGCCCTGTACCAAACCCAAGCAGGCTAACCAACAGCGGAAACAATCCAAAAAAAGATGAGAAACCGCGCACTACCGTGGTTGTAAAGTTCCGGTTTAAGAGCTTCTTTATAGGGTACAACATCTTCAAAGCGAACATTCCACTGACCGCTTAATCGTGCGGGAGGTTGTCTATCAGAGTCTTTGAGGGGTTCGTTATCCATCTAGCTTGTGGCTCCTGCTTCCTGGCTTCTGACACCTTAAACTTGAATCCTATCAATCTGCAATCCACACTTTCATTCGGCTCTCCAAAGTTTGCACGGGTTCGGAGTTTACCCGATCTTTTTGGCTAAAAAACTGCCTAAACTAACGAAGACGACGCTAAAGACAGCACTGCCCAGCCAGTAGAAGAGCGATCGCCACAGATGACCGGACTGCATCAAATTCATTGTGTCCAGTGCATAGGTTGAAAAGGTTGTGTAAGAACCTAAAAATCCTGTGGCAATCAGCAATCGCAAATCAGGAGAGTGAATTGCTCGCTCTAGGGTAAAGGTTACAAAAAAGCCCATAATTAAGGCACCCGTCAAGTTAATGAAAAAGGTGCCGTAGGGGAAATGGCTACCCAACCACTGAGCCAGCCATATCGTCAGGTAGTAGCGACTGAGCGCCCCAGGGATTGCTCCCAGACTGATGGCAAGTGGAGCCCGTATTGCTGGATCCACACTAGAGAACACTCCAGTCACTCTATGAACTGTGGCCAGGAGACCGTGCAATAGACTCACGATCATTTCACGTTTCTATCGATAGAGGGTTCTTACAAAGAATGTCCTAATCTTAGATTGGCAAAGGCGCGAAGTGAATCCCGGTTAAGATTGGCAATGCAATACTCTCCAAAAAACATGTTGATACAAAACATGTCTAAAAGATTCACTGGCGATCGCCCCCGGCGGTTCCATCCACTCATCAGTTTTGTTCTGGTTAGCCTGCTGACGTTTGCAATGGTAGTTGGATGGATTCCCGCGGCTGTGGGTCAGTTGCCTATCCCCAGCCCAACCAATTTAACCTCCTCCAATCCTCCTGCTGGGGTTGAGCGGTACGGTGCAATTGAGGTGGCAACGGTGAATTTTAATGGAGAACCGTTGTTTAAGGTGGCATCGCCTACCGTGCGAGATCGCAGCAATCCTGGAAACCTGATTCCTGTTGAAGAACGGGTAGACGAGATCGAGGCCAACCTCAGTCGGGTGATTGAAGATGACGTCTCACTCTCCCATCGGGGAATTAGGGCAAAAACCAACTATGACCTGGAAACCCTACAGGTTTATGCATCCACCCTCAACAATGAAAACGTCATCTTTGTCAAAGACAAGAACCACCCCGAACCGCTCAATATCCTGACCGTGACCCAATCGGATGCTGCTTTCTATGGGCAGCCTATTGATGAAGTCACAGAATTCATGCAGCAAAAAATCAGCACCAGCCTGCGAGAAGCCCTTAAAGAGCGAACAAGGACAACCCTGGATGAGCAGCTTCGCCGGGCTCTGCCAATCTTTCTGGGAATGGTGATTGTTAGCCTGCTCGTGTTTTTGCTGCAACAGTTTTTGAACCGTAGAGAACGGGCATTGCGAGAACGGGAAGCGGCAGAAGCGGCCCAAACAGGTTCTCCGCCTGGACAGACAACTGGCAAACCCGCTTCAGAGGCTCGCCAGTTGTCCTTTCAATCCGCATTGAGACGGCAATTTACCCTAAAACGCAGACGAAGCTTCGTTGCCTTTCTTAAATGGCTGGCTTTTTGGGCCCAACTGACGGTTTGGGTGGGAGGGACCGGTCTGATTCTGGCGCTATTTCCCTGGACGAGACCACTTTCTGTCCAAATTCTCAGCATTCCACTCAATTTGCTACTGGTCTGGTTTGTCACGGGTCTCCTGATTCGGATTGGAGACATCGCACTTGACTACCTGGGAAAATTTTGGGACGAGAGCGATTTATTTAGCAATGGAGATGACCATCGCGAAGCGCTTAGAATTTCTACCACTGTGGGTGCCCTTAAAGGGCTAAAAACCTTTTTGGTTTACATCATTGGAATTACCTGGGCGCTGAGAGTGTTTGGGTTTCCAGTTGGGTCAGTACTGGCGATCGGTGGAATTATCGCCTTCGCTATTTCCCTGGGTTTCCAAAACGTGGTCAGGGATGTGGTAAATGGATTCTTGATTCTGATGGAAGACCAGTATGCTGTAGGAGATGTGGTTTCCATTGGCAATGACTCTGGTCTGGTGGAAAACATGAACCTCCGGATTACCCAACTGCGGGATGGTGAAGGGCGCCTGATTACCATCCCCAACAGTGCCATAACCCAGGTCAGAAACCTGACGCGCACCTGGTCCAGGGTAGATTTTTCAATTGAAGTGGCCTACGACACTGATATCAACCATGCCCTTGACGTGATTCGTAAAGTGACTGAGCAAATGCACAACGAACCTGAATGGCGCGATCGCATGATTGACTCACCCGAAGTATTGGGAGTGGACAGCATTTCTCATGTCGGGATGCTGATTCGAGTCTGGATCAAAACTAAGCCAGGGCAGCAGTGGGCGGTTGGGCGCGAGTTTCGCCGTCGCATCCGGCTCGCGTTTGATGAGAATGGAATTGCGATCGGCAAGCCTCAACAAGACTCCTGGGTTAGAGGAGATAGCGCTTCTAACAGTGGCTCAGCCAATGGCCGGGAGGTGGAAGAGACGGCGTCCGAGGATGGAAGCAAGCGATAGCGGCTATTTCTATACGCGATGAAGTTATCTAAGTAGCTGCACCCAATTAATTAATAAGAAGAAGGAATGGGAGCTGCGCCCCCAGGCAGAGGATTCCATCCGCCAATTGTTTGGATGAGCACCCCTCCACATTACAACTGAGCAGTTATCTCTACCATCCTGCACTAGATCCCTACTCAGGAGTGGCCTCGGAAGTGGCTGCGCTTTTTATTGACGCTGGCAATGTAGGGGTAGAAGTTCCACTCAGGCTATTACCATAGTGCTCCGCTCCTCCCAGTCCTTTTACCTGACGCATCAGGCTTGCCATTTCTAGCGCACTCATGGCATAACTCCAACCCAGGTTGCTCTTGATGCCAGCCCGCTCTAGGGCTTGCTGCATTGTATCGGTTGTCAAAATTCCGAAGATGACCGGCACCCCAGTTTGAAATCCAGCGGCAGCGATGCCCTTCGACACTTCTGCCGCCACATAATCAAAATGAGGAGTCTGTCCCCGAATCACAGCTCCCAGACAAATAATGGCATCATATCGACTGGTCAGAGCCAGTTGCCGGGCGACCAGCGGTACCTCAAAACTCCCAGGCACCCAGACATAATCGACCTGGGTGCCGTCAGG
This sequence comes from Leptothermofonsia sp. ETS-13, assembly GCF_049200465.1. Classification (NCBI taxonomy): domain Bacteria; kingdom Bacillati; phylum Cyanobacteriota; class Cyanophyceae; order Leptolyngbyales; family Leptolyngbyaceae; genus Leptothermofonsia; species Leptothermofonsia sp. ETS-13. The sequence goes on from NZ_CP120836.1 coordinate 1,263,110, forward strand.
ATTAACATCGACACCATGACGCTTCAAACAGTCCTGACAACCTTCCAGAAGCTTGCCTGTCACCAAATCGTTAAACCGCCCGATGACGATCGCAAACCGAAATTGATCAGACTGTGTGAACGTTCCTTCAAAAACTGCCATTATTGCTCTATAGCGATCCTTCTTGGAAATTTGAACGGGGTGCAGGGGTTCACAAACTGGTAGACCTCAAGAGGTAATGATAAGCGGTGCTGGCCACCAACATTTCAAACTGAAAAATCATTATGATTTGAGCACTACCCACAAACTATAGCAGTCCTGAATCAGTCATGAGATCGAAAAGCTTCATGAGAAAGGATTCCCATAGAATCCTTTCTCATAAACCAAACAAATAGGATCGCTATATCTGTGAACGCTATAGATGTCAATGTCTCTCAATCAGCAAAAACTATTTCGGCATTTTGCTGATGAGCTTACGATCATCTTATTTAGTGTTGATATCAGGGAGCGATTTTCAAATCTGTCTAAATTAGACCACCAGGAAATTCAAAACACCCAGCACAATCACAAGCCCTGCCCAAACACCAGAACCTAACAAAATCACCCGCCGGGATTGGTCCCAGTTTTGAGGTGATGCCAGGGCTACTGGAACAGCAATAACCATAATAAAGGAAAGAACAACAAAAAAGGCCAGGACGAGCTGGAACAGAATGGTCATAACTTTGCTTCTCCGATGCGGCGATAAGACTAGGCAAGTAGGGTTGTTAATTCAGGTGATGTTAATCAGCCCATGACTAGTAAGCTATCAGAAAAGTGAACCCAATGGATCTCATCCTCTGCCATACAACGGCTGACTTCGATACGCTGGGAGCAGCGGTGGGTTTAACGCGGCTGCAACCGGGGGCACGGATTGTGCTGTCTGGGGGCGCACACCCTGCCGTGCGGGATTTTTTGGCGCTGCATCGAGATGAGTATGCCTTGATTGAACGCCGCTCAGTAAACCCAGAAAAAATTCGCTCAATTTTTGTGGTGGATACGCAACGGCGCGATCGCCTGGGGAAAACCGCGGAGTGGCTTGATTTGCCCGGTGTGGAAATCGCCATCTACGACCACCACCTGGATACTGAGTCAGACATTCCAGCCAGCCGGAGGCAGATTGAGGCGATTGGTTCAACCACAACTCTGATTGTGGAGCAACTTCAGTCCCAGGCGATCGCTCCAAACCCTGTGGAAGCGACGGTAATGGCCCTCGGCATTCACGTGGATACTGGATCGCTGACCTTTGACCATACTACGGCGCGAGATGCCAGAGCACTGGCCTGGCTGATGGAACAGGGAGCCAATCTGCGGGCGATCGCCGACTATATTGATCCAGGACTTTCCCCCAGGCTCCAGGATTTGCTGACCGTAGCTCTGGAAACCTTGCAAACAGAAACCGTTCAGGGGCATACCCTTGCCTGGGTGTTGCTGAAAGTGGACGAGTTTATTCCCGGTTTATCCAGCCTGGCATCGCGACTGATGGATTTGACTGAGAACGATGCCCTGCTGCTGGCCGCCCAGTACTGCCGGGGGGCAGTCTGCCACGATGGTAAAGATACGGCAGATTACGCGCTGACGGTGATTGGGCGATCGCAAATCGAAGCTACTGATCTCAACGAACTCTTCAAACCGCTGGGTGGAGGAGGGCATCCCCGTGCCGCTTCCATCAACCTGCACAATGTCAACCCTGCCCAGGTGCTGGCCCAATTGGTTGAGCAATTGAAGGCCCAAATTCCCCATCCGCCCACGGCCAGGGAGTTGATGTCTTCCCCGGTTCGCACCATTCGCCCCGAAACCACGATTGATGAAGCCCAACGAATTCTTCTGCGCTATGGTCATTCTGGATTGTCGGTCGTTGATGCCGCAGGGCAGCTTGTGGGAGTCATTTCCCGCCGGGACTTAGACATTGCTCTGCACCATGGATTCAGTCATGCTCCGGTCAAAGGTTATATGACGACGAATCTGAAAACCATCACTCCCGAAACCCCCCTACCCGAAATTGAGTCCATCATGGTGACTTATGATGTCGGTCGCCTGCCGGTATTGGACAAAGGGCAACTGGTTGGCATTGTGACTCGGACCGATGTATTGCGACAATTACATCAGGCGGCGTTTGGGAGCCAGGAGGAGAAAGGAACCAGGAGCCAGGAGCCAGAAGCCAGGAGCCAGGTGGATACAGGACTAGAGGGGTTTCAGCCCAAACCTTTCAGGCACGCGCTTTCTCCCCAGGCGCTGCTGAAAACGCTACAAAAATACCTCAAGCCAGAACTTTGGGACGTTCTAACCATGGCTGCCCGGCATGCGGAACAGCGAGGCTGGCATCTTTACCTGGTAGGAGGGGCGGTGCGAGATTTTCTGTTGGGAATGATGGCCTCTGAGCCAGAGGAAAATCAGATGCTGATGATGGATGTGGACCTGGTGGTAGATGGCTTTCACCAGGCAGCCGATGCCGGGGCCGGGGTTGAACTGGCGCGATCGCTCCAGACCCTTTACTCCGAAACCCGTTTAGAGGTTCATGGCAAATTTCAAACCGCAGCACTCCTCTGGCACAATGATCCGTCTCTGGACTCCCTCTGGGTTGATATTGCTACGGCTCGCACCGAGTTTTATCCCTACCCTGCCGCCAACCCGGAGGTCGAAGCCAGCTCGATTCGGCAGGATCTTTACCGGCGAGACTTTACCATCAATGCCCTGGCAATCCGCCTGACCAATCCTCGTGCTGGGGAGATTCTAGACTTTTTTGGTGGCCTGCTCGACCTCCAGGCAAGGCAGATTCGCGTTCTTCACCCCAATAGTTTCATCGAAGACCCAACCCGAATTTACCGGGCGGTACGCTTTGCGGTGCGACTGGGGTTTCAGATTGATACTCAAACGGAAGGATACATCCGCCACGCGATCGCCAGTGGCATTTACCAGCAAATCCAGGACCGCAGAGATTTCAAGTCTGTCTCTTCAGAGCCGCCCCGCGATCGCGTTTTTGCCCCCGCCCTCCAAACCCGTCTCAAGGCAGAACTAAAGTACATTCTCCAGGCTCCCTACTGGAAATCTGCACTTCAGCAACTGGCAGACCTGGGAGCCCTGCAATGCATTCACCCAACGCTGAAAATGACTCCTGACCTGTGGAAGCGGTTGCGCCTGGTAGAGCGCTGGCTGAAACGAACGGAACGGGAAGCAGGAGGGGAAAGGCGAAAGGCGAAAGGCGAAAAAAGTGATGGAGTGATGGAGTGGGAGCGGAATGGAGCAACCAATCCCCCCCCGTCCCATCCCCCCATCCCCCCATCCCCCCATCCCCTCACGCTTCCTCAGATCCCCACCTGGCTTCTTTTGCTGGAAGTTCTCCTTTCCCATCTCGCGCCAGAGCATCGCGCCACCGTTGCCGCAAATCTTCAGCTTCCAGTCGACAGCATTGAGCGCATGCAGCAGTTGGAGACTGCTCAAAAGGCGATCGCAGAATCCTTGCCGATTTGCGATCGCCCCAGCCAGATTGTGCAACAACTCAAACCTTACGATAGTCATCTCCTGGTATTGATCGCCATCCACAGCGAGCGGCAGATCCGTCACACCATCTGGCAGTACCTCACCCACTGGTCCAACATCAAACCTCCGCTGAATGGCAATGACCTGAAAACCCTGGGTTACAAACCGGGACCCTGCTTCCGAGACATTCTAGACACCCTCGCTGCCGCCACTCTAGACGGCACTCTTAGAACTCGAAGCGAAGCCGAAGCGTTTTTAAGGGAGAACTTTCCTCATTAGAGGATAAGGCTAGATTACGTAATTCACGACCCACTTCTTCCTATCCCCTAGTTTCTCGATATCCGAAAGGGTTAGCATAATCAAGATGATTCGCAGTAAAGATTCATGAATCTGACCGCTGGCGCACCCCTGCAAAACGGCAAGTATATTCTGGGTAATATTTTGGGGCAGAGTGATCTGGGTATTACCCTCAAAGCAACCCAGGCTTATCTAAATCAGCCGGTTGTCTTGAAGACATTGAAGCCAAATCCAAAAGTAGCGATCGATTTTGCTCAACTCAAGCAGCGCTTTTTGGAGGAAACCCGACGGTTTGCCCACTGCCAACACCCTGGGCTAGTGCGGTTAGTGGATGTGTTTGAAGAGTCGGGAGTGCCCTTTGCAGTGATGGATTACGTGGCAGGGGAGCCTTTGACAGACCTGGTGCAACCTCGCCGTCCGATGTCTGAAGCCCAGGCCATTCAGTATGTCCGTCAGGTAGGCTCGGCGCTGACTGTCCTGCATCGGCAAGGGCTGGTCCATCGAGATGTTAAGCCAAAGAACCTGCTTCGTCCCACAGGCGCTGATTTTGTGGTTCTGGTTGATTACAGAATCCTGCATCCGTCAATGGTTGGGACGGTCGAGCCCACCCCCTCTCTTACTAATGCGGGTTATGCGGCACCTGAGGAGTACCAATCTTCAGCCAAATTGACTGCCGCAACAGATATTTATGCCCTGGCTGCTGTTTTGTACTTCCTGATGACTGGGCAACACCCAACAGCTGCCAATCTGCGGGAGCAATCCCCTTTGCCAGCGCCACGAAAACTACAGCCCGACCTCAGTCAAGCAGTAGAATCAGCTATTTTGAGTGGCATGGAAATGAATGTTCAGAAGCGACCGCCCACGATCGCCGCCTTCTTTTCCCTGCTACCGGACAGGGAACCTCTACCACCCATTCAACTTTCTAATGGAGCAGAAAAGCCATCTGCGACTGTGCCACTAGCTCCAGTGAAACCTTCTTCCAATGGCTATTCTCAGAGCCCACCCTCACCGCAACCACCTGCGCCGCAACCATCGACATCTACCCAGGCCACCCGCGTGGTAACGCCTGCTTCCTCGACTCTCTGGGTTCAACCTTTACCGCGTAAAAGCCGTCTACCCAAGGCCCTGGTATTGACAGCGGCGATCGCCGCTGCCTGTGGCTTAGGCCTGGGCTTAACCCTGCGCCTCAGTGCAGTCAGTGGCATTGGTCCAAAAATTTTCAACACGCAGCAAACTTTTCCACCCCTCGAGGATTGGCCCGGTTCAGCAGAACCCGTTGTCTCTCCATCGGTACCCCCTCCCGGAAATCACACCCCTGAAAGAAATCGCGCCGCCACCCAAAGTAAAAACCCCACCTCCAGTCCCATCCCTCACTCCCCAGCCAGAACCGTCCCCCGAACCCAGCATTGAAGCTACCCCTACCCCCACTCCTGAGGCTTCTGCCCAACCATCCCCCCTTCCTGAACCGGCCCCTCAGCCTATTTCTCCTCCGGCCCAGTCCGCATCTCCTCCGCCCTCTCCAGTGGTTCCAGAACCAGAGCCGACAGTGAAGCAATGAAGTTGCTCCCCCGCCCCTCTGCTCCCCCCCCCCCCCTTTCCCTTCCCTTCACTCCTCACCCGACTAACAACGAACAACTAATCACTAACAACCATCTGAATCAGAGCAGGCACGTTATAATTTTGACGAAGTGTGTAGCAATGTTTCATGAACAATCCTCTGGTTCATGCTTTCTTCGTGGGCAGAGCGCTATCTGAGGCGCTGTACGAGCAAGCAGAAAAGTTACTGACGAACGCTCTAAGTGAATTGGGCAAGCTGGATGCAGAACTGCGTCAGCAGTTGCACCAATTTACGACACAGGTGATTGAGCGAGCAAATCGAGAAGAAGAAGAAGCGATGCGCAGGCGTGGCACTGGCGTGGCCGGTCAAGCTTCTACAGAACCGGCGGATTTGCAAGCGATGATCGACGATTTGCGAGCGGAGATTGCTCAGTTACGAGCAGAATTAAAGCGCTACCGCAGTAGCCGCACCATGTAGCGTTTTCAGCCATTGCCTCACAATTGCAGCAATTAAAGCAACCGTTTAGGAATTCGAGTGTCTGTTTTTTCGCGCGACTCTGATCCTCCTCGACTCTCGGCAGATTCTGTCGAGGGCGATTGCATCTATCCCAGTCCTTCCAACTCCAACACAGAGGGCGACCCTGAAACCTGGGAAGACTTGACCAATGGAAGCAGGAAAAACAACTCTTTAGCCGTGGGTGATGATATCCCAGACAGTTTCGCCGCTTTAGAAAATCGGGAAAACTCAGAAGAGGAATCCTCGCAGAGTCGAATTTTCTCGGAAGAAGCTGTGGCTCATCATTACGAACAAACTTTGCAACCGAAGGGCTGGGCAGCCGAGGAAAGAGCTGCCGTTACCAAGTATCGCTCTAAGGCGAAATCCTACGGAGACAAGGCTTACCGCTGGAACCGCGACAACTATTCCCGCCATCGTCGTTTCCTGGACATTTGGGGATTTGTCTGGGCATTTCTGTTTGCCCTCTGGCTGTATCAAAAGCCCTGGAGTTATGCAGGCGGAATGACTGAGGCCAAGCAGGCAAAACGACGTCGGGCGATCGCTGTTTGGGTACGGGAAACTCTCCTCGATCTGGGACCCACCTTCATTAAAGTTGGGCAACTTTTTTCCACTCGTGCCGACCTGTTTCCCACCGAGTACGTAGAAGAACTCTCCAAACTTCAGGACAAAGTACCCGCCTTCAGTTACGAGCAGGCCAAAGCCATTGTTGAAGAAGACCTGGGCAAACCGATTCAGGAGCTTTATCGCAACTTCGATCCAATTCCTATCGCAGCGGCCAGTCTGGGGCAGGTGCATCGAGCCCAACTTCATTCAGGTGAAGAAGTGGTCGTCAAAGTTCAGCGTCCCGGTTTGCTGAAATTGTTTGCCATTGACCTGGCAATCCTAAAGGGCATCGCTCGCTATTTTCAGAACCATCCTGACTGGGGTAAGGGACGGGACTGGTTGGGCATTTATGACGAGTGCTGCCGGATTCTGCATGAAGAAGTGGACTACCTGAACGAAGGGCGCAATGCTGACACCTTTCGGCGCAACTTTCGAAATGAAGATTGGGTTCAGGTTCCCAGAGTTTACTGGCGCTATGCCTCGCCCCGCGTCCTCACTCTGGAGTATCTTCCTGGTATCAAGATCAGCCATTACGAAGCCCTGGAAGCCGCTGGCCTGGATCGCAAAGCGCTTGCTTACATGGGAGCCAGAGCTTATCTGCAACAGCTTCTCAATGATGGCTTTTTCCATGCAGACCCTCACCCCGGTAATATCGCCGCAAGCCCGGATGGTTCTCTCATTTTCTACGACTTTGGTATGATGGGGCGGGTTAAGCCTGTGACCCGCAAAAAACTGATGGAACTTTTCTTTGGGATTGCCCAGAAAGATTCTGAGCGGGTCGTCGCTGCCCTGATTGAACTGGGAGCCCTGGCCCCGGTGGAGGATATGGGGCCAGTTCGCCGCTCAATCCAGTTCATGCTGGATAACTTCATGGATAAACCGTTTGAAAACCAGTCTGTCAGCGAAATCAGTGATGATCTCTATGAAATCGCCTACGGTCAACCCTTTCGCTTTCCCGCAACCTTTACCTTTGTGATGCGGGCATTTTCTACTCTAGAAGGGGTTGGGAAGGGATTAGATCCCGAATTTAACTTTATGGAGGTTGCAAAACCTTTTGCAATGCGGCTTATGACTAATGGAAATCCTTCATCAGAAGCAAGTAGTATTTTAGGCGAACTCAGTCGGCAGGCTGCTCAGGTTAGCAGTACTGCGTTGGGTCTACCCCGCCGAATTGAGGAAACCCTCGATAAGCTGGAACGGGGTGATCTTAGAGTGCGAGTGCGTTCCATTGAAACAGACCGGATTCTTCGCCGCATGAATGGCGTTAATATGGGGACTAATTACACCTTGCTGGTCTGTACGTTTACTCTTTCGGCAACGATCATTCTGGCTACTGGAAACGGTTGGTGGGCACTGATACCGGCAATAGCAGCCATTGTGGCCGCGATCGCCCTCATTCGCCTACTCATCCGTCTAGAGCGAGCAGAACGAACCCCATAATCTCACAGTAAACTATTTGGTAGCCTGGCTTACGTGCCAAAAGAAGGGCAGCCACCGATGAAGCTTTTTTTTACGGGACAGACTGATGTAGGACTTCTGCGTTCCGTCAATCAAGATGCTTACTACATCGATCCAGATGGACGGTTCTTCATCGTGGCAGACGGGATGGGTGGGCATGCGGGTGGGCAGGAAGCCAGCCGGATTGCGACTCAAACCATTCAAAATTACTTACAAGACCACTGGTACTCCATTACAGATTCCCAGGTTCTTTTAGAAGAAGCCTTCCTCGCCGCAAACGAGGCTATTCTGCAAGATCAGCGTTACCATCCCGAACGCTCTGACATGGGTACGACAGCCGTAGTTGCTGTTTTTCGAGAAAAGCAGCCCTGGTGTGCCCATGTGGGAGATTCCCGCCTCTATCGGCTACGGGGTGCAAAGCTGGAGCAAATCACCGAGGACCATACGCTGGTGGCACGATTGATGAAGTGTGGAGAAATTACTGCCGACCAAGCCAGGGTTCATCCCCTGCGCCACGTTTTGGCCCAATGTTTGGGGCGGGAAGACCTCCAGGAAGTAGATATTCAACCCTTTCAGGTACAACCGGGCGATCGCCTCCTATTGTGCAGCGACGGTTTAACCGAAGAACTTTCGGACCAGCTGATTGCCTCTCACCTGAAATCGATTCGCGCCTGCGAGAAGGCCGCCACGGCCCTGATTAATGCGGCAAAAGACCGGGGTGGGCGGGATAATATTACGGTCGTCATCGTAGCAGTCGATGGACTGTCACGAGGCAATCGCTAGTGCGACTTTAGCGCACCGATTATGCAATTAGCAGGAGTCAAAGATCCTTTAGAGGAGACACTTTCCACTGGCTCATAATCTTGATGCTTCCCCCCCTCTATACGTGTGTCCCTTGAGTGAAACCCAACAACAAGCTGCCCTCAAACAGGGACTACGCTGCAAAGATGCTTTTACCCTGCGGCGCTGCCAAATCTTGCTGGCTAGGGCTAGACGTATCCAGCCCAGAGACATTGCCATCACGGTCGGTGGTAGTGTCCAAAACTGTTTGCAAGGTGATTCGTGCCTTCGAGCAGCAGGGGTTAGCTTGTTTGCACGCCTGATCGAGTTGTCCTAAAACGGTCAAACCCATCTTGGATGAGGACAAGCGCGCCCAATTGCGGCAGGTGCTCCATGCTATAGCTCTACGCAGGTGCGTTAGGACATTGGAATTAGAGAGGGAGTGGGGGCTTCGCCTCCAGCCAGGGGTTCCACCCCCTGCACCCCGTCCTAACCATAATGACTACCGCTATAATCTTTGGCAGGATGGCAAAGTTCGCTCCACCTGGACGTTAGACCTGTTGGCAGAAGTGGTTCACTAGCAGGGCATCACTGAACATAGCGAGATCACTGGTGAGTTTTTAGCCTGGATCGCTCAGCAAGTGAGTCAAATGGGTCAGCGAGTGCAGCCCTTAATTGGGGATAACGTGAGCTGGCACCTCTCCAAGCCTGTGCGGCCATGGGTCAGGCAACACCAGGCTCAAGTCAAGCGAACGGGAAATAGGGGCGATTGATTCTCTCTTACCTGTAAAAGTCTCTGCTTGAATGCGATTGAGCCGAAGTGGATTCATGCCAAGCGGGCCATTGTAGAACCACAACGGATACTGAGCGGACAAGAAGTTAAGACCAGAGTCTGTGACTATTTTGATTTTCCCTTGCTAGAACCCTTAGCAAAAAAGGTCTCCTGAAAATGCACTAGCTACTTAGTTCGATTTAGGAAAGGACAAAGAATCAATTGGATCGCTATAAGACAGATCAAGTGTTTGAGAAGCCTAAAGCCATGAGACAGAAGTAAAGTTTATTCTGACTCATGGCTCCTGGTTTCCTCCACTAAATTGGTATCAGAACGAGTTACGAACAAAAGCAACTCTAGAAAACTATGAAATTCCCTTAAAGGGAAGGGATCCAGAGGAAGGATTGTTCCTGGTGAAGAGTAGCTGGAGGCTATTATTATTGGAGGTAAAAATAAGGAGTGAATGGCCGTCATCACTCCTAATTGCCCCAATCTTGCCTCTAACTCATGGAGACCTGCATGGCGAATTGTCTAGATCATCTGCGGAGTTTACTAGACCATGCCAGCGATTTAATTCAAGTAATGACTCCTGATGGGCAAATAATCTACGCCAATCAGGCGTGGTGTAGAGTGCTTGGCTATCAACAGGCAGAAGTCCCTACCCTGTCTTTTTTTGACTTGTTGCAGCCAGACAGCCGCGATCGCATTCAACAAATTCTCTTTCCCCTCCAAACTAATACTTCCAATCGGGATATGGAGGCAACATTACGGGCCAAAAATGGTCATGCGATTTTGGTAAAGGGAAGGATCTGTTATAACGAAAATCGTGGCTCTCCAGAAATCTGGAGCCTCTGGCAAAGAGCAGCATCACTTCAAGCCTTCCCTTCCCCTACCCAAGCACCCCACAATCTCTCCCAAACCAGCTTACAGCAACAGCAGGTCCAGGAAGCTTTACAACAAAGTGAAGACCGCTATCGCACCGTTGTTGCTGCCTTGCAAGAAGGCGTTGTGTTGCTGGATGGGGAGGGGCGGATCTGTACCTGCAATGCCAGCGCAGAAAGAATCCTGGGACTATCGGCTGAGCAGCTCAGCGGACTCAATTCCTTCGATCTGTCCTGGAATACCATCTCTGAAGATGGCTCCCCCTTTTTAGCAGAAATGCACCCTGTATTTCTAACTCTGCGGACGGGCAAACCCTACTCCAATGTAATCATGGGAATTTACAAACCTGATGGTGGGTTGGCCTGGGTTTCAGTCAATTCCCAACCGCTGTTCCGCAGCGGTGAAACCGTTCCCTATGGGGTTGTTGCCTCATTTTCAGACATTACCTCCCGCAAACAGGCAGAAGAAGCTCTGCGTCGCAGTGAACGACGTTATCGTGCTATTGTGGAAGACCAGACGGAGCTTGTTTGTCGTTTTCTCCCCGATGGCACCCTCACCTTTGCCAACGAAGCCTATTGCCAGTTGTTCGGCATTTCCCAGGAAGAATTGGTAAGGCACTCTTACAAAATGTTCCTGCTAGCGCTGGATAAGGAAACTGAAGCCCACCTTACCGCTGCTGCAAATCCAGAGAAACCTGTTAGCTGGTTGGAGCATCAGGTCATTTTGCCGAACGGAGAAGTTCGCTGGCAGCGGTGGAGCAACCGGGCAATTTTTGATGATTGTGGTCGATGTGTGGAATTTCAGGCTGTCGGACGGGACATTACTGCCTGGAAGCGACTGGAAGAATCCCTCATAGCATCAGAGGCTAAACTCAGCGACATCCTTCATAATGCTGGAGCCGCTATAGTCCGTTTTCGACTATTTGCTAATCTGCGATTCCAATATGAATTCTATTCCCAAGGCAGTGAGGTAATTTTCGGATATTCCGTTGAAGAACTTATGCAAGAAGATGGATTATGGATATCCTGTCTCCATCCTGATGATTTTGAGGCAAGAGTTCTTCCCGCCTTTAATCGTATATATGAGGAACATCCAATCACCGTCGAATATCGCTTCCGACAAAAAGATGGCTCCTGGCGATGGATATCAGAAACATCGATTTCAAAGAGAGATGAAGAGGCAGATTGCTGGGTTGTGACCTGTGTCGCGACTGACATTACTAACCGGAAGCGCGCCGAGAGAGAACTACAAGAAATCAGCACTGCCCTAAGTAACGCGGTAGAAGGGATTTCGCAACTTAATGCTCTGGGTCACTATGTCAAGGTGAACCAGGCCTATGCCAATGCTATGGGTTACTCACCTGAAGAACTGATTGGTCAATCCTGGCAAATTACCGTCTACCCTGAAGATTTAAATAGACTAACAACGGCTTATCAACAAATGGTAGACACTGGGAAAGCTGAAGTTGAAACCAGGGGACAACGTAAGGATGGCACTTTCTTCTATAAGCAGGTTTTTATGCTTGCCATCTACAATGAGCAGCGGCAGTTTACCGGACATTACTGCTTCATGAAAGACATTAGCGATCGCAAACGAGCTGAAGCAGAAATTGTGAAAGCACTGGAAAAAGAAAAGGAGTTGAACGAACTCAAGTCCCGCTTTGTGTCTATGATTTCCCACGAATTTCGCACTCCGTTGACCACCATTCAATCTGCTACCGAACTGCTTGAGTACTATGAGTGGTCGCAGGCAGAAAAACGGGAACGGTTTCAGCAAATTCATATCGCTGTTCAGCACATGACTCAACTCCTGGAGGATGTGCTCTTGATTGGTAGAGTCGAGGCTGGAAAACTGGGCTTCAACCCCAGTCTGATTGATCTAACAGCGTTTTGCCGCCAACTGGTGGCCGAAACCCAACTCACCACCGACCATAAATACTGCATCACCTTCAACAGCCAGGAACAAGCACAAAACACATGGATCGACCAGAAGTTGTTGCGCCAAATTCTGACCAATCTACTTTCGAATGCCATTAAATATTCGCCTAATGGCGGAAACATTGAATTAGGGTTGAACTATGGCACAAATATCATCCAGCTATGGGTAAAAGATGAAGGTATTGGCATTCCCCCCGAAGCGAGGGAACACGTATTTGAGGCGTTCTTCCGGGCAAAAAATGTGAGTACGATTCAAGGAACAGGCTTAGGGCTAGCCATTGTCAAAAAGTGCGTCGAACTTCATAAAGGAACGATTAGGCTAGAGAGCGAAGTTGGCGCTGGCACTACCTTTATCATTACCCTTCCAGGAGTTGTTGATTGTGAGGATAAAAAAGGGGCTGGATGAGTAGGATTTCGTTCCAATTCATCCTGCTTTTCAGCAGCGTCCCCTTCTGCTCGATGCCCGCTAAAGGAAAAAAACTATGCCGAGGATTTTGGTTATTGAAGATGAAAAATCCGTTCGCACCAACATCTTAGATTTGCTCAAAGTGGAAGGATATGAAGTGTTTGGAGCCGAAAACGGTCGAATTGGATTACAGATGGCTCAAGAACACCTCCTCGATCTGATTATTTGTGACGTACTGATGCCTAAAATGGATGGCTTTGAGGTTCTGCGTACACTCCATGAAAATCCTGAAACCCAAACCATTCCGTTCATTTTTCTAACGGCTAAAGCAGAACGTGCTGACTTTCGTCAGGGTATGGAATTAGGTGCCTATGATTACCTGACTAAACCCTTTACCCGCACCGAATTATTGGGAGCCGTCACCACTCAACTAAAGAAGCGGGAACAGATTATGCAGCAATACTCAACGGTATGTGCTCAACTGGAAGCGTTGACATCAAAGATTCGAGAATTACAACAGATGGCGGATGTCAAAGATCGACTCTTAGACAATCTGATTGAGGAATTAAGAGAACCTATTTCCAACATCAGTATGACCATTACTTTGTTAAAAGAAAAAGTACCAGGAGCTCAGCGCGATCGCTACCTGGAGATCTTGCAGGAAGAATTTTCTCGTGAAGTGAACCTGCTTAATCAGGTCTCTGACCTGCAACAGATTTTGACCCCTGCCAATGTCAAGCTACTGCGCCAGTTTAGTCTTCTACAAGAAAAGGGCGAAGTATAGATCCTACAGCGCGGAGACTTCTCACCATGCCCAAAATCTTAGTAATTGAAGACGAGCAGCCAGTTCGAATAAACATCGTGGCAATGCTGAAAGCAGAAGGGTTTCAAGTAATCTTAGCAGAAGATGGGCAGATCGGTGTTCAGCTAGCGCAGGAACACATTCCCGATCTCATCATCTGTGATATCACGATGCCCCAGCTAGACGGATTTGGGGTACTGGAAGTTTTACAGCAAACCCCAACCACCAGCACCATTCCGTTCATCTTTCTGTCTGCGAAATCCGAACGGAGCGACTTTCGGCGGGGAATGAACTTAGGAGCCGATGACTATTTGACCAAACCCTTTACCCGCACTGAGCTGCTGGAGGCCATTTGCACCCGGTTGACCAAGCAGTCCGCAGTAATGGAGCTAAAACAGAAACTGGAAGAAATTCAGCAGTCAAATCTGCTCAAGGATGACTTTGTTAGCACGGTTGCGCACGAATTGCGGAGCCCGCTCATGACCATGAAGATGGCCATCCAACTGCTACAAACGACCCAGGACACCAAGCGTCATGTGACCTATCTGGAAGTCTTGCAGGCCGCCTGCAATCATGAGGTGGAGCTGATTGATAACCTGTTAGATTTGCAACGCCTGGAGGCGCGAACCTGGCAGGATGAAGCTGAATTAATTGACCTGCGAACCTGGGTTCCAGGGATTGTAGAACCCATCCGAATGCGAGCCCAGCAGCGACAGCAAATCGTTCAGATAGAAATTTGCCCGGACTTGTCACCCGTCAGGGCAAATCAGTTTGGCCTGGAGCGGATCATCACTGAACTATTTACGAATGCCTGTAAGTACACCCCTCCAGGTGGCAAAATTTGTCTAAAATTATTTGCCGGAAACAGCTCAAGCATGAAGGCTGAATTTGGCTCGACCACTCTTAGTCAGATTTTTACTGCGCAGAGAATAACGATTGAATCAACAGCCTTTTGCTTTATGTTGAGTAATGAGGCAGAAATCCCTGCCAATGCGATTCCCCATCTGTTTGAGCGATTCTACCGGGTACCTAAAAGCGATCGCTGGCAACAGGGGGGTACTGGCCTAGGGTTGAGTCTGGTCAAGAAATTTGTGGAACAGATGCACGGTTCCATTTATGTACATAGTGCCAACGGTTGGGCTCACTTTATTGTTCAACTTCCAATTAAACGCTAATGGACGATTGTCGCACCATCCTGATTATTGATGACTCTGCTGATGATCGCGTCATCTATCGTCGCTTCTTACAGGGAGATAAACACTACACCTACTACATCGTCGAAGCTGCGCAGGTATCAGAAGCTTTAGATTTGTGCCGCCAGGCAATGCCTGATGCCATTCTGGTTGATTTCATGCTGGCCGACTCAGATGGATTGGAGTTTCTGAACCAGTTGAAGCTCCAGACTGGTAGCAGCCTTTTGCCAGTTATTTTCTTAACCGGGTATGGAGATGAAATGATTGCTGTTCAAGCAATGAAGAGCGGCGCTCAAGACTATCTCATCAAAGGCAAGGTGACAGCGGAAGTTCTTTGCCGCGCCATTCACAGCGTTATAGAACGGGTGGCACTGCTACAACAATTAGAGCAAAGTCGGGAACAGCAACGTTTGGCCCTGGAACAGGCCCATGCCAGTGAACGTTGCTATGCCGCCCTTGCTGCCGCCGCTCCCGTAGGTATCTATCGAACTGATGCCAGTGGCAAAGGCATCTACTACAACGACCTGGTCAGCACCATCACTGGCTTATCCCCCCAAGAGTTGCTGAATCAACAATGGAGTCAAGCACTTCACCCCGACGATCGCGATCGCGTCCTGGCAGAAAGAACTCAAGCACTTCAATCCGGCAGTCCACTTCATGCCGAATATCGATTTCAACACCGCGATGGAAAAATTGTTTGGGTCGTTGAAAGAGCCGTCCCCCAACTCGATCAAAACAGACAAATCGTTGGTTACATCGGCATATATACGGACATCAGCGATCGCAAACAGGCAGAAGCCGCCCTCAAAAAAAGTGAAGCTCGCTATCGGGCGATTGTGGAAGATCAAACGGAATTTATTACGAGATTTCTACCCGACACCACCCTTACTTTCGTGAATCAGGCATACTGCCGCTATTGGGAGAGCGAACCCGCTGAAATCCTCAACACGTCTTTCCTGTCTCATATTCCCGAAGAAGAGTGTAACTTTGTCAAACAGCAGTTGGCATCCCTCTCCATTGAGAATCCCTTCATAATCAGTGAACATCGGGTCAAATTACCCAATGGTGAAATTCGCTGGCATCGGTGGAGAGACCGGGCCATTTTTAATGACCAGGGAGAAATTATAGAGTACCAGTCAGTTGGGCAGGACATTACCGAACAGATAAAAGCTGAACGGATGCTGCAAAATCTGGTTGAAGGAACTGCCTCCACAACAGGAGATGATTTTTTCCCTGCCCTTGTTCGTTTGATCGCCCAGGCTTTTGGAGTGCGCTATGCGATCGTCACAGAATTGGTAGACAATCAATTCCAGACCCTCGCCTTCTGGTCAAACAACCAGCTCCAAAACAATCAAAGCCTCCGTTTCAGTCCCACTCCCTGCGAAAAAACCCTGCAACAGGGCTTGTATTACCGTCCAAGCCAGCTCTGCCAGGCATTTCCTAACAATCCAGAACTCGTTGCATTAGAAGCGGAAAGCTACCTGGGCGTTGCCCTGCTAGATGCCGCTGGAAATCCCCTTGGTAGCCTCTGTATCATTGATGATCGGCCAATACCTGACCCTAAATCCTTTGAAGGCATCCTACGAGTTTTTGCCGCTCGTGCTGCCGCAGAATTAGAACGAAAGCGAGCAATCAATGCCCTCCAAAAACTGAATGCAAAACTGGAATCACGCGTCGCAGAACGCATGGCAGAACTCGTCAATACCGTTGAACAACTAAACCAGGAAATTCGAGAGCGCAAGCAGATAGAAGCGGCGCTGCGTGAAAGTGAATCCCGCTTTCGCAGTATGGCCAACAGTGCCCCTGTACTACTGTGGATGGCTGGAACAGATGGGATTTGTAATTTCTTCAACCAAAGCTGGCTCAACTTCACAGGTCGAACCCATGAGCAGGAGTGCGCCGGTGGCTGGACAGAAAACATTCACCGTGATGATCTGCCAGAGTACCTAAGCGTTCAACAATCCGCTTTTTCTGCTCGCCGAGAATTTCAAATGGAATATCGCCTGAAACGAGCCGATGGAGTATATCGCTGGATTTTGGATAATGGTAAGCCCCGGTTTACACCCGAAGGCAGTTTTGCAGGCTACATTGGCTGCTGTATCGACATCACCGAACGTAAACAGGCAGAAGCCGAGCAAGCGCGAGTAGAAGAGGAAATTCGCAAAGCACTGGCGAAAGAGAAAGAACTCAATGAACTCAAGTCTCGCTTTGTCTCCATGATTTCCCACGAGTTCCGCACACCACTCACCACGATTCAATCTGCCACAGACCTGTTGCGGTACTATGAGTGGTCACCGGATGAGAAGCAGGAACGTTTCCAGCAAATTTACGAAGCGGTTCAACATATGACCCAACTTTTGGAAGACGTGTTGCTGATTGGCAAAGCCGAAGCTGGAAAACTCGACTTCATCCCCAAACCATTGGACTTAGAAGCAATCTGTCAGCAACTGGTGGCAGATTTTCAACTCGGAACAGGCAGTAAGCATCTCCTTTCTTTTTCCAGCCAGGGAACAGTTCAGGAAGTGTGGATCGATCAAAAACTGTTGCGCCAAATTTTGACCAATCTGATTTCCAATGCTGTTAAATATTCGCCTGAAGGTGGAAAGATTGAACTTAAGCTGACGTATTCTTCCGATAGGGTCGATTTGCAGGTTCAGGATGAGGGTATTGGTATTCTCTCCCATGAAATGGCTCGTCTGTTTGAGACGTTCTTTAGAGGCTCAAATGTGGGGACAATTCAGGGGACAGGGTTGGGGTTGGCTACAGTTAAACGCTGCCTCGATTTGCACGGAGGGTACATTGCTGTCACCAGTGAAGTGGGCAAAGGAACAATCTTCACTGTTACGCTTCCGCTGGCACAGCCCCTCAACTCCAAGTCAGAGCCCTTTTTCATTGATGATTAAATTAAGGGAGCCCGTAGGAGTAACGTAGCTATTGTCAGATTGCTAAGACATATAGCGGTAGTCATTATGGTTAGGACGGGGTGCAGGGGTGGAAACCCTGGCTGGGGGCGAAGCCCACACACTCCCTTAAAACCAATGTCCTAAGCGACCTGGCGGCAGCTATAAGATTTATTCTGATTCTTGGCTTCTGGCTCCCCTGGCTTCCTCCATCAGGCATCTACCGTCAAAATTGTTTAAATTGGTATTACCTAAAATTGCACTTCATAACCCACCTCGGTGCTTAAACCTCCGAGGTTTTGGCAAAAGGCGTAAGTCCTGATGAATTGGAAACGCTGCTGTAAACCTGCTTGTAATAAGCCTGGTATTCTGGCGAAAGGAGGGGCTGCCACCACTCCCGATGATTCAGATACCACTGCACGGTCTTTCGTAAGCCACTTTCAATGGTTTCGGCAGGAGCCCAACCGATTTCAGTCTTGAGCTTGGTCGCATTAATGGCGTAACGGCGATCGTGACCAGGACGGTCTTTGACAAAGGTGATGAGTTTGTGGCAAGGGCGCACAGGTAACTCGGGGGCCAGTTCTTCCATCAAGTCACAAAGCTTATGCACCAGGTCAATATTCTTGACCTCATTGTTACCACCAATATTGTAGGTTTCACCGGGTTTGCCCCGATGAAGCACTGCATCCAAGGCACTACAGTGATCGCCTACATAGAGCCAGTCTCGAACGTTCTGCCCATCCCCATACACAGGTAGCGGCTTGCCCATGAGAATGTTGATGCACATCAATGGGATGAGTTTTTCTGGGAAGTGATAAGGCCCGTAGTTATTGGAGCAATTAGTAATGAGGGTGGGTAGACCGTAGGTGTGATGATAGGCCCGCACGAGGTGATCGCTTCCCGCTTTTGAAGCCGAGTAGGGGCTGTTGGGTGCGTAGGGTGTGGTTTCTGAAAAGGCAGGGTCATCTGGACTCAGACTGCCATAGACTTCATCGGTAGAAACGTGGTGGAAGCGGAAGTGGGCAGGCTGATTGTGCAGATTCCAGTATTGGCGGAAAGCTTCTAGAAGAGTGAAGGTACCTACTACATTTGTACGAATAAAGGCTTCCGGGCCGAGGATGGAACGATCAACATGGGATTCTGCTGCAAAATGGGCAATGAGGTCGATCGCCTCCTCTTGCAACAACGTATCGATCAGCGGGCGATCGCAAATGTCTCCCTGCACAAAGCGTAAATTGGCCCGTCCTTCCAGTTTGGTCAGGTTATTGCGATTCCCTGCATAGGTGAGGGCATCCAACACCACAACGCGATCGCCAGGATAGCGATCGCACCAATAATGCACAAAATTAGAACCAATAAACCCGGCTCCACCTGTAATCAAAATCCTGCGGGGTTCCCTGGTCAAAAGCGTTTGTTCCACAATTGCTACACTCTCCAAACAATCACACCAGTAGGACAAAGTTGAGATTTAGCCGAATCATTCAAAATTCCATCAAAACGTCTCAATGGAAACATTTCTGCATCAGGTCAATTCAATTTGGGAATCATCACCAATCATGAAGCGCAGAGCTTTAGGACGCTGGGGAGCAGCCTTGAGTCGGGCTCGCTGCCCAATCACACTGTCTACAATTCGTTGGTGAATCCCTGTTACCGTTGCTCCCTGCAAAATGACGCTGTGTTCCAGGTCTACATCCACTAGGGTGACCTGATCTGCAATACTGCTGTAGGGACCAATGAAGCAATTTTCCAGATGGCAATCTCTACCAATCGTGACCGGACCACGGACGGTGCAATTAATCAACCGTGAACCTGAGCCAACCCTCACCCGACCAAAGATCTGGCTTTGAGCATCTACTTCTCCAGCCATATCGGACTGTAAACAGGTGTCCAGGATAATCTGGTTGGCTTCCAGCAGGTCATCTTTTTTACCCGTATCCAGCCACCAACCTTCAATGCGGCGAGCTTCTACCTGCTTCTGGTAATTAATCAAATCTTGAATGGCATCTGTAATTTCCAGTTCACCACGTGCGGAGGGTCGGATCCGGTCGATCGCGTCATGAATCGTATTGGCAAAGAAATAAATTCCCACCAGCGCCAGGTTAGAAGGGGGTACCTTTGGCTTTTCAACCAGATGGAGCACTCGACCCTGGGCATCGACCTGGGCAACCCCAAAGGCTGTTGGGTTCGCTACCGGGCGAAGCAGGATCAGCGCATCCATATGCTGCTCCTTGAAATCATTCAAGAACGAGCCCAATTCACTTTGAATCAGGTTGTCGCCCAGGTACATAACAAACGGGTCATCCCCAAGGAAAGGGCGGGCAACCTTAACGGCGTGGGCAAGCCCTGCAGGCTTTTCTTGAAGAATGTAAGTGATATTGGCACCAAAACGCTCTCCATCGCCGGTCTTCAGTTTCACCTCTTCTCCAGTTTCGGGGCTGATGATAATGCCAATATCGGTGATACCGGCTGCAACGATCGCTTCAATCCCGTACCAGAGGATGGGTTTGTTTGCAACTGGAACCAACTGCTTGGCTCCGGTATAGGTGAGGGGGCGTAGCCGTGTACCCTTACCGCCACTGAGAATGATTGCTTTCATGGGGACGTTTCTGTAAGAGAGTCAGGTTAGAAATAAACTTCAGCCGCTCGAAAAAGCTGCCCTGCCTGATCTTTGGCTGACAGGACGGGTTCTCCTGTCAGGGCCCAATCAATCGCCAGGTCAGGATCGCTCCAGAGAATACACCGCTCATGTTGGGGGGCATAGTAATCCGTTGTTTTGTAGAGAACTTCAGCCACCTCTGAAACCACCAGAAATCCGTGGGCAAATCCTGGCGGCACCCAAAGCATCTTCTTGTTCTCCGCACTGAGAATACAACTGACCCATTGCCCAAAGGTCGGTGAATTTTTGCGAATATCAACGGCCACATCAAATATGGTTCCCACAACTGCCCGCACAAGCTTCCCTTGCGGTTGCTGAATTTGGTAGTGGAGCCCCCGCAGCACATTTTGGCGGGAACGGGAGTGATTGTCCTGAACAAAGCGATTTGTAATCCCAACTTTGTCAGCAAAAGCACGCTCGTTATAGCTCTCTAGGAAAAAACCACGGTCGTCACCGAAAACGCGGGGTTCAATAATCAGAACATCAGGAATCTTGGTCGGCAAAACATTCATCACGGTTTCCTCAAAACGCCCAATTTCCGGTACTGTTGGATTCCTTCATCAAGGATCGCTCAGAAAAGGCAAGACCCCCTTAAAGCTTAGGCAAGGTTCAAACTTTCTCCAAGCTCCAAAGAGTGGCAGCTATTTCATTAACTCATCAAAAGATTCCCTTGGAAAACCTAAATCGGGCTGTAGCCTTTATAGCCCGTTCGTTTGTAAATTTCCACGGGATCTATCGGGGCTTTACTGGAAAAATAAAGTTATGGAGGAATCAAATCTTTAGATTGAGTGAAGCTTGAGCTTGTATCGTCAAGCCGTTTGAGCGATCGCAGGCATTCCATTTTGTTCAACTTTTATGAACTTTTGATGCAGTAATTCTGGTAAGCCCAGGGTTGCAGCATTAGAGGCTACGGAGAAACGGAGCATGGGATGATATAACGTTCACAAATAGTTTGTGAACAAGGGGGGAGCGAAGTCCTCACGCAGAGATTCCACTTCTGCACCCCGCTCAAATTTTAAGAAGATCGCTACACATAGCAGAGAGCGAGTCCAAAGGCATAGGCAGTTCATTGTCGCTAGTAGGGAAAGACGGTGAATAATTTGAAGGTGATTATCGTTGGTTCGGGCATTGGAGGGTTGACAGCCGGTATTGCGCTACGGCAGGCGGGGTACGAAATCGAGATTTATGACCGGGTGAGGGAATTGCGTCCGGGAGGGGCGGGTATTTCTCTCTGGTCTAACGGGGTGAAGGTTCTCAATCGTCTGGGATTGGGTAGCAAAATGGCGGCAATTGGTGGATTGATGAACCGAATGCAATACCGCCGCCACACAGGAGAATTACTGAATGATATTGATTTAGCCCCTCTGATTGAAGAAGTTGGGCAGCGCCCCTACCCGGTAGCACGAGCCGATTTACAACAAATGCTATTGGAAGCTTACGGGGAGGATGTTCGGCTGGAGTGTAAGTGTGTCGGTGTTCATCAAGATGCGACGGGGGTAACGGCCTATTTTGAAAATGGGCACACGGCAAGGGGAGATTTGCTGGTAGCGGCGGATGGAGTGCGCTCAATTCTACGCCAGTATGTGTTAGAGGAGAAGGTAGAGCCTGACTATGTTGGCTATGTGAACTGGAATGGGTTGGTTCCGGTGGATCCGGAACTAGCTCCCAAAGATATGTGGATGATTTACGTGGGAGAACACAAGCGGGTGTCGCTAATGCCCGTAGGGGGCGATCGCTTCTACTTTTTCTTTGATGTCCCCATGACGAAGGAGGATGCCCAGCAAGCGGGGGACATTCGCACTGATTTAACGGTCTTTTTTACAGGCTGGGCAGACCCTGTACAAACCCTGATCCAGCGTCTTGACCCTGAAAAGACCAACCGAGTTCTGATCCATAGTGTGGGTCCCCTGTCTCGAATGGTAAGAGGTCGAATCGCGTTGTTGGGAGATGCCGCCCATACGACCTGTCCTGACCTGGGGCAGGGGGGATGTCAGGCATTGGAGGATGCCCTGGTGCTGACCCACTATTTGATGACGACAAATCTGGGCATCGAATATGCGCTCAAGCGTTATGAAAGGGAGCGGATGGAACGAGCTAATCCAGTTGTGGAGAAGGCTCGCCGACGAGCTGAGCAGATTCATGGAAAAGACCCGAATGTAACCCAACAATGGTACGACCAGTTGGCAAGCGAGAAACCTACAGATGTGACAGGGGCGATCGCCAAGATCATTCTGGCAGGACCCATGCGATAACTCATTTATAATGCCAATGCCCTATGCCAGGTAAACTCACAACCCATGTTCTCGATACGGCCCACGGGTGCCCTGCCGTCAGTATGACAGTGGAGTTATGGACGGTTGATCCGCAAACCGGGCAAAAGATGCTCTTAAAGACAACCTCCACTAATTCGGATGGGCGTACAGATACTCCTTTATTGAGTGCTGGAGAATTGAAAGTGGGGGTTTATGAACTTGTATTTTCTGTGGGTGATTACTTTGCTCAAAAATCTGTTCATATTTCCAATCCGCCGTTCTTAAATCGGGTCCCAATTCAGTTTGGCATTGCTGACCCAGATGCGCACTACCATGTGCCCTTACTCACCTCGCCCTGGTCTTACAGCACTTACCGGGGAAGCTAGTGGACGATGGCATCAGTCCAGTAACCATTGGGTTGGGGAGTGGAGAGTAGGAGGGAGCCAGAATGGTATCCGTATTCCCGCCGTGCTGTACTAGGGAAAGGAATTGTCCCTATTCGCAAGATGCGGCGTTGCTGAAAAGCAGTATGAATCGAAACGAAGTTTCGAGCATACAGCACCTATTTCATAGCCAAATTCAGCAACGCTGGGACGGCTGACTACCGTTGAGTTAGAAACCCTTGTGAAGAAAACGAAGCGAATTGCCCATGCCTTACTTGATCGCTGAATTGAACCAGATGAACCAGGAGGAGTTTGTTGGGGCGGTGGGAGCGGTGTTTGAAGATACACCTGCGATCGCCCAGCAAGCCTGGAACAGCCGCCCCTTTGCCAATATCACAGACCTGCATCAAAAAATGGTTGTTGTGCTTAGCTCTATGAGCCGGGAAGAACAACTGGCATTAATCCGGGCTCATCCCGATTTGGGCAGCAGGGCCAAAATGGCAGAGGCTTCCGTTAAAGAGCAGGCTGGAGTTGGGTTAGACAGGCTTACTCTGGAGGAATTTGAACGGTTTCATGCCCTCAATCAAGCCTACAAAGACCAGTTTGGGTTTCCTTTCATTGTGGCGGTCAAAAATCACACAAAAGCCAGCATTCTAGAAGCTTTTGAGCATCGGTTACAGAACCCGGTGAAGGTGGAAATGGAGACAGCGATCGCCGAAATTGCCGAAATTGCACGATTTCGCTTACTCGATTTGATATCGGATTCCGAATGAATGGCTATAGCTGTCGCCAGGTTGCTTAGGACATTGGCTTTAAGGGGATGTGGGGCGAAAAGCCCCCAGCCAGGGGTTCCACCCCTACACCCCGTCCTAGGCCTGGTGGCTATCGCTATAAAAAAAGAACCCAGCAGCCCCCTGCTGGGTTGAAACATTCGTACTTGAGGAATGTGTATGCTTTTAAGATACCCATTGCAAAGTCGGCACTAACTCCCCCGTGTGCGCTATCTTGCCGGGTGATTCCTGGCTCACCAGCCTGGGTGAGAAGAGAAAAATAGGGGTGGGGAAGTGGGAAGTAGGGATATTAGACCATTGCTTCGATCGCTTCAATTTCCGTCGGTAGGGCAGCCGTTAACACTTCAGTTCCCGTTTCGGTTACCAGTACGTCGTCTTCAATCCGAATCCCACGGACATCGGAAAAATCAGAGAGTCGTTCCCAATTCACAGCATCGGAATACTTTGCCCGCCGTTCAGGGTCATTCAAAATGGCGGGAACTTGATAAAAGCCCGGTTCAATGGTGACGACCATACCCGGTTGCAGGGGACGGTCGAGGCGGAGGTAGTTTAAGCCGAAGCGATCGCTCCTGACTCGGCCTGCAGCATAGCCTGCCAGATCACCCAAATCCTCCATGTCGTGGACATCCAGCCCCAGCAAGTGCCCAACACCGTGGGGAAAAAACAGGGCATGGGCATCCCTATCCACTAAATCCTGTGGTTGCCCGTTCAAAATGCCAAGGTCGATCAATCCTTCTGCAATTACGGTTGCCGCCAGTAGATGAATATCCCGATACTCCACACCGGGTTGCATAGCCGCGATGCAAGCATCGTGGGCTGCCAGCACAACTTCGTAAATTGCTCGTTGGGTTGCGGAAAATCGACCGGTCGCCGCCCAGGTGCGGGTCACATCGGAGGCCCAGCCAGACTGGGTTTCTGCTCCAGCATCTACCAGAATCAGATCGCCCGGTTGAATCGCATGGTGGTACTGGTCGTTATGCAACACTTCGCCATGCACCGTAACGATACTGGAATAGGCAGGAGTGGCATTGTAAGCCATCATCACCCCTTCAATGGCAGCCCGTACCTGGGACTCTATTTTTGCTTTACGAGTGGCTGCCATCCCAGCCTGGTGGGCTTCTACAGTGACTGATACAGCCTCACAGATTTCTGCCAGTGCAGCAGCATCATGACTGAGCCGCAGGGAGGCGATCGCCTCAGCCAATTGCCGATCAATCCCACTCAGATTGGTGGAAGGCGAGAGCATCCGGTTCAAAAAGCGGGATTGCAGCAAGCGAGTGACGGCATCCTGAACGGGAATAGTGCCCGCGCCATCGGCCATTGACTTCAGGTAAGCGGTGGGGTAGGCATTATCAGCCCCGATCTGTTCCGCGATCGCCTGGCGGCTGGGTGACTCTCCATGCCACAGGGCGGTGTCTGGAGCTGGCTCATCCATAAACAGTTCCAGCCTGCCTGACTCTAACCGAATCGCTGCGTTTTCTAAAGGCAATCCAGCAAAGTAGAGAAAGTGACTGCTGGCTCGAAATGGGAAATGATTTGCTGCAAAATTCCGTGGGCTACTGGCACCTGACCAGAGAATCACTGGAAAGTCTACCAGTTCTGCTAACCGCTGACGCCGTGCCTTCAGCGTATCTGCGATGGGTTCGGTTCTACCAACGGTTTTCATTGCAATCAGACGGGAAGACGAGGGTAAGTGGTAGGTTTCAGAAATGGTCAGTTATATAGCGATAGCCACCAGGCTGAGGACGGGGTGCAGGGGTGGAACCCCTGGCTGGGGGCGAAGCCCCCACTCCCTCTCTAATTCCAATGTTCTAATTCCAATGTTCTAATTCCAATGTCCTAATGCACCCGCGTAAAGCTATGACAATCAAATTAGTTTTATCTTAAAAAGCTGAAGGGGGGCAGTGTTCACCATCATTATTTCAGTGCGATTCCGCTATCTTTCATCCTTTGCCAGCACTCCATTCAGGAAAATATCGGCAATTCCTTCCGCCATTTCCTGCATGTCCTTAGCTGAGCTTCCGGGTTCCATAATGGTGCTCTGGCTAAAACCGGCGACCGTGAACATGCCCAGAAACACCCGTGCCACCATTCTGGGGTCCATGCGTCGATAAATCCCCTGATCCATCGCCGTCTGAAAAAAGGCTTCGGCCACATCGGTCATTTTGGCAATCACTTCAGACTGGATGCGATCGCGCAAATCTGGATGAAACTGTGCTTCCATAAAGCACACACGCAGCATGTCGGCATTTTCATGCAGGTGCAGCATACGTCGCCGCATCACCTGTGCTACGGCCTTGTAACTGCCCATCTCGCTCAGTTCTGTCAGCAGGTCGGTCAAAATTTCAACCCATCCCCGAGTTGCAACTTCGATTAAAATCGCCTTTTTATTCGGGAAATGACGAAACAGGGTTCCTTCTGCCACCTCTGCGGCATCCGCCAGGTCGCGGGTTGTGGTGCCGTCGTATCCTTTGCGGGCAAACAGGCGCAACGCTGCTTTCAGGATACGAGTCCGAGTTTCAGTCTCGGCAGGCGACAGGGGATGGGTTCGCATAGCTCTCTCTAAAAGTTAGGGACTGATAAAGTTAGGAATATCCAACCCTATGTGTAGCGCTATTTTCTATTGCAAGGTAGCGAAAATAGCGCAAGCGACACAGATCATTACAGATTTTATTTCAGGAAGCGCTGGTTTCCCAGATTCAATTGGAAGCAGGAGCGTCTCGTCTGAGCCTTACCAAGCTGGAGCCTGGTCACAAGAAATCGGCAAACCATGGAGGAAGCAAATGGATGCATGGAAATTGGGTACCAACTACTGCTGCTGGGTTAGTAGATGCGCGATCGCACAAACTGATCTAACCGTTCCATTCCGATCTTAATGGTTTCCATATCGGTGGCGTAGGAGAGGCGGATACAGTCATTGGCACCGAAAGCAATACCGGGAACGACGGCGACTTGATACTCTGTCAGTAAAGCCTCACTGAATTCAAGGGAGGTGAGCCCGGTTTTCTCAATGCTGGGAAAGAGATAAAAAGCACCGTCTGGCCTGGGGCAGGTCAACCCCGGAATGGAGTTGAGTGCATCCAGCATGAATTGACGCCGTTGGGCAAAGGCCTGCCGCATTTCTTCTACGGGTGTCTGAGAACCTTCGAGGGCGGCGATCGCGCCGTACTGAGCAAAGGTGCAGACATTTGAGGTGCTGTGTCCCTGAATCGTGATGCAGGCCCGGATCAGATCTACCGGACCTGCCAGGAAGCCAACTCGCCAGCCTGTCATGGAGTAGGCTTTGGCAAAACCACTACTGACAATGGTGCGATCGTAGGCTTCTGGGCTGGCTGCCCCAATACTGAAATGTTCGGCTCCGTCGTAGAGCAGCTTTTCGTAAATCTCATCGGATACAACGTAAATGTCATTTTCAACTACAACCTCTGCCAGGGCTTTGATCTCATCTGGCGTGTAAACCATCCCGGTTGGATTGGAAGGGGAGTTGAGGACAAAGAGTCGTGTTTGGGGTGTAATGGCCTGGCGCAACTGTTCCGGAGTGATTTTGAATCCACCTTCGGCAGTGGTTTCGACAATCACGGGGGTTCCTTCTGCCAGTTTCACCATTTCTGGATAACTGACCCAGTAAGGGGCAGGGATAATCACCTCATCTCCTGGCTCAATCGTTGCCAGAAACAGGTTGAACAGGGAATGTTTACCGCCATTGGTGACAATGACATTTTCTGCCCCGTAGCAGAGTAGATTTTCTTTCTGGAGTTTTTGGGCGATCGCTTCCCGCAGTTTTGGCTCTCCTGCGGCGGGACCATATTTAGTTTTGCCATCTGCCAGAGCTTTCTGGGCGGCTTCCACAATATGGGTCGGGGTTGGAAAGTCAGGCTCACCCACGCTGAAGCTACAGACGTTAATGCCCTCGGCCTTCATGGCTTTTGCTTTGGTATCGACGGCCAGGGTTAATGAGGGGGTGACCTGTCCAACACGCGCTGCCAGTTTCATCGCCAATCCTTTTTTAAGTCTGTTTTGCCACTAGTTCAGGATACCCCAGGAGCGAAGACCCAGCATTGTTTTTCGAAGTTTGTCAACTATTCAAGACGTTACTGGCATTGTTGAATCTGGGTATGAAGAATCTGGGTATGAAATTGTTGTACCGCTTCAGTTATTGCATGAGGTAGTAAAGTTTAAATCACAATTGCAGTAAGGAGGATTGAAATACAGAAGGAGCTTCACGAGCTACCTTTTATACCCATCATTCATCCATATGCAATCATTGTTACACAAGATTGTGACCTCGATTGGGATTATAAAGCTAGAGGAATTAACAACAATCCAGCTAAGCTCTTAAATTCGATCGTTTTATGTGAAATAGATACAGCAGAATCAATTAGAAGCGCAGAAGGAATGAATCGAAAGGAATGGGAACTGGTTGTTGCTCATCGTCATGAAAGTTTTTTTTGAAAAAATTCCCCCTGAATGCGAGATGGAGCAAGAAGGTTTACCTGAACTTATTGCTGATTTCAAAAGAGTTTTTGGTATAGATGCGGCAACTTTGTATCGTCAAATTGAACTTGGTATGGTCAAACGTCGAACAACTTTAGCTAGTCCATATTTGGAGCATTTTTCTAAACGATATCATAGTTTTCACGGTAGAGTTGCGCTACCTTTTCAATATGAAAGTGAACGTGAGAGATAGGAGTTGCTGCCCCTGATTCAGAAATCGGGGATCTAACAGCCGACAATCCTTTCCCTTTTCAACCTTCAGGGTGCGACGAGTCGCATGGGTAGTTGGTGTTAAAACAAACCGTGAGTGTAAACTCAGAACATTTAAATGGGTTGTTATGGATTATTTTTAGATCGTTTGAACGTCTGTGAGGAGAGCCATGAGTTACCGCATGAACCGCCGCGCCTATGCTGAGACCTTTGGTCCCACGGTGGGCGATCGCATCCGTCTTGCTGATACGGATTTGCTGATCGAAGTCGAGCAGGACTACACCACCTACGGTGACGAGGTGAAGTTTGGCGGCGGTAAGGTAATTCGGGAAGGGATGGGACAGTCGCCCATTACCAATGCAGATGGAGCGGTGGATGCAGTCATTACTAATGCGCTGATTCTCGATTGGTGGGGGATTGTCAAAGCCGATGTGGGAATCAAAGACGGCAAAATCCACGCGATTGGCAAAGCTGGCAATCCTCACATTCAGGACCATGTGAATATCATCATTGGTCCCGGCACCGAGGCGATCGCGGGCGAAGGGATGATTCTGACAGCAGGCGGGATTGATACCCACATCCACTTCATTTGTCCGCAGCAGATTGAGGTGGCGATCGCCGCCGGAATTACCACCATGATTGGCGGTGGCACCGGACCAGCCGCTGGAACAAACGCCACCACCTGTACTCCCGGTCCCTGGAACATTTACCGGATGCTGCAAGCGGCAGATGCCTTTCCCATGAACCTGGGTTTTTTGGGTAAGGGAAACAGCGCTAAACCGGAAGGCTTAAGAGAACAGATTGAAGCCGGAACAATCGGTTTGAAACTGCACGAAGACTGGGGAACCACCCCAGCGGCGATCGACACCTGTCTCAGCGTTGCCGATGAGTATGATGTCCAGGTTGCCATTCACACTGACACCCTCAACGAAGCCGGATTTGTCGAAGACTCCATTGCTGCTTTCAAAAACCGTTGCATTCACACCTATCACACTGAGGGGGCAGGCGGGGGGCACGCACCTGACATTATCAAAGTTTGCGGTGAGATGAACGTACTGCCGTCCTCCACAAACCCAACCCGACCCTACACGGTCAACACTCTGGACGAACATCTGGATATGCTGATGGTTTGCCATCACCTGGATCCCGGC
The DNA here is from genome assembly GCF_049200465.1 of Leptothermofonsia sp. ETS-13. NCBI lineage: Bacteria > Bacillati > Cyanobacteriota > Cyanophyceae > Leptolyngbyales > Leptolyngbyaceae > Leptothermofonsia > Leptothermofonsia sp. ETS-13. Next base: position 1,292,646 of record NZ_CP120836.1, read on the forward strand.
ATTGCAGAAGACGTTGCCTTCGCGGAATCCCGTATCCGGCGTGAAACGATCGCCGCTGAAGACATTCTGCACGACCTGGGAGCCTTCAGCATGATCTCGTCTGATTCCCAGGCGATGGGGCGAATTGGAGAAGTCATCATCCGCACTTGGCAAACGGCTCACAAAATGAAGGGGCAGCGAGGAGCTTTATCATTTATCAGAGGACTCTGACCGTAACGATAACTTCCGCGCCAAACGCTACATTGCTAAATACACGATCAATCCAGCCATCACCCACGGCATTGCTAACTATGTCGGTTCTGTAGAAGCGGGCAAACTGGCCGATCTTTGCCTCTGGAAACCATCCTTATTTGGGGTCAAACCGGAACTGGTGATTAAAGGTGGCATGATTGCCTGGGCTCAGATGGGCGATGCCAATGCCAGTATCCCAACTCCCCAACCCGTTCACATGCGTCCCATGTTTGCCAGCTTTGGCGGAGCGATCGCTGCCACTTCCCTTACCTTTGTCTCTAAAACTGCCCTGGACAAAGGAATCCCTGAACAAATCGGCTTACAGCGATCAGCGGTTGCTGTCTCTGGCATTCGCAAACTGACTAAGAAAGACATGAAGCTCAACGACGCTACCCCCCCACATGGAAGTGGACCCCGAAACCTACGAAGTCCGCGCTGATGGGCAACTGCTCACCTGCGAACCTGCAACTGTACTTCCAATGGCACAACGATACTTCCTGTTCTAATTCTTTGTAAGCAGTAAGTAGGTAGTCATCATTAATTGGTAAAGGGGGGAGTGGGGGCTTCGCCCCCACTCCCTCTCTAATTCCAACGTCCTAACGCACCTGCGTAGAGCTATACAGCAAAACGAAAGTTTTGTTGGGGATGCAGGGGTTCCACCCCTGCTTGGGGGCGAAGCCTTCAAACCCCCCATGTTGCAAAATTTAGTGTTTGCAACACGAGTAGTCTGCCAAGTAGATCTTGAAGGGTTTATAACCCTTCAAAATCCCGTAAATTAATTTTTCTGCGTTTAGATAACCAGGCAAAGTTCCTTTGGTGACCCACTAGGGGCTAAAGAGTGGTTTCTGCATTTGAAACTAGCTGTAAGTGAGACGAAACCTGAACTTTGCTGAGTTCTCGCACCAGTCGGAGTGCCTGATGTTTATAGAGGGGCATATTCAGGGTACTTGGAAGCTGGTTCATCAAGGTGCGGGCAAGGCTGATATCACAACCAGAGATACGGGCAATCACACTTGCTCCTTCAAAAGCAGCCTCCTGAGACATTGCCTTTTCGACCCGCAGCAGCCAATTGCGTTCTAACGCCATCCCCTGTTCAATCCGGCGCAATCCTTCAATAGTTGCCAGAACAACCAGGCGATCGCCCACATGCAGACGAATATCATCGAGCGGCATCAAACGGGCAGAGTCGTAGCCGCTTCGCTGATGCAGAATCGGTACAACCCCATAACCATAAGCAATTTCAGCCAATAGCCGTCCCTCTAACGTATCACCCGCATCAATGCTGTATTCTGTAACAAGGGTTGTGCGATCGTTGAGGCGAAACAAGTTCAGGATACTCTCACCAAACGCCGCCCCAACAAATGCTTCTGCCGCCAAGGCATAAGCACCTAAAACACGGGTATCGGGCAGCAACCGCGCAATGCTTTCAGCAAATCGTTGATCTACCGTTCGCAAAACCAGATTGCAGGAGGGGTTTGCTGCCCTTGCCATCAGCCCAATCTCCAGATTAGCAACCTCGTCATCCGTCAACACCACAATGCTTTTTGCCTTTGCCAAGTTGACTTTTGTCAGAGAGTCTTTAATTTCCCCAGTGACCAGAGGAATTTCTGCCGGTACCTCCGATTCCACTGCTGTGGCACTCACACCTACCAGGGGATGTTTCAATTCCAGCAACAGGTCTGCGACGCGGCGCCCCACTCGCCCCAAGCCAATCAGGACTATATGCCCCGCCTTTGGCACCGGAGGGCGACGTTTTAGAAACTGAAACCGTGCTGCCAAAACTCGCTCAGTCAAAATTGCATAGAGAATACCAATGAAAATGGTACCAGCCACGGTCATGCTGATACTGAACAAATAAAGCCACCAGGAAATCTGAAAGGGCATTTGCCGCCCTCCAAACAATTCGTCAAATCCACCTAGAATCAGGATCAGTGAAATATTGAATGCTTCATGTAGATTAATGTCCGAGTAATGCATTTTGAATAGTATTGCACCACCCAAAAATAGACTCAACATTACAATGCAGGAAAGAATGCCGACTCGTCGAGTCTGGTTACTGTTCTGCCAAAACTGATTTAGCTTATGTTTCAGGGGTTTCCAGGTCAGGTTGTGAATAAAGTCTTGCCAGCGAAATCGGGCACCATCTCCCTGGGCGATCGCAAGATTCGTTAGCCGTTCGTCAATTTCAATATAGGTAATAATATCTTTGGCTCTCAACCTAGCGTCAGGTTCCCACTGATAAAAAGCATCTACTGGCGATAGCCGATGTTTAGTGTAGCTCAGGACTCGCCGGGTAGAGGTGTTCAGTTCGTAAAGCTGGCGGCGATCGCACCAGCGGTGCCCCGCTGAAATTTGTTCTTTCACCACTCGCAGCAAACAGCCCTCTAGCCGAAAAAAGCCCTGGGTTGAATCACCCAGGGCGGCTAAAGCAAAGGCAGAAGCAGGCAGTTGAGTTGCTTCGTAGGCGGCAAAGTTACCCAACTGCCGGCTTAACAGTTCATTCAGGTTTTCCTGGGCCGAACGAATGATCAGACGAATATTGGGATTGAGCGATCGCGCCGCAAAAGCTGCTGCAATGTTAACCCGCTCATCGCTGGTAACAAGCAAAATAGCCCGACACTGATGAATGTTTGCCTGTTCCAAAATTTTGGGTTGGCGACAGTCCCCGATCACCAACTCGTTTAGCCAATTGGGCAGATCTGGAACTTCCCAATGGGGAGGGGCGATCGCGTCAATCGCATTGATCGTCACCCCAAACTCTTTCAGCAGCAGTACACAATATTGCCCCAGGCTACCTAACCCGCAGACCAGGAAAGAAGTTACGCTGATCCCGCCTTCCTCTTCCATTCCTCAAAGCCTCACTGCACTGATGGTTCTCCCAGCTTGCCGGTAAAAGAGTGGCGTAAACTACTCTTTTAACCCCAACAACCCCCTGGGAATATTGATTTTGTTTTGGTGATAAGCTTCGATTATCGCCAAATTCCCAGGAAAGCATGATTACCATCCAATAAAGGTGATTAAGTCAATGATGCTTTAAAGACGTTAAGTAATGGTGAATACAAGAAGCCAGAAGGCAGAATAGCGACCTTCTGGCTTCTGGCTGAAAATTCTCTCCTGTCAGAACAGTTTAATAGAGATAATCCGTTGCAACCCAGCCCCCGCAATCGGCTTGCTGCCAAGCATATCCATCCTGGTAAACAACACCCCCCGTTGTAGGAACAAAGGATCCTTCATTAGCTCCTCCAACTATGGCAAAACCCAGCCCTGGACCAGAGCGAACATTCAACCCAACGCGATAGTTGGTTTGTACATAGCCACCATTCCCATAGGAGACAGGATAGTAGCTTCCTTCCAGGTAATAGCCGCCACCACAACCCCCACCGTAGGCCGGTTCGTAGCAACCACCACCGTGGGAAACGGGATAGTAATCTTCCGTGTAGGAAACGGGATAGTAATCTTGAGTTGTGTAGTCAGAAGCGACCCAACCGCCACAATCATCGCAAAGCGGTGTCCAGGCATAACCATCGTTGTAGACGACGGTTTCGTAGTCCTGGTGCAGGAAAGCGCCATCGGGAGCGCCGCCGATGATTTGATAGCCAAGCCCTGGGCCACTGCGGATGTTTAATCCACAGCCACTGCACGTTTCTACAAAACCAATAGGGCGATACTGCTCATCTAAACCCAGTGCTTTTGCAGTTTCTTTGCCAACAACGCCATCAATTTCTTTCAGTCCCTGGCGAATCTGAAAATCAGTTACGGCTGCTTCGGTTTTAGGGCCGTACTGGCCATCCGCTTCAATACCCAGTGCAGTTTGAATGGCCTCAACCTCTGCACCAACACTACCGGGGCCAACAGGGGTTGTTGCTGCGATCGCTTTACTGGGTACCCCACCCAAAATAGACACGGCAACAGTAAATCCTGCCAAGCCCACTAGAGTAGAGCTAGAAATATTTAGCTCGATATTTTCGAAGGCTGTCAGTTCAGGATCAGGACTCGGATCTTCGTATCGAACAGCCGCATGAACAAATGCCAATGATTCCATAATGATTTCCCTCGCTTCATCCTGAACCAACTTAACAACAGAAACTTAGAGCTATGGCTACCAGGCTTAGGATGGGATACAGGAGTTCAACCTTGGCTGAAGGCGAAGCCCTTACACTCCCTTAAAGTCAGTACTTTAAGCGGCCTGGCAACAGTTATAGCGACAGAAAAGTGGGATAAACGGCAGTATAGCACCGCTTATCCCACATGTACTAGGTTCCGTACCAAAGTTATTAATTTTTGATACAAACCTACTAAGTTGGTATGTTCTAGTAGCAGCCGCAACCACATCCACCGTAGGAAACGGGGTAGTAGTCTCCACAGCCGTAGTCATATCCACATCCACCGTAGGAAACGGGGTAGTAGTCTCCACAGCCGTAGTCATATCCACATCCACCGTAGGAAACGGGGTAGTAGTCTCCACAGCCGTAGTCATATCCACATCCACCGTAGGAAACGGGGTAGTAGTCTCCACAGCCGTAGTCATACCCACATTCACCGTAGGAAACGGGGTAGTAGTCTTCCGTGGTGTAGTCAGAAGCGACCCAACCGCCGCAATCATCGCAAAGCGGTGTCCAGGCATAACCATCGTTGTAGACGACGGTTTCGTAGTCCTGGTGCAGGAAAGCGCCATCGGGAGCGCCGCCGATGATTTGATAGCCAAGCCCTGGGCCACTGCGGATGTTTAATCCACAGCCACTGCACGTTTCTACGAAACCAATAGGGCGATACTGCTCATCTAAACCCAGTGCTTTTGCAGTTTCTTTGCCGACAACGCCATCAATTTCTTTCAGTCCCTGGCGGATCTGAAAGTCAATAACAGCCGTTTGGGTTTTGATCCCGTAGGAACCATCGGCTTCAATGCCGAGGGCTTTTTGAATTGCCTGAACTTCGTTTCCAGTGCTGCCAGGGCCAATGGGTGCCGTTGCTGCTGTTGCTTTGCCGGGAGCACCGCCAAGAACAGATACCGCAACCGCAGCACCCGCCAAGCCCATCAGTGCAGAACCAGAAACACTCAGGTCTACATTTTCAAAGACTTTCAACTCCGGATCGGGGTTGGTGTCTTCGTAACTAACAGCCGTGTGAATAAAGGCTAGCGATTCCATAGTTTCCTCACTTGTTTACTCCTCATTTACTCACTCTTACGACAGAACACAACCAAAACAAATCTGGTCGTGATCACTTTCCTTAAGAGCACTGCAAATTTGGCGTGGGTAGCTAATCATTTTCCATTTCTTCAAGACTGGTTCAGAAGAAATTACATCATTAAGAGTTGCCGTGAATAGCAGGGCAAAAATATCCTGAAAACTGATAGCCTCGCCTTACCTACAGCACAACCCAAATCTCAAAATGAACCAAAGAAGTCTATAGAAATGAAAAAATCATTCTTAACACTAACATGTCAACAGTTCTTTGAGATCACCTGTAAAACAATTATCACAAAATCGGAGGTTGTTGTCGATCGCTGGTTTTCCATTGTAATAGCAATCGCCCAAAATGAAATTTTTTTCTTGAGTTGGCTCACCTTCTAACCCAGATTTATAACCTAGATTTAAATGAGGCTCTTCTAATTTTCTCAGCTAGCAGCTAAAAACCATGCCATCAGTTTGCTTTGGTTGAAAACCTGATGTAGTCTGAACTCAGGTGAGAAACTTTCATTCCTCAAAACTCAAAAACTGCTGATCCTTAAAACTTCTAGTGAAGGATCTGCCGTTAGAAACCCCTCCGTCTATTGCAGGGTTTGGAATGGAGGAATCGTTTACTTTACATGAGTTGACACTCTATCAGGCTCCAATCAACTGAACGAACCATCAGGTTAATTCCAATTAAAAACAGGAAAATACGCACCTTACTATCATTTCTAGCATTTGCCATGAAAGCGTTAGCAGGTGCGCGAGTAAGGGAAATGAAAACAAACTATGGAAGAGGTTGCGATCGCAATCTAGCCATAGAGAAAAACAGGAGCCAAAACAAAAGGATCTTAGAAAGCCCCTCCGATCAACAACAACTTTCCCAAAAAGCAGCCATCTAAGAAAAGCATATAAAAGAGACAGATAGGCTAGACACAAACTAACTTCCCTACTCTTGCCTCTTTATTGCCTACATTTCAAGCCACCAATCCTCCTGGGAACCTTGAACAATGTAAGCACAAATTTATAGAAATGGAACAAAATTTTTCAGGCTTACAATCAGACAAAATAGGCTGATGTAGGAAAAACCTTTCAGACGATGTGTCAGACCTTGGCTTGACCGTTTGTATAGGTATACACAAATGCATTAGGACATTGGTTTTAAGGGGGTGTGAGGACAGTGCCCCCAGCCAGGGGTTCCACCTCTGCAACCTGTCCTAACCACAATAACTACCGCTATATAGACACTTATATAGACACTCCGTAGAACATCTCTGCGAACCAAGGCACACTTCTGAAGCGTCATTGCCTTTTACGGCGCCCCTTTACCAAGAATTCAGAACTTTTAGATTTACTCGAACAAGCGGAAGTAGGGGTAGCGTACAGGTGCTCCCGGTTCCTTTTCCAAGTCAAAATTAATCACTTCCCAGCAAGGTTCTTCTTCTGGAGTAGGGCTAAACTCTACCGGCAACCCATAAAGCCGAGGTCGCGGTGGTTCAGCCTGCCCCCGCCAGGGAGTACTGCGCTCTAAATAGGTACTGATCAAATCTTTGTAGCGTTGAGCAATAATGACGCGTGTCGCCCGATAGCCTTGAGTATATAGCCGATCAAGCGCTTCATGGATTTCAAACCGAATGCCATCGGGATGGGTATGCTGACGATACCACTCCCCTTCCCACTGTCGCCAATGCCGACCAGATTGGAGATGAATCAATTCCCCTGTTTTGGGGTTTGCTTCAAAGGCTCCATGCCGCTGACACAAATAGGTATCCGTGAGGGTCAGTGCCGGAATGGTTTGGCGGCAGTGAGGGCACTGAATCTCCGGACCGAAGATTGGATATTGCAAGCCGGGGTTGGTCATCGAGGGCAATTTGCCTGTTCTCTATGTATCAGTGCCAGTGGGTCTATTATAACTAGGGAGATTGCTTACCATCTAAGCAATTCTACGTTCAATTCCCCCTTATTCGGACAGCGCTGTGAATGATTTTAGTGACAATTCATCCTTTCTGTCCCGTCCCGATCTTTCCCAAGCTGCATTTGTTGCTTCTAATGCAACTGTCATTGGCAGGGTAAAGGTAGCTAGTGGGGTGAGTATCTGGTATGGGGCGGTAGTCCGCGGCGATGTTGAGAGAATTGAAATCGGTGAATGCACTAATATTCAGGATGGGGCTATTCTTCATGGCGACCCTGGTAAACCTACCATTCTTGAAGATCACGTAACAGTAGGACATCGGGCAGTCGTTCACAGCGCTTATGTTGAGCAGGGGTGTTTGATTGGGATCGGGGCGGTGGTACTGGATGGGGTGCGTGTGGGGGCAGGCAGCATCATCGGTGCCGGAGCCGTAGTTACAAAGCATGTTCCGGTGCGATCGCTTGTAGTTGGCATTCCCGCTAAAGTCCTGCGTCAAATTTCTGATGAAGAAGCCACTGAACTGATTGACCACGCTGAACGTTACAAAAAGTTAGCTTTGGTTCATGCCGGGAAAGGTACGGATTTGGGGTTTAGATAGATGAAGAAGTCCCAACTTTTAACCACCCTTCATAGGGGACTATGAAAACTTGCCCACTTGCGATAAAACATAAATATGAGAGCGATTCAAAAATCTTTATCAATTGAAGGGAGAGGTTAAGACTATGGATTGGCGTTTGCTTATTGTTCTGCTTCCTTTGGCACTCGCACTTGGTTGGGTTGCCAGAAATATTGGTCAGCAAGCTCTTAAGCAAGGTCAAGATTTTCTCTCTAAGAGCTAGTTTTGAACCTGCTCTATCTCTACTTTAGCTCTGGTCGGTTGCTTCTCATAATTTGAGGGTAACCGGCTTAATTTTTGCTGATTTCCATTGCTTTTTACAGCTGTCACCAGGTTCCTTATATTGGCTTTAAGGGAGTGCGGGGGGCCAAGTCAGGGGTTCCACCCCTGCACCCCGTCCTAACCATAATGACTATCGCCATATCAGTAATTAATGCTAATTTAAACAATATTTAAACAATACTAAACAATTTTGACAGCAGATGCCTTAATGGGAGAAGCCAGGAGTCAGATTTATTCCAACTCCTGGCTCCTGGCTTCTCAAATCCTTAATCTGCTGCATTTAACAATCAAATTGCGCTATAATAGCCGCGCCCCCCCTCACCTTCCTGTTTCTACGTAGTGCTTCAGTTCTCTGGCCATCCGCCGAATACCCTGGAGTTCGTCTTGACGGATGGTGGGAAAAATGATCCGGGTCATAAAGCCAGAGAAGTTTTCTTGATGGATGTAGCGAGTGCGATTGCGCCCAATCTCCTGAAGGTGAAAGATATGCTCATCGACAAAGCCGGGAATGGAAGAAACCCATTGTAAGCAAATCCCTGGTTGAAGCAGGGTAACTCGTGGTTGAAACTCGGTCTGCTCCTCTCCTGGAACCCGTCGCAGCGATAGCCAAATTTCTCGGCCCTGCTGGAGCGATCGCCGCGAGTCGCAGTCATACAAAAAGGTGTTCCAGTATTTCCAGGTCTCTTTATGAACTAATGCCTGCCAAACTTTACCTCTGGATGCATTAATATCAATTTCGGTATAAAGGCTGGGCATCTGCAAGATTAGGGAGTAAAGAAAGATAGAGGTTGGGTGAGGAGAGTTGTGAATGTTGGATTTCTAGGAGGGAGAGTATAGCGGTAGTCATTATGATTAGGACGGGGTGCAGGGGTAGAACCCCTAGCTGGGGGCGAAGCCCCTACTCCCTTTCTAATTCCAATGTCCTAACGCACCCGCGTAGAGCTATACTTCATTCCCCAAGGGTTTTAACTCGAACATCCTCGGATTTCTTGCTCTCAACCCTATAATCTCCAGGCTATACACCAATTGTGAGTACTATTGTCCCAGATACGCTTCTAGCACCTGGGCGTTAGTTTGAATCTCGGCGGGGGTGCCTACTGCCAGGTTACGGCCTTCGGCCAATACCCAGACGCGATCGCACAATGACATGATCACATCCATATTGTGTTCGATGATCAGGAAAGTGATGCCTTCGCGGTTCCAGGTGAGGATGCGATCGCAAATTTGGTTAATTAAAGTGGGGTTGACTCCGGCAGCAGGTTCATCCAGCAGAATCAGCTGGGGATTCGTCATCAAGGCTCGCCCCATCTCCAGCAGTTTGCGTTGACCACCGGAAAGCGCCCCGGCGTATTCATTTGCCATGTGCGCCAGCCCAATCGATTCCAGAATTGTCATCGCCCGTTCTTTTTGCTGCCGCTCCTCTGCTCGAATTTGTTTGCCGCGGAACCAGGTGTTCCAAAAATTTTCACCCGTTTGTTTCTGAACGGCTAGCAGCATGTTCTCCATCACCGACATGCGAGACAGGGCACGGGCAACCTGAAATGTACGCACCATACCCAATTGGGTAATCTGGTGGGGTTGCAAATTCTGGATGGGTTCGCCATCAAACAGCACCCGCCCCTTGTCTGGATGGATGAAGTTTGAAAGTAGGTTAAACAGGGTTGTCTTGCCAGCCCCATTGGGCCCGATCAGCCCGGTGATGCTTCCTTTCGCAACTTCAATTGACACATTATCCACTGCCCGGATGCCACCAAAACTCTTGACAAGACCACCCGCTGCCAGGAGGGGCAGTTGGAGCGAAGTCGTGGGCGATCGGATGTCCTCCACTTCTGACAAAACTTCCGCCAGGTTTTCCACCCGAGTTCCCGCCGCAACATCAGCCGGAAGGTCTGGCAATTTTGGTGACTCATCGACCAAGGGTCAGTTCCTCCTTCTTCCCTAAAATTCCCTGCGGTCGAGCCATCATCAGCACAATCAGGATCAGCCCAATCAGCATAATGCGAAAGGCTCCCAACCGGGCATCATCCACTGTTGGGGGTACTGCCGGAATTACCCCATGGATCACTTTCAGCAAGTTTGGTAGGTATCGAGTGATGGTGAGGTATGCCCAAAAAATGACTGACCCTAAAATCGTACCTACATTATTTCCGGCTCCACCCAGAACTACGATAGTCCAGGCATTGAAGGTCAGCAGGGGCAGAAAGTTGTCCGGGTAGACCGTACTCAGTTGCCAGGCAAATAGAGCTCCGGCAATTCCGGCAATGAAACCACCTAGCATTAAAGATTGAAGTTTGTACCAGAAGACATTTTTGCCGAGCGCTTTGGCAACTTCTTCATCTTCCCGAATTGCTTTAAGGATGCGTCCCCAGGGAGACTGCACCAGCCATTCCAAACGCCAAAAAACCAGTGCCAGCACAATCAACGACACCAGCATGAGCCCATTTCTGGGGGGATTATCTGAAAAATTGTAGAGGGCGACGGCGCAGACTCCATAAAGCCAAAGAGTGAGGGCGGCACAAATGGCTGTCAGCAGGAGTCCCGCATCCAGGAAAGTTCCTACTTTTTGTAGGCGACGTTTTGCCCATTTCCACAGTTGCCAGAAAACTGGAATGGCGATCGCCGTCAAAAGCCCAATCATCACATGCCGGCTAAGCAGGGTAGGGCGAAAGTTTTCGAGCGGCAGGGGAAATCGCTGAATCCCAAAAGCACCACGAGTCAGCCATTCTTCATTCAGAGCAACCAGACGAATAACCTCAGAAACCCCAATCGTCACGATCGCCAGATAATCTTCCCGCAGTCGCAGTGTCGAAAGCCCAATCAGGAGGCCCAGAAATGTCGCCAAACCACCGCCGACCAATGCCGCCAGAACCAGAGGAATCCCGGCATTGCTCAACAGAACCGTGGAGTAGGCCCCCACCGTCATGAAGGCCACATGCCCAAAATTAATCAGTCCTGTGAATCCCCATTGGAGGTTAAGCCCCAGGCTGAAGATGGCATAGATTGCCGTAAAAATAACCAGAGAAACGAAATAGCTAACCATGCCAGGTAGCAGAATAATGCAGAGACACAAGTATCGCTATAGCCACCAGGCTCACGACAGGATACAGGGGTTGTGGAACCCTCGGTTGGAGGCGAAGCCCCCACACCCTCTTAAAGCTAATGTCCTAAGCACCCTAGCGACAGCTATAGTATCAAGATAAAGAGTAATCCTGATAGGGGGAGTTGAAATGTATCCTATCAGGCAAACTGGTTCAGTGGCGAGAAGGAACAGGGATTAGGGTCAGGATGCAGGAGCAGGAGGCAGAAGCAAGGCCAGAGGATTTGGATGCGGAATAAACCTGCCTTCTGCTTGATTTGCCACATTTTCAGATGGGGATGACTTTCTGACGGGGAGCAGCGTGAGACCATCATCCTTTTGGGGAACTCTGGATAGGACGGTGGACTAATGCCTGTTGAGATCTTCTATAGAGTGGCAGTTTTCGGTTGATTTTGCAACTTGATATGGTTTCTTTGGATGGGGTATGGAGCTTTTCAGAAATCGATTGCATCTGTTAATAGACCAGCTATCGGATGAGGAATTGGCAGACATGTGGGAGGTTTTGGCAGAGCTCTGCTACGACCTTTACATGCAGCGAGCAATTCAGGCATCGAAGCGATTGCTGAACCCCGGAGACACCTTCACCCGTGAGGAGGCATTGCAGTTTCTATCACTGATGTAATTTCTAAAGCATTTTATGCAAGTAACCAGGCAATCTTCCACTCAGAAAACGCGAGCGGCTTTCAGATATGAAGTTCGCTACAAACGCTCCTTTTTGTTAGATGTAAAGCGGCTGGAACCTGCTGCCAGAAAACAGATTCAGCAGTTTGTTTTTGAGGATTTCTATCAAACTACTCAGCTTCAAGAACTACCAGAATTTCGTCAGCTTGGTTCCAGTAAAATTTACTACCGCTTCACCCTCGATCGCTATCTGGTTAGTTTGGAAGTTACAGGACAAATCGTGAAATTCCTGCGGGTAATCCGTAAACCCGATTTATAGTGAAGGGGGTGATGGGTAGATGAGTTTGAGTTTTGAGTTACTCGAGGCTGTTCTAGAAATGGGGCTCTGGCTCCTTGAAATCCTGATTCCCTCGACCCCCTTTCCAGGATTGCCACAAAAAAATTGACAAACCCATTTACCCCCCTACCCCCCTCTCTTTTCTCTTCTTGCCATGCTCCCCACCGACTTACTACTCCATCGCTACAGCGGAGAAGAAGTCATTCCAAAGCAATTGCCGTTAAATCGGCCCAATTTAGAAATGGCGGCGGGATTGATTGATCTGTTTCAACGGGCGAAGGGGGGCGATCGCGCCGAGTTGAACCGCCAACTTCAGGAACTGGAAGGGGAAAGTACTGACTACCGCATTAAACGAGGGCTGGCCCACCTGCTGAATAGTGAGGCCTTCAGCCGATTTGAAACTATTAGTCCCCTTGACCCACTCTCTCTTTGCGGCGGCGCATTTTTGAACTTTCGGCCCAATCTGCTCCCAGCCCGCAGGCAACCCAGGCAACCCTCCAACGCCTGGCAGATGTTCTCACCCAAGAGTTGGAGAAAGAAGTACTTCCAGATCAGGTTCGCAAAGGCTTGTATGCCGACCTGCCCGATCAACAAATTCTGACCCACTTCGAAGCTCCCACACCAGAAGCACTGTTACATCGCTATAACCTGGCTCAGGTGCAAGGGGTGTTTTACCGTGCCAGCCACGTCACTCTCAACGCCCACCGCAACGACCCTGGTGAATACAAGCTGTTGTTCCGTTACCTGAAGCTGTTTGGTCTGATGACCTATATCGAGGGCGATGCCGATCACGGCTTTACCCTCACGATTGATGGCCCCACCAGCTTGTTTAAGCCCAATACCCATTACGGCTTGAAACTGGCAATGCTGCTACCCGCCCTGTTACATGTCACCAGATGGAACCTGATAGCCACCCTTCAACTAAAAGATAGCTACTCTGGCAAGAGTCGTTCTGGGCGCTTTACCCTTGACTCCAACTGCGGACTGGTTAGCCACTACCCTCCTGGTAAAACCTACGACAGCATGCTTGAGGAAGGATTTTGCGATCGCTGGGCAAAAGCCAGAACCGAATGGCGGTTGGAGCGAGAAGTGGATCTCATCCCTATCCCCGGCAGCGTTATGATTCCCGACTTTCGCCTGGTTCACCCCGACGGACGCACCCTCTTGCTCGAAATTGTAGGCTACTGGCGCCCCGAATACCTGAAGAAGAAGTTTTCTCAGGTACGACAGGCCCAGCGGAATGACCTGATCCTGGCAATCTCTGAGCGGCTCAACCTGGAAAAAGCCGGAGTTCGGGTGAGTGATGCTCCAGCCAGAATTGTCTGGTTTAGAGACCAGCTAACACCCAAAGCCGTTTTAGAAGCCCTGGAGTAGTGAGGAAAGAGGAAAGAGGAAAAAAGAATGGGGAACGGTAAGGTATAGCGGTAGTCATTATGATTAGGACAGGGTGCAGGGGTGGAACCCCTGGCTGGGGGCTTCGCCCCCACTCCCTCTCTAATTCCAATGTCCTAACGTACCCGCGTAGAGCTATAGAGACTCAAACCTCAAAACTTAAAATAGGGTGTTCTAGAAATGGGGCTCTGACTCCTCGAAACCCTGATTCCCTTAACCCCCTTTCCAGGATTGCCACAAAAAAATTGACAAACCCTCCTTGAACCCCTGACTCTCCTGACTCCCTTTCCAGGTTTGACACTAGAAAATTGACAGGCCAAGCCATCCCCCCATCTCCCCATCCCTCTCTTTCTAACAACCAATAACCAACAACTAATAGCCTCCCCGGCTCCCCTGCTGATATTTCCAGGTTTCTGCCAGGAGTGGATTAATGCCATACCAGCTTCCCTGCACGTCTTGATATTCGAAGACAAACATGCTGCGGAGGAGGGCCTGGTATTCGCGATCGCCCTTCACAGTTTGACTCTTAACCACTTGCAGAATTAGTTCCCACTCGTCATCATCAATTGGGCGAGCCAAATTATCGCGCTGTCCTCGGATAACCTGCTCCACGTCTGCTTCAGAAAATGGTGGATCGCTTTGCCGGATGCAGTCGCAGACTAATCCCAGCAGGTTTCGCACATGCCCACCACTGACCAGGCAGAGGCGATCCAGCAGATGAGGATGAGCAAAAATAGCACCCACAGGGTCGAGACGTTGCTCCTGTGGAATGCTGGGAAAGGCCCGTACCATCACCATCTGCCGTAACAGGACAACGCCCTCTTCGTAAAGGGAGCCATCCCGGTGGCGGACGGGTACCATCGGCAGAACCTTCAGAGCAAGTCCGCCACCAAATCGCTGCTTCAACGTATCCGTTTCGTTGGAAAAGTTGAGCGCCAGGGGAATGGTGTAAACCACATGGCAGTTTAGTTTTGACAGTTGTTCTCCCCGGTCAATAAAAAGATACTCTGGTTGGGTTCGTCCAGAGGGAAGTTGTCGCACATCCACCCGATCTAGATTGTCAATAATCACGACTAACCCGGTCTTACCTCGCTGTTTCAATTGGGTGGTTGCCTGTCCCAGAAGTTCCTCGTTAATTGACTTTAAGATGCTACTGGTGCGGGGTTCCATGTATTGCCGCAGCAAGTTCCGCATCTTGGGACTGTCTTTGGTCCTGGCCGTGATTTTGCTGATGCCCACAGAGAAGTCAATCTGGGAAATTTCAATGTCTGTTTGCAGAATATCCCCCACTTCCCGGAACAGGTTAACGAAGTAATTGGGTTTCAGCCGGATGTTTTCAGTTTCCAGCTTTTCGCTCACCTGGTAGGCGATCGCCATCAAAATATCCGTTACGTCCACATCTGACATATCCAGAAATTCGCTGGACTCAAAGTAGACGACGTAAAAAGCCTGTTCTTCCAGTTCTGCTTTGAGCCGCAGAAGTTCAGTGGACTTGCCACAACCCACGTGTCCCGTAAACAATTGACAGGTGCGTTCATTGGGTAGCAGCGTAATGGTTCGCTTTAATTCACGGATGATATTGCTCCCCCGCACAGGTGCAAAGTCAATATAAAACTGACGATCATTCGGATCGCCAAAAGCCAGGGTACGGCTGGGATTACAGGCTTGCAAAAACCGGGAAACATCCACCGGCATAATTCCCTACTCCCTTCCCATCACCCATCGACGCTGCACGGCGTACTCAAACTCATAGAAATAGGCGGCAAAAACAATTTGAAGTGAGAGGGAAACTAACCACAGTGGTTGCCCTCGGTTCAGGAGGTAAGACAGGCTCCAGGGGCTAAACTGCATGATCGAAACCTGGGTTGGAAAGGGCAGAAAGAGACCCAAAAGGGCCCAACTCAAGATGGCTGACAGGTGATTGACTACCCAACTATAAAAGCCTTCCCACCAACTGATGAGACTGGGAAAACTCCCTTGCACAGGTTCGCTACCGGGTAGCTGGCTTTCGGGAAAAAACTGATCCAGCAGTTGATGCAGCCAGTGGTGCAGGAAGGCAATCAGCACAATTGGACTGAAGGTGATTAGGAGATAGAAGATATAAATGAATTTTGGGAAAAAGTTAATGAGCCAGCTAATCAGCCACCAGAGATAACCAGAGAGGTGCTGACAACCTGCCATTAGAAGAACAACCACGATCGCAATCACCCAGGAACGGGGCAGGGGAAACCAGTTTTGCATATTGCCTCAAGTTCAGTACTCGACTTTGTCCGGTTTGGCGGCCCATTCCTGAAACGCTACAATCGCTTCCTCTGGCAGTAACTGAATCATGGGTAACTTACGTTCGCTCAGGGGCAATTCCAATTCATCGTAAATAAACTGGTCATCAAAGCCAATCTCAGCCGCATCCACCTTTGTATTGCCATAATAGACGCAATCAGGTCTTGCCCAGTAGATAGCCCCTAAACACATAGGACATGGCTCGCAGCTTGTATAAATCTCGCAGCCCTCTAATTGAAAAGTATTCAAGGTTTTACAGGCATTGCGAATAGCAACCACCTCCGCATGAGCAGTTGGGTCATTGGTGGAGGTCACCTGATTGTTTCCGTTGGCGATGATTACTCCATCTTTGACAATCACAGCTCCAAAAGGTCCGCCCTGCCCCGATCTCAAACTATGCAAAGAAAGGGCGATCGCTTCACGCATAAATTGAGGATTGGGTTCTGTCATTGAGGTGTTTTGAGGAATTGAATCAGTCATGAAGTTCGCATTTAAAAACAAGAAGTAACGTCAGAATAACCGGGTTGTTACCGTTTCTGTAACCACAACTTGAAAGTTGTTTCAGCAGAAGTTAGGATAACTCTAAGCCAGGGTTCATTAGAGTTAAAAAGAGTAAAGGGTTCAAAATAGGATGCTCCCCATCTGGCGGATTCCTGTTTTCTAGTGTCTGCTGGCTGCTAACAATAGCTTAACTTTCAGACTCAACGATTCGGCAAGTTTTTAATGTCTATATCGAACATTTGTTGCCAGGTTCTGTGAAATTATTGACATCATTTTTATAAATTAGAGCTATCTTGGAATGAAGCTTTGAATTTAGAGAGGGTTGGTATGCGTCAGCGTCTGTTGTTTGTTATTGCTGGAGTAATTGCGATCGCCGCAACAGGATGTGCTTCTGAAGAAACAGTCACTCTCTCTCCATCTCCTGCAGCTACTGCCCCTGCAGCTTCGCCTGCCCCAGGTCAGGCAGCAGGTCAGCCCAATGGAAAGACCCAACCCTTTGCTCAGCCACTGGTTGCGCAGAAGCCAGCAGCTCAGGCAGTACCAGGCTTGATTCAACCCACTAATGCAGATGAGCGTGCCAGGCAGGTGCAGGCCAGAATCAATGCCCAGAGGACGAAAAAGGACCCCTTCTCCAGCCTGCCCCCTATTTTGCCAAAACCTACTGCTGCTCCCCAAAGAACAGCTAACCTGCCGCAACCCACTTCAACCCAAAAGGTTCCCACGCTGCCAGGTGCTCCCCAACCAGGAGCATTGCCCACCATTGCGTCTACCCCACCCAGACCCAGCAGCCCCTTTCCACCAGGCAGAACGGCTGCCAACCCCAAAACGGCGGCTAACCCCAATCGACCGGCTGCCAGGCCAGTTCCCCCCCCACCTACTACGAATTTAGCAAGCGCTGTGGAGGTTTCTGGAGTGGTACATATCGATGGCAAAGCACAGGCTATTGTCAGAGCACCCAACGAAGGAACCAGTCGCTATGTGCGAGTTGGACAGCGGCTCTCCGATGGACAGGTGTTGGTCAAGCGCATTGAAATGATTGCAGGCTCTGACCCAGTTGTTGTTTTGGAAGAAAACGGGGTTGAAGTTCCCAAAGTTGTTGGAGAAGGCGGACAACAGCCCCAGCAAGCTGGTGGACGGTCTGCCTGACCTGGCATTGGCAACAATTTGCAAAGCCTGAAAAAGGTTGCCCTCTCAAAAGATAAAGTGGGTTAAAGCAGCTACTGATTTAGGAGTAGGGTACTATGACCCAATCCATCTCTGGGGAGTCTGCAACCAATTTCTGGCAGACTGATTTAATTGATCTGATTTTCTCACCCTCGCAACAGCAGGATCCTTTCCAAACACAAGATGCAGACCTATTGCATCAATTTGGCTTTATTCCTGGGTTGAAGGAGCTTTTAATGTTGCGGCAGGTGCATGCCCTGGAACATGCCACCGTTTGGGTACTAAGTGAGAACGCAAAGTCTGTCGGGAATGCATCGAGGGCTCGTCGGGAAGACACTGACTTGGGCGGCATGTCTACCGAGCGAGGATTTTATTTATATGGTCAGGTAGACTCTGAAGAATTAAAGCGGGCCGTTCAAGTTGCACTGCGGCGGATTACTTCTGGAGAGTGGGATCTAGCGGTCCATCCCCGCTGTGGTACTAATCTGTCTGTTGGCATGCTGTTGACGGCAGGGTTTGCCTTTGGAGCCTCCATGGTGCTGCCACGTGATCCAATTGGGCAAATGATTGGGCTTGGTCTGGCTGCGGCAACCGCCGCTCACATTACTCCTGACCTGGGCAGTATGGCTCAGCGATATATTACAACAGCGATTCCATTTAACCTCGCCGTAGATAGTATTCAACTCCTCCCTGACCCGCTGGAGCGATCAGCCCACTTCGTCCAGGTGCGCTGGGTTGATTAGGTGCCATTACCCTACCACCCCATCCCCCTTATCACTCCATGACTGGTTGCTTATTTCTACCTACTTGCACTGAGCCACCGGCCCTTAATCTTTCTACTGTCCCCAATTGGGTCTAAATAGTGTGCCATTTTCAGAAGGATTCAGTATCCTTGCATAGATTCTGTCGATGCTCAGAAAGTGGTACTAGAAGTGTGAGAAGTCAATAGATGTCCAGGGTGGCGCTGCTAATTGGAGTGAGCAGGTACCCGCCAGGTTTAAACCCACTACCGAGGGCTCAGAAAGACGTGGAGGTGATGCGGCGCGTTCTGAGACAACCCCAGTTTGGATTTGAACAGGTGGAGAGTCGGTGTGATGCGTCTTTGCAGGAAATAGAGGAGGCGATCGAAACCTTTTTTAAGAACCGGGCTCCCGATGATCAGGTTCTGTTTCTGTTTTGCGGGTATGGGATCCAGGATGAGGATGGTAGACTCTACTTTGCGACGCCGGAAACTGCCCCCGATTACCAGGGTAGACTGATCAAAGCCAGAACAATTCCAGCCAGTTTTGTTCAGGATGTGATGGATGCCAGTCCGGCAAAACATCAGGTGGTGATTCTGGATTGTTACTTCCGCCAGGGCTTTGGCGACACCTCCAATGATGACAACCCTGTTGATTTGCCCACGCAATTGGGGGGAGATGGGAGAGTCCTTCTAACGGGTTCGATTTTTACTCACAATCTCATCGAGCCTGCGGATCTGGATGCCTGGAGCTATGCCCGCTACCTGGTGGATGGCATCGAGACAGCAGCGGCAGATACTGATAGTGACGGGGTTGTTTCGGCAGCGGATTTGCATGATTATGCTCGGCGAAAGTTGGCGATCGCCGCTCCCGCCATACATCCCCAACTGTATGGCAACGAAGAATTGGCACAGCGTCCCCTGCTGAAGGTTCCAGTGCATGACCCACGGGTAAGTTATCGAAAGGTGCTGGAAAACCTGGCAGAGCAGGGTGAAACCGATCCTACAGCCACTACTCTGCTAACAGGTCGTAGTCTGTTGGATGACATCAAACATAGCCTGGGGCTTTCTCCCCAGGAAGCGGCAGAAGTTGAGAGTCGCAGTTTACAGCCATTACGAGATTATCGACAACGGTTACAGTCATATCAAGAACGGTTTTCAGGAACTAAACTGGGATACGTGGGACCTAATTACCAAAACAACGAAGATCTAAAGCGGTACCGGCAGGCACTCGGCCTGACTGACAGCGATACCGCTGGAATTGAGGCTGCTCCTCAAATTGTTCAGCAGCAACAGCAGCGAGAACAGCATCAGAGAAACCTGGTGAAGTACGAACAGGTAATGCTTGCCGTGATGCAACGCCAGTATCCGCTGACTGAAGGCGATCGCCGCTTGCTTCATCACCTGCAAAAAGCGCTCCAGTTGAGTGATGAGGATGTCAGGATGATTGAATCTGATTTAGCAGCAAGGCTACACCGACGAGAAGGGGGCTCCGTTCCTCCCCCAGATTCCTCACTGACCAGACCTCCTGTTGAGCTAGCTCAGCAATCCTCAACGTCACCGCCTTTCCCTGGTACTCCTCCGGTCTCCCCAGGAACCCCTCCTTCTCCACCGGGCCGCTTACCTGAAGAACTTCCACTTCAGCCAGCCAATGTCTCATACAGCCATCCCGATGGCATGAATCCGGGTAATCCTCCCCCCTTTGGACCTCCGGCTGGCCCACATCCAGCCGAACCACCTCCAGTTAGACCAGTAGACACCCCACCCAGCCCAACCACAACCTTTCAATCTGTTGAATTGCCGGTGAATGAACCCGCACAACCGCCAATGAAGTCCTCCAAAGAATCTAAGGCATGGCCATACGGTGTCTTGATTATCACAGGAGTGCTACTGACAATGCTTCTCGGTACACTGCTGGCTGTCTGGTCTTCTGGAAATTTCGGGAATCTCTTTGGTTCAAGACCACCAGCCCCACCAGTGGACAATCAGCAAGCCCCACTGTCTCCGATGAAACAAGCTGCGGAAGACATCAATCTGGGAGTCACAGCCCACGGCATTGGAGATCATGAACAGGCGATTAAATATTACGATCAGGCTATCAGGCTAATGACAGGAAGCTGCCAGCCTGGAGTGAATACTCAATCCTCTCAATGTCAGCTTGTGGCACGGGCGTATAGTAATCGCAGCTACGCCTATTTTGATTTGAGAAATTACAATCAGGCCCTGAATGATGCAAATTCAGCTGTTGTTTTGGACCCTAACCTGGTGGAGGCAAGGATTAACCTGGCCAATGCTCGATTTAAGCGGGGCGATCGCACCGGAGCCCTGCAAGATTATGAACGGGCTCTTCAACTTCGCCCCAGCAATGCCCTGCGAGCAGGAATTTACAATAACCGGGGCAATGTTCGATTCGCCCAAAATAATGCCCAGGCAGCCCTTCAGGATTACAACCAGGCGATCAACTTAAAGAGAAATTATGCCGATGCTTACTTCAATCGGGGGCTAGCTTACGAGGCGTTAAACAACATTCCAAACGCGATTAATGACTTTCGCAGAGCCGCCAAATTTTACCAGGATAAGAATCAGTTTCAATTAGCTGACGAAGCTGAAAGGAAAGCAGCTAATCTCCAGCAGAGAACCCCTGGAGGAACGGCTTCTCCTGCGGCAACCGGCGAGCCTCGGTAGCAGGGAAAAAATTTTGCGCCACTCACACAGTAGCCGGCTCGGAGAGGGGAGGTTGGGAGGGATCGAATGTGTAGCATTTAAAAAGTGAATAGGCATTATAGCTCTACGTAGGTGCGTTAGGACATTGGAATTAGAGAGAGTGTATGTGGGCTTCGCCCCCAGCCAGAGGTTCCACCCCTGCACCCCGTCCTAACCATAATGACTACCGCTATAAATGAAAAAAGTAAGGTGAAAAAAGTAAGGAATTGATAAGAAACCTTTTGAAAAGTCCTTAATATGACGCAATGTATTGATATATAAGGTCATACCTGTAGGGTGCTTTTAGCGATAGCGTAACGCACAGGGGTTTCTGGGCTGGCTTATAACGAATCTTTATTACCTTGATCAGTGGTAAGGATGTAAGTGATAACACAGCTAATCCTCCACTTCCTGGTCCTGAATATATCGTTGCACTGTCGCTTCGTCGCGTTCCACGGTTGAAACATAGTCCCCTCTCATCTAAAAGTGTTGTTCCATAAAATGCCCGTTTCTTGCCTTTGTAATTTCGGGCAATCGTAATCACACTCTTTCCTTTGATGTAGCCAACCACTTGAGAAACCGAAATCTGGGTGGAATTGAAATCAGCATATGCACATGGTCGGCACACAGATGCCCTTCTTCGATAAGATAATTCTTCTGTCGGGCTAACTCGTGAATGATGTTGCCCAAGTATTGCCGTAACTCGTAAGTCCCTGGATAAAAATTAAATTAAAGATAATTTATAAATTAAAGATAATTTAACTGCGCCTAGCTACTTATTTGATCTGGTAAATCTTCAAAGTAAGTTATTCAAAGTAAGTTAAAAGATCTCTTTCAACAGGCGGTTGATGTAACCCTTAAAATACCAATCAGTCCAGCGAAAATTACCTGCGGCGTCACACCGTCATTTTCACTCTAGCACCTACGCTGCGGTAATTTGAGACAATTTCTTGACCTGCAACGGGTCTTTTTCACTAATGTAGAGATAGGTCACTAAAAGAACGGAATCTTCACTTTGAGTCAGCTACCGAATCGCATCGCCAGCCCTCCCTGGTGGCAATTAATCAACTGGATTGCTGACCCACTCGGTTTTCAAAATCGATACAGCCAGATGTATGGAGACATCTTCACCATGCAACTGGATGGTATGGGAACCTATGTGGTGATTGGCAACCCCAAAATGATTCAAGAAATTTTTAACCAGGACACCAGGCAGTTTGATGTTGGCCGGGGAAATGCGATCGCCGAACCCCTTGTCGGACGCAATTCTCTGATGCTGATGGATGGCGATCGCCATCACCGCGAACGAAAATTATTAATGCCGCCCTTTCATGGAGAACGCCTGCACACCTATGCCAAACAAATCTGCCTGATTACAGAGCAGGTCGCCAGTCAGTGGCAGATTGGGCAATCCTTTGTGGCTCGCACTGCCATGCAAACGATCAGTCTGGAAGTCATCCTGCAAATTGTTTTTGGTTTAAGCAAAGGAGAACGATATCAGCAGCTCAAGCCACTACTCACCACTTGGCTGGATACGACCGATTCTCCCCTCCGCTCTAGCATTCTTTTTCTGCGATTCCTACAAAAAGATTGGGGAACCTGGACTCCCTGGGGACAGATGAAACAACGACAGCACCAGGTTCATCATCTGCTTCAGGCTGAAATTGATGAGAGAAGACAAAAAGGGAGTGAGGGGCGTACCGATGTCTTAAGCCTGATGATGGCAGCACGGGATGAAAATGGGCAGGCCATGAGTGATGAGGAATTACGTGATGAATTGCTAACCATTCTATTTGCCGGGCATGAAACCACTGCCACAACCCTTGCCTGGGCGTTTTACCAAATTCATCGAAACCCCAATGTGTGCGAGAAGCTATTACAGGAACTTGATGGCTTAGAAGCACTTTCAAACCCGATGGATATTGCCCAACTTCCTTACCTGACTGCGGTTTGCCAGGAAACACTGCGTATGTATCCAGTGATTCCAGTAATTTTTCCTCGCATCACCAAATCACCGATGAAAATTGGCGGATACGAATTTGATGCAGAGACTGTTCTGATGCCGAGTATTTATCTGGTGCACTATCGGGAAGACCTGTACCCGAATGCGCAGCAATTTAAGCCAG
Organism: Leptothermofonsia sp. ETS-13; assembly: GCF_049200465.1. Classification (NCBI taxonomy): domain Bacteria; kingdom Bacillati; phylum Cyanobacteriota; class Cyanophyceae; order Leptolyngbyales; family Leptolyngbyaceae; genus Leptothermofonsia; species Leptothermofonsia sp. ETS-13. The sequence goes on from NZ_CP120836.1 coordinate 1,315,818, forward strand.
AACGGTTTCTTGAACACCAGTACACCCCTTCGGAATACCTGCCCTTTGGTGGCGGAAGTCGGCGCTGTTTGGGCTATGCCCTGGCTCAATTGGAAATGAAACTGGTGCTGGCTACCGTTTTGTCTCAATATCAGCTCGCTCTGGCAGAGCGTAGGCCAATTAAACCCCAGAGACGTGGTTTTACCCTGGCTCCCCACTGGAGGTGTGCGGTTAGTGGTGATTGGAAAACGATAGAGATTATAGCTGTCGCCAGGTTGCTTAGGACATTGGTTTTAAGGGGGGGCGCAGCCCCCAGGCAGGGGATTTCACCCCCGAATCTACCTTCAATTTAATTTTGTCCAGTGACTTACTTGTAACTGAAAGCCGCGATTGCTAAACAGCCCCAGCCCACCATCAAGGCTAAGCCACCTAAAGGTGCGATCGCCCCCCAGCCATTTGACGCCACTTAAACTAATGGCATACAGACTTCCACAAAAGAGCAAAACACCCACTAGAAACGCTGAAGCAGAAGCAGTGAGAAGCGATTGCACAGTCTCTGCCCGACTCAGCAATACGGCAACCAGCAAAATTGCCAGCGCGTGATACATCTGATAGCGCGTCGCAATATCAAATACTTCTAGAGCGCGATCGCTCAATCGCTCTTTCAAGGCATGGGAACCAAACGCTCCTGCGGCAACCGATAATCCGCCCAGAATGGCGGCGATCGCTAGAAAAATCTGAGCCATCTCAAGTCTTCATTTCAATTGAGAGTTCCTTGCAGCTAATTTTACGCCGATAGCTATACTGACCGTAAACATTGACCAGGTAAGGCATGGTGTAAGTCAAAACCGTAGAAATCCATCGCTCACTGGTCATTTCTCTACGCAGGAGGGCAGGACCGTGATTAATTAAAAACAGTAAAGACCCAACGAATGCAGCCGTTCTCAAGCCAGTTGGGATAAACTCCGGATCCCACAGGCTGACGATATATCCTTTGAGAATTTTCATCACAAATAGTCTGAACCCCGTCTTACAGCTAGCTTCAAATGCATAAACCACTCCTTAGTCCTAACCCCTAACCCTAGTACCTCAAGAATGTGGCTAACTCAACTGAAAAACCCTGTATTTCTAAGGCTCTTCTGAAAGTTTGGTGATAAGCTTCGCTTACCACCAAAACAAAATCAATATTCCAGGGATTTTGGTTGGGATGAAAGAGTAGCGTAGGCTACTCTTTCATAGCAAGCCGAAAGAACCATTTCCATCTGGGAGTAAAGCAGAAGATGGGGACACAGACTGTAATCATCCATACTTTGCTGGAAAACGCCTAAAACATCGTCAGAATGTACAACAGTGTGAACAAAATAATCCAGATAACGTCTACAAAGTGCCAGTAGATCTCGGCCATTTCCACGCCTGTGTGTTTGGTGGCGTTGTAGTGACCGGGACGGCGCGATCGCCAGAGCACTCCCAGAATCAGCAACAACCCAATGAATACGTGCAGCCCATGGAAGCCAGTCATCAAATAAAAGCAGTTAGAAAAAACGTTGGTCGTTAAGCCGTAGCCCAGCGTTTTATACTCATACACCTGACCCGCCAAAAAGATTGCCCCCATCACCGCAGTAATAACGTACCACTTCCGCAGTCCCTGGACATCATTCTTCTTAATCGCCGTATCTCCCAGGTGAATGACGAAACTACTAGAAACCAGAATGATCGTGTTAATCGCTGGTACCAGTAATTCAACTTCCGTTCCCTCCGGGGGCCACTCACTGGCTAACCCCCGCAAAAACAGATAAGCGGCAAAGAATCCCCCAAACATTAGGGACTCTGAAACCAAAAAGGTGAGTAACCCCCAAACTCGCAGGTCCGCATGTTCTTCATGATGGCCGCCAACAGTGATAGTGCTGGCAGGGGAGGTGAGGGAATCAGGAGTTTCGATGGTGGATCCTTGCATAATGTCTTTGATTAGGGAATGAAGGGTAAAGGGTGAAGATGGAGGCTAGCGCCCAGAAAGGCTAGCCCCCAGAAGAGCCTTACTACACAGAAACCTTAGATTCTTTCTCCGCAATGAGGCCGCGTCCATTCAAGCCATAGTCATAAGGACCGTGGGTAACAACAGGCAACACTTCCCAGTTTTCAATGATTGGGGGTGAATCAGTGGTCCATTCCAGAGTCATCGCATTCCAGGGATTGCCGCTGGCTTTCTCGCCCTTAATCCAACTCCAGATGGCGTTAATTGTAAAGACCAGCACCGATACAGCCAGCACATAGGCCCCAAACGTACAAATTTTGTTAATGGCCTCGAATTGAGGGTCATACATTGCGACCCGACGGGGCATTCCCTTCAAGCCCAGTTCGTGCATGGGCATAAAGGTGAGGTGAGTGCCGATAAAGGTTAGTGCAAAGTGAATTTTACCCAGCGTTTCATTCAGCATCCGTCCGGTCATTTTGGGGAACCAGTGGTAAATTCCGGCATAGATGCCGAACACCGAACCGCCAAACAGGACGTAGTGGAAGTGCGCCACGATGTAGTAGGTATCGTGAGCATGGATATCAAAGGGAACCACCCCCAGAGTAACGCCACTCAAGCCGCCGATCACAAACATCGACAGCAAACCGAGAGCAAACAGCATCGCACTCGTAAAGCGAATCTTTCCACCCCAGAGCGTCGCGACCCAGCTAAAGATTTTGATGCCTGTGGGAACAGCGACAATCAGGGTAGAAATGGTGAAAAATAATCGCATCCAGGGAGGAGTGCCACTGGTAAACATGTGGTGAACCCAGACAAACAAACCCACCAGACAAATGGCAAGACTGGAGTAGGCGATCGCCTTATACCCAAAAATCGCTTTGCGAGAGTGAACCGGAATCACCTCCGACATAATGCCAAAGATAGGCAAAATCATCAGATACACCGCCGGGTGCGAGTAAAACCAGAACAGGTGTTGATAAAGCACCACATTTCCGTTCGCATCGGGCTTGAAAAAGGACGTACCGAAATTGATATCAAACAATAACAGGACCAGACCCGCCGCCAGTACCGGGGTAGATACCAGTGCCAGCAGGGACGTCGCCAGAATTGCCCAGCAAAACAGTGGTAGCTGGCTCCACTTCATACTGGGAACCTTCATCTTCAGAATCGTGACGATAAAGTTTACCGAACCCAGAATGGAGGAGGTTCCCGCTAACACCAGGCTCAAAATCCAGATGCTTTGAGCCTGGGGAGCTGTGATTTCACTTAGAGGGGGGTAAGATGTCCAACCGGCCTGCGCTCCGCCAAAAAAGAAGCTAGCCAGCAGTAGAATGCCAGCAGGAGGAACTAACCAGAAGGCGATCGCATTCAGCCTAGGAAACGCCATATCCCTGGCACCAACCATCAGCGGCACTAAAAAGTTACCAAAACCACCAATGGCACTGGGCACAACCCACAGAAAAATCATGATGGTGCCGTGGTTGGTCAAAAATGCGTTGTAGAGGCTGGGGTTCAAAAAATCTGAATCTGCGGTTGCCAGTTCCGTTCGCATGGCGACCGCCATCGCTCCCCCAATCAGATAAAAGATGAAAGAGGTGACCAGGTATTGAATCCCAATCACTTTGTGATCAACGTTAAACGTGAAGTATTCGTACCACTTCCATGCTTTTTTGTGTTCGCCGTGTTCAACGACTGGCGTTTGCTCTAAAGGAATTTGTGCTTGGGTCATAAGACGCTGAATACCATTTGACAAATGCTTGAAGCTGGTTAACGGAGTGAACGGGAAGAGTCACTGCTCTTTGCCTCCACGATCAGGGCGAAAGATGTTGGGGGTAAAGTTGCTTCAGCGTTTCAGCCCGAATCCCCATTTCCTGGGCATAGGGAGCCAGAAACTCAGAAGACGACAGTTCAGCGGGCTTCGTTGCAACAGCCTGGTTTAGGTTGCCAGCCTGGGCAACTTTAGTTTCCTCCAGCCACTGCTGATACTCCTCCGGAGTATGAATGATGACCTGAGTTCTCATACTGCCGTGGTAAGAGCCACACAGTTCAGCACAAACGACAGGATAGGTACCTGTCTTAGTTGCGATAAAATTGAGCTGTGACTTCTCCCCAGGCAATGCATCTTGCTTCAGCCGAAACTGAGGTACCCAGAAAGAGTGGATCACATCCTGAGCTGTAATATTGAGCTGAATATCCTTGCCAACGGGAATGTGTAATTCACTGGTCGTGATGCCGCTATCGGGATAGGTAAAGATCCAGGCGAACTGCAAACCCATCACATTGACGGTGACATCGGCTGGCTTCTTCACTTCAGGGGGAGCACCAAAGCCATAAACCGGCAGTTTATAAGTTTCTACCGCTTTAGAGGCTTCTGCTCCAGCCGACGAGGTACTTTCCGCTGGTTCAGACGGGGAGGTTTCTGGAGAAACGGCCCCTGCCTCCGCCATCATTAGTGGAGCTGCCATTGCACTTCCTGACACTTGGGCAACGTGGGAGGAGGGGTGGGAGTGGGCCATCATTCCCGTTGACGGGGCAAAGCCTCCCATCCGCTGGTATACATCCACGCTGTAGATCCCCAGCCCAATTACAATCAACGCGGGAATAGCCGTCCAGACAACTTCTAAGGGGAAATTGCCCTCAATGTAGACGCCATCAGTGTCATCTCCTGCCCGACGACGGTACTTGACGATGAAGATTAAAATGGCTCCCTGAACGACTAAAAAGAGCGCAAAAGCGATCGCCAGCATAATGCTGAACAAATTATCAACCAGGGGGGCCTGCTCTGAAACTTGCTCCGGAAAAAGCCCATGATTGAGCCCAATCCAAATGCTCAAAAGGGTAATGACAATGCCAGCAATCAGAGTCAGTAATGAAGCTGGAATTTGGGACATAGGTGACCTGCGGCAATCAAGGAAACAATAGGGATAAGCGCGAAATTGATGATTTAAGTAGTCAGACGCAATTGAATTAAGGATAACTTCGGGGGTGGAAGGGGGAAAAACCCCTGCGTAGCCCCTGTCTCTTATTACAGTTAGTTACGGCTACCTACTTACTTTCAATCAATGAGTTCAAATCTTGAACTCAAATCTTTAACTTGTTAAGACAACCATGAAACATACCACGGGCTATGCTATCAGTTAATCACAATCATTTTTTGGTGTGGGATAATCTTAGTCTTCTTTAAAGACTAGGCTGATCCCCAGCCGTCTCAGTTTAAGAAAATCTTAGGATGCCAGTCCAATTGTCAAAAAGGCATAACAGGAAACAGTCTTTGGGAATAGAGTTTTTGGGAATAGAAGGGGGCCAGAAAGGTTGTAGCGTGGACTACTTGAAAAGACAAAATTGTGAGCAGAATAATCCAGATATTTTTGCAGGGAGGAGTTCAAATCCTTAAAAATGACCTGAAGAATTGACAACATTTCTGTGTCAAAAAAATGCAGGGAAAAAGACATTTGAAACATGTTTGCAGAAGTGATCAATTCTTAGCAAGACAGATCACCTGGTTATGATCTTTGGATAAGGTTGAGAACAACTTTCCAAAGGTTTTGTCTCTGCCAGACTTGATGAGAGTCTGCACTGAAATTCTAACGCAGAGAAGTGACTTCGACATTCATCGAAAGCCCGGCAACTTCCGCAGGCCTGGCTTCCTGGAACAAAATAGTACTCAGGTACCGCTCGCCAAAACTCGGTTGAATCGCCACAATCAGCCTGCCTGAATTTTCTGGACGCCTGGCCACCTGAATAGCCGCACAGAGGTTGGCTCCAGAGGAAATGCCAGACAGTAAGCCCTCCTCCCGTGCCAGACGACGGCTGAAATGAATGGCATCCTCACTACTTACCTGAATTACTTCGTCTACTAAATCCATCCGCAACACTATTGGGACAAAACCTGCCCCAATTCCCTGGATTTTGTGGGGACCAGGTTGCCCTCCAGACAGAACTGGACTTTCGGTGGGCTCGACGGCGATCGCCCGAAACGCTGGCTTGCGCGATTTGATCACCTCTGCCACACCTGTAATTGTGCCACCCGTCCCAACCCCCGCCACAACAAAATCCACCTGCCCATCAGTGTCTGTCCAAATTTCTTCAGCGGTAGTTTCCCGGTGAATTTTGGGGTTCGCCGGGTTTTTGAACTGTTGCAGCATATAGGCATTAGGAGTAGCAGCAACTATTTCTTCGGCACGAGCTATCGCGCCCTTCATCCCCAAATTTCCCGGCGTCAGTTCCAGTTCTGCTCCGTAGGCTTTCAGCATTGCCCGCCGCTCTAGACTCATAGTTTCTGGCATGGTCAAAATCAGACGGTAACCCTTAGCAGCGGCCACCATCGCCAGCGCAATGCCCGTATTGCCCGACGTGGGCTCCACCAGTACCGTTTTCCCTGGCTGAATCTGCCCCACTTCCTCCGCGGCCTGCACCATGCTGAGCCCAATCCGGTCTTTTTACCGATGCTGCTGGGTTCATGCTCTCCAGTTTGAGGACGATCTGGGCAACACACCCCTCTGCCTGGGGAATGCGGTTTAACTGCACCAGTGGGGTGTGACCAATGAGTTCAGTAATGTTGTTGGCAATCCGCATAGAAACCTCAACCGCAGAAGAATTGAATGAATTGTATGCGTTGCCGATATTAAGGCTAAGGTTCCTTTAGTTTGATTCAAGGATGGGAGGGGTGGAAGGGTGGGGCAGTGGGAGGGGGGGACGAGTGGATGGACGATGGAGGGATAAAGAAGACACTATCTCGATTCTCTAATCAACTCTAGTCAATGCTTCTATAGCGAATATTGGATTGTGAGCAAGGATTCCTACATCTCACAAAGCTTCTCAATTTCACGACTGATTCAGAACTGTTACAGAACTACTATTGGGGAACTGGAGCTGATACAATCCCTTTCATTTCCAGGTAGGCGGCAACACGCAGTACCTTTGCTTCGTTGTATGGAGCTGCAATGATCTGAACACCGACTGGTAATTGTCCGGCTCGCTGGACTGGCACTGAAATGATGGGCAGTCCAACGAATGACAGCGGTTGGGTATACATCCCAATATTGGGGCGCAGTAGCACTTCTTCATCGCCCAGTTTCATGGTTTTTTGACCAATCAATGGGGCTGGACAGGGTGTAGTGGGAGCCAGAATAATATCCACTTGCTGGAATAGTTCGCGGACGCGATCGCGATACCAGCGTCGAAATCGCTGCGCCTGAATGTACCAGGTTGCTGGAATGAGCGCCCCTGCCAGGAAGCGATCGCGAGTTGCCGGATCAAAATCCTGGGGACGTTTGCGTAAATTTTCTAAGTGTAGATTACTCCCCTCACTGGCGGTAATCAGGAAGGCGGCAGCCCGGGCACGGTGGGATTCTGGAATAACAACCCGCTGAGTAGCACCGAGAGCAGCGGCAACAGTTTCTAAGCCTTCCACAACCGCAGACTCTGCGCCCTGAATAAAGTAGTCATCGGCAACAGCGATGCGTAAACCCTCAATCCCTTCAGAAAGTTCTGGCAGGGAAGGCTCCGGTGGACGTTTGGTGCAAGCCGGATCGTCTGGGTCAGGCCCTTGCAAGATATCAAACACCAAGGCAACGTCCCGCACAGAGCGGGCAAATGGTCCCAGATGATCCAAACTATGGACAAAAGGATAGGTTCGGGCACGCGATAATCTGCCATAGGTGGGCTTCAGCCCAAAAATGCCGCATAGCGCTGAAGGTACCCGGATTGAGCCATTCGTGTCTGATCCCAGAGAGAAAGGAACCATTCCAGAAGCCACTGCCGCGACCGAGCCCCCCGAAGACCCCCCTGTAATCCGGTCGGGATCATGGGGGTTGCGACTGGGACCGTAATGGCTGTTTTCGGTGACAAAACCATAGGCATACTCATCCATGTTTTGGGCACCGACGAGTACCGCTCCTGCTTGCTTGAGACGGGTAATGAGGGTGGCATCCCTGGTCGCTGGTGGATTTTCCGCATTAATTTTGGAGCCTGCCAGGGTCGTAATACCAGCTATATCAAACAGATCTTTGACGCCAAAAGGAACCCCAGCCAGTGGTCCGGGGTCTTTGCCGGTGGCGATCGCGCCATCAATCGCTTCCGCATCCTCCAAAGCTTTTTCAGCGATAACTGTAGTAAAGCAGTTGAAGGTTTCATTCTGGTCGGCAATGCGAGCCAGGGCAGCCGCCACTACTGCTTTGGCTGTCACCTCCCGACCACGAACGCTGGCAGCAATGCTGGTTGCATCTGGATAGCTGTGGGTCATGGCTCAAACACAGGGGCAGCTTCAACGTCTTCTGGCAGCGGAAACTCTGTCACCAGTTGGGCAAGAATCCGAATTCGGGAGAAGTTATCGATGACTCCCGGCTGATGTTCCGGTTGAAGGGGTAGGGCGATCGCGGCTGCCATCTGATCCACAAATTCTGATAGTTCCACTGGCTTCTCGGTCATTAAAATTGTCCTTTTTCTCCAGATGTTCAATATATGTCCGCCAACCGCCCTATTCTGTAATATCCTTCTTCCCTTCGCATAAAAAGGGTTCTCCCAACACTCCCAACACCTCTTCTCCGTCTAACAGATGCACCTTCCCAATGCAAAGCCCTGGTGTCTCCAGCAGTAGCAGAAAGCTCATACCTTGAGCAGGCACCGCCCACGCCTCAACCGCAATCGATGCCCCACCCTGGTTCACACGCATCATCGCGGGATGGCGATCGTGAATGGACCATAACCGATAAGCAGGTTCTGTAAAGGCCTCCCGCACAAAATGGGCTCCAACCAGCATCATATTGCCATTCAACTCCAGTCCGCGCATCAGAGTCCCATTCACAGCCAAGTAGACAGTTGTTTCCATTGGAGTTGAAATACCGCCCTTCAAGTAACATCAGCACTAATTTCCCCTGATTGAAGCACATTTACTGTATCAATCGTTAATTGTTAGAGAATAGCGAGGGATGAAGGGCTAAGAAGAAAGAAGGAAGAAAGAAGTTCATTCCTACCGCTGCACGCAGTTCATGGTGGCTAATAAGTAGCTAGTACCGCGCGGCGGAAATGGGCATATCCTGAAGGAGTCGGTGTTGGAGGATTGAGTCTGATGCCTGGTCCTGCCCTTCCCGCCCTGATTGTGAGTGAATCCGAGCGTCGCGAACTAGAGCAGTTGGTGAAGCGACCGAGTACACCCCAACAACTGGCATTGCGAGCGCAGATCATTCTGCGTGCCAGCCAGGGAGACAGCCAAGGTCAGATTGCTCGAGAGCTCGGCATCGGGGAGCAGATGAGTCGCTGTTGGCGGCGGCGCTGGCAAGCGCTACAGACCTGTGAGTTGCCAGTGTCGGAGCGCTTAGCCGATGCCCCCCGTCCCGGTGCCCCCGCCACGTTTACCTTGGAGCAAATCACTCAACTCTATGCCCTCGCTTGTACCCCGCCCGAGCACTCTGGACGCCCCATCAGTCACTGGACCCCTCCAGAGTTAGCCGATGAACTGGTCAAACAAGGCGTTGTGGCGCGGATCAGTGGTCGCCCTGTCGGGCGTTTGTTAGCCGAAGCCGAACTGAAACCGCACCAGAGTCCCTACTGGCTTCATCCCCCCCCGACCCGGACTTTGCCACCAAAGTCCAAGACATCTGCCAGGTCTACGAACAAGTGGCTGCGCGGGCCGAACGTGGGGAGATGACCTACAGTCTTGATGAAATGACGGGCATCCAAGCCTTGGAGCGCGTGATGCCGGATATTGAGATGAAACCCGGACGCTGTGTGCGGGTGGAATTTAAGTACCAGCGTCATGGCCCCAAAGCCTGATTGCCACCTTGAATGTCGCCACTGGACGCATTGACCAGGCGACTGTGGGCGACACCCGAACCGAGCAAGATTTAGCGGCTCATCTCGACACCCTACTCGCCCAAGTCACCGATGCCCCTAAAATTCATCTGGTCATGGACTGTCTCAACACCCACCAATCGGTAGCTCTGGTGCCACTGGCGGTCGCCCTGGAACCCGAACCACCGCCGTTAGGGCGCAAAGGCAAATCCGGCATCCTGAAATCGATAGCCACCCGGGCTGCTTTCTTGAGCAATCCACAGCACCGCCTGGTCATACATTTCACCCCAAAGCATTGCTCCTGGCTCAACCCAATCCAAATCTGGTTCTCCATTCTCAGGCGCAAGTGGCTGCGACGGGCCAGTTTCACTAGTCAAGCTCAGCTCAGCGCCAAGATTCTTGACTTCATCGACTACTTCAATCGCACCATGGCCAAACCTTTCAAGTGGAACTATACGGGCAAGCCTCTGACCTCATGACAGCTATGTGTTGTTATGCCGCTGGGTAATAAGTGTTATTATGCCGCTGGGTACTAGCTACTTATGAAATTTGCCCAAGTTGTCTGAGGGAAATCTCCCGAGCCCTCTCAGAAAGCTTATCCAACAAAATCTGTTCGGAATCATCAATCAGTTGTTCCTTACGCATTAACTCCACCATCGTTTGCCAGAGAATAGTTTCAACCTGCTCAGCTTGCTTTGCCAACCAATGATGAGTCTCGGCATCTGCTGGAAACTGTTCGATGCAGCCAGTAGTGTAATACCGAAATGCCCGCACCTGACGTAAAATGCGAGCCACGTATCCTGGACACTCACAAGCAATTACCTCCGCTGCCTTGCAGATTTCTAGCAAGGTTTCATCCGATAAATCTGAGAGTTTAATTACCCGGTCTTCGTTCGTCATCGTTAGTGACCTAGTACAGCAAAACAAAAGTTTTTTTAAAAAACAAAAGTTTTTTTAAGGGGTACAGAGATGGAAACCCTGTGTGGGGCGGAGCCCCAGACTCTTATGTTGCAAAATTTAGTGTTTGCAACACTAGTAGTCTACCAGGCAGATTTCAAAGGGTTTTCCTTCAAAAACCCCTGAATTGGTTTTTCTGGGTTTAGATAACCGGGTAAAGTTTCTTTGGTGAACCACCAGTTTGCGGTGTAATTCTTCTAACTAAGTATCTATTATGAACGACGTACACCGTCACCAATGAAAATAGGGAGTCAGGGAAATCGAGGGGTTTATTTTTTCAAGTCAGGCGTTGCTGAAAAGCAGTGTGAATCGAAACGAGGTTTGAGCATACAGCATCTGTTTTATACCCAAATTCAGCAACGCCTCCAAGTCAGTGGTATCGCTATAATTCGGTCCTGCTTCATCTGAGGTTACCTAATGTCACAGTTCATATCCTCTTGCTGACTGAATCTCAAAGTCAAGACTTTCTCCAGCAACTCAGTGTAACTTACCCCGAGTGATAATAGGCTTTGAAAGCAATTGCGAAGAGGTTCTTGTATTCTGAATATTTGACAGGACAGAAGGGGAGACGGTTGTGAAAGCTGTATTGATGACGAGGGCTGGAGAGCCAGAAGTTTTGCAAGTGGCAGAGGTTCCAGACCCGGTTATTTTGCAGGAAACCGATATGCGAGTGCGGCTGAAAGCAGCCGGAGTGAATCCAATCGATACAAAACTGCGTCAGCGGGGCACCTTCTATCCCGATCGCATGCCTGCCATTTTAGGTTGCGATGGGGCGGGGATTGTGGAATCCGTGGGTACCGCTGTTCAGAAATTCCGTCCAGGCGATGAGGTTTACTTCTGCAATGGTGGCATTGGGGGACATCCGGGAAATTATGCCGAATGGGCTATCGTTCCTGAAAGCTTTGCTGCTCACAAACCTGCATCCATCAGTTTTGCAGAAGCCGCTGCCGCCCCCCTGGTGCTGATCACGGCCTGGGAAGCCCTCTACGATCGCGCCCGCCTACAACCCGGTCAGCGCGCCCTCATCCATGCAGGTGCGGGAGGCGTAGGTCACGTCGCCATCCAACTGGCAAAGTTACAGGGAGCCTCCGTCTGCACCACCGTCAGCACCCCCGAAAAAGCGGATTTTGTTCGTCGCCTGGGAGCCACCTACCCCATCCTTTACAAAACCACTGATTTTGCAAAAGCTACTCTCGACTGGACCCAGGGACAAGGAGTAGACATTACCTTCGATACTGTGGGAGGAACTATTCTGGGCCAATCCTTTCCGGCAACCCAAATTTATGGTGATTTGGTGACCATCCTGGAACCTGACCCATCCACCCCCTGGAAAGTGGCCCGCACCCGTAACCAACGCATCAGTTTTGAACTCATGCTGACCCCCATGCTGCAAGGGCTAGTAGAGGAACAAAAAGCCCAGGCAAAAATCCTGGAACAGTGCGCGCGGCTGATTGACAAAGGAGAACTCAAAATCCATGTCGACAGAACCTTTCCTTTGGCACAAGCTGCGGATGCCCATCGAGTTCTGGAAGCGGGCGGCGTGACTGGAAAACTCGTACTGCTGACCGAGTAAACAGGGTACAAATTATTTCATCAACTGTTGACGCAATTGACGGAGGGCCGCTCTAGTTCCCTGTTCAGTGACTAGCTGTATAGCTCTACGCAGGTGCATTAGGATATTGGAATTAGAGAGGGAGTGGGGGCTTCGCCCCCAGCCAGGGGTTCCACCCCTGCACCCCGTCCTAACCATAATGACTAACGCTATAACACCTGGTCAAGCAGAGCTGGCAGATCAACGGTTGGGAAATAACGGCTCATAGATTGCTGTTGGTACGAGTTCCCTTGCAAGTGATAGATCTTTAAGCCACTTTTTTTGAATAACCAAACCTCTGGCACCCCATAGGGCACGTAGTCTTCTGCTGCGGTGTAGGTGATGACATCGATTTCAATCGCCAGATCGGGGGGTGGGTCTACTTGCCAATCAATCCAGTCTTTGCCCACTGCCGCCTGCTAGTTATCAATATAAAAGCAATAATCTGGCTCGATGCCCCCCTCTTAGGGAATATCCATCGGAATCGGTGTGAAAGCTTCGTAGTTGCGGGTTTCACTATCCAGCAAGGCTTCCACAACTCTGGCAAGCAAATGGGCTTCCCGCCCGTGGCGAGGTAGAGGACTCATAAGTAGAATTTCACCATTGCGATATTTAATTCGCGGAATGGAACTATCACCTCGACTATCGCGCAGGGCACATTAATCCTGCCAGGTTCCTGGCATACGCATCACATTATTGGGGGGAAGATGGATTTTTTCACGAGAAACGATAGCGTACATAGTGCTACCTGGAAAGATAAAAGCAATGGTTTAAGTAATCAGGGCAATCAGTTTTCATCTGTGCCACGGTTTTATCCAACCAGAGCTGGTAATCTGTTTCATACAGTGATGCCCGTTTCAGGTCTACTTCAGAATTCATTTTCAGTTTCTCTTCTGGATGCGATCGCCCCATCCCCAGAAAATTTGCACCGACATCAAAGGTTTGTATCGATAAATTATAGCCACTGACACAATAGCCTCCCAGATTGAGGGATTATAGCGATAGCCCTAAGCTGAGGACAGGGTACAGGGGTGGAACCCCTGGCTGGGTGAAGCCTCCATACCCTCCTTAAACTTAACGTCCTGAGCAACCTGGCGATAGCTATATGAGGAGGCTCAATCAGGAGAGCATCAGATTAGCCGATATAGCTATGGCTACTTATTTGGGTTCAGGTTCATGAACAGGAGAATCTCCATCGCTCTCCGATGAGCGATAGCTGGAAGTGGTTTCTCGACCGGGACGACCGGCCCCGTTGCCATCGTTAGCATCATCGAGAGAGTCATCCTCTGCCAGAGCAGACCTCTGACGAGAATGGCGAAAACGCCCTGCAAAGGACTTGATCACCACATATAGGACCGGAACGACAAATAAACTAAGTACCGTTGCCATACCCATCCCACCAATAATCGCCGTTCCCAACGATTGCCGGGCGGCGGCACCCGCACCTGTGGCAATAAACAGCGGAAACGCACCGATGATAGTCGAAATCGCGGTCATCAAAATGGGACGCAGACGCTCCCGGCAGGCTTCGATGGCTGATTTGGTAACTGTCACACCCTGGTCATACAATTCATTGGCAAATTCAACAATCAGAATGCCGTTTTTGCTCGCCATCCCAATCAGCATAACAAAACCAATCTGGGTGTAGATGTCATTTGCAGTTCCCCGGAGCAACACAGCGATTAACGCCCCCAGAATTGCCAGCGGTACTGTCAGCATGATGATTAGCGGGTCCAGGTAACTCTCATACTGGGCAGCCAGCGTCAAGAATACGAAGACAACTCCCAGTGCAAAGATGAACAGAGCTGAACTGCCCGCCTGAACTTCCTCTAATGACAAACCCGACCACTCAAAGCCGAAGCCTTTGGGCAGCGTTTCCTTAGCGACGGCTTCCATAGCCTGAATTGCCTGCCCGGAGCTAACACCCGGTGAGGCGCTGCCCGTAATGTTGATGGAGCGGAAGAGATTGTAATGGCTGATGATGGAAGGGCCAACGGTTTGCGTCACCCTCACCAGGTTTGCCAGAGGAATCATCTTTCCAGTTTGCGATCGCACATACAACCGCTTAATATCATCTGGGTTGGACCGGAACTGACCATCCGCCTGGACATAGACCCGATAGGCCCGGTTAAATTGGTTAAAGTCATTGACATAGGTAGACCCCAGGAGCACCTGTAACGTATCAAAGACATCTTCAACCGAAACCTGAAGTTGATTTGCCCGGACGCGATCAACCTCCACCGTAATTTGCGGGGTATTGGCGTTAAAAGTCGGTCGCAATCCGGTTAGCTGGGGACTCTGGGCAGAGGGATAGGTAGATGCCCGTGCCATAAATTTGCCCAGCACTTCTCCCATAGTGTCAAACCCTAAGCCAACCCGATCTTGCAGGTTGAAATCAAACCCACCGAAGTTACCTAAACCCTGAATTGCCGGTGGAAGAATAGGAACCACGATCGCATCTTGAATACCCCCCACCAGTTTGGGAAATAATCCAAACGGTTTTGGAAAGAAGCCGCCGATAATGTTTTTCACCGATTGGTCAGCATTAGGCCGCTGATCCCATGGTTTGAGTAGAGTGAAAATCAAGCCATTGTTAGGGGTCGCGCCACTAAAGCTGAAGCCACCCACCGCGAAGATGCTCTCAATCTCCGGCACCTGCTTCATCACTTCTTCAGCCTCTTGCAGCACCTTTTCGGTGTAGTTGAGTGAAACTCCCTCCGGTGCCTGCACAATCGTAATGAAATAGCCCTGGTCTTCGTCGGGCAAAAAACCACCTGGCACAATCGTGTAGACCCAGTAGGTCAACGCCAGTGCTGCCCCAAATATTCCCAGCACAATGCCTTTGCGCTTGATGATACTTCTTACATTGCGGCTGTAGCCTTCTCGTGTGCGGTTAATGAAGTTGTTAATGCCGTTGAAAAACCAGTTATTGGGAGCCTGCCCCCGCCGCAATAGCAGGGCAGACAGCATGGGGGTAAAGGTAAGCGCGTTAAAGGTGGAAACAGTGATGGAAAAGGTGATCGTCAGGGCGAACTGGCGATAGAGTTGCCCGGTGGTGCCAGGGAAGAAGGCAACGGGCACAAACACGGTGATCAGCACGACTGAGGTGGCAATGACCGCACCAAACAGGGTATTCATCGATGCGATCGCTGCCTGGACAGGTCTCATCCCCTGATCTTGAATTCGGCGGGTAATATCTTCCACAATCACGATCGCGTCGTCCACTACCAGACCCGTCGCCAGGGTTAAACCAAACAGAGTGAGGGTGTTAATGGAAAAGTTAAGGGCTTTGACAAAAACGAAGGTACCAATTAACGCCACCGGAATGGCAATGGATGCGATCAATGCCGAACGCCAGTTTTGCAAAAACAGGTAAATGACCAGAACAACGAGAATAACTGCCAATATCAGCGAAAAGACAACCTCTTTTGCCCCCGCTTCAATGAAGGTTGTAGAGTCAAACGCAACAGCATAATGCATTCCGGGTGGAAAGTTCCCCTCAAGCCGCTTCATCTCTTCTCGAACGGCTCTAGAAACATCCAGCGCGTTACTACCAAACTGCTGAGTAATCCCCAAACCCACCCCACGATGGGTGATGCGATCAGTGGGTGTAAACCGCAGCACCGAACTATAATTTTCGGCCCCCAACTCCGCCCGTCCCACATCTTTCAGCCGTACCAGTGTGCCAGTGTCTGTAGTCTTGACTACCAGGTTACTGAACTCCTCAGCATCCTTCAGGCGTCCCTGCGCTGTGACAGCGTACTGATACTGCTGTCCCTCAGTGGTAGGCGGTTGCCCAATTTGTCCCGCCCCCACCTGGAGGTTTTGTTGCTGTAAAGCGGTAACTACATCTTGAGGCGTCAACCCTCGACCCGCAAGCCTCTCTGGGTCGAGCCAGAGACGCATGGCATACTTCCGTTCCCCAAAGATTTGTAGACCCCCAACTCCCTTAATCCGCTTCAACGCATCACTAATGTAGAGGTCAGCGTAATTACTGAGGTAGATTTCATCGTAAACGTCGTTCCCCGTTTTCTCATCCCGATCTGAATACAGTCCGATCGCCAGCAGAAAGTTGTTATTAGCTTTGGAAACCGTAACTCCTGTTTGGATGACCGGTCCTGGTAAGCGAGACTGCACCGTAGACACCCGGTTTTGCACATCGACTGCGGCAATGTCCTGGTCGGTTCCCAAATCGAAGGTCAGATTAATATTGCTGGTACCATCGTTAGCACTGGTTGAGGAGATGTATCGTAAACCTTTAACACCATTCAGTTCCCGTTCTAGGATATTGGTAACCGTAGACTCGACAGTTTCCGCACTGGCTCCCACATAGTTGGAAGTGACTGTCACCTGGGGTGGCGCAATATCAGGATACTGAGCAACTGGCAGGGTTGGGATACTGGCAATCCCCAGCAGGGTAATAACGAGAGAACAAACCGTTGCAAAAACGGGCCGTTTAATGAAGAAATCGGAGATGGACAGAATAATCATGATCCACTGCCAGGGAACAAGGATAGGTAAACGACAGGGGCCAGGAGAGTTGTTAGCTGTGAGTGACGGGGTGAATAGGGGATGGGTGAGGGAGGGATGGAGTAATGGAGTAAAGAAACCTCACCCCATCACCCCGTTACCCTATCACCCTACTCTCTCCTGATTCAGGGTGATGGAGGGGCTGGAGGGGCTTCTGCGATGGGTAGGCAGTTTTGGAGTTGCAGGATACCGGAAGTGACGATGCGATCGCTCGCCGTCAAACCTTCCAGCACCTCTTGGTCATTCCCCACAATTTTGCCGAGTTTAATGGGCTTTTGAGCCGCCACCAGCATTTCTGGATCGGGCTTCGGAGGTGGACCAAAACCTGAAGAAGCGGGTTCCTTACAGCCCGAATTTTTGAGGGGAACAGCAACGAAAATAAAATCTCGACCACCCAGGCGAGAAATGGCGCTCGTCGGCACCAACACCCCCGGTCGGGTTTCCCACACTACTCTGGCACGGATGAACTGAGAGGTGCGAAGTCCCACAGCGTTGGCAAAGACCGCCCTTGCTTCGACTGACTGAGTGGAGGCATCCACATTAGGGGCAATGAATGAAATTTGCCCAGTCTTTAATACCTGGTTCTTGTCATCCAGGAGCTTGACAGGGAGTCCGACGCGCAGGTCTGATGACCGCTCCAGGGGCACTTGGATGCGCACTTCCAGTTGGCGGTTCTGGGTTAGATTCAGCAGTTGAGTCGAAGAATTAACAAAGTCTCCCACTTTAACGGGAATATCACCCACGATGCCTGTAAACGGCGCGTTGATCGTGTAGTGCTGAAGCAGAGCCGTCCCTTCGGAAAGATTGGCCTGTGCCTGCTCCAGAGCCCGTTGATTGCTATTCACCGTTGCCCTGGCTTGATTGACTGCTGCTTGCTGCGCCTGGATATCCGCTTCCACCTGCCGCAACGTAGCCTGAGCGGTTCGCAATGCGTTCAGTTTTTGCTCAGCTAATTGACGGCTCTCCGCCCCCTGCCGGGCTAGTTCCTGGTATCGTTCATACTCCCACTCAGCCAGTTTCACATTGGATACCGCAGCGGCGCGACGGGCCTGTTCTGCCCTTAAGGTGTCCTGTTCATTGGCAACGGCTGCCCGTGCCGCATCTAAATTTGCAGCAGCCGTTTCTACCGCTGCCTGGCGGCTGGCAACCTGGGCTCGTTGCTCTCTGGCGTCAATTTGAAGGATGGGGTCGCCTGCCTGGACGCGATCGCCCGCCTTCACATAAATAGCCGTCACCTGTCCGGAGACTCGGGGTTTTAAAATCACCGATTGTCGGGAATCCAGACTGGCTGCATATTCAGAGCTTTCTTCAACCTTCGCCGATTTTGGATTGGAAAGGGGCACAGGAGTAGGCTCAAACTTCATTTGGCTGAAGGCAAGAATTGGAATTACCACCCGGTTAAATACAATCCAGCCAAGCCCTCCCAAGACCAGAAGCCCCACAATACCCGGCACCAGAAGACGACGCCAGCGAGGATTAGGAGACTTTTCAGGAGTTTCTTGAGGCTTTTGAGGAGACCGGACTTCCTCCTCCTCAGAAACAGACTGAACTGTCGGATTCAGGTCAATATTTTCGCCGCTCATGGGTTTCAGACTTTGTCTACACAGGGACTTGAAACGTTGCAAAAGGTAAAAATCAAATCGTCTAACAGCATCTCAAGTAGAAGTGCCTCGAACATGAAATTTCGTTAAAAGTTAAAGTGATCATCTGCTAGTACTTAAAAAATCAGCTAAAACTCAAAACTGACTTAAGAGAAAAATCTATTGAATGACCCTTTGGTTCTGCCCAAAAAAGGAAGTCTACCTGCTAACTCTCCAAAATCCAAACTACCGATAATCGACTAGCACAATGAATGACTGGTAGATCGACTGGTAGATCGCCCAAGCACGGCAACCATCCTCAGGGTATCCGGTGTTAGAAATGTCAGCAATGATAAAGATTTATGCCCAACTCTGCCTGATGACCATAAAGGTACAAGATTTTAGGTCCTTACGAGGGCTTAACTCAGTCGAATTGAGAAAATTGATATAACTCCTACTAATAGTGAAACACAATCTTTCTCAAGATACTATGAACCTCTGTAAATCAACTTCATCCTCTCGAATCACCTTATCGGGGGAATCGAGACTTTGTAAGTAGTTAGGTGCAATTAAATTAAGGATAGTTGCGGGGGTGGAGGGGGGGTGAACCCCCCCGCCTGGAAGCGCAGCCCCTACTCCCCACTTAACAATTATGATGACTACCTACTTAGAACCGATCCTTCATGCCCCGCAGACGGGTGAAGGTCTGGATCTCGTTTTCCGCCTGAACGACCGATCTCAACCCCAGATCATCCCAGCGCAGGAAGGGGTTAGTTCGCTTTTCTGTCCCCAGCATAGAAGGAACCGTTGCTTCTGAACGGTTGCGGGCGGCTTTTTACCTCAACAAACCGTTGTTGTAAATCAGCGTTGTTGCCATCCACACTAAGAGCAAATTCCAGATTCTTCAATGTGTACTCGTGGGCACACCAAACTCGTGTTGTATCTGGTAGGGCTCGCAATTTGCTGAGGGAACTGACCATTTGAGTCGGAGTCCCTTCAAATAATCGTCCGCAACCACCTGCAAATAGGGTATCGCCACAAAACAGATCGCCCATTTCATCAGGATGGTTGGGCGAAAAGTAGTAGGCAATGTGGGCACGGGTATGCCCCGGAACAAATAACACCTCGGCGGTGCGATCGCCAAAGGAGACGCGATCGCCTTCATGCAAAAACACTTGCTGCCCTGGAATTCTGCCCCGATCTTCCGCGCCACCATAGACCACAGCATCTGGAAAGCGTTGCAGAAGAGCGGTATTCGCTCCCACATGGTCTGCATGGTGATGGGTATTGAAGATGGCGACGAGCGTTGCTCCCAGTTCTTTTAAGCAATGCAAGACAGGAATTGCTTCTGCCGGGTCAATAACCGCTGCAATCCTTCGCTCCGGATCATGCAGCAAAAAAATGTAATTGTCTGATAAAGCGGGCAATCGATGAACCTGCATCGTCAGAAATCTCCCCTGGTTGGTGTCAATCGTTCTCTACTCAATAGCCTATAGCGATCCTTCTTGAAATTTGAACGGGGTGCAGGGGTTCCATCCCTGCATGGGGGCGTTTTCTTTGGGAATGTAAAAGTCCAGGGCAGAGTGGGAATACTCAATACTAAAGAAGGCATGTTGAGAAAGTAGGTTAGTTGCCAAAATGCGGGGCTTTCAGGGGAAGTCAAATTCAGCCATCAAACACCTGGTAGATCAGATCATTGCTTCCGGTCAAATGACGCGATCGCAGCACCTCAGCTTAACTTCAACGCTTCTTGCTGAAAAAAAGATTACGGACGAAGACCGCAATCAGATTAACCGGGTTTTCGATTATGTTCAGTCCGGTCGCCTCAAATTAATTGACTAAGCAGGATTAATTGACTAAGCAGGTAGTCATAATTAATTTGGTCAACGGGGGAGTGGAGGGGTTTCACCCCCTCCACTCCCGAAATTATCCTTAATTTAATTGCGCCTAGCTACTTAACAGTTCTAGTCAATGGTTTCCGAAAGCTTCACAACACCGCAAGTGGCTTCAGTCAACAACCGTTCAGGCTGGCGATCGCTCTTTCTGTGACAGCATTCCTTAAAAAACCTGACTTCAACATTTCGATAAGTTTTTTAACAGGCATAAGAAATGTCGAGCGTTTTGGTGGTCTTTTGCTAAATTAAAACATCCTGTACAGGACGTCAGGGGATTACATCTACCCACGGCTTTGAGTTGTGGCTTCAAAGTAAATTGCATCTTCTATACTTCTTGTGTGTCTTCAAAATCCTTAACGAGCGTTTATGTCCCAGGATGCTAGCACCAGTCTCTTAAAACCGTCGCAGGATGCGCCCTCTGATTCCCTATTGGGAGAAGCTTATGACGTCGGTGCAATGAGCCAGTCAGGGGGGCTTTCGGTCGAGTCCTACGCCGATCGCCTGATGGATGACCTCTTCGAAGATGTAGAGGAAATGCTGAGGAATGGACTGAAGCCTCCATCCGAGCCTGAATTGCCAGAAGCATCCGCTTCTCGATCACCCACTTCTACCCTGGGGTTACAGCTTGCAGAACAATTTCGTAAGCTAGAAAACTCAGTGTCAGACTCACATTCCGATTCACTGCCGGACGAATTCGGTCAGCAGGCAACAAACTCCGTACCTCCAAAGGCAATCAGTTCAGGCAAGGAATCGGATCCGCCTCCTCGTTCCTATGACCGTCTGCTACTGGCAGTTGGATGCGTATCACTTTTGACAACGCTGGCACTGTGGTTGCTGGTTCAGGAGGCAAACCGCCAAGCCCCGGTGGTTTCCCCACCGGCCCAAACCACTGCCAGTGTCAGTATCGATGCTGATGCCCAATTTGCGGAGTATATGCAGCGATCGCTACAAAACATTGACCAGAAAACGCAACCTCCAGGTTCTCCCACGCCACAGATTGCCGCACCGCTGAATCCAGGCCTGCCAACGGTAACGGTTCCAGGGAATGTGTCGCCCGGTGGTCTGGTTGGAAGCCATTCAACACCCACAACTGCGAATCGCACCTCCCCAGGTTTAGACCGGGTTTATGGCTCAGTCTATAATCTGCCTCAAAGCCTGTATCCCACAAAAAGTTTCTCCTCGGCCCCAAGTGTAGCTCCCTTACCCAGCCTGCCTTCCAGAACGGCGACAGCCCCAATCAGCCCCCCCCTTCCACTCCAGGCTCCCGGTGTGGCCCGCACTCTAGTGGGAGTGGTGGATTTGGGTGAACAGTCCGCCATTCTAGTTGAAGTCAATGGAGTGGCTCAGCGATTTCGCCTGGGTGAAAGTATCGGCTCCAGTGGTTGGACCCTGGTTGAAGTGTCTAAAAATCAGGCAATCATTCGGCGCAATGGAGAAGTGCGATCGGTCTTCATCGGTCAAAGCTTTTAAAAGCTGTTAGTTTTTAGTTGTTAGTTGTTAGTTAAGTGAGGGTGGATGGGTGGATAAGTGGATGGGTGATGGAGTAATGGAGTGATGCAGGAAAGAGACCCCACCTTATTACCCTGTTACCCTATTACCCTATCACCCCATCCCCTCCTCCCCCTCACACCTGACACCTCTCTCCCCTCTAACAACCAACAATTAAGAACTTAAACCACTGTTGGGAGTAGCTTCATGGGTCTATTCGATGATTTCAGCCGATTTCTAGAAGATCGACTCGATGAATATTTGCGTAATAATCCGCATCTGGAACTGATGGTTCTGGAAGAAAAGCTGCGGGAGCAGGAGGAAGAAACCCTCAACCTGATGACCGGCTTGAGGCGTCAGGAGAAGCAACTCCAGGATGAAATTTTGGGTTTAGCGCGAGAAATTCAACTCTGGCATGCCCGGATTGAGAAGGCAAAGGCTGCTAATCGACTTGATCTGGCAGAACCAGCGGAAGCCCATGAAGCCAGCTTATTGCGGCAGGGCAACCAGAAATGGGGGCAGATGGAGGTCTTGAAGGAGCGGATTCAGCAGACCCAGGAGTTACAGAAGAAAATTGAAGCCCGCCGTAAGGAGGTTCAGGCAAAGGTTTCTGAAGCTCAGGCGACTCGCACTACCACCAGACCTGCCGAAAGTGTAGGCACCTCTGGTTGGAATCAAACACCAACGATAGGCAGTAATGTCGATGCTCTGGAAAAACAGTTCAGACGCTGGGAGGCGGAAGAGGAGTTGGAACAGCTCAAACGCAATTTGGGACGGTCGTGACAATGGCGTTGCTGAAAAGCAGTATGAATCGAAACGAAGTTTCGAGCATACAGCGCCTATTTCATACCTAATTCAGCAATAGTGGAGGCTGACAGAAATAAGCCGCCATTTTTGGAGTGATAGGGTGATGGAGTACCCAGCCCATCACTTTATCGCTCCATTACTCCGTCACTCCTCCCCAATACTGGTGGAAATCTTCTGCCATGAAGTACTACATGAAGTACTAGTAGTCTGCCAAGCAGATTTTGAAGGGTTGCAAACCCTTCAAAACCTCCTAAATTGGTTTTTCCAGGTTTAGATAACCAGGCAAAGTTCCTTTGGTGAACCACTAGGGACTGGAGGCTAGGCATCTGGTATTGGGATGACTCAGAACTCAAAATTCAAAATTCTCTACCCATCCACTACTTTCCCAAGGAGTTCTAACAAGTCGGCTTCAGTCAGTTGTGGCACTCCTAGGGTCTGTGCTTTCGCCAGTTTGGAACCGGCCTCTTCTCCAACTACCAGGTAATCTGTTTTTTTGCTGATGGAATCTGTGACTTTGCCGCCCGCCGTCTGAATCAAGGCTTTTGCTTCATCCCGCTTTAAGTTTGGCAAGGTTCCGGTGATGACAAAGGTTTTGCCTGCTAGCGGTTGTTCGGCTTGGGTAGCTGATGGTTTGGATTGACCAGTTAGTTGCAATCCAGCGGCTCTCAGGCGGTGGATCAATTCCTGGTTGGCTGGATTTTGAAACCACGCATGAACTGATTGGGCAATTTCGTTGCCGATCCCGTAGACCGAGGCAATGATTTCAATATTGGCCTGTTCCAATGCTTCCACACTGGGGAATTGTTCGGCTAAGGTTTGAGCATTAACACTACCCACATGTCGAATGCCCAAACCATAGAGGACACGGGGCCACGGTTGAGACTTAGAGTGTTCGATCGCCTTCACCAAATTCTGGGCAGATTTTTGCCCCATCCGCTCCAGGGTCAACAATTGTTCAACGGTGAGGTCGTACAGGTCAGCAATGGAGTGTACCAGGTTGTGATCGACGAGTTGAATGACCCACTTTTCGCCCAGACCCGCAATATCTAACGCATCTCTTGAGGCCCAATGTTCCAGCCCCTTGCGCAAAATGGCGGGACAGGAAGCATTAATGCAGCGGGTCACGGCTTCATCTTCAGGCTTGACCAGAGGTTGACCACACTCAGGACAGTGGGTAGGCATTTCAAACGGTTGAGTTCCGGGGGGGCGGAGTTCATACAGGACTCGCACCACTTCAGGAATGATTTCGCCTGCTTTGCGGACGATGACAGTATCACCAACCCGGATATCCAGTTCAGAGATGCGATCGCGATTGTGTAACGTAGCCCTTGAAACCGTCGTTCCGGCTAACTGAACGGGGCGCATTTCTGCTAACGGGGTCACGGCACCTGTGCGGCCCACATTGACGTTGATTCGTTCCACAACCGTGGGGGCTTCCTCTGCCGGATATTTGAGCGCGATCGCCCAGCGGGGAAACTTTTGCGTGAAACCCAACCTTTCCTGTAACGCCAGAGAATTGATTTTCACCACAACGCCATCAGTCATGTAGGACAGATTGTGGCGCTCGGTGAACCAGTGATCGCAATACTCCTGAACTTCCTGCAAATTAGAACAGCATTTTCGCTCCGGGTTTACCTTAAACCCCATTGCTCTCAAAAGCTCCAGGCAGTCCCATTGGGTGTGGGGAACGGGAAATTGGGTGTCAGGAGTGGGAATGTGTTCCGATTGGATCTCTGCCTGGTTCGCTAACAAATCAAGCTGAACTTCTCCATCGCCAATTTCTACCTGATGGCTTCCTGCCACCGGAATATGGAGAGTATAAGCAAAAAAATCAAGCTTTCGCTTCGCCACAATGCGGGAGTCTAGCTGACGCAAAGTTCCAGCCGCTGCATTGCGCGGGTTGGCAAACAGGGGT
The DNA here is from genome assembly GCF_049200465.1 of Leptothermofonsia sp. ETS-13. Taxonomy (NCBI): domain Bacteria; kingdom Bacillati; phylum Cyanobacteriota; class Cyanophyceae; order Leptolyngbyales; family Leptolyngbyaceae; genus Leptothermofonsia; species Leptothermofonsia sp. ETS-13. Next base: position 1,340,323 of record NZ_CP120836.1, read on the forward strand.
TCGCCAGATTGCTCTCGTTCGTGATTGATTTTCTGAAACGAATTCAGGGGCAAGAAAGCTTCTCCACGGACCTCCATCAGTGGCGGAGGATTTTCCAGATTCAATCGCAGCGGAATAGAATAGATGGTTTTGACATTCTGGGTAATGTCTTCCCCTTCAATACCATCCCCCCGCGTTGCCCCCCGCACCAGCAAGCCATTCTCATAGGTCAGTGCCAGAGCAGAGCCATCAATCTTGAGTTCGCACACATATTCAAATGCTTCGACATCCGGAGCGATCCTGCGCCAGCGTTCTTCCCACCTGACCAGATCATCCTTACCAAACGCATTTTCTAAGCTGTAAAGAGGGATGTTGTGCCTGACGGAGTGAAACTGGCTGGCAGGTTTTTCTCCGACTCGTTGGGTGGGACTATCTGGTGTAATCAGTTCGGGAAAGCGAGTTTCGAGATCCAGCAGTTCGTGGTAGAGCTGGTCATAAACTGGGTCCTCCATAATTGGATCATCGAGGACATAGTAGGCATAGCTCGCCTTTTGCAGGAGTTGACGCAGCTCCTTTATCCGTTTCTGTATCTCTGGTGTCACTTCCTGAATCGCATCCATGTCCAAATTAGCCAACAAAACTCAGATTTAGTGTAGCGATTGAGAAGACCAATAGGGAGTGAAGAGGTTTTCAATTCTAGTAAGCAGGTAGTCATCCTTAATTTGTAAGGGGGGGGGTTGGGGCTGCACCTCAAGGCAGGGGTTTTCACCCCCTCCACCCCCGAATCTATCTTCAATTTAATTTTGTCCAGTTACTTAGTTCTGAGTTATCCCAATACCAGTTCCCTAGCCCCAGTCCCCCAGTCCCCAGTCTCTGCCTCCTGCCGCCGCCGCCCTTCCCTTTGCCCCAAAACTCAAAAGATCGGGTATCCTGCCATGTAGTGAACTACCCTCTTGAATGTCGAGTCTGTAATGAAAGTCTGGATTACGTGTTTTGTTGCACTGTTTGGCGCAGCGGAGTTGCTGCAATGGTTCCAACAGTTTTCCCTACCCCTGCCTGTATTTGTTGTCGGTGGGGTGTTTCTGGCGATCGCGTCCAACTATGACAAACTCCCCAATTTCCCCTTTCATTCAGATGACGACGAACCTGAGGTTTTGCAAAACCCCTACCCTCCAGCTCAGCTAACACAGTCTAGTCAACCTGCTAGTCAACCTGTGAGTTCCCCGAAACGATGGGAACGCTCTGTTTCGTTTGAAATTCGCAAACCCTTTCAGCCAGGAGACTAAAAGTTCCATGTTTCCTAGAAATGGCAGAGTGGGTTGCGGGCATCTTTTTCAGCGATCGCTAAAGCCGGATATTCCTGGCATTTATAAACCGGCAGATAAGGAAAGATCGCTTCAAAGCTTGGTTTGAGATTGCTGTAAGTCAAATTCCTTTCAGTCGAATATTTTGCAATAAGTGAATCACCCGGTTTGATTTGATTCGCTTGAGCAAAATATTGTTTAGCTTCATTCGGCTTACCCCAAAGAAGATAGACGAAGCCTAAACTTCTCAAGGCATCAAAATTACTCTTATTCACTTTGACAACTTTTTCAAAATGTCCAATGGCATCCTGGTAGTTTCCTCCTATAGCACTCGATGAACCTTGGTTGTAGATAAGGTTAGCTGAATCTGGTTTTATATCTGTGATCACATCAAAAATAGCCTTTGCTTTGGAAAAATCCTCTTCTTGTGAGAAATAAGCCAGCTTCACTAGGATAGGAATATCCGCTTCCCTAATCTCTTCTCTTTTCTTTAGATAGTGATCAATCGCAGCCTTGTAAGATGCTTCAGCATTATCAGAGTCTTCTAACAGATCTTGCGCAAGTCCCCTGTAGAATAAAGCTTCTGCATCATTTTCTTTGATTTTAGTTGCAGCTGTAAAATCACTCAGCGCTGACTTTAAATTACTTTCTGCATCATTTTGGTTATTTAACCGGGACGCATGATTCCAAAGTAACAGGGATGCTTTCCCTCGGTTTTTGAGAGATTCATACCGATCAGGCTGTCTATTGAGCATGCTTGTGCAGGCTTCTATCACCTGATTAGAATCAATGATCAGTTGCTGACTTGTCAGACTATTTACTAGATTACTGTTGCCGGTGTTATTGGGACCTAGCTTCAAGGTAATTTTCTCATCACATTGATCAATCTGTTGTGCAATGATCTGCCGATTGTTCAGGAATTTCTGTAAGTTCCAGGCACTCAAAACGCCAACCAATGCGCCAGTTAAAACTAGCCCTGTTCCACCCCAGGCAATGAGGCGCCTGTTCGCCTGCCAGAAAGGGGAGGTAGTAGGGCTAGCAACAGGAGAGTTCTCTCCTAAGGCACGCAGATCGGCGAGAACTTTAGAGACTCCGGCATATCGCTGATCAGGGCGATGCCGGATCATTTTAGAGAGGATTTCTGCCAGGCGATCGCTGATCTGTGGCATAGGAATATCTGGAATAATTTTGTAAAGCCAGATGGTTTCATTCGTTGTTCTATCAATCCTGAGATCGTGGGGTTGAATGCCAGTGAGTGCCTGAATGCCAATCATGCCCACATCATAAATGTCCTGGCTGAAACCATCCAATTCTTCTGGTTCGTCAGGAGAGTTGGACAGAGTAATAGACTGTGGTGAAGAAGACTGATCAGATGCGGCGGAATAATTCACTCCCTTCAGACAGGCAAAATCAATCAGGACAATTTTTCCGTCCTGTTTTCTCCGTCTTAAATTGGAGGGCTTAATATTCAGATGAGATAGGTTTTGGCGATGAACGAACTCTAAGATTTCAAGAATTTCAATCAACAATTGAATGACTTTTGATTCATTCCAACGAATGGCCTTTAGCTCATCCGCTAAATTATTTGGTTTGAGCTCTGGATCTAAAGCTTTAATCGCCTTATCCAGGTTTTCCCCTTCAATGAATTCCTGGGTGATGTAAAATTTTTCATTCTCTTTAAGGAAGTTTAGAAGTGCTGGAATTTGCTTATGCCCTCTCAATTTTTCCAGATTTCTGAATGTCTCATCTAGAGAATTACGTGTTTTCCTGACAGTATCCGCATCATCGGATACAGGTGTGAACTCTTTCAAAATACACTGATCTTTGTTGGGGAGATGGGTATCAATGACCAGATAGGTTTGGACATCTCCTTTCTCACTGAGCTTCTCAATTTCCCGGTATCGTCCACAAATATTCCGTCGTTCGCTCGCCAGTTTGATCTCCTGTTCAACCCATGCCTCGTCAAAAACGCATCTGTAAAATTGATTAGTAATTTTACCTCCTGCAACCAAACCCAGGCTTTCCAGGAATTCGAGGTGTAAGCGGTTGACATCGTTGATTTCTTCTTGATTCCAAATCCTCTGATAGAGTGTGAGCAGTTCACTGCTTTTCTCATCCTCTCCTCGAATTGAATTGCGAATGTGCCTTAAAAGTTCTGCGGCAGGTTGGTTTTCCCAGTCCTGGATCAGGTGAGTTTGGATGAGATGCTCGATTTCTTCAGCCTCCTGGCCTTCAGGAATGGGGGCATCTGTTCTTTCCTCAATCAATAGTTGACAAATCTGTTCTGTGAGCGATGGTTCAGGACCGGCCCAGCGAATCACTGCCTGGATGACCAGGGAGAGGTGGTTAGTAATCTTCTGTAGCTCAGGCAGGTACTGTTTGAGAATAGCTGCCACTTCAGGCTTTGCTTTGGATAGTTGTTCAAACGTCTGGCTGGCTTCTAAAAACTGGTTGTCTTCCTCACTCAGTTGTTTCCCTTTTGCCCACTCCAGGGCATCTTGAAGTGCTCTACCATGCAGTAGACGGGATTCATCACTCCGATTTGAGCTGGACCATGCCTTAATTTGTTCTCGATAGGGGCGGAGATTGGCCAGTTCTTTCTGAACCCAGCGTTCGTTAAATACTTCTTGATAGATTCGGTTATAGACTTTTAACACTCCGTCTTGCTTTACGACTAAGCCCGATAGTCTCAGGTCTTCTTGTTCAGGACTGTTATCAGTGGATATTTTTCCGTGCTGCAAAATCTTTTGATAGGCGCTTAATAGATGGCTGGCGTGCTGCTCATCCTTGACATTCATGATGTTGTCTTGCTTCACATTACGAATGATGCGATCGCGAATCGTCCGCAAGTGCTGGGGTTCATCATTTTCTTCCCAATTGTGAATAATATTGAATTTTACTAGTTGTTCAATCACTGAAGATTCTTGACCTGTGGGAATGGATACTTGATTGTCCAGAATGAGTTGACACAATTTTTGGGTGAGAAAGGGTTGTCCTCCCGTCCAGTCCAAAATGGCTTCCAGAACCGCTTGTGGATTTTCAACTGGACAGTTTTCAAGTCCTTTTGTCAGGGGATGGACTTCTGACAGACGAAAACCATACAGGGAGATTGCCCGCCCCAGGTTAAAGGGAGTGCGATCGCGGTCTGCAATTAAGTCAGAGGGAGTGGCGGTTCCAATCAGAACAAAGGTCAGGCGCTGGTATTCCGGTTTGTGGGTGCGCTGAATACAACAACCCCGAATAAATGCAAAAAAGTCATCTGCTCGAAACTTTTTCAGACTTAAGACGGTATCAATTTCATCAATCACAACAATGTAACGTTTGGGTGTTTCCCTGACCAGCAAAAAAGTTTCAATGAACTTGGTCATTCGATTTAAGGGAGTCACTCCCTCATGGGTTTTCCACCAGGATGCGGCATCCACATCGAGTTGGAAACTATCGGCTAAATTACTGAGCAGGGTGGTACACCACTGGTCAAGAGAAACATCTTCGGTTCCCACCAGGGTTAGGTCGATGTAGGCAAAGGTAAATCCCTCGGCTTCCAGTTTCTTGCGGGTTCGAACGACCAGACTCGATTTACCCATCTGGCGAGAGTTTAAGACGTAGCAATATTCTCCCGCCTCCAATGCGTTATACAGGTCTTTATCGGCTTGGCGTTCTACATAGGTGAGGTTATCTTCGCTGAGGGGACCTCCCACCTGGTAGCTGTACTGCTGTGTGCGATCCGTCATGGGTGTTACCTCCCTGTAGAACTCGGATGATTTGTTTGCAGACAATTCAGTGGCTGAGGTGATTGCAAAAGAACTCACCATAAAGGCGGCAACGAGGTTTTGCCAGGTTTTCACCCGCAGCAGATGGTTCAATCCGAATCAACCCCATGCTGTCCAGTTTGAATGCCTGCACTGATTTGAGGGGGACAGGTTTAGCTGCCATGACAATCTCCCTGTACAAATCTTCTAATTCTGGCGTTCGCTCTAAGCCAATTGCGAGTTGACGTAGATGATCGGCGTAAATTCCAACTTCAGTATGGGCTGTCTTCAGAATTTGGTCTAATAAGATATTCTGGCACCCAGCTTTGGCGATCGCTAGATGCACCAGGTAGGGATGTCCTCCAACCAGGTTCATCAGTTGATGAATTTCCGTCTCAGTCCAGGACAGTTGGTAGCGCTGGGCTAATTCCTGGACCTGTTTTTCATCAAACTCTGATAGCTTAAAATCAATACCAACCGAGCCCAGGGGAGAGTAGTTGATATCTAAAGAACCGTAAACTTCAGTGGAATGAATGATTACCAGACGAAGTTTACGCCAGATTTGTCTGTTGTGGGCACTCCCTTTAATCGGTTGCTCATACCAGCCGCGCAGCAACTCACAAAAAGCATTTGCAATGTTTGTGCATTCAAAGACGCGATCGACTTTATCAAGTACCAGAATCAGAGATTGCTGAGCATCGGCTATCTGCTTCAATAAATATTTTTGAAAGTAATTCGTAATATCCCCATTGGGAGTTAATCCTTTCCAGTAAGTATCTAATTGCACAGGGAAGTCTAATCCTTCACTCGCAGCCGCACAGAACCACTGGTAAAAATCTTTTACACTGGTCAGCACATGACGGTCGATTTCCAGATCTAATCGACGGTAACTTTCGTCTTTGCTGAATTGAGACAACACCTTTTCAATAAACCAGGTTTTACCCATCAGTTGAGGTGCTTTAATCCGAACCATCCCGCCTGGTTGCAAAAGGGCGTTGTAACATTGCTCCTCAGCATCTGAACGATTGACGTAAAAGGCTTCAATGGGTGAAAGTTCGGGTTCCGCACTCAGTTCCAGGGATGCTCCAGTTGCCTTTGCTACTTTGCGATTTCCCCACTCGAATGGATCGACGATTTCTTCCGGTTCCATTTCCAGGGCTTTTGCGATCGCCTCAATTGTCACTTCACTGACTTTTTCGCCACCAAAGAGACGCCTGATCGTAATCGGTGCTACATGAGCAGCATCCGCAAGCTCATCATGAGTCATATCTTTTTCTTTCTTTCTAGCCTTAGCTCGTCCAAGCCCCTCAGGCGTAGCTGAAATACTCCAATAACTCATAAGCACCCCATATTTGGTTGCTGCTGTCCCTAGAGTGAATGGCTAACGGATCTAATTACATCCAGGCTTGAGCGGCTTATGCAGTTCAGCTTTCCACTCCCCCAACCTCATGCTGCTGAACTTACGCTGTGGTCTACTATAGCAGTCCTGAATCAGTCGTGAGATTGAGAGGCTTTGTGGGAAAGGATTCCTGCGAAATCCTTTCTCCCAATCCAAATAGGATCGCTATAGAAGTTTTGTCAGTCAAACCACACTGTAGTCACTACATAAATAGTTTTCAATAGCAAACACGGCAATTCCCGAACTTTTCTGCACTTTCCTGTAAGTAGGTAGTCATCATTAATTTGTAAAGGGGGGAGTGGGGGCTGCGCCCCCAGGCAGGGGGTTTCACCCCCTCCACCCCCGAAATTATCCTTAATTTAATTGCGCCTAGCTGCTTAATAATCTGAACTCCTGATAAATTGCTCATTCGCGCCCTGTCAATCTGAGCAGTTTTCTCGATCAATCTGAGCCTATTTGAGTCTGGTATCTCCTGCTTCCATCAACCATGATGAGGTTACGAAGGATGGAAACAAAGCAATGATCAGGAGCACAGAACAATGGAAAACCAGATGAATGAACCCAGCGACTTTCAAGAACTGGTCGATCAACAATTCCAATACGGGCATTCAAACCAAAATACTCAAGCGTTGCTCACGGCTGATCTGAGATATTTGTTGGCAATGCAGCGGTACGATCAAAAGCAATTGCCAGCAGCGATCGCACTCTTCCAGCAGTGCCAGAGTACCTACCAGCAACTCAAAGAACCCCGTTCACAGGCGGATGCTTCCTACAACCTGGGAATGTGCCATGAAGCGCTTCAGCAATACAAAGAGGCGATCGGCTGCTATCAGATGGCGTTGGCTCTCTACCAGGAAATTGCAGATAGTTACTGGCAAACCAGGGCACTGCTGGCATTAGGAAAAATGTACGACCACCTGGGGCAGACCTCCCAGGCCGACCAGTACTATCCGAAGGCGCTATCTCCAATTTTTCAATTATTTCCTAAAAACCAGGCGATGTTTTAGAGCCATGAATGGAATTTTGTAGGGATGTTCTATGGAATATCCCTGCAAACGAAAACATTCGTAATCATGTGACACAAACTGCTTCCAACCCTGGTTGCAGCAAATTCAACCTGTCAACTTTCAAAATTCATCGTTTTCTAAAAGGAGCTATCCGATGTCATCCCCAACGCTATTACTGGTTAATGAAAAGCCAATTGATTTGAATCAGGCCATTGATTACTTACAAATGGCTGGTACATTTCAGGAGTTTTTACTGGATATTTTGTGCCAGCATGCTCTGACAGAGGCAGTGCGATCGCAAAGCGACTCTTCTGAGGCGTCACAAAGCTTCAATCTCCCAGCAGAAACGATTGAGCAATCCCTGATCGACTTTCGCACTGAGAATGAGTTGGCTGATGCTGATGACTTTCAGGACTGGCTGGCAAGCAATGGAGTGACCTACGAAACCTTCCGCCAGCAGTTTGTTTGGAATCTGACACTGAACCATCTGAAGAATCAGATCAGCCAACCTCAATTAACTGAATACTTTCAGAAGCGCAAACCCTTTCTGGATCAGGTAGTTCTCTCCTGGATCGGCGTCGAAACCGAAAACCGGGCCAAAAACTTACGTCGGAAATTGAATTGGGGAACTAAATTTGACCACCTGATTGCAACTCAGATGAATTCCAATAATAACGATGACAATGGGTTGGCAATTCCGCTTAGCCAGGGAGAACTGCCGGATGAGTTGCGAGATGCAATTGAGGCAACCCAACCTGGAGAGGTGATTGGACCGTTGTTGATTGGCGATCGCTGGTATGTCTTTCGGGTAGAAGCCTTGCAACCTGCCGAACTGGATGAAGCACTGGAAGCCCAACTCAAAGATGAACTCTTCGAGCAATGGCTTATCGAGAAAGTACAGCAAATGGATGTGACATTACAGCTTACTAACCAGAGCACTTTATAGTGAACATCCCTTTTCTCATCCACCCATCCACCCATCCACTCATTCAAATTTGTTCACTATTGGCCACTCCTAATTAATAACCAGGTAGGTGAACGATGGTTGCTCAACCTGAACAATGGAAAATTAATGCCCTGAACCTGCCCTGGCATACTCCCCCACTGAGCCTCCTGAACGGTCAGCAGCAGCTTCAACTTAGACAACTGGCTGAAGTCAAGACTTTCACAACCGGAGAAATTCTCTGGTCTAGCCAGAACCCCAGCTGTCAATTCCTGATCCTCGCCGGACGAGTGAGATTGGTGCAGGAACCTGGAAAATCGACACTGGAGCCCGGAAAAAAAGAACTGCTGAAATCGGGAGATTGGCTCGGTGACTGTCTCAACCTGTCCGGTCGTTGGAAAGCTAGAGCTGCCAGCAAAGAAGTGGTTGTTGTGCTGTGGCATTCAGAACTGTGGAAAGCCGCAGAAACTCCTGAATTGCAGGAATTTTGGGAATCCCTGCGCTGGAAATATCAACCCTTTGATCTCAACCAGGCCCATCCGGTTCAGGGCTACCCCTATATCTTCAACCTGAATACGGTTGCTGCTTGTCTGGCAATGGTGACTCAACAGTTGAAAACACCAGTTCCCTTGCCACAGGTGCAGCGTCAGGTGCGAGGGCAAACGCCGACCAGTCTGGTGGAAGCTGCAGAGACGATTGGTTTGCAACTGCACCATACTCAACGCCTCTGCTGGGCAGGTCTGGAACAATTATCGTTTCCGGCGTTACTGCATTGGGAACAAGACCATTGGGTGGTGGTGTATGACGTGCAGGGAGATCGCATGATAATCGCCGACCCCCTGAATCCCCCCAAACGCTGTGAAAGCCTGCCCCGCGCTCTGGTAGAAACCGCCTGGGATGGTCAACTCTGGCTGGTGCAACCCTCTCGTAAAGCAGAATCCTTTAACCTGCGCTGGTTTTTACCTGCTGTGTGGCAGTACCGCAGATTGCTGGGTGAAGTATTGCTGGCATCGCTGGTGTTGCAGTTACTGGGACTGGCAACTCCAATGCTGACCCAGGTTGTGATTGACAAAGTGGTGGTTCACCATAGCCTCTCGACCTTGCACGTAATGGCGATCGCCCTCCTGCTGGTGGGTATTTTTGAAGCCGTTCTCGGCATCCTACGGCTTTTTCTGTTTACTCATACCGCCCGCCGTCTGGATCTGGGGTTGTCATCCCAATTGTTCCGGCATTTGTTGGAGTTACCCCTGGCCTATTTTGAGGCGCGACGGGTCGGTGACACCGTGGCGCGGGTGCAGGAGTTGGAAAATATTCGCCAGTTTTTGACGGGAACTGCTCTCACCGTTGTCATCGATGCAGTGTTCACAATCGTCTATCTGGCACTTATGTTCTTTTACAGTCCCAAACTGACCGGGGTGAGTCTGGTCGTCGTACCCGGTTTTGTGGCACTGATGTGGATCTGCACTCCCATCCTGCGGAACTGGCTCAACGAATCCTTCAATCGCCATGCTGATAGTCAATCCTTTTTAGTTGAAACGGTGTCCGGTATTCATGCGGTGAAAGCCCATGCGGCCCAGTTGCCAGTCCGTGAGCGGTGGGAAGGGCTATTTGCCCGCTACGTCCGTTCAAACTTTCGGGCATCCACCCTGTCGAATGTGGATGGTCACCTGGGCGAATTATTGACCCATCTTTCGGAGCTGTTGATTTTGTGGGTCGGTGCAACCCTGGTGATTGAAGGAAAGTTGACGGTCGGGCAGTTGGTTGCATTCCAAATGTTGAGCGAACGTTGCATTTCGCCGCTACTTCATCTGGCACAACTCTGGCAGAACTTTCAGCAGGTGTTGCTCTCGGTAGATCGGATTGGTGACATTTTGAACGAAGCTCCCGAAGCAGCCGCAGAAACTGGATTGGTGCTGCCTCCTGTGCAGGGAAGCATCACATTTGAACAGGTTATTTTCCGCTACCAGGCCAAGGATGAGGCGGTCTTAAAAGGCATTTCCTTTGCGGTGGAGCCTGGCATGTTTGTGGGCATTGTGGGGCGCAGTGGCTCTGGTAAAAGCACATTGTCAAAACTGATTCAGCGCATGTATCAACCAGAGGCAGGTCGCGTGTTGATTGACGGATTCGACATTAAAGGTGCAAATCTGGTGTCCCTCCGCAAACAAACGAGCATTGTCTTGCAGGATGATTACCTCTTCAGTGGTTCGGTGATGGATAACATCACGCTGGGTGATGCCGATATTTGCCCGGAACAGGTGGTCGAAGCAGCTCAAATGGCGGCGGCTCACGACTTCATTTCCGAACTTTCCCACGGCTATGAAACCTACATCGGTGAGCGGGGCACCGGGTTATCCGGTGGACAACGGCAACGGCTGGCACTCTCTCGTCTGTTTCTTTCCAATGCGCCGATTCTGATTCTGGATGAAGCCACCAGTGCCCTTGACAGCGAAACCGAACGGAAGGTGATGCAAAATTTGCAAAAAGTGAGGGGCGATCGCACCTGTTTGATGATTACGCATCGCTTCAGCCCCCTCAAGCATGCCGATCTCATTCTCGTGTTGGAAAAAGGAGTGCTGGTAGAACAGGGCACCCACGAAGAACTGTTGCAACGAAAAGGCGCGTACTGGGTGTTGTATCAGCAGCAACAGGCAGCCATTTAGGTCTCGTAAATAAACACTTTACTGATTTTCAAGGGAAATCATCATGAGAACTAATCATTCTTCCGCTCATCAGCAATCTGCTAGCTTTCAACCACCATCGGCATTTCGTCAAATGCCATTTGTCCAGCAACATTTGGGACAACCGATCGCCCACAGCAGTTCCACAACAAATCTCAATTCGGGCAGTTCAAATCACCTTTCTGGTGTACTCAATCGAATTGGCAACTGGATCAGCGGTCGGACCGGTCAGGGCTCCCAATCTGGACAGCGAAATGGAATCAATTTGCAAAACGCCAATGTCGAATTCACGGCTAAACCGAATTCAATTGAACTGGATATTGAAACACCCAAGCAAAAGGGTGGAAAGCGATCGCTCGATATCGATCTCAACGTTGAGGGCATTGGCACCAATAACCTGTCCCAATTAACCGGAGCATTAGAGGGTGTCAATGGACTGGTATCCAATGCCGTGGGACAAACGAATGTATCCAGTAAACCCAATCAGCCATCCTCTCAGCCAGCACGCCTCCAAACGGCTCAGGGAATCAACAATCGACTCGATGGAGCCACGATTGAGCTGGATGTAAAACCCAATTCGGTACATTTCGATCTGGAAACGCCAAAGGCACAGACAGGGCAGCAACTGCTCGATGTCGATGTGGATTTGCAAGGAGTGGGTACCCGTAACCTGTCCAGACTAACGGGAGCAATCAGTGGCATCAACGATTTGGTATCTGGCTTGTTGCAACAAAACAGCCAAAATCCACTCAAAGTCGATCTGGATGTATCCGTTAATCAATCATCCAGACCCCAAAAGCCCTCTGCATCAGGAATCTCTTCCTCTCGCCCGAGGCGGTTTTCAACTCGCTTTACAAATCCTGCTGGAAAACCACCCAGACCCCGCTCTGGCAGACAACAACAGTCCTCCCAACGTCCTTTGAACTTGCGTCCAACCCCCGGTTTACCCGATTAGCATCCGCCATGAGTGCATCCAGCCTCCCCTCCAGCTAATCGTCCGCAAAGCAGGCTGAATCCAACCACATCACCTTACAAAATCAGGAAATTCATCATGCTCAAGAACTCATTTCGCCAGCTCGCCCTGGTCACTGTCATGGCTTTAACGCCAATCAATATGGCAGTTTTGAACTCTGAAGTTCATGCCAGCTCGTTACCGCGATCGCTCACCTCATCCAATTCATCAAAACTGACAGGCATACCGATTGCCCAACGTTATTCGGGCTCTTTGCCAAACGGTACAAACATCATTCCACCCCAGAATTTTCAGGGTCGTGGCACATTAAAAGTAATCAATGGAACTGGCTACGATGCAATCATCAAACTGATCGATAAAGCATCTGGAAGAGTACAACGATTCGTCTATGTACAGGCCAATCAGGAAGTAACCCTCAAACAAATTGGTTTCTGTGATTGCACATTAAAGTTCAGCATTGGCACCAATTGGAATCCAAATACACAGCGATTCTCCCAGAGCCGCCTGTATTCCCAATTTCGAGAGTCGCTAAATTTCGGGGAAATCAGAACGCCTGCTGGCGTGAGGTGGATGAACTACACAGCTACATTGCATCCCGTGAAAGGTGGCACAGCCCGAACAGTCCCCATCAGCGAACGTGATTTTTAGTCTCAACCAGTGGTTAGCCAGTGGGCGATCGCACTTCTCACTGGCTAACGCTTCTCTAGCCTGTTTGCTAAACCTGTTTCACTGAGTATTCAGGAGATTGCTCATGACCCGTGAACATCCATACACCCATCAACAAAATACAGCCAGCTTTCAACCGCGATCGCCACTGCGTCAACCGTTTAACCCAAATGGTTGGAACCAACCGACTTCCCATAGCACCTCCACTCCTCATGTGGCTTTTTCCGATTCTAATTGGTTAAATCCAGCAAACCCCAATCACAGTTTCTTTAGCTCAGAATTGGAGCACGAAACCGAAACAGCACAGCCAACGCCACCGCAATGGAGTTTTGTTGGAAATGACATTGCAGAAGTGCAAGGAAATAGCCCATTTTCCAGTAGATCTTCAGGGCAGTCGTTTAACACTGATCTAGCATCACCCCTGCTGAACGAATCGGGACAACTGGCACAAGTCACGAACAATGACTCTTCCTTTCAAGCCAGTAACTCGACGGATCAAACTAATGACATTGCCTGGGAAGGAGGTCGTGCAGTCGCCGCAGGATTAGGCTTCATCGAACCAGGAAGGTGGTTGGCAGAGAGGGCAGCCACCCGAATTGATCAATTCAGAACAGCCCGGTTGGAAAATAGAGTCAGTGCGATCGCCAACGGTATTGTTCACAGGCTGGAAGCGGCTCCGGATCAACTAGATCTAATCAGGAGAGTTGATGCAGCCAGGCAACAGTATCCAGGCACCGGACAACAAGGTTGGCGGGAATTTGTTAGCAGGCAGACCGATCCTCAGGTTCGAGAAGTCCTCAGCCAATTCCCTGAACGAGAACGTATCAGACGTATAAAAGCTTTGCAGGAGCTCAGAAAGGCTATAAGGGAAGGTTCACCACTGCGAGGCTCAAGAACTAGAAGATTATTCAGCGAACTGGTACGTGGTACCCGACCAGCTTCTACCGAAACATTTCGAGGAGGGGCAATTGCTCTGGCTGAGGGCAGCACAAGACCATTCCGCAGTGGAATAGTGACTGATCCCAGATTGGTAAGGCGAGCCCTGGTAATTAGTCGATTAACTGGATTCAATCCCAGGGCAATGGGTGGTCAAGATACCAATATCAGGAATAGAGGATTCTTGTTTAGAGTACTTGGAGCAGGTGAACAAGACACCCATGCAGAACCAAAGACATTCGCATCTCGTCTATTTCGCTCTCCCAGGCTAGTTGCTGTAAGTCAGGCAGTATGCCGTCCTTCTCCTTTCTCTGGAGGATGTGGGCAAAATACTCGAGGTAGAGCAACTCTTACTCGAAGCGATCGCTTTATCGTCGCTCCAGAGGGTCGCAACAGGCTGAGCCAGTATGTACCAGCCAGACTAGAACACTACCGCGCGGATGGGCGGATGCGGACTATACCACTCTCCTCATTGCTCAGCATGACCCCACAGCAGCGAAGCGCATACGCAAGAACCTCTGCACAGGAGAGCGTGAGAAATCGTAGAGCAGAGTCCTGGTCACGACAAATTTCAGAACGATTAAGGGACACGCGAAGTCAAGGAACAAGCCCCTTCAGAAATAACTCCAGAGCGCAACCACCGCAGACCCCACGAACCAGTGCGACTCAGGCACGAACGGGTGGCACCCGCCAATCCCGCCCCCCTCGAAGTCAATCTGGAGGACAGGCACCTCGCTCAGGGGGGACTCAGGCACGAACGGGTGGCACCCGCCCATCCCGTCCCCCTGGAGGCACCGCTAGAACACAACCACCGCAAGCACTGCGAACAGGAAGTGGTCAACGACGAACGAGCGGAAGTGGTAATCCTCGCCCACCTGGCAGTGGAGGTAATGCTCCACATCGCCGCCCTCCTGCACAAGAGCAACCGAGAACCACAGCCAGAGCTTCTGGGCAAACGCCAGGCGGAAGAGGCAATTCGCCAAGAGCCAGCTCAGGTGGAGCTAGTGCTGCTATGCGGGGAGTAAGACGTTTAGGGATTGCGGGTCAGGTTGTTGGATTGGGTATGGATGCTGTAGACATTAAGCGTGCGGTAGACAGAGATGGTGGAAGGTTTGGAACCAATGCGAAACGAACAACCACCAGAGTAGCGGGAGGGTTAGCTGGTGGTGCAGCCGGAGCCGCAGCGGGGGCCGCGATCGGAGCCGCATTTGGGGGAGTTGGAGCTGTCCCAGGAGCGGCGATCGGTTTTGCCCTGGGTACAGTTGGCAGCATTGGCGGTTCTAGATTAGGAGACGCGTTAGGGAGAAGGCTCTTCAGGTAATGCCAAAACGTAGGTGTAGGGTAGACAATGCTCACCTGATTGAATCATCGAACAGGCTTGCACAAGAATCCCTTAATTTCAAGGAGAAATGGCAATGATCAGCAACGAAATCACCAACGCCAATTTACCCGATGAAGATGAAGCAATTATCACTTCTGTTCAACTTCAGCAAACAAAGCATCAATTTGGCATCAATAGCTTCAAAGAGTATCTGGCTTATGAATTGGGAATTGCGATCGAAGCTCCGCCGCCCTGGGTTGCTCGTGCCCTGGTCGGTGCTCTGAGTTTGCTGGTGTTTGGCACGATTACCTGGTCGGCGGTAAGCAAGGTAGATGTTGTGGCTACGGCTTCTGGAGAACTTCTTCCTTTCAGTCGGGTCACACCTGTTCAGGCATTGGGAGGGGGATTGTTGCAGGAAATCAAAGTTAAAGAGGGAGATTATGTTCGAAAAGGCGACCCCCTGGTGAAGCTGAACCCGACCCTTTCTGAGGCAGAATTTCAGCGGTTACGAGCCTTGGTTCAGTTGAAGCGAGAACAATTGACCCGCTTAGAAGCCGAACGAAGCGGTCAATCTCAAACCAATAGTCCATTACAGAATGAACTGCTTTCGGCGCGAGCCAAAGAAGCCCGTGCCAGAGTTAATCGCCAATCGAGTGTTGTCAAAGTAGCTCAGGCAGCACTGAGACGGGTGCAAATTCACCTTTCCCTGGCAGATACAAAGCGGCAAAGTCTGGGCATGCTGTTTCACAATGGTGCCATTCCCCGGATCGATTATCTGGAAGCCCAAACTGAATTTGCCTCCCTTCAAGAAGAGTACGTTGCCAAAGAACAGGAGATCGCTCAAGCAAAAGAGGAACTCAAACAACTGGAAGCTACGCAGCGCAGCGAAATTTTGACCCAATTAACTCAGGAGCAACAGGATCTAGCTAACCTGGAAGGGCAGCTTGCCCAGGCAAAGGAGCAGCGCGATCGCGACACCATCACAGCCCCCGTCAGCGGAACAGTCTACAACGTTAAAATTGCCAAAACAGGTGCCACCTTACAACCCGGAGAAGAACTGTTATCCATTGCTCCAGGGGGAGAAGAACTGATAGTAGAAGCCAAGGTCTTGAATCGGGATATTGGCTTTGTCAAGCCTGGCATGCCGGTCAAAGTCAAGATCGAATCTTTTCCCTATCAGGAATTTGGCATTTTGAGTGGAACCATAGAACGAGTCAGCGCCAATTCAGTCAATCATCAGCAAGAGGGATTGGTCTTCCCCGCCCGAATTCGGTTAAAACAGCATTCAGTTCGGGTACGGGGCGGCGAGGTACCATTGACTCCTGGTATGGCAGTCACTGCCGAAATTGTCACCCAGCAAAGAACCGTTCTCTCCTTCATTCTTGAACCCATCACTACGGGTTTGGATAAAGCGTTCTCGGTACGCTAATGCAAACAGCAGATCATTACCCCATCACTCCACCACCCATTCACCCGAAACTGGGCAGTTAGGCCAGTTGGAGGGTTCGAACCCAGAATTTGACAGAAGAGGACTATGGGTTTCAACCGGGCGCACGATATAAGCAACATGCATTGGATATCCTTGAGCGTAAATAGCATCAATGCATTTAAGCGCGATTTCCTGGTTTTTGCAGGAGCGAAGCACCCGCTCTTGTCCGTTTGGATACCGAATGCAGATTTGCCAGACCATAGTCACCTCATCTGAGCAGCTAGAGAAGTGAGCGTGATCACTTCATAAAATATTCATAGTCACATCCTAAAATTCACATGGAAACTTTGTACTCCGTATATCTTGTGAATTACCTCGCTGGAACAGTTACACAATTTGCACATTGGATTCATGAATGAAACCGTTGTTTTCCTAAGCTGGCTGATAACGGTGAAGTTGTGCGGCGGCACCTCAAACACCCTCCGATAATCTCTGTTCCGTCCGCACCAACGCAGTGTTAGATATCGCTTCGTCGAATTGGAAGTTTACGAACATGCACAGAATCATCGCTAATAGTAATTGCCGCACCTTCTGTCAGTTCCATTTCCACAGTAGGTAAAACATCTAGAAGCCTTTGAGCAACTACATCAGGTTTGGCAGAAGACAATCGTAATGTAATCAAACTGGACGGTCCATAAATTACTGAGAGCCACCAACACGGAGAAATCTAAGTATTGTGTTAAAACAACTTTGCCTTCTACTCTGGCAAACTCCAAAATATCTGTATCGGTAGCGGTCGCGGGTAACAAGTCTGTAGTGCGTACTATGTCGTAGCCCTGTGACCTTAAAGCTGCAACGGTCAAAGGAGAAATATGAACGTCAGCGAGAAAACTCAGACTACTCATGCTGAAGTAAAGCTAACAATGCGATCGGATACAGCCTAAGCTGCATAATTAAGAGCCTGACGAAGATCCTCTTCCTCTAATTCCGGGTAAGCCTCTAGAACTTCCTGAACAGATAACTGACTAGCCAGCAGTTTCAGGACAAATCCCACAGTGATACGCATTCCCCGAATAGTTGGCTGCCCAAGACACACTTGTGGATTAACAGTAATACGATCTAGGTTGCTATTACCCAGCGGCATAACAACACATAGCTGTCATGAGGTCAGAGGCTTGCCCGTATAGTTCCACTCGAAAGGTTTGGCCATGGTGCGATTGAAGTAGTCGATGAAGTCAAGAATCTTGGCGCTGAGCTGAGCTTGACTAGTGAAACTGGTCCGTCGCAGCAACTTGCGCCTGAGAATGGAGAACCAGATTTGGATTGGGTTGAGCCAGGAGCAATGCTTTGGGGTGAAATGTATGACCAGGCGGTGCTGTGGATTGCTCAAGAAAGCAGCCCGGGTGGCCATCGATTTCAGGATGCCGGATTTGCCTTTGCGCCCTAACGGCGGTGGTTCGGGTTCCAGGGCGACCGCCAGTGGCACCAGAGCTACCGATTGGTGGGTGTTGAGACAGTCCATGACCAGATGAATTTTAGGGGCATCGGTGACTTGGGCGAGTAGGGCGTCGAGATGAGCCGCTAAATCTTGCTCGGTTCGGGTGTCGCCCACAGTCGCCTGGTCAATGCGTCCAGTGGCGACATTCAAGGTGGCAATCAGGCTTTGGGGGCCATGACGCTGGTACTCAAATTCCACCCGCACACAGCGTCCGGGTTTCATCTCAATATCCGGCATCACGCGCTCCAAGGCTTGGATGCCCGTCATTTCATCAAGACTGTAGGTCATCTCCCCACGTTCGGCCCGCGCAGCCACTTGTTCGTAGACCTGGCAGATGTCTTGGACTTTGGTGGCAAAGTCCGGGTCGGGGGGGGATGAAGCCAGTAGGGACTCTGGTACGGTTTCAGTTCGGCTTCGGCTAACAAACGCCCGACAGGGCGACCACTGATCCGCGCCACAAGGCCTTGTTTGACCAGTTCATCGGCTAACTCTGGAGGGGTCCAGTGACTGATGGGGCGTCCAGAGTGCTCGGGCGGGGTACAAGCGAGGGCATAGAGTTGAGTGATTTGCTCCAAGGTAAACGTGGCGGGGGCACCGGGACGGGGGGCATCGGCTAAGCGCTCCGACACTGGCAACTCACAGGTCTGTAGCGCTTGCCAGCGCCGCCGCCAACAGCGATTCATCTGCTCCCCGATGCCGAGCTCTCGAGCAATCTGACCTTGGCTGTCTCCCTGGCTGGCACGCAGAATGATCTGCGCTCGCAATGCCAGTTGTTGGGGTGTACTCGGTCGCTTCACCAACTGCTCTAGTTCGCGACGCTCGGATTCACTCACAATCAGGGCGGGAAGGGCAGGACCAGGCATCAGACTCAATTCTCCAACACCGACTCCTTCAGGATATGCCCATTTCCGCCGCGCGGTACTAGGCACAATTAAATTGATGAGTACTTTTAAATGATGAGTACTTTCCTCATGGTCAGTCTGTTTGCCGATGATTTCAATGATGCTTGTCCTTTTGCTTATCAGTAGTTTGCACAACATCCTTGGTGGAACAATCAAAGCGGTTGGAAGCACTTACTGAATAACCTGCGATTGACCACTCAACCGTGGATTCGTTTCAACTATAAGCAGGTTGTCTTGGGTCATTAGTAGCTAGTCCTGAATAACCTGTGAAATGCCCCCAATTTTCGGACAGGAGGCTAAGAGTAGTATCCTTGTTCTTGAGAGGGGCAATTATGGCAGCAAAGCGTCGTCAATACAGCGCAGAATTCAAAGCAAAAGTCGTCCTGCAAGTGCTCAGTGGCGAGAAAACATCGAGCGATTTGTGTCGAGCGCACAAATTGAACGCGAATGTACTGAACCGCTGGCGCAAAGAATTTCTGGAACAAGCACCGAGCATTTTTGAGCGGGGTGAAGCGGGCAGTGAGCAGGAACAGAAGATCGCTGAGCTAGAGCGACTGGTGGGACAGTTGACGGTACAGCTTGAGATTGCAAAAAAAGCATCGAGTTACTTGAGCCTGGACAAAAACGGGAGGCGGTAATGCACTTCAGCCAGACGTATCCCATTGCAACAGTATGTGAGGTGTTGAACTACCCGCGCAGTCAGGTCTACTACGAACCACAGCCTGCAAAAGACGAAATCGAGATCAAAACTGCCATCGTCAAGCTCTGTGGGCAACACCCAACATATGGCTATCGTCGCATCACCGCAATGCTGAAACGACAGGGACATGAGGTCAACCACAAGCGGGTAGCTCGATTGATGCGGGAGTTAGGATTGGCGGGCGAACCTCCGGTCAAGCGAAAACGCACCACCAACAGCAACCACGAATTCAAGCGGTATCCCAACCTGGTAATGAATTTAGCGATCGAGCGACCGGATCAGGTTTGGGTGGGAGATATTACATACATCAGGCTGCAACAGGAGTTTGTGTATTTGGCTGTGTTGATGGATGTGTTTACGCGCAACATTCGGGGTTGGCATTTGGCAAGAAGCATGGATGTGAGCTTAACGATCACTGCCTTGAACAAGGGGCTAGTGAGGGACGACCGGAAATCCATCATACCGATCAGGGCGTGCAGTATGCGGCAAACGAGTATGTAAGATTGCTGCAACAGCACGGGGTTAAGCTAAGCATGGCGGAAGTGGGGCAGGCATGGCAGAACGGGTATGCAGAGCGACTGATGAGAACGATCAAAGAGGAAGAAGTTGACTTGTCAGAGTATCGCAATTTCACAGAAGCGTATGAACAGATTGAGCAGTTTTTGAGAATGTATATATGAACAAGAGAATACATTCGTCATTAGGATATCTAACACCAGATGAATATGAAAAGAGATGGCATGAACAACAAAAGAAGAATGTGATATAAAAGAAAAAACTTCCTTAAAGTCTTCGATCTTCTGTCCGAATCTAAGGGTTCACTTCACTGCGATTGACCATTCAACCGTGGATTTGTTTCAACTGGTGCAAATTTTCACTAACCTGGACAGGTAATTCTCACTTAAGTTCTCGACACCCTTGACTACACTACACTGGTGCTCACAATGCGAGTATAGGGGATGGGCAAAGCAAACCAACAAGGAGGATTATTGCGGATGGCAGCCAAGCCCTCGCCTGCTTATCCCTTTGTCTTCGAACACTGAAAGCATGCCGCAGTGAACGTCGATTATCCCATTGAGGTTGAGCACCACTATGATTCCGTGCCTTACACGCTGGTGACTCAGGCGGTACAGGTCAAAGTGAGTGAGCAGTTGGCTGAGGGGTTTCACCAGCACCAGCGGATGGCCGCTCATGAACATTCTCGTATCCGCTATCGTCACACCACTGTGCCCGAACCCATGCCACCAGAGCATTTGGCGTACAAGCAATAGGCAAAAGAACGCTTTTTAGCTTGGACAGAACGGATTGGAGCGCACACCAAAGCTCAGGTGCAAGCCATCTTTAATAGCAAAGCGCATGAAGAACAAGCGTTTCACAGCCTCAAAGGACTGCAACGCCTATCCCAACGCTATCCCTCTTGCTGACTAGAATCTGCCTGCCGTCGTGCCAATGCTTTTGGGTTGGTGGAGTTATGTCGCATTCGCACCATTTTAGAAACCCAACTCGACTAGGCTCCTCTAAGCGAACTGGTTCTACCGTTTGCGGTAACGCAACATCCCAATGTCCGAGGCTCCCAGTATTATCGCTAATCCTATCGTTCATAAATCCATCTACTGTTGAACAACTCAAAACCCTCCGCTTGAGCGGCATGCTTGAAGCCTGGAGTAAACAACACTCGACTCCGACCTACCATGACCTCAGTTTTGATGAACGCTTCTCTCTGCTGGTTGAACAGGAACATTATCGGCGTGCCCAGCAACGCCTGCAGCACCGCCTCAAGCAAGCCCAACTGTTCACGACCGTATTCGGTTTTGCTGTCAAGACTGTTTTGAGGGGTTGAAACCCTCAAAACACCCTGTAAATGGATTTTATAGATTTGAGCTACCCTTCAAATCTACCCTGACGGACTACTAGCCAGCTTCGGTCTACTCATTCTTGATGATTGGTTGAGAGACCCACTGTTTCCGCAAGACGCTCGTGACCTGCTTGACCTGTTAGCTTTGCGTTATCGCAAAGCCTCGTCTTTATTTGCCACCCAACTTCCAGTCAACCATTAGCATCAGCAGATTCAAGACCCGACCTTAGCCGATGCCATTCTCGACCGCATTGTGCATGACTCACTCTGCTTGGTTCTCAAAGGCGAGTCGATGCGTCAACTCACCAGTAAAATTCAGCCGTAACTGGAGAGTGCTTAATGCGTTCTCAATCGAAAGTTTTGTTTCGATTTGGGTAATTGACGTTAGTGTTGATGCGATCTCACACACCATTATTTCTATGGATTCACACCTGCCGAAGTTGGATGAGATTAGGGTGCCGAAGTTAGTGTGAATACCCTGCCGAAGTTGTGAAAATACAGCAGAAGTTGAATTTAAGCAATTGATGCACCAGATGAATCAGTTTGTTTGTCCACTTGTGCATTGGCTCAACTTACAACTCATCTTTTCATCCCCCTAGAATGACCAAAGAGGGGTATAGCCCTTTTCAAGGGTGTGAGGTACAGTGAGGGTGCAAAGCACCCTCACTGTACCTCACACCCCCATACCTCATTCAAATGAAAACCGCTATAGCAGCATGAATGAAACTAGAGAATCAGGAATTAGAAGCCAGAAGCCAGAAGGGGGAAGGGGCGAAAATTGTCCTCGTTCCGCCAGTAAAAGCGATAAATGGATAGACAGGACATCGCCCATCTATCCATTTCCTATCCATAGCAGTCCTAAATCAGTAATCAGTCGTGAGATTGAGAGGCTCTGTAAGAGAATCCTTTCTCAATCAATATAGTCCATAATTGGGCTCAGGACAGCGAACTATGTCCAAGCTGGCACACGACGAACGTAGTAGTGGATTAGTGTTGCAATAAATTTTGCAACATCGGGGTTTGGGGGCTCCGTCCCTAAGTAGGGGTGAAACCTCTGCACCCCCAACAAAACTTTCGTTTTGCTGTACTAGTAACCTGTGCCTCGGCTGGCGATAATGTCACCTTCTATACTAGCGGAACCTGCAGCAGGGCCACTGGCCTCCTTAACAAATCCGGCATAGGCTTCCATCCCGTGCTCGCCAATATCCAGACCCAGCAGTTCCTCTTCTTCAGAAACTCGGATACCCAAAATAGCCTTGAGTATTACCCAGAAAATGCTGGTCAGAATAACAGTAAACGCACCAACCGCAACGACTCCAACAAACTGAATCCACAGTTGGTTAATGCCACCACCTGCAAACAGACCAGCCGCAGGACCAGCACTATAAAGAGCACCTTGCGCTTCACTTGGACCGACTGCAAACAAACCGACTGCCAGCGTTCCCCAGATACCACAAACGAGGTGAACAGAGGTTGCACCGACTGGATCATCAATCTTGATCCGGTCAAAGAAGCCAACAGAGAAGACAATCAGGATACCAGCGACCAGACCAATAATGGCAGAAGCAGGAACAGTCACAAATGCACAGGGAGCTGTAATTCCAACCAATCCAGCCAGAATCCCATTAATGATCATTGACAAGTCAGGCTTGCCCAGTACTAACCAGGCCGTAATGGTTGCAGCCAGGCCACCAAAGGCAGCTGCTGTATTGGTTGTAATGGCAATGTGAGCTATCAAAGAGCCATCGCCGACAGCCATTGTAGAGCCAGGGTTGAACCCAAACCAGCCCAACCACAGAATCAAACAGCCCAAGGTTGCAATGCTCATATTGTGAGCAGGTAAAGCGTTAGGAGAACCATCGGCGTTGTATTTACCAAGCCGGGGACCCAGGAAAGCAGCTCCTGTTAAGGCAGCCCAGCCACCTACAGAGTGAACCACCGTAGAACCTGCGAAGTCCCAAAATCCAAAGTCTGCCAACCAACCCGCACCCCAGATCCAGTGTCCGGTGATGGGATAGGCTATCCCCACCAGTAGCAAGCTGAAGATCAGGAAGTCGATAAACTTGATTCGCTCAGCAACTGCACCGGAAACGATGGTTGCTGCCGTTCCGGCAAACACCAGTTGGAAGAAGAATTTAGCCAGTAGAGGAACCCCTGCCCAGCTAATTGGGCCAAAGATTCCTTGGTAAGCGTCTCCCGTGGTGGGGCTATTGTCTGCGCCTGCAAGGAAGAATCCACCAGTACCGATAAAGTTGTTGCCCTCACTGAACATCAGGCCAAAACCAAGCACCCAGAAAGCGATAGTCGAAAGAGCAAATACAATCAGGTTCTTAGAAAGAACGTTAACGGCATTTTTCTGACGACAGAACCCAGTTTCTAACATACAAAAACCGGCATTCATGAAGAACACCAGCATGCCAGCAATCAGAACCCATAGTGTATCGAGTCCGACCTTAAGAGTTTCCGTCGTTGCGGCAACATCTTCAAGTTTGGGCGCATCCTGGGCAGTGGCAGCAAAGCCCCAACCCAAAACAATCAACAGAGCCAGGGGAATGCAAGCCTGCCAGCCAGGTGCCAGCCTTCTGGCGTACCAATCGGGGTTCAGCCACTGGTTGTTCCACTTAAACTGGTTGTTCCACTTAAAATTGCTAAGCTTCAGGTTCAAGCGATCCAACCTTAGGGAAGGCTTGCGCCTTCTACGTTTTGTTTGCTTCTTAAGCATCAGTTTAGACATCATTCCGGACATTCCTCAGTGAACGAACGTTTCAATGGGTCATGGGGGCTGTCATTAATAAACATTGAAAGTATACGCCCCAGGTGCCTGTACGTAGTCCTGGGAACTAAGGCTCTGAGAGTCACCGGAGGGCAATCTGCCAGATCAGTCTCAGCTAGTTTTCTACGGTTGGGCAATGGGGAGAATACAGAGGTGAAGTATCTAAAGATTCCATCAATTCTGACGAATCTAATTCTGTATCAAAGGATACATTATTTTGCTTTTTGCAGTGGATGCAGAAAGTGGAATCAAGAAACTTTCAAGGCAGCAAAAAAACTTTACTTAGGCTCAGGGGGCCAGGTAAGAAGCGTCGTAATTCTCAGGAAAAATTGCAGTCGATTGACAGGAGTATCCCGTTATAGTATTTTTGTACTATCCGCTTCATCACTCCTTAAGCGAAAGCCCCCAAAAGACCTCCTGGGGGCTATTTTTTTATTTTTTCTAAGTAGATATAGCCTTAATTAACTGTAAGAAGGGGGAGTGGGGCTATGTCCCCAGGTAGTAGGTTTCACCCCCTCCACCCCCGAAATCATCCTCAGTTTGATCTACTAGTACCGCGCGGCGGAAATGGGCATATCCTGAAGGAGTCGGTGTTGGAGAATTGAGTCTGATGCCTGGTCCTGCCCTTCCCGCCCTGATTGTGAGTGAATCCGAGCGTCGCGAACTAGAGCGGTTGGTGAAGCGACCGAGTACACCCCAACAACTGGCATTGCGAGCGCAGATCATTCTGCGTGCCAGCCAGGGAGACAGCCAAGGTCAGATTGCTCGAGAGCTCGGCATCGGGGAGCAGATGAATCGCTGTTGGCGGCGGCGCTGGCAAGCGCTACAGACCTGTGAGTTGCCAGTGTCGGAGCGCTTAGCCGATGCCCCCCGTCCCGGTGCCCCGCCACGTTTACCTTGGAGCAAATCACTCAACTCTATGCCCTCGCATGTGCCCCGCCCGAGCACTCTGGACGCCCCATCAGTCACTGGACCCTCCAGAGTTAGCCGATGAACTGGTCAAACAAGCGCCTTGTGGCGCGGATCAGTGGTCGCCCTGTCGGGCGTTTGTTAGCCGAAGCCGAACTGAAACCGTACCAGAGTCCCTACTGGCTTCATCCCCGACCCGGACTTTGCCACCAAAGTCCAAGACATCTGCCAGGTCTACGAATGCGGCTGCGCGGGCCGAACGTGGGGAGATGACCTACAGTCTTGATGAAATGACGGGCATCCAAGCCTTGGAGCGCGTGATACCGGATATTGAGATGAAACCCGGACGCTGTGTGCGGGTGGAATTTGAGTACCAGCGTCATGGCACCCAAAGCCTGATTGCCACCTTGAATGTCGCCACTGGACGCATTGACCAGGCGACTGTGGGCGACACCCGAACCGAGCAAGATTTAGCGGCTCATCTCGACACCCTACTCGCCCAAGTCACCGATGCCCCTAAAATTCATCTGGTCATGGACTGTCTCAACACCCACCAATCGGTAGCTCTGGTGCCACTGGCGGTCGCCCTGGAACCCGAACCACCGCCGTTAGGGCGCAAAGGCAAATCCGGCATCCTGAAATCGATGGCCACCCGGGCTGCTTTCTTGAGCAATCCACAGCACCGCCTGGTCATACATTTCACCCCAAAGCATTGCTCCTGGCTCAACCCAATCCAAATCTGGTTCTCCATTCTCAGGCGCAAGTGGCTGCGACGGGCCAGTTTCACTAGTCAAGCTCAGCTCAGCGCCAAGATTCTTGACTTCATCGACTACTTCAATCGCACCATGGCCAAACCTTTCGAGTGGAACTATACGGGCAAGCCTCTGACCTCATGACAGCTATGTGTTGTTATGCCGCTGGGTAATAGTCAAAAATAGATCTGTCCTGGGTGTGTCCCGGAAACACTGTTCTAACTCCTTGAACTCTTGATTCCCTATAACTCCCTATTTCAAGGAAATCAAATGTAGGCCAGGTTAACACTGGCATATTTCATGCAGGTACTGGGTTTTGTCCCTTAACCCAGCCAACAAATCGGGAAAGCGTTAACCGGTGATTTGAATGATTCTTCAAGCATTCCATTTCACATTTGTTGCTTTTATGAGCGAATAGCAGAAGCAGTAGTTTCCCCAGGCAATAGCTGTTAAATTGTCTGAGGACGTTAAATTGTCTGAGGCCGTAAGTAAAACGCGGTTCGCGTGATACCGATAAGGAGAAATCTGGCATGATGTTTGACTGCATTGTGGTAGGAGCCGGTCCCGCTGGGGCAAGCGCTGCGTACCATCTGGCTAAGCGTGGGCGCTCGGTGCTCATTCTAGAAAAGCAGGCTCTACCTCGTTACAAACCTTGCAGTGGAGGAGTTTCTCCTGCGATCGCCCAATGGTTTGACTTCGACTTTTCCCCTGCCATTGACCTCAAGGTTGAAAATGTCCGCTACACCTGGAAACTAGAAGATCCAGTCAATGCCCGGCTGCAAACCTCAGAACCGATGTGGATGGTGCGGCGCGATGTGTTTGATCACTTCTTAGTCCAGCAGGCTCAGAAGCAAGGAGCCGAACTCCGGGATAATACCGAAGCTACAGGAATTGAGTTTAAAAACGATAGCTGGCAGGTCAACACGGTCAATGGCCCCGTAACCGGACGTTATGTGATTGCCGCCGATGGAGCCAAGGGGCCGACCCGCAAATGGCTGGGCTTCAAAGAGGCAAAACATCGTCTGGGAGCCTCCTTAGAAGCAACCATGTCCAGTGTAGATCCCGCCAATGTTCACTTTGAGTTTGGCATGGTGAAAAACGGCTACATCTGGAATTTTCCCAAGTCAAACGGATATTCTCTGGGGGTGGCAACATTTCGAGGCGGCGAGCCCACAGACCTACAAAAATTGCTCGCCGAGTATGCCCAAAAATTTGGGATGGATATAAAGACAAACCAGCAGTTTCTTCATCCCATTTGCCTGTGGGATGGGAATCAGAAACTGCACACGCAAAGTGCAGTGCTTGCTGGAGAAGCGGCCTGTGTCGCGGATCCCTTTACAGCAGAAGGCATTCGTCCCTCCATGTTTACTGGGGTAAAGGCGGCAGAAGCGATCGATCAGGCACTGGCTGGGAACCTGAATGCACTGGAAGCTTACAGCCAGGTAATCAACGACGAGTGGGGCACAGATATGGTCTGGGCCCAGCGGCTGGCAGGGCTGTTCTACCGGATTCCTGGAGTTGGCTACAAGATGGGAGTGAAGCGCCCCGCCGCCACTGAGCGGATTGGACAAATCCTCTGTGGAGAATTGCGCTACGCCGATGTCGCCAATGCTGCCATCAAAAAACTGGGCGGTGGACTGATCCCAGGTATGGGTTAGTGTTCTGCCAGGAAAATTCTGACGGGTTGCAGACCTCATTACCCTGTCCCCTCAAAACTGGCAGCTTATTTCTGCTAGCATGCACCAGAAGTTGACTATTGCGTAAACACGAAGGGGAGTGATTCACACCGTCGTTTTCATCCTGACACTTGGTACACGCTACATCATAGCTGTCGCCAGGTTGTTTAGGATCATGGATTTAATAACACCGCATTCTTTGTAATAACACCGCCTTCTTTGAGTGAACTGACCTCTCCCCCAACCCCCCCCGATTGCTATCCATTAGGCACCAGTACGTAGAAGTGTTACAGGATATGGATTAGAGGAATCGGATGTGAGAGTCTAATGGCAAGCTGTTGAACTATTTGGAGCGGAGACCGATGCAAGATTGGGCACGCTAAGAGATTAAAAGCCATCCCTTTTGCGATTTTCGGCATGGGCAACGCCTGCGAGAAATCGTGCGTCGTTTCGCCCAACATCCAACTGAGAGTGTGCCGCAAGCGAGTACGAGTGCATCTGAGAGTCAAAGTATCTATCGGTTTTGGGCTAACAAGCGGGTGAAGCCAGAGCAGATTTTAGCGAGTCATCGAGTCAGTGTGGTGGAGCGAGCCAACGGGCAGGCGGTGGTGTTGGCGATTCAGGACACGACAGATTTAGACTTCAGCGGGTTGAAGCAAACCAGTGGATTAGGCTTTATCCATCAGAGCCAGCAACAGGGCATTAAAGTGCATAGCTGCTTTGCCGTCAGTGGTGGCGGTGAACCGTTGGGGCTACTGCACCAGCACACCTGGACACGCAACGAGCGTTCTGGCAAGCGGAACGAGCGGCGGAAAAAGGCCACCTGTGACAAGGAAAGTGGACGCTGGCTCGACACGCTTAGAGCGGCGGAAGTGGGCATCGACGAGTCCATGTGTTTGGTCCATGTGGGCGACCGAGAAGCCGATATTTACGACCTGTTTGTCCAGCCCCGACGCGCTCATAGCCACTTGCTGATTCGCGCTGAGCATAATCGCAAAGTGCAGCACGAGTTGGACTATTTGATTCCCACGCTCGAACAAGCGCCCATCCTGGGACAACAAACAATAGACCTCGAGCGTAATCCCGAACGCCCCGCGCGACGGGCAACCTTAACCCTACGGGGAATGCAAGTGACCATTGCGGTGCCCCGTCCTCACAAAGGGCCCAACCAGTGTCAGCCTGTCACCCTCAATGTGTTACGCGTCGAAGAAGCGAGTGTCCCAACCGAGGGTAAGCCTATTCGTTGGTTACTGCTCACGCCCCTACCGATTGACAGCCTCGAGCAGGCTTGGCGGTGTGTGCGTTGGTACAGCCTGAGATGGTTGATTGAGCGATTTCATTTCACCCTCAAAAGCGGCTGTCGGATTGAAGCCTTGCAACTGGAAACCGCACAGCGCTTGCTCAATGCCTTGGCGACTTACTCAATCGTGGCCTGGCGCTTAATGAGGCTGGTCTACCGCGCTAGACTCTGCCCGGATGACTCCTGTGAAAGAGTCTTACAGCCAGTTGAATGGAAATTGTTGCGCCGCAAGTTTGAACCCCAAAATCGCTCCAAAAAGCCGCCAACGATTCGTCAAGCCGTACGCTGGATTGCTCAACTCGGAGGTTTTCTAGCTCGTACGGCAGATGGTGAGCCGGGCTTGAAAAGGTTGTGGCGAGGGCTTGGAGTATTGCATCACTTACTCCAAGGAGCACAACTTGCGGCTAAAGCCTAAGCTTGATCAAGCTTCCGCTCACTTTTGCGTAATGGATAGCTCCGAGTCGGAGAGGGGTGCCAAAGGCGGGGTGAGGTTTTCGGAGTTATTTAACTCTCATTCCTTAGGACATTGGCTTTAAGGGGGGTGTGGGGACCTCGCCCTCAGCCAGGGGTTCCAACCCTGTACCCCGTCCTAAGCTTGGTAGCTATAGATATAACTCTGCAAAGTTCCTCGGGTAAAGTACTGGTTTTTACCCTAAAAACACGGGTTAATACCCAGTGGCTTTGGGAATCCTAGTGATTACACAACCGTCTGTATTTAGGATCACCGTTGCAATGCAAGCTCCCCCACCTGGCAACCTTCAGGTCAAGTCAGAATCGATGCCAGTGCAATTGATACCTGTGGCAGAGCCTTCATCTGTTGACAAAGCACAGATGTGTGAACTTCAGTGGCAGAGGGAACGAGCACATCTAATTAGCAAAATGACCGGCAGGATTCACCAATCCCAGGATTTACAAGAAATCCTGGATACAGCCGTGGCAGATGTGCGCCACTTTCTTCAGACTGATCGCGTTATCATTCTACGGTTTGAGCCGAATTGGAGTGGAGTAATCGTGGTGGAGTCAGTCGGCGAGGGGTGGCTCCCCATCCTGGGAACAATTATCAAAGACCCCTGCTTTGAAAAAAGCTATGAGAATGGGGGAATCGCAAAGTTTAGTCGAGTCATTGAGGATATTAACACCGCAGGGTTAACTCGGTGCCATGTCGATTTGCTGACACAGTACCAGGTTAGAGCCAATCTGGTGCTGCCTATTATTCAGGCAGGAGACAGGCTCTGGGGGGTGTTAATTGCCCACCATTGTAGAGAACCCCGGAAGTGGCAACCCCTGGAGGTGGAACTGCTACAAGAACTGGTGACTCAGGTGGCAATCGCCATTCAGCAGTCAGAACTTTATCAGCAAGTGCAGCGGTTAAATACCAATCTGGAACAGCAGATTCGGGAACGAACCCGGCAACTGGAGCAATCCCTGGACTTTGCCGCCGTATTGAAGCGAATCACTGATCGGATCCGTGATTCCCTGGATGAGCACCAAATTTTGCAAACAGCAGTACGGGAGTTAGTCAGCGTTCTCAAAGTAGACTACTGCTGTGCAGCTCTCTACAACTCTGATCGAACAGATGCAACGATTCAATGCGAATTTACCCATGCGGAATTAGGCTCTGCGATCGGGCAGACGTTAGCAGTGGCAGACACTCCCAGGGTTCACTATCGCCTCTTGTCTGGTCAGCATTTTGAAGCTTACGAAAATGGTCGGATTGCCTATTTGCAGACGGCTGAAACAGGTGACATGGCCTGTCCACCTCTATTTGATCGCTTTGCTGCCAAGCTCCTTTGCCCCATTTTCCTTGACCCCGCCTCCTGCAAACCCATGAAAGACAGCAACCCCAACTCCTGTGGCATTGAACCGGGAGCCATTGGCTATCTGGCAGTCATTGACCAGACTTACCATATCTTTAGTGATACTGAAGTCGAACTGGTTAAACAAGTGGCAAACCAGTGTGCGATCGCTATTCGCCAGGCCAGACTGTACGAAGCTTCTCAATCACAGGTGGAAGCCCTGGAAAAACTCAATCAGCTTAAAGATGACTTCCTCAGCACCATATCCCACGAACTTCGGACACCCTTAGCAGGCATGAAAATGGCGATCCAGATGCTAGAGGTGTCTCTCAAAAAGCATTCCATCCTATCTAAGAAAACCTTCGATTACTTGAAGATCCTGCATGACCTGTGTGAGCGGGAAATTGAGCTCATCAACGATTTGCTCAGCCTACAGCAATTAGAATCGGGCGACCAACCTCTCAACCCCGCAGAAGTTCAGCTCCAGCCCTGGTTGACTCAATGGCTACAATCCCTGCAAAAACAGACTCAGTTTCAGCAAAGAATTCTCCAGATCGAGTACGCTTCCCAACTACCTCTACTCATTTGTGATATTCCCAGTCTGGAGCGAATCTTGCTGGAACTGCTGAACAATGCCTGCAAACACAGCGATTCTGGATCTCCAATCCAGCTAAAGGTGTGGGCAGAAGGAGAAGCCTTCTTTTTGAGTGTCTGCAACTCTGGCTCGGATATCCCTACCAATGAACTGTCTCGCATATTTGACAAATTCTACCGCATCCCCAGAAACGATCCCTGGAAGCAAGGAGGGACTGGCCTGGGTTTGGCCTTAGTGCAACAGTTGGTCAATCGTCTGAAGGGTTCAATTCAAGCCACCAGTGCTTCTGGACAGACTTGCTTCACAGTTAAGTTACCCCTTCAGCCAAGGTAGGGAGCGGGGCACATAACCAGCATCGCCACTACTGCCCACTATTCCCATGGGCTTGAGGATCGGTATAGTGCTGTGGCACGACTGCTTATAGCAATGGCCACCAGGCTTAGGACGGGGTGCAGGGATGAAACCCCCTGCCTGGAGGCACGGCCCCCACTTCCCCCTTTACCAATTAATTATGACTACCTACTTACTTTTTATAAGTAGGCGCTAAGGAGCTAAAGCATTACCCCGCAATAAACTGCCAATGGTTTTTGCCGTTACCTTGAGCTGTACCAGTGGGTTCATCGGAACCACAGTTTTATAGAGGTAGCTGTCGAATGTGAGTTTCTGGACATCAATGTCAGAACACATTTCAACAAACGCTTCACGAGTGGCATCAGATCGGTAAAACACCCGTTGCAGGATGTCAAGCACCAGATAGGTTGTGCCATATTTCTTATCCCACCGCTTCAAATAGACCTTCAGGTCATCTTCGGTGGGGATGCGCTCACCCTTGTTTGTCAGTTCCACAATGGTTTCAGCACACATACGACCTGACTTGGCTGCAAAGTAGATACCTTCACCAGAGGACTTGGTGACTGTTCCAGCCGCATCACCAACCAGTGCGACGCGACCAACTACCCGGCGTGGCCGAGGATGTTCGGGAATGGGGTGGGCTTCTACCCGAATAATCTTGCCACCTCTGAGTTTGGCTGCGGCACGGGCGCGAATTCCAGCCTGGAGTTCTTTAATGCGAGATTGGTTCGGCTTCATGGTGCCAGTCCCTACGGCCACATGGTCGTATTTTGGGAAAACCCAGGCGTAGAAATCTGGCGAAACGTCATCACCCACATACATTTCGGCCAGTTCTTCGTAGTACGCCATCTTGTCTTCTGGTAGACGAATGCGCTCCTGGAAGGCGATCGCGTAGTTATAATCCCCCGCATCAATGGCCTTCGCAACCCGCGAGTTTGCTCCGTCTGCCCCAATCACCACATCCACCTGTAAGGTTTTGTTTTCTCCCTCAAGACTGCCATTTGAATGATCCGCATAGTGGAGAGTGTAGGGAGCTCTATCGTTACTGGGAATCTCCAGCTTGTGCATCGTGCCGTTGATCACTTTGGTACCAAACAGAGCAGCGCGATCGCGCAAAAAACCATCCAGCACTTCTCGACGACACATGCCAATATATTCGTCATCCTTCAGCGTGCTACCAATATCCACCTCCACATTGGAAGGTGAAATCATTTTCATCTTGCGGACACGTCGATCAATAATTTCAGGCGGCAAATCAAACTCGCTTACCATGCAAAGCGGAATGGCACCACCGCAGGGCTTCACGTTGTCTAACTTACGCTCAAATAAAAAGGTTTCAATACCAGCTTTTGCCAGAACTTCAGCGGTAGAGGAACCCGCTGGACCTCCACCCACAACAGCAACCCGTAGTGCCAAAGGTTTTTCTCCTAATCTTTCAGACGCTACGAGAAAGCATCCTACCACGGACTTTTTACAGACCTGAGCCCGACAGGTCAAGATCCTGGCAAGTTGAAATAGAGCTTAACAATTGGAGTAATAGAGCTTAATAAAAGAGCAGGGGGGAAGGGAGGGGTGGATGGGTGAGGGGGTGGATGGGTGAGGGGGTGATAGGGGGGTAGGGTGAAGATCAGTTGTTAGTCGTTGGTTATTAGTTGTTAGAGGGGGTGAGGGGTGATGAAGTGATTGTTCTTTACATCGAGTACTCCATCACACCCCCACTCCCCACTCCCCTACTCCAACCCTCACTCCCCACTCATCCACTCCCCTTCTGGTTCCTGACTCCTCCCCTAGCTCCTACCTCACAGGTGACGGAATGCGATCAGGAATGATTTGAGGGCGACCTGGAGGAACGGTTTCAGGGCTGGTTCCTGGTGGAGTTTCGGTAGTTCCGCTGGTTCCATCAGGGGATGGTTGGACAGGCGTGGTGGTGGGGGCGGGAGATTGGGGCGGGGCAGCAGAGGGAATGGAAGGGGTAGAGACTGGAGGGACAGCAGCGGGAGGAGCAGCAGCGGGAGGAGGAGTTGTTGCCGTGGTGGAAGGGCTGGGGGGTGAAGCCAAGCAGATTCTTCGCATTACTGTAGTAGGTTGCCCAGCGGCGGGTATCAGGGAGTTTGCTCCATTGGGTGCGGGTCACTTCCAGGGAAAGAATTGGCACAATTCTGGAGAGGTGTTCAGCGGAGATAACAATGTGAACATTAGTCACTAGAATATCTCGATCAAAACTACGCTGAGCAGCGGCTCTGGCAACGGCTTCTGCCCGACGGGTCAATGCTTCAAAGGTTTCCTCAGGTTGGACTTCGAGGGAAACTGCAAGGCGACCAGTATAGGCATGTACAGCAGGGGGTGCGATCGCCCCCATCAACCACCATCCCCCGGTCAAACTCAGGATGATGGCACAACCCATTGACGCTGTTTTTTGCCGCAGCCAACCCAGTTGTCGGTACCGGGGTAACAGATAGGAAGGAGTGGTAGGGATTGCGATCTGCCCTGAAGTTGAAGTCTTTCTAGACTGAAAAACAATTGGTGTGCCACTTTGAAATGAATCGAGGTGCTGCATATCTCTGACTCCTTTCGTGCGGGTAGGCGTTACTGAAAGCGGGATGATTTGAAACGAAATTTCAATCATCCAGCATGTTTTTCATTCCCAGGATCAGCAATGCCCGTGTAGGTAGAGCGAATGGGGGCAGGTTGGCTAATCAAAAGGGGTGTCTCTATCTTGCACTCAACTGAGCAATCTGGCTCATCTTGCTAGAACATGGGGCACTTTTTTTATTCAGAGTTTGTTGTCATGATGGAAAGAATAGGGAACCTTCTACAAAGCGGGACAGTAATCCACACGTTGTTTGGGCATGCTGTGAAAATTGGGGCATCTGTGATGAAACGGTGGGCAATCGCGATCGGCATCAATCAGTACCATTTCTTTCAGCCCTTGAGCTTTGCTCAGCAAGATGCTCAAGCGATTCGGAATTTTTTGGTTAATGAGGCGGGACTTGCCCCAGAACAGT
Organism: Leptothermofonsia sp. ETS-13; assembly: GCF_049200465.1. Lineage (NCBI taxonomy): Bacteria > Bacillati > Cyanobacteriota > Cyanophyceae > Leptolyngbyales > Leptolyngbyaceae > Leptothermofonsia > Leptothermofonsia sp. ETS-13. The sequence continues at coordinate 1,374,819 of NZ_CP120836.1, forward strand.
GTCTGCTATTAACCGATTACTCTCCACCGATCTGGGGCAAACCGACCTATCCTAATCGTGAAATCATTCAGAACTGGTTGAATTTACTATGCCAGCAGTATATCCAACCAGGAGATTCGCTTTGGGTATTCTTTAGTGGATACGGGGTTTGTAGCCAGGGGCAGGATTACTGGGTGCCAATCGATGGCAACCCCAACAATCTTGCGGCAACGGCAATTCCGGTAGAAGAAATTTTTTGCCGATTAAAGGCCGTTGCAGCAGAATCGATTCTGGTACTGCTGGATATGAACCGTAGCCAGAGTAGCTTACTTAATGAACCCGTTGGCGTACAAACAGCTCAATTAGCGAGTGACTTAGGGCTTCCGACAATTCTATCTTGCCAGCCTGGTCAGTTTTCCCAGGAAGCTCTGGCGTTAGGGCATGGTCTATTTACGGTAGGATTGCTGGAACAATTACGCAGTCAACCATCTACAACGCTGGCTGAGTTGGAGCAATACCTGGGCGATCGCTTACCTGAACTGAGTCAACACAACTGGCGTCCGGTCCAGCGATCGGTGGTGATTAGTCCAATCGAAAATCTGCACCAACCCGTCTTACCTTCAGCCAGTCCTTCAGGTCAGGATAGCGATCAATCATTCAATCCAGGAACCATAGTTCTTCAACAGTGGGTTGGAGGGGCGAGCATGACACCCTTAGAGGTAGGCTCCGCTGCGGCTGTCACTGCGTCCGAGTCGAATGTGATGTCTAATCAAACTTCGCCTCAGTTTAGAGATGACTCCCAGTGGGGAGTGAAACCAGAATTGACTTTTTCGTCTGCTACCTTTCTGGATAATCTGGAAGACTCGCTCCCTTCTAATCCGAACTATCCACCTCCTTCTGTCCTCTCAGAGAGTTATTCGAGCGTTGCCGAATCAGGAGAGAACCCTTCGCAGCCTTCAAAAGACCCGCTGGAGTCTTCGTCTTCTCCTGATAGTGCACCGGATGGCACAGAGGTCACTGAACTATTGGATGGGCGATCGCGCCTGTTTTGGGGTGGTGTTACAGTGGCTTCCTTACTTTTAATCACCGGGGTTTGCTTAAAACACTGGACCTCTCTCCAGAGCTCCCAGACTGTGGCACAGAAAACTCCAGCAGTGACTGCTCCCAATGGCTCCTCTGGCCAGGAACCAGCTATTGCCAGTTTACGAGCCTCTAAAATCCAACCTTCAACCATCGCCCAACTGCCCTCTGGCACTGCAAATGCGATCGCTACTCAATCAACATCCTCCCTTGCTCCAGATGCAAATCAATCTGCAACCGATAGCTGTCCAGCGTCTCCCCAACCCATAACTTCTCCCTCTCCTGCCAACTCATCTTTTACATCTTTTATTGGTTCTCAGTTTCCGTCGCTGGCTGCTTCAAATAATGGCACTGCCATTCAACCAGGGGTTGACTCTACCCGGCAGCTAGGAACCAGTATTCAGAAGCAGACACCCCCCATCGCCCCAGAAAAGAAAACTACCTTCAATCCGTCTTCTCTAGAAATTGCTAAAGCAAAAGTTAGAAAGGTGATGAATAGCGACCAGGCTTCTCCTTACTGGTTTGCGATTCAGGAAGCCAGTCAGATTAAGCCTGATCAGCCCGACTACGAAGAGGCACAGCAGGAGATTGCTAAATGGAGCCAGAACATCCTGGATATTGCCAACCGACGTGCCAGCCGTCGAAAATTTGACACTGCCATCATGGCAGCAGCATTGATTCCCCAGGATCAACCCGCTTTCATAAAGGCTGAACAAGCTCTAGATCGATGGTGCCCATCGCTGACAAAACAACCGATTAGAAACCGTGCCCAGCGACGACAGGCAAAAGCAATCTGCGAGCAGGTGTAATTTGGCAAGAGCGAGCAGGATGGATGGGTAGATAAGTGGATCAGGTAATGGGTTGATGGAGTAACCACTTCTTCAAACTCTCACTTTCCATCCCCTCTAATAATTACAACGGTAGTCATTATGGTTAGGACGGGGTGCAGGGGTTCCACCCCTGGCTGGGGGCGAAGCCCCCACTCCCTCTCTAATTCCAATGTCCTAACGCACCCGCGTAGAGCTATACTAACAACTTTGCTTAAGGGGAATCTTGATTGTGAACTCGGTGCCGTGGTTGAGTTGAGATTCGCAGTGAAGCGTTCCTCCGTGTCTTTCAGTCACAATTTGATAACTAATCGATAGTCCCAGACCAGTCCCTTGACCGACGGGTTTAGTGGTGAAGAAGGGGTCAAAGATTCGTTCCTTAACTTTTTCTGGAATTCCAGGACCGTTATCAGCAATTTGGATGACGACGGACTCGCCATTAGTTTCTTGAGAAAGATGAGTACGAATGGTAATTGTGGGTGACAGTCGGCAGGCAGCAGGCAATAGAGGATTTCGTTGGCTGTTGTCAGATTGTGTCTCTTCTTCTGGCAGCAGGTTGCTGGGTGTTTCCTCTTCTAGCCCATCGTTTGGTAGGTGGGACTGCTCCTCCAGGGCGTCGATCGCGTTGCTGAGGAGGTTCATAAACACCTGGTTAAGTTGTCCGGCGTAGCATTCCACCAGGGGCAAGTCGCCATATTCCTTGATCACCTCAATGCCAGGATGTTCGGGTTTTGCCTTCAGCCGATGTTGCAAGATCATCAAGGTGCTGTCGATGCCTTCATGAATATTTACTGCTTTGACTTCTGCCTGATCAAAGCGGGAAAAATTTCTCAGGGACAATACAATCTGTCGGATGCGGTCTGCGCCGGTCTTCATGGAGGATAGAATTCTGGGCAGATCATCAGTTAGAAAGTCTATGTCGATTTCCTGGGCGTGATCGCGAATTTCGGCAACCGGGTCTGGGTAGTAGTGCTGGTAAAGCTGCAAAAGCTCTAACAGTTCCCTGGTGTAATCAGTGGCATGGTTGAGGTTACCGTAAATGAAATTCACTGGATTATTGATTTCATGAGCAACCCCAGCCACTAGCTGACCCAGACTTGACATTTTTTCTGTTTGAATCAGATGGGTTTGGGCTTGTTTCAGGTTATGGAGCGTTTGGGCCAGTTGTTTGGCCTGCTGTTGTGTCTGGGTCAGAAGTTCGGTTTGCTGTAGGGCAACACTGAGCTGGTCTGCAATTTGAACCACAAACTCAATTTCTGATGGCTCCCACTGCCGTGGTCCTGAACACTGATGAATACACAGCAGTCCCCACAGGTTTTCTCCCTTCAGCAGAGGCACCACCAGCTTTGCTCGTATCTGAAATTGGGAAAGGATCTCAACCCGATAATTGGGTAGACCACTGGCATGAATATCGGCAATGGCGTGAACCTTTCCCTGTTTGTATCTGGAAATAGATTGTTCTTCAACAAACCAGCGATCGTGAGTGTTTTCCAGAAGAATCGAATTGAAGGGCGGCAGGACATCTTCGGAGACGATTTCACCAGCATTGCAGTCTGCTTCTGGATAGAAGCGGAATACGATAGCGCGATCGGCCTCTAGCATTTCCCGTACTTCCTGAACCGCTGCCTGAATGATAGTGTCAATATCGAGGGATGCCCGGATTTTGGCAATGACCTGAGCCAACGATTTTTGCTGCTCCGTTGCTTTTTCCAGTTCCAGCGTGCGGTCTCGAACCTGCTGTTCCAGTCTGGCATTGAGAGACTGAATTTGTTGATAGAGTTGATGCTGCTGGATTGCCATGGAAAAGTGTTCACCCAGCGCCTGCGCCAGTTCTAAATCGTTTCCGGTCCAATTGGGAGGCTGCCCCTTTTTGGATTCTTTCCAGGCTGCAAAGGAGTTGCGCGGTTTTAGCTGGCGTTGATCAGGGTCAAAATGGCCTGCCCACAGTTTTTCGGTATCGACCTCGTTGCGAAAGATACTGAGATAGCCCAGAAACTGCTGATGGTATTGCAGGGCGATCACTAGAACACCCCGGATGGAAGTTGAGCGAAAGAGGGCAGCCAAGGTACGCAGTTCTGGCTGTTTATAAAAATCTGCGATCGCCCAGATCCGGGTTCGCTCTGAGGGTTTTGCCTCCGGTGAGAAGAAAGTTTGCCAGGAAGAGAGTTGTTCAATTGCCGGGTTGTTAGCGTCCAGGGCTATGGGCTGTACACCTACACTCAAACTCTGAGAGGGATGGTTTGTCTGATCAGCAATGTAAAGTCTGCCTCCACTGCCTTGAAAAGCCGTAATGGTTTCCTCCAAAGCCGCCTGTAAGGGGATGTCTGGCTGGGAGTGAAGTAAGGCGGCAATGCGGTTGACAGTTTTCTCACGCTCGGCCTGCTGACGGGCCTGGGATAGCAAGGCTGATTGGGCGATCGCCACCGAAACCTGGTCGGCCACTAATTGTAGGAATTCCAATTCTCGCTCTTCAACTCTACGGGAAATAGCATTGTGAGATACCAGTAATCCCCACAATTTTTCGTGATGCATTAAGGGAACAACCACTGACGAGTTGACTCCCATAGCCGTCAGGTATTCGACATGGCAGGGATCGACGGGTCGGTAAATTATTTCCTTGAATTGGCTGGATTCTCCATCTTTAGTCTGAGTGAGGGGACTGAGCCCGATTTGCCGCGAGTTGACATCCACAATAGATCGCTGACGGGCTTTGACAAACATTTCGCGGGCATGGGGGGGAATGTCATCGGCTGGAAAGTTTAAACCCACTAAGGAAGGCAGGCGATCGCGATTTACCGATTCCGCAATCACTTCTCCACTACCATCTTCAAAAAAGCGATAGATCTTAACGCGATCTGTGCGCAGGTAAGACCGCACTTCCGCAACCGTTTCATCGAGAATTTCTTGCAACTCCAGAGATTGGCGAATCCGGTTTACGATGTGTTGTAGTAAATTTTCCTTGTCCAGGGTGTAATTAAGTTCTGGATTTTCTGTGGAAAGTACCATCTGCTATCGGCTTCCAGGCTATGACGTATGAAATATCCTCATAGTGGGTTATCTACTTACGAATGGCATCCGTGAATTTATCACAAGACAGATTGCGTTTCTTTGCGTTTTTTGAAGCTATCCGAAGAAACGCTGAGCAACCAGGTAATTTTACGCATTACCGCAGATAAGCGACGGTAACGCCTGCGCCTCCCTCTGTCCTATCTGCCAGTTGATAGCGTTCAACCTGGGGATGCTGTTGTAGAAACGTGTGGACTCCCTGACGCAGCTTGCCTGTGCCATGACCATGAATAATCCAGAGAACTCCCGAATCATAAGCCTGAGCGATCGCTCGTTCAATCAGTGGTTCAGCATCGGCAACCCGGCTACCACGAATGTCGAGGGTGTTGCGAGATGTCCGGATGAGGGGGGTGGAAGTGGAGGATGAGTTTTGAATTTTGAGTTTTGAGTTTTGAGTGGGTTCTAATTCCTGGTTTCTTTCGATAGTTTTAATTCCAGCTTCACTGGTGGGGTGAGGGGCTTTAGCTTCGGGCTTTGGGTTCTTTACAGGTTTCTCTCCATCGAGTGATTCCACATTATCAAGGGAAACTGTCATTTTCATTAAGCCAAAGCGGACGGTGAGTTCGTCGTTGTCATCAGGGGCAGTGATGACCTCAGCAGTTTGACCCAGGCGCGGAATGCGGACGCGATCGCCCACCTGGGGCTGAAATCCTGGCTTGGGTTTGGGCTTTTGCCGTGAAGTCAATTGCTGCTGGGCAATATCATTGATAGCTTCGGTTGCCTGTTGCGCGGCCTGGGCAGTCATCGGACCTTGCTGCAACTGGCGAATCACTTGGGCAATTTCCCGTTTTGCTTCAGTGATTGCCGCCTGAACCGCTTGCTCCTGGGCTAATTGAAGTTCCTGCTCCCGCTCTTTAAGTGCTGCTGCTTTACGTGCAACTTCCTGATGCAATCGCTCAGCATTTTCCAGAATTTGAGCCGCCTCCTGGGACTTGACCTCCTGGCGACGCCGCTGGGCTTCCAAGCCGGCAATGACCTGGTTTACATCTTCTGTTGCTCCACCCACGTAGGATTGTGCCTGCTGTACAATTTCTTCCTTAAGCCCTAAGCGTTGGGCAATCGCCAATGCATTAGATCGACCTGGTATTCCCCACAGCAGGCGATAGGTGGGAGAAAGCGAAACATCATCAAACTCGACAGACGCATTCTCGAAGCGATCGTCCTGATACTTCAGAGCTTTCAGTTCACCAAAGTGGGTGGTGGCAATGGTGAGTCCGGCGTGATCTGCCAGATACTTGAGAAGAGCGATCGCCAGGGCACTTCCCTCCGAAGGGTCGGTTCCAGCTCCAACTTCATCCAGGAGGACGAGGGTGAGGGGGTGGGTGAGGGGATGAAGGGATGAGGGAATGGGGAGATGGGGGGCGTTTTGAGTATTAAGTCCTGAGTTTTGAGTTCTGAGTTCTGAGTTAACTCCTGGCTCCTGGCCTCTTTCTTCTTCCTTTTTCCTAGCCTCTGGCTCCTGGCTCCTGGCTCCTGGCTCCTGTTGAAGAGCTTCCAATATTCGACTAATGCGGCGGATGTGGCCGGAGAAGGTAGATAAACTTTGTTGAAGTGATTGTTCATCGCCAATGTCAGCCAGAACCTGATCAAACCAGGGAAGTTCGACAGGCTCACAGGCGGGAACGAATAGCCCAACTTTCGCCATCAGGACGGCTAGCCCTAATGTTTTGAGAGTCACCGTTTTGCCCCCGGTGTTGGGTCCGGTAATTGCAACCACTCGAATATGGGGCTGAATCACCAGATCGATGGGGACAACGGGTTTTCCCTGCTCGTGGTGTTGCTGCCAAACGAGGAGGGGATGGCGGAGTTGGCGAAGTACGATTGGAAGGCGTGGGGATTTTGGGGTGGAGGATTGCTTTGATTCCCCTGCCCACTCAATAAAACGGGGGGGATTTGCTTCTAGCCAGAGGGAATAGCGGGCGCGGGCGATTGCCAGATCAAGGGTAGTGGCGATCGCCAGTAATCGCTCTAAATCTTCCTGAACAGCAGCGATTTGTTCAGTTAAAGCCCGCCGGACAGCTTCTGATTCAGCTTCTTCCTGGCGTTGAAGCTGGCGCAGTTGATTGTTTAAGTTGACGGTTGGTTGAGGTTCTACATAGAGGGTAGCTCCGCTCATGGAGGTGTCATGAACAATACCGGGAATGGCATCTTTTTGGGGAGCTTTTACCGGGATGACGAAGCGCCCCTCTCGCTGGGTAATCAGGTGCTCCTGGATGGCATTTGCTTTGCGTTGCAAAATACCTTGCAGAATATCGTAGACGCGATCACGCAGTTGCCGTTGCTGCTCTCGAATGCTGGCAAGCTTGGGTGTGGCTCGGTCGGCAACTTGCCCCCGGTCGTCGATGCAACGGTGAATTTCCTGTTCCAATTCGGGGTAGGTGCGCAAGTCTGAAACTAGCTGATTTAATACTTCTAAGTCAGGCTGGTCATCAATGACGCGCCGCAGATTGCGCGTGCCTGCCAGGGTGGTTGCGATCGCCAGCAATTCCTCCCCAGATAATATTCCCTTTCGTTTTGCCCGCTCCAACGATTCCCCAATGTCAGTGATGCCTTCAAAGCTCAAGCCACGGGTAAGGCGGGTTTCCAGTTCGTAAACTTCCTTAGTCTGCGCCAGCAAAGTTTCCGTTTCGTCCAGGGTTGCTGGTATTTTGAGACGGCCAGCCGCGATCGCTCCCAACTTGGTTGCAGCGAAGGTTGAGAGGTGCTGGCAAAGACGAGACCATTCCAAAAGTTCGAGCGTTTCAGCCTGAATCAAGTTTTATCAACCCCTGACACTACTCTTCCCATTCTAAAAGGATGAGGGGTTGGGAGTGAGCCTCCCTTTTGCGCCGCTTATTTGACACAAGCTGCAATCTGGAAGACATTACCGCTCTTACGATGCTCCAACGGGCAGTCGTTCCAGGGCAGGTGAAGCGCCTTTCTCAAAAAAGTTCAGCTTGATCAGCCCGAAGCCGTTCCGTCATGAGTTGAATCTGTGGTGATGAACCTCATCCAGGTTGAAAACTGGAGATTTCCCTAGAAAAAATGCAGGCTTCTGGAGCGACGGGGTTTAGTGCCCACATCCCAATGATTTTTGAGTGGTCAATGGTGAATGTTTCTACTGTTTTTCTTCCCTTGTTCTTCTCGATTCATCCTTACCTTATACAGGTATAGCAGTCCTAAATCAGTCGTGAAATTGAGAGGCTTTGTGAGAAGGAGTCTCTGCGGAGTTCATTCTCACGGTCCAAATATAGCTATAGCCACCAGGCTTAGGACAGTGCAGGGGTGGAACCCTGGCTCTGGGGGCGCAGCCCCCACACCCCCTTAAAACCAGTGTCCTAAGCAACCTGGCGACAGCTATAGGATCGCTATGGTTCCCAAAGAATCAGGAAGGGTGTCCGATGAAGGCAAAATACATTACTGGCTCGGAGTTAGAGTTGATTCCTGACCTGTTACCTGAGATTAAATCAACCTGGTTCCCAATTAAGTTGTGGTTAAGCAAGATCTGGAATTTGATCATAGATGCTTTAACAAAAGAACCTGAATTACAAATTCGGGAAGTTCAAGATGGTGCCGGTAATATCTGGTGGTATATATACGATCCGACAACTGACCGCGCAGCCTGGCTAGATTCTAAAAACGAAGTCCGGATCTGGATTGAAAAAAATTACAGGTAAGGCGACTGAAAAGCTTTGCCTCATTCAAGATGTGCTTTGGCTTTCTCTGTGAGAATGCACCGCAATTCATTTGCAATCTCTCAAGAGCCTGAAGAATGAAGACTAAGATACTCAACTATCAGTAAGTAAAACTTGTTGCAGGTTCTGTGTCAACGCCAGGGACAATTCTAAGTCCTGTTAGTATTCTGAGCCGTTCGAATTGGCAATGCGATCGCAAACATTGTACACGTGGATTATGAACCAAAAGTGTGAAAGAGAAAGAATCACAACGGTAACCTTTACTGGAGAGTTTACGACCCAACTACCGGACGTACAATACACTTCGCCTCAGAAATGGAAGTTCGCGTCTGGTTTGAGCAACACTACATGCGTTTTTTCGATTAAACCCAGAGTTACAGCTAGTTTCAAATGCATAAACCACTCTTTAATCCCCAGCCCCTAGCCCCTTAAGGAGTGTGGCTAACTCAACTGAAAAACCCTGTAAATGGGAGGTTATTCACCATGAAAAAACAAACGGCATTTCTTTTCAGTCTGCTGGTGGCGGTTGGACTGGCAACAGGAGCAGTTGAATCCAACAGGCTGGCGATCGCGCACCAACCTGATACTCACCATGCAAAAGCTGATGAACCTGGTTCCCACAGAGCTCACAAACCCTACGCACCCCTATATAAAAACCTGGGCAACTACCATCACCCCATTTCCACCAGGAATCAGCTTGCCCAGCGCTACTTTGACCAGGGGTTGACTCTTGCCTATGGCTTTAACCATGATGCCGCGGCCCGTTCTTTCAAGGAAGCGGCAAAGCTCGATTCCAACTGTGCCATGTGTTATTGGGGCATTGCCTACGTTCTGGGACCTAATATCAATGCCCCGATGGAAAAGGATGCAGTACCAGAAGCCTGGGAAGCGCTTCAAACTGCAATCCAGCTCAGTAAAAATGCCAGCGATAAGGAACGGGCCTATATCCAGGCATTAGCAACGCGCTATCCCAGGCAACATGTTGAAGACCGCAAACCCTACGATATCGCCTATGCCAACGCCATGCGGGAGGTTGCCAAAAAGTACCCAAATGACCTGGATGCTGCAACCTTATTTGCAGAAGCGTTAATGGATACAACGCCCTGGGACTATTGGGAAGAAGACGGGACGCCCAAACCAGAAGGGGTCGAAATTATAGCAACACTGGAAGCCATTCTGAAGAAGAACCCAAACCATGCGGGAGCGAACCACTTGTACATCCATGCTGTGGAAAAGGAGCGTCCTGAATTGGGTTTGCCTTCTGCCGATCGCCTGATGAAACTGGTTCCTGGCTCTGGGCATCTGGTTCACATGGCCTCTCATATTTACATTCGCACCGGGCGTTACCACGATGCGGTTCTATCCAATCAACTGGGGATTAAGGCCGATGATGAGTATGCAGCTATCTGTCATGCGCAGGGTATTTACCCTCTGGCTTACATGCCCCATAACCATCACTTCCTCTGGTTTGCCGCATTGATGACCGGGCAAAGTGAAGTGGCAATGAATGCTGCGATTCAAACAGCGAAGGTGGATCCAAAAATCATGCGTCAACCGGACATGGCTGGCTCATTGCAACACTACTACACCATTCCCATGTTCACCAATGCTCGCTTTGGTAGATGGGATGCCATTCTGGCACAGGCAGATCCTGACCCGGATCTGAAATATCCCAATGGGGTTTATCACTATGTCCGAGGGATGGCCTATTTGGCAAAAGACCAGCCCGAACAAGCGGTTCAGGAACTAAAACAATTACAGGCGATCGCGGCTGATCCCACCTTGAAAGACATCAAAATTTGGGGATTCAACCCCACTGCCAGTATTTTAGACATTGCAACTGAAGTGCTGTCGGGTGAAGTGGCTGTGAAACAGGGTAATTTTAATGCCGCGATCGCCCATCTGCAAAAAGCCGTCAAACTGGAAGATGCTCTGGTCTACACAGAACCTGCGGACTGGTATCAACCTGCACGACAATCCCTGGGAGCAATCCTTCTGCAAGCAGGGCGGGCCTCAGAAGCCGAACAAGTTTACCGGGAAGATCTGAAAATCTATCCCGAAAATGGCTGGTCGTTGTACGGGCTGGCAAAAAGTTTGCAGGCCCAGGGCAAAACCGAAGAAGCCCAGGTCGTGAAAAAGCGCTTCAAGGAAGCCTGGAAATATGCAGATGTGAAGCTGACTGCCTCACGATTTTAGGCGACTCTTTTTTTGAACCTGCCCCCTGCCCTCCTTCCTAAAAGGGAATGGGGAGATCTGGAAAGCCCCTATTTACGTCAGGAAAAGTTTGGAGAGAGGGCAGGAGCGATAGGGTGGGCAATGTTCACCAGCCTTAATTTTAAGACCACCAATTTTTGTCTCCAAACACCATCACTGAGAACAGACATGTTTACGAATGCAAAAACAAAATGGATGATTTACAAGGAATTGGAATTGATTCCTGATTCCGTTCCTGAACCGATTCGCATCTATCCAACGAAGGTACCATCCTGGTTTATCAGGATTTGGCAGAGGCTAGTAGATGCAATGGCTATTAGCAGTGAACCCAGAATTTGGCAAACCATTGAGGAGGATGGTAACGTCTGGTGGAATGTTTACAATCCAAACACAAGACACACTTTTTACATGGCATCGGAAGAAGAAGTGTTGATCTGGCTGGTTCAGCACTACGGTATTGGTTGATGCATCTGTATCAGGCGAGAGTCGAGAGGCAACAGGTGACAGGGCAGAAATCACAGGAGCTGCAAACAATGGACGATTCGCTTAAGCACCTCAATTCAATGAAAAAAAAGGTGGCATTGCTAGCCCTGTGTCAGGCATTGGCCATAACGGGGAACATCATTTTATTTACAATCGCAGCGCTGATTGGCCAATCCCTGGCTAGCGATAAATCTCTGGCAACCCTGCCTCTAGCTCTGCTTCAGCTTGCAAGAGTGACAGTCACGATTCCAGCATCGTTGCTGATGCGGCGGGTCGGTCGCAAAATAGGATTTATGGTTGGCATTTTGATTGGTTTATCGGGTGCCGGGATTGGAATCTGTGCGGTTCTAATCAATAGTTTCGTTCTATTCTGCTGGGCGGCAATTTTGTTTGGTGCTTTTAGTGGCTTTGTTGGATTTTATCGTTTCGCGGCTGCCGAAATTGCAACGGATGCCTTTCGTTCACAAGCGATCGCGCTGGTGATGGCAGGAGGCATTTTAGCGGCACTGACTGGTCCGCAATTAGCAACATGGTCAAAAGATTGGCTGCAACCTGCCAACTTTGCCGGATCGCTGGTCACAATTGCGATGTTGCAATTCGTCTCCTTGGGTTTGATGGCACTGCTGGAATTGCCGCCTCCAGCCAGGGAGGAGTCCCGGAGAAAAGGGCGATCGCTGCCTGTAATTCTCCGCCAACCCGTGTTTATTGTCGCAGTGCTGGGTAGTATGCTGGGCTACGGGGTCATGGTTCTGGTGATGACAGCAACCCCCTTGGCCATGATGGCAAACGCCCATCCGTTTCACGAAGCTGCAACAGTAATGCAATGGCATGTCCTGGGAATGTTTGCCCCATCCTTTGTCACAGGTTTTCTGATTGCCCGATTTGGGGTGCTGACGATTCTCACCTGGGGTGGTCTACTTAATCTGTTTTGTTTGCTGATTAACCTGGGGGGGACGGGTTTACTGAGCTACTCGGTAGCATTGTTGCTGCTGGGGATTGGATGGAATTTCCTTTTTATCGGGTCAACCACTTTGTTGACAGAAGTCTACACGCCTGCGGAGAAGGCTAAAACGCAAGCAATCCACGACTTCTTCATGTTTGGGTTTATTGCTTTTGCCACCATTCTTTCCGGTAGTGTGTTTCATAATGCTGGCTGGAAAGTTGTTAACCTGGCTGGAATTCCAATGGTTCTGATTGTGCTGATTGCGATCGCCTGGCTCCGACAACAGCGTGCCAGTGCTTTTGAGAATAGCATAGGTCAAAGGTTGACTTGAAAATATTCCTCTCAATTCTCTTGATTCCCTTTTCATTGGCGACACTACACGCAATTACTGTGTCTATTTAGGAATAATCATGACTCGTCAACGTTGGACTTCGAAAAGTGTATTTGTGATGGCGGCTGTGGGTTCAGCCGTTGGCCTGGGTAATGTATGGCGCTTCCCCTACTTGGCTGGAAAGTACGGTGGAGGAGCCTTTCTCCTTCCTTACTTGATCGCACTGTTTCTAGTTGGCGTCCCTCTGCTGATGCTAGAAATTGGTGTCGGACAAAAAATGCAGCAGGGGATGATTGGATGTTGTCGTAAACTGCATCCTGCCTTTGGTGGCCTCGGTATATTGGCTTCATTTTCTGCTTTTGTCGTGGTTTCTTACTACGCTGTTGTGATGGCATGGTGCCTGATTTATTTCTTTGCCTCGTTTTCTGGTGTGAAATGGGCAGGAGATGCTAAGAGCTATTTTTTCCAGAATGTGCTGCAAGTGAGTGATAGTGTCACCCATTTGGGAGGGATTAACGAGACAGTACTGCTGGCTCTGATTGCAATCTGGGTTTCGATTTACTTCTGTGTCTGGAAAGGAACAAAGAGTGTTGAAAAGGTGATTGCATACAGTGTGCCATTGCCGATCGCTCTGTTGACTGTGCTAATGCTGCGGGCAATAACCCTGCCTGGTTTTTTGGATGGTTGGAAGCTTTATCTCACCCCAGTCTGGAATGCTCTACTTGACCCTGTGGTTTGGAATGCTGCGTTTGCCCAAATTTTCTACTCTTTCTCGCTCGCATTTGGCACCATGATTGCCTATGGCAGCTATAAATCAGAGCAAGAAGATATTGGAAAAAGTGCCTGGACAACCGCATGGATTGATGTTTCGATTAGTTTGTTTGCTGGTTTTGTGGTGTTCGCCGTTCTTGGTTACATGGCGTGGCAAACCAAGACTCCTCTCACTGAACTGGCAGCATCCGGTCCAGGACTTGCCTTTGTCGTTTTTCCTGAAGCTCTAAGTTTAATGCCAATGTCCTGGCTTTTTAGTGCTTTATTTTTCCTGATGCTACTTTCGTTAGGAATTGATAGTGCATTTTCATTGGTTGAAACTGTGAATGCTACTTTTTTAGACAAGTATGGTCATTCCCATACTGTCAAAGTATCATTCTGGGTTTGCCTAGCAGGGCTAATTGGGGGCATTCTTTATACCACTCGTGCAGGGCTTTATTTTCTAGACATTGCTGACCATTTTGTGACGAGCTACAACTCGATCCTGGTGGGTATTCTGCAAGCTATTCTAGTTGGCTGGCTGTATGGTGCTGAGCGGCTACGGCGTTATATTAACGAGGTTAGTGACTGGCAGGTTGGAAAATGGTGGAATATTGCCATTAAATTCGTTGTTCCAGCAGTCTTGTTTGCGTTGTTGGCATCCCAGTTTTCTAAGGATCTGAGAACACCCTATGAAGGTTATCCTGCCTGGGCATTAGGAATTGGCTGGGCGATCGCCCTGATTCCAATCCTTTTCTTCCTGGTTTCCCTGGTAAAACATCAAGTCTTATCCTTAGCTCGTCAGAATTTGTTGATTGCATCAGGTGAGCGTAGAAGAGATTAAAAATTTATTTCTCTTCCCAACTCAGCAACTATCAACTCCCTTTCATTGTGATGCTGAATTCAGTTCATGGTGGCTAACCATCAATTGCAATCAAACCCTTGATTTGATTGGTTTCCCTAATTCCTCTCGATTTCTTTCTAGTCTTGATATTGAACATGAATAGATTTTGGAATTGATTCCAACTTCAACTCCAACTTCACCACAAGCAGAAAGGCAACTAAGTAGGTAGTCAGAATTAATTTGTAAAGGAGGGAGTGGGGGTTGCGCCTCCAGCCAGGGGTTTCACCCCTGCACCCCGTCCTAACCATAATGACTACCGCTATAATTGCGCCCAGCTACTTATTTAGTTCTTCACTTCTAAAGTTGGGCAAGCATTGGGTGGAAGGCGCAGGTAGCGAAGACATTCTTCGGGTTTAAGCTGGCGCAGGCTGCGATCGCGGGCTAAGTGAAGCAGCCCTTCCCAGGTTGCAACCCAAACATAGAGTTTCCCACTTTTACCTAAAGCAGCCACATAGTGACCATCGGGGCTAAAGAACACGCGCGCAAGGGGCTGGCCGTTTTCTTCAAATGGGCGCAGGATTGCCTCTTCAGTACCTGTTTGGGCATCCCACAGGCGGGCAGTTCCGTCGGCTCCGGCAGTGACGATCATCAGTCCATTGGGGCTAAACTCGGCATCAAACACAGCCCCATAGTGCCCTGCCAGCAAAACCCGCATTGCACCCGTTTTAATATCCACCACCCTGGCAGTTCCATCCTGGCTGGCAGTGACCACAAGTTGGTTATCTAAACTGAACTGGGCACTACTGACCGCATTGCGATGGGGCAGGGTGTTCACTAACTCGCCAGTAGAGGCTTTCCAGATGCGGGCGGTGCGATCGCGGCTGGCACTGACCACTAGCTGCCCATCCGGGCTAAACCGGGCTTGTTCAATGGCCGCCCCGTGACCTTTCAAGCGAGTGGTCAGTTTGCCTGACTGCACATCCCAAAGATAAATGACCCGGTCATCCCCCACGCCCAAAAGCTTCTGGTTTTCGGGACTGAAGACAAGTTGACGAATGGTACCAAAACGACTTTTACCAGTCCGTTCAGTGGTTGGTCTATGTCCACTGCTAACAGAATCGGGTAGATCAAAATTCCGCACAAGATTCACTGTTCCATCGGGTTGAAGCTTCCAGAGCTGAACGTTATCTGCGTAGCTGGCAGTTGCCATTAGCTGAGTATCTGAGTTGAAGGCAGCTCCAGCTAACTTCATTCCGGGGGGAAGCTTTTGGATAAAACTAATGGCTGCGGGTACGGCTGAAGGGGGTTGAGTTCTATCCAGGGAAATTGCTTGGACTGTTTTAGAACTCCTGTTCGGGGTTTCCTGGGTCTGGGGTCGCCATATTGTAAATCTAAAGCCTGCCGAGTAGTTCTCGCTTTTGGGCTTTAGGAAGGACGCGGAGTCTCCAACCCACTTGAAGAAATTGAACCTGCCCTCCCTCAGGACGGATTGGGAAACTGGTTGTTTTGCTAATGATTGGGAAGAGAGAGTTTTGGAAATCTCTCCTGGAATGGAATAATAGGGAAAGCTCCAATGGTGGATGGTGCCATTGGCTGCCACAGTCAACAGATCATCAAAGCCCGCAGGTGTGGAAGTGGTTGCGGTTGGTTTTATACGGGCAGTTGTGGCATCCGAAAAATCAAAGTTTTGCTGTAGGTTGGGCGAGCGAAAGGCAACCCATTGAATGCGATCGCCCATCATCTTTAGTGTGGGAAACTCACTTCCCGGTTCTGCCGCCCAGAGACGGGCTGACCCATCCGTTCCCGCTGTTGCAATCAGGGAACCATCAGGACTGAACTGGATGGACTTTAGCGCCCCCGAATAGCCCCGCAGAATATCCACCAACTGTCCAGATTGCACATTCCATAGTTGGACTGTGTGAACGAGCTGATTGGTGCTAATTTCCCAACCAGTGGTTGCCAGGTACTGACTATCCGGACTGAAGGCAACCATTCCCTGTGCTGGATGGTCCGGACTCTTTAAATCATTGGTTCTGTCTGGTTGCAATTTCAACCGTCCAGTATTGACCTCCCATAGCCAGATGCGGTTTTGTTGATCGGCAACCGCAATCACCCGACCGTTGGGACTAAATAGCACCTGTGATAGCGATGACGAGTAGGTATGGAGTGGTTTGCTGTTGACCATTTTTTGCCAGGGGTAGGAATCCTGGAGCAATGATCCAGGAGCCCGCCAGAACTGTACACTGCCGTCACTGGATGCCGTTGCAATCGTTAAACCATCGGGGCTAAAAGTCGTGCAATTGACTTGATGGCGATGGCGGAGAACCTGGTGCGATCGCCCACTGTTGACCTCCCAAATATGGACCTTACTGCCACTAGCCGTCAGAAGCCACTCCCCATTCGGGCTAAAGGCCAGATCTCGCACTTCAACGGGATGGGAAAGTTTCCTGTGGATCTGTCCACTACGGACTCGCCAGAGGTGTACTGCTTGCTGGCTATCGACCGTTGCAATCCACTGACCATCTGGACTGAAAGCTAACCGTATAATTGCCCCACCTCCACTTTGCAACTGAAACTGAAGCACACCTGTTTCCACAGACCACACCCGTACCTGGTTGGAGTCACGGGCGATCGCGGCCAGGAGCTTTCCATCCGGGCTAAATGCGATTGCCGCGATCGCCCCCGATTGGGGATTGGTTGTGGCAGATGAAATCTGGGGTGGACCTGTCTCATCGCCTTTTCCATCAGCCGGCCCTCCTTCCCACTGCCACACCTTTTCAGCCGATTGGGTCTTTAATGACCAGAGCCGGATGGTGCCGTCTTCTCCACCTGTGGCGAAGTAGGGCTGGGTTGGGCTAAAAGCTGAGGTCTGAATGGCTCCCGTGTGTCCCTTCAAATTGGCTTGCAGGCGCAGTTTTTGTAAGGCTGCCCGTAAACTCGCCTGGGCTTCGTAGGTGTGTCTCCCTTTTTCCACGGCAAGACGGCTAATCAGCAGTGCTGCCATTGGATCGCCGTCAGGCTCTTGCAAAATGGACTGGGCGATCGCGGCCTGTTGACGGGAGGTAGCAATTTGAAGCTGGTAATCTTTCTCTGCCTGGCTTTTGATTGCCGCAATGTACTGGGTAAACGTTACTGCCAGTGCTACCAGCAACGTGCAGGGAATCACCATCTGCAACAGGCGCAGTTCCTTCTGGGTGCGCTGGTTCTCTTCGCGACTAATCGAGATAAACCGCTGTGCCAGAATAGACAGCTCATCCGGGTAAGTTTTCAGAAAATCTTCGGCATCAATCAGGCGAGCGCCATGCAGCAGGTATTCATTAGAGCGGGGTTCTTCAGCATTGTGCCACTCCCGTGCTGCGTGTTCAATCCGGCGCTGCCGTCTCAGCATTTCCCGACTTTCGTCCAGCCAGGTTCGCAGCATCAACCAGTGGCGAATCAGGGTCTCATGGGCCACATCCACAGTTTCTTGATAGAGAGGGCACAATCCCTGAGAGGTGCTGCGTTCAGCGAGATGGTTGGTGGGCAACTGGGTGACTTTGGCGATGATATGCTCCCCTTCCAGACTGGTTTGCACTCTGGCAGAAGGCAGATCAATCGGCTGATTATGTTTGGGGAATTTGCCCTGGCATATCTGGGCTAGGCGCAAGGCAGTAGAGACGTTGGCAAACCCCTGATCAGTCTGTTCCCGATAGCGGCTGGTGGGAACAATTTGGTTAGTGACAACAAGTTTTGCTGCCACCAGTTTTTCCAGCACCCGATCCACCAATTCTGCCGGAAAGCGGGGACTAACCAGTTCCGACTTGAGAATGCGGCGGCGGGTATCTTCGGTACCGTCCCCCAGTTGGGTTAGGGCAATAAAAATGCGTTTGGCAACCTGCTGTTCTTCCGGGGTAAGGCTGTAAAAGATGGCATTTGCCCGCTTCTGGAGCGTTCCTCTGACTCCCCCCAGCTCAGTATAGGCATCCAGGGTGAGACGAGCAGGGCCGCCAGCCGAATCAGGCTGACGCTGTTGCCACAGTTCCAGCAGGGTGTATTGTAGAAGTGGCAATTCGCCGGGAGCCCCAACCACATCTAGCAGGATGTTGTAGACCAGGTTGGGGTCACAAACAACCCCGACTTTTTGAGCGGGTTTCACAACGGAAGCTTTGATCTGTTCGTAGGTGAGGGGAGTGACTGTTATCAGGTTTTGTTCAATTTGCTCGGCTAAGCCATTGTAAAGGGAACATTTGCCAAAAAAATCGGCACGCAGCACAATCACGATGTTGAGACAGTCGCTGGCTTCTTGCAGGGCGGTGAGTAAGGAGTTGAAGAAGCGGTGGCGATCGCGCTCAGCCTGGGGTCCCTGGCAGAGAGTAAAGACCTCCTCAAACTGGTCAATAATCAACAACAGGCGGGAATTACGACCATATTTGGATGAAATCAGGCTGGCGCGAACCAGATGGGAAAGGCCGTTCCCACCTTCGCGCAAGAGAGCTTCTGCCCGTCGCAGATGTTCTGCCCGGTCTACGGTAGGGGCCTGGGAGTTAACAAAAGCGCTGGCGAGACTGCGGAGGGGTTGCTCCGTTGGGGTGATGAGCTGAATTCGCCAGCGATCGCTGCCTGAAAACTTGTGCCCCTGGCGCAATTGGTGAATCAAGCCGGCCCGCACCAGGGACGACTTACCGCTGCCAGAGGCTCCAACAACCGCCACAAAATTTCGGGTCTTCAATTTTTCAATCAATTGATCGGTCAGGTCTTCTCGCCCAAAGAAGTACTCAGCATGGGCCTCATCGAAACACTCCAGTCCTCGATAGGGGCAAATCTCCTGAGCCAGTTCAGTTTTAATAATGGTTGATGCGCCCTGATTGCAGGTCAGGATGATTTCGCTGCCCGAATTTTCAAACAGGGGCTGCTGCATTTCACCTTTGAGAGCATTACTCACCCAGTCAGTCAGGGCATAGTTAGTTACTACGCCATTGGGAACGCGGGTAGGATCAAGTCCATCGAGCAATGCCCGTGTAAAAATGCTGTACGTTCCTTCAATCGATTCGTAGGCGGCCTCATACTCCCGTGAAGCCGCCATAAACAGGCGATCAGTTCCACTACGGGCACCAGGGTCGGCCTCTAAGAAGTTGAGCAATTCTCCGCTGTGGCAACAATCCAACAGAATAATGCGTTGTTTTACAGGGCTTTCCTGCAAAAGTCGCCGCAGCCAGAAGAGGGAAAGCCCGTAGAAACCCACATTAGGGTTGGCATCACTGGTTGCCAGATACCCTTCCTGAATCCCCGCATCCTTCTGAAGGCCATGTCCTGAAAAGTAGAACAGGGCTGTGTGCGGAATGTTATTTCCCTTTGGCTTGAATAGCCGAACCAGAGCAGTTTCCAGTTCAGCCAGGGTAACGGGAGTTTTGCTCCCAATTCTGGATTGCCCTCTTTGGATGATATCAGGCATGCGGGTGACTCGAAAATCACCGCTGCTTTGTAATCGTTGGGCGATCGCCTCTGCATCCTGGGCTGGTGCGCTCAGATTCGGCAACCATTGATACGCACTAATTCCGACAACGAGAGCATCCCGTGACATTTCCTAAATGTTCCTCAAACCAACTCCATCAAGGTTTCCTCAACGTGAGTGCATCGACAGGGATAAGCGTAATGCCACTAAGGCAGTGTGTGTAAAAATACTGAGGTTTCACCAGAAAAGACTCCTGCTTTGATAGGCCAAAAAATTGACTTTTCTCTGTCTATCAAAGCCATTTGGAAAGATCATTTTTTCCTTTTTCCCTGTTTCAGCCATTTGATTGAATCGTTATCAGCCAAATTTCTTAGAAAAAATTGAGCATTAGTCAAGAGAACGCTCTAAGGCATTAATGGTATATCCAAATCAACGGTCACACCTGGAAAACCCTCATGAAAAAGGATTTCCTAATTCAAACCTAATAGGAAAAACATTAAATGTAACAGGGGGTATCACCCCTTTTGGTAATAGTTTAACAGTCGATCTTTAACAATTAAGGAATTTTTTTATTTTTTAGCTCATTTATGGATTGAAGAAAATAGAAGCATCTTGATCAAACTCATTAAAACCTGCATGGAAATTGACTATATAACAATGGCTCAACAGAGAATATGCGGAATTTATTTATTGAATTGATGAACCCTGATGTTGGCTCCGCAGTTCTACGGAAATAAATCCTTGAAATTAGTTAAATTTAATGAAAGGTTGTTTTATTAGATTTGCTGGGAAATAAGAGATAATAGTCGGTAGTTGCACGCTGCTCTGCCCATGCTGAACTTAGACCGCATTCTCCAAAATGACCGCCTGTTGCGGGCAATGACAGGACTCAACCGCAAAGCATTTGAGAAACTCCTGCCCAGCTTTAGTGAGGCTTATCAGCAGAATCAGATAAAACCTGGGGTAGAGCGCAAACGTGCAGTTGGAGGGGGACGCAAAGCAACTCTACGGACAAACCGTGACAAGTTGTTCTCCATTTTGTTGGACTGCAAATGCTATCCCACATTCGACTGAATGAGTGTGTTGTTTGGCTTTGACCGCTCCTGTGCGTGGGACTGAGTTCATCATCTGCTGCCTGTTTTGGAGCAAACGTTAGGGCACAAACAGGCACTGCCGGAGCGCAAGGTGCGGAGCATGGAGGAATTTCTAGAACGCTTTCCAGAGGTTAAAGAAGTGATTTTCGATGGGACAGAGCGTCCCGTGCAACGTCCCAAAGACTCCGACAAACAAAAAGAGCATTACTCCGGCAAGAAGAAACGCCATACCCGTAAGCACATCACAGGCAGTACGCGAAAAAAGCGAGTGATCCTGCTGACGAAGGCAAGAGCAGGCACTGTTCATGACAAACGACAACTTGACGAAGCAGACTTGGTGGGCAACATTCCCGATGAAGTTGCGATAGAAGGAGCCTTAGGATTTCAAGGATTACAAAACGAATTTGAGAACGTTCATTTGCCCCACAAGAAACCAAAGGGCAAGAAATTAAGCGAACAACAGAAGCAGGAAAACCGCGAGTTCAGCCGTCAACGAGTAGTGTGTGAACATGCCCATGCAGGCATCAAACGTTATCGTTCGGTCACAGATGTTTATCGCAATCGTGTGCCTGATTTTGATGACCGCTTAATGCTAAACGCTGCTGGTTTATGGAACTGGTATTTGGATGCAGCATAAATTGAGCAAAGAAATGGGAGAACCTTGTCCCAAAGTAAATTTTATTTCCCAACAACTCTATTCATATTCAAAGGTAGGTTAACGCGATGTGCGACTAAAACTAGGTAGCCACAAGTTGCTCAAACTGCAACAGGTTAGGACTCAGGCGATTGAGCCAACGACAAACGGTATGAGCTAACAGCTTACGATGGATGCGACGGGTCAAGTGCCACAGGTCTCGTGCCCGGACTTTTTCAATCGAGAAGCGTTCAACCAATTGTCCAATAACCGTTTCAATGAGCCGCCGTAGGCGCTTGAGTAAGGCAAGCCAAGCTGGGTCACGAGCGTCTTGCATATTGGAGCGCAAAGCGGTTTCCAGTTCAATGCCAACTTGGCGGAGTTCCTGTTGGAGTGGGGCAGATAGGTAACCCTTATCGCCAATCAGTAGCCCGTGAATGGACGATACCATTTCCCACAGGGTTTCCCGTTCACTGCCATTGGCAGGTGTCAGACTAAAGCCTGTAATCACGCCAGTCGCACGAATGAGCAAATGTCCATGAAAGCCATAGTAGGTCTGTTTCTTAGCCGCACAATACCCATACGCCGCCATGCCTTTGAAACTGCGGCAGCTTGGCGCACGCGCAAAGCCACAGAGCGGGATGGGAATCCCATCGACTAGATGCACTGAGTCACTGAACGCTCCCAATTGAGCGGCTAAGTGTTGCTGGAGCAAGGCTTTGTATTGCTATAGGTTAGCGGCTTGCCGCACAAAGGTGCAACGGCTCCCTAACCCTGGAAACCAAGCCAACCAGTGACGGCGAAAATACTGCCAAATCGCTTGGTCAGCATCTATCCCTTGATATTCGCCCACAATCTCCATCGTCAGTACCTCGCTGTCGCTCAACCCAGGTGCAAATCCTTTGGCTCGAATCGGTTGTCCTTGGGTGACTTCCGCTAAAGCATCATCCACACAGCAGAAGACCGCGATGATAAACTCGTCAATAGAAAACATTGGTCTCACCTGACTAGACAGCTTGTACTTCTAGCTTCGTAGGGTGAGACTTTCTTTGCAAAACCTTAGTTGCACATCGCGTTAGGTTAAGAATCGTCACCGAAGTTGTTTTCTACTTCAACTGAGAGAACTCTATAAACCCATCCTATAAACAGGGATGAAACGTGTTTCGCTAATCGTTACATTTTTGCTGGGTTTGCTCCTGGTGCTGGTGTTGCCCCATGCCTGTGCAGCACTGTCTCGTACTGGGGCTACCCATCTTCAATTGGGGCAATCTGCTAGCCCCCCACTAACCAGAGCAGTAACAGGTTCCCAGTTTCCTGTTCGTCCGCTGCCACCGTCTACTCCTTTCCAACAACTTCAGCCAGAGGTCAAGGTTGCCCAAACAGAAACCGAAGAAGCTGAAGAACCGCAGCCTTTTAACCAGTTTGTGAAAGGAAAAGAGCAACTGGATGGGTTGTTTACGCTATACCGCGATCGCACTACAGGCAAACTTTACGCCGAAATCAAACCGAACCAACTCAACATCAACTACCTTTGCACCGTAACGCTGGAGACAGGAATTGGGCAAAGTGGCGTTTATAGTGGCCTGCCCCTGGCAGACTTTTTATTTATGTTTCGCCGGGTTGATAACAAAGTGCAGTTTTTGATGCCCAACGTTTACTTTCGCACCCACCCTGACGATCCCCTGAAGACTTCGGTTCAGCGGTCTTTTAGTAGTTCTGTTTTACAGGCATTGCCTATTAAAAGCCATCATCCTAAGCGCAAAAGTGTTCTGGTTGATCTGGGACCTCTGTTTTTGAGCGACTTCCCTGGGCTTACACCTGTGCTGGTAAATTGGTTGGGTAGTTCTTACACGCTCGATGTCAACAAATCTTACTTTGGAGCTGCTAAAGCCTTTCCCTTAAATGTAGAACTGGAATCGGTTTATGGCTTTTCAAGTAGAAGCGAGGAAGAACCGCCTGCCTTTATTGAATCCTTGCCGGATAGCCGCTCCTTCAATTTAAAGGTTCGCTACAGCCTATCCCAATTGCCCACTGAGCATGGCTACCGCCCACGCCAGGCAGATAACCGCGTTGGCTATTTTGTCACAGCCTTTCAAAATCTTTCCGATGACACTCCCAGAACTCCCTTTGTGCGCTATATCAATCGCTGGCATCTAGAGAAGCAAAACCCCGATTTGCCCCTGTCGTCACCCAAACAGCCCATCGTGTTCTGGATTGAAAACACAGTACCTGTGGCCTATCGAGATGCGGTGCGAGATGGGGTTTTAATGTGGAACAAAGCCTTTGAGAAGGCAGGATTTCAGGATGCAATTCAAGTTAAGCAAATGCCCCCTAAAGCAGCCTGGGATCCAGCCGATGTCCGGTATAACACGATTCGCTGGATCACGTCCTTTGAGTCTGGCTTCCTGGGGATGGGGCCTTCTCGCATCAATCCACTAACCGGCGAAATCCTGGATGCAGACATTTTGATCGATGCCAGCTTTGCCCGTTATTTGAAGGAGCAATATCAAACTCTGGCACAAAACCGAATGCGGATGATGCCTTCTTTGGCGAAGCTAACGGGCACTCCTGACCTGTGCAGTTATGGGACAACTGCCTATTCTTTGCAGCGATCGCTTACCCCAAAACCTTCTCAAAACCCACGCCTGCTCCTTAGACTCTTGGGCAACTATGATCTCTGCTTTGGCATGGAAGCCACCCATCAACTGGCGATTGGCTCAATGGCCATGAGTATGCTGCAAGGGGTTCCGCCTAATGGCCCAGAGATGCGCCAGTATATTCAGGAGTTTCTGCGCTATCTGATTGCCCATGAAGTGGGGCATACGTTGGGGTTGCGCCACAATTTTCGGGCCAGCGCGATGCTATCTCCTACAGAACTGAATAATCGGGAAATTACCCGTCGCAAAGGGTTACTGGCTTCAGTGATGGATTACAGTGCGGTGAATCTTGCTCCTGCGGGCACTCCCCAGGGAGATTACTTTACCCATGCTGTGGGTCCCTATGATGAGTGGGCGATCGCCTATGGCTATACTCCAATATCTTTCCAGTCCACTCAAACAGAGCAGGCATTTCTAGAGCAAATTGCCCGCCGTGCTGCCGAAGCGGACCTCGCCTACGCGACGGATGAAGATACCTTTGCCCGTCTGGATCCCCAAATCAACCGCTTTGACCTCAGTAATGACCTGCTGACCTATGCTCCCTGGCAACTGGAAAATGCCCGTCAAATGTGGCAGCGATTAGAGCAACGCTATCCAGCTCCGGGTCAAAATTTTGGTGATGGACGAGTCATGTTTGATGAAATTTTTGAGTACTACTTTCAGTACGCGCGCTTTTTGACCCGCTATGTGGGGGGACAGTCCTTCAACCGATTTGTCAATGGAAATACGGGCGATCGACTTCCGTTTGAGCCCATTCCTCTCGAAAAGCAACGCCAGGCATTGTTGTTATTACAAAAGTATGTATTTGATGAAAACCAGTTTCGCTTTTCTCCTGCCTTTCTCAACAAGCTGGCTCCTTCCCGCTGGAACCATTGGGGGGAATCTCCTGAAGTTGTGACACTGGATTACCCGATTCACGATCGCGTTCTGTTTCTGCAATCTGCCATCCTGCAGGAATTGCTGGACTACAATCGTCTCGCTCGCTTGCGAGATGCCGAACTGAAAAGCCCCGACCAGGCTCTGACGATTCCGGAGCTGTTTGAAACGTTGCAGACAGCCATATGGCAAGAGATGTTGCAACCGGAGGGTATTCTACGCCTTTCAAGTTTGCGTCGGGGTTTGCAACGGGAGCATTTAAGGTTGATGTCGGATATGGTACGGCGGACGGTTGAGGCTCCTGAAGACGCTCGCACCTTAGCCTGGTACAACTTAAAGCAGTTGCGTAGCGCCCTCGATAGAACTCTGCGTAAGGAAAGCAAATGGGATGCTTACACACGCGCCCATCTGGAGGAAACCCGCGATCGCATCGATAAAACCTTGAATGCTCAGTTGCAAACGCAATAAACGTCACGTGAATCAGCTCGATAAAAGGTGTTGACAGAAGGGTGCTGACAGGCAAGCCCACCAAACTCGCTAGTTTGCGGGAACATCTGGCAGGGGCGTTGCTGAAAAACAATATGAATCGAAACGAGGTTTCGAGCATGCAGCATCTATCTCATACCCAGATTTAGCAATGCCGGCAGGTGATGGTTTAAGGGAGCGATCGCCTGCTTCAATTTCTTCAATGGGCCTGCTATTAGCACTTCCTTAGTGCTCTACTAATACTCTGGTGGGTTCAGCTTGTAAAATTCCAATTAGTGTTCGGGTTACAAATTCCAGTTCCTGGGGAATGGGGTGTAAGAGGAGATATTCAGTAATCTGCCGGGCATCTCTGTGAAATCTTCCAAATTTCCAGATCTCACCAGTGGAAACTGCCCCATACAAAACAGGCATTGTATGGTGGAGCCACTCATCTAGGGCAATCAACTCAACAGCTAATTGAGTAAATCCTTTCGTCAAGTCAGATTGTTTGGCTTCGATAATCACGAGGTTGTGAGGGCTGGGAATATAATAATCGAGCGACCCTTTGAGCCAGTTGCTGACACTGAGTGTGTACTCAATGTTGAGAGGATAGTTGAATTGATCGCAAATCTGGTCGATCACTGGAAAGATGAGAGCTTCTCGTCGTGCCTGTTCGGTAGTTGTATTGACTCGTTTTAAGCGTCGTTTCAAGCTCTCAGAAAGGGCGGGAAGCCACTCTAAAGGAGCTTCTAAGTAAGGTAAATCGTCGCTATCAGTACGTTCCAAAGTGCAGCCTAAATCTGCTAAAATGTCCTGGGGGGCGTAAGGCAGGTCAAAGTATTTGCTAAATGTATAGGATTCTTTGGGGTCAAGAACTCTAGGCTGCATACAACATTTGGGTGAGCATCGGTGGCAGGCTGCCTCTCAAACCTTGCTCCAATTCTAGCGTGTTTGCGGGAAAGACTGGCTCCTGGCTCCTGGTTCTCATCATGTCTACACAAACCGTTGCCTCGATGTTTGTTTCTTTAGTTTCTGCTGGTTTGCTTACAAGTTTGCCTACCAGAGTTCTGGATACTAATTTTTGCAACCAGGTCTATCAGTAAGTAATCATTCAAAAGGTTGCAAATTGTCCAAAATACAAATGAAGCAAATGTACAAATGAATCAAGAAGATAATAAAAGCAGACGACTTGAAAGTAAACATAGTTTAATTAGTAATGGTCTTGGCGAACTGGCATAAATTATTAATTGTCCTCGTAATCCTGAACCTGCACTTGTTCAGCAGGTTGCAAACCATTCTCTACTCTAGTCTCTCCTGTTGAGTCTTCTTTTTACGGGGTTTGCGTTCAGTTCCCAAAACTACGAAGAAGTTCGGTCCTCGAAATTTCTATGAATTGCGCTGATGAGGACTGTAGTAGATATAGCGATCCTATTGGGATTGTGAGAAGGAGTTCTGCAGGAACTTCTTCTCACAAAGCTTCTCCATCTCACAACTATAGCTCTACGCGGGTGCATTAGGACATTGGAATTAGAGAGGGAGTGGAGGCTTTGCCCCCAGCCAGGGGTTCCACCCCTGCTGCACCCCGTCCAACCACAATGACTACCGCTATAAAGCCGTCACCAGGTTGCTTAGGGCGTGTTCTAAAGCCTAGAGCCACAGAAGAATTGCAGCAAGGGTGAGCATCGCCAGATAGTTCTATGCCCGGTTTTTCATATCGGGTAGTAATCCGTCGAAACTGTTTGAAGCGATTGATTGTGCGTTCAATGCAGTTGCGCTCTCGAGCAGCCTGACGGTCAAAGCGTGTCCCCTGTCGAGATTCATTGGAGCGGCGAGGAATCACTGCCCCGATCCTACGTCGCTGCAAGTAGAGCCGAATCGGTCGTCCCGTGTACGCTTATTTCTAGCCTAGGGTTTTAAAACAGACCCTAGTGATTTCTTACAGCAGCTCAGTGAAACGCTCCACAGTTAATTCCACTCTATAAAGGTGATTCCACTCTATAAAAATAAAATGCCATTCTATAAATGGATTTCCTATGACTTCTGGCTTCTGGCTCCTGGCTTCTTCCATTAAGGCATCTGTTATCTGTATTAAATTGGTATATTTCACCTCATTTCCCGGGTCAGGCATATCCACTCCACCATTTCTGGATCTTCGTTGAAGCTGAACAGATCAAGATGTTGAGGATTGTTCATGATTTCGCGGGCCAGGAGGTAGCCAGCGATCGTCCAGGTCTGGTATTTTCGGGAAGCTTTGCCAACCAGTCGGCCATTTCTGCCGTCATAATATTCGGGCCATTCGTCTACACTCAAGCGGCGTTCGGCAATTTCAATGGCGCGCCATCCCAGTTCGGGTCTGCCTGTTTTTTGAGCTGCCGCTGCCAGTGCCCATAGCAGGACAGGCCAGTTGCCCCCATTGTGGTAAGACCAGGGAACATTTTTAGGATCACATCCCGTTAAAATACGCCATTCCAGATCTTCGACTGCGGGGAAGCAGATTTTCATCGGCATGTAGCCGACCAGGTCCTGCCAGCGCTGATCGATCAAATCCATAATCGAACGTGATTCGAGATTGCTCGCCAGCGATGACACAACTGAGATTAAATTACCCAGGGTAAAGAAGCGAAAGTCCATCTGCGCCGGACCTAGATTTCCAGCCAGATAGCCACCAGTTTCGGGCATCCACTCTGTTAGCCAGAGAGGAATGGAATCCGGGTAGATATTGAACTTATTCACGGCGGCTTCCCCAAACTCTTCACCCCGGTAGCGGTAGATCTCATTCAAGCGCCGCAGGTCCAGCCAGTAATATTCCCGGATGTGGTAATTCAGAGTGCTTAACCGTTGATTGACGATCTGAATATAAACTTCGCCTCGGCGGTTGGGTAGCAGTAATTCTCGCGCCGATCGCAACGCTGCGTAGAATAACGCCTGAATTTCCAGAGGATGCCCGGACACTCCCATGCGGCGATCAATCATGAATGAGCCGTCTGGCACCAGCATGGTT
The DNA here is from genome assembly GCF_049200465.1 of Leptothermofonsia sp. ETS-13. Taxonomy (NCBI): domain Bacteria; kingdom Bacillati; phylum Cyanobacteriota; class Cyanophyceae; order Leptolyngbyales; family Leptolyngbyaceae; genus Leptothermofonsia; species Leptothermofonsia sp. ETS-13. The sequence continues at coordinate 1,403,168 of NZ_CP120836.1, forward strand.
GGATACATGTCGAAGCGATCGGCAAGACATAACTTCAAAATCAACACAATCCCCTGTTGAAAATCAGAGCGGTGTGCCAGGTCAAGCTCACCTGTGGCTTTGACATAGGCTCGCAGCAAAATCAGCCACCACAGGCAAGAGTCTACAGGCGTCACTCGACCGATCGCGTGTTCACCAAAATCTGCTGTCAAATACTGCTGGTTCTCCCAGGTTTCCACCTTAAAGCTAGCAGGCATTAATCCTTGTCCCGCATTGAAACAATCCATTTGTTTATCGCTGCTCTGCAATGCCAGGGTTTCAATCAAAAAATTGCGAACAATTTCCGTTTGCCCCTTGATCAAAAACAACAAAGCCGACGACACAAAATCACGCACAAAACACTGATCATAGTTCAGCGCTTCAGCATAGGGATCTCGTGCCGCAACGGTTCCCACTGGACGCCCACGGTAATGAACAACCGAATCTTCCAACAATTCCCACGCCTCTTTTACAAGACGGTTTTCTCCTTGCCTATCGGGTTCAACTTTTGGCGATTGATTAACAACCATGTAACGTTTAGGGGTAAATAAAAACGGTCAATAGTTACCTGCAAAAGTTCAGTCACCCAAAACAACGTCTGTTAAACTGAACTTTCCAAGCACGGCATAATTTAGCTTTCAGTACCTTAGTGACGAGCCAAGTACCTCCAGCAAAATCCTATTAAGAGTGCGCAACGTAGATGCATAATCACTTTCCTCAAATTTCCTTAAACCCTAGTAATCCTCTGGTTTGTTAAGGAAAGGGATTCCAAGTTACCCTTTTCCCAGGCCGAAGGAATTGAGGGATGAGAGGACAATCGATTTGCAGAGCTTTTCTGCTGGGCCAGCGGCATCCTATTCAAACTTCAAATGCTGAAGCGGATACCTCGCAGAAATACTCCTTAGCCCTTGTTTCCCCTGGAATTACCTAGAGTAGAAGCAAAACTTTAGTAAACCTATATATATCTAGATTAATCTCTCCGAAAAAATACCATAGTAAAGTTTTGGTAAGGGAAAGCCCTGAATTGCGAAGAATCCGATAAAGATTTTTACCCGTTTTCAGTAAAGAACCCTGTAATAACGCGACACAGGGCATCATTGCAGGGTTTATGTGGAGTGGATTTGGCAAAACTATAGCTCTACGCAAACGCGTTAGGACATTGGGTTTAAAGAGGGTGTGGGGGCGCAGCCCCCACACCCCCGAAATCATCCTCAATTTAATTGCCTCTAGCGACTTACTGAGTTTGAGTTTCCTTAATCATGCCGGGTTGGTCTTTGATGCCCGCCACAAAGAATTCAACACAAGTATGGCTCAATTCAATCAAATCTCCATCTTTAAGAAACCGTTGTTTCAGGGTAGCCAGACGACGACCGTTGACAAAGGTACCATTGCTACTACCCACATCAATGATGTAGAAGCCGTGGTTTGGGCGGTGGCCGATGACTGCATGGCAGCGAGAAATTGAGAGTTCTTCTACAGTGATTGCACAGTTGGGGCTACGTCCAATTAACCAGCCCGAACCGATTTCGGTGACATGGGTCTGGTGCATATTCGGCAGGTTCGTAGTAAGAAAAGCAGCCCGACCAGTAGTGACAGCCTGAATGTAGTAGGAACTGATCTCGCAGCGATTGGGGGCGTCTAAAATTGGCTGGATGAGCGTGGAAACTCGGCTGAAATCCTCACCAACTTCGGCAATCAGCGTTTGAGAAATTGACGGGTTCTGCTTCAGGAAGTTTAGGGCACGTCTGGTGGAGGAATGAGAGGGCTTCAGATTCAACATGGATACCTGTCTAGAAAATTTCTGTGAAACAACAAGGAAAGTTGGAATTGCCAGACCCTATGACCCTGATCCAATCCAGTAATTTAACACTGCCAGTGTATGAAATAAAGTTGGGAAATTTAGTATTTCCAGCCAATTAGTTTTTGGGCAATGTCACCAGTGCATTTATCGGCTCTGCAACCCTAAAAAGAGGAACCCTGCAAAGGTTTTTCTGGTTCTCCTAGCTTGCTGGTGAAAGAGTAGCGTAAGCTACTTTTTCACCCCAAACAAGATCCCTGCAACATTGATTTTGATTTGGTGATATGCGAGGCTTATCACCAAACTCTCAGGAGAGCCGTTTTTCCCAGGTAAAGGTTGATGTTTTAGCCTGGATCTGGCCGCAGGGTTGTGGTTACTTGATGCAATCTTCGGGTCTACCTGTGTTCAAGAACTTGATCACCCGATTGGGTGAATTAGGTTTAATTACGTAGACTAAACCCCAGACATGGGTACGATGACAACCGTGTAACCGGGTGGCTTTTTTGAAAGCTTTACAGAGGAATTCCTCTGCGATCGCTTTAATTGAAGGGACTATTAACTTTATTTAAGGAAAATCCCGTGATTCTACTGAAGTGTGAAGTAAAGCTTAGGCCAGCTGATGCCTTAACCACAACGCCAGCAGTGGCAGTGTGATCCGGTAATGGTACTCCGGTCCATACACCAGGCCCTTTTGCTGCAAACTTGCCAGGGCTCCCTGGAGTCCCCCTCCCCGGGATAGCCGATGTTTTTGAATATACTCCCGCGAGTGAGGGCTATCAGTCGGATCGAGGGCCAGACTTTCCAGGACACGCACCTGGCTGGGCGGCAACAGCAAAATGAGCGATTCGAAGGTTGAGGATAGGTCTTCGATCAGAGTCAGTGCGCTGCGGTGGATGTGATGGGGGAAGATGAGGGGGAAGTGGGGAGTGGCTTTGGCTGGATGATTCCCGAGAACCAATGGCTTCTGCGCAAAGTAGGGCTTTCTGGTCTAGCCAGAGGCGGCGAGCAAGGGCGATCGCATCTCCCAGATGTCCCTGTACATACTCCAGAAATAGCTGGAGTGCTTCAGTTTCGGGAGCAAATTGCAACCCTTCGGCTGCCAGAGCAGATATAATCCAGGGCTGGAGGTCTTCGTTCTTTAAGGGGCCCAGCACAATGACCTGCATGTTGCTGTGCTGCACCCAGCTATCGGCAAAGGTGGAAATCAGGGTATAGCTCACCCGGGTTTGCTGCTGAATTTCCTGACGCAGGTACCGTTGCCATTTTTCGGTACGGTCCCAGGAGCGAATGTGGGGAAAATTCATAAACACCAGAACAACTCGACAGTTGAGCCATTCTGCCAGCGCCTGGGGTAGTGATAGCAGGCTTTGAAACAGGGCCCATTCATCCTTGGGTGTTAAATGCCAGATTAATCGTGCCTGCCCACCACTGGTTTGTTCCAGAATAATCGGCTGGGTTACGCTCCAGCGTTGAATAAGCGCAAGTTCTGGGGGGGACTGAAATTCTGAAATAATGCCTTCTGCCAAGAGTTGCAGAAATCGGCTGCTGTCAGTCGCTCGCAGGCAGTCAATTTCGATGACGCGGGCTTTTACAGTTTGAGCAGCGTGGCGGAGGAGGGTGCGCCGCCCACTACCGGGTACCCCCGCTAGTAAAAGGTCGCCATCCGACTTCAGGATGTGGCAAATCTGATGCAGTTCTGCCCGCCTGCCGACCAGATCTCGAGGAATTAAGGGGTTGGCGATCATAATTATAGAGTAAAATCTAAGGAGCTTAATACTAATTAATAGTGCTGTGGTATCGAATTTGGCACTATGATCAAGTGCTAACGGTGTTATAACATTCCTTCGCAAAGTTTTCCTATGGCTGTAAATTCTCCCGCGACGACTTCGGTTCCGGCTGCGGTACCGCTCTGGCACACTTTTGGGATTGAGCAAACGCTGAAACAGTTGCAGAGCGATCGCAAGTCCGGTTTGACGAATGAGCAGGCTGCTGTTCAGCTTCAGCGTTACGGATTAAACGAGTTAGTGGAGACAGGAGGGCGTACAGCCTGGCAAATTCTGCTGGATCAGTTTACCAACATCATGCTGCTCCTGCTGATTGCGGTTGCCATTATCTCCGGTGTTCTTGATTTTATAGATTTACAGTCTGGGAAGCTTTCCCCAGGAGAAGTTCCGTTTAAGGACACGATCGCCATTCTGGCAATTGTAGTTTTAAATGGCGTGCTGGGTTATTTGCAAGAGAGCAAAGCCGAGAAAGATCTGGCCGCTCTCAAGAAACTGGCAACCTCCAGAGTGCGGGTCATACGCGACGGCAGAATTGTAGAAATTGACTCAAAGGAACTGGTACCCGGTGACATCATGCTGCTGGAAGCCGGAGTACAGATTGCTGCTGATGGGCGCTTGATTGATGAGGCAAATCTGCAAGTTCGTGAGTCAGCATTGACGGGAGAGGCACTGGCGGTTAATAAGCAGGCAGAAATTGAGTTGCCAGAGGATACGCCATTGGGCGATCGCATCAACCTGGTATATCAAGGGACTGAAGTGGTACAGGGGCGAGGTACGGTCGTTGTCACTGGCACTGGAATGCAAACAGAATTGGGACGCATTGCAACCATGCTGCAATCAGTGGAAACCGAATCCACTCCGTTGCAGAACCGGATGGACCAGCTCAGCAAAACTCTGGTTACTGGGGCAATGGCAATGGTGGCTCTGGTGGTGCTGGGTGGCATCATTCATCTGGGTCTCCAAAGCTGGAAGGATTTGTTAGAAGTGTCGCTTAGTATGGCAGTGGCGATCGTCCCTGAAGGGTTGCCTGCCGTCATTACAGTCACCCTGGCACTGGGAACTCAGCGGATGGTACGACGTCATGCCCTGATTCGCAAACTGCCAGCGGTGGAAACATTGGGCTCGGTGACGACCATTTGCTCGGATAAAACGGGAACCCTGACCCAGAACAAAATGGTAGTGCAGTATGTTTACACCAGCAGCACGGCGCTACACGTAACGGGTGAAGGCTACGACCCGGTAGGGAACTTTCACCCTACTACCAGTACAACAGACTCCAACTTCATTAACCCGCAAGAACAACCTGAATTGCTGAATTTACTAATTGCCTGCACCGTCTGTAATGATGCGGTGTTACAGAAGGAGATGGGCGAGTGGGTTATCTTAGGCGACCCCACAGAGGGAGCATTGCTTTCTTTAGCAGGCAAGGCAGGCTTTCAAAAGGATCAGTGGGAGGATAAATTCCCTCGTGTTGCCGAGTTTCCGTTTTCTTCGGAACGGAAGCGGATGAGTGTAATCCTGGAAGTGATGGGCGATCGCCAACCAGCAGGCAACCCGTCCCCCTACATGATGTTTACAAAAGGTTCCCCTGAACTCATTTTAGAGCGCTGCACTCAAATTCAAGTGGGTGAAGTCGCTCAACCGATTACTGATGCGCAACGTCATCAAATTTTGGAGCAAAACAATACTATGGCAGGGCGGGGATTGCGGGTACTTGGGTTTGCCTGCAAACCCCCTCCTGGAGATTCCTCCAGAAGGATCGGATGAAAAGACGGAGCGAGATCTAGTTTGGCTGGGATTGGTGGGAATGCTGGATGCGCCCCGCCCCGAAGTGCGAGATGCCGTGGCTCGCTGCCGCAGTGCGGGGATTCGCCCCATCATGATTACGGGTGACCATCAATTAACGGCACAGGCCGTGGCAGAAGATTTAGGAATTGCAATCCGGGGCGGCGATCGCGTCCTCACCGGACGCGATCTGGAAAAGATGGATCCGAAGCAACTAGAGCAGGAAGTGCAGCATGTTAATATCTATGCCCGCGTTGCGCCTGAACATAAACTTCACATTGTACAGGCACTACAACGCCGAAATCAGATTGTGGCGATGACAGGAGATGGTGTGAATGATGCACCGGCTCTCAAGCAAGCCGATATTGGTGTTGCGATGGGCATCACGGGCACTGATGTCAGCAAAGACGCCAGTGATATGATCCTGCTGGATGATAATTTTGCCACTATCGTCGCTGCTGCCGAAGAGGGACGGGTTGTCTATACTAACATCCGCCGCTTTATTAAATACATCCTGGGCAGTAATATCGGCGAATTGTTAACCATTGGTGCCGCACCGTTAATTGGGCTGGGTGGTGTTCCCCTGACTCCGTTGCAAATCCTGTGGATGAACCTGGTTACAGATGGATTGCCTGCCCTGGCCCTGGCCGTGGAACCCGCCGAACCCAACGTTATGAAGCGCCCACCCTATGATCCAAAGGAAAGTATTTTCGCCCGTGGTTTGGGCTCATACATGATCCGGATTGGTATCATCCTGTCAATCCTGGCAATTAGCTTAATGGTTTGGTCCTATGACTATGTGAAACACACTCCCGGTGACCCGGAACGGTGGAAAACAATGGTATTTACGACCCTGTGTATTGCCCAGATGGGGCACGCCCTTGCCATCCGTTCCAACACCCAACTGACCATTGAAATGAATCCCTTCTCCAATCCCTACATCCTGGCTGCGGTGAGCTTAACTACAATCTTGCAGTTGATGCTGGTCTATGTTCCTTTCCTACGTAGTTTCTTTGGCACCCACTACTTAAACCTGACTGAACTGGGTATTTGTCTAGGATTCAGTATGCTGATGTTTGTTTGGGTGGAGTTGGAGAAGCTGGTGTTGCGCTGGTACACGACCCGGAAGTGAAAAGAGTTGTAAGTTATGAGTTATGAGTTATGAGTTATGAGTTGGTTTTCTCTCTGACTCAGGACTCAGAACAGATCACTTCTCCATGTATCTTCGTTCCCTCCACCTCCGCCAGTTCCGCAATTACCTGGATCAACGGGTGGAGTTTAATGCTCCTAAAGCCATTCTGGTGGGTAATAATGCCCAGGGAAAATCGAATCTGCTAGAGGCGGTGGAATTGTTGTCAACCCTACGATCGCACCGCACCTCCCGCGATCGCGATCTCATTTTGAATGGAGCGGCGATCGCCCAGATCACAGGGCAAGTGGAACGAACCATCGGTTCCATCGAGTTAGCGATGACACTGCGGAATAACAGCCGCCGTACCGTGGCGATTAATGGCGAAAATCTCCGCCGCCAACTGGATTTTTTGGGTCTTCTAAATGTCGTTGAGTTTTCCAGTCTGGATCTCGATCTGGTGCGTGGCGGACCGGAACAACGCCGTAACTGGTTAGATTCTCTCTTGATCCAGCTTGAACCTGTCTACGCCTATATTTTGCAGCAATACAATCAAGTTTTGCGGCAGAGGAATGCTTTGCTGAAACGAAGTCTGGTTGGGGAAGCTGGGAACCAGGAGCCAGAATTCAAGAGTCAGGAGCAAACTCAAAACTTAGAACTCAGAACTCAAAGCTCTTCCTCGCTTCTTCCCGAACTGGCGCTCTGGGACGCTCAATTGGCGGCTGCGGGAACTCGTGTGATTCGGCGACGAGCCAGGGTGGTGCAACGGTTGGTTCCACTGGCAACTGACTGGCATCGGGCCATCAGTGGTAGTACCGAAGAGTTAGAAGTTCGCTATGTCCCCAATGTAGCGACACAGGAAGATGACCCGGAGGTTGTGAGACAGGCGTTTCTGGAAAAGATTCAGGAGCGGGCGATCGCTGAAAAATACCAGGGTACAACGCTGGTGGGTCCCCACCGGGATGAAGTCGAGTTTACAATTAACGGCGCTTTCGCGCGTCAGTATGGTTCTCAAGGGCAACAGCGCACGCTCGTACTGGCACTGAAACTGGCAGAACTCAAACTCATCGAAGATGTCATTGGCGACCCGCCCTTGCTGCTTTTAGATGACGTTCTAGCCGAACTGGATTTGAATCGTCAAAATCAGTTGCTGGATGTCATTCAAGATCGCTACCAAACGTTGATTACCACAACACACCTGGGTTCATTTGATGCCCAGTGGCTCCATTCATCCCAAATTTTGACGGTCAAGGCGGGGCAGCTATTTCCAGGGAATGGGGCTGGGAGCTAGAAATTGCGATAATAGGGTTAATGTTGATGGTTTTTGTGAATGCCGGAATGTCCTCGTTGTCACCAGGCTGTTGATGTACAGGCGATCGCCTGCCCCTATTGCCGCACTCCGCTGAAGGCATATGGCCATCCCGGTATGACGCTTCATCATGCAACGGGGGATGAGCCGCTATGTGTGACCTGTGTTTACGATGAGGATGATACCTGTACATTACCTAAACGTCCTTATGCCAAGGATTGCACGTTGTACCGCGATCGCAACCAGACCGTTTCATCCATTGCTACACAGGGATATACCCGCGACTTTCAAATCAAGACCTGGATTAAGCGCAATTTGGGCTGGATTCTGCTGTTGGGCCTAATCCTGTTCAGCTTGACTCTGACTCTACTGAGATAGGTAGCTACGTCGGGTTTGCTGTTATTGGGCATGCGATCGCAACCTGGATTGCAGTTGGAGTGCTGGGGATTGGGATTTATGCCCTGTTGGCGGGGTTATCGCTGTAGCCACCAGGCTTAGAACGGGGTGCAGGGTTCCACCCCCTCCACCCCCAAAATTATCCTTAATTTAATTGTGCCCAGCTACTTACGTTATAGGATTGCTATCAGGTGACACCATCGCTAACTCACCTTACCGTAGTTTCCAATCACCTAAACAGAGGTCAATGGCCCATGAGTTCTGAAGCCAGGCGCCAATTCATACTAAAGATTCTTTTGATGGCTTGTATCTTTTCGACAGCGCTTCATTTCACAGATAACTATTTTTATATCAAGCAGTATCCTGAGCCTGACTGGATTACGCCATCTTCAACTTATACATCATGGCTGATTTGGACTGGGATTGGAGTTGCCGGTTACTGGTTATATAAAAGTCGGAAATTCTGGTTCGCCTATCCATGTTTGGTGCTGTATTCATTTTGTGGACTAGATAGTTTGGGTCATTACCTGTATGGGGCGATGTCTGCGTTCTCGCTGAAAATGCATTTCCTGATTATGATTGATGGATTGACAGGCGCAGCCATTTTGGGATTTACGCTGTGGTCAGGTTTAATTCTCAAAGAACCGTTCAGTCAAAGCCTATCTGAGAACTAAAATGGCTACTGTTTAAATCCAGATAAGGTGAGCAATGCTCACCCTATGCCGATCTCAAACAGGATAATTCTCCTCTTCACTCCGTATTCTCCAACGGTTCTTCCGGCTTGCCGGTGAAAGAGTAGCATAAGCTACTCTTTCATCTCGAACAAAGTCCCTGGAATATTGCTTTTGTTTTAATGATAAGCGAAGCTTATCATTAAACTCCCAGGACAGCCTTCCCAACCAGGGTGAATATTATAGCGGTAGTCCTGATGGTTAGGACGGGGTGCAGGGGTTCTACCCCTGGCTGGGGGCGAAGCCCCCACTCCCTCTCTAATTCCAATGTCCTAACGCACCCGCGTAGAACTATAAAACACGACGTTTTGAGTACGACTAAAAATGTATGAGTATCAGGATGTATTTATCTCCTATGGGCGAGTTGATAGCCGGGCTTTTGTGCTGGAGTTACATCGGCGGCTATCTGAAAAAAAATTAAATATTTGGTGCGATTTTGAAGATATTCCACTGGGGGTCAACTTTCAGCATCAGATTGACGATGCAATTGAAAAAACTGATAACTTTCTGTATGTCATTTCTCCCCATGCAGTGAACTCGCCCTACTGCTGCAAAGAATTGGAAATGGCAGTTCAATGCAACAAACGTATTATCCCCCTGATGCATGTGGAGCAAATAGACCGGGAAGTCTGGCAACGGCGGTTTCCAGATTGCGCTCCTGAAGAATGGGAAGACTTTCAGGCGAAGGGATTGCATTCCAGTTTCTCAAACATGCATCCAGTTATTTCCCAAATTAATTGGGTCTTTTTTCGAGAAGGCATTGATAACTTTGAAGCATCCTTTGCTGGACTAGAGGAGGTGCTTGAGCGTCATGCAGGTTATGTGCGGCAGCATACTCAATGGTTTGTCAAAGCATTGGAGTGGGAGCGGCATCAGAAAAATTCGCACTATTTGCTGGTTGGGGAAGAGCGGGAAGCTGCCGAAACCTGGCTTAAAACCCGATTTGGAGATGAACAGCCACCTTGTGAACCAACCGATTTGCACTGCGAATTTATCTGCGAAAGCATCAAGAATGCCAATAATTTGATGACGCAGATGTTCTTGTGCCATGCGGATAGCGATCGCGCGATCGCCGACAAAATTGCGAAAACTTTGATGCGGCATGGTTTGACCGTCTGGAGGAATCAGGCAGACATTGGCACGGGCAGTGAATATCAGGAAGCCATTCAAAAAGGAATTGAAGGGGCAGACAACATCGTTTACCTGCTTTCGCCCGACTCCTTAACTTCAAAATTTTGCCAGCAGGCCCTGGATCACGCCTTTAGTTACCACAAGCGAATCATTCCGATTCGGCTGCAATTTACCGAACCAGCAGCTCAGTTTTCTCGCCAACCCCAGAGGGGTTTAGATCAGATTTACGATCGCGTCCTCGAAGACACTCCCAATTCGTCAACTATTCCATCAAAATTGCAGGGTGTGCAGTTCATTGATCTGATTGAGCATGGCGATGAGGCGCAATACCGCGATGCCATGAACCGCCTGCTGCACGAACTTCAGCGGGATACGGTTTACTATGAGCAACACAAAATCCTCCTGGTGAAAGCGCTTAAGTGGCAAGAACAAAAACGAAATCCCAGCATTTTGCTCCAGGGTTACAATCTCCGTCACACGGAGGCATGGCTAAAGGCTGCCCAGGGCCACAGGCATCCCCCCACAACCCTCCAGGAAGAATTCATTTCTGAAAGCCTGAAACAACCATCAGAAGCCTCTTTAGACGTTTTTATTGCCTACTCCCGCGTCGATTCTGATTTTGTACGCAAGCTGAATGACGCATTGCAAATTCAAGGCAAAACTACCTGGTTTGATCAGGAAAGCATTGCATCGGGGGCAGACTTTCAGCGCGAAATCTATCTCGGTATCGAACGTTGCAACAATTTTTTGTTCGTTATTTCCCCGAATTCAATTCACTCGCCCTACTGTGCTGATGAAGTCGAGTATGCCGCGAAATTAAATAAGCGAATCGTCACCGTTTTGCACCGCGAAGTTTCCCCATCGGAACTACCTCCTGCTCTGGCAGCCGTCCAGTGGATCGACTTTAGAAAGCATGGAGGTGACTTTTTAGCTAACTATGGTGAGCTGCTGCGCACCCTGGACACCGACCTGGAGCATGTACGGACTCATACCCGCTTGCTGATGCGGGCGATGGAATGGGAGCAGCAAGGACGGGATGACGGCTTTTTGCTGCGCGGAAAAGACCTGTCTACCTCTGACCAGTGGTTGCAGCAAGCTGTTAATAAACAGCCCGCACCCACAGCCCTGCAAACTGAATACGTCACAGCCAGCTGGGAACTGCCAAAGCGCAAGGTAAAACCCCGCACTGTTCTGCTGTCTGGCCTTGCGGCCAGTCTGCTGATTGCGATCGCTCGCTTCCTGGGGTTGACTCAAACGATGGAACTGAGCATGTATGATGTTTTGGTGCGATCGCGTCCCAGTGAACCTCAGGACAACCGTTTTCTCATCGTCAGTGTAGATGAAGATAGCATCCGATTTCTGGATCAGTGGTACGAGCAATCGGGCGGAAAGCTACCTGATCGGGCACTGGCCGATTTGCTGAATCACTTGCAGCCTCAACAACCCCGGCTAATTGGCCTGGATTTTTATCGCCCCTTCCCGGCCAAGCCTGAACTGGTACCCCTGTTGAAACAGATGCAAAACTTAGTTGTTTTGTGCAAAAGCAGTTATGAGGGCGAAGGCACAGAAAAACCACCAGAAGTGAACTCTTTAGATCGCCTGGGTTTTAGCGACTTTGTCGATGATGGTGGACGCACCCTCCGCCGCCATTACCTGATGCAAACGGCAGATCCTAAATTCTGCAACACTCCCGAAGCCTTTAACCTGGTCCTGGCTCGTCGCTATCTGGCGACAGAAGGAAAACCTTTTACCTCTCCCCTGGATGACCAGGGTTTCTACGTGCGAGACATGCAGTTCGGTGAAACGCCCATTCCTCAACTGTTGGGAAATGGTAGCGGCTATCAAGAGATGAACAATCAACTGCGAGGATACCAGACGCTACTGAATTACCGCACCCACAACGGCGATCCGGGTAAATTAGCTCCTATGATCAGCCTCAAAGAGATGCTAACGAACCCGACAAAGGCAGAAGAGGCAAAAGATCGCATCGTTTTGATTGGCTACACGGCCAAAAGTACAGGGGCAGAAGACTCCTGGAACACTCCCTACGGTAAAGAAATTCCGGGGGTGGTTGCCCAGACTCAAATGACCAGCCAGCTTTTGAGTGCAGCTTTAAATGGACGGCGATTGATCTGGTGGTGGCCCCTCTGGGGGGAAACCCTCTGGATTGTGGGCTGGTCGCTGTTGGGAGGGGTGGTGTGCTGGCAACTGCGGCGATCGCCCTGGCAGGTTGCAGGTGTAGTCGTTTCCCTCATTGTTCTATCGGGAGCCTGTTACCTGGTAATGGTGTTTCAGAGCGGTTGGGTGCCACTGGTACCCCCAGCGATCGCCCTGATTGTAACGGCTGGAGGAATTGCTTTCCTCTCAAACCGACTCCGCCATCAACATTAATTCACGCCGCTGAAGTAGTCACATACCGCTCCCGCAGGATAAGCTGGTGAGCATTCCAGTTGGATAATTCGTCACACAGTATCGATCATGAACCGGGTGCGATTAAAGTTTCGTCGGTTGCTCTTGATGGGGACTCTCACAGTTGTTCTCTCTAGTGCTGCACTGTTGTTACCCGCTCCCCAGGGGCAGGCACAAACTTTCTTTGACCGCATTCAATTATTATTTAATCGTAAACGAGATCAGGGGGCAGCTTCCGGTCGCGCCAGGGGCGGTTCAGTGCGTGGTGTGTGTCCTCAAATTGCAAATTTGTCTCTCATCCCCCTCAGCCCTAAAAGCAACCAGGGACTGACCGTTGAAGAATATCCCACATTCCTGTTCTACCTGCCATTTGGTCGCACCGATAAGGTCAAGTCGGCTGAATTGCTATTGCTAGATAAAGACGAAATCCTGGGTGATCCCATCCGGTTTCTCTTACCGGAAAGCCCTGGCATGGTCAGTGTCCGTCTTCCTTCCGATGGTAAACCTTTAGAAATCGGCAAGCAGTACAAATGGTACTTTTCTATCATTTGCCAGGAGGACGAACCCTCCATTAATCCCTTTGTCTCCGGTTGGATTCAACGAATTGAACCCAGTTCTGACCTGGTGAAGCAGCTTCAAACGCTTTCTCCCAAAGACCAGTACGTTGCCTATGTCAATAATGGCATCTGGTACACCGCAGTAGATTTGCTTTCTCAAAACCGTCAGATGCACCCTGAAGAATGGAAGAGCCTGCTGGCACTTTTTGAACTTGCAAAGTTTGCCCGGGCACCTGTTACAGAACTACTCCCTGAGGAGCAACGGGAAGTGCAAAGTTCAGCCGGGCGGATGTAATGCTTTACCAGGGACTACCAATCATTGTGAAAGAGGCCCAGTAGTAAGGATGGGAAAGGGGCTCATTCACTACTCCTAAATTTACCAGGTTATCGGGAAGGGGGCTTTGTCCACCCGACCAGACCAGTTTTCCTGCTTGCAAGCGCACATTTCCCCGCAGCATTGCAATTTGCGCCTGCCGCAGAGCCTCTGCCCGAATGGGGGCCAGCCGTAGCCAGCGATAAAACTCTGCCATCAGCCCGGCAGTTCCTTCATCACTGACATACCAGAGGCTGGCGACGACCGATTTTGCACCCGACTGGGCAGCCACTCCAGCAAAGCCGAGTTCAGTTGTTTCATCTCCCACGGCCATGCGACAGGCACTTAAAACCACCATCTCCACGGGTGGGTCATACCACTTCAACAGCCGTAATTGGTCCAGCCGTAGCCTGGTGTCCCAAAACTGAATGTAGGAATCACTCAGCTTCCCTGGCAAAAACTCGCCGTGGGTTGCCAGGTGAATGATGCCAAAGGGTTGATCCTGCCGCCGTTGTTTCAAGTTGCTCAGGGTAAAGCTGTCATCCAGCAGGCGGATGGTGTTGTGCAGGTTTTTGGTGATGGCTGATAGCTCTACTGTCACGGCAGGTAGGGCGCTCTGGTCATCAAACTGGGAAACTCCAGCAGTAAGAACGGGGACTTGCCGCAGATCGACATAGCGGGGGTCGGTGAGGCTGAGGCTGGGCATTAGCCCGATGCTGTACCGTTCCACCAAAAACTGGCGGCCATCGTGCAGCGCGGCTAGAGGCAGCGATCGCATCCCTCCATCCAGAATAAACGCCAGATTATTAACCTTGCGTGCAACAAGAGCCGACTCTAAGGGCGCAATGATCCACTGATAAAGCTGCTGGGCGGCGGGCAAATAAGTTTGAAGGCGAGTTTTGCGAGGGTCAGAAGCTTCTTTGCGAAAGGTTCTAGCCAGTTCCAAAACCTGTTTGCGGGTTACCTCTGGCAACAGCTTACGGACGGGTTCTCCCTGGGCTGTCACCAGAACCACTTCCAGATTGTCATCATCCTGCTCCTGTCGGGCTATTTTGGGTGCAAAACGGACGTAGATCAACGCGGGTTTAATCCCGGTTGCCATTTCAATTCTCTGAAGGGTGCTCTGGGCACTCACCAGTGTTTGAGTGGGGGGCTGTTTGGGCAGGTTCAAGAAGTTGCTGAATTCACTGGTAGCCACGTCTTCAATCGGCGCGACGATTGGGTCAAGCGGCACGGGAGGAATGCTGGTCGGTGGCAACTGGGCGTTGGGAGCGGCAAATTCTTCGCGAGTGAGGCCGGTTCCTTCTTGCTGAAGCGTTTGCTGGATGACATCAACGCGGCTACTGCCCTCTGTGATGATTTGAACTTGATTGGGAGATGTGCCCTGAAAGAAGCTGACTAAAAACTCCTGGAGTGGAGGAATGGTGTTACTCGCTCCCGTTGTAATAGCTCCCTGGGTGCCGTTGAGGCTGGAATCACCAATGATGAATGGGACTCTCAGGAGTCCTCCACGATGCCGGATGGCGATACTGCCGCCGCCCAACCCTCCAGCCGTAGAAAGGCTGGAATTCACTCCATTCTGATCCGTGAAGCTCTCAACGGCACGGAAGAAACGCCGGGTAATGATGTTGATATCTCCACCCCTGCCTACGCTACCCCCCTGAGCGTTGATGAAGCCCACCTGGATATCGCCTTCTGGGTCGAGGGTGACATTACCGCCATTGGCGATCGCTGAACTAGAATTAATTGCACCAGTGGTAATGCGGTCTCTGGCAATCAGGGCGATCGCGCCGCCACCTTCACTGTTGCTGGTGTCCAAAGTTCCAAGGGCGTTGATAGTCGCGCCCCCCAGGTTGAGATTTCCGCCACGGGTGGTAATGGAGCCTGTAATGGTCAGGGTTCCAGCGGTTGAGAGGCTAAACTCACTACCACCCGTGTCAATGGAACCTAGGGTAACGTCACCGCTACTGCTAAAGAAGCGAATCGCCCGACCAGGGTTTGAGATGTTTCCGGTGGTGATCAACTGGTTGGCAATCAAGCTGAGGGTAGCGTTATCGGCTCCGATTAAGATACCGCCCCTTATATCGATCACTCCCCCGGCACTGGGCGACTGGAGGGTTACCGGGTCGTTGAAGGTAGCGTCACCTGCCAGAGTGATAACACCATAGCCATCTGCCCGCCCAATGGTAATGGTGCTGAAGCCATTTTGCAGTGCTGCCAGGTCACTGGATTGCAAATCAAGAGTGCCGGTGCCGCTGTCACTGTTGCCGCCGAGAGCGATCGCCTGATTCACAGTCAGGGGTTGCAAAACCAGATTGCCTGTTCCACTAACAGGACCGGCCAGAACCATTTCATCGGCGGTGAGCGTAATAGAGCCATTACCCATTACAGATTCCACCACACTGTTGGTGCTGATCGAAATACCCTCATTGCCAACACCAAACCCCGACCCAAGCGGGGAGCCGGTACCAACCAGGGTAATGTTTCCACTCCCCGTTGACCGAACGTTGCTGCCACCAATCACCTTAATGCCAAAGTTTCTCTGCCCGGCACCATTGCCGAACCCGGTGAGACTCAGATTGCCATTCCCTGTTTGAATAGTGGAGCCAACTTCAACCCGAATCCCCTGATTGTCATTGGTTCCATTGCCAGCCGTGCCAGTTAGCCGAACATCACCACTAGTAGCGCGAACAGTGGCATTATTTTGAACCAAAATTCCTTCAGCCTTAGTGCCACCATTTCCACCTGTGCCATTGAAGATAACTGAACCCGTACCAGTCGATTCCACCAGGCTGTTAGCAAAAATCACAATTCCACTGTTCTGTACCCCGGTGCCATTTCCGCCGGTTCCATTAAGAACAATGTTTCCATTCAATGACCGAATAACTGCATTGCTGTTGAGATCGATCCCATCATTAAAGTCAGTACCACCATTTCCACTGGTGCCAGTCAAGGTGATGTTACCTGCTCCGGTTGTTTCTACCACACCACCGCCTAAAAGTTGAATTCCCCGCTGAATCGTGCCACCCCCGCCTGCGTTACCTGTGAGATGAATGTTGCCATTACCAGATGTAATGCGTGCGCTATTTAGAATCTTGATGCCATTGTTCACGCTCGCCAGGTTTCCACCCGTGCCGACCAGTGTAATCGTGCCGCTAGTCGATTGCACCAGGCTGCTGTTGGCCAATTGGATGCCATCAACGCTGTTCACAAAACTGGTACCCGAAGCTCCATCTAATGCGGCTCCCCGGATAGAAATGGCTCCAGTTCCTGAATTGAGGATGGCGTTATTGAGCAAAACACCATTGGGATTAGCCGCAGTGCCTGCTGCGGGTGTGAGGAGGGGGTTGATTCCGCCACCCAAAACAATATTGCCACCATTGGAGTTGATAGCTGAGCTGGGGTTCATGACGATCGCTCCCACCCCATCCCCATTGCGATTGGCGTTCAGTACCACATCCAGGGGAGCCCCGGCAGAAGTAATCGTGGAACCTGCTCCCAACGTGATCGTATCGGCTGCCTGGAGGGTAACGCCAGTGGTGCCGGTGATGGTAAACCCCTGGGTGTTGATGGAACCGCTACCTGCGGGCGATCGCAGCGTTACTGGTGCATTAAACGTTGCATTCCCAGCCAGGATGATAGCGCCGCCCCCATCCTCGCGCCCAATTGTAATCGAGCGAAAGGTATTGCTGAACAATTCAGGCGCACCTAAAAACGCTCCCCCTCCTCCAATGGCCAGATTGAGGCCGGGAGTGAGGGGTTGCAGCAGCAGGTTGCCACTGCCCGTAATTGGCAGTTGCAGCAGGGTGGAGTCGGTTGTGAGGGTAATGTCTCCACTCCCGGCATTGATGGTGCCGCTGGTTTCAGGAGTGCCAAAGGTGAAGGTGGTAATTCCATTGATGGCATTAATCGCTCTGCCAGTGAAATTAATCGCTCCTCCTGACGAGTCAACCGGAGCCACCAGCGCAATTCCCCGCGCAAAAACGCCAGTCCCCGTACTGGTGCCATCGAATGTAATTGGGCCGCCGCCGGAATTAACCGGGACAAAGGTGACAATTCCTTCTGCATTGGCGCTGGTTCCAGTGAAGGCGATCGCGCCCCTCTGAGCATTGACCGCTCCCAGAATTTCGATGCCTCGGGCAAAGTTGCCCGCGCCGGTAGCCGTTCCGGTAAAGCGGATTTCACCCCCGCCTGAGCTAATTTGAGCGTTACCCCGCAGGGTCAGCCCTGGCGATTCATTATTGCTCCCACTGCCGGAGAGGGTGATGGGTCCGCCTGTCGTGCCAATGGTAGACCCGGTAATGATGGTACCCGTGCCCCCCACTCCGCTGACACTCACCCCACCGGCAGGCAAGGAGGTCGTGAACAGGGTAGAATTTCCTTGAATCAGCACCCCAGTGGTATTACCCGCTGGAGCCGATCCATTGATAGCGATCGCGTCAGGCGAAGGACTGCTGGAGGAGATGACCACATTTCCACCTAAAAAGGGGCCACCGATATTGACGCCAACATGGTTGCCCGTAGTCCCTGAAGCGATACCTGTAATGGCGATCGTGCCATTGCCACTGGTGATTAAGGAACCGTTATCGATCGCCACCCCACCCCGGTTGGCCACTCCTCCTGCAAACTCTTGCCCCCGGATCGCAATGTTGCCCCCAGCCGAGTTGAGGGTTGCACCTCTTAATTCAACACCATGAGGGTTTACGGCTGTTCCTGTTGCAAACCCGCCGACTCCTCCTCCCAGAAGAATATTGCCACCGTTAGAGTTGATGGCCGCTCCTGGATTGAGAACAATGGACCCCGGTGCTCCACTTCCATTAGCATCGGATTCTAAAACGACATTTAAGGGCGCGGCAGTAGATGTAATTTGAACATTGCTAGCCTGGGAGATTGAGTTGGTTGCCTGAAAAATCAGATCCCGGTTGGCAGCACCCGTGTAGGTAATTGAGGCATTGATATTAATGTCTTCGTTCGATTGCAGCCGCAGAGAATTGCTGTTCAACAGGGTAGAGATGGTATCTGCCCCAATGTTTTGATTACCTGGGTCTTCAAAAAATCCCCAAATTCCATCTAGAAGGTTCGGTGAAACGGGAGTGGTGCCTGGCACGATGGTGATGGTGTCTGGGTCGAGCAACAACGTCCCAGCATTGCCTGCCGCTGCTGAGGTGTTTACCGTTCCCTGAAAGCTAAGATTTTGGGCTCCACTGACTTCGACAAACCCCCCATCGCCAGCCGTGGCACCCCCACGAGCCGTAATCGTACCTAAAAATTGGGTGCCCTCATTAGCCCAGACAATGACCCGTCCTCCACTGCCAGTTTGTAGCCCATCGGCGCGAATGACGGAATCGCTGCTGACAAAGGTGCGGGCAGCATTGGGTACCATTCCCTGCCCCTGATAATCTCCCCCAATTCGAATCGTGCCCGCAGCAACCAGGCTGGAAGCGTCGAGGGTTGCTGCCAGAAGGGCAACGCGATCGCCCAGCACCGCAATTTGGGGAGTTGGACGGGGAGCGTCGGGAATGGGGGAACTCCTGGCGGTGGAAATTTGCCCGCTGGCGATCGCGTCGCCTGCTGCAGCCGGAATGGAGATGCCCGAACCTGTAAGTTGGATCGTGCCATCCGCGTTCACACCCACTCCGGTGGCACTGCCCAGGTTATTGCCTGTCAAAAGTTGGGGCAGGGTCAGGGGCGTGAGGGGAGGAAAGGGCGTGAGGGGGGCAGAGGGTGGAGCAGAAGTGATTTCCAGACTGAGGAGGCTGCCGGATTGACTGATGCGGACCAGGCTTTCTCCAGGTACGGCGGCGATTGTAATCTGGCCTCCGGGAGCAGAGAGGGTGCCCGTGTTCAGAACAGTGCCACCCAACAGGGTGAGGGCCTGACCCTGACTCAAAGCTAAATTGCCCAGGTTAGCGATCGCCCCCGGTTCGGGCATCGTAAACGCAAACGTATTCGGTGTGCCAACCAGGGTAGCGTAGTCATTCGTGCCAACCGCGTTCAACCATCCCCCACACCCCACACCTGCCCTCTCACACCCAAACCCCACCCCGTTCGCCGTCGTTGCCAGAAACGAACCGGGCACATTCAACCGGGCAGTGGGACCAAACACAATCCCAGCGGGGTTTACCAAAAACAGGTTGGCGTTGCTGCCTGTAACCTGGATTAGTCCGTGAATCATGGATGGATCACCACCCACCACCCGCCCCAAAATGTTTTGAACAGCTGGACTGGATAGAAAGTTGGCAATTTCTCCCTGATTCAGCCCAAAGCGCTGGAAGCTCTGAAACAGATTGGCTCCATCCCTGGAAAGCTTCCCACCACTGATGTCATATCGATTTCCATTGGGAGTAACGATGCTACCCGTTCCATCGATTGCTGGGGTAATCGACTGCGATCGCACAACCCCGGCATCAAGCATCTGCACCAGTACAGGCATTAGACAAACGGAGAATGATAGTAATTGCTGCCCAATTGCTCTCCTTTCGGCGGTCTGTATCCAGAAACGGTGCCAAGGAGTTAGCCTTTCGGCATATCTGGTAGATGCATTCACGGTTTTGCGGCTGAATTTACGCCTGGTTATGCGCCTGATTGCGTAAGTGGGAAGGAAATTACATTACCAGAGGAAAACTGATTTCACTGTTTCCGTTACCTAAATTTAATGGAATTTTGACAAGTAAAGCCGAGTACCTAGCAACGAAGTAGGGTCTACCGAAACAGTATAAGACTCTTGCCCTATAAGGATTTCAAGCATTTTTCTGAAATCTAAGGGCAAGGCAAAATAGGCTGAGAAGTGCTGAAATCCTTGAAAACACGTTGAGCTTGCCTTGCATTTTTTCTGGATGTATTGACTGAAATCTTTCTTCTGCAAGCGATTCTGACTTTTTCAGCAAGCCCTACTTAACTACTTAATAAACTTCAAAAACTTCAAAATATGCTGAGCAGTGATCTGAGGCTTTTCCAAATGCGGCACATGACCACAGTTTGGAATCCAGATCAGCTCGCTGTTTGCGATCGCCGACCTGAACCGCTCAGCATCGGCAGTGCCCAAAATTCGATCAGAATCGCCCCAAAGAATCAGCGTGGGTAGCGTAATCTGAGCAATCTTATCAGCCAAAAACGTATAGCCGCCACTGCGGGTAAAGGCAATCATTGCCCGCCGCCAACCAGCCTGGTTCAGGTGCAAGGAGGTGCAGAGCAAGGCATCCGTTGAAACAAAGCTGGGATCAACGTAGGCATTCAGACTGACCTGTTTACGGACATTGGGACAACGCAAAAATTCTGCTGCCAGATAGCCAAAGGGTGGCACCAGCCATTTGCCTACAGCCGGACCCATTGCAAATCCGGCGCTATCAATTAACACCAGCTTTTTGACGCTTTCAGGATAGGTGAGAGCAAAATCGATCGCAACCGCTCCTCCCATAGATACGCCCACCAACACCACTGGCTGCTGAATTAACTTTTTCCAGAAATAGAACAGGTGAGTTTTGATAGCGGGTGGGTCAAAGGAAAGATAGGCGGGGCGATCGCTAAACCCAAACCCTAGCAGATCGACTGCCCACGTTTCATTTTTTGCCGCCAGCAGTGGCAACAGTCGACGAAATTCTAAAACAGAGCTATCAAAGCCATGAAGTAGGAGGATGGGGATGCCGCCGGTTCCCTGATGAAGGTAAGTCGTTTTAATTGGTTGTGAACTGAGGGGTGTCAGAATTTCTGTTTGCTGAATACTCTGGGCCAGGTCAATCGACTCAGGTTCCGTCAGTTGAGCAACATCCACCGGAAGAAAATCAGGAAATGATGGACTCATCTTGCCTCCTCGCGGCTTCTATTAAGAGAGCCGATCCATTCGCTAATTTTCAGCTTATATTGATGGCGTTAAAGTTCTGGGTTCGTTTTTCATGACTGACGCACCGTCATCTTCCGTCCCTATCGTTCTCCAGGAGTCAGCGGACATTGACCGGGATCAACAGGTTCGCTTAAAGAGTGAGGGAGGTAAGTTGCTGCTACTGCTGCCACCAGAGGGTGATGGTGGAGAAGAGAATCCTGCCGCGGTTTTTAACTGGGAGGAGGTCTGGCAACAGTTAAAACAGCGACTGGATGCAGGAGACCGTTTCTGGCAACCAGAGACAGTTGTGCATTTGATTGCCCGCGATCGCCTTCTGGATGTGCGCCAGTTACAGGCGATCGCCGATGCCCTCACCGAAGCCCAACTCCAACTGAAGCGGATTTATACCAGTCGTCGCCAGACAGCCGTAGCCGCAGCCACGGCTGGATACTCCGTTGAACAACAGTCTTCCATCACCCACCTGAACCAATCCTCCCAGGAATCGGGGCAAGTCATGGCAGAGCCCCTTTACCTGGAAACAACTCTCCGCTCCGGAGCCGATATTCAGCACAATGGAACCGTCGTGCTTCTAGGTGACGTGAACCCCGGCGGTACCATTACGGCTGAAGGAGATATTTTGGTCTGGGGTCGTCTACGTGGAGTTGCCCACGCAGGCTCCAAAGGTAATACCCGTTGCCTGATCATGGCCTTGCAAATGGAACCCACCCAGCTTCGTATCGCCGATTTTGTTGCCCGCGCCCCCGAAACCCCACTCACTGATTACTACCCTGAAGTTGCCTACGTCACACCCCAGGGCAGTATCCATATCGTCAGGGCAAGCGATTTCTCAAGATCACGGGGAGATGGGGGTATGAGGGGCTAGGGAGAAGAAAGAGGAAAGAAGGGGGAAGGAGTAAAGAGCAACTACCCCATTACCCATCCTCCTATTTATTCCCTCACTCCTCACTTTTCACTGGTAACCAACAACTCCTTTCTAACTCTTTACCCATTACCCAGGGTTCGCTGTACCATTAATCAACTAGTCATTCATCTCCTCACTGCATGAGTCGGATTATTGTCATTACATCTGGAAAAGGAGGGGTGGGTAAAACCACCACTACAGCGAACCTGGGTATGGCGCTGGCACGGCGCAATCGTCGGGTTGCTGTTATTGATGCAGATTTTGGATTACGGAATCTAGATTTGCTGCTTGGGCTAGAAAATCGAGTAGTTTACACGGCGATTGATGTTCTGGCAGGGCAGTGCCGCTTAGAACAGGCCCTGGTTAAGGATAAACGCCACCCCAACCTGGTTTTATTACCAGCCGCTCAAAACCGTACTAAGGATGCGGTCAAGCCTGACCAGATGAAAAAGCTGGCGGCGGCGTTAGCAACAGTTTATGAATACATTCTGGTCGATTGTCCGGCGGGGATTGAGTCTGGGTTTCAGAATGCGATCGCTGCTGCCCAGGAAGCGCTGATTGTCACAACTCCTGAAATTGCGGCTGTGCGTGATGCAGATCGGGTTGTGGGGCTGCTGGAGGCCAACAGCATTAAGCGAATTCACCTGATTATCAACCGCATTCGTCCAGCTATGGTGCAGGCAAACGACATGATGTCGGTCGAAGATGTCAAAGAAATTCTGGCAGTCCCCCTGATTGGGGTCATTCCTGACGATGAAAGAGTCATCGTTTCCACCAACAAAGGCGAACCATTAGTTTTGTCAGAAACTCCATCAATGGCAGGCAATGCCTTCGACAACATTGCCCGGCGTCTAGAAGGCGAAAAAGTCGATTTTTTAGACCTCACCCCAACCAACGATGGGTTTTTCTCCAAACTTAAAAAAGTGCTGAACACAAAACTTTTCTAAAGGTTGGGCCTGGCAAGCTTTGAATATAAAAGCCGCATAAAATTTCCTGCTCTGATACTCGACATCTGACTTGGAGACCTGACTTGGAGATCCTCTTTTCCAATTGAGAGATAGATACGGAGGAACTGCCCTTACTGAATCCAACCATGCATTTACCCCTCCACCCTCGCACTGCTCTAACAACGAACAACTAATCACTAACAACTCTTTTAGCCCCTGGTCCCTATTCCCTCACTTCACCTGCCCCATGTTGCTTGAATTTCTCGAACGCCTGTTTTCTCGCCCTGGTGACAGCAGCCGCCAGCAAGTAAAAAATCGCCTCAAGCTGGTTCTGGCCCACGATCGCACGGATATCACACCAGAAGCACTGGAAGCCATGCGGAAGGAAATTCTTGCTGTTGTTTCCCGCTATGTTGAACTGGATACGCAGGCGATGGAGTTTTCACTGGAAAGCAACCAGCGAACAACCGCACTTATTGCTAACTTACCCATTCGGCGGGTCCGTTCTGAACCTGATCCTTTTGTTGAACCAGTTGAATCGGCCATGCCCGAAACTGAAATGGACTCCCTGGATCTTGAACTTTCTCTAGCTGATGTGGAAAATGCTTTCGATCAGGCAGAATCGACAACTCCTGAAACTGAGCCAACAAAGATCGAACCTTTTACCTGAGAGGATCTTTCAAGAGTCCTACTACCTGTGACAGAATACTCAGATCCCCCTGTATCTTCAGAAGCTACGCTCTACGCACAAGTGATTCGTTTCTGCTCAAAGCTTTTCAAACCTGCCCCCTACCAGTATCCCATCACCCATCCACTCATCCACCCATTTACTCCCTCCCCCCCTTACTCCTCCCATCTCTCCCCTAACAACTCGTGATCACTGGCAAAACTAAGCTTTTGGGCGTCATTGGTTATCCAATTGAGCATTCTCTATCGCCTGTAATGCATAATGCAGCCATCGCCCGGTTGGGAGTGGACTACGTGTATCTGCCATTTTCCATTCACCCAAAAGATTTAAAGTCAGCAGTGAACGGCTTCGCTGCCATTGGTTTGCAGGGTTTCAGCATTACAATTCCTCACAAACAGGCAATTCTACCACTGCTTTCAGAGGTGACGGATGTAGCAACAGCGGTTGGTGCAGTCAACACAGTTTGGCGCACTGAAGCGGGTTGGAGCGGTACTAATACTGATGTTGAAGGATTCCTGGCTCCATTGAGAGAACTGGAGCGGGATTGGTCTGAAGC
Organism: Leptothermofonsia sp. ETS-13; assembly: GCF_049200465.1. Taxonomy (NCBI): domain Bacteria; kingdom Bacillati; phylum Cyanobacteriota; class Cyanophyceae; order Leptolyngbyales; family Leptolyngbyaceae; genus Leptothermofonsia; species Leptothermofonsia sp. ETS-13. The sequence continues at coordinate 1,427,460 of NZ_CP120836.1, forward strand.
GGTCGCTGTAATTTTAGGCAATGGAGGAGCATCGAGGGCAGTAGTGGCTGGCTGTCACCAGTTAGGCTGCGCTGAAATTCATGTGGTTGGACGGGATGGAGAAAAGCTGGAGGAGTTTTTGAAAAGCTGGATGAATTCTCCCCTTGGTATCAATCTGAAAGTCCATACATGGAAGAACTTACCAGAACTGTTACCCAATGCAAATTTGCTGGTCAATACTACACCCGTGGGGATGGCTCCCCAGGTAGAGCGATCGCCCCTCAGTCCCGCCGAAGTGGATCTGCTATCCACCCACCTCATTGCCTACGACCTGATTTACACACCCAACCCCACCCTGTTTCTGAAACAAGCGAAAGAAAAGGGTGCGATCGCCCTTGATGGTTTAGAAATGCTCGTCCAGCAAGGAGCTGCGGCCCTACGTATCTGGCTGCAACAGGATGTCCCGGTAGACGTGATGCGGCGATCGCTTCAGGAGTATTTGGGTCTTCCCTTTTCCCTTTCTGCGATAGGATAAATACAGTTAACAGGTCTTAACAATGGTAGAGCGTCCCATTAAGAAGTCTGAGCGCCAGGCAAAAGCGGCGGCTGGCGAAGGTGAGACTCATCTCAGTTCTGAGCCAGCGAGAGAGCCGCGCAGTCACGATCGCGATCGTGGTAAGGGCAAAGGCAAAGGTAAAAAAGGTTCCCATCGGGGGGAAAAGGAGAAACCCAAACAGGCGATTAACCCTGCTTTGATGCGCGGTCCTAAACCTGAAAGGCCCAAACCTCCTGTTGAAGAGCCAGCCCCGGAGACAGAAGAGACAACGTCTGAAACAGTTGAGGAACCAACGACCGCGGACACGGCGACTGAGGAAGCATAGGAGACTCATAGGAGACTGTTGAAAATCCCTGTAGAGTTCCCTAAGAGAGCTTGCTTACTTCATTCATGCACAGTACCATCCGGCATAATCGTCCCCGACAGGTTGGCTCCCGTCAGTTTGACCATGACGCGGTTGGGATAACCAATTTGGGCACCCGTCAGGTCAGCTCCGCTCAGGTCAGCTCCGCTGAGGTCAGCACCAATCAAATTGCAACTCCTTAAATTCGCCCGGCGCAGATTTGCTTGAAGCAAGTTCGCCCGAAACAGGTTGGCTCGTTGCAGGTTTGCTCCGCTCAGATTGACGTGGTGCAGAAAAGCATCGCTCAGGTTGGTATTACTTAAATTAGCGTTACTCAAGTTTCTGCCAGAAAGGTCTTTCTCACACAGATTTTGCCCACTCAAATCAACGCCACTGAGGTCGGGATGGCGACCGTTTGTAGAAGAATAGGGTGGCGTGTGGTGATTGAAGTGGGTGGCCCCCTCCGGCTGGTAAGAAGTTTGGGTCTGGTAATGGGGTGGCTTCTGGGCCTGGGTATAGGTCTGAGAGTAGGTGCGGGTCTGGGGCTCAGTTTGACGATTGGTGGCAGATGGGCGTTGAGTTGAATTGGATGAGTGGTAAGACTCGTGGGGGCGGGGATAGGGTTTGTAATGGTGATAGCGGGTAGAATGACGGTTCTGTGAGGAGTTACCAGAACAATAAGCCCGCAGGTGATCGCGTGCTGAATTCAAATCCTTCAGCTTTTCCTGAGCTTTTTGCAGCAGACGAGGGTTATCTTTGGGGATGCGATCAGGGTGCCAGATAAAAACCAGATCTTTATAGGCCTGGTTCACCTCCTCCAGAGATGCGCCAGGCTTGAGTTCCAGGACTTGATAACACCACTCTAAGTCATTCATTGAAACCAAGATAGCACCAATTCCTTACAACCCGGTGTGAAATAACCTGGAAGAATTGAGGAGCGGAAAGAGTTGTTAGTGTTAGTCGTTTTAGTCGTTACAGAGGGGGAAGGGATAGGGTGATAGGGGATGTCAGTTGTTGGTTGACTCCATCACCCATCCGCTCATTCACTCTCTCACTCCTTACTCCTCCCACTTCTTTACTCCATCACTCCGTACCCCTACCACCCGTCCACCTATCCACCCTCTACCCTGTTCTACGCCGCCGGTGTACGGGCCAGGAGAACGGGACAGTTAGCGTGAACTCGGACGTAATCGGAGAGGGAAGTGCCCAACAGTCGATCTAAATCAGGCAGGACTTTAGCAATGGAGGGACGGCGATCGGGAGAGCCCAGCATCAGCAGATCCACATTCATCTCTTCGGCAATGCGACAAATTTCTTCACCGGGTCTGCCCGCACTGGTGATGCAGCGGTAGTTCACCCCAGACCGTTTCGCTTCCGTGACCGCCGCCGATAGTACTGGATCGCGTTCTGCCTCAGCACCTGTGAGTTCTTTATGCTTGCCGCTCTGATCTGGATCGACATGAACCAGAATCAACTGCCCACCTTTAATATCTCGTAGCATGAACAGGGCCAGCTTGAGACACTGTTTGGCAGAGTCCGATTTATCCATTGCAACCATAATCCGGTTAATCCGCTTGACGTAGATATCGTCTTTAACCAGCAGCATTGGGCGGGAAGACAGTTGAAACACATATTGGCTGACGGAATTTTCCAGGATGGAGACGATGCGCGCCAAACCCCGTGATCCCATGATGATCAGGTCAGCATCAATTTCTTCTGCAACTTTGAGCACCACATCCTTGGGTTCACCCTGGCGCAGCAAACCACTGACATGACTGGGGTCCAGCTTGAGAGACTGAATTGCGTTGGCTAAAAATCGCCCCCCTGCTTCCCATTTTTCGGTCATCGCATCGGAGGTGACCTGGGGTGGAACGACATGCAAGACGGTGACATTAGCCCGTTGAATGGAGGGAATTTCCATCAAGGCTTTGAGCATTTCTTCGGAATGTCCAGTGCCGGAGTCAGCTAGAAGAATTTTCTCTATCATTGCTTTGCCTCTTAAATTCAGTTGAATTCTGTTGACCTGCATATTCAAGCATCGGCTGAAGGGAAGTGGCGATTGCAGTCAACAATCGTGATCCTCGTGTTCAAAGTCTGGGAGAAAAACCGATTGACTCTGTCTTCGATAAACCAGGCTTATCATTAAACTCTCACGAGAGCCTCTTCAGTCGATGTTTCTAATGGGTAATTATACTTTTAATGAAACCTGATATTTGTATTTTCAACCCTATAAAATACCTCCAAATTTGTAAAGAAGTATCAATTTTTCTCATTCCAATTTTCTAACTTAAAGGTCAGCTCTAGAAAAACAAATCATAAAGATTTTTGTTACACTTATTTGCTAGAAATGGCCTGGAATAGCTAGCTCACTCTATTATTTCAATCAATTTGTATCAATCGATCCCACTTTTAATGGGGTGCTCAAAATATAATCTAAATATGAGTACTCAAAATATGAGTACTCAGTCTCTTAAACAAAGGAAAACCGGGTGTCAAACTTAATCTCAAGTCTCGCCTTATTAAGTTATCGATTGCATGACAGACAAGCCTACGGATCCGTCCCAACAGCTACCTACAGTTGCCATTCAAAACGCGCTCCAGGTTCCTTCCGACAACTGGTTTGAATATCCTGTCACAGCCCACCCCCATCATACGGACTACGGTGGAGTCGTCTGGCATGGTTCCTATGTGGCATGGATGGAGGAGGCGCGGGTTGAATGCTTACGCTCCATTGGGGTTGATTACGCAAAGCTGGTTGCTCTGGGTTGTGAATTGCGCGTGGTTGAGCTTTCCATCCGCTATCGTCAGCCAGTTTTGATGGGGATGACAGCGATTGTGAAAACCCGCATTGCAAAGATAGCGGGAGTCCGCATTCCTGTAGACTACGAAATTCGATCGCCCGATGGGCAGGATTTGTTTGTAACAGCCCGTGTCACGCTGGTGCCCGTAGAGCAGGAACGGGGTAAGATTCTACGCCAGCTACCGCTGGGTTTAAAGGATGCTTTGTTGAAGTTGACTGCTGGGCTTGGTTGACTGACAAAAGTGGAAGGGAAGGGAGACTCAGCCCTGATAGCCTAAAGACCTAGGCCAAGGAGAATGCAGGTCAAAACGACGTCCCGGATCGAGAACAGTACTTCGGCGGTGGCCGCACCGTTGTACAGCGAGGTCGAAGGCTGCACCACGTACAACGGGCAAATGGTGAGCCATATGCCGACGAGTGCCAGTCCAAAAGCACTTGTCATGCGCCGCATTCTTAGATGGTTCACAGATACGCTCCCGAACTGTCTATTGCTCCCGAACTGTCTATTTATTTGTGTTATGGCTCTACGCGGGTGCGTTAAGACATTGGAATTAGAGAGGGAGTGGGGGCTTCGCCCCCAGTCAAGGGTTCCACCCCTACACCCCGTCCTAACCATAATGACTACCGCTATATTTGTGGCGCATAACAACTGTTGGTAGTGCATCAAAGCGGTGTGGGAAAATTTGTAAAAATTACCGGGAGACCTTCATTTGCCTGTCTTCAGATTTGAGTCAATCAAACCTGAAAACTTTGGTAAGTTATGAGCCCACATTTCTCTGATTCACGACCCAACTATTTATTTGAATAAAGTTTGAATAAAGGGCTATGGTGTATGTAGCAATCCCATTTGGATTGTGAGAAAGGAATCCTACGGAATCTTTTCTCACAAAACCTTTCAATCTCACGACTGATTTAGAACTGCTAATAACCCTTCGGTTGCTTGGAAATTGTGGTTCGACCCCTCTATCCCCCTTAAAAGATAAACTTTAAGCACTTTTGATTCGGTTCCCTCCTTGTTAAGAAAAGTTAGGGAGGATCGACTCATAATTTACTAAATGTAACCAAATGTCAATCGAGGAGCGTACAAGTGGGCAAAACCTCGTGGAGTCTAAAGAAGCTTCCAATTCTGTCCCTGTCGCTGCTGCTAGTAGCATACATTAGCTTCGGCTGGTTCCTATCCGATCCCCGATTTCCAGAATTAAAGGTTTTTCAAATGTCCATCAGCATTCCGATGGTTTTTGCGATCACCTGGATCTGGATCATCTGCTCTGCATTCATCAGCCCTTTGACCAGCTTCAACCGCTTCATTGCCCGCTGGTTCACATCGGATACGGTCGCCTTCATGTCAATATTCATGCTGGCAATCCTGGCAACCATCATCCTGTTCTGGCTTCACGTCTTTCTCTACATACTGACCATCATTGCAGCAGAAGCACTAGCCAGAGTTGATGTACAGACGGCTGGGTTTGAAAATTGGCAGGCATTTGTGATCCTACTGCTCGTTTCCCTGACAGGCTTATTCTTAGGTTGGACTGCAAGAGATTATGTGCCAGTTATGATTCAAGAATTTCTGCCCATGCTGATGGACCAGTCATAAAAAAGCAGCCAATTGGCTGCCTGTCATTAGTGCATGAGTACAGTCAGTCTAATCAGATTGAGGCTTCATCAAAGTCCTGGTTGCAGTTTTCGATACGTTTGCAAGGACAATGAGAAAACCGTCACATGAATAGGAGAAACATCTACAAAAGTCTTGCACACTAAATAGCAACTAAGCGTTTAACTGTCTCAACTGCCCCACAGAGTCTCGCCTGCGGGGCAATTTATTTTTTCAACACTAAAACGGACGGAAAATGAACGGATAGCGGAATGGTTTATCTGCTTGATTGAAGCAATGAATAATTGCCCAAATTGTTAGCCCCCAGTGAACAAGCCACCAGATCCCTCCTGCCAGCCCAAAAGTGATGAAAGATAGAGGAATCAGAATGACTCCGTACAGCCATACATTAAAGTGAAAATTGATTGCTTCCTTCGCATTATCCTTCACAACTGGATCGTTAGATATAAACAGGAGCGCAATGGGAATGCCAATTGAAATAATTAGTCCACTAAAAAAAATTGACCCGTGGGCTAGAGCAGACAATAGTTTACGCTTGTCGGTATCGTATACTTCGGGGGTTTGCATTGGCAGCCTCGCATCCACTGAGGTTTCACTACATTGCCAATATACAGCGATCGCCGCGATTCCAGTCGGGTGAGAACACGAATTTTGAGGGCGGGTTTACCGAAGAGTTTTTACACAATCCGCAAAATGAAGGGATAGCGGTAGGGCTTTGTTGGATTGGATGCACAATGAACAATCGCCACAATTGGCATCAAAATACTGATAATCCATAAAATAATCAGCAAAGGAATGCCAATTGCAACAAAAATCAGTAACGAAAAAACAATGCCATAAAGATAAAGATTGATGTGAAAATTAATCGACTCTTTGGCGTTTTCTTTCACTACTGAATCGTCATTTAACACCAGAATGGCGATTGGAATTCCCAATGAGACAACTGTAGGGCTTAAAAAAATCGCCCCATGGCAGAGTGCCGAGAGTAATTTACGAGTATCTAAATCAGTCATAAAATTGGCGTTTTTAGTAGTAAGTAGGTAGCCATAATTAATTGTAAAGGGGGGAGTAGGGACTGCACCCCCAAGTAGGGAGGTTCACCCCCTCTACCCGGGGAATGATCCTCAATTTAACTGCGTCTGGTACAGCACAGCGGGAATACGGATACCATTCTGGCTCTCTCCTACTCCTCACTCCCCAACCTAATGGTTACTAGGCTTATATCATCAATGGTTACTAGTGTTCCGTCAGGAAAATTTTGACGGGTCGAAGACTCGCAAAATTCCACCCTACTCAACAACCTGAATTTTGGCTACCCGTCAATTATTGATTGACTGACTACTAGGCCTATGTCATTGGGCACTAGCTTAAGTAGGTAGCCACAATTAATTTTAAAGGGGGGAGTAGGGGCTACGCCTTCGGGCAGAGGGGGACACCCCCCTCCACTCCCGAAATTATCCTTAATTTAACTGCGCTTAGCTACTTACTTAACTACTTATAAAATTCGTTATTCTTACAAAGGCGTTTACTCTCGCTATCCTAAATATATCCTAAATAAAAGATCCCTATCTGAAGTCCAGCATGTCTGAAATTGAAGCCGAATTACAAGCAGCAGTTGACCAACGGCGCAACTTTGCAATTATTTCTCACCCAGACGCCGGAAAAACGACCCTCACTGAAAAACTGCTGCTATATGGGGGTGCTATTCACCAGGCTGGAGCTGTCAAAGCACGACGGGCACAGCGGCACGCCACTTCAGACTGGATGGAGATGGAGCAACAACGGGGGATTTCGATCACCTCTACAGTGTTGCAATTTGAATATCGGGGCTGCCACATTAACCTGCTCGACACTCCTGGCCACCAGGACTTTAGCGAAGACACCTACCGGACCCTGGCAGCGGCAGACAATGCCGTTATGCTGATTGACGCTGCGAAGGGCTTGGAACCCCAAACCCGCAAGCTGTTTGAGGTTTGTCGGATGCGGGGGCTACCCATTTTCACGTTTGTAAATAAATTAGACCGTCCCGGACGTGAGCCACTGGAACTGCTGGATGAAATTGAGCAGGAACTCGATTTGCAAACCTACGCGGTCAACTGGCCGATTGGGATGGGCGATCGCTTCAAGGGGGTGTTTGACCGCCGTTCCCGTCAGATTCATCTGTTTGAGCGCAGCGCTCACGGTCAGCGGGAGGCGATTGACACGGTAATCGATTTGGGAGATCCGCGCATCGAAGATTTGCTGGAACCAGAGCTGTATTACCAGTTCAAAGATGACCTGGAAGTGTTAGAGGGGCTAGGGCCAGAGCTAGACCTGGAGCAGGTGCACCAGGGCAAGATGACTCCCGTCTTCTTTGGCAGCGCCATGACCAACTTTGGCGTTGAACTCTTTCTTGACGCCTTTCTGGACTACGCCCTCAAACCCGTTGCCCATATGAGCACAGAGGGAGAAATTCCCCCAACCTATCCAGAATTCTCCGGGTTTGTGTTTAAGTTACAGGCCAACATGGACCCCAAACACCGCGATCGCGTCGCGTTCATTCGCGTTTGTTCCGGCAAGTTTGAAAAAGACATGACCGTGAACCACGCTCGCACTGGTAAGGTTGTGCGTCTGTCTCGTCCTCAAAAGTTGTTTGCCCAGGATCGGGCCGTGATTGAGGAAGCCTACCCCGGTGACGTGATTGGATTGAACAATCCGGGTGTTTTTGCAATTGGAGATACGATCTACGTCGGGCAAAAGCTTGAATACGAAGGGATTCCCAGCTTTTCGCCGGAATTATTTGCCTACCTCAAAAATCCGAATCCTTCCAAATTCAAACAGTTTCAGAAAGGAGTGTCTGAACTGCGGGAAGAAGGTGCCGTTCAGATTATGTATTCTGCGGATGAAGCGAAGCGGGACCCCATCCTGGCTGCGGTGGGTCAGCTTCAGTTTGAAGTGGTTCAGTTCCGGCTACAAAATGAATACGGTGTCGAGACCCGGTTAGAACTTCTGCCGTACAGTGTGGCCCGCTGGGTCGAGGGGGGGTGGGAAGCTTTGCAGAAGGTAGGCCGCCTGTTTAATACGGTGACGGTAAAAGACATTTGGGACCGTCCAGTGTTGCTATTTCGTAACGAATGGAACCTGCACCAGTTACAAGAAGACCATCCGGAGTTAAAACTAAACGCGATCGCCCCCGTAGTTTCTGGGAGAGAACCTGCCTCCTTGTGAGGCTATGCTAGATAGTTGTCAATGGTTATGGAAGAGAGGCTAGCAGTCGGGGATTGGAATTTAGGTTTGCAGATACTCTCGCCTACCTGCTTCCCCTTTCCTCTTCTTCGTTTTGGCTTCCAGCAGTAACCTTTAGTGCCCTTTACTCAGGAGAACTTCTACCATGCCTCCTGTTCCTGACTCGTCTACTCCCAGCGCCAAGGCTTTGAATGATGCAGAAGCTGGGTTGGCTGCCGTTAAGCAGGGTGATTATCCAGAGGCGATCGCGCTGCTTGAAACCATCTCCCTACCACCCAACCATCCTCTCAACCTCAAAGCTCAAATGGGTCTGGTCGTTGCCTACACTCGTAACAGCAATCCCCAAAAAGCGATTACCCTTTGCCAGACTCTTTACAAAAGCGGAGATTCACAGGTCAAAGAGTGGGCAAGCCGCACCCTGGAAAATCTGGCCAGACGATTTCCGCAATTTCCCGTAGAAGCGACAGCGTCAGGCAACATTGAAACCAGTAAACCCGGAGGTATGGAAAGTCAAACCGTCTCAGAGGTCGAAACAGAGGTTGATTTAACTGGCTTTATTCCTTTTGATGGTTCATCCGTTCCCCGTCAATCAGTTGTTTTAGACGATGCAGAAAGCCCAGACGGGGCGATCACCGCGACAGAAAATTCTGCGACAGGCTTCGTTCCTCTCCAGGTTCCCTCCCACTCCACTTCACCAGAAGAACCCCAAAATTCCCCAACTGCGGAAGAATTCTCTGACGCTACCCCCTCGCTTTCCCTAATCTCTACCTCTTCCCAGGAGGGAAGAAGCGCTGCCCCTGCATACTCCACTCTCCACTCCCCAGCCCCTCTTCCGATTGAAGAACTGCTTTCCTACCGTCCTGGTTGGCAACAGGCACCACGGGCCAAACAGTGGAATCCTCTCGGAAAGGTAGACATCTCCTGGTTGCTCCTGACCCAGGCAGGGACAGCGATCGCTCTGTTTTGGGTACTACAGCAGATTGTTTACCTGGCAAATCTTATTTGGGGGATTGCGATCACTAAAATCCCGTTTTTGCATCTCCAACGGGTCATCCCAGAGTATCCCGTCTGGTCGATTGTGATTCCGCTGGTGTTTCTGTTTCTGGCCTCCCGCTGGCTACTGGACGGGTTACTGACAATGGGGCATGGGTTGCAACCATTGTCTTTGAATCAGCTATCAAACTACAGCCCAGAAACGGTTAAGGCTATCAGCCGCTATTGCCGTCAGCGTCGAGTGCCAATGCCAACGCTAGGAATTATCCCCACACTCGCCCCGGTGGCATTCAGCTATGGGGTTTTGCCCCAATTCACTCGACTGGTGGTTAGTCAAGGGCTGCTGGAACAACTGGAAGATGATGAGATAGCGACTGTCTACGCTAGTGAAATAGGGCATATTGCTCATTGGGATGTGCCGTTGATGTCCCTCCTGACCGTCGTGAATCAAATTCCATTCACGATTTACGCACTGGTATCTGACTGGGGCAACCGCCAGCAAATGCCTCTTGTGCGTGGTTTGGCGATTGCGGTCTCAACCGTCAGCTATGGGCTGTATTCTCTGACTCGCTGGATTGGGCTATGGCTCTCCCGGCAGCGCGTCTACTATAGCGATCACTCAGCAGCAGACCTGACCGGCAACCCCAATGGCTTCACCCGTGCCCTGCTTAAAATTGCGATCGGCACAGCCAAAGCCGTTGAACACGAAGGGCAGACCAGCTACCTGCTGGAGGGGTTTGAACTGCTGACTCCCCTGAGTCACCGAATGGCAACCACCCTCGGCAGTCTGTACCACCATACGTCCCTGGAGCGAGTACTGGAGTGGGAATGGACCAACCCCTATCGGCACTGGCTTTCCCTTCCCAACTCCCACCCGCCAACGGGCGATCGCCTCCGGTTACAGGCTCGCTATGCCCGCTACTGGAGATTACCAACAGAGTTGGAATTTAATCCGGATCTGGAAGCAAAGGCTTCCCCCAAAAAGAAATCGAGCTTTACAGCCGCTCAATGGCGAACCCTTTTGTTGCAGGGTGCCCCTTTCTTTGGTTTGGCATTTGGTTTGTTGCTGGCATTGACTCTTTCTCTAATTGGATGGTTGGGTGTATACACAAATGCAAACTCGATCGCCTGGATGTATGGCGATCGCGCCATCTTTCAAGGCCTGCCTCTGATTGGGTTCAGCCTTGGTACTTTCATTCGCATCAATCCCTCCTTCCCGGATCTCAAACTACCCGTGGATAATGGGCAGGAATTTGCCCTTTCCCTCCCAGAATTACTCAACGATCCTGCCACCATTCCTATCGACAGCACCCCCGTCCGTCTGGAGGGTAAACTTCTGGGCCGTCCTGGGATCAGTAACCTGCTGAGCCAGGATTTGCTTTTGAAGACAGCAACAGGAATTGTCCGATTGCACTGCATCTCTCCCTTGGGGCCCATTGGCAACCTTTTTCCTCGGCAATCTCGCTTCACGGGTTTTATCCAGCAAGACCTGACAGCGACTGGCTGGTTTCGCCGGGGGGCTGCTCCCTGGATTGATGTCGATCACCTCTGTACCCAGAGCGGGCGAGTGGATCGCAGCAATCATCCCGTCTGGGCTACAGTTTTAGGTCTACTGACCGCCACCTGGGGTATTCTCATCATTGCCTTTGGTAGCAATATTTAGGAATTACCCGAAAAACTTTAAATGGGAATGGGAGTGCCCACCCTACCCTGCTCCAGTACTATCCAATCCGGAAATATCCTCCTACACACTGAAATTGATCAATAAATTCCAACTCAGGGAATTCTAAAACCATGCCCCCCGAATTTATCAGTCAACCAGTCAGGAGAGAGTTCCTATGTCTTCCCCATCGGGTTTACTGCAAGCTGGATTGAATGCATTGAAGCAAAAGCATTATCTGGAGGCAGTTCAGGCATTTGAAACATTTTGTAAAAATCATTCACATAATCGGTCTAAAGAATTTTTTCAGGCGCAGATGTACCTGGTGAAGGCATACCAGGAAAGTGGGCAGCCCGCGAAGGCGATCGCCCTTTGTCAGGAAATGGCTGCCTGTGAATACAGACAGGTACGAGAGTGGGCCCAGCGGACTTTGCCGACCCTATCTACAGCAATCAATGGGGCATCAGTTCCGGCAGCTACAGAAGCCGCTCCGGCTACCGAGCCAGCACGCCCTGAACCAGTACTCCCTACTCCCTCTCCCCATGATCTTCTGCCATCGGAGCGATCGGTTGAGCTGTTGAATGCTGGCAACAAAGCCCTCAAAATGCGACGGTTTGCCGATGCAGTGGACAATCTGGAGAAGTACTGTCAGGGAACAGACCCGGCAGACAGCAACTACGCCCAGGCCCAGATGTGGCTGGTCAAAGCTTACAAAGGGAATGAACAAACTGAACAGGCGATCGCCCTCTGCCGTCAATTGCTTGAGAGTGACAAAGAATACGTTCGCATCTGGGCCAAGCAGTTTCTTCTGACGATGGTTCCGATTGAATCAGCAACCGAGCAATCCGAGGAGCCCCCAGCTTCAGGTGCACCAGCAGCGGGTAGTGCTACCAAAAGCCCCTCCTTTGCTAAAAATGCCAGGGGAAATGCCCAGAGCTCTGGTACCCAGGCGGCAGCGGCCAACATTCCCAAGGCAGGACGATCTGATCGGCGTGGCGTTAAGTTGCCAATGAAAGGGGGTGCCGCCAGTCTTTCGATGGCTTCTGGAGTGACTCTCTCGCTTTTGTTTGGCATGATTCTGGTGCTGTGCCTCAGCCTCCTGCTGATTATGGACAGCGAGAACCCAACATTGGGATTGGTGATCACGATCTGCATTACCATCTTGGTGAATGCAGCGATCTTCTTCATCTCCCCCATCATCATGGATTTCATCCAGGGGGTGCTTTATGGAACCCGCTGGATTTCCCTGTCCGAAGTTGAGCGTTACAGTCCTGAAACGGGCAAAGTCATTCGAGAGGTTTGCCAACAGAAGAAAATCAAGCAGCCTCGCCTGGGGATCATCGAAGACCAGAACCCCACCGCTTTTACCTACGGTTCCCTTCCCAACAGTGCCCGATTAGTCGTCAGTCGGGGATTGTTTACCTACCTGGATGATGACGAAATCGCTACGGTCTATGCCCATGAGTTAGGGCACATTGTCCATTGGGACTTTGCCGTAATGACCCTCGCCTCTACCCTGGTGCAAATTGCCTACCTGCTCTACGCCTACATCAATAAAATTGCCGATCAGGTTGACAATGATCAGTTCAAAAATAGCGCCCGTGGCGTAACCTTGATAGCCTACGTATTTTACGTTGTAGGAGAATATCTGCTGCTGTATCTCTCCCGCACACGAGAATACTATGCTGACCACTTTGCCGCTGAAGTAACGGGCAACCCCAATGGCCTTTCCCGTGCGCTGGTTAAAATCGCTTACGGAATTTTGGAAGAAGGGAAACGCAGTAAAAAACCCAGCACGGTGCTTCAGGGAACCCGTGCGCTGGGAATTGCCGACCCCAAATCCGCCGCCTTTACTGGAACTGCTTACCGGGTTGCTTCAGAGCCGCAGAAGATTGGCCGGGTCTTCCTGTGGGATATGTTCAACCCCTGGGCGTGGTGGATGGAGCTCAGTTCTACCCATCCCCTGACAGGTAAGCGAGTTCGTGCCCTCAGTACCTATGCCGAGCAGCTTGGGTTAGACACCGAGTTCGACATGGGCACGATTATGCGGGAAGGGCGCAGTTTGAACAAGCACAAGCTCTATGGCAGTTTTGCGATCGATGTATTTGTGCTCTGGGCAGATAAGGTAGGAGCCCTATTGGGATTGCTGATTGGTACGGCCTTCGCTGTCGTCAATCGCAATCCAGCCATCATTGTCTCACCAATGCTGATTGGCTTTGGTTTTGGCACACTGTTGAAGATGTTTTTTATGTACCCCGACTTTAACCGTGTCCCAGAGACCGATGTTCTCACCCTAATGTCCGATCCCTACGCCAGCCCACTACGGGGCCGTGCGGTGAAATTGGCGGGTGAAGTCATTGGTCGCGGCGACGCGGGTTATAAGTTTGGCTCCGACCTGAAAATGCAGGACCCGACCGGAATGATTTACCTGCGTTACACCTCGCGGTTCGGTCTCCTGGGGAATTTTCTGTTTGGCATGGGGCAAGCAAACAGCTTTATTAATCGGGAAGTGACTGTGGTGGGCTGGTTCCGGCGGGGTATTATGCCCTGGGTTGATATGGTCAAGATGGACTGTCCCAGTAAATGGACTGTCACCAGCCACCCCCGCTTCTGGATGCTTGTCTTAGGATCAGCATCCATTATTCTTGGCTTCTTCCTGCCATCCCTGCTGGCGGGATAAAGGTTATCCTTTTCGCTCCCGATCGCCATGGGTTGGGCAGGGCGGAGCCGAGATGGAGCAATCCAACCAACCAACGGCCTGTTGCAATCGGGGTAAGGCTTCGGCGGGCTGATCTTTCAGCAAAAAGACAAGCGCGGCGGCGGTCTGTTCTCTGGCCCGCGCCTGACGGTTGGACTTAAGGCGATGCCAGTCGCCATCAGTAATGGTTAGCTTTTCTAATAGCGCCTGGGCAAGTTCCTGGGCGCTAAATTCTTTTAGAACAGCAGGATTTCTGGAAATTGCATTGGAGTTAGAAGCCTGAACCGAAGTATCAACCATAGGAATGGGCATTATTCTGGATAGGTGCCATGATCTTTACTCTACTACGTGCTCATGCAATCGCCTCAGAAGCCCCCGCAAAAGCCGGATGGGCAAACGTCAGAAGAATTCAACTTTGAACAGGAATTGGATTCTGTGGAGCAGTCGCTTCGTACTCTTAGAAGTCGCTATGTTCAGGTACAGCAGGATCAGCAAAGCCAGTCGCAACTTCAGCAGCAGAAGGAGCAGATCCGGCGGCAGATTCAGCGATCGCCCTCTCCTGAACTCAAAGTTGAATTGCAACGAATTCAAGAAAAATTAGATGAGCTGGAAATTAACCTGGAAAGTCGTTTATTTTCCTGGAGTAGTTTGAAAGAGCCGTTCTGGCAGATAGTTCGCTTTGGCGGCCTGGGGGTCGTGATCGGTTGGTTTCTGGCTTTTGCCGTGATCAATTCCCCCCAACCAGAACCCCAGCCACCCCGTCCAATTCCGCAGAATTCTCAACCTTAAGTATTAACGGTATCCTCTTATCTAGCAGCAACTGGTTTTGTTGCCCCAGTGCCTGAAGCTCTGGTGTGATCGGCAAGATTTCTATTCCTTCAACCTTACCATAGCAGTCCTGAATTATAGCGATAGCCACCAGGCTTAGGACGGGGTGCAGGGGTGGAACCCCTGGCTGGGGGCGCAGCCCCCATACCCCCTTAAAACCAATGTCCTAAGCAACCTGGCGACAGCTATAAAAAATGATCAGGTGAATGGAGCTTCCCAAAGTCCTCTTAAAAACTACTTAGATTCACCTTTTCCAGAACTCGTGGATCGAGCTAAAGTTATTCCAGGTTTAATTTAGCTTTTGTTTTTAAGAGATCTTAGAATCGTATGTCATTTCCTTAAATAGGTTACGGGTCAATGGGGTAAAGATAGGCAATGTCTACCGCTCCGACGTCTAGTCCAGAATCAGTCATCCGAATCTTGCTGGTAGAAGACAACGATGTCAACCGTCAATTAATGACTGATTACCTAAAATATTGTGGATACGATGTTCTCAGTCTGGCGAGAGGGGAAATGTTTACTGCTGCGATGAAGCAGTTTGAGCCCCATGTGATCTTGCTTGATCTGAAATTGCCCGATGTGGATGGTTATACGTTGCTTCAGCAAGCCCAGCAGAGACAAGAATGGACTCAGACTCCTATCATTGTGGTTTCTGCCTATGCCTTTCACGCAGATCGGCAGCGTGCTTTGAACCTGGGTGCGCGGCGTTATCTAGTCAAACCTGTGAAACTGCCCGAACTGATAGAGGCAATTACAGAGGAGTTGACTCCTTCTCTCCTATCGCACCCCCCATTCTTGCTGATTTAAAAAACTTTAAAATAAGGAGGTAGCTACAATTATTATAATTGTCCAATTGTCAAGGGAAGTAGAGGGGGGTTCACCTCCGCCGTCTCCGGAACTATCCTTAGTTTAATTGCGCTTAGCTAATTTAATTGCGCTTAGCTACTTAGGAATGAAAGTTAAATAACTCCGAAAACTTCACCCTACCTTTGGCACCCTGCTCTGACTCGGAGAGAGGAAGGGGGAGAGGTCAGTTTAATCAAAGAATGCGGCGTTATTAAATCCATGATCCTTAGAAGAAGAATGCGGCGTTATTAAATCCATGATCCTCAGAAGACAGAAGCCTAGGAAATAGAAGTCAGAAGCCAGGAGAGAAAAAGAGGGTGTTCTAGAAACGGGGTTCTGACTCCTTAAGACCCTGATTCACTCGACCTCCTTTCCAGAATTGCCACATTGGGTTTGCAATCGGCTAATCGTCCGAGGTTCGTTGATTTCTTTGTTCAGTAACAAATATTTCGACCAGTTGCCCCAGTGCTTGAACGGATTGACCTGCCTCAACAATCTTAGCTTCAAGCTCTGTAATTAAAAGTGTCGCAGTTTGCAGATGGTTGAGGGTTTGTTCAATCACGTCACGGGACTGAAGTTCAAACTCATTTAAGTTCATAGTAGAAACTACGTATGCGTGTCTAATATTACACATAGCTTATTCTTCCCATTACGGATCTGACTTTCCGGTTCGTAATTGAAGTCTTTATATAGCGCTCACAAATAGTTTGTGAACAAGGGGGGTGAGGGCTGCGCTCCCACACAGGGGTGAACCCCCCTGCACCCGTTCAAATTTCAAGAAGGATCTCTATAGATTCTCTTAAAATTGATATGAAGCTTGTAAAGCCCCACTCAATCCGCTGATTCGCTCGTGACATCCCCTAAAAATTTACCGCTGATCCAGGACCCGGAGCGTTTAGAAAGTTGCCTCAAAGAGATCCCGCCGGAACCCGGTGTGTACTTGATGCGGGATGGTAATGACCAGATTCTATACATTGGCAAATCGAAAAAACTGCGATCGCGTGTTCGCTCTTACTTTCAAAGCGGGCCTCATCACACGCCCCGCATCACCCTGATGGTGCGTCAAGTGATGGAGATTGAGTTCATTGTGACAGATACTGAGGCCGAAGCCCTGGCACTGGAAGCCAATCTGGTCAAACAGCACCAGCCCCACTTCAATGTGCTACTGAAGGATGACAAGAAGTATCCCTGGCTCTGCATCACCTGGTCTGAACCCTATCCCCGCATTTTCATCACGCGCAAACGACATCACGGCAAGGAAAAAGATCGCTTTTATGGTCCCTACGTGGATGTGGGGCTGTTGCGGCGAACTCTGCATCTGGTCAAGCGCATCTTTCCTTTGCGCCAACGACCTCAACCCCTGTTTAAGGACCGTCCCTGCCTCAACTACGACATTGGGCGTTGTCCTGGTGTGTGTCAGAAGTTGATTAGCTCGGAGGATTACCACAAAACTGTGCAGAAGGTGGCGATGGTATTTCAGGGCCGTACCAAAGAGTTAGAAGACATTCTGACCAAACAGATGGAACAGGCTGCCGAATCGCTCAACTTTGAAGTGGCGGCTCGCATTCGGGATCAAATTGCTGGAATCAAAACCATCGCCGCAGACCAGAAGGTATCCCTGGCCGATGACACCATTTCACGGGATGCGATCGCCCTCGCTGCCGATGAGCAACACGCTTGTATTCAGCTATTCCAGGTACGTGCCGGACGTTTAGTGGGGCGTTTGGGCTTCATTGCCGATGCCCAATCTGGCACCTGTGGAGAAATTTTGCAGCGCGTTCTAGAGGAGCACTTTCAGACGGTTGACCCGGTGGAGATTCCGGCTGAGATTCTGGTGCAGTATGAATTGCCAGAAGCGGATATGCTGGCCAGTTACTTAAGTGAGCAGAAAGGACGCAAAGTAGTCATTATTACACCTCAGCGGCAAACCAAAGCAGAACTGATCGAAATGGTGGAGCGCAACGCCGAATATGAACTGGCCCGAACCAGGCGCTTTGCTGATCGCAATACTCAGGCGATGCAAGACCTGACAGAACTCCTGGATCTGCCCGATCTGCCTCGCCGCATTGAAGGTTATGACATTTCCCACGTGCAGGGCTCAGATGCAGTAGCATCCCAGGTTGTGTTTATCGATGGTTTACCGGCCAAACAACACTACCGCCATTACAAAATCAAAAATCCCAAAGTCACATCTGGGCACTCCGATGACTTCGCTTCAATGGCAGAAGTGATTACTCGACGCTTCCGTAAGTACGCCGCCATGAAGGAGCGGGGTGAGCAGCTAAGGAGTGATGATAATTCAGTGCTGGATCGGTATGTCACAGCAACTTCTGATTTTCCTGATCTGATTATGATTGACGGTGGCAAGGGGCAGCTTTCGGCAGTCGTTGAAGTTCTACGCGAAATGAATTTGCTGGAAGAGGTTCGTGTAGTTAGTCTTGCCAAGCAGCGGGAAGAAATTTTCTTACCCGGCGAGTCGCTGCCGCTTACGACCGATGCTGAGCAACCGGGTGTCCAACTTTTACGCCGCCTGCGGGATGAGGCACACCGATTTGCGGTCAGCTTCCATCGCCAGCAGCGCTCTGACCGGATGCGGCGATCGCGCCTGGATGAAATTCCTGGGCTCGGCCATCACCGGCAAAAACAACTTCTGGCGACGTTCCGCTCCATCGATTACCTGCGTGAAGCCAGCCCTGAGCAAATTGTAACCGTTCCCGGTATCGGTCCGCGTCTGGCCCAGCAAATTTACGATTACTTTCATCCCAAGCCCGAAGAGGGAGAATTAGAAACTCCTGAAGTAGCCGAGGCATCGGATGTTGCAGCCAGTTAGGTATAGCTCGCGGGGGTGAAAACCGCTATATTTTCCCTCTCCTTAACATTCACTTTATAAAGAAGCGGACACTGCTAATTTTGCATCTTGAGTTCACGGGCTCACTACAAGGTAGAAAATTTCTGTGGTGTACTTAAACAAAGTAGGGAATTTTGGGGCTGACTAAATCTAGGGATGTTCTAAGTACGCAGGCATGGGGATGGGTTCTAAAACGAAGACGGGAGTGGTGGTGATCGGGCGCAATGAAGGCGATCGCCTGATTCGGAGCCTGGAATCTATTGGAAAGGGAGTCCAGGGGATTGTATACGTCGATTCCGGTTCCACCGATGGTAGTTGCGAAGCCGCCCGAGATCGCGGAGTTGAAGTCATCAACCTGGATATGGCCATTCCCTTTACGGCTGCCCGCGCCCGCAATGCTGGTTTCGAGCGATTAAGGGAAATCCATCCTGGCATTGAGTACGTCCAGTTCATTGATGGAGACTGTGAAGTAGTGAATGGGTGGATTGAGGCCGCCGCTGAAGTGCTGGATACTCATCCGGATATAGTTGCAGTTTGCGGTTGGCGACAAGAACGCTACCCAGAACGCAGCGTCTACAACCGCATTTGTGATGTGGAATGGCACATCGGTGAGATTGGAGAGATCCATGCCTTTGGTGGCGATGTCATGATTCGGGCCAGCGCTCTGGCAGCCGTGGGCGCTTACAACCCTTCTGTCATTGCTGCTGAAGACGATGAACTGGCCGTGCGCCTGCGCCAGAAGGGAGGCAAAATTCTCCGCATCGACCAGACCAGCACCCTACACGATGCCGACATGCACCACCTAGCGCAGTGGTGGAACCGGGCGAAACGGTGTGGTTATGCCTATTCTCAGGTTTCTTCCCTGCATGGCACTTCGCCCGATCGCAAATTCGTCAAAGAAGTTCGACGCACCTGGCTCTGGGGCTTTTTTATGCCGTTAGGAGCTATGATATTGGCTCCTTTCACCTACGGGCTGTCTCTAATTTTATTTCTCCGCTATCCCCTCACCGCGCTGCGCACCATTTACAGTACTCACCGTCGAGGCTTTACCTGGGCTGAAAGTATCCCCTGGGGATTATCTTGCAGTGTGTCGGTATTTCCAGAAGCCCTGGGAGCCGTGAAATTTCAACTCAATCGGCTGCGCAATCGACAGCACGAAATCATTGAATACAAGGGGCCTCAAGCTTCTGTATAGGTAGAATACAATCCACGAGGAGTAAGGTTAATGGCATTTGAAAACGGTCCCAGTAATCCCGTTAACGTCGCACTACTTGGCACGGGCTACATTGCGGATTTTCACCATGCAGCGCTGCGCCTGCTACCCAACGTTAGGGTCCAGGCTGTGTGTGATTTAAACCGTACTCTGGCTCAGCAGTTTGCCAGTGCAAAAGGGATTCCCAATGTCTATTTCGACCTGGGCGAGATGCTAGCCCAGGAGAAACTGGATGTTGTCCATGTGTTGACGCCGCCTCACATCCACTTCCAAACCAGCTCTCAGATTCTGGCGGCTGGGGTAGATGCCTTGATTGAAAAGCCGCTATGTCATCAAGTCAGCCAGTGCCAGGAGCTACGCAGGCAAGCAAAGGCGGTGGGTCGGGTGATTGGAGTCAGCCACAACTTCCTCTACTTCCCGGTATATGAACAACTAGTGACGGACCTGCGGAGTGGACGGTTGGGCCAAATTGATCAGGTTGATATTGTCTGGAACAAGGAATTGGGTCAGCTGCGGGGCGGACCTTTTGGAGCCTGGATGCTGCAAACACCAAAGAATATTCTGTTTGAGGTGTGTCCTCACTCATTTGCCCATCTGGTCCATCTTCTGGGGCAGCCCGATTCTCTCAGCGTTGATGTCAATGATCGGATTGAATTGCCCCGCGGGTTGGAGTTTTACCGTCGCTGGGAAATTCGTGGTTGGAAGGGAAATACTAGCCTTCGGCTGCGGTTTTCCTTCATTGATGGCTACCCAGAGCATTACATCCATGTGCGGGGCACCAATGCCTCTGCACGGGTAGATTTTGAAAACAATACCTACACGGTTCAGGAACACAGCCCCTACCTACTGGATATCGATCGCTTTGTAAATGTCTTAACTGTTGCCCGCGATGCCACCTTACAAGCTACAGGCACTCTGGCCAATGCAGTTCTGGCAAAGGTAAAACTTTCCAAAAAAGCGGGTCCCTTCGCTTACAGCATTGCCCGTACCGTCGAAAGTTTTTATACTGGTCGTCAAGTTACGCTAGATGAGCGAGTCGCTCCGGAGATTGGAGAAGCGGCGATCGCCCTGGCGGAATGGGTTGCCCGCGAAACCAATATCCCCATCCCCGAAAAGCCAGCCGCAAACTTAACCAGCTTTACCCAACCACCCGCCCAAAAATCTACCGTACTGGTGATCGGTGGAACAGGATTTATCGGTCAGTCACTTGTTCGTCGCCTGCGTCAGGAAGGTTACGGAGTAAGAGTCTTGAGCCGTAACCCCAGTAGCGTTCCTACTGAATTACAGAACCTTCAGATTGAACTGGTGAAAGGAGATTTTGCCGACGAAGCCGCAGTGGATGCTGCTCTGGATGGCATTGAATACGTCTACCACCTGGCCAGAGGTAGTGGCAAAACCTGGAACGATTATCTGCAAACAGACGTTGAACCAACTCGCAAGGTCGCTGAGCTGTGTCTCAAGCATGGAGTTAAGCGATTGTTCTACACCTCTTCGATCGCCATTTACCACGCAGGCAAAAGCGCTGGAACAATTACTGAGGACACCCCACCCAGCAAAGGCATGATGAGGGTTGCCCCCTACTCTCGCTCCAAGGTTGAAAATGAACACCTTTTGCTGGAAATGTACCGCCAGAAAAGGCTACCCGTGGTTATTTTCCGCCCCGGCGTTGTTTTAGGGTCGGGTGGCAATCCTTACCACTGGGGAATTGCGGCATGGCCCTACAGTTCCGTTTGCAATCTGTGGGGAGATGGCAACAATCCGCTGCCCATTGTGCTAGTGGATGATGTTGCCGATGCATTGGTTAAGGCAATCCAGGTTCCCAACATCGAAGGTGAATCCTTTAACCTGGCCAGCCCTCCCTGCATCAGTGCAAATGAATATCTTGATGCCTTTGAGCAGCAGGCTGGCATCAAGATCAAACGGGTTCCCGCTCCTGCCTGGCGGATGTACACCTCATCCCTTGCCAAATGGGCACTTAAGCGAATTGGGCGAGACCCCAATGCGGCCTTTCCCAGCTTTGAAGATTGCAATGGGCGGAGTCTGGCAGCCTTGTTTGACTGTTCCAAAGCCGAACGGATGCTAGGTTGGTCTCCTGTAAAAGACCGTGAGACACTCCTGCACAAAGGAGTTCAGCTTCCGGTGAAGGAATTCTTTCAGTAGCCAAAACAAACTATAGCGATCCTATTTGGATTGTGAGAAAAGATTCCTGGGCTTTTCTTACACAGCCCGTCAATCTCACGACTGATTGAGGGATGCTATAGCTCTACGCGGGTGCGTTAGGACGTTGGAATTAGAGAGGGAGTGAGTGGGGGCTTCGCCCCCAGCCGAGGGTTCCACCCCTGCACCCCGTCCTAACCATAATGACTACCGCTATATAGTGATCTTATTCAGATAGCAATCCCATCTGGATTTTGAAAAGAAATTTCTGTGGAGTTTCTTTTCAAAAAGTCGTTTCATTTCACGAATCATTTAGGAATGCTGTAGGATGTATAGGAATGCTGTAGGATGTAGCCGCACTGAACTGGGTACAGCGCCACGAATGAAAAAAGAGAGTTAAGGAAATCAAGGATTCTATAGAGTTAAGGAAATCAAGGATTCTATTTTCCAAGTCAGCTAGCCCTAATTATCGGTAGCGTAATCCATCGCCCTCTCAGCTTAAATCGACTCCCAGAAAACGATCTAAAAATCGCGATCGCCAGACGGCTCGCAAAATCAGACACCACTCCAGAGCAACCAGGAAAAGGAAAAGGCAATCAATTGTACTGAGCGGTGATAGCTCAAAGAAACGGCGAGAAATGGGAACGGCAAGAATGAGCAGGTAAATTCCCAACAGAAAAAGCGCCATCAGAGAGTAACGCCAATCTCCACTCAGCGGTTCGCCACCCACCCAGGCTTTGGTTGGCGGTTTAAGGAACGGAAGCAAAAGTAACTGACACAGGATGAGGATGGTCACCAGGGCTGTGCGGGGCTGTTTGTAGTCAACCTGGGTAAAGTCTGAGCCCGGAGCCAGGTCGAGAATGGCACTCACTAAATAGAGCAAATAAACGAGCAAAGCCACCAGACTGAGCGTCAGGGCAGCGGGGATCGTGAAGTGCAGGAGCGATCGTACAATGCTACGTCGCTTACCTACACCTCCCGGTTTTGCCCAAAGGGGAAGAACGGTCGTCGGCAGCCCAACCCCAAACAGGGAAACAAGGGCACTGTGCTTGTTCACCAGGGGAAAACTGTCTGTCACCATCGCTGTCGAAAAGATCAGGAGTGTGATGGAAAATACCCGCACAATGAAAAGCGCCAGCACATCCCGAATGCCATTGTGAATCCGCTGCCCTTCCAGAAAAGTATGGGGCAGGGAAGCAAAGGAATCCTTCAGCAAAACAATATCAGCCACTCCCCTGGTTGCCTTACTGCCACTCTCCATTGCAATGCCCAGGTTGGCCTGCTTCAGCGACAGCACGTCATTCACACCATCCCCGATCATGGCGACATAATGCCCCTGGCGACGGAGAGTCTGCACCAGGTGGGCTTTCTGTTCCGGAGTGATGCGCCCAAAAACGTTGCAGGAAACGGCGGCCTGGCTGAAGCGGGCACTATCCATAATGGCCAGTTCTGGTCCCGAAATCAGTCGAATTTCTCCTCCAAATCCTGCCTGTTTAGCCAGGGCACCTACCGTCTGGGGGTTGTCACCTGAAATGATTTTGACGCTGATTCCTGCCTTCGAAAATCCTTCCAGGGTTTCCCGTGCCTGGGGGCGGAGCTGATCACTCAACTGCAAAATACCCAGCGGCATCAGGTCTGGGGGCAGGATGGGATGATCTTCACAGTCGTCGAGGGCATTCACATCCTTGCTGTAGGCAAACAGCAGTACCCGTAACCCCTGCTGTACCCCCGCCTCAATTTGAGCCTTCATGGCATCGGTAATGCTGGCACTCTTGGCCAGGGTTTCGGGGGCACCCAGGACATAAACTCCAGGCATGGGAGAATCTTTGAGGGCGATCGCACTCCACTGCCGGGCAGAGGAAAAGGGAATCTCTGCCTTGACCATCCGTTTTTGCCCGGGAAGGGTGGCCACCAGCGTATCACTGGTACGGTTGTGAGCGGTAGTGTTGGTAGCAAAATCTCCCAGGGCCGCTCGCAGTTCTTCCTCGGTAATTCCCACTGGATACAGGGTTTGCAAATCTAGCTGATTGGTGGTGAGGGTTCCGGTTTTATCCAGGCAAAGCACATCCACATTGCTCAACGACTCCACCGCATTGGCCTGCTGAATCAAAACATTCTCACCCAGCATGCGCACGGCTCCTGTGCCGTAGGCCAGCGTAATCGCAATCAGCAGCCCGGCAGGCACCAGACCCGCAATTACAGCTGACCGCTGGGCCAGGTCGGCAAGGGGAAGCGATCGACTCAAAAAGCTGATGCCCACCAAAATCCACAGAAAGCAAGCAAGCAGCAGAAATACCCGAATCACCAGGTTAATCTCCTGCTGGAGTGGTGTATAGACCTGACGAAACGCCCGTGCCCCTGCCACCAGTTTGTAGGCAACCGTTTCGGTGCCAACCTTCTGGGCTTCAAAATAACCACTGCCGCCGACGCAGAAGGTTCCGGAGTAGACTGCATCGCCAGCTAGCTTGGGCACCATGTCTGATTCGCCAGTCAACAGGGACTCATCCACATCAATCCGCCCATCACCGACCACAGTCCCATCTACCAGGATCTGGTCGCCTGATCGCACCACCAGAATGTCGCCCAATACAATGTCACGAGGATCAATGGTGCGTTCTCTTCCATCCCGTAGGACGTTTGCCGTCGGACGGTTCAGAAGTGCAATCTCATCTAGTTTCCGTTTCGCCCAAATTTCCTGGCAAATGTTCATCAAAATGCCGCTGAAGATGACCACCACCACTAAGACGGCATCTCCATAGCGCTGGAGTAGCACCATCACCGCGCTGATGGCAAAGAAAACCAAGTTGATAAAACTGAACAGGTTTTCTTGCAGAATCTGGCGATAGGAGCGGCTAGTTTGAAGGGTGACATCATTCCCTTGACCCGCTGCCCGCCGCTGAATGACCTCTTGCTCACTAAGTCCTTGTAGATAGTTTGTGGAATGAAGATCCTGGGTCATGGTGGCAGCAAAGAAGAATACCGGGTCTGGGCGTAGAGTCAATATAGGTTATAGCCCCAGGGTAGCTTTGAGTTCTCGCAGAGTGGCAGCTTCTTTTTTACTCACTTTTTCACCCGTACCAAATAACCCTTCTCCAGCGGCATTGGCAACGCGATCGGCGCAGGTATAGATGAACTGCTTATACTCCTGAATTTCTTCAGGCGAAGCTTTTTCACTTAAAATTGACAGTGCCTTGCGAATTAATCCCTGGGCTGACTCTAAAATTCTTTCGGGTGTTATATCGGCCGGTGGCTCTTGCTCGGCAGCATCTTCAGGTGTTTCAGTATAGTTTGCAAATAACTTCTGAATCAGCCGGCTATTGGGATAATTTTGGGCTGCACCCATAATTTCCTTCCCTAGAGCCGCAATTTCAATGCCCATAGAAATCACTGTGAATTCGCAAAAGACCACAGCATGTCCACTCATAATTACGGCCTGTCTCAACGTATTTAACTCTGTTTCGGAGTAGTTTGCCGGATTTGCCATTTAAGTTTGCTCTGATAAAAGAAAAGAATTTCAGGGGGATCATAACACCCGAACGATGTGTATTCTAAATAACATCTGAATGATGGGTATCTTAAGAAGATAACCTCACCTAATCTCTTGCACCGTCGGGGGTCAGACGTCCGATGCCCGATTGCCAGACTGTAAACCTTACGCATTCTGGCTAGGGCAAGGGGGGTGTGGGGGCGGTGCCCTCACAGCAGAGGGCAACCTCTGCACTCCATCACAATCCAAACGTTTACTGCTATGGCAGTCCTAAATCAGTTGTGAGATTGAGAGGCTTTGTGAGAAAGGATTTCTACGGAATTCTTTCTCACAATCCAAACAAGATAGCTACATATCATTAAATTTGTGACCAAACCCAGATTAGCAAAGCTTGTGACCAAACCCAGATTAGCAAAGCAAGTTCATTAAAGATATATGTAAGGTTTTCGCATTCTGTAAGGTTTTCGCATTCCGGTTCGTTGTTAAGGATGATGTAGCAATGAACTCCGACCAATCACTAGGTTACTCTGGCTCTAATGATGCACTCGATGAGTGTCCTTCAGTGGAGTGCTCTGAAGTTCCGCCTGAGAATGTCGATAATCCTCTTCGCCCACAGAGATTGACGAGTCAATATTCACAGGAATATTCACAGGATCTAGATCAGCGCCTCCGCGATCGCCATCTGCGAGCGTTCTTTGAAAGCGCCCTGGATGCAATGGTAGTCGCCGATGACGAAGGCCGGTATGTCGATGCAAATCCTGCCGCCTGCGATTTGTTTGGCCTTTCCAGGGAAGAACTTTTAGGCCGAAAGATTGTTGACTTTGCCGAACCGGGTTTTGACTTCGATGCGGCCTGGCAGGCTTTTCAACAGGATGAACGGGTCAAGGTTGAGTTTCGGCTGGTGCGTCCGGATGGGGAAGTGCGGGATGTGGAATGTGCGGCGACCGCCAATTTTGTTCCTCACCGTCACCTCTATGTTCTGCGCGACATTACCGAACGTAAACAGGCGGAAGTTGCCCTTAAGTTGAGCGAAGCTCGCTACCGAGCCATTGTTGAAGATCAGACCGAACTGATTTGCCGCTCGTTACCCAATGGCACTCTAACTTTCGTCAATCAGGCGTATTGCCGTTACTTCAATAAATCTCCAGAGGAGCTAATTGGCTATAGCTTCATGCGGTTGATACCAGAAGATGAGCAACCTCTGGTCCAGCAATATTTCTCCTCAATCAGTCGCGAAAATCCAGTAGTCACCTACGAGCATCAGGTGATGCTGCCATCAGGCGAGATGCGCTGGCAGCAGTGGGTCGATCGTGCCATCTTTACTTCCTCTGGAGAACTGTTTGAAATTCAATCCGTGGGGCGGGATGTTACCTCACAAAAAACAGCCGAGCTGGCATTGCAACAGCTAAACCATGAGCTGGAGTTGCGCATTGAAGAACAAACGGCTGAACTAAAGCAGGTGCTCAATTACCTGTCATTCCATGTCGAAAATTCTCCCCTGGCTTTTATTGGATGTGATGAGGGGCTTCGGATTCATTTTTGGTCAAAGCGGGCAGAGCAGATTTTTGGTTGGAAGACAGAAGAGGTGCTGGGACGATCTTGGAAAGATCTGGAACTCTTTTATGAAGAGGATTTGACCGCGTTTTTGCAAGTGCTGGCCCGTCTGCGCCAAGGTGAGAGCCAGGTCATTCACGTCAACCGCAACTACCGCAAAGATCGATCAGTCGTTTACTGCGAGTGGTACAACTCGGCCCAGCTTGATGGAGACGGAAATCTGGTTTCAGTCCTGTCGCTGGTGCATGATGTGAGCGATCGCCAACGGGTAGAAGACAATCGTAATCAGGCAGAGGAAGCCCTACGGCAACGGGAAATTGTATTACGCGAAGCTCAACGAGTTGCCCATGTGGGTAGTTGGGAATTTGATCTTGGCACACAGAAGATCACTTGGTCCGAAGAGATGTTCCATATCTTTGGTCTTGACCCCAACCAGCCTGAGCCCACCTATCCAGATTTCCTGCAAATGCTCCACCCCGACGATTCAAAAAGCTTACAAAGTCTGGTGGAGCGGGCTATTCATGAAGGTATTCCCTACGAGATTGAGCATCGCATCGTCAGACCCGATAGCTCGGTTCGCTATCTAATAGGACGGGGAGAAGCTATTTTTAATGCCAGGGGAGAGATCATCAAGCTATTTGGCGCAGGAATTGACATTACTGAGCGCAAACTGTTTGAAGAGCAATTGCGATCGCAAGCAGACCGGGAACAACTCCTGCGTAACCTTACCCAGCGTATCCATCGATCCCTTAATCTGGATCAAATCCTGACTACCACGGTCAATGAGGTTCGACAACTCCTACAAACCGATCGCGTCCTGATCTTCCGCTTTCGAACCGATTGGAGTGGCGTAGTCGCTATGGAATCCGTTGCCGCCCCCTGGATGGCAGTTTTAGGAACCACTATTGACGATCCCTGCTTCAGCGAAAGGTTTATTACCCCCTACAGACGTGGACACATCCAGGTTACAGAAGACATCTTTACAGCCGATCTGGCTCCCTGCCATGTCGATTTTCTGGCTAAATTTCAAGTGCGTGCCAATCTGGTGGTCCCAATTTTGCAATGGGGAGAAGAACCCTACCTGGAAGACTTCTCGCAAATGAATCCAAATTTGTGGGGGCTACTCATTGCTCACCAATGCAGTGGCCCTCGCCATTGGCAAGCCAGTGACATTGACCTGATGAAGCAAGTGGCCGCTCAAGCTGGCATTGCGATTCAACAAGCCGAACTCCATCATCAGCTAAAGCGTTTCAACGCTGAGCTTGAACGCCAGGTGAAGGCACGCACCGCTCAATTGCAGCTGGCCTTCGAGTTTGAGGCCACGCTAAAGCGCATCACTGATCGGGTGCGGGACTCTCTGGATGAAAGCCAGATTCTTCAAAGCGCAGTTGAAGAATTAGCAAAGGGCCTGGGGGTAAACTGCTGCAACACGGCCCTGTTTGACCTCAACCAGGGGACTTCTACCATCTGCTATGAGTACACCAATGGTGTAGTGTCCCCATCTCAGGGGCGTGTTTCACGCATTGCCGATTTTCCCGAAATTTATAACCAACTTCTAAAGGGGCAGTATTTTCAATTTTGTTCTTTGGTTCCCAATTCAGTGCGGGGGCAGATGGCAATGTTGTGCTGCCCTATTTTTGACAATCATGGAATATTGGGAGATTTGTGGCTAATCAATCAGTCTTACTATGGCTTCAGTGAGCAGGAAATTCGCCTGGTGCAACAGGTGGCAAACCAGTGCGCGATCGCCCTTCGCCAGTCTCGCCTTTATCAAACCGCTCAAGCCCAGGTACAGGAGTTAGAACGACTCAACCAATTAAAAGATGATTTTCTGAGCACTGTCTCCCATGAATTGCGCACTCCCATGTCCAACATCAAAATGGCAATCCAGATGTTGGAAGCCAACTTATTTCATACTGGAGAGAAAAACACATCTCTCTCTCCATCCGTGCAAAAACTTAACCGCTACTTCCAGATTCTCAAAGACGAATGCCAGCGAGAAATTAGCCTGATCAATGACCTCCTGGATTTGACCCGTCTGGATGCAGGCACAGAACTGTTGATACCCACCCCCATCGATTTACCAGATTGGCTACCCCGTGTCGTTGGTCCCTTCATTGAACGCGCCGGACATCAGCAGCAACAATTAGTAATCGACATTCCCGCTGCCCTACCTCCTGTAATCACGGATCAGTCCTATCTGGAGCGCATCCTCACTGAACTATTGAACAACGCCTGCAAATACACTCCAGCAGGGGAAACAATTACAGTTGCAGCTATTACAACAAAGGAACCCCCACTCCCCCTTCTCCAAATCAGCGTAACCAACTCCGGGGTCGAAATCCCTCTCCACGAACTGTCCCGTGTTTTCGACAAGTTCTACCGTATTCCCAACAACGACCCCTGGAAGCATGGCGGCACTGGATTAGGGCTTGCCCTGGTCAAAAAACTGATTGAACGTCTCGGAGGCACCATTCAAGTTGAAAGCCTGGATCACAAAACTTGTTTCAAGTTGCAACTTCCCCTTGAATAAGAACTTGCTTTTGCCAGAGCCGCCTGCATTAATTGCGTTAATTGCGTCTATAGCAGTCCTGAATGATTTGTGAAATGAAAGGGTTTGTGAAAAGGGACGCAGAAATCCTTTTCACAATCCAGATAGGATCGCTATAGCTACTTACAAAGCTATGAGTGAAAAAGGAGCATCAGGAGAATCGAGGTCACCACAAAGAAGAGCCAGAATACTCACATCCCTGGCTCCTTTACAAAAGGACTGTTCCTTAGAGTTCACCTAATCTGTTAAACAGATGCGGGGGAGTCGTCATCCTGGTTAATCTGACGCTCGATGGTTTCGATCGCTGCATTCAATCCTGCTAAGCGGGTTTCAAGATCATCCCGCATCCACCTCAGAAACCGAAGTTTGCGCTCCTGATAGGCTTTGCGAGACATCGGCTCACCCATCCAGCAAGGGTTATTCCAAAATGGAAACATAGTTTTCATCCTTAACTGCCGATTTACCCTGATCTTGACTGAATTTTGAAAAGGTGAGGGAAGAAGAAAAGTCGAAATTACCGTACTATAGCTGTTGCTAGGTTGCTTAGGGCACTGGATTTGAGGGGGTGTGGAAACTTTGCCCCTAACCAGGGGGTTCTCCTAAGCCTGGTGGCTGTGGCTATAGTGTCGATAGAATAGAGCGGTTCTTGGCGCATTAAGTAGGTAGTCATAATTAATTTGTAAAGGGGGAGTGGGGGCTGTGCCCCCGGCAGGGGGTTTCACTCCCTCCACCCCCAAAATTATCCTTAATTTAATTGCGCCTCGCTACTTAGCATTTCTTACTCTTTGCAATAACTGACTCCTATGACTGTGATCGCATCCGCTCCCTTTTCCCCTGAAGAAATTGCCGCAGAAGGCATTAAGCCAGAGGAATACGAAGAAATTGTCCGGCGTCTGGGTCGCCATCCAAACAAGGCTGAACTGGGTATGTTTGGGGTCATGTGGTCAGAGCATTGCTGCTACAAAAATTCCCGTCCCTTGCTCAAGCAATTTCCGACCGAGGGCGATCGCATCCTTGTGGGTCCGGGAGAAAACGCCGGAGTGGTGGATCTGGGAGATGGATTGCGTCTGGCATTCAAAATTGAATCCCATAATCACCCATCGGCAGTAGAACCCTTCCAGGGCGCAGCAACCGGAGTCGGTGGCATTCTGCGAGACATTTTCACCATGGGAGCCCGCCCCATCGCCCTGCTCAACTCTCTCCGCTTCGGCGATCTGGCAGATGCCCGCACCCGTCGCCTATTCAATGGGGTCGTTGCTGGCATTGCTCACTATGGCAACTGCGTCGGTGTGCCAACCGTTGGCGGCGAGATCTACTTCGATCCAGCCTATTCAGGCAATCCCCTAGTCAATGTCATGGCATTGGGATTGATGGAAACTCCCGATATTGTTAAATCGGGTGCAAAAGGCATTGGTAACCCTGTGCTTTACGTCGGTTCCACCACCGGACGCGATGGCATGGGTGGAGCCAGCTTTGCCAGTGCAGAATTAAGCGACGAATCGATCGACGATCGCCCCGCCGTACAAGTTGGCGATCCTTTCCTGGAAAAATCCCTGATCGAAGCTTGCCTGGAAGCCTTCAAAACAGGGGCTGTTGTTGCCGCCCAGGACATGGGTGCCGCCGGAATCACCTGCTCTACCTCAGAAATGGCGGCAAAGGGCGGTGTTGGCATTGAACTGGACTTAGACAAAATCCCCGTCCGCGAAATCGGTATGGTGCCGTACGAATACCTGCTGTCTGAATCTCAGGAGCGAATGTTGTTTGTTGCCTACAAGGGGCGGGAACAAGAACTGATTGATATTTTCGAGCGGTGGGGGCTCCATGCTGTTGTTGCTGGAGAAGTCATTGCTGAACCGATTGTCCGCATCCTGTTTCAGGGTGAAGTCGCTGCTGAAATTCCTGCCACAGCCCTGGCAGACAACACTCCTGTCTACTATCGGGATTTGCTGAAAGAGCCCCCAGAGTATGCTCGTCAGGCATGGGCCTGGTCAGAAGACAGCCTCCCCCCCTGCACTCTGGAAGGTATTGAAATCCAGAACCAGTTTCATCCCTGGAATGATGTTCTGTTAACCCTGCTGTCAACTCCTACGATCGCTTCCAAACGCTGGGTTTACCACCAGTACGACCATCAGGTACAAAATAACACCGTCATTCTCCCTGGTGGTGCCGACGCTGCCGTAATTCGCATCCGTCCGTTAGAGCTCAAGAGGCAGGAGCCTGAAAGATTAGATAAGTGGGAGAGTGGGAGAGGGAGAGCGTGGGAGAGTAACCCCTCCCCCCCTCCCCCCCTCCCCTCGTCCCCTCCCTCCCCCCTTCCCCCATCCCCTCTTAAGGGTGTTGCCGCCACTGTCGATTGCAACTCCCGCTATGTCTACCTCAATCCCTTTGAGGGTGCAAAAATGGCAGTTGCTGAAGCGGCTCGTAATCTGAGTTGTGTTGGAGCCGACCCGGTCGCAGTTACGGATAACCTCAACTTTGGCAGTCCCGAAAAACCCATTGGCTACTGGCAACTTGCTGAAGCCTGCCGGGGATTGGCAAAAGCCTGCCGGGAATTCAGTACTCCTGTAACAGGTGGTAATGTTTCGCTTTACAACGAAACCCTGGATGCAGATGGCACTCCTCAACCGATTTACCCTACGCCTGTGGTGGGAATGGTGGGAATCATTCCCGACCTGACAAAAATTTGTGGACAGGGTTGGAGATTAGAAGGTGATCTCATTTATCTATTGGGGTTACGGTTGGAAATGCGGCATGAACAGTTGGTTGATCGAACAGCGACCCTGGGGGGCTCAGAATAT
The DNA here is from genome assembly GCF_049200465.1 of Leptothermofonsia sp. ETS-13. Lineage (NCBI taxonomy): Bacteria > Bacillati > Cyanobacteriota > Cyanophyceae > Leptolyngbyales > Leptolyngbyaceae > Leptothermofonsia > Leptothermofonsia sp. ETS-13. The sequence goes on from NZ_CP120836.1 coordinate 1,459,611, forward strand.
CTGGCTACTGTACATGGGCTAGTTGCCGGGCAGCCTCCGGTTGTGGATTTTGATTTGGAACGTCGGGTGCAGGCAGCTTGCCGGGCAAGCATCCGCCAGGGATGGATTCACTCCGCCCACGATTGTGCCGAAGGGGGGCTGGCTGTGGCTCTGGCAGAATGTTGCCTCAGTGGTGAATTGGGAGCCGAAATTCAACTTCCAGTGAAGAGTGAGCGATCGCGACCCTCTGCCACTGCCTCCCATCTTCCCTCCCGCTGGGACCATCTCCTCTTTGCAGAAGGCGGAGCAAGAATTCTGGTATCAGTGGCAAGTAGCCGCCAGGAAATTTGGGAATCCTACTTGAATCAGCACCTGGGGCACGACTGGCAAAAGCTTGGACGGGTGATAAATCGAGGTTCCGGGCTAAAAATTTTCACTGCCGATGAACACCCGCTGATCCAGCTTGGGCTGGAAGAAATGGGCGATCGCTGGCAAAACGCGATCGAGCAATATTTAATCAGATGATCTCACTTGAAAATCTGAAGGCAGACGGTAGAAGCCAAAAGCTAGAAGTTTAAGGGCTACCGCGAATTTCTCAACTAAACAGGTAGGTTTTTCCCAACCAGGAGTCAACTTCAAATTGTTAAGATGTAACCGTCCAGATAATGGGAAAATTAAGAGAACCTTAAGATTAATGAATCTCCGGGCTTTCTTATCCCTGAAGTGATTGTGATCGCTGGCCGAACCTATTCTTCCATCAGGAGTTGAACTGAAGCATGAACCCCCTTTCTTCTTTGCCTGTTGATGTCGCTGCTCAGTCCAACCTGCTGGCAACGGAACCCAACCCGGACCAACCTGACAAGCCAGAGGAAGCCTGCGGTGTTTTTGGTGTCTATGCACCAGGAGAGGATGTTGCCAAGCTGGCTTATTTTGGACTCTTTGCTCTTCAGCACCGGGGGCAAGAATCTGCTGGAATCGCTACCTTTGAGGGGGATCAGGTTCACCTTCACAAAGAGATGGGATTGGTATCCCAGGTTTTCAGCGAAGCAATTTTGCATAAACTGCCCGGAAATACTGCTATTGGGCACACTCGCTATTCCACTACAGGCTCCAGCCGGGTTGTCAATGCCCAACCAGCTCTGGCAGAGACTCGTCTGGGTATGCTGGCCCTGGCGCACAATGGCAACTTGGTGAACACAGCTCACCTCCGCGAGGAGTTACTGCGGAGTAACTACAACCTGCTGACAACGACGGATTCGGAACTGATTGCACTGGCGATCGCCGAAGAAATTAAAAATGGCAAAGCCTGGTTAGAAGGAGCCATTAGTGCGTTTCACCGCTGCCAGGGGGCCTTTAGCCTGGTGATTGGTACCCCTGCTGGCATCATTGGCACTCGTGACCCAAATGGGATTCGCCCCCTGGTGATTGGCACTCTGCCCCAACACACATCAGAAGGCCCAGTCCGGTATGTATTAGCCTCAGAAACCTGCGGTTTGGACATTATTGGAGCCGAGTATTTGCGGGATGTGGAACCGGGAGAACTGGTCTGGATTACGGAGGAAGGGCTGGCATCCTTCCATTGGGCGGCCCAGCCCAAACCCAAACTTTGCATCTTTGAAATGATTTACTTCGCCCGTCCTGACAGTGTTATGCAGGATGAAAGTCTTTACAGCTATCGGATGCGGATTGGGCGGCGGTTAGCACTGGAGTCTCCGGCAGAAGCCGATCTGGTCATTGCGGTGCCCGATTCTGGAGTGCCTGCAGCGATCGGGTATTCCCAGGCGTCGGGCATTCCCTATGCTGAGGGATTGATTAAGAACCGCTACGTCGGTCGCACGTTCATTCAGCCGACTCAAACCATGCGTGAATCTGGCATCCGTATGAAACTCAACCCTTTGAAAGATGTGTTAAATGGCAAACGGGTTGTGATTGTGGATGATTCCATTGTACGGGGCACCACTAGCCGCAAGATTGTGAAAGCACTCCGGGATGCGGGAGCGATCGCTGTTCATATGCGCATCTCTTCGCCCCCTGTCACCCATCCCTGCTTTTATGGCATTGATACCGATAGCCAGGATCAACTCATTGCTGCTACAAAATCTGTTGAGGAAATTGCTGCTCAGATTGGAGTCGATTCTCTTAGCTACCTCAGTTGGCAGGGCATGCTAGAAGAAACTCACAGTGCCCCAGAAAACTTCTGCTCTGCTTGTTTTACGGGCGACTATCCGGTACCTGTGCCCGAATTTGTGAAGCGATCCAAGCTCATGTTGGAGAAAGCCGCCATTCCAGACACTGTACCAACGGCTTGAGATTTTTCTCTCGGCCCTACCCACATCTGCAACCAGCATTAATTCTCTAAAGTTGGCAGAATTTGCGTTCGCGTTCCCATTGAGGTTCTTGCCAGCCAAAGGAAAAATGGCTAATGCCCTGGATGGGGAGCGATCGCAGGGCTTCCATTTGCACTTCTAAAGAGGGGCGCTCTGGAGTTGCCTGTCCCCACATTCCCGTCAACACAGGTTCAACTCGTGTTCCCGCTGGAGCTTGAGCCAGCACCTTCTGCACCTGAGCCACAATGCAACTGGGGTCTCCACAAACGCCATAGGCCATGGGGTGCCACTTAATGGCACCAGGAAACTGTTCCCAACTTTGCAGGCGCGAGTCAAAGCCTTTGCCAACCTTCTGATTTGCCTCTGGGAAGAAGACAGCTCCTGCTGCAATTCCGCGTTGCTGAACCATTGCGGCTGCTACCGCCAGGAAACCAACTGGACCCTGTTTAGCGTGAGTCACTGCCAGGTTCCAGAGTTCTTTGTTCAGTGCGGGTAGCCGCTCAGCTACAGGAGCCCTCCATGAGATAGAGGGCGATCGCTCCTGCCAGAGAGGTTCTTTTTCAGTTGGATAAAGTTGGTCAACAGCTATCAGATCTTGAGCTGTCAAGTAACCCTGCCCCATGTAGCGGCGAATTAATTCCTGCCCCTTTTGGTTCTGAGCACGCTGGTACAACGTCTGTAGAGAAGCATCCCCATAAATCCATAAATCTTTCGTCTTACTGGCTACCGATGCAGCCCCCAACCCCTTGGGATAGCGGATGTAATCGAACAGAACGCCGTCCGGTCGGCGCTGAAGCACAGCCTGCACCAGTTGTTGGTAATCACTAATCGCCTCAGGACTGTAGGGATCGACAAAGATTTCATTAACGTTAGTAATGTCCTTACCGAGGGTGAAACTGGCTTTAATAGCCGCACTGACGGTAGTTTCGCCCTCTCCATTGCGGGCCAAGGTTTGCTGTCGGTCGGGGCGATCGGCATAGGTTTGACCAAAATTTAAGCTGAACAACCAGGCATAAACTTTCAATCCCCGTTCATGTCCCTTCTGAATTGCCTGCGCCAGCAGATCGACTTGTCCAGTACTGGATTCCTGCAATAGCGAAGGCCAAACTGTTGGGTTATCTGAGGCTGGCAATAAAACCTGACCGTTAGAAAAAACATCAATATTGACCTGGTTATAGCCTCGATTGACAATTTCATCGAATAGTGCATCCAGCATTCCAGGTTTACTGTCACAGGGATACAGACGAAGCCAGGTTGCCTGGGTTTGCAACCAGCTCTGACGGCGGCACTGACTCAATCGTTCTGCATGTTGCGTGATTATGATTTGATAACGTTGCTGGGCACTTACATCGCCTGCCAGAGTCGCTTGCAATAACTCTCGCTTCTGTGCCCGCTCCTGGGTAGATAGCTGGCACTTATCCCCTGCCTGGGCAGATAAGGGACTGATTGGCAATCCCAGGTGCATCAGACTGGTTGCAAGCGCGATCGCAGTTAGCCGGTGGCGAAGGTAGTTCCGATTTATCATGAATTCTGGCACCTCAGGCTCAATGCATGAAGATTTGGTTCGAGCCATTGTAGCGTCTGGCTGAAAAATAGAATTTAGAAGTTAGGAATCCTGGAATTCAGAAGTTAAGAATCAGGAGCCAGAAGGGGGAGGGAAAGGAAGTGGATGGGTGGGATTCATCCACTCCTTCTAAAGGCGGCATTGCTGAATTTGGGTATGAAGGATATGAAATAGGTACTATATGCTCGAAACTTCGTTTCGATTCATACTGCTTTTCAGCAACGCCCTGACGGCGGTTCGTCAGGCTGCAAAAAAACAGGAGGATTCGCAGTACAAACCCTCCCTTCTCTTAACAGTTGTGTAGCCATGGGCGGAGCGAGACTCGAACTCGCAAGACCGAAGTCGCCGCATTTTGAGTGCGGTGCGTCTACCAATTCCGCCATCCGCCCCTGGTTTCAGCTTCCTTATTATACTGAACTGGACGACTTTGGAGTAAAAGTTCTTGCAACTACGTCGGGTACCGGGAGAACCTTGTTAAGTCAAATTAGATAGGTTTCATTAACTCAACGTTAAATTTAGATAACAACAGCTTAAGAATTATGTTTGTTGAGGTTGTCAACCTCTAGGTGTTTCTATACTGATCCCATTCCCAATCGTTTGCATAATGCACGAGGAGGTTCCAAAATGGTTCATACATACGAGGTATTGGTTGACATTAAGGAATACCTGGCCCTCAACGACAATGCCTCTCGCTACGGAACAAAGCGCTACGAAATTGATGCTGAATCAAGAAAGCTCGCTACAGATACGGCAAGAACCCTGGCTAGAAATGACTATCCTAAATGCACTGAATATGATGTCAGGGTCACAAGGCTTTTGAAATAGAGTTTGCACAGGGTTTAATACAGTCTTTAAACCAAAAACACCTACCCTAGGGCAGATTTTGCAACTTGATAATGATAGTTTTGTTCGATTTGAGCAAAATCTGCCTTAGAGAAGGTAGGTGTCGTTGAATGTAGGGTTGTCAGGTACGCAGCAAAATATTGGTTATGTTGCATAGTATAACCCTGCGTTAATTGTATGAGTGCGATCCCTCACTCTGAGGGGAGTGGTGGTTTTTTTTTTATGCTGGTCCCTACTCTCAATAGCCACGCGATCGCTTTTGGCTGATTTGGCTGATGCAGTCGTCACCAGTGCTTTAAGCAATGTCCATCCCATTAGAGTAAGGATTAAAACAAATGCAATAATCATCAGTGGTGCCAATGTAAAGAATGGGGAAACTAGAAGGACGCAGAAATCCCAACAGCAAGATTGTAGTCATTGAGTTCTTCATGAAGAGAGTTATTGATGAATAACCTGCTGCTAAACTCCAGAACAGTTCCCACTCAAGTGCAAAATCACTAGTGGGCGATGGCATAAGTCCAGCAACCATTGGGTTGGAGAGGGGGGAGTCGGAGGGAGCCAGAATAGTATCCGTAGTCCCGCCATGCTGTGCTAGTACAGCAAAACGAAAGTTTTGTTGGGGATGCAGGGGTTTCCACCCCTGCTTGGGGGCGAAGCCCCAGACCCCCCATGTTGCAAAATTTAGTGTTTGCAACACTGGCTTCTGAATTCCTAAATTTGAATTCTTAGCCAGATCTTAACCAGATAAGGATATTTCACTTACCCAGGAACTGCTCATGCTTTCGTTGAGTGTAGCTGTTGATTCTACAATAAACCTCTAACGCAAGTTGAGTTTTCTGAATTATCTTGCAGGTTATGGAGTCTGCTCTCCTTAGTTAATCGATGAATCAGGTGGCAGAGTCAAAGAAAAGCTTTGTGACATTGGTCTGCCGGACCTGGTTGACTGACAAAAGTGGAAGGGAAGGGAAACTCAGCCATCAAAACTTCTCCCTCCCGCAACTCCTTATTTCCCAACTAGCTTCCAGAGGGATTGGAATAGCTGGGTTACCTCCTCCCAGAGTTGAACTGGGCCAATGCCCAGGGCAAGCAAAATGAGGACAATGAGGGCGATCGCCAGGGCTGTGCTGATTGCTGCTCTCAGTACTTTGATCAAAAGGGTGAAAATCAAAAACGCAACGGCGATCGCGGCCAGTAATAAAACGAGATTCATTTCCTTGAAGTTTCGAATTTATTCGTTGTCAAATGAACAAGTGGCTCATGGCTGGATAGAATCTTGCTGGAGAGATAAGGGGGCACGAATATCCCCTCAACATCCAGGGTTAAATCCATCCAATGGAAAGTGTGAAACGATTGAAATTAGAAAGCTCAAGATTAATCCTTGAACCAATTTCAATGGATTATGCCGAAGTCATTTTTCAGGAACTTACGGCTGAGATTACCCGGTTCATGCACCCAAAACCTGCCGAAAACATTAATGAAACCATACAATTTATTCGAGATGCAATGCGGCATCAAGAGAATGGCAGCGATTTCACCTTTGTTATTTTGAAGAAAGATAATTCAGAATTTTTAGGTGTCTGTGGTGTTCACCGAATTAACACAGATACCCCAGAACTTGGGATTTGGACCAAGAAATCAGCTCATGGTCATGGCTATGGGAGGGAAGCCATTCACTGCTTAAAAACCTGGGTTGATGAATTAATTGAATATCAATACCTTCTCTATCCGGTCGATAAGCGCAATATCCCCAGCCAAAAAATACCTGAAAGCCTTAAAGGGAAACCTTACCGGGAATATACCCAACTCAATCTCAGCGGCCATACACTCCATGTCATTGAGTACAGGATCTATCGATAAGCGACAATGAACGGCTTACAGAGCCACGAGCGGAATAGGCTATTAGATGTTGGTTATCGGCTGTGATCGATTTCAGGTCAGTAAGTGATAAGGACTATCCGGATCGCAGGAAATTGCTTTGAAAGGTGAGGATACTTCATCACGTTCAAGGCGTTGAAGTCCAAACTCTTCTATTAATTGTGTTCATTCTATGAATTTAATTGTGTTCATCCTGTTGATCTATTCTTTTCCTGTGGCTGGTACTTTCGCTCAAGCTGTTGATTTTAATCGGTTTGAAGAACGAAAAAAATCTTCAAATATCCCTAAAAATTGCGAGGCAATCAAATCCGCTGTTGTAACCATTTATGCCGGGAAAGAAATTGGCTCTGGTAGCGTCATTAGTTCCGGCAGATGGATCATCACCAATTACCATGTGGTGCAGGATCGGCTGGATCACTTTCAGGATAAGACACTTTGGGTTCAGACATTCAACGGTGTCAGCTATTCAGGAAAGGTGGTTGGTTGCGATCGCCCCAATGACCTGGCACTGATTCAACTGAATGGTGAGCAAACGCTTCCAACGATGCCTCTGGCCGATGGAGGCAAGCTTCGGCCTGGGCAGTCAGTGTGGGCGATCGGCAGCCCCTATGGTTGCCCCGGTGTGCTTACAGAAGGAACCTTAAGCAAGGTGAAATCTAATGGCGATCTGCAATCCCATATCATTCTCAATCCGGGGAATTCGGGCGGTCCGCTACTCAATTCGTGGGGAGAAATGGTTGGAGTCAATAAGGCCATTTTGCAATTGCCTTCGGGTAAAAATAGTGGAATCAGTCTTGCAACCAGTGTTCAGTCTGTCAAAAGCTTGCTCCAGCATCATTGTCGGGCCACAAAGGCAACTTTAGATTGTCATCTGGCTCCTTCTTCACCAGCCCGGCTGCTTGATCGCCCCATTTTTAGCGATCGCCCTGCCTCTTCTAATCATCCAGTAGTAATTGATTCCCACATCATCCTCAAGCAAAATTCGGCCTACCCGCGCCGGAGCCTCGGATTGATTGTGGACAGTCACCATCTCATTGTCCGCCAGGTGCAGCCAGGTTCCCTCGCCGCGTTGGGTGGATTCAGACCAGGCGATCGCCTGATCTCCGTCAATGGTGTTCAGTTAAAGCGATTGGAAGAGTTGCAAACAGTGTTAAACCGGGCGCCGGATTCTGCCGTCCTAGTCATTAACCGAAATCGGCAGCAAACCATTCTTCAGGTGAATTTTTAGCTCGATGGACAATTACAACTCCAAAACCATTGCAGGCTATAAACCTTATACTGCATTCCTTCAGTTATGGTGCATAATAGACCTGAGGTAGAGGCGTGATACATTAGTACCAATCAACAAATGTTTTCCTGATCACTTTTCCGAAATTGGACGCATTCTATCCGCGATCGCCTGTTCTTAGCACTCAAGTCTCATCTCTGGTATCCAGCCCTGGATTTCTATGAAACTTCTGTCCTGGTTTTTAGCTGGTTCTTTGATCCTGGTTGCCCGCACCATTGCGTCGGCAATTCCCTCGAAGGAGGAGTTCCCCTGGATTGCTGAGGGCTTAAGGGGTATAGGTAGTGAATGGCAAGACGAATATGCCTTACAACCTGATATAGCCACCAGCAACCGGAATGGAAGTTCTCATCTAATAGGGGGGAGACTGCAAAGTAGCCGGTCCTGCCGTAGTTACAATCCATGCAGGTCCAGCATTTGGCTCTGGTAGTATCGTCAGCCCAGAAGGGTTAGTGATTACCAATAACCATGTGGTTAGACCCGCAAGGGGCGGGTGGATAGGAGTCAAAACAATTGCTGGTAAGCAGTATCAGGGGCGGGTGATTGCGACTGACCCCATGAACGATCTTGCTCTAGTCAAGCTTGAGACCCAGGAACGGCTGCCAGTAATCAGTATGGGGAGTGCTTCCGCTATTAGAACGGGGCAGGCTGTCTGTGCGATTGGGAGTCCCTTTGCCCGCCCTGGTGTGTTGACGCGGGGCAGGCTGACAACCGTTCGACGCAATGGAGATTTGCAGTCTGCTCTGGTCTTGCAACCTGGAAATTCTGGCGGCCCGTTGTTAAATCAGCGGGGTGAAATGATTGGGGTGAATAAGGCAATCTGGCAGTCGCGATCAGGCGTCAACAGTGGGATTAGCTTTGCCACCAATATTGAGGTTGCGAAAAACTTTATTCAACGGAATGCTTCCGGTGGAGGGAACTTATATGGCTCACAACCCATGCCGCGTCAACCAGAACCATTTCGTCCTTCCTACGGCGAGCCTTACCCGGTTCCAGCTTTCCCAATGGATCGACCGCCGATGATGGAACGGCCTTCAAGGGTACCTTACGATTTCCACCCCGTTCCAACGGAGCCATTTGAGTTTGGCATGCGCCCTCCTCAAGCTCCACCAAATTCATCCTCTGGCTCTCGTCTGGGTGTCATGATTGATAAGGTGACGCTGGAAATTCAGAACGTTGAAAGTGGATCGCTGGCTGAAACGGCAGGCATCAAAGCGGGCGATCGCCTGGTTGCTTTAGACGGTATGCAAATTGAGGGGTTCAATCAACTGCAAGAGGTTCTGAATCGGCGTCCCAATTCGGTTGTGATTACGGTAAACCGGGATGATCAGTTGCGGAATATTCGAGTGAACTTTTAGGTTATTCGGGGCTTGATTTCAGACAACACAACTTGATGGTAACTACGATTAAGTAAGGAGGCATTCTTTTCATTCTTTTTAGTTCTTAAAAATGGATAGCGATCGCATCCATGACCAATTCCAATCCTGATCCAACCCGTGAAGCTGAAGATGTTCAGGCTGAGAACGAGCGATCGCTCAATGCATTGTCGCGGGCCATTCAGTTTTCCCAGGGGGAATTTTCCCTGATTCTGGTTCGTTGCAACTACAGCAGTTTGCGCGATCGCCTGATCCAGTGTTTGCAGGAAATTTGCCCGGTCCCGATTCAGACATTTACCCTACCAGAATCGGCAAAGACACTTTTTACAACCATTCAGAAGGAATTAGAAGGTGAGGCGGCGGGAGGTGGGAGTCAGGAGTCAGGAGGTCATTCAGAACTCAAAACTCAAAATTCAAAACTCTCTCCCCCCATTCCCCCATCTCCCCATCTACCCCCTGCCCTCCTCGTCCTCGGCTTAGAATCCGTCACCAATCTGGATTCAGTTCTTATTTCTGCTAACCAGGTACGGGGTGAGTTTCCCAAGCATTTGAAACGTCCGCTGGTGTTATGGGTAAATGATTGGGTGCTGCAAAAGCTCAACCGTCTGGCACCGGATTTCAAAAGTTGGGCAGGTAACTCGGTGATTGATTTTGAGATGGCGATCGCCGATCTCATCGATTCCCTGCGTGACCACACCAACCGCCTGTTCGCGGACATTCTCAATTCTGGGGATGAGCAGTTTCCTCCCAACTGGGCCGCCGCTCCTCCCACCAACTCCCTCCGCCGTACCGAACTTGAATTTGCCCTTAACCGAATTATTCGCAGCGGTCACACCCTCGACGCTTCCCTTCGCGCCAGCATTGACTTTCTTCTAGGGCAGGAAGCTCATTCCCAGACTGAACTGGAAACCGCTCGCCAATGCTACGAACGTAGCCTGGAGTTCTGGCAAAGCAAGATGGGGAATGAATTTATAGAAACAGGCTTACCAGATGGATCTGAGATAGAGCAGGAACAGTCAGATAATTCTAGCCAGGAGCCAGGAGCCAGGAGGCGGGAGGCAGAGTTCAAAACTCAAAACTCAGACCTCAAAACTCAAAACTCCCCCCCCCTCTATCCTTCTATTCCCTGTACCCTCCATCCCGCTCCCTATACTGAACGGGCTGCTTGCGTTTTGGTCTACCTGGGTTTGCTGTGGCGATCAAATGCGGTATTGCAACGGGCCATTTACCAAGTTGCTTGCCGCAATGCCCGTAACTATTTTCAGCAGAGCCGCGAGCTGTTTGAGCACATCAATCGGCAAGATCTGGTTGCCAAGTTCATTACTGCCGAAGCGGAGGTGTTGCAAAAGCTGGGGCTGTGGGATGAACTGGAGGGATTGGCTAAAAAGGCACTCGTGCTGCATAAGCTTTACAAAGATCTGGTACGACAGGCACGGGACCACGGCTTTCTGGCAGAGGTGGCGATCGCCCGCTCCCACTGGGCAGAGGCGAAACATCATCTGGAAGCAGCAAGGCGTTTACTAGAAACAGCGGAGCAGATCCTGGCCAAACATGATCAACCCCATCCCCACCTAGAAACCAGCCTGGAAATTGCGAATCGTTACCATTCCAGTTGGTATCTGCTGTTGCTAGCTAAGACAGAAGCCTATCTGGGGCAGCGGGCAGCGGCGATCGCTCATCTGGAAGAAGCGAGAGATCATACGTTTCCCAAAAACGACCCCCTCCTCTACATCCAGATTCTGGAAACCCTGCGGCACTTTTACTACGACGACAGACGTTATCTGGAAGCCTTCCGCACTAAGCAGTTACAGCGATCGCTGGAGCAACAGTATGGATTCCGTGCCTTTGTCGGGGCCCTGCGGCTGGAAGCCCAACAGCCCCTCGCCCTCCCCCATTCGATTGACACCGAAACGCTTCTGGCTCAGGAGATTGCTGCCTCTGGTCGCCAGCAGGATGTGAATCGCCTCATCGCTCGCTTGGGCCGGAATGACTATAAGCTGACTGTCATTCACGGCCCCTCCGGGGTTGGCAAAAGTTCCATCGTCAGCGCCGGTCTGGTTCCCGCATTGAAGGAACGGGTAATTGGCGATCGCATCGCTCTCCCTATCCTGCTCAACGTTTACACCGATTGGCAAACTGCCCTGGTAAAGAAACTGGAAACGATTGGAGGTACTGCCCCTACCCATCCAACCATCCACTCATCCACCCTCTCGTCCCTCACCGAAACCCTCCAATCCCTTACTAACCAGTTTCCCCCCCTCCTGCCTGTCCTCATCTTCGACCAGTTTGAGGAATTCTTCTTCGTCTACGAAACGATCCCACACCGTCGCCCCTTCTACAACTTCCTCAGCGATTGCCTTAACCTGCCCTACGTCAAGGTCATCCTTTGCCTGCGCGAAGATTATCTCCATTACTTGCTGGAGTTTCAGCGCCTCGCCAACCTCGACATCATCAATAACGACATCCTCAGCAAAGACATTCGCTATCCTCTGGGTGACTTTACACCTGAAGATGCGCGATCAGTAATTAAAAGCCTGAGCGATCGCGCCCAGTTCTATATGGAGGGTGAACTGGTTGATGCATTGGTTCATGATCTGGCAACGGAAACGGGTGAGGTACGTCCGATTGAACTCCAGGTCGTGGGTGCCCAGCTCCAGGCAGAGGGTATTAACACCCTGGCGGAATATCGGCAGAAGGGGCCAAAGGAAAAGCTAGTGCAGCGCTCCCTGGAAGCCGTCGTCCATGATTGCGGACCAGAAAACGAAGACGTTGCCCGCATCGTGCTGTTTCTGCTCACCAACGAAAACGGCACCCGTCCCCTCAAAACCAAAGAAGACCTGGAAGCTGACCTGGTTGACCTGGGCATGACCCACGACATTGCCAAACTCGACCTGGTTCTGGAAGTCCTCGTCGGCTCCGGGCTTGCCTTCGAAATTCCAGAAATGCCCGCCAACCTTTACCAGTTGGTTCACGACTACCTGGTCAGCTTCATCCGCAACCAGTACAAGACGGGACTCGTCGAAGAACTGGAACGTGAACGAGAACAACGCAAGTTGATAGAGGAAAAGCTCAGCACTGAACTGCAACAGCGATTGACCGCAGAAGAAAAACAGCGGAAGAGCGAAGAAGAATTAAATGCTGCGCTCAGACAGAGATTACAAGAAGCCCGAAAAACTCTGCTCATCCTGGTGCTACTGGGAGCATTACTGGCTATTGCCGCAATTTCAGCCCTTAGTTTTGGTTAGCAGGCTAATGGGTAAGTAGGTAGTCATCATTAATTGGTAAAGAGGGAGTGGGGGCTGCGCCCCCAGGCAAGGGGTTTCACCCCCTCCACCCCCGAAATTATCCTTAATTTAATTGCGCCAATTTAATTGCGCCTAGCTACTTAGAAGACAATGAAAACAATTTCTATTTCCTGATGCTAAACCCTACTGAGCAGGCTCAAACACAAACGGCTTTGCTGCCACAAATCGGCTAGACACCTCGCCCGAAAACACAATCTGCTGATTGTTGCCCAAGTCAAGTGTCCTCACACCAGACTTTGCAGAGAAATCGACTTTTTTGAGATCGACCCAAAAGACATTGGGGGAAATTGCAGACTCGAAGTAGTAAAGCTTGTCTTTTTGGTCAGCGACAACACGCCAACGAGTAGTCGAAAGGTTAGGCTGATCCGATAGACTGACGCCGTAGGGAACTGAGGCATTTCGGATGACGCTGAATACAGAGGCGGCGGCTATGCGAGGGTTATCGGTTTGGGGGATGGCGTTGATATAGAAGCTGGCACGGGCAAAGCGATCAGTGGCGCGACTGGTACCTGGCAAAAAGGTCAAACCATCCACCTGCTGCCAGTATTGGGCGATCGCCAGCTGATCTTCGAACACGGGCTCATTAGTCATTACCTGGTAGCGGCGATCGTGGTGAATCCGCAATTTTCCATCCACCCATTCCATGATAGCGCTATCACCTGTAGCATCTGATAGCGATAAGTGAATGGTTGCCAGTCGCCCTGTCTGGCCTGGCACCTCTCCTGTTGCCACATGAAACGGATTAGCACGGATATGGGCGACAGCCTCAGCAACGGTTGCAAAATTGTCCAGAAAATATTGCGGCCAGATTGACAACGACATTCGTGGGGTTTTGCCATCGTCTTTAGGATATTTTGAATTGACTAACCATTGAGCATTCACCACCAACCCTGGCTCGTTCATGCCATCAACAGTCGAGACGTTGTAGCCGCTAACAACCAGGCTGCCATATTTAGAAGTTCAGGTCAGTGAGTTAGGCCCAGCCGCACCATGACGCTTCATACCCCGTGGAAAAATCCACAAATTGCTCAAGATTTCCAGTTTCCAATCCATTGTGCGGCCAGTAAGAACTCGACCCGCTGGCCCCTGGTAGAGCACTCGTGTACAGGCTAAGATGGGTAGGCTTAAGGACCATGTCGCACATACCAGCAGAATGGATAATGCATGACGAACCATTTTCTGAATCGTTTCCATATCAACCGAATCTTGCAAGACTTTGTTCAATGGACTTTCTTGGATTTAAATGGACTTTCTTGGAGAGGAAAGACCCCCACTTAAATGAGAGCGAAGGTTAATCGTGATTGAGTTTCCATTAAATTCTTTCTTCAGAAAGTTAGGCACACTCTACCTTAAAAATTTACCCTTATATAAAGGCATTAACATTTTCTTTCAATTGCGTTCCCCAATGAGAAGGGAGATAAACTAGCGCTGTGGGGTTTCTACATTCATTCACAGGGCGAAGACTTTCAGAAACGCATGAACGCTGCCCTTTGACTCTATGCCAATGCTCACAGAGAATCTTATAGCCCTTTTCAAGGATGTGAGGTATAGTGAGGGTGCTCTGTACCCTCACTGTACCTCACACTCCCGTACCTCATTCAAATGAAAACCCCTATCAGAGGGGATAATCAGGTTGCCAGCGATCGCCAGGGATGCCGCTTGAAGCGATCAGTTCCCGCCCGTTTTGCCAGTGCGTCTGCCGTTTTCTGAGAGTCCCGTATCACTTCTGTTTCAGAAACAGTGACCATCTCTGCATCCTCCAACACATCCCGCTCAGGATTCATCGTTACAACAGTGGCATGGGTTAACAGTTTTTCTATAGAGGAAATTGCAGCTATTTTGCACCGTCAGATCTTAAGTCTTAAGCGAGTCTTAAGCGACTTTCCTCCAAATTGATGGGCTATAGAGTACTGTTTTATACCATTTGTCCAAAGTAATTTTTTTCTGCATTCAGAGGATGGAAGAGGTGATGGTGGATGAGATGAAAGGAGGGGCACAGCATTGCCGTGCCCCAGGATTGGTATGCGTGGTCCCAAACTGAAACGTTAGATTCCGGGTGGAAGAATCACCTTATCAATGACGTGAATCACCCCATTGGTTGCCTTAATGTCGGGAGTCGTGACTTTAGCATCGTTTACCATGACGCTGCTGCCACTAACACTGACTTCGACGGGGGCGCCTTCAACTGTCTGCACCTGTCCGGTTTTCAGGTCAGTGGATTCAACTTTACCCGAAACCACATGGTAAGACAGGATTTTCTTGAGGACTTCCTTGTTTTCGGGTTTCAGCAACTTCTCTACGGTTCCTTCAGGCAGGGCTGCAAATGCTGCGTCAGTCGGTGCAAAGACTGTGTATGGGCCTTTACCAGAAAGTTGTTGGGTAAGACCAGCGGCTTTCAGGGCAGCGGTCAGGGTTTTAAAAGAACTGTTGGAAGAAGCTACATCGACAATTGTGCCACTTGCAGCCGCCTGAGGCTTGCTTTGCGGTTCTTGAGTTGTTGGAGTAGGAGCAGCAGGCTCAGTAGTCATTGGCGCAGGAGCCGTGGGTTCAGTAGTTGTAGAAGCAGGAGCCGTTGGGGTTTCTTTAGAGGATGACTGGGGCTTTTGGTTCATTCGATTTACAGCTTCGCCAATGCCTGCCAGTGCCGGAAGGCTGAACAGAGCAGTAGTCAAGGCGATCGCTATCAAACCTGCAACTTTGCTGACTGAGTGCTTTACCGTTTGAATTTTCATTGGTGCAAACTCCGTACAGACCATAAAGTTCTGTTTAAGAATATTGCGGCACCTTAAAGTCTCTATGAACCCAGAAGCGTATTTTATCGCCCTTAAGTCCCAACCCAGAATGCTCCTTAAGATAGATTTCTTGTGCAGGTAGGGTTTAGACTACCAGCCCCTACGGAGAAGCATTATTTAGGCATGAATACTGAAACGATTGCCCGCTCAAAGGAACAGCAAAGTCATGCAAGGTTTGGCTTTGCAAACTTGTTATCACAAGAGCATAGGATGTATTCCAGATAACATGTACTATTTTCCTTGCTCCAGTCATTGATGAACCATGGACAACTAGAATCTTTTATAACTGTCGCCAGGTTGCTTAGAATATTGGCTTTAAGGGGGGTGTGGGGGCTTCGCCCCCAGCCAGGGGTGGAAACCCTGCACCCTGTCCTAAGCCCGATGGCTACAGCTATATTGTCTGAAAGTCTGTCTGATAGGCATAGCCCCTCAGCCTTAAGATGGAATCAAGCCTGCAAACAACAGCAATGAATTGTGTACAGCAGCACTCAGGAGTCAGGAGTTCAGAAGCCAGGAGTCAGAAGTCAGGGGTGGGGGGTAGGCAGGTATCGGGAGCTACTCAGAACTCAAAACTCACCTGCTCATCCACCCATCTACTCATCCACCCTTTTGCCTGTCGCCTTCTTCAAAACTCACTGTTAATCAACACTGTGTGGTCAGACCAAAGTCATTTCTTGGGGCTGGAGCGATCGCCCTGATGTTCGGATTTCTCACCTAGCTACAACTCAAAAATCTTTTAGAGAATACCGATAGTAAGTAGTTAGTTGCTAGTTGTTAGTTGATCAACAGTAAGTAAAAGCTTCGGATTTAAGCTGAACTTGATAGTAGCCAACAGCCTTTAATCATCTTCAGTTTTTAATGTTGAGCGACTTACAGCTGGTTTCAAGAGTGTAAACCACTTTTTAGCCCCCGGCCTCTTAAGGGATGTGGCTAACTCAACAAAAAGCCTATAACAATTGGCTCTTGGCCGCTAATCACTAACAACTAATAGCTAATAACTATAGAAAAGGAGCTATCGGCATGCCCGTAAAAACGAATGGAGGACCTCCCCTCAAAACGCCGAAACCCCGGCAACTTGGGGGCGGATTGTTAATTTTAATCACGTTGCTCCTATTATTGAACTTCGTGATTCCCAGTTTCGGCCCACGCCCTCCCCAGATTCCCTACAGCGACTTTATTGCTCAGGTGGAAGCTGGCAAAGTCGATCAGGCACTGGTGGGCAATAATCAGATTCAATTTATTCTCAAACCCGATCCTAATGCCCCTACGAATGAAGCCCAGCGCCCCCGCGTATACACTACCACTCCTGTCGCAGTTGATCTCGATTTACCCAAGATTCTACGGGAGAATGGAGTCGAGTTCGGTGCCCCACCCCCCAACAACAATGGCTGGATTTCGACCCTGCTTGGTTGGGTGGTACCACCGCTCATCTTCTTTGGCATTTGGGGTTGGCTGCTAAATCGTCAAGGCGGTGGCCCTCAGGCACTCACAGTGGGTAAGAGCAAAGCCCGCATCTATTCCGAAGGCAGCACTGGGGTGAAGTTTACGGATGTGGCTGGAGTGGATGAGGCCAAGGTTGAGCTACAGGAAATTGTAGACTTCCTTAAAAATGCCAGCAAGTACACTCGCCTGGGTGCCAAGATTCCCAAAGGTGTGCTATTGATTGGTCCTCCCGGTACGGGTAAGACACTACTGGCAAAGGCGATTGCCGGGGAAGCCGGAGTTCCATTCTTTAGCATTTCTGGCTCAGAGTTTATTGAGCTATTTGTGGGGGTAGGCGCTTCCCGTGTTCGTGACCTGTTTGAGCAGGCCAAGCAGCAGGCTCCCTGTATTGTGTTTATCGATGAATTGGATGCCCTTGGTAAGTCACGAGCTCAGGGTGGCATGTTTGGTGGTAATGACGAGCGGGAACAAACCCTCAATCAGTTGCTGACTGAAATGGATGGGTTTGACGCCAACACCGGAGTCATTATCATTGCCGCCACTAACCGTCCCGAAATCCTTGACCCTGCTTTGCGCCGTCCAGGTCGATTTGACCGTCAGGTGCTGGTGGATCGGCCCGACAAAATTGGGCGAGAAGCCATTCTTAAAGTGCATGCCCGCAACGTCAAACTGGCAGAGGATGTAGATTTAGGTACGATCGCCATTCGTACTCCTGGCTTTGCTGGGGCTGACCTGGCCAACCTGGTGAACGAAGCCGCACTCCTGGCTGCCCGTAATAACCGTCAGGCCGTTACGATGGCAGACTTCAATGAAGCGATCGAGCGGGTCGTTGCCGGGTTGGAGAAGAAATCCCGTGTTCTCAATGAGCAGGAGAAGAAACGGGTAGCTTATCACGAGGTCGGTCATGCGATCGTGGGTGCCCTGATGCCGGGTGCAGGCAAGGTTGAAAAGATCTCTATTGTGCCGCGGGGTGTCGGTGCCCTCGGCTACACCCTGCAACTGCCTGAAGAAGATCGGTTTCTGATGGCAGAAGACGAAATTCGGGGTCGAATTGCAACCCTGCTGGGTGGGCGATCAGCAGAGGAATTGATCTTCAACAACATTGTTTCCACCGGGGCCAGTGATGATATTCAAAAAGCGACTGACCTGGCAGAACGGATGGTAACGCTCTATGGCATGAGCGACTACCTCGGTCCGGTGGCATTCGAGAAGCCACAGGCCCAGTTTCTGGAAGGCTACAGCTCTCCCCGTCGCTCTGTCAGTCCTAAAGTAACTGAGGAAATTGATAATGAAGTCAAGGAAACTGTCGAACGGGCACACCACATTGCTCTGGCAATCCTGGATAAGAACCGAGACTTACTGGAGGAAATTGCTCAGGAACTGCTTGGCAAAGAAGTTCTGGAAGGGGGGAGGTTCTGCGCGATCGCCTGAATCGAGCCGTAGCTCCCCCAGAGATGGATACCTGGCTGATGACGGGTAATTTACCAGAAGATACAGCGCTGATGCAGACAACCCTGGCTTAATCGTTCTAAGTCAATGGGGATAGGGGGATGGAGGGATAGAGGGATAGGGGATTTCCCTACTCCCTCTATCCCTCTATCCCTCACCCCTTCACCCCTGTCCCCTGCTGTCTACTAAACCCTCATGCGTTGGATTCTATACAGCCTAGTGCTTGGCATCAGCTTTTCCTCTCCCTATTCAGCGGTTGCAATCAACCACTCCCTACAGCGGCTGAATCCACTGCTCCAAAGCCAATAAAGTCCCCAGTGACTCAATCTGTGCTCTGGACGAGCAAATTCTCCAGTAACTGGGAATCTCAGTGGGGAGTAAAGGAAAAAGGCTCCTGGGGATTGCAAAATATCACCGTCATCCCCGACCCACAGAGGAGATTCTCAAAGATTTTGAGAGTCCGCTATCCAGCAGGTTCCGCCAGCCCTACTGTGGCTCGTAGAAAGGGGGTACCTCTAGGAGGAGCACAGTTCTACGCCGATCTGGGAATTCCGCCGCAAACGGCTTTGCGTTTGAGTTATTACGTCCGCTTCTCCAAAAACTTTGAGTTTGTCAAAGGGGGCAAACTACCTGGTTTATTTGGTGGAAAGGGCAATAGCGGCGGAGACACACCCGATGGCAAGGATGGCTTTTCTACCCGCTTCATGTGGCGGCGAAATGGTGATGGCGAGGTATATGCCTATCTACCAACCAGCAGAAGGTATGGAACATCAATTAGTAGGGGGAACTGGCAGTTCCAGCCTGGAGTCTGGCATCACCTGGAACAGGAGGTGGTTTTAAACCAACCCAATCAGCGGAATGGGCGGATTCGGGTTTGGTTTGATGGCAAGCCTGTTTTAGATAAGGATGGGCTTACTTTTCGTCGGGTTAGTGATTTAAGGCTGGATGGGCTCTTTTTCTCTACTTTCTTTGGCGGTAGTGATTCCTCCTGGGCAACTCCTAAAGATGTTTATGTGGATTTTGCAGATTTTTCCGTTTCTGCAATCCATCAAGACGAGGAAGCGGGCAGGGTAAAGCCACGGGTCTGAGTATTGGTGGCATCTCGCAGTACAATTCCACCAGATTTGGAATCATCTTCCAGGCGAACGTACTCGATCGCAATATCTCGTGTCCGGCTGAGAATCAAAGAATGACGATTGCCGCGTTCGAGCGAAAGGTGCTTGACCGAAGAGTCCTCTACGCCTTCTAACAGAAGGCCATCTACCAGAGGTTGGTCAATTGCTATTGCATGGGAGGCTGTTTGCCTTAGAGAAAAGCTGCTGAGTTCTACATCATGAAGGAACAATTCAGGTTGCTTTTCGGCTCCAGCCTGATCCACGACCAGGTGAACCGAGGTAGCTTGTTCCGGTTTGACCGTTAGCACGGCTTCTCCCATTGATGGATCGAGGTGAGAACGCAGGATGGTTCTGGCAACGCCCTGTCCTTTCAAGATGAGATTGCTACGTTCGATTTTTACTGGATGGAAAAAGTCAATTTCACCAATCGGAAGCTGAATCTAAACAGGACGGTCGGAGGGAAGACGGTCAATCAATGCTTGCAAGGCTTTAGCATCATCCCGGTTGTCATTCGGAATGATGCCGCGATCGCCCGCTTCAACGACCTGCACCTTTGGCTGCTGAGCTACTTTCTGGTTCAGCCACAGCCCTACCAGATCCCACATGGGGTTTAGCACTCCAGCCAACCAGCAGAGGAATATGCCAAAGGCAAAGAGCTGACAGAGTAGCAATAAGCGCGACGTTCCTAACTTGAGAGCTCGTTTACTTCCAGTTCCCTCCGCCGAGATACTCTGGTTCCCCCGGTTAGTCCAGCTTTGGCGGGCCAGGTTCATCTGAGTCCAGATCTTGACTAAAGAAGAACTCCACTGAGTTAGTAGCAGAATTGGCAGGTGAACTAACTTCAGGTAAGAGTCCCGCCACCAGAAAACAATCCACAGCATCACCGTGCGGCTGAACACAATCCAGCACAGGATTAGCCCTGCGACTTTCCAGTTTCCCTGAACCAACGCAACTACTAGAAAACCGGGTGTCAGGAGTGAAGTCCAAATGCTGATTCGCTGATCGATCAGGCTGTACCAGGTAAACCAGCCCAGTATACGCGGGCCGATCGCGATCGCTCGCCCATTATTCCGTAGCATATTGCCATACCAGCGGCGCATGTTCTGGTAAGCGCGGTCAATCACTCCACCAGAGAGGGTTTCAATGGAATAGACGAGGGCATCGGGAATGTAAAGCATGTCAAAGCCTCGCCGTAACAGCCAGAACCAGGTACTCTTGTCATCCCCCGATAGGAACTGAAACCGTCCCCAGAGCCAGTCATTCAGGGTATCACTTTCCAGTTGCCCGGCAAAGGAAGGATCGAGAGCAGTTTCAGCTCGAAACAGGGAGAACCGTCCCGTTAAGCACATGACCTTGTGGGATAAGGATTCAGAGCACATCTGGTAGTGCCGTTGGGCAAAGCGGAGATGAAACCATTCCGAGAACCAGTAAGACCCTTTAACCAGTGGCAGTTCATCGGTCGTCAGGGCACCCATCTCAGGAAACAAACGGAAAAAAGGCAGACATTGCCGCAGTGTGCCAGGAGCTAGCTCAGAATCACCATCCATCAGGGCAATCACCGTGTCGGGTGGCAAATTCAGGGTTGCAAGCTTGCGTAAAGCATCGGCCATTGCCTTCCGTTTGCCATCCTTCTGCGTCATTTGAATCAAATGGATGTACCGGGCGTAGTCTAGATCGTCTACCTCTAACACTGCCCGGATGGCTGCATTTTCTTCATCGCCGCTGCTGTTGACAAGTAGAGTAATTGGCTGAACCAGGGTTCTGGCTTCCTGGGCGATCGCTCGAAACACCCGTTCCGTAATCCAGGGTTGCTCTTTATAGGTCGGCACTAAAAAGCACATGTGAGGCAGAGCTTCAACCGGGATGCGGTTTGCTGCCCGCCGCCAACGAGGAAAAACCCAATGCAGATAAATGCGTGAGCGAATTACCCGCACAATAAACCAGCTCCATCGAAAAATACCAATCACTCCCAGCCCAATCAAGCCAACAATATCGATCCGGGAAAAATTCCCCGGATGACCGATGAAGTGCATCCCTGCTAAACCCGTAACAGCAAAGATTAGAAGGGTAATTGCGTCAAGCTGGGAGCTTAGAGGCTTCTGAGGTTTGTCAGCCGTTGCCATAGATGTTTAATGGGTGAAGTAGATTGGGGTTGCTTGCTAAAAAGCCCCCAATGGTTAAATGAACATTGCAACACAGGTTTTTGCAGCGGATGTCAGGCTATGAAGCAAAAGGTGAAAGAAAAAGCCTGGTTTCTACCCCTGGCGCACCTATCACCTACCACCTGCTACAGGCGTCACAGCAGCTTCATGTTGAAGGTCACACGGGCAGTTTGCCCAACACCGCAAAGCTTGAGGGCTTCTTCCTGTTGCGTTGTCGGCGGAATGCGCACAACGACTCGCGCGATCGGTTGTCCAGCCAGTTGGGATGGAACCGTGGGCAACAGCGATCGGGCCGAGTCTTTTGCTAATTCAGCCCGACTCATAGCTTCTACTAGCTCCACCTTGCCAACCAGCGTGCCAGACTCACCGACCATTTGCACCCGAACTGGTTTTTCAGCGTCAATTCGGTTTGCCTGCTCTGCATTAACCAGTGTCTCAACCCAGAGATCATTACAATCCAATAGCGTCAGCAGCACATCAGGGCGGTCAATCTGCTCCCCGGCATCGTGCTCTGTCGTATAAACGACGCCCGCAAAGGGAGCGGTTACTTCAATGTCGCGGCGATCGCTCAAGTTGGCCTTCGCTTGCTGAAGCTGCTTGCGATTGGTTACCAGTTCCGTCTCCAGTGTTTTGATCACACTTTCCTGTGCTTCAATTGAGCGCCCTAAACTGAGGCGTTGCTCTTGCAAACTGGAACTTTTATTCAGTGGAACTCCTCCTGACAGAGCATAGAGCGATGTTTGGGTTGAGTTCAGCGCTGCCTTTGCCTGGGAGACAACCGCCTGAGCCGCCAACCATTCCGCCTGTAGCTGTTCAACCAACTGGCGCGAAACGGCTCCATCGGCTGCCAGTTTGCGATAGCGCTCGTACTCTAAACGGGCAGCTTTCTCGGCGGCGATCGCCGCATCCACCCCTGCCCGATTCTTTGAAACATCATCACTGGCAATCTTTGTGTTGACTGTTTGCAACGTCTGGTCTTGACCATTAAGACTCTGCAATTGCTGATTCAATAGCGCTAAGAACTCACGCGCTGCCGTAAGTTGGGCTGTTTTAGCAGCCACTTCTCCCTAAAGTTGCAACAATGACTGCTCCTGTTGTGAACCCGGTGCCAGGCGAACCAGAACCTGCCCAGTGCGGACTGCCACCCCAGGACGAGCAAAAAAGTCTTTAATTTCACCATTAATGGGTGCCTGCAGGCGAACCTGCCGACCATTCACCAACCCATTGTCAACTGTTAAATGCGTGAGACGATAGGTAATCGACGCGATTCCAACCGCCGCTGCCACCAACCCCATCCCCAGAAAAGTACCTGCAACTAGCAACCGCCACCGAAAAGATGGCTTTTTGTCATCTTCAGCAAACTTGTAAAAGATCTCAGGAGAGACCACCGGATTCCTTTCCGAAGGAACCCGCTTTGAAGGCGTGTCTAACATGGATTAAAGCTTCAACAGCAGAACAATGACATCAAAATCCAAGACAACACCCGGCAAGTAGTGTTTAACGCATTTAACTGTCCTGGCTACCAATCCACTGCACCTGATCCCAGTAAAGTGATTTGCAACTTTTCTAGAATCTCTGAAGGTGTTACCGTTCAGCAGGTTCACTCAAACCATACCAATCCTTGAGTAGATAATTCACCCCAGCAATAAAAGGGAGATACCCTCTGGCACTTTGGAACCTCAAACCTTCGAACCCCTAAACTTCGAGCGAACCAGTCTAAAGAAATTGAAGTTGGAAATTCATTCTTATTCTTATCTTGTCTCGCGTTGAAATGAACTCACTAACCTTGTCGTAACCGTAATCGAGAAAGTTTTAGCAATGCGTGTGGAAACCGTAAAAATCCGGACATCTTTAACAAAGTTTTCATGAAGAATCTTTGGGAGTCTTGAATTAAAATGAACAAAATGTATCAAAAGTAACTCTGTAGCTGGTTCTGTTTAAGTGGTTTCCACAGTTCAGGCAACCAATTTCTCCAGTTCACAGATATTTCCCGCTTAAAAGTTGAAACTAAGTCTTCTATTAATGCTAGAATCATAAACTGTGGCTTTTGCGTCTAAATTGGAAACAGGGAAAGGCTAATAATGACACAACGAACTCTGGGCGGAACTCGCCGCAAGCGTAAGCGGACTTCTGGTTTTCGTGCCCGGATGCGAACCAAAAATGGTCGGCGAGTATTGAAGGCCCGTCGTAGTAAGGGACGTGCCCGTTTGGCGGTGGCTTAATGAGGGCAATAGCTTAGTTCAGGCGGTTGTCTGAAGTATAAATGTAGGGCGCGGGAGTACCAGCGTCTTTAATGCCTGGTTGTTTCAGTCGAAGGTGATTTGTGGCGCTGCCTAAAGCAAACCGCCTCAGACAACGGGAAGACTTCAATCGTGTCTACCAAAAGGGCGATCGCAGAAGAAGTCGTCACTTAACTCTCGTTGCATTGAAGCAACCTGTTTGCGATCACCCGCCCTTTGAAGGAGCATCGGCAACACAGAAACCATTTGGCTTGAATCATCTACCTCCAACACGGATCGGAGTTTCCATCAGTCAGAAGGTGAGCAAACGAGCGGTCGTTCGTAACCGAATTAAGCGACAGATTCAGGCGGCACTGTACCAACTCTTACCAGCCTTTCCATCCGGTTGGAGTCTGGTGATCGTCGTACATCCATCAGCCGTGCAGTGCGATTATATTCAATTTCTGCGAGAATTAGAGCAATTGTTGATGGACGCCGAGGTGCTCAATGGGCATTCGTGAAGAAGTTTATTACGAGGGGGGTCCCCATATTGGTGACCTCATTATTAATGTATTGCTGGGATTTACGGTCATTTGTCTGCCCCTGACAGTTGGGGCGATTGTGCGGGCATTGTGGCTGCGCTACCGGATTACCAACCGCCGGATTTCAGTCACAGGTGGCTGGATGGGGCGCGATCGCTCCGATATTATCTACTCCGAAATTGCGAAGGTTGTCACAGTCCCTCGTGGAATTGGCAGTTGGGGAGACATGGTAATAACCCTAAAAGACGGTAGCCGCCTGGAATTGCGAGCTGTACCCAAGTTTCGGGACATCTACAACTACATCATCGACAAAATTTCTCCCAAGGCCAGGGCCGCCAGTGGTGCATTGGGTAGCTCAAATAGCTAGGCAATTGTGAGTGGTGTAATAACCCTACTTGCCGACTGCTCGATACTTGCGTGTATGCTGGTCATATTTTGGATAGACTTAAATACGGACAGTTCAGAGTACAAGGGGCGACGTTCATCGAATGGACTTTGGAATTGGTTTTCTCTCCAACAATGTAATGCTGCCAATCCTGGATTTCTTTTACGGGATTGTGCCCAGCTATGGACTCGCGATCGTGGCTCTGACGCTAGTGATTCGATTCGCCCTTTATCCTTTAAGTGCCGGGTCGATTCGCAATATGCGCCGCATGAAAGTCGTCCAGCCGATCATGCAAAAGCGGCAGCAGGAAATTAAAGAGCGCTATAAAAACGATCCCCAGAAGCAACAGGAGGAGATGGCAAAGGTTATGCAGGAGCTGGGAAACCCCCTGGCTGGGTGTCTCCCTCTCTTGCTACAAATGCCTATTCTGTTCGCCTTGTTTGCCACCCTACGGGGCTCGCCGTTTTCAGACGTATCTTACACCATTAACTTTCAGATTTTGCCACGGGAGCAGATCGAAGAAATTCGGCCTCAGGCGTTTTCAACCTCTCCTCAAAACATCTACTTCTCTGATAATGTCCATGCCCCTGTTGTGGCGGTAGTTCCCGGTGGCACCAAATTAGTAGTGGGCGAAAAGACTCGCATTGAGTTTCAGACCACAGAAGGTAGGCCCCTGGGAGAGTTGTTGAAGGATTATCCCGAAACTGCCGATAAGTTGGTTCCTCGCGTGGAAGTTACAAATGGCGCTGAGCGGATCAAGATCAACGAGGATGGCACGATTGAAGCCCTCCAGCCTGGAGATGTTGCCATTAAAGGGGTAATTCCCGGTCTGGCTGCCGATAAAGGATTTTTGTTTATTGATGCCCTGGGACGAGTAGGGGCGATCGACCCGGATGGAACAGTCCACTGGGACATCGTCGGGATGATCATTTTCTTTGGAGTGAGTATTTACATCAACCAGCTTCTTTCAGGCCAGGGGCCTAGCTCCAACCCAAATCAAGACACGGTCAACAAAATCACTCCCATCATCTTCTCTGGAATGTTTCTGTTCTTCCCGCTTCCGGCTGGGGTTCTGATGTATATGGTGATTGCCAATATCTTCCAGACCCTCCAAACCTTCATTCTGTCACGGGAACCCTTGCCAGAAGAGATTCAAAAACTGGTGGAAGCCGAGGAGAAAGCGATCAACAAAGGGAAGGATGCGCTCCCATTTGAGCCAAATCGCCCCAAGAAAGAGCCAGAAACTAAGCCAGAAGCGAAAGCCGAGCCAAAGGCAACTAAGACTGATAAGCCTGTTGCTAAACCTCCTGCTCCCAAGTCACCGACTCCAAAACCGAAGGAAAATAAGGGAGGCAAGGGTACTCCATCCTCTGGGCCGGGACGTCCTAAGAAGAAAACCTGAGGTCCACCATGGATACGAGCTTAGTAGAGCGTGGACAACAATGGCTTGAGAACTTGCTCCATCTGGCAGGGTTGCCATCGTCGGTGAGCGTTGAACCTAATCCGCCTTTCGCAGAGGATAGTTGCTGGATCACGATTGACGAATCGGGTTTAACTCCTGAACAAATCGAATGCCTCACAGGTGTAGATGGTCATGTGTTAGATTCTATCCAGTACTTAATGAATGCCATTCTGAATCTGGGGCAGGATCCAGAGAAGCAGGGAGCGTTTACCGTTGAACTGGATGGTTACCGTTTACACCGCTACTCAGAGTTGAAGCAAATGGCGGAGCAGGCAGCAGAACAGGTTCGTCAAACCGGCGAAGAATTTGAGCTAAAGTCTCTGTCCTCAGCAGAGCGGCGACAGGTGCATACGATGCTGAAAGGGTACGAAGATCTGGAAACCTATAGTCGAGGTCATGAGCCCGATCGCCGCCTGGTTGTTCGTCTCTTAAAAAACGAGTCCTGAGCTAAGCTAGAACTGTTTGCTCCTGGTTGTTTAGGGAGTACACAAGCATATGGAACCAATTCATATTCCACGACTGACGAAGGCCCTTCATCAGACTGAGGTTATTGAATTTGATGAAGCAGTCCCAGGGCTAGAGTCTCTCACTCCTGTAAAGGGACAGATGAAAGTTTCCCATAAGGGAAATTATCTGGAGGTTTCGGCAAAGGCAGAAACGATTATCACCCTGAGTTGTGATCGCTGTTTGAAGCAGTATAACTACCGGCTGGCGATCGCACCAACGGAATTGATTTGGCTGGATGAGGCCGCTAAACAGGATGATCTGGATCTCCTGGACCGGGATATTTCACCTGAAGATTTAGTTGAAACATTACCCCCACGGGGATATTTTGATCCAACCACATGGCTATACGAGCAGTTATCCCTGGAAATTCCCCAACAGCAGATTTGTGACCAGAGCTGCGCAGGTATTCAACTACCTAACAAGCCTGAGAAGCCAGTTGTTGATCAACGCTGGGCATCGCTAGAGGCTCTAAGGGAACAATTTTCCAGTAACTAGTACCCAGCGGCATAACAACACATAGCTATCATGAGGTCAGAGGCTTGCCCGTATAGTTCCACTTGAAAGGTTTGGCCATGGTGCGATTGAAGTAGTCGATGAAGTCAAGAATCTTGGCGCTGAGCTGAGCTTGACTAGTGAAACTGGTCCGTCGCAGCAACTTGCGCCTGAGAATGGAGAACCAGATTTCGATTGGGTTGAGCCAGGAGCAATGCTTTGGGGTGAAATGTATGACCAGGCGGTGCTGTGGATTGCTCAAGAAAGCAGCCCGGGTGGCCATCGATTTCAGGATGCCGGATTTGCCTTTGCGCCCTAACGGCGGTGGTTCGGGTTCCAGGGCGACCGCCAGTGGCACCAGAGCTACCGATTGGTGGGTGTTGAGACAGTCCATGACCAGATGAATTTTAGGGGCATCGGTGACTTGGGCGAGTAGGGCGTCGAGATGAGCCGCTAAATCTTGCTCGGTTCGGGTGTCGCCCACAGTCGCCTGGTCAATGCGTCCAGTGGCGACATTCAAGGTGGCAATCAGGCTTTGGGGCCATGACGCTGGTACTCAAATTCCACCCGCACACAGCGTCCGGGTTTCATCTCAATATCCGGCATTACGCGCTCCAAGGCTTGGATGCCCGTCATTTCATCAAGACTGTAGGTCATCTCCCCACGTTCGGCCCGCGCAGCCACTTGTTCGTAGACCTGGCAGATGTCTTGGACTTTGGTGGCAAAGTCCGGGTCGGGGGGGGATGAAGCCAGTAGGGACTCTGGTACGGTTTCAGTTCGGCTTCGGCTAACAAACGCCCGACAGGGCGACCACTGATCCGCGCCACAACGCCTTGTTTGACCAGTTCATCGGCTAACTCTGGAGGGGTCCAGTGACTGATGGGGCGTCCAGAGTGCTCGGGCGGGGTACAAGCGAGGGCATAGAGTTGAGTGATTTGCTCCAAGGTAAACGTGGCGGGGGCACCGGGACGGGGGGCATCGGCTAAGCGCTCCGACACTGGCAACTCACAGGTCTGTAGCGCTTGCCAGCGCCGCCGCCAACAGCGACTCATCTGCTCCCCGATGCCGAGCTCTCGAGCAATCTGACCTTGGCTGTCTCCCTGGCTGGCACGCAGAATGATCTGCGCTCGCAATGCCAGTTGTTGGGGTGTACTCGGTCGCTTCACCAACCGCTCTAGTTCGCGACGCTCGGATTCACTCACAATCAGGGCGGGAAGGGCAGGACCAGGCATCAGACTCAATCCTCCAACACCGACTCCTTCAGGATATGCCCATTTCCGCCGCGCGGTACTAGCGAGCGTATAGCTATAGCGATCCTATTTGGATTGCGAGAAGGAGTTCCTCAGGAACTCCTTCTTGTAAGGTCTCTTTATATCGCAGCTGATTTATAGCTTTACGCAGGTGCGTTAGGACGTTGGAATTAGAGAGGGAGTGGGGGCTTCGCCCCCAGCCAAGGGTGGAACCCCTGCACCCCGTCCTAACCACAATGACTACCGCTATAGGACTCTACATTAGCTATTGGCTTCAGTTATTAGAGGAGGGATGGGTCGATGAGTGATGGAGCGAAAAGGTGATGGAGTAAAGGAGTGGATGGGTGGATGAGTGATAGGGGGGTAAGTTATGAGTTTTGAGTTTTCACCTCACCCCTCACCCCTCTCTAAGCAACTAACAATCAACAACTAACAACTAATACCAATGTTTTATGAAGCTGTACATTATCACCCCCCAGCTGTCACCGTCCTCCTTACCAAGGGATACTACAGAGGGTTCTGATTCTACGCATCCTCATATTGAATTGGTATAACCTCACTCTTCCCCGCCTCCTTCCCATCCTTCTGTGGACTGGCCGGGCTTTAAAAATAACCAGGCAACAAAGAAAAAGAGGGCAGTAAGCAGTTGAATCACATCTAATGCAGACAGGTAACCGTCAGAAAAGGAGGCAATACTTCTGTCTGTAATTCCAAACAACCAGGAGGAAATGCCAAGAAACCAGATGCCCCGCTTCAACTCTCTCAAAACCGGATGAAATTCTGCTGGACGATTTTTCATGATTAGCTCTTATTCGAAGCGAGACAACAAAGGAACAGAGCACCGCGAATTGCTAAACGATTTCTGTATAGCTTCTATGTTAAAAAACATTAACTTTACTTGCCATAAGTCCACAGATATATTTCCTCTAAAAGGAGCAGGTTAAACTCAGCACGCTGTATCCAGGCGGTTAAGCGATCACCAGTTGGCAAAGAAAGAGGAAGGAAGCCAGAGGAGCAGGGACTGAGGGCTAGGGACTGGATCAGGTATTTGGACAACTCAAAACTCAGAACTCATTCACCTCACCACCCCATCACCCTATACCCCTCACTCCTTACTCAGATATGAGCAATTCCCATCCACTTCTGACCGAAATTGCTGCCCAGGCTCAAACACGGGTTAATGCAGAAACGGCGGTTGTGGCTCTGGCTAAAGATGAAGGCAAGACCGTTTACTATGCAGCAGCGGTTGGTAAACATGCTGGTGCGATCGCAGAACGGCGCGGGCAAAAGGAAACCTCTGGTTTATGCGGGATTACCTTTCAGGAGTAACAACCTATTCTGGTCTGCCAGACAGGTGGAGATAGCCGGGTACGGCAAGATCAGGTAAAAGCATTGGACATTGAAACAGCGCTGGCAGTTCCATTGATTCACGAAGGACGCTTATTGGGTGCGCTTATGGTACTCAACCGAATGAATGGAACTCCCTATGACCAGGATGCAGAGCAGGCTCTGATTGAACTGGCTGAATCTGCCGCTGTCCAGATTGCTCAAATCTGGTAATCCTGCATAGAAATTACTCTTAGAGCGTGAACGCCTAAAAATCCTCACCCAAACTATCACAAGGCTCTACTGCTCTCCAAATCCATTGGGGATAGGAGTTACAGGTTACAGATTTTCAGAAATGGATAAGCGAATATACCAGGTAGTGGTCTTGATCCAGGGATGTTATTGAACAGCAGGATGAACTGAAAGTTGCAATTCATCCTAACTTACAGCTCTACATAGCTCTACGCAGGTGCGTTAGGACATTGGAATTAGAGAGGGAGTGGGGGCTTCGCCCCCAGCCAGGGGTTCCACCCCTGTACCCCGTCCTAACCACAATGACGACCGCTATAACTTTCATCCCTGGAATCAGTAACGACGTACAGGTATGCTGCTGAAACAGCAGCTTGAAAATTATTTTTGTTTGGTTGAGGAGGTTTTATGGTGTTTGGTACCGCTTCAAAGCGTTTGAAGGTTGCCGTGTTTAGTTTTGCTTTAACCGTTCCCCTGGCGGTGATGGCAGGATGTGCAACTCAACAGCCGACTCAGACTTCTTCTCCATCCCCGACTGAAACTGGCAATGCCAGCGCTGATAAGAAAGGGCAACGTCTGGCGGTTGTTCTACCAGGGCTACCAAATGACCAATCCTGGGATCAGGCCGCCTATGATGCGGCCCAGGCATTAAAAGCGAAAGGAGTGGATGTGGCGATCGCAGAGTCTGTTTCCCCCGCAGATGCGCCTAGAGTTTTGCGGCAATTTGCCGATGCAGGCTATACCACTATCGTTGCCCATTCCTTCAATTTCTAGGAAGCTGTTTTTCAAGTGGCAAAAGACTACCCGAACGTAAGCTTTGCCTAGGCGGGTGGTATCAAAAAAACGGGTAAGAACGTAGCAGATTATGATCAGCCCTTCTACCAGGGAGCTTCTATGGTGGGGTTGGTAGCTGCCAAGCTTAGCAAAACGGGTAAGTTGGGGGCAATTTATGGGTTTGACATTCCCGTTTGTCACTCTATGGGAGAAGCGATGCTGGCAGGAGCTAAAACCGAACGTCCCGATGTCAAGCTAGTGGCCTCGGCAGCAGGAGACTGGTACGACGTGACCAAGGGGAAGGAGGCCGCGATCGCCCAGGCTGACACGGGTGTAGATTTCTAGATTGGCTGTGGTATCGGACCGGCGCTGGGGGCTATCCAGGCCGCCAATACGAAGGGGGGACGTTACCAGCTACGTGGGTGATATGTCTTCTTAGGGACCCAAAGTGGTGGCTGCCAACCTGATCTGGAATATGGACCGTTATTTAGCAAAATGCTAGAAGATACGGCCTCTGGGAACTTTGACAACAAGTTTTACCAGATGGCAGTAGTGGAAGATGTCATTCGGGTTGACATTCCACCTAACTCTAAAGACACCGTTAGAGAAGACACCATCAAGAAAATCGAGGAAACCCGTGCCCAAATTGCATCAGGTACTCTCAAAGTCCCCTTTGTGCTGAAATAAGGAGAATTTATGGGCGTTGCTGAAAAGCAGTAAGTAGCTAGGCGCAATTAAATTAAGGATAATTTCGGGGGTGGAGGGGGCTGCACCCCCCAGGCAGGGGGGTGCAGCCCCCACTCCTCCCTTTACCAATTAATGATGACTACCTACTTATGAATCGAAACGGAGTTTCGAGCATACAGTGCCTATTTCATACCCAAATGCAGCAACGCCGATTTATGAGAAATTATCTCTGTACAGGCGAACGGCTGTTCACCCCAACCAAAAACCCCACGCTTCATAATCAACCTCATTCGGAGGCTATTCCATGATCCAAACGACCGATCTCTATGCCAACAGTACGACTGAAAGCAATACCAATGGAAAGGGGAAGGATCCGGTTCTTTCGAATGATTGGCATGCCGTTGTCAAAGGGCAGGATCTACAGCCGGGAACCTTGATGAAGTTCCGGTTATTGGATACGGACCTGGTGGTATGGCGTGGCGGAGATGGACAGGCGCATGCCTGGGAGGATCGTTGCCCCCATCGCAGTGTCCGCCTTTCCAATGGCAGGGTTGAGGGCAATACTCTGGCTGTTCCTATCACGGCATGGTTTACAACCCGGAAGGACGGTGTATCAGGGTACCAGCTCATCCGGGTTACGCACCACCCAGGCAAGCCTGTGCCCGCACCTTCCAGGTCAAGGAGCGCTACAACCTGGTTTATGTTTGTCTGGGAGAACCCGAAAAAGACCTGGTGGCATTTCCAGAATGGGATAAGCCAGCCTACCACTGTTATCTAGCTGGACCTTATTTCATCTGTTCAAACGGCTACCGTGCAATTGAAAACTTTTTGGATGTTGCCCACTTTCCCTTCATTCACGGAGGCATTCTTGGCGACCTGGACAGGCCGGAAATTGAAGACTACGAAGTGGTAATTAATGAGGATGGTCTCTTTGCAAAGAATATCCGCGTCTGGCAACCCGATCCCTACGGAACAGGTGTTGGAGATTTTGTAATTTATGACTACTGGGCATTTCGTCCGCTGACGGCTTATTTGCGTAAGTACAGCCCCAATGGGGATTGTCTGACTCTGCTCTACAATGTGGCCTCGGTTAGCGAAGAGGAATGTATTGCCTGGATGAGCGGCTCATTAAATTATGCCCATAGTATCTCCGATGAGAAGATTCGGGCATTTCAGGACAAGATTGTTTTACAGGATTTGAATAATCTGGAGTCCCATTTTCCGAAGAAACTGCCCCTGAATGTGCCGCTGGAGTTTCATGTGCCCAGCGATCGCTCCACATTGATGTATCGCAAATGGCTGAAGCAGCTTGGTATCACCTATGGCATCCTTTAGGGTTGTTTTAGGGTTGTTTTTCTGAGGCAGGACTCACTTTGGATTGTTCGGGTATGCGATAAGAATCGCCTCTTTTTTCGGAGGTGGACGTTGCGGGAGACGAATACTTCATTCGGTACAGCTGATCCATCCACTGGTCAATGCGGCTACGGGCTTCCTCATACAAACTGCCCATCGGAGAAACCATAAAAGCTTCGTCAATCGCAGCCTGGAGGGAGCTTTCGTTGCCGCGACTGGCTAATCGTATGGCCCGATCTAAATAGTAGCGATCTTCTATTGTTTCAGCTTGCCGTTGCCAGGTTTCAATGTATCGTTGGGCTTCCTCATAAGTTGGGGTGCCGTAATAGATCTGCTGGGCTTCTTCGACCGCTGCCTTCAACCCCTTCAGCGTTCCCGATCGCGCCAATTCTTTTGCTCGGCGCAAATGGTTGATGGCCTCCAATTCAAAGCCCCGCTCCCATTTAGCAAAACTCTGAAAAGGATTAGCTCGGACTTTTTCGACTGCCGCTCTCTCCGCTTTTTGCTGCTCTCTGCCCGCCTGTACTCTGTTGAGCAATTCTTGATACTTCGTGGTTTCCCAGTAGCGGTTGCCCAATCTCACGAGTTTTCTGGCAATGTTCAAAGCCCCCGTCCACTCTTGCCTTTCAATCGCATCCTGGGTCTTGTTGTAAATTTCTTCTGCCTTCTCCCAACTCTTCTTCCACTCATCAATACGGTTAATTGCCGTGGGGTAAACGCGACTGTTAATGGAAATCAGTCGTGCGATATTAATGGCTCGATCCAGGTTCCCTTCTTGATAGGCCGCTTCTCCCAGATCAAGTAGATCCTGGGACCACTGTTCCAGGCGGCGATCGCCTGTCATTCGCAGTGGATCGCCCGTTGGAATCAAACTGATCAACTTAATCGCGTCACGCAGATTCTCTACTGTTTTGTTCCGGGCCATTTCATCAGCACAGTAAAGGAGTACTGATGACGGATTATCAGAAGAAGATAAATTGGTCTGGCAGTCGGGAGATTCTGCCACCTTCAGTAAATTCCGAACCGCCATCATCCCAGCCACCCCTGGCACAATCAGGGCAACCATCAGCCCCAACCCCAACAGCACTAAACGCTGCCAGGATGCAGTTTCTAACCATTTCAACAGCGCTTTGAAGGAAGATGGCTCTGGTGGCTGGGGAGGATCTGGAGAAGGGTTGATGGGAGAGGTATCCATCTTTCTAAGCAACGCTTTCGCAACTCTAACAGAATTCTGACGGAGAAGAGCAGGCTCAGTCTATCCTGACTCTTCTATTCCATCACTCTACTACTCCATCCCCCCATTCCCCATCTCCCCATCCCCCCCTTACTCCTCCACAGTAATGGCGTAAAACCTTTGTTACGATGCGCGCTCTCCCTTTTCCCTTTGAGATCAGAAGCTATAAGTTGTTCTCAACACTCCAATAAAGACATCATCGTTATCCCGGTTCTGGTTGAGGGCAGGAAGCCAGATGACAGCAGGGGTCAAGGAGAGGCCAGGAAGGAGCTGAAACCTGTACATGGCTTCGATGTGCAGGGCATCGTCTCGATCTGGAACGGAGCGCTGGCTTCCTCCTGATTCAACTCCCTTTAACGTTGGTTCTGACCCTACAATAATGGCACCCAGACCATTTTTCCCAAACAGATCGGGGAAAGCTAGAACCCCGGCATAATTCCAGATATCGGCATCCCCAAACCCGATCAAACGAGCCTTGGTCAGCCCTGCCCAGCCACCAATTACAAACCGGCGGGAGATTGCAAAGGATGCTTCTACCCCGTAGGAATTACTGGCGATCGGGGTGCTGGGTGGAAACAATGGTGCCAATCCCTGGGAGCCAGGCAGCAGGTTGGCCAGGAAGGTGCCTGTTGCAGTTCCAAGACCGCCATAGCGAAAGTCGCCCGCATCATCATAGGCATGGACGTAGGTAAAGCCCAGCTTAAAACGGTTAAATGGTTGCACCACAAGTTGGGCCAGGGCTGAGTAATTACCGTTAAATAGTCCGGAGTCAACTCCTGGCAGGCTGGCTGTGTTTGACAAATAGCCCAGATCAATTCTGAAGGCATCGCTGAGTTTAAGGTTGATCCCTACGCCTGCTCCATTGCCGCCTATGCGGTAAATGGGGTTGTGTTGACCAAACCGGGAAACAGCCCCACTGCCCCCATCCTGATCATCCAGATAGGGATTGACCGTATCGGCGTAGTTGAAGTGCGATCCACCGGCCCCAAAGATAGTGACTGCGGCCCATTCACTAATTGCAAAGCTATAGCTGAGGAGGCTGACTCGAACTGAATTGGTGGTTTCAGCGACGTTGGAATTGTCATAGGCCAGCCGCCCTTCGTTAGAGAAGAGCAGATAAGCCGAATTGGCTCCACCCGTTACCCCGCCAGAAGCCAATTGGGGAATCGTGTTTCCGGCTTCAAGCCTGGTCAGTAGGAGGTCTTTGCCAGTGAAACTGGTTAAGAAGTTGAGGCGAACCCGGTTTTGAAAGACTGCCTGTGCTCCCTGGTCTTGAACGTTTGCTGGAATGCGTCCAAATCCAGTAATGTCTTCTCCGCCCAGAGAATCACCTCTAGAAAAAATCACTTCTCCAGCGAGTTTAGTTGTGGTCGAGAACTGTTGGGTTTCTAGAGTAGCGGTGCGGACATCGAGGGTGTCAATGCGACCTCGAAGGACGGCCAGTTCTGCCGCAAATTCTTCTTGCAGTCGTTGAATCTGCGCCAGGTCTTCTTTTCTAACAAAATCTGTGGTTGCCGCTGCTAACAACTCGCTCACCCGATCCATACAGGCGTTGAGGCCAGCGGCAAATTCGTAGCGGGACAGGGCACGGTTACCCCGGAAGGTGCGATCTGGGTAACCGACGATACAGCCGTAGCGTTCAACCAGCGATTGCAATGCCTGAAATGCCCAATCTGTCGGTTTCACATCCGTCAATTGGGAGACGGATGTTACCTGATCCATCCCTGAAACCACACGTTCTGTCTCGTTGGGCTTTACTGCATCGACAACCAGTGCATCCTGTGCGATCGCCCCCACTGGTGCGATCGCACCCACCATCGCTGAAGCCAGGAACACCCCCCCCAGTTTCGGAAAGTGGCTCAGCAAGTAATATTGCAAAGAATGTTGCAGAGATAGCCTGGGCATTTTTTCCCCTCACAACGACACAACCCGCAAAACTTTTATCACAGAAATTGCGGCAAGGAGTCGGGAGAATCACCACTTATAAGAAGTGGCACAAGGGCGTTGCTGAAAAGCAGTATGAATCGAAACGAGAGTTTCGAACCTGGTTGACTGACAAATTGCAGGCAACGAATTGGTAAGACTGGACAGTAAATTCTCGTTTAGGTTGCCGTTGAGCTTGCTTTTTGGATGCAATTGCGGGAGCAGGATCGCGTCTCCCCTGCAACTCAATAGAGGGAAACAATGCCCAGTCTTTGTGTAAGCAACCCCTGAGCCAATTCCAGCCAATGCGAACATAGCTGTTGCCCCGCTTCCAATGCACATCGACCCACCGCCGTTTCCCGGACATGACGACATGCTGCCCCTGCACACTTAACAGCAGCATGGTCACAGCAAGCACCAGACAGAGACGGGAAAGAGCAGGAACAGAGCGAATCTCAGAACGTTCCAGGTAAAATCTATTCGATTTTTCATCAAGCAGTTCCTCTTCGATTTGAAACTGTTCGCTGTATGCTCAAAACGTTTGCAGTGAGACAGGTTCATCACTGACCAGCAGCCAGAGTTGAGGCGAAACAGGGTCACGCCCCAGTGCCAAGTATAAGTGGGGGAAGGGGCGTGTTTTCGTCAAAGTGACCCCTTGCAGCAAAACGCGCCCTCCTGCCGCCAGATGATATAGCGGTAGTCATTATGGTTAGGAAGGGGTGCAGGGGTGGAACCCCTGGCTGGGGGCGAAGCCCCCACTCCCTCTCTAATTCCAATGTCCGAACGCACCTGCGTAGAGCTATATTACTTGGGTTGCTTCCAGCCTTGGTGGGGAAGGCAGATCCAGACTCGACTTTTGACCCGAATGCGAAAATAGTTGGTAGACCTCCAAGCGAACACTACTACTGCCGTGGCGTAGTACCCGCCTAATCAAGGGAATGGCACATCCCCGGTACTGAATCGATCTGCGAATCGGGCAGAACTCGTCCCATAACATCGTCGTGTCTTCAATTAAGGTAATTTCAGAAACGCCTCACTGGGCTAATGCGGCTGCAAGCAGCGGACTGTAGGCTCGTTGGACATGGATGCGGCTATTGGGCAACCAGCGACTGAACGGCGTGGATGGCTTTGGGCGAATTTTGCTCGGCTCTGCATGTAAACACCCCATTGGGTCTGGCTGATGCATTCACTACAAATCAGTCCAATCACCATCCAAATCAGGGGTTGCAGATGCCGTTGATCAGCCCATTGAGTGGATTGACCCAGAAGGTCCCATAGCTGGGGAGGTTCGCATGGTTCAGTTGTGTTTGGGTGGTAACTTTCATACTAATCTGCGAGTGCCCTTTTACCAAGGGCTTAGCCTCCCTCCTTTTCAAGTTTTGTCAGTCAATTAGGAGAGCCAAGAGTAAAATTTATTCTGACTTTTGGCTTCTAACTTGTTAAATCCTTGATCCGTCGCGTTTAACAATCAAATTAGTATTATTAAAGCTTGCAAAAATTCGCAAAAAAGATGGCTGAATCTGAAGCCGGATCAGCCATCAGCAGTGCCTGTTCATTGGTATTCAGCCTTTACTAAATTTTTCCTAATCCTGCTTCAGTGGGTAATTCTAGGGGTAATTCTAGATTGTCAGGATCAACGTAGTGACAGACAGTATTGTTCATACAAATCAGCGCCCAGCCAGCCCGATCAATGTCCATCAACTTATAGGATGTCTCTGGAATGAAAAATCCTTTGTGATTGCGGGTTTCTGGTTTTATCTCAACGTTTTCTGCGATCATGGATGCCTCCCTCCTTTATTAAGGAAGCAAAACGCTGAAAAGCCAAAAGAAAGGCTTATCAGCCAACTAACTAAATCCTATCACTCGCATCTTAGATTGCTGATTAATTTATTTAGTTAAGTGTGTCTTTGTATAAATTCCAAGGACTATGTGACGGTAGGAAATAAAGTATTTTCACATAGTTATTTTCTATAGCGATCCTTTTGGAAATTTGAACGGGGTGCAGAGGTAGAACCTCTGCGTGGGGTGCAGCCCCCATTCCCCCTTTGACAATTATTAATTATGGCCACCTACTTAGTTGGGATGAGAGAGTCACTTACGCTACTCTTTCACCAGCAAGCCAGGAGAACCAAATTTCCTTCTCTAAAGTTTATTTTGAGGTTTTGAAAAGTTATCTATTGGGCTACTTATTCATTGCTGACAAAACCAGCGGGCTGAGCATTAGATGCTTCAATGGCTGCTTTAAGGGTATGCCAGGTGAGTGTGGCACACTTAATTCGTACAGGAAATTGAGAAACACCCTGCATTACATTTAGTTTCCGTTGTTCAAACGGAAATTCTCCTTTACCCTGCATCATGTTTTGAAAGCGTTGCACCATGTCCAATGCTTCTTTGAGGCTTTTGCCTTGCAGGGCTTCTGCCATCAGGTCTGCTGATGCCATGGCGATCGCGCATCCTTCCCCCTCAAACTTCACGTCTTCAATGCGATCGCCCGCTTCATTGAGTTTTACAGTGAGTTCAATCGTATCCCCACAGGAGGGATTGTGCCCTTTCTGATAGCGGTGGACTGGGTT
The DNA here is from genome assembly GCF_049200465.1 of Leptothermofonsia sp. ETS-13. Classification (NCBI taxonomy): domain Bacteria; kingdom Bacillati; phylum Cyanobacteriota; class Cyanophyceae; order Leptolyngbyales; family Leptolyngbyaceae; genus Leptothermofonsia; species Leptothermofonsia sp. ETS-13. The sequence goes on from NZ_CP120836.1 coordinate 1,498,102, forward strand.
CGTCTTTCCGCGATGGCGGGGTTTTTTGTAGCGTTCCAGAATGACTTGTTGGTAGAGGTCGCGCAGATTATCCAGAGCCATGAATCGGAATCGTTAAACATTGTTCATCCTTCTTCATCCTACCGAAGAAAGCAGACTCTCTTGAGAATTTGACCATAAACATCGCCTATTACCTGAACAAATCCCATCACTCAGAGATTTTGTTGAGGTGAAAGGTAGCACAGGATACTTTTCTCAGTGAGAGAGCTAAAAACAAGCAAGCAGTTAATAAGTAGCTAGTGGTCTGTCAAGACTGTTTTGATGGGTTGAAAACCTACTAGACGCAATTAAATTGAAGATAATTTCGGGGGCGGAGGAGTGAAACCCTCTGTCCGGGGCGCAGCCCCCAAAACCCCTTCTTAAAGCTAATTATGACTATTTATTTAAAAAAGATCGCCTAGAGAGGCATGACTCCAGGCGCTCAGCATGTCTAGTTGTAACTACGGTCCTCCTGGGAATTTAGTGATATTGGCTATCACTAAAACAAAATCAATGTGCCAAGGGGTTTTGTTTGAAGTGGAAGAGTAGCTTAAGTCACTCTTCCACCGGCAAACCGAGGGGATCATAACTATTTCGAGACTCGTCAATAAAGGGCAGTTAGGAATTGGCTTTTTAATCAAAAATCGAAAACTCTGGCTCGTTAGTGAGCTGCTAAAGTTTTCACCATGTCAGATAGTTGAGGCATTGTTAATTGAGACATTAAACGTTGGGAGTGCCTCGCATCTAACGAGGGATCAGGCATTTCTTGCCAGCAATGGGGGCAAAACCAGTAAATTCCATTGTGACGGGCATGACGTAGAAGCACTTCAGAACAGCAAGGACACGTATTCATACAACGCCTCTTAAAGCAAATTGGTTAAAACTCGTGTCAGCAAGACACTGACAACAAGGAAATTTAAATGAGTTGTTTTCTAATATAAATTAAGTAAAAAGTAGACACAATCAGCTCATTTTTCCCCTTCTCTGAAAACTTCCTGATAAGGGGGTTAGCTATCGAGTGCTAGCGTTTACCAGACCCACCTCATCTAACTTAACCTCATCTAACTTAAGAATGATGACACCATTACCAAACAACTTTGGGGGATCAATATTTTTTATCTGTGATAACAACCCACTAAAGACCAGGGGGTAATACGGATGCCATTATGTTACTTTAACGATTTGTTGCGGGGATCAATTTTGTCAAAAGTGCATCACATACTTACAAGCTGTGGTTCTCTCTGCTGAGTAATTCTGCTAAGGCGCCAGCCAATATTTCATACTGCTTTGAATTGTTATACAGTTGAGCCGAAATTCTTACTTTCCGACTGGTTGTAGTGGGATAGGGGATGATTGGAACTTCAATCTGGTAGCGATTGAGCAGTTCGGCCTGGAGCTTCTGCGGATATCCGTCAGGCAAAGGAACCACAGCTAATGCTCCTACCATCTCCTCTGGGCTGGGGGGTGTAACGTTAAGGGCTGCGCAAAGAATCCGGCGGGCAGTTAGCGCCAACTGACGGTTACTTGCCATCAATTCGGGCCAGCCACCGGGCCGCAAGGAGCTCATAAATCGGATGGCTTCAGGAACACACAGGTAGGCGGTTGGGTCGTCGGTACCAGTCCAGTCAAATTCCAGGTGAAAGCGGGAGCGATCGCCCCTGGAAGAATTTGCACCATGACTGATGGTGAGGGGGCGAATGGCTGCCTGGCGATCGCGTTGCACATACAAAAAGGCTGCCCCTTTGGGCGCACACAGCCATTTGTGGCAGTTTCCCGTGTAATAAGTTGCTCCCAGGTTCCTCAAGTTCAGTGGCACCATCCCAGGAGCATGGGCCCCATCCACCAGCGTTTCAATGCCCCTCTCAGCCATTTCTTGAACCAATTGGGCGATGGGAAATACTAATCCAGTTTGACTCACCACATGGTCGAGCAAGGCGAGCCGGGTTTTAGCTGAAACACACTTCACGACTGCCTCAACCACCTCGGTTGGGGAGTGGATCGGAAAGGGAACATTGGCCACAACCACTTGCAGCCCATATCGCTCTGCAACGTAGTTCAGTGCATTACGGCAGGCATTGTATTCCTGATTGGTGGTTAACAACTCGTCTCCGGGCTCAAACTGAAGTGACTTCAGCACAGTGTTCACTGCCGTTGTTGCATTCGGCACAAATACCAGATCGTTCGGGTCTGCCCCAACGAAGTCAGCCAGTTCGCTCCGAGCCCCATCTAAGAGGGCTTCAAAATCTCGGTCAAAAAACTGAAGGGGTTGTCGCTCCAGGCGATCGCGTAGCTGTCGTTGGGCTTCCAGAACAGGCACTGGACAAGCACCAAAAGAGCCATGATTGAGAAAAATAATGTCTGGATCTAGCAGCCAGTAGGATTGGTAAGAAAAACCAGGTTTTGGGCTGTTAGGGCTTAGCAATAGACGATCAACCACTTTTTCAACTCCCCAGGCAGGATTCGAACCTGCGACCAATCGGTTAACAGCCGACCGCTCTACCACTGAGCTACTGAGGAACGCTCAACATTGCGAATCCCATGTTATCGATAATTTGGATCATTTGACAAGACTTTTTTGAAAGAGTCGTAAAAAAACTTGAAAGAGTCGTTAAAAAAACGACATAAGGTAAAAACTAATCCCCTACTGCTTACCAAAACGAAGCTGGGTTAGTCGCTTCTGTGCAATCGGATCAAGGGAATGTGCCAGAAAGCGACTGGAAGACTTGCGGACGGGTTTTTGTCTTCGCTGCACTCGACGATGAATGGCTTTCACATCTGCGGCTAGCTGCTCGGCAGACATCCACTCAGCGCCATACCCCACCACGGTTAGCTGCTGAGCCCGATCGGAAGTTACCACAATTAAGCGTTGATGGAATTTACGCAGATTGTGTCGGAAGGCTGCACAGGTTTTTTCAATATAAGTATCCGCAGTCTGCCCAAAGTCAGTGTAACAAACACAGAGATTGGAGGTGATTACTTCCCGATTGCTGGCGGCCTCTCGATACTGGGAATCAAACACCAGTTGGGTATCATATCCCTGAAACGCACTATAGTTAGCCAGGATTTCAATTAGATGGCGGCGAGCCTCTTCCAGACCGTCGTGATCGCGCACTCGCCTCAGATCAGCCCATGCTCCAACGACATTGTAGCCGTCTACTAAAAAAAGTGCCTGCGGAGAGGGGCGTTGCATAGCCTGAAATGAATAACCTTGAAACCTTAAGCTGACATCGATACAAATCCCTCGCTAGTTCAATCATTACACATTTTGGTGAAGAAACGTTACAAAATCACGGCTTGCATCAATCTTTGACGCAGATGCTGAGGATTGCCCTGATCGACAACCTTGCCCTGTTCCAACAGAAAGGCTCCATCGCAGTAATCCAGTTCTCCCAGGCGATGGGTCACCCAGAGGGCAGTTAGCCCCTGACTCTTGACCAGGTGCTGAACTTGTTCCACCAAGTCCAGTTGGCTGTCGGGGTCTAGCAGGGCAGTGGGTTCATCAAGCAACAGCACTTTGCAGTGGCGGGCGATCGCTCCCGCGATCGCCACTCGTTGTTTCTGGCCACCGCTGAGAGCATAGATTGGGCGTCTTTGCAAATCCAGCAGATTCACCGCATCTAAAGCTTCCTCAACCCGCTGGCGAATCTGGTGGGGCGGCAAATGCTCATCCGCCAGCCCAAAGGCGACATCCGCCCCCACTGTGGGCATTACCAGTTGGTGATCAGGATTTTGAAACACAAAGCCAATGGGAGACAGGCTGTGAATTTTGCCAGCCTGGGGTTGGAGCAAACCTACCAGAAGTTTCAAAAGGGTCGATTTGCCGCTGCCATTAGTACCCAGCAACATCCAAAATTCACCCTCTGGCACCTCTAATGAGCAGGCATCGAGAACAGTATCTCCATTGTGCCAGCTAAAGCAGAGGTTCTCGACCTGAATTGCCGGGCGATCAGTACGAACAGAGGATGGAGTCATTCTACAAGTGCAGCAAAGCCAGGAGGTCTGCCAGAGGAAGTGGCGGTGCTGGATTTTTCTGTCACCTGGACTGCAGAGATTTCACTGGTTAACACACTAAACTTTTTTCCTGCCTGGTGCTCACAGGTCAGTTCCAACACCTTATTGCTGCCAGATGAAATCGCTTCAACAACCTGTTTATAGACGGCTTCTGCATCTTCGGCAGCTTTACGTTGTACAGAAAGGGTTACAGGGGTACTCTTCAACGTGATATCGATGATGAACATGTGCGGAGTAAGTCTTAAAACCAACTCCTAGTATCGCAAATCTAACTACTTTGCGTGTCGGTTCAGTAACAAAGACTGCTACTAGCGTTATTGGGATGGGGGGAATTCAAGCAGCGTAAAATCGACCCGTTCTGGAAAGAATTGTCCAGTTGTGGCGTAGTTATAGCCAAAGTATCCAATTCCTGCTATCAGGGCGATCGCCAGCAATGCTCCCAAAATCCCATCTCCTGACAAGGCGCGGGCTCTTGCGAGGCGATCGCGCTGACCATCCCGGTAGCCCCTCAAATATTCAGGGCTTTGAACGACTTCTTCCTGCTCTTGTTGCTTGACCGTTCTTCGCATAGAAACCTCGAGAACTCGTCAAAATTACGAAAATCAACGATGCAATACCGAAGATAACCGGGCTGCAAGCCTAATTTCCTCTATCTAAAAGCTGAAATTTCAGAACATCCACTCCAGCACTACCCCAATCCGGCTATCCTTCCGTTGTCGCGCATTATGCTTCTGAATATCTGTGGAAAGCCGCAAATGATGAGTCAGCGCATAGCCAAAAGAAAGCGTGGTTAACCCCACCTCTGCCTCTGTTCCCGGAGAAACCCAACTTTGGGTGAGAGAAATATCTGCTGCCCCCGTCCGAGAAGGAACTAGCAATAGTCGCAGACCTAAATGCAACCCGTCAGTCGTGTAGCGTGAAGTTTCTAAACGGCGGTAGCCCAGAACCGGGGCAAGGTTGATATTCCTTCCTAAGGGGCGCACATAGTAGCGCAGGTCAGCTCCCCAAGCCTCTCGGTTGCCATTAAACGAGGTTTGATAGTCGGCATTGAGAGTCAGCCCTGTTCGCCCTACAAATAGATCTTCCAGTCCAATATTCCAACCTCCTGCTTTTTCAGAGGAGGGAAAGTAGGAAAGTCCTAATCGCAAACGGGTACGAAAGCTGGGGTCCCGTTTGATGTCTTCTAAAACATCAGGGACTTCCTGAAGCCAGCGCTGGAGAACAGGACTGGAGTCGATGAGTTTGGGATCCAGATCGAGGGAGGAGGGGGAGGAAGGAAGGGGGAATGAGTTTTGAGTTGGGTTTTGGGTTGTCTGTGGGTTCCAGTGGATGGAGGGTAAAAGATCACTGGCTGAGTAGGAAGCGAATGGTTGTCCATAGGCCGGATGGGCCAGGAAGGGTAAGCCAAGGAACAGCAGCAGGGGAATGGATTTCAAGTAAGTAGCTAGGCGCAATGAAATTAAGGATAATTTGGGGGGTGGAGGGGGTGAAACCCCCTGCCTGGGGGCGCAGCCCCCACTCCTCCCTTGACAATTAATGATGGCTACCTACTTAGCCACAATGGATTTTATGTACAGCAGTACCAAGTACCAATGAACCTGGGAAGTCAGGAGTCGCAGCCAGGAGTCAGAAGAGAGAGGAGAGAGAAGTTCTGGGTGCTGGCGAACAACTCGATGCCCCCAAGCACCCGTGGTTCCCAAAGAAACAGCTCTGCACTGCTGAAACAAACAACAGGGCAGAGCCGTTGACAACCAAGGGGCAACTGTATCAGCCTAGCGGATGGTTCCCTCCAGAGAAGCGACGTTGATCGGCTTGATGAGATAAAGCCGGAGGAATTGCCATCCGTTGGAGATGTAGTAAGGCAGCTTTTGGAAGAACTGCACGAATTTGGGAGTTTTGGAATTGGCGATCGCCGTCAGCTTCTCGTTATTGCGAACGCAAACTTCCAGCCGCTCATAGAACTCTGGCGTTTCAACATTCAAAATGACTGGGAAAACACGAGCAGAGGTTTCATTCGTCTTCTGAATCACGTATTTGTCGTACTCCCGCGCATCTAACCCAATGGAGCGATAGAAACCAGCCCGCTGGACATCATTTAGATACATGGTGGCAAACACGGACAGCAGGAAGAAACGGCACCACAATCTTGCCTTCCAGTCATTCAGGAATTGCGGCTGGGAACGCATAATAGCGTCAAAAAAGTCGCCGTGGCGGTTTTCATCCTGACACCAGTTTTCAAAGAAGCGGAAGATGGGGTAGATCCGGTTTTCTGGATGGGCCTCCAGGTGGCGGTAGATGGTGATATAGCGCCAATATCCAATCTTCTCTGACAGGTAGGTGGCGTAGAAGATGAACTTGGGCTTAAAGAATGTGTACTTGCGACTCTTGGTCAGGAATCCCAGGTCGAGGGTCAGGTTGAAATCGGACAACGCCTTGTTGAGGAAGCCGGAGTGACGCGCTTCGTCGCGAGACATCAGGGTGAAGATCTCAGCTAGGGTTTGGTTCTTATCCTTCAGCCGCCGTCCCAGTTCCTTGTAAAGCAGAAATCCAGAAAATTCAGCCGTACAGGAGCGCTCCAGGAACTCGACAAACAACCGACGAGTTTCACCATCGATATGATCCCAGGACTGTTCAAACTCTTCGTTACGAACAAAATGATGACGGTTGTAGTCTGCCCGGAACTCTTCCAGGATGGCTTTCAACTCGTCTTCGTTGGCGGAGATGTCCATCTTCGCCATCTCATCGAAGTCAGTGGTATAGAAGCGTGGGGTTAAGATCGTTTCCTTGGCAGGAACTTTCACCCCAGGACGCAACTCTTCAAAAACAGGCTTCTTAATGGAATCTACCATGGTCGTTATTCGTCTGTGGGACTTCTTCGTTTCAGGCAGGTAAGCGATAGCTTTGGCAAAGCGTTACCCTCTGCAACCAGTTAGAAAAAATTTTCGCTGCTGATTCACCGGATGGGGTTTCAGCAATGATTACGAAACTAAGTCTATCAGGCTCTGCGGTACCAAATCGCAGCGATCGCGTTAAGAGTTGCAACACAGCTTCAACTTTTGTAACCAAGCTGGATTCCTTCTCCCTTCTGACGCTGCCAACTTTGAGCAAAGTCTTATGATTAGAAACTATAGCAATCGCCATTCAGGCGTAAGACAGACGAGAGTCATTTATCACCTGGTTCTCTCACTCCCTACTCCCTATCACCTATCGCCTGCCTTAAAGCAGCAAAGAACCACAAAAGGGTATGAACAACATTGGCACCGCTTACGTTCTTTGGCTGGGTTGTCTGCTTCAACTGCACGGGCTACATCGCCTTTACAACGGCAAGATTTTTACAGGTTTGTTGTGGATGTTCAGTTTTGGCCTATTTGGGATTGGCCAACTCGTAGATCTCCTCCTGATTCCCAACATGGTGCAGGAGCATAATGACAAATTGAGAAGCAGCCAGGGGCTCCTGCCTTCAGGGGTGCCCCAAAATCAAGCGGTGATTGAGCGAATTGTGACTCAAGAGAAATTAGAGAAACTACTGCCTTCGGTTGTTCAATACCAGACGAATCAGCTTACAGTCAAACTGCTTAAAGCGGCGGAAGCCAGAGGTGGCAGCCTTTCGGTCACTCAAGAAGTGATGGAAACTGGAGCCAGTTTTGCAGAAGTAGAAAATGCTCTATTAAGCATAGTTCGGGCTGGTTATGCCGATATTGGCAATCATCCAGAAACGGGCGTGGTGCTTTATGAGTTTAAGGAACTGTGAGGCACATTTCACTTTCTGACAAATAGCATCCGATAGACGGGTTTACCCCGCTTTAAGGTGGATTGTTCTCGTTCGGTGGAGATGGGCATCGGATTTTCAGTCAGCCAATGGTTGGGCTGGCTAAAGGCGGGGTTTTCGGAGAAGCGATCGCCCATCTCCATAGCAACTTCTTCCACATCGGATTGAAGAAACACCACACCGCCACTGGGCAATGCACTCGCCAAATCATTCACCAGCTCCGGCTGTACCACCCGGCGTTTCTGGTGTTTACGCTTAAACCAGGGATCAGGGAACTGAATCGTAACCCGTTGTAAAGTGCCCGTTGGTAAGGAATTCAAAATCGGGCGAAGGGAATTATTAGCGTTACAGAACAGATAGTACAGATTGACCAACCCCAGTTCATTTCGCCAGTGATTGGCCTGGTTAACCAGCGGCTCCCGAATTTCCAGGCCCAGAAAGTTCCACCCTGGCTGGCACTGTGCCATCTCCAGCAGAAAGCGCCCCCTGCCACAGCCAATGTCCAGATGAAGCGGCTGGTCTGGTAAGGCATAAACCTTCTGCCAGTCTGGCGGAGAGGCGGGGGTTTGATACTTTTTGCTGAGCGGGTTAACATGCTCCCGCACACGGACGACGGACAAGGATACCTCCTTACCACAACATTAACTGCGCGGCCTGGTTGAAAAATTTCTGGCAGATTCCCCAGGTGACCAGGGAAGTGGTGACTAAGGTGGCAAATGCCAGCATAAACATGATCAACATCTGGTACGCTGCCGCTAGAAGGGGATTAACACCACTTAATAACTGTCCAGTCATAATCCCTGGTAAAGTCACAATCCCCACCACCATCATGGTGTTAATCGTTGGGATTAATCCGGCTTTGATGGCGTCTTTGCGATATTGGGCCACGGCTTGCTGGGGGGTTGCTCCCAGGCTGAGGTGGGTTTCAATTTCTAACTGGCTGCTATTGAGAGTGCTAGCCAGGCGTTCGCCAGCAAGAGCGGCTCCATTCATTGCATTTCCTAACACAATTCCCGCCAGTGGAATGACGTATTGAGGTTCATACCAGACCTGCGGTTGGATCACGAGCAGGTTGGTGTAGACCAGAGTCAGCAGGGTGCCCATCAAAATGGAGCCCCCGACCAGGGGCAAAAGTTGGGGAATTTTTCGGCTGATACGGTTACGGGCAGCTAGGGTTGCGATCGCCAGCATCACCCCCCAGCACTATCAGTACAAGCCAGGGTTCTCGAATGGCAAATACCGCCGCCAGGACGTAACCAACAACCAGCAGTTGGATAATCGTGCGCCCCGTTGCAATTGCCAGATTCCACTCCAATCCCAACCGTTGCCATGCCGACAGCGCGATCGCGATCGCCATCATTCCCAGCGCCCAAATAAGTTGTAACGGAGAATTCATGAGGAGTTGTTATGAAATGTAAGAGGAGTTTTGAGTCAAGAGCTATCACTCCATCACCCTATCACCCCTCCCTCACCCCCTACCCCCTCCTGTCGCCTCCCCCTCGCAACAAACCAACAAAATCCCCAGTCCGTGATCACGGTGACGCTATTGGGTTCCATTCGCGTGCAAAATTTGATTCTATTAGTTGAGTATGACTCGTGGTGTAAGTGAGTGAAGAAAATTCCACCGTTCGATCTGACTGAACAATATCAAGTCATTGGAAAAGAAATTAATGCCTCTGTGGCAGAGGTGCTTGCATCCGGTCACTACATTGGAGGTTCCCATGTTGAGGCATTTGAGCAACAGTTTGCTAGTTACGTTGGTACGACCCAGTGTATCGCCTGTAATTCGGGGACAGATGCTTTGTACCTGGCACTGAGGGCACTTAATATCGGACCGGGTGATGAGGTCATCACAACTCCCTTCACCTTTGTAGCAACGGCGGAAACGATTAGTGCGGTTGGGGCGAAGCCCGTCTTTGTGGATATTGATCGGCAGACTTTTAACCTGGATCTGGAACAGGTGGAAGCGTCAATTACGAAGGGAACCCGGGCAATTCTTCCGGTGCACTTGTTTGGGTTGCCGGTTAATATGTCTCGCTTGATGGCGATCGCCCAGGCCCATCACTTGTTTGTGATAGAAGATTGCGCTCAGGCAACGGGAGCGGAGTGGGCAGGGCAAAAAGTGGGCAGTATCGGGCATATTGGCTGCTTCAGTTTCTATCCCACCAAAAATCTGGGCGCCTGTGGCGATGGGGGGGCTGTAACAACCAACGATGCAGCGATCGCCGCACGCATCCGCCGACTGCGCGATCACGGGCGTAAGGGCAGTTACTACTACGAAGAACTGGGTGTCAACAGCCGTTTGGATGCGATTCAGGCTGCCATTTTACAGATTAAGCTGCGCCATCTGGAAACCTGGAACAATCAACGGCGTGCCATTGCTGAGCGTTACCAGCAATTATTAAGCCCCATTCCTGATATCACCACCCCCCAGGAAATTCCAAACGGCAAAAGTGTCTGGAATCAGTACACAATTCGGGTTCTGGATCGCACTCCCGAAACTGACTTGTCTTCCAGGGACAGGCTGCGCAGCCAGTTGCAGGAAAAAGGTGTCATTTCCATGGTTTACTATCCCCTGCCGCTGCATCTGCAACCCGCTTACAGTCATCTAAAATACCAGCCCGGCAACCTACCGGAAGCGGAGCAGGCATCCCGTGAGGTGCTTTCTCTACCCATGTTTCCAGAGCTTTCGCCGGAACAGCAGAACCAGGTGGTATATAGCTTAAAAGATTGCTTGCTTTAGCCCGGCATCCTGGATCAACCGTTCAATGGCCTGGTAAGTAGCTAGATGCAGTTAAATTAAGGATAATTTCGGGGGTGGAGGGGGTGAAAACCCCTGCCTGGGGCGCAGCCCCCACTCCCCCCTTTACAAATTAATGATGACTATCTACTTACTTAATGATTTTTGAGTTGTTAATGATGGCGGCCAGTGCTGCCCATTATTACCTGGTTGGGTCCATCCAATTGCCCTACTCAACCCGTTGTAATTTCAACCTGATAGGGAATGCTTAATAGCAAGTGAAATGGGTCAGGCGACAGGTGACAGGGTTAAAGAGCGCTGTCAGCTTTGGTTTGTGCCTATGCTTTACCCTACCCCTTGCGAGTAATGCTATAAACACAGGTCTTGAAGTAATGTAAAAATAGGGTTCAAGAATCACAACATTGCAAAAATTGCCCCAATTGTTTTAGCAAGAGTGATTCACAAAAATCTGCTGTATGAAGGTAGCAACCCTCTCGTACAAAAAATTAATATTTACCCCGGTTCGAGATAGCTTATTTGTATTTTTCTATACTATAGTTAAGCTAATGCAAAGAAGATTATTTCTCTGATACCCGATACAGGTCTAAGCTCCTTTGCATCTTTTGTAATGATTTGAGGGCTATGCTGGACCGAAACTGCCACTGGCACCCCTTGTTCTCGGAACCACAGCGCTGCCCTCACTCACTAAAACGTGAATGTTAGCGAGGTTCAGGTCAGCGTGGGTCAGCATCCCCTCAATCAGTTAAGGCGCTATGACGCAAGCGCTATTTCCCGGTACTACCGTTACCGTCCCTGGAAAGCCCTTTGGCGATCGCTTCAAATTGTTCTTTCCTTTGCTGGTTTTTTCATTGGGCTTAAGCTAGACACCTGGCAGAATCGGGAAGAGCAGAATCGTTTAAGGCGAGCAGCGCAACTACGTGAAACCCTTACTCGCCTGGGTCCGACTTTTATCAAAGTGGGGCAGGCACTCTCAACTCGGCCAGATCTGATACGAAAAGACTTTTTGGATGAGCTAGTAAAGCTGCAAGATCAGCTTCCCCCATTTCCAACAGAGATTGCTTTCAGCATTATTGAGCGAGAACTCGATCGCTCCGTAGACGAAGTTTATAGCCAGATTTCACCTGAGCCAGTAGCGGCAGCGAGTCTGGGACAGGTTTATCGTGCCCGCCTTTACAGTGGGGAAGAAGTAGCCGTCAAGGTTCAGCGCCCTAACCTTCTGCCCTTACTGACGCTGGATCTTTACCTGCTGCGTTGGGCAGCAAGCTGGATGGCTCCCTGGTTACCTTTGAATCTGGGACACGATTTGACGTTGGTGGTAGACGAGTTTGGCACCAAGCTATTTGAGGAAATTGACTACCTTAACGAAGCCAGGAATGCGGAGAAATTTGCCACCAATTTTCGCAATGACCCAACGGTTAAGGTACCAGCTATTTATTGGCGGTACAGTAGCCAGCGAGTGCTGACTCTGGAATGGATTCACGGCTTCAAGTTAACGGATGTAGAGCGAATTCGGGAAGCGGGTTTAGATAGTAATGCTCTGATTGAAATTGGGGTCACTTCCGGGCTGAGGCAGCTTTTAGAGTTTGGTTTTTTCCACGCCGATCCCCATCCCGGTAACCTGTTTGCCATGGCCCCCCACTGCAATGTTGATGGGAGCCGGGGCTCTGCCAATCAGATGTCCGCCCAAATGGCCTACATCGACTTTGGCATGATGGACCAGTTGGAAGAATCGGCAAAGGAAACGCTGGTGGATGCGGTTGTCCACCTGATAAACAAAGACTATAAAGAATTGGCCCAGGACTTTGTTAAATTAGGGTTTTTGACCCCAGATACCGATATTTGCCCGATTATTCCTGCCCTGGAAGAGGTGCTTGGCAATGTGATGGGCAGAAATGTTCGGGATTTCAACTTCAAGACGATCACTGATCGATTCTCAGAGTTGATGTATGAGTATCCATTCCGTCTGCCTGCCAAGTTTGCCCTGATCATTCGCTCGTTGGTGACCCAGGAAGGTTTGGCTCTTACTTTGAATCCAGAGTTCAAAATTGTAGATGTTGCCTATCCCTACGTCGCCAAGCGCCTCCTGAAGGGAGAGTCACCTCAGCTTAGACGTCGTTTAATTGAAGTCCTGTTCAAGGATGGTAAGTTCCAGTGGCAGCGATTGGAGAACTTGATTGCGATCGCCCGCACCGATGATCGGTTTGATTTGTTACCCACCGCCCAACTGGGTCTTCAGTATCTCCTTTCCGATGAAGGAAAGTATCTGAGACGGCAACTGCTGATTGCGCTAACAGAGGACGATCGCCTCCATACCGCCGAAGTTCAGCGTCTATGGGATCTGATTAAAGACGATTTGCAACCCGCGCGGTTATTTAACGCTGCGATCGGCGCATTAGCCGGAATATCCAGCTCCCGATCTTCCACTTTGATCCCTTCCGCCTTAGCATTTATTAACAAGGGTGTTTGAGGGAAGTTGTCAGTTATTAATTGTTTCAGTTGTTAGTGGTTAGTGAAGCAAGGAGTGAGAAAGTTTTGAATTTTGAGTCAAGGCGAAAGGAGTTAAGCATTACCTAACTCCTGACTTCTGAATCCTGGATTCTTTTTTCTTCTTTCTTTCTTCTTCCTTCCTCCTTCCTCTCCCCCATCATCTTCCATTGAGGACTTTCTGGTGTATAACGATCCTCCTTATTTTTTGCTAGTTGCGGGTTTGCTGGTTAGCCTCACTTCTGGAGCGGCGTTTGATGCGGTGTTGAAACAGTCTGTTAGGGACTGGCAGAAAAACCGTTCGACGCGATCGCTGGCAAATTTACGGGGAATGCAGCTTCTGGTACCGTTTCTGGGAATTGCCGCTGGAGTCTGCCTTTTTCTGTCATCTGGTGTGGAGATCTTTGGGTTTCCGACTAAGCTGGCTTATGCCATTTCAATTCCACTCACCCTCTTTATTGGATGGTTAGTCTGGTTGCAATTAGGTAAGATTCTGGTTCAGCTAGAGCGGGGCGGTTCCAAAGCTCTAGATCTAGACCCCTGGGGTTAATCATCCTGGGGTTAATCAGTTTACTGGCTTCGGCCTGCCTGTGCTTTCTTCAACTGTTGATCAGCTTTCTGCGCCCATTGAGAATTGCCTTGCCTGGTATACAAATCTCTGGCATATTTCAAAACTTGCTGGGCATCCTTGAACTTTCCCTGACGCATAAACACCAGCCCGGCGGCGTAGTAGGAATTGGCATAGTTGGAGTTCGCTTCGGCTGAACGCCGGAATGACTTTAATGCTCCTTCTAAATCTCCCTCACGAAACTGGATTGAGCCAATATTGTAATGAGCTTCCGGATAATTTGGGGTGATTTTGATAGCCTGCTCAAAGGCTGCCTTTGCTTCCCTGGTTTTGCCCTGCTGCAAATACACCATCCCAATGTGATAGGCGGGTTCAGGGGCGGTGGGGGTTAGCTGCATCGCTTTCTTAAAGGATGCAATCGCCTGGTCATAGGCACGTTGGTTTTCATAGACCAGCCCCAGATTATAGTGGGCTAAGCCCATTTTGGGGTCGAGCTGAATTGCCCGTTGCAAATAATCTTTTGCCTGATTCAGGTTATTGCCTTCTAGCAGGGCTGCACCCAGGTTGGCGTAGGCCAGAGCAAATTTAGGATCTGCCTGGGTTGCCTGATAGAAAGAATTGGCGGATTCCTGGAGTCTACCCTTCTGGCGCAGAGCCAATCCCAAATTGTAGTGAGCCGCTGCCATGCGGGGGGCAATTTGGGTCGCTTGTTGAAAGGATGCGATCGCAAGATCGAGGTTGCCCTGTTGAATGTATTGCAACCCCTGGCTAATAGCCGCTTCGGCGGATTTATTAGCCTGTGCAATCTGAACCGGATTCGCCAGACCTGCGAAACTGGCCACGGGGACTGCTAGCAAGCTACCGCTCAGCAGCAGAATACCAATTCCCTGCTTTAGCAAAGGGAGCGGTAAAACTTTGGGGTGCGATCGACCGTGTTGCGTGTGCATTTGCTATTGAGTACTGAATCCAGGTTAGAAAAATTCCCCGCTATTCTAGCGGAATCATTCTCAAACCAAACACAGTAGATCAGTTAATTAATTTATAGCTGTCGCCAGGTTGCTCAGGAAGGGGTGTAGGGTGGAACCCCTACACCCTTCCCGAGCCTAGTGGCTATAGCTATATCTGATGCAGGGAGACGGGGCGAGGCTGAGTTTTGACCTCACCCCCTCACCCCATCTACTCCCTATTTCCCACTCCCTCACTCTTACGCTTTCGCCAGATGCCGATGCCTAATCCAATAATTCCTGGCAACAGAGCAGGGGTGGGAACTGCGGCAGGCTGAAAGGTGGGAAAATCGTCGGAGGGGCCAAAGGAGCCAATTCCACTGGCATTGTAGGTGGTGGCATTTGTTTTAACAAAGAAAAAGCGTGTGCTTTCTCCCGCCGCCAGGGTGAAGGGGCTGAAAAGAAACTCGACGGTGCTGCCATCGGCAGAACGATTCGCGGTTAAGGGCGGAATGATACCCAGACCGTCGATTCTAAAGTCTACATCCGTTGAGAATCCGGCAAAGGAGGCTCGACGGGCAGAAATATGATCAGATGGATCTCCAATGGTAATAGCGGCATTGCTATCATTCCTCAACCGCCAGTAGAAGTCGAGGGTACCGTCGATGTTGGATCGGACGATTCGGTCCTGGAGTGTGAGCCCTGTTCCGATGCTTCGCAGCACATCTTCGATCACGATTCCACCCAGTTCAGGTCTGGCTGCAAAGGTCGTTCCGCTCAGGGGAACACTGCTTCCAGCGGTTAAGTTTACGGCCTGGGCGATCGGGGTAAATACGGTAAAACTGCCTACAGTCGTGCATGCTACTAATACAGTGCAAATGCTCAAGTCGTACCTGGTTTTCTGGTTCATGACAATCTCCTTTGGTCGAGCGACTGGACTGGTATGATGCCCCTTTTGAGTGCTGTAGATGCTCCAAAACAGGGAAGAGATAGCTCATCTGACTCCCCTACCGGATCTCCTGGAAGTTTGGTGATAAGCGAGCCTATGACCAAAACAAAATCGATATTCCATAGGTTTTGTTTGAGATGAAAGAGTAACGTAAGCTACTCAGCAAGCTGGAAGGACCCACCTGCCTGGGTTTAAGCAGTGAATGGTAGGGGGCAGGTGAAGGAAGGATTTGCATCTCGCTCTAGGTAACTGTCAGGAGAGGGGCCAGAATTTACGCGTCTTCCGCAAAACTTGAAGAAAATCCTGGGGAACCTTACAGAAACTTTGAAAGCACTTACAGAAACTTTGAAAGCAACAGACGACGGGCAACAGGGGCGTTGCTGAAAAGCAGTATGAATCGAAACGAAGCTTCGAGCATACAGCACCTATTTCATACCCAAATTCAGCAACGCCGGTAACAGGTAAGAGGGTGGAGGGGTGTACTCCCTCACACTTCCCCATTCTGGCTTCTGGCTCCTGACTCCTTTCTTCCCTCTTCCTTCTTTCTTCTTCCTACGAAGTGACATGGGCGATCGCTCCGTATCGTTTCCGTTCTGGTTTGAAATAAATGGTGACGCAGCTTAATTAATGTTTAACTCTTCCTTAAGACAAACGGGAGTTTTTGAGGGCAGCGAATTGGACAGCTCGACAATCAAATCTACTGATCCCAGTTATCTGGGATACCAAATGACTGGCTGGAAAATGGGTCGGCAGATAACTGTGAAAACAGGTTCAGCCAGGCAATTGTCGTTTAGCTAATTTGCTGGCGAGGAACATATGAGTGAAAAAGTGTTATCGGGCTCCCGAAACGTGGCGATCGTGGGTCCCTACTTGAGTGGAAAAACTACGCTCCTGGAAAGCATCCTGTCGGTTACTGGAGCCATCACCCGAAAAGGCAGAGTGCAGGACAAAAATACGGTTGGTGATAGTGCCCAGGAAGCCCGCGATCGCCAAATGACTGTGGAAATCAACGCCGCCAGCACCGAGTATGGCGGCGTTCGTTTTACATTTTTAGACTGTCCTGGTTCGATTGAATTTATCCAGGAAACCTATAACGCCCTCATTGGTGTGGATGCGGTTGTGATTGTCTGTGAACCTGTAGCCGATCGCGTCCTTACCCTGTCTCCTGTCTTCAAGTTTTTGGATGACTGGCAAATTCCCCATCTGGTCTTCATCAATAAAATGGACCGGGCAGATGTAGACTTTATGGATGTTTTGAAAGCGCTGAAATCTGTTTCTAGTCGTCCCCTGGTGGCGCATCAGTATCCCATCGGGCAGGGTGAAAAGCTAGTTGGCTTCATTGATCTGGTTACAGAGCAAGCCTATCACTACCATCCCGGTGCCCCCGCTGACCCCGTGCCTCTACCAGAATCGCTGCGAGAGCGAGAAAAAGCCGCCCGCAATGAAATGCTAGAAACCCTGGCGGAATTTGATGACCACCTGCTGGAGGAGCTTTTAGAAGACATTGCCCCCCCCCAGGAAGAGATTTTCCAGGATTTGAAAATGGAACTGGGGGCCGACCAGATTGTGCCCGTCTTCATTGGTGTGACTGACCAGGACTATGGGGTACGACCGTTGCTGGAAGCCCTCCTGCGGGAAGCTCCTGAACCTGAAGTGACGGCTGAAAATCGAGGCGTCACCCTGAGTGGCAGCGCTCCTCTGGCTCAGGTTTTGAAAACTTACTATACCCCCCAGGGCGGGAAGCTCTCTCTGGTACGCATCTGGCGGGGTAAACTCACAGATGGTATGACGCTGAATGGAGTCCGTGTGGGTGGTATTTACCGCCTCATGGGTTCTCAACAACAGAGCCTGAACAGTGCTGAAGCTGGAGAGATTGTGGCATTGGGTCGCATGGAAGGGATTAAGACAGGCGATACGCTGACAACCGATCCTTCTTCCATAAGTGAGTTGCCAAAAGCAGAACATTTAGCGCCGGTATTTGCATTGGCGATCGCCGCCGAAGCCCGCAGTGACGAAGTCAAACTTAGCAGTGCGATGGCGAAGTTGTTAGAAGAAGACCCCTCCTTGGCCTGGGAACAACATGGAGACACCCACGAAGTGATCCTCTGGGGGCAGGGAGATATCCATCTCCAGGTTGCGCTTGATCGCCTGCGGCGTAAGTACAACCTGCCCATGACCACCCATCTGCCTCAAATTCCTTACAAGGAAACCATTCGCAAACCCGCTTCTTCAATCCACGGGCGCTATAAGCGGCAAACTGGAGGACACGGGCAGTTTGGTGATGTTTACCTGGACATCAAACCCCTCCCCCGTGGCGAAGGCTTCAGCTTCCACGAAACCATTGTTGGAGGAGTTGTGCCCCGCCAGTACATTCCAGCCGTGGAAAATGGAGTGCGAGAATACCTGGTTCACGGTCCTCTGGGCTTTCCAGTTGTGGATGTGGATGTCACCCTGACGAATGGCTCCTATCATTCGGTCGATAGCTCAGAGCAGGCATTCAAGCAGGCCGCCCGGATTGCCATGCAAGAAGGACTGGTGAAATGCCAGCCCATTTTGCTAGAGCCAATCCTGAACGTCACGGTTTCAGTGCCATCGGATTTCACCTCGAAGGTACTGCGATTAGTCAGCGGTCGGCGGGGGCAGATTCTCGGTTATGATGCCAAACCTGATTGGTCTGGTTGGGACCAGGTAGTAGCCCAAATTCCCCAGGCAGAAATGCATGACCTGATTGTAGAGTTACGTTCTCAGACGATGGGTGTTGGTTTCTTCCACTGGGAATACGACCATCTCCAGGAAGTTCCAGAAAAACTGGCTGAACGGGTTCTCGCCACCAATGGTGGAAATGGGAATGGAAATCATAAGTAGCCATCCCAGACACGTACAGCAATATCCATAAATTGCGGAGCTAGGGGAGAAGAAAGGGGAGAGGGGTTAGATGACCTTCACTTCTCTCTCCTTTCTCCTCTCAAGCTGGGTTTGCTAGACATGATGATATAGCGATAGTCGGCTTTGCTGAAAAGTAGTATGAATCGAAACTTCGTTTCGATTCATACTACTTTTCAGCAAAGCCACAAAATGTAAGGACGAATCCATTGTACGTAGGTTTCTTCCGTGCGGTAGGCATAGTGCCTGAGACGAATCTCATCCCGCAGCTGATCCAGCAATTTTAAGGCGGTGGTTGCACAGGAAACAGGTAAATATACTGTGTATTTATAGTACATACGATCTCCTCATAAGGACTCTGAAAATATGCGGAAAGATTCTCGCGAATCAGTTTAAGCGGCGTATTATAGCAGTAGTCATTATGGTTAGGACGGGGTGCAGGGGTTCCACCCCTGGCTGGGGGCTTCGCCCCCACTCCCTCTCTAATTCCAATGTCCTAACGCACCTGAGTAGAGCTATAAAGCTGGGCCTAGATCAGCCGAAATGGACCTTGGGGTAACAGTGAATCCATACCGAACCGCTTTGGTACTGTGACAGAAAAATAAGTTGCACATTGACAATCTCTTATAAGCCTCCACACGTAAAAATAATCGATTAACTGTTTTTTCAGGTTACGTAGAAGAATATACTTTTACGAAGTACAAATCCTAGGTGTTTATTGAAGCTTTATACAATCTTTACCCCTGCTAGAGGATTTCAACTAGACCAACCATTAGATTGCCTCTATTGCTTACAGGGCTATCCTCTATACGTTTAAGAGGATTATCTTTGTGGATTCAAAAAGCATCCCCGAAAAGGGGTAATTTGTCAGTCAACAACACTTGTTACATTTTCAACCTGATCTAAGGGATACTACTTAGAGTTCAGCAAGTACCTTCGCCAGAGCATAGAGTTACGCTAACGTCTTCATCAGCTCTTTAAGTCCGTTCCTGGTGTTGACGAAAGCTTATAAATTTTTAGTAAAGTGGACGCTTGAACACAGAGGGATCGAAGTATCAAAGCTATTCTCTTAACTTGAGAATAATTGGGCTATTCCCCACGTCCGCTCATTTCTGCTTATGTACAGGTTGAAACCAGAAATTTTTCAGAATAGGGTAAGAGCTACCTGGAATACCCTAAGAGATTTATTCTGGCCTTTAGTAGGCGTCGAACAGACTTAAATCTGCGGAATCAAACTGTAGCATTGGCTCCAGGCAAGTTTAATAGCTGTTTCTACCGTATTCTTTCTGAGAAGTATTAGCCTCTCGTTGAGAAGCGGCCTTGAAAGAATCTGAAGGTTAAGATCTATCCCTAATTGAGTAGTAATTTCAGCATGTTGAAGTATCTTTCTAAGTTTTTGTACATCACCGCGGAAAGAAAAAGTAGATTACTCTTTCTTCTTTGTCTATTTCTAACAACTGGAATTTTAGATGCAGTTGGAATTGGATTGATTGGACCATTTATAGCGCTGGCAAATGAACCACAAACAATTCGTCAAAATACTTTACTAAATTGGGCTTACATTCAATCAGGCTTATCTTCAGAAGCTATTTTTATATCTCTGTTAGGTTTATGTATATTAGGCGTCTTTTATCTCAAATCATTTTCATTTTTTTGGGTTCAAAAATATATTTATAAGTTCAGCTATAGTTTACAAGCGAGTTTGCGATTGAGGCTGCTGCGCTCTTACCTGACAGTTCCTTACACATTTCATTTGAGTAGGAGTAGTCCTGGTTTAATTCAAAATATACTTGAAGAAACCTCCAACTTTTGTCAGGCTGTAGCAATTCCTCTTCTCAATTCTATTTCTAATGCAATTGTTATTTTAATTATATTTCTACTGCTAGCGAAAACGAATGCCCTAGCGACTCTAGCTGTTCTAGTTATTCCCCTACTTGCATTTTTTCCCTACTATCATTTCAGGCAGAAAATTGAGTATTGGGGTAGGGAGGGTTCTAAAGCAAGTGCTGAAATGGTTCGTGTGGTTAATCACAGCTTGGGCGGTATTAAGGAAACAAGAGTAATTGGCTGCGAAGCTTTCTTTGAACAGCAAATGGAGCAACAGGTTGAGCGGCAAGCTAATGCTTCGTATCAGTTTTCTACCTTTAAGCTCCTACCTCGAATTATGATCGAGGTTCTTGTGATTACGTTTCTGGTTGTCCTAACCTCCATTTTCCTCTTCAGTCAATCAAGCCAGAACTTTATTTCTGTTCTGGGTATATTTGCGATGGCATCAATTCGCTTGATGCCATCGATCAATTATTTCACGTCTATATTTGGAGTTCTTCGATACTCTAGCTACACCGTTGACAAACTTTACTTTGACTTGAAGGAACTTGAGGAGCAAAGGGCTGAAAAGCATCTACTTTCTGTGGTTGAAGCAGGTGTAGATAGACCACGTCAGCTTAAGCAATATTGTGACGACCAAGTAGTGTCTTTTACTAAGGACATTACGATCCAGAACTTGTCATATCGTTACCCAGATACGCCTGAACCTGCGCTTCGGAGTATTTCTTTAAAGATCAAGAAAGGTCAGTCAATTGGATTAATCGGAAAGTCTGGAGCAGGTAAGACGACTCTAGTAGATGTCATTTTGGGTTTATTAAAACCAGAAAGTGGAGATATCTTAGTTGATGGGGCTTCCATTTACAGTAATTTGCGGGCCTGGCAAAATCTGCTGGGTTACATTCCTCAATCCATCTTCCTGGCCGAAGACACCATAGAGAGGAACATTGCCTTTGGAGTTCCAGATGAGCTGATTGACTCAAAAAAAATGGAAGAGGCCATTCAGGCAGCCCAGTTAACCGAACTCGTTAAGTCTCTTCCAGATGGAATCAAAACTTCTATTGGTGAACGAGGAGTACGTCTCTCTGGCGGCCAAAGACAGCGGATTGGGATTGCCAGAGTCCTCTATCACGGTAGGGAAATTTTAGTTCTAGATGAAGCAACCGCTGCCCTTGACAATGAGACGGAAAGCCTTGTCAGTGAGGCGATTCAATCTCTCAGTGGTCGTCAGACGTTGATCATTATTGCTCATCGTCTGACAACCATCGAGAAATGCGACTGCATTTATGTTGTAGATAAAGGACGCATTGTGAGATCCGGTAGCTACAAGGAAGTTGTCCCGGTGGCCCCAAATAACCGCTAGTCCGTCGCCACCATGAAGGCGCTTTCGCAAAGGGATTGCTTTGAGAAGGCCGATTACTTTGGATAATTTCTCTCCATTATCTTGGACCCACTCTACAACCAATTAGGATATTAGGATAGGAAATGCCTAAGATTGTTTATGATTATCAAGTATTTTGCTGGCAGCGGTATGGTGGCATTTCACGATATATCTATGAACTGGCAAATCGGCTTTCAGAAAAGGAAGATTATGATGTTAAAGTTCTGGCAATGGCTTATGTCAATGAGTATCTTAAAAAGTCTAAGCCTGGATTAGTTATTGGTTTTCCAGTTCCAAAAATCAGGAAAACTGGAACAATTATTAGAACTTTTAATATCTATACCTCTAAGGCCTGGCTATACTCCAACCCACCCGATATCGTTCATGAAACTTTCTTTAATCTCAAACAGGTAGCTCCTAAAAAGAGCAAGGTTGTTGTTACAGTCTATGATATGCTCCAGGAAAAGTTTCCTGAATTTTTTCCAGAATATAAAACTCCCCAAGAAAGAGCCGAAACAGTTAAGCGAGCAGACCATGTCATCTGTATTTCAGAAAATACAAAAAAAGACTTGCTTGAGCTTGTGAACATTGATCCTCACAAAGTTTCAGTGGTACATCTTGCGCCTTCTTTTAATCCGGTTTATGAGGAGGAATCTGAGAAAGTAGTTCCTGAACCTTATATTCTCTATGTGGGCGATCGCCCAAATTACAAAAACTTTCACAGACTTCTACAAGCCTACGCAAGTTCTCCTAAACTCAGTCAGCATTTTAAGTTAGTTTGTTTTGGAGGAAAGCCCTTTTCTGCCCAAGAGCTGGAAACTTTCGCTGCACTCGAAATTCCAGAAGGATGGGTAATCCATACTTCTGGCAATGATTCAGTCTTAGCAAAGTACTACCGCGGAGCATCCATTTTTGTCTATCCATCACTTTATGAGGGATTTGGAATTCCCCCCTTAGAAGCAATGTCCCTTGGTTGTCCGGTTGCCTGTAGCAACACAAGCTCTATGCCTGAAGTAGCTGGTAATGCAGCCGAGTACTTTGATCCCTATGATCTCGATAGCATTGCTGAGGCTTTAGAGGCTGTTTTATACTCCTTGGAAAGATCGAGGAAACTGATTAGTCTTGGTCTGGAAAGAGTGAACCACTTTTCCTGGAAGCTTTGTGCTGAGAAAACTGCTCAAGTTTACTCATCCCTACTCTAACTTTCATCAATATAAGGCTATTTTATGACTAAAGTTTTCCTTATCTGCCCAGGGCTGGGGCGAATACAAAGAGGGTACGAATCTTTCACGCGAGAGTGTTTTGATGCACTCGTCAACGAACCCTTGATCGACATTACGCTCTTTAAAGGGGGAGGAGAACCTGCCGAAAGAGAAGTTGTCTTAAAGATTTTGCCAAAGGAAGGGCAAATCGCAAAGCAGTTGAGTCACTTAACGCAAAAAGTCGGAATGATTACCAGAGGGCATCGGGGTTACGACGCTTACTACATTGAACAGGCTTCATTCGTTCTTAGCCTTCTGCCTCATATTCAGCGGGAAAAACCAGACGTTATTTACTTCAGTGATCAGAGCCTAGGAGATTTGCTGAGCATTTGGCGAACGCTAACTAAGCAGCGCTATAAGCTTTTATTCTGCGATGGTGCGCCAATGTCACCCTACGCGCCCCGCTGCGATCATATACAACATTTAGCCCCAATTTACTTGCAGAAGGCTTTAGACAAGGGCTGCTCTCCTATTAGTCAAAGCCTTATTCCCTATGGACTCAATATTTCTCCTGACTTTCAGCCATTGACGCCATCTGAAAAAGAATTACTCAGAAAGAAGCTTGGACTACCCGAAACCTTCCCATTGGTTCTATCAGTTGCTGCAATTAACAAATATCACAAACGTGCAGATTATTTAATTAAAGAGGTGGCTAGCTTACCAGAACCGAGACCCTACCTTTTACTGGTAGGCCAGCAAGATTCAGAATCACGAGAGGTGATTGAACTTGGAAACAAATTTTTAGGGCGAACTGGTTTTGAGGCTAGAACTGTACCTTATCGAGAAGTAGCAAATTATTACAAAATTGCAGATTGTTTTGTTTTGGCTTCTTTATCAGAAGGCTTGCCAAGAGTTCTAATTGAAGCAATGGCCTGTGGTTTACCTTGTCTGGCTCATGATTACGACGTTCCTCGTTTCATTCTAGGGGAAGAGGGCTATTTTGCCGATTTTACCCAATCAGGAACGTTAGCGACATTAATTACCGAAGTTCTTCAAGAGAACAAGGAAGATGCTTCTAAGCGTATTGTTCGTCATCTTAGTGCCTATGAGCGCTTCAGTTGGGAGAAGCTTCGTCCATCTTATGTCGAGATGATTCATACTTGTGTTAAGTCAAGTTAATTCTGACTAATTTATTTCTAGATTATTACAGTAAAAACATGAATGATGTATTCAGAAATTATATTCTTGAAGAAAAAATTTTACTTGAAAATCCCATCTTCCTACACCTATCTCTAATAGCTGTTTTTAGTATTCTGCTTTTATCAACTCTCAGAAAATCTTCTGCTGAAAAACCACTATCGATTCAACAAACCAATCAGGCAAAAGGTTTGGCAATCATTATTGTCATTATTCATCATATTTGCGTTTTTGTTCTAAACGATCCAACACCTCTACTACCCTTATGTCGAATTGGATTTGTTGGTGTCAGTGTCTTCCTCATTCTTTCTGGATTTGGTTTAGCAATCTCTTTAGAAAGGAATGGAGTTAACCAGTTTTTTTACAAAAGATTTATTAGAGTTTATTTGCCGTATGTTCTAGCTACACTTCTGGAACTAGGTTTACGCTACTCGCTCTTGCAGCAGCAGCCAAAGCTTATTGACGTTGCTAGCTTGCTTGGCATAACGAATGTAGACAGAACGATGTGGTTCATACAATTTATACTTTTCTGGTACTGCATCCTGTATCTCATATATAAACTGAGCTTTTCACAATCTATTAAAATTGTTGCTCTATTTTTTGTCTCCCTACTTCTAATTGCCAATCCTCAAGTTCCAGACAGAAATTGGTATGTTAATATCTTTAGCTTTCCAGTCGGTTACTGGTTGGGCCTTCATGCCAAATCTCTAACTTATCAAATTGGTCTTCTGCTGAATCGCAGAAGACCAATGATTTTTCTTGTAGTAGGTTTGTCTTTTTTTTCGTTGGCCGCATTTGCTTATAAAGAGCATATTTTATTTAGCCTATCGATTTATCTAATTGCCTCTCTCATAATCACTCTCTATCTCTTTCAGTCTACAAAAAGAGCTGTTTCTATAATTTCTCTAGATTCCTTCCTTAGAGAAGAAATGAATTGGTTTAACTTTGAAACAGCCTGCTTTCTTTTCTTAATTGTCATACTCTATTTCGGTTACTTTGGTTTACCTCTCAGACCTGAATTCTCTAAAGATGTTCTATATAGTATTTTTGCCGTGTTTTCTGGATTAGGCATTGTAGCCACCATTTCTTTGCTAGCGAAATGGAATCTCTACTCTCAATTTCTGGACTTTATAGGTGGTATTTCTTTTGAACTTTATCTTTTTCATGGAATGTTCATGTATACGTTTGATCTCATCCTGTTTAGAGGCAACCTTGCCATTACCTTCTTTATTTACTTCGGATTTATCTGCTTAATCAGTATCTTGTTTCAAAAGCTTATGGCTTGTCTCTTTAAGCTGATTCCACCAAGCTGGGCCACCAGGAGATGAGCCTTGATCGGAAGAAATAGAGTTACTGTATCAGCGGCTAAGTTAGCGAGCTATTGTTCTGCCTGTTCTCAACTAGCTCAAGATATTGAGGAACGATCGCATCCAAGGTAAATTGCTTAAACCAAGATTCTGGAGCTTGCCTGTGTTTGCCATCCAATACACGTAAGATTTCTTCAGCCAGGCGATCGCTATCTCCAACAGGTACCAATTCACCATATTCGCCATTGTGTAGAACTTCTGCTGGGCCGTGAGGGCAGTCGGTTGAAACAATCGGAACGCCTAGGGCGAGGGCTTCAATCAAAGCATTGGAAAGCCCTTCGTAAATGGAAGACAGAACGAAGACGGCGCTGCTAGCCATATAAGCATAGGGGTTTCTGACACTTCCCGGAAATGTTACATCCTCAGCCAGACCCAACTCATGCACTAACGCCTCAAGCTGCGGCTGTTCACTGCCCCATCCCAGAATAACCAACCGCACTTCCCGCCTCTGGCGAACTTTAGCAAAAGCCCGAAGCAAGGTTGGAAAATCTTTCTGCTTCTCCAATCGTCCTACCCCTAAGACGACGGGAGGTTGACCCGGGGCAAACCATGGGTGGTCGATGGGGTCTTTGGCTTTGGCAAAAATGTCTGCTGTCACCGCCGGGTTATAGATGATCTTGATTCGTCCTAAGGGAAATTTAGCGAAGGTCGCTAAGTCCTTCGCGACGCCCTGGGAAATGGCAACGAGCCCATCGGCCCAGAAATAGAGATACCTTGCACATAGAAATATGATCCAGCGGCTTTTCACGCGATCACTTTTCAGTTCTTGAGTTACGGTGTTTTGAACCGAGATGATAGCTCGATGCTTTCTCCCCATCAGTGGCTTTGCCAGAAGATTGATAATATCAGCCGTACAAAGGGTGGAGATGGTCGCGATCGGGCGCTCCTGGCGCAAGTATTTGACAAAATCAAACAGGCTGGATAATAAACCTGCCGACTTCAGATCAACGATCCGTACCCCTTCGGGCACGAGCTCTAAATGGTGGTCAATTTTCCAACTAAATACTAAATCGACAGGATAGCCCCGCTCCACCAGGCCCTGTGCCAGTTTTAGCATAGCACCGTGGGCACCACTGACCGTGAGATACCGCATGAAGATGGCAATGCGAGGAAGATTGTTAGCCATGCCCTAAAAATCTCTGATAAACCTGTTGAATTACCATACAGTGCTGTTCTACAGAGAACCGCTCTTTCGCTCGCTGCCGAGCATCCTGCCCCATTTGTCTTGCTCGTTCTGGCTGACACAGAAGCTGGTAAATCGCTTTTGCCATACGCTCTGCGTCCTTTAAGGGAACGAGCAGACCCGTTACATTATCTTCAATGATGTCTAAAACACCCCCCGCAGCCGTAGCAACTACAGGTCGCCCCGCCACCATTGCTTCGACAATGACCCGCCCAAACGGCTCCGGCTCAGAAGAACTGTGTACCACAATGTCAGAGGCCGCCATAATCTGTGGTACGTCTTTCCGCAGCCCTGTAAAAATGACTCGGTCAGTCAGGTGCAAATCAGCAACTAACCGCTGGAGTTTCTGATAATACTCTTGATTCCAGGGGCGATCAAGGCTAGCTTCGCCCACTAACAAGGCTTTTACATTAGGTTGGAGTTGAACAATCTGAGCGATCGCCTCAATAAAATAGTCCTGGCCTTTCCAGGAGTCCAACCGCCCGACATTGCTGATCAATTGGTCCTGCTCTGTTAAACCAAACTCAGCACGAATGCTTGCAATTTGATCCGGGGTAATTTTCTCGGATGCTTCTGCATTGAAGCCATCATAAATCACCTGTCCCTTGGCAGCCGGGATGCCATGACCAAGGTACAGCTGCTCAATCGCCCTGGACATATAAACAAACCTATCAACACAACGCGCCACAAGTCGGTCAAATGAAGATAGTTTGGCTAAAGTCCGAATGTGAGAAATTTGGGGAACGCCTGCTAAACGGGCTGCTATGATAGTCTCCCTGTTTTTTGGCAGATTATCATTCTGATGAACCAGATCAATCTTTTCTCGCTTAATGAGTTGAACAGCACGGGCAATTTGACTGGCTGTCTTGGTAAACCGTTGTCCCTTAGCTAACAATTTGCTGAACGGATTGGAGGTTATTTCTGGTTTTTGATCGGCTCCGGATGCCTGTGTTTCAGATAACAGTGGTGAGGCAGGGGCTTCATTCAGGGCAACCACCCTGGCTCCAATTTCCTCAAAGGGTTCCCAATAGGGATGACTGCGTTCATAAAACAGAACCACTGGCTCGTAACGGTCGGTATCAAGTCCTCGAACTAATTCGTAGAGACCTGTAACTGCCCCACCCACTCCAACTGGTTTTTCCACATACAAAACGCGATAGCGCTTCTGATTTCCTGTATTAGCAACAGTGCTCATGATTATCTGATGATTTCAAATATACTGATCCCAAATACGTCGAGATATCTTTGAGTCGCGAATTTTAACGTAAATTGTTCAAGCCATTTTGGATCAACCTGCTTCGACTCACCTGATAGTACTTGCAATATGGCTGCTGCAAGCCCTTCACTGTCTCCCACAGGAGTTAAAACGCCGTGTTTGCCATTGTCCAAAATCTCGGCTGGACCACTTTTACAATTTGTAGAAACAGTCGGAACTCCGACCGCCATTGCTTCAATGAGCACCGTGGGCAACCCTTCCCAGGCTGAAGATAGCGCAAAAACTGCTGCCCGCCTCATGTAGGCATAGGGATTCTCAATGTAACCAGGTAAATCCACATCGTCCTGAATCCCCAGTTCCTTCACCAGAGCTTCAAGTTGTGGGCGGTCTGGCCCCCAGCCCAAAATAACCAGCTTACAGGGACGCACCTGCCGCACTTGAGCAAAGGCCCGGATGAGGGTTGGAAAGTCCTTTTGGGCCTCCAGCTTTCCAACTCCCAGGATTACGGGGGGCTCGCCCGGTTTGAACCAGGGGTGCTCTACCGACTCCCTGGATATTTCCAGGAGTTCCGGGGTGATAACTGGATTGTAGATAACCTGAACCCGCTCTTGAGGAAAGCCACCGATCGCCGCTAGATCCGCAGCGGCCCCGTGAGAAACAGTAATAACCTTATCCGCCCACGGGTAAAAGAGTTTGACAAAAAATGGAATCAGCCGCTTCCGAATGCCCTTCTGGTTGCTGATTGCCTGCGACAGCGTGTTATGCTCGGTTACGATGATCGGAGTAGAGGCTCCAGAAAGCCGTTTTGCCCAGATTGCTACTTCATTGGCGTAATGAAGCGCTGAGAGCAATACGGTGGGCTGTTCTCGCCGCAGGTAATCCGCCAAAGCAAAAACACTGGGAATAACTTGAGGAGCCTTCAGATCCACCACTCTGACCTGAGGGGGAATTTTCCAGAGGTGAGGTCCCCAGGCGTGCCCCAGCACCAGATCGACCTTAAAATTGCGATCAACCAGCCCCCTGGCCAAGTTCAGCATCACCTGGTCGGCACCACCTCCGCCCAAATAACCCAGAAAAAGCGCAATGCGATGAAGGCTTTCAGGCATTGAACACAGCTCCCAGTAAATAAACCCTAAGCAATCAACGGCTTGGTTGGTATGAGTAACCCTTCAACGCAGCTAAAGCGACAAACGACAATTCCATCAAAGAATATTACCTGTCACCAGCTTTGCATTCCTGGAGAGCTTGGAGCGTAACTTTACAGAAATTTTATGGCTTGATAGAAAATAGAACATTTCTTTGAAGGGCCAGTAAAGATATCGCTGGATCGCTATAAGTACATCTTCGGTTATTGCTTCAATTCTGATGAGGAAAAAACTGTTCGCGTAGTTAATCTAGTGCACAAGCATACTAATCTCAAGCATAACGTACAGATTTTTACCACAAGGGGTTGAGCAATGTTGCCTGAAAGGAGCTCTCCACTCCTTTAGGATTCTCATATTGATCTATGTAATTGTTCCCTCGCTATCTGAAGTCCTGTAAATCTGGCAGGTTAATGGTGAGCAGCGCTAGCCGCCATCATGAACAACTCCAAAATCATTACGATTTGGGCACTACTTGAAGTCCTACTGGAAGTAAAAATGTCTATTCAAATCCAGGAAAACGGCTCTGTAAGAACTGCTGAGCAGATTCGAGAACACTATGAAATTGAAAAGGAACTGGCAACTAAGCTCAAGAGCGCGACTCGGGCTGAAAGACGACATTTATATACCTCGCTCTACGACGAGCTTTTTAGAAGAGTTCCTCACCACTCGCAGCTAACCCGTAAGTTCAGTCCTGAAGATTCTGCCTGGGTCGTCCGTCAACGGATGCAACTCTTAGGGAGTTTTCTGAAACCTGATTCCACCTTTTTGGAAATTGGCCCCGGAGATTGTAGTCTATCTTTTGAGGTTGCCAAGCAAGTTAAGAAAGTTTATGCTGTCGATGTTTCTAATGAAATTACAAAAGGTCTAACTTTTCCCCCAAATTTTGAGTTAGTGATCTCTGACGGTTGTGGAATTCCTGTTTCTGAAAATATCGTTGATATTGCCTATAGTCACCAACTAATGGAGCATTTGCATCCTGATGATGCCATCGAACAGCTTCACAACATCTATAAAGCTTTGGTTCCGGGTGGAATCTATATTTGCATTACGCCTAATCGTTTGTCTGGACCTCATGATATTTCTAAATATTTTGATGAAGTCGCCACTGGATTTCACCTGAAGGAGTACACAGTAACTGAGCTATATCAGTTTTTTTGCAAAGTAGGTTTTTCCAAAGTTAGCTTGTGTAAAAGTCATAAATTGACCCACATAGAATTTCCTTTAACGCCTGTTACGGTGCCAATATTCGGCTTGTTGGAGCAAGTTCTGTCTTCGCTACCGTTTAACTTGAGGAAAAAAATAGCTAATATGCCGATGCTATTTCGTGGGATGACCATTATTGGAATTAAATAGTGATCAGGATAAAGACTTGTGAAATTGATTCAGCTTAAAGACAGAGCTCCATCTCTAAATATGGATTGTGAAAGCGATCGCAGAGTCATGCTGTTTGACCTGTCGATAAGAGGACACCATCCAAATTATATTCAGTGCTTAATTCAGTATTGGTACAAACAGAAATTTTCCAATAGGTTAGATATTGTTGTATTACCCAAGTTCATCGAAGAACATTCTGACGTTGTTAGTTTAGCTACCAATAATCAGAAAGGAACTGTTAGATTTTTAGCAATAACCCCAGAGGAAGAGGCCAGGCTGAGTTCCAGAAAGTCCAGTATTAATAGAACCGCCAGAGCCTTTCAGGAATGGCAGCTTTTATGCCATTACGCCAGGTATCTTCAGGCAACTCACTGTCTGATCATGTACTTCGACACCTTTCAACTTCCTCTAGTTTTAGGATTCCCTTCTCCCTGCTCTCTATCCGGCATCTACTTCAGGCCCACTTTTCATTACAGCATTTTTACCAATTACAGATTGACCTGGAAGGATCAAATACAGCAGTGGCGAGAGCGATTCATGTTGTTTCGGGTTCTTCGCCATTCACATTTAGAAACTCTATTTTGCCTCGATCCATTCGCTGTTGAATATCTTAATCAATTTCATCCTAAAGTCAAGGTCGCTTATCTACCGGATCCCGTCAAGCTCAACTTCAGTTCTGAAGCACAGGTAAGCCACTTAAGGGAAAAGTTAGAGATCCAGCCAGGTCGCCAGGTGTTTCTTCTTTTTGGCGCATTGACTCAACGGAAGGGAATTCAGCAGTTACTAACGGCCATTTCAATGCTTCCACCTACCGTGAGCCAAAAACTCTGCCTCCTGTTAGTGGGTGAAACAAGGGCCACTGAGAAAGCATTGATCGACGCCCAAACTGAAAAAATTTGCACCTCTCAGCCAGTGCAGATGATTCATGTTTGTGAGTTTGTTCC
This sequence comes from Leptothermofonsia sp. ETS-13, assembly GCF_049200465.1. Taxonomy (NCBI): domain Bacteria; kingdom Bacillati; phylum Cyanobacteriota; class Cyanophyceae; order Leptolyngbyales; family Leptolyngbyaceae; genus Leptothermofonsia; species Leptothermofonsia sp. ETS-13. The sequence goes on from NZ_CP120836.1 coordinate 1,529,322, forward strand.
TGACCAGGATATTCCAGCCTACTTTCAACTGGCAGATGTTGTGCTAGCAACTTACCAACGCCATGTTGGGATGAGTGGCATTCTTTTATTAGCCGCCGCCGCGCAAAAGCCTGTTCTTAGCTCAGATTACGGGCTTATGGGAGAACTGGTTCGACGTTATGAATTGGGTCTTACAGTTGATTCAACGGTTCCCGATGAAATTGCTCAGGGCATAACCCGTTTTATGCTAGAACCTCCAGAGAGGCTGGGCGATCGCACAAAAATGAAAGCATTCGCAGAACAAAATTCTGCTGAGCGCTACGCTCATGTCATTTCTCAGTATGTATTATCAGATTGTTAAATTGGAGGTGTTTTAGTGCCCAAAGTTATTTCATTACCGAGAATGCAGCGTTTGCTATGGTTTCTTAGCCATCCAAAACTCTATCCTGAACTGTTTCGTAGGCTTCAGAGAAACATTTATTTATTGATAGCACCTGCCTTGGCAACCCATACTCAAGAAGCCAGAGCCAAAGCAAAACAGGAAGCAACTAGCTGGTGTGAGCAGCATGCGGTTGATACTAAAACGGCCCTTCAAAAGTTAGTTGGCCTGACTACATTTGATGCCTTTGATAAGAAGTTTGAGACATACCTGAAGGCCGCAGATGAAATCATAAAAACATGTCCGGTGCAAATGGGAGGAGGAGGGAATCTTGATCTGGCTTACCAACTAGCTGAATTCTGCCAGGCAACGAGAGTAATTGAGACTGGGGTCTCCTATGGTTGGTCCTCCCTTGCCTTCTTGCTCTCTTTGAAAGGAAGAGAGGGCTCTCTCCTGATTAGCACCGATCTGCCTTACATCTTTAAAGATAGTGAGAAGTATGTGGGCTGTGTCGTTCCATCTGAACTAACGCAGTACTGGAAAATTTTACCCTTTTCAGATAGAGAAGCCCTTCCAAAAGCTTTAGAGGTGCTACCCACCATTGATGTGTGTCATTACGACAGTGATAAATCTTATGAGGGTAGAATGTGGGCTTATCCAAAATTGTGGGGTGCCCTTCGTTCAGGTGGATTCTTTATCTCGGATGATGTCGATGATGATTTTGGATTTCGAGATTTTTGCAACTCCATTGGACAAATCCCTTTGATTGTAAAGACTCCCACCGAATCTGGGGCAAAGTATGTAGGGGTATTGGTCAAACCATAAATACAGCAACGTTTTTTAATCATAAACATCTGAGATGGTCAATCTTATTTCCATAAGTAAAGCTCACGAAACCAAGCCAAACATTCTTGAACTAACGGATTTCTGTAAAGGCCTGGCCATTATAGGAATTTTTCTATATCACTTTGACAGTAAGTTACTGGTCTTTGGCTGGCAGGGGGTTCATGTATTTTTTGTCTTAAGCGGCTTTGGTCTCGCTTACTCTTGTTTAAGGCAGCAAGAGAAACTTGAATCTGACAAGATTAATTGGAGAAAATGGTATGTGAAGCGTGCTCAAAGAATTTTGCCAACCTATTGGCTAGTCTGCTTAGCAACGGGTACTGTTTTACTGTTTCAGATTGCCCTCAACGGATCTAATCTTTTAAAGGATTCTGCCAAAGTTATTGCCCAGACTGCACTGGATATCACTCTTTTAAGAAATCTGACATGGGTAACAATTTTTAACTACAACGGTCCCTTATGGTTTGTTTCCCTGATAGTTGCTTTATACCTAATTTTTCCTCTTTTATATGGACTAGTTAGCCGCGATCGCAGTCTTAAGCGCATCATGCTGGTCTTATTAGGGGTCGCCTTAATTGAATTTATTTATCGTGCGATTTCGCTTTACTGGCTTGATGGTTTTCCAATTGGCTATATCAATTTTGCTCAGATTTGTCCTGCTCCTATCCATCCAATAGATAGAATCCCCAATAGTGCCTTTTTCCCATTTCAAAAGGAGATGCCTTTTGGAATACTACCCTCTCGAATAACTGAATTTACGCTAGGAGTTATAGGAGCAGTTTTGTTCTTTTCTAACCGTGAAAGGTTCAATAAAACTCTTTTAAATTATTCAGGTCTTCTGGCAGGTTGTGTCATCTGGTTCATTGGCAGTACTTTACCCTGCACTGGTTTAATAGGCTGGCTCCCCTCTGATTTTATTATTGCGCTGGGTCTGACTTTACTGCTAGTTAATCTAGGCTGGCTGGTTAAGCGTCAATCATTCTTTGGTTTCAACCATTTGTTTACCAGAATTAGCCAACTTGGAGTTCTTTCTTTTTATCCCTTTCTAATTCATGAATTCCTGATTTTACGGGTTTTCCCAGTAACCGAGATGCAGAAAAGCCCAACTTTCTGGGTGGGTAGTCACTGGTTCAGTGCCTTACTGCTTGAGCTAGTTGTTTTAGGAGCTGTTATTGTTGTGACGACGTTCCTAAGTTGGTTGTTGATGCGCTTTGATAAGTCAAAGCTACCGGAAATTCTCATTCAAAGAACGGTAGAAAAATGGTTGAAAGTTTGAGCAGGGTTCCTTTAAGTCATGGATGCTAGTCACCGTTTTGCTTTGAGACTGGCGATCTCCTTGCAGATAGCTTAACCGTATTTAGTCTGATGAGGTATCCTAAGGTGAAATGCAGTGAGAACCTCCGTATTGCCTGGTTGTTGCCATCCGCCTTTTTTTATTGGCAACCGGTTCTAAGCGAGTTTACGAAACTTTTTCCGAATACGGTTGTGTATACAGGTCGCTGGCATGGATTTGCACCAGGGTTTGAAAACACATTTGCTATTCAAGTAGTTGGAGAGCGAAAAAATATTGCAATTACTCCTGCCTCAACTGGCTATGGCTCTACCTTCTCTTATTTATCGCTCAAGATCGTTAAGTATTTGCTTGAGCTAAAGCCTCATGTTGTTTTCTCCAGTTCCTTTGGAATGTGGACTGTACTTGCTTTGCTCTTGCAGCCACTGGGTCGTTGGAAGGTGGTGATTGCGTATGAAGGCAGTTCGCCGAGTGTGGATTATCGTAATTCTTCAGTACGGCTCTTCTTGAGAAGGATCATGACTCAGGCTGCAAGTGCATGCATCACTAACAGTCATGCCGGGAAATCTTACCTCATCGAGTTCCTGGGAGTCCCGGAAGATCGCATTTTTACTCAACCCTATGAAGTGCCCGCTGCTGTAGCACTGTCGGGTTCCAACGAACCGACCGAAGTGAAAGTCGCATCGCTAAAGCATCCCATATTTTTATTTGTGGGAGGAGTGATTCCTCGCAAAGGATTACAACTTCTGCTGGAAGCCTGTGTCATTCTGCAGAACCGGGGAATTCATGACTATTCTTTGCTAATCGTGGGAGATGGTTCACAGCGACAGAACCTGCAAGACTTTGTTCAGCAACATCATCTGGAAGACCAGGTTGAGTGGGCGGGTCGAGTGGAATATGGCAAGTTGAGTGCCTATTTTCGTATGGCGGATGTGTTCGTCTTACCGACCCTGGAAGATACCTGGGGGATGGTTGTGCTGGAAGCAATGATTTTAGGTAAACCGGTGCTGTGTTCGAAGTGGGCTGGTGCTGTAGAGCTGGTGCTTGATGGGGAAAACGGATACTCCTTTGATCCTCAAGAACCTCAAAAGTTAGCGGAATTGATGCATCGATTCATTGAGAATCCAGATTTAATTGAAGCGATGGGGCAGCGATCGCAGCAATTGATGATGTCAAATACCCCTGAAGATGCAGCAAAGTTTTTGGCCGAAGTGACATCGTTCGCCATGAATTGTTAATTCTTTACATAACGTGTAAGCCCAACAGTCAAAGCATGGATTCTCTGAAAGTACTCATTTCTGCCTATGCTTGCAAACCAGGAAGTGGTTCTGATCCCGGTATTGCCTGGGATGTTGCCCGCGAAATGGTCAAGTATCACAAAGTATGGGTTTTAACCCGAGAGAGCAATTGTGCCTTAATCGAAGCTGAACTTTCTAGTAATCCAGTTCCTGGGCTGAATTTTGTGTATTACGACCTCCCCTTCTGTCTCCGTTGGTTGAGGCATCAATCATGGGGAATTCAAATTCACTATTACCTCTGGCAACTGGGTGCCTACTTCCAGGCAAAAGCCTTGCATGATGCAGTTAACCTGGATCTTATCCATCATGTCTCATACATCAAATACTCATCACCAAGTTTCCTCTCCCTGCTGTCAGTTCCTTTCATTTGGGGTCCTATCGGTGGTGGAGAATCGGCTCCCAAATCATTCTGGCGAGACTTCAGCTTGCGTGGAAAAGCCTACGAGGTTCTAAGAAGTTTCGCGCAATGGGCAGGCGAACACGACCCATTTGTACGCCTGACTGCCCAGTGCAGTACCTTAGCTTGGGCAACGACCGAAGACACTGCCCATAGACTCCAGAGGATTGGAACCAGGAATGTACAGATCCTACCCTGTGTCGGCTTACCAGAGTCCGAAATTGAAATACTGGCTCAGTATTCAACTTTAGAGCGGCCCTCTGTTCGATTTATCAGCATCGGCAGAGTGTTGCACTGGAAAGGATTTCATTTAGGCTTGCGGGCCTTTGCCCAGGCAAACTTACCCAATGATGCGGAATATTGGGTTCTGGGAGAGGGACCTGAACTCAATCAATTGCAAGCCCTGGCAGAGGAGCTAGGAATTGCTTCCAGAGTGAAATTCTGGAACCGCTTACCACGTCAGGAAACCTTGCAGAGTTTAGGTGGCTGTGCAGCCCTGGTACATCCTAGCTTACACGACTCTGGTGGGATGGTTTGTCTGGAAGCTATGGCTGCAGGCTGTCCAGTTATTTGTCTAGACTTGGGGGGACCCGCTATTTCAGTGACTGATGAAACTGGATTCAAAATCCCTGCAAATTCACCAGAACAAGCTGTACAAGAAATCGCGAAAGCGATGACAAATCTCGCCCGAGACCCCGATCTAAAAATGAGGATGGGAAGAGCAGCCCAAAGACGCATTCATGAAGTCTTTAGCTGGTTTGTTCGAGGTCAATTTATAGATCAAACTTATCGAGAAATTGTAAGTAAAAGATTTGGTTCTGCTCATACAGTCTAGATTTTTATCAACTATGTCAATCCTGCAACATCTCTGGGAACTCACTCTATTCCTGATCATTTTTTTAGCTCCTCTCCCTCTATGCCTGTTATTACTTTCCTCAATCGAAGATGAAGATCGGTCTTCTGATCTGGCTTATAATTGGCTAGCACTTTTAATTTGTTGGTGTGGCGTAGAAGTTTCTATTGGCCTGATCTCAGGATTTTTTGGGCAGTTTTTCCTCAATTCCGTGATTGGACTGGAAGCAATTGTATTCTTTCTGGGAATTGCTCTGGCTCTTCTTTTAAGAAGAAACCTACTATCATTTTTTTATCAAAGACTACTGGTTCTTAAAGAACCCTTTAGAAAAGTCGAAGTTCTAGTTCTTTTCTCTATATCTATAACCGGACTAATTTCCTTAAAGCAATTAGCAATGCGAGTCATTATTGACTATGACTCTTTGTGGTATCACTTACCAACAATGGCGAGATGGTATCAAGAGGGAGCCTTTATCAGGCTGAATGATTTTATGCAAACGGGGGTATGGACTACCGATCAGATCACTTTCTATCCTTACAACTGGGAAGTACTTTGCACACTGTTTGTAATGCCGTTTCGAGAGGATTTTCTAGTTACCCTGCCTAATCTAATTGCCTGGCTTATTCTTGGATTATCTGTCTATTTACTCAGTATTAGTTTGGGAGCAAATCGGCTTTACAGTATGGCCGCTTCTGCTTTAGTTCTGAACATACCCTTAATTATTCAGCATATTAATTCGCTGCATATTGACATGCCCTTTGCGGCCTTTTTTATGGCTAGTTTGTTCTTTGCTGTTTCCTATAGTCGTAGTTGCACTTATATTGATCTTTCTCTATTTTTCATAGCGCTTGGCATGTTACTTGGAATCAAAATGTCAGCAGTTGGCTATGGAGCTCTGCCAATCTTAGCTCTTTTGATGTTGATTATCCGAAAGCTCTTTAAGAGTGGCCTGGATATCTTCAAAATAAAGCAAGTTAGACTTGAAGCTACCGTAATTACGATTGGCCTATTGGGCTTATTTCTTCTAGGAGGATACTGGTACTTAAAGAATTGGATTGAGGCAGGTAATCCATTAGGCGATATCCAGGTCAAGGTTGCTAATGTGCTGCTTTTTCCTGGAAGCATGGAACTTTCTAAGCTGCGAGAGACAAATTTGGCAAGTTTGTTTAGTTTTACAAATCCTGCTCACTGGAAAGTTTTAGGAGTTCAAGCAATTGTCCGATTGCAGCTTCCCTTCTTTATTCTTCTGTTCCAGTCCCTCTTACTTCCTTATCTTTTGTTCAACAAGCAGCGAAAGATTCAAGATCCATTTTTACTGGGAGTTTTGCTTGTTGTTTTGTTTGGCACAGGCTATCTCTACTGGACAACCCCATTTACAGGGACTAATCACCTGCCGCCCGTCCCAATCACCTCCTACATCGGTCAGCAAGCAAGATTTGCAATCCCCTTTATGAGTATGCTGGGGGTTATCGCTGCTGCAGTGGCTACTGGTGTTCGGCCCCGTCCCAGTGTTATTGCCATCATTACCCTGGTTAGTAGTCTGCTTGGCTTTGTCAGCAGTACTATCTTCGAAATTGTTAGAATCTCAACTGCTTTTAAGGGTGGTGTCGGTTGGGCAAGTAAACTTCTTGATAGTTTCAGGACGAGCCCTGCTGATGCAACTGAAAAACTATTCAAAATAATTGGTCCTGAGATTCTCGATGTCATTATTTATATTCTTATCTACATTATTGCTCTCTCTTTAGTGATTTGGAGTTTTTCGCGAAAGCAAACTCAAAAAGTACTCTTTTCAGGAATTTCCAAAATTTTCCAGAAATCAAATCGATTTGTACTTGTTTCGGTTCTCATTGCTTTAGTGGTTACAACAAGTTTTATTGCCAGGGAAAAACGAGATGGGGATCGTCAGGAAGTCTATGGTGGAATTTATGAATATATAGCTACCAATTTGAATCCATCAGAAATCCTGGGGTATTCACTCAGCTACCGCAGTTACCTTTTCTACGGTAAGCATTGGCAGCAAAAGGTTCGTTATGCCGCTCCGCAATCAAAAAGCTTACCCCAATGGTTGAATGAGCTCAACCAAAATCAAATTGGCTATATTGCGGTTGGACCTTTAGAGGAAAAGATGGGATGGAGGGAGAAGAATGAGATTCCCTGGCTAGAAAACTCTAGTGGCCCCTTCAAGCAAGTATTTGGTCAATCTCCTCAAAAAGGTCAAGTTATTTATCAGCTTAAAGATCTACCAACATGAGAAGTAATGCTGGCGAGTTTGTGCTTTATCAGAAATCTTTCTGGCAAATTTACCCTCAGGTTCTGGTTGTTTGAATCATTGATAGAATTTGCGGGAGTAGGATAATGTCAAATCGTAACGTTGCTATTTTCAGTAGTCTGCTACTCCCCTCTTCTCAGACTTTTATTCGAGCGCAAGGAGAGGAACTGCGGCGGTTTACGCCCTACTATGTCGGTTCTCGGCGGGTTGAGGGGTTGTCGCTACCGGGCGATCGCACCTTTGTGATCAATCAGGGTGGCTGGCTAGGCTTTGCAGAAGAGGGAGCGTTTAAACTTTTTGGAATTTCTCCAAAGTTACATCGACAGATCAGGCAAATTAAACCTGCTTTAATCCACGCCCAGTTTGGATTAAGTGGCGCTCTGGCACTGCCTCTCGCTCGCAGTCTCAACATTCCGATGCTGGTTCACTTCCGGGGGGCTGATGCTACTGTAAAAGACCAGTACGCTCAACATGCCTCTCTAAACCACTGGATTTATTTTCGTCGTCGAGAAGCTCTTAAGCGAGAAGCCAGGCTTTTCCTGACCGTCTCCAAATTTATTAGGGAAAAACTTCTAGAGCAGGGATTTCCATCTCAAAAAGTTATCGCTCATTATCATGGTGTAGATGTTGATACTTTTAGGCCAGATCTGCTGGTGGAACGCCAGCCTATTGTACTTTTTGTTGGTCGTTTGACTGAGAAGAAAGGCTGCCAGTATCTGATTCAGGCAATGGCTCAGGTGCAAACCAAGATGCCTGAGGTGAAGCTCGTGATAATTGGTGATGGACTATTAAGAACTCAATTAGAGGAACTTGCCGCTCAACAACTCCAAAATTATCAGTTTTTAGGACTCCAACCTCCAGAACAAGTTCGGAGCTGGATGAACTGTGCCAGAGTGCTAGCCACACCCAGCATCACCGCTGCTCAAGGTGATTCAGAGGGACTTCCAAACGTTGTACTAGAAGCACAGGCTATGGGACTACCGGTCGTTGCCTTCTCTCACGCTGGCATTCCAGAGGCCGTTGTTCATGGGGAAACCGGATTTCTTTACCCCGAAAAGGATTGGCACAGCTTCGCTCAGGGTATCTTACAACTTTTACAAAATTCTACGCTCTGGCAGCACTTTAGCCGCAAAGGGCGAGAGCGGATGGAAACCTCTTTCAATCGGCGTAAGCAAACTGAAGTTTTGGAAGAAATGTATGAAGCTGTTTTACGGGGAGAACTCTAAAACGAATGACGCAGAGAAACTCAGGGAATATAGCCGCTGTAGTTTCCAGGTAGCCCATTAGTCGTTCTGGTTACGCCATTTCGAGTTTCCTTTACCCCAATTGGGATAGAGCCTCCACCAAATGAGCGATAGCTGACGCCTACAAAGCTAAGTGACGACTCATTGTTGACAAAAGCCGGAATATCTTCATAGTTTCCGTTGAGAAGGTAGGCACCGATCAACTCTGTTTTACCGCCATTGATTGTTTCAATCATGGTCCCTTCGTCTTCATCTTTATAACCCAGAATCCACAATCTTCCACCATCATTCTGGATTCTTACAGGAGTGTAAACCTCTGGATTAATCTGGCGTGCCCATACATTCTGGTTCTTAAAAAACCAGGGTCCACCACTTACATCTTCGATGTAGACATCACCTGGATTTTGGGTTGTGCTTCTGTAATTGCCACCCAAAATGCTGGACAGTACGAGAGTTCGCGTGCTGCTGTGGACAAATTGAACACTTTGAGCCCCTGGAACACTACTGTTTGCTTCTAGCCTCTCAATCACGATCGTTGGTGATGAGCCATCAAAAACCTCAATCACTCCATTGCCATTGCTGGAAATAAATGCCTCAGTTCCCAGGAATCTCCGAACATTCCCTCTTAAGTAGATTGTGCCATTGAGATTCCAGGTTCCATTGGGCAGGTAAACGGTAGTTGCTCCCGAGTCGATCGCCGCCTGAATAGCTGCCGTATCATCAATACCATCATTCGGTAATCCACCATAGGTGAGTGGACTCCGCCAGTTGGATAAAGCATCCCAGGGAACTTCAGGAGTTTCAGAGATGGGCAATCGCATTGAAGTCAATGGACTACCAAATAAAGTGACAAAACCATCTCGTGCCATCCACTCATTCACATATCCATTGGGTTGAGAAGGATTGCCGCGCCCTTTATCATCCTGTCGAATGGCTAGTTGATAGCCAGATGTAGTCAGATTGCGAACGTACATCCCTTTCTGGTTCCAGATTGCTGGCAAGGTGGATGCGGTTGCCCCTACACCAGTTAAAGTCGAGTCAATCAGCGTAAATCCACTCACACCATCCGGCATATTCCAAATAGCCGTTACGGCATTGGTACTTTGCAAATCCCGGACATAAACTTGCTGATTATAGTTTTTCCAACCGTACTGATTTTGATTAGACAACCGAATATGCTCTAGAGTCTGACTCGCCGTTGGGTTCCATGTCCGGATACCAACATCAAAGCCAACCACCTCAATGTCTTTAATGAGGGTTGGTCCATTTTCATCAATTCCGAGATCTAAACCCACAGCACCCTTGCGATCGCGAGAAATGATTTTTACGTCACGCATCGCACCCTGATTGTTAGCAATGAAGGCAATACCGGTCGCTGTCGGATTGCCAACACCAACATCCACCGTGAGGTTAAGAATACTGTTACGAAACCGTTGAGCAGGTGGATTGCCTGTCCAGATTACTGGACCGTTCAACCCAGAAAAGTCCTTTAACTTGATGATGGTTCCATCACGGCTTTGCCCCTGAAGGATATTACGCTTTTGGGTTCCAGAGTATCGCAAGGTATTGCTGACATCATAAACCCCGTTTGAGAAGTAGATAATTCGATTGCCGGACGGATTCGCATCGAGTGCCCGTTGAATAGCAGCCGTGTCATCCTGCCCATCATTAGGGATGGCACCATAGGTTCTGACATCAACTACCCCAGCATCGGCAGGGAACATAATGTTTTCTGAATTGATTGGAATTAACTCAATGTAATTGAGATTAAAATTGCTGGTTTGCATATCCAGACGAACCATTTGACTCCCCCCATTGAGGTCCAAACCAGCAAGGATGACATCTTTCCAAACTTGCCCGCCTCCAGTACCCGTAAAATTCATCGCGAAGGTTTGGCCTCCAACAGAGATGCTCATACGGCGGATACTACTATTTGCTGCGGCTACACGCGCAACGATGTTATAGGTACCAGAGCGGGGCAGCGTTACGTCATAGGTTAACCATTCCCCTGACCGAATCCAGCCCACATTATAACCACCCCCAACATCGCTCGTTCTTTGAACATCCACATCATCAGAACGATAAACGCCCCCCGTATTACCTGTGGTTGTGTCATAGTAACCAACGCCTCGTCCTGACCTGTAGTTTTCAGCTTCAATTCGGATGGGGGCAGGCAATGAAGTTTGGTCAAAACTTGATCCGCTGCTTTGCAAACTTAAAGGATTTTGTAGTGATTGTAATTGTGAAGTTGGTTGGACTAAGACCGCGTTACTGTCTTCCATATAGAAAGCGTCTCCAGAAACTGTTCTCAAGGTACCAGCAAGTAGGAAAATATCGGTAGATACCCATAGCAGAAAGTTGTTGCCATTCCTTCTATAAAGGCCGTATCACCTCAGTAACAATCGAGTAGTGACTGGCGGGAGAGAAAATTGCTACTTCAAAAGCAGTAGATTGAATGATAAGTAGATAAACTGACTTTAGAGCAAGTGATTTCACTTACCTGCGTGAGGCAGGCTTTTTCTCTATATGTAGTTAACAACGGCAGGCTAAAAAGTCAAGTAGAAACGCCCATACACTTTACACAAGCTTTATAAATTTGATATCTAAACAGTTTTTTGTTTAACATAGAATAAAGATATTCGTCAATCTGATGCTTGTTTCTACGTAAAGTTGTATAAACTCTTCAGGCCGATCATGTTCAGGTGTGTCTGCGTATAAGAGAAATCGTCTAAAGCTTTTGACTTCTGTAGCAGTCCTAAATTGTAACAGTCCTAAATCAGTCGTAAGATTGAGAGGCTTTGAGAGAAGGGATTCCTGCGGAATCCTTTCTCACAATCCAAATAGGATCGCTATAGTTCTGATTCATTTAATTCTGACTTGTTCAGCAGCTTAAGTGACTCATAAGTAGCTAGACGCAATTAAATTAAGGATAATTTCGGGGGTGGAGGGGGTGCCCCTGTCCGTAGAGGCGCAGACCCTACTCCCCCCTTTACAATTAATGATGGCTACCTACTTACTTTGTGGGCAAATAGAGGAAGCTAAATTAATGCTTTTTAACTCCTTTACATTCATCTTTCTATTTCTACCAGTTACACTTCTAATCTTTTTTCTATTAAATAGGAATGAAAATCATCGAATAGCGGTTATCTGGCTGATTCTTGCATCCCTTATTTTCTATGGTTGGTGGCAGCCTTATTACATAGGATTACTGCTGGTTTCCACTGGATTTAACTATATAACCGGACTGATCATTGGCCGTCGTTATCAAAATAAACTGGTCACTCCAAGGCGTATGCTCCTTTTGGGAGTGGCAGTAAATTTACTACTACTAGCCTACTTCAAATACATTGATTTTCTAATCTCAAGTGTCAATTCTATATTCGACACATCTTTCAATCTACAAAACATTATTTTGCCAATTGCTATTTCATTTTTCACGTTTAACCAGATTGCCTATCTGGTTGACACCTATAAGGAAGAAACTCAAGAATCTAATTTCTTAAATTACTGCCTGTTTGTTGTCTTTTTTCCGTATCTTATTTCAGGTCCAATTGTTCATCATAAGGAAATTGCTACCCAGTTCAATCAGCCCATAGCTTACCGATTAAATCACGAAAATCTGGCTGTCGGATTCACAATCTTCGCTCTCGGTTTATTCAAAAAGGTTGTTTTCGCTGATAGCATTGCGCTGACAGCAAATCCTATTTTTCATGCGGTGGCCCAAGGAGTCCCTTTAACGTTCTTTGAAGCATGGACTGGTGCCCTGGCCTATTCCTTCCAACTTTATTTTGATTTTTCAGGCTACTCTGATATGGCGATCGGAGTCGCTCGTATGTTTGGAATTAAACTACCTTTGAACTTCGATTCTCCCTATAAGTCGGTCAATATTATTGATTTTTGGCGACGCTGGCATATCACGCTTTCTCTCTTTTTAAGAGATTACATATACATCCCTTTGGGGGGAAGTCGAAAAGGACAGCTTCGCCGCCACGCCAACTTGATGATCACTATGCTATTGGGCGGACTATGGCACGGTGCCGGTTGGACTTTTGTTGTTTGGGGAGGCTTACACGGTCTCTATCTGGTCATCAATCATCAGTGGCACGCCTTGCTCCAATCGCTGGGCAAAAATCCCAAGGCTACAAATTGGTTTACCTACAGCCTTGGATGTTTAGTAACTTTCGTGGCAGTGGTTGTGGCCTGGGTTTTTTTCCGGGCCGATAATATAGAAACCGCGATCGCGATGCTGAAAGCAATGACCGGCACAAATGGGGTTCCCCTGACCTCACCTTTCACCATCGTACCCACCGCCTATAAAGAGTTGTTGTTTTTGCTAACTTTTGTTTGGCTGATGCCAAACACCCAGCAGTGGATGCAGCAGTTTAATCCAGCTTTAGATTCATCTTCGACTCAAAAGCTTTCGAATTGGCAGGCCTATCTCTGGAAACGGGTGCAGTGGCAACCAAATTTAATGTGTGGTTTCCTGGTTGGTACCTTGTTGTTCATCTACTTGAAGACAACACTGGCTGCACCTCCCAGCAGCTTTCTCTACTTTAACTTCTAAAATCTTTAAGATGAAGTATTCAAGATACTACAAATCATTAGTGGGCGGCTTTTTAACTAGCTGCCTGGCTTTTTTGCTCCTTACTGCCTGGCAGACAGGAGCCCCAACCAGGCAGTCTCGCTGGATTTATGAGTCTTACCAGTTCAAGTCAAACCTGGTTAACTCTGTCAAATCGCCTAAACTACTCGTTATTTCTGGTTCGAATTCGCTGCTAGGAATTAGTTGTGAAATGATTCAAGAAAAAACAAAGCTTTCTTGCGTCAATGCAGCAATTAACGCGGGGCTCGGAGTTAATTATATTCTTCATTATGCTCGCTCTTTTGCCAGACCTGGAGACATCATTCTTTTGCCTCTTGAATATGAGTTTTATCAGTCCGATGGTGCGCTTGACAGCGTATTAATTGATTATGTGTTTGCTCGTGATCCTCAATATTTGCAATCTATCGACTTCCAGACCCAACTTCGTTTTATTGAGGGGCTCAGTTTCAAACGTTTAATGACGGGAATTAGCAGTCGGTTAGCATCATCGAAAGCTTTAGCTTCTTCTAATCCGCCAGGCATCCAGCCTGATAACGCTCGGTCTAGTGTGATGAATAGTTACGGAGACAGAATTGATAACCTTGAGGCCAGGATTACTCCAGAACTGCGTAGAAAAATTGATGCTACTCAACCGATGAAGGTTAACTCAGACATGTCAACAAATATGTCTGGATTTCAAGCGATCGCCAAATTTGCAGACTGGTGCAAAAAGAATAACGTTCGGTTGCTTGCTACCTGGCCAAATACAATTTGGTTTAAAGATTATGAGGGAGCCATTTACCAGGTTTTTTTCCAGAAAATAGAAAACTTTTACCGTTCAATTAATGTCCCTGTTATTGGGAAATATCGAGATTCAATGTATGAAAAGTCTTTATTCTACGATACCAACTACCACTTGAATGATCGAGGAGTTCGTCATCGAACTCAGCAATTGATTGAGGTCCTTCAGCCCTATCTAGCCAATCCGTCTCAACGTCGAAATTTCAAGATTAATTCCTGAATCCCAAACAAGGATAGATCGAATGCGCATCTTGAGCATACACAATCGTTACCAGATTCGCGGTGGAGAAGATGAGTCCCGTGAGTCTGAAGAACTTCTTCTAAGAGAGATGGGTCATGAGGTGGATGTGTATGAAGAGAGCAACGATTGCCTCGCATCAATGAGCTCTATCCAGGTTGCAACGCGAACGATCTGGTCCAGAGAGGCATATAATATCGTCCAGCAACATCTCAGAAAAGCAGCCCATGAAGTTGTCCATGTGCAGAATTTCTTCCCTTTGATTTCCCCTTCCGTCTATTACGCGGCAAAGAGCAAAGGCGTTCCAGTCGTTCAAACTCTCAGAAACTATCGGCTTCTATGCCCGAATGCATTGTTTTTCCGTAGTGGGGAAGTGTGTGAAGATTGCCTGGGCAAATTCGTTCCCTTTCCGGGAGTCTTGCACGGATGTTACCGAGAAAGCCGGATCGCCAGTGCAGGCACGGCTGCCATGATGATGGTGCACCGCACTTTGCGGACCTGGACGGAAATGGTCGATGTTTATATTGCTCTCACTGAGTTTGCCCGCAAAAAGTTTATTCAGGGAGGGCTACCCCCCAAAAAGATTATTGTGAAGCCCAATTTTGTTCATCCTGACCCTGTTGCTGGAGGAGGAAAGGGAGGGTATGCCATTTATGTAGGCCGTCTTTCCGTTGAAAAGGGGTTAGATACCCTATTGGAAGCCTGGGAACTTTTGAGCACTCCGCTACCATTAAAGATCGTGGGTGATGGTCCCCTGGCCGATCAGGTTGCCAAAGCTGCAAATCGATACCCTCATATCGAATGGTTAGGGCGAAGACCTGTAAAGGAAGTCTATGAAGCAATTGGGGAGGCAATGTTTTTGATCTTTCCCTCGAAATGGTACGAAACCTTTGGTCGTGTCGCTGTTGAAGCCTTTGCTAAAGGCACACCTGTACTTGCCGCTAAGATTGGCGCGATCGCCGAACTCGTAGATCACAACCGCACAGGTTTTCACTTTTGTCCGGGGGATCCGGCGGATCTAGCTACCAACGTTGAGTGGATCTTAGCTCACCCAACCCAACTTGCCCAGATGCGCCAGGAAGCCCGCCTAGAGTTTGAAACCCGTTACACTGCAAAACAGAACTATCAAAAGCTTATGGAGATTTATGAGGTAGCCCAAAGCTGCAAAAATATATAGCGATTCTATTTGGATTGTGAGAAGAAGTTCCTGCGGAACTTCTTCTCACAAAACCTCTCCATTTCACAACTGATTTAGGACTACATAAGTAGGTGGTCATAATTAATTGGTAAAGGGGGGAGTGGGGGCTGCGCCCCCAGGCAGGGAGTTTCACCCCCTCCACCCCCGAAATTATCCTTAATTTAATTACGCCTAGCTACTTACAGAACCATAACAGCCGTAAACTACCTTTGCACCCAATGACTCTAAAGTTCAAATTCAGCGTTTATGAAATGTGCTAACTGCACTTCAATAATAGGAAGGAATTAGTGGAGTTTGAAGAATGAGTGTAGGAGCACTACCCGAAAAGACAAAAGAGCCAATTCTTAAAAGCTCAACTCTGGTCATGTGGGCATTTGTCACTGCCTTCTTTTCCCGCATTCTTGACTCTGTTGGGTTACCTTCTGCTGTCAACTTCTTACACTTTGCCACTATTCCTTTCGTGTTTGGTGTCGCTCTGCTCAAGGCTCGCCCCAAAGATTCGGCCCAGATCAAGGGGGTTTATCAAATTTTGACAGGGCTTTTCATTCTTTTAATTGTAACCACTGCAAGCGGGCTTCTAAACAATGCGGGACTGATCAATGTTGTTTTACAGTACCTGTTGTTAGCTGAGCCATTTATGTTGCTACTGGCACTGGTTACGATTCCAATGGCTGCTACCAGTGTTGAAAGCTCTAGAACCTGGATCATCCGATTTGGTATCCTCAATACTGCTTTGGCTTGGATCCAGCGGTTTGTCTTACGTCTGCATCTGAGGCGGGGAGCCGAAGATAATATCAAAGGAGTTTTTATTGGGCAAAAAGCTGGACATGTAGTGGGGGGAGCAGTAGCGCTAACCTTTGGAGCTTATTTTCTGGTCGCTGCCAAAGATAAGCCGCTGTGGATGCGTATTGCTGTGGCCGTAGCAACCTTTGTCCATATGATGATTGCGGATGCAAAGCAGGTTATGGCTGTTTTTGCAGCAGCTTTTGTTCTGCTGCTGTTTACTAAGCTGAAGGATCCAGCCCAGGCCATTAAATATTTAATTATTGTGGCAATTGTGATTTATGGCTCCGTCTGGACTTTCTTCAATGTATTTACAACCTGGTCAGAAGACCTCGCTTTGACAGCAGAAGGTATGAAACTCAAATGGGTTGGCTTTCCGATCATTATCTCCTACTTCCACTCTCCACTAAATTGGTGGTTGGGCCTGGGGCCGGGTCACACCATTGGCAGATTGGGCGGGTGGATGATTCCTTCCTATAAAGATCTGTTGGAACCGCTTGGAGTGACTACTTCACCGGCCAGCCAGGCTGTTTGGAATGCTGTTGCATCCAGCTACTTTGGTGATAAATCGAGTATGTTTTCCCCCCTTGTTTAGTTGGGCCGGTTTTTGGGGGGACTTAGGGATTTTAGGAGTTATGGCTTATCTTTATCTTGGTTTTTTGGTATGGCGCTGGTTTGCAGTTGATGATCTTTGTAAATACCTTTTACTTACACTCTTTGTCTTTGGTTGGATTTTTGCACAACTTGAAGAACCGGGTCATATGCTTTTTGTGGCTTATATGATTGGTCTTCGCTGGCAAGAAAATCACAGTCGAAAGTTTCAATCGGAATTAAGTAGGTAGCCATCATTAATTGTAAAGGGGGAGTGGGGGTTCCACCCCCTCCACCCCCCGAAATTATCCTTAATTTGTTTGAAATTGTTTGAAATACGGATATTTCGGTTAAGAATGATTCAGCCTAGGCTTTGGCAAAGGCGATCGCAGAAATTCCACTCAACATCAAACCGAGCCCTAACCAGTGGATAGAGGAAACCTTTTCTCGAAGAAGAACAGCCCCTGTTAACGTGGTTGCAACTACAGTCAGTCCAATAACCACTGGATAAGCAACAGATAAGTTCAACTTTCCCAATACCAGGATGTAGAAGACAGTACTGAGACCATAAGCTACCAGTCCACTGAGAATAAAAAGGTTCAGTGGATTTTGTCCAGAACCTAGCTTCAATAGCATCTGAGCCAGGGTGTTCAAACCAACTGTCACCAGGATCAAGATCAGGAAAAATAAACGACCTAGCATTCCAAATGGGTACCTCAATAGGGTTCACAGTTCCAAAGCTCAAGATGGGCAGGGTAGGGAGTCTGCACACGCTTACCCAGTAGCTTTTCCCACCAGCGAAAAGGATGGGGTAGAGTTGCTACTTGAATACTGGGACATCCTACCAGGAAAGCTCCCAATATATCAGTATGGCGGCTATCTCCAATCACAATAACCTGTGACGGTTGTAGTTGCATGGCTTTCAACGCCTTGTTGAAAGCCATGGGTAGCGGTTTTCTGGCGGGACTCAATGCTGGAATTCCGAGCCGATGAGACCAGAACTCAACCCGATAACGCCGCTTACCATTAGAGAGGATAAAGAATTTGAATCCAACTTGTTTTGCTTGTTGAATCCAGGCTTCAGCACCAGGGGACAGGTAGCGATCATCCTCCGAAACAATAGTATTATCTAAATCAAGGATTACACCTTTGATTCCTCTATATTTCAGGGAAGCAAGGCTAATTGTTGCAAGATTGTCTGCCTGTTGGAAAGAACGCCAAGACTGAAAGGAAGCAGAATAAAGGTTTGGCAGACGTTTGAGCAGAGTTAGAAACGCTGTAAGAAACGACACGTTATATTAGAACCAAGATGACGACAGCAAAAGTATTCGTCAAAGAATCCCTTGATGATTCAAGAGTAATATCAAGAACGTGGTGGATAGCCAGGCAATCACTGTCAATAATAAAGGCCGATCTGTCAGCAAAACTTCCTCAGGGCGTTCGGTCTGTCCACCCTTCTCATTGTCCAGATCACTTCTACGAGCAATTTCTTGCGGATCGCTTAGAAGCTGGTAACGAAAAACACCATACAGGACAAAAGGCAGAGTTACCATCATCCAGGGAGTTGAAGCTCCATGCACTTGAGGACCGGAACTCCACAAAGCATAGGTCATGATTGTCCCGGTTGTGACCATATTCTCCATTCGGTTTAGTAAGGAGAGTGAATATCGCCGCAGTACTTTCCGAGGTTTTCTGCCTCCTACCTCAACTAAGCGCAATTCTGCTTTCCGTTTCTCAATACCTAAAAACAGGGCGAGCATAGCTGTACATAGTAGAAACCAGGGAGAAAGAGCAACATTAGCGGCGGCTGCACCACCGTATGCCCGTAGAACGAAGCCAATGGCAATTGCTACTACATCCAAAATGACTGTGCGCTTCAAACGAAGGTTATAGGCGACCTGTAACAATGCATAGCAGGTAATGGTTGATCCTAATCCGAAATCCACTAGCCAACCGATCAAGAAGGAGCCTCCAAGCAGCACAACTGCCATTGCGATCGCTATCGGAATATGAATCAACCCAGCAGCAATGGGGCGTTTGCATTTCACTGGATGCAGTCGATCAGCTTCTACATCGACAATATCATTGATGATGTAGAAGCCACTAGAGGCGCAACAGAATAATCCAAATGCTAGAAGAGCTCCTACCAGTGATTCGACATTCAAGCTAAAGGCAAACAGGGGAGCAGCAAAGACAATTAAGTTCTTCGTCCATTGACGAGGGCGTAAAACCCTAACGTAAGCTTTCCAGTCGCCAGAGCCAGTATTTTGTGCCACAGAAGGTGCTGGCTGAAACGGCTTCAGTTTTTTAGGAACCTTAAGAAATGCCATTTTAATCAATACCTTAATAGAGCTTTGGACATCCGGCTCCCTGAACACACCAGATTGAACATGCCTGGTATGTTCAACTCTTAAAAATTCTTGCAGCGTTCTTCTTGAAGAATCACTAATGAATAACGAAGACCTTTGAATAAACAGCCATTCGAAAGTTTCAACAAAACTCTCAACAAAAATATAAAGGATGTTTACGATAGGTCGAAAATAATATAGAAGTAATTCATAAAATCTTCATGGCAATAGACAAACTTGATGATAAAGCTTTAAATGCAGACATATTTAACCTGGAGTTATTGGCTTCTTTGACTAACTCGTATCCAACGAAACAGGAGCATTTCTAAGGATTCAACTTTAGAATTCCACATTTTACTAGAATTAAAAGTTTTCCGTAGAAGTAGCAGGCTTCATCTGTTTTCCGAGTCAAAATTGAGTGATGGAGTTTAAAGGTACTCTTAATAGTTTCAACCAAAACTCCAATAAAATTAAAGCTTTTACTTTGTATTTTCATGTAGGCATAGGTAGATCCCTCAAACTTCAATCGTTTATTAAGGAAAGCCTGATTTTGGCGATTTAAGGGGACAGGATGATAAACAACGCAGCCGGGATTATAAACAATGTCAAATCCATTCTGCTTCAGTCTTGATGAAAATTCGGCATCTTCGCCAAAAATCTGGATTGACCTTCCAATGTTGGCTCCCAATGTTTCATCAAATCCAGAAAACTTTTCCAACAAAATCCGCCTTACAGCGTAATTTACACTTGCAGGTTCTGCATTGCCAGTATAATGCCCAAAAGTATCGCCCTGGTCATAAGCGGGTAATAGATGCCGCCATTTTTTAGGGATATTCCAATTTGGAGATTTCTCCTCATAGACAGGGATAATTTTGCCTCCTAAAACACCAATGTTAAAATCTTTTCGTTGAAAACTTTCTTGAATTGTTTGCAGCCATTCAGAGTCAACCCAGGCGTCATCGTCGGTAAAGGCAACGATATCTCCAGATGCATGTTTCCAGCCAATATTGCGAGAACGGGCCGCTCCTGTGCCCTCATCTTTGAGGTAAATAATCCGCCTATCCTCAATAAAAGGTTTTAGAACATCGAAGGTTAGATGGTTTGAACTTTGATCAACGATAATAACCTCAAGAGGCTGAATAGTATTTTCATAGATTTTTGTAATTGCCCTTGCAATCTTTTCATGCCTGTTTACTGTAGGAATTACTACAGAAATACTTATAGAACCAGGATTACTCACAATGCTCGACCTCATGAAAGAGCTGGAAAGAGTATAAAAGTTTATTCCTGCATTGAAGTGCTTAACTTTTAAGCTTTTCGTTCAAATAAATAAACCTTGTTCTGTTGATAACTTAACTGAAACTGTTGATCATTCTTAAGCTGCTCCATTAATTGTGAAATCGCATCTTGAACTTTTCTCAAGCTTTGATTATTTTGATTGATCAGAACATAGTTAACTTCAGCTAACTCAAATGGATTCAAATCAGCAGAGCCAATGCTTGGATCTTTCAAGGAACGAATCATTTGCCGATGAGACAGATGAGGAGCGATCTCATTAGTTGTTAAGACGCCATCCTTTGTTTGAACCTGGGCAATTGCCTCGCGGGTCGATCTCCAGCCATTCCAATCAAATACGTAGTCATACTTCACTTGCCCAGGCGATAGTCGCGTCAATATTCCTGCCAGCAAAACCCCAACAGACCATAGAACAATAGCGCGTTGATTGCGGAACCATGTGTGTCCTGCGGTCAGGCTTGAAATGACAGCGACCAACAGAAATGGTAAGACTGGCAGAGAGTAGTGAAAAAAGAGGCTGAGTTGCAATCCTTTATCGGACAGGGAATTAAGCAGGAGAGTAGGCAATGCCCCAATTAAAGGAGCGAGGTGAAAAGGTGAGAGGCCCCAAATGACTGGAATTGCTAGCAGGGTAAGGTGCTTAAGCGTATTGAAAGAAAAGATTCTTCCTAAAATTAACCACGGCTTCAAGAACAGGTTAATAATAATTTCTCGACTTGAATTGCCTAAGTAGCTGTAGCGTTCTACTCCAGTAGCTTCTCCACCCCCGAAAAATGGGATCAATATTTGAGTGGAAAAAAAGAACCAGGCGATGCCTGTGATGAGGGCGATCGCACCAAATTTGCGCTTCTTCTCAAATACCAGAAGCCAAAGGCCCATAGCTGCTACGGTCAGTGACATGACTTCCTTACAGCCCAAAGTTATAATGATTGCCACGATGAACCAGGTTATCTTGTTAGAACGCGCCGCCCAGATCGCTGTTAATATAGCCGACAGTGCAATAACTTCTGGATGAAAGTCGAACCAGTTTGCTGTAAAGATGATTGGGTAAAGAAGATAAACTGCCACCATCGCTGTAGATTGGGCCTGATTTAGCCCAGCTTGACGAGCTAGAGCCCAGGTTGGTAAGGCACCTAAAGATAAGGCAAATGCCTGGATTGCTAGCAACCAGTAGACACTGGGATAAACGGCATACGGCAAACTGAGTGGATATAGCATCCAAGCGCCATGATCACCCAGCATATGGATATCGTCTAATAGGGTGGAAATAGGAGCTTTACCTTGGCTGATCAGATAAACTGCCTGATCAAACATTCCCAGGTCAAGCGCTCCAGAGCGAAACAGAATATGTCTGAGACTACTGCACACAAAGAGAAATAGCGTGCTTACCCCAATCATCCACCCAATCACTCTAGGCAGTTGCCTGGTTAATTGATGGCTACCAGTACTTACTAAAGGCTCAATATTTTCAGATGACTGCTGCATAACTGCCTCAACTAGTATTTAAAATTCAATGTTCTATTTCACCTGAGTGACTCGCCAACTTAACTTCAGGTTGATCCAGAAGTTCCAAAATGTCACCAGTGCGATCGCAATCAAATTTGCTAGATAGCGATTAATCCCAAGAACATTAAAGAAAAAGTTTAGTAAAAGGACATTCAAAATCAGTCCCATAAGGCATATAGTATTGAACTTCAGAAAGCGCTTAAGTCGCGGTTTCCAGCCCTTCTGCTTACTAGAAATATCTTTAAAGGTCCAAACATCATTCCAAAGGAAGTTGTTAATAATAGCGGCTTCTGCTGCAAGAATCTTGCTACGAGTCAAGCCTAAACCAAGGGCCATTGGATCACTCAGCAGGTAGAAGATTGCCATATCCACAAATACACCGCTCAAGCCCACCAGTCCAAATTGAACAAAGCGGGTGAGCGGCACCTTTAAGCGCTTTTTTAGTCGAGCAACCCTTCCACGAGAGCGCAATCGAGCTAGATGATGCAAATAGTCAACATACTGCTTCCAGGTAACTTTGCTTTCTCCTTCTTGTCGTTCCTGGAACACATAGCCGACCTCTGCTATCTGCTCGATCTCACCTCGTCCCAAGACTTCGAGGAGTATCTTATATCCCTTCGGGTTTAGATCTCGCTCAGCGATCGCACTGCGTCGCACCATAAAATAACCACTCATTGGATCAGAGACTCGACCCACAACATTTGGCAGGATCAGCAATCCCAGCAATTGAGCCCCGCGAGAAAGAAATCGTCTGATAAATCCCCAATCGCTAACCCCACCACCATCAACATGGCGACTAGCAACTGCTAGATCTGCTCCTTGTTGAATTGCATCCAACAATTTCAACAGCACTTCTGGAGGATGCTGAAGATCACCATCAATGACTCCCAAAACCTGTCCTCTAGCTACCTGCCAACCCCGAATCACAGCTGTAGATAGTCCTCGCTCCTGTTGTCGCCGCATCACTCGCAACGTAGAATGGTCTGGAGTCATCTCCTGAGCAATTTTCCAGGTCTGGTCTGGGCTGTCGTCATCAACGATGATCAACTCATAATTTCCTGGCATTGCTTCATCTAGCAGTCCAATTAATAAATGAACGATTGCATGAATATTCTTACTTTCGTTGTAAGTGGGAACAATTAAGGAAAAGTAGAGCAGGCACTCATCGCTTGCCAAAAATCTGGAAGGTTCTCTGGGAATTCGTAGAGAACTAGACGGCACAGGCACTAAAGGGTGAATCAAAGTATCTTGCATTTAGCCTACTCCAAACAGTTGCTTCCCAGGAATCCATTCTTTTTTTCTTGAATCATCATCCGAACGACATCAGGCATTGCGTATTTAGCCTGCCACCCCAATTTTTGATGAGCTTTTGCCGGGTTTCCTCGTCCTGCCATAATTTCGGAAGGGCGAAATAGGCTTTCATCAATGACAATATGATCTCGCCAATCTAACTGAAATTCAGCAAAAGCCTTTGCAACAAAATCTTCCAGCTTATGTGAAACACCTGTAGCAATCACATAGTCGTCCGGTTCGTCTTGTTGCAGCATTAAGTGCATGGCTTCAATATATTCTGGTGCCCATCCCCAATCACGCTCAATCCCGATATTGCCTAAGAGCAGCTTCTCCTGGCTACCTGCTGCAATTCGACAGGCCGCCGAAATAATTTTTTGCGTGACGAATCGTTCTGGGCGTAGAGGCGATTCATGATTAAACAAAATGCCTGAACAGGCAAATAATCCGTAAGCTTCTCGATAATTTACCACTTCCCAGAAGGCTGCTGACTTAGCAACCCCGTAGGGGCTACAGGGACGAAAGGGAAAGGTTTCATCGGCAGCCAGGTTTCCCGTATTACCGAAGCATTCACTGGAGCCAGCATTGTAAAACTTGATGGGGCGCTTTAAGAAGCGAATAGCTTCTAGCAAATTCAAAGTACCCGTTGCCACACTTTCCAGGGTTTCTACAGGTTGCTCAAAAGAGAGACCTACCGAACTTTGCCCCGCCAGGTTATAGACCTCGTCTGGCTCAATTTTGGTCAATACCTGTAAAACACTCCGAAAATCATTGAGTGCGATCGACTCTAACTTAACCTGGTCCCGGATTCCTAGACGCACGAGATTTTGAAAAGAAGACACTTGGGCATCACGAGATGTACCGCAGACGCTGTAACCTTTAGCTAAAAGTAGCTGAGCTAAATAGGCTCCGTCTTGACCAGAGACCCCACAGATAAGGGCTTTTTTCATCACTAACTGATTTCCCTAAGAAATGCAATTGGGTGCTTGAAAGAGGCGTTCGATGACCTTTAAGCAACATGCTGACGGTACCAATCAATCGTATTTTTCAAGCCTTGCTTAAAATCCATTTGAGCAACGAAGCCAAAAGCTTGCTTCGCTCGTTCGGTGTCCAGACAACGGCGAGGCTGGCCGTTTGGCTTGTCGGGTTCCCAAACAACTTCACCTTCAAATTCCATCAGTTCACAAATCAATCTCACCAAATCTCTAATGGGGATTTCATGTCCTGTACCCAGGTTAACTGGCTCTGATTCACTGTAGAACTGAGCACCCATCACAATTCCTCGTGCTGCATCTTCTGAGTAGAGAAACTCACGAGTTGGACTTCCATCCCCCCATACTGGAATTTGCCTGTCTTCTCTCTGCTTTGCTTCGTATACCTTGCGAATTAAGGCCGGAATTACATGAGAACTACGGGGGTCGAAGTTGTCTTCCGGGCCATACAGGTTCACCGGCAATAAATAAATGCCATCAAACCCATACTGCTGCCGATAGGACTGGAGCTGCACCAGTAGGGCTTTCTTGGCGATGCCGTAGGGCGCATTAGTTTCTTCGGGATAACCGTTCCACAGGTCTTCTTCTTTGAACGGAACGGGCGTGAATTTGGGATAGGCGCAGATGGTGCCGACGCAGACGAATTTTTGCACGCCCGCTTCATAGGCGGCATGGATCAGTTGAGCGCCCATCATCAGGTTGTCGTAGAACAGTTCGGCGGGTTTTTCGCGGTTGAGGCCAATGCCACCGACGTGGGCAGCGAGGTGGATGACAAGGTCTTGCTGGTCAACAGCGCGCTGGCAGTTTGCCATCACACGCAGGTCGCATTGGCGCGATCGCGGCACCGTAATTTTTTCCAGGTCTGCTCCAGCCAGGCACAGTTGCTTGACCACCTGTTTCCCCAGAAACCCCGAACCACCCGTTACTAGAATACGCCTGCCTTTGAGATCAAACTCTGTTGTTGTTACCACCGGAGTGCCTCACTTGCATGATTGAGATTTCTGTATCAAACAGCTGAACTACCAACCGCCTGCCGAACTGTGGCAATATCCCTGATTTGTTGAGCAACACCGCCATTGAGCGGTACCAGACCCATTGCCTTCAGGTCTGCTTCCACCATCAGAAACACCAACTGCTCAAACGTCACTGACGGCTCCCAGCCCAGCTTCGCCTTCGCCTTCGCTGGGTCCCCAATCAACAACTCCACCTCCGCCGGTCGTAAATACCGCTCATCAAACTCCACATACTCCTGCCAGTCCAGGTTCACATACCCAAACGCCAGATCCAAAAACTCCCGTACCGAATGCATCTCCCCTGTCGCCACCACATAGTCATCCGGCGCTTCCTGTTGTAACATTAGCCACATTGCTCGCACATAGTCCTTCGCGTAGCCCCAGTCCCGCTGAGCATCGAGATTGCCCAGGTACAGCTTCTTCTGCTGCCCGGCGATGATACGAGCTAGGGCGCGGGTAATTTTGCGGGTGACAAAGGTCTCTCCTCGCCGCGGCGACTCGTGGTTGAACAAAATGCCATTGCAGGCAAACAAGCCATAGGACTCGCGGTAGTTGACCGTTTGCCAGTGGGCATAGACCTTGGCGCAGGCATAGGGACTGCGGGGATAGAAGGGGGTGCTTTCTTTCTGCGGGATTTCCTGCACTTTGCCGAACATCTCAGACGAACCGGCCTGGTAGAAGCGGACCTGGATGCCCGTGCGCTGCTGGTAGTCGCGAATGGCTTCCAGCAGGCGCAGGGTGCCCATGCCGACGGAATCAACTGTGTATTCGGGGGCATCGAAGCTGACGCGGACGTGGGATTGGGCACCGAGGTTATAGATTTCAACGGGTTTGACTTCTTCCAGAATGCGGCGCAGGGTGGTGCCGTCGGTGAGGTCGCCGTAGTGGAGGAAGAGGCGGGCATCGAGCTGGTGGGGGTCTTCGTAGATGTGGTCGATGCGGTCGGTGTTGAAGGTGGAGGTACGGCGGATGATGCCGTGCACTTCGTAGCCTTTCTCCAGCAAGAACTCGCTCAAGTAGGAGCCGTCTTGCCCTGTGATTCCGGTGATGAGTGCTCGCTTCTGGTCAGTCATTATCATTAACCCAAAGTATTGCTTTAGTGGAACAGAAACTGAAAGTTTGAATTGATAGATTCAGCGATGGGAACACAATTAGACTGACGAGCCTCTTCATGAAAGGTCGTGAGTTGGTGTTGATCTAGCAGAGGTCAACAACTGCTTCAGAGCTAACCAAATAAAAATAGGGATTGTAGTGCTGTACCGGCCCCAAAGCCTGCGGGGCTCTTGTGCTAGACGGTAGAGCCACTCAAAGCCCAATGAGCGCACTAAGCGGGGAGCACGTTTGTGAATTCCGGCGTAGACGGGAAAGGCTCCACCCAGCCCAACCATGACTGCTTGAACCCGATCTTTGTGTTCGGCCATCCAGGCTTCTTGCTTTGGGCATCCTAATGACAGAAAAACCAGACCTGCCCCACTATCATTTAGCCTCTCGATAATTGCCTGATCTTCCCACTTATTCAGAGGGCGAAATGGTAGTGGTTCCATACCTGCAATCTTGAGGTTTGGAAATTCTTTCTCAAGCCGGGCTCTCATTTTTTCGAGAATAGCGGAATGGGAACCTAGAAAGAAAATGCTGACGTTCTCCTTGGTTGCTCGTTCGCATAAAGCTGAAAAGACATCTAACCCAGCAACTCGATCTTGGTTGGAGACGCCCAATAGTCGTAACATCCATACAAGTGGCATGCCATCAGGAGTGACAAGATCCGCTCTCCTTAGTACGGCGGCAAAATTCGGGTCCCGGTATGCTTCAACCAGCATGTGTACATTTGCAATACAGACAACCTTACTAAGACAGTCTTTTGCCCATTGGAAGATGAGCGATATTTGAGCATCAAAAGGTAGAGCGGTTACTGAAAAGCCAATGACACTCCGGAACGGGGGGTTGTTTTCTAAAGTCATAGCCTTGTATCTCTCGAGGGAGCCAGAAGTGTTAGCGATTTAAGTCTTGGGTATTTCAGGCAATCTTCGACGGATAATTGTTTGAAGTTCTTGAATGCAAGAGCCAGGTTGATGCTTTATGCGAAAGGATAAGTTCACTCTGACGAAACTACTCCGTAAAATTTTATTTGAATGTTCCTTTTGATACCAGGGATGAAGAGATCCGTAATGTTGTCAAAGTTTTCACCTGATGTCAACTCTTCAACTAAATATAGGAGCGAATCTGGTCTCTAACTGGCTCTAATCCTTGTTTTCAAGAGATAAAGGACCTGTAAAAAAGAAAGTTGAACCATGGTCTTTGAATATTCTTGTCAGAGCAAATTCTAGGGCATTTCTCCGTGAAAACCCATGTACTTCACTGTTGCTTCACACGTAATTTACTCCTGCTTTAGGCAGGCTTTACATAACACTGCTTTAATTAGACTTTACATAACACCGATGCGGGGAATCCACGGTCAGGAGATTAGAGTGTCGCTAGTTGTTGTTTCTACGAATGCCGTATCAAATAATTTCGTGGTGTACAATCGTTCCATCCACTGACATCAGACAACTGGTAGAACCCAAGTAGTAATGATGGATTTGTTCAGATGAAACTGAAGCTATCTGTTTCTGACGATGCCTGAATGCCCCACCGGTCAAGCCAAACACACGGTTAAAAATAGACACATCCACACGAGCAAACAGCGCTTCCTGTGTAAGCAGTGCGGCTACCAATTCGTCGAGAACCCGACCCATAAGACCCCCGACCCATAAGACCATTGATGAGGCACCCGTGCCCTGATTGATCGCTGACTGTTGGAGCGCATTTCAATGGCGGGGATTGCCCGAGTCGTGCAGGTTTCAGAGCAATGGCTGCAAGATTCCGTCAATATGAAAGCCGCTCAGACCCCCAGAAAAACTGTCGTCGAGCCCAAAAAAAGGCACTCTAAAAGTGCAATGCGATAAACTGTGGTCATTTGTTGATTCCAAAGGCAACAAACAGTGGGTTTGGCTAACGCTCGATGTCCAAACCAGGGAAATCGTTGGTATGCACCTTGGTTCAAGGGGGCGCGAGAGGGCACAAGCGCTTTGGGAATTTTTGCCACCGCTCTATCGACAATGTGCGGTCTTCTATACTGATGAGTGGGAGGCTTATCGAGGCGTACTGCCCGCGAACCGTCATCAGGTGGGCACCAAGCAGAGCGGTCAGACCAGCTACATTGAGCGCTTCAACTGCACGCTGCGCCAGCGAGTCTCGCGCTTTGTCCGCCGCAGTTTGTCCTTTTCCAAGTGTCTGTTCAATCACATTGGCTTGCTGTGGAACTTCATCCACCACTACAACGCATCATTACGTATTTAGTACTACCCAGATTTAGTACTACCCAGATTTAGTACTACCCAGACAACTTACTTAGGCAGACAACTTACTCAGGAAAGCTCCGTTTCAACTGGTCTTGCACTAGTAAGGCTAGCCACATGTCTGAAGGGGAGGAATAATAATCAATTCTCTCAACCTGGTACCGCACAATGGCATTACCTTGCCGTAGGATGACGTAATCCCCAGGCTTGACACCTTTTCCTTGACAGGTCAGGTAACCTCTTGTCCCATGAGGCTCTATAGCTTCAAAGACGTAATCAACGCCCTGCTCGTAGCGGGTATAGTCGTGCGTTTTCTGTCTCTTCAAGGCTGCCATACCAGAGAAATCTTCTGGTAAATCAACAAGGGTTACGCTGCGGAATCCTCTTGCTTGCCCAATCGTCTTGCTTGCCCAATCGTCATGGTCGCGATACCTTTATTCTACAGGGGTAATTCAAACTACTGCTTGTACGGTAGGGACACACAGGCTGCCTAATTGTACAAATCAAAGGGGCAGTTGAAGCAGAAACTTTTCTTTAATATTTCAAAGAAAAGAACAGTTGCTGCCCCTATCCCTAACATCTATCAAAAGTTGTAATTCAGATTTCTGTTGTCACTTCTGGAGAGGAGGCCAGAAAGTGGAAGGGTTTCTCAGAAACACCAATTCAACTTTAAGAATAATGAATCATTTTTGAAAAATGCTTCAAGGATCACCTGTACCAGTTTTTACTACGGCGCAGACGGCGGGTTGCTGATCTCAGGAACTTTCTGGCCTAACCGGGGTTCGGTGCCAGCGAGAAGGCGTTGGAGGTTGGCGCGATGCCGAAAGATGACGTAAAGCCCTCCGACAAAGGCGAATAAAACGTAGGGGACGGGCTGGACGAAGAGCACCATCAATCCACATACAGCGATCGCCCCCGCAATCGAACTGAGAGAAACAATCCGGGAAATTGCCAGTACTATCAGAAATACAAGTAGTGTACCTGCTCCCACCATCCAGTTCATGGTCAGCAGGATTCCCAAACTGGTGGCAACGGATTTTCCACCGGTAAAGTTGAGAAAAATGGACTTACTATGACCCAGTAAGGCTAATATTCCAGCTATCGTGATCATCCAGGGCATCCAGGCAGTGGCAGCAACAGCGGGGGGAATTAGAGGTTTGACGATGTCCAGAGCGTAAAACCTCTGTACCAGGGCGATCGCTGCAGCTCCCTTTAAAATATCGACAAGTAATACAACGGCGGCTGGACCTTTACCCAATGTGCGCAGTACGTTTGTAGCGCCAGTTGACCTGGATCCATATTCTCGAATGTCAACGCCTTTCAGCAGTCGCCCTGCCCAGTATCCGGTTGGAATAGAGCCTAAGAGATAGGCGATAACGAGCAGTAATCCGTTCAGCGCGTACCAGAAAATCATGGAAAAGAAAGAGGGGAGAGTAAGAGGGGCTGGGGGGCTAGGGATTGGGGGCTGATGAATCTGGGGATCCCGTGGCGTGTCTTTATAAATGGCAACTATGTTTTTAGAACACTACCATTTAACCATTAGAGCATTTGGATTTACCATTCCCGCGGATAGGAGGAAGGTACCTGAGGATTGGGGGCAAATGCGAGCCAGAGGGGAAATTGTAAAATCGAGAGGCTAATTTGCTCTTCGGTTTCATCAATGATGATGAAGGGGAGGAACCCATCTTTGAGGCTGCGGTCTGCTTTTTGTACCATCAGCTCAGGGTCTTCAAACAGGGCAACACCCCGTTCGGGCCCAAAATCACTGCGAGTAATGCCGAGGCAGTCTTGTAATCCTCTACGCCATTCCCCCAGACGTTCGGGGGATTCTGCCAAGATGAGGGCGCGGAGGCGATCGCCGTACAGGCTGTGCAGGATTGAAATGGTTGCTGAAGCAACCAGAATATTTTGCAGACGGCTGCCCATGGTGCGAATGGCACCCCGCCCACCCTGGGTGAAGAACCAGTTGGAAACGCGCTCAGCATGAATCGGCTCAAAAGTCCGGCGGAGGTGCCAGGGAGGGCCGTAATAATCTGGACGGTTACGGTATTGATCCAGCAAGTTGCGAATTTTGCGCGTCTGCTCGTGAAAACTCTGTTCTGCAAATTTGGGAGTGGGGGAGGTTTGAGGAATCTCGTTGTCTACAGTAGCCGTTGGTTTGGGGGGTTGCTTCGATGGTTTGGGCAGTTCTAATTGCTCGGCGGCCAGGGCCAGGTCTTGCAGGCTACCGACTAAATAGTCCTTAAAGCTCTGAACCCGAATCGCCAAATCCTGGGAAACTCCAGCAAAGGTCGTCTTCATTTCAGCTCGAATGCGCTCCTGGCGGCGTTCCAGTTGTTCTATGCTGATTTGCAAGGATTGCTTTCGCTGTTCCAGTTCTTTCAGTCCTTCCTGGACGAGACGCCCCAGGGAGCCCTGAACCTCTGCTATTTGCCCCCGGAGCTGGGCATGGGTGGCTTCCAGGGCTTCAATTTCTTGTTTGAGCGATCGCTCCTGGCGCTGCAATTCATCAATCCGCTGTTCCAGTTCACCCACCTGAGCAGGATTGGCAGGCCCCAGAGGGGCGATCAACGGATTGGAAGTTGGAGTGGAAGAAGAAGCAAAAGGCTCTTCGTCTGAAACTGGAGTGGTTTTGGGTAAAGGTTCTACAGGATTTTTCCCAATTTTGGGCAACACCAGCAGTGGAAGCTCTTCCCCGTCGGTGGTTGGTGGCGTTGGTTCAGAAGAGGCAAATTCGTTCTCCCCCAATGATTCCAACCAGGGATCTTCTGGTTCAGTAGAAGTGGACGGCTCATCCCATTGGGATGACGGTTGAAATGGTTTTGCTGATTGCTCTTCAGGTTCGTCCGGTTGAAATGCTGTGGATTCGTCTGGGTTCATGACCGAGTGGGAGAAGGGATAGAGAGGATAGGAGAGCTGTTAGTTGTTGGTTGTTAGTAAGGTGAGAAGGTGGAAGGGGAGAGAGGGTGATAGGGGAGAGGGGGTGGAATTGGCTGTGAGAGGGGGAGGCAAACCTGATCGCCAGAAATTCAATCTCAATTTGAGAGGGGAATTCGAGTTTCCAGACAGTGTTGCAGGGTTTTGGAGTCGAACAGAATGGGCAGGAAGTGAATGCTTTTAACTTCTTTGAAATAAAAGAGGATGGGTGCGGGTGGCCAGAAAATACGCCAATTTTGCCAATCCTGGTAGGGAAATTGCCGAATTAAAGTTTCACCCCGGCAAACATCCAAAGCCGTTGCAGTAAACCGCAAGCGAATCGTCACGGTCTGGAACAGCAGAAACAGGCCAAAAAGCGCGATCACCAGCCCCACCCACACCTGAATCAGCACGAAAGGAATCGCTATCAGTATCAGGGCGATCGCAAGAGTATAGCTAGGAGACAGTTCAACCGTTTGTCCAGGCAGATTAGGGGAGGCAGTACTTGTCACGCTTCACTCTCGCTTTGAGGTTCGGATAGGTTCATCCTCTATTCTATAGGGTTCTATAGGGTCGAGCGTCGGCAGAAGAGGCGGCAAAGAGGAGGGTTATAAACCTCGTGTAACTGCGCTACCCAGCCCCTGGAACATTACCCAGGAGAGAAAGAAGTTAGAAATAAAAATGGCTAACAGGGAAGTAACCACAGCCGTCGTGGTGGATTGCCCAACTCCTTTTGCACCCCCCGTTGTCGTCAAACCCCAGCTCGCCCCAATAATGGCAATCAATGCCCCAAAGAAAAATCCTTTGATGGGTGCACTGCATAAATCCCAGGCGCTCAGGAAATTTTGAGCAGAGTCAAAAAAGACTTTATTAGAAATTCCGTATAGCGCTTGAGCAATAAACATGCCACCGATCATGCCAGTGATCAGCGAGAGAATTGTCAACAGAGGCAACATCAGACAGCAGGCAATGACCCTGGGAATTACCAGGTAGTCGATTGGGTCTGTTTTTAGCATGTATAGTGCATCGATTTGTTCAGTTACCCGCATGGTGCCAATTTCCGCTGCAAAGGCTGAACCGACTCGCCCTGCCAGGATAACGGCTGTTAATACAGGAGCCAGCTCACGCGCCAGGGCAAGCGCCAGAACCCCTCCCACAGCGCTGCCTGCCCCTAAATTGATGAATTCCCTTGACACCTGGATGGTAAAGACCATCCCAACAAAGGCCGCCGTCAGGAGAGCAATTAGTAAAGATTCTGGCCCCACGACTGCCATTTGCTCCAGGGTATTGCGTCGATGGATTTTACCTGCCAGTAGATGGACCATGACCTGCCCACCCAGGAAAATGGCTGCCAGCAGGCGCTGACTCCACATTCGTAAGCCATAAGTAGTCGGCGTTTCACTCACCAGGGCGAAGACTTAGATAGGACGTTAGAAAGAATACCAGGGATTTGTGTCACAACCCTTCACCAAGATTTTTAATTTTAATTTAAGATTTCTGGCAATTACTGGGCATTTTGGGCGATCGCTTCTAAGGTGAAAAAGGATAGCAGTGTGAACTAGGATACCGTTGACCTGGCTTAAACAGCCTACTATCAATTTATGATGACATTACCCACCTTTCTCCGTTCCCTTTTGCTAACAGGTGCCCTGAGTTTCGCAGCGCCCATTGTGCTGATTGGAACTGTGCTGATCAGTTTTTACGTGGTTGGTCAAGTTCCCTTCATTGATGCATTCAGCCAAGCTGGAGTAACCCAGATTCTCAACTTTCTAGCCGTCTTCGGTAATGGCGATGCAGTTGAGGGAATGCTGATTATTGGTCTGACCTGTAGCCTGGTTGGAGCTTTGTTCGACACCTATGCTTTTTACCGTCATCAGAATCTAAGGGGCGGGTAGTAAATTGGGGCTCTTAAACTTCGGTATCTTTTCGGGTAATGCTCAAATCATAATGATTTTTCAGTTTGAAATGATGGTGGACAGCACCGCTCATCATTACTTCTTGAGGTCTACCCAGTAAAATACTGGGATGGACCAATTCCCACCTTGCCTGGGGTCTGAGTCAGAATCGAATTGCTTCCATTCAATCATTAGACCGATCCACCATTAGACCGATCTATGTCCTGTTTGCCCTTACCCATTGAGCAGAATGATCAACAGTTAGTGATCCAATTAGTCATTGAATCGGTTCAAGGACGTTACCTCTTACTTACTCCAGGAACGCACGCTATCGATCCTGCCATTACTGGAGTTACTGGGCTTAAGTGCCCGCGAAGCCAAAGTGTTGTTTTGGGTGATGCGAGGAGAAGCGAATCAAGTGATCGCCAAACATCTGGGTGTTCACCCCAGCACCATCCGCAAACATCTGGAGAGTATTTATCGCAAGCTAGATGTACAAAGTCGCACAGAAGCGATCGCTTAGAATGCTTCCTTCCCTCACTAGCTTGCAAGCCAGCTAAGAGAGATGGGCCGGGAGGAGTGAGAGTGCCACAATCAATAAAAAAATCAGGGCCGAAGAAGTTTCCAGGATGGCAACATTTTGAATCGGAGTGGTACGATACCAGTCTTGCCATGCCAGAATCAGACCCAATTTGAGCAGCGCGATACCAAAACCGATGGCCGTGATCGGTGCAAGCCAGCCAATGAACCAGAGTCCAGTAATGATGCCAGTGGCGATCACATGGTAAGTCAACCCTGGCAGGAGTGATGCAGTTTTGGGCTTACGCAGTTTGACGGTAAAAATGCTACTACTAAAAAACAGTGTATTTAAGAGCCACAATCCCAACATCGATAGTGTCCAGGTTCCCGTTGTGGCGATATAGGCAAACGGTGCTGCCAAACAAACAGCTGCAAAGGTTAGCAGTTCGTTAGTAAATGATTTTTGTTGCCGATAGAAGACCGAAACTGCATCGATGACAAAAGCCGCGATCGCCCCCAGGTACAACCAAAGCAGCATAGGCGTTTGCAGACATAGGCAAACTGCAATGCCTAAGGCTATGCCAGCATAAAGACTACCCCAAACCAGAAACCGAGATTTCCAACTGCGGCGCTGTTT
Source organism: Leptothermofonsia sp. ETS-13 (assembly GCF_049200465.1). Classification (NCBI taxonomy): domain Bacteria; kingdom Bacillati; phylum Cyanobacteriota; class Cyanophyceae; order Leptolyngbyales; family Leptolyngbyaceae; genus Leptothermofonsia; species Leptothermofonsia sp. ETS-13. The sequence continues at coordinate 1,563,815 of NZ_CP120836.1, forward strand.
AATCTGGAGCGTCAAGGGATGCTCAGCTTGGAACCCCGCAAAGGCACAGATGAGTGCCAGAGTCGTTGCCCAAGTCCATTTTTGGGCAGCAGCGGCTCCTGTTAGGAAAGACACAAATAACATGACATAAACCCCATGCTCTGGCGAGTATATCGGGTGATACCAGGCTGGGGTACGGGAAACAGCAGCTGCAGATTGGATAGCAGCGGATTGTGAGAGGTTGGGTTGAGAAGGTGTCATAAACTATAATGACCTGTGCGATCAGGGGTTTGAGCCGTTCAAATGTTCTGCTATTGCCTGGTTCGTTTTTTGCAGACAATCCAGCGTTTGCTGTCTCACAGCCTTTAACCGACGCTCAAAATTATCCAAAGCGATTGTGCCGTCTGAAGATTCAGCTTTCTGGATTGCAATAGTTGGCGTTGCTGAATTTGGGTATGAAGTTGCTGAATTTGGGTATGAAGTTGCTGAATTTGGGTATGAAATAGATGCTGTATGCATAAAGCTTAGTTTCGATTCATACTGCTTTTCAGCAACGCCTATCGCCGTGAGGATTGCTCGTACATTTTGTCATCTCCATATCAGCCGGGAGAAATCGAAGGTTGCGGAGTGCCTTTATGCCAGTCCGCCCAACCGAATTCCGACTCCGACAACGACGAACAGCACAGCCAGGGTGGTTACGCCAACGATGTGATAAGCCAGAGAATTGAGGTTTTCTTTGGTCAGGTTGGGGATGATGAAGAAGCGAGCATGAATTGCGAGCGCTAAGGTTCCCAGCAGGCAAAGCAACTTAATTCCAATATATCGCGACAGGTACGAGTCGAAGGCTAAGAAGTTTTGAAAACCTGGAAAGTAAGTCCAGGTGAGCCATAGCCCGGTAATCACTTGCAACAGGAGGGACATTAGCCCAAAGTACTCGAAGTGTTCTTCAAACTGATGGATGCGATCGGGGTCGCGGTGTTTCAATGCCTGAGGCAGCACTGTAACGGCAAGAACGAGATGTCCACCTGTCCAGACGGTGGCTCCCAAGGTATGCAGAATGACCAGAAGTTTGAACAGCATCGGTTGGTGATTGCGATGGGGTGTGTGTCAGGAATTGTTAATTTATTTCAGCGGAGTGTCGAACCTCAACTCAATTTTGTAAAAATGAATACAGAAAATATTTGATTTACTTTTCCTGGATGTCGAGAGAGTTTGAATCATCTTGATTGGACGTGAGACGGAAAACATCTATGGCTTTGCAAACAACTTCAATCTATTCGTTGGTCGCTGAGCAAGAGGGCGCGATCGCTGCTGATTGGAACCCGGTTTGTCAGATTACCTATAACCGGGATACCTGGGTAAAGTTGCTCCAGCGCCCCAGTGAATATGCGTCCGACGAGGCAAAGTTGCTTTGTCAAGACACACCAAATACTTGGATTGCCTGGGTGCCTGATTATGGTGAAGTGGTTCTTGGTCATGGTGATTTCTATTGCTAGTAGTGCTAGTAGATCAAAATAAACGTTGTGAGGGAAGTGGAAAGGGTACCCCCCTTCCGGAGGCGAAGCCCCCACTCCTCCATATTGCAAAATTAACGAAAACGCCAGTAAAAGAACCCAGAAAACGATAACTTTCATGAAGTGACGCCTGATGCGGCGCAGCATATCCCATATCAAAGTGCCTGGATGCATTTGAAATAGAGTTGGCATCATATTGACTTAGTTGAAAGAATTATTCAAGGAACAAGGTTTGATTTAATAGGCTTTGATGTGTTCGAGTGCGATCGCACGCGGGAACAACACATTGTTTTCTTTGTGAATATGCTGGTGTATGTCTTGCTCAAAGGTAGCTAGCGCATCCAACAGGGCGCGATAGGTGTTGCACGCCCACTCTGGCGGGGTGAATTCATCGGGGCGGGGTGAATTCATCGGTAAGTCGACGCAGTTGTGCCAGGGCTACTCCAGCTTCATCATGTTCAAATTCCATGCGGTGAACTGGATTGGCAATCGTGCCACAGTGGAACATGGGCAATGTATCGCTGGCTTCCAATTGACGAATCATGGGAAACAAAATCGATAGTGCGTCAGATTAATGTGGGATATATAGCAATGTCGTGCCAGTTCCAAGAGCGCGTTGTCAATCCCGCCCGCTGAGCAGCGGTGGTTTTGAAGTGGCTATGCTGCCAAATCCAGTTGAAATAACTCACGCCTAACCGTATGGTTACTTTAGTTTGTTCCCAGACCTTGCTAAACTTAGCTAAACTTAGTCTGTCGTCGATGCCATCGTCCGGTTTGTTGTCTTAACGTTCCATTTGTCCGCTCTAACCGCTGTGTTTTATCTTTGCCAATATATAACTTTACGCGGGTGCGTTAGGACATTGGAATTAGAGAGGGAGTGGGGGCTTCGCCCCCAGCTAGGGGTGGAACCCCTGCACCCCGTCCTAACCATAATGACTACCGCTATAATGGCCGATCTCTGACGGTAAGACTCGTTCGTATCTGCCCCAATCATCGGTGTTGAATTGTTTGCAATCCGTTTTTCCTTCAGTGTTCACAACTAACTGCTCAATGAATTCATCGGTGTGTTTACCCACGCAGGCGGTGAGCATCAAGCTGCTAGATTGAGCAAGGCTCAACCCAATCCAACTGTCTCCCCGTTTCAATTCCTCGCTAGCGCATTGCTTCTGTTGTTTGAGACGAATGACCACATCTCATCGGCACAAACTTCTTCCGTCTTGACGGATTGAACCTCCTGGTTATGCACCAATTGTGCTTTTTGGCTGGCAGAGCGCACGATGCTAACGACGGTATTGTAGGCAAGTCCACTAGGCAAGTCCACTGGTGCGACTGATGCCTCGTAAACTACTGCCCTCACTATGCATTTGCAGAACCTGGCGAATCTGTTCAGGACTGACATGGCGACGGTAGTAGAGACTGTCAAACTCCTCACAAAAGGTTTGGCGGCAAGCAGGACCGAGATACCGTTGATGACCATTGGGCATCTTGCCATGTTTATGAGCTTTACTATGACCGCATAGAGAGCATTCCATCGCTTTGCTTCTAGTCAAGGTTCTTTTCTACTCTACCAATCCCACATTAACCTGACGCACAATCGATAAAATCAATATTCCAGCGATTTTGTTTGAAATGAAAGAGTCGCTTGCGCTATTCTTTCACCGATAAGCAGGGAGAACCATGACAACCAGAGATGGATTCAGGAGTAATTGTGCAAACCAGGGAAGTGAAACGAGAAGCGCGTGACCTCTATAAAGTTCTGGTTTCGCTATTACAAATAGATGGCAACTACAAAAAACTGATTCTGCGAGACCTGGCAAAAATCGTTCAAATCTGTGGGCGGGGCAAAGGAGATATTACCTCGAATGAACTGCTGGCGTTTCTGGTCCTCTACGCCCTGATTGAGGATGACAGGGAAAAGCTTAACGTCGCTATTAACCAGTGGGACACTTCTGTCGAAATTCGCCAGAAGTACGAGAAAGAGAGCCTGAGGCTGATTCTGGAACTGGCAAACGGCGAAAACTCCAAGGACCAGTTTGTGTTGCCTACGGTTTTGAACAGGCTGGATGAAGAAAAAGGTACCCGGTTGCTGGAACAGGTAGTCAATGCCCTTTATCGATTTGCACAGGTTATTGTCAAAATCGATGGCAGAAGAACTCTGCAAGACTTAGAAGCCCTGTCCCTGATCTGGAAACTGCTGCACACCTATGATGCTTCAGTTCAACTACCTGCGGAGGGACGGGACGGGAGCCCTATTCTCCAGAACGACGACCTGGATAAAGTCCTCGCTGAACTTAACCAGCTAATCGGCATGGAAAACATTAAGAACGAAGTCCGAACGCTGACCAATTTTCTGAAAGTCCAACAGGTACGCAGCCAGCAGGGGTTGGCAAAAACCTCTGTATCTCTGCATTCGGTTTTCTGCGGCCCGCCGGGAACCGGGAAAACCACCGTCGCCCGACTGATGGGCAGAATTTTTAAGGCGCTGAGTTTTCTGGAGAAAGGACACCTGGTGGAAACTGACCGCGCTGGAATGGTTGCCTCCCACATCGGTGGAACCGCCGAACGGGTTAATAAGCTGGTGGAGTCGGCCCTGGATGGAGTGCTATTTGTAGACGAAGCTTATGCGCTGGAAACAGGTTCGGATCAGGACTTTGGGCAGGAGGCGATCGACACTCTGCTTAAGCGCATGGAAGACTATCGCCAGCGACTCGTGGTTATCGTTGCCGGATATACCGACGAAATGCAAACCTTCCTGGAATCTAACCCTGGTATGAAATCCCGCTTCAATCGCTACTTTTACTTCAAAGATTATGTACCTGATGAACTGGTGGCCATCTTCAACAAATTCTGTAAAGACAGCCACTTTGAACCAACCGAAGCTGCCAACGAAAAGCTACATCACCTGTTCACTGAGCTCTACGATGCCCGTGACAGAACTTTCGGCAATGCCCGCCTGGCCCGCAACCTGTTCGAGAAAACCATTGAGCAGCAAGCCAATCGGCTGGCAGTCCTGCCCTCTCTGACCAGGGAAGTGCTGACAGAAATCCTGCCGGAAGATATTCCAACTGCCGCAATGTTGATGCCGCAGCAAAGGGAAAGGGAGTAGGAAGAGGGAAGGGGAAAGAGGAAAGAAGGAAGAGGCGACAGGAGTAGATGAGTGGATGAGTGATGGAGTAAAAGAGTGATGGAGTGATGGGGTGGGGAATTTTAAGCTTTGAGTTTTCACCTTACACCTCACACTTCTCTGACAACTAACAACCAACAACTAACAACTCCATTACCCCATCCCCTCATCAACCACTCTCCTTTTCAGCGCAGTGTTAGAATAGTCACCAAAATCGGGAGCAAAATTGCATTTGATAACGTCCTGATTGAAGTAAGTCCGGCTGAGTTCTTTCTGATAGTTCCTTGGGCTAGTGGTCTGTCAAGACTTATTTTGTGAGTTAATTTTGTAAGTTAAAAACTCACAGAATGACCACTGTGACTCATCCAGGACGCAAAATTAATACTGACAAACCACTAGAGGAGTTGAAGCAGATGATTAAATATTTTCTTTCAGCAATAAGAAATCAACGTTGGATGTATTTAGGTCTGCTGGCATCTGTGGGTTTTGCAGCCGGGTACGTTCAACCCGTGGCAGCTCAATTTGGGTCTTCTACTCCTCAACCCTTAGAAGATTTACAGAATCCAAACCGGGGGGGGATATCTTTTCCAATCGGGGGGGGAATCAAACTGGCAGTATGCTGGATATTATTCATCGGGCTATTCAAGGACAGGGGCGCAGCCTTGAAGAGTACAGTGAGGAACAGCGAGAAAATCTGGATTCTGCCGCTGAAGAATTTTTAAAACTGAGGCAGCAACGGTTGGGGAACCAGGCTCCAACTACTCCGACCACCCCAACCCCTGCGACCCCCTCCCAGCAATTGATTCAGTTATAGCTGTCGCCGTTGCTTAGGACGTTGGCTTTAAACCTATATTCCGCACTTTAAGTGTCACACTCAAATATTTAAGCTTGAAAGCTTCTTCCGATAAGGGATGCACGTTTTTAGTTCACGCGTACTATTGGGCTGTAATTGAGAATGCCCATGGCTGATTGAGATAATCATCTGGTCAGAGCTTCTGCAAGTCCCATTGCTTCGTTGAAATATTCGATGTGCCAGTTGGAAGTGCGGAATGTCGATTTAAAGGGGGTGTGTGGGCTTCGCCCTCAGCCAGGGGTTGTTCCACCCCCTCTACCCCCGAACTTAGCCTTAATTTAATTGCGCCTAACTACCTACTGTGCAGTTTCTACTGTTATGAATCTATACTCTCTAGCGGATGAAGAGGGCATCTGACTGCCCTGATGGTATTCCTCCAGCGTAAAGGCATCTACCTGGATGGCGTCGTTACGGGCAACCTCGGTTTCTCGGATCAGGTGGGCGGCGTCTTCAGTGATGATTCCGGCGGCGAGAGCGGCGTCAACTAACTGTTCTGGTTTTGTCTGGGGCAGTTGTCCGGTGCGACTGGCGGTTCTAATGGTTTTGAAGATGGCTTCTGTCTGGGCAGATAGGCGGAATGCCTGTTCCAGGCGACCGAGGGCTTCATCAGGATGGGAGGGGATGTAAATATCGGCGGTCAGGCGATCGCGCCCCTCTCCCGGTGTTTGCAATCGTTGGGCAACCAGACTACCCAATTCGTCGGATGGCAAGGCCCCAATTGGGTTAAGCCGCCACCAGGCCAGAATCGGTCCCCGCAGGAGAGGGGTCAGACCGGAGACTGGCAAGTTGCTGAGGATGCCTTCAAAGGCTTGCTGAATTTGGGCGAAGGCATATTGCATCGACCAGTGAACCAGGGGCATGTCTTCGGGTCGGCGTCCTTCGGCTTCATAGCGGCGCAGGGTGGCCATACCCATGTACATCCAGCAAAGGACATCGGCGAAGCGTCCAGTGAGCTTTTCGTGGCGCTTGAGGGAACCGCCCAGGGCGATCATGGTGAGGTCGGTTAGCAGGGCAAAGGTGGCGGATGCCCAGGCCAGTTTACGATAGTAGCGGGCGGTGGGGCCGGTGACGGGGGAACGGGCCAGAAGACCACGGGAGAGGTTGAGCAAGACAGAGCGGAAGCTGTTGCGCACGATCAGGCCGATGTGGTTCCAGAGGGCGCGATCAAAGGCAAAAACATCCCCCTGGTTCAGGGCTTCCACTTCTTGATAGACATAGGGATGACAGCGGATGACTCCCTGGCCAAAAATCATCATCGTGCGGGTAAGAATGTTGGCTCCTTCGACGGTTATGGAGATGGGAATGGCGGTATAGATGTTTGCCAACAGGTTTCGGGGACCTTTGCAAATACCTGATCCTCCCAGGATGTCCATGCCGTCGTTAACCAGCTTGCGGGCCAGTTCGGTGAATTCGTATTTGGCGATCGCTGAAACAATGGAGGGTTTTTCTCCCTGATCAACGGCGCTACAGGTGTAAATGCGGGCAGCATCGAGCAAATAGGTCAGTGCGCCAATGCGGGCGAGGGGTTCTTCAATCCCTTCAAATCGCCCAATGGAAAGACCAAACTGCCGTCGCACAACGGCATGGGCACCTGTGACGCGAGCTACCAGTTTGGCTACTCCGGTGCAACTGGCCGGAAAGCTGATCCCCCGTCCGGCGGCAAGGGTCTGCATTAGCATTTTCCAGCCCTGTCCGGCTTGTTCAACGCCGCCGATAATTTGATCGACGGCAACCACCACATCTCGCCCTTCCAGGGGGGAGTTGTAGAAGGGGACTCCCATCGGATCGTGGCGTTTTGCCTGAATTACACCGGGCGTATTAGCTGGAATTAAAGCACAGGTGATGCCGACGTTTTCGCCTCTGCCCAGCAGGTTTTCGGGGTCACGTAGTTTAAAGGCAAGGCCAATCAGGGTGGCGATCGCCCCCAACGTGATGTACCGCTTACGGAAGTTCAACCGGATGTAAAGCTTTCCGTCATCTCCTTTGAATACAATGCCTTCGGAGGTAATGCTGGCGGCGTCTGACCCGGCGTTGGGTTCGGTGAGTGCGAAGCAGGGAATTTCTTCACCCTTTGCTAGACGGGGTAAATAGTAATTTTTTTGAGCCTGGGTGCCGTAGTTAAGCAACAGTTTGGCGGGACCGAGGGAATTGGTGACGCCAACGGTTGCGGTATGGATGAAGGAGCGGGATGCCAGCTTCACCATGACGGAACTATAGGCGAGGTTGGAAAATCCTAACCCACCGTACTCTTTGGGAATCATCATGCCGAAGAAGCGCTCCTGTTTGAGGTAGTCCCAGACTTCGGGAGGCAGGTCTTTGCGACGATGAATTTCCCAGTCGGTTGCCATGCGACAAACCTGTTCAACAGGACCATCTAAAAAAGTCTGAATTTCGGACGTCATTGCGATGTAGGGTTCACTGTTCAGCCGCTGAAAATTGGGTACGCCAGAGAAGAATTCTCCATCAATCCAGACGGTTCCAGCTTCGATCGCCGCTTTTTCCGTTTCAGAGATGGCTGGCAATAGGTTTAAAGCTGTGATGCCTTTCATTACGGGGGCAGTCAGGAGTGTGCGGCGCAGGATAGGCAGGTTGAGCACAACTGCAATAGCTCCAAAAAGTATCCAACTCCAGAGGGGTGCCTGGAACACACCCAGAATCAATGCAAAATACAGTGACCATGCCCACAGGGGAACGCCAATGTACCCAAGTGCAACCAGAAAGAGAATCAATGTAGGAGTCGTAATTGATGGCTGAAGAATCATAATGATGGTTTTGAAGGAGTTGTTAGAAGGGAAGGGGGATTGGGGAGTTCTAAGTTTTGAGTTCTGAGTTTGAATTCAAGGTGAGAGGGAAAAGGTGAAGGGCGATCGCAGTCTTACCTATAAGGACTTAATCTCTGATTTGGGGGTATGGAGGAGTTTCGACTGATGTTCGTCGCGTTTGATTAGAAAGCCCGATGCCAGACCCTTGCGGGGGGTTGAGAGAGTCAGGCTCGCAAAAGGTAGAAAGGATTTTATGCGACGCTGCGCCGAAGAAAACCCTTTGGGAGGGAGTGAGTCCCCCGGAGCCAGTTTCAAATGAGATCGGAGATATAGATACACCGTAAAAGAGAGATGAAACCCTGTCGATTAAATCATCAAGTTCTCAATCACTCCCGCAGCACCCATGCCACCGCCAACGCACATCGTGACTAACCCATAGCGAATACTACGCCGCTTCATTTCGTGCAGAATGGTGGCGGTGAGTTTTGCGCCCGTCATTCCTAAGGGGTGGCCAAGGGCGATCGCGCCTCCGTTGACGTTCAGGATGTCTTCGTTGAGTCCCAATTTGCGAATGACGGCAAGGGATTGGGCGGCAAAGGCTTCGTTGAGTTCAATCAAGCCTATATCATCCAGACTCAGTCCTACCTGCTTCAATACTTTAGGAACAGCTTCCACGGGACCCATTCCCATAATTTCGGGCGGCACCCCGGCGACGGCAAATCCGATTAAACGCCCCATGGGTTCAATGCCGAGTTCATCGACCATACGTTTGCTCATGACAATTGTGGCGGCGGCTCCATCGGACATCTGGGAGGAGTTACCCGCTGTTACTGTGCCACCAACGCGAAAGACAGGGGGCAGTTTGGCAAGGGCTTCCAGGCTGGTGTCGGCACGGGGTCCTTCATCGACGTGGAAAATGGTTTTCACTGCCTGGGGTTTGCCGTCGATATACAACGTTTCGCTGACGGGAATGGGAATGATTTCTTCGTCAAAGCGTCCGGCTTCAATGGCTGCGATCGCCCGCTGGTGCGATCGCAGGGCAAAGGCGTCTTGGTCTTCGCGGGAAACCTGAAATTGCTGGGCAACGTTTTCTGCGGTCAGACCCATGGTGCAGTAAGCCTGGGGCGCGTCGGCCATTAATTCTGGGTTGGGAACCATGACGTGCCCACCCATGGGAATCAGGCTCATGGATTCGGCACCCCCGGCGATGATGACTTCTGCCTGTCCGGTTTCAATAGCCTGGGTTGCCATGGCGATGGTCTGCAAACCGGAGGCACAAAAACGGTTAACGGTGCAGCCTGCAACGGTGGGTGGCAGTCCAACCCGCTGCGCGATGACCCGCCCCAGGTTAAAGCCCTGTTCGGCTTCGGGGAAGGCGCAGCCCATGATGATGTCATCGATCTGTTCGGGTTGCAGTCCATTGACTTTGTCGATAGCCGCTTTGACGGCAATGGCTCCCATATCATCGGGACGCATGTTGCGGAGGGTTCCACGCGGCGCTTTTCCAACCGCTGTCCGCACGCTGCTGACAATGTACGCTTCTTTCATAGTGATTATTTCCACCTTTGAATGCTTTTGAATGTGATACGGCGGGGAGCGGATGAGTTTTGAGTTTTGATTTCTGGCATCTTGACACCTGGCCCCCAGCCCCTTCTAGCTCACCCCCTACCCCCTCACCATCGGACCGACTAATTCCTCAACGGTTTCTTGGTCTTGAGCATGTAGGCAATGCGCTCTTGAGTTTTGGGCTGGCTTAGGAGCGGGATAAAGGTTTCCCGTTCGAGTTGCAACAGGTATTCTTCAGGTACCAGGGAAGGTGCTGTGAGTTCGCCACCAGTCATAACATAGGCGAGACGACCGGCGAGGTAGCGATCGTATTCGCTGGCGTAGCCTCCCTGGTTAAAGACGTAGGCGGCATGTTCCAGCATGGCTCTGGTAGGGCGACCCAACACCATGATGGAGTTTTGTTCTGGCGGTGGAGCGTAGCCGATCTGGCTTAGGTGTAGAATTTCGGCTTTGGCAACGGCAAGGCGGCGATCGCCATCCATAACAATTCGGGCGTTGCAGGGCAGGTACCCCAGTTCCTGGGCTTCGTAGGCACTATTGGAGACTTTAGCCATGGCAATGGTTTCAAAGGCCTGGCGCAGGAATGGCTGAATCTGGCTGGGGGTTTCGGTCAAGGCCCGTTCCGTTGCCCGTGCCACCATTCGCATAATGCCACCGGCACCGGGAATGAGGCCCACTCCCAGTTCAACCAGGCCAATGTAGGTTTCAGCGGCAGCTACCACCTGGGGACAGGCCATCACCAGTTCGCAACCACCCCCTAAAGCCCGTCCCTGTACGGCTGCGACAATCGGTTTCGGGAAATAGTGAATGCGCTGCATGAGGGATTGAAACTGAACGATGAGGCGGGCGATCGCGTCAAACTGCCCCGACTGCGCCATCATCCCCATTTCTGCCAGGTTAGCGCCGCCAGAAAAGTGGGCACTGCCGTTGCCAATTACCATGCCTTTGTAGTTTCGGGTTTCCAGAAGATCTAGAACTTCTGCTAAACCGTTGACGACGTTTAGGCTGAGGGTATTTCCTTTAGAGCGAAATTCGTAGAGAACAACGCCATCGCCTAAGTTCAACAGGGCGGCTTCGGGATTTTGCCAGAGAACGTTGTCTGAATTGGTTTTGATGATGTTCAGATCGATCTCATCGGTTGATGTTTCCAGGGGTGTGTAGTGAAGTTCAGATTTATAGACATGGTGGTTTTTGTAGAAACTTTTGGCGCACATTTGCTGCATGGTTTCTACCCACTCTGGCACTGGGATGTTAGCCGCTTTCATATCGGCCAGGACTCGCTCAAACCCCAGGGCATCCCAGATTTCAAAGGGACCGAGTTCCCAACCAAAACCCCAGCGCATGGCGCGATCGACATCGGTGACACAATCTGCAATTTCGGGAATGCGGTTGGCGCTATAGCTTAAAATTGCCAGGGTTGATTGACGGAAAAATTCTCCAGCCCGACCCGGATCATTATAGAGTGCACGCAGACGTTCTTTTAGGTCGGGAATTTTACGAATGGCTTCGATGTCTCCTAAATTGATGGGTCTGGCCGCCTCGTAACCCATCGTTTCGGGATTGAGGGAAAGAATTTGGCTCTCCTGCTTCTTGTAAAAGCCCTGGCCTGTTTTAGCACCAAGCGTTCCGGTTTCCACCAGTTTTTTCAACACTTTGGGAACGCGGAACATTTCTCGACTTTCGTCGTGGGGGATGGCCGGGTACAGGTTATAGGCCACGTACATGAGGGTGTCTAACCCAACCAGGTCAGCGGTGCGGAAGGTGGCGGATTTGGGTCTACCGGCAATCTCTCCGGTAAGGGTGTCAATTTCTTCAATGGTGTAGCCCTGTTCTGTCGAGGCTTTGATGCCCAGCATGGTGACGAACATGCCAATCCGGTTGGCGATGAAGTTGGGGGTGTCTTTGGCAATAACGACTCCTTTACCAAGATGGATTTGCCCAAACCACTTCATCTGTTCCAGTACCTGGGGGTCAGTATCAGGTGTGGGAATCAGTTCCAGTAGTTTGAGATAGCGGGGGGGATTGAAGAAGTGAGTTCCTAAAAATCGTTTGCGGAAGGATTCGGAGTGTCCCTGGGCGATCGCGTGAATTGGCAATCCACTGGTATTGGTTGAAATCAGGGTGTCTTCTCGAATCGTTTCTTCCAATCGCTGCATTAACTGCTGTTTGATTTCCAAATTTTCCACAACTGCTTCAATTACCCAATCCACTTCGGCAACGCGGTGGAAATGATCGTCAAAGTTACCAGGAATGACACGACGGGCCGTTTTTTCAGTAAAGAAAATGGGGGGGTGACTGTTTCAGCGCTTTTTTAAACGCTCCTTCAACTAAACCATTTTTGTTACCCGTTTTAGCTGGCAGATCTAGCAAATGCACGGTCAGTCCGGCGTTGGCGAGGTGGGCGGCAATTTGAGTTCCCATCACGCCAGCACCCAAAACAGCAGCGGTGCGAAATGGTTTGTGCATGGTTCAAGATTCTCCTTAAGGAGGGGGTTAAGGGAAGAAGGAAAAAAGAAGGAATTCAGGAGTCAGGAGCCAGAAGGGGGGAGGGGGGAGGGGAAAACTCAAAACTTAAAACTCAAGCTCATTCCCCCCTCACGCTTTTGCCTGTTGCTTCTGTCATGTTAATGACCCGTGACGAGTGACCAATGACTCGCAACCAGCAAACCCAGGGCGGTCAGGCGGGGATTGAGCGATCGCGCGTAGGTTGGGCAGGTCGATATGGGTATGGGGGGGGGCACACGGACTCCGGAGTTGGTTCGGTTTCTTCGCGGCCTTGAGTAGATTCATCTTTCCTTGTCTCGTCTTTAAATAGGGTTTTAATTTCCTGGGCAAATACTTCATTGATGCGGACGCGATTGATTTCGCCGCCGGGTTTCAGTAATTCGTTTTCCACACTCAGGGAAGCGTTGATCAGTTGGAATCGCTTGACGGCTGCCCAGTAGGGTAGGTGGCAATTGGCGGCATCTACCAGTGCCCGGTAGAGGGAAATGATGCAGGGATGTTTGAGCAGGGCATCTGGTGGCAGGTCAATCCCTGTTTCCAGGGCATAACTGTGTAGAGCTTCCAGATCGGGGAAGATAAGGGCTCCGCAGTATTTTTGCTCGGCACCTACAATCGCAGCTTGAGCAATGAGTGGGGATTGTTTCAACTGTTGCTCAATCGGTTTAGGTGCGATGTACTTACCCGTTGAAAGTTTGAACAGGGATTTTTTAAGACCAGTAATCTTTAAGAATCCTTCGTCAGTGAAGGTGCCCAGATCGCCGGTGTGAAGCCATCCCTGGTCATCAATCAGAGCTTTTGTGGCGGTGGGGTTTTTGTAGTACCCCTGGGTGATGTAGGGGCCGCGGAGCAGGATTTCCTGATCTTCGGCGATCGCCACTTCAATGCCTGCGATCGGCACTCCTACGGTTCCGGCCCGGTTCAATGGGCCGCGATTAAAACAAACAACGGCACTGGCCTGGGTCAGACCGTAGCCATGCATGGCGACAATGCCTGCTGCCCCCAGTGCATTTGCGACTTCGGCTTTCAAGGCGGCTCCACCGCAGATCAGATACTTGAGCTGACCGCCAAAGGCGTCACGCCATTTCGACAATACCAGCCAGTCTGCCAGCTTCAACATCAGGGCATACAGCCCTTTCGGTTGATGACCCAACTCATACCGTTTGGCAAGGTTTAGTGCCCAATGGAAGAGAATACGCCCCAGCAAATTGAGTTTGTTGCCCTTTTCTAAAATCTTGCTGTAGGTCTTCTCTAGCAGAAGCGGCACGGTTGTCAGAATGGTGGGCCGAATCTCCTTCAGGTGTTTCATGACCCGGTTTGGGTTGGAGAAGTAGATGGAATGGCCGTAGTTGATGTGCCCATAAATCATGCAGCGGGCCAGGACGTGGTTAAGGGGCAAAAATGAAAGCACTCGTTCTTTTTCACCATGTTGCAGGTCGGTGATGTGAGCAAAGGAAGCCCGTGCATTGGCAGAAAGGTTTTCGTGGGTTAGCATCGCTCCCTGAAGCTGTCCAGCTTCGTCTGGGATGTAGATAATGGTGGCTAGCTGTTGGGGAGAAAGGTCGGCTCGTAGTTGGCGCGATCGCACCTCTGAAATTTGCCCCTGTCCCTGATGACGAATTTCATCCAGGGAAAAGACCTGAATACCCTGGGGAAGGTGAGAGTGGGAATGGTCTGGATGGGCTGGATGGAGAATCATCGGAATATCCAGACAGGTCGATTCCGGAGTTGCTTCAGTGGTCTGGTTTTTTGCTTGAACAACAGGGGATGTCGATTTTTTTTCCGCTTGCCAGTTGGAAGACACGTCAGCAATGATGATGTGTTGCAAACTGGGAGCATCCTTGAGGTAAGGTGCAATTTGCTCCAGCAAGTCCTGATTAGAAATAATCAGGGTTTTAGCCTCGCTGTGCTGAATCACAAAAATGATGTGTTCGAGGGTCTGGGTCAGGTCAATGGGGACATTGACGAAACCTGCCAGTAGGCTCGCTATATCAGCCAGACAGAAGTTGACGTCACTGTGCATCAGCAGAGCCATGCGATCGCCCTTTTCTAAACCCAATTGCAGTAACCCCAGAGCCACAGCTTCGATAGACGATTGGAATTCCCGATTAGAAAGGGGTTGCCAACCTTTATCAGTCCATTGATTGAAGGCCTGGGAATTGGGGCTGCGATCGCACCCCTCATCTAGCAATAAAGGGAGTGTTTTCCCCAGAACTGTACCTTCAAAGTCCGGGGGAGCCTGGTAAGTCTTCTCAATCCATACCATCTTCCTTAAGAAGAGCTAAAAACTCTTCTCCTCACTAACAGTTGTTTGTTATTGCTTCTAAAGTGAAAGAACTATCCTGGCTTACCAAGGAAAAAGCATCTTACGCTACTCTTTCATCCCAAACAAAATCTCTGAATATCGATTCAGACTTGGCAATATATCGTTTGTTACCAAACTCCCAGGAGATCAACAGTAGAGCAATTAATGAGGGCACTTAATGTCATGAATCCATTCATAAATCCATTGAGATGAAGGGGGCGACTCAATGATCAAAGTTTACTTTTATGACCGCTAGAAACAGAATTTGTCATCTATTCTCAGTCATAATTAACAGGGTGATAATGACAACTGAGAAATTGCGATCGACTGTAAAAAAACGGACAAGGAACTTTATCAGACTTTTAAGATGCCATCAGACTTTTAAGATGCCGACTTCTGATAACTGAGTTCTGCTTTTCAAAAGCTCCTTTAAACCAGGTAGCGATAAACAGTAGCCCCCTATTCTGGAAAAGACTTTAGCACTACTGTTTAAGATTAGTTTTTAAGGTTGAGTTTCACCCCTCACCACAGTCGCTCTAGAGAAAAAAACAATGATCTCAAAATAAAGATCATTGATTTTAAGAAGGGATTTCCCTAATAAGATTTAGTGTAGCTTATGGATTTACTGATTTGTTGGTTCTTATACATTTCTTGAACAAAGATATTAATTTTACTTACTCAAAAACGGGCTTCCTGAGCCAAAGAAGAGTTTTAAATTTGAGTAAAAAGATGGAATCAGGGAGCCAGAGGGGGGTGGGGAGTGATGGAATCCTGGATGGGAAGAACAAGTACTCTATCACCCTATCCACCCATTCACCCCTTCTCGCCTTTCCCTCCTGGCTTCTGGTTTATTTTTTAGCAACCGCTGCCTCCAGCGCCCAGAGGATTAATGGCTGACAGGCTGCACTTTCTAAATGGCGTTCTAGCCAGTTTCCAAAGTCCTTAAATACTCTCTGATACTCAATATCGACGTACAGGTCGTGATAGTGCTCCTCATACTCCCGATATTCTTTGTCGTGATAAGTCACCATTTGGAAAAATGCCCGAGTTGCCTCTGGAAGCGTTACTTCGTCTGCACTTCCGTGAAGTGTGAGTAGAGGAATTCGTAGTTCAGAGGTGTGGTTTAGAATCCAATTCACTGTTTTAAGGAATTCTGTTGCGAGACGAGCACTACCATACTCATGTCTCAGTGGGTCTTCCAGCAGGGCAGCGCAAAATTCAGGATTGCGGGAACACGCTGCTTGCTTGAAACCAAGTTTGAGGCTAAAGCGGGGTACAATTCCTGAAAGCATGCGTCCGATCAACAGTTTGGCTTGAGAAATGCGAATTTTTCCCAGGGCAGGGGCCGTTACAATAATTCCCTGCAACTCATCAGGGTATCGCAGAGCGTAATCTAGAACGATAGTGCCACCCAGGCTATGTCCCCACAAGAAGCAGGGATATCCCGGTCGTTGCTTATGAATTATCTGTAAAAATGCATGTAAATCTTCTCGGTATTCTTTCCAGGAGTTAATATGTCCTCGCTGCCCTGGAGAACGCCCATGACCTCGTAGATCAAACGCATAGACTTCGTAATTTTGAGTAACCAGGTACTGGACAGCCTGATTAAACAAGCTACTATGTGCCCCCAATCCATGAACCATCACGACAACGGCCTGGGTGAATTCATTTGGAAACCAACCCTGATAGTAGAGGTTAATCCCTTTAAATCCTTTGAATTTTCCCTCGATGTGTTTCATCCTATTTATCTCCAATGGGTTCTAAGCGCTTCTAGAATGAGAGGAGCATCATCAAGCTGAGCGGACAGTCATTGCTGAGCTCTGATGCAACTCTCATCTCTCTATCTCATTTCTCTAAATTAAGAGAGTGCAAGAGTGCAGGCAAAAGGTTTTCAGGGAAAAACCTGCAAGTATCCCCAAGGGCATTGCTGAATTTCAAGTGCCGGACTTTGATGCAAACTTTGACAAACTTATACCTGTAGATGCCGTAACGATGAATCGCAGGTTTCCTGCTATCCAGAACCAGCTGCAACCATTACCACCAAGTCGCGGAGGGTTATTTGCTAAACCTAGTAATCAGAAGTCGTGGGCATCTAACTGGTATTATATCTAACCAATTTCGTGACTGCACTGTGTTATTCCTCGCAAAGCTACTACGCAGGTAGCCGTAGTAACTGTGAAAAGGGGGAGTGGAGGCGCAGCCCTCAGGCAGGGGGTTCCACCCCCTCTACCCCCGAAATTATCCCTAATTTAATTGCGTCCAGCTACTTATAACGGTGTACAGCACCACAATTGGAAAAAGGGAATCGAGGGAGCCAGGGGGAGTATTTTCGAGCTAGCAAACATAAACTCTTCCTGGCTGAATCAATCAAAATCTGCTGTTATTTTGGTTTACTTCTGGAGTGCTTATGCCAAAGGTCAAAATTTACAGTGCTTCTGCCTGTCCTTTTGCCCAGCGGAGTCGATTGGTATTGCTGGAAAAGGGGGTGGACTTTGAGTTGATTGAGATTGATTTGCAGAACAAACCCGATTGGTTTGGTGAAGTTTCACCTTATGGGAAGGTGCCTGTGATTCAGTTTGGGGACGATCGCATCTGGGAATCGACCATCATTAATGAATACCTGGAAGAGGTGGTTCCAGAGCCGCCATTGATGCCGGGGGCAGCAGGGTTGCGGGCGATCGCCCGGATCTGGATTGACTTTGCCAACACGAAATTTACGACCGCATTCTACAAGCTATTACTGAGCCAGGAGTTGGAAAAACAGCAGGAGTGGGAAGAGGAACTGCAACAGCACTTCCGATTGATGGAGATGGAGGGGTTGCGCAAGCTGTCGGAGGCAGGCCCTTACTGGCTGGGTGAGTCTCTCAGTCTGGTTGATCTGGCGTTTTACCCCTGGTTTGAACGGCTGCCTGCTTTAGAGTATTACCGGGGAGTCGCTATTCCGGTGGAATGCTTTCGGTTGCGGGAATGGTGGATGGTGATGCAGTTACGAGATTCGGTACAGGCAACTATTCAATCGGCTGAGTTTCATATTGAGCAATATGCAAAGTACGCCAATAACTCAGCGTCTGGGGTAACGGCACAGGAGTTGAGACGGTATTAGCCTGTCTCGTAGTCTCACTTGAGTCTCGCTTTTAGTCTAAGAATGATTCTACAGATCTCATTTTAGACAGCTATACTGGCGGTTAGGTTTTGTTTGCCAGTATCGCTGCAATACGGGCGTTATTTTGATTTCATCAATTATTTAGAGAGGAAGGGACGTTGGGCGATCGCGCTATTACTGAACAGGCATGGGATGCGTTTGAGCAATCGGTGATCTACTACCAGGGGCATCCGATTGGCACCATTGCAGCCCGTGACCCGGACATTGCAGCACTTAACTACGATCAGTGCTTTATTCGGGACTTTGTTCCCTCGGCTTTGTTGTTTCTGATGAAGAATCGATCGAAAATTGTCCGCAATTTTTTGGAAGAAACACTGAAACTACAGCCTAAAACGGGGCAATTAGACTGCTTAAAACCCAGCCGGGGCCTGATGCCTGCCAGTTTTAAGGCTGGTACGATTTATGGTCAGGAATATCTAAAGGCGGATTTTGGTGATCACGCGATCGGGCGAGTTGCTCCGGCAGATTCCTGTCTCTGGTGGATTATTTTGCTGAGGGCCTATGTCATCTCTACTCAAGATGTAGAACTGGCCCATCGAGCAGATTTCCAGGAGGGTATTCGGCTCATTCTAGAGCTTTGTATGGTTACCCGGTTTGATATGTACCCCATGGTATTGGTTCCTGATGGAGCCAGTATGATTGACCGTCGCATGGGCTTGTATGGGCACCCCCTGGATATTCAATCCCTGTTTTACGGGGCTCTCCGCTCTAGCCTGGAGTTACTGGTTCCCAATCAAGAGAATAAACAAATCATTCAGGCAATCCACGGTCGCCTCAGACCTTTGTTGCGACAACTGCGAGAGAATTACTGGCTCGACCCCGATCGCTTGAATGTGATCTACCGATTTCAGGTGGAGGAGTATGGGGAAGAAGCTCTTAACCAGTTTAATATCTATTCAGACTCAATTCCGTTCTACAAGCTGGCAAAGTGGCTGCCTGAAGCGGGTGGTTACCTGGCGGGTAATCTGGGTCCATCCCAACTGGATACGCGCTTTTTTGCGATTGGTAATTTGATGGCCATTATCTTTTCCTTAGCGGATGAGTACCAGTCTCACAGGATCTTAAATGTGATTGAACTGCGCTGGGGTGACCTGGTGGGGCAGATGCCGATGAAGTTGTGCTATCCGGCATTGGAGGACACGGACTGGAAAATTGTTACGGGAGCCGATCCAAAAAATCGGCCCTGGTCTTACCACAATGGGGGAAACTGGCCCGTTCTGCTATGGATGTTGACGGCAGCGGCCCGAAAAATGAATCGGGCGGAGTTGGCTCACCACGCGATCGCGATCGCAGAACGGCGGTTACTGCAAGACAACTGGCCTGAATATTACGATGGACCAGATGGTCGCCTGATTGGGAAAGAAGCACGAAAACTCCAAACTTGGACAATTGCAGGCTACTTACTGGCCAAGGAATTGATCGCAAACCCCAATCATTTGAGGTTGATTACGTTTGATGCGGAAGTATAACCTAATATGTCCAATCTAAGATTTTAAGAATCATTTTGAGACTTGGGATGAGACCCAGACGAGATGACTGAGACAGCTGGTTGCGAATAAACAGTCCGCTGCCAGATGTTTTGGCACTGGTGCTGAGGTGCTCTGTTAACTGGCGATTGCGCTGTTCAATCGTGCGTACCATACATTGATAACGGGCTGTATTCCCACGATGGCTGGCCTCAAATTCACAGGTTGTATCCCGGAAGGCAATCCAGGAAAGTTCTGCGGTTTCTAGTTTGGATTGGCGATGGGGAGACAGGTTTTGCTGAAGCTTTCGGTAGAGCTGGTTTAGCTTCTGATCAACTGATTGATAACTGTTGTTGATAGCTGGAGGGGTTTTGCCATGCAGATATGCTCTCAGGTCAGCAGTCCGCTGTTGAGTGAGTCGATCTTTACAGCCAGCTATGAGCATGGGTTGCATGCTGCCTCCTTCGGCATAGCTACCGAAGAAGGTGCATTCATCATTGCGAAACCGGATCCAGTTCAGTTGGGCTGTAATGAGTCCCTGACGACGTGGCTGGGCAAGTCTGGGAAGTAATGCCTGATAAACCTGGTTGAGTTCGCGATCGCTTTTCTGAAAGTTTTGCCCGGCGCAATAATTCAGCTCAGATTGGGTTTGAGGATTTGCACAATTGGGCTGTTTGGCTAAAATCGCCTCAGGCAGCAAGAAAGTTGCAGAGCTGATTGTCAGAATTTCTACCAGGGGTCCCCATGGGAAGTGAAAACTTTTCAGATTGACGGGTTCTGTCATCAAAGGCATGGGTTGCTACCAGGGCGTGGGTTTCTAATCACTCTATTCATGAGAATAGGATGAAATTCCGGTGGGGCGATCGCTTTTTCTTTAACGACATGGGTGTTCCTTAAGGAAGTCAGATCCTCTCTTCAAATTAGTCCAAATTTAGTCCATTCAAATTAGATTCCTCATCATTTATAAGCCCTATCTCCCTAGGGGACTAGCCTTTATGATTTAAAGAAAGAGGCTGGTTTATTGTGTATTCCGCAGAAGTGCATAAATCTATGGCCGCGATCGCATCATCTCCCGACCTTTCCAAACTTTCCATCAACAGCTAAGTAGGTAGCCACAATTAACCCAAAATTAACCCAAAATTAACCCAAAATTAACTTTAAAGGGGGAAGTGGAGGCTGCGCCCCCAGGCAGGAGGGTCACCCCCTCCACCCCCGAAATTATCCTTAATTTAATTGCGCCCAGCTATTTAACCAAATTCTTGATTCAGATGAATGAAGAGAGGAGTTACTCATTACCCCGGAACTGATTTTCTCAATATTCTCAAATAAGACTCATTATGATTCTCATTTGAGTCTTTCAAGTCTTACTTGAGAAAAGATTTCGGAGTTTGAAAATATAGCGGTAGTCATTGTGGTTAGGACGGGGTGCAGGGGTGGAACCCCTGGCTGGGGGCGAAGCCCCCACTCCTGCTCTAATTCCAATGTCCTAATGCACCCACGTAGAGCTATATCACTGGGTAAAGATGCTTACAACACAAGTAACGAAAGATAGCAAAATCTATCTTTCGCAAGAGTGGCTTGGCCTGGATTATGAAGAGAATGGAATAACCCTATGATTAAAACTAACTGTTGCCTGGTGTGTAATGACTGGTTTGTCCGTTGGTAGTAGTTCTGACGTTGATCGCATTCTTGTAGTCGATGATATTGCCGATAACTACTTTATGTTGCAGGCAATTCTGGAAAGCGAAGGCTATCAGGTTGAGGTTGCCGATAGTGGGCAGGCAGCACTGGAAAAAATTGAAGTCAATCCACCCGACTTGATACTGCTGGATGTGATGATGCCAGAAATGAATGGCCTTGAGGTAACTCGACGCATTCGGCAAAATCCATCCCTACCCTTTATTCCGATTCTATTAATTACAGGTTATAGCGAATTGACACCCGACCAGGGGGTTAATGTGGGAGCTGATGGGCTAATTCGTAAGCCGATTGATTTTGACCATTTATTAAACCGTATTAACACCATTCTTCAGCCCAAACATTCCATTCACGAGTCTTCTATTCACGAGTCAAAATAAGAGAAGTAAGACCAGGTCTTGTGGGTACTTTTCATCTTTCAGAATGGCCTGAAGAGCAGGATCGATTGGTATTACGTTAAATTGAGAAACCTTGCGAAGCTTTGAGTTATATTCTCATTCCTCGGCAATTCTGCCACGATCTTTATAGGTTCCTCAGATTCTACTTCTAAATTTTAGATTGAGTCAGTAAGTAGGTGGGACTAATTAAAACTAAATAGGGTTTGCTGAAAAAGCCAGAATTGCTTTACAGGGGAATAATTTCAGGCAGTAATTATCGCTAACTCATCCTACATCCGATTCTACCTATCTACTTAGATAGCCGTAATTAACTGTAAGAAGGGAGAGTGGGGGCTTTGCCTTTAGGTGGGGGGCACTCTCTCCCCTTCCGAAATCATCCTTAATTTAATTGCGTCTAGCTATTTAGTATGGATAAGACGTTATCCACCCTTTTATTAAATCCATGATTACAAACGGATGTGAATACTATTATGACAGACTGTCCTTGCTGTGGATATCCGGTGGTGCGGTGTTTTCATCATCATCAAACTGTTTTATTTTGTCGCCATTGCTGGCAAGAAATGCCAGATCTGACATTGCCGAATAACTACTCATTACTCAAACGGCGATCGCTGGAGCATCTTATTCAACCATCCATTACGTCCCATCTTGTGTTGGTTTCATAAGAGATTTTTAGAAACCCAAACACTTCTAAAGGAATAGGCACAGGCGATGGGTCAGCAGTGGCACATTAAGTAGCTAGGCGCAATTAAATTAAGGATAATTTCGGGGGTGGAGGGGGTGAAACCTCCTGCCTGGGGGCGCCCCCACTCCCCCCTTTACCAATTAATGATGACTACCTACTTACTTCTCCTGCGTTGGCGAGTTTGCGATCGCCGCAGGCGTTTCGTCAGATGAACTTGACGCTGTAAACTCAAGGTTGCGTCAGTTTAGGTATCAATCCCAACTGTAAATATGATACGGCGAGAGTACCTTTGCAAATGGTGCAACCTCTCGATCGCCTGTCCTGGCTTGACGGTGAAAGAGTCGCTTATGTTATTCTTTCATCTCAAACAAAATTCCTGAAAGATGGGTTTTATCCTGGCGATGAGCATGCCCGTCGCTAAACTTTCAGGAGAGTCAATCACCTGTATTCCCTTGTAGTGTGCTGTAGAAACTTTGACTATGCTTGAATCCTATCGCCAACATGTTGCTGATCGCGCCAAACTGGGTATTCCTCCCCTACCGCTGAGCGCTCAACAAACCGCTGATTTGTGCGAATTATTGCAGCATCCCCCCACAGGTGAAGAAGCATTTTTGGTCGAATTGCTACGCGATCGCGTCCCTCCCGGCGTAGATCAGGCCGCCTATGTAAAGGCAGGATTTTTGACAGCGATCGCCAAAGGCGAAATTACCAGCCCCCTGATCACTCCCCAATCCGCCGTTGAACTCCTCGGTACGATGATGGGTGGCTACAACGTCCACTCCTTAATTGACTTACTCCAATCCGCCAATCTTGAACTGGCCTCCACAGCAGCGATCGCACTGAGCAAAACACTACTGGTTTACGACGCCTTCCACGATATTCAGGAACTTGCCGACCAAGGAAATCCCTACGCCAAACAGGTGATGGAATCCTGGGCCAGGGCCGAATGGTTTACCAGCCGTCCCGAACTTCCTGAAGCGATCACCGTCACCGTCTTCAAAGTCCCCGGAGAAACTAACACCGACGACCTTTCCCCCGCTCCCCACGCCACCACCCGCCCCGATATTCCCCTGCATGCCACAGTGATGTTGGAAACCCGGCTACCAGGAGGGCTGGACACCATCGCAGAACTGAAACAGAAAGGCTATCCCGTTGCCTACGTAGGCGATGTCGTTGGCACTGGCTCCTCCCGCAAATCAGCAACCAACTCCGTTCTCTGGCACATCGGCAACGACATTCCCTTTGTCCCCAACAAGCGCACAGGCGGCTATTGCCTCGGCGGTAAGATTGCCCCCATCTTCTTCAACACCATGGAAGATTCCGGTGCCCTCCCGATCGAGTGCGACGTAACCCAGATGGAAACTGGAGATGTGATTACCCTCTATCCTTATAAAGGCGAAATCACCAACGAATCGGGGAAAGTGATTTCCACCTTCACGCTGAAGCCAGACACCATCCTGGATGAAGTTCGGGCCGGAGGCAGAATTCCTCTCCTGATTGGACGCACCCTCACCGACAAAGCTCGTGCCGCCCTGGGATTGGGACCCAGCCCGGTCTTCACCCGTCCCCAAATGCCCGCAGACAGTGGTAAAGGCTTCACCCTGGCCCAGAAGATGGTTGGCAAAGCCTGTGGCCTTCCTGGGGTACGTCCCGGCACCTATTGCGAACCCGTCATGACGACAGTCGGCTCCCAGGACACCACCGGACCCATGACCCGCGACGAGTTAAAAGAGCTCGCCTGCCTTGGTTTCGGTGCCGACCTGGTGATGCAGAGCTTTTGTCACACCGCGGCCTATCCCAAACCCGTGGACATTAAAACCCACCACGAACTGCCCGATTTCATGCACGAGCGAGGTGGAGTTTCCCTTCGCCCAGGGGATGGCATCATCCACTCCTGGCTCAACCGGATGCTGTTGCCAGACACGGTCGGGACCGGGGGTGACTCCCACACCCGCTTTCCCCTGGGCATTTCCTTTCCGGCAGGTTCGGGCCTGGTAGCCTTTGCCGCCGCTCTGGGTGTCATGCCCCTGGATATGCCCGAATCGGTTCTGGTACGGTTCAAAGGCAAGCTGCAAGCTGGTGTTACCCTGCGAGACATCGTAAATGCCATTCCCTACGTTGCCATCCAACAGGGGAAATTGACCGTTACCAAAGAGAACAAAAAAAACATTTACTCCGGCAAGATTATTGAGATGGAAGGCTTGCCCGACCTGAAACTGGAACAAGCCTTTGAGTTAACGGATGCCACGGCAGAGCGATCGGCAGCCGGGTGCACAATCAAACTTGGCACAGAAACTGTGGCGGAATATCTGCGCTCCAACGTAGCTTTGCTTAAAAACATGGTTGCCCGTGGTTACGGCGACGCCCGCACCATTTTGCGTCGTGTTCGCAAGATGGAAGAGTGGCTGGCAAATCCCACATTAATGGAGTCTGATCCTGACGCGGAATATGCTGACATTATTGAGGTGGATTTGGATCAAATCAGGGAACCGCTGGTTGCCGCTCCCAATGATCCAGACAATATCAAACTAATGTCAGAGTGTGCGGGGGACCCCATCCATGAAGTCTTCATTGGCTCCTGCATGACCAACATCGGCCACTACCGGGCAGCGGCTAAGGTGCTGGAAGGGCAGGGACAGGTGAAAGTCCGCCTCTGGATTTGTCCTCCCACTCGCATGGATGAGAAAATGCTGCGGGATGAGGGCTATTACAGTATCTTCGCAGCGGCAGGGGCACGTTTAGAAATGCCCGGATGCTCTCTGTGTATGGGAAACCAGGCACGAGTAGCGGACGGTGTAACCGTCTTTTCCACCTCTACCCGTAACTTTAACAACCGCATGGGCAAAGGGGCTCAAGTCTATCTTGGTTCAGCAGAACTGGCAGCCGTTTGTGCCCTGCTGGGGCGGATTCCCACTGTAGAGGAGTACATGGAAATCGTTACCAACAAGATCGATCCCTTTGCGGCTGACCTCTACCGCTACCTCAACTTCGATCAGATTGCCGGATTTGAAGATGAAGGTCGCCTGATTCCCAAAGAGGAGGAAGAGAAACTCGTAGCCTCTGTGAATTAGTTGATTTACGAGAACCCTCCGTATCCAGTCTTACCTCAAAAGCAAAGGTGATCTCTGGAAAATAAAATTTAGCTGTTACCAGGTTGCTTAGGACACTCGGTTTAGGGGATGTGGGAGTGTGGGATTTTGCCCCCGGCCAGGAGTTTCGCCCCTGCACCCCGTCCTGAGCTTAGTGTTTAGCTAGAACAGCGTAGGATAAGCAATGCGTGCCCAAGCACGTTCTTTTTGGAAAATCTCTGAAAGACTGCTGTATAATTAGTACGATTGTTCTATTTAAATCCTATGGTTCAATACACGCTGGTTCAGAGTCCTGAAGTGATTCTGACGGTTCCCGGAAAAGACTCCACCAAAGCCCGTGAAAAAGCAATGGATCAGTTGATTGAACTGATGGATGCGGGTAAACTCCCTACTGACCTCTCAGAAGGCTTTGGTCCCGACCAATTTATTGAAGTGAAAGAACAACCCACTCCCCCCAGTCCTGAAGAAGATGCCGTAACCCATGCGGTGCAAGTTCTCAGCAACCTGGCAAACCTCAAGTTAAAAGTGCAGGAGTCCCGTACTGAAGCGCTTCAAGTCCGCGCCAAGATTGACATTTTATTTAGTGATGAACCCGTCACTGAAGATGAGATTGCCAGCCTCAAAGAAGGGTTTAAGGTGTTGAAGACCTATGCCCAATCCAACCTTCGCTATCGAGAAGCCAGAGTGCAGGCAGAACAGGCCCGGGAAGTACTGGACCGGGCTTTGAATTCGGCAGAAGGGGCAAAACCTGGTAAGAAATAACGCTCAATCGATGATAGACTTCCATGAACTTCGGCGCTGTGCCTGGGTTAAGGATGAGCCGCTTTACATCGAGTATCACGATCGCGAATGGGGAGTTCCCGTTCACGACGATACTCACCTATTTGAAATGCTCATTCCTGAAGGGGCACAGGCAGGCTTAAATTGGTTGACCATTCTAAAAAAACGAGAGAGTTATCGTGAAGCCTTCGATGGCTTTGACGCCGCCAAAATTGCCCGATACGATGATGCCAAAATTGCCACATTACTGACCAACCCTGGTATTGTGCGCAATCGGCTAAAAGTGCAAGCCGCGGTTCAAAATGCAAAAGCATTTTTGGAGGTGCAGCGAGAGTTTGGCAGCTTTGACACCTACATCTGGAGCTTTGTCGGCGGAAAGACCCTTTACAAGGCCTGGAAAACAATAGGGGAAGTGCCAGCGGAAACGCCTGAGTCTCGCGCCATGAGCAGAGACCTCCTACGGCGCAACTTCAAATTTGTTGGTTCGACAATCTGCTATGCTTTCATGCAGGCTTGCGGGCTGGTGCATGATCATACGGTTGACTGTTTCCGCTACCGGAAAAATTGAGGTTTAGTAGATTTCCACTGATGGATGCCTATGTTTAAGTTTTCGGGTCAACGTCCTGCCAATCTGGGTGTCAGCAATGGTCGCTTAGCGCCCTGTCCCGGCACTCCCAATTGTGTGTGCAGCTACGACCAGAATGGGCAGCATGCGATCGCCCCCCTCTCCTACACCTCCACCCCGGCAGAGGCGATGGCTGCCCTCAAGCAGATCATTCAATCCATAGAGCGAACAAATATTATTACTGAATCACCGGATTATCTCTATGCCGAATTCACCAGCAAGCTAATGGGGTTCGTGGACGACGTGGAATTTTATTTTGACCCTTCAGCGAAAGTCATCCAGGTACGCTCTGCCTCCCGATTGGGCAAGTCTGATTTGGGAGTAAACCGTAAGCGCGTGGAACTCATTCGGAAGAAGCTGAAAGAGGCGGGGATTTGATTGGGAGCCAGAAGTCAGGAGAGGGGGTTCTCGTGGTTGCTAAGCTCCGGCTCAGCCAACTCATCGATGGAAGCTCTGGTTTCCCGGATTCAAGCGGGGAGTTGCCCGTCTGGCCTGACCCAGCAGGAGCCTGGTAACGAGCAATCAAAACTAAGAAGTGGCGCTATTGACCTGGAGGGCTGCATTGCTGAATCAGCGGCTGTTCCGCGATCGCATCCAGTTTGACAGACTTTAATAGTTCTGCCCAAATGGTTTGAGTCACCACATCCTTAGGACGGGTGCAGCGCAGTTCTGCCAGCGTAGTCAAGGTATCAAACCAGATCCCATTGTTGGCGTAGAGAATGACGCGATCGCCTGCATTAGCCTTTGCCAATTTCCCAGTCAGAGTTGCATCGGGCGTGATCCGTTGTACCCAACCCTCCACCTCGATATCTCGCTTCCGGTCATTTGGATTGCAGATAAGGGCAAACGACCAGCGATAATCCTTTCCGACCACTAGGGGAGGAATTGTCGAGTTTGTAGGCAGGGTTAAACTAGCAATTCCAGTTTGGCCTGAAATGCCAAAGGTAGCGGTGTAAATAGGTACCTTATCTTCCTGAT
The DNA here is from genome assembly GCF_049200465.1 of Leptothermofonsia sp. ETS-13. Lineage (NCBI taxonomy): Bacteria > Bacillati > Cyanobacteriota > Cyanophyceae > Leptolyngbyales > Leptolyngbyaceae > Leptothermofonsia > Leptothermofonsia sp. ETS-13. The sequence continues at coordinate 1,591,302 of NZ_CP120836.1, forward strand.
TCTCATTGGTCTCGTATAGGGCAAATTCAGCAAACTTCGCCCGTGTTTTAGGCATGTACCAGAAGAATCGGGGGTACTCATGCGTGGTCAATCCCAGGTTAGTCTGAGGCATAAGGGCAATTAACCGCGCCGGATTACCCTGCACACACGCCTGGGGATCGCGAGTACCGCCTCCTTCCCGTCGTCCTGGAATGCCCCGTTTGGGAGGTTTAAACGGAGTTGCCATAGCAACCAATGGCAGACTACACAACCACAGTCCAAGAGCCAGCCCAACCCAGCGAGCAACAACAGCAGAACGGTTTGCCAAACACATAACTTCGTATTCCTTTGGATTTGGTTAAAAAAAACCTGGTACACCATCCCATTCAAGCAAAAATGTGAATTTTCCAGATTTGTTATTTACTCTGGAGAACGCAGATACAATAAATTGGCTTGCGGTGAAGGTTTATACCAGGAAGTTTTGAGCGATCGCCGAGAGGGTAGACCTTCCCTAACTATTAAGTCATCGGGTGGTAGAGGCTATCCAATGCAGTTGAAGCGTTTTCGAATCAGGTCTGGAGTGTCGGTTTCGGCTGGGCTTCTGTGGATAATTTCCAGCCAGCAGGGATATGCACTTCCGATCATCTTGCTGGGCGAAGTTGGGACAGGCTTAGCCCATTTGTCCGTCTACAGGCTAACGCCTTTGACAAGGCCGCAGCCAGCCCAGCATGCCAGTTCGGAAGAAGCGGAAAGTGGTCAGATTGAGCCATTGGCGAACCAATCGATTCCGTTAAATAGGACTGCCGCTCCAGGAAAATCGACGCAGATAGCGCAGGTTCCGTTTCCCGATCCCGGTCAAAATCGACCCGATCCCAATCGCGATCGCCTGATTCAGCCCGCTCCATTACCAGATCCCCAAACGCCAGAGCAAACCCAACCCGTTCTCCCCACCCCCAACCCCACTCCTACCCCCACAGAACCCCCTCCCAGCCAGCCTACAACCAGCATCCCAGTCACCCGAATTGAGGTGGTGGGCAGCACAATTTTGCGCCCGGCTGAGATTGAACCTATTACCAAACCGCTAGAGGGGCGATCGGTAAGTCTGGAGGAACTGCGGCAGGTTGCCGACGCCATCACCCAGCTTTATCTCAATCGGGGTTACATCACCTCCAGAGCCGTTTTGGTAGACCAGACGGTAAAAGATGGGGTTGTCCGCATCCAGGTAATTGAGGGTTCTTTAGAAGACATCCGGATTGAAGGGGCACAGCGAGTCAGGGGTTCCTACATCCGCAGTCGGATTGAACTGGGTTCGCGGGCTCCCCTGAACCGCGATAATTTGGAAGACCAACTGCGGTTGTTAAAAGCCGATCCCCTCTTTACTAACGTGGAGGCGAGCCTGCGCCCAGGGACCCAGTTGGGGCAAAGCATTTTGATTGTGCGGGTCACGGAGGCCAGACCCTGGTTGGGGTTTGTGGGGGTTGATAACTACTCCCCGCCCAGTGTAGGTTCAGTCCGGTTTGGAGGCGGAATTGGATACCGCAACCTGACAGGCTTTGGGGATGAACTCTTTATTACCTACTTCCGCTCGACCAATGGCGGGTCCAATGTAGGAGACTTTAACTACCGCATCCCCATTAATCCCATGAATGGGACGCTTCAATTTCGCTATTCACCTAGCAAAAACGAGATTACTGATCCAGCGTTTGAAGCACTGGATATCCGGGGTAACAATTACCTCTACGAGCTGAGTTACCGCCAACCCCTGCTTCGCACACCCCGTGAAGAACTGGCTCTCTCAGTCGGGTTTACAGCTCAAAATGGACAGACGTTTTTGTTCCAGAATCTGGGCTTTCCGTTTGGGATTGGTCCCGATGCGGAAGGAAACAGTCGTACCCGCGTATTCAAGTTCGGGCAGGAATACATTCGGCGCGACCCTCAAGGGGCCTGGGCACTGCGATCGCTCTTCAACATTGGCACAGATATCTTTGGTGCCACCGAAAACCCTGAGCCCATTCCTGACAGCAAATTCTTTAGCTGGCTGGGGCAAATTCAACGAGTGCAGCGTTTAGGCAATGACCACCTGCTGATTGTTCAGGGAGATGTGCAACTGACTCCTGACACTCTGTTGCCATCCCAACAGTTTGTGATTGGAGGCGGGCAATCTTTACGCGGCTATCGCCAGAACTTTCGCTCTGGTGACAATGGTTTCCGGTTCTCGATTGAAGACCGGATTGCGATCGCCCGCGACGAAGCCGGAATTCCGACCCTGCAACTGGCTCCTTTCTTTGACGCAGGCACCGTCTGGAATACCTCCGGTAATCCCAATCCCATTCCCGATGGGCGGTTTCTGGCTGGTATTGGAGCAGGTATTCTCTGGCAACCCATTCCTCGCCTGAACATGCGCTTTGACTTCGCCTACCCCATCACCCGCCCCGACGATCGCGGCAACGATCTTCAGGACAGTGGCGTCTATTTCAGTGTGTACTACCAGTTCTAGAATGTCGTGTACTACCAGTTCTAGAATGTCCCTTCAGAAAATAAACGTTCAGGGATCTGCAAAGTTAATATATAGCAGCCTCCAATCCCTGGCTGAAGTTGCGCTCTGGGGAATACACTCAGATGCGTAGCCCGTTTCCTGTCCCTTATGAATCATCCCTTTCCCACTGTGGTTACTACGAATTCCATCAAATTTGGTACCGATGGCTGGCGTGGAGTCATTGCCGCCGACTTTACCTTTGAACGCCTGACCCTGGTCGCCCCACTGGCAGCTCAGGTCCTGGCAAACTTTTACGGCAACACCACCCCTAACCGGACTGTGATTGTAGGCTACGATCGCCGCTTCCTGTCAGAGGACTTTGCCCGCGCCGTTGCAGACGCAGTCATCAACACCGGATTCGATGTGTTGCTGTCCGAAGGCTACGCACCCACCCCCGCCTTTAGCTGGGCCGCCAAGCAGCACCATGCCCTCGGTGCCCTGGTGATTACCGCCAGCCACAACCCCGGTAAGTACTCTGGGCTCAAGGTGAAAGGGGCATTTGGTGGCTCCGTTCCTCCAGCTGTGACCCAGCAGATCGAAGCCCTGCTAAAGGAAGGGGTAACGATCAAAGCCACGCCAGGAACGCTACAAACCTTTGATCCCTGGCAGGGCTACTGTCAAGAACTGCGGACAAAAGTTGAGATTGACAAAATCCGGAGTGCCCTTCAGGACGGGACTGTGACGGTCTTTGCCGATGTGATGCACGGTGCCGCCGCGGGTGGATTGGCCCGTCTGCTGGAGGCTCCTATTCAGGAGCTAAACTGCGATCGCGACCCCCTCTTTGGTGGAGGGGCTCCGGAGCCGTTACCCAAGTACCTGGCTGCAACGCTGGAACAGATTAAGACTTACCATCAAAAGCACCCGGAGCAGTTGGTGGTTGGGCTGGTGTTTGACGGGGATAGCGATCGCATCGCCGCCATCGACAGCCAGGGGAATTTTCTCAGCTCCCAAATCCTGATTCCAATCCTGATCGAACACCTGGTATCCAGGCGTGGCTCAAAGGGAGAATTCATCAAAACCATCAGTGGCTCAGATCTGATGCCCAAAGTAGCTGCCCTGTATGGACTTCCAGTATTTGAAACCCCAATTGGTTACAAGTACATTGCCGACCGGATGCTGGAAACGCAGGTTTTGTTAGGTGGGGAAGAGTCCGGTGGCATTGGCTATGGCAATCATATTCCAGAGCGAGATGCACTGCTATCAGCCCTTTACTTGCTGGAGGCGATCGTTCAATCGAATACCGACCTGAGCGACCTCTACAAAGACCTTCAGAAACGCACTGGTTATATTTCTGAGTATGACCGGATCGATCTGCCGCTGGCTGGAATGGAGGTGCGCGATCGCCTGCTAACCCAACTCAAAACCAACCCTCCTTCCGAAATTGCTGGCCGGAAAGTGGCAGACCGCCTTTCTATCGACGGCTATAAATTTCGGCTGGACGATGGAAGCTGGCTTTTGATTCGCTTCAGCGGCACAGAACCCGTCCTCCGTCTTTATTCGGAAGCGGCCAACCTGGAACGCGTACACGAGATCCTGAGTTGGGCAAAAGACTGGGCAAACAGAGCGTAACGGTTCGCAGCGGAATAAATTTTATAGGGTTTATACCGATTTAAACAATTTTGACGGTAGATGCCCTAATGGAGGAAACCAGGAGCCAGGAGCCAGAATTAATCCTACCTCTGGCTTCTCAAAGCCTTGTTAGGTGTCTGAATATCCCTCTTCCATCACATTAGCGAGAGTAAGATCAAGATAGTTCCCCTCGCATGAGGTGGTTGTGATGGTAGAACCGCGTCCCCCTGTGTCTACTGTTCGCCTCGTAGATAACTACTGCCGAGTCTACGAGCACTTGTTTAGTGATGTCCGCGGTTTTGAAGCCTTTAAGTATCTGCACTTGGGATTGGTGGCTCCCCTGCCCCGCAAAACGCTACCTGCCATTGCCAAGGCGGTGGGCTTGCCCAATGAGCAAGGACTGCTCCATGTTCTAACTGATGCTCCGTGGAGGGTGGAAGCATTACGCTATCAACGCCTAGCTCTGATTCTCAACCAAATCCACGGGCAAGCGCTCGTCCTGGTGATAGACGACACGGGAGACCGCAAGAAGGGCAAGAGTACCGACTATATGGAACGACAGTACATCAGCAATATCGGCAAAGTAGACAACGGCATCGTCTCGGTCAATGCCTATGGTGTCTTAGGTGATCTGAGCTTTCCTTTGCGATTCAAAGTGTTTAAGCCGAAACGCTGCCTCAACCGGATGATGTATCAAACAAGCTGCAACTGGTACAACAAATCATTCAAGAATTGGTGGACTTCGGCTTTCGCTTTTCATTAGTTCTGGCAGACAGCTTGTATGGCGAGAGCCATCCCTTCTTAAGCGTTCTCAACGAGTTGAAGCTACCGTGGATTGTGGCAATAATCCGCTCGAATCACGGGGTGTGGATGCCTAAGGAGGCACAGATTCGCTACAGCCGTTGGCAGTCTTTGAGAGAATCTTTAGCAATGGCGGGACCGAACAAAGATACATTCAGGAGATTGTTTTTGGCAGGCGTTGGCAGTGGCGCTACTGGACACTAACCACTGACCCGGTGCAATTACCAGATAACAGCACCTGGATGGTGATGAGTCATTTGCGATCCGAGCAAGATGATGCTCCGTTCATCGGCAACGTGTACGGACTGCGAACCTGGGTGGAATACGGCTTCAAGCAGTGCAAAAACGAATTGGGGTGGGCAGATTTTCGAGTTACTCATTACGAGCAAATCGAACGCTGGTGGGAAATCGTATCGAGTGCGTACCTGATGGTGAGTTTGCAGTTTCAGGGTTTGAACGACAAACCACCCGCTATACTCAACGAGTCTCCATTGGATTTGCTCAGCCGCTTTGTTCAACATCCGAGTTGGAGCCAATCGAAGGGGTGGAAACGTCGTCTCCACAATGTTCAATTACTGATTGAGCCATTTATCTTCTTTAGCTTGCTCAAACCGTGGTTAAGGTGGTTTGAGTTGCCTGCCCTACAGCGAGGCTTTGCAAAGTTGCTTAACATCATTAACCAGTTTCCAGGATGGCTGCCCCTTGCTCCTTTTGTTCCTCTTCGCCAGTTTTCCTCCGCCTAATGTGATGGAAGAGGGATATGAGCAAGTGCGAGCCGTTGTGCAACCCAAACCTCGCACCTATCGTCAGCAGGCCCGCCGAGAGTATTTGAACGTCACCAAGCAACGCCAAGTTCGCCACAAAACGATGCGAAAAGCCATTCGTAACCAACTAGGCTATGTGAAACGCAATCTGGCTCACATTGATGCGTTAGTCGCAGTTGGAGCATTATTATCGGCCCTGGGCAAGCACCTGTACCGTAAACTCCTGGTGATTGCTGAACTGTACCGTCAACAGCAAGCCATGTATGACCCAAGGCAGCATCGGATTGATGACCGGATTGTTCGCCTATCGCAACCGCATATTCGTCCGATGGTGCGAGGTAAAGCGGGGACTCCAGTAGAGTTTGGAGCCAAGTTCTCGGCCAGTTGTGTCAATGGCCAGGTGTTGCTCGACCCTCTCAGTTGGGATATAGCGGTAGTCATGATGGTTAGGACGGGGTGCAGGGGTGGAACCCCTGGCTGGGGGCGAAGCCCCCACTCCCTCTCTAATTCCAATGTTCTAATGCACCCGTGTAGAGCCATATCTGTCGGGCGTCGCTGAAAAGTAGTATGAATCAAAACGAAATTTCAAGCATACAGCACCTATTTCATACCCAAATTTAGCAACGCCTATATTTCTTACAGAACTTTCGATACGCTGCTGCGCAAATCTCTAATGCTTTTTCCAGTGCCAGGAATGCTGGATGCCAATGACTGATGCCATCATCAGTTAAACGGTCATAAGTTAGGTAGTCATCATTGATTGGTAAAAATTAATTTTAATTGGTAAATGGGGGAGTGGGGGCTGCGTCGCCAAGCAGGAGGGGCCCCCCTCCCCCTCAAAAATTATCCTTAGTTTAATTGCGTCTAGCTACTTAACTGCCATAGTTGCTGTAGTCATAAAACCGACCCTGCTGAAAATTTGCGGCTTTTGGGTTGCTGTGAATGTATCGCAGTATATTCAGTGCCCGTTGTTTATCTACATTTGTAAACCAGTATTGTGATAGCGCTTTTCCCAAAAGTGTCCGGTTCGGTTCAGCGTCTGGTTAAAACACATTGCAGTATACCAGTTCAGCTGATGCATAATGTGTGGCAAGTCTTCTGGCTGCTTTGGTTCCAGCAGGTAATGCATATGGTTGCTCATAATGCACATGGCATAGAGTTTAAAGCCGTTAAAGCCAAATTTATCTCGACATCTCTTAATGGCGTAAAGCAATATCTGACGACATTCCAACCGAGTCAGGCGAAATTCGCGGTTATTACAGCGCATTGCGACGTGATAGCTGTAGTCTGATTGCAACTGTCCTGCCTGGCGAGTCATAGTGGTTGGGGTAATTCAATTGTCTAAGTTTGCAATAAACATGGTTTGCAATAGACATGATGACTCTCTCCCGTCACCAACTTGCTAAACTGGGTGCCTTTACGGCCCTGCTTCTGTCGGCCTGTAGCAAGGCTGCTAACCGATCGCCCTTTCCCACCCCACCCCCTCCCTTACCCGCTGAAACGGCGACGCCCTTACCTTCACCCGTTGTCGCTAGTCCCTCTCCAACACCCACCGTTCCTATTGATGCCTATCAGAAGGGAACGGATAAAGCGGCCAGTGCCACTACCCTGGCCCGCGATGCCCAGACGCCTGAAGACTGGAAACTGGTGATTACTCAATGGGAACGGGCGATCGCCTTTCTCAAGTCGGTTCCCCGCACCAACCCTGACTACCCAAAGGCACAAAAACTATTACGCGACTATCAGCAACAGTTGGCCAACGCCCGACAGCGGGCAAAGACCAATCCCAGACAGACCACTACCGTTGCTAAAGAACCATCCGTGGGTGGAATTCCCCTTTTGGCTACTTCCGATAATGCCACAGCGATCGAGGCGATGAATACCCTGAACCAGAAACAGACGGAGTTCTTTAATCAGAAAAAGCGGTTCGCGTCTAACCTGGCAGAACTTGGCAGTAGGGTGGTGCCAGAGAATCCCAGCTATTTATATAGCACCAGGGGTGATGAAAGACAGGCAATATCGACTGCGATCGCCAAAAGAGATGGACTGCCCAGCTACACCGCTGCCGTCTTCCTGGTGAAAGATGGCAACAATAACCTGTCCCTATCCATCGTCTGCGCCAGCCAGCAAAGTTCCAAAGTCGCTCCTGCCTTACCCCGGGTGGATGGTAAACAACTGAAGTGTGGCGATGGTTCTTCCAGCGTGTAAGGATGGTGTGAAGCGTCTGGCTATTGCTACAAAACGGGGGTGGAGGCAGAATTTATGCTGCTCAAAAATTTATGCTGCTCAAAAAAGAGGGCAGCCATTACCAGGTAGCAGACTCACTGGATATTGCGGCCCGTTCTTGCCATGACCAGCTCAATTTGATGCGCCAGTTTGGCTTCATCTCTACCCTGGTTAGCTATCTGGAGAAGTTACGATGATGCCACCATCACAGGTTCAGGAAGTACCTGGAGCCCCCGCTACATTGCCTACAGGGGCAAAACCGGATCCATATGATTTGCATTCCAGAGTGCGAACGGTTTGAGTGTCGGTTGGTGGATGGTTCTGCCAGTTTGTATCTGGCTCAGGCGGGGCTGCTTGCAGCTGGTTTAGATGGAATCAATCTCCGGAACAGGTGCGAGGCTTAGTTGTTGAGTAATAAGTAACACTTATTGTCAAGTCGCAAAAGAACCCAGGAAATGGAGTTTATATTTCTACAGGCAATGAGAGAATAATCCCTGGCGAAGTGATGTTTTTTGAGTTCTCTCTACCACATTCTGAATGTCAAGGTCGCCTGAACCCCAGAGCTCCACTCCACTCCATTTAGTCATTTCTGAAAGGCTGCGAGAAGAAATTCTTAGCGGCAAGTATGCTTCGGGTGACCAGATTCCAAGTGAACATCAGTTGATGGAACAGTATCAGGTCAGCCGAATTACGGTGCGACGAGCGATCGCCAACCTTACTAATCAGGGGCTGGTCATCACGCGTCGGGGAAAAGGGGTTTTTGTCAAAGACCAACGCAAATATATTTGCACCCTATCCAATCCCCTCATCTTCTTTAAAGAAGATATGGCAAGGCAAGGGGTCACCAGTTCAATACAAAGTTTAGCGTTTGAACCGTTGGCTGCACCAGACAAAATTCAACAGATACTTCAATTGCCTGAAAATGACACTGAGGTCTATTTTCAGAGAAAACTCATTTTACTGAACAACGTTCCCGCTGCTGTTGACATCACCTATGTTCTACCAGAACTGGGTAGGCAGTTTGCCGATGAATTGCGTTTCCACATGACCTTTCCCACACTGGAGCAGAATGGGATTGTGATTGAGCACATCGAAGCCACTGTGGAATCAGTCCATACCAGCCATGAGTTGAGTCAGTATCTCGCTGTACCGTTGGGAGAGCCACTGCTGGTTTATCGCTATATTGCCTACACCAATCAAGAAACTCCCATTCTTTGTGGGGAAACCTTTTCCAGGGGCGATCGCCTTTGTTACTCAGTTGTGCTGACTAGACAGGCAAGTGCTCGATAGCAAAAGTTTCACTTCTTTGGGTTGCTAGAAAGAGCAGTCTCTACATTCTGGTTGTCAAACCAATACAGAACATCTGGTTTTCAAATCAATACAGAACAGCGTAAATTTGGGTTTCTATCTTGAGAGCGATCGCGGGGTAATGCTCTGAAAATATTAGTTTTATCTGTAGAGCAGTATCCAACGTTCTTAGGGCAGGTTAGCTACAGATTTATAGCGATAGCCACCAGGCTGAGGATGGGGTGCAGGGGTTCCACCCCTGGCTGGGGGCGAAGCCCCTACTCCCTCTCTAATTCCAATGTCCTAACGCACCCGCGTAGAACTATAACACCCCATCCAGGCCCTCTTTATATTTTTTGTCTTTATATTCTTTATATGAGTTTTTATATAAGGAGTCCTATCTTAAAATCATTGGTTTCAAAACAAATTTTTGAGATAAATTTGAAGTAGCTTTCTCAAAAGTTCTCCGTTCACTGGATTGATTCTCAACTCAACGAGAGCAAAGGCATATGGGCAACAATGCCAGCAAGCTAATTCTTTATCCAACCCGGATCGATATTCCAGAAACAACCGTTCCCAGATTATTGAATTGCTCAATACAAAACTGGCTGCCACATTGGACCTCAAAACTCAAGTCAAACAAGCCCATTGAAACGTCAAAGGTTTGGACTTTTATCAACTGCACGAGCTGTTTGATGAAATGGCGGGTGAAGTGGAAGAGTATGAGTATATCGATGTGATTTCAGAGCGAGTGACGGCTCTTAGTGATCCGCAATGGGAACGGCCCTGATTGCTGAGGCAAATTTGATCCTGCCCGAATACCCCTTTACCATTTTAGATGGTAAAGATCACATTATTGCCCTGGCCGATCGCTACGCTCCCTACGCCAAACATTTGCGCGAAACGATCAACCAGACCAATGATTTGGGAGATGCTGACACTGCCGATCTCTATACTGAAGTTTCGAGAACCATTGATATGCGACTGTAGTTCCTGGATGATATCCGACTGTGGTTCCTGGAAGCCCATCTGAAAGCGGATCAGATACCTGTTACCAGTAACGGAGTCACCTCTAAGTCGGTGGCCTCCAAAACTACGACCCACTCCACCACAGCCAAACGAACCACAAAAGCCGCCGCCAAAACCCCAACCACAAAAGCAGCAACGGCGGAAACCAGTGGGACTAAATCAAGCAGTAAATCAACCACCAGAAAGACAAAAGCCAAAGGTAAATAATGGGTTCTTCAGTTTCAGTCAACCACGCTAACTTCGCAACAGAAGTGATTCAAAAATCCTATGAGAAACCTGTTCTTGTAGACTTTTTCGCAACCTGGTGCGGCCCCTGCCAAATGCTCAAACCCATGTTGGAAAAGCTGGTACAGGAGTATGACTTTGTTCTGGCAAAGGTAGATATCGACCAGAATCCTGAGTTGGCAAACAACTATCGGGTTGAAGGAGTACCCGATGTGAGAGTGGTTGTAGATGGACAGGTGAGCGAGGGGTTTGTTGGAGTGCTGTCCGAACCACAACTCCGACAATTCCTTGCTCAGCTGAATCTAAAGTCCACTCTGGATGATGCACTAGAAACCATTTACACAGAAGCTTCCAGGGGGCATGTAGAAACTGCCCAGGCCAAGCTAGAAGAGTTACTCCAGCAATATCCGGGCGATCGCAAACTGCTCCTGGAGGCCGCTAACTTCTACATCGAAACTGACCAGTTCGAGATGGCTGAAAAGTTGCTGTCGTCCATTCCAGAGCATGACAAAGCCTACTTTCCCCACGCCAAATCACTGAAAGCACTAATCCTGTTGAAACAAATCGCCAGTCAGCCTGAAACCGGCAACGAACTCGATCAGCAATTTCAGCAGGCAGCTCGCTTTGTTTTGGAGGAAAACTACGAAGCGGGGTTGAATGAGTTACTGACCATTGTCAGCCGCGATCGCCATTACAAAAATGACGGTGCCCGAAAAGCGATGCTCGCCGTCTTCGATCTTTTAGGAGACGATCACCCCCTCACCAGAGATTATCGTAAACGGTTAACCATGACACTGTATTAAATAATGGCACCTCAGACAGAAATTGATATCGCTCCCTTTATTGACCATGCCCTTTTGACTCCAACAGCCACTCCTGACCAGGTAGAGCAATGGTGTGCCGATGCTGATCGATTTGGCTTTGCGGCGGTCTGCGTTCAACCTGCCTACGTTAAACTGGCCGCCAATTTACTCCATGGCAAGCCCCCCAGGGTTTGTACCGTAATTGGCTTTCCCTACGGAGCAACCACCTCTGCGGTAAAGCAGTTTGAAGCTCAAGATGCGGTTGAAAATGGTGCCACTGAACTGGATGTCGTAATTAACATTGGCTGGTTGAAAGCAGGCAAAACCAACGAGGTCCATCGAGAAATTGCCGAAATTCGAGAAGAAACTGGACTCACCATCAAAGCCATTCTAGAGATGGCCTTGCTGACTGAATCTGAAAAGCGGTTGGCAGCCGAAATCTGCATGGATGCGGGAGCCGCCTTCCTTAAAACCAGCACCGGACTTTATGGGGGAGCTACAGTGGCAGACATCCGCCTTTTGAAAGAAATTACTAAAGACCGGGTGGGGATTAAAGCTTCGGGTGGTATTCGTACTGCTGAGCAAGCACTGGAGCTGATTATTGCCGGAGCCACCCGTTTAGGCACCTCCCGCGGCCCCGATCTGATCTATCAGCGCGGTAGCCTAGAGAAGGATGAAGAGTAGGGAATGAGAGGGGAAAGTAAGGGGGCGAGGGGAAGTTGTTAGCTGTTGGTTGTTAGCTGTTTGTTATAGCGATAGCCACCAGGCTGAGGACGGGGTGCAGGGGTTCCACCCTCGATTGGGGGTGCATCCCCTCCTCTAAACCCAATGTCCTAAGCAACCTGGCGACAGCTATATAGCGGTAGTCATTGTGGTTAGGACGGGGTGCAGGGGTTCCACCCCTGGCTGGGGGCGAAGCCCCCACTCCCTCTCTAATTCCAATGTCCTAACGCACCCGCGTAGAGCTATAACAATTAACAACTAAAATCTTGATCGCATGAGCCGTACTTACAAAGCGACTGGAATCAATCTCAAGAGCATGCCGATGGGGGAAGCCGATCGCCTGCTGACAATCCTGACGCGGGAGTTTGGGCTGGTGCGGGCAGTGGCGATGGGATCTCGTAAACATAACTCCAGTATGGCTGGGCGGAGTGGGTTGTTTGTAGTGAATAATTTACTGATTGCCAAAGGGCGATCGCTCGATAAGGTGGCTCAGGCAGAAACTCTAGAATCCTACCCTGGGTTGAGCCAGGATTTGAAAAAGTTGACAGCAAGCCAGTACCTGGCAGAACTTTGCCTCTATCAAGCCTTGAGCGATCAACCCCAGGAAGAATTGTTTTGCTTGCTGGGTGAACACCTGAAGCGGCTGGAGCGATCGGCCACGGAATCTATCTTGCCCCATCTCACCCACGCCATTTTCCAACTCCTTGTTTTGGCAGGAATTGCTCCCCAGGTTTACGTTTGCTGTGTTACACGCCAGTCATTGACACCTGATTTTACGGATCCGTCCTGGCGCATTGGTTTTAGCATTCCCGCCGGAGGAACTGTCACCCTTGAGGCTCTTGCAAGGCTGAGGGTAGGGAAACCGAAACCCGTTCGCAAAACTGCGAGCGATCCGCTTCAGGCTACCTTCTATGCCGCGGATCAGGCTATCGGGCTGCACCAGAATCAGAGTAAAGTAGCTGAAGGTGGGGCAAAAAGTTCTGATCCAATGGTGATGACCGAGCGCACTATTTATCAGACACCGTCAATTCTGCACATCCAGCTAACCGCTTCAGAACTGGCACTGCTGCAACAGCTTGCCCATGCCGATTTGCCCCAATCTGTCCAGGCTGCAACCGCATGGCATTCAGTAGAGCGTGCATTGCGTCACTATGCCCAGTATCATTTTGATCGTCCCATTCGCTCCGCTACTCTGGTAGATGCATGCTTTGTTTCTGCTAACCACCCTCTGATCCCCTGAGCCATGATGCAACTGTCCAAGTCGGATTTAGAAGCATCGATGATGCTGTCCCTAAATCGTCCAGGTCTGGGCGACAATATCAAAGGGTCCAGTGATTCATCCGCTGATCTGGAGATTTGTCATTCACCACAGACTCGGTTTGGTCCCCCGATCAGTCGTGTGCCAGAGCAGGGTGCAGAAAAGCCTGTACTGGAAGGGGATGTGTTTGATGGGGAGAATTTTTTACCCATGTTTCGCTCAGAAGAAGATTTCCTCGAAACCGATCGCCACTCCTCCACGCCGTCTGCGATGGGGATGTCAAAGCAAGAGAGCAGTGGAATCTCATCGGTTTCATCGTTGGGTTCAAATCCAGAAGTGGGGTTCATTTCACCCGATGGTGAGTTGGAGCGGGGCTTTCTTCCCGTACTAAGAAACCGAAATTTTTTAACCCTGTGGAGTGGACAGGTTTTTTCTCAGTTAGCGGATAAAGTTTACCTGGTTCTGATGATTGCACTGATTGCCAGCCGATTTCAAACTGGTGATCAAACGATTAGCGGCTGGGTCTCTTCGATCATGATCGCGTTTACCATTCCAGCGGTTCTGTTTGGTTCCATCGCTGGAGTATTCGTTGATCGCTGGCCCAAAAAAGCGGTTCTGGTGGCCACCAACTTACTACGGGGGGGATTAGTTTTTACATTGCCGCCCTTACTCTGGCTATCAAAGGGATGGGCACCCCTGGCGGGTTTGCCCGTCGGCTTCTGTATTTTGCTGGTAACTACGTTTCTGGTTTCAACCCTAACCCAGTTCTTTGCCCCGGCTGAACAGTCAGCCATCCCCTTAATTGTGGAACGGCGTCATCTCCTGTCTGCGAATTCGCTTTACACCACCACCATGATGGCATCGGTCATCATTGGTTTTGCTGTAGGTGAACCGCTATTAGCATTAGCTGACAGTTTGACAACCTATTTGGGCTGGACGGCAATCGGCTTGGGTAAGGAGTTGGTAGTCGGCAGTGGCTATGCGATCGCCGGTCTCGTCCTCTTGCTGCTAAACGTCCGCGAGAAAACCTGGGGAGGGGTTACTAATAGCAATGGGGATAGCCCTGCCGCAGCGGTAGAGACGCCCCACGTATTTCAGGATATTCAGGATGGAATTCGCTACCTAAAGCAGCAGCATCGTGTTCGCAGTGCCATGCTCCAATTGGTCATTCTATTTTCGGTGTTTGCCGCTCTAGCCGTTCTGTCGGTGCGGCTAGCGGAAATTATGCCCGCTATCAAAGCATCCCAATTTGGCTTTTTGCTGGCAGCCGGTGGAGTGGGGATGGCGATCGGAGCCACTTTCATTGGGCAGTTTGGACAGCGATTTACCCACTACCAGCTCAGCCTCTTTGGTTCCCTGGGCATGGCAGCCTCCCTGCTGGGACTGTCTGTTTTCAGTGAGCGATTGATTCCAGCACTGGCGCTAATTACTTTACTAGGTGGCTTTGCAGCCGTGGTAGGAGTTCCTATGCAAACCACTATTCAGGAAGAAACACCAGAGGAAATGCGAGGCAAGGTTTTTGGTTTACAAAATAACGCTATTAATATTGCTCTTAGCTTGCCTCTGGCACTGGCAGGTGTAGCAGAAACCTTCTTCGGCTTACGGACGGTCTTTATTGGTCTTGCTGGGCTTGTCGTCGCAAGCGGGGTATTTACCTGGTATATTTCGCGTACAGGGTCAACCCCACAATAGTTCTTCATAAGTCGCCAAAACTCCAGATTACTGGAGTCTATCCGGCGGCAGGGGGACTATTTATTAAGGGCTGATAGTGGCTGTTCGCTGAAGTTACCCATCACTGCAACAAACCCGAATGCATATCGCCTGGCTTGGAAAAAAAACTCCTTTTTGTGGCAACGTCACCTATGGTCGAGAGGTCACCAATGCCCTGTTAGACCGGGGCTATCAGGTGAGTTTTCTTCACTTTGCCCAAGATGAACCTCCTCCTGACAACTGGCCCGACTTTCAGGAAATTCCCATCCCCTTTCTTTATAAGTCCCAGGTCTATACCATTCCAACCTTGCGCTCCAGTAAGATTTTGAAACAATCTCTGGAAGAGCTCCAACCCGATTTAGTCCATGCATCGCTAACCCTTTCTCCCCTGGACTTTTTGCTTCCAGAGATTTGTACTGATCTGGGAATTCCACTAGTTGCGACATTTCACCCGGCCTTTGATCGCAAGCTGCGGAACTTGACATCGGGCACCCAACATTTGACCTATCAGCTCTATGCCCCATTTCTGGCCAAGTACGATCGCGTCATCGTCTTTTCCCACCTTCAAGAAGATTTGCTGATCCGTCTTGGAGTTCCTCCATTGAAGGTAGCTGTCATCCCGAACGGGGTCGATGTTGAAAAATACTCCCCCGGATTTTCCCGACTAAAAAATCAATTAAAGGCTGAACGCATTTTTATTTATCAGGGACGCATTTCGCCTGAAAAAAATGTGGAGTCACTGCTAAAAGCCTGGAAACAGGCGCGGATGGGTCCTCATTCTAAATTGGTCATCGTTGGTAATCATGGACCCCTAGCAGCATCGCTTATGCCATTCTACGGTCCTGAGCACGGCATTATTTGGATGGGTTTTATTGCCGATGAAAATAAACGCATCGAGATTCTCCGAGGGTGCGATGTTTTTGTTCTCCCCTCACTGGTAGAGGGGCTTTCCCTATCGTTGCTGGAAGCTATGGCCTGCGGGCTTGCCTGTGTAGCAACAGATGCCGGAGCGGATGGGGAGGTGCTAGAAAACGAAGCAGGTGTCATTATCAAAACACAGGGAGTGGCTACCCAACTGAGAACCCTCTTACCCCAACTGCGCGACCACACAGAATGGACCACTCTGCTCGGTCAAAATGCTCGCCGACGCGTCAAGGAACGCTACACCTTGAGCAACAATATTACGCAATTAGAGACCCTCTACCGGCAAGTTTTGAAGCGGCAGCCAGCCCAGGTGACTTCTGTTTGAGTCGATCTGACCAGGGGATAAACCTAGGGCAGTAGGGGCAGTCCAATAAGTGACTGGAAGATTCCTGGGGGTAGAACATTTGGAGTTTCAATAGAATGGTGATTGTCGCTTAAATTCATCCTCGCCTGGTCTCCCAAAAGTTTCCTGTTGTACCCGCATGAACGCAACTGATCTGGCTTTTACCCCTGCTTTGGAGCAAGCACGCCTGATTCGTCAAAAAGAAGTTTCGCCACTGGAGTTGGTTGAGCTCTATCTGGAACGGATTGAGCGCTTAAATGGCACACTCGGTAGCTACATCACGATCGCTGCCGAATCAGCGATCGCCGAGGCCAAAGCTAAAACCGAACAATTGAACGATGACTTCGACAGCATTCCTCCCTTTTTCGGGGTTCCTATATCAATCAAAGACCTCAATTCCGTAGCAGGGATGCCCTGTACCTTTGGGCTCAGTGTTCTTAAAAAGCGAATTGCTCCCGAAGATGATGGCCTCGTTAGCCGCATCAGAAAGGCCGGATTTATTATCCTGGGCAAAACCACAACCTCAGAGATGGGCATGTTTCCCTACAGCGAGCCGCCAGGGTTTCCCCCGGCTCGTAATCCCTGGAATTTGGATTACACCCCTTGGGGATCGAGTGGCGGGGCGGCGGCAGCCGTCGCTGCAGGGTTGTGCCCAGTTGCGCAAGGCTCTGATGGTGGAGGCTCCATTCGAGGCCCCGCCTTTTGCTGTGGGTTAGTTGGGATCAAACCATCACGGGGTCGTATCAGCATGGCTCCCTTTGGCGATCGCCTGAACGGAATCGCAACCAACGGCCCTCTCGGTCGCACCGTTGCAGATACCGCTGCTTTACTGGATGTCATGTCAGGCTACATCACAGGCGATCCCTACTGGCTCCCCGACCCCGATCCTTCCTTTCAGGCAATGGCTGGAATTCCTCCAGGCCAGTTAAGAATTGCTTTTGTTAACGCCATACCCCCCTTAGGAGAAGCGGAGTCAACCTGCCAAAAAGCCGTTTTAGATACGGCCCATCTGCTTGAAAGCCTCGGACATGTTGTGGAATCGGCTGAACTGCCAGACTTAGGCGACTTGATTGAACCGTTTACGATCATCTGGCAATCCATTCTCGACGAAGCCAGAGTTCCAGAATTCGTTTTGGGTAGAACTTGCCGCTGGCTGCGAACCCGTGCTCGCTTTGCTTCCTGTGGAAAGTATCTAAGATCCGTTGCCCAAATGCAGGTTATCTCCCGGCACATTGTCGAACGCTTTAACAACATAGATGTCATGCTGATGCCGGTCTACATGCATCCCACAATTCGTGTAGGTGAATGGGCCGGGCTGCGACCCGCCAAAACGTTACAAAAAATTATCCACTGGATCGCGCCTTGCCCCCCGTTCAATGCCACAGGACAACCCGCGATTGCCCTTCCCACGGGCTTTACTCCCAACAATCTACCTCTCGGCGTTCAGTTGGTGGGCCGTCCAGCATCTGAATCGACACTGATTGCCCTTGCCGCTCAAATAGAAGCTGCAAAACCCTGGCATCACCAGCGTCCGCCAATTGCTGATGATGATTGAATTTACAGTAATAGCTTAAGGCTGAGAAAAAACAAGGATTGCCATCCTGCACTAGCCCCTTTCCCCTGCTGGCTTCTGCTGAAACTGCTCACTGTGAACCCGAACCCGGTACTCCATCATCTTGAAACGGTGACCAATTCGGTATTCGTCAAGCTCAAAATTTGAGTATCATGGAGCAAACGGTGACTTATTGCACAATTCACTCTTGATCCAGCAACTATTCTGGATTACGCTTATGGGTGAAAGTCTGTGCGATAGAAATTAATCAGCTATAGAGGACCTCAACAGTCGTTCTATATCGGTGTGAGGAGGAGAACATGTCAAAACTATTGTTGAAATCACTGCTAGTCAGTCCTGCTGCTCTGGGTGCTGCTCTGGCAGTTTCAGCATCCGCTATGGCAGCGGACGCAAAGTCAATTTCTGAAGCATCTGTAGCAGATACCACTACGGTTTCTGTTCAGCTATCTGAGAAGTTATCGGAGAGTGAAGTTACTGAAGGCACCATTGGCACTCTTAAGCCTGAACCAGTGACGATTGCTCAAGCTGTAACTAATTCCCCAGATTCTACGCCTTCCACAACCAGCACTCTGAATCAGATTAATCGTTATGGTCGCGAGGGTCGTGCCTCAGCTAGCCAGATTAGTCAGGTAACTTCAGTCTCTCAGCTTACCGACGTCAGACCAACCGATTGGGCATTTCAAGCTCTGCAGTCTCTGGTTGAGCGCTACGGCTGTATCGTCGGTTATCCCGACAAAAAATATCGTGGTAATCAGGCAATGACCCGTTATGAATTTGCTGCGGGTCTAAATGCTTGTATGGATCGGGTGAACGAGTTAATCGCCGCTGGTACTGCTGATCTGGTTAAGAAAGAAGATTTAGCCATTTTGCAAAAGCTGCAAGAGGAGTTTGCAGCGGAACTGGCAGTTCTGCGCGGTCGTGTAGATGCCCTGGAAGCTCGTGTAACGACGCTTGAGAAGCAGCAATTCTCAACCACAACCAAATTGGCAGGTGAGGTTATCTTTGCTGTTACTGATGAATTTCTGGATAACGGTCGGGATGACAACAATACTGTCTTCCAGAACAGGGTTCGTCTGGCATTGAACACTAGCTTTACCGGCAAGGATTTACTGGTCACCCGTCTGGCAGCTGGTAACGCAGACACTTTCTCGATTCCCGGTGGTGGTGCTGAAGGGATTCAAACCTTTAATATCGGGAATACTGGTGGAAACCAGGTGTTTGCCGACTGGGTCGCTTACTACTTCCCAATCGGAGATAATTTGCAATTTTATGTGCCCGCGATCGCTGGTCTTCATTACGATTACGCCCCTACCTTCTCCGGTTACTTTGAAGCGTTTGATGGCGGTACCGGTCCCTTGTCTGTTTTTGCTCAGCGCAACCCCATCTACCTGATTGGGGGCGGCTCAGGTGCAGCTGTCAACTTTAACTTTGGAAACTTCAAGGTGAGTGGAGGCTATCTGGCTGACAACTCAGATGGGTCTGGTAATCCTGGTACCTTCGCTGCCAACGTCCCCACGGCTAAGAACGGTTTATTTAACGGTAGCTATGCTGCCCTGGGTCAAATCGGCTTTGACACTGGGAAGTTCGGGCTTGGTCTAACCTATGTCAATGCCTACCGTCGTGGAGCAATTTTTGATGGCGGTAGTGGTGTGCCTTCATCCGGTACGATCTTCGCCAACGGCTTCTTTGGGTTTGATGCCTTCGGCAACTTATTGGGGAAATTCCCAACCAACGTTAACGCCTACGGTGTTTCTGGCTACTTAAAGCTAGGCTCCAATATTTCCATCAATGCTTTCGGTGCTTATGTCAACGCCGATGACATTGGTGATGGCTTTGATGCTGGTCAGATCTGGACCTTTGGTGGTGGTATTGCCTTTGCTGACTTTGGTAAGAAGGGTAATTTGCTAGGCCTGTTTGCAGGGGTTGAACCTTATGTTGGAAATCCCGGTGAGTATGGTTTAGGTAACACCGATAACAATATGCCGATTCATCTGGAAGGCTTCTATAAGTGGCAGCTAACCGACAACATCTCTATCACTCCTGGCATTATCTACATCATTAATGCTGGTCAAAGCAACAATGGTGACACTGATGCCCTGATTGGTACAGTAAGAACCACCTTTACCTTCTAAATCTCAGTCAGAAGTCTCTGATTTCTGGTTAGTTTGAAGAGCCTAATTAGTTTGAAGAGTTAAAGAAGCCCTGCTTTGGTGGGGCTTTTTTCATTACATGCGATCGCGTGTGATGCTGGTCAATCTATTGTTTACTTTCCCATCACTCCGTGAAACAGGTTCAGTCACTTGTTTTGCCGATAAAGGTCATCCAAACCTCTGCGGTGACTCACCTATGGGTCAAGGAAAATTAGCAACGATAAGGAATGTAAGCATCATCAAGATAGTAGCTCTATGCGCATGTCCCCCCCCGCTATCATCACCGAATTATTTGCCTGAACGGTTTGGAACAGGGAATCGGTAAATATCAGTTAGAGCTTTCTGAAATTAGCCAGCATGGGCGGCTTTTGCAACGGGCCCGGTGGAATTTTTGCACCTTCAAAGGACTGCTAGCTTTCCTGAGAAAGCATTTCCCAGATAGTGAGCTGCTGACGCACGAGGTGAGTCAATGCATTCAGTTTCAGTTGGTTAAATCGCTTGCTGATCGGCATCTATGGGAAGAAACCGTCGTGTCTGCGTCAGGTATGCCCAACCAACTCCATCCGGATCGTGAGCTTTGCTCCACTCGGCCAGGTCTGGCGAGAGTTTCTTGCGACTGATGACGCCCGCTGATACATTTAGCCGCCTTGCCAGTTGGGCTTGGGTCAGTGGTTCTCCTACGGTCAACGAATGGCAGGTGTCAGGTGGCTGGGACAGTTTTTCTGAAGGAGCCTGTAGCGGTTCCCTGCCCTTGAGGGACTTCTCCTTGGCAGGGGTTTCCACACTCTGATCAGTGAAGAGCTGGCCTGTTGATTGAAAGTAAGGGGCCTTCAAGGTTGGAAACAGATAGAAAACGTCTCCCCGTTCGGTAACTTCAAAATGGGCAGCAAACTCCTTAGCTCTGGTATCCAGGTAGTTGCGAGCGGCGATCGCTGACACCTTGGCCGTCATCGCAAAGTCGAGCACGGTGATCTGTCCCTGATGCTCCTGAAGCAATTCATAAAAGACCTCGTTCAGTTTGTCCCGCTGGCTTTGTTGCACTTTATGCCATCGCCGCCAAACCCACCACCCAATTAGAACGGGCATCAGTAGCCGCAGTAGTGGCATTAGCATTCGCAACAGGGTAAAAATAACTCCAGCGGCAACGAACCCGCCAATCACATAACCCAGGTAGCGGGCAGAGCTGCTGTCACTTTCGAGACTTTCTGGTTTAGCCATAGGAAGATGAGAGTGTAAGGTGAGGGGCTAAGAGCGTTGTTCGTGGTTGGTTGTTTATGGTTGGAGAAGGGAGTTAGGTCTGAGAAGCTTTAAGCAGCAACGAGTCTGTACACCGTAGAGGGAAAGGAATGGAGTCAGGGGGAGCAGATCGTAGCTTCTGAATAGTAAATCATTGTTGATACAAGTGTACTATTTAGTGGCTGATCAGCTACACTGAGTAGCAGTAAATTTTTGAGGATCGTTTCATGCCTGCGCAAGTTCAGTTCTGTGTGGTTGAGACCGAGGATGGTGCCTGTGTTGGGAAACTGAGTATTCCCAATCGTAAGCTGGCAGACTGGATCAACTTTCTAGTTTCTCCCCGGCAACAGGTGCAGATTATTCTTGCGGAACAGCGTCGGGGTGGGTTGACTCTCTATTTCCAGGCCGATGAGCGGCTGTATCAGTATTTGCGCAATCGGCTCAACCATTCGGCAGAACAAGCGGCGGCTGATAAAGTTGCCATCCACGAGCCCCTACGGGAGGCGATCGCCAATTAACCCTTTCTATGCAATCTTTGTAGCTTGTGTCCCTGCTATCTCTTGCTTCCCTACCTCCTACTCTTCTTATAAACTGCTATCTATAGCAGTCCTAAAATTAGTCGTGAGATTGAGAGGCTTTGTGAGAAAGGATTCCTGCGGAATCTTTTCTCAGAATCCAAACAGGATTGCCATAGAGTAAGCTCCCAGCCATTGTACAATCTCTGCAAAAGCGAACACTCCTCAACAGTGGCGATGGGATTCTTCGCAGAACTTTTGCTATAGCCCTTTTCAAGGGTGTGAAGTACCTCATTCAAATGAAAACCGCTATAGGCTCTACGGTATTTGGGGCAGTATAACGATAGAAGATTGTCCAGGGAATACGCATACTAGAAGGAGATTTTTGGAATGTCCATTGAGAGTGCCAACCGGTTTCTAGAAGCGGTTGCCTACGATGAAGCATTGCGGAGTAAGTTTGAAGGGGTTTCCAGCCCAGAGGATTTTTTGAGAATTACGGAGCAGTTGGGCTATAGCTTTACGACCGATGAATTGATGGCGATCGCTAAAGAACAAAGCCAGGGAGTGACAGTTCGGCGCAGCACGGGTGTCTGGAAATGGCTGCGCAGCGTTAAATGGGTATGATACAGCGATAGCCACCAAACTTAGGACGGGGTGCAGGGGTGGAACCCCTGGCTGGGGACGAAGCCCCCACTCTCTCTCTAATTCCAATGTCCTAACGCTCCCGCGTAGAGCTATAAAAGGGGGGGTTGCTGAATTTGGGTATGAAATAGATGCTGTATGCTCGAAACTTCGTTTTGATTCATGCTGCTTTTCAGCAACGCCTAAAAGGGCACTGCCTGGTTGCTGATAGATCCCTCCTCAGGTTAGAGTCTGGTGCAGTGGTTTTCTAAAAAGTGACCGATGCGACGTTGGCGAACTCTGCTGGCTATCTTTCTCGCTGTTTTCCTGGGTGTGATGGGTATGGGATCTCTACAGGCGGCAACGCTTTCTCCCGGTGAAAACCTGGTGGTAGAAGGGATTCCGCCAATTCCGCTGTCCCTGGTAGAGCAGGTGAATCGCTATACCGAGTTTCGTGGGGCGCGGCTGTCGAGCTGGCACCCTACCCGGCGGGAGATGTTGATTTCAACCCGCTTTGCGAATACAGCGCAGGTTCATCAGGTAAAGTTTCCGCTAGGGGCCCGCAAACAGCTCACATTTTTCCCCGATGCGCCTTCGGGGGCCAGCTATCAGCCAACAGCGGGTGAGTATTTCGTCTTCAGTAAGGATGTGGGTGGCAGCGAGTTTGACCAGAACTATCGCTATGATCTGGCAACGGGGGAAGTGACGCTGCTTACGGATGGCAAATCGAAGAATAGTGGCGGCGTCTGGTCAACGGCGGGCGATCGCATCATCTACACCTCTACCCGTCGCACCGGTAAAGACAATGATTTCTACATCATTGATCCCACCAATCCAGCCTCCAACCGTCTTTTGACCCAACTGGAGGGAGGCGGCTGGTATCCCCTCGATTGGTCGCCCGACGATCGCCAGTTACTAGGCATCGAATTTATCTCGGCCAATGAAAGCTATCTCTGGCTATTTAACACCGAAACGGGTGAAAAATCGCTGCTGACTCCCAAGGGGAAGGAATCCGTTTCCTACCGGGGAGCGGTGTTTAGTGAAGATGGCAAAGGCATGTTTGTGGTCAGCGATCGCGAATCAGAATTTCAGCATCTTGACTACTTCGATTTCACCAGCAAAACCTACACCCATCTCACCCACCAAATTAACTGGGATGTAGAAGAACTGGACCTCTCCCGCGATGGCAAGCTGTTAGCGTTTGTCACCAACGAAGACGGAATTGGGGTGTTGCACATACTGAACACTGCTACCCGCCAGGAAATTCCCCTCCCGAAGCTGCCCCTGGGACAAATCTTTGGGATTAACTGGCGACCCAACAGCCAGGAGTTGGGGTTTACGCTGGTGTCTGCCATTTCAACAGCGGATGTGTACTCTCTCGATCTGGCCACCAACAGACTGGAGCGCTGGACTGAAAGTGAGACAGGCGGTATCAACACGGCCAATTTTTCCCAGCCGGAACTGGTGCGCTGGAAGAGTTTTGACGGCAGAACGATTTCAGGTTTCCTCTATCGTCCGCCTGCCCGTTTTGCTGGCAAACGTCCCGTCATGATTGATATTCACGGTGGACCAGAGAGCCAGTTTCGCCCCAGTTTTCTGGGACGCTATAACTTCTATTTGAATGAGTTGGGTGTGGCGTTGCTGTTTCCCAATGTGCGCGGCTCTTCGGGCTATGGCAAGACCTTCCTCAAGCTGGATAATGGCTATCTGAGGGAAGATTCGGTGAAGGATATTGGGGCCCTGCTGGACTGGATTTCCACCCAACCCGCACTGGATGCTGACCGGGTTCTGGTGACGGGGGGGAGCTATGGGGGCTATATGTCTCTGGCAGTGGCGACGACGTACAGCGATCGCATCCGGGCAGCGATCGACATTGTGGGCATCTCCAACTTTGTCAGCTTTTTAGAGCGCACCGAAAGCTACCGTCGTGATCTGCGTCGGGTCGAGTATGGCGATGAGCGCGACCCCAAAATGCGGGAGTTTTTGCTGAAAATTTCGCCGCTTAACAATGCAGAAAAAATCAAGAAACCGCTGTTTGTTGTTCATGGCAAGAACGACCCTCGCGTACCACTGAATGAAGCAGAGCAGATTGTGGCAACTGTTCGGAAGAATCATATCCCGGTCTGGTATTTGATGGCGAAGGATGAAGGGCACGGCTTTGCGAAAAAAGCCAATGCTGATTTTCAGTTCTATGCCACGGTGATGTTTGTGAAAGAGTTTTTATTGGGTGATACCAATCCAGTTTGATGCGGTGATCGCTTACCCCACCCACCCTCTGCTTCTCCTCATCCCTCACTCCTCACCTTGCTTCATTTGCCGCGCTTCATTTGCCGCAACAGCTCCTGGGTCACCGAATGGTCCGATAGCTGCGCCGTTTGCCCCGCCTGAATCACTTGCTGCACAAAAAGGTAGAAATTTTGCCAGGTTGCTTGGGTATGGGGGTGGTCTGCTCCCAAGCGATTGAAGCAAATGGTCAATGTCCTTAAGTAAAGCGGTTCCGCCTCCGCGTAGCGCCCCTGGTCACGGTAGAGCTCTGCCAGATTGTTGAGCCTGGTGGCGACAGCGGGATGGTCGGGCCCCAATTGCTGCTCAGAGATGGCCAGGGCGCGCTGGTAAAGCGGTTCCGCCTCCGCGTAGCGCCCCTGATTGTACAGGTAATGGCCTGTTTGACCCAGTAGCTGCGCCCATTCGTTAGTTTCCAGCGCAATGGCTTGGCGAGTGGCGATCGCCTGCACATGGGGCACTAATTGCTTACACACTGCCCAATTCTCAACCTTTGTCACATCGGGAAACACCGCGCTCAATCCGGCAATGGCCCGCTGCATCCAATCCTGTTGCTGGGTCGGGGTCATTTGCTGCCAGAGGACGGCCTGTACCAGGCGGTGGATGCTGTAGTTTGCCGTCTGCCATTCCCGCTGAATCAGGGAAAAATCTTCCAGGACTGCTAGCTGTTCTGCCAGTGCTAATTCATCGGTGCAATCGATCAACTCAAATTCTTCTGCACACCTCAGCAATAACCATTCGGGAATGTCATCCGCTGCCAACACCACACTCAATTGCAAAATAAGCATCGAAGCAGGCGACCTGCGTTCTACCTCTTCAAAATTCAACAGCCAGGTCGTTGCTAACTTTTTGGGATAGTCTCCGGTTTCGGGAAAGCCTTTCTCCAGCAATTGCTCTTGCTGCTGTTGATAGTGCTTCCAATACACCGCAAATGATACGCCTACCCGAGCAATATAGGCGGCAGCTTGTTCTAACGCCAGGGGTAAACCATCCAGCCTCTTTGCCAGGTCGGTTGCTGCGGTCGCTTCGGTGGCATCCAGGGACGATCGATGGGTGCGATTGCGTAGAAAGGCGATCGACTCATCCAGAGACAGTTTTTCAACCTCGATTGGGGCTTTAATCCCCAGGCTGACAAATCGCTTTGCTCGTGAGGTCAGCAACACTCGCCCCTGTGGGTTACGGGGGAGCCAGGGTTTAACGATATTGGGTTCGTCAGCGTTATCAAAAACCAGCAGCCATTGATCGTGAGTCTCCAGCCAGTTAAGCGATCGCGCGGCTAATTCATTAATGGTGTCCGTTTCTGCACCCAGACCCAGCGATCGCCCCATTGCTGACAAATCCGTCACCAATTCCAATTCCGTTCCTGCTTTGATCCAGAACACCCATTTATAAACTGTTGGGTGATAGCGATAGGCATACTCCACGGCAGTTTGGGTTTTGCCAATTCCACCCAATCCAGCGATCGCCGCTGCCTGGTTTAAGGCGGCTTTACCGGTTCCCATCAGGGTATCGTGCAGATCTTGCAGGAGTTGTTCTCGCCCGGTGAAGTGTGGATTCCGGCAATAGGGAACCTGAAATTGTGGGGTGCTTAACTTTGCCCGTTCCCGTCCGGGCGACTCCAGTCAATCCTTTGATGATGAACCAAGTGATGGTGAACCAAGGTGGAACGTTGGGTTGCCCTGACTCTGAAAAATCGGTTGATCTTGTCTCTCCGTCACCATCAGACCCTGTCCACCAAAAATTTGCTGCACATTCCGGGCGTTCACATTCTCCATTTGCACGATCATCTGATGGATCTCCTGGGCCATCGGTTGCACCATGCCCACAAACTCCGGATTTTCCATCTCCTTCAACAGGTAGTCACGGATTTGTTTCAGTTCCGGCTCTTATCCTTTGGCAGCCGCTTCTAACAACCTATCCGTTCCTGGCTTGCCCTTAAAACAACGATTCCACACCGCCTGTCCTAACTTCTGGATTGGTTCAGATACCGCCTCTACAACCTTTTCTCCCAATTTGCTGCCCATCCCTTCGTAGAACTTATCCAAAATAATTTTTGCGATCGGGGTTGCCAGCATCAGAGGAATTGTTTCCAGCATAGATTTAGGGAGAATAAAAGAAAATTATCTCGATTTTAATTCTTTAAATCAGGTTTTTCCACAGGATTTCAGGTTTTTTCCAGGTTTAAGGCTATATCAATTCAATATGAGAATGCATAGAAAGTGAATTGACCTCTCCCCCTTCCCCTCTTTGAGTCGGAGCGGGGTGCCAAAGGCGGGGTGAGGGTTTCGGAGTTATTTAACTCTCATTCCTTAGTCATGTCTTGCTCTTTCCTCTTTTTCCTTCCTGCCTCTTTACGGCGATACAGAATAGTAGGAATTTTGCAAGGATCTGTATAACCTTAAAATGGGGTTATTAATGAGCAACGGCTCAATTGCAGGTCAAAAGCTGGGAGTGAAGGCGTGCCTAAGTCCGCGAAGTATTTGTTGGTTGGATCGACTGAAGCCTATTGTGGGAAGTCGGCAACGGTTTTGGGTATCGCCCACCATCTGAAAGAACGGGGACTGGACATTGCCTATGGCAAGCCGCTGGGAACAGTGTGGGGCGGTCCCCAGGGGAAGGAATCGGACAAGGATATTCAGTTCGTTGCTCAAATTCTGGGTTTGCCAGAGAACCGATTGCAACCGACGATTCTTTCACTGGATGAAGCTACCATTCAGAAGCGCATCCGGGGCAATGATACAATCGACTACTCTCAGATTTTGCTGAAATACCGCGATATGCAGGGTCCTGACCTGGTGCTGCTGGAAGGTCCAGAGAATCTGGAGGAAGGAACGCTGTTCGATCTGTCTCTGGAGCAGGTGGCTGACATCCTGGACGCCCGCGTGATGCTGGTTGCCCGTTTCCACTCCCTGTTAATTGTGGGGTCGCTGATTTCTGCCAGGCGCAGATTGGGCGATCGCCTCCTCGGTGTTGTGATTAATGATATTCCCGAAGATCGCCTGGAAGAAGTGAAGACAACCGTTCAACCCTTTCTGGAGCAGCACGGCATTCCGATTTTGGGGTTGTTTCCCAGCAGTGCTCTATTGCGCAGTGTTAGTGTGGCCGACCTGGTTAAACAATTGAGTGCAGAAGTGCTGTGCTGTCCAGATCGGCTGGATTTGATGGTTGAAACTCTCTCCATCGGAGCGATGAATGTTAACTCAGCGCTGAAGTACTTTCGCAAAGGGCGGAACATGGCTGTGGTGACAGGGGGCGATCGCGCCGATATTCAACTTGCGGCACTGGAAACCTCGACCCAATGCTTGATTCTGACCGGGCAGATGCCGCCCTCGCCAGCAGTACTGAGTCGGGCTGAAGATCTGGAAATTCCGATTCTTTCGGTTGATCTGGATACGCTCAACACTGTTGAAATTATTGATCGCGCCTTTGGGCAGGTGCGCGTCCATGAGTCCATCAAAGTCCAGTATGTTTACAAGCTGATGGCAGAACATTTCAACATGGAACGGCTGATTCAGGATTTGGATTTGGAGCCCGCGATCGCAGGAACGTAATGAGATGTGGGAATCTTGAGTTGAGGACTCAAGCAGGGATGGATAATCGCCATGGAACTTCCTCAGCATCCCCATGAACTGGCAAAGCAGGGTAATCCAGCCGCGATCGCTCGTTTGATTAACCATGCCCTTCAACCCAAAGGCATCACAGCCAGAGTCACAGGTAAAGATGGCACACTCAAGGTCATGCTGGAAGCCGACCAGATCCCCGACCAGCAGATTCTCGTTCCCTACCTTGAAAAAAATCTGGCGAAACTGGGAATCACTGGGATTGAGACGATTGAGATTTATGGCAAACAGACCTGTGCTGCTGTTCCTGCCTGGCGACAAACCTGCCATTGCCGTCTTTCCTCGGTTTCCTCAACGGCGCGATCGCTTCCCTCAGAGCCAGCTCCCCCCCAAACTTCACCCCCCGAACCTGTTTCCACTGCATCCACCAAACCTGCTACGGTTCGCCTTCGGATGGGTTTGCCCAACGTCCCATCCCAACGTACTTATCAGATGGTTTTTACCGGGGTAATCGCCCTGATTCTGATTTTGCTTGGGGCAAACCTCCGCTCCATTCATACCCTGCTGGCATCCAAACCGTCTCCCAGGCCAGTGGCGTTGGTAGAAACCAAAGAGGGCGTTTATCGGACACGGATTATCAACCGAATTAGAGGGGTCCCGGTGATTATGGTGACTTTCAACGGTCGCTACACTGTGCCCATGATTCTGGATACGGGAGCCAGCAGTACGGTCATTACTCAATCCATGGCTTCTACACTGGGCATTGTCCCGATTGGTCAGGCGATCGCCCAGACAGCGAATGGCTACACGACCTTTGATGTGGGATACGTCGATTCCATTGAAGTAGAAGGAGCAAAGATGCAACAACTGCCAGTAGCGATCGGACTACCCGACATGGAAGTGGGCCTACTGGGGCACGATTTCTTCGGCAACTTCGATGTCACCGTCCGGGAAGACAGGGTTGAGTTTCGCCCCCGCACCAGCCCTCCTGTGAAAGAATAGTGTGAAGGAATAGACGAAGGAATAGACAGTATGAATAGACAGTATGAATAGACAGTATGAACAGTGGATGGTGGAGTATCGCTGCATGATATAGCTCTACGCAGGTGTGTTAGGACATTGGAATTAAAGAGGGAGTGGGGGCTTCGCCCCCAGCCAGGGGTGGAACCCCTGCACCCCGTCCTAACCATATGGATATTGCTACACCTACCGCTGTGCGATCGGGCGATACAAAACTCCATTCCGCAATTGCACGGCGGGATGGTTTGAGAGGCGAATCAGGCTTTCGTCGTGGGTGGTGACGATCACCGTAATTCCAACGGTATTCAATTTCTTCAGAATTTTGATCACCTGCCAGGAATTGTCGGCATCCAGATTACCAGTGGGCTCGTCGGCCAGTAGCAGGGGGGGAGTGCCAACGATCGCCCGTGCAATGCTGACTCGTTGTTGTTCTCCACCAGATAGTTCATCAGGAAAGCAATTAGCCTTGTGGGACAATCCCACCATTTTAAGAGCTGGTTGCAAACGACGATGAATTTCCCTGCGAGTAAACCCCTGCGCCCACAGGACAAATGCCACATTCTCCATCACGGTGCGGCGGGGAATCAGCTTGTAATCCTGAAACACCACCCCAATCCGGCGACGCAGTTGGGAAAGGCGATCGCCCTTCAGATTTGCCAGATGATTGTCATCCACAATCACCTCACCCTCATCGGCGTATTCCTCTCCGTACAGGAGCTTCAGCAACGTCGATTTGCCAGAACCAGAAGGACCGGTGATAAACAGAAACTCTCCCCGCTTGACTTCCAGGTTTACATTAACTAACGCCTTGCTGCCATTGGCATAGGTCTTACTCACCCCCCGCAGGCTCACCATCACTTTGTTGCCAGGCGGGAGAGTGCTTTTTTCTACCGAATTTGAAGATTGACCCGTCATCGACTGAGTCATAAAACTATCCCTGACTGCTCACAGGTTCTCGTTGGGTCAATCGGTAGATCAGGGTGCGCCAGGCAAATTTAGGTAAAGCCAGCATCCGCCGCCAGCGCCAGGGTTCCTGGTAAAGGCGGTAAACCCACTCCAGATGGTTGTTTCGTAGCCATTCTGGGGCGCGTTGTTTTGCTCCAGCCCAGATATCAAAGCTACCACCCACCCCAATCCAGATCGACTGGGGACAGAGGTGACGGTGTTCGGCAATCCAGAATTCCTGACGGGGCACACCCAAACCAACCAGAATTAACCGGGGTTGCAAGTCTCTCAGGGTTTGTTGAAGTGCCTGCTCGTCTTCTGGAGTGAGATAACCGTGGTGAGTACCGGCGATCGCCAAT
Source organism: Leptothermofonsia sp. ETS-13 (assembly GCF_049200465.1). Classification (NCBI taxonomy): domain Bacteria; kingdom Bacillati; phylum Cyanobacteriota; class Cyanophyceae; order Leptolyngbyales; family Leptolyngbyaceae; genus Leptothermofonsia; species Leptothermofonsia sp. ETS-13. Next base: position 1,621,741 of record NZ_CP120836.1, read on the forward strand.
TCAGGGAATTGATTTTGCCAGATTTCAGCCGCTTGCTGCGCTATCCCAGGGGCACCTCCCAGGAAGAAAACAGAACCCAACTCATTAGAAGACTGGCCAAACTCTTTGAGGAGGGACTCTGCCAGTTCAATTCCGGGACAACGCTGCATCTGCTGACCTTGCAGCATCAAGTACAATACAATTCCTGAACCATCGGGAATCACCAGATCAGCCTGGTGAATGACACTGGCCAGACGAGGATTATCCTCCGCCTGCATAGTCATCTCGGCATTCAGTGTTACGACATGACACCCTAACTGTTGTTGGGCGCGAGAAACCAACCAGCCTGAGTAGTTTTGGAGTAGATGAACGGGCAACCCCAACACTGGGAAAATTCGGGGTGACTCCGGTTGAACCCTGTTTTTCACAACTTTATTCCTCACGCCACCGATTTCAGCTTCAGATTGTATCTTAATTTGATTTTTTGGAGGCGATCGCTTTGAAGCCTTCTCTTGCTAAAGAGCTTTTGGAACCATTCCTAACCGGTTTAAAAGCTGTTCGTCATGGGAGTTATCCGGATTCGGAGTAGTCAGCAAAACGGTTCCGGTAAAAATCGAATTTGCACCTGCCACTATACAGAGAGCTTGCAATTCATCACTCATTTGTAATCGCCCAGCAGACAACCGCACGATCGCTCTGGGAAACAGCACCCGCGTTGTCGCAATCATGCGTACCAGGTCAATGGGATCGATGGGAGGTGCATCCTGGAGCGGAGTCCCTGGCACAGGCACCAGACAGTTGATGGGAATCGATTCCGGGGCTGGATCGAGTTCGCTCAGAGCTTCCAGTAGTTCCAGCCGATCTTGAACCGACTCGCCCATGCCTAAAATACCACCGCAGCAAACGGAAATCCCCGCTGCGCTGACGGCCTGAATCGTTTCCAGGCGATCGCGATAGGTGCGGGTTGTAATAATTTGCCCGTAGTAATTCGGGGAAGTATCCAGATTATGGTTGTAAGCCGTCAATCCCGCTTCTTTTAGCCGTTGGGCCTGGTGCGGTTTGAGCATCCCCAAGGTGCAGCAGACTTCCATCTCCAGGGCCGCAACCTGGCGTACCATTTCCAAAACTCGCTCAAACTGGGGGCCGTCCTTCACTTCTCTCCAGGCAGCTCCCATGCAAAACCGGGTGGCACCGCTAGCCTTTGCTGCCCTTGCTTGAGCGACGACCCCCTCTACATCCATCAAAGGTTGGGGAACCAGATCCGTCGGGTTGTGAACACTCTGGGAACAATAGGCGCAATCTTCGGGGCACGCGCCGGTCTTGATATTACATAGAGTACAAAGCTGAATGGTACGGGGGTCGTGGTGTTCCCGATGAACTCGCTGGGCTTCAAAGAGCAGATCTGGCAGGGGTTGGTGATAGATCTGGGCAATGCGTTCCAGTGTCCGGGTCAGCGTTGTAGACATTGTGGCGTGCTTAGGGGTAAGGGTGGTGGGGTAATTAAGGTGGATATGGGGTGATGGGGTAATTAGGGATAAGGGGGTAATGGGGGGAAGTTCAGTGATTAGTGGTTAGTAGGGGTGAGGTAAAAATTCAAAACTTATCCACCCATTTACCCATTTGCCCATCTACCGCTTCGTCACTATGAATGTTTCGCTAGATTACCTTGTTTCCTGGATCTCTGGGTGAATAAATTGGTAGCCAGCGGCCTTAAGTTTCTGGTTGGAGACTCTGGCGTTGTAGGGGCGGGTGCTGGGTAAGGTCGGGTCCCAGGAGACAGGAGGTAGTCCGTTTTGGGTGCAGACTCGCTCTAGCAATTCGCGGGTTGTAATGGGAACATCCCCCACCAGGTTGTAGATTCCCTGCAACTGGTGCTGTTGGGCGAAGGCGATCGCGCCCACAATGTCATCCAGATGCACCCAATTGGCGGCGTCTTCTCCGTTGCCCGGTCGGGTAGTGCCTGCGGCCCGACGAAAGATTTTGACCAGTTCTCGACCGGGACCGTAAATGCCCCCCAGTCGAAAGATGCAAACCCGAGTGTTGTCACTGGCGGAAAGCAAAACCTGTTCCGTTTCTGCCAAAATCTCACCATTGCGATTGGCCGGGGTAATGGCTGATTCCTCATCCACCCAGGCCCCTCCCTGATTGCCATAGACGGCGTAACTACCGGTATAAATGACCTGTTCGACTGAGGGAGAATCTTTCAAGGCGTCTACCAGAGTTCTGGCAGTTCCCAGGTAGGTCGCTTCATAGGCTTCGGCACTGCGGGCACCCACACTTAACAAAACCGTCGTCTGGTCTTGCAGGAGCGATCGCATCCCTGCCAGATCAGTTCCCTTCAAGATCTCGACTCGGTGAGCAACGGTTTCCAGTTGAGAGATTCGTGTAATGGTGGTAGTGGTGGCGGTCACTGTGAAAGACGAGCGCCAGAGGCGAGCGATTGCCTGACCCACATAGCCACAACCAATGATAGCAACCTTCATCAAGAGAACAAATCCTTAGAACGCCGATTGCGGGACCCATTGACCAGTAGTCTCGCTGCCAGCACGCCACCGATAAATCCAAACAGGTGTCCTTCCCAGGAAATGCCATATTGCATCGGCAAGACCCCCCAGAGAAGACTACCGTAAAGCACTCCTACCCCTAAGGAGATAGCAATTGAAAGAATGCTGCGCTCAAAAAAGCCCCGCAGCAGCAGGTACCCCAGGTAGCCAAAAATCACACCGCTGGCTCCAACATGGACACCGGGGGAGCCAAATAACCAGGTGCCCAGGCCGCTAACCAGGCCAGAAACAAGCGTGACCCAGAAAAAATCGCTGATTTCTCGCAGCATAATCAACCAGCCCAGCACGAGAAAGGGGATGATATTGCCGATGAGATGGGGAAAGTTGCCATGCAGGAAGGGGGCAAATAGAATGCCCCTCAGCCCAATCAGGTTGCGGGGAATAATCCCATAAACATCAAGCGTAGTTTGCAGAAAGGGACGAAAGAAGACCTGATCAGCAATCTCGACGGCCCACATCAACCCAACCAGACTAAGCAAAATTAGGATCTGAGCCTTGAGTTCGTTGGCGATCGCCCTCACATTCTCATTCATACTCATGCTGCTGTCTCAGGGGTGAAAGCGCTTCTTTTACGATAATCTACGGACATCCGAACAGTCATCCTTTGAATGATTGGAGGAATGGGTATTGACCAGAGATACAAACCCTCCCACTTCTGCCAGGGTATAGAGGGGGCGATTTTTGACTTCTTCATAAATGCGCCCAATGTATTCACCAAGGATACCGATACTGAACAGTTGAACCGCTCCCAGAAAAAAGATGGCGACGGCAATGACGGCGTATCCCGTCAGTGGTGATTTGGGGTAGAAAACTCGCCAGTAAATGACCAGAATGGCCATAGCGATCGCTACCACCGCCGCAAATAAGCCCAGATAGGTTGAGAGCCGAAGTGGTACTTTGGAAAAGGACACCAGGCCGTTGATGGCCAACCCCAGCGATTTATGGAAGGTGTACTTAACCTCTCCGGCAAAGCGGGGGTCCCGTTCAAACGGAACTGCTTTCTGGCGGAACCCAATCCACGATCGCAGTCCCCGCAGGTAGCGATTGCGCTCTGGCATGGCGTTCAAAATATCGACTACACGCCGATCCATTAAGCAAAAGTCGCCCGTATCGGTGGGAATATCCACATCGGCCAATTGCCGCAACAGCCGATAAAACACAAAAGCGGTGAGGCGTTTAAACCAACCTTCCTGGTGGCGCTGGGTGCGCTGGGCATAAACCACTTCATAGCCCTGCTGCCACTGACTCACCATCGCTGGGATCAGTTCTGGCGGATCTTGCAGATCCGCATCCAGAATCACCACCGCCTGCCCACGGGCAAAATTGAGCCCAGCCGTGACAGCTATCTGATGCCCAAAGTTACGAGCCAGACTGAGATAGCAGACACGGGAATCTTGAGCATGCAGATCGCGGATGAGTGCAAGGGAGCGATCGCGGCTGCCGTCGTTCACTAAAATCAACTCCACCTCGCCATCTACCTGATCCATCACCCCACAGAGGCGGCGATACAGTTCAGGAATGGTCGCCTCCTCATTAAAGATGGGAATGACAAACGAATACTTGGGCCCCATGATTCATATCAACTCTATCTAAAGAATGAGAGTTATAGCGGTAGTCATTATGGTTAGGACGGCGTGCAGGGGTGGAACCCCTGGCTGGGGGCGAAGCCCCCACTCCCTCTCTAATTCCAATGTCCTAACGCACCCGCGTAGAGCTATAAATAACTCCAAAAACCTCACCCCGCCTTTGGCACCCTTCTCCGACTCGGAGAAGGAAAGGGGGCCGAGATCAATTCACTCAAAAAATGCGGTGTTATTAATCCATGATCCTTAGTGGTTTGTCAGTTTTACTTCTATAACCCCGGCTTGAGTTAAGAGCAGTTATTTTGTGAGTCGAAACCTGACAAAATAAACTTTGACAGACCACTAGCGCCCTAGTTTGTTGGGAATTCCCTCACAACCGCCGGGAATGGTACTGCGGGTCTTTGAGCCTCCCCAGGCACAACAGTAGTAGCGTTGCTCTGGAGACATGTCTTCTGCCCCAGTAAAATCTGCGTTTTCAATCACGGCTCCTGTACAAAAGCCAGTGCGGTAATCAGGTAGGTCGGTGCGGGTACGGGGGCAGGCATCTTCGGGTCTGCCATAGAAGAATCGTGTGGCCTGTAAGTCGGCTCCTTGCAGATTGGCATAGGCCAAAATGGTACGAGAAAAATTGGCTTTCACCAGATCACAACCACTCAGGTTGGCCCGGATTAAATTGACTTCACTCAGGTCCGTCCAGCGCAAATCGGTACCTGAAAGATCGGCTCCTGCCAGCATCACGCCCAGATCAATCACCCGGATGCCCGTCGCCCGGTCCTCTTCGTAGCCTCCGGAGCCGTCTAGAATAGCCCGCCCCAATCGTTGATCGCGTTTGAGGGGGGTCAACAGTCGGGCACGGCTGAGGAAGCGAATCACCTTCGCTTTGCCACCTGCGTCGATACTACTGAGGATGGCAGCGGTGCGTCCTTCAGCGATCGCCCGTTCTTGCGGCCAGTCTTCCAGCAGCCCTTCTTCATCCAGCACCAGTTCAGAAATGCCCTGGAAGTAACTGTCGATGGTCTGCTGCTGGGTAATGAGGTTTTGCTGAGTCGTTAGGTCTTTTTCAATCACATACTGCCGCCAGGCAATATAAACCGCCAGGATGGCGATCAGAATTTGCCCCAATGCACCAAAGACTTCGCCCAGTGCGCCAACGGCATCCCAGTTCAAATCACTGTACCAGTAAGCCAGCAGGCGATCAAACCCCAGAAATTTGAGCAGACCAATGAACGCCACAAACCCTGCCAGGCTGGCAATCAAAATAGCAGATTCTGGCTCTGCGGCCCACTGAACAATAAAACGTTGTAAAGGTTTCCAAAGCAAGTTGACACAGATGAATAGCGCCACTGCGGATCCTGCCAGTCCAAGCAAGGGAATGTTAATCACCCAGCCCAGTACCATGACAGCGATCGCCCCCAGAATCACCCCAAAAACCAATAACCGCTGCGATGCTCCTGAAGGATCAGTGCGGGGCGGAGGCATGACTGAGGGAACCCGTTCAAAAGCTGCTGAGGGAGGAGATTCTGCCACTAATGGGCTGGGTAGGGACAACCTACTGGATGTCTCACCTTCCTGGGTGCTGGTGCTGGCTACTTCCGCTCTAGCAGGCAGCCGCCCCCCTGTCTTAGAGGGGGCTCCACCCGATTCAGATGGTTTCGGATTGACGGTCATGCTTTCCCATCCACATCAACCTTGCTTGAAGTGACTCCTTGCTTGAAGTGACTCCTATTGAACCACTTCAGCAGGTAAGTGTAGCAGGTGTCGGGCACCAGGTATCAGGTGTCAGGGAAGAAATGCCCTGGTAAAGGGTGTCGTGGATTAAATAACCCACAGTTCTGTACCCGTGGCGGTAGTATCGGCGGTGAAGAAGAGTCGGCTACCCACAGTGGTAAGCTGGGTGGGTACGGTACCCGCAAAGCCACCGCTAACTGGGGCGGTGCCTGCATCAGTGCCATCAGTACGCCAAACCCTGGTACTGCCATCGTTTGCAGTAAAGAACAGGATACCGTTGACATTGGTCAGGGAGGCTGGATTGGCGTTCCCCGTCGGGTTGATGTCCTTCACAATGCCAGCCGTGGTTCCGTCGCTCTTCCAGAGTTGGACATCGGGAGTGCCAACAGTCCCCACATCCACAGTGAAGAAGAGGGTTGAGCCGCTGACGGTCAGGCTACCCGGTGCTTGTCCGGTGGATGGCAGAGTTTGCACCAGGGAAACTACGCCCGCTTCCGTACTCCGGTAGAGTCCATAGATAGGGCCATTGTTGGCCAGGAAGTAGAGGGTGCCGTTGAGATTGACCAGATTATAGGGGTTGGCACTCCCCGGCCCCGGATTAATGTCTGAGATGCGAACAGTTCCGGCATCGGTGCCATTGCTGCGCCACAATTCCACACCATTGCTGCTATCGCCATTGGTGAAGAAGAGGGTGTTACCGATCGCCGTCAGATTCTGAATACTGGCACCTGTACCTACCAGGTTCTTTACCTGAACCGTGCCAGCCGTTGTTCCATCCGTTTTCCAGAGTTGGCTACCATTGCTGGCGGTAAAGTAGAGCGTGTTGCCAACGACCGTTAGAGATCCTGGCTGGGAATAGCCAGTTCCTACCTTCACTGTTCCAGTTGAAGTGCCGTCGCTTTTCCAAAGAGCAGTACCCGTACCATCATCGGCTCGGAAGAACAGCGTTCCGTTGAAGTTGACCAAATTGGTAGGGTTGGAAGAAAATCCTCCACTTCGGATATTCCTGACCAAGGACGGAATCCCAGTGGTCAGATCAATTTTCCAGAGTTCAACACCGCTACTGCCGTTGTTAGCGCTGAAAAACAAGTTATTGCCGACAGCCGTAAAGTTAGAGGGGTTAGAACCTGCACCCAAGGCGGTGTTAATGTTGGCAACGAGGACTGTCCCTGCATCCGTACCATCACTCTGCCAGACTTCAACTCCGTTAAAGCCATCATTGGCAGCAAAGTAAACGACGTTTCCGACGGCGGCCAGGTTAATGGGTGCAGAAGACTCGGTACCTGTTTCTGCTTCATTTTGGTTCTGGTTGATGTCTTTCACCAGAAATGCGCCAGAGGTGACGTTGACTGCGATCGCTCCGCTGCCCGTCTGAGCGCCGCCCGTGCTACCTGTATTACCCTGGTCGTCAACCGTGATCTGAATTGTGTCAAACCCGGTGTAGTCGATATCAGGACGGTATCTGAGGTTGGTCAGTGCCGTATTTATATTGGCAATGCTGCCCTCAATCACCACACTCTTGTCACCGTCGGCGTCAATCACCGTTAAACCGCTGGTTGTGCTGAGGCTGAGGCTACCGTTGGTGGCACTCAGGGTTGCTCGCACCGGGTTGTTACCTGCATCCGGGTCGCTGATGCGGAGACCGGAAGCAATAGTTAACTCGGTATTGCGGAAGACGACCTGGCTACCAGGTACAGTAACAGCAGGTGGACTGTTAACCGCTCCCACCGTGATGGTGACGGTGGCCGGAGCCGAATTGTTGATGCCATCGCTGGCGACATAAACAAAGGTATCGGTATCTGTGAAGTTGACGTTAGGGGTATAGGCGAAGGAACCATCCGGATTGAGTGTGACGGAACCATTCGTGGGCTGGGTGGTGATGCTGGCAGACAGGCGATCGCCCTCTGGATCGGTATCGTTACGCAACACTCCCTGGGTCAAGGGCACACTCAGAACGCTGTTGGCACTGACGTTGTAGGCATCGCCGGTTGCTGTGGGTGGGGCACTGCTGTCTCTAATCGTGATGGTGACGGTGGCGTTTGAACTGGAGATGCCATCGCTTGCCTGGTAAACGAAGGTATCGATGCCTCCTACAACCACGGTGGGTGTGTAGGTGAAGGAGCCATCGCTGTTGAGGGACAGGTTGCCCTGGGTGGGGCCGGTGACCAGACTGGCTGTTAATGGGTCCGTATCCACGTCGTTGCTGAGGACACCGGCGATCGTCGTGGTGCCAAAGGTATAGGGAACCACCAGGGAATTATTGAGGTTCACATTGTAGGTATCGGGATTGGCGACGGGGGTCGCATTGGGTGCAACGGTGATGTTGACGGTTGCCAGCGCTGAGTTGACGAAGCCATCATTGGCCCGGTAGGTGAAGAAGTCGTTGCCTGTGAAGCCCGCGTTAGGCGTATAGACAAAGGAGCCATCGCTTTGCAGAAGGACATTGCCTCTGGTTGTGGGATCGACCAGGATGGCCGTGATGCTGCTTTCAAGATCACTGTCGTTGGCAAGGACACCCGGCAGGGTTACATTCAGGGGAGTATTGAGAGTTGTGCTGTAGATGTCATTGACCACTGTTGGTGGGGTGTTGGTGACTACGGTGATGGTGACTGTGGCCGGAGCAGATGTATCAACACCATCGGTGGCTCGATAGATAAAGGTATCGTTAGCATTGGTAAATCCGGGCGCAGGTCGATAGATAAAAGTGCCATCTGCATTCAGCGTTACGGTGCCGCCGTTTGCCGTAGTGGTGACGGTGCTTAATGCCTGTAAGGCAGGACCATCACCGCCATCGGAGTCATTGTTAAGGACACTACCAACGGATCCAACCGTAAGAGTGTCATTGGCGATCGCGCGGTAGCCCGTATCATCCTGGGCGGTGGGTGGAATATTCGTGGCAACGGCGATCGTCACAGTCCCAGGGCTTGAAACATCAATACCATCGGTTATTTGATAAATAAAGGTATCGGTGGGACCCGTAAAGCCTGCGGCAGGTGTGTAGGTAAAGGACCCATCAGCGTTGAGCGTCACGTTACCGCCATTGGCACTGGTTGTCACCGTTGCTATGGCATTCAGAGAGGGGCCATCCCCGCCATCTGTATCGTTTTGCAAGACGCCGTTGATTGCCGAAATGGTCAGGGGAGCCCCTGGTGTTGTCCGATAAAGCTCGTTGGTATCGTCTACCGCCGTGGGTGGAGCGTTATTGCTGACGGTAATGGTCACAGTAGCCAGATTGGATGTCACAATACCATCCGTTGCCCGGTAGGTGAAGGTATCAGTTGGGCCAGTGAATCCAGCAGCAGGTGTGTAGACAAAAGAACCATCCGCGTTGAGCGTTACATTCCCTCCATTTGCGGTGGTTGTTACCCCTGCAACCACACTCAAGGACGGACCATCGCTATCAGAATCGTTTTGCAGGACAGAATCAACCGGGTTGACCGTGAGCGGAACACCGGGGGCAGTTCGGTGGCGGGGATTACTGTCATTTTCAGCCACCGGAGCCGCATTGGGACCAACGCTCAGTGTCACGGTGGCCGGGTTGGACACTAGCTGACCATCCGTCGCCTGGTAAATGAAGGTATCGGTGCCATTAAAGCCTGCGGTGGGTGTATAGATAAAGGAACCATCGGCGTTCAACGTAACAGATCCCCCACTGGCACTGGTCGTAATTGTTGGCACTGCGTTCAAGGTTTGACCATCTGGGTCGGTGTCATTCAGCAAGACGCCATCTGCCGCCCCAATGGTGCGAGGAGTATCGATCGCAACTTTGTATACCCCATCCCCATTGGCGATCGGTGCATCATTGACAGGCGCAATGGAGAGGGTAACGGTGGCCGTATTGGAAGGAGCCCCGGCAGAATCCCTGGCGATGTAGGTGAAGGTATCGGTGCCATTGAAGTTGGTGGTGGGGGTATAGCTGAAGGAGCCATCGGCATTGAGGGTGAAGGTGGCTGCCTGGGTTGGTCCATTGACTAACTCAGCGAGCCCTGGCCGAGTATCTTCCGCATCGGTGTCATTAGTCAGCACATTACCCGTGGTGGAGGTGTCTTCATCGAAGGCAGGGATGAGGTCATCAATGGCCGTAGGAGGGGTGTTGGGCAGGCTGCTGACGCTGATGTTGACGGTGGCGGTGTTAGAGGCAGCCCCAGCAGAGTCTCTGGCGATATAGGTGAACGAATCTGTGGTTGTGCCTGTGTTGGGGACGTAGGTGAAAGAGCCGTCCCCATTGAGGGTGAAGCTGAGGGCACTGGTTGGGCCGTTGACCAGCTCGGCAACCGTGGGGCGAGTGTCTTCGATATCGGTGTCGTTGGTGAGAACGCTCTGATTGCTGAGGGTGCCACCTGCTACAACAATGAAATTGTCATTGACGGCAACGGGCAGATCGTTGACGGGGGTGATGGAGAGCGTCACCGTTGCTGTATTGGGAGAGCTTGCCCCCGCTGAATCCCTGGCGATGTAGGTGAAGGTATCAGTGCCGTTGAAATTGGGATTGGGAGTGTAGTTGAAGGAGCCATCGGCATTGAGGGTGAAGGTGGCGGCATGGGCTGGACCGCTCACAAGTTGGGCGATCGCCGGACGTCCATCCTCCACATCAGTGTCATTGGTCAGCACGTTACCACTGGTGGAGGTGTCTTCATCAAAGGCAGGAATTGTATCGTTCACTGCATTTGGCGGATTGTTTAAGACACTGCTGACGCTGATATTAACGGTGGCCGTGTTGGAGGGAGCACCTGCCGAATCCCTGGCGATGTAGGTAAAGGAATCGGTGGTTGCTCCGGCGTCTGGTACATAGGTGAAACTGCCATCCGCATTGAGAGTGAAGCTGAGAGCATTGGTCGGACCATCCACCAGCTCGGCAAGGGTGGGGCGGGTATCTTCCACGTCCGTGTCATTGGTCAGGACGTTTTGGGTACTGAGGGTGCCGTCAGCATTGACCGTAAAGGAATCATTCACTGCAACAGGTGCATCATTGACAGGCGCAATGGAGAGGGTAACGGTGGCCGTATTGGAAGGAGCCCCAGCAGAATCCCTGGCGATGTAGGTGAAGGTATCGGTGCCATTGAAGTTGGTGGTGGGGGTATAGCTGAAGGAGCCATCGGCATTGAGGGTGAAGGTGGCTGCCTGGGTTGGACCATTGACTAACTCAGCGAGCCCTGGCCGAGTATCTTCCGCATCGGTGTCATTAGTCAGCACATTACCCGTGGTGGAGGTGTCTTCATCGAAGGCAGGGATGAGGTCATCAATGGCCGTAGGAGGGGTGTTGGGCAGGCTGCTGACGCTGATGTTGACGGTGGCGGTGTTAGAGGCAGCCCCAGCAGAGTCTCTGGCGATATAGGTGAACGAATCTGTGGTTGTGCCTGTGTTGGGGACGTAGGTGAAAGAGCCGTCCCCATTGAGGGTGAAGCTGAGGGCACTGGTTGGGCCGTTGACCAGCTCGGCAACCGTGGGGCGAGTGTCTTCGATATCGGTGTCGTTGGTGAGAACGCTCTGATTGCTGAGGGTGCCACCTGCTACAACAATGAAATTGTCATTGACGGCAACGGGCAGATCGTTGACGGGGGTGATGGAGAGCGTCACCGTTGCTGTATTGGGAGAGCTTGCCCCCGCTGAATCCCTGGCGATGTAGGTGAAGGTATCAGTGCCGTTGAAATTGGGATTGGGAGTGTAGTTGAAGGAGCCATCGGCATTGAGGGTGAAGGTGGCGGCATGGGCTGGACCGCTCACAAGTTGGGCGATCGCCGGACGTCCATCCTCCACATCAGTGTCATTGGTCAGCACGTTACCACTGGTGGAGGTGTCTTCATCAAAAGCAGGAATGACATCATTGACGGCAACGGGCAGGTCATTCACAGCTGCGATGGAAAGGGTAACGGTGGCCGTGTTGGAGGGAGCACCTGCGGCATCCCTGGCGATGTAGGTAAAGGTATCCACCCCGTTGAAGTTGGTGGTGGGGGTATAGCTGAAGTTACCATCGGTGCTGAGGCTAAAGTTCAGCGCCTGGCTCGGACCGCTAATCAATTCGGCGATCGCTGGACGCCCATCCTCGACATCGGTATCGTTACTCAATACATTACCTGTGCGAGTGGTGTCTTCATTCAGCAAGAAGATGTCTGGACTGGCGGTTGGCGGAGTGTTAGCGGGAACGGTGACGTTGATCGTGACCGTAGCCAGGTTAGAGTTAGCAATGCCATCGTTGGCCCGGTAGGTGAAGGTATCAATGCCTGTAAAACCGGGATTCGGGGTGTAGGTGAAAGAACCCGTGGGGCTGAGTGACAGGGAACCCTGGGTTGGCAGGTTAACCAGAATGGCATTGAGTGAGGGACTATCACTGTCGCTGTCATTACCCAGAACGCCCGTACCGGAAACGTTAAGGGTTGTGTTACGCAGAACACTATAGGTATCAGGGTTGGCAATCGGTGGGTTATTGACCGCACCACCCACATTTACAAATAGGGTCCTGGTATCCGACAGAGGAGTCCCGATGCCAGAACTGCCCTGGTCATTGACGCTGATCGAAATCGTTTCAAAGCCAGTGAAGTTGGGGTTGCTACGGTAGACCAGCCCTGCGAGAGCGGTATTGATTGCGGAAAGAGACCCGGCAAAGGTGATCCGGCTATCAAGCATGCCATCCCCCTGGGAGAAGGTTAGATTTTCAGTGGGAATGGAAAGAACACCGTTAGCGGCGGCGATCGTCACTCTCAGGAGGCCACTACCCGCATCGGGGTCGTTAATGCTGATGCCTGCGATCGCCAGATTGACTCCCGCATTCGTCGAGGGTGCCAGCGGAACGGTAATCACCGGAGCATTATTGACTCCCAGGACGTTGACAGCGATCACTTGACTATCGCTCAGCGGAATCCCGGAACCTGTGTTTCCGTTGTCATTGACACTGAGATTGATCGTATCTTCCCCGTTAAAGTTGAGATTACCCCGATAAGTCAGCGTACTGAGGGCATTATTGATAGCTGCCAGTGTGCCACTGAAGATCATGCTGGCATTCTGGTTGCCGTTTCCACTGGAGAAGGTCAATCCAGCTGTAGTACCCAGAGTCAACGTGCCATTTTCGGCGGACAGGCTGACAGTCAGGCTGCCGCCGGTCGCATCCACATCGCGGATGCTAATCCCCGTAATCCGGAGATTGGTGTTTTCGTTGGCTGTCTGGGCACCTGGCACTGTCAGCACTGGGGCATCATTGACCGGGTTAACGGTAATGGTCAGTGTCCGGGTATCGGACAGTGGAACGCCCCCACTGCCAGGGCTCACACTGTCACTGACATTGACGGTGATGAAGTCAGTGCCATTGAAATCGCGATCGCTTAGGTAAACCAGATTGTTGAGTGCAGCATTGACCAGTGCCAGCGGTCCAGAGAAGGCAATGTTGCGATCCTGAACACCATCACCCGTCAACAGGTTCAACCCTGCCGTGGAATTAAGCGAAACCACTCCATTCACCGCCGACAGGCTGACGGTGACATTGCCACCGAGTCCGTCAATGTCAGCAATACTGATGCCCGCGATCGCCAGGCTGGTATCCTCACTGGCGATTGGTGCAGGTGGCAGTGTGATAATCGGCGGCTGGTTAACAGGGGTCACCTGAACGGCGATCAACTTGCTGTCCGATAGGAAACCTCCAACTCCGGTGTTCCCGTTATCATTGACTCTGAGATTGATCGTGTCTATTCCCTGGAAGGTGGGGTTGCTGCGGTAAATCAGGGCACTCAGCGCGTTGTTCACTGCTGCCAGCGTGCCACTGAAGATCATGCTGGAATTCTGAATCCCTGTTCCCTGGGAGAAGGTCAAGCCTGCGATCGAGCCCAGGGAAAGAACGCCATTGGCGGCGGCAAGCGTGACCGTGACATTACCACTGCCCGCGTCCGGATCGGTAATGCTGATGCCAAAAATGGTCGAATTCGCCCCCTGATCTGCCGCCTGGGTACTCGTTGGTACAGTCAGGACGGGAGCATCATTGGCTGGAGTCACTGCAATATTCAGGCTGCTGGAACCCAGAATGCCACCTACACCATCGGAGACCGTAAAGGTAAAGCTATCAGTCAGGGTTTCGCTGCCATCGTGTTGATAACTTAGACGGGTGCCGTCATCAATATCTGCCTGGGTAAAGGTGGCACCCGAATTGAGGGTGACTCCATTGAGAATCAGGTTGCCCCGACCGGGAAGGGTTCCCAGAGTGTAGGTGAGCTGGGTTGCCGAATTATCGTTATCAGTAACCCGCAGAATGCTGCCAGTAAGGTTTGCAGCATTGCCCTCTATTACCACCAACGGATTGTTAGTGACAAGGACAGGCAAGTTGTTTACGGACAAATTCAGGGAATAGTTACTGCTGGCACCGTTCGCTGGATAAACCCGAACATAATAGGTGCCCGCGGTCAGGGTGCTGATAATAGATTCGGAGGTAGCACTGCCCAGGGTTGAGCTTTGTAGGACAGTTCCGTTGCCATCCAGCAGTTGCAGGTCCAGGTTGGCGTTTAAGCCTGTCAACGACAGGTTGATGTTACTGCCAGTGGATAGGTTGAAGCGGTAGTAGTCGCTGGGGTCAGAGCTACCCACCGAGTCGCGATAGGTGGCATTGCCAGTCAAATTGCTGCCCATATCAAAGGCATCGGGCAGGGAATTGCCAGCCAGATCAATGGGAATGGGAGTCCCGGTGCGAGTAGAGGGGGAGAGCGATCGCCAATTCAAATCAACGGGCGGCAGGTTGGCAATGCCACTAATCGCCACCCCATTCATTAGCCAGATGACATTTTCTCCCGTTCCAGCGTTGCGCCAGAGGATGTCAGCATAACCATCCCGGTTGAAGTCACCTGTGCCAGAGATGCGCCAGTTCAAGTCCCCCACAGCAAAGGGAAACCCAACCGAACTGAGGTTGGTGCCGTTCATGAACCAAACAACGTTCTCACCCGTTGAGTAGTTGCGCCAGAGGATGTCAGATTTTCCATCTTTGTTGAAGTCTCCGACGCCCTGAATCTGCCAATTGGGAGCCACAGGCGGGTTGAGTTGGGTCGTTGAACGGAGGCTAGTACCGTTCATCAGCCAGAAGGATGCTTCTCCAGTGACACGGTTGTGCCAGAGAATATCGATATGACCATCCAGATTAAAATCTCCAGTGCCTGCAACCTGCCAGCCTGGAGCCACCGGAGGGTCCAGATTCACAACCGAATCCAGCCCAATTCCGTTCATCAACCAGATGACTGTCTGCGCTGTTGAGTCATTGCGCCAGATGATATCAGTCTGCCCGTCTTTGTTAAAGTCTCCAGTACCTTGAATGGCAAAGTTCAGATCACCAACCGGGAGCAGGGAACCCACCGCTTCGATCGCCGTACCATTCATAAACCACGCCACATTTTGCCCAGTGGCATAGTTACGCCAGAGAATATCGGTTGAAAGGTTATTGCTGATCGAAACGTTCAAATTATAGTCAGCACTCGTTGCAGGCGTTCCTGGAAAGACCCGAATGTAGTAAGTGCCAGCGTCCAGAACGGCATTGATGGATTCTGAAAACGTTCCGGTATTGGTAGAACTTTGTGGAACACCATTGAGACTGAGCAGGTTGCCTGCACTATTGAGCAATGCCACGTTGGCATCGGCAGACAAACCCGTTAATGACAGATTGAAGCTACTGCGATTACTGAGGATGAAGCGGTAGTAGTCATTCGCCGTAGATGTAACTGTGTCCTGAAATGTCTGGACCGTGGAATTAAGATTGATGAATGTGGCTGTACCTAGAGAATTCCCTGCGTTAGGCATAGCTATACCCCGTAATGGCATAGCTAGTTTGCCCAGATCATGATTTTCTCATAACAAAACCCAAAAAGGTTCTTGGTTTCAATAAGGCGATGTGATAATCTAGAAAAAATTGGGAATAATAAGGGTTTTGGTGGCTGACTGCCCTACCTTAGTGTACCCAAAACTTGTGTACCCAAAGCTTTTCAGCGAGCACCGGGCACCATTTCCAAATACTGGCTATCCAGCAGATAGATACCGTTCGCAAATCGTACACTCCAGGAATTGCCCGGTTTTCGACCGACCACAATCCCTTCCTCACCCAATGTGACCACCGTAGCCGGGCGTAACATCGGCATTGGATCAGCCGTTTTAACAAAGGGCGGTAGAGCGATTAAACGGACACGATCGCCCACTGAGAAATCTTCAGACATATCAGACATAAAAGTTGTTGGTTGTTAGAGGAGTGAAGGGTAAGGGGCGTTGCTGAAAAGCAGTATGAATCGAAACGAAGTTTTGAGCATACAGCACCTTGAGCATACAGCACCTATTTCATACCCAAATTCAGCAACGCTGGGGTGAGGAAGAAGCGGTGGATGGATGGGCTTCTGCCGAACGGTGAATGGGTGGGGGAGTAATGGAGTAAAGAAACCTCACTCTATCACCCCGTTCCCCTATCACTCCTTCACCCCTTATTTTTCCTGACACCTGCTCTACTCCTTAAGGTACCTGCCAGATTTTTTAAGGTACCTGCCAGATTTTTTCATGGTAGCGGTCTAGCTCAGCATAGGGATCTTCAGTGGTATGGGAATGGCTATGTTCATGGGAAGGATGGTTATGCCCGTGATGATGCTCATGATGATTGGGGCCATGGTCGTGATGATGGTGATGGTGGGCATGACTGTTGCTAAGTGCGGCTAAGCGAAATTTACACATTTCGCAGTTCATTTGCACCTGACCCAATTGAGTTTCAATCTCGCGATCGCGCAGTACGGTAAATAGCTGAGGATGCAAACCCATTTCAGGCAGGCAGGCAATCTCGATATTTGGGTATTGCAGCCGTTGTTGAGCGGAAATGTCAAAAATCTTTTTCACCAGCAACCCGGTGAAGAGGAAATAGGGCAATACAATAATTCGTCGGGGTTGATAGAGGCGGGCACGGCGGAAGCCTTCTTCCAATCGGGGATGGGTAATGCCAATAAAGCAGGTTTCTACAGTGTGGTAGTTACTCCCCTCCCAGAGGATGCGGGCCAGCTTGAATACATCGCCATTGGCATCCGGATCACTGGAACCGCGTCCCACAAGCAGCAAAACGGTTTCCTCACGGGGGATATTGTGAGGATTCTGGTCAGGGCTATCCAGTTCGGCAAGGCGCGATCGCCATAGTTCCACAATTCCTGGTGTGATGCCAAAATGCCGCCCATAGTGAAAGGTCACTTGAGGATGACGCTGCCTAGCTCGATCCAGTTCGTTGGTTACGTCAAACTTGTTATGGCGGGCTGCAAACAGCAGGATGGGTAATACAGACAGGTCAGTATATCCCTGCTCAACGCATTGATCTACCCCTTCTTGAATTGTGGGTCCGGTAAGTTCTAAAAAGCAGGGCAACACCGGACGAGAGGAGTCAAGTCGATAATAGGCTGCGGCAAAATCCAGTAAGCTTTGCCGTCCTTCAGCATCACGGGTGCCGTGCCCGATCAGCAACAGTGGGCGGTGCAGGGGGAGCGGTGGTAGCTGTAATCGCTGAGAGATTTGAGATTCTGAGAGTGGTTGATGGATGGTTTCGGATGTAAGCATGATCACAAAACTCCTTTCCCGTGCGACGCAGGAAATAGAGTGAAAAAGCAGCAGACAGGCATCCTGGCTTCAGAAAGTGGTAATTGGTGAGTGGTGAGTGGAGTTGGTTCACTCAGCCTTCCGCACTCAATACGCATCCCTTCTTTCACAGTTGCGGCACAGCGTCGGACTCTTTCCCTTTCTTTAAACCGATTTTTGAAACTGAATCGGCGGCTGCCCTGCCAAAAGCAAGAGCCTAGTAAAGTAAAATCACCGATCTTTCCCTGCGCTGGTGCTGTTCACGTGTGCCTTGCTATCTTATCCCATTGTGTTGCCAGCCCAATGCCCTGGGAGGGGGTTGGGGGCGAGGGGAAGAAAGAAGAAAGAAGAAAAAGTCGGGAGTGAGAAGTTGGAAAGTAAGAGGGGGAAGCTGAAGGTCAAAGGCAAAGAGCGAAGAGCCAGAAGCCCGGGGTGGAAATGAAAGGAGGTCGGTGTCTGTTATTTGTCAGACATTTGTCAGAAAACTTTATATGCTTTCTGTGATCTACGAGTGCTGTTTTGAGGTGGAGAGGCTACATTGAGCGAAGGGTTTTAGGAATTTTTTTGATGAGTACTTCTAAAAAACGGGTTGCTTTATTTGCGATCGCCGTAGCCGCAAGCGTTTTAACCACCAGTTGTGGTGAAAGCAAAGTGACTCAGTGCAATAAAATCAGCAAGGTGGTTAATAAAGCGGCCAAGGACGCTCAGGCTGCTGGCAAAAGTAATAACCCCGATAAAGTGGGAGAGCTGGAAAGAGCAGCTAATAGTCTCAACCAGTACGCCGGGGAGTTGGAAGCAGTCAAGGTGAAGGATGAGACGTTGAAGGGGTTGCAGACACGCTTCATCAAGATGTACTGGGAAACGGGTAAAGCTGGTAAGGACCTTGTAGAAGCTGCCCGTAAGAAAGATAACAGAGCCATCACCTCATCTTTGAAAACCCTCAACGAAGCGACTCAGCAGGAAGGCTCTCTGGTGAATGAATTTAATCAATATTGTCGGGGGAGTTAATTTAAAGCTCCAACCTTAATTTCCTGCTGTACCGGGATTTCAATGTAAAACTCACTGCCCTGGCCCAGTTGTGAGGTGCAGCGGAGGATGCCTTGGTGCTTTTCGGTCACAATCTGATAGCTGATGGAAAGCCCTAAGCCAGTGCCCTGCCCAACGGGTTTGGTGGTAAAAAAAGGATCGAACAGGCGCTTTCTGGTGGTTTCGCTCATGCCGGGGCCATTGTCCCGGATACGGACGGCGACGCGATCGCCCTCTACTCGTTCGGTTTTCAAGGTGATAGTACTGGGAAGTGCCTGTAACTCTTCTGGTGTGCGCTGCCTGTCTCGCTCTTCCAGGGCATCGATTGCATTGGCAATGATGTTCATAAAGACCTGGTTGAGTTGCCCAGCATAGCATTCAACTTCGGGTAGATCGCCATATTCCTTAATCACCCGGATGCCCGGATGATCATGTTTCGCTTTGAGACGATTGTGGAGAATCAGCAGCGTACTTTCCAGCCCTTCGTGCAGGTTAACGGCTTTCATATCTGCCTCATCCATACGCGAGAAGTTGCGCAAGGACATTACAATTTTTTGAATTCGCTCGGCTCCCACTTTCATCGATGCCAGCAATTTTGGTAAGTCTTCCAGCAAAAACTCCAGGTCGATCGCTTCCATCTCTTCTGCGATCGCGGCAACGGGCTGAGGATAATGCTGCTGATACAGATGAATCAGATTCAGTAGATCCTGAGTGTATTCGTTAGCATGCACCAGGTTGCCATAGATGAAATTCACTGGATTGTTAATTTCATGGGCAACTCCAGCAACGAGTTGTCCCAGACTCGACATTTTTTCGGTCTGTACCAGTTGGGCCTGGGTCTGCTGAAGTTCTTGCAGGGTTTGTTCCAGATACTGTTTTTGCTGACGCAGTTCAGCTTCAGATTTTTGCAACGCCACTTCGGCTTGTTTGCGGTCTGTGATGTCTTCAATCGTTCCCAGAATGCCGATCACATTACCTTCAGAGTCATGAATGGGAATTTTGTTGACATCGATCCAGGCATTTTTGCCATCGGCGTGCTGACGATGCTCAATCAGGTGCAGGACGGGGGTATCGGTTTCCATCACCTGACGGTCTTGCTCACAGTAAAGCTGGGCCTCTTCAAACGTCCAAAACAGTTCAAAATCGGTTTTGCCGACCACATCTTCGGGGCGAATTCCAGCAGCCTGAGCCCAGTTTTTATTGCAACCCAGATAAACGGAATCCCGGTCTTTCCAGAAAATTGCCTGGGGAATATTGTCCAGCACAAGTTGCAAAAGCTCGGCGCTTTTGTTGAGTTTTTCAGCCGCCTGCTGGCGCTCAGTAATGTCTTCAAACATGCAGAGAATACCGACGATTTGACCGTTTGTATCCAGTAGGGGAAATCTACTGGCATCGAACCAGAGTTGCTCACCATTGGCTTTAAGGCGAGTGGTGAGGGTATGGAGTTCAGGTTCGCCGGTAGCCAGAATCTGGCGATCGCGTTCCAGGTAGCCATCCGCTTCTCCCTCTGCCCAGGGTAAATCTGCGTCTGTTTTGCCGATAATATCTTCTGGATGGACAATTTCAACTACTTTCGCCCAGTGGCGATTGCAGCCCATATAAACTGAACTCGTATCTTTCCAAAAGACACACTGGGGCATGCTCTCTAACATCAATGGCAGAAAGCTTTCCCAGTTCTGGAGCTGTGTTCCTGCAGGCAGAAACGGGCTGGTTGACAGTGCTTGACCGGATGGAGAGGTGGCACGTTGATCGGAGCTCATAGATTATAGGAGAAAACACAGATCACAGGAATCATCATTGGTTAGCTCTGACGGATCTGGCTATCGTATTTCCACATAAGCGAATGGTTCCAATTCTGGCGGTCATGGTTAAAAGTACTTGCCTCTTGATGGCAATCCAGTGTGCATTGATAGTTGGGAGGAGGGATAGGGGGATGGGGAGATGGGATGTCAAATTTTTTGTGGCAATCCTGGAAAGGGAGTGGAGGGAATCAGGGTTTCGAGGAGTCAAAGCCTCGTTTCTAGAACACCCTCTCCATCACCCATCCACCCTCCTACTCATCCACTCCCCACCTTCCCACTCCCCCACTCTTCCACTCTTTTCCCCTTCTGCCTTCTGCCCCCTGGCTTATCCCGCTCAATGCAGTGGAAGCAATCGCTCAATCTCCAAATTGGAAGCAACTTGAGCCAGTTTATCCAAATCGGTGGGATCAGTCAGATGGGGAATCAGCCCCAGAACTGGGATGCTAGTGAGTGTCTGGATCAGGTCTATGGGTGCCCAATTTGCAACCTCTTCCTCAGTGCAGGGCTGGGCGCAATTCAGGACGATCCCTTTGAGGTGAACGCGAGACATACGGGCAAGGGCAACGTTAGCAACGACCTGAGCGATCGCCCCTAATCTGACGGGCACCACCAGCACTACTGGCAACCGCCAATCCCACGCCAGATCAGCCACAGTGGTTTCGTAGGTGACTGGAGAGCCAAGCCCTCCCAAAGCTTCAACCAACATCCAATCGTATTGCTGGCGCATGGTTTCAAATCCCTGCCAGGCTTTTTCTAGCTCGACCCGCTGTCCTTCCTTCTCGGCAGCAATGGGTGGAGCCAGGGGAGCCACAAACCGCAGAGGGGTTAATTCTTGCGGGACGAACCCAAAGAGGCGACTGTAAAGTTCACAATCGCCGTATCCCGATTGCACGGGTTTCATTACTCCAAGCGATCGCCCAGGGCAATACCGCCGCCAGTAAGCGACGAGAGCAGTGGTTAAAACAGTTTTCCCAGCGTCGGTGTCGGTTCCAGTAATCAGTAGTGCGTTCAAGGTTGCCTCATTCGTCATTGCCATACAAGCAATCCTAGCTGGATTGTGAAAAGGGATTTTGCAGGCATCCCTAAAACACCCTGGAAATGGATTTTATAGATTTGAGCTACCCTTCAAATCTATCCTGACGGACTATTAGTTCCTGGTTGGTCAGAAGCAGGCGATCGCTCTGGGGCCTCTCCCTGAGACTGGGGTTGGGATGATCCCTGTTCTGGGTTCTGGCGTTGACGATAGCGGGGGCGGTCTGAAACCTCTTTCTCTATGGGATGTTGTGGTGAATCTTCTGAATTCTGACGGCGATGATAACGAGGGCGATCAGAAGAATTTCTTTCCCGTTCCGATCGCAGAATTTCCTGTTCCGAATTTTGTCGATGACGATAGCGGGGGCGCTCAGAAACCTGGCGTTCATCTTGGAAGGAAGACGAGTCCTGTTCCAAATTTTGCCGATGGCGATGGCGGGGGCGCTCAAAGTCCTTTCTCTCGTCCTCCTGCTGCCAATTTCGCCGTTGACGGTAACGAAAACTGTAGGAAACATCCCGCTTACCTTCAGGGTGGTAGCTAAACCGGGGGCGGTTCAGGCGAGTACGCGATAGTCTTGGCTCGCCGTCACCACTCACCAGATCTCTGACAGTGACCTCCATTTCAAAGCGAGTTTTCTGAAAGGCAATCACATCAATCATGTAATCACCACCACTGGGCAACTCCGACTCCCAGGACAAAACGTTGGAAGCATCGTCTACAATCCGCCCATCGGGATAGCGAATATTCAGCGTAACAGCTCCACTATTAACCTGCACTTTCAAAATCTGCCCTCGCCGAGCATTGAGCAAGTAGCGTCGAATCACATTAGGATTGGCACGCTCCGTAATCGTGATTCCCGTATCTCCAGGAGCAAAATTAATCCGTTCGGTGTCAATTCGGGGGCCGGGATCGGGAGGAATGGGTGGATCTGGGGATGGAAAAGGTGGGCGAGGATCGGGGATGGGAGAAGCGGGCGATCGTTGCAGATTGACCTCCAGTCGATAGTTGATTTGATTCGAACCACTGACTGGGCGGATTTGAATAAAGTAGTCGCTGGAAAAAGGCAAGCTTCCCTGCCAGTAAGAAACCCGTTGCGCTTCCCTACTCAGAGGTTGACGGTCTGGACCCAGGATGCTCATCAGCACTTGATCGCCGCTTAACATAGCGCTCAACTGGTCTCCCTGCTGAGCCCGGATAACGTAATTGATAGTCTCGTTTGTCTTTAAAGTTCCGTTCTGAATCACCCGGGTATTGGGAGCAATGTCGAGTCGCTGGGTAAAGGTGATAGGTTCAGATGGCGGCCTCGGCTGGGGTGACTGTGTTGGACTAGGAGAAGGGCTGGGAGAGGGGGTGGCAGTCTGGGTTGGTGTTACAGAGGCGATTGGGGCAGGTTGTTCCGGCATCAGCACAGAGCGAACGATCGCCCAGGATGCAATTCCTGTCAACATCACCAGCCCCAGCCCAATTGCCACCACTGCCAGTGGGTCATCCCAGATAGAACTGCGAGATTCCTCAATCACCGGGGCAGGGCGTTTAGAGTCTGTAGGTGACTCGGAATCAACTCGTCGCCCCACAGCCAGGGTGGCTGAGCGAGAAACATCCGCTGCCTGAGCCGATGGTGGATAAACTGGTGGATAAGGTTGGGCGGATACTTGAGATGGAGTGGGAGCAACCGAGGACTGTAACGCCTGGATAACTTCGTTGGCGCTCTGGTAGCGATCGCCCGGACGATAGCTCAGCATCCGGTTAATCACCTGAACAAAGCCTGGACTGACCGATACCCACCGCTGCCAGTACCAGGTCAGGGTTGAATCATCAAACAATTCTGGAGGTTCCCGCCCGGTCAGCAGAACAACTGCCGTTACTGCCAGCGAATACAGATCACTACTGGCGTAGGCTCGCCCCGTCTGCATCTGCTCTGGTGGTGCATAGCCAACCTTGCCCACGGTTGTACTGGGGTCAAGCGCACCAGGAAACACCGTGCCTGGTGCCTGAAATCGCGTTGCCAGTTCCTTAACAACGCCAAAGTCAATCAAGACAGGCAAATGATCCCGATCCCGCAAGATGATATTATCTGGCGTAATGTCCCGGTGGATGATGCCTTTGCTGTGAATGTAGGCCAGAACAGGCAGCAACTGCATCATCAGTGTTTTCACCTCTGCCTCGGAAAAGGTGTAACCCTGCGATCGCCGCTGGTCAAGCAAGTGGCGGTAGGTAGGACCCTCTACATAGTCCTGCACCATGAATAGCCGCTGCTCAAACTCAAATGTTGCCCGAAACTGGGGAATTTGAGGATGCTGAATCTGATAAAGCGTCTGTCCTTCACGTAGGAAAAGCTCCTTTGATTTTTCCAGAGCATATCCCCCGCCATCGGTGGGAGTCAGCTCTTTCATGGCGCAGAGTTCGTTAAAGCGCCCCTGGTCTTCTGCCAGATAAGTGCGACCAAACCCACCTTGGCCCAGTACGCTGAGGATGCGGTAGCGATCTTGCAAAACAGTTCCAGTCGGGAGGGGGGGGCGCATAGGTGGTATAAATTTCCCTGGTAGTAACCATTTTATTCTGGTAGATAAGGGAGAGGGGGTAAGAAGTTAGAAGCCGGGAGTCAGAAGCCAGAAGGGGAAAGGAGTGGGGGAGTGGGAGGGTGGATGGGTGGTGGAGAGAGTGTTCTAGAAACGAGACTCTGACTCCTCGAAACCCTGATTCCCTCGACCCCCTTTCCAGGATTGCCACAAAAAATTTGACATCCTATCTCCCCACCGCCCCCTCACCCCCTCACCCCTTACTAACAACCAACAACGAACCAACTACTCCTCCCCCTACCCTACCAACTTAGCCTTAACAATTTCTTGCACTTTTTTGCCATCTGCTTTGCCTCTCAGTTGTTGCATGGCAGGCCCCATCACTTTACCTATGTCTTTGGCCGAAGATGCGCCTACCTGGGCAATGATTTCATCAATCACCTGGCTCACTTCTTCATCGGACATCTGTTTGGGCAGATATTCTTCTAGGATGGCCAGTTCTTGTGCTTCCTGATCGGCCAGGTCAGTCCGCCCTGCTTGCTGATATTGGGCGATCGAATCCCGTCGCTGTTTCGCTAACTGTCCCAGTACTTCGATTTCCTGTGCCTCTGTCAAAGTTTCTTGACCCTCAGGGCGCACAGCAACCTCCTTTTCCAACAGGGCTTTTTTAATGCTGCGAACGGTTTCCAGACGAATCTTATCGCCCGCTTTCATGGCTGTTTTGATATCTTCGGTAATTTGATCCTTCAAACTCATGATCTAAACTTTCTCACAATACTTCTACTTTTCACTGGAGTTTAGACTAAAAAGCAGAGGAAACCGCTTAGGCGTTGCTGAATTTGGGTATGAAATAGGTGCTGTATGTTCGAAACTTCGTTTCGATTCGTACTGCTTTTCAGGGGCTACTTAGCAGTGACCCTCTTACACAGGTGTCTGTTGTCCTAATCGTGTCAAGAACTTCAGGGCTTGAGCTATATATTTGGCGCAGTCGTAGGGAGAGCTTTCGTAGAACGATCGCCAGGCCGAAGCTTTGTAACCCTCATAGTTATAAGCATGTTCCGGGTGTTTATCCAGCCAGGCCAGGCGGACCGCATGTCCAATGAGGACATCCAGCACAATGTAGTCTTCGATTTGCAGATTGGGATTGCGTTCAGCGATTGCGGCCAGTTCCATCAGAGCTTCGACGTTGACCTGGCGGTATTCGGGAGCCTGAATTTTGTTCAACAGGTGCTCCACTTGCAGGGCAAAATTCTTTTCTCCCGGTGTCATTTCCGCCAGCAGTGCTTCACTGTCTAAGCGGTTGCGGCGTTCTAACTTATCCCCAATCACCAAACCGCGACAATGTTTCAGCACATTCCAAACACTGGGGTAGAAGTTTTTGGGAACCCGGTTGAGGGAGCCATCTAGCTGTCGTTTCCGTCGCCAGTCTTTAACCGCCGGTTTTGCATCTTCCTCATTGGCAAGCACCACCCAGTTAATTTTTTCCTGCTGTTTGATGTGCAGCGACTCTTGCTTGAACAGCGCCTTGTCCAGCCCTTCATAGCCCACCAATGCTTTATACAGACGAGTTTGAATTTCATGAGGGCTGAGCTGCATCAGGCGTTCGTAAGCTTCGTCCTGGGTCACTTTCAGCTCTGTGGCCAGTTCACTGGTAATCAGCAGGATGAGATAGCCGACTCGCAATGTCAGGAAGCCTTTGAAGATCTCTGGTTCCGCCTTGATCAACAGGCTGAGATAGATAAGGATTTCCTGAGTCAACATGCGATCGCGAATATCTTCCCGGCAAAATTCGCGAATTTTCTCCATAATTTCTGAAGGCGTGAGCGGGCGGGTAATCAGGGAGGCTTCGCTGTAGGATTTGCCAATGGCAATCTGTTTGCCCCGCACCAGAATGTCGGTGACAACATCCGCCAGATTCAGTGCCATCTTGTCGTAGAGACCCGCTACGCGCCGGGCGATCGCCCACAGCTTGAGCTTGCCAGCTTTGGTGTAGACTTCATTCAACAGCATAGCAACCGTTACGGCCTGTATCGGTTGCCCCAGCCCAGTATCGAAGTCCAATCCCTTCAGGCGCACCAGGGTGCTGAGCAGTTCGACTTGTTCATAAATGTTTTCGGACTGTCGCAAGCTATCGAGCAGTAGCTTGATGTTTGTCTCATACTCCAGGCGAAACTCCTGGGTGCTGCTGAGGGGGCCACTCCGCTCTGGATTAAAGGACAGGTAAAAGCATTCAGGTAAGGCATCTTGAACCGGAGATTGGGTAAATTCAAAATCGTGCAGAAAGTCCATCCGTTCGATCGCAGCCGTCAGCATCAACTGATTCAGTCGCCCCAGCCTGACCTGAATACCATTGCAATTGCCATCCTTTAACTCGTTCATTAAGGTCAAAAAGGGCATTGCTCCATCCGATTCCGGGTCATCTGCTGCCAGCATAGATTCGGTCAGCAACAGGGTCATTGTTGGACGACCTAATTGGCTCCAATGGCGCTGAATATGAGCCAGTTCTGCCCGGATCTGAGCCACCAGAAAATGGGGGTCGAAAGTGAGATAGAACTGCTGCTGATCAAGCAGGGAAGGTAGAAAGACGATGGTTTCACCCCGGATGCGGAAGATGCGGGAAGTGGTGAGGCTGCGCAGACGACGGAAGGGGCGCCCGCTGAGTTTTAATTTGTCATTACGTCCAATCTGGGTATAAACCATTGCCAGATCACTCGCCTGCCGTACCATCAGGGGTTCAATCTGGTAAGGAGTTTGGGTATCGATGCCATAGGTTGCCAGTTTTGCCTGTAGGGTTTCGTCTTCCGCAATCAAAGCAATTTGCACGGGGGATTTGCGTTGTTGACGAATGTGCAAATGACGACCTAGGGGATCGATATCCCCAATGGCCAATAACCCCTCACTCAACATTTGCCCTAACAGATACAGGCTTTGTGCCCAAACTAGGGGAATGTTTTCATTGGGAATACGGGGCTGGCTACCGGGACTGGCCCGTTCTGCCTCAATCAATTCCTTCGGAACGATGTAAAGCTCTGGTAGTAATTTCAGCCCGTCCCGTTCAATCAGCACTCCTTCTAACCGTTGCTGGTACTCCTGCACCTGGTTGCGATCGCCCCGAAACACCCCATCCAACAGCAGGTAGGTAAAAAACAGAGGCCACTCACACTCAATATGCTCAAACTGCTTCAGTTCACGAGGTTCGTAGTGCAGCCGTGTGGTATCTTCCAGAACGGTTTGGTGTCCATCCCGCAGAAACCGCTTACAGCCATATCGCCCCTGAAGTTTCCGGATGATGTCACTGCGGGTGCGATCGCTCAATGCCTCATCATCCACTGCAAATGCTGGAAACCCAATGATGCTTAACAGAGCCGCATCCACTTCCTTGGAGCTGGACTCACGCGGGAGCAGGGATTCGAGCGTGATACGCGATCGAGCGATTTCATCCGGCAACACATGAATTACTGAACCCTGCCCACCCTTGACCCCAAATAAATTCAGCCCATTCATGGCTTCTAACGCCGCCTTTGCCATTCCTACAGAACTGGCGTTTAGCTCTGGATTGCCATGATTGATCTTATTGCCCCGCTCCCAGATACCAAAATCGGGAGTGCGATATGCCCGCCCAATATAGTAGACCAGGTTTTGAATGAAATTGACTTCATCGGTTGTGAAGATAATTTGCAACCCGGAAGCCGTCATCTGCGCCAACATCAACAAAAACACCGATGTAGCGTCAAACTGGAGGTGCCCCCACTGGTCATCGCCCACGACCACATCGCCCGTATCAGTATCGTACTTGGCGTGTAATGCATCCAGTAGTGATTGGGTTTGCTTAAACCGCTCTACTTTTGCCGCCTGCCGCATCATAGCAAACAGCAGACCCCGCATCAGCTTGACTACGCTATGCTCTAACTCAAAGGTACGCCCCTGGGTTTCGTCCACCTTGCGGTAGGCCAGCGCCAGTCCCCATGCGGCCAGAATACTGTAAACATTATCTCGTACCCAGGCATCGGTGTAGTCTCCATGGGCATTGACAGCAGTACTGGCCGGAAGCAGCCCCGTAATCGGGTTCTGACGGGAAAGGATAATGGTGCTGATCTGGTCGTAATAATAGTCCAACCGAGCTTGTAGAGCGGAAGCTTTCATTGATGTTTTACTTTGATGAAGATCTGCCCGTGACTCCAGTCCGGCGTAATGGATCAGGAGTCTGGATAATGGTCATCTTTGACTTTCGGTACGAAATCTGGACGCTCTTTATCCTCCCAACCGGCAGGACGCTTGGAGTTATACCAGGCAATTGAACCAATGGTGACGGCAGCAATGAATCCCACCACGTAAACCGCAGTAAACGCGACAGGAAAATGTCCAGCAGCGGAAACAGTAGCCAGTACTACGTTCATCAATACGTTCATCAAAAGGACTCCAACTAACAAAACGGGAAAATAGAAACTGCTTCAAGGGCCAGCCTACCCTTAGTTGGGCGGAACGGAAGGAGAAGGTTCAGAAGCGGGCGGTGGAGTCGGTTCACTAGGAGGAAGTTCAGGAGGAACCGAGTTCCCTGCCGGAGGGGGAGGTAATGGCTCAGACCCTGTTGATGGGGATACTGGGATCGTAGGCGGTTCAGCCGGAGTTGCGCTATCTTCAGGAGGAGGGGCCGATGAATCGTTTACAGGAGTAGAGTTTGCAGCCGGAGATTCAGTCGGTTTTGAATAGTAACCTCCACTTGATTGCCCTGAAGAGCCTTCACTGGATCTATCCATGATGTAAGTTCGGTTAGGACGGACTGGCTTCGCTTTGATGCTGCCCTTGCGGCTACCGAGATTGGGGGGTAAATCTGCAAAAGTTTTTACTGGCATTCCTTTTACGACAACTACCATAAAGTTGTGCCAGACTTCTGCGGCTGTACTGCTGGCACTCCAGGTGGGGCTGTTATTGTCGTTCCCCAACCAAACACCAGTTACCACTTGTGGGATAAACCCAACGAACCAGAGGTCACGGGAATTTTCAGAAGTGCCTGTTTTGCCAGCAACGGGGCGATCGCCCAGTTGGGCAGTCTGACCTGTACCGCTATTCACGACTCCCTGCATCATCCAAGTGACAATGGCAACGGTGTTCTGATCAACTACCTGTCTGGCTTTGAAGTCGGCGTTGTAAATAACATTCCCTTTACGGTCAAGAATCCGGCGAATTCCGTGCGGCTCGTTAAACTTACCCCCATTAGCCAGAACTCCATAAGCACTGGTTAGTTCGAGCAAGTTAACCTCTGAAGCCCCCAACGCCAATGAGTACGTAGGCAACAGCTTGGATTTGATGCCCATCTCCCGTGCCATCTTAATCACGGGGTCAAATCCGATATCAATCAATAGCTTAACGGAAACAATATTGACGGAGTTTGTCAGCGCTTCCCGAAGAGTCAACCAACCGCTGTACTTTTTGTTGTAGTTTTCGGGCTTGTAGCCATCAATATAGTAAGGAGCATCCAGATAGGATGTCCAGGGAGACATCCCTGTGGCGATCGCAGTCGTGTACAGAATAGTTTTAAATGCAGACCCTGGCTGTCGTTGCGCCTGGGTTACCCGGTTAAACTGGCTACTTCTAAAATCAGTCCCCCCCACCATAGCCCGGATTTCTCCATTACTGGGATCAATTGAAACCAGGGCTGCTTGTTGAAAGCCTTCGTAAGGTCCGATGTTTTTAACAGCATCTGAAGTTGCCTTTTCTGCTGCCTTCTGCCAAATGGGGTTCAGCGTTGTTTCAACGGTCAGGCCCCCGATTTCCAGAGCTTCTTTGGAAACTAGTCTGGAAAGTTGTTGCTGAATGTAAGAGGTGAAATAGGGCGTATCGCTGTAGAGTTTCTTGGGGACGCTAGGTTTAATTTGTAATGGCAAACTACGGGCTGCCTCTGCCTCCGCTTCGCTAATATATCCTGCTTCTTGCATCCGTTCCAAAACCACATTCCGTCGCTGCAGGGCCTTATCCAGATTCACCAGTGGGGAATAGTCGCTAGGGGCAGGCGGCAAACCGGCGATTGTGGCAATTTCGGGCAGAGTCAGTTGATCAACAGATTTACTGAAATAAACCCAGGCAGCATCTGCAACACCGTAGGCACCGGAGCCAAGATAAACCAGGTTCAGGTATCGTTCCAGTACTTGCTGCTTGCTCATTTCCCGTTCAATCTTCTGGGCCAGAAAGGCTTCTTGCACCTTCCGCCAGAGACTGCGTTCCTGGCTCAGATAGACAACGCGAGCAAGCTGCTGAGTGATGGTGCTGCCGCCCTCTACCACATCCCTGGCGAGCAAATTCGTGGCGATCGCCCTTACAATCGACTGGAAATCAACCCCATTGTGCTGGTAGAAGCGACGGTCTTCTGCAGCGATAAATGCCTGCACCACCTTAGGTGGAATCTGCTCATAGGTCAGCTTTTCCCGAGTAGCAGGTCCAATCTGCTGCAAAATACTGCCATCTGCGGCCTGGATCGTCAGCGTTCCATTACGGGTAAAGCTGGAAATATCTGAAACGTCGGGCAAGCCGCGCTCAATACTCCAGACCCCATATGCCAGAGTTCCCCCTCCGCCAACAACCAGGAGGGTCAACCAGAACCATCGCCGATTATTTAAAGGTTTACGCCCACGCGGATGGTTTGGGGGGGCAGCCTCCACCTCTACCCGATCCAGAGCTGGTACTGTTTTATCAAACACGCGCCGAAGCCTTAACCAGGCCCCATCATTTCGGCGAGATCGCCTGGAAGCAGAAGCAGAGCGGCGATTTGCAGCAGTGTTCTGTAAACCCTTCGGATGGAGTGATTCTGAGCGATTAGAGTCGCTCGAAATTTTTTTGATCTTCGAGAGAAAATCGTCCACTCTAAAGCCTCATCACCACCAAGTTACTACCCACTCCTACTCTAGCCCCTGAGAGCCCAGCATTGTCCAACACCGTTCACATCAAACACCAGCATGACCCAGTGCCAGAGCAGCGACCAACATCCCCAAAACGAGAAATGGCTGGGCACTTGCCTGATACTTCACGTCATTTTTTAGCGGATCGCGGAGGAAGTACATATCCTGGAATGTGATCTGAGGGATCACTAACAGCAATAAAGTTGCAGCATACAAGTTCTGGTGAATGTGAATCAAGTAGGCAGCAATTCCTACTTGAAAAACATCGATCATTAGAACACAGATCCAGGCGGCGGTGGTGATGCCAAACATAACAGGGAGAGACTTTAAGCCGAGTTGGCGATCGCCCTCCACACTTTTAAAGTCATTCACAACAGCAATTCCCAGCCCCGCCAGACTATAGAACAGGGTCAGCACAATGATGGTTCCGTTCAGGTCGCCAAATAGGGCATGCCCTGCCCACCAGGGAAGCGCAATGTAGCTAGCACCCAGAGCATAGTTCCCCAGCCAACCGTTTTGTTTCAGCTTCAGCGGGGGAGCAGAGTAGATATAGGACAGGAAGGAACCACCGATCGCCATCACCGTGATGGTGGGAAATTCGTGCCCTGCCCACTGATCCAGCCCATAGGCGAGGACAATTCCGGCGCATAACAGAACCAGAATTTGAGTAACGACTTGTGGGATAGAGATCGCACCAGAGGGGATGGGGCGGTAGGGCTCATTGATGGCATCAATGTCACGATCATAAAAGTCGTTCAAAGTCTGAGTGTAACCCGTCAGCAACGGCCCCGAAAGTAACATACAGGCGGCTGAAATCAAAACATATTCCAGTGTCCAGCGAAAGTTGCCGGATGAGGCAGCGCCGCACACCACTCCCCACATCAGCGGAATCCAGGTAATCGGCTTCATCAACTGTAACCGGATTTTCCAGATGGACGTCTCGCCAGTTTGGGCTCCCTTCATCCCCAAAAGCTGACGCGTTTTAGCACTTCGTTCGTTAGCAGGTTCCCCATTGGGTGAAGTAGCATCAGAAACCAGTGCAACTTCCGCTGCATCAACCGAGGCGGACTCCGTTTCAATTTGAGAAGGATTCAGGTCTGGCATCATCGTTAAGCACCGAGTTCAGTTGGGGTTTAGACTTGTTAGTAAGGAATGGGGGTGGGAGAGTTTTGAGTGCTGATGGAGGCTACAGGCGATGGGCAAGGGGGTAGACGGGTAGATGGGGGATGAGTGACAGGGGGAAAGGTCAGTTGTGAGTTACTGGTTGTTAGTTCTTAGTCGTTAGAGAGAGGTGAATGGGTAGAGGGGTGGATGAGGGATGGGGCGATAGGGTGGTTGTTCTTTACTCCCTCACTCCCCTACTCCCCCTCACCCACCAACTCTTTTCCCCTTCTGGCTCCTGGTTCTGGCTCCTGGCTTCTCTGCGCTGCTGCCTCCCAATTCCTTAATTAAAAAGAGATGATCAAAAAGCTGTCCTGAAATTTAGCGCTGGTGACAGGCTTACCGCTTAACTCCGGAGGCAGAAAAATATTGCGCCGTTGATCACCTGCTTCTATCGTGATTTCCGGTCCATACTTGGTCAACTTCACCTGCTTCTTGTCAAAACCAGGTAGAAATAGGCTGACTTTCCGCTCTGCGACGTTGATGGCGATTGCTCGGGGAGCCTGGGATGCCTGGTCAAAGTTGGGCAGTGCATCCATCAGTGGTTGCCAGTCGTTAAAGGGCTGGGTGGGTATTGGGTTGACGGGAAGGGGCGCAAAAAACGGATCAAGCGAAATGTCGCTGGCTCGATTGAAAATCACTCCTCCAATTGTAAGCCCCACCTGTTGAGCTGCCCCCCAGAGATACTTTGCAGTTGCGATCGCCCCTTCATCCTCTGTGACTACCAGGTAAGCCACCACTCGATTGGGATCGGCGATCGCCTTCCGCCCCTCCTCCAGTAAGTTGTTTGCCTGCTGCGCCATAGGTTGATTGAAAATATCTTCAGTCCAACCCACATTCAGTACCGCACTGGTGATCGGTTGAATAAAGGGGGATAGAGTCTTGCCTAAATCCGAATCAGCAAACACCTTGCGGAAGCGGCGGATATACCAGCTTGCAATCTCAGGCATACCCAACATTCTCAGGGTTGTCTGATCACCCGTACCGTCAAGCACAATCACGTCATACTGGCCGCTGGAATCGTATTCCCGAATGGCATTGAGAACAAGCGCCTGATCCATCCCTGGCAGCACTCCCAGTTCTTGACCAAACACCTCTTTGAAGAAGGGTGTGCGCAGGTATTTAGCTTCTAGCTTCTTTAATTCTTCCCAGTTTCGCTCCAGCAGAGTCGCCGCCTGAAACTGGACGACTTGCAGGTTGGGAGCCAAATCTTTGGGGTCGGTTTCCAAATTGACTCCCAGCATTAAACCCGGAGCTGGACCTGCTTCCTGAATTGCCAGCAGAACCCGCTTACCCTGACTGGCAAACCGCTTGGCGGTAGCGATCGCGACGGTCGTTCGACCCACACCGCCCTTTCCTAAAAATGTCAAAATCAGAGCCATGTGTCAGCTTCCCAAGCTCTAAGCGTGCACTTGCCAGTCTAGCGAGCCGATGAATTTACTGCACCTGTCTATATGATTTACTGCAAAATCTCTATCTCGTCCTCAAAGAACCAGGTAGAAAATTTGTCATCAAACTGAACCAGCACTCCAATCCCACTACCATCTGTCATTTTGTAGTCTCGAATAGTGCCTACCTGACCCAGTTTTTTTACGACTTCATTAGACACGCGATCGCGTAACCGCCGCACACGAACTTTTTGACCGACTTCCATTTCAACTCCAAGACTATAGACCAAAACCCAGTGTATCAGCGTCTTGTACCCGATTTAGCGAAAGATGCCACCGAAATGAAAGAAGGTAGTACGTATTAGGAGGCAGAAGGCAGGAGGGGAAAGGAGTAGGAGGGTCGATGGGTGGATGAGTATTGAGTTCTGAGTGAACTCCTGGCTTCTTCTTTCTTCTTCTCTCTTTCTAACAACTCCTGACAGCCTGCTATAAAATCCAGGAGTTCAGGTTCTTCCAATAAAGTGCAATGCTGGCAAAACGAATTCTCCCTTGCCTGGATGTTAAAGCAGGACGAGTAGTGAAGGGTGTCAATTTTGTGGATCTCAAGGATGCGGGAGACCCAGTAGAACTGGCGCAGGTCTACAACGATGCCGGGGCCGATGAATTGGTTTTTCTGGATATTACGGCCACCCATGAAGACCGGGACATTATCATTGATGTCGTTTATCAAACGGCAGAACAGGTTTTTATTCCTCTGACAGTGGGAGGGGGGATCCAAAACTTAGAAATGATTAAACAATTGTTAAGGGCAGGTGCAGATAAGGTCAGTATTAACTCAGCGGCTGTCCGGGACCCAGGTTTCGTTGATCGCGCCAGCGATCGCTTTGGAAACCAATGCATTGTCGTCGCTATTGATGCCCGTCGCCGTCACGATTCTGACAATCCAGGATGGGATGTTTACGTGCGTGGAGGACGTGAAAATACTGGACTGGATGCGATCGCCTGGGCTCAGGAAGTTGAGAAGCGGGGAGCCGGAGAACTACTCGTTACCAGCATGGATGCTGATGGAACCCAGACAGGCTATGACCTTGAATTAACTCGCACCATTGCCGAATGCGTTGAAATTCCGGTAATTGCCTCCGGTGGGGCAGGCAACTGTGAACACATCTACGCAGCCCTAACCGCAGGCAGAGCCGAAGCTGCCCTCCTCGCTTCCCTACTGCATTACGGACAATTAACCGTTCCTCAGATCAAATCCTACCTATCAGAGCGCCAGGTACCCGTCCGTGGAGGGGTGGATGAGTGGAGGGGTGGATGAAGGCAACAGGCAACAGGGCAGACTCGAGGAATTGGGAGTTGTCCCCTCAGTCCATCCCTCCTTTACCCCCTCATCCCCACTCCCATACTCACTTCTGACTCCTGGCTCCTTTCCTCTTTCTTCCTTCTTCTTTCTTCCTTCTTAGATCCTCCTGCCTTCTGGCTCCTTCCTCCCATCCCCCCTCCTTCCCCTCACTTTCCCTGATTCCTGGTTCCTTTTCCTGAGCATCTGTTACAATATGTAACGTATGCTGATATCCATTCTTGCTATTGTCATCGCGCTTGTTTCTTGGTCTCTGCATTTGATGCAGCAAGCAATCGATCGCCGTGAGTTCTCGCTGATGCTGGCAGGGACACTGGTAGCGTTTTCAGCCGCCGCGATGGTAGGGGTGTACTTTTTGATGGGTAACTATATTGGGTACGTAACTGGAAATTCACAGCATTCTATTTCTCCGCTTTCCTCCGTTGAAGCTGGTTCCTGGGAACTTCCGCTAAATGATCCTGAAGAGGTTGAAGTTCTCTCAATTCTGCAAGCTTCGATGTCATTGAAGCGATAGAGGCTCCCCTGTACCCCTTTATAACTATCCTGTCTGGGCATGACCAGCCAGATTCATTTCACCTTCCCTGAATGTAAGGGGGAGAGATGTCACTTGCTTCATCGTCACCATTCAGGAGAATCCATTGTGATGGGGCGATCGCATTTTTTTAGAAAAGCAAGTTAGAAATTGTAGGAATTTGGCAAGACTAAGAAGGTAGAGCATTGATTTGTCATCTGCCTGCCATCAATTTGTCTGCGATAACCCGTAAGGTAAATCTAATTGGATTTCGGCTTTGCTTAAAGGAATTGACCGTCTATGACCTATGCGATCCCCGAGCTTGACACCATCAGCCGTCAACTGATGAGTCTGGAACGACCCAAGAAAGCAAAGATGCTGGTGGTTGATGATGAACCTGACAACCTGGATTTGCTGTATCGAACCTTCCGGCGCGATTTTAATGTACTGAAGGCAGAAAGTGGGGTGCGTGCTCTGGAGTTGCTTGCGGCTGAAGGTGAGGTCGCGGTAATCATTTCAGATCAGCGGATGCCAGAAATGAAGGGAACTGAGTTTCTGAGCCGGACTGTTCCGCAGTTCCCGGACACAATGCGGATTATTCTGACTGGCTTCACTGATGTGGAAGATCTGGTGGAAGCGATTAACTCTGGGCAGGTGTATAAATACATCACCAAACCCTGGGACCCCAACGAGTTGAAAGCGGTTGTGCAGCGGGCGGCAGAAACTTACGAATTGCTGAAGCAACGTACCGAAGAGTTGCGGCGATCGCAGGCCCAGACCGAACTCCTCTCTACTATCGTCAAAGTGACCCAGGAGGCTAGCAGCCTGGAAGCTTGCCTCGAACCCATTGCCATTGCCTTTGGCAAAAACTTTCAAGCTGATATTTGTATTTTGCAACTGGTGGAAGGGGGAGCTCTGGTGCCCAAATCCGCTACCTACAGTACAGAAGGTGCTGCCGAAAACTGGCTAGATAAAGACCCGCTGGTGAAGGAAGCAATCGCCTCCCAAAAGATTCAGGTGGCTGTTAACGTTCCTGCCGATACTTCCCTATCAGGAGTTGAGCATTACAGTAATTCTGGAGTTCAGGCCCATTTGATCATTCCGGTCACCTACCGGAATGAAGTCCTCGCGGTGCTCTCGCTGCAATGGAAGAAGCCCTGCACTTTGCGCGAAGATGAACTGTTACTGCTCCATCTTTCTGCCCAGCAAGTGGCTCTGGCACTAACCAGCACCCGCTATTACCGCCCGGTTGCTTAGGTCCACGAACTAAAATCAAAAATTCAAAAGTAAAATCAAAAATACTGGTTTGACGTCAGTAGGAACGTTCCATGGGACGTCCCTACTGATGTTTAACCCTAGTGGACGATGGCATCGGTCCAGTATAGCGGTAGTCATTACTATATGACTACCGCTATACAACTCCATTAGACTCTAGACTAAACTCAGAAGTCCCAAACCTATTTCGCCAACCCCTCACTCCTCGCTCCTCACTGAACTTCCCCTAACCCACCATATGAACTCAGACCAGATTCGCACCATCTTCAACCGTATTGCTCCGGTCTATGACCAACTCAACAACTGGCTGAGCCTGGGGCAACATCGGATCTGGAAGCAGATGACGGTGAAGTGGAGTGGGGCAAAACCTGGAGATACCTGCCTGGATGTATGTTGCGGCAGTGGTGACCTGGCTCAAATGCTGGCAGAGCGGGTAGGCATGAAGGGGCAGGTATTTGGGGTGGATTTTTCTCCAGAACAACTGGCGATCGCCCGTCAGCGGGTTCAGGCCCGTTACTTGAATTTGCCTATTACCTGGATCGAAGGCGATGCCCTCAATCTCCCATTTCCTGATTGCCAATTTGACGCAGCCACCATGGGCTACGGGTTACGCAATGTAACCGACATTTTCCGCAGCCTCAAGGAACTCCACCGAGTCCTAAAACCCGGTGCCAAAGCTGCCATTTTAGACTTCAACCACCCCACGAATGCTCAGGTTCGGGCTTTTCAGCAGTGGTACCTGGATGCAATTGTCGTTCCTGCGGCTCAACGATTTGGCCTCACGGAAGAATATGCCTACATTGCTCCTAGCCTTAACCGATTTCCCACCGGGCAGGAGCAGGTAAAACTCGCCATTAAGGTAGGGTTTTCCACCGCCACCCACTACCCGATTACCGGGGGTACGATGGGAGTGTTGGTTGTCAATAAATAAATGGATGGGTAAATGAGTAGGAGGGTGGCGGAGTGATGGAGTAGGAAAGTAGGGGAGTACTCGGTGTAAAGAACTATTACTTCATCACGTCATCACTCATCCACCCATTTACTCCCTTCTCACAGTTAACAACCAACAACTAATAACTTTTCCCTTCACTTCTGTACTAACCTTGGATCTCTCCGTTTTATGGACAATCTGGCTCTATGTCGGCCCTCCCATTATGGGTGCCATCATTGGCTATTTCACAAATGACATTGCCATTAAGATGCTGTTTCGCCCTTACCGGGCCTGGTATATCGGCGATCGCCGTCTTCCATTTACCCCTGGTCTGATTCCCCGCAACCAGGAACGGTTGGCAAAGCGCATTTCAGATACCATCATGGGGTCTCTGCTGACTCCGGAGGAGTTGCAAAATCTCGCCCGGCGATTGCTGCAAACAGAGCGAGTCCAGATAGCCATTCTCTGGTTGCTGAAATTAGGATTAGATCAGATTCAAAGTGACAAGAACCCAAAGTCGGCCAAAGTACTGGCGAATATTCTGCGAGACTTGTTTGGGCAATCCTTGCCGCGGCTGCTCAAAGTTCTGGCCCGGCGAGAAGATTTCCTGGAAGCTCAGCTCAATCAAATTTTTGACCAGGTACTGCTGGAAATTCAGTTGAGTGATGACCAGGCCACTAAACTAGCAGACTGGCTACTTCAGGTGGTGTTACCACCGGATGTGATTCGGCAGGGGCTAATTGATTTCCTAACTGATCGCAATATTCAGGTCATTGATGAAGGCTTTCGTGAAAGAACCAGCGGCACCTATTGGGTCGTTGCTAATTTGTTTGGGGTACGGAATGCTCTCACACGCTTGCGCACCTTTTTGCTGGATGAACGGGAAGAGAGCAATCGTCGATTGGAAGAGTTAATTGTTTCCCTGAGTATCCGGCAGCGGTTGAAAGAATTGCTGCAAAATTTATCGCTGCAAAATCTGCCTGTTTCAACCGTGCGGCAGTTGCGGAAGACTTTACGAGATACTGTGCGCGATTACATCCAGGAGAAGGGAACTGACCTGTTACAGGAATTGAGTAAATCCATTGATTGGGAAAATTTGGCGACGGTTATCCTGAATCGGTTGACCACTTCAGAAGCTGTTTCTGAATCGCTGGAAGTGGTGAGTCTGGAATTAGCATTGATCCTGGAACGGTATCTGGAGCAAGAATTAGAAGCACTGGTTGCCCAACTGATTCCCATCCTGAATATTGACCAGGTGATTATTGATCGCGTTAAAGCCACCTCTCCCAAAGATCTGGAGGCGGCTATCAATGGTATTGTCAGAAGTGAACTTCAGGCAATTGTGAACCTAGGTGGTATTCTGGGCTTTGCGATCGGTTTGCTCCAAGCGATTTCACTTCTATTGCGATAGAAAGCAATGGGTGCGATAGAAAGCAATGGGCAACAGATGTAGCTACAGAGCGTTGCTGAAAAGCAGTATAAACTCGCACTCAGGATTGTCGCAGGTTTGCGTGGCCTCCACCGCCAATCGTCAGTGCTGAGTGCTGAGGACTAAGGATTAACCTTGATCAGCACTCAGTCCTCAGTACCTTTCAGAGCATATTCTTGGTGAGGTCAAAGCGACGCGGTTCATTACCTTGTCCCATGCCGCCACAACAGCCTCTGAGGAGGATGGAGTCAAGTAGGTCATTGAATTTTTTTCGATTGTATAGCGGTAGTCATTATGGTTAGAACGGGGTGCAGGGGTGGAAACCCTAGCTGGGGGCGAAGCCCCCACTCCCTCTCTAATTCCAATGTCCTAACGCACCCGCGTAGAGCTATATCTGTAGTTTTGAAACCTGAACAAACGGGTAGATCTCAAGAGGTAATGATGAACGGCACTGGCCGCCATCATTTCAAGCTGGAAAAATCATTATGATTTGAACACTACCACCTGAACAAACGTTCTAATCCCCCAGTGCGATCTTTGAGTTGGAACATTGGGAATTAGTAGTTTTTGCTACCCATATGGGCTTTCAACTGCTCACCTACGATTGAAATGCCCCAGGCAATCTCTTCTGCTGTGCGTGAAAAATTGAGTCGCATTGCGTTATAGCCGCGGCGATCGGGAAAAAATGTAGTCGCTGGTGTGACCAACACTCCCTGTTCCCGAATTTTCTGGCAGATCGGCGCAAGAGGCAGATTGTCAGGGAGTTGTGCCCATAGGAGCAGCCCTCCTGCTGGAACGGTCCATGTGGCTTCTTGAGGAAAGCAGTCAGCTAGCGCTTGCAGCATCGCGTTCCGGCTCTGGAGGTGCCAGGTTCGTAGATGATTGAGCCGATGGCGAAAATGCCCCGATGCTAGATACTCACTAACGATCGCCTGAGAAGGTGTGGGTGTGTGCAAATCATCCATTAGCTTTTGTTCAATCAATAACTGTCGGTGAGAGCCCGTAACCACCATGTAGCCAACACGCAAACCTGCCATCAATGTTTTAGAAAAGGTGCCCACATAAATCACGGTATCGTGCTGATCAAGGGCTTTGATGGGGGCAGGAACAGGTTCAAAATTCAATCCTTCGTAGGCGTCGTCTTCCAGAACAGGACATTCATACTGCTGAGCTAATTCCAGAAGTCGCTGCCGGTGGGAAGGAGTGGTGGTGACACCTGTGGGATTGTGTAAGGTACTGACGGTATAAATCAGCTTGGGACGGTGGCTTTTCAGGTATTGCTCCAGCAAGTCCAAATTCATTCCTTCGCTGGTCATAGGAATTCCAATCGTGCGTGCTCCCTGGTTTTCTAAAATGGCTAGCACACCGTGGTAAGTGGGAGTTTCTACAATCACCCAATCGCTTGGTTCGACATAGTAGCGAATGGCGAGTGAAATGCCCTGCATGGAGCCCGTTGTGATGATAATGTCATCTGCTGCAACTACCATCCCCATTTGCACCAGGAGTTGGGCAATTTGCTGACGCAAAACTTGCAATCCTTCAGGGGTGTCGTAGTTGTAGAGAGTATCCGCGATCTGGTTCATGGCACGGCGAGCAATCCGCTGCAAATCTTCCAAGCCAAAGGCCTGAGGAAAACCGCTACTGAAGTCCAGAATGCCGCGCTGACGATGGGCTTGAAGTGAGGTCATATAGGCTTTGCAGAAGGAACCACATTGCGGTTCTGGAATCACCACATCTTGAACGGGCGCAAAGGTCGATTCCAGTTTTGCTGGTGTCATGGGACAGTGGTTGACGAAATATCCAGTCCCTTGACGGGCATGAATCAGTCCATCCGCTTCTAAGACGCTATAGGCTTCAATAACCGTCAGTTTATTCACCTGAGCTTCTTTCGCCAATTCCCGTACTGAAGGCAAGCGATCGCCAGGTTTGAGTGCCCCTGAAGCAATCAGGCGATGGACGCGATCTCGAATTTGCAAATAAATGGGTTTTGTTGCCTAGCGATCAAGGGGAATTTTCATGGCAAAAAGGCATCTCTTTTCGCACCATCTCTATCCTTTATCCTTCATCTTTCCCAAAATGTCCTGGTACAGTTTACAGAGATCTATATAGAACAGTTCTCAGACTTGATCACTGTACTAGTCAAACTTCTCTGATCTGTACCTTCTCGCAACTGAAATAACTGAAGCACATTAGAAGGAATTCAACTCATTCATCTCAGGAGTGATGATGTAATGAACACTCCACAGCATCAGCGCATTATGGGCAGGAAATTTCTTGCGCAATCCTCCGGCCTATCGAAGCATTTACCTTCTCACTTACTTTCCTTACTGCAACGAACCTGGCAAGCTTGTGTACAAACTATGTCTACCCAGTATGAGCCGAAAGTAACCCACAAAATCAATCGCCAGGGTCGTATCACAAGCTGGCAGGTATTTGATCCAGAAACCGGACGTTCCATTTCCTTTGGTTCTGAGTTGGAAGTGCGGCTATGGTTGGAGCAAAGGTACTATCGCAGGTGACAGGTAGCAGGCGACAGGCAACAAATGTAAGGTAGGTAATGCCCACTCGTCTATAAGGCGGTCATCACCTTCAGAAATTCTGTAGAAAGATCGACGCTAGAGACTTTTTTCTGCCTGAACAAGACGCCTGCTAAGAAGTAAGTATTTTGAGAGTAGAAGGCTTTGCGATTTTTCCACAGTTCTTCGATCGCCTGTTTCACTTTGGGCTCACAGCTATAATAGCCAAACTTAAGTAGTGTCACCATGAGATCAATGGTTTGATAGCTCTGAGCGATCTCATATTCCACTGTTTCAATTGGATTAGAATATGCAGAAATCATTAATATAGCACCATAAAATCCAATAGAGAGTAGGTTTTTTAGCAATTTTTGCTCCATCGGTTCTTCCATTCATAGACGGTATATAAAGGCCATGATCTGGAGCATGAAGGTAGGTAGGGTTGAAAATTAAATAATTTGCCCCTGCTGGTAAATAGCTAAGAAAACATTCGCTATGAATGATGCATTGATGCTTCAGATGATAATGCTCAATCTTGGATTAAGCAACTTTACAGGAGATTGGATTCAAGTCATAGCCGTGGATAGAACCTGCAAAATTTATTTTTAATAAGCAGCGAATCACCGGACTACCATCACCTGCACCAAATTCGACAATAGAATCTACGATAGAACCTCAGAATCCACGATAGAACCTCAAATTCAAAGATAGAATCTACGATAGAATCTAATGAAGAATTAAAAAAAGATTGGCAGTGCCCTTTAGTAAGGGATTGAGAAAATTAGGATTAGGAGTAGCTATTATGGTTGAGTCTCTTATGATGCATCTCCTAGTTTCCAATTTTCCACCATGAAGCCTTATCTTCTCTTTCTTAACTATGGCTCAGATGGCATTATGAAAAATGGCACCACTCGTCGCGGTAAGCAAAACTATAAATGCCGCGATTGTGGTCGTCAGTTCGTTGAAGACCCGCAATGGAACCCCATCGACCCAGACCGCAAAACGATGATTGATTGCCTGTTGTTAGAGAAGATTCTTTTGGCGGGTATTGCTCGTGTGATGAACCTATCACAGGACTGGCTGCAACGCTATGTCAACCGTTGCTACGCTGGGGTACGGCAACGATTGCAAGTGCAACCTAAAGCGAAGGGGCACTTAGGGGTGAAGATGGATGAGTTATGGTCGTTTGTCAATGACAAAGGCAACAAGCAGTGGGTGTGGTTGGCACTCGATGTAGCAACTCGTGAGATCGTCGGGTGTTATATTGGCGATTGTTTAGCAGAGGCTGTCATTAGATTGTGGCAGTCAATGCCTGCGGTTTATCGGCAATGTGCAGTTGTGTACGGCGATTACTGGGAAGCCTATGCCAAAATTCTACCGAGTAACCGTCATCGTGCAGTCGGTAAGGAAAGTGGCTTGACCAGCTATATTGAATGACTCAACAACACGCTCAGACAACGAGTGTCACGTTTAGTGAGGAAGACATTGTCGTTTTCTAGGAGATTGGAGAATCACATTGGAGCGATTTGGTATTTCATTCATCACTACAACAAACAGATACGTTCAGAGTTCCCCAGCTATTTATAAAGGCTGCTTATTCTCTATCCTTTCCTAAATAGGATTACCAAAAGATCATCCTCTTGAACAAATGAATTGCCGCTTGTTAGACCCACTCAAGCCAACCTCTGTGACAATTGTGAAGTAGGTTGAGGAAACCGACGCTGACGAGATGTGGAGCTTCGTCTACTCCAAGCAGCAGGAGCGCTGGTTATGGCATGCCATTGACCATCAACCCGGACAGGTGCTGGCGTATGTGCTCGCAGACCATAAAGAGCAGGCGTTAGTCGAGCTAAAAGCATTGTTAGAGCCGTTGGGTGTTCAAACCTTTGACACCAATGGATGGGGAGCGTATGCCCGCTGATTGAATGAAGATCAGCATATCGTTGGCAAGTGGAATACTCAGATAACTGAGCGCAAACACTTGACCTTACGAACCCGCATTAAGCGATTAGCTCGCAAGACAACCCGCTTTTCCAAGTCCGAATGCTGCATGAAACTGGTACTGAGCACGAGGTTATTTGCCGCCGCTGATTTGAGCTGTTAGCCTGCTTTCATTTTGACTCAAAGTTTGTAGCCGATCGCGATCAAGGATTGTAATGTGTGAACCACTGACGGTAATAATACCTTCACTGCTGAGACGATAAAATGCTCTCGAAAGTGTCGCAGGAATTGTACCAAGGGCTGCGGCTAGTTGAGTTTTAGTTAAATCCAATGTCACGCTGTTGAGCGATTTTAAGCGATCGCCCGCTGAGGTAGAACCAACATCACTAAGCTGGAGCAGATACTCAGCCAGCCGTTGAGGCACATCTTTGAAGGAGAGATCTTCTATCACGCCGACTAAATGACGTAAATGCTTTGACACGCTAATCAGCATATTAATGGCAATACTCGGATCTTCGTGCAGGAGTTCTAGAAAAGCGAGGCGCGGAAAGAAGATCAGTTCAACCCAATCCAGAGCAGCGGCGGATGCTGGAAAAGGGTGACCATCCAAGGCCGCAACTTCTGCAAAATTATCTCCCGTTTCAAAAATATTGAGGATTTGCTCCTTGCCTGTGGATGAAACTTTAAACACTTTAACTCGC
Organism: Leptothermofonsia sp. ETS-13; assembly: GCF_049200465.1. NCBI lineage: Bacteria > Bacillati > Cyanobacteriota > Cyanophyceae > Leptolyngbyales > Leptolyngbyaceae > Leptothermofonsia > Leptothermofonsia sp. ETS-13. The sequence goes on from NZ_CP120836.1 coordinate 1,665,634, forward strand.
CCCGTTTTCACCACAAAAAAACCTGTGGCTGGGCTGTCTTGTTGGAAAATGAGTTCATCCTTTTGCCAGGTTTGCAGTTGTGCAATTTGGAGTAAGCGGGATAGTTGCAATGGAGAAAGTCCACGAAAAATCATTGTGGTTTGCAACCACTGACCCAAACCAGCATTGAAGTTGTTCATTCCATGCCACTGCCATTTAGCCTTTCCAATTGGATTCTAGCGATATAGCGGTCCTATTTGAATTGTGAGAAGGAGTTCCTGCGGCACTCCTTCTCACAAAGCTTCTCCATCTCACAACTGATTTAGGACTGCTATAGAAGCAGGGCGTATCTAAAGGTTGGGGGAATCCATTGGCCATTTCTCGTTGCTAGGCTCCCGCCGGGCTATATCGATTAGAAGCTCCCGCTTCCTGTGTTGGTTCAGAGAAGCCAGAGCTTCAATGGCAGGGTTACAAAGCCGGAGATCCGTAACCAGAGTAGACTCCCTAAATGATGAGATGCCCCTATAGAAGCAAGGGGTTACTGAACTGTCAATAATTATGGCAAAGACTTTGCGATTCACAAGCCTGGTCTAAAGATGAGCCTGTTTTTACATTACTTCAAGCAAACTGCAAAATTAAGGATGTTTGAAGGTCTGTTTTGACTTAAGTCAAAGCGATTGAATTCTGATCTGTCTAGTCTGGAGGGTGCTAAACCACTAGAGATGCGACGATGGCAAATCCAACGTTTGATGTTGCTGGAGCAAGAGGACGTGAACGCACTTGGCGATTTACCCTCCCAGCCTGGCTTGCACTTATCTGTATTGTGACCTTTACAGTTTTAATTTCGGCAGGAGCAGCAATTTATAAAAATGCCCCCCCCATCCCAACAACGGTTGTTTCGCCGCAGCAAGAAATCATTCTAACCCAGAAAAATATTCAAAACGGGCAGGAAACCTATCTGGCGCGGGGTGGACAGCACATTGGTAGCATTTGGGGGCATGGCAGTTATTTGGCTCCCGACTGGACGGCGGACGTGTTGCATCGTTGGGGCCTGGCAACAGCGGGTGTATTGTATAACGGCAATCCCGATTTTGATCAGGTGGATTGGGAGGCGTTGTCAGAGAGCGATCGCGCCCTGTTGCAAGTCGAGTTGCGCAACGAATTTAAAACCAATCGGTATGATGCCAAAGCCGGTCAGTTGGCATTAACAGACGCCCAAACCAGGGGGCTAAAACACGTCTTTGCAGATTATCACACGCTGCTGTCTAAAGGGTCAGCAGTGCATTCCATCCCCAGAGATTGGTTTACTGATGATGCTCAAATTCGAGATGTCACGGCCTTCTTCGCCTGGACAGCCTGGGCCGCATCCGCCAATCGTCCCAATGCGCCGTTTTCGTACACGGCCAACTTTCCCCATGACGAGCTGATTGGCAACCAGGCTCCTGGACAATTTGTGATCTGGTCAATCGTCTCAGTGATTGTGTTAATTGCGGCGATCGCCCTTTTCCTGTTTGTGTATCTCACCCAAGAAGATACCGAAGAAATCCAGTCCGTAAATACCCGTCCAGCCATTCGGATGGCGACGACCAGCCAGAAAGTCACCAGCCTGTTTTTTGGGGTGGCGATGGCGTTGTTCTTCGTGCAAATCGTCATGGGCATGGTGACCGCTCACTATGCGGTAGAAGGAGAAGGCTTTTATGGTATTCCAATTCAAAGCTATCTACCCTATGCCGCGTCTCGCACCTGGCATTTGCAACTGGCGGTCTTCTGGATTGCCACCTGCTGGTTAGCAGCGGGACTGTACTTTGGCCCCCGCTTTGGCAAACACGAACCCAAGTTTCAAGCCTGGGGGAATGGGGGGTTACTGGCGGCTTTAACCGTTGTTGTCGTCGGTTCGCTGGTGGGTGCCTGGGCTGGAATTCAAGGCTACCTGGGCGACAAGAGCTTCTGGTTTGGCCATCAGGGCTATGAATATGTGGAACTGGGTCGCCTCTGGCAACTGCTGTTGATTGGTGGCATGGTGTTCTGGCTGTGGCTGATGTTCCGCGCCCTCAAACCCGCTCTGAAAGCAGAGGGCAGCAAAACCGGATTGAATCACTTTTTCCTCTACAGTGCCATTACCATTCCTTTGTTCTATGCGTCTGGTTTGATGTACACCAACCATACGCCGTTGAGTATTGCGGAGTATTGGCGCTGGTGGGTGGTGCATCTGTGGGTCGAAGGTTTCTTTGAAGTCTTTGCAACCGTGGCGATCGCCTACCTCTGTAGCGAACTCGGTTTCCTCAAGCGGTCCTCTGCCTTACGAGCCACCTATCTCACCACAATTCTCTATCTCGGTAGCGGGGTGATTGGCACCTTGCATCACCTCTACTTTGCCGGAACACCCGTGTTCATTACCGCAATGGGATCGGTTGCCTCGGCGCTGGAAGTGGTGCCCCTGACCCTGATTGGCTTTGAAGTGGTGAAGTCCCTGAAGCTGTCTCAAGAAGCCCAGGGTTTCTATCGGATGCCGCTCAAGTTCTTCATTGCCACTTGTTTCTGGAACCTGGTGGGAGCTGGGGTGTTCGGGTTTTTGATCAATCCGCCGATCATCCTCTATTACTCCCAGGGACTGAACACTACCCCGATTCATGCCCACTCTGCCCTCTATGGTGTGTATGGCTCGCTAGCGATTGCCCTGATGCTGTTTGCCCTGCGGGAAATTACCCCCGATCGTGCCTGGGATGAGAAGAACCTTAACTTCTCATTCTGGTGGATCAACGGTGGTCTCGTGGTGATGATGGTGTTTGGACTGATTCCCAACGGCTTTTATCAACTGGTGCAATCGATTAATCATGGCACCTGGTACGCCCGCAGTGCCGAAGTGATTAGTTCTGCCTGGATGCAGTGGACGGTGTGGCTACGCATCCCCGGAGACATCATTTTTACCGTGGGAGCGATGATGTTGATCTACTGTGTTGGGCGAGCTGTGGTTGGCATTTTCCAGCAACCGACCCAGGTACAGGAGGAGGGGATGAGGGGGTAAGGGGGGCGAGGGAATCAGGATTTCGAGGAGTCGGAGCCCTGTTTCTAGAACACTCCCCTTAATTAATCAAAAAATATCATTAATCAAAAAATATCGCTCCTCTAGGAAAACATTTTGAAACTTCAAAAATTCTCATGGCTGCTTCAAAAGCCATCTGATAAATCTCCAAACCCCTATGCTGCCTCATCAGCTTTTGACCCACTTCTCTCAATCTCCCATCATGCCCTCTCTCCAGTATTCTCACCTCCTCACCCATCCATTTCACTTACGATCGGAGGTAAATTCATGACTACGTTTCAAATCCATGACACCGTAGGTGCGATCGTGCGTGATCATCCTCTGCTCTTTCGTCTGTTTGAGGAAACTAACGTGGACTATTGCTGCGGCGGCAAGAGGACGATTGATGAAGCATGTTGGCAGCAAGGTCTCGATCCAGAAACATTTTTGGCACGGTTAGAAACTATGCGACGACTGAATCAGTCCCAGAGGGAAATTTAGCCACATTGTCGTTATTAGCCACATTGTCGTTAACCGAATTAGCCGATCACATTGAGCGTATCCACCATACTTACCTGCACACGGAATTGCCCTGTTTGGAAAAAATGGTGACAAAAGTTGCTGCTGCGCATGGAGAAAAAGAACCTCGGTTGATGCGGATCAAAGACATTTTTCTGGCGCTGTCGGCAGAACTGGCAACTCATTTGATGAAGGAAGAACAGATTTTGTAGTAGTGCATCAAAAGCAGTGTGGGAAAATTTGTAACAATTGCCAGGAGACCTTCATTTGCCTGTCTTCAAATTTGAGTCAATCAAACCTGAAAACCTTGGTTAGGTTATGACCCCACATTTCTCTGATTCACGATCATTTTATTAAGGTAGTAAGTTTATTAAGGTAGTAAGCGAAGCTTATCACCAAACTCTCAGGAGAGCCGTTGTCTTACAACAGTCAAGGGGCAGAGATGCTGACTGACCATCCCAAAGTCGTCCAATCTCCGAAAGCAACCTCATTTGAGGAAGCGGATGCGATCGCCACTCGCCTTGCTCACCGTAAAGATGCCTGGCTCCAGGTAGGCATTCCTGAACGGATTCACTATCTGGAACAATGCATCGAAAGAGTAATGGCTGTTGCAGAAGTTTGGGCAGAGACAGCCTGTCGGGCAAAGGGGATTGATCCCCAATCGACTCTGGCGGGGGAGGAGTGGTATGTGGGTCCAGTTGTCACAGTGTACAACCTGCGATTGTTGGTGAAAGCTCTTAGGGCAAACGGGCAACCCCACCCTCCAAAGCTAAGAACCTTTAACGGGCAAACCATTGCCCAGGTATTTCCTGCCGATATCATCGATCGCTTGTTGCTCCTGGGTTTCACTGGCGAAGTCTGGATGGAACCGGGAAAACCTGCAACACAAGGTCTGGTTTACCGAAATAAAGCGACAGCGGGAAAAGTGTGTCTGGTACTGGGGGCAGGAAACCTATCAGCGATCGCGCCAATGGATGCTCTATACAAGCTATTTGCCGAAGACGAAGTCGTGCTGCTGAAGATGAACCCGGTCAATGAGTACATGGGGTCCATTCTGGCATCCGCCTTTCAACCTCTGCGGCAGGAAGGGTTCTTTGAAGTGGTTTATGGTGGGGCAGACCTGGGTCAATATCTCTGTCAGCACCCCCAAATCAACACGCTTCATATCACGGGTTCTCACCACACCCATGACGCGATCGTTTGGGGCGCCACCCCTGACGAGCAAACAGAGCGCAAATCCAATCGCCAGCCTTTAAATTGCAAACCCATTACCTCTGAACTGGGCTGTGTTACGCCTGTAATCGTAGTACCCGGTCACTGGTCTCAAGCTGATCTGGCCTTTCAAGCTCGCCATGTTGCCGAAATGGTGATTCACAATGCCAGCTTTAATTGTTGCTCTGCCAAACTGCTGGTAACTGCCAGAGGTTGGCCCCAGCGGGAAGAATTTCTCTCCCTGCTGAAGCGCGAGTTCGCGGCTATTCCTCCCCGCGAGGCTTACTATCCAGGAGCAAAACAGCGCTATTTGAAATTTCTGAATCAGTATCCCCAGGCGCAGCCAGTAAATTCTGGCAGCGACACAATTGTTCCCTGGACTTTGATTCCTGATGTGCCTGCTGAAGCAGGGGAATACGCCCTAACCCAGGAAGCTTTTTGTGGCGTACTGGCTGAGGTGAACCTGGAAACAGGCAATGCTGGGGAATTTTTAGCGCAAGCGGTGGAATTTGTGAATCAAACGGTGTGGGGAAATCTTTCCTGCACGATGCTGATTGATCCAGTAACGCAGCGAAAGTGGGCAGCGGAACTGGAGGCGGCGATCGCCAACCTGCATTACGGAGCAATAGGGATTAATGTCTGGTCTTCCGTTCTGTTTGCGATGCCTCTATTTCCCTGGGGTGCGTTTCCCGGTAACGCTCTGGATGATATCCGTTCTGGGCAGGGAGTAGTGCATAACACCTATCTGTTTGAGCATCCGCAGAAATCAGTCCTGCGTGGTACTTTCCGCATTTTTCCAACCCCCATCTGGTTTTCTCGCCATCGACACCTGCGGCAAGTGACCATGCGGCTTGCCCAGTTTCAAGCCAAACCAGGATGGGGAAGGTTCTTCAAGCTGGCGATCGCGGCTCTGGCAGGATGAATTCTTAAACTCCCAATGCCCTCTTTGCCGCCTGGAGCAGGTGAATCCGGTCTTCCAAGCCGTTATAGCCCCCATTAATCACCCGTGTGACCGTACGAACATCATCCCGATCGGCGTCACCATTGAGTTGTCGGGTGCTCCAGTACCAGCCAGCACTGCGGCTTGCCAGGTCCGGGTCTGCTAGCCGTTTGGGATTGCTAATCAGGTCAACTCCCAGGGCTCTGCCGCATTCCAGGTAGTTGGCTCGCCCCGTAACCTGAATCAATCCCCTGCCCTTGAACCGGACACCATCTCCCGGCTGGGTGTTGCCAAGGTCGTCCCGATATTCGTAGTCTTCACCAGAAGCGTACTCTTCGAGAGCATTGAAGCGATCGCTCTCATGGGCAATCTGGGCCAGAAAATGGGCCTGTCGTAGGGGGGTGTTGATACTGTATTCCACCATCGTCCGATTCAGTTGGGGAGCCAGTTGTTCGGAACGACCGGAGGGGGCTTCTGGTGCGATCGCCCGCAGCTTTTCTGGCGTTAGCCAAACCATCTTTGACTCTGGAAAGATTGAAGCATAGGGCTTTTTGTCCGCTGGGCGGGCAGGCAAATTGCTGAGGGCGCGAAGCAGATCATCGACAACACCATCGATTTCGTTGAGATCTCCCTGAAGTTTATTCCATACGGTTTGAAGTTCCTCGGCTGCCTTTTGTCGTCCTATCTCAATATCGAATGTTCCAAAAATACCTGCGTAGGGGGGCTTATCCGCAGGGCGATCGGGCTGGCCGTTCAGCTTTCGGATCAGGGCATCAATCATTTCATCGTTTTTGCTGACATCTCCCCGTAATTTAGCGATCAAAGCTAACAATCGAACGAGTGCCTGAAGTCTCCAGATCTGTAGTTGCATGATGTGCGCACCTCTGCCAGCGAGTGTGTAAGACTAACAAAGCGGTGTCAGAAAATCCCTGATACTTTGGCTACATTATTTCCCAAGCTTTAGGTTTCAATCGGTACCTGAAGCTTGGTTTTATCTTTTGGAAAGCGATGGTGGATACAGGAGCCAAAATCCAGAATCCAGAATCCAGAATATGAAGATTCTTTACCTGATCAGTTCAGGCTGGCAGGATTATAGGGGTGGAGGGGTGGAGGGGTGGAATCCCTGGCTGGGGCGAAGACCCCACACCCCCCTTAAACCCAATGTCCTGAACAAGCTGGCGACAGCTATAACAATTGATAACAACTGATATCTATTCCCATGGTTGATTCCCATCTTGCTGATAGGCGGCGTTCAGAATCCCCTGCATTTTGGGTATTGCTTGTCGCAGGGTCGGTTTTGTTCCATATATTGCTGTTTTTGTCGTTGCGACAGTTTTTGAGTCGCTTGATCAAAGTTGAGGTGGAACCCGCCCCCATTTCTGTAGAATTCGTGGAACCGTCTACGATCGCCTCTCAGCTAAAATCGACGACTTCAAAGCGGGAAGCCCCCCGCCTTACCAGTGAGCAGTCAAAGGCGACGGTTCCTTCTCAGACCACAAATTCGCAGGTAGCGATCGCTCCTCAAACCGTTTTTCAGCCTGCTCCAGACCCAACCCAATCCCCTTCTCCACCATTTCCATCCCAGAACCGTCCAACTCAGCCACCCAGGAATTCAACTCCCAGGCAAGAAAGCAATCGCAAACCCTCACCCCCACCCCGGAACCCTGCCGGGGAAACGAATAATCCAGAATTTTCTCGCTCTCCTGCCCAACCCATTCTCCCCGTACCGCCTGAAGTAAGCTCCGGTGGCTCCTCTATCACAGGCGACCCTGGGGCTTCTGGTTCAACTGGAGCAGGAAATCCATCGCTGCCGGAGGTTACTATTTCGAGCGATCGCGGACAGGGAAGGGGGTTGAAAGTAACGATCCTGCGTTTTACCAATGCAAATACTGGCAGAGACGTGACTGACCGTGACTACGAAGTTGCCCGCCCACTTTCCACTTCCCAATCGTTTCCAGATATTGCCTATCAACCATCGGTAGAGTTGAATCTGGGCTCTTCCATCACACTCAAGGTTTTGGTGGACAGGGACGGAAACCTGCAGAGGGTAGATGTGATTGAGGGCAGCCGGGCTGCCGATTATGACGAACTGGCAAAAAGGGTGATTCAAAAACTTCAATTTGAACCAGCTCGACAGGCGGGTCAGCCCGTAGATAGCCTGGCTGAAATTGAACTGCGCATTGATCGGCTTTGAAACCGGAAAACCCAGACAGAAAAAAAACTGGCACCTTTCGTTGTGGGAGTAATTGTCCAGAAATGGTGACAGGATGCTTGAACAGTAGACAGATGGGAAACTGGTTGACCAGAGATAGCGATCGCGATTCCAAAACCTGTACAGTGTCTCCAGCAAAGAAGGGACTTCTACCAGGACATTAAGGGTTTCTACCACGGCTTTCTGAAAAAGCCTTTCCCAAACGTTAAATTGCGATGGCAGTTGCGATGGCTGCACGCTGCTTTGTTTATCCTTTGAGAAGTCAGGAGTCAGGAGCCAGGAGCCAGAAGCTAATATGGCCACCATCCCAACCAAGAGCCCTGGAATATTGATTTTGTTGTAGGATAAGCTTTGCTATCAACAAACTTTCAAGAAAGCCGATTTTCTCACAAATTCAGGTTCCCAAAATGCACGGAATTGATGCATTTAACCAGAAGAATTTGTGTCGTAGTTCTTAATCATTGACAGCCAGAGAATTGTGAAAGGACTTCTCTAAAAAAGACCCTCACAATTCAAATGAAATGGTTCTGGCGACCGCCGGAACAATCAGGTTTATTTCGTAGGTAATCATCCCTATCAGGGGTTGCTTGAAGAGGAAAGATGGTTTCTGGATAAATACCGGGTGCTCCTCCCTCACATCCTTAAAGGAGAGAACAGATTCTATAGCTGTCGCCAGGTTGCTCAGGACATTGGTTTTATAGCTCTAGGCAGGTGCGTTAGGACATTGGAATTAGAGAGGGAGTGGAGGCTTCGCCCCCAGCCAGGGGTTCCACCCCTGCACCCCGGCCCCAAGCCTGGTGACTATTGCTATAAATCCCACTTTTCATGAGGATTTAGGAAGATCTGAATGTCTTACTACAGGCAAAAGGATCTTCAAAAGATTCTCTTAAAAGAATCAATTTTTTGAAGGTTCCTATTAGTTGAATAGTGTTGAATTAAAACTGGACAGTGTGCCCGCTCTGTGATACGTCGAGAGGGTTTAATAGCTCATGAATTCTTATTTCGGTGACCTTCTTCTATTAGTTTTTTGAGGATAGCAGCATTTTTCAAATGGAATTACTGCGAATGTTCCGGATCGTTAACCATCCTTTGAGAATGTTTGCTTCGGAGTGGTTTTTTCTCAACCCAGACAAAGAGGTAAAACGAATGTTTGGTCAATCAAAGCAATATGGTTCGAGCTATCAGAGTTCTTGCAATGCATCTTCTCTAACAGTTTCGGATCTATCACGGGACTTCCTCAAAACCACGCTTTCAGAACTTAGAGATCCGCTTCTGGAAGGCAACCTGTTTAGAGCCAGTTCCGCCAGAGCCTTTGTTACACCCGATCCAGGTAGCACTCTGGGAACAGCTTACAATGTCGGTGCTTTGGGAAGTAGTCCAGTTTCCCTATCCGATTCAGTCAGTAGTGGCGATCGCAGCGACATTTACCAGTTCAGTGTCATCACCAGCGTTAGCTTTAACCTGTCTCTCACCGGAATGACAGCTGATGCGGATGTACAGCTTCTGAGTGGCAGTGGCGCAGTCCTTCGTAGTTCGACCAATGGTAGCAATGCAGATGAGGCTATCAGCCAAACCTTAAATCCAGGAACCTATTACGTTCGGGTTTACCAGTACAGAGGCAATACCAACTACACTCTCACCCTTTCAGCCGCCAGCACAACCTCCTTCCCAACCGCAACGAGCTTTAATCCCAATTATGGATACGGCCTGGTTGATGCGGCAGCAGCAGTGGCACGGGCGATCGGGCAAAATCCCTTTGCACCCGTCGCAAACCTGGGGGGCAACAGTTGGAACCTGGATCAGGTTAATGCTCCCGAAGTATGGGCACAGGGCTATACCGGCCAGGGAATTACCGTTGCCGTCATTGACAGCGGCGTAGACTACACCCATCCCGACCTGGATGGCAACATCTGGATAAACACCCGCGAAATAGCTGGCAATGGCATTGATGACGACGGCAATGGCTTTATTGACGACATTCGGGGCTGGGATTTTGTGCAGCGGGACAACACCCCAACCGACCCCAATGGTCATGGCACCCACGTTGCCGGAACTATAGCCGCCGAAAATAATGGCTTTGGTGCAACAGGTGTTGCCTACAACGCCCGGATCATGCCCGTGCGAGTCCTGGATGCAAATGGTTTTGGCAGCAGTTCAAACATTGCCGCAGGCATTCGCTATGCTGCCAACAATGGCGCTAGAGTTATCAATCTCAGTCTGGGTGGCGGTGGCCTGTCGAGAGACATGCAATCCGCTGTGCAGTATGCAGCGCAACTGGGAGCCGTAGTTGTCATGGCTTCTGGAAACGAATCCCAAAGCCTACCGAGTTACCCTGCCCGTCTTGCCACCCAAACTGGAATCGCGGTGGGCGCGGTAGACATTAACAAACGGCTCGCGGGTTTCTCCAATGATGCTGGACCCAATCCTCTCAGTTATGTGGTTGCATCGGGCGTTAACATCTACTCCACCACCCCCAACAACACCTACCGGAGCTACAGTGGTACCTCAATGGCAACCCCCCATGTCGCCGGAGTAGCTTCCCTGGTTTTAAGTGCCAACCCCAACCTGACCCCAGCTCAGGTGACTAGTTTGTTAATTGAAACGGCCAATCCGAATGGGATAGTAGTTTGATAGGGGTGAGGGGTGAAGGGGTGAAGGCCAGTTGTTAGTTGCTGGTTGTTGAGTAGCTAGGCGCAATTAAATTAAGGATAATTTTGGGGGTGTAGGGGGTGAAACCCCCTGCCTGGTGGCGCAGCTACCACTCCCGCCCTTTACAAATTAATGATGACTACCTACTCAGTTGTTAGAGAGGAGTGAGAGGGTGATAGGGTGAGGGGATGATAGGGTTATTGCTCTTTACATCTATTAGTCCATCATTTCCCTACTCCATCACCTATCCACTCCTCCACTCCTTCACCCTCCCACCCCATCACCCTCTCTCACACCCACTCTCCACCCATCCACCTATCTACCCATCCACCTCATTAGAACTGTTCATCTCCAGGGGAAGAAATACGGTCATAACTTCACCCTGCTGGGGTCGTTGTTTCACAATAAGCTTGCCGCCAAGGGCCTGGAACAGATTTTTAGTGACTGCCAGGTTCAGGCTGAGGCTGCCGGTTTCTGGTTGGAACATCAATAGTTGCCCGATCGCCTTCAGGAAGGGTTGATGAACCTGGGCCGCAAAGTTAGCGTCCTTCACTTCCGATTCATTTGGGTTAGATTCCAGTTGCAGTTTGAGCTGGCTTCCGGCGGGTGTTACCTGAACTTTAATATGGCTTCCAGCCGGAAGGTTGCGGGTGAACCGCTCAATCAAACTGGTCAACGCCTGATCCAGCATCGTCGGGTCACTTACTACCATCGGCACCCTTTGGGGTAACACCACATCCAGGGTTAACTGCCGCTGGTTCGCTTGCTTCTGCCAGCGGGGAATGCTTTCTTGAAACATCTGCGCCAGAGAAGTGCGTGTGAGGGCCATAGCCGCATGGTGGGCAGAGGAGGTTTCTAACTCGGCAGCCCGAAAGATTAGGCCAAAGCGATCAATCTGCTCACTGCATTCCCGGTCAATTGAATGGAGGCGCTTGAGGACGTCTGGGGAGAGGTCTGGACGTTTCAGGAGCGATCGCGTCAGGGTTCGAATCGTTGCCAGAGGGGTGCGGATCTCGTGAGCAAGCGCCTTCAAAAGTTCCACATCAGGACTGTTAGAGTCAGGCAATGGGCAGGCGAGGGGCACTGCCGGATTGGGAGCAGAGCTAACAACTTCCTTGTTCCCTTCCTGGTGTATTTCTGGAAGCGCATCATTCCGCATTTCCTCCAGGGGTTCTGGTAAATGCTCCATCATCAAACGGCTAAACTGCATCACCGTTTGATAGTTGGGTGCAACGGGTGGAAATTTTTGGATCAGATCGTCCAGTTGCTCAACCTGATGGGCATTCATCAATAGAATGCGAGGGCGAATTGCCTCCCACGCCTGCTGCACTACATTGGGCATGAAGGAGAACATAAACGTGGGGTTGCCCATTAGTGTCTCCCCCAATACCATCACCAAGCTAAACCAGGGCGTTAGTACCAGACAAAACTGCTCACTCGCTAAAGGGTCATCAGGCAGAAGCGGTAGGGCTGAAGTGGTTGGTTTTTTGAGTTTCTGGGAGGAATGATTAACAGATGGTAGCAGCTTGAATGGAATCCAGGAAGCAGTATGCAGCGAATGGGTTGTTAAAGACCAAGTGGAGATTTTGGTCACCAGGTCAGGATGGCTGATCACAGGCAGCGGTCCCGACAGTATCAGTCCGCAGGTTGAATAGGGAACTTCTAGTAAATGGTGGGCGATCGCATGCTGAAGCATGACATTAAGAGCGGCGATCGCGCCAGTCCACTCCCGTTCTGCTCGTACCCGCTGTAGCGCCAAGCGATTGGTTACAAAACGACGTGAACCATTACCCTCCACTCCATTTGAGGCTTCAGAGGCATACTCTGCGCTCCACGTCGGGTCGTTTAGCGCCAGAATTTCACTCAGGGTTGGTAATAACCACTTGGGCACAACGGTTCACCCTCTATCTGGAGATAGAATTCCCAATCACAACAGCAATACCACTAGACAACGTTGTTGAGTTGTTGAACAGCAAGATACATTGAAACATGTTTCAAGTATCCAGCCTCCTTTTCTAAAATCAAACAACGCCTACTACGAAGGTATCTGGATTTGTGCGTATTTGGGTAGTCGCCAAACCGAACCAATCAGTCGCAATATCCGTTGCTAAGCAGGTGGCCATTCTTAATTAGAAGGGGGGAGTGGGAGCACAGCCCCCACTCCCCCCTTAAAGCCAATGTCCTGAGCAACCTGGCGACAGCTATAATTTGATTGCGCCTAGTGGATTATCAAAGGAAATTTGCCTGGTTATCTAAACCCAGAAAAACCAATTGTAGGGGGTTTTGAAAGGTTTGCAACCCTTCAAAGTCTACTTGGCAGACTACTAGCTACTTATCTTTTTCTCAGGCGATCGTCCCACCGCAAGAGCTTCCCGCACCTGCCGTGCAGCCAAAACAGTGTCGCCCAGTCACAATCTCTCGTCGGGCCAGCATTTCAGGGTTGAAATCCCGAATGTGGGGACGCTCCCCCTGGGGCAGTTGAATTTCCAGATCCAGCATCTGGTTGAAATCGCAATCAAACAACCGCCCATCCCACGAAATGGAAAGGGTACTGCGGCACATCAGGCCAGAGACGGTGGCAGGATTAAAGGCATTCACCAGCAATTCCAGATAGGACTGTAAATTGCCCGACTGCTCCAGCCATTCCAGATAGCGAGAAATGGGCATGTTGTTGAGGGTAATCAGGCGATCGAAACTAATTCCAAAGTTCTTCTGTAAACCCGTCTTCCACTCCTGTTCAAGTTTTGCCTGGTTACTGGAGAGAAATGCTCCAACCGGGTTGCTCATTAAAGTTAGCCGCCGTTTGGGGTCGCCCTGACCATAGCCCACGGTGTTTAACCGTTGCAGCACCTCAATTGATTTTTCAAAGGTGCCGTCGCCCCTCTGAGCATCGGTATTACGCTGACGGTAATGGGGCAGGGAGCAAACCAGTTCGACCCCGTGTGCCGCAAACCATTCGGGGAGATCTTGCATTCCTGGCAGCAGCAAAACGGTGAGGTTGCAGCGATCAATGACGTGTTTTCCCCGCAGCACGCATTGCTCAACCAGGTAACGAAAATGGGGATTGAGTTCAGGTGCGCCGCCTGTGATATCAACCGTGTGCACTTCCGTCTGGTCGAGGGCACGCAGGCAGGCGTCAATGGTGTCCCGGTCCATAATTTCGCGGCGATCGGGGCCAGCATCGACATGGCAATGGCGGCAGGTCATGTTGCAAAGCTTGCCAACATTTATCTGAAAAATTTCTAATTTTGCAGGCCCGAACTGCCGCCAGTTGTGAACTGAGAGAGTTTCAGCAAAATTTCCCTGGTGAGGGGTTTGGGAAAGATCTATAGCATTCAGAGTGGCAATCTGGTATTCAGCCGAGGCCAGGGGAGAATGCCTCCACTTCAGAGAAGTGGTCGATTTCGGTCCCGATTCTGGGTTGTCCAGTCTGACAGTTGCCAGGGGGGTAGGCTCAATTGGTTGGGTTGCTTCGGAAATAGAGTCCATCAAAGTTGGAAATGCTCCTAATGAATCTCGGTAGAGCTGGAAAACTCAGCCCATTAATTTCGGGCCAGGGTCAGCCCATAAACTGAAAGCAGTAAGATTTCGGGGAGATCTACTGGGGATTTATAGTCTAAACCTCAGACATAAAAATCCGCTGAGAAAAGATTCTCAACCAAGTTGAACCTCCGTCACTACTTTTTACTTTTTGTTTTGATAAATACGTTCGTCCCACCCCTGGTGGATTTTTTCTCAATTCATTTTTTCAGTTCATTTGCGATCGCCCCTGCTGAGGACCTCAGCAGAACTACAATTGGGACATCAGGATTTAGACCTAAGAGATACATTTTGTAGCCTTCACGCTTCTTATAATTTCTTTACTCCTTTCGCTTTGATTTGCTAGAACAACAGGTTACAACTGAAGTATTCAATCCTTATACTAGTTCAATATGAAGATGCGTAGAATCAGAACCCTTTGTAGTCCCCCTTTGGTAAAGGGGACGGCGACAACCGGGGGTTGATAACGTATAGCTTCATAAAAACATTGGTATCAGATTCAGAATTGGTATTAGATTCAGAATGAGATGCAAGGATGGCAGATAGGGAATACAGAGAATATAGAAGCGTTAGTGAATTTCCGCTTCACATCCAAACACTGAACCGTGAACAATTAGAAGCTGCTTACCACGAGCTTCGTAGCGAATATCGAAGTTTGAGTATCAGCCGTGGTCAACTAGTAAGACGTCAAACTGAAGCAAAAAAAGATCTTTTAACTTTGAGACAAAATCTCCAGCAATCTAAAAGTAGTTTGGAGAAACTCAATCAGGAAAAGCAACAGCTCCAAAAGTTGCTAGTTCATAACGTTGAGGTGCGTAAGCAGCTCGAAACATGGGGTAGTAATCTTGAAACTCAGGTCAATCATTTAACTCATCAAATTAATGCAACTAATAAGTTGTTAGGAGAGTTTGAGGCTGTTTATGAGGAGGTTAAGAGTGACAGTGGTTTGCTCTCTATCGGTCGCCGTTTTCTGCTTTTAATTCAAGCAGCCCATCGCCTCTTAAATACTGATATTAGTACCTTGCTTCCACATAAACCAAAGGTTCCACATAAACCAAAGGCAGACTCAGAAGATTGGACTCAAGAAACCCCCTCCAATATTGGTCGTAAATTGTTAGATGAATAAAAAAAATGAGTAAATTGACAGAATCTTTGAAGGCAACTGCTGAACAGTTGAAGCAAATCAAGCATGGCATTAGTCAGATGCGTGAGTTGGGACAAGAATTATCTGACAACACTGTTCAGGTTGTAGATGCGGCTCTGCGTACAGGTTATGCTTACGCAAAAGCTGAGGCAGAGAATGGAATTGTCCAGCCAGAACCATCATTTCCTGTAAAATCCATTGCTCCAACTACTACCAATATCCTGGCTTTGAATGAACTCCGCTCCTCTGGAGGAACTTGCTGGACAGCAGAACTACTCAAAACTCAGTTCGGTGGCTTTAATGAAGCTTATCGTTACTTACGAAACTGTGGTTTCAAGCTTAGTCAAAGGAGTTGGAAAACAGTTATTGATACATTTAATGGCAATTTAGTTAATGGCAATTTAGATAGTTTTAACAAAAGTTCAGATAGGAAATTCAACAAAAGCCCAGACAGCGAATCTTCAATCCTACAGAGGATTGCCCACTTGGAGCAAGCTATCTTTCAGCAGGAGCGACGTATTGTAATGATTGAGGAGAAACTCAATCAGGCGCTCCAACAACTTCAACAAATAGCGATCGTGGCTGAGTAACTTCAATCGTTGAATAAGAATCGTTGAATAAGTAGATAGTCATAATTAATTTGTAAAGGGAGGAGTGGGGGGCTGCGCACCCAGGCAGGGGGTGAAACCCCCCCTCCACCCCGAAATTATCCTTGATTTAATTGTGCCTAACTACTTTGATTTAATTGTGCCTAACTACTTAATGCACTTTTATAGTACTTCCAATCATAGTACTTTCAGCAGTTCCAACATCTCCAGAGGAAGAACAGTCCAGAGGAAGAACAAACGGTGCAGCAGCTTTACTCTATCACCCTAATTCCTCCCAATCACTTGAGAGATTGACTCTAAACCCTGTTCATCCATTTTCTTAATGAGCCCGCTCAAAATCCGGCGCACCATCCAGGGACCTTCGTAGATCCAGCCTGTGTAGACCTGAATCAGGCTAGCTCCGGCAGTGATCTTTTCCCAGGCATCCTCAGCCGTGAAGATGCCACCCACACCAACAATGGGTAAGTTGCCCTGGGTTTCTTTGTAAATAAAGTGAATGACTTCGGTGGAGCGCTGGCGCAGGGGTGCCCCACTGATGCCGCCTGCTTCCTCCTGAACCGTTTTTCTGGTGGCACCAATCCGCTGGGTTTTGAGTCCGTCGCGGGAAATCGTGGTGTTGGTGGCAATGATGCCCGCCAGACGGTGTTTCCGGGCCAGATCAACGACAGCGGCAATATCCTCCCACTCCAGATCGGGGGCAATTTTGACCAGCAAGGGCTTTTGCTGCTGATTTTCCTGCTGGAGGGTGCGGAGGATGGGTTCCAGGTTTTCTGCTGCCTGAAGCGATCGCAACCCCGGCGTATTTGGCGAGCTCACATTCACCACAAAGTAGTCTCCCCAGTCTTGCAACAACCGAAAGCTACCCAGGTAGTCTTCGGTGGCTTCTTCCAGTGGTGTGACCTTAGACTTGCCGAGATTGATGCCAAAGGGGAATGGGGAATGAGGGAGGGAAAAATAGCTGGCTCCGTCCCCCTTCCCTTCCCGATTTCCCCACCGTTGGCTCAGGATTTCTGCCATTTTCTCCGCCCCCTGGTTATTGAACCCCATCCGGTTCAGTACAGCCTGGTCGAGGGGTAAACGGAACAGACGGGGACGGGGATTGCCGGGTTGGGGGTAGAGAGTGACGGTGCCCAGTTCGGCGAAACCAAAACCAAAGTCCGCCCAAATGCCAGAAGCAATCCCGTCTTTGTCAAACCCGGCGGCCAGACCGATGGGGTTGGGGAAGGTTAAGCCCCAGAGGGATTGCTTTAAGCGGGGGTTGGTCAGACTGTAAGCCTGACGCATTTGATGACATAGCCAGTGGGCTAGGGGGCGATCGCGACCTTGATCCAGCCAGTGCAATGTTTTCAATGTTTGTTGATGAAGCCACTCCGGATCGGCTTTTAGCCCTGAGAATAAAATTGGACGGATGGCAGTCTGATAAATGTCCATCTGAACGATTAGAAACCAACTAGGATGTAAGGAATGCCAGCTAAAGGTCGGGCAGTCGAACGGATTGCTTTGCCAGCAAAATCTCTGTGTGAATTTTCACACTGGGTATCTTGGCACGTCACTGGTCTTGCTGATTACTCTAGTTGTATTAGCGTATCCGCCGCTTAAACTAAAACATGGTTCAACAGAAAGAGCCAAATGCCCCATACGATAGGCAACTAGTTACCTTGGGGCGTGTTCTACAAACCCTACGGGAAGAAGAAAATTCAGATGTTTTAATTGATACGGTTTTGAGCTATCTCCGGTCCGATTTTGATTATGACCTGATTTGGATCGGGCTCTACGATCGGCTGGAGCATCGGCTGTATGGCAAAGGTGGGGTTACACCGTCTGGCGAATTGGGGATCCTGAAGCAGCGATTTATTTTGAACCCAGGTGACATTCTGGAGCAGGTCGTGATCCAGCAACGCCCCTTGGCTATACCAGACCTGCGTGAAGAACTGAGGGCAGGGGAGTGGCGTAAGGTCGCTCAGAGCCTTAACATCCAGGGTACCGTCATCTTCCCAATTCGCCATAAGGATCGCTGCTATGGCGTCACGTTGCTGGGTACACCCCACTGGGGAGTATCGCCTAAAACGGATGAAAAAGCACGGCTATCGATGATTTTGGGGGGGCTGGGAGCAGCTCTTTACCAGATTGAGGTGGAGTGGCAGCGACAGCAGACGAAGCGCCCCGATCAGCCCTTACTGGCACTGTTAACAACCCTGCGATCGCTGCCCGGCCTGGGTGCCCGTCTAGAAGCGATCGTGGAAGAGACGCATCAATTTATTCAGCCTGCTCGCACCAGCGTCTACTGGTTTGAGCGGGAACGGCGTTATTTCTGGCGCAGGGTGGGCAATCGCAAGAAGGCAACGGGGTTTGGGGAAGCCAGCCAGCCAGCCTCCGGGATCACAGTGCAGGAAGTGAGTGGATTTTACCAGGCCCTCGTTTCGGATCAGATTGTTTCCATTGGGGAGGCCCACAGTTCCCTTAAAGCCGATATAACCAGCCGTTTGATGCAGCAAATCCGGGCGCGATCGCTGCTGGCTGCTCCCATCCTGTTCCAGAACGAACTGTTGGGGTTTCTGGCGGTGGAGGGTAATGAGCCGCGTATTTGGGAAGAGGAAGAGAAAAACTATGTCCGGGGGGTCGCCCAGATCATTGCACTGATCGCCCCCCTGGATGAGATGGAACAATCTATCGATCAGATCCGCTCCGATCAGGTGCTGACAGCTGAAATTGCCCGCTCCATCTACAACGACGACGACTGGAAAGCCACCCTCAAATTGTCAGCCGACCAGCTCTGTAAACGGCTGAGAGCCGAGCGTTTTTTGGTCCTGTTCTACGATAAAGACCAGGCACGATTTGAGATTTGCTACCAGAGCCAGCCTAACAACCGCCGCCATTTGACGGCTCCTCTGGAAGCACTGAACGACACCGATCACAAGCTGCTTGAAAAAAGTACGGAAGCGATTGGAATCGAAAACCTGGATGGGGATTTGCGCCTGCTGGCATGGCGCAATCGCCTGTTGGAGCTAGGAGTACGAGCATTGCTGGTCTGCAACACCGCCATTGGGCGATCGCTGGAGGGGTTAGTCGTCCTCTGCCACGAAACTCCCCGCACCTGGAGCCGCACCGAGCGGGAATTGGTGCGAGTGGTCAGTCAGCAAATTGGCCTGATTCTGCACCAGTGGCAGCTGCAGAAACAGAACGAACAGCAGCAGAAAATTATGCAAACCATTCAGTGGGGGCTGACCATGATTCAGCAGACCCACCAGTTAGAAGTGCTGGAACGGGCGGCTTTGCAACAAATTTCCCAGGTGCTTCAGGTGCCCCTGGTAGCTTTGATTACCTGGTCTCCCGGTCGAGGAGCCGGGCGCATTTCGCCCCCCATCATCACCAATGATCGCTTTGCCATCAATCTAGATATGGTGATTCCAGTGAATACTGACCCCCTGATTGGGTGGACGCTGGCGAGCGATGGTTTACTGCCGCTGGCGATCGATGATATTCCCGCTGATACCCGCCAGTGGTTGTGTGGGGTAGGCATTGGTCAGGTGCTATCCATGGCGTTAAGGACGGCTCCAGAGCATGAACCAACTGGTATTGTGCTGGTGGCCGATGTAGCTGATCGCCGCTGGTCAGAACGATACCTGAGTGCCTTTGGAACACTTGTCAGCCAGCTCGCCTGGTCTCGCCGCTACATTAACCTAACCCACAACCTCACCGTTCAGCAAGAAGAACTGGAGCGCCTGAACTGGTACAAACACCGCCGTCTGGAAGAACTTTACCGCTCGCTCAGCACCAGTCTTCAGCGGCTGAATCAGTTGGATAATCCCAAAGATCCACTCTTTGTCACCCGCCAGCAGCAAGCTCTGAAGCAACTGAATGACTGCGTGGGAACCTTGCCCCAACTGGTTGAGCAGGAGTTTTGGCGACTGCGCACCTTCCCCCAAACCATTTCCCTGATCACTCTGCTTAAACGGGCACTTGAGCGAGTGGATGCCCTGATCAAGCAACGCCAGCTCTGGTCTCAGGTTCACAACGAAAGCAACCTCACCGTGAGTGGCGATATCGTCAAAATCGAACTGGTCCTCTACGAGCTGCTATTGATTGCCTGTGAGCGATCGCAGCCCGGCAACCGCATCGATATCTGGTGCCGTCAGATCGATAATCGCTGGCTCGAACTTTCCATCACCGACAACGGAGAAGTAGACCCCCGCCTGATTCAGGAGCTGGAAGCAGGACAAATCATCGATCTGCTCGCCCCTTCCCCCCTCGATCAACCGCCTGGGCTACACCTGTTGATTTGCCAATCCCTGATGAAGCAAATTGGTGGCGAGTTCGACCTTTACAAACTGGAAGATGAACGCATCCTCAGCCGTCTGGTATTGCCCCTGGCAAACACCAACCGTCCAGCGGTGACAAAACCCCAGTAACCCCTTCACTCTACGCCTTCATTCACCGGGAACCGATCCAGCAAGGCAATGGCTTCACGGGCCTGAATTTTTAGCTGGGATGAAACGTGGGGAACGTGGGGAATTTGGGAGAGAAAGTCAAGGGTGCGGCGCAGAATTCTGACCACATCCCCTTCATCGAGGCTGGTGTTGGCACACAATTCAAGCCAGTCAATCCCCATTGCCCACTGTTCGACCAGCCCAACCAGTTCATACTCCAGCCAGACGGGGAGAACCACCTGATGCTTGCGTTGAAGCTGAAACAGACGCCGCCGGATTCCCCGTAACCCTGCCAGAGCCTCTTCTACTTCGGCAGAGAGGTCATAGCGGGTCCAGCTATCGGGGCGGGAGACTTCGGTAACGAGGGCAGCGCAGGCAGCAGCCAGATGATGAGGTTCCAGATCATCCAATTCGCCCGACATGAGCGACAGCCCCAGCCAGAGCTCATTGTCACCCCGGATGGCGGCGGTAGCCTGCCCGGTGATAGTGGGGGTAAGACCGTCTAAACAGCCGAAATTTTGCAGAATATCAATCAGGCTGAGGAACTCTTCCCAGTGACGTTGGGATTGGCGATCCAGCTTTTCTTCACGATCGCGAATCTCCTCCTGAATCGCCGCTGCTCGCTTCTGTCGCTTCAGGATAGTGGTACGGTTGCCCCACTGGTGAACAGGATGCATCTCAATCTGGGCTTGTACGACGGAGAGCCGCTGCAATTGATCCACCACCTCTGAGGCTTCTTCCAGGGGTGAGGGGATGACGGGAATGCGACGGGCGATCGCCCGTGTCTCTTCATCTCCATTGCGGGATTGCCCTGGTTTGTGCGGCATTTCGGCGGGTGGAGTCAGGTGATCCACTTCGGCCAGACGGGGAATTTCCCCCCGCAAGCTGACCACATCGCTAACCGAGGCCACGTACCAGCGATTATCCTGTCCCAAGCAAATGAGGTAGGGAAACTGACCCGAACCCGGCACCTTGGCAACCAGCACTGCAGGCAAGGGGTGAGCCACAGGGATGTGCTTTCCCTTCAGGCTCAAGGTAGTTCCGGCAACCGCAAAGGAGAGGGCAATGGGCATGTCGCTGGCCCGTACTTCCTCTGCCTGGTCTTGCAGGTATTTCAGGAGTCGCTTTTCTTCCTTCAAGCGCTCCTGGAGCTTCTCGTACTGATTCAGCAGATCCCAATCCACGGCCTCTAGCTGGGATTCGATCTGAGCAAGTTCAGTTTTCAGATTAGCGATCGCCTCCTGCTGCGGTCTCAGGTACAGGGTTGACAGATATTGCCCAAAGCTGCGCTCAATCAGTTCCCTGGCTTCCTCCAGCGTGTGGGTTTGCAGCAGATTCAACACCATGCCGTAACTGGGTGTAAACTGGCTCACCAGCGGGTCAGCTCCCACTGTTGCCAGGTAGGCTGCTTCCCGCGCTCCTTCAAAAGGCGTTTGCACCGTCACCACATGGCCCAGGCTATCCATGCCCCGCCGCCCTGCTCGCCCAGCCATTTGCAGAAACTCGGAGGCATTCAATAACCGATGACCAAGGTCAGTTCGCTTGGACAGGCTGGAGATCACCGTTGTCCGGGCAGGCATGTTAATTCCAGCCGCCAATGTCTCCGTGGCAAACACAACCTTAATCAGCCCCTGCTGAAACAGCTCCTCAATCAGAGCTTTCCAGGCGGGCAAAATTCCAGCGTGGTGGGCGGCAATCCCCTGGTAAAGCGGCTCAATCTGATCAACCCTCCCCACCTCCGGGTTGCGGGCCAGAAACTCATCTACTTGAGTTCTCAATCGGGCTGCTTCATCCTCACTCACCAGCGACAGGGGCAATTTGCTCACCTCAGCAACCGCCTGGTCACAGCCCTTACGGCTAAAGATGAAGTAGATAGCAGGCAGCATATCCCGCTGCTGAAGTTGAGTCAGCACATAGGCCAGATTGGGACTTTCCTGTTTGGGTCCTCTCCGGTTACCGCCCCGCACGCTGCCCCTGCCGCCCTTGGGTTTGAGGCGGGGGTTCATCCGCTGCTGGCTGTCATCCAGGAGGGGAAACAGCCCCTTAGGATTGCAAAAGTAGAACCGCAAAGGCACCGGGCGGTAATCGGAATAGATGAGTTCGGTCGGACCGTGTACCTGCTGAATCCAGTCCGTGAGCTGATCACTGTTGGCAACGGTTGCAGACAGGGCAACCAGTTGAATTTCGGGTGGGCAGTAGATAATTGACTCTTCCCAGACGGTGCCACGCTGGCGATCGTTCATGTAATGGCACTCATCTAGGACAACGGTTTCAACGCCAATCAGCGAAGTACCGACCTCCCCAATTGGAGTGCCATAAAGCATATTGCGGAAGATCTCAGTCGTCATGACCAGGATGGGCGCATCCCGGTTAATCGAGACATCCCCGGTCAGCAACCCCACAATTTCTGCCCCAAATTGCTCCCGAAAGTCTCTTAATTTCTGATTAGAGAGTGCCTTCAGGGGAGTGGTGTAAAAGACCCGTCGCCCCCGAGCCAGTGCCCGATGAATCGCGTATTCTCCAATCAGCGTCTTCCCCGAACCTGTAGGGGCACAAACAACGACCGATCGCCCAGCTTCCAGCGCGGCGATCGCCTGCAACTGAAAGTCATCCAACTCAAACGGAAACAGGGTTTTTAGATCCAACCCTGATACAGGAGGGGAAGTCACGCCCAAAGTATCCAATCGCAGTACCAGCTACAGGACTTATAAAAAGGTGCATCTCGATCTTAAACCCCGCCCATAAATTGGTAGATAAATCTGTGGGAGGGGGATGGGTGGATGGTGAATAGGTAGATGGGTAAAGGGTGAATGAGTGATAGTGTGATGGGATGATAGAGTAGTTGCTCTTCCCATCGGGTTTGTCAATTTTTTTGTGGCAACCCTGGAAAAGGGGTCGAGGGAATCAGGGTTGCAAGGAGTCAAAGCCCCGTCGTTAAACACCCCATTTACTCCCTCACTCCCCCTTCCCTTTAATTCCTCAAAGCTTTCGTAACAACTCGCCTGACAAAAGAGGTTCCTCGCTCCAGCACTCGCTTGCTTCCCAATTTTCCAATCCATTCATGCAGCAGCACATAGAAGCAGGGAATGATGAACAGAGTGAGTAGGGTCGCCAGGGACAGCCCCGAAAAGACAACTACCCCCAGCGGCTGAAGAAATTCTGCCCCTTCACCAAGGCCCAGGGCCAGCGGAAACAGCCCCAATACAGTCGTAATTGTGGTCATCATAATCGGACGGAGACGTTGGGGAGCGGCTTGCAGAATCGCAGTGGCCCGGTCTACCGCCCCCTGCTCCCGAATCTGGTTAGCCATTTCCACCATAATGATGGCGTTGTTGACCACAATCCCCACCAGCAGTACAGCACCCACCAGTACCGTAATTCCGATCGCCGTCTGGGTAACAAACAATCCCAGAATACCTCCTGCCAGAGCCAGAGGTACGGTCAGCATAATCACCAGCGGGTCAACCAGAGAGTTGTACTGCACCGCCATCACTACAAACACCAGAAAGGCAGCCAGTGCCCCCAGCACTTTGAGAGAATTTTGCAGTTGTTCACTGGTTTGAGCAGCATAACCTGGCAGGATCGTGACCCCTTCCGGCAACTCCAGCTTTGCCAGCGTGGTTTCTACCTGAGCCAGTGCCGCTCCCAAACTTGCCCCTTTATTCAAATTCCCGGCAATCAGAAAAACCGGACGTTGATTAATCCGCTGAATTTCACCGGGAGCCTGTCCCTCCTCAATTTGGGCGACATCCCCTAACTGCACTAGGGCATTGTTGCTGGTAAACAACGGCAACTGCCGCAGTTGGGATGGCTGCTGCACCCGGCTTTGGTCAAGCTGCACCCGGATATCCACCAACCGCTCCTGACGCTGAAGCTGGGTAGGCACAGAGCCTTCAATCGCCGTCTTCACTGTATTTCCAATCTCCTGCGCAGTTAACCCCAATACCGCTGCCCGTTCCCAGTCGGGTTTAATTTGCACCTCTGGTTGGCGGTCTTCCCCATCGGGGCGAAAATTGGCCAGGGTCACCTGTTCATCCAGGGCTGCCAGAACCTGCTGCCCGGCCTGGCGTAGAACTTCTGCATTCTGTCCCTGTAACACCACATCTAGATCTGCATTGCGAATGGGCGAATTGTTCAAATTCAATCCCCGCACACTATCCGGCACCAGCCGCAGACGAATTCCTGCCAGATTGAGCTGATCCAGTTTCCGGCTGACGCGCTGGGTGTAAGCCACTACATCACTGCCCGGTTTTAGCGTAATTGTACTGGAACTGCGCGTAGGGTTTGCAAACACAAAACTGGCAAATAGTGCTCCTCCTGTTGTGGTAAAGGCATACTCCGTTTCTGGTTGCTGGCGCAAAATCTCATCTACTGATTCCATTACCCGGCGATTGGTTTCCAGAGAGGTGCCCGGCGGAAATTGGGCGAACAACCTTGCCTGTCCAGTATTAATACGGGGCAGCACCTCCTGAGGAATTTGCCCCACCATCAACAAACTTCCACCACCTAATACCAGCACAGCAGCAGCAATCACCAGTGTCCGTCGCCGCAGCAAGCGAACCAACAATCGACCGTAGGAACGGGTGATCGCCTCAAACCGTTGGTTAAACTGCCGCAATAGCCAGAACTGACTTAACCGGCTCGACCAGCCAATCGTCAATAGCCGGGAGGACATCATCGGAACGACAGTCAGGGCAATCAACAATGACGCCGCGACCGCAAAACTGATGGTCAAAATCAATTCATTAAATAACAGTGAAACAAATCCGCCCAGCAACAAAAATGGCAGCACGGATACCAGGTTCGTTGCTGTCGAAGCGACCAGGGCAGACTCCACTTCCTCACCACTGGATTCTGCCAACCGTAGAATCTGGGACTGGGAAATTTTCGCTGAGGAAGGGGCGATCGCTGATTGCAAATCTTCCTCAACTTCCTTAACCCGTCCCAGGCCGTTTCCATTGCCGACATGACCGTTTGTCACTGACGTATTCTGGTGAATTCGGTTAGCGATGTTCTCCAGCATAACAATGGAGTTATCCACCACAATACCAACCCCGATCGCCAGCCCACCCAAACTAAAAATATTCAACGACAGCCCAAACAAACCCATCAGAATGATTGCGGCCAGACTCGCCAGGGGAATGGCAATGACAATAATCAATGTCTGACGCAGGGAGCCCAGAAACAGAAACACCGCGATCGCTGCCAGCAAAGCTCCAGACAACCCCGCACTCGTCACATTGGCAATGGAGTTTTTGATGAACCGGGATTCATCCAGCGTTGGCGTAATTACCATATCCGGGGAAATCAAGCCCGCCCGCCGTAACTCATCAATCCGCTGCTTGACCCCATCCACCACCTGAACCGTGTTCGCCTCCGGCTGCTTCTGAATGCTAATCTTAACCGCAGGTTCCCCATTCAGATTAACCAGTACCCGCTCTTCCTCGGTGCCATCAATCACCTCAGCAAAATCCCGCAAGTAAACTCGTTGGGAAGGCGGCAGACCAGAAATCTCCTGACTCCTGGTTCCTAGCTCCTGGCTCTCGACTCCCGACCCCTGCCCCCTGAGCACAAACTGCAAATCCCGAATCTCCTCTGCCTCCCGAAACCGCCCTACCGAGCGAGTCAAGGGTTCAGCCGTCTGACCTAAGATGCGCCCGCCTGAGATATCCTGATTGCGCTCCTCTAACCCATTCAGCACATCATTAATGCCCAAACCCAGCGACTGCAAGCGATTCAAGTCAATTTTGACCCGCACTTCTTCCCTCAACCCACCCGACACATCCGCAGAAGCAACTCCCGGTACAACTGTCAACTCGCGGGCCAGTTCCTCATCAGCAAACACTCGCAAGTCCACACCTCGTAAAGTCGGAGAGGTGAGGGCAAATTCATAAACCGGAAGCTGGGTTGGATCAAACTTAAAGATGCGGGGAGATTCAATTTCATCGGGTAGACGATTACGGTAGCGGTTGAAAGTGGCAGTCGCATCGTTTAGTGCCTGGTCAACGTTGCTTCCCGGTTGAAAAAACAAATCCAGGCTAACCTGACCCTCACGAGTTTGAGAATAAATCTGAACCACCCCTTCCGTGGTAGAAAGCGCCTGTTCCAGCGGTTTTGTAATTTCATCCACCGCAACTTCAGGGGAGATCCCAGGCGCATCTAACCGTACCCCAATTCGGGGGTAGGTAATGGAAGGCAGCAAATCCACAGGCAGGCGTGTGAGATAGAAAAAGCCCAGAATCAGCACTGTCAGCATCAGCATCAGAATGCCGATATGTCGCCGGATGGAGAGCTTGCTAAAGCTAAACCCGGATTGTTGGAAGTTCTGCATGCCTTGTTATTAGAAGTTGTTTTGTTGTTAGCAGGAAGGGGGGAAGGGGAGAAAGGGGGGAAAGGGAGCAAGTGCCTATAGCCAAATAGCCAATAGCTAACAACCAGCCGTCGCCCACTCAAAACTCAGGGCAGGCAAGGAGGCACTGCCCCTTCCTCATCCACCCATTCCTCATCCGCCCTCCCACTCCATCACTCCCTTAGATCGCTATAGCCTTGAATATTTTCAGGGTCAAATTGACGTAAAATACTTGTTGCTCGTCTGGTTAAGGTTTCTGAGCCCTTCACCACGACCAGATACTTTCCAGCATTCAGACGGTTACGATAGGGTAGAGCATCCCCACCGCCTACGATTAGTCCCACACCACCACCGACAAAAAAGCTCCCCATTGCTCCGGCGATCGCTCCTAATAACCCCCCGATGACATGATTACCTATTTCCCCAGCCCAGGCAAAGGTATTGAGTCCAGTAATCAGGCTGAAGATAAAACCAGCTGCAAAACCGAAAGGAATAAGCCAGGAAGACATCAACTTCGCCAATTTTCCAGCCTCCTCCTGGGGATCAATCAAGCCATACTCATCTGCACTTTGATATCCCCGTCCCAGGATGGCAACATTCTCCATCGGCAAGCCCTCTTTTTCCAGGGCAGAGTAAGCCTCTTCTGCCTGGATGCGATCGCTTAACACAGCAACAAGGTAATTCATGGGATCACAGGTACGCTTCAACTATCAGCCTACCAGTGGAAGTCAACAAGATTGCAAATTAAAAGATCTAGACTTTTTCAATCAATTGATGCTCAAAATAACGTAATTTAAAGATTCTGTCTATCAGCTACTGTTCATACTTCCTTAACGAAAAAAGCCTTTAATCTTAGCACTAAGACTTTTTGAGAGCGGTTGCTGGTTAAATGGCTCCTGCATTGTTTCCCAAGGCACATTTCTGTTTAGTTCCCTAGTTTGCCATGCCTAAAGTTCTAGTCTCAGATCCCATTGATCAGGTTGGGATTGATATCCTTTCCCAGGTTGCTCAAGTTGATGTTAAGACCGATTTATCTCCCGATGATCTCATTCGCATCATTTCAGAATACGACGCATTGATGATCCGCTCCAGCACTCGCGTGACTAAAGACGTGATTGAAGCGGGTGACAACCTCAAAATTATTGGGCGAGCCGGAGTGGGGGTTGATAACGTTGATGTACTGGCAGCTACCCGCAAGGGGATCGTGGTTGTCAATTCGCCAGAAGGAAATACAATCGCCGCCGCCGAACATGCCCTGGCATTAATGATGGCCATGTCTCGCTACATTCCAGATGCCAATCAATCCGTTAAAAGTGGCAAGTGGGATCGCAAAAGTTTTACTGGTGTCGAAGTTTATAAAAAGACGTTAGGTATTGTTGGGTTGGGCAAAATCGGTGCCCATGTGGCGACCGTGGCACGTGCCATGGGAATGAAGTTACTGGCCTACGATCCCTTTATTTCCCATGAACGAGCCGAACAGTTAGGTTGTCGCCTGGTTGAACTGGATCTGCTACTCCAGGAATCGGACTACATCACTCTGCACATTCCCAAAACTCCAGAGACCAAACATCTCATTAATGCAGAGGCGATCGCCAAAATGAAACCCACCGCCCGCATTATCAACTGCGCCCGTGGCGGCATCATCGATGAAGCGGCCTTAGCCGAAGCCCTGAAGCAGGGCAGAATTGCCGGTGCGGCTCTGGATGTTTACGAAGAGGAACCCTTAAAGGACTCTCCCCTGAAAGAACTGGGCAAAGAAATTGTGATGACGCCCCATTTGGGAGCTTCCACCGAAGAAGCCCAGGTGAATGTAGCGATCGACGTTGCTGAGCAAATCCGGGATGTGCTGCTGGGTCTACCCGCCCGCTCCGCTGTTAACATTCCCGGTCTGCGCCCCGACCTCCTGGAGCAACTGCGCCCCTACCTGCAACTGGCAGAAACCCTGGGAAATCTGGTTGCCCAACTGGCCGGTGGACGCATCGAGTCTCTCAACATTCGGCTTCAGGGTGAACTCGCCACCAATCAGAGCCAGCCCATCGTCATTGCTGCCCTGAAAGGCTTACTCTCCCATGCACTACAGGAACGGGTTAACTACGTCAATGCTAGCCTGGAAGCCAAGGAGCGCGGCATCCACGTGATTGAAACCCGTGATGCTTCTATCCGGGATTACACTGGGTCATTGCTGCTGACGGCCAAGGGCTCACTTGGAGAACACTCCGTTAGCGGAGCCTTGCTGGGCGAGTCAGAAATGCGAATCACCAGTGTTGACGATTTCCCCGTCAACGTGCCACCCAACCGCTACATGCTGTTTACCTTGCACCGCGACATGCCGGGTATTATCGGTAAGATTGGTTCCCTGTTAGGGAGTTTCAATGTCAATATCGCCAGTATGCAAGTGGGGCGTAAGATTGTCAGAGGAGACGCCGTCATGGTGCTTAGCATTGATGACCCCCTGCCCGAAGGAATCTTGAACGAGATCCTGAAAGTTCCGGGGATTCGGGATGCGTATACGGTAACGTTGTAAAAAGTTTTGAGTTTTGAGTCTTGAGTTAAAGTTTACTCTCAAAATTCAACACTAAAATTCAGGACTCAACGCTCCCTTTCCTGAGAATTTGGTGATAGTTATAGCCGTCGCCAGGTTGCTTAGGAAATTGGCTTTAAGTGGGTGTGTGGGCTTCGCCCCCAGCCAGGGGTTCCACCCCTGCACCCCGTTCAAATTTCAAGAAGGATCGCTATATTTCACGATTTTGTTTGGGAAAGAGTCGCTTACGTACTCTTTCATCAGCAAGCCGGGAGAACCAACGCTCTATGGCGAACAGCTGGTGGGAAATTCAAGTCCTTTGTGATCTGGCGCTGGAAGATGCCATCTTCTGGCGATTAGAGGAATTTGGTTGCCGGGGCACCGCCAGCGAGAGGAAGGGAAACTCCTGCTTAATCGGTGCCTACCTGCCCCAGGAACAGGCCCATGTGCTAGATCTGGCCGCACTGGCGCTATTACTGCGTCAGGATGCGCTTTGTATGGGACAACCTGTTCCCGCGATTCAGTGGAATCTGATTGACGAAGAAGACTGGGCCAGTACCTGGAAGGAACACTGGCAACCACAGGAAGTGGGCGATCGCTTCCTCATCTATCCCGCCTGGCTGCCCGTACCGGAACAGTCTGAGCGCATTCTACTGCGCCTAGAACCAGGGGTCGCCTTTGGCACAGGCGATCATCAAACAACCCAGCTTTGCCTGGAATCCCTGGAAATGCGACTGGGCTCTCCCTTTGAAAAAGAAACCGGGGGCGAAGGTCTGATTTTAGCGGATATTGGCTGTGGTTCTGGTATTCTCTCCATTGGAGCGATTTTGCTTGGTGCAAAAAAAGTCTATGCCGTTGACACTGACCCTCTGGCGGTTAAATCTACCCTGGAAAATCGAGAGCTGAACCAGATCAACGCCAATCAACTGGAAGTTGCCCAGGGCAGCGTAGACCAGGTGGCTCAAATGATATCAGCCCCACTGGATGGAATTGTTAGTAACATTCTGGCTGAGGTGATTATTGACCTGATTCCGGGCATGACCGCGATCGTCAAACCCAATGCCTGGGGCATCCTTAGTGGAATCCTGCTGGATCAAATCAAGCCCGTAGCCGATACGTTAGAGGAAAACGGTTGGATTGTCGCGGCTCTGTGGAAACGACAGGATTGGTGCTGTCTCAACGTGCGGCGGTCTTGATTACCCACCCCCTCTCAAAACATAAAGCAGGCACAGACCGGTGCCCCTACAATTTCACCTCACCCCTCACTTGTCTAACAACTAACAACCAGCAACTAAGTAGGTAGCCATCATTAATCATAAAAGGGGATGGGAATCTTAAAAGGGGATGTGGGGGCTTCGCCCCCACATCCCCTTTTAAGCCAATTTCTTAAACAATCTAGCGACAGCTATAACAACTTCCCTACCCTCAAGCCATATTATTCTCAATTGCCCAGCGTGCCAGCTCAGTCCGATTGTGCAAACCTGTCTTGCCCAGCATATTACTGACATGGCTTTCAATCGTGCGCTGGCTAACATTCAGCTCGTCTGCAATCTCACGGTTGGCCATACCGCGGGCCACAAACTGAACCACACGTAACTCCGTGGGAGTCAGCTCCACATCAAACGGCACCTGAATTTTTTGGCGCACTGTCTGTTCCCCGACCGGGACGCTCCGCAATGCGGGCAGCCTGCTTGAGTGAAGACTCTACCTGAGCAACCAGCTCTTCCGGCTCAAATGGCTTGACCATGTAGACATCTGCACCCGTATTTAGTCCCTTGACCCGGTCCTGACTTTGCCCTTTGGCTGAAAGAAATAGAACTGGAATCCAACTAGTGCGGGGGTCTTCCCGAACGTGTCTCACCAGTGAATAGCCATCCATTTCAGGCATCATCACATCACAAATGATCATATCTGGAATGTCACCTTCCAGGACTTCCAGTGCTTCTCGACCATTTTCAGCCGTGACCACCTCATACCCTCGAAATTCCAGGTAGTCCTTGACTAGCAGGATGAGGTTAGGGTCGTCGTCAATAAGCAGCAGTCGCTTATGATTTCCTACACTGGCTTCCTTCATGCTTGGCTACTCACTAATTCCTGGATATCGATGTTCTGGGATCTATAAAATCTTTGCAAGAACTTCAAAAAACTAAAAGTGGCTCTTCAAAAAGTTCTGTCTATTTCCATAAGGTAAACTAATCCATATCTTCTGAACACTATTTTAGGTAGACTCAGGGTAATTGCTGAAATTTCAATCATTCTAAATACTAAACTGAACACTCGTAAAAACCTAGACAGGTGGAACCGAACCTTGTGCTATTATATAACCTCCTTAAAAAAATATTTATAGAGCTATCGATCTGGGGTTGTTTAGTTGAAATGTTTGCAGACTAGTACCGCGCGGCGGAAATGGGCATATCCTGAAGGAGTCGGTGTTGGAGGATTGAGTCTGATGCCTGGTCCCGCCCTTCCCGCCCTGATTGTGAGTGAATCCGAGCGTCGTGAACTAGAGCAGTTGGTGAAGCGACCAAGTACGCCCCAACAACTGGCATTGCGAGCGCAGATCATTCTGCGTGCCAGCCAGGGAGACAGCCAAGGTCAGATTGCTCGAGAGCTCGGCTGAGTTGCCAGTGTCGGAGCGCTTAGCCGATGCCCCCCGTCCCGGTGCCCCCGCCACGTTTACCTTGGAGCAAATCACTCAACTCTATGCCCTCGCATGTGCTCCGCCCGAGCACTCTGGACGCCCCATCAGTCACTGGACCCCTCCAGAGTTAGCTGATCAACTGGTCAAACAAGGCCTTGTGGCGCGGATCAGTGGTCGCCATGTCAGGCGTTTGTTAGCCGAAGCCGAACTGAAACCGCACCAGAGTCCCTACTGGCTTCATCCCCCCCCCGACCCGGACTTTGCCACCAAAGTCCAAGACATCTGCCAGGTCTACGAACAAGCGGCTGCGCGGGCCGAACGTGGGGAGATGACCTACAGTCTTGATGAAATGACGGGCATCCAAGCCTTGGAGCGCGTGATGCCGGATATTGAGATGAAACCCGGACGCTGTGTGCGGGTGGAATTTGAGTACCAGCGTCATGGCACCCAAAGCCTGATTGCCACCTTGAATGTCGCCACTGGACGCATTGACCAGGCGACTGTGGGCGACACCCGAACCGAGCAAGATTTAGCGGCTCATCTCGACGCCCTACTCGCCCAAGTCACCGATGCCCCTAAAATTCATCTGGTCATGGACTGTCTCAACACCCACCAATCGGTAGCTCTGGTGCCACTGGCGGTCGCCCTGGAACCCGAACCACCGCCGTTAGGGCGCAAAGGCAAATCCGGCATCCTGAAATCGATGGCCACCCGGGCTGCTTTCTTGAGCAATCCACAGCACCGCCTGGTCATACATTTCACCCCAAAGCATTGCTCCTGGCTCAACCCAATCCAAATCTGGTTCTCCATTCTCAGGCGCAAGTGGCTGCGACGGGCCAGTTTCACTAGTCAAGCTCAGCTCAGAGCCAAGATTCTTGACTTCATCGACTACTTCAATCGCACCATGGCCAAACCTTTCGAGTGGAACTATACGGGCAAGCCTCTGACCTCATGACAGCTATGTGTTGTTATGCCGCTGGGTACTAGTGGTTTGTCAGTATTAATTAGTTTTGCATCCTGGATTGAGCCAGATTGGCTATTTGATAAGTTTTCAACTCACCAAATAGCCTTAAAGACCACTGATGGGTGTAGCAATAACGACCAGTTTATCCTTTAGATGTCAGCTAGATGTCAGCAGGTGGTTGATCAATCAATTGAGACACGGCTTCTTCAGCTCGCTTATTGAGATACACCGCTTCATTATTTACAGATTCAACCCAATCAAGCGGGAACCAGTGGCATCTCCCATCATGAGAATCATCCTTGGTTAATTTAATGTATTTCCCGCCCTCTATCCGGTCTACAGTGCCAATATGCACACCGGGAGCACCTTCCATGCTGCCCATACCCTTCGCATGAACCATTAAATGTTCTTTAATTTGAGATACATCAACCATATGAAAACTCCTCTTAAAAAGAAACTAGTGCATGAAAACTAAAGTTTGAAATGAAGCGTAGAATAATCTCTATTAATTATCACTCTCAAAGCTTTTCTGGGAAAATATTCTGAAATAATTTAAGTCCGCGTAAAAGAAGCACTTAATTATAGATCTTGCAAACACTTGCAAACACAAAGTTCATCATCCTTTAGATAGGATAGCTATCGTCAGCCCCCCGCCTTCTTAAGAGTTTAGCTCCAGGTTAATCAGGGCGTTACCAAAGAAGTCGCAGAGCTGAATTCTATTAATAGACAGATAACTTGAATAGGCTTTATACCTTCTGCTAAGGAGATTTGCCTGCTATTTCCAGGATTCCTCTAGGCTATTCAAAAACTTGATGGTTCAGGCTGGAACAGAGACACCAGAAATATAGCTGTCGCCAGATTGCTGAGGACATTGGCCTGAAAGGGAGTGGGGGGCTTTGCCCCAGTCAGGGGTTCCACCCCTGCACCCTGTCCTAAGCCTGGTGACTATCGTTATACCTTAAATTAGCTTTCTGCTGAGTGGAGTTCTTCTCTGTAGAAGAGAGAGCGGGTCTGTACTTGAGGATAGACTCAAAGGTTGACACTTAATGTATTAATGTATCGACTAATGCATCGACAAATAAGGGGTGCAATAGA
Organism: Leptothermofonsia sp. ETS-13; assembly: GCF_049200465.1. NCBI lineage: Bacteria > Bacillati > Cyanobacteriota > Cyanophyceae > Leptolyngbyales > Leptolyngbyaceae > Leptothermofonsia > Leptothermofonsia sp. ETS-13. The sequence goes on from NZ_CP120836.1 coordinate 1,699,456, forward strand.
ATGGCGGTTGTTCCGACTCCCATAAGAATTGTCTAAAATTCTGCTAAGTAATAGAGGGGCAATCTGTCTTTGTGGAGCTGTGCTGTGTGCTAGATCCTTTTTCTAAATCTCCTAGTAAGTTCATTGCAGTCCTTATTATCCTTGCTCTGGGCGTTGCAGGTTGGGGGATTTTCCTGGCGTTACGCCCCTCTTCAACCAATCAGACTGCCAGCACCTCTCCTTCCCCATCGGCATCCCCTAGCCAGCCAGAGGGAGCAATTTCGGCTCTGGGACGTTTGGAGCCTGGAGGAGAAGTGTTTTGTGTTGCGGCTTCTTCTTCCAGTGTTGGTTTCAGCAGTGTGATTCGCAGATGGATGGTGAAAGAGGGCGATCGCGTCAAGCAGAATCAGGTAATTGCAGTAATGGATACCTACGATCGCCTTTACGCGGCGGCTCTTCAGGCTCAAGCTCAAGTGCAGGAAGCCCAGACTCGGGTCGCTCAGGCAAAGACCGGGGCCAAGCCTGCAGAGATCCAGGCTCAGCGGGCAGAAGCAGCTCGGTGGGAAGCCGAACGGGCGAATGCGCTGGCCGAGTACCAGCGTTACGAGCAGCTTTACAAAGCAGGTGCCATTTCTAAATCTGATCTGGATAGCCGCTTCTTGGCCCTGCAAACCACCACTCGACAGATTGAACAGGCGATTAGTAAAGCCAATAGTCTGGCCCAGGTGCGTCCCGTAGACGTACAGCAGGCAGAAGCCCAGCTTCAGGTAGCGATCGCAAACCTGCAACGGGCAAAGGCTGAACTGGAAACGGCGGCGGTTCGTTCTCCCATCACAGGGCAGGTACTCAAAATACGGGTGAAGGAAGGGGAACAGATTGGTACCCTGGGCAGTACAAACAGCCAGGAATGTAACGGTGTAGCTGAATTGGGCAAAACTGATCAGATGTATGCTGTTGCCGAAGTCGATGAAACCTCGATTTCCAGGGTGAGGCCAGGGCAACGAGCCAGCGTTACCAGCCTTAGTCAGGCTTTTCCCGGCAGCCTTTCTGGCACTGTTGAACGAGTAGGTCTGCAAATTCGCAGAAATGATGTATTGAACACCGACCCGGTTGCTGATACGGATACCCGTGTGGTTGAGGTCAGAGTTCGGCTAGATGACAGCAGACCCGTTGCCAAGCTAACCAATGCCAGAGTCAGCGTCAAGATTGCTCCGTGATGTTTGCCATTCCCCTTGCCTGGTTACAGCTGAAACGAGAACGTATCCGCTTCCTTGTCGCCCTTGCAGGGATTGGGTTTGCGGTTATTTTGATGTTCATTCAAATGGGGTTTCAGGATGCCTTGTTTGACAGTGCTGTGCGTCTGCATCAGAACCTGAAAGGAGATGTGTTTTTAATCAGCCCGCAATCCACTGCGCTGATTGCAATGCGTAGCTTTTCCCAGCGTCGCCTGTATCAGGCGCTAGGCTATGAAGGGGTTGAATCGGTTAGCCCCATCTACCTGGGTTTCGCCTTTTGGAAGAACCCGGTAAATCGCAATACGCGCAGCATTCTGGCGATCGCCTTTGACCCGGCAAATCCCGTATTTGGTCCCGAAATTCTGCCCAATCTTGACCCCATCCGGTTTCCGGATGTAGTACTGTTTGATGATAAATCGAGAGAGGAGTTTGGTCCAATCGCAAAGCTATTCAACGAAGGAAAACCCGTGATTACAGAAATTGATGGTCGGCGGGTTACCGTTGGGGGGCTATTTAGCCTGGGAGCTTCCTTTGGAGCTGATGGTAACTTCATTACCAGCGACCTTAACTTTCTTCGCATCTTTAGCGGACGCAAACCGGGACACATCGACGCAGGCTCAATCAAATTAAAGCCCGGAGCTGATGTTCAGAAACTGGTGAATGCCCTGAAACGGGACATGGAGGAGGTGACGAGGGATGTTAGAGTTTTGACGAAACAGGAATTTGTTGAATTTGAACAGAAATACTGGAAAGACAGCACTGCCATTGGCTACATCTTTACCCTGGGAGCGGCGATCGGCTTTGTCGTTGGCACAGTCATTGTCTACCAGATCCTTTATACCGATGTCACAGACCATCTGGCAGAATATGCCACATTAAAGGCAATGGGTTACAAAAACCTTTATTTGCTATCGGTGGTCTTTCAGGAGGCTCTTATCCTTTCGGTTTTAGGATACATCCCCGGATTTTTCCTTTCTGTCGGGTTGTATCAACTAACTCAAAATGCAACCTCTCTGCCCATCGGCATGACAACTGCCAGAGCAATCCTGGTCTTCTGTTTAACGGTCATGATGTGCCTCATTTCCGGGGCGATCGCCGTCCGCAAAGTCCAGGACGCAGATCCAGCCGACATTTTTTAGTTACCAGGTACTAGTTAGGAGAGGGGGGATGGGTGAAGGGTAACGGGGTGATAGAAGGAGAGCAGGAAGAAGAAAGAAGAAAGAAGAAAGAAGAAAGAAGAAAGAAGCTAGGAGCCAGAAAGAGTGGATGGGTAGATGAGTGCCCCATCCATTCATCTATCCATCTACCTCTTCATCACTCCATCCCCCCATCACCCATCCCCCTCTCTATGCCAGACCCCATTATCGCCATTGATCGTGTCAATCACTATTACGGAACTGGGCGGTTGCGTAAGCAGGTATTGTTTGAGATCACGAGTGAGATTCAACCGGGCGAAATTGTTATCATGACGGGTCCTTCTGGGTCTGGTAAAACCACTCTGCTGACACTGATTGGTGCTCTGCGTTCTACTCAAGAGGGCAGTATGAAAGTACTGGGGGAGGAATTAAAGGGGGCTCCCCAAAGAAAACTCGTTGAACTACGGCGCAACATTGGCTACATCTTCCAGTCCCACAACCTTTTGAACTCTCTTACAGCCCGTCAAAATGTGCAGATGTCAATTGAGCTACACGATCAACTGTCCGACAAAGACCGCAGACATAAGGCAGAGGCGATGTTGGAAGCGGTTGGGTTGGGCGAGTGGATAGATTACTATCCCCATGAGCTTTCGGGAGGGCAGAAGCAGCGAGTGGCGATCGCCCGTGCCCTTGTCAGTCAACCCAAAATTGTCCTGGCCGATGAGCCCACGGCTGCTCTGGATAGAAAATCCGGTCGAGATGTGGTTGAAATCATGCAGAGGCTAGCAAAACAACAGGGCTCTGCTATTCTGTTGGTAACTCATGACAATCGGATTCTGGATGTTGCTGATCGCATTCTTCACATGGAAGATGGACGGCTCTACTCCCGCGAGGTGACAGTCCTGTAGAGCAAGGGATTCAGGGTTCAAGAATTTTGACTAAGATTCGCAAAAGGTCTTCTAAATCGGCAGGAACACGATAAAGGTTGAGGTCTTGAGTCACTTCACGAGATTGGCGATCAAACTGTCCAAATTGCCAGATATTTCCGGTTGAAATTGCCCCTTGCAGAATGGTTTGGTCTGACTCGATCCACTGATCAAGGGCAATCAGTTCAATCGCCAGTTGCACAAAACCTCGTTCCAGGTCTTCGTTTTTGGCTTCGATCACTAGAAACGTTTGGTGATTTTGAAGCAAGTAGTCTAGCGTTCCCTTAAGTTGGTTGTTGACAGCAATGGGATATTCAACATTGAGAGTGGCCTGGGTGTAGTGCAAGACATCAGTCAGCACTGGGGCAATCAGAAACTCTCGCCGTGCCATTTCGCTGGTGAGGCTCAGGCGGGGCAGGCTTTCTTCAATGCGAGTTTTGAGGTCGTTGAGGCGATCGAGCATTCCGGCATAGCGGGGCAGGGTCAGAGAGCAACGCCGCAGGGAAACGTTGAAATACGCCAGAATGTCTTGTGGAGCAAAGTTGAGCCTGAAGTAATCGGTAAAGGTGTAGGACTGATCGGGTTGAATAATGGCGGCTCTGGGCATGGCACACCTCCTTGAATGGGATGATGAAGATCATGAATCCAGAAGAGTAAGGTTTGGCGATCATTTCATTGCCTTACCCTAACTCTCTGGTCCTTATTTCCCCTACTGGCTGCCCGCATTGCCGCTCCAACCGTAACATTCAACTGTGCCCCCATCAACAGAACCAGAGAGCACAGGTAAAGCCATAGCAGCAGTACAATCACCGCACCAACCGCGCCATACACCCTGTTATATTGCCCAAACCGGGAAACATAGAACCGAAATACACCAGAGAGAAAGGCCCAAAAAACAGCTGCCAGGATGGCACCCGGAAGAATGGGATTACCCCTTGTCCAGCGGCTTGGTCCAAATCGGTAAATAAAAGCAAAAGCCAGCACCACAATCCCCAGAGCCAGGGGTAATGTCAATAATCGCCATCCAGTTAATACCCAGGGCTCCAATCCTCCGCTGTGGACTGCCACTAACTTAATCCCCAGGTCGCTGATAAAGATCAGCAGGGATGCCGTCATGAGCAGCAAAATGGTACCGACAGTCAACCCCAGAGAGACTAGCTTGGCTTTCCAAAAAGGGCGAACCTGAGCAGGCGGAATCTGGTGAATCTGGTCAAGCGCACTCATGGCTGCACTCAACGCCCCTGAAGCAGCCCACAAGGAGATAATGAAACTTAGTGAAAACAACCCTTCACTTCTGATATGGGTAATTTCCTGAATGAAGTTTTGAACCAGGGTCAAGACTTCTTTGGGCACGACCCGCGACAACTGGTTAGCCAGTTCCAGCAATGTCTTTTCAGAAGTCTTAACCAGGCCAGCCGCTGTAAACAGCGCCAGAATCGCTGGAAACAGGGCCAGCATCTCGTTGTAGGCCATTTCTGATGCCAGACCAGGTAGCCGCTGCCTGGCAGTTCGCTTCAGAATTTCCCAAAGAACTGCGGGGGTGAGATATTTCCAGAAACGAAAAAAGCGGCTACTCAGCGTTCTCTCCTCAACTTGAAAGGGGATAGGCCATGTTGAGATAGTGGTATATCAGAACTTCTAAGCTCTCAAGCTCATAGGGTTTCAGCAGGTAACCGTCATACCCTGCCCGAAAAGCAGTTTCCTGATCTTGTAACCGCGCCATCGCCGTAACAGCAATCACAGGAATTTCTTGGGTCTGGGGATCCTGCCGAAGTTGGCTAACGATCTCAAATCCATCCATGTCAGGCAACATGATATCTAGAAAAATGAGATTGGGAAGAGATTGTTTTGCCAGTCGTAATGCTGATTGACCGTCGATAGCAGTGAGAACCGAGCAGGGCAGCAGTAATGACAATTGGTAGCCTAGCAGCATCAAGTTGTCCTGATCGTCATCTACTGTGAGAATGACTGCTTGCCGATTGAAATCCCAGGGGGAAGGCATGTCGTGCTCCATTGGGGAAAGTAACAAATTGAGTCTGCTTTTAAGAAGAGCAGACGACAGACTTCCTTAGCGGCAAACTTGGTGCAATACAAATTTAGCGCTTTCGAATGGCTGTTCGACTTTCCCCACCAGGTTGGCAGTGAAATCCATCTTGAGGCAGAAGATAACTCCAAGCTGATTAAGGGACTGCTCAATGCCAGCTTCTAGTATGACGCTTTAGAAAAAGCTCTAGCTATATTAATAAATTAATCTTAAGAAAATCCTAGGATCTGCAACAAAGCTAGCGAAATGCAGCTATGCATGGTTTGTAATCTACCGCAATTGTCCTCTCTAAGTCAGCTATAGCATTCACAAATAGTTTGTGGACAAGGGCTTCGCCCCTACGCAGGGGTTCCACCTCTGCACCCTGTTCAAATTTCAAGCGGGATCGCTATACCCTGTAAGCAGAAGTCATCATTAATTTGTAAAGGGGGGAGTGGGGCTACGCCCCCAGGAGGGGGTTTCCACCCTCTCCATCCCCGAAATTATCCCTAATTTAATTACGCCTAGCTACTTACACATAAGTGATTTGTTTCCGCTGGAAACCTCTCAGACCTAACCCCCAAACCCCTTCCCTCGTTGCTACTGTGTATACACGGTCGCTCTAAGCCAGAGGTTAAGGTTTGTTTAGCTACAAAGCTCACTAAAGTGCAAACATTCCTTCGGGCGGAAGATTCAGGATTATCCTTCAGATAGATAGCTATCGGGCTCTGTCAAAGCTTAAATGTTCATCATCAAATATTCTTTAAACTACACTTCTATATCAAATTCTATGACAAATTCCATGCCAACTCGTGGTCAATTAGAACGGGCACTTTCTCAGAGGATCCAGGCCTTATACCGAAACCAGCTTGGGCATCGATTGGGAAATGTTGATTGTCAAATTTTTGACGAAAAAATTGCGATTGTATTAGAAAATGCCGTAACCCAGCCAGAACAACTTCTGGCCAGTAATGGAAAAGAGGATTTAGTTGAGCAAATTCACTCAGATATCAGTGAAGCGATTCAGCCTCAACTCAGGGAACTGATTGAAACCACTGTGGGAGTTCCCGTAGTGGATTTGCTGGCCGACACGAAGCTAGAAACAGAGCGAACGGGGATGATTGCTGTTCTGTCAGATTCACCCCGGGTTCGTGCGGTAAATGGATCGGGGGCAAAGAGCTAAGCAACTTTCAGAAATCGAGATGCAACTTTCAGAAATCGAGATACACTATGCCTTGAGTTAACTGGATTTCCAAAGACTAGTGCCATCCCTGGAAGCCCCCCTACCCGCTGATTCTCATAAGCAAAACCGCTACCGTACTGAAATTAACCAGCTTTCTGCCAGCGATCGCCCCGCCCATGACTGGTACCGGTTTGTCCTTTCCTTTCCGCCCCATCTGGTGCGCAATTATCTGAATCGGTTTGGAGTGTGCGATCGCCAGCGAGTCCTTGACCCCTTTTGTGGAACGGGCACCACGCTAGTGGAATGTAAAAAACTAGGTATTCCCAGTGTGGGGGTTGAGGCAAACCCAATGGCTTACTTTGCCAGCCAGGCTAAGGTGTGTTGGCTCCCCAACCCTGAAGGATTAATGCAACATGCGAGCCAAGTTGCTGCAGCAACCTACGCCGAATTAGCCGCTACGGGAATCGAAGGATTGTTAACGCTCCCCCTATTTGAACCGTTTCCCCACCCTCCCCTGCAACAGCTTCCTTACGAGCAGGCCAAGCTAATTTTGAAGGACTCCATCAGCCCCCTGCCTTTACACAAGACCCTGGTATTGTTGAAACACCTGAGACAGAATGCTAACCCTCAGTACGATAGCCATGAACGTCTGGCTCTCGCCAAAGCACTGACTACTTCGATCAGCAATCTGCATTTTGGTCCTGAAGTCGGAGTTGGGCGAACCAAAACGGATGCACCTGTTGTAGAAGCGTGGATAGAAGGGGTAAGGGCGATCGCCCGTGACCTGCTGTCCCTGCAAGGGCTAGCCGATACTACTGCAATCGTCCACCATGCCGATGCACGTCAGCTCCACAGAGTGCTGGAACCAGGCTCCATCGATGCGGTAATCACATCCCCTCCCTACCCCAACGAAAAAGATTACACCCGCACTACCCGCTTAGAGTCAGTGTTGCTGGGCTTCATTCGCAGCAAAGAAGAACTGCGTGCCCTTAAGCAGGGATTGGTACGTTCTAACACCCGCAATGTGTACAAAATTGATACCGATGACCAGTGGGTTGCCGATCATGCAGAAATTCAACAGATTGCAGCGGCGATCGAAGCACGACGGATTGAACTGGGCAAAACCAGTGGTTTTGAACGCCTCTATGCCAGAGCCACCAAACTCTATTTTGGTGGTATGGCCCGACATCTGACTGAGTTGCGATCGATTCTGCGGCCGGGTGCGCAACTTGCCTATGTTGTAGGAGATCAGGCATCCTACTTTCGTATTTTAATTCGTACTGGTAGCCTGCTGGCAGACATTGCTCAGTCCCTTGGTTATGAAGTTGTGAGCATCGACCTGTTTCGCACTCGCACCGCAACTGCCACCAGAGAACAGTTGCGGGAAGAGGTAGTAGTGCTTCGCTGGCCAGGCTAATAGGAACGGCTATTCGGCACTACCCTGAAACACTTCTAAAGAAAACATTTCAGTCAACGCCTTGAGGAAGGGGTAGAACACAGAAAGTTGATCAGGGGAAAGACGTTCATGCATCTCCCAACCCATGATACGCAGCATCTCCTGAACCAGTTCCCAACTGACACCCAGACGGGGATAAAGCATCACACAGAGAGGAAACAGTTCTTGCTGCACAGAGCGAATACTGTTTTCTAACACGCACAGGCAGAGATAGACCTGAAACATTTCCACATCCCGGATGCTGGAAACTTGCACAGTGGGTGAACTGAGGTTGCCACTGTAGCTGGTATAGCTGGGGCGCAGGCGGCAAACCTGGTTACAAACGGCGTGGGCAATCCGGGTGCTGATGGGCAACAGGTTTTGAACGGCAATCAGAACCGGAGAGTTCATCTCGTAGTTGGCAGCCGCTTCGTAGGCTGCTTTCAGCGGCATGTAAAGGTGATCATCCATCACCTTTAAGTAAGGAGCAAACAATGCCTGTTCACCCAGAGAAAGCTGCTCTAGCAAAACCATGCCAGTGTAATGAAATTGCATACTGACAAAGCCGAGGGTGCGCGGGTCATTGGCTGTATATTTTTGTCGGATGCGCCCAAAATCTTCTCCAACAATGACGGATAGCCGCCGGGGAGTGACGCGATCGCCATAGGCTGCCAAACATTTTTGAAACAGTTGATGAGAATCTGCTGCAATCTGCCAGGGATCAATTAATTGCGGATTGATTCCATGTCGCTGAATCTCTCCAGCTAGTAAGATTTCGGTCTTTGACCAGGCTTGAGCACTCGCCAGACTCAAACTCTGCATCAAATTTCTGGCCGTGTTAATGCGCCCTTCCCTTGAAGATACATCTACCAGGTTTCTGTTATGTCTGAGCTTCTCTGCCTCATCCCGGCTCTTCAACGAAATCACATATTTTCTTGCCCACAACGCTGCCAGCGAATGAAGATTGGACATGTGAGGCTTATCAGAGATGAGTGCATTGGAAGAATGATTGGATTCAAATCGGAAACTTTTGGCAACAAAAGATTGACTCGAAGCCGAGGTCGATGGTGAGAAGTTCATCATTATTTACTCTTTGTTAAAAGATCAAACAGGGAGACAAACTGACAACCCGGTGAAATTTCCTGGGGAAAACTTGAACTCGAATTCCGCACTTTTCTACAACAAAGCTAACTCTCAGCAAGAAATTGTCTGTGACGCCACAGGATTGAAAAAAGTATCCTGCTGCTCTGCTTTAAAAAGCAACACGTTTTTTACTAAACTTTAACTTTTAATTATTATTTTTGGGATCTTAATTAAGAAGTCCAGGAATCGGTTTAAACTCTCACAGCAACTAACCTTTTTCCATGAAATCAATAATCTGGCTCGCCAAGGTATCCCTCACCTGTTCATTAGGGATGCTTCTGTATCTGTCTGCTGCTGGTAGTTTGACTAACCTGGCAAGGGCAGAGGCGACAACGGATCAACCGTTTTCGATTGTGCGACCTGGAACGCAACAACCCCTCAGTGTCGAATCGGTTCTAAAGAAAATCGCGCGTGTGAATGTGGTTTACCTGGGCGAAACCCACGATCGCCCGGAAGACCATCAGGCTCAACTGACCATTATTCAGGCCCTCCATCGCCTTAACCCCCAATTAGTAGTTGGGATGGAAATGTTTCAGCGTCCCTACCAGCCTGTGATCGACCGCTACCTGGCTGGCAAAATCACCGAAGCTGAATTAATCGAGCAAAGCCAGTACCCAAAACGCTGGGGTTTTCCCTGGGAATTTTATGCCCCCATTGTGCGCTTTGCCAGGGATAAGGGATTGCCTGTGATTGCGCTTAACACTCTCACCGAAGTGACTCGCAAGGTTGCCCGTTCTGGGTTAGAGAGTCTGACATTGGCTGAAAAGCGATTCATTCCACCGAATTCTGCGATCGCCCTTGGTCCCGTCTCCTACCGCCAAAGACTCGGCCAGATCTACGACGATATTCACCACGGCAAAACCAGTCAGGCCAATTTTGAGCGCTTCTTTCAAGCCCAGGTTCTGTGGGATGAAACGATGGCAGAACGCATTGCCCAGAGCCTGCAACAGGAGCCCAAACGCCTGGTTGTCGTCCTTGTCGGCCAGGGTCACGTGGTCTATGGCGACGGCATTCCCAGTCGCGTCGCTCGTCGTGTCCCAAAAGTTTCCCAGGTTTCAATTCTGCTGAACCCACCGGAAGAGTTTCAGAACCAGAAGGAGGGGGCGATCGCAGATTATTTCTGGTTTACTTTTTCTGGCAACAGGTAAATGGCTCCCGAAATCAGTGTGAGTGCTACAGAAATCCAAAAAGCCACCAGGGACGGAATTCGCCAATCTGCTGATAGGGGAGCAATCAGGAGAGCGATCGCCCCAATCTGACTCACGGTTTTTAACTTACCCCAAAGATTTGCCCCCTGAATTTCTGAACTACCGCGCAGGTTGGGGTTAACGCGCCAGCCCGCGATCGCCAGTTCCCGTGCCAGGATTAGAAACACTCCCCAGGCGGGTACCTGTCCCAGTTCAATCAGCGCCAGCAGGGGAGCCAGCACCAGGAACTTATCCACCAGTGGATCAAGAAACTTTCCCAGTTCGGTGACCTGGTTCAACCGACGAGCCAGATAACCATCTAACCAGTCAGTACCCGCTGCGATGAGAAACAGTACCAGCATGACCCAACGCCCCTCTGGAGTTGGATTACGTAGACCATAAAGTAGTAGTGGTACGACCAGCAAACGGGAAACGGTAATCCAGGTAGGAAGATTCATAAACTGAGGTGATTGGAAGTCCACACTTGCCTGGGTTTATGCTACCGCTATTTCTATACTCGTATAGCGATAGCCACCAGGCTGAGGACAGAGGGTGCAGGGGTTGGAACCCCTGCACCCTCCTTAAAGCCAATGTCCTGAGCAACCTGGCAACAGATAGATTTGACGAACTACATCTCCGGCTTCTCTATCAGCCGCAAGGCGTGACCATCGGGATCCCGTACCAGAATTCCTTTTTTGAAGCCTAATGTTTGCTCAGGAAGGATGACTACACGGGCAGAGATGAAAGTGGACTGGTTCAGGCGTAATCGTTGAGCGATCGCCTCTACATTGTTCACAACCAGCGTTGTTTGCCAGTGCAGTAAATCATTGGGTCTGGCATCCGCAGGCAGCGATCGCCCATCGGTGGGGTGCAGATATTCCAAAAATTCGATTCCGGGTCCGGCAGGCGATTTGAGTCCGCTGATGCGCAGTCTCGCTCCCTGCACATTATTCAAATACTCCTGCTCAGTGCCGTAATTTATACTTTCACCCACAAGTTCTAAGCCTAACAAGTCTCGATAAAATTTGAGACTGTTGGCAGTGCTGGAAACCACGATCGCCGTGTGGTCAATTCCCAGAAATAGCTGATTGGTAGATTTTTGCCATTTGGGATTTCCCTTACCGGGCGGGAAATAAATGATCTCTAAATTGTGTCCATCGGGATCTTTGAAGTAAAAGGCACGAATGCCTGCGGCAGCTTTGTTCCAGTCAGGTAATCGTTGCGGTGCGGTGGAGGTGTGTTGCACCTTAAACTTGCGCAGATGCTGGTAGGCTCTGTCCATGTCTTTCACCACAATTGCAATGTGTTGAAACCAGCGATCGTTACTCCTTGAATCAACCGGGATAGGTTTCCCCCTAGGGGTCAGATACTCCGTCAGTTCAATCAACTCTTCCCCTAATTGCATTTTCACCACCCGCAGCCGGATTCCGAATATCCCCTGCAACTGCTCATACCCGGTGCCCAACACCTCCACATCGGATACCTTTTTGAAGGAAAGAACCTGCGAGTAAAATTCAACCGCTCGATCCATATTAGAGACTGTCATCCCTACCGATTCCACAGCGACCACTGCTTGCTGGTTGGGTACCTGTTGGGTAGTGAGATACCCAATAGATTGCTGGCTGCTATCCGATTGGGGAAGGGTAGGTTCCTGAGCAAAGGTCGTCACAGAAACGAAAATACAAACGGACAGGATCGCCCGTCTCATGATTTTGATTGGCTGTTTCATCGTGGCGAATGAAAAGAGGATTGAACGGGTGAGTATAGCGATCCTTCTTAAAATTTGAACGGGGTGCAGGGGTTCCCCCCTGCGCCCCGTCCTCAGCCTGATGGCTATAGCTGTATCTAATGCAACTTTTTGAAGGAATCACTTAATTCCGATCCATTGCGAGTTGCGTACTTTCGATAACCACATCGAAAAATGCAACGTTTATTGTTGTGATGGTGTAGCTTGGCGCATCGAACGGCTTTTGCTCCCATGAGACGCACGTAAAGTTCTGCTGCCAGCAACATCCCAGTAAGAGGGGCTGTAACGTAAACCCAGAAAGCAGTCCAAACATTTGCTGATAAAGCTGAAGCAAAGCTGCGAGCTAGATTCATACTCATACCAGAAAGGGGAGCTTCAACTGTGATGTAGATGGCAATCAAAATTCCAGCAAAGATACCAGTGTACCGATGGAGTCGTCGGCGGTTGGAAACAAATAACACCATCAGCATCATGCCAAAGGAGATGATGATTTCTGCTAAGAAAGCCACTATGGCACCACCAGAACCGGGAATGGTGACAATGTAATTGACTGATGGATGGGCAAGTACCTCTCGCAGTAACAAGCCAGCCAACAATAACCCAATTAATCCGCCTAAGAACTGAAACAGAATATAGAAGAATGCATCCCAGGGTTTCACCTTACCTAAGCGAAAGAAGGTAAAGGTAAAGGCAGGGTTGAGGTGGGCACCTGACTGCTTGCCCCAGGGGGAATAGACAATTGCGATCGCCGTCAATCCCATCCCTATTCCAATAATTAATCGGCGCAGCAATGGATCGGGAATTGCCTGATGGATTGGGGAAGTGGGGTGTTCTAAAATGGCAGTTACAGATCCGGCTAAGATCATGAAAATCCCTAAACCAGCCGCTTCCATCAGGTACTCCGGATAGTGATGACGTAAGGAGTTCATATTACTGTTCGTGATAGTTCCACAACAGCCCACCATCCACAAAGAACGTTGTACCCGTAATGTAATTGGCATCGGAGGAAGCCAGAAATACCACCAGAGAAGCCACATCTCCGGGTTGTCCTAATCGGTTCAGGGGAATATTTTGCAGAAGAGTTCCTAACTTGGCCGGGTCATTCAACAGTTTGGTATTGATGGGAGTTTCGATCGCACCAGGGGCAACATTATTCACAGTGATTCCCAGAGGACCCAGCTCCACCACCAGGTTGCGGGTCAGCATTTTCATTCCACCTTTGCTGCAACAGTAAGCTGCAAAGTTCGGGAAGGGCAGATCTTCATGGACAGAACTGATATTGATGATTTTGCCGGGACGTTTCGTTTCAATTAAATGTTTCACCATTTCCTGAGCGGCAAAAAAGACGCCTTTCAAATTGACGTTCATTACCGCCTCATAGTCGGCCTCGGTAACCTCCCAGAAGGGGGCATGTTTCTCAATTCCGGCGTTATTGACGAGAATATCCAGCCGACCAAAATGCTCAATCCCCGCTTTGATCAGACGGCGCACATCATCCACCATTCCCAGATCGGCATACACTGTAACCCCTTTCGTTGTCACAATAGCCCTCAGCCAGATGGCACTGACCGCCTGCTGCCTGTACCTTAGCCAGGGTTTCCTCTGCCCCCTGCGGATTTGAGCGATAGTTGATCACAACCTGAGCTCCTTCCTGGGCCAGACGAACGGCGATCGCCTGACCAATTCCCTGACTACTTCCTGTTACCAGAGTCACTTTTCCTTCAGGTGTCATGGGTGTTCTCCTGGAAATATTGCTATAGCTCTACGCGGGAGCGTTAGAACATTGGAATTAGAGAGGGAGTGGGGGCTTCGCCCCCAGCCAGGGGTTCCACCCCTGCACCCTGTCCTAACCATAATGACTACCGCTATATATTCAGTAGCGCCCAAATTATGAAAAGAAATCCTATCTGGATTGTGAAAGGATTTTAATGATGGCGGCTAGCGCCGCTCATCATCACTTTGTTGGGGCCACCACTACATCAAATCCGCTGCACCAAACGTTGCATTAAATTTTCGACACCAGATCACAACCGATTTGTAATCCGCTACGTTAATTGTTTTGGGAACCTCGTAGCTTTGAGCACCGCTAAACTTTTTGAGGGGAGCAATGACAACATAGTCGCCCTCTTTCAAAGGGTAGGCAGGGGGAGTAGTAGAGCCAATGACATTATTGGAACGATGCAAGCCAACTACCAGATCAGGCCCCATTTCCGAAGTTTTGAATGCGGAATCGAGTTCTATCAACGTTTTGCCGTTTTGGGACACAACCCGAACGGTTCCTTGAGTGGGATGCTCCCCCGAAACAAAGTTGCCAGACTTTGTACTCACTTGTTTGGCAGATTTTGTTACTTCAGAACTTATGTCCGATGAGGTTGGACTTGAGGTGGTAACTGGGCTTTCAACAGTAGGGCTGGCAGCAGATTGAGTAGTGGGTGCTTCTTTTGCACAGCCAAAAACCAGAACGGGAACCACCCCCAGGATCAGAAGATTTCTAATTCTCATCATTGGAAGTCCTTCAATGAATAAACAAATACAGTCAAATCAGGAGAGTATTGGAATCCATAGCTTCAACTCATAATTGAAATTGAGGCTATTGTTTCAACACCATGCCTTGCGATTTACGCTAATTATGGCTTGAGGCCCAAGCCCTGGAATGATAGCCATCTGAAGTGTTGATTGAAGACCTATGATATTTTTCTGAGAATTTTCTCAGAGATAACTCAGTACTGTTGTAGGGGTAAATGATTGGGTTGGTTGGCGGGGTAGGCGGCTTCATTTTTTCATTAGCGATAACGACAATTGGTTGCGATTCAAGCAGCCCCAGGCTCTAACTAAAGGTTGATGGAGATATATGTGTCTTCAGGATTACAATCAGTCTGCTGGTAGCGATCGCAATTCAGTTAGGAATGGTAAAAGGGGTTTCCCACAGGAGTGGGGGCATCAATGATTAGACGACTACGATTAGACAACTACCGTTGTGTTTTTCTAACTTCGGCTTATAAGATCCAAATGTTCTTTACCAATGGCAGGATAGCAATGTCGTCCTACCAATCATCCTTTCCTTCCGCTCACACCTCACCTGACTCGTAATTCCGGACCCCTCAGCTCTTTGTAAACCCTGGTTTGTCTTCTAATTTCCAAAATGCAGCATTGCCTGGTCAAACTAGTGTTGCAAACACTAAATTTTGCAACATGGGGGTTGGGGGGGGCCGCCCCCAAGCAGGGGTTCCATTCCTGCACCCTCCAACAAAACTTTCGTTTTGCTGTACTAGCTTTTGGGTCACTTGCAGCGATCGTGCTGACCGATGCCACGCTGGATTTCAACAAGCGGGCTTACGCCAACACTTCAACGGTTGAGCTGCTAACTCAACCAGGTAATGTAGTTGAGTTGAATATTCCCCTTCCCAAACCTCCGGCAGAGACGCCTTCCAGTTCTTTATCTACCTCCTCCAATTCATCATTCTCTGAGTCTGTCTCCTCCCAATCCGATACTGCCGATTCCGACATAAAGCCCCAGACATTACGATTAGAGGTTCAGCTTAAGCGGCGGCGGGTTGTACTTTACCAGGGAGAAACGGTGGTTAAGAGCTATCCCATTGCGATCGGTCGTCCTGGGTGGGAAACGCCCAAAGGAACTTACAAGGTCCTGCAGAAACTGAAGAACCCCACCTGGATCCATCCCCTCAAAAAAGGAGTATCCATTCCTGCGGGTGACCCTGAAAATCCCCTCGGTCGTTACTGGATTGGCTTCTGGACAGATGGCAAAAACTGGATTGGGTTCCACGGCACCCCCAATCCATCGTCGGTCGGCAGGGCTGCATCCCACGGCTGTATTCGGATGTACAACAAAGACATTGAGGAACTGTATCAAAAAGTGAGCTTAGAAACTCAGGTAAAAGTGGTGGAATAGCCTGTGTTTATTTGCACGAAACCTGGACTCACAAAGTACTTTAGCGGTAGTGTAAAGCACCGAAATCCAAATTCAGACGCAATTTAGGGAAGACACAATTTAGGGAAACTGAGAACCATCCTGGTTTTCTTCAACCACCAATTTAATCGCCTGCTTATTGACTGAAAGAAAACTCTCGTTTGCCAACAGTTTGCTATCAGTGCCGTAAACCACTGCATTGGTCAGCGCAATAAACGTGTTGTCATTATTGAGGAAGTCTGACAGGCGGGCGTTGTAGCCCCCGGCGGGGATGGAAACATCTCCTTGAATTTTCCACTGGTCAGTGGTGTAGATTTTGACCCGGTGCTTTTCTCTGACAGGTGTGGATGTCATGGAGTTTAGTCCTTGAGGTGGTTCTTTATTGCATTGGTGCCACCAACTCGTATGTGAGTATGTTACGCGTTTTGGAAGAAGTTGATCACCGCTTGTGCAACGGTCTGGTTGCCATCGGTGATTTCCAGTTGGGACGAGCGGGGAGGCTGCATGGGCTGGCGCAGAAACTCCCAGTCTCCTTCAAAAAACTCGGTTGGAGCCAACACTTGATACGGAATGTAGTGCTGGACGTTTTCAACCAGGACTCTGGCTTCCGCAAAATCGTCGCGGGTAATGGAAGCGAGAGGAGTTTGGGTGCGGCAGGCTTCAGAGAAGGTGCTATAGCCCGGTTTTGAGAGGACTCGTCCACAAATGGGCATGAGGTCAACCGGGCGGTAGCTGTTATCAATGACTTTAATCAGGTTGGGTAGGTTGGGAGCGTTGCGATCAAAGGTGAGAAATTGCCAGTCGGGGAAGCGCTGGAGATTGTGGTAGGGAATTGCGCTCAGCCCCAGGCCACCAAAGGACATCAACACAGTACGCTCCTGGGGAACCTGAATCCCCAACATTTGACGAATGTGTTCTGGACTGTAGCGGGGAGAGCCGCCGGTAAAGCCGACATCAGTGATCACTGGAAAGGCACTCATGGGTTCATGTAACGGGAGCCGAAAGAGATGGTCGCACTGACTGAAGCAGTCCGCAATCCAATCTGCAATTTCGACAAACTCGCCCCCCCAGGGACGGTAAATAAAGTCGAAACCAAAGTTGCTGCACATCCAGCAAGGAATTCCTGCTGCTCTGGCGATCAGGGCGGCGATCGGTGGAATATCTGCCAGGATGAGCCCAACCCGATTTTGTTTGAGAAAGGTGACTTCGGAAGCGATCAGGCTGTTCTGCTGGGCTCGAATTTGTTTGAGTTTTTCCAGCGTAGCGGGTTTGTCCATGGTGATGCTGTCACTCTGCAAGATCCCGATATCCAGAGCACGAGGTCGATGGATAAAGTCGGTCTGAATATAGGATGCCAGCAACCAGTGGGGCGCGGTTGTTGTCAGGATGATCGTGATATCGGGACAGAGCCGCTTGATTTCTGCGGCAATGGATGCCGAACGAGTTGCGTGCCCAAACCCATGGTTGGTAATGGCGACGTAAAGAACGGGATAGGGCATAGAAATCAGTCTGGGTTTACCCGCATCAACAGTTGACCATATTCGACGGGTTCGCCGTTTTGCACCAGAATTTCAACGATTTCCCCAGAAACTTCTGACTCCAGTTCATTCATGAGTTTCATGGCTTCGATGATGCACACGGTTTGCCCTTTGCGGATGCGATCGCCCACTTCCACAAACGGCGGCTCGTCAGGCGCAGGCGCACGATAAAACGTACCGACCATCGGAGAAACCACTTCCAGCATGCGGCGGCTGGTCGGCGGGGGCGAGGAGGTGGGCAACGCAGGAGCCACTTCAGGAACTTCCCTGGCTGCCGATGCCGGACTACTGGTAGCAGAAACCATCGAAGGAGCCGCCGCAATGCTGACAGAAGGAGTCAGTTCCCTCGCCTGAACTCCCCTCCGCACCGTCAACTCAAAATCGGTACTTTTCAGCGTGAGTTCCGCAATATCCGTCTGACCGATCGCTGCCAGTAGTTCGCGGAGTTCGTTCAAATCCAGTGGCACAGTCTTCGTAGCTCCCTTCAATCACACCAATTGTTTGCTATTTCTTGGGAATTTGCCTGTTCGAGTAGGGATCAGTGAGAACTGGATCACCCCATCGAGGCCCACCCATCTACTCATTCACCCATCCACCCCTCACCAGGACTGAAACGAGGTTGAGCTTAGAGCAAACCCTTACCAGCTACTCCCGGCCCAAGTAGCTATCGTTGCGGGTGTCAATCTTGATCCGCTCTCCAATCGAGATAAACAGAGGAACCATCACCTGGGCTCCGGTTTCAACGATCGCCGGTTTGGTGCCACCCGTTGCTGTATCTCCCTTAACCCCCGGATCGGTTTGAATCACCTCCAGCACAACCGAGTTGGGCAGTTCAACACCTATGATCTGGTCATTCCAGCGCACCACGTTGACCTCCATCCCTTCTTTCAGGTATTTGACGCGATCGCCAATTTGACTCGCGCTCAAATGCGACTCTTCGTAGGATTCCATATCCATAAAGACGTAGTCTTCCCCATCCTTATAGGTGTGCTGCATAGTAATCTTTTCCAAGTTTGCCTGAGGCACCGTTTCACCCGCTCGAAAAGTGCGCTCCAGAACCTTTCCAGTCTTTACGTTTTCAAGCGTTGTACGCACAAATGCAGAACCCTTTCCCGGTTTAACATGGAGAAAATCCCTGACCCGCCAGACCTCCCCGTCTAGCTCGATACTGACACCTGGCCGAAAATCATTACTGGAGATCATGAGTTCTTTGAGAATCGTTTGAGAAAATGCTTGGCACCCCATTTTACCCCCCAGAGGCTGACCAATAGTAAGGATTCAGTAGAGTAAGTTCTAATGTCTCCCCCTGTGGCAAGATAAGAGATTAGGGCTGCTTCTGCGTTGGGCTCTTTTTTGGGGAAAGTTTGCCTCGCTGTCCAGGTTGCCCGGATGAATGCCGTTTGAGCGATGGTTAAATATGCAATTAAAAAATTTTGACCGCATTCAGTCTTGGCTAAGAACCGCAGTCACTCTCGTCTTGCTGGTAGTTTTGTCCCTGGGGCTGAGTGCGGCGGCAAAACGACCCAGCAGTATGCCTGCTGGAAATGCAATCACAGATGGTAAGGCATTGTTGCGAAATGCTTTACCCATCGATAATCCCACCGTGCGTGAGTTGCAAAAAGATCTGGAAGATATTTCAGAGCAACTCCGTGCTCAAAGGCGCTGGGGCATGGTTTTAAGCGATATCAACAAAGCATCCAGGATTTTGAGCGATCGCGAAGCCGCCCTGCTGGCCAGTGTTCCAGACTCCAAGAAACCCGAAGCCGAACGGTTGATTGCCCAACTAAAAGAAGCCCTCCCTCAACTTCAGGCTGCTGGGGAAGCCAAAAATCGGGAACAGGTTTTGACCGAACGAAGCAACCTGCTTGACCTGGTTGGGCAACTCGAAGAACTGATGGTTCAGAAGTTTCCCTACGAGGTGCCGAAGGAATATAGCAACTTACCCCAATTGAAAGGACGTGCCACCATCGAGTTCATCACCAACAAAGGCAGGATGGTAGCCGTGGTGGATGGCTACAGCGCTCCAGTCACGGCTGGTAACTTTGTTGACCTGGTACAGCGGGGTTTCTACAACGGTCTCCCCTTTACCCGCCAGGAAGATTCCTACGTTCTGCAAGTCGGTGACCCACCTGGTCCCGAAGTTGGCTTTATTGATCCTAAAACGAAGCAGTATCGAGCAATTCCCCTGGAAGTTCTGGTACAGGGAGATGAAGCTCCCACCTATGGCGTCACCCTGGAGGATGTCGGACGATATAAAGACTTGCCCGTATTGCCTTTTTCTGCCTATGGGGCACTGGCAATGGCCCGTCCTGCTGAAGATCCCAACGGGGGTTCTTCCCAATTCTTCTTTTTCTTGTTTGAACCCGAATTGACTCCAGCAGGCTTGAATTTGCTCGACGGGCGCTATTCCGTATTTGGCTTTGTGATCGAAGGCAAAGAGGTTTTAGGAAAGCTAAGAGCGGGTGACAAGATCGAGTCAGCCAAAGTTATCAAGGGTTTGGAAAATTTAGTGGAGCCTGATGTGGCGTAGGAATTGTATGCCATGGCTATTCTTGAGTGGGTCTTCATCGCTGGAGTTTGCTTGCTGGCCAGTTCAGCCCTGATTCGATCAATTAGCAACAATCAACAAAAGCAGCGGCTGGAAAGAGCCTTCTACTACCTGCTAGAAGCAGAGAACGGGTGTCTTTCCCTGATTCAACTAGCTGTAGAGGCAAAGGTGGATGCGGAGACAACCAAGCAATTTCTCGATACTCAGGTTAAGTACTTTGGCGCAGAGATCGAGGTAGATGCGGATGGGGACACCTTTTATCGATTTCCAAAACTCCGCAGAACGCCCCTGAGTGAAAAGCCAGGGGATGAGTGGTGAGGGACAGAAACAGCGGGCAGAATTTGCTGGTTTGGGATGTAGGGGAGCAAGGCTTACTCAGGCGTTTACAGTCCTTTTGTCCGGCAGAACTGGTGGGGGATGATGGGGCGGTGTTGACGCCGTCACCGGGGCGATCGCTAATTGTTACATCAGATGTCTTGGTAGATGGGGTTCACTTCAGTGACCGAACCACCCGTCCGGAGGATGCTGGCTGGCGAGCGGTGGCGGCTAATCTATCAGATTTGGCAGCGATGGGAGCCTCACCCCTGGGCATTACAGTTGGGCTGGCAGTTCCAGGAACCGTCCCCGTCACCTGGATAGAGCGGCTCTATCAGGGGATGGTGGACTGTTTACAAACCTATGGAACGGCCATTGTCGGAGGGGACGTGGTGCGATCACCAGTCACCACAGTCGCGATTACGGCCTTTGGAGAAGCTGATCCCACCCGCATCATTCGCCGCTCCGCCGCCAGACCCGGCGATGCCATCCTGGTTACTGGTATTCATGGTGCCTCCCGTGCTGGCCTGGAACTTTTGCTGCACCCCGAATTAGGGCAGGGGCTTGAACCCAGCGATCGCGCTGCCCTGATCCAATCCCATCAGCGTCCCAATCCCCGCTTGGATGTGTTGCCGATCCTGTGGCAGGTTTGGGGAGCAGGGGGGATGAGCCGATCTACCCTCCCTTCCCCTCCCTTCCCTACTCCCCACCTTGCCGGAATGGACAGCAGTGATGGTCTGGCTGATGCGATCGTCCAAATCTGTATGGCCAGTGGAGTTGGTGCCAGGGTAGAGCGAAGTCAAATTCCGCTTCCGCCTGCTCTGGTGGCGTGGGTAGGGGCAGACAAGGCCCTGGACTGGGCACTGTACGGTGGGGAAGATTTTGAACTGGTGCTTTGCCTGCCTTTAGAGGTGGCTCAACGGTTGGTGAGCACGCTAACAGGAGCGACCATTGTTGGAGTGATCACTGCTGAACCTGGAATTGTTCTGGTTGATGCTGACAAAAACCATGCAGAGATGCCATTGTCACTTGAACAGGGATTTCAGCATTTTGAAAGTACCTTTGAACGCTAGACTTTAGACAGTTCAGGTTCGTTCGCTATCTACGCGACAGGTTTATGCCATGAAGAGGCGGGTACCTAGGCTCCTTGCTGTATTTCTAGGGCTGCTGCTGGTAGCCTGGCTAGGTTGCCGTTTGATTGCGGAGATACTGTGGTTTCAGGCATTGGGCTATCTTCCCGCTTACTGGCTGCGGCTACAGTCGAAGGTAGTGATTTGGGCGATCGTCAGTTCAGCCAGTCTTTTCTTTTTACTAAGCAACCTGCACCTGGCTCAGCAGTTAAAGCATCACAGGCTGGAGATGGGAGGCAGGCAGAGAACAGGAAAAGTCCCTGAACCCATTACTGAAACGGGAGTCTGGAACTTTCAACGAAGACCGTCAGCAAAATCATCGGCTAGCTTCTCACTGCCAACATCCTACTTTCTTTCCCTTCCGTTTCGGTGGCTGCTTCCCCTGGTTCTGGGGCTGAGCTTGTTTTTAGCTCTACTTACCCTTCACTACGGCCAGGTGGTGTGGAAGTTGTGGTTGCTGCCACTGGATCAGCCGGGGACGCTGCCTTCTATACCAGGCCGCTTTCGACCTGAAACGGTCTGGGAAATGATTCAGAATTTAATCTTTCCGAGGGATTTCCCGTTCATTCCCTTTTTGGGCATGGGGTTGTTGATTTTGGGTGCGATCGCCCTGTTGATTTATTCCAGGGTTCTTCTCAGGGTGATTGCCGTGATCCTGAGTGTTGCGCTGGGTGCAGTACTGTCCGCTAACTGGGGAAAGATTTTGCAGTTTTTCCATCCCACCCCCTTTAACCAGACAGACCCCCTATTCTCCAGAGATATCAGCTTTTACATTTTTTCTCTTCCGTTTTGGATACTGCTGGAATTTTGGCTGGCGGGACTGCTGCTCTATGGGTTAGCCGCCGTTACGCTTACTTACCTGCTGTCGGGGGATAGCCTTAGTCAGGGGTATTTTATCGGATTTTCGCCTATGCAGCGGCGGCACCTGTGTGCTCTGGGGGGAGGTTTGATGCTGGTAGTGGCTTTGAGCTACTGGGTAAGTCGCTATGAATTACTCTACTCGCCCCGGGGCGTCGTTTATGGAGCCAGCTATACAGATATTCGAGTGGTACTGCCAGCCGATACAGTACTGAGTTTGCTGGCAGTGGCGATCGCTCTTTTCCTCTTCTGGCAAGCATTTAGGGGCTTACCCAAAAATGGGAGCAAGGTTGCTGGCAATGGCTTCCGGCTCACGGGTACGCAGAAGGTTCGCCCTTACACGCTAATTTTGCTCTGTGGCTATGTGGCCCTGGTGGCGATTGCTGGTTCCCTCTTGCCTGACATCGTTCAGCGTATAGTGGTGCAACCTAACGAGCTGGCACGGGAAAGGCCCTTCATCCAGCACAACATTGCCCTCACCAGAGAAGCTTTTGACCTGGAAAGTATTGACGTCCAGACCTTTAATCCCCAGGGCACGCTTACCTATGCCGCCCTGCAAGAGAATAACCTCACGGTTCGTAACATCCGCCTGTGGGACACGCGTCCCCTGTTGCAAACGAATCGTCAACTCCAGCAGATTCGGCTTTACTACCGCTTCTACGATGCTGATATTGATCGATACGCTTTCGACAGCGAGGAAGCAATCTCCCCCTCTTCCCCAACTTCCCTTGCTTCCCCGGTTCCCTCCGAAAACCAGCAAGTCTTGATCTCTGCCCGTGAACTGGACTACAGTGCGGTTCCGCAAATTGCCCAGACCTGGGTTAACGAACACCTGGTTTACACCCACGGTTATGGCTTTACCCTGAGTCCCGTTAACCAGGTGGCAGAAGGTGGGTTACCCTACTACTTTGTTAAAGACATTGGAACAGGGGCAGGAACCGTGGATGCTGGGGCATTGAATACCTCTAGCCCACTCATTCGCAAACGAATTCCCATTTACCACCCCCGCATCTACTACGGTGAATTAACCAACACCTATATCATGACAGGGACGCGGGTGCAGGAACTGGATTACCCCAGCGGCAACGAAAACATCTATAACATCTACGACGGTTCAGGGGGGGTAAATATTGGTCCGCTCTGGCGACGCTGGCTATTTGCCGTCTACTTAAGGGATTGGCAAATGGTTCTGACCAATAACTTTACGCCCAAGACCAGACTGTTATTCCGCCGCAATATTAACCAGCGCATCCGGGCGATCGCTCCTTTTCTAACCTATGACCGGGATCCCTATCTCGTGGTAGCAGATGTAGAAGGCACCTGGGAAAACGGACAGGAGAAACGGGTGAATTCAAACGCCTCCGGTTCCACAACCCCCAACTATCTTTACTGGATCGTAGATGCCTATACAACGAGCGATCGCTATCCCTACTCCGATCCCACCCAACTCCCTAGTATTGGCTCGTTTAACTACATCCGCAACTCGGTCAAGGTTGTCATTAATGCCTATAACGGTTCGGTCAATTTCTATGTAGCAGATCCCAGAGATCCAATTATTCAAACCTGGTCAGCTATTTTTCCCAATGTGTTTAAGCCATTGGATGATATGCCAGCCGTTTTACGAAGCCATATTCGTTACCCCATTGACCTGTTTACAGCTCAGTCTGAGCGGTTGATGACCTATCACATGACCGATCCACAGGTTTTCTACAACCGGGAAGACCAGTGGCAGATACCCACCGAAATCTATGGTAATCAGCCACAACTGGTTGAGTCCTATTACCTGATTATGAAACTGCCATTTGCGGCAACGGAAGAATTTATCCAACTGCTTCCTTTCACACCACGAGCCCGGACTAATCTGGCAGGATGGCTGGCCGCCCGCTCTGATGGAGAGAACTATGGTAAGTCACTGCTCTATGTTTTTCCTAAAGAACAATTGGTTTTTGGAATCGAACAAATTGAAGCCCGGATCAATCAAGATCCGGTAATTTCGCAGCAAATTTCGCTGTGGAATCGTCAGGGATCTCAGGCAATTCAGGGAAATCTGCTGGTCATCCCCATCAACCAATCCCTACTTTATGTGGAACCCCTATACCTGGAGGCTACTCAAAATAGTCTGCCCACCCTGGCAAGGGTCATTGTTGCCTACGAAAATCGAATCGTTATGGCCGCAACCCTGGAGCAATCCCTGCGAGCCATTTTTGAGCCAGAGCGGCCTACAACTCCAGCCATTGTGCGTCCGGTAGAGCAGTTAGGTGGGGAGTGAGGTAAGAGGAATGAGGGAGTGATAGGGGAATGGGGTGATAGGGTGAGTTTTTTACTCCATCACCCTCCCACCCATCCACTCATTCACTCCTTTTCCTCTCTGGCTCCTGGCTCCTGCTATCTCTGCAAACCATTGCTCCAGGCGATCACCCATCGCTGCCAGGGAGTAATCGGCTTCGGCCTGCTGGCGGCAGGCATGGCGGTCTATCTGGTCAAGTCGGGCAATTGCCTGTACCAGTCCATCGACACTATCCGGTTCTACCAACCAGCCGGTTTTACCATCGATAATGATTTCGGTAGGGCCGCCTCTTCGGTAAGCGATGACGGGAACTCCACAGGCGATCGCTTCCATGGCCACATTGCCAAACGCTTCTACCCAGCGCGGTGTCATTATCAGTGCCCGGCACTTTCCCAGTTCCTGTTGCAGCTGATGGGTAGGCAAAAATCCCTCATAGCTAACAGGGGCATTGGGGAACTGATCGCAGATATCATGCCAGTAGGGAGCATCTTGCAATATACCCCAGATTTTCAGTTGCATTCCAGTCTTTTGGGCCGCCGCGACTGCATCCTCCAATCCCTTCTCCGGGGCAATCCGACCCACCCAGCCCAGGT
The DNA here is from genome assembly GCF_049200465.1 of Leptothermofonsia sp. ETS-13. NCBI lineage: Bacteria > Bacillati > Cyanobacteriota > Cyanophyceae > Leptolyngbyales > Leptolyngbyaceae > Leptothermofonsia > Leptothermofonsia sp. ETS-13. Next base: position 1,724,647 of record NZ_CP120836.1, read on the forward strand.
AGTCAGCAGGCTCAGGACAGAACTGATAGAGGGAGAGATCCAACCCATTGCCAATAGGACGACAGCGTTCTGAAAAGGGAAAGGTTTCTGCCTGAGCCTGGGTGTGAACAGCAACGGTATTGGGAAACTGAAGGGCGACTTGCCCAATGATCCGATCCATGGCCTCAGTGAGCGACCCCATACTGACCAGGTGAGCGATGGGACACCGGAAAAATGGGGTCAGGTAAAAGGGAAGCCAATCGTAGGCAAAGTTCAGCAGCAAATCATACTCATCCTGTACCTGGTGGGCATAGTCCCACATATTCGCCAGGACTGGATCGGGCGGCAGAGTAATCAAAGCATCTCGCCCCTCGCTTTGGGCGGTGGTTTGTAGCTCACCGGCAATTTCCACCAGTGGGAAAGACGCGCAGATCGAACCCGCAGGAGCCACAATTTTTATTCCATGACCCCGCTGGGATAAAGCTTTGGCAATGTTATGGATAGTTAATTCTACACCACCACCCAGACCAGAACCCAGCGGTCCAACGGGGGTTGATAGCAGGAGGATGTTCAACGGATAGTTGAGGACGGGCACTATCAAACAAATTATTTGTGCTCAGTGACGCGTACAGGCATCTTGGGAAAATTTACGATGGCAGATTCTGCCTGAGGCAGATGGTTGGCTTCTGAGGCTGACCTTTTCTGAAACTGGCTGATTTTTTCGGAAATGACATCCCGCTGATTAATCAAATAGATGCTGGCCAAAGTTAAGCCGACTCCTACCGATTGAATAGGGCTCAACATTTCCCCTTAAAAGAGATTGCCAAACATGAGGGCAAAAACAGGTGTCAGGAAAGTGAGGGAACTGAGGCTAGTGAGGCTGCCGCTGGCCGCAAAGTAGAAGAATAGACCGTAGGCGATCGCGCTACCAAACACGGTGGAATAGCCCATTGCCGCCCAGTTTAAGAGATCCAGATGAACAATTTGTGCTGTTTCAAGTTGAGAGGAGAGGGCAAACAGCGGCAACCCCCCCAGGATCATGTGCCAGCCTGTAGCCGTTACCGGATCGGCATGATGGCTAACATATCGCATCACCACCGTACCAACCGCCATTGACAGAGCCGCAAGTAGCATCAACCATTGCCCGTTCTGAAATAGATCACTCAGCAAATGGGCTCCCCCTTGCCACCCTTCAGGGAGGGAGTGATTTTGTAAAACAGCCAGAATCCACTCATCAGGCAATCCCAGAAGGCTGATTCCAGTAACCCCCAGGGCCAGCCCCAACCATCCCCACAGCCCAATCTTTTCACCAAACAGCCAGAGTGCCATGAGAGCAACTGCCAGGGGTTGGGAATCAATCATGACAGAACCCAGACCGGCTCCCGTTCTAACTAGACCCTCCGCCAGAAAGCCCTGAAATAGAGCACCATCAACCAGGGCAAAAAAGGAAATCCACAGCCATGCCAGCCAGCCCCTGGGTTGCGGCCTGCCCATTACTATGCCAGCTAGCAGCACCAGCAGACCCGCAGGCACCAGACGAACCCCCGCCATGAATAGAGGAGTTGTGTTGGGAATTACGCCCTTCATGGCGACCATTGCCGTTCCCCAGAGGAAGAAGGGGGCAATCAAAAGCAGCAGGGAGAAGGGCAATCTCTGTGTGGCAAGTTTTGAATCCATGAGGAAGCAACCTGGATAAATGGAGCGAACAATGGTGCGATCGCTTTCTGAAATTGTACACAATCTAAAGTTATGTTAAGTAGTTTGAATCACTATCTTTTCTGGTGTAGCGATAACTGCCAGGCTTAGGACGGGGTGCAGGGGGAGGAACCCCTGGCTGGGGGCGAAGCCCCCACACCCCCTTAAAACCAATGTCCTAAGCAACCTGGCGACAGCCATAACACGATTTTTCCAATCAATTAGCCAAGATTTTAGAGAGGGGGAAAGGGGGGCAAAGTCGTCAGAAAAGTGGCAGAATAGCGCTTCCTGGCAAAGTTGCTATCTTCCTGCTGGAATAAGGCAAACTAGAGATGAGTATCGGGTAGGGAGCACCTGCTCCTGAACTCTGAATCCCATCAGTTTAGAGCTTAATGAACTGCATGGGAATTCAGACCCCTTTCCCTATTCGCTTTCCTGTCTGAACAGTGAGTCACTGGGGTCTACCCCGCCCCTGATTAACAACTGAAAACTATCCAATCAGGGCAGGCAGGGAGTCCTTATCCTGCCCATCTATTCATCCCCTCATCCACCCCCTCCCCCCTCCCTCCTTTCTAACAACTAACATCTAACAACTAACAACTAACAACTAACAACTCTGCTATGGTCTGGTTCCTCAAGCCTCGCGCTCGTAAACAAATTGCCCGTATTGAAATCACAGGAGCGATCGCCGGGTCAACCCGAAAGCGCGTTCTAGAATCTCTAAAACTGGTTGAAGAGCGAAAATATCCGGCCCTGCTGGTGCGCATAGACAGTCCTGGTGGTACGGTTGGCGATTCCCAAGAGATATATACCGCCCTCAAGCGGCTCCAGGATAAAACAAAGGTCGTCGCTAGCTTTGGCAATATCTCCGCTTCCGGTGGAGTTTATATCGGCATGGGTGCCCCCTACATCATGGCCAACCCCGGCACGATTACGGGCAGCATTGGCGTCATCCTGCGCGGCAACAACCTGGAACGGTTGCTGGAGAAAATTGGAGTTTCGTTTAAGGTGATTAAATCGGGTCCCTACAAAGACATTCTGGCCTTTGACCGGGAACTCACCGACCCAGAGAAAAATATTCTGCAAGAGTTGATTGACATCAGTTATCAACAATTTGTGCAAACTGTCGCCGAAGCTCGGAAACTTGCTGTTGAAACGGTTCGTAGCTTTGCTGATGGGCGTATCTTCACCGGGCAGCAAGCACTGGAACTGGGAATTGTAGACCGTCTCGGTACTGAAGAAGATGCTCGCCGCTGGGCCGCAGAACTGGCCGGATTAGACCCCGAAAAAACCCGCTGTATCACCCTAGGAGAACGGAAGTCGATTGTCAATCGAGTGCTTTCCGGGGAGCAGAGTGCCTTTAGCCAGTTGGCTGTGCTATCTGGAGTGGCCGCTGGGATGGAGTGGCTGGAATTTGAACTGGAAACGAATGGACTTCCTCTCTGGCTTTACCGACCTTAATGGAAAAATGGGGTCAGTCTCTATGGAAGCAAACTTTTCCTGCCCCAGGGTAAAGGCGGGTTCTTCCCCAATAGAAGTATTTTGTCGAGAATGAAGAGTCGAGGAACCCCTTCATTCCTAAATGAAGCAAAATCTCAAAACGCTTAAGTCGCTATAGCGATCCTATTTGGATTGTGAGAAGGAGTTGCTGCGGAACTCCTTCTCACAAAGCCTCTCCATCTCATAACTGATTTAAGACTGCTATAGAAGCAATTAAATTGAGGATGATTTCGGGGGTGGAGGGAGGGGGTGAAATTGCCTGGTGCAGCCCCCACTCCCCGCTCTTAACAGTCAATTATGGCTATCTACTTATCTCATAAAAGTAATTATGGCTATCTACTTATCTCATAAAAGCTGGAAATGCAGGCAGGGAAGCTTGTTTACAAGAAATCTCCTGGTTCTTCCCGGCTAACATGGGCAAATTTTTCGGTAAGATGACGGCGTTCCTACTGACGTTAAACCGTTTTTCAGACAAGATTGAGATCAGAACGTTGTGAGATTTACTAGCGGAGGATTGGGCGTGGGCTGGCGAGTTCGAGCTATTCGAGGAGCAACAACTGTCTCAGAAAATTCTGTAGAGGCAATCAGGGAAGCTGTCCATGAATTGCTGGATGAATTAGAAGCTCGAAATAATCTCGATCCCAATGAAATCGTGAGTGCTACGTTTTCGGTCACACGCGACCTGGATGCTACCTTTCCAGCAACCATTGCCCGGGAACGTCCCAACTGGTCAAATGTGCCCCTGTTTGACGTGCAGCAGATGCATGTAGAAGGAAGCCTGCCCCGCTGCATTCGCTTTCTGATCCATTTCAACACCCCCAACCCGGATGTTGAGATTTATCACCCTTATTTGCGTCAGGCAAGGAGCCTTCGTCCTGATTGGACGCTGGCTCAAGCCGCGCTGGCGAAAAAATCGATGATGTAATCTTGCTGCATGATTAATGCCTTACCTAGCTCAGATTTCTATTTTTCCGATTAAATCGCTGGATGGAGTGCTGGTTCAGGCCGCAACAGTGCTGCAGAGTGGGGTACTGAAGGGCGATCGCGAATTTGCCATAATCGACGCTCAGGGCAACTTTGTGAATGGTAAGCGCAATGCCAATGTTCATCGCCTGCGCTCTGCGTTTGATCTGGTAGCCCGCACCGTCTCCCTTCGGGTTGAGGGCACTTCGGAGACTGAAACTTTTCATCTGGATGGCGATCGCGCTTCTCTAGAAACCTGGCTGAGTGAGTACTTTGGCTTTCCAGTCCAATTATTGCAAAACCTGGAGTTAGGTTTTCCCGATGACACCCTTTCACCTGGGCCAACTGTCATCAGCACAGCAACTCTACAAACTGTAACTGGTTGGTTTCCAGGTTTAAGCTTAGAAGACACCCGACGACGCTTCCGAACAAATCTTGAAATTGCCGACACCGAGCCTTTTTGGGAAGATCGTCTGTTTAATGGGGTAGATAGCACCCAGCCATTTCAAATTGGAGCCGTGCAGTTGGAAGGAGTAAATCCCTGCCAGCGCTGCGTAGTCATCACACGAGATGCGCTCACAGGGCAGGCCTACCCTGGGTTTCAGAAAGTCTTTACCTCCAGACGAAAAGAAACCTTTCCAGCCTGGGCCAATTCTTCCCGATTTAACCACTTCTATCGATTAGCGGTGAACACTGTCGTTTCTCCTTCCCAGGCGAACAAGGTTCTGAAAGTTGGAGATCCGGTTGGATGGCAGGTGCCATGCGATGAATAAGGAATTGAGAAGTCAGAAGCCAGAAGTCAGGAGTTAGAAACAATTCCACTTCTGGCCTAAATCTTTTGCGCTTTAAAGAAGGAACCGCCCGAACGAAAACGTTCAGGCGGAGTGTGGTGTGAGGAGTGAACGGAAACATGCGTCTCCGCTTTCTCTATTTTAGACGACCCATTTCGCTTTTCCAGGGTTTCTTAAGAAGAGTAGAGAAACTCTTAAGAATTAGATCAGAATGTTCAGGAGAGAAATATTCATCTCTAACTTGAAAATAGAACCCCTGATTCCCTTGACTCCCTTTTTTTCATTCGTGGCGCTGTATGCAGTTCATTGTGGCTACTTACCCATCCCAAGCTGTTGAGCTTTCTGGTAAACCTTTCCTTCTGTCAGTAGTGATGGAGCAATAACCACTTCAACCTGCTGCATCTCTTTGATATTTTTTGCACCCAAGGTGCCCATGCTGGTTTGCAGGGCTCCCAGGAGGTTGTGGGTGCCATCGTCTAGCTGGGCAGGTCCGCGCAGAATTTGCTTCAGAGTGCCCGTGGTGCCTACCCGAATGCGGGTACCACGAGGCAAGACGGGGCTGGGAGTTGCCATTCCCCAGTGATAGCCTCTTCCGGGAGCTTCCTGGGCGCGAGCGAAGGGAGAACCGATCATTACTCCATCGGCACCGCAGGCGATGCACTTACAGATATCACCACCGGTAATCAGTCCACCGTCGGCAATGATGGGAACGTAGTTGCCGGTTTCGTAGTGGTAGTCCTCACGGGCAGCGGCACAATCCGCGATCGCCGTTGCCTGAGGAACCCCCACGCCCAAGACTCCACGGGAAGTGCAGGCTGCTCCGGGCCCAATTCCAACCAGGACACCCGCTGCCCCTGCCTTCATCAAATTCAGGGCAACCTCATAGGTGACACAATTGCCCAGCACCACTGGAATCGGCATCTCCTGGCAGAAATGGGCCAGATCCAGGGGCGTAATAGATTCGGGCGACAGGTGTGCTGTTGAGACAACAGTTGCCTGCACAAAGAACAGATCGGCCTCTGCCCTGGCAACCACCGGTCCATACTTGACGGCACCCGCAGGTGTGGCGCTGACGGCAGCAATTCCCCCCTGCGCTTTAATTTCTCGAATGCGCTGTTCAATCAATTCGGGTTTGATTGGCTCAGCATAGAGGCGTTGCATCAAGATGACAAACTCTTCCTTTCCGACTGATGCAATCTCATCCAGGATGGGATTTGGGTCTTCATAGCGAGTCTGAATTCCTTCCAGGTTTAGCACTCCCATCGCGCCCAGTTTGGAGAGTCCCACTGCCATCTGCACGTCCACCACACCATCCATCGCACTGGCAATAATGGGAATTTCTCGTTCGATGCCACCGAGACGCCAACGAGTATCGGTCAGAGATGGATCGAGAGTGCGTGGTCCCGGAACTAGTGCAATTTCATCAATACCGTAGGCTCTACGGGCAGCTTTGCCCCTTCCAATTTGAATTTCCACTGTTGTTGCGTCCCCAAGTCTATTTAAGTTAGGGTAACAAATTTTGAAGGTTGCTTCTCAGTGCAGTAATGAACTGTTCCAGATGAGCAAATTTATGGGTTGCCATGACGGTTATGCGCAGCCGACTAGTGGGAACCGTGGGAGGACGAACGGCGGAGGCAAAAATTCCCTGCTCCAGGAGCGATCGCCCTAATTGTAGCACGGTGGTAGGATTGCTGACCTGAATGCAAAGGATAGGGGAAGCAGAGGGGAGGAGGGAGGGAGGGGTGGTGCCATGTACAAGCCCTAATTCATCAATTAGGGCTTGTTTCAGCCAGTGGACGTTTTGCCAAAGTTGGGTGCGCCGTTGCGGTTCTTGCTGGATGATCTGGATAGCGGCCATGGCTGCGGCGGTGTCTGCGGGAGACAGGCCAGTGGTATAAATCCAGCTTGAGGCACGGTTTCTCAGGAAATCAATCAGGTCGGCGGAACCGGCAACGTAACCTCCCAGACTTCCCACCGCTTTGCTGAGCGTTCCCATTTGAATTAGGGGACGCCCGGTACAGCCCATCTGTTCAACGCAGCCTGCACCGCTTGTTCCCAAAACTCCCGTTGCATGGGCTTCATCTACCAGCAGCATGCAGCCAAATGCTTCTGCCAGATCCTGTAACTGCGGCAGGGGGCAGAGGTCGCCATCCATGCTGAAAATGCTATCGGTCAAAATCAGGCAGCGGCGGTAATGGGTTCGCTGTTCCTCCAGCATCTGCTTTACCTTCTCCATATCCCCGTGAGGATACTCTAAAATTGTTGCCCTACTGAGGATAGCGCCATTTTTCAAGCTGGCATGGTTGTATTGATCTGCCAAAATTAGGTCGCGTTTGCCGACCAGAGCATTGATGGTTCCTAGATTGGCCAGGTAACCTGAACTGAAAACCAGGGCATCTTCGGTTTGTTTGAGTTGGGCGATCGCCCGTTCCAGTTCCCGATGCAGTTCCCGGTGTCCGCTGAGCAAACGGGAACCTGTGCTACCTGTTCCATATTCTTGAACAGCAGCGATCGCGGCTTGAATCAACCGTTCATCCCCTGCCAGCCCCAAATAGTCGTTACTGGCGAAGTTAATAACGGGTTTTCCTTCTAGGTACACCACCGCCCCAGGACGCCCCTGAATCGTTTTCACAGAACGATGCCAGTCTGCCTGGTGAATGGTTTTCAGAGCCTGTTCAATCCAGGTATAGGGCTCGGTTTCAGAACTCATTTGTCTCATCCCATCCTCTTTCTAGAAATTCGCCTTTCCCGACATGGAAAGCAGAGTTTTATAGCTGCCGCCAGGTTGCTCAGGACACTGAGGTTAACGGAGTGTAGAGGCTGCATCCCCAGCTAGGGGTCCACCCCTGCACTCCGTCCTCAGCCTAGTGACAATAGCTATAAGTAGCTGGACGCAATTAAATGAAGGATAATTTCAGGGGTGGAGGAGGTAAAAAACCTGCCTGGGGGCGCAGCCCCCACTCCCCTCTTTACAATTAATTGTGGCTATCTACTTATCACTTCAGAGAGCCTTTCCTAGGACAGAAACCTTGTTTTTTCCTATCCTTTCCGCTAACTTTAAACAGACCGATCGGTCTTTCAGAGTTTCCCAATCAGCACAATCAGCGAGTGGAAAGCTGAGATTTTCATGAAACCCAACACCCACAAAGGTTATACTCCGCTGATTCATTCTGGCGTTTAAGTTTAAATGTCAAAAGCTCAAACAACCAAAGCACATATTATTGAGCAGGCAGCAGCCCTGTTTAACCAGCAAGGGTATGCCGGTGCGTCAATGTCAGACCTTATGCGTATTACAGGTTTGCAGAAAGGTGGTATCTATAACCACTTCCGTAGCAAAAATGAACTCGCATTGGAAGCATTTGATTTCGCGGTTAACTGTGTACAGCAGAAATTGCAGGAGGCTTTGAAAGGGAAACGTCATGCGGTGGATCGCTTGATTGCAATCCTCAGCGTTTATGAGCACATGTTAGATGATCCACCTGTTCAGGGTGGTTGTCCAATCCTGAATACTGCGATTGAAAGTGATGATACTCATCCAGCCTTACGCAAACGAGCCCAACTGGCAATGGATGGATGGCGCAGTTTGATTCAGCGAATTGTCAATAAGGGAGTTGAGCGTGGTGAATTACATTCAGCCGTCGATCCTGAGGCTGTTGCCACAATTTTGATCGCAACCATTGAAGGAGGGGTGATGCTAAGCAAACTGTATGGCGATGCTTCCTATTTGGAGAAAACGCTAGATTACCTCAAAACTTATATTCAACGTCAACTAACAACGTCCATCTAATTTTTTTTGGGCTGAGACAGACCGATCGGTCTTTTTGCTGTTCGCATTTCTTTCACTGTTCTCACTGGTACAAAATTCCTATGTTGAAGCTTTACTATGCCCGTCCTTCTGTTTATTCCCGTCCCGTGTGGTTAGCTTTGCTGGAAAAGCAGCTTCCGTTTCAGTTGATTCCGGTTGATTTAAGTGGCGAACAATTTGAACCGGAATTCCTGACTCTGAATCCCTTTAGCCACGTCCCAGTTTTGGTAGATGGTCATTTTCGGGTGATTGAGTCTCTAGCTATTTTGGATTACTTGGAAGCGCGGTATCCTGATCCACCCCTTTTGCCCTCAGATGCCATAGCTGTGGCGAAGGTTCGGATGGTGCAACTGGTCGCACTGAATGAATTGCTACCGGCGGTGATTAAACTACTCGTTCACGATGAGGGCTTAAGCGAGAAGCCAGAAGAGTTGGAGTATGCTCGACTGCGCGCAATCAATACCCTAAATTTTTTGGAGAACCTGTTGGGCAATTCCACTTATTTTGCTGGCAATCAGTTGACTCTGGCAGAGATTGTTGCTGGAACACTCATTTATCGAATGCCAGCCGTGGGAATTGCTTTGAGCAATTATCCAAGACTGAATGATTGGTCTGAGCGATTACTGTTACGCCCGACCTGGCAGCAGATTGAACTCAGTTCAGAAGAGTGGAGCAGTTTTAAGCGTCATATACGGGTAATTCCGAGGGTCTGGGAACGTCGTCGCCGTCAGCGCATGAACGCTTTATCTCAGCAGCAAATTCTTGCAGAGAATAGCCAGTCACTAAGCTTATGACGGGGTGCAGGGGTGGAACCCCTGGCTGGGGACGCAGCTTCCACATCCCTTTAAACCCAATGTCCTAAACAACGTGGCGACAGCTAGAGATTGTTCTGGGCTGTGGCATGATGACTGCATGCTGCTGTCGCTTGTTTGTTAGCTGCTGTCTGAGTTGTGAAAGAAATTCAATCGCTGCTGCGTGTATTTCAGAGCCAGAAGATGGCAGCAATTTTGCTGCTGGGTTTCTCGTCTGGTTTACCGTTTGCTCTGACCGATGACTCCTTCCGTGCTTGGATGACCAGAGCTCAACTGGACCTGAATACCATTGGCTGGTTCAGCCTGGTTACGTTACCTTATTCGCTCAAGTTTCTCTGGTCACCGTTTTTAGACCGTTTTGTTCCACCCGCTCTGGGACGCAGGCGCGGTTGGATGGCATTGTCGCAGGTGGGACTGTTTTTCGTCATTCTGGCGATCGCCGTCCAGATGGCAATGATTGTGAATCAGGAGGCGGCATCGCGATCGCTGAGTCTACAACTGCTGGCCCTGACTGCCCTGGGGATTGCTTTTTTGAGTGCTACCCAGGATATTGCGATCGATGCTTACCGTGCCGATATCCTGGAACCGCGAGAGATGGGAGCCGGAGCCTCTCTCACCATTCTGGGCTATCGGATTGCTTTGCTATTAACCGGGTGGATTGCTTTTAACCTGGCTGATCGCCTCACCTGGCACTGGGTCTATGGCCTCATGGCATTCTTGATGCTGGTAGGATTGTGTGTTTCCTTCTGGGCACCGGAGCCCATTCACCGCGATCGCCCCCCAGAAACATTAGAACAAGCCGTTGCTCAACCCTTTCTTGAATTCTTTCGCCGCAAGGGCTGGCAATACGCCGTGCTCACTCTCCTCTTCATCATTCTGTTTAAGTTAGGTGATGCCATGGTTGCCAAGATGGCTGTTCCCTTTCTGGGTGGGAAGGGGCTTGACTTTGCCGATGCCACCATTGGCAATATTCGGCAAGGAATGGGATTAATTGCCACCATTGTTGGAACCCTCGCAGGTGGGGCATTCCTCAGCCAGCTTGGGATTAACCGCTCCCTCTGGATGTTTGGAGGGCTGCAAGCCATCAGCAATCTGGGATATTTTGCCTTAGCGGTAGTGGGCAAAAGTTACCTCGCCCTTGTCCTGGCAGTGAATCTCGAAAATTTCTGTGGTGGGTTGGGGACGGCTGGTTTTCTTGGCTTTTTGATGAGCCTCTGCAATCCTCGCTTTTCGGCCACTCAGTTTGCCCTGCTATCCAGCTTGATGGCCATTGGTAGAGACTTTTTGGCAGGTCCGGCCAGTGGTGAACTTGCCCAACGACTGACGCAAGCTCCCCTACAATCCATCCCTATCCTGTCAGGAACCGCTCAACCGGGATGGGCACTTTTCTTTCTCATTACCCTGGTAGCCGCTGTGCCTGGACTTGCCCTGCTACCTTTCTTCGCGCCCTGGAATGGGGAACCCAACCACAATTTTAATTCCTCTAATGAGGATAATTTTGACTAGCAGGACTTACGCATTTTGCCAAAACCTTGGAGGTTTAAGCGCCGATGTGGGTCATAAAGTGCAGCTTCAGGTTAAAACCTCCAGGTTTGCGTAAGCCCTATAAGTAGCTAGGCGCAACTAAATGAAGGATAGTTTCGGGGGTGGAGGGGGTTTCACCCCCTGCCTGGGGGCGCAGCTCCCACTCCCCCCTTTACAAATTAATGATGACTACCTACTTAGAGATAAGATAAAGAAGGAATTCGTCACAAATCTTGAGTAAAATCTCAGAAAACTCTATCTTTATTAAAAAGCTTTTACGGTTGTATCCCTATGGCTTTCTTCCGGCAGTACGTTGCTCCCTTTTTGATTGTGCTCGTCTTTCTGGTGGCGCTGGTGGCAGTCAGTTCCCGGATCTTTCTGCCCACAGATATGGCGGCTCCTGCCCCGGTGGAGGAGTCCAGTCCAGCAAAGGCAGTTGCTCCCCCATCAGACTCTCTTGCTGACTTACCACCATCCCTTTCAACCCTGATTCGAGGGTTGCCAGATGATGTTGTCGTTGCCGAACGGCTGTAAATCCTGAAATACTTAAATCCTGAAATACTTTTTGAAATATCTCTGAAAGATTGAGAGACATCATCCCGTTTCCCGTCAAACCCATTTCCCAGGTTCCCAATCCCAGGGGGTGTAGTAGCGCTCAAATCGTAATGATTTTTGAGTTCAGTATTGGTAGTGTCTAGCGCTGCTACCAATAGCTCTTGAGGTCTATAGGGTCGTGTCAAGCTCACTACCTCCGGGCTATCGGCTTTATCCAGGTTCCAGTCTGGATCGGGCCTTGCTACTGAAGTTTATGCAGCAAACTTACGAAGAAATGGAATCGGGGGAAAGTTATTCTCATCTGGCTTTAACGGTTGATCAGTATCTTTCCCAGGAAACGCCGCTTTGGTGGGTAGAGGTTTCTGATACTGAAATTTCTGGGGTGCAAAAACAACCTGTTGCCTGCTTGTGGATGGGTACTGCCATTGACCAGCTCAGGGGCGATCGCCACACCCACATTTTTTTGCTCTATGTTACTCCAGAACACCGTCGCCGAGGGTTGGGAACTGCTCTCATGCGACAGGCCGAAGAGTGGGCAAAGATCAGGGGCGATCGCCAGATTGGGCTTCAGGTTTTCCAATCCAATCAAGCGGCGGTCAACCTGTACCAGAATTTGGGCTACCAGACCCAGGCGCTTTGGATGGTAAAGCCTTTGCGGTGATTTATTAGGTGAGGGGTGAGGGAGTGATAGGGGGATGGGGTAGGAGAGTGGAGGGGTGGATGAGTGGAGGGGTGATAGGGTAATCAGGGGTTTGTCAATTTTTTGTGGCAATCCTGGAAAGGGGGTCGAGGGAATCCCCCCTTCACTCATCTACTCATCCACCCCTCCACTCCCTCACTTCCCCACTCCACACTCGATACAATAGGGCTTGTCCTCCCACCGTCACATCCCCTTGGCTGCTAACGATTCTTCCCAAACCAAACCGCTTCTAGTCCTGGTTGATGGACATTCCCTGGCATTTCGCTCCTACTTTGCCTTTGCTAAAGGGCGAGATGGTGGGCTGCGAACTAAGACGGGCATTCCCACCAGTGTTTCTTACGGGTTTTTGAAAGCTCTGCTGGAAACGATGGAGGCGGAGAAGCCGCAGTATGTGGCGATCGCCTTTGACATGGGTGAAAAAACCTTCCGCCACGAGGCCGACGAAACCTATAAGGCTGACCGACCCGATGCGCCAGAAGATTTCCTGCCTGATCTGCAAAACCTGCAAGAACTGTTAGCGGCTTTGAATCTGCCCATGCTCACGGTTCCTGGTTACGAGGCTGATGACATTATTGGTACGCTGGCACGCCGGGCAACTACCAGTGGCTTCCGGGTCAAGATCTTGAGTGGCGATCGCGACCTGTTTCAGCTCATCGATCCTGACCAGAACACTTCTGTTCTTTACATGAGCACCACCTACGGCAAAGGCACCCCGCCGCCAAAGGAGTTTGGTCCGGAGCAGGTAAAGGAAAAACTGGGTATCCTGCCGCACCAGGTTGTTGATTTCAAAGCGCTCTGCGGAGATACTTCCGACAATATCCCCGGTGTCAAAGGAATTGGAGAAAAAACCGCTGTCCAGTTACTGAGCGAATACGGCAGCCTGGAACAAATCTATGCTTCTCTGGACAAGATTAAAGATGCGGTCCGAAAGAAGCTGGAAGCGGGTCAAGAAGATGCCAGACGGTCCCAGTATCTGGCTCAAATTCATCTGGATGTACCCTTAAACCTCGATCTGGAAGCCTGCAAAATCCACGATTTTGACGATGAAACCCTGCTTCCTCTCCTGGAAAAACTAGAATTTAACTCCTTTCTGGGCAAGATTCGCCAGTTGCACCGCCAGTTTGGGGACACTAAGGATGATCCATCTGAGGCCAACGGGTCAACTGCTATTCCCGCACCCGCCTACGAAGACACCGACCTCTGGTTCTTCACCGCCGAAGATACTGAAGCGGCTCAAAATGAAGTGCCCATTGAAATTACACCACGCATCATCAACACACCCGAACAGCTTGCAGAACTGGTCAAGCAGTTGCAAACCCATACCGATGCAGAAACGCCCGTTGCCTGGGATACGGAGACAACGGCTATTGAACCCCGTGATGCCGAACTGGTTGGAATTGGCTGCTGCTGGGGCGAAGGGCTTTCCGATATGGCCTACATTCCCATCGGTCACGCCAGGGGAACCAACCTGGATAAGGCTACCGTTCTGGAGGCGCTGCGTCCTATTCTGGAAAGTGCCGAGTACCCAAAAGCGCTGCAAAACGCTAAGTTCGATCGCCTTGTTTTGCGGTGTCAGGGCATCCATTTGCAGGGTGTGGTGTTTGACACGATGCTGGCAAGTTATGTGCTGAACCCAGAGGGCAACCACAACCTGACCGAACTGAGCCGCAACCATCTGGGAATCACCGCTATGTCCTACACGGAACTGGTACCCAGGGGCAAAACCATTGCAGATGTAGACATTCCATCGGTAGCGAACTATTGCGGTCTGGATGTTTACACAACCTTTCTGTTGGTGCCTAAACTGCGGGCCAGGTTAAATGAAACTCCTGCTCTATACCGCCTGCTTCTGGACGTTGAACAACCCCTGGAACCCGTTCTGGCCGAGATGGAATACTACGGGGTGCGAATTGACCAAGACTATCTCAAGAATTTTTCAAAGCAGCTAGAAAGCGACCTGAAAGCGATTGAAGACCAGGCTTACGCTGCCGCAGGCGAGAAGTTTAACTTAGGCTCGCCCAAGCAGTTGAGTGATTTGCTGTTCGAAAAGCTGGGGTTGGATAAGCGGAAGTCCAGAAAAACGAAGACAGGCGGCTATTCGACCGATGCAGCCACACTGGAACGATTAGAGGGGGACCATCCTGTTGTTACAGCCATCACCGAGTACCGCACTCTCTCCAAGCTGAAATCGACCTACGTGGATGCCCTGCCCAATCTGGTGCGGGCAGATACGGGACGGATTCACACCGATTTCAATCAGGCCATTACCTCAACGGGTCGTTTATCCTCCTCGGACCCCAATTTGCAAAATATCCCCATTCGGACGGAGTTCAGTCGCCAGATCCGGAAAGCATTCATTCCTGAACCCGGTTGGGTTATGGTGGCGGCGGACTACTCCCAGATTGAACTGCGGATTCTGGCCCACCTGAGTCAGGAACCTGTGCTGCTGGAAACCTACCAGCGGAGTGAAGATGTTCATAAGCTTACAGCCCGGTTGCTACTGGAGAAGGATGACATTACCCCCGAAGAACGCCGCCTTGCCAAAATCATTAACTTTGGGGTGATTTACGGCATGGGTGCCCAGCGGTTTGCACGGGAGGCCGGAGTTAAACAGGCCGAAGCTAAAGCATTCATCGAGCGGTTTAATGAACGCTACTCCAGAGTATTTCAATATTTGCAACAGATGCAGCGGGAGGCGATCGCCCATGGCTATGTCGAAACCATTCTGGGCCGTCGCCGCTACTTCAACTTCAGCAGCGAATCTTTACGAAAATTGCGCGGCACCGACCCCAACGCGATCGATCTGAGTAAGGTCAAAGTCCGCGATCAGTATGATGCTCAGTCTCTACGAGCGGCGGCCAATGCTCCGATTCAGGGTTCTAGTGCCGACATCATCAAAGTTGCTATGGTCAAGCTACACGACCTGATTCAGTCCCGCCAGGCACGGCTACTCCTGCAAGTCCACGATGAACTAGTGTTTGAAATGCCACCGGATGAATGGGAAATGTTGCAGTCTGAAATCAAATCCACTATGGAAACAGCGGTAAAACTCACGGTGCCCCTGGTGGTTGAGATTCGCGTGGGAGATAACTGGATGGAGGCAAAGTAAATAGCTAGGCGCGATTATAGCGGTAGTCATTGTGGTTAGGACGGGGTGCAGGATTAGAGCCCCTGGCTGGAGGCGAAGCCCCCACTCTCTCCCTAATTCCAATGTCCTAATGCACCCGCTTAGAGCCATATCAGTTATAGCAATAGCCACCAGCCAGAACGGGGTGCAGGGGTTCCACCCTTGGCCGGGGGCGCAGCCCCCATTTCCCTCTTTACAATTAATTTTTATTGATAAAACCGGGTGGCGAAATTTTCCTTTCGCGTCGGCGAGATTTCCCGTGCCTTCAAAATAGCAGCTCCCAGAAAAGCGTAAGACAGCACCCCGACAACGGCTAGAAGCACCGGACTGATCGTGCCCGTCACGTTCCAGAGGGTGTGAAGTAACGATGCAGTCAGATAGCCCACCAGCAAAATGCGCCAGCGATGGCGGGGTCGTAACACACTGAGTCCAATGAAATACCCTAGATAGCCACTGTAGGCCATATGCCCGGCAACCGACCCTAAAACACGGGGAATCAGCAGTTGCAAACTGGCAAGCTGGGCAGCTCCTTCTCCAGCAGTGAGGGTGGCTTTGTAAATATCAGGAACATACTGCCCCAGGGTTTCCACCAGGGTAAAACCAACTGCTGAAGCGCTTCCCAGCAAAATTCCATCCAGGGGTTCGCGGACGCCATACTTTTCCCGCCAGGGCGATCGCAGCATCATCCCAAACAGGCAGGTACCCAGCACCGGAACCGCCTTCAGCAGTTCTTCCATCAACCCTGCCCCAAAAAACATTTGGACTAATAACACCGGAAAACTGACAGAGGTATCATCCTTAGGAATATCCCCCGGCAAAAGGTCACGGAATATGTAGATAAAGAGGGACAGTACCGGACTGATCAGAATCAAAACAGTGATAGCCGCCGATGCCATCAGCAACCACCAGGGTTTGTGCTTACCGCAAAGCTGGTAGATGAAGTAGTAGGCCGCCCCTGCCAGATAGCCAGCCAGCAACATGTTAAATAGCTGGGGCGTACCCACCGAAAGGAACAGAGACACTACAAAGGCAACCGTGGTGATGCCTGGCATTAAATAAGCCTTGGTAGTCAGGTGCCGTCCGGTTGAAAAAATCGGAAATAGCTGGGTCAGGCTGACGTGTTCGTGCTCCCGGGGAGGCGGTTTCCTGGTCGGAGGAGGTTCAGTCAGGCGCAGAGGCGGTTTCCGAATCGGTAGGGCAGGGAGTTTAGCGCCCTTTTCTGGCAAAGGTTCGGGTACGGGGTCAGCACTGATTTCGCATTCAAACAAAAACTCCGGGCCATTTTGCCCCAGCATGATGCGATCGCCCGCTTGCAATACCTTGCATCCCTTCACCCGCTGCCCATTCAAATAGGTGCCATTAGCACTCCCCAAATCACAAATCTGCCAGAACCGCCCATTACTGGGGTCATCAAACCCCATCACTGGACTCACCTCAGCGTGCCGCCGCGAAACAGCACGATAGAGCAACGGATCCAGCACAACCTCACAGCGGGGGTCACGCCCCAGTGCCATACTCTCCGTCACCGACAACGGGTAACGGGGCTGCTTTTGCTCCGGGGAGTTGGGGTGAGGCAACTGCCGAAGGAATGCGATTGTGTTAGCCTTTCCTGTCATTCGTTAAAAGCAGGCGCGGGAAATCTGATTGTTCACCAATCTACAATCTATACTCTTTACTTTTGATTGGCTTACTTCTGATTGGCTCGCGCATCCTTCACGGCTACTAAAAAGAAAATCACCACCAGCGGAATGCTGACTGCCAGAATAATGCCTGTGGTCAAATTACCCAACTCTGGCTCACCGGAAGACAGTTCAAAAACAGAACCAACGGCAGCGATCGCCGTAATGCAGGAGCCAGCCAGAAACACACCGCTTTTCGGAGTCACCTCAGTTTCTTCCCTAAACAACACACAAAAACTCTGAGAGCCAGGAGTCCAGGAACATCAAAACCTCGTCATTCCGCCACTCAAAACTCTCCCCTATCCTATTGGTTGCACGGCTCGCGTAGAAAATCCATGCTTAACCAGTTCCTGATCCAGCAGCAAACGATTCTCTACTCGATCCACAAACAGAACGCCATTCAAGTGGTCAACTTCGTGCTGAATGCAGCAGGCAAGCAAACCTGATGCTGAAAGCTTCTGGGGACGACCATTCTCATCCTTATAGGAAACCTCAATCGCCGCTGGTCGTTTTACATCCAGGTAGACGTTCGGAATACTGAGACAGCCTTCCTGCGTCACCGAAACATCCGAACTCACCCTCGTAATCACCGGATTAATCAAAATCAGGGGAGGAGCCGCTGCCTCATCTGGCTGAACATCCACCACAATCAACTGCTTGTGAACCGCAACCTGAGGAGCCGCCAGACCAATTCCATCAGAACTGTACATGGTTTGCAGCATCTCGCGAATGAGTTGCTTAATCTCCCCATCCACCTTGGCAACCCGCTTAGCAGATTGCCGCAACACGCGATCGCCCAAATGATGAATCTCCAGGGGCGGCTTCGCTATCTTCTTCTTTTCAACCAAAACCTCAGCAGTCATGAACCTGTCACTCGCAGTTATAGAAAAGGATATCGACGTTCTTAGAATTTCCTACCAACACCTTGGCAGAAAAACCATCCACAAAATGATGAACACACCGCTAAATCTCGGAATGATTCCGCCTTAGTTCTATCTTATCAACCTTAGCAGTTGACCAACAGTGTCTGTATGATTCCCGTATCGAAACATAACTTCATGATTAAAGAGGATAATCAACCTATGGCACGTGAAAAGGGAGGCTTTTGGTCCGATTTCTGCAAATTCATTGCCCAGGGCAACGTCGTAGACCTAGCAGTTGCAGTCGTTATTGGTGGTGCATTCAGCAAAATTGTCGAGTCATTTGTGGCAGACATCATCACTCCCACCATTCTAAACTCGGCCTTAAAGGCAGCGAACGTTGAGAACTTACAGGATCTGACAGTCCCTGGTACTGCCATTAAGTACGGTTCTTTCCTGGCAGCAATTATAAACTTCCTGGTGATTGCCCTGGCTCTCTTTATCGTCATTCGGACCTTTGAAAAGATGAAGCGGAGAGCTGACCGCCAGCAAGCCATTGAAGAAGCCGCCCCCCCTGACCCAGTCGTAGTGCAACAGCAAACCGCAGACGCACTCAACCGCTTAGCCAGAGCTATGGAGGCGCGGGGAATGTAGGGTGGAGGAGTGATGGGGTGATGGGGTGGATGGGTAGATAAGTGGAGGGGTAGATGAGTTTCATCCACTCATCTACCCCTCCACCCCTCCCCTCTTTCCAACCACTAATAACCAACCACTAACAACCCCCTCTCACTCCGGTGTCACATAGGCAGATGTGATTCCCCCGTCCACCAGGAAAGTGGAACCATTGACAAACGAAGACTCGTCACTTGCCAGGAAAAGAGCCGCCTGGGCAACTTCCTTCGCCTGAGCCAGCCGACCAGGAGGAATATGTACCATACGGCGCTGGCGACGAGCAGGGTCAGACATTAACTCTGCCAGCAGCGGTGTCTCGACAGGACCGGGGCAAAGCGCATTGACTCGAATATTTTGCCGGGCAAACTCCACTGAAATCTCACGGGTGAGGGAAAGAACTCCGCCTTTGCTGGCTGTGTAAGCAACCTGGGATGTAGCTGCGCCCATCACCGCTACAAATGATGCCGTGTTAATCACAGAACCACCACCCGCTCTTAACAGTGCAGGAATGCCGTATTTGCAACCCAGAAACACTCCCTTGAGGTTCACATTCATGGTCAAGTCCCATACAGCTTCGTCGGTGTCGAGAACCGAACCATCGGCAGGGTGAAAAATTCCAGCATTGTTAAACAAAATATTGAGTCTGCCGTAGGTAGCTTCTGCAAACTCAATCATTGCCTTTGCATCTGCTGCCCTAGAAACATCCGCCTGGACAAAAGTCGCCTCACCACCCTCTGCAGTAATCATGGCAACGGTTTCATGACCAGCCGTTTCATTCAGGTCACAAACGACGACTTGGGCACCTTCCCTGGCAAATAATAAAGCTGATTCCCGCCCAATCCCGCTACCAGCCCCGGTAATCAGAGCTACCTTACTCGATAAACGCATGTACTGTGTCCTGTGAAAATATCAGCTCGCTGACTGGAATAGAAAGCAGAAGCCAGGAGCCAGAATCCAGGATATAGCAGGTGAGAGGTGTTGGGTAATATATAGCTGTCGCCAGGTTGCTTAAGACATTGGTTTTAAGGGGGGTTGGGGTGAAGCCTACCCTTTGTTCACAAATTATTTGTGAACGCTATAGCAGACCTCAAAAGGGAATGATGGCGGTTAGCGCCACTCTTCATTAACAAATTCAAAATCATTAACAAATTCAAAAATCCTTATGATTTGGGCACTATCGAGGGTGAAGAAAGGCGAACGGGCATCGATAGGAGTTCTCCACTTGAAATTGGTTCAGAAGTTTCATTCGTTGTCAAATTAGCAGTGTTGCTGGCAGCTTTGACCAATGCCTGAAACAGTCTTTGGTGAACAGGATCTTCTGGAGAAAGCTCAGGATGCCATTGAACTGCGATCATCCAGGGATGCTGTCGATGCTCCAGTGCTTCCACCAATCCATCCGCTGCATAGGCAGCAACTCGCCAACAGTCCGGTATGGTTTTAACAGCCTGATGATGCCAGGAAACTACGTTGATATCAGTTTCACCAATTATCTGAGCCAGACAGCTTTCTGGTTTGATCTGAACATCATGGGGAATTGGACGACGGGGATGATCCAGGCGGTGGGCAATGGTTTCACCATAGACTTCTGGTACATGGGTAACCAGGGTAGCTCCGGTGACGAGGCCTAACATTTGCATTCCACGACAGATGCCCAGGGTGGGAACACCCGCGATCAGGGCTTGTTCGGCCAGTTCTCGTTCAAAACTATCCCGCTCTGCATCCACCAGATAAATGGTGGGATGGTGAGAACCACCATAAAGTTCTGGGTCAATGTCTCCCCCCCCAGAGAAGATGAGCCCGTCCACAATGTCTAAAATTCGCTTAGGGTCGGGTTGGTTCGGTGGTAGCAGGATGGGAACGCCTCCCGCAAGTTGAACTGCATCAACGTAAGCACCTGGTAGATAGAATTCACCCGCTTCACTGCGGCTGTAGGTGCTAATGCCAATAACGGGTAGCTGACTCACCCCTGAATCCTCTGAATTATGAATGTAAAAAGCGGATGGTCTGGCAGGAACTAAGTAGCTAGGCGCAATTAAACTAAAGATAATTTCGGGGGTGGAGGGGGTTTCATCCCCTGCCTGGGGGAGCAGCCCCCAACCCCCTTTACGATTAATGATGACTACCTACTTATGCTCAGATTTTAATCTCACAAAACAATTCTTGAGTATTAATCTTACGGCATGGCTACTTAGCAATCTACCGTTGCTACTGAGATTGGGATGTTGCTCCAGCCTGAGTGAGGAAGAGATTTCCAGCCGCATCGTTCCGGTAGACACAATCGATTTTGGGAGAATCCCCTAAATCGCCTGTAAACGCAAAGGTATTCATACTGTTTTTACATTCCCGTTCCTGTTCGGAAGAGAGTAAACTTCTCTGGTCTAAAATGGCCCAATCCGTTCTTCTCAAAACACATCCAGGCTGCATTTTGGGACGAGAAACATACACACTAAAAGGATTAAACGTGACAAAAAAGCGGGCATCCATTGTTACCGCACTGGCTCCGTACTGCACACAAATTTGAGAACTAGGTGCCATTTCATCGATGTATTGTCTGCTGGCAACGTTTTCTGGACTGGATGTTGCGGAGGTTGATAACCCCATACCCAGTGCAATTCCAATCACAACAGCGGCGGCCACGATCGCCATCACAACAGGGCTAAACGTGGAAGTCTGAGGTTTGGGGGAATTATGCATTTTTTCACTCATGAAAGTCTCCTGGATTCTAGTTTCTAGCTTCTTGCTCGGTGGTTCTCACTCGTTTTAGAATTGCTGTACTGCTCCTATCTGGATTGTGAAAAGGGATTCCTGAAAAATCTCTTTTCGTAAGCCCCTTTCATTTCACAAATCATTTAGGACTGCTATATAGCCACTGATTACTTCTCTCTAACTAATGTCTGAACCCAAGCTGGGAACAGCGAAAAGATTTATGTGTTAAGCAGACTGGTAAGTGAAAGCGGCAGCTCAACTTGAGACAGTTATAGGTTGAGAACAAATCCGGGAAGCACATCTTCACCAGATAATTTTGCAGGTAAATTTCTGATTTTGACAGGATGATTGGCCCGATAAATTTCAACCTGTCCATCTTGATATTGATTAACCAACCCAGACAAACGCCATTCTCTATATTCTATTTTTTGCATTTTGGCTTGCAAAGGTTCCAGGTCATCAGTGGCAGAGCAGAGTTCGATCACGAAGTCTGGGGCAGTGGGTGGAAACTTACGTCGCTGCTCCAGAGTTAGAGCTTCCCACCGTTCTTTTTGAATCCAGGCCACATCGGGCGATCGATTGGCTCCATTAGGGAGTTTGAAAATTGTTGAGGAACTGAAGACATAGCCCTGTTGTGTGCGACGATTCCAGATCTCGACATCTGTGATTAACTCTGCTTCGCGGTTGCCGCTTTCTCCTCCTACTGGAGCCATTACAATTAGCTCCCCGCTTACCGTTAATTCAAATTGCAGCTCTTGATTCCCCGCAGGTAGAGCTGGTAGAATTGCTCATCCGTTAAATGAACGGTATCCATGTTTAAGGTCAGGATGTTCATGGCAAAGAAGTCGCCCAAAAAATCGGGGCAAGTTACCAACTTACCCCAACCTTAACCTATTAGTCTGTCAGGATAGATTTGAGCTACCCCTTAAATCTATAAAATCCATTTCCAGAGTGTTGTGAGGGTTGAAAACCCCTCACAACACTCTGGACAGACCATTATTGTGCAGTCAGGAGCTCAGACGGCAAGCGTTTGAACGACAGTCGTTCGTTTTCCACATCCACGAAAATCGTGTCACCATCAGTGAAGTCGCCACGCAGGATTGATTTTGCGATTTGGGTTTCCAACTCTCGCTGGATAGCACGCTTCAACGGACGGGCACCATAGACTGGATCGTAGCCAACCTCGGCTAGAAAGTCGATCGCCGAATTCGAAAGCTTCAACGACATCTTACGGTCTGCCAGACGCTGACTGAGGTTCTGAACCTGAAGTTTGACAATTTGCCGCAGTTCGTTCCGCTGTAACCCGTGGAATATGATAATTTCATCAATCCGGTTCAGGAACTCTGGCCGGAAACTGGTCCGCATTGCTTCCATCACGCGGGCCCGCATCTCGTCATACCGCGCATCATCACCAGCTACATCCAGGATGTATTGGGAACCGATGTTGCTGGTCATGATAATGATGGTGTTCTTAAAATCTACCGTATGACCTTGAGAATCGGTTACCCGTCCATCATCTAGAATTTGCAGCATGATATTGAAGACATCAGGATGGGCTTTTTCGATTTCATCAAATAGAATAACTGCGTAGGGACGGCGACGGATGGCTTCTGTGAGTTGGCCGCCTTCGTCATACCCCACGTAGCCGGGAGGTGCACCAATCAATCGAGAAACAGCATGCTTCTCCATGTACTCTGACATATCGATCCGCACCATTGCCTCTTCGGTGTCGAACAGGTAAGCAGCTAGGGCTTTTGCCAGTTCGGTTTTACCTACCCCTGTTGGCCCCAGGAAGATAAAGCTAGCAGTTGGACGGTTAGGGTCTGCCAATCCAGCACGGGAGCGTTGGATGGCATCAGCAACGGCTGTCACAGCTTCATCCTGCCCAATCACCCGTTTATGCAATTCGGCTTCTAAATGCAACAGCTTTTGCATCTCCGATTCGACCAGCTTACTGATGGGAATGCCGGTCCACTTGGAAATAATTTCAGCAATGTCTTGCTCCGTTACTTCTTCCCGCAGCATGGATTTGCCACTGGTCTGGGTTTGGGAGAGGGCTTTTTCTGCTTGCTCTAACTGGCGGTTGAGATCAGTTAGCTTGCCGTATTTCAATTCAGCCGCCCGGTTGAGATCGTAGTCACGTTCTGCCTGTTGAATTTCGGTGTTGACGCGATCAATTTCTTCCTTCAAGGTCTGAATTTTGGCGATGCTGTCCTTCTCTGCCTGCCACTGGGCATTGAGGGTGGACTGCTCTTCTTTCAGGTCTGCCAGTTCCTTCTCCAGGCGCTCCAGGCGATCGCGCGATGCCGTATCCGTTTCTTTCTGGAGTGAAAGTTTTTCCATTTCTAGTTGCAAAATCTTACGGTCTACCTCATCCAGTTCTTCTGGTTTAGAGGTGATTTCCATCTTCAGCTTGGCCGCTGCTTCATCCACCAGGTCAATCGCCTTGTCAGGCAAAAAACGGTCTGAAATGTAACGGTTGGATAACGTCGCTGCCGCCACCAGGGCACTATCTGAAATTTTCACCCCGTGGTGGACTTCATACCGTTCCTTCAAACCACGCAAGATAGAGATGGTATCTGCTACACTCGGCTGATCGACATATACCTGCTGGAATCGGCGTTCTAGGGCGGCGTCCTTCTCGATGTACTTGCGGTACTCATCCAGGGTCGTTGCGCCGATACAGCGCAACTCGCCCCGCGCCAGCATAGGCTTGAGGAGGTTACCCGCATCCATTGCACCCTGGGTGGCTCCGGCTCCGACAACGGTATGAATTTCATCAATAAACAGAATGATGTTGCCTCTCGAATCGGTGACTTCCTTCAATACCGCTTTCAGCCGTTCCTCAAATTCACCCCGATACTTAGCACCGGCAATCAAAGCACCCATGTCCAGGGCAATGAGTTTACGGTCTTTTAAGGATTGGGGCACATCTCCACTGACAATCCGCTGGGCCAGGCCTTCGGCGATCGCTGTCTTTCCCACTCCCGGTTCACCAATCAGCACCGGGTTGTTCTTCGTGCGGCGAGACAGGATCTGAATCGTGCGGCGAATTTCTTCGTCCCGACCAATCACCGGGTCGAGCTTGCCTTCGCGGGCAAATTGAGTCAGGTCACGCCCATATTTCTCCAGCGATTCATACTTTCCTTCTGGGTTTTGGTCTGTCACCTTTTGGCTTCCTCGAATCTGGTCAATTGCGTTCTTGAGCTTTTTTTCATCCAATCTGAATTCTGCCAACAGCGCTTTGCCAAAGCGATCGTCCTGGACATACCCCAGCAGCATGTGTTCAACCGAAATAAACTCGTCTTCATACCGCTTACGATAATTCTCGGCTCTATCTAACAGGGTATCCAGGCTGCGTCCCAGGTAAATGTTGCTGCCAGCGCTGCCTGAGCCTGATATTTTAGGTTGCTTGCGGATGAACTCATCGGTGCGATCGCGCAATTGTTGCACATTCACACCCAGCTTATTGAATACACTCGTTGCCAAACCGTCCTGCTCTAGCAACGCCTTCATCAAGTGTTCTGATTCAATCTGTTGCTGTTGCGCTTGCTTCACAATATCAGGAGTACGAACAATCGCCTCCCAGGCTTTCTCTGTAAATTGATTGGGATTGGTTGGCTGCATAATCCCCCACTCTTACTCTGTTTGAAGTCAGACAATGAACCCAATGGCATCTAGGACGATAGATTGAGTTTACAGTCTTCCTCAGCCCGCTATCTATCGTCTAAAACCCAGTACACTTATCTGCTATAGCAATCCTATATGTGGATCAAGAAAGGACTTTCCTATCGGGAAAAGCCTTTCACAACTCTCCTTTTTCATAAAGGATTCAGGACTGCAATGGCAATCCTATTTGGATTGTTTTGGATTGTGAGAAAGGATTCCTGCAGAACCTTTCTCACAGAGCCTCTCCATCTCATAACTGATCTAGGACTGCTGTATGTCGCCATTGTATGCAAGTTAAAGCAATTCGCAGGATCGGTGTTTACACCTTTTTGCGTAGGCATTTCCGTCCCTGGAAGAGAGGAGTCAGGTATAGTGATAGCCACCAGGTTTAGGACGAGGTGCAAGTAAGGAACCCCCGCTTAACAGTTAAGCATAGCTATTTAATTATATGCTTGGGAATTTCTTAAGAAATTCAGGAAGTGAAATGCTACGGGAGACAATGGAATCTACTTCAGATAGGGATACCTTCCCAGAAACTAGAGAAGTTGCCAAGTCACGTTATCGTAAATTCTCATTACGATGGAAGTATTCAAATTCATGATGGACTGGAGACAATTGTGAATCAGGATGGCTTTAAGAATTTCCAAATAGGGCTTACTGAAATCAGCCGACTACTGCTGCCTTTCGCCGTTCTCTGGTTGCTGGGAGCTATCGGCCTGGGCTGGCTGGTGAAGTCCTTCCTCATCCTGATTGGCCTGATCCTGGTAACGCCCGTGGTTGCGTTCTTTGGGTTTCAGTGGTGGTTGAAGCGAAACCTGATTGAGTCTACCTGCCCGGTTTGCCAGTACGAATTTATGAGTCTGAACAAAGCTGAGTTTCGCTGTCCCAGTTGTGGCGAACCTTTGAAAGCAGAAAATGGACGCTTCAATCGCTTAACCCCTCCTGGAACCATTGATATCAGCGCGGTTGAAGTGCCAGCCCGGAGAATAGAAGATTAAATTGAGTTGTTAGTTGTTAATTTTTATAGCAATCCTATTTGGATTTAAAAACCCTTCTCTAACGAGAAAGTTCTTTCACAGAAGGTGAGGAGAGAGAGGTAAAGGGTTGGGGAGTAAGGAATGGAGAGGAAAGTTTAAGTTTTGAGTTCTGAATCTCCATTTTCCGGCTTTATCAATTTTTTTATTGCAATCCTGGAAAGGGGGTCGAGGGAATCAAAATTTCAATGAGTCAGAGCCCTGTTTCTCGAACACCATCCATCTTCCAACTCCTGACTCCTGATTTCTGACTTCTACCTCGAGCCTCCCGGCTCCATTGCATCAGTTTTGAGAAATAGACAATGTGTAAGGATATTGCCCGTTGGAGCGATCGCCCACATAAATCGAGTATGCCCCCTTTGTCCAACGACCAGGGATATTAATCTTGCCACCAGAATAACTATCGGCTGGAACACAGAACTCTTGCCCAGATGGATTACGAATCAGTAGAGACGGTTGGCCGCCTGCCTGTAGAGTGATTCGCAGGTTGGTGTCTTCAGCCACCTGAACCACATGGTTGGGAGTGGGGGAGATTTGTCCAGCACACCTGCTGGCCTTCTGACTGCCGCCTGAGATACCCCGGAGCTCGACAGGTAAAGAGGTTGAGGTAATTGCCACAACATTCTGAGCAAAAAACAATTCCTGCTGTTCCCAGCGCGATCGCACAGGTCGTAGGGGCAGCCAACCAACGAAACCATCGATTCATAACTTTCACCTCACTCACCACCGAAGATTTTTTATCTATATCCAGTATCTCTGGCTACCAGGTGATCGTCGAGGAGCCTGTTCCTGTTCCTCAAGTGTCCCTCAATTTAGAGTTAGCTGTATCCTCCAACCAGGTGAGAAAAGAGCCGATTCTCAACTCCAAAAACTGAAAGCCATGAGCTTATAGTATTAAAATATACAGAGTTAAAACTTAATACAGAGTTAAAACTTATAGTATTAAAATATACAGAGTTAAAAATTTATACGGATTCTATCTCTTTTTTAGGGGATTGATACAAAACGAGCCTAGGAAGAATCCCAGTATCAAAAGAACCTTAATAGATTAGTGAGGAATAGATTAGTGAGGGCGGGGTATGGAATAGGAAGATGGAACCTTACAGGCTCCTTAACTATTCTCGCTTCCTGATCTTCAACTGCTCTATAGCTACATCAGGAATTTTCAACTGGCTTGTTTATTTGACTAAAAAAATTAGTTCAGTTTTTAAGAATTGGGCTAAATTGAATCATGAATGGAGCTCTTGCTGCATGGGTGGTAAGGAGAAGGAACATGAGCTATATTAAGAGTCTGGTTTCAAAAAAACGAATGGAGCCCCTATGGCAAGGCAGATTGGTTGCACTGGGGAGTGCAGCGATCGCGACTGGGTTGACCCTGGCCACCCCGTCGGCAGCAATGGCTCAGGCAGCCTATGGCAGTTACCTTGGTGTTGGGATGTCTTTTGGAGTGACGAGTGGAGCAAGTATCACTTTACCCAACGGGGAAAGGGAAACCTTAGAAGACAGTCGAGTCTCGGGAACAGTTGCTTTCCGTTACAAGTTTCTTAAAGTGCCGATTTCTGTTAGAACTCAGGCTCTGCTTGGAAATGGGGCGGCTCTTGTTCCAACGGTCTCCTATGATCTTCCTGTTAATTGGCGGACCGATGTTTATCTTGGGGTAGGCGCTTCCTTTCCCTTTAATGGTGATAGAACTACGCCAGTTGGTAATCAGGCTGCTTTTGCGCTGCAACCGGGAATTGATTATGTCCTGCCCGATTCCAATCTGGTGTTGTTTGGCAATGCGGTCATTGCCTTTAACGCCTATCGCATTGGTGGCGGAACAGCCGCTTCTCTTCAGGGAGGTGTTGGCGTCCGATTTTAGAAGTTGGTTTTATGGAGCAACTAATTTGAGAAAACTTGTTCATCACTCTGAATACTGAGGTTTTTTGGGCCGTTGCTTAAGTCTTCAGCTTTATTCAAAGAAATGCAGAGTAAACCTGGTTGGGCGTTAGAAAATGGCATAATCCTCACCGATCCCCCATCCTGGTGATTCAAGTTAATAGTGACTGGAGTCGGCTGACCCTGCAACATAAGTTTCGTTTCTTGCTTCGCTGTAAAGCAGATGCAAAGTGGAATCTACCAGCGACTCGTGCAGATTGGCTCTGCTAAACTCCGTAACAGGGACTTTCAGGCCGGTAGGGTCAGAAGGCTACTGGGTCAGGGTTCACTTTTTAGAGGGTTTAATGTAGTAATAGACTGCGCTTGAATGTAGTAGCATTCACTCAGGTTAGGGTACTGCCTGCATGATCGAATTTCCTGGTTTGCTTGAATTTTCCCACACTCACTGCGTCGCTATTTGCGCAGTGTTGTTGCCAGTAAACTTGCTGGCAACGCTCCAAACTATCATTCTGACAGTCCTGGAGCGATCGTCCTGGGTATGGAAAACAGCGGGATTGGCTAGTCTGTGTGCTGGCATTATGGTGCTACACGTCCTCACCTGGTTTGTGATTGGCGTTGTGGCGATCCAAACCTTCGTACTGCTGACGTTGGGTAGTGTGTGTCTAGGAATTAACCTGTGGGCAGTTTTGCACCCTCAAAGCTTGCGTTGGGTAGTAGTGGGCTTGAGGCAGGCCGTTTTAAGACCAGTTTAATTTTGGGGTTTTACTTTTGAGCTTCCCTCTTCCCTTGGTTTATAGGTTTTTTCAGTTGAGTTAGTCACCTTCTTTAAGGGACTGGAGGTTAGGGGCTAGGACTAAAGAGTGGTTTATGCATTTGAAACTAGCTGTAATTTTTCCCTCTCTTGCTTTTTTACACCAAATTCTCGCATTCAGCATTTTGGATCTAGAGTAGATCTGCGACCTTTTCCAGTACTGCATGAACGATTCCTCCCATGACCAGCCACCTGGCGGACAGGCTGACCGGACCGATTCAAAGACCTACCATTCACCAGCGTTGGATGAAGAGGCTGCCTGGGAGGAAGTAGAACGAGAACTTTCCCTATCGAGTGTTGGTTCAATTCGAACCGAAGAAAAACAGGAGAAC
Organism: Leptothermofonsia sp. ETS-13; assembly: GCF_049200465.1. NCBI lineage: Bacteria > Bacillati > Cyanobacteriota > Cyanophyceae > Leptolyngbyales > Leptolyngbyaceae > Leptothermofonsia > Leptothermofonsia sp. ETS-13. The sequence continues at coordinate 1,753,739 of NZ_CP120836.1, forward strand.
GGGCGTTTCTCCCAAGATGATGCCGGTTCTCCCGTAACACATCTGGCAAACTCTACCTTTCGCCCTCCCCGCACGGTCGATCCATCTAGCCCACTGATGATGGTAGAAACCGCTTTTTTAGCCAGTGCAGCGAGTCTGATTTGGCTGGTCAACTACTATTTTCCAATGGGGCCGGTGCTGCAAATCTTTTTCCCAATCCCGATCGCCCTCATCTATCTCCGCTGGAACAGCCGCGCAGCCTGGATGGGAGCCTTCGTTTCTGGCCTGCTACTGAGTGTGTTGATGGGTCCTGTTCGCAGCATTCTCTATGTGATGCCGTTTGGGCTGTTAGGGGTATTGTTGGGAGTCCTCTGGCGACGGGGCGCAAAATGGGGGCTGGCGATTGGAATTGGCTCGCTTCTGTGCTCCTTTGGCTTCTTTTTCCGTATCTGGCTGGTATCGCTTCTACTGGGGGACGACCTCTGGCTCTATGCCACCACCCAGGTAACTGACCTGCTAGAGTGGCTGTTTATTAAGCTGGGGCTGGTGGTTCAGCCGAGTTTGTGGATGGTTCAGTTGGTTGTAATTATCCTGGTCTTCCTCAAAAACATTGTCTATATGTTTGTAGTGCATCTGGTTGCCTGGTATCTGCTTGATCGCTTAGGCAATCCCATCCCCCGGCCACCAAAGTGGGTGCAACTATTGATGGATTATGAGTGAACCTGCCCTCCAGCCTCCGCTTCCTGTCTCCCATTCCCCTATCCATGTCTATACTCAGGCAGAACAAGGACACCGCTGGCTAGAACGGTATCGCGGACAGCTTCCAATTTTTGCCTGTGTTCTAGGTTTTACGGAGACGGGGTTGATCTCTGGAATTTCGGCGGCAGGGGCGACCTCTGCGGATCGGCAGTATACAGCGATCGCCGATGCCGAATTCCTGTATAACGGCCCTCAGGCAGTTCCCCAATATCCACTGCCACCTTTAGAAATAGGTGCATCCCCAGTACTGATCTCACGGGCAGTCGTTGAGGCTCAGCATATTCCCGTTTACCTGTTCAACGCCGGACTACCCCATCTTCCAGCAGTCCCGGCAATCGATTTACAAGGTGCCCCAGCGCGTTGTCTGAGCCAGGGTCAAGCACTAGATTGGTCGATCGTCGAACATTTGCTGCAAACAGGGCTGCAATGGGGAGAAAAACTCGCTGCTCAAGTGGGCAATGGCTACGTGATTTTAGGAGAGTGTGTGGTAGGAGGTACCACTACAGCGCTGGCTGTTTTAACGGGACTGGGAATTGCGGCAGTGGGTAAGGTAAACAGCAGCCACCCAACGTGTAACCATCGCCAGAAGTGGGAAGTGGTAAAAGCGGGGTTGAGGCAGGCAAATCTAGAGGAACCGGGATGGGAAGCGGAGGATGGGAGGCTCCAAAAACTCCATCATGGAGAAAGCGATCCCACCTCGATCGCTGGTCACCCATTCGCCACTGAATCGCTCCCATCCCAAATCCCAGATCCACTTCGGGTTGTTGCAGCCGTCGGCGATCCGATGCAAATTGCTGTAGCAGGCATGGCGATCGCCGCCAGTCGATCCTGTGGAGTGTTGCTAGCAGGGGGAACTCAGATGTTGGCGGTGTATGCCCTACTGCGGGGGATTGCCCAGAAATACCAACTGCTCTGGCAACCTGAACAGATTGTGGTAGGAACCACTCGCTGGGTAGCAGAAGATCCAACAGGGGATACAGTAGGACTGGCTCAAGCAATTGGTACCGTGCCGTTGATTGCCACCCAACTGAGCTTTGCATCCTCACAGTTCAGCCAGTTGCGGGCTTATGAACAGGGTTATGTCAAAGAAGGCGTAGGGGCTGGAGGGTGCGCGATCGCCGCTCATCTATATCAGAACTGGGGTCAAACAGAACTTTTAGACGCAATTGAACAATTAACCCAGCGATACCAGAGGCTCAGTCAGAAATTGTAGGGACTAGGGAGTATGGACTGGGAGCCAGGGATTAGGGAGCTAATTTTCAGCCTCTCATCCCTCACCTTATTGTCTGTTACTGTCTGTTGTCCGTTGCTTATCGCCTTCAGTGAATCCGTTGAGAAAGCAGTTGCTCTTCCAGGGCGGCAATGCGATTATAGGCAGCCGTCAACTGGGCTGTAAGCCGCTGAATTTGAATTTCTGGCGACAGTTGCTTTTCACCGTTCTGATGGGTTGCATCTAGATTATTTGAATCCATCAGAACATCTTTGTGTTCCATCGAACTATCGACTGTACTGTATCCGTATTGAGCGCGAGATCCAGGTGATGTTCCGGTTTCCAGACGATGAATTTGTTCAGTCCCAAATCGGCACTCAGACACAACCTCTGAAACTCTGCCACTCAGTTGTTCAACCAGCTGATACAGTGCATCAACTTTGTTACTCAAGATGCTAACTTGCTTCTGTAGGTTGTCCATTAAGCGCCCCATTTCAAATAGTGAGTTCTACTCAAATTATTCTAGATATCACCCTTCGCAACTGGGGTGAATTTCTGAATCATTTAACCTTTGATTTGGGGGCGATCGCTTACCAGAAGAGCCTCTATTCCGGGCAATTTCTCAACTAAAGGTTACACTAGGTTAGAAGCGCAGTAGCTTGTATATTCAATGCGTTTGTATCCATCATCACGCCTGTGGGTGCTTTAATTCAAACGCTGGATAGATGAAGTAGCGTAAACCATCCTACAAGTTCTCAGGTTTTTCAGAAGTTGTGTCAGCTAAATAAGGGGAGTACTTCAGAGTGGTACAGTAAAAGGCTTGCAGGTAAGGCTCATTATTTTGTAATAGAAGTGGAGATGGAAATTTAAGCACAAATTATTCTGTCAACGACGACCAGGAAAGTCAGAATTTTCCCCATCTAATTCAATAAAAATTTCAATTTAGCCCCCCCTTTCTGTTAATTCTTGTATTTCTACGTATCTTTTGCCTGCCGCTTAAATGCTTGTCCATTGATGATGAATCGACGCTCTTTTTTGACTGGCTCTGTAGGGCTAACTTTAGGCAATTTGCTGGCAGGATGTGCCGGACAAAACCGTCCGGTTTTGACCATTCGTATGCTCAATGGCTCGATTCCCCCTCAACTGCTGAATGAATTTCGGAATTACTTGAGACAATCTTCCAATCCAGCAACGCTCAACTTTTCACCGGAACCCCAGATCCAGACGCTGTTCTCCCTGCTGCAAACCTGGAAACAACAAAAACATCCAACTAACTCTTTCTGGGATTGGATTCCGTTTATAGGTAATTCTCAGGGACGAACCATCCCTGATCTGGTAACACTGGGCGACTACTGGTTGGGCCAGGCGATTCGGCAGGGGTTGATTCAGCCCCTGCAACCATTCAATTTTAATGGTTGGAAATCATTGGCCCAAGCGCCCTGGCAGACGTTGGTAACCCGTAACCAGCAGGGGCAACCCGATCCAAAAGGTCAGGTTTGGGCAGTCCCCTATCGATTTGGAAGCACCGTCATTGCTTACCGGCAGGACATCTTTAAAGACAGAGGTTTACAACCCCCAGAGGATTGGAAAGATCTGTGGCGGCCCGAACTGCGGAGACAAATTTCACTTCTTGATCAACCCCGCGAGGTGATTGGGCTAGTGCTTAAAAGCCTGGGCGCGTCTTACAATACGGCAGATCTCAAGTCGGTACCTGAATTGCAGGCTAAGTTGCAGGCTCTTCAGCCACAGGTTAAGCTCTACAGTTCGGATGCCTATTTGCAACCCCTGTTGCTGGGAGACACCTGGTTGGCGGTGGGTTGGTCAGCGGATGTGTTACCGCTCATGCAGCGGAGCCAGGCGATCGCCGCAGTCATCCCCAAATCTGGCACCGCACTCTGGGCAGACCTCTGGGTTCGCCCATCCGAAAGTACGACTGCTATCCCCCCTCTTGTGTCGGAATGGATCAACTTCTGCTGGCAGCCCGAAATTGCGACCCAACTCTCTTTACTGAGTAAGGCCACTTCACCCATCATCCTGGAAAAAAATCCAATCAGTTTGCCGCTGGAGCTCCGCTCTAACCCATTGCTCCTGCCGAACAGGAAAACCCTGGAAGCGAGCGAATTTCTGTATCCCTTACCGGACCAGGCAATTACTGAGCACCAGCGGGTGTGGAAACGCCTTCGCCAGGCAAGTTAGGTCGCCCTCGCAAACTGGATTTACCGTTGTAGTCCAGGAGAGCGGCACAGGTAAGAGGGGTTTCTGGCTGGATGAAGGACGAATACTTCGCTGATGTGTAATTCAGAACCGAGGGATTGATGGATAACTCCTCTTGACGTTGCCCAATTATGGGGTTGAAATCGCAGGTATAAGCCGCCAGGAAATTTGCCCGGTTGTCAAAGATACGGATGTTGTAGCCGTAACTTCTGGCAACTGTGCCGAATTCATGAATGAAGGTGTAGCGTTCGAGGTAGTCGATCATGCTCCAGAGTTGTCGGTTCACAACAAAATCGATTCGTCCGGGCTGACTACCATTGCCAGGGTAGGCGATCCAATTTTCAATCAGCTTGTTGCCGTATCGTTCCTGCGCAGCGTACTGCTCCCATACCCACCAGAGACTGGGAATGGTCAATCCCGTGTGGGAAATGGTGGTAGCGGTAACAACTGCGGGCGGAGTGTTGCCAGATTTGAGGTGATTGAGGTCTAAAGGTTCGGAGTCGGGATGGAGGGTAAAGGATTTTGCCGTTTCAAGAGAAGGAGCATCTTGGGCGACCGCGCGCCCCCAGCCTTCCCACTCCCTATCTCCTACACCCAGGACTAACGTTGTGATTAAACCGACCCGGACGAGACGACTGGGCCAGTTTCCTGAAGGCATTGATTGAGGGCTACAAGAGGTAACGAGTGTCATGCCATTCGGTCCGATGGACGGGAGCATTGACCCGTTTGCGCCAGGTAATTTCTCCACGGGCTGTTTTAATGAGCGCATTTTCAACAGCATTGACCAGATCTCGCCAGGAAAGTTCCTCCCGTCCAAGTAATTCCTTGAGCCCTTGCAGCGCTGCGGTTGATTCCTGTTCTTCTTCAACCTTAAGGGGAGTAACTACCCGTAAAGGATCTCGCTGAACGGCTGCGATCGCCTGCCGCACCGCTGTTTTAATCTGGTCATTCATCTCTCGCCGGGCACGGTCTCGCTGTTGTTGCCAGCCGCGTTCACTCGTGGCATAAAGGGGGGGAAGGCGATTCAATGCATAGGCAACCACCTCCGCCTTATTTACGTAGCTGGCAACCTTGACTGGTAGTTTTTGAAATTGCTTCTCAACCTCTTCCACAACGAGGGATTCCATCACGTTGCGGTAGGTTTGGGCTTGCTCAGGCTGCATAATACTCATTACGTGACTTTCAGGAACAACAGTAAATGTTTTCAGGCCAATATCCGTTCACTTGACGATGAGATGCGATAGCTGAGATGCAGTAACCCTGGACGGATATTTCAGTGTCACAATCGATAACTTATATTTAACTTTAAGCTTGAATTTAATATGAGGAACATAAGATTAAAAATTAATTTAATTCGTAGTCAAAATTTATCAGTTTGAAGTAAAAACCTACAAGTTATCCTGAATACGTTTCTGATCGGGTGCATCTCGTCATTAGAGCTACTGTGTATACACAAATCGCTTGACCTCTCCCTAAACCCCTCTCCATGTTGGAGAGGGACTTGAATCAGAGCTCCCCTTCCCTTGGAAGGAAGGGGTTGGAGGTTAGGTCTGAGAGGCTTCCAGCGGAAACAAATCGCTTATGTATACGGAGTAGCGTCATTGGGGAACGTCTATTCTGGTTATGACGCTCCGGCTTCGTGACCCTGCCATCGAAGCTGTTGCTTCTCTGAATCAACACGGGAAGTGAGAACTTCTAATCGACATGGCCAGGCAGGAACCTGGCAACGAGATAACAGCCAACACCCTCTAACCCCAAAGCCTGCGTCCAGGAGCGCCATTGAGCCGCTGATGGGTATCTTGTAGCAGGTTGGGAATATTCAACTGCTCCGGGCATTTGGGCAGACACTCCCCACAATCAGTACATCGATTGGCTTTGTTACCCGGAAACCAGTGACCAGCATTTTCAAACATCCGGTAACGGTATTGTCCAAACTGGGTCATGTCATAGGCAACTGCTAAATTCCTTAGCCGCAGCACCTCTGGAATATGAATGCCCTCTGGGCAGGGAAGACAGGCGTAACACTGGCTACAGCGTTCTGTGGCTAAGGCACGCATTTGATGGATTTGCAGACGATTGAGAGCCTCTATCTCTTCTGGGGTCAGTGGGTGATCCTGGTCTGCCAATGCCAGCGGTGACTTCAGCTCCTGGGGATTGGCAGGCCCTACACTGAGGGTTGTGATCCAGGGATCGCTCAATAAAAAGCGGTAATTTAGCTCTAATGGAGAAAAAGGCTGACACAGGTACTCCAGGGTTGGGGGAGGGGTATAGAGCATCCCCCCTTTATCCGCTGGAGAAATAATGAATACGCCCATGTCTTTTTGATGGGCGAGCGCAATCGCCGCAGCATTCCGCTGGAAGAAGTAGGTGTAATGTAAGTTTACGAACTCAAACAGATCGGTTGCGATCGCTGCCAGAATCACCTCCAGAAAGCCGTGGGTGGAAAATCCCACATGTCGCACTCGCCCATCGGCAACGGCTTCCTGAACCGCCTTCATGCAGCCCTGGCTAGCCTTAACCCATTCCAGGTGTTCCCAGGTATTTAAACCATGAATTGCCAACCCATCCAGATAGTCTAAGCCCAGACGCTCCAGCGATTCATCAATGGCCTGTGCCATCAGAGCGGCATCTGCGGTGGGAGGAATTTTGGTCGTCACATAAAGCTGAGATCGGGGAACTGGCAGCCCAGATTTAAGCGCAGCCCCCAGGAAGAATTCGCTCCTGCCATATCCTCTGGCAGTCTCTAGATGATTGATACCCAGAGCGATGGCCTGTTCTACGGTTTGGCAGGCAATGTCTTCGGATGCCAAACAACGCATCGTTCCCAGGGAGAATAGAGAAAGGTGAAGATTGGTTTTGCCAAAGCGACGAAACTTCATGGAATGGCGCAAATTAAAGAGGGTGGACAGTTCCCACCCTACGATAATACCTGCCCACCCCCCTGACGCGGGTAGGCGTTGTTTGCCCATCCCACCTGGGTATCCTATTTTTCTGAAATTACTTAACTATTGCTGCTTTCCTCGCTGCCGCTAAATTTGCCCCGCTGAACAAAATCTTCTGGGCGCAAGTTGGAGATAAAGTCGCGGAAGGCACGACGCTCGGCTTCGTCAGCGTCCCGGTCCACCGGAATTGAAGCATCGGCAACAACCTCTTCCATGACCCAGATAGGACTGTTGGTACGAAGGGCGATCGCGATCGCATCACTCGGTCGGGCATCAATTTCTTTTTTCGTTTCTCCCTGAGAAACCGTTAACAACGCGTAGAAGGTATTGTCCTGCAAGGAGTGAATCACAACCCGCTCTAAGGTCATGTCCCACTCTTCCATCAAATTGACTAGCAGATCGTGGGTGAGGGGACGAGGAGGAACCTGATTCTCCAGCGCATTGATAATTGCTTTTGCCTGATCTTGCCCAATGTAGATCGGAAGTTGTCGCCGGTCGGTAGAATCTCTCAGCAACACAATTGGGCTACGGGTTGCTGCATCCAATGCAATTCCAGCGACTCTCATTTCAATCATCGTCTTAGCCCCTAGAATACCTGAAGCAAAGGAAAAAACAAGGTAAAAGAACGAGTTGGGACTGGAGGGAACATTAACATACTGATGTACTTACTAATGTACTTATTATCCAGCATAGATTCAGCAAAGCAGAGTTTCACTGAAGAAACCACTCTCAGCCAGCCTAGATTAAGGAGACAGGATGGATTTCACCCAGAAAAAATGAGTTTGGATCCAGGTAAGCCAACCATGTCACGATCAGAGGTACTCGATACTTAAGTATGCCCTGATTTATGCCCTAATCCTAAATGATCATCCTTGAAATTGGACAGTCTAAATGAAGACTTCTAAATTAACTGCGAGAGCTTAATTCGAGGGAAATCAGGCCAACTTTGTCAAAAAATCATTCATTTTCTAAGAACAATCGTGTTTACAGGCATAATTCAAGGATTAGGAACCCTTCAACCCCTTGGAACTGATAAATTACAAATCACTTGCTCCTCGGCGGTGTCCGGATTAATGTTGCAGGACTTAGCCATTGGAGACAGTGTTGCCGTAGATGGTGTTTGTCTGACGGTGATAGAAATTCTACCCCAGGGGTTTATTGCTGTGGCGTCGCCGGAAACCCGCGATCGCACAACCTTCAGCCGCATTCATGGAACCCCTGTCAACCTGGAAGCCTCTCTGCGGGTTGGCAGCAAGCTAGGTGGCCACTTTGTCACCGGACACATTGATGGCATCGGTTATCTACGAGACGCCATCCAGACGGCCACCTCCTGGGAAATGACCTTCACCACCGACGACCCACGCGTTGCCCGCTACCTTATCCCCAAGGGCAGCATCGCCGTAAACGGTATCAGTCTTACCGTTGCCGACTGTGATCCATCTGGTTCCTGGTTCATGGTTGCCGTCATCCCCCATACCTACGCCGAAACCAATCTGCAATATCTCCGCCCCGGCAGTCCCGTCAACCTGGAGGGCGATATCCTGGGCAAATATGTCGAAAAGTTTCTCCGACTGAACGCCTCCCTGCCCCCCAGATCTGATCCTTCAACCCATTACGAAAGCCTGAATGCCTCTTTTTTGGCGGAGCATGGATATCTCTAGGGGATAGGGACTGGGGGATAGGGACTGGGGCAGCAGGCAACAAGCGACAGGAAACTGCAGGAGCCAATAGCCAGAGCCAACTCAGAATTCATCCACCCATCCACTCATCCACCCTCTCACCCTTCACCCCTCTCTTCTCTGCCACATACAGAGCTTTCACCAGTTGAGCGAGGGCGTATTCTAGCTGTTGTCCGGCGTCCATTGCGACCCAACCTTCTGGGGTGAGTTGGCGGAACTCAAAGTGGAGGTGGGGGCCGGTGGAGTTGCCAGTGCTGCCGACCCGTCCGATCGCTTCCCCCTGCTTGACCCACTCCCCTGGCTTTACGAAAATTTCAGACAGGTGGGCGTAGAGGGTTTGCTGAGTGCCTTTGTTGTGCTCCAGATTGATGGCCAGACCGTAGCCGCCCAGAAAATCGGCGATCGCCACTCGGCCAGCAAAGGCCGCTAGCACAGGCGTACCCAGAGGAGCGGCCAGATCAGTACCTGAATGGAAGCGTTGATCGCCAGTGATGGGGTGGGTGCGCCAGCCAAACATAGAAGAAATGGGAGCCGGAATTGAGAGCGGAAAGATCAGCCGAATGTTGCCATTTCCTAACCTTCCCGGTGGGCGCACTGTTCGTTTGTAATAATCCCAAACGTTTGAGGAGGGAGTGACCACACTGAGCGAGCCTACCCCCACGGCTGAAACGTTATGCTTGCTCAGGCTGGACACGGTTTCCCGCTCAACCGGGGGAGGTGGACAAATGCCGTCAGGAACGGCCCGCCCGTGACTCAACACAGTCTGGCAGCCACTGGAGCGCTCCGACAGAATGATAGCTGTGGGAGCGTCGTAGCCTGCCTTTGCGCCGGGTAAAACAACAGTTGGTTCCTCTACAGTTGGTTCCTCTAACCGATCCAGGGAAGGTTGGGGGGCAGGAGAAAACTCTGGAACTGCGGAGGGTGGAGCAACTTCAATCACTTCAGGAACGACTGGAGGAGCCATTTCACCCACCTGCCCTGCCGGTTCTAAAATGATCTCGGTGGAAGAATTTTGAGCCAGAGCCACACTGCCGAAAAGGCCAGCACTGCCGATTAAGCTTAGCCCCTGAACCAGGAAAAAATGCTGAAATGCTGGGCTTTTCCACGCTTTAGAGACAGTATCTGGTGTCATCTGGCACTCCTCAAAAGTCAAGCAATCTAATCGACTGGAGATTTAGTCGTTTACCAAGGCTACTAAGTTCCACCGGATTTGGGTGATGGAGACTCATAGCCAAGACTGATTGTACCCGGCTTTAACAAAACTTCCGGGGGTGGGGTGGGAGAAGTCGCTGGAAATGGTTCAGAACTGCTGGTACCAGTCGGTTGAAGCTGGACTCGCAGTTCGCCCCTGGAAGTGATGCCGACGATCGCCCCAATTTGCCCACTAAGCCAAACAGGGCGATCGCGGTAAGCCAGCAATTCAAAATAGGAAGGCAGTAGAGCCTCAATTCCTTCCACCTGCCAGCGCTGATAGCCCGACAGCACTCCATGCAGAGTGAGGGCGGCCAGCATTTCCAACGACTCAATAAGAGGAATTTCCTGCCGTTCCAGGTAGGACTTCAAATTAATTCCTGGTTCGGGCACCGGGTTTGCCCAGTTTAACCCCACTCCGACCACCGCTTTTGTAATGCGTTCCTGGCTGATTCGTGTTTCAGTCAAAATACCACCCAGCTTGCGCCCCTCCAGTATCAGGTCATTCAGCCACTTCACCTGAACCGGAAGTTGGACATCAACCCCACTTAACCTGGCTGGAATGGTGCGCAAAACCCTGGCAATTCCCCAGGTTGAACAGAGCGTTAACTGGGCGCTGTGTTCGACGGGCAGATCGGGAGCCAACACCACAGAAAGATATAGTCCACCCGGTGGAGAAAACCATTGCCTGCCCCATTGCCCCCTTCCCGCAGTCTGTTGAAGGGCAAGGACAACCGTTCTCGCAGGGGCTCCCTGTTCCAGGAGTTCCCAGGCCGTTTGATTAGTGGAAGCGAGGCTGTCAAACCAGTAGAGTGACTCAGCAGGAAATTCTGAAGCGCTACCAAAATCCGCGATCTGCACGATCCGATAAGCCGCTTCAAATCGTTGCTGACTGAATGGGATGAGTTCCACGACGGGTAATAGTGGAGGTGGAAGGTGAGGGGTGGGGGAGTGATAGAGTGACGGAGTGACAGAGTGGCCAAGCAGGGATTGCCCCATCTACCCATCCACCCTATCACTCTCAGGATTTACGCATTGTTCAAAACCTTGGAGGCTTAAGTCCGATGTAGGCCATGAGATGCTGTTTTAGGCTAAAACCTCCGAGGTTTGCGTAAGCCTTAACTCATTTATTGGCGCGATTCTGTGATCAGGTCACTGGCGACTGTGATCAGTAAAAAGACGCCTGCGATCGCAAGGGCAACTACCTGACTATGAGTGCCGGAGAGAACCATGAGGGCCAGCACTATCAGGGTCGGAAGTTTGGTTTTAACAAATCCATCCAGAACCCTTCTCAGGTCGGTTAACAGTTTTTCCCGCTCTATCAGAGGTTTTCTGTCGGTGAAGTAGGTAAAGATCCATCCAGTCGTTAACAGTAGAAATAGTTTACTGCGGGTAGCCGGGTAATAGTCAGGGCGAAGTTCCAGGGCATAGTTCAATTCAGCGATCGCCGCCTCAGTCCTGCCTAGCTTGCGTAAGGCCAGTCCCCGCTGGTGCCGGAGTTTGTAGTTGTCGGGGTCCAGTGCGATGGCCTGATCGTAGCTTTCGACAGCTTTTTCATCCCGATGCAGTTTTCTCAGCGCAAATGCCCGCAGGCTCCAGAGTTCGGAATCATCCGGATTGAGTTCCAGGGCGCGATCGCAACTCTCAACCTCTTCCTCGTAGCGATTCAGCTCTTTTAAGAGTAAAACTTTGATTCGCCAGTGGCTGAACTCATCCGGTTTCACAGTAAGTGCGTGGTCACAGCTATCGAGGGCTTCTTCATAAAGATCCATTTTTGCCAGTGTTAGGGTTCGTAAGCTCCAGAGAAGGTGAGCATCGGGCTTAATTTCCAGGGCTCGGTCATAACTGGCGATTGCTTCTGGATAGCGCCGCAACCCTGACAAAATTGCGGCTTGTTCTTTCCAGGCGTGGTAGTCATCAGGCTGAAGCTGAACCCAACGGTTGTAACTCTCTAGCGCCTCTTCATAGTCGCCAATCGCCTTCAAAGCTCTACCCAGGTTCCTCCAAATAGCCCTTTCTTTGAAACCAAGTTCCAGTGCCCTGTAATAGCTGGTGATTGCAGCCTGATGCTGACCCAGTTTCAGGAAAACATCCCCCCGATTTCTCCAGGCTCTAGCGTATTCCGGGTCAATTTGCAGAATCCGGTCATAGCTGGCGATCGCCTCCTCATTCCGGTCAAGCTTTTCCAGGGAAAGGCCCCGGTTATACCAGGCTGTGCAAAAGCCGGGAGCAATTTCCAGGGCGTGATCATAGTTCTCCACGGCTTCTTCATACCGTCCCAGGTTGTGTAGCGAAATTCCACGCCTGTGCCATACCACATGGCGGTCGGGATGGATTGCCAGGGCGCGATCGCAACTCTCAATGGCTTCCTCGTCCCGTTCCAGGTTTCTCAGCGCACTTGCTCGCGCCAGCCAGACACGGTAATAGCCTGGCTTCAATTGAACGGCCTGGTCAAAACTGGCAACCGCTTCTTCATACCGCTGATCATCCGCCAGTAATTGCCCCTGCTGATAAAACAATAGTGCCCGAACATTTTCAGACGTATCCGGTTCCTGAATCTTCTGGTAACGTTCTTTTGGTGTCAGAGCAGAGTAAAACTGATAGTCCAGTTCTGAAAAATCATCCGCTTGGCTCATAGGGTCGCCGAGAGGTAGTAGACTGACGGACGGAGAGAAACTAAACAACTAATAACTAATAACCTAAACAATTCACCGTCTAAAAGGATCGTTCCATGAGTGCAGAACTAGACACCGCTACCTTAATGAAGAAACAAGTTGGAGAAGCGGCTGCTGCTAGAGTACAGTCGGGTTCTATAGTTGGTTTGGGAACGGGGTCAACAGCGGCCTTTATGATTCAGTCGCTGGGCAATCGCCTCAAATCAGGTGAACTGAAGGATATTAAAGGGATTACCACTTCATTTCAAGGAGAAGTGCTGGCGCGGGAAAATGGAATTCCCCTGACCACGTTGAATGAAGTCGATCATATCGATATTGCGATCGATGGGGCAGACGAGGTTGATCCGCAAAAGAATTTGATTAAGGGTGGGGGAGCTGCTCACTTTCAGGAGAAGTTGGTTGCGGCTTTTGCCAGGCAGTTTATTGTAATCGTAGATAGCAGCAAGCTAGTCAATAAGCTGAATTTGGGCTTTCTGCTGCCGGTTGAAGTTGTGCCAAAAGCACTGAACCCTGTATCAAAGGCAATTGAGCAGCTCGGTGGAAAACCCCAACTCCGAATGGCTGTGAAAAAGTCTGGTCCCGTTGTGACAGATCAGGGCAATCTAATTCTGGATGTGAAGTTTGAGAATGGAATCGATAACCCGGCTGAACTGGAGAAAACTCTCAACAACATTCCCGGAGTGTTGGAAAACGGCTTGTTTGTAGGATTGACAGACCTAGTTCTGGTGGGTGAAGTGGTGGATGGTAAACCTGTTATCCGGGAAATTTAAGGCGGTGTGGCCTGAGATGTAACCTGTAGGGTCACGAATGAGAATAGGAGTTAGCATCCAAAATCTTTTCCTCTTCTAAGCTATATAGCGTTCACAAACTATTTGTAAAAATAAGGGGGTGGAACTCCTGCACCCTGTTCAAATTTCAAGAAGGAACGCTATAGCTTCTGGCTCCTGACTTCTTATCTCCCAAGTCAGGGCTCTTTTAACCATACCCGCAAGGAAATATATCTAACTGTTGCTAAGGGGGGAACCCTAGCGGTGTGATATTTTATACCGCTTAGTGAATGCGCGTTGACCGGATTTTTATTGATCTACTTGACTTCTACTTGACTGAATCAGGCGAGTCCTTTGGGCCAAAAAAGACAAAACTGCCAGCAAGCCTTACAAAGTCCTCAAACAGTATAGAGGTAAGCAGGGCATTCTCAAGCTGGTAGACCGCGATACGCCAACGGCTGTCCGTACTTATATTTTTTCGCCTTTTCAGACAAGCCAAACCCATTGTGTCCGGCTTAAAAAGGATATTCACATTTGCCTGGATCATCTCTGGCAAACGAAGGAAACCAGGATTAGACAGCGATCGCGACCCTCATCCCAGAAACCTCATCGTCGATTTGTCAACAGCCATCGCATCACCGTATTTGAAGCCTCTCGCTTTCTCAACAAAGACGGTACCTACAACACCAATCCCCTCTATTGTGAAGACCTGAATCTGATTGGCAAAACGGCTTACCGTGACCAGTTAGCCATTCCAATTGTGGATGATCTGGCCATGCTGCTAAAGGAATTTCCAGTTGATACGATTGATTGGAGATATGAGATTGAAACTGGTTGTAAGCGGCATTCAGGAGCGCACTGGAACCCAAACAGGAGATAGGTAGCAGGTACCATGGAATACAGACGATTTGGACGCACAGAGTTGCAGATGCCTGTCTTTTCCTGCGGCGGGATGCGATATCAGTACAAGTGGCAGGATTTACCCATGCGAGAGGTGCCTCGCGAAAATCAACAAAATCTGGAGGCGACTATCTGGCGATCGCTGGAACTTGGCATTAACCACATTGAAACAGCACGGGGCTATGGCAGTTCCGAAATGCAACTGGGTCAAATTCTACCGACCCTTCCCCGTGAAGAAATCATTGTGCAAACCAAGGTTTCTCCGGAAGCAGACTCAGGAGAATTTCGCCGTAAATTTGAAAGATCCCTCTCCTACTTGAAGCTGGACTACGTTGATCTGCTGGGACTGCACGGAATAAATACACCGGAACTGCTACATGACTCCATTCGCCCTGGAGGGTGTCTGGATGTGGCGCGGCAGTTGCAGAAAGAGGGCAAAGTTCGCTTTATTGGGTTTTCAACCCATGCCCCGACAGACGTTATCTTGCAGACTATCGAAACCAACCAGTTTGATTATGTCAACCTGCACTGGTACTACATCTACCAGAATAACTGGCAAGCCATTGAAGCAGCTACCCGGCTGGACATGGGGGTGTTTATTATCAGCCCATCGAATAAAGGGGGAATGCTTTACGAACCACCCCGTCGCCTGATTGAGCTTTGTCATCCCTTGAGTCCGCTAGTCTTCAACAACCTGTTTTGCCTCAGCCATTCCCAGGTTCATACTCTCAGCATTGGGGCTGCCAAACCTCAAGATTTCGATGAACACCTGCAGGCACTGGATTTACTCGACAGAGCAGACGAAATATTGCCTCCAATCATTGAACGGCTAGAACAGGCCGCGATCGCTCGCCTGGGTGAAACCTGGTACAAAACCTGGCACCTTGGCTTACCCACACCCCAGGAAACCCCTGGTGGGTTAAACATTCCCATAATTCTTTGGTTAAGAAATTTGGCGATCGCCTACGACATGGTGGATTATGCCAAAATGCGTTACAACCTGCTGGGGCAGGCCAGCCACTGGTTCCCCGGAGCCAGAGCCGATCAGGTAGATCGAAATGCTCTGAGGGCTTGCCTGGTCAACAGCCCCCACGCGGATAAAATTCCAGACCTCCTGAAAGAAACCCATCAACTTTTAGCCGATCAGCCCATGCAGCGGCTTTCTCAGCAGTAGAAGCCATGGGAAGTAAAGAAGAGAGAAGCCAGGAGCCAGGAGTCAGGGATTGGGACTGGGGGCTAGGGGCTAGTGTTGCAAACACTAGGGATCGGGTATTGGAGCAATTCAGAACTCATCCACTCATCCACTCATCCACTCATCCACCCATCCACTCCTCACTCCCTGCCAGGGTTGCTATATAGCGATCCTATTTGGATTGTGAGACAGTATTCCACAGAAATAAGCAGCTAGGCGCAATTAAATTAAGAATAATTTTGGGGGTGGAGGGGGTTTCACCCCCGGACTGGGGGCGCAGCCCCCACTCCCCCCTTTACAAATTAATTATGACTACCTACTTACTTTTTCACAAAGTCTCTCAATCTCACGACTGATTTAGGACTGCTATAGATATAGCAACAATCATTTCAACCTTTGCTTCTCCGTTAATCAATACTTGTATCTTCATTTGTATCTTCTGAAGATTTGCTCATACTTATTTGCTAAATTTTGGCGTTTTTTTAATCGACAAATTTGTTCAAGGTGAACTCTTTGGATCTACGCATTCATCAGGTTAAAACTTAATGACAATTCCAAACTGGGTTCTTATGTTGCAAATGATTCTTAATAGATAAAAAATCTCTTCTTGACTCTTAAATTGGCCGTGATAAATTGAATATACTTTCAGAAAAAGATCCTGAAAAAAGATCCTGAAGATGCCAAGGGGAGGAAACAATGGCTGATACTCAAAGTTCAATTCGTTCCTTTGATCAGGTTTACGACAATCCGGTTTTGTTAGACCGCTCGGTTACTGCACCTATCTGTGAAGGGTTTAATATTGCTCTGGCAAGTTTTCAGGCACTCTATTTGCAGTATCAAAAGCATCATTTTGTAGTTGAAGGTGCTGAGTTTTATTCCCTCCATGAATTCTTCTCAGAAAGCTATGAGCAAGTTGAGGGATACGTTCATAAAATTGGAGAGCGGCTTAACGGGTTAGGTGGCACTCCAGTTGCTAGCTTTTCAAAGCTAGCTGAATTGTGCTGCTTTACCCCCGAACCTGATGGGACTTTTAGCTGCCGACAAATGGTTGAAAATGACTTGAAGGCAGAGCAGGCAATTATCAACGTACTCAGGCGTCAGGCGGGGCAGGCAGAAAGCCTGGGCGATCGCGCCACCCGCTTGATGTACGAGCAGATGCTGCTGGAGACCGAGGACCGGGCATTCCACCTCGCCCACTTCCTAGCCCACGACAGTCTCACGCTGGCCTACGTGCAGGGTTCCAATAACTAGTGCAGGATGGCATAAGTCCAGCAAACATTGGGTTAGGGAGTGGGAAGTAGGGAGCCAGAATGGTATCCGTATCTCCGCTGTGCTGTACTAGAAAGAACCTGGAAAGAAGTCAGGAGCCAGAAGTCAGGAGCCGCAATAAATCCCTGCCAGCTTCTGGCTTCTATCTTTTACCTCCTGGTTTGTCTTCCCGGTTACAGAGTTTATTGCCCTGAACGTTAGAATTCGAGATACGCCTCCGCAATCTTTTCCAAATCCACTGTTTTGCAAAGCGTCCCTGCCTACTTGCTGGTTTTTCATGGTAGCTGCGATCGCCGCCCTCAGGAGGCAGCCAGGGGGCTGGCGCGATTTTTCTACCAGCGAATTCAGTACTTTAAACTTGCATCGCTGGTTGGAGCTAAAACCACTACCGTTGAGCCTGAAGAAAAATTACTATTTAACGGAAATTTAGCCATTCCAGCGTTTTATGACGCGGATGAAGCGTCCAGCTTAGAATTGAATTCACCTTCTGTCGAAGTGGCTTCTCTTGAAGGATCTTCCACCTCGCTTCATGAGCAGATCGTAGACTTTGGGCATCAACTCTGGACAGCAGCAGCAAACCCTGCTCTCTCTGCCCCTCTCAGAATTGTAGTCTTGCCATTATTTCTGCTTCAGGGTGTCCATGTGATGGAAGACATTCCCTCAGAAGTCGCTTTAGCGCAGCAGGTGTTAGGGCGGTCATTCCAGGTCGAAATTGCTCCCCATCTGGGTTCCCATCCAAGGCTGTATCGTCTCATTACTGAGCGGATGGCAGCAGTGCCCGCAGAAGCCTGGATTTTGCTGGCTCACGGTAGCCGCCGCCCTAACGCGAATCGGGCGATTGAAGCTTTAGCAGAACGATTGGGTGCAGTACCTGCTTACTGGGCTGTTCCTCCCGATCTGGAAACGCGCTTAAGCGAACTGAGGAGCCTAGGACTGAGGAAAATTGCGATTTTTCCCTACTTTCTGTTCAAAGGCACGGTCACGGACGCGATCGCCCAACAGGTCATCCTTCTTTCCAGCCAATTTCCCGGCCTCAGTCTGCACCTCACCTCGCCGCTAGAAGCCTCTGCCGAACTGGCAGACCTTCTGATGGAACTGGCAAGGAGGGCTCTCCAATGACCCATTCAGGCAAAGTTTATTTAGTCGGTGCTGGACCTGGAGATCCAGGATTGATGACTCTGAAAGGTAAAGCACTGCTGGAATGTGCTGATGTGGTGGTTTACGATGCCCTGGTTAGCGCACCCATTCTGGGAATGATTAACCCACAGGCGGAGCAGATCAACGCAGGAAAACGGAAAGGCATGCACTCGATGCTGCAAGAAGACATCACTCAATTGCTAATCGAAAAGGCTAAAGAGGCCGCGATCGTTGTGCGGTTGAAAGGGGGAGACCCGTTTATTTTTGGGCGCGGTGGTGAGGAGATGGAGGGATTGGTGGAAGCTGGAATTCCCGTAGAAGTGGTGCCGGGAATTACTTCTGGAATTGCGGCTCCTGCCTATGCTGGCATTCCGCTAACCCACCGGAACTATAGTTCTTCAGTAACGTTTGTCACCGGGCATGAAGGGGCCGGAAAATATCGTCCTGCTGTGAATTGGCAGGCGATCGCCCATGGCTCCGAAACCATCGTTATTTACATGGGTATTCACAACCTGGCAGCGATCGTTGAGCAATTAGTGGCCGCTGGACTCAGTTTGGCAACTCCCGTCGCCCTGGTTCGCTGGGGAACTCGACCCAACCAAGAAGAATTAACAGGTACGCTGGCAACCATCGTGCAACAAGTGGAGGAAAAGCAGTTTGGGGCTCCGGCGATCGCGGTGATTGGATCAGTGGTCAATCTGCACTCGGTCCTGTCAGGCTGTAGACCTTTGCGTTAAAGCACACAAGCGATTTCTGGAAACTAAAATACCAGGGCATGATGGGTAAGCGGTAGTTCTTGTGGTTAGGATGGGGTGCAGGGGTGGCCCCCTTGGCTGGGAACACCGCCCCCCTCCCTTCAAACCCAATGTCCTGACGCATTTGCGTAGAACTATATCGAGTCAGGGTAGGATGGACTAGCGAAGCGTACCCATGGGATTCCAGGAATGGATGGGTGATGGCTACCATATAAACCCTTTGTCCTTTGTAGAGTTGACCGCAGAGATTGAGCTACAGGTTGAGGCAGAAGATGCAGGGGAACGCCTGGATGCGTTCCTGGCAGATCAGTTGGATGATCTGTCGAGATCGCGCATTCAAAAGCTAATTGGGCACAATCAGGTCGTACTCAACGGTAAGGTTTGCTCTGCCAAAAAGGAGATTGTGCAGGCGGGCGATCGCATCCACATTACAATTCCCGATGCTGAACCCCTCAACATTCAGCCTGAAAACATTTCCCTCTCCATCCTGTACGAGGATGCCGATTTGTTGATAATCAACAAGCCAGCAGGGATGGTGGTTCATCCATCACCAGGGCATGTCAGCGGGACGTTGGTGAATGCACTCCTGTGGCACTGCCGTACCGAGTCGGGGGCCAGTACCCTATCTGGGATTGGCGGCATTCAGCGACCGGGAATTGTTCACCGACTGGATAAGGATACAACGGGGGCGATCGCCGTTGCCAAAAATGACTTTGCCCATCTTCGGTTGCAACAGCAATTCAAAGAAAAAACGGCTCGACGGGAATACCTGGGAGTCGTCTACGGGGCACCCAAAACGGAGCAGGGAACGATAGAAGCCCCAATTGGTCGGCATCCAGCAGATCGGAAAAAGATGGCGATCGTTCCCGAAGCAAAGGGTGGACGCTACGCCATCACCCACTGGCAAATTCAGGAACGCCTGGGTAACTATACCCTGATAAATTTTGCACTGGAAACGGGGCGCACCCATCAGATTCGGGTTCATACGGCCCATATAGGTTTTCCCATCGTTGGCGACCCCGATTACAGTTCGGGGCGTTCGGTAGGTGTCAACCTTCCGGGGCAGGCGTTACATGCCTGGCGCTTACGCCTTCAGCATCCAGTTTCCGGTGAACAGATCGAGGCGATCGCTCCCATCCCATCCTACTTCTCGACACTTTTAGACATTCTAAGGCGCCGGGCTCTTTTGGCCAGCCGGTGAAAGAAGGGTAGTCTGGAGCTGCGCCCCCATCCCCCTTAAATCCAGTGACAACCTGGCGACAGCTACACACTAAAGGCAAAGTGGAGGAGGTGCCCCCCTGCCTGGGGGCGCAGCCCCCACTCCCTCTCTAATTCCGATGTCCTAACGCACCCGCGTAGAGCTATATCTCACCATCCTACAACTACCTTCCAGATTAGAGAGCCAATCGCAACCATAGCCAGGTATTGTGGCAACAGTCTCCAGAATGGCTGACGAGCAATCTTCTGGGTTAGAAACACACTAAACCAGAAGGCGAAAATTAATGTTACTGCTTGCAGGAAGGCGACCACGGCGGGATGGGCAACGGCAACCGGCAAATTCGCCCTGCCAAAGCCAAAGGTGGCAAAGGTGACGGGAATAATCCGTCCCATTTCAGTCAGTCCCAACCTCAAATAATGCGCCAGATTTGCACCCAACACCAGAGGCAAGTAGCCGTAGGCGAGTTCTACAAACGGCTGAGGTTTGCTGCTTTGTTGGGTCAGGCGAGTGAAGGTATGGGCAAGGAGGGCGATCGCAGCAGGAACCATTAATGCCAGCACCGAAACCCCGGTATGAATTCCGAAGTGATCCAGATCCAGATCCCAGCCAAACTGTCCCTCAATTTCCGGTAAACGGTGTAAGAATACAGCACCAAACAGTAGAAACATCAAACACACTTCGTAGGCCAGGGGTTTATGGGTAGTCCACAGCTCAACTCCTGGCGGGCGCAGGTTGAACTCCACAGAGCGATGGGGGCAGGCTTTCAGACAGGTCATGCAGAGAACACAATCCCGGTTGTCTTCTAATTGAGCAGGGTGGGAATAGAGAGGACACCCCCCCGTTTCCATTCCTTCTCCCTTCTGAGGTCCGCCCTTGTAGCACTGGTATGTGGTACAGGTTGCCGAACAAATCCCCTGTTGCGCCCGCAGTTCAGTAACAGAGAGTTTGGCAAACAGCCCATTCATGCCACCAATGGGGCAGAGGTAGCGGCACCAGAAGCGGCGCTCAAACAACAGGGAAAAGATCACTGCCCCCGCGGTAATTAGCAGCAGCAGACACCCCGACAGGTAGGCGGTATTTTCCAGATGCCATAGTTCTTCCCATAGCAGAATGAGAGTAAACAGGCCAAACAAAAACCAGCCACCCCACTTCTCGGCCCGTTCCCGGTTCCAGGGCAGCAGTTTGCGGGGGTAGAGCCAGAGGGAAACTTTCTGCGCCAGTTCGCCATAGATCATGAACGGGCAGAAGGCACACCAGATGCGCCCCACAAACGGAAAGGCGACCAGAATCAGCGGCCACCACCAGGCCCAGAAAAAGGTGAGGGCGATGTTGCGTTCCCGGCTCTGTGGACCCAGCATCAGAATGGCAACCACCACGGCAAAAAAGCCAAGGGTAAAACCGTAATTGATGCGATCGGGATACCAGGGGCTGCGCAGAAACTTGCGCAGGTTGGGGTAAAGGTTCAATAGATTCACGCGAAATCGCTTGGCCTTAGTACTGACTGACCAAAAAACTTCTTCCGTCAGTTCAGCGGCTCCGTTGGCTTGCAAGATTGCCCGTTCTACCAGGCTTTCCAGTTCTGTTAAGTTGCCGGGAAAGTCATATCCTTGAAGACGGCGAATGGCTTCTGGTGCTACCTTCGGTTTGGGAAGTCCACGGGCACGGCAGAATAAGCTCAGGTAGTACTGAACCTGGGCCTCAATGTCTGCTTTGCGCACCCGCAGCGGGGGGACTTTGATGATGTGTCCTACCAGTCCTTTATGCTCCAGGGCAGGCAAAACCTTTTCTGAAACCATCATGATGCGTGCCTGACAGCGACGGCGAGCGGGGGGAGGGTCGCCTTCCCGTACAACCGGAGTGTATTCTCCTGTCTCCAACAATTTCACCAGTTTGTCCAGAAGCTCTGGTGGCAGTTCTTGAATGTTGTTCAGCAGCAGAGTTCCTTCGCCCAACCACTCAATTAACCCCGCTTTACCACCTGCTCGCCCGAATAATTCGGCTCCACTTGCCTGCAGAGTATCGCAGTTGATTTTGATCATCGGTTCATGGCGATCTCTAGAACCGAAGTGAATCAGGGCTGCCGCATTGTCTTTTCCTAGCCCTGGTTCACCAAAAATCAGCACTGATTTTCGATCTTGCGAGGCTTTTCGAATGTCCTGACGGAGACGGGCTGCATAACGGCTGCTGCCAAGGATTCCCCGCTTTACTTTGGGTACCAGGTAAGGTCGCAAAGCGGTCTGTCGCTCCCGTTCGTAGGAAAGCTGAGCAGAAACCTGATCGAGTTCAGTAGCCAGTTGGCGCGAGAAAATCTGGCTAATTTCGGGGTAGTGTTGGGCGATCGCCAGAAACTCCAATCGCGGAATCACCCAAACCACACATTCGCTTAAGGTGATCACGGTCTGTTCCGCAGGCTGATCTAGTAACAATTCTTTCAAATGTAAAATGCTTCCCGGCAGCAGACTTAATGCTCTGGCGAGGCTGTTTTTACTGGTGCGGTAACTTTCCAGCCGCCCAGATTTTAAAATATAGAGAGCATCCGGTTGGGTGTCTTCCAGTACCAGTCGCCGATTTTCCTGGATGGTATCTTCTTGGACAGCCGCCGCGATCGCCCCCAACGCCTCTTCTGACAATGCTTCTAAATTGGTGTTTTGCCTCAGCCAGGTTATCCGTTCCGCCTGATCCATCTCTGCACCTCCGGCCATTTCTCTTATAGATAAAGCAAAGAACTTGGTTCCGGGGGGGTGTTTTAATTAAACGCAATAGAGAAGAAGGAAGAAGAAAGGAGACAGGAGTCAGGGATTGGGGGCGAGGGAGCAGGGATTAGGGGCTGGAGCAATTCAGGACTCAAAACTCATCGAGGGTGTTCTAGAAACAGGGCTCTGGCTTCTTGAAATCCTGATTCCCTCGACCCCCCTTCCAGCATTGCCACAAAAAATTTGACAAACTCCTCAAAACTCCTCCACCCCTCCACCCCTCCCTAACAACTAACAACCAACAACTAATAGCTTCCCACTGATTTACGGTATGAATTTGATGTTCAAATCCATTGGGATAACGTTCTTAGCATTGACGGCGATCGCGCTTCCCGGTTGTCGTCTGTCGGGCCAGGCAACTGAACAGGTGACTACGATTCGGTTAAGTGGATGGCAAAGTAACCCAAATGAAAAGCAGCTTTTGGAGCGATTGATTAGAAACTTTGAAAAGAAGAACCCAGATATCAAAGTTAAGTACGAAACGATTAACAGCGAGTATATGGATGTGATTAAAACTCGCTTGATTGGGGATGTGGCTCCTGATGTTTTTTATCTGGATGTGTTTGAAGCGCCGTTATTGATGAAACATAACGTGCTGGAGCCATTAGATAATTACATTACTCCAGATTTTAATCTGGCTGATTTTGAACCTTCTTTGCTCAATGCCTTCAAATATCAGGGCCGACTCTATGGCCTGCCCAAGGACTTTTCTACATTGGCATTAATTTATAACAAGGAGGCGTTTGCAGCGGCTGGCATTACCCAACCTCCCCAAACCTGGGAAGAATTGATGGCTGATGCCCAAAAGCTGACGGTAGATAAAAATGGAGATGGAAAAATTGACCAATATGGGTTTGGCATTGCTCCCGAACTTGCCCGTCAAACTTTTATGATCAAAGCTTTTGGCGGCAGACTGATCGATCAGAATGGCTATGCCCGCTTTGCTGAACCCAATGGTTTGAAAGGATTGCAAATGATTGTTGATCAGTATCGCCGCGATCGCACCGCCGCTCAACCGACGGATGTGGGAGCAACCTGGGGTAGCGAAATGCTAGGGCAGGGAAAAGCTGCGATGGTGATTGAAGGTCCCTGGTCCATTCCCTATTTCAAGGAGACCTTTCCCAACTTAGATATTGGCACCGCAGAAGTTCCAACGGTGAATGGCAGGCCTGGAACGATGGCTTTTACAGTTGCCTACGTGATGAACCGGAAGACGAAACATAAAAACGCGGCCTGGAAATTGATTTCCTATTTAACTGAAAAAGAAGGAATGAAAGCCTGGGCAACTCAGGGATTGGCATTACCTGCCCGTCGCTCTGTGCTCACTGAACTGGGATATGACAAAAACCCTCTATATAAGCCTTTTGCAAAGGGAGCTCGCTACGCCACGATCTGGCAGGCAGGAGAAAATTTGCCAACTATCCGCATGAATTTCAACAATCAATTTATCAGTGCATTATTGGGGGAGCAGCCGCTGGCGATCGCAATGAAAAAAGCACAGGAAACCGCTAATCGAGAGATTTACTGGGCAAATTATAACGTTCACAAATAGTTTATGAACAAGGGGGGTTGGGGCTTCGCCCCCACGCAGGGGTTCCGCCCCCTGCATCCCATTCAAATTTCAAGAAGGATCGTTATAGCATGAAAAGCAAATTAGAAAAAATCTGGCGAACTCAGGCTGTGAAAGAAGCGGTGACAGGCTACTCCTTCATGGCTCCAACAATTCTAATTGCCGGGATTTTTCTATTTCTTCCTATTATTTATGCCGTGATGCTGGCATTTTATAAAGTGCAGCTTCTGGGAGAAGTTAGCTATCAGTTTATTGGGTTCAAAAACTTTATTCGGATGGCAAATGACGATCGCGTCTGGAGGGCGTTAAAAAATACCGCTGAGTATGTAGCGATCGTCGTTCCAATTCAAACTCTGCTGGCCCTTTCTCTGGCACTGGTTCTTAATGCTCAAATTAAAGGGCGTTCCTGGTTCCGAGTGGCATTTTTTCTGCCCACAGTGACCTCTTCGGCGGTTCTAACCCTGATTTTCATGTGGATTTATAACTCCAATGGGTTGCTCAATAGCATTCTCAGTTTTGTGGGTTTACCTACTTATAACTGGTTGGGCGATCCAGCTGTGGCATTGAAAGGAATCATGATCATGAACATTTGGGCTACGGCCCCCCTGTTCATGGTGATTTACCTGGCGGCGTTGCAGGATATTCCAGCCAGTTTGTATGAAGCTGCCACACTGGACGGAGCAAGCCGCTGGGAGAAGTTTTTCTATATCACGCTGCCGTTTCTACAGCCGGTCACTTTTTTTGTGGTGGTGATGGGAATTATCGGTACTTTCCAGCTATTTGATCAGTCCTACATTTTCTCAGCCGGTTCTGGTGGGCCAAATGATTCAACTTTGACAATTGTTTTGCTCATTTATCAGTACGCCTTCAAAAATCTAGATATGGGTTATGCCCTGGCGTTAACACTCATGCTGGCAGCCGTACTCATGATTTCGACCTTAATTCAACGCAAACTCTTCCGGGAAGAACGATTCGATTAAGGGCGCTCAAACTTCCAGAAGAGCCGATTAAGGGGAAAAACAAATGAAACCAATCCGCTGGTCAACGATTCTTTTATATACCGTCCTGATTGTCTACGCACTCATCACATTTCTACCCTTTGCCTGGGCATTATCAGCTTCATTTAAGCCCCTATCCGAGATTGCAGAGGGGGGCATCCATTTCATTCCACAAAACTTTACCCTGGCAAACTATCGCCAGATTTCCACTCAAGAACCTTTGTTTGGTCGCTGGTTTCTCAATAGTGCGATCGCCGCAATTTTCATCACCCTCTTCAACCTGCTATTCAACTCTATGGCCGGTTATGCCTTGGCAAGAATTCGTTTTCCCGGAAATCAGTTCTGGTTTTTCCTCATCCTGGCCGCACTGATGGTTCCAGGGCAAATCACCTTGCTGCCTAAATTTCTGATCCTGAAATCCTTCGGATGGCTCAATACCTATCAGGGATTGATTGTTCCAGGAGCGATTAATGCCACCTTTATTTTTATGATGCGACAGTTCTTCATCAACTTTCCCAAGGAACTGGAAGAGGCGGCAGCTTTAGATGGGTTAGGAAGATTTGAAACGTTTTTTCAAATTGTGTTGCCGCTGGCCAAACCAGCACTGGCCGCTCAAACGATTTTTGTCTTTATGGGTGCCTGGAATGAGTTTTTAATGCCACTGGTTGTGATGTCCGATCCAGAAATGTTTACGTTGCCACTGGGGCTCAATGCCTTTAAGGGAGAATACATCAGCTACTGGAACTACATCATGGCTGCATCAATGATTTTCACCTTGCCAGCCCTGGCCATTTATGCCTTTTTTAACCGCTACTTCATTCAAGGAATTACTTTTACGGGTGGGAAGTAATCAACGGAAGTTTAGCGATCGCAGTTATCAGAGGTTTGGCGATCGCAGTTATCAAGGAATGATTGCAATGCCAGAATCAAATCACACTCTGATTTGTTTTGAGTCTTTTGCGGTTTCCAAATCATTTCCAAATCAATTGATTAACGGCTTCTGCTGCTACTTTAAGGATTCTGCGATTCCAGCAACTGCTCTCTACCCAGGATTAACGTACAAAACCTCAATCTGTCCATTTCTTTAATCTGTCCATTCAAGAAATCTCTACATCCATTTCAAATCCTGCTGCAGACGCTCCTTCCTATCGTTTGTTCCAGACCACTCGCTAAAAGTGGCACAAGAGTAGAAGTGACAGTTGTGAATTCCTGATACGTATTAAACAACGAGGCGTAAAACTGAACCCATCCAGTCTTCACTCTTTCGTAATTTCATCAATTAAATAAGCATAGTGATCCTTCTTGAAATTTGAACGGGGTGCAGGGGTTCCACCCCTGCGTGGAGGCGAAGCCCCCCCTTGTTCACAAACTATTTGTGAACGCTATAGCCACCACGAACGGTGCACAGCGCCACGAATGAAAAAGGGAGCCAATGGTAAGTTCAGGCTACTTCGGATTCTGAAATGTCATTTGTGTGCTTGCTTGATGCTTTACACAGTGTTGATTTCGGATTTTTGATTTCAGACTTGTGATTGACATCAACCACTTGCATTTTATGCAGAGTAGGTTGTCTACCCCATTGATGGGGTCAGTTTGCAATTCTTTCTTCCAATCATTACTTCCTTGAGAGTCACGTATGGCAAAGCTTAATCCTACTCAATCTCACAGTTCTGCCTGGATTTTGCAATCCTGGATTTCGTTCCTAATTTCAATATTTGCAACGGCGATCGGGATTCTTTACCTTCCAGCAGATAATTGGATAAAAGGTTACCTCGGTATGGGGCTGCTGTTTTCAGTTGGCTCCACTGTCAGCCTTTCCAAAACCTTACGAGATATCTATGAATCGAATAAGGTGCTAAACCGGGTGGACGAAGCCAAGTTAGAGAAACTTCTGGCAGAATACGATCCGTTTAAGAAGTAGCCACCAAAGGAGCCACTATGGTTACTGAAAAATTTCGTCGTCAGTTGCGCCAGGAAGCTGAAAAGTGGTGGCAGGAGGGGTGGATAGATGCTTCTCTCTACCAGCGTCTGTCAGAACGCTATCAATTGGATGAAATTGAAACTTCTGCCAACAATCGCTTTGTCACAATTTTGCTGAGCTTAGGAGGAGTTTTGCTGGGGTTGGGGGTCATCACCTTTGTGGCGGCAAACTGGCAGGAGTGGTCACGGGAGTTTCGAGTATTTCTGTTGATGGGTTTATTTGTTGGGGTGAATGCGGCAGGATTTTATCTGTGGCGACGTCCCGCTTCCTCAAGGGGGTTGCAACGCCTGGGACATGGGCTACTGCTGGCCGGGGCCCTGATTCTGGGTGCGAACATGGCTTTAATGTCGCAGATGTTTCATCAGAGTGGAGTTGTCTACGAACTCTACTTCATTTGGGGATTGGGTGTGACGGCAATGGCGTATAGCTTGAGGCTCGTTTCTTTGGGAGTACTGGCGTGGATTCTATTGTTTATTAGCTACTGGGTGTGGTGGTTCAGTGGCAGTTTTACCCAGGGAGCGACCTGGATAGGGATGATGATAAATGAAATGGCGCTGGTAGCCAGTCTGGTTTTCATTCCCCTGGCGTACTGGTGTCGATCGCGCATCATCTTCTGCCTCGGTGGAATTATCTTTGCCGTCTGCTTTGTGTTTGGCATCCGTCCATTATCCCTCTGGAATAACCCGAATGCAGGCTGGCTAGTGGCGATCGCATTCACCCTTCCTGCCGCCCTGCTCTGGGCGTATAACCTTGATGCCTGGCGCTTTTCCAGATCATCTGGCAGTCGTGTTGCATCCCCCGTTCCCGTTGCAGCTGATCCTTTTCAGGCGATCGCCCGCAGTTTGGCCATCTGTTTTTTCGGCATCTTGTTTTATATCTTTGCTTTCCACTGGTTCTGGAATGATTCGCTCTATCGTTCTGCCAGCGATCGCTGGAACTGGCAATCCTGGCATTACCTGGATGTAATTCTATTCATCGCCCTGACGGTGCTGGGGTGGTTACGGTTGAGTTATCAGTTGAGATCCTTGAGGATTTTCCAAGAGAGGTCGGTCAATACGGGGGCGATCGCCGTTTTTATCATCCTTACAGCCGTTATCTTTTCCTGGCATACGAGCATTCAACCATTACCAATCATTGCTCCCTTTCTATTGAATCTGATGTTGTTTCTGCTGGCGATCGCCCTGATTCGAGATGGGTTGGCTCTGGGCACTCGCCGTACCTTTTGGGGAGGAATGTCACTGTTGGTGCTGAGTATTATCAGCCGGATATTGGAATACGATACCGATTTGCTCTTGAAAGCGTTTGTCTTTGTTCTGTGCGGTGTGAGTGTAATCGCGGCTGGTCTTTATTTTGAACGCAATCTCAAACCGTCTAGAACTGCACTTCCCACAAATTCATCTCCGGAGAGTATGCCATGAGTTCTAATTCCCCCATTGAAAATCCCCATTCGGACACTGAATCACCGAAATCGTTTGTTCCAGCAGAAGTGGAACCAGATGTTCAAACTGCGAAACCCCTGCTTAAAAAAATGCCATCATGGCGCTTTTGGGTGCCACTCGTGTTTCAGTCTGCTCTAATTGTGGTCATTCCGGCCCAAGATGCCTACACCTCTATAACGGGCAGACCAGTTACCCTGCAAACGGCTCCAATTGATCCCTATGATCTACTGCGGGGTTATTCTCAAACTTTGAGCTATACCATTTCCCGCCCCAGCGATTTGGAGGAGCTTCCCGGTGGCAAGGAATTTTTTAACACCCATCGAGCGAATGAACAGTTTTCTTTTTATGTTGTACTGGAAGCTCCTAAATCTACTAATACCAACCCTCCAACTCCGTGGAAACCAGTTCGGGTGAGTGCCACTCATCCCACCAATCTGGCGGCAAATCAGGTGGCATTGCGGGGAGAGTACGCTTACGGGCAAGTGTTGTATGGCTTAGAAACCTACTACATGCCTGAAGACCAGCGAAATCAGTTAAATGCTGAAATTGGTCAGGTACAACGGCAACAATCCCAGGCGTTTGTAGTGGATATTAAAGTCGATGCTCAAGGGAATAGTGTGCCCGTCAGTCTATGGGTGGGCGATCGCAACTACCGTTTCTAGTGTTGCAAACACTAAATTTTGCAACATTGGGGGGTGGGTGCAAACCCCCACTTCCCCTTTACAAATTTTTACAAATTAATTATGACTACCCACTTACTTTGATGATTCGGAACGATGGGCAATCACCGCATAGAAGGGATCACTGCCAGGGATGCCCATCATTTGCAGAATCGGCGGGAGAGATGATTTGCGGGCAATGATCTCTGGTGGGGTAAAACCAGGAGTGGATTCAAAGTATTGCTTGACTAAATTGACGCGATCATCCTCAGACCCATCCCGCCATGCCTGAATCGCCTTCTGATAAAACATTCGGTTGGAGAAGCTTATAATGGCCATGCCACCGGGTTTTAAAATGCGGTAGATCTCGCTGAAGATTGCTTCGGGGTACTGCAAGTATTGCACCGAAACCGTATTCAAAACGGCATCGAAGGACTGATCTTCCAAAGGCAATTTAGGGTTTCGGTTCAGGTCCTGGACAAAATAATGATTTAGCCGAGAATTACGAGCCAGCTCTTCCCCGTTCAAACCGTGTCCTTCTACATGGGCAAACTCCATCTCATCTGGGAGGTGAGAAACCCAACTGCTCATCATGTCAAAAATACGAGTATTGGGTTTCAACTGCTG
Organism: Leptothermofonsia sp. ETS-13; assembly: GCF_049200465.1. Classification (NCBI taxonomy): domain Bacteria; kingdom Bacillati; phylum Cyanobacteriota; class Cyanophyceae; order Leptolyngbyales; family Leptolyngbyaceae; genus Leptothermofonsia; species Leptothermofonsia sp. ETS-13. Next base: position 1,783,654 of record NZ_CP120836.1, read on the forward strand.
CCGATAGAGGTCGGTGAGTTGTTGAATAAACCCTTCATCAACATGGTTGACAAAGCGAGGATATTCATAAAACAGAACATCGTCTGTCTCATCGAGCTTAGTGCGCTGGGTTGGGCTCAGGGGCATAGTCAGGAGATCAATCACCTATTTTAATTACTATAAAGATATGTTAACAAACCTGTCGATGGAAATCAGGTCGAATTGACTAACGTTCCCAACGTTTCAGCATTCATCCACTGCCCTACTTATAACGATCCACCACTCCTTGAGTGTTTTGCCTTTCCTCCAATACTTGCCTCCTACTCTTCCCCAATGATGGCGCTGCGATCGAGTAGTAGCAGATTTCGCAAACTATCGGTATCTAGCTCTGTGAGCCAGTTTTCACCTGCACCCACGACATTTTCTGCCAGCGCTTTTTTGCTTTCAATCAGGTCGTGGATTTTTTCCTCTAAGGTGCCGTTGCAGACAAATTTATGCACCTGTACGTTGCGGGTTTGCCCAATACGGAAGACGCGATCGGTGGCTTGATTTTCAACCGCAGGGTTCCACCAGCGATCGAAGTGAAAAACATGGTTCGCACGGGTCAGGTTTAAGCCAACGCCACCTGCTTTTAGCGACAGGATGAAGATTCGGGGAGCCTGGGGGTCATGCTGGAAGCGATCGACCATTTCTTCGCGCTGCTTTTTGGGAGTGCTGCCATAGAGAAATAACACTTCTTGCTCTAATCGCCGCTCCAGGTGGGCTTTTAGCAGTTTTCCCCACTCAGCGAACTGGGTAAAGATAAGGGCGCGATCGCCCTCCAACACCACCTCTTCCAGCATTTCTTCCAGACGCTGCAACTTACCAGAACGGCGATCAAAAGAGTTTTGAGTTCCGAGTCCTGAGTTTTGAACTTCCATTTCTCCCCTCCCTACGCCCCATTCCTCACTCCTGACTCCTGACTCCTTCAAAAATAGTGCCGGATGATTACAGATTTGCTTTAGCTTGACCAACAAGGCCAGGATGATGCCTTTACGCTGAATCCCTTCGGTTTCTTCAATCTCAGCCAGAGATTGTTCAACTACATTTTGATACAAAGCGGCTTGCTCAGCGGTGAGACCGCAGAAGACGGTCATTTCCTGCTTATCGGGCAGATCTTGAATAATGTCGCGATCGGTCTTGAGGCGACGCAGAATAAAGGGCTGCACTAGCGATCGCAGCGTCTTCAGCGAGTCTGTATCGCCATAGCGCTCAATTGGTGTGGCAAAGCGGCGCTGGAAGAAGTTTTTCGGCCCCAGATAACCAGGATTGAGGAAGTCCATAATTGACCACAGCTCTGTCAGGCGGTTTTCCACCGGGGTACCTGTTAGAGCAATGCGAAATGGGGCTTCCAGTTGGCGGACGGCCTGGGACTGTTTTGCATCCGGGTTCTTGATATTTTGGGCTTCATCCAGAACCACATTCTGCCAGGAAACACTTTGCAAATCTGGCAGATCGCGGTGGATCAACGCATAACTGGTGATGATCAGGTCTTTACCCTGCACCGCTCTGGCAAAAGCTTTCCCTTTGGGACGACCATCGCCGTGATGAAGCAGCACCTTGAGGGTGGGACCAAATTTTTTCACTTCCCGCTCCCAATTGCCCAGAACCGATGTGGGACAGACCAGCAGCGTGGGGGCTTCCAAAGTATTCTTCTCCTTCAGATGGAGCAGAAATGCAATTAGTTGGATAGTTTTACCTAAACCCATATCATCGGCGAGGCAGGCACCCAGACCCCATTGTTCCAAAAACGCTAGCCAACCAACGCCGCGCGACTGGTAGGGGCGAAGTTCACCCCGAAAGCTGGTAGGGGTGGCAATGGGTTCCAGGGTCCGCTTACCGCTGATGGTGTTGATCAGTTCTTGCAGAGACCCTGACGCTTCAAAGCTGACAACGGGCAGCTTTTCAATCATCTGAGTATCGCCGGTACTAATCCGCAAGGCATCTTCCAGAGAAAGAGCTGTCTGGTCTTTGCGACTGGCAAAGAATGCTTGAGCCGCCCGGATATCCTGGGAACGCAGTTCGACCCACTCACCGTTAATTTCAACTAGCGGGGTATTGAGGGCAACGAGGCGATCGAATTCTTCCTTGGAAAGGGTTTGCCCGCCAATGGAGAGTTCCCACCGGAAGTTGAGCAGACTCTGCAAGCCCAGGCGATCGCCCTTTTTTGATTTCGCTGTCTGGGCCTGAATCTTCAACCCCAGACGGCTGGCCCAGCCCCCCTCGCTTGCCAGACTGGGAGGCACCACAACCCCCAAACCGCTATCCTGCAAACGCCAGGTGACCGTTTTGAGAAAGTCGTAAGCCTGGAGTGGAGTGAGCTGGCAAAACTGAGGGCGGGCTTCTTGCAGGCTGGGTTCAATCACCGGATAAAGGCGAGAGGCCAGCCCCAACCCCATCAGGAAGGTTTCCTGAGGATGGGCGATCGCTCGTCCCTGGTATATCAATCGCTCCACCGGGTTGCTCCAGATGACCGACGCACTCACCAAAAACTCTGGATCATCGGCAGCCTGTAAAAAATACTCCAACATCCAGTTCGTTTGACCAGGCTGGGGGGGATGCAGGTAAAGGCAGGTACGAAACAGACTCTGCTCAAACCCCCGCATCTGCAAAGGAGCCATCCAGTGAGTCAGAGCTGTTTGCAGCCCGTCCAAGTCCGTTGCTTCCACAACGCCAGAACCGGGCCCCAATGCCTTTAACCATTCCCAGACTGGTGATTCAATCGCAGGTTGAGCAGAAGCCCGTCCAGCAGTTTTCTCAGTTGTTGCAGTGGTAGCATAATTCCCGACCAATGCTCGAATTTGGGCATCCACACCCTTACTGAGGAAATCTTGCAGCAGCGTTTGCGGGTCAATCGGTAGATTGACAGCTAGAGGGGGGCGATCGCTGTCAGCATCACAACCCTCTGTTGCTTGCTGATATAAACGACAGGCAGCAGGCATCTGTTCCAAAAAGCGGTTGAGCCGGGACTGGTCAGCCGCACTATCCAACAAAGGTTGCCAGCGTGCCAGAAAGCGATCATTAGCATTCTGGCCATCATTTGAACGATAACGTTCCAATCCTGGGAGAAATTTGGAGCGTGCCAGCAAATCCAGGCTCCAACGGGCAATGTGAGACCAGTAGCGCAAATCTCCACCCAGAAAGGAATCTCCTGCATTCATGGCTCCCAAAGGCAGGGAGTTAAGAAAGGTAATAGCTTCTGCTGGACTGAGGCAAATTCCTTCAACCTGCCAGGGATGGAGAAATAGAGGATTATAGCTATCCTCTGCATCGGTAGAGGATGCCGCTGAGTGTTGCGGAATCACCACTCTGGCAGCGGTATCCCCATCCGCACTGGCAAGGTAGGAAGGCACCGCAATCCCTTGCTGCCGCCAGCGTGACGTTGATGACTCTGTCGGGGTAGGCGAGGCTGAAGTGGATTTCGTACGGGAGGATGCGGCGCTTCGCGATCGCCGACCTGTCGATTGCCCCATCAGCGACAACTCCCAAATGTCGGGGGGCAATCGCAAACTACCAGCCTGTTGCTGCGATCGCAGAAAATCCAGCAGCTCCTCCACCGTCATCGCAAAGGGATGAGTCAACACCGCTCCCAACAGAGATTCTTCAGTGCCGCCCCTCGGTTCCAGCATGTCTGGTGTAATTCTGCGCCAGGTTTCCCCCCAGATAAACAGGCAACCCGAAGATAAATACTCTGAGCCCGAAGATAAATACTCTGAGGCCGATGACGACTCCGCCATACCTGTGGCTTGATTATCATCAGAACTGTACCTTTGGGGTTGGAGCAACCAGCTTCCGTGTAGAATCGCCATTCGAGTTATGGTTTCTCAAATTGTCTGCAATACAAACCGCGGAATTCAACTTCACAATTTGGCAAAAATTAAGTTCTTATTCAGGGCAACCAATTACTCTTTCTAACTTCATTTCACAAAACATCTCTAAAATTTTTGCTGGTGGGGAAGTATTGATTTCTTAAGGGAAGAACTCCAACCATTTGATTTTGAAAAAATTTAATTAGACCGGGTCTGCTATTATCGTTTAGCGTTTATTCGAAAACCTGGTTAGAAAATAGAGAGTAAGCAGCTAGGCGCAATTAAATTGGCGCAATTAAATTAAAGATAATTTTGGGGGTGGAAGGGTGAAACTCCCTACCTGGGGGCTACGCTCCCACTTCCCCCCTTTACAATTAATTATGACTACCTACTTAGATTTAGATAAGGGGTGACGTTTCAGAAAGACTGCCTCTGCCTATTGCCTATTCTGCCTATTGCCTACTAAGAATGTTTCGTGAAACGTTCTTATAGACAATTTAATCCCTACAAGGCCCTTGCACTCTTGGCACTACACTCAACTCATTGCAGCTCATTGCAGCTAATGAATAAACCGCTTCAATCCATTAATCCTCTAAACACTTCATTACAAAATTCATCAAATACAAAACAAAATTCATTCACTGTAAAAAGTTACTGCCTGAGAGTACTCTCCTCAAGCTTCGGCAGCAGCAGAAGTTGCACCTGCACCAGTAGCGTCATTGTACAACTTTCAGACCATAACTGGGGTGATCTCACCCATCCATATCCTTACCCTTCGACTTTTATCCCTCATTTACCCCCTCATTCTTCAATCACTGTGACAAAAAAGCCGTATCGGGTTATCGGTGTTAGGATTGCGACAGGAAACAAAAAGAGAGACAGAAAAGGATAACAGGTTACATGGAAGAGTTTGAGAAGTCGATATCCTTCGATGGAAGGGATATTCGACTGAAGATTGGTCTATTTGCACCACAGGCTGGCGGTGCGGTTTTGATCCAATCGGAAGATACAGCTGTCCTGGTGGCAGCAACCCGTGCACCAGGAAGGGAAGGCATTGACTTTCTTCCCCTCCTGGTGGATTACGAAGAGCGGATGTATGCAGCTGGAAGAATTCCAGGGGGTTTTCTGCGCCGGGAGGGTCGCCCTCCAGAAAAGGCTACGCTGATTAGCCGCCTCATTGACCGCCCTTTGCGCCCTCTTTTTCCCAACTGGCTGCGGGATGATATTCAGGTCGTTGCAACTACGGTTTCGATGGATGAGCGGGTTCCGCCTGATGTTCTGGCCGTAACGGGTGCTTCCATCGCCGTTCTGCTGGCAAAGATTCCCTTCAATGGGCCGATGGCGGCTGTTCGTGTTGGGCTGGTTGGGGATGATTTCATCATCAATCCAACCTACAAGGAAGTGGAAGAGGGCGATCTGGATCTGGTTGTGGCGGGTTCTCCTGAAGGCGTCATCATGGTGGAAGCTGGAGCCAACCAGTTGCCAGAACAGGACATGATTGAAGCGATCGACTTTGGGTATGAAGCTGTTCGAGATCTGATTCAGGCACAGCGTGATCTGATTCAGGAATTGGGTATCGAACAGGTGGCGGAAGAACCCCCTGTGGTTGACATGACCCTGGAAAACTTCATTCGAGAGCGGGCAACGGACCCGGTGAAGGAGATCCTGGGGCGGTTTGAGAAAGACAAGAACGTGCGAGATGCAGCGCTCGATCAGGTGAAGGAGGCGATCGCAACCGAGATTGCTGAATTACCTGAAGAAGACCCTGTTAAAGTTGCCGCATTGGCCAATGAAAAAGCCCTTGACAACGTCTTCAAAGATGTCACCAAGAAACTGATGCGCCGTCAGGTGATTGAAGACAATGTGCGAGTCGATGGCCGCAAGTTGGATGAGGTCCGTCCCATTTCCTGCCGGGTGGGTGTACTGCCCCGACGGGTGCATGGCAGCGGACTGTTTAACCGGGGGCAAACCCAGGTCCTCTCTGTTGTCACCCTTGGCACCCCAGGGGAAGCGCAGGAACTCGATGACCTGCACCCCGATGAGGAAAAGCGCTACCTGCACCACTACAACATGCCGCCCTACTCGGTGGGTGAAACAAAACCGATGCGATCGCCCGGTCGCCGCGAAATTGGTCACGGTGCATTAGCAGAACGCGCCCTAGTGCCAGTTCTACCCAAGAAGGAAGATTTTCCCTATGTGATTCGAGTCGTTTCCGAAGTGCTATCCTCCAACGGTTCCACCTCGATGGGCTCGGTTTCGGGGTCAACCCTGGCCTTAATGGATGCCGGAGTACCCATTACCAAACCCGTGAGTGGAGCTGCCATGGGACTGATCAAGGAAGGTGATGAAGTTCGCATTCTGACCGATATCCAGGGTATCGAAGACTTCCTTGGTGACATGGACTTTAAAGTTGCAGGCACCGACACTGGCATTACCGCTCTGCAACTGGATATGAAAATCAACGGCTTGCCAATGGAGATCATCGCCCAGGCCATTAACCAGGCAAAACCAGCCCGCCTGCATATCCTGTCCAAGATGCTGGAGGCCATCAGCAAGCCCCGTTCGGAGATGTCACCCTACGCTCCCCGCCTGCTAACCATCAAGATCGATCCTGAAATGATCGGTATGATCATTGGTCCGGGTGGCAAGACGATTAAGGGCATCACCGAAGAGACGGGAGCCAAGATCGATATCGAAGACGATGGTACTGTTACCATTTCTTCAATAGATGGTGAAAGTGCAAAACGGGCCCGTGCTATCATCCAGGGCATGACTCGTAAGCTCAATGCAGGCGATGTTTACGCTGGACGGGTTACTCGCATTATTCCCATCGGCGCGTTTGTAGAGTTCCTTCCCGGCAAGGAAGGCATGATTCACATTTCCCAACTGGCAGATTACCGGGTTGGCAAAGTTGAAGATGAAGTCTCCGTAGGAGATGAGGTTATTGTCAAAGTTCGTGAAATTGACAGCCGTGGGCGAATTAACCTCACCCGCTTAGGCATTCACCCTGATGAAGCCGCCGCCGCTCGCCAGGCTGCTGCTGTCAACTAACTTAATTTTCTATAGCAGTCCTCAATCAGTTGTGAGATGAAGAGGCTTTGTGAGAAGGAGTTCCTGTGGAACTCCTTCTCACAAACCAAATAGGATCGCTGTATCTGATTCATTGCTTGAGAGACGCGCCATGACGCGTCTTTTTTTGTGCGGTAGTTATTGTGGTTAGGACGGGGTGCAGGGGTGGAACCCCTTGACTGGGGGCGAAGCCCCCACACCCCCTTTAAGCCGAGTAACCTAACCCGTTTAGGAAAGCCATCTGGATCGGGAAAGGAATTTTTCCCAGTGGGAAAAGCCTTCTGCCACTCTCCTCTCTCAAGCCTGATTCGGAGCTAGTAAGTATGATAGAAGTATTAACAAATGTAAAGTCATGGCAGGAAGTTGTATTGATACTCAGCATTCTCCGCGACGGGTTGTTGTCGTGGGGGCGGGAATCGGTGGGTTAACGGCGGGGGCGCTATTGGCTCGCCGGGGTTACTCTGTGCTGGTACTAGACCAGGCAATTGTTCCCGGAGGATGTGCATCTACGTTTCAGCGTAGGGGCTTCACCTTTGATGTAGGTGCGACTCAGGTCGCAGGACTGGAACCGGGTGGAATTCACCATCGCATCTTTTCCGAACTGGAAATTGATTTACCGGAAGCCACGCCCTGCGATCCCGCCTGTGCGGTTTATTTGCCAGGAGAAAGGTTGCCGATCAACGTCTGGCGAGAGCCGGAGAAATGGAAAGCAGAGCGGCAGCGGCAGTTTCCTGGCAGTGAACCGTTCTGGCGGCTGCTGGCAGACCTGTTTCAGGTCAGTTGGACATTCCAGTCTCGCGATCCGGTACTTCCTCCTCGCAATCTTTGGGATTTGGGGCAACTGCTGCGGGCTGTTCGTCCCAGAACATTGACAACGTTACCTCACACCTTTTCAACCGTCGGGGATGTTCTGCGAGGTTATCGGTTAGCAGATAACCAACGGCTGAAAGCCTTTCTGGACATGCAGCTAAAGTTGTATTCCCAGGTGGAGGCGGAAGAAACGGCTTTACTTTACGCTGCAACGGCTCTCAACGTTTCTCAAAAACCACAGGGACTTTACCATCTCCATGGCAGTATGCAGGCATTGAGCGATCGCCTCGTTTCTGCTCTGGAACGGGACGGCGGCCAGCTTCGGATGCGCCATACCGTTGAACAGATACAGGTTGATTCCGGCAAGGTGACGGGTGTGAGGGTGCGTAACCAAAAAACGGGTGAAGTCTGGACTGAACCCGCCGATCACGTCATTGCCAACGTAACCGTGCAAAACCTGGTACAACTTCTGGGTGACAAAACGCCCCAGGGTTATCGGCAACGGGTCGAAAAGCTCCCTCCCGCATCCGGTGCGTTTGTCATTTACCTGGGGGTCGATCAGGCTGCCCTGCCAGCCAACTGTCCTCCTCACCTCCAGTTTCTTTACGACTACGACGGTCCCATCGCCGAAAACAACTCCCTCTTTGTCTCCGTCAGCCAACCAGGTGACGGTCGCGCCCCGGAAGGAAAAGCCACCATTATCGCGTCGTCGTTTACCGATGTAGGTATTTGGTGGAGAGAGGAAGAGGAGGCAGGAGCTAGGAGCCAGGAGCCAGGAGGCGGGAGGCAGGATATTACTCAGGATTCAAAACTTCAAATTCAAAACTCCAAATTCAAAATTCAAAATTCCTATTCCACTCTCAAGCAACACTACACTGACCAGGCGATCGCCCGTCTCAGTCAGTTCTTCAATTTGAATGAGCAGACGATTCTGCATGTTGAAGCGGCGACTCCCCGGTCCTTTGCTCGCTTTACGGGGCGCGATCGCGGTATTGTCGGTGGTATTGGTCAGCGTATTTCTACTTTTGGACCCTTCGGCTTTGCCAACCGAACCCCCATTCAAAACCTCTGGTTAGTGGGTGATTCAACCCATCCCGGCGAGGGCACGGCAGGTGTTAGTTACTCTGCCCTGACGGTTGTTCGCCAGGTTGAAGCCGAAAAATATAGCTATAGCCACCAGGCTTAGGACAGGGTACGGGGGTGGAACCTCTGCACCCCGTTCAAATTCCAAGAAAGATCGCTATAGAACGACCCTCAAGCTTTCTTTTTCTTACTAGCAGTGGTTGCCGTTTTTGTGGTTGTTGACTTCTTCGAGGTTGTAGTTTTCTTGGCGGTGGTCTTCTTGGTAGTGCTGCTCTTGGAGGAACTGGCAGATTTGGCAGCACTGGATTTGCTAGATCTGCCTGACTTCTTCGCACTCGCTTTGGCCGCTAGCGCTTCCAGAGCCGTTTCCATTGTGATGGCTTCTACGGTTTGACCCTCTGGCAGGGAGGCATTGACCTTACCGTGTTTGATGTAGGGACCATAGGGGCCATCGTAAATATTGACTGGTTCACCGTCTTCAGGGTGTGCACCCAGTTCTTTCAGTGGCTTGGCCGCGACTCCCCGTCTGCCCCGACCAGCCTTGGGTTCTGAAAGTAGCTCTAGAGCTCGTTCCAGGTCAATTGTAAGCACATCGTCGCCCGCTTTGAGAGAACGATAATCCTTGCCATTCTTGCCCTGGTCATGTACTACATAGGGACCAAACCGACCCAGGCTTGCCTGAATCCTGCCGCCAGTTTCAGGATGAACACCCAGGGTACGGGGAAGGGCGAGTAAACCCACTGCCATCTCCAGCGTGACTTGTTCAGGCGTTACCCCCTTGGGTAGAGAAGCCCGTTTTGGTTTTGGGTTGTCTTCTGTCGCATCTCCTAGCTGAACGTAGGGGCCATAGGCTCCAATCAGGAGGTAGATAGGTTCTCCCGTTTCGGGGTGGAAACCCACTTTGTCGGGACCTTCGGTTTTTTGCCGTAACAGGGTTTCCACCTGTTCCGGGTCCAGATCAGAAGGGGTAAGGTCTTTGGGAATGGAGGCTTTCACCAGGCCATTCCCATTCTCAACCTCCAGGTAAGCTCCGAAGCGGCCAATCCGCACCTTGGCATCCAAGTTTTCAAGCTCAACGGAACGCGCCTCATTGGGATCAATCTGACTTTCCTGCTCTTTTACCTGGGTTTCCAGCCCTGTCTCGCCCAGATAAAACTCTTTCAGATAGGGCAACCACTGGACTTCCCCGGTGGAAATGTCATCCAGGGTTTGCTCCATTCGGGCGGTAAAACTAGTGTCAACCAGATCAGGGAAATACTTTTCTAGCAGGGAGGTGACTGCAAAGGCGGTAAAGGTGGGGACGAGTGCATTGCCAGACATTTGGGCATAGCCGCGATCGATGATAGTGCCAATGATGCTGGCATAGGTACTCGGACGCCCGATCCCTTCACTTTCCAGGGTTTTAACCAGGGAAGCTTCGGTATAGCGGGCAGGTGGTTGAGTTTCGTGCCCGATCGCCTCCAATTCAATACAGTTTGGCGTATCACCTTCCCGTAGAGGTGGCAGGATTACCTCCTGATCTTCAATGGCTGCATTAGGATCATCTGAGCCCTCCACGTAAGCACGGAAGAAGCCAGGGAAATCGATCCGCTTACCGGTTGCACGAAACCCGGCATCCTCCACCTGAATCTGTACAGTGACATGGGTTTGACGGGCCTCTGCCATCTGGGTAGCGACAGTGCGTTTCCAGATCAGGTCATAAAGGCGAAATTCTCGATCTTTCAACCCGGTTTGCTGGGGCGTGCGGAAGGTATTTCCAGCCGGACGAATGGCTTCGTGAGCTTCCTGAGCGCCCTTACTCTTGGTGGTATACTGGCGCGGCTCAGGGCTGAGGTAGTTGCTGCCATACATCTCCTGCACGCAGGAACGAGCCGCCGAAATGGCCTGCTGAGATAAGTGGACTGAGTCTGTTCTCATGTAGGTGATGTAGCCCTGCTCATAAAGGCTCTGAGCGACTCGCATCGTTTCGCGGGCAGAAAGTCCCAGCTTCCGGTTTGCCTCCTGCTGGAGGGTTGAGGTGGTAAAGGGGGGAGAAGGTTTACGGGTAACGGGGCGTTCTTCCAGGCTGGTGACCGTCCAGGTGCGATCGCGAATCCGCTCGGCCAGTGCTCTGGCATCCGCCTCATTCAACAGAACAACATTTCGCCCCTGGGCAATTTGCCCTGTTGCCTCATCAAAATCACTCCCTGTTGCGACCTTGGTGCCACCTAGGGTGACCAACTTCGCTTCAAAAGTTTGAGCGGTGGCTGGTTTCTGGGTTCCACTTTCCTCACTCCTGGCTTCCAGAATCGCCTTCAAATCCCAATAGCTGCCCTGCCGAAACGCACGCCGTTGCCGTTCCCGATTTACCAGCAGACGCACGGCCACTGACTGCACCCGTCCGGCAGACAGCCCATAGGCAATCTTCTTCCACAAAAGTGGAGACAGGGTATAACCAACCAGACGATCCAGAATGCGGCGAGTTTCCTGAGCTCTCACCAGCCGTTCGTCCACTGCTCGGCAGTTTTGAATTGCCTCACGAATGGCATCTTCTGTGATCTCATGGAAAACCATGCGCTTCGTTGGCACCTTTGGCTGGAGCAATTGCAGCAGATGCCAGCTAATGCTTTCCCCTTCCCGGTCTTCATCCGTTGCCAGAATAAGCTCGTCAGCAGTTTTGAGGGCGTCCTTCAGTTCTTTGACAACCTTTTTTTTATCCTGTGGAACGACATACAGCGGTTCAAAATCGTCTTCGATATTGACCCCCAACTGGGCCCACTTTTCTCCTTTAACGCTCGCAGGAATTTCGCTGGCGGACTGTGGCAGGTCGCGTACATGCCCCATCGAAGCTTCTACCCGATAATCTGCGGGCAGATAATTACGAATCGTACGGGCTTTGGTGGGTGATTCGACGATGACAAGCTTTGGCATGGATCGTTGACTTTAAAAAAAAGCGGTTACTGTCCCCTAATCTTTCTTATAGCCAATATTGGATCGACTACCAGGGGTTTGCAAAAGTTTGCAGGGGAATAATTTCAAAACTAGAAGTATCAGAGGGAGACGAGTGTGATTTACATCAAGTTCCTGAAAGCCTCTTCAAGCAAAGCTATCAGAGCTTTTACCGAAATTGATTAATGCTTACTATAGGGAATTCGATCGCAACCGAATCCAGTGTTAAGGTAAATTGCGAGGTAGAATCCACTGTAATAGATTTCTGATTTCTCGTCTTCCCCGGTTTCCAGGAAACCCATTCTTCCCTATCCTTATAACTGTCTAATCAGGCATTACCTCCATGGATTTCGCCAGTCTTGCTGCTCAGCTCAATACCGAAGTCATTCTGCCAGAACTCATCGTCACAGCCACACTTCTGCTGGTGGTGGTGGGTGATTTGATTGTGGGACGGGCTGCTTCTTCAAAGTGGACGCCCTACGTCTCCATTGTTGGACTGCTCGCGGCGGTGGGTTCCCTATACTTTCTGTGGGACGCTCCTAACCCCATCTCGTTTCTGGGCAGCTTCAACGGCGATAATCTGAGCATTGTCTTCCGCGGGATCATTGCCCTTTCTGCTGCCGTCACGATTTTGATGTCGATTCGCTACGTCGAGCAGTCGGGGACTTCGCTGGCGGAGTATCTCACGATTCTCCTGACCGCGACCATTGGAGGCATGTTCCTCTCAGGGGCAGACGAACTGGTGATGATCTTTGTCTCCCTGGAAACTTTGAGTATTTCTTCCTACCTGCTGACGGGCTATACCAAACGAGATCCCCGCTCCAATGAGGCGGCGTTAAAGTATCTGCTGATTGGAGCGTCTAGTTCTGCCATTTTTCTGTATGGGTTGTCTTTGCTGTATGGTCTGTCGGGAGGACAGACGAACCTAAATGATATTGCAGCCAGCATCATTACCGCAGGGTTAGGACAGTCCATTGCGGTGGTGATTGCGCTGGTGTTTGCGATCGCTGGAATTGCGTTCAAAATTGCCGCCGTTCCCTTCCACCAGTGGACTCCAGACGTATACGAGGGCTCTCCTACCCCCGTGGTGGCGTTTCTTTCCGTTGGCTCTAAAGCCGCCGGATTTGCCCTCGCCACTCGTCTTCTGGTCACCGCCTTCCCCTACCTGACGGAGCAATGGCACTTTGTTCTCACTGCTCTGGCCATTCTTAGCATGATTCTGGGTAACGTTGTTGCCCTGGCACAGACCAGCATGAAACGCCTGCTGGCCTACTCTTCCATTGGTCAGGCGGGGTTTGTCATGATTGGACTGGTCATTGGTACCGATGCCGGGTACTCCAGCATGATCTTTTACCTGCTGGTCTATCTGTTCATGAACCTGGGTGCCTTTACGGGCGTTATTTTGTTCTCCTTGAGAACGGGAACGGATCAGATTAGCGAATACTCCGGTCTTTATCAAAAAGACCCCCTACTCACCCTCGGACTCAGCATTTGCCTGCTCTCCCTGTGGGGGATCCCGCCCCTGGCTGGCTTTTTCGGTAAGCTGTATCTGTTCTGGGCAGGCTGGCAGGCGGGCGCTTACGGTCTTGTGCTGCTGGGCTTAATCACAAGCGTCATTTCCATCTACTACTACATTCGGGTGGTGAAGATGATGGTGGTGAAAGAACCGCAGGAAATGTCCGATGCGGTGCTGAATTACCCCGAAATTCGCTGGAATCTCCCTGGCATGCGCCCTTTGCAAGTAGGGCTGATTCTCTCCCTGATCGCCACTTCAATCACTGGGATTCTCTCCAATCCGTTGTTTACCCTATCGAATGAGTCGGTGACAAAGACTCCCATGCTCCAGGCAACGGTGGAGGCAAAAAAACCGGTTGCTATCCAGGGATTTGCTGATGAGAATCCTCGGGTAATGGCGAAGCTGTAGTTAGATTGGTTTCAAAGTGAATAGTCATTGTAGGACGTTCACCGCTGCCCAACCTTAGTTCGGGGCAATCTAGTGGAGGATGTCATAAGCCCAGTAACCATTGGGTTGGGGATTGGGGAGTAGGAGGGAGCCACAATGGTATCCGTATTCCCGCCGTGCTGTACTAGTTACACTAATTTCCTCAATAAATGCTACCGATCAAAACCTCACCCACCGCCTGCGGTACCTCTCCTTGGCAAGGGGAGGTCGGGAGGGGTCGAATGTGTAGCACTTAAAAAGTGAATAGATATTATACAGAATTGTCCTTGGTAGTGTTATTTGTTTGAATAAAAGGAGCTCAAAAGCCTTCCACAGATTATTCAACTTCAGGAGTTTTTCCCAAACGCTACTACCTTTCCCAATTCCGTATTAGCTTAATCTTGAACAGCGGCAGCAGAAGCGCTATTTTGCCCTTGAGTCTAAATGGACTTAGGGGCTTCTATCATTCTGTGTAGGTTCAAGATAAAGTCTGTCCTCCAAGCTTCCTGATTTTCTCCGGTGGGCAATGACCTAGCCTTCAAACCGGATCCAGTGCTAGAAGTGACAAAAGATGTAAAGAGAAGGCTGGGAGTGACTAGGAGAAGCAGGTTGAGGAGCTGGGACGATGGATTAATCTTTGCGATGCTTTTCCTGAAGCCCTTGTGAATCTGGGCTAGGATTTGGGTAATCTTCGTAAGGAAGAACCTCAGATAGTACAGAAAAGGCCAGCCCCATGCAATCAATTGAACTGAAGTTTCTGTTGAAATTACTGGGTTTTCCAAATTACCGGGCAAAAATCATAGATGACAAACTAAAGCCTAATAAGGGAGCTACTGCCACAGACCGAAACAAAATTTGCCGTGAACTCAGTAAGCGAGGTATTGTAAGTTACTCTCGTGAAGTCAGCAAGTTCAAAATCGAACCCACAGGAAAAAACTTGCTCAATTCAAATAATACAGAAATACCGTTAACAAACGATCACCTCAAGGTTCTGAAAGCTTGCGAAAAAGAAATGATTACACCGAGCAAAGTGAAAGGTGTTGCCTCAGAAAAACGACAATTTGTGATTCAGGATCTGGAAGCAAAAGGATTGATCAAAGTTGAAAAGGAAACCATTAAGGAAGTTTGGTTAACTGAGCAGGGGCAAGAGTATCTACTGGAAGAATGCCTTCCTGGTGGAAGTGCCACTATCACCCTGGACCTACTGAAAAACTACCTTATTTTTTTACGAAAAGCTGCTCAATTCTCTGCTGAGAAACCCACGGCCCAAATTTCCTCCCCACTTCAGGAGGCTGTAGACTCCACTCCAATTTCAGCCAAACCTGATGATGAAACAATCCTTGAAACAATTAAAGCGCTTGATAAACAATTGAATACGGGTAACTATCTACCAATTTTTCATCTTCGACAAAAGCTGCAACCTCCTTTATCCAGGGATGAATTAGATCAGGCGCTTTATCGCTTACAGCGGCAGGACAAAATTGAACTCAGTTCTCTGGTGGAATCAATTCGCTACACTCCTGAACAAATTGAAGCTGGGATTCCTCAAGACTCTGGCGGTCCCCTGTTTTTTCTGGTTGTGAATGGATAGATCTGTTAGCACCCCAAGTTTTTGACCCTGTTCCAGAAATCAGGTTGGAGGTAGTAACGTGGCAACCATTGATGAAATTATTCAGCAAGAAGTGAATCCCTTTGATCCGGTCACATTTAAGACTGGAAACTTCTGGCAGGAAGAGGATAACGACTTCGATTTGACGGTCGGATCGATTCATCAAGAGGCGATCGCCCAAATTACTCAAGTCGTCGCTCAGGTTGCAAAAGACCACCGTACCCGCACCATCATGCTTGCGGGAGATGTGGGTTCCGGTAAAAGCTATGTCCTTAAACGGTTAAAACAAGGTCTGAATGCCAAAGCCTTCTTTGTCTATATCCCGCCTTTTGTAGACAGTGATTACATCTGGCGGCATACCCTGCGACAAACAGTTGACAGCTTGATGCACAAACCGGAAGGGAAGGGTGAATCTCAATTGCTCCTCTGGCTTAAAAGCCTATCTGTCTTCAATGATGGCAGTTTGCTGAAAAAGCCCTTGGGTGGGCGAGATCTGTTTATTGACAATTTCAAAAGTGCTTATCCATCGGATATTTTTCAGGCAAAAGAGTTTTTCGGGGTGTTGTTTGATCTGGCAAATCCAGACCTTTACTTCACTGCCTGTAGCTGGTTACGGGGTGATGATTTGGATGAAGAAGATCTAAAAGCTTTAAAGGTAAAGAAATCCATTGATAGCGAGGCGGCAGCGAAGGGAATTCTGTCTAATTTAGGCAAAATCTCAGTTTCAACTTACCCCATTGTGCTTTGTTTTGATCAGGTTGAAAGTAAACAGCTACCGGATGGTTCAGCCGATATTCAACCTATTTTCAACATCAGTACATCCTTTCATAACGAGTATCTGAAGAACTTTGTCATTATTATTAGCATTGTTACAAGTACCTGGAAACAAAATAGCTATCGCATCCAGCAATCGGATAAAGATCGAATTGAAAAGTTAGTTCTCTTAAAACCAATTACCCTCGACCAAGCCGAATCACTCTGGGCAAGTAGACTATCTCTATTGCATAGTCAGGCAAATCCAAAGCCTGAATCAAACATCTATCCATTATCTAGAGAAACCTTAGAAAGCAAATTTCCAGGGGGCAAAACAACTCCTCGCTCGACACTTTTCCTGGGACAAAAATCATTTCTGTGTCACAAGCTTAATGTTGAGGAGCATCATATTAAAACTGATGTCGTAGCTTTTTTTAAATTTCTATGGGAACAGGAACTTAGAAAAACAGAACAGAGAGTAACCAGAATACGCCATTTTTCTGAACCTGAATTAATCTCAATGTTGAGCAGAGCATTGACTGCTCTACAGGTAAAAGAAATTCAGCTAAAGCTCCTACCCAGTAAGGCATTCGCAAGTTATTCTTTTGCCTACCAGGATCCCAGGCAAAATAGAAAGACAGGTCTTGTCTGGGTGGAGAGTCTGGGCACATCATTTTTCCACACAATGAATGCCTGTCAGAAAGCTCTGGAGGAGAAAAAATGTCAGGCATTATGCCTCATCCGGGCAGAAGGGACAGGCAGAGCCAACAGTAAGGGCTACAGTACCTATAAAAAGATTTTCATTGATAGAGCAAACAATCAGCACATCAAACCGGATCTTGAGTCAGTTCACTATCTGGCAACCTACGATCGCTTAGTCAATTCTGTCCATTCACAAGAACTGGTTGTTGCTGGAGAAACCATTAACCTCAGCAAACTTGAAACCCTGGTTCGCGAAGCAGAAGTTTTGAAGGAATGCCGTCTTTTACAGGATTTGGGGATTTATCCTTCCAGCGGAGTTACCCCACCTTCTCTACAAAAAGAGAAGGAATTTCTTCTTAACTTTATTAAAATCCACCATTTAATCGCAAGAAAGGTTGCCTCTCAAAATACCATCAGCCAATTTCCCAGGCTGAATAACGTTCACGTGGAGCAACTGATTCAAGAACTTTACCAGGAAAATCTCATCAGAATTTTGGATGCATCGGTACCACTGGATGAACAGATTATCTGTTTAGTGCCCAATTAGTGCCCAAAACAGTAAACCGATAAATAAGAATACTCCGTGTAATGCCCTATTTAACCCAATCAACTGATATTCAGGCAGCCATTCATCAACTATCCACCCATCCAATTCTCTGGTTGGATACTGAAACGGCTGAATGGTGGACACCTCATCCCAAGCTATCCCTAATTCAGGTATTGGCGGATCTTGATGATCTTAATGGGGACTCGGTTTATTTACTTGATGTACTCAATCAACCTGATCTGGTGCAGCTCTTCGTGGACAGGATCATGCGCGATTCTGGAATTGAAAAGGTTATTCACAATGCCAGTTATGATTTGAAATTTTTAGGAAAAACAGATGCAAAAAATATTACCTGTACCTTAAAACTTGCAAAGCAATTCCCAAAAACTGTTTTAGGAACCTCGAACTATAAACTCAAAACATTGGCAAAAGAGCTTTGCCAGTTTACAAATGTTGATGCAGAACAGCAGGGAAGCGACTGGGGTAGGCGTCCTCTTGACGCAGAACAGCTACTTTACGCCAGAATGGAAACAGTTTATCTGGCTCAAGTCTATCAGTATTTACTCAGGCTAACGCCTCAACAAAACCCTCCTGGAACTGTGAGTAAACCAAACCAAACTGAAATACCTTCTTTTAGTGTCACTAAAGTTCGGGTTGCCTTTGAATGTGCCCGCCTGTTCTACTTAGTACATCATTTCGGAGGAATGGCGGTATTTTTTCCTAACGGTCAATCCAGCGGAATTGGTAATGCGTTTCATGATTTGTCGGATCAGTTTGTCAGAATGGCACTGAAAGAATCTCAGTTTCAGGAATTGTTTAAGCCTGAATTTGATCAATTGAAGGCTGAGGAAATTGCTGTCAAGCTGCAGGAGCAGTTTTACAGCCTGGTGTTCTTTCCTCATCTCGAGTCTGTAATCCAGCAAGATCCGGGTAAAGCAACTGCACTTCATCATCTCTGGCAGGGTTTGATAGGATTAGTTCAGCGGTGGGCGCAATTGCTTGTGAACAATCGACGTTACTGCTCTGCTGAGGAGGTAATCAGTAAAACCTTTCTTGCACAGGAACTCAATGTTCAGCATCATTTTGCCTTACCCAATGGTGGTCAACAGCTTGTTAAAGGTCGCTTCGATAGCCTGGTCTATGATTTTGAGAAGCATCGTCTTTGCGTTGTAGAGTACAAAACTTATCAGTCGCCTGATCAATCTGCTCAACTTGCCCAGGTTGCTCTTTATAGCTACATGCTTAAGGAGCAGGTCGGAGTCCCGATTAACTCCGCTGTCTATAGTGTTTTGCCTGACTGGAAAGAGTTGACATTTACCTGGGATGAACTGGAACAGACTGTTCACCAGATGATTCCGCATCGATTACAGCAAATGCAACAGTGGGCAGCCTGGGAACATGGGCAACCTGATCCTCCTCCCCCTACAGCCCAACCTTATCTTTGCGATATTTGTCCTCAGCGTACTAAGTGCCAGACCTTTTTCACATCTACTGAATCTGGATCCAAATCGGTTGATTTGCCTGAAATAGATGCAACGGATCAACCGAAAATATCTGATACAGCCATCAACGAACCTCAACCCAAATCACCTGAGTCTGTTACGCCACCCATTACTTCAGAAATTGAGGCGATCGCTCACCAACTCGTTCAAACCCTTCAAGCATTTGGCATTGATGTAGAACATCAGGGGGTTGTGCTGGCTCCCGCATTTATTCGGGTCAAGCTGAAGCCCAATCTTGGGGTTAAAGTGGGTTCTATTCTCAAATCATCTAACGATTTGCGAGTGCAGCTTGGACTGACCTATCCACCACTAATCGCCCCTCAGGCAGGGTACGTCAGCGTTGACTTGCCTCGCCCTGATCGTCAAACGGCTTACTTTGATTGCTATATCCAGCCTCAGACCTTACCTCCCACTGAACCAATTCGGATTGCCATTGGAATTAACCTCGAAGGTCAACTGGTAGAAGCCGATTTGTCTGACCCCAACACCTGTCATTTTCTGGTAGGTGGAACAACGGGAAGCGGTAAGAGCGAGTTTTTGCGATCGCTCCTCCTCAGTCTCCTCGTAAGACACGCTCCCGATCATCTCAAAATTGCCCTGGTTGACCCAAAGCGCGTCACCTTTCCAGAATTTGAGCAGATGCCCTGGCTGTATCAGCCAGTTGTGAAAGAGGGCGATCGCGCAATCGAGTTAATGGAGAGCCTGGTTCAGGAGATGGACTCGCGATACAAGCAATTTGAGATGAATCAGTGTAATAGCTTGAGCAGCTATAACCAGAAGCTTAACCAGCAACCAGGGAAAATTTTGCCTCGAATTGTCTGTATTTTTGATGAATATGCCGATTTTATGGCAGAGAAGGAAACTGCCAAAGCCCTAGAGTTAAGTATTAAGCGCCTGGGAGCAATGGCGCGAGCGGCAGGTATTCACTTGATCATTGCCACTCAGCGTCCAGAGGCAAAAATTGTGACTCCGGTCATTCGCTCAAACCTACCTGGACGAGTTGCCCTGCGGACTGCCAGTGAAGCGGATTCAATGATTATTTTGGGTGGAAAGCAGACCGAAGCAGCCTATTTGTTGGGGAAAGGGGACTTGCTCTATCAGGCAGGAGCCCGCCTGCTGCGATTACAGAGTTTATTCGCACCAACTGTTCAACTCCCTTAAAAACCTGTCGCAAGTCGGACGAATGATTTGTCTGAATAGAGTAAATTGCCTGAACAGCCTATTCGAGCAGGTAATTTTCTTTTGGAAACCAGAAAGAGTACTATTAGATTTCGGATAGGTGCTCGATGTGTTAACGACTAGTTGAGAGCAAAGCCTGTGGTTCCTCTACGTGATGAAAACCCGACTCGCATTACGCCCTACGTTACCTATGGGCTGATTGCGGTCAATATTCTCGTTTTCCTGTTTGAATCCAGCATGATGGGTACGCCCTATCTGGAGGCGTTTATCCGCCATTGGTCGATTGTTCCCGCCCAACTAACCGCAAGTTTTCACGGCGATCCTAATTACCCCCTTCTCTACGAGGGAAGCACGCTGATTACGTCTCAGTTTCTCCATGCCGGATTGCTGCATGTGGGTGGCAATATGCTCTACCTGTGGATCTTTGGCAATAATGTGGAAGAGCAGATGGGACGAGTTCGGTTCTTGTTGTTCTACCTCCTTTGTGGAGTTCTGGCGGCCCTGGCCCAGTGGTTCTTTGCACCGGAATCGACCATTCCTTCTTTAGGGGCCAGTGGGGCGATCGCAGGGGTCATGGGAGCCTACATCTTGCGCTTTCCCCAGGTCAGAATTCTTACCGTCGTTCCCCTCTTCATTTTCTTTACAACCCTGCAAATTCCCGCCATTGTCTATCTTGGCATCTGGTTTGTGCAGCAAGCGTTGTACGGTCTTGCCAGTTTCAATACGCCCACTATGGTAGGAATGGAAGGTGGTGGTGTTGCTTACTGGGCCCACGCAGGCGGGTTTGTGTTTGGTGCCGTTTTATGCCCTCTCTTTGGCCTATTTTCCAAACCAGCTATCCCCAATGCTGGACCCGATGTCCAATCACCGGGAGGACAATTAAATCTGGATTGAATCTGGAATCACCAGACTCCTGTAACGGTTGACGAGCATATGGAAACTATTGACTGGATGAGTGTGATCCCAGTTGGAATTGCGATCGTCATTCTGATTGGCGGCATGGCAATGATGTTCACCGGAATCTGGACATCAAGGGGAAAGTAGCCAGGATGAATAATCGACGTACTCGAAGTTGGCAGAAGTCTGTATTCTGATATCAGCTAACTCCGGGTCGATCGCTGTGTCTCGAAAACTGCTCAGTTGTTTGATTTCGTTCATCGTTGGGGCGATTGTTAGTTTCATCTATTTGGCGCAACCGGCCTATGGTGCGATCGCCCAGCCTGACCTCACACCCCTCACCCTGGAGGTTCTGCAACAGCGACTCAAATCGCCCATCCCCAGCGAAGGGATTAAAATTATTGACCTACAACGGCTCAATATCGATTTGCGTCCGGAGAATACAGAGTTTCGGGACCGATTCTACGCCTTTCTGAAGCAGCAACTACAGCGTCCCGGAACTCCAGTTGGATTGGATCTGAGTTATTCCCAAATTCAAGGAGAGTTCAAGATCAGCCAGCTAGGGCTGCGAGTGCCCTTATTGGGTGAATCTTTATCACCGATCTTTACTCCCGCAGAGCAACAGCAGTTGCAGCGCGATCGTCGTCGCCTTTCCCGCCTCAGCACTCTTTCCCAGTCTCTGCTCAGTATCCCTAACCTGGGTACACAAGAAGCCCCCTTGCAGATCACCGTCTTTCGAGGACCGCTTAAGCTGACCCAAACGCGCTTTCTGGGCCTGGTGGATTTCACCAACACCTTCTTTCTGAACCGGGTAGAAGCACCGGGTGCCCAATTCACCCAGAGTGTGGATACGACCCAGGCCCGCTTCAGCCAAACCACCAGCTTTGCCGGGGCCCTGTTTGAGCGAGATACCCGCTTCCGCAGCAACATCTTCTTTAGTAGGGCGGAGTTTAATCAGGCTCAATTCCTGGGGCCAGTCACCTTTCAAAATACTGAATTTCAAGCAACTGCCAACTTCAACCAGACTATCTTTCAACAGCCTGCTAACTTTACGCGAGTGCAGTGGCAGGGTAACGCTGACTTCGCTCGTGCGCTCTGGCAGGCAGAGGCCGTATTTACAAGAGGCACCTTCAGCAAGGCTCTGTTTCTGCCCGATGCCATCTTTGAAAAAGCTGCCCTGTTTCGCCAGGTGCAGTTTAACAATCCGGTTAATATGCGCGGCACCTCTATTCTAGAGCAGGCGGATTTTAGCGATGCTGGGTTTGCCAGGGGAGCCTACCTGAACGTGCCTGGACTCAAGTTTGATTCCGATCAGGCAAAGATTGTGGGAGATCCGGGACAAATTGGACGGTTTATCTCTGTACCTGCTTTGCAGGGCAATGAAAACCTGCTGCGTGAACTGGTACGTAACTTCCGTCGTCAGGAGCAGATTCCCGATGCCAATCAGATGGACTATACCCGCCAGCGTTTGAAATTACGAGATTTACGGCAGCAGCTTTTTGGAATGAATATCAACGCCGCCTCCACGGCTCAACTCCAAAAAATTGGCTTTTCAGCCGCACAGGCAGCGGCGATCGCCCAACGTCGCGCCCAACAACCCTTCCGCAACTTGACTGACTTGCTGAGTCTGGCAAATGTTGATATTGCAACATATATTAACGTGCGCGATCGCATTGTTGCCAAAGATCCCGTCGCGCCTGGTCGAGCCGTTTTTAATCGCATTATCACAGGCTTGGATTGGGTTGGCTTGAGCCTGCTGCTTTTGTTGAGTCACTATGGCACTCGCTCCTGGCTTATTTTAGGAGTCGGACTCATTACTATCGCCTATTTTGGAGTTTTGTTCTGGGTAATTGACCGTTACCGCAGGCTCACCCCCCAGCCTATCCTGCCGGAACTTTCCGAAATTCTCTGGATATTGACTGGATTCAGCCTGTTGTTTCTTCTGGGATTGATTGCTGTCTTTCGCAACAGCGACCATCCCTGGTTAACGCTGGCCAGTCTGGCGGCGATCGACATTCCCGTGCCCACTATTCTGATTGCTCTGCTCTACAAAGCCGGACGTTACCATCCGTTGATGGATGTTAGCTACTTCATGGAAGAAGGAACCCTGCGCCAGTTACGCATTCTGGTTGGGCGGTTGCCTATCATCCCCCGTTATGAAATGTTCCGGGAACGCTATCTGCCAATCTTCTGGGACCGCAACTGGTCCTGGCTCAACTACTTTGACTTCAGCTTTAACAACCTGCTTCGCTTTGGTTTTAACGATATCCGCTTGCGTGATGAGCATGTGCCCGGTTTGATTACAGCCCTGGTCTGGTATCAGTGGGCGATCGGTATTCTCTACCTCGCACTCCTCTTCTGGACCCTTTCCCGCACGATTCCAGGACTGAACCTGCTGATATATTTTAAGTAGTAAGAAGCTGCGCTCACAAACGATTTATACTAGTTTCCTCAATAGAGGCTACCGATCAAAAAACTGCATCGCTTACAGCACATCCCCTTGGTAAGGCTACCGTGCATACACATCGTGCATACACATTCTGACTTTGTTTGAGACTGGCTCCGGGGGACTTCCCCACATCCCCCCGCTATTTTGGGGGAGTTAGGCTCCCATCCCCCCGAAAGGGTCTAGCAATGAGTCTTCCAATCCAGTGCGACGAGAATCGGTCGAGCTTCCCTCCACTCTCCCAAAGTTCAGGTTTAGGTTCCCACTGTAATGCTGCGATCGCCCTTCCCCTTCAACTTTTACACTTGTGTATACACAGTAGGATTATGGGTGAGGTGATTGCTTTCATCACCATCTTGCTGTGTACTGCTCATACTGCCTTGCAGGATATAGCCGTCGCCAGGTTGCTTAAGACATCGGTCTTAATCGAGTGTGGGGGTTTCAAGGGAGTGTGGGGGCTTCGCCCCCAGCAAGGGGTTCCACCCCTGCACCCCGTCCTAACCATAATGACTACTGCTATATTCAGAGAAAGGTCCTCACAAAACTGTTGGTGAGTCGGTGTTGTGAGGCTGATAGTGGGGTTACCTACCAGGCGTTCGCTGAGCTTCAAGCAGAGCATTGCCGTGAAAGCTGAAATCTAATGCACTACACAATTCTGAAATCTAATGCACTACACAATTCGACGATTCTGGCGATGCTATGACTCCCTACCCGAAAGTGTTCTCAATGATACGAGTTGCTCTAAGCCGATCTGTCTCAACTTTACCCGGTGATCAGTGTGGTTCTTGCAGTCGTTTTTTAGAAGAAGCGGTAACGTTAAAGCAGGGGTTGGGCATTGTCCTCGCGCTTCTGGCAGTGGTGCTAGTGATTGCATAAGGGCAGCCTGAGCGAGGTTTAATCGAGCGCGTGCTGCTTCAGGTCAACCAGGGAAACATATTCCAGGGCAGAGGCATGGGTTGCAGCAAGAACAACAGGAGGTGCGACCCCCGCATCCAGAGCTTCCTTCCAGCGAGAGGCACACAAGCACCAGCGATCGCCCGGTTTCAACCCCGGAAACCCAAATGCTGGAGCTGGAGTGGACAGGTCATTCCCCTGGGCGCGGGTGTACTCCAGAAACTCTTCTGTCACCTGGGCACAAACGACATGAGCACCCATATCGCCTGCACCCGTATTACACTTGCCATCCCGATAAAATCCGGTCATAGGGGAAGTGCAGCAAGTTTCCAGCGCAGTTCCCAAAACGTTTCTCGCTTCTGTCATAGCAGTCCCTTCTTAACAACAGCCTTTACCCGGTAGCGTATCGATTTTGACTGGGATAGACAAGGGGGGTGGAAGGAAAAGGGACAACGCTTTGATTCAAGAAGGCAGGAGACGAAGGCAGGAGACAGAAGCCAGAACCAGAATCAGACGGCTATTTTTTGGCATCTTCCTCCTTGCGAATTTTGCCGCCAGCTTTCAGGTAGTCAGCAAGTGCCTCGCCTAATTTTTCTTCAGGGGTCTTACTTGGCTTGGAACCAAAAAAGTCAGCAAACAGCAGCGTGAATAACGCTGAAAAAACAATTATTCCAGCAACCATAATCCTGATCCAGTGACGATTTTCTCTACAGGATCAGAATAGTTCAGTCGAACTATTTTTGGAAAGGGTCATACATAAATCTACAAAAACTTTTTGACTGAAGAAATTTAAGGGCAACCACACCATACTTTCCTGACTCTGGACCCTCTTGATTCCCTGTTTTTTATTGACATACCTAAGCGCAACCCAATGATGCTACTAATTCCTTGCTGAACCATTGCTCGTTGTACGGTATCATCCTATTTGAACTGTTAGTAGAAGCGAAGACGCTGGCATAGTCTGATAGGGGTTTGTTGGGAATGGAGTTGCCCCAGCAGATCATAGCAAAGGCGTAGGGATCGACAATAGTGCGGCGATCGCCCACCACATAATCCTTTCCTTCCAGATGATTGTTCAGGCGAGTGAATACTCGATCAACTCGATCAATAAGTTTGTAGGCAGCTTCTTTGATCGTTTTGTGGGCGGTTTCATCATCTTCAGTCCAGTAGTGATTTGGATGGAAGTAGGGAAAAAGGCTGGATGGAAATCTCCAGTAAAAAATGCCAGCCAGCGATTGAGCTTATAGGCATCTCGTAGCATTCCGGTGCTTCCCAGTTTTGCATCTGGATATTTCTGTGCCAGATACTTCAAAATGGCATCTGCCTGGTTCATAACGCCGCTATCGCCATCAATCGTGGCAGGCACCTGCCCCAGGAGGGGATTGATCTTTAATAATCTGGGCTGCCCATCTGCACCTTTTCCAGTTCGTAGGGTTCACCAATCCACTCAAGGACGATGTGGGGAGCCAGAGCACAGGTACCGGGAGCGTAAAATAGCTTGATCATGACCTCTTCTTGATGGGCGATCGCAGATTGATATTGAAACCATACACTAGAGACACTCTGTATAACATCTGTCAGGTGTTAGAAGTCAGAAGCTGTAACAGTTTTGTCGCTATTGAATTCAGGGGTTCTCATGACTCAATCTAACCAAACATGGGATGTTGGTCGCTTTTTACAAACCCTTAGTTATTTTGAAACGATTCCAGTTGTTAGCTGGCTGCAAAAAATAATTTTTGGTTCCACACCCCCGCCTCACCCCCAACCGCAAGCAGGTATTTTGTTCGATTTTAGTCAGCCTGCAAACGCTTCCAACCAAACCTGGGGGGCTCTGGATGATGTAGTGATGGGTGGTGTTAGCGCCAGTTCCTTCCAATTTCAGGGGGAAGCGGCACTCTTCACGGGTAACGTATCCACGGCCAACTCTGGGGGATTTGCCTCCGTCCGCAGTCGCAATTTCGAACCACCGCTCAATCTGGCTGCTTATACGGGCTTAGAACTCCAGGTTAAGGGGGATGGACAGCGCTACAAGTTTCTGATTCGGGATGAGGACTCCTGGGATAGTATGGCCTATTCCCAGTCTTTTGATACGGTTGCAGATGAGTGGATCACGGTTCGGGTTCCCTTTTCTGAAATGATTCCCGTATTTCGTGCCAAAACGGTAAACCCATCTCGCCCGCTCAGCACTTCACAGATTCATTCGCTGCAATTCATGTTGAGCAAGTTTGAATATGATGGAGCACTTAATCCCCACTTCAAATCTGGGGAGTTTCGGTTATTGATCAAGGCAATTGGAGTTTATTAAGGATCACCAATGCGATCGCTCCTGTGACCTTTCTGTCTGCAACACTCTCTGCGAGTCAGCAAAGATCTTATAGCCGTTGCCAGGCTGCTTAGGACATTAGCTTTAAGGGGGCCAGCTATGGGTTCTACCCCTGCACCCCGTCCTGAGCGCCTGGTGGCTATAGCTACAACAATGATGATACTCTACAAAATTAACGTTAACGTCAAGGTTGTTTTACGAGTAGAGCATGAGCAAAAAAATGCGAATTGGAGAATTTGCCAGGCTGGCTGGTGTCACTCCCCGCACGATTCGTTATTACGAAAGCCTGGGGCTTTTGGGTCCGAGCAAGCGGGAAGGGGCAGGCTTTCGCTATTACAGTGGAGTGGAACTGGCCAGACTGCAAAAGATCAATGCCCTGAAGGAGTTGGGGTTGAGTTTGGACGAAATTTCTACAGTTGTTCCGCTCTACTTTGAAGATCCAACGGGTTTACGAGGTAAGCGCAAAGTGTTGGAGATCCTTCAGGCCCATTTACAGGAGACTGAAGAAAAGATCGAAGCTTTAGAGCAGTTTCGGGCAGAACTTCGGGAACACATCAGCCGAATTCAACGGTGGATTGACGAACACTCTGAGAAGCCCTGATTTTTTTGCTTACAATCTTACGTTAACGTCAATGTCAGAAACTAAAACCTGACATTGCTCGCTCTGTAGGGCATCACTCACAAGAGTTGAGACTTATCCGGTGCACGAACTCAGGCAACAGTATTCCCGATCTAAGCCTCTGCCCCCACCTCCTTGATCCCTTCCCTGCTTTCTGCTTCCGACTCTGACTTCTCACCCCTCACCCCTGACCCCTCACATCACCCCACGGCTGCCTGTGCTTTACCAATTCAAAGACACAACAGCACACAGGAGACTTTTCCATGAAAACCAGAAAACTCGGCAATCAAGGACTCATTGTTTCTGAGTTGGGACTCGGCTGCATGGGCATGTCTGAGTTTTATAGCGGACGGGATGAGCAGGAGGCGATCGCAACCCTCCATCGAGCGCTTGAACTGGGTGTCAACTTTCTCGACACTGCCGACATGTACGGTCCATTTACAACGGTCCATTTACATACAACGGTCCATTTACAAATGAGCAACTGGTAGGGTGGGCTATCAAAGGCCGTCGAGATCAGGTGGTGCTGGCGACCAAATTTGGCAATGTGCGAACGGAGGATGGGGGTTGGGGCGGTGTCAATGGCAAACCTGAATACGTCCACCAGGCGTGTGATGCTTCTCTGAAACGGCTGGGAGTGGATGTCATTGACCTCTATTATCAGCACCGGGTTAATCCAACCGTTCCGATCGAGGAAACGATTGGGGCCATGGCAGGACTGGTGCAACAGGGTAAGGTGCGCTATCTGGGCATGTCAGAAGCAGCGCCCGCAACGATTCGGAGAGCCCACGTCGTGCATCCAATCACAGCCCTGCAAACCGAGTATTCTCTCTGTAGCCGTGATCCAGAGGATGAAATTTTGCCTACCGTGCGGAATTGGGGATTGGGTTTGTGCCCTATAGCCCACTGGGTCGTGGTTTTTTGTCGGGCGCTATCACCAAACCCGAAGACCTGGCAGAGGATGATTACCGCAGACGCTCTCCCCGGTTTCAGGGTGAGAATTTCTACAAGAACCTGCAACTGGTAGAGCAGGTGACAGCGATCGCTCAGACAAAAGGCGTCACACCCAGCCAGTGGCCCTGGCCTGGCTGCTTGCCCAGGGAGATGATATCGTTCCCATCCCTGGCACTAAACGCCGCCAATACCTGGAAGAAAATGTCGCCGCCACGACGATTTCACTCACGCCAGACGAGTTGAGCCAGATCGAAGCCGTTGCACCCAAAGGCATTGCGGCGGGCGATCGCTATCCCGACATGAGCACTGTCAATCGTTAATTGGCTCAAACTCCCAGCTTTTGCCGGATTACCTCATCCTTATCCTTAAAACCCACCAGCACTGCTTTTCCGTCCTTTACAAACAGAGGACGCTTGAGCAGCATGGCGTCCCTGGCGAAGGCTTCAATCCATTCAGCGTCTCCCCAGGCATCCTTTTCTGCCCCCAGTGCCCGGTAGGACTGTCCTGAGGTGTTTCGCAGCGGCTTAAATCCCAACTCCTTGACCCAGGCTTGAACCATCTTTTTGGTGGGTGGGTTTTCCTTGGTGTTGATGAACTCATATTCAACACCATTGCTCTCAAGCCAGGAGAAGGCTTTCTTGCAAGTGCCACAGTTAGGGATGCCGTAGAGTTGGAGGGACATGAAAAAAATTGTTAGCAAGTTGTTAGTTGTTAGAAAGGTAAGAGGTGAGAGAGTGATAAGGTAACAGCGTGATCAAGTAAAGGTCCATTGTTAGTTGTTGGTTGTCATTCAAGTGAGGGGTGAGGAGTGAGGCAAAAAACTCAAAACTCACCTTCTTTATCACTCCATTACTCTCTTTATCACTCCATTACTCTCCCACATCTACCCTTGTTCATTTTTTCATTTTCGCTCTGGATGCCTTGCCTCTTCCCGCGGAATGCCGAGGTGATTGATTTCTGCGATAAGTTGATACAGCCGCCCCAGGTCACGCTGGTTGAAGTAAAGCACCAGACGAGAAACTCCGACGGAGGCATCCTGAGCTTCCTGGGGTAGGGGAGCGCTTTTTTTCAATCCGTCCCTTAATCAAAATATCGCTAAAATTTTCATTGAGCCACTCGACGTTCTCATCGGATAGTTCTGAGTTAAGGCGCAACACTAGATGGTTGCCAACGTAACGGCAGGAGTGGAAAACTCGATAGAAACTAGCGATCGCTTCACAGGCTTCGTCAATCTGGTCGGTAATAGTGTATAGGCTAGGATCTTCTGGACTGATCAACCTCCGCTCCAGCAGTTGTTTGTTGATGTAAGCACTCCAGTCGTGCCAGTAGTCGCCGCCCGGTTTGTCGATCAACACCAGGGGCATGGGAGCAGATTTGCCCGTCTGGATGAGAGTCAGGCATTCAAACGCTTCATCCTGAGTGCCAAAGCCGCCGGGAAACAGGGCCAGTGCGTCACTCTCTTTCAAAAAAAAGAGTTTGCGCGTGAAGAAGTACTTGAAGGGAATGAGTTTGCGATCGCCCTCGATAAAAGGATTGGCTCCCTGCTCAAAGGGAAGCTGAATGTTTAACCCAAAGGATTTGTCCTGTCCAGCTCCTTCATTACCCGCCTGCATAATACCGGGACCGGCCCCCGTCATGACCATGAACCCCTGTTCGGTAATTGCTTTGGCAAACTCCACTGCCATTTGATATTCCTGGGCCGTGGGTGCAATTCGGGCAGAACCAAAAATGGAAATTTTACGCACATGGCGATAGGGATAGAAAATTCGGAAGGCCCGCTCCATATCCTGTAGAGCAGCGTTACAAATCTTCCAGTCAAGCCGGTCGATTTCATCGTCTGCCATGCGCACGATGGTGGCAAGGGCTAACTGAATCAACTCTCCATGCTTCATATGGGGCAGGCGATCAAGCAGGTGAAGTAACTCAGCATGAAGCGATTCAGATGCATTTGGCAGCGGAGATGTAGCCATGAATCCCTCCCAACGGGCAGCATCCTATTTTATCGAGATTCCAGGATCTCTCGTTGACCTAGAGAGCCCATTTCCAGGAATAACGCGATTCATTCCTTCTACTCGAATGTTCTGATCGCGGTGAAAACCCAGGATGTTAAAGGCTTTTGCTGCCCCAAAAATATTCTCAGGATTGTGGAAGAAATTCTTGGGGTTGTAGAGCGGAGGATGGTGCCAGTAAAGGTCGTAGCCAAGGGAGTTCAGGGTAAAGATCAGGTCTGGAGAAACTTCCTGGTGAAGACTTTCAAAATATAGGACAGGTTGATGCTGCTGGATTGTGGTGCTGGCTCTCTGCAACGCCCGTAGCGTGACCTCTTCCACACCAATCTTGAGCAATCGACATTGAGCCAACTCCAACTGGTCCAGCGTAATCATTGGGATCTTTTCACCAACGCATGGGTCAGGCTGACCAGGTAAATCAACACCTGAAAAGGTCACAGGTATCCAGCCCAAAGTATCACCCAGAATTGCCTGGTAGCAGTGGGTATGGGCAATTCCATTGATTGCCAGATTGGCGCAGAGTGCCTGGAATAAAAGACGCTGCGGGGCGATCGCTACTACCTTTCCCGCTTCACCAACCAATCGAGCAAAAATGAGGGTGTGGGCTCCAATAGCAGCACCCACTTCAACAACTGTATCCCCCGGACGCAGGAGCGATCGAAACAGATCAACTTCTCCCTCCAGCCACTCCCCATAGAGCTCCAAAGCCTTTCCCATTGGTGTGCTGGGGTAGTAGAGCAGTAGCCCGTGACGACATTTTTTGAAGATACTGAGCGGGTTGGAAGACAATCGGTTTACAAGCTCAGCGGATTGAATGGCGGTGGAAGAACCCTCCAGCATCGGACGTTCCATTTTCTCTGAATCTTGGCGTTCCGATTTTCCTCCTTCCCTGGCCTCTGCCACCTTTTGTCGCAGTGCCTTTCCCACACGCCTGAAGACCTCTTCCCAATCACCCTCTCGCTTCTGGCGAAACAGCCGCATGGTGGGGTACCAGGGGCTATCTTCTCGATGAAGCAGCCAGCGCCAGTCGGCAACGTAGGGCAGTAATGTCCACACAGATTTGCCCAGAGCCCCGGCCAGGTGGGCAACAGCAGTGTCCACGCTGATAATCAGGTCCAGTTGGGCGATCGCCGCTGCCGTATCTCCAAAATCGTTTAACTGGTGACGTAAATCCAGGAGGATAGGATTCGCCTCCAACAGCGCTGCATCTGACTCCGATAAATCCTTCTGCAAGCTGTATAGGGTAACGCCTGGAATCTGGGCCAGGGATAGAAAGTAGGCCAGTGGACAGGTTCGCTTTTGAGAGGTGGCATTATCGGGGTTGGATGCCCAGACAATGCCAATTTTTAGCGAGGTGGAGAAAGATGGAGAGGACCCAGCAGGAGCAATGCTCTCTGGCTGGGCTGGAGGAGGCAGTTGAACCTGGGAGGGCGGGGGTGTTAAGTAAGGAACATTGGCAGGAATGGTTTCAAGCGTGGTTCCCAAAATGAAGGGCAGGTCCAGCAGTGGGGCATGGAAATGGGTTTCGACATTGACCCTATCCCGGTCAACGCACCGATTAATTCCCGCCAGGGTTTCTAACAAACGTACAAGGGGTTTCTGGCAGGCCACGACGACACAACCGCCACGTTGAGCAACCAGCGGAGCATAGCGGGCAAACTGAATCGTGTCACCAAACCCCTGCTCTGCCGTCAGTAAAATAATTTTGCCTTTTAAGTCAGAGCCATCCCAGAAGGCACGGGGATAGCGTAGTGGGGGGCACTGGTTACTATGCCAGCGCCAGTGGTATTCGGCAAAACCGCGCCGAAACTCACCCAGCATGAGCAGAACAATGCCCAGGTTAAGGTGAGCGTTGACGTGATCAGGTTTGTAGCGAATGGCCTGCTCGTAATGGGCGATCGCCTCCTCAAATTGAGCTTGTTCGACTAGACTACTCCCTAAATTGTTATGGGCATCGGCATGGTTTGGTTGAAGCCGAATCGCTTCCCGACAGCAAGCAATCGCCTCTTCTAGTCTGCCCTGCGCCTTCAATGCGGAACCCAGATTGTTGTGGGCATTGGCCGAGCGAGGATCCAAGGTGATCGCTTTGCGGTAATGAGCGATTGCTGTTTCCAGGTTCTTCCGCTCCTGGTAAATTGTTCCCAAATTGTCATAGGCATTGGCATAGTTAGGGTTAAGCGAGATCGCCCGCTGATACTGCACCATCGCCTCATCCAACCGACCCTGCTTCTGAAAGATCGTGCCCAGGTTGTTGTAAGCACTAAAGTAGTTGGGATTGAAGGCGATCGCCTGCTGACAGTGGAAGGTTGCTTCATCTAATCGCCCCAGATGATACAACACCACCGCCAGACCATTGTGAGCATTGATGTGGTCAGGCTTGAGGGCGATCGCCTTTTGATAGTGAATAACCGCTTCCTCCAGATTGCCCTGCCCATAGAGAGCCAATCCCAAATTTGCATGGGCACTGGCATGATCGGGATTCAGTTCCGTCGCTCGTCGGTAGTGGAGAGCCGCTTCCTCAACCTGTCCAGCTTGATAGAGCGCCACTGCCAGGTTGTAGTGAGCATCTGCATTACTGGGCATCAATGCCAGAGCTTGACGGTGGTGAGCGATCGCTTCTGCTATACGCCCCTGATGCCCCAGCACCGAACCCAAGTTACTGTGAGCCGTCGCATCATTGGGTTTCAGTTCCAGAATTCGTTGGTAGTAAGCCATACTTTCCTCCGGCTTACTCAACTGGTTAGCAATCGTTGCCAGCCAAAACAACACCTGAACTTGCTCTGGTTCCCGCTCCAACACCCGCCGATAAAGTGCTTCTGCCTCTGCCAATCTGCCTGCCCGATAGTACTCACAGGCAATGGCGATTGGGTCAGTATTTGGGGTAGTCATTCAGGAAAGTTGTCAGTTGTTGGTTGTTAGTTGTTAAAGAGGGGGAGAGGGGTGGGAGGGTGGATGAGTGATAGGGTGAAGCCCAGTTGTTAGTTTTTGGTTGTTAGAGAGAGGTGGGAGGGTGGATAAGTGGATGACTCCATCACCCCTCCCCCCACCACTCCCAACCCCATCACATCCCGCTCACCTTCCACCCTGCATAAGCGAGCGGAAAGAAGATACTCATATAGGTTGCTATTATCGCATCGCCCCAAAACACGGCTAACAATGCCCCCAATGCCAGAAAGGGACCAAAGGGCATAGGCTGACGGCGTTTAAGCAAGCCAAGGGCGATCGCACCTCCACCGACAAACGCCCCCACCGCGCAGGCCAAAAATCCAGCCAGCAAGAGAAACTTCCAGCCCAACCATGCTCCCATCATGGCGGCGAGCTTGGCATCGCCTCCCCCCATGGCTGTCTGTCCCAGCGCCACCGAGCCCACCAGGCTGATCAGATCCACCAGCCACAGCCCCAGGACGACTCCCACCACTCCATGCATCAGTTGGGCGATCGCGCCTGCCAACGTCGCAGTTGTGGAAAAGCCCAGGACTACCTGAAACACCACACCTGCAATTAACCCTGACTGGGTCAGCGGATTGGGTAATGTCATCGTATCCAGGTCAATCAACGACAAGACCAGAAGCCAGCTCAGAAAAAACCAGTAGCCAATCGTCTGCCAGGACCAGCCAAAAAGCCAGAACGTCAGCACAAATAAAATGCCCGTAACCCCTTCCACCAGGGGATAGCGCACCGAAATGGGATTACCGCAATGAGCACAACGACCTCTCAGCCAGAACCAGCCTAAAACCGGAACATTTTCCCGTTTTCTAAGGCGACTCAAACACTTGGGACAGCGGGAAGGCGGATGCAAAAGCGACAATCCCGCTGGAAGTCGGTAGACAACGACATTCAAAAAGCTACCCACCGATGCGCCTAGAAAAAGCACAACAACCGTAACAGGCAGCTCAAATAGAAAATCCATTGGAGGAAGGTTACAAGGTGTAGGGTAATCTCAGTTTTCCCTATACCCTATATCCTGTAACCGCTTCCTAATACAATTCCGACTCAATCTGACTGAAAGGAACAAAACATTCCTGCGGTAGCAGAACTGGCTTTCCACCAAAGATGAGCTTACCTCGATGGGTAAAACGGTTAATAGCCACCCCAATTGGGCGCTGGGTCAGCCCAGGGTGAACCTCGTAATAAGTTGTGTAAATTTGTCTCGCAGATCGAATCAGAGCGGGATCCAGCAAAGCTGTAAAGTCTAATGAGTCATCCGTCCGACTATGCGCTTGTTTCTGTGATACGTATACCACCTGTCTAAACCCCTATTGTTTGTTTGACTTTAGTACATTTGTCCGATTTCGGCAAGGCGTTAAGGGTAGGTGTCAGATGTTAGAGGCTAGAAGGGCCAGAAGAGTTTGAGTTAATTTATGGCGGTTGGCTCTTGTATGGCGGTTGGCTCTTGGCTGTTAGCCATCGACTCACCCTTTCGCCTTTTCTGGACAGGTCCACAGATACTGCCCTTACCCCTCACCTTTCTAACAACTAACTGTAATGGCACGAGACGTTATTCCCACTTGATCGGTGCGTTACGAGATCACTAACAGCACCCTATGGATACAACCCTGTGTGTCAATGCACCTAACACCTAATAACAACTACCCCTCCCGAATTACCTGGATCAATGCATCTCCCATCGCTTGACAGCCCAACAGTGTCATACCCTCAGACATGATGTCTCCTGTTCTGTAATCTTGGTCTAACACTTTTAGCACAGCTTGCTCAATTCGATCCGCTGCGTTGGGTTGATTTAATCCGTAACGTAACATCATGGCAGCACTAAGCACGGTTGCTAAGGGATTGGCCTTGTCCTGTCCAGCAATGTCAGGGGCAGAACCGTGGACAGGTTCAAACACGCCAGGAGCCGATGCCCCCAGGCTGGCAGAAGGTAACATGCCAATGCTGCCGGTTAACATCGCAGCTTCGTCGGAGAGAATATCACCGAATAGATTGCTGGTAACGATAGTGTCAAACTGGCGGGGAGTGCGGACAAGCTGCATGGCGGCATTGTCCACATACATGTGGGATAGCTCAACATCGGGGTAGTCAGAGGCGAGGGCGTTCATGCGATCGCGCCAAAGTTGGGAAACCTCCAGCACATTGGCCTTATCCACTGAGCAGAGTTTTTTATGGCGTTTGCGGGCAGTTTCAAAAGCAATCCGCCCGATTCGGTCAATTTCTGCCTCTGTGTAGGCCATCGTATTAACGCCGCGCTTTTCACCCGTTTCGGTAGTAAAAATTCCCCTGGGCTGACCAAAATAAATACCTCCGGTCAGTTCGCGCACCACCATAATGTCTACCCCCTCCACCACTTCCCGTTTCAGGCTGGAAGCATCCATTAACTGGGGCAAAATTTTGGCCGGGCGCAGGTTAGCGAATAGTTTTAACCCAGCCCTCAAGCCTAGAAGTCCGGTCTCTGGACGCAGATGGCGTGGCAATGAGTCCCATTTGTAGCCGCCGATCGCCGCCAGTAGTACGGCATCGCTCTTCATACAGATTTCCAGCGTCTCAGGTGGTAAGGGTTCCCCTTTAGCATCAATCGCGGCTCCTCCAATTAACGCCTCCTGGAATCGGAAGGACACCCCACTTTGTTCACCAACGACTTTCAACACCTCAACCGCTACGGTCATAATTTCGGGACCGATTCCGTCGCCAGGAAGAAGTGTGATTTGATATTGCTGTGTCATAAGGGAACAGTTAAGGGTGCGTCGTGCCAGAAGTCAATGCGGCTACCTATCATACCCTGGAAACGGCCCTGGGGCGATAAAAACCACCTGAAATGAGGCTGATCACGATTCCTATTTCCCCTTTTCTTCTCGCTCGATCGCCCGTTCTGTTCTGGCATAGGGATTGGTTTTGGGTTGCCACAGTCGCATGGTTGCCATCATCCACTGATTAATGGTGGTTCGAGTCCGGTAACTGGCACTACTAAGTGGTTGGGGCAAAAATCTATCGCCAAACCCAATGAATATCAAGCCCAGCACAAGCACAATAGGAATAGTAGATTTGCGGAACATGGCTGTGGCAGGCATTGACCTGCAAACTCTTTATCAGAAGTATTCCCAGTAGCCGTTGATCAACTAGCGTTGCAAACACTAAATTTTGCAACATAGGGGTTTGGGGGTTTCGCCCCCAAGCAAGGGTTCAAACCCTTCACCCCCAACAAAACTTTCGTTTTGCTGACTAGCACTTTCTGAAGAGCACATCATCGGTCTTTATGTCGGATTTAATTTTGTTTTGGCATCGCCGTGACCTGCGAATTTCAGATAATCGGGGACTGGCTGCTGCCCGCCAGCGATCTCAGAAGGTTGTGGGTGTGTTTTGTCTTGACCCCCATATCTTGCAACGGGAGGATGTTGCACCGGCCAGGGTAACCTATATGCTGGGCTGTCTCCAGAAATTGCAGCAGCGGTATGCTCAGGCAGGTAGCCAGCTATTGATTCTGAAGGCCGACCCCCGTGCAGGAATTCCGACTCTAGCAGCGGCTCTTCAGGCAACAGCGGTGTTTTTTAACCAGGATGTGGAACCTTACTCGCGCGATCGCGATCGCACTGTTGCTGCCGCCTTACGCGAAAAAGGTATCGAGGTTCACCATTTCTGGGACCAATTGCTGCACGCACCGAAGGAAATCATGACTGGTTCAGGACAGCCTTATACGGTCTATACCCCCTTCTGGCGCAACTGGAGCCATAAAGCTAAAGAGGAACCTTTTGGCACCCTGGAAGGTGTAGAAGGATTGACTGATACCGAACAGAAAGCAGCTCAAGCAGCAGGTGTAATTGAGTTACCGACACCAAAGGATTTGGGCTTTGTCTGGGATAGAGATTTATTTGTGGAGCCAGGTGAAGCGGCAGCACAGGACCTGTTAGAGGATTTTTGCGAACGTACCGTTTGGGAATACAAAGATCAACGTAACTTCCCGGCATTGCCCGGCACCTCTCACCTCAGTGCCCCATTGAAATTTGGCGTCATCGGCATCCGCACCGTTTGGGCCGCCACTGTTGCTGCGTTACAAAACAGTCGGAGTGACGAAGCCAGGGATAGCATTCAGACCTGGCAGCAAGAACTGGCCTGGCGGGAATTTTACCAGCATGGGATGTATTTTTTTCCAGAATTGGCAGACAACCCCTACCGGAATGTTCTGAAAGCTTTTCCCTGGGAGAACAACCCTGACCACTTTCAGGCATGGTGCGAAGGTAGAACAGGTTACCCCATTGTGGATGCAGCCATGCGCCAGCTCAATACAATCGCCTGGATGCACAACCGCTGCCGCATGATCGTTGCCAGCTTTTTAACCAAAGATCTGCTAATCAACTGGCAACAGGGTGAAAAATACTTTATGCAGAAATTAATCGATGGCGACCTTTCAGCCAATAATGGCGGCTGGCAATGGAGTGCATCCAGTGGCATGGATCCCAAACCTTTGCGTATCTTTAACCCGGCCAGCCAGACCCGGAAGTTTGACCCCGATGCTGAATACATCCGCGAGTGGCTACCAGAATTACGGAGTGTTGATACCGAAGCCCTGGTGACAGGGGCTATTCCAGCGGATGAATGCGATCGCTGTGGTTACCCCCCCCCCATTGTCGAGCATAACCAACAGCAGAAGAAGTTTAAGGAACGCTACCAGCAGCAAAAAGCCGAGAGCGGGAGGATATCAGACGACAGGTAAGAGCCAGAAGGGGGAAGGAGTGGATGAGTAATGGAGTGAGTGTTCTGGAAACAGGGCTCTGACTCCCTGAAACTCTGATTCCCTCGCCCCCCTTTCCAGGATTGCCACTACAGAAAAATTGACAACCCCGTAATGGATGTAGAGGGCACACCCTATCCCTCCATCACCCTATCCCTCATCTACCCCATCCACCCTTTTGCCCATCGCCTGTTGCTCAAATCAGCTAACCCCACTTATACAGCCGAACCGTTCGTTTCCGCCGCCATTGCTTCAAGCTGGTCCTGCTGGTCTTGAGAAATACAGGTTTGAATCAAATCTTCCAGATCTCCTTCCAAAATTGGAGTGAGGCTAAAGTTTTGTCCCAATCGATGATCGGTCACCCGGTTGTCTTTGTAGTTATAAGTCCGAATTTTTTCAGAACGAGAACCCGTACCAACCTGCATCCGCCGGGCTGAAGTGACGGCATTCTGCTGCTCCTGAAGCTTCATTTCATAGAGCTTTGCCCGTAGGATTTGCATCGCCCGTTCCCGATTTTGTAGCTGCGATCGCTCCTCCATACACTTGATCCGAATTCCGGTTGGCTTGTGCAGAAGGTCTACGGCGGTTTCAACCTTGTTCACGTTCTGTCCACCTGCGCCCCCAGACCGAATCGTCGAGATTTCAACTTCATTCGGATCGATATGGACCTCAACATCATCAATTTCCGGCATCACGGCCACAGTCGCTGTTGAGGTATGTACCCGTCCCTGAGCCTCCGTTGCTGGCACGCGCTGGACTCGATGAACACCAGCCTCAAACTTCAGCTTACTGTAGACGCGATCGCCCTGGATTTCCAGAATTGCTTCTTTAAAGCCACCCATATCTGCCGGGGACTCACTCACCAGCTTCACCCGCCAGCCCTGCGTCTCCGCATATTTGGAATACATCCTGACCAGATCACCTGCCCAGATGCTCGCCTCATCACCACCCGCTCCTGCCCGAATTTCGAGCATGATGTTCTTATCATCGTTCGGGTCACTGGGCAACAACAGGATTTTGAGACGGGTTTCTAACTGCTCCAGCTTAGCCTGAAGTTCTTCAACCTCCAGGGCTGCCATTTCCTGTAGCTCTGAATCACCGTTCGCCTCTTTGACAATCTGCTTTGCACCCGCCAATTCTTCCTGGGCAACCTTCCAGGCTTCGTAAGTATTGACCACATCCTCAAGCGATGAACGTGCCTTAGCAACCCGCTGCAACTCAGACGGATCCTTCGCTACATCCGGATCCGCCAACCGTTTGGTCAATTCGTTAAAGGTCTGTTCAACCGATTGCAGCTTATCTAGCAGGTATGCTTCAGCCATAAAAAGGAACCACTCAGACTCAGGAAAATTCAGTAAGCACTAACAAACTTTAAGATCGGAACCTCAGCCCCAGAATCTAAAGCCCGTTACCTACCGCTTTTTCTTGGTCTGAGTCGTATCCTCTCCACCTTCCATCATGCCGTACTTCCGCAGGAACCGCTCAACCCGCCCTTCTGTATCAATAATCTTCTGAGTACCCGTAAAGAAGGGATGATTGCCAGACCAGACATCTACATGCAGCTCAGGTTTTGTCGAACCAACGGTCATCACGACTTCGCCGTTACAATAAACCTTTGCCTCTGGGTACCATTGGGGATGAATATCAGGCTTAGCCATCTCTATCGCTCTCTTACTGTGGAATTTGCTCTTACAACGATTCTAGATTTCAAACATCAAGCTTCAGGGGAGAAGTCAAAAACGAGCCATAGATTGTGAATGACACCGGGTTGACTACAGTCCCAAAGTCCTTAACGCTTCGAGTACTGAGGAGCCTTACGAGCCTTGCGCAATCCATACTTCTTACGCTCCTTCGCACGTGGGTCACGGGTGAGGTAGCCTTCTATTTTGAGTGGTTTACGATTATCGGGGTCTAGCTGACAAAGGGCACGAGCGACACCTAAGCGAACGGCATCCGCTTGCCCGGTCAATCCACCCCCATGGGCATTTACCAAGATATCATATTCACTTTCATGGCCCAGGGTTTCCAGTGGAGCCTTCGCGGTTGCCAGGTAATCCGCATTGAATTGGAAGTATTGCTCACCAGATCTACCATTGACAATCAATTGACCACTGCCAGGAACCAGACGCACTCGCGCAATAGCAGATTTGCGTCGACCAGTTCCAAAATACATTACGCGTCCTTGGTCCGTTGCTTGCATTAATTCTTTCCTCCTGGAATGGTCTTGATATCTAAGGGCTCAGGCTGTTGAGCCTGATGGGGATGATTGGGCCCGGCATACACCTTTAGCTTAGTAAAAAGTTGCCGACCGAGGGTATTTTTAGGCAGCATCCCTTTAACAGCATGCTCAACAATCCGCTCTGGAAGGCGAGCCTGGAGTTTGGCGTAGGTTTCTGTTTTCATGCCACCTGGTCGTCCGGAGTGATGGCGGTAAAGTTTTTGAGTCTGCTTCTTACCTGTCACATTCACCTTTTCAGCATTAACAACAATCACGAAGTCGCCGGTGTCTAGAGAGGGCGTGTAAGTGGGTTTATTCTTGCCACGTAACACCATAGCAATTTCGCTGGCTAAACGACCGAGGCGCTGATCGGTCGCATCAACAACGTACCACTTACGCTCGATGGCGTCTTGAGGAGGAAGATAAGTCTTGTTCATGACAGTCTTGGTGTGCTTCAGAGGTTAAACGATTAAAAACCTTTTTCCAGAGTTGATTTAACTGGCGACTATAAACTGCGGACAGTGCCGTAAACAAAAAGGAGAGCCAAGGGGAATATTTTCGAGTCAGGTGATGGGTAATCGTTCTGGTAAGGATGGAAAGACAAAGGTGGGCAAGGTATCAAACCAGACCTCAGGCGGAAATGGGAATTCTGGGTAACCCACTCTCAGCAAACACAATCCCTGAGGCGGTGCTGCATACTTGACCTGGTCTCGGTGCTGGGCCTTCCAGATTTCTGTAAAGTGAAGGGGCGATCGCACCCCTCGCCCAACCTGAACCAGTAACCCCACCAGTAGCCGCATCATTCCATAGAGAAATCCACTTGCCTGAATTTCAATAGAGAGAAAGGAACCCTGTCGCTGGCACTCAGCCACTTGAACCTCTACCCAGGAATGGGGACGCTTAGAGCCTGCTCGATGGAACGCTGCCAAGTGATGTCGCCCAACCAGCGGCGTCAGCGCAGCTTGAATTAAGAATTCATCCAGCGGTTCATAGTAGTAGTGCCAGGTAAAGGGGCGAATAAACAAATTTGGGCAGGGATCGGTATAGAGCGTATAACGATAGCGACGCCAAATTGCTGAAAACCGAGCATGCCAGGTAGGGCTAACTGCTGCCGATGCCCGAATTAGAATGTCGTCTGGCAACCGGGAGTTGAGAATATCAGCCCAGCGATGAGCCGGAATTTTGGCAGGGGCATCGAAGTGGGCAACCTGAGCCGCCGCATGCACTCCGGTATCGGTTCTGCCAGCCGCATGAATTCGAACTGGATGCCCCAATACAGACTCAATTGTGGTTTCAATCTCTTCCTGAACCGTTCGATGATTGGGCTGCCGCTGCCAGCCATGAAAGTGGGTGCCCAGGTATTGAATCACCAGGGCAACTCGTTGGGTTGGTAGTGGGGCAGTCAACAGCATGAATCAAATGAGTTCAATGATAGCCATCTCAGAGTTGTCTCCCCGGCGATGAACTGTCCGGAGAATACGGGTGTAGCCGCCATTGCGATCGCCATAGCGAGAACCCGCCTGCTCAAACAGCGCGTGAACTAGTTGCTTGTCATACAGATAGCCCATCGCCTGCCGGCGGGCGGCTAGAGAGCCATCCTTTGCCAAGGTGATCATACGTTCAGCTTCAGAGCGAACGGCCTTCGCCCGAGCTTTGGTCGTCGTAATCCGACCGTGGCGAATTAACTCAGTCGTCAACGCCCGTAACAGAGCACGACGCTGGTCAGCAGGCTTACTAAGTTGAGGGACACGACAACGATGACGCATAGGACTGGTTCAATGGAATGACTAACAGTAGATTGTGATTAACAAATGAAGTGGTCGCTTGGAGTGGTCCCTTCATTCCCCTTCGCTTCTGGCTGGCATAACTAGAAACGAAGGAGCAACAACTACCCATTCGATTTGGACGACTTTTCTTGAGGTAGGGTAATGCCAAGTCGCTGTTGCAGGGCCTCAACGACTTCCTCAGCTGATTTCTGACCAAAATTCTTGATCTCCAGCAGATCTTCCTGGCTGTAATCAAGCAAATCTGCCACAGAATTGATCTGAGCTCGCTTCAAACAGTTGTAAGCACGAACAGATAGCTGTAGCTCCTCAATTGGAATTTGATTGGCGGGGTCTTCAATATCATCAATATCGTCAGGAGCAGCGCTGTCAGGAATTTCCTTCAGAGGATTAAACAGATCGACGAGGATATTAGCGGCATGGCTGAGGGCTTCCTGAGGAGTCAGGCTTCCGTTTGTCCAGATCTCCATAATCAGGCGATCCTTCTCGATAGACCCACCTACCCTGGCATCTTCTACCGAGTAATTCACCTTACGAACTGGCATAAAGACAGAATCAATCTGGAGAAAGTCGAGGGCAGCAGTCTCATCCCGACCTTTTTCCACAGCCCGGTAGCCTTTTCCACGCTCGATCCTGAACTCCATCTCCAATGTTGATCCAGCAGAGAGGGTAGCAATGTACTGATTGGGATCCACCAATTCGACTTCAGAAGGTAAGTCGAATTGTTCCGCTGTGACAGTTGCAGGTCCATGTACTAGAAGGCGACCAATCTGAGGTTGGGAAGAGTAGCTTTTCAGCACAACCTTCTTCATGTTCAACAAAATGTCCAACACATCTTCTCGCACTCCTGGAATCGTGGCGAACTCGTGGTTCACCCCAGCAATTCGCACAGCGGTAACCGCTGCCCCCTCCAAATTGGACAACAACACACGCCGCAAGGCATTCCCAAGCGTTGTTCCCTGCCCCCGATCCAAAGGTTCAATTACAAAGCGACTACTCTGACTCTGATCCCTTTCGGTCTTAGTCTCTACACACTCGACCTGAAATTGTGCCATGCAGCAACCTCCCCTCTACTCGATAAAAGGCAAATGCCTTATCCACTCAACTCCGACTTCAGCACCTTCCTAATCTGCGTTAAACCGAGAAGGTCTGGCACTGCCTTAGCAGAATGCCAGATCCCAGTTTCTTTCTCCTCTTAAACTCGACGTCGTTTAGGGGGACGACAACCGTTATGAGGGATAGGGGTCACATCTCGAATGAGTGTAATTTCCAATCCCGCTCCCTGGAGTGCCCGAATTGCCGTCTCCCGTCCTGCCCCTGGCCCACTCACCATGACCTCAATCTGGCGCATGCCCTGATCCATTGCTCGACGAGCCGCCGCTTCAGCCGCTGTTTGGGCAGCAAATGGGGTCCCCTTCTTGGCCCCTTTAAAACCACTGGAACCTGCTGAAGCCCAAGAGATCACTTCCCCATTGGTATCAGCGATGGTGACAATAGTATTGTTGAAAGTGGACTGGATATAGGCCACTCCACTGGGCACGTTTTTCTTCGGCTTGCGTGCCCCAGTTTTTCTGGTTGGTTTTCCTGGAGGCATAGTTGTTCTTTCTAGGGTTTAAGCTAAATCAATAGGATGAAGTTTAGTCAGCCACCTTTGGATAGCTGGAGTACGAATCCCGATTATCTTGACAAGTTAGAGTCCAAGATTTTTAATCCAGCTCCACAAGGCAGTCATTGTGACATTACTTCTTGCTGGGAGCCTTCTTCTTACCAGCGACAGTACGACGACCTCCACGACGAGTCCGGGCGTTTGTGCGGGTTCGCTGCCCACGGACGGGTAATCCTAAACGGTGACGGCGACCACGATAGGTACCAATATCCATCAAACGTTTGATGTTCATGGCTTCCAGCCGTCTCAAATCCCCCTCAACCTGATAGTTTCCCTCAACTTCAGCTCGCAGAGCAGCGATATCCGCATCACTCAAATCCTTGACACGGATGTCTGGGTTAACTCCGGTCGCCCTAAGAATTTCTTTGGACCGAGTAAGCCCAATTCCATAAATATAGGTCAGACCAATCTCGACACGCTTGTCTCGAGGCAGATCCACTCCGGCAATCCTTGCCACGCTTTTCTCTCCCAGTTTTTAGTAGTCGCTACGAATTTCAGTTTTACCGATGTCTTGATTGCAGTGCTGTGAAGCTTTTGATGGCAATGGACTATCCCTGACGCTGTTTATGCTTAGGGTTAGAACAAATCACCATGACTCTGCCACGACGACGGATGACCCGACATTTCTCACAGATTTTACGAACAGACGCCCGAACCTTCATGCCTCATCTCGTCAGTATTACAAACACAACATTCTATCAAACTTTAATAAAAGTTGTCAAATTTATCTATTAAGTGTTTTTCCAGTTATAGCCATCCAATACCGCTAAGGATGAATAAAGGAGAGTTGGAATTACTTTTTATTTCGCAGACGATAGGTGATTCGTCCTTTTGTCAGGTCATAAGGCGTTAATTCTACCTTGACGCGATCGCCCGGTAGAATTTTGATGTAGTTCCGCCGAATCTTACCTGAAATATGGGCAAGCACGTTAAAGCCATTATCGAGATCAACCCGAAACATTGCATTGGGTAGTGACTCAGTC
Source organism: Leptothermofonsia sp. ETS-13 (assembly GCF_049200465.1). Classification (NCBI taxonomy): domain Bacteria; kingdom Bacillati; phylum Cyanobacteriota; class Cyanophyceae; order Leptolyngbyales; family Leptolyngbyaceae; genus Leptothermofonsia; species Leptothermofonsia sp. ETS-13. Next base: position 1,828,079 of record NZ_CP120836.1, read on the forward strand.
ACTGTCCCTTCCATTTCAATCAAGTCTTGCTTGGACAAACTGGTTACCTCTACTGAATCTTGAAATTGGGCACTTAACCATAACAAATCATTTCTTTTTTGAGTCTAGATCATTTACCTTCAATCCCGCATATTCGGGATAGCTACCAATTCAGCAAGAGTTGAAACCGCAGATAGGTACCTACTCCTGCTTCATCAAACAAACTTTTTAAGTTCGGCGGTGACTTCATCCGGTGGCACATTGCCATTGATGGAAACCAGCTTGTGCCGACGCTTATAGAAGTCAATTAAGGGTGCGGTCTGTTCACGATAGACTTGTAGCCGTTTTCGAATCACATCTTCGGTATCATCCTTACGCCCCCGCCCTAGTAAACGTGCAACCAGCACATCGTCTGGTACCTCCAGGTTCACAGCCTGATCATAAGGTTGGTTAATCTCCGTCAGTAATTCATCCAAAAATGTGGCTTGAGTAACGGTTCGTGGAAACCCATCCAGGATCCAGCCCAATTTTGCATCTGGTCGGCTTAGCCGCTCTCGCATTAATTCAATCACCAGTTGATCGGGAACTAACTCTCCCCTGTCCATAAAGCCTTGCGCCTTTTCTCCCAGGGGGGTTTTCTGGGCAACGGCTTCCCGCAGAATATCTCCTGTGGAAATGTGAGGAATATGGGAGAACTCTGCCAGTACTTTTGCCTGGGTGCCTTTACCTGCTCCTGGGGCACCCAAAAATATCAATCGTGCCACTACTGTTTCACCATCCCTTCATAACGCTGGGAGATGACGTAGGTCTGAATTTGCTTCGCTGTATCAATCGCAACACCAACCAGAATCAGAAGGGAGGTTGCGCCCAATCCTTGAAAGGTTCTGACCCGAGTTGCGCTTTCAACTGCTGTTGGAACTATTGCCACTAACCCCAGGAAAATGGCTCCCAAAAAGGTCAAACGATTCAACACCCGCTCGATATAGTCACTGGTTGCCTTACCAGGACGGATACCCGGAATACTAGCTCCCATCTTCTTCAAATTCTGGGACATATCAACCGGGTTGATAATCAACGAGGCATAAAAGTAGCTGAAGAAGAGGATAAGTAACAGGTAGAGAATTACATATGCCCATGGGGTTGGTCCGTTAGGACTTAAATAGGTTGCTATCCTACCAACAATTTCATTCTTGGTAACCTGAGCCAGGGTTAGAGGCAAAACCAGCACAGCAGAGGCGAAGATGATGGGCATTACGCCTCCCTGATTTAGCCGTAGAGGCAGATAACTGCTGCGTTCCATATACATGCGACGACCTACCTGACGCCGGGCAGAAACAATCGGAATCCGGCGAGTTCCTTCCTGAACGAAGACAATCCCTACAATCATCACCAGGAAAACAAGCAGTAGGATAATGACTCCCCCAACGATGTTGCGATCTCCACTCTGGGCAAGCTCCAGAGTCTGCCCCAGAGACCGAGGCAAGGTGGAAACGATATTGACGAAAATCAGCAAAGAAGCACCATTACCGATGCCACGTTCAGTAATGAGTTCACCCACCCACATCACAAACATCGCTCCGGCAGTCAATGCCAGTACGGTTTGCCCGATGAACAAAGGTCCCCAGTCCTGAACGAAGGGTCGAACCCAGATAGCAATCCCCACACTTTGAACAACCGCCCACCCCAGTGCAACGTAGCGAGTAATCTGAGAAATTTTACGACGACCAGCTTCCCCTTCATTTTTCTGGAGATTCTCCAGGGATGGAATGGCGGCAGTTAAGAGCTGCAATATAATCGAGGCATTGATGTAAGGGAGAATTCCCAACGCAAAAATACCTAAGGTTGAGATGCCTCCTCCCGAAAAAATATCCAGGAACCCAATTAGTGGACTGTTGGCGATACTATTCCTAAATTCCTCCCGATCAATCCCAGGCAGAGGCAAAACCATCCCCAGACGGATCAGAATTAGCATTCCAATCGTGAGCAGGATTCGGCCTCTCAACCCTGCCGCCTGAGCCATCTGGGCGAAGGTTTCCTGAGCGCTCGGCGTCTTGTCTCGGCTAACAACCATGAAAGAGTCCTCGATATATGCGCGTTTAAATAAGGGTTTGAATAAATTGTCCCCTAGTACACTCTACCAGGGGAACCAGGGGAATGGGGATCGCAATCAGGCTGACTTTAGTCAGTGGATGCAGCAGTTGCTTCCGTCCCTTCTATCGTACAGCTTCCTTTTGCTGCCTCAATCTTAGCGCGAGCCGATGCACTAAAAGCTGCTGCCTTCACGTTTAAGGGAACATTGATTTCCCCATCCCCCAAAACCTTCAAAGGACCGTCGTCAGAAGTGATGATCCCCGTTTCCATGAGGGAGCTCAGAGTAACCTCACTATTAGCGGGTAAGAACGCGAGGTCACCAATATTGATAATTGTGTAGTTAATCCGGTTGATCAGTGGAAAGTGCTTCAACTTGGGTAGACGACGATAGAGGGGCATCTGTCCACCTTCAAAGCCAGGGCGAGTTGGACGACCGGAACGCGACTTTTGTCCCCGCATCCCAAAACCGCCACTGGCACCCTGCCCGGCCGAAATACCCCGTCCAATGCGGCGACGGCGCTTCTTTGAACCTTCCCTAGGAACGGCATCCGTAAGTCTCATAAGTGATCCTCAAAAATTATTGGCAAGAGGGGGTTAACGAGTTGGGGTGTGGTAAGTGAGTTGGTCAAAGTCCAGCTCTAATATACAGACGCGAATTGCCAAAACCCATCAAGCATAGAGATTCTCAATCGAAACTCCCCGTTCTTCGGCGACCTCAGAGAAAGTCCGTAGGGTTTCCAGGGCATTCACAGCAGCTCTAGCATTATTGAGTGGGTTGCCAGAACCCAATTGTTTAGCCAGGACGTTGCGGACACCAGCTAACTCCAGAACGGTACGAACTGCTCCCCCGGCAATTACGCCAGTACCCGGAGCCGCTGGCCGCATCATTACTTTTGCTCCGCCGCCAGCTCCTGTTGCAGGGTGAGGGATAGAGTTGGACTTAGTCAAAGGTACGTCAATCAAATGCTTTTTCCCATCAGCAACGCCCTTTTTCACAGCACCGATCACATCACTTGCTTTACCAACACCAACACCAACTTGTCCTCTTTCATTGCCAACAATGACGATCGCCCGGAAGCTCAGCTTTTTACCACCCTTGACCACCTTTGTCACACGTCGGATTTGGACGACCCGCTCTTGCCAGTCCGTCTCCTTTTCTCGCGCTTTCGTACTTTTACGACCTTTTGCCATAGTTTCTCCAGGTTGTAGTTGTTAGCTGTTAGTTGCTAGTTGTTAGCTTTTCTAAAAACTAATCCCTAAAAAGCTAACAACTGAGTTAGAAATCGAGTCCAGCTTCACGGGCTGCCTCTGCCAGAGCTTTGACGCGACCGTGGTAAAGGTTGCCGCCCCGGTCGAAAACTACTTGCTTGATGCCCTTTTCCAGCGAACGCTGGGCAATCAATTTGCCAACCGCCACGGACGCTTCACAGTTTGCACCCGAACTCAAGCTCGACTTGAGTTCAGCATCTAAGGTCGAAGCTGCGGCGATCGTATGTTGCCTGGTGTCATCAATTAGCTGAACATAAATATGCTCATTCGAACGAAAAACTGCTAACCGAGGGCGCTCTGGAGTTCCAAAAACTCGGCGACGCACCCGATTATGCCGACGACGGGTTAGTTCCTTACGACTTAACTTCATGGCTACTTCTTACCTGCCTTACCAGCCTTGCGTCTGACAAATTCACCAGCATAGCGAATTCCCTTGCCTTTGTAGGGCTCAGGAGGACGGACTGCCCGAATTCGGGCAGCCGTATTTCCCACAACCTCTTTGTCGATGCCACTAACAATCACATTAACGTTATTTTCGACGGCGAATTGAATGCCTTCAGGCGGCTCAATCTGAACCGGATGGCTATATCCCATATTTAAAGTGAGATTACGCCCCTGCACCTGGGCCCGATAGCCAACTCCTTGAATTTCCAGGCGCTTTTGAAACCCTTGGGAAACCCCCTCCACCATGTTGGCAACCAGAGTGCGGCATAACCCATGACGTTGCCGAGCTGTGCGGGAGTCGTCTCGTCGATTGACCAGCACAGTCTCTCCCTCCTGCGATACAACAACTTCACCGGGTAAAACTTTGGAGAGTTCACCCTTGGGTCCCTTCACCGTAACGGACTGTCCGTTAATGGTTACGGTCACCTTATTGGGAATATGGATGGGACGCTTACCAATGCGAGACATACCGACTACTCCTACTCAAAACGGCTGTTAGCAAATACAGCAATGGTGATTCACAACCAAGCATCAAACCTGACAAAGTGTCTTTCCTTTACCAGACGTAGCACAACACCTCACCACCCAGCCCGTTTCGGCGAGCATCACGATCAGTCATGATGCCACTAGAGGTTGAAATGATGGCAATGCCAATTCCACCCAGCACTCGTGGTAGATCTCGGCGATTGGAATAAACCCGAAATCCCGGCTTACTGACACGTTTTAACGCCGTGATAATTGGGCGCTTTCCCTTCCCCCTATACTTGAGGGAAATCACCAGGTGACGCTTGATGCCTTCACCGACCTCCTCATAATCCGCAATGAAGCCTTCGTCCTTGAGTACTCTGGCTATGCTGCGGGTCATTTTGGTAGAAGGAACCTCGGTTGTTTGGTGTCGCGCCAAGTTGGCGTTCCGAAGCCGTGTCAGCATGTCTGCAATAGTGTCGTTTGCCGCCATAGTTTTCCCTTGATAAAGCCTGCTAGTTCTCCCGGAAGGGCATGCCCATCTCTTTCAGCAGGGCGCGACCCTCTTCATCGGTATTTGCAGTGGTGATGATAGAAATGTCCATGCCACGAATCTGATCAATGCTGTCGTAGTCGACTTCTGGGAAGATCAGTTGCTCTCGAATACCGAGGGTATAGTTCCCCCGTCCATCAAAACTTTTGGGGCTGACGCCACGAAAGTCACGAATTCGAGGCAGTGCTAGATTGATTAAGCGATCGAGAAATGAGTACATCCGCCCGGAACGAAGAGTGACCATGATGCCTACAGGCATACCTTGCCGAATCTTGAAACCGGCGATCGCCTTTTTCGCGCGGGTTACGACTGGTTTTTGTCCTGTGATAATCGCGATCTCAGCCAGTGAAGCTTCGAGTGCCTTGGCGTTTTGGGCCGCTTCTCCCAATCCCCGATTTACCGTAATCTTGGTAATTTTGGGAACCTGATGGATGTTGGTGTAGTTAAACTGCTCCATCAGCTTGGGGACAATTTTTTCCTGATAAAGGGCTTTAAGTCGTTCTGCCATAATTTTGGGTTCCTTTGAAGTCCCTGGGCTTGGTCAGGGAAAGTATGAGTTGAGTCATCTGTTACTTGATCTGTTACTTGATCCGAGCTATTCGGTTGTTAATCGTCTAAGGACAAAATCACCAACAGCCAAAGCATTAGTCGATAATTTCTCCCGTCTTTTTCAACATTCGTACCTTCCGGCCATCCTCGGTAAAGGTGTAGCAGATACGACTGGCAACCTTCTGCTTTTCGGAATAGAGCATGACGTTTGAACTGTGAATCGGAGCTTCACTGGTTACAATTTGTCCCGTTTCCCCTTCCTGCTGGGGCTTGATATGCTTGGTGCGGATGTTGACCCCTTTAACAATCACCTTGCTTTCGTTGGGAATGGCTTTCAGAATTTCGCCCACTTTCCCTTTGTCTTTTCCAGCAATCACTTGTACGGTGTCGCCTTTTTTTACATGCATTTTGAAGCGGGTTGGAGACGTTTTGCGTTTAGTCATCACAGCACCTCCGGTGCCAGAGAAACGATCTTAGTGAAGTTCTTATCCCGCAATTCACGAGCAACGGGACCAAAGACGCGGGTTCCTCTTGGGTTGCCATCGTTATTAATGATGACAGCGGCATTGTCGTCAAAGCGAATGCTCATTCCACTTTCACGCCGAAGATTTTTACGAGTCCGCACGACTACCGCTTTTACTACGTCGGACTTCTTCACAGCCATGTTGGGTATCGCATCTTTCACAACTGCAATGATGATGTCCCCTACCCCGGCATAGCGACGACCGCTACCACCCAAAACACGAATGCACATCAACTTGCGAGCACCGCTGTTGTCAGCCACATTTAAGTAACTTTCTTGCTGAATCATGGTTTCCTCCCGCTACGGTTGAGATGAAGTGCTGAGAATTTCGGTCACCATCCAGCGTTTGGTACGACTGAGAGGGCGGGTTTCCTGAATGCGGACGCGATCGCCTACATGACATTTGTTTTCCTCGTCATGCGCTTTGTAGCGTTTGGTGCGCGCCACAATCTTGCCGTACTTGGGGTGGGCGGCACGGTTCTCAACCGCGACCACCACTGTTTTATCCATCTTGTCGCTAACGACTAAACCAACTCTCTCTTTTACAGCCATTGGGTTACTCCGCTTCTGCAACCGAATCAGTAGATGCCAACTCCCGCTCCCGTTCAACGGTCATTAATTGAGCCAGGCGATGACGGGCGTGTTTAAACTGGTGAGATTTGTTATCCAGTTGGCGAGTGCCCTTCTGAAACCGCAATTGAAACAGTTCTCGCTTGACTGCAACAATCTGCTCTTGCAGTTCCTCGTCACTCAAATTTCGGGCATCTTCAATCTTGGGAAGAGGCATAGCTCAGGACTCCTCCATTTCACGGGTAATAAACTTCGTTTTAATCGGCAGTTTGAAGGATGCCAAACGCATCGCTTCCTTGGCGATTTCTTCGGGAACCCCGGCAATTTCAAACAAAATCCGACCGGGTTTTACAACAGCAACCCAAAACTCTGGCGCACCTTTACCAGAACCCATCCGGGTTTCAGCTGCACGCTGGGTTACAGGCTTATCCGGAAATATCCGAATCCAGATTTTCCCACCCCGACGGATGTAGCGAGTCATGGCCCGACGGCTAGCTTCGATCTGGCGAGATGTAATCCAGGAAGGCTCCATAGCTTGCAACCCAAAATCACCAAAATTCAGCGTGCTGCCACGAGTCGCCAGACCCTTCATCCGTCCGCGCTGCTGTTTACGAAATTTTGTTCTTCTTGGACTTAACATGGCTGTTTACCTAAGGGAGTCAGGAGTTAAGAGTCAGGGGCCAGGAATCCAGCTGATTCCTGAACCTTCCGCTCTATCCTTCATTTGAGCGATCCTCAAATTGTTGACGACGGCGCTGCTGGCGACGACGAGGCTGATTGTTGGCAGGAGCGGGGGTTTCTTCCTGTCCAGGAATGATCTCCCCCTTAAACACCCAAACTTTGATACCAAGGGTGCCGTAGATGGTTTTCGCGATCGTATAAGCGTAATCAATATCAGCTCTCAAAGTATGTAGAGGAACCCGACCTTCACGGGTCCATTCCGGGCGAGCAATTTCCGCTCCGTTGAGGCGACCGCTTACCTGGACTTTGATACCTTCAATCCCGGCCCGTTGGGCACGCTGAATTGCCTGGCGCACTACCCGCCGAAACGAAACCCGTCGCTCAAGCTGCTGGGCGATGTACTCCGCAATCAAAGCCGCATCTGCATCAGGGCGTGCCACTTCGACAACATTGATGCGGATCTGACGATCCATTCCACCCAACTCTTTTTGCAGGTCTGCCCTGAGAGATTCAATTCCCTGTCCACCTCGACCCACAACCACACCGGGACGAGCGGTTCTGACTTCCAGATCAATCTGATCTGCTTTACGCTCGATTCGCACCTCCGAGATGCCAGCACTGCTAAGCTTTTTCTCCACGAGGCGACGAATTTTATAGTCCTCTTGCAGGAGTTCTGGGTAGTGTTTGGTATCACTGAACCAGCGTGAGCGGTGTTCTTGCGTGATGCCAAGGCGGAACCCGGTTGGATGAATCTTCTGTCCCACGAGTGCGTCCCCTTTAAGCAGTAATTAGTGTTACGGTGGTTTCCATTTCCATTGAGTCAGTCATTTATTCCTCTCCAGCACCTGGAGCGACTGCGATTGTAATGTGGCAAGTTGGCTTCCGAATCTGGTAAGCTCGCCCCTGAGCTCGTGGTCGATAGCGCTTGAGGGTTGGACCCTGATCAGCATAGGCCTGGGTAATGAGCAAATCCGCGCGCTCAAACCCTTCATTGTGCTCAGCGTTAGCAGCGGCAGAGCGCAAAACCTTCAGCACGGGCTCACAGGCACGATAGGGCATAAATTCCAGAATGATGAGCGCTTCCCGGTAGGAACGCCCTCGAATCTGATCAAGAACGCGCCGCACCTTATGGGGTGACATGCGGATATACCGGGCACTTGCTTTGACTTCAGTGGTGGTACTAACAGCCATCTCTTTACTCCTTCAGTGATTCAGTTGTTGGCTGATCGCTGTATGCTCCTATCGACGTGCCTTCTTATCGCTTCCCGCATGACCCCGGAAGGTTCGGGTGGGGGCAAATTCGCCCAGCTTATGACCAACCATCTGCTCAGTGATATAGACAGGGACATGTTGGCGACCATTGTGAACCGCAATGGTATGACCAATCATCTGGGGCAGGATGGTAGAAGCCCGCGACCAGGTCTTGATCACCTGTTTGTCCCCTTTCATATTCAGTGCCTCAATCTTCTTGAGCAGATGGTCGGCCACGAATGGACCTTTCTTGAGTGAGCGACCCATAGCTTCGTTCTCCTATCGGTTATGATTCCCGTCCGCCTTTGCCACGCTTCGAGGAGCGGCGGCGGCGACGAACAATCAGTGCGTTACTAAGTTTTTTTCTTCTTACGGGTTTTGTATCCCAACGCAGGCTTACCCCAGGGAGTCACCGGACCGGGACGCCCAATTGGAGCTCGGCCCTCCCCCCCCCCATGGGGGGTGATCGACCGGGTTCATCACACTTCCCCGAACTTCCGGTCTACGCCCTTTCCAACGTTTGCGACCGGCTTTGCCATAAGTAGTGTTTCGTACATCGGCATTGCCCACCTGGCCGATGGTGGCATAGCACTCCCGCCGGATCATGCGAACTTCTCCAGAGGGCAGCTTGAGGGTCACAAAATTTCCTTCCTTAGCGGCAACCTGGGCACTGGCACCGGCTGCCCGGACAATCTGTCCACCTTTGCCAGGAACCAGTTCGACGTTGTGAACCATGGTACCCAGTGGAATGTTGCCAAGGGGCAGGGCATTACCGACTTCAATTGGAGAATCTGGACCAGAGCGAATCACTGTGCCCACTGCAAGTCCAGTCGGGTGCAGGATGTAACGCTTCTCTCCATCCTCGTAAAACAGCAGAGCAATGCGGGCATTACGGTTTGGGTCGTATTCAATCGCCACCACCTTTGCCGGAATATTGTGCTTGTTGCGCCGAAAATCAACTTGTCGGTAGAGCCGCTTGTGGCCACCCCCGCGATGGCGACAAGTGATAACGCCGCGATTATTACGCCCCTTCGGTCGGTGACGGGATTTGGTCAACGACTTTTCTGGCTTATCCTTAGTGATCTCAGAGAAGTCTGAGACGGCCAGGGTACGGGTACCAGGAGTAGTGGGTCGGTAGAAACGAATGCCCATAACACTTCGCGATAGAGGACTTTAGACGGGTGGAAATCAGAAGAAATTTAGAGATCCAGACTTGCATTAGACTTCTGGGAACAGGGTGATGGAATCTCCTGCGGCCAGGGTGACGATCGCCCGTTTATATAAAGCCCGATGCCCCATAAACTTTCCGACTCGGCGAGTTTTGCGGGGAGGGTTTTGAGTTTTAACGGCGACCACCTTGACATCAAACAGCGATTCAACCGCAGCTTTGATCTCAGGCTTTGTCGCCTTTGGAGAAACCTCGAAGGTGTACTGATTGTTTTCCAGCAGAAGCGTCGCCTTCTCGGTCACAATTGGACGGCGGATTAGGTCAGCCAGGTTACGAGGGTCAAATTCAGTCACCGTAGACCTCCTGAATTTTTGCGATCGCAGATGTGGTTGCCACGATTCGATCTGCTGCCAGCAGATCAAACACATTCAGGTTGGTGGCAGAAATCAACCTCAAGTTGTTAATATTGCGAGCCGACAGATAAACCATTTCATCCCGTTCTGCCAGAATCAGCAACACCTTGGAACCGGGCTCAACTCCCCACCCCGCTAGCGCTTTCGCCATTTCCTTCGTCTTCGGTCGAGGCAATTTGTCCGCAAAGTCTTGAACCACGATCAGGTCTTCTACCCGACTTTGTAAAGCCGTCCGCAGTGCCAGACGACGCTCCTTACGATTCATCTTGAGGCTGTAATCTCTGGGCTTAGGACCAAAGATAACGCCGCCCCCGCGCCACAAAGGAGAACGGTTAGAACCCGCACGGGCCCGTCCAGTTCCCTTTTGCCGCCAGGGTTTACGTCCACCACCGCTCACCTCCGCACGAGTCTTGGTCGAAACCGTCCCCTGACGAGCATTGGCCATTTGACGAACCAAAGCTCGGTGAACAATATGAGCCGCATTGGCTTCAGTCGCAACCTTCAGGTCGAGCGACGCTGTCCCCACCTCTTGTCCCTGCCAATCTTTAACCACGCAATCAACCATAAATTTATCCCTGTCTCTCAGAAGCTCCGAGGCTTTTGCATCCAGTTAGACGTTTCAGTGAAGCATCCTTTACTTATTGCCGACTTTCTTGGCAGGCATCACATTGATCAGAGCACCAGGCTTGCCTGGTACAGCACCCTTAATCAAAAGTAGATTCCGTTCCGCATCAATGCGAACAACCGTCAATTTGCGAACCGTAGTTTGAGTTCCACCCAGTCGCCCTGCCATTCGCTTACCGGGGTAAACCCGACCAGGAGTGGTTCCTGCCCCGGTAGAACCTGGCAGGCGGTGGTTTTTAGAACCATGAGCCATCGGTCCGCGCTTAAAATTGTGGCGCTTCTGATAGCCAGCAAAGCCACGACCAATGCTGGTACCAATTACATCCACAACCTGCCCTGGAGAGAACGCATCTACTTTAATCTGTTGTCCCAACTCAAACTGGCTGGAGTCTTCTAGTCGGTACTCACACAGGTGACGCAGAGGAACGCTCCCTGCCTTGGCAAGATGGCCCAGTTCGGGTTTATTCAACGCTTTCTGTGACACCTCACCATACCCAACCTGAATGGCGGAATAGCCATCGGTCTGCACCGTCTTGACCTGAGTAACGGTACATGGACCCGCCTGAATGACTGTGACAGGAATGGCTTTCCCTGCCTTATCAAACACCTGGGTCATACCAAGCTTAGTGCCGAGGATACCGACAGACACGATGTGGACTCCCTTTTCTACACACTAGAAGAGGGCAAGGCTAATGACTTTACTAGTCAATCTCCCTTGCTCTGCAATGCTCTTTCAAAAGAAGACCCGAACTTGCCAGCAAAAAGCTAGCAACAGAGTTGGGGCACCTTGATTGAATCTCACCAGCTTAAGAAGCTGAGCCGTAAACCTAAGCGCTGGATAGACCTATACTCTGTCAGGACTTGGACAGTAAACTACCCAGTATCCTTACCACAGGAGCAAACTCTTGATGAAACCAGACATTCCAGTCTCGTGCCGAAGCGCTCTACAATCAGAATTTAAGCGGCAGTTACTTAATATAGAGTAAATAGTCCAGGTTTGTCTAGCAATTTGGAAATTTTGTTTTGGGCTTCTTAATTATGCATATCATCATGATTTGCGATTAGACTTCATGCAGGGTGGCGTGCGAAACTGATCGATGGAAACGATGAGCAATCCCCATCCATATACCCCTCCTTATCCATATATCTGATTAGCGTAGAGATACTTATGGCACTGATTACATCTGGCAGCCGATTGATCCGCGACCTGGAGACCTATGGTTCCTTGGGATTGTATGTGCCGCTGGAAGGCGGGTTTGAGGGACGCTATCAGCGCCGCATCCGAGCAGCAGGTTATGTGTCTCACACCATCACAGCACGGGGATTGGGTGATCTGGCCATGTATTTAACTGGTGTGCACGGAGTACGTCCGCCGCACTTGGGCAAAAAGAGTGGTACTGTCTCGGGGGCAGCGGTCGGGTATCGGTATTTTATTCCGCCAATTGTGACTTACAACCTGGAACAGCTTCCAGCGAGTGCCAGGGGATTGCTATTGTGGATCATTGAAGGGCATATTTTGTCCAGTCAAGAGCTTGAGTATCTGGCAGCGTTGCCAGGGATTGAACCCCGCGTGAAAGTTGCTGTGGAACTGGGGGGCGATCGCTACTTCCACTGGGCACCCTTAAAACAAGCTCTCTCCGCCTGAGGTCAAGCAACAAGTCGAATATTTGGTGAAGAATGATCGGTTCATGCACCCTCTAAGATGTCAAACTGGAAGAGGAATGGATGGAATCTTTTGAGCTTCCATCCTATCGCCTCGAAATTTGGTGCTTGGGGCATTAGCATGTAAGGGTGACTGAACTATACTATCCTCTGCAATCCTTAAGGGAAGGTCACTGGTTTAAACTGATTTGTGGAGCCAGTTTCCAACACCTCCCTGCTATACGAAATCTGGTATTAGCCTACACCCTGGCTGGGGCTGATTGTATTGATGTCGCTGCCGACCCAGCAGTAATTTCGACTGCGAAAGCTGCCTTGAAGGTTGCCAAGGAGATTGGAGCCGCAGCCCGCGAACGAGGTTTTAGGTTTAGAAGCTTGCCCTGGTTGATGGTGAGCTTCAATGATGGTGAAGACCCTCACTTCCGTAAAGCAGAATTTCGGGCGGAAGAGTGTCCTCCGGATTGTTTAAGACCGTGTGAGGCAATCTGTCCAGCTCAAGCCATTGATGCTTCTGGTGTGATCAGCGATCGCTGCTATGGGTGTGGTCGCTGCTTGGCCGTTTGCCCAATTCAACAAATTACGGCCCGGTCCTATGTCTCCACTCCAGCGGCGATTGCCCCATTTGTGCTTCAGAGTGGAATTGATGCGATTGAAATTCATACTCAGGTTGGACGGCTAGAAAACTTTCGCCGCTTGTGGGAGGCGATCGCCCCCTGGATCAGCCATTTGAAGTTAGTTGCCATTAGCTGCCCTGATGGAGACGAATTGATCGACTATCTTCGCTCACTTTATGAAATTATTTCCCCCCTTCCCTGCACACTGGTTTGGCAAGCCGATGGACGTCCCATGAGTGGGGACATTGGCATCGGTGCGACGAGAGCTGCTACCAAACTGGGACAAAAAGTCTTGGCCGCCAAATTACCGGGTTATATTCAGCTTGCTGGTGGCACCAACCATCACACGGTTCCAAAACTTAAACGCCTTGGGCTACTTCCTTCTTCCCTCTTTCCTCACCCCCAACCCCTAACCCCTTCTAGCTCCCCTCAAATTGCCGGGGTTGCCTATGGTAGCTACGCTCGCACATTACTTGCCCCCATTTTGAATCAGCTAGAAGCAATGGAAATGGAAGCTTTTTCCAACCACCAGAAACCTCAGTTATCAACTATACATTCACCCGATACCGCGAGAACTGCCCTGCCTGTGGTGTCACCAATGACTCAGATCAAATCCCAACCGCTCCGTTTAGAAGAAGTCCCCTCACTTCTTTGGCAGGCAGTCGAACTTGCGGATTCTCTGGTTTCGCAGCTAAAGTCCCCTGCGAACACTTGACCAGCATTGGAGTTCCTACAATGAGCAATTTCATCTAAGTCCGGTTCAGCATCTACCCGTAGTAAGCTTCAACTACTTTTTGTAGAGCACATGGTTAATCCAGATATATTTCAACCTTCTGACAAACGGGCTCAATCCGAAGTTCGACGTGATAGTTCAGATTCAAGAGCCAATCGTCAGAATGCGAAGCCAAATCTTTCAGAAACTGCTTCCACGAGTGATAAAGACGCTTCTCGCATTAGCATGCAAATTACAGACGACTTGAGTAAATTGCTGGAGATTTTACCTGAACCCATTCAAAACCGGCTTGCCCAGCATCCCAACAAAAACACTCTGGTTGAGGTAGTGATGGACCTTGGTCGCCGTCCAGAAGCCCGGTTTCCTGGTAAAGCAGAATACCTGTCAGACATTCCCGTTTCCCAGAATGATTTGAATGAGTGTATCACTAAGGTTGGCGATTTTGGAGGGGATAATCGCGCTGGGATTGAGCGGACATTGCACCGGATCAGTGCCATTCGCAATCGACGGGGTGACATTATCGGACTGACTTGCCGGGTTGGACGTGCCATCTACGGTACGATTGGGATGATTCGTGACTTGGTGGAAAGTGGCAAGTCAATTCTGATGCTGGGGCGTCCGGGAGTGGGGAAAACAACCGCCTTACGGGAAATTGCGCGAGTTCTGGCAGATGAACTTGAGAAGCGCGTGGTCATTATTGACACCTCAAACGAGATCGCCGGGGATGGCGATGTTCCCCATCCAGCGATTGGTCGTGCCCGTCGAATGCAGGTTGCCCGTCCGGAGTTTCAACACCAGGTCATGATTGAGGCTGTGGAAAACCACATGCCTGAAGTGATTGTTATTGATGAGATCGGCACAGAGTTAGAAGCCCTGGCTGCACGCACAATCGCTGAACGAGGCGTCCAGTTAGTTGGCACGGCCCACGGCAATCGATTGGAAAATCTAATTAAAAACCCCACCCTATCAGACCTAATCGGTGGTATTCAGTCTGTGACGTTGGGGGATGAAGAAGCTCGCCGACGGGGCAGTCAAAAGAGTGTGCTGGAGCGCAAAGCTCCTCCCACATTTGATATTGCCGTGGAGATGTTGGAACGGCAGCGCTGGGTTGTGCACGAGCATGTTGCCGAAACCATCGACAGCTTATTGCGCGGTCGTCAGCCTAATCCTCAAGTGCGAACAATCAGCGAGATGGGTAAGGTGACTATCACCCATGAGCTATCCAGCGAAACTGCAGATCAGGCAGCACAGAGCCGCCCTGCTCGTAGCCCTTTCAGCCAGTTTGGTGGATTAGACAATTTGCTGGACGATCGCACCACTCCGGCTCAGGGGCGCAGCAAAGGTCGGGGCTGGCGATCGTCCGGGCAGATGCGACCGCTTCCGGCTCAACTTCAACCTTCCGAGCATCAACAGTTTGAGCGGTTGTTGGATGAATCTTTGCAAAATACTTTCTCCGCTGGAGAAGCGGCGATCGATCTGGGTGAAGAAACTGGACAGGATGAGTTTGGTGAACCCCGGCGAGAACACAACTCCAGTGGGGAGGAAATTCTGTCTGTCTATCCTTATGGGGTCAGTCGCCATCAACTAGAGCAGGTTATCCGCACCCTCAATTTGCCCATTATCCTGACTAAAGATATCGATAACGCTGACGCCGTTCTAGCTTTGCGATCGCATGTCAAAAATCACTCAAAACTGCGTCATATTGCAAAAGCTCGGCAGGTACCTATCCACACCATCAAAGCCAGCACAATTCCCCAGATTGCCCATGGCCTGCGGCGAATGCTGGATATAGACGATCCCATCATTCCTGATGCTAACGACATCAACCTGTTTGTGCGTAGCAGCAGCGATGATGAAATTGAAGCGTTAGAAGAAGCCCGGCTTGCTGTGGAACAAATTGTCATCCCCAAGGGGCAACCCGTTGAACTGCTGCCCCGATCGGCAGATGTACGGCGGATGCAGCATGAACTGGTTGAACATTACCATCTCAAGTCGCGCAGCTTTGGAGAAGAGCCTAACCGACGATTGAGAATTTACCCCGCATAAGATTGTTACAATAAGATGCCATGCTTTCATTCATCCGGTCTGACCTGGCTCAACTCAAGGTCTATACCCCCCATGCAGAGGAGAATTTAACGTCAACCCAAGAATCCATTAAGTGGGATCATCTAGATACCAACGAAAGCCCCTTTGACCTGCCGGAAGAACTAAAGCAAAAGCTGGCATTGACTTATCAGAAGGAGATTCAGGCAAATCGTTATCCCGATGGGGGGCACCTGGCCTTAAAGCGGGCGATCGCCGATTACGTGAATAAATCAGCAGAGCTCTCAGTCGACGCCTTCAACTCCACCCATGTTTCGATTGGCAACGGCTCCGATGAGTTGATTCGGTCCTTGTTGATTGCTACCTGCCTGCGGGGGGAAGGTTCCATTCTGGTGGCTGAACCGACCTTCTCGATGTATGCCATCCTTGCCCAAACTTTAGGGATTCCAGTTGTGGCTGTGGGGCGATCGCCGATCAACTTTGAAATGGATTGGCAAGCAGCTCAAACGGTGATTTCTCAATCTCCCAATCCCCCCATTCGGGTTGTCTTTGTTGTCCATCCCAACTCTCCCACCGGAAACGCCCTCACCGAAGCCGAAATTTCCTGGTTAAAAAGCCTGCCAGAAGAAATTCTCGTCGTTATCGACGAGGCTTATTTTGAGTTCAGCCAGACAACTCTGGTCAACGAAGTGCTACAACGACCGAATTGGGTGATTCTACGCACCTTTTCCAAGGCATTTCGATTAGCAGCACACCGGATAGGGTACGCGATCGCCCATTCCGAACTCACCACTGTCCTGGAAAAAGTTCGCCTACCGTACAATCTACCCGCCTTTACCCAGGCGGCTGCCCTGACCGCCCTTACTTATCGACAAGAACTATTTCAGTCCATCCCAAAAATTTTGGAACAGCGTGAACACATCATCCAGTCGTTAAAGCAATACTCCACTTTAACCGTTTGGTCCAGCGCAGCAAACTTTGTCTATGTTCGCTTGAATCAACAATTTGTCAATAATCAGATAAGCTTGGAGAAAATCTATCACCAGCTTAAGTCCAAAGGCACTCTGATTCGCTATATTAGCGGAGGATTAAGAATCACCATTGGCTGCCCAGACGAAAATGCCCGGATGCTGACTCGGCTGGACGCTGCCCTGAAGCATTTTCTTGGAGCAGGACTATCCGAATAAGCAACCCTAACTAAGTAGGTACGTAAATGGGGAGTGGGGGCTGCGCTCCCAGACAGGGGGTTTCACCCTCTCCACCTCCGAAATTATCCTCAATTTAATTGAGCCTAGCTACTTACATTCTGATTCGGATATCAAGATTCTCAGCGTTATGGCGCATCATTCTCACAGTCTGGGGAAGAACCCCTACCAGCAGAGCAAATGCCTCATCTGGCAACTCAGCCACGATTTCAGGACCAAAATAATTGTCAAACTGATTCAAAATCATCTGGGCCCGCTGTAAGGGGACAGGATTATCGGTGAGCTGCTGAGTCAGCCGAATCCACTGCCGCCTGATCAAATACGCCTTTTGCCGCTCTTCCTGAGACTCAGGATAAACAAGAGATAAGTCCCCTACCGGAACTACTCGTGCACAATCGACATCAAAAAAGCTACCAACTGCCGCTCCGGGTCCAGCAAATTCCGCATGGAACCGTTTGTAGATAATTAACCCATTCCGTCTTCGGCTATTTACCACAAGTAACTGACCGCTGTTTAACTGCGTCAGAATATCAGAATCTTCTGGGTACTCAATCAATTCTTGACGGAGACTCAGGCTTTCATCCCTCATATCAGTGAAGCCCTGGAATTATTAGAAAGGATACCGCTGAAGTGGTAAATAAACCCAAAAGGCTTTGGCCATGCTATGGCTTAGTTCCACAAAATTCAACCGATACCCCACAGTTAACCTTTTTCTTTGGTCTGCACCAGGACCGGCATCAATTAACTCCGCCGTAAGACATTAAACGAATAAGCGCCCTCTGCTTCTCACAGTTCGACACCCACGTAAACAACTTGGCGAAATTGGAGAAAGGCAAATTTCCACACCTATTTTAGGGCATTCGTCAATGGCTACTGCTCTGGAAAGGTGAGGAAACTTTGAAGTAAAGAAGCAAATGGGTTGTCTTTTTTAAAGAAAGTGTGAAGTTGGACGTATCTTGACGGCTTCAACGTCTTACCTGGCCATCAGGAATTGCATACAGGGCCACAAATGAAAGGGACATCCCACCGTCAAATTGAAACAAAGTTCTAACCAGACTCTCTGAATTTTAAGTTTCCGCCGCCCCACTCCTCCTCCTGACTTCTGGCATTTCACTCCTTATCCCTCTCCCCCTCACCTACTCTGGCTTTTTTCGTCCTTCTGCCTTCCCTTCTGGCTCCTCCTGACTCCTGGCTTCTAACTTCTATTACTTGCAAGTCACGTTGAAATTTTCGACTACGCCAGCTTCTTATGCAGCAAAACTCGTCGAGGCTGCTTTAACAGCCAGCTACACCAAAGTGGATCTGACTGCTTCAACCGATAGCCTGCTTTGAAATAGAGTTGTTTGGCCGCAGCGTTATCATCTAAAACATGCAGGTAAAGGTCATGAAAGCCCCGGTCAAGCACAATTTCCTCACAGGCATGCAGCAATTTCTGGGCAACCCCCCGTCTGCGATACTCCGACTGCACGGCCAGGTTAGAGAGGTAGGGATAGGGGGAACTGCGAATCTGGAATGGGTAGGTTGGGCGCAGAGCTACTTCAACCGTACCTACGATGTAGGAACAACGGTGGTTTGAGGAAAGTACGGCAGCCAGACAAACATAGTCGGATGAAAGGGGCGATCGCAACCTCTGACGCAAGTCCTCATACAACCCCATGCGTAAAAGGGGGAAAAACCAGCGCATCATTCCCGTGCGAGAGTGGAAACTGCTAGAAAGAACCTCAACCAGCTCCCCTAAATCTTTTTGTTGAGCAGCACGGATGACGAGATCTGACAACTCAAAAGGGATTGGGTCAGGTTGGCGTCGATAATCCTTTGAAGGGAAGAAAGAAGTGGCCACAGACTTTAAGAGCGCAAACAGTAATTACTCCGTGAAAGCGGAGCAACAGGGTTCAAAACCTTTTTCAAGGAGAGCGATTTGCCTAAGAAAATCGCCAAACACCTGTTGAAGTCTAATTCACGGAGTAACAAATCTGCCAACAAAAAACAGGTATTCACTGGTCAACGAACCAACCGTTCCGTTTACTTCCCGATGCGGGGGGGTTCACGAAAGGCAACCGCAAAAAAGAGAATTCCAATGGAGACAGCAAGGATAAAGATGTAAGCAACGCTTTCCATGTTAGAAATTCCTGACTATTCATCAACATTAGTTTACCAAGCCAAAAGGTAAGAGAGATCTACAAACTCGACCAGAAATCTCTAGCCAATGAGCTGTAAATCCCTCCCTCTAAAAACCTAAAGGACAGTTCTAGATAGGTTCTGCACGACGAGTAGACTTGTCACCCACTTTCTGATAATAACCCCACTCAACCTGCTCCTCTGAAAGATCCGGATCGATCCCAGCGAACACATCGCGAAAGATCGTGCGAGTTCCATGCCAGATATGTCCAAAAAAGAAGAGTAATGCGAATACCGCATGACCAAACGTAAACCAACCCCTTGGACTTGTACGGAACACCCCATCGGACTTCAGAGTTTCGCGGTCAAATTCAAATGGTTCACCCAACTGAGACGCACGAGCATAGCGTTTCACAGTCGCCGGATCCTTAAAGGTTTGACCTGATAAGGCTCCACCATAAAAGCTAACCGTCACACCCGTTTGCTCAAAACTGTACTTAGATTCTGCTTTCCGGAAAGGAATGTCAGCACGAACAACCCCATCCTTGTCAGTTAGAACAACTGGGAAATTCTCGAAAAAGTTAGGTAAGCGTCGCACAAAAAGCTCCCTACCTTCCTTATCTTTAAAGACTGGGTGTCCTAACCACTGCTGAGCAATTCCATCCCCTTTATTCATTGGACCAGTGCGGAAAAGTCCACCTTTAGCAGGGCTATTTCCAACATAGTCATAGAAAGCTAGCTTCTCAGGAATGGCTGAGTAAGCCTCCGTCAATGAAGCTCCATCTGCCAAGCTTGCCTGAACACGCCGCTCGATCTCCTGCTTGAAGTAGCCACTATCCCATTGATAACGGGTTGGGCCATATAACTCAATTGGTGTTGAGGCACTGCCGTACCACATGGTACCAGCCACTACAAAAGCGGCAAAAAATACAGCAGCAATACTGCTCGACAAGACTGTCTCAATATTCCCCATCCGCAAGGCTTTATAAAGCCGTTCAGGTGGACGAACACTCAGGTGGAACAAGCCTGCAATGATGCCAACGATTCCAGCGGCAATATGATGGGCTACAATCCCCCCTGGGTTAAAGGGGTTAAAACCAGAGGGGCCCCACTCAGGTGCGACCGGCTGTATACTCCCCGTCAAACCATAGGGGTCAGATACCCACATACCCGGACCATAAAGGCCAGTCAGATGGAATGCTCCAAATCCAAAGCAAAGGAGCCCAGACAAGAAGAGGTGGATACCAAACATTTTCGGCAGGTCGAGAGCTGGTTCACCAGTACGAGGATCCTGGAAGAGTTCCAAATCCCAATACACCCAGTGCCAGACAGCTGCTAAAAACAACAAACCTGAAAGAATGATGTGAGCAGCGGCTACTCCCTCAAACGACCAAAATCCAGGATTAACTCCCGTTTCGCCAGTAATACTCCATCCTCCCCAAGAACCTGTAACACCCAGACGAGCCATAAAGGGCAACACAAACATGCCCTGACGCCACATCGGGTTCAAAACAGGATCACTAGGGTCAAAAATAGCCAACTCATACAGCGCCATTGAACCTGCCCACCCTGCAACTAAGGCAGTGTGCATCAGGTGGGTTGCGATAAGCCGCCCTGGATCATTGATCAGGACGGTGTGTACTCGATACCAGGGTAGCCCCATCGACTACGCTCCTCCTTTAACTAGCTCTAGTTCAACGCTTTCTTAAGCATTTTATTAAAGCAACGGACATTGATAAATGTACCAGGTCCGCAGCTCCTTTAACCTCGCACGCCTCAACATGGTCTATCATTTAGCCTGTTTAGAGGACTAAAGCGACCATTCGACAATACGTTGATGAAAATGAAAGTGTATAAAGAAGTGTATACAGTGTGAGAGGCTATTGCAAGCAATTTGTAATCTCCCGCCAGAGTTCTTGAAAAGGTTGGATTGAATGCCGAAGTCTTTATGGTTGCGCGATCTCAGCACGATCTCAGTGGACATGTAAAATCGGAGAATCTAACATTTTGTTAAGGGAGCTATCTATCTTTCTTTGGAAGCTAAATCGATATAGGAGCTAACCAATGACCACCACAAGCGAAGTAAAGACCAATGGGAGCCAAACGATGACGACGATCAATTTCTTGAAGGAAAACAAAGAAGTCGTCGTTTCTGATGGGGCCAATCTCAGATTCAAAGCCCTTGAGAATGGAATCGACCTTTATAAACTAGTAGGCAAAATGATGAACTGCGGTGGGTATGGTCAGTGCGGCACCTGTATCGTAGAAGTTAAAGAGGGGATGGAAAATCTTTCACCTCGGACTGAAGTTGAGATTCGCAAACTCAGAAAAAAGCCTGAAACCTATCGGCTGGCTTGTCAAACCCTGGTTCATGGTCCAGTCAGTATTGTGACGAAGCCCTAAAGTGGAACCAGCAGTGGTATCCTAATTCTTGTTGACACTGAGGTTATCACAGGCAGGTTTTATGCAAGTCAATGAACTGGGTTTTATAGCGAGCATTCTATTCGTCCTGGTTCCGTCTGTCTTCCTACTGATTCTCTACATCCAGACAGCTAGTCGGCAAGCTAATAAGGATTCTTAAATAAGGATTCTTAAAGATAGGTCTGATGCCGGGTTGTATCAAAGCGCTGGGGGTTCATTTCTCCAGCGCTTTACTTTATCAAGCTTCATGATAAGTTCTTGTTAGAAGAAAAATTGGATTGTACAGACGGTCTTTCACCGTCCTGAGGAGATTGCAAATTGGTGAGTAGAGCTTGAAGTTTCATTTTATGAATGTAGGGCCACCCTCCAGTTGTTTCGATATCTCTTAGCAAGTTGTAGAGTGCCTGCCGATTATCTGGTAGAGAGTCTTGAAACAAATTGTCTCGAATTTCCTGATGCAAACCTTCTAACAGCCTTAGCAAGGCCAAGAGTGCCAGGCTGTCCCCCCCCTGCCCTTCGGCTAACTCCCGAATATCATTAGCCAATCTCTTCAACCTGAGCTCTAGCGGCTCTGCTTTGAAACAATTTCTTTCACTCATCCACAAAGCCCTATTAAGTATCATTAAAAATTAATGTAACTGGAGAACCCGGTCAGCGCATCTACTTTTACATAGTCTTCTTCCGAAAAACATGAAGAATGAACATTTCCAGCTTCCTGAGAAGATAGGCTGTTCACTTTGTAATAATTCGAAACTTTTCCATCGTTCTCTTTAAGAATATCTTCATCACAAAAAGGGCAATTTCTTCTCTAAAACAGGGGAATGGCGACATTGCCATGTAGAATGCTTTATGAAACCTTTGTTAAATCATTCCGGGAATCACAAGAATACTTAGTCAGATGTGGGACGTGGTTCAACATGTCTTTAGCCTTTCGAGAGTTGCCTGAAGCAGATGATCTATGGATGATTTTCAGCATTCATTCATCCAGCCTTTGTTGAAGGGCATGCCTCGCCTCTCAATTGCTGAAGAGCGTTGAAGCCCGACTCTAAATTGCCCTGGCAGAAAATTACTTAGCGTTGATATTCGAGGTTGTTCATGAGGTACCGCGCTCTAATCGTTGCACTTCTGGCATTCTGTTTCAGCTTTTTAACTGCCTGCGCTGAGAGTCCAGCCTTAAGCAGGGAGAAGATTACGACTTACGATCAGATGAAGGGGACGGGTTTAGCCAACACCTGTCCTCAATTAGATGAAACGGCCCGTGGGTCAATTCCTATCGACCCAAACAAGTCCTACTCCATCACCAATCTCTGCCTCCAGCCCATCAGCTACCTGGTGAAGGAGGAGGCTGAAAATAAGCGGCAGAAAACAGAGTATGTTCCGGGCAAGCTGATGACTCGCTACACCTCTTCCATTGAAGGCGTATCAGGTCAGCTTAAAGTCAACTCTGACAAAAGCCTAACATTCATCGAAGAGGATGGTCTTGACTTCCAACCCATCACCGTTCAACTTCCGGGTGGTGAACGAGTTCCTTTCTTATTTACGATTAAAAACTTGGTGGCAACAACCCAACCTGGACTTACGAGCATCAATGGTTCGACTGACTTTGAGGGAACGTTCAAGGTTCCTTCTTATCGGACCTCTAACTTTCTAGATCCAAAGGGGCGTGGTCTGACCGCAGGTTATGAAAGTGCTGTTGGACTTCCCGCTCAGGCAGACAGTGAAGAACTGGTTAAAGAGAATGTAAAGCGATTCCAACTGGATAAGGGCAAGATTTCGCTTCAGGTTTCTAAGATTGATCCAACGACCGGGGAGATTGCTGGAACCTTTGAAAGTGAGCAGCCCTCCGAAACAGATATGGGTTCTCATGCAGCGAAAGATGTGAAGATTCGAGGAATTTTCTACGCTCAGGTTAATACAAAGGCAAAGTCTGCGGAGAAGGCAGCGAAAGCAGCTCCTGCGAAAGCACCAGAGCCATCTGAAGTAGAAGATTCATCCTTTGAAGAGTAATGGGCTAGTGGCGATCGCCAAATAGTGAAACACTATTCTGGGGGCTTTCAGCCCCTTTTTTAATGGTTATTTTTCAACAGGCTCTACGTAAAATTAGGGAGGTTGTTTAAGCTTCTACCCATTCACCAATGCCTATAGAAAGCGTTTTTTTAAAACTTTTTTTAAAACATTTTCAATGTTGAAGAATTTAGCTTTCAGCTTTCGTTAGCTCTGATTTGAGATTCCGTAGAAATGCAGTTGTTTGAGGTCTAGGTTAGGAAATAAGTTTGATTTGCAACAGTAGGAAACTAACGCCAATCATTAGTCCTTCAGGGAATTTGCATCTACTATCAAGCAATTTCACTTCATCCTTTTTGCGATTTACTTAATTGATTGTCTGTGTTGCTGGTGAGACCTCAGGTCCTTCAAGCATAGCTTTTTAAGGTATAGTTTCTGGTTGCATCTCCCTGTTGATCCTTTAACAAAGTCTGAATTTAGATAATCTGGTCACTGCTCTACCGACTGAAATTCGTCATGCCTACGACAGCTAACTATGAACTGAAAAGCGAGAGCTTACAGCTTCTGCGTGAGTATCACAACTCGCCCAACCCTCAACTTCGCAACCGATTAGTAGAACTTAATTTTGGACTTGTTAGAAAGGAAGCTCACCATTGGATCAACCAGTGCAACGAGAGCTATGAGGATTTGCTTCAAGTAGGATGCATCGGTTTAATTCGGGCGATTGAGCGGTTTGACATGTCGAAAGGACATGCTTTTAGCTCTTTTGCCATCCCCTACATTCGGGGAGAGATTCAACACTATTTGCGAGACAAAAGCCCTTCCGTTCGAATTCCACGACGTTGGCAAACCCTTCAACGCCAGGCAGCCTGGACAATTCGCAAGTTGCAGGTTGAACTGAAGCGCCAGCCAACCGATCTGGAGGTTGCGAGGGCGTTAGAGGTTACCGTGGAAGAATGGCAGGAAATCAAGTTGGCTTGCCAGAATCGGGCGTTGTTGAGTCTGGATGCTCCCATCCGCGATGAAGAGACAGGGGCTTCTTCCTTAGGAGAGTTGGTGCCCGATACCCGCTATCGCAGTTTCCAATTGGCTCAGGAAGATCAGATTCGGTTGCAGCAATCGTTGATTCAACTGGAAAAGCGCACGCGCGAAATCTTGGAGTTTGTTTTCCTCTACGACCTGACTCAAAAGGAAACTGCCGATCGCCTAGGTATCAGTGCTGTTACCGTTTCTCGCCGGGTTAAGAAAGGGCTAGAAATGCTGCAAAAGCTTATGGTTGGAGCAGAAGATTAGTGCTGCAAAAGCTTATGGTTGGAGCAGAAGATTAGTATTTCGGCAGGAAAATTTTCCTGGGTCGAAAACCCTTAAATTTATATCAGGAGTCGGGAGTCAGAGACTAGTAGTCCGTCAGGATAGATTTGAGTTATCCCTCAAATCTACAAAACCCAATTCTCAGGTGTTTTGATGGGTTTTCAACCCATCAAAACAGTCTTGACAGACCACTAGTGGCTACTGCTGTAATTTGAGCTACGACTAGGATAACTGCATAAGTTTCCAGCATTCCTGGGCGATCGCCCAATCTTCCTGGGTATGAACGACAACTACTCGAATGGAGGAATCAACTGCTGCGATATCTTGGTCAGCAGGACTCTGCTGATTTTTCCGAGGATCTAGCTTCAGTCCTAGGAATTCAAAGGCTTCGCAGGCTGATGCTCTAACCCAGGCTGAGTTTTCTCCCACTCCAGCGGTAAATACGAGAACATCTAATCCCTTCAGACCGGCAAGCATTGACCCAATTCCTGCTTGCAGACGATGAATATACATGTCGAGCGCTAGCCGGGCACGCTGGCTGCCCTTGGCTGCGGCTTCAGACACCTGGCGCATATCACTTGAGATGCCTGAGATTCCTTTGAGCCCAGATGCCTGATTGAGAACTTGATCAAGTTGGGCCGCGGTGTAATTCTCCTGACGCAGAAGATGAATCAGAATGCCAGGGTCAACGGAGCCAGAGCGGCTTCCCATCATCAAGCCATCCAGAGGAGTAAAGCCCATCGTGGTATCAATGCTATGTCCATGCTGAATAGCGGCTAAAGAGCAACCGTTTCCAAGGTGACAGGTAATCAGTTTGAGGGTGTTCAGGTCCCTCCCTAGAATCTGGGCTGTGCGTTGGGCGCAGTACTGATGGCTGATACCATGAAATCCATAGCGACGGATGCCTTGCTCAAACCATTCGTAGGGGCCTGCATAAAGGGCAGATGCCTGAGGCATTTGGGAGTGAAAGGCGGTATCAAATACAGCAACCTGGGGGACTTGGGGCAACACATTTGTGACCGATTCGATTCCTTCCAGGCTAGCGGGATTGTGTGCTGGAGCGAGGGGAATGAGTCGGGAGATCGCAGCTTTCACCTCGGCTGTTATTCGTACACTCTCACGATATTCCTGCCCACCATGCACCACTCGATGCCCAACGACATTAATGTCTGAGAGCTGTTTAATTACCTGGGTTTCGCCTTTCCAGAGGGTATCAAGCAGGTAAGCAATGACAGCAGGACGCGAGTGAGTCCGAATTTCTTCTTTTAAGCATGTCCCCTGAGCGGTTACAACTTCCATCTCTGCAAAACCTTGATGATGAGACCAGTCAACTTTGGCTTCCCAAACAGGTTGAGGAGGGTGTTCTGGCAAAGAAGAACTATCTACTATTTCGTAAAGGCAACTCTTTTGGCTACTAGATCCTGCATTGAGTACCAAAATTTTCATGGCAGTGTTATAGCGATCCCTCTTGAAATTTGAACGGGGTGCAGGGGTGGAACCCCTGCGTAGGGGCGAAGTCCCCCCTTGTTCACAAATAGTTTGTGAACGCTATAGTTCCGCATGGGGTTGAGCAAAGGCTGAAGCGGGTCAGTGGACAAATCAGCTTCACTGCTCTTTCTTCTAAAGTTTGGCCCAAACGTTACAAAAAATGACGTTTTCCAGGATTCACTAATGCCAGAACTGTCATTTAATGCGGATTTTTTTCCAAAAGTGTTAACTATTGATGCAATCTATGTCGGTGGAGCATGATTCTCTGGTAGATATTTCACCTAAAGATATCAAACTAGTCGTGAGATTGAGGAGATAGCCAATTGTTTACCTCTACTTTGCTTGCTGTTGCCGCTAGATCGGCTGATTGGAGCCCAACTGTTGGGATTGTAATGATTGTTTGCAATATTTTAGCGATCGCCATTGCCAGACAGACAGTTCAAAAGCCCAATGTGGGGCCTGAAATGCCGTCTTCCAATCTATTTGGCGGTTTCAGCGCGCCTGCCGTTGTAGGAACTCTGTGCTTTGGTCACATTCTTGGGGCAGGGGCGGTTCTCGGTTTAACCAACCTGGGTGTGCTTTAGATTGCACTAACGAAAAATTCCTTTCTTGAACCTTTGCTTGAAGCATAAGTCAGGATCTAACCCTGACTTTTTTTATTCTGCTTCTCGCTCTACCAGGATGATGTTTTCCGTCACCTTTTCAAAAGTATCGTCGTGGCTGATGACAAAGAGTTGACGAAAGGTTTTGATGTTAGCGATCGCTTCTGCCAGGCTTTCCCGACGGGGTCTATCCATATTGGTGGTGGGTTCGTCGAAAAATGCCACGTCAATATCGGCCAGAACTTTCAGGAGTGCCAGCCTAACCGCCAGCGCTGCACACATTTGTTCGCCACCGGATAGATTAATAAATCGACGGGAATGGGCACCCTCCCGCACGATAATTTCGTAGTCCCGCGTCCATTCCAGGCTGACATTGACCCGGTTAAGCAGTTCTCGAAACAGGCAATCAGCTTCTCTGGAGATTGTTTGAACATAGCGTTCGGTAATGCGGGGACCCGCTTCTTTATATACCTTACGGGCAAACTTGATGAACTTTTCAGTTTTGTGTCTCTGCTCTAGCGCTGTCTTGGCTTGCGATCGCTTCTCCTGAATGGTTTGTAAGCGGGCTAACTGGTGGTCGAGGTTGTCCAGATACTTCTGCATATCGGGGAGGCGAGCCTTGAGGGCAATTTGCTGAGTGTTCGCCTGCTGATAGGCGGCCTGAACAGATTGAAAGTGGACAGGATCGAAGGATTGGGTGAGGCGATCGTGCTCTTGTTGGATCTGGGCTGCCTCCTGTTTCAGGGTCTGGAGCTGATGGGTCGCTTCTTCAAGTTGTTTTTGCCGCTCCTTGCGCGTATTTGCCAATTCTCGATAGGCCAGATATTCCTGGTAGGCGGCTTGATGCCGCTCTTTCAGGGATTGCTGGGTCTGCATCGCATCTGCCAGATTGGCAAATTCAGCAAGTTGGGTGTCGATCTTGGCTATTTTTTGCTGGATTTCTGTAACTGAAGTGTGTACCTTTTGAAACTGTTGCTGCAAATCTGACAATGGCTCAAGTTTTTGGGTCAGTAACCGAATCTGACCACGGGGGTCGTTGAGTGCCTGTAGTTCACTTTCAACTTGTGCCAGCTCCTGTTTTAGAGTGGATTCTGCCGCCAGTTTAGTTCTCAGTTCCGCTAAACTTACCTGCAAATGTTTGATTTCATTTTCCAGTTCCTGTTGCCGGATTAGCAGATTTTTCAGGGTTGAAAATTCGGTTTGCTGCCTTCTCAGGATTTGCAGTTCTGTGTGAACGGTCTTAAGCTGCTGTTCCAGCATTGCCGTACAAGTTTGCTCTGTCAGGTCGTTGAGAATGGTGTGCAGAGCGATGGTTAGTTGCTGTTGCCAGTCTGCACCGCTATGCAGGGCATGAATTGCCAAATCCAGGGCATCGGTCCACAAGGGAAGAGTTTTCTGCAATTCTCGCAAAGTCTCTTCTGCGTGCTGGGCCTGGGACAGGTAGCGATCGCCCCGTTCCTTTGACTGAGACAGGATCTGCTGTAAATCAGCTTTAAACTGGGTTGCCGCTTCTATACGGCTGAGTTGCTGCTGTAAACGCTGCTGCTGCTGCTCCAACATTGGAATCTGCTGGATGGAAGATTCCAAAGCCTGAAGGTGGAAAATTTCTGCCTGTAACTGGAAAAGCTGATTTTGCCGTTCTGCGTGCAACTTTTCCTGAGTCTGAAGAGTTTGTTGCCAGCCTGCCAGTGTTTGAAACTGCTGACTGAGATTCTGACATTGCTGCTCCAGGTTGAGCTGACGGCATGTTTGGGGTTCCAGTTGTTTGATTTGCTGTTCTGCGATGGCGAGTTCTTCCAGTTGATGGGTGAGGGTTGCCAGTTGAGTTTTGCGATCGCTCAGCAGTAGTTCGTATTGCCGCTTTTCTCGCTGCCACTGTTGCTCAACCTGCCACTGTTGCTGGAGGGCCTGAAAGGTTTCTTCTGCTTGAACAAAGGTTTGATACGCTTCCCGGTTTGCCGTACAAATAGCAACCGCTTGCTCTGCCTGTCGTAAATCTGTTTGTAATCGAGTGATTGTTTCCAGTTGTCTTTCGATTCGCTCAGTCAGCCGTTCTAGCTGGGATTGACACCGTTGAATCTGGGTTGCCTGATCAACCAGTTGGGTTTGCTCTGCCTGAAGTTGAGTCAATTGAAGTTGAAGCTGCTGCAAATCGGTTTGCACCTGTTCAATTTCCTGATGCTGCGCCTCACGTTTCTGTTGCAGCGGAATCAAATCTTCCAAATCTTTGTCATAGCCAGCAATCTCTCGCTCTAAATTTTCGACCAGGCTTCTGGCGTATTTTTCCAGATCGCCCATTTTCTTCCAGGTTTGTTGATATTCCTCAACCTTTAGAATTTTGTCAAAGATGGGCTTACGGTTTTCTTTAGTCAGTAGAAAATCTGCGGTGAAAGTACCCTGAGGAACACCAATAGTGCTGGCAAATAATTTACCCAGGTCGGTTCCGGGGGTAACTCCCAGATGTTGCCGCAGCCAGGGTAACACTTCTTCCTTAATTTTGCTGTAAGGTAGGCGCTCATTGAGTTGAGAGTCATAGAGGGTATAGCCTCTTGTGGTGCAACGCTGGATTTCGTAAGTGCGCCCGTCTCGATTTGATACAAAAGAAACTGATACTTGAGCACTGGCAGATCCGTTGCAGATCAGGTCTTCTTTGCTATACCCGCCAATGTAGTCAAACAGAACCCAGGCGATCGCTTCCAGAATGCTCGACTTGCCTGCGCCATTTTCGCCAAAGATAGCATTAATTCCTGGCTGAAAGAAAAATTGACGTTCACGATGCCGTTTAAAATTTTTTAGCGTAACTGAAAGAATTTCCATGCAATGGCTACCAGCATTCAGCAATTGGCACTCAGATAGTTTGCCCGAAAAAGAGATAAGTGTAATAGAGCAAGAGTACTAATATTGAAACAGAAAGTCTCTCAAACGAAAACTGGTCAAACAATCGGAATCTGCCTGACATAAAAATAGGAACTAGAAGTCAGGAGCCACTAGGAGCCAGGAACCAAGAGTCATAAGCTTAAATGCGTAGTTTGTGATGGCTCCTTGAAAAGGGTCTTTCAGGGGCAAGTTTCAATACTCAATTCCTGGCTGAGCTTTAACCCCCTGTTCCCGAAAGGGATGTTTGATCAGAGTCATTTCGGTGACGAGATCGGCATGGTCAATTAATACTGGAGGCGCACCTCTGCCCGTCAAAATGACATGGGAATGATCAGGCTTATGTTCCAACCCCGATAACACCTGATCAACAGTTAGATAGCCATGTTTCAAGGCAACGTTGACTTCATCCAGTAAAACCAATCTGAAGTCGGGGTTCTTAACAAAAGTGAGGGCTTTTGTCCAGGCGGCTTGTGCCATTTGGGTGTCCCGTTCTTTATCTTGCGTTTCCCAGGTAAAGCCTTCACCCATGGCGTGAAATTCTAGCTGGGGGGAGGTACCATCCACACTTACAGTCCAGGGTTGGAAGGCTGCTTTTTCAGCAGGCTCCCAGGCTCCTTTGATGAACTGGATGATTGCCACCCGGTAGCCATGCCCCAGCGATCGCAATACCATTCCCAACGCTGCTGTGGTTTTTCCTTTGCCATTGCCCGTATGCACAATGATCAGTCCCTTTTCGCTGGTCATTCCTGCTAAGCGCTGCTCCTGTACCTGCTTGCGTCGCTGCATTTTTTTGCGGTAGCTCTCTTCGGCAGAGGGGCGATCGCGGATTTCTTCCCCATGACTGGTCAGCTCGGAGTTTAAACTATTCATTGCTGGTACTCTTCACTTGTGGATAGTTCGTTATCACACCGGGCACTAGGCAACTAAAATCACAGCTATCTGCGATCGCTCATCTAATCAAACGTAAACAGGCTAGGCTGATCCTTTACCACTTCTAAGCGTGCCATATCTCCCTGGTAGTTATTGTTAATCAGTTTTGCCCGTTGCTTGAGGTGCTTTGGTACGTAGCAGAGGTCAACAGGCAACCCGTGATACAACATAAACTCTGCAAGTTGGTCAGGATGGATGAAAATGCGCTCCTGATGAAGGCGTTGCAGAATTTCGGGAAACGTATGCCAGCGTGCAGATTGAGCACAATGCTGAGATTGCTTAATAGTTGAAGAGTTGCTAAAGGAATTGTTTGACATAGCAGGCGAATGAAGCGGATAAAAAGGCTTGATGCGTTCTATGGTGTGCGTGGATCTATCCATTTTGCACCTGGATCTATCCATTTTGCACCTGTAGTATAAGGATGGAGCTATGCCAATACCTGCTGCCAACATCATTGCGTATCCTTTCAACAGATGCAACTAACTTGCTTCAAGCGGTCAGGGAATTTCGCCAAAAGCCATGTTTTGTTAAAAAAATCCGTAGTTCTATTGAGAAGCTTTGAGATATTGGTGCTAGATTGGTAAGGTTAGTGTCTGAAGGTTGTCTGAAAGAATTGAGACCTCTTTCCCTGACTGGATACCACTTGCTCTGGTATCTGGAAATGAAACTAAAGCGGAAACGGCAGTGCGACCCAGCACTATCGTGGGCAGATCGGTGTGAAGCACCCAGTATGAGCTGACCGACCTGTAACTTGAGGTTCGCAACTCGTTGGAATTGGTTTGATCTCGTCCATCTGAAGATTTGGTCCTTTATCACTCTTGCGAACTCGGTCGGTCAAGTTCTCTTTAGGAGAATTTTTTAACTAAATACGTGAAAGCAGAGTTGCTTGTCTCGGGTAAAGGTTTGTTGAACGGTGTTCATTTGTCGTTCTACGAATTCTAAGCGTCAGGTTCTGGTAGAGAGCCCCCTGGATGCGGCGGACGCTCTGCTGCTCTAGGGGTTACCAATCAGAACGTATCTGTTCCTTAACCTGCTTACCCAGGTAGGAACGTTGAATGAGATATGGAAAAGCTGGCTTCACCAGATGTTCAACACCCCAACGGCACTGCTTGATGTAGTGGCTGTTCCGTGTGCGCGGGAGGATGTCTGTCCTTGGGGATGTCAATGTTCATTTCTTCAACCTTATTTATGCTGTCCACTTTTTTCGGAGTGCAAAGATGTCAAAATTGCTCAGTCAGAAAATCGCACCCTCCCCCATGCCTGCGGAGATTGGTGTCGTCGATTTGATCGATGGCTACTTTACTGCATATAACTCTGCCCGCCTGCGTGAGATTTGCCACCTGTTGAGCCGTGAAGTGATGCAGGAAGGGGTCACTGTGGGGATGAGTTTGTCGGGTGCTATGACTCCGGCAGGTTTTGGAGTATCTGTACTGGCTCCCCTGGTGCGTAATGGCTTTGTGGATTGGATAATCAGTACCGGAGCAAACCTGTATCACGATATACATTATGGATTGGGACTGGAACTGTATGCCAGCAGCCCATTTCTGGATGATGTGAAACTGCGTCAAGAAGGACGAATTCGTATTTATGACATCGTATTTGAATACGATGTGTTGTTAGAGACTGACGCGTTTCTACGAGAAATTTTGAAAGCGGAGCCTTTCCAGAAGCGCATGAGTACAGCAGAGTTTCATTACCTGCTAGGTCGGTATGTGCGTGAAGTTGAAAAGCAATTGGGCGTTAAGAATTCCTGCCTATTGGCAACGGCTTATGAGTGCGGTGTTCCAATCTACACGTCTTCACCGGGAGACAGTTCTATCGGCATGAATGTTGCGGCGATCGCCCTGGAAGGCTCTCAACTGGTACTCGATCCCTCCCTGGATGTGAATGAAACCGCTGCAATCGCCTATGCTGCTCGCGAAACTGGCATCCCTGAAGTAGAGGGCAAGAGTGCGGCCCTGATCATCGGAGGGGGGAGTCCCAAAAACCTTTTACTGCAAACCCAACCCCAGTTACATGAGGTGTTAGGACTGGAAGAACGGGGACATGATTACTTCATCCAGGTAACAGATGCCCGCCCGGACACTGGTGGACTGTCCGGTGCAACTCCCAGCGAAGCGGTGAGCTGGGGTAAGGTAGACCCCGAAGAATTGCCCAGCACAATTGTTTGCTACACCGACAGCACGATCGCCCTACCAATTATGACCGCCTACGTCATCAATCAGTGTCAGCCGCGCCCCCTGAAGCGGCTTTATGACCGGCGTGATGAAATGCTGGCAAAGTTGAAAGCTGATTACGAAGCTGCGAAAGCCAAGCCCACTCATCTGGTTTCTACCCCAATTCCGGTAATTGAGCCAGAACGGGAGTTGATAGCAACCTATCCGTGCGGCACACCAATTCGTAACGGGCACCGGAAAGGTTAATAGGAGATCAGGGGAGCGGAAGAGGGAGGGAGGGAGTAGGAGGGTAGATGGGTTCTGAGTTTCGAGTTCTGAGTTCTGGGTTGTCCCAATACCTGGTTCTTAGCCCCTAGCCCCCAGTCCCTGCCCCTTTTCTTCCTTCTTCTTCCTTCTTCTTCCTTCTTCCTTCTTCCCTCCAGTCCCTTTCTCTTAATGACCTGATCTCCTGCTATGCATGTTCATTGACCTGTTCTTGTAACCAGAGATCAACGGGCTGTCCATCTTTACGGCGTAGTTCAATTTCCACCACCATCACTTGCCCTGACCCCGGTGGGGCAGTTTTTTGGTGGAAGAAAATATCATAGGCGTTTGGATCTTCGTTGCGCTCTTTCAGCCATTCCTGCACTTTCATCGTGGCGAAGAGTGATTGCCCCTGCTCAAACATCCGAGTTATTTGCATTTGCAGGGTGTAAGGGTTAAATCGAGGCATATGATTACTCCTAATCTCTCACCTTTATCGCCGATCTGAGGATAATAACCCAAGCATCGGTCCTAGAATTGCGCCGAAAACAAATCCGCCAGCATGTGCCCAATAAGCAATGCCTCCTTCTTCTATGTTTATTTGGGCATCAAGACTGGCGACGCCGTAAAACGCTTGTTGTACAAACCAAAGGCCAAGAAAAACAAAGGCTGGAATGTGGATGGGAATAATAATAAATCCCAGGGGAAGTAGGGTAAGAATTTTTGCTCCGGGAAAGCGGAGGATGTAAGCACCCATAACACCCGCGATCGCCCCACTCGCCCCCAGCGAGGGGATAGTTGAATACGCCGAAAAAAACCATTGAGTCAGAGCGGCAAGTGCGCCACAGGCCAGGTAAAAAATGAGATACCTGAAGTGACCTAATTTATCTTCAACGTTGTTGCCAAAGATTGACAGAAACAGCATGTTTCCAATGATATGCAAGAAGCCACCGTGTAAGAATTGCGAGGTGAACAACGTCATCCATGGTGCAACGGCTGGCTGATAGGTTAATTGCCCCGTAAGACTTTCAGTGAGCGCTAAGGGAACCAGCGCCCACGTCATAAAAAACTGTTTTAATTCTTGCGGTGTGAGGGTTAACTGATAAATAAAGACTCCAACATTAATAGCGATTAGCCCATAGGTCACGAATGGGGTAATCCGAGTTGGATTGTTATCACGAATGGGAACCACGACTTCTTTCCTCGCAGTTGTTGGGTGTTGGGTTATAAACTAGGCTCTTTCAGCTTGCTGGTGAAAGCATATCTTGTGTTAGAGCGATCCTTCTTGAAATCTGAACGGGATGCAGGGTTTCCACCGCTGCGTGGGGGCTTCGCTCCCACCCCTTTGTTCACAAACGATTTGTGAACGCTATACTTTTTCATCTCGAACAAAATCTCTGGAACATTGACTTTGTTCAGGATAAACGACGCTTACTCGCAACTTTTTGGGAGAAAATCATAGACTGTGAGATTAGCACTATAGCAGTAGTCATAATAGAGAGGCTGTATTTTGATACAAAACAAACCCCCTTGAAGATTCAAGGGGGCCGAGAAGGGCGATGGCTTAAGCAGAATAAAAAATATGGCAACCTTACCAGCCTTTTTTCGATTGCTCTAAGACATAGGTTGCCACGTCTTCAATTTGCTCTGGACTCAATCGACTATTAAAGGCAGGCATTGCATTTTTGCCCTTAGTCACCTGGGTTTTAATTGCCTCTAGAGAATCCATTCCGTATTTCTCCAGGGCTTCTTTCTTAAGGGTTTTGTTGGCGATAATTACGTTATTACCGCCAACGTGGCAGGCTGAACAATTAGCATTGAAAATCTTTGCGCCATTATTCAAATCCGCCGCATTGACTGGCTGAGTGATAAAAATAACAATGAGGGCGATCGCCAACCCAAACAGCGCGTAAAACATTTTCAAATAGGTTCTCCCCTGTCTAACGTAAAGCATAGGCATGAATTAAGCATAGGCATGAATTCATGCAGGCATTTGGATCATAGGCTCTCCACCTAGTATGAATGGATCACCACTGTCAGGAGAGGAGAACCTGCAGATCGGCCACTCAGGAAATTAGCCAACGATCAGCTTACCTACCATCCCAGCACTCCGGTGGGGCGCACAGAAGTAGGTGTACTCACCAGCAGGAGCATCCTTGGGAATAGTTACCTCAAATCCTGAACCAGGGGTCATCTCCAGGTTTTGATGAGAGAGGGATTTTGCCAGGGCTTTATCCTTACCAGGAATTGCGGTGTCATCAAAAACGATATTGTGGGGAGGAACTTTGTTAACAACAAACTGTACCGTGTCACCGGGCTTGACATTCAACTTATCAGGTTGGAATACGAGCATGCCATTATCGCCACCCATTTTAACGGTGTAGGTTGCCGCAGCAGCAGGCGAAGCAGACAGGAAAAAGCTACTGACTACCAGTAGAGCAGCAGCCAGGGTGAGGCAAATGCTTCTCGCAGCGGAAGTAAACAGTTTCATGGTTTCCTTCAAGGTTTATGCTTACATACACATTAAGATTTTAGAACAAATCTTCGACAGCTTGTCGAAGATTCTGTTACTCGCCCTGAAAGGTTTCTGTGCCCCACCCAGGAGCAACTTGCGCTGCCCGCAGGATAAACCCGGCCAGGTTCTCGATCTGTTGTTGGGAAAGCCAGCTTTCTGGTACTTCGCGGCACCAAATGGTTTCTTCAGTGCCGTCGTAAGTCATGGGTCGTCGCAGGTAAGTTACTAAACCGTTGATGGTATCCCGTCGTGGGGTGGCTCCATGCAATGCGTCAAGAGAGAGGGAGACAATTGGGTTGGGTATGGTTGTTCCACCTACATGGCAGTTTATGCAGTTGCGTAGAAACAATCGTTTACCGTCGGATAGTTCTTCTGCAGAGAACAGCCGGGTTTGTTGTTGTTCATTCACTTCTAGAGGAATCGGATCGGTAACTTTCAGGTAGCGGGTAACGTAGGGGTCGATCGCCGCCCACACCGGTTCGCTGGCGATCGCAATTTGCAACCAGAAAACACAAATAGAAAGCAATAAACGAAACCAGAGGGAAAGTTGCTTCATTGAATGTGGGAAGGGTAATTTCAAAAGATGCATTTAATAAGGAAGACCTTAGACCCCGGATTGGGCAAAGTAAATGCCCGATGATAAATCCAGAGTCTAAAGTCGATGTCAACCGTTTGGAGGTATTTTTTAGACTGCTTAGTAGTAGATCTTGCCGCCGCCCCATTTTTCGCCGACAACCTTAGGCTGAAGCAGGATATGACCTGCGATCGCCACCAGATCCTCTCTGGTCAGGTTTCGCATCTCTGGAAATGTGTCCTTACTCTTGAGGCTGGGGTGAACCTCGGCGATCGAGTCAATCCCATCGTAGCTAGTTGGATTCTCCATAAAATCCACCAGCGCTTCGATGTTATTGCGGGGTGGCGTTGCCAGTGCTAGAGATTCGGGATCAAGCCCAATGTTAGGGTCGGTTTTCGTGATTCCACCAACATGGCATTGAGCACAGGCGTATTGAAATAATCGTTTCCCTTCCTTAACTTGCTTCAGGCTCAAAACAACCGTGTCACCTTTGTCATTGAGTGGAACCGTCCGGGTGGTGGCATCCAGTTCGGCTGCCGCGACGCTGCCCACAAACGTATAAAAGGTGAAGAATACAGTGGCTAGAGCGAGCCAAATGTATCTTTTAAGCATGGTTCTCCTTAAGTGTGGCTCAGGGTATCTGGGTTATCAATGATGATGGCGGACTCAATCTGTTAAACCTGGTATGTGGACAGGTCAAGAAGACGCTATCGTGAAATCCATCCAGTGAGATTGAGTCTTGTCAATATCAATATCATGCCACTGAGCGTACCCTTTCCCAAGCCCAATACCAGACCTCTTGGAGAAATCGTTTAAGGGTATCAAATGGATGGGGTTTTCAGCAACGTCATCGCCACCAGTAAACGGGATTGAGTTATGACGGATATAGCGATCCTGTTTAGATTGTGAGAAAGGATTCCGCAGGAGTTCTTTCTCACAAAGCTTCTCAATCTCATGACTGATTTAGGACTGCTATCTATGCCATCGTTTCCTCGTCGTCACTTTCTACAGTTTGCAGGTTCGATGCTGGTAACGCTGGGTTTAAGCCAGTGGGATATTTACCAGCAAAGTATTCGCTATGCTCAAGTCCTGGCTCAGGGGACACTTCGCAAACTGGCGTTGTTAGTGGGCATCAATGCTTATCCTGAAAGTAGCCAGTTCAGTTCACTTCAGGGATGTGTTACCGATGTAGAACTCCAGCGGCAATTGCTTATGCATCGGTTTGGCTTTAATGACAAGGATATTTTGACATTGATCGATGCTCAGGCAACCCGGCAGGGAATTTTGACGGCATTTGAGGAGCATTTGATTAAACAGGCGAAGCCGGGGGATGTGGTAGTGTTTCACTATTCCGGGCACGGTTCCCAGGTGACAGACCCCGATCGGGATGAACCGGATGGTTTAAACAGCACCTTTGTTCCGGTAGATGGGGCTCTGCCACCGGATTTTCCTGAACGGGGCGGTACGGTCAAAGACATTATGGGGCACACACTGTTTCTGCTGATGAGTGCCTTGCCAACTGAGAATGTGACGGTTGTGCTGGATAGCTGCCACGCTGGTGGAGGAACGCGGGGCAATCTGCGGGTGCGATCGCGCAGTGGCGGAGCAATTCTTCAGGCTGACCCGGCAGAGTTTGAATACCAGAAACAGTGGTTGTCGCGGCTGAGCCTATCACCTGCTGAGTTTATCCGTCAGCGACGGTCGGGGGTAGCCAGGGGAGTGGTGATTGCCTCTGCCAAGCGAGATCAGTTAGCAGCTGATGCCCCTTTTAGCGACTTCTATGCCGGAGCTTTTACCTACTTAATGACCCAATATCTCTGGCAAGAACCGGGAACATCGACAGTCAACAGTGCCATCCCCAGGGTTGCCCGCAATACCAGCAAAATGTCTTCCAGTAGCCAGGAGCCTATTTTTGAAGTTAAGCCGGGCAGTGGTTACGAGAAACAGTTGTTCTACTTTACACCGAAACAAACGGCTCCAGCAGAAGCGGTGGTAATGAAGGTAGAGGGCGATCGTGCTGAACTCTGGCTGGGTGGGCTCGATCCGCAAAGCCTGGCTGCATTTGACCAGAATGCCATCCTTACGGCGGTGGACAGCAAAGGCGGCGAACAGGGGCAGGTCAAGCTGGAATCCCGTAATGGCCTGGTTGGTAAGGGAAAACTGTTGAACGCTGCCAAACCTGGCGTATTGTTACAAGAAAAGGTGCGAGGTATTCCTATCGATTTGCCCCTCAAAATTGGACTTGACTCCTCCCTGGGCAAGGATATGGTTCAGGCAAAACAGGCGTTAGAGGCCATGAAGCGGGTAAAACCCCTGCCGCTTCAAGAAGGGGAAGTACAGTATATTCTGGGGCGAATGAACGATCGCTACCAACAACTTTTGCAAAACACCAGCATTCAGAATCTACCACCTGTGGGTAGTGTTGGTTTGTTTTCCCCCGGTCTGGATGTCGTTCCCGGTTCCTTCGGTACTCCCGGAGAATTGGTTACGGATGCTGTGATCCGCCTTCAGGCTAAACTGAAATCTCTCCTGGCTGCCCGGATTGTCAAGCTGACGCTCAACACCAACTCTTCGCGGTTGAACGTGGCCGTTTCAATGACACCGGCAGGCAAGGACACTCAACTCATTGCCAGTGCGTTTGCCGTCCGGGGAGTGGGACGGGCGATCGCTACCAGTCCCCAACCCCTCAACGACCCCAAACGGTTGCCCTTGGGCACCGCGATTCAGTTTCGCATCACCAATAACGAACCGCGTGATCTTTATGTAAGCGTGCTTGTGATTGATTCCACTGGGGAGATGACCGTTATCTTTCCCAATCAGTGGACAGCCACCTCTGAAGTGATGAAAGTTGCGGCTGGACAAACGCTTCGTATTCCAGAGCCAGGAAAAGACCGTTTTAGTCTGGTAACCCAGGAACCCAGAGGCACAACGGAAGTGCTAGTCCTTGCCAGCAGCACACCGTTGGGTAATGCATTGAAAGCCCTGCAAGGGTTAGCATCACGGAGCGGGCAACTGAGAGGACCTGTCGCTCTCAGCGATCCGACAGAAGTTATTGGCAGTATGCTGGATGACCTGGATGCAGGTACACGCAGCAGTGGTGAAAACTCCTCTCCAGCTGGAGGCGTGCGGAGTGTGGATACCACTCAACTAGCGGCACTATCGATTACGTTTGAGGTGGTTTGAGAGAAAAAAGGTGGATGGGTGATGGAGTGAGGGGGGGATGAGTTCTAAGGAACCTGTTCTCCAGTAACTAACAACTCTAGGCAGAGTTGGCGGAAGTGGTCTCCTCGCTGCTCAAAGTTCTGGTACTGGTCGAAGCTAGCGCAGGCAGGAGAGAGTAAAACGACCTGCGCACTATACTGCCTGGCAAGTTCTATTGATCGCGGCACTGCCTGTTCCAGAGTTTCTACAATTTCCAGATTTGAGTAACCTGCTTGCTCTAACCGCTCGGCAAAGGTAGGAGCGGCATCACCAATCAGCAGCACAGCCGCCGCCTTAGCCTGGATCGTGGCAATCCAGGTGCTGTCATCGCCAATTTTGGCTTCGCCACCTGCAATCAGAATTGTGGGGCTTTTGACAGCAGACAGTCCGACTTGAGCGGCATCATAGTTGGTTGCTTTGCTGTCATTGATGAAGTCAATCCCCTGCCAGGTGCAAATGTGTTCTAGCCGATGGGGAACACCAGGGAAGGTGGCAATGGCCTGGGCGATCGCACCCTTTTCAATGCCTGCCAACCTGGCGGCGGCTACGGCCATCAGTAAATTTTGCTGATTGTGCTTACCGGGCATCCGCAGCAAGCTAAGGGGTAAAATCAGCTCTTTCTCAGTTCGCACCCAGGCATCTTCAATGTACACTCCCAAACTTGACTCTCCCAGCAAGTCCGCTTTCCCGTGGATGCTGGTCCAGCAGGTGTCGGGGCGGATGGGATTTTTCCGTTGCTGTCCCACCGTTCGCAGATAGGAATCATCCCCGTTTAGCACCTGGTACTTTGCCTGACTTAACAGGTGGGCCTTGATGCGGTAATAGTTCTCCAAAGTTTTATGGCGGTTCAGGTGGTCCGGAGTAAAGGTCGTCCAAACAGCAATTTGAGGAGCAATAGAAGGAGAGGACTCGATCTGATAGCTGCTGAGTTCGGCGATCGCCCAATCTGGCTTTTTCGCAGCCAGGGCCACTTCGCAGGCAGCCAGGCCAATGTTACCAAAGGCTGGAGCATCGAACCCTGCCGCCTGAAAAATGGCAGCAATCAAAGCTGTAGTCGTGGTTTTGCCATTGGTTCCGGTGACTCCCACCCAGGGGCGATCGCTGAGATACCGCCAAGCCAGTTCCATTTCACCAATGGTTTCAATTCCCAGTTCCCGCGCCCGCACCAGTCCCGGTGCATCCCATGGCACCCCTGGACTCACCACAATTTGTTGAATTTCTGCGGCAGACAGCGTATCGGGAGTAAAGGAATCTCCCAGGCTGACAGCGATTCCTTCGGCTTCTAGTTCCTGTTGTTGTTGTCGAAGGGAGTCAGACGTTCCCCGATCTTTCACCACCACCTGCCAGCCTTCCCGTTTGAGTAATCGCGCTGCCGCCACTCCTGATTTTCCGAGACCGATTACAAACGCATTAGGCATGGCAGAATGAACTTCCCTAATTTGGCAAACCCCATGG
Source organism: Leptothermofonsia sp. ETS-13 (assembly GCF_049200465.1). NCBI lineage: Bacteria > Bacillati > Cyanobacteriota > Cyanophyceae > Leptolyngbyales > Leptolyngbyaceae > Leptothermofonsia > Leptothermofonsia sp. ETS-13. The sequence continues at coordinate 1,868,829 of NZ_CP120836.1, forward strand.
TATTACACGCAATGGGTTACTTGGAAGCTAGAGATCCCTGGTTTCTCGATAAGAGGTTGTTTTCACCGAAAAAATTCCCCCCGTTTGTGCCACTGTAAAGACAGAAACGGAGGGAATTGGAGAGGGGTAAACCTGATGAAAACTATTTGCCAACCGTGACCTGATCGGTGGTCACATCAGTGGCACCGTTTACTCCCCTGGCAACCGATACCATCTTGTCCAAAATACCCTGAGTGGGAACTTTGCCCTTTAATACAACAGTGGTGCCTAATTGGGCAACCCACAGGGTATCAATGTCATCCAGTTCGGGATCCTGGTCAAATGCAAGGGCAACCCGCTTTGCAAGGCCGCTCTCGTCGTATTCTCCATTAAGCCCGACCCGTTCGGGAGGGATTGCCTCACCCGAAGCAGCAGCGGGAGCTGGCGAAGGATTCACCTGAGCATTTTGAGGCTTTTCCATGCCAAACAGTCTTTGTAGCCAACCCATGATTTTTTCTCCAGTAAATCGCTTCTAACTGAAAGTCTCGTCTAATCAGCTAACTATGTCTAATCAGCTAACTATTTTGATCTGCCCGCGAGATAATTTGAGCCGCCTGGAAGGGGAATTTTGCTGAGACAAACCAAACAATAGAAACAATACAAGGGACGAGAGAAAATGCCAGTAAAGAAAATCTTAAAGTGGTACCGATTTGACCACCTCCCCTCATCCCGTGCCTTAAGAGCAAGTTGGCACATGGGTGACTGTCAAACGTGATACTATCCGTTGTGCGATCGCGTTACCATTATCCGTTTCCGTTGGGTTTGGGTTGGGTGCTTCTCACCATGACTCGGAGACTTGCGTCGCTCCATCAGAATGCGGGAAACTGTCGCTAGTCCGATTTTTCGGATTGATCTCTGCCATCCTTCCTACTCTCCTGGTTTGCATTCATGCAGTTACAGAATTCTCAACGTCGAACCAAGATTGTGGCTACAATCGGTCCCGCCACCAGCAGCCCGGATGTTTTGCGTGCCCTGATTGAGGCCGGAGCAACAACGTTTCGCCTCAACTTTTCCCACGGTACCCATGACGATCATCAGCGGAGCATTCGCTTGATTCGGCAAACCTCCTTTGAGCTAAACCAGCCAGTTGGTATTCTGCAAGACCTGCAGGGACCCAAAATTCGCCTGGGACGGTTTGAGAATGGTTCGATTGTGTTGAAGAAGGGCGATCGCTTCATCCTTACCAGCAAGCCTGTCACGGGTACCCAGGAAATCAGTTCTATCACCTACGAATATCTGGCGGATGAAGTTCCCGAAGGGGCAACCATTCTGCTGGATGACGGCAAGGTTGAAATGTTGGTCGAGAAGGTTGACCGGGCAGCCGGAGAGTTACACTGTCGTACCGTTGTGGGCGGAACTCTTTCTAATAACAAGGGCGTTAACTTTCCAGGCGTTTATTTGTCTATCAAAGCTCTGACAGATAAGGATAAAAAAGACCTGATGTTCGGTCTGGATCAGGGAGTAGACTGGGTTGCCCTCAGCTTTGTCCGCAATCCGCAGGACGTATTAGAGATTAAGGAGTTGATTTCGAGCGCGGGTAAAAATGTGCCTGTGATTGTCAAGATTGAGAAGCACGAGGCGATCGAAGAGATGGAAGCTATCCTCTCAATCAGCGATGGGGTGATGGTGGCGCGGGGCGACCTGGGAGTAGAACTTCCGGCTGAGGATGTGCCAATCCTGCAAAAACGGTTGATTGCCACCGCAAACCGCATGGGGATTCCCGTCATCACTGCCACCCAGATGCTAGACAGCATGGTAAATAGCCCCCGCCCCACCCGTGCTGAAATTTCTGATGTTGCCAATGCCATTCTGGATGGTACCGATGCAGTCATGCTTTCAAACGAAACGGCGGTGGGCAAGTACCCGGTTGAAGCTGTAGCCACAATGGCCACGATCGCAGTCCGAATTGAAAAGGAAGAGGCCAACCGGGCCAGCGAAGATAGCGGGCGTTCTATTCCCAACGCTATCAGTTGTGCGGTGCGACAGATCGCTGAACAACTGGATGCCGCCGCCATCATGACGCTGACCAAAACAGGTGCAACCGCCCGCAATGTCTCCAAATTCCGTCCTAAAAAGCCAATCCTGGCCGTGACTCCCCATGTGGATGTGGCACGACAACTTCAACTTGTCTGGGGTGTCAAGCCGCTGCTTGTACTCGACCTGCCCTCTACTGGCCAAACCTTTCAGGCTGCCATTAGCGTAGCCCAGGAAAACTATCTGCTGAAGGAAGGGGATCTGGTTGTAATGACGGCGGGAACCCTCCAGGGGGTTTCTGGCTCCACTAATCTGATCAAGGTTGAAGTGGTGACGGCTGTGCGCGGCAAAGGCGTTGGAATTGGTCAGGGTTCCGTCAGTGGTCGCGCCAGGGTAATTCGCAACAGTGCGGAAACAACCCATTTCAACCCTGGTGAAATCCTGGTGGCACGGGATACCAAAGCTGAATTTGTGGATGCCATTAAAAAAGCTGCTGGCATTATTACCGAAGACGGTAGCCTCAAAAGCCACTCAGCCGTCATTAGCCAGCAGTTGCGCGTCCCTGCCATTATTGGTGTCAAGAATGCCACTTCTCTAATTCGAGATGGAGAAATTATCACGCTGGATATTCAACGCGGAGTAATTTACTCCGGAGCGGCAACCTCTTCTACCCAAATGACCGCAGCATTGCCAGTTTGAAGAGCAGGCTGTGCGATCGCTTTTCTCGAAGGGGTGATGGAAGAACCCTGGTAAACAAAGTCAGGACCACAAATTCTCAAGCTTCTATCCTGGCTTCTGGCAAAATCAACATCGCATCCCCAAAAGAGTAGAAACGGTATCCTTCGGCGATCGCCACCTGATACAAATCCAGCAATCGTTGACGACCTATCAGCGCACTCACCAGCATCAATAGGCTGGACTTAGGCAAATGAAAATTGGTAATTAAACCGTCAATCACGCGCCATTGATAACCAGGGTAAATAAACAAATCCGTCTTACCGCGAAAGGGCCGAAGCACTCCAGATTGGGCAGCGGCTTCCAGCGATCGCACCACTGTCGTTCCCACTGCAATGATCCTTCCCCCTCTGGCCTTCGTCCGACGAATCTCTTCAACCGTCTGTTTCGGCACCTCTAACCATTCCGCATGCATCCGGTGAGCCGTGATTTCCTTTGCTTCCACCGGACGGAACGTACCAACCCCCACATGCAACGTCACAAATACCTGGTGAATCCCCCGTTCCTTTAATTGTTGCAACAATTCTGGAGTAAAGTGCAACCCTGCCGTCGGTGCAGCCACTGCCCCCGGACAGGCCGCATAAACCGTCTGATACTGACCTGGGTCGGCAGTGGTGTCTGTAATGTAGGGTGGCAATGGCACCTGCCCCAGGCGTTCAATCATCGCTTCCAGCGTCTCATCTGGCGGCACTTCAAACTGCAAAACTCGTCCTCCTGTCTTAGCATCCGTTGTCAGCACAGTTGCACTTCCCGCTTCTCCATTCCCTTGCCTGCCAAACAAGATCCGTACTCCCGGCTTTAACCGCCGCCCCGGTTTGACCAGTGCCAACCAGCAGTTTGTTTCCGGCTGGGGCTCCAGCAACAGAATTTCCACCCGCAGCCCACTGGGTTTATAACCGTATAGTCGCGCTGGAATCACCCGTGTATTGTTGAGAATCAGTAAATCCCCCGATCGCAGCAGATTCGGTAAATCCCGAAAGACGGCATGGGTGTATTGGACAGAATTCTTTACCACCAATAACCGGGAGCTGTCTCTTGGGGTGGCAGGTGTTTGGGCAATCTGCTCGGCTGGAAGAACGTAATCGTAAGCAGCCAGAAATTGATCCATCTTTACGGCTTTACAGGGAATTTCTTTACAGGATGAGAGGTTTTCGGAAAAACACACTTGGGGGAAAACCCTCATCAGAACGGGGGCTTTTCCCCTGGTAACAGCCTGGTTATTAGAGAACCATAAAGGTATATGCCCTTCATTGGGTCAGGAGGATTGCTCATGGATTACCTCTACTATCTTGCTAACGCTAGCCTCACCTTGAGGGTTGTTGAATACCTGCATACCTCCAAACAACTTCCGGTTTCATTCTTGACGGTCATTCACCAGATTGACGGTTGGATTGTTCGGGTAAAGATGAGCCGCTATCTGGAACCCCATCAACACGGTGATTTCCAGGCATTTATGAACGAACTGGGTGTCCCCTTCGAACCCAACATTCGGGTGCAAATGGCCCTTTGGGGCCTGGAAACGGGGCAGTCTCCCATTGATGTGATGCATCGTTATCAGGTGGCTATCGTATCTCATGGACAGCCAGACCGGGAAGAAATTGAAGAGTTCCGCAAGCAGTTTGTTCAAGGTTTAGGCTACTGTCCCGAAACGCTGGCCTAGAAGAATGTTTCCCATTCCTTATTTACTCCTTATTTACAAGGTAAAGGCTGACGGAATGTAGTCCTGCAAAATCAGGTGATAGTTTGCCGTGACGAGAGCAGCCTCTCTCTTCCCAGAAACATCTGTTTTAGCAGGATAACAGGTCACTAACGCCACATCAAACCGACAGGGGAGTTCTGCCAGATGCGGATGGTCAGCTAAAAATAGTTGAGCCGCTTTCCAAAGCTTTGCCTGCTTCCGGCAAGTAAGGGCCAGTACTCCATCGGCATCCCAATTTCCTTGACTTCGAGTTTTGACCTCAACAAAAGCAATAGAAAGACAACAGGCCGGGTTAGCTGGGTCAATCTGGGCAATGACGAGATCCAGTTCTCCCCAACGGCAGTGCCAGCGTCGCTCCAAAAGCCGCCATCCATGTTCCTGTAGCCACTGGGCAACCAACTCCTCACCCAGAGCGCCCAAGTCGGGAGATTTTGAACGCTGGATGATTCTACTGGAACCAGTTTGGGGATGGGGAGGTTTTGAATTGGGCTTTTGCGGCATGGCTTCAGGGTTCCCCAACTGTTTCAGTTTGGGTCTTTCCGGGAAGAAGGGGAGCGGGTTCGGGTAGTATCAGAATGATACCAACTTTGCTCCAGGCTTTCTTGGCGGACTGGGAGAAGAGGGGCGTCAGCTACTCTTTCATCCAAACAAAAGCCCTGGGATAGTGATTTTGTTTTGGTGGTAAGCTTCGCTTATTATCAAACTCCCAGGAGAGCTTTACTCGATTGTTTGTTCGAGTTGAAGTCGGCTTAGCATTAGCTTGGTAAGTAGCTGGGCGCAATTAAATTAAGGATAATTTCGGGGTGGAGGGGGTGAACCACCCTGCCTGGGGGCGCAGCCCCCACTCCCCTTAAATTAATTGTGGCTACCTACTTAGCTGATTGGATTATGTTGACGGTTGTGTGTGAATGTAATGAATAGCAGACCGATGGGTGACACCCGTCTTTAGGAGTAGTAATCAATTTGTCGCCTTACTGAAGTTGTTGCGCAAGCAGATGATTATCCTCTTTTGTACTCTTTTATGGAGTGGTGTCTTTTGGGCTGTCGGGTTGGCGGGTTTCGCCCCTGCGTTTGCAGATGACTACAATAGTGGGTTTCTGGTGGGTGCAGACTTCTCTGAGAGAGTACTGACGGATTCCAGTTTCACAAGAGCCAACCTGCGCGGCACCAATTTTAAGAATGCCGACCTGCGGGGAGTCAGCTTCTTTGGTGCCAATTTGGAAGGGGCAAATCTGGAGGGTGCGAATTTGAGCAGTGCCACATTGGATACAGCCCGGCTGACAGCAGCAAACCTGAAAAATGCTGTTTTAGAAGGGGCCTTTGCCTTTAACGCAAAATTTGATGGTGTCATTATCGATGGAGCCGATTTCACCAATGTTGAGGTACGGCAAGATACTCAAATGTTGCTGTGTAAGGCAGCAAGGGGTACCAACCCTGTAACGCAGCGAAACACACGAGATACACTGAATTGTCCATAGCAGAGGTTGCTGAAAGCAAGATGATTTAAGCTCGGGTTGCCTGTATCCAGAACTTTTTGCATCTCAAGAATCAGCTAAGGATCATGGATTTAATAACACCGCGTTCTTTGAGTGAACTGACCTCTCCCCCTTCCCCTCTCCGAAATCGGAGAGGGGAAGGGGGAGAGGTTTTCGGAGTTATTTAACTCTTATTCCTAAGTAGCTATAGCGATCCTGCTTGAAATTTGAACGGGGTGCAGGGGTTAAACTCCTGCATGGGGGCGCAGCTCCCACTCCCCCCTTTTACAATTAATTATGGCTACCTACTTATATAGCAGCGGTAGTCATTATGGTTAGGACGGGGTGCAGGGGTTCCACCCCTGGCTAGGGGCGAAGCCCCCACTTCCTCTCTAATGCCAATGTCCTAACGCACCTGCGTAGAGCTATACCTGATAAAAAGGAATTTATGGTGATGGGGTACAACGGGTGAGTGATTGGTTGAAGGGTGTAAATCTTTACCTCATTGGCATGATGGGGGCCGGAAAAACAACGGTGGGGCAATTGCTAGCTGAGCAATTAAACTATCGTTTTTTTGATACCGATGAGGTGGTTGAACGAGTTGCGGGGCGATCGATTAACGAGATTTTTACGGAATTGGGGGAAGCGGCCTTTCGGACTCTGGAAAGTCAGGTGTTAGCGGAATTATCGGCTTATACCCGATTGGCGATCGCAACCGGAGGCGGAATTGTCCTCAAACGAGAAAATTGGGGCTATTTGCGGCATGGAATTGTAGTCTGGTTGGATGTCCCCGTTGAGCATCTCCAGGCACGGCTTAAAGGAGACACTTCCCGTCCCCTGTTGCAAGAAGCTGACCCCGCTGCTCGCCTCCAGACCCTACTCGATCAACGTCAACCGCTCTATGCTCAAGCAGACGTTAGAGTAATTCATCACTCCGGCGAAGCGCCTGAACAGGTTGCTGCACGAGTTCTTGATCAAATTCGGCTGGCCATTAAACCAGAGCGAACTGAATTGAATTAAGCAGTTATAACTCTACGCGGGTGCGTTAGGACATTGGCATTAGAGAGGGAGTGGGGGCTTCGCCCCCAGCCAGGGGTGGAACCCCTGCACCCCGTCCTAACCATAATGACTACCGCTATAATGGTGAATAAATGGTGAATAAACTCAACTGTAGCGATCCTATTTGGATTCCTTTCTCACAAAGCCTCTCAGTCTCACGGCTGATTTAGGACTGCTATACATCGGTACATTTGATACGGAACGCCAAGGCGGTGATAGTTACCTGGGTCAAGTTTGCAAGTTGCCTGAGTTCCTGGTTGATTAGTGGCTAAGGATAGTTGAGATGGGTAGTCGACTCGGCGTAAACCTGGAGCAACCAACCAAAAGTTCAGGGGAAAGAGGAGTGGGTGGTTGAGTTCAGGAAGGGTTTGCCAGATACGCTCATAGCCCTGCGATCGCGCCAGAAAGGCAAAGTAAGTCTCATTTGGGTGGGTAGCCTGATTCCATGCTTCATGGTTCAACGCCAACCCAAAGCTAAGCCCCAATGCAATATCCTGAAAATCCATGTAGGCAAGACTTACAAGCAGAGGTTTTGCGGATTCTACCAGCATATTTTGGGCAACCCGATCTGGCTGGTAAGGCTTCTGAAACCCCTGATTCGAAACAACTAATGCGCTACTCAACATCCCAACCAGCAACAACCAGGCAACAACTTTCGTCCCTTTTCTTTCAGCTTTCAACCTCCGCTGAACGGGTCTTGAAGCACTGATAAAATCTCCTATCGCTGCTTCTAAGATTTGTGTTCCCACAGTTGTTTGACTCAGGCTGGCTCCTAAAAGGGCACATACGGCAGGAAAGTAAATAAAGTTGTAACGGGGAACCTGAGTAATGTCCTTGTTGAGAAGATAAACAATGACCAGAAACTCTAGTAGCACCAGCAAAGTAAAAACGACCAGCATCCGAGTTGCCAAATGAGTTTCGCGTGCGCTCCAAAGTTGCCAAAATTTAGGGAATACTTTCCACCCAAACCATCCTGTAAACAGCAGCATCCCTCCAACAGAAATGGCTGCAATCCAGATGGATTCACTTTCTGCTGGCAGGGCAATGACCATGACGATCCAGCCCAGGGGAAGTTGATAGAGAGGAGCAATAGCATCCAGCCAGTTCGATTGGGGAGTGTTTAACCAATCGGTTTCGGGGCGGGTCAGATGGTTGACCAGGGTGGGCAACCAGGGAAGGTAGGTGAGGCTGGTGCCAATGATGGCAAGGGTAATGACCCCCAGCGATCGCCGCAGGTGAAGATTCGAGGGCAGGGGATGGAGAGTTGGCAGGTATTTCAGGCTCAGGAAGTTAATTATCAGGGTTGCCGCCTGGGCAAAAAATGCTAGCAGAAAGAAGTAGTGGACATAAAAGCCAAGGCTATTAACCAATACCCAACCAAGCCAGATAGGGGGACGAAAGCGTTGATGGTAAAGATCACGATGAAGCTGATACAAACCCAGCAATGCCAGCGTTATCAGAAGCATGGGCAGGGTGTAGTGGCGGGCTTCCTGGGAGAGATAAACCGCGAAGGGGGAAACCGCCATTAATGCTGCACCCAGGAGACCCGCGGCAGGCGAAAAAGCAACTCGGTTGAGTTGGTAGAGTGCTGCGATCGCCACCACTCCCACCAGAGCTGGCATTGCCCTTAATTTCCATACCCAGGACTGATCCAATCCCTGAATCCAGGCCATCCAACTGTGCATCCAGCAAAAGAACAGGGGCGGGTGAACCGATTGAGTCGATACCGTCTGCACAATTTGAGAGCAGGAGGTAGCCGGATTCAACGTAAATATGTGTTCCAGTTCGGATACTGGAACTACCCTGTCAAGCGGCACATCATCAAAACTGCGACCCAAACTGAACAGGGCCGTCAATACCTCATCTGCCCAGACTGGTTTGGAATCCAGATGCCAGAACCGCAGTGCTGCTCCCCCAAGGAGAATAAGCACCAGGAGCAAATGGTGCCGGGAAACCTTCATCAATGATGCCTAACGACGTTTTTTCAAAGCTTGTAATTGTTGCTTGAGATGGTTGAGATCGGGCATTTTTTGGCCATAGCGCCAGCGGACGTAGGCTTCAGAAATTTCCTCAATTACAACTGCTCGCTGTCTGGGCTGATGGGTTCGGGATTGGCGGGCATATTCCAGGGGAGTTTCAGCGGGACGCTTACGAAATCCCTGATCGGCCATCCAATCCAGCATTTGACGATAGAGTTGCTCCATCGGCGGAAGCTTCGCTAACCAGCGCTGGTAGCGCCAACTCCGCCATCCTTTCCAGGCCAACCAGCCCCCAAAGCCCAGGGAGATCGCCCCAATCAACCCGGCAAACAATCCCACCCATCCGCGGGAAAACAGTCCAAACAGCCAGGTAATGGCTCCAATCACCATTCCTAAAGGGAAGCTCAACAGTCGGCTAACCTGGCTGGTCAGAGGAGAAGGTAGCCAACCCGCGACCCACTTCCAAAATTGCTGCAAAACAGTAAACGTCTGGTCTTCCTCAATAGAAGGTGGAATTAGTTCGTGCCCCGGAATGGGGTCAAACGCAAACCAGCCGTATTTGGGAAAAAACACTTCAGTAACGGCATAAGCATCGGTGTTGCGAACTACATATAAACCGGTAAAGGGGTTAAACTCTCCGGGACCAAAGCCAACCGCCAGCCGGGCAGGGATACCAATCGAACGCAGCATAATAGTTAGCGCTGTGGAGAAATGATCCGGATAACCTCCCTGGTACTTGAACAAAAATGCCTCTACCAGGTCTTCATCCTCTCCCAAGAAGGGTAGATTGGGCTGAATTGAATACCGTTGCTTTAACGCCTGCGCCAGAAACAACGCTTTTTCATAAGCGGAAGTAATGGGACTGGGAGCAGTTGCCAGGAGTTCTTCTGCGCGCTTCCGAACCTTCGCTACAATCCTGGGCGGAACTACCAGGTAGTGTTCCCGCATGTAGGCAGAATAATTGGTAGGAGCATTTCGCAGCTTTGCGCGATCGCGGTACGGTACCTGTGAAATCACCGTATATGTTAAGCCTTCCACCAACCCCAGGGGCGATCGCAAATTTCCCTCCGGATCAATGGCGACCTGTTGAGTTGGGAAATAAAGCTCCTTCGGCTGCATCAGGGATGCAATCAGGTTTGGCAATTCCGAAACAACTGTATAGGTTTGCACCACTTCCTTAGTCCTATTCAGGCTGGCCGGTCTGGGTAAGAAAAATTGATAGGACCAGGTGGGGCGAGTAATCGTTGTGGTTTTGTCGTTTTGAGAAATCTCCCATCCCTGCCCCAGGTAGCGGTCAAACGCCAGGACGCGCCAGAACCCTTCCGCCTGGGATCGCACCCGCATGACAATCTGTGGCTTTAGGGCTCCCCGCAGATTCTGGTTAATCCGACTGCTAAAGCCATAGTAAAAATTTTCGTCTAGCTGACCGGGGCCCAGCCCAGCTTCCCCTCCGGCTCCTCCCGCCCCCTCGCCTTTCCCTGGGTTACCAGAGCGCACATAACCTGGATTAATAATCTCGGTACTGTCTGCAAACATTTCGGGGCGGGGAGCACTCACCGGAAACGTCCGTAACTGATAGCCCGGCAGGCGCGGTAAACAGGCAAAAATGGTCAACCCCAATCCCAGAATGACTACCAGAAAGGTTGCCAGACGTCTGGGAGACAATCCCACCTGTTTGAAGGGAGACTTGGATAAACTGCTCAGCAGTCCAAGGCGGGAGCGGTAGTCCAACACCAGAACGGGCAGAGCGATCGCCAGAAACAGTAACAACAGGAGCCCAAAGGTCATGGTCTGACTCAGGGTACTGGCAACTCCAATCAGAATTAGACCAATCGCCATCGAGTAGCCCAGATCCTTTCGGCGGGGCAGGTCAAAACTATGGAGCACCTGAAGCTGTACCAGCAATTCTGCCAGCACCAAGCGCGTATCATTCAGTTCCCTCCGCAGCCCCACAAAAAACGCTGCCAGTGCCAGCAGCATTCCAATCGCAATACAAAATTTCGCGGCCATATTGGGTTTGTGTCGGCGATACCAGCTCCAACAGGCACCCACCATACTGAGGGGTATCGCCCAGACACTCATAGAGGTTGATGCTGCCACATCCGTCGCTACAATCCCCACCAGCACCATGGCCTGTGCCAGCACCCTTAACAGCAGGGATTCTTCCACTTCAGGTGGAGGCAGGGCTTCCAACCGCCGCCACAAACGATCTACAACCGGCAGCACCCCTATTCGTTTAGCCCCAGATACACCAGCCATTCTATTGAACAAAGGTAGTTGATTCCTACAGCCATACTACCCACAATTCAGGCTGGCTCAACGGATTCCCGCAGGTTGACATCGGATTGAGGGGAATGGAGGGGGGAATGAGTGGATGGATGGATGAATTTTGAGTTCTGAGATGGATGGATGAGTTTTGAGTTCTGAATTGTAACGGATCCCTAGCCTCTTCTAACTCTACTCCCACCCCAGAGACAGACCCCAGACATCCCTGTCAGCTCGCCCTTAAACCCTAGCGATTTGTCAGTTCTAATTTTGTACCTCCGGATTGAGTAAGAGTGGTTATTTTGTGAGTTTTCAACTCACAAAATAAATCTTGACAGACCACTAGCCCCTTCTAGCTCTAACCTCCTACCCCCTTACTCTTCGACTATTCGGATCACAAAAATCAAGGGATTGGGGTCTTTCTCTGTTAGACGCACTTCCAGCGTATAGGACTGATTGGGTTGAACCTCATTCAACTCGACGCTGAGATTGCCTGCTGTCAGGCGATCGCCACTGGCCTGTAGACCATTGCCAAGTAAACGCAGGCTACCTCCGCAGGGCAGGTTCCCCTCAATCCGCAGCTTTGCCGATGAAGTTATAAGCTCATAGGCAGCTACGAGCGACATTGTCCCAACTTCTGTCACCCACTGCCGTTCTACCCGCGGCTGGCGGGAAGAGAGAGTTAGCGTAAGAGCGGTCATAATTTCCCGTGCAGCCAGAAGAGACAGTACCATTTGCTGGGCAGAAACTGCCGTCTCGTAGCTGAGTGGATAATTAGTTCCCGGTGCTGGTGCGGTCGTGGTTCCAGAGCGGACAGGGGAGGTCATAACCAGACCAGCCAACTGGTTCAATGTTTGAGTATGACCCGGAAACAGGTCCTCAACAATGCGCACTAACTTCGCCCCTTCCAGGAGGGAGGATTGGGCAACTTCCTGACAGCGCTGGAACAGTTGTGCCAGAACTTTTTCTGGCATTGGAACCGGGAGGTTCAGATTCTTGAGCTGACTTGTCCACAGCCCCACGGGAACTTTTTGGCTTCCAGCCGCAGTCACTGGAGTTGCTTGCGTATTAGTTGCGGCACAGGGAATCACTTCTGTCTCGTAATCATGAATCTCTGTTTCCCAGGGGAAAAGAGGTGGGTTTCGTTGAATCTCGGTCTGAAGTCGATTTTTCAACAGGGAATAAAAACGGTCTTGCACGGCAGGTATTTCTCCAAGTTCGAATAGGGATTCCCTTTGTGAGGGAATAGTCTCTGACCCATGCTGACTGGAGGTTATAGAGGATGCATCCTGCGAAATAGGGGAATTAGATAAGTTTGGGCCGGAAAAGCCCTCGCCTGCGCTCAAATCTTTGCTGATTGCCGCTGCATCTGCCATTGATGCATTGGGGATCAAATCTTGAAGGAGCTTTAGCAGTTTTCTCTGGAGAACCTCTGAGTCATCATGCATGGTTTATAGACTCCTATTCATTGGTAGACGCCGTTCCTCCGGATAGTAAGTTACAAATTTCCCAATAACAATCGCTACAGATTTCCATCGTTGCGAATTTCCCAGGCTTTTTCTAGGATTTTGAACCATTGTTTACGAACCTGGCTAACGGTGCAGCTAAGCGATTGGGCGATCGCTGCGTCCGGCTGTCCCTGTTTCTTCAACTCCAGAATTTGGGATTGTTGTGAATCAAGCTGGGAAAAGAAAATCTGCCACCGTTCTGGCGTCAGCCCCAGATTATTGTTCAGGTCAATCTCCAACCACTGGTGTACCAGTTCCCACTCATGGGAAAGGGCAAATCGAATCAAATGATACTTAAATCGCTGTTGCAGATAGTCCCGCTCACGGGGGGTTAGCTCCAGAATGCTCTCAATTTCGTTAGCAGGCAGATCCTGTAGTCGAAGAACAAAATATTTCACGCAATCCTTCTGATTCCGTTCCTCTAAATAACTGATCAATTTATCAATCACCGTCTCTCGCAGACTATCTTCCGTGGGCTCTGGTTCCTGGGCAACCATCTGTTCCCGCACCTGTTGAATCGAAGCGGCATTCCACTGGTTATCACTGTCTCCAGAAACCCCTTCAGCAGCCCGTTCAATGTCAACCGGAGTTTCAGTAGGCTGCTGCTGCGAAAACGTTTGAGCTCGCAGAATAATTAATTGTTGATTGCGGTACCCTGGTAGGGGAATTCGCCGCTTACCATAGCGTTCCGTAAAGGCCATCCACTCTGCCAATTGCAACAGCGTGGTGGGTTGATAAGTCGAGGGCAATTGGGATTCTCGACGGAAGGCATTCAAAGCTTCCATGTAAAAGCTTTGAAGGAAATCTTCAATCAGCGTCAGGCGGGCATGGTAACTGGATTGAGTTTGGGGGGGGTTAATGTAGCGGTAAACTACGGCGCTCAGACTGCTGTGAAGTTCGACCCGTCCCCGCTTAGAGCCCAGCTTGTAGTAATGAATACACTGCTGTAATCGGTGCTCTGCCAGGCTCGTTGCCCAAGACTCAATATCACCAGAAGCCTGAATACGTCTACTTTCAGAACAAATCCGAGTAATTTCCTTGAAAAGGCGATCTGCCACATCCCAGCAATTCTGCTCAGAAGCATTCGTTGACAATCTTAATTTGTTGAACAACAGTTGAAAAGTTGGCTCCACGCTCTGGCAGATATCCCCCACAGCCTTCAACCTACACAATAACGACAGAGTAACGACAGAATAACAGCAGAAATTGATAGCGATTCTCTCAATTGTGACAACAATATCGTTGTAGCGTCCAGACTAATCCAAACCAAATTGAGTTTAGACCAGGTTGACTAGTGTGTTCCTCTAATCTGCTGACAGAAATAAAACTGGTCATTTTGTTGCTCCAATAGGGAAATATTTGATCAGTTTTCTTCTTAAAGGGGGAAAGGGGGCTCCCTTGCAAGTTGGGCACCTGTACACTAAATCAACAGGTCAGCCGCCTATGCCCCGTGCCCACCCCCAAGCAGGAAAATCTTCCTTCCTGGTACGGCATGTTTGAAACCTGCCCCAACACTCCACACCCGACTCCTTATTTTCAATTAATCGAGATAACGTTATCAAGAAATGGACAGATTGCTGAAATGGACTTAGACCAACAAATTCAGTCATTAATAGAAAACGCCCCTCAAGATGGCTCAACTCCAGCACTCGTTGAAGCGATCGCCCCCGCTCTGAAGCAATTAGCCGGACAACTTCGCCACTCCCAGTACTATATTGTGCAAACGGTTGATCAGGAATGGGCCGTGACCTCACTGCAAAGTCGTGCCCAACCGAATGAGGAAAAAACCGTGGTATACGCCTATTCCACCCTCAAAGATGTCTCTTCGGGGCCCTATCCAATGCATGACCCTACAATGATGGCGCTTCCGGTCCCGGTTACTCACATCCTGTTTCAAATGCTGGCGTTGGAAGGGGGTCAGCAGTACCATCTTTTTCGAAACTCCCGGCGACACCAACGTGGGGACAGAAATTCAACGAGATGAACTGACAAAACTGGCCCAGGCTTGCCTCTCCCAAATCCAGCCAGGTTCAGGATCCCCTTTTCCACCCGATATCGCGTGAGGTAGGGAGTTTTAAGTTTGGATGAGGCCAGAAGCCAGGAGTCGGGAGTGGGGAGGGGTGATGAGATAGGGGGAGGGGGAGATAGGGGGATTACTCTTTTTACACCCATTACTCCATCACTTCCTTGTTCCCTATTCCCCATCCCCCGACTCCCCACTTCTGACTCCTGACTCCCCACTCCCGACTCCTTTTCCTTCCTAAAAAACAGCTCCAAAATATTGCCCTCCCAGAGTGTAAACAAATATAACGATATTGACGTCAAACCGCCTTGATGTCTTGACAGCAGATTGTACAGCCGATATCCTGACAGGCATACCCGGGTACAAAAACTGAGAGTTCTATGCCAGATAAACAAAAAGGTTACGTTATATCTTCCACCTGAACTGCATCGTAAACTCAAGGTGCGTGCAGCCCTTGATGCTGAAACTATGACGGATATTGCTCAAAGAGCGATCGGATTTTATCTATCCCATCCCGATATAGTTGAGCATTATGAAGAAATTCATGGTCAGAGCCACCGGGTGTACAGCTGTCCTGATTGTTCTTCTCCAGTTGTTTTACGTGAGGGTGAAATCGTTTCACTTCGCAAGCAGTCCGGCGTTCTAGTTGAAGAGGCTCTTTCAATGAGTGGGCATTCTCAGTCTGACTCTGTCTCTGTCGGCGTTGATTCCCAGGGTGAGGGTGAGCTAGTTCCAGTTTGTTCCTGAATGATTTCGGGTCATCAGCAACTGGAATGGGGATTGATTCAGCACTTATAGAAACGCTGAAATTTCAGGCGTCTGCTCTGTCTCTAGTGGGTTGATGTTATGCATGAAGAGCTAAGTATTCTGATTCAAGCCCAGTATCCTCTGATCTACCTCGTGACTTCTGAGGAAGAGCGTGCCGAGCAGGTAATTGCCGGAATAGCGCAAGCTAAACCGCAGCGAAAAGTCTTTGTTTGGACAGTCACCCACGGAATCGTTGAATACGGTCAACCTCGCAATATCACTCAGCACAACACGGTTTCTCCTGAGGCAGCCATTGAGTGGGTGACTCGGCAGCGAGAGCCAGGATTGTTTGTGTTTAAGGACTTACATCACTTTTACTCAGCTCCAGTGATTCGTTGGCTGAGGGATGCGATCGCTAGCTTCAAAGGGACTCAGAAGAATATCATCCTCATGTCTCCTGTGCAAGAGATTCCCATTGATTTAGAGAAAGAGGTTGCTGTCCTTGATTTTGCAATGCCAGATATGGCTGAACTGAATCAGGTCCTCACCAACCAGCTTGAGCAATCTCGCGGTCGTCGGATCTCCACAGAAGCCAGGGAGAAGTTGCTGAAAGCTGCCCTTGGATTGACCCGGGATGAAGCAGAAAAGGTTTATCGCAAAGCTCAGGTGACAGCCGGACGCTTAACTGAAGAAGAAGTTGGCGTCGTCCTTTCTGAGAAGAAGCAACTAATTCGGCGGAACGGAATTCTGGAGTACATTGAAGAAGATGAAACTATTGATTCTGTTGGCGGTTTAGAAGAACTGAAGCGGTGGTTGAAGCAGCGCTCTAATGCCTTCACTGAACGTGCCAGGGAATATGGGCTACCCCAACCAAAAGGAATGCTAATTCTGGGGGTTCCAGGTTGTGGAAAGTCATTGATTGCCAAAACGACTGCTCGCCTCTGGGGTTTACCTTTATTGCGCCTGGATATGGGGCGGGTTTATGACGGTTCAATGGTGGGGCGTTCTGAAGCGAATTTACGTAACGCGCTCAAAACGGCTGAATCGATTTCCCCGGCCATCCTCTTTATTGACGAGTTAGATAAAGCTTTTGCTGGTGGGGCGGGTTCGGCTGACTCCGATGGCGGAACTTCCAGTCGTATTTTTGGTTCCTTCCTCACCTGGATGCAGGAAAAGACATCGCCCGTCTTTGTGATGGCAACGGCAAACCGGGTAGAGCGGTTGCCAGGCGAGTTTTTACGCAAGGGACGTTTTGATGAAATCTTTTTTGTGGATTTACCCAATACGGAGGAGCGGAAGGAGATTTTCAAGATCCACTTATCCAAGCGGCGGCGAGATATTGCCCGCTTTGACTTAGATCAACTGGCCAATGTTTGCGAGGGTTACTCTGGTGCGGAGATTGAGCAAGCGTTAATTGCGGCTATGTATGAGGCATTTGCTCAAGATCGAGAGTTTACCCAACTCGATATCATTGCAGCCATTAAGTCCACCCTACCGCTTTCCAGAACCATGACCGAGCAGGTAACTGCCCTGAGGGATTGGGCAAGGCAGCGCGCGCGACCTGCGGCGTCCTCAGTTGCTGAGTATCAGCGACTTGAGTTCTAAAGCTTTCTCCTGCTTCCCAACAGGAGGAAAGGCTAGCGCAAGCTAGCAGTTTACATCCAAAAGCTAATAGCGATCGCTGTTAGCCACTAACTAACCAAACGTTGTTCTCAAGTCTCCACAGGAGGAAACCTAAATGTCTCACTTTAGCACTCTGCGCACCAAGATCACAGAAGCTGAAATTCTGAAGGCTTCTCTTCGCGACCTGGGTATCACGGTTAAGACTGATGCTGATGTTCGTGGATACAACGGACAGCGGGTTCGTGCTGACATCGTTGCTGTTCTGGAAGGCGAGTACGATTTGGGCTGGTCTCGCAACTCGGATGGTTCCTTCGACCTGATTGCTGACCTCTGGGGCGTTGCTAAGAAGCACAATCAGACCGAATTGATCAACTCCATCAACCAGAAATACGCTGTTAACAAGACCCTGGCAGAAGTTAAGCGTCCTGGTCTACAGAACGCAAACGTCAAACTCGTTCTTCAAAAGTAGTTTCTCTACGCGTTCCCAAACTAGCGGGTTAGCCCTTCCCGGTTAGCCCGTTTTTTGATCAGATCCTGTAGAGACGCGACACGTCGCGTCTCTACAAGTTTTTTACCTCTTAACCTTATATGCCCCCAATTTCCCCTGAGCAAGAGCAACAGATTCGGCAGGTGCTCCAGTACTGTGGTCAACAAGCCGAGCAAATGGCAACCACTCAATTTGAGGTTTTTCAGAAAGGTCCGAATGATTATGTCACCAGTATCGATGCCGCCTTAGACGAGAAATTGTCGGCTGTCTTTACTGAACTTTTTCCTCGGGATGGAGTGATTACAGAGGAAAATGCTGAGTCGAGAAAGAAGTTTGATGGGGGTTACTCCCGTCTGTGGTGCATTGATCCACTGGATGGGACTGAGGATTTCATTCACGGTAAGCGGGACTATGCGGTGATGGTGGGTTTGCTTCAGAACTACCAACCCATTGCCGGATGGGTGGGTGCCCCTGCCTACGAACTGATCTACCACGGTGGGCCAGATTGGGGGTTGTTTCAATCGGTAGCGGGGCATCCTCCGGAGCCGCTGATTAGAGCGAAACCAGCCCCTCCATCCCAGGGATTTTGCCCGGTTGTGATTGGGAATCGCGATCGCCGCAATTTTGGTGCCGCGATCGCCCAGCAGATTCCTACCGCTCAATTCTATTCCCTGGGGAGCTTTGGGTTAAAGGTGATGGAGGTTGTCCTGGGCCGGGCTGGCCTCTACCTCTATTTCAATGGACGGGTCAAGGTGTGGGATACTACGGGGCCGCTGGCGATCGCTAAAGCGGCGGGATTGATCTGCTGCGACCTTCAAGGGTACCCGCTCCGATCCACTCCAGATGCAATCAATTCAGAAACCCTGGCCCATAAGCAGTCAATTGTAATTGGTTGGCCGCACTATGTTGAGCCACTACTCCCAAAACTACAAGCCGCCGTCGAAGACACGCATGAAAGCTTCTCCTAGCAGTCCACCAGGATAGATTTGAGCTACCCCTCAAATCTATAAAATCCATTTCTAGGGTGTTTTGAGGGTTTTCACTCCTCAAAACAGTCTTGACAGACCACTAGCACAAAGTGGAAGAGCAGATGGACAGGAGAGCGGAGGGTAGGTGTCAGGTGATATAGCTATAGCTACTAAACTCAGGAAGGGGGGCAGGGATGGAACTCCTGGCTGGGGGGCGAAGCCCACACCCCCCCTCAACCCAATGTTCTAAACAACCTGGTGACAGCTATGGAACTCAAAACTCCCTCACCCATTACTCCATACGGGTCAAAGCTTGCTAGTATTTTTGACATACTTAGCTAAACCGTTGCCCATACTCTCATAATCCGTAGATCTTCCCTAAGAAAAGGTTTAAGAGCCCTGCCATTATGGAATCAAGGAATTCTGCATCGCAGCGCCAATACTCCTTTCTAACTAACTAGCGTTATTCCTTAAGTTTTCATGCAGATCGAAGCGTTTGGTGAGCTGTTTCCGCTTTTAACCGCGGCCAACCCAGAAACGTTGGAATGGTTACTGTCAGTTGCGGTTGAGCATGAGTACCCTGCTAATCGGGCAGTTTTAATGGAAGATGCGTGGGGAAATGCTGTTTATTTTATTGTCTCAGGCTGGGTCAAGGTGCGCCGTTTAGCTGGGACTGGCGGAGAAGATGTGGTAACGCTGGCAATTTTGGGACGGGGTGATTTTTTTGGAGAAATGGCAATTTTGGATGAATCTCCCCGGTCAACCGATGTAATTGCGCTATCAGCCGTCAAACTGATCAGCATTTCCGCGCAGCGATTTATCCAAACCCTGTTCAAAGATCCGCAATTGCATCACCGCATGTTGCAACTGATGGTACGGCGTTTGCGTCAGACAAACCTGAGGTTCCAATTGCGCCATCAGCCCCCCGCTGTGAAGTTGGCTAACACCCTTGTTGCCCTGGGAGAAAATTACGGGCAGGAAACACCCAATGGTATCGAGATTTTCAATATCCCCTACAAAGACTTGGCCGACGTGACGGATATTGGGGTTGAGGAAACAACCAAAATTATGGAAAAGCTAGACAGCAAGGGCTGGATTAAGGTTGACTCCGCAAATCAGGCCATCTACCTGCTGAACATGAAGCAACTGATGCATCTGGCTGGCAAGATTGCTCACAAAAGTACGGCTTGAAGGACAGGAGTTACCCAGGGATGAACCGAGAAGAATGTGAGCTTGAACAGGCATCACCGATTGAACCCTTTCAGAAGGAGGTTCACCTGGAGCCTCATGGAACTCTGGGTTCATCCGTCTACTCTCAGCCAACACTTGAAATTGAATATCAGGTGGCGATGCCAGAACCGGAGACTCATCTGTTTGAAGTGAGTTTGCAGGTCAGGGGTTGGCAGCCATCGCAGCCCTATCTGGACCTAAAGATGCCTGTCTGGACGCCAGGCTCTTATCTGGTGCGAGAGTATGCCCGACATTTACAGGACTTTGCAGCCTTAGCAGGGGCTTCTCGCCTACCCTGGCAAAAGTTGAGCAAAAACCACTGGCGGATTGACCTTCAGGGACAAAATGAGTTGACCGTGACCTATCGGGTCTTTGCCAATGAGTTGACGGTGCGCACCAATCATCTGGATGGGACTCATGGCTACTTTAATGGAGCCGCGCTGTTTTTCTATATTCCGGGGTATGAGCGATGCCCGATTCAGGTGGCGATCGCCCCTCCCTATCCCCACTGGCAAATTGCAACTGCCCTGCCTGCGGTGGCTGGAGCAGTGAACACATTCCTGGCAAAAGACTTTGATACGCTAGTTGACAGCCCATTTGAAGTAGGCATTCATCGGACCTATCCATTTAACGTCCAGGGAAAACCTCACCAACTGACGGTGTGGGGCGAAGGCAATCTGGAACCCAGTCGGTTAATTCCAGACATCCAAAAAATCATCCAAACTGAGGCCGAGATCTTTGGTGGATTGCCCTATGAACGCTACCTTTTCCTGCTGCACCTGTCTTCCCAGGGGTTTGGCGGACTGGAACATAAGAATTCCTGTTCCTTGATTTACCAGCGATTTGGCTTTCGCAATCCAGAGAAATACCATCGCTTTATTCAATTGGTGGCCCATGAGTTCTTTCACCTCTGGAATGTGAAGCGCATCCGTCCTAAAGCACTAGAGGTGTTTGACTACGAACAGGAGAATTACACGTCTTCCCTGTGGTTTAGTGAGGGAACCACGAGTTTCTATGATCTGGTGATTCCCTATCGGGCGGGGATTTACAATGTACAGGCTTATTTGGCGGCCCTGAGCAAGGAGATTACCCGCTTTCTGACGACACCGGGGCGAAAGGTGCAGCCGTTAAGCGAGTCCAGCTTTGATGCCTGGATTAAACTCTACAGGCAGGATGCCAACAGTCCCAATTCCCAAATGTCCTATTACTTAAAAGGCGAAATGGTGTCGCTGTTGTTGGATTTGTTGATCCGGGAGCGGCATGGGAATCGGCGATCGCTCGATGACGTGATGCGCCAGATGTGGGAACGATTTGGCAAACCGGAGGTTGGGTTTACTCCGGAAGAGTTGCAACAGGTGATTGAAGCGGTAGCCGACGTGGATTTGAGCGAATTCTTTGCCCGCTATCTGGACAGCACTGCTGAGTTACCGTTTGACGAATTCCTCGCGCCCTTTGGGCTGAAGTTGCAGAGCGAGGTGGATGAGGGAGTGCCTTTCCTGGGTTGCCAGGTGAAAACTGAACAGGGGCGGGAAGCTATCAAGTTTGTGGAGTATGGGTCTCCTGCTCAGCGGGTAGGGATGGATGCTGGCGATGAGTTACTGGCAATTAATGGGATTCGGGTCAGCGCCGAGCAACTGAATGAACGTCTGCGGGATTACCGCCCAGGTGATACGATCCAGATTGCCTTTTTCCATCAAGATGAGCTGTATTTGCGATCGCTGACCCTGGCAGAACCCCGCCCTACTCGCTACCAAATTGTTCCAGTTGAGCAAGCTACTGCTACCCAGGAGCAGAACTTTCAGGGGTGGTTAGGCGCCACTCTAGCGGCCCTGCGGTCGTCATGAGTCATAGCTGTCGCCAGGTTGCTTAGGACATTGGTTTTAAGGGGGTGTGGGGGCTGCACCCCCAGCCAGGGGTTCCACCCCTGCACCCCGTCCTAAACCTGGTGGCTATAGCGGTTTTCACTTGAATGAGGTACGGGATTGTGAAGTACAGTGAGGGTACAGAGCACCCTCACTGTACTTCACACCCTTGAAAAGGGCTACATAGCTATACCTGAGACAGATCAAAGAGCACTTGCTCGTTTACGTGAGGTCATCTGTGCCTAACACTACGTTGGTTTTGAGATTCCTGGCTTCTTGAGATCAAACGATAAAGTTGATCTCTTCCCCTTGAGCGGCCTGCCAGCTCCGCGCGTCGTAGTACAGATCCTCTAAAGAAATACTGTAGAGGGCTTCTTTGAGTTTCTGGTGTAACCGCTTCCAGAGGCTGAGGGTAACCCAATCTTCAGCCTGGGTACCTTTGGGAGTATGGTCGGGGAGGGGGTCAATGCTTTCTCCCACCGCTTCCAGAATTTGACCGAGGGAAATTTTGGCAGGCGATCGCGCCAGTTGGTAGCCGCCCTGCACCCCTCGAATCGATTTCACCAGACCCGCTCGCCGCATTTCAATCAACAGCTTTTCCAGATAGGGAGCGGGT
Organism: Leptothermofonsia sp. ETS-13; assembly: GCF_049200465.1. Classification (NCBI taxonomy): domain Bacteria; kingdom Bacillati; phylum Cyanobacteriota; class Cyanophyceae; order Leptolyngbyales; family Leptolyngbyaceae; genus Leptothermofonsia; species Leptothermofonsia sp. ETS-13. The sequence goes on from NZ_CP120836.1 coordinate 1,891,118, forward strand.
AGATCCTGCCGCTGGGCGATCGCCTTCACCGAAGCCGGACCATACCCCGGTTGCAGACTCAGATCTAAGAGTGCCTTGACGCTATAGTGTCCACGGGTAGTGAGTTTCATCAACCTTCGCCAACCCAGGGTGTCTGGACCAAATCGGCAAATGTCACCTGCCGCTGGCGATCTAACTCGGCAATCCGCTGCTTTTCCGTGTAAATTTTTTGCTGATAAAACGCTCCTAACTCTGCTGCTGTTGTCGCATCCATCTTTTCCCAGAGATCCATGAAGTGACGGCAGCGTTTTTCACACATGACCCGCTCCATACAGGCGGTTGCTGCCCGAATAGTGAGGGGAGCCCGCAGAATGTCTCGTTTAGTTCTTTCATCCAGGTGGAACAGGGCATAGACTCGCGCCATTTCTCCCGGAAAGTCGGTGCAGCGGTCTTGCAAGAGGGAGAGGAGGTCAGGGGAGGGGTGGGGGGTGGGGAGCGGAGGGGCATCAGGGCTTTGAGGTAGGTGTATGGCATCAGATAGTGGAAGATCTGCCTCAAGCTCTTTTTCCCGCTGCTCACCTGCGTCCTTCACTTCCCTGGCCTCCTCACTTCCCCCATTTTCGACTTCACAGATTTGCCGCCAGAGGAAGCGGTGATGGGAAAAGCTAAATTCCAGATCTCGCTCCTCCATAGCCTGACGAATTGACGGGCGGTGTTGGGGCGCGTGCAGATAGAGCCGCAGCAATTGGGCTTCTGATTCTTCTAGCAGGGTACGATCACCAATGGTTTGCCATTTTTGCGATCGCCCGTGCCAGCGCTCACCCCGCACCTGATTACGCAAGTCTTCCTCTAACCTCAGCAGCAGGCGAGAGTCTCCCCGGCTCAGCAGTTGAGCGCAGTGGTGAATATAGTGGGTGCGTAGCGTCGCGTTAGGCAGGTTGCCCAATAGCTTTACGATGGCTTGAACGCTCTGTTGAAACTGGTCAGCCTGATTTAGATCTTTACCAGCAATGACCTGCTGAATTTGCCAATCAAGCCAGAGGGGGGCTTCATCCAACAGCTTCTGGTAATCCACCGGGGAATGGGTCTGCAAAAACTCGTCTGGGTCTTTCCCTGCTGGAATGTTGAGGACACGCAACTGCACCTCTCCCTGGTAGGCCAGCGACTCTACCTCTCCAATCGCTCGTTCTGCGGCTTTTCCACCAGCGACATCCGCATCAAAGTTCAGCACAATCCGCTTGGACTCGGTGTAGCGCAACAGTTGGCGCACCTGTTGCAGGCTCAGTGCTGTTCCCATGGAGGCCACGGCATTGGTAATGCCAGCAGCGTGCAGGGCAATCACATCAAAATAGCCTTCGACCACTACAGCCAGGTCTTGTTTGGCGATCGCCGCCCGCGCTTTATCTAAGGCAAACAGTAACCTGCCCTTATCAAACAGTTCTGTTTCCGGGGAGTTGAGATATTTGGGTTGCTCATCCCCCAGAGCACGTCCTCCAAAGCCCACAACCCGTCCCTGTAAGTCGTGGATCGGAATCATCAGGCGATCGCGGAAGCGGTCATAATAACTGTCTCCTTCCTTGCGTGGCACCACCAGCCCCGCCTGCTCCACCAACTTCACTGGAAACCGCTTCTGCTCCACCAGGTAGCCATACAGAGTTTCCCACCCCCCAGGTGCATAGCCCAGTTGAAACTGCTGAATTGTCTCCTGACTTAACTTCCGTTTTCCGGTCAGATACTCCAGGGCTGGCTTTCCAGTTGGCTGGTTAAGGGCGTGCTGGTAGAACCGGGCTGTCAAAGCCAGAATTTCAAACAGTTGCTCCCGCAGCGAAAGTTGCCGCTGAAACTCTTGCCGTTCCTCCACCTTCAGAGTTTGCACCGAAACGTTATAGCGCCGTGCCAGATCCAGTACCACTTCGCTAAATGATCGCTTCCCTAGCTCCATCAAAAACTTGATTGCATTGCCCCCGGCACCGCAGCTAAAGCAGTAGTAAAACTGCTTACTGGGGCTGACCGTAAAGCTAGGTGACTTGTCATCATGAAAAGGACACAGCCCCGTAAAGTCTTTCCCCTGCTTTCGCAGCACCACGTGCTCAGACACAACATCGACAATATCGACCCGTTGCTTGACCTGTTCAATCGTGTCCGGGTGGAGGCGGGGGATTTCCATAGGAAAAGGAAAAAGGGCTAAGGGGAACTAGGAAAGCCGAGCTTTTATCGCCCTGCTCCCAGAGTTTATCTATTTTTGCAGATTTCCCTCAAAAGGTGGGCGAGTGTTAGTTGTTAATCAGGTGAGGGGGGAGGTGAGAGAAGTGTGATGGAGTGGTGAGGTGATAGGGTGATAGGGTGATTGCTCTTTGTATCCATTACTCCATCACTTCGTTACTCTATTACTCCCTACCATCCACTCCATCATTCCATCACTCCCCCGCTCCTGTCCCCTAACTTTTTTATCCCAACCCCCTTTCTTGGTATACAACTGACGCAGGTGGATGAGCAGCGCAGCAGCCAAGGGAAGGATGGTTAGATGGGACGAATCTTTATCTCGGCGGGGCATGGTGGGCAGGAATATGGCATCCCCGACCCAGGGACAGTAGTTGCGGGTACAACGGAAGTTCAAGAAATGATCCAGATTCGCAACTTGATCGTGTCAGAGTTGCGATCGCGTGGTCTAGAGGTGCTTTCTGTCCCTGATGACTTAAACCTGCGTCAGACGATCGATTGGATCAATGCCCGTACCCGTTCTGGAGATGTGGCACTAGAAATTCATGCGGATGCCTTCTCAAATCCTTCTGTACGTGGCACCAGCGTTTTCTATATTGCCAACAACAATCAGCGTAAGCAAAACGCAGAAATGTTGTTGCTGGCACTTCTACGGCGGGTTCCTCAGCTCGTCAATCGAGGTGTAAGGCCCGATACGTCCACCGGCGTTGGTAACTTACCATTTTGCCGTCAGGTAGTTCCCCCCTCGTTACTCATGGAAATTGGATTTCTCACGAATCCCGACGATCGCTTCCTGATTCAAAATCGCCGCAAGGAGATTGCCCTGGGAATTACGGACGGACTGGTGACCTGGAGCCGCTCTATCTCTTCACCCACCCCTACCCCCACTCCCACACCGACACCCAGTCCGACCCCCACGCCCAGCCCCACGCCTACCCCCAGCCCGCTTGCAACGGGCACCTATCCTCCCTGCAACATTAGTATCAATGGTCAAAACTATAGTGAACAGGGCATTGTGGTCAGTGGCAATGCCTATATCCCAATCGACCTGGCGGATCGGTTAGGGGTTGACCTATCCACCGACCCCGATATTCGCAGAGTCAGCTATCGGGGAGTTGTCTATGTGCGGGCAGTGGATCTACGAGACTTCTACATTTCCGTCAGTTGGGATGCGGCCAGCCGAACGGTGATTCTTCGCTCGGCACTGCCCATTTGTCCTGGCCAGATCGATCGCATTGCCGGACACGGCAACACCACAGAAGTCCAGCTGATGATGTTCCTCAAGGCAAACCATGAAATGGGGCTGGCCCAGTTTCCCGATCTTGCCCGGCTTTACCGGGAAGAAGGCAGCATCGAAGGCATTAACTACGATATCGCCTTTTCTCAAATGTGCCTCGAAACCAACTACCTGCGCTTCGGTGGTGATATTAGACCAGAGCAAAACAACTTTGCCGGATTAGGAGCGGCGGGCGGTGCTTCTGAATTTGCCTCCTTCCCCAGTGCCCGGATTGGGGTCCGAGCCCACATTCAGCATCTCAAAGCCTATGCCAATACTGAGCCGTTAGTCCAGGAGGTGGTGGCTCCCCGTTTCCGGTTTGTCACCCGCGGCATTGCTCCCCTGGTCCGGCAACTAAGCAGTCGCTGGGCAGCCGACCCTCAGTACGGTGACAAGATCATGGCTATTCTGAAACGGCTTTATGAGTCTTCGGGGTTGATGTGAGGAGGGGGAAGAGGGGCAGGGGCAGAGGAACAGCATCCACCCATCTACCCATCCACCCTACTCCCCTACTTTCCCTTCATTCGTTGATCAGGTTTCAGTTTTGCTGGCCTGGGCTGGTAGGTTAGCTTCAGGTTCCGAAGGGCGGTGGCAGCGGCTTTTTTGATGTTGGGGTTGGGGTGATTCTGCGATCGCTGAAGCCAGGGAAGGACTTTGGGCGATCGCAGCTTACCAAGGGACTCCACGGCGGCTACGCAAACTTCTGGCCTGGAGTCTTGGGTCAGTTTACCTAAAGTGGGGATGAGGGCTTCTACATGGGCTCCAGAGCGGTTGGCTGCCAGGTTACCCAGGGCTGTAGCGACGGTTGCCCGCACGCTGCTGTCAGCATGGTTAACATAGCGCATCAAGGAACTTGCTCGCTGTAGCTGCCCGGAGCGCCCCCAACTGGCAAGGGTTTCATTCAAAGTTGCAAAGCTGGCCGGTTTGGCACTCCAATCAGAAGTTGGTGGGGAGACCGCAGGGATTTCAATCCCTGACTCCACCGATGCCTCTGATGCCACGGGCGGAGAATCGGCCGGGGGTATAGAAGGGGTTTCCGCGGCTGGAAGCTCTGAAACTGGCTCACTGGTGTCTTCTTCAGGCTCATCCAGCCACGGGTCTTGAATAATGACTGGCTCCATTGGGGGCACTTTTGCGGAAGGAGATTCTGTCGCTGGATTGGTGATCGCTTCAGCCTGGACAGTTGTCTCTTCAGCAGGTGCAGATGGAACTTCTGGCTCGATGGGGGTTGAAGCCGTCTCAATTGGACGTTCGATGACTGGTGGGGAAATCATCGCATTCTCTCTCCGGCGTGAACGCTTTTCCCAAACCCGGTATCCCGCGGCTGCCCCAGCCAGCACAACAAGAGCAGCCAATATCCCATACAGAGCAGACATTCCTTCTCTCCAGCAGTCATCAATGAGTCATCAATATCCCAATTTGCCATGAGGCTGGTGATAACCATTACATTTTGAAACGATTCTTGTTGTGACTCTCCTGGACACTAAGGAATGAGAGTTAAATAACTCCGAAAACCTCACCCCCGCCTTTGGCACCCCTCTCCGAGTCGGAGAGGTCAGTTCACTCAAAGAATGCGGTGTTATTAAATCCATGATCCTAAGTAATGGTGGAAAAGCTGAAATATGGATAGCTGTCGCCAGGTTGCTTAGGACATTGGCTTTAAAGGGGGTGTGGGGGCAAGCCCCCAGCCAGGGGTTCCACCCCCTGCACCCTGTCTTTACACCTGGTGGCTATCGCTATAACCAGGTGTAAAGACAAGAGGCTCAGAATCTAAACCGTTCGGCGGTATATCCTCCTTATCGCCCTCGCTTCAATCCCAGCACTCGTAAGCCAGCTCTAATGCGTCCTCAAACATCCGTCCAGCCAGTTCTTACTCTTTCAACAGATCCCACTTGTTTTCAATCCGATTCACTTCTGAACAGTTCTGAACAGTATGGAGGCAACTAGAATGGCATCATGCCGTTTTGATGCCAGACTCTTCACTTTTCCTGTATCAGTTGGCAAGTATGCAGCGCCCCATTGTCTTGAACAATAATAGACATTACCGAAAATACGTATAGCAGTCCTAAATCAGTCGTGAGATTGAGAGGCTTTGTGAGAAACGATTCCTGCGGAATCGTTTCTCACAATCCAAATAGGATCGCTATGTAATCTTCCGATTACGCCCCCACTGATACCCTAACGGTCTAGCATTTTTTTGACATTCACTCGCTAAGATGACTGGTATCAGAAATACCGGGAGCGGGGCGAGGGGATTTATGCAGAGCGTTGTTTCTCCTTCTGAGACAGCGGAGCAGTTTCGGAGTTTACAGGCGCAATTGCGCGATCGCTGGAAAACGGTTGAACTGTTTGACAGCAGCGATGCAGATATTGTGGTGGTTCCCTTCCTCAGCCTCGACCAGCGAGAATTGCTCAAGATTGAAGGGTTTCATCATTACGAAGAACGGTTGCTATTTTCGCTGATTCGCCTGCGAAATCCTCGTACCCGGCTGGTTTACATCACATCCCAGCCACTGCATCCCAGCGTAATTGATTATTATTTGCAATTGTTGCCGGGAATCCCGTTTTCCCATGCCCGCGATCGCCTGCTGCTGCTTTCAACCTATGATTCTTCCTTCAGCCCGTTGAGTCAAAAGGTGCTGGAGCGCCCCCGCTTAATGGAGCGCATTCGGCAAGCTGTGAATCACGACCGCTCCTACATGATTTGTTTCAACTCAACGGCGGCAGAGCGGGAACTCTCAGTACATCTGGGAATCCCCCTTTATGCCCTTGACCCCGACCTGTTGCAGTGGGGAACCAAGAGCGGCAGTCGGCAGATTTTCGCGGAGGAAGCCATTCCCCATCCCGATGGCAGTCCTGTGGTTTGGTCGGCAGCGGATCTGGCGATCGCAGCGGCTGAGTTGTGGGAACGGCAACCAGAGTTGCAACGGATGGTGATCAAACTGAATGAGGGATTTTCAGGAGAGGGAAATGCCCTGCTGGATCTGCGCCATATTCAAGAATTTAGCCCAGGTGTTGCTTCCCATGCTGAACGGGTGAAGATGTTAAGCAAACAGTTTGAGATACTCAGCTTTGAAGCCAAAAACGAAACCTGGGAGCGTTTCAGCAGCCGGATTCCAGAGCTGGGGGCGATCGCAGAAGCCTTCATTGAGGGAGAAGTAAAGCGATCGCCCAGTGTCCAGGGACGAATTACTCCCATGGGCGAGGTCGAAATCCTTTCCACCCATGACCAAATTTTGGGAGGGCCCAGTGGCCAAATTTATCTGGGCTGCAAATTTCCAGCAGATGAGTCCTATCGTTTGCGACTTCAGGAATTAGGACTACGGATTGGCAAGAATTTGGCAGAAAAGGGCGCAATGGAGCGATTTGGCGTCGATTTTGTCACCGTTCACCAGCCAAACCAGCCTGGAAAACCCGAATGGGATGTTCAGGCGATTGAGATCAATCTGCGTAAGGGTGGTACAACTCACCCCTTTATGACGTTAAAATTCCTCACTAATGGACGGTATGACCTCTCTAGCGGGATGTTCTATAGCCAGCAGGGACGAGCAAAGTACTACGTTGCAACCGATAACTTGCAAAAAGAACGTTATCGAGGACTGTTACCCAACGACCTGATGGATATCATCGCCCAACACCAACTCCACTTTGATACCAGCACTGAAACGGGTACCGTATTTCACCTCATGGGCTGTCTTTCAGAATTTGGCAAATTGGGTCTGACCAGTATTGGCAACTCTCCCCAGCAGGCAGAAGCCATCTACAACCGACTGGTGAAAGCCCTGGATGAGGAAACCCGCCCAGTATCCGAAGAAACCCGGCCCAATCTGGTTTGTCCGTTTTCAATGGGATGGTAGAGGGAGAGGGGTGGAGGAGTGATGGAGTGGGAGGGTGGAGGAGTGGAGGAGTGTCGCCAGGTTGCTTAGGACATTCGCTTTAAGGGGGTGTGGAGGCTTCGCCCCCAGCCAGGGGTTCCACCCCTGCACCCCGTCCTAAGCCTGGTGGCTATCGCTATAACTAACAACTCTCTCGGCCCCTGGCCCCCAGCCCCCAGTCCCTGGCTTCGAAACTTTCAGAACTGGGAGATAAAGTGATCAAATCTTCGATATTGCGCAGCATGGTGTGGCAAATGGCATCCAGAGGTAGATCATTGGGGTCATGACCAAAAGGGTTTTCGATTTCGATCCCAATTTCCTCAATACCAAACAGGGTGAAGCTGATGAGGGCTACGGTTGGTCCGGTCCACCAGCCCAAACTACCAACCATCTGAAAAGGTAGTGACAGGCAGTAGAGGAGGAGCAATTGTTTGAGATGAATGGCATAGGCAAGGGGCATGGGAGTTTTTAGGATGCGTTCGCAGCCACCCAGCATATCTACCATCTGGTCGAGTAATTTGTGCATGGCATTGAGCTGGTAGATATTGAGCATATTCCGCTCGTACTGCTGTTGCAGGTAGTCACCAATCCAAAAGGCAATTTCTAGAGGAGGATGGTTCATGCCTTTAAGTTTGCGGTAGCAATCGCCCGGTAGAAGCGCTTCCAGTTCCTCATTGATGGGTTCCTGCCGCAAATGCTGTTTCATAGCAACGCAGAAGGCAACCAGCATTTTGAGGACAACGATTTTCTGGCGGCGATCGCCTTCATTCTGAGCTTCCACCGCAATCCAGATCTGGCGCGCTAGGTTACGCACCGTGTTTACCAGCGTTCCCCAACACTTCCGTCCTTCCCAAAATCGCTCGTAAGCGGTGTTGGTGCGGAACACCAGCAGCAGACCCAGAACGATATTCGGGATCAAGCTGGCCAGGATTGGAAGTGCCACAGGTTGCTTGAAGTAGTGAAGAAGGGTAACAAAGAGGCCAAATATTCCGCACAAAACAGTGCGCCCCAAAACGGCTGGAACCACCGACCCCTTTATCTGAAAAGCAACCTGAAACCAGCGCTTGCGTTCGATACTCATGCAACCAGTTAGCAAATTTCCTTCACAACGATAACTGATGTCCGGGATGGGCAATTCCGGGATGGGCAATATATAGCAAGTGATAGGGGATAGGGATTGGGAGAAGGGGTGAGGGGCTAAAAGCAAAGAGCCAAAAGCCAGGTATCAGGTGTAGAAATCACGCTCACTTATTTTTCAGACTTGTAGATTAAAAACGAACAACCTATTAGGCTGTCTATAAAGCTCATTGGAGGGAAAGATTTTGCTGCGTCAAATTTCAGTGTCGATTCTGACGGTTTTTGTGGTGGGTTCTGGGCGGGCGATCGCCCAAATTTCTCCTTCAGCAAAGAACGCTCTCCCTCCGGCGGTGACAACCGTTCTGCCAGCCAGTACGCCGGGCGTTGTGCTGATTAACACCACCCCAGAAGTCTGGACTGACTTAGATCGGTTCAATCCGGTTTCAAACAGTTCTTTTCTGCCACTTACATTTCCTCTAACTTTCGGGAAAATGGTCTTCACTCAGGACATTCAGCCCTGGTTGGGAGACCGGGCGGCGATCGCAGTGATGCCTGCAACCACTCAAGACAAATCATTTCGTTCCAGTACAGTCCTGTTGCTTCCGATCAAAGACACCAACCGCTTTACGGCTTTTCTGGATAAGGTCAAAACTACGTGGGGAAAGCCCCAAATCGAGCGGGACTATAAAGGGGTAACACTCTTGCGGTGGACTGCGCCCACTCCTTCAGAAGAACCTGCTGAAGAATCGCGACCTTCTGAGTCGCCGGATGAGACTCCAGAGAAACCCACTGTCCCCCAACCCAAAAGTTCTCCCTCGCCTTCATCCCAGCTTCGTCACCGCTTACAGCCATCAGCCCTGGTAGCGGGGGAAAGGAAAGGTAAAGCAGCAAAACCTGACAGCAAAGAGCCGCCGGATCTTGAAGAGCAAATTCCACCGTTGATGCCGCTTCCACCTTCTTCAGAGCTGATGTCCCGTGGTGTGACGATCGCTCTTCTGCCCAATATTGTTGCCATCGCACCCTATGACCGGGCATTAGAAAAGCTGATCGATGCCCGCTCGTCTGAAAAATCAACCCTGGCAGAAAATCCTTTGTTTCAACGGACGCTGAAGCATCCGCAGTTTGGGCGATCGCTAATCATGGGTTACGGCAATATCGCCGGGTTTACCAGCTACTTAACTGCCCTATTGGATAAAGTTTCAGGGCTTCCCCCAGCTATCCTGATTCCAGCCCTGGCAGAAAGTCAAATGGCCCTGCTGACGAAGGTTTACAACACCGTTGATACCTATCTCTGGGTACAACCCGAAGGACTCCACGGACAGACCAATTTTTACTTCTCCACTCCCCAGCCCCAACTGGCAACTCCGGCAATCCCCGATGCCAATCAGATTTTAGCTCGCCTGCCTGGAATCACCTACGTATCTGCCAACGGCTATAACTTCAAGCAACAATGGCAGAGATTTCTTGATACGATTTTCCCCGGATCCACTAGCCAGCAGTGGCTGAACAAAGCGCGGGCTGAGTTTCGTAAGCAAACCGGACTCGATCTGGAAAAAGACATTGTGAACTGGATGGATCGGGAATACGCCGTTTTTTATTACCCAACCACGGGTGGCCTGTTCAACTATATCTCTCCCAAAGTTAACCTGGGGATTGGGTTCATCTTTCAAACCAGCGATCGCCCTACCGCTGAAGCCACTCTCAAAAAGCTTGACCAGTATATTCGCTCGGTCTCAAAAGGGGAGGCGATCGTGGCTCAACGCCGCGTGAAAGGAATCCCCATCACCAGTTGGGAGGGGAAAGACCGGGGCAAAACCCAAAGCATTTTTTCCTACGGTTGGGTCAGTGATGATACCTTACTCATCACTACTGGGGTTGGAGCCATGACCGACTTGATTCCCAAACCCTACCTGCCCCTCAACCTCAACCCCAACTTCAAAACCGCCACCACCAGTTTCCCCACTCCCAACGAAGGCTACGTCTACGTCAATATGGGAGCCAGCCTCTCCTTCCTTTACGGGCTCATCCTCCCCTCTGTTCCCCCAGAATACGCTCCTTTTGTACAAGAGTTTCAACGCATCATCGGAACCATTCGCAGTGTCAGTTCCAGTAACTCTACCACAGCCGAAGCCCAGCGGGTTAACTCCCTCTGGGTTTTGGGTTCCGTAAGAAAGACGACAGAAGAGAAAGATGGACGGTAGGAGGGGAATAGGAACAGGTGGATGAGTGGATGGGTGATGGAGTAACGGAGTGATGGAGTAGAAGGGTGGATGAGTAGATGAGTTCTAAGTTTTGAGTTCTGAGTTGTACGGGTTTGTCAAATTTTTTGTGGCAATCCTGGAAGGGGGAGCGAGGGAATTAGGGTTTCAAGGAGTCAGAGCACCGTTTCTAGGACACCCCCGATACCTAGGCCCCAGTCCCCAATTCCTGTCTCCTAACTCCTGTTTCCTGGCTTCTTCCTTCTTCCTGCCCCCAGTCCCTGGCCCCTCCTCCCTCCACTCCCTAGCCCTTACCTGTAACAATCCGTATCATGGGAGTAATGTGCTATACCCTTTCCCATGCTGACTCGAATTAAAGACCTTGCTGCCAACCTGGCTCCTCGCTTAATCGAGATTCGTCGTCATTTGCACAGTCACCCCGAACTGAGTGGGCAGGAGTTTCAGACGGCAGCCTATGTGGCGGGTGTGCTGTCTTCCTGTGGGTTGCAGGTTAAGGAAGGGGTGGGCAAGGTCGGTGTCATGGCAGAACTGATTGGAGCAGGGGTTGATTCTCGCATCCTGGCTATTCGCACCGATATGGATGCTTTGCCAATTTCTGAGCGGACCGGATTGGAGTTTGCCTCTCGCCAGCCGGGAATTATGCACGCCTGTGGGCATGATGTTCACACTACGGTGGGGCTAGGAACCGCGATGATCCTGTCCCAGTTGGGACAGCCTTTACCCGGAAATGTTCGGTTTCTGTTTCAATCCGCCGAAGAAACAGCTCAGGGTGCCCGCTGGATGGTGCAGGATGGGGCAATGGAAAAAGTGACCGGGATCTTTTCGGTGCATGTGTTTCCAACAATCTCAGCCGGGGTGGTTGGGGTGCGGTATGGATCCCTGACGGCAGCGGCAGATGATTTAGAAATTACTATTCTGGGGGAGTCTGGGCATGGGGCACGCCCCCATGAAGCCGTAGATGCTGTTTGGATTGCGGCTCAGGTAATCACTACGCTCCAGCAGGCGATCAGCCGGACTCACAACCCTCTACGCCCGGTTGTGCTGACCATTGGACAGATTAGTGGTGGTCGAGCCCCGAATGTGATTGCGGATCGGGTGAAATTGCTGGGGACGGTGCGATCGCTCCATCCCGAAACCAGCGAAGCCCTACCCAACTGGATTGAGCGAATTGTGGCCAGTGTTTGCCAGCCCTACGGTGCCCGTTACCAAATCAACTACCGGCGGGGTGTTCCCTCAGTGCAAAACAACATGGCAATGACTCAACTGATTGAGTCGGCGGCAGAAGAAGCCTGGGGAAGCCAGGGTATTCAAATCATCCACGAACCGTCCCTGGGTGCGGAAGATTTTTCGGTCTACTTGCAGTACGCGCCAGGTAGCATGTTTCGTTTGGGTGTTGGGTTTCGCGATCGGCACAATTACCCCCTGCATCATCCTCAGTTTGAGGTGGATGAGTCAGCGATCGTGACGGGAGTTGTCACCCTGGCTTATGCGGCTTGCAAGTACTGGCAACAATCAGAACATTTGCTACACGCCTAGCTATAGCAGGTGTCAACTATCAGAAGAGGCTAGGGACTGGGGGCTAAGATAACAACCACCTCCCAGCAGACTGGGTTCTATTACAGATTGTCCTAATACGCCGAATCGATGTACGATGACACGTTGAGATTGAGTAAACGTAGGATGGGTGAGGCTTAGCCGTAAGGCATCGGCAGCCGATTGAAATTGATTGCAAACGAATAGTTGATGTGAGTCCCATGAGTGAAACCCCTTACCTTTCGGTTGTTGTCACTGCCCGCAATGACAACCACGGTGGCAATATGCTGCGTCGAATGCAGATTTTTGTCAGTGGTCTGTTAGAGCAGTGTCGGCGCTACGAATTACCAGCCGAACTGGTGTTGGTGGAGTGGAATCCCCCGGCGGATCGCCCCCGTCTGGCAGAAGCCCTGGACTGGTCGCCCCAACCCAGCCCCTGCCAGATCCGAATTATTGAGGTGCCACCCGAAGCTCACCAGCAGTTCAATCATGCCGATGTGCTGCCCCTGTTTCAGATGCTGGGAAAGAATGTGGGCATCCGCCGGGCCAGAGGACAGTTTGTGTTGGCAACCAATATTGACCTTCTGTTTACCAACGAGTTATTCGATTTTCTGGCATCCCGTAAGCTGAAGTCGGATGAAATCTATCGAGTCGATCGCTACGATGTTCCTGCTGATGTTCCTCTGGGTTGTCCCATTGATGAGCAGCTAGCCTACTGTGAAAACCATATTCTTCGGATCAATCATCGCTGTGGCACGGATATCCTTAAATCGGAAACCCTGGAAGTTGAAGAGATAGATGACACGGTCACAGAGCCCGAAGCTTCCCCACCCTCCCGCATTGATTGGGACTTCATTCCAGAGTCTTTGACACCAGCCCTTCTCAAGATTAGAACTGTTTATCGCCGGTTGTTGCCAGTCGGGGTTAAGGATTTTATCCTCCGGCTCATGCCCACCGATCTGATTAATTGGCTGATTCGCCGGGGATTGCTGACCGTTCAGCCTACTCCAGCGCCCCCAGAGCCAGAGCCAGTTAGCGAACCTGAACCTCCAGAAGAACCAGTATTACCCCAGCTTCATCTCAATGCCTGTGGTGACTTCACGCTCATGGATCGAGAACACTGGCTTGCCCTGCGTGGCTACCCAGAGTTTGAAATGCATGGGCTGCATTTAGACTCTATCCTCTGTTTTGCCGCCCACTATCGCGGCTTGAAAGAGCATGTGCTGGGGAATGGCATGCGAGCTTACCACATTGAGCATACCCGCACCTGGTTTCATGATGTTGCCCCAGAAACATTTGTGGATCATGGCAATGCTGGGCAAATTCCTAAGCTTAGCTTTGAACAGCTTGTTTCCTTTGGGTTGTTGATGAAACAACTGAAGCGTCCGCTCATATTTAATAATGAAGACTCCTGGGGATTGGGCCATTTGAATTTGCCCGAAATTGAAATTACTGCCCCCTCTTATGGTTGTAAGAACATCGCTGAACCCAATAATCTGATTATGAGTTAAATCTGAATGTTCCAGAATGTTCCAAGGTGGGTTGCGATCGCAACTTAATGTCTCAGTCCAGGGAACTCAATCAGTGGCAATCCCAGCCAACATACTTTTTATGCACCCTCTAAAAACGCTGAATCACCTGAAAAAGCTGCCTATCAAGGTCGATTGGGAGATTCTTGTGCTTCTGGTTTTGCCACTGGCTTTGCTGCTCGTCAACAATGAGTGGATCTTTACCAATGCCTTTACTGGCTACATTGATAGCTGGATGTATCTGGGCTACTTTGTCGATTTCGTCAAACACCTCCAGACTTACCGGCTTGGCTATTACGGCACCCGCCTATCGTGGATTATTCCGGGCTATTTAATCTACGAGACCTTTCCCCCAATGGTTGCCAACTATGTACTGCATCTGTTGGTTTATTACCTTTCTACAATTTCCCTGTATTTTTTGCTGAAGCTAACGCTCGATCGCTGGGTGGGGCTCCTCTGTGCCATTTTGATGGGGTTCTATGCCCCGTTTTTGCAGGCGGTTGGGTGGGACTACCCTGATGGCATTGGAATTGGCTATTTCCTGCTGTCGATGCTGATGCTGACCTGTGCCGCTAAATTTGCTCGCTGGCGGCTATTTTTGGGCTTGGCGGGAGCGTTTTATGCCGCCTTAGTGTATTCGAATTTGTACTGGGTGCCTTTCTTTCCGCCGCTGGTTATTCATTACCTGGTGTTGAACCAGCAGCATCGGAAAAATCCAGTTCTCAAGAGTGCGCTCTTTTTTGTGTATGGAATTTTGGCGCTGACGGTTGTCCTTGGCATTTTTAACTATACCCATGACAAACAGTTTCTGTTTTTCATGCCCACGATCCGGTATTTGCTGGGAATTCAGTTTAACCGAAGCGCCCACTACTATGATGCTTCGTTTGATTGGGTCTTCACACGAGCCTGGATTTACCCAATTGCGCTGATTTCCTTTGCCAGCCTGATATTCCTGATCTTCAACTGGAGGCAGCGTTCTGAGGCCAGCGATCGCGTCCGGCTCCTGTATCAGTTCAATCTGCTACTGTTTGTTCTGATTATGATTTTCTGGGAGTCGCGGGGATGGCCTGCTATTCAATATTTCTATTACGCCAGTTCGGTGATTCCCTGTCTATTTCTGGCGATCGCGGCTCAAATCTATCCCCTCACAAAACGCCTCAACACCTGGCAGTTTTTAGTAGTAGTCGCGGCCTCGATGTTGATGATTCCGACAGTAAAGTTCTTCAGCCTCGCCCTCTGGCTGTATCAACGGTTTTCTGTCATTCTGGTCTTCTCCCTGGTGCTGCTGATTGCTGCCTTCCTGGTCAAATATCGCTATAAGGCAGCGGTGGGCTTCTTTGCACTGGTCTTTGCCATGGTGGCGTTTACCTCCTTCAACATGGCCTACTTTGGCGGCACCATTTTTAGCGGAACAAAGTATGGACCCCGCAGCGATGCTTTTATGGCCGTCGTCAAAGGGTCGAATGTGATCAAGACGAATGTGCCTGAGATCAAGCGGATTGTGCGGCAGAATAAGCGCTTGTTCTGGTATGACGTGGATTCGGAATATGGTCGGCTGTATCAGGCGATCGCCTCCACCTATCTGTGGCATGGATTGATGGTCAACGAAAGTTTCCCCTCCATGCACGACATGGTTCTCAACGTCAACCCAATTCAGGTCGTCACACCCGGCTCAAAACTCATTATCTTTTCTCAGCAAACCAATCCCACCGAGATCCTGAAGCAGGCCGATGAAGGGCTAAAGAAAATCAATCAGAAGGCTAAATTACTCAACCAGGAACGCATTCAATCTGGAAAATTGGATTTCACCATGACGATTGTTCAAACTATAGAGAAGCCCTCTCAGGAAGTAGGGAGAAGCCAGAAGGAGTGGATGAGTGGTGGAGTGATGGAGTGATGGAGTAAAGAAACCTCACCCTATCACCCCATTACCCTATCACTCCCTCACCCCTCATACTTCTCTCATACTTCTAACTAAAAACCAACAACTATAGCTATAGCCACTAGGCTTAGGACAGGGTGCAGGGTTGGAACCCCTGGCTGGGGGCTTCGTCCCCACACCCCCTGTAAAGCCGATGTCCTAAGCAACCTGGCGGCAGCTATAACAACTCTTTAACTCCCAGAGGCAATTCAGTGGAAATCATCGAGCGGAATACCGTCTTCTCAACCCCCTGGTTTAATGTGGTTGCCAAAACGACCAGTGCTGGAAATAGAGCTCCCTATTACTCGCTGCAACTGGCAGATTATGTCTGTGTCCTGGCCGTAACTGAGCAGAAAGAGATCTTACTTGTACGTCAATACCGCCCAACAGTAGAGGGCTACACCCTCGAACTTCCCAGCGGAATGCTGGAGGAAGGCGAATCTCCGGTAGAGACTGCCATGCGAGAACTGGTGGAGGAAACTGGCTACCAGGCAAAAACCGTCGAATTTTTGGGATGTTTGGTGCCGGATACGGGTCGCCTTTCTAATCGCCTCTGGTGCTACTTTGCGGAAAACGTCAGACTTTCTGAACCCGAACAAGACCTAGAAGCCGGAATCGAACTAGTCATTTGTACTCAGAGGGATCTGGTGCGGTATATTCTAGAGCAACAGTTTAATCATGCCTTACATCTGGCATTATTTTTTCTTGCGATCGCCCAGGGAAAGTTACCTGAATTGATGGCAGAATAGGGCGCTAGCGCCGGGCAAGTTACTCGCCCCATTAATACACAAGATGCAGTTATGGTTCAGGACAAACAAAAGGAGCTCGATTTTTTCAACCACTACGCCAAGTCCCAGGAATATAACGTTTTCACCGATGCCAGCAATTATCGGCTGATCAAAACCTGTGTCGCCATAAGTAATTGGGAACCGGGGACCAGGGTCGTTGATTGCGGCTGTGGATCGGGCGTCTTCACAAAACTGCTCAAAGACTTTGGTTTTGCAGCCGCAGGGCTGGACCTCAGCGAAGGATTGATTGACCTGGCGGGCAGGCTCTACCCTGGCATTGAGTTCATGGTTGGGGATGTGGAACAACTGCCATTTGAGTCCAACGGCCTGGATGGTATCCTGCTCAGTGGCATTATTCATCACTTGCCTGACCCTTCTCACTGTGCCCGTGAAGTTTATCGGGTATTGAAACCGGGTGGTACCTTTGTCGCCTTTGACCCCAACCGCCGGAATCCCTTCATGTGGCTCTACCGGGATAAGGATTCTCCCTTCTACAGCAGTGAAGGGGTGACTGAAAACGAACGTCCCGTCATTGCAGCGGAAGTGGCAAAAACCTTTGCCCAGGCAGGGTTTAGCGTATCAACCTCCTATCTGTCAGGGTTGCATTACCGCTATATTGCATCTCCGCGGATGCGAGTGCTGCTCCCCATCTATAATCTTCTGGATGATCTCTTGTTTCGCCTGCCGCTGCTAAAGCCCTTTAGTGCCTTTGTTCTTACGCGAGGAGTGAAGTGATGATGGTTGG
Source organism: Leptothermofonsia sp. ETS-13 (assembly GCF_049200465.1). Taxonomy (NCBI): domain Bacteria; kingdom Bacillati; phylum Cyanobacteriota; class Cyanophyceae; order Leptolyngbyales; family Leptolyngbyaceae; genus Leptothermofonsia; species Leptothermofonsia sp. ETS-13. The sequence continues at coordinate 1,908,280 of NZ_CP120836.1, forward strand.
TGCTGGTAATGTCAAGGTGGATATCTGCGTTGTGGGTGGGGCGGGGCACGTTGGGTTGCCTCTGGCACTGGTGTTTGCCAGTAAAGGACTGCGTGTTCTGATCTACGACATTAATGAAAACACACTGGAAACTATTCGCCAGGGGATTGTGCCCTTCATGGAGCATGGGGCAGAACCTCTGCTAAAGCAGGCATTGGAGCGAGATTTGTTGTACCTCTCCTCCGACCCGGCGGATATTGCAAAGGCAGCCACAGTCATCATTACGATTGGAACTCCCGTAGATGAGTTTCTGAACCCCGTATTGAAGCTGATCCGGGACTGCATGGATGATTTGCTGCCCTATTTGTCCAGTGGGCAGTTAATTATCCTGCGCTCTACGGTTTATCCCGGTACTACCGACTGGTTGCACAAGTACTTCCAGGCCAATGGCAAAGATGTCAAGCTGGCCTTTTGTCCTGAGCGAGTGGTGCAGGGGCACTCGATTGAAGAACTTCAGCACTTGCCCCAGATCATCAGTGGGACAACACCCCAGGCTGAACACGATGCTGCTGAACTATTTGAATTAATTGCGCCTGAGGTCGTGCGTCTGACGCCCATGGAAGCGGAATTTGCCAAGCTGTTCAATAATGCTTACCGCTATATTCAGTTTGCGGCGGCGAATCAGTTTTATATGATTGCCAACTCGGCGGGGGTGGACTACCACCGTCTGCTGAAGGGGATGAAACATAATTATCCCCGTGCACGAGATATTCCTTCCCCTGGGTTTGCAGCCGGTCCCTGTTTGTTCAAAGACACCATGCAGTTGGCCGCTTTTTCAAATAACCAGTTCAGCCTGGGCCATGCTGCGATGCTGACCAATGAAGGGCTGGTGCTGTATCTGGCGGATGAAATTGCAAAAACTTACCGGATTGAACGTTTGGCGGTGGGGCTGCTGGGGATGGCGTTTAAGGCGAACAGTGATGATATCCGTTCTTCCCTGAGCTACAAGCTGAAGAAGGTGATGGAGTTTCGTGCTCGCGAGGTGCTCACTACGGACCCCTATGTGAAGACCGACCCCGATCTACTGCCCCTGGAAACGGTGATTGCCAGGAGTGATTTACTGGTTTTGTGTGCTCCTCACAGTGATTACCGCTATCTGGATACGAAGGGGAAACCAGTGGTAGATATCTGGGGCTTCCTGAATAAGGAATCGCTGGTAGGCGTGGGCTAATGGCGAATCCATTGCGAGTGGGAGTGGTGGGTATTGGTTTTGGGCAGCAGGTGCATGTGCCTGCTTTTCAAGCGAATGAGCGCTGTCGGGTGACGACGCTTTGTGCCAGTTCGGTGGAGCGGGCAACTGAAGTTGCAAGACGGTTGAAGGTCGATCGCGCCGTCGGTGACTGGCAGGAGCTAGTTGCGGATCCGACTATTGATGCCATTTCCATCGCCACTCCACCAGGAACTCAGGAGATGGTAGCGATCGCCGCCCTCTCCCAGGGCAAAGCCGTCTTTTGTGAAAAGCCTCTCTCCCTCTCTCTGGCATCTGCCCAAAAAATGACTGATCTGGCAGCGCAGGCAGGAGTTGCCAACATGGTGGATTTTGAGTTTCCCGATATCAACGAGTGGCAGCAGGCAAAGGCATTGCTGGAGGAGGGAGCGATCGGTAATCTGCGCCATATTGCCGTGTCCTGGAATGTGGAAACCTACGCCAATCGGATGGGGCTTTCCTCCTGGAAAACTCGTACCGATGATGGAGGCGGTACCCTCTACTCCTTCGTTTCCCATTGCTTCTATTACCTGGAATGGTTTGCAGGTCCCATTCGGCGGTTAGCCTGCACTCTATTTCGCACCCCAGGAGATACTCGCGCCGGGGATACCCTGGTATCTCTCAGTTTGGAGCTGGAGTCCGGTGTTCCCGTGACGCTTTCCGTCAGCAGCCACGCATTTTTAGGCAACGGTCACCGTGTAGAATTTTACGGGGACGCTGGTACTCTGGTTCTGAACAATCCCACAACGGATTACGTTAGCGGCTTTCAGTTGCTTCACGGTACCAGGGAATCTAAACAACTCCAGGTCGTGCATCTCGATACCCCACCCACCGATGTCAAGGATGGTCGATTAATCGTTGTTTCCCGTCTGGTCAATCGCTTTGTCTCCTGGCTGGAAACCGGCATTCCCAATGCCCCCAGCTTTAAAAACGGGTTACGTGTTCAAAGCTTATTAGAAGCAGCCAAACAGTCGCACCAGACCGGCTGCTGGGTCAACTGTTCATTTGAAAGGTCGTACAACCATCCATGAGTGCAAAGTCATACCTGGTCACAGGCGGCACAGGCTTTATTGGCTCAGCCCTGGTGCGTCGATTAGTCCGCGAAGGGCACCGCGTTCGCGTATTTGATAACCAGTCACGGGGTGTGGCTTCCCGTCTGGCAGATGTAGAGAAGGACATTGAATTTGTAGCCGCGGACATTCGTGATCCAGAAGCGGTTCAAAAAGCAATCTATGGCATAGAAAGCGTTTGCCACCTGGCCTTTGTCAACGGGACTGAATTCTTTTACACCAAACCCGATCTGGTCCTCGATGTGGGGGTCAAGGGCATGGTAAACGTGCTGGATGGCTGCATGAAGCATGGCGTGGGTGAACTGGTGTTGGCCTCCAGTTCTGAGGTATACCAGACCCCCCCCACCGTTCCAACCGATGAAACGGCTCCTCTTTGTATCCCCGACCCCTGGAATCCCCGCTACTCCTATGGGGCCGGTAAGCTAATCAGCGAAATCATGGCCATTAACTACGGTAGGAAGCACTTTGAACGGGTGTTGATCTTCCGCCCCCATAACGTTTTTGGTCCCGATATGGGCTGGGAACACGTCGTTCCTCAACTCGTCCTGCGGATGAAAGCATTGTGTCAGGAGTCAACGGCCAATCCCTTACCCTTCCCAATTCAAGGAACTGGCAATGAAACCCGCGCTTTCGTGTTCATTGATGACTTTATCGACGGCCTGATGCTAATGCTAAAGCATGGCGAGCATCTGGGAATTTACCATATTGGTACGATGGAAGAAATTTCCATTGCATCGGTTGCCCATGAGATTGCCAAATACTTCAACAGACCCATTGAAATCGTCCCCGGCGAACTGGCAAAGGGAGGCACCCCCCGTCGCTGTCCCGATATCGGCAGGCTGGCAGCCCTGGGCTACAAACCCCAGTACACCTTTGCAAAAGCCTTACCCATCGTCGCCAAATGGTACGATGAGAACTCGCATCAGGCACCGGATTCTAACAACTAACTGTAATGACACGAGACGTTATTCCTACTTAATCGGTGGATTACGCGATCGTTAACAGCACCCTACAGGTACAACCTTGTGTGTCAATACACCTAACAACTAACAACCAACAACTAACATGACAGACTCACTCAGACTTTCAGCCGGAACTGGATCTAGCGTCCCTGTGGATCGTTGTCAGGTTTGTGGCTCAACGGATTTGAAATCGATTCTGTTTCTGGGCTACCTGCCCCCAGTCAACCAGATGCGTCCTATCGGTCAGGTTCCCCATGAGCAACCGGCCTACCCGGCAGAATTGTTGTGCTGCCAGAACTGCCAGTTAGTACAGATTGGCCTGATCGTTGACCCCAATATTCTGTTTCCACCGGAGTATCCCTACACCAGTGGTACGACCAAGATTTTGCGAGATAACTTTGCAGAAATGTATGAGGAGTGCAAGACGATCATTCCTCTGGGACCCGATGATCTGGCGATCGATATTGGTTCTAACGACGGTACGCTGTTAAGCAATTTCAAAAATGGTGGGCATCGGGTGCAGGGGATTGAACCAACGCAACGGGGCGAAATTGCCAACGAGAAGGGAATTGAGACAGCGATCGCCTTCTTTGGTAAAGACATTGCCACCAAAGTCAAGGCAGAAAAGGGAACGGCCAAAGTCATCACCGCTACCAATGTTTTCGCTCACATCGAAAACATCCACGACATTGTGGAAAACATTCTGCTGCTGCTGGATGAGAAAGGCGTCTTTATCTCCGAATCCCACTATCTGCTCAGTCTGCTAGAAACCCTGCAATACGACACGATCTATCACGAGCATCTGCGTTACTACTCTTTGCAAAGTCTCCAGTACCTGCTGAACATGCATGGCTTAGAAGTCATCCATGCCAAGAAAATTCCAACCCACGGCGGCTCCATTCGGGTCTACGCAGCTCGCAAGGGAGCTTACCCGGTCAAGCCTACGGTGCAGGCCCTACTGGATGAAGAAGCAGCAGTTGGTCTGGATGCTGAGAAACTGCAAGATTTCAAGCACAAAGTCGTCATGTCCAAGCTCCAGCTTCATAATCTCTTGCTGGATATTAAGAAGCGGGGCGATCGGGTCTATGGAATTGGCGCACCCTCCCGCGCCAGCACATTGATCAATTACGTCGGGCTGGATGATGGCATCATTGACTATGTATTGGAGGTCAAAGGTTCCTACAAGATCGGCAAATATATGCCCGGCACCTTGATTCCCGTGATTGAAGAGTCCAAACTCTTTGAAGACCAGCCAGAATATGCCCTCCTCCTTTCCTGGCACATCGCTGATGAACTGGCCCCCCAAACTGACCCAAAAGGGGTTTAAGGGTAAGTACATCGTTCCGCTGCCAGTCCCTCGGATTTTGGAAGTGAAGTAGATGAGTGGAAGAGTGATGGCGTAATGGAGTGATGGAGTGATAAGGGAATGGGGTGATAGGGTGAAGTTTCTCTACTCCCTCCCTCCCCCACCTATCCACCCATCCACCCCTCGCTCTTCACCCTTCACTCACTTCCCTTGCCCCCTGCCCCCTCCCCCCCTTCCCCACCGTGTGTCAACTCGACATTATCATCCCGGTCTATAACGAAGGCGAAAACATCATCAATGTGTTGGAGTCGCTTCGAGTGGCGGTCAAGACGCCGTTTCGGATCTTGATTTGCTATGACCATGACACGGACAACACACTGGAAGCGCTGAAGCACTATAGCCCTGCTTCCCAGCTTAAGCTGACGCTAGTAAAGAATCGGGGTAAAGGAGTGTTTGGGGCGGTGATGACTGGTTTTTGAGGAAACGACGGCCCCTGCAATTCTGGTGTTTCCCGCGGATGACACGACCAACGCAGTGATGCTCGATCGCATGTACGAAAAGATTCAACAGGGGTGTGATATTGCTTGTGCCAGTCGGTTCATCCCCGGTGGCTGTATGAAGGGTTGCCCCTGGCTGAAGGATATCCTGGTGCGGACGGCAGCTTTTACGCTGCACTACGTCGCTGGAATTCCAACCCATGATGCAACCAATGGTTTTCGCATGTTTTCGCGCCGGGTGATTGAGCAAATTCCAATTGAAACCCAGGAGGGGTGGGCCTTTAGCCTGGAATTACTGGTCAAAGCTCACAGGTTGGGTTGGAAAATTGGAGAAGTGCCCGCCCGCTGGATTGAACGCACCTATGGCAAGAGCAACTTCCGGGTGTTTAAATGGGTTCCCATTTATCTGCGCTGGTATTTCTATGCTTTTGCCACGCCGTTTAAGCGCAGGCAGGTTGCCCTCAAACACTAACGCGATCGCCTCATGCTCACTCTCTTTGCCATTCCCAAGTCCTTCCGGGGACACTTTAACCTCATTCAGCGCAATGCGATTCAAAGCTGGACGAGGTTACGTCCGCAGCCAGAAATTATTTTACTGGGGGATGACGAAGGTACTGCCGAAGTTGCGCAAGAGTTTGGTGTGAAGCACATCCCAGAGGTGCAGCGTAATGAACATGGGACGCCGCTGGTCAGTTCTTTATTTGAAATTGCCCAGCGGGTGGGACAGGGTCCGCTATTTACTTACATCAACTCCGACATAGTGTTGATGAGTGATTTTATCCAGGCGATTCAGCAGGTGCCGTTTAAGCGATTTCTGTTGACAGGGCAGCGGCTAAATTTGGATATCACCGAACCAATCCAGTTTGAGGAAAACTGGGAAGCCCAATTGCGCGATCGCGCCGCCCAATCCGGGCAACTCGCCGGACCCCACGCGATGGATTATTTCGTCTTCACTCAGGGCACCTATACAGACATTCCCCCCTTTGGCATCGGTCGCCCCTGCTGGGATAACTGGATGCTTTACAAAGCTCTGAACATGAAAATTCCGCTCATTGATGCAACCGGGGCGATCGCCGCCATCCACCAGAACCACGACTACAGCCATCACCCCCAGGGTCGGGAAGGCGTGTATGAAGGACCAGAAGCCCAGTACAGTCTGCAACTGATTGGCGGCAGGCACTACACTTACTTTATGCTCGACCTGGCAACCTGGCAGCTAACACCCCATGGACTGAAGCGCCCCCAGTGGACCTGGGAACGGTGCGATCGCTACCTCGACATGATGCCCCTCGCCCGCCCACAAATGAAAAGTTGGGCGTCCCCTCTGCTTAAGCTCATTCGTATGGGAAAGCGGTAGGGGATGGAGGGGTGGATGAGTTTTGAGGAGTTTGTCAAATTTTTTGTGGCAACCCTGGAAAGGGGGTCGAGGGAATCAGGGTTTCGAGGAGTCAGAGCCCCGTTTCTAGAACAGCCTCTCCAGTACCCATCCACCCTCCCACTCATCCACTCCCTCCCTCTCACTCCCCCATCCCCCCATTCCCCTATCACTCCCTTATCACTCCCTCTTCCCTCCCCCCTCACCCTTCACTAGCAACTAACAACTAACAACTTCTCATATGAGCCAAGCCAGACCGATCGTTTCAGTGGTTATGCCTTGCTACAACCAGGGTAAATATGTTGATGAAGCGGTAGGCAGTGTTTTGAACCAGACCTTCCAGAGCTTTGAAATTATTCTGATCAATGATGGCTCTACCGATGAAGAAACCAACCAGATTCTTGGCAATTACCAGAAACCGGGTGTCACGGTTCTTCATACAGAAAATCGGGGTCCGGCGGCGGCTCGCAATACAGGCATTCAATACGCTCGTGGACAGTACATTTTGCCACTGGATGCTGACGATCGCATCGCGCCCACCTATTTAGAACAGGCCGTCAGAATTTTGGACGAAAATCCGAATGTGGGGATTGTCTACTGCGAAGCCGAATTTTTTGGTGAGAAGACAGGCAAATTTGACCTGCCCGGATTTAACTTTCCAGGCATTTTGTTAGGCAACATGATTTTCAATTCCAGCTTTTATCGAAAAGCTGACTGGGAAAAGGTTGGCGGGTACAAAAATGACTTTCGCGGTTGGGAGGACTATGACTTCTGGCTATCCCTGATTGAGCTGGGCAGAGAAGTCGTCAGAATTCCCGAAGTCCTCTACTATTACCGTCAGATCAACAGTTCCAGAAGCAACTCCATGACTCGCCAAAGCTGGATAGAGGACTACACCCACCTGTTCAGAAATCATACAGAACTGTATTCCCAAAACATCAGTGCCCTGTTTGAGCACATTATTGATTTGAGGGAAGATGTCCAGCACACCCATGCCCGCCTCAATGAAACCCTCAAACTGCTCTTTGAAGCAGACGAGCAACGGCAAAAAGCCGAGAACCAACGACAGCAAGCTGAAGACCAACTCCGCACCATTCAAAACAGCAGATTTGGTCGTTTATACAATGGGTACGTCAAACTCAAAAAGCTTTTAGGACAATCATGAACCAGCCCGGTTAGGACAGACCGTAGAGGCGCAAACCCGATATACTGCACTCTGAACCCTGTCCCCTAATCTCTGGGCACTTCGTTATAGCGGTAGTCATTGTGGCTAGGACGGGGTACAGGGGTTCCACCCTTGGCTGGGGGCGAAGCCCCCACTCCCTCTCTAATTCCAATGTCCTAACGCACCTGCGTAGAGCTATATGCCAGCGATGAGTCCTTCTAAATTGATTACCAAGTTAGGCAAGCTGTTCAAAATTTGGCGCGAGCGAGGAACCTATGGAACCCTGCGTTTTCTCTACCGCCGCATTCAGGAGTCCCGGAGAGGTCAATTCACTTATGATCAATGGGTTACGAACCATAGGCTGACGCGATCGCAAATTCAGGAAGCCAAACGGCAGATTGAGCAATGGGAACTGCGACCCAAATTTTCGGTCATTCTGCCGGTCTACAACGTAGAGGCGCAGTGGCTGGAAAAAGCGATCCAGTCTGTTTTGAACCAGATTTATCCTGATTGGGAACTCTGCATCGCTGATGACGCCTCGCCCGCCCCTCACATCAAGCCTCTCCTGACCCGTTACAGCAAACTCGACCCACGTATCAAAGTTGTCTTTCGTCCCGAAAACGGCAATATTGTTGCAGCCAGCAATTCAGCTCTGGAACTGGCAACTGGGGATTACATTGCTTTATTGGATCATGATGATGAACTGGCGATCGACGCCCTGTTTGAAACCGCAAAACTGATTAACCAGCATCCCGATGCCGACTTTATTTACAGTGACGAAGACAAAATTGACACCCAGGGCAAGCGAAAAGATCCCTTCTTCAAGCCCGACTGGTCTCCCGACTACTTTCATGCCTGCATGTACACCTGTCATTTAGGCGTCTACCGGACTAACCTGATCCGTGAAATTGGCGGCTTTCGCCCTGGCTACGATGGCTCCCAGGATTACGATCTAGTACTGCGGGTGGTGGAAAAAACCCGTAACATCTACCATCTACCCAAAATCCTGTACCATTGGCGCATCATTCCTGCCTCCGTCACGGCTGGTGGAGAACAGGCAAAACCGTGGGCATATATCGCTGCCCGCAAAGCCCTGGAAGATATGCTGGCACGCAGCCCCTACCCGGGATGGGTGGAAGAAACACCCCGTCCAGGTTTCTGGCGAGTGCGCCGCCATATCGTTGGAGAACCCCTTATCAGTATCATCATTCCCAGTGCTGGTCGGGTCATGGAGACCCCCAAAGGGCCTCTAAACGTCCTGGAGAATTGTATTCAAAGCATTCAGCGCAGCACCTACCCTAATTTTGAAATCGTTGTCGTAGATGGCTACGACATTCCAGCCCCAACCCTGGAGACACTTCTGCAGCCTGCCGTAGAATCCCCTACCATTCGCCTTGTTCGCTGTGCAGAACCATTTAACTTCGCCCAGCGCATTAATTTGGGAGCGCAAAATGTCCATGGAGATTTTCTGCTGCTGCTCAACGATGACACGGAAGTCCTGACCTCCGACTGGTTAGAATCCATGTTGGAGTTTGCCCAACAGACTGAAATTGGCGCGGTAGGAGCAAAACTTTTGTTTCCAGATGGCAGGATTCAACATGCTGGAGTGATGGTGCTGGATGGGAATGCGGGTCATGCTTTTCATGGAGCGGATGGCGATCATCCTGGCTACTTCTGCTCCAATGTGGTCAACCGCAACTATCTCGGCGTGACGGCGGCCTGCCTGATGATGCGTAGCGAGCTTTTCTTCCAACTCGGCGGCATGGATGAGCAGTTTCCGTTGAACTACAACGATGTTGATCTGTGTTTGAAAGCCCATCAGGCAGGCTATCGCAATGTAGTGACCCCCTACGTCCAACTCATCCACTACGAATCGGCCAGCCGCCCGAAAGGATTAAATCCAAACGAATGGGAAAACCTGAACCGCAAGTGGGGAGCCTATTTTAAGAAACTCAAATATGACCCTTACTACAATCCCAACCTTTCTTACCGGACAGTCAACTTTGAGCTTGGGTAAGGGTAAGGGGTGGATGGGGGAGTGAGTGATAGGGTAACGGGGTGATAGGGTGAGGTTTCTTTACTCCATTACTCCCACCCATCCACCCATCCACCCTCCATCGCACCTTCACTCTTTCCCTCATCCCTCACCTGTCCCTAATGCTTAACCAGGTACATGAACCAGCCTGAAGGGTTGACTGGGATAGTCACGGTGGTTCCGGGGGGTGCCTGCTCAAACTCAGCTACATATTCCTGGAAGTTTAGGTCAGGCAAGGGGGAATGCTGCCAGTCTCCGACAATGCCAGTGAACATGATGGCTAAAGCGGCGATCGCCACAAACCTTACCCCCCGCGATCGCCTTTGTCCCGTCAACCAGACCAGGGAAACTGCAAACGCAACCATTGGAATAAACCAGTAACGGGTACTGAATCCTGGCTCACAGAGCTTTTCCCAGGCGATCGTGGCGGACAACAGCGATGCTGTGAAAATAAGCACCCCATAAAGCACCAGCATCCGCAGCTCTAAAGGAGCGTTGAAAAGAACATAGGCGAGGGCGAGTAAACCCAATCCCATCACTAAAAATGCAAACAGGGTATAACCAGGGGATGGGGGAAAGAAACTTTGATAGCCGTTTTGTCCAACCAGGGTACCCAGAAAAACCTGACCTGCCAGAATTTTGGTGAATAATTCGAGTGTTGTTTCCGATGCTTCAGCAGAGCGAACGGTAGCGGCTGTAAACAGAATCGCAATTCCCTGGATCAGAGCACCTGACGCTAATCCCAAAACTAACTTGGCCAACCAGCGATTGTGACGCAGTTGCCAGTAAATAAGTGCAACAGGAATCAGCAAAATGGCGAAGGGGCCAGTCAGTGCCGATAAAACCACCACTCCCCCATCAAACCAGCGCCAGCAGTTAGATTTACTGGGTGGTGCCAGAATCACCATGCCAGCTAACAGCGCCAGATACCACTGACTGTTTGAAATATTGCCGTGGATTTCAGAAGTGTTGGGTAGCCCCAGATAGATAAAAGCCAAAAACAACCGGTGAGAAAGATTTGGAATTAAGGGAGCAAAACGGGGAGAAACCAGGAGGGTAACTGGCAAGACCTGAATGATCAGTGCAATCAGATTGAGCAGTAGAGGTGCCCATCCCAGTGGAAATGGCTGAACCAGCGAAGCTGCCAATCTCTGCGTAACACATAGATACCCTGCATAGGGCAGAAAAAGAGATTGGAAAATTCCTAAATTATAAGCATCAGAATAAAAAACAGTTCCATCTTCAGCCCAAAACTGGGCATTCAAAAGCCGCTCTGGTTCCCTTGATAGTAAAACGACAAAAGCAATGAGAATGACAGCGCTGTGGAAGCGCCAGGTAACAGTGTCTGGGAATCGCCAGTTAATAGGAAAGGGGCTTTCCATACGGCTGCGCCCGATACCCTCTACGTTAATAATTTTCACTGACTGATGCTCCTGAAAACAGGCCAGGGGCAGCAAGGAACAGGTAGACCGACTCTGGTACACTGCTTTTCCATGAGAAACATGTCATGAGGCAGATATTTCATGAGGCAGATATTGATGTACATCAGCCGGGCACATCCCAAAGAAGGGCGATCGCACCTTAACCTGGATACTGAGAAAACCGTGAGATCACGGGGTAGAACGCAAATCGTAATGCTTTTTAAGTTGTTAATACCTTGTCAGATCCACCAACCACGGTAAGAGCCAGCAACCATTGGGTTGAGAAATGGGGAATAATCCAATCCCATTTCATTGAATATTGGCAATGCGAAAGCCCATTGCACACTCAAATTGATCGGGTTGTTGCTCTGCCAGCTTGCGAATGGCATGACCACAGCGAAGTTGCCCTCCGCTCCAACGAGGTTGACCGCTTTGGTCAGCCAACAAACAGCCCTGACAAATCTTATGAGGGGGAATGAGCTGATTGTCCATAAGGATGACAAGCATGGCACACCTTCCGTGAACTCCCAGATCCCTAAATCCATTTTAGGGCAGGATTTTTGATGCGCGAGATCGCTGCACACCAGCTTAATATGTCTAATATTTGCCTCAGGTATCACAGTAGACATGTTACTGATTGTCTTTGTCTATACCGTAAAGAAAATTCTTTATGGGAATTTTATTTGCGATCGCCGTCGGCTTCCAGACAGGAGTATTATGATTTGTTCGGGTGAGATTTTTTACCCACACTGCTGTCGCTAGCATGGAGGTAGGCAGGCTTCTGCTTTACAACCGATTCAACATTTTCTGAGGGGCTACTGTTGTGACTCGTACAAACCTTGATTTCCTTGCTGAAACAGACCCAGCGATCGCCGAAATTATCCAGAATGAACTTCAGCGTCAGCGAGACCATTTGGAGCTGATTGCCAGCGAGAACTTCACTTCCGCTGCGGTGCTGGCCGCTCAAGGCTCCGTGTTAACCAACAAATACGCTGAAGGGCTTCCCGGTAAACGCTACTATGGTGGTTGTGAATTTATTGACCAGGCAGAACAGTTGGCGATCGATCGCATCAAACAACTGTTTGGAGCCGCTCACGCCAATGTGCAACCCCACTCTGGAGCTCAGGCAAACTTTGCCGTTTTCCTAGCGTTGCTTAAACCGGGAGACACCTTCATGGGGATGGATCTATCCCACGGAGGGCACCTGACCCACGGTTCCCCTGTGAATGTATCCGGCCTCTGGTTTAATAAGCAGCACTACGGGGTCAACAAGGACACAGAACGACTGGACTTTGACCAGATCCGCGATCTGGTGCTTCAATATCGTCCCAAGCTCATTATCTGCGGCTACTCTGCCTATTCCCGCATTATTGAATTTGATAAGTTCCGGGCAATCGCTGATGAAGTCGGTGCTTACCTGATGGCAGACATTGCCCACATTGCCGGACTGGTTGCCAGTGGTCACCACCCCAATCCCATTCCCTACTGCGATGTTGTCACCACTACCACTCACAAGACTCTGCGCGGTCCCAGAGGGGGCTTAATTCTTACCCGTGACCCCGAACTAGGCAAAAAATTTGACAAAGCCGTCTTCCCTGGCTGCCAGGGTGGCCCACTGGAACATGTGATTGCCGCCAAAGCTGTTGCCTTTGGGGAAGCACTTAAACCAGAATTCAAAACCTATTGCGGCCAGGTAATTGAAAACGCTCGTGCTTTAGCTACTCAACTCCAGAAGCGTGGATTCAAGATTGTTTCTGGTGGGACGGACAATCACCTGATGCTGGTTGACCTGCGCTCCATTGGCATGACGGGTAAGGTCGCTGATCAACTGGTAAGCAAAGTGAACATCACGGCCAACAAAAACACCGTTCCCTTCGATCCAGAGTCTCCCTTTGTCACCAGTGGTCTGCGGCTCGGTTCCCCCGCCATGACAACCCGCGGCATGGGTGTAGCTGAATTTACCGAAATTGGTAACATCATCGCTGATCGCCTGCTCAATCCTGACGATGAAGCGATCGCTCAGGATTGCCAGAAACGAGTTGCTGACCTCTGCACCCGTTTCCCCCTCTATCCTCATTTGAACATTCCAGTGCCTGTCCTGGCTTGAGTCTCCTTCAAAATCTGCTTAACGCAAAAAGAGGTGTCATCGTACACCTCTTTTGTTTGGCGAATTTCACAGAGGGGAATGGGGATAGAGGGAGGGGGGAACAGGGGGAGGTTTCTTTACGAGAGTGTTCTGGAAACGGGGTTCTAACTCCTTGAAACCCTGATTCCCTCGAGCCCCTTTCCAGGATTGCCACAAAAAATTTGACAAACTCCATCACCCCTCCACCCTCCACCCCTCCACCCCATCACCCCTCCACTCATCCACTCATCCACTTATCCACCATAATCAATACCCTGTATCTGTCGCCAGCTCAGTACATTCACCCAGGCGGCAATGGTAGATTCACAAAAACCTCATACTTAAACTGGTAATTTCCCGCCAAAACTGTCTGGATCGAAGAGAAGAATTTAGAAAAAGGGGGTAGGCAAACTTTCTTAATCTCGGTTCTCAAAATCGGTTCTCCCAGTTCGCTGATGAAAAAGTAGCGTAGGCTTATCTTTCCTTCCAACGAAATCTTTGGAATATTGATTTTGTTTTCGTAATAAGCAAAGCTTATTACCAGACTCTCAAGAAAGCCGCAAGATCAAATCCAAAGAAAGTTCATGGGATTTCAGATTTTTGTTAGCCAAATCACTCAAAAGACGGCAAAATTGATTTCGATTAACAAAACTTAGTCGATCCTCGGCTGAAATATAGTACACTCTGCCTGTCGTTTGTCCTTGACCCCACACTTTCCAGATGCCTCACCATCTGTATCACCTAATTGCTTTCCTGGTTTCTGTCCTCGTCGTCCTCCTGACGACCCCGGTTATCAAGAAAATTGGACTTAAGGCCGGTTTAGTAGACCCGCCAGGCGGACGCAAAATTCATAAGCGTCCAATGGTTCGCCTGGGAGGAGTTTCCATTTTTGCAGGAACTCTGATTGCACTCCTGGTTGTCTGGTGGACCGGAGGTTTTGGTAGTCTACCCCCTGACAAGGAATATGAAGTCTGGGGAGTCACACTGGGCGGGCTTGCCTTTTTTCTGATTGGTCTGGCCGATGACCTGTTTACCCTCCCCGCTCTGAGTCGATTGGTCATGCAAATGGTTGTAGCCGGGATGGCATGGCAGGCAGGAGTACAGGTTAACTTCCTTACAATTCCTTTTTTAGGCCTAGTTCAGCTACAGGATTGGGTTAGTCTTGCCATCACTGTTATCTGGCTGGTTGGTATGGCAAACGCGATCAATATGATCGATGGCCTGGATGGTTTGGCCGCCGGGGTTTCTGGGATTGCAGCGATCGTCATGATGGTAGTTTGTTTATTTATGAAACAACCTGCGGCGGCGCTAATTGCAGCGGCGCTGGCAGGGGGGGCGCTGGGATTCCTTCGCTATAACTTCAATCCTGCACAGATATTTATGGGCGATGGGGGAGCCTATTTTATGGGCTTTACTCTGGCAGGAATTGGGGTCATTGGTTTGGTCAAGGGGGTGACAACGGTTGCTGTTTTGTTGCCTTACCTGATTCTGGCGGTTCCCATTTTGGATATTTCTTCAGTAGTGGTCGATCGCCTGAGCCGTGGAAAATCACCCTTTGCGGCTGATAAGCGCCACCTCCATCACCGATTGCTCAAAGCGGGTCTACCTCAACGGATGATTGTGCTATTTATCTATTCCCTAACGCTTTGGGTCGGTAGCCTGGCAATGGCAATCTCTAATATGCCAAGTGGTTGGGGGTATGCGATTGGTGCAACGGTTTTACTGCTCTATATTAGTTGGCAGGTCTGGAAAACAGCCCGTCGTCAGCCGCAGGTGTGAAGGGATGGGTGGATGGGTGGATGAGTTTTGAGTTCTGAGTTTTGAGTTCTGAATTGCTCCAATACCTGATCCCTGGCCCCTGGCTCCCAGCCCCCAATCCCTGTCTCCTAACTCCTGGCTTCTTTCCTCTCCTTCTTCCTTTTTCCTGGTAAAACTCCTCCTAATGGCTGGCTCTGCTGAAATTATTTGTGTTGGAACGGAATTACTGCTAGGCGATATTGTCAATACCAATGCGCAGTTTCTGGCGAAGGAACTGGCAAAGTTAGGAATTGCCCACTATTACCAAACTGTGGTAGGGGATAACCCGGAGCGTATCAAAAGGGCGATCGCGATTGCGGGCGATCGCGCCCAACTCCTCATTTTCACAGGTGGTTTAGGTCCCACCCCCGATGACCTTACCCACGCTACTCTGGCAGACTTTTTTCAGGTTCCACTGATTGAACGCCCAGAAGTTCTAGAAGATATTCTTCAGAAGTTTGCCAGGCGGGGGCGAACCATGACCCCCAACAACCGTAAACAGGCCCTCCTCCCGGAGGGAGCAAAAATTCTCACCAACTCGTCCGGAAGTGCGCCGGGGATTATCTGGAATCCTCGCCCTAATCTCACCATTCTGACTTTTCCAGGGGTACCCGCTGAAATGCGGCAAATGTGGGAAGAGGTAGCCGTTCCCTATTTGAGAAGCCAGGGTTGGGGACAGACCACAATCTATAGCCGCACTCTTAAGTTCTGGGGAATTGCAGAATCCACTCTGGCAGAAAAGGTCAATTCCTTTTTTGACCTGCAAAACCCCACGGTTGCTCCCTACGCCAACAACGGCGAAGTCAAGTTACGGATCTCGGCCCTCGCCAGTTCGGAGGCAATCGCTCGTGAGTTAATTGAGCCGGTGGAGCAAAAACTGCGCCAAATTGGCGGGTTGGACTGCTACGGTGCCGATGACGATAGTCTGGCATCCGTTGTCGGGGCTTTGTTGAAGGCAAACCAGTCCACCCTGGCAGTAGCGGAATCCTGTACAGGCGGGGGACTAGGCAGCATGATCACGGCGATCGCCGGAAGTTCCAGTTACTTTTGGGGTGGAATCATTTCCTACGATAATTCTGTGAAAGTGGGTTTGCTGGGAGTCCAGTCAGAAGACCTAGCAACCCACGGTGCTGTCAGCCATGAGGTTGCTAAACAGATGGCAACAGGGGTGCGCGATCGCCTGGGCACTACTTGGGGACTCAGCATCACCGGAATCGCCGGACCCGATGGCGGCACTGAAACAAAACCTGTTGGCCTGGTTTACATTGGTATAGCAAAAGCAGATGGTGCTCAAAGCTTCAAACACCATTTTGGCGCAACCCGTGGCCGAGACTGGATTCGCCATCTCAGTGCCTGTACTGCTCTCGATCACTTGCGGCGACAGTTGTTAGTGGGAGGTGAGGGGTAGTGGAGGGGTGGATGATTCAGCCAAATTCTTAATCTTCTGTTTGCCATCTGTTGTCAAATTGATAAATTGGGTACAATTTTTATATGTAATCAGGTTAGGCTAAAAATCTGACGTGAGATCCATCGCGACAAGAAACGTAGATAAAAGCTGAGCCGTAGCGAAGGAGCTATCTGTTCAATGGACTACCTTGATAAGGTGCTTGAGAAACTTAAGGAATGGGCTCGTAAGTTAATTGAAGCGCTTTTGGGATCTGAGCCTCAGCCCGAAGCTGAGCCGATTCCTGTGCCGGTCAATGACCCTCAACGCCGTTAAGTAGTTCGCTGATTGGGAAATCTGGATTGTTTAGTATTTTGGTACTTCACGGGCCAAACCTGAATCTCCTGGGTAAACGTGAGCCTGGGGTTTATGGTTCTGTACCACTCGAAGCAATTAATTCGTTACTAGAGAATGAGGCGAAGGCAGTAGGTGCCATCGTCTCTATTTTTCAGTCCAATCATGAGGGAGCTTTGGTGGATGCTATCCATGCTGCTGCGGATCGGCATCAGGGGTTAGTGATCAATGCGGGAGCTTACACCCACACCAGTGTGGCGATTCGAGACGCGATCGCGGCTGTTAACCTACCAACAGTTGAAGTTCATTTAAGCAATATCTATCGTCGTGAAGAATTTCGCCACCACTCCTATATTGCGCCAGTGGCGATCGGGCAGATCAGTGGTTTTGGATCGGATAGCTATATTCTGGGATTGCAAGCTCTAGTCAGGCACCTGAAGAAGTCTGCCAGGTAAGCAGGTGTTGAAGAAGTAGTAGATCGAAACAAAAGTTTTGAAGGGAGTGGAGGGGGTGAAACCCCCTTCTGGGGGCGAAGCCCCACTCCTCCATGTTGCAAAATTTAGTGTTTGCAACACTAGTGGATCACTTGCTACGGTTTTAGCCATTAGTTGTCTGCCGAAGCCACCTGCGTCGCTCGTTTAATTGCCTTCTGCCATCCGCTAGGGTTTAAATGGTAGTACCGAATTATGCCACTACGAGGATCACGCGATCGACGATCAGATGGAAAAACTATGGCCAAACCCACTCACGATCAGCACCGACATATTTGCGCTTTAACGCGAGCGGGAGAGACACCGAACCGTATCCTTGAACGAAATCCTATTGGTTGAACGAAATCCCTTTGGTGCAAACGCTTGACTCCTTGAAGATGCTCTTTGAGCGCTTCAATCATGGAATCTGGCAGCATCGTTACTCGACTTTCATGCCCCTTTGCATCTCGGTAGTCCTAAACAAGTAAGGAAGAGTTGGAGTGGTGAACGAAGTACCAGATGATCGCCCCGATGTGATTCTCCAGGTTTCTGGAAAATGACAGGGTCTTGCGAAGCAGTCTCGAAACCTGTTGCCGTAAGGTGCAGTTAAACCGTTCGATGTAGCTGGTTTTGCCACTCTCTTTGCCGACACTATGATGCCGCTTACTAGGGAATACCTCATCGTAAACTGACCAGAAATCGCTATAGGAGGCGGCCCACTGTCGATACACAACGGGTAAGGCAGACCACAATCCTTTTTGCCCCCTGGCAGCTACGGGCACCAACATACACTCCAACAAGTTCTCGGGTTACCACATCTAAGGCTAGCCAAATCCACAGGTTGTTCCCCTGGTTGCCCACAAATGACTACATCTCGTCACACTGGATCGTCAAACGTCCTTTTTTTACCGACACCTCGACCTGCGGAGGCACTGCTTCATATTTGGCATTGACATAACTTTGCAGCCAAGGCTCTCAAACACCTGCTACTCTTGCTATTCCAGCTCAAGGGAGCTTCTCCAATAACAGTTTGTCAATCAAGATTTTGGTTCCCTGAGCAATGCGTTTGTTTTGAGGGACTTCAACAAACTGTCTGCCACACTCGGGGCACTTAAAGTTCTGCTTGCCATTGTGAATTCTGCCATTTTTGACCGTGTAAGTTGATTGACAAGCAGGACACGGGGGAGAGCAATCGACATAAACCATTTGGTGTTGCTGAAAAGCAATATGAATCGGAACGAAGTTTCGAGCATAGAGCGCCTAGTTCATACCTGGATTCTCAGCAATGCCAAACATTTGAGGTCGCGTTGTCTTATCCATCTTTCTTTACATCTTCAGGACTACCATTTCAAACTGAAAAATCATTATGATTTGGGCTCTATCAGTAAGAGCGATAGCCCTAAGTGTTTTGCTATGTCTCTATCGCCATGTTTTGCGGATTGATTGCCATAGATTGATGAAACTGAGCGGGCTAAGCGACCTGAAAAACTGCCCGTCGTCACACGTGTGCTGAACTGTGGTGGCAGAGGTGTGCGAAGCCCACTCGATGAATATGCGATCGCTCTTTCCCTTATCTCCAAAACATTGCTATGCATAGCCGATTTGTTGAACCAGTGGCAGGTAAAGATTTGTTGATAATCCCGGAAACTCAACCATTTCACCATGTAGGAATGATGTCATAGCTTATAGAGCGTTCGTGGCAGTGGGGTAGGCTCATGGGTGGTTGGGAGCGGGTCAAGCTGGTCGGGTTATTCCTGGTTGGACTCATTCTCGTTTTGAAAATGGGTGGCTGTAGTACAGCAAACCTCACCATTGGCAACGCTCCCCTCCCGACAGTGAGTCCTCTACCCGATCCTCAGTTGCCGGACTGGATCGAGCAGATCAGCCCCTTAGGAGAAGCGGCACCCACAGCCCAAATCCGAATTCGCTTCAAAGAGTCACTCATCCCCGTTGAAAGCCTGGAGAGCAAAGACCAGCAGGAGATTCTCAAAAAATTTGAACTGGTGCCGCCCCTGCCGGGGCAATTTCGCTTTCTGACGCCGCGCATGGTTGGCTTTCAGGCAGAGCAGGCAACACCCAAGGCAACCCGTGTCAGAGTGACCTTAAAAGCGGGGCTGGCAGATTTGAAAAACCACCGTCTGGATCAAGACCTGGCCTGGACATTCAATACTGAGCCGATTAAGTTCCTGAATCTTCCGAGTTCTCCCCCTATGGGTTCTCCGGCGGGCGAAAGTAATGAACCGTTCGACACCAAGCCAGTCTTTAAAATTACGGCTAACACCGAACTGGACCTAGAGTCCTTAAAAGAGCACCTGAAGCTCATGCCTCCAGGGGAGAACAAGGGGGTGCTGCTGAAGGTCAATTTGCAGCAGGAAGAAGACACTCAGGCGGAAGCGCCAATTCCTGAAGAAGCCTTTGATAGTTCCGAGAAAAGCTGGATGTATGCAGTTGAACCTCAGCAAGCACTGGCTAAGGCAACCCGCTACAGGCTAGAAATCTCCCCCGGTGTACGTCCTGTAAAGGGCAATCTGCCAAGTGAGGCTGTATTTGCTAGCCAGATTGAGACTTTCTCGCCGCTGGCCTTTCAGAAGTTGAGTTATTATGGACAACCGGATGCTGCAGGGGCGCTTGGTCGGTTTGTGCAAGGAGCCGCTCAGTTAGAATTCAACAATGGGCTGAACGCAGAGTCCGCGATCGCCAACATCTCAATCAGTCCGCCGCCTGAGAAGGATTTGCCGCTGGTGCAAGCCTATGAGGGCGATCGCCTTGTCAGGCTTAATCCCTGGGCCTTGAAACCGGCAACCAGCTATACGATCACCGTGGGTTCTGGGCTGAAGGATAAATTTGGGCAGACCCTGGGCAAACCTATCACGGTGCAATACAACACAGGAGATGTTGCGCCGGAGATCTGGGCTCCTTCTGGCTTACATATCTTTCCGACAGGCAAAGATTTGCAACTGAACATTTCAACCGTCAATCTGCAAAGCTACCAGTCAGCGTTTGCTGTTGTCCGGCCAACCGATCTGGTCTATTACGACTCGGCCTATCCCAAAGAAGGTGGTGGGTTGTTGCCCAACCCTTCGACCTGGAAAAGTACTCCAATCCAGAGCCAGAACAACCAGTCAACCGATATCCCGGTGCCACTGCAAAAGCAGTTAGGCGGCCCAACTGGGATGCTGGCCTATGGTGTGCAGGCCCGCACCAACTCCTATTGGGAAGGGAATCAGGAAAAATGGCGGGAGCCCACCATCTATGGACTGGTGCAGTTGACCAATCTGGGAGTGTTTGCCCAGTGGTTTCCAGAATCGGGTATGGTGCGGGTTCATCACCTGTCCGATGGTTCTGCCGTGCCCAATGCCGCAATTCAGATTTACCAGTCCAGACTAGAGGCAAAATCTGAGGCGACGGCCTCGCCCTGTGCTAGCGGCAAAACGGGCAAAGATGGCACACTGCTGCTGACTCGCCAGAATTTGCAAGCGTGCATGGGGGGAAACAGCTTTACCAACCCGCCCAGGCTATTAGTGATTGCGCAGGAAGGAAAGGATTGGGCATTCGCCCGCACCCATGAGTACAGCGGTGCCTATGACTACGGGATTGATGCTGGATGGCAGAGTAATAAGCCGGAGTCGCGGGGGACAATCTTTAGCGATCGCCAGCTCTACCAGCCTGGAGAAACCGTTAGCCTGACCGGGTTTGCCTACTACCTGCAAAACGGCACCCTGAAGCAAGACAAAAAAGCTCGCTACACTCTCACATTGGAAGGTCCGAACGGACTAAAAAAGGCTCTGGGAAATCAGACCACCAATGAATTTGGCAGCTTTTCTCTGGAATTGCCAATTGAGGCCAACCAGCCGCTTGGCTATTACTATGTGAAAGCAAAAGCTGACAACGGCGTTGAACTTTCAGGAGAATTTCGGGTTGCCGAATTTAAGCCACCCAATTTCAAAGTAGAACTGACCCTCAGTGGTGGGGAGCAGGGGAGCCAGGAAAGCCGGGAGCCCGATCAAACAGCTTACCCCAACGCCCAACCCACACCCCATGCTGATGTGATCGCCCTGGCTGGAAGAAACATTGAAGCGAAGATTCAGAGCAGCTACTTGTTTGGTTCTCCTGTAGAGGGCGGTAAGACCAACTTCTATGTCACCCGGCAACAGGCAGACTTTACCCCCAAAGGTTGGGATGGCTTTTCCTTTGGACGCCGCTGGTTCTGGCCGGAAGAAACCCCTGTTGTCTCTAGTGATGTGTTGCAAACCAGCCATGTACTCAACAACAGTGGTCAGAGTAGCCAGACCGTGAAAGTTGAAAAAGACCTTCCCTACCCTATGACCTACCGGGTCGATGTCCAAGTTTCAGATGTATCTAACCTGTCAGTGTCGGATTCCAAGAGCTTCTTGGCCTTACCGGGCGATCGCCTGGTGGGGTTGCAAAGTGACTTTGTTGCAACGGCGGGTAAAGAATTTCCGGTCAAAGTTATTGTCACTGATGCCTTTGGCAAACCCTATCCCAGTCAGCGGGTGCGCCTGGAACTGCAACAGATGAACTATAGCCGCGTGGCAAAACTGGTAGAAGGCAGCCGGATTGAGCAGAACCAGGTGGAATACAAGACCGTAGACAGCAAGGATGTGCAGACCGATGTCCAGCCTCAAACCGTGACCCTGACTCCACCCACCTCCGGGTCCTATCGCATCCGGGCCATGCTGAGCGGCAGTAGCGAAGCCAGCGCCACCGATATGCAAATTTGGGCAACGGGGGATTCTCCAGTGGGTTGGAGTAACCGCTACCGTAACAACCGCCTGGAAATTCAGCTGGATAAGAAGAGTTACCGATTGGGCGATACGGCCACGGCTCTGATCCAGTCCCCCTATCCCGATGCCGAACTTTACTTTGCTGTGGTGCGTCACAACGTTCTCTATAAAACGGTGACAAAGGTGAAAGGCGGTGCCCCCCAGGTTCAGTTCAAAGTCACATCCGATATGTTGCCCAATGCGGCGGTGGAGGCAGTGCTGGTGCGGCAGGGCAAACCTCTGGCGGAATTAGAGCCCAACAGTCTGGATAAACTAGTGCGAATTGGGTTTGCTCCCTTCTCCACTGATCTGAGCGGTCAATACCTGCAAGTCGAAACGGAAGTTACTCCCTCCCTCAACCCAGGGGACAACCAGACCCTGAAATTGACCCTCAGAAATGCCCAAAACCAGCCTGCTAAGGGACAACTCAGTGTAATGGTGGTCAATGAAGCGGTGTTGCAACTGACCGGGTATCGTCTACCCGATCTGGTCAAAACAGTGTACGCAGAACAGCCGATCTCGACCCGGTTGAGCGACAACCGTTCGGATGTAGTGCTGGAGCCACTGGCATCTCCGCTGGAAAAGGGCTGGGGCTATGGCGGTGGTCTTTCGGCTGGGGCGGGTAACACTCGCGTTCGGACGGACTTTAAGGCGCTGGCTTACTACAATCCGGCTGTGATGACGGATGAGATCGGCAATGCAACGGTGACATTCAAACTGCCCGATGATTTGACGACCTGGCGCGTAATGACCGTAGCGACAGATGGGAATCTGCATTTTGGGAATGGAGACACCACGTTCATCACCACCCAGCCCTTAATTGCCAGTCCGTTACTCCCTCAATTTGCCCGTCCGGGCGATCGCTTTGAAATTGGAACCTCCATTACCAACAACACAGGCCAGAGTGGCAATGTTTCTGTTAATGGCACGGTGACTCCGCCTTTGAAATTGGACCAATCGGGCAGCACGCAAGGACAGGTGGGAAATTCGGGCACAACAGCCTACCGCTTCCCGGTTGAAGTGCAGGGAACGGGAGAAGCCCAGGTGAAGTTCAGCACCCAGTTGGGCAACGCCACCGATGGCTTTGAGGTGCCTTTAGAAATTCGCACCCAGAATGTGACGGAACAGGTGGTTGAAACGGGCGCAACCAGTAATGAAGCGAAGATTCCAATTCAGGTGGATCCAAATGTGGCAAAAGATGTGGGTGGACTGGATGTTTCCCTTGCCAGCACGCTGGTTCCAACGCTCACCGCTCCCACCCGGCAGGTTCTGAACGAAACCAGTCTGCCGTTTTTGGAACCTGCTGCCAGCCAGTTAGCGATCGCCGCCAATCTGCAAACCCTCTCAAAAAATTACGGGCAGTCCTTTGCCGACTTTGAGCCGAAGCAACAGGCCCAGCAAGCAATGGAACGGATACTCCGACTCCAGAAACCCGAAGGGGGCTTTGCATCCTATCCCAGAGCCGAAAAATCCGATCCATTTGTGACTCCCTACGCGGCCCAGGCAATTGCGCAAGCCAATCGAGCTGGGGTAGAGATACAAAATTTTGCTGCCTTACAGACTTCGCTCAAAACCTACCTCAGCAACCTTCTGGCTAATCCTGGGCAGTATGAGTTCTGCAAAGAAGCCCTATGTAAGAACCAAGTGCGGTTGGCAGCACTGACCGCGCTGGCAGAACTGGGAGACCAACGCAGCGACTTTCTGGCAGACCTGTATGCCGCCCGCACTCAACTGGATCCGGTTGATCAGGTTAAACTAGCCCGTTATCTTTTCCGCTTTCCAGACTGGCAACAGGAAGCCAGGGCAATAGCAACCCAATTGCAGGAAACCGTTTATGAAACTGGGCGGACAGCTACGGTGAATTTGCCTCAAGGCTGGGGTTGGCTGAATTCTCCAACGGTTGCCCAGGCAGAAACCCTGCGACTGGCGATCGCCCAGAAAACCAAGCCGGAAATGATTGATCGACTGTTGCAGGGGCTGCTTACCCAGCGGCGAAACGGCACCTGGCCCAGCACCTACGACAATGCGGCAGCACTGACCGCGCTGGTGGAGTATAGTCAACTCCAGCCAACGCCACCCAACTTTGAAGCGATCGCCCAACTGGCAGGCAAAACCCTTATCAACACCAGATTCCAGGGTTATCAAAGATCCAGTGAGGCTGTAAAAGTTCCCATTAGCGATTTGCCTCAAAACCGCCACGATCTAGTGCTCCGGAAATCGGGATCGGGAGTGTTACATTACCTGGTTTCCTATCGCTACCGTTTGCAAGGCAGTCAACCCGGTCGCTTCAACGGGTTACGGGTGACCCGCACCATTCGTCCAGCCAACCAGGACAAGGTGCTGTTCAGAACTGGACTCTACGCCCCCGACCCCCTGAAGGTGTCTGCTGGGGAGGTGTACGATGTGGGGCTGGAAATCATCACCGACCATCCTGTTAACCATGTGGTCATTACCGATCCTCTTCCCGCCGGGTTTGAAGCGGTAGACAACAGCTTCCAGACCACCACTCCCTACTTTGAAGCCAAAGGCGATAGCTGGCAACTCGCTTATCAGACCATCTACAAAGATCGGGTGGTTGCCTATGGAGACAAACTCGACCCCGGTGTGTACTCCCCTCCACTATCTGGTTCGCTCCGTAACTCCCGGCACCTTCCTCTACCCCGGTGCAGAAGCCCACTTGCAATATGCTCCAGAGGAATTTGGGCGATCGGCCTCCTCAAGCTTAGAAGTTGCGGGAAGGTAAGGAAGTTGTTATAGCGAGCCTTCTTCAAATTTGAACGGGGTGCAGGGGTGGGACCCCTGGCTGGGAGCGCAGCCCCCACTCCCTCTCTAATTCCAATGTCCTAACGCACCCGCGTAAAGCTATATTTGTGAACGCTATAGTTAGACATCACCTCGCTAGTCCATATCCGGAGACTGAATCCGATTCATGAAGCGCTCAGTGCATTTGAACTGCTATAGAAGGCAGGGATGAGTTAAAGTTGCATAACTAAGGTCACAACTGAGGAGCAGTATGGAGTTGTTCAGTATCGGTCACTCTAATCATGAGATAGATGCTTTCATCTCCCTGCTGCGGAGGCATGGAGTAACTGCTGTGGCTGATGTGCGCTCACATCCCTACAGTCGATTTTTGCCACACTTCAACCGAGCATCTCTACAGGAGTTTCTCACTAAAGAAGGAATTCAATATGTTTTTCTGGGACAGGAACTGGGAGCAAGACCTAGTAACCAGGATTGCTATATTGATGGCAAAGCAGTATATGAACAAATTGCCGCTACAGATGCCTTTCACGAAGGAATTCAGCGAATTCAAAATGGTTTGAAGAAACATAAGATTTCACTAATGTGTGCAGAGAAAGATCCATTAACCTGTCACAGAGCAATCTTAGTCTGTCAGCACTTACGTCATCTTGACATACCCATAAATCACATTTTGAAAAATGGTGATTTAGAATCTCATGAGCATTTAGAAGAGAGAATGCTTCTCAAGCATGGCTTTAAAGAGTTTTCTGAGGCGCAAGAAGCTCAACTTTCCCTGTTTTCACAAAATGGTTTGCCGACGCGAGAAGAATGCTTGAGGAAAGCTTACAAACTTCAGGGCGATGAAATTGCTTATGTAGAAAAAGGAAGTGATGAGGATGAAGAGTCAGATCAAAGAGTCAGATCAATTTGTTCACAATAGGTTTCACTCAAAAGAGCGCACAAAAGTTCTTTGAAACCCTTAAAAGAGCAGGTGTTAAGAGAGTTATCAACACTCGTCTAAATAATGTATCTCAATTGGCGGGATTTGCAAAAAGATCAGACTTAGAGTATTTCCTGAAAGCGATTGATGATATTGACTATATTCACATTTTAGATCTAGCTCCAACCAAGGATATTCTTGATGAGTATAAAAAGCAAAAGGGAGATTGGTCGGTATACGAGCAAAAATTCTTGAAGTTGATGGCTGATCGTCAAATCGAAAAAGAAAGTTTCCCCGGATCTAGCCGATGGTGCCTGCTTGCTTTGCAGTGAGGCAAAACCTCATCACTGTCATCGTCGTCTGGTTGCTGAATATCTGAACGATAGATGGGGGAAATGTTAGTATATGTCACCTTTGAAGAGGATAGTTTGTCTCGCCAACTCTTGGAAGCTAGAAGAACGTTGCATTGTTGGAATTGACCTAGACACTGGCAAATGGATTCGTCCCGTTTGTGACAGTTTATAGCCTGAAGATGGTCGAATTCCAGAATCCGTGCGGATTGTCGAAGGTCGAGAACCGGAGTTACTGGATATCTTGGGAATTCCTCTTGCCGATACAGGGAATGATTTCGGCTTTGAATGTGAAAATCTTTCAGTCTTGAATGGTCAATGGCAGTATTTAGGTAAAGCACAGCCAACTGATTTGCTAAGGTACTGTAGTGATTTTACGTATATACTTCACAATTCATTGAAGTACGTCAATCCCTCCTATCTACAAAGTCTTCCATTTCAACAACGTTGTACACTTCAACTTGTCCAAGTTGTAAGCTTTTCTGTGGAGCAAAGAACAAGTTCTAAAGGAAATAGTGAATGGCGAGGTACTATTCAAGCTGCTAATGGTCAGTGTTTAGCAGGCGCAAAAATAACCGATCCAATGTTTGTTAAGAAGCTAGAGACAGGACATCAGCCCAAAGGCACCTGCTTAGTAACTGTAAGTCTGAGTATACCTTGGGCACCTCCTGATTGGGATGGTGAAGCTCCATGTTGGAAGTTAATAGCAGGTGTTATTGAAATTTAGTGCAAAGATGTCTAACAAGTCGCTGCACCGGAACGCCGATAGTTAGTTGGCTAAGTGGTAAAGGTTGTCTGCATCCGCTGACCTTAGCCGTTAGCTGGCTTCGTTTTTGGGCTAGGGAGCACTACGAATAAATATTAGGACAATGCTTGAAGGCAGCATCAATACAATCACGAAAACTTTCAAACTCATTCATGCGCTGCCGCATCCAATTTTTGAGGACGCTCCACCACCACTCAATCTTGTTCAAGTCGGGTGAATACGGCGGCAAATACCAAAGCTCACATCCCGCCTGCATCACCAGTTCATCAATCACATCAATCACTTGAGAACGATGAAAACTCGCATTGTCAATCACAATCACACTGCCTGGTTGCAGTTGCGTTAGTAGACACTCTTCGAGCCACATCTCAAACAAATCTCGGTTGCAAGCTCCGGCAAACGTTATCGGTGCAATTAACTTGCCTTGCACCAGTGCCGCGATCCACCTGACCTGCTCAGTGCGTTTTCCACACTTGAGCGAATGTAAATTACCAGTTCGCTTGGTTTAGTTTTCAATCGCTCTTTGAATTCGCATCGCTTGATGTCATCGCGTTCTTGATAGCCATAGTTTTTTTTGTTTTTTTGCGGCTGATTTCCAATTTTCGCAGTGCATCACTGATGTTTTGCTGCGTCACTCCCTCGCCCCACAACTGAGCCATCTGTGCTTGAGTTTTACCGCCATGTTCCTTGACAAACTCCTCAAAACGCTTGCGGTCCGTGATTTTGTGCCCACAGCCTTTTGGGAAGTTAGTCATCGCTTGATAGTCACCCGTTTGGGCTTTGCGTTTGAGCCACAGATCGAGCGTATTGCGACTGAGCTTGAGCATTCGGCACACGTCGCTTTTGCGTTCACCGCGCTTGACCGCTTCGATTGCTTTTGTTCGTAAGTCGTAGCTGTAGGAAGTTGACATCGGCAGTTCTCAACGTGCTTTTACTGCTACTCTAACGTCCTACTCTGCCTTCGTAGTGCTATATTACTTGGTTGCTTCCAGCCTTGGTGGGTACGGCAGATCCAGACTCGACTTTTAACCCGAATGCGAAAATGCCACTGTAGGTCTTCGCACAGATAGTGCCTCAGTTTCGTATCAGCAAATCCCCGGTCGGCGAGAAATTGCACCGATACCCCGGTGGGCACTAACCGCGCTGCTCGTTTCAGCATCAGTTGGTAGACCTCCAAGCGAACACTACTACTGCCGTGGCGTAGTACCCGCCCAATCAAGGGAATGGCATATCCCCGGACTGAATCGATCTGCGAATCGGGCAAAACTCGTCCCATAACATCGTCGTGTCTTCAATTAAGGTAATTTCAGAAACGCCTCACTGGGCTAATGCGGCTGCAAGCAGCGGACTGTAGTAGGCTCTTTGGACATGGATGCGGCTATTGGGCAACCAGCGACTGAACGGCGTGGATGGCTTTGGGCGAATTTTGCTCGACTCTGCACGTAAACACCCCATTGGGTCTGGCTGATGCATTCACTACAAATCAGTCCAATCACCATCTAAATCAGGGGTTGCAGATGCCGTTGATCAGCCCATTGAGTGGATTGACCCAGAAGGTCCCATAGCTGGGGAGGTTCGCATGGTTCAGTTGTGTTTGGGTGGTAACTTTCACACTAATCTGCGAGTGCCGTTTTACCAAGGGCTTAGCCTCCCTCCTTTTCAAGTT
Organism: Leptothermofonsia sp. ETS-13; assembly: GCF_049200465.1. Taxonomy (NCBI): domain Bacteria; kingdom Bacillati; phylum Cyanobacteriota; class Cyanophyceae; order Leptolyngbyales; family Leptolyngbyaceae; genus Leptothermofonsia; species Leptothermofonsia sp. ETS-13. Next base: position 1,936,735 of record NZ_CP120836.1, read on the forward strand.
TTGTCAGTCAATCAGCTGGGTGACTGGAATTTTTCGAGCGTTCATGGAAATCTCCTCTCTGCCTCAGCAAAACAGGAGAGGAAGCAGGAGTAATGTTCTAGACATGGGGATAGGAATCAGGGAAAATCGGAGCACTCGAACCCGTTAAATTCTCCCAAACAACTACGATGGTATTTGAACCTGTGCATTGTGCCCCACCTGTGAGAGCACGAATATCGTCAAGCATGGTAAAACCGCCGAGGGTAAGCAACGGTATAAATGCCGTAATCCTGAATGCACTCGTCATAGCTTTGTTCGGGAGTATTCTTACCGAGGCTACTTGCCTACTGTGAAACAACAGATTTGCGAGATGGCGCTCAACGGCGGCGGGATTCGCAATACTGCGCGGGTACTCAAGATTAGCCCAACCACCGTCCTTGAAGAATTAAAAAAAAGATCGTCATCTTGAACACGTGAACCGACCCTTGTTAGAACAACTTAAGCCGACCTCTGCGATAGTTGTCAAACACATTGAGGAAGCGGAAGCTGACGAGATGGGGAGTTTTGTTCACTCGAAGCAGCAGGAGCGTTGGTTACGGCACGCAATTGATCATCAAACCGGGCACGTGTTGGCCTATGTGCTGGCCGATCATACAGACCAGGCGCTCGTTGAGTTAAAAGCATTGTTAGAGCCGTTTGGCGTTCAAACGTTTTACACCGATGGATGGGGAGCGTATGCCCGTTTGGTGGATGAAGACCAGCACGTCGTTGGCAAGTGGAATACCCAAAAAATCGAGCGCAAACACTTAACGTTACGAACGCGAATTAAGCGATTAGCTCGCAAAACCATCTGCTTCTCCAAGTCCGAATGGCTGTATGACATCGTGATTGGATTGTTCATCAATCGCTACGAGTTTGGGCAGGCTGTTTGACTTCATCGATCCCCATGTCTAGAACATTACCGGAAGCAGGAAAGACAAAAGGATCTTCCCTGCCTTCTCCATCAATCCCATTTAAGTGGGATTGATAAATGAGATTGATTCATATGGGTTCTAGCGATCAACCGACCCCATAATAATGTCAATGCTACCCAGGATCGCCACAATATCTGCCACCTTCATGCCGCGTAGCAAATGAGGCAGTACTTGCAGATTGTTGAAGTCAGCCGGGCGAATCTTAAACCGCCAGGGAAAAACGCTATCGTTCCCTATAATAAAGACACCCAGTTCACCTTTACCGCTTTCCAGACGAACGTAATGCTCTCCAGCGGGAATTTTCCAGGTTGGGGCTAGCTTCTTGCCGATGAACTGGTAGTCAAAGGTATTCCATTCAGACTTGGGACCGGCTGCCATGCGCTTTGCTTCCAGGTTCTCGTAGGGTCCACCAGGTAAACCTTTAAGGGCTTGTTTGATAATCTTCACTGACTCCCGCATTTCCCGCATCCGTACCATGTAGCGGGCGAGGGCATCGCCTGCGGTCTCCCACTGCACTTCCCAATCGAAGTCGTCATAGCATTCGTAATGATCAACTTTGCGCAAGTCCCACTTCACACCAGAACCCCGCAGCATGGGACCGGAAAGTCCCCAGTTGATAGCATCCTCGCGGGTAATGGTACCGACCCCTTCTACCCGGCGACGGAAGATGGGGTTGTCAGTGACTAGTCGCTCGTACTCATCTACTTTAGGCATGAAGTAATCACAGAAATCTTCGCATTTATCGACCCAGCCGTAGGGTAGATCGGCAGCCACTCCGCCAACCCGCCAGTAGTTGTTATTAACCATGCGATAACCCGTTGCAGCTTCCCACAGGTCATAGATCATCTCTCGTTCGCGGAACTGGTAGAAGAAGGGGGTTTGAGCGCCTACGTCCGCCAGGAAGGGACCAAACCACAGCAGGTGGTTGGCAATTCGGTTAAGTTCCAGCATAATAACGCGGATGTAGCTAGCGCGTTTGGGAACTTCGACACCAGCCAACTTTTCAGGAGCGTTGACGGTGATTGCCTCGTTGAACATCCCTGCTGCATAATCCCAACGGCTGACGTAGGGGACGTACATCACCACTGTACGGTTTTCGGCAATCTTCTCCATCCCCCGATGCAGATAGCCAATCACGGGTTCGCAGTCGATCACGTTTTCTCCGTCGAGTGTGACGATTAACCGCAACACCCCGTGCATCGATGGGTGGTGAGGACCCATGTTAAGAACCATGGGTTCGGTTTTCGTCTCGATCATTGCCATAAGCGAGTGGTCTCCCCTCTGTTAAAGATCTGCAAACTGGCTGAATTCTTCTTAATTATAGGGCGGACGGTCGGAAGAGTTTGTGGTCACCGGGCACGATCGCCATTTGCTTTCTCCGAGGGAACTATAGATTGAGCTGGATTGTTCAGCCCCAACAATCTGCTCGAAAACGCCCTCAAGTTAGCTGGCACTAGGCTGCCAATGGAAGATGACTAGTGAAATACCTGTTAAATGGCAGTTCCCCCCCTACAAAAGACTGGTGCTTCGCGGCAAAAGTTTTCCACCAGTTGGCCAGTTGCCTGAATGAGCACCCGTAATCCCATGCTCAAACGTCCTGGCTGAGCAACCACTCCTCAACTTCCAGCAATGCCAGACTGGTGCCGACTTCCCATGCTCGCCCAACTCCCCTGGAAACAATTTCGGCCATGGGTACCTTTGGAAAGATTGGGCTGACAGCAACTTCAACCTAAGTAACTCCACCCAATTAAGAAGAAGGAATGGGGGCTGCGCCCCCAGGCAGGGGGTTCCACCCCCTCCACCCCGAATCTATCTTCAATTTAATTTTGTCGAGTTATAGCTCTACACAGGTGGGTTAGGACATTGGAATTAGAGAGGGAGTGGGGGCTTCGCCCCCAGCCAGGGGTGGAACCCCTGCACCCCGTCCCTAACCATAATGACTACCGCTATATTTACTCATTGTTTTGCAACAAGTTGATTATCAGTTTGTCATTGCCATGAACTTATAATTCTGGGGCGTTGCTGAAAGGGTAATAATAGATTTGGTGTAATGTGAATACGAAATGTTTTCAGTGTAACTCTACTCAGACCTCTAAAAACGGACATCGACGAGGCAAACAATGCTACAAGTGCAAGCATTGCGGTTAGTGGTAGTACTCTTTTATAAAGAGTAGAGAAAATCAGGAATGGTCATCATAGATGAACCCTGATTGTGCACCTTGATTGTGCACCTAATGATAGACCGGATCCATCATGAAGCCATATCTCCTCTGCCAGACCTGCGGTTTCGATGACATCATGAAAAACGGTACTACCCGTCGAGGCAAACAGAACTACAAGTGTCGCGATTGGGGTCGTCAGTTTGTGGAGAATCCCCAATGGCAACCGAAAGATAAAGACACCTGTGCGTTGATCGAGCGACTGTTGCTCGAACGCATTCCCCTAGCAGGGATTGCACGAGTGCTGCAATTGTCCAAGAGTTGGTTGCAACAGTAGGTGAATGATTGCTACGCCAAGGTACCTCAGCAAGCAAAAGTAGTGGTCAAACCAACGACTCGACCGGTAGTGCAGATGGATGAGTTGTGGTCATTGGTGGATGAAAAAGGCAATAAGCAGTGGGTCTGGCTCGCGATGGATCGAGCAAGTCGTGAAATCATTGGGTGTCATGTGGGCGATCGTTCTACTCAATCAGCACGGCACTACCCTCTAACTTTCTAGAAGGTTACAGTCGGCGCATGCAATACTTCAGTATTTGAGTGTTTCTTAAGCTTGGATGAGATGCGAAAGTTGTATCAAAAAGTGAGGCACCGGGTGAAGCCTGAAGAAGATAGTGTTTGATTTTATTGGATTTCTCAGAAATCCGTTTCCCAGGTTTTAACGATTGGCAGTCCACCCCCAGAAAACCACCAGATGTTTACATCATTTAAGGTTTTTCTGGGTGTTGCTGAAAAGCAGTATGAATCGAAACGAAATTTCGAGCATACAGCACCTATTGCATACCCAAATTCAGCAACACCATTTTCCTGATAGAAACGTTACCTGCCTTCACAATCCGCGGATCAGCCAGATCCCCTGTCCTCTCGTTTTATTGTGGAAAATCCTGACAGGACAAGGCTTTTGGAGACTCTGATAGTTCAGGTTTCAGTGTATGATAAGGGTGCAAACCTGATTGTGGAGATTCAGCCGCTGGAGTACACTCCAGGCAAGGCTTCATTCAGGGTGGATTCACCAATTACCTCAAATCGGAAATTACCTCAAATCGGATTAGTTGGAAACTGTTTTACAGGAACGTAGACAGCGAGGAGAAGACCTGGTTCACCGACTACCTCAAATCGAATTCGTTGGCAGCTCTGCATCGGTATATTGTATAATTAACTACTAGCTCAGCAAAGTTCACTAATTACCTCAAATCAAATTCGTTGTTGGAAACCACGAAGCGTCGGCTGTACCCTTCATCGCCCAACGCAGTGATGCACATACACAACGAATGATTCATAACGAATGATTTATTCAGTGCTTCCCCCGCACATATACAGTGCGTAAGGAAGGTAGAAGGTAAATCATTTGCGAACATTCATAGGAGGAATACGATGCCTAGAATTCATTTCGCACCGCCTCAACACGCAAACAGCAAACCTACATGCGTACTAACGGCTTTATTGCTAACGATCTCGGCAGTGGTTAGCAGTTCCGCATTAGCACAAGAGAACAAAAGAGGTCCAAGTCTGGATGCCACCAGAAGTCTAGCAGGCAGCATCCCGGCACTCGACGGCATTGCAGAGCTAAAAAGAGCAGTCCCGCGTCCCATAACACCGCCTCCTGTAGACCAGGTACGTCCTCGTCCATGCCCATATCCTGTTACGCTCACAGAGACCGCACCTCCGCCGGTAACGGCAACAGTGGATGGAACGCAACTTCCACCAAGCCTCATTAGCCCAACCAACCCAGAACCCAACTTTGGCGGTACGACCCCTGACAAGGTCTTTCGTCATACCTTTCAATTTAAGGTTCCTAACAACCAATGTTGTCAGTGCACCAATGCTCGCTTGATCCTCAAGTTCAAAGCGCTTCTACCAGCATTGGATCCCACTCATAGTCAGGCAAATGCAAGCAATGATAAATGGTACATATACAAGGATAAAAATATTTGCGGGCAAATGTACGGTTGGATCTACGACAATCCGACGAATCAAGGTGGTACGGTTACAAAAGTAATTAATATCCCCTGTAATTGTCTCAAGAGAGATGGGAACACAGTCAAACTGACCTTCGTTACCCAAGATGACACATCAGTAACGAGTGCGCAAGCCCAGATAAATGGCTGCTGCGTAAAGCAAGATTTTGGGTCATTGGGCGCAAGACAGCCAGTCGGAGCGGAAGCAGAGGAGCCTACGGTGAATCTGAAAGATTAGTCGATCTCGTTTAGGTGGTTACAGGTAGGTGGTTACAGGCAGAGGGATGCAACCGCCTGCCTGCTGGCGGAATGTACACGGCGCTTACTTGCTATCTGATGAGAAGGTGTTTGTAAATAGGTGTGAAGCAGATGTTCTATAGGAAATGAAAAATCGCGAATTAGAAAAATGTGGGATCATAACTTACCGAGGTTTTAGGTTTAATTAACTCAAATCTGAAGACAGGTAAATGAATGATTTCTGGTAATTGTTACAAATTTCAGCGTTGTTGAATTTAGGTGCTAGAGATATAGCTCTACGCAGGTGCCTTAGGACATTGGAATTAGAAAGGGAGTGGGGGCTTCGCCCCTAGCCAGGGGTTCCACCCCTACACCCTGTCCTAACCACAATGACTACCGCTATATATGAGTGGATTGCGAAAGTGCTGGCAGACGAAGGGTACTACAGAACTTTGAAAACTCTGATTAGCAATGCATTTGGCACTGAAGAGCGGAGCATCGAAGTAGAAATCAATCAGTGTCTAGAGAGTGCCCTAAGGTTTTCACTAGCCCCCTTAGCACTGGATTGTCGAACAGACTTGGAGTTGGTTAGAAAATGCACAAGCACTGACTTAAGACTATGAAATCTTGACTGAAAATCAGGAAGTTGTGATTTATGTCTTATGAATGATCCAGTTAATGCTCAGGCGATTAACCAACAATCGTCGAACGAGGACTTGAGGCTTACTGGCAGGTTCCGGCGGGTGAGAGGACGGCCATTCACGGGGAATGGGTAAAACTGATGTAGAATTTTTTGACGACAATGACACTGCCCTGAGCTGATGGGAAAAGATCAATTCTCTCATCTCTCTATCTCCCCATCCCCCGGTTCCTATGGCTGGGTTTGATTGATAGCGTGTAAACCACATTCTTTCTTGCCCGCATCTTCCCACCACCAGCGGCCTTCCCGTTCGTGCTGGTTAGGTAAAACTGGGCGGGTGCAGGGTTCGCAACCGATACTAATGAAGCCCCTTTCATGGAGAGCATTGTAGGGGACTTCGTAGGAACGGATATACATCCAGACATCAGCGGAGGTCCAGTTAGAAAGGGGATTGAATTTGATTAAGGGGCGATCGCCACTGGAAAAGGCGGTATCCACCTGAACTACTGGAACGCTGGCACGGGTAGAGGGATTTTGATCCTTACGCTGACCAGTAATCCAGGCATCGAGTGTAGATAACTTACGGCGCAGCGGCGCGACTTTACGAATATCACAGCATTCCTTGTGACCATCTTCATAAAAGCTAAAGAGCCCTTTTGCCCTGACTAGCGCTTCTACCTGAGCAGCATCGGGAAACATAATTTCAATCTCAATCCCGTAGTGTTTGCGGACGCGATCAATAAATTGATAAGTTTCTGGATGGAGCCGTCCTGTATCGAGGCTAAACACTTTCACTGCTCGATTCATTCGGTAGGCCATGTCAATCAAGACGACATCCTCGGCACCACTAAAGGAAATGGCGATGTTGTCAAACAGACTCAACGCACGTTCAAGAATTTTTTGTGGACTCTGGTTTGAAAGCTCCGTCTCAAGACCTGAGATGTCAGGCTCAGTCCTGGTCTGCCCGGTCAACTGCGTCATAGTAGCTTTTCCTCAATCTGTGTTCTCCCTGGAAGTTCTCCCTGGAAAAGGATTGTTATGGTCGTTTCGTCACATTCTATCAAGCAGTCGCCCCGTAATGAGAAAGTCTGTGGGTGGATAGAAATTGAGGTAAAGATGCCCGTCAGGAGATTGAATATTATGGCTGTCGCCAGGTTGCTTGGGACATTGGTTTTAAGGGGGGTTGGGGGCTATGCCCCCAGCCAGGGGTGGAACCCCTGCACCCCATCCTAAGCCTGGTGGCTAACTGAGATCTTGCACCAGTCTCAATAGGGGTTGCCCAAAGAACCAAAATCTGAAAAAAAGGGCGTAGTAGTAAAAAGAAGACGGTCATGGAAACCATCCTTCAACACGCCCAAGGGCTAGTGTATAGCCTCTTATGCCTGATGCCTAGTGCCTATCAAAAGGCCAGTCTCAATGCTCTATTGGGGCTATTTCTAGATGCTCAAGGTCATGCCTTACCTGAACACACGCCCGTGAAATCAGCCAGTTCGTTAAGGCGATTTCTCAATCGCTACACCTGGTCTACCCGACGGGTGATTCAAACAACTCGGCGGGCTATTCTAGAGCAAATCGCTCACCATCTCCCTCACCACGGCAGTCCCATCCGGGTCTTGATTGACTTGACGACCCTAAAAAAGACGGGTCAGTTTTGGCAGTTGAGTACCCCGACCGATGCCCCCCATGCGCCTGACCCGTGGGTGCGGATGCTGAACGGGAAACGCGGACTCCATCTGGTGGTGCTTTATCTGGTGGTGGGCGAATGGCGAGTGCCCTGGAGTTTTCGGGTCTGGCGGGGTAAGGGACATCCCAGTCCAGTCCAATTGGCCATCAAGTTGTTAGCCACGGTGCCCAAGTCCTTGGTCAAGGGCAGAATCGTGCTGGTGCAAGCGGATACGGAATTTGGCACAGTAGAGTTTCTCAAGGCGGTGCGCCAACGCTCCTGGCGACCGGTGGTGGGCATGCGCAGCAACCGTAAATTGCAAGACGGTCGCTGTCTCAAAAACTTGTATCGTCATGCCCAGCTAGGTTTACAAGTTTACCTGGAGGGCATCGATTATCCGCTCACGGTGTCCTGGTTTTGGCTCAAACGGGCGGATGGCAAACGAGAATTGCGTTTTGTGGTTTCTACCTATCCTTACTCTGGGGTGTATCTCGTCCGGTTGGGGCGCAAGCGTTGGGCCATCGAAGGTTTCTTTAAGACCGCCAAGCACCAGTTTGGCTTGCATTGCTTTGGTCAGAGCACGAAGTTAGGGGTGTATCGCTGGTTGATTCTGTCGTTGATTGCCTATCTGTTAGCCCATTGGATTGACCAATGGTCATGTCCACCTGTGCTCCATTGGAAAACAACTTGTCGTTTAGCCTTTGAAACTTTATTTCCCTTGATTGTGTGGTTCCAGTTGCTCAGGCAGATCCGCATCAGTGCAGATATTGCCGCACAGTATGGGTTTGAAATTGTTCTCAAATCCTTGCCTAATTGGGCTTATCGATAATGGTGCAAGATCTGAGTTTTGCAGTATTGCAGCGGAGGAATTTGACGATCCAGCCCAGTGGCGATTGATTGCTAAAGCCAATCAGATGGACAATCCCCGTCAGATTGCTCCGGGGCAACGCCTGACTGTTCCTCCCTTTCGTCCAGATGACACGAGTGGGAGGTGGGTACTAATGTTTGCCAGTGCGCTATTTGAAGATACCAGCCTGCCCGCGATCGCTGTCCGGATTAACGGAACTTCTAATCTAGAATTGTCGCTGGCTATCGAGCAGGTAACCGTGACGCAAGACCTGGAATCACCCAGTATGGTGGAAATCCACCTCGCTAATTTTGATGTGATTAATCACAAAATCACCTGGTCTGATAGCTCTTTATTGGGGATTGGGACCTCGGTCGATGTTTCGATGGGCTATAGTAATCGACTCAAACCAGTCATCTCTGCTGAAATTACCGGGCTGGAACCAGAGTTTTCTCGAGAAGCACCTCCAAAGCTGGTTGTACGGGGACATGATCTCCGTCATCGCCTGCTATACGGACGCCAAACCCGCTCATTCACCCAAATGAAAGATAGTGCGATCGCCCAACAGATTGCCAGTCAGCGGGGGTTAGTTGCGAAAACAAAAGATACGAAGATCGTGCTGGATTATGTGATGCAGCACAATCAGACCGATCTGGAATTTTTGCAAGAACAGGCCCAACGCATCGGCTACGAAGTCTGGGTAGGAAACAAAACCCTTTACTTTCAACCCCACCAGCATGACACTCAAAAATCACTCCCGCTATCACTAAATTTCGAATCCAATCTTCTAGAGTTTTTTCCCCGTCTTAGCAGTTTAACCCAGACTTCTCATGTAGAAGTTCGAGGATGGGATGTTAAGAACAAGCAAGTCATCATTGGCAAAGCCAGGGCTGGCAATGAAGCTTCTCTGATGGGTGGATTCACCAGTGGTGCAAAGGCTGTGCAAAGGATGTTCGGTACCGCTCTCCATACCGTTAACAACCAACCTGTTCAGAGCAAGGCTGAAGCCGATCAAATGGCACTGGGACAGTTCAATGAGCGATCGCTAGCGTATATCACCGGAGAAGGTACCTGCCTGGGCAATGCCAGTTTGCGGGCGGGTAGTGTGATCGAGATTAAGGGTGTGGGTCAGCGGTTCAGCGGACTGTATTACGTCACTACTGCCACCCACACGTTTACAAATGACGAAGGCTACCGCACTGAATTTACGGTAAGGAGAACGGCAACATGATAGGCATGGATGTGCTGCTAGGAAATGCGTCACCGGGAGAGCGCGATCGCGTCTATGGCATCACCATCGGCGTGGTGACGAACAATAAGGATCCGGAGGGATTGGGACGGGTTAAAGTCAAATTTCCCTGGCGCTCAGAGCAGGATGAAAGTTACTGGGCCAGGGTAATGGCTGCAATGGCAGGTAATCAATACGGGTTGTACTTTCTACCCGAAGTTGGTTGTGAAGTGGTGGTTGCCTTTGAACACGGCGATATTCGCTTTCCCTACATCTTGGGAGCGCTATGGAATGGCAAAGACAAACCTCCTGTCACCAATCAGGATGGGAAGAACAATCAACGCATGCTGAAATCACGCAGCGGTCATGTCATCCTTCTCGACGATACCCAGGACGAAGAAATGATTACCATCCGTGATAAATCTCAAAAAAATGAAATCATCATTGATTCCAGTAAAAAATCCATGATGATTAAGGTTGGAGAGGAGTTGACAATTGAAACTGGAGGCAAAATCAGCCTCAAAAGTAGTAAAGGAGATTTAGAAATCGATTGTCAGAATCTATCTATCAACGCAAAACAAAACTGCAATATTAAGGCAAACAGTGGAATTGGCATTGAGTGTATGGCAGGGGTGAAAATTAACAACGGTGCCTTGGAGGTGACTTAAAAATGCCAGGGTTTTTACTCCATCAGGGAGCAACTGTACTTTGTGCCCACGGTGGGCAGGCCCAACTCACTCCCCTCTTTCCCAGAGTCAAGGTGATGGGTCAAGCTGTTGTGCTCCAGATTCTCCCTTCTACCATTGCGGGCTGCACCAATCCCCCCCACCCACTAACGTTGGGCCCTGCGCCTTCGCTACCTGGAGCACCGCCGCAACCCGTGTCAAAATCATGGGACAACCTGTCTTACTGAGAGACAGCCAATCCACCTGCTTTCCAACCGGAACCTCACTTACGGTGATTATCGCTCAGACCAGGGTGAAGGGGATTTAGGGAAGAAGAAAGAAGCCAGGAGCCAGGAGAGGGAATGGGGCGTGGGGGTAAGGAGAGAGGGGTGAGGGAGTGAAGCTTAGTTGTTAGTGGTTGGTTGTTAGTAGTTGGAGAGGTGTGCGGTGTATGGTGAAAACTCAAAACTCTCCACCCCACCTCCCCATCTCTCCATCCTCCTATCCCCCTATCCCCCCTGGCATTGCTGAATCTGGGTATGAAATGGATGCTGTATGCTTGAAGCTTCGTTTCGATTCATACTGCTTTTCAGCAACGCCCCCCTCACGACTAACAACTAACAACTAACAACCAAACCCCTATGTCTACTGATTTTCTTGGTGTTGGATGGACTTCTCCTGTTAGTCTGAACTCAAATGGACAGGTTGAAATGGCGCACTACGAAGAAGCGGTGCGTCAGTCAATTTGGATGATTCTCAGTACGGCTCATGGAGAGCGGTTGATGCGTCCAGATTTTGGTTGTGGCATTCATGATCTCGTATTTGCGTTAAACAGTGCAGCAACGATTGGCCAGTTGAGTAATGCCGTGAATCAAGCACTAATTCAGTGGGAACCGCGAATTGATCTACTGAGTGTTGATGTGTTTCCGGATCTCGATTTACCCGGTCGATTGCTGATTCAAATCAACTATCAGGTGCGCACGACGAATAATCGGTTTAACCTGGTTTACCCGTTCTATCTTGAGTAGCTCTATGCCGCCTTTGCCCCCCAAAATTGACCCGCGCTCCTATGACGACATCGTTGCTCAGGTGGCGATGTTGGCGGAATATTTTACGCAGGGCTTTACCAGTGAGGTGGAACCGACGATCGCCGCTCTCCTGGGGCGTACACTTGATCAGGAGGTGCGGGCTGGAATGGGCGCGATCGCCACTCCTGGAAATGTGGTGAGCCTGGCGCTGGCGCAACAAATTAGCCAGCTTGAGGGTTTAAACCGGGTGAAGGTGACGGGGGGATGGTATGCGCCTGGAACCAACCAGGTTAGACCCACCATTGCTGCGCTGAGTGGACGAATTTTGAGTCAGGATCTGGTCGATCCAGCTACTCAGCAACTGATTGCGGTACAGGGAACCCCAATTAATGCGTCGCTGGCCGAGCGAATTAGCCAGACTCCAAATCTGGCCTGGGTGAAAGTCAGAGCCAATCCGGGGGCGATCGAGGTCGAACCGACGGTGGAAGCGTTGATGGGGCAGGTCCTGGATCAGGAGATTCCAAATCCAGAGAAGCCCGACCAGCCGATCGCCGTCCGGGGTACATTGGTTAATCTCAATCTAGCCGAACACATTCAACGGGTTAGCCAGGTTCAGGGAATCAACCGGATCAGGGTGAAGGTGACGCCTGACGCTGGTTGGGCACTGATCCGCATTTTCAGCCACCTGGCAATGATGGTGCGTGATCGCCTCAACCAGGTATCAGACAAAAACTTCCTGGCCTTTCTGGACCTGATTGGCACTCAAATTTTGCCACCCCAACCAGCGCGGGTACCGCTCACCTTTTACCTGGCCGAGGGCAGTATCTCACCTTTTACCTGGCCGAGGGCAGTATCGAAGACGGGCTGGTTCCAGCTCAAACTTCCGTTGCCGCTCCCCCTGCGGAAGGAGACGCGGCAGAGGTCGTGTTTGAGACGGAACGCGATCTGCTCGTGACGACAGCACAACTACAGGCGGTCTTTGTGCATCAGCCTGCGACAGTTTCCTACAACGATCGCACCCAGTCGGCGACCGGAGAGGCAGAGGTTGCCTTTTCCGCGTTCAGGGCCGATCAGGCAATTGAATACAGTCTCTACCTGGCCTGCGATGAACTATTCACTCTGCCAGGGGTCAAAACCGCAACACTCAAGATTGATTCTCCCCAGGCAGCGGAACTGGCAACGCTACCCATTACCTGGTCTTTTTGGAATGGTACGAGTTGGAAGACGATCGAAGCAGTTCCCCAGGCTGTCAATACGCAGTGGCTGGTGACAAATACATTGGCGAAACTGAAAAGAACCTGGATCGTATCTTTGCTGCTGCCACCAGTTCAAATGCCATTCTTTTGTTTGATGAGGCAGATGCTTTATTTGGCAAGCGTTCAGAAGTGCAGGATGCCCACGATCGCTACGCCAATATTGAAATTGGTTATCTCTTACAAAAGATGGAAGAGTACGAGGGGATCGCAATTTTGACAATGAATTTGCGCAGCAATATGGATGATGCCTTTATACGCCGATTGCGCTTTGTGATTGATTTCCCCTTACCCAATGAACAGGAACGGCTTTGCATTTGGGAACGGATTTTGCCGGATAAAACACCCTGTAGTCCAGATCTAGATTTTAGGATAATGGCGCGGCGATTTGAAATTAGTGGAGCTAATATTCGCAATATTGCTCTGGCAGCCGCTTTTTTGGCAGCAAGCGATGGCGGCATTGTGACAATGAAGCATCTTATCCGGGCAACCCAACGGGAGTATCAAAAGATGGGCAGGTTATTGATGGAGGAGATGTAGCCAGGCGGTAGTCCTAAGTTGGTCGCATCCAACATCATTCTCACAATCTAACCAGTTATTAATCTTTTTATAGCAAATGATTAAGGTTAAGAAAATGTTCAACTGATAGTATCTTCCCAAACCATCCCGTAGCTATAGCGTTCACAAATAGTTTGTGAACAAGGAGGGTGGGGGCAAAGCCCCACGCAGGGGTTCCACCCCTACCCCCCTTCAAATATCAAGAAGGATTGCTATACATGTAACCTCTCAGTTCTCAGAGTGGAGATCCAATGAAGACTCAGGATACGCAGTATGTCGCTCAAGTTCGTGATGATTATGATCTTTTAGAGCCTGGACAATTAGATACATGGAATCCGGTTCATTCCGAATATGAGCTTGCCTACCGCCTCAGCATCTACCATGCTGCTACGGAAGCTTTGCTACTCAGTCAAATTCCCCTTTCACAACTTAAGGTTCTGGATATTGGCTGCGGTAACGGTCGGAGTAGCCGTATGTATATTGATCTAGGGCTCCAGCCAGAACAAATTATGGGGGTTGATGTAAGAACCGGAGGAGCGATTAACCTTGCCAGGAAACTGAACCCTGCTATTCGGTTTGAAGCTTACGATGGTGATCCGAGGGTCTTTTCAGGCCAGGGGATCAATTGGGTTTCGTTGGCGGGAGTTTTATCCACAATTAAAGAACCCGAAGGGCGTCGTATTCTGGCCAATCAGATCTACGAGTTACTCCCCCGGGGAGGGTATTTATTCTACTTCGAGCTGTATCAGGCTTTGAAAATGGTTGGTAGGGGCCGCATCTACCCCCTAAAGTTATTTTCTGATTTTGAGAAAGTTTGGGCCAGGCCGGTCAGAAGTTACAAGTATGTGCCCAGGCTGTTTCATAATGCAGACTATCGCAAAGCCCGCAGGATGAGCGTGATTCGGCAGGATCTACCAATTACCATCCTGTCCCGCATTAAGCGGACTTTTCTGCCAACCCATGAGGTTGTCCTTTTTCGCAAACCAAGTTGATCATTCCAGTCTCTTACTGAGATTGTAAGAAGGGGGAGTTGGGGCTGCGTCCCCAGGGAGAGAGTTTCACCCCCTCCCTGCAAACGGTCGTGCCAACGGTTCTCCAATAAAAATTCCTTGCCCGGGCCATGCTACGCTTTTCCAATAGGCTTCCAAAAGAGTTTCACCTGCCAGGTAGTGGGACATAGCAATACCGGGATGGGGAAATTTTTGAGGGAAATTGCACGGTTCAACAACCGTCCCGTAACTTCCAGTAGCCCCTGCCTCTAGCCAACGCAGGCTACTCATCTGGAAACTATCGGTTAGCATTCCGCCTGCTGATGTCAGGTGATCGGCCATAGCTCCTGGTCGAAATTGATTTGTCTCAAACTTAGGGACCTGACTCAACCCTGTAAAATAAAACATAACATCGGATTTATTTTCTAAAGCTTTGGTTTTGATCGTTTCAATCAAAAAGCGATCAGCAAACTGGTGGGCGATCGCCGGGTAGAAAGCAGCACGGACGTTTCGATCGCGATCTGGAGTATCAATCAGATAAGCGGTACCTACAGGGCTTGTTCCATCGGATGCCACGCCCCGGTCGATCAGAGCTTTGGCCTGAGCAAAATTGGTGGCTGCGATCGCCATCGCAGGACGTATCTGAAAATCGTCGTAGGGTCTGCTGCCCGTCTGGTTGAAATAGGGATTTGCCTGGGTTGGAGAACAGCCTTTAGCACAGTAGCGTTGATCAAAACCATAGGCAAAGGCAGCCGTAATCGACATACAACCAACCCGATAAGGCGCAGCCCAGGTTAAGGCAAAACCCTGAACATGAACCGGCGTTTTGCGATCTAATTCGGTTTTGAGTCGCTTGAATTCATCGAGTGCCAGAACGGGGCGATACGGTGTAAAACGAAGCCGGACAATGTTCTGAGGTGGAATTCGACGCCGCTGCTGATAGTATTCTGCAATTTGAACACTTAAGGGGTCAGCCTGGTTAACAACGACTGCTAGCTCACGAGAAGTCAACTGAGTTGGGTTCCCGAAATTTCCATCGCAGCTCTGTAATCCTGGTAATACCAACGTTAAGCTGGCGATGAAGAAATGAAGTGAACGAATAACTTTCCCAGTGATCCAAACATCACGCATCGTTCTTGTTAAGGTTATTCTACATGGCAATCTTGAGTGCTTCTTCAGCCTCTAACAGAGCCAGGGACACAGTCGCCTCTGCCAGATATTGAGCAATATTCGCTCGAACGATCGGATTCGTCTCTCGCTATAGCTCTCTGAAATGGAACAGCACCTGAACGCGGCACC
Source organism: Leptothermofonsia sp. ETS-13 (assembly GCF_049200465.1). Lineage (NCBI taxonomy): Bacteria > Bacillati > Cyanobacteriota > Cyanophyceae > Leptolyngbyales > Leptolyngbyaceae > Leptothermofonsia > Leptothermofonsia sp. ETS-13. Next base: position 1,952,269 of record NZ_CP120836.1, read on the forward strand.
CCTCTAAAGAGTAGGATCGATGGCATGAGAGTCAGGATCGATGGCATGCCGTTTCATCTCAGACATCCAGAAGTTCTTCCTGTAACTCAATCGTGAACAACCGTCACTCAACCTCAGTGTAAATAAATCTTACCCCAAGCATGACATCACTCTGTAGTACGGTAGCACTATATCCTGCCGCGCCTCTGTCGGATCAAGATTTGCCTTCAAATCTTACTGCCCAACTGAAAAAATTGACAAGCATCAATTGCCCAGCAAGCGTTACAAGCATTAGCTATTCTCTTGGGACAATTAATGCTTGTTGTTTCAACAACCTAAGCTTCGATCGCCAACCGATTCACTGGATAGGCCACACATGCCAGCGCGTAACCAGCCTGCTGATCTGTTTTGGTCAATGCGGTTGGTTGAGCGTCATAGCGGACATTTCCCCGTAGAATCTTTACCTTACATGCACCACAGGCACCAACCCGGCAGGCATGACGGATTTCAATGCCTTCTTGCTCGGCAACTTCCAGAATTGAAGCACTGCCATCCGCCTCCACACTCCGCTCAGATTTCAGGAAATGAATTTCAGGCGCACCTGTTTCAGATTCAGAGGAGGAATTGTCTGAATAGGGGCGTTTGCCGTTACTGGTAATGACCGTAATAGGCTCTGGCTGTGAGATGGAGAGTGGAGTGGGCTCGCCCTGAACAGATTTTGACCTTCTGCGACCAAAGCTTTCTTCCTGGTAGTTCTGCATTGGGAATTGCATTGCTTCCAGGGATGTGCGAATGTTCTGCATGAACCCTGCTGGACCGCAAACGTAGACCGCTCGCTCCAGTAGATCCGGTGCTACCAGTTGCAGCATGGATTCGGAAATTCGCCCCGTCAACCCCATCCAAGACCGCCCCACGGATTGTTGCGTTACAGTCACTGCCAGATGGAAATTGGGCATCTGGGTGGCGATCGCTTCTAACTCAGCTCGAAAGATGATGTCTTCCAGCGTGCGGGCACTATGGAGAAAAATGATGTCGCAGTCTGCCAGGGTATCCTGAACCCACCGAGTCATGGACATCATCGGTGTGATGCCGCTTCCGGCTGAGATCAGCAACATTTTGGAAGGCAAATTGGGTAGACAGGTAAAGTGCCCCAGTGGACCGCCAACAAACTTGACGCGATCGCCTTCCTTGAGATGGTCATGTAACCAGTTAGAAACCAGTCCCGGAGGCAAATCCGGTTGATCCGCTGGACTGGCTACCCGCTTCACCGTCAGGCTGATGTGATAAGGACGGGAGGGAGACGAAGAGATAGAGTAAGAGCGGGTCATAGGCTTACCGTCAATTTGCACTTCCAGGTTGACAAACTGCCCTGGCAAATACCGAAACATCACTGGCGGATCGGCAACAAAATAGAACGTCTTTACGTCTGGCGTCTCGTCAATAATGCGGCAACAGCGGCATAGCAAATCTTCCTGTGTCCACTGTTTTTCGGGGAAGCAAAGGGTTTCAGAAACAGAGGGCTCCAGAGAAGGCGCAGCTACTTCTTCCACATACAAAAATGTTTCTCCAAGTTGCAGCAAATCACCAGGGCGAAGCTGGCATTTTTCGTTCACTGGAACGCCCTTTCCATTAAGAAGAGAACCTGAGGTGCTACCGATATCAATAAAGTAGTAGCTACCATCGATACAAATAATGCGTCCATGAATACGGCTCACCTCTGGACTTGATAGAACCAGGTCACAGGTAGAACTGCGTCCAATCACCCATTCAGTCTGTCCGGGATAGGTTTGTTGCAGGTGGTGATGTTGAAATTGCTGCCGCTCAAAGTTAATGGATTTTAGGGTCAACATGCGTTTAACTCCTTGGTTGGGTAGCCGGTGATGGATCAGGGGGGGAGGGATGGAGGGATGGGAAGATGGGGGGATGGGAAGATGGGGCATGGGGAGATGGGGGGGTAGTGTTCTGGAAACGAGTTTTAACTCCTTGAAACCCTGATTCCCTCGACCCTCTAGGTTTGCCACAAAAAATTGACAAGCCCATCACTCCATCACTCCCCTGCTCCATCACCTATCCACCTGGTTACTCATCCACCCATCCACTCATCTACCCTCCTACTCCATCACTCATCCACTGGTGGCTTTTCGAGGGGGTTTGGCAATGGTTGTTGCTACGGTCGAAGTGTCAAGGCTGTGATTCATTGCCTGATGGGACTGGGCTGCTACCAGAACTTCGGGTTTCGTGGCAGCGATCGCTTCAATCATGGCAAAGTGGTCAGAATCTTTAAGTTGTAAGTCTTGCCGCAACTTCCTGCAAAACTCAAAACTGCCAGAAACATCGGTGGTTTTCTGTTCTAATAAATCCAGGACAACTCCGGTGTAGGTTTGTAGCCGCATTTGTTCAGAAACTCCTTGCATCACTTTCACCAGGGTATAGATTTCATCGGGTGTAAGGTCATCCAGGTCGCGCCCCCCCAGCAGGTTAGAGTCAAGTGGCAGTTTGTGTAATTGCTGCCGTAAGCTGGTGGCCATGCTTTCACGCTCATACTGGGCCCGTGTGCGTTTGAGGGTGCGGTACAGCCAGATTGAACCCACTAAAACAATCAGGGCATTAAAGGCGAGGAGGGGATAGTAAGGCAACCGATTGAGGGAGGGACGGGCACCGTAGGAAAAGAAAGTCCAGAATGAGGCCGCTGTAAATAAGGTGAACACAAGATGTTGCGCCTGCTCCTTGGATACGGGGCGACCACGCCAGACAACAAATCTGCGGCAGAGAGCTTCTAGAATGAGACCAATGGCTAGAGTAATAGCGATCAAAACACCAAAAGTGATGTACACCGCAATCGCTTTGGGAATTGGGATGGCATGGCCGTAAATATAGAAACCAGTGTCCATGACCTTAGCAATTTGGTCGTCTTCGTGAGTCCATGCCCCGGTAAAGTAATAATCCCAGTTACCGGCGTAGAGGAAATAGTACAGGTAGAAGGCAATCACCATGCCTAGATAGCCATACTGAACAAGCCGCCGACCGGGTTTCTTGAATTCGGTCCAGTAGGTTTTTTCGGCATCAATGTCAAAACAGGCTGCTTTACAGGCTACGCAAGCGCTTTGCTCCTTGCCGGTTTTAGAATCGACAGTGCGGCACATAGACTGGGTGATGGCTGACTTCTGCTCGCGATACGTCTGGCTGCCCAGGAGCGATCGCGGACCGGTATAGATCTGTTGCACGGGTGCCATTGGGCAGAAGTAGTGACACCAGCTTTTACCCGCGTACAGATAACCAATCAAAATTGCACAAATAATTGTGCCAATCAGGAAACTTCCCAAAGCAATGCGATCGGAATTGATGTATAGAATGCGGATGCCCAACCCTAAGACAAATAAACCAAACTGAAAATAGAGATGATTTCGCCCCAGCCAGGAGTTTTCAGTAATCCTGACCACATCCCAACGGGTTTCGCCAGTGACCGGATCGACTATCTTACGCCGTCGTTGGATACCCAGTGCCCGTGGAAGTTGAGAGAGAAAGGAGAGGGGGCAAATCCGCCGCCAAAACTCATGCCCAAAAACCAACAGAATAAAAATAGCCGCTGGCACAATCATTGCCCACCACATGAGTGCACTCATGGAAAAGGGTGTTTGGGGTAGACAGGATTCACGGATTTGAATACAACTATCTGGATTGACCCGAAATGGACTTGCCAGATTGTCAGGTTGAGTCCAGGCTGGGGTAATTGGGTCGTAGAAGAGTGAAGCAATTAATAAAAACCAGCCGAGGGTCAATAGCCATCGAACCCGGTGCATGGTTTTCTCTGAAACTTTGTGCAGCATAGGGTCACCTTCTGATCTTTGGTCATTGGTTACAGGTCGTTGGTCATTCGCGGTGAGAGCGGACCGTAAGGAGTCAGTGACTACTGGGCAGTTACACTCCGCAGCCCAACCGGGTTCATCAGCCCAACCGGGTTCATCTGCCAAACACGCAACTGTCGATTTGAACTAAAACTCACAAGGTAGTGATGATTGGGACTAAGGGCAATATCTAAATTGCGTCCCAATGTTCCTGCTTCTTTGGGAACCAGGCGTCCTCCTTTCCGGGTCCAAACTCGAATACTGCCGTTATCGTGGACGGTTACAAGACTTTGTTTGCTGAGGGAGGCGGTTATCGAATTGGCGGACTTGTCAGGGAACACCAGGGCTAATTCTTCCTGCTTCAGATCCCACACAAATCCCCGGTCTTTGCCAAAGCTGTATAGGGTGTGATCATCGGCAACCTGTAAAGCTACAATGGCATCGGTATGTCCGGCAAAGGTTCGATGCAATTGCCCGGAGCGAAGATCCCAAACTTGAAGCTGGCGATCGCTGCTGGCACTGATGAGACTGTCCGCCTTTGCTCCATAAATCACAGCAGTGACTTCGGCATCAGGAATCTTCAGAGTTTGTATCCGGCTTCCGGTTTGCATATCCCATCGCCGCAGGTTGCCATCCTTACAACCTGTGACCAGCGATCGCTGATCCGGGCTGATGGCAATGGCCGTGATGGGGTGCTGATGCCCCTGAAAGGCCAATAAGGATTGCTCAGAATCCATATCCCAGACACGAATCGTACCATCTTCACTACCACTTGCTAATAACTTTCCATCTCGACTGGTGGCTAAAGAGGTCACAGTAGCCCGATGGCCGTAGAAAGATTTAATCGCCTTGCCGGTCGGTAAGGACCACAGGCGTAAAATATGATCCGTCCCTGCCGTAATCAGCCTGCGATTGTCAGGAGTGATCAGCATCCGCTCCACTCCCGATTGAATTGGTAGATCTCGCACCATGGTTAAGCGAACCTCAGATTGATAGAACTGCTTCCCAAATTGGGTGAGCAGGGTTCTAATCTGCTTGCCATGAGCATGGATATACTGCCCGCCAACTACACCTAGCAGCAGAGCCGCAGCCGCTGGAATAAATGTTTTCTGCATGGCTGTTCGCCATCCAGAAATTGACACTGGCTGCCAGGAACTTTTTACGCTGGGTAACGTCTGAAGATCAGTCAGGACATCGGCGGGTCGCTGGTAGCGATCGCTAAATTTCACACGCACCAGTCCATCTAGAATCTCAACCAGTTTGGGATCAACCGATTTGTCATCTAATAAATAACGATGCCAATCGATTTCTCCTGAAATTAAATCCTGCTTAAATTCACGTGGATGAACCCCTGTCAGCATATGAATCACTAGCATTCCCAAAGCATACAGATCGCTGTTTAATTGGGACATGCCCAGGTGTTGCTCATCGGGCATATAACCTGGAGTGCCAATGGCAAGAGCCAGGTCATCACAGTCAGGTTTTGTGCTGGACTCGTCCTCTGGCAGAAAGCAGGCCGCTCCAAAATCAATTAAAACCAACCGACCGTCCCGCCGCCGCCGGATCAGATTACTGGGTTTAATATCCCGGTGAATGACTCGATGGGAATAGAGATAGTCCAGTACGGGGAGCAGTTCTAGCAGCAATTTGATGGCTACATCGGAAGTTAAGCGTTGTTTGCGGGCAAACCATCGGCCCAGGTTTTCGCCATCAATATACTCTTGCACTAAATAAGGCTGCTCTTGCTCATGACAATAGGCATATAACGTTGGGATTTGAGTGTGATGTTGTCCCAAACGCTCTAGAACAGAAGCCTCTGTTTCAAACAAATGCTGGGCAGCCTCTTGCGAAATGGCATTATTCGATGACAGTTTGAGACATTTAACAACACACAATGGATGACGGGGAAGATACTTGTCGCGAGCCAGATAGGTTTCACTAAACCCGCCCGCTCCTAGTTTTTCTAGAATCAGGTAGCGTCCGGTTAATAGTCGCCCAATCATACAATTCAACCTTCCATGGGGTTAGACCTGCGCGGGTTCTACCGCCATCAGGCGGTATTCTCAAATGACAGAATGACCTCTGCACTAAGTAACTAGACAAAATTAAATTGAAGATAGATTCGGGGGTGGAGGGGATGGAACCCCCTGCCTAGGGTGAAGCCCCCATTCCTTCTTCTTACAATTAATTGAGTGGAGCTACTTAGAAACAACTGCATGTCATTTTGCAGTTGTAATTGCGTTCACTCCTTCACACCCGGAAACAGGGCTTTTCTCATCAATTCGCCGAGTCAGGGAGCGAATCAACCTGTGTGGTAGATGAAACTTTGACTACCCTGATTTACGAGCAATGTAAGGGTAGATCTGATTTAGATGTCTCTGTAGATTATAGTGACCAAAAGCGCTGTTGTCCACGTCTTATGACAGAACTAACCGGAACAAGTGAGGCCAAATTAACTAGAACTTGCTACATGGTAAAGTTCTAATTAACTTTTGACTTTCTTGAATCTACTTAGACTGGCACAACGTAGCAGGTAATGTGACAGTCTATAAACAAGCATACACCAGGTTTTATGGTGAGAGTAGATGGATAAACATAAAATTGCGATTTGAACCGCTTTTCAAACTACTGGAGGAGTGAGTGTTGCAAGGAATCAGCGAAGTCACAAAAGTAACTGAAGTGATCTGTGATTACGATGTCGCAGGCACATCTGAGGAGCGGTATCTTTATCATTCCGTAGGAAAAACTCAAAGTAATGCAACGGATGCTTATGGCAACCGGAGCAGAGGCTGAAGGGCGTTGCTGAAAATAGGAGTGCATCTACCAGAGAGTAAGCAGATCGGTATCGAACTTGCAGAGTTCAAGATGCTGAAAGATATAGCTCCATCTGAAACGCAAGGATACATTGAAGATGGTTTTTACTTTCTGGGATATTCCTGGGATCCGGTCTCACAAGTCATTGGAAGTTCTGGAGCGATCGCTCAGTCCAATCTGTATTTACGGCGATCAAGGGCAAACCGTTTATGCCAGTCAGAGTTTTCTAGAGTTGCTGCAAGCCAAAGCTGAGGATGTTGGTTTCTTTGATTATTTTGCATCAGGATCTACCACCCTGGCTCTATTAACAAAGTTTTGGGAACGCGCTTTGCAAGGTGAAACCATTGGTTTTCTTTCTAAAACCAAAGATGGCTGGGAAGATATTGAGTGTTCCCTCCAATTCAATCCTGATGCAAAGTTAATGTTTTTAACCGCTAAGAGAGTCAGTTCTGAGGGAGACACTCAGAAACTGATTGAAGAGTATGAGCGGGCTATCTCCCTATTTAACTGCGCCAGTCTGGCAACTGCCTTGATTAACCCAGATGGAATGGTGGTCAGGTGCAATCAGAGATTTCACGAACTCCTGGAAACCACGGAGGATGAAACGCTTCACCTCGAAAAATTTGTTCATCCGGAGGATCGGCTGGTTGACGGGGATTTAAGGCAGAAATTGCTTGCGGGAGACATTAGTTCCTATACGATCGAAAAACGGTTAATTTCCAGAAGCCAGGATGTTATTTGGGTTAATATCAGCGTTTCGCTGATTGACTTGCCTGCCTGTATCAAAGGCTACCGGAAATATTTTGTTGCTTTGTTGGAGGATATCACAGAGAGTCGCAAGATTTATAATGCACTCGTCAGAACCGAAGAAAAATGGAAAGCATTTGTTTTAAATAGCCCTTATCTATTTATTCAAACTAGCAATACGGGGCAAATTATTTATGCCAGCCCTGTGGTTGAAAGTTTATTAGGCTATAAAGAAGAGGAATTACTGGGGCGGTACGTGACTGAGTTTATCCATGCCAACAACTTCAACGAGTTTGAGTTAGCGCTTCAGCTGTGGGTTAGTAACGTTCAATCTAGGCACCTGGGTATCGAATGCTGGTGGAAGACAAAATCTGGTAAATGGATATTTCTATACATTCAGGGACAACAATTTCCCTCGGTTTTAGAAATTGATGGAGTTGTGATTACTGGACACAACATTACCGATCGCAAGTATCTGGAGGTTGAACTAAAAGCTAGCGAAGAACGGTTTAAATCCCTGATATCTAATATTCCTGGGGCTATCTTTCGCTGTGACTCAACCTATACAATGAAGTTCATCAGTGACGGAATTGAAGAGATCACCGGGTATCCAGCTTCAGCCTTTGTCAATAACCGGGGCCTTTCTTACCTCAGCATTGTTCACCCTGATGACATTACATTGATTAAGGATTCGTTGATTCAGTCAGTTTTAGATCGTTATCGCTGTTCAATTGAATACCGAATCATTCATGCTAATGGCCAGATACGTTGGATATCGGAACGCAAACAGGGAGTGTTTGACAATAGTGATAATCTCCTCTGGTTAGGAGGTGTCTTGCTTGATATTAGCGATCGCAAACGCCTGGAAGAAGACTATCGGCGTAGTGAAGCCGAACGCAAACGCCTGGAAGCAGAACTCCATCGCTGTGAAGCTATTAACCGCACAATGGCCCAGATGATTCCTGGGTTAATCCACTCTAATTGTTTGGAATACCTGCCCACTCTTGCCTCTAGCAATGCTGGAATTGCTGATTGATATAAGTGGATGGGTGGAAGAGTGAAAGGGGGATGGAGTGATGGAGTGAAAGGGTGGATGAGTAGAGGGGTAAGTTTTAGGGTGAAACCTCAAAACTTAACCCTTTCTAACACTTACCCCTTTCTAACAACTAAGGGACTCGCCGAGAAATAACATCCCACTTTCATCCACCCATCCACCCATCCACCCGTTCAACTTGGGAATTGATTTGTACGCTGATCCCTAACGACCAACCGCTAACAACTGACCCTCCCCCCCTCCCCGCTCCCTTGCCTGCCATAAAACTCTTAATCAGAACTCTGGATTGCTTCGCATAATCTTTCAATCAGACTATTCGGATCTAGAAAAGTTTAGGATAAAATGAATTCATTGCATTTGATTTCTTCAGGTGTGCGGAGCTACCTTATGAGTAGCAACTGATAATAAAACCGTAATTTTTTTCACTTAAATGAGTCGTGAAGTTCCTGCCCTGGGTGTGAGTGAGGAGCCGGTTCAGGCCACCCTTCAATCAGAAGTTGAGTCCGTGACTGAGCCATTCCGTCAGGAAGAATTTTCTGAAGAAAATGCTGCTCTAGAAGGTGACTCGAAATTCCATGCTAATCTACTGAATCAGGCTGTTCAGTTACAACCTAAAGCTAAGGTTGCTTTAATTCGCAAATTGATTACTCAGCTTGAAACGAGTCATATTCAGACCATTTTAGAATTTGGGTTACGAGAGATTGGCGATCGCCACCGTCGCGGTACCGTAACTACTTCGGTAAATCACAATACCCGATTGTTGCTTAAGAAAGATTACAGTTACCAGGATCGGGGGTTGAGTGAACCAGCCCAGTATTACGTTTATCTGCGGCGACGTAAGCCGAAGCTAGATCGATACATTGGGGCATTATTTTATGTCCCTGAAGGTTGCGTACTTTCCTATGGTCTGGATGGGGAGGGGCGTATCGTTTTTAACCCGCCAGCCAATGTATTCCAGTTACAGGACTGTACCAATCCTTCTGTGACTCAAATTGTTCGCCTTATTTGTCTGGAACCGCCTCCACCGGACTACACCTTTACGAAGCAGCAGAATGATACTCCAGAAATTTACCTGAACGTGGAGTATCTGGACGTTAGAACTTACCAACCCATTATGAAGCAGGTGTATCCTTTCCCGGCCTGTATGCATGAAGGGGGACCGCTCGATCGCTATCGCTGGGAAGTTTCACTCGTACGGCGATCTCTGGAGCCCTCTGATTTTCATGAACTGGCTGTTCAGCCCGCTCTAGTCAATTCCCCATTGAAGAGGGAGTTACCGTCGCTCCCAAATGGATTGAATTCATTAGCTGCTTCAGATCAGTCATCTCCTGAGGTCGAACCTCCTTTAAGTCGTTCTAGAGGAGCTTCTTCCAAGCCACCTCGACGCATCCTTGAGTTGCCAGCGACTAAATCTCTCACCTTCTATTTGTCGAATCAAGACGACTCAGACACCGTCTTAAAACGGATGCGTCTATGGGTTGCCTGGAGTGAAAAAGCCATGCCTCAATCCAGATGGACGCTGGTTCAAAATGAGATGGTTTATACACTGATGAATGCTCATTTCAAGCGAACCATTCTCAAGTTTTCTTACGATCAGGGGACGGTTATATTGGAAAACTCACTGGCTGTTCTGGTGAAATGGTTCCATGATTTAAGCCTCGCCGTTTCTCAGGCGCAGAATCAACGGCAGTACAGTACGGCTCAATTGAAACTGGCACACAGCCTCTTTGTCGATATGAGCCTTCCCCAAAAAGACCCGGTGGTTGTGTTGAAAAAATTGTTTGGAGTTGAGTTTGCTGTCACTCCAGGCAATCAAAAGCCAGAAGCAAAACGCTAAATGCTAAGTAGTCACAATGAACTGCGTATAGCGCCACGAATGAAAAAAGGGAGTCAAGGGAATCAAGGGTTCTATTTTCAATTCAGGCAGGGGAGTAGGTGATGGAATGATGGAGTGATGGGGTAATGGGGTGATAGTCCTTTCCATCACTCTACCTCACACCCTTGAAAAGGGCTATATCACTCCATCACACTTTTCCCCTTCTGGCTCCTGACTTCTGACACCTCACACCTCAATCCACAATTGTAGAAGTCACTTCTAATGAGGTCATATCAGCGGGTTGCACGGTGGGTAGATCGGCTGTGGCAATTTGTAAAAGAGTTTGATCAGGCTCATAGAGTTTTGTCATCGCCTGTTGCAACAATTCCTGAACCAACAGACTGTTATACATCAGCGAACCCTCTAAGGATTTAGTGGCATCGATCGCTCTCTGCCAATCTCCAACTTTCTCCGCCGCGATCGCCTGATTCAATTGCCTGGCCTGCTTGCTCCAGAGTTGTCTTAGTTCAACAGCGCGATCGTGCAACTGGCTGGTTTCTGGAATCGCTTGAAGTATTGCAATAGCCGTTTTCACCTGGGCCTGCTGACAGTGGAGGGTTGCCTGTCGGAGTAACTCCCTCGACCAGTCCTCTTGAAGTTGTTGGGCCATTTCATAGTGACGACTATTTTTAGGAATTCCTGCAATCGTGGCAATCGCCTGTCCAAATTGTTCACGGCTGGCTAATGCCTGCGCTTTTTCTAGCAGGCTACTGTACAGAGTTTCCATTGTGTTGGGCAGCCTGTCTTTGCCACCCTGGCTCCATTGAAGATTGAACAATGGCTCCGTAGTATTGGAGGTTGCAATGACGGCTTTTGGCAAACAATGCTTTTCAGCACTGCTCAATTGATTAGGAGCTTTTGAAGAACCCGCTTTGGCAGCCTGATTTCTGCAATCATAATCGCTGGCTCCTGAAGTGGAGGATTGTGTCCAGCCATAGATAAGTATTGCTAAGCAGACAATGGTTCCGCTACTTAAGATCTGACGGTTCATAGCCCAAAAAGGTCCAAAACGAACAATAGTGTGAGGATGGTAAAAGCAGATGCCCCCTGAACTGTACAACCTTAAGTCGGTATATCGCGTGAAGGTTCGTTTGCTGGTGAAAGAGCAGTGTAAGCTCCTCTTTCATCCCAACCCAAATCCCTGGAATATTGGTCTTATTTGGAGGATAAGCCTTACTTATCCTCCAAACTCTCAGAAAGCCCGCGCGAAAACAGAGGCTAGTACAGCAAAACGAAAGTTTTGTTGGGGGTGCAGGGGTTCCACCCCTGCTTGGGGGCGAAGCCCCCAACCCCCCATATTGCGAAATTTAGTGTTTGCAACAATAGTGGCCTGTCAAGACTTATTTTGTGAGTTGAGAACTCACAAAATAACCACTCTTATTCAATCCAGAGATACAACATTAAAACTGACAAACCACTAGACTACATTAAAATCGGTTGGTGTGAAGATTGCCAGATTAGCCTGTCCGAGAGGTCCTCGTTGGTTATCCAGGTTGGCAAGGACGCTGATGTTGCCACCATCACCCAGATCTTGAGAATAGACCAGACGAGTCAATCCTAAGGTTGAGTTGAAGTAAATAAACACTCCTTCGTCAGAAGTGATATTCGGATTATTGGCGATCGCACGAGCCGCCGCCCCCGCAGCAGGGAAGGCATCCAGCAACACGAGGGCATTGCCATCAGCCGCAATTTGAGAGGTTACCCCCTGCTGGAACACGAAGTTTTCAATTCCCAGATCCTGTCCAACAAAGGTAAATCGGTCTTCTCCAAAGGTAAAGTCTGTAATCACATCGGGGCGATTCAAGACATTGATACCCGTCTGCCCGGCGGGTAGAGGTGCACCATTGGCAAATAGATCACCTGCAAACAAAAGCTGATCGAATCCTGGCCCACCAGTTAGTCTATCAGCTCCAGGTCCCCCCAGTAATACGTCATTCCCAGGTCCGGCATCAATTGTGTCATTACCGGGTCCTCCGTCAAAGGACTCATTCCGAATTCCCCCCAAAAATGTGTCATCGCCAGCTATTTTCACTGCGGCTTTGGGAGGTAAATCCTGATTAAAGCTGGCCACTAAATCATTGCTAAAGGTTTGTCTTGGGCCTTTGATCATGATGACTTCCTCGTTATTCGTTGAATTGTGTGCAATGAATTGCAATCTACCTGTCTTGTTTATAGGAGATTGATTCATTTACAGATGTGCTCATTGGCGTTGCTGAAAAGCGGGATGAATTGAAACGAAGTTTCAAGCATCCAGCACCTTTTTCATCCCCAGATTCAGCAATGCCGTGCTCATTTGACCTGATGACTCATAAGTCGGTCTTTGTCTGCATTGCATAACGCTGGATTTCTATAACCTCTGTGACATGGAGGCTGCTGCAAAGCAGACAGAAATGTTGAGATCTCGTCCAGCTGAACCTTGGAAACCTGTAAGCGCTAACCACTTTAGTAGAATAGTTACTTTGCACCCATGATTTTATGGAGAGTGCAATACCACCCTGTACCAACTTAAAGAACCGGAAGGATTTAGCCAACCTGAGATTCTCAGAACTTTTTTGAGGCTGCATCGAATTTCTACACATGCAAACTTACGTATAAAACCAAATTGAACTAAATACAGAAACGCTATCAAGCACAGGTTCTACAGGGTAAAGGACTTCCGTTCACCAGTATTGAGGATCTCTATCTTTGTTTCTTTTTTTACCCAAAAGTCTAACTTTGCTATTTAGAACTGAATTCGTCTGGATGGTTCTAAATAAGTAAAAGTCAATAAAATCCTGATTTGTTGGTGAATGAATGAATAACCGAATTGAGTGTTTCTGAGTAGCAGGATGGGTTGAGAGTTGCAATCTATCCAACTCAACTCCATCTCTGGAATCAGCAATGCCCTGAATTGCAAGGATGGGCGATCGCGTCCTCCCTCAACTGGAACAATTTACAAACTGGTTCTAATTAACTGGATACCTAGATGATTGTGGTATAGTCACAGCACAGGGTGTTATCAAACCATCTACAAAGCTTTTCCGACCCAGGGCTTAGGAAGACTACCATGAGTAGCTATCTCAAGATTGGAAATCGCCTGTTAGATGGCGATCAGATTATTTCTGCACTCGTTCAATATCAACTCCTGGAGACTCTGGTAGGGCAGGTACTTCTGGATGACGTTATTAAAGACGTGCAGTTAACGCAGCAGGAAGTGTTTCAACTTCTGACCGGAATCACCCATCCCTCAATACCAGATGATTTTGAAGGATTTGTCATTCAATGGTGTCAGGACAGAGGTGTGACTCCGGAGTACTTCAATACAGTGATCATGCGGGGATTCCGCATCAAGAAATTCAAACAGCTTTACTTTGCTGAACAGGTTGAATCGGAATTTCTGCGGGTTAAATCGGATTTAGATCAGGTGGAGTATTCACTCATTCAGCTCACTGATCTGACATTAGCACAGGAATTGTATTTTCAACTGCGCGATGACGGAGCCGATTTTGCACAGTTGGCTCAGCAATATTCTTTAGGAAGTGAACGGCACACGGGCGGACGAGTCGGTCCAGTATCGATGTCCACAATTCCAGCCGATGTGGCAACCCTGTTTTGCAGTGATCAGGTAGGAACAGTTTATGGTCCAATTCCTGTGGAAGATGTGTTCTGGATTGTTCGACTAGAGCACTTTTCAGCTGCACGATTGACGGAATCCACTCGGTTTAATTTGATCAACCGAATGTATAACCAGTGGCTTCAGGCGCAGGTCAAAAAAGTATTGAGTACGCCTGGCATGGTTGCGGTACAGCCAGATTCAGCAGAGCAATCTCAACAAGATGAACAGTCATTAACGACGCAACGATAAAAGGATGACATTGGGTGAAGCGTTGCTGAATATAGGTATGTTGTCAGCAACGCCTGACATTGGGTGATGACTGACTGATGGGTGCAAGTCTTGCGCCCTTGTGAGGGATCTATCAATTGAATTTAGGGAATTGATATGACACTTTTTGACGCCCCCATGCACTCATTTCTTTCAGATTTTTTTGCAGCATGGCCCTTTAATCACCTTCCTCCCAATTTACGGGAGCAGGTCGCATCAAAGCTTCAGTTACGCTCTTTTCAGCCCGGTGAGTTGATTTACCCGCCCAGAGAATTGCCCTCAGAGGTTCACTGTATCGTGCGGGAACGGGTAAGAATTTTGGGTCCAACCTCGTTTCAAAGCCCAACTCTAGCAGTGGTGGGGAAGGGCACGGTTGTAGGTTGGGATAGCTTGCTGCGTCGGGTTGCCGCTGGCTCGGTTCGGGCAACGATGAGTTTTGCAGACAGTAATCATGAGGTGCTGACGTTGGCGCTTGCTGCTGATGAGTTTGAAGCGATCGCAGAAGCTCACCTGATGTCTGTGCTGATGGAGCGGACGACTGTGCTTGAGGTATTTGATACCCTTTCTCGTTGCCTGTCAAATATGCCCGGACGCCCTTCGGATATTAATCTGAAGGAAATTGTGAATTACATTGATCAGGAGCAATTGGCGGTTATAAAACATTGGGATGGTTCTCAATCTGATGCATTAGAGTTGCCTTCTGATTATATCTGGCTCATTAGTGGAGGCGAGGTTCTCAATCCTCCAATTGGTACTCCAATCAAAAGTGTTAATCAGTTGCAGCTAACTCGAAAATCGCGGTTTCCAGTGCGGTTGTTGGGGATTGATCGAAATTGCATTGCCTCCACACTGCTCCGGCGCACAATCCCTACTACGGCAGAGGGGGATGGAGAGTCACTGGCTCCGGATGCTTTCTCCCCAACGGCACCTCCTGTTTATTTTGCTCCGCCTGCTACCCATTCTTACCCCATCTGGCAGTCTTCTTCCTCTGACCCGATTGAAGATGTGGTGGCCTGTTTCGGTATGATCTGCGATCGCTTGCGGGTACCCTACCGCCCGGATTCGCTGCGTCGTTCACTTAAACAGCAATCCGTCAAAAAGTTTGAACCATTTGATTTGTATGTTCGCATTGCTCAAGCAATTGGATTGAATGCTCATGTTATCCGTTTTACGCCTACATCGGGTGGCATCAATCGGCTCACTACTCCAGCCTTGATTCAATGTGGCGATATTTTTGCTGTCTTACATGATGTGACTCCCAACACCGTTGTATTGGGTTCGCCACGAACGGGATTGCTGCGTCTGGAACCAGAGGAACTGGCCTCTCGCCTGATGCTGAATCCGGTTCCTCCGGGAGAACAGGCGGGTTCTCACTGTCGGGCGATCGTGATGGAACGGCTACCCACGACTCCCAAAAAACGGTTTGGGTTCCATTGGTTCTTGCCAATGGTGATTAAGCAGCGTGGCATTCTGGTGCAGGTTTTGCTGGCTTCAATCGTGATTCAACTGCTGGGTTTAGCCAATCCCTTACTGGTTCAGCAGGTGATCGACCATGTCATTATCAGTTCCAATGCCGGGGCGATGTCAATGTTTGGCATTTTGATGGTCATGTTTGCCTTTCTGGAAGGGGCGTTGACTATTTTACGAACGTACTTGCTGATTGGCACGACAAACCGCATCGATTTGCACCTGGGAGTTGAAATTGTTCGCCACCTGTTACATCTGCCCCTGAACTTTTTTGAAAAACGTCCGGTGGGGGAGCTATCATCACGACTTCTGGAACTGGAAAATATTCGCCAATTCATGACGGATACTGCCATTACCACCGTTATGGATGTGGTATTTTCCATCTTTTATATTGGGGTCATGCTGCTCTATAGTGCCTGGTTGACGGCCTGTGTGCTGCTCACGATTCCGATAGTGATTGTTTCAATGTTGATCATGTCGGGGGTTCAACAAAAGCTAATTCGTGTCAAGGCAGACCAGGGAGCAAGGGTACAATCCTATCTGGTGGAGGTTTTGGGTGGCATTTCATCGGTTAAGTCACAACACATGGAATCGTTAGTAGAGGCAACCTGGCGCGATCGCTATGTGCAATACTTGACCAGCGGCTTTACCACATCAACGGTGAATACCATTTTTTACTCTTATAGCCAGTTTCTCAATACCATCAGTAGTTTGCTGGTGCTATGGGTTGGTGCTGATCTGGTGCTGAAAGGAGAATTGTCTTTGGGGGGATTGATTGCCTTCCGAATTCTGACTGGGTATGTGACAGGTCCGCTTTTACGTCTGGCCCGCCTGTGGCAGCGCTTTCAAGAAACGTCGCTTTCGATGGAGTTGCTGGCGGATATTGCAGACTCTCCGGTTGAGGAGGAGCTATCTGCGGAAAGAGGCCAACTTCAACTGCCTACAATTACTGGGCATGTTCAATATCAGGGCGTTAGTTTTGCATTCAAGCCGGGACAGCTTCAATTATCAAATATTGATCTAGATGTTTCGGCTGGTACTTTTGTTGGCATTGTGGGTCAAAGTGGTTCAGGAAAAAGCACGCTCATGAAGCTGCTACCCCGTCTGTATGTGCCACAAAATGGCAGCATTACGATTGATGGGTATGATATCAGCAAAGTTGACTTGAATTCTTTGCGATCGCAAGTCGGAATTGTTTCTCAGGATGCGGTTCTGTTTCAGGGAACTATTCGAGACAATATTGCATTGTTTGAAAATTTGCCCGATGAGGACATCATTGCGGCAGCAAAGGTTGCAGAAGCTCACGATTTTATTATGCAGCTACCGGAAGGGTACAACACGCAGGTAGGAGAGCGGGGCAGCAACCTGTCAGGAGGACAACGGCAGCGAATTGCGATCGCCCGTGTTGTGATCCGCAATCCTCGTCTGCTGATTTTTGATGAGGCAACCAGTGCCCTGGATTATGAGACGGAACGAAAAGTTTGCACTAATTTAATGCATCGATTTCAAGACCGTACCTGTTTCTTCATTACTCACCGGCTCAATACCATTGCCCGTGCAGATTGGATTCTGTTTATGCAATCGGGCGTTATTGCGGAGCAGGGAACCCATTCCGATCTCATAGCCCGCCGTCAGCTTTACTACTGCCTGTATTCTCAACAATCCCGTGAAGCATGAGTGGAGAAAGATTATGAAGCGTCGTCATTGGTTACTTTCCCCAATTGGAGCACTACAAGATCGTTACCGGACCATGCTAAATCAGGTGGAACAAGACCTGGAAACGAAAAGCATTGGTTTGCCATCTACCGCAAATTGGACTAAAAGAATGACACAGATCATTCTAGTTGGGATTACCGTAGGGGCTGGCTGGTCAATCTTTGCACGGGTTGATGTGGTCGTGAATGCCAGCGGCAAATTAGAACCGTTATCGCAATCACAGGTAATTCAGTCCAGGGTAGGGGGAACGGTGACGGCTGTACTGGTGCGGGAAGGAGATTCAGTAAAACAGGGGCAATTATTGATGCAGTTGGATAAAACAGCACTTCATAATCAGATGCAAGCCCTTCTGTTACAACGGGAACAACTGGTTAAAGAAACGGCTGTTTTGCGCATGGCACACCAGGGTAAGCCTTTAGAAGTTTTAAGTCGGGGTAAGACAGAAATTCCACCGGAATTGATGAACCGCGTTCAAACTCGGCTGCTGCTCGTGGCTCAGATAACGGGAGATCCAAGCCAGTTATCGCCGGAACAATATCAACGCTATGAGCTATTCCAGCGGCAATTGCGCGATCGCCAATCCCTCACCCAACTACAGGAATCTAACATCCAATCACAAATTGCCGAAGCAGAAGCACAACTGGCTCAAACTAGATTTCAACTCCAAACTGAACGAGAACTTTTGGCAAGACTCCAACCTCTGGTTGATCAGGGAGCCATTTCACAGGTCAACTTGCTCCAGCGCAAAGTCAGTGTGAGCGAATTACGTAAGCAACTCATTCAAAATAACTTACAAAAACGGCAGTTAGAGGTGAATCGGTTACAGTCAAGGGTAGAAGAGGGTAAATTGCTGAACGAAACCCAACAGGATTTGCAACGCCAGTTAGCAGAATTAGATGCTCAGTTTGATGCCACTATTAAGGACAACCAGAGGCAACTGATTCAAGTCATCTCCCAATTAAATCAGGTCAAAATTGACCTGAAAAACCAGGATTTGCGGGCACCGGTTGATGGTGTTGTATTTAATCTGGGGCCCAAGCTGCCAGGGGTTGTTGCTCAGGCTGGGAAGGCACTGCTGCAGGTGGTTCCGAATGAAGCACTCACTGCACGAGTACAGGTTGCCAATGCGGATATTGCGAATATCCGTGTAGGGATGCCAGTGGATATCCGGGTGGATGCTTATCCATTCACTGAGTATGGTTCGATCAAAGGAGTCGTTTCAAGGCTCGGTAGCGAAGCTATTCAGTTAAGTGAAAATGCTCCCGGACCGACTGTTTTTCCAGTGGAAATTCGACTTGAGCGCCAGTTTTTAGAACGCAAATCTGAGCGGTTTCCGTTGACACCGGGAATGAGCTTAGCTGCTATGATCAAAGTCCGACAGCGTGCACCTATCAGTTACGTAACGGAAGAAATTACGAAGGTATTTGATGGGATTAAGTCTGTACGTTGACTAGTAAACCTGATAGGGAATGCAAATTTAATACAGGGTGTGTTAGACGAAGCCGTAATGCACCAACAGCTTACAGGTGGTGTGTTACGTTGCAATATAGCGTTCACAAGTAGTTTGTGAACAAGGGGGGGGTGAAGCCCCCGCGCAGGTGTTCTACCCCTGCAACCCATTCGAATTTCAAGAAGGATCGCTATAGCGTAGCCTACGCAAATTGTGCCTTATCCACAATCCTAAATTAATGATGCGCGGTGAGCTGCCATCATTAACCACTTCAAAATCATTACGACTTGAGCACTACCCACTGATCATTGATGAGGAAACTAAAATGCACAAATCTCTACTAGCTTTCATTTTGTTTGTTTGCAGTGCAGCTTTCACTCTGATGGCTCTTAATCTATTTGTGAATACGTCGATGTCTAATAGCACTTCGAATCCACCTGCACAGGAAAGTCAGGATTCCCCTTCTTCTGGGAGCAATGGCTATTGACTCTCTAGTAGTGGGTTGATTTGGGACGCGAAGGCTAATGGCCAATTGAGCTGCACTATCACTAAATTGCTCTAAATTTTGATTTCACTCAAACTCTATTCAGGAGAAAGGTGCTGATGTATAGATCACTGGCAATGTTTACCTTAACTGTTAGCGGATTTGTGATTACACCAATGGTGTTTGCTCCGCCTCTGATTGCCCACCAACAAACTTCTACTGGTGATGTTGAGGTCATGATTCATCTTGATCCAGATGATTCGCCCTATGCTGGGAAGCCTACACTAACCTGGTTTATGCTGATGCGACGGAATGGCGATATAATTTCTCCTTCAAGCTGTAACTGTCGTGTTGTTGCTTACGACTCTCGCAATCGGGCGATCGCCCACCATCTGCCTCTTTCACCGATGCCAATTGAAGGACATCAGAAAGGCCATGAAGCAGTAAGCACAATGATTACGTTTCCCAAACCAGGTTCCTACACGGTTGTTTTATCAGGCAGTTCAAAGAAGAGAGATTTTAATCGATTTGAACTGAGGTTTCCTGTGAAAGTTCGCCCTTAATTAAGTTGAAATACAGTAATAACAAGGAGATTCCATGGCTAGATTGCGTTATCGCTCCATCCAACCACTCATCCTGATCCCTGCTTTGGTTGGTGCAATATTTCTTGTCTGTACCGTTCATTGCAGCCTGCCTCATTAGGATTCCAGTTCATTAATAGCCTGAACAAATCAGGGTGTTCTCCACGTCAACTTCTATTCAGAGATGTGGTGACATTATGAAGGTACTATCCCAACGAAACGAGTCCATCTTTACCAGAGAATCACCTTTTGCCGCTCAAAATTTGCGATCGCAGATTAAGCAGGAATTACGGCAGAAAATTTATACCGCACTACAGTCTGCGAAAAACTTACCACCAGAGGACTGCTTGAAAGAGATTGAAACCAGACTTTTAGCCATTCAAAAGGATTGCAAAGCTCTGAAAAAAACATTCATTGTTGTTGAAGAGAAGATCACCTGCGATCAGTATGAATTAGGTGGATCGAATCAGGATACTGCAACGCTCTTTCGAGGGCCTGCTGAAGATGCTTCGGTTGCAATCTGTGTAACGGCTAAAGGCTCCCTCCTCCATCGCAATGGCTATCCCTGGACAGTTTATCGCAATGCGGGAGATGTAGATCCAATCGAATATTCCTCACCTCTGTGATTCTGTTCCATCTTTGCGACCATCCAGATCCCCGAAAAAGATTCGGGGATCTAAAGTGTCTATTTCAGTGCCATTCTCACCTAAAGATCGTCAGCATAGACCAGACGAGTTGCAGATCGCAGTTCAAACAATAGATACTCTTCCATCACGCTCCAGAAAAAAGCACGCAATGTTTTGCGTCGAGCTTCAAGTGGAATTGAGTATTCAAACGGTGAATCACAGGGTTTGAGCTTTGCTAAATGGTTCTCGCATCCACAGCCATGCTCAAGAAAATATCCATACTGACTGGACACACTATCGATCAACCGCCGGAGCATTGATACATAACCGCCATGAAGAATGGCATCAAATTTTCGAGCTACCGCCAGGTCCTGCTCATTAAAGCGAAAAGAGCGAACCTCGAACAGGTCTGAGCGTTGTAAGGGGTGAAGAAATGTCCAATAGAATGTCGCAGGCACATCGTAGCTCAGTTCGTCAAACAAATGACTGACAATATTAACAAGGACAAGGCGTTCACGCTGTTGGGGTTTTGAAGCTAGCAAATCTTTCCGAATCTGCTGAAAATCCGGGTAGTTTTCGGGAAGGAAAGCTTCTCCAAAATGGACTACCGCTTCCCACGCTAGCAGCCCATTTCCTTCACAGTAAGCATACTTGAGATGTTTGGTATCAGGACGTTCTAAAAAGAGGGTGTGGCCGTACTGATTTTTGGCTAAGAATACCTGAGCCATCGCTGTGTAAACATGGGGCTCGCTCATCCAGGTGCTCCTAGCGATCTGTTGCCAGATTTCTGGCATACATTCAATTGGCACAGCAGGTTCCCCATTAATTGAGGTCAAGCGTGGACTAGAAGTAACTATTGCAGATTGCATCAGATTTTCTCCCTATGCTAAACACATTTTCAGCTTAACGACGCAGGAATTCACGATTCGAGAAATAATTTCTGTCCGAATTAACTATGCCACAGGTAGACCCAATTGAATCCATGATGATGAATAGAATATAGGATATTGCCGAACACTTTCATCTATCTACTAACTGGAACCCTTAAATCCATCAGTTCTAGTTAAATATCATTCCAATTTGGAAATTGGTCTAACAAATATTGCCACTCATAATTTACCTTGCTATAGTTGAGGCTAGTGAAGGTGACCATTGATCGTGAAGGGTTCAGGTCCCCAGAAGATTCGTTCCCAGCGAGTTTAGTAGTTTCCCTGATTGCTTGTAACCATTCCCCTCGTTTGCGTTTACTGGCTACTCAGCATCATTAGCTTCAGGGATCTGGCTGTAACTTTGTATCTACCATCTCAAATTCATTTCAGGCTGTAAGCGGTAATATTACTGCCAGTAATTTAGCTGCTAAAAATCTTTTGGGGCTGCGTCCCTGAGCATTAATAGGTGACAACCTCTGCTTCTATCTCATAATTGCAAGGAGTCAATCATGGAAGGATTTGATTACAAGAACCATTTGAACCACAATCACACTCATGGTACTGGAATTGCTGATCCAACTTTCAGCACTACTAATTCCAGTAGTTCTACTAACACCTCAATTGGCTCTTCGGTACAGGAGTCTGAGCTCGAAAAATCACTGAATGATGCCCTTGCACCAGAGGAACGGGAAAAACTCACATCTGTTAGCGATGATCATAACCATAGTCCGGTTGTTGGCAAGTTTGAGTTTCATGTTGATCTAAACAATGTAGACTCTCCCAGGAGCCTGGACCCCAAGAAAGTTACTCGCGAAACTTCCTTTAGAGATAACCTAGGTGCCAGGGGCGATATCTTGAATCCCAAGGGTGGTAACAATGTTGTGATTGGTTCCGGTGACAGTGATATCATTCGGGGCACAGGGCGTGGATTTAACACCATTACGACAGGTACGGGTAGAGATACCATTATTCTGGGTAAGGAAACAACCAATCGCATCTTTGATTTTGATCCATCGAGCGATCGCTTTGCCCTCTCGGGTATCAATCCTAAAAATGTCGTGATTGCCCAGGGGAAAAACCCTGGTAAAGGAGGGCTTGAACAACCCCTGGATTCAAACAACAATGCGTTGATTATCGACAAAAAGACAGGGCACATTCTGGCTGCTTTGCCGTTTGTCAAAGCATCAGATATCAATGAGAGCCACTTTGTCAGAAATTCAGCTAAAGCTAATGCAAGCTTACGAGATTTCAAGGAGCTTGGCGTCAGAAGCCAGCGTGGTAGTGGAACGCTGACCGGAACTAACGGGCGTGACCGTCTGATTGGAGGAGACGGAAACGACTTCCTTTATGTCGGTGATGATGGATTTTCCTTCAACACTGCTAAAGGTGGGGGCGGGACCGAGTTCCCCTTCAAAACCGATAGCCCTGGAACTTCTGAGCTGAACTTTGAACTGAAAAAGGGCGTATTTCGCGTCAACGGTAGCTACGAAAACTTCGATGGCTTTCCTCTCTTTAGCCAGGGAGAAAAAGAAATCGATCCAAACGCTAAAATCCTCAACGGTTCTGACCCCAAAGCACTGGTTGAGGGCTTCTTGAAAGTTCCTCAGGATAAGGAGGGCAATCCCATCTCTGGAACCCACTTACACTACAGCCCGGCGGGAGATAGTCGCGGTAACTTTGCCGATGCGACCGTGATTCGATTCTTTGAGAACAACCCCATCGATGCCAAGTCCGGTACGATTTCTGGAGAGTTTAAGCTATCTCCCGAAGAGCAAGCGGCGTTACTGGCTGGTACCCTGTATGTGAACATTCACACTAACATTGACGGCGATGGTGATGGTAGAGCGGGCTTCCCCACAGGTGAGAATCGCCTCAATATCAACCGGGATGTGGTCCGGTTTGCATAACGGTTTGGTTTAAAGCTGTCCTTTTGAAGTCGTTTCCTCCTGCTGAGTCGGTGTATGGATCGCCTGTTGAGGAGTCATGTAATTTCTTGCCAATTCCTCAACAGGTTTTCTCTATCACCCCGATCGCCACAGCAAAGATCGTATCAAAGACATTCGACTTTCACTGGAGTGAATCATGCTAAAGATCAATAGAGTATTGACATTTGCGATCGCCAGTATTTTGCTTCACCCATCGGCGGTTGCATTAGAGCCAAATACAATTTCTGCAAATGCCAGCAATGCTCTGAAACTTGCCAGTGTTTCAGTCACGAGCCAGCGATCTCCAGCTACAGGTAACACCTGCTACTTCACAATGTTTTTGCCCGAACGCACCGGAAAACGATTTACCAGGCTATCGTTCTCGTTTACGGAGCAAAGCCGAGACAAAGCAGTTGCTGTGATTCCGTTTGATCTGTCCAGTACCAGAGCGTTGGTTGGAAAACCGGGGGCGTTTGGTCGTGAAATAGGGCTAAAGGGAGCCTGGATTGATGAAACGGGCACTCTCTGGGTTGAATTTGGTCAGCCAATTCCTTCCAACACAACGCTGACAATTGCATTAAGGATGCACCAGGCAAGGTCTAAAGAATCCTATGAGTATGGAGTTGCAGCCTATCCGGATTCAGAAAGTCCGGTTCCTATATTTGTTGGGAATGGAATTTTAACTACAAGTCCCTAACTGTTTCTCTTCCGCGCAGAGATGCCAACCAATCAAAAAATCCTGATTCTGAACAATTTGGTGTTTTGAAGTCCCTTCAACCTTTTCCCCAAACCCCTCTCCAAGCCGGAGAGGGGCTTTTCATCTAACTCTCCTTCCTCCCAGGGAAGGGGCTGGGAGTCAGGTCTGAGAAGCCACCACACTTCCTGCAATCACTTTCCAGTTGTCTTCAAATAGCTTCCAAACTCTGAGATAGCGGAATTTACCATCAATTTCCTGTCCTAAGTAGTTTCCTTTGATCTCGACTGTGACAGCAACAACAGCGTTGTCTCCAATCATCCTTAGCATTAGATCACTCGATTCAACGGTATGCAGGTTGATGGTTCCTGAACGGTAATTGTTCAGATCCATTGCTTTAGTTGCCGTTTCACCAGTGGGGCCATTAAACAGAAGATCATCGTGAAGCAATTTATCTAGAAGTTCCACATGATTGGTTTTCATTGCTTCTAGCAGATCGTTCTCATTGATAAGGACCTGAACTGCGTGGATGGTTTTCATGCTGTTTATTGTTTGATTTAACCAAGAGTCATGATACAGGCTGTGGAGTGGGGGATCAATTTTCACAAATGATGCAAGGCTGCTGTAGCGATCCTATCTGGATTGTAAAAGGACTTTTTCAGCAGGGAAAATCCTTTCACAACGCCCTTTTCACAAATGATTTAGGACTGCTATAGCAAGGCTTGCACACTGCGGACTTAGAATGATGGAACACTACAGCAGGAACCTTCTGGCAAAATCGGAACAGAAGGTAAAAGAAGTATGGCTGGCAAATTAACGCTCATTGTCGAACTAGTGACAGTGTTAGGTGCTGCCACCCTTGGCGGACATCTGGCAAATCGATTGAGGCAACCTTTATTGCTGGGATATCTCCTGGCGGGAACTGTTGTAGGACCAGCCGGATTCAAGCTCATTACTACGGAAGGCAACATCCAGGTTCTGGCAGAGATTGGGGTAGCGCTGCTACTATTTGTCCTGGGGGTCGAGTTTTCCTTCAAGGATTTATTACGCCTCAAGACGATTGCCTTTGGGGGAACGGCGCTACAAATTGTACTCACCATTCTTCTGGGGGGAGGGTTGACTTACCTGACGGGCTGGGTCGATTCAATTCCCAAGGCGATTTTTTTAGGTGCCGTACTTTCTCTTTCCTCTACAGCGGTTGTCCTCAAAAGCTTGATTGAGCGCAATGAGGTGCAGACAATCCATGGACAGGTGATGCTGGCGATTCTAATTGTGCAGGATCTGGCTTTGGGGGTGATGCTTGCGGTGCTTCCTGCCCTTACGCAACCACCAGAAACTATTGGCATTGCTATCGGATTTGCTGTATTCAAAGCGTCTCTTTTTTTAGTTGGGGCCTTTCTGTCGGGACGCTGGCTCATCCCCTGGCTGATTCGATGGATGGCCCAAAGTGAATCCCAAGAGCTATTTTTGTTGGGGATTTTAGTACTTTGTCTGGGGATTGCTCTGCTGGCATCCAGCCTTGGCCTGGGAATTGCGATGGGAGCGTTCGTCGCTGGACTCATGATTTCCAACGTAGAATATGCGGATCATGCCCTTGATCGCATTTTGCCAATGCGAGATGTGTTTTCTACACTGTTTTTCACCTCGATTGGTTTGTTAATTGATCCGGTATTTTTATTGGAGAACTTACGCGAATTGCTGGGGTTGGTGGCAATTTCGATGCTGGGTAAAGCGGCGATCGTGACCCTGGTTGTGAGGCTCTTCGGCTACGCACTCAAAACATCGTTAACCGTAGGGTTGGGTATCAATCAAATTGGAGAATTTTCGTTTGTATTGGCGAGTGTAGCGCAGGTCCAGGGTCTATTTTCCAACAGACTCTATGGGCTGGCCATAGGGACAACCGCCATCACATTGTTAATCACCCCGTTTAACTTGAAGTCGATTCCCTATTGGCTAACCTGGCTAGAACGGTGGCCGCCTGTTGATGCCATTTTGCATTCCAACCGTCTGTCCCACCCGGCTGATGTTGGAGAAAAACTGACCGGGCATATTGTTGTCGCAGGCTACGGTCGAGTGGGGCAAACTTTGGTACGTATGCTTTATTTTCAGGGATATCAGATTCTGGTAATTGATAACAATGAAGCTGCATTGCAAATCCTGCGAGAGCGGAATATCCCTTACCTGTTTGGCGATGCCTCCAGCCAAATCGTTTTAGAAAAAGCTAATCTTGCTACTGCCAAAGCAATGGCGATCACCCTCCCAGACCCACTGGCAACGCGGCTCACCCTCAAACGAGCCTTAAGCCTTGCCCCAGATCTGGATATTACCGTTCGTGCCCATGTCAATAGCGAAATTGACTCTCTTTATCAGTTAGGGGCACAGGAGGTGGTTCAACCTGAGTTTGAAGCAGCCCTGGAAATGGGGGCCCATTTGCTACTGAAGCTGGGAGATTCTACCTTTGATGTGCAGCAAATGGTTCATCGCTATCGCAGTGGCAGGTATCGGGATATCTTGCCGGAGCGAGCGGAGTACTGGGGAGCCTCTAATTTGGAATCGGCCCTTGAGGGATTACAGCGAAACTGGTACGTGGTGCAGGCAGATTCTCCTTTGCTTGGGCGAACTTTAGCCCAGGTACAGGTACGACGATTGACGGGAGCGACGGTGATGGCGATCGAGCGCAACAAAAAGCTATATCGCTATCCTATGGGTGATGCCATGATCGAGTTGGGCGATCGCCTGCTAGTGGTTGGTAACGATAAAGAACATGATGCTTTTCTGGCGCTGCTACAGGGAAATCTCTAAATCTAGCAATAGCCACCAGGCTTAGGACAGGGTGCAGGGGTGGAACCCCTGCACCCTGTCCCAACCATAATGACTACCGCTATAACATCTAATTTTTCCACGTCCTTAACCTCTCCCCCGTCCCCTCTCCGAGCTGGAGAGGGGTGCCGAAGGCGGGGTGAGGTTCCAGAGATTATTTGTTTTCGCTCCTTATTGCTGTAATTGATTCAAACGCTGATTTAGAAGCGAAATATAACGCTGAGTAATAGCCCATTCTGACGCAGATTGACCTTAGCTCGTCTCAGACCTGAGCCATCCTCAAAGTCAAAATTGTTGAAACGGTATCCCAGTTGCAACGATGTGCTGGAAGAGAAGTGATATTGAACACCGGCTAGCAGATTCCAGGTCCAGTTTCGATCCGCACCAACATTAAAGCCAGATACATCGCCCCAAACTCTGATGGCCCATTGTTTGGATAAATCTAGCCCAATCTGTGCACCAAGCAATGGTTCAACAGTGGTTTGAGAAGAACTGAAATCCTGATTCACTGGAAGGGGAATCGAAAGCGGAAGAACGTTGACGGGAATGTTGTTGAGGCGAATGTCATCCACTTCCAGTTTTTGACTCAAAATGTTGATTCGGAGACCCAGAATGGGTGCAACGGTCAGGCGGGGGTAAGAATTGGATGATTCCGCTGGATTGTCAAGGGGGGTATCAACCACGCGATAGGATGCTGCCAGATCGATCTGCCCCTGGCGGATGGATAAACTGGCATCGGCACTTGCTCTAACCGGAAAGGGGATCCCGAAGCGTTGCAGGCTCCCTGCGGGAAAGGTTATCCCCAGAGTCCCACTGTCTTTGAGAGAGACGTAAAAACCATCGAGGATCAATCCAAATCGATTTTTCCAGGCTTCCACCCGCAGACCTGCATCAAAGGCACGATCAAGATCTAAAATGTTCTCTAAGCCCAAATCAATCGAGGCACTTCGACCCAGAACGGTTGCTTCTAATTCAGCACTCAAGGGGACAAAGAAATAAGGTGCAACTGAAAATTGCCAGCGATCGCTGGGAGTTCCGTAGGTCGAATCACTGGATGCAGGCTCGGAGAAGGTTTCAGCAGGCTGCTGTTCAGCAGGCTGGGACTCAGAGGGCTGTAAGGAAGGTGGGGGTTCGGAAGGCTGGGAGTCGGAAGGTGGAGGAGTCGGAGCATCAGCCTGGGCGATCGCATTCAGCAAAAAGGATGGCTCTACCGATTCAAAATTGCGAGACTCAATCGATAGTTCAGCAAAAGGTTTAGTCAAGAAACTGGCCTGCTTTAGAGTTCGCGCTGGATGATCAAGTTCCTGAATGAATGGAGTATTGAGTTCAGAGGCCATACTGGTGTTGACAGCCGACAATGGTTCTTTTGCCTGGGCAGGCGGACCGGAAAGGGTGATCGCAATCGACAAGGTACCACTGGCGTATAACAAAAAAGGCTTCAGTAATTGATTATCAATTCTTTTCCAATAATTCTTAAGAATTGAATTGACCTGATGGGTGTGATTGCTTTCACAATTTCCTAGTATCATTTTTAACTCATTGAACTCAACGGTAGTTTTCGATGAACCTTGTTTGCGATCATTTGAGGAATTGAGGAATCAGGCTTCGAGCATCTAACAGGTTTTAATTCACAGTGGTGGGCAACACTGGAGGGGCTGTGCGGGATACCGGACCCTTTGAGTTGTGCAGCATTCCGCATGACTGTAAACACATTGGTTGCTGCTTCTAAGTAGCTAGGTGCAATTCAATAAGGATAATTTCGGGGGTGGAGGGGATGAAACCCGCTGCCTGGGGGCGCAGCCCCCACTTCTCCCTTTACCAATTAATGATGACTACCTACTTAACAGATCATCGGTTTGCAGAATTTATCGGTTTGCAGAATGGCATTGATATAACTGAAATTGCCTCAAAATGGTACTCTTGCAACCTTCTGGAATTTTTCTATCACGTCTCCAGATAAAGCAATGTTGTCTGGGTTGAGAACCAACACGGGTGCACCAGGGTTCAAGTTAAACTTTTTGAGATCCATCCAAATCACGTTAGGGCTGGTACTCAATTCAAAGAAATAACGCTTATTGGTTAAATCCATCACTGTTCGATATTCAGTGTCATAGATGGTGCCGGGGGTCTTGTAGGGGGCATTGAAAGGCACAGAAGTGTTGCGGGCGATCGAGAAAATTGTGGCGATCGCTTCCCGTTCGTTTCTTGGTTCGCGTAGTGTCTGAAGGAAATAGTTAGCACGCACAAAGCGATTAACTGGGCTGACGTTACCAGGCAAGGGAGTTTCACGCGTGGCATCGGTGAAATCCCACTTTTTCAAGTTCGCTAGCTGCTGATTAAGCGGTGGGTCGTTTGTCATCACCCGATATTCGCGTCCGTGGTAAATCACAGGTTTGCCATTAATATATTCAATAATCGCGGAGTCCCCTGTTGCATCCTGGAGCGATAGATGAAGGGAAGACTTGTACCCCGCGTGTTCAACCATGATCGGTTGAATTGTTTTCATCAATTCCAGTGCTTCTTTAACGGTAGCGGCGTTATCTAGCAGATACTGCCCCCAGAGCCCAGCATGAACCCCTAGCTTACTGCGATCGCGCGGACCAAAATCAGTCGCAGTCAAGAACAACAGATTCGCGCCCAACCCTTTCTCATTCAAGCCATCAACCATCGCTACGTCATAGGCTGTGACGATAACGCTTCCATATTTCGAGGTCCATCGCGCCGGATTTTCCTTAACCACCACATCGGGTCCAACCCGTCCACCGTCTCGCTGCATGCCCCGCGGCAGAACAAGGAGTGTTGGTTGAGTGGATTCCGCCCAGTCCATTGACCGCCCAACGACAACCGCAAGCTTGTTCGTGTTCCAAAGCGTTCGGGTGCAAGCATCGGCGATAGGCTGCCATAGAGAGAAACCAAGTGTTACAGCAACCAATGTGCTACTCATCACCCGTTGAATCGCCTTAGCGGTCCCTTTCATTATGCAACTCCTTATTGATGGATGATTTAGGAATTGAGCTATCGAGACAATCTCTGGCGAGATTGTATGCCGTATATTGAACGTCTGATACTCAATACGAAGTGGTCAACCGCCGTCCACAGCCAGATTTTGTTTTTTTGATCCAACAAATGTTTCTAATTCATCGAGTTCGCCAACCTCAGGAATGGTTTGAGGGGCATAGGCATCCGGCAAATTTTGCCCCACTTGCTCAACCCAATCGATCACCATTGTATGATGCACTCCCTTCACCCGTTCGATCGCTCGAAACCCTGAACCATTGACATACATTTTGAGGCATTCTCGCTTGAACTCATCTGGGTATCCTTTCAGAGGGTCATAGAGGTCAATGAATTGGCGACCACAATCAACACAGATGTGATTTTGCTTACCTCGTTTCTTTCCGTTCTTACGGATATGACTGGAACCGTATTCAGGGCATTGCCTGAAAATTCCCCCTAATTCATACCTCTATTCTGCAACGCTCGTTTCGACTGCTGCTACTGCCACCTTGTCTACCAGTGTCAAAAGCTTATCAACGTTTTCAGTTGTTGCGAGAGAATCGATGTACTTGAAGCCCATTGCTTCATTCTCCTGAAACGTGGACAATCCCTGCAACTCTCACTGGGGTGTAGCAGGTCTGGCTTGTTGCATCGGCTCAAATTCGTAGACACCACCATCTGCAAACAGCGATAGAAATAAATGACCATCTTTGATTACATACGATCGCACAAATTTCCAATCTTTAACCAGGCGATCGTGCAGCGAACCGGGTGGGCATAAAGCGCGGGTAAGTGCCAGCGGACCAAACAGAAGTTGATTGGGTTCAGGTGCTTTCCAGGTGCTGCGTCCCCGGTTGCAGTCGAATCGCACGTTTACACTATTGTCAGCATTGAAAGCGATTGTGTAGTTCGTTCTGTCGTCAGGAGTTAGTACTGTATCATCACCACCCTGAAATTTCACCAATTGCCAGGACGTTTTGCTAAGGTCATCGGGCTGGTTTGCTATGTTAGATGATGCCAATTTTGAATTGGCAGCGCGTTCGACGAGATCGAGGCGAGTTTTCAAGGGATCGGCTGTCATTTGGGAACCCCGATCAAGTGTAAACATCATCAGATCTGAGCGATCGGGATTGTAGGGTATTCATTGCGGTAGGCCCACCCCATTGGGGTTACCGTTCTTAACAAAATTGACAATGTAGCTACGAAACTCCCGTCCCGCCTCCCAGTCTTTTCGAGTCATGTTTCTGCCATAGCGGACATTCAAATTGTCAAAGAGGTAGGGTAACTCACTTGCGTGGGAAGCCCCTCTCACCTTTGGTCGCAACGATTCAGCCACATAACCAAAGCGGTATAACCAGGCTGGTTTTCCAGCCGCCGTCATTTGCCTTGCTACAAACCGCGCCGGTTCATGCATTGTTATGTCAACCCCGATCGTAAAAACAATCTCAGCAGGTTTCAGCGTCCCTTTTGGATCGTAAACAGCACGCGCCTTCGCTGCATCAGCACCAAAAAATGAAAAGGGATCTTTAAGCAGCGGCAGAGTTCTAGGCAGATCGGCACTGGTGCTGCCAATCAAAATCGGTACGTGGATTGCCTGCCCTCGACTCAGGCGCTCTCCGGGGTTTGCCATCACAACCTCGCCATCAAATATAGGACCTCCCGTATAGGTTGGCGTTTTTTTGACCAGGGATGTCATTATGATATCTTTTGCAATGATCTCGGCGGGTAATGCCCGCAGGGCTTTCAGGGCATCTACTCCGATGCTGTTAATCTCCACACTCTCTGCAAACAAAATGCCACTTTCTTCAGCAGATGGCAGTTCGGGTGTCCTTTCCCTCAGCTTTTGCCCTCCCAAAATGTAGGTGCGCCCGCCACCCGACAGAACCACAGCACGTTGAAACAACCCTCTTGCCGCTTCCGAGGTGAGCCAATGCATGATTGAAATACCACCCGCCGACTCGCCCACCAGCGTCACCTGCTTTGGAGCGCCACCAAATGCAGCAACGTTGCGCTGCACCAATTTAGGGCGGCAAGTTGATCGAGAAAGCCATAGTTTGCCAGTGGTTTTTCGTTGGCAGCAGTCAGTGCTGGATGGGCAAAGAAACCAAAGCGGCTGAGGCGGTAATTAAGGCTGACTACAACTACACCCTGTCGCGAGATCGCACTCCCGTCATACAGTGGCGTTGACGAACCACCATTGACGAAAGCACCGCCGTGAATCCAGACCATGACTGGCAATTTCTCACCGGTTTTGATCTGGGCGGGTCGCCAGACATTCACAACTAAGCAATCCTCGGCTGGAGTTGTGCCTGGTGGTGCAGCATCGCTGGGGTCAGGCACTTGCATACAATCGTGCCCGTACTCAATTGTTTTACGTACCCCTGTCCAGGATTGAACAGGCCGGGGAGGTTGCCAGCGCAAGTCGCCGACGGGTGGTGCGGCTTAAGGAATCTCCTTAAACGACAGCACATCACCTGATATAGCACCTTCGATCGTTCCAGCATCGATCTTCACGATCTTGTTGGTTATCTGAGCTGCAACGGGTGTAATCAACTCAATTGCAGTGAATGACGACGCTGCTATTGTTGTCGTTTGTATACGGTTCCTCATACAACCCTTCATTTATTCCTGGCAGCAGCCAGTACCCAATGGCACAGTTTCCTAATACTTTCCCATATGGTTGGGACTGCTCGGTGGGCTCTTAACAATCTATACAGGCATGGGGTGGGCGTATTATGGATTGAAATTCACCTATTCTATTCCAGTGCCATTCATCCTTAATTTAATTTGTCTAGTGTTGCAAACACTAAATTTTGCAACATGGGGGAGTGGGGGCTTCGTCCCCAGAAGGGGGTTTCACCCCCTCCACCCCCTTCAAAACTTTTGTTTTGATCTACTAGCTACTTACCAAGCCTATGACTGATTTACCACCACTTACCCCTGAAACGATTTGGGGAATCATCAAAGACACCATTGACGACGCCACCGCCAATGCACTGGTTTGGCATTACCTGGGTTATCGGCTTAATTCAGATGGAACCTGGGATTGCTCCGCCGTTGCTCCAGAATGGCGAGAGGAATATCCAGAACCCCCTGATTTCATTGAGAGCCGTCCAGCAACAGTTAAGCTGACCCGCTCTATTCCAAAAGAGAACAAGCAATTGCTTAAGGAAAAGCTGGGGTTTGAAGGCTACAAGGTTGATGAATTAGTGCCGCGCAAAACCCGCCGGGCAACGATCGCCAACTGGCTTCTCAGCTACATGCATAGTTAAGACGCCCGCTTGAAGCGCCAGACACCGACGAGAACCCCCTGGATATCAACCTGGCTGGCAGGTAACTCGATTACCGGGTAAGCATCCCGATCCGGGTTGCCCGGTTCCAGTGTGACTTTGCTGCCCTTGCGACTGTAGTACTTGAGGGTGGTTTGTCCGTTGACATGAGCGGCAACAATCGTACCGTTTTTAATGGATTTGGGATCGGTAACCGGCTCCATGATGACCACATCTCCATCATCGATCAGGGCATCGATCATGCTGAGCCCTCTGACCCTGAGCGCAAAGTAACGGGGATTGAGGAGCAGATTTGAGAAGTCAAGATGTTCAACTTCCACATCATCCTGGAAGGTTTCGACCAAACCTGTGGCTGCGATCGCCCCCCGAATCGGTACTCCTGGAGAACTTGCATGCAACAAGCGAATGGTTCGAGCTTTACCTTCGCTCCAGTCGATATACCCCTTTGCTCTCAAGTGCTCCAGGCGACTCTGTACCGGAGCAGGGGACTTCAACCCCATCGCTCGCATCATCTGACGGATGGAGGGCGAGTGTTGATTTGCTCGAATATACTCTACAAGCCAGTCATATAGCTCTTGTTGAGCTTCAGTCAGAGGTTCCATAGAATCTAGAGCAGGTGAAGGTTAGCAGGGAGGCGTATCTTAGAACACCTGTACCATTAAATTGCACACCTGTCTAGTCCTTTGCAATCCACTGAAAATTAAATTTTGTGTCTCAAAATTGACTACCGGTTTTTGGGTGTAAGGAGAGAGTTTTGAGTGTTGAGTTCTGAGTTTTGAGTTGAGGTGAAGGGGAAAGGAGGGAATCTCATCCACCCATCTACCCCTCACTCTGCCCCTAACAGGGTTGCCAGAAGAGCTTTTTGAGCATGCATGCGGTTTTCTGCCTGATCCCAGACGCGAGATTGGGGGCCTTCAATGACGGCATTGGTAATTTCTTCTTCCCGGTGGGCAGGCAAACAGTGGAGGACGATCGCTTCCTTATCAGCATGTTCCAGCAGGGCTTCATTGACCTGGTAGGGCTGAAAGATGGGGATACGACTTTCTGCCAGATCTTCTTGCCCCATGCTGGCCCAAACATCGGTATAGAGAACATGGGCTCCTTTGGCGGCGGCTACCGGGTCAATGGTGACAATCACTTCGGTACGACCGTCGGCGATCGCCGTTGCCCGTTCAACAATGGTTTCCAGGGGTTGGTAGTTGGGGGGAGAGGCAACTCGTACATTCACCCCTGCCATAGCACAGCCCAGCATCAGAGAGTGGGCAACGTTGTTCCCATCTCCCACATAGGTCAGTGTTAACCCGTTCAGGGAACCAAAGGATTCTTGCATCGTTTGCAGGTCGGCCAGAACCTGGCATGGGTGTTCTAAATCGCTCAAGGCATTGATGATAGGGATTTTGGCATAGTTGGCAAAGGTTTCCAGGTCGCGCTGAGCAAAGGTACGAATTGCCAGAATATCGAGGTAGCGATCCAGAACCCGTGCAGTATCAGCGATCGGTTCTCCCCGACTTACCTGGGTGACACTCG
The DNA here is from genome assembly GCF_049200465.1 of Leptothermofonsia sp. ETS-13. NCBI lineage: Bacteria > Bacillati > Cyanobacteriota > Cyanophyceae > Leptolyngbyales > Leptolyngbyaceae > Leptothermofonsia > Leptothermofonsia sp. ETS-13. The sequence goes on from NZ_CP120836.1 coordinate 1,986,952, forward strand.
GATTCAAATCAAGCACCTGCCCCCCTAACTGGTACATTGCAGCTGAAAAACTGACACGAGTTCGGGTAGATGCCTTATAAAATAATAAACCCAGAATTTTCTGGCATTTCAGGTTCACGGTGCCCGCTTTCAACTGGGCTGCCAGATGCAAAACTTCTTGCAGTTCATCACTTGTTAAATCAGCCAGACTCAACAAATCTCGCCCTTTCAGTGCCCCCATTCTTTTCGATCCTTGATTCCTTGACTGTCCTAAAAAACCCTATCAGATCTCCACCGCTTAGCCTAGTGCGAAGAGGTCAGGGTTGTTTAACAGATTATAGTGAGCAGGGAGTGGGGGTTAAGGGGGGCGGGGTCAGGGGTCAGGGGGTCGGGATGAAAAATTACTTTAAGTAACTGGACAAAATTAAAATGAAAACAGATTCGGGGGTGGAACCCCCTGCCTGGGGGCTTTGCTCTCATTCCTTCTTTTTTACAATTAATTGGGTGGAGTTACTGACAAGTATTTTTAGCTTCTTCTTTCTGGCTTAGTTCTTTCTTTCTAGCCATTGAATGATTGCTTGAACTAAGCCTTCAATCGTGTATTCCTGGGCTTCGGCATCGACACGACCCAGAAGGCTTTCACAGGTTTTACTGGTTTGGGGACCGATGGAGGCGATGCAGACACCGCTTAGCCAGGTTTGCCAGGAGTCATCTCCTTCAGCTTGTCGAAGAAGCTGGCAGAAATGCTTGACGGTTTTAGAACTGGCAAAGGTGACGATATCGATCGCGTGATTTTGGAGAGCAGCCAGAGCTTCGGGCGCGATCGCTTCCGGGCAGCGGGATTGATACGCCGCCACTTCAGTCACAATCGCCCCCCGGCTGGAAAAATCCTTCACCAGCACATCTCGCCCACCGCTTTCAACTCTTGGAAAGAGAATTTGGGTACCCTCAAGGGAGCCGGGAAAGTGCGCAGCGAGAGAGTCGGCAACGAATTCGGGTGGCACAAAGTCGGGTTTAATTCCCCGTCGAGCCAACCACTGAGCTGTTTTCTCTCCTACCACAGCAATCTTCAAACCTGCCAGAGCACCAATATCCTGTACGTGGATTGCCAGTCGATCAAAGAAATATTCGACGCTGTTGGCAGAGGTCAGGATCAGCCAATCAAAACTGGAAAGATGGGCGATCGCGCGATCCAATTCTTCCCAGCTTGAAGGCGGTCCAATCTCCAGCGCAGGCATTTCAATCACCACCGCACCCGCTTGACGGAGGCGATCGCTAAACTGATTCGACTGGCTGGCCGAACGAGTCACCAGCACGGTTTTGTTAGCGAGGGGGGAGGAGGAAGGGGTGAAGAGAGAAGAGGGAGGAGTCTGCACGGTTGAAAAATGGGGGGAGGTTACAGGGGATGGGGTATAGGGTACAGGATCAAGGATGCCTCTGTCGCCTGTGGCCTGTGGCCTGTGGCCTGCCCTCTGAAGATAGGCTCGAAGCCTGACTACTTCACCAATCACCATCACACAGGGAGAGAGGGGTGCGGCGGCTGTTTTTTGCCCAATATCCATCAGGGTTCCTTCCCAAATTTGCTGTTGCGGTTGCCCGGCCCAGCGAATGATAGCAATGGGAGTCTGGGGCGATCGCCCCTGTATCTGAAGCCGCTCCACAATCTCATCCAAGCGCTGCCCTCCCATGAGAATGACCAGCGTTTCCAGTCGAGACAGAGCCTCCCAATCCAATGCTTCGGGATTGTGGGCGCTCACCACTGCAAAGCACCGACTCAAAATCGGATCGGTCAGGGGAATACTTGCCAGCAAAGGGGCTGCCAGGGCAGAGGATAGTCCTGGAATCACTTCATAATCACAATTTGCGGCTTTCAACGCCTGAATTTCAGAGTGAGAGCGCCCGAAGATGAAGGGGTCGCCACTCTTCAAACGCACGACCTGCTGCCCTTGCAAACAGTACTGTACAAGCAAGTCATTAATTTCCGTCTGTCTCATACTGGGTCTACCACCCCGCTTGCCAACGTCAAATTTGACGCAAGTTTTTGGCACCAGTTCCAGCAATTCACTATCTACCAATGCGTCGTAGACCAGTACCTCTGCCTGCCTCAGAAGCTGATAGCCCCGGACTGTCAGGTAAGCGACATCTCCAGGACCTGAACCAACGAGATAGACTTTGCCAGTTTGTTCAGCCAATGCTAAGCCCCTTCAACTCAAAATTCAAATAAGAGAGGAAATATAGGGGCAAAGCCCCCAGCCAGCGGTGGAACCCCTGCACCCTGTCCTTAGCCTGGTGGCTATAGCTATACCTGAAACCCACCACACCTGTCAAAATTAAGTTTGACAGCTCATGGGGGAGGTGGAGTGTGAAAGTTGGACTGATGGGGACTGGACTGATGGGACTGCCAATGGCTCAGCGGTTGCTAGAGGGAGGATTGCTGGCGATCGCCTACAACCGCACTCCTGAAAAGTTGGAGCCACTGAGAACGGCAGGTGTGGAAATTGCCCCTTCTCCCCAAACACTCATCCATCATTCAACCTGCATCGTGTTGATGCTAACCAATGCTCAGGCAATCCGGGAAACGCTATTGACAGAAACCACCCGCGGAGAACTGGCTGGTAAAACGGTGATCCAGATGGGAACGATCGCTCCTACCGAAAGCCAGTTAATTCGAGATGAGGTCGTCGCAGCAGCAGGAGCTTACCTGGAGGCCCCTGTTTTAGGAAGTATACCGGAGGCCAAAGCAGGCAAACTGATTGTCATGGTAGGAGCAACGCCAGAGCAGTTTGAAAATTATCAGCCCGTCTTCAAATGCTTTGGCCCGGAGCCAATCCTCATTGGCCCTGTGGGAACGGCAACAGCGACAAAATTAGCCCTTAACCAGCTCATTGCCTCGTTAACCGCTGCTTTCTCCACCAGCCTCAGTTTTGTTATGAAATATAGAGTTGATATCGAATTGTTCATGCAAATCCTGCGTCAAAGCGCCCTTTATGCTCCTACGTTTGATAAGAAACTTCAACGCATGGTAGAGCGCAACTTCGCCAACCCCAACTTTCCGACCAAACATCTGCTCAAAGACAACAACCTGTTTTTAAGCGAAGCAAAATCGCTGGGGATCAACACCCGCCTCGTTGCTGCTGTCAGCCATATCTTGCAACAGGCGATCGCAATGGGGTTGGCAGATGAGGACTATTCCGCCCTGTTTTCAGCCATTGAGGAAGGAGGAGAGGGAGTGATCGAGTAACGGAGTGGATGGGTAATCTATCAACTAATCACCAACAAACAACCCTCATCCCCAGCCCCTGGACCCTCTTTAAACCGGCAACCGATTGATGCAATGGTTAGCACCGATTACAACCATAGCAGAGCCTTTTTCCAGGCGCTTAGTTGGAGGGGGGTTAATTTCAAACTTGCCATCCTGGCTGACGGCTAAAACGTTTAAGCCATAATTGCTGCGGAGCCGAAGTTCTGAAATGGTCTTGCCGACAAACTGTTCCGGTGTAATCATTTCAACAATGCTATTTTCAGGGTCTAACTCAAATCGATCAAGGATGCCGGGTTTGGTGAGCGATCGCGCCAGGGCACAACCCATCTCATGCTCCGGAAACACCACATGATCTGCTCCAACTTTTCGCAGTAGTTTCATGTGAATTTCTGAAGAAGCTTTTGCCACCACATGACGCACCCCTCCCTCTTTGACATTCAAAGTAGTGATAATGCTTTCCTGGACGTAGTTACCGATCGCCACAATCACAGTATCTTGCTCAAAAACTCCAGCTTCCCGTAGAGCGGAAGGTTGAGTCGAGTCTAACTGGCGAGCATGGGTCGCAATGCGGTCTGAAAGGATTTGAGCAACCTTTGCTTCGTCAGAATCAATACACAGTACGTCGTATCCCTGCTTGTGCAGGGTAGAAGCAACTGCTCGCCCAAAGCGCCCCAGACCAATGACGCCAAACTGTCGATTTTTTAAGTCAGCCCTAAGGTTATGGAAAAAATTTAAGGACGATAAACTAACCAATCGCTATCGGCACATGGTTTCCATACCAGGAAACGGATGCCGCCTCCATCGAAACGTCAAGTATTGCTGTTGCCAGATTGCTTAGGAAATTGGGTTTAACCGAGGAATAGGAGTTGCACCCCCAAGCCAGGGTTGGAACCCCTGCACCCCGTTCCTAAGCTAGTGACTACAGCTAACTAAGAAGATAGATTACAGGGTCTGTTGCAGACTTTAACACCTCTGTTGGATGGATGTTGATGAGAATCTGTAATCTTCAAATTAACCGACCAGAAGGTTTTCCTCAGGATAATGAATAAAGCTGGGTTTGGGGTCTCCCACCAGAGCTGCTATCAGCAGCAGCACCCCTACCCGTCCAATGTACATCGTGGCAACCAGAACAAGTTTGGCAAAGACAGTCAGTTCCGCAGTAATGCCCGTTGACAAACCAACGGTGGCAAAAGCTGACACAACTTCAAACAGAATTTGGATGAAGTTGACCTCTGGATCGGATAGGGAGATCAGGATCGTCATTGCGATCACGGTTCCAAATGACCCAACGGCAACACCCACCGCTTTCAGGATGAGGGAAAGGGGAACTTGTCGCTCGTACAGCGTAACTTCCTCTCTACCGCGCAGAATAGCTTTGGTGCAGCTTGTTAACACCCGTAGAGTTGTGGTTTTGATGCCACCAGCGGTACCACCGGGACTGCCACCAATAAACATCAGGGCAATGGTGATGAACAATCCGGCGGTGGTCATTTTGCCAATGTCAATCGTGTTGAATCCTGCGGTTCGGGGAGTTACAGCCTGAAACCAGGCCACCATTAGCTTCGTTGGAAAATCGACCACTCCAATCGTATTGGGATTACGAAGTTCGACCAGGAAAAAGGCGATCGCCCCCAGTACCAGAAGTGCCAGAGTTGTGCTGACAGCAACTTTGAAATTGAGCGACAAGATAACCTGTTCGGGTCTGCGCAGGAAGCGGACACGCAACCAGAGGTACATTTCAAAAATTACTTCATACCCAATTCCGCCAAAAATGATTAGACCTGGAATAACTAAATTAAGCAGTGGCGAGGACTGGAAGCCTACTAAGTTATCTGCAAATAGACTAAATCCAGCGTTGTTAAATGCACTGACACTATGAAAAAGGGATAACCATAGCCCATGGTCTAAGCCATATTTGGGGCTGAATACCGGCAGAAGCAAAAAGGCTCCCGTGATTTCAAAAATCATTGTGGTTGCAATGATGGAACGAATGACCTGGGACGCCCCCTGAATTTCATCCCGGTCTAGAGCTTGCTGAACAGCAAGTTTATCTCGCAAACCAAACTTGCGCCCGATCAACAGAAACAGAAACGTGGTGGCTGTCATGTAGCCCAACCCCCCCACCTGGATCAGGGCCAGAATTACGAATTGCCCAAAGGGAGAGAAGTAAGTGCCTGTATCTACCACAATATGCCCCGTTACACAAACCGCTGAAGTTGACGTGAACAGGGCGACGATGAAATGCTCCCAATCTAGAGCATTATCGTTTACAGAAAAGGGCAGCAACAGTAGCAGCGTCCCTACTGTGATAACGGCCAGGAAACCAATGCAGATTGTTCGGGAGACGGTCATGGAGGGAAAAAAGAAGAGGGAAGAAGGAGTGAGTGGGTGGATGAGTGGGAGATTGGGGAAGTAAGGGAGTAAAGAAACTTCACTCCTCACCCTGTTACTCTATCCCTCTCTCCCTTCTTGAAACGACAACAAAGAACCCTTAGCCTTCTACCTATGCTGCCCATGTATTGCGCCATTTGACAATACCTTCTTCGGCCAGAAGCCAGCAGCGGCAGACGAAGTTTTTTGCAGAGGAGAACGTGGGTGTCATTGCCCGGAGTGTTGGGAAGGCGATCGCATATTTGTAGGCGATCGCCTACAAGGGCGCTTTTGTTGAATGGGATTTTGCCAAACCAAGTGTTGGAGTGGATGTATTCCAGGGGGTAGGCTTTATCGATTATTCCATTCGCCCAATTCGGGGCAATCTCTGGTGATGACAATGGCTTCGCCGGGTTGGGTAGCCAAACCTTTGAGTTGGACTCGCACAATAGTTTGAGCTTTAACGCGTTCTCCCGCAGCTGATAATAATGGCTTCTCTTCGTCAGCATTTTATCCTGATCGCAATGCAACGTTAGTTAAGACCTTCTGGCGAGGGCATCGCCTGATTGCACATCAAACCAGTGAGTCAGTTCGGGAAGAAGGGTGAAGGTTAATTCCCGATTTGCCCAAATCGCTGGAGGAAGCAGAGCCCGTAATACGATCGCATTTCCCTGGGAATTCGGAACTCGGATACTGACCAGGTTGTTCATCCCCAGGTTTTCTACCAAAAAGACTTTTCCTTTCAGGATGGGCCTGTCTGTAGATTCATCCGATTCGAGGAGATGGATGTGGTCGGGACGAATCCCCAAAACAACAGATGGCGGTGAGGTAGGAAGATCGGGGAGGGGAATTTTGAAGTCTCCCAGCAGGGCATGATTTCCCTGGCAGGGCAGGGTGAGCAGGTTCATCTGAGGACTACCCACAAAACCGGCAACAAATTGATTGGCTGGGTGGTTGTAGATATTTTCGGGAGCATCCAGTTGTTGTACATAGCCGTTGTTGAGGATGGCCACCTGGGTGGAAAGGGTCATGGCCTCAGTCTGGTCATGGGTAACGTAGACCACAGGAGCATTCTGGTCTGAAAAGATCTGCTTTAGATCTGCCCGCACGTGCTCTCGCAGGAGGGCATCCAGGTTACTAAGGGGTTCATCCAGTAAGAACACATCCGATCGCCGCACCAGGGCCCGCCCTACAGCAACCCGCTGCCGCTGCCCTCCAGAAAGTTGACCGGGTTTGCGCTGCATCAGGTCATCCAGTCCCAGGATGTGAGAGACCTCGGTAATGCGCCTGTCAATTTCATCCTGGGGTACTTTCTTCAGGCGCAGTCCGGCGCAGAGGTTGTCATATACCGTCATGTGGGGATAGAGGGCATAGCTCTGGAAGACCATCGCAATGTTGCGATCGCCCGGTTTCAGGTAGGTAACATCACGCCCACCGATTAGTATCCGTCCTTTCGTGGGTTCCTCCAGCCCTGCAATCATTCGCAGCACCGTGGATTTCCCACAACCCGAAGGCCCCAACAGCGTCAGGACCTCGCCGTCTTCCACACTTAAATTGACATCTTTTACCGGAACAATTCGAGGCGTAAAGGTTTTATTGAGATTTATGAGTTCGAGTTTTGCCATTGTTGGTTTTAGTTGTTAGTTGTTATAGCTGTCGCCAGGTTGCTTAGGATCATGGATTTAATAACACCGCATTTTTTGAGTGAACTGACCTCTCCCCCTTCCCCTCTCCGAGTCGGAGAGGGGTGCCAAAGGCGGGGTGAAGTTTTCGGAGTTATTTAACTCTCATTCCTAAATCAATCGTGAGATTGAGAGGCTTTGTGAGAAAGGATTCCGCAGGGACTCCTTCTCACAATCCGAATAGGATCCTGATAATTCACCCTTTTACTGCCCCCGCCGTTAGCCCTTGAATAATTTGGCGCTGGAAGAAGAGTACCAGTAAGACGAGGGGGATGGTGCCAACGACAGTAGCGGCGGCGATCGGGCCGTAGGGAATCTCAAATACAGAGGTTCCGCCAATTTGGGCAGAGGCAACGGGAATCGTTTTCATTCGCTCTTCGGTAATGAAGGTGAGCGCAAAAATAAACTCATTCCAGGCAAAGATGAAGGTAAGAATGCCGGTCGTGACGAGGGCGGGCAGGGTTAGCGGCATGACGATTTTAGTCAGCATCTGCAAGGTGTTATAGCCATCTACGCGAGCGGCATCTTCCAGATCCTTAGGCAATTGCTCATAAAAACTCCTCATCACCAGGATGGTGAGGGGCAGGTTGATGGCCGTGTAGGGAATGATGAGCGACAGATAGCGGTTGCCCAGATGAAACGTTTGAACAATTTCCAGGAGCCCCTGAAGCAACAGAATGCCGGGAAACAGAGTAATGAAGAGAATTCCCGCCTGAATAATTCTGCCGCCTAGAGGCCGGAGACGCGCCAGAGCATAAGCCGCCGGAGCCCCGATTAACAGACATGCCACTGTTGAAACCATCGACACCAGAGCACTGTTGAAGACATACCGCATAAACGGACGGCGGGTAAACAGCTCCATGTAATGGTCGAGTGTAAACCGGGTTGGGAAGTAGACATTTGGAATCGCAGAAATATCCTCATTCACTTTGAACGAGGTCAACACCTGCCACAGGATGGGAGCGAGACAGAAAATCGCGATCGCCACCACTGCCAACCAAAACAGCACCCTTCCCACCGTCAACTTTCGGGGTTTTGCTTGAGTGGACAGGGAACCAGGATTGAGAGTCGTGGACATAATGGGTTGTTAGTCGTTGGTTTGTTCGTTGTTTGTTAAGTAAGGGGTGAGAGGTGAGGGGGTGATAGGGTGAGGGGTGAAGTTTCTTTACTCCCTCACTCCCCCACTCATCCACTCCTTCTTTCTTCTTTCTCCTTATTCTCTTTTCTCCTTTTTCTTTCTTCTCAGCTCCTAGCCCTCAAGCCCTACTCCCTCCTCATCTCGTTCGAGACCGATAACGAGAAATCAGAACTGTACAAATGACAACTACCAAAATCAACAGCAAAAAAGTGACAACGACCATAGCTGCGCTGTAGCCAAAGTCGAGATAACGCATAGCAGTGGCATAGATGTAAAGTGAAACCACTTCGGTTGCCCCACCCGGTCCACCGCCAGTCATTACCTGAACCAGGTCAAAAATGCCAAATGCCTGGGCAAACCGAAACAGGGTTGCAATGATGACCTGGGGCATCAGCAGCGGTAGGGTAATGCGGTAGAAGCTTTGCCAGGCACTGGCCCCTTCCAGGGCATAGGCTTCATAGAGGTCGCCGGGGATAGACTGTAGACCTGCCAGCAGCAAGATGCTGATAAAGGGGGTGGTTTTCCAAACATCAGCGACGACCAGGGCAACGGTGGCGGTAAAAGGGTCGCCTAGCCAGTTAATCCCTTCCTGAATCAAGCCCAGCTGCAGCAGAATATCATTGGCAATGCCGTACTGGTCATTGAAAATCCAGGTCCAACCGAGAGCAATCAGAGCTGTGGGTAGTGCCCAGGGAAGGATGGCGATAGTTCTCACCGCATTTCGTCCCCGAAATGCCTGATTTAGCACCAGAGCAATACCCATGCCCAGGATGAGTTCCAGCACGACGGTGATTACTGTAAATCGGGTGGTTACCCAAAAGCTCTGCCAGAAGCGACCGTCACCCATGATCCGGCCATAGTTGCTCAGCCCGGCAAAAACGGGCTCTAACCCTGTTCCCAAATTCTGGTCAAACAGGCTGAGCCAGAACGATCGCCCAATTGGGTAAGCAAACACCAGCAGTAACACCGCCACCGCTGGAAGGAGCAGGTACAACCCCGTTCGGCGATAGCGAGCTTGAATGGTATCCACTTTAGTTGCGGTCATTCTTACCCCCTCCTTGCCCGTCCTGCTTCCAGCAGGAGGCGGGTTTCTCTGGCAGCGTTTTGCATGGCCTGTTCAGCCGTCATTTGATTCGTCAGGGCAGCACTCAGGTAACGTTGCAAAATATCGGATGCCTGAGCGTATTGTGCAATCGGAGGACGCAGAACAGCCTTTTGCACAACCTGAAGAAACTGGGGATAGTAACTGTATTTGGCAACAATCGCCGGATCTGTAAAGAGTGACCTGCGGCTGGGCACATAACCCGCCTCCAAAATAAATTCCTTTTGCGGTGCCTCACTGGTTAAAAATCGGATGGCTTTGAGTGCTTCTTTCGGATGTTTTGTCGTCTTTGAAATACCCAACCCCCAACCACCCAGGCACGACCCGCCCGTGTTTCCTTCTGCCCCGATCATGGGCATAATGCCAACTTTTCCTTGAATGGGAGAATCTTCTGCGTTAACTAGAGGCCAGACATAGGGCCAGCTACGCAAAAAGGCAGCTTCCCCATTTTGAAAGATCCGGCGGGTATCTTCTTCCATGTAGGTCGTCACGCCTGGAGGAGAAATGCCTTCCTGAATGGTACTCTTCAAAAATTCCACAGCTTGAATCGCGGCTGACTGATCCAGCCCAACTTCCAGAGTATCAGGGTTGACCCAAAAGGCACCAAAGCCTTTCAGCACTTCCACAAACATGGCTGCCGCCCCTTCATATTGGCGCCCCTGCCAGAGGTAACCCCAGCGAACCAGTCCTTTCTCCTGCAAGTCCTTTGAAATTTTTATCAGTTCTTCAAAGGTCTTAGGGGGTTGATAACCTGCTTGCTCAAGCAAATCTCTGCGGTAATACAGCATCCCTGCATCTGAACGGATCGGCAGCCGATAGAGTCGATCCTGGTACTTTCCTCCCTCCACATCTGGGGTTGAGAAGACTGACAACTCTTCCTGAGAAAACTTATCGGTTAAGTTTACCAACCAGCCTGCGGCAGCAAACTTCGGTGTCCAGATGACATCCATGTTGATCAAATCATAGGGAGAGTCACCCAGCAAGAAGGCAGAAGTATAGAGATCTTCAATCAGATTGGTTGCGTTGGGTCCTTCAACAATTTGCAGTCGAATTCCTGGATTTTGCGCTTCAAATGCCTTCACCATAACCCGGTTCCACGGAGGAACATCGGGAGCGGTCATCAAGAGTCTCAGTGTTACTGGTTGAGAAAGGGCGGGCACAATTATCAACGCCGCACTTATAGCAAAAAGAATCAGTAAACTCAGCCGATAAAATAGGCGCGATCGCAGCCAGTATTTTGTCAAAACTGTTTTTAGGAAAAAAAGCAATTTCATGGATAGAAAATATCGGTTTTTGCCATTATTTAATTTTGATTAATCAGTAGGCAGCCATCATTAATTGTAAAGAGGGGAGTGGGGGCGAAGCCTTCCAGGCAGAGGGTTTCACCCCTTCCATCCCCGAATTATCCTTAATTTAATTGCGCCTTAATTGCGCCTGGTAGTCTGTCAGGATAGATTTGATTATCCCTCAAAAATCTACAAAACCCAATTCTCAGGTGTTTTGAGGGTTTTCAACCCATCCAAACAGTCTTGATAGACCAGTCGCTACTTAGGGGCGATCGCTCACCAAACGATCAAACGATCACTCAGCAAACTACCAGGTGGCTATTCGATCAATTTCAAAGCATCAAAAAATGCCCCTCAGAGAAAACAGCCAGATATTAACTCTTTAACGACGAGCCAGGAGAACCATCGAAATCTTGTTTTTGATTTAAGAACGTATTGATTAGAGGAATAAATTCCAGAATACCTAGCTCAAGATGGAGGCATATCCGTCTACAGAATCATTTAAGGCAGAAAGATGATTAATTTCGCTCAACAAACTGAGATTTAAATTAACAATAAGGCGTTGATGTAGCAATCTTATCTGGATTGTAAAAAGAGATTCCGCAATTTTTATTCTGAAAATCGCCTGATTCCCTGAACTTCATATTAAAAGCGCCCCAGGCAGAAACCTGAGGCGCTGAAATCTTGAGTCTGAGTACTAAAACAAAGCTTAAAGATACTTTTCAAGCGTATTGGACAACGTTGTCTTGGGAACCGCACCAACAACCATATCGACCCTTTGGCCTCCTTTGAAAATCATCAGCGTCGGGATACTACGAATGCCATACTGGCTGGCGACGCTTGGATTTTCGTCAGTGTTGACCTTAACGACCTTAACCTGTCCTTCGTACTGTGCCGCAATCTCATCGACAATTGGTGCCACCATACGACACGGACCGCACCAGGGAGCCCAGAAGTCTACTAAAACGGGAACATCACTCTCAAGAACTTCTTGCTTAAAGGTGGAATCTGTAACAGACGCAGCTGCTGACATTCTCGGAATCCTTACCTAATCATTTCAACGAATTCTACCATAGCGAAAACCTCCACCTGGGCTAAATCATCGACATATTTAGACACATTTCGGCACCAGGTGATGCGTAATCATTGAGGGCCCAGAACAGAAAAAAGGTGAAGAAGCGAATAAGAGCTTGACGGCAAAACCCGCTCCTACCCAATTCTCGAATTAAATTGAAACCCCATCCCTTAAACAACTTTGCCAGATTCCTTGCAAAGGTTCTCCCGCTTTGTCAGTGAGAGAGTGGTACCGCTACTCTCCCATCTTAAACAAAACCCTAAAATATCGATTTTGTTTTAGCAATAAGCGCAGCTTATCACTGAAATTCCAGAAGAGCCCTTGCAAAAGATTCCTTGAACCTGTATAGTACATGTGTACTAATGGGGACAATCGAAAACGAGTTAAAGCCCAACCGTTACCGTTAGGAATCAGTATAAGCGAGGAACCCATGACGACCGCTACTCGACAAACAAGAGCTAAAAAAGATGCTGGTAATTCCTTTACTAGCCGCATTCTGGCACTGGATGCTGGGAACTACGACCTCAAATTTTGGGATGGAGTGGGCCATCCAAAGGCCATTCGTTCCGTCCGGTTTCAGCTTCCCCAGGGGCGAGATTCTGTCCGCTACTCCGAAGCGTCTCCCCTGGTTGAACTGGCCGACGGTACCCGTTTTCATTTTGGTGGGCAGGCTTATAAATATCGCCGTCAACAACAAACTGTAATTGAAAACAAGGTTGAGTTGTCACGGCTCCACCTTTACGCCTGCCTTGAACCCTGGGAAAATAAAACTGAATTTGCTCTCAGTGTCTATGCCTCAACCCCGGACCCTGCTAAAAGCGAAGATGCTATCCGGCAGCAACTTTTGGGGATGCACGAGTTCAAACGCAACGGAATTGATTATCGAGTTTTGGTTGAACGTGTTGAAGTTGAGCGGGAAGGGATGGGTGCTTACCACTATGCCCAACGGATGGGGCTGATTCCCGATAGTGGCTACACGATTGTAATCGATATTGGGGGAGGCACCTGGCTGACTCGCCTGGTGGATGCTGAAGGTGAGGTCATTGATGAAAATGTGATGGATCGGGGCGGTACCTATGAACTGGCAACTTCCATCAGTTTTGATCGCCGTCTGACTGATGCCCTTGGCACTTCGGCAGACCCCAGCATTGTCATGGATGGTTTTCGTGCTGGACATACCTACGCTGATACGGGTCTGTCCTGGTTGCCCTGGCTAGAAGAACACCTCGAACCCTGGTTCAAGGGCATCTTTCAGACAGTGCGAGCCCAGTACACCCCTTACATGGCACGGGTGACTCGTTTCCTGGTTACAGGAGGTGGTTCCCACTTGATTTCCGAGCGTTTGCAGGGGCGCAAGTTATTCGCGGTCATGGGCGACCCACAGTTTGCCAATGTGCGGGGTTTGTTTCCCATTTTGAATGGAGCACAGTTAAGTTTTTGATGGAGTATCGCGATGTATGACAACAAAGTAAGGCTCAGCCGAGATGTGTTGGAGAAGGCGAGCCTGATTGCCTCGGAGTGGGGCTTGAAGAATCCACGAGCTGCGGTAGAGGCTGTCTTCCGTCGGTACGCAGATGAGTATCTGAATGGACCTCGCCGGATGATTGAGGAAACCGCAACCTGGGGTATCCAGACCCCGATCGCAACAACTGAAGCATCGGTTTCCTTTAAGTGCGAGGCTCTGGATGAGTTGGATCAACTACTTGGGCTTTGATTTCTCCCCTCTCTCAATCCGGTCTTGCGTAGGGACATTCCATCGAGTGTCCCTACATTAACGAATGTCTACTTCAAACCGCGTATGACTACCTACTTAGGTATTCATATCTAATTGGTAAAGGGGGGAATGGGGGCTGCGCCCCCAGGCAGGGGATTTTACCCCCTCTCCCCCCGAAATTATTCTTAATTATTCTTAATTTAATCGCGTATGACTACCTACTTATGAGGTATGCAAATTACGCCTGAGATCAGGGGCAACTACAGTAAACTGTGATCCTGTCCCTATTCCCACTTCCAATGAACTATTGGTTAATGAAGTCTGAGCCCAGTGTTTACAGCATTGACGATCTGAAGCGCGATCGCACCACCATTTGGGATGGGGTGCGCAACTATCAGGCCCGGAATTTTTTGCGATCGATGCAAGTGGGCGATCTTGCTTTCTTCTACCACTCCAATGCCGAACCACCAGGTATTGCGGGGCTGATGAAAATCTCCACACCAGACATCGTAGACCCAACTCAATTTGACCCCAAGAGCAAGTATTATGACGAAAAATCGCCCAAAGATAACCCCCCGCTGGCGCACGGTGGAAGTTGAATTTGTGGAAGCTTTTCCCACCTTCCTTTCCCTGGAGATGCTGCGGCAGAAGTTCAGCCCAGAAGAGTTAGTGGTGGTGAAACAGGGCAATCGTCTCTCCGTCATGCCTGTGGAAGAGCCCGTTGCCCAGCAAATTTTAGCGATGGCTCGTAGTTAAGCCCCTCTCCCCTATGCCTCTCCCCTCCTCCGCCTATCTCCAATTCACCCCAGACATGACCATCTGCCGGATTCTCAACGGCATGTGGCAGGTTTCCGGTGCCCATGGTTCCATCAATCCCAGGGCCGCCGTTGAGAGTATGTTTCACTATGTGGATGCGGGCTTTACCACCTGGGACTTAGCCGACCACTACGGCCCCGCCGAAGATTTCATTGGCGAATTTCGCAGGCAGTTGAAAGCAACGCGCGGAGAAAGTGCGGTACAAGGGATTCAAGCATTTACCAAGTGGGTGCCCCGCCCTGGCAAAATGACACTACAGATTGTGGAAGACAACATCAACATCTCCCTGCGCCGGATGGGAGTGGAAACCCTTGACCTGTTGCAATTTCACTGGTGGGAGTACGGCGATCGCAGCTATCTGGATGCCCTCAAACACCTGGCAGACCTCCAGAAAGAAGGCAAAATCCGCTATCTGGCTTTGACCAACTTCGATACAGAACACTTGAAAATCATTCTGGATCACGGCATTCCCATTGTGTCAAACCAGGTGCAGTACTCCCTGGTCGATCGCCGCCCCCAGGTGCAAATGGCAGCCTTTTGTGAACAGCACAACATTAAGCTGTTCGCCTATGGGTCTCTCTGCGGCGGCTTAGTGTCTGAAAAGTACCTGGGTATGCGCGAACCCCGACGCTGGGATCTGGGCACGGCTTCCCTGCGCAAGTACAAGCAAATGATTGATGCCTGGGGAGACTGGGATTTATTTCAGGCATTATTGCAAGCTTTGCAGGCGATCGCCCAAAAACACAAGGCTACCATCGCCAACGTTGCCGCTCGCTATGTGCTGGAACAGCCTGCCGTTGCTGGTGTGATTATCGGCACTCGCCTGGGTGTCTCAGAACATATCCAGGACAATGCCAGAGTATTCGATTTTTCCCTGGATGCGGATGATCTTGCCAGGATTGACGCGGTGACCAGCAACGCCCGCAACCTGTACTCACTCATTGGTGACTGCGGAGACGAATACCGCCGCTAAACTTATTTGGGTGACGTTTCAGAAGCGGGCACCTCAGTAGTGGGAACAACCACCGGGGGCGCATCCATAAGTGGTTGTTTTGAAGCGGGTTCAACCACCGCGGGTTCCTCAACCGTTGCAGATCCGGTCGGTTGGCCTTCAGCCGGTTGAGTTCCAGTGGCTTCTTCCTCCAGTGCAAAATCCTGCGTCACCACTTCCTGGATCTCCCATTCCGTACAGGCAGGACCGCCAATGAGTTGGGTGTTGCATCCCTGAATTTTGATGACGTACTGAGTATTTGGCAGGATTTTGGTAATGGCCAGGCTTCCCTTATTCCCGCCTTCCAGCATCTTGTGAGTTTCCATCTCCTCTTTTCCAGGGCGAATCCAGCGCACATTGTAGAAGTCGAAGTACTCTCTGCCACGCCAGCTAATTCGGATTGAGCGAGCATCTGAGGTCACCGATTCAATACAGGGGCGATCGGAGTAACAAAATACCTGGCCATTGCTGACCACTGCCCCACCCGTTGCTGGTAGCAGCACAGCCGATGCTGCTACCACAAAACACGGAACGCCAATAAAAGCTTGTTTGCGATAGGTTGATAGCACAGTAACACCCCCAATAGAAGATCGCATACTCATCAGGAACTCCTGCTACTTAGTATTTCGGCAATTTTAGCCGACATTAATTTCACGGGAGCTTTCAACAATCAAAGTCCTTCAAAGGATGCCCTTCTTTCAAGCCAAATTACCCCTGGCTTTCCCTTTACCTCTCGTGACTGCAAGAATTCCTAGCGATCTACCGCATTACTCGCTTTCGTTTTCACATCATTCAAAAAATCTTTTGTGCTTTGAGGAGCTGGTTCATCCAGATTTAGCTTTTCTTGAACGTTTTCCACGGCTCGCTGGAAAATATTTTCTTCATTCTCAGTACCCTTTACGGCTGGAATTGATTCACTCGCTACACGTTTGAGATTCGTCCGCGATTTCTCTTGTTGCATCCATTGCCCCATTTCTGGAGTTGTCGGTTTATCAACGTCATAAGCTGAGGCTTCGGGTGTCAAGGGTCTGGCTGATACCTGGTTAACATTTCCTCCCAAAACCATACTCAGAAACAACACAAAAGCCAGAAAAATACCAAGAACCCGACATGTGAAATGAGCATGCATCATAAAATACTCCTTGTTAAGGGTTGGCCAGAAAGGGCAGAACTGGTCTAGCCCCTACCAGGCTAGAATCTGGAGCGGATTTGTCCTTCTATCAAGAGATGGACACTCTGGTAAGCACTCCGATGACACAGTTATTTCTGCCATCCTGCACCAGCCCCATTGTTCGCAGTCTTTGCCATGTATCACGATGGACTCATCTTCTGAATTTAGCGATCGCAAGCAACCTAAATTCCATCTGGCACCCCCCGCCCGGATTTTTCACTGGGTCAATGTCATTAGTCTTTTTCTCATGCTGACCAGCGGTTTGCGCATCTACAACGCTAATCCTGTCTTTGGCGGACGGGGTGGTTATGATTTTCCATTACTCATTACCCTGGGTGGATGGTTAGCAGGAGCCAGGCACTGGCACTTTGCAGCAATGTGGTTCTTTTCGTTGAATTTGCTCTGGTATGGGGTGTATGTGCTGGTCAGCCAGCGCTGGAAGCATCGTTATGTGGGCAGTAATGACATCAAAGCCCTTCAAATGAGCAAAAATTCAAAGCGACGCATCTATGCCTGGCACCGAATTGTATACACCTCAATCATCCCGATTCTACTGTTAGCCCTATTGACGGGCATTGGCATGTATAAACCAGCGCAATTTCCCTGGATTGTGGATTTCTTTGGCGGTTGGTTTCCCCTGCGAGTAGTGCATCTGATGACCGTACCGGCAGTGCTGATATTTGTGATCGCCCATTCGCTGCTGGCTTTGAAAGCAGGGGGCGATCGCCTCGTCAATTCAATGTTCTGGAATCAATGAGGAAGGGTTAGGGAATGAGGAAGACCAGTATGAAACTCACCCCATCACTCAAATCAGATGTCGGTGAAACGGTTGATGTCGAGACTGATGGGCATAAACGAACCTGTTCAGTATCACCTGCTCCAAAACTGGTTACTGCGAATACAATAATCGACAAACACATCCTGTGCAGGAGGCTCCTTTGCCGGACGTGCCGTTAAAGGTTGGCGATCGCTCCGAAAACAGAACTCGCCAACATCGCCCCTCTATCCTCTCCCAGTTCTTTCAAGGAATCAGTGCAGCAGCAACCCCTGCTCTATGGCTAGGGCTACTCACACTTTGTGGAGGAATGGCGGTTACAGCTTATATCTGGCTGTCTTCAATTCCACCCCTGCCGGACTGTAAAAAAGTAGCCCCTCTAGCCCCCGATGCGGAGCGGCTGTATTGTGCGGAGCGGGATGCCCGTTCTGGAAAAGTAGATGCTATTCTGGCAGGCTTTAATCTGGTAAAAAACTGGTCTGCCAACCATCCTCTGCATCATCGGGTGAACCGGGCGATGAAAGAGTGGTCCAGGTCCCTCCTGGAAACCGCTCAGGAAAAAGCGGAAAAAGGCGATTTACAGGCAGCGATTGAACTGGCTCGCAAAATTCCAGCCGAAAGCCCTATTCATAAAGAGGTGAAAGCGGCGATTGCAGGCTGGCAGAAAAACCGTAACCAGAGAGCCGCCATTAAGAAGGCTTTTCAAGCGGCTTTAACCCGGCAAGATTGGCAAACCGCAGAGGATAAAATTCTCGCCTTTTCCAGGCTGGGCATCGATGAAAAGGGGCGGGCAGAGGTGAAACGGTTGCGGCAGCAGCTGGCTAAGGAACAGGCTGCCTGGGAGCAGTTCCAACAGCTTCAAGCGATGGTAGAGTACGACCCCAGCAACTCTGATACGCTGGCAGAGGCGATCGCCAAAGCTGAACAGATTGATTCCAGAACCCACACCCACGCTGTTGCTAAATCTTCCATTACCCGCTGGACCCAATCTTTGCTGAACCTGGTTGCAACACGGGCAGACCAATTCGACCAGGCTGGAGCGATCGCGGCTGCTCAGGCTCTGCCCTTCGAAGTCTCTCCCCCAGCAAAAATTCGAGATCTGGTCTGGTACAGCCGCGCCAAAGCACTGGCTACTCGCCCATCTCTGGGGGAGCCTCTTGCAGTTCAACTCCAGCGAGTCTGGATGACACAATTCCACCTGCAACAGATTGGAAAAAACAGTCCCTTCTATTCCCAGGCTCAGGCCGTGATTCCCCAACTTGAGAAGCAGCTTCAGGATCTGAACCAGCTTCAAGTTGCCAATTCTGCTGCCAGGGTGGGGCAGATTCCCTCCCTTCAGCTTGCGATTCAAATTGCCCAGGGAATTGAGCCCGATCGCCCCCAGCGGTTACAGGCCCAGAGCTTGATTGCTCGATGGAAACAGGATATCCAGCGTGTGGCCGATCGCCCCGCCCTGCTAGCAGCGCAAAACCTTGCAGCAGACAACACAATCCCCAGCCTGAAGGCAGCGATTGCCCAGGCCAGTGTGATTGCCCCTGGTCGGGCACTGCGATCAAAGGCACAGGCAGCGATCTCCAAGTGGAATCGGCAGATCCAGATCATTGAAGACCGCCCCATTCTAGACCAGGCGAAAACACTGGCAAGTCAGAAAAAATTGAAAGCGGCCATCCAGCAAGCCAGCAAGATCCGACCCGAACGAGCACTTTACGGCGAAGCCCAGAAGTTTGCTCAAAAGTGGACCAATCTCATTCAAATTGCGGAAGATCAGCCGATTCTGAGCCGTGCCAAATCTCAGGCAGCCAACGGAAACCTTTCAGGGGCGATTAACACGGCCTCTCAAATTGGCTCCGGACGAGCACTTTTCGACGAAGCACAACGGTCAATCTCTGATTGGAGTGCGCAAATTGAAGCTGCCAACCGGCCTCTGCGCCGCCACAGCCCTCGCTACCGCCAAAATGCCTACCCACCACCCGCCTACGCCAGCGCACCTCCTCCCTACTTGGGCCGGCCCATGCTTCCACCGAGGATGCATCCTTTCCCAGAGTTGCCGCCGCCATGAGGAAGGAGCCAGGAGTTAGAAGCTTGTCAACCCCGCGGCTTAAATTTTCTGATACTTAATTTCTTCAGGCGGGTTTCTTGCGCTAAATTCATGTCTCACTGAAAACCGTTCAGAAAACCATTAGCAAGAAGGCCAATATCAACTCTCGAAAATCGGACTCCAGGCTTGACGGGTGTACAGCCTTGCGCTTTTGTAAAGGCTCGATCAAGGGAATTAGTTAAGGTAGCCAGGCCCAATTAGTTAAATTAAGGATAATTTCGGGGGTAGAGGGGGGTGAAACCTCCTGCCTGAGGGCGCAGCCCCCGCTCCCTCCTTAACAATATAACGATGGCTACCTGCTTATAACCCTAAAGGTTTGTGGATTGTTCGGAAAAAGGGGGGATGGCTGGCTGACGAAGTAAATTTTTTCTGAAAGGGGCCAATAGGACTGACAAAAATTGGGGTGTGAGTATGGAACGGTCAACATTGACGGGGGTTACTTCCCAGGTGGGAAAGAAAATCCACATTTTTGCAGGTCCGTTGGCATGGTTATGGTTGCTGGCATTTTGTGCGGGAACTGGGGTGGCCGCTGTTTTGTGGCTGACGACACTACCACCTCTACCGGAGTGTAAACAGCCCCAGTCACTTAGTTTTGATGCGGATAAGCTCTTTTGTGTGGAGCAGGCAGCCCGGTCTGGTGATGCGAGCTCTCTAATCGCAGGGCTTGACCTGGTCAGGGATTGGTCGGCTGATCACCCCCTCTACAGTCGTGCCCAACATCTGATGGAGAAATGGTCGGTGACGGTTTTAGAGCTGGCTCGGATGAAGGCGATTAAGGCTGACCTGAAAGGTGCGATCGCCCTGGCACAGAAAATTCCCCCCAGCAGCCCAACTTACAAAGACGCCAGAGCCGCAATCACAACCTGGCAGAAAGATATCAGCCAGGGACAGGCAATCATCGATTCTATCAAGGCTGCCATGAAGGCCAGAAATTGGGCTTTGGCAACGCAGCGAATTCGTGCGCTCTCCAAAATGGATAGTGATTACTGGTTGCAACACATTGAAAGATTAAGGCAGCAGATCAGTGCGGAAGAAATTGCGGCTGACCACCTTCAGAAAGCCCGCCTGATTGTGAAACAGTCTCCCAGAGATCTTCAGGCCTTGGGACGGGCGATCGCTCTTGCAGAGCAGATCAATCCCGATACCTATGCCTACAAAGCTGGAAAAGCTGAAATCGAACGCTGGATGGCAACCTTTTATGCGATCGTGGCTGGGCGCTTGTCTACTAAAACCAACCTGGAAGGGGCAACTGCTGTGGTTAAGGAATTGCCCCATGGAATTCCGGTGCCCGATGTGCGGGATATCCTTTGGTTTAGCCGGGCTCAGTCACTCGTGATTGATCCATTGCCCAGAGGTCCTCTTTTCCAGCAACTCTGGCAACTCTGGATGGCATTTTCCCAGGTGCGCCAAATCCAGCCGACCAGTCCGCTCTATTCGCAAACAAAGACGGTTCTGCCTAAACTGCAAACGCAAATTCAAGACGTGACCCAGTTAAATATTGCCAGTGCCCTTGCGAACCTAAGACAAATCCCCACCCTCCAGCTTGCCATTCAGGTTGCTCAGGGCATTACGCCAGAGCGACCCCGGCGGGTCTATGCCCAGACGCTCATCAGCATGTGGCAGAAGGATATAGAGCGGGTGCAGGACAGCCCTTATCTGGCTCAAGCCCAGCAATATGCAGCGGTTGGAAAACCGGAAGCATTGAAGCGGGCGATCGCTTACGCCAGGCAAATTGTCCGTGGGCGTCCTCTGTATCTTGAAGCTCAGGGGGCAATCGCCCAGTGGAATCGGCAAATTCAACTGATTGAAGACGAGCCTATTCTGAAGCAGGCACAAACCCTGGCAAAACAGCAGCGCCTGGATGAAGCCATTCAAGTGGCCTCCAGAATTCGCCCTGGGCGAGCCCTCTATCATGAAGCCCAGACCGCGATTTCCAACTGGCTCTACGACATTCAAATTGCAGAAGACCAACCACTGCTTAACCGGGCCCATACTCTTGCAGCGGAGGGCAAAACGGCATCGGCAATTAATCTGGCATCCCAGATCCGTCCTGGTCGTGCCCTGTACGGTGAGGCGCAGGGTGCGATCGCCACCTGGACCGCTCAGCAGAAACGCAACCAACCTTCTATCCCATTGGAGGAAAATGACCTGCCAACCGATGACCCATTGGATTCTTTCAGTAGTCCCGCTCCTACTCCCCTTCCCGACGCAGCGCTACCCCCTGCCATCTCCCTGCCTCCTTCCACACCCCAATTCAGCCCTTCTCCCCTGGCAAGCCCCACGCCCACTATCATTCAAACCCCTCAACCGCAACCGTCCCAATTGCCTTCGCCTGATAACTACCCGGTAGAGTCCTATGAGGTACTGCCTCCTGCAAATCATTAGTGCTTCATGGCAGAAAATTTCTACCAGTATTGGGGAGGAGTTACTACGATGTTGCTCGATTGGCAACCCACTCTACCTCCCACGGATTTGGAGTAGGCAGAGCAGGAATATCATCGGGCTGAACAGTTAGCTACTCGTTTGCGGGAACTGGGAAAGGAACCCGATAGGATTTGATAGAGCGGAAACCGGGGATTAGGTGTTATAGCGATAGTCATTATGGTTAGGACGGGGTGCAGGGGTGGAACCCCTTGGCTGGGGGCGAAGCCCCCACTCCCTCTCTAATTCCAATGTCCTAATACACCCGCGTAGAGCTATATGCTTTTGACCAAATCTTTTCCCCATCCCCCTGTAGCCTGTATTCTATATCCAGGGAACCCATGACCAAATATGAGCAACCCACCGGAAACGAATCGCCAACGTCGCCGTGTAATCCGGTTAATGTTGATTGAGGATGATCCGGTTTTTCGGTTGGGATTGGTGACTGCATTTGAGCAGGTTCCCGATTTGCGAATTGTGTTTGAAGCGGATACTGGGGCAACCGCTCTACGGGTATTGCAGGATTGGGTGAAAAACCGTGTGGGTGAATTGGATGAGAATGGGGCGATCGCTCCTGACCTGATCCTGATGAGCCTTGACCTAGGGCAATCCCGAACCGGGCAAAATACTGGAGTAGCCCTGTGTGAGCAAATCAAAGCCCTGTTTCCCCAACTCCCGATCCTTTTGCTTAGTGCCAGTCAAGATCCGCTTCAACTGGCGGCGGCTATGCAAACTGGAGCAGAAGGTTACTGTCCGAAAGGGGCAGATATTCAAACATGGGTTTCTGCTATCCGGCAGGTTGCGGCAGGACAAACCTACTGGAATCTGGCAATGCAGACGATCAGCCAGGCACTGACCGCCGCCCAACTTCCGGCAAAAAATACTAGTGATGAACGTTTGCTCCCTACCCCTGCAACGGCTACTTCTGAAACCGATACCCCGCTGGGCGTTTTGCGCCGTAATCTGCGCCAGTCAGGCATCCGGCAAATTGATGCAGCGATCGCCCTCCTCAATACCCAACTCCAAAACCCCAACCTCACTCCCCTTGATGAGCTTGTTCTGGCCGGCCGCCATCGTGAACTACGGGCTGCCCGTTGGCTGGTGAATCGACTTTTAGCACCTCCTCACCGAAGGGAACCCTCCCAACTTTCCCCTTTCCCCCCTCCACCACCCTCTATGCCTGCTTCATCAAAGCCAGGTACAGAGGCACTACCCTTACCGTCGCCTTCAGCTTCTCCCACTCCTAGCGCCGCTCCCCTCACCGCTCCGGCTCCTACCTCCCTGCGCTCTATTCGTGCGGCTCTGTTTGATATGACAGCAGCCCGGTTGCAAACCAGCCTCCGAAACCTCACCGAAACCACTTTAGAAATTGACATCTTGAGGGAAGAAAAAAAGCGAGAGTTGTTCTACACTATTCTGCGTAAGTTGGAAGAAATTTTAGACGACCTGCATTTTTCTCAGGTACAGCCTGAGCAATTGGAAGAAAAGCAGACAGTGATTTTGCTCGATTTGTGGCAGACTACTACGACGGATTTCTTTGGCAAGTATTACACCCTTCAACTCAACAATCAGCCCGTCGAAATCGTGAATATTCTGCTGCGGGACGCAGACATTGTACAGACAGGAATTCTGGACAAAATTCCCCTAATTCCCGAATTTCTGGCCCACCTTCTGTTTCAAACTCCCCTTGCCATCGACGATGCTTCCTACGAGGCTGGCACTGTAGAAGCAATGGTGCGGATGGAAATGCTGCTGCAAAATCTGATCGTTCAAGTTGCTAATGCAGTGATGCAACCGCTTCTCAACCGTTTTGGGAATGTGGAAACGATTAAGCGTAACTTCTACGACAAACGGCTTCTTTCGACGCGAGAAATTGAGCGATTTCGCAACAATTTATCCTGGCACTATCGGATAGAGCAGTACTTTGGTGAACCAGCGGCCATTTTTGAAAGTCGATACAATTTGTTCACTCTGCAGGAAGGGGGTATCACCAAAACCTCTATCTATTCTCCCCGCAATGAGGAACTGACAGCGCTTTCGGGAATTCCGCTGGTCGTCACGCTGGCCCTGGAAGCGCGTGATGCGATCGCCCCCCGTCTCCGTTCTGCCATTTCCTTTGTAGGCAGCGGAGTGGTTTATCTCCTAACAGAGGTAATTGGACGCGGTATTGGCCTGATTGGGCGCGGTATTATCAAAGGCATTGGCAATGCGTTTCAGGACAGCAAATTTAGCCGCAATAGTGAACGATCCAGGTGAAAGGATTGAGAGCTTTATAAGAGCTTTATAGAAGCTCTCCCTCAAATCCAGGCATATATCATTCTCCTCGACTCCTTACAGCTATAGCTGTGGCCAGGTTTCTCAGGGCATTGGTTTTAAGGGATGGTGGTGGCTTCGCCCCCAGCCAGGGGTTCCACCCCTGCACCCCGTCCTAACCATAATGACTATCGCTATATCAACTGGAAAAACTCCGTAATTCTCTTGACTCCCTTGATCGAGAGGTACTCCACTCAAGCGAAAATGGCTATGGAGTACGGTTTCAGCAGGTGAAAAGGGCGGTATGGCTCATCCTCTTTTTACTCAGCGAATTGCAGTTCTGGCAACGATGCACCATAAGGAAAAGGCAATCGCTCCCATCCTGGAGCAGGAACTGGGGATTCAGGTAATTGTTCCAGAGGGGCTGGATACCGATGCGTTTGGAACCTTTACCAGAGATCGGGAACGTCCGGGTACCCAGGTGGAAGCGGCCCGACTGAAAGCAGAAAAGGCACTGGACCTGACAGGGGAAACGCTAGCGATCGCCAGTGAAGGAGTGTTTGCACCCAACCCCAGCTTTCCTGCCATTCCCTGTAATCGGGAACTGGTTTTACTGCTTGATAAAGCGAACCAGTTGGAAATTGTCGGACAGGAGTTTTCCCTCGAAACTAACTACAGCCATACCACGGTTCAAGATTTTCAAGCAGCTCTGAAGTTTGCTGAAAAAGTCGGCTTTCCCGAACATGGCCTGGTGGTGATGGTCAGTCAGTCGGCAAAGCATCCAGATGAAATTTTCAAAGGAATTACCAGTGAGCGGCAGCTTCTGGACGCGGTTACCCTTGCTTTAGAGCGATCGCCCAACGGTACCATCCATCTAGAAACGGATATGCGAGCGCTCTACAACCCCACCCGCATGGCCGTGATTGAAAAAGCCACCCTTGATCTGGTTAAAAAAATCAACTGCGTCTGCCCCGTCTGTTCCACCCCAGGCTTTGAACTCATCGAGCGACGGGCAGGCTTACCCTGCGGTCTATGTGGATTGCCAACCTTCCTGACTCACACTGCCCTGTATCGCTGTCAAAAATGTGATTTCAGCCAGGAAATCTTCTTTCCCGATGGAATGGAAGTAGCCGATCCAGCCCAATGCAACTATTGCAATCCCTGACTGACCATCCTCCGTCCCCCCATCTCCCTATGCCTCCTCCAGCTTCACCCCAATACATTCTCGCCCTCGACTTGGGGACTACTGGTAATCGGGCATTTCTGTTTGACCAGGAGAGCCAGATTGTGGGTTCTGCCTACAAGGAACTGACCCAGTATTATCCCCAACCCGGATGGCTGGAGCATGACCCGCTGGAGATCTGGCAGGACACTCAGTTCGTGATCCAGGCGGCTATTCAGAATGCCGGGATTGAGCCAGCACAGATTGCAGCGATTGGGTTGACAGTACAGCGAGAAACCTGCCTGTTGTGGGATCGGACGACCGGACACCCCCTACATCGGGCAATAGTCTGGCAAGATCGGCGGACGGCTCCAATGTGCAATCAGCTACGAGAACAGGGACACACTCAGGAAATTTTTGATCGCACTGGCTTAGTCATCGACGCCTACTTTTCTGCCACCAAACTGGCCTGGTTACTGGAACATGCTGTCACTTCAGACATTAACTTAGAAAATGTTCTGGCAGGCACGATTGATACCTGGGTACTATGGAATTTGACGGGAAGGCAGGTTCACGCGACAGATGACACTAACGCCAGTCGTACCATGCTGTTTAACATCACCACTCGCCAGTGGGACGATCGCCTGTTGGAACTATTCAACATCCCGTCATCAATTCTGCCGAAGGTGCAACCTAGTTTGAGTGAGTTTGGTGCTACCGATGCCAGCCTGTTCGGGGCAGAGATTCCTGTTACAGGGATTTTGGGCGATCAACAGGCTGCCCTGTTTGGGCAGGGGTGCGATCGCCTCGGATTGATGAAATGTACCTATGGCACCGGCTGTTTTCTCGTCGCCCATACCGGCAACGAAATCGTGCGATCGCGCCATCAACTCCTCTCCGCCATTGCCTGGACTGCCATTCCCACAGCCCACAGCCCATACCCCATCTCCCCCCTTAGCTACGCTCTCGAAGGTAGCCTGTTCACCACAGGAGCCTGCATTCAGTGGTTACGAGATGGTATGGGCCTGATTCAAACCGCACCCCAAACCGAATCCCTGGCAAATCAAGTGCCTGACAATGGCGGCGTTTATTTTGTCCCTGCTTTGAGTGGATTGGGCGCACCCCATTGGGATATGGGCGCACGGGGAGCCTTTTTCGGCATTACTGGCGGTGTCAAACGTGAACATATGGTACGAGCCGTGTTGGAAGCGATCGCCTTTCAAGTAAGAGAAGTGGTTCTCGCGATTAAGGAAGACTGTAGCACTGAAGGTCAACGCCTCAAGGTTGATGGGGGAGCGTGCGAAAACAACTTTCTGATGCAATTTCAAGCCGATGTGTTGGGCATTCCAGTCGAACGCCCGGTCATGCGAGATTCAACCGTTTTGGGAGCCGCCTTTGCCGCCGGACTGACGGTCGGTTTCTGGAATGACTATGGGAAATTAATTAGCCAGCGCCAGATTGACCGCATCTTTGAACCCGGCGCAGGCGCATCCCAGGCACTCAATCACTTTGCCACCTGGCAAAAAGCCGTTGAACGCGCCAAACATTGGGTTGCGTAGCAGTGATGCGTTTTAGGAATGAGAGTTAAATAACTCCGAAAACCTCACCCCGCCTTTGGCACCCCTTTCCGACCCGGAGAGGGGAAGAGGGAGAGATCAGTTCACTCAAAGAATGCGGTGTTATAGCGGTAGTCATTGTGGTTTTAGGATGGGGTGCCGGGGTTTCACCCCTGCTTGGGGGCTCCGCCCCCAAACCCCATGTTGCAAAATTTAGTGTCAATACTAGTTTCCAAAAACGCAACCATCCCTCCATCGCAGCTTGAACATGACATCCTTAATAGGAGTTGTTGGTTGCTAGTGGTTAGAGAAAAAGGAGTTTTGACATGAATTATCGTGGGTTGCGGATCATGGGAGGGATTGGCATAACGGGGCTAGTATTGCTGGGTTTAATGGGATGCATCCAGGCAGTCAGCCAGGAACAAACAACCCCCTTCTCTCAACCAACCCCACAGACGGAGCATCTTGCCATGCAGAAATCCCCAGAGATCGATCCCCAATTGGTCGCAGCCAATACCCAGTTTGGATTCAAGCTGTTTTCAGAAATTCTCAAGCAAGACCGGAACAAAAATATATTTGTGTCACCATCGAGCGTGGCGATCGCCCTTGCCATGACCTACAACGGAGCCAGTGGCGAGACTCAAAAAGCAATGGCAAAGGCGCTAGAACTGAATGGTATGAGTCTGCAAGCGCTGAACCAGGCAAACGCGAACCTGAAGGAATTGCTGCAAAACCCCGACCCAAAAGTACAGTTGGCGATCGCCAACTCCATTTGGGCACGGCAGGATGTTTCCTTCAAGCCAGATTTCATGCAACGCAATCAAACGTTTTACGGAGCAGAGATTGCAAATTTGAACTTTAACGATCCCAAATCCAAATCCATCATCAACGGTTGGGTGAAGGACAATACGCGCGGCAAGATTGAAGAAATCATTGACTCCATCAACCCTAGAGACGTGTTGTTCCTGATTAACGCTATCTACTTCAAAGGGGATTGGACAAAGCCATTTGATAAAAAGTTAACAGCAGAAAAGCCTTTTTACCGCCCTGATGGCAGTTCCAAGCAACATCCGCTGATGTCTCAGCGGGGGGAATTTCGCTACTTTGAAACTGACCGATTCCAGGCAGTCAGCCTGCCCTACGGTGAAGGACAGCGGATGAGCATGGATATCCTGCTGCCCAAAAAGCCTTACAGCGCGTCAGATTTTTACCAGGACCTGACGGCTGAAAACTGGCAGCAATGGGTCACGCGCTTCCGTAGCCGTCCCGGTACGGTGCAAATTCCCCGCTTCAAGCTGGAATACGATATTGAGCTAAAGCGGACATTGTCAGCGTTGGGAATGGCAGTTGCCTTTGATGGCTCCAGATCGGACTTTTCAGGTATCAGCAGCACTCCAACCAGGATTAATCAAGTCAAGCACAAGACATTTGTAGAAGTGAATGAGGAAGGCACCGAAGCCGCTGCTGTCACATCCATTGGTATTCGTGCAACTTCAGCAATTGTGGATGAACCGTTTTCAATGGTGGTCGATCGCCCCTTCTTCTGCACTATCCGCGATAATCGAAGCGGAACTGTAGTGTTTATGGGCGCTATCGTAGACCCCCAATAATGTGGTAGACATCGATTCAATTCTGCAAAAATTTGAGCGTTTTGGTGTTCGTTTAGGCTTAGAAAGCATTCAGCAACTTCTAGCTGAATTGGAGAATCCCCATGAACGGGTGTCCATCGTCCATGTGGCCGGAAGCAACGGCAAAGGGTCAGTTTGTGCCTATCTTTCAGCCGTATTGACCGAAGCTGGCTACCGGGTAGGGCGCTACACCTCCCCCCATTTGGTGAGCTGGTGTGAGCGAATTTGCCTGAATGAACAACCGATTACACCCGATGAACTGGAAAACGTTCTCAATCAGGTAATTACTGCCATTCCATCGGGCAAACCCTCCCCCACCCAGTTTGAGGTGATCACTGCGGCAGCCTGGCTTTATTTCGCTCAACAAAAGGTGGATATTGCAGTGGTGGAAGTGGGGCTGGGAGGAAGGCTGGATGCGACAAATGTGTGCGATCGCCCCCCTGGTCAGTATCATCACCTCTATCAGCCGGGAACACTGGCAGCGCCTTGGCCCCACCCTGGCCGACATCGCCAGAGAAAAAGCTGGCATCTTGAAACCGGGGTGTCCTGCCGTGATTGGGCAACTTCCCCCCGAAGCTAAGGCTGTTATTGAACACCGAGTTGCAGAGTTGGGCTGTCCAGCCGTCTACCCAGAACCAGCAACCATGAAGCAGAATGCTCAGGAGTTAGAAGGGGAAGGGCGAAAGGGGAAAGGCGAAAGAAGGGATGGAGTGAAAGATAGCCCATCCCCCCATCTCCCCATCCCCCCATTCCCCCATTCCCCCGTCACTCCTACCTCTTTCCCCCATTGGGTGGAATCTCAAGGCATCCGTTACCCCCTTCCCCTGCCAGGCGAGATTCAACTCCACAATTCAGCACTGGCGATCGCAGCTTTGCAAATTCTCCGTCAGCAGGGCTGGAAAATTTCAGATGGTGCGATCGCCGATGGTATGGCAAAAAACCCGATGGCCAGGCCGCCTGCAATGGTTCACCTGGCGTGGGCACAAAATTCTGATTGATGGTGCCCACAATCCCGCCAGTGCAGAAGTGTTGCGGCAGTACATAGATAGTCTGATTAGAAAACAAAACCTGAAGAGTCAGGAGTGGGAAGAGGTAAAGCATCCCCATTTCCCATTCCCCATTCACTGGGTCATGGGCATGTTATCCACAAAGGATCATGCAGATATTCTGAAGGCATTGCTGAGAGAGGGCGATCGCCTCTATCTGGTGCCCGTTCCTGACCACAGTTCTGCTGACCCAGACGACCTCGCTCAACTGGCTCAAACCATTTGTCCCGATCTGGCAGATTGCCAAACCTATCCCCATGTGTTTTCTGCCCTGGAAACTGCAACGACTGCTGAGGAACCACTAGCCAAACCATCCCTCACCGTTCTCTGCGGCTCGCTCTACCTTATTGGGCACTTCTTCAAACAAAATGTCGGATTTTTTACCAGTTCTCGAAAATCAGCTTACAAATAATTGACGCTACAAGTAAGTGGACACAATTAAGTTGCAGATACAGTAGCAATTGTCTTAGGAGTGAGATTACCCCTCGCGTAACGCAATTGCTACCAGGGAAGGCGATCATTTATAATTGGAAGATCGTTTCACTCCCCCACCCCTCACCCTTTGCCCTGATTTGGGTGGCTACCGCTATAATTTTCTCCCGTCGCCCACCCCTATTGTTAGGGAATGGCTAAAGTTCCCAACTCTCCCTTGAAAGTTAGATATTCTAGGGGCTAGAGGACGTATAGACGGTTGAGTTCCCGGTCTACCTATGCTGACGCAAATTGTGCGCCCAATGGTGCAAACCCAGTTGAGGCTATTAGCTCATAGTCGAGCCACCCGTTCTACACTCATTTCGACGGTATCTCATTGGCTGGGCTTTTTGGGAGTCCGTGCTCAGGTGACTCAGTTGGAAGCTGGGAGTGGCAAAATCCGAATTGTCCTCACCGTTGACAAGCCTGAAGCCTGTGATCCCCAGGATTGGCAGCAAATTTTGTGCAATCTCAATCAGGGAGCATCGGAAGCCGATCTTTTTTCAACCGGGGCAACAAAATTTACGCCTCAACAACAAAGCAAAATGTGTCGCCTGCTGGCCTATCTGCTTCAAATTGGTAACCCAGACGAGCCGGTAGATTGGAATGTGATGTACCCACAATTGCAGGCCCTGGGGCTGGATGAATCGACCCTGATGGGGATTCGCTCTGCATTGAAAGTGCCGCAATCTTTGGAGAATCTGGTTGAAGGTTTGGATTCTGATGTGGCAGCAGTTGCTCTGCCTAAAGCTGTTAGCATTGCCATGCTGGATAAACAGGTTAATTCTTCTGAAGATCTGGCACTATCGACTCTGCTTAAAGTCATGAGAGAACAGCAAGACATGGCCAACTCTTCTCAAAATTGGAAGCACCTCAACGCCGATCAAGCTCGATAACCTTTTCGCTATTGCCGCCAAATGGCGTCTGCAACCCGGCAAACGTCCCTCATTGCCTGAACATCGTGCACCCGCAGGATATCAGTCATACCCGCGATCGCAGCGCAACAGGCCGCTGCCGTTCCCCAGACCCGTTGTTTAGGGTCTGGCTGTTCCAGAATATGCCCAATAAAGCTTTTGCGAGAGGGTCCCACCAGGATGGGGCAACCCAGGGATTGGAACTCTGGTAGACGACGCAGAATTTCCAGGTTCTGGTCGTAGGTTTTGGCAAAACCAATACCGGGATCAATGACCAGTTTGGATGGAGCGATCCCGTGGGCGATCGCAGCCTCTACCCGTTGTTTCAAAAATGACATGATTTCGCCAATCAGATCTTCATAGTCCGTCATCTGCTGCATCGTTTGAGGTGTTCCGCGGATGTGCATCAGAATCAGGGGAACGCCCAGTTCGGCTACTGCTGACAACATCGCCGGGTCATAGGTTGCACCAGAAATATCATTAACCACATCGGCTCCAGCGGCGATCGCCGCTCTTGCCACCGCTGCCCGCGTTGTGTCAATTGAAATGGGGATATCCATTTCCTGGCGAACTGCTTTGATCACCGGGATCACCCGATTTAATTCCTCGTCCAGTCCAATTTCAGCCGCCTGGGGGCGAGTTGACTGTCCCCCAATGTCCAGAATGTCGGTTCCTGAAGTAACCAGAAAGCGGGCTTGTGTCAGTGCGGCTTCTACAGTATTGAACTGGCCCCCATCGCTGAAACTGTCAGGGGTGACATTCAAAATACCCATGAGGTAAGTCCGTTTTCCCCAACGGAATTCGTGGTTCCTTAAGTTCCAACTGGATGGGGGAGAAGATTCAGTCACCATAACGTTTGATCGAACAACCGCTATTCTCACCAGTTTTTTCAGTGAAATTGCTGAACTTTTCAATACCACTGATTAATTTTTTAATTTTTCTATCTTCCCAGTTCGCCAATGGGGTGAGAATACGGAAAAATTCTGGGAACTCTAATTTTAGAGTTATTTAACGTTCATAAATAGTTTTTGTGAACAAGGGGGGTGGGGATTTCGCCTCCACGCAGGGGTTCCACCCTGCACCCCGTTCAAATCTCAAAAAAGATCGCTATACCACTACTCGGTTTAAGCAAATCCATGAAGACAAATCTACTCCGTTTTTGTTCTTAAGGTGTGCATGGAGATGAATTTTTCCTTTTTTTGATGAATTCTCCGGACTCACTTGTTATAGAGTTGCTAGAGCTTTACAAAGGGAACTCCGTCCGATCGTCGAAAGGCGTCAGTCCCTGAAGCGTAAGCGTTGTAGTCATTCTGACTGGTGTCACGACATGCCATCTTCTAACCCCGCACTTCTGGATCTAAAGCTGTCGCCAGGTTGCTCAGGACATTGGCTTTAAGAAGGTGTGGGGGCTTCGCCCCCAGCCAGGGGTTCACCCCTGCACCCCGTCCTAAGCCTGGTGGCTATCGCTAATCACTCCGCAGCCATTTTGTTTGAGGGGATAATTCCTCGCCACTTCTAACAACTGAGGCTATTCATGAAAAACGTACTGAGGCAACTTTCGGGTCGAGGAATCCTGGTGGGTTTGTTTCTCGTTTTTACAGTGCCTTTTGTAGTAGTTGTCAATCACCTGGTTGCCGAAATCAACGTCAGTATTGATTTTGCAGCGAAAGAGCAAATGGGAGTGCGCTTCAACAGTTCTTTGCGCCACCTCTTAGAAGATATCATCGAGCATCAACGGCTTACCCTGGCAGTTCAAACCCATTCCAACTCAAAACCGCAACTATTGAGCAAACAGGCTGAAATTGATGCCAGAATCGCCCAGATCGAGTCCCTGGAGGAAGAACTGGGGACCCCGTTGCAAGCTCACCGCATCTGGAGCAACCTGGTTAGTCATTGGAAGCAGCTAAAGGAAGAAGTGCCTGCTTTTTCCAGGGGCACAGCGCTGCAACTTCATTTCATCCTGGTTAACGACCTGCTAGAGTTGATTGCCCATGTGGGGGATACCTCCAACCTGATTCTTGACCCCGACTTGGATACCTACTACCTCATGAATGCTGCGGTGAATCAGTTACCAGTGTTGATCGAAAGTTCTGCCCAGGCCAGGGAGTTGAGTCTAGAAACCACCCAACAAGGTGCGCTAGAGCTGGAAGAGCAGGTTCAACTCATTGGATTATCGAATGTACTGGAGTCTTCCCTAAAATCACTGACACGAGGGCGAGAGGTAGCTTTTAATTTCAACCCCCAGCTAGAAGCCGAACTGGCATCGGCCTATCAGGAAGTGAGTACCAGTAGCAAGAATTATTACCAAATTGTTCGTAAGATTGGAACTCAAAGTGGCTTCGTCAAGCCGAGTGAGGTGGCTTTGCTAGCCGATCGCGCGATCGCTAAGCAATTTCAACTTTATGATGCGGTATCTCCAGTACTCGATCGATTGCTTCAGGTTCGAATTGATAAACTCACTCAAAAGAGTGGACAGGTGCGAATCTTCGGCTTATTCGTCTTGCTATCGGTCATTGGAGTCTTCTCAGCCTTTGCTCGCAGTCTCACCCAACAAAACCGCGCCGACCAGCGACTCAATGTACAGTACGCAACCACTTGTGCCTTGGCGGAATCGAAAGATTTAGAAGAAGCTGCCCCGCTCATCCTCCAGGGCATTTGTGAAAGCCTGAAATGGGATTTGGGAGATCTCTGGCTGGTCAACCCTCAGGCGAACCGCCTGGAGTTCGTTCAAAGTTGGGGCACCGTTCCAGCCAAGCAATCTGAATTCGACACGGATAGCCATACTCTCACCTTTGCTCCTGGTGAGGGAATGAATGGGCAAGTCTGGAGTACGGGTGAACCGATCTGGATTGCTGATGTTAGAAAAGATAGCCGCTTCCTGCGGGGAGAAATGGCCGCTCGTGCGGGGCTTCATTCTGCTTTTGGTTTTCCCATCCGGGCAGGCGATCAGGTGGTAGGAGTCCTATCCTTCTTTAACCGCAGCATTCGAGAACCGGATACTAATCTGATTACCATGATGGCGACCGTTGGCAATCAAATCGGGCAGTTTATTAAACGCAAGCAGGCAGAAGCTACCCTGCGTCAACAGGAAGAATTACTTCGAGTTGCACTCAACGCCGCCAAAATGGGTGCATGGGATTGGAATATCGTTACAGGCGAAGAAAAATGGTCGGAGCAGGTCGCGGCTATTTTTGGTGTGGACTCTGACTCTTTTGTCCCTAACTACGAAGAATTTATTAAACGAGTTCATCCGAATGATCGGGAAAAGCTGGAGCAGGCTCAGGCTCAAACCTTGAAGCAGGGGACTGAATACAACGTCGAGTATCGTGTCATCTGGGATGATGGTAGCATTCACTGGGTAAACAGCCGTGGCAATGTAGTGCGCGACGCAGACGGCAACCCCATTCTCATGAGTGGGATCACGCTGGATATCAGCGATCGCAAACGCGCCGAGCTAGCTTTGAAACAGGCCGAAGAAAAGTATCGCAGTATCTTTGAAAATGCGGCTGATGGCATCTTTCAAACCACAGCCGAAGGCCGCTGCATCAGCGCTAATCCCGCCCTGGCAAGAATCTATGGCTACGATTCGCCTGAAGAACTGATCGCTACGCTCTCCAACCGTATTGCGAATCAAATATATGTAGATCCCGAACGGCGAGCAGAGTTCATTCATCTGATATCCGAATATGGGTTCATCAATGACTTTGAATCTCAAGTTTACCGCCGTGATGGCAGTATCATTTGGATTT
This sequence comes from Leptothermofonsia sp. ETS-13, assembly GCF_049200465.1. Lineage (NCBI taxonomy): Bacteria > Bacillati > Cyanobacteriota > Cyanophyceae > Leptolyngbyales > Leptolyngbyaceae > Leptothermofonsia > Leptothermofonsia sp. ETS-13. The sequence continues at coordinate 2,021,611 of NZ_CP120836.1, forward strand.
CAGAAAATGCTCGAGCTGTGCGGGATGATGATGGCAATCTGCTCTACTACGAAGGGATTGTTAAAGATATCAGCGATCGCAAACAGGCTGCCGAAGAACTCTTCAAAGCCAAGGAAGCTGCCGAAGCTGCCAGCCGTGCCAAAAGCCAGTTTCTCGCCAACATGAGCCATGAACTGCGCACTCCGCTTAACGCCATCATTGGCTACAGCGAAATGTTGCAGGAAGACTCCCTCGACATGGGTTACGAGGATATCATTCCTGACCTGGAAAAAATTCATGGCGCAGGCAAACATCTGCTGGGGCTAATCAACGACATTCTGGATATTTCCAAAATTGAGGCGGGCAAAATGGATCTCTACCTGGAGAGATTCAGCATCACCGACATGATCGATGAAGTCAGAGCCACTATCCAGCCAATGGTTGAAAAGAATGGCAACATCCTTGTCATCCAGAATCTCATTGATCAAGAAACGATGTACGCTGACCTAACTAAAGTCCGCCAGACTCTGCTGAACCTGCTGAGCAATGCCAGTAAATTTACCGAGAATGGAATAATCACCTTGACTATCAAGACGAAGCAGGAGCCAGGAGCCATAGAGAAGGAAGAAGAAAGAGAAAAGGAACCAGGTGTTGACTCAGAACTCAAAACTCAGCACTCTCCTCTCCCCTCCTTCATCACCTTCACCGTCTCCGACACCGGCATTGGCATGACTGAAGATCAACTAAGCCGATTGTTTCAGGCTTTCACCCAGGCGGATGCATCTACCACCCGCAAGTACGGGGGAACCGGGCTGGGGCTGGTCATTAGCCGTCGGTTCTGTCAAATGATGGGGGGTGACATCAGTGTAGAAAGTGAACTCGGTAAGGGGTCTACCTTTACCATGCAGTTGCCGATACAAGTAAATGAACTAAATGAACGCAAACCTGCATCTACACCAACTTCAACCCCAACTTCAGTCTCAACCAAACCATTGGGAACCCCTCCCTCTAAAAATAAAAATGTGACCGTTCTGGTCATTGACGACGAACCCACTGTGCGAGACCTGCTGTCTCGCTACCTGATTAAGGAGGGCTTTCAGGTTGAGATGGCCTCCAACGGGCAAGAGGGGCTTCACCTTGCCAAAAAACTGCGCCCCGATGCGATTACCCTGGATGTAATGATGCCAGTAATAGATGGTTGGTCAGTTCTGTCAAGCCTGAAGGCAGACCCGGAACTGGCAGATATTCCAGTTATAGTTCTGACCATTGTGGATAACCAAAATTTGGGCTTTGCTCTGGGCGCAGCCGATTACTTGACCAAACCGGTTGACTACAAACGACTGGTTTCGGTTCTAGAGAAATACCAACCTGGAGTTACCGTTGATCTAGCCACACCCATTGGGCATGCTCTGATTATTGAGGATGATCCGGCTACCCGCAAAATGTTCCATCGCATTCTGGCGAAGGAAGGGTGGGCGATCACAGAGGCCGAAAATGGCCGGGTTGCCCTGGAGCGCGTTGCTGAAGCCAGGCCAGATCTGATTTTGCTAGACCTGATGATGCCCGAAATGGATGGCTTTCAGTTCATTCAAGAGCTGCGTACTCAACCGGAGTGGCGACAAATTCCTGTGGTTGTCGTAACTGCTATGGATCTTACCCCCGCCGCCCGCCTTCAACTCAACGGCTATGTCGAGCAAATTCTGGAAAAAGGAGCCTATAGCCGGGAAGACTTGTTGGGAGAGGTGCGTGATTTAGTACTCTCTTGCATTCGTCAAAACTCCCGCACAGTGGAGGAAGCTCATGGCTAAGATTCTGTTGGTTGAAGATAACGAAATGAACCGGGATATGCTCTCCCGTCGCTTGGAGCGCAAAGGACATCAGATTTTAATCGCGATCAATGGTGAGCAGGGCATCACTTTGGCATGTTTAGAATCTCCTGATTTAATCTTGATGGACATGAGCCTGCCCGTACTCGACGGCTGGGAAGCCACCCGTAAACTAAAAGCTATGCCCGAAACCCAGGCCATTCCTATCATTGCGCTGACAGCCCACGCGATGGCGGGCGATCGCGAAAAATGTATGGAAGCAGGTTGCGACGACTACGACACCAAACCAGTCGAATTTCCCCGACTGATGGGCAAGATTCAGGCATTCCTGGGCAAGGAGTAAACCCATGAACCCCATTCCTCATGTACTGGTTGCCGATGACGATGAGCCCAGTCGCATCTACTTTTCTCGTCAGCTGCGCCAGTACAACCTGAACGTAACCGCCATTGAGAATGGCAGTCAGGTCATCCGTTGGTTAAAAAAGCAACCCTTCGACCTGATTCTGTTGGACATTCTGATGCCGGAACTCAACGGCTTCCAGACCCTGGAGATGATTAAAACCGATCCTGACTTCAGTCACATTCCAGTAATCATGGTGTCTGGACTGGATGACCTGGATAGCCTCATCCGCTGCATTGAACTGGGTGCCGAAGATTACCTGTTTAAGCCCCTCAACCCGGTATTGCTGAAAGCTCGAATCAATGCTTGCCTGGAGCGAAAATGGCTGCGCGATCAGGAAAAGTCCTACCTGGAACAGCTTCAGGCAGAAAAAGCCGCTGCCGAAAGTGCCAATCGAGCAAAAAGTGTATTTCTGGCTAACATGAGCCATGAACTACGCACTCCGCTCAATGCCATCATTGGCTATAGCGAAATTCTGCGAGAAGACTTGCAGGAAACTAATGCCAGCCTTGTACCTGACCTCGACAAAATTCGTTCCTCCGGCAAACATCTGCTGGGGCTAATTAACGACATCCTGGACATATCCAAAATCGAAGCAGGCAAGATGGATCTTTACCTGGAGCACTTCGATATTCCATCTCTGATTCAGGAGATCGCCCAAACTACTCAGCCCTGGATCGAGAAAAACGGCTCCACCCTCAACGTTTACTGCGCCGAAGACCTGGGCACCATGTACACCGACCTGAGCAAGGTCCGTCAAATTTTGCTCAATTTACTCAGTAACGCTGCAAAGTTTACGGAGAAAGGAACGGTAAGGCTGGTAGTGGAAAGAAACCAGGAGGCAGGAGACAGGATTCAAGGGTCAGGGGTCAGGGATTGGGGATTAAGGGCTAGGAGCGGAGAAATTTCAATCACTCAAAATTCAAACCTCAAACCTCAAAACTCCCCCACTCCCCACATTACCTTCACCGTCTCCGATACAGGGATTGGAATTTCCCCTGGCCAGCAAGAAACTATCTTCGAGGCGTTCAATCAGGGGGATAACTCTTCCACCCGTAAGTATGGTGGAACTGGGCTGGGTTTGGCGCTTAGCCAGCGATTCTGCCAGATGTTGGGAGGGACGCTCTCGGTGGAAAGTACACCGGGGCAGGGTTCGACATTTACAGTTTCTCTGCCAGTGGATATGGTTGATCACCAGGTTACGACGGCACTGGCATCTGACGCGTCAGACTCTCCGCCTCAGATGGAGTCCGTTAACTTGCCAAACGGCGGGGGGTTGATTCTGGTGATTGATGATGATCGCACTGTGCGCGATTTGATGGTGAAAACCCTCAACCAGGAAGGCTTTCGCGTCGTGACAACTTGGTGCGGCGAAGAAGGCCGAAGGTTAGCACGAGAACTGCGCCCCTGCCTGATTTTACTCGACCTGATGATGCCAGAGGTGGATAGCTGGGCGGTCTTATCAGCCTTCAAATCTGATCCAGCCCTGGCTGAAATTCCAGTGGTCATGCTGGCGATCGCCAATGATCAGAGCATTGGGTTCACCCTTGGCATCTCTGATTATTTGACCCGACCCGCCGACTTCAAACGACTTGCCCTACTGCTCCACTCTTACCGTCCCGACGAATCCGGTGGAAAAATTCTGCTGCTTCAGGAAGATGCCACCACCCGTCAAATTATCCAGCGCCTGCTTGAAAAAGAAGGGTGGACGGTCGCGATCGCCGAGCCCACCCGTCCCGCCTTAGAAACGATTAATCAAGATCCTCCCGATCTGGTGCTACTCGACCTGATGCCTCCTGACCTGAAAAGTTTAGAATTTGTTGCAAATCTACGTCAACATGAGCAATTACACGACCTTCCCGTTGTTGTTATCACCGCTCAAGACATTTCTAAGGATGAGCGTCTCTGGCTAAACAGCTACATTGAAACCCTGTTCCAGCAGGGGGGCTATAGCCGGGAAAAATCATTGGTCGAGGTGCGCAAGTTGGTTACTACCTGCGCCCAGTCAAGGGTCTGCGTCTAACCAGAACCTACCTGTCAGGAGTTACCATTTCATGACCTTGCGTAAACGAACACTGCTCATTATTGGTGCAACGTTAATTGGTCTCAATGCTGTTCTCTACGGCATCTCCTCAACCCTGTTGTTGGGCAACTCGAAAAAGGCAGAAGATCAAGACACTCGCCAGATCATGAAGGGAGTTTTAAGCGTCTTTGCCCAGAATCTGGAGCAGTTCAACGAAAGCTTTAATGACTGGGCCATGTGGGATGATGCTTATCAGTTTGTGCAGGATGGCAACCAGGTATTCATCCAGTCCAACCTGATCGAGCCCCAACTGGCTTACCTGCGAGTCAACCTGATGATATTCATTAACACTTCAGGGAAGGTGATATTTGGTACCGGCTTTGACCTCAAAAGCGGCAAAGCGACCCCCATTCCAGCCGCTCTCAAACCTCACTTGGTCCGCAGTGATCCTTTGCTGCGGCACCTCTACCCTGCCAGCAACCTAAGCGGAATTTTGCTTCTGCCTGAAGGTCCCATGCTGATTGTCTCTCGCCCAATCTTAAACAGTGCTGGCAAAGGCCCAATCAAAGGTATTCTGATTGTCGGCCGCTACCTGGATAAAACCGAAGTCTATCGGTTTGCCAGGTTAACCCGATACCCGGTCTTCTTACAGGGAACCAATCAGACTACAATTCCCCCTGGTTTAAAGGCGGTTCAATCTGCTTTACAACCTGATCCGCCGATTCTGGTACAGGCACTAAATGATGAAACCATCGCTGGCTATGCCCTGCTCAATGATATTTATGGCAACCCAGCTTTGCTGATTCGGGCAGAAACATCCCGCACAATTTACCAGCAGGGGCAGGCAACTGTGCGCTTTCTTACCTGGACTATCTGGGTTGCGGGTCTAGTATTTGGTGGAGTGACCCTGTTAATACTGGAAAAGCTGGTTCTATCTCGCTTAAGCAGGCTTAGCAAGGAAGTCAGCGGAATTGGCATTGATGGAGATATATCTGGTCGCGTTTCAGCTGTGGGACAGGATGAACTGTCCAGACTGGGCGACAATATCAATGCCATGTTGAACGCTTTAGAAAAGTCCCAAAAAGAACGGCAACAGGCTGCGATCGAGCTTCAAAAAGCCAAAGATTCTGCGGAACAGGCAAGCAAGGCAAAAAGCCAGTTTCTTGCCAACATGAGCCATGAACTGCGGACTCCACTCAACGCCATCATTGGCTACAGCGAAATGCTCCAGGAAGATGCTGAAGACCTAGGGCACGATCACCTCATCCCCGACCTGGAAAAGATCAATGGCGCAGGTAAGCATCTCCTGGGGTTAATCAACGATATCCTCGACCTCTCAAAAATTGAGGCGGGCAAGATGGATCTCTACCTGGAGACGTTTGACATTGCCACTGCGATCGCCGAAACCGTCCACACCATCCAACCTCTCATTCAGAAAAACAACAACACTCTCATCGTTCAATGTCCTAATGACATAGGCACCATGCACGCCGACCTGACCAAAATTCGCCAGAACCTGTTCAATCTGCTAAGCAACGCCAGTAAATTTACCGAGAATGGAACAATAACGCTGACAGTAGAGAGGAGCCAGGAGCCAGAAGCCAGGGGGAAGGAAGAAGAAAGAGAAAAGAAAGAAGAAGAGAGAGGAAAGGAACCAGGTGTTGACTCAGGACTTAAAACTCAAAACTCAGCACTCTCCTCACCCCTCACCCCTCACCCCTCACCCCTCACCTCCTTCATCACTTTCACCGTCTCCGATACAGGCATCGGCATGACGGAAGACCAGATGAACAGGTTATTCCAGGCATTCACCCAAGCGGATGCATCCACCACCCGCAAGTATGGGGGAACCGGGTTGGGACTTGCCATTACCAAACGCTTCTGCCAGATGATGGGAGGTGATATTACTGCCGAAAGCGAACCCGGAAAGGGTTCTACCTTTACTATGGTGTTGCCTACACAAGTCATTGACCCAAAAGCTAGGTCAGACTCACCCCCTTCAACTGAAATGGTTTCTCAACCTCAACCCATTAGAGACAGCCTGGTTTTAGTGATTGACAATGACCCTACGGTGCATGACCTGATGTTGCGTTTCCTCAATAAGGAAGGGTTTCGGGTTGAAGTTGCCAGTTCTGGAATTGAAGGAGTTCAAAAAGCCAGAGAGAGCCGTCCCGATGCCATCATCCTAGATGTCATGATGCCTAGTATGGACGGTTGGGCAGTGCTTTCCATGCTGAAAGCCGACCCAGAACTTGCTAACATTCCGGTCATTATGTTGACAATGGTGGATGACAAAAAGGTTGGCTATGCGCTTGACGCATCGGACTACCTGACCAAGCCGGTTGACCGCAATCAGCTATCAACGGTTCTGAAGAAGTACCACTGCAAGAATCCGCCCTGCCCCATTTTGCTGGTAGAAGACGACCCCATTAACCGGGAACTGCTGCGACAAATGTTAGAGAAAGAAGAGTGGACTGTGATTGAAGCTCCAAATGGGCGGGTGGCATTAAATCTCCTGGAGAAAGAGTTGCCAGACTTGATTCTATTAGACTTGATGATGCCAGAAATGGACGGCTTTGGAGTCATTGCCGAACTGAAGAAACGACCAGAATGGCGTCTAATTCCAGTGATTGTGGTCACTGCAAGGGACATCACTCCAGAAGACCACCTGAAGTTGCAGGGTTCTGTTGAGCAGATTTTCCAGAAAGGGACATTTAGTCGTGAAGAACTACTTACTGAAGTTAGAAATTTGGTTTCCGCTTATGTTGACCACGAGACTTCCGCAAAAGGCTAGTGGTTCACCCAAGGAACTTTGCCTGGTTATCTAAACCCAGAAAAACAAATTTACAGGGTTTTGAAGGGTTGCAAACCCTTTAAGATCTGCTTGACAGACTACTATAGCTCTACGCAGCTGCGTTAGGACATTGGAATTAGAGAGGGAGCGGGGGCGAAGCCCCCAGCCAGGGGTGGAACACCTGCACTCCGTCCTAACCACAATGACTACCGCTATACCTGTGAACAGTCCCTGCTTGAATGCGATTGAGCCGAAGTAGATTCATGCCAAATAAACCATTGTAGAACCACAATGGATACTAAGCGCACAAGAAATTAAGACCAGAGTCTGTGACTATTTTGATTGTTCCTTGCTAGAACCCTTAGCAAAAAAGGGCTCCTAAAAATGCATTAGCAAGCAAGACTTGGCAGCACCGCAGAGTAAAAGCATTTTTGCAGCGTAGTCCCTGTTCGAGGGCAGCTTGTTGAGTTTCACTCAAGGGACACATGTATAGAGGGGGAAGCATCAGGGTTATGAGCCAGTGGAAAGTTACTCATCTAGAGTATCTTTGACTCCTGCTAATTGCATAATCGTTTCGGTGAAGTCGCAGGTCAGGATAGGCAAAGCAACGTGTGCCCATCTTCCTTAGTCTCTGGACGAACAAGGGTTTTGGGTAGACCTCAAGAGGTAATGATGAGCGGTGCTGGCCACCAACATTTCAAATTGAAAAATCATTATGATTTGAGCACTACCGGGTTTTGTTCGTGGCCATCAGACACGTCTTTGTTTGTAGTTTAAGTTAAGCACCCATCGGATTCATTAAAGCGAGTGCAAAGCCTGTCTTGCCGGGTGATCGCTTGGGTTACTTTGAGGAGGGGGGCCACTAAGTTCCTCAAGCTTCATGGGACAGGTAACGTTTAGATCAATTACCTCCCCTACTTTTTCTGTGATTTCGCGGAGCGAATTGAAAAAATTTATTGGAACCCTATCTACAACTTGGAATGGCTACGGATGCTCCTATCCTGCCTGAACTGATAACAAGGATAAAAAGGATAAATAGTTTTCCTAGCTCGTCGTGACGCAGTTTCTACCACTCAAATTTCATACATATGCTGGGCAGAATCCTTGGGGGGCGCTACCAAGTTACCCACCATCTGGGGGGGGGTGGCTTTGGGCAAACTTACCTGGCTGAAGACTTGCATTTACCTGGCAAGCCTCAGTGTGTGGTCAAGCAGCTAAAGCCAAGAGTAACCAATTTGGAAGCGCTCCAGACGGCACGGCGGCTGTTTGATACAGAAGCAGAAGTTCTTTACGCGCTGGGAAGCCATGATCAGATTCCCAGGCTATTTGCTCACTTTGAGGAAAACCGAGACTTTTTCCTGGTTCAGGAGTTTGTGGAGGGGGAGGTTTTTAGCCAGGAAATTAAGAACCGCAAGCAATTTCCCGAAACCGAGGTGATTGACCTGGTTCAGGATATTCTCACTGTGCTGGAGTTTGTCCATCAACAGCAGGTGGTTCATCGGGACATTAAGCCTTCTAACCTGATTCGGCGCAGGGGCGATCGCCGTATGATTCTGATCGATTTTGGTGCCGTCAAACAGATTGGGATTGAAGCGTATGAATCGCCTGACCAGGCAAGCGTGACTATTGCCGTGGGTTCTTCTGGTTATATGCCCAATGAACAACTGGCAGGCAAGCCTCGCTTCTCCAGTGATGTCTATGCGGTTGGAATGATGGCCATTCAGTGTCTGATTGGGGTCAATCCAAAGCAGCTAAAGGAAGACCCCAAAACCAGCGAAATTATTTGGCGCGATCAGGCCAAGGTTAGCCCAGAGTTTGCGGCCATTCTGGACAAGATGGTGCGCTACGACTTCCGCCAGCGTTATCCTTCTGCCAAAGAAGCGCTGGATGATTTGCGATCGCTGACTACTACAACCTCCGTCTCCGCCCTCCTGTCAGAACGGACTTTAGTCAGTTGTGATGGACATCTTGCCTGGCTGGAGCGGGGGGATGATTTATTTCAGCTTCAGCGCTATAAGGAAGCCGTTTCCGCCTACGACCGAGTGATTCAGGCAAAGCCAGAGGAATACCTGGCCTGGTTTAAGCGGGGGATTGCGCTGGAGAATCTACAACGCTACGAAGATGCAGCCGAGTCTTATGAACAGGTGGTCCGGCTTCACCCGGAAGACTATCTGGCCTGGTACAAGTGGGGCGGTGCTTTAGAGTGTTTGCATCGCTATCAGGAAGCGCTTCAGTCCTACGAGCGGGTGGTGGAACTGCGACCCGACAATTACTGGGCCTGGCATGACCGGGGTAAGGTGCTGGAAGCCTTACGACAGTACGATGAGGCGATCGCTTCCTACGATCGGGCAGTCCAGCTTAAGCCAGATTTTCAACTAGCAGTAGAAAATCGTAAACGGGTGCTGAGCCAATTGAGTCGGGTTGATGCACTGTACCACTTACAGCACTACGATGAGGCGGTTGCTTCCTGCGATCGCGCCATTCAGGAAAACCCCAATGACCCAATTCCCTGGCTGATGCGGGGCATGGCCCTGGAGAAACTGGAGTGCCATGAGGAGGCGATCGCCGCTTACGACCGGGTGGTTGAGATTCAGCCCGACGACCATGTTGCCTGGTTTAAACGGGCCAACCTGCTGGAAAAGCTGAATCGCCATGAGGAGGCGATTGCCTCCTATGACAGAGTGGTTCAAATTCAACCAGAAAACTACTGGGCCTGGCACGACCGGGGGCGATTGCTGGAGCACCTGCAACGCTATGAGGAAGCGATCGCCTCCTACGACCGGGCAGTGCAAATTAAACCCGACTTTCAGGCCGCTATCGAGGGGCGCAGACGAATGCTGAATCAGATGCAATCTAAAGTCATGCCGCTCCCGGTCGAGGAAGAAGACGAAACCATCGTTTCAGTTGGAATTTCGGAGCAACCGACCTCAGAATTTGAGGGGCAGGAACTCGAAGTCTTGATTGCGGACTACAAATGTCGCCTGGTAGGACAGGGAAATGGAGCAAATGGGTTGGAGTCCCAGGAGGAAACCACCATTAGCTACCAGCAAGAAGTTGAAGAAACGGCTATCCGTGTACTCAGGGAGGAAGAGGCAACCACCGTTAGCCTTCCTCAAGCCGATTTGGGAGAGCCAATTTCCGTTGAAATAGGCGATTGTTCAAATTTGCCACCCCCACCTCAGCCATGCCCAACCGCTCTAAGCCAGAGAAAGGATGGGGAAGAGGGCCCTATCAGGGAGGAATGGCAGGCGATTAAATCCACAGAGCCCGCGCTGGAGAATTACCATCAGCGATTACAGAAGGGACTGGCGTTAGAAAAAGAGCAACGCTATCTGGAAGCCCTGGCTGCTTACGACCAGGCAAGCCACATTTATGCTGACGATGCCCATCTCTGGCAACGACGCGGACATGTTTTGTATGCGTTGGGGCGCTATGAGACGGCGATCGCATCCTACCGTCGGGCCCTAGAGCTAGAACCTGAAAACGCCGATGTCTGGTGTCGTTTGGGTGGTACCTTTGTCCGCTTAAAACAATTACCGGACGCAGTTACCTGTTTTAACCGGGCAGTGGAATTGAAGCCAACCAGCCATACTTCCTGGTACTGGCAGGGACGATTGCAGTATGAATTGAAGCGATATGCAGCCGCCATTCAGTCCTTTGATCGGGCCCTGGAGCTAAAGCCAGACTTTCAACCGGCTATTCAAGAACGCCTGCGAACGCAAAGGCAGTTAAACGCGCTTGAGGTCCAAGATGTGGGGGTTTAGGAAAGGGATTTTCCATTACCCCATCATTCCATCATTCCATTACCCCATTCACCCATCTACTCCCCAACCCGACTTCCTACTTTTAGCCATGGGAGACTGTGCAACGCGATCGCGCAATGCCAAGGCTAAGCAAAATCACGGGTACTAACCCTACCAGCACAATCGCCAGAGCAGCCCCAGATGCCTCCCCCAGTCGCTCATCCGATGCCAGATTGTAGACCCGCACCGCCAATGTATCGAAATTAAATGGACGGACAATCAAAGTAGCGGGCAGTTCCTTCATCACATCTACAAAGACGAGGGTTGCAGCCGTGAACAAACCACCTGCTATCAGAGGAACGTGAACCCGCCACAGAGTGCTGAGGGGACCATGTCCCAGGCTGCGAGCCGCATCATCCAGGCTAGGTTTAATTTTGGTCAGACTGGCTTCGACGGTACTCAGGGAAACGGCCAGAAACCGAACCAGATAAGCAAAAACCAGAGCTGCGATCGTGCCGCTCAACAGTAACCCTGTGGAAACATTAAAGGTCGTTTTCATCCAGGCGTCGATCGCATTATCCAAACTCCCAACCGGAACCAGAATGCCCACTGCAATCACAGAACCGGGAATTGCATAACCCATGGCTGCTATTTGTGTCGCTAACTGCGTTCCAGGGTTTGGAAACAGACGCAAACCATAGGCCATCAAAATGGCAATGACCACGGCCAAGGCTGCCGTCAGGAGTGCCAGGGTTAGACTGTTCGTTCCAAACTCCCAGAAGCGACTGTCAAAGGACCGGCTGGGGTCTTCCAGTGCCATTTTGAGTAAGATTCCCCCTGGAATCAAAAAGCCCAGATTGACGGGTAACAGGCAGGCCAGGATGGCTAGAATTTTCCCCAGCCAATTCAAGCGATAGCCTCTAAGCTGCTGATGGGAACTGACGGTCTGATAGTATTTTGCCCGTCCCCGTGACCATCGCTCTAACAGTACCAGCCAGAAAACAAACAGCAACAGGCAGACTGCCAGTTGGGATGCTGCCAGCCGTTCATCCATACCAAACCAGGTCCGGTAGATTCCCGTCGTAAACGTATCGACGGAGAAAAACTGTACGGTGGCAAAGTCATTTAACGTTTCCATCAGTGCCAGAGCCAGTCCTGCCATAACCGCCGGACGGGCCAGGGGGAGGGCAATGGTCAGAAAACTGCGCCAGGGGCCACAACCCAAACTGCGACTGGCTTCCAACACGGCAACCGATTGGCTTAGAAATGCCGATCGCGCCAGCAGATAGACGTAGGGATACAGCACCAGGGTCAGCATCAGAATTGCGCCCCAGAGCGATCGCACATTAGGAAACCAGTAATCGGTTACACTTTTCCAGCCAAATATGTTTCGCAGTTCCGTTTGCACGGGGCCATAGAATGCCAACAGTTCAGTGTAAACGTAGGCCAGAATGTAAGCTGGGGCCGCCAGTGGCAGTAGAAGTGCCCATTCAAACAACCAGCGACCGGGAAACCGACACATCGTTACTAACCAGGCGGTTCCCGTCCCGATGACAGTTACACCGATTCCCACCCCCAGCATCAGCCAAAAGGAATTGGCAATGTAAGTAACCAGCACCGTTTCTGTCAGATGCTGCCACACTGCACCAGTATTGGCGAAGACTGTACTGAGGATAACCAGGACGGGGGAGGCGAGCAGGAGGGCGATCGCCCCAACAATCAGAGTCCAGAAATAAGCTGGAACGGATACAGAAGCCCTGGAGGGGGAGGAGTTGAGAGGGGTTGAAAGTCTAGTATTGGCCACTTTAATGAGAACTAATTTCAAAAATCCCTTTACTAGGGTACCGGAATTGTTGATGATAAGTCTCAACAATGAGTTGTCGAAATTTTCAATGGGTCAGTCTGTCATTCTGCAACTGGAGAACATCTCTAAACAATTTTCTCCAAACCTCCCTCCCGCGGTCAGTTCCGTTTCCTTAACACTACATCAAGGCGATATCTTGGGTCTTTTAGGACCCTCCGGTTGTGGTAAGACAACACTTTTGCGCTTGATTGCTGGATTTGAGCGTCCCCAAGCTGGAATCATTACATTGGCAGAACAAATTGTTGCCGATTCCAGACGCTGGTTACCTCCAGAACGGCGGGATGTGGGTATGGTATTTCAGGACTACGCACTGTTTCCCCATCTGACCGTAGCCAGCAATGTTGCCTTTGGACTGAAAAATCGGCGGCGTTTCCGGCGGTATTCTCCCAAGCAGGTGAACCATCAGGTTGAGCAAGCGATCGCACTGGTGGGCTTGCAGGGGTTGGAGAACCGCTACCCCCACGAACTTTCCGGTGGTCAGCAGCAACGGGTAGCTCTGGCGCGGGCGATCGCCCCCCAGCCTGCACTGATTCTCCTCGACGAGCCTCTCAGTAATTTAGATGTACAGGTCCGTCTGCGCCTGCGTCAAGAAGTGCGTCATATTCTCAAGCAAACCGGAACCTCTGCCATCTTTGTCACTCACGATCAGGAAGAAGCTCTATCAATTTGCGATCGCGTGGCTGTTATTCGGCATGGAAAAATTGAGCAGCTTGATACACCAGAAATGATTTATCAGGAGCCTGCTTCACGCTTTGTAGCAGAATTTGTCACCCAGGCAAATTTTCTTCCTGCCCACTGGAATGGGCAGGGATGGGAGACAGAGGTGGGTTGTTTCAGGGTGCAGGCAGGGGAAACGGGCAATGGAAAGGCTGAACCCTCATCAATTTCTCTGGTCGAATTGATGATTCGGCAGGAAGATATTCAATTGGAGCCCGATGAGGCCGGGGAGGTCGTGGTGCGCGATCGCCAATTTCTGGGGCGGGAATACCGGTATTCCCTGGTTGGTTCGTCTGGCTTAGAACTCCAGGCCCGCACAACTGTAGAGCAATCTCTGCCCATTGGCAGCCGGGTCAGGTTATCCATTGCAAGCACTGCTTCAAAGATATTTGGAAGTTGCTGTAGCGATCCTGCTTGAAATTTGAACGGGGTGCAGGGGTTCCACCCCCCTTGTTCACAAACTATTTGTGAACACTACAGTCGTTGGTTAATTCTCCATCATCCCTTCAAACTCCAATTTCCCTCTCTAACTCACCCCGACTCAACCGTTTAGAGTCAAGCAAATAAACCGTTCCCCGATCTGTCAACAGAAAGTGGAGGTAATGGGTAGGGGCTCCTGGCTTGGAAACTTCGTAAATTCCCATACCCTCTTCATCTTCAAGGTCATCCAATTTATCAACCCGATAGCCTTGTTGCTCAAACTGCTGTTCCAGATTACCGGCTACTGAGCGCCATTGGGTTTCATTCACCTGCCAGCAGTCTCCCTTGGAGTTGCTGCACCCTGGAACTGCCCCCGCAACCTTGGAGAACATTACCAACACGTTGGCTGGTTCTGGTTCAGCCGGGAGGGTAGGGGGAGTAGAGGGTTTTGGGCTGGATGGAGGCTTAGAAGATTTAGCCTTCGGGGTTGGAGTAGGGTTTGAAACTACAAATGGTGGCTTTGAGGCAGAAGTTTTCCTTGGCACCCTTACTTTTTTCGCCGCAGATGGCTGGGCAGGTTTAGTCGTTACCACCGGTTTTTGCGAGTTTCGCTTGGGTAGTCTGGTAATCTTAACAAACTTCTCTTCTTTGGCAGGGGGGTCTGGGGAAAAGATAGGAAGCATCAACACTGCCCCATGCAACCCCAGAGAGACCAGCAACAAATACCAAAAGACTCTTCGTTTGGAAGATGGGAATTGTTTCACTAGAGAAGTTACAAGAATGCCAAGATTAATCTTATGAATACTTGAGAAAGGGAGTCAACAACTTTGTTTTGACTCCTAACTTCTCAGCTCAATTATCACCAACAACTCCTGACCCCTGATTCTTGCTATAGCTGTTGCCAGGTTGCTGAGGACATTGGTTTTAAGGGGATGTGGGGGCTGCGTCCCCAGCCAGGGGTTTTCACCCCTGCACCCCGTCCTAAGCCTGGTGGCTACCACTGGTTTCACAAACAGCGGCGACCAGGGAAAGTGCCACAACTGGAGCAGTAACAGCCCTAAGAATGCGGGAACCAAGGGAAATAGGTTGGTAACCTGTGGCGATCGCTTGCTCAACTTCTGCTTCTGTCCAACCACCTTCAGGGCCGATGGCAATGGTAATCGAAAGTGGGGGGCAGGTATTGGGGAGCAGGCAGGTAAGTATGTGGGGAGCGGAGGAACGAGTGACACAGAGATAATGAGTAGACGGGCGATCGCGCATGTCCTGAAGATGTTTTGAAAAGGAGACAGGTTCCAGCAGGGTCGGGACGATTTGACGTTCCGATTGTTCGGCAGCTTCCTGGACAATCCGCTGCCAGCGTTTCAGCCTTTGCGGGCTGGGGTGTAGCAGCGTGCGATCACTGATCACGGGTGCAATGCAGGTCACACCCAGTTCCGTTGCTTGCCTCACCACTTCATCAAAACCGCTTCCTTTGGGCAGCGCCATAACCAGTGTTACGGCAATCGGCAACTCTGTATTGAGAGCGATCGCTTCCAACAGCTCCGCTTCAAACGGGGATGCTTCCCCCTCAACTAGTTTTACGATCCAGGATTGCCCTTTCCCATCCATGGCAACGAAGCGATCCCCCACTCGCAGGCGCAAAACCCGGCCCAGGTAATGAATTTGTTCTGGAGTCAACACTACCCTCCGGGCACAGATCTGATGAAGGTCAACGACGAGGCGTTGCACCAGCCTTTACCCTTCCTCTTTCATCTTTTCCAAATAGGCTTCGATCGCCTCATTCGCCAGTTGACTGATCGGTTTTCCAGCCTGAACCGCCATCTCTTGAAGGCGAGTGTAAGTAGCCTCCTGAACGGTAACACGACGGCGAACGCGGGTAGTCTTGGTAACGGGGGGTACAACCTTGCCATTACCAATGGTATCCCTTTCTACGGCAGTTTCTGCAACAGAAAGACTATCCGGTTCATAGCTGGCCGCGTACTGATGGATGGCGTCTGGACCAACGCGATCGCAAAAATCGCCAAAGCTCTCGCCATGCTGCCGCCATTGTCTGTAATAGACGAAAATAGGCTCCAGAGTCGTTTCCAGGTCATCAATGTGCATCTTTTCGAGGTAAACCCTAGCTAGCCGTGTTTGGTTAGGGGCAGCTCCCAGCCAGACCTGGTAAAAGTTTGGGCCATTGCCAACAAATCCCAGTTCTGCCAAATAGGGACGGGCACAACCATTGGGGCATCCGGTCATGCGGATGATGAAGTGGTCTTTGGGTAGCCCCACTTTTGCTAACAACGCCCGAATTCTTTCTAAGACACCAGGAATTGCCCGCTCTGACTCAGTGGTTGCCAGCCCACAGGTAGGGAGCGCCGGACATGCCATTGCGTAGCGCTCCAGGGAATCAATCTCATCCTCGCGCTTGATGCCACAGCGCATCAGAATTTTCTGAATATTTTCTTTCTGAGAGGGTTCAATCTCGTAGAGGATGACGTTTTGGCTGGGGGTCAGCCGCATTGGTAGATTATACTTTTGCACAATTTCCTTCAAGGCAGTCTTGAGCTGGAAGCTACCCTCATCCTTGATGCGACCATTCTCAATTGAAATGCCAACAAACAGTTTGCCATCGCCCTGCTCGTGCCAGCCCAAAAAGTCTAGATATTGAAATTCGGGCATTGGTTTGAGGGGCTGAATTTTCTTGCCAAAGTAGCTTTCAACCTTATCGCGAAAGCGCTCAACACCCCAATCTTCCAGGAGGTACTTCATTCGGGCATGGCGGCGGTCGGTGCGATCGCCATAATCCCGCTGAGTTGCCACAATTGCCTTCATCACATCGTAAACATCGGCCTTATCCACATAGCCGATGGGGTCGGCAAGTCGGGGAAAGGTTTCTTCCTTGTTGTGGGTACGCCCCAGACCTCCACCTGCAAAGATGTTGAAGCCTTGCAGTTCACCCCTCTCGTCAGTCATGACAACCAGACACACATCCTGGGAAAACAGATCAACCGAGTTATCACCCGGAACCGTGACGCAGCACTTGAATTTGCGCGGCATGTAGTGAGCACCATAAATCGGCTCTTCCCCCTCGTGAAAAACCGTGCCATTGCCGTTGCGCTGACGGGCCGCCACAACCTCTGGATTCTCCTCCGCCGAAATCACCTTTTCCCCATCCAGCCAGATCTCGTAGTAAGCGCCAGTTTGGGGAGTCAGTAAGTCTGCCACGTTGTTGGCATATTCCCAAGCGTACTGGTACTCTGGGCGGTTCTTGTAGGGGGCAGGGGGAGCCATCACATTGCGGTTCAAGTCGCCACAGGCTCCCAGGGTTGAACCCATACTGTGGACGATTGCCGAGATCGTTGCCTTCAAATTCTTCTTTAAGATGCCATGCAGTTGAAAGCCCTGCCGGGTCGTGGCTCGAATTGTGTGATTGCCATACTCATCCGACAGCCGATCCAGCGTCAGGTAAAGCTCTGGCGGGATAAAACCACCGGGGCTACGCGTCCGCAGCATAAACTGGTAATCTTTCTCCTGCCCTTTGACCCGGTTGTCCCGGTTGTCCTGCTGGTAGGAGCCATGAAATTTCAGAATCTGAACCGCATCTTCCGAAAAATGGGTGGTATCCAGGAGTAATTCTGAAGCCACCGGCTCGCGCAGATAATTACTGCGGTCTTTAATGCCTTCAACCTTAGAAGGTTTACGAACAACGGGAGGTGTCTGAGTGTTAACCATCGGATCGACTATAAGAGGAAAAGCATTGGTGAAGGTTTCTGCCCGACTCTGAATATCATTAAACTCCAGCCTTGAATAAGGCTCTCCCAGCTTGCTGATGAAAGAGTAGCTTACCACCAACCTATCAGGAGAACCTTTACCAGGAACCTTAATTGAATAAGTATTGATTCCCGGTAAGTCGGTCGGAATTCTGTTGTATCACTAGAGTTGATCCTACCATTGCTTTCTTGATCCCGATGGTTCCTATAGAAATTCTGAACAACTTAGAAGTGTAAATTTTTGTAGAGAGGAGAGTTTTGAGTGCTGAGTTTTGAATCCAAGGCGGAAGGGAGAAGCTAGGAGCCAGGAGAAGGGAGAGCTTCGCAACCCTGCTCAGAAAGCTCCAGCTTCCCAGAATAAGCAAAGCTAGAGCTTCCGGTCGGCGTAACGAAGTTGGAACTTCGTTACGAGAACGTGTGAAGTTATTTTTTAACGATCCCTAACAACCAACAACTAACAACTGAGGGTGTTCTAAAAACGGGGCTCTGATTCCTCGAATGAACTTCCTCGCTGTTTTGCACAGTTGCGATCGCCGATATAGGATCGCTATGTGTTTTTCCTATACTGGCAAATCCATTTCAAACTGAGCACCCTCTACAGAAGGAAAACCTCATCCATCACCCTTTAAAATTGAAAAAGTAAAAAAGGGACGCATGATTACGTCCCGTTAGAGGGATTCAGTTGGAGGATGATCGCTTAAAAGCGATAGCCCAATCCAGCCTGCAAGCTTACCGCACTGGCAGGGCTGTTCTTGTACGCTCTAATGCCAACCTTGGCGTCACCATAAACGGCAATATGCTCTCCCAGTCCGGCTTCAACCCCAGCCATCACGACAGCCGCATCTCGGTTACCTAAAGGAGTTGGTTGCCCATCTTTCTGCACAAAAGAATAGCCACCACCGATGTAGAAATTGGTGTTGTCAGCAATGGGAACATCATAAGTCAAGGTGGGTATTACGGTGCTGTTTCGATTAGTAAACAAAACTGCACCTCGAACAGAAATGGGAACCGTTGGAATCGCAACGCGTCCCTGAATGTTGCCACCAAATGTTGCCGCATCTCCCTGCTGACCTCCATTGGTGACTCCAGCCGCGACCCCAGCCCCCACATAGCTACCATCAAAGTAAATCGGTTTGGCAGAAGCAGCACCAGCAGACAGAAATGCAGGAGCAACAATCAGGGCTGATAACGCGGCGATTCCTGCAGAAATTGGTTTACGGATTGCAGTAGAAACCTTCAAAGAGCGTTGCATTTTGATGTCCTTCTAGTTCTAGGGGTCACTCAGTATGGCTAGGTTTGAAGTCAAAAAATTTTCAGAATTGTTCCAGAAGTTTCATCCGATTAACTTATCTTACCGTATCAAGTTTTAGAATAATTTCTATCAAGTTTGTCTCGTTTAATGAATAACCTACCTAGGAAGCTAAAGCAGATTTTGAATATCTCCTTAAAAACTGTCACAGAAGAATTTGAATTTTCAGAATTTGAATTTTCAAATTAGAAGCTTGAGTTTTCAAATTAGAAGCGAGTTATCAGAAATTCAATTCAAGAATGAAATGTTATCGAGAGGTTTTAGAAAGATTAGCCCCAAAAAAGCTGGGAAGCTAACGCCAAGAAACAGCTGCCTTAACCGTAATACCACAGGAATAGGTTTTCGAACGGAAATTTTTGGGCGATCGATAGGGAAGTAGAGGGTTAGGAAAGTGGAGAGTAGTGATGGAACCAAGGAACACTACCCCATTTCCCATTCCCTACTAACAACTAACAAATCTCCCTTCAATCGACCCTTCTGCCTCATGCACAATAGCTCTCAATTTTTCCAGGGTTTCCGATTTCACGTCTTGCCACATTCCTCGCTGATGGGCTTCCAGCAATCGCTCTGCCATATCGCGTAAGGCCCAGGGATTTTTCTGCTGCACAAAGGTTTGCACTGAGGGATCAAACAGGTAGGCTTCGGCAATGCCCTGGTACATAAAGTCTTCGACACAGTGAGCAGTGGCATCATAGGCAAACAGGTAATCTACGGTAGCAGCCATCTCAAAGGCACCTTTGTAGCCGTGACGCATTACCCCTGCGATCCATTTGGGGTTAACAACACGAGAACGGTAGACACGAGCAATTTCTTCTCGCAAGTGGCGAATTTTTGGGTTCTCTAGGTGGGAATGGTCGCCAAAGTAGGTGGCGGGATTACGTCCCTGTACAGCTCGCACGGCTGCGGTTAATCCCCCCTGAAACTGGTAGTAGTCATCTGAGTCGAGCAGGTCATGTTCGCGGTTGTCCTGGTTGTGCAAGACAATTTGCATCTGGTTTAGACGTTGCTCGAAGGCTTCTGGGGCAGCGGTACCGCCCTGACTGAAGGAGGAAGTATAGGCGTAGCTGCTCCAGTTGATATAGGCACGGGCAAGATCGGTATCGTCGATCCAGTTTTGGGCCTCGATGAGTCCCTGAAGTCCTGCACCATAGGCACCGGGTTTGGAACCAAAGATGCGGTAGCGCGATCGCGCGATCGCCTGTTCCTCACTTAATCCCACCGCTCGCCAGTGTTCTGTTTCCCGCTTCACCTGCGCTGCCAGGGGATTCTGGTCTTCTGGTTCGTCTAATGCGGCGATCGCCACCACAGCCTGATCAAATAAATCGATCAGATTGGGGAAGGCATCTCGAAAGAAGCCAGAAATTCGCAAGGTAACATCCACCCTGGGGCGACCCAGAATGGATAGTGGCAGAATCTCAAAATCGATCACTCGCCGCGCCACTCCTTCCCATACCGGTTTTACCCCTAGCAATGCCAGGGCTTCGGCCAGATCATCGCCTCCCGTTCGCATGCAGGAGGTTCCCCAAACGGAAAGCCCTAGGGTTGTGGGATACTCGCCATGCTCCTGCGTGTAGCGTTCGATCACAGCCTCGGCTGCTTTGCGACCCACCTCCCAGGCCGTTTCGGTGGGAATTGCCCGGATGTCTACGGAATAGAAATTGCGCCCGGTGGGGAGAACCTCTGGACGGCCACGGGTGGGTGCCCCCGCCGGACCTGCTGGAACGTATTGCCCCTCCAGCCCCCGCAGCAGGTTAGTAATTTCTTGCTCCGTCTGCCGCAAAGCAGGCAAAAGCTCAGTCGCAATCCAGGTCAGTTCCTTTTGTGTTAAGGGCAAGGGGTGAGGGGGGTCCGAATTCGCTGGTGTAGCCTCTGCGCCGGGAGCAGAACCGACTTCAAACAGATGGTTAACCCACTGAGCAGCGAACTGCTCCAAAACCTCAACCTCGTCCCCAACGGTGCGGCATCCATCAAAATAATTGCCTGTCGCCTGTTGCCTGTTGCGTGCAATCTGTTGCCCCAGATCCCCCGTTAATGGATCAAAATCTAACCCCCAGTCTTGAGCCAGGGCACGGGTCAAACCCAGCCGTCCAGGGCCAGGTTGGCGGGCGATCGCCACAATCAGATCCCTCAACTGTTGCCCCTGAGGACACTGACCAAAGATATGCAATCCATCCCGAATTTGGGCTTCTTTGAGTTCACAAAGATAGCCATCAATTGAATTTAAAGTTGAAGATTCAAAATTCAAACTATCGACTTTAGGGTTCACTTCTAACTGTTCAGTTTGAATTTTCAAATCTTTGTGCAAATTCTCCTGCTGAATGAGCTTAACAATTCGTTCTCGAATCATCTTCAGTCTGGATGGATCGAGATTTTGAGCTTCGTAATATTCATCAATCAGTGCCTCTAACTGTTGCAGCGGACCATAAAGCTCGGCGCGGGTCATGGGCGGTGTCAGGTGATCTACAATCACCGCTTGCGATCGCCGCTTTGCCTGAGCGCCTTCCCCCGGATCGTTCACGATAAAGGGATACAGGTGAGGTAGCGGTCCCAGAGCAACTTCAGGATAACAGCTATCTGAAAGGGCAATGCTTTTACCGGGAAGCCATTCCAGATTACCGTGCTTGCCAACGTGAACAATGGCATGGGCACCAAAGTGGTTGCGCAGCCAGTAGTAGAAAGCAAGATACTCATGGGTCGGTTCCAGGTCAGGGGCATGGTAATTCAGGGTGGGATCTTTGTCGTAGCCGCGAGCAGGTTGAATGCCGATGAAGAGATTGCCAAGGAGAAGGCCGGGAATGGGGAAGGATGAGAGGGGGATGGGAGAGAGAGTTTTGAGTTCTGAGTTTTGAACTCTGGCTCCTGGTTCCTGGCTCCTTACATCTGCCTGTTGCCTGTCCTCGATAGTTCCCCAGCGATCGCCAATTCCCTGTTGCACGGCTTCTGGAAGAGCGGCAAAGTATTGTTGATACTCTTGCTGGGGAAGGCTGTGAGAAATGGGACGCAGTTCCCATCCTTCGGGATCGTTGGTAATGCTTGTGGTCAGGCGATGCATGAGTTCGTCAGCCGTCTGAGGAGGGTTTTCAATTGAGTAACCAGCCTGTTGCAACGCGGTAATGATTTCAATACAACTGGCGGGGGTGTCCAGTCCCACTCCATTGGCAAGGCGACCATCACGGGTGGGATAGTTTGCCAGGACGATCGCAATTTTTCGCTGCTGAGGAGGAGTGCGACGGAGTTTAACCCAGTTTACGGTGAGGTCGGCGACAAATTGGATGCGATCGCCCATCGGTTCGTAGGTCACAACATCTGCTTCCAGCGCAGCATGGTAAGTTTGTACAGTTTTGAAGGACACTGCCCGGCTAATGATGCGCCCATCCACCTCAGGCAGGGCCACATTCATTGCCATATCCCGTGGCGACAGGCCACGAAACTGAGTTTGCCATTGTTCCGTTGTACCACTGCTTAAAATCACTTGCAAAACTGGGACATTGAGCCGGTGCCAAAGGGAGGCGACGGGCGACGGGCGATGGGCGACAGGTACCCCCTGTTGCCTGTTGTTCGTTGCCTGCTGCTTGTCCCCTAACGCCTGTTCTGTGGGGTTTGACAATTCCGCGATCGCAAAACTCGTCGTATTCAGCACTACCTCAACAGCTGGTTCACCTTCAGGTAAAAAGAACTGCAAAACTTCTGCCTGAAGATCGGGGTCACGCAGGGAGGGGGTGAAGACGGGCACGGGTTCCAATCCCCGTTCTGCCAGGGCATGGCAAAGGTCGTCAATAGGAGCGGTATTGCCAGCCAGGTAATGGGCACGGTAGAACAGTACCCCTACTTTGGGCGCTGAGGTTGGGGGAATCTGGCTTTCGGAAGCTCTGCGCCAGGAATAGCGCCCAATTTCGGGCACATCCTGGGGCAAAGACAACTCATAACTGGTCCCCAGATAGTGATTGGCAATGAATTTGAGTGCATTTGCCCCATTCTCCACGCCACCCAAAGTAAAGTAGCGCCAGATCTGGTTTACAGCGGTAAGGGGAATAGTCGAGAGACTGAGCAGGTCAGGGTCAGGGCGATCGTCCCCTGGCAACACAATCAGCGTGGCACCAGTGCGCTGAACAACGTCCTGCACCACTTCCAGTCCGTAAGACCAGTAAGCCCTTCCCCCCAGCAGGCGCAGGAGAATGACCTGAGCCCGTTCCAGCACCTCTTCGGCATAGGCGTCTATGGTAAGCGGCTGTTGCAGATTTAGCAAATTTGCCACCCGCAGAGCTGGAAAGTCGTAAGGTAGCTGATCAGTCGCTTTCGCTACCGTTTGAATGTCGGTGTCAGCAGCGGTGAGAAATATCAGGGGAGCCGGAGTCTGTTCGAGGAAGATGACTCCTTCCGCTTGAGGATTCCACCCCCCAGGTGTGGCAGCAAGACGGTGCATAACGAAACGATTCTAACTTTATCGCTCTATACTCTAAGAAATGATTCACTTTTCTGAAATCTGTAACAAGTGTCAGGAGGAGGAAGTGGAGGGGTAGAGGGGTGGAGGGCTGATTCATCCACTCTTATCATTTATCCACTCATCCAACCCTCTACCCCTCACTAACAACAAACAACTCTCTCAGCTCTCTCAGCCCATCTTCTCGCCTGTAAGTTCACCTGATGAGCCCTGCCCGTGCCTCCAGTTTACGCCGAATACTGCCTTCGGCGGTGTTTGACCAACTCGGCAGCGTCATGCGACAGACTGCGCAGGAGATCGCAGAAGATGCCCTGGTCATTACCGAAGCCGTTCTTCCCCCCCACGAATATCCGATTGGAAAGGTTGAACGATTTGTTATTGTGGTTTCCAGTGGGTTCAGTGGGTTGCTGCTGG
The DNA here is from genome assembly GCF_049200465.1 of Leptothermofonsia sp. ETS-13. Classification (NCBI taxonomy): domain Bacteria; kingdom Bacillati; phylum Cyanobacteriota; class Cyanophyceae; order Leptolyngbyales; family Leptolyngbyaceae; genus Leptothermofonsia; species Leptothermofonsia sp. ETS-13. Next base: position 2,045,296 of record NZ_CP120836.1, read on the forward strand.
CAGAAATCCCACCTGGGCAGTCCGAACCTGTACAAAGCCAATCGGCTGCCGAACCGTCACTGTCTAACGAAAGGCCACAGGGGATGGTTTATCAGGTAGGGCTAGCATTCGATCCCTCCGAAATAACAACCTTTCTGACAGATTTAGGTAACAAACTTCAGGATGATCCTGCCGCCATGAACACATTGAGGCAGGCGATTCAACATCTACGGCCAAACGATGCCACGATTCAAAGTGAGTTTACATTACGGTTGGCTGAAGTGCTGGCAGCTACGCTGACTGTTGCCCTCCCCCATTTAGAAGAGATGTCTTGCGACCTGTTGGTGGCGGCGGCTCTGCAACAGCAGGTTGAACAGGAGCGCCTGTTAAATGAGGTCACGACTCAAATTCGCCAGAGCATGAATCTGCCTGACATTCTGGAAACGGCAGTGCAACAGGTGCGGCAACTGATTCAAGCAGACCGGGTGGTCATTTACGAGTTCAATTCTTCGGCGATCGCCGCTCTGGGAAACCGCTCCAGATGGGAAGACAAAGCACAGTACCCCCGCAGTGCCTATGGGCGCATTACCTATGAATCGAGAATATCCCAGTCTCTCCCTTCCACGCTCAACATGGAAGAGGGCATGGAATGTTTCCCGGACGTGCCCAACTACCTGAAGCGCTACGCCAGAGGACTGATCCAGGCCATCAATGACACCGAGGCCACGTTTGCACTTTCACCCCGCCTGCTAAAGCTAATGCGTAAAGTAAACGCACGGGCAAAGCTGGTAGTTCCCATCGTGGTGCAGGAAGAACTCTGGGGTTTACTAATCGCCCATCAATGCTCTGCACCCCGTCGTTGGCAGGAGCATGAGAAAAAGGTTTTGCAGCGGATTGCCGAACACTTGGCGATCGCCATTTACCAGTCCAAGCTTTACACCCAGTTGCAGCACCAGAAACAAGTGCTGGAACAGCGAGTAGTCGAACGTACTCAAGAACTGGGTGATGCCCTCGTTGCTGCGCAAGCCGCCAGCCGCGCCAAAACCGAATTTTTGGCCGCAATGAGCCATGAACTACGCACTCCATTAACTTGCGTCATCGGTATGGCAGAAACCCTACTGCGGGCAATGACTCAAAAACCAGATACCTATACCCTCAAACCCCAAAAACAAGTGGAATACCTGAAAATTATCAAACGCAGCGGCGAACACCTGCTGGAGCTGATCACTGACATTCTAGATGTATCTCAGGTAGAGGCAGGCAAAACCGCCCTTAACATCACTGAATTTTCTCTGTCTCAGCTGGCCCACCAGAGTTTGCAAATGCTGCGGGAAAAGGCCCAATCCAACGGCGTTGAATTAATTATGGATTTGCGCGTTGGTAGCCAAACGACTGATTCAACGTCTTCAGGAGATTCCTTTACCGCCGATCGCCGTCGAGTTTATCAAATTCTGCTGAACCTGCTGAGTAATGCCGTCAAATTCACCCCCAGTGGTGGGCAGGTGACTCTGCGGGTTTGGGTGGAGAATCACTCCGCCGTGTTTCAGGTCGAAGATACAGGCATCGGCATTCCCGAAAACCAGCGCTCCCTCTTGTTTCAGAAATTTCAGCAATTAGACAGTGCCTATCATCGCAATTACGAAGGGACGGGCTTAGGATTGGCACTCACCAAGCAACTGGTAGAACTTCATGGCGGCACCATTGATGTAGAGTCCACCGTGGGTGTTGGCTCGCTCTTTACCGTGCGGCTTCCTGCCCAACCCCTTACCCGGAGCAGCGGTGTGAAAAAGCTCCAGACGACCGGCTCTGTTCCTCTGGTAGCAGAAAATACTGAAGATAATAAACCGATTGAATACAGCCGGTCATTTTGCGGGCGCATTGTTTTAATCGAAGACCATGAAGAAACAGCCATGCTCGTCTGTGACTTACTGACAGCAGCCGGTTGCCAGGTTGTGTGGATGATCGATGGTTTTACTGCCATCAAGCAAATTGAAATGCTACAACCTTCCTTGGTTATTACCGACATTCAACTACCAGGGATGGATGGCTACGAAATCATCCATTTTCTTCGCCATAACCCTCTCACAAAGGACATCAAAATCCTGGCACTTACTGCTAGAGCCCTTCCCGAAGACCATGAACGCTGTCTTGCTGAGGGAGCCGATGAGTACCTGGCAAAACCGATTCAACCCTATCAGTTGTTAGATAAGGTTTCGGCATTGGTGGGAGAAGATTAAAGGGTAAGAGAGTTTTGAGTTTTGAGTTCTAAGTTTTGAGTTCTAAGTTTTGAGTTCTTGCCTTACTCCTCACCCCTCCCTTCTGCCTTTTGGGCGCTGCTGAATTTGGGTATGAAATAGGTGCTGTATGGTCGAAACTTCGTTTCGATTCATACTGCTTTTCAGCAACGCCGCCTTTTGCTTCATCCCTATAGAATGGGGAATGACTTTGCACTTGTTAACATATGACACTGCTACTGGCTGGTGACATTGGTGGTACTAAAACCATTTTGAATCTAGTAGAAGCAACAACCCAAAAATCCAGGGCAGGGGCAGTCCTGAAAACCCTTTACGAGTCTCGCTATATCAGCGCAGATTTCCCTGACCTGGTGCCAATGGTACAAAAGTTTCTGGCTGAGGCGGCGTCACAGTTGGGAGATGTTCCGTTTCCTCAGAAGGCTTGTTTTGCGATCGCCGGTCCTGTTGTGGGGGGCACTTCCAAACTCACCAATTTAAGCTGGTCTCTGGAGGTGCATCGATTGAGCGAAGCGCTAGAAATTCCTCATATTTCGCTGATTAACGACTTTGAAGCAGTAGGTTATGGAGTTTTGGGCTTAGAACCCTCTGACCTGCGCACCCTGCAAACCGGGCAACCTCGACCGGATGCCCCCATTGCTGTGATCGGAGCCGGGACTGGGTTAGGTGAGGGGTTCATTATCCATCAGGGTGGAGAGTACCGGGTCTATGGTTCGGAGGGAGGCCACGCCGACTTTGCCCCCCGAACTCCACTTGAATTCCAGCTATTGCGCTATCTCATTGAACGGCACGGGTTAGAGCGAGTTTCAACCGAGCGAGTCGTATCGGGTCAGGGAATTGTGTCTATCTATCAGTTTTTGCGCGATCGCAACATTTGCGAAGAAACCCCAGAAATTGCGGCTGCTATTCAAACCTGGCGGCAGGAAATTGGTAGCAGTGAGAAAACCATCGACCCTGGAGCCGTTATTGGTAAAGCCGCATTAGAAAAACGCGATCCCCTTTCTGAACAAACCCTGCAAATGTTTGTCGAACTTTATGGAGCGGAGGCTGGCAACCTGGCCTTAAAATTGCTGCCCTATGGCGGCATGTATGTAGCAGGTGGCATTGCTCCCAAAATCCTCCCTCTACTGACCGATGGGCGATTTCTCAGTGCCTTTGGTAGTAAAGGACGGATGAGTCCTTTATTAGAACTGGTTCCACTGCATATTGTGCTGAACCCAAAGGTGGGCCTGATTGGAGCAGCGCTGCGTGCGACCAGGCTATAGCAGTAGATGGGTAGAAGGGTGGATGAGTGATAGGGTGATGGGGTGTAGATTCAGTAAAGAGGTGTGAGGTGTAAGGTGAAAACGCAAAACTCATCTACCCATCCACTCATCCACCCTTCTACTCCCTCACTCCCCCCTCTTTCCCTCTCCTTTACTCAAAAATCAAATCCACTCGCCGTTGGGACTCTTGCAGGGCTTCCTGGGGAGATTTTATTCCCATCAGGGTGGCCTCGATCGCCCGTCCCAGGTTTTCAGAAATGCGGTTGTAACCGGGGAAGATGGGACGCGATCGCCCGTACTTTGCCTGGTCTAGAAACACATCTACAGCGGGCTGTTTTGCCTTAAAGGCTAGATAGTCTGGATTTTGACGTGCCTTCAGGTTGACGGGTAAATATCCCGTGCCAATTGCCCACTGGGTCTGAAATGGTTCACTGAGTACGTATTCTGCAAAGGTGAGGGCGGCTTGCTCCCGCTCTGGGGTGGTTTTCAAGATAAACAGGTTCTCGCCCCCAATCACCGTTGCCCGTTTCGCTTCTCCTGGAATGGGCAGAACACCAAAATCCACACCCGTTGTTTGCAATTGTCCCAACGTCCAGGGACCGGAAAGCTGCATCGCCACTTTCCCTGCCAGAAAGCCATCCAGTTCATACCCACGTTCTGGGGCAGAAAGCACAGCGGAACCATCCTTCATTAGCTCCTGCCACAGGTTGAGTGCCGCGATCGCTCCTGAATTCACCAAATTAATTTTGAGTTTTGAGTGCTGAGCTTTGAGTGCTGAGCTTTGAGTTTCCACCGCTTCACTCCCCACTCCCCATTCCCGACTCCTGATTTCCGGCTCCTGACTTTTTTCTTCTTCCTTCTTCCTCTCCCCTGGCCCCTTCTCTACCAACTCCCCGGCCCCGCTCCACATAAAAGGAAGCCAGGTAAATACGGTCCATTCTCCCTTGCCCAGGGGTAACACCATGCCGTGCTGATCGACTTTGCCATCGCCATTGGTGTCACGGGTTAGTTGCCGGGCTACCTGGCGAAGTTCTTCCCAGGTTTTGGGCAGGTTATTAATTCCTGCCGCTTGAAAAAGGCTGGGACGGTAGTAAATGCCAACATTGTTGGTGCCAAACGGTATGGACCAGATCTGGCCTTCTAGCTGCATGCTGTCCAGCAGTGCCGGGTCAACCTGCTCTTGCAGGGGTGACTGGTTCCACCATTCATCCAGGGGGCGAATGGCATTTAACTCCACCAGTTGCCCGGTCAGCATGGGCGCAAACCACAATAGGTCGGGCACGGCATTGCCCACAACCGCCGCTAAAATTTTAGGCAATTGTTGATCGGCCTGTCCCACATAAAGCGATTCCACCTGAATGGTGGGATGTTCCCGATTAAACTGATCCACTAGTTTTTGCAAGACATCCCGGTTGGGGGGTGGGTTCACTCCCTGCCACAGCGTCAGGTGAATAATTCCCTCGGCGTCTGGCTGGGAAACCTGGCATCCTGGCAAAACGATCAGGAGGAGGCTCAGAATACCAAGGAGGAGCGATCGCTCAATAACTTTCAAGATCTTGTGCCGCTGCTTCATGCCAGAAATCTTCTATGGCTACTGTGATACTGCTTTTCAACAACGCCTGAGCAACCAGTTGTAGAAAGATGGAGTGAAGTTCTATCACCCCAACCCACGCCATCCCACTACGCCCGTCCCGTTACCGATAGCCCCTCCACAATAATGGAGGGCGTATAGCAAGAACCATTCCAGTCGGCATCGCTGCCAATTTCAACCAGTTGTTTCAAGGCCGTGTAAACGTTGCCTGAAACCATCGTGTCTTTAATGCGACCGATGACCTGACCATTTTTCACCCGATAGCCCAGGTCAACGTTAATAGAAAACTCGCCAGAGATTCCTGCACCGCCGCCCAGCATTTGATCCACAATCAGTCCATCATCCAGGGTTGCAATCAATTCGGGCAGAGATTGGGTGCCCTGCTGAATCAGGAGGTTGAATAGGCCCGGGGTGGGATAGCTGCCCAGACCTGCACGGAACCCATTCCCTGTAGTACCGCTACCGAGGGCGCGTCCAGTGGTGCGATCGGTGTAGAAGAGTTGCAGGATGCCTTTGTCAATGAAGATAATCGGGCGGGTTGGGGTGCCTTCGTCGTCAAAGGGGCAGCTAAACGGTCCGTCAGTAGGGTGCTGGTAGAGGGTCAATTTTTCTGAGGTGACGGGTTCGTTGAGGCGATCGCTCCAGGGTGAGGCTCCCTCAATGACCTGTTTGCCGTTCAGCGCGGCCTGTACCGTGCCCCACAGCATATCAGCGGCCTTTGCTGTAAATAAAACGGGCACCCTACCAATAGGCGGATGGGTATTCTCCTTGGCCCACTCCAGCCGTTGCAAAATCTGATTGGCGAGAGCTGCCGGGTCCAGGCTATTGCGCTGGGTTTGCCCATCGGCTACGCTCAAAAAGTCATCGCCGCGTACCCACTCCGCTGAGAGATAGCAACTCAGGGTGGTGTCGGTATAACCACAGTCTAACCCGTAGGAATTGATCAGGCGAGTGGTTTCTGCCTCACACTCCCATTCTGCGGTGCAAAGCAAATCAGGATTGGCATCACGGACAAGGGCGATCACCTCTCTGCCCCATTCCACCAACTGCTCCACCGGAACCGACTCCCCCAGATCGGGGTAGTGTTGCTTGGTAGCTTCGGCCAATTCAATCGTCTCCGGTTCATTCAGCGCACTGAGGGCAATGGCCCGGTCTACCAGTGCTTGAGGTTCTACGGAACCATAGGCCACTGCCAGACCCGGACGCCCATCGATCCACAGACGCAGGGCTGTTCCCTCCGCCTGGGCACTTTCTAGCTGCTTCAGCCGATTAGCTTCAAAGAAAACAGGACGGGACAGCGATCGCGATTGAAACACTTCCGCTGCTTCTGCCCCAGACCTGGCAGCTAAGTCCAATAATTGTTCTGCCAGTGTGTCCTGGTGCAACCCGTCGGAACCCATACCTTCCAAAATACCATGAGCGAACCGCAACCCGCTATCAACAACCCACTACCTGTGATGTTGACTGTTAACGGCTGATAGCTAACTAAGTAGGTGGCCATAATTAATTGTAAAGGAATCGTGAAGGGGGGAGTGGCGGCTACGTCCCCAGGCAAGGGGTTTCACCCCCTTCACCCCCGAAATTATCCTTAATGTAATTGCGCCTAGCTACTTACTAGAAAACACTTTACGCTAATTTGACCTCCCGCAATAACCAAAATCCGGCGAAGGCTTCCGCTTCAGGACTGGTTTGAATCGCCAGGAAATGAACTCCCTGCGCCTGTTGCTTCGCCATTTCAAAGTTCCTGGCTTCAGCTTGCAGGCTTGCCTCAGAAAGGCTAGCCAGGTTCCAGCGATCGCTCACCCCCGTTTCCAGCAATAATCGGCTGGGGGGACCATCATCCACTTTAAGAAATGCCAGTTCCAGCCCCGACATCCACGCCGCCATAGGTACTGCCCGCGACGAAAAAATTACCACTCCAGGGATGCGAGCTTTAGAATTCACCCCGGCCAGGCTGAGTGGAAAAGCATCCCCAAAGTCAATCGCCCATTCATTCATTTCATTTAGAGCACTGGCATCCAGGGTGACAAAGGCCCACTTTTGTCCCCGCAGCGCATCGGGTAAGGGTTGGGGTGGCGTTTCTGCAAAGCTTACGGTCGGATTTGCCCCCGGTTGGAAACCAGGATGCTCGGGATAGACTTCCGTTAAACGCTGCTCAAGCCACTGGCTTAAGGCATAGGTGCGGCGGCTGAGCTGGGCAGGAATGCCTAAGTCATTACAGGCTTTAGTAATCATGTTATTCATCGCCTGCCGGAAAAAGCGGATTCTGCTGGGAGCCTGGGCCGCATGGGCGATCGCTCCCTCCAGCGCCCCTCTCAGCCGAACCGAGTTGACCTCTGCACTGGAGCAATATTCGGCATAACGAAACAGAGAATCCAGCGGCGTGTCAACCCTTAGGGGACTTTCACAGACCAGAATCTCCCAGATTTTTTTTCCCTGTTCATCCAAAATTGGACGTGAATAGAAATCAAGTTCCCAGATGGTAGTCATGACCTCATTGTCCCATTAATCCGCCCTACTCAATTTGTCCTGATTCCCTGGCTGAGGCGCGTACTGATTAATGAAGCTTTTGTTAAGCCCCCCACCTATGCGCGACCCTGAAAGGAAATCCAACGTTTCAAAGATTGTGGTTGGCACTGTCCTCTGTTCCCTATCGGCAGCGGCAATCCAGGCTTACATTCGACAAATTTTAGAGGCAAACAAAAATCATCCGCCCGATAATCTTGAACAGAACGCCAAGAAAACAGACAGCACTTCAAACGCGGATACAGCAGAGGCGATCGCCGCTCCCGAAAATTTACCCGTCAATCAGCTAGCCAAACTGGCTTTTAGCCCAGAACTGCTCAATCCCGAACTCGATGCCACACTACTGGCGAAAACCCCAATCACTGTTCGTAGCAGGCAAGCTTCCAATTTCCAGCAGTATTACCGTCAGGTCCCCGCTCCCGGACAATGGTCATCCCCCAGTTCAGATGCGATCGCCCCGCCAGAAACCATGTCGTCCGTTTTAGCGGAACTGGCAGCGATCGACCGTGAGGATAAAATCCCGGCAATTCAGCTCACGGTCTCGCTCAACGATATTCAGGGGCATTGGGCCCAGTATTACATCGAATACCTCGCCTCCCGATACATCGTTCGCGGTTTCCCAGACGGTCGCTTTCGCCCAGATCAACCCATCACAGCGGCTGAATTTAATACGATGCTGCAACGAGCATCCCAGGACGCCGTTGTACCGCAACATACCTCCTTCTTTTCCATTTCCTTCGGCCAGTTGCAGGCTTTGAAACCGGGCCAGTCCGTCACCCGCGCGGAAGCGTCTGCCTTCATCTACCGGGCACTGGTGAGAAGTGAACCAGCCCAACTCGTAACCAACGTTCAAATTAGCGGTGAAGTCTCCCGCCCCGGTCGGTATTCCCTGGCCGCCGCCAGCGATGAAAGACTGGGACAGGGAAATAACCTGCCCACCCTTTCGCGGGCCATTCAGCAGGCCGGGGGAGCCCTATCTTCCGCCGATCTCCGCCAGGTCGAAATTCACCGCCGAACTGATACCGGAACAACAAAAGTGATCCGAGTTGATGTCTGGAAAACTTTGCGTTCCGGTAGCTTGGCCCAGGATGTTGTGGTGCAGCAGAATGACAGAATTGTGATTCCTGCGAGCGCCACCCGAACCCAGCCCGACCGAGGAAATGATACCGCCTATCGACAAAACTCTCCTCTTCGACCCGCCGCCCTCCAGGGTGAAAAGCCGCAACCCCGCAACCTTGAAATAAGGGAAAATCCCGGATCGATTAGCCTCCCAAGAACTAGAACCCTGCAGGAAAACCCAACATCAACCCCAATCAATCCATCTCTACAGCCAGAATCCCTCACTCCAGAACAAGACAACCCTGAAAAGGAATTGCCCCCCGCTTCCCCATCCCTGGTTCCTGTAGGCAGAGACAGAAATCCGGAGTTAAGAGTGATGAATCCCTCAGCATCGCCAACACCACCTCCCCTGGGAGAAGTAGGGTTGCGCGTGCCGAGTGGGGAGTAATGGGTGGATAGATGAGAGAAGGGTGGATGGGTGGATGAGTGATAGGGTAATAGCATGATGGGGTGATAGGGTATTTCCCTACTCCATTACCATTACCCCCTCACTCCATCACTCATCCACCCTCCCACTCATCCACTCCTTTCCCCTTCAAGCTTCTCCAAACTTACTCTCCTAACAACGTCTTCCGTGCTCGCCCCTGACGAGATTCGGCTTCTGCCATCACATCTGCCATGTTTTCCAGCATTTCGCCGGGAAAGTTCTCCAAAACCTTGGTGGAGAGGGAAATCCTACCTCTGCCTTCATCCAGATCGGCAATCATGGCTTTAATGGATTGCCCAACCTGAAATAGCACAGGCAGAGATTCAACGTAATTTTTGCTGATCTGGTTGATGTGAAGTAGGGCAGAAGTGCCGTCCAGGTCTACAAAGACGCCAAAGGGTTTTATTCCGGCAACTTTCCCTTCAACCAGTTGCCCAACTTCTAGTTGACTGAAGGCGACGGAACGAGTAGCTAAACGGTTGGAAAGTACCAGTTTGCCGCGATCGCGATCCAGTTCCAGAATCGTAGCGGTCAGACTGGTACCCTTCAGGGATTCCAGGTCATCGCGCTCATTCAGGTGCGATCGCGGAATAAACCCCCGCAGTCCCTGAACATCAACTGTGACCCCACCTTTATTTACTCCGGTTACGCGCACCTGCAAACTCTGGCTGCTGTCCTGCATTTCTGCCAGCCTATCCCAAACCTGTTTGATTTCAAACTGGCGCAGGGAAACCGTCACCTGCCCCTCAGCATCCTGTTCTTTGATGATTAAAAACTCCCGCTCTTCATTCAAAGGCAACACAAGCGAAACATCCGTAATTCGACGCAGACTGGCTTCCTGAAGCGGCAGAAAAGCAGGAGACTTTGCTCCAATATCGACAAAGGCCCCATCGGTTTCGTAGCTCACCACTTTTCCTGAGACAATCTGCCCCTTTTGAAACTGGTAATCAAACTGCTCCAGAGCTTTCTCAAAGTCCTCCATCGAAAAGGAGGATTCGGCTAGGCGAGAACGGGTTGACTTCGATTCCATGAAACTTACGAACTCAGCTTTCCTACTATATAGCAGCCGCCGAGAGAGTGGTGGGGTGGGAGAGTAGACGGGTGGACGGGTGGACGGATGGATGATTGGAGGGGTGATAGGTGATGGAGTGACGGGTAACTGACTTCCGACTTCTGACTCCTGACTTCTTTCTTCTTAGCCCCTATCCCCTCACCCCAACTCTCCCCGCAATTCCCTCTGAAATAACTGTTTCACCTGCTCCCAGGCATCGGCGGCGGCATCGGGGTTGTAGTCGGCTCGCTGGTCACAGAAGAAACCATGCCCGGCAAAGTAACGGAAGACTTTGTGAGGAATGCCATGTTTCTGGAGTTCGGCTTCGATCTGGTCTGCCTGGTCGTTGGGAATGAGAGAGTCCTGCACCCCAAAGAACAGATAGATGGTGCCCTGAATGTCCTGGGTGTGTGTGATGGTGGGAGGTCCCCCGCCAGGAGTCATGGTCGCAATGCCACCACCATAGAAGGATGCAGTGGCTTTGATAGCGGGCAGAGTCGCTGCCAGGTAGACGACGTGCCCCCCAAAACAAAAACCAATGGAACCGATTGCATTTTCGTTTACATTGGGTTTGGCTTGCAGGTAAGTGATCGCCGCCTGAATATCACTCAGCAACTCATCCGCTTTAGTCAGGTCTTTGTACTTGCGCCCCAGAATTGTCTCTTCCTGGCTGTAGCCCACTTCAAACCCAGGAGCGGTGCGTTGATAGATAGCTGGGGCGATCGCCACATACCCTTCCTTTGCAATCCGTTCCGTCACATCCCGAATGTGAGAATTCACCCCAAAAATCTCCTGAATCACAATTACCGCAGGAAACACCCCTTCTCCCTTTGGTTCTGCAAGATAGGAGTCAATTTGTAAGGCTCCATTCGGTACCTTCACCCAACCAGCCTGAATCTCTACCATATTTTTTTCCTAAAACCATCCTTGTTCAGATTCCAAAATTCAGTGCGGACTGTCAATCAATTTCTACTAAATGGGTTGAGCTAGCCAGAATCTGATTGCATTTCTCCAGATACTGCCGCCTGCCGTCTCATTCGTGCTTGTTTTTAGGAGACAGGATAGTGCGGACGTATAGCGGTAGTCATTGTGGTTAGGACGGGGTGGAGGGGGTGAAACCCCTGGTTAGGGACAAACCCACTCCCTCTTTATAATCTTTATAAAATTAATCGTGACTACTTAAAAATTAATCGTGACTACTTATTTGCCTGATTTTTTGAGTAATGCCTTTCAATGCCATGTTTCTTTCAAGAAACGTGGCATTTTTTCCTGGAAATGGTCGTTTGAATATGAAGTAAGCTTGAGAAAACTGTGTGAGTTCCCTGGTTAACAGCGCATAATTTCACATAATTTCGGTGGATAGCGGGCTATAAAGCTGCCTGCTCTAGCATAAAGGGATAGCCCAGAAATTCCGGTTATGGTTCAGTTTCATATCCAATCAGACAGCGATATTCCGGCATCAACCCAACTTTATAACCAGATTCTGTTTGCGATCGCCTCGCGCCAGTTTCCCCCCGGGCACCGATTGCCCAGTACCCGTCAACTGGCAATGCAAACAGGGTTGCACCGTAACACCATCAGTAAAGTCTATCGCCAACTTGAAGAAGCGGGTGTGGTCGATGCCCAGGCGGGTTCAGGCATCTACGTACGGGACCCAATTCAAGACGGAGGAGCCAAGGTCAAGTCACCCATCCTGGACCAGCACCCAGAAGCTTACAAGGTTGTGCAACAGAGTCTGGATGAGCTGCTACGCCTGGGTTGCTCCCTCAATCAGGCTAGGGAACTCTTCTTGGCAGAAATTGACTGGCGGTTACGCTGTAGTGCCCAGGTTTTAGTCACTGCTCCAACCCACGATATTGGAGCAGGGGAAGTAATTGTACGAGAACTGGAGCGAGCACTGAATATTCCGGTTCAGTTAGTACCCATGGAAGAATTGGAGCAAATATTAGATCAAACCCGCTCCGGCACCGTTGTGACCAGTCGCTACTTTATTGCTGAAGCAGAAGCGATCGCCGCCCCCAAATCGGTACGGGTTATCCCGGTGGATATCTACGACTTTGATTCTGAAATTAATCTGATCAAAAAGTTGCCTAAAGGAACCTGTTTGGGGTTGGTTAGCCTCAGTTCAGGTACAGTTGGCGTTGCAGAGGTCATCGTTCATAGCTTGCGGGGAGACGATTTGCTGGTAATGACCTGCCAATTGGGAGACACCTACAAACTAGGCGCCATTGTCCGCAGTGCCCAGACGATTATCAGTGATCAGGCAAGTTGTTTAGCCGTCAAGGCAGCGATCGCCGCAGCCAGGGAAGACCTGATCCGTCCGCCCCAACTCATCTGCTGCGAAAACTTCATTGTGACCAAATCTATCGAACTGCTCAAACGCGAGCTTGGCTTAGAGTAATTCAGTCTCTTATCAAATGAGCGGCGGCAGATAACCTTAAGCTCAGCACCAGTACCTTCAACTGTCCGCTGCATTTGAATTGCATTTGAATTATAGCTATAGTCACCAGCCTTGAACGGGGTACAAGGGTTCTACCCTTGCACCCTGTTCAAATTTCAACCGGGATCACTGTACCAGAATCTTGAAAAGAAAGGCGGCATGGAAAATCCATTGCCACCTTTTGCCGAAATTAGATTTACCTCAACTAAATTCAATTAACCCATTCTTCTCTAAAGAATGAGATAACTCACTTAGTCCTAAACCAACAATTGTCTGGACTCAGCCTCCAGCAGGTTAACCAGATTCTGGTCGCCCCGTTCTCTCGCTGCTTGTAGGCGACGCTCCAGATTACGGCGGAGGTTTTCCCGATGGGTTTCTTCAATAGCTTTCCGGGTGACAACTGCGCTGGCAGCAACAGGCTTGATGGCCCTTGGCCTAGCTGATTGGGTGCTGTCGGCCTGGCAAGTTTCTACATTTCGATTGGTATGATAGGCAACACCACGGTACTTCAAAACCCGATCTGCCTGCGGAACGGGCATTTCGTTCAGCGTATGGCACCGCCAATTTACACCACGATATTTACCAAGAATCTCGTTTTCTGTAACTTCCAGCGTTAGGGGTTGATATTCGTAATTAACACCACGATAAGAGAGTTTCATATGTTCCGCCTCGATTAAGCCTTGGGTGTGTTGTGGGATGAGGCGCGTTCCTTCGGGATTACTCCCTACTTCCGTCTCTGTTAGCAATCCCTCGAAAGTTTTTCGAGTGCCAAAGAGATGAACGAATATGTTTATGTCTGTACCTTATTTTACCAATTCTTCCTTTGCTTCTAACTTAAGAAAGATTTATAAAGATCTCCTGACAAAATTCTAGTTTGGAGAGGCAGGAGGCAGGAGACAGAAGGGGCACAGAGTAGATGAGTGGGAGGGGGGATAAGTGATGGAGTGATGGAATGGGAGAGTGGATCAACAACATCGCCAACAGGCTGGTTTCCAAAGCGGAATTAACCTACTATGCCCTGTGTGAGGACTTTCGATTCAGATCTGAACTCTCTATAGCTACCCAGCCTTAAAGCTCTATCGTGAAAGCCATTATTTTCGACTTTGATGGAACCATCGCTGACTCATTTGAGGTGGTGCTTACCATCAGCAATCGCCTAGCAAGTGAATTTGGCTATCCTCCTACCTGCCCCAAAGACATCAAACGGTTAAAGAATTTGAGTTCTAGAGAAATTTTGAAGCAATCAAAAGTCCCGTTCTTTCGACTGCCATTTCTTTTGCGGCGCTTGAGGATTGAACTTAACCGTGAAATTTGTACTCTCCAGCCTGCTCCTGGAATTAAGGAAGCTTTATTGGAGCTGAAGCAACAGAGACATCGGTTAGGGATCGTGACTTCCAATTCCAGAGAAAATGTGATGGCATTTCTGACGGCTCAGGGCATGGAAGAACTGTTTGACTTTATCGGCTCTGGATTAACTATTTTTGGTAAAGGAAAAGTTATCCAGCGAATTATTCAACAATACCATTTAGAGCCCGCTACAGTCTTTTACGTTGGGGATGAAACGAGAGATATTGAAGCCGCTAAAAAAATTCAGATTCGGGCGATCGCTGTCAGTTGGGGATTTAACTCCAGGGAAGTACTAGCCGAGCAAAATCCAGACTTTCTGATTCACCATCCCCAGGAACTGGTGGAAATCGTTACAGGAAATTGCAGAGCGGGAACTTGATCTGACTGTTTGATCCAGTGTTTGATCTAGACAACAGGCAGAAGCGAGAAGTCAGGAGTCAGAAACCAGAAGGAGAAGGGAGGGGTAGAGTATATGAGTGGGAGGGGGAATGAGTAGATGAGTAATCCTTTACCCCTCCACCCTACTCTCCAACAACTAACAACTCTTTGCCCTGGCCGATTTGGAAAAAGTGCTTGTGTTGAGTTCCGCTAAGACTTATTGTGTTCCTTAACAGAAGCTTTACAGTCAGTCCTATGACACCTCTGGTTGCAAACTACTACCTGACCTACCGCTGCAATGCCCGCTGCCACTTTTGTGACATTTGGGCTCTAGAACCGAAAAAGGAGGCAGACTTTGAAACTATTCGCCACAACCTGACAGATCTTCGACGGCTTGGTGTTAAATATGTGGATTTTACAGGTGGGGAACCTCTGCTGAGGAGAGACGTTGCCCAAATTTATGCTGAAGCCAAGCGTCAGGGCTTTTACACCAGTATGACAACAAACACCATCCTGTATCCGAGGCGGGCCCACGAGATGCAAGGGTTGGTAGATTTTCTCAACTTTTCGCTGGACGGTCCAGATGCGGAAACCCATGACCAGTCCAGGGGTGTGAAGATTTTTGATACTCTGGTTGAGTCGGTGAAGATTGCTCTTTCCCTGGGCGAGTTTCCAGTCTTAAACCATACAGTCACTGCCCAGAACTTTAACCGAATTCATGAAGTGGCTGAGTTGGGGCAGCGGTTGGGGGTGCGGGTATGGCTCAACCCGGCATTTACTGCCCATAGCAATTACAACTCTAAAAAGAACCCAACCCCGGATATGGTGGTAGCTATCGAATCTGCTGCCAGGCAATACAGCAATGTTGGCTACAATAAAGCTGCTCTAGAATTCATCAGAGCAGGGGGTAATAATACGCAAAATCCTCGTTGTAAAGCCGTCGATGCGGTGATTGCGATTTCCCCCCATGATGAATTGTTGTTGCCCTGTTATCACTTCGCTCAAACTGGAGTTCCAATTAACGGTCGTCTGTATGAGCTGTACAAACAATCCGAAGTGGTAGAGGATTATCGCCAATCCCAGGGCAAACTATCGGTGTGTGAAGGATGCACGGTCTGGTGCTATTTGATTCCAAGCTTCTTCAAAGGTTTAGACAAGTACTGGCTCTTAAATCAAGTAACCTATGCAGGAGAGTTCCTGGCCCGAAAACGATTCTTACAGCGAGCTAGAATCGCTTAACTCGTTGCTCGCAGATTTATCTCCGCTATCCGATTCTGAGGAACCATCCGGCGAACCGATCCGGAATGATTACCGTCGGCGAAAAGCCGCTGTCGCTCTGGTCATGATCTGGAGCGGCACCATTGCGTTGCACATGTTTACCTGGGGCTACTGGGTTGTACTGGGTTTAACCACCCTGATGGGAATTCATGCTGTCAGGTTTCTATTTGCCCGTCCAGGAATGATCCCAGAGCCTCTTTCAGATGAGGAATTGGCAACATCCCCCCTTGTCTCCATCATGGTGGCAGCCAAGAATGAGGAGGCGGTAATCAGTAGGCTAGTCAAAACCCTGTGTGATTTAGATTATCCATCCTGCCGCTACGAAGTCTGGATCATTGATGACAACAGTACTGACCGCACCCCTATACTGTTGGAGCAGCTGGCAAAGCAATATAAACAGCTACGGGTATTCCGTCGCCCAAAAGGGGCAGGAGGTGGCAAGTCTGGGGCATTAAATCAGGTATTGCCTTTAGCGAAGGGGGACATCATTGCGGTCTTTGATGCTGATGCTCAAGTACCCGCAGACCTTCTGCGGCGTGTGCTACCCTTGTTTAAGCGCCCAAATCTAGGAGCGGTGCAGGTACGCAAGGCGATTTCTAATGTCTCCAACAATGCCTGGATTCGGGGGCAGGTTGCTGAAATGGCACTGGATTCATTTCTGCAGCAGCAGCGGATTGCCATCGGTGGCATTGGCGAACTGCGTGGGAATGGGCAATTTGTTCGGCGTCAAGCCCTGGAAGATTGCGGTGGGTGGAATGAGGAAACCATTACCGATGATCTGGATTTGACCTTCCGCCTGCATTTGAAGCGGTGGGATATTGATTTTATGCTGGTTCCAGCGGTGGAGGAGGAGGGAGTCACACGGGCGATCGCCCTCTGGCACCAGCGTAATCGCTGGGCAGAGGGTGGCTATCAGCGTTATCTTGACTACTGGCAGCCCATTGTCCGCAATCGCATGGGGCCTCTGAAAACCCTAGATCTTTTTGTTTTCTGGATTATTCAGTACGTGATGCCAACGGCGATGGTTCCCGATCTACTGATGGCCGTTCTGCGCAGCCGCCCGATGCTACTCACTCCAATTTCGGGCATCACCCTACCCATATTCGTTTATGGGATGGTGGTCGGGCTGCGCCGAATCCAAAAAAACCAACAGGCTCGGTCTATCGCAAGTGCCGATGCAAATCCTGCTCAGTCCATGGCAAATCCTGGCGTCGGTAACAATCTCTCGCTGTTAAAAACCCTATTTCAGTCTTTATATGGCTTTATCTACATGTTTCACTGGCTGCCAATCGTCGCTAGCATGACAGCTCGGATTGCCATTCGCCCAAAACGATTGAAGTGGATCAAGACCGTACATCATGGAGCTTCACCAGATCTGGTAGCTGAGTGAAAATAGTTGTTATGTCCGACCCTTCTTACACCCAACCCAGCCGTGAATGGTGGGCACAACGCTGGATTGATGTGCTGGAGTCTTTCGGTTGGGTGCGGCGTTTAGCACGGGCTCGTGTTTATGCACGGGAAGGGAATGTGCTAAGCCTTGAATTTAAAGGTCCCAAGGTATTTGCTCTGGTACAGGGTACTGCACCAGAGCCCTACAAAGTGACTCTTTCCCTGGATCCGTTCACTGATGAGCAATGGGGCTACATTATCGAGTCAATGGCGCAACGGGCTGTGTTTTCTGCCAAATTGCTGGCAGGGGAAATGCCTCAGAATATTGAAGAGGTTTTTACCTCCAATGGCTTAAGTCTGTTTCCCTTTACCAAATTCGACATTCATAGCAAATGCTCCTGCCCTGATCCAGCTAATCCTTGTAAACATATTGGGGCAGTGTATTATCTGCTGGGCGATCGTTTTAGCGAGGATCCCTTTGTGCTCTTCCAACTGAGAGGACGCACCAAGGAACAAATTATCGAGGCCCTGCGCCAGATTCGAAGTGAAGGCAATCCAGAACCTGCTGCAAAGCCTGACCTGGAAGCGCCTCAAGGTTCCGCAGAAACACCATATGATGCATTTTTAGCAACTCAGAAACCGATTGAAGTCAATCAGTTCTGGCAATACACTGAACAACTGGAGCCCTCCCTCGTCGTCATCACGCCACCTCCCAGCGGTGAAACTGTCCTGGATGTCCTGGGTCCTATCCCTTTCAAGCCCAGTGCTTCTGGAAATGCAGAAACTGCTCAAGCCGTTATGGACTATCTCAAGAGCATTTATCAGAACGCAAGTCAGCAGGCAGTAATGAAGGCCATGAACTAGTGTTTGCAATACCAGGTTACGAAGACTGGCTCAGGCTTGAGTCTGTAGGGATGCAGAGTAAATTATCGCCCTGGGTGCAAATCATCCCGCGTTGGCGAAGCTTGCCCATCAAGCGAGTTACGGTGACTCGAGTAGACCCGATCGCGCTCCCAATTTGAGCATGGGTCAAAGGAAACGGCAAACAATAGCCACTTTCAGTGGGTTCACCATACTCCTCAATCAGCAGCGTTAGAAAGCCCAATAACCGATCAATAGTGCGGCGTTGACCCAAAGTACTCAACCACAGCAACTTGCGTTGATGTTGATAGCGGAATGCATCTAACACTTCGCGGCGGAAGTGGGGCCAGTTATCCAGGTCATGCCAGTACATCCATAAAACGGAAGTTTGGTCAACGTGGGCATAGCTCTGGAGCGTAAACGGGGATTGGGCAACAATTTCAAATGGTTGTCCAGCCCCAACAAAACCCAAAAATGCTTCCTCAGGACTAATTCGAGGGAGACGAGAAGAATTGCTACTGGTGGCATTGACCTGTGCACTCCCAACTAAACGGACTGCACCTTTTTGAACTAGGTAAAGAAGTCCGGGTCTAGCTGGGATCTTTTCATCTTTAGCAAAGGTGCGGACGCGGTAGTGCTCCTGAGACCAATCAATAATTCGCTGCCAGGTAAGAAACGGACGAGACGCCTCTGAGTTGGACGATACTGAATACATAGGCGGAGGCTGGGGTTAACTAAAACTACCAGAGAAAACTTGAATCGTTCAGTAAGCAGTCGTCAGACTACTGAGCCAAACTTTTGAGCCGAATTTTGCAGATATGTCTAGCTTGATACTAAATCTTTTTGCAGTCTTCACAATTACATTAAGGATAATCGAAGAAAACCGTTTGGTCGTCAGCAATTGCTACATTTTCGACGCAACTTCCTCTGGAATAGGGCTAAGGTACTAACTGAAACAACAATTCATCAACACAAAACAATTCATCAACACAATCAGATACTCTCGCCTTTTGCTAGATCCTAAGCGTTCAATGAGTGCAGGCTTACTCAGTATATTTCCTACACCGCTAACACTGTTACAAATTAGACTATACCGATCTCTTTGTCTACAGGGGGATATTTTTAAAGTTTCATTCCCCCTAAGTTACATCTTTGAACAGTTTACACTTGAAAATCTCCTTCAAGCTGGTAAAGAACTCGGATTAAAGCGTGTCAGAAGCTCCACTCAGGTTATTTATTCAACAGCAATTGCCCACAAAATTGCTGCCCGATCTTCCCAATCCGTTGTTCAAATTACGGAACAAACAGTGAATTTTATAGCAAAAAATATAATTGACCGGCTTGATGGCTGGTTTGGTGCTTATGAATTAGAAGCAGGCGTTCACGATATCTCTGTTCAGGCAACTTCAGCGGGACTGATTCAAATTAGACTGGGCGATCGCGCGATCGCAGCCTGGCTTAATTTCATCCTTCAGAACCTACCACCAGGAAAACCCCATGATTGGCCATCGCTTGCGCTTCAATCTCAAATTACTACGTCCGAGTTCCAGTCTCAGGCTTTTGCCATTCAACATTCCCATGCGCGGTGTTGCTCTCTTTTGCAGATGGCACAGCGGGAGGGGCTAATTACCCTAAATCAGTTTGAGCGATGTCTGGCTGTGTGGCAGTTTGTAAATCCGGTGTCTGTTCCCTGGCTGGATGCCGATTTTCACTTGCGTCTGGCTTACCCATCGGAACGCCGCCTCATTTGCCAGCTTCTGGCCGTTCTGGATCAAGTGGAGGGAGTGTGGCCTCCGCCTCAGCCAATTGAAAGCTTTCGTCTGGCAGAGGCGGTAAACCAGTGTTTTCAGGCATTTCACCGCGATCGCCCAATCTGGCACAGCATAGCAAACGATTCGACTGATCTGGCACAAGCCCAATTGGGATTAGTTATGGCAACTCAGCGCATACTTTACTGGTTACTTAATGATTTATTAGGTATATATACCCCGTCAAGTCTGTAAAACAGTCGTTCTTTATTCACTTCACTGGCAGAAACCCACCGGATTTAGTTTAGGTAGACAAACGGATTTAGTTGAGGTAGACAAATATAGCTGTCGTTAGGTTGCTTAAGACCTTGGTTTTAAGGAGGTGTGGGGGTTTCGCCCCCAGCCAGAGGTTCCCCCTTTGCCCCCCCTAAGCCTGGTGGCTATAGCTATAACTTTTTTTAATTCGTTTGGGGATGACAAACCCAGACTGGTCGGCTATATTTGAATTGTGTGAGGAGCGAACCAGCAAGAGCACCGAGACGAAACACGGCAAGTCGTCGGTGCTCTTTCTGACTTTAAAGGCTTCTAAGGGTTGATTTGAGATGGGAGCCGTTCTGAAACGGCTATTACCCCACCCCAAATTTCGGCGTTGCTGAATTTGGGTATGAAATAGGTGCAGTATGCTCGAAACTTCGTTTCGATTCATTACTGATTTTCAGCAACGCCGAAATTTCTAACCAGCCCTACAACAAGAATTTTTTGATTGCCACTGCCGCCCCATCCACTTCAACATCGGGGGCAACCCAATCGGCTCTGGCCTGAACGCCTTCTGGTGCATTCCCCATTGCTACTCCAATTCCGGCATATTCAATCATTTCGACATCGTTGAAGTTATCCCCAATCACCATCACGTTTTCTGCCCCAATTCCCAGGTAGTCTTCGGCAAGATATTGCACGGCAGTTCCTTTATTTACCCTGGGATTGGTTGCTTCAAAGAAGGTGGCAACGGAGGTCGTGAGGTAAAGTTCAGCGGGGGTGTATCGCTTGCGCAGGTCACCCAACACGGTGTCAATCAGAACTGGGTCGTTGGTCAGAGCCAATACCTTGGTTGGTTCGGTGTCTAGTGTGCAGCGAAGATCGCCAACGGGAATGGGCCTGACAGTAGAACGGGAAATGTAATCCTCTGTCGCCGGAGTTATTTCCCGCACATAAAGCTGGTCGTTGATGTAAAAGTGAACGGAGAGGAGCGATCGCAGTTCTGGCTGTTCAAAATAGTCCAGCAGTTCTAGCGCCAGATGCCTGGGCACAGTCCAATGACGGTGAACGATACCGGTGCGTGGATCTTTGACCAGGGCACCCTGGTAAACCATCAACGGCAGAGTTGCCCCAATTTCGTGGTGGAAGCGCAGGGCCGATTGATACATGCGCCCGGTGGCGATCGCCACCTGAATGCCTTTTGCCTGGGCCGCTTGAACAGCTTTTTTAACAGGTTCGCGAATTTGGTTATCAGCTCCGGCGATCGTGCCGTCAATGTCCAGTACAAGCAGTTGGATGTTTCTTTCAGCGGTTAAAGGGGTTGCCTGGGTAGCGGAGTTGGTTGAAGTAAGATCTTGCATAATTCGGGGTTTGGTTTGCTGGTTGGCACGCGATTAACAGGATGACACTCGTTACCGGTAGGCGCAAACCCCTGTTTTTCGATCTCAAACAATTAATTTCGTGCATTCCTGTTAGGACGGCACATAATGTGGAAGCAGATTTCAGGCTATGTAAGCCATGTCGGAGGCACAGGGTCGTCGTCAGGCAAGTCGTCAGGTATTGTTGGCATCGCTGTGGCTGACATTGCTTGTCTTAGCAGTGAAGGTGTGGATTGGGTGGGCAACGCAATCATTGAGCCTGGTTGCGGAGTCGCTGCATACTCTAATTGACAGCTTCAGCATTCTCTTGAGTGTAATTTCGGTTTCCTCTTTCCAGTTTTCTGGGCGTGACGGGTGGGGGCATGGCAAGTTAGAAGTGACGATGACACTTTTGCTAGTTGCTTTTTTAGGCTTTGCCTGCCTAAGTATCCTGGCCGTATCGGCCAGTCAACTAGAAGCCATTGCCTCCCATTCCACTGATTTATTGCCTATTAAAATTAATCCGCTCTTGCTTCAGGTGTTGGGAGTTGTGATGGCAGTCAGTTTCTGTGTGGCGGCGTTTGAACTTTATGAAGCGAGGGTTCTGGAAAGTGCGGCACTCCGATTTAGTGCCAATCACCTGTTTCAAGACGCCTGGTTAATGATCCTGGTGTTGGCGGGGTTAGTGGGTGTGAGTTGGGGTTATACCTGGATTGATCCAGTTCTGGCAATCGTGATGGTGGTAACAGCGGTGATTAGCTGTTGGCGCGTGTTGAACTGGCAGATCCCTTCGCTGATGCGGCAGATTGCGATCGCCCCCGAAGCGTTGGCCCAAACTATCCATCAAGTTGAAGGCATTACCCATTGTTATGCCATCAACTCCCGTGGAATCGTAGGTCGCCAGGTGTTCGTCGAAATGCACCTGATCCTGCACCCGGAGTGTATGGGGATCGCCCGCAGCATTGCTGAACAGGTAGAACGCGCCATTCGGGAACGCTACGGTCCAGCGAAAGTGGTGATTTACATTGACAGTGTTGCGGGACAGGGGAAGAGTGGCAAGTGAAGATTGATAGCAACTAATAAGTAAATAAGTGGGTCAAATTAAATTGAACATGGCATCTCTGGCAAAATCCCCGGTTGTTACTGTCCCCCTTGGCAAGGATGACTACAGAGGGTAGCTAGTTTAATTACGCCTAGCTACTCAGATAGCCATAGTTAACTG
Source organism: Leptothermofonsia sp. ETS-13 (assembly GCF_049200465.1). Classification (NCBI taxonomy): domain Bacteria; kingdom Bacillati; phylum Cyanobacteriota; class Cyanophyceae; order Leptolyngbyales; family Leptolyngbyaceae; genus Leptothermofonsia; species Leptothermofonsia sp. ETS-13. Next base: position 2,067,782 of record NZ_CP120836.1, read on the forward strand.
TAAGAAGGGGGAGTGGTGCGTTTCCAGGCAGAGGGTGAAACCTCCACCCCCCCCGAAATCATCCTCAATTCAATTGTGTCTAGCTACTTACAAGGTACTTCATTGAGGCGATTTCTATATAAAAGTAACAATGCAGAAGCTACCTGAGGCGCGATCGCCAATGAGCTTCTGCAAGGCAGCGATACTCAGTTAGAAACGGATGGGTCCGACCCTTGAGGCAGAAAGGAAAGGCCTTTCCACCTCGCGTAAGCTGCTTAGTACAGCTCTTCTTCCTGGTGGGTAATGATAGTGCAGTCAGAGGCAGGATAAGCCACACAAGTTAGCACATACCCAGCTTCAATTTGGTCGTCATCCAGGAAGGATTGTTCAGACTGGTCAACCTTACCTTCCTTGATTTTGCCAGCACAGGTCGAGCAAGCACCTGCTCGGCAGGAGTAAGGAAGATCGATACCGGCTTCTTCTGCGGCGTCGAGAATGTACTCGTCGTCGGGAACTTCAATCGTAGTATTCAGCCCTTCGGCCTCGTTGATTAACGTGACCTTGTAAGTTGCCATGCAGTGGTCCTCTCAATAATGGAAACAGCACTTTAAGCTTATTGGAAGCTGGCTCTGTAGCTTTAGTTAAATAAAGTCTGCTTCCTGATCAGCTTTACTCTTGATACTACGGGAAAAGATATCGATTAGAAACTTAGATACCCCTTCAGGATGAATGGGATTCGTAATCAGACCCGTTGATTTAATCTGCTTATCTTATAGGACAGCGTTTTTCTAACAGGAAGAAAGTGGTTATAAGTCTTTCTGCATAGGGCTTTCTGGCTCATTAGATCCTTCTACATAGAACGCAAAAATTGTCATGATTAATTAAATTCAACTCATATTTAACCAGGGCTTATATTAGCTGAAATTGTCATTTTCATAGAAATAAATTTATTGTCTCTATATGTCCTCCTATATATGTCCTCCTAATGGATATCTCTTGCAATGACAGATGCGTCCTTAAAATCCTTGAGTGCTCTACCATTACGGGTAGGTTTGGTCGGTACTGGATACGCTGCCCGGCTACGGGCTGAAACCCTCAAAGCAGACCCACGGACATTCCTGGTAGCTGTTGCTGGACACACGCCAGAGAAAACGCAGGTGTTCTGCCAGACCTATGGGGCAACGATGATAGAGTCCTGGAAAACTCTGGTGACCAGCCCTTCAGTTGACCTAGTGGTCATCTGCACGGTGAATCGGGATCACGGGGCGATCGCCCGTGCCGCTCTTGAAGCTAGAAAACACGTAATCGTAGAGTATCCGCTGGCTCTTGATGTTGCTGAAGCGGAGGCACTGATCGCTCTTGCCCAGTGTCAAAATTGTCTTCTGCATGTGGAACATATTGAGTTGCTGGGTGGTGTTCATCAAGCCTTAAAGGCTTCCCTGCCACAGATTGGAGCAGTGTTTTATGCCCGCTACGCCACCATCAAGCCCGAACTTCCCGCTCCCCAGCGCTGGAACTACCATCAAGAGTTGTTTGGTTTTCCACTCATGGGTGCGCTCTCACGCCTGCATCGCCTGATCGACCTGTTTGGTACTGTAAGTACCGTAAACTGCCAGACTCGCTATCAAAAGCGAGAGCCAACTAATCCTTACTACATTGCTTGTCTCTGTAACACTCAGCTATGCTTCAACAACGGTATCCTTGCTGAGGTTACCTACGGCAAGGGAGAAACTCTCTGGCAGGCAGAGCGCAAGTTTGAAGTGCATGGAGAAAAAGGAGCCTTGATCCTGGATGGGGATCAGGGCACATTGGTGCAAGCCGGAGGGCGTTACCCGATTGAAGTAGGCAGCCGTCGGGGGCTGTTTGCAAAGGATACCGCAATGGTTCTCGATCACCTGACAACCGATTCTCCCCTATACATCACCCCAGCCGAAAGTTTGTACACTCTCAAAGTGGCCGACGCGGCACGGCGATCGGCAGAGGAAGGAAGGACAATTCAGGTGTAGTGCGGGCTATAGGCGATAGGGGCTGGAAGGCAGGAGACAGGAGGCAGGAGGCAGGGGCAGGGAGTGGGAGAGCAAGAGGGAAAGGTGAAAGAGGAGCAACTCAAAACTGGGGCTGTCCATTTTTTTGTGGCAATCCTGGAAAGGGAGTCGAGGGAATCAGGGTTTCAAGGAGTGAGAGCACTGTTTCTGAGACAGACCCGCAAAACTTAAAACTTTATCACTCCCTCACTCCCTCTAACAACTATTTGATCTTCTTCACTTCTTCCAGTGCCCGTTTCTGACTTTCCTTGTCTCCTGCTTTGAGGTGCAGGCTGGCGGCTTTCGTTAAATCTTCCTTGGCTTGTTTTTTGTTGTTTAACCTTAGATAGGCAAGTCCTCGATTGTTGTAGGCGTTCGCGGAGTTGGAATCCAGTTTGATAGCTTCGCTGTAGTCTGCAATGGCCTTTTTGTCATTACCAGCCAGGGCATGGAGCAACCCTCGATTCGTGTAAAGTTTGGCATCGTCGGATTTGAAGCGGATTGCCTGGTCATAGTCGGCGATCGCCTTTTTATAGTCCTTCATTGCGCCATGAACTAACCCGCGACCGGCGTAGGCATCGGCATAATTTGGGTCTAACTTAAGGGCCTGGTCGAAGTCTTTGAGCGCACTTTGCAAATCTCCTAGGCTGGCCCGCAGAGAAGCCCGATTGGTGTATGCCTCAGCCATCTCTGGGTCGAGCTTGATGGCCTGATCCAGATCAGCAGCGGCTTTATCCCACTGTTTGAGTTTGGTGTAGGCAAGACCGCGCCCGTTATAAGCGGGGGCAAGCTGAGGATCGAGCTTAATGACCTGGTCAAAATTGGCGATCGCTGCCTGGTATTGCCCCAGCGTCGTCTGACTGATGGCTTTCATCACCAGTGCATTAGGATCGTTGGGATCATTCTGAGCTGTCTCCGTCACCTTACTACTCGCTCCCGTCGCCCCCGTTGTGTCTGTTGCCTGTGGGGTTGGCGAACAAGCTCCCACTATCCCACCCAGCAGGACCGTGGCACTGAGAGTCGCAGCCAGTCGATATACCAAACTCATTGACCGTTTCACAACTTCCTACCCAACATTTAGTACCGCTCCTCTTATACGCCAAATCTAACCAACTGCCGCCAAATTTTCCCGGCTCTCCTGTGAGCTTAATGATAAGCAAAGCTGATTACCAGACCATAATCAATAGTCTGGGGTTTTGTTGGGGGTGAAAGAGTCGCGAAAGCAACTCTTTCACTGGCAAGCCAGGAGAGTCATTTCTTAACTGATTTCTACAACGTTTCTACAACGAGTTCTCAAATCTATAATGGAGCTTGTCTCTATTCTTCATCCAGTTCAACCCGTGACTACTACGCCCATCCGTTCTGGTTCTCAACCAGTTGCTTCTGCTTCCTACCCCGACGCCCATGGGCGTTTTGGCAAATTTGGCGGCAAGTACGTTCCCGAAACCCTGATGCCTGCTCTGGCAGAACTGGAAGCTGCCTTCTATCAATACAAAAATGATCCGGCTTTTCAGCAAGAATTCCAGGCACTTCTGCGGGATTATGTGGGGCGGCCCAGTCCGCTATATTTTGCCGAGCGGTTGACAGCCCACTATGCCCGTCCAGACGGTACCGGACCCCAGATTTATCTGAAGCGAGAGGACCTCAACCATACAGGTGCTCATAAAATTAACAACGCCCTGGCCCAGGTGCTGCTGGCAAAACGCATGGGCAAACAACGAATTATTGCTGAAACTGGAGCGGGTCAGCACGGGGTGGCCACTGCAACCGTCTGTGCCCGGTTTGGCTTAAAGTGCATCATCTACATGGGTGTCCATGATATGGAACGGCAAGCGTTGAATGTATTTCGGATGCGGTTGATGGGGGCGGAAGTTTCCCCAGTGGAGGCGGGTACAGGCACTCTCAAGGATGCCACCTCAGAAGCGATTCGAGACTGGGTAACCAATGTAGAAACGACCCATTACATTCTTGGCTCCGTGGCCGGACCTCACCCCTATCCCATGCTGGTGCGGGATTTTCAGGCCATTATTGGGCAAGAAACCCGCGCTCAATGTCTAGAAAAATGGGGCGGTTTGCCCGATATTCTGCTGGCCTGCGTGGGTGGTGGCTCCAATGCGATGGGTTTGTTTCACGAGTTTGTGCATGAACCTTCTGTCCGCATGATTGGAATTGAAGCCGCAGGAGAGGGAATGGACACCGAAAAACACGCGGCCACATTAACACGGGGGCGAGTTGGAGTACTGCATGGAGCGATGAGTTACCTTCTGCAAGATGAGGATGGGCAGGTGATCGAACCTCATTCCATCAGTGCTGGTTTGGACTATCCTGGTGTTGGTCCGGAACATAGCTATCTGAAAGACAGCGGACGAGCAGAATATTACGGTGTGACCGATCAGCAGGCGCTGGATGCTTTTCAGCGGCTTTCCCAACTGGAGGGAATTATCCCGGCTTTGGAAACGGCGCATGCGATCGCCTACCTAGAAACCCTCTGCCCTCAGCTCACTGGCAGTCCTCGTATTGTCATTAATTGCTCTGGTCGAGGTGACAAGGATGTGCAGACGGTTGCAAAGTTTCTAAATCCAGGTTAAAACGTCAACACCGTGCGGATGGCATCGCCTTTGTGCATCAAGTCAAACGCCTCATTGATTTGTTCAATCGGCATTACATTGGTGATCAAATCGTCAATATTGATCTTGCCATCCATATACATGTCCACAATCTTGGGAACATCCGTGCGTCCCCTGGCACCACCAAATGCAGAGCCTTTCCACACTCGTCCCGTCACCAATTGAAAGGGACGGGTACTGATTTCCTGCCCCGCACCGGCAACGCCAATAATGGTGCTGACGCCCCAACCTTTATGGCAACATTCCAATGCCTGCCGCATGACTTTGACATTACCAATGCATTCAAAACTGTAATCGGCTCCCCCTTTGGTTAATTCCACCAGGTAAGCCACCAGATCCCCTTCAACTTCTTGCGGATTGACAAAGTGAGTCATTCCAAGTTTTTCTGCCAGTGCGCGTTTCTTGGGATTAATATCTACACCCACAATCATGTTTGCACCAACCATCCGGGCTGCTTGAATCACATTCAACCCAATACCACCTAAGCCAAATACCACCACATTTGCGCCCGGTTCCACTTTTGCTGTATTAATCACAGCTCCAACCCCTGTGGTGACGCCACAGCCGATGTAGCAAACTTTATCAAAGGGGGCATCTTCCCGGATTCTGGCAACCGCAATCTCAGGCAATACGGTGTAGTTTGCAAAGGTGGAAGTCCCCATATAGTGATGAATCATTCTGCCGTCTATAGAAAAACGGCTACTACCATCTGGCATTACTCCTTTACCCTGAGTGGCGCGAATGGCCTGACAGAGGTTGGTTTTACGACTGAGACAGTACTCGCAGTTACGGCATTCGGGGGTGTAAAGCGGAATTACATGATCGCCCGGTTTTACAGACTGAACGTTTGCTCCCACTTCGACCACAATGCCTGCTCCTTCATGTCCCAGAATGGCAGGAAACAAACCTTCAGGATCGGCCCCCGAAAGAGTGAACGCATCGGTATGACAAACCCCTGTGGCTTTTATTTCCACCATCACTTCCCCAGCCCTGGGTCCTTCGAGTTGCACCGTTTCAATACTCAGGGGTTTTCCTGCCTCAAAAGCAACGGCAGCTTTAATATCCATAACTCGACTCCTGCGGTCTGTTTCTCTGAATAATGGTTCAGGTGTAGAAACTATAGCAGGTGACAAGGGTCAGGGGTCAGGGGGGAAGGAATGGGGTGAGATGGGATGGATAATTACTGACGCACTGATTCAACCACTGCAGCCGTTGCCATTAAACACAAAATCAATGCCAGTATCCGAAATATCCATTCTCCAAAGACTGGCATAAATGGATTGATCAAAGGCAATACTCCAACAATGCCTGCTAACCAGCAGGCCACCGTAAATCCAAATACTCCCAGCAAGTAATATTTAATCGCTTTAGCCACAAATTTGAACATACAACCGTCCTCATATTGCTGAGACATCGGGTCGTTCTCACGCGATCGCCAAATCGTTGCAAAACTTTCAATTAAGCAAATCGGAAAGGGTTAAGAATTCAGGAATCTTTCACACCATTAGATTCAAACGTAGACCCTGGAGTTTTCCTGCCAACCACACACCTAATTTCAAATGCTTACCATCATATTGAAAGAGCTCGTTGCGCTTGACCATGACCCTCAGGGGTAATCTTTAGCGCCAGTGGTCTGTCAAGACATTTTCAACTCACAAAATAACCACTCTTACTCAATCCGGAGGTACAAAATTAAAACTGACAAACCACTAGTGCTAGGTAGAATTTTCCGCTATGTAGGGATGATGGCTCTCCCACTTGGTAACCAGCTTGTGTTCACTTAGGCAGGGATACGGGTCAACGCAGGCTGCATAATGCGCAGCATAAAACCCGGTTCAACATAGAGGGTGTTGTCGTGGCGTTCCACAACATAAACGACTTGTCCTGGCACCAGAATGACTTCCCGGTTGCAGCGGGCAGTCCACCAGGAACCCTGGAATTTCACCTGTCCAGTTTTTCCAGGGCAGATAGTTTGGGTCACAATCGCTTCATAGCGATCGCTCTGGTAATTACTGAATGAGACCTCTCGATTGAAAGAGTCAGCGGGACGGTCATCCAGATCTGGAGTGACCTTAGAGAGCAGATTCCTCAAAAAGCGAGTGAAGTTGGTCATTGATTTCTCCATAAGAAGTCGTAGCCAAAGGTTCATGGAAGACTGCTATAGCTTTACGCGGGTGCGTTAGGACATTGGAATTAGAGAGGGAGTGGGGGCTTCGCCCCCAGCCAGGGGTGGAACCTCTGTACTCCGTCCTAATCACAATCACTACCGCTATAACGGTGGTTCCTCCATCAGGTGTGTAACATCGGGCCTGCCTAATTGGCTGAGCAGGGTTTGAGGGGGGCAATATTTGCTCAAACCCTGGAATAACGCTCAGCCTCTGGTTGCAGTGAACTGGCTGGGGGGGCAGCCAGCCAGAAGGGCTCAGTCCTGCAACCATTTTTAGAACCAGCCGCGACATGATTTATTCCTCAAATCCGATAAATTTAGTTTTGCGTGCTGGCATATCAGGAAATTCCGGTTTTTTGACGCAGAGGATAAAAACGGAAGAGTTCAGAAAGTTCAGGAAAGTTCAGGAAAGTTCAGCCGTAAACTAGAGGAACGCATCTACTGTTTCTGCCATGCATGTTGAAGACGCCCTCCGCTACGTTGAGGAAATGCTTGCCCAACGGGGAAAGCGGTTAAGCGATGTGCAAAGAGCTGTGTTTCGGGGTTCCTGGTTGGGTAAAAGCTACAAGGAGATCCGACGGGATTGTCCCGGTCTCAAGGTCGATTACATCATGAAGGATGTGGGTCCCAGCCTGTGGAACCTGTTGAGTGAAGTTTTTGGCGAAGAAGTAACGAAAAAGAACCTGCAGGGGCCAATTGAGCGATCGCACCACTTACGCCAGCCTGCCAGGGCAGGCGTTACCAGTGGGGAACCTGCTGACCAAACTGAGATGCAAAGGCCAGAGCGATCGCCTTCCGAACGTCTTTCTTCTAGCCCCGGTTTGCCGACTCTGGAGATGGAAGCTGAAGAAGACCCCTCTTTCTGGTCAAACACCCATACCCGCCAGGATTGGGACTCGGCACCGGATGTGTCTCAGTTTTATGGGCGAGATCGCGATCTGGAGCAGTTGCAACAGTGGGTGACCATCCAGGGTTGTCGTCTGGTGGCAGTGTACGGGATGGGTGGCGTCGGCAAGACGGATTTTTCGGTCCGCTTAGCCCAACAGGTCAGGGACCAATTTGATTACGTAATCTGGCGATCGCTGACTCGCTGGCACTCCCTTAACCGTCCGCCTCTGCTCGACGAACTTGTGGCTGACCTGATTCAGTTTCTTTCCGATCAAAAAGATACCAGCAGTGACCTGTCACGCCTGCTCCACTACTTGAGCCATCATCCCTGCCTGATCGTGCTGGATGGGTTTGAATCGGTACTGCGCAGCGGAGTCCACGATGGTTCTTATCAGGCAGGTTATGAACTGTATGGCGAGCTGCTGCGCCGGGTTGGCGGAAGCAACCACCAGAGCTGTTTGGTGTTAACCAGCCGCGAAAAGCCTAGGGAAATTGCGCGTCTGGAAGGGGAGGAACGGCCCGTGCGATCGCGCAGGCTAGACGGACTGGGAGAACTGGGCGGGCAGCGCATCTTCTCCGCCAAAGGAGAATTCTCCGGTTCAGAAGCTGACTGGATCACTCTGATCCGTCGCTATACTGGCAATCCGCTAGCTCTTAACGTTGTGGCAACCCGTGTTTGGGAGGTTTTTGGTGGCGAAATCGCAAAGTTCCTAGAGCAGATCAGGGAAGACACCCTCATCTTCGATGAAATCTGTGAGGTTCTCCATCATCAACTTGAGCGTCTTTCAGAACTGGAACGAAAAATCCTTTATTGTCTTGCAATCCATCATCAGCCCGCTGAGGTGGCAGAAATCCTGGAATCCCTGACCCAGCCCTTATCTCACTTGCAATTGCAAGATGGATTGCAATCCCTTCTCAGGCGATCGCTAATCGAACTTAACGCCTCCCGCTACTCACTCGATCCACTAATGATGGAATATGTGTTGAAAAGCCACCAATCAGGGAAAACCTGAGTACATCGGTTAAAAGTCTCCTATCGCAATCCTATCTGGATTGTGAAAAAGGATTCCACAGGAATCCTTTTTCACAAAGCCCTTTCATTTCACGAGAGAGCTCATGTTTGAGCATGAACTGGATTTAGCCTATGCCGTCATGGATGGTATCGATGCCAGAACTCAAGCGGGTGTTATAGCTCTACGCGGGTGCGTTAGGACATTGGAATTGGAATTAGAGAGGGAGTGGGGGCTGCGCCCCCAACCAGGGGTTCCACCCCTGCACCCCGTCCTAACCATAATGACTACCGCTATATCGAGCTGAACGATTCCGATTTCCCTCGAAGTTGGCTCATTCATAAGCCGTTACCTACTTGATCTTTTTAACCCTTGGCTACTTATCGCAGCGATCGCCTTGCCACTGCACTCAACCAATCCACCAGAAAGGTCAGCAGGACAAAGCCACCCAAAGTCACTACCATTCCCCGGTAGTCAAAACTACTCAATTGTTCCATTAGCACGCGCCCCAGGCCACCAGCCCCTACCAGTCCCACAATCACCGTTTCTCGCATACACACCTCCCAACGGTACAGGTCATAGGCCAGAAAGCGAGGCAAAGTGAGGGGCAGCACACCGTAAAGAAAGACAGACATGGGAGGAGCCCCCTGCCCTTTCAGCGCTTCTAAGGGACGGAAATCGAGATTTTCAATTACTTCGGCTTTTAACCGCCCCAGGATGCCCAGGTTATGTAATCCGAGCGCGATCGCCCCTGGCAAAATTCCTGGGAACAGAATGTACAGCACCACCAGCGCCCAGATTGGAGCCGGAATAGCCCGGCACATCAACAAAATCGCTCGACTGACTAGCAACACAACCCAGGCCCAGAGGCGACTCCCAAGGTTGGCTCGACCGGGATTAAGCAGTCCTCCTGGTAGGAAAAAATTGTGTGCTGCAGGGAAAGCAAGAAAGGTTGCTCCTATGCCCGCCAGGGCGATCGCCAGCACCGACATTGACACCGTTTGCCCAGATAGTTTCACCAACTGGGAAGCCACCTCCCAATCGGGCGGCAGACAGGATTGCAGAATATCGACTAATCGGTGCCAGGTCACAGGTTGCCAGAGCTTTGTAAAATCAGCACCGACGTACCAGAAGGAGAAAATAGTTAGAACGATGGGGAGTAGGGGAGGGGGTAGATGGGTGGATGGGTGGATGGGTGGATGAGTTTTGAATTTTGAGTTTTGAGTTTTGAGTTCTGGGTGCGAGGCGAAAGGGAGATGGGGTGTAGGGGAGACTGGAGAAGTGGTCCGGCTCTGCTGTCTGGTATCCGCTTCAGGTTTTCGGGTTCTGCTCAGGTTTTGAATTTTTGCTTTTTGGTTCTTCTTCCAGTTCAAATCCAGACGGCTGGCACAGCCCAACCGCTGCCTGAGCCAGGCACTGACAAAATCAACACAGCCATTCAGGGTGAAGAGGGCATAGAAAAATGTCCAGAGTTGCTCATAACGAAGGGATTGCAGGCTGAGCATTATTTCATAGCCCAACCCCCCTGCTCCAATGATGCCAAGAACAGCGGCAGAACGGATGGAACATTCAAACCGATAGAAACTGTAGGACAAGAGATTGAGAAATGACTGGGGCAGCAAGCTGTAGAAAAAGGCTGGGAGGGGTGCCACGCCACTATTGAGCAATGCCAGCAGAGGTTGGCGTGGAGTTTCATCCAGCAGTTCAGAAAAGACCTTGGCGGTAATTGCCCCAAAGGGAACGGCGATCGCCAGCACAGCCACCAGTGGATCCAGCCCAAACAGGTTGACAAAGATCAGTCCCCAGATCAACTCATGAATGGCACGGGGAATTGCCAGGGCCGCCCGCACGATCAGAAACAGGGAGTGGGGAGTAGGAAGGAGGGGGTAGGGGAAGAATCGGCGGCCCTGGTGGCTGATGGCTCGTCGCCTGAACACGGACTCCCACCAAACTTCAGAGCAGAGAATGCCGCCAATTAAGCCCAGTACCACGCTGAAGCAGGTGCCACAAACTGCATAGGCCAGTGTCTTGAGGGTGGCACTCCAGGTTAACTGTAAAAGTTCTGGGCTTAAGTCTGGATGAACGCTGGCACTGACAAACCGCCAGAACTGGGGAAATCCATTGTGATTGAAGAGTTCTCTTTGAAAAATTCCCGTTTGCCAGAAGGCGATCGCGATCGCCCCCACTGCTACCCCTATCCAAAACTTCAGCGGAGAAGGACGTTGAGACTGTAGAGAATCACTGGTCATGGGAAAAAGGTCAGCAAGACTAAAATTCTATTAGTTTTTGCTGCTCAACGGCCATGTTTTCTCGCCTACCGCCTCCTCAAACCGATCCGCCGCTCCCCCCAGAGAAACCCTTCCCACCATGTACGATCTGCCCAGTGAAGAGCGGGAGGAGCCCGGTTTGCCTGATGAGTTTCATGACCTGCAACCCCAACTTCTGAGTACTACCCTGCGCCTTAGCAGCTACGCCTCAGATAACTTCTTCACCGGAACCAATCTCAACCTCTACTACGACATTCGTCATCCCCCTCTGGTACAAGCGTCCTGATTGGTTCCTCGTTCTGGGTGTCCCCCGCCTCTACGAAAACACCGACCTCCGCCTCAGCTACGTCCTCTGGCAAGAAGGCGTTAGTCCCTTTGTCATCGTTGAGCTGCTCTCCCCCGGCATCGAAAACGAAGACCTGGGTCAGACTGAACACGAAGCAGACCAACCACCAACCAAATGGCAGGTCTACAAACAAATCCTGCGCGTGCCTTACTACGTTGTTTTTGATCGCTACACGGACCAACTCCGAACCTTTGGGCTCACTCAAGGCCGCTACCGGGAGCTGACTCTGTCCAATCGCAAACTTTGGATACCGGAACTGAATTCAGGTCTGGGGCTCTGGCAGGGAACCTACCAGGGTATAACTCGTAACTGGTTACGCTGGTACGACGACCAGGGGAAACTGGATTCCTACTGAAGCCGAAACTGCTCAGCAAGAGCGCCAACGGGCAGAACAGGAACGCCAACGGGCAGAACAGTCAGAGGCACTGCTAGAGCAAGAACGCCAACAGCGCGAACAATTGATTGAGCAACTGCGTGCCAGAGGCATCAATCCTGATGAACTGATGGGCAAGGGGTAGAGGGATGAGTGAGGGAGTGAGGGAGTGGATGGGCGGCTTCTCGACTTCTCCCGCTTTTCTCACTTCTCCTTTTCCTCTTTCACCGTCTCACTCATCCACTCCTTTCTCTCCAACCGATAGACCGCTTCTAACATCTCCCTCGTCGCCTGTTCTGCGGGGGCGTCGAACACGATCTGGCCCTGACGTAGACCCACAATTCGCTGGCAATGGCTACGGGCAAACTCCAGAGCGTGTAAACTGACAACCAAAGTACGAGAGTTTTCATTGGTCAGCCGCAACAGTAGATCCATAATTTCGCGGCTGCTTTCGGGATCCAGGCTGGCGATCGGTTCATCGGCCAGAATTGCCAGTGGGTCTTGCACCAGCACCCGCGCCAGCGCAACCCGTTGCTGCTGCCCTCCCGAAAGCTGATCGGTGCGGGCATAGAGCTTTTCAGGAATTCCTACCTGGGCCAGGGCTTTGGCGGCAGTCTCAACTTCGAGGGGGTGAATGAGCGATCGCAACGCCCGCCAGAAGGACCAGCGGCCCAGGTGCCCGGCATTGACGTTATGAATCACTCGCAGATTATCGACCAGATGAAACTGCTGATAGACGGTTCCAATTCCCCGTTGCACCTGTTGCAATTGTCGAGAACTGAGCTGGTTCAGATTGCGTCCCAGTGCCCAAACTTCACCTTCAGTGGGTCTGAGCGTACCATTCAACAACCGAATCAGAGTGCTTTTGCCCGCCCCGCTAGAGCCAACCAAGGCCACGCACTCACCCGCAAAAATTTTCAGATTGATGTCCGTCAGCGCTTGAAAGGTTCCAAACTGGTGGCTGACATGGTTCAGTTCAAAGATTGGATCAGGCTGGCACATAGCTATTTGATTTTGCCAATCTCTCGACCAATTTTTTCAATCTGAGCGTAGTTAGAATCCTGAGTTTTGATGAATTTTTCGGCTCCAAAAAGCTCCAAAATTTCCCTTTGATCCTTGTTTTTGGAATTTAGTTTAAGAAATGCGTTCTGTACTTTTTGAATAAAGTCTTTGCCAAAGCGATCGCTGACACTGGGGTGAATCACCCAATGATAGTCGTGATAGGCCGGAGTGCGCCAGATTAAGTCCACTTTACTGGTGTCTACTTTGCCTTCCTGGAGGCGGCTTTCCCAAACCTGTTCATTCATTACACCCGCATCATAGGTGCCCGCCTGTACTAATTCAAGGGTGGCATCATGGGACTTTGAAAACCCAACTTCGCCTTTGAAGTCTTCCAGTTTGACCCCCGCCTGCTGCAAAAAGAATTGAGGCATCAAACGGCCCGACGTAGAAGATTCACTGCCAAAGGTGAAAGTGTGCCCTTTCAAATTCACCAAACCTTTCTGCACATTTAAGGTGGGTTGAATACCACTCTTTTTGTTGGCAATGAACACGCTATGAAAGTTTTCGTCAATGTTGCGCTGGGCGATCGTCTTTGCCCCCGGAACCTGTAACCGTGCCTGTACTCCCGTTAGTCCTCCAAACCAGACCAGGTCAAGATCTCCAACCCTGAAAGCCGTCACTGAAGCGGCATAATCGGTTACTGGCTTATAAACAACGGGAACTTTCAGCTCTTTTTCCAGATACTTAGCCACCTTGTCATAGAGCCGGTGCAATTTCTCCGGATCCTGATCGGGAATCGCCCCAACCTTCAACGTTTTAGGATCATTGTTTCCCATCAAAGTGGGAGATGCTGTAGTAGAGGCCGTGTTGGGAGCAGAATTGCAAGCAACAGAACCAAATGACAATAGCATTAGGCAAACGAAAAACCGTCTCTTCACTGAACCCATCTCCGAACCAAGCAGGTAATTAGGTTTACAGTAGCTAGATCTACCACACCTCTACGACAGGAAATAGGGGAGAGAGACCAGAGGCTAGGTTGGGAAGAAGGAAAGAAGAAGTCAGGAGTTAGAGAGCGAAAGGAGTAATGAGTGGGAGAGTAGAGAAGGAGTGGAGTACCGGAGTGATGAAATGATAGTGTAACCCATTATCCTATCCCTCATCCACCCATCTACCCATTCACCCCCTATCCCTCTCTAACAACTATGGCAGTCCTGAAACAGTCGTGAGATTGAAAGGCTTTGTAAGAAAGAATTCCTGCAGAATGCTTTCTCACAATCCAATATAACCACTTGCTCCACTACTTCTGCCCTTCAGATTCCAGTTCAAACAGGGCACAACGGGCAACTGCCAGGCTAAGGCGAGCTTGCTCAACTTCGGATAGCTCTTCCCAGGCGACGGTGCGTACTTTTTCCAGGGTTGAATCGACAGCGCGGCGAGATTCTCCATTACGCATAGCATAGGCGAGGGGACGCGCCAGAACATACAGGTCTTCCTCGGCAATATGGGGGAGGATGTGTTGGACTGACTGAACCAGTTGATCGGCTAGGGGTTGAGATGCGGAAAGGACTTGCTGGGCTCGGTTGGCGATCGCTACCAACAAATGTTGGGGAATACGAGCAGAAAAACGCTCAGCCAGTGACTCATGTAGGGATACACCAGACCAGAGCGAATTGACTCTAGCAAAAAATGCGTTAGAGCGGGTTGAAATTTCTTCAGGTTGCCAGCCATCGAGAGAAAAGCCTTGCTCCAGTTGATTGAAAAAAGCTTCAGCCTCTGGGTCGGCAGGGTTCCAGGGATAGGATACCTGTAAGTTAGGATTTTCTTCAACAGAAAACATATCTTCAGTCAGCGATTCAGTACCATTCCAGGAACAATCCACACCTTCAGCGTGTAAAAGGGCACTCCACAAATCACGCTCAATATCAGCCTCAGAATTTTCCAGATTACTGGAACACATCACTTTCTTCTCCATCACCGGACTCCTGCATGCACTAACTAGAAACGAACTTGCTTTGCTGGGATTGACTACAAAGCGATCGCTACCTGTTCCGCAACTCCATTCAATTTAAGTCATTTGGCCGAGAAAAGATCCCCCAGGGCTGAGTAGTTGTTAGTTGTTAGTTTTTGGCTGTTAGTTATAGCGATAGCCACCAGGCTGAGGACGGGGTGCAGGGTGGAACCCCTGGCTGAGGGCAAAGCCCCCATACCCCCTTAAAACCTTAAAACCAATGTTCTAAGCAACCTGGCGACAGCGATATAAGTCAGGGGGGAGAGACAGGCGACAGGCGGGGATGAGTGAATGTAAGGGATGGTGAGGGAGTGAGGGAGTGATGGAGTACTGGAGTAACAGAGTGATGGAATACTGGTTGCAAAGAGCAATTACCCTATCCCCCTATCCACCCATCTACCCATCCCTCCCTCTCCTCTCTCTCTGTCACCTTTATTAGAACTCAAAACTTTGAGGACTCATTCACTCGGAAGGAGTGTGAATCACAAACTCCAGTGTTTCGTTCTGAGAACTACCAAACTTTAGCTGAGTTCCTGGGCGCAAAGGTACTTCCTGGCGATGGATTTTTTGCCAATGCTCTGATCCAACGCCTGGTTCTAGAAGCCAGGTACCGTAACGGGAAAAGTCTTCTAGAAAATACGTTACCTGGTTGTTTCCGTTGCGCTGGGACTGACGGCAAAAAATGACGGCGTGCTTACGCGATACTCCATACTGGTCTTCTTGAATTACCAGATCATTTTCTGTCCGATCTCTACCGACACGCATAATACCGCCCTGAATATTCCAGACTTTGGCAGTTTTGAGCGATCGCAAAGAAGCATTTGAAATCTCCCGCCCAAAGCTGGTGATGGTTCCTGGCATTTCAGTAGGTGTTGATTCCATCGGTTTCAACAGTTCACCGTCATATTCTGGATGCATATAAAGGACGGGCAATGTCCAGGCTTGCTGGTTAAAGCGATAGAGCGTCAGCAGGTGCTGTCGGGCTACGGCAACTGCTTGGTCAATAGGCATTCGTTCTGCCAGGGCTTTGGCAAAGGACTGGATAAAGCTGAGTGCTTCTTCATCGGTAATCGTATCCCGCATTCCCAGAACCGCCGGAACTCCATGGTGGATCAATACTTCTGCCAGACTGCTACGCGGAATTGCCTGTGAATTTGGTGAGTGATCATGGTCAGGTTGGGCTCCCCAGCAGGCATTAAACACTGCCAGTTTCACCTGGCAGCGAGTCAAAACCTGAGCCAGTTCCGTTCCGTTCAGGCTCATGTCAGGCCGCAGGAACAGTAAACCACCGTCGGGAGCAGGTACCCCGTGACCAGAGTAGAAAAACACATTGTAAGTTTGGGTCTCCAGACTGTGGATCAGCTCTGCCGGAGTGGGCTGTACCAGGGTATCTACCTGACAGGGGGTGCTGGTCGATCTACCAATTCCGGCGCTGCCAGAGACTTTCAGCACATGGGCAAGGGCATCTGCTTCCTGTTTAAGTTGCAGAATATGATTGTCAGCGTAGCGGAAATGTTCGGTGCCGGATTGAACTGTTTCGGGTTCAGGAGCAGAGTCCTGCCCTAACACCAACAGGACTTTCAGCATGTAATCTGACCGCAGCGGAGGTAGCGGGTGAACATCGCTGGTGGTTCGGCTAAACAACACCTGCTGGCTAAGGGAAATAGCCTGCTTTCCCGCTGCATCCTGCATAATTTCCCAGGGAAAAGCAATCAGACTGGGGTCACGAATTTCCAGCCGCAACCGCAGCGGCTTACCCTGCCCCATCGCAATTCCCTGGCTGTGATTAAGGCTGCCCTGAACCGGACCATCAAACAGCCACAGCCATAAATGAATGCCCAAATTTTGCATCAGCCGTCCCGCGCGACCTACGGGCTGCCCAGTTTCAACGGGGGAGGTTTCCAGTGACAGAACGGGATCGGGCGGCGGGGGATTGATTTGAGAAACCTGGGGAACGCTAGGCAAAATTCGGGTTGAAAACATTTCCTGCCAGGCTTGCCATAACTGGGTGAGAGATTCAGTCCAGATACATTCGTGCAGAACAAACCCTCCTGGGTAGGGAGCCTGTGTGACGTGAATGGCAAAGTGCCCTGCTGTACGCAGGGGCGCGATCGCCAAACTTAAGCAGGGAATCTCAGAGTAAGGCATTCGAGGGTACACCTAGACCCGTGACGATAGCAGTATTGTCTTATCAGTCTATCTTCTTCCCTCTTCATTCTTCACTCGTGGGCTAACGGGTTCTGGCTTAGTAGCCTGGGCGGGTGGAGTGGCTGCACAGGTACCCAGTTGAGTGGGGGTGAGGGCAAGTTCCTGAGTAACGAGGGGAGCGATCGCGTCTTCCTCAAGCCAGCCCACCTGTCCAGCCTGGACGGGCTGGGAATCAATACTGATATCCGCAGGAACAGAGCACACTTTGAGCTTGAGCCAGTTTCCTTGATTGGGGATAGATTGGCGGCTAGAGATTTGCAACACACTACCAATCGGAACGGTGCCGGAGGTGGCAATTCCTTGAGTTACCCCAGCTTTGGGGGGTTGGGGTAGAAGGGCGATAGGAACCGACTGGTTGCCACTCGGAATCAGACGGTTAATCTGAATGAGAGAACCAACGGTTAAGGGGGGCGGTGGACTGGGGGGCGGGGGCGGCGTGGGAGGGAGCGGCGAAACCACAGGTTCAGAGGGACTGGAGCTCACCGCTATGGGTGGACTGAACTGCGATCGCAACCCTGGAAATGCCCAAAAAGCAGCCAGCCCACCCACAGCCAGAATTCCAACCACACCCAGTAAAAAAGGCCGAGGATTAGAGCGACAACGAATCGCCCTGGTTCTCAAGGTGGGTGGAGAAGAGAAGGAGGCTTCCAGATCAGAACCAGCGCTGACTAAACCACCAGGATTGGGAGGTGGAACTGCCAGGGCAGGATCGAGCGGTGCCAAAAGGGACTGACTCACCGGGTTCATCCGGCAATAAACCAATCCCACGGTGACGTTATCGTGCCCGTTTTCCTGGTTGGCGATCGCCACCAGACGCTGACTGGCAGTCGCCACATCCACCACGCCTTCCAGAATCGGTAGCAACTCTGTCTGCCAGTGCTGCTCGACGCGATCGTTGTCACTCAGCCCATCTGAACACAGTAAAAACAGACAATCCTCATCCAGAATAAAGCGCTGAACCGTCGGATGCAGCAGCGAGGAGGCATTCATCCCCAATGCCTGAATCAGTGAACCTGACCCTGGCTGCTGCAAGGCATCCCGGTAGAGGGCATAACCCAGCCGCACTTCCCGTGACGCTAAATCATCATCCAGTGTGACCTGATGGCATCCCGTCCGGCTGATCCGATAGGCGCGGCTGTCTCCTACATGGGTCAGGTAAAGTTCGTGATCCTGTACTAGAGACATCACCAGCGTGGTTCCCATCCGTTGCCGTTCCTGCCGCTGCTCGTTGTCGTTCCGCTGGCTAATTACATCATTGGCTGCCAGGGTGGCCTGTTCCAGATGAGTTACCAAAGTTGTTGGCTCCAGTGGAGCCGATTGGGAAAGACGTTGTAGCTTTTGCTGAATGGTAGCGATCGCCAGATTTGAAGCCACTTCTCCCCCCTCGTGTCCTCCAATTCCGTCGCATACCACCACCAGAGGAGACGATTTGCCTGACGCTTCAAACAACCGTTTGGAATCTTCTCCAATGGAAATTGTCAGAGCCGTACCGCTGGGAGGATAGCAGGCGTCTTCATTGCGTTGGCGGCTTGGGCCCTGGTCAGTCCGGGTTGCAATTTGAATTTGACGGGACTGTGCCTGTCCACAAGCCCTCAATGCCCGGTCTAGCACAGCCACCAGTTGTTCGGCACTCCAGATCTGGCCTTGCAGCAACTGTTGACAGAGTTGGGCAAAAAAATCTGCAATTTCCATCTGAACAGTTGGCTGCCACTGTTGCCACAGTTGTCCCAGGTGAGCCAGGGACGGTTCGCTGCGGCTGTCGGTTTGCAGTTCAAGCAGGCGCAGTAACGAGCCCTCTACTCTCAATAAATCTGGGTTGAGCAGGGTGGAAGCTACTCCCTGAACACTGAGGGGCTGCCATAGCTGGGCACTTTGCCAGAGCCAGGTTAGCTGCCTCATGCTGCTACTTTCTGCCCAGAGGTCTGTCAGGGCTGGCATAAGAGTCCCTTCCAGAGGGGCAGCAGGGCTGATTGCAACGCCTTCCGGGTAAATGGGAGCTTTTTCTAGCAGCAAAATCTCGCTGGGCGATCGCTTCTGGTTGGTACTAACCAGCCCAAACACTTGAGGAACATGGAGTTGCCAGTTCGAGAGCTTGAGATAAATCTCTACGGCTGAAGGAATATCCTCTGGCAGTTCTGGTAATATTCCCGGTTGGGTATCCAGCACAATCTGCCCTTGCTTGAGCAAGTAGCGACTGCCCAAAAAACTATCCGGCTGTAGCGAACTCACCCCTTTTCCCGTTGCCCACAGATAACGTTTGGGAATTGGAGTTCGGCACTGGCAGCAAAATCTGTGGCTCTCAGGATTCGGAGCCAGACACAGAGGGTTAGGGCAAAAAATCGTTACCGCGTCGCTGTGCATAGAGATTTCTATCGTTCCCTCTATGTTAAACCCAGGAATTTGATAGGAGTTGTTAGTTGTTAGTTGTTGTGTTGTTATAGCGGTAGTCATTGTGGTTAGGACGGGGTGCAGGGGTTCCACCCTTGGCTGGGGGCGCAGCCCCCACTCCCTCTCTAATTCCAATGTTCTAACGCACCTGCGTAGAGCTATATAGCTATAGCCACCAGGCGCAGGACGAGGTGCAGGGGCGGAACCCCTGACTGAGGGCACAGCCTCCCCTTAAAACCAATGTCCTAAGCTCGACTTTATCCAATTACGCCGCATAACATAGCAGAGTACTCCAGAGTTCGAGCAATTCAGGAGGGACTTTTGTGGAGCTAGGGGTTTCGTGCGACCTCTCAAAAAGTCTAGACGTCCAGTCAAAAAGTCTAGATGTCCAGAGGCAACGCCGAACCGCTGCGAGAGCATCGACGCAGGTCGGGAGAGATTTGGTGTACCAGGCTGTTGTGGGTAGATCAAATGGTTGTTGAGCGTACAGGTAATGAGCTAACAGAGTGACAAGAGAGAACAAGCCAAACAGAGCTGGAGTCGTGCGCAAGATAGCCAGGTTAGACCATTGCCGTTGGGTTTCAACGCCCAAGTGGGCTCGCACCTCCTCAAAGGTGACTTCCACCTGCCAGCGTGGCCGAAACCAAAGCAAAATCTCGGCGGGCGTTGCCGCCAGATGCGTGTGTCCTTTGGGGTCGCGCACCAGAACCCAACGAATAGGCACTGGCGGTTTGCCCGTGTGATACCAGACGGCAGTGCCGCGGCACAGTTCAACTTGGCGTTCGGTGTTGCTGTACCAGCGTTGCAGGGTAAGGGATTGCCAAACGGTTTGGGCATCATTGAGGATTGGGTTGAGCTTTGGCAACTGCTTGCCTTTGATGCGAGTGCGTCCCATTGGATGAGGTTGACGGGCAACGGCCGGTTCATACAGGGCCGCATCCAGGCGCAATCGACTGACCCAATGCACGGGATTGGCCCACTGACTAGTCCTGTGGAGCAACGCTAAGACCGCAAAACTGCTATCTCCCACAATGACCAAGGAGCGTTCAGGCAACCAACGGCGCACTTGTTTGAGCATCTGGACTGGCCAATCCGTCAACGTTTTATGCCGTCGTCCTCGTGGCTGATGATAACGCTCTGATGGAGCCAGCACCGTGAGAAAGGGCAATGCCAAGACGCTTTGAGCCCAAGGAATCTCCACTAACAGCATCAAACTTAACCAGCGTAAACCCTGACTTTGACCACCTGTGCCTCACGGGAGCGCACCGCATCTCGGTAAATCCCTTTCGCTTTAATCCGGTTGCCCTTGCGCCGCTTTATCGGATCGTCTATCCCCATCACCACCATGCCTGACGGCACAAAGGTACTGAGCAGATGCCCCAGTAATCGTCGGGCAACTTTCAAACTCGACCAAACCGCTCGACTCAGTACCCGATGATACTTGCCAAAGCGTCGCTCCTCTGCTTGTCCCATCACCCGCAAAATCGCACTGGCGCTACGTTTGCCCGGACAAAGAATCGCTCCAATCACTAAAACCTGCACATGCTGCCAGACTCGACCAGAAACCAAGCCCCCAAACGTCTCCAACAGAGCCGCGAACAGACTTGCTACGATTAAGGTAAACATAGAATTTTAGGGGTGAGAGGGTATTCGATGCGTCTCACCCTTTCCTCTATATTCCTCCCTATCCTCAAAATGGATAAAGTCGAGCTTATATATAGAAGTGTCAATTATTTGGTTACAACAGGCGATCAATGACTCACTCTACCGATATTGAAACCCTGGCACGCTGGATGGCAGCAGATTTTAGCAACCAGCAACAGGCATTTGATAATCCTCCACTTTTTGCCCATATTCGTGTCTGTATGCGTCCTTTGCCAACAGACTTATTGTCCGGGATTAGTTTTTTTGTGGAACAGGCCTACGATTTTGCTCTGAATGATCCTTATCGAGTTCGAATTTTGAAAGTGATTACTCAGAACGGACGTATTGAAATTGAAAACTATACGATTCGTGGAGAAGAGGAATTTTACGGAGCCTCAAGGGATTTAGACCGCCTTTATACCCTCAAGACCAGTCAGTTTGAGAAATTGCCTGGATGCAACATGCTAGTGGAATGGACAGGGAGTAGCTTTAAAGGTTACGTACAACCGGGTAAGGCGTGTATCGTTGTTCGTAAAGGGAAAACGACCTATCTTGACAGCACCTTCGAAATTGATGGGGAAAAGTTTATTAGCCATGATCGCGGACGAGATCCTGAAACCGATGAACACATCTGGGGTTCAATGGCAGGACCGTTTGAGTTTGTGCGCTGGGCGAGTTTTGCAGACGAAGTAAAGGTTTAGCCTATGTATGATTTGCTCCTGCGCCAGTGCCGCCTGCTTCAAACTGACCGGACCATTGCCGAAGTCGATATTGCCATCAAAGAACGGGCGATCGTAGATATTGCGCCCAAAATTACTGGCAACACGAAGCTGGAACTGGACATTCAGGGGCAACTTGTTAGTCCACCCTTTGTCGAATCTCACATTCATCTCGACTCTGCCCTAACTGCTGGAGAACCTCGCTGGAATCAGAGCGGCACTCTGTTTGAAGGGATTGAGATCTGGCGCGAGCGCAAGCAAAACATCACGCTGGAAGATGTTAAGCAACGGGCGATCGCAACCCTCAAACAGCAAGCTACCCAGGGGGTTCTCTTCGTTCGGAGCCACGCCGATGTCAGCGAAACTAGCCTGACCGCTCTCCAGGCACTTCTCGAAGTGCGGCAGGAGGTAAAAGATTGGATGACCCTGCAAGTCGTGGCCTTCCCCCAAGATGGCATCTATGGTGGACCGCAGAACGACTTACTGTTGGAAAAAGCTCTGGACATGGGCGCTGATGCCGTTGGTGGCATTCCCCACTATGAACTGACCCGCGAGGATGGCGTCAAATCCGTTCACCGCATCTTTGAGCTGGCGCAGAAATACGATCGCCTGATTGACATTCACTGCGATGAAATTGACGATGACCAGTCCCGCTTTCTAGAAGTTGTTGCTGCCTGCGCAATCCGTACAGGTATGGGCTTACGTGTAACAGCCAGCCACACAACCGCATTTGGATCTTACAACAATGCCTATGCGGGTAAATTACTGAGTTTCCTGCGTCGCACTCAAATTAACTTCATTGCCAACCCCCTGATTAACATTACCCTGCAAGGGCGAACTGATACCTACCCCAGGCGGCGAGGGGTAACGCGCGTTAAGGAACTCTGGCAGCAGGGTATGAATGTCAGCTTTGGTCATGACTGCATGCAAGATCCCTGGTATTCCCTGGGAACTGGCAATATGCTGGACGTTGCCTTCATGGGACTGCATATTTGCCAGATGACCGGCACCGCTGAGATCGATGCCTGCTATGACATGGTGACCTGGAACGGCGCAACGACTTTAAATGTTGAAGACCGTTATGGCATTGAAATTGGCAAGCCAGCCAATTTGATTGTGGTAAATGCCAGCGATCGCTACGATGCAATTCGTCGTCGTGCCATGGTCGAATACGTCATTTCCCAAGGGAAACTGTTGGTGAAAACAGAAATTCCCCGCACCATCTGGCACGGTTCCCGTCCTTAAATCCTGCCCCTGAATACAGACTGTTCGGTTCCTACACTAAACAGTCCGGTTTTCATCACCCCCATTAAAGGTTGCGGATTTCGCAAGGAATTGTTACATTTATTTACAGATTGAAACAAAAGTTCATAGGAGGTCAAGATGGCTGTCCTGATTGCAGTTTTTGTCGTTGGTTGGATTGCCGCATCCGTTATCGGAACTCAGGCATACTTCCGGGGCGAGCAAACAAAGCCTATTCACGAGCGCAACTGGCGTTCTGAGTCGTTCGAGAAACTGTCCGAATCCATTACCGGTACCAAAATTGATTACAGCACTCGCGTACCAGCCTTTGATGCTTTAGATGCATACACCAGCAGCCTTCTGCCCAATGCATAAAGCTCTTCAGATTTGAGACGTTCGCTTTCCTCCTGAATAACCTCTAGTCAACGCTCTCCCCCCTTTCCTGAAACAATGCAGGTAAGGGGAATTTTTATGAAGAGATGCAAGTGAAAGGGATCTGACTCCTTCCTCCCTTCCTCTAAGGTGGCAGTTCTTCCAGAATCGTAAACCGGACGTGGTTAATGGCTAGCTCGCCAATGGAAATGTCAACTCCCTCATTCGTTGTATGGATGGTTTCGAAGGGAATGCCTTTGCCAATTTCCGCATGGTACCAGGGCAAGCCCATAAAGAACCGGGTCGGGTAAGGGCCACGCTCAATCACATCATCTGGGTTTGATTCCATTGGTAACCAGCCGTAGCCAGGTACGTAGAACTCTAGCCAAACGTGGTTGTAGTCTGGTTCCAGGGGAACGTGGTGCTGGTTTGCTTTAGGTGGGCATTTATAACGACCCACTGTACGGCAGGCAATGCCGTTCAAGCGGGCCAGTGCTAACAATACCCCGACGTATTCACCACAGGAGCCGACGCCCCGCTGCAATACAACATCTGGGGTGTCAATTTTGGATGTGAGGCTGTAGGAAAGTCGGTCATAAACATAATTGCGGATTTTCAGAATCTTGCGTAGCAGGTTGGTTTCTGTCCCGATCGCTTCCTTGGCGGCGGCTTGAATAATGGGGGTATCCATCGCCAGTTCATCATCGTCTACCAGGTAGCGAGCCCGAAACTCAGAGGACAGTGGTGGGACTTTATCGACATCATCCGGGGTGAGCAGATACTTAATCCCCCGCACTTCTAACAGAGCTTTCCAACCAAACAAATGCCGTTCATGAAAGTGGAGCGAATCAAACCGAAAGACAGCAACACGCTGTCCATCCTGAATTTCTTCGATAAAGGGTAAGCCAATCGGTTCGACCTTCAACACTTTTTGGCGGTGAGTTTCCGTCGGTAGGGCAATCCGCCACTCAACATTCTGTAGGTCAAACTCCTCCAGCGGTAGCAACTCCTCTACGTAGGACATTTCCACCAGAAAACCGTTGGAAAGGGCGTAGTGTTCCTTTGGGTAGTATTGAATATAGAGGGGATGGATGAAGGTGCGATCGCGATAGGTCAATTCAAACTGGCCTTCTGGATTATTGGGATTGTCTCGAATATATGGTTCTTCCCCTGCGTAGGAAACGTAAAGGATGTCTTCACCTGTTTTTGAATCGGATAAAAAAGTTAACCCGGTGGGGTTTTCATAGGGGGTCAGAACACTAAACTGCAACTCGCCGGTTGCTCGATCAAGACAGTAAACCATCTGTTCGGTGCGATCGCAGACCCACAGATTCTCACCCCGAATGGTCAAGTTCTCACTACCAACCCCCGGCATTGGAAAGCGCGTAATCAACCGTTGAGGATTGAACTCAAAAATAGAAATATATCCTTCCTTCTGACTGGCAACGTAAACGGTAGACTGCCACACCCCAATGCCATCCACCGGGTAGGGCATTGTCACAAACAGTTGTGGCTTCAGGTCTTGTAGATTACAGAAATAAACATCTTTCTCACGGGCAAACCAAAGCATGTCGCCCCAGATCGCCAGCCCACACGCATCTATAAATTCATCAACCTGCCGCGAATTGACGATAGTGGTGTTTTCCGTGGCTGGATTCACTCGCAGAAGGTATCCCCGCACTGAGTCAAGGGCAATCAGGTCACCCTCTAAAGCAGCGACCCCTTGAATGGCGTAGGCCCCTATAGGGTAAACGGTTCGATAGCGGGAAGCACGATTGGGGAGTGGCTCTGACGTTGCATCATTCCCCGGAACAGAAGGTTGAGCGAATTCGAGTTGCATGATTGCCCATTACTACCAACCTCCCAAATGATAAACAGAATTTAGACAGAGTATCTGTATCTAAAGTCTGCATTCATATCGCCTTCTGTTGATTTTCAATCGCCTGAATGACACTACGGATTTCATCCCGACGGGCAATATCACGCAATTGTTCGTAAATGAGCTGCGCCCGCTTGTAAGCGCTGAGCGCTTCGCGGTACTTCTCCTGGCGAGCATAGGTGACACCAATGTTATAACGGGTGGTTCCCTGTCCGGGAAGATCGCCCAGCTTCTCGTAGACGGCTAGTGCTTTTTGGTAAGCATTCAAAGCATCCGCATATCGCCCCAGACTGATGTTAATTCCGCCAATATTGTTGAGGGTGGTGCCTTCAGACTTGAGATCACCCACCTGCTGGATGATCGCCAACGCCTGCTGGTAGAAATCCAGCGCCTTTAAGTACTGCCTTTGAGCCTCAATTAAAATTGGGTTTCTACCAATTTCTTGACCTGAATCCTTTGTTTTCAGAGCATCTGCCTGGGTTCGGTAAACAAAAGCAATATTGCTGAGCGTAGTGGCCTGTTCTGGTGCATCCCCTGTGATTTTGACTGCCGTCAACGCTCTCTCATATGCCTTGAGGGCATCGACGTACTGCCCCTGGCTGAAATAGACTCCTCCCAAATTATTGAGGACAGTTGCTTCGCCTTTGCGATCGCCCAGTTGCCTATAGATCTCTGCGGCTTTCAGGTAGGTCTGCTGGGCTTCTTGCAAAGATGCCTTCTGGGCCTCTGGTTCATTGGCCTGGGGGTACTGCGCCAAACTACGGTAGACAAATCCAAGGTTATTCAGGGTAGTGGCTTCCCCAGGACGATCGCCCAGCATCCGCCGAATCGCTAGCGCCGACTGATAATGTTCGATAGCACTTTGATACCACTCTCTGCTCTTCTCCAGATTGCCCTGGCTCTGGTGATGCTGGGCTGTGCGGCGGCAAACGAAGCCAATATTGTTGAGGGTGGTAGCTTCTCCCCGGCGATCGCCCATCAACCAACGCACCTTGAGAGCAGCATTATATTCCTTTAGCGCTTTGTCATAATCTCCCTGATTCAGGTAAACGCCTGCCAGGTTGTTGAGGGTGGTACCTTCCCCAGCCAGATCCCCTGCTTCTCGCCGCAGTTTAAGCGCCTGTTCATAAAACTTCAGCGCCTCCGAATACTGTCTCTGGTCGTCATAGATGGCCCCAATATTATTGAGGACGGTGGCTCCTCCTTTGCGATCGCCCAACTCCTGATAAATTTCCCATGCCTGACTGTACACCTTCAGTGCTAATTGATACTGCCCCAGACTATAGTGAGCATCGCCAACACCATTTAGAGCATTTGCTTCCCCTAACCGATTACCATCCTGACGATAGAGTTGTAGCGCTTGCTGAAACTGCATCAATGCCCGCCGGGTTGCCGCACTTGTTAACAGCGTTTGCCCTTCTTTCAAGAGTTGATCCGCCTTCGTGCTAGAGGCAGGCGACAATTGGGCTAAAACTGTTTGTGCAGGAGTAACAACAACACCCAAAACAGGAGCAACTATCAGAACAGACGTAGTTAGCAGAGTCAATAATAGTTTTGGAAATACCCGATACGAATTCATACAAGCAAACATAGGAAGATTCCTCTGATGATGCCAGAGTGCAATCAGTCAGATAACTAATACGTGGCTTTTGACATAAATGCCGGAGAACTTTAAATAAATTTCTTAATCAGGTAGTCATAATGAACAACCTACAGCAGCACCCATAAAACAGAGGGATCAGGAGCCAGGAGTCAGGAGCCAGGAGCCAGAATATATACAGGTACTAGGAGTTAGGAACCGTGTTGTATCTGGAGATCTACTTACTTGTTGTATCTGGAGATCTACTTACTAACAATTTTTAAGTAGCAAACCGTAAGGGTTCCTGCGGAATTCACGGAAGCTTTACTACCCCTTATAGCGGTCTTATAAAAGCTTTATCCTTCCAGCTTAGATCTCTTGAAAAAAGTACTATAGCGATTCTTCTTGAAATTTGAACAGGGTACAGCATGGAACCCCTGCACCCCTAACAAAACATTCGTTTTGCTGTACTAGTTTGGTTGCTTCTGGAGGATTCTAGCTGTAGACTTGGGACTTCAGACTGAGCCGTTTGAATTTCAAGCAGGGATGGGATATGGATTTACTGGAATACCAGGCAAAAGAGTTGTTTCGCGAGATGGGCATTCCGGTACTACCGTCTCAGCGAATTGACCGCCCTAAGGACTTAAAAGGGTTAACAATTCCCTATCCTGTTGTACTCAAATCTCAGGTTTACATCGGTGGGCGGGGTCGGGTAGGTGGCGTGCGCTTTGTAGAGAACACTATTGATGCCGTTGCAGCCGCCCAAACCATTTTTAATTTACCCATTATGGGCGAGTACCCAAAAGTATTGCTGGCAGAGGCAAAATACAATGCCGATCGCGAATTCTATTTAGCCGTAGTATTAAACCGCTCCATTCGCCGCCCCGTACTGTTGGGTTCCCAGCAGGGTGGAATTGACGTTCAGGCCGCGATGGATCAAATGCAACATGTCATTGTTGAGCGTGAATTTTCGCCCTACTATGCCCGCCGCCTGGCCCTGAAAATGGGGCTTCAGGGTGATTTGATGATTTCTGTCGCGAGCATTTTAGAGAAAATGTATCGATTGTTTGTCCAGAAGGATCTGGATCTGGTGGAAATCAACCCGCTGGGAGTGAGCCCTAGTGAAGCCGTCATGGCGTTGGATGGCAAAGTCACGGTAAATGACGACGCCCTGGCCCGTCACCCCAGTCTGGCGGCGCTACTTGAAACCCAAGATAAAGCATCGTTTGAACCGTTGACTGAATTACCTGTGATGATGGAAGCGGATGGTCAAATTGGGATTTTATGTAATGGCGCCGGTTTAACCATGGCAACCATGGATCTGATCTGCCAGGCAGGGGGAAAGCCCGCCAGTTTCTTAAATATTGGCGGTGAAACCCAGTGGAATTCGTCTCCCGATGGTTTACGTCAACGTCTAGAGCGGGGACTGGAACTGATGACGCAAACCAGACAAGTGCGAGTGTTGCTGGTTAATCTGGTCAGCAGTTTAATTCCCTGCGATGAAATTGCAAAGGTAATTACGGCTTTTTTAAGGCACCGTATCCGGGAACTGCGAGGCGTAAGTGAGATTAGACCTGACACCCTGATCACTCACACCCTGCGAATTCCCCAAATGGTTGTGCGGTTGGTGGGGAGTGAGTGCGATCGCGCGAAAACTCAATTGGCAAATGCCCAGGTCACTATTGTTGATACTCTGGATGACGCCGTGGCGCAAACGATTGTTTTAGCTAAGTCGGTTGCCAGAAATTCTTGAAGAGTGTTACCTGAGTAGCAGCACGATCGCCCTCTTGTTGGCATTCTGATAATCATTCTCGTTAGTAAGGTTATGTCAGAGAATGATTCTGTCAATGTTTTTCCACTCTGAGTTGATTTCTCACCGCTCGATCTCGTCCTGCCACCCAACTGGCAATTATACCGTTGGTCGAAGTTATTAATCCATCAAATCATTTATAGTGCTAATTTGCTCAGATTTATCACAGGCATTAAGGCGCAGGGGCAAGGAGTGCATCATGAACTTTAGATCGGATAGTCGAGTACTCCTACAGGGGATTGTCGAGCCTCTGGGTGCTATCTATGCACCTTTGATGAAGGCTTATGGAACCAACCTGGTGGCTGGAGTGAGCCCAGGTCATGGTGGGCAAACCCTACATAGAATCCCCGTCTTTGACCTAGTAGAAACGGCAGTTGCAACGGTGGGTGCGATCGACACTAGCGTTATTTTTGTCCCCCCCTATGCAGCTCTGGATGCGGCCCTGGAAGCGATCGCCGCTGGGATTCACCAAATTGTTTTGATCACAGATGGAATTCCACCGCTGGATATGGTGGCGCTGCTGAGGCAGGCGGAAGCCACCGAAACGCTGGTAGTTGGCCCCAACAGTCCAGGAATCATTGTGCCAGGGCAAATATTGTTGGGTATTCATCCAGTCGAGTTTTATACTCCCGGTCCAGTCGGGCTAATTAGCCGCAGCGGTACTCTCACCTATGAGATTGCGCTGGAACTGACCCAGGCAGGGTTTGGGCAATCCATCGGGGTCAGCATTGGGGGAGATGCGATCGTGGGGTCGTCCTTTCCCCAATGGCTTCAGATCCTGGATGAAGACGATAATACAGAGGTGATTGTTCTGGTTGGAGAAATTGGCGGTGATAGTGAAGAAGCGGCAGCTCATTACATTGCAGAGGCAATCGATAAGCCGGTGATTGCCTACGTAGCTGGGCGAACAGCCCCCAAAGGCAGGCGTATGGGACACGCTGGGGCAATCATTGATTCCCAAATTGCAGAATTGGGTACAGAGATTGGCACTGCAGACAGCAAAATCAACGCCTTCGAGCGGGCAAAAATCCCTGTCGCTCGTCGTCCATCTCAAATTCCAGACCTGGTCAAAAAAGCGCTCAAACTACCGATGAAACGGTGAGAAATAAGCTATATAGCTGTCGCCAGGTTGCTTAGGACATTGGTTTTAAGGGGGTGTGGAGGCTTCGCCCCCAGTCAGAGGGGTGGAACCCCTGCACCTGTCCTAAGCCTGGTGGCTATAGCTATACCTTTTGACTTCCAGCCAGGAGTGCTTTCGTTTCGGATTCGCCTGCTTTGCGCAATTGGAGGGCCAGCCGGTTAGCGAACAGACTGAAGACGCTCAGGTGGACCAGAAAACTGACAAAAATTTCCATAGCAGTCACATGCTCGATCGCCGCAAAGGCAAAGGCTGAAAACAACCAGGCAATGGGCATATGGTCAGGATGGAAA
Source organism: Leptothermofonsia sp. ETS-13 (assembly GCF_049200465.1). NCBI lineage: Bacteria > Bacillati > Cyanobacteriota > Cyanophyceae > Leptolyngbyales > Leptolyngbyaceae > Leptothermofonsia > Leptothermofonsia sp. ETS-13. Next base: position 2,097,745 of record NZ_CP120836.1, read on the forward strand.
GATAGCACGCCCAGAAGAATGGGAGGAGCAAAGATGATTGCTCCAATGGTTCCAGCCGCCCAGAGAGTGCGTTTGGAAGTTTTCATGAACATCATGAGTTGGGCGATCGCAGCACAGATCATGACAAACATTCCACCCAGTAACAGAGTGGCAAATGCCTGAAACTTCTGCTCAGTTGCATCCCAGCTCAGAATCCAGGGAGTGAACACGGCGATCGCCACCAGCAAATTGAGAGCGATCGCCAGCAGAGCCGGACTTTTCTCACCCCAGACCAGTTCCTTCATCACTGAACGGCTCCAGAACTGCTTGCGGCTGCTCACCCGCTCACGGCGGTAACGAGCCCAATCCAGCAACATCTGTCGCTGCGGCATGAGCGCTGCCATGAGAATCACAAACCAGAACAGATTGACAAATGCCACAGCAGCCAGGTCATGAATCGGGATTTCAAATTCTGAGCGATCGCGGACCACGAACCCCAGCAGCCAGAACTCAAAGCATGCCGTTAGCAGATAGCTCTGCCGCTTGCTCAAGAGGGTTGCCGCTGGATTGCGGAAGCGTCGATTCGCAGCCTGCCACAGCCAGAAAGTTGCCACTCCAAATGTGATCAGCCAAAACGCCATCGACAGGGTAAGCGATGTGTCAACCAGAACGCCAAAGAACTGGTGCGGTATCAGGGCATAGTACTCCCCAAGGCGCGATCTCAGAGCGTATTGGAAGAAGATGTTAAACGTGAACCAAACCGCAGCGGCTCCGATCCAGCCCTGAAAACCGCCGAGCAACGCAAACAATAATGCCCCTGTAAAGTAGCAACTGGCAACCGCTAGTGTAAACAGGTAAATGTTGAGCACCACATTGATCGAAATCCCTGCCCCAACTGCCGATACCCAGTGCAGGGGAAGTGCCAGCAGGACTGCCAGAAAAGGAACAACTGGCACTCCCAGCATTTTACCCAACAAAATGCTCTGGCTTGACTGGGGGCTTAATCGAATGAAATTGAGGGTACCCCGCCGTTCCTCCTTGCCCAGGTCACTAATGAGCATATACACGCCCGCAATCAGCACAATGAAAGGCAAAGACCAGCTGAGTAATTGGAAGATATGAAACCACCACAACTTCCAGTTAATAATGACGTTGCCTGCGACGTTATGTAAACACTTCCAACTGGAGTAATATGACTCACCTGTACAATAGTCGCTCCTCTCAGTATCGTTCCCCGGTAATCCCAGCCAGAAGTAGGCCATCACCAGAGATTGAATCGCCAGGGAGGTTACTACAGTAACTGACAGGTTACGAGGCTTCAATCGCCCTTTGAATTCCCGAAAAAACTGAGGATTCCAATCACCAAGTTTGTAGAACCAGTCAAGTGACATAAGGAAGTCTCCAAAGTCAAGGGGGAGTTGTTAGTGGTTAGAGAGGGGAGAGGGGAAAGGGGAGGGGGGAAGGGGTGGTCTTGAGTTCTAACTCCTGGCTTCTGGCTTCTTCCTTTCGCCTTGAACTCAAAACTGAATCCGTCGTCATGAAGTTTGTTGATGACCTAATTTCAGGAAGATGGTTTCCAGGTTTTCCTGGGTGCGGTGGAACTCGGTGAGGGGAATGCCTGCTGCGATCAGCGATCGCAGTAAATTCGCACTGTCTTCTGTATCGCCTGAAAAATGCACCCGCATACTGTGATGGTTTTCAGGCAAGATTTCTATCCCTTCTACCTGGGGACAATCTTTTAATTCAGCTTGAAGGGCATCCAAATTACCCAGAGTCGATACTACAATTTGCTGTCGGCTGAGACGGCGGTACAGACTTTTCAGAGAAGCACTTTCTACCAGAAAGCCCATTTCCATAATGCCAACGGAAGTACACAGTTCCTCCAGGTCACTCAGTACGTGGGATGAAATCAGCACAGTCATTCCAGCCTCTCGCAACACTTTGATAATGTCGCGGAATTGGATACGGGCGATCGGATCCAGCCCTGAAACAGGCTCATCCAGCAGCAACACAACGGGTTCGTGGATAATTGTGCGAGCGAGGCTGAGACGTTGCTTCATGCCGCGCGAAAGGTTGGCGATCAAATCGTTACGCTTGTGTTCTAGCTGCACCAACTCCAGCACTTCTCGCAAACGCTGGCTACGACGGGGTTCCTTTAAACGGTATAGCCGCGCAAAGTAGTCTAAATAATCCCAAACCGTGAGGTCATCGTAGAGGGGAAAATCATCGGGCAGGTAGCCAAGTTGCCGTTTCAGGCTGGGATTGTCCTGGTCGCGCAACAGTCGCTCACCGTTCACATAAATCTCGCCAACCGTTGGTTCTTCTGCGGTAGCCAACATGCGTATAAGGGTGGTTTTTTCCAGCTCCATTCGGGCCAATTACCCCATAGATCTCTCCTGCTTCAACCTGGAGGTCTACGTCATTCACGGCAAGCTGACGGTCAAACTGCTTGGTTAATCCATGGGTAAGAATGGCAGGTTGAGGCATAGACGCGTAGATTGCAGGCAGAAAAGTTACCTGCTAGCCTAGCCTCTACTAACCAGTTTTGGCATCCCTATTTCTGAAATTGAAACCATCGTTCAAAATAATTCTTTACCCTAAGTCGGTAGCCACAATTAATTGTGAAGGGGGGAGTGGGGGCTGCGCCCCCAAGGCAAAGGGTTTCACCCCCTCCACCCCAAAATTATCCTTAATTTAATTGTGCCCAGCTATTTATCACCCATCCCCCTATCACTCATCGATAGTGCTCAAATCGTAATGATTTTTGAATTGTTAATGATGGCGGCTAGCGCCGCTCATCATTACCTTGTTAGGTTTACCCCTTATCCACTCTCCCACTCCCCCTAACCCCTCACTCCCGATCACCTCTTCATCCACACTTCAGCAACGCCCCACTTCAGCGCTTAACCAGGTGCATATTCCAGCCTGGAGGGTTAATAGGAATGACTGTAGTTGTTCCAGGGCTGGATTGCTCGTATTGTGTAACGTACTTTGCAAAATCCAGATCTACTAACTCTGGATAACGCCAATCAGCAATAATTCCTGTGCCCAAAACAGCAAGCAGAGCTATGGCTACAACCCGTATCCAGCAAAAACGTTGCTGAGTCAGCCAGACCAGGCATGTGAGAAACACTAGCATGGGGACAAACCAATAGCGGGGAGCAGCCCCTGGGAGGATCAATATTTTCCAGGAAACCGTTGCAGAGGCTAAAGCAGCCGCAAAGATAAGTGCCCCATACAGAATGAAAATTCTCAATTCTAAAGGGCCTTTGAGTAAGGCATAGAGGATGATGGCGCCCCCGATCATGGCCATTAAACCCGTAACTACGTGGTATACCTCAGGTAGGGCAATCAGTTTTCCGTATCCCGTCTGCCCAGTCAGAGCGCTGAAAAATATCTGCCCAGATAGGATTTTTACCAGCCGATCAGGAGACGCCTCCAGGGGGGAAGTGTTACGAGGATCGCTCTTCATAACCATTAATGCAACACCCTGCACGATCAACCCGATCGCCAGCCCCCAATTCAAAATCAGGGTCCATCGGTTAGGACGTAACCACCAGTACAGAAAAGCAAGAGGAAGTAACAGAATGGCAAACGGCCCGCTTAATGCTAAAAGTAGCACCACCACAAAATCAAAAATTCGCCACTCCAGATAAGGGCTGGGTTTCGCCAGAATAACCAGGCAAGCCAACAGAGCCAGATACCATTGGGCACTGGCAATGTTGGCGTATATTTCATAGGAGTTAGGCAGTAACAGATAGATGAGTACCAGGAGTAACCGGACTGAAAAATTGGGGATTACTGATACAAATCTTGAAGAGAGAATGATGGTAACGGGCAAAACTTGAATAATGAGAGCCATCATATTCGAAATGAACGGTGCCCACATCAAGGGAAATTGCTGGACAAACGACATAACAAGCCGTTGAGTGATGCAGAGATAACCAGCATAGGGCATGAATAGAGAACGGAAAACTCCGAAATTATGGGCTTTTTCATAGAAAGTTGACCCATCTTCTGCCCAAAACTGGGCATTGAAAATTCGGCTGGGATCTCTGGATAACAGTGTGATGAAAGCAAGGATGAAAACCGCAATATGAAGCCGCCTACTGATTGCAATTGGAAGGCACCAATTGACTATAAAAGAGGTTTTCACATTGCTCTGACGTTCTAATGAGAAGAGTTTCATCTTTGCTGGTAGAATTAGGGGGCTAAAATTGTCTGGATTATCTTACACCATTATGGGAGTCCATGACCCCGACCAAACTGGTTTTGAGCACAGGCTGACGAGGAGGATGAGATCCCTCAATCGCTTTCAAATCATTTCACTCGCTCTTGCCACGATTGTCACCGTTGTTCTTATCTTTACCGGGCTGAGTGGAATGGCGGCTAAAGATACGGTGCTGGTCCCTGGGACCACAGGCTATTCCATTACTGGACGATTTGAAATCGGTGCCACTCCCGTGTTAGAGCGCCGCTCTGTAAAAATTGCTCAGTCTCGCGGCAAAGATCTTGTTTTATGGGGCTCCTTAGTAGAGGGAGATGGCAAACATACAGGAAAATTGACATCTCCGCCATTCAAAGCACCTGCTATTTTGAGTCTATTTGTGGCAGGATATCCGACTGCATCGGGATATCTATCACCTGAATACCCTGGCGTTCCGGGTAATCGTTTATACGTAGAGCGAGTAGATACGCAGGAAACGATGAAGCTAAAGGTGGGAACACCGGGTGATCGCTGGGAGGAAATTAGCTGGCTACTGCCTGCGGCGTGGTGGGGGCATCCGATTCGGGTGGTGGCGATCGATGGCATGGTAGATCCTGCTGGCTGGATCGGCGTCAGTTCCCCCCTGGCAACCAGTCCATTGAGCTTGTTGGGAAGACAGCTTTCATCTCTGGTTTTGATTCCCCTCTACGCAGGGCATCTTGCACTCTTCCTAGTGTTGGGCTTGCCGCTTGCCTGGCTGATTGTTCAATCCCAAAAACTGAATTCAGCCTATACGCTAATTTTGGCCATTGGAATTAGTGCGCTTGCTGGCTACCTTTCCTTCTGGGCTTATTTTCTCAACCCCATATTTGGCATCTTCTTCAGCACCAGTCTAATTGTGTCCGCAATCGGATATGCCATCTTTCTCTACCGCTAAAAGGCACTTACAAGTCTTCTAGGCTCAAAAGACATTCAGTTTCCATTGTTCCTGATGCTAGCCGTGGGTTTGGGATACTTGTCGGTGCTCTATGGCATTAATACAGGGGATCAGCCAGATCAGCTTGCCCAACTCCGTTTTTTTGATGGTACGTTTCCGCCAGATAATGTTCTCCCTAAGATACTGGCAGATCGTCTGTATAGCGGTGACGACCCTCGCCCTCTGCTGGGCGACTGGCAGAGTAGCGATCGCCCCCCCCTGCAAGCTGGGATTTTCTTGCTTCAGCGGCCTCTGGCACAACTCACTGGCCTCAGGGGGGGGCTGCATTACCAGATTATTGGCACGATCGCTCAATGTTCCTGGATTGCAGCCGTTTGGGCACTCTGCCGTACTATCAAACTGGCAGTACGACCGATAGCAATCATCCTGGCGTTCTGCATCTTTTCTGGCTTCTTCTTTTTCCATAGCCTGTTTGTTTGGCCCAAGTTATTGGCGGCAGCCTTGGTTGTGTTTGCCTGCGCAGTATTATTGACTGCAGTGTACGCGGATCGTCCTCCGACCACCATTGAGGTTGGGTTGGCGGCAGGGGCAATGGCTTTGGGAATGCTGGCTCATGGTGGGGTTGTTTTTACGGTGCCTGCGATCGCGCTTCTGCTGGTCAGACCCAGAACCTTTCCGGCCATTCGACAAATTGTGGTTGGGTTTGCCGTGTTGTTAGTTTTACTGGCTCCCTGGTCGGCTTATCAGAAGCTCTATGAGCCACCGGCAAATCGTCTTGTGAAATGGCACCTGGCTGGAGTGATAGATACAACTGATAAGCGCTCTGCTTCCGAGGCCATCATCGATGCTTACCGCAGTGCAGGGTTAGCCCAGATCCTTCATAATAAGTGGACAAATGTGACCGAACTGGTCGGAAACCCACCGGATCAGTCCAATACGAACTACGGGCGGCGATCGCGGGAATACTTCTACGTTTTCCGGGGGCTGGGAATTCTCAACCTGGGCTGGCTGGTTTATTTGTGGCTTCTAATCAAGCGTCCGGCTACATTCAAAGACTTTACCCGCCGCATTGGGGTCATCCTCGGTGTGATTCTGGTCAGTATTCTTTTCTGGATTGGAATCATGTTTGGTCCGGCAGCAACCACCATTCACCTGGGCTCCTATGCCACCATGATTCTGCTATTTACCGCGCTTGCTGCCCTCGTAACGCCCTTACCTCGTTTGTTGTGTTATGCATTGCTGTCTTTTCAGATTGTGAGGTTTATCCTTGACTGGGTCGTTCTTACGGCGGTTAGCTCAGACACAATTGTGATGGTGGCTCCCAATACCTGGCTATTTGGAGTGGCGGTTGTTTCAACTATTGCCACGATCTTTCTGCTCTACCGCCTTTTCCAGGAGTCGCTGCCTCACCCATCTTTAGCCCACCCCTCTTAATTGACCATCCGGCTGACTGACCTTTCTCCGGTTTGAATTTTTCATTTTGAACCTTTTATTTTCAATGAATTCTCATCCGTCGCTAGAGCTGATCCACCTCCATTGAGGGAGAATTTGTCAGGGTATTCCCTTTTTCGCCATTCCCTCCCTGGGCTTGCTCTACTTTCAGCAGGCTCAAAATCCTGAAGGAACAAGAATTATAGCTATAGCGACCAGTCTTAGAACGGGGTGCAGGGGTTCCACCCCTGGCTGGGAGCGCGGCCCCCACCCCCCCTTAAAGTCAATGTCCTAAAGGACTCGCCGAGAAATAACATCCCACTTTCATCCACCCACCCACCCCGTTCAACTTGGGATTTTATTTGTACGCTGATCCCTAAGCAACCTGGCGACAGCTAATAAGTATACTTCCGACCTTATTAGTTCCACCATCCTAAACTTTCTATGAAACGAATTCTGCTAACTGGCATTACAGGACAGGTAGGTCATGATTTACAGCGGTCTCTCACACCACTGGGAGAAGTCATCAGTTTGGGACGCAACCAGTTAGACTTTTCCCAGCCTGAAGCAGTGTGGCAGACCATCAAATCTGTGCAACCAGAGGTCATTGTCAACTCTGCGGCTTATACAGCCGTTGATAAGGCAGAAAGTGAGCCCGAACTGGCAAAACAGGTCAATGGTATTACTCCCGGTATCCTGGCAAAGGGGGCACAGGAAGTGGGAGCAGGACTGATCCACATTTCCACAGATTATGTATTTGATGGCTGCCAGAGCAGTCCCTATCTGGAAACGGATCAGACCCATCCCCTTGGTGTTTATGGAGAGTCAAAACGGATGGGCGAGGAGGCTGTTCGGGCTGGTTGTGATCTGCACATGATTGTTCGGACAGCCTGGGTCTACGGAGTGGGAGGTCGGGGGAATTTCGTGAAAACGATGCTGCGATTAGGGGCAGAACGGGAAGAAGTGCGGGTGGTGGTTGACCAGATCGGTGCGCCCACCTGGTCAAGAGATCTGGCCGGAGCGATCGCCCAAATGGTGTCCAAACTTTCGTCTGAAACAGCGGGTACCTATCACTACACCAATAGCGGTGCCTGTAGCTGGTACGATTTTGCGATCGCCATTTTTGAAGAAGCGAACCTGCTGGGGTTTCCGCTCAAAATCCAGCGCGTCGTTCCCATCACCACACCCGAGTATCCCCTCCCCGCCCGCCGTCCTGCCTTTTCTGTTCTCTCCCTTAAGAAAACATCTGCTCTGTTAGGCAGCCATCCTCCTCACTGGCGGAGAAGTCTGCGGCAGATGCTGGCAATCTTAAAAGCGGAAACCTGATAAGTGGGCGATTGTGAAACAATTACAGAGAGGTTGTTGTTGAACCATTCCATTGGTGAACTTTTCTGCTCCCAACCAGTTTTCTGATTCTTTCCTGGTTGCTGCCTACATCACAGCTTACGAAGATGGGGAAGCGTTGCATGCCTGTATTAGTGCCATCCAGGCTCAGTCCTACCCGGTTCAGCAAATTCTGGTTGTTGATAATTCGCCTCAAGCGCTCCCCCTCTCGCCGTCCCACCAGTCAGAACCCTCTCTCTTAGTCTGGCACCATCCCGAAAACCTGGGAATTGCGGGTGGGCTGGAAATGGCTTTCAATTGGGCCGCAGCACAGGGATTTGATTTTCTGTGGACCTTTGACCAGGACAGTACCCCCGCTTCTGACTGTTTGGCCCTTCTGTTGGAAGCCTACAGCCATTTAGCAGGAGAAGATTACCCAATTGGAATCGTTGCCCCCACTGCAATTGATACCAGGACGGGAGAAATCGTCAAGCCCAGCCTGTTCCTGGGCGATCGCTTCTGGGGCTTTTTGCCACCCAACCCCACCGCCCCCTACGAATGCGATGCACCCATTACTTCTGGTTCTCTGGTGCAAATGCAGGCTGCCCAACAAATTCCTCCCCCCGATCGCCAACTTTTTATAGATGGAATTGACCTGGATTATGGGTTGCGACTGCGAAAAGCGGGGTTTCATAATATCGTGGTTCCCGCGGCCCAAATGTATCACCGCTTTGGGATACCCTTTCAGATTGAACTGTTGGGGCGAAAAAAGGCATTTCAGCTTTACCCACCCTTACGCTACTACTATATTTGCCGTAATCAAACCTATCTTGAGCTTATCCACTCTCAGGGAAGACACAAACTCACCTGTATTCTGCGACGAATTAAGTATTTGATTATGACAATCCTTAAGATTCTGGTGTTTGATTCTGGTTCAGAAATAGAAAAGGTTCGTGCCTGTATTGTTGGCACTTATCATGGATTTGCTGGCAAATTAGGAAAGCGCTGGTAGAGGATAAACTTCTAGAATGAATTGCGATCGCACACCACTGGTTTCTATCATTTTGGTCAATTACAACGGAATGGATGTGATTGAAAATTGCCTGCGATCACTGCAACAATTTTTTCAAGCCATCCCCTACGAAGCGATTGTGGTTGATAATGCCTCTCAGGATGGAAGCCCAGATCTGGTTGAGCAAACCTTTCCCCAGGTTTATCTCATCCGCCTAATGGAAAATCGGGGTTTTGGAGCAGGGAATAACATCGGAGCCAAAACCGCCAATGGAGAATTCCTATTCTTTCTCAATACCGATACTCAGCTAACTAGTGATATTTTGCCAACTCTGGTCACGCTGATGAAAGAGCATCCAGATGTCGGAATTATCGGCCCAAAACTTCTAAACCCGGATGGAAGTTTACAGCTTTCTACAGCCTGGTCAATCAGTATTACGGGGGAGTTCAAAACTCTACAACAGCTTAAAGACTACGAGAGCTCCTATCATCAAGCCGCTATTGCTCGACGTTTTGATCAAACCCATGAAGTGGATGTCGTTGTCGGAGCTGCTTTTTTGATCAGAAAAACTCTGTTTGAAACTCTGGGTGGATTTGATGAGAGCTTTTTTATGTACTTTGAAGAGTCAGATTTGTGCCAGCGTGCCCAATATTTGGGTTGGAAAATCCTGTATACTCCCGCAGTTTCGCTGATCCATATTCGAGGTCATTCAACCGATAAAATTGCTGGTCAAATGGCAATTGAATATCGTCGCAGCCAACTTTATTACTATCAGAAACATCGCCCTTTATGGGAGCAGGTAGTTTTAAGGCTTTATTTGCTATTCAAGTTCGCGATCGCCACTCTCCGGTCTACAAATCCAATCTATCGCACACTGATACGCCTCCTGCTCGACTTCAAGCAATACCCATTGAAACCACCCCAGCACGGAAAGCGCTCACCCATTGTTAATACCTTCCGCTGATCCTAAAACTGCTTTGGCCGCTTCACAATCAACCTGAATTTGGGCTTTCAGCTCTTCCAGAGAAGCAAACTTTTGTTCAGGTCTTAGAAACTTTTCCAAACTCACCACTAGAGTTTGCCCATAGAGATCCCCTGACCAGTCCAGCAAATACACCTCCACCACCTGCCTTGTACCATCCACTGTAGGGCGGTAACCAATGTTCATCACGCCTGGCAGGGTAGGAGCAATCAAACTCAGGATATCTCCTTCCTGACAGATATGAACTCGAACTGCATAAACTCCCAGTCTGGGCAAAAATTTCTGTGGCGGGAGCTTTAAATTTGCCGTAGGAAACCCCAACTTACGACCCAACTGTTGCCCCTGAAACACCTTACCAACCAGAGAGTAGGGGCGTCCCAATAGCTGATTAGAAAGCGGCAAATCCCCCGCTTGCAGAGCCTGCCGTATGGCTGAACTGCTGATCCGCTCTCCGGCCAGGCTTTTAAGCGGGGCGATCGTGACTTCAACGTCATGAAGGGAGGCGATCTCCTGCAAATCTACCGCAGTGCCAGTCCGCCCCCGGCCAAAGTGAAAATCAGAGCCAACGCTAATTCGCCGCGCTTGCAGTCGTTGCAGCAACACCTGTTCTACAAACTGCTCTGGGCTCAGGCTTGCCAGTTCTCGGTCAAAAGGCAGCAGCACCAGTTGCTGAACTCCAAGGGCACTGAGCTGTGCCGCCTTTTCATCCACTGGAGTGAGCAAACAGCGAGGTTGACCGCTAAAAAACTCCTGGGGATGGGGATGAAACGTAACAACGGTTGAACAGAGCTTTTCGTTCGTACTCTTTAGCTGAGGCGGCAAAACAGGTTGAATCACCTGCCGATGCCCCAGATGTACACCATCAAAGTTACCAAGGGCAACGGCAGTAGGGGTAAGAACAGCTGTTAGCGATGAGGTAATCCACACGCTTTACATTTTGACACAAATCGATCCGCTACCAATCATTGACCCAAAAGTGTACTCAAATCGTGATGACTTCTGAGTATTTAATAATGGAATAATGGCGGCTAGAGACGCTCATCATGACCTTGTCAGGTTCCACTTAAACGGAAACCCCAACCTCTGAAGAAGTTGCTTCCAAAGGTGCCGGTTCTGGGACAAGGAAAGCAGAAGCAATTTGAATCGAAAGTCCTTCCTTCGCCATAAAGCCATTGGGAAATGCCGTTGCAACCTGTTCCCCCACCCGATCCAAAAATTCGTCACTGTGCAGTGGGTCGTGGTGGAAAATGAACAGCCGTTTTACCCCAGCCGCTTTGGCTACTTTAACTGCTTCCTGCCAGGTGGAATGGCCCCAGCCAACCTTACTGGTTTTTTCTGAGTAATATTCTTCGTCTGTATACGTTGCGTCGTAGATGAAAACGTCCGCATCGCGGGCAAGGTACAGAACATTTTCATCCAAATGGTCAGGAAAGTGTTCGGTATCGGTAACATAGGCAGCCGAGTAACCTCGCCAGTTGACCCGGTACCCCACTGCCTGCCCCGGATGATTTAACAAAGCGCTCTCTACAGAAATTTCTTCACCAATTTGAATGGGTTTTCCAATTTCCACATCGTAAAACTTCAAATCAGCTCCCATAATTTGCAGCGGAACTGGGAAATTGGGGTGAAGCATCTGGTCATTGAGGCGCTGTTCAACAGTTGCACCGTTGGGAGCGATTGCACCGTAGATATGGAATCGATTTCCTTTGATAAAAGCAGGTGTAAAAAATGGAAAGCCCTGAATATGGTCCCAGTGGGAATGGGTGAAGAAGATATGCCCCTCAACCGGCATTTGCGATAGAAGTGACTGCCCCAGAACCCGGATTCCTGTCCCCCCATCGAAAATCAGGCGATCGCTCCCCACCCGCATTTCAACACAGGGAGTGTTCCCGCCGTACTTCACCGTCTGCGGCCCTGGACAGGCAATGCTTCCCCGAACACCCCAGAAGGTGATTGTGAACTGGTTTTCCGTGTTGGACATGGATGATTCTTGCAGGATTCTATTGAGTTTCCAGGTTTGACATGGTTTCAGATCCAGCACCTCCGGCCTGGTCAAGTGTCAAATAAAACCTGGTCGAGTGTCAAATAAAAACAGTACGCTGGAATGCCCCTCATGGCAGCTTTATAAAAATCTTTGCGCTAGTCAGTGATCGCGATCGCTTCAGCTTAGTGATCCTGAGCAATGGTAGTGTTTCTCTGACTATTTCAAACTGTACCGCCTTTTCAAATATCTGAAAAATTGTATTGATTTAGCTATAGCCACTAGGCTTAAGACAGGGTGCAGGGGTTCCACCCCTGGTTGGGACCGCAGCCCCCACACCCCCCTTAAAGCCAATGTCCTAAGCAACCTGGCGACAGTTATACCTTTGCATTAAAGTACCCCTCCCACCCATGAGAAGAACAGAATGGAGGCAAGATTTTCTACCAAAAGGTTGAAGTGGGGGTAAGTGGGAGTAGATGGGTGAGTGGGTGGATGAGTGAATGGGTAGATGAGTAGATGGGTAATGAGTAGATGAATTTTGAGTTCCTGCCTCACCCCTCACTTCACTACCCCCCCTATCCCGCTCCAAACTCTTCAATTGAGAATGGGTACTGCTGGAGGGCTGCCAATCCTGTGATGGAGGTTAAGTTGTATTGCAAAGGTGTGATGGTGATGTAGTTACTGCGAATGGCTTGGACATCAGTAGGAGCTTGTTCTGCGAAGTCGGAAGTCTCATCTACATCTTCTAGCAGTTCACCCGCCAGCCAGTAGTAAGTTTTGCCACGCGGGTCAACCCGTTTCTCAAATACGTCTACGTAGCGACGAATGCCCTGCCGGGTAATGGCTACTCCGGCGATCGCCTCCAGTTCTACGGCGGGCACATTCACATTCAGTAATAACAGTTCTGGCAGGGGAGCTTTGGCCAATTTGGCAACCAGCGATTCTGCAAAGGCAGCGGCGGGCTCAAATTCACGAGAGGTGAAACTGCACAGGCTGAATGCAATGCTGGGAATTCCCTCAATCAACCCTTCCATGGCCGCAGATACAGTCCCAGAGTAGAGCACATCCGTTCCCAGGTTAGAACCGTGGTTGATGCCCGACAACACCAGATCGGGAGGGCTATCTAACAGCGCCCAGAGTGCAAGCTTTACACAATCTGCCGGAGTACCCGAACAAGCCCATGCCTTCACTGCGGGATGAAATAAGGATTCCACGATCTCCGCTCGAATGGGTTGATGCAGGGTCAATCCATGCCCCGTTGCTGATCGCTCCTGATCGGGGCACACCACACTCACTTCATGTCCTGCCTCTGCTAACCGATTCGCTAGCGATCGAATCCCCAGGGCAGAAACGCCATCATCGTTGCTAATCAGTAGTTTCATCGGCTCCTTCTCTATCTCCAGCTACCATTAGAGCGTTATGGGTAGATGAGTGGAAGGGTAGATGGGTAATAGAGTGAAGGTCTAGATGAAAACTTCAAATTCCTCACTCCATCACTCCTCCACTCCCTCACCCTCTACGATTTTGCCTAACCTGGCGCTGAAATTATCTACAAGACCAGCTCCAACCTCTTAAACTGGTAGGATAGTTGTGTTTTGCCTGTACTAATGCAGGTTTAATATTTTCGATTTATTTTCGATTCACTTTTCCTTCCACTCTCCTATGACCGTTCAGTCTCAAGAACTCGAAGCTCAACTCGAAGCCATTCGCCTGGATGCCCAGCAGGCTCTAGCTGCCACCGAAACCCTAGAGCAATTAGAGCAGTTGCGGGTGAAATATTTGGGCAAGAAAGGTCCAATTCCACAGGTTTTGGGAGGAATGGGAAAGCTGGATGCCAGCGATCGCCCCCGCATTGGTGCACTGGCAAACGAAATTAAGGAGGCGATTCAAAGCTATCTAGAACGTCGTCGCCTGATGTTACAGGCTGCCCAAATTCAGGCAAAACTTGAGGCAGAAACCCTGGATGTTACCATGCCCGGCGTTTACCGGCCCCAGGGAAACACTCACCCCCTCAATGCCATGACCGATCGGGTCATCGATATTTTTGTGGGTCTGGGCTACACCATTGCCGAAGGCCCGGAGATGGAAACGGATTATTACAACTTTGAAGCTTTAAACTTCCTGCCTGATCACCCCGCACGGGATATGCAGGATACGCTCTATTTACCTGATGGCAATATCCTGCGGACGCACACGTCCTCAGTGCAGATTCGCTACATGGAAACCAACGAGCCACCAGTCAGAATCGTCATGCCAGGCCGCTGCTATCGGCGGGATACGGTAGACGCCAGCCATACAGCGGTATTCCACCAGATTGAGTTTTTGGCGATCGATGAAGGACTAACCTTCACAGACCTCAAGGGAACGATTAAGGTATTCCTGGAGCAAATGTTTGGGGATGTGCCCATTCGGATGCGTCCCAGCTTCTTTCCCTTTACCGAACCGTCTGCCGAAGTTGATCTTCAATGGAAGGGACGTTGGTTAGAGATTATGGGCTGCGGCATGGTGGATCCCAATGTCCTGAAAGCTGTGGGTTATGATCCAGAGGTTTATACAGGCTTTGCAGGAGGAATGGGGGTCGAGCGCCTTGCAGCCGTTCTCCACCAAATTGACGATATTCGCCGCTTTTACACCAGCGATTTGCGCTTCTTGCGGCAATTTTGAGTAAGTTTGCAATTCAATTGGCGGATTCAGTTCCCATTTGCATTCTGTTCGCCATTGCCTGTAGACGTTCCAGAGGGTATTCAGCAACGAACGTATCTAATCGCTTCGGGTACCCGCTGGTACCGTAAACATAGAGAATGCCATTAATGGTGCGGCTAGACACGATTAAGTCGAGCGCTCTAGCTAAGTTTAGACACTGGGTCAACTCTTTTTGCGTCATAACCGGGTTCAGGAGTGCTTTTAATGAATTCTTAGGAATGTTTTTAAGTGGTTTAATCACCGATGAGGTTGAAATCTCTGAAACAATCCTAAAGGGTATGTGTTCACCACTACGCAAAGTTCACAATGGCTGACATGAAATTTATCAATTCCTCAAAGTTACACAGTACGGACGAGTCCATCCACGAGACTTGAAGCGCTAATGGCTTGTCAATGATAATGGACTATTAGTCGTTATCGAAAGCGATGTGTAGAGCCAATAGACAATTCCACCTTAAAAAGATATACTACATATACTACAAACTCAATTTGGTGTTACATTGTAAAATCCACGACTCTTATTCAACCTACTCTCCCCCATTGAAGCTGTGACAGACTCAGGACTTTATAAAGACACCGTCAACCTGCCCAAGACTAACTTTGACATGCGTGCAAATGCAGTCAAACGGGAGCCAGAACTTCAGGCATTTTGGCAAGAGCAGCAAATTTACCAGCACCTGTCACAAACGAACCCAGGTGAGCTCTTTGTGCTGCACGATGGCCCCCCCTATGCTAATGGTTCTCTCCATATTGGGCATGCGCTCAACAAAATCCTGAAAGATATCATCAACAAGTACCAGCTACTGAAAGGACGCAAGGTCCGTTACGTGCCTGGTTGGGACTGCCATGGGTTGCCGATTGAACTGAAAGTACTACAAACTCTTAAGCCTGAGGAACGAAAAGAACTGACCCCCATCAAGCTGCGGCAGAAAGCAAAGGAATTTGCTCTGAAAACGGTTGATGAGCAGCGTCGAAGCTTTAAGCGCTATGGGGTTTGGGGCGACTGGGACCATCCCTACCTGACTCTCAAGCCTGAATACGAGGCTGCCCAGATTGGAGTTTTTGGACAGATGGTTCTCAAAGGCTACATCTACCGCGGGCTGAAGCCTGTTCACTGGAGTCCCAGTTCCAGAACAGCCTTGGCAGAAGCGGAGTTGGAATATCCAGAGGGTCACACGTCGCGATCGCTCTACGCTGCATTTGAAGTGACCAGCCTTCCCCCCGCTCTCCAGGCTTCCCTCGATGCTTACCTGGGTGAACTGGGCGTGGCGATCTGGACAACGACTCCCTGGACGATTCCTGCCAATCTGGCTGTTAGCGTGAACCCCGATCTCGTCTATGCGATCGTTGAAGTAGGTGAAGGGTTGAATCTGAAAACCCGTTTAGGGCCGATGCGCTACCTGATTGTGGCAAAAGACCTGGTTGAAAGCCTTTCGGAGACTTTAGGCACCAACTTGATGGTTCAGGCAACGGTCATGGGTAAAATGCTGGAGCACACCACCTACCGCCATCCCCTGTTCGATCGCCAGAGCGAAATTGTCATCGGCGGTGATTATGTAACTACCGAATCGGGGACGGGACTGGTTCACACAGCCCCCGGTCATGGTCAGGATGACTATCTGGTAGGGCAACGGTATGGCTTACCCATCCTGTCACCCGTGGATGATGACGGTAACTTTACAGAAGAAGCAGGACCGTTTG
The DNA here is from genome assembly GCF_049200465.1 of Leptothermofonsia sp. ETS-13. Taxonomy (NCBI): domain Bacteria; kingdom Bacillati; phylum Cyanobacteriota; class Cyanophyceae; order Leptolyngbyales; family Leptolyngbyaceae; genus Leptothermofonsia; species Leptothermofonsia sp. ETS-13. The sequence goes on from NZ_CP120836.1 coordinate 2,114,001, forward strand.
CCGGGTTAAATGTGTTAGGTGATGGTAACAGCGCAGTCGTTGATGCCCTCAAAAAAGCAGGTTCTTTACTGAAGGAAGAGCCTTACGTCCACAAGTATCCCTACGATTGGCGAACAAAGAAACCCACCATCTTCCGTGCCACAGAGCAGTGGTTTGCTTCAGTTGAGGGGTTCCGGGAGGAGGCGTTGAAGGCGATCGCCAGTGTTACCTGGATTCCGGCCCAGGGTGAAAACCGCATCACCGCCATGGTTGCTGAACGTTCCGACTGGTGTATCTCCCGCCAGCGCAGTTGGGGCGTTCCAATCCCGGTCTTCTACGACGAAGCTACCAACGAACCGCTGCTTAACGAAGAAACCATCAACTATGTGCAAGCCATCATTGCAGAACGGGGGTCAGATGCCTGGTGGGAACTGCCCACAGAGGAACTTCTGCCGAAAAAATACCGGAATGATGGGCATTCCTACCGCAAAGGGATGGACACAATGGATGTCTGGTTCGATTCCGGTTCTTCCTGGGCTGCTGTTGCAGAACAGCGTCCAGAACTGCATTACCCGGTGGAAATGTACCTGGAAGGCTCAGACCAGCATCGGGGCTGGTTCCAATCCAGTTTGCTAACTAGCGTTGCTGTAAATGGTTGCGCTCCCTACAAGGCTGTTCTGACCCACGGCTTTACCCTGGATGAACAGGGGCGCAAAATGAGCAAGTCCCTGGGGAACACGGTTGACCCAATGGTGGTGATCAATGGGGGCAAAAACCAGAAGGAAGAGCCTGCCTATGGAGCCGATGTTCTGCGCCTGTGGGTGTCCTCAGTAGACTACTCCTCAGATGTGCCCATTGGCAAAAATATCCTGAAGCAACTGGCCGATGTCTATCGCAAGATTCGGAATACGGCTCGCTTCCTCCTGGGCAATTTACACGATTTTGAGCCAGCTCACAATGCTGTTCCCTACGAACAGTTACCTGAACTGGATCGCTACATGCTGCACCGCATGACGGAAGTATTTCATGAGGTAAATGAAGCCTTTGAAAGCTTTCAATTCTTCCGTTTCTTCCAGACTGTGCAGAATTTTTGTGTGGTTGATCTGTCCAACTTCTACCTGGATATTGCAAAGGATCGGCTCTATATCAGTGCAGCCGATTCTCCCCGTCGCCGCAGTTGTCAGACGGTGCTGGCAGTGGCGTTGGAAAACCTGGCGCGGGCGATCGCCCCTGTCCTCTCCCACATGGCGGAGGACATCTGGCAGTACCTGCCCTATCCAACTCCCCATCAGTCCGTTTTTCAGGCGGGATGGGTGACGTTGGATGATCAATGGCAAGTTTCCGATTTGGCAGAGAAATGGCAAACGCTGCGTCAGATTCGGGCAGAAGTTAACAAAGTCCTAGAGCAAGCACGGGCAGAAAAGGCGATCGGTTCTTCCCTGGAAGCAAAAGTGTTGTTGTACGTGGCGGACACCCAACTGCGGCAGGTGCTTCAAACGCTCAACCCAGCCGACAACCTCAGCGGTAACAGAGTAGACGAGTTGCGCTATCTCTTTTTGACCTCTCAGGTTGAACTGCTGGCATCGGAGGATGCCCTGAAGGATTTGAAGTACCGTTTTCAGTCCGAATCTCTAGGGATTGGGGTAGTGGACGCGGATGGCGAAAAGTGCGATCGCTGTTGGAACTATTCCACTTCGGTCGGCAAGTCCGCTGCACACCCGCTTCTTTGCGATCGCTGTATCCCTGCCCTATCAGGCGACTTCTAGCTCTGGGTAGTTGCCGTCAGGCTTCTGCCCTGACTAAATCCAAAGATCTGATCAAACGGACGTATATTCTCCCGAATAATCGATGCTTGTTGTGGGCTGAGTGAACGGCTGTCCAGCAGAACTTGCAGGAGAGATCGAAAATCAGAATATCGTTGACGGGTTGATTCTTCCAGATAGGTCACCCGATTGGAACTGTCATTAACCCCTCGGACAAATACCTCCATCGAGGGAATATCATACTTCCATCCCGATGGGTCATACGCATCAATCAGCAATCTGAGCAGCAACAGGCGGAAGTAGATGTCCTCAAACGGTCCCTTAGTGGTCTGGAAGCGCCGGTAGCTGCCAGTGACATAGTTAAAATGAATAAACCCGACTTCCCTAGATTCACAGCCAATTCTCTCAGGGGGAGTCTGGCATTGAGCCCAGTAAGTAGCATCACAGGAATGACGTTTACCAGCAATGATTTCATCCTGTCCGCGATGCTGCCAGGGTCGAAAGCTACGAAACCAATTGATGTCAAAAATAGACTCCCAGGTTGCAACCACATGATGAATGCCCTGTTCTGCAAACCAGGGATCCCATGCCTTGCTGACCCCTCGAACGGCTAAATTTTCTGCAACACAGGCTTCATAGTGTTTGCGCAGAAAATCAGGTTCTTCGATGAACAGATCAACATCATGGAAAAGAACGTGGGTGGTTCGCACCGCATTAATCCCCCGCACCACCTGCAGCCAGTAGTTATTGTGGTAGTTGTTATAGTGACGAGTCGCCAGCCTTTCTAGGGGATTTTGGGACACCAACCGAACTGGGCTAGCCGAGTAATTTTGGGTCCACTCCTCCATCCGTTCAATAAAGCCAGGCTGGAGGCGATTATCTGGAACAACTAGGGTTTCAACCAGATCTCGAGGATCCTGCTTTGCACAGGTTTCCAATGCTATTTTGAGGAAAAACGGTAAGTCCCCCGGAACCAAAATCATGATAGTATATCCAGGAATCAATTCAACAGCAGGCTTTTTCCAATGGGGATAAAGCAGTTTCCAAACTTGATTTAAGGACATGATGGGCAAATAGGTAAACTTTTAATTTCTATTCTGTGGGCAAGCTAAAATCGTTAAGAGATGCACCCTCCTCCCAGAAACCAATCCTTTTCAGGATCACATTAGCTTCAGGAACGAGAAATTATAGTGGTGTAGCGATCCTATGCGGAACTCCTTCTCACAAAGATTCTCTATCTCACAACTGATTTAGGACTGTTATAGTCATCATGAATAGTTAGGACGGGGTGCAGGGGGTGGAACCCCTGGCTGGGGGCTTCGCCCCCAGCCTCTCTCTAATTCCCAATGTCCCGATGCACCCGCGTAGAGCTATAGATAACTCGACTTTCCTTTGCAAACGAATGGTGTTCGCCTTTTCGGAGAACTAAATTTCCGGTTTTATTCCAATCCGTAATCTTGAACTCTAAACCACAGACTTTAAGCGAAGTTGCGCCGCCTCGGCTTGCTGTTCAGCGAGAGTCTCTTCAAAGATTTCAAGCATGCGATCAACCTTTGAATCCCAATCAAAATAGTTCGTCCGTACCCGTCGTCTGGCTTCCTCACCTAACTGGCGGCGTAATTCTGGTGACTCTGCCAGACGGATCATGGCTGCTGCCAGACCTTCAATTAGTTTCTCCCTAGAGCCAGGTTCCACCAGAATGCCGCAGGTAGAGTTTAAGTATTCGGCAGGACCGCCCCATTTAGTTGCAACAATTGGCAAACCGATTGCCATCGTTTCAAGCAAGGCGAGACCACCACACTCCCGTACCGAAGGCATAACGTAGACATCACTGCTCCGGATCATTTCCATACAATCCTCTAAAGCAAGTCGCCCGTGAAACTTCACCCGTGTCTGAATCCCTAATTCATTGACGCGGGCTTCCAGCACGCCGTGCAACTTGCCATCACCAATGATGTCCAGGACGGAGTTGGTTTGTTCTGCCACTGTCTTAAAGGCTTCAATCAGAAATTGAGCCCCTTTCCAGTCAATCAAACGTCCACAGAAGATGAAACGAACTGGCTGGTCGGGTTGAGGCGTATGATACTGCTTAGGTTCCCAGCGAGTCAGATCCACTCCACTTTCCCTGAGATGGTAAACCTTTGCCCGATGCCCTTTGGGCAGAAGTTTTTCAGTGCGTTCGTTGCACACAATCAGTGCATTTGCTCGCAATTTACCGGGAACCAGCATATTGGCAAATTGGGACAGGTACTTGCCAATATTGATTGAAATTTGAGTAAACGGAGATTCCATGTACTTAAAGGCTGGTGGGAGATCCATCCCTCCACACATAGGCCCGATGACAGTGGGTACACCAATGTCGTACATAAAACTGAGCCCTCTTGGGGAAATGGGCGAAGGCTCAAACACCAGATCGATGTTCTGATCCTTAACCAGTTGTTTGACAGTTTTTCTAGCCTGGAATTGGGTGATGCTGTGTAAAATCCGCCCAAAAATCAGATCTTCGATTCGGTAGGGAAACAAATGGCTGAATTTGTAAACCAGGACTTGAAGTAAACTGTCTTCTACAAAGCTGATTTTTTGAAACACCTCAGAGGGAAGCGTTTCACACAGTTCATCTCGCGTACGGGCATGGCAAATCATCCAAACGTCAACACCACGAGCCTGGAAAAGATTGAAGTAGTAGAGCGGAACGCTGGTTTCTCCACTCATTCGTAGCGAAACATTCTCAGTGACAATGAGAACCCGCATTGAACGTTTTTCTGGTTTCCTTTCTGAAGCGGTCGCGTTATCTATTAACACGCCAGTCATAGACTCTACTCCGTTGGTAATGATTTAAGTTGAGGTCGTTTGGAAGCAAAGGTGCAGATAACCGGCAACTGGGATAGTGAATCGACAAATGAATCAATAAAATATTTCAAGAGGCTAACGCCTGGAAGACCAAGGAAATGACGAGGTCAGCATCGTCTTGGGTCAAGGAGGCGCTGACAGGTAATCGTACGATGCGATCGCAAATGGCTTCAGTTACACTCATGTCGCCATACACCCGCCCATATTTAAGCCCTGCTGGAGCATTATGTAGCGGGACGTAGTGAAACGTTGCCTGGACTCCGTTTTGCTTCAAGTAGGACAGAATTTCAGTACGAGTCTCAATGCCATCCACAATCAAGTAGTAGATGTGGGCATTGTGCTGACAATCTGTAGGCACGTATGGGCGCCGGATGTTGAGACGCGACTCCAGTTCGGCAAAGGCTTTGTGGTAATGCTCCCAGATCTCCAAACGGCTCAAGGTGATGGTTTGGGAGTTCTCTAACTGTGCCAGAAGGAAAGCCGCAATCAGATCACTGGGCAGGTAAGACGAGCCAATATCAACCCAGGTGTACTTATCCACCTCACCCCGGAAAAACTGACTCCGGTTCGTCCCCTTCTCCCAAACAATTTCTGCACGTTCTACAAGTGCGGGGTCATTAATGACCAGAGCGCCTCCTTCGCCAGAGACAACGTTTTTTGTAGCGTGGAAACTGAACGCTGCCATCTGTCCCATGCTGCCCAGAGGCTGACCTTTGTAACTGGCGACAAAAGCCTGAGCCGCATCCTCAATCACTAATAATCCGTGGGACTCTGCGATCGCTCGAATCGAGTCCATCTCACAGCCTACCCCCGCATAATGCACAGGTATGATCGCCTTCGTCCTGGAAGTAATTGCAGCTTCCACCTTTGTTTCATCCAGATTGAGCGTATCGGGGCGAATATCAACAAAGACAGGAATTCCCCCTCGCAAAACGACCGAGTTTGCCGTGGAGACAAAGGTAAACGACGGCATAATCACTTCATCGCCAGGCTGAATATCAGCCAAGATCGCTGCCATTTCCAGTGCCGCCGTGCAGGAATGGGTAAGCAACACCTTCTGACTGCCAAGGTAATCCTTCAACCAGGCCTGACACTGTTTGGTAAAGCCGCCATCTCCGGCAGTATGCCCACCAGCGATAGCCTGATAGATGTAATTAAGCTCTTTACCCGTAGTGTAGGGTTTGGCAAAAGGAATGTTGGTCGGCACCTTTTTAGTAGTTACGTTTTTAGTAGTTCCGTTATGTGTGACTTCAAGGTCTTTTGGCAGCATGCTTACGTAATCTCAGCTAAAGGTCAAGTTAGATCTAGCAACAAAGGCTTCAAAGAAATCTAAAGATCTTGGCGGTTCTCAGGCTTAAGCATTGTTGGTATTAGGGAGCCAATATTCACATAGGCAGTTTTGGAAGCTCACTTAATTTCATAGCAGAAATAGCCGCATTTCCGGGCTGTCAAACAGACAAATTTTCTAAGAATTAAAAAAATCCATCTTAATACCTTAATACTTACTAACCCTTAATATCTTCTTCTTGTCCAGATAACTTTTGAATAACTCATCCTTTACCAAAACAATTCTTATTGAGAATTTTCTGCCACTCTAAAACTGTATATTAGTTTATTGAAACTCGATTAAAAATAGCACTGTAAAATCTTTATCATTTTATTTTGATTTGGCTAATTTCTTAAAGAGTTATCTTCTTAAAGAGTTATCTTCTTAAAGAGTTATCTACAGCTTATATAGAAACCTAAATCAGTGGCGAGATGAAGAGCTTTGCGGAAAGGAGTTTTGCGGAGACTCTCTCTCACAAAGTAAATCTCACAAAGCAAATAGGACTACTAGAAAAAAGTTGTAGATAGCTATCATAACTTCTGCACTGCTTTATGTCTAAACTGGTGAACCTTATACAAGGTTATAGCAGGTCCTTGATTTTGACTTCTTGGAAATTTTAAGAAGGAAATTAGTAACATTTTGTGCTTTATTTTTACGTCTTACTTTCCAACCTTGGTAAAGAGTTTATTGCATAAAACCAAATTAAAAAAATACCTGTGTCGATTTATTCAAATTGCTTAGTTGGGAACCAGGGGTAACAACTAAGCAAAACTTTATGACCATGGGAAAGGTATTCCCAAAGCCGCATAAATCTTAACAGGAGTGGCCCAGTAGCGTTAATTAAAGTGGCGCTACTTTAAGCTGATCTCAAAGCACTTTAAAAAGAGTTTTGAACAACCTGGAGATGTCGAATTGGCGGTTGAAGTCGCCACTAAGCAAACATAACCTGATATAGCATATTGTGAAAATGTTCGATCCTCCTGAAGTCCCTATTGGCAAACTCAATCTTTCTAGTGGTCTGTCAAGACTGTTTTGAGGGGTTAAAAACCCTTCAAAACACCCTGGAAATGGATTTTGTAGATTTGAAGGGTAGCTCAAATCTATCCTGAGAGACTACTCGTCGCAGTTTAAGAAACAGTAGCGTTCATGCACGCGAAGCGGGCGCCGAAGGTTTATTTTGTATCACAATTATCATTTGTGCCGATTCCAAACCGCGCGATCAATCAGGTGTTTTCACTGAAAATTAATACGTACGGGTTGCTTGATGAAGAAAAAATGATACGGTTTATACAGAAAAAATCAGGAGTTTAGCACCCAGTGAACTAGGGTACGGACGCCGTAACCTGTAGCTCCAGCATTGTTGTACCCGTTTTCCTTGTCCGCCCAAACTGGACCAGCGATGTCGAGATGTGCCCAGGCTGTTTCTTTGACAAACTGTTTTAGAAATAAGGCTGCTGTGATTGAGCCTCCAGAACGGGGTCCCGTATTTTTCATATCGGCGACAAGGGACTTCATACCCTCAAAATATTTCTCTTCCATTGGCATGCGCCACAGTTTTTCCCCTGCCAGTTCTGCTGCCTGAAGGAGTTGGTTGGCGATCGCATCGTCCGTACTCCAAAGCCCAGCAATGTCATCGCCTAAAGCAATAACGCAGGCCCCTGTCAGGGTGGCAAGGTCAACAATAGCATCGACACCCAGCTTTTCAGCAAAAACGAGGGCATCTGCCAGGGTGAGGCGGCCTTCGGCATCGGTATTGTTGATTTCGATAGTTTTGCCGTTGGATGCTGTGAGGATATCACCAGGATGCATGGCGTGACCACTGATCATGTTTTCGGTGGCGGCGGTAATGAAGTGAACTTCGACATCAGGCTTGAGTTGGGCGATTGCCTTTGCAGCACCTAATGCTGCTCCGGCTCCCCCCATATCAGTCTTCATCATTTCAATGCCACTGCCTGCCCCTTTGATATTGAGCCCCCCTGAGTCAAAGGTCAGCCCTTTGCCGATGATGGCAAGTTTTCGTCGGGGGATGCCATCGGGCTTGTAGGTCAAATGGATAAATTTGGGTGGTAGGTCTGAGGCTTGGGCAACCCCCAGGAACGCTCCCATTCCCAATTTCTCGCAGTCTTCCCGTTCCAGAACTTCTAACCCAAGACCAAATTCACGGGCAATGGTTTCTGCGGTTTCTGCCAGGGTAATGGGGGTGACGATATTAGCTGGGGCTGCAACCAGTTCCCGTGCCAGGATGACGCCTGAGCATACCTGGCGAGCCCGCGCGATCGCAGCGTCCTGCCCTCCAAAGCCTAACAGGCTGACTTGCTCGATTTGAGGTCCTTTGTCCTCGGGCTCTGATTTGAAGCGATTGTCCTGATAGAGCGCTAATTCAATCCCTTCGGCGATCGCCTGAGCAGTCGTAGCGGGTTCGCCATTCCACAAAGGGAGGGAAACGCCCAGAGTTTTGCATCTTTCCTTTTTAGCTGCTTTTGCTAATGCTCCGGCGGCTCTGCGAATCCCATCCAGTTTCAAACTCTCTTGCTTACCTAACCCAACCAGAATGATTTTGCGAATCGGGCTCCCACTGCCAACCCGGGATGAGGCAGTGTTGCCCTCTTTCCCTTTGAATTCTGCCTCAGCGATCAGTTCTGCCAGCGTACCGAACAACTTCTCGTCTAAAGCTGCCAGGTCGCCTGTCAGTTCTACGGCATCTTCAAATAGACCAATTGCCAAACCATCCCCTGACCATTGCAAAATTGGGGTGTTCGTGACTCGCAACTCCATTGGGGTTTCCTCATTTTCTACTTAATTTCCAGTATTGCTTAAACTGAGCCCTGGAGTACAAAAGCGATAGCAAGCTCATCTATTATCTCAACTTGGAGAAAGCGGAGTGGGTGAAACCCCTTGCCTGCGGGTGCAGCCCCACTCCCCCTTATTTCAATTAATTACGGCTACCGGACTTGAAAATAGAACCCCTGATTTCCTTGACTCCCTTTTTTATTCGTGGCGCTGTACGCAGTTCGTGTGGCTACTCAGAAGCAAAAGAGAGACAAATGCGCTATTGCTGTCGCCGGTAATGGGTGGTTATAAAGTGATGCCATTGTCCGTCATTCTTCAACACATGGGAGGTGATGATTCGGTGATTGTCGCTCTTGAATTCGATCACATCCCTGTATTTTGCCAGCTTCTCATCGCCTGTCATTGCAGGTCCGTCGGAGTTGAGGGTCAGTACTGTTTCGCCTGCATCCAGTTCGCCATCGTACAACCAGAGATAAGTCATCATTGATCCAATCCAGGTACCCACATATCGCTGCTTCTGTGGGTCATAGCCGAGGGTCATCATTGTTGTTACTGTGCCGCAACCAGGCATCTCACCCTGTCCCTCTGCCAAGATCCAGAGTCCACCGAGTGAGCGCACAGTCTCAGTTCCCGTTGATTTTTCGACAGGTTGGTCGGATCCCATGATTACCTCAGTTTCATACGTCCACTCACCGACGAGTTTTTGTAGCCACTGATGTTCTTTTTGCGGTTCAGAATGCATCGTTGAGTCTTGTTGTGTTTGCGTTGTTTCCATTGTTTTATCTCTTTTGTGATGGATTGCGGAATGCGATCGCAGTAGAGTCGGCTTACAGGTGCCGGGTCTCGCTTGGCGAAGACTGAAAGTTATCGTGACGCCCATCTACATAAGTGATTGGTGCACTGACCAGTTCATCAATATCGACATCATCGAGGCAGGTAACGTGAATGGCATAGAACTTCTCACCTTCCGATGTCTCCCCCCACCCAAACGATCGCACCCCACAATGTTTACAGAACAGATGGTGAATGGTTTGTGTGTTAAACCTGTACTCCGTCAGGTCAGCCTCGCCCGAAAGTAGCCGAAATGCATCTGGGTTAATGGTGGTGAGCCAGGTTCTTGTCTTAGTGCAGATCGAGCAATTGCACTTAAAAGTGCCTTGACTCAGATCAATATCTGCTTCATAGCGGACTACACTACAGTGACAACTTCCATTGTAAGTCTTCTTCATGGGTGAATTCTCAACGATATTAAGTTTGAGTTCTGTGAAATATCAAATAGCGTGATGTCAGATAGTTTTCCTATCCAGATGAGTTGAGTCCGTTCTGCAAACAGATCGATGAGTTTGACAGGACCATTCGATCCTCAAAGGTGTATTCCTTCTTAAGTTTAACCATTGCTAGTCTGCGTTGCTCGGCATTGATGCGATCGCGATGTTTTGTCAACTCTTCTTCGTGTTCAAGGAGTGTTTTACGGGCAGTGAGCCACTCGTCTTTTTCAGCAATTTTTGGATGTGCAATTTCGTTCTGAATCATTGTGGATCTCCTTTGATTAGTTAACCGTGCTGGTTTCCATGTATAGCAGTTCTCAAATGTGGCCGTCTAAATCTTGACTAGCAGTGCAAAGTTGGGGCTAGAGTTGAAAGCGATTAAAAGACTCAAGCCACTTGCTCACAATTGACCATCCACGGTGTACCGAATTGATCGATCAACATGCCAAAGCGGACAGACCAGAAGGTTTGAGAGATCGGCATTTTTACCTTGCCGTTTTCTGCCAGAGCGTGAAAAATCCGTTCTGCCTCGGCTGGTTCAGGAACGCTAATCTGCACGTAGAAGCCTTGAGGAGCTTCAAAATATCCCGGTGGGCTGTCAGATCCCATCAGGAGGCGATCGCCCAGCTCAAGACAGGCATGCATGATTTTGTCATGCCATTCAGCAGGCACATGCTCTACCGAAGGTGCCTCTTTGTGAGTCATCATCATGGTGATCTTGCCACCGAGGCACTGTTCGTAGAACTTGAACGCCACCTCACAATTACCGTTGAACATGAGATAAGGGTTGATTTTCATGGTGTACTCCTTTGGTTGGTCGGGGGCGGGTTTATGTTGATTGCTTTAGGGTATGCAACTGGTCTACTCAACCCGCCTGTACAATGCTTTTAAGGACTCAGCGTGAGGACCGCTTGAGAGGTTTCTGGATTAAACGGCACCGAGATGTGTTCGTGTAAGATCTGCCAAAAGATTCGTTGTATTTCATCATAGCTTCAACCGCTTTGGCATCTGGCATCGTTCCTGGAGCTGCACTCTCGTAGCCTTTGGGAATCATCAGTAACATAAATCGCATCGCTGTATCTCCGTATTAGTTTGTGGAGTAAGGCACTGCTGAATCTGGGGATGAAAAAGGTGCTGGATACTTGAAACTTCGTTTCAATTCATCCCACTTTTCAGCAACGCCGTGGAGTAAAGGTTTTGGGCAATTGGATTGGGACAATTGACAAAATCAGGCAAACTGAAACGAGCAGAGACTAAATCTCTGGCAAGCCTGTAACTTCAATCACAGGTCGAACTTCGACAGTGCCAACTTGCGCACCCGGAATTTGAGCGGCGATCGCGATCGCTTCATCGAGATCCTGAGCATCAATCAGGAAAAAACCACCCAATTGTTCGCGGGTTTCAGCAAAGGGGCCATCCGTTACCAGCGATTTGCCGTCGCGCACCCGAACACTGGTTGCCGTTGTAACGGAGTGAAGGGGAGCCGTTGCCAGATATTTTCCTTTTGCGCTGAGTTCCTGAGCAAGTTGTGCAGATTCCACATAACAATGCTCCCGCTCCGTTTCGCTCAGAGCGTTTTCTTCCATGTAAATCAACAGCATGTATTTCATTCGGTGGCCTCCATGTCTTTGCCTTTGCAAGTGAGTCGAAGGACGCTGACTCAAATCGACATCCCGCCAAAATTTTTTTCATTCGGTACGATCGAGATTTACCTCCTTGGGCTCCTTTTGTCATTAAGTCGAACGGCCACTGCTCAAATCGACACCTCGCCAAAAATTTTTTTATGTCTTTTTATGTCCATCTATGGCTCCAATCACAAAATCAGATGTTGCTCAGGCGATTGCTACCACGTACCGGGCTGAATGGGGGCGGATTGTCGCCATTCTGATTCAACTAGTGGGAGATTTCGACATTGCTGAAGAAGCTGTGCAAGAAGCGTTTGCGGCGGCTGTGAATCAGTAGCAAACCAGTGGTATTCCAGATCTGCCTCGCGCCTGGATTATCCGAACTGCCAAATACAAGGCCATTGATCGCTTCCGACGGCGGACACGACTCACCGAAAAACTGGAGTGGTACGCCACATCCGGGTTAATTCCATCGAGCGAGGAGCCAACCTACGACAGTGATGAAATTCCAGACGATCGCCTGCGCCTGATCTTTACCTGCTGCCACCCAGCACTGGCGATCGAGACTCAGGTCGCTTTGACGTCGCGAATGTTGGGCGGACTGGAAACCGATGAAATTGCCCGCGCTTTTCTTGTGCCCACCGCAACTATGGCACAACGGCTGGTGCGAGCCAAGCGCAAGATTCGAGATGCCGGAATTCCCTACAGGGTACCCGACACAACCGAACTCCCTCTCCGAATAGAGGCAGTGTTAACGGTGATTTATCTCATTTTTAATGAAGGGTATGCGGCAACCAAAGGCGAAACAATGGTGAGGGCTGACCTCTGCACTGAAGCGATTCGTCTGGGGCAATTGCTACGGCAATTGATGGCACCCCAACCGCCCTCGGAAGTCACGGCATTGGTGGCATTGATGTTGCTGCACGACTCACGGCGGAGTGCCCGTCTAGATGAAGCTGGCGATCTGATTCTGCTGGAAGATCAGGATCGGAGTCGTTGGAATCATCAACAAATCGCCGAGGCATTGCCACTGGTGGAAGAGGCGTTGCGTAGCGGAACGGGTTCCTTTGCATTGCAGGCGGCGATCGCAGCCCTCCACTGTCAGGCAGCGCGCGCCGAGGAAACTGACTGGGCACAGATCCTGCGGCTTTATGATGTGCTGGAACGTTTACAACCTTCACCGATCGTGTCGCTCAATCGGGCAGTGGCGATCGCAATGGCAGACAGTCTTCAAGCAGCACTTGAACTTATTGATGGACTGGCTACTGCTCTTGACAGCTATCATCTGTTCCATGCGACCCGTGCCGATCTTTTGCAGCGTGTTGGGGCATTCCAGAAAGCGACCCAGAGCTATAAACGGGCGCTGGAACTGGTGACAAACAACAGTGAGCGGCGCTTTCTGGAGCGTCGACTACGCGAAGTTCAATCCTGACATTCACTGGAGGTAATATAGCATCTGTACTGGGATTTGGAATGTTCTGCTGCTGCTTGAGCAATGACATGTAACCAGTACGCTTGTCCTAAGGTATTCTTTCCCGTAAGCTTTAAAGAGTCCTGGTGCTATAGCTGCCAGGTTGCTTAAGATATTGGGTTTAAGGGGGGTGAGGCAGGTGTTACTGAGAAGCAGTGCTAAAATTTCAAACCGGGTTCTATCTGATTTGCAACCAAAGATGTAAACCTTTTAAAGATATGGTAGTGCCATTAGGTAAAGGATAGAGAAAAGTCAGCCCTTTGCTCTCGTTGCAATTTCTCCTGAATCTTCTGATTGTAGGGATGGATGAAGTTCCAAATCGCACCAATGTGATTTTCCCGTTTCTTTGAGAACGACAAACTCCGTCGCGCTAACTGCGAGTGCGCTGATGCAACGTGTTATAGCGGTAGTCATTGTGGTTAGGACGGGGTGCAGGGGTGGAACCCCTGGCTGGGGGCGAAGCCCCCACTCCCTCTCTAATCCCAATGTCCTAATGCACCCGCATAGAGCTATACAGGATGGACGTGCTTGGGTAGGCTATCGGCAAAGGTGGCAGTAATTTTTGAGAGGTGGCGATAATCCAGTAAGGCTCGAATCACAGCATACCGCTTCGCCAGGAGCACAGTTCCTTCTGGCTAGTTGAATTCACCGGGACTCCAGCCGCTTTCAATGCTGCAAGCACCTGTTGCGGAGAGTTGGGGTTGATTGCATCTATCATCTCTGGCAGCAAGGACATTTGAGCATTTCCAGCAACCTAAAGTTCCCTAACCTGATAAAGTACCGCATCCCGATCGCTTTCCAGTTTTGCCCCCAATGTTTGCCAGCGGGAAAGAGCCAGCAACATCCCATTCATCAGCTCCATCTGAGCCACCGCAGGCATACAGTGAAATTCCAGTTGGGTAATTTTGAGGAGGTGCGATCGCGCCAGTTTCTTGTATGGGATTGGGTACAGATCCAGTAAAATCGAGGCATCCAAGGCTGCGTACTGTAACTGTTTTTTTAGTAGTGGTCTATTCCAGTTACTGACCTGCTGCGCTTTGCCCAACTCAATATTTAGCAATTTATGAGCAAGTGTCTGTAACGAAAGTCCTGTTTTTAGCCCCGCTGTCAGCACCCGGTAAGCAATTCGGGTATCAAAGAATGGTTCTTTGGGTTGAAGCCCTGCTTGAGTCAGAAATTGCTAATCGAACTTACCGTTGTGGAAAATCTTGAGAACTGAACTAGAAAGAATTTGTTGAATGAAAAACGAATCAATTTTTGAAATTTTGAACAAATCAAGTATAATAACGGATTCCTTGGAAGCTGCAAGTTGAATGAGGCGGATTTGGTTAGTATGAGGATCAAGCCCCGTTGTTTCGTAATCAATCCCCAAAACAGATGCGTTCTGAAGACGAAGAAGTTGATCTTGCAACGTTGGACTATCAGAAATTAGATTCCACGAAATATCAACATAAGCGTCACTGCCTGATTGATCTGGTGAAATAGCCATAGGTGTTGGTGGTGAAAGTGCCCTTTAGAGGGGCGCTAGCACCACCGACCTACCTCACCGCATCTCAATTACGTTTTCGGTTTCGCTTGATTTTGATTCGCTATCCATTTTTGGGCGAGAGAACCTCCAATCATACCAACCAAAAATAACACTGGATTCCAAATTCCTAAAACCAGTGCTGCGATCGCTGGCCCTGGACAATAGCCCGCGATCCCCCAGCCGATACCAAAGATTGCTGCACCCACGACCAGGGGGAAGTCAAGCTCTCGTTTAGTGGGAATATAAAATTTATCGGCAAACAATGGATGCTGTCGCTTGAGTACAAAGCGAAATGCAACTACCGTAACGCCAACTGCGCCTCCCAAAACAAACAGTAACGTTGGATCCCACACACCTGCTACATCGAGAAATCCAAGAACGCGATCGCGATCGATCATTTGCGATAGTCCCAGCCCAAAGCCAAACAGAATACCCGAAATGAGTGCCGTAAGATGATTTTTCATGGGTTTAGAGTGATCCGTTGATTTTTGCGATTACATCCACTAAGAAAATCCATGTCTGATCACAAAAACTGTGAGCATTCCAGTCATTAAAAACGTGAGGACGGCCACCAGCGATCGCCCCGACAAGCGCCCTAGACCGCATACTCCATGACCGCTCGTGCAGCCGTTTCCCATGCGGGTTCCCCAGCCGACCAACAGTCCACCCGCAAGCATTGAGATCGGTGCGAACGTTGAACGAGGTGTGGGTTGCACAGCAAAGCCATACTCATACAGCGCAGCGCCCAACAACAACCCAACGATAAAACTCCAACGCCAAGTTTCCGCTTTGGTGAAGGTGATTGCCCCATTCACCATGCCGCTAATGCCAGCAATTCGACCACTCAGCAATAGCAAAACCGTCGCGCTGAGACCAATCAACCCGCCACCTAATAATGCCGTCAGTCCATTAAACGGTGCCATCCTTGCTCCCTCCTTCAATAGTGCAGATTTTACTACCGTGTGGTAATATAATGATAAATAATGGATTTACCAAGTTTGCAGAATGCCTCCCATGCCTACAAAGTCAGTGAAGCAGCCTGTTGCGGTTTCGGAGAAAGCGCCAAAAATAAGTGTGCCAAAAGCAGGGAATGAGTGCGGCATTTCCAAACTCACTCCTGAAGCATTAGGCCTGATGGCAGAGTTCTTCAAAGTTTTATCAGAAGTGAGTCGGCTTCAGATTGTGTGTACCCTAAAAATGGGTGCTAAGAATGTGACGGAAATTATCGAAGAAACAGGATTGGGACAGGCAAATGTTTCCAAGCATCTGAAGATACTGACTCAAGCTGGGGTAGTTGCCCGGGAACAGCGCGGGGTTTGCGTTTACTATCGCATTGTCAATCCATTTTTGTTTCAACTGTGCGATTTGGTTTGTGATGTGTTGACAATGCAAGTTGAACAGCAAAGCCAACAGCTACAGCAATTGTCGCAATTAAGACAGAACCGCTAACATTTGCTGAGCTCTTCAAATGCAATTCCGACAACTTGAGCAAGACAAACCGTTTGACAGACAACTTGTCTTGTTTTTGCATCCAAGGCAATAATTTCTAGCGCTTGGTTGCCGTAGTCGGACAGAATCTTGGCATCCGAACCAGTGTAGTAGACGCGATCGCCAACTTTAAAACTCAAGCGGCTATCCGAGCATTGAGGAGATAGGCAGTTACCACCCACGGTGCGATCGCGTTTAGCGGCGGAGCAATTTGTTGATGGGTTTAAGAATATCCGCTTCAAATCCTTCACCCTTCAGCATCCGGTTCCAGTACAACCAAGGCAAAACATGGACTTTTGCCAAATACATCGAGTAGCGTTCTTTGGTGGGATCGAGCGGGAACGAGGGAGCCAGTTTTCCCCCATAGACAAACTCGGCCATAATCGTCGAGTTATAACCGGTGATGAGGGGGCAGCAGGTGTAGCCATCGTATTCTGCGGCGATCGGCCGTGCTTGCATCAAAGACAGCAAGTTCTGGACGACGATCGGTGCTTCTTTGCGAATCGCTGCTGCCGTTTTAGAGGTGGGTAGAGAAGAAGCATCCCCCAAAGAAAATACATTGGCATAGCGGGTGTGTTGCAGCGTTGCTTTATCAACATCTACCCAGCCGCCAGCCCCAGCCAACGGACTTTGCTTGATAAAATCAGGGGCACTCATGGGGGGAGCCACATGGATCATGTCGTAGCGAATGCTGACTTCCTCAACGCCACTATCCGTGGTGACATCGAAGATTGCTTCTTGCGTGTCTGCCTTGATTTCCTTGAGATTGTGCTTGAATTTGGTGATAATACCGCGTCTTGCGACCACCTTATCTAGAGAGGCAGAATATTCCGGTACGGCAAACATTGATGCCCCAGCGGTGCAAAACATCACAGTCGTGTTGACTCCTACGCCGCTCTTGCGCTTAAAGATATCGTCGGCCATGTACATCACTTTTTGGGGCGCACCGCCACATTTAATGGGTGTAGCAGGATAGGTGAAGAGGGCATTGCCACCTTTGAAGGCTTGGATGGTTTCCCAGGTGTAGGGGGCATAGTCTTTGGAGTAGTTACTGGTGACTCCGCCTCGACCCAGCGCTTCTTTTAAGCCTTTGATCAGATGCCAATCAATTTGAATGCCGGGACAGAGTACCAGGTAATCATACTCAATGGCTTGTCCTGCTTCGGTAATAACCATGTTTCGGTCAGGATCAAGTTTCGCCACACGCGCTTGAATCCAGGTTGCCCCTTTGGGAATCACATCCTTTTCATCCCGAATAAATTTGTTAATAGGGGCAACGCCGCCGCCCACCAGCGTCCAGCCCGGTTGGTAGTAGTGTTTGTCAGACGGTTCGATAATGGCAATATCTAGGGCGTGGTTGCGCTTCAGCAGTTGGGCTGCAACTGTAATTCCGGCTGCCCCGCCCCCCACAATCACGATTTGGTGGTGCTTCACCGGAGGGGCGATCGCCTCAGGATCTGAGAGATTTTGACTAATCTGTTCAGCAGGTTGCGTCAATTGAGTTTGCTGTGCAGTCGGTGACACGGTAGTTCCTCAAATGAAGTGAAAGGGATGGAAACTGAGTCGATAACATGAGATATTAACTATGTGTACCATACCACCATGTAGTAATATGGTTGTGCTTTCTAAAGAAAACTTTAAATCCAGCCGAGCAGCTTGACGTAACATAATTTATAAACCATATTACCATATGGTAATCTGATAGATATGAGCTACCCAAGTTAACGCTATAGGGCAATCTCGTTCATGGTGACTGGCTATCTCGCGTTTTTCTCAATCTTGGTTGTTGTCGCCATTCTGTTTGTAGCAGGCGACACCTAAAACACAACCTTTCCCGTACAACACTGTCTCACGAGGTAAAGAACGATGCTATTTCGACAATTGTTTGATCAAGACACCTGGACTTATACCTATTTGATTGCCGACCCCACAAACAAGGAAGCCGCTTTGGTGGACTCAGTGATTGAGCAGGTTGAGCGTGATTATAAGCTGATTAATGAGTTGGAATTGACTTTGAAATACTGCTTGGAAACCCACGTCCATGCTGACCATATCACAGGTGCTGGAAAACTTCGGGAGTTGACGGGCTGTGAAACTATTGTGCCGGAGAAAGCTCAGGTTGCCTGTGCTGATCGCCATATCCAGCATGGAGAAGTCTTAAACGTCGGCGACATTGAAATTCAAGCGATCTCCACTCCGGGACATACCGATAGCCATATGGCGTACCTAGTAAACGGCGATCGAGTTTTAACGGGCGATGCACTGTTTGTTCGCGGCTGCGGACGAACTGATTTTCAGAGCGGTGATGCGGGTACGCTGTACGACTCTGTAACAGAGAACCTGTTTACGCTGCCAGATGGCACGCTGGTATACCCTGCCCATGACTATCGCGGTCACAGTGTCTCCACGATCGCTGAAGAGAAACAGTGGAATCCTCGCTTCAAAGGGCGAACTCGCGATCAGTTCATCGAGTTTATGAATGGGCTACACCTTCCTGATCCGAAAAAGATTATGGAAGCGGTTCCTGCTAATGAGCAGTGTGGCAATGCTCTTGTGACTAACTACGTGGTTTAGTTTAGCAGAACAGGAGAGCAGCTTAAACGCAGAAATGGAGTGAGTGTAACAATGAATGAAATGCGGCTAGTTGGCATTCACCCGATTGATGAGGACGTTTCTGTAGCAGGAGAACTTAGCCCAGAGCAATTGCAGCAAGCCTCTCAACAGGGATTTAAATCGGTGATCAATTTGAGGATGTCAAAGGAGAAAGGATTTTTACCCAATGAACCACAGATTGTGGAATCGCTAGGAATGCAGTATGTCCATATTCCCATAAATCCCTCTAGCTTGAGCGGCGAGCTTGTAGCTCAGGTTTCTGAACAAATTGATCAACTTCCGAAACCCGTTTTGATGCACTGCTCACTTGGTCTGAGATCGACTGGGATTGGACTGTTGCGGGCTGGAATTGATCGGGGCATGACCGCTGAAGAATTCCTACGACGAACAGAGGCGATGGGATTGAATTTTAACGATCGCCCTAGTGTTAAGCAATTTTTTGTAGACTACATTACTCAACATTTAGAACAGTTAGGAGAACCCAATGAAGAGCATGAATGAGAGCATGAATGAAACCCATTTCAATTATTTCAGTCAACCTCAGCGCGATTGTCTAAAAACTATTGATCCATCTTATTTGAATACGTTATTGAGTCAGCAAGTCGTCACGTTAGTGGATGTGCGTGAGCCTTCTGAACATGCAAGCGAAAAGATTCCCGGTTCGATTCTAGTCCCCCTGTCAAAATTTGATCCGAATCGCGTTCCCTTTGATGCCAACAAAACTACGGTGTTGTACTGCCGGACAGGCAATCGATCAGCTCAAGCGGCACAGAAATTATTCGCAGCAGGGATGAATGAAGTCACCCATTTGGAAGGGGGATTATTGGCTTGGGCGCAGGCGGGGTATCCAACTGAGGTAAACAAAAATGCGCCCATTAGCCTTATGCGCCAGGTGCAAATTGTAGCAGGTTCCCTGGTGGTGATTGGCACTGTACTGGGTGCGTTTGGGTCTCCCTGGTTTTTGCTGCTCAGTGGTTTTGTTGGCTCTGGGCTGGTGTTTGCTGGAATCACTGACACCTGTGCCTTAGGAATGCTGCTTGCCAAGATGCCCTGGAATCAACGGGTTTAAGTCAGCGCGGAAATCAATTAAACCCACACGAGAAGATTACTACTATGGTGATTACGGTCATTGGTTATGTACTGGCTGCCCTGGTGGGGATTAGCCTGGGCTTGATTGGGGGGGGAGGGTCGATCCTGGCAACCCCAATCCTGATTTATGTTATGGGTGTACCACCTCAATCTGCGATCGCCATGAGCTTAATCATTGTTGGCGCGGTGAGTTTAGTGGGCATTCTTCCCCATTGGCGACAGGGAAACATTGACTTCAAAACGGCTGCTCTGTTTGCTCCGGCGGCAATGGTTGGAGCCTATTTAGGCGCTAGAATTGCCACCCTTCCCATTGTAACTCCTACCTTCCAACTGATTAGCTTTGCGGTGATGATGCTGGTCGCCTCATTTTTTATGATTCGCAAGTCATCCCGCTCAATCCAATCCATCCCAGAAGAAACGCTGAAACCCTCGTCTACAAAATCCTCTGATCATGCAGGGTCTACAAAATCCTCTGATCATGCAGGGATTCCCCGTTGGCTGGCGATTCCCTCAGAAGGATTGGGAGTTGGTGCTTTAACGGGGTTTGTGGGCATTGGCGGCGGATTTATGGTCATTCCGGCACTGGTACTGTTGGGTGGAATGCCGATGAAGCAAGCCGTTGGCACATCTCTGGTGATTATTGCCTTGAAATCTGTCACCGGATTTGCAGGATATTTGGGGCGCGTACCCGTCGATGTCCCCTTGATGGTGACGTTCACGATCGTGGCTAACATTGGGATGATTCTAGGAGCTTACCTCACCAGATTTATTGAGGCAAAACAATTAGAGAAAGGGTTTGGTTACTTTACGATTGCTGTGGCTATCTTTATCTTGATCAAGCGATAAGTTCGAGCCGATAGAAACCTTCTAACTAGGGGAAACAAAATGAGTACGGAGTTTCTATCTGATACCGTTGCATTATCACGAATGCAGTTTGCTTTGACGGTTATCTTTCACACGCTCTGGCCCGTTTTAACAACAGGGATGGGAATCTATCTAGTCGTAGTTAAGGGCTTATGGCTCAAAACGCGCAACCCAGATTACTATTCATACGCGTTTTTGAGCAAAGCTTTATGTCTTGAATTTTGGGATTGGGGTCGCCTCTGGCTTGCCGATGGAGTTTCAGTTCGGCACAAACTGGGCACCTTTCTCGGAAGCCGTAGGTGATTTCTTTGGCAGCATTTTAGGCTTTGAGGCTTCGATGGCTTTGATGTTGGAGGCTGGCTTTCTGGGCATCATGCTGTTTGGCTGGGAGCGCGTTATAGCACTACGAAGGCAGAGTAGGACGTTAGAGTAGCAGTAAAAGCACGTTGAGAACTGCCGATGTCAACTTCCTACAGCTACGACTTACGAACAAAAGCAATCGAAGCGGTCAAGCGCGGTGAACGCAAAAGCGACGTGTGCCGAATGCTCAAGCTCAGTCGCAATACGCTCGATCTGTGGCTCAAACGCAAAGCCCAAACGGGTGACTATCAAGCGATGACTAACTTCCCAAAAGGCTGTGGGCACAAAATCACGGACCGCAAGCGTTTTGAGGAGTTTGTCAAGGAACATGGCGATAAAACTCAAGCACAGATGGCTCAGTTGTGGGGCGAGGGAGTGACGCAGCAAAACATCAGTGATGCACTGCGAAAATTGGAAATCAGCCGCAAAAAAAACCTATGGCTATCAAGAACGCGATGACATCAAGCGATGCGAATTCAAAGAGCGATTGAAAACTAAACCAAGCGAACTGGTAATTTACATTCGCTCAAGTGTGGAAAACGCACTGAGCAGGTCAGGTGGATCGCGGCACTGGTGCAAGGCAAGTTAATTGCACCGATAACGTTTGCCGGAGCTTGCAACCGAGATTTGTTTGAGATGTGGCTCGAAGAGTGTCTACTAACGCAACTGCAACCGGGCAGTGTGATTGTGATTGACAATGCGAGTTTTCATCGTTCTCAAGTGATTGATGTGATTGATGAACTGGTGATGCAGGCGGGATGTGAGCTTTGGTATTTGCCGCCGTATTCACCCGACTTGAACAAGATTGAGTGGTGGTGGAGCGTCCTCAAAAATTGGATGCGGCAGCGCATGAATGAGTTTGAAAGTTTTCGTGACTGTGTTGATGCTGCCTTCAAGCATTGTCCTAATGTTTATTCGTAGTGCTATATCTCTAGCTCTTCAGCACATTCATGAAATGGGTAATGTTCTAGACATGGGGATAGGAATCAGGGAAAATCGGAGCACTCGAACCCGTTAAATTCTCCCAAACAACTACGATGGTATTTGAACCTGTGCATTGCCCCACCTGTGAGAGCACGAATATCGTCAAGCATGGTAAAACCGCCGAGGGTAAGCAACAGTATAAATGCCGTAATCCTGAATGCACTCGTCATAGCTTTGTTCAGGAGTATTCTTACCGAGGCTACTTGCCTACTGTGAAACAACAGATTTGTGAGATGGCGCTCAACGGCAGCGGGATTCGCGATACTGCGCGGGTACTCAAGATTAGCCCAACCACCGTCCTTGAAGAATTAAAAAAAGATCGTCATCTTGAACACGTGAACCGACCCTTGTTAGAACAACTTAAGCCGACCTCTGCGATAGTCGTCAAACACATTAAGGAAGCGGAAGCTGACGAGATGGGGAGTTTTGTTCACTCGAAGCAGCAGGAGCGTTGGTTACGGCACGCAATTGATCATCAAACCGGGTACGTGTTGGCCTATGTGCTGGCCGATCATACAGACCAGGCGCTCGTTGAGTTAAAAGCATTGTTAGAGCCGTTTGGCGTTCAAACGTTTTACACCGATGGATGGGGAGCGTATGCCCGTTTGGTGGATGAAGACCAGTACGTCGTTGGCAAGTGGAATACCCAAAAAATCGAGCGCAAACACTTAACGTTACGAACGCGAATTAAGCGATTAGCTCGCAAAACCATCTGCTTCTCCAAGTCCGAATGGCTGCATGACATCGTGATTGGATTGTTCATCAATCGCTACGAGTTTGGGCGGGCTGTTTGACTTCATCGATCCCCATGTCTAGAACATTACCTGTTTGTCGTCCTCCCCCATAGTGTCGGGCACGCGGTTTTTGAATATATTCCCGCTCCAGATATGCTTGCTACGCAACTTCAAAGCTTTTCAGCAGGGTCTCAAACTCCGATTGGTTCAGTCCCGTTAGGCTTTGCAATACGTAGGATTTCCCTTGAAGCTTGCTGTAATTCAACATAGCGGCTTTCCTGGAATCGGCTTACCTCTTAAATCATCCTAATTTCCGATTCAGTCTATTTATTTGATACGTATGTTGAGCGCATGTTTCAGTGTCGGCGAAAGACTTCGTTCTATGTAAAACAACAAGCAATACATTGGCTCACCTGAGTGCATCCCACTTACACAATTCAACTTTTTGATTTTGAATACCAAATTGAGTGTGGGTGAGAATCTTGAGGAGCTGCTCCTCATCGCTAATGCCTTATTTGAGGACGAGTATCAGGATCGAATTGATTTTCTGCCTCTACCCTGACCTTTCTGTTTCAGATTTCACTGACTTGTTACCACACTGGGTCTCTAATCTATTTACAAGGATTCATCGGGTTCGTAGTAGCACCAGTTGTAACAGCGCGATCAACGGTTCCTGATTATGTTTCTGGCAATTCCTCGTTCAGCAAACTGTTTAAATCTCGCATTCCTGGCAAAATCCGCAGAATTTCTAGACGTGTGTCTTTGACTCGATAAACAACGATGTAAACTGTTTTACCAATTTTGGAAGTTATCAGCTCTCTGGTGCCAAAAACTCGCCCCGGTCTGCCCAGGTTAGACATTGAGGAAAGCCGCTTAATCAATTGCTTTAGGCGAGAAGCGACCGCTTTCGCTGCCTCTGGGTCGTCTTCAGCGATGTAGGCACGAATAGCTACTAAATCCTTTACTGTAAGCGAAAGAAATACTATGAGCATGGAGCAGGCTTTTCATCCTTCGTTCCCCAGGTATCCAACCATGCATCCACGGCTTTACCCTCTACCCATTCGGCTTCAGGACTATCCGCCAATGAGATCGCTTCTTCAATCGTTTGAATTTGCCAAAGGTGTTGCTCAATGTAGAAGGCAATTGCCTCTACTGCCAGCCAGGACTTACTACGCCGAGTACTCTGCGCTAAAGCATCCAGCTTGTCTTTTAATTCTGGAGCTAATCGAATGGTAAGGACTTCACTTTGAGCCATTAGTGTTCTCCCAATTTCCCCCACTCTAGCGTAGAGAATACAGTGTATACAATGTCTTCACCATATGAGTTTACAGCTGCGATCGCCCTTGCCACCTTCTCAAGCCATCAAACACACCTTAAAAGGATTCATCAGGTTCATAATAGCGCCAGTTGTAACGACGAGAGACGCTACCGCTATCCAACTTATCGTTCACGCAGTGTGCGCGAAGCGCATTCACTCTTGGATCACCATTCAAAAACTCGCCCAGATCTTCATATTGGCTGGGATACCAGGAACTAGGAGCCGTGGCTTTGGGTTCATCAGGTAGCACCATACTTTCCGCAGGTTTCAGGTGGGCAAAGCGCGGGTGACATTCATCTTGAGTTCTGTCATCTGGGGTCAGGAGTTCTTCGCTTTTATCATTGGGTTCTTGATCATATTCCTGAACCAGTAAACCGTTCTCCAGACGTTTAATGTGCCACGGCATCGTTATCCTCCTTGCTGTTCAATTCAAGAACAGCCACTTGGCTGATTTTGCCCTGGCTGCTTTGTGTAAAGGTTAAAGATGGTAGTACATTTATATCATGAACCGCAGGTAATGGATCTGACCATGCGGGTCATTGAGAGTTCCGGTCTCTGCATCCTGATGTTTGGTGGGGCGCACAATAACGGGAAAGGACGCTATTTGTCGGAACCGGCAATAATCAAGAACTCCTTACTTGAGCAGATGGTTGAGCCAGAGGAGTTGCAATCTTTGCTGCTAGTGAAAATCGATAACCGGAATCCAGATGCGAAGCATTTACGCACACGCAAATTTGCAGATGGCATTCATCGACGATTAGCGTTAGTTCTGGCAACAGCCACTACTTTGCAGATGACAATTTGCGTATGGCTCTCTCTGCTTCGCAATGACAAATATAGGCAGTTAGTTGAAACCCCCAAGTTAACGACTGCCCAAAGGGGTGCGGGCGCGCCTCAAGAATGGAGGGGCAAGGAAAGGTTCTGGTCGTAAACGTCCCAAGTACTAAGCCCCCATTGCTGAACATCTAGAGACAGACTCTAGGCGTTGCTGAAAAACAGTATGAATCGAAACGAAGTTTCGAGCATACTGCACCTATTTCATACCCAAATTTAGCAATGCCAAATTTAATTGCGTCCAGTTGTTTAATATAGCTCTACGCAGGTGCATTAGGACATTGGAATTAGAGAGGGAGTGGGGGCTTCGCCCCCAGCCAGGGGTTCCACCCCTGCACCCCGTCCTAACCACAATGACTACCGTTATACTAATTCAATACGAGGATGCGTAGAAAAAACCCTTTGTAGTCCCCCTTGGTAAGGGAACGGCGATAACCGGGGGGTGATGGTGTACAGCTTCATAAAACACTAGACTTAATCGGAAATAAGAAAGGAAATCAATTCTTTGCATAAAACTATGAATTCTCATGGCTTTATCGCCCATTCCCATATCGAGCGATTTATTTCCGATAATGTCTATCGGTATCAGTCCTAACCAACTAAGGTGTCACCTCTATGTTCAGCATTGTTGTAATGGTTGAGAACGGTTTCAGCGATCGCCTTTCCTGCTCCCCCCTTAACCAGCGCTACACACGCCCCGCCAAATCCGGCACCCGTTAACCGCGCACCAAACACGCCAGGAGTATTTTGCAAGATGTCTACTAACTGATCCAACGCAGGGACAGATACTTCATAGTCATCCCGCAGGCTGGCGTGGGAGGCGTTCATTAATTCTCCAAATGCTTCAGCCGAAACGCCTTCTAACACCTTGAGGACTCGATTGTTTTCGTTGATCACATGGCGGGCACGTTTACGAAGCGGATCAGATAGAGATTCTGCCATTTGAGGATCGCTAACATCTCGCAATGCCTTTACGCCTAATTGACGTGCTGCTTCCTCACACTCTGCCCGTCGTTGATTGTAACTGCTGTCCGCCAGGGATCGCGCCACACCGCTATCAATCACAACAATTTCCGCCCCGGTAGGAAAGGGGAGGAGCTGGCGATCAAGGGTGCGGGTATCGAGAAACAGCATGTGTTCCGTATCAGCAAGGCTACAGGCCATTTGATCTAAAATTCCGCAACTGACACTCGCGTATTGAATCTCTGCCTGTTGCCCCAGTTGCGCAATTTTGACATCATCCAGATTGAGATTGAGCAGCGATCGCAATCCCCTTAAGGTTGCCACTTCCAAAGCTGCACTACTGGATAACCCAGAACCAATGGGCACAGAAGAGGTCACAAATAAATTGATCGGGGGGATGGAATAACCAATCTGTTCTAACACCCGAATACAGCCATAAATGTAACGGGCAAATCCTTGTGGTGATGATTCAGATGGGCTAACATCAGCCCATTCTTCCAATTCGGCGGAGTAAAAATGGTGGCGATCGTTGGGGCTATGCCCGACGTAAACCGTTGTTTGCTGAGGAATCGCGGTGGGCAACACAAATCCATCGTTGTAGTCAGTGTGTTCGCCCAACAAATTCACCCGTCCGGGGGCACTGGCCTCAATATCGGGTGCTGCGTTAAAAATCTGTTGAAAATCCATTTCTAACCGATTCATGACATCAAGGCGATCGCTCAAGCTCAACCGGGACGGCTTGCAGTTCCTTTGCCTTCTCTTCGGGTAAGGCATCGTTGGCAAACATTCCCGCTGCCAGCTCGGTTCCGGCCAGGTACTTCAGTTTATCAGACGTGCGGTAGGGAGGGTAAAACTCAGCGTGGAGGTGCCATTCGGGGTGTGGTTTGCCGTTTACAGGAGCTTGAAACCATGCCATCAGGTAGGGAAAGGGGCGCTGCCACAATCCGTCATACTTAAGCGTTACGGTTTTGAGTGCTCTAGCAAGTCCAGTTCGTTGCTCTGGAGACAAATCCAGAAACGTAGCAACAGGTTGAATCGGTGCAATCCACACTTCGTAGGGATAGCGGGCACACACCGGAACGAAGGCGATCGCCCACTCATCCTGGTACAAAATTCGCTGATTGTCTGCAATCTCTTTCCGAATTAAATCCGATAGCAATCCCCGTTGCTGTTGCTGGTAGTACTCAAGTTGACACGTTCCCATCTGAGCAGGAACCGGCGGCACAAAGGGATAGGCGTAAATTTGTCCGTGGGGATGGTGCAGTGTGACACCCACTTCCACCCCTTTGTTCTCAAACGGCAGAACGTACTGAATCTGGGAATGCTGACTGATCACACGGGTGCGATCGCCCCAGACCTGAAACAGCAGTTCTAAATGATCCAGAGGCAGGGAACTGAGAGAAGCCTGCGGATCTTGCGTGAATACCACAACCTCACAGGCTCCATTGGCGGGTAGCGTATCCACAATTTCCTGGGGAGCATCCGTTGCAGTCGGCATCAGGGAGGGAAACCGATTATCAAATACGGCAATGTCATAATTTCCCGCTGGTAGTTCAGTGGGAAACTGGGGATCTTGGGTGGGGGCGAGGGGATTGTATGCGGCAGGCGGCATAAACGTCCGTCCCTGACGGTGACTGGCATAGGCAACCCACTCACCCCGCAACGGATGCCAGCGCAGGTGAGGATTTGCCCGAATCGGATCGGTACCGGGACTGGGGGCGACTATCCCTGCCGCAATAGGGTGTCGGCTGTATAGGGTGAGATGGCGATCGTCCGGCTTTAAGAGTGTTTGAGAATACATAAGTAGCTAGGTGTAATTAAATTAGTGTTGCTGAAAAGCAATATGAATCGAAATGAAGTTTCGAGCGTACAGCACCTATTTCATACCCAAATTCAGCAACGCCAACCGGCAGGTTAAGAGCGTGCAGAGAGAATGAGGCAATTAGTACAATAGAAACATGGCAAGGATTGCAACTCAAGTGGGGTATGAGTCAGAAGCTAGATTTAATCGAGCATTCAAGCGTCATTTAGGTATGCCTCCTGTCAACATGGCGAGACAGCTTACCCTGATTGGAATCAGAAACTTTTTGTATTCCTGAATCTTTTATTACAGAATCCTCCTAAGGGGATGAAAAGTGGGAATAATAGGCCAATGGAATCTGGTGGTATTGTCTTATGCCTCAATCCACTCGCAGGCGTAGGTTCCCTGTTGTCCCAAAACTGACCTGGGATTCCAACACCGAACTGGTCAGTTTGCAATTAAGCTTGCAACCGCATCAGGAACTTGTTGTCCCGCCTCATTATTCGACAGAGCTGCATTCCTGGTTTTTAGATCAGGTTCGTCGGATTGATTCTGGCCTGTCTACCTATCTCCACGATGGGCAATCTGAAAAGCCCTTCACCATCTCACAGTTGCAGGGTCCGATCCAATCACAGGGGCGATCGCTGAAACTAATGGCTGATTCTTCCTATCATTGGAACATCACAGCCCTCTCCAATCCTGTAGTTAAATGGATGAATCAATGGTTACAATCTCTCCCCAATGAAATTCATCTGCGGAATGGCTCTTTCAAAATTACCGACTGGAACTTTGCCTATCCCCCTACAACCTATGCCCAACTGGCTGAAACTTCCATTCCAGAACAACCCAGCATCACCCTTAGTTTCCTAACTCCGACTAGCTTTCGGCGTAAAGGTAACCATTTACCTCTGCCGATGCCGGTCAATGTTTTTCATAGTTATCTCTGTCATTGGAGCAAATTTTCAGGCGAAGAAATTGACCAGGATGACTTTTTAGACTGGGTAGACGAATTTGTTATTATTTTGCGTCATCAAATTCAGTCTGCTAAAGTTATAGCTGGCAAAAGTGGCTCTGTTACAGGTTTCACAGGCTCTGTTCAATTTGGGCTATCGAGTAGAGCAAAAGAGGACCGCGATTATGTTGAGCTGTGGCTTGCCCTGGGGCAATTCGCACCCTATTGCGGTACCGGGCACAAAACCACTTTTGGGTTAGGACAAACCGCTCCAGGCTGGCTCAACCCAACAGAAACTGCCGCTCCCTTCGTCCAGAATTTACTAGCTCAACGCATTTCTGAACTGACTGAAGTGTTTGCCGCTCAACGCAAACGCAGAGGGGGCGATCGCACAATCAACATTGCTGAAACGTGGGCCACGATCCTGGCTCGTCGTGAAATGGGTGAATCGCTAAAGGCGATCGCCGAGGATCTGGAGATGCCTTATGAAACAGTCAGAACCTATGCGAAGCTGGCTCGTCGAGCATTGAAGCAATCCTGATAGATCAAAACAAAAGTTTTGAAAGGGGTGGAGGGGTGCTTATCCAAACAACTGGTAGAAAACTTCTGCTAATGAAGCAATCCTGGTACCAGAATTTTGGGTGGTATATTCATACCAGTCACAAACTGAGTAAGTAGGTAGTCATAATTAATTGGTAAAGAGGGAAGTGGGGGCTGCGCCCTCAGACACGGCATTTCACCCCTTCCCCCCGAAATTATCCTTAATTTAATTGCGCCTGACCACTTAAGTTCTGGTTTAGTAACCTCACTATGAAAGCTCCAGTTTCCCCAATTCAACCCGGAAGCTGAAACTTCTGGAATGGCATTCCGGAGCCTGGCAACAAAAATCAAACGTTGGTTCCTAACCACGATCGCTCATCTGTAAAATTTGCAGGTTGATTTTAGAGATCAATTTCGATCATCTTAAAAGAGATATCCTTCTCTAACAGGGTTAAGTGCGATCGATGAACATAGGGACAGAGAGCAGTGCTATAGAGTTCAATTTCAGCCATGATGTTATGAAATTTCTGAGCTAGTGGTTCATTTAGCCATGTTTGCCCTGGAACCAGGATCAAAAAGGAATAAAAGCTGCACCATCAGAAACGAGAGGTCCGCTTCTGTCTATCTTTCTGATTCACAAATTTAGGATAGTGAGCAAAAGGGAAATTCCAGGGAAGAAATCGAAAAGATATAGGCTATAGGCTGTGGGCGACAGGAGTTTCTCCTGATTCCTAACTCCTGACTTCTATTTTCCAGCTCCTTTCCTTATCTCCATGCCATAAACGTTACACAAAGTTTCCAACTTCTGCCTAAAGCGATCGCGCAGCGCATCGGGTGCAATAATCTCACAATCCTCCCAGTAGCGAGACACTTCTCGGATCAACCAGAAGGGATTTGCGACTCGTCGGACAATTTGACGAACATCCCCAATCACCTGATTGTCAATATCTCCGGGTTTTGGTTCATAGGCATTCGCCAGCCACCCCTTAAATTGCAAGTACACTTTTATCGAATCCAGTTCTCCTCGCCATTCGCCTGCGATCGGCTCCAGTGATTGAATTCGGTCAATGCGCAGACAACGGTTGTGCCAGAGTTCTGGTAAATCTGGGATATCGGCCTCAATATCTGCCGTCTCATCACACCAGATTTGTAAGTAAAATCGCTTCTCCTGAAACTGAACTTCGGCATACCGAGCGTTTAGCTCAAGTCGTTCGCCCTGAGAATTGCGATAAGCTACTCGGAATGGCTGTTTCTGAGCGATATAGTGATCAAGCTGCTCTCGCCATGCTGGAGTTGATTGATTGAACTGCTGAAGCAAAGCCTGTCGCAAGGGTGCTTCTAAGTCTCCCTGCTCCAGTAGAAGTGCAATTACACTTCTCGCCTCCTCAATAAAACCCGTATCGACCAGTACTTTGATGGACTGCCGTAGAGCCTCAACCTGTTCCCCATTCAACGGGCGAGACTTCCCAACAGAAATTTGCCCTTGAGCAATGACCGTAACTAGCTTTGAAGGGCTAGGACTTTTTCCCCAACGGAGATTCAGGCGTTCAGCGATCGCCTCTAGCTTCTCTTTCGTTCCCGGCGGAACCGATAATGTCAGCGTTTCCTTTTTTCTAGGCATTCAAAAATCTTAATTCATACTTGCACTTCTAGAAAATTTGTGTCAACCTATTTATTGTAACTGTAAATTTCTCTATTGCATAAGCTTTAATTACATGCATCCCTTTTGTATAGATTGGTAAATTTTTCAATTTTTCTCAACCTGGCGCAATCCTATTCGGGAACTCTTGGAATTGACCTGATAAGTGAAAAACCTGAGAGATGCGAGGGCAATCAGCTTCAATATGGCCTGACTTATAAAGCGTATAGAGTAGGTATCCCAAATGTCTTTGTTAAATCGTGCTCCTAAAACACTGGAAGATCGCTACTTCCAGGAAATTCGTCCTAAACTTTATGAGCTTCATGGTAAACACCAGCAATCGGGCGTTCGTGAGAGCCGCACTCTCGCTGAACACTTAGATTCAGCCTGTCAATTTAGTTTGACCGTAAGTTATTTGGCAGGTGTACCAGAAACCCAAAGAGCCGTATTGCTAGCAGCCACAGCAGTTCATGACCTGAATAAGTTAGACGGTGCAAATGGGCGGAATGTCAGAACACTAGCCAGAAACCAGGAATTTCTTAGGGATCAGCTAGAGCAAGCTGGAGTTAGCGTCTTGATTCAGACGGATATTGATCTAGAGCTAGCACGGAAGCTGATTGAGCGGCACTCTGGACATAACGTCAGCGATGGAGCCAGATTCTTACCAGAAGACCCACAGATTGAACGATGGGCTTCGATCTTGCGGGCAGCCGATTTATTTGATTTAGAGCTAAAGAAGCAAAGCTGATCCAGAAACTTCGGGCTGAGCTAATTCATGCGCTTGGTCGTCCCTGTGAGCTCTTCCGCATCAGAATCACCGAAGATCGGGGATACATAACGTCTCTGCTGTTGAGTGCCTGTGAAGAGGTATTGAGTCAGCATCAGTACAATGTGCTGGCAGTGTTTCCAGATGGAATGTTGGTTGAAGGTGCAGCTAATCAAAATCTGGACTTAACGGTGGAAATTGCAGCGACCTGGCAAAGCAAGATTGATCAAGTCTTTTGTGACAATATTGAACGCCTGGTGACACCCACTAAAGATGGAATCAAGATTTCTAATCAAGCAGTGCAGCACGATCGCGAAGAAGTCTTGAATGTCGTCCTGGCATTGTTGGAGAAGAAGAAAGCAGGATTTAAGCTGGACAAGATTCAGAATGATGTTGAGAAATGGGGCAACCAGAAAGTTGAGCCTGCGTTGTTACAAGCAGCTTTAGAAACCGGACTTGCTCCAATCACCAATGCAGAAGAATTTGGCATTTCTGAAGGGATGAAAGCTGCTTACCTTAGTTACCGAGAAGTGGAACCAGAATTAACTCCCAAACAAGTATGGGATAAAATCGCTGCTCATGCTGGTTTGTCGGAGCAGCAACGACTAGCATTAGAACCGTTTGATGCGCTGTATGGGCGATCGCTGTTTGCTGCAAAACCATCCCCAAATGGAATGCAAGGTGTGATAGCAGCCTTACAGGAGTCGCTGGAGTTACGTAAGGATGACACTCAAACGAATCGTCTTGAAGTGTCTGAGGAGATGGTGACAGCCGTTCGGCGATCGCTCAATTGCGCTTTTGTCCAAAACACAACAGGAAGCGGTGAGTTAACGGCTTACATCACAGCAACCCCCGGCAGCGCTGCTCTCTGGGTGCAACCATTAGCAAAACCAACGAACTCAGGTCTGACAAAATGCCGATTGGAACAAAGGTGCAAATGTTCTCTAATCGTTTGCCGGGAGGAATGAGCAGTGATCCTATCCGGCAGGCAGAACCGATGGCAGCCTTGGCGTATGAACTCATGACGGTTGGTGCGTTCTTCCTGACGCAAGAAAGGAACCTCCGTATTATTTACACTTTGCACTACCGCAGGGTTCCTGTCCTGAATTTCTAAAAATCTGGCGGGATTGGTTGGAAGAAACAGCAACAACCAATGCGGACGGTGGACCCGTCAGTATTGATGAATTGAAGTTATACCAAGATAGAGCAATTGTCTTCAAGGCTAATAGGGTGGTTGGATTTGCCCTCCTAAGCGCCGTGATTTCGTCCATTCAACCGTGACAATTCCAATTACTTGGGAGATACGACCGCTTCTCTATCCCTGTTAAAGTCCTTACGATTGGCATTGGAGCTTTCACTGGCACCAGAATTTGGATTTCCATTTGTGCTCAGTGCTGGGTTACAGGTGGAGGTTGCTACCCATGTTTTTGCGAGGGTAGAAGGCATTCCTTCAGCGTTGCAATCGCTTTTGAATATTGGAAACGCTCCGGTAGGAATGTACAACCGATTGGAAGCAGAGAAAATTCTTACCCGATTACGATGCCTGTCTAAGCTAGCGATCGAGATTGTTAATTTAAATTTATCTAAAGTAGATGACTGCCTGTATGACTTGGCACGAGCCTGTGCTGAACCCTTCAGCCTTTACTTTGTGTTGCTGCGCTGGATTCTACGAGAACAGGGTGAGCCGAATTTCACATCTATATGGGATCAAATTCGAGAACCTTTAATGACTTTATTGGAGAGTCTCATGCCAAATGACAATTCTGCCTTAACTCATTATCTCAAAGAAGCGGCTCGAATTGCCGCAGAAGCAAAACTCTGGGAAGTTCAACTAAAAACCGAACCTCTCTTGCTGAACCATTTACCGAATTTATTACCGCTGCCCGTTCTCAAAAGGCTTACATGGATCTTGAATTTATGTTCGCAGCACTAGTGCAAAAATATCACACTCGATTGGATCGAATTCGAGAGCACGGTGTCGGTTCAAAAAGCTAGAGCGGATCAAAGATTACTACTCAGTCATTCGCAAGCTTTATGAAGATATTTATCAGGGCCGTCCTGATAAGCTACTGAGCGATCAAAAGAATCTGGAGGCTGCCTATCTTTTCTTCTTGGGAGGAGCTCTTCAAGAGGTACCAGAGAAAGCGGAGGCAGACAAACATGAGACTGAAGAAACAGCTGTATAGCCATTGTTTCGCCATCAATTTGTTGTTCATTAATTCACCACTAAGGAACTACTATGTCAATCGAAAAACTGAACCCATTCTTTGCGCCCACCTACGAAAATTTTCCCAAGGGACGCACAATTGGTCTAGTTGTTCTAAGAACTTCATTATCTGAGTTAATTCTGCGGACTGAGGGAACAGGGGAACCGATGTGTCGGGAATTTGTGCAAGCCGGACAAACCGATAAACAAGTGGTGCAGCGTTTGGTAATGACGAAACGCAAGCAAATTGCACCAGAACGACGCAAAGGACGGGAACATCTTCGAGCACAAGATCTACTGCATTCTAACAAGAAAGGTGTGGCTTGCGCTCTAAACACTAATGCACCCTGTGAAATGTGTATTGACTGCTTTTATATGGATTTGCGGTAGGTGGTGGTGGCGCACAGAAAAGCCGGGTCTGGACGGAAGATGCGTTTAGCATTTTGACCACTACCGACACCTTAAGCGATCGTACCATCAACGCCATTTTTGAAAATGGGACAATGCGAGATGAAAAGGTAGTGCCTCTAGTGCATTAAACACTAGCGAATACATCAAGCCAGGTGTTCATTTTCTCGATGTTGTTACACTCAAAGATGTCACCATGGACGAGTTTCGCTATGTTCTGGGTAACATTCTGCTTACCAGTCGCTATGGAGCAGTCTCCAGCCGCGTGGGGCGTATGGAGAATCAAATTCTTGGCATCTTTGGCGGCATTGCAGAACTCCCCAGTTCCTTGGAGTTAGTACAGGCAGTTCACGATCATTTCATTGCCAGTAACAAGCCTCTGGAACATCCACTCGATAATGGTGAATTGATTACAGCTACTCAAACTGTAATTTCTCACTGGACAAATCGTCGAGGTGTCTCATTGCAACTATCAAATGAAGAACTGAAGCCGTGATTGCAGATGTCGATCGCCATTGGTCTGATGCAGAGCGAGAAGCATTTCTCAAGCGATTGGATACCTCTTATGAACCGTTCCGTCAGGTGAGTGAAAATAAAAGTGAGGGCAAAAATAAAAGTAAGGACAAGAAGAAAGAAACCGTTGAAGCAGGAAATTAAGCCATGTCTGAGCAACTGAGTTTGCTAGATGAGGCAAAATCGGTCATAAAACCACCATTCAAAACCGCAAAACTGGTTGAATTGTGGTGTGCAGAACCCGTGTTCTTTGCCTCTAGAGAGCTGTCAGATACTTACTACACAGAGGGCGCGATCGGCAACTATGCCTTGGCCTATGCCTTTGGCTGGGCGCGATCGCCCTACCGTCTCACCGGACAAGACACTGGAAGACCAAGTTACCTTGAAGACCTCACACCGCTCAATCAGGAGTGTTACGTTTTGCCAGCTTGGTCAGCTACAGGTAGCCCAACATTTCGCTTTGAGCGATTCAATGCACTCTCCGATGCCTATTGGTACGCAATGACCAATAACCGGGTTGCGACTGCCCGTGAGGATGTCGTTAGGGTGCATCAGGGAGATAAACCAAGCACTTTCCGCCCCAGTAACTACCCTCAAACCGGGCGCCTGCGAATGATCGAACGCGGTAACCGATTTCATACCTTGGTATTCGGCGATCGCGAATTGCCTGAATACATTCGCCTGGGCAAATTTATGAGCAAAGTTCGGGTTGACGTTGTCGATGAACAACCGATTATTCGGCTATCTTCAGGCACCTATACCAGTCAACCCTGTCTCAGCACTGCAGATTTACCCACAGAAATTCATCTGCTGTCCTTTGATTTGATTTCCATACCACCCACCTCACTCGTAAAAATCTTCAGTTTGAGTATGAGGCTTGGCAGATCGGTGATTATATTGTTCCAGCCAACTTACAATTTTGCAGTGGAGCTAGTCGTAATGGCGTATGACGCGATCACAATTCAGTTGGAGCCTAAAAGTATTGCAGCCTGCCCTACTCCTCTCCCAGAATTGCAAGCCTGTCTCAAGAACGCCTTACAGCACCAAGTTGATGTGTTTGAAGCTGCCAGAGACCATGATATTGTCCTGGATTTAGCACCCACAGGAACAGGAAAACGAAAGCAGGCTTGTCAGTGCTACTTCATCAGCCCAACAGAAATGCAATCTATATTGCACCAACAAATGCATTGGTTGAACAACAGGCGGAGGCTGCCAAGGAGTTTATCACAGCTACAAACGGAAAACTTAATCACTACGTGCAGCCTGTTTCAGCGAAAGAAGTTCGCAAGTGGTCAAATGATCGCGTCGGGGTACGGGCAGGAGAGAAACTGTATAACCTGATTCGCAATCCAGCTTCAATTTTCCCAGAAGTTGGAGCTAATCGTCCTCTTTATTGGTCACGAACCCCGATATCTTCTACTACGCTACCTTCTTCTGCTATAATAGACTAGATCAGGGAATATCGCCTACAGCTTTCTCACTCAGTTTGGAATCATCATCTTTGATGAATTTCATTTGTATGATGCTAAACAGTTAGTTGGCTTATTGTTTTACCTGGTGTATTTGCATGAGTTTGGCTTTTTAGACAAAATGTCAAAGTCATATTACTGACAGCCACACCCGAACCTGCCTGCAAACAAGTCTTTGAGATCCTGGAAGCACAGGGCGTTCGGATTAAGGAAATCAACGGTGAGTTCGGTATCAATCAAATACCCTCTCAAACGGCTGTAAATTTAGAAATTCGTGTACAGCGATCGCGAGACGAATTTCTCACTGAAATTGCAGATGAGGTTGTTCAATGCCTTAACGCAAAACCTGATCACAATGGAGCCGTGATTCTTGATTCCAAAGATCACATTAATCGACTTGCAGACTACTTAAATACAAAAGGATTAGCCGGAAAATTTGGCAGAATTACAGGTTCCACTCCATTGCAGGATCGACAATGGGCTGCCCAGCAAAAATTATCCTGGCAACCAGTACGGTAGATGTAGGTTTCAATTTTGAACGTAATCCCGCTCTACCTCGCCAAAATCTTGATTGGCTCATCTTTTCAGCTCACGATCGCGCTGCCTTTTGGCAACGCCTTGGTCGGGTAGGCCGAGTACTAGGCAAGGTCCAAACAGATATTCCCTCTGAGGCGATCGCTTACCTGAAAGAGAAAGCCTGGGAACAGGGGATTGCCTCACTTGATGCCGCAGGCGGACGCACAGCCCTAAAGGAGAAGCTGGACGATTTGAAATGCATGGAACGTCCTTTTCTTCAGATTTACTGGCAGTCAGAAGCACTGTTAGAAACAGCCCGTCCTTTAGTCATTCTCGAAGAAGCTCTCAAATCACTATCCCAGGAAAGTCTGATTCCAAAGCTGTTTGAGACCCTGAAGGTCGTCTTTAACGGCAAGCGCGATTGGAAATATTATCGTAATCGAATGCTAGCTCTATTATTCGCCGAAAAGCTACAAAATGCACCAATTGTGGCTAAAGACGACAGACAATGGAATTTTGTGAAGGTTTGGAGTAAGGGTTCCTACAATGCTAAATACTACTTCCTCAGAGCATTTCTGGAAGCCAAACATCCAGACGATGCAGAAGATCTCAGGGAAGGACGAACAACCTTAAAAGATTGGGATGAAGCGATCGCTAAACGCAATGATATTGCTGAAGAAATAAAAACTTTTTCTGAAGAATGGTTAAACAGCTACGCACCAATCTTTCAGTTCCGCTCCAGCTTATTTGAAAATGTCCACATTCATGATCCTCACAAATTGTTATTGGATGTGTCAGAAGAAACGGAGCTTGATCCCATCCATCTACTCCGAAATTATGAATTTAATCAACGAAATGATGTGATTGAAGTCGTTGCTCGTGCAAAATTTCCCTACGATCTCAGCTTTTACTTGAACTATGAGGGTCTGAAGATGAATTCAAATACCTGAAACTAAACCGGTTAACAGCCTTTCAAAACTGCACAATACGACGTAGTCAACAAGGTGCTATATCTCCAACCCCTCTGCTTACAGCACTCAAAAGGAGTGGATAGCAGGTGTGATCGTTCCCACACTGGCGAATCAAGGAATCATCTTCTATCTACGGAAAGAGGGAATTGAGTCTTACCCGATAACAATAAAAGGAAATGGATTTTCTAAAGACTACACCTTCTTCACAGGCATTAATGCAATTATGACTGCAGCAATGAATGGCGTTAAAATTCGCTTAATGGATGAAGAGGAATTTTGGATTACTTGATAAAGAGAAATTCTATGGGGTTTGTCAAATTTTTGTGGCAATCCTGGAAAGGGGTTCGAGGAATCAGGGTTTCAAGGAATCAGAGCCCCGTTTCTAGAACATCCCCATTCTATGAACAAAAACGAACCCCTGCAACGCATTACGATCAATCCCAGTATCTTTGGTGGCAAACCTATTATTCGAGATCGCCGCCTTGTTGTTGAACACATTACAGGAATGTTGGCTGCAGGAGATATAACCGAAACCTTGCTCGAAGCCTACCCTGGTTAGAGTAAGCAGATATTGAGGCATGTTTGCTTTATACCTATCACGCCCATGAACGAGTTACACCATTACCATCTGAGGACTCAGAGCATCAAAATTCCAGCTCGGATGGCTTATCGATTTAGTAGCTGATCAGGGTTTGTTCAGAAGTTTATGCTTGATTCCCTTGACTCCCTTTGCAGATGTGCCACCGAAAATTTGACAGCTTCTGTCGATTACTTTCCAAGGCCCCCTTTTCCAGGCTTCTTTTTAGTGGATTGTTGCATCCATATCAGTTCAGCCATCACGCTTTTGCTCTCTTACAGCTTCAACCCCCGAATTCGCTCTTGCTGGTATGCCTTCACGTCCTCCGCCAGAGGATGAGTCAGATCAAACTTCAGGTGCGTCAGGGATGTCACACGCACCTCTTTGCCTCCTTCATCCTTCAGCCCGCACCCAATTCCACCCATGTCTCCAGAATATTTGACCTACGTCACCTCCAATTCATCCTCTGGAGACACTCGCTTTCCTTGCTCCTGCAACAGTTTGAGGAATTCCTTTCCTGGATATACCTTAAATGGTACTACGGCCTCTAACTTGTTACTGAGTGCAGTTGCCTCTGTGTAATTATCAATTTACATCTTTCATCCCCCATCATTCAAATATAAATCGCTCTGACTCAAAACTTAAAGCTCAAAACTCCATGCCTCACAGTTTAGTTCTTAACCTCCAACCGCGATCGCCCATTCCCCCTGGCTACCTCACCGGCAAACATCTTCATGCCCTGTTTCTGACCCTCGTAAGTTCCGTCGATCGCACCCTGGGAGACCATCTCCACGAACAGAAAACCGAAAAAGCCTTCACCCTCAGTCCCTTGCAGGTGTATGGGAGGGTGGATGAGTATCACCCCATCAATTCCTTCCTCCAATGGGAACATACCCAGATCATCCCCGCCGGAACTCCCTGTTGGTGGCGAATTTCTCTCCTGGATGATGCTCTATTTGGGCATCTGGCTCCCCTCTGGCTCAACCTGAATCCCGATCATCCCTGGCACTTAGGTCCTGCCGATTTAGTAATTACTAGTATCTTAGGTACACCCCAATCTACTCAGCCATGGGCAAATTTCAGTTCCTACCCGCAACTTTACGACCAGGCATCTAACGAAACTCGCCAGATTACCTTTATCTTTGCCACCCCCGCCACCTTCCGTCAGGGCAAGTATGACTCTGCTTTACCAACCAGGGAATGTGTGTTTAATAGCCTTATCAATCGATGGAATCGTTATAGCAGCATTCCTTTCCCTGAAACGTCAGTTGAATCTCTTTTTCCCAGTTTTTTTGACATCCAAACTGAACTTGTTAATCACCCCGATGGCAAGTGGGCGGGCTGTGTGGGCACGATTAGCTATCATATTTTAGGTAGCGTCAGTCCAGACACAATTCGACAAATTAACGCACTAGCAGATTTTGCACTCTACAGCGGCATTGGCCGAAAAACACCGATGGGAATGGGCATGGTCAGGCGATTGAATAAATCCTGCATGTCACGTTGCTGAGTTCAGTCATTAACTGTTAAACATTAACTGTTAAGAATTAGGGTGATCATCATGGACATAGTCACTATTACTGTGATGGTAACAGCTTCTATGCTGTCTGCAATACATCAAAAGAAGCCGACACCCAAAACAGCTGAGCAAGAGTCAGCTGAAGCAATCGGCAAGTATAGCTCTACGCGGGTGCATTAGGACATTGGAATTAGAGAGAGAGTTGGGGCTTCGCCCCCAGCCAGGGGTGGAACCTCTGCACCCCGTCCTAACCACAATGACTACCACTATATCTTACCAAGGGCTGTCGAATTCAAATGGAAATCAATAACTAGAGGGAGTAAGGATGGCAGAACCTGATTACATCCCGATCGCCACACTCAACCACTACACCTACTGTCCCCATCGCTGCTGGCGAATGTTTTGTTTGGGTGAATTTGTGGATAACCAATACACAATTGAGGGAGCCAGCCTGCACGATCGCGTTCACACTCAGGGTGAAGGACAGCGGGAAGACACCTGGCAAATTCGAGCCATCTGGCTCAAGTCGGAACAGTATCGGTTAATTGGCAAATCTGACTTAATTGAAGAAACCGATGGTCGCTGGTATCCCGTGGAATACAAGCGGGGGCACCGGGGCGAATTTGACAACGACGAACTACAAGTCTGTGCCCAGGCACTGTGTTTAGAAGAAATGACCGGAAAACCCGTCACCCTGGGCTATATTTACTACGCCCAATCCCATCAACGCCAACCTGTAGAAATCTCAAAGGAATTAAGACAACAAGCGATCGCCACCATCCAATCCATTCATCAACTCCTCACCAGCGGAACCATGCCCCCCGCCATCTACTCCCCCCGCTGCAAAGGCTGTAGCCTCTACTCCCAATGCCTTCCCAAAGCCGCCGACAAAGTTAAGCGATATCAGGAAAGGTGATGGGGTAATATTCCTTGGCTTCCCCTTCCCTTCTCCCCTTTCCCTAACTCCACCCCACCCCATTACCCCCTTACACCGATGGGCACTCTCTACATCACTCAAGACGATTCTTTCATTGGCAAAACTGATGAACGGCTGACCGTTCGCGCTAACAAACAAACCCTGCTCGATATACCGCTGATCAAAGTCGATGGCGTAGTGGTTTTAGGACGGGCAACCGTCTCTCCGGCTGTTGTTATCGAACTATTGGAACGCAAGATTGCACTCAGTTTTCTCACCCAAACTGGACGCTACCTGGGACGATTGGAACCAGAAATGACGAAAAACATTTTCGTTCGTGCCGCTCAGTGGAAAGCCATTGCCCCTTCTGAACCAGCACTCCATCTGGTGCGTGGGTTTATTCGGGGTAAGTTAAAAAACTATCGCAATGCGTTGTTGCGGGGGCAGCGAGAATTTCCTGACCTGCAATTGCAGAATGCCATAACTCAGTTGGAACAGGCGATCGCACCCATTGACGCCACCTCTTCTATCGACTCCTTACGCGGCTTGGAGGGAAGCGGCAGCGCTGCCTACTTTGGCAGTTTTAATTCTCTGATTCGGGCCGAAGGGTTTCAATTTACAGCCAGAAATCGCCGCCCACCTACCGATCCGGTTAATGCCCTGCTCAGTTTAGGCTATGCCTTACTGCGCCATGATGTGCAGAGTGCGGTGAATTTGGTGGGCTTTGATCCTTACCTCGGCTATCTTCACACCGAACGCTATGGCAGACCCTCCTTGGCCCTGGATTTGATGGAAGAGTTCAGACCACTGGTTGTTGATGCTGTCGTTTTAAGTGGGCTAAATCGTAAAGTCCTGTCAACCCAAGACTTTGTCACAGAATCTGTGAGCGGTGCCGTTTCGCTGACTCCAGATGGGCTACGGGCATTTCTGCGCCTTTACGAACAGAAGAAGCAGTCCAAATTCAAACATCCCGTTCTGCAAACCCAATGCACCTACCAGGAAGCCTTTGAAATCCAGGCCCGCCTCTTGGCTAAATATCTGATGGGCGAAACCGATAAGTATCCACCCCTTGTTCTGAAGTAGACAGATGATAGGGTAATGGGGTAACGGGGTATACAGAGTACTCCCCCTACTCCCCCACCCCCCTCATGTATCTCGTCATCTCCTATGACATTTCTGATGATAAACGCCGTACTAAAGTTCACAAGATTCTCAAATCCTATGGGCAGTGGATGCAGTACAGTGTATTTGAATGTGACTTGAGCGAAACGCAGTATGCCAAATTGCGATCGCGTCTTAGCAAGTTGATTAAGCCGGACCAAGACAGTATCCGATTTTACTTTCTCTGCGCTTGCTGTAAGGGTAAAGTAGAGCGCATTGGTGGAGAAAACCTGCGAGATGAAACAATTTTCTTTGTCTAGTACAGCACAGCGGGAATACGGATACCATTCTGGCTCCCTCCTACTCCCCACCCCCCAACCCAATGGTTACTGAACTGATGCCATCGTCCACTAGTGATCTGTCAAACATTACATTGGGGGTTGCAGTCCACAAAATAATGCCTCTGCCCCTACCCCACGCCCACAAGTTCAAACTAAAACAACGATGGGTGCGCGAATAGGTAGGTGTTTTTTGTACCAGAGTTGGATACAGCACTGAATTAACGGCTCAGACATGGTTTCAGCCCTTTCGATAAAAATTTGTTCCGCGCAAACCGTCAAAACCTTAATTCAACAGCTTTACAGACATTGGAAACGACTTTTTTCATGACACTTTCAGGAAAACAATGCTATAATCCAAGTAATCCGCGCAGCCCAACCTTGAAAACTAAAGATAGACGCTATCACAGACTCCCGCCGGTTCCAATTCACCCAAAACCCTTCCAGGGATTGAAACTGAGATGTGCCATTAAATCGGCACAGAAGGATATGTTCCAATTCACCCAAAACCCTTCCAGGGATTGAAACTGCTACTTTCATCGCGAATCCTCCAATGAGTTCCAAAGTTCCAATTCACCCAAAACCCTTCCAGGGATTGAAACCCCCTGTGCGTTTGTTTATGGCTATCTCGAATTCTCGTTCCAATTCACCCAAAACCCTTCCAGGGATTGAAACGTCGTAAT
The DNA here is from genome assembly GCF_049200465.1 of Leptothermofonsia sp. ETS-13. Classification (NCBI taxonomy): domain Bacteria; kingdom Bacillati; phylum Cyanobacteriota; class Cyanophyceae; order Leptolyngbyales; family Leptolyngbyaceae; genus Leptothermofonsia; species Leptothermofonsia sp. ETS-13. The sequence continues at coordinate 2,156,764 of NZ_CP120836.1, forward strand.
GGGCTGATTTGAGAGGGTAACTGCAAAGGTTCCAATTCACCCAAAACCCTTCCAGGGATTGAAACAAATACTATGTAAACACCCTCGACGTATGGGGTTCCAATTCACCCAAAACCCTTCCAGGGATTGAAACGTTGATTCTGAGCACATTGCTAATGAACTCTCCTTTGTTCCAATTCACCCAAAACCCTTCCAGGGATTGAAACATTTCAAGACAAGCCACTAATTTGATGTTTGGGTTCCAATTCACCCAAAACCCTTCCAGGGATTGAAACGCAAACAAAAACAACCAATCAAAAAACCAGTCTAGACAACGTTCCAATTCACCCAAAACCCTTCCAGGGATTGAAACCAATAATGGTTCCCTGTGCTACGTTTGTTTATGGGTTCCAATTCACCCAAAACCCTTCCAGGGATTGAAACGATATAGATATCAAATTCTGCTTCAATTATTTCAAGTTCCAATTCACCCAAAACCCTTCCAGGGATTGAAACGTGTAAAAGCCAGTTCAGGGGCAATCCCACGAGTTCCAATTCACCCAAAACCCTTCCAGGGATTGAAACTCAGCTAGACGCTGCATAACAATAATAACTACGTCATTTGTTCCAATTCACCCAAAACCCTTCCAGGGATTGAAACGCTAATCGAGCAAAGGTAGATTTCCCACCCGGCGTTCCAATTCACCCAAAACCCTTCCAGGGATTGAAACTAGACAGGATTTTGGTATTGATGTACATAGTGTTGTTCCAATTCACCCAAAACCCTTCCAGGGATTGAAACTTGTTTAGCTTGGCGTAGGTTAAGTCAGCTCCGATGTTCCAATTCACCCAAAACCCTTCCAGGGATTGAAACCCCTTAGGCCACCCATTACCAATCATCAACACATTACTGGTTCCAATTCACCCAAAACCCTTCCAGGGATTGAAACTGGGCAGGATGCCAGCGTTTTTAAGCTTTTAACGTTCCAATTCACCCAAAACCCTTCCAGGGATTGAAACTCCATTCATCCTTGAATTCCTCTTTGATTTGCCTGCGTTCCAATTCACCCAAAACCCTTCCAGGGATTGAAACCCTAACGTTCTCATCCCTAAGTTGGCTAAGGTCGTTCCAATTCACCCAAAACCCTTCCAGGGATTGAAACTGACCCGCTTAGGCCAGCCCCAACTAGATTCGCCCCACTCGTTCCAATTCACCCAAAACCCTTCCAGGGATTGAAACTAATTTTCCTCTCTTGTAGGGCTGCAATCATAGGTTCCAATTCACCCAAAACCCTTCCAGGGATTGAAACAGGTCTGCCCCTCTAAAGTTTGCATTTCTGACAACGGGTTCCAATTCACCCAAAACCCTTCCAGGGATTGAAACTGCTGCTACCATATTTTCCTCCTTTATCTAATGAACAATGTTCCAATTCACCCAAAACCCTTCCAGGGATTGAAACGCAATCCAAATCCCGGCTTTTTCTGGGGCGTTTCGATGTTCCAATTCACCCAAAACCCTTCCAGGGATTGAAACTTCCTCTCTTGTCGGAGCGCTGATTAGCGCTCCTCGTTCCAATTCACCCAAAACCCTTCCAGGGATTGAAACAGATCGGCGGAACACAGATTCGCATGCCACAAATTCGTTCCAATTCACCCAAAACCCTTCCAGGGATTGAAACGATTTAATCTAATAATATCCTCCTAAGGGCTATAGTTCCAATTCACCCAAAACCCTTCCAGGGATTGAAACTACACCTGTAGGCTTGATTGACTTGCTTTGTATGCGTTCCAATTCACCCAAAACCCTTCCAGGGATTGAAACGGCAATGCATCAGGACTATAGCCCTGATTGGATTGTTCCAATTCACCCAAAACCCTTCCAGGGATTGAAACAGAGGAACTGCCATCCATGAAGCTATTGAGCTTTTGTTCCAATTCACCCAAAACCCTTCCAGGGATTGAAACTAAATATAGTAAATAGAAAACCTGAAACGATTAGAGTTCCAATTCACCCAAAACCCTTCCAGGGATTGAAACGAAAAGAAGGATTGACACTCCTTGTTTTTTAGCGCGTTCCAATTCACCCAAAACCCTTCCAGGGATTGAAACCACCCCATTGAAATCGAAGCCGATGTTAATGTTCACATGTTCCAATTCACCCAAAACCCTTCCAGGGATTGAAACAGAAAATATATACCGCAGATAAAGTATTTTAGAAGTTCCAATTCACCCAAAACCCTTCCAGGGATTGAAACTGGAATCACGGTATAATTCTCTTCTTTGTGGGAGCGTTCCAATTCACCCAAAACCCTTCCAGGGATTGAAACCTTGCGATGCGCCATTAAGTCGGCGCAAAGAAAGTTCAATTCACCCAAAACCCTTCCAGGGATTGAAACAGGCAGCCATTCTTCGAGTGACCCTTGGGTTATATCGTTCCAATTCACCCAAAACCCTTCCAGGGATTGAAACTATATCCTCCAGTTGCATTCCGCTGAGGTCAGCGCCGTTCCATTCACCCAAAACCCTTCCAGGGATTGAAACTAAAATACAATTCGCTTGGGCTTTTTATCTGAAGGCAGTTCCAATTCACCCAAAACCCTTCCAGGGATTGAAACCTGCGGTTGTGCCTCTGGGAATTGTGTCATTAGGCGTTCCAATTCACCCAAAACCCTTCCAGGGATTGAAACCGGTTATATCGAACTCATCCATTTCAATTTCCAGCCGTTCCAATTCACCCAAAACCCTTCCAGGGATTGAAACCGGGCGTCTGAGAGATCGGCATAGGTGAAATTGGGTTCCATTCACCCAAAACCCTTCCAGGGATTGAAACAAGATGAGTAGCATAAATAAAGCAAATAGAAAAATGTTCCAATTCACCCAAAACCCTTCCAGGGATTGAAACCCGCTCTACATTCTGGCGAGCCATTTTCGAGAAGGGTTCCAATTCACCCAAAACCCTTCCAGGGATTGAAACGGGCACCCAGGCGATCGCTAATATCACCTTTACTCTGTTCCAATTCACCCAAAACCCTTCCAGGGATTGAAACATCCATCCGGACCACGACCTGACAGGCGAAACCAGTTCCAATTCACCCAAAACCCTTCCAGGGATTGAAACTTTATTAGAGACAGCATTTCCTTAAATTTGCTGCCGTTCCAATTCACCCAAAACCCTTCCAGGGATTGAAACCAACCCTTTGGGGTGCACACTCTGTTATGCCGATCGTTCCAATTCACCCAAAACCCTTCCAGGGATTGAAACTTTATTAGAGACAGCATTTCCTTAAATTTGCTGCCGTTCCAATTCACCCAAAACCCTTCCAGGGATTGAAACACTTTGGTACCGGGGTGATTACCTTCTTCTTCCATTGTTCCAATTCACCCAAAACCCTTCCAGGGATTGAAACAGTTTATTAGTTGCAGCCAAGCGAAGCAGGCAGAGTAATGTTCCAATTCACCCAAAACCCTTCCAGGGATTGAAACTGGCTCAAGATTCTCTACTGGTTGCTCGAACCAGGTTCCAATTCACCCAAAACCCTTCCAGGGATTGAAACCTCTGATGACAATCGACTGTCATATCGGTTGCCGTGTTCCAATTCACCCAAAACCCTTCCAGGGATTGAAACCTCTGATGACAATCGACTGTCATATCGGTTGCCGTGTTCCAATTCACCCAAAACCCTTCCAGGGATTGAAACCTTCTAGTGATTTAGCAAGCCCTTCGGCTCTTAGCTATGGGGTTCCAATTCACCCAAAACCCTTCCAGGGATTGAAACAGAATCTTTTGAGCCAGAATCCTTCAAGCCAGAAGTTCCAATTCACCCAAAACCCTTCCAGGGATTGAAACTATTTCCTCAAGAAAAGAGGAAATGAATCCAGAGTTCCAATTCACCCAAAACCCTTCCAGGGATTGAAACCTCGCCTACTATTGGAGCGAGGCAGGGCGCGAGTGCACCGGTTCCAATTCACCCAAAACCCTTCCAGGGATTGAAACTATGCAAGCGATAATCAATGCAATCGCATCTCCCCGTTCCAATTCACCCAAAACCCTTCCAGGGATTGAAACTTAGTAAAGCAAATCTCACTCGAACCAACTTAAGCCACGCAAATCTTACTAGAGCAATTTTGACCAAGGCAAATTTAACCGAAACAAATTTAACCAAGGCAGACTTAACCAATGCTAATTTAAGTGATATAGCGGTAGTCATTGTGGTTAGGACGGGGTGGGTTCAGGGGTAGAACCCCTGGCTGGGGGCGAAAGCCCCCACTCCCTCTCTAATTCCAATGTCCTAACGCACCTGCGTAGAGCTATACCAACCTGGCTAATGCCAATTTAAGTCAAGCATATTTGAGTGGAGCTATGATAACAGATAAAGTAGACCTAAAAGGGTAATGTGTGGTGCCGGTTACCGTCATCAGCGGCTCAAACATTATTAGCCACTCCAGCCATCATTACGACCTGGGCACCATTGGGGAAGGGCGATCGCAGCAACCATTGGTGCCAAAACCATGCTGAGGGCAGCCTCATTGCAGCTGCTTCATAACTTCCTATGATGTCATTTATCTGAGAGAATACTTGAAAAGTATTCAGTACTTTAGCATTCCCCTCAGAAGGATCGCTGAGTACTTGACCTCACAGATTCAACCACTCTCTAAAAATCAAGACTTTATAAGCATTGGTTCTGACTCAGGCACCGCTGAAAATTCAAGTGGATCATAGCCAAGCTGTTGAGTAATTCGTCGCCTGGCTAGTAAGCGGTACTCCCAAAAATGCTCACCTGCGGCGCATAACCCCAGATAGGTAGTCAGAAGTTGTGGCTTTCTGAACAAAATGACCCAGAGTTGATACCAAAACTGTCTCCGAATTTCAGGCCGACGTATCCCCTGATGCCAGATGAGTTGGGCAACTAATTGCAATCCCTTGTTTAAAGGGATCTGCATCATTTGCTTTCGATTTTTCAGGGAACGAATTTTGAGACATTGTTGTAAACAGCGCCGAAGATAGTTTTGAGGTTCATACAATGTCCAGAAACCCGCAACATATTCTCTGGCAATTTCTGCAATGGGTCGGGTTGGGATGAAATTCATTAACGTATTCTGGTCACCTGTCGGATGGCCATTGTCCTCAATCAGGCGCTGTTCCTTTTTCAGTCGCTCCCAGAGTGCGGTGTTGGGTGGGGCCTGAAGAATTCCCAACATCGGTTGGGGAATGCTGGTTTGTTCAACAAAAGCCTGAATGCGATCGCCCGCTCCCGTCCTCTCTCCATCAAAACCAAGGATAAAGCCTGCGTAAATCAATAATCCAGCCTCATTAATTTTGTGACAGGCTTCTACAAGGGGATTGCGGGTGTTTTGCAGTTTACGGGTAACCTGTAAGCTTTCCTGGTCGGGGGTTTCGATGCCGAGAAAAACCGCATAAAAGCCTGCTTCACCCATCAATTGGAGCAATTCATCATCTTCTGCCAAATTGACAGAAGCTTCTGTAATAAAAGTAAACGGATAATTGTGCTGTTGCATCCAGGGAATCAACTCCCGCAGGAAGCGTTTGACATTGCGCTGATTGCCAATAAAGTTGTCATCTACGATGAAGACTGAGCCACGCCAACCCAGGTCGTAAAGAGTTTGTAACTCAGCTAGAGCCTGGCTCGGTTCTTTAGTACGGGGTTTGCGGCCATAGAGAGAGATGATGTCACAAAATTCGCAGTTGAAGGGGCACCCACGCGAAAATTGGATTGCCATCATCAGATAGGCATTTCGTTGAAGTAGGTCAAAGCGTGGCATCGGGCTTTGGGTCACATCGGGTTTCTCAAGGGAGCGAAAGATCCCCTGAGTTTTACCCTGGCGAAGTGCTTCCAGGAATTGAGGAACGGTCATCTCCCCTTCATCCAGAATCAGGAAATGTGCTCCAGCATCGAGAGCATCTTGAGGGACAGAGGTGGGGTAGGGGCCGCCTACAGCTACTCTCTTGCCTAACCGGACAGCTTTTTGAATCAGTGCCCAGAAATCGGACTTTTGCACGATCATGGCTGAAAGAATCACCAGGTCGCACCACTCCCAATCCGCTTCAGTTTCACAGGCAACATTGCGATCGTAAAACCGAATTTCCCAATCCTGAGGTAATAGCGCAGCAACCGTAATAATTCCGAGAGGCGGAATCACTGCTTTCAGGTTGGCAATTTCCATGAAGCGATCGTAAGACCAGAAAGACTGGGGAAATTGAGGATAGAGTAGCAGTGCTTTCATAAATTTTTGCAATAATTCAAGTAACTCAGATGTGAGGGAAAGCATTGTGCAAACCATTTGAGATTTAGTAGCTTTCTTCTCACCTTCGACACACTCAAACGGGTCACACTCAAACGGGTATTTTCATGAAGCAATATCTAAAGAGTGAGTATAGTATGACTCACAAGGGTTAGGATACCTGCCAGCGATGATTGGAATTAACTGGGAAACCGTCACCAGCCATCCGTATCTGTTTCCTTCCAAGCTTCCGGCGTTGCTGAATTTGGGTATGAAATAGGTGCTGCATGCTCGAAACTTCGTTTCGATTTATATAGCTATAGCCACCAGGCTTAGGACGGGGTGCAGGGGTGCCACCCCTGGCTGGGGGCTTCGCCCCCACACGCCCTTACAGCCAATGTCCTAAGCATCCAGGCGACAGCTATAGTGCCGGCAAATGCGGATTTGAATCCGTTTCTGCGTCAATCGATGGTCTTCAGTCATGGGTATTGGCATGATTAATGTACTTTCCTTCGACTGGCACCAGTTCTTCGTTCCAAAATCTCCTTCATCACCAGAGTCACCACAGCCAACAGTGCCAGCAATACTGCCGCAGAATAGGCGGCTTCGGTATCATAGTTCTTATAGGCTTCTTCGACAAACAACGGTAAGCTTTGAGTTTTGCCTGCAATATTACCTGATACCACAGACACCGCACCAAACTCGCCCATCGCTCTGGCATTGGTCAAAAGAATGCCGTAAAGCAAGCCCCAGCGAATGTTGGGCACCGTCACCCGCCAGAAGGTTTGCCAGGGATTTGCCCCCAGAGTGCGGGCTGCTTCTTCCTGATCAATGCCCTCCTCCTCCAGGACAGGAATTACCTCGCGAGCGACAAAGGGCATGCTGACAAAAGCCGTTGCCAGAACCATCGCTGGCAAGGCAAATACGATCTGAATCCCATGTTCTTGCAACCAGCCACCAAACCAACCATTACGTCCGTACAACAGCACAATCATCAAACCCGCCACGACGGGGGAAATGGCAAAGGGCAGGTCCACGATACTGAGCAGAAGTGTGCGCCCAGGGAAGCGTTTATGAGCCAATGCAAAGGCCGTAGCTAGCCCAAACACGGTATTCAGAGTAACGGCGATCGCAGCTAACAGTAGAGTCATCCTGACCGCATGTTGAAAATTCGGCTCGGACAGATTGTGGAGAAATGGACCGAATCCTTTATGAAAAGCCTGATAGAACACATTGATGGCGGGAATGTAAAGCACGAATCCCAAAAAAGTGAGGGCGATCGCAATCAAAATTGTGGGCACCCAACTTTTTTTACCCACAACAGGCTTTTGGATGGCAGGTTCAGGCGTTGACAGAGGAATTCCGTTGGTCAGATTAGTCATACCGTCTCCCCCAGGCTTGAATGAAATTAATCACCAGTAGCATGATCAGCGACAGGATCAACAGCACCATGCCAATCACCGTTGCTCCGGCATAATCGTACTGCTCCAGTCGCTGGAAAATCAGGATGGGAGCAATCAGATCCTTGAAAGGTGTATTCGATGAAATGATCACCGTCGAACCGTACTCGCCAACGGCACGGGAAAAACCAAGAGCTACTCCCGTCAAAATGGCAGGAAACAAAGGCGGTAGCAGCACTCGCCAAAAAGTTTGCCACGAGGATGCGCCCAGCGACCAAGCTGCCTCCTCAATTTCTTTCTCCATTTGCATCAAAACAGGTTGCACCGTCCGCACCACAAATGGGAGTGAAATAAACATCATGGCAACGCCGACGCCTAAACGAGTAAAGGCAATCTTGATGCCGAAGGGCGCAAACAATGAACCAATCCAACCGTTCTCGCTGTAAACCGTTGCCAGAGTTAAACCTGCAACAGCGGTTGGTAGGGCAAAGGGCAGATCAATCGAGGCATCAATAAAGCGCTTCAAGGGAAAGCTGTATCGTACCAATACCCAGGCAATCAGAATCCCAAATACCCCATCAATTAAAGCCACAATCAGGGAGGTGGTGAAAGTGACATCGTAGGTTGATAGAGCAATGGGACTGGTAGCAATCCGCCAAAACTCTACTGGACCTAAGGTACTTGATTTAACCAGCATTGCTGCGGTAGGCAAAAGTAGCATAAATGCCAGGTAACCCAGCATAATTCGCCACGTCCACGGCATATAAATGATGGAATCCAAAAACACTTTCCAGGGTGAATCCCCCCTAGAACGAGACATGTCTTGAGAAGAAACAGTCATAATTTATCTACCCACTGTTTTAGCTGTTCTAAATCGCCCTACAGGTAAAGGCAAACAGTCGTTCACCCTTCCTTACTCTGATGCAATAATTGCTTAATCAGATTTCATAAGCAGCTATAGCGATCCTATTTGGATTGTGAGAAAGGATTCCTGCGAAATCCTTTCTCACACAGCTTCTCCATCTCATGACTGATTTAGGACTGCTATAGACGCAATTAAATTGAGGATGATTGCGGGGGTAGAGGGGTTGAAACCCTCTGTCTGGTGTGCCCCCACTCCCCCTTCTTCTAGTCAATGTCTTCCAGTCAATGATGGCTATCTACTTATGCCTCCTACCTTCCCAGTTGAGCACGGATTGTGTCAAACGAACCACCATCCTCAAATATCTTCTGAGCTTCCGCCCAGCCGCCATACTCGTCAATTCTGCCCAACTGTTTTACCGGCGGAAACTGGGCAGTAAACTCCTTCTCCTTACCTAAATCGCCGAGCGGACGGAACCCAACCCTAGCAAACTCTCGCTGCGCTTCTGGAGTAAATAGATACTCTACAAACGCTTCAGCGACTTCCCGAGTACCGTGTTTATCTACATTTTTATCAACAACGGCGGTTGGGGCATCAATGGAAATATTGATTTCTGGAACGGTGTAATCAAGCTTTTCACCTTTTTGCTTTGCCAGAATGACTTCATTCTCATAATTTACCAGTGCATCGCCCTGTCCCTGCTTGGCAAAGGCATCCGTCGATTCGCGGGCATCTTTGGCTAAAACGGCAACATTCTTGTAAGCCTGGGTGACAAACTCTTGTGCCTTGGCATCGTCAGCTCCGGTCTTCTTGGCATAGTTCCATAGAGCGAAGTAGTTCCAGCGAGCACCACCAGATGTTTTGGGGTCTGCTGTAACCCATTTAACATCGTCTCTTGTCAGGTCAGCAAAGGTCTTGATATTTTTGGGGTTCCCCTCTCGCGTAATAATGGCAGCAACGGTTTCACCCACAATACCGTTGTTGGGCACCCGCTTTGTCCAGTTCTCGTTTACGAACCCCGCTTTTACGAGCTTTTCCACATCGGCTCTGATCGCCAGGTGCACCACATCTGCTTCCAGGCCATCAATAACTGCTCTGGTTTGAGAACCGGACCCACCGTAGCTCTGCTTGAAAGTGACATTTTGTCCATGTTCTGCCTTCCACCTCTCAGTAAATTTGGGAATGATGGCATCATGGGCCGCTTTTGGAGTGGCATAGGCAACCAGAGTCAATTCCACATCCTGCTTTTGGGCCGATGCAGGACTGGCTCCCCCCGTTGGGATGGCATTCGTTGAAGCGGTATTATTACCGGAGCAAGCCGCAACTGCAACACTCAGTGCCGCCCCAATTAGAACCAGCGAAACAAAGCCTTTCAGCGAACTCAGCCTGAGGCGAAAGGGAAGGATTTCTCCGAAGCGTTCCCATCGGCTCAGGAGTGAATGCCATCGACTCATGCCATACTCTCCTTAATAATCTACGGCAAACCAATAGGAATACCGTTTTATCTCATGAAGCTGATGGTACTGCGGCGAGGGAGAAAATGCAAGAAAAAAATCCCCATTATCTTGAGCGACAAAGGGGGGATTAGGGAGGGTTAGAGGGGCCAGTAGTTTGTAAAAAGGGATTCCTGCGGCATCCCTTTTTACAAAGCCTTTTCATTTCACGAATCATTTAGCACTGCTATAGTTAAGCAAATCTAAATGATTACCAAAATGCCACAATCATTATGCATCGATAATATAAGATTGCTTGCTTCAAATAATTAAAACCGATGCGTATCAAACAAAAATCACTGGTTGCGTTCTCACTTGGAATGATTGTTGCATTGGGAGTCATTGTAGCGGCAAACTTTCATACTTTTACTCCAATTTTTGCCCAGGGCAGCACTCAACTCACTGTTTCAGCCGCTGCCAGCCTGACGGATGTACTCAAAGAAATTGGCCCGCTCTATCGACGATCTCGCCCCAATGTCAACCTGCGCTACAACTTCGCCAGTTCGGGGGCGTTGCAGCGACAGATCGAGAATGGCGCACCCGTAGATGTGTTCATTTCAGCAGCAGAGAAACAAATGAATGCATTGCAACAGAAGGGCTTGCTGCTTCCCGGTACACGCCGCAACTTACTCACCAATCGCATGGTCTTGATTGTGCCCACTAACTCGTCTGGAATCACCAATTTGCAAAGTCTCAAGAGTGGGAATGTGAAACGAATTGCGATCGGTGATCCGCGCAGTGTTCCAGTGGGTCAGTATAGCGAACAAGTCCTCCGAAAACAGGGACTCTGGGAGTTGCTGAAGCCGAAATATGTATTGGCGAATAATGTTCGCCAGGTGCTGCAATTCGTCGAATCTGGCAACGCGCAGGCGGGTCTGGTTTACATCACTGATGCAAAAACCACCAGTCAGGTGAAAGTGGTGCAAATGATTCCGGCCAATCTGCATGATCCAATTGTGTATCCGATCGCCGTCATCAAAACCAGCAGAAACCCAGCAACCGCCAGAAACTTTTCCCAATTTCTCTCCGGCAATGCTGCCCGCAAGGTATTTACCAGATACGGTTTTGGAATAGCTTGAAGTAAAGCGAAAGAGGATGGAAGTAGGGCTGATCATCCCCATTTCCCCATCTCTCATTTTCTCATTCCCCCACTCCCTTATTTAAGTCATGCAGCTGATCGCCTTCGATCTCTCCCCCCTCTGGCTCTCTCTCAAGGTGTCTGGTGTGGCAACACTGGTCACTTTTTTCCTAGGAACATTTGTTGCCTATCGCTTGGTAGGTTATTGCGGACCATGGAAATCGCTCCTGGATGGATTCTTCATTTCACCATTGATTTTGCCCCCCACCGTCATAGGTTTTATATTGTTGCAACTGTTTGGTAAACAGGGTCCATTTGGGCAAATGCTGCAATCGCTCAATTTAGAAATCATTTTTACCTGGTATGCTGGAGCGATCGCTGCCATGGTCGTAACCTTCCCTCTAATGTATCGCACCGCATTGGGGGCATTTGAGCAAATTGATGGCAACTTACTCCAGGCGGCCCGTACCCTTGGTGCTTCCGAAGCTCGAATTTTTTGGCAAGTTAGTTTACCCTTAGCACTACCGGGAATCCTGGCAGGAGCTACCCTTGCTTTTGCACGAGGATTGGGAGAATTTGGTGCAACTTTAATGCTAGCAGGCAATATTCCTGGTGTCACAACCACCATTCCCTTGGCAATCTATAGCACTGTAGAGGCAGGAGATACTCAGCAAGCCTGGATCTGGTCAGGGGTCATTTTGTCGATCTCCCTATCGGCGATCGCGCTGGTAAACCTGTGGGCAGCTAATCGTCGTAACCGGAGTCAAAGTTATCAATTGGTTGGTTTACAGTCTGCGCATTATTCATTCACCAATGAAATATCTACTGATCAATCCCAACTTACAACAACAAATCTATTTGTCAACATCCAAAAGCAACTACCTGGCTTCACTCTACAAGTGCAATTCAATAGTGGCAATCAACCCCTGGGAATTTTAGGAGCGTCGGGGTCGGGTAAAAGTATGCTGTTACGCTGCATTGCTGGGATAGAAAATCCCACCGCAGGCCAGATTATTTTGAATGGGCGAGTGCTGTTCGACTCCAGAAAAGGGATCAACATCCCTAGCCGAGATCGCCGGATTGGCTTCATCTTCCAGAACTACGCTCTATTTCCCCACCTGACCGTGGCACAGAATATTGCCTTTGGCTTATCCAGACAACAATCGAAGAATACGATCAAACAGCAGGTTACAGCTCAACTGGCAGCAATGGATTTAGACGGATTTGGCGATCGTTATCCCCATCAACTCTCTGGTGGGCAGCAGCAACGAGTTGCCCTTGCCAGAGCCTTAGCCAGCCAACCGGAAGTGTTGCTCCTGGATGAACCTTTTTCTGCCCTGGACACCCACTTGAGAAACCAGCTGGAACGGGAACTGATTATCACTCTCAACCACTATCCAGGCGTCACCCTCTTCGTCACCCACAACATGGAAGAAGTCTACCGTATCGCCGAAAATCTTCTGGTACTGGAGCAAGGACAGGCGATCGCCCATGCCCCCAAACAGACCATCTTCGAGCATCCCCGCACTGAAAGTATTGCCCGACTCACCGGCTGCAAAAACTTCTCCCGCGCTATTCCCAGCGGTACTCAACAGATTGAAGCGATCGACTGGGGCTGTGTCCTCAATGTCATGGAACCCCTCCCTGATCGCCTGGTTGCGATCGGCATCCGCGCTCATCAAATCCACTTTCACGAACCAGGAGTAGAACTCCAGAGACAGGCAAAATTCACCACTCACCACGCGAATACTTTTCCCTGTTGGCTCGCCACTACCAGCGAAACCCCTCACCGCATGACGCTGTACTTAAAGCTGCACCAACCTGCCACCAGCCCCAAAGACTACCAACTACAGGCTGAAGTTTTCAAAGAAAAGTGGGAAAAGCTCAAGGACCGTCCCTTTCCGTGGTATGTATCCCTTGATCCCATACGCTTAATCTTGCTGGAGGAAAATTAGTAGAGATCAGGGTAGACAAGACAAGTCCGTGAAATATTCGTGAAATATTTAAGAGGCTCTTCGAGCTCCACTTCAACTACATATAGCGGTAGTCATTATGGTTAGGACAGGGTGCAGGGGTTCCACCCCTGGCTGGGGGCTTCGCCCCCACTCCCTCTCTAATTCCAATGTCCTAACGCACCCGCGTAGAGCTATACCATTCATTAGACTTAATCGGAAATAAGAAAGGAAATCAATTCTTTGCATAAAACTGTGAATCCTCATGGCTTTATCGCCCATTCTCATATCAAGCGATTTATTTCCGATAATGTCTATTCTTTATCAAACTTGAAGAGATAATAGATGCAAATTGTCATAATTAAATGACATCGGTGCTAATTAAGTTCTAATTGAGAATTAGAGCTATAGCCACCAGGCTTCGCTCCCACACTCTCCTGAAAGCCAATGTCCCAAGCAACCTGGCAACAGCTACAAATTGTAGCTGGCTTTACGGATTAGAAATCAAATTTGTGATAACTACTTAAAATAGTGACTATTTGAAATCAATTTGAAATCAGTCAAAAAATTAACATCTCCTTTGAAAAGTTAAATAAAGATGTAATTGCTTAGTAAGAATAAACATATATCAGAATTCTGACTAAAAGTATAGACAGTCAAATTTGGGTAGCACCCAAATCATAATGTTTTCTCAGTCTGAAATGATGAAGGCTAGCGCCGCTCATCATTACCTCTTGAGGTCTATCCGAGTGTAATGAGAATGACCGATTACTCACCAGGCATTGCCCTAGGTATTGCTAAAAAGCAGTATGAATCAAAATGAAGTTTCGAGCATACAGCACCTATTCTATGCCCAAAATCAGCAACACCCTCACTATTTTTGCGTACAGAGGCGTATTTGACAGCCCCCAAGTGATGCAGACACTAAATTTTGCGACATGAGGGAGTAGGGGCTTCGCTCCCAGCCAGGGGTTTCACCCCCTGAACCCACACAAGACTTTTGTTTTGCTGCACTAGTTACTTCCTAACCTAATGCTATGCCTTACACGATTACCAATCGATGTATCAAATGCAATAGTTGTTTGCCCAAATGCCCTACAGGTGCAATTAGAGGGGAAGGGCAAGACTACTGGATTGATCCTGCTTTATGTAACGACTGTGAAGGCTTGTATGAGACACCTCAGTGCGTAACTCATTGCCCCATTGATGCCACCCCCATGCCGTTACAGGCAAAGAAGGAGAGATGGAAAGAAAACGACCGAATTGCAACAAGCCCCAGTACCATTAATAACTGCCCATCGACCGGAAATGTTAAGTCACTTTTACTCGAAGTCATGGGATTGTAGAGGTAGGCAATGGACGAATTCTACTAGATGTGCTGAGATTTGATCCGGCTTTCTCTATAGATAAACAGGTAGTCCTAATTAACTGTGAAAAGAGGGAGAGGTTCCACCCCCTCCCCCTCCAAAATTATCTAATTTAATTGCACCCAGTTCCTTAACCATTGGCTTTGTTGGTGCTCTATCACTCCCACGTATGTTTTTGCATTCATGCTCTATCACTCCGGCGTATAGATGTATCTATCATTCTGGCGTATAAAGGACTTTTCTTCTATCACTCCGGCGTATAGGTGTATCTATCACTCCCACGTATGTCTGGAAAAGAGTCTGGTGATATAACCCTTTGCCTGAAGATGTTAAACAGGTTGGTCTATCACTCCGGCGTACAGATTGGTCTATCACTCCAGGGGAGACTCAAGTTTTGCTCTATCACTCCGGCGTATAGATATATCTATCACACGAGCGTATCCGTGCTCTATCACTCCAGCGTATAGATCCTGGATCAGGAGTTTCAGCATGTTTCGCAAAGAAATTTTGGGTGTTTAATAGATCCCATCGCAGTTTAGTTCCTTTGTTCTAATTAAGGAAATGAGGTTTCGTTTTGCTAACTGGAGGTTTGCATACGATGATGGAATGGTTTACCAGAAACCAGAATTTAAATCCGAATAGTCTGCTTACGTTGATCTTCAGTTACTAGAAAACCGGGACGGAGCCTCGCCAAATTCTCAATCATCCCGGCTTTCTGGACTTCAATTAAAGGAATGGGGGTTCCTTCAATTACTGTTTTGTGTATTTGCATCATAGCAGTTCTGGGAGTTGTGATGCAGGAAATTGCTGAGATTCAGCAGATGTTGGGTTGAGTGTGATGTAAGTGAGGCTGTTGATCCGGTTTCATTCATTGAATGGAACTGATATGGCGATCGCTCAACTAGCAACTCATTTTCGCTGTGTTCGGGAGAGGGGAGATCACTTCCTGGCACTTTTTCCGCATCGGTTCGACTATATCTGGGCGGAGTATCCAAATCCAGGTGAGAACGTTGAGTGGAAAACAGAAAGTCGTCATCCACTCAGCGATCGCCTGATTCAACAGGGTTCTTACCTTTATGGAGTTCGTTTTGGTGCGGAGACTCGCTATTGTCTACTAGATATTGATGCTGGAAGCTTGGGTAATGTTCTAGACATGGGGATCGATGAAGTCAAACAGCCCGCCCAAACTCGTAGCGATTGATGAACAATCCAATCACGATGTCATGCAGCCATTCGGACTTGGAGAAGCAGATGGTTTTGCGAGCTAATCGCTTAATTCGCGTTCGTAATGTACTGCTCCAGCGTTAATGTTAACAGCCAGAGATACTACAGCTGAGAAAGTTGCAGGGCTGGCTGCTGGAGCTGATGACTATCTGTATAGCAATGCCTGATAGCAATGCCTGATTAAACTACAACAGAAATTTTAGCCAGGCAGGTTTTCCTGGCTTTGTTTTGAGTTCATTTAACCCATACTTTGCAGGCGTTCGTCGATTTCTGCCGTTGTCAAACCCTGTTTCAAATCCATTTGCAGCGATCGCGCAACTTCTTCAATAGAATGCGCATAGTCAAGTACAGTCGTTGAATTAAGAGATTGCGTCATCATGATGGAACCCGATCATCACCAATGCAGCACAAGAATCTATGGCGATCGTAATAAAACAAAAAAGTACTTCTCCGTAATAATTAGACTTAATCGGCAACAAGAAAGGAAATCAATTCTTTGCATAAAACTGTCAATTCTCATGACTTTATCGACCATTCTCATATCGAGTGATTTATTTCCAATAATGTCTATTTTATAGCTGTCGCCAGGTTGCTTAAGACATTGGGTTTAAGGGGGTGTGGGAGTTGCCCCCCCAGTAGCCAGGGGTTTCCACCCCTGCACCCCGTCCTAGACCTAGTGGCTATCGCTATAATCTGCAACAGAAATGTAACTTGAAGGTGACAACTTGCACCAATTTAGAAAATGCGTGCTATTCTGATCCGGTCTTTGCCCCAGACTGGAGTTTGAGTTTGAAGATGGTTAGCGAACAAAAATCCCTTTTTTCCACAGCCGAGTTGCGGGGCTGCTATACCGTAAACAGGCCACTTGCACTTGTAATCAGCCAGGAAGCCCTGCAGGAGTGGAAGCTGCGGGTTTTTCAGTATCAACAACAGGTAAAAATTAGCCCCTCTGTCCGGCAGGGAACTCTATTTGACTTGATTCCAACCGCAGAGGAGATTGTAAATCAGGTAAATCCGTTTGAGTTACCCCAGCAAAATACAGAGTTTTGGCGCTGGCAGGCAACGGATGAAGGGGTATCGGCGCTTTACTTTGTAATCGATTACGAACTGCCAATCCTGCTGTATGTTGGTGAGACGGTGAAATCAAACATGCGCTGGAAAGGAGAACATGACTGCAAACGCTACATTTTGAACTATGTTTCGGCGCACCGTCCCTACAATCTACCAGTTGCAGTGAATATTGGATTTTGGGCTCAGGCTCCGGTCAAAACCCGCGATCGCCAGCGGCTTGAATCAGCATTGATTTACCACTGGCGATCGC
Source organism: Leptothermofonsia sp. ETS-13 (assembly GCF_049200465.1). Lineage (NCBI taxonomy): Bacteria > Bacillati > Cyanobacteriota > Cyanophyceae > Leptolyngbyales > Leptolyngbyaceae > Leptothermofonsia > Leptothermofonsia sp. ETS-13. Next base: position 2,173,680 of record NZ_CP120836.1, read on the forward strand.
CCTTCAACAAGGAAAACTGGGAGTTTTGGGGAACTCCCTTCATTGGAGAGAAATAGAAACACCTTAATACGACTGTCCAGCTTCCCTCATCTCTAAATCTTGAAGGACTTCCTGCATCGTTTGAGGAGATACCCGACGTTGCAACGAGGTCCAGCAATGTCCGCTGCCATTACCTCTGTTGAATAAAGACTGGCTTCGCAGTTCTCGTAAAGTATTAATACAGGCAGGGCAATCACAGCCAAACAGAATGGCTGCTGCATCACTCTCCGCCTCACTGAAGTTAAGAATCGCAGGTTCACCAGCAATGGAGTCTGCTGATGCCATGGTAATACTCTGGTTCTGGTGCCGCATGCTGAATGGTTTTAATCCACCTTCAGGAGGCAAGTCACAGGAAGCCTGGTTGAGAGTCAGAGCCGCTGCCTGGTTTGCATTAATCGCAGATGCCCGTTCCACCAAGATGCTAAGAGTTAGCAAAGACCCTATAAGGGTCGGAATTGTCATTAACTTTAAGGTTAGACAGAGATTCATCGAACCTACTCCTGAGACGAAAAGCCGAGACCAGCATAAATCCAATTAGCAATATGGAATCACAATGGTTTTACTCAGTCTGAGTTTTCTTTTATACAAGTGGGTAGTCATCATTAATTTGTAAGAATTTGTAAGGGGGGGAGTGGGGACTGCGCCCCCAAGGCAGGGGGGGTTACCCCCTCCACCCCCAAAATTAATTGTGGCTACCTACTTAGTCCGATCAAATTCTCTACCTGTTAACTGAAAAATTGACAGATGACTCTAACTAGCAGGTTTAAAAGCGATCGCATCTAGCTCCCTTTGGGATCGCTCTTTTCTTTATTAGTTGTCCACGTAAGTTTACTTCACTCCGTTTTTCGTTCACTTTCTGGAATGTCAGCACCATCCATAAAAAATTCGCTGATTGGATTGTTTTATGGGAATACTTTGGTTGATTTAGCTGCGTTCCAATGCTCTATTGGCTAAGTAACTTAACCAGGTCAGCTTTTGTTACTTTTCCAGACATAGTTAAACTACGCTTTTTCGCCATCTTCTTCAATTCTGTAACGGTTAATGTTGCTAAAATCGAAGGCTCTTTAATTATTTCTGGCAGTGGTTCTGGAGTGAGATAAAAAACTTGCTTTAAAGCATCTAGCTTCTTACCTTTTGTAATTCCACAACCTAATTTTGTAATTGGATCAAAGGTTTTCCAATACTGGCGAGGAGCTTCTTCAATTCTGTTTGCAGCGACGGCAAGTTTAATTCCCTTTAGTGGACTACCTGGTTGATCAATAAGATATTTTAGGGCAGCCAAAATTTCATCTCGTGTAGCAGTTGAGAGACTAATTCTAGGAATTGCTTCACCAGCCAAGATCCTTGTAATCTCTATTGTTAATTCGCTAGAATCTGCAATAATGCACCAGACACGCTCTAAACCTGCAGCTTCTGCCACTGCATAAATAAATGAGTTTCCAATAACTTCATAACGATCTTTTCCAATTTCTTTAACAATTACTGGAACCCAATTTCGTTTGCCCGATTGAATTAATAACTTAGCTGCAGACTCAACTAAGAATTCAGAAATCTCTATTCCTTCACCTGGTTCAATCTCGTTCAGGTACAGATACATTAAGTTTCCAACATCAGTTAGCATGCTCATTGTAAAAAATACCCCTTTGCCAAATTCAAGTAGTAAGCATGAGCAGTTTTGTCTCTGTAAGCGGCAGGAATTCGAGAGAATGCTGCGTTGGCAATATTGGCATAACTAGGTAATTCAAAAATTTCGCGATTTTTATTTGTATTGGTCAACTTCGGATAGAAATATGGAAGCAAATTAAACCCTTCAGTTTTTGCCTACCTTAAGATATTATCAATAGCTTGGTAAGCAACTGCCTTTTGAGATTCTGTCACTTTTTCATCGTTAAAGAAGATCGGCAGTGGAACCGGGCAACCATCTTCTCTGATTTTTTGTGCTTCTGGAATAAACTTCTTAATGGCCAAAGCAGCATTTTCTAATGAAAATATATTATTGTGTTTTGTTGGAATTAGTACAACGTCTGCTGCTATGACTGCAAGCTGGCTAAACACTCCCCAGTTAGGAGGAGAGTCAATTATGATGTAATCATATTTAGGCTTTACTGAGTTCAACTTCTGTCTAAGAATATCTCGCTTAAATTGTTGTCGAAGTTCTGCCTCGTCACCTTCCACTAATTTACTGTCTGCTGGAATCACATCAAAAAAATTGATTTCTCTGTTTTTGTGAATAATAGAAAATTTTTGGATACAAGGTTGGATATCCGAATACTTCTCAGTAAGGAGCTCTTTAAATTCTCCGTCACTTAGTGATAAGCCTAGTGAATTTGTTAAATCTTGCTGATTTGGGTCTAGATCGATTACTAAAACTTCTTTATGTCCTGCTAGCTTTAAAACTGACGCTAAATTAGCTATTGTCGTTGTTTTGCCAACACCACCCTTATTGTTATAAACAGCAATTGTTAACGCCCTTAATGGCTGTTCAATCTGTTGCTTAATATCCCTAATAATCAGATCGATGTTTTCCGAATTAATTTCGAGGCAACGAGTCGCCGGATGAATTACCTTGCAATGCTTGCGGAAGAGTTGTATATGAATAGAATTTGTTATAATTCCCTATTCAACACTAGTGCAGTTAGAGGCAAGCAAATACTTTTTTAAGTGCTTAACAGTACTTAAATAGCCTGATGATCCTTCTGATAAATTAAGATGATCCTTCTGATAAATTAATATCTCAACCTTTAAGTTCTATCAAGAGATACGGATTGGAGGCTGTATTTATAAAGATGTCGTCTGCTGTGTTTTTGCGAACTGCATAATCTACTGGACCAGCGCCAGTTGGATACTGAGGATAAAATTCTGCCTTCTTAAAGCCTAATTCCTCTAAAAAGTTAGGTGCTATGAAATGGAGATCAACAATAGGTTCTGGAGCGTTATCCGGAAGGCTTTGCCAGGCATCTCGAAGGATGGTGGATAGCATGGTCATAGGATAAAGACGTTACAGCCGGAGTTGGATTAATGTTTTAGAGTACCCAAGCTAAATATTCACTATCACTCAGTAATTGAGTTCTTGTCGGGTAGAAAATTGGAGCTTTGTGAAATCTTTGCGGTTTAGCCCAGAAGTTTCATATGTGGAGGGGATGGGGGGAGCGACACCCTACCCTTCCAAAAGAACAGCAGGATGCAATGGATCCCTCTGTCAGGAAGGAGAACTCATATGAATATAAGTAACTGGACGAAATTAAATTGAAGATAGATTCAGGGGTGGAGGAGGTGAAACCCCCTGCACCCCATCCTAACCATAATGACTACCGCTATAAAGATCATTTCAGCGATCGCCCTACCACTTTGATGAACAATCTGGATACTATTGGTTTTCTGCCGGGAAGAGGACTGACGTGTTCTTGTTCTATATCCAAGAGATTTTGATTCCTCAGTTATGGGTAGGAGCGATCATCGTGATGGATAACTTACCCGTCTACAACATCTGGCACATGCCATAATGTCTATCTACGATACGTTGTGAAGACAAGACTTTTCATTCTGGGATTGCTGATTGTGGGGAGCGTGATACTTCTCCAGCGACGTGAGGTGAGAGTTTTCTGGCTGCTGATAACCAGGGAGTGTCGAACCTGCGATCTGCAAGGAGTTGAGCTTGTGGGTAAGGATCTGCAAGGGGCAAACTTACAGGAAGCAAATTTGAGCGGTGCAAATTTGAGTGAGACCAATTTGGCACAGGCTAATCTCTTAAATGCCAGCTTGCAGCAGGCAGATTTGAGCCTGGTGAACCTGATGGGGGCAAATCTTCAAAATACTGATTTGAGAGGAGCGAATCTGAGCGGGGCAAGTTTGATTCGCTCAAATTTGCGACAGGCCGATTTGAAAGGCAGCTCATTGATCTTTGCGGAACTGACAGAGGCTGACCTCACCGGGGCTGATCTGAGACAGGCAGAGCTACACGGCACGAATTTGACTGGCGCACAGTTGCAGGAAGCAGTGATGCCTGATCGCAAGCAGCGTTGAGATCGCCCCTAGATGCAGAAAACCAAAAGTGGATGAGTGGAAGGGTGGATGGGTAGGGGAGTGATAGAGTAATGGAGTGGATGCGTGGGAGAGTGGAGGAGTCGCCTATCTAGCCCTCCACCTTCCCACCCTTCTACCTATCCACCCTCCCTAGGTCAACTCAAAAGGTGGTTACTTTATCTTTCCAGGGTCTACGCCAATCAAGCCAGCAGTCGCACCCAATTGAGGTTCTCCCAGCATGATGACCGAACAGGTTAACCGCTCAGCAATGCGGGTCATGATGTCGCTGACAGCTAATCCTCCAGCACTGGTACGACGGGAAGAGGAGCGCAGAATCACCAGATCGTAAGAATTGGAAACGGTGGCGATCGCTCTCACGACATCATCATCTGACATGACTTCGATTTGTGGCGGTGCGCTAGGCGAGACTTTATTTGCTATCAGTTCCAGTTGAGAACGCACCCAAGCAATCCTGCCCTCTCCAGAGCGATTAACAAAGTGCCCCGTGGCGCTGGGATCCGACACATGCAGTAGGGTGACTTGCGCCTGTGTAGATTCAGCTAATACCTGCCCAAACCGCATGACCCAAAGCGATCGCGGTGTCAAGTTTTCAATCGGTACCAGAATTCGCTGCACAGCTGTGGGAGACTCCAGCAAACGCGAAATGGCAACTGGACAATGGGACCCCCACAGTACACTATCAATAACGTTGCCAAATAAGCGAGCCTGTAGCCCTGTGCGGCGTCCCCATCCCATTACAACCAGGCTGGCATTTTGCTCCCGACTGGCACGGTTAATTCCCTGGGCAATGCTATCGTCAATCCGGATCAGGGGGGCAGCTTCAACTCCCATCTCCCGGCTCAACTCTACCGCAGCTGCCAGTAGGGCCCGACTCCGTTTCAGGGTATTGGTGAGTTGCGGATCGTTCATATGGATGTGTCCGGGGGCGATCGACAGTGGTACGATGCGCCCGGAATGACTCCGAACTAATAATGCTGCTAGTTCCAGCAAGTACCGCTCGGTCTTTGGGTTATAGACGGGCACAACGACCGTCAATGAATTATCCTCGCTCTCATCCCAATTTAGAGAATCCGTAACCTCCGCTGGTTCCAGGTCTGCTACCACTAGGTCTGGAGCAAAGTGAGCAGTCAGAATAGGCCCCAAAATCGATGTCACCAACATTAAAACAATCACACTGTTGAGGACATCTTCAGTCAGCAGGTTCGCCCGAAAGCCAACCAGCGTCGCCGCCAGCGTTGCTGCCACCTGAGGCATCGATAGCGACCACATAACCATCATTTCCCGCCAGTTGTAGCGATAGATCCAGGCAATAATAAATGCGGCCAGAAATTTGCTGAAGATCAACCCCAGCACGATTGCCATTGTCAATCCCAGGGTTTGGGGGGTTGTCAGGCTGCGAATAAACACTGGCACATTAATCAGCAGCCCCATGTCCACAAAAAAAATGGGGATAAACAAGACACTCCCGACAAACATTACTTTCTCTTTGACTGGGCCGTGCCCCAGAGCTCCGTTGACCGCCAACCCCGCCAAAAATGCCCCTACAATCTTTTCAACGCCAATCAACTGGGCACCGACCGCCGCCAGGAATACTGCCAGCAGGACAAACAAAAATTGATTGCCCTCCTCATCCCCAGAGCGACGAAAAAATTCCCGCCCAGCCCAGTTGAAGCCAAACAGAATGATGACCGTATAGATGGCCAGCGACCCCAGTAGCGTCACCAATTTCAGAGGGGTGAAATCCCCCGCATGGATACCAATGCATACCGCCAGCACCAGCAACGCGCCAATATCAGTAAAGATAGTGGCTCCAATAGTAATTGTCACAGCTTCATTGCCCACCACCCCCAGGCGACTGACAATGGGATAAGCCAGCAGTGTATGGGAAGCAAACAGTGAACCAATCAGGATAGATGCATTCCAACCAAAGCCAAACGTCCGCCCCACAATCATTCCCACAATCATGGGCACCAGAAATGTAGAGATGCCAAATCCAATAGAGCGATGCTTGGTCTTGTTGAATTGCTCCAGGTCTACCTCCAGACCCGCCACAAACATCAGGTAGACCAGACCAATATCTGAGAGCAGTTTCAGCGCCTGTGATTTTTCCTGAAGTAATCCCAACCCATTGGGACCCAGTAATACCCCTGCTGCCAATAGCCCCACCAGACCAGGCAGGCGGATTCGTTCAAACAAAGGGGGTACCACCAGAATGACGGCCAGCAGAACCGCAAAGGGAACAATCGGTTCTTTCTGAAGAACTTGCAGAGTTGTTTCCATAGGAAGAAAGACAGGTAGACTCTATCTCTGTAACACACCTGAAGCTCGAAGGATAGAAGCTCTATGCCTTTTATTGAGAAGATCTACCTTAGAGATGAACTTGACTGAGGATGATGCGGAGGCGATCGTAGTCGTCTTTCAGTAGCAAACTCAGATGGCGTCCGGCCTGTACTAGCCAGCGCCGATCTGCCCGGCGCAGATTGTAAATCTCACGAATTGTTGCGGCCACTAATGCATCCACAGGGGCTCCACCCATTTGCAGCAGGGTGCGCAAAAAGTCTAGTTTTTCGCTGAAATCAACAATTTCCTCTGGGTTACAGCAATAGACAGCCTGATGCACCTGAGGAGGGCGAGGTGGCAGGTGCTGATAAGTGAGCGAACTTGCCCCATTGCTGTTTTCCAGCGGAAGTTGAAACCCGACGATCGCCGCCCGAAATTCCGTCTTCAACATGGCAAAAATCTGCGGCTGCTGCTCCCGCAACTCCTGTAGGGAAAGCCCTAATGCCCGTGCCCGGTGAACCGAATCAATGGGGCTGGTAGTGGCGTAATAAACCACCGCATAAATTTGATTGCCCGACTCTTCGTCAATAGCCTTGACCCAACTACCAAAGGGCGGCATCGCAGGAAAACTTAAATCTTCCGGCTCCAGACACTGAGCTAAAAACTCGGTGGTTGCCGTCTCAATCACCTCAGCAATGTGATTTGGGCGGCGATCGCCCATCGTAAACTGCGGCAGCGGAAGACGCATAGGAATCGTTACCAGTTTTGAATTCTCAGCTCTGAGTTAATATAATTCATTTGTTCTAATTTACAACTCAAAACTCAAAATTCAAAGCTTTCTCTATTTCCCCTTCTTCTTGCCTGCCGTGACATCTACCTCTTCCAGCTCAGATAGGCGAAAGGTGATCAGTTTGTCCCAGTTACCCCCTTCAAACAGGACAGCAGCCTTACCATCACTTACCCGCTGAACAGAGCCCTGAAACATGTAATAGGTGTCTTGAGGATTAATTACCCGAACGGCTGAACCTGGAAGAATCATTGCTTTTCTAATGCTTGATGTTCATCCATTAGCTTACAAGCACTCAAGGGATTGGAACCAGTAGACAGATAGGGAGTAAACGGTATGAACGATAGATAGGGAGCAATAACGGCTAGTTGTGCTGGCAGACACCCCTATCAGCGTTAGCGCCCAGCAACGATGCCAAGGCTGCTGAGAAATCTCTGGTTGATACGCCCTTGAGATAGGCCAGGGCAGCACCTCTTCAATGCTTTGGGGCCCGCCTGAGATAGGGTCGTAACAGCACAAACCAGTTCAGTCAGAGCCTCGTTAAACGATACGGATGATTCTGGAGGCAACAATGCAAGATGATTACTGATCTCAACTCTCAATTGTGAGTAAATTGTGTGGATGATTGACAGGACTGCCTGAAACTGCTATCGAATAAGAGTTTTACTGGCTGGCATCCCTTACAGGCAAGCAAGGAGAGCCAGTTCACAGCCCCTTTCCGCGTCGGAGAGAGGTTTGGGGAGAGCTCAACCGACTCGTGTCACGTGTTAAGCATTCAGGGAGAGACACCAGGGAGGTTAATTTTGCAAGTGGGTAAAGGTTTTTCGGCTGTAATCCGATAGAATTTGATGAGTTTCCATTCAACGCAAATTGTTGAATGGAATAGCGAATCCTGACCGTAATGTTTTGACCTGAGATTGCCTCCATGATCAACGAAGTCTTCATGCCAGCGCTAAGTTCCACCATGACTGAGGGAAAGATTGTTTCCTGGGTCAAATCCCCCGGAGACAGGGTGGAAAAGGGCGAAACCATTGTAGTGGTTGAGTCTGACAAAGCCGATATGGACGTGGAGTCATTCTATGAAGGCTATTTAGGAGTCATTTTAGTGCCTGCGGGTGAAACTGCTCCGGTTGGGGCGGCGATCGCCCTCATTGCTGAAACAGAAGCCGAAATTGAAGCAGCACAACAAAAGGCCCAATCCAAAGGGGCCGCTGCTCCTGCAACTGACAGTGCCCCAGCGGCTGACCCCAAAGCGGTTGCTGCTGGCGTCACGGCCCCAGCAACCCCCTGCTCAAAACGGCAGTACTGCCGGAAACGGTCGAATTGTGGCGTCTCCCCGTGCCCGCAAGCTGGCCAAGGAACTCAAGGTTGACCTCAGCTCCCTGCGGGGAAGTGGTCCTCACGGGCGAATTGTGGCAGAGGATGTGGAAGCCGCCGCAGGCAAAGCGGTTGCCAAAGCTCCAGTAGCTCCCACGGCGGCTCCCCCACCCGCCCCCCACTCCTGCCGCTATCCGTACAACTCCTACGGTTGCCGCCCCTGCCCCAGCCGTTCCGGGGCAAAAGGTGCCATTGACAACCCTGCAAAACGCGGTGGTGCGAAACATGGTGGCAAGCCTGGAAGTGCCTACCTACCATGTTGGTTACACCATCACAACCGATAACCTGGACAACCTTTATAAACAGATCAAGTCCAAGGGGGTCACGATGACAGTGCTGCTGGCGAAAGCCGTCGCGATGACACTGCAAAAGCATCCCCTGCTCAATGCCTGCTATGTGGATCAGAGCATTTCCTACCCCAGCTCGATCAACATTGCCCTGGCAGTTGCGATGGAAGATGGTGGGCTGATCACGCCTGTACTCCAGAATGCAGACAAGACTGATATCTACTCTCTATCGCGCACCTGGAAAGATCTGGTAGAGCGGGCGCGGGCAAAGCAGCTTCAGCCAGAAGAGTACAGTTCGGGCACGTTTACTCTGTCCAATCTGGGGATGTTTGGAGTCGATCGCTTCGATGCCATTCTCCCCCCCGGAACGGGCTCCATCCTTGCTGTGGGCGCATCCCTGCCGACAGTCGTTGCCACAGAAGACGGCATGATGGGCATTCGGCGACGGATGCAGGTCAATATCACCTGTGATCACCGCGTGATCTACGGTGCCCATGCAGCGGCATTTTTGAAAGATCTGGCCAGGCTGATTGAGACCGATCCACAGTCGTTGACCCTCTAGTAAACTTCCCATCGTTTCCAATGGCAGAACTCCCTAAAACACTAGAAGAAGCGATCGCCCAGGCTCAGAGTGCAACCCAGGCGGCGATCGCGGCAGGCTACACCCGTCTGCAAGTGGAATTGCTGCTTCCGGAACTGAAGCCCATGCCAACGGCACTCCAGTACTTGCCGATGTTCTCTAACCTGGGAGCTGACCTGAAGGTATTCTTCTCAGATGCAGGCGCGGCTGCCCTGGCACGGCGGGATTGGGCAGAGGTTCTGTGCCAGATTGGAAGCTTAGACGTAGCCGGTTCTCGCCAAACGACGCCCGTGGAAGAACTGGTTACGCCAGAGGACAAAGCCTTTTTGTTTGTCGCTCCTTCCGCAGTTGAAATTTCACCCGTTGAGCAGGTCTGTAATGCCGCTGGCGAGCGTCCAGCCATTTTGTTCAACCCTCGACTGGAAGATGTGGGCACCGTTGGGATTGGTTTCGCTGCTCGAAAAAATCCGGGAACGGTTTTTGAACACCTTTGAACCCTGCTATTATCTGCGGCCTCTGGAACAGGCGGTGTTGATGCGGTGTTACCCCTCTCCCTGGCAGGTTTGGCTGGAAGTTGCTGATGGCAGCTATACTCTGGTGGGAGAAGAGCACCTGAAACCCGATGCCGAAAAACTAGACCAGATTTTGATTCAAGCCATGGGTTCACGGGAAGGGGTAAAGCGCGGTGGCTTCTTCGCCGATCTACAGCGAATGCTCAAAGCCCTGGGTCAATAAGGAGAGTGCCAGATCAGCAGAAGTCAGCCGCCAGTTTTGGGGTGATAGGGCTGCGAACAGCTCAATCCCTATCCTGTCAGTTTTGACCGGAGACTAATGCTCAAAACTCCTATCAATTAAGACTTAGTGAATTTCCAGGGGCAAAGTGTGATGTTTAATACGCAGAATGAGAGTGCCCAGAGGAATTGGGGCATAATGAGCCTGGTGATTCAAATCACGACTCTTTGATATGGTCTAATGGATTCATCAGTCCAATTGAATTGATTAGAATCAATTCCGTGGGCTTGTTAATTGTTCAGGATTTACCAAAGGCGATCGCATGACTGAGGCTCCCCATCGTCGCATTATCATTGGCGATGTTCATGGTCACTACGAAGGACTCATGACCTTACTGGAGGCGATCGCACCGGGTGCCAACGACCAGGTTTACTTTCTGGGTGATCTGATTGACCGGGGTCCTGACAGCGCTCAGGTAGTCAACTTTGTTCAGCAGAGCCGTTACCAGTGCCTTCTGGGTAACCATGAACAGCTCATGCTGGATGCGTTTCCTGGTGGGCGGGCCTTTACCCCCGCTCTCCAAGCCTGGCTCTACAGTGGCGGACGGGCGACCGTTGCCAGCTATGCAGACGCTACCACCCTGCTGGATCACGTGGAATGGTTTAAGACCCTACCCGTTCACCTGGATTTGAATGATATGTGGCTGGTTCATGCGGGTGTTCACCCCCGGTTGCCATTAGAAGCCCAAACTGCCCAGGAGTTTTGCTGGATTCGGGACGAGTTTCACAGCATGTCTAGCCCCTACTTTCCTGATAAGCTGATTATTACAGGACACACCATTACCTTCACCCTGCCCAGAGTTGCCCCCGGCGAACTAGCCCAGGGGTGTGGCTGGTTAGATATTGATACGGGTGCCTATCATCCCAAGAGCGGCTGGCTGACGGGGCTAGATATGACGAATCGGCGAGTTTACCAGGCCAATGTATTTAAGCGCTGTGTCCGCATTCTGCCCCTGGATGAAGCCATTACCCAGATTGAGCCAGAGCAGGTGGCTGCCAATCGACAAGCTCTGCGGCTGTAGGGAAAGGGGTGGAGGGGTGGAGGGGTGAGGGGTGGATAGGATAGTTACTCTTTACATCCATCCCTTCGTTACTCCATTCCTTCATCACCCTCCCACTCCGTCACCCCTTTCGCCTCTCACTAATATAGCGGTAGTCATTATGGTTAGGACGGGGTGCAGGGGTGGAACCCCTGGCTGGGGGCTTCGCCCCCAGCCCCTCTCTAATTCCAATGTCCTAACGCACCCGCGTAGAGCTATACCAATTTGATCTTTGAAATGGGACAGATCAAGGATTTGAGAAGTCAGAAGCTAGGAGCCAGAAGTAAGATTTATTCTGACTCCTGGCTCCCTCCATCAAGCATCTGCCGTCAAAATTGTTTAAATTGGTATAACAACTAACAACTTAAGAGAGCGATCGCAACCGTGCCTGATAAGCGGCATTATCCAACGCGACTACTTTAGTGCCCATACCTACAAGCGTGTGGACAAAGATCGCAACCGTGCCCGATAAGCGGCATTATCCAACCCATCCCCCACGTTGGCGCGGCTGGGATCAATGGCCTGTTGTAAGCGGGCAACCCGGTCCCCTGTCGCCGGATGGGTACTAAGAAACGTCGGGGTTGAGGATTTCCGTAGCAGTTTGTTCATAAATGCAACCATAGCGGATGGAGCGTAGCCTGCCCGTGTCAGTGTACGTAGCCCCAGTTGATCAGCTTCAAACTCATCACTGCGGCTATTGGGGCGTCGTAGTGCCAGTTCAACTCCAAGTTTCACCAGTGTATTGCGATTGACCCCAGCCAGGGAAGCTACGCCACGGGCGATCGCCAGATCTTTCATCTGGTTTATGGCATGCCGTCCTTCAACATGTCCAATTTCGTGTCCAATTACACTGGCAAGCTGGGCTTCATTATCCGCCAGTTTCATCAGTCCGGTATTCACGTAAACAAAGCCGCCCATTGTGGCAAATGCATTGATACTGGAATTATCGACAACCCGAAATGTGTAGGGAATATTGGGACGACTACTTTGAACAGCTAACCGTTGACCAATTTCATCGACATACTGCTGAACCCTGGGGTCACGGTAGAGGTGAATCTGGCGACGAAGTTGGGCATCAATCTGCTGACCAATTTGCACTTCTTGTTTGTCTGAAATGTTAGACAGCTGAATGACCTGGATGCCTTGCAAAATTAAGTCACCCCAGGAAATTGCCCTGGCCACCACAGGCTGTCCCAACCAAAGGCCTAACGCTACCACAAAGGAAATTAAAGGATAAACCCAGCGACGGGAGCGGCGGGAGAGGGTAGAAAATGGATTAAACATAACCAGGTGGAGGAAGAACGTGTTGCAAATCATAGCTGTCGCCAAGTCGCTCAGGACATGGGCTTTAAGTGGGTGTGGGGGCTTCGGCTCCAGCCGGGGTTCCAACCCCTGCACCCCGTCCTAAGCCTGATGGCTATCCGCTATATAATCAAAAATGCCCTAGGTAAAACGAGATTTTTGACTGTCGGAAGTAACATTTTGTTCCTCAATGGCAGGCCCCTTCCATCAAAGTTCCACCTTGATCTGGGGGTATTTCACGTTGTTTTGTAATTAAACTAATCCGCAACATAACCCGCAACACGCGCTTCAATCGCATGGCAGACCAGACCGAAAGCTACAAAATTGTCAGCGACAATCGCCAGGCTCGCTTCCAGTACGAAATTCTGGAAACCTATGAAGCAGGGATTGAGTTGAAGGGGACAGAAGTGAAATCCATTCGGGCTGGGAAAGTCAACCTGAGAGATGGATTCGCCCTGATTCGCAGTGGTGAGGCGCTGTTACTGAATGTGCAAATTTCTCCCCATCAAACTACAAATCAGGTATTTAATCATGATCCCCGCCGCACTCGTCGGCTACTGCTGCACAAGGATGAAATCCGCAAGTTGACCGGCAAGGTGGAACAACAAGGATTAACGCTAGTGCCATTAAAAATGTATCTAAAGCGCGGTTGGGTCAAGGTGGAGATTGCTCTGGTGCGGGGCAAAAAGCTGCACGACAAACGGGAAGATATCCGGAAGCGGGAAGACCAGCGCAATATGCAAAGGGCACTGAAAAACCGTTAGGAGTTGCAGTGATTGATTTATATCGCCGGAGAATTGAGCGACTCCCTATTCTCTACTCTTTATGCCTGATTTTTGTGCTTGATTTTCTCTCTTCATCTGCTCCATCCATTCTTTATCTCCGGTTGATAGCTCTCCAATCAAATAAACAGTTAAAGCAATGGTTAAAGTGAGTGGTTAAAGCGAGTGTTCGTCTGCTTACTGATGATTCCTCATCATTAAAAACAGGTCTGGGTCAACAGTGTTCTCGTTTTCTCTACCTGGCATTGCTGAATCTGGGGATGAAAAAGGTGCTGGATGAATTGAAACTTCGTTTTATAGTTCTACGCGGATGCATCAGGCCATTGGAATTAGAGAGGGAGTGGGGGCTTCGCCCCCAGCCAGGGGTTCCACCTCTGTACCCCGTCCTACTCACAATCACTACCGCTATAATTCATCCCACTTTTCAGCAACGCCTCTCTCCCTTAGTGGTGCAGAAAACTCCCGACAGCATTGGTATTAAAGGATTTTCACAAAATGGTGATTCTTGTTGTCAAGGGGCAAACGAACGTGAATGTCACACATTTAGGCGGTTTGAGAGCACGCTTTTTTTAGGCTTTACTATCTCACTTACTTAAGATTTGCCTGAGATTTCTGCATCACTAAGTTTCTCTACTGACATTCCGCCTCGTGTACAACCTTGGACAACGCCAACTGCGTTAGGTGTTGAAACAGGCTAATCAAACTCTGCCTGATCAACTGGGCAAAGGCACCCAATATCCAATCTTACGCTGAGTGTTTCAGTGCTTGATGGCATTCCACTTTGTGGAGCTAGGTAGGGTTAAGCAGATGGTGAATCTATCTGACGATCGCATACGGACTCTCCAATTTCTCGGTTCCATTTGCCGCCAGTACTACTTGTTGTGTTGAGACTGGGTTAATGCTTTTGTGCCAGTTAGAAGTGCGAAATGTGGCCTAGATAAGAAACTTCCCCAGTTCTTCTCTATCGCTCCTTAATCTGAGAAGCATGGAACCAGGATACAAACAAACTTTTGTAACGGTTCGCACATTCCTCTCATTCAGATCTGAAGAGTCTTTAGAAGACAAATGCGGCTTCGCAAGACCAGGTGCTCCAAAAGGAGGTCACAGCGATGATAAGCTACTGGAAAAAAATAATGACCAAAGCAACTATCTGGCTGGCGGCTGAAATCCTCCTGACGGTTGTTGGGCTTGATAATCTGGCAGACTACAGCGAATTTATCTTTGAGCGGGAGCTTGCCGGTGGGGTTGAGATCGCCACCACAATGTCTATTTTCAATCCCTAAACCTTCAATTGTGTCGCTGCTCGAATTTTTTCAATCCATTCACCCATGTTATCGGTATCCAAACGGTAGCTCAACGGATGAGCAATCAGCCGAGCAGTACTTTCAAACAACACATCGGTTTCGATCAGGCCATTTTCTCGCAGGGTTGTCCCTGTTGCCACCAGATCGACAATTGCCTCTGACATACCCGTAATGGGTCCCAACTCCACAGACCCATAAAGGGGCACAATCTCTACCGGCAAATCCAAACTATTGAAATATTCACGGGCACAGTGGACAAACTTTGAGGCTACCCGCCCGTACAGCGGCAACTCCAGAGCGGAACGGTAGGGGCTGGACTTTTTGACTGCTACTGACATGCGACATTTGCCATAGCCTAGATCTGCCAGATGGGCAACCTGGGGTACCTTTTCCCGCAGCACATCGTAACCCACAATGCCCAGTTGTGCCTGACCGTATTCCACATACACCGGAACATCATGATTCCTTACAAGTAAAGCTTTGGCAGTGTTTGTTGGGTCTGCAATCTGCAACAGCCGGTTGGAGGGTTCTAGGAAGGCGCTGAAGTCTAATCCAATTGACTTCAACAACTGGATGCTATCACCTAGAAGGGCACCTTTGGGAAGCGCAACGGTCAGCATAGAAAATTAGGGGAGAGATTAGGAATGGGGAATGAAAGAAAATGGTTTTATAGCATTAACCATTAATAACCCTACACCCTATCCCACACATTCCTCCATCTATTGCAAACCCGACCAACTTAGTCAACAAGCTTTCCCCCTATGCGAATTCTCCTGGTTGACGACGAAGCAGAAATGGCTGACCCCCTAAGTCGAATTTTGACGCAGCAGGGGTATGTGGTTGATGTGGCCTACGATGGCGGCAGGGGGAGCCAAATGGCACAGGAAAACCATTATGACCTGTTGATTTTGGACTGGATGCTGCCTCAACTATCTGGGTTAGAGATTTGCCAACAGCTGCGATCGCGGGGTGACACCATTCCCGTTCTCTTCCTCACGGCGAAAGATACCATTGACGACCGGGTACAGGGGCTCGATGCTGGAGCCGACGATTACCTGATCAAACCCTTTGAGCTGCGGGAACTGCTGGCCAGAGTGCGGGCGCTGCTGCGCCGCCCCCCAACGCTGGAGCCACCAGCCCCCTCTCAACGTTTGCGGATAGATGACCTAGAACTTGACCCTGCTAATCAGTTAGCCTATCGCCATGGACGGGCGATCGAGCTTTCTGAAAAAGAAACACAACTCCTGGAATACTTGATGCGCCATCCCAATCAGCTTCTGACCCACGACCAGATTCATCAACACCTCTGGGGAGATAGCGCTGAGAAGCCAACCAGCAATGCTCTAGCGGCCCAAATTCGCCTACTGCGCCGCAAGATTGAAACAGAGGGCGAGTCTCCATTGATTAACACGGTCTACGGTAGGGGCTATCGCCTATGCGACACAGAAGGTTCAAATGTCAAGAAACTTTGAAATTTTATTAAAGAGGCCCTAATCCCTACATAGCAGGACTTTCAGGGCTTAGAGCCTGAAAAAAGTATTCTAAAAAATCTATTTTGTGATAAATTAACAAAGCTTTTGGGAAATGTATTATCTAACACAGCTTTTTCTAACTGTTGTGCATCTCATCCACATAACAAATCACTATGCCAATCTTTGGACTCGTATGGGTCGCTTCTTGGGTAGGGTGTTTCTTTTCATCCAGTCAAGACCTGTTGAAAGCACCTGGTTATCCGACCTGCGTTCTACTGGTTCAATCAACCTCTGACGCCGACTATTCTTATAGCCCATTGGTTGCAGTCGCGGCTCAACTTCAGCGAACATCAGCGTCAGCTTCTCTTGCTCAGGTATCAGGCAAGAAGGGTCTGGGAATTGTGGTGAAGAATGGCAGCAACAAACTTTCTAGAGCAGGTAAGGTTTCTTTATCTTTCAAAAGAACACCTCCTGTCGTGGCTTTCAATCAGTCATCTCCAGCGATCGCCCCCTCCCAACCGAAAATATACTCAGGCAGGCTATTCGTAACGCTGAAAAGCTTTTTGTCTGGATTCCAGGCTCCTCTCAAGGCACCAGCTTCTCTTCCACTAAAAGCGCCCACAAAAGTTACTCCGGTCAAAAATATCCGTTCTTCTGAAATTAAAGTTGAAAAATCCAGTCGGTCAATATTGGGACGCTGCTCTCTGACACAATCGGAAGGTGAATCTTCAGGGATTGACCAGCCGGAGCACTTTCAGGTGAAATTTCGTGGCTATGTGATTGGCGAAGTTTTGGATCGGCGACAGGCGACTGCGATCGCCCAACGCCTGGAGAAAGTTTTGAAAACTGTAAAGTTGCAGCCTTCCCAACTACAGCCTGCCCTGGTTAATCGCTTGCCGGCGGTAAAATTGGGAGATGGCTTACTCTTCAGTCTTGATAGGAAGCTGTTACCAGTGGGAGCATGCAATCTTGAACTCCTGGCGATCCAATGGACCAACAATTTGCGCTCGGCTTTGTCAGAACCTCCCTTATCCCTGGTAGAAGCTCAGGAAAGGATGTATGGGTTAAGGGCAACCGGAGAAGCGATCGCAGGAACCGCTTCCTGGTACGGTCCCTACTTTCATGGACGGCTAACAGCAACAGGCGAGATTTTTGACCAGAATGCCTTCACCGCTGCCCATCCCTCATTGCCGTTCGACACTTACCTCAAGGTGACCAACCTGCTCAATGGAAAGTCAGTCATCGTTCGCATCAATGACCGGGGACCTTACATCGACGATCGCACCCTTGACCTTTCCCGGGAAGCAGCCCGCTACCTGGGCAGCGAAATGGAAGGGGTGGTACCTATCGAAGCAATGATTATGGAGCCTGTCTTAAACCCGACTTCACCAACCATTGCAATGCTATAGGTTGACACCAAGCGGCAGAATAATATGGCGGCTGTCGTCAATCATCAGTCGTCCTTCCTCCCGGAGTTGACCAAGGAGGCGGGTCACCGTTACACGAGTCGTTCCGATAGCGCTGGCCAGGTGTTGATGGGTCAGTCGGACGCTGAGACGGGTTCCTTCGGCTACCGGCTGCCCCACCTCCATTTGTAGGAGTAACAACAATTGCCGCAACCGATCTTCAACCCGGCGGCAACCCACCATCGCCAGCATTGCTTCGGTTTGCCGCAACCGCCGACCGAGATGCCGAAAAATTTCTCTGGCTAAGGTTGGAGACTGTTCAATCTCTGCCATTGAGAAACTCATCAAATCCACATCGGTTAGGGCAGATGCCTGATAGGGATGAATGAGCGTCAGCGGTATACCAAACGGCATTGACGGACCTGCCAGACCCAGCAGCGCTTCATCTCCACTTGGATAAAGTGTAGTGAGCTGAACAACACCCCGGCAGACAATCCAAATATCCTGAGAATTCATTGGGATTGTTTGCCCAGAGCGGTAGGCGCATAAATTCCGACCCTGATAAACTTCCTCCAGAAGTTGTCGAAGATCAGGCTGAATCTCTGCTCTAGAGGAGTGGGTTTGCAGCATACAGGTACCAATATGAAAGGAGCCTGAGTTGCAGTTTAGCTTTCCCATCTCAAGGGAAGTTAATTAACAGGTTGGCTCCAGGTTAAGTTTCTTACTCCTTTCCTCTCCAGACTTCAATCAATTCATCTATGGTCATACCCAGAATACGGGATAGGGAAGACAGTTGGGTATTTTCGATATCAGCTCCAGCACAAATGCTTCTGAGTTCTTTAGGGGATAGGCGGAACGTGTCACAGAATTTGGCAAATTCCTCATCGGTTAGATCGAGGTCTGCCTGACGCTCTTTCAACAGAAGGACGATCGCACCCGTTCCGCGCCTGGGGCGGGTTGCTTTTTGCGATGTACTGCTGCATCAATTCGTTAATGCTGCTCCTACTACCGCCTGAGCGGGCAATCAGGTCATAGCAGGCCAGATATAACGCTTTGCGTAGCTTATCATCGTCATTTAGCGTCTCAACAATTTGGCTGGCATAGTCTGATCGGCAAAACCCAATCACTTCACCCTCGTAGGAAATTGGCAAAAAGGGTTTATCTGAGTTAAATTCCCAGGGCAAAGGCTGATTAATCTTTGCCATCCCGCACCTCATGTGACTGCTAATTGACTCTTCAATGGCATTGAGTTTCAATTCACCCTGCTAAGCTCGACTTTATCCATTTGAGGCATGAGGAAAGGTAGCAAGATCAGAAAAGTCGAGTTTACCCAAAATCAAACAGCACCGTTGTCATGTAATGATTGGCCCAGTCTACACCAAATGCTTTCTCCAGAACGCGACGAGTTTTATCATTTTGTTGTTGTTTGGTGCAATAGTAGCGCTGCCCTGCTAGAATTTCTGCCTGTTTTTTCGGGGGTCGGTTGAGTCGCGATCGCCCGCTGGCAATGAATCTCCAGAAACTCCACCACTCGATTGACAAAGGCCACTTCTTCAGGCTCACTGCCTGGGCGAATAAACAGACAAAATTCTGAGAAGATATCGCCCCACGGCGGCAAATCCCGCGGTTGTGAAAACTGAATCGAAGGAAGGGCTGTTAATGACTGCTGATACTCTGCGGGCAGGGTGCGATCGCCACTGGTGGGAGACAGATCGGCGATCGCCGCACTGATTTGTCCCCGTCCACCCACAATATCCGTCCCAAACATGGGTAAGGCATAGTCGGCTCTGGGAAACATAACGCAGTGCAATATATCTAACGACGTTCCAACCCTGGCCAGTTCCAAATGTAGCTTACGAAACTGGGGAGTTTGGTAACAGCGATTCTCAATCGTTAGCTTCTCCCCCTCTAATCGCCCTTCCACATAGCCCAGTTCAGTCGGGAGGGGGTAAGGCGACAGATCAAGATGACGCTGCCACACGGCTTCAATAGCATTGGCCAGTTGACGAATGGCAGGATGCTGTTGTTCACGCAGGGAGGAAGTGGAGGAAGGCGACATGGGAGGAAGAAAGAAAAAGAAGGAAGAAAGAAGGAAGAAAAAAGAGGAAAGAAGACAGGAAGGGGGAAGGGAAAGGCGACAGGTGGCAAGGGGAAAATGAGTAAGACAGGAGAACAGGGTACAGGAGAATTTACAGACTCCCAATTTTTCGACTTTATCACCAACTGCCCCTCTCTACCCTATCTCTTCCGGTTCTACTAACTTGTCGAAAAAAGGCGTTGCTGAATTTGGGTATGAATATAGATGCTGTATACTCAACATTTCGTTTCGATTCATACGGCTTTTCAGCAACCCCGAATTCCACAAGTAACTGAACCAGCTGCGATCGCCGCCCAGCAGTGCCCCCCTGCTCCCACAGGCGACAAATTGCGCTCAGACAACTGGTCAATGGCATCTTGCGATCAGGTAGGCTTTGTTACCCGCAGCGGATCCAATTTCCCGGACGCTATCAGGAAATCTACAATGAAGCAGTCCAAGATTTGCTGCTCTACATCTGCCAGAACATCCACAAATATGTCGGAGAAAGCCTCTGTCATGAACTGGGCCAATATGCTGCTGGAGCGGCGCTTTTTCAGCGAAGCGATTCCTAAAGTGCTTGGACAGGCTGCGATTCGACGAATCACCCTAGATGATAAGGACTGGCATCCCCTCAGAAATTACCTGCGGTAACGGATGTTCTCAAAGAATGCATCGATTTAGATCTTGCAGCATTCTCGATAAGCCCAATGTAACAAGGGTTGGAGAACAATATTGAACCCCTGTTGAGCAGCAATTTCGGTATAGCATCGGATCAGTTTGGAGTAACTAAAACCAGACAATCGAAGGGAACAAACTCTTCAAAGCTAAATCACTGGCAGCTTTCCAGTCCAAAACTGGTGGCAAAGACCATTGGTCGATCCAATGCGCTAAGAGATAGGCAATCGAGGCAAAAATCGGCCAGCGATAGACACCGAGTTTGGTCGATTGGCCAAAGCGATGTTTGATGGTTTTGAAGAAGCCCTCAATGGACCAACGTCTGCGTCCGAGCCGGACCAAATCTACACCGGAATAGGAATGAATGGAAACGACAAAGCGCAACTCTCGCTTGCCTTCGGCTCGTTTGAGCCAAAACCAGGAGCCCGTCCGTGGATAGGAGATACCTTCTAAATAGACTTGCTGTCCACGCTTGCCGTTGCGATAAAGCTGCTTGAGGTTGCATCCATCTGCCAGTTTGCGGTTGCAGCGCATTCCCACCACCGCTCGCCAAGACCGCTTTCTGACTGCAGCCAGAAAATCGACTAGGCCAAACTCGCTATCTGCTAGCACAATGACCGTCCTACCCCGACTCAAAGCAACTGGAACCTGTGCCAACAATATGCACGCCAGTTGCGATGGACTGGCCGATCCCTTGCCACGCCAAACACGAAAACTCCAATACATCCGCCACTGACCCATTTCTAGATATATAGCAGTAGTCATTATGGTTAGGACAGGGTGCAGGGGGGGAACCCCTGGCTGGGGGCGAAGCCCCCACTCCCTCTCTAATTCCAGTGTCCTAACGCTCCCGCGTAGAGCTATAAAGCGGTAGCCATTATGGTTAGGACGGGGTGCAGGGGGGGAACCCCTGGCTGGGGGCGAAGCCCCCACTCCCTCTCTAATTCCAGTGTCCTAACGCTCCCGCGTAGAGCTATAACTGTAAGAACTTGCTGCACTTCTCTAGACTCGTCAGGTCAATCACCACTCGCAAGGGCCAGTCTTGACGCAGACGAATGCTGGACGACTTGCGGCACTATCGTTTAGCGTGTCGTGCGAATCACAGCACGAGTTGACCACAAATAGTGATTCAGAAACCGACTTAACGAACTGGCTGACTTGATTGGGGTGGGTTGGGGTCGGGGATGCCCCTGAGCTGCTAAAAACAGCCCCATCATTGTGCTGAAGCTGGCTTTTTAATACTCATTTTTAATACTCATTAAGTATTAGACAAAACTATAGACTAACCCTTGGGCGTGTTGAGCAATAGTTTCCATAACCGTTCAATTGAATTTTGATTACCCCCCTTCTTTCAGATTTTTCCCCCTTGGGCAAACCCTTACTGAAACTGGTGTAAGATCTCAGTTGTATTTGGACATGTTGCTCAGGGAAAGATGGAAGTCAAAATTCGAACTCTCACTCATCTCTGGACAGGTGGCATAGACGGCGAAGTTGATCGCATTCACGAAACCGGCATCCTGGGTAGCCTGCGCTGGTGGATGGAAGTGCTGGTACGGGGAATGGGAGGCAATGCCTGCGATCCAACCGAGCAAAAATGCTCATCCAAAAACGGACTTTGTGAGGTCTGCAAAGTTTTTGGCGCAGAAGGGCAAAAGCGCCGATTTCGGTTAGAAGTGCTTCAGGACAACACTCAATCTGATAAAATCGTCTCATCCAAACATGACTATAAGGATAAAGAGGGTAAAACAAAAACACGTATCTCAAGGTGGCTTCGAGAAAAAAAGCCGATATCAGGCACATTCACCGTTCAGGTTCAAAGTCTGCATCTAAACTTTAATCCAGAGATCGTTGTTGGGCTAATTCAATTCATTGCAGATTGGTCAGCGTTAGGGGCGCGTCCTCAGATGGGCTTTGGCGTGATTCAGGTAGAAGGAGGAAGTCGTATCGATACGCAAACCCTCTATGACTGGCTCAAACAAGTAGAAGACAAGCATGAATATCCAGATCTGCCTTCACTACACAACATTTTCTTGTCAAAAATTCAACCTAAGGATTCAAACAAAGCCTCTACCGAAGAAGATTTTACCGAAGAAGATACTTTTAATTTGAAGTATGACCTCCGGCAATTATTCAGACCACAAGCTGAATCAGATAATTTGAAGAGTTTACGCCACTTCATCATGGGCACAGTGGAAGACGATCGCCAAGCTGCCAAGATCAAAATCTCCCGTCCTTACAATGAAAATGGAACCACGGTAATGCGTGTTTGGGGCTGGATTCCTGAATCAGCAAAAGTATGCTTAAAGAATAATCCTGAAAAGGATCTGTACACAAATGACTGGAACAGGGAGAAAGTCATGGATACAATTCATCAACATTTGAACAAAAACTACACTTTACAGGTTTGGCGTGAGATGAACTCACCGAGAGATACAGTTACACCCAATGAAAATGATGTCCAATCATTTTTGTGTAGCTTATTAAACCCTCAAGAGAACAGCCATGCAAACAGTTAATTGAATTATCAGGAGGTAAGCAGATGGTTATCCACATACAGCCCAGGCTTTACGCTCCAGAGGAATATCTAGCATTGGAAGAAGTTGCAGAAGATAAAAGCGAGTACGTAATGGGGAAATTGTACCCATTACGGGTGGCAGCACTGACCATAATCAAATCGCAGGCAACCTCTATGCTCATCTAAAATTTGCCCTGCGCCAGCAACCTTATAAGGTTTTTATTGGAGATGTGCGACTCTGGGTTCCAACTTAGCGGCTATTCACCTATCCCGATGTGATGGTGATTGCGGGGGAACCTGTATATTACGCCGATCGAATAGACACCGTGACCAATCCTCGGATGATAATCGAAGTTCTATCCAAAAGCACCCGCAACTATGACCAGGGCGATAAGTTTGATGCCTACCGCACCACTCCAGAGTTTCAGGAGTATGTACTGGTCGATCAATATCAGGTTTATGTTAAGCAATTTACCAAAACAGCAGAGGGATACTGGTTACTCAAAGATTATCGAGAGGAGCAAGAAGCATTAGATTTTATGTCTGTTGATTGTGCGATTCGCTTGGAGGAAATTTACGAAGGCGTGCAAATGCAAGATCCAGAGGTGCGCAATGCAATACGATTATTATGCCTATCGAAAAGAGCAGTTGAGCAATTTATTCAATGAACTTGATCAATCTGTAGCGGAGTTTGAGCAAGCGAAGCAGTGCAAGGACAAAAATGCACAGCAAAGAGCAGAAGAAAAGAAAAGAGCAGAAGAAAAGATAGAAGAATCTGCTAAAGAACTAGTTCAGATTGAGCCTCACTTGTCTTATTTGTGGTATGAAGCTAAAGGCTTTGAGCATAAAAATCACATCCGTGGCGTTTGGCAAAAACACTTAACTGCCAAATCCATTCCGACTGAATTTCACTTAACTGCCAAATCCATTCCGACTGAATTTCAATTTCTGCCTAAACTCTCTGATCTCGATCGCCTGCCCCGCCTCAGCTTCATGCTACGTATCCCCTTCAAACTACGGAAACCCTACCTGAGCAAAGACGATCGCGCCTTTCACCTGCTCGATAACCCCGTCCGCAAAGACAAGGTGTTTCAAACCCCAATGGTTGCCTCCACCAGTTGGAAAGGGGCATTACACAATGCCATGATCCAACAGTTGGTTGAATGGTGGTGCAACATCGATGATAAGACTAGCCGTACTCATCGAAAAGAGTTGCTTGCTAGACGCATTAGCATTGCGCGACTGTTTGGCACTGAAAAAGGCATTGATATAGACGATAGGGAACTGGAAAGCTATTTAGATAGTTTAGGTGATGATCATTTAGCCCGCTGGTATCGACGTTATATCCGGCGATATATTGCGTCATCTGGTTTCTTTGCGGGACGGCTCTATTTTTATCCAACTTTTTTTGACAAGATTGGGTTGGAGGTGATTAACCCCCACGATCGCAAAAAAGGCACCGGCAAAAATCCCATTTTGATTGAGTGCGTTCCGATCGGTGCAACAGGCGAATTGGTGATTCTGTATGTCCCCTTTTGGAGGTCTGAAAGAATCAGGTCACTGAAGAAGAACGAAAGAAGGAAGAAAAGAAACAAAGGAATGAAGTGGCTGCAGATCTGAAACTAGTTGCCGAAGGTGTACAAGCGATGCTTACGGTCTATGGCTTCGGGGCAAAGACCAGCAGCGGTTTTGGGGTTGCAGCGTTAAACGATGTCATTCAGTTTGGAATTCGAGCAGATTGGTCATGTTTGGAGGATAAATCAACACCAGCTCAACAGCCAGAGTTTTTGAATGAGGATGGTAGCCTCAAATCAGAATTTCTGAATGATGACGGTAACTTCAAATCAAAACTGAAAAACAATACAAAACTTTTTTACAAGGTCAAGATAGAACACACAACAAAAAGCTATACCAGCAGGCTGAAAAATGGTGGAAATCCAGAAATGATAGACCTAAGTTGTTTAGCAGAAGAGAATTTATATCCTTTGAATCACTGATAATAACGGCAGAATCTTGTCGCAACTGACAGCTTACAGAGAATAGCAGCAATGCCTGAATTAAATACAACAACTCGTCAGCAACTTTTGGAAGCAGAGATTCATCGCTATGTGAAAGTATTATGTGAGGATTATAATCCTGAATCAATTTGGGTGTTTGGCTCAATGGCGACTGGTGCCATGCATGAATGGTCTGATATTGACCTAGCGATCGTTAAAGAAACCAATCAACGTTTTCTGGATCGCACCAAAGAGGTGTTGCGGTTGCTACAGCCACGAGTCGGGCTGGATGTGTTGGTCTACACGCATGATGAGTTTGATCAGTTGTGTCAAGATCGGGCTTTTGTACGCGATGAAATTGTGGACAAAGGGAGGATTTTATATGGGCAGAGAGTGTGACTCTTGGCTAGCGTTTGCCCGTGAAGATCTACGGATGGCGGAGTTGGCAATGACAGAAAATCTGTATAACCAGGTATGTTTCCCTGCTCAACAATGTGCAGAGAAAACAACCAAAGCTCTGCTGATTGCTCAGGGGCAAACTCCACCCCGCACTCATCGACTGGGAGATTCGGTGAATTTGCTTGATCCAAATCCTTTGGCTGCGATCGCCCTAGACGTTCAACTCCTCGATCTCTTCTATATTCTTACTCGCCACCCCGATGCCTTGCCCGGTTCGCTACCGGAAGGGTTGCCAGAAGCCAGCGATGCTCAGGAAGTGCTAGCAGTGGCACGGCAGGTATTTGAGATGGTGACTCAGGAATTGAGGCAATCTGAAGGAGGGCAGGCATGAGCCAACTCGAAACTCTGGTCAACCATCGTCAGGCAATTTTACTGGCTGAAGCGATCGGCTGGTTACATGACTACCGTAAATGTTCTCACGATCCAAATCAACGACCACCACGCACACAACTTGCTCAAGAACTGGAGAATAAAGGTTTTCCTGGTATCCTATCGAATCCAAATTTACTAGAATTTTATTTCTCTAGTAGTCACATAGAAAGAGAAAAATTAGAAATTTTGCTTGATGATAGACAGTGGCTATCTGATGAGAAACTTAAGCTAGGTCAAAACTCTGCTTCACTTTTGTTACAATTTTTATCTCGTTGTCACAACACCCCCACTTTGACAAACAAGAACCTACAGGTGGAGAACAAAACCACGCTGATGTACAAACCAGTTCTCCCTTTGGTCTTGAACAAGGTATTCCCAGTGATCTAACAGCTAGACTTTGGACTCTGCCGTGGACAATACTTGCAAATTATTCGATCAGTGGTCGGGCGAATCTCATTGGCTCAATTAGTAAATTATTCACCCAAGTTGGTGCAGATACACGACGACCTATTAATGAGGTCAGTTTGTGGGATTGGGGAACATTAGTAGGCGCACTCTACAAGGCTGCGATTGCTGGTGCCTTGCTATTAGAGCAAGAGCAAATTCCGTTCGTTCTCGATCTACGTTGGCGGCTATTGAGCATTCGAGTGAATGGACTTGAATATATCACTAACGTTATCAGGCTTCCCGACTTGTTGAGTAGACAAGACATCTTAAACGATTCTCTCGATAAAGTTCGTCATCTCCTGGAAGAAGAATATCCTTTAGGGAATGAAGTGTATCGAGACGAGAATGGTAGTCTTTTGTCGTAGCTGATTTGCCAAATCTGTTGAGTTTTACAGATAAGAGTAACAAAACGCTAGATACGTTGATTTTGCAGGCGTTTAAGCAAGGAACATTGAGAAACGATCACAATCTAGCTCTTGGAGGAGAGATTACTCCGATTGTTGAACTAGACAGCACTGCGTGGTGGGGACAAGACCCGGACTGGCAAACTAAGAAATCGACTGAGCAATCTCTCCAAATGAAATTCCTCCAGTTGATAAGGTTCTGGCTCAAACTGTTGTATCACCACCGTCATCTAAAGAAATAAACCTATTTTGGTTAACAGAAAATGTAGCTGATATCTGCACAGTTTGCGGGTTACGTCCCCAAGCTAAAACAGACAGGTTCTCTTCCCGCAAGGTTTGTGAAATTTGTGAGAGACGGCGACTGGGTAGATGTCAATCATGGGCTACCAAGCAATCAAAGAAAACAATCTGGATCGATGAAGTAGCTGATATAAATGCAAGACTTGCTCTCATCACGGGTCACTTTGATCTAGGTGACTGGTTAAGCGGTCAATTGGTTAAATCTCTCGTTCTAAACGTTCCTGGTTCAGGTTCAGGAAGTGTGGTCAAGAATCCATCTTTTAGCCGAATTCGACGGATTTGGGAAACGACCCGTCAGTTTTGGAAAGATGTGAAGGCTGATTTCAAACACTCTCTGACTGATTCTCGCCAACGGTTACTCCTCTATCTGGATCAAACACCGAATCTTCTCCCTTTCCATGTCTATGAACTGGATTTAGGTATTACCAAACTGAGTGTAGCTTGGTATCCACTTCAAAATGATGGCAGTGGTGGATATTTAATTTCAACAGATAATCTCAGTTACACTGCTCGTCAGCTTAAGGCAGATAAAGCAGTATTCACCGATCCAGCTACCGCAGCAATTTTTGTAGAAGATCATATGAAATCAGAGTTTGTTGTACACAGGCGGCCTCTCAAACTCAAGAATCCTGATGTAACTGTCAGTGAGCAAAATCAAAATCTACTGGCAAATCGGTACATTGATAGAACCGATCACCAAGATGTTACCTATTCGACAGCGATTCCCATCTTGGCTAAACCGCGTACCTTTATGGCATTGGTTCCGGCAGATAAGTCACTGGAAGTGGTTAAGGCGATCCAAACCAAATATGAACGGGAGATGGGTAAGGTGAGGAACCGCCTGCCGCTGCATTTAGGTATTGTGTATTTTCAGCGTCGTACCCCGCTACGGTCGGCTTTGGATGCTGGGCGACAGATGTTGAACTACAAAGCACCTGATAATCAGCAACTCTGGCAAGTACAGTCAAAGACTCAGGGACAACTACCCGACGACAAGAAAGAGCTAGCAAATGGTACGAAGCAATTTGATGAGACTATTACTCTGAACTTAACTCAGAGCGATCGCACCATCACTTGGTACATCCCCATCAAAATGGGCGATGGTTCGACTGATGATAATTGGTATCCCTATGTCTTTCTAGAAACAAATGGAGATGACAGCAAAGTGAATGGGCGGCAACGCGCGATCAAGAGCTTGCGACCCGGTGAAACAACCCCCTGTTGGCTAGTTCATGCAGCAGATTTACGAGAGGGAGACCAGATCTACTTTACCCCCTCCACCTTCGACTTTGAATTTCTCGACAGCACCGCCCGCCGCTTCGAGATTTACTACGACGAAAAAACTGGTCGCCGTCCCCGCCGCACTCGCCCCTTTTATCTAGAAGATTTGGATCGCTTTGAGAAATTGTGGGAGATTCTGAAAACCCTAGAAACTTCGCAACGACATCAGGTGATTCACACCATTGAAGCCACCCGTGAGACCTGGTATGGGCAAGATGAGAAAAATGGCGCGCTGACCGATGACGTATTTAAGCAGTTTGTCGAAGATACCCTGGCGAATGCTGCATGGCGCAAGGACAAGAAATGGCGAGATTTCTCTGAGCAGGAACGCCAGCAACTCATCGACGCTGGTGTACGAGGCGAATTGGCAGACTTGGCAGACCTGTATATGGAAATTTTGAAACAGCGGTAAGGATAACCCCAATGGCAACCTATAAACGGCAACGTTACCTGTTTATGACCCTTGACCCGGTGCATATCGGCACTGGCGGCTACCGCCTGGGACGGGTAGACAACAGCATTGTGCGAGAACCGGGCACCAAAATTCCCAAAATTCCTGGCACCAGTTTGCATGGGGCAGCGCGATCGTATGCAGCACAGTTGTATGAAACCCCAGAAGCAGCTGGACAGAGCCATGACAAGATTGAAAATCCTGATGAGAATCCTGTTTGCTATACGTTTGGCTACATCAAAAATCCCTAATGACAACGACACCGATAAGGCAAGGATTTATTCCGGTGTCGTGAATATTTTGATGCCCACGTGCTGCTATTCCCGGTGCATTCGATGGTGGGTCCAGTGTGGGTGAGTACGGTAGAGCGGCTAGAGGAGGCAGGCTTTGATGTGAGTAATCTGCCAAATGCCTGGAATACAGATCAGGCGGTCTTGACCTGGAATCGCACTGACCCACTCAATCTGGGATGGCTAATGGTCGGTGTGGCAGGGAAGTAACAGTGACACCACTCCAGAATTGGCAAAATGAACCACGGTGGCAGGTGATTAAAAGAATTGTCTTGGTCAAGGATTCACTCTTTAGCCATATCGTGAATAGCAACCTGGAAGTCCGAACATCGGTTGCTATTAGTCCTGAAACAGGTGCAGCGGAAGAAGGAGCGCTGTTCACCTACGAAGCCCTCCCCGCGCTACGTTCCTCGCCGCCGAGGTGGTGTTGGATGATTATGGTGTGGGACAGGCAGAAGACGAGAAGCACGAGGGTAATGGTAACGAACAGAAAATGGCAAGCCCTCAAAACGTCCATATCCTTTTCCTAAAAACAAGACTTTCAAAACTCAGAAAGATATACCCGGTGGTGCCTGGAACCATCCACTCGAGGTTGTGAAAGCAGGGTTCCGTATGATTGAGTGGCTAGGCGTGGGTGGCATGGGCACACGCGGGTTTGGGCGGATGGCTGTCGTCGGTGAGCCAATAACGGTGGAGATTGAAGAGTGGTTTAGGCAGTTACAAACCGATCGCCCTCTCAGGAAGCTCAACTAACTACTACGTCATCTGGATAAAGCACCACAGAGACACGGAGAACACCGAGAAAATTAGACTCTCTGCCTCTGTGGTTCATTCACAGGAGATAACCAATCATGAATGATCAACTGATAAACCTCGATCGCCTTGCTGCCCAACATGCCCAAGCAGTAGTCAAAAAGCTAAGGCTGATATAGAAGCTACTGTCACCAAAACATTAGGGGTATTGCAAGAAGATGGTGTCTACGCCTGCTTTCTCTACCTACTGGCAAAGGAAAAGATAACCGTGAGGTGGTAGTTGATGAGATGCTTAGTCTTTTAGAGAAATTGGGTTTTGGCTGGAAGAAACCGATGGAAAACGGAAAGCCTGATTTAAGTGCTGATGTTGTTTTGAAGCACGTTACTGACCATATAACTCAAGACTTGGAGCGCTTGTTGCTGACCAAAGAAACCCTGGAGCAGATGTTGATTTACGCTCGTTATGGGGCAAAGGCTCGTTAGGAACCAGAGAAGAAAAATGAGCAGGAGGTAACTCCGTGACCTGGACAGCCTATCGCGTGGTGTTTAAGCTCAAGTCCCCGATGCACATTGGCTGCGGCAAAGTGGGCAACGTGCAGCGCACCGTTCCTATGTGCCAGGGCGTTCCTTTTGGGGTGCCCTGACCATGCGGCTGACCCGCCATCAGTGTGAGAAGGACAATAAACCAGCAACCAAGTCAGAGGATTATCAGTACATCGGGAAGAAAGTCAATGAGTCATTGGCATACACTTACTTCTATCCTGTAACAAAAGTGAAAGGAGACTACCTGATCCACTTTCCTTGGGAGAATGAGAGTCAATTTCGCCGTCGGTTTCTGAGTAGCTATGCCAGCACTGCTTTGAGTTATCCGCAACAAACAGCAGATGAAGGACTGTTGCATGAAGTGGAGTTTCTCTCACCCCGCACATTGGATGAAGGGAACCAGGTTTATCTAGTGGGTTATGTGTTTGAGAAGGGTTGTGACTCCGAATGGACAAAAGCTTGGCAACAGGCTTGCCATCAGCTGCAATTTGGGGGCGAACGCGGCTATGGCTGGGGGGATGTGCGATGTGTTGAGATGAAGTCGCTTGAGAAACAGGATGACAAATATGATTTATTTAATGGACAAGCGGACTTCATTGATAATCAAGATCAACCTATCATTCAAATTCAAGCAAAACGATTGCTAGCCCATGCCTCCTCAGCCAAAGGTTTAATAGCAACGGGTGAGATAGAACCATTGGTGGGGCGGGAGTGGAAAGTGTCGAATCAAGCTGGGCAGCATGTGGAACAATTTTGTTCTGATCTGTGCTGGGTGCCGGGGAGTGTAGTAGAGCAATCTCTCCACTTCAAGATTGCAAACTTTGGTCTCTGGCATGACACAGATCAACGTGATTTCAGATAATCCAACCTGGCCATTCACGACCAGCTTGGCAACCCCCCAATTACCATTTATAGCTCTACGCGGGTGCATTAGGACATTGGAATTAGAGAGGGAGTGGGAGCTTCGCCCCCAGCCAGGGGTGGAACCCCTGCACCGTTCTGAGCTGTGTAGCTATGCTATAGCACCGCACTCAAGAGTACCTCGACGGGGAACGCATAAAACTGCTGATTTTGTCAAGATGCAGATCAAAGCTTACTAAAGAGAGGCATCTGATGCAAAAAGAAATGTGTTGGCTACCCAGGCTGGGATCGGATGGAACCAAAATCTTACACCTGCGCATGGCTTCCCACGAACCCTGGCGTCCTTACACTAGCTTTCCCCAGTACGCTGTTCCGGATCACCGTGTTCCCAAAGGTTCTAAAGGGTGGGCCACCTATCAAAAGCTGAGGCTGGAAGGTTGGACTCTAGTGCCGTCTGTCCAGGCAGGGTCACAGGGATTCGAAACGGTCGCTTAGAAATGGTCAGGGATGTCCTGGAAACGATGCCCGGCTCCTCGAAGCCTTGACTCCCTCGACGCCCTTTTCAGCATTGCCGCAGAAAGTTTGACGAACCTAAAACCGATCGCAGACATCACGTGCGGTGCGCGCGAGGACCCACATTTCTCCATCGCCTCCATAGAATTACAGATCCCCCGACCTTGGAGATAGAGAGATTCCGCAATCCTTACCAGGGGATTCGGAAAAGATTCTGCCATTGTTGTACTGGCAGATCACCAACCGGAGGAGTAATTCCCTGCATAAAGGCTACCCCTGTTTTACTATCAGTAGCCATACGGATCAGAGCGAGTGGTAGGCCTAGATTGAGGCATCGCCCTTGCTCCTATCATCAGTCAGTTGTAGTAGCTTGTAGTAGCTATTGACTCCCGGTTGATGTTGCCCAGTCCTGCTCGTTGGAAGTCCTCATATGTTCTCACAGTTCAAAAAAGTTCAGTTTCCCATTTGGAAATACCTCAATCAGCCTGTCTTTGATCCCTATATCAAGACCGTTCTCAATCCTCGCGTATTTTGGCGGATCCATTCGATTGAGCTTTTGGAGCGCTGTCTGATGCAGGACGTCACATCCTATGACGGTCGTCGCGATTAGTCTGGATATATCGGAGAGTCGCTCCACCATTTTGCTTTTTGATCCAAAAAGTGTAGGGCAAGCACTGTTCACCCTACACGTTAATTCGTTTCTTCAGATTGTTTGTGAAGAAGGAGAGTTGAGGAAGGTTCTTCCCACCGGGAAAAGCCTTCCTCAATCCAATGGAATCGCTATACAGCTGCAAAGTATTCCTTGGACTTGACGGGATCAGGATTCATGGTCTTTTCACCGGGCTTCCAACCTGCAGGGCAGACCTCATCAGGGTGAGACTGAACGTACTGGATGGCTTGCAGGGTGCGCAGGGTTTCGTCCACGCTACGGCCAAAGGCAAGGTTATTGATGGTTGCGTGCTGAATAATGCCATCTTTGTCAATGATGAACAGTCCACGCAGGGCAATTCCTTCTTCGGGCACCAGGACGTTGTAGGCAGCACTAACTTCTTTTTTGATGTCAGCAACCAGAGGGTAGTTCAGATCGCCAACACCGCCGGATTTGCGATCGGTCTGAATCCAGGCGAGGTGAGAGAATGCACTATCAACAGATACACCCAGGATTTCAGTGTTCAGGGACTTGAATTCGTCGTAGCGATCGCTAAATGCCGTGATCTCGGTAGGACAAACAAAGGTAAAGTCAAGGGGGTAGAAAAATAGAACAACGTACTTACCACGGTAGTCGGACAATTTGATTTCTTTGAACTCCTGATCGACAACAGCAGTTGCAGTGAAATCGGGAGCCGCTTGCCCGACTCGCAAACATCCTTCTTGATGCATGAGTGTAGTAGCCTCCTTGTAGTGGGTGCGCCTATTGGTTAGAGAAGAGTAATCAGTCTCCTCATCACAAAGTCGCATTTACAGCAACTTTATAATGAAAAACTGTTACGAATATATCATAGTCATAACGATTCTGAGTAAGAAATCTTTAAGAAGAAGATGATTGGGGAGTATCCGTAAATTTTTTGCATTGGGACGGGAAATCCTCACCAGAATTTGGTTTGAATGCACTAGAATTGTCTTCTCAAAAAGCAAGGTATAAAGGGTCTCCTGCTATTCCAGAGTGCATCAGCCTCTCCGTGCATCCGGGTAGTCAGGATGATTTAAGACTGACAAACAATTAACAACAATTAACAGTAATAGCAATTTGATTGTTCAATGCGACAGATCAAGGATTTGAGAAGCCAGAAGCCAGGAGCCAGAATAAATCTGGCTTCTTCCATTAAGGCATCTGCCGTCAAGATTATTTAAACCGGTATAAGTGTACGGATGATTGTTGAAGGAATGGATGACCTGGATACGCGGGAGTGGCTGCTGACCAATGGATTGGGCAGTTTTGCCAGTGGTACCGTTTGTGATGCCCGCACCCGCAGCTACCACGGTTGGCTGATTGCCGCTCTAGACCCGCCTAGCCGCCGGACGTTGCTGTTATCCCACCTGGAGGCCAGCCTGGAGGTGGCTGGTCAAATCTTTGCCTTAGGAACCAATTTTTGGAAAGTGGGCAAGATAGACCCTCTAGGCTATCAACTGCTCCGTGTTTTTAGTGCAGACCCGGTACCGACCTGGATTTGGGGTCATGGGGACTGGCAGGTGAGCCGCAAAATTGCTATGCCCTATGGGTTACTTCACCAGGGCGGTGATCCGCGGTTTACCCCAGCTCAACCTCAGGTGACCAATCGGGTGCTGGTGCAGTATCAGTATACCGGCAGCCAGCTTGGGGTTTTGCGGTTACGCCCGTTGATTGGCGATCGCGATTTTCACTATCTACAAAAGCAAGACCCCGACCTGACCTTTTCCCAATTAGTCGGGGCTAATCAGATTTTTCTACAAGCGCTGAAGGGAGGAAAGACTGGCAAACCGGGTACCCCCTGGCAGTTGCGCTGGAGTCATGGGCACTACCAGCCAGAAGGCGTCTGGTATTGGAACTATTACTACCCTCAGGAAGCTAAGCGTGGGCTGGATTATTTGGAAGACCTTTACAGCCCTGGCTATCTCACGGTTTTAATGCAACCGGGAGACACTCTGACACTAGAAGCAAGGGTAGGGTTGCCGACTGAGGCGCTAGCAAATTTGACCTCACTCGTGTTTGATCAAGCGGTTCTGGCGAAACAGCAGCGGCTGGATCGGGAGTTTTTGCATTTACCCCACGTTGTAGGAGTTTATTCTGAAATTTGGGAACACCTGCTACGGGCAAGTGACCAGTTTCTGGTCTATCAAACCTCTGCAACGATGCCTACCATCATGGCGGGGTATCACTGGTTTGGCGATCGCAGCCGCGATACTCTGCTATGTCTACCGGGCTTTGCCCTCACAACTCAGCGCTATGCCCTGGCCCGTAAACTATTGATTCGCCTGGGTCGCCTCTGCTGCCAGGGGTTGATTCCCAATGAACTCTCAGAAGGGGGAGAAGACCCTGTTTTTCGTAGCATTGATTGCTCGCTCTGGTGGATTGAAACTCTGGGGCTATACCTGGAAGCGACTCAGGACTGGGACTTTCTGGCAGAACAGTACATCATTGTTAAACAAATCTATAAAGCTTTTACCGCCGGAACCTTGCACGGCATTCGGGTTGATGCTTCAGATGGATTGATCACCTGGGATGATGCCAGCATTGCCCTGACCTGGATGGATACGCTGGTGGATGGACAACCCGTTACACCGCGGAATGGCAAACCCATAGAGATTAACGCACTCTGGTACTCTGCACTGTGTTGGGCAGAGCAGTGGGCATCCCGGCTCAGCGAAACTCCAAAAGTTCCTAATGCAGAGCGCTTAAAAAACCAGGCTCGCCGTTATGCCCAGCAAGCCCAGGAAGTCAAAGCCTCGCTCCAAAAGTTCTGGAATGCTCAACAGGGTTACCTGTTTGACCGAATTGAACCGGACGATCGCCTGGATATGACGATCCGTCCGAATGCCATCATTGCGCTTTCCCTGCGCCATTGTGCCTTTACCGCCGAACAGGGGCAGCAGGCGTTGCAGGTTGCGTGCGATCGCCTCCTCACCCCCTACGGACTCCGCACCCTGGACCCAGCCGATTTTGCCTATCAGGGACGTTGCGAAGGCCCCCCCCGCGATCGCGACCTGGCCTATCACCAGGGAACCGTATGGAGCTGGCTTTTAGGGCCCTTCATTCGCGCCTGGCAGCGGTTTTACGTGGAAAAGGGACAACCCCTCCCCCTCGATCTCCAGCCATTGATTACCCATTTCTGCCAGGAAGCCTGCTTCTGGGGAATTTCAGAGATCTTTGACGGAGATTTTCCCCATCTGCCCAGAGGGGCGATCGCCCATGCCAGCCCCGTCGCCGAACTCCTGAGGCACTGGCATGATTGGGTAAAGGGCGAGAAGTGAAAGGGGAGGGGAAGGAGAATCGGGTGGAGGGGTGGAGGAGTAAGGGAGTAAAGGACCGTCACCCTATCACCCTGTTACCCTTTCACTCCCTCCCCTCCTCACCCCTCACTTCTCCTACCCCCTACTAACTCACCCCTTGACCAACAGATATAGGGCAGGCTGGCTGCAGTTGCTCGAATGCGATCAGTGTGGGAAACCAGTTGACCGCAGGCATCCCAGGTGCCTGTAATCAGCATCATACGGGCACCTTCACCCATTGAAATGGGAGCAGAAAAGTCACCGCAGTGAACTTGCATTAACTCAAGGTCTACGGTCATGGAAGTCTGGGGGTTTTCAGTGAGAAACGTTTGAAGTTGTTTTACTGTTGTGGAGTCAGCCGTGACACAGGGAATGCCCATCGCCAGACAGTTGCCAGAGAAAATTTCGGCAAAACTCTCACCGATGATCGCCCGAATTCCCCACTTAGCCAGTGCTTGAGGAGCATGCTCCCGTGAGGAACCACAACCAAAATTAGCATTGACCACCAAAATCTCAGCTTCCTGGTACTGGAGTAAGTCAAACGGGTGCTGCCCATTTGCCTGAGCCCGGTCATCCGCAAATACCTGCG
The DNA here is from genome assembly GCF_049200465.1 of Leptothermofonsia sp. ETS-13. Taxonomy (NCBI): domain Bacteria; kingdom Bacillati; phylum Cyanobacteriota; class Cyanophyceae; order Leptolyngbyales; family Leptolyngbyaceae; genus Leptothermofonsia; species Leptothermofonsia sp. ETS-13. The sequence goes on from NZ_CP120836.1 coordinate 2,209,664, forward strand.
CTCCCAACCCATCAAAGGTCACACAGCGCAAAAACCGAGCAGGAATAATCCGATCCGTATCAATGTCGTTACCCACCAGGGGAATTCCCTTTCCTGAAACCGCTTTAATTTCGCTCACCATAGAGAAGAGTTGTTAGTTGTCAGTTATTGGTTGTTAGTGATATGGCCACAGCCACCAGGCTTAGGATGGGGTACAGGGGTGGAACCCCTGGCTCTGAACCCCTGGCTCTGGGGGGAAAGCCCCCACATCCCTTAAAGCCAATGTCCTAAGCAGCCTGTCGACAGCTATAGTGAGTGAGGAGGCGTGAGAAGGGAATAGGGGAACGGGGTGATAGGGTGACGGTTCTTTACTCCCTCACGCCCTTACTCGCTCACCCATCCATCCTTTCACCCCTTAATTCTCCAGATTCTGATTGTACCGTCCCAACTGGCACTGGCGAGGGTTGTGTTACTGGCGAAAGCCACGGCTGAAATGGAAGCATGTCCAGCAAGGGCTGTGATTTCTTTGCCAGTGCGGGGATTCCAGAGTTTGAGGATTTCGCTGCCGATCGCCAATATTTTGCCATCGGGACTGAACGTCAGAGAATAGATGCGACCGGATTCGGGTGGAAGCGTGCGTTTTTCGCGCCAGGTTTGGGTGCTCCACAGCTTAACCGTGCCATCCCAACTGCCGCTGACAAGGGTTTTACCATCAGGACTGAAGGCCAGAGTAGAGACGGTTTGGGTGTGTCCTTTGAGCGATCGCACTGGTTGCCCCGTATCCATCTCCCAAACGGTGATTACAGCCTCTCCCCCTGCACTTGCCAGCAGATTGCCATCAGGGCTGAATGCCAGAGAATCAACCCGCCCAGGGTGCCCCTGCAATTCGCCCTTCTCGCGCTGATGAATCAGATCCCACAATTTGATCGGATCTTTGAGGCTGCCGCTCGCCAGAATGTGCCCATCGGGACTGATGGCCAGGCTAAGGACAGTATCAGTATGGAGGTTGAGGCTGCCCAACCGTTGCCCACTGTGCAAATCCCAAAGTCGAATGCTTTTATCTGCACTACCGCTAATCAGCAAATTACCATCCGGGCTAGCGATGAGGGAATAGATGAGGTCGAGATGCCCGGTCAGAGGGCGAATAGGCTGAGCTGCCTGGATCTCCCAGAGTTTGATAGTGGTGCCGCTTGTGTTTGCCAGGATAGGAGCGGTGGGGCAGAGGGCGATCGCATACACCTTGCCTGAACTAGTGAATCGATGGACACATTGCCAGTTCTGAGGTTGGGGCGTACGGATCTTCGCTTTCGATTGTCTAGCAGAGGCTAGCTGCTTCGGAACGGTTTCTGCGGCAGTGGGAACAGCTTCAGGATTTCGGGGGCGTTTAGCCTGGACGATTGCAGAGAGAATGTCAGCCCCTGAAGTTTGAGGAGTTGATAAAGGCAACTGAATTTCCAGATCTTTCAAAACCTCAGCGGCAGACTGATAGCGCTGGCTCAATCCCGGTTCCAGCATCCGGCTTAGAACTCGTCCCAGCCGTTTGCTCACTGGACTGGTCAAGAAATTCCGCCATATCCAGGCGTTTTGGCTGGTATCAAACAGGTCAAAGGGCGATCGCCCCGTCAGCAGATGAACACAGGTCACTCCCAAACTATAGAGATCACTGGCAAAAACAGCTCTCCCCCTGGCCTGTTCCGGTGCCAGATATTCCGGGCTACCAATGGCTGTTCCGGTTTTAATCAAGGCTGTACCAACGGCGGCTTTTGCAGCCCCAAAGTCCACCAATACCATCTGCCCACTCAAAGCTTTACCACTTTTCAGCCCATACTTGCGGCGCATTTCATAGAGCAGCCGACTGGCATCAGCCACCAAAAATTGCCGTTGAGAGTAGGTGAGGTCAGGATAGCTGCTAAACAGGGTTGCTATCTGCTGCCAGCGTCCATAGTCGGTCAAGTCCATATTTCGGGGTGGTTTTGCCAGACCCTGACTCAGGAATTCACTAAACCGTTGCTGGCGATTCAGCATATCCCGAAAACCCTGTGCAGTTTCAACAGAAAGGGCTTGCAGCATCCCTGCCCAATCGACAGAGTTCGCCCGTCCTCTGCCAGCTTTACTGCCCGGAGTCAGAATAATATTACTGGGCTTCACATCCCGGTGAATTACCCCATGGGAATGAATGAATTCCAGGACTGGCAATAAACTGATGAGGACTTCCCAGATTTGGGGTTCGCTAAACACCCCCTGCTCTTGCAACAGTTCGGCGAGGGTCTTGCCATTGACATACTCCTGCACCAGGTACTGATGCTGATCCTGGCTAAAGTGGGCCAGCAGGGCAGGAATTTGCGGATGGTTACCAAGCTCTTCTAGACGGAGAGCTTCTTGTTCAAATAAATCGGCGGCCTTCTTGACGTGATGAGTACTTTGGGAATTGGGCAGAAACTGTTTGATGACACAACGCGGTTTGGAAGGCTTATCTTCATCGATCGCCAGAAACGTTCTGCCAAAACCACCCTGGGCAATAGGCTTGATAGGTCGGTAGCGATCTTTGAGCAGCAGTTTCGCTCCACAGCTCCGGCAAGACTGAATTTTGTCCGGATTCTGAGGCTTCCGACAGCTAGGGTTGAGACAGTAGCTCATAACCTGGGAGCGAACAGCAAATATATGATAAGCGTTCCCCTGCATTTGCCTGTTGGAGTTGGAAAATTACCTGGATGAATTTCTTGTAGAGCTATTGGAGCGGGTTATTTGGCTGTGGTAGCTTGGCAACAGGCTTATCAGGAGTTAGGAGTCAGGAGTCAGAAGCCGGGAATGTTAGCCAGGCTTAGGTCAAGCTGTACTAGTTTCAGGGTTGCAGTGGTTGACTATCCGTTATCAGACTGCTTCGTTTGCCATGCTGAATTTAGACAATCTTTGTAGAACCGGTTGCTCGAATTTGGGTTATCACTTTTCCCCTACCAAAAATAAACAGTATGCTTTCCCTGTAGGACGTGTGGTGAAGTGTTGGAGAGCTGGGTTAGGGCTGACATTGCTATTAGGGACGGGTAGTTGCTCCAGACTGTTGCAGTTACCAGAACAGAAGCAGGCATCGGAGGCAGAGTTACAGTTTCAAGTTAAACCTGCTGCACCGGGAACCTATGTGCTCACCGGTACCACCAATCTGCCGAATCGGAGCCAGATCCGGGTGGCCGCTATCCGCTATCTCTATCCCTCTAACCGGGCATCGCGTGAACTGAACCCGAAGCCAACCTATTCCATCCTGGCGTATCAAGCAGTGGAGGTGAATCAGGGAAAATGGCAGGCTTCGCTGAATCTCTGGAAAGCTGCTCAGGATGGTCGCTACCAGGAGGCATGGCAACTGGATCAGCCCAGACTCAAAATTGCCCTGAAGCCAGAATCAAAGGTTGTGTTTCTGGCAACCCACGTTGTGGATTCCCGTTCAAACCATCTTCTGAAATTAGATCAGCAATTGAGAGCGCAGGGTAAAACGCTGGAAAACGGGGTTTTGCTGACAACGGTTGACAATCGCCGCTATTTGCAATCGACCCAGAAAGTAGCGATCGCCCTTCCTACCGGAAAAATCAACCCTCCACCCATACGCTCAGAAGATGTGAATGGTGGTTGGGGAAACCGCTACTTGATGCCAGGTGAACCTCCCAATCCGATCAAGCTGGAGTTTCCTGAAAATCGCAAAACCAACGCTCTCCCGTCCCCCGTAGAATTTATGAAATGATGGTTCTGGTCAATGCTACGAGCATGGAGGGATTCGAACCCCCGACCCTCAGAACCGGAATCTGATGCTCTATCCACTGAGCTACATGCCCTCGTACTTGTGAGAGTATAACACGGGAGAAGAATGAGGGGATGGACAACTAGAAGGAGTAGGGCCTGTAAAGGATTACAGGTATGCCAATGGATCAATTGGTTCGCCATTCTCACGGACTTCAAAGTGCAGGTGAGGTCCAGTAGAAAGGCCACTAGAACCAACCGCAGCGATCGCGGCTCCCCGTTGAACAGTCTGACCTTCAGATACGTACAGTTCGCTGCTGTGGGCATACAAACTGGTAATGCCGCCTCCGTGGTCGATAATCACTGCGTTGCCATAGCCACCATACCAGCCAGCAAAAATAACTGTGCCGCTGTCGGCTGCATAAATAGTGGTGCCGTAATCTGCGCCGATGTCCAGTCCGGCATGGAACCGCTCATATCCCAGAATAGGATGGGTACGCCAGCCAAACCCACTGGTAATCTCGCCCACACAGGGCATGAGCATTTGCCCGGTTCCACGATAAGCCGTACCTCCGGGAATCCGTTGCCTGATCAACTGAGTAATGGTTTGGGAGTCTCTGGCTAATTGAGCTTCAGCCGCTTCCAGGGCTATGCGGTCAGTCTTCAACCGCTCAATTAAGCTTTTTTGAGAATCTGCCTGGGCTTCAAAGTCTGACTTTTGTGCCAGAAGTTGCTGGGTCAATAGGGAAATTTCATTTTTCTTCTGCTCAACCTGATTACGCTGCTGCTCAATGCGATCGGCTTCCTTTTTAAGTCTTTTCAACATCTGCCGATCTGTTTCGTAGACCAACTTAAGCTGGCGGCGGCGGTCTAAAAATTCGTTCAAGTTCTGGCTTTGCAACAACACAGCCCAACCCCGCTCAATCTGCTGCCGTTGCAAGAAACGCAGCCGAGCAACAGTTGCAAACTGCTTCTGCTGATAGGCTTGTTCAGCTTTAACCAGGGTGCTCTCCAACTCCCGTAGTTGCTTCATTGCCTTCTGAAGGCGGTTCTCGCTTTGTTTAATCTGCTCGGCAGTCGCTTTGATATTTTTCTGTAGCCCTTTGAGGTCCCCCTCAGCGGCTGTCTGCATCTTTTTAAGGCGATCGCGCTCCCTAGCAACCTGCGATCGCTGCTGTTCAATTTGCTGCTGCTGCCTTCGCAGCTCATCAATCGACCCCGCCTGCGCAATCTGCACCGAATTGGAAACCATCTCAGCATCAACCGGATTGATAACCGGATAAGTCAGCGCCCGCCCCCCTACGGCCCAAAACACGGCTCCCCAACAAAGAACCACCAGAACTGCTTTAAGGAACCAGTCCAGCTTCGTAGCACGCCTTCGAATTAGATTTGGAATCCCGAAATCCATTCTCCTCCCACCAGCAGCACCGTCAAACAAGACACCATTATGACCGTGCTTTAGATTTCGGCAAGGGGATGATAAAAAGTTTTGCAGCGGAAGTGAGAGCGTTTGATGAAGTTTTTAGTTTCCCTCTTCTCCTACCCCTTCTTCTCCCTTACACCTGACCAGCGGTAATTCTTCACGGTGTCCCAGGCAATTTGTTGATAAATCTTTGCCTGTTCAGCGGTGAGCCCGGTTTTTTCAAACGTGGTTCCTACCGGGCTTTTCATGTAAATGCAGGCGTAGAAGATAAGCGCAACCAGGTAGCGGCCTTTTGAGCTTAGATGAACTTCATCACTGAAATGTTCAGCAAAAAAATCTTTGATGCCTGGAACCCGTCCTGCATCCACTTCACGCTTCAAATTGACCAATCCCAGCCCACCAGGGACGATGAGAACGGGATTGCCATCGTTCTGGTCATCTAACCGCTGGCGAACGGCTTCATGGTAGGCCAGGTGGTTCATGACGGCCTGTTCCCAAGTCTTTGCAGGACTCAAACCCAATCCTTCTACGCTTCCCTTAGCGTGGGACCAGGGATCATCCAGGTTTCTATCGGGCCACTGGGCATAGACCCAGAGCTGAACGTTGGGGCTTTTTTGGCGAGCCAGACGATAAAAGCGACCAGTATATTCTGCCTCGTTTTCAAGGGAGCGATTGTGACCTGCAAAGGGTTGGGTAGACAGATGATCAATGGGAGCTTTTGTGTCAAAAACCACCCGGTAGTCTGCTTCGCCCAACGCTTCACCAGGATGATTCCAGTTCCAGTCGGTTGGCGCACCGGGGATAGTAGAGCGGAGGAAGACGTGGTTATAACCTGCGCTGCGGGCGATCGCTTCTAGCCAGCCATCAATGGAATCGGTGAGGCTGTTGCCGATGTGATAGGTCCGCTGCCCGGTGGTGACAGGGGGACGTGCACTCAGGAGGGCTGCGTTTGCAGAATCTGCCTTACCTTCAACGGGCGAAAGCACTGGAGAGCTGGCAAATTGCCCATCGGAAGCCGTCATAGAGCAGCTTTGAAGGAGTGGTACTGCGATCGCAACCCCTATTGCCAATACCATCGCCTTTGCAATCCGTCGATTGCCTGTCCATCGGTTCATAACTCCTTCTCCCTGAATGAGTGAATTGACAGCACTCTCCAGCCATTGCCGTGCGTTAGCGATCGCCATCATGTCACATCTTTTCTGGAAATATGGCTGGACTACCAAACTTTCTTCATCGGTTTGATACATCTTTTTGATACATCTTTATCAAGCCTTCAAGGTATATTGGAGGGCGTTGTGATGAAACGCCATGCAGATTAGACGTTACAAGATCAGTCTGTGGACCGCGCTGGCGGGGCTAGCGTTTCTGGTGGTTTGCCTGCTTGGTCCCATCAGTCTCCTGTTGGATGAGTCGTCGCTGACTGTCTACTTTAGAAATCTGGGCTCGATGGGCACTCCACTGTTCATTCTGATATTTGCTACTGCTACGAGTCTGGGATTTCCTGGCAACGTTTTATCAGTGGCAGCAGGCACTATTTTTGGGCTGGTTTGGGGCACTGTCTGGTCGGTTATTGGCTCAACTCTGGGGGCAACGGGAGCGTTTTGGCTGGCGCGCTACTCTCTCCACGATGCGATCGAACGCCACTTTGGACATCATCCCCTACTAAAACGACTGAACCGAGCGATCGCCCACCACCCCTTGAACTTTGTAATGGCAGTTCGCTTTACACCCCCTCTCCCCCTTCAGTCTTGTCAACTTTTTGTTTGGGTTGACTCTTATTAATCTCAAAACCTACATGCTGGGCACCTTCCTGGGCATCATCCCCCTTTCACTAACCTATGCCTGGCTGGGGGCAGCTGGCAAGCAAGCCCTAAGCGGAGGCGATCGCCTGCCACTGGTTCTGGCACTAACCATGTTTTCCGGCCTTTCTATTCTGCCCGTGGCCTGGAGGAAGCGGGGAGGAGGTAGGGGAGAGGGGGGGATGGGTAATGAATAATAGGGTGAGGAGATCGTCAGTAGTGAATTGTTAGGGAGGGGGGAGGGGGGGAGGAGTGATAGGGGGTGGCAAGGGGAGGTCAGGAGGGGCCGGATTTGCACTGTTTTCAAATCAAACTGGTATGAAAACTTAAAATTCATCCAGGGTTTGTCAATTTTTTGTGGCAATCCTGGAAAGGAGGGCGAGGGGAACCAGGGTTTCGAGGAGTCAGAGCCCCGTTTCTAGAACGCCCTCCTCATCCACTCATCCACCCATCTTCTCCATCACTCCATCCTCATCCATTCTGCTCTCTCCTGCGTAATAGCTAATGAAGGGCATTACTGAAGTGGGAGAGGGATGGGGCTGAATTCGAAGTGGTTAAAGCAGAAAGAGCCTACTCTGCAAGGATGGTATCAGGGAATCGGTCGTTCTGGCGGGAACTGGTTTCGATGGTACCGGAGGATTGGGGTCTGGCTTGCGATCGCCCTACTCATTTACGCGTTGTTCCGCTTTACGCCAATGATGGCACTGTTCGACCAGGCCCTGCTAAAAATGAAACTCCACAGTTTTGGAGGCTTTGCAACACTTGCTTTTGTCCTACTGCATATCGCAGCAACGGTGATGGGGATACCTGGAACAATGCTGACCGTTGCAGGTGGGGCGATATTTGGCTTGATCTGGGGTACGGTCTGGTCGGTCATAGGGGCAACAATCGGTGCAATTGGAGCATTCTGGTTGGCACGTAATTTTCTGCATAGTTGGGCAGAACGCCATTTTGGGCACCATCCAGCAATGGCACAGTTTAAACAATCCATTCGTCGTCAATCATTGAGCTTTGTGCTGGTAGTTCGGTTTGCACCAATTTCTCCCTTCAATGTGGTGAATTTTCTGTTTGGGCTGACTCCAATTGGCCTCAAGCATTACACATTGGGTACCTTCCTTGGTATCATCCCCGGAACCCTGGCATACACCTGGCTAGGGGCAGCAGGTTCTGATGCATTGCAGGGAGGAGATCGCCTGCCAGTCTTTCTGGCCCTTGGTTTACTCGCGGCTCTCTGCTTCTTACCAATGTTGAAGAGAAGACAGCGCAGGGATCGAACAGAAGAAGGGGACAGGGACTAGTACAGCACGACGGGAATACGGATACCAGTCTAGCTTCCTCCTACTCCCCATTCTCTAACCCAATAATCACTAGACTGATGCCATCGTCCAGAAGCCTTATCCCATCACTCCATCACTCAACCTACCCTCTCACTTCTCGTCCCTCTTTAACAACCAACAACTAACAACTGACCTTATACCAATTCAATATGAGGATGCGTAGAATCAGAACCCTCTGTAGTCCCCCTTGGTAAGGGGGAAGGCGACAGCCGGGGTTGATAATGTACAGCTTCATAAAACATTGGTATTACCCCTCACTCTTCTTTGAATAAAAAACCCCTTGTTGTCAAGGGGTGGTTGAGTCTACAGTTAAGAGACTGAGCAAAGCAAAGAAAACGTTAATAGTTAGCATGCATAGCTAATAGTTAGCGTGCATAGCAAATTCCGCGATATTGCAGTTCAACGGTTGCCGTTGGTTGGGAGGTATGGAAACCCCTCAGCATATGGGGAGTTCCTCGATAGATTCCCTCCTGCCAAACTTCAACGCCTTCCATGAAAAACTCGTTCCGTTGATAACGATTACCGCGATACCTTAATTCCATGATTTTTACCTCTGAATGGGGGCTTACAAGTTTTAGTATCAGGAATTTCTGCCATAAGGTTGGTGACAGGTATCCCCTGTGTCTTGTGAGTTTTTGGGAGAAAACCAGTGACTGAAGAAAGCATCACAGCGTGTCGGAAAACTAGATAACGGGTGATACAGGGGCAGCAAAGGAATGACAAAAATCACAGGCTCAGGTGCTGATTCTGGTGACTCCAGCACTGAAACACTCACCATCTGGTCTTGTCTGGGAACAGCAGTATAGCGATAGCCACCAGGCTTAGGACGGGGTGCAGGGGTGGAACCTCTGGCTGGGGGCGGAAGCCCCCACACCCCTTAAAGCCAATATCCTAAACAACTTGGCGACAGCTATACATACAGTCGCCCGTTAAGACTTTGTGTCCAACATCAGTTCAACTGTGACCTTGATCACCTGAATTGGGTGGGAGGATCACAAAATATCTGAGGCTTGAGTCACTAGATAATCCTTTGAAACGCGAGATATTACTCTCATCACCAGCCCCCACCAGAAGAGCTTCTACCATGACTTTCCAAGCATTCCCTTCTGTCTCAGGTTCCCGTCACCTCGAAAAAGTTTTCACTGGAGTCACCCTTACTCTCGCCTTACATCTGGTAACGCCTGGAATGCCAGGAAGTGTTGCTAACAGTGCTGAAGTTCCTGAAAATCCTGTCACTCCGAATGCGCCTTACCGTTCCAATCCCCATTCTTCACCGAAACAAGCTCACTCATTAAAGAGTGGAACCTATCTCTATGGGCAGTCTTCCAGCGCAGAGCAGCTTGGTTCCGCTTACCTGGTGTTTGAGGTGAAGGAAAACAAAGTGGTTGGTGCGTTTTATATGCCTCGTTCTTCCTTTGATTGTTTTCATGGCACTCTCCAGGCGGATCGACTGGCACTCACAGTTGTGGACAGCTACGAAAAGGTGAGTTATCCCTATTCAGTTGCATTGCGAAAAGAGTCTGTTTCTGCATCCGCAGGGAAACCAGTGGCTACAGCAGTTGAACTGTCTGGTTTTCGTCATATTAAACGGTTAAGCTCTGGTGACCAAAAGATTCTCTCAACCTGCAAGGCAAATTATCGGCTGTAGCCCTCCAGATTTCTTTATACTGTCTGAGTTACAAAGGCTGAGTTACAAAGGACATCGAATGGTGTCCCTTTGCAGTGCTTATCTTACAGCTACAGTTGTCTCTACTGGAGGCTTGTAAGGCGGGAATTCTGGTTGAGGATACCCGTGCAACAACCAGTCATCCGTGGTCATCGCGGATACAGTTCTGACTCTGAGTTCGTTGCCGCACTAACTGGCGGCGAGGGCGGTTCACCAACCGAGCCTGGTCCTGGTTCACTGATGGCCTCCTATTCCCCCGTAATCGACCGGCTTCGAGTTGCTAGCCGAGTTAGGCAGTCAGCCTGATAATACCAATTTGACTTGAAAACAGGGCAAATCCGACCCCTCCTGACCTCCCCTTGGCAAGGGGAGGTGCCGAAGGCGGTGGGGTGATGTGCAAGGTTCATCATTTAAATCGGTATAAGTTGATTGAAATCCTGATGAATAAAAGGGACATTCCATGGAACGTCCCTACAAACAACAACAGTTGGAAAACACGACTGTAATCGTCTGGCTTTGTTGCTGTTATCTGTGACTAGTGGGTTGTTGAGCTAGAAGGTATGATTCTAGGTAGATGGAATCCAGGTCACTGGCGATCGCGGACTGGGTAAATTCAACCTCATCCTGCGGTACCCTATACCCTTTTGGAAAAGGACGATCCAGGGAATGCTTCTGGGAGTAAGCAAGAAGCCCGTTATAGAATCGGATGAAGTATTCAAACACGGTTTCAACCAGTTCAAACGCTTTAGCTCTTTGGTCATCGGTTAGTTGGATACTGTCAAAAAACTGTTCCTCGTCACCATTCTCTAACCCTGCTTGAATGTGCCCTGTCTCCACTCGCAGGTGATGGTCGCTGAAATAGAGAGGGCGCTTGTGGGTCAGTTCTTGCAGTTCCTGGCTCAACTGCACCAGTCCTTCGGAAAGAGCGGTGGTTCCGGTCGCCTCGATCGCCTCTACAATGACTAGCCGCAGAACGGGTTCTGTTTGAGAAGCGCATAGTCTAAGCAGGTCATAGGATAGCTGACGTGCCTTTTGGGTTTCTTCACTCCAAAGAAACCTAAGTGCATCGGTAAATCGCAAGGAATGATCAATTCCTAAAACATCCAGATCCTTGACATACCATACCCAATGACTGGCGTCTTCATAAGTATGTTGATTAATCATGGCCTGGATCGGGTCAGTCGTGGGTTCCTCCCGCAAAACGTAAGCGTTCAGGTCTTTAAAAGACATAACAAAGTGAGCCCAAAATGGAATTCCCGATGCTCGCTTTTTCAAATCAATACTGCGGTCTTGCAGAAACTTGAAAAACGGCAAATGGATAAATTCCTGTCTTTTTTGTTCAATTAACTCCAACACATCTCTCATGTTCATTAACCTCAGTAACTTTCATGGGTCTGGTAGACTTTCTAAAAAGTCCAGATATTTAGCTGCGCAGCTACGTCCGCACCATGCAGGTTGAAGCCTGATGGTACTCGTTGAAGAAACCTGTTCCTGATGCACCAACGCCGTCAGGTTGTGCCTAAATTGCAGTGATTGCTGAGTTTAGAATCGTAGTCTTTAGCATTACCGATTGAGGTCTCTATCACGCCTTCAATCACACTGACTGGAGAAGCGGTTGGCGCAATGCGGGTAATTTGAAATCCTGCTGCTTGAAATAACTGGTGATACTCTGCTTCAGTGCGCTCCCGGCCTCCTGAAAAGATCGCCATCATTTCAACGTCCAGCAACTTGCCAAAGTGGGGAGTATCTCCTGAGGAAATCACCATTTCAACCACGAGCAACTTGCCGTGGGGAGCGATCGCCCTGCGAATGTTACTGAGAAACTTGATGCAATCCTCATCACTCCAGTCATGAACAATATGCGACAGGATGTAAGCATCTCCTCCCGCTGGAATCGTTTCAAAAAAGCTTCCCCCAACGACTTCACAACGGTCAGCAACACCCCGACTTTCTAGCAACGATCCGGCCCCTGCAACCACCTGGGGCAAATCGAACAAAACGCCTTGCAGGTGCGGGTACTTTGCCAGAATTGAGGCCAGTAGGGTGCCATGACCACCCGCCACATCCACCAGTTTATGAATTCCAGAAAAATCGTAAGCATTCAGTACGGCCAGATGAATAGCCGAACACCAACCAATCATCGCCTTATCAAACAATGCCCCGGCCTGGGGATTTTTTTGAGTCAAATATTCAAATGTGTCATTGACCTGGTACAGCTTTTGCATCGCTGGTTGTCCAGTTTTGACAATATTAAGCAAATCACCCCAGCAATTCCATTGCCACTCATCACTCATGGTCATTGACAGAGGACGAAGTGACCCAGGAACATCACTCCGCAGGTATTCTGCCATTTCTGTAAGTGCAAACTGGCGGGGTGCGACCTCAGTAAAAATGCCAAAACTGGCAAGGGCACGCAGTACCCGATACAGGTGAGCGGTTTGTGCTCCAACTGCTGGTGCCAGTTGGTCAACGGATTTAGCACTGTCTTTCAGCAAATCCGCAATTCCCAAAGAAGCAGCCACATAAATGGATTGGGTTAACCAAACACCCGTCATCATTTGCATCAAGGCAACGGCGGGTGGCACACCAGCAGCCTGGGAATGCTCTGAACCGTTTGGCTGTTGCAACAATTGAGCTTTAATGTCTCTGTCTTCTGACAATATGCTTGCATCTTCCGAGATAGAAGAGGTGTTGCTTTCAACATGGCTAATTGGCATGGGTTTGATCCTCCTAATTTGCAAAATCAATGGCCTGAATTCGCTGTTTTGCAGCCCAAACTCGCTTCAACACTCCTGGCAGAATGAACCTTGCCTAAAAAGTGGAAGTGGTTTGAATTCAGTTGATGTAAGATTCTTACTTAGGTGGCGATCGCCAACTATAGCGATCCTTCTTGAAATTTGAACGGGGTGCAGGGGTTCCGCCCCTGCGGGGGGCGAAGCCCCCACTTCCCCCCCTTGTTCACAAACGAAACGATTTGTGAACGCTATAAATGGCTAAACTGTTATTAACAGTTATTAACACTGTTGTTAACAGCCAGGTGAGGAAAATCAGGTCTCCCAGCATTCCCAACTAGAACCTTTGCCTTGCAAAGAAAGTAGTTTCCCTGAGACTTGAGAAAGGCTCTAAAAGAGAATGAAAGAAAATGTGTAAGAGTAGCAAGTGTCTTAGTGGGCGTTCTAAGTAACTAATGTTGCAAACACTAAATCTGCAACATGAGGGTTAGGGCGAAGCCCCCGCTTTCCCTTCTTACAGTTAATTATGGCTATCTCTTAGTCTGAAATGGACTTTAAACATAGGTTACAAACATCGAAACACCGGAGAGGAAAGAGGTTTCCTTGTCGCAAATACTTTCGATTCTTCATCATTTTCAAATTTGCCCACTCAGATCAGTTAATTGATGATAAATGTATTCACCTTGTTAGGTGCCCTTTAATGGGTAACACAAGGCTGGTCATGGTGGCATGGGCTTGTTTTCGGGAAAAATCCGTGAATCAACAGAACCCAAACTTGAACTGTAGCCATCGCAGATTGCTTAGGACATTGGCTTTAAGGGGATGTGTGGGACCCCAGTCAAAGGCTCCGCCCCCGTACCCCGTCTCAAGCCTGATGGCTATAGCTACAACTGTATTTTCCAGGAGGCGTTTTGCCTATGACGACTTGAAAGAATTTCCAACTTTAAAGTTTTGCTGGGAGGATCAGCAGAAGCACTGGTTCGTTAATGTATGGAATACAATCTCAATTTACGTATAAATACGAAAACCATAGTGTTTATACGGTTAAATCAGCAGTATTTTGAAGGAAATGCGAAGGAGAAAAATGCAAACTGTTCTTCCCTTGCATTTGCAGCTCTTTAGCGCAAAGCCCTGTTATACAAGGTCTTTAGCCTTGTCCAATGAACAGCTAAGTGCTTCTACGGATTGGGTGGGAGAACTACCTCGAATGGGTGAGAGTCTTAATTTCAAATTCGGACCTGATTAAGGGGATGGCGATCGCAAATTCGGTTCCTTTACCCAACTGAGACTCCACATAAAGTTGCCCTCCGTGTTTCTCCACAATCGAATAGCTAATCGATAATCCTAAACCCGTCCCTTTACCAACCGGTTTGGTGGTGAAGAAGGGGTCAAACAACCGCTGCTTGGTTTCGTCTGTCATTCCAGAGCCGTTGTCTGCAATTCGAATAATCACCCTGGAATCAGCCAGTTCTGTTCTAATCCGAATGGTGGGAGTTACCATTGGCTCCTGACCATTTGCTTCTCGCGTTCCACCTGCAGCCAACGACGAAGAACCACCAGCGAACGACTGCTCCAGCGCATCGATCGCATTGCTCAGAATGTTCATAAATACCTGATTTAATTGGCTGGCAAAACAGGTAACTTTTGGCAGTTGGCTGTACTCCTTAATGACTTCAATCGCCGGATAATCATTTTTGGCTTTCAAACGGTGTTGCAAAATAAGCAATGTGCTGTCAATTCCCTCATGAATGTCAACGGGTTTCATCTCAGCTTCGTCTAAACGAGAGAAATTGCGAAGAGAAAGAACAAGCTGACGAATTCGGTCTGCACCCACTCGCATAGACTGGAACAATTTTTTCAGGTCTTCCTGGAGAAATTCATAATCCATCTCCTCCATCGCGCGCTGAATTTCAGGAAGAGGTTGAGGATAGTAATACTGAAATTGATGAATCAGATGAATTAAATTTCGACAATATTCTTCCGCATGATCGAGATTACCATAAATAAAATTAATTGGGTTATTAATTTCATGGGCAACTCCAGCGATCATTTGTCCCAAAGAGGACATTTTTTCAGTTTGAATCAGTTGGGTTTGAGTCTGTTTCAGTTTTGCTAAAGTTTTAGATAAATTCTGATTCTTCTCATTAAGCTCGTGAGTTCGCTGCTCTACTTTTTGTTCCAGCGTATTGTAGAGAATTGCATTTTGGAGAGAAATTGCTGCCTGACTCGTAAGAATTTTGAGAACTTCCAGGCGATCGTGAGTGAAGGCTCCGGTGGTTAGATTGTTTTCCAGGTATAAAACGCCAATCAACTTTCCCTGATTATGAATTGGAGTACACAAAGTACTTTTAGGTTGCTGCGATAGAATGTAGGAATCGGTAATAAACGCTGTTTCAGTTCTGGCATCATCTAATACCACTGTTTCTGAAGTTCGAGAAACATAGTTGATGATGGATTTTGGGACGATTTTGCCAGCGTTTTCAAATGGGGTTTGCAGTACATTCTTATCAACAGACTGGGTGACAACTACCCATTCTTTATTTTCCGCTATCACGAGAACACACTTTTCAGCTCCAGCATTTTCGATCAAAACCTGGATTAGGGTTGAAAGTAAATGTTCCCACTGAATTTCACTCGAAAGCGCCTGTGAGGCTTTGAGAATCGTTGCCAGATCTAAAGCATAGGAAAGACTGGCGCTGCTGCTGGCAAGTGACGTATAGGTTGTGGAAAATCTCTCTGTTTGGTAAGCAAATTTCTCTTGACTGAGAATTGAGTTTAGAAGTTGAGGATACTGGTTTTCCAGGTCATTAATTTTGGCAACGGCTCCCCAGCGAGCATAACTGTAGTAAGCATCAGCCAGGTAAACCTGGGCAATCTTCTCTTTGCCCCAGGCTAAATAGAACTTAGCCGCTAATTCATAGGCCAACGCCCGGTCATTCAGATAACCATTTTTGTCCGCTTCGGCGATGGCGCGATCGTAATATTCGATGGCTTCTGTGGTTTGACCCAATACTCGATATCGTTCAGCTTCGACCAGGAAAAACTTATGGAGATAGTTCATAGGAGCATGATGCGCCCAGTGTTTTAGCCTGGATTGATTTTCCTCTACACAGGCTAACAACTTATCCATTGACTGTGTTTTAGAACTGGCAGCCAACGCTGTGAGTGAATCATAAAAATAAAAGATGGGCACGGTTGCAAATCCGGTCCCTCCTGTCAGAAATTCTCTGGATTTTGCAGCATTTTCTAATGCCTGATCAATATCTCTAAAGATATAACAAAGAATCAGTCGATGTAGATAGAAATAATGTAACCCGGTAATGTCATTCGCCGCCAGTAATAGGGGAAGGGCTTGTGCTTCATCATAGACTTCACCTGATAGAATGCAGGGGTTTTTAACCCTTCCTAGAAGGTTTAAAACTGCTTGCCAATAAATCTGGCAATAGTTCAAAGTAGTAGTTTGCTTGAAGGAGGAAAGAATATGACTGTAAGCACTAATTTCTTTTTCCAGGTGGCTGAGTTCACGTCCAATCAAATAGGAGTACTGACAAATATCTTTAATGCAGTAGCCAACAAATTCCAAGTTTCCCGCTTCCAGTCCGGCTTGATAACCTTCCAGCAAAAATGGCAGGGTTTCCTTTATGTGAGATTTACCGTGAACAATGAAAGCGCCTAGAACAAAATAGGTGCGTGTTTTGATTTCTTTGGAATTGGATTTAGAAACCAGATTAAGCCCCAATTGACCGAACTGATCGGATGTCGAAATGTCTTGCAGAATGTTGGCAAGAAGGATTCCATAGCTAGCATAAAAGAAGGCAGATTCTGGCGCATTGCCATGCTGAAGCGATGCCTTAACCTGGGCCAGAATGACAAGCGGAAACAGCATGGGAGCAGCTAGGTAAATCGATGGAATGGCACTCGATACCAGACGCATTACGGCCAGTTTGTCCAAATCGGCCATCGCTGGCAAATGGCTGAGTTCCTCAGGGGGCGCCTCAGCAACGAGCGCCGCTGTTTCCTGAAGGGCTTGTTGAATATGGGCTGGAGTGGGTTCTTCTGGAAAGTGAATACCAAACTGGTCTAGTGCCTGACGGGCGATCGCGATCGCCTCCAAAAGCCGGTTCTGGGAGGTATACGCCTGAATTTTGATTTCGTAAACCTTCACCTTATCCAGCAGGGTGTGTGCCTGGGTCAGGAGGGTTTCAGCCAGGAATTCCATCTGTTCAAATTCACCACAGAGGTAGGCAGCTTCTGCAGCAGATTCGTATAGTGCCAGAGCCAGGTCATACTGGCTTTGCCAGCAGTCGGTCTGCAAGAGACTAATTCCGACTGCAAGGTAGTTCATTGCGGTGACGTAGGCAGTCGCAGCCTTTGCTTTTTGTCCAGCGCACAGATTTAATTGAGCCAGTTCTTCTTTCTTTGTGGGCTCCAGTTCATGGATTTGGGAGATTGCATCCACAGAATTTTGTCCACTGAACAGTAAAGACAAAAGGGACTGGGAACCAAACCCCATCCCATAATTCAACTGGTTCACAATTTCAAAAATCTTTTCTTCACGCTCGGCTTCTGGCGTATTGGCTAATAGCTGTTGACCAATTTTCAAATGGGTGGCTCGCTTCTGCTCCTCTGGGATTAATGTATAGGCTGCTTGCTGAACGCGATCGTGGAGAAATTTGTAAGAGCAAGATTCAGCAGGTGAAGCCTCCACATCCACCGCAAGGGTCATTGGAGAAGGCTCGAAGTCAGAATCCAGGTTTCCTGCTGACTGTTCGGCCTGGAACCGTTTGTAGCCCTCACCTATGGGCAGAATTAAACCTTCCTCAAGCGCTTCCCAGAGGTCAGCAAATGTTTTTGCCTCAGATTGATGGCAAATGATAGCCAATGTAGCCAGATCAAACTGATTTCCAATACAGGCAGCGAGCTTAAGCACCGCTTGAGTGGTGAGAGACAATTTTTGCAATTGACCTCCGACAAATTCCACCACATCATCCGTAAACGACAGGGCCTTGATTTGCGACAAATTGTATTGCCAGCAACCATTGGCTGCATCAAAGGTGATGAGATGTTCCTCGTAGAGGGATTTGAGGAATTGGTTGATGAAAAATGGATTGCCCTTAGTTTTTTGATAGATCAACTGAGATAGGGGCAGGGTTTGTTCTAGAGAACTGTGGAAAGTGTCGGCAATCAGGTGATTCAGATCCAAGAGCTGGAGAGGATCAAGGGCGATTTCACTGATCAGGGTTCCTGCCTGCCGAATCTCCTCCACCGTCAACATCAATGGATGGGCGGGTGAAACTTCGTTATCCCGGTATGCCCCGATCAGGAGAAGATGCTGGCTTTCAGTGTCACTTATAAGCAGGTGCATCAGTTTGAGCGATGCAGAATCCGCCCACTGTAAATCATCCAAGAAAATGACCAGCGGATGAGCGAGCGTGGCAAAGACTTTAATGAATTTCTGAAACAGGAAGTGAAAGCGATTTTGGGCTGCTGCACCTAATAACGCCGGGGCAACAGGTTGGGGGCCAATAATGCTTTCCAGTTCTGGAATGACCTCTACAATCACCTGTCCGTTTTCGCCTAAAGCTCGCAGAATCTTGAATTTCCATCGCTCAATGTCAGCATCGCTTTCGGTCAGCAACTGCCTCATCAAATCGCGAAATGCCTGCACAAAGGCAGAAAAAGGAATGTTGCGCTGAAGCTGATCGAATTTGCCCCGGATGAAGTAGCCCCGACGCAGGGCGATCGGTTTATGGATTTCGTTGACGACTGCGGTTTTGCCAATGCCAGAGAAGCCTGTAACCAGAAGAAGTTCGCTTTTGGAGTGGGGAGTAGGGTTAGGTGTTTCCCCCCTCCCCATTTCTCCCTCTCCTTCCCCTCTTCCTGCCACTCGCTCAAACGCTGCCAGCAGAGCAGCCACTTCCTCTTTTCGACCGTAGAGTTTCTCTGGAATGGCGAAGCGATCGCAAATGTCATGCTTCCCTAGAGTAAAGGGGACAATGGTTTCCGTTTCGTTCCATTGCTGGCGACAGATTTCCAGGTCGTGCTTTAAGCCTAGGGCACTCTGGTAGCGGTCTTCAGCATTCTTTGCCATCAGTTTGTGGACAATCTCAGAAAGGGCTGAAGGAATTGCTGGGTTTAGATGATGAACTGACGGGGGCTGTTTGGCGATATGGTAGTAGACCAGCTCCATTGGATCGTCGGATTCAAAGGGGAGCTGTTGGGTGAGTAATTCAAAGAAGGTAACACCCAGGGAGTAAAAGTCAGTGCGGTAGTCAATTCCCCGGTTCATGCGCCCAGTTTGCTCAGGAGATAAATAGGCCAGGGTTCCTTCCAGAACATTAGGGTTCATTAAAGATTGCGTTTCCTTGGGTAGAAGGGAAGCGATGCTGAAGTCAATTAACTTGACCTGCTTCGTCGTGGGGTGAATCAGAATGTTGGCTGGTTTAATGTCTTTGTGGATAACCCGATGGCGATATAGACCTTCGAGAGTGGTCGCAAGTTGAATAGCGATCTCCAGGAAAGAGGGCACATCCAGCGGCTGCGTTTGAATGTAATCTCTAAGAGAAATACCGCCAAAGTCTTCCATCACCAGGAGATAACCGTTGCGGAAATTCTCTAAACTATAGGGCCGTATCACTCCAGGCAGATTCAGGCTCTTGGCGATGGTGTACTGGTTGCGAAACTGAACGAGATTATTAAAAGTGGGATACTCCTGCTTCAGCAGTTTAATCACAACAGGTTGCTGATCATCCTCTCGGATAGCGCGGTAAATGATGGTTCTTGAGCTGATGTAGAGTTGCTCGGTGACACAGTAACCAGAAATTGGAGTCATCAGTTCAACCAGCTTCATCAATGTCAATCCTGATAGTCAGCGAGGGTCAGAACTATAGTGCCTCCTCACTGGCAGGTCTTGAGATGGGGAAAACGCGCAAGTTTAAACTTTTGCAACAGTTAAATCCTGGTGAATCTACGTGTTGATCAACTACACTGTTATTTAGCAGGCATAGCGAAAGACTAGGGAGCTAGGAGTCAGCCATGCAGATTTTGAAGGGTTTGCAATCCTTCAGAACTCCGTAAATTTATTTTTCTGAGTTTAGATAACCAGGCAAAGTTCCTTGGTGAACCACTAGTGGTCTGCCAGGCAGATTTTGAAGGGTGACAAACCCTTCAAAACCCTCCAAATTTGTTTTTCCGGGTTTAGATAACCCGGAAAAATTCCTTTGGTGAACCACTGGTGTTGCAAGTCATAAATTTTGCAACATGGGGGAGTGGGGGCTTCGCCCCCAGAAGGGGGTTTTACCCCCTTCACCCCCTTCAAAACTTTTGTTTTGATCTACTGGGCGGCCAGGGAGCGGAGGGGTTGGGGAGTGATTGAGTGGGGAAGTAGGAGACTATCAGAAATTCGTGTGAAGCGATTTTTAGCAATCTTTTGGGTGAGTGTTGTGCTGGTGATTGCGATCGCCAGTTGCTCTCCACGCTCTCCGATTGGCAGCGGAGGAGATTTGATTGTCGCTTCCAAAGATTTTACGGAACAAGACATTTTAGGAGAACTGCTGGCACAGCAAATTGAAGCCAAAACGGGGCTTAAGGTTGATCGCCGTCCCCGTTTGGGAGGTTCCTTCGTTTGTCACCAGGCAATTACCAACGGCAAGATAGATGCCTATATCGAGTACACCGGCACCGCATTCACGGGCATCCTGAAGCAGAAATCAATTCCGGATGCTGAAGCGGTTTATCAGCGATTGAAACAGCTTTACAGCCAGCAATTTCAATTAGAAGTTCTGCCTTCGCTAGGCTTTGAAAACACTTTTGCCATGATTATCCGTGGCGAGGATGCCCGACATTACAATATACAGACCCTTTCCCAGGCAGCACAGTACACCCCCCAGTGGCGGGGTGGATTTGGCTATGAATTTCTGGAACGGGAGGATGGTTTTCCTGGGCTTGCCACGGTTTACAACCTTCAATTCTCCCGTCCACCGCAGATTATGGATTTGGGGTTAATTTACCGGGCTTTGATTCAGAAACAGGTAGACCTGATTGCCGGAAACTCGACCGATGGTCAAATTGCCCGTCTGGGTTTAGTGGTGTTGCAAGATGACAAACGCTACTTTCCACCCTATGAAGCAGCTCCCATTGTCCGGCAGGAAACGCTGGAAAAGTACCCTCAACTACGAGCGGCGATCGCTTCACTGGCAGGTAGAATTTCTGCCGATGAAATGCGGCAGCTAAACTACCAGGTTGAAGGTGAGCTACGGGATGTGAAGGACGTTGTGCGAGAGTTCTTGCAGGCTAAGGGGCTTTGAGAGCCTGCGATCGCCTCCTGTTTTCGTCTGAGCCAGTTGCTCTGCGGTCAACCTTTTTACCAAACTCAAGGGCATAAAGGGTTCACTCAGAACGTTACTGTAGGAGGCACTGAGGTAAGGCTGATAGGTTTGATCTCCAGCAATGTAGGTTTTAAAAAATGCCAGACTGAGAGCATTAATATAACGGCGGGCGATCGCCGGATTTGGACCCACAACCTCTACTGGCAACGAAACGCCACTCATTGCAGAATCAAACCCGCCAATGGCAGAAAAGTGAGTGCCGCCATCCATCATGACCAGGTAGCGATCCGAAGTGGTGAGCCAGGTAAAGGGCTTAATCTGTTCCAACAGCGCTGGAGCAACTGTATCAGCATTCCCCGTCATAATCATCGTAGGCACCTGAATTTGACCCAGCCCATCTTGACCGAAAACCGCGCTGGTAATTGGGTTCAACGCAATTACTGCCTTAATTCGGCTATCCTGTAGCGCGGTCTGAAACTGACCCAGAGGCAGCGCCCCCGCCCGACATTGAAGCAGTAGGGACAGATTGAAGGTATTTTCCAGATCCTGGCATTCCGATTGCAGTTGTTTCACATTAATCGGAGCTCCTCCCAGAGCCAGGGCAGTGTAGCCACCAAACGAGTGGCCAATCACCCCCACCTTTTCCAGGTTTAGCCTTCCTTTCAGGGTGAGGTCACTCGCTGCCTGCCGTTCGATTTCATTCAGCAGGTAGGTAACATCGAGTGGGCGGTCAACAAACTCGGTTGGCTCTGCAACTTCGCTGACAATTCCACGTACCAGGGCTTCCAACTGTTTTAAATTACTACCGGGATGCTCAGGCACCAGTACGGCAAAACCCTGGGAAGCCAGATGTCGAGCCAGGTAGGTAAATGTATTGCGGTCCGATCCCAACCCATGAGAAATGACAACAACGGGTGCGGGGCCAGGAGGTTCGGGCAGGATGCGTTCAGGCAGATAAAGATCAACCGGAATCACACGCCCAGCCAGTGCGGCGGGAGTCAGGCGAGTCTGGGAGGGTTCTGGTTCGGGGGAATTCGCCACACTTTTACGGCTGCTATCCACCAGAGTTATGGTTTGCTTCTTGGGAAAGTAAGGACCAGGGAGCCGGGGATCTTCTAACCCACCGAAGGCGATCGCACCATCAGCCTGCTGTTCTTCCCCCGACCGTTGCGTAATGATGGTGGTTGCTCGCTTAGTCTGGTTGACCAACTTCTCAAGAGTGGCAGCGATCCCCAATCCCTGCTTGATATTGACCCGTAAGCCCTTACTTGGAAACTTGCGTAGAAAATTGAGCACCGTCAACCCTTCGGGATCGGTTGATGCCAGCAGCACTGCTGCCCGAATGAACTGCTGCCCAGACTCCCGCGACTCTGGCTGAATCACCTGTCCAACCCGCTTCAGCAACTCCTCGCCCTGAGGACTGTACAAAAACTGAGCAAGGGCAATTGGGCTGAGATCAGCCCGTGATTTCAAAACATTCCGGACCTGTTCTAGCTCTGCGGGATCGGCATACTGGGCATAGACAGCGATGTTTTCATCCATCGTGCCATTCCTGGCATATTCTTCCAGAGCAGATACCGACACGGATCGCTCCAGAATGCCATAGGTAATGTAAACACGCTCTGCCGCCCGTGCGGGCACCGCCGCGGAGGCAAACAGGCAACCAACCATGATTCCAAACCAGGTCAGCCAGTATTTTATTGATGCAGAGCTATTATCCGTCTGTAAAGAAACGTTCGACTCAGAGAAATTTAGCGAACCACGCATAACTGTTTCAACTACCCAAGAGGCAATGTCCAGCAAACCTGCCTCTTTATATTTAACCGCCACTATTCTGGTTAAACCAGGCGATCGCTAACAACAGAACTACCAGGAATTTAGCGTTTTCTTCTAACTTCTGGTGCTTAATTTCTGACCTGGAAAATAGAAGTCGGAATCCAGGAGTCAGAAGTCAGGAGAAGGTTTACTCCCTCACTCCTTTCCCCTCACTTCTCTGGCTTCTGGCTCCTGACTCCTTAATTTTGTAGGTGCTGCTGTACAGAATTCATTGTTGCTAGTTCTGAATTAGCTTCCTGACTTCCTGCCGCAGGGCAGGATCTTTCTGTACCATGGCAAAAATCTGGTTAAATCGCTCTATCTTCAGACCTTCAGCCTCAACTGCCTTATCCATTTTCACCTGGGCATCCTTCTGAATTTGGCTCAGCTGGGAAAGCGCCTGTTTGTAGCTCTGCTCTTCTTTGGGGGTGACCTGTTGAGCTGGCTTTGCAGATGGATTTTGTCTGGATTGGTGGATTTCACTGAATCGCTGCTCTGTCAAGCCTTCTTTCTTAACAACCTGTACCATCTGGTTTTCTATGTCCTGGGCAATCACCAGCACTTTCTTGACTGCACTCGCAAATTTCTTTAACTCATCGGGGTTAACGTTTGCTGGGGCAGGAGACTGGGCCGGGGCAGGCGATTGAGCGGGAGCAGAGGGTGGATTCTGTGCCTGGGATGGTAAGCTACCCACGGCTAAGGCAACTAGAAGCGAGCAACCTGCCAAAACGTATTTCACCATAAGTTAGTTCCTGAATCAGTACAGTGGATTCGCATCTGTCTACTCTATAACGGGATAAAATGACATCCCAGCATTAGCGTAAATCCATAGCCCTAGTTTAACCAGGCCAGAAATTTCTGCAATTGTTACCCCTCCTTTTAGTTGAAGAGTAATGAAATCATACCTGAACAAATTAATACGCTATGTCAGGGGAGTTTTATCCAGCATTGGGCGGCTGGAGTCGGGGGAATTTTTACGGGTAATGAGTGATTCAGATGATGTGATTAAAAGGATTGAAAAGTATAACTTTTCAATGATTTTGAATATTCACGATCGCGCGATCGGACTACCAATTCTTTTGAAATCTAGCTATGAAGAAAATGTCACTGAAGTATTTCTAAAATATCTAAAATCAGATACCTGTTTCTTAGATATTGGTGCCAATATTGGTTATTACAGTTTGCTGGCTGCCAGTCAGTGCCCAGAAGGAAAAGTATTTAGCTTTGAACCCGATGAAACAAATTTCCGCTATTTAAAGACAGGCATTATTTATAACAGGTTCGATTCAGCAATTCAAGCCTACAACCTGGCAGCCAGCGACAGAAATGGGTCGATTTATCTTTATGAAGTGAGCTGCCCGGCTAATTCTGGAGCAAAAGTGACGGCGAAGGATAAAGAATCCCTTAATCCCTATGTGAAGACTGAAAATCCTCAGTTTCAATTAGTCGAAGCTGTACAGCTTGATTCATTTTTAGCAGGCAAAAGAATTGATATTGTTAAACTCGATATTGAAGGTCACGAACCCTTTGCACTGCTGGGGATGAAGGAAATACTAATTCAAAATAAGCCAGTTATTATCACTGAATTTGCACCGTTGAGCTTGAACCTAATTGGCAAAATGTCGCCGGAAGAGTTCTTACAATTCCTGATTGATTTGAGCTATCAGATTCACGTTATTGATGAGGATGGTAGTCTGATTAACTGCGATCGCGATATTTCAGCCGTGATGCAGTACTTTCAAAACCACAGAAAAAACCACATTGACCTGCTGCTGGAGGCGGTGTGCTCCTCTAAATGACGACAGCCTAATCTCATCGAGATTATGCCCGCAACCTGTTACCCATCGCTTGTTGCCTGCTATAGCTGAGGTTTTTGTAGCTTTTTTCAGCTTTTCGATTATCATGCGGCTCAATTTGGGCAAACTTGGGGTAGATTTGGCAATGCATTTGTACTAATGTATTGACTGCTTTGGGTGAGCGGTGGCCAGGGTCTCAGTGAATTCTGAGGGCAATGGGACAAACCCAACCCAATGTCGGGTACGATACCCACTGGCGAAATCGTGCCCAATCCTCATCAAATTCCTTCAATCTTGAGTGCTTGTGGTAACTCAATTTAGTTCTCAAACAACGTCTCCGGGTAAATGTCTCAATCAACGGTGGCAGATTGCATCGGCTTTCGCAGAAGAGGCCAATCAGATTGCTGAGGCAACTGGTTTGTCGCCATTACTGGCTCAGGTGCTGTTGAATCGGGGCATTTCCGATCCTCAAGCGGCGATCGCCTTTCTCAACCCGGAAACTCAGGTTTTACCCTCTCCGTTGGAAGACTTTCCGGATCTTCCCCTCAGCCTGGAATTGCTGATTAATGCCATCAACCAGCGTCAACGGATCGCCATCTGTGGCGACTATGATGCCGACGGCATGACCAGTACGGCCCTGCTGATGCGGGCGTTGCGATCGCTGGGAGCACAGGTTGAGTACGCCATTCCCAGCCGGATGAAGGAAGGCTATGGCATCAACCAGCGGATTGTGGAGGAGTTCTATGAAGAAGGGGTAAAACTCATCCTGACGGTGGACAACGGGATCGCCGCCCACCAGCCCATTGCCCATGCCCGTGACCTGGGTTTGACCGTTATCGTCACCGACCATCACGACCTTCCACCTGAATTGCCCCCGGCTAATGCCATCCTCAACCCAAAGTTGATTGCCGCAACGTCTCCCTACGCTGGGCTGGCTGGGGTGGGAGTTGCCTATGTGCTGGCCATCTCCCTGGCGCAAAGTCTGGGAAAAACGCAGGGCTTAAGCAATCCACTCCTGGAACTATTTACCCTGGGCACCATTGCAGACCTGGCTCCCCTGACGGGCGTTAATCGGCGCTGGGTCAGGCGAGGGCTGCAACTGTTACCCAAGTCAAAACTGGCGGGTGTACAGGCCCTTGTCCAGGTGTCGGGGTTAAGTGGCGTGAAGGATTTGAAGCCAGAGGCGATCGGCTTTCGTCTGGGTCCCCGCATCAATGCGGTCGGTCGTCTGGCCGATCCCCAGATCGTGATTGAATTGCTGACCACTGATGACCCTGGCATTGCACTGGAACGGGCCATGCAATGTGAGCAAATTAACCAGCAGCGCCAGCAACTCTGTGAGCAGATTGAGCAAGAAGCCGTTGCCCTCTGCGAAGAGGGTAGGGTCAACATTCAGCAAGATCGGGTCCTGTTGTTAGTGCAACCTGGCTGGCATCATGGGGTAATTGGCATCGTCGCTTCTCGCCTGGTGGAACGTTATGGGGTTCCGGTTTTCATTGGTACCTTTGAAGATGAGCCAGAAACAGCCCCTGAACAATCGGGCGATCTGGTTCAGAATTCATCCATTGCCCGGTCTGCGGTCAAAATTCGGGGTTCGGCGAGAGGAATTCCTGAATTCCATGTATTTGAGGCGCTGGAATTTTGTAAAGACTTGCTGGAAAAGCATGGGGGACATCGAGCAGCGGGTGGGTTCACGCTCAAGGCAACTAATCTAGAGCAATTTCGCGCTCATTTACGAGACTTTGCCCACCAGGCGCTCCAGCTAGAACACCTCAAACCTCTGGTCGAAATTGATGCCCAGGCATCACTGGATCAAATTAATTTCAGTCTCTACGCCCAGATTGATGCGCTTCATCCCTGTGGAATCGCCAATCCCGAACCTGTATTCTGGTCAGCGAATGTTCGCGTTTGTGAGCAAAAGATGATTGGCAAGGGGCACCTGAAGTTGACCGTTCAAGACGAAGCAGGGGGGATGGGGCGAAAGTTTCAGGCGATCGCCTGGCGCTGGGGCGACTACTACCCTTTACCCAATCGGCTAGATATTGCCTACCGATTGCGTGCTAACGAATGGAATGGAGAAATATCTATTGAACTGGAGTTAGTGGGCGCACGGCTGCCTGTGGCTGCTCCGGATATTGAATTCCCACAAAATATTGAATTCACTTATAATAATCGCGCCTACACCTGTTGCCTTTCCCAAAACGGAAATGGGAAAGAGTTGCGCATCCACAATGGAGATGGCAAGGTTTTGATAGTACGGCAGGGGCAGCGTATGGGTTGCCTCAGTAAGGGTTGGCAAGAACCACTTCCAGTAGATGTTTCGAAAGCTCCCTACTTTGGCATTATCAAAGCAGCCCTCAGTGCTCTGGAACATCCCGTATGACTCGACCAACTATCTGGAGGCGTTTGTTTGGGACGTTGACGGTGGGACGGATGGTGCGATCGCTCCTTTTCATCTATTTGGCACTGGGCCTCTATGGCTTCTTTTTCGCGGATGGTTTAATCTTTCGTCCCAGACTTTCCAGTTATCGAGATAATCAGGAAATCATCAAGCTGATAACTGCGAACGGAGCGCGGATTTCTGGGTTGTATCTATCCAATTCCCAGGCCATTTATACCCTGCTCTACAGCCACGGCAATGGGGAAGACCTGGGTGATGTTCGCCCCATTCTGGAGCAGATTCGGAAAATTGGGTTTGCCATTTTCGCTTACGACTATCAGGGCTATGGCACCAGCGAGGGCACCCCTTCAGAGCAAAACGCTTACCGGGATATTGATGCTGCTTACCAATACCTGATAACAAATCTGAACCGATCGCCCCAACAGATTATTGTGTATGGGCGATCGGTGGGAGGGGGACCCAGCGTAGATCTGGCACGCCGTGAGCCTGTCGCGGGTCTAATCCTGGAAAGTACGTTTACCAGCGCATTTCGGGTGATAACAGCAATTCCTCTCTATCCTTTTGACCGATTTAA
Organism: Leptothermofonsia sp. ETS-13; assembly: GCF_049200465.1. NCBI lineage: Bacteria > Bacillati > Cyanobacteriota > Cyanophyceae > Leptolyngbyales > Leptolyngbyaceae > Leptothermofonsia > Leptothermofonsia sp. ETS-13. The sequence continues at coordinate 2,237,239 of NZ_CP120836.1, forward strand.
CAATATCGGTAAGATTGGAGCGGTTCATTGTCCAGTGCTGTTCATTCACGGCACCCGCGATCGCATCATTCCGTTCTGGCACAGTCGGGGACTTTTCAAGCGTGCTAACGAACCCAAGCAATTTTTCGCTGTGGACGGAGCAGACCACAACAACGTTATGGAAGTTGCTGGAGAGCAATATGCCAGGGCAATGAGAGAATTCGCTCAGTTAGTAGACCGCGCTAAAAATAAAAAGCCCGACTGATGTCGGGCTCGTCACTACTCTCTCATACTCGTAGAAACTTTTAACCTTGGTCTGGAATACCCTAACCATCCAGGGATGAACTCCAGGAAATCATTACAGGTCGCCGCCACGGGCTGCCAGTAGAAAGATAACAACAGGACCAGCGATCACAATTGCCGCTAACATGGTCAACTGCGCGATCGCCTCAAAATTGATCTCGCCGAATACATTTAGCAAACTGTTCAAAAAATCCATTACCCCTCCGATCCAACATCAATAACCAGTGATAACGGTCAAAAAGATACGCGCTTATAATTCTGCGACGAGGACTATTTTATCGGCCAATGGTGTCACTTTTAAGGAAGTTAATAAAAGTATATAATCCTCAATCCCTTGATTTCTCGGCGTCCCTGCAATCCTGAAAAGACTTTATGTTGTTTATCCAACGAAAAGGTTAAGCTAAGTTCACAAACCCCTATGTTGCAAACACTAAATTTTGCAACATGGGGGAGTGGGGGCTTCGCCCCCTTCAAAACTTTTGTCTTGATCTATAGCAGTCCTAGATCAGTCGTGAGATTGAGAGGCTTTGTGAGAAAGGATTCTCAGGAATCCTTTCTCACAATCCAAATAGGATTACTATACTAGCTGACTAAACCAAAGTCTCAATTATGGCGACCTGGCGTTGTATGCAAAATTGTGGGGCCTGTTGTCACCTTGATCCGACAGAGCGCCCTGAGCTGGCCGAGTATCTTTCCCCTGAGGATCTGGAACTTTACCTGAGCCTGGTTGGTGAAGGGGGATGGTGCATTCATTTTGACCACGCTACCCGTGAGTGCCGTATCTATCCAGATCGCCCCCGCTTCTGCCGGGTTGAGGCCGAGACGTTTCAAGCCATGTATGGTATTCAACCTGAAGAATTGAATGACTTTGCAATTGACTGCTGCCGCCAGCAAATTGAAGGGGTTTATGGCGATCGCAGCCTGGAACTCCTTCGATTTGATCGTGAAATTGGAGTCAGGCTCATTTAGCTGATATTGCGATTTTCGCCTGTATCGGTTGCCTTTTCATGTGAACTCCTAGATAATGAAAAGAAAATGAAAGAAAAACGGTAGCTCAAAATTATTGTGGAAGTTCATTCGTCAGCTTTCAATCGCCTAGTCCTATATTCAGAACTTGTGGAAGATGGCCCTACTTTCACTCATTCCCGCTTAGAACTGGAGCCAGATTCAGGAATCGTCATTGAAGAACGAGAAATTCCCCCATCGTCTACGGTTGAACCTCAATCTGTGACTGAATCTAACAGCATTTGCCAGGGTTGGAAAGTTTTTGCAACCACGTTTGCCACCATCTTCCTGGCTGAGCTAGGAGATAAAACTCAGGTTTCCACCCTGTTGATGAGTGCTGAATTCCACGCTCCCTGGGTTGTGTTTACCGGAGCTGCTGCCGCTTTAATTACAACCAGTCTGCTGGGTGTACTGGTGGGTCGCTGGCTCTCAACCCGCCTTTCTCCTAAAACACTGGATACTGCTGCGGGAATTACTCTAGCGCTGATTTCCGTCTGGCTATTGTGGGATGTTTTCAGTAGTTAGGAGACAGGAGGCAGGGGGCAGGACTTAGGGACTGGGGACTGGGATTAGGAGCTAGAGTCAGGAGAAACGCCTGTCGCCTGTGGCTTTATCAGAACTCAAGGCTCTCTTACTATAGCGATAGCCACCAGGCTTAGAATGGAGTAAAGGGTGGAACCCCTCTGGGGACAAAGACCCCACACCCTCCTAAAATCAATGTCCTAAGCAACCTGGTAACAGCTATAACAACTACAACCAACAACTAACAACTTTTATTTATGGATTGGCATCTTTTAGGACTTAGCTTCGTGACCGTATTCATTTCAGAATTAGGGGATAAAAGCCAACTGGCAGCGATCGCGTTAAGTGGCAATTCCCGATCGCCTCGATTCGTCTTTTTGGGGGCGGCGGCGGCTCTCCTTCTGGCCAGTCTTTTGGGTGTTTTGTTGGGAGAGGGAACGGCTCATTTGCTTCCGGCCCATGTCATTAAGATAATTGCAGCTATTGGCTTTGCGATTATGGCTATCCGGCTTTTGCTGCCCCGCTCAGAATCAATTTCAGAATCAATTGAGGATGCATAGGGGCTATTAAAACTGTGTCAGACAAAGTAGCCAGGCGCAATTAAATTAAGGATAGTTTTAGGGGTGGAGGGGGTGAAACCCCTGCCTGGGGGCGCAGCCCCCACTCCCCCCTTTACAAATTAATTATGACTACCTACTAACGGTAGGATGACAACATCACGGCACATCGTAGCAATCCTGATGACTGAACAACCATCTGGCGATCGCCGCCCTGGCACTGCCAAACAGCTTGATGATCAACGTTATGCCCGTTTGAAAGAGGAAGCAATAGCCCCCTATCGAGGGCTACGCAAATTCGTTTACTTTGCGTTTGGAGCATCCGGGCTAATTGGAGCCTTTATCTTTCTGACTCAAATCCTTGCTGGACGGGACGTAGAGGCTGCTTTGCCTAATTTGGGTCTTCAGATTGGTATCGTGGCCCTAATGGTGTGGTTGTTTCGTTGGGAAGGACGAACCCACAAGAAGTAGAGAATCTAAGTAGTGGTCTGCCAAGACTTATCTTAAATAACCACTCTTACTCAATCCAGAGGTACAAAAATTAAAACTGACAAACCAGTAGCTATAGCAGTCCTAAATTAGTCGTGAGATTGAGAGGCTTTGTGAGAAAGGATTCCTGAGGAATCCTTTCTCACAATCCAAATAGGGATCGCTATAGGCGCAATTAAATTAAGGAGCGAAAACTAAATAATCTCTGGAACCTCACCCCACCTTCGGCACCCCTCTCCGGTTCGGAGAGGGGACGGGGGAGAGGTTAAGGACGTGGAAAAATCAGATGTTATTTAATCCATGCTCCTAAGGCTAATTTCGGGGTTGGAGGAGGTTACACCCCTTACCTAGGGACGCAAGCCCCTACTCCCCCCTTTGCAATTAATTATGACTACCTACTTATAGCGGTAGTGCTTATGGTTAGGACGGGGTGCAGGGGTGGAACCCCTGCGTGGGGGCAAAGCCCCACCCCCCCTTGTTCGCAAATTATTTGTGAACGCTATGTAACTTTGTTACTTTTTTCTTCCTGGCGTTAGAGGTGGCAACTATCTGAAGCGAATATCGTCACAAATAAGTAGCTAGGCGCAATTGAATTAAGGATAATTTCGGGGGTGGAGGGGATGAAACCCTTTGCCTGGGGGGTGCGCCCCCATTCTCCCTTGACAATTAATGATGGCTACCTACTGATAGACTAAGTTCTTCTCTGGGTTAATTATGGGTTTCCTTCGTCGATCGCACCTTTCCCTGTTAGGTTTCGTTTCCGCCGCTGGTGTTCTCCTCCAGAGCACAGGTACGCTGGCAGCGGAACGGATTGTTTTGAAATATGGAATTTTGAGACAGTCGGTTTCCGTCAATGATTTGACGAACTTTGCAGAAACGGGCGATCGCTCTGCGTTAGAAGGCTACGGTATTTCAGAAGGAGAATCTCAGCGGGTTCGCACAGCCTTAACGCAAAAAGTGAAGATGAACCCTCGTTGGTTAGATCAAGGGCTAAACACCCCCCTGGGAGAGGCCCTGCTGGATGAAATCGGACAAACCATTCAGGCACCAGCCGACGAAGCCAGTCGGCAAGCACTACGATCAGCTCTGGTGCTATCAGCCAGCGATGATGGCAAAATATCCCTGCTCGAAGTTATTCAGAAATACCCCACCCGCGAAGTGTATGTGGATGGGAAACGCCTTGCCAGTGCTTATAATCAGATCGCTAAATTTGAAGGGCAGATCCGCAAGGTGCTGGGCGTTATTGATTGGTTCTAAGTCTAATACGCCAGTGTTTCCAGCGTTTCACGTAAGTAACTGCGGACGAGGGTATCCAGATTCAATCCGCTGGCTCTTCCGTCTGAACTACGCTCCAATTGCCAACGCTTAAAGCCAGAGCTGGCTGCGATCGCCTGTTTCAGGCTGTGCCAGATGTCAGAATCCTCAGGAAGATGATTGAGAAGGTCTTTAGACAGTCCTCCCAAGCCGGAAATATTCTCGAACGAAGGGGATGATTGAGAATCAGACATAGGACACCTGTGGGGGGAGTTACTCTAGAACCTGGCGATCCCGACTCAAAAAAAGAGGAACAGAACAATCCAAGAACAGCATAGCGTAACCACCTAAGGGGAGTGTACTCCATGTGACAATTCTATTGCGAACTGTTAAATTTGGGCATAAATCCGGTGTGTTACCTATCCCTTCCATGCTGAGCGTTGCCCAGGCTGAGAACATTATCCTGAATCAGGTTCATCCCTTCAACCCGGTTCACGATAGCGAAATTCTAGATTTATTAGATGCCATTGGTCGAATTCTGGCAAAGCCAGTGACCAGTGGGCTTGACTTTCCTCATTGGGATAATTCTGCTATGGATGGTTACGCCGTCCGGTTTGAGGATGTGCAGTTTTGTTCCCCAGAGCAGCCCGTCACGTTAGAAATTGTGGAGGAAATTCCGGCTGGTTACCAGCCTCAGCGCCGGTTGCAAGCGGGGGAAGCCGCTCGAATTCTGACCGGCTCAGTGATGCCAGCAGGAGCAGACACAGTTGTTATCCAGGAGGAAACCCAGCGCGAAGGTAGCACTGTGACTATCTTAGCAGCTCCAAAACCGGGAGCCTTTGTCAGGCAACGAGGATCGTTTTACCAGTCTGGGGCACCGCTCCTACCCGTAGGACTCAGGCTTCAAGCTCCAGAGATTGCCGTGCTGGCCGCTGCCCAATGTGCGCAGGTCAGAGTCTATCGACAACCCAGGGTAGCCATTCTATCCACAGGGAACGAACTGGTTAGGATTGATCAACCCCTCCAACCTGGTCAAATTGTGGACTCTAATCAGTATGCGCTGGCAGCCCTGGTTGCCCAAACAGGGGCAATTCCTATCAGGATGGGGGTTGTACCCGATGAACCAGAGGCGTTGAAACAGGCAATGGCAAAGGCGATCGCCACTGCTGATATTGTCCTCTCCTCTGGGGGTGTTTCCGTTGGGGATTACGACTACGTTGAAACAATTCTGGAATCTTTGGGAGGGGATATTCATATTCGGGCGATCGCGGTTAAGCCAGGGAAGCCGTTGACTGTAGCGACGTTTGGGCACCAGGAGCCAGGAGTGAGAAGTCAGGAGTCAGGCGCAAGAGATGGGGAGGCGCGGGGTCAAGGAGCGCCAGCGACGATTCAAGCTCCAATCTTAAATTCCCGGTCTAAAATTTACTTTGGTCTTCCTGGTAATCCTGTCTCAGCCCTCGTTACCTTCTGGCGATTTGTGCAGCCTGCCTTGCGTAAACTTTCTGGACTTCCCCAATCTGACTGGGGCCCGACTTTTTTAGCGGCGAAGAGTCGAACAGAGTTACGTTCGGATGGGAAGCGGGAATCCTACCTCTGGGGTCGATTCTATTTGACCAACGGACAGTATGAGTTTGACCTCGCCAGTGGCAGCCACAGTTCGGGTAATCTGATTAACCTGGCAGGCACTAACGGACTCGCGGTTCTACCCGTTGGACAAACGCAGATTGCAGCAGGGGAAACGGTTCAAGTGATGGTAATTAGGTGAGAGGTGAGGAAGTAGTGGTTAATGGTTACCTTCCCCCTGCTGGCTCCTGACTTCTGGCTCCTGACTTCTTTCTTCTTCTTAACTTCTAAAAGGCGCTGAGGTGCAAAGCCATGATTCACTCGTTTTCTGTTATCGTTCCAGTTCTGAATAAGGAAAACGAGATCATTCGCACGCTGGAAAGTGTGGAAGCCAGTATTGATTACTTTAATCAGCACTTTACGGCCTATCCGGTTGAGGCAGAAGTGGTGGTTGTAAATGAGGGATCGAGCGATCGCACCCCTGAACTGATTGCCAATTTCATTCAAGATAAACCCCACTACAAACTGATCCACCATGCCAAACGGGTGAGTGCAGGTGCGGCTAGAAATACCGGGGCCAAAATCTCCAAAGGTGAAATTCTATTCTTTTGTGATGGAGATGATTTGTATTTCAAAGAACACATCTATTTGTGCTTTCAAGTTCTCAACCATGATCCACTGAAAAATCCGAATGCATCCTTTGTTTTAGAAACTGATCAGGGTCCGAAGACAATTCATTTGCCCAATCAGTCAGTCGGGGTTGTGCGCACGGGGGTGCATATGAAAGATCTGGTTCACCCCTATTGGAAAGCGGCGATCGAAAACACCCTGCCGCAGAATTTGTGTATTCGAAGAGACTGCCATGACTTTATTGAAGGCTATCCCGAAGCCAGAATTCCTTATAACCAGATCACGTGTGAAGATATTAGTTATGACCTCTGGATTGCCAGGTTTTTTAAAGTTGTGAAGATTGAAATAGAGACGGTTGAGTATATTCGCTACCCCGGCAATATGTTCGATAAACAACTCAAGAAATTTCAAACTCCACCAGAACAATATCAAGATGATACTCCACCAGAAACGAAAGAACTTCATGCAATTCGTCAACAGATTGAGCAGGAAAGGATTGTTTATTTATTTGAAAAGTTCAGAAGAATTGAAAAATCACCAGAGTTTCTTGCTGTTCTAAACTGGCAGCAACTGGGAATGGAATACCTATCCAAAAAACATTATCCAGAGGCCATTCTCTTATTTGAACAGGGCATTACTCTGGAGCCAACGAATCAGAATGCTCGAAATCTTCTGGCAGCCGCCTGGAACAATCAGGGTTCCTTTTTCCGGGGCGAAGGCAAGCTGGAGCAGGCGATTGAGTGCTTTCAACAGGCGATCGCGATCCAGCCCTCGTTCTCCCCTTCAGATCTGGCTAAAGTTCATTTCAACCTGGCAACCAGTTTTAGAGATCAGAAGAACTTTTCTCAGGCGCTTGTTTGGTTGAAAAAAGCATTAGAGCTTGAACCGAATTTGCCAGAGGGAATTGCTGAACTGCCAAAACTTAAATATCAGGCTCAGGTAATTGAACAGGGCTATCAGTTTTCGCAGGACTGGTTTAGCATCAATCTGCCTGTTTGGGAACATTATTTGACTCGATTTATCGATATCCCTGAATTACGAGTTCTGGAAATTGGGAGTTGGGAGGGCCGTTCAACCTGCTGGTTGATTGAAAATATTTTGACCCATCCCTCTGCTCGAATAACCTGTGTCGATCCCTTCGAAGGCAGTGTAGAACATAAGGTTATGTGTGAGGAATCTGTTGTGCAAACGATTGAGCAACGATTTGATTTCAATATCGCCAGAACCGGACATCCCGAAAAGGTGAGAAAGGTGGTGGGAGTGTCTCAAATGGTATTGCGATCGCTCATTCCCGATTCCTATCACCTGGCCTATATTGATGGCTCACACATTGCCAGTGATGTATTAGAAGATGCCATTCTAACCTGGCGACTGGTCAAGGTAGGGGGCATGATTATTTTTGATGATTATGGTTTCCTGTTTCCTCAAGGAATTGAGGAAGATCCACCCAAAGTTGCAATTGATGCCTTTATCAATATCTTCAAGAAGAAGGTGAAACTCATTCATCAGGGGTACCAGGTTCTGTTAGAAAAAATTGCCGAATAATTTTGGCGTTCTCCTGTACCTTCCACTTTCCTGATCCAGCAGGATATCGATAGCAATCTGATGATCAGGCTCAGGAACCGCAAGCGGTATTCTCTGACAGCGTTTGTGCTTTCGTCCCGTAGTTATATAGCTCTACGCAGGTGCGTCAGGACATTGGAATTAAAAAGGGAGTGGGGGCGAAGCCCCCAGCCAGGGGTTCCACCCCTGCACCCCATCCTAACCATAATGACTACTGCTATACTACTGCTACACAACGCGTAATGCTGGCGGTTAGCGTCGCTTATCATTCCCTGCTAGAGCCCCCCTCTTCCAAATACCCCTACTTCCGATAACCTGGGACGGAACATTGAATTCGGGTAAGGATTGAACTTGGATGGCTTCCATCCGGTCCCCCATTTATCGCATGAACAGGCACCACCTCCAGCCGACCTTGCATCATTTTCAATAGCGTTTGAACTGCCAGTAAGTTCAGCCCTGTTGGAGGAAGGGCACCATCGCCTGTGACTTCCGTCTGCAGCAGATTAATGGGTTCGCTGCGGCTAGCCAAAGAACATTGGTCATCGATCCAAATCTGGACGGTGCTAGAGTCAGTAGAAAGGTTCGCAGAAATGGTGATGCCATCTTCTGGTAATTTCTGGATAGCTGTATCAACCAGGTAAATCAGAATTTGCCGAAATCGGGGGAGATCGACCTGCACATAAACTTCTGGGTCGGGAGGGAGAATTTGTAGTCTAATGTTGCGGTCTTTAGCCAGAAGGTAGGTGAGGTCGTAAACCTCCTGAAAAATCTCCGCTAAGGGAACGGTCTGGATCTCCAGTTGAACTGTTCCATACTCTACCCTGGCAACATCTAAAATTCTGTCAAGCACCTCAACCATCTTGCGGGCAGAGACATTGGCCTGAGTGATAAATTCCCTTTCCTCCTCTGGGCTATCGCACAAATCGGACAAAATCAGTTGATGCATCCCAATCAGCCCATTGAGAGGCGATCGCAGTTCGTGGGAAATCCGGGCCAGATACCCTCCCTTAAACTGGCTCATTTCACTTGCCATTTGGTAAGCCAACTCCAGTTGTGACGGGTGATGAGCGGGTTGAATAGGATTGTTGCCAGAGGGAGAGGATGTGTTGGATTGCTTTTTCTTAGAGGGCTGCCATCGGAACCAGCCCGCAGCCAGCCCCAGCCCAAAACCCACTCCCATCCATACCAAATTTATCCAGTTCATCACCCAGTTCCCAAATTTACGGAATCGTGATTGATTATGTTGAGCAGATATTTTTAATGGATGCGAGGCACCTTTAAGAAATACTCCCTTTGAAGATTTATAGCAGGAGATACCCAGCTTAGAACAATGATGTAAAGGCGCAAATTTCAGGACATTGGCTTTAAGGGGGGTGTGGGGGCTGCGCCTCCAGCCAGGAGTTCCCCCCCTTGCACCCTGTCCTAAGCCTGGTGGCGCTATATTGCTAATCAGAACATCCTGTTTGATCAAAAACTTTTTGATCAAAAACTTACAGTGACAGCCCCCTGTCTTAGAACTTCCCAACCAGTTGGAGTCCACCGGATCACTGTAGAGGGAATTCCCGAAGCTACCAGTTCTTCTTCCCTGCGTGGTGTAGATTTGGCCAGTCGTTGAAGCTCTGAAGGTAGCAGAGTGAGTACCTGGGGAAACTGTTGCTCAATTTCAGCCAGGGTGAGCAGGGGTGGCTGCCCAGAAAGATTAGCGCTAGTAGTGGCTAAGGGGCCTGTACGGGCGAGGATGGCGCGGGCGATCGCATGGTCGGGTACTCTGACGCCAATAGTAGTAGGATCTTTAGGATTCATTGCGGCAGGGATGCGATCGCTGGCAGGCAGAACCAGTGTCAGTGCTCCGGGCCAGTATCGCTCGGCGATCGCTTCCCATTCCTGCCTTTCCTGGGGGTTACCTGCGACAAATGGCCACAGATCGGCGATCGCGCCTGCCATCAAAATCAACGGCTTATCCAGGCTGCGCTGCTTTGCTTCAAAAATTAGCTCTGCCCGATCAGGACGAGTTGCCAGAGCAGGAACCGTATCCGTTGGAAAGCTAATTAGGGATTCACCAGCAACAGCTTTTGTGACTAAATCATCGAAAGACACTTGAGGCATTTATTGTGCAGAGGGGAACAATAGAAATACAGCCATTCTCACTCACAGAGAGTGATCTCTGATTTAGGAATTCAGGAGCCAGCAATCCTTTTTTCATTCCCCCCAATTAACAGCCCGTGAATTAGAGTCACCAGGTGTGTGAGGTAAGCTGAGGTCGCCAGTGCGAAGACGCCGATCAGAGGATGGACAACAAGTAATGGTGAATACCTGGGTATGGACAGTGGGCATCAGCCTTAATTCACTGCCAATCGTAGCTGGCGAGAATTTGTATTGGTTCATCAGGGAGCATGACAGCCTTCATTTTATTGCCAGATGGCAGCCTTTTTATTCAAGATAATGGTTGCTTCCTTGTCTCGTGGCTAATTGCTCGGTGCGAAACTTGATTGAAATTCTAATTAGGTGGACATTTCCCAGGAAATGGAATGAGTTCGGAATTCTTCGAAAGCCTGCGTAAATACTGCCGGGATGCTTCGGCCTTTAAAACTTTGCGCCACATTTTTTTCTAGCCTTGAGGTTCGATGTCAGCAGGTTGAAGCCCAACTTGCACAACTAACGGAGCAAAGCCAGGATAACTCCAGGCAAATTGCGTTTCAAGCATTACTGCTGAATCAGGTATGCAATGCGGTGATTGCCACTGACATGGAAGGTCGGATTACCTTCTGGAACCGCTATGCTGAGCAGCTTTATCAGTGGAAAGCAGAGGAGGTGACTGGACAAAATATCTATGCTGTTTTACTGCGGCAGAATGGCCAGAAGCTTGCTCGGCGAATTTTTGCAGTCACCCTGAAAACGAACCTTTGGCAGGGAGAGCTGTGGCTGCGGCGGAAAGACGGGAGTGAGTTTTGGGCGGATGTGACCAACACTCTGATTCGTGACGCCGAAGGCAACATGATTGGTTTTGTCGGCATTTCGGTCGATATTACCGATCGCAAAAATGAAATTGCTCAACGCAAACAAGTCGAAGCGGCTTTACAGCAGGCGAAGGATGAACTGGAAACCAGAGTCGAAAAGCGAACGGAGGAACTGGCAACAACCAATGCTATTCTACAGGCTGAAATTGTAGAGCGGCGGAAAACGGAAGAAGCTTTGCAGCGGGCAGAGGCAAAGTATCGTAGTATTTTCGAGAACGCGATCGAGGGAATTTTTCAAACAACGCTGGATGGTCGTTACTTAAGTGCCAATCCTGCCCTGGCCAGGATTTATGGCTATAGTTCAGCGGAAGAGTTGATGGCAAGTCTGACTGATATTGAACATCAATTATATGTAGATCCGGCTTCCCGAAGTAAATTTATTCACCAAATGCAGACACAGGGGACTATTTCAGCTTTTGAATCCCAGGTTTATCGAAAGGATGGACGAATTATCTGGATCTCAGAAAATGCCCGCTCTGTCTATAGTCCCAGCGGAGAATTGCTGTATTTCGAGGGAACCGTTGAAGATATTACGGAGCGACGGCGATCGCAGGAAGCCCTGCGGCAAAATCAAGAAGCCCTAGCAAAGCGGGAGCGTTACCTGGCAGCACTGGTGGAGGTGCAGCAACGATTATTAATCACTGACCGTTACGAAGAAATTTATTCCACTATTCTGGAACCCCTGGGCCAGGCTGGGCAAGCCAGCCGCGTTTATATCTTTACCAACAGCCAGGATGCCGAAGGTCGTTTATGCATGAACCAGCGTGCTGAATGGTGTGCTGAGGGAATTGCTCCTGAAATTGACAACCCGCTATTACAAAACCTGCCCTATGATGACCACTTCCCCCGCTGGGCTACGACACTCGCCCAGGGCGAACCCATCGCTGGGATCGTAGCGAATTTCCCAGAAGCTGAGCGGAATATCCTGGAACCCCGAGGGATTCTTGCAATTCTGGTCTTACCCCTGACTGTTCGAGGTGATTTCTTTGGTTTTATTGGCTTCGATAACTGCATGGAAGCACGGTTGTGGGAATCCTCAGAACTGGCACTTCTGAAGGCAGCAGCAACTGCACTTTCTCTGGCATTGGAGCGCAAGCAGGCTGGAGAAGCATTGCGTCAGAGTGAAGCTCGCTACCGGGCCATTGTTGAAGATCAGGTGGACATGATCTGTCGCTATCTGCCAGGTGGAGTTCTTACCTTTGTGAATGATGCCTATTGCCGCTATCACCAAATGACCAGGGAGGAACTGTTAGGACGTAGTTTTCTGCCCTTGCTGCCCGAGGAAGACCGGGAGAAAGTTCGGCAAAAGATCGCCAGCTTGAGTTTGGCAAACCCTACCATCACCTATGAACATTGCTACAAAACCCTGGACGGGGAAATGCGCTGGCTCCGATGGACCGCTCATATCTTGTTCGATGGGCAAGGTCAGTTTGTTGAGTTTCAGGCGACGGGGCAGGATATTACAGAGCGAAAGCGGGCTGAGATGCAGCTTCAGCAACAGGCAGAGCGGGATCGATTGCTGGGGGCGATCGCGCTCCATATTCACCAATCTCTAGATTTGAGTGAAATCCTAAACCGTACAGTGGCAGAGATACAGCAGTTTTTGCAGACTGACCGGGTTTTGATCTACCACTTCGATGGAGAACATAGCGGGATTCTGGTTGCTCACTCCGTTGCTCCGGGTTGGGAACTTCAGGCAGCCATTGATTTCCATCGAGTCTGGTACCGGGACGGCCAGGCGACTTATGAGCTTAAGCAGACTTCGATTGTCAACAATGTTGACGATCTGGAACTACCGGATGAGTACCGGAGCTTGATGGCCAGACTTCAAGTGAAGGCAAAGCTGGTGGTCCCTATTGTGCAGGGAAATCAGGTCTGGGGCGTGTTAACAGTTCATCAATGCGCCAGTGTGCGCCAGTGGCAGTTATTTGAAGTGGAATTTCTGGAAAAGCTGGCTACGCAGGTGGCGATCGCCATTCAGCAGGCCCAGTTGTTTAGTCAGGTAAAGCAGCAGGCGCGTCGGGAAGAACTGCTGAATCAGATCAGTCGAGCACTCAACTCCAGCCTTGATCCAAGCCACATTCTGGAAGAAATTGTCAAGCGAACTGGTGAGTGTTTTGCCGTTGACCGGGTGTTGATTTACACCATCAGCAATCAGGTGCAGGTCTGTCACGAATGGCGGGTAAAGGAGGAGATCCCTACCTTACTCCATCTGTCAGTGCCCCTCAGTGAGTTTCCTGATCTACAGAATTTAGATTCCGACTTCTATCGGCTTGGCAGGTTCCATGCACCAGACTACCGTCAGTACGCTTCAACCGAGACCCGCCACATGATGGTTGAAGGTATGAAGGTTCGGTCCATCCTTTCGGTGCCAATCTTTATCCGTGAGCAGTTGTTTGGCATGGTCACGCTCCATTGCATCGAGAAACGTCGGACTTTTACTGATGACGAAATTCAACTACTGCAGCAAATTGCGGACCAGGCCGCGATCGCCCTTTACAATGCACAAAGCTACGAACAGCTAGAACAGCTTGTGAAAGAGCGTACCCGGGCACTAGAGCAAGAAAAACTGGTGTCAGAAGCCGCAAACCGTGCTAAAAGCGAATTTTTGGCAACCATGAGCCATGAACTTCGCACTCCTCTAAACGCTATCTTGGGGCTGTCGCAAATCTTGCAACGGCAAATCTTTGGTTCCCTGAACGACAAACAAATAGAGTATGTCGAGCACATCTACAGTAGTGGCGAGCACTTGCTGCTCCTAATCAACGACATCTTGGATCTGGCAAAAGTTGAGGCGGGACGGGAAACCATTAATCCCACCCTGATTCACATCTCCAACTTCTGTAGTTACTGTTTGGCAATGGTGCGGGAGCAAGCTTATGATCGTGGTTTACAGATTGGTAGCCGCATAGACCCCGCTGCCAAAACCTGTTTTGCTGACGAACGCCGACTGAAGCAAATCCTGCTCAACTTGCTGTCCAACGCGATCAAGTTCACCCCGTCTGGAAAAGTTTCCTTAATTGTTGAAAAGCAACCCAAAGGAATTTCATTTACTGTTGCCGATACGGGCATTGGTATTCCCAGTGAAAAATTACCCCTCCTCTTCCGCCCCTTTTCCCAACTCGATAGTCAATTGAATCGCCAGTACGCCGGAACCGGACTGGGGCTGGCACTTTCTCGCAACCTCGCTCGCCTTCATGGAGGGGATATCACCGTTGAGTCAAAGGAAGGGGAGGGAAGCCGATTTACCCTTTACCTGCCCGATCCCACGGCTCATCCAATCCAATCGGATTCTCCCTGTGCTGCCCAGCGCCAGAACCAGCCAACAAGGAGACCAATCATTGGGCGCGGACGTATCCTGATTGTGGAAGATGATCAACTGAGTGCAGCTATGTTACGCGATTATTTGCACGCGACTGGGCATCAGGTTGAACACCTCATCGATGGAACTGACTTTCTAAAGCGGATTCAAATCTTTCAACCCAATCTGATTTTGCTGGATGTGCAGCTTTCGAGCACGCTCACAGGTCTCGATCTGTTGGTACAGTTTCGAAACCAACCCATCTTGAATTACATTCCCGTAGTGATAGTTACAGCAATGGCGATGGCGGGCGATCGCGAAAAATTCATCGCCGCCGGAGCTAATGATTACTTGAGCAAACCCATCAGCATAGCCCAGTTGGAGTCAGTGTTGATGAAGTATTTGTAGCAGGAGAGAGGGAGGAGAGGAGTCAGAAGCCTGAAGCGAGAAAGATCGGGGAAAATGGGGGACGGAGTGATGGAGTAATGGAATGATGGAGCTGAAAAGCAATCCTCCTATCACTCATTTCCCCATTCCCCTGGCGTTGCTGAATTTAGCAACGCCCCCCTCCCTACTTCCCCTGCATTTTCAAAAAGGCTTGACCATAGTGCCATGCCTGAATCAGATTGCCCCGCATGAGGGCGGCAACTCCGCTGAGGGCTTGCAGTTCTGGTGAGTCTGGATTCAGTTTTAGGGCGGTGTTGAGAGCTTGCTGGGCTGCACGGGGGCGGAGGTCGTACAGGTTCACAAAGGCGAGATAGGCATAGGCATTGGGATTTTTGGGGTCAATTTGAATCACTCGTTGAAGGGCGGCGATCGCTGGACTAACTCGACGTTTTAAGACATTCGCCAGGGCCAGTGTGTAAGCAAAACCCAGATTTTGCGGTTCCTGCTCTAAGCGATACTCCATCGCCTGCCGGGTCTGGTCAACATAATCCTGCACCGGGTCATACTGG
Source organism: Leptothermofonsia sp. ETS-13 (assembly GCF_049200465.1). Lineage (NCBI taxonomy): Bacteria > Bacillati > Cyanobacteriota > Cyanophyceae > Leptolyngbyales > Leptolyngbyaceae > Leptothermofonsia > Leptothermofonsia sp. ETS-13. Next base: position 2,252,378 of record NZ_CP120836.1, read on the forward strand.
TTGATTCGGGCAATTTCACTGAACGCCCGGTCGAGGGCTTGGCTACCTTTCGGTAAGGCACTCGCCAGAGCCCTCAGTTGGGTATTGAGGTCAAGTTCTGGAGCAGGGTTGGGGGCCGCGGCTGGATTAATTCGAATGCTGGCGCGAGGGCGAGTAAGAGAGCCTTTTTCCTGCCGAATTACACTGGTTTCTCCGGTCTGCCGATTCAGGTAGACTGCCTCCAGCATGTAGGTTCCTGGTACGGTAGCTGCAGGTGGCAGCATGGCCATCCGCTCGACGACCTGATAGCGAGTCGTGGTAGGGCGGTTTTTGGAAGTTGCAACTCGCAGATTGGGGTGAAGAAAACCCATCCCGATCGCATGATCATGTAACCAACGGGTAGGAGCTTTTCCCTGGGTGCTTCCCTGTTTGCGCCAGGTTAAAAGCACGAGTCCAGTCTGCAAAATTTCCCAATCTCCAGACCAGCGGTAGGTAACGGGTATCGGCTTGCCAGGAGGAGCCTCGTCAGGAACAATAACCTGATCAAGAGAAATAGTCGGGGTAGAAGATTGGGGATTGGGGGAAGAAAATTCAGCAATTGTCTTTGCTTCTTCTCCCTTTCTAGCCGCTGCCTCAACCAATGGACTCACTTCTAACAGTGGAATTCGCCGCCGAAATAGTTTAAGGACACTGCTATCGGGTAACTGCCAACTCTTTTGCAGCCTGAAATCCCCCCCCTGCTCAACCCATTGAGTGATCGCAGTCTGGGCATCTGGTTGGCAAATGGAGCCCTGATCGTCGGTTTTAGTGAGAAACCAGGAGAGCGATCGCCCATCCGGCTCAACCTGCTTTAACCGGGTGCCAACCTGCCGCCCGTAGACCTGAAAATTCCTTAAATTGCCGTAGTAATTGATATTGTGCTGATTGACTTCTGCTGTAGACGGCAACACCCCAATGGTTGATTGCAGGTAAGGTTCAGTTTGAATTACCTCTGCTACGACTTCGGCATGGGGATAGGGAACGCCCAGGTAAGCGGGATGATAGGCGATCGGATTCCGTAGCGTTCCCCCCGGTGTCAGAGGAAACAGGTTGTAGATCATCAGCACTCCTGCCAGACCCACCGCTCCCCACCGTAGCGGTTGCCAGCGTTTCGGCAACAACGTCAAACCGTAGGCCAGAATGACGGCTATCACTGGAAGGCAGGGCACAATATAGCGGGTATCTTTGTTGAGGTTCAGGGAGGAAAGCAGGTACCCGCCAACCGAGAAGATGAGTAGCCAACCCAGGGAGCGCTGGGACGCATGGTAGGTCTGCTGCTGATAGTCTTTGGGTTTGGGGGCATAATCTGGGCGATTGCACCATTGACTGCTGACCCGCGATCGCCGCCAGAAAAACAGAAACCCAGCCAATCCCACCAGCAACAACGGCAGAGACACCAGGCTGGGGAATAGTTTTAAGTAATATGTCCACGCCTCTAACGACAGGAGCGAAGGCTCGCCTTCTGCGATCGCCGAATCTACCGTTGCTCGCTTACCTGAAGATAGGATCAGCAGCCAGTTTGTGCGATACCAGGGGCCAAATACCAACAGTGACACCAGCATCGCTGTCGCTAACTGGGCCAGGTGTTTCCAGTCCCGCTGTCGCAGTCCTTCCCCAATCACCCAAACCAGCGGCACCAGCAGAAAAAGTAACGCGGGCTGCTTCACCATCAACGCCAGACCCAGCGTCAGGCCAAGGGCGATCGCCAGCAGCCAGTCATAGCCAATGACCAGTGACGAATGACCAACGACGATCCCTCTCCGGAGCGCAGGCATCTGATCACGAAGGGTTCTCCAGACTGTCAAACAGGCAAAGCACAGCGTCACCATTGCGGCTAGCGGATAGTCGAGCAGGTAATCGAGGCGCACGCGGTAAAGGCCAGGCATCAGCAGGCAAAGCCCTGCTGCCCAGAGACCAACCGGGACAGAAAACAAGCACACCCCCAGTGCATACACCGAGCCCAGTAGAATGGCACTGTAGACCAGATTTACCCCTGTACTCTGGTCGAACCCAGGTCCAAACAAGGTCAGAAAAGGCGTCGTGGAGATATACACCAGGGGTGGAATTTTGGATGAAAGCTGCCACAACTGAGTCCACCAGTCTGACGAAAACCACTGGGCCGTTTGCAAAGCCTGCCAGTAGTTGAGGGCACCCGTCAGATAATCCGCCTGATCCCAATTGGGAATAGAACGGTCGATCGCAAACCAGAGGCGATCTGCGATCGCCCCCACCAACCAGATCAAACCCAGGACCTGGAGCCCCTTTCCCCACACTTGTTGATTATGCTCAGTCACCAATCCCTTCAGTCATCTCAACAGCTTTCTCATCTTGACATGGGGAATACCCGCTTCTTCAAACACCGCCCCCTCTGGCTCAAACCCCATCTTCAGATAAAAATTCCTGACTGGCTCCTGGGCATGAATCTGCACCTCAGTCACATGCTCAGCCGCCAGGATTTCCAGTATCTTTTCCATCATCTTTTTGCCAATCCCTAACCCACGGGCTTCTGGTAAAACCGCAACCCGTTCCACTTTTGCTGTATGCCCATCCAGGAGACGCATTCTAGCCGTACCAACCGGCTTACCATCCAGATAGGCCAGCAGGTGTTGCGATTCCTCTTCCTGATCGTCAAACTCCAGGGACGGATCAACCCCCTGCTCAATTTGAAACACCCGATACCGGATCTGGTGAGCCTGGGATAACTCCGCTGGGCATTCCACAACCTTAATGAATAGGCTACTCATAGCATTGACAAGCTGGAAGAACCATTAATCCAAACGGCGAACTAGGGGAACACTGAAAAAACTGGGTTCTAGAAACCATAGAGCATTTAAGGAAAAGAATATTGGAAGAACGCGCCTTCTGGCTTGCCTGGTCACAAATTAATGGTATTGGTCCAATATTGCTGAGGCGATTGGAAAAGCACTTTGGCACGCTGGCAGATGCCTGGGAAGCCAGTTACGAAGACTTAATTGCTGTGGACGGCTTGGGTTCGCTAACGGCAGAAGCGATCGCGGCAGAGCGGCGGAATATTAACCCCAAAGAATTGCTGCAACAGCACGAGCGAGACAATCCTTACTTCTGGACACCAGCTGATGCCGAGTATCCCCGACTGCTCCTGGAAATTCCCGATCCTCCACCTGTGCTCTATTACCAAGGCAAGGTAAACCTGCAAGAGTGCCAGGGGTTAGTACCTATGGTGGGAATTGTAGGGACTCGTAACCCTTCAGAGTACGGCAAACGATGGACTCGACGCATCACCAGGGCTTTGGTTAACAATGGGTTTACGGTGGTTTCAGGATTGGCAGAAGGAATTGATACTGAAGCCCACCGCAGTTGTGTAGAGGCCGATGGACGCACCCTGGCAGTCATGGGAACGGGGGTAGATATTGCTTACCCCTGGTTTAACCACAATCTCTACCGACAAATTCTGCAGTGCGGCCTGGCGCTGAGTGAATATCCGGCTGGCACTCAGCCCGATCGCATCCATTTCCCTCGCCGCAATCGCATCATTGCCGGACTCTGCCGTGCCATTTTGGTCATGGAAGCTCCCAAAAAGTCGGGGGCTCTAATCACGGCTCACATGGCTAATGAATATGGTCGAGATGTGTTTGTATTGCCGGGAAGTTTAGAAAATCCAAAGGCGATCGGTTGTCTTAACCTCTTGTATCAGGGGGCGCAGGTAATCCTGGGGGAAGATCATTTGTTGGAAATGCTAGGCACGATTCCCCAGTTACAGTCTTCTCTTCCACCCTGCCAGACCCAACTTCCCCTCAACCTGGAACCCAATTTAGAAAAGGTATTGCAAACACTCACAACACTGACTCAAAAGCAAAATATCGAATCAGTTCCCTTCGATTTAATTGTGCAAAATTCAGAACTACCCGCTGGTAGTATTTCCAGTGCTTTGCTCCAGTTAGAACTGTTGGGACTCGTTTCTCAACTTCCCGGTATGCGATATCAAAAATGCTAACACTATGTGCTCATACATGCGGAGCATAAGTAGCTGGGCGCAATTAAATTAAAGATAAGTTTGGGGGTGGAAGGGGTGAAATCTCCTGCCTGGGGGCGCATCCCCCACTCCCCCCTTGACCAATTAATGATGACTACCTACTTGGGTACATTGAATTGCTGAGATTCTTTCCGCCTCACCTTATCAGGACTCAGGATGAATTGTTAACAACTCAGGCAATGCTTGACTCTTGCTGGATAAGCCAGAACTTACTATGGAGTGGAGCTTCTAAAGGTACTTAGAACAGAGTTGAATCTTGGCCAGAAGGATCTGGTTCCCATTTTTAAAAAAACAGAATCGATTGTGTCTGAAATGTTGAGTGGACACCGCAAGTTAACCATTTCTCACATTCAAAAACTCGCCAATTTTTTCCAGATTTCTCCCGCTGCTTTTTTGAAGCTACATAGCAGTAAATTACAAGCCTCTATTTTAAGTTTCTACGCTATTTATTGCTAACTATTGCAGTATTTCGCTTGTTTGAGATGATCGGCTTACCTTGCGCTATCACTAGGGCAGAGGGGGGCGATCGCATCTAACTTAGCCAAAACCTCCGAGGTTTGCGTAAGCCCTATGACCGACAAAACTAATAGCAACTGACAGATACAGCTCCCTTCTATCCCTCATCCCTATAGCATTCACCCTTTAATTTCAGTTGAGGAAACAGCTATGGCAACTGAAACCATCGAAATTAACAGACAAATTTCTCGGGCAGACTGGTTGGAGTTTTTTGACACATTCACAAACGATAATCGGGGACGGCTTCTGACAATTGAACTACTTGATCAGGAACTGGGGGATCAGGAATTGATCAAAGCAGCTCCTTTGTGGGCGATCGCCCGCGATCCTACCGAAAAAGGTGATGTAGTGATGATTGAAACGGGGCGAGAAACCGTGTCCTATGCTCATACAATTGATGCCCCCATTGATGTTTGGGTGGGGCAAGATGAGAACGGCGTGGTGTTGGTCTTGAAAATCACCGATGCAAAAGGCAACCATATCCTCCTCAAATTCCAGCGAGAATAATATCAACCTGGTAGTTCTGATACCAACTTAAGCAATTTCGATGGCAGATGCTTGATGGAGGAAGCCAGGAGCCAGAATAAATCTTACTTTTGGCTTTTGGCTTCTCAAATCCTTGATCTGTCGCATTTATAGCTGTCGCCAGGTTGCTCAGGATATTGGGTTTAAGGGGGAGTGGGGGCTGTGCCCTAGCCAGGGGTTTCACCCCTGCACCCCGTCTTAAGCCTGGTAGCTATAGCTGTGACAATCAAATTACTCTGAAAATAAATTCCCTTGATTTTCCTGAATTCCTATTTTCATGGGTGACGCTGTGCGTCGTTCAATATGGTTATTTAAGAACTATAGTTATTTAAGAAAGGAAAGAGATTACCTCCTACCACCCAAATTACTCACGTTGATGTCATGAACTGGGAGGGCACCGTTCGCCACAGTAACTCTAGTTGGCTGGCTGGCATCGTGAGATACAAAACATCTCCTGCACTCAGGGAAACATTTAGCAAATCCCACCCATGAACCGTATGGCAACGAGTAACGACATATAGAGGTACACAATCCACTTCCATGGCAACCTCCTGCACCCGCCGCCCACAAAAAGGATGACCCGGCGTAATCACCGTTGCTAGAGCAACCCAGAGGCTATCGGCGGTCATCCCATTCCCTAAAATTCGACCACCGAGAGCCGCTGCCGCAAAGGCAGGGGCTACCAATTCTGCTGGACTGAGTACGGCTTCAAACTCAAACACCCGCTGTGCCATGTGGGCAAACTCCGGGTCTTGATAGCGGACGATCGCCGATACCCTTGGATTTAGCCCCTTCGCATTCAGGGCAATCTCTAAATTCGCTGTATCGTTGCTCGTGACAGCCAGAATAGCCTGAGCTTGTTCAAAATTGGCAGCTTTCAACGTGGCTGGCAAACTGGCATCGCCCTGGACCACCGGAACCTTGATGGCCCGCACCGTGCTGAGAAAGCGACAGTTGGGATCTTGCTCAATCACTACGACTTCGTAGCCGCAATTGTAAAGATGATTGACGATTTGCACGCCAACTCCGCCCAGGCCACAGACAATGAAGTGTCCTCTGGGGGGAATCCGCGCCACTTCCCAGAACCGATCAAACCGTGTACCTAGGATGAAATCGTTGAGCAGGGCATAGGAAAGCCCGATCACCGCTGCCCCCACCAGCATGACGAAGATTGTAAACAATTTGAGATTATCAGGCAGATGCTCGACAGCAATCAGGTTATCTCCTGCTCCTGTGATCAGGCTGACAGAAAAGTAAAGGGCATCAATCGGGGAGATTTTGAGGATGGAGGTTAAGTAAATTAGAGTGCCAATGCTAATAGTCAACAACAGCAGCAAGGTGCTACCCAACAGAGCCTGGCTGTGTTGCCTTAGATATTTCAGTGCCGTTGGCAATTTGACCAACCGTTGCGTTAGCGATCGCTTCGCCTGACGGATTCCCGGCTTTGTGCCTACAATCAGGCGATCTCCTGGCTGCAAACGCCTTCCCCGCAGAACAGCAGTGACTAAATCGACCCGTTCATCAATCGGCAGATAGTAAATTAACATGCGGTTGCGATCGTCCCACAATTCGCTCAACCTTCGCCCACACCAGGGATGATCGCTGGTAATGTGTTCCTCGTGGATGGGCCAGGTCTGATTAAACAGCCGAAGTTGCCCGATCGCAGCATTTCCCAGAGCCGAGAAGGCAAAGATAGGAGCCGATAGCGCGGCCACACTCATCGTGATGTGGTCAGGCAGCGTATTGTCAAGCCGCTCCCCTAAACTGGTATTAAACAGGCGATTGACAATGCGAATTCGGGGATTTAATACCCGTGCCTGCATCAGCACCGCCAGATTCAATCCATCCTCACTACCTGCCAGGACAATGGTTTGCGCCTCCCGAATGCCTGCTGAAAGGAGTGTTGCCACAGAGCGCATATCTCCAACAATGACATCATCTCCCTCCCCCGGAAGAGCCTTGTCGTGGATGCCTACAACCTGCGCACCCTGCTGTCTGAGTAGGCAGAGAATCTTGTAACCCGTCGGGCTCAAACCACAGACGATAATTCGAGGTTTCATTGCTTCAGAACCACAGCCACAATTGGCTCTCTCACTCAACCCCCTCATTCTGGAACAGGCATACCACAAGGACTGTAGCTGAGAGCACCTTTACGGCAAGGGGGCAAGAGGCAGTTAGAAAATATGGCAATTCTCAAATGAGTGGAATATGGTTATTTTGAAGAAAGAAGGAAGAAAGAAGCCTCACCTACCCATCCACTCATCTACTCTCCCACCCCATCACCCCTCTCGAACAACCCACAACTAACCCCCAGCCCCTCTCCCTAACCCCTTCTGCCTCCTGCCTCCTGCCTCCTGATTTCCCACCCTACAGGCTAATGACTTATTACGTAATCTACGACGGTAACTGTAATCTCTGTGTCACTCTGGTGCAGCTTTTAGAAAACCTGGACCGGGGCAGGCAGTTTCAATATATTTCAATGCAGGATGAGGAAGGATTAAGCCGCCTGAAAATTACGGCCCAGGATTGTGAAATGGGAATGATTCTGGTAAATGCTGACTTCCCAGAGCAACGCTGGCAGGGAAGCGATGCGGCAGAAGAAATTGGGCGGTTGTTGCCAATGGGTGAGGTGTTTGTCAAAGCATATCGGGCCATGCCGGGAATGAAGTGGACGGGCGATCGCGTCTACGAACAAGTCCGTGACAATCGCTATACCCTCTTTGGTAAGCGCAAAAGGACTTATCAATCTGTTTACCCCGCTTGCCCTTCGGAAAGTTGCCGCTTGTGAGGGGATATAGTAAACAAATCATGTGTAAACGAGACCAGGAGAATAGTCAAACTGCTCTAACGTTGACTGGTGACCCATTCTCACAACTTTCTCAAATTGTTTTTCTATAGGTAAGGTAAGAATGGAAGATGGCGTGTTATTTGCCTTCTTTCTGGCTTCCAACAAGCTCTTTGTTCCCTTAGCGGGTCAATTACTATGTTTCAGAAAATATTGGTTGCCCTGGATCGATCTCCACTTAGCGAGCATGTATTTGAAGAGGCGCTGTCTCTGGCAAAAACGAACGATGCAGCGCTGATGTTGCTGCACGTCCTGTCGCCTATGGAAGAAGGCTATCCTATGCCCGTCTACCCAGGACCCGACAGCGTTTACCCAGGAAATGATGAAGCAATCCGGCTATATGTCCAACTGTGGCAAGACTTTGAACAGAAGGGAATAGAGATGTTGCGTAAGTTCAATGGCAAAGCCCTCGCAGCAGGAGTGATGACTGAGTTCAGCCAGAATGTTGGTGAACCGGGTCGAGTGATTTGTCAGCTTGCTCAATCCTGGGACGCTGACTTGATTGTGCTGGGACGGCGAGGTCACTCTGGCTTGAGTGAGTTAATTCTTGGCAGTGTAAGTAACTATGTGTTGCACCATGCTCCCTGCTCGGTTCTAGCTTTGCAGGGCAAGGCTTTGAGTGAAGCTGAGAAAACCTGATCCTGGGGCGATCGCTCCTATTCTCAACCGGGGAACCCTGGGAGCATAGTCTTTCCCCGTCAAAGTCGATTGCATGAGAGTTGCCCTTGTCCACGATTACCTGCGCGAATACGGGGATGCGGAGCGGGTATTACAGGTATTGCACCGCATGTATCCTCAGGCTCCAGTCTATACCGCGTTTATCGATCAGCAACAGTTAGGAGTCGATGCAAATCGATTTGCTGATTGGGATATTCGGACTACATGGGCACAACGATTACCTGCGATCGCCCACTTTCCCCACACCTACCGGTCTCTTCTCCCTTACTTTTGGGAATCCCTTGATCTTTCTGCCTACGATCTGGTCATTTCCTCCTCCAACCGTTACCTCAGCCACTCAGTTCTGACCCGTTCAGACGCTTTACATGTCTGCTATTGCCACACCCCGCCCCGCTACTTATGGGAACCAGCCAGCCATGCCCCCCGTTCCCGTAGAGGATACGGCATCTGGGCCGACAGCCGACTGAGGCAGTATGATTTTTCGGCGGCTCAAAGAGTTGATCGCTTCGTCACCAACTCTGAAACGGTGGCTCGCCGCATCAAAAAATTCTATCGGTGTGCCGCTGAGGTAATTCCTCCACCTGTCCCCATTTATGGGGAGGGTCAGGCCGGAGATCAATACTATCTCTACGTGGGCTCCCTCACCCCTGATCAGCAGGTTGACGTGGCCATAGAAGCCTGCAACCGACTCAACCGCCCCCTATGGGTAATTGGCACCGGCAACGACGCCCGGCGGCTGCAAAACCTTGCAGGGCATTCCATTCGCTTTTTGGATGCTGTGCCTGCCCACGAGATGCCCACCGTCTATGCCCATGCCAGGGCACTGATTTTTCCCTGCGCCGATGCTGACTTTGGATTTTCTCCAGTAGAAGCCATGGGGCATGGGGTGCCAGTCATTGCCCCAGGCCAAAGCGGTATTCGAGAAGTTGTGCTGAACTACCGCACCGGTTTACTGTTTCCAGAGCCAACAGTAGAGGGGCTATGTGAGGCAATCGCCCAATTTGAAGGTTTGCGCTTCTTTTCCCATGCCTGCATCCAAAGAGCTAAGGAGTTTGCTGAATCAGTCTTTGTCGATAAATTGGGATGGTTTATTGCTCAGGCATTGGATGCTCATACCCTGGCAAGGGCAACCGTTTAGTAGCAATTATAGCCATAGCCATCAGGCTTAGGAGGGTGGCTATGGCTATATCAGAACTCAAAACTCCCCTTTAAATCCATTTTCATTTAGCGCCTGTAATCATTAGCGAGTTTGGGAAACGCTGCATCACAAATTCAGAGCAGTTGTTCTCCATCCCTTTACAGTTCGGTTTTCAGAAAAAAAACAGACTATTTGCGATCGCCCAAATTGTTATAGCGATAACCACCAGGCTTAGGACAGGTGCAGGGGGGGGGAAAACCCTGGCTGGGGGCGCAGCCCCCACCCTCCCTAAAGCCAATGTCCTGAGCAAGCTGGCGACAGCTATACAGCTTACCCAGGCGATCGCAAATTGCACAGACACCTCTCGCTCAGGCTGACAGCAGGTTGCTGGCGGCTCACAGCCGCACGTGAGAACACTCGCTCGTTGCAACCAGCTCATGGCGTCTACTTTTGTTGCAACTCACTCGTTGCAGCAAATTCATTGCAACTAAAAGGAGTCATTTCGGTATGGCACAAAAGCTATCAGCAGGCTTTTCTCTGGCTAGACCCTTTGGTAACCACTTCTTACTGGGCAATAACGGTAATAACGAGTTAAATGGAACGAGCCGTAGCGATACGATTCTGGGATTTGCGGGAAACGATAGGATTTTTGGTCGGCGGAGTTCTGATGTCATTCTAGGGGGGCAGAATAACGACTTACTATTTGGCAATACGGGGCATGATTTCCTGTTTGGAGAAGAAGGCGCTGAAATCCTGAAGGGAGGAAATGGACGCGATTTCTTAGACGGTGGTTCTGGCAACGATGTTCTGGACGGGGGACGTGGAAATGACCTTCTAATAGGTGGCATAGGCATCGATACCCTGACCGGAGGGCCTGGTGCAGATGGGTTTGTGTTCTCCGGAGATGTATTTGCCAATGGTATCGCCAATCTCAATGCCGCAACCGGGATTGAGGTTTTGAATACCCCTGATGTGGTTACTGACTTTGCGATTGGAATCGATCGATTCATTCTGAATGGTGATGATCTGGGCATCAACGAACTCATTTTTCAAAAAGGGATAGCGGCTGAAATTGCCAGCAATGCCAATGTTCTGGTGCTACTCAATCCCTTTGCAAACGCAGCAGCAGCGGCAAAAGCGATCGCCGATAACAACGCCATTACAGCCGATGCTGGAGTGTTCGTCTACTTCAACAGCACGCTGGGTATCAATCGTCTGGTTTATTCCACCGATTTGGGCGATGGAGGAGCCATCAGCGTACTTGCCAATCTAACAAATCAAGCAGGCAATGACGGCATCAGCCAGCTGAACCAGTTCAGGGCGCGTGACTTTGCCCTGATCGAAGATGTACCAGTTGATCGACGGCTTGCTCCTTCGATTTTGCTAGGCAGCAACGGCAACGACCATTTGCGTGGAACAGGGCGTTCCGAAACCATTCTGGGCCTGGCAGGAGAAGATGTAATATTTGGTCGGGGTGGTAGCGATGTCATTTTAGGAGGGCAAAATAACGATTCGCTCTTTGGCAATGCGGGGCATGACTTCCTGTTTGGGGAAGAAGGTGCTGACCAACTCGATGGTGGATTGGGGAGAGACTTCTTAGATGGAGGTGCTGGCAATGACACCTTGAACGGTGGGCGTGGGAATGACATTTTGAACGGTGGTGAAGGGATTGATACCCTGACGGGTGGCAGGGGGGCCGATCAATTCATCTATTCCGGCAATGTGTTTGCCAATGGAACGCCAGCTCCTGCGGGCACAACGGGTATTAATGTCTTAAATCGCCCGGATATCATTACTGATTTTGAGGTTACCCGCGATCGCTTTGGCTTCAATGCTAGCGATTTGGGTATCGAAGACATCGTCTTTCAAACGGGCGAAATTTCCAACATCACCGGGAACGGAAATGTCATTATTTTGCAGGATGCGTTTGCCAATGCGGCGGCGGCGGCAAAAGCGATCGCCGATAACAACGCCATTACAGCCGATGCTGGAGTGTTCGTTTACTTCAACAGCACGCTGGGTATCAATCGGCTGGTCTACTCTAAAGACCTTGGCGATGGGGGGTAATATCAGTGTGCTGGCTAATCTCGCAAACCAATCAGGGGACGCTGGCAGAGCAAACCTGGCAGCCTTCTCTAAAAAGAACTTCCGCCTGATCTAAGTAGGTAGTCATAATCAATTGGTAAAGGGGAGAAGTGGGGTCTGCGCCCCCAGGCAGGGGGTTCCACCCCCTCCACCCCCCGAATCTATCTTCAATTTAATTTTGTCCAGTTACTTAGTAATCTCTCAGGAATCAGGTTGTGCTTTAACCGGTGGTTGACTGTCTGCAGGGATGTTCATGGAACGTCCCTCAGACGCAAACAACATTTCTGAAACTACCAGGAATTACCGTGGAAGCCATCGCTGAAACTGTCTGACTCACGAAATCAGGGCAAATTTTGACGGGCTATAATGCCCTCGGCCAGGAATCGATCCGATTGCTATTGGGTACTAAAGGCAAACTCTACCTCTCCCTTGACTCATGGCTCGCGTATCCGCTGATACCTCCGATGCTGAACTAGTTTATAGCTTGAGAGCTGGCCAACAAGAAGCTCTCCGGATTCTCTATGAACGCTATAGCGGGTTGGTTTACACCCTGGCGCTCAAGATTTTGAACCAGCCCGGTGAAGCAGAGGACCTGACCCAGGAAGTGTTTCTTAATTTCTGGCAACAGGAGAAGTTTGACCCTGACCGTGCGGCTCTGAGTACCTATCTCAGTGTAATGACGCGATCGCGAGCGATTAACAAACTTGAAAGCCGAAGTAGCCGCCAGCGTTCTCTACAGCGATTGCAACAAAATAAGGTACTGGGCGAATCGACTCCCCCCACTCCACTGGAGCAGGCATCTTTGACCGAACAGGAAGAAACCTTGCGGCAGGCGCTGTCCCAACTGGCAGACAATCAACGCAAAATTTTAGAGATGAACTTTTACCAGGGAATCAGCCAGGCCGAAATTGCTCAACAGTTGGGGATGCCTCTGGGAACCGTGAAAACCAACGCCCGCAAAGGCTTAATCAAATTACGAGAACTGCTGGGGGATGCAGTCGGATGAGGGGAAGCAACATGTCGCAGTCACTATCAGAAGAGGAAAAAGCACTAGCAGCAGGATACGTGCTGGGCGATCTGAATGCGGACGAAGTTCATCAGTTTGAACAACTGCTGCAACAACGCCCTGACCTGTTGGAAGAGGTCAAAGCCATGCAGGTGAGTTTTCGGCTGATGCCCCACGCCCTACCGAAGCTGACTCCTCCCCCCCAACTGTTGGACCAGATTCTGAGAGCACACTTAGCTAAAACAACAGTATCGACTGAACCGGGATGGAAGCGATCGCCCTCCTTTCCCTGGAGCAAGCTGGTTGCTGCCGCTGCTATATTCGTCGTGTTGTTGTTAGGGATAGACAATTTCCGGTTGCGTCAAAAACTCAGCCTGGCTCAGCGAACGGATATAGAACGGGTGGGGGCTATCTTGCAACGCCCCAACAGTCGCCTGGTTGCTCTTAAGGGCGAGGGAGACTTGACTGCCGCTGGAACGCTACTATTCACTCCCGGTCAATGGCAGGAGGTCATTATTTCCCTGGGGAATTTGCCCCCTCTGCCGCCCAACCAGATCTATCGCATGTGGCTGACCCTGAAAAATGGAGAAACGCTTTTCTGCGGAGAATTCAATACAGATACCGAGGGAGCCGTCTTCATTCGGCTCAATCCACCCAAAACGCCTCCTAAAGGTGTTAAAGCAACCGGAATTTTTGTAACAGTCGATTCTACTTCTGCCCCCCTGGAGACCAGAGGCCGGCAGGTAATGACTGGAAGGATTTAGAAATTCAAAACAATCTTGAGTAGGTAGCCACATAGGTAGCCACAATTGATTTTAAGAGGGAGGGCTGCACCCCAGCAGGGTGCAGCCCTCACTCCCGAAATTATCCTCGATTTGGTTGCGCCCAGCTATTTACTACTTCCCTGCTGCTGCCGTTTAATTGCTTCCTGCACCATAGGAGTCAGCCGGGCACGCCAGTAACGGTTGCTGGGAAAATTGCGGACTCTGTTCAGTACGTCCTGCCATCGCCCTTCCCTAAAAGCTTTTTGAGCTGCGTAATAATCTGCTTCGGCAGTTTTCCAATCTTGCTGCCACTGGTTAATGGCTCCCTGCGCTGCATAGTAAGCAGAACTACTGGCAGGGATCGTTTGGGCAAGGGCGATCGCCGCTTTCAAATTACCAGCCTGGTAAAACTCAATCGCATCTCTCAACACCACTTCCCCAGTATCTGGTGACTTAGTAACCGCCTGCACCACGGTCTCTGGAACACAGGTCGTGACGGTTAAATCCTTGTATACCCACCCTTCAATAGGGCTGACAACACGCAACCACCCTTCATTTTCATCCACTACTTTGAGCTGAGTCCCATTTCTTAATCGCCCAACAATGTTGTCGGGTGCAGACACAGGGCTGGAGCGGACATTGAGGGGAGGATTGGGATCCGTAGTGATTGTTTTACAAACCAATTTGGGGTCAGGTTTGGAAAAGATTTTTAAGGAAGACAACAGGGAAGGATAGGCGGACAACATGACAGAAGTGAGCGCCGCTGTTGCTCCAAAAAGTAGCAAACCTGCCCCCATCAACAGGGCAACTTTACGAACATTAGTCATTCTGGAGCCTTAAAAGATGCACTTAATCCAGGCTATCCGAACAGAGCACTCCCGACTTGAGTAGTTTTGTCAAACTTCACCTTCAGGCAATCGCTGTTGTGGGTTGTCATATAGCGTTCACAAATAGTTTGTGACCCAAGGGGGTTGGGAGCTTTGCCCCTGCGCAGGGGTGGAACCCCTGCATCTCGTTCAAATTTGCAAGAAGGATCGCTATAACAACTTGGGCAACTCGCCTCTCATCCAATTCCCCACTTACACAATTCTTCGCTAATATATTGAAACTTCAGACAGACTCGCGGTAGCAAATGATCTCGCTGGGGTGTATACTGAAGCGTCGAATTTAAGACTGAAAAGCTAGGAGGGTTCTATTCCTGAGTCACTGAACTTGACCGTCAGCTTAAGAGGCACGCGTGAAGTCAAGAATAATTACCAGCTATTTCGCCTCACAGGTCTTTTGGATGCATTCTCCGAACCTACCTTTCGTAGAGTGATGGGTAGATGTATCGAAGAAGGTCCCAAGCATATTATTTTGGATTTGTCGAAGATTGATTTCGTAGACAGTTCAGGCTTGGGAGCACTGGTTCAGCTTGCCAAAAAAGCTCAAACAGCGGAAGGTACATTGCAAATTGTGACCAATCCCCGCGTTACACAAACGGTAAAACTTGTTCGGTTAGAGCAATTTCTTTCGTTACAAAATTCGGTTGAAACGGCGATTGAGAACATCAAGGGCTAAATAACTGCCATCTCTGTCCATGAGACAGTTAATATTGAAGAAAGTTCTATATTGTTTTTGGCGGAATGGTTTATCCAGACTCGTTTTTATTATGTTGCTGGCTTTTGTGAGCTCGATCGCCCTTTTCACTAGCCAGACAGTGCTAATGAGTGCCTGTTCTGTCGCGATGTTTCAGTCTTTATCTCCATCTAATGTCCAGGAGTATGCTATGAGCGCCCCTCGCCTCTCCGAAGATGAGCTGAAAACTGCCCTGAGCGAGCTCGATGGTTGGAGCATTAAAGACGGCAAGCTCCACCGTCAATACCAGTTTGGTTCGTTTGTGGAAGCCTTTGGGTTTATGTCCAGTGTGGCGCTGGTTGCCGAATCGATGGGGCACCATCCGGAATGGTTCAACGTTTACAATCGGGTCACAATAGACCTGACAACCCATGATTCCGGCGGCATCACCCAACTGGATGTAGATCTCGCCAGAAAAGCAAATGAATTGGCAAAGTAAAAGATTGGCAAAGTAAAAGTTGAATGGATATTCCCGGGCATTTTCTGAAAAAGATGTTCTGAAAAAGAAAGTCCCAGTGACTTAGTTGCATAGGTTATGCTTTGCTGACCCTTCTTACAGACTAAGTAGCTAGGCACAACTAAATCGAAGATAATTTTGGGGGGAGGAGGTGACCCTCTGTCTATGGACGTAGCTCCTACTCTCTTATTAAAAAGTATTAAATAAGTGGCGACTACCCACTTACTTTCTTGTTATTCAAGATTTTGCCTTTCATCCTTCGCCTTCCATCCCTTACCCTGGTGAGTAGGGGGTTGCTGAAGACCTAATGACCTATCAACCGCTGCACCACAAATATCGTCCCCAGACTTTTGCCGATTTAGTGGGGCAGGAGGCGATCGCGGCGACCCTCACCCACGCGATTCAGCAGCAGCGAATTGCCCCGGCCTATCTGTTCACAGGGGCAAGGGGAACGGGCAAAACCTCCAGTGCCCGAATTCTGGCAAAATCGCTGAACTGCCTGAAATATGAAGCGCCAACGGAAAAACCCTGTGGGCAGTGTGAGGTGTGTCGGGCGATCGCCCACAGTAACGCTCTGGATGTGATTGAAATTGACGCAGCCAGCAATACCGGTGTTGACAACATTCGAGAACTGATTGAGCGGGCGCAGTTTGCGCCAGTGCAGTGCCGCTACAAGGTCTATATCATTGATGAAGTTCACATGCTGAGTACAGCGGCGTTTAATGCACTGCTCAAAACGCTGGAAGAACCCCCGGATCGCATTGTTTTTGTGCTGGCAACTACGGATCCCCAGCGAGTGCTGCCGACCATCATTTCTCGTTGTCAACGGTTCGATTTTCGCCGCATTCCGCTCGATGCGATGGTGGCGCACCTGCAAAAAATTGCAGATAAGGAAGCAATTGCCATTACTGAGGATGCGATCACCCTGGTCGCGCAAATTTCCCAGGGTGGGTTGCGGGATGCTGAAAGCCTGTTAGATCAGCTCAGTTTGCTGGCAGAAGAAGTCACTGTTGAGAAGGTATGGGATCTGGTGGGTTCAGTGCCAGAGCGGGATTTGATGAGCCTGCTGGAGGCGATCGCTCAGGACAACCCCGAAGCTCTGCTTGACAGTACCCGTCGCCTCATGGATCAAGGACGAGAGCCCCTCATTGTGTTGCAAAACCTGGCTAGTTTTTTCAGAGATTTATTGATTGCCAAAACTGCCCCTGACCGGAACGATTTGGTTGCGCTGACAGCACCCACTTGGTCGAAACTATGCGAATTTGCCCAAACCCTTGAAACTGGAACTATTCTGGCAGGGCAACAGCACCTGCGTAGCTGTGAAACCCAACTCAAAAATACAACCCAGCCCCGACTTTGGTTGGAAATTACATTAATGGGCTTGTTACCGTCGGCGATCAGACCTTTGGGAGGAGGATCGGTTGGGTCGGGACCATTGAACGGGGTGGTAGAAGGGCAACCCATACCACAAAAATCAGTAGTGCCCGGAGCGGGAGCGATGGCTGAAAACCGTACAGTCGTTAACACTCAGCCTCAGGCGAAAGCGGCGATCTCCCCCCAACCGTCAGCCGCATCGCCAGGTTCTTTCCAACCTTCAGCCCAATCAGTCAACTCGTTTCAAGCCGAAGAGGAGGAAGAGGATCTCAAGGACGAAACCGTTCTTGAACCACAGCCCGTCACCGTCGCAGAACCTGCCGAGGTAACGTATCAACCCATTGATACCAATCTGGGTCAAATCTGGCAGCAAATCATTGCCCATCTCCACCCCCTCAGTAAAGCGTTATTGAATGAGCATGGTCAGTTGTTAGGCTTCGATGGTCAGGAAGTGCGAATCGGCATCAGTTCTGACAAGCTGGTGAAAATTGCTCAAAACCAGGTGAAAAACATTGAAAAGGCATTTGCAGAGGTTTTTCAGCAGAAGGTGAGAGTCAGTCTGGAGGTCGCGAGTCCCTTTGCGGCCAGAGCCAGTTCTGCTGAAAGCTACCCCTCTTCAGCACCTGCAAGTGACGTTTCAGACGCATCAGAGGATGCTGAACAATTTGCCAAAAACTCAAACCCTCCTCCAGCCCGGAAGCCAGCCCCCAGGAACCCATCTACCCAATTGTCTGCCGTACCGGAGGCAAATTCTTCTCTAGAAGCCCTACCTCCAACGGCTGCTGAAGGAACCAGGAAGAAAAAAGCTGCCAGGCCAGCAAAGCCACCGGTGAATTCCTGGGAAGAGGATGAAGCAGTACGGGCTGCGAAACAATTGGCAGAGTTTTTTGCTGGCAAGGTCGTCAGTGACAGCGAGGATGTTTTTGAAATTGCAGAACTGGATTCAGAACCCACCAAAACGTTTGAACCAGACGCTACTAAGTGGACCACTGCTGACGAAGAGGAAGAAGCTGACGATGATGTTCCATTTTGATAGGCAATATTGATTGCAGCAGTTCTTTCCCCTTCTCTCTGGTTAAGGATGGATTACTGCTCCCTCGCTTTTCGATGCTCGCGCATGGCTTCGACGAAGCGATCGAACAAATAATCGGCATCGTGAGGACCGGGGCTGGCTTCGGGATGGTACTGAACGGAGAACAGGGGCAGGGATTTGTGACGTAATCCGGCGACGGTGCGATCATTCAGGTTTAAATGGCTAATTTCAACGCTGGTATGGGGTAGGGATTCGGCGGCGATCGCAAACCCATGATTCTGGCTGGTAATTTCAACCTTCTGGCGCAAGCCGCAGGGTTGATTCAGTCCCCGATGCCCAAATTTGAGCTTAAATGTTTCGCCTCCCAGGGAAAGTCCCAGAATTTGGTGCCCCATACAGATACCAAACATGGGCTTCTGAGTTTCTAGCAGAGCTTTGGTGGTTTCAATTCCTTCCACGTTGGCAGCAGGGTCCCCTGGCCCATTGGAAAGGAAGATACCATCTGGGTTAAATTTGAGGATTTCCTCAGGAGGAGTATTCGCCGGAACCACAATCACACGACATCCGTAGCTGGCAAGACGACGGAGAATGTTGCGCTTAATGCCAAAATCAATGGCAACCACCGTCAGTGGCTCTTCACCCGTTGCGGCTGCAGCACAGCCATACTGCCATTCAGGATTCGTGGGATCTGCCCATTCATACACTTCAGAGGTGGTCACCTCACGGACCAGGTTGAGCCCTGCCATGCTGGGGGCATCCTGTACCTGCTCTAACAGTTCTGCCGGGTCAAGCACTTCAGTTGAAATTCCCCCATTCATGGCACCGACCGAGCGTAATTTGCGGGTCAGAGCACGGGTATCAATCCCGTAGATAGCAACAACATGGTGCTGCTTCAGGTAGTCAGGCAAGGACTGGGTAGAACGCCAGTTGCTGGGTTTTGGGCAAATGTTGCGAGCGATCGCGCCCTTTACCTGGGGCCTGTCTGATTCTTCATCCTCCGGGTTTACGCCTGTATTGCCCAATTCGGGATAGGTGAAAGTTACAATCTGTCCACAGTAACTGGGATCGGTTAACACTTCTTGATAGCCGGTCATACCCGTATTGAACACAACTTCTCCGATCGCCGTTCCGGATGCCCCAAATGACCAGCCTTTGTAGGTGGTTCCATCCGCCAGAACTAACAGTGCAGGTTGAGTGGGAGAGAGCGTCATAAACCCATCACAAGACACAAACGTCTTATTATGCCATGACCAATCCGGAGTATGGAGTTAGTTATAAGCAGATGTGGGGGCGTTGCTGAATTTGGGTATGAAATAGGTGCTGTATGCTCGAAAGTTCGTTTCGATTCATACTGCTTTTCAATAACGCCGATGTGAGTGAGGGCTAACAATTGGAGTGTTCCATTAAGTAGGTAGTCATAATTAATTATCAAGGGGGGAGTAGGGGCTGCGCCCCCAGGCAGGGGGTTTCACCCCTCCCCCCCGAAACTATCCTTAAATTTAATTGCGCCTAGCTACTTATGCTCGGATAGTTCTGGAATCGGACGGGGGAAGTGGCCTGTTTTACCTACTCTTTTAAGAATTGCACCAACTGCTCCAGCTTGATCCAGGCTGCACCGCTACCAAGAATTTCTCTGGCAAGGGCAATTCCAGCAGCGTAGGGCTGGTCAGTTTGGGAAATGGCTCCGCCCACGTTGAGGGCAAGCGCCGCGTTGAGGGCAACCACATCCTTCTGGGCCTGGGTCCCCCCCCCTTGCAGGACGGATTTAAGAATTTCGGTATTTTGTTGAACGTCGCCCCCTGCGATCGCACTTAAAGGGGCAGGTTCCAAACCCAATTCTGCCGGGTTCAGGTTGGTTCGCTGAATCTGCTGCCCTGAAAGGACGGCTAGGTCGGTTTCATCCCCCAACCCTGCTTCATCCAGACGTTCCCGCCCATAGAGGACTATCGCCTGTCCAGTTCCTAACTGTTTCAGGGTATGGGCAATCGTCTCTACCAGATTGCTATCACAAACCCCAATCACCTGTCCGGTAGGGCGCATTGGGTTCACTAACGGTCCCAAAAGGTTAAACACAGTTCGCACTTTCAGCGATCGCCGCATCGGCGCAACCACCTTTAAGGCAGGATGCCAGCCCGGTGCAAACAAAAACGTAATGCCCACCTCATGCACGGCTGCCTGAATCTTTTCGGGAGGGGCAGCCAGATTGACTCCTAAAGCTTCCAGCACATCAGCCGAACCCACCCGACTCGAGGCAGAACGATTGCCATGCTTGGCAACCGCAATGCCTGCTGCGGACGCAACAAAAGCCACAGCGGTAGAAATATTGAACGTTCCAGCCCCATCTCCACCAGTACCGCAGGTGTCAATTAGGGGAGTGGGGAGTGGAGAGTGGGGAGTGGGCAATGGCGAAGTCTGGGCTTGCAGAACCCGTGCCATGCCTGCTAGTTCATCAGCAGAAACCCCTTTTGCCTGAATTGCTGCCAGGATGGCACCAGATAGCACCGGAGGCACGGACTCGCTCAGCCATCCCTGCATCAGTTCGGCAGCCTGATTCTGGGAAAGGGATTGGCGATCAAGCAATTGTTGCAACAGGTCAGACCAGAGATCTGATCCTTGGAAAGAGGAGGCAGGAGTTTCTACCTTAGAACCACTAGCACTTTGAATCACAAAGGAAATGCCGTAATTTCAGATTATTAGACAGCATCCTACTATATCAGGCCTGAGATAGCGAATGACAGAGGAAAGGCAATCGAGTGGGGGTGAGGATCAGTTGTTGCTCATTCATTGCAAGAGAGATGATGTGATAAACAACAGACAATGAAAAGGTGAATTGGCAATTGCCCCCTCACCTGTTGCCTCTAACAATCCCTAAAAGTTAGTAAATAGGTAACCACAATGAATGATATAGCGGTAGTCATTATGGTTAGGACGGGGTGCAGGGGTTCCCACCCCTGGCTGGGGGCGAAGCCCCCACTCCCTCTCTAATTCCAATGTTCTAAAGATCCCGCGTAGAGCAATAAAAGGAAGAGTCGAGTGTGCGTGCCCAGGAAGGGGAAGCACCTCCTCCATCCCCAAAATTATCTTTATAATTACGTCCACCTACTTAGTTAATGTCATTCATGACTGGGTAAGGTGTTCATAATGGCTGAGATCAAATTGACAGGCCCAGCTTAACACCTAAAATTGTGTGGACAATTAGCAGGCCGAAGGCAGCCGTTCCCAAATAGGCATGAAGCGTTCTGAGAGTCGATTTGTCGCCCCAAAAGCCAGAGAGGGAAAGGAGGCTGTTGCTTAAGAGTAACCCTAATGCGGCAGTTCCTGTCCAGAAATGAGGACTTTCCATAATGGGTTCCTGCTGTATTACCAATGACAGAATCCCGCCTGTATAGCCCAACGCTAAAAACAGAAACATGAAGGGAGCCAGTTTGCGATGGTCTGCTCGGCTTCTGAGAGTAACTTCTTTGTCTGATGCCAAACGTCCACGCCAACCCGCAAAAACCACATAACCTCCCATCACAAAGATCACAATTCCCATCATCAGCGGATGTCCCCAGTGGGTGATGGGTGCAGGAATGTTAAGATTACGAAACCAGACAGCCAGCGGTTCTAGAAGTTCACTTAAATGATTCATAGATAAAGACTCAAATTGCTCAGTTTAGAGAAGGGTGGGGGTTTTCTGCAAATTCAAATCCCCTCAATAACTTAAATAATATGAAATATAAATCAAAATCGATAGTGATAAATGCAACAAACCAATTGCGATCGCTACCCGCAGTTTAGTAGGCTCACATCAATTGCAACCATAGCCATAGGATGAAAAGCCCTTGCGTAAGCTGTTAAGACAGTTCAGACAAGCCTTTCAAGACGAAAACTTTCTTCAATATGTGCGTCATATAGAGAGCTTTGTTTCCAAAGCGCTGTCGATTGGTATGGTAATTGTCATCCTGGTCGCCATTTATGATCTTGGGTTGTTTCTGATTACAGAGCTGTTTACAACTCCCTTCGCCCGATTTAGCACAACTTCCCTTACCATCTTCGGGCTGTTTCTCAACGTCTTGATTGCGCTCGAAATCCTTGAAAATATTACGGCCTACTTAAAGAAGCATGTAATTCAGGTGGAGTTGGTGATCAGTACCTCTTTGATTGCTGTTTCCCGTAAAATCATCATCCTGGATCTGGAAAAAACCTCAGGAATTGACTTAATTGCTCTCGCAGCCGCAATTTTCGCGCTTTCTATTAGCTATTGGATTATTAAACGTATCAACTGGCGATCGCCCGACCAGTAGGCTGAAACATTATGACTCAATTTTTTCAATTCGAATCTGATTTTGTAGAATCGCTTCGCTGTATTCCAATGCAGGTTCGGCTGAAGCTTGACACGTGCGGGGTCAAACTGAAATTAGTCCAGTGGAATCACTTTCACCAGGAAGACCGCCAGAAGCTAGTCGAAATGCCCTGTGAATCGGAACTCGAAATCCAGGCTTATCGAGAATTGCTTCACCGACTGGTTCAAGAACGTACAGGAACCGAAGTCGTCGATTTGCCCATCGATCCCCACCCCTCCTGGCTTGATGCCACAACTATTCCAGCCAGCGTTTTAGAGAAAGCTGAGGAAGTCAACGCGACGATCGCTCCAGAACAATGGGCCACCCTGTCTCCCCTCCAGCGCTTTGCCCTGATTAAACTCAGCCGTTCTGGACATGAGAATAGTAACTTTCTCCCAGCACTCAAAGAATTTAATCTTGCATAGATGGAAAGGAGGGAGGGAGGGGGTAACGGGGTGGAATCCCTGGCTGGAGGCGCAGCCCCAACACCCTCTTAAAACCAATGTCCTGAGCAACCTGGTGACGGCTATAACAACTAACAACTGCCTATCACCACTGGGGATCGCTTCGAAGCAATGCTTCTGCATCTGGAGCCGTCAGGGGTTTAGAGAAGAAAAAGCCTTGCCCATACTCACACTGAAGCGATCGCAACCTTGCCAACTGTTCAGCTGTTTCCACTCCCTCTGCCACGATATCCATCCCCAGATTATGCCCCAACATAATAATCGTCTGAACGATTTGGGTATCTTCACTGCCATCCCCCATGCGGCTTACAAATGAACGGTCCACCTTGATGGTGTTAGTTGGAAAGCGATGCAAATAACTGAGGGAGGAGTATCCGGTTCCAAAGTCATCAATACTGAGCTGTAAATTCAGGGATTTCAAGCGTTGCAGCAGGGCGATCGTAGATTCAACATCAGTCATGGCCGTACTTTCAGTAATTTCCAGCTTCAGACTCCGACCATCCAGCTCCGCTTCCTGGAGGGTTTGCTCAATTTGCTCGACCAGGTTGGGCTGAGAAAACTGGCGACCCGAAAAATTTACACTCACCAACAGGGGCGGATCCTTCGGAAACTGTTTCTGCCAAACTTTGAGCTGGAGGCAGGCTTCCCGAATAATCCACTGGCTTAAGGGAAGAATCAAATCGGTTTCTTCAGCAACTGGAATAAATTCCGCGGGGGGTACCAGCCCCCGTTGTGGATGGTGCCAGCGAATCAGGGCTTCAAAGCCTGCAACTTTGCCCGTCTCCAAAGAAATGATCGGCTGATAATGCAGTTGAAATTCCTGGCGTTCAATCGCGCGCCGTAAATCAGTCTCAAGTTGCAAGCGGGTCATCACCTGAACTCGCATTCCTGTAACAAACACTTCATGCCGGGCCTTCCCTGACTCCTTCGCCCGATGCATTGCAGTATGGGCATCCCGCAAAATATCCTCTGGCTCGTAATCAGAATTGGCCTTCCCCAGGACAATTCCAATACTGGCGGTTGTAAAAACTTCCTGTCCATTCAGCTTGTAGGGCAGTGTGACCTTTTGTTGGAGCTGATCAGCCAGATCGGTGACCTCTTCTTTCTCCTTAATCTCCTGCCGCAAAATGGCAAACTCATCCCCCCCCACCCTGGCCAACTTATCGCTGGAGCGCAGACAATTTTTTAATCGCTGAGTGGTAGCTATGAGAAGTTGATCGCCCAGGCGATGCCCAAAGCTATCGTTAATCGCTTTGAAACTGTCCAGCCCCAAAAATAAAACAGCAACCGTCGGTGATTCAGGGGGCAATGCCGACCTGTTGTTTTTCTGATAGTCGTTAATAGCAGCCCGAAGCTGCTTCATGAAAAGTGCACGATTGGGTAAACCAGTCAAGGAATCGTGGAAATTATCATGGAGTAACCGGTAGACAACGACCCCTGCCCCTGTAACTACCAGGGCGATCGCCGCGGGCATAAACGGGATCCAACCCGCACTAATAAATACGCCCAGACAGGTGATAAAAAGTCCTACACCGGCAACACCGAGAGCACTGCCCAGGGCGATGGGATGGCGAAATCGCCATGCTAAAATGCCCCCTACCAATGCCCAAACCCAAACCCACAGCATCTCAACGGGTTCTGCCCAATACCAGAATAGCGATCGCCCATCCAGCACCGTTCCTAGAATTTGACTAACCATTTGGGCATGCACAACAACTCCCGGCGTTTTGGGGCTTTGATCCACTGTCAAATTAAAGGGAGTCAGAAAAATATCCTTCGCACTGGGTGCCGTGGTTCCAATCAGGACGAGTTTGTCTTTGACCCAACCAGGGTCCACCATTCCATTCAAAACTTCTGTTAGAGTGACCTGTCGAGCAATCTCGTTCGGGGTCCGGTAGTTCAGCAAAACTTGATAACCACGGTCATCCAACCCCCGATATCCACCGGAATTGCTGGTCAAGGACCAGAATTTGACATTGCCAATCTGTAAATGGTCTGATGCTACCTGCATGGATTGGCGGTGATTCGCCAGGTAAGCCAGGCTTAACCGCAAAGAAAAAGAATACAGACTTTCACGATCCAGTTCGGCATACAAAAAATTTCGCCGCACCACTGCGTCTGGGTCTAACACAATATCGCTAAAACCTACCCGCTCTTCAGGCATGCCTGAAGGAGGGGACACACCACTACTATTTATGTCGTCCAAAAGCTTGACGGTAAAAACATTAGGAGCCTGAAGTTGTTTTTTGAGATCGGCTTGCCCGGGTGGTTGGGGCACATCCCGGTAAATATCTAAGCCAATTACCCGCGGTTGATTTTGCTGAAGTTTTTCTAAAAGTTGAGCAACTACCTGATCAGAAATGGGCCAGCGTTTCTGTAACCGAATATCGTCTTCGGTAATGGCGACAATCAGCAATCTTTGATCCTGCCCGGCATCGGGGCGCTGCCGGATCATTTGATCAAATGACATTAACTCTAGAGGCTGCAACCCACCGACCTGGCGCACCACCAGCACCAATCCTGTCGCCAGGATGCTTGTGATCAACGCGGGATGTTTCAGGATGAGGCACGCCAGGCGGCGGCTCTTCCTTGCGACTCCTTCAAAATGAAAGCGGAATTCCGTCATGTAAGCTGCAAAATCGGGATCAGGCGGAGTCTAAGTGAGGACTTTTATGCTCCGACAAAACGCGAGCGATCGCTCTGATGGTAGACGACCCCAACTGACCAGACATGTTCCTTCTTACTTGAATAGTACCCATCCTCCCCAAATGCCCCACAATTCTTTGCAGGCTCCGTAAATTTTCGCATGATTCTCTTTTCCAAAACTGTCACTAAACGTAATTGCAGGAGTCCCTGCTTGATGGTTTGATAAGGAATAAGCGGGCTGGAGAGGGTTTTTGTTCATTACAACCCCTTCCCATTCCAGTGATGGGAGCTGGGAAGTTGGGAGGAACATCTGTCAAAAGTTATGTGAAATCACCCGTTCAGGTGAGTCGGACGGATGAAGCAAAGATTTCTGGAGCATCATAATCTTTTATTGTCTCCGGAATCGAACCAGACGAGCTTGTAGTCGACTTCACGGTCTTCATAGTCCCACTCCTTGTAACAGATTGACTTAAGAAATTCGCTTTGCAATGCAAGGCGAGGCGCTAGCATTATTGGTAGGCCCGCTGTTCTGATTTCCAGCGTTCTGAATCTGTTCCTTTCTAAAATCCCTATTTCGAAGCTCTACTTCATAAATCTCAATCAATCTCAAAAACTTTAAAAGTTATGATGAGAAGATTAAAAGTTATAATGAGAAGACAACGTTCAGATCACCATTTGCCTCAATTTTTTAACTGGGTCCAACTGAGCGGATTCCTGGTTAGGATACTGGCTGTAGGTGTTGCAGCTATGGGTTTACCAGCGATCGCAGAATCTAGCCCTAAGTCACCTCGTCAGGTTTCTGCGGTTTCTGCACCAGCTGTCACTTTGCCAGATGGGGTTTACCTCTACGGCCAGTCTCCCAAGCCAGAGCAAATTGGAAAAGGCTATTTTGTATTTGAGGTCAATCATGGCAAGGTCGTGGGCGCACTTTATATGCCTCGCTCTTCGTTTGACTGTGCTGCTGGTTCGTTTCAGGGAAATCAGCTTGCACTAACTGTTGTCAACAGCTATGATCGCAGCACTAATCCTTTTGATATCGCCTTAGAAAGAGGTTCTACCGTCGCTGCCACTGGAGGGGGTTCAGAAAAAGTAAGTTTGCAGGGCTTTCATCAGATCTCTAGCATCAGCCAGAATGATTACCGCATTTTGAATACCTGTAAAGCAGATTTACAGAAGTAACTTGAAACACCCCTCAAATCAAGTAATTCAAAGTTTAGTGTGTCTACCCAGGGGAATCTTTGTAAAAAGAGCAAAAAATCAGAGCCAGAGGTCAGAAAATTTTGGACTTCTGGCTCTTGCTCCCTTAAGAGGACACGCCTTTGCCACGTTGAAGCAAGTCTTCCACAATCCTTACTAATTTTGCCACCAATTCAGCTTGCTGTCTGGCTGTCTCAGCCTGTTGTTTTGTGATTTCCTTTCACTCAGCCAGTTCTGCTCGAAAATCCTGAAATCCGACGGTGATCGCTTCCGTTAAATAACCGACCTGATTGATCAGAATATCAATCCTGTGAGGTGAATTGGATTGTCCACTGCCAGTCATCGTCACTGATCCCTGTCCCGGAAATTCCCCGGAATTCTATCAGTAAATCCAGGGACTGAGCCTGAATTTTTGGTTTCCTCTGGTGCGATCGCTCCTTCCTTTCTCTGGGGAACTCTCACAATGAGCCCTAGTAAGAAAAGGTTGCCCCATGCGTTCGTCTCCGACTAAAGATCTGATTATTGAAGCCGGTCGTTCTGAGCGCCAGTATTGGAAAGACCTGTGGCGCTATCGGGAATTGTTCTACTTTCTGTCCTGGCGAGACATCCTGGTTCGCTATAAACAAACCGCGATCGGCATTGCCTGGGCACTCATTCGTCCCTTTCTGACGATGGTAGTTTTTACCGTTGTCTTTGGAACGCTGGCCAACTTACCCTCCGAAGGGGTACCCTATCCAATTCTGGTATTTGCAGCAATGTTGCCTTGGCAGTTCTTTGCCAATGCTCTATCAGAATGTAGCAATAGTTTGATAATCAATGCCAATCTGCTTTCTAAAGTCTATTTTCCCCGATTAATTATTCCTACCAGTGCTGTTATCGTCAGCTTTGTTGATTTTTTGATCTCTGGCATGATTTTGCTGGGATTGATGGCTTACTACAATTTCATCCCTGACTGGCGCATTTTGACTTTGCCATTGTTTATTTTCATCGCTTTTGCAGCAGCAATTGGGGCTGGGCTATGGCTGGCAGCACTGAATGTGCAATACCGGGACTTCCGCTACATTGTGCCGTTTATTGTGCAGTTTGGGTTGTACATTTCCCCCGTTGGGTTTAGCAGTAGCATTGTGCCAGAGCAGTGGCGTTTGCTCTATTCTCTTAACCCCATGGTGGGTGTAATCGATGGGTTTCGCTGGGCAATTTTGGGAGGAAGAACCCAAATTGATTGGGCCGGATTTCTGTTGTCAAATACGCTGGTATTGCTGGTGCTTGTCACTGGTATTTGGTATTTCCGTCGGATGGAACGCACATTTGCCGATGTTATTTGAGCCCCAAACCCATGCCTGATACTGTGATTCGCGTCGAAAATTTGGGTAAGCGCTACCTGCTGAAGCATCAGCAACCGGAACGTTACGTTGCCCTGCGGGATGTGATGGCAAAGGTGACAAAATCACTGCTGTGTAAGCTCAATCCCTTTTCTTCTCACCCATTCGATCCATCCGCACCCAACCGTGAAGAATTCTGGGCATTGAAGGAAGTCTCATTTGAGGTCAGGCAGGGCGATCGCATCGGCATTATCGGTCGCAATGGAGCGGGGAAGTCTACTCTACTTAAGATTCTCAGCCGTATCACGGAGCCCACGACTGGGCGGATTGCCATTCGCGGCAGGGTCGCCAGTCTTTTAGAGGTTGGTACGGGCTTTCACCAAGAACTGACCGGGCGAGAAAACATTTTCCTTAATGGGGCGATTCTGGGCATGACAAAGGCAGAGATCAACCGTAAGTTTGATGAGATTGTTGCTTTTGCTGAAGTTGAAAAATTCTTAGATACCCCCGTAAAGCACTACTCTTCTGGTATGTATGTCCGGTTAGCATTCGCCGTTGCTGCCCATTTAGAACCGGAAATTTTGGTAGTGGATGAAGTGCTGGCGGTTGGAGATGCCCAATTTCAGAAAAAGTGCCTGGGCAAAATGGAAGATGTGACAAAAAACGAAGGACGGACGGTCTTATTTGTCAGTCACAATATGGGAACCATTACTCAGCTTTGTACAAAGGGAATCTATTTAAGTCAGGGAAGACTGATTGGATGGGGCGATATTAACTCTGTTGTTTCACAGTATCTAACTTCGGATGTTGAAAATGCGGCATACAAACAGTTGTATTCAGTGGAGCAAATTAAACGATTAAATAAAATTGTTTTTTTTCGAGAGGTGGCGATCGCTAATCATGAAGGAGAGCATTCTTCAGATGTGGATGTGCGTTACCCATTCTACATCAACTTGAGCTATGAGGTAACGAAAACTGTTAAAAATGTAGAGCTTACAATTCACATTCTTACAAGTGATGGAAGACCTGTTTTTACTACCCTCCAATCTGATTGTGATCCTGATAGTCTTGGCATTCGTCGTCCCGGTTTATATCAAGTTTCTATCCAGATCCCAGGTATGTTTCTAATGCCAGGTTCCTACCTGCTCAAATTAGCAGCCCACGAGCCAATGGTGGAGATATATGACTACCATGAAAACACAGTGATGTTTAGGGTGAATGAAACCGGAACAAAACTGGCAAAATATCAACGTCATGACCATATTGGTGTAGTGATGATCGATCTACCCTGGAAAATTAAATAAGTAGGTAGCCATCATTAATTGTAAAGGAGGGAGTGGGGGCGAAGCCTCCAGCCAGGGGTTCCACCCCTGCACCCCGTCCTAACCATAATGACTACCGCTATAGTTATTGAATATAGATCAATAATCCAAATGACTCATCTGTGTAATACCAGTTTCCTCAATAAAAACTACGGAGCAAAACCTCACCGTCTACGGTACTTTCTCCTGGCAAGGGGATGATGGGAGGGGTCGAATGGGTAGCACTTAAAAAGTGAATAGGTATAAAAGACACAATGAAAATTCTAAACGAAGAAATTGATGAATCACTTCTAACTGATATAGACAGGCAGGAGCTAGCTAATCTACTTTCTGATCTGCCTGATGGTTTTCCTGAACTTCAGGATATCTGGCGACTGATGGATAAGGTTTGGGACGGCTTTGACTGTGATAATCGGCAGTTCGATCCAGATAAAATGAAATGTTATTATGAGCATCCTGTCTGGTTATTAAATGGTCTATTTACTGAACAGGACGAAATGTCTTGCCAGCATCGGCACGCGATCGCCCACTGGATTGCTCAACGACAGTCGATCTCATCTGTACTGGACTATGGCGGTGGCTTTGGTACTCTGGCTCGATTGATTGCGGATGCCAGAAACGAAATTTCTATTGATGTTTATGAACCATACCCCAGTAAATTATCATTTCATAGAGTCAGAAATTACTCACAGATTCAATTCATTTCTATTCTTGATCAGTCGTATAGTTGTATCGTTTGTACAGATGTTTTAGAGCATGTTTTTGATCCATTAGTCCTGCTATCCAATATGGCCCAAGCGATTGATGCGAATGGTTTTTTAATTATTGCCAATTGTTTCTACCCTTGCATTAAATGTCATTTGCCCAGTACATTCCATTTGCGTCATACTTTTAGCCTGTTTGCCAGAGTGATGGGGCTGAAATATTGTGGGTTCTGTCAGTTTGAGCATATTCACATTTATCAGAAAATTAGTAGTCAACCACCAAACTGGCATGGGATTCGACTACTCGAATATTGGTCCAGAATCTTATTTCCGTTGTTAGAAATTACTGCCAAAGATAGACATAGAATTCAACGAGGTTTCCGTAAGTTGCGTCGGTTATTCCAATGAAGGTTCTAATACTCAGTACGTCAGATATTGAAGGAGGGGCGGCGCGATCGGCTTATCGGCTTCACCAGGGATTGCAGAGGCTGAACCTTACTTCCCAAATGCTGGTTCAGGTTAAATCGAGCGATGATCCGACTGTACTATCTCCACCCCCCAACTTTCGGCAGGATTTTGCAAAAGTCAGATACTCCTTCGACTATTTGCCCTTAAAACTCTATCCCAAACGTCAGGCAACGCCCTTTTCCTGCCAGTGGTTGCCAGATGGGGTTCCAGGCAGAGTCAAAGAAATAAAGCCAGATATTCTTAACTTGCATTGGGTCGGAGCTGGTTATTTACAAATTGAGACGTTGGCTAAGTTTAAGCAACCCCTCGTCTGGACATTACACGATATGTGGGCCTTTACAGGTGGCTGCCATTATGCCCAAACCTGCGATCGCTACACCCAATCCTGTGGTGCCTGCCCCCAACTGGGTAGCAACCGGGAGTGGGACTTGTCCCGCTGGATCTGGAAGCGTAAAGTGACAGCATGGAAGAACCTGAACTTAACGATTGTTACTCCAAGCCAGTGGTTAGCCAACTGTGTTCATAGCAGTAATCTTTTGAAAAACTACCGGGTTGAAATCATCCCCTATGGTATTGATTTAAGTATTTACCAGCCGATTGATCACCAGATTGCCCGTTCCTTACTGCGTCTGCCGCCTGATAAACGATTGGTCTTAGCAGGAGCTGCCAGCTTTGATAGCGATCGCCGGAAAGGGTTTCATCTTTTACAGGAAGCCTTACGGCAGCTACCTTCGGAATGGCAAGAAGAGATTGAACTGGTTGTTTACGGCACACCCAAACCCAGGGGGCAGGAAACCCCAACCGATTTGCCAGTTCCTGTTCATTACCTGGGCACTTTAAAGGATGACCTCTCACTGGTTCTGGCCTACTCAGCCGTGAATTTGTTTATAGCTCCGTCACTTCAAGATAATTTGCCCAATACAGTCATGGAAGCACTGGCCTGTGGGGTACCCTGCCTTGCTTTCAATATCGGTGGAATGCCCGACATGCTTGAGCATCAAGTCAACAGCTATCTTGCTCAACCCTTTAACATTCAGGATCTGACACAAGGCATCCTCTGGATACTGGATGACCTGGAGCGCAATAAAAAGTTAGCCGCGGCTGCCCGTGCTCGTGCAGAAAAGTGTTTTCCCCTGGAATTGCAGGCACAACGCTACAGTCGTTTGTTCGAAGAACTCCTCTGAAGAGTTGCCCAAATCCCTATGAGTCTCAGCCCAAAAGCCCTGGTCTACATCATCATTCCGGTTCATAACCGCAAGCAAACGACGCTGGCTTGCCTGGAAGGGCTGAGTCAGCAGGGGATTTTGACACAGTATGGAGTTGTAGTAGTTGATGATGGTTCAACTGATGGAACGGCGATCGCCATTGCGTCCTGCTATCCAGAAGTAGTGGTCCTGCAAGGAGATGGCAATTTGTGGTGGACAGGCGCAATTCGCAAAGGGATGGAGTATGCCATCGGTCAGGGAGCTGAGTTTCTGATCTGGTTGAATGATGATTGCTATCCTCAGCCTGGTGCTATTCAAACCTTGATTGAGAAATGCAAGATAGACCCAAAGGTAATTGCAGGGGGGCAGTCGCTTGATCCAGAAACTGATCGCCCAAGCTACGGAGGGATTGTTTGTAAAGGTGTTCAAATTACCCATATTCACGCTGCAAAAGGGACCGTTCTGGAGTGCGATGGGTTGGCTGGAAACTTTGTTTGCATTCCTAAAAGGGTTGTAGAATCCATCGGCTATCCCAAAGCTCAGCAGTGTCCCCACTACTATGGGGATGTGGTTTATACTCACCAGGCAAAACGTAAGGGTTATAAATTGCTGATTTTTGGAGATGCGATCGCGCTCTGCAAAGATGATCACCCACCCATTTCCTGGATGGGTGGCGATCGCTCCCCAATTGACATTTGGCAAGAACGGTTTTCAATTAAATCACCTCACTACTGGAAAGCCCATCTCAACTATTATCGAGAGATGATGGGTATCATTGGGATTGGATTCTATATCTATCAGCTTTTACTGAAGTTTCTGATTATCTCAATCGTCATTTTCTTGATTCCCAAAAACCAGCGCATTCGGTTAAAGCAGCTAATGCGACTTCAGCGCACTGAATTACGCAATTAGCAGGAGTCAAAGATACTCTAGATGAGTCACTTTCCACTGGCTCATAACCCTGATGCTTCCCCCTCTATACATGTGTCCCTTGAGTGAAACCCAACAAGCTGCCCTCGAACAGGGACTACGCTGCAAAGATGCTTTTACCCTGTGGCGCTGCCAAATCTTGCTGGCTAGGGCTAGACGTATCCAGCCCAGAGACATTGCCACCACGGTCGGTGGTAGTGTCCAAACTGTTTGCAAGGTGATTCGTGCCTTCGAGCAGCAGGGGTTAGCTTGTTTGCACGCCTGATCGAGTCGTCCTAAAACGGTCAAACCCATCTTGGATGAGGACAAGCGCGCCAATTGCGGCAGGTGCTCCATGCTATAGCTCTACGCGGGTGCGTTAGGACATTGGAAATTAGAGAAGGAGTGGGGGCTGCGCTCCTAGCCAGGGGTGGAACCCCTGTACTCCGTCCTAAGCCTAGTGGCTATCGCTATAGAAGATAGAAGCCGTAAGTCAGAAAAAGTAAGGGTTAGAGATTTCCCCTTATGGCTTCTGGTTCCTGACTCTCTCTCCGTCCCAACCCCAAACTCGCTTCCACAGTTTCTCT
Source organism: Leptothermofonsia sp. ETS-13 (assembly GCF_049200465.1). Lineage (NCBI taxonomy): Bacteria > Bacillati > Cyanobacteriota > Cyanophyceae > Leptolyngbyales > Leptolyngbyaceae > Leptothermofonsia > Leptothermofonsia sp. ETS-13. The sequence goes on from NZ_CP120836.1 coordinate 2,285,595, forward strand.
AAATTTCTCTATACGTTCTGTGGGGGCTTTTCGATACATCTTTGCGGATGTCCTCCCTATAATATTAAGAGCAAGTAACATGTAAGAGCAAGTAACATGAGCTTTGTTGCCGTACTTATCATCTGAAGGGAATTGGTTGTGTTTGTCCTCAGTGGTTATGAATATCTTTTAGGGTTCCTCATGGTCTGTAGCCTGGTTCCCCTGCTTGCACTGACAGCCGCCAAGCTAGTGAGGCCCAGTCGTCGGGGGCCAGAGCGGCGTACCACCTATGAATCTGGCATGGAGCCCATTGGCGGTGCCTGGATTCAATTCAATATTCGCTACTATATGTTTGCCCTTATTTTTGTCATCTTCGATGTTGAAACGGTGTTCCTCTATCCCTGGGCGGTTGCTTTTAACCAACTTGGGCTATTGGCTTTCATCGAAGCTCTAATTTTTGTCGCGATTTTGGTCGTTGGTCTTGTCTACGCCTGGCGTAAAGGAGCCCTGGAATGGTCATGAACCCCAATACTGCATCAAAGGATATTGCCGCTGGGCCCTCTGAATTGATTCTGAATCCGATTGAACGTCCCAGAGTGACGCAGGAGCTCTCGGAAAATGTAATTTTGACGACGGTGGATGATCTCTATAACTGGGCAAGGCTGTCGAGTCTCTGGCCCCTGCTATATGGGACTGCCTGCTGCTTCATTGAATTTGCAGCGCTGATTGGTTCCCGCTTCGACTTTGACCGTTTTGGTCTGGTACCGCGATCAACCCCCCGTCAGGCAGATCTGATTATTACCGCAGGCACCATCACGATGAAGATGGCACCTGCGCTGGTCAGGCTTTACGAGCAGATGCCCGATCCCAAGTATGTGATTGCTATGGGAGCCTGCACAATTACCGGAGGGATGTTCAGTATGGATTCACCCTCTGCCGTGCGTGGGGTCGATAAGCTTATTCCGGTGGACGTTTACCTGCCTGGTTGTCCTCCTCGCCCAGAAGCGATTATTGATGCAATCATCAAACTGCGTAAGAAAATCTCAAACGAGTCTATCCAGGAGCGCGGCAATCTCAGGCAGACTCACCGCTACTACAGCACAACTCACACGATGAAAGTGGTAGATCCCATTCTGACGGGTAAGTATTTGCAATCTGCAGAACGGGAAACTCCACCGAAGGAATTGGTGGAAGCTATGGGAATGCCAGTACCCCCAGCTCTATTAACGGCTGAAAAGGAGGTTGAGCGTCGTGCCTGAAGAAGAGTCTAAATCAATTAAGTCTGAGGCGGCGAGCATTACTCCGGCTAAATCTACCCAAGTTGTTGAAGCGGGCAACGTTTCGAAGTGGTTAACCCAGAATGGCTTTGAGCATGAGTCATTGGGTTTTGATGCTTCTGGTGTTGAGGTTTTGAAGGTGGAACGGGACTTTTTAATTCCGTTTGCAACGGCTCTTTATGCCTATGGATTTAATTACTTGCAGTGTCAGGGAGCCTATGATTCCGGTCCGGGGCAGGATCTGGTTAGCTTTTACCATTTGATTAAGGTGAGCGATAACGCTGATAGGCCAGAGGAAGTCCGAATTAAGGTGTTTCTGCCACGTGAAGATCCTCGCGTGCCTTCGGTCTACTGGATCTGGAAGGCGGCAGACTGGCAAGAGCGGGAGTCTTATGACATGTATGGCATCGTCTATGAAGGGCACCCTAATCTGAAGCGAATTTTGATGCCGGAAGATTGGGTGGGCTGGCCTCTGCGTAAGGACTATATCTCGCCTGACTTTTACGAGTTGCAGGATGCCTATTGAGCCAAGTGGGGATTAAGCATCTATGCCTTGTCTGACCGGGAATGATGCGTTAAGTGACGTTCCTTGGAATGTCCCTTAATGCATTGTTACAGGTTCACTTACTGCGATTCCCCAACCAGCTGGTGACTAGTTCTTGCTGGTTTTTGGAGGCAAAGACGCGTACCGCGTGGTAATTGATTTTTTCGCGAAGACGGTAGACCTGTTTGACAGGCATATCGAGAGCCTGAGCGATCGCTTCCTGGGTTTGACCTTGGAGATAGAGCCTCAACCAGTCGGCTGCTTCTGGACCCACCTTTTCAATCAGATAAGCTTCAAACTGTCGCCTGACGGCCTCTCTCAATTCTTGCTGCTCTTCAGCCGCTTTGGCATCCTGATATTGAATCACAGCCTGTATGTCTAACAAACTAATCGACCCATCGGCGTCATCAGGAGCAACCTCTTCTGAAACAAGGCGGATGTGGTCTTTGGCAGGAACCTGAGTCATCCCTCCCCGTTGGGAGCGGCGCAGGTAGTTGACGAACCGATAGGCGAGAAGAGGCTGACTTCGGATCGGACGCAGGCAATATTCTTCAGTGCTGGCCAATAGCAGAGCATTACGAAGTCGCTGATCGCGAGTGCATTTAGAGATCCAAAGAATTTGCTGCTGCATATAAGTGTCGTTTTGCAGCAATTCCTGGATGACTTCTTCTAAAACATCCACAACTGAACGCTGGCGATCGCGGGAAAGGGCGATCCAGGTACGAATCTTGTTACGAATCAAGAAGAGACTGCCCAGCCGTTGAATCAACCGTTTGTAAGCCCGTTCAGGAGCGACATCCAGGTAGCGCTGGCGCAGGATGCGATAGCGGTAATCCATGGCCTGCTCTGTAATTTGCCGCAGGCTGGGGGTAATACCTTCAAAACGGGATACGTCTTCTCCAATCAACCAGCGGACGATGCTTTCGCGGGTTGCAGCACTGTGTCCGGGCAATTCTGCCTCTAATCGCGATCGCCACTCGTTTGCTAGCTCTTCAGCCAACGCCATTTCCTTAGTCAACACCATGAAGGTACCATCCCGTCTGTGCTAAACGCCCTCTATTAAAGTTTGCCTTACACCCCCGTTTTAGAGCACTCACCCGCATGGGTAATCGTTTGGGAGCATTGCAGGTCAACTCATTCAGGCTACATTGACTCAGGCCAGAGTTTGTACAGGTTACAAATTCTGCTACCGTTCCCGAATCAGAGCGTTAAGCGACTGTCAATCATTGTACTGATGGAAGGGAGAAAGGATGAAGGATGAGGATTGAATGATTAAGGTTGGGCACTCAAGAATTCACTAGAAAAGAGTGGGAAAAGGTTTGGTGAGAGGAATGCTACCGTTTTGTAGCCCAAGGATAGTCGCTTGAATCTTTAGATTGGCATAATACAAATCTTCATTTAAGTGAAAACTACGTCCACCGATGGGTCTATTTGCAGGATCAAAACTTTCTAAATTGGCATTCCAGCCAGTTAAACTTGCAGTAGGATGCATAACCTGAAGGTGTCTAAGTTAAGCTACGCAGACGCCAAAACTAAGCCAGGAGTTTTTCATTGAACCTCACAATGACATTCAGAAAGGTGATGGCGAGTGGGTAATGCTCGCCCGTCTTTCGAAGGATCAACTTCGAAATCGCTGGCCTATGATATTGACTTTACACTGGTAGGACAATTAAACTATAAGGATTTTGCCTTCAGTCAACAGCGAATGGCATCTGGTATTGACTCTGTCAAACCTTTTTAGTTTTTCTCGGGTAGGGAAAGTGCTAGTTGGTAAATTTGACGGCGGGGGAGGGCGGTTTGCTGGGCAAGTTGACGGCTCGCTTCAGACCGAGAAAACCCCTGACTGATTAAGGTTTGCAGTTCGGCTTTGAGGGCGTCTTCAGACAGCAGGGGTTGGGTGGGTTCGGCTCCAGCAACGACGAGGGTATATTCGCCTTGAGGATTGAGATCGCCATGACGCTCAATCGCTTCGTCAATCGTCCCACGCCAGATTTCTTCATGCAGCTTGGTTAATTCCCGTGCTAAAACCATCGGTCGTTCTCCTCCAAAAAGCCTCAGATCTTGCAGCGTTTGTCGGAGGCGATGAGGCGCTTCATAGAAAATGAGCGTCCGGGATTCGGATTTCAAGATTTCCAATCTGGCGCGGCGAGCCTGGGATTTGGCGGGCAGAAAGCCCTCAAAGACGAAGCGATCGCAGGCCAATCCAGAAACTGTCAATGCCGCGATCGCTGCACTGGGACCAGGAATTGGCACCACCGAAATTCCAGCCTCAGCACAAGCTTTGACGAGCTCATAGCCAGGATCAGAAATTCCGGGAGTCCCAGCATCGGTAACCAGGGCGATCGCTTTTCCCCAGCGCAACTGTTCCACAAGGTCTGATGTGCGAGACTGACGATTGTGGTCGTGATAGCTAATTTGGGGCGTGGAAATTTGAAAATGATGTAGCAGCTTGCCAGTATGACGGGTATCTTCGGCGGCAATCAAATCAACGGACTGCAAAATCCGCACGGCCCGAAAGGTCATATCTTCCAGATTGCCGATCGGGGTACCGACCAGATAAAGGGTGCCGGGGGTGGGATCGGAGGGCATAGGGAAAAGGAGTGGATGGATGAGTGATGGAGTAATAGAGTGATGAGGTGATGGGGTGAAAGGATAAGTGGGTAGGGTTAGTGCGTATCTGCCAAGGGGGAAAAGATGGGGTGATGGGCTATGAAGCGTGGATTGTTTGTGGGCTTGCTGACCCTGGATTTGATTTACCAGACTGAGTACCTGCCAGCCAGGAATCAGAAGATGGTGGCATCTGACTATGCGGTGGCAGCGGGTGGACCAGCCACAAATGCGGCGGTGGCCTTCTGCTATCTGGGAAATGCTGCGATGGTGCTGGCAGCAGTGGGCGTTCACCCAATTACCCATTTGATTCTGGCAGATTTACAGCAGTGTGGAGTAACAGTTGCTGACCTTTCACCAGACTGCACTGAGCCTCCCCCCGTTTCTTCGATCCTGGTCACTGAAGCGACGGGGGAACGGGCAGTCGTTTCTATCAATGCAGTCAAGACTCAAGTAACGGCGGACTGCATTCCCGCAGACTGTTTGCAAGGCGTAGATATTGTGCTGATTGACGGGCACCAGATGGAAGTGGCACGGGCGATCGCCCGGCAGGCGAAGTCCCACAACATTCCGGTCGTGATTGATGGTGGAAGCTGGAAACCTGGTTTTGAAACCGTTCTTTCCCTGGCTGACTATGCTATCTGTTCTGCCAACTTTTGCCCACCCGGTTGCTATCATGAAGCGGAGGTGATGGAGTATTTGTTGAATCTGGGTATTACCCATATCGCCGTTACCCGGGGTGAACAACCCATCCACTACTGGAATCACACCCAGAGGGGAGAACTCGAAGTTCCCCAGGTCAAAGCGGTTGATACGTTGGGGGCAGGGGATATTTTTCATGGGGCATTTTGCCATGCCATTTTGCAGCAGCAGTTTGTTGAAGCACTGGAAGTGGCTGCCAGGGTTGCTGCCCATTCCTGTCAGTTCTTTGGCACTCGCCGCTGGATGGAGGAGGATAGAGTTGACGTTTAGATCGAGTTAGGGAAACAGATTTTGGCAAGTCTGCAAGAAGATGACCTGAAGGAACTGGTGGCGATCGCTCGCGCCGTAGGCTGGGGAGCTGCCGATATTCTGCGAGAAATGAAACCCTCAGACTTTGATATCCAGAACCTGGCGGATGGACCCGTCACCGCTGCTGATACAGCCGCCAACGTCTATATTCTGGAAAACCTCCAGGCGACCTGTGGAACTCAGGATTTTGGTTATCTCAGCGAAGAAACCTACAAAATACATGCAACCGGAGAACCCATGCCCCAACCCTTCGTCTGGGTCATCGATCCGCTGGACGGCACTAAAGACTACATCAAAGGGAGTGGAGAGTATGCCATCCATATCGCCCTACTACAACAAAACCGTCCAGTTCTGGCAGTCGTTGTTCAACCTGCCTTAGAAAAGCTTTACTTTGCCATCCTAAATGGCGGCACCTTTGCCGAAAGTCCGCAACAACCTCCTCGCCCTGTCCGAGTTTCCCAGCGAAATCAGATTGAAGAATTAACCGTAGTTGCTAGTCGCAGCCACCGAGACGAACGCTTCAACCAGTTGCTAAATCGATTTCCGGTGCAAAACCAGCGATCGGTGGGTAGTGTGGGAGGCAAAATCGCCTCTATTCTTGAACATACAGCCGATGTCTATATTTCCCTACCGGGTAAATCAGCTCCCAAAGACTGGGATCTGGCCGCACCCGAACTGATTTTGACTGAAGCCGGTGGGCAGTTCACCCATTTTGACGGCACCCCACTCTTATACAATCAAGCAGATGTGAGCCAATGGAATGGAGTGCTTGCCAGTAATGGTCCCTGCCACACCATTCTGTGCTACGAAACAACCCAAATTCTGGCAGCAATGGATGGGGGACAGTAGGTAGGGTTGTTTCTCTAAGAGGAGGAATAGAAACTAGAGGAAAGATGTATCGAGGAGTGCTATGGGAGTCGAAACGTTAACTGAACAGTTGAAAAGCATTCCCGATTGGAGACGGGGGCGCAAAGTCCAATACCCTCTCTGGTTGATGCTATTGATGAGTCTATTAGACGTGATGAGCGGCTATAGCAGCTTGTGAGGTCTAGAAGACTTTATGAAACGGCACCAGCAAGAGGTTGCTGAATTGTTTGGGTTAACCGAAGCGAAACTGCCCAGTTACTCGACCTTACGCGACCTGAGTCAGCATGTGAACCCAGAGCAAGTTGCTTCGGTGTTCTTGAGTTGGGTTAGACAAGCAGTGCCGACCCAAGCCGGACAGGTGGTGTCCCTCGATGGCAAAGCCCTGGCAAGCACGGTGCAAGATTGTTATGGTCAGCACCAGGATTCTGTCAGTGTGATCAGTGCATGTGTACAACAATGGGATAGCGTGATTGGTCAACAGAGTTTTCAAAATGGTCACGGCAGCGAGATTGTCATTGTCAGTGTGCGCTAATTGCTAGAGGAGCTAGTTGATGTCCTCCGCACCCAAAAAAGCGTGACTCAGATTATCAAGCCTAAAACCACTACTGTACTATCGTGTGTACTATCGTATTGATCTTAAAGCCAATCAACCCAAGCTATTGCAGCAAGCTCAACAGTGTGCCCAAACCCAATCGCCGTTGAGCGTCTATCCAGAGCCATGATGCCATGCATGGACGGGTGGGGGAGTGGCAGGTGCGAATTTTTGCGGCGCAGTCGAACTTGCTCAAAAGTAGCCGGGGTTCGCGGCTTTCCTGGTTCATCTTCAGTCAAATCCTTGTGGCGCAAAATGCCGCACAGATGATTTAAGCCCGTTGCGGCACGACCAAAAATAAGTTGACTGGGTCAAAGATTTGGAGCGAGGGGAAGGAGCCTTTTTGATTGAGTCGGTATGCCCTGCTACATTAATGGCACTTCAGCCTTTCGTAAAGCCGGTCATTCCTCGATGACCAAAACTATGCGGTTATTCAAGCATGACCTGCCAACGCTTCTTTCCTTCATTTAGGGAATCAACCCTACTGGGTTTAAGGGAGGCGGGTCCCCAGCTAGGGGTGGAACCCCTGCACCCTGTTCTAAGCCTGGTGGCTATGGCTATAAAAACTACCCGCTCAGTGCCAGATTATCTCGGTGAACGACGGTTTCTGCACCGGGATAGCCAAGGATGGTTGCGATCGCTTCTGACTGGGAACCTTTAATTTTCTGGAGTTCCTGACTGCTGTAGTTGACAAGCCCACGGGCGATTTCCTGTCCGGTGCGATCGCACAACATCACAGCATCCTGACTCTCAAACGTACCTTCGACTTGAATAATTCCGGCAGCCAGGAGTGATTTACCAGCGTCTTGGATGGCTCTTACAGCCCCCTCATCCAGATACAGCTTTCCAGCGGGAACCAGGCCGTGGGCAATCCAGCGTTTGCGAGCATTGATGGGTCTAAGCTGGGGTTCAAATTGGGTGCCAATCGATTCTCCATTCAAGATTTTTTCAATATTCTTCGGATAGCGTCCCTGGGTGATAACGGTTCGTACCCCGGCTCCGGTTGCAATCTGGGCCGCGGCAATTTTGGTTACCATGCCACCCGTACCCCAGCGGGAGCCGCGATCGCCCATTTTCACTTGCAGTTCTTTGAGCTGGTTAATGTGATCGACCCGGATGATGGGCTCGGCATCAGGGTGGTGACGTGGGTCAGCGGAGTAGAGGCGATCAACGTCGGTTAGCAAAAACAACCAATCCGCTCGTACCAGGCTGGCAACAAGAGCAGAGAGGGTGTCATTATCGCCAAACTTAAGCTCATCAACGGCAACGGTATCGTTTTCATTCACGATGGGAATGACGCCCAGCTCCAGCAATTCCCGGAAGGTGCGTTCAATATTGATATAGCTATTGCGCTGGACCAGGTCGTTGCGGGTGAGAAGAACCTGGGCGATCGGCTGCTGAAGGGAAGTGAATAAATCATCGTAAATTCGGATTAATCGTCCCTGCCCAACGGCGGCAACTGCTTGCTTGAAGGCAATGGTGCGGGGGGCGATCGCTTAAACCAAGCCGGGCACAGCCAACCCCCACCGCCCCCCGATGACACCAAAACGACCCGATGCCCCTGTTGGTGCAATCCACTGAGGGTTTCTACCAGGCTGGCAATTGTAGACAATGCTAATAGACCTGTTTCTGGCTGCGTAAGACTGGAGGTACCGATTTTAACAACGAGGGTTTGAGTCATTGAATTTCTACAAGAACCGCCAATGGCGAAGCGCCAGCTCCTATATAAGTAAGGGCTAGCGCTTAGCACAAGTATTCACGGGGATTTATAGTTAGGGTCTTTATTGGCTGACCCCATTTGAACTGTATTTACAATGACAGAAATAAGCAAGATTGAAGAGTTTCATAATAATTTCTTTATGTTTCCCTTCCTGGTGATTTGTGAGCTTTTGTATCAGTTCCTTTACATTCACTTGTCCGGCAGAAGGGAAGCTCCCAGAGCTTGAGAAACCCAAACTTCAAAGCTATGCAGCGGCGATCGCCGTACCGTTTCATTCAGATGCACCATTGGTTCCACCAGAATGGTAAACATGCCCAGGCGGTTGCCAGCCAACACATCGGTAAACAGGCGATCGCCCACCATCCCAATCTGCTCCACAGGCAAATTCATGGCTGAAACCGCTTTTCTCACTTTCCGCCGGGAGGGTTTGGCAGCCCCTGCAATGTAGGGTAAGCTCAAACTCTTCGCAATGCGCCGAATCCGGGCCTCACTAATGTTGTTACTGACCAGCCAGAGGGTTGCTACCTTGCGAATCTCCTCTACCCAGGGCAGCAATTCTGCGGAAGCTTCGGCAGCACAAATCGGCACCAGGGTCTCATCAACATCCAGGACCAGTCCTTTAAGGTCGTGCTGTTGCAAAATTTGAGGCGTCAGCTCCAGGACTGATCCATGCAGGATCAGGTTTGGTTGTAAGAGTTCGACCCAGGGCATGGCGGGAATGATTAAGGATAGTTTCACTTAAGGTTTGGTAGGCTGAGAAGCCTCACGCTGGTTATGAATGGCTTCCTGTGCCGCCTGGTGTTCCTTCAAAGTGCGACTGAAAACATGAGTCCCATCGTACCGCGCGACGAAGTACAGGTAATCGGTATTTTCTGGGTAAAGGGCGGCTTTAAGGCTGGCAAGCCCTGGACTGGCGATCGGGGTGGGGGGTAAGCCTGGGTTCAAATAGGTGTTGTAGGAGGATGGTGTTCTAACCTGATCCAAGGTGAGGGTTTTGTCTGGAGTTTGTTGAATCCCCAATCCATACTCTACAGTGGGGTCTGCCCCCAGAGGCATACCTTTTTTCAGCCGATTGAAAAAAACTCCTGCAATTCGCGGGCGTTCTTCAGGAATCACCGCTTCCTTTTCGACAATACTTGCCAGCGTTACCCATTCTGCAAAACTCAGTGAGGTTTTTCCTTTGGCTTGCTGGTAGAGGGGGAGTGCAACCTGCTCAAAGCGGTTGAGCATTTGCTTCAGGATGTCATTGGGCGTTGGGGTACCAGTAATTTGATAGGTATCTGGATAAAGATACCCCTCTAGCCGAAACTGATTAGGGGCAGAATTGATTGGAAGCCAGGGATAGTCATTGGCTGGAAATTGCTGGACGGCGGTGATGAATTCCTGGGCAGAAAACAGGCCCTGCTCTTCAAAGTAAGCTGCCATTTTCCTGATAGACCAGCCCTCCGGAATGGTGAAACTGGCATAAACCACGTCACCCGTCCAGATTTTGGCGGCGATCGCTTTCATTGGTTCAGTTGGAGATAGCTGATAGACTCCTGCCTGAAAGCCACCCTGGGGATCTTTGAACATAAGCCAGCGCGTCCAGAGATTCCAGGCTGTTGCAGAGCGAATCACCCCCAGGGCTTCCAGATCTCTGCCAATTTCCTGCCCTGAAGTACCCTCGGTAATTTTCAACTTCAGATTCCGGGTGTTTGATCCTGTTCCTGCGGGGGATGGGGCAGCATTGGCCCAGATCCACCATTGCCAGCTTTGCCAGGTTCCAATACCCAGTAACACCAGCACTAGTACTGGCACGATCAACCACTTTCGGGGTTTCTTTGTCGTGTTCATCATGAGTTCTGGATTTTGGACTGATGGAGTGAGGACACATGTGATGCACCCTACGTCTCAGGCAAATGCAGTTAACTGCCTACTAAGGTTACTCAAATTGTTCAAGCAACTGTTCTTCAAGCTGAGGTAACAATGGCTCTAACAATGGCTCAATTTTTTCCAGTTCTTCGGCAGAAAGCAGCTTTGGCTGGTCGTTTTCATCCCTTCTTGCCAAGATGAAAAATGGATCAAGGGGAGTATACACTCCAAACTCCTGCTCCTCGTAGTAGAAACTAGCCAGAAATTGCAGTTCTTCCTCCTCTTCGTCACCTTCAGAGCCTGCCAGTTCGTCTTCGTCTTCAACGTAATCTGGCAGTTCTCCCTCGACGGTGAGAGTAACAGCTGTGCGCTTCAAAACCAAATTCTGTTCTTCGAGAACGACTTTAGCAATTGGAAAGAGGAGGTCGATATCCCTCTCGTCCTCAACGGGGATAGCTTCTTCTTCGTCTCCATGCTCCTGCCAGGCAACAATTTCAACAGGCGAGTCAATCGGGAGCAACAGCACATATTCTTGTCCATCTAGCTCCAGAGAATGTTCAACAGTACAGGTGAGTGTCCGCCCAGCATCGTCTGTCACTGTCACTTTCTCTATTTCCATTTCAACATTGTCTTCATGCATTCTCGAACTCTCCCGATTTTGTTTTTTTGATTCTAGATTGTAATCTGATGAGCCAGAGCAATCAGGGGAGTGGAGAAAGGAAGGCCAAAGGATGAAGGCGTACAGAGTGGTGGAGTGGGGAAATACCCTATCCCCCTTATCTCCTTATACCCCTATCCCTCTATCCCCTCCTCCCTTTCCCTGTCTCTTCACTCTTCACCCTCGCCCTCATTTCCTGTTCCTTCTACTTTTTGATTCTGTTGATTTTGAAGGCGGCGTTCATCCAACCATTGTTGCAGAATCAGGGACGCTGCTTTGCGATCGATGAGATCCTTGTGCCGGGAGGGAGAAATTTTTTCCGCCTGAAGCATTTGCTCTGCCTGAAAAGAGGTCAGGCGCTCATCTGTGTATTCAAGAGGCAGTTGTAGGGCCTGGGCGATCGCTCGGGCAAACTTTTGCACATAGCGAGCCTGAGTCCCCAAACTTCCATCCATAGAGTAGGGCAAACCCACCACCAGTACTTCAACTTGTCGTTGCTCTACTAGTTGCTGGAGCTGGGTCAAAACATAATCGAAGGATTTGCGTTCAATGGTGGTAAGCCCAGTAGCAATCAACCCGGTGCGATCGCAGCCAGCCACACCAATTCGTTTTCTACCCACATCCAGTCCCAACGCAGAGATCGGCATTTACACGCTTCCTCTAGCAGCAAGGCCCTTCCTGAGGGGGGTCAGAAAAATCCGTGGAAACGGGCAGGTTAAGCAAGCGCTTTGTACCTTGCCCATTAGTTTCTGGCTTAGAACCGTTTTGGCGGGGAGCAGAACTTGTATCCACACTGGTTTCTGCCTGGGAGGACTGATCGACAGAGGGTAATAGAGTAATGCGACTGGGAACCGGCTTACGAGCAGGTTTAAGACCTTGCAAAACCTCCGGTAATTGCAATCCCTCTAGGGCTGCTGGCTTTGTTTCCCGCACCTTGTGCCAAACGGAGCGAGACATCATTAGTGTGTGCGCAATGCGATTAGCGCCCAGTTGAGCCAGATATTCTTCTCGCTCTGGCTGGTAGTCAGAGGAAGCCAGTTGAAGAGACTGGGCTGGTAAGTCTTGAGTAATGCGGGCCATCTGGGACAGCAGTTCTGGATACAGCCAGGTGTAGGCAGGATGGACAGTTAACCGTCCCTGGTGCGGTTTGGAACCATCCCGACAGAGCTGCAACTGGAAGTAGCCAATCGCCGCCTTGCGCTGCGGTTCAAACACATAGCCGCTAACTGCTTCAGTATGGCTCAACCAGTGCTTCAGCCCATCCATCAGGGAACCCAACAGGCTGGTCTTGAAATCTAAAATGTGCCGATCAAACACCTGGCGTACCAGGGGTGGCATGGAAGCCGTGTCTAACTGGTAAAGCAACTGGGCATCAGCATTGCTAACGGGCAGCAGGTTAGGCAAATCTGGCTCCCGTTCAGCCAACTCTTGCAGCAACTTGGGAGTAATTTCCCAGTAGGTCATCTGTGCCAGAGGTTGAAAGCCATTCTCCCGATACAGAGCTAGGGATTCCTTATCGTTGACATTAACCTCCAGCAGCCAGGTACGGGCTTCCCAAATTGTATTAAGGCAATGGCGCAAAAGCTGAGAGCCAATTTCCGAAAAGCTCAATTTACGAACTTCAGGTTCCGTTTCTGCCCCCTCTGTTGAAGTGTTCTTTTGGGGAGCAGATAGGGGTACGACGGGCGAACTATCATCTACAGCAACCCGATCAACCCGCCAGGTACTGCGAGTGCGATTAAAGGGGGAAACTCGAATCACACCTCGAATCTTGTTGCCTTGCTCTGACGTACAAGCGCAAAACATATATTGCAGCGGATTTAGCAGCAGATTAAGCACTCTGTGCAAACCATGCCAGGGGCGGAGCTGCAAATATTTAAGGGGTCTGTCTGGATCAATGGAACCACCAACACCATCGGCCTCAAATCCCTCAGAGTAGAGTCGTTCAACGGCTTCCAAATCCCGATATTGTACGGGACGGATTGTAATTTGTAATTTTGAGGGAGAAATCTGAGTCATTTTGAAGAACAGCCCATCTAGCTGTGCGATGGTTCGGTTGGCGCTTTAATCTACATTGTAATGGGGGTTTACCCAATAAACCTTATTTTGAACGATCCAGACATAAATTCAAGCGGCTACTCATTTCTATCCACCCATGCCTAACTGGGTTCCGTAACAACGGGGCGAATCAGAACAATCGGGGTTTGTTCGTCGGCATTGCCTGCTGGATTCCGAATCAGGGCTTGTTTCAAAAAGGGAATGGAGACATCGGAGGATGCTGCCAGTACCTTAACGGCTTTCAAATCATTGACATCCACGATTGCCGCCGGAATGCCAGTTTTTGCTTTTATCTGATCTACCACCTGTTGAGGGTTTTCTGGTCCCAGAACAATGAACTGGTCATAGGGAGGCAGGGTACCCGTGACATCATCAATGAGGCGGGCCTGTTCTCCGGCAAGCTGGTAGAAAACACCTGGTTTACCAAAGACTTTGGCGATCGCCCCTAGTAGAAATGCCAGCAACACCCGTACCGGACCCACAATATCAATTAGAGACTGCATGCCGCAGGCCGTTGCCAGACTGGAAGTTGGCAAAAACAGGTAGCATAATCGTTTCGCAACCCAGCCTGGCTGGATGTCGGTGGGATGATGAAATCGTTCCTGCATGATGGCGATCGGCGTTTCTCCAATCGCCACCACATCCCCCTTCTGGGCATGGGGAACCACGTAACGCTGCACAACTTCAACCGGATTGTCGAGATGGGTTAGCAGGTGCGTTCGAATTGGCAAAACATCTGCATTGGTCGCCGGACGCCAGTTTTTTGAATCTTTGGGATCAGGAAATACTAGCGGCACAATTACATGACGCACCTTAGGAATGCGTCCCTGGGGACCGTAGGTGACATAGTGAATTTGAATCCAGGCAACTTGTAACTGGCTCAAATCCGATCCCTGAATTTCAAGGACGATCTCAATCGGGTCAATTTTGCCAGTCTTGACTATATGGGCTTCCCAGTAGCCATCATCTCTAAGTTTGGCATCCTTATAGCGGGGAATCACCCGACTTGTGGTAGTAATTCCCTCCAAACTGCCGGAGGAGAGTAGCTTCACCTCGACCCTGACTTCGGGAACCATAACCTCCAGCCGTCGAGTGAGATTACGGAACTCCAGTTCACCCACTAGCAAATAGCGCTGCGGCTGGTAGTCCTCTAGCTGCCAGTTACCAGCGGTTAGTACCAGCTTATTACCAGGACGCCGTCGATATTGAATTTCTAATATCAGCAGAAACAGTGCCAGAGTCAGCACGACTGCAATGATGATCCCGATCGCAATACTCCCAATAGTCCCCACAGCTATGGCTCAATCTTGTTGGTCTGTCAAAAGTCTAATGGAGAGTTTTGAGTTTTGAGTTTTGAACAAGTCTTCCCCTCAAAGCTCAGACGTTAGAACTCTCTGTCTCAAGCAGTAGCTAAAATCTCATCGTCTACGGAGAAATCTACATCGGCTTTGTCTCTGCCAGAAGCCAGGTAGTCGTTCTGGAAAGAGTCCTTCAGGCCAGAGATCAAATCGTACTCTGGTTGCCAGTCAAGCTCTACCTTGGCCTTCTGAATCGAGGCAAAGAAGTGCTGGGTACGGAGGGGAAAGGCTTTACGCTTGCCAAAGTCAAACTTTTTGGGGTCGTAGTGGACGATTTGCAAACTATCAGGAGATTTACCAGTTGCCGCTGCACAGGCTCGTGCTAACCCATCAAAAGTGATGCAGCGATCGCCCGATACATTATAAATTTGCCTGATGGCCTGAGTGTTGCCCAATACCTGGGTCATCGCCCGGGCCAGGTCTTTAACATGCCCAAACTGGGTGAAGTGCTGACCGTGGCCGGGAATGGGGACGGGGCGATCGCGGACGATCCGGTCAAAGAACCAGGCTTCCAGGTCATTGTAATTCTGAGGGCCATAGATGTAGGTAGGGCGGATGGAGGTGAAGGGTAGTTCCTGTTCTGCCAGATAAACTTCGGTGTCATGTTTACCCTTGTGACGGCTCTTGGGATCAATCGGGTCTCCTTCCACATGAGGCATTTGATCGGACTTGAGGTAGACTCCAGCAGAACTCATGTAAACAAAATGCTGGAGGCGATCGCTGAAGATTTCTGTCAGGGGCTGGGTGTCACTTAATTCCCGCCCATTGTTGTCAAAAATGGCATCGAAGGATTCACCGGCTAATTTGTCCTTTAATTCCGTGGGATTGGTGCGATCTCCATGAATCTGCCGCAAACCTTCAACCGGGGCAGGTTTGTTTCCCCGGTTAAACAGCACGACTTCATGCCCCTGCTCCACCAAAATCCGTGTCAGGTAAACCCCGATGAATCGGGTTCCTCCCATGATTAAAATCCGCATTACTCTCACCCTCCCAACTGGAATCTTACCAAATCCCTAGCCCCTAGCTCCCAGCCCCTGGCTCTAACCTCTGACTCTTGATTCCTAATGGTGCACCAGTAGTTTTGATAGAAACGTTAATGTATTACATAGCTAGATTACCTGATGGATGCGATCGCTCTACCCACTTCCATCATCGCTGGAACATTGATTACAGCTTCCTTTGGCACTGATTTGAACCCCTTTCTTCAGTGGAGTCTGGCAGTGATTGCTGGAGGAGGCGTAGCCGGAGCAGTTAAAGGGATGACCGGTTTTTCTCGCCTGGCTTCAACGGCAACAACCGGGGGACTGGGAAATTTTGTGGTTACAACGCTGGAGCTGGTAGGCGCCATCGCGTTATCGGTGCTGGCGATCGTCCTGCCGAAACTGGCATTGGTTTTGGTGCTGCTGCTGATTGGCTCACTGGTGGGTGCAGGTGTCTGGTTCGGGTTGAAACGGAAACCGCTGCCCAATTCTTAGCCAAAAGTTGAGGGAGCTATTTCCCAATGCAAAAGCGGCTAAAGATCTTGTCCAGAGCGGATTCTGTAATATCTTCTCCTAAAATTTCGCCCAGTGCTTGAATCGCAGCCCGCAGATCAATCGTCCAAAAATCGAGTGGGAGCTGGTTAGCGATCGTAGTTTGAACCTGTTGGAGAGAATTTCTGGCGCGGGTAAGGACTTCGGCCTGTCGTTGATTAATGGCTAGATCCAGATTGGCGGCCTGGAGGGTTCCGGCCTGGGCGATTTCCAGAATGGCCTGCTCTAATTGGTCAATTCCCTGATTCAGAGCGGCGGCGGTTTGAATAGTGGGGAGAGGGGGGAGGGGAGAGAGCAGCAACCTCTTGCCTGCCCCAGAGGGGTGGGGGGAAGCAATCAGGTCGATTTTGTTGATAACCAGAATCAGTTGGCGGTGTTTTACCTGGTCGTAGATTTCCTGGTCGGCAGCAGTCCAGCCAGCAGTGGCATCGATGGTGAAAAGGATCAGGTCGGCGTTTTGGGCTGCGGTGCGCGATCGCTCGACGCCTATTTTTTCCACCCGATCTTCGGTTTCTCGAATTCCTGCCGTATCCAATACCTGAATCGGAATGCCACCGACGACTAATTGGGATTCCACTACGTCACGGGTGGTGCCGGGTAAATCGGTAACAATGGCGCGATCGCTACGGCTCCAGGCATTAAGCAAACTGGATTTACCTACATTGGGACGACCGACGATCGCCACTTTCAGCCCGGTACGTACCAACTCTCCCCGATCAGCGGTCGCCAAAATTTGTTCAACATCTTGCAAAACTTGTTGAATCTGGGTTTTGATCCCTTCTTCATCCAGAGGTGGCAGGTCCTCCTCAAAGTCGATTCGGGCTTCCACTTCGGCCAGAATATCCAGACAGGTGGCGCGGAGTTGGCGAATCGGCTGGGCCAGCTTTCCCTGAAGTCCGGCCAGGGCAAATTGGGCAGCCTGGGGCGATCGCGCCCCTACCAGATCGGCAATACTTTCTGCCTGGGTCAAATCCAGTCGCCCGTTGAGAAATGCCCGCAAGGTAAATTCCCCCGGTTGTGCCAGTCTGGCTCCCTGTTCCAGGCATAGCTGTAAGACCTGTTGCACCACCATCATGCCGCCATGACAGTGAAACTCCACCACATCCTCGCGAGTGTAGGAGCGGGGAGCCTGCATGATTAGCAACAGGGCTTCATCAATGATTGCCTGGGTTTTGGGGTGACGCACGTAGCCATAGAGGATGCGGTGGCTTTCCCATTTTTGCTTGCCGGGGGCATGGAAGAGTTGTTGCGCGATCGCCATGGCCGCTGCCCCCGACACCCGCACGATGCCCACACTGCCCTGCTGGGGAACAATGGCAGTGGCGATCGCGGCAATGGTGGTACCAGACTGGTTCATGGGCGATCGGGTATCCAATCGGGGTTGGTCAAGCTAGTGAGAATGTGATCTTCCCAGCGGTTATTGATCAGCAAATAGTCTCGTGCGTAGCCTTCCACTGTAAAGCCGAGTTTCCTCAGCAAATTGCCACTGCGTTGATTGCGTGGCATGTAGTTAGCCATGACTCGATGAAAGTTGAAGTCTGCAAAGATGGAGTGAATCGCTGCGTTCAGGGCTTCGAACATATACCCCTGCCTCTGTTTCGCTTCTGCCAGACTGTAACCCAAAACGCAGGCGTGAAAAGGGTCTCTAGAGAATTGGGTGAAATTAATGACTCCAATCACAGTTTTGGGAAACGTTTGCTCGAAGACAAACAATCGCAGGGAGTGATCGTGGTTGAATTCGATCAGGTTGTATTCGATTTGCGATCGCCAAAATCCCTCGGTAAAAAATGCTTCCGGTCGAGCTGGTTCAAAGGGTTGCAGAAATGCCCGATTTTCACAGTAATAGCGGGCAATTTCCGAGGCATCCCGGTAGTCTGCCATGCGAACAATCAGCCTCGCCGTTAGTAGCTTGGGAGCATTCTGTAACCCATTCTCTGCTGGCATCATTTCGCTCGAATTCGCTCAAGCAAATCATAGAACGTTGACCAGTCATCAGCCTCAGTAATCGGTTGCCACGCTGCTTCAATCAGCGATCGTACTGGAACCGTCACAGGATTATTGGCTCGCAAACGTTCTTGAATCGACAGCATGGCCTCTTCTGGCAACCCTAATAAGGTGTTGAAGTAAGCAATCTTCCAGTTGTTCCACAGATAGGCGAGGTCGTCATTGGCGATCGTTGCATGGTTGAAAATGTGGTTGACATCCTCTCGCCAGCCGGGGGAAAACTGTTGCGCCAGTTCAGAAAAGAATTCGTGATAACCAACCTCAAACTTTTCTAGAACTTGAACGGTGAGATCCAGCAATTCTTGAGACTCAGTAGTATTCAGATTATCAAACCCCAGCTTTCCCAGCATCTGCCGCTGATAAGCTTGCTGATAAGCATCCCAAAAGGACGACAGTCCAGCCTCTAAATCGGCCTGAGAGATAGCCAACCCTAGCGGGCGTTGCAATTTTTCCAGGTTATGGTGACAAATTCCCGGCTGATTTCCATAACTGTATAGTCCACTGTAATCAAAATAGGCTGCTGTAAATTTGGGATTATAAGCCGGGATAAAAGCATAGGGGCCATAATCAAAACTCTCCCCCGTAATCGACATATTGTCCGTATTTAGCACTCCATGGCAGAAACCCGCTGCCATCCATTGGGCAACCAACTCTGCCACCCGTTGCACCAGTTCGCCATAGAATCGGGCATAGCGATCTGTCTCATTCGTCAGATGGGCGTAGTAATGCTCAATTACATGATCTAGCAAAACCGCAATCAAATCTTTGCGCTTGAAATAGTGCAGCCGTTCAAACGTGCCAAAGCGAATATGAGAACGACTGAACCGCACCATTACGGACGATCGCGTGGGGGAGGGTTCATCTCCTCGCCACAACGATTCCCCTGTTTCAATCAAACTCAGGCAACGAGAGGTGCAGACACCTGCCCGATGCAACGCCTCTGCCGCAATCACCTCTCGCACGCCGCCCTTGAGCGTTAGCCTGCCATCCCCGCCCCTGGAGTAGGGCGTTGTCCCCGATCCTTTCGTACCCAGGTCATAGAGTTCACCATCGACCCCCCGTACCTGACCATAGAGAAAACCTCTGCCATCTCCTAAAGCCGGGTTGTACTCCCCAAACTGGTAACCGTGATAACGCAACGCCAAAAACGGACGCGGTGCATTCTGAAATTTTCCAAATGCCTCAATAAAATCCTCATCACTCACGGTTTGAGGCTCCAACCCCAGCGTTACCAGCAGGTCATCATTTCGAAATCGCAGAAGGTGGACAGGAAATTCGGCTGCCTGTACAGGGTCATAATAGTCATCTCCCAGCAATTCCAGCACAGGTTCGTAGTTCAAAGTTAACAGGGGATTTGAATGAGGCATTGGGAGGAGATAGGGGGGAGGAAGTAGAAAGGGGAAAGAGGAAAAGAGAAAGAAACCAGGAGACAGGGATTGGGTGCTGGGGGTTAGGGATCAGGCGTTGGGACTTAGGGGTTTGTCAAACTTTTTGTGACAATCCTGGAAAGGGGTTCGAGGGAATCAGGGCTTTAAGGAGTCAGAGCCCTTTGCTAGAACACCTTCCATCCCTCCTTACCCTTTCATTCATCCACTCCTTATCCCCTTCTCTCCTCGTTCCTCTTTTCTATTTTCTCCTTTCTTCTCCTAGCTTCTCCCCCGCTCTCCCGCCAGCATTTTTGGGGAGTGGCGTGTCAGGGGTTTGCGGTGATTCGGGTAATCATTGGGATGGTCAGAGTTGGCGGTGAGAGATTCTAAATTAAATCGATAACCCACGTTGCGAACGGTTTGAATCAGGCTAGGCTGGCGCGGGTCGGACTCTACCTTTTTTCGCAGAGACAGTACATGAGTATCAACCGTGCGGGGGTTATCAATGGCATCGGGCCAGGCACGTCGCAAAAGTTCTGAACGGCTAAGGGGCATGCCGCCAGCCTGGGCCAGAACGTAAAGCAAACTGAATTCCTGGGGGGTCAGATCAACGAGTTCGCCCTTAAACCGCACCCGACGATGGACCAGATCGATCTTGAGGTCGCCATAGTCCAGCAGGGCAGGGGGACTAGTTGTCTTGCTGCGACGGGTTAAGGCTTCAACCCGAGCCAGAAATTCCTGCATTCCAAAGGGTTTGGTGAGGTAATCGTCGGCTCCTGCCCGTAAACCTTCCACAATATCAGCTTCGGTGTTCCGGGCAGACAGCATAAGAATCAATGCCTGCTGTTGTTGTTGCAGCCATCGACAAAACTCCAAACCATCCCCATCTGGCAACTCCGCATCCAGAATCACCAGCGTTGGCTGGCGATGCAAAAATACTTCCCTTGCCTGGTGAATATCTGCGGACTGGTGAACTGAGTGCCCCGCCTGCTGGAGGTGCCAGCCTAGTAGCGATCGCAGATGGGGATTTCCCTCAACGATTTGAATACAAAAAGCTCCCACGGAGGCGTGCATTCCTTTAAGTTTGTGAATTTAAACCTAACAGAGCCTTTTATCCGGGTTTGTAATCGCTGTTACTGTGAGTTGCTGTGGTAAATCCATAACAACCCTGAGATAGAGCAAGAACTTAGTTTAACAAAGTTAAAATAAATATGGAGACCTGTTTTGATAGGATGGCAATCCAGGATGATGTTTGTCTTATTTGAAGTTAACTCACGGAAACAGCATAGATCAGGGTTGTCCATAGTCCTTCAGTTGCCGTCTTCGTTCCAATAACTTCTCACCGACCATGTTGCAGGATACTCTTACCATTCGCTACTACCAGAAGCTATCCGATGCTGTGGTGGATCTGTGGAATCGGGGTTATCGCTTTGATGAGTTGCGTCTGTATGTGGATGGTTACATTGCCGCTCTCAAACATACCAATAGCCTAGAGCCCTATCTGATTCACCGTCTGGAAGAGGAAATCACTCGCTATCTGTACGACCCCTCTAACTTTGAAAAACCTGAAACTGAGCGAGACTATTACTGATGGGGCCATCGGAAAGCTTTGACCATTCCGCCCGGATAGTGCGGACTAATGAAGACTGGGGACTGAAACCAGAATTTCTTATTCTTCACATCCTACACGGCGTTGCTGAATTTGGGTATGAAATAGGTGCTGTATGCTTGAAACTTCGTTTCGATTCATATTGCTTTTCAGCAACGCCTCACATCCTACACTCCTCACAGCATAGTCCAGAATGCCCAACTCAACTGAGGACTGAAATCAGAATTAGCTCATTCTCCATACCTCACTTTCCACTTCTCACTCCCTGTTAAGACGACCAGGTCTTCCACAGTGTTGCAGTTAAACAGCATGCTTGGGTCGCTAACTCCTATTTCTTTTACAGTTTCCTGAGCCAGCCAGCCTTGAAACGAACGTTCTCCTCGCTCAATGGCAGCCATCAAGCTGGCCAGACATTTGGTTTGATAAAATCCACAGAGCGCATCCCAGCCTTTTTTAGTTCGAGGTAGAAGAGCGATCGCATCTCCACTGCCTTCTAACTCACTGGCCCAACGCTGCAAAACCTCACTTTGCAGGCAGGGCAGGTCACAGGCAAGGAGTAAGACCCAATCGGTTTCTATATGGGCCAGAGCCTGGGCAAACCCAACCAGGGGACCGTGAGGTCCGGTTTCTGCTGGTAAAAGCTGCTCCTGAATCAGGTGACAGGTAGGCGGAATCACTTTCTGATAGCGCTCAATCCAGGGAGTCACGACGTAGACCCTGGGGGTACACTGCAAGGCCGCTTCACACACCCGCCGGAGCAGGGGAACCCCTTCAATCGCAATCAGAGCTTTGTCCTGCCCCATGCGAGAGCTTTTTCCTCCGGCAAGAACAATCGCAGATAGACTCGGATTCATGGGGTATAAGTAGTAGTCCTAATTAATTGGAAGGGAGGGAAGTGGGGGCGCAGCCTCCAGGCAGAGGGTTACACCCCTCCACCCCCAAAATTCTTAATTTAATAATTGCGCCTCGCTACTTAGGATCATGGATTTAATAACACCGCATTCTTTGAGTGAACTGACCTCTCCCCCTTCTCCTCTCCGACTCGGAGAGGGGTGCCAAAGGCGGGGTGAGGTTTTCGGAGTTATTTAACTCTCATTCCTTAGAGAATTCGGTAGGTTAATGAAATCCGTAATCTTCTAATCTGCTCTCTGCCATTGAAGCGATCGCGCTGCCGGTAAGGAATACTGTGAGCCCACTCCCATCGAGCTTCGTCAGACAAAATCAACAGACTGCGGGGTTCCAGCCAAATTTTTCGCTTCTCCTGGGTTTTGATGTGGCGAAACTCCATCACACAGGCAGACAGGAGGCTGAGGTCAGCAATTTCTGCAAATTCTGAAGCGTCCACATGAAAGCTGATACCTTCTCCCGGCAGGTAGCGGTTTGCCAGCAACTGGTTTGGAATAGCAGGCATCAGATTTTCCTGGTATAAACGAAGGGCGATTGCCTGCCCCCACTCTGGCAACGGTTCATGGCTATCTTCTGGTGCAACCGAACGGCGGAAGAAGGAGTAGCGAATTCCAAACTGGCGAACCAGGCGTTGCATGCCAGCGTTCTGCCAGCCAGCCTGTTCAACCCCTGCCACCAGTGCCGCTTCCTCAGCCTCGGTGATGTAGTTGGGCAAATACCGCAACCCCGGAATGTCTGGGACTTCCAGGGTGGTTTCAAGCAGAGATAACTGGTGGAATGAAATTGACATTACTGCCAGGTTGAAACGGGTTTTAGAACTGGGGGAATTTCTCCCTCATTGAGGGTAAACTCCAGCAACGTTTCGCGCAAGCCGAGATAGCCCGATTCCCCAAATGAGAGCAACATACGCTGAAGTGCCAGCCATACTTCTGCTTCGTACTCCCAATCGCGCTGGCGGTAAGCTTGAGCGGCAATCGACCTTAACGCCCAGAAGTAGCTATTGCGAACAATAGAGCCGCCCTTCTTATACTCCGGCACATCTTCATGATGAATATAGACGATTTGCTCTTCGATTCTGGCTCTCATAGCAGGGGTCAGGTAACAGGGGGGTAAAGGGCAGGGGAGCGGGGGCACATCCGTTGCGCTTCTAACGACTATCCTAAGAATTGGACGTTGCTGATTGTTGAGATCATAGCGATAGCCACTAGGCTTAGGACAGGGTACAGAGGTGGAACCCCTGGCTGGGGGTGTGGGGGCACCCCCTTAAAACCAATGTCCTAAGCAACTTGGCGACAGCTATAAATTCAATGTGCCAGAAAGGATAAGGATATGGTTGCCCCTCAAATAGCCCCCTACGGCTCCTGGAAATCCCCCATCACTTCAGATCTGATCGTGGCTGGAACCATTGGTCTGGGACAGGTGCGGTTAGATGGACAGGATATTTACTGGAATGAGCTTCGTTCCACAGAAGCGGGACGTAATGTAATTGTGCGCTTCTCATCCGATGAACTTACCGATATCACTCCACCTCCCTTCAACGTTAGAACTCGTGTGCATGAGTATGGGGGTGGCTCCTATCTGGTTCATGAGGGGATGGTTTATTTCTCGAACTTTGCAGACCAGCGGTTGTACCGCCACCGGGCTGGAGAAAAACCAATCCCCATTACCCCGGAGAAAGCCTGGCGCTATGCCGATGGGGTGATTGACATTCAGCGTCAGCGGATGATTTGCGTGCGGGAAGACCATACGGGTGCTGGAGAGGCGGTCAATACGATTGTTAGCCTGAGTCTGGATGGCAGTGAGTTTGAGCAAACCATCCTCGTTTCAGGCAATGACTTTTACTCTTCACCCCGACTCAGCCCAGATGGTTCCTACCTGGCCTGGATTTGCTGGAATCACCCCAACATGCCCTGGGATGGCACAGAACTCTGGGTGGGGGAGGTAAAGGCAGATGGTTCTTTGGGAGAGACCTGGAAAGTGGCGGGTGGGCTGGAAGAGTCGATTGTGCAACCGGAGTGGTCACCAGATGGGAGACTGTATTTTGTCAGCGATCGCACCAACTGGTGGAACCTGTACCGCTGGCAGGGGAAACAGACAGAGATTGAACCTCTATGCCCGATGGAAGCAGAATTTGGCTATCCCCACTGGATCTTTGGTATGTCAAACTATGCGTTTTTGTCGGTGGAACGATTGGTTTGCACCTACAGCCAGGGGGGAATTTCCTATCTCGCGCTGCTCAATACCACCACCAAGCAGCTAGAATCCATTGAAACGCCCTACACCGACATTGACGGAATTCATGCAGCACTGGGCAAAGTTGTGTTTAGTGCTGGCTCAGCAACCGAACCAACTGCCATTTGTCAACTGGACCTGGAGTCTCAAAAGATTCAGGTATTGCGACGTTCCAGCAATCTGGAAATTGATTCAGGGTATTTGTCGGTGCCACAGGCGATCGCATTCCCAACCGAAAACGGGTTGACCGCTTATGGTATTTATTACCCGCCTCAAAATAAGGATTACGTCGCTCCTGAAGGCGAACGTCCCCCCCTACTCGTTAAAAGCCACGGTGGACCTACTGCCGCCGCTTCCACCTCTTTTAACCTCCGGATTCAGTACTGGACAAGTCGAGGCTTTGCAGTGCTGGACGTGAACTATGGAGGCAGCACTGGTTACGGACGGGAATACCGCGAACGCTTGAAAGGCCGGTGGGGCATTGTCGATGTGGATGATTGTGTCAACGGCGCAAAGTATCTGGCAGAGAAGGGCGAAGTGGATGGGAACCGTCTAGTCATTGATGGTGGTAGCGCAGGCGGTTACACCACTCTGGCAGCTTTGACCTTCCGCAACACCTTCAAAGCGGGTGCCAGCTTTTATGGAGTTAGCGATCTGGAAGCCCTGGCAACAGACACTCACAAATTTGAGTCCCGTTACCTGGATAGCTTGATTGGCTCCTATCCGGAGCGGAAAGATTTGTATGTTGAGCGATCGCCGATTCACTTTTGCGATCGCCTCAACTGCCCTGTCATCTTCTTTCAAGGCAACGAAGACAAAATTGTGCCTCCTAACCAGGCCGAAAGAATGGTCAACGCCCTTCGTGCTAAAAAGGTTCCTGTCGCCTACGTTCTTTATGAAGGCGAGCAACACGGATTTCGTAAAGCCGAAAATATCAAGCGCACCATCGATGGAGAATTTTACTTCTACTCCAAAGTGTTTGGTTTTGAAATAGCTGATGAGATAGAGCCTGTGCCGATTGATAACCTCTAGATACCCGACAGATTCCCGACTTCTTCCAAAGTCGGGAATCTGGACTCAAAACTGCTTTCGACTTTGATGGAGCCAACCTGTCATAAGCTGTATGGCAAACAATACGACAAATGCCGGATTATTTATCAAATACCGACGCCATAGCCTTCCTGGTTCCATTGCCAGCCGATACAGCCACTCCAGCCCCCAGGCCATCACCCATCGGGGGGCCTGGGAAACCGTCCCACTGTGAAAGCTGAAAGCCGCCCCCACCCCAATCATCACGGCTTGCAATCGCCCCTGCTGCCGTGCCATCCATTCTTCCTGTTTAGGGCAACCCAGTCCCACCAGCACCACCAAAGCACCTGAAGCATGGATGCGGTCAATATCCCGTGCTTCTTCTTCACGGGTGAGAGGGCGGAAGGGGGGAGCATAGAAACCTGCGATCGCCAACCCTGGGAACCGCCGCTCCAGATTTACTCTTAGTTTTTCCAGCATGGATTCTGTACCCCCATAGAGGTAAATTGGGATACCTTGCTGTGCTGCGCGATCGCACCAGGCCAGCATCAGATCGGGACCGTACACCCGCGATTGATCTCGAATTCCCAACAAACGCAGCCCCAGAACCAACGGCATTCCATCGGGAGTCACCAGAGCGGCACCATTCACCACTTTCTGAAACTGGCGATTCCAGTATCCCGTCATCACCACATGCACATTGGCTGCCACGATGTAGCAAGAAACGTTTTCTCTCGCCCAGTTCTGGATGCGATCACAGGCATCCTCATAACTCGTCCCATCAATACGAGTACCGAGAATAGAGCGGGACTGGAGAAGAGGCATAGAAGGTAAAAAGTGAAGATAAAGGGGAGAAAGCAGAAAGTAATTCAACGCTAATCAATGCCTTATAAAGGAAAATCAGATCTCCAGATATAGGTAGCTCGCTGGGCTAGATGTCGCTGGCGCGCAGCCAGGGTGTCTGGAGTCCATTCTTCTGCCAAAATATTCTGCGTCAGCTTATACACACTCTGCTGATAAACCTTTCGCTTATCTGAATAAAACTCATTTCCCACCTGACGATTAAAATGTGGTTCCAAAGGTGTCAGATTCCCAATGCGATATACCATTTCTTCTACCTGGGCATCCGTGAAGTTTTGTCGCCAGTCACTACTGGGTGATTCAGGCAAAATATGTTCAATCGAAAAGCTATCTTCATTAACATCTATACCAGATGCGTCTGCCTCAAGTTTGCATAAGATATATCGCACTAATTTTTTCTTCTGTCCCCTTGTAGAAATTGAGAGTAAGGAAAAATCTTGTAAAAATTTCTCATCTGAAACATATACTGAACGAAGGTTATCAAATACATTCCTGGGGCCGGTTATTTCACCGTTCATAATCGAAATTGCAATTTTGTTATAAAGTATTTCTAACTCATTAGGATTCAGGCTGCTAACAACGGTATAACGAAAGGACAGCATGCATACAAGCTTTAATAGACGAGTAAAGTCCTCCTGGGAAAATCTCTCATACGCAGCAAATAAAGTTGGATAAGCCTGCTTTACGCGAAATAACTCAAGTTCGCGAATGTAAGGTTGATTCTTTGGAGCATCACGCCAGAACTCATCAGTAGAGTTACTGAGAGCAATAAAAAGACTACTGTAGTTTTCAAGTTGATCGAGTAATTCAAATTCTTGTTGTCTATCTTTCACCGACTCACGAACTATTTTGAATAATCTTTTACGTCTTACCCTGGTTTGTTTGAGACTGAGATAGTAGCGGAGGAATTCAGGAAATTTCTCCATCTGAACTGTACTTATAATTCTCCTCCATTGCCTCTGCGCTTCCTGCAAATCATCTGGACCCTGGAAGAGAGAAAACAAATAATTTTTCAGTAAATCTGTTGAACTCAGTTCTATACCCCTGGCGTTTAGTGTTTCAAATACTGTATAAGCATTTAACTCATCCTCAACATTAATCTGAATAAAAAGTAGCCTTTGGGCCACAATATCGGTTAAGAATTCAGCCAGTTTCTCTCCACTCTGAACAACTTCTCGCAATTCCTCTAAATGATTTGAGAAATACTGAAAAGCCTGCCAAAGCAACTGATTAGATTTTGAAAGTGATCGAATGTTAAGTGGCTTTCTAAGATTAATCAAATTGTTTTGATAAAAATCATTGTTGTTCTCATTTAAGAGGAGCTTGCTTGAGTAACGAAGAGAACGGGGATCTCTATCGCTAAGATATGTACGCTTTAAGATCTCCTGCCGTTCTTGATTAGCTTCCTTTTCCTCTTCTCGCTCTACTAATCTTTGAATTTTCTCAATAACAGCAATAGCAATGATGCTGAGTGTGGCTAACCGTTGCTGCCCATCAATGATAGTAAACTCTTTGTCTGAATTGCTGGAGCTTTGTAAAACAATTGCCCCCATGTAATGACTGGAATTAGGATTTGTGTGAAGTACTAGAATATCCTGCCAGAGATCCTCCCAATTTTCTTCATGCCAGGAGTAGTCGCGCTGAAAAGGTAGCACCTGGTAAATCTTGCCATTACTGATTAAGTCACCAAAATTAGTCGTGCGTGTATCTAGCAGATTAATCCGAGCCATAAATTAAGGTGGGAAAGCTAGTTCTAACCTCTAAGGTATCAAGAGCCTGTTTATTTGGGTCACTCTATCAACCCTTAAGAACCTGCTGATACGCTACTTCGGTCAGTTGGGCAAAATGTTGCCAAGTATAGCAGGACTGAACCTTCTTCTGTCCGGCGGCTCCCATTGCCTGTGCCTGGGAGGGGTTAAGCAACAGGTGCAGAATGCGATCGCTAATTTGGCCCGGTTCCTGGTCAACCAGATAACCATCAACCCCATCATTAACTACCTCTGCAACGGCTGGAATGTTGCATCCAATCACAGGTTTCCCTAAACTCCAGGCTTCGGTGTACACACCACCAAAGCTTTCCTGGTTAGAGGGCACACAGAGGAGGGTGCAGGCGGCGATCGCATCTGTCTTTGTTTGCAAATCAACCATTCCCAGGCGATGAATTCGCCGATCCAGGCCCACAAAATCCCTCTCAGACTGCTTCACAGGGGGACCAATAAACACAAACTGCGCCTCTGGGACTTTCTGCCAAACCAGTGATGCGGCCTGAATCAACTGTCGGTAACCTTTATAGGCGTAGTGTTGGCCCAGGAATAAAACAATCGGTTCCTGAAGCTGATATTGTTGCAAAAACCTTATCGGGTCTGCATCATCTGCCAAAAAAGGAGCAATTCCTGTCACCGCAACTCGCTCTTCTTTCACACCGAGCTCAATTAGCGTTTGCTTCTCCACCTGGGTGAGGGCAATCACCAGGTCCGCCAGCGTATAGAGGTGATTGTAGGCCCGGTAACGCCAGCCCACCCAGCGTGGATGATGGACAGGCGTCAGTACAAACGGAATCTGGTGTTTTCTGGTAGCCTGAAAAGAGGCGTAACTTAACCCTTCTCGCCCGATGCGGATATTGTGGATCAGGTCTGCCTTCGCCGCAAAGGGAAACAGGTGGCGCTCCAGGGTGCGGGCAATGGGGGGCAAAGCGACTGACATTAAAGGATAGTAAAGCGGCAGGTAGGGGAGCAGGCTCAGCTTTTCCCAGCGGGAGAGCCCAAGTCGATGAACGGGGATGCCATCGATCGCATAGTCACGGCTGGGGGAAGGCGATCGCACCGTGGTTCCCAGGAGCCAATCAGCACGGTTGCTATCCCAATGGCAAATGGTTTGGATTGAATGGCGATCTTTCAATTGTTGGGCCAGCAGATGCTGATGGATTTGGGCACCTCCCACGCTGGGTGGATAGGCTGTTATTGTGTAAAGTAAACGCATTGATTTCTCACTTTATTTCTGAGCGACCAATCGGCTCAGGTTTGCCAAACTGTAGTTGCAGAAACTGGATAAACCACCCGATTAATTTTGTTAAAAATATTGGTATTCCTTTGCCTGCTCCATACTTCTCTAAGTAATAAAAGAATTGGGTTGGTAAGTAATAAAACGACTTTTTGCTTAAAAATAATGTGTTGAATTCTGTGATTGGGGATCGCCCAACTTTCGATTCACTCAAAAAGTCTTGAACGTTTGATTTAATGATGCCTTTATGGTCAATTCGTGCATCGCCCACAATGTAAGCCGGAAATCCAGAGCGGGTCGCTTTGAGGATATACATGCTATCGCCATGGTAGTGAGGAAATCGCCTCATATCTGGAAACCCAATCCGGTTAATCACAGCCCCTGGAATGCAGACACAATGCCCACTCATCTCATCTACCGGAACCACCTCACCGGGTTTAGCCGCCACCCGTTTACGTCCCTGCGCTCCTGTTTCATGTAAGTAGTTGAGATCAGCCAGATATCCCGCTGCACCAGCGATCGCATCAGGGTGGGAGCGACAAAATTCAACTAACAAAGATAGGGTATTGGGGTAGGGGATGCAGTCGTCATTGAGCCAGATGATGTATTCGGCCCCCTGTTCAATCGCATACTTCATTCCTCTGGCGATCGCTCCTGTCCACCACAAACTGCCATCTCCATGCAGAACTGTAACTTCTGGATAGGAATCATCAATCGCCTGTTCTGTTCCATCAGTAGAACCATCATCTACGATGACGACAACACATCTTTCTAAATCCCCATTTTGCGCAAGCGACGCCAGACACGATAATGTAATTGACTTGCGGTTGTGAACGGGAATAATCACAAAAACGGCCTCTTTGGGAGCCATATTTTGATTCACGACTTAATGAAGCTAGATAAGCGATTGATAAACAAGGCAAGTTTCCTCTACACATTTTTCCCAAGAAAACCGTTTAACTTGCTCTCTACCGAGTCGGATTAAATCTTTTGTTTTATCTGAAGAGTTTAGAACCTTCAGAAGTGCATCTGCAATACTTTCTGGTTGGTAGGGATCAAAAAATTCTGCTGCACTTCCCACAACTTCAGGAATGGAACTGGTTCTACTACAGACAACCGGGCATTCACAAGCCATTGCCTCCAAGGGAGGAATACCAAATCCTTCATAGAGAGACGGATAGACAAACACAGCAGCACCCGCATACCAGGATGCCAAAGTCTCCTCATCCCCGGATACATGCCTTACCCGTTCTGGATTGAGTCCAAGTTTATGTAATAAACTCAATTCTTCCTTAGAAAATGGCAGACTACCGAAACAAATGAGATTCAGTTCAGAACTTAACTCCTTTGATAAAGCAAAAGCCTCCAACAAGCGAGAGAAGTTCTTATATCCTTTGCGTTCTCCTACATACAGGATATAGGGGGTAGATAGATTCTTCCTATTAATTTTTGATTCAGGAATTAAGGAACTAGCCAGGTAAATTACTGATACCTTTTCTGGAGCGACATCATAATATTCCAGCAAATCTCTCCGCGTATTTTCAGAAACACAAATAATTCTATCTGCACGATGGATTGCTTTTTCCTTCATCCATACAGTCTTATCAATTTTTGGGAAGAGGTAATTAAACTTCTCATGAATCAGGTCATGAACAGTTAAAACTATCTTACTCTTCTGGGGAGCAGACCGTTCGAAGGAATAATAGGTTTCATGAACAATATCTGGAATTTGATACTGGAAGTAAGCTTTGCTCAGCAGATGATTAATTGTCAGTCGTATTTTTCTTGTTTTAGGAATAGGAGGAATGGATACTCCTAAACAGTAGCGAGAATTAGAGTTCTTTAGATATTGATTGATATATAAGAATGCAGGAACACTGACTTCAAATTCATTGCGGAGTGCAATCCGCCCTGCTAGTTCATAGATGTATCGGGAAACACCTCCATACCTCTGCAAGGAAAATATTTGATAGTCATAAGTCAGTTTCATGTTCCTGGTATTCACGGTGGATAATACAAGATGGGAAATTCCTAGTACATTTTCAGGAAACCTTTTTTGCTAAGGCTTTTAGCAAGGGACAATCAAAATAGTCATAAACTCTGGTCTTAACTTCTTGTGCGCTTAGTATAGCGATAGCCACTAGGCTTAGGACGGAGTACAAGGGTTCCACCCCTGGCTAGGAGCGCAGCCCCCACTCCTTCTCTAATTTCCAATGTCCTAACGCACCCGCGTAGAGCTATAGCATGGAGCACCTGCCGCAATTGGGCGCGCTTGTCCTCATCCAAGATGAGTTTGACCGTTTTAGGACGACTCGATCAGGCGTGCAAACAAGCTAACCCCTGCTGCTCGAAGGCACGAATCACCTTGCAAACAGTTTGGACACTACCACCGACCGTGGTGGCAATGTCTCTGGGCTGGATACGTCTAGCCCTAGCCAGCAAGATTTGGCAGCGCCGCAGGGTAAAAGCATCTTTGCAGCGTAGTCCTTGTTTGAGGGCAGCTTGTTGGGTTTCACTCAAGGGACACACGTATAGAGGGGGAAGCATCAGGGTTATGAGCCAGTGGAAAGTGACTCATCTAGAGTATCTTTGATTCCTGCTAATTGCATAATCGGTGCGCTGAAGTCGCATTAGGGGCGGTGGAATTTGTAAAATGATCGAGATTTGGTAGCGAAATTTTGAGTTTGGACTGGCAGCCTGATGTAGGATTGCATCGAAGATTGTTTGTGGTGGGTGTGGAGTATGCGGATGCAGGGTGTCTATCAGGAACCGTGGGTTCCATCTCTAGTGGATATTAGCCAGGGGTAGATGGCTCCGTCTTTTGGGTTCGTTATGGTTTTTGCAGTACGCGATCGCCCATTTCCAAATACCCAAGCTCCACTTTAGCCCCTAACCCCCAGCCCCTATGCAGGGGTGGTTAACTCAACTGAAAAATGCTGTCAATGCTGTCTCCGCTGAAGTAGATGAAATGAAACGAAGGTTCTTGACTGTTGTGGCACTAGTGGCCCTGTGCCTGATCACTCTAACGCTGACGATTAGTTCGGGGGTTGCCCAACTTCGCGATGTATCGGGGTTCGAGACTCCCGGACGCCCTGCATCTGAGCCTGAAGTTAAATCTCCGCCCTTGGCACCGGGGTTTTCAACCCAATGCGCGCTTCGGCCCGAAAAGAAAGGAAAAACTTCCCCGTTTCGATCAACGGTTCAAGCCCTGGGAGTGGTACCAGGTTCGATTACCCTCAGCCGATTTCGTCAGGACAGAAGTGAGATCAGTTCAGAGGATAAAGCGCCGACCGCCAGTTTGTTCAGCCGCAGACTGACGACATTCACTCCAAAAGAGGAAATTGTCTTGATCGACCCGACTAACTATGGCGATCGCTACTTCAAGGATATCAATGGCAACCCAGCACTTCTAGACCCAATCGTTGTGCTCCATGAAACCGTTGGTTCGGCCTACAGCACTCTCAACTTTTTTCGCACCCCCCATCCCAGAGATGAAGACCAGGCCAGTTACCACACTCTGATCAAGTTGGATGGCACGATTGTCTATATGGTTCCTCCCGACAAACGAGCCTATGGAGCAGGCAACTCCTCCTTTAGGGGAAAATCGGTGAAAACTAATGCCGACCTTCCCGGATCGGTAAATAACTTCGCTTATCACATTTCCCTGGAAACCCCCCTACGACGGCAACGACAATGGTTACACCCACAGTGGTTATACCCAGGCTCAGTACCAGTCCCTTGCCTGGCTGGTGGCAAAAACTGGAGTTCCCGATGACCGAATTACCACCCATAGAGATGTAGATCGCTCCCGATCTCGTATTGACCCCCGCAGTTTCCAGTTCTCCAGATTCATGGCTTTGCTCAAAACCTATCCCCGCACGTCAGAAATTGTGATTGGCTGCACGGAGCCAGCAGAGACACCTCAGAGTTAGGAAGTGAGGGGTGGGGGATGGGGGGATTAGGGGGATTGCTTTTTACATCCAGGGCTCTATCACTCCGCCACTCTGTTACTCCTCCCACTCATCCACTCATCCACCCTCTTACTCCCCCACTCCCCATTCACCCTCCTACTCCCCCTACCCCTTCCCCATATCCACCTCCACCTGGCGTTTCAATCACAAATGCATCACCGGGCTGCATGGTCACTTCTGCCTTGCTACCCAGGATTATGATCGCTCCATCGGCTCGTTCCACCCAGTTTCGTCCAACGCTACCTGGTTTCCCGCCACACAGTCCAAATGGTGGGACAATCCGATGTCCAGAGAGGATGGCGGCTGTCATTGCTTCACGAAAGCGGATCCGGCGAATGACACCATTGCCACCCCGGTAGAGGCCCTGTCCGCCACTGTTGGGACGGATAGCAAAATTTTCCAGGAGAATCGGGAACCGCCATTCCAGCACTTCTGGATCGGTGAGGCGGGAGTTGGTCATATGGGTGTGGACGGCATCGGTTCCATGAAAGGTGGGTCCAGCCCCCGATCCGCCGCAGATGGTTTCGTAGTACTGATAGCGCTGGTTGCCAAAGGTGAAATTGTTCATGGTGCCCTGGGAAGCGGCGATCGCTCCCAACGCCCCATACAACGTATCTGTAACTACCTGAGAAGTTTCCACATTGCCAGCTACTACCGCTGCCGGATAGCGGGGATTGAGCAGACAGCCTTCTGGAATAACGATGTCCAAAGGCTTGAGACAGCCTGCATTGAGGGGAATATCATCCTCCACCAGACTGCGAAAGACATAGAGTACGGCAGCCTTACAGACGGCAACTGGAGCGTTAAAGTTGTTGGGCTGTTGGGGAGAGGTGCCCGTGAAATCGATTTTGGCGCGGCGATGGAGGCGATCGATGGTGATAGTTACGGCAATCTGGCTACCATCGTCCATTGTATAGGTGAAGTGACCATCCTGTAAGACATCGATCACGCGCCGAACCGATTCTTCGGCGTTGTCCTGAACGTGCTGCATGTAGGTCTGCACCGTATCCAAACCAAAGTGAACTACCATTTTGCGAAGTTCCTGCACTCCTTTCTCATTTGCAGCAATCTGGGCTTTCAGGTCGGCCAGGTTTTGGGTGGGATTGCGCACCGGGTATTCGCCACTGGTAAGGAGTTCAAGCAGTTCTTGCTCTCGAAAATGGCCCTGCTCCACCACCTGGAAGTTATCAATCAAAATGCCTTCCTGGGCAATGTGGGTGCTGTCGGGTGGCATCGACCCTGGCGTAATGCCGCCGATATCCGCATGGTGCCCACGGGAAGCCACGTAGAACAAGGGAGAAGAGGCTCCATTCCTGATTTTTTGTCCTCTACCTCCTTGCTCCTGCCCCCCCTCTCTAAACACGGGGGTAATGACGGTCACGTCTGGCAGGTGTGTTCCTCCGTTATAGGGGTTGTTGAGGACGTAAACATCGCCGGGTTTGAGTGTATTCCCCTTTTCTGCAATGAGGGCCTGGACGCTTTCGCTCATGGAACCCAGGTGAACTGGAATGTGGGGAGCATTGGCGACCAGTTGACCGTGCTGGTCAAAGATAGCACAGGAGAAGTCGAGGCGTTCTTTGATGTTGACGGAGTAGCTGGTGTTTTGGAGGGTGAAGCCCATCTGTTCGGCGATCGCCATGAAGAGGTGGTTAAAGATTTCCAGGAGAACGGGATCGGGGGTGGGGGTGAGGGTGAGGGAGTGAGGGAGTGAGGGAGTGAGGGAATGAGGCAGGGTGGATGTTGATTTTTGCAGAATCAGATGGTTGCGATCAGTCAGTTGGGCCTGCCAGCCGGGTTCAATTACGTTGGTGCTGGTGGGTTCGATAATCAGGGCAGGGCCGCAGATCTGATCCCCCGGTAACAAGTCTTCCCGCAGGTAAACGGGAGTTGCCTGCCAGCCATCTCCGGCATACATCTGAACCGTAGCAGTGGGCAGCAGAGGAGTTGAACGGCGGGTCAGGATGATGGGTTCCTCCGGAGCATCGCCGGGGGCAATGACTTCGACGGAAACAGCTTCAACGATTAATGGTTTATTTTCAGCAATGAAACCGTAACGCTGGCGGTGAGCCTGCTCAAACTGGGCAATCATTTCCCTGATAGGGCCGGAGTTTACAATTAGAGCAGAGTCGGTTCCCTGATAACGCAGGTGGACTCGATGCAATGTTTGAATCTGGTCGCCTGCAATGCCCTGTTTTTCCAGTTCGGTGATTCCGATTGCCGCCAGGTTTGCCTGAATCTGTTCAAGCTGGGACAGGAGATCATCAGTCAGAACAGCTTCGATCGCCCGTTCTTTCATAACCGTTTGATTGGCTAAACCCATGCCATAGGCCGAAAGAACTCCGGCATAGGGATGGAGGAAGACTTGAGTCATACCGAGGGCATCGGCGATCGCACAGGCATGTTGTCCCCCTGCCCCCCCAAAACAGCAAAGCGTGTATTCCGTGATGTCATAGCCCCGCTGAACCGAAATTTTCTTGATGGCGCTGGCCATTTTTTCAACAGCGATCGCCAGAAATCCCTGAGCCACCTGTTCTGGCGATCGATTGTCTCCCGTAGCTACTTGAATTTGAGTGGCTAAATCGGCAAATTTCCGCCGTACAACCTCCCCATCCAGCGGCAACCGGCCATCCACTCCAAACACTTTTGGGAAAAAGTCGGGCTGAATTCTACCCAGCATAACGTTACAATCCGTCACGGACAGGGGACCACCTTTGCGGTAGCAGGCAGGACCCGGATTTGCTCCCGCTGACTCCGGCCCAACCCGGTAGCGCGATCCATCAAAGCTGAGAATGGAACCTCCTCCCGCCGCCACCGTATGAATCGCCATCATCGGTGCCCGCAACCGGACTCCAGCCACTTCCGTTTCAAAGGCCCGTTCATATTCACCAGCGTAGTGGGCCACATCGGTGGAAGTGCCGCCCATATCAAAGCTAATAATTTTGTCCAGCCCTGCCCTTTTGCTGGTTTGCACTGCGCCCACAATTCCCCCCGCGGGACCGGAGAGAATGCTGTCTTTGCCCTGAAAGGAATGGGCCTCGATCAGTCCGCCATTGGACTGCATGAACATCAGGTGAGGCGACAGATGACGAGCGACAGGCGACGGGAATTCTAGCTGTCCATTGTCAATTGCCGATTTGTTGCCTAATTCTTCCGAAACTTGCTCAACATACCGGCGCAAAATGGGAGAAAGGTAGGCATCAACGACGGTGGTATCTCCTCGACTGATCAGCTTCATCAGCGGGCTAACGTTGTGGGAGACGGAGATTTGGGTGAAGCCAATTTTGTGGGCGATCGCAGCCACTTGCTGTTCATGATCTGGATACCGATAGCCGTGCATGAACACAATGGCACAGGCCCGAATACCATCCTCATAGGCGGCCTGCAAACCAATGCGAGCTGTTTCCAGGTTAAGGGGAACCAGTTCTTCTCCCTGGGCACTGTAGCGCTCTTCAACTTCAACCACTCGCTCGTAGAGCATTTCGGGAAGCACGATATGGCGGGCAAAGATGTTGGGACGGTTCTGGTAGCCAATCCGCAACGCATCCCGAAACCCTTTTGTAATTAACAAAACGACGCGATCGCCCTTTCGTTCTAGCAGTGCGTTGGTGGCAACGGTCGTTCCCATTTTGATGGCCGCAATCTGATCAGTAGGAATTGGCTCGGCGGCTGACAGTCCCAAAATTTCCCGAATTCCCTGTATCGAGGCGTCTCGATAGCGTTCAGGATTCTCCGACAGCAATTTGTGGACCATCAGGCTACCATCCGGTCGGCGTGCCACGATGTCAGTGAAAGTCCCACCCCGATCCACCCAAAATTGCCAGCGATTCTCTATATTCGACATTTTTTAGCCCTCCTTAAAACTCTCAACCCAGGGCAGGAACGGAGATAGCTCTACGCAAACGCGTTAGTAGGCTGCCAAGCAGATTTTGAAGCGTTGTAACCCTTCAAAACCCCCTAAATTGGTTTTTCCGGGTTTAGATAACCAGGCAAAGTTCCTTTGGTGAACCACTAGGACATTAGGGCTTAAAGGGGGTGTGGGAGCGGTGCCCCCAGCCAGGGGTTCTACCTCTGTATGGTGTAAGACCTTGCGCTCCAATCACAATTCCTCTCTCTTCCTGCCATCCCCTAACATCGCTAACGATAAGAGGGTTTTACTATATTTTCAATGCTTGTTTACTGATGCTTCTATATCATTGAAGATATTGTAATCAGTATTGAAATGGATCTTCTGCGTCTCAGTCAGATTGAGCTGCGTCAGATTTGCTACTTTCTAGCGATCACTGAAGCCGATAACAACTTCAGCAGAGCTGCAGAGCGGTTACAGATTGAACAGCCACCCCTCAGCCAGCGGATTCGATCGCTCGAAAAAACATTAAAGGTTGAGTTGTTTGATCGCAGACGACGACCGCTTCAGTTAACAGCGGCGGGGAAGGTCTTTTTAGAAGAGGCACAGTTAGCGTTAATCACCCTTGAACAGGCAATTACACAAGCACAACGGGCACATCGGGGTGAGATCGGTTATTTGTCCGTAGGTATTGCTAGTTCCATTGCCAACACCCTGCTTCCTGAGATTCTACGAACCTTCTGCGATCGTTTCCCAAAAGTAGAGCTGGAATTGCGCGAACTCACCGCCGAGCAGCAAATTCAGGAATTGCGCGATCGTCGTCTGAGTGTTGGCTTTGAAGTGGTTTCCAATTCCTCCAAAAACGATGACAACTTAATGGTTTTACCAGTCATCCAGGAATCACTGGTGGCTGCACTCCCAGAAACCCATCCACTTACCAGTCACCCCCACCTGACCCTAAATGCTCTAGTGAAGGAACCGCTAATCCTGCCATCGCCAGAGGCATTCCCCTTCTACAAAGAATTCATCCATCGCTGTATCCAGGCAGGATTTGAGCCTATTCTTGTGCCCAATGCAAAAGCGACCTGGATGCTCACGATTTTGAGCCTGGTAGTTGCTGGGGTTGGAATCGCAATCCTGCCCAGCAATGTTCAAAACTTACAACGTCATGGCATAGTTTACCGGGCCATCCAGGATCTCGACTTAACCAGGCAAATTTCAGTCCTGTGGCGAAAAGATGACTCGTCTGTTGTGTTGCGCGAGTTTTTGAAAGTTGTCCAGGAAGTAAGTCGCTAGGCGCAATTAAATTCGCAATTAGATTAAGGATAATTTCAGGGGTGGAGGGGCTGAAACCTCCTTCTAGGGGCGCAGCCCCCCCTTTACAAATTAATTATGACGACCTGCTTAACATCATTAGGGAGGATGAGGGGCTAAGTTTGTTTAGTCTGCAGTTTATATCGGAAGATGTTAAAGGTTGCAAACTCAAGCTATTGCAGATAACCTTGTGCTGCGCCCCACCCCCCACTGATACCATAGACGGCATAATAGCTGCTTTAGCAGAAGCTGGTTTCCGTTAGTCCCAAAATTTACCGGGAACACTAAGTACAGCCCTCTCATTGATAGCGGCATGGAAGACTTCTCAATGCAAATGCATCCTGAAATGGCTAAGCCTTGCCCGGAAGCAGATAGCACCCATGCCGAGTCAGTTTACCCTACTGGCTCATCGGCTTCTGTAGAGCAGATGCGGTTGTTTATCGAATATTGCCCTGCTGCGATCGCTATGTTCGATCAAGACATGCGCTATCTGCTGGTCAGCCGTCAATGGCAGGAATACTACGGACTGGGCGATCGCGAGGTAATCGGTCGCAGTCATTATGATCTCTTTCCTGAAGCTGATCACTGGCGGGCGATTCACCAGCGGTGCCTGATGGGAGCCGTTGAGCGTTGTGATGGAGAATCCTTTCGTCGCCCCGATGGTAGTGTCGATTGGTTGCGCTGGGAAATGCGCCCCTGGTACGACAGTGCAGGCAATATTGGCGGATTGATGATGTTCACAGAATTGATTACTGAGCGGCGATCAGCAGAATTATCGCTGCAACGAATCAACGAAGAACTGGAGGATCGAATGGAAGCACGGACTGCTGAACTCCAGCAAACCGTTGAGCGCTCGCAAACCGAAATTGTTGAACGAAACACCATTCAACGCCAGCAGGGAGAAGCAGAGGAAGAGCGTAAACGCACCTTGCAAGAGCTGCGGGAATCCCAACAACGTTTAGAGCTGCTGGTTCAGCAAACTCCAATTGCGATCGTCGAATGGAATAAAAATTTTGAAATTACTCAATGGAACCCGGCAGCCGAACGCATTTTTGGTTATTGCAAGCAGGAAGTGCTGGGCCGCCATGCTGACTTTCTGATTCCTGAAGATACCAGAGCGCAGGTGCATCAAATTGTTGACACCCTTCACCATCAGCATGCTGGAATAGTCAACATCAACAGAAACCTGACCAAAGATGGCAGAACAATTATTTGTGAGTGGCACAACACCCCACTTGTAAATTCTGATGGTGAAATCATTGGGACTGCTGGACTCGCTCTCGATATCACCGAACGCAAACAAGCAGAAGCCGCATTGTTCGAGAGCGAAGCACGACACCGAGCATTGCTGGAGGCAATTCCAGACATGCTGTTTCGCTATGATCGCAATGGCGTTTATCTAGACTTTTTCCCTTCAATAGACTGGGACCCAGCCGTCCCAGTTGAGTTTTTTTTGGGAAAATCTGTAGAAGAAGTATTGCCAGCTAATGTGGCTCAGCAAATCCTGTCAGCCATTGGCACAGCCTTAGATACAGGGAACCTTCAACTGATTGAGTATCAGCTTGAACTCAATGGTGAGCCCCATGACTACGAAGCCCGCATCGTCACCAGTGGAGAGAATGAAGTTATCACCATTGTGCGAGACATCACGGAGCAAAAGGCGAACGAGCGCGATCGCAAAGCCGCCGAAGAAGCGCTGAGGCTAGAAAAAGAATTTACCCATGTTGTCATTGAAAATGTCTCCAATGGAGTGGTTGCCTGCGATGCCCAGGGAACTCTCAAACTGTTTAACCGGGTGGCCCGTGAATGGCATGGATGTGACCTGAGAGTCGTGTCTCCAGAAAAATGGACTGATCTTTACAGTCTCTACGAAGCCGATGGTATTACCCCCTTAGCGACCGAAAAAGCTCCCCTTCTACGAGCCTTTCAAGGAGAATCGGTACGTGAAGTAGGGATGTCTATTCTGGCAAAAGGACAGCCACCCCGCTATATCCTTGCCAGCGGAGATCCACTCTTTGATGCAGAAGGACACAAAATTGGTGCTGTAGTCATCCTGCAAGATATCACCGAACGGAAACGAACTGAAGCCCAACTTAAACAACAGGCCGCTGATTTGGAAGAGGCACTTCAGGAACTCCAGCAAGCTCAGGCCCAGATAGTTCAGAGCGAGAAAATGTCTAGCTTAGGACAGCTTGTGGCCGGTGTTGCCCATGAAATCAATAACCCGGTCAGTTTTATTTTTGGCAATTTGGCCCATGCCAATAAGTATACTCAGGACTTGCTCAGGCTTTTGGAACTCTATAAAGAGTACCATCCCAATCCCCATCCCGCTATCCAGGCGGAAGCTGAAGAAATTGACCTGGACTTTCTGATAGAAGATCTGCCTAAACTCTTAAATTCTATGAAAGTAGGAGCCGATCGCATCCAAAAGATTGTGGCGTCGCTGCGTACTTTCTCCCGTATGGATGAAGCCGAAATGAAAGAAGTGAACATCCACGATGGTATCGATAGTACCTTAATGATTTTACAAAGCCGTATCAAAGCCCATGATGAACGTCCGGCTATTGAAATCATCAAAGATTATGGTGATTTGCCTCCAGTAGAGTGCTACGCTGGACAGCTTAACCAGGTGTTTATGAATATTTTGAGCAACGCGATCGATGCCCTTGAAGAAAATTTTTTATCAGGTAAGAAACGCACTGCACTCAATGAAGGAGTTTCAACGCCTAATGCGCAACTTTTAACACTGAACTCCCCCCCTACCATCACCATCCGCACTCAGTATCTTGACAACGATTGCGTCAAGATCAGCATTGCTGATAACGGACCAGGTATCCCTAAAGAAATGCGGCAGCGATTGTTTGACCCATTCTTCACCACCAAGCCTGTTGGTAAGGGAACCGGCATGGGACTATCCATCAGCTATCAAATTGTGGCAGAAAAGCACCGGGGTTCCCTCTACTGTCTTTCAGAACCCGGAAAAGGAGCTGAATTCGTGATTCAGATTCCGTTGCGCCAGAAGGGGGGAGCGGTGTGATGGGTAGTAGGGTGATAGGAGATGGGGTGGAAGAGTCTGCCCAGGAAGGAGCAGGGGGTAGGGGAGTAGGATAACAATTTCATCCCTACAGTCGTTTCATCACTTCGGGTAGGAGGTGGGCAGGCACTTTGGAGAGCGCCAGGTTCTGCCCTTTTATGCCAAATTCGGTGTAAAAGGCGCGGATTGTTTGAAGCACATAGCCAAAGACCGTTTGGTGATAGTCGGGGTTCTGTTGCCAGCCCTGGAGAGCCTGGAGGTGATGTTGCAAGGCCGCTTCTAAATGGGCGGAGCGTTTGGCTTCTTCATCCCGGTGGTGTTTGTCAGTTGCGATCTGGTAGTAGGCTAAACCTAGGTTGTTATGGGTGGCAGAAGGATCGAAGGTGAGAGTGGGGGGGTGTTCTGACCCAGCGGCATTGAGATGATTGACAGCGGCCAGGGTAGATTGGTAAGCGGCGATCGCCTGCTGCAAGTGTTTTCTGCGCTCCTTGGGTTGGGTGCCCGACAGGTTTGCTAGATGCCAGTGAGCCGTGCCCAGGTTGTTCTGGGTGGCGGCATAGGCAGTGGGGGCAACTTCCATCGTGCGGTAGGTGAGGGCGGCACGGTACGCTGCGATCGCTCGGTGCAGCCAATCAGCAGGAGAACGTGGGGTTATCCCGGAATCTCCGTCTTCCTGCACTCCTGTGCCCTCCATGCCCGTGGTTCCCATTTCCCAGACCTCCATCGCGTCGGGAGCAGATTGCTTGTGCTGGGCCAGGTTCCAGTAAGCCGTGCCCAGGTTGTTCTGGATCATGGCGTAGTAGAGGGGTTCCCTCTCCGGGCTGTAGTAGCGGAGAGCTTCTGTGTAAGCGGCGATCGCCCGTCGCAAGCATAGAACCGGCTGATGATGCTGGGCCAGGTTCCAGTAAGCCGTTCCTAAATTGTTTTGGGTGGCGGCATAACGGGCGGGGTCATCTTCCAATTTGCGGTAACGCAGGGCTTCTTCGTAGGCTTGAACGGAGTGCTCCAGAGCTTCGGCAGGGTTGTGATAGCGGGCCAGATCACCAAAGGCAGAACCCAGATTGTTCTGGATCATGGAATAGTTTTGGGGACGCACCTGAGGATCGATATAGTTGAGCCCACACTGGTAGACTGCGATCGCCCGTTCCAGATAGATTTGAGCTTTGCCTGCGTCGCCTATTCCGCGGGAGAGCAGCCAGTACAGGTTACCAATGTCATTCAAAACATCGGCAGACAGGGGAGACGTTTCATCCAGCCATTGCAGTGCCAGTTCGTAGGCGCAAATGGCAATCATCAACGTTGATTCGGAGTCATCACCCTGTTCAACATGAGTGCGGTAGAGGTTACCCAGGCTATGGTAAGCGGCGGCCAACTCGGCACTGGATGCTTGCTGAACATGCAGTTGCTGAATTCTCTCCAGCGGCTGAATCAAATCTGAATGTTCGCTGGTCAGGCTTTCCGTTTCATCCTGCATGGCGATCGCCATGACCAGGCTGGCTAAGTCCTGAATGGAATGGGGTTCGTAGGGGAGGGCTATGGGATTGGGAGCAGCGGGTTTGGCGATCGCCTGGGAAGGCCCAGAAACACGGGGGTGGGCAACTCCAGAGAGTTCCTTCTTCGGTACCACTGGGCTTTGAATTTCTGCCAACTGTCGCCCCTGGGCTTCAGGCTTAGTAGCTGGTTTTACCCGTTTCTGGGTTTCTGGCAGTTCCCGATTGGACAATTTTTGCAGCGGTTCGTGCCCATCTTTTCTGGTAATGCCTAACTGCTGCTCAAAATTTTTCGCAGGAGTTTCTTGCGTTTCCGTCAACTTCTCCAGATCCTGGGTCAGAATGTCCCACAGGTCTTCTTTGGCGGTGGTTTCCTGCTGAGGTGGTTTCGCACCGCTAAAGCCAATCCCAGGCGCAGTAGAAGCTGGCTTCGTCTGTTCAAGTTTCGTCCCATTGGGATGGGAGGTTTTGGGCTGGGCAGAATTTTTTGGCAATTTCTTCCTTTGACTGGGCTGTGCCAAACTGCCCTGGCTTAAACCATTGCTAGAGGGGCGATCGCTGGCTGATTCAACAGGTAGCTGCCGGGGGGGAACCGGCTGGCTGGCTGAAGCGATCGTGCTACCCGCCGTCTTACTCGTAAATGTGCCAGTGGGTACGGGAGTTGGATCACCCTCAAATTCAAACAAAGCAGTCCGCCAGTTCCAGAAAGCAGGAGCTGACTGTTGGACTGCATGAATCCAGGGGCGGGGTAACCACAGCAGTAAGGAAAATTCAAGGTTGGGAAGAAACTTCTCAATTTGCTGTAGCGCATTCAGAAATTGTTTTTGCACACAGGCAGGCTGACGGGTTAAACGCTCGGCCCCCAAAATCTGGAACCCCGGAGGATGGGGCGGCTGATGAAACCCTCTGGGAGGCGGATATTGCTCTAGCCATTGCAGGATCTGGGCGATCGGGTCTGGGTTACTCTGATTGAGGTTCAGGCTGACCAGACGGGGATAAAGGAGGGAGAGTGACGGTTCAACAGCCAGGGTGCCAGTCAAAATGGGATCAGCAGAACAGAGAGAACGGCCCCCAAGTTCGGTCTTTGATTGAGAATAGCCCGCCAACGTGGCTGTTTGAGTTGGGTAAGCCAGTTCTGCATAGAGTTGGGCTGCCAGGCGATTACGCAGGGCCAGATCGTCGCAAACAGCCAGAAAGATTTGACGACGCAGGTTCAGGCTGAGTGAATTTTTTAGCCGTTGATAGACGCTCTGATTTAATCCTGACAAAGTTCGGGAGACGCCATCAGGTAAGGCCTTGTAAGCAATAGGTGAACGTTCAGCGAGTTGCATTGCAGATATTACGCCGAGTCCAGCAGACAGCCTGTCCTCTATGGTTGAGATACAAATCTTTTCAGAAGATTTCCGTCAGTGTCAGGACGAATGGCTGATCTTTATGAGAACGACACGTAGAGCACCCTAGTAAAAACTAAAAACCGGATACCTCCAAATGAGATAATCCGGTCATTCTACAAACATCTAATTTCCTTAACGACTGTCTTCGGAAATATGGTGTTGTTATACGCGGAAGATTAGGAAACGGATGCCGCTACGTACATCAGTACAGCCACAAGAGCTGCTCCACCAATGCCCATAATAATGTAAGTCCGTTGCTGATTTTTGGTTGGGGGCTCAGCCCGGTACATCTTTGGTTCAATGGCGAAGTTATTCAAACGACCGCCGTCTTCAATGGTATACCGCATGAATCATCCTCAATGTTTTACTAATTGTAACAAGAGT
This sequence comes from Leptothermofonsia sp. ETS-13, assembly GCF_049200465.1. Taxonomy (NCBI): domain Bacteria; kingdom Bacillati; phylum Cyanobacteriota; class Cyanophyceae; order Leptolyngbyales; family Leptolyngbyaceae; genus Leptothermofonsia; species Leptothermofonsia sp. ETS-13. The sequence continues at coordinate 2,330,088 of NZ_CP120836.1, forward strand.
TCGCAATATATTTCCTGATTCTTAAGAAAGATGGCAGGAAGGGGGAACTAGAAGACAGGAGCCAGCAGGGGAAACACTTATTCACCTATTTACTCACTCACCCCTCGTTCTATCCCTTCATTCCTGGTTCCTTAGCCTGAGATGGTTCCAGTCGTGGGAGAACTAGCACTGGCATAGGTTTTAACTGGGATGCGTCCAGCTTGATAGGCGAGACGACCAGCGACCGTTGCCAGATTCATGGCCCGTGCCATCGCAATTGGATTTTGGGCCTGGGCGATCGCAGTATTAATCAACAGTGCATCTGCTCCCATCTCCATTGCCTGAGCGGCTTCGCTGGGAGTACCGATCCCAGCATCAACGACGACCGGAACCCTGGCGTTATCAATGATGATCTGGATATTAGCGGCGTTTTTCAAACCCTGCCCAGAGCCGATGGGGGAACCGAGAGGCATGACAGTGACGCATCCAGCCTCTTCCAGTCGTTTTGCCAGTAAGGGATCGGCGTTAATGTAAGGTAAAACGGCAAACCCTTCTTTCACCAACTTTTCAGCCGCCTCCAGGGTGCCAATTGGGTCAGGCAACAGGTATTTGGAATCGGGAATGACTTCTAGCTTGACGAAATTATTGTCTTCCTGTCCCAAAAGTTTTGCCATTTCTCTGCCCAGGCGAGCAACGCGGATGGCATCATCCGCTGTCTGGCAGCCAGCCGTGTTTGGCAACATCCAGATTTTTGTCCAATCCAGAGCTTCGGCTAGCCCTTCGTGACCAGGGGCATTCGTTTGCACCCGACGAACCGCAACCGTCACAATTTCACATCCACTGGCCACAATGCTCTGGCGCATTTCTTCAAAGTTGCGATACTTACCCGTCCCGGTCATGAGACGAGAGCGAAAGGTACGCCCAGCAATGACCAGAGAGTCATCTTTGGTATGTTCTAATGGTTTATCTAATGTTTGCATATACCCATCCTTTAGTCTGGGTATCCATAATAATGCTTTGTGTTTTTCTATCGCTCGAGGTTCAGGTTGATTCTATAAATTGAGTTCCTCTACCATCCTCCAGGAATCGGTTGGAGGGGTTTTTGGGGAATGTCTGTATCGCTCCTATCACCTGCACCATTGCCGCCATCGGTAGGGGGGGAACCGTTGGATGGAGGACCGCTGGGGGCAATCGGGGTATTTTCTGAAATATTGCCAGGAACGGGAGTATTGAACCCTGTCGTCTGAGTAGGGGGTGCCCCTCCAATCTGATTTGAAAACCACTGCCGGATACCAGGTAAGCTAATGATACCTAACCCCAGCAACACCCCCAGCAAGATCAGAATTGCAAGTACCAAACGGCTCATCGCTCTTAGTCCTTAAACTGACCTGAACTTTCCGCAGTCCAAACAGGGCGATCGCCCTGTCCCCAAAAACCATCAAACTTAGTGACCGAAACATCTCCTAAAACCTGAGTCTGGCAGGATAAGCGACGATTCTGGGCGAGGGAGTGAGGCGGAAGAGAAAGACGCGTCTTTTCTCGCCAGCTCAATTCTGAAACCGCCCCTTCTACCTGAACCGCACAGGTGCCACAGGTTCCCAGACCATGACAGTTGATCGTTTTTGCTACACCATTGTAGACATCTACTCCACCCTTGAGCAGTGCCTGGCGAAGGTTAGCCCCGTTTTCGCACTCAATGATCTTGCCCTGAGCCCTGATGAATGGCATGGTAAATGCTCCAAATTCTGCAACTGTTACGTTTAATTCTCGCAGACTTTATCAATATGGTGTGCCGCAATTTCGCAGGGTAAGTAACTGGGCAAAGTTAAATTGAAGAATAGATTTGGGGGTGGAGGGGGTGGAACCCTTTGCTTGGGGGCGAAGCCTCCATTCCCTCTTCTGAGGATTAATTGGGTGGAGCTATTTATTGGATTAGATGCTGCCGAAAATCATTTCAAGATTTTCTGACGGAATCACCGAATTTCTTCCGATTGAGGCAGCAAGCTGTTTCTTAAAATAGAATCCTGCTCCGTTTTGCCTGAAAAATAGCTGCGATCGCATCGAATCCCTCCGTAATAGAAACGTCACATCTATAGCGTTCAAATGTAGCTATAGTCACCAGGCTAAGGACGGAATACAGGGGTGAAACCCCTGCACCTCGTTCAAATTTCAAGAAGGACGCTATACATCACAGCAACCTTTGCCTAAATATCACGACCTTAACTTAGATTTTCCTTCACCTCTAGTCCCTATGACCTTTGACAACAGCCGCCAAATCTGGATCTACGACACAACATTGCGCGATGGTGCCCAACGGGAAGGATTGTCGCTTTCGATAGAAGACAAATTGCGGATTGCTCGCCAGCTCGATAAATTAGGGATTCCTTTCATTGAAGGAGGCTGGCCTGGTGCAAACCCTAAGGATGTGCAGTTTTTCTGGCAAATTCAGGAAGAGCCGCTGACCCAGGCAGAGCTGGTGGCATTCTGTTCCACTCGCCGACCAGGGGTTTCCGCTGCCGAAGACACGATGCTACAACCAATCCTGGCAGCGGGAACTCGTTGGGTCACAATCTTTGGCAAATCCTGGGATCTCCATGTTAAGGAAGGGCTGAAAACAACGCTGGATGAGAATCTAGCCATGATCCGCGACACGATTGAGTACTTGCGGGCCCAGGGGCGGCGGGTGATTTATGATGCCGAACACTGGTTTGATGGCTATAAGCAAAATTCAGCCTATGCGCTGGAAACATTGAAGGTGGCGATCGCCGCCGGAGCTGAATGGCTTGTCTTCTGCGACACCAATGGTGGCACCCTACCTCACGAAATCAGTCAAATTGTTCTCGATGTAATTGATCACTTTAACTTATCAGTTCAGGAGCTAGAAGCCAGAAGCCAGGAGTTAACTCAAAACTCAAAACCACCCATCCACCCATCCACCCATCTACCCATCCATCCATTCCCCCCTCCTTCTCCCCTCCGCTTCGGTATCCACACTCACAACGACTCCGACACTGCTGTTGCTAATGCTCTCGCTGCTGTAATGCAGGGGGTTCGTATGGTCCAGGGAACCATCAATGGCTATGGAGAACGCTGCGGTAATGCCAATCTCTGCTCCCTGCTCCCCAATCTGCAACTGAAGCTGGGATTCTCTTGCATCAGCGATGAGCAAATGACAAAGTTGACGGAAACCAGCCGCTACGTGAGTGAAGTGGTGAATCTAGCACCCGATGACCACGCCCCTTTTGTTGGGCTATCTGCCTTTGCTCATAAGGGCGGCATTCACGTAAGTGCGGTTGAACGCAACCCCCTGACCTACGAGCACCTTGAACCAGAGCGGGTTGGTAATCGGCGTCGAATTGTGATTTCAGACCAGTCAGGGTTGAGCAACATTCTAGCTAAGGCCCGCACCTTTGGCATTGAACTGGAAAAGCAAGACCCCACCTGCCGTCAGATTTTGCAACGATTGAAGAACCTGGAAAGTGAAGGCTATCAATTTGAAGCAGCGGAAGCCAGCTTTGAATTATTGATGCGAGAAGCCTTGGGACAACGTCAGCAACCCTTTCAAATTAAAGGGTTTCAGGTTCATTATGACTGTGTACCTGGTGTCGATACTATTCAAACTACATCTCTAGCGACCGTCAAAGTTGCCGTTGATGGTAAAGATATTTTGGAAGCTGCCGAAGGAAATGGCCCTGTTTCCGCCCTGGATGCTGCTTTGCGAAAAGCCCTCATCAACTTTTACCCGGAAATTGAAACCTTCCACCTGACCGATTACAAGGTGCGGATTCTGGATAGCAAAGCGGGAACTTCAGCAAAAACACGGGTTCTGGTGGAATCGAGCAATGGACACCAGCGCTGGACAACGGTAGGAGTTTCTGGCAACATTCTGGAGGCATCTTACCTGGCAGTGGTAGAGGGTTTGGAATACGGCCTATTACTAGAAAATCAAGCAAAAGCTGTATTAGCTTCTTCATAGGCTATTCTAAACTCCTGGCTTCACCACTCCCTTACTCATTCACTCCCTCACTCCCCTACTCTCACTCATCCACTCCTTTCCCCTCTCGCCTCTGGCATGTCCCGCTCTGGTTCCCTACGCTACTACATTGCTGCTCGGTTGCTCCTGGCTCCTCTAATGCTATGGGTGATCACAACGGTTGTGTTTTTACTGCTGCGGGCAACGCCGGGAGATCCGGTGGATGCGCTATTGGGTCCGCGGGCTCCCCAGGCGGCTAAAGATGAGTTGCGCGGACAGTTGGGGTTGGGCAAGCCGTTGTGGTTCCAGTATTTTGACTACATGGGAGCGCTGCTGCGATTAGATCTGGGCCAGTCGCTGATCAGCCAGGGGCAGTCGGTGTGGGAGATTATTCAGAAGTTTTTTCCGGCGACAGTAGAACTGGCGTTTTTTAGTCTGGCGATCGCCCTCGTAGTTGGTATCACCGTTGGCATGGTTTCCGCCTCCAGACCAGATACGGTTCTGGACGCCGTTGGCAGGCTATTTGGCATTCTCACCTACTCAGTGCCCCTGTTCTGGTTTGGGATGCTGTTGCAGCTCATTTTTTCAGTGCAGTTGGGCTGGTTTCCTCTGGGTACCCGTTTTCCCATTAATATTCCTGCCCCGGATGGACCTACGGGCCTTTACACCCTGGATAGTCTGCTCCATGGCAACCTGACCCAGTTCTTGACATCGTTGTACTACCTGGCTTTACCTTGTCTGAGCCTGGGAACTTTGATCAGCGGCATCTTTGAGCGAATTGTGCGCGTCAATCTTAAACAAACCCTCCAGTCAGATTATGTGGAGGCAGCCAGAGCCAGGGGGATTCCCGAATCCCGAATTTTGATGAATCATGGGCTCAGGAACACATTAATTCCAGTTGTCACCATTTTAGGGTTGACGTTTGCAGCCCTGTTAGGGGGCGCCATCTTGACCGAGGTGACTTTCTCCTGGCCCGGTCTGGCCAACCGACTTTACCGGGCGATCGCTCAGCGAGACTACCCCACAGTGCAGGGAATTGTGGTGTTCTTTGCAGCGATCGTGGCGCTGGTCAGCATCCTGATTGACATCCTGAATGCATACATCGATCCACGGATTCGGTACTAGAGGAAAGTAGAAGCCAGGAAAATGGGAAAGGCGTGGATGAGTGTGACCAGAACTCAAAACTCATCCACCCTTCCGCCTCATTACTTCCTGCTCAGTGCTCGTTTCAGACCAAGCCAGCAATTCCTGAGCTGCCAGAACTTACTACTGGTTAGGGCTGTAATGGTGGTTTGAGCCTGTTCTAAAGCCGTTTGGGTTTGCTGTAGTTGTTCTTTGAGTTCAACATTCCCCTGCTTTAAATGTCGTAATTTCTCAGATAATTCATACTCCATCAAGTCATGCTTGTACTTTAAACGTTGAAATTCCAGGTCAACGTCGTGCAATTTTGTTTGCGATCGCTCCAAGTCCCCTTCAACTCTGGCAAGAAGTTGCCTCGTCCCTTCTAATTCTTGATGCAAAATTGGCTGTTGTTCTGCTTCGGATAAACCCACCCATTTCCGGTTGGGATGGGCCGCGATAATGTTAAAGCTTTTACTCAGTGGGTAATCGCTCTCAAACTGGACAGGAACTCCAACAAATCGACCAAAAGTAAAGAGCTTATACCCTTGCGATCGCAAAAAGGACATTAATGTCTCAGCGCTACTTCCCTGTCTCTGTAGTGCTTCATCAAAAACTTCCAGCAGTAACAAAGGGTGATGCTGTTTCAGGAGATTTTGGGCTCCTTGCAAAACTGAGAACTCTGCTCCTTCTATGTCAATTTTTATAACATCAATTGCTTGAATATTGGCTGTTTCGATCACATTATCCAGTCGTTTAACCGGAACACTCTCAATTTGCTCACAGGCTACGACATCATGAACAAACTCACCAAAAGTATTTTGACCAGAGTGCTCAAAGTCAGCAATTTTGAGGGTTGTAATCCCTTCTGTATTTGAAAGTGCTAATTGAAAAGTTTGAATATTTGAAAGTTGATTCAAATTAATATTTTCCTGAAGATTTTTGAACTCCCGCTGACTCGGTTCAAACGCCAATACCAGCCCCCTCTCTCCCACACACCTTGAAGCGAAGAGTGCGTAGATTCCATCATTCGCACCGATATCCAGAAATGTCATCCCCGGACGCAGTATTTGATTGAGATAATAAAATTCATTCGGCTCGTAACAGCCTGCAATAAATTGTTGACTGCTGAAATCATTACCCAAATAAAGAAAAATTCGGAGATCCTGATACCAGGGAATAATAATCCGTTCTTCCAGTTGTTTCTTTCTAAAATACTCCCAAATTGCACGCCGTAAACGTATTACAGGTTCTGGGCTATCCCATTCAATATTGAAATACCAGCCTGGGTATGGTTTAAGCGGGCGAGTATATATGACTTCTTCAGCTAGCTCCATTACCCTATTTGGAGGGTAATCCCAAATTTGCTGGAGAATATCGGGAAGATTCAGAAGTTCCTCAAGCTGCATGATTCGATCGTTAATTTCCTCAGCTTTCTGATTCTGAGATGGGATAAACATTACTTTCCAGGATACTCAAAATAATAATGCTTCCTCTACCTCCCGATTGGTGGATATATAGCGGTTCTATCTAGATTATGAAAGATTGTGAAAGGACTTTGCCACCAGGAAAAGCCTTGCATAACTCCCCCTTTTTAACGAGGGATCCAAGATTTTTGTATAGACATGAAAAAACAAAGAAAACTCCACTAGCTATTTTCTAAAAACCACTCCAAAGGAGGATGAACTAGTTCCTGTCCAAACCATTCGTGTTGATGTTTTTCGGGCAGGATAATGTTGAAGGACAATAATTTTTCGATAATCCAATGGTGATGTCCAAAGCCTTCTTCATAGGCTCCCACCCCGGCGATGTAGTATTTCCCTGGTCTCAGAAAAGGGGCAGGGATTTTAACATAAATGAATCGTTCACCAATTTCATTAATGGCTCCAGTAATTGGTAAAAAGTTTTGGGTGACAGGTTCCAAAATCATAATTCCATATTCGTTAGTCAAGTAAGCCCCTAACATCAGATTTTGAGTCGGAGCTTTTACTTGATATTTCATTCCAATAAAGAACGGGCTTCCATAATCCACCACCTCAACGATTTGCTTTTCTTCATTAGCGATGAAAACATCGGTGATTATCACACTACTTAACGTTTCAGGGGGAGGAACTTTTGCGGCTCCAACAGCAATTTCAGTGGGTATTAATTCTTCATCCTTCTGTTCCAGAACAGACTCTTCTGAGCTTTGAGGAAGAGGTTCACTGGTGGGAGTAGTCGCAGGACTGGTTGAATCATCCGGTAAATTCACACTGGCGAGATAGAGATCAACCGTTTCTTTGGGGTCGCCAACAGCACTGATTTTTCCCCTCTCTAACCAGATGACCCGTTCACAGGAGTCTTTAATAAATTCCAGGTCGTGGGATACAAGCAGAATTGTCGTATTTCTATCCCAAAAGCGTTCAATTCGCTGCTTACATTTGTTCTTGAAGCTGGCATCGCCCACTGAAAGCACTTCATCCAAAATCAAAATATCAGGTTGGACATCGGTGGCGATCGAAAAACCCAGGCGGGCAGCCATGCCAGAAGAAAGTGCCTTGACAGGAACAGTGGCATATTCTTCAAGCTCGGCAAACTCAAGAATGGAGAAGACGCGATCGCGCATTTCCTGCTCAGAAAAACCAAGCATAACGCCATAGAGCTTAATATTATCAATCACCGAAAGCTCGGCATCAAAACCCGCACCCAGTTCAATCAGAGGGGCCACCTTTCCCTTTACCCAAACCCGACCGCAGGTGGGTTGAAAAATTTTGCAGATCAATTTCAGCAGGGTTGACTTCCCAGAACCATTTGCCCCAATGATTCCCACTTTCTCGCCGGACTGGATCGACAAACTAATCTGATCCAGCACCAGCTTTCGCATGGGCTTACGGTACTTCCCCTCAAAGAGCGAAAAGATAGTCTTCTTAAGATCACGGGACAGCTCTTCCTGGGTTCGCCGTAATAAAGAAACCTGATCAAGGCGAATAACTTCCATCTACAGTAAGTCCATGAAATGCGGTTGCCACCACCGAAAAAGGCTCAACCCCAGTCCAAAAACGATAATACTGCCAAGTAAAGTGCCAAAGATGAGACTAAAGTCAGGCAATTGACCAGACAGTACGATCTGGCGGGTGCTTTCAATGATTGCGGAGAGCGGATTGAAGGCAAGAAACGGCTTGACCTGAGGAGGAACGATTTTGGCTGGGTAGAACACGGGACTACTAATCCACAGCACAAAAACGATGATTTCATAAAAATAAGGCAAATCTCGAAAGAACACATAGAGTGCGCTGACCAGATAGCCAACTCCTAGACTAACCAGGATGAGGGATAGCAATGGCAAGGGGAGTGCCACTACGTTTAGCAAGCTTTTAGAGGTGACCAACGTAATTACAACAAGCAGCGGCACAGAGGCGACCATCAACTGAAAAATATTCGCCGTAATTGCAGCGGTTGGGAAAACACTGATAGGCAGGCGAATTTTGTTCAATAACGCGCCGTTGGCAACCACGCTAGTGAGAGCCTGAGTGGTGGAGGCAGAAAAGAAGTTAATAATTACCAGCGCTGTCAGAGCTGCCAGGGCATAGTTCAAGATAGAGCCAAAGGCCTCTGCAAAGGCAGACCCAAAAATAGCGGTGTAGATTCCGGTCATAATCACCGGGTTGAGGAGCGACCAGAAGATCCCCAGGGAAGAACCCCGGTACCGGGCACTTAAATTGCGTTCAACAAAAACCCGCAGCAGTTCCCAATACCGCTGTGCCTCAGAAAGGAACAGTTTACCTTGTATGGAGACTGCCATAGATGAACTGAGCTCGCTTGTCGTGATTGCTGATCTAAGTTCTCTGGTATCGGTACCAATGTCAACTACTTAACATGAAAATGGGGGCAGGAGGGAGGAGAAAGGGGGAAAAAGAGAAGAGAAAAGAAGTAAAGAAGTCAGGAGTCAAGAGCCGGGAGCCAGAAGGGAAAAGGCCAAAGGGGAAGGGCGAAAGGGAGCAACTAACAGCTAAAAGTCATTCACCAGTTCATCGTCGTTCAATGGGCTCCCTGTACAAGTCCAGCCTGTTCTAGAGCCGCATAGATGGCCTGTTTTTGCTCCGTGTCGTAGCTCCAGCGTTCCAGAAATGCTTGATACTTGCCCGCGCCAGTGCGGATGGTTGCTGCAAGTTGCTGGACATGTTCGTGTAATGGAGGGAGAGACAGGGCTTGAATGAGAGCGGTGGTGTGCGATCGCACTCGATCCGATCCCTTTGCTAGGTCCTCATTCTGGTTCCGTCGGTGGCTGATTGCCATGGCAGTAGACATCGCCAGATTCTTGACCAGGAGGGGGGAAACAACTTCAGGCGAAGTTTTCAACGCTTGAACAACTACAGGCATCATTTGTTCAACCAGAGGCCGATCATCACTGAGGTAGGTGACGAAAAACCCCCGTGCCCCATTTTCAGTGCGAACAAGAGCCCGAATCGTTTGCTCAAGGATTGATTCTGAGACCTGCCCCTGTTCTGTCTCGTCCAGAAGGGACTGTGTCAGGGCGATCGCATCCTGAAAACTGACATCATTAGGAATAGTAAATGCGGACTCAACTGTCATCTCTACAAAGTCTCTGAGTATGATGAATAAAGTTATCCGCCACTAGTACTTTAGTTCCGATTTGGCGGCAATGCTTTGCTATCTAATGACCCCTTCGTTTTAAGTATGGCAATAATTTCTTCTAAGAAACAGCCACCCGATTCTGACGGGCAACAGCAACGCCGCCTGCCGCTGGAGGAAGGGGCAGTAAAGGGACAGGCAAGTCGAGCCCAATCCGCTCAACCAATGGCTAAGCCCCACCCAACTGGCGAGTCTTTGCTAGAACCGGAAGCCAAGCCAGAAGAGCATGGTAAGCAGGAAGAAGGGTTACGCCCCCGTCGCCTGAACGATTACATCGGGCAAAAAGACTTAAAGGAAGTTTTGAACATTGCCATTAAAGCTGCAAAAGCCCGACAGGAAACCTTAGACCATCTGCTGCTCTACGGTCCTCCTGGCCTGGGTAAGACAACCATGGCGCTGATTCTGGCCGATGAAATGGGGGTAGACTGCAAGATCACTAGCGCTCCCGCCCTGGAGCGGCAGCGAGATATTGTTGGGCTGTTGGTCAGCCTCAAACCTGGGGACATTCTATTCATTGATGAGATCCACCGGCTACCCAAGGTGACCGAAGAAATTCTTTACCCGGCGATGGAAGACTGTCGGATTGACGTGGTACTGGGCAAAGGTTCCAGCAGCCGGACTCGTTCGATTCCGCTCAATCGCTTTACTTTAGTGGGGGCAACCACACGGGTGGGGGCGCTGACTTCGCCCCTGCGCGATCGCTTCGGTCTGATTCAGCGCCTTCGATTTTACGAACTGGACGAGCTAACTCAGATTGTGTTGCGAACCGCTGCCATCCTGAATACTCCAATTACAACCGAAGGTGCCGGGGAAATCGCCCGGCGATCGCGCGGCACCCCCCGGATTGCCAACCGCCTGCTGAAGCGCGTCCGGGATTACATAGAGGTCAAAGCATCGGGTGCCATCACCCAAGCCATTGCTGCCGAAGCCTTGGAACTGTTCAACGTAGACCCCTGTGGACTGGACTGGACCGATCGCCGTCTGCTGGCTGTCATGATTGAACACTTCAATGGCGGTCCCGTTGGGCTGGATACCATGGCCGCCGCTACTGGCGAGGACTCTCAAACCATTGAAGAAGTTTACGAACCTTACCTACTGCAAATTGGCTACCTCAACCGCACACCCCGTGGACGCATGGCAACCCCCTCAGCCTGGAAACATTTGGGCTATCAACCACCGGATAGCCAGCTTGCACTCCTGTCTTAGGTGGAGGAGTGGATGGGTGATGGGGTGATAGGGTGAGAATGGCTGTAATTTCAAAAAGTTTTTAGATAGGCTTTAAGGGAAATTAATCCGTCAAACTGGGGAACTTTAGATTCTGTATTCCAGGGCAGAAAAGCTCAACCCTACAGAAATCCCATCCACCCATCTACTCCTCACCCTTCTCAAAAAATCACTAGAACCATGCGTCAATTCCTAAAAATTGCCCTCTCCTGCTTCGTCATTGCCCTGACCTGTTTTGGATTCCTCCTGGAGGCGACGGCAGCTGAGTCTATGGCGGCTGCCCAACCGGCGGCTGAGTCTGCACCAGTCGAATCAACGGAAAAGGGAACCCCTCAACCCTCCGTTTTGGAGATGTATCAGAAGGTGAATGGGTTATTTGACAAAGCCTTTGCCGCGACCAATGCTGGTGACTTCAAACTAGCAGAAGACTACTGGACTCAGATCATTGAATTACTGCCAGAAAATGCGGCGGCCTGGAGCAATCGCGGCAATGCCAAGATTGGACAAAACAAGTTTCAAAGCGCGATCGCAGACTACAATCGAGCCGCTGAACTGGCTCCCAATATCCCTGACCCCTACCTGAATCGGGGAACCGCTCTGGAAGCCCTGGGTAAGTATGACGAAGCGATCGCCGATTATGACCATGTCCTGGAAATTGACCCCAAGGATCCCGCTGCATTTAACAACCGGGGGAATGCTAAGGCGGGATTGGGGAAATGGGATGAAGCGATCGCTGACTACAAGAAAGCCGTTGATCTTTCCCGCAACTACGCCACGGCCCGCGCCAACTACGCCCTCGCCCTTTACCAGACGGGCAAAACCGATGAAGCCATTCGTGCTATGCGAGCTTTGGTTCGTAAGTATCCCCAATTTGCCGATATGAGAGCAGCCCTCACAGCGGCTCTCTGGGCTGAAGGGAAAGAAGGAGAAGCAGAAAGTCAATGGGTATCAGCCATAGGGCTTGACTCGCGCTACAAGGACCTCAACTGGCTGAAAACAATTCGCCGCTGGCCGCCCCAAATGATAACTGCGATGGAAAAGTTCCTTACACTCCAGTCCAAAGCAGAATCGACAGCCAGTTAACAGACTTTTGACTATGTTCTAAAGCTGGTTTCAAAGGCATAAACCACTCTTTAGCCCCTAGTGGTTTGCCAGTTTTAATTTTGTACCTCCGGATTGAGTCAGAGTGATTATTTTGTGAGTTTTCAACTCAAAATAAGTCTTGACAGACCACTAGCCTCTAGCCCCTCAAAAGGGGTAGCTAACTCAATTGAAATCTGAATCAGTTAGATTAAGATAAAAACATTCGTTAGTTTTTTCTTATTTTTTAAAGAAGTGATTCCACTGAGTAAGACCTATGAAATGGAGAGAAACTTAACAGCTTGCTGACTCAAGCAAGAGGTTAAGTATTAGATTGATAACGGCTGAAGCGATGGTTGGATAGAAGTCTGGTGGTCTGTAGTTGTTAACCTTGACCGTTAGGAGCCTCAGAGTATGCAACGCTGTATTACGGTTTTAGCTATGATTGCTGGTCTCTCAACTACAGCGATTCCTGCCTTTGCTCAGAGTTATTCAAATCCCTTTGATAGGGGTTCCAGCAACATGCCACCTGGTTCAAATTACACCCCATCTGGTATTGGCCCTGACTTCTACCGTAACCGGGACGGTAAGCCCAGGAAGCCAGCCTATGCTCCCTTCACTGACGTTTCCAGTCCTTACAGCAACCCTGGTGAAATGCCACTGGATCCGCCTTTCATGCAGTTTGGCAACAACACTCCCAGCTATCGGGAGCCCGACGGAATGCCTATAGACCCGGCTTATAGGCAGCTTAGCAACAATACTCCCTACTATCGGGGACCCAACGGAATGCCAATGGATCCGGCTTACACGCAGTTTGGCAACCACACTCCCTACTATCGTAGAGGCAACAGTACGTCAGCCAGCCCTGTCTATCCGTTCTACGGCAACCGCGATTTTTACGACCGGGGAGCCGATGATTCGCTGGGACATCCAGCCTATAATCCTATTCCCTACAGAAGTAGCAACCCCTATTACCAGATGCCTAACGGTATTCCAAACCGTTCAACAGCCGTTCCTTTTGGTGGTCAAGACCCTTACTACCGTGGCTCGAATGGAGTGCTTCATACTCCAGGCTATACCCGATTTAGTGGGACTAATCCTTACTACCGGGGTTTGAATGGAGCGCCCAATGGTTCAACCTATATCCGATCTGGCAATCCTGCCCCCTTACTACTACCGGGGAGATGAAAATAGGCCCTATGGTCCAGCCTATCGACCGTTTGGCCGTCGCCCAGCCCCTGGCTATGGTCAGCGATAAAAAGGCTCCTTTCCTGTACCCTTAAGCATTGCCTCACTGTCTCGCAGTTGTGGTTTTATTGCCTACCGGTTCTGATATTTACGCAGTATCGCACAGGCAGCACTGATTTCTTTCAACCAAAGCTTCTGCCTCGTCTTTTTCAGGGTTAGGAGCAGGCAACCAATGCAATCAAGTTTGCCTAATAACATCCCTGGATAATAGTGGGACGGGCTAGGAGGGATTCGAACCCCCGACACCGTGGTCCGTAGCCACGTGCTCTAGTCCACTGAGCTACAAGCCCTTGCAAGATTTATATCCTATCACAAACCGTTACGATGTCACAAACTTCTGATTCGTTCCTTTCTCAGCCGCAGACACAGGGCACTGCTTCAACGTTATCTCACCTGGACTCCCAGGGGCAGGCTCAAATGGTTGATGTTTCTGCCAAGAAAATGACTGTGCGACAGGCAGTGGCTGAGGGGCGGGTGCGGATGTTACCAGAAACCTTTGCGGCGATCGCGGCTGGCAATGCACCTAAGGGTGATGTTTTGGGGGTGGCACGGATAGCAGGCATTATGGCAGCCAAGCAAACAGCTCATTTGATTCCCCTCTGCCATCCGCTGCCATTGCAAAAAGTAGATGTGCAATTGTTGCCTGCCCCTGACCTGCCTGGTTACCTGATTCGGGCTGAGGTGAAGACAACGGCAGAGACAGGAGTGGAAATGGAAGCTTTGACCGCAGTTTCGATAGCCGCGCTGACTCTTTATGACATGGCAAAAGCTCTGGAAAAGTCCATCCAGATTGAGCAAATCCATTTAGTCAGTAAAACAGGCGGCAAATCGGGGGATTATAGCTATAGCCCGCAGCCTTAAATATTCAATGCTCGGTTAAGAAACCCTGGCACAGGCAGAATGATCAACAACAGTAAAGCCATTGCCAAAATTCCCCAAAGGTCACGCCGGTTGTCTAGTTCCGTGACATCATTGAGGGCTGGTTCATCTGTTGCAGGCACCAGAAAAAGAATAATTGCCCAGACCATCAAATAAGGTAGTTGGGGTTGGGTAAAGGAAAGTAGCAACAGCAATATTCGAGCAAGCTGCCCGATCGCCGCTCCCGTCCGCTGACCAAACATGGCATGAATAATATGGCCGCCATCCAGTTGCCCAACAGGCATCAAATTAAAAGCCGTCACCACCATGCCCAAACAGCCCGCCACTGCTACAGGGTGCAATTTGATTGCAGTTTCTGGGGTCAAGTTGCTGCCTATTGCCAGCTTGCTCACCAGTGCCAATAGAATTGAGAAGCTGGGGTCAAACGCCTGAAAATTAAACATATTGGGCTTCGGCAGCATGGGCACCACATCCGAATGAGCCAGCCCCCAGATCAGTAGCGGTAGCGCCACTACGAACCCACATACAGGACCTGCAATGCCGACATCAAACAAAGCTCGACGATTGGGAATAGGCGATCGAATTTGAATAAAAGCACCAAACGTCCCAAAGGGGAAAAGGGACATGGGAATGACCGGGATGAAATAGGGTAGCGTTGCCTGAATCCGATAGCGACGGGCAGTTAGATAATGCCCCAATTCATGAACCCCTAAAATAGCCATCAGTGCTACTGCATAAGGTAGTCCTGCAATGAGGGATGTCAGGTTAAACTGGACAGGTTTATCGGCCAATTCTGACCAGGCAAAAGCCGTGGTAAAAAAGGTCGCAATCACCAGCCCCAGTGCCAGAACAGGACGGGTGACGGTTTCCTGAGCCAGTTTTGCCTGAGAAGATTCTGCTTTGGTGATGTTGCTGCGAGATTGGGGATTGGGAACGAGAACAAAGAAAGGTTTGTTGTTAGAGCCTTCTTGAAAAACAACATAGAAGCGATCGCCAAACTTCTCCTCAATATTCTCCTTAATCGTCTGGTAGGCTACCTCTGGCTTGCTTCTCAACTGCCCCCGACAAATCACTGCCTGAGGGCGCAACTCGATATTTTGTAAGTAATAAACCGCCCAGGGAAAACAATTGTGTAAACTCGACTCTTCAGCTTTATCAATGGGACGTGGAGTTACCGCATCATTCGCCGTTTCCGTCACTCCCCTTGGGGATTGTCCCTCCTCCGAAGAGGCAGAAGAGTTGACCGCCGGGGGTGGTGAAATCCTTCCCCATTGAATTAAAAACCAATAGAGCAAAAGACAGCCAATAAACGGAATAATGAACAATTCTGGCGGAGGTTTTTCGTCCCCTTTGACCAGAGCCCAGCCATTCCAGATAAAAGCGGGAGTCATCACAACCAACCACAACAGCCAGGTTGGCGTGCGGGTAACGCTTGAAACACGCTGCACGATAAAGTAAGTGATGATTCCCAGCAGAAACAGCAAAATCAAATTCATGGGCCTAGTCTCAGCCAACTAGCATCCGAAACTCACCTAGTTTATAAGCCAGATGACGAATTGGGAACGTTGATTCATAAAGAGTTTTCAAAACGTTCTATTCAATATTCAATACAGTTAATCTAGAAAGTCTTTATCCAAACGGACTCAACCCAGT
Source organism: Leptothermofonsia sp. ETS-13 (assembly GCF_049200465.1). Taxonomy (NCBI): domain Bacteria; kingdom Bacillati; phylum Cyanobacteriota; class Cyanophyceae; order Leptolyngbyales; family Leptolyngbyaceae; genus Leptothermofonsia; species Leptothermofonsia sp. ETS-13. Next base: position 2,345,875 of record NZ_CP120836.1, read on the forward strand.
GCACCCAGATTCATCACCTAACCCGCCTTTCACCTCTCCTGAGGGCCAGGATTCCAGACATCTCCAAACCTCTTCAAAACATCCTCACACTGTTCTAGACAACCCGAAGGAAGCCCCTCGCTTTACCATCTTTGCATTTCCCCCCAATCGCGACACCCTGGGAGGAACCGCCTACTTTATTGTAAACGAGGGGAATGTTCTAGTTGACTGTCCCGCCTGGAACGAGACAAATCGGGCATTTCTGGAAATGCAGGGAGGGGTGCGCTTCCTGTTCCTGACCCATCGGGGAGCAATTGGTAAGGTACGAGAGATACAGCGAACCTTTGACTGTGAGGTTCTGATCCAGGAACAGGAAGCTTACCTGCTACCGGAACTCACCATTACCCGATTTGGCCAGGAGTTTGAGCTAACACCGGACCTTCATGCAATCTGGACTCCGGGACACTCTCCTGGCTCCTCCTGCCTGTATTACCGCCAGTTTGGTGGCGTGTTGTTTACGGGACGGCATCTGTTACCCGATCCGCAGGGGAAGTTGCTCCCCATCAGAACTGCCAAGACCTTCCATTGGCGTAGACAACTCCAAAGTGTGCAGCGCTTAATCGAAAGATTCACCCCCGAAACATTGCAATGGATTTGCCCTGGAGGAAATATCGGCTTTTTACGGGGAAAGTATGCCATCGAACAGGCTTATCAAGTATTGGCTCAGTTGGAATTAAAGAATCAAGATATTTAGCACTGTTGAGGCAGTTTGTGCAATGGGCGATCGCAAATACCCCTCGACCGAAAAATTACCCACTGAGGGGGGGTGAAGTCAAATTTAGCGTGCCATATTCTATTTAGGATGAATTCCATGGTGTATCTTCCAAGTGCGACGAAATCATGATTTAGCGGGGAAAGAATCATGTTTTGGAAGAGTTTTAGGCATCAAAATCATAAGCCCTTGCCATTACTAACTTTAATTAGTTTTCTAGTATTTGCAGGTGTTCAGCTCCTCATCGCTGCCCCTGCAAAAGCAGAGTGCTGGTATGAAGGAAAAAAGTATGAAACGGGCCAAACTCGTGGTCCTTACGTTTGCATGCCTAATGGCACATGGCAACCTAAATAGTCAAATTACTGGTAGATCTTCGGAGGAATTAAAAGTCCAGAAAACCACCTCTATCAAATCTTTTGTCTGTTAATTTCCATTGACAATCTGTTAGCATAAATAGATCTGGTCTTATGCAGTTACTCAATCAGAAAGACTTAGAGTCTGATAAAAAGGAAACTTCAAATAAAAGTATTACTTCCTGGAGAAAGCGCTTCTTTACATGGACAGGATTTGGTGAGAAGAAGCTATGGGACCTTCTCCAGTTTATTTGTACAGCAGCGATTCCTGTTGTTTTGAGTTTTTACAGCTGTCAACAAGAGGTGAGAAATGAAGATAATCAACGTCACAAAATTATGACAGATTATCTGGACGCGATGACAGAGCTTCTAATTAGAGAGAATATTCAAAGCTCAAATCAATCTGATAGGAGTAGTGATACGATACGAAACCTTGCTCAAGCGAGGACTTTGAATACTCTACGCCAACTTGACGGTGAAAAAAAAGGACAGCTCATTAAATTTCTGTATGAAGCAAGTTTAGTTAGAAAGTGCCAATTTAATCCCCTCACTGGACGCGCAAACACGTGTCGGCAATCTACCCTTCTTCGGCTTCGTGGCGCAAGGTTAGATAATATTCAATTCGACAGTCCCGTTCCTATGCCTGGAATTGAGCTGAATGATGCTCGATTACCCAAAGCGATTTTGCCAGAAATTGATTTGACTGATGCTCAGCTGAAAAGGGCAACGCTAATTGCAGCCAATTTAAACAAAGCTTTTCTCGCGCATGCTCAAATGAATTCAGCAAATTTGCAAGATGCCAATTTAGTTGATGCAATTTTGAAAAAAGCTGATTTAACAAATGCTCTTCTGATGAGAACTAACCTGAGTGGAGCTGATTTGAGTCGTTCAATCCTGAATGGTGCGAACCTCAATAATGCGAACCTCAATAATGCTGAACTAGAGGAAACAGACTTAAGAAATGCAAATTTAATTGGTGCATCTCTTGAAGGTACTAACCTCAAAGGAGCTGAATACAACGACAGAACACAATTTCCTGTTGGTTTTAGTAAGGATGGAAGGGGAATGCGTAAGGATTGACACAAAAAAGCTGGGTCAATTGCTGATTGCTCTGACCCAACGAAGAGTTAATAGTACCGCACGACGGGAACATGGATACCATTCTGGCTCCCTCCTACTCCCCACTCCCCAACCCAATGGTTACTGGACTTATGCCATCGTCCAATAGGTTTCTTCCTGTTTAATTTAGAGGAACACAAACAAAAAGCTAAATGTAAAGAGACACAGCACGACCAATAACATTCCAACAATTAATTCGTAGGGAGCGCGGTTGATTTGGTCGAGATACTGATTTACCTTTTGATCTTTCTCCTCAGGGTGCCAAATCATGGGTTTCATAATTTCACCTCGTTTAACTTCCAGATCAAATTTTCAAAGTATAGCGATCCTTCTTGAAATTTGAACGGGGTGCAGGGGTGGAACCCTTGCGTGGGAGTGGAGCCCCCCCTCCCTTGTTCACAAATAGTTTGGGAACGCTATATTTGCCAGATTAGGGCTGATGAACTATCGGTGTGAAACCTGATTAAGTTCAATCTAAGTTCAATCAATGCACTTTATTGCTGGACTATTTTCATAGTTTAGCCAAGGATTAAAGAGTCTTTTTGTCAAGCGTCTAAAAAACGAGATAAACTTAACTGTTATTAGCAAAAGCTAATGTAGTTTTATTAATGGAAATCACTGTTTAAATCTAAATGCGATCGCCCAACTCAACCATCTTGCCCAGTGCCCAAAGATAATCGTTGTATGCCTCCTGGATATACCCTTCGCCCAGCCCGCGCTGAAGATATAGGAGCCATTCGCAAGCTGGTACTGGGAGCCCTGCTGGACCCTACCCAGCTCCGCTGGTCCCAATTTTGGGTGATGGCACAGGAGGGGAAAATCATTGCCTGTGGACAGTTGCGCAATTTTCCCGATGCCCAGGAACTGGGCAGTGTAGTCGTTGTTCCCGCCCTTAGAAGGCAGGGCCTGGGGAGCCTGATGGTTCAACACCTAATTGAGCAGGCCACTCAACCGCTCTACCTAGAATGCCTGGGTCAACGATTAGCCCGGTTTTACACCCGATTTGGATTTGTCCCTGTTTCCTGGCAGGAACTCCCCCCGTCCTTAAAGCAGAAGTTTGGACTGTCTGCCCTGGCAGCCAGAGTACTTCGCGTTCCGGTTTATCTGATGCGGTACGTAGCAGTGACAGATGTTAGGATCTACCGTGATCGCCGCCAATCATCATTTGTAGAGTTAGTCCCATCCTCCTCAAACCAGTCATCGGCGTTTTCTTCATCCTCTCTTTCTGGTTCGGGCTCTTCTGAAACCGATGGGGTATAGGGAGGGGGGGGAAGGGGATTGTAGGGAGGAATGATGACCCGATATTCAGCATCAACGACCTTTTCCTTCCTGCCAGCTCCAGTTTCGCCAGGATCTCGATAGCCGTAGGAATAAACCGAACCGGAACGGGACACTGATTTAGGTTCTTGCGGAGCTTCATAACTGGTGCGTTTGTTAGGGGTGGGGTCAGCCGAATGGCGATCGACCGGAGTCGTCTGTGGGGCTTCCCAATCATCGCTCGTTTCCAGATCCCAATCGTCGTCTAATGGGTCTGTAGCAGGTTGCTTCTCTGTAACAACGGATTGCCTGGCCGTTACCGGTTCTTCGTAGCCTTCCCAGTTCTTCCAGGTGGCGTCATCACTGCCAGAAGGAGTGGACTGGTAGGAGCGGGCTGTTTCTGAATTGGGAGTTGAGGTTCCGAAGCGATCGCGCCTTAACTGCTCAAACCGACTGCGAGGAGATTGCCTGAACCGAGAGCGCAAGGCTCTTCCTGTGGCGTAGTTGGAGAGACCAACCAGAATGTTGATTGCCACATTGGTTAAAATACCCGCTGCAATGGCTCCCAGAACCCAAAGAGCAAGAGGAAACGCTGGCGTTTGCATCCCCAGAAACGTCAGCGCGATTGGTTGCAGATTCGACCAGGTAAAGATGACCAGTGCCCCGGCGATCGCCAGCAGTAGGATGAGACGAAAAAACATGATGCCTCGCTGTTAAGATTAGCGATTCGCTCAAAATGAAACCACGCTATCAGCTTATCTTAAGCAGCTTCGGCTTGGGCGGTCCGTGCGTATACTATAGCTCTACGCGGGTGCGTTAGGACATTGGAATTAGAGCGGGAGTGGGGGCTCCGCCCCCAGCCAGGGGTTTTCCCTTGCACCCCGTCCTAAGCCTGGTGGTTATGGCTATAACCCTCAATTTACCTAGATGAGGCATTTCTCTATCTACTGGCCTTAATGACCCTGCCACCGATTGAGTGGTACACAATCCAGATCCAGTTGATCCAGAGCGCGGGCAACTACAAAATCCACCAGATCTTCAATTGTTTGGGGATGGTGATACCAGGCAGGAATCGCAGGCACAATCCGAGCACCCGCTTCGGCCAGAGTGGTTAAATTGCGGAGATGAATCAGGCTAAACGGGGTTTCACGGGGCACCAGTACCAGCTTGCGCCCTTCTTTCAATTGCACGTCCGCTGCCCGCTCCAGCAGGTCAGAACTGAGGCCAGTCGCCAGTTTACCTACAGTGCTCATGCTGCATGGAATCACCACCATCCCCAGGGTGCGAAACGAACCACTGGCGATCGCAGCCCCCACATCGCTCCATGGATGGCAGGTGAGTTTACCTGATGTTTCTTCCCCTGCTTGCTCGCGCCAGAACTGCTCCTGCTGCATCGGTTCAGCAGGCATGCGGATATTCTGCTCCGCCTGCCAGACCATGTAGACTGCCTTAGAGGCCACCAGTTCAATGGCACAATCCGCCGCCAGCAAATACTTTAGTGCCCGGACGGCGTAAATTAGCCCGGAAGCACCAGTAATACCAAGGATGAGGGGATGCCTTGAACTCAACACTCAAAACCTAGAATTCTTTTACCTAGAATTCTTTTACTCTAACGGTTCTTCCCCCTCTTCAACTAAATCCTCTTCCTCCAGATCGGCTTCATCCTCAATGGCTTCGCTGCCACCGCCTATGGCAATCAGGTCAATTTGCTGACGGTAGTAGTCCACACTCTTGACCTGGACTTCGATGCGATCGCCCAACCGGTATTGTTTGCGGTTCTTGCGGCCCACTAATGTTTGCTGACGGGAGCGGTACTCATACCAGTCGTCCTTGAGGGAACTGACGTGGACCAGTCCTTCGACCAACAATTCCTCAATCTCGACGAACAGACCGTAAGACTGAACGCCCGTAATTAAACCGTGGAAGATTTCACCCGTGCGTTCGCGCATCAATTCGGCTTTTTTCAGTCCTTCTAGGTCTTGCTCAGCTTCCTGAGCAATCTTCTCACGCTCGCTCAGATGAACCACAACCGAAGCCAGGAACGTTTCCAACTCCTGCTGAATTTCGGGTGGCAGGACGTTCCAGGTAATGTTGCCGTGGCTGGAACTGTGCCGTAAATTCACCGTTTCCTTAGAACGGATTGATTTGCGATCGCGCCCCTCTTCAAACACCAGATGCAGAATTCGCTGCACCAGCAAGTCGGGATAACGCCGCACGGGTGAGGTGAAATGAGTATAGCCATTTTCCAGTGCCAGCCCAAAGTGGGATTTGGGCGTTGTGCTGTAGAAAGCGGGTTTCAATGTCTCTAACAACAAATAGGTCAGCACCCGCTCAGCATCCGACTCGGCAAATTTTCGAGTGAAGTACTGATAGTCCTGTGGACGAACGAAGTCTTCCTGTTCCAGGTGCAACTCAATATCCATGTTGGCCGCTAGCTTCATCAACTCCTGCACATCATCAGGGTCAGGAGTTGGGTGAACCCGATAAATGCCCGGCACGCCCAGTTCCTGCAAGTGCTCGGCAACCAGTTGATTGGCGAGTAGCATCAGTTCGGCAATCATGGTATGGATTGGGGTTGATGGGGTCACGACCATCGCGCCCAAAACGCCCTCATCATCGTAGTGAAACTTAGGGGTAAACAGGGGCTTTCCGGCATCGGTCACGGCATTGCTGCCAGACATTGGCTTCTCTGGCAGATTGAGTTCAAAGGCTCCTCGCTTACGCCGCTGTTGCTCTAGCGCTTTGCTGAGGGAGGAAATTTGATCCAACAGATCGAAGATGGGAGAAAACTCCTCAATGGAGACTCCGGGCAATCCGCCAGAGTCCCGTTCCAGGATAGCCTGGGCTTGCTCATAGTTCAGCTGATAGTCAACCTGGATGACCGTTGGCTGCACCTCATATTCAATGACGTTTCCTTCTGCGTTCAGCGTCACCAGTACCGAAACAGCTAACCGATCTTTCCCCACTTTCAAAGCACAGAGGTTCCCAGAAATAGCTTCAGGCAGCATGGGAACAACCGTATCTCCCAGATAAATAGAAGTACCTCGTTTTCTGGCTTCCCGATCAATGGGGGAGTCGGAAGCGACGTAATAGGCAACATCTGCAATGTGGATACCCAATCGCCAGTGGCCCTCTTTTGTTTTTTCCAGGGTAATAGCATCATCCAGGCTATCGCCTTTTTCCTGGGCACTATCTGCCTTAATGGTGAGGGTGGTGAGTTTGCGCAGATCGAGCCGTTTCTTCAGGTCTGTTTTGCTAATTTTGGCAGGCAGATCCCTTGCCGCGTCTAAAACGGCATCAGAAAAGCCACGTGGAAGGTCGTGCTTACAACAAACAATGTCGATATCAGAGGCGTCGGTGTCCGTACCCAAAATTTGAGCTACTTTGCCGAGGGGAGGGTTTTGTCCCAGAGGGTAGCGCAGGACTTCGACATGCACCAGTTTGTCGATCGCCTCCTGCAAGTTTCCCCCATTGGGCTGCAATTGCAGTTCAAACAGTAGCCGATCGTCTAAAGGAACTGCCCGAAAACCATCCTCGGTCTGCTTCACGCGGGCCAGCACCGATGGGTTCGAACGTTCTAGAATCAGGCGTACTTCGCCTTCCGGGCTCCGGCGGCGGCTCCCTTCCTTTGTGACCTTGACCAGGACGCGATCGCCATTCCAGGCATTACTGAGCTGGCTTTCCCGGATGTAGATGTCTTCCGCTCCTTCTACATCCTGGATTGCAAAGCAAAACCCCTTACTGGAGCAGCGCAATTTACCTTCCACAACCCCGTCTTCAGCCACCCGCTTATATTTTCCTCGTTCTTTTGTGAGGATACCAATACGCTCCAGGGCATCCAGGGCAATCTGCAACTTGCGCTGACTCACTTCGTCGTTGCAATCAAGTTTCTTTTCCAATGCCTTGGGGGCAACCAATTTATCGTCGGCAAAGTTAGCGAGAATAGCGGCGATCGAAAATTCCATGAAGCGACAAATCCTTGTTGTACTGATCTTCCGTGTCAGAATTCACAAACCTGAGGCAGAGAGATTGTGCTGTAAATGCTGCTAATTGTGGCTGCTAAATGCTATCAGCGTACCAACATCCCCTTTGATCTGGAGCAGCAGACCTCCCTAAATGCCCCTGGATGCCCAATATTCTGCTCAATGTTCTGAAATTGCATTCAGAAAGTTGTTCGCATCCTGAACAAGAACCTGAACCAATACTGGAGGTTTACAGTGCGTAAAGAACCATTTATCAAAACTCAGGAATATCAACTGAATTGTGACTTGTGGTTCTTTACCTTCGAGACAAATCCAAGAGATGTCTGAAACAGCGTGCAATGATCATTGGTCAATTAGCAGTCAGGTTTATCCAAATTACAAATTCTAGATAAACCTAGTGACCTTTATACCTCACTTATACTCTACCTGATAAGGGATTAATTCCTGTGATGTACGAGTGCAAGGAGACCTGCAAAGTGATTCTGGGAGAAGCCATGTTCTGAGAAGCAAGTGGTAGACATTGATAGGTAGCTGCATGTACAGAGTTATTTGTTACAGAATCAATCAGGTTTTCGATGCAGTGTATAGCGGTAGTCATTATGGTTAGGACGGGGTGCAGGGGTGGAACCCCTGGCTAAGGGCGAAGCCCCTACTCCCTCTCTAATTCCAATGTCCTAACGCTCCCGCATAGAGCTATATTATGGCGTTGCTGAAAAGCCGCATGAATTGAAACGAAGTTTCGAGCATACAGCATCTATTTCATACCCAAATACGGCACGCCCAGCGTACTGCCATTGCTTCGATGCGTCAGAAAAGTGCGGGTGCTCCTGTTGTAGCGTGCGTGGGCAATTTGCATCCTCGCTATCAGGACAGTGTTATGCCATATCCTGGTATATGAGGTCAAACGTGCAGTCCAACAATCCCACTGCACACTGAACATTGAGGGGTAGTAGCCGGTTGAGCCCGAAAGGTTGTTGTTAGTGGATGAACACGCCACTCTCATTCACTCTGCCATTGCCAAAAGTATAGAGGGCGATCGCCCCCCTCCGTTGCCAGCGCAGCCGTATAGCCCACTGCCGGGGCAAAGAGGTAAAGTGACCAGTTTGGGATGGGAGGAAAGGCCGATTCCAGACGGACAATCTCAGCCCCTGCTTCAGTCAGCAAAATTTCTACATCTTTCAAGTTCACCAGGCCATCGCCGATCGCTTTTAGCAAAGCTTCCTTACAGGTCCAGTATTGGAAAAACGATCGCAACCGTTCATCTTCCGGCAATGCTTGAATGGCAAGATACTCCTGGGGAGAAAAAAATCGTTGAGTGAGATGGTCGAGGTCTGAAACTGGACGAAGGTATTCCAGGTCAACCCCAACCCGGCTGTTACGGGCGATCGCACACAACATCAGGTCTTGGGAGTGAGACAAATTAAACTCCAGGCCAGAAATATCCACCAGTGCGGGTTTGCCGCTTGTTCCGTAGTGAAACTGTATTTGGGTTGGGTCTGTTTTCGCGTAGCGGCTTAAGATAGCGCGCAGGGTTCCCCGACCAGCCAGGAAACGGTGGCGATCGCGATCGAACCGAAACCGCTCAGCCCGCCGCCTTTCGTCCAACGAAAGGGTTTCAGTCAGTGGTTGTAAAATTTCTGATGGCACATCCAGCCGAACGAACCAGATATGAACTTCCCCAACCGATAACTCCAAAGAATCAGAAGGGATACTCCATTGCGGGGAATTGAGCGCTGCTCTCATTGATAGCAATTCTTGTTTAAAAAAAAAATATTAGGGCTTACGCAAGTCTCGGAGGTTTTAACCTGAAACTGCACTGCATGATCCACATCGGCGCTTAAACCTCCGAGGTTTTGGCAAAATGTTATAAGTCTTGAGTTTTTAGCTCCTGGTGTTAGAGGACGTATCCATTCTCTGCAACTGAAGTTTGGGAGACAGCCTCTGGCTGAAGCCAGCAGTCCGCATGATTAAGCCTAAAATCCCCCTTAACAGCAAAAAAGAGGTCGTTAGACCTCCCTTAACAGCACCACTTGATTTAAAAACTTAAGACTGCAAAAGCCCCTGACCCTACTACAACAGGCCAGTATTGGTATTGGGCTTGCCAGTTGCGAGTTCAACTTTGACAATTTTTCCGCCCATTTTCATAATGCGTTGCTGTTCACGAAACCAATTGTCAAAAGGAACCAACTTCGTGAAATAGGTGTTTTGAAGCTCACGCTGCGTGCGGATACGGGTTTGGCTGGGAACGCAGGCAGTCACCTTAAACATGCGCATAGGGGTTATCTCTCCTGGATGGGATCAAGAAATTTTGAATGTGAATGAAGAGGGCAGTAACAGTTGAATTGATCAATACCCCTCAAGCAGAAAAATCCTAAGAAACGATTCACTGCGGCTGGGGTAAGAACGTATCCAAAAACGCTAGAAATATTTTTCCACAAAACTAGCGCAAAAATCCCTGGATTGGTTCTAAACAGTAAGGTCGGAAGTCAAGAATCAATATTAGACCGCTAAAACTAACCTTTTTGATAAAGGAGCCTTTGACGAGCTAACACTCACTCCGGACCTCCAGACCTTACAAAAGTTTTGAATTTTGAGTTTTGAGTTAAGGCAGCTCACAACTCATAACTCATAATTTATTACTAGCTCAAGCCAGAGCTGATGTAGTCAAGGTAAACACCCAGTTCTTTACCAGCGTCAGCACCAACCAGGCCAGCAGCAACTTCCTTGATTGCCTGGATTGCACCAACGGTAGCACCGATGGGGACACCGAGAGAGTTGTAGGTTTCCTTCAGACCGTTCAGCACACGCTCATCCAGGATGGAGGGGTCGCCAGCCAGCATCGCGTAGGTTGCATAGCGCAGGTAGTAATCGAGGTCGCGGATGCAAGCAGCATAGCGACGGCAGGTGTACATGTTGCCACCAGGACGGGTGATGTCTGAATACAGCAGAGACTTCGCTACAGCTTCTTTGATGATGGCAGAAGAGTTAGCAGCAATGGTGGTTGCGGCACGAACGCGCATTTCACCTGTGTTGAAGTAAGCCTTCAGCTTTTCCAGGGAGGAAGCATCGAGGTACTTACCTTGAACGTCAGAGGAATTAATGACAGCGGTAATTGCGTCTTGCATGATTGAAAACCCTTAAATTACGTAATCTTACGAAATGCTTTGCAATCTGATGAGGGTAGGGAGGACGAAGTACAGGACACAGGAAATGTTGGTATCGCCTGACACCTGACGCCTGGTACCTCAACTAGCTCATTGCACCAATCACGTAGTCGAAATAAGCGTTTGCTTCAGCTGCATCTTCGCCAGACAGAAGGGAGCTAGCAACGCTCTTCATCGCCCGCACACCTTCAACCACTGCATCAATCGGGGTGCCGAGAGATTTGTACATTTCTTTCACGCCAACGATGCCGATTTCTTCGATGGGAGTAACATCACCAGCAACCACACCGTAGGTAACCAGACGCAGGTAATAGTCAAGGTCACGCAGACAGGTAGCAGTCATTTCTTCGCCATAAGCGTTTCCACCAGGAGAAACACAGTCAGGGCGCTTTTGGAACAGCTGGTCACCTGCTTGCTTAACGATACGCTCACGAGAATCGGTCAGGGTTTGAGCGATCCGCAGTCTCTTTTCACCGGAAGTAACAAAGCTCTTAATCCGGTCGAGTTCGCCAGGGCTGAGATAGCGAGCCTCGGCATCTGCATTCACGATTGACTTCGTGACAATACTCATCGATGGATTCCTCCAGAAGAATGTAACCGATTGTGTTTAAACGGGAGTTCCCCAATTGGGTTTCTAAGTCTACCTTGAAACCTGCCGAAAAACCGTAGAACCGCTAAATTTTGCCTGGTTCCTTGGACTTCAAGCAGCCTTCTAAACGCGTCAAGCTCGCAGTTTTGCTATCGCTTGAGCCTGCCCGATCTGGCAAACTAGTGGGTACTGTTAAAGCACCCCTGGCAACCAGATAGCGCAGGAGCTTAAGACTCAGTTACCTTCCGAAAACATTTTGCGGCATTGGGTTCACCGTCCTGATTTACTCGCAATAGTTTGTAATAATTCTCCTCATGTTGAATGGCAAGTTGCTTGTCGGATGAGGGAAGTGATGGGGGATGAGGGGTGGGGCATTGTCCTTGATATTCAGTACTTCATCACTCCATTACTTCAATCCCTTCCCACTCATCCACCCTCCTACTCCTCTCCCTTCCCAGAGCGGTGAGCTGATGATTACTAACGAAGCAGAAGTAAACTGGTCGATCGCCCAGGTGCTGAGTTGTCTACTGGCGGCTCTGCTCGACTTTTTAATTGGCGATCCTGTGGGGTGGCTGCATCCCGTGCAGGTGATGGGGTGGGCGATCGCTCACTACACGGATCAGGTACTTGCCCGGTTCAAATCGCCTTTTAGTCAGAGAATGGCGGGTATCATCCTGGGCACGGGGCTGATTCTAGGAAGTGGTGCGGCTGGATGGTGGATGGTTGAGATGACAAGATGGGTTCACCCACTGTTGGGAATGGGGATTGAGGTCCTTTTGCTGGCCAGTTGCTTTGCAGCCCGTAGCCTGAGAAATGCAGCTGAAAGCGTTTTGGAGCCCTTACGGGCGGGTAACTTAGACGAGGCGCGTTCTATTCTCAGTCGCTATGTTGGGCGAGATACGGCAAACCTTTCAGAACCTGAAATTCTCAGGGCGATTCTGGAAACGGTGACCGAAAATGCTACCGATGGGGCAATGGCTCCTCTGTTCTATGCCCTGGTAGGAGCTGCATTGCCAGGGATTGGCAGTGTTCCCTTGGCTCTGGCCTACAAAGCGGCCAGTACGCTGGACTCAATGGTTGGCTATCAGGAACCACCTTATACTTACCTGGGCTGGTTCAGTGCCAGAGCGGAAGATGGTTTGACCTGGTTACCCTGCCGCCTGACAGTACTGACCCTATCCCTGTTATCGGGAAGACCCTTTCACATCTGGAGAATTTGCCTGCGTGATGCGCCTAAAGATCCCAGTCCCAACTCTGGATGGAGTGAATGTGCCTATGCAGCAATGCTGGGAGTGCAGATGGGGGGAACGAACTGGTATCGAGGAGTGGCTAAACAGAAACCTCTGCTGGGGGATGCAATTGATGCGATCGCACCCTCCAAAATTAAGCAGGCGCTTCGCTTAACCCGGTACTGCTTTCTGATCTGGTTAGGGGTTGCTTTACTGGGATTTAGTCTGTTTATCTAAACCCATTGCTCTGAAGCCATAGCTCCAGGCTGACCAGTAGCCATAGTTTAACTCCATAGCGGTGCCAGGTATCTCCCTGGTAGTTGAGCCAGTCGCGGATCAGGGTCTGGTTGAGGTAGGGAGCGATCGCTGCCTTGCGGTCAGTCAGCAACGCTTTTGCTTGCCGGTTCCAATACTGGCGGAAGCCAAGCTGTACCGGAACCATCATGCCGCTTTTGGGGCGGTTGATAATACTTTCTGGCAGGAGATCGGCGACGGCTTGCTTAAGAACGGCTTTTTCCTGAACGCCGGATAGTTTGTACTCCGGCGGAATCTGCATACTCAGTTCAACTACTCGCGAATCGAATAACGGAGAGCGACCTTCAAGACCTGCTGCGCGCGTTAAATTGTTAACCTTTGTGAGAATATGATCTGCTCCCTTGAACTTGATATTTAGCGCCATCAGACGGTTTAAGTAGCGGATACTGGAATACAGGTCATCTGAAAAAACGGAAGGTTCTGCCTGAACCGCTGACCAGATTTCGGGTTTCAGGAGCTGGGACAAATCGGAAGCGCATTTTTGAAAGGAGACCAGGTATGCCGACAGCAAGTCTTGTTGGCTCGTTGTGCCGTAGAGGGCATGGATCAACATGGGCTGGTTTTTGGGTCCCCCAAAGCAGGGGTCGCCACCCTCACCATTAAGCACCACCCGTACCGATTGGCGTGCCAGTTGTCCGAGTAGCAGGTTCGGCACGGTGAGCGGATCGCCAATGGGGTCATCCAGATGGGCGATCGCAGCGGGCAACTGCTCCCACATCGCCCTAAACGAGATTTCCAGAATGTGGTGCTTGGTCTGCCAATACTTGGCAACCTGACTGGAGAACTCCAGTTCGTTGGGACAGTCAGCCCCAAAATGAATCGAATAGGTATGGATAGGGGCATCGTGAACCATTGCGGCCAGGGCAGTCACGCAACTGGAATCTAACCCACCAGACAGAAAGACACCAACGGGTTCGCCCTTGGGCAGATGGTCTTGGATGACTGAATTGAGTAGGGAGCGAAGGCGATGGCCATGCCATTCCAGCGGTTGGTCTGCTCCAGTAATGGCCTCTTGCAACTGCCAGTAGACCTGAGTGCGCCCCTCTCCCAGGTTCACACAGGTGCCAGGGCGCACTTCCCGGATGGGCTGCCACAAGGTTCGTTCACCCGGCACAAAAGCACAGCAGAGGTAATCTCGCAGTGCTACCAGATCCAGGTTAGGGGAACAGTGCTCGGTCAGGGTACGAAGTTGAGAAGCCGCCCAGCGAAGAGAGCCATCTGGAGTGTAGTAGAGGGTGTAAGCACCAGCGCGATCGCGCCCCAACCAGAGCACTTTCTGGTCTCGATCCCATACAACAAGGGAAAAGGCACCAACAAGCATTCCCCAAGTATCTGTGCCGTACTGCTCCCAAAGTTGGGAGATCAAAAACAGTGAATTGCCCTGCCATTCAGGAGAATGTTTTCCTAACTTTTGTAACAGTTCTGAGGCGGTAGGCAGCCAGGCGTCTCCTATCAGGACAAACCTTTGTGACGGACTCAGCACAGGTTGAGAGGGCACAAAAATAGCGATGCAGTCATCACTCCAGACCGCATCGCCACTCACAGAGCCAACCTTTCCCCAGGCAACCTTCCAGGGGGGGCGATGAAAAAACCTGGAAGTATCTGAGGAAGAAGATTGGTTTGACCACAAATCCACCATCGTGAACTGCGTTGAATGAAAACAGGCTATCAGTTATTTGAATGCTCACTATTAGCTATTTTCAAACCAGGAAGCTTCCCATGAACGTCTACCGCAATCCCAGTTTAGATTGTGAGAAAAGTCAGACTGTGAGAAAAGTTACAAGGCTTCTCAATCTCACGACTGATTTATTTATTAGGATTGCTATAGTCTAGCAAACAAAGATTTTATTAGGGGTGCAAGGGTTCCATCCCTACACCCCAATGTTGCAAAATTTAAGGTTTACAACACTAGCGCTTCTTAATATTCCGGGCCATATCGCGGAACATATCCATACTGGTGTCAGCACGGCGGCGCTCAGCGGCTTCATCTACTCTGGGGGTGAGTGATTGAGAATCGTTAACTGTATCAAGCGCTTTGTTCAAACTAACGTCTCGCTTAGTCAAGGAAGAAATTTCAACCATCACCTCCATCTCCTCTTTACTATCAGCAGTTTTTGGAAAAGTCCGCTTGACAACCTTCGCGGTTCGCATATAGTTCACATTACCCAGGGTACGAGCGTCATCCGCTTCCAGAAAGTACGGCTGAGAATTCTGAGAAGATTGAGGAGTTGCTACTGGAAATTGTGAAGACTGCTCTGTGGGCTTCCCTGCACCAAACAATCCCTTGATGAATCCAATCATAGATAGTCCTGCTCGCCAAAGAATGTAGCTTTATGTAAACGATTATAAAAAAATATGTCGTTAGATTTGATACCGTCCAGGCGAAGTTTTGGAGAAAGCAAAGCAAGCTGACAATCAAACTGTCACACCCAAACAGGATGACAAACTTGGGTACGCCCGCCGCAGGCAGTCGATGGTCTGACCCACTATCGTAGTCAAACAATCGAAGCGCACCAAATATCTTCCAGCGGGCGTTGCTGAATTTGGGTATGAATAGGTGCTGTATGTTCGAAACTTCGTTTCGATTCATACGCTTTTCAGTAATGCCTTCCAGCGATTGACGGTATAGTCACTTGACATCTTCATTGGTTGAATCGACTTCTGTGGCATCGGCCAACTACTGGCAGTGAAGCCGTTCAATTTCGGTATTGATTGAACGAGTATCTACCGCCGCCTGATAGCAAAAATCTAACTGGATAGTGCTCAAATCGTAATGATTTTTGAATTGTTAATGATGGCGGCTAGCGCTGCTCATCATTACCTTGTTAGGTCTACCTCTAACTGTTCACGGATATGCTCGTTATCCGCCAGGATGTAATCAGCACAGGTATGCCAGGTTTGTTGCCAGTTCAATCTCAAACGTAATGCACCCATTGGCATAGTGAGGCGAGGATGAACAATAGCTGAGACGATAGGTGAGACAGCGGTAGAACTCACCATTGCAATACTTTGTAGATAGCTCCTGATTTGCTTCATCCCAACGGGTTTCAATCCGGCCTCGACGCACAAATTGACGGGACTCCACCTGAAAAAATGTTGGCAAAATCCGATCGCAATGCAATTCCCAAATTGAACCGGGCCGTCTGCAACCCATAGTTGGTAAGGTCGAGGTCCTCGTGAATTCCCTGCTCTACCGCCCGGCTGATTACCAGAGCAAGCGTCCCTTCCTGGATGAATCCATCCCTGGAGACGAAATTTGGATTTGTGAGATAAACCCGTACAGCGTAATAGGTCGTGGTCGTCGAAGTCAATCGTTTCAACACATGCCCGTCAAGGTAATAGGCATAGTAGCTCAGAAACCGGGTGTCATCAGAAAAAATGTCCAGGTGCCCTTCGGGATTGATTCGCCTGTTCAGGTCGGTCAGCATAAAGGTGTTATCGTGATTGATCGTCAAAATAGGTGGACCCACAGTAATTCACATCGTCAAATCCTCTAAGCCCCAGAGCGTTGGTTGGGATTGCCAGTACAGAATGTCAGGAAGGATATCCGCCTTCCCTTCACCTTCAAAAGCAAATGTGACGAGAAAGTGACAGAGGGGGCCTTCCTTCCCCTTCTCATTAACTTCGCTATACTGAGCAGTGCAATCAGGTTCGTTCTGCACAGACAAGAGGACTTTGCCGTGGCGATCGCCGTTGAAGAGTTGCTAACCACTGAAATCTTGCGACCAGCTCGTTACCTGGGTAATGAGTTGGGTGCGATTCATAAACCGTGGAATAGTGCAACAGTGCGTTGGGTCCTCACCTATCCTGAAGTATATGAGGTGGGAGCCTCTAATCTGGGCCACATCATTCTTTACAACATTCTGAACGCCCAACCCCGGCAACTGTGCGATCGCGCCTACCTACCCACCCCCGATCTGGCCGCCAAACTGCGTTCTACCCAGACTCCCCTGTTTGCAGTCGAGTCCCGCCGTCCCCTCACCGACTACGACATCCTCGGCTTTAGCCTCAGCTACGAATTGGGAGCCACCAACATTTTAGAAATGCTGGATCTGGCAGGAATTCCCCTAACCTGGCAAGAGCGGAGGGAGGCGGAAAAGAGAAGGCAGGAGTCGGGAGGCAGGAGCCAGGAGCCAGGAGCCAGAAGCCAGGAGCCAGAGATTGGGAACTGGGGACTGGGGACTGGGGATCTGGTATTGGGACAAGTCAGAGCGCAACACTCAACACTCAACACTCAACACTCCTCCACTCCTCCACCTATCCACCCATCTCCCCCCTCACCTCCTCACTCCATCACCCCTCCCTACCCCCTCATCTTCGCCGGAGGGCAAACCGCTACTTCCAATCCCGAACCCTATGCCGATTTCTTTGACTTTATTGCTCTGGGAGATGGGGAAGAACTGTTGCCCGAAATTGGGTTGGTGATTGAAGAAGGGAAGCAGGCAGGGTTGAGCCGAGAAGAACTGCTGCTCGATCTGGCCCAGATACCAGGGGTCTATGTGCCTCAGTTTTATGACATGGCGGCGGATGGATCGGTTCACCCCAATCGCCCCGATGTGCCTGAGCGGATTTTGCGCCGGGTTGCCACGCCTATGCCTGCCTACTCAATCGGTCTGGTACCCTACGTTCAAACAGTACACGATCGCCTTACGGTAGAAATTCGGCGGGGTTGCACCCGTGGCTGCCGCTTTTGCCAACCTGGGATACTGACCCGTCCCGCCCGCGACGTTGAACCCGCTGCCGTGGTAGACGCAATTGAGAAGGGGATGCGTGCCACGGGGTACAACGAATTTTCTCTGCTGTCCCTCAGTTGCTCTGATTATCTGGCATTGCCTGCCGTCGGAGTGGAAATCAAGAACCGTCTGAAGGATGAAAATATCTCCCTGTCTCTTCCCAGCCAGCGGGTCGATCGCTTTGATGAAAATATTGCCCACATCATCGGCGGCACCCGCCAAACAGGGATTACCTTCGCCCCCGAAGCGGGTACCCAGCGAATGCGGGATATCATCAACAAAGGCTTGACCAACGACGAACTCCTGCGCGGTGTCAAAACTGCCTTCGAGCAGGGGTGGGACAAAATTAAGCTTTACTTTATGATTGGGCTCCCCGGTGAAACGGATATGGATGTGCTGGGAATTGCCGAAACTGTTCGCTGGCTTCAGCGAGAGTGCAGCGGTAAAGGCCGAAAACGCCTCAGCTTCAACCTGACCATTTCTAACTTCACCCCCAAACCCCACACTCCTTTCCAGTGGCATTCCGTGTCCACCGCTGAATTTGAGCGCAAGCAAGCCCTTCTCAAAGAAGAGTTCCGCCACATCCGGGGGCTGAAGGTCAACTTTACCGATGTCCGCATTTCCGCCATGGAAGACTTTGTCGGCAGGGGCGATCGCCGCCTCTCCGCCGTCATCCGCCGCGCCTGGGAACTGGGAGCCGGAATGGATGCCTGGTGGGAAAGCCTCGATCGCGCCTTTAACGCCTGGACACAAGCAATCAGCGAAACTGGACTCACCTGGAAATACCGTCAGGTCGAAAATGGCGAATGGAATGTGTTTGGCGATTCAGGAGCCAGGAGTCAGGAGCCAAGAGCCAGGAGCCAGGAGGCAGAGACTGGGGACTGGGGACTGGGGACTGGGGATCTGGTATTGGGACAACTCAGAGCGCAACACTTAACACTCAACACTCAACACTCCTCCACTCCACACATTCACTCATCTCCCCCCTTCCCCTCCTACGATTCCCCCCTTCCCTGGGATCACATTGATACAGGGATTGACAAGCGGTGGCTGAAGGAGGATCTGCAGCGAGCACTGGAGGCAGCGGTTGTACCCGACTGTTCCTTCAACGGGTGCTCCCACTGCGGCGTATGTGGAATGGACTTTGGGCATAATGTGGTGGTTCCACCGCTGCCTATTCCCCCATTTGAGGGACACTTCGTCCCCAATCAGCAAAAAGCTCAGCGTCTGCGCGTGTGGATGGGTAAACAGGGTGAAATGGCCCTCCTCAGCCACTTGGATCTCATTCGCCTACTTGATCGGGCTGTACGTCGTGCTGCCATTCCCATTGCCTTTACAGGAGGTTTTCATCCCGGTCCCCGCATTAGTCCGGCTAATGCCCTACCTCTGGGAGTCACCAGTCGTGGCGAAATCATCGACTTTGAGTTGACACAGCCAATGGAAGCCGCCGAATTTCAAGTAAAACTTGCGGCTCAGCTTCCAGTCGATATTCCCATTTATCGGGTCGAAGAAGTTCCGCTCAATTCTCCTTCGGCAACCCAAATCCTGGAAAAAGCCGAATATACGATTACGGTCAGTGCCCTCCAGCCCGATGGAGATAGCGACTTGGGCGAACCAACTCTGGAGCAATGGCAGCAGTGGGTTGAAGCCGTCAAGGCCAGAAATGACATCTGGCAGGAGCAAACCACTAAATCCGGCAAAAAGCAAATGGTGAATTTGCGCGATCGCCTCTACGAACTCTGGCTTGAAACAGGATCAAGAAGCCAGGAGTCAAAAATCGGGAGTCAGAAAGTGAAAGAAGAAATAGAGGAGCAAGAAGAGTGGGAAAAATTACCCATCTACTTATCCGCCCCCTCTATCCCTCTCCACTACATCGGCAGTTGCCGCAACGATGGCACCCTGCTTCGCCCCGATCAGGTAGTCTACATGCTGGAGAAGGTCGCTAACCGGGCCTTTCAGCTTGGCAAGGTAAGGCGCGATCGGCTAATTATTGAATCTTGAATTTTAGTGGCGAACAAATCTACCCACGCTATAATGCATCACAATAGAAGCTGTTGCGGATAATAGACTCTTAGGGGTTCCGCTGCTAGCAAGCCTGTGTTCGTGCTTGAGTACAGCTTATTTCACCAGAGCTTTCGTACATTCATTACAAAATCTGGTGTCCCCCTCAAGGGATGGGCATCTCGCTGGTAGGGTTGATTTGATTCAGTGGTCAGTCGCCATATCCAAGGGCTCTGAGGTGAATAGATGCTTCATCTCAGAGTATAACAGCTTCGATCATTGCCTTTGCGTAGTCTGGAATTCTTATACTGCGCTTGGGTTCTTTAGCCGAAACAAGGTGAGTGGATACAAGCTTGCGCTATCCTCACCGAACCAGAAATTTTGAGGAAAATTAACTGAATGCCGAAGCAAATTATTATCGCCGAGCAGCACCGAATTGCTGCTGTCTTTTCAGAAGATCAGATTCAAGAACTCATTGTTGCCACCGGTAGCCATCAAGTCAGCGATATTTATCTTGGAATTGTTGAAAACGTCCTGCCCGGAATCGATGCCGCTTTTGTCAACATTGGAGATAGTGAACGAAACGGCTTTATCCACGTCACTGATTTAGGTCCTCTGCGCAAACGCCGCACCGCTGGATCCATTACCGAACTATTGGAACCTCAACAGAAGGTACTGGTTCAAATCATGAAAGAGCCAACCGGGAACAAAGGTCCCCGGTTGACGGGCAATATTTCATTACCTGGTCGCTATCTGGTCCTGATGCCCTATGGTAAGGGCGTTAACCTTTCCCGCCGAATTCGGAACGAGAACGAGCGCAACCGCCTGCGGGCACTGGCCATTTTAATCAAACCAGCGGGCATGGGAATTGTTGTCCGCACTGAAGCGGAAGGAATGCCAGAGGAAGCGATTATAGAAGATCTGGAAACACTTCAACGGCAATGGGAGAACATCTTGCAGGAAGCAATGACGACCCGTGCTCCAGCCCTCTTAAACCGCGATGATGATTTTATCCAGAAGGTGTTGCGGGATGTTTATAGCGCAGATGTTAACCGGATTGTTGTGGATTCCCACACGGGGTTGAAGCGCGTCAAGCAACATCTGATGAACTGGGCGGGAGGCAAAATGCCACCAGGTTTGCTGATTGACCACCACCGCGATCGCATCCCTGTTCTAGAATACTTCCGCGTCAACGCAGCGATTCGGGAAGCCCTCAAACCCAGGGTTGACCTGCCCTCCGGTGGTTACATTGTGATTGAGCGAACAGAAGCCCTGACAGTTATCGACGTGAACTCTGGCTCCTTTACCCGCTCTGCCACAGCCCGCGAAACCGTACTGTGGACAAACTGCGAAGCTGCTACTGAAATTGCCCGTCAGCTACGTTTACGCAACATTGCCGGGGTGATCGTCGTAGACTTCATTGACATGGACTCTCGCCGTGACCAGTTACAGGTGTTAGAACACTTCAACAAAGCCCTGCGAGCAGATAAAGCCCGTCCCCAAATTGCCCAACTTTCTGAACTGGGTCTGGTAGAACTCACCCGGAAACGCCAGGGCAAGAATATTTACGAAATCTTTGGTCGTCCCTGCCCAGCCTGTGGTGGATTGGGACATCTGGTGCACCTCCCTGGCGAATCAGAGTCAGAAGAAGGCGAACCAGTAGAGCGTCCGGTTGCTACGGCTTTAAGAGAAGCTCGCACGGCCGATGTGCGCGGGCGCGGGCGCGGACGAGACAATGGCTTACCCGATATTCCGGGTGTACCTGATCTGTTCTGGGAAGACCGCAGCGATGATCTGGAAGAGGGCAATGACTTACAGGAACTGGGGCTGACCCATCCCAATTACCAGGAAGTGGGCGGAAATAATCGCCGCCGTCGCCGCCGTCGGGATGATGACCGTCCACCCCGTCCGGGCTATGCTGGATCTATTGCCAGAGTTGAACCAGGAACGGATACCGACCCCTATGCTCCGCTAGAGGAACCTTCCTTTCCCGGGAAAAGCGATCGCGGTCGGCGGGGAGGGCGTGGACGAGGGAGAGATAGTGGCCACGAACTGCCATCGCTTGCCCCAGAGGTAGCAGCGGGGCAGGAACCCCCCGAAACAGGGTACGGGGAAGAACGACGCGGTCGCCGACGGGAACCCAATAAATCCACTGAACCACCGGAAATTATCGCGGTTGAAATGACGCCTGAAGAGCAAGACGTATATGCCTGGATGGGAATTTCTCCCCTGGCACTGGCCAACCAGGAGGTGAAGAACCCCAAATCAGCCATCATCTCAGTCGTACTACCCGGACAAGAACCCCCTCCGGTTGAGCCAGAGTCCGTTGCTGTGTCTTCTCGAAGTAGCGCCCCAGCAAAACCTATTTTGGCTTCAACCCGAACTGAACCGACAGAAGAGAGGGCGACTGCAGCCCCTTCTACAGAACTGCTCACTGAAGAGGAAGAAAGCCCTGCTCAGGAATCAACCGGCGAATCTGAACCTGCGGGGTCAGAAGCAGGCGCAGTCGTTCGCCGTCGCCGTCGCCGGTCGTCAGCCGCCGCTGCGGAGTAGCCAGAATGTATGGCAAGAAAGCAAAGCGTTTCAGTTGATCAGCTAACACTTCCTGGCTTAGGCCATGTGGGTTTACCCCAGGTGCCGCAGGGCGCGATCGCGGGGGTCGATGAAGTTGGTCGAGGAGCTCTATTTGGTCCGGTCGTTGCCGCGGCTGTAATTTTGCCCGATGTTGCCCTGGCAGAGCTTTCTGCGGCAGGAGTGACCGATAGCAAACTGTTAACAGCAGAACAGCGACAGAGGCTCGCTATTCACATTCGCGCGACTGCCCTCGACTGCCAGGTTGGCTATGCCTCCGTTTATGAAATTGACCGACTCAATATCTTGCAGGCGTCACTGCTGGCCATGAAGCGAGCGGTGATGAAACTGAAATTACCACCAGACCTGTGTTTAATCGACGGAAATCAGAAAGTTCCGGGACTGTTTTTTCCCCAACAAACCATTATCAAAGGGGACCAGCGATCGCTTCCCATTGCCGCCGCAAGCATCATTGCCAAAGTCTGGCGAGATGAGCTGATCACCCGCCTTGCCCCTAAATACCCCCAGTACAATCTGGCTACTAATAAAGGCTACGGCACTCCTTCCCATCGCCGTGCCATCCAGGAGTTTGGAGCTTCCCGCCTGCATCGAATGTCCTTCAATCCCTGTCGGGTCAAAGAGGAAAGACCCAATCAAGCGATCGGAGTATTCGGTGACAACAGTGGCGATTGAATTGGCGTTTCAATTTCACTTTCCGACGCAGCCCATTTGTAATAATCTGCCAGGAGGTGATGCATCAGGCGTTGCTTAACAGTCAGTAGCACACTCTTCAGCAACCCGTTTCCAGTGGTTTCCAGCAAAGCTCTGGGAGTGAACATCAGGGGTGGAGGCATTTCCACCCGCACTTCCAGATCGGCCTTTCCCCACAGGAGAGTAGTCCCATTAACCTGCTGGGGCTGCAACTTACCCACTAAATTCAGGGAAAACCGCTGATTGATATACTCGACCCCGCGAATTTCGCAGGCAACCGAATGAAGATGAACGGTTCCATCAGGTTCTGTCCAGACCCGCATATCCACAGTTGGCTGAAGACTCAGCATCATAAAACTTAACGGACGCATTTTGAGCCGAAATAATTCGTCACCTAGTTGCTCAATTTGGCTGGAAGCCGCTAAAGCGTTCACAAGCCGTTGAGGCTGACGCAGATAATGCTGAATCGGGATGGGTTGTTCAGAAACCACCATCTCAACCGTTTGGGAAGCTATAAAGCGAGTATCCATTTGGGAAGAACCAACGGGTTAGATTGAACCTGCTGTAAACAATTCTAAACAAATATAAAGAAATGGATCAGCATCTTTGGCAGTATAAATACCGAGATGCCATGACAGTCCATTCTTACAGAGTTCAGGTACCTTAACTCATGTGTTACGAGAAATTAAGCATTGAGGTTCATAGAACCTTTACATTTGACCTCCCACCCAGGCAATGAAAGAGTAGTGCAAGAGGTTTTTCCATCTCACCGAAAAGTCGTGAAGTAACGTTATGGCTCTATCAATTGCCCATCTGGGACCTTCGGGGACCAATGCGGAAGTGGCTGCAATCCTTTACGCCAACTGGCTGGCGCAAAAAACTGGACAGGAACCAGTATTGTGTCCCTATCCCAGCATTGCTCAAACATTGAAGGCGGTTGGCCAGGGGCAGGTCAATCAGGCAGTAGTTCCTGTTGAGAATTCTGTTGAAGGCAGTGTCACCATTACTTTAGATACATTGTGGCAATTGGGTACCCTACAAATTCAGTGGGCACTGGTGTTGCCAATTGTCCATGCTCTGCTTTCTGAGGCAAAGACTACGGAAACCATCCGCATGGTTTATTCCCATCCTCAAGCCCTGGCCCAGTGTCAGGGTTGGCTAGAGACATTTTTGCCAACGGCTCAATTGATTCCAACCCCCTCAACTACTGACGCACTGCAACATCTGGAAGATAATCCCACGGTTGGTGCGATCTCCTCCCACCGGGCTGCCCAAATTTATAACATCCCAATTCTCGCCAGCCCCATCAATGACTACCCGGACAACTGCACCCGCTTCTGGATACTGAGCTTGCAACCCTCACCGGGGGGACACTGTACTTCCCTGGCATTTACTGTTCACGATACCCCAGGAGCATTGGTAAAGCCCCTCCAGGTCTTTGCCAATCGGGGCATTAATCTGAGTAAGATCGAGTCTCGCCCAACCAAGCGATCGCTGGGAGACTATCTGTTTTTCGTTGATCTAGAAGCCGATGCACGGAACCCAGCGGTTCAGGCTGCTTTAGAGGAGCTGGCTCGCAATACAGAGACGTTGAAAATTTTCGGTAGCTACGGAGTTTTACCATCCCAGCCTTTTTTGGGTGAGGAAAGAGGTATCGCTAGTGTCAGGTATAGCGGTAGTCATTATGGTTAGGACGGGGTGCAGGGTGGAACCCCTGGCTGGAGGCGAAGCCCCCACTCCCTTTCTAATTCCAATGTTCTAACGCACCTGCGCAGAACTATATGCAGAACTATATTAGGTATCAGAAGGAAGGAATGAGAGGGGGAGCAACCAAATGGCTTCGGTTCGGGAATTCTGATTTGCTTAACGACTGTAACTGCTGGCGGGCGATCGCTGCTTCTGCTCAATTCCTAAAAAATCTCGGATGATTTGGAGATAGGTTTCGGGGTCTTCCAGCATGGGGAAGTGAGCGGTATCGGGAATTTCTACAAATTCAATCTGATCACTAAGTGCCGCGGCCTGCCGTCCCATCTGAGCGGGAATAATGATGTCCCGTTCACCTGAAACCATCAGTGTTGGCACCTGCAACCGGGCAAACTCCTGGGGCATGGCTTCCGCAGCCTTTTTGCTGACACAGGTAAAGATCGTTCCCAGGGCAGCCTCGTAGTTTGCCATCAAAAAGTCATCTAAAAAGGCACGACTGATGGTGCCAGGTAGCGATCGATAAAGAAACCGCTTCATGAATAGCCGATCCATCAGAGGCAAACCATAAAGCCAGCGTGGGCGAAATTTCACAACATAGCTGCCAAATTTGTGGAAGGCGTTAAAGGCTTTTTCATCGTATTCAAAAATGCCATTGCAGGTCAGGATTGCCCGCTGCACTCGCTCCGGATAGAGGTTTAAGAAATAGACTGCGATCGACGCTCCAGCGGAATGAGCATTCAGATAAATCTGTTTAATTTCTAGCGCATCCAGCAGGATAGCCAGATCTTCAGCATACGTGTCCAATTCATAGCCGGGGCAGTCAAATCTCTCCACTGGAGCTGTGCTGGATCGCCCAAATCCACGCATGTCATAGAGCAAACAGTCAAATACATCTGAAATCGCACGGGCAGTGCTTTCCCAGTAACGGGCAGAGCCACCCCATCCATGCACAAACACCATAACCGGTTTACCCGAGGGCTCTGGACTTCCTGACTCGGTAATCCATTCGTAGTAATGGGTGTAACCGCGAATCTGAAGGTATGGCATTTCGAAAAACGGTTTGAGCTGAAAGCCTCAAATTTTGAGTGAACATCCGAATTCAAAACTCAAAACTCACAATCCATCGCTCCCAATTAAGCCGATTCAGGCTTGGGAATGGAAGAAGGGTGAAGTAACAATTCAGCGGTTGAGCGCTTTTCAACCATTTCGCGGGTAATGACACAACGGGTGACATCTTTCCGGGAGGGTAACTCGTACATTACGTCCAGCATCAGCTCTTCCACAATGCTGCGGAGGGCGCGGGCTCCAGTCTTGCGGCGGTAGGCTTCCTGGGCGATCGCCCGCACCGCATCTTGCTTGAACTCCAGAATCACATTGTCCATCTTCAGCAGTTTCTGGTACTGCTTCACCAGCGCATTCTTGGGTTCGGTCAAAATCTCAGTGAGTGCGTCTTCATCCAGTGGATCCACAACCGCCATCACCGGCACCCGCCCAATGAACTCTGGAATCATGCCAAATTTCACCAGATCATCAGGTTCCAGATACTTCAAAATATCCGCGGCTCGCTTCTCCTTCGGTTGATTTTCTCCCGGTTGAATAAAACCAATTGATTTCTTACCAATCCGCTGTTCGATCGCCTTGTCGAGACCAACGAATGCGCCCCCGCAGATAAACAAAATATTGCTGGTGTCAATCTGGATACAATCCTGGTAAGGATGTTTCCGTCCGCCCTGAGGAGGAACATTGGCGATCGTTCCTTCCAGCATCTTCAGCAGAGCCTGCTGCACCCCTTCCCCAGACACATCTCGCGTAATTGAAGGATTTTCACTCTTACGGGCAATCTTATCAATTTCATCGATATAGATAATGCCTCGTTGAGCTTCCTCCACATCCAGATCGGCCACTTGCAGGAGGCGCAGTAGAATGTTTTCCACATCTTCACCCACATACCCCGCTTCAGTCAACGTAGTGGCATCTGCAACCGCAAACGGGACATCCAGAATCTCTGCCAGAGTCTGAGCAAGGAGTGTTTTGCCACACCCCGTAGGGCCAATCAAAAGAATATTCGACTTTTGTAGTTCGACGGAATCATCCGGAGTAACCTTGCCATTTCCCTTAGCCTGGACGAAACTGAGGCGTTTGTAGTGGTTATAAACTGCTACCGAAAGGATTTTTTTTGCTTCATCCTGCCCAATGACATGTTCATCTAAATATTTCTTAATTTCTCTGGGCTTAGGAATCTGGTTAAGGGAAAGGTTAGCAGCCCGTGTTTTGCGCTTTTCGGGAGATTGTTCACGCCGGGGAGCAGGTTGAGGAGCTGCTGCACTAGAGTCAAACAGCTCCTCATCCAAAATCTCGTTACATAAATCCACACACTCGTCGCAAATGTAGACTCCCGGTCCGGCAATTAATTTTCGAACCTGCTCCTGAGACTTGCCACAGAAAGAACATTTGAGATGGGAGTCATACTTGGACATATCTGCCTCTTATTTAACTGCAGCGATAGTCTCTCCCGCTTTCGGGAGATTTTGCCTGGAAATCACCTGATCAATCAGACCATATTCCTTAGCATCGGTGGCGGACATGAAAAAGTCGCGATCAGTATCAATCTCTATTTTCTCCAGAGGTTGCCCGGTATGGAAAGAGAGTAGCTCATTGAGCTTACGCTTATGGTATAAGATTTCCCTGGCCTGAATCTCAATATCAACTGCCTGACCCTGGGCTCCCCCTAAGGGTTGATGAATCATAATGCGAGAATTGGGCAGAGACATACGCTTTCCAGGCGCACCAGCAGCCAGCAAAAACGCCCCCATGCTGGCTGCCAACCCATAACAAATCGTTACCACATCAGGGCGAACCTGCTGCATGGTGTCATAAATCGCCATACCAGCGGTGACAGAACCACCGGGGGAGTTTATGTAAAGCTGAATATCTTTCTCCGGATCTTCGGCATCCAGGAAAAGCAGTTGGGCAACGACAGAATCGGCAACATTGTCGTCAATAGGTGTGCCGAGGAAAACAATGCGTTCCCGCAGCAGGCGAGAATAAATATCGAAAGCACGTTCGCCCCGGCCGGACTGCTCAACCACCATAGGGACGATACTAGTAGAACCCAGGGAATAAATGTCCAGGGAGTTGAGGCTGTTAATGGAATAGTGGTTTGAGCGAGATATAACCATAGTCGAATCCGTTAAATTTTAGGAATCACTGACAAAAAGAGCAACCGTTAACAGCGACTTTTTACCGTTTTTACCGACAGACGTATAGGTGTCTATCCAAGATTATGCCTCAATTATCCTAAGACTTGGGAAACCCTACGGTTAAATGCTCTGGCTATTTTAGCTTGGGTATTTCAAGGTGCAATACTTTCTCGTAAAAGATCTCAGAATTTATTCACCATCAGATGTTTTTGATTTTGCTTTGGAAGATTTACGCTTGGCGGGTGCTTCCTCTTTGGAATCGGGTTCCTTTTTGAGAGTTGACTCTTCTTCTGACGCAGAAACATCTTCGGCTGTCTTACTGGTTTTCTTAGAAGTCTTTTTGGGTTTGGCTGGAGCTGCATCGACTGGAACTGCATCAACTGGAGCTGCGGTGGGCTCCTCAAGTTTCGCTGACTCTAACGTTTCGGCAGAAACGTCTACTGCCTCTTCTGGGGGTGCTGTAACTTCCAGGTCTGTGGCTTCGGATTCAGTTTCCTCGGCTTTGGCCAGGGTGCCTTCAGGGACCAGTTCAATAGTGGAGTGTTCGATCAGCCAGTTAACAATTTTTTCACGCAACAAATCTTCGGAAACGACTTCTTGCAAGCGATCGCGATCAATGTCTAGACTTTCCTCACCCAACTCCTCCAGAATTTCCTCAACCCTGCGAGTCACTGCTTCGGGCTCAACCTCAATCGCTTCCCGTTTGGCAACCTCACCTAAAGCCAGCGTGCGTTTGATGCGGTTAATCGCTTCGGGGCGCGATCGCTCCTTTAGCATCGGAATCGTATCTTGATTAAAGAACTGGCGGATGTCTAGCCCCTGTTTCTGGAGTTGAACGGCTGTCTGATTAATCATGAAATTTAGTTCCCGGTCAACCAGCGTCTCCGGAAGGTCAACCTCAAGGTGCTTGATCAGTTCGTTCAAAATTGCCTGCTCTTTGTTAGCAGCTGTCTTGTTGTCAGCTTCTTCCTGATAGCGCTTCTCTAGCGATTCCCGCAATTCTGCCAGGGTTTCGTACTCGCTCACTTCTTGAGCGAAGTCATCATCCAGGTCAGGCAATTCCTTCTCTTTAAGTTCCTTCAGGGTAATAGTGAAAACTGCCCTCCGTCCTGTCAGATTGGGCTGGGCATAGTCCTCCGGAAATTCAACTGGAACTTCCTTCGTTTCGCCAACTGACATGCCCACAATGCCATTGACAAAACCGGGAATAAATTTCTCCTCATCCAGCTCTACCTGAAAGTCGTCTGCCTGACCGCCTGGAAATTCCTCTGGTTCGGCATCCGGCTCGTCACTGACCAGAACCCCCTTGAAATCCACGACAGTCACATCTTTCAATTGGGCCGGGCGACCTTCAACCGGAACGAGGGTGGCTGTTTGTTCCCGATACTGTTGTAGAACTCGATCCACCCGTTCGGGATCGGGTTTGATTTCCTCTGCCTGAACTGTAAGATCTCGATACTGGTTGAGCTTCACTTCTGGCTGTACATCCACCGATGCCGAAAAGGTAAGGGGAGATCCCGGCTCGTACTGGGTCACTAACTCTTCAAAGGAGGAGCGCAGTTGAAAATTTCCCAGGGCGTCAATCTTTTCCTGCTCAAGAGCTTGCTTAAAACTATCGTCAATCAATTCTTCCAGCGCAGCCGCTTTTAACTGTAGAGAGCCGAGCCGCTGTACCAGCACCTGCCGGGGCACTTTACCCTTCCGGAACCCAGGAATATTTGCCGAGCGAGTAAATTTCTGGATCACCTGCTCATACGCCTGCTTGGTCATTTCGGGCGTGATCTCTATTTCTAAGCCAATCTGGCTGGCGGGAAGTTTTTCCTGGGTTACTTTCATCGTGTAGTTACTGTTCAGACAATTTCTTGTGTGAGGTTGGATTGGTTTGAGGTCGGATTGGTTTGAGGTCGGATTGGTTTGAGGTCGGAGCATCTGGAGTTCAAAATTCCCGCTAATTGGGCCACTCTATTAGTCATGTAACACAATGCGATCGCCTTTGGATCGCGCCACCGCAAACCGCAATAAGTTATGGTAACTGATTCTGATGAGGGGTAACTGAGTAGAGGAGGGGAATCTTAAAGATTTGAACGGGAAGAGACAAAGATGAAAGAGCAAAGAATCCAGTAGTCAGGGGCTGGGAGCTAGGGAACAGGTATTGAGATAACTCGGACCTCAAAACTCCTCACCCCTCTCTAAGAACTAACAACGAACAACCAGCAACTACCAACTGACCTTCACCCCACCATCACCCATCCATCCATTTCCCACTCCAAAAATCCGCTAAAATTGGGAGACTCACTTTAATTGTTAAGGATTAATCGATTTGGCTGAGTCCTATCGAGTCGCCATTTTAGGGGCGACAGGTGCAGTTGGTACGGAATTGTTGACCTTGCTAGAGGAAAGAAGCTTTCCTCTGGCTAGCTTGAAACTACTGGCGTCGGCGCGATCAGTAGGACACACCCTCCCGTTTAAGGGAGAGGCACTGCCTGTGGAAGCAGTGGATAAAAAAACTTTTGACGAAGTGGATATTGTGCTGGCCTCTGCGGGTGGCTATACTTCAAAAGAATGGGTACCCCAAGCCGTCGCGGCTGGGGCAGTTGTGATTGATAATTCCAGCGCCTTCCGCATGGATCCCACTGTCCCTCTGGTAGTGCCGGAAGTAAATCCTCATGCGGCAGCTTCCCATCGAGGCATCATCGCTAACCCTAACTGCACTACGATCTTGATGGCAGTTGCCATCTACCCGTTGCATCAGGTGCAGCCCATCCGACGAATTGTGGCAGCAACCTACCAGTCTGCCAGTGGGGCCGGGGCAAAGGCAATGGAAGAGGTTAAAGTTCAGGCGCAAGCCATCTTAAATGGTCAGGAACCAATAACGAACATCTTCCCCTATCCATTGGCGTTCAACCTATTTCCTCATAACTCGAAGTTGAACGAGCAGGGGTACTGTGAAGAAGAAATGAAAATGGTGAATGAAAGCCGTAAAATTCTTGGTTCACCAGATTTGCGGGTCACTGCAACCTGTGTACGGGTTCCCGTACTACGGGCACACTCAGAAGCGATTAATCTGGAGTTTGACCAACCGTTTAGCCCTGTTAAAGCCAGGGAAATTTTGAGACAAGCCCCAGGGGTTAAGGTTGTCGAAGACTGGCAGGCTAATTACTTCCCCATGCCCATTGATGCTAGCGGCCAGGATGATGTACTGGTGGGGCGCATCCGGCAGGACATTTCTCACCCATGCGGGCTTGAGCTGTGGCTGTCCGGTGATCAGATTCGCAAGGGTGCGGCCTTAAATGCGGTGCAGATTGCCGAACTATTGATAGAAAAGAATTGGGTAAAACCCGCTGTGGCAATGGCGAACTGAATCATTATTGCGAAGTCAACGGTCAAAGGCTATTGACAAACAGCGAAGAACAAATGACAAATGACTAGTGACCCATAATGGACTCCATGACCATAACCAGAAAATCACGAACTGCTAGCAATCCATCAGCGATAGACGTGTGGTAGATTTCGGAAGAGTTATAACTGCTATGATCACGCCATTCGATTCGGATGGCAGTGTGAATTATGACACGGC
The DNA here is from genome assembly GCF_049200465.1 of Leptothermofonsia sp. ETS-13. NCBI lineage: Bacteria > Bacillati > Cyanobacteriota > Cyanophyceae > Leptolyngbyales > Leptolyngbyaceae > Leptothermofonsia > Leptothermofonsia sp. ETS-13. Next base: position 2,377,132 of record NZ_CP120836.1, read on the forward strand.
AGAAAAGTTGGCAGCTCACCTAGCTGATAACGGCTCCGATGGGCTGGTTGTTTGTGGCACAACTGGTGAATCACCAGCTCTAACCTGGGATGAAGAATACGAGCTATTCCGTGTTGTGCAGGGGGCTGTGGCGGGGAAAGCTAAGGTTATTGCCGGAACAGGTTCTAACTCAACGCGAGAGGCGATCGCAGCAACCCAAAAAGCCGCTAAACTAGGATTAGATGGCTCTCTACAGGTCGTTCCGTACTACAATAAGCCGCCGCAGGAAGGGCTTTACCAACACTTTAAGGCGATTGCCGAGTCTGCTCCCGACCTGCCGATTATGCTGTATAACATACCAGGGCGTACTGGACAAAACCTGCAAGTTGAAACCATTAGTCGTCTCGCTGAAATTTCGAATATTGTATCTATCAAGGAAGCAAGTGGCGACCTTGACCACGCTAGCGAGATCCGCCGTGTAACTCCTACCGAGTTTTCTATTTACTCTGGGGATGACTCTCTGACTATGCCCTTACTGGCAGTAGGTGCAACGGGAGTTGTAAGTGTTGCTAGCCACCTGGTTGGGCCCCAGCTCCAGCAAATGATTCAGGCTTTTGCAGCAGGGCAGGTTCAAACCGCGATTCAAATGCATCTCCAACTGTTCCCCTTATTCAAGGCATTGTTTTTGACGACGAATCCAATCCCAGTGAAGTCGGCACTAAAACTTCAAGGTTGGCAAGTTGGCAATCCCCGTCTTCCCCTGGTTGACATTCCCACTGATTTGGGCACAAAGTTAAAGTCTGTCATGGTGGATCTGTCACTGCTTTAAAGCCACCTATTTTCAAGCTTTCTGACAACTGAATAAGTTTCTAAGTTTTACCAACGCCCATCCCAATCATTGGGATTGAAGGTTTCTAAGTGCATTCACTCTTCTGTTCGTTCGATTAAGGATACCAATGACCCAAACCAATTCCTCTTCTGTGCTCAAAATCATTCCCCTGTGGGGACTCCACGAAATTGGTAAAAATACCTGCGTTTTTGAGATTAATGACGAAATTGTGCTGCTGGATGCAGGCTTGGCGTTTCCCACCGATGGGATGCACGGGGTGAATATCGTCTTGCCTGACACGACCTATCTGCGGGAGAATCGCCACAAAATCAAAGGCATGATTGTAACCCACGGTCACGAAGACCATATTGGTGGCATTCCTTTTCACCTGAAACAGTTTGAAATTCCGGTGATCTACGGTCCGCGCCTGGCGATAGCACTGCTGTCGGACAAGTTGGAAGAAGCGGGTGTCTCAAAGCGGACAGAACTGCGAACTGTTGGCCCCCGTGAAATTGTACGGATTGGTAACTCCTTTTTTGTCGAGTTCATTCGCAATACTCACTCGATCGCCGATAGTTTTACAGTTGCTATTCGCACTCCAGTTGGAGTAGTAGTTCATACGGGGGACTTCAAGATTGATCATACGCCTGTGGATGGGGAGTTTTTTGACTTTCAAAGACTGGCGGAGTACGGCGAGAAAGGAGTTCACTGCCTGATTAGCGACTCCACTAACTCAGAAGTGCCTGGATTTACACCCTCGGAGCGATCGGTGTATCCCAACCTTGACCGGGTCTTTGGTCAGGCACAGGGTCGGCTTCTGGTAACCACCTTTGCCTCTTCGGTACACCGAATCAACATGATTCTAGACCTGGCGAAGAAGCATGGGCGAGTGGTTACAGTTGTCGGGCGTTCCATGCTGAACGTGATTGCCCACGCCCGCAATCTGGGCTACATCAAGTGTGAAGATGATCTGCTCCAACCGTTGCACGTGGTTCAGAAAGTTCCTGATGAGAATGTGTTAATTTTGACAACTGGCTCCCAGGGCGAACCAATGTCGGCGATGACCCGAATTGCCAATGGTTCCCATCCTAAAATTAAGATTCAGCCGGGTGATACTGTTGTTCTGTCGGCGAACCCCATTCCTGGAAACACGATCGCCGTCGTCAACATGATTGACAAACTAATGATGAAGGGCGCAAAGGTCATCTATGGCCGGGAGCAGGGTATCCACGTCTCTGGCCACGGTTGCCAGGAGGATCAGAAACTGATGATCGGGCTCACCCGTCCCAAATTTTTCTTGCCGGTTCATGGGGAACACCGGATGCTGGTAAGGCACGCCCAAACAGCCCAAAGTATGGGTATTCCAGCAGAAAATATGGTAATTATTGACAATGGTGACGTTGTGGAGCTAAGCGAAAATTCTATCCGAATCGCAGGTAAAGTGCCAGCGGGGCTGGAATTAGTGGATGCTTCTCGCTCTGGTGTAGTCAACGACAACGTACTGAAAGAACGGCAGAGACTGGCAGAAGATGGCATCGTTACTGTGGCCGCTACGCTCGATTGGGAAGGTCAGTTGATTGCACCACCTGAAGTCCATTTGCGCGGAGTTGTGACCTCCATTTCCTGCACCGAACTGAAGACCCGTGTGCAGGACATGATTGAGTTTGTCGTTCGCGATCGCTGGGCCGAATTTGCCCGTCCGCTGTGTGAGGGCGGCAAGATTGAAATTGATCGCGTTGGACTTCAAGCTCAAATTGAGCGGGAGTTAGTCAGAATGCTACGGCGCGAACTGCAAAGCAATTCGTTACTGGTGTTCTTGATGCAAATGTCGGAAGAGCCATTGGTTAAAGCTTCTAGCCGGGGACGCCGGGTAGAGGCGATCGCCTCCTAAACCCCATCAAGAAATCGGGTTTCTTTTGCTGAAATATCTGAAATATCAGGGATTGACTCAGTCCGTGCTGGGAAACCCGGTTTCTATAGAATTTAAGGTATCTTTCAGCTGTGATTCAGGAACTTAGCGGAAATAGGGAGATTACAGAACCCCTTCTTAAACCTTCTGTTCAAATACAAATCTGGGTTACGGCAATTCGACCAGAAAAGCAGACTTCCACATCTCCACCCGGATCGCGGCGGCGTTTCTGATATTCGCCAGCGTAGTGAAAGTAGTCCCCTTCAACTCGATAATCGGCGGGTAGGGGTTGGGTGCAGGGTTTGCAGAAAACAATTTCGGGCAGGGGTGAGTCAGGTTCCAGGTGGGGCAGGTTAACGTTCCAGAAGGTTCCTGGCTCAAGCGGGCGAGATACTAGCTTCTCCAAAACGTTCATCGTCAGGTAAGCCGCCAAGTTCCAGTCAATTTCCTGTCCCCTGCGCTTGTAATGGGAGATAGCGATCGCTGGAATCCGATGCAAAGCTGCCTCCCTGACGGCAGCTACCGTCCCGGAAATGTAGACATCTGACCCCAAATTTCCCCCCGCATTAATACCAGAAAGCACCCAGTTTACTTCCGGGCAAAGATGACTGAGGGCAATTCGCACACAATCCACGGGGGTACCGGCAATGGCATATTCCACCTCAGAGCGTTTCTGCACGTAGATTGGGACAGTCGTTGTTACCTGATGTCCACAGCCCGACTGGTGCTCCAAAGGAGCCGCAATCAATGGTTTGGCATCAAATTGCCTGACCGCTTCCAATAACGCTCGAATGCCCGGAGCTTCAATGCCATCGTCATTGGTAAGGAGTAAAGTCATAAGATAGCTTACTCCTTCAGTCTCCCAAATAAATTCCCAGGCCGCGGGCAGTTTTGACTAAGACACCGTTGGGGTTGACGGCAGCATACCCGGCGATCGCCTCGCTGATGGGAACACTAACCACCCGACGATTTTGCCAGGTAACCACATGGTCAAACTTGCCTTCTGCGATCAAGTCAACGGCGGCAACGCCAAAGGTAGAACCAAGCAGGCGATCGAGGTAGGATGGTGTGCCGCCCCGCTGGGTATGCCCTAAAACCGTCACCCGGGTTTCTGCCCCAATCCGTCCACAAATTTGTTCGGCAAGGTACTGACCAATGCCTCCCAGGCGGCACTGTTCCAACCCCTTAGAGCTGGAAACGGTTGCGCCAGCCTCAGTCCGCACAGCTTCTGCTACGACAACCAGACAATAATTTTTGCCCTGCTCCTGGTGTTGCTTAATCGTGCGGCAGATTCCTTCAATGGAGTAGGGAATTTCTGGAATCAGGATGACATCTGCACCCCCAGCAATTCCAGCCGTAATAGCGATATGCCCGGCATCCCGCCCCATCACTTCCAGAATCATCACCCGGCTATGGCTGGCAGCCGTAAAATGCAAACGGTCCAGGGCTTCTGTTGCAATTCCCACCGCAGTATCAAAACCAATTGACATTTCGGTTACGCCCACATCGTTATCAATCGTTTTGGGAATGCCAACCAGTTTCAAACCACCTTGACCTGCCAAACGCTGGAGAATGGCCAAACTACCATCTCCTCCAATCCCAATCAGGGCATCCAGTCCAAGCGAGTGGTAGCCTTCGATGATTTCCTGAGAGCGATCGCGCAAGCTGCCATCGGGCATGGGAAACGCAAACGGATCCCCCTTATTTGTCGTTCCTAAAAATGTGCCCCCTGCTGTCAGATAGGTGTTCACCTTATCAGGCGTCAGGTTGATGGCTTGAGGAGGGCGCATCATCAACCCATGCGTAGCCTGACAAATACCCAAAACCTCCCAATCATAGGTATTCACAGCCCGGTGAACCACTGCCCGAATAGCCGCGTTCAAACCAGCACAATCCCCACCGCTAGTTAGAATACCAATTCGCTTAATTTCGTCCATAGCCTTGCCTGCCCAATGATTAGTGTTCCGTCACCCTTGACGCTCGTATTTCCCATCTGTAGTTTTCGTTTGAGAGACATTTCATGGAACATCTCTGTCGAGCTCTATCCACAGATCTGAAACTATAGCGATCGCCACCAGACTTAGAATGGGGTGCAGGGGTTCCACCCCTAGCTGGGGGCTGCGCCCCCCCTTAAAACCAATGTCCTAAGCAACCCGGCGACAGCTATATCAACTACCCTCGCCGCTGCCCGTTCCTCTGTAAGCTAGAGTGATTGGATAGCTGTTTTGACTTTATCTGCTCTGGTAACCAGAACAGCTTAAGCAGGGTTGAAGGATATCGATGTAGATTTACATGAGCGACGTTGAAGATCATCTCTTACCGCCAATTGACTTGCCAATTGACTTTGGGATCATTCCTCCTGCTCCAGAAGGGTTTCGTTCTGGCTTTGTCGGTATTGTCGGGCGTCCCAATGTTGGCAAGTCAACCCTGATGAACCAATTGGTTGGGCAGAAAATTGCTATCACTTCCCCTGTTGCCCAAACTACCCGCAACCGGTTGCGGGGGATTTTGACCACTCCAACTGCGCAGATCATTTTTGTAGACACTCCAGGAATCCACAAGCCCCACCACTCTTTGGGTGAAGTCCTGGTAAAAAACGCTCAGATCGCCATTCGATCAGTAGATGTGCTGCTGTTTGTGGTGGATGGTTCAACTGAAGCAGGCGGAGGCGATCGCTACATTGCCGATTTGCTCAAAGAAGCTGAGGTACCAGTGATTCTAGGAATTAATAAGGCGGATCAACAGGAGGCAGGGGGTAGGAGCCAGGAGTCAGAAGTCAGGGGTCAAAAGTCAGGAGCCAGGAGAAACATCTGTGGCCTGTCACCTGCATCAGAACTCAAAATTTCTTCCCATCCACTTGACCAAACCTATCGAACCCTGGCAGAAGAACATCACTGGTCTGTCACCAAGTTTTCTGCACTCACGGGGGAAGGGGTGGAATCGCTACTGCAACTCCTGATTCAGCATCTGGAACCCGGTCCCTACTATTACCCGCCCGATCTGGTCACTGACCAGCCTGAACGATTCATTATGGGCGAACTGATTCGAGAACAGATTTTGTTGCATACCCGCGAAGAGGTGCCCCACTCCGTGGCGGTTACCATTGACAGGGTTGAGGAGGAACCAACCATCACGCGAATTCTGGCCACAATTTATGTGGAGCGAAATTCGCAGAAAGGCATTGTGATTGGCAAGAAGGGATCGATGCTGAAGGAAATTGGCACCGCTGCCCGTCAGCAAATTCAAAAGCTGGTGATGGGAAACGTATATCTGGAACTATTTGTCAAAGTGCAACCCAAATGGCGGCAGTCTCGCACGCAGTTGGCAGAGCTAGGTTACCGAGTGGAAGAGTAACAGGAAAAACTATCCTTAATTTAATTGCGCCCGGTACAGCACAGTGGGAATAGGGATACCATTCTGGCTCCTTCCTACTCCCCATTCCCCAACCCAATAGTTGCTGGACTGATGCCATCGTCCACTAACTACTTACTTAGGATCATGGATTTAATAACACCGCATTCTTTGAGTGAACTGACCTCTCCCCCTTCCCCTCGCCGACTCGGAGAGGGTTGCCAAAGGCGGGGTGAGGTTTTCGGAGTTATTTAACTCTCATTCCTTAGGGATTTGCCGACACCTCTGGCTTTAGGCCAACAATATTGGAGGATTGGAGGTGTCGAAGATGGTTTATGATTCTTCTCCGGATTTTGGTCTCCAGGTGATGAAGTTTTTGAGCAGCGCGGAGTGTCTTCTATTCCTCCGGAAGCCCCCTTATGGAGCAGAGACAGCAGCCTAAACTATCTGAACGCCTCCAATCAGCACCTTCTCAACCAGGTCAGCGAGAAATTCTGGCAGGGACTCTCGTCGGTGGTCGCTATCGAGTGCAACGGCTGCTGGGGCAAGGGGGCTTTGGGCGGTCCTATCTGGCAGTGGATACCCAGCGGTTTGATGAACTGTGTGTACTCAAGGAATTTGTCTCCACTAACCAGTCTGGGCACACTCTTCAGAAGGCTGTGGATCTCTTTAAGAAAGAGGCGAAAACTCTTTACCAGATTGAGCATCCTCAGATTCCAAAGTTTTTAGCGGGTTTCACTCAGTCGCAGCGGCTGTTCATTGTGCAGGAGTATATCAATGGCGTGACCTATGCCCAGCTTTTACGCCAGCGCCAGCAGCGGGGGCAACTGTTTTCGGAGATGGAAGTCATTAAATGGCTGCAAAATCTGTTGCCAGTTTTAGATTATCTGCACAGCCTTAACCTGATTCATCGGGACATTTCCCCAGATAATGTGATGTTTTCCCGCGATCGCGGGTTGCCCGTATTAATCGACTTTGGGCTGGTGAAGGACTGCATCACCTGGTCACCCGATGCCGAAACAACCGAATTTTCCAGGCGAACTTCAATGGTTGGGAAGTTTGGTTACTCCCCTCCAGAGCAACTTCGCATGGGGCGGTGCTACCCCTGTAGTGACCTGTATGCGTTGGGTGTGACAGCAATTGTGCTGCTGACGGGCAGAAATCCCAACTCCCTGATTGATGCCGAATCGTTGCAATGGAAGTGGTCATCTTTTGTCACACTCAAAACTCCCCTCGATCAGGTGCTTGACAACCTGGTAAAACCTCAACCCAAGGAACGTTACCAGACAGCGGGGGAAGTTTTGGACGCCATGCAGAAGTTATCCATTTCTAACAAAGGTTCCACCCCCCTCTTACCCATCAAAGTCACCCCTGCTATTGTGCCGTTTGAAGGACAGTCAGCCAAGCAGGTAGTGGGAGCGGCAGGTATTTCATTGCCTTCTTCTCCATCGGGGCAGTTCTCAAACACTTCAGCATTCGTGGAGAAATGCCGCCAGGAACTAGCTCGTTGTATTGGCCCTATCGCCAATGTTCTGATTGATGAAATCCTGGCTCAGTACCCTTACATTACGCCCACCGGATTTGTAGAAACCCTGACCTCCCATTTGTCTGACCCAGCGCAGGCGATCGCCTTCAAACGCCGGATCGAGATTCCCCATGAGTTAGTTTTAGACAGCCAGTTACTCTCAATTTCAAACTCGCAAGGTGATGGTTCTGGAGACCAAACCCTAAAACCGGGAAATCAACCCTCTGCTAATGAAGTCGTCACCCCGTCCCATTTTGCGCTGGATGCCCCATTTATTAATTGTTGCCAGCAGGAACTGACTCACTGTATTGGACCAATCGCCAATTTATTGATGAAAAGAGTGCTGACCAACAATCCCCAACTTGATCGTGAGACTTTTATCGAAGTCCTTGCAACCCAGATTCCCAACCCAAAACAGGCCGCAGAGTTCCGGCAGAGATCAAAGAACTTTGAGCCTGGATGAAGACAACAGGCAATAGGGGGAGGAGGGAGGGGGGATAGTCTCCACTCTATCATTCCCCTACTTTCCCACTCACCCATTCCTTTCCCCTTCTGGCTTCCGACTCCTGCCCCTCTCTTTCCTCTTTCTTCTTTCCTCTTTCTTCTAAGTGCCTACAGATAATTCCTTCTTGACATAGCTCAGAAGCCCTTCACAGGCATCGAGTAGTAAGTCAATAACCTGGTTAAAGCCTTCTGGCCCCCCGTAGTAGGGATCGGGAACTTCCTTTAGGCTGTGATGAGTACAAAAATCGCACATCAGGCGGATCTTGTCTTTGTACTTCCCTTCCGGGTCCAGGTAGCAAATATCGGCAAAATTATCCCGATCCATCGCCAGAATCAAATCAAATGCCTCAAAGTCTGCCCTGGTAAATTGACGAGCACTCCCCCGCAGAATAATTCCCCGTTGCCTGGCTGCCGCTGTCATACGGCGATCGGGTGGACTGCCAATGTGATAGCTGGAAGTTCCCGCAGAGTCGCAAACAACCTGCCCCTCTAGACCTTCCCGCGCAATCAGATAGTTCATGATATTTTCTGCGGAGGGTGAGCGACAGATATTACCAAGGCAGACAAATAGTAGCTTATAAGGCATTGCTGAGATGACTACTCTACAGTCCTGGCAGGTTCAGTCCGCCAGTCAGTTCTTCCATCTTCTCCCGCATGGTAGCAGTAGACTTGTTGTAAGCGTCCTTCATAGCGGCAGTAACCAGGTCAGACAAAACATCCGCACCTTCTCCCAGCACATCTGGCGAGATCGTTACCCGTAGGGGTTCCTGGTTGCCGCTAAGAACAACTTTGACCAGCCCACCACCGGACTCGCCTTCAATTTCCATTTGTTCCAATTCTTCCTGAAGCCGTTTAGCCCCTTCCTGAACCTGCTGAGCTTTCTTAAAGGCTTCTGTCAGCTCCTTCATTTTGCCCAGACCGAAGCCAAATCCCTGTCCTTGTGACATAGCGTATACGGATGATGAGTTGGTTTAAGCAGTCAACTGAATGAGTTGGTTTAAACAGTCAACTTTGTTAATTATGACACTGCTGCTTCCAGCAAGGTCATTTTTCCCAAAATTGAAGAGCTTTTAACTTCTGTTCTTTATGCGACCTGAAAGTCCCCTAAGATCTTGACTTCGGGCTCCAAAAGAAGAGACCATCGCTGCTCTACTGATCGCTGAACGTAGTGGATGAGTTGAAAAATATCACTGGCCGTGGCACCACCACAGTTGAGGATGAAATTAGCATGGCGCTCTGCTACCTGAGCACCACCAATTTGATACCCTTTGAGTCCAGTTTGCTCAATCAACCAGCCCGCTTTATATTCATTTGGGTTGCGGAAGACGCTGCCACAACTGGGAAGATGGTAGGGTTGGGTTGCCCGACGGTGATTGAGATGGTTGGTGGTTTCTGCGGTAACAACAGCAGGATCAGCACCGGGTTGGAGTTGAAAAGTGGCCTGGGTCACAAGCCAAGTTTTTCCCTGCAGGATAGATGTGCGGTAACGGTACTGCAACTCCTGGGGAGTGAGGTTTTTGATGGTGCCATCGGGTAAAAGGACCTGGGCACTCACTAAATATTCAGCCATGCAGCCTCCGTGAGCACCGGCATTCATCACAACGGCCCCACCAACAGTCCCCGGAATGCCCACTGACCATTCCAGCCCCTGCCAGCCACGCTCAGCCGCTTGCCATGCCAGGCGAGGCAGGGGTTCGCCCGCACCAACCGTTACCTGCCCAGTTTCTGGGTCGAAGTGGGATTGACGCAGGCGACGGGTACCAATGACCAGACCGGGTAAGCCGCGATCGCTAATCAGCAGGTTAGAACCCGCCCCTAGCATGGTCACCGGCAAACCCTCAGTTTGGGCCCATTCAAAGCTGGCTTGTAGTTCATCCAAAGTTCGAGGAGCCACATACCACTCGGCGGGCCCACCCACTCGGAAAGATGTCAGAGTTGCCAGGGGCACCAGGGATCGGATCAAACAATCAGTGCCAGGCAATCGAATCGATTGAACCTCTCGCTGAGTATATTTGAACGGTTCAAGGCTCAACCGGCCTACCCCAGAAACAGATATTTTAGGAGGATCGTATGAGAGAGTCATGGTGTCATATTGCTTTGATGCCCCAGACCAAACGCTGCTGGTAGTTCTCTATCATCTCAAGTCGCAAACCGCCTCAGGCCTGGTTACACAAGCCTTGCGATGCACCCTGTTCAAGGCACTGGTAAAACGCCATTAACTCAGGAATGAGTTGGTTCAGGTTTCCGGCTCCCAAAAAGAGAGCAATATCTCCCGGCATTAAAATTTCAGTCAGCTCTTGGCTAACGGATTTAAGAGAGGGCTGGTAATAAACCCTGGGATGGTGAGTCGCAAACAAATCGGCAACTTGCTGGCCATTGACTGTGCCAGGATTAGTTTCGCCTGCACTGTAAATGTCTGTCAGAACAACCACATCGGCATCATCAAATGAAGTGGCAAATTCCGACAGAAATGCTTCTGTACGGCTGTAGCGATGAGGCTGGAAGACGGCAACCACTCGCCGCCGCAGTGGATTCCGCCATGCTTTCGCTTGCAGCCGGGCAGCGGCTAGCGTTGCGCGAATTTCACTGGGGTGGTGGGCGTAGTCGTCTATAAACAGAATGCCATTATACTCCCCCCGATGCTCAAATCGACGGCGGGCCCCTTCAAAGGTGGCGATCGCGCGGGCGATTGTTGCAAAGTCCAACTTTAAAAGACGGCCAACCGCAACAGCTGCCAGCGCATTACTTAGATTGTGCCGCCCCAGTAAGCGCACATCCAGACGACCCAGAATAACCCCACGCTCCCACACTCTGGCTGTAGTTCCATCGGGGCGGTAGGTAATGCAATCAACGGTATAGTCAGCCCCTGAATGAATATCCAGGCTATAGGTGATGGCTGGATTCAGCGCATCCCGAACTGTCGGACAGTCGATACAACCAATTAGAGTTTGGCAGCGCTGCGCAAAGGTTTTGAAGGTATCCACTACCTCATCCAGGTCGTGATAGTGGTCGGGATGGTCCAGCTCAATATTCGTCACCACACCCACTTCAGCCGCCAGTTTTACGAGTGAACCATCCGATTCGTCCGCTTCAGCAACCAGGAAATCACCCCAACCCCAACGGGCATTTCCTCCCCAGGCATTCACCTCGCCCCCGACAACAATCGTGGGGTCTAGCTCTGCTTGAAGCAGTAAATAGCCAATCAGGCTGCTGGTTGTAGTTTTTCCGTGGGTACCTGCAACAGCAATACTTCGATATTCCTGAATTAGCCCTGCTAAAACATCTGAGCGATGAAAGATTGGGCAACCCAGTTCGCGAGCCGCCTGATACTCAGCATTGGCAGGGTGAATTGCTGTAGAACAAATAACCTGGGGTAGAGTCGATGTCCAGCCTCCATCACTAAGTAACCGATTCAGCCTTGAAACTTCTGGCTCTGACAAGGGGGGCGCCCCAACTGTGGCAGCCGACAGGACCTCGTTGGCAGGACTGGAATCGGGTTTGAAAAACTCTAAATTGCTTGGATCCTGATTCCAGAAAATATGGACGCCCTCTTCCTGTAATCGTTGAGTGATATGACTCAATCGCAGATCTGACCCAGACACAGGTAGCTTACGCTTAGCTAAAACGTAAGCCAGGGCTGACATTCCAATTCCACCAACACCAATAAAGTGGAACGGTCTGCCGGTGAAATCGACAGAGTTCAGCATTCTAGCTCCTTACACACCACACCACAGCAATATCTCGCGCTATCATATCAAGGATTACCTTTATGGGGATACAGGCTTCTAATAATTTGCCCAACCACGCTAAGAGTGCTACTTATGGCAAAGATTTTAGTTTCCGTGAAAGTTATATCACTCCTTTCAACATTTCTGCTGGATTTCAGTGAATTTGATGGTTCTTTCGCAGTCATTACATCCGAAATTTATTAGACGAATCTAAGGAATCAGTAAGAGGTGGATCAAAAAGAGTCTTCCATGAATAGTTGAATTCAGACCTTATACTCACATTTCCCGATAGGTAACTGTAGACTACACAAAAGTTTGTTTCTACGAATCTAGACTAGGTTAGACTTCACACTTAAGGTTTTCAGATTTGGAAGAACTGAAAAAAGCCTGCAATGAGTCAATCCACCCTTTCAGCCGCAGGGGGTAACTAGGACAGCCACGGGTGAGAGTTTTTAATGCGGAAGGTTGCGATCTTTGGTGGCACCTTTAACCCCATCCACTGGGGACATCTTTTAGTTGCTGAGACAGCTTTGGATCAGGCGGCACTAGATCAGATTATCTGGGTGCCAACGTTCCGTCCTCCCCATAAGCCGCAGGCGTTACCCGCATTTGACCAGCGGCTGGAAATGGTACAGCGCGCGATCGCCGATCATCCCGCTTTCAGTTTGTCCAGTATTGACATGGAGCAGAAGGGAGTTTCCTACGCGATTGGGACACTTCAGCATTTGCAGGCTCTTTATCCTTCGACTCAATGGTTTTGGATCCTGGGCAGTGATACCTTTCAGACCCTAACAAAGTGGTACAAAAGCCACCTGTTGATTGAGCAATGTACCTGGCTGGTTGCCTCTCGATGGAGCGCAGGTCGAACCTCAGCAGAGGCAGAAGAACTCGGAAGAAAGGTTATGGCGCAACTGGGTTCTGCGCTTCGCTGGCAATTACTGCAAATGCCCGCGATCAACATCTCATCCAGCCTGATTCGTCAATATCGGCTGGAAGGCCGTTCCATCCGATATTTGGTGCCAGATCCGGTAAGAATTTATATTGAGGAGCATAAACTGTACGTGAAATAAGTTAAAATACCTAGTCAAAGACTTTAACAGATTGGAAGCCAGGGAAAAACTAAATTCTGCGGCTGGAGTGCAATTCCTCGCTGGGGCTGAAACGTTCTCGTAGAGCCGATTTGACTTACCGCGCTCAACAGAGAAGTTATTGCACTGGGATCCACAGAGTCTTATGATTGGTTTGACTATCGGGTAAGTATTTAGCAGACAGAGGGCAAGACGCAGTGATTAGAGTAGCAATTAATGGCTTTGGACGTATTGGACGTAACTTCATGCGTTGCTGGCTGACTAGAGAAAATAGCCAGTTTCAAGTGGTCGCTATCAATGACACCTCTGACCCCAAAACAAACGCCCATCTATTGAAATACGACTCAATGATTGGCAAGTTTGAGGGTGATGTCAGCGCTGACGAAAATACGATTACTGTCAACGGTCACACTATCAAGTGTACATCTGATCGTAATCCTGAGAATTTGCCCTGGAAGGAATGGGAAATTGACCTGGTCATTGAATCAACGGGCGTATTCGTCAGTAAAGAAGGTGCTTCCAAGCATATTACCGCAGGTGCCAAGAAGGTTTTGATTACAGCGCCTGGTAAAGGGGATGACGGCACGTTTGTCGTAGGTGTGAACCATCATCAATATGACCATTACAAACACAACATCATTAGCAACGCAAGCTGTACAACCAATTGCCTCGCTCCGATCGCCAAAGTGCTACATGAGAACTTCGGTATTATCAAGGGCACAATGACGACAACTCACAGCTATACAGGCGACCAGCGCTTGTTGGATGCCAGCCATCGTGACCTGCGTCGTGCCCGTGCCGCTGCGATGAACATTGTACCAACCTCAACCGGTGCTGCTAAAGCTGTAGCACTAGTACTACCCGAATTGGCAGGTAAGTTGAATGGAATTGCCCTGCGGGTTCCGACTCCCAACGTTTCCATTGTGGATCTGGTAGTTCAGGTCGAAAAAAGCACCATTGCCGACCAGGTAAATGAAGTGTTGAAGAATGCTTCAGAGGGTGAAATGAAAGGCATTCTGAAATATTGTGATCTGCCGCTGGTTTCCACAGATCATGCTGGAACTGACGAGTCTTCCATTGTGGATGCAGCTCTGACTATGGTAATGGGTGGCGATATGGTGAAGGTCGTTGCCTGGTATGACAATGAGTGGGGCTACAGCCAACGTGTAGTAGACCTGGCTGAAATCGTTGCGCAAAAGTGGGTTGCTTAGTTGGGTTGCTTAGTATAGGCTGACAGAAATGCGCTAACTACTCCGCAAGTCAGATTGGTAAATATGGAGGGCTTCAACATTTAGAAGCCCTCCATATTTTTTTAGAAGCCCTCCATATTTTTTTGGGGTAGCGCTAGAAAAGGGCAGGATGTGAGAGGGTGAGACGCTCAACGTTAGCCATCGGTCATCAAAATTGTTTAACCAGTTATACAGAGACCAGGCCCTCCGTTGTAGGGGGTGTTCTAGAAACAGGGCTCTGGCTCCTTGAAACCCTGATTCCCTCGACCCCCTTTCCAGCATTGCCACAAAAAATTTGACAACCCCCCGTTGTAGGCTCAGGAAGATAGTAGTCCTGAATCGCCAATGTGACTGCTATCACCCCAACCCTTCTTGACCAGTCACTTATCGCCCTTCAGTAAGTCACTCACCTCCCCTCAAAAAATCACGCTTCTGACTACCCCTTTGTCACTGGAGTAATCGTTGAATCCGTTGATAGTAGAACTATCGAGTTCCACAATTAACGATGCCTCCCGTAAACCTTCTTCCCTCTGCAATTTCTGAGTTATTTGCCCAAGCAAGCGTCGCCGGCAAAATTACCCTGGCTGACCGTTACGGGCTGATGGCCGCCATGCTTTCAGAAACGTTGAGTGAAGAGGAGCGAAATTGTATCGACCGATTGCTCCATGCGTTACGTAAAGGGCGTGTGCGAGTTGTCGATGAACTCTCAACGCTTTTATAGACCTGATACCTGATTGTTTATGCAGCTTGTTGAAATTGTTCAAAGGGTGCTTGAAACGGGTGAATTACCTATGAACCTGGAGCGGCAAATGCAAAAACTGTTGCGGCAGAGAGAATTTGGTGAGGAAGAAATGGCCGCGATCGACCAGCTAATTGAAGCTATTAACTGTGGTTCAGTTCGCTCGGTACCCAGTAAAACGAAACTCAGTTAATCCCAACCCCGCTTTGATCTCCCCAGACGTTGTCCCCAATCAAACCTCCTCACTCGACTCAAACTTGATCGGTTCCTCTGACACTCATCAGCGATAATCAACTCAAGCACGATGGTGAGCGATGAAACAATTTTCTTTAGCACTAATTCCCCTGACAGCCCTGCTTGCATTGGCAACCGCTGCTTTATCGGCTAATCCTGACCATGTGAAGCGGCTGCTTGACTCCGGAGTTTGTCCAGGCTGTGATTTGTCAGAAGCCAGCCTTTACAGCTACGAGTTGGGTTTGGCTGATCTGAAAGGGGCCAATCTCACAGCCGCCGCGTTGCAGGGATCGAATCTAAATTCTGCCAACTTGACGGATGCAGTGATGGAGCGAGCGAACCTGGCGCTTGTAAAGTTTCAGAACGCCAACCTGCAAGGTGCCAAGCTTTACAAGGCAAATCTTTACGGTGCCGATTTAACCAATGCAGACCTGTCAGGAGCAGATTTGAGAGAAGCCAGTTTAGAAGGGGCAGACCTGCGCGGCGCAAATTTGACTGGCACCAATTTTGAAAAGGCAAACCTGGTTAAAGCCAGGATGTTTGGAGCCGTCATTACCGGAGCAAAGTTTGACGGAGCCAGAATGCCCAATGGTGCTGAATACAAACCGGGTGGCGTTTTGCAACCCAGACCAACTCCAAGGCCGTCTCCATTTCTGCTTAAGCCTGATCAGTAGTTGTTGGTTGTTAGAGAGGTGTGAGGTGTGAGTTGAAAACTCAAAACTCAAAATTCCCCACCCCATCACTCCATTACTCCATCACTCCATTACTCAATTACTTCCACTCCTCCGCTCCTTCTTTCTTCCTTCTTTCCTCTTTCTTCTTCTTACCCCCAATCCCCTTCCTTCCTCTATGCGCATTGTCATTCAACGAGTCAGTTCTTCACAGGTCACGGTTGAGGGAGAAGTGATTGGCAAGATAGGACGGGGACTTAATTTGCTGGTAGGGATTGCTGACACAGATACGGAGGTTGAACTGGAGTGGATGGCACGGAAATGTCTGGAGTTGAGGCTGTTTCCCGATGGGGAAGGGGGCCGGTTCGATCGCTCGGTTCAGGAGATTGGGGGAGAATTGCTGGTCATCAGCCAGTTCACCCTCTATGGTGACTGCCGCAAGGGACGCCGTCCTTCTTTTGACCGGGCAGCAATACCGAATTCCGCTGAAGCGCTGTATGAAAGGTTTGTCTCTCTGTTGCGCTCCAGCGGCTTACGGGTGGAAACAGGAAAGTTTGGGGCAATGATGCAGGTTGCGATCGCCAACGATGGTCCGGTGACGATTTTCCTAGAGAAAGAGGCGGAAAGGTAGAAAAAGCTGGTCAACCCAGGAGGGAGAATGCTTTCCCAATAACTTCCAGGGCCTGATTGATTTCCTCTGCGCTCACAATTAGCGGGGGCACGAAGCGTACCACTTTAGGTCCCGCAGGAACCAGAAGCAATCCTTCTGCGATCGCCGATTTCACCACGTCGGCTGAGGTAAGAGGGGTTTCTTCCGCCAGAACCAGGCCGTTGATCAAGCCCCAACCTCTGACTTCTGCCACTGTGTCGGGATGCTTTTCTGCGATCGCCCGCAGACCTGCCCGCAATTGCTCACCCCGTTCCTGCACATTGGTCAGGAGGTTTTCCCGCTCAATGGTCTGGCAAACAGAGAGGGCAACGGCACAGGCAAACGGATTACCGCCAAAGGTGCTGGCGTGGTCGCCGGGTTGGAAAACATCACAGTGCGACTTGCACAGCATGGCACCAATGGGAATGCCACCCCCTAACCCTTTGGCTAAGGTAAAGATATCAGGCTCAATTCCCAGGTTTTCGTAACCCCAGAGCTTTCCAGAACGACCCATGCCAACCTGCACTTCGTCACAAATCAGCAGAATGCCTTTTTCGTCACAAATCTGGCGAATGCGCTGGAAGTAGGCGCGATTGCCCGGACGCACGCCCCCTTCACCCTGGAGGGCTTCCAGCAGAATGGCTGCAACCTGGCGATCGCCCCTGTCCAGTTCCTCCAGGGCCCGTTCCAGTGCATCAATGTCATTGTAGGGGGCGTAGAAGAAACCGGGCACCAGAGGGCTAAAGCCTTTCTGGTACTTCGGCTGTCCAGTGGCGGTGATGGTTGCCAGAGTCCGGCCATGGAAGCTGGCGTGGGCGGTAATGATAACCGGATTTTCAATGTTCAAAACGGTGTGGGCATACTTCCGTGCCAGCTTGATGGCTCCCTCGTT
Organism: Leptothermofonsia sp. ETS-13; assembly: GCF_049200465.1. Classification (NCBI taxonomy): domain Bacteria; kingdom Bacillati; phylum Cyanobacteriota; class Cyanophyceae; order Leptolyngbyales; family Leptolyngbyaceae; genus Leptothermofonsia; species Leptothermofonsia sp. ETS-13. Next base: position 2,394,459 of record NZ_CP120836.1, read on the forward strand.
GGCCTCTGCCCCGGAGTTGCAGAAAAAGGCGCGATCGGCAGAGGAATGTTCAACCAGCCACTTAGCCAGTTCTCCCTGAGCCGGGACATAGTAGAGATTGGAAACATGATGGAGCGTTTGGATTTGTTGGGTGACCGTCTCCACCATGGCAGGATGGGCATGGCCCAGAGTGCAGGTCGCAATTCCTGCTACAAAATCTAAATACTCTCGACCTTGCGTATCCCAAACGCGGCAGCCTTTTCCTCGTTCCAGGGCAATGGGATAGCGCCCATAGGTTGCCATCACATAGGGATCAAAGTCAACTGCCGGATCGAAGGCATCGGAAGAATTGAGCGGCAGCTCTGCTACAGCAGGGGAGGTTTGGAGTAGGGTTTCTGGGCTCACGGAGGCTCCTTATAAAAACTGGAACGGATCTTAAGCGTTAAACGGTAAACTGTGAACGGTCTTTCAATTGATTGCCCAAAGTCTATAGTCCAAGGTCTTATAGCTGTCACCAACTTGCTTAGGACACTGGATCTAAGCGGGTGTGGAGGCTTCGCCTCCAGCCAGAGGTTCCACCCCTGCACCCCGTCCTAAGCCTGATGGCGATGGCTATGTCAACGAATCTGTACTATAGCTTATCGACATGCAAGGTTCAGTTGAGAGGCAGGTCAGGTTCCTATGACATGGTTAATCGCAGCGGTCAGCAGTGATCAGGGAAACATTGCTCAACTGGTCAGAATCCTCATCATTCTGCTGCTGGTAGCAACGGGTGTAGCGTTGGTTTCCCGTCGGCTGCGAATTCCCTATGTCACGGGTTTGGTGGTGGCAGGGCTGGCTATTGCCGAGCTTTTACCCCGCCGCATTGGGTTGGATTCTTCGCTAATTTTTAATCTTTTTCTCCCCATTCTGCTGTTTGAGGCTGCGATCAATACCGATGTCAGTCGTCTTCGCACCACCATTAAGCCTATCGCCCTACTTGCTGGACCGGGAGTGGTCATTGCTTCCGGTGTCACAGCCTGCGTCCTCAAGTTTGCTCTGGGGCTGGCCTGGATTCCGGCCCTGCTGGCGGGAGTCATTCTGGCAATTACGGACACAGTCTCGGTTATTGCCGTTTTCAAAGAAGTGACAGTTCCTTCTCGGCTGATCACGATTGTGGAAGGGGAGAGCCTGTTTAACGATGGTATGGCACTGGTGCTGTTCAGCCTGATTCTGAAGGTAAATGTGGCAGGCTCGATCACGGTTGCCGACGGCATTCGGGAATTGCTGGTGGTGATTCTGGGAGGAGGGTTAGTGGGAATGGTGGTGGGTTATCTGGGGGTTGGGCTATATGTCCGCTCCGATGATGCCCTCAGCAGCATTTTGTTGACTGTGGCGATCGCTCTAGGAGCCTTCCAGATCAGCCAGCTAGTGGGAGTGTCCGGTGTGGTTGCGGTAGTCATCGCTGGTCTGGTAATGGGAAACACCGAGCAGGCTCACAACGTTTCTGCGTCCAGCCGCATTACGGTTCTCAGTTTCTGGGAGTATGCTGGCTTTGGAGTGAACACCTTCATTTTTCTACTGATTGGGCTAGAAATTGATTTGGCAACCCTGGGTAAAACGCTACCCGCCGTGCTGCTGGCGATTCTGGCTTATCAGGTAGGGCGATTTCTGGCAGTCTATCCCCTGTTGGCCGGGGCCAGTCTGTTTGATCGTCTCATTCCACTACGCTGGCAGCATGTACTGTTTCTGGGCAATATCAAAGGTTCGCTGTCAATGGCGCTAGCCCTCAGCCTACCTACGACTCTCCCTGAACGGGAAGGATTAATTGCTCTGGTGTTTGGAACGGTACTGCTTTCCCTGGTTGGGCAGGGGGTTAGTTTGCCCTGGCTGGTTCGTCGTCTTCAGATTGCTCACACCTCAGAAGCCCAGCAGTGGATCGAATCGCTTCAGTCACAACTGATGACTGCAAAAGCCGCCCAGGATGAACTGGATAACCTGCTGAAATCGGGAGTGTTGCCCAAATCCGTTTATGAAGAAATGCGGGCCAGCTATCAGGTGCGGATTGCTGCCGCAGAACGCTCTCTGCGAGACTTCTACAATCGCCGTCCTGATAAGTTGACCGCAGCGATCAAGGGGTTATCTCAATTAGACGCGATCCGGCGACGCCTGTTACTGGCCGAAAAAAGTGCCCTCAATGATGCGCTGAGAAAACGGATTCTATCTGAGGAGGTGGTGCGATCGCGCCTGCAAGCCATTGATCAACAAATTCTGGATCTCGAAGATGACTGAAACGAGGTGGTATAGCTCTACGCGGGTGCGTTAGGACATTGGAATTAGAGAGGGAGTGGGGGCTTCGCCCCCAGCCAGGAGTGGAACCCCTGCACCCCGTCCTAACCATAATGACTACCGCTATATAGCTATAGCCACCCACCTTAAGCCAATGTCCTAAGCAACCTAGCAACGGCTATAACAACTGGCTAAAACTTTGCATGCATTCGGGGATGGAGCAACCGTTCAACGGGTCTTCCTTGTTTGAGATGCTGTTCAACGATCGCGGAAACATCTTCTGACTTCACCCGGCAGTACCAGGTTTCGTCAGGCAGTACCCTGACGGTGGGGCCCATGTTGCATTGCCCCTGGCACTCGCTTGCATTCACAGTAATGCCAGGGACGGGGTTTGACTGAAAGGCTTTTAACACCTCAGCAGAGCCGTTGCCCAGACAATTAACATGTTGGCAAACCAGTACCTCGCGGCTAGAGTCCAACGCAGTTCACCCAAAAATTACTTCCCAAAACCTTTGCCTCGGCTAGTGGTCGGTAGGGTAAAGCAGTGTTCAATTTGCGATCGCAGCATCTCATGATTCAGATTCTGACCAATCAATACAAGTTGGTTTTTCGGTTCGCCCTTCCACTCATCGTCTTCGAGAGAAAAGCGCTTGCCGCTGAGGTGAAAGATATGCCGTTTCGGGCTTTCGTTGAACCAGAGAATTCCTTTCGCCCGGAAGACATTGTCAGGCAACTGGTTATCTAGAAAATACTGGAACTTCTTGATATCGAAGGGCTTGTCACTCTGAATCGAAACAGACGTAAAACCATCATTCTCCAGATGGTTGGAGTGGTGATGATGATGATCATGAACACAATGGCCATGGTCGTGATCGCAACCGGAGTGGTCATGATGGCCGTGATCATGGTTATGATGCTCGTGCTCATGATCATGGGTATGACCGTGCGACTCCGTTTCCGGCTCAAAATACTTGTCAGACTCAAACAGCCCAACACTGAGCAACATTCCTAAAGGAGCCTGTCCCTTTACAGTACGAAGAATTCGAGCTCCCTGCTTAATGTCCCGGATTCGGATTTCGAGGGCATCCAGATCAGCCTCATCTACCAGATCGGCTTTGTTCAGCAGGATGATATCCCCATAGACAATTTGACTATAGGCCGCCTCGCTGTTGAACAGATCTAGACTGAAGTTTTCGGCATCGACCACGGTAATGATGGAGTCCAGCCGGGTCATATCCCGCAACTCAGTGCCCAGGAAAGTCAGGGCTACGGGTAATGGATCGGCCAGCCCCGTTGTTTCAACCACCAGGTAGTCGATCGCATCCTGCCGTTCCAGAACCTTATAAACCGCTTCTACCAGATCATTGTTAATCGTGCAGCAAATACAGCCATTGCTCAACTCAACCATGCTATTGTCTGTATCGGTGGTGACAATCAGCTCATTATCAATACCAATTTCACCAAATTCGTTAACTAAAACAGCCGTCTTCAGCCCTTGCTGATTTGTCAAAATGTAATTGAGTAAAGTCGTCTTACCACTGCCCAAAAAGCCTGTAATGATAGTGACAGGTAAGCCGTGTTTGGGGGCTTCCATTGCTGAAGCGGGAGACACTGCTGATTGCATAGAGCGGTTTTCCGAAACGTCAGAAAATGGGTGGAACAGATGGGTAGTGAATACTATACAGTGGAATGCTGAATATGCATCTCCATATCTTTACGTTATCACTGGTTATTGGAATTGAGTGTCAGGAGGCAGGAGCCAGAATGTAGGAGAGTGATGGGGTGATGGGTGACAGTCGGTTGTTGGTTATTAGTTGTTAGAGAGGGGGGAGGGGAAGAAGGAAGTCAGGAGTCAGGGATTGGGGATTGAGGATTGAGATCAGGGGGGTGTTCTAGAAACGGGTTCTGACTTCTTGAAAGGTTCTGACTTCTTGAAAGGGGATGTCTCAGAAAGAGGGTGTTTTAGAAACGGGGTTCTGAATCCTCGAGATCCTGATTCCCTCGACCCCCTTTCTAGGATTGCCACAAAAAAATTGACAATCCCGGTGATTGCTCTTTACATCCAGTACTCCTCCACTTCCCCACCCCTCCACTCCCTCACCCCATCACCCTTCTAATCCCCCCACCCCTTCACCCCTCCATTCCCTCACCCCCAACCCTTCCACCTATCCACTCCCTTACTCCATACCCATCCACCCCTATGCCTCTAGAGATCTACAACACTCTGACTCGCCGCAAGGAACCGTTTGAAACCATCGAACCGGGGAAGGTGCGGATGTATGTGTGTGGCATTACGGCTTACAACTACTTTCATGTTGGCAACGCCAGGGTGTTTGTGATTTTTGATGTGGTGCGGCGGTACCTGATGTGGCGGGGGGTACCAGGTCCGCTATGTGCAGAATTTTACCGATATTGATGACAAGATTCTGAAGCGGGCGATCGCCGAAAATTCATCCATGAAGGAGGTTGCCGAGAAGTACATTGCAGCCTATTTCGAAGATGCCGATCGCCTCAACATTCTCCGTGCCGACTCCTACCCCAGAGCAACCCATACCATTGATGGCATTCAACGGCTGATCCATGAATTGGAGCAGCTTAATTACGCCTATGCCTCCGATGGCGATGTTTACTATGCGGTGCGCCAATTCCCAGAATATGGAAAACTCTCCGGTCGCCGCCTGGAAGAAATGCAGGCGGGTGCCAGCGGACGGGTGGATATTGAAGAAGAAAGCGACAAGAAGAAAGATCCATTCGACTTTGCTCTCTGGAAAGCAGCGAAACCCGGAGAACCTGCCTGGGAGTCTCCCTGGGGAGCGGGACGTCCGGGCTGGCATATTGAATGCTCAGCTATGGTTCGGCAGGAATTGGGCGAATCCATCGATATCCATGCGGGTGGCATGGATTTGACCTTTCCCCACCACGAAAACGAAATTGCTCAGAGCGAAGCTGTCACCCAAAAGCCACTGGCACGATTCTGGATGCACAACGGCTTCGTCAATATGGATGGCGAGAAAATGTCCAAATCCCTGGGCAACATCCGCCTTACCCGCGACTTGCTGAAGGAATATGATCCAATGGCGTTTCGGCTGTTTGTGTTGCAGGCCCACTACCGGAAACCGATTGACTTTACCGCCGAGGGTCTGGAGGCCGCTGAGAGTGGCTGGAATACTTTGAAAGAAGCGCTCAAATTCAGTTCCGACTTTTCTAAATTACCCGGATGGTCTACTCTGCCTCCGGAGCTTGATCAGGATGCCGTCAGCCGCTTCAACGAAGCGATGGATGATGATTTCAACACACCGATCGCCCTTTCCGTTCTATTTGAACTGGCAAAAGACCTGCGGCGGGAAGGAAATCTGTTGATACACGAAGGACAAACCCAAATGCCAGTTGAGGAGTTACAGCGCTATTGGCAAACCCTGGCAAGTCTGGCTCAAGTGCTGGGGCTGGAAGTTAAACCAGGTGCTGGTGATGCAACTCTTTCCACAGGCGTAAGTGGCACCGGAACCGTTGGGTTAACGGATGCTGAAATCGAAGCTCTGATTCAACAGCGGCAGGAAGCGCGAAAAGCGAAAAATTGGGCGGAGAGCGATCGCATCCGCAACGAACTCCAGTCCTACGGCATTACCCTCATTGACCAGAAAGACGGCACCACCCGCTGGCACCACACCTAATCAATCCTCACCCGGAACCGCACAAACCCAAAATTATTTCCTGCTGTATTCGGCACATCACCCACGTCATAAATCACTGACCCATTCACATTCGTTTGGCTGGGGCAGGGATTGCCGGTTGGCAGCGGTGCCAGCGGCGGGAAGAACGCCCCACCCGGAGACACCGAAGCCGCAGGACGCTGAATCTGGTTACTATCCGCAACAAATGTTGTCGTCGCTGGCACAGGGTCGCAAATCGTCACAGCCGTTGCTGGACTGTCCCCATCTGATAGGAGGTAAACCGTGTAAGTCACTTCATCTCCACTCCGCAGTGGACTATTAGCTCCAATATTGACCAGCCCTAAAGGTAGAAACTGCGCCCAACCCGGAGCATCATCATCTGCACTCCCCGGATCATTGACAAACGTGTTGAAATTAATGCCAGGAATCGGTACCCCATTTCTGGTCGCGCCCGTAATCCGCTTCACCAGACGAAGTCGCTGATTGCCGGTTGGAATTCCCGTGCCAGGTAGCACAACCTGAGTCGGTGAACCTTCATTCGGAATCCCATCCCCATTCGGGTCAACATTCGTTCCATCCACAGACTGATCTGTGACGGGTGTACCCGTTGGACTAACCCCATTGGCTGTGACCTGGTTGGCAAACGGATCGGAACCACTTGGTCCACTTCCCGGTGTAATGTTGACACTAAACGTTACCAACGCTGAGGTTTGCCCAGGCAGAGAGTTGCCAGGACCGAGAAGATTGAAATCAGTGGTGCCATTAAACGCTGAATTCACGACCAGCGTTGGACTTTGAAGATTAGTTACCGAATTGATGGTGGCATTGGCAAAGGTAGGGCGCAGATCCTCCATAATTTGCAAATTGTTTACCGTCAACGCCGGATCGTTGGGTGAAAGGTTTTGAACAATAACCGTATAGGGAATGGTAAAGGTGCCATTGGCGTTTTGAACAGGTGTGCCCGCACTTTTGGCAACACCCAGTCGGGGAGTGCTTGCCCCCGGAACTAACGTAACTGTGGTGGGTGAACCTTCATCGGGGTTGCCATCTCCATTTGGGTCGGGGTTTGTGCCATCGACGGACAGATCGGTGAGCGGAGTTCCCCCCTGACTGCCCCCTGTAACGGTGACCTGGTTGTTGAACGGACCCGATCCGCTCGGTCCGGCGCCGGGGGTAATTGTGACGCTGAAGGTTACGGTGGTGGTGGTTTGCCCTGCCAGTGTATTCACCCCAGGAGCCAGAAGATTGAAATCGGTGGTGCCATTAAAGGCTGGATTGACCGTTAAAGTCGGACTTTGGATGTTTGTCACTGAATTGATGGTGGCATTGGCAAAGGTTTGGCGCAGGTCTTCCGTCAGTTGCAAATTGTTGACTGTAAAGGTGGGATTATTGGGCGCAAAGTTCTGAACCGTGACCGTATAGGGAATGGTGAAGGTACCGTTTGCATTTTGGACAGGAGTACCCGCACTTTTTGCCACCCCAATAATGGGGATACATTCTCTAAATCCAACAGCAGTCATACCAAAGTCATCACCAACGATGGTATTCGCTTCGTCTACGATCCGGAGTTCCAGTGATGGCAGGCCGTTGGGACTGAACAGACCCTGTACTCGCAACCACTGCTGCCGAGTGGTGACGGGCTGTCCGCTCAAGGAGGGGACAAAGGCTGTATCGGGTCCACCCGGGGGACCTGCCAGCAGGCGAATCACAGGGGGTGCAGCTCCAGGGGGTGCCAAATCGGTGAGTAGGTTGTAGAAATAGGCTGTGAAGTTATAAGTGGCGTTGGGGGCCAGACCTGTCAGCGTCTGACTCCAGATAATTGGGCTGGTGGGAGAGATGGGAGGAAATGCTGAACCTGGTACAAGCGGAGTTGCCGCTGAAGCATTTGGATTGGAATAGAGATAGGTATTTGAGGGCAGGACGCCGTTAGCAGGGTCGCCAGGGAAGGGTTGGCCAACCACCACACCGCCCAGATAGTTAATGGTTCCTGTCTGAATGGAAAGCCCCCCCAGTGCAATAGGCAGTGGAGGGGTGTCGTCCGGGTAAACACCGTCCCCTCGATAGGGCAGTGTACTGGTAAAGCCTGCGGGGTTGCCAGGGAGCAGCGGACCATTGACCACTCCCGGAGAGATGTTAAAGTTTCCGTTACTGACGAGATTAATGGGACCTTCGCGGGTACCTGCTGGACAACCTACAAATCCAAGAAAGGTTTGAGCCCTGGCAGGCTGCTGAAACAGGATTGTCTGCGAACCCAGCAGGATGCTGGAGCAGGTCAGGGTCACCAAAGTCTTTAGAGAACGGTTCATCAGATCTTCTCACACTGGGGCAGGGGGCTGGGAAGAAGAAAGAAGAAAGAAGAAGGAAAAAAGAAGCCAGGGGGAGCAGGGGATGAGTAATGGGGATGAGTAATGGGGTGATGGAGTAGCAGAGTGATGGAGTGGAGGGGTAGATCATTCGCCCAGTGTGTTTTCAGGGTTCAATCTGTAAATCCTCTTCCTGGATAATGACTTCGATTTCTCTGGCGTCTTTGTAGAAGAATTCGACGCGGCGATCGCGGGCGAAGTCGAGCCGGGTTCGTCCGGTTGAAACCAATTGCCGCTCTCCTTCTGAGCGAATGGTCATCCGTTCGGGGGCAATGCCCCGTTTGAGCAGGTAGTTTCGGGCGGCAAGAGCTCGTCGCTGCCCCAGAGCCAGGTTGTAAGCATCGGTGGCGCGGGGATCGGTGTGCCCCACAATCTCGACCAGCATTGAGGGGTTCTCTAGCAAAACTTGAGCGATCCGATCCAATACTCTGGCGGTAGCTGGGCTGATGTTGGATTTATCGAGGGCGAAATGGATGACGTTGGGAATTTGAATGGTGACAGGTGTGGGAGGAATTACAGCAGGAGGTTCCTGGACAACGGGGGTGGTACAGCGAGGGATGGAGGAAGGGGATTGGGGGATGGGGGGTTGGGAGGTGGGTGCTTCAACGGAACGGATGGTGGCGTTGCGGGCGGGTTCGGAGGTGCCATAGCGGGGATGGGTGGCGATCGCGCTAATCTTCTCACCAATCCGCAGGCCATCCAGGCTGGCGCTAAAATGCCCCTTCTCATCGGCCATAGCGGTTGCAACGGGTTCATTCAGCGGTCCGTAACGGCTACCATTTCCGGCTACCCGGTAGAGTTCAATCTGGGAACCGGGGTCGGCGGTGCCATAGATCTGTACGGGTGAGTTTCCCAGTGCCACAAATTCCTGGCTGGCAAACTGGGGTGCATGAATGGCCGCGTTACCCGTATCTTTATGCCGGTTGAACGAGTTGCGGGGGGGGTTGGGACCATCGCCTATCTGGTAGTCATGCACATCCGTTCCGGCGGTAGCTCCCTGACGGGTAACCAGGTCAATGCTAAGTCCTTCCAGGCTAGAGAAGCGGTTGGTTTGAATCTGGTTGCGATCGCTCTCTGGGTAAGCCGCAACGGCAACCCCCGGTCCCGTCTGGTAGCGAATTTCATTCCCTTTAACTTCGTGGTCGTTCCCCATCAGGTAGATGGCGGCGCGGCGCAGTCGTCTGCCGTTGTAGATGATCTGGTTCTCGCGAATCCGAACAGCCCCCTCTGGTTTGAACAGGTAAACTCCACTCCCATCGTTGGCGCAAATCAGATTGCCTGCGATTTGGGCCTGGTTGACGTTACCCTCTAACCGGATGGCATCAGGCATTCCAGCAATCCCATTTCCGGTAATCACGTTCTCGGCAATATTTAGTTCCGAAGCATTGACGGAGGTAATGATCGCACTCCCGTCGTGGTAAGCAATCCAATTGCGCTGAATCGTGGTACCTGTGCCGTTAAAAACGGAAACGCCAAAAGCGGAGCGAGAATTCGGAGGAGTTGGAAGGGTATCTATCGCCTGTTGCCCGTCGCCCGTTGCCTGCATAGGTGCCATTCCCAGCCAGTTGTTTTCAATTACCACTTGTCTGGGTGGCAGGTCATCAGAATAGTAGGGCGAAAAGTTGGCTGGGGGTTGCTGTTTGCGAGTGTCGGGAGGGGGAAAGCGATGGCTGATGAAAATATCGGCGGGGGGAGTGCTTTGGGTGGAGCCGTAGCCAGAGGCAAAGCCAGAAAAATATTCTCCCTGGCTGGAGGTAAACCCGTACAGGCTAAACCCGCGAATGGTGACGAAGTCAGCCGTGATGGTTAAACCTCGAAAGACTTCTTTGCCTGGGGCGGGGGTGATGGCCACAATCGGCATTGGGATTGGGCGCTCGTTGATGACGGGTTTACTATTATAGCCAGGTTGGGTGGTGCCATCAATGACCAGTTGGGGGCGGGTAATGGCAGGCAAGACCTCTAGCAGGCGAATGGTGGTTTCTCCAGCGGGCAAATTAAAGTCAATGCGAGAGGAACTATCTGTGGGGAGCTGGCTCACCTGGGCCTGTTCTGCGGCGGACAGGTTAGTGAGTGGTAAAGTTCCGTTCATCAGCAGAATGGCTTCCCGCAGGGTGAGGATGTCATCGGCCTGGGCAGGGCCGTCCTGGTTGCTGTTGACGATCGCCCGCAGGGGTTGAGGTTGGGCGAGTGCAGGAGCAGCAGAGACGATGGATATTCCGGTTAAGGCAGAAATCAGCCATTGGGATGGGTGAAAGTGACAGTCCTGGGGCTGCTTTGCAGCGGGTTCGGGGGTCTTCCCCCCGTGCCCCCGCGGATCTGGGGGCCTAACTCCCCCAGACCCCCCGAAAGGAGTTATCTGTGGGAGTTGAATGGTAGCCCCAGGAAAAGATGGCCAGGGGGTGGAGGCGATTTGGTCGAAAGGACTTTTCTGTACGAGTTGAATGATGGGGTTTAAATCCCTTTTCTGCTGGTTGCTGGATCTTTGGGTTTCTGTGAGTTTCGAGATCGGTGCCTTTAACTTCTGGTAGATCGTTTGTTCTTCAGCCATTGTTTTTGGTTGCTGTTCACTCCTCAGATGTTTCATTGTCCCTGCCCTCTCGATGCGGGCCCAGTTTCAGGGGGAGACACCGTTGAACCGGGCTGGGTCGCAACGGGTTGTACCAGGGATTCCTGTTGCTGGGGTGGGGCGATCTTGGGTTGGGCGTTTTCGGGGAAGGCTCGTTGTAAGCCGAAGCCTTCAAACAGTTCGTTGAGCTTCAGGGTGAAGAGGACGTAGGGACCACCTTTGGAGCGATCGCCCAGGTCCCGGTCATTCGCTCGACCAAAGCTATAGCCCGCTGCCATACGGATGTTAGGGGTGACGTAGTAGCCCGCTTCTACAGCAAAACCCACTTCGTTGTAGCCCGTGAGGGACTGGCTGATGTACCGCACTTCGCCACCAATATCCCAGCGGTAACCCAGGCGGTAGAGAGCACGGAATTGACCTAGCGTAATCGCATTCGTGCCAACCAGATCCCGCGCCAGATAGGAGCGACTGCTGCGAAGCCCAAACTTGCCATAGAACTCCCACCGCCAGTTGGGGGTGTAAATGGCTTCCAGAGCTACGATGTGGGCATTGGACCCGGTTCCTGTGCCAAACAGGATGGAGTCGGGGGTAAAGGAGGGGTTCTGGCGAAATTCGTAGCGCAGCAGGGCATTGAACTTGTCGTCGAAGGGGTTGCGGTAGGCCAGTCCGAACTTCAGGTTGATGCTGTCTCCGGAAACGGCTTGCAATGTCTGATTGGCGAAGTTGGCCTGCTGGTAACGGGCCAGGGCGGTGAGGGAAGGCGAGAGTTTGCCTGCTCCCGCGACGGAAATCACCAGGTTGTTGCCCAAATCTGTTGTCCGGTATTCAAACCGACCGCTGGCTTTGAAGTTGGGATTGTCGGTGTAGTCGATGCCGATGCTGTAAGCGTCTCCTTCGGTAATGCCGAGGGCAGAGGCGCTTTGCCCCACCGCATAAGCCTGAGCAAACTGCTGCCCAGTTCCCGTGTAGGCAAAAATATCACCATAGATGCGTTCGTAGCCAAGCACCACTCGCAGTCCCGGAGCCAGGGTGATGCGGTGATTCAAGCCAAAGGCGGCCTGGCTGCCCCAACCCCCAACCCCATTGAGGATGGAGTAGCGCCCGGTGAGGGTGGTGTCTTCCGTCAGCTTCTGGTCGAAGATGGCATCCAGGCTGGTAATGGAGTTGGCCCGGTAAATGGAGGTGGTGGAGATGAACTGCTGCGCCAGTCGCAGGGTAAGACCAGGGTAGGCGGCCCAATCCAGTCCCACGGTGGTACGGCTAGGATAGAGCGGGTCGCCACTACTGCCAATGTTCTGTTCATTCTGGGCACGGAAAACCAGGGTATCCGTCAGAGGGTAGGTGAGTCGGGAAACAATCTGGTTACTGTCCTCGGTGAGTCGTCCGGCAACGCTATCGGCACGGGAGCGGTTGACCCATTCCAGGCTGAGGTTGGCGGCTCCCAGTTTTTGCAGCACGCCCGCCCGGATGGAGGTGAGGCTATTGTCTACCCGCTCACCGGGAATGGCTTCGGGTAAGGGGTCAAACAGGGTGGTGAAGGCGTTTAAAGTACTGGGTGCAATGCCGTAATTGGATTCGTGGTCAATCTGGAACTGGAGTTTGGTCGTGGGACCGACTTTAGCGGCAAGTTCGGCTCCGTAACGGGTCTGCCCTGGAAAGAAGCTGAAGGTGGCATTGTTGGTAAAGTCTTCGTCAACGGAGCGGTAGTAGGCCCGTCCAATCACGCCTTCAAACAGGGTGCCGCTGACTTCGAAGCGGTAGGCATTGCCGCCCACATTGCCGAAAAAGATGGAGTCGTTGGTCGATCGCGCAATTTCGGCAATCAGCCGTCCATCTTTGCCAAAGGGAATGAAGGCATCGACGCCGTACAGTTCGTAGTCGCGATCGCCCTCGTCTTCCCGCAGGTAGCTGAATGCTGCCCAGCTTTCCCGCCCAAACTCGCGGGAGAAGTTGTACTGCAACCGGCCAGCGAACAGGTGGGTATCCCCCGTATTGGTGCCATCGTATTGATAGGTAACGACGACCTGTCGTACCAGGCTGCGGCCAAACGGGTCAAATTCAACCTGCTGGATGGGGCGACGAAACAGGAGCGAACCGCGATCATAGTCAATCTCGTAGTCCGGTCCCCGAAACAGTTGCTTGCGCTCGACCACCGTGCCGGGGCGACCGATTTCCTGGGTTTCAACGTAGACCGTCTCGCTACCCCCCACTACCAGTCGCCGGGAGAGGAAGTAGTAACCGCTGGTACCGTTGGGGGCGATCGTGTCCCGCTGGAAGCCTTGCAGATTGTCGCCATACATAGCAGTGATCTGCAAGTTGCCGAGGTTGTAGTTCCCTTTGAAGCCATGGATCTGGCGGGTGGTTGCTGTAAATAACTGGGATGCGGTTGCAAACTCTGGGGTGCTGTAGTCGCCCCACATGAAGTAGTCTGTTCCGGCTCCCACAATAGGTGAGTTCCGCTCAAACCGAACGTAGACGCTATCGATGGAGGGCGTCAGGTAATCCGTGGTGGAACTGTCACCGTAGACAGGATAGACCTGATCGCAGAACTGGGGGTCGCGAAACAGGCGGGTCGTGCCGTCACAGATTTCGTTGAGGGGACGCTGATTGTTGAAGGCAGCCGTTACCAGCCATTCTCCAATCCGCCCGGTGGCAAAGGCATTGATTGAGGCATCGAACCGAACATCCTGATCGATGCGATCCGGATTGAGGAAGTCCCGGAAACTGCCGTAGAAGTCGGTACCCCCTGCCCCAAGCCGGAAGGTAACAGCACCCGACACTAGGAAGGGGCGCAGGTTGGTGATGAACTCCACCTGGGTGTAGGCTGCTAGCTGGTTCGTAACGGGCAGAGTAATGGGAGTCAGCGGAGATGGCGTAACCAGGCTGGGGGAACTGGAAGGGCCGTCATTGCTGACTTGAATTGGAGGTAGAGGCTTGAGGGTTTCCCCCGGCTTCACTTCCCGCAGTTCCCGCAATTCCGCGGCGGCTCGGATGCGAACTTTCTGGGGAGCCAGGGAAGATTGCAACTGAGCCGTGAACTTGCCCCCGTTGGCAAGCACTTGAAACCCAGGGCGATCGCGGTCCTGATCGGCTCCAGTAAACGTCCCCGCACTCGCGGTTAACGTCACCACCGCATCCTGGGTGACGGGGTTGCCTGCTTCATCAACAATCTGACCTTCGACAGTGACTGTAGAACGTCCATCTGCTGGAATGCGGGGGGCAGAAGTCGGCAAAAACTGGAGCTTGTACGCAGTCTCCCGCACCGTCACCTTTACACTCACGGGACTTCCACCCGCAGCCTGCACCGTCAGAATGTTCTCCCCCAGCTTGAGCAGAATGCCGTACCAGACCTGGTTAACGACGCCTCCAGCACTGTCAGGCTGAACCTGGGTGGGAATCTGAGCCCCAAGTGGATTACCATTCACCGTTACCTGCACCGTTGCCCCAGAGGCATACTGCACCATCAGATTCGTTGTCTGCTCTCCGGTTGAGGTTGCCTGGGGAGCCAGGATTTTCACTTCAGTGGAGGCAGGTTGGGCAAACTGAATCGGTTCACTGGTCGAAGTCGGGAGATTGGTTTGAGCGCTAGCCGCAGCGGAAAGCGCGATCGCTCCAAACATCGATGACAGTAATGCCAGCCGAATCGTAGAACACAAGTACTGCATACTACCGCTGACCCTCCTTAAAAGTCGGAGTTACTGCAAAATTCATCTTGGCCAGTCCACCAGGAGCCAGTTTCACGAACCGGGACTGGCTATTGCCCTCAATTCGGTACAGGTTGGGAGCCAGGGTATAGCCCGGTAAACTTGTCAAATCCAGCGTTCCAGTCCGGTAACCAGCTACCACGTAAGACAGCGAAAACAACCCATTGGCATCCGTCGTAATCCGGTTGCCGTCATCCATGTAAATCACCGCGTTAGGAACACCAGGCTCACCAGGCTGCTGTTCCCCATCAAAGTTCCTATCCACAAACACGCGCCCCAGAATGGTGCCGCAGTCTGACAAAATTCCAGGACGGATCTGAACCAGGTAGCTGGCACTAGCGCTACTCACCTGAGTTCCCGCTGGAGTTAAACCCGTTGCAACCGCAATGTTGCGACCATTCCCCCGAATCGCATCCGGGGTCAACACCACGCCATACACAATCGTTAAAACCTGCCTGGGTTCAAGCCTGGAAAAGCCAAAAACCACGTTGCGCCCATTCACAGTGGTGGAGGAAAGCGAAACTGACACGGTTCGATTCTGGTTCGTCAGCGATGCCCGTGGGGAATCAGACAGAAACCTCACGCCAAAGGGCAGGGTATCGGTTACTTGCAGGGTATTCAGCGTAACGTCCCCTGTGTTTCTGACTAGCAAGCGATAGACAACCGTATCTCCAGGCTCCGCCGAGGCACGGTCTGCCGTTTTGATAATTTCCAGACCTGCCCGTCCAATGGTCGCGGTAATCGTGGTCTGGTTGGATTGAACGTTGACCGGATTCCCAGAGGGTCCCTGTAAGTTTGCAGTAGCAGTGTTGGGGATAGTGATGATTTGCTGAGCAAGGATAGGCAGACCTTGAACACTCGGCCATCCCAACAGCAATCCCACCAATAAAAATCGAACACGTCCCCACACCAGCGGTCTTTTCAGAAGGCTCATTACTCTAAAAGGCAGAAGAAAAAGAACGGTTTCTTACGTCGCATAAAATGCACCTCAGCCGAGTCGAGTTTATGTCGTTTTTTCTACAAAAGAAAGTTTACAGCATCACTTCCGTGATTACACTGATGGGGCTTTTCGCCCTCATATTCAAAAACTCTCTAAGTAGTTTTACAGAATCCTGATATAGACTGGCAAATGTGTAAAGTCTTGACAGGAAGCCCAATAAATGCACTCCCAGCGTTCTAACGCCAGTGCCAGTTTACAAAAAAGAGGGGTTGTACCCGGTTTTAGAAGGGGTTTCAGCCCTCTTGACATAAGTTTCAAGTAGGTAGAATCGCCGCCTTTAAACTTCGACAAAAATCAGCGATCGCCCCCAGCCCTTGAGCAGGGGTTCCATCTGCCAATCGCTTTACAAACGCACTACCCACAATGGCAGCATCCGCCCCCCAATCCATCACCTGACGGGCATGCTCTGGTTGGGAAATGCCAAAACCGACCCCAATCGGCTTATCGGTTACCGTCTGAAGCTCTATCAGCAAATCCTTGACCCGCGCCTGCACCTGGGCCCGCATTCCTGTTACCCCGGTCGTGCTGACCAGGTAAATAAACCCTTGAGATTGTTGAGCGATCGCCGCAATCCGTTCCGCCGGACTGGTGGGCGCAATCAGCAGTGTCACTTCAATTCCGTAATGGGACGCCGGATGCAGCAAACTTTCCGCTTCTTCCAGAGGCAAATCAGGCACCACCAGGCCCTTCACACCAGCCTCAGAAATTTGCCGCAGGAACGAATCAATTCCCCGATTCAGAATCGGATTGTAGTAGGTGAACAGGATAATGGGCGATCGCAACTCCGGGCTCACCTGCCGCACAACCTCCAGCGCATTCGCTAACCGGACTCCCCGCTGCAACGCCCGTGTTGCGGCTGCCTGAATCACCGGCCCATCGGCCAGAGGATCTGAGTAAGGAACCCCTAACTCAATCAGATCTGCTCCACTGCGATCCAGTACTCTCAGCGCTTCTGCCGTTGTCTCCAGATCCGGGTCTCCTGCGGTAATAAACGGAATCAGTGCACACTGAGCACGCTCACGCAGGGCTTCAAAACGCTGAGAAACAGAAATCATTTGAGAAGAATAAATATAGAACTACTTAAGACAGCAAACTTTCAGACGAATATAGCAGTCGTGAATCCTTTATGAAAAAGGTATGAAAATGGAGAGTTGTGAAAAGCTCTCCCCGGTGAGAAAGTCCTTTCACAGTCCAGACAGGATTGTTATAGCACTGAATTTAAGCGTAGAACCTTCATCAAGATCCCCGGAATCCTTTAAGGATTTCGGGGATCTTAAACTCTTTACTTGTGACCCGCTCTAAATTCTATAGCAATCACTACACGAATCAGGAAGTTGTTCATTAAGCGAGGAATCAGATGGGTTGGAGAGTTTTGAGTCTAATACCAATCCTCGATGCTACTCGTAGCACCCCGAAAAATGAGAGGGGTGTGAGGCGACTGATAAGCCTACCTGTCATAAGAGGTAGTCATAAATTAATTGGTAAAAGGGGGAGTGGGGTCTGTGCCACCAGGCAGGGGGTTTCGCCCCCTCCACCCCCGAAATCATCCTTAATTTAGTTGCGCCCAGCTACTTAGGAATGAGAGTTAAATAACTCCGAAAACCTCACCCCGCCTTTGGCACCCCTCTCCGAGCTGGAGAAGGGAAGGGGGAGAGGTCAGTTCACTCAAAGAATGCGGTGTTATTAAATCCATGATCCTTAGATAGGATTGACAAGTTTGTTAAGTTTCCTTTACCAAACGTCTCCCAATAAAGCATTTTTTTGTTAAGAATTGCTACGCACTAAAAAATATAAATTCATCCCATTTCGATTCCTCATCTCATTACAGTTAGAGCAGTTAGAGCATAGCCCTGAATCGCTTGATGTCTGATTCAAGTGGCGCACAGATCGACCATTGATGAACAACATCCTGTTTAGAGGAATCCTATGCAAGACAAACTAACAAGCGTCATTAACAATTGTGATCTGGCTGGTCGTTTCCTGGATCGAGATACCATCAACCCACTAAAAGATTTTCTAGAAACCGGGGTTTTAAGGGTACAGGCTGCATCAATGATTAGCTCTAACGCGGCTGAAATTGTCAAAAAAGCAGCGAGTCAGCTCTTTGAAGAGCAACCTGAACTGCTTAAACCCGGTGGAAATGCCTACACTACTCGTCGCCATGCAATGTATCTGCGCGATATGGGTTATTTCCTGCGCTATTGCAGCTACGCTCTGGTCTCAGGTGATAACAGCGTCCTGGATGAGCGGTTGCTGGCAGGCTTGAAGGACACCTTCAACTCCCTGGGAATTCCCCTCGGCCCTACGGCCCGCAGCATCCAGTTGATGAAGAATATAGTCAAAGAAAAGTTAGCGGCAGCAGGGGTTCAAGACACCTCCTTTGTCGATGAACCGTTCGATTACGTGGTGCGGGAAATTAGCGAAACCGACGTTTAGGATTCGCGATCGCAACCTGCATCATTGCCCCAAACTTATCCGTTTCCACCCACAAACCGCTGAAGCGCAACAGGGATACAACCTTTCCATACAGCGCTTCAGCGAGATCCAATGTCGCTACTCAGCCAAAAGAAGAGCAGTGTCCGCTGCAGTCTCCCCAGAGGGCGAACAGGCTAATTTTTTCTTCCTTCTTTTTTCTTCCTTCTTCTCCCTAATTCCCCCTTCCCTTCTCCCGTTCAATCTCCTCCTGAAGCTTTGCCAGTTCCTCTGGTGTTAGTTCTTCCAGGCGCTTTTGCAGAACAGCGTCTCGGTAATCTTTCAGTTGCTGGTTATAGGTCATGGTCTGGGTGATGGCTCGAAAGGCATAGGTCAGCAACCAGCCCAGCAGCGCACCAATCAATAGAGTTTGTGCCCAGATACCCGCTGAAACGCTGTCTAACCCAATGGACTTAAAAAATAGGTAAGAAAGCCCACCTACCGCAAAAATGCCAAGCCCGATGCCAATTACATCAATCCGTCGCATATCCCTTCAAAAAACAGAGTAGAGAGGCGTAACAACATCTCTACTTCTTTTATGACCAGTTTTTTAGCTTTCAATTTGCCTGGGCTTTGGGCGAAAATTTAAGAATGGAGCAAGCAACAACAGCCCTGGGAAAAACATAAACACCAGAAAATACATAAAACCGCGCTCAAAAGAACTGGCAACATACCAGCGTGCCCGCAAGTAAAAGTAGAGCATTGCAGGGATCACGAGTAGAAATGCTCCAGCCAAAGCAAGATAAAGTAAGGCGATCGCGATGTCCATAGACCTGATACAGCAACTTCCTGATATTCTATCGTTTGCCCACCCTATAAAATACCGCTTTTATGGCCAGCGAACGATTGAAACTTTTGCAATGTTGCATCGATTCCCCATTGATGCTGGAATAAACGAATGGATCTATCTCATTTACAATTGAGAACCGTACTTCTAGAGACGTTATCTGGAATAGCGGAAATTTGGTGATAGATATTTGGTGATAGATGATTGCGGGGGCATGGCGGAATGGTAGACGCTACGGACTTAAAATCCGTTGACCGCAAGGTCGTGAGGGTTCAAGTCCCTCTGCCCCCATTTATGGTGAGGAGTGAGGTGAAAACTCAACACTCAAGGGTAATAGTTACGTCCAGTCCCGGAAGAAGGTGTTTTCCTGCCAGGCAGCGGCTGTCTGTTTTTCAATGGCTGCCATTTTGCTGGCCGGTATTGGCTGAAAGGCTCTTGCCACGTCAACATTGTGTTCAAGCTGGGCAACGGTTTCAGCCGCAATGACACAGCAATGCACTCCAGGTAATGAAAGAACGTAGCCCATAGCCTGGTGCATTCCCGTCAGAGCACCCGAACTGAACAAGCGTCCATAGGCAGGAACTTTCATGGCGATCACCCCCACATTCTTTTGTTGGGCAACGGGCAGGACAGTGGAAGCGAAGGGACGGGGATGGTGAACGTCGGCAGCGTTAAGAGAAATTAAGGTAGTATCAAAGGGAAAACGGCGCAATCCTTCAGCAATTACCGCGGGTTCATGGTGTCCTGTAATACCAGAAAATCGAATGATTTTCTGCTGTCTTGCCTCTTCCAGCGCTTGAATCGCGCCCTGCTTGCCCAAAATCCTGTCAAGTTCCTCGTTGAAAGAAACATGGTGAAGCTGCCACAGGTCAAGGTAGTCAGTCTTCAAGCGTTGTAGCGATCGCTCCAGATCCCGCCAGGCTCCATCCCGATCGCGGGCTCCCGTTTTGCTGGCTAGAAAAATTTGCCGCCGATGAAATGGAAGCACCTTACCCAGATAATCTTCGCTGGGTCCATAACTGGCAGCTGTGTCGAAGTAACGAATACCCAGTTGCAAAGCCCGTTCGATGATAGCGATCGCGGCCTGCTCCGACCCATCCCAGGAGAGCGGCGTTTGACCAGCTCCCCCCAAACCCAATAGAGGAACCCGCACACCTGTCTTTCCCAAAACACGCTCTGTCATAAGTGCAGGAGGGGAATGAGAAGGATTTGAAGCCTTGACTGATTGCCGCAGTACATGACCACCTACTATACTGCCAGTCATAGCGGCCCCCGTCGCCAGAAAGATTCGTCGTGTCGTCTTACGGTTCATTGGATATGATTCATTTCATTGGATATGATTCATTGGATTTTGTATATTTCGACACAATTACGTAAAAGTACTGACTAAAACTTTAAATAAATCTCGTCAACAGATAAAGATTCCACAAACTGTTTATTCTTTGGGTGGGCACGACCGAGAATCCACGGTTATCGTAAGGGACATTGAAACGATTAGTCGTTGCTACTCATTTAGGTTTAGTTATGAAGAGCGTACTCGTCCGTCCTCAAGCCACAGTCATTCAATCCCCTGGTTCTCTCAGCGCGGCGAATGCCATCAAGTTTCAACATCAATTAAACGCAGCAGTGCTATCGGATCAGAATGATAGTTTGCTGGTCGATATGGGGCAGGTCGAGTCAATTGACAGCGCAGGTCTAATGGCATTAATATCGGCTCAAAGTACCGCTCAACGTCTGAACAAAAGCCTTGGGCTTTGCTCCGTTCCCCAACAAGTACGCATGATTCTTGAACTGACTCAACTCGACCGAGTATTCGAGATTTTTGAAGAGCATCCCGCTTTGACCAAAGCCGCTGCCTGAAGTTTTTGTCATAGCGATGTGGGGTTATCCCGAATAGCCTTCTGGATTTTGCGAAGACTGCCTGAAAATCCAGAAGGTTTTTTTGTGGCAAACACGCGGCATTGGCTGTTCCAGCTTAACTTTCATTAACGCTTTCACCACGCATTTGATCCACATCAAACAGGCTAATCAACACTCCCGCAATTGGAATTAATAGAAATACTCCGGCGTTGTTGCCTGAATCAAAAAAAGTCATACCAAAGGTATGAGGAAATGAATGGCTAATCTGTGGCCCCAACAGAATCAGGTTTAGCGATCTAGATCATCCAATTCAGGGCGGCAGATTGGAGCAGTCATTCCACAGTCTAGTTCTCAAATTTACGCAAGCAAACCTTGCCGCCAAAGATCGCTGTGAATCGAAACATCGTGATTTCAGCCAGGGAACAACGATGATAATTGCAGTCTCGTTTCCATTTCTTTCGACCATGGTTGCGGATATAAACATTTTTCCACTGTCATGCCTCTTGGTTGGCGTTGGCAACCAACACCTTGTAATTGGAGTCTTTCGCACAAATCATGAACCCAGCCACTAAGGGAACTGGTTTCAATAACCACTTGCTCTGGTTGAGTTTTGGCAAGTAGCTGCTCGAATGCCCAATGCCTCGTGGCGATCGTCTCGAACTCACTTTGATTGGTTGCGGTATCGAATAAGCAGGCAACGGAATTGAATTTACCCAAGTCAATGGCAAGAATCTTCATGCTATCCTCCAGACAGCGAGAAGGATTTGGATGGATGTGATTATTCTTTACTATCTCACCCTCACGGCTTACATAGATTCTGAAACTTACCCTGTCTTTCTCATCCGCAACCCCTCTTTTATGTATGCAACAACACTCGAAGCAAATATAAATTGGATACAAAGACAGTTATTATAATTATTGAGGATTCACAACTGATGAAGAAGCTAGTTAAATCTAAGCCCAATTCAAAAAAACAACAACTTATTACTGAATCAGATGGTAGCTTAATCGCTTATCTTAAGTCCTCTCCAATTGATGGTAAAGCAAACGAAGAACTGATTCAGTTGCTGGCAAAATCATTTGGCGTGTCTAAATCAAAAATTGTGATCAAATCAGGGTTATCTTCACGCATTAAACTTGTTGAAATTCAGCTCGAAGATTAATAAATTATTTTAATATTGATTCTTTTCAAATGCGAATAATTCTTCCAATACTAATTAGGTAAAACTTGCATATACTATTTATATATTATTTATTATTTATATATTATTATGGTTGTTATTATGGTTGATATCGCTGATATTCAATACCATCTTCACACGGAAAAACACCTTAGTAGTGCAGAAAACTCAGGATTGTCTCAATATGAGAATGCAATGACTTTAGAGAATTCGATCCGGCTATCAAAGGCGGTTCGTTTCTTTTGAGAAGCACAAGCTGGAGGTGGGTTTGTTTGGGTCAACGCCACCAGCGACGGCAAGGGTAAGCGCTGATAGCAAAGCCCTGCCAACTGTCGCAGACCCAATTGCAGAAAACTCAAACCGCGCTCTCCATGCCAATCAATGACAGTATATTGTCCTGCTTGCAGCAGCAGCATTCCTAACATCACTGCAATTAAGGTGGCACAGTCGAGCAGCATCAATAAACAAGTCAGTGCCTGAGCATTGCGCAAACCGGAGTGCAAAACCTCAAAGGCAGCAGACTTGTAATCCTTGAAATGGGGTTCAATGCCCCCAAAGCGCTGACCATAAAGCACCAAGGTTTGCAGCGAGGGCGGACGGTCAGACAACACTGCCCCAGCGTCTTTCGCATCGCCTTGGTGAGCAGTGGCAAGATGACAGGAATATAGCGGTAGTCATTATAGTTAGGACGGCGTGCAGGGGTGGAACCCCTGGCTGGGGGTTTCGCCCCCACTCCCTCTCTAATTCCAATGTCCTAACGCACCTGCGTAGAGCTATACGACTGGTTCTGCAAATGATAGACGTTGCACCAATTGTTGTTGGGTGGTCGCACTCACTCGCACTCCTGTACAATAGCGCCACATCTTCACTGGCATGGGCATAGAACGCATTCGCACTGACTCTCAGACAACACATCTCCAGATAGGGACTCAGTTGGCTTTATTTGCTTACTCCTAATTGTTTCGCCTGTTCACTGGTCAGTCTCTGGTCTCCGAGGATGCTTTTGATGTGTCGCTCGTAGCCTGCAGTGGTACCTGTAACGGTTTGAATTTAAAAAAAATACCCATCTCTGGGGTCACGTGCTTCTGTACCTGCTCCCGCACCTTGGCTTCAATTTCCCCTAAGCTGGTCATTCGACTGGCATCGGCATCTTTGTACAACAGCTTCGCGAATTCTCGAACGTGATAAGGCAATCGCTTGTTGTTCTTTGGGAGTCATGACGCATCACCCAAAGAGTGAAAGTTCTTTTATTGAGAGTTCTTTTATTTTGTTTTTCTACCCGGAAAGTGATATGCTCCCCGTCTCATTATTTTTGGTTGAAACTGCTCGGGATTCATCATTTTTGGTTGAAACTGCCCAGGATAATTTAACGTAGTTCCTTAGGGGATATTTTTAGGATTAATTATCCTAAATTAAGCAACCGTCAAAGGCTTTGAGTCCTGGTTTTCCCTGCTCGGATGATAATCTAAAATGTAATCATTCAAATTCAAAAGTGTAGTCGCTCAAAAGTGTAGTCATTCAATAGGTAAAAGCACAAGGATTTCTAGAAAAAGGATAATTGAGTTCTTAGTCCAGGACGGCGTTGCTGAATTTGGATATGAAATAGGTGCCGTATGCTTGAAACTTTGTTTCGATTCATACTGCTTTTCAGCAACGCCAACTTTGCAACATAGGAGTTTGGAGGCTTCGCCTCAGAAGGGGGTTTCACCCCCTCCACCCCCTTAAACTTCTGTTTTGATCTACTAGTTTGACAGTAAAGCTGTTTGGCTGCTTCTGTCTTCCAGTGGAGGACAGAAGCAGTTCTCCAACTCCCAGGTCCTCACCTCCAACTCCCAGGTCCTCACCTCCAACTCCCAGGTCCTCACCTCCAATTCCTCACCCCCGACACCTGCTATAAAGGAACCCAAACAATGACCGCATTTCCCCATTCCCTGTTCGACACGCTGCAAGAGTTTACAACCCGATCTGGGCGAAAAGCCCATTTCTATTCCCTGCCCCACCTGGAAAAGGCAGGTATTGCCCCCATCTCTCAACTGCCCGTCAGTTTGCGGATTGTGCTGGAAGCAGTGTTACGCAACTACGATAACCAGCGCATTACAGAAGCCGATATTTGTGCCCTTGCGAACTGGCAACCTCAGGCAGAACGGACCGCAGAAATTCCTTTTGTGGTTGCCCGGATTCTGTTGCAAGACTTTACGGGAGTACCTGTGCTGGTGGATCTGGCAGCCATGCGATCAGCGGCGGCCCGGATGGGTGCCAATCCAGCCACAATTGAACCACTGGTGCCTGTCGATCTGGTGGTTGATCACTCAGTTCAAGTGGACTTTAGTGCCTTGGGCAATGCTCTGCAATTGAATATGCAGATGGAGTTTCAACGGAATGGCGCGCGCTATCAATTCCTTAAATGGGGAATGCAGGCATTTAGTGGGTTTGCGATTGTGCCCCCCGGAATTGGCATTGTGCATCAGGTCAACCTGGAATATCTGGCACGGGGCGTTCTGGAGTCTAATGGCATCTATTACCCCGATTCTATGGTAGGAACGGACTCCCACACTACGATGATTAATGGCCTGGGCATTGTCGGCTGGGGGGTGGGCGGCATTGAAGCCGAAGCTGGAATGCTGGGACAACCCGTCTATTTCCTCACTCCAGACGTGGTGGGGGTACATCTCAAAGGCGCATTGCAACCCGGTGTCACAGCTACTGATCTGGTGTTACATTTAACCGAAATGCTGCGGCAGGCAAAGGTGGTTGGCAAGTTTGTCGAGTTTTATGGAGCAGGGGCTGCCAGCCTTTCCGTTCCTGATCGCGCCACCATCAGCAATATGGCCCCCGAATATGGGGCAACGATGGGCTTTTTCCCAATTGATGAAGAATCCTGCCGTTACCTGGCCGCCACTGGACGCAGCCAGGCACAGGTGGATACCTTCCGCGCCTACTTTCAGGCTCAAAAATTGTTTGGTATGCCACGACCGGGTGAAATTCAATATAGCCAGGAATTAGAACTGGATCTGGCTACGGTTGCCTCCAGTGTGGCGGGTCCCAAACGGCCCCAGGATCGGATTACTCTGTCTGAAGTCAAGTCAACCTTTCAACAGTTGTTGCAAAAGCCCATTCAAGAAAACGGCTACAACAAGTCTGCTACGGAATTGCAGCAGCAGGTCCAGGTTGCGATCGGCGCACCATCCGCTCAGCCCGTTTCCGGGGGAGGTGCGCAGGAACCAGAGCGGGTGCCTGTGGGTGAAGCCTTACGGAGCGATCGCGACACTGCCGTATTAACCGAAGTTGAAATGATCCAAAACCGACCCACCCCCGACCTCCTGGCAGACGTTTCCCCCGCCTATCCCTCAGTGCCCGTCACGCTCCATCATGGGGATATCGTGATTGCGGCAATTACCTCCTGTACCAATACCTCCAACCCTACGGTAATGCTGGCTGCCGGGCTGCTGGCCAAAAAAGCAGTAGAGCGGGGAATCACCGTTCCAGCCTATGTCAAAACCTCTCTCGCTCCCGGCTCCCGCGTAGTGACAGACTATCTCACCCGCACCGGGCTACAAGCCTATCTGGATCAACTGGGCTTTCAAACAGTTGGCTACGGTTGTACCACCTGCATTGGCAACAGTGGCCCTCTGGAATCCCATTTAGAAGCAGCAATTACCAGTCATGATCTGGTGGTTGCCAGTGTATTGAGCGGTAACCGAAACTTTGAGGCACGGGTTCATCAAAGTGTGAAAGCTAACTTTCTCATGAGTCCACCGCTGGTGATTGCCTTTGCTCTGGCGGGCCGAGTCGATATTGATTTGACTCAGGAGCCATTGGGGCAAGACCGGGATGGCAACCCGGTGTACCTGCGCGATCTGTGGCCTACTTCAGAAGAAATTAGCCAACTCCTCCCCATAGCCTTCGACCCCGCCACTTTCCAACGGCTGTACCGCGACTTTGCTGAACAAAATCCCCTTTGGGCACAAATCCCCAGCAGTACGGGCCTAGTCTATAAGTGGGATCTCAGCTCAACCTACATTCAAGAACCTCCCTACTTTAAAGATTTTGGGATGGAACCAGGAACAGCCAGTGACATTCGAGGAGCACGGGCGATCGCCCTCTTTGGCGACTCAGTCACCACCGACCACATCAGCCCGGCGGGGGCTATCAAGCCAAACTCCCCGGCTGGCCTGTATTTGCAGGAACAGGGAGTAGACCCTGTTGATTTCAACTCCTACGGTTCCCGTCGAGGCAACCACCAGGTCATGGTGCGCGGCACTTTTGCCAATGTGCGGATCAAAAACCTGATGGTGCCTGGTGTTGAGGGCGGCATCACAATTCATCAACCCAGTGGAGAACAAATGACCATCTACGATGCCGCCATGCGTTATCAGGCAGAAGACACCCCACTCTTCATCTTTGCAGGTCAGGAGTACGGTACCGGTAGCAGTCGTGACTGGGCTGCGAAGGGAACAAAACTGTTAGGGATTCGAGCGGTCATTGCCCAGAGCTTTGAACGAATTCACCGCTCCAACCTGGTTGGCATGGGTGTGCTTCCCTGTCAGTTTCAGGCAGGTCATTCAGTCCAATCCCTCAACCTTAATGGTACCGAGCAATTCGACCTGATTGGACTGGAGCGGAGCCTTATCCCCCAGCAGGAATTGACACTGGTAATTCACCGCACTAATGGCGAAACCCAAACCATTCCGCTCACTCTCCGGATTGATACCCCAACCGAAGTGGACTACTTCTTGCATGGAGGCATTCTCCCTTACGTGTTGCGACAGCTTTTATAGCTGTCGCCAAGTTGCTTAGGACATTGGCTTTAAGGGGATGTGGGTTTGAGGGCCTAACTCCCCCAAACAGCAAGGGACCGGGGGAGAGTCCCTGGAGCCAGTCTCAAACGAAGCCAGAAGGATATACACCGTAGCCCCGTGTCGAGGAAAGCTTTCAATTCTTCCCTTTCCCTGCCAGAGAAGGAGATTGAGGGGTTAGGCTAAATGAAAACACAAACTGAGTTAAAACCAGTACCTGAGTAGCTACATCCAATTAATTTTAATTGGAAGAAGAAGAAATGGAGGCTGCACTCCCAGGCGGGGGTGGCCACCCCCGCCACCCTCCTTTTTCACAAACTATTTGTGAACGCTATAGTGCCTGAAGGACTTCTATCGAAAAGCAAAGAATTTTCAATGGATGAATTAACGCACTTTTAGAGCCAGGCTACGACTTTATAGTAATTTAAGAATTAATACCTATTTCAGCTTTTTCGTTTCGTCTATTGAAGGAACTACAGCATGGCTTTTAAGCCCCTGCTGTTTCTAATGCCTTAGCAGAGTTGTTTATAAATCCGACAAAACCTGCAGGGCAGACAGTTCGCTCCTGCTGCAATGGCATATACGGCGATCTTTCGCTGCGTTGAACGGGGTGCAGGGATTCCACCCCTGGCGGTGGCACAGCCCTCACATCCTGTGATAACGACTATCGATGCAGTAGATCCTGGTTTTGCTCATTCTGAATCGTCTGTTGTTTCACGATTTCCCATTCTGATACTCTATCTCATTCACCTTAATGGCTATTACTAATCAAATCCGGTTTGATAATTTACGTGGTGATATCTTTGGCGGAGTCACTGCGGCGATTGTTTCCTTACCCCTGGCGCTTGCTTTCGGGGCGGCTTCTGGCGCAGGCCCCATCGCAGGACTGTATGGAGCTGTTTGCGTTGGCTTTTTTGCAGCCCTGTTTGGTGGCACACCGACGCTGATTTCTGAACCTACTGGTCCGATGACAGTGGTGATGACGGCGATCGTCGCCAGTCTAACAGCCAGCAATCCCGAAAATGGTCTGGCAATGGCCTTTACCGTCGTCATGCTGGCAGGGTTGTTTCAAATCATCTTTGGCATTTTTAAGCTGGGTAAATACATTACGCTGATGCCCTATAGCGTCATTTCTGGCTTCATGTCGGGGATTGGTGTGATTTTAATTATTCTGCAAATTGCGCCTTTTTTGGGACATGCCGCTCCAAAGGGTGGGGTATTGGGCACCGTGGCAGCCATTCCTGAACTTTTAGCAACTGCTAAGCCTCCAGAGATGATTTTGGGAGGCGTGACCCTGGCCATCATTTTCTTGATGCCCAAAAAACTGAAGCGCCTGTTACCACCTCAGTTGGTTGCCCTTATTGTCGGTACGATTATTTCCCTGACAGTATTCGGGGATGTTGATATTCGTCGGATTGGGGATCTGGGTGAAATTCCAGTCGGGCTACCAAATTTTCGATTCCCCGTATTCACAGCAGACCAGTTAACCACCATGTTTGTTGATGGTGTGATGTTGGGGATGCTGGGTTGTATTGATACCCTGCTGACGGCAGTGATTGCGGATAGCCTGACCCGCACAGAACATAAGTCGGATAAGGAACTGATCGGGCAGGGAATTGGCAATATTGTTTCGGGAATCTGCGGTGGGTTGCCGGGTGCGGGTGCCACGATGGGCACGGTGGTGAATATCCAGACGGGAGCAACGTCAGCGGTTTCGGGAATTGTCCGTGCATTGCTTTTGCTGGTAGTGGTGCTGGGTGCAGCCCGCTATACCCAACCAATTCCAATGGCGGTGCTGGCTGGAATTGCCCTTAAGGTGGGGATTGATATTTTGGACTGGAGTTTCCTGAAGCGATCGCACAAGGTCTCCCTCAAGGGCTCCCTGATCATGTACGGGGTATTGTTTCTGACGGTATTTGTCGATCTGATTGTGGCAGTGGGTGTTGGGGTGTTTATTGCCAACATTCTCACCATTGAACGGTTGAGCAGCATGCAATCCGAGGAAGTCAAGCTGATTTCTGACACCGATGACGATGCCCGATTGAGCGATGAAGAGAAGCAGCTTTTGGATAAGGGATCTGGTCGGGTGCTGCTGTTCTACCTGAGCGGACCAATGATTTTTGGCCTATCGAAGGCGATCGCACGGGAACACAACGCCATGAAAGATGCGGATGTGCTGGTCATGGATCTGAGCGATGTGCCTCTGATGGGGGTAACCGCATCGTTGGCCATTGAAAATGCGATCCGGGATGCTCATGACAAAGGACTTCAGGTTTACATTGTCGGAGCCAGTAGCAAAATCCAGAAGCGGCTTGAACGGCTGGGATTGTTTGATCTTATTTCACCGGAGCATGTTTTGGACAATCGCACTGAAGCCCTGCGCCAGGCGGTTGACCATGTGTATCGCAAAGAAGTTGTTGCTTGATTATCACAATTGTCCTGAAAGGAACCTTGACCCATGTTTTTCATACCTGAGATTTATCACATTCCTCCACTTGCGTTTCTACCACCTCCCCTGCTGGCAACGGCTGAGGCCGAAAATGCTCCAATTGTGTTGACAGGTGTGCTGCTGAGTTTAGTAATCATCTACCTTGCCAGTAAACTGGGTGGGGAACTTTCCAAACGCCTGGATTTTCCACCCGTTTTGGGAGAATTAGTGGCGGGCGTCGTGATTGGAGTGTCTGCTCTGCACCTGGTGGTTTTTCCTGAAAGCGGAATGCAAGCCACAGATTCGGTGATTATGATCATTCTGCAATGGATCAATGGGGTGACTCCAGCTGCATTGAGCAGTGTGTTTCAGTCTCAGAGTGAAATCCTCTCGGTGCTGGCAGAATTAGGCGTGATCATTCTGCTGTTTGAAATTGGGCTGGAATCGGATCTGCGCCAGTTGAAGGAGGTGGGCTATCAGGCAACGGTTGTGGCCTGTGTTGGCGTCGCCGTTCCCTTTGCGGCTGGTACCGTTGGTTTGATGATGGTGTTCAATGTTCCGGCTATTCCAGCCATTTTTGCTGGGGCTGCCCTGACAGCGACCAGCATCGGAATTACTTCCAAGGTGTTGTCTGAATTAGGACGGCTCAAGTCAAAGGAAGGCCAGATTATTGTTGGAGCCGCAGTGATTGACGATGTGCTGGGCATTATTGTTCTGGCGGTAGTGGCCAGTTTAGCGAAAACGGGTGAAATCGATGTTTCGAATGTAATTTACCTGATTGTCAGTGCAACAGCGTTTTTGATCGGTTCAATTTTGTTGGGTGGACTCTTCAACAAAACGTTTGTGGCGATCGTGGATAAGCTCAAAACCCGTGGCAATATTGTGATTCCGGCCTTTATTTTTGCCTTTTTCATGGCCTTTCTGGGCAATGCGATTCATCTGGAAGCGATTTTAGGTGCCTTCGCCGCCGGTCTGGTACTGGATGAAACCGATGCCCGGAGTGAGTTAGATGAGCTGGTGAAACCGATCGCTGATTTGCTGGTGCCCATTTTCTTTGTCACCGTGGGGGCCAGAGCCGATTTGGGAGTCCTGAATCCTGCGCTCCCTGAAAACCGGGCGGGCTTAGTGATTGCGGTGTTTTTGATCGCTGTCGCCATCCTGGGCAAAGTTGTCACCGGTTGGGCGGTGTTTGGCCAACCAGGAATTAATCGCCTGGCGATCGGAGTCGGGATGATTCCACGAGGTGAGGTCGGGCTGGTGTTTGCAGGCATTGGTTCGGCCAGTGGGGTACTAAGTAAACCGCTAGAAGCAGCCATCATCATCATGGTGATTCTGACAACATTTCTCGCGCCTCCCTTCCTCCGATTGGCCTTTGGACAGTCCCCAGAAGAACCACCCGCGCCTGGAGAACCCCCTCTGGAACCAGTGGCCGTGGTGAGCGAAGCGTGATAGAGATGTGAGGGAATAGGGGTTAGGGACGGGGCTACGAAAAAGGAGTGGAGGGGTGGATGAGTGATGGAGTGACAGAATCATGGAGTAAAGAAACCTCACCCTCTCACCCCGTTACCCTATCACTCCCTCACTCCTCATTCCTCATTCCTCACTCAACTAATAACTAAGTAGCTAGGCGCAATTAAATTAAGGATAATTTCGGGGGTGGAGGGGATTACCCCCCTGCCTGGGGGCGCAGCCCCCACTTCCCCCCTTTACCAATTAATTATGACTACCCCTTTACCAATTAATTATGACTACCTACTTATAGCGATAGCCACCAGGCTTAGGACGGGGTGCAAGGGTTCCACCCGTGGCTGGGGGCGCAGCCCCACACCCCCTTAAAGCCAATGTCCTAAGCAACCTGGCGACGGCTATAACAACTAACAACTAACTCCCCTCATCTATCCATCCACCTCTTCCCTCCATCCCCATGCTAGAAGCCTGCGTGTTTGCAACGATTCTGTGCGGATTCTTTGGCATCATCTTTAAGAAAAATCTGGTGATGAAGATTATCTCAATGGATGTCATGAGTACGGGGGTGATTGCCTGTTATGTGCTGATTGCATCGCGAGATGGTTTGTTTACACCTATTTTTTCGACGACCAGCAAGGGGGATTACGCTGACCCGGTACCCCAGGCGGTGATCTTGACGGCAATTGTGATTGGATTTTCAATTCAGGCACTCATGCTGGTTGGTGCCATGAAGTTGGCACGTGATAATCCAACTCTGGAAGTCAATGAGATTGAGCAGAACCACCCATCATGAGTACCCTGACCATTCTCTGGATCGCTCTACCATTTTTTGTGGGGTTCATTGGCTATATGTTCCCCCGGTTGGTTCGCTATCTTGCGCTGGGAGTCGCGATCGCCTCTGTCGTTTATGCACTCTTGCTCTTTACCCAGCCATCACTCACCCTGCAATTGATCGATAGCTTCGGCGTTACCTTACAGGTCGATTTCCTCAGTGGCTTCTTCATCCTGACCAATGCGCTGGTAACCGCTGCCGTTCTGCTCTATTGCTGGAACAGTGATAAAACTGCTTTTTTCTATATGCAGATTATGATTCTGCATGGCAGCGTCAATGCGGCTTTTGCCTGTGCCGATTTCATCAGCCTGTACGTGGCGCTGGAGGTACTTAGCATTGCGGCCTTTTTGCTGATTGCCTATCCGCGAACCGATCGCTCCATCTGGGTAGGGCTACGCTATCTCTTTACCAGCAACGTCGCCATGCTGTTTTTTCTGGTGGGTGCCGTGCTAGTTTATCAGGCGAGCCATTCCTTTGCCTTTACTGGCCTACGAGAGGCACCTCCAGAAGCCCTTGGGCTGATCTTTCTCGGACTGCTGGTCAAAGGCGGCATCTTTGTATCGGGCCTTTGGCTACCGTTGACCCATTCCGAGTCCGAAACACCTGTTTCGGCCATGCTGTCGGGTGCAGTAGTGAAGGCGGGAATTTTACCACTGGTGCGATGTGCCCTGCTGGTATCAGAGGTCGATCCCATTATCCGCATCTTCGGAGTGGGAACGGCTCTGCTGGGAGTGGGCTATGCCGTTTTCGAAAAGGACACCAAGCAGATGCTGGCATTCTCAACTGTTTCGCAATTGGGGTTTATTCTTGCGGCACCAGAAGTAGGTGGCTTTTATGCTCTGACCCACGGTTTAGTCAAATCAGCTCTGTTTCTGATTGCTGGGATTCTTCCCAGCCGCAACCTCAAGGAACTGCAATATCAGCCTATCCATACGCCAATTTGGATTGCTCTGGTGATTGCCAGCTTCTCAATTTCAGGCTTTCCCCTATTGTCTGGCTTTGGGGCAAAGGTGTTGACCATGAAAAGCCTGTTGCCCTGGCAGGTGATTGGTATGAATCTGGCTGCATTTGGGACGGCAATTTCCTTTGCCAAATTCATCTTTCTACCCCATGAAAACGATGAACAGGCCAGTGTCCCGTTCAACTTTTGGGCGGCCATGATCCTGCTAATTGGTGGGCTGATCCTGGCTAATATAGCCTATTACGAGGCGTATACAGTTGCCAACATTATCAAACCTCTGGCTACAATTTTCCTGGGTTGGCTGGCGTATTTTTTGATCTTTCGCCACACAATTTTCAAGCTGCCACGGTTGCTGGAGCAGTTTGATCACCTGATCGGCATGATGAGTTTGATGTTGATCCTGCTGTTTTGGATGGTGCTGGCATGATCGGATACCTCAACTTGCTACTGCGACTGACGATCTGGTTTTTGCTGACGGCAAATTTGAGTCTGGCCAATCTCATCATTGGCGTGTGTGTCGCACTGCTGCTGCCGCCTCGTTATAGCAATCCCGGTGCGCTCAGGGATTGGTTAGGGGTGTTCTGGAAGATCCTCGTGGCGATTCCACAAGCCTATCTGGAAGCATTTGAACTGATTGTTCGACCTCATACCCAGGAAGATGTGACGCTGAAACGAGTGAAACCGGGGCGATCGCCCGGATTGATTTTTCTGGATATCTTTCTGATCACCTTTACTCCCAAAACGATTGTCACCAGATATCACGAAGCGGGCTGGTACGAAGTTCATTGGGTGAGGCGGCAGCGAAAATGATGAATCTAATGCTGATTGCGATGATTCTGGTTTTGCTCATCCCCATTTATGAAGCCTGGCGGGATGATGACATCTGGCAAAAAATGCTAGCCTTTGCCAGTGCAGCGACCAAAACATCGGTGATGATTCTGGTCATTTCTGTTCTGCGCGATGACTGGATGATTGGGGTCGTTGGGGTGATCATCCTGAGTGTGGGCAATGCAGGGTTAATGTTGCTGGCACACCTGATCAAACGGATGAATGAACGATGATTGATTTCCTCAGTTACTGCTGTATTGGCCTGGGAATTGTTTTCTGGTTCTGGGGCACCTTTCCTCTGTTGGGGCAGCGATCGGTTTTATTCAAGCTGCACAGTCTTTCGGTTGCCGATACCCTTGGCTCCATGAGTATTATCTTCGGCCTGCTCCTGAAGATTCCCAGTGAATGGTCGTTGCTCGTGCTGGCGCTCATTTCCCTGGCAATCTGGAATACAGTGCTGGGATATGTGCTGGCCTATTGCTCCAGTAGCGGAGAGAAGGATGAACGATAGCTACGTGTACATTATCGTTGCCCTGCTGCCACTGGCGGCTTTCATGCTCACCATCCAGGCAAATCCCTACAATGCTCTGGTGATTCGGGGTATTTTAGGAGCCGTTGCCGCCCTGGTATATGCCGTTTTAGGAGCTGCCGATGTCGCATTAACTGAGGCACTGGTGGGAACTATGCTGGCGATTACACTTTATGCGGTGGCGGTGCGTTCATCACTCGTCATGCGTCTGGGGGTGTTAAAAGATGATTGGCTGGAGACAGAAAGTGATTCGGACGCAGTCCCAACCGATCGGCCATCCTTTACCCAACTGATTACTCACTTCCGAACCATTGCCAGTCGGTATCATCTGCGGCTGGAACTCATTCTTTATCCAGATTTGCCGTCCTTAAATCAAGGATTGACGGAGAAGGAAGTTCACGTCACCTGTAGTTCGCGATCGCTCCAGCCAGAGCCAGATGCCGAAGTCAGTCAGGAGAGGCCACCCTGCTATCAAACCACTACTCGCATCCGTCGCCTCTATAACATCCTACAAACCGAACTGCCATCATCCACCAGTCGCCTCATCTACGTCACTCTGCCAGATTCGGGGGAGAAGCGCTCATGAAATGGCTCTATATCGCTGCTGGAATCGTCCTGTTGATTAAATTTCTGATTCTGCCAAACCCGACCGCAGACACTCTCGATCTGGCGATTGTCAACACGGTTGTACAGGAGAGTGGAGTGCCCAATGCAGTATCAGGCATCATTTTTAGAAATCGTCTATATGACACGGTGTTTGAGGTCATTGTGTTTACGATCGCCATTATGGGGGCCCATTTTCTGCTGGCAAATGAGCAACCCTTCCGCACCATCTACCAGTTCACTGACCAGCCTTCGATTGTACTGGCACGCCTGGGAGCGACCATCGCCGCGATCGTTGGCATTGAACTGGCAATTCGGGGACACCTCAGTCCAGGGGGTGGGTTTGCGGCTGGAGTCGCAGGCGGAACGGCGATCGGTCTGATAGCCATTACCTCCGCTTCTGAATGGATGGAATCGATCTATCAGCGCTGGCATGCGGCTACCTGGGAAAAGATTTCGGTGCTGGTTTTTATTGCCCTGGCCGTGCTGACGCTGGTTGGCATTGAACTCCCTCATGGCGAATTGGGGACCCTGTTAAGCGGTGGAGTGGTTCCTATTCTCAATATTCTGGTTGCTGTCAAAGTTGCGCTGGGGTCGTGGGCGGTGATTCTGGTATTTATTCGTTATCGTGGATTGTTATGAATCAACTGAATTCGAACGCCCCCTTAGCCCCTAACGTCTGACTCCTGATCCCTATCCCCTGCTATAGCGATTTCACCCCAACTATGTACTCCCTGCTCACACCTGCCCAGCAGCAGGTCTTTTCCTGGATTGAAGACTACATCGCCCAACATCGAATTGCGCCGACCCATCGAGACATTCAGAAGGGATTGCAGTATCGTTCGCCCGCTTCGATTCAATCCCATATCGAGGCATTAGCCAACAAAGGTTTTATCAGTCACATTCCCCGGAAGCCGCGCTCCATCAAAATCCTCAAGTCCAGTCGAGAGATTCCAGTTCTGGGTAGTATTGCGGCGCACAGTCTGGTTGAGGTCTTCCCTGACACCGAAATCGAGTACCTCGACCTTTCCTTTCTACCCAAATTTGCCCGTCTCTCTCAGTATGAACTGACTCAACATTTTGCCCTACGAGTTCGAGGAGACAGCATGGTGGGAGCACTCATTGCCGATGGCGATATTGTTGTTTTAAGGCGGGAGAGCGACCCGCGTGCAATTCGCAATGGTGCGATCGTGGCAGCACGGGTCAACGGTGCAACCACACTGAAGCATTACTATCGCAACGGGCGACAAATCACCCTGCAACCGGCCAATCCTCATTATGAACCTACTGTGTTAAATGCTAACAGTGCAGAAATTGAGGTCCAGGGTGTGTACATTAACGTTGCTTTAAGAGGAGGATTTTAAGTGGTTTTGGTCGATACAATCCGATTCTCTCTTGTATATTTTTTAAGTCAACCTAAGTAGTTAGCCACAATCATAGGTAGCCACAATTAATTGTCAGGGAGGGAGTTGGAACTGCGCCCCTAGATAGGGGGGGCACCCTCTCCAACTACTGTGTATAGATCAGCAATTTGTTTCCGCTGGAAGCCTCTCAGCCCTGACCCCCAACTCCTTCTCTCCAAGGGAAGAGAGCTCTGATTCAGGTTCCTCTCCGTGTCGGAGAGGGTTTTGGGGAGAGGTCAAGCGATTTGTGTATATACGGTAGCCCCCTATACCCCCGAAATTATCCTTAATTTAAAATTTAATTGCGCCCAACTACTTAACCCGTAAATTGCAGAATCCGCCCACCCCAAATTGTTGTTATAGCGGTAGTCATTATGGTTAGGACGGGATGCAGGGGCGAAGCCCCCTTAAATCCAGATGTTCTGAGCAGGCTGGCGACAGGTATATGATCCAACGGCGATCGCGGAACAGTACTGGCAATTCTATGCCACGACCCAATCTGAAGTTGAAGTAATCTATGAAGTTGAAGTGATCTATTAGGTGAAGTTGAAGTGATCTATTAGGTGCGAGAGCTTCAGTTTCCGTCGGCTTCTCACTGCCCATAAAGCGGAGAAATTCAGGTCATGCTGTTGCTCAGTACAGTTCTTTAGTACAGTTCTTTTATGGATGAAGAGGGATACGGTTAACTAATTGGCTATGGACGGTTGCAGTCCTATTTAGGCCCAACCACTCTGTATTTTTTGAAAGCTGGTGACAGGATTCGAACCTGCGACCGGCTGATTACAAATCAGCTGCTCTACCAGCTGAGCTACACCAGCAAATCAATAACGCTAGATAAGAATAGCAAATTCTGAGCTTGATTGCAGGAGCGATCGCAAGTAGGGTGATTACTTGTTACATCCACTGCTCCCTGCTCCACTCTATAACCCTTCTACTCTATGTTATTCCACTACTCTACTACTCTATCTCCCCATCACTGATCTACCCCATCCCCCCATCACTCCCCCAACCTTTCCCTCATCCAATCTGATAGCTTTATCCACTCTGATAGCTTTTACCTTCTTTCCTCTTCCCTCTTCCCTTCTCAATCAATCTGTTCAGGCAGCATTAGCCATAGGATTGGGTCTACGCTTAGGCAGCAGTTTAAGCAATCGCTGGGCAACATTCGTCAGCATGGGCAGAAAGTCTGGACGCAACAACCGCTCGTCGTACCGGCTCATCCGTTTAGCGTTTTCCTGAAGGCAAACTTCCAGAAATTGATCAAGGGTCAGATTGAGAGTAAAGGCTTTCACTCCAGTTGCAGTAAAGCCTTTCTTGTTACTGCTTTTCTTCTTCTGCTTGTTACTGCTTTTCTTCTTCTGAGTGATGCCGCTCAGGTTGTCAAGTCGGCGCTGGAGGGCACCCGTATACTGCCACAGGGAGTTGAAGGGACGCAACCAACCTCTTCCTTCCTGAACCTGCTTGTAGGCAATCCAATTGATAAAAAACACCATGTGGCGGGCTTCTTCGTCCAGGATAGGGTCAAAGATGGTAAAGAAGGCTTCAGGCATTAGCTCTGCCTGACGGGCAATTTCAAACAAGCCGAAGGCAAAAAAAGAGTCGAAACATTCGCCGTAGCCGAATTTGATGAAGGCAGGTTCCAGATTGTCAGGAATTTGACGTTCGGGCTTTTGGGGAAGATTAACGTTGTAGCGGTCAATTAAATACTCAATCACCCGACCATGACGAGCTTCTTCCTGACCCTGGAGGGCGATCGCTTCTCGGATCAATGGGTCTTGCACCGTCACCGCATAGATCTCAAGCATTTTGCCTGCTTTCTTTTCTGTTTGCAACGCTTCATCCCAAAAGGGAATCCCCTGCAAGCGCTCTAGAGTTGTACTATCCAGTTGAGGCCAGGGTAATTGTTCTGCTTCGTAAAGACGATGGCTCTCCATGAACCACTGGCAAAATAGCTGCTTGTGTTCTTCAGACCCTATTCTCATATTTCACTCCCCACACCGAGCAATCCTACTAAGGAATTTAGCGATTGCATATCCCAGTCTAGCTTGCTCAATACCTTAAAGACTACGCTCTTAGAGGAGAAGAATGGCCTTTCCTATCAGCAATCATAGTCAAAACGGTAGGATTGCAAATGAAAGAAGTTCAAAAAGCAACGTGGTGTGAAAAAAGCATTTGTCACGGGTGGAACAGGGTTTGTCGGTGCTAATTTGGTTCGGTTGCTCCTCCGGGAAAGCTATTCTGTGCGGGCCCTGGTTCGTGCTGGTAGCCTACTCAATAATCTGCAAGACCTGGACGTAGAACTGGTCGAAGGGGATTTAAACGATCCCGATTTGTGGCGGCAGATGGTTGGTTGCCACTGTTTATTCCATGTGGCTGCCCACTATTCTCTCTGGCAAAAAGACCGGACTGTTTTGTATCAAAGCAATGTGTTGGGCACCCGAAATGTCCTGGCAGCCGCACAGAAAGCGGGAATTGAGCGGACGGTGTATACCAGTTCAGTCGCGGCGATCGGGGTGAAGGAGGGCGGGATCGCTGATGAAACCTATCAAAGCCCAGTTGAGAAGCTCATCGGGCACTACAAAAAGTCTAAGTACTGGGCAGAACAGGAAGCGGTGAAAGCAGTTCAGACAGGGCAGGATGTTGTGATTGTCAATCCCACCAGCCCAATGGGTCCCTGGGACATCAAACCGACCCCTACAGGGGACATCATTTTGCGTTTTCTCCGGCGTCAGATGCCAGCCTACATAGACACCGGGTTGAACTTCGTCCATGTGGAGGATGTGGCAAGAGGGCATTTACTGGCATTACAGAAAGGAAGGGCGGGCGATCGCTACATTCTGGGTCATCAAAACCTTACCCTCAAGCAACTGCTGGATCAACTGGCAGAAATTACCGCCCTTCCTGCCCCCCAACGAGCGATCCCGGCCTGGATTCCCCTCACCGTTGCTGTCATTGATGAAGAGATTCTCGCAAAATTCGGAAAAACCCCTACGGTTCCTGTAGATGGTGTTCGAATGGCAACACAAAAAATGTTCTACGACGCTTCAAAAGCCGTCAGAGAATTGGGGCTACCTCAAACCCCTATCAACACAGCCCTACACGATGCCGTAAACTGGTTTGTAAAATATGGTTACGTATCTTTATAGAGATTAAGGGCTAGAAGCTTTCCTATCCAGTGGTTTTCAGTTGAGGAGTTAAACGGACATGGCAGTTCACATTCAGCAGGCGATCGAGGTTGGTAAGTACATTGTTAGTCAGCGCCTGAAAGGGCGTAAAAAATATGCCCTCACCCTGATGCTAGAGCCCCTGTTTCGTTGTAACCTGGCCTGTTCCGGTTGCGGTAAAATTCAGCACCCGGTTGAGATTTTGAAACAAAACCTGACCCCAGAGGAATGCTTTGCCGCAGCCGAAGAATGTGGAGCGCCCGTTGTCGCAATCCCTGGTGGAGAACCCCTGCTCCATCCCCAGATTGACAAAATCGTTCGGGGACTGGTTGAACGCCGCAAGTTCGTTTACCTCTGTACCAATGGCATCCTGTTAGAAAAGAGCCTCGACAAGTTTGAGCCTTCCCCTTACTTTGCCTTCAGCGTTCACCTGGATGGACTGCGAGAACACCACGACAAATGCGTAGACCGCAAGGGTGTGTTTGATATAGCAGTTAAGGCTATTAAGGCCGCCAAGGCCAGAGGCTTTCGTGTCACTACCAACACCACAGTTTTTGAAGGCACTGATCCCAAGGAAATACAGGCGTTTTTCGATTTCCTGACCGAGTTGGGAGTCGATGGCATGATGATTTCCCCTGGCTACAGCTACGAATGGGCACCCGATCAGGATCATTTCCTCAAGCGCGAACAAACCCGTGCCCTGTTTCGGGAGATTATGGCTCCCTACAAAGCCGGAAAGAAAAACTGGAACTTTAACCATAACCCTCTATTTCTGGACTTTCTGACTGGGGAGAAAGATTACGAGTGTACCCCCTGGGGCATGCCCAGCTACAGCGTATTGGGGTGGCAGAAGCCCTGCTACCTTCTGAATGAAGGTCACTACAAAACCTATCGGGAACTTTTGGAAGAAACCGATTGGAGCCAGTATGGGCGCGGCAGTGGCAATCCTAAATGTCAGGATTGCATGGTTCACTGTGGCTATGAGCCTACCGCTGCAGCCGATGCCATGGAACCCCAGAATATGATGCGAGCATTAGGCAGCGTATTGAGCCTCAGCCGCTAGCTTTTCAAAAGCCAGGGGTGAGGGAGTAGTTGTTAGCTGTTAGAGAGGGGTGATGGGCACTCATCCCCCCTTCCACGCTATCACTCCCTACTCCATCACCCATTCACTCATCCCCCCTTCCATTCCTTTTGCCTTCCGTCTCTTGCCTCCTGCCCCTTTTCCAAAAAATGCTTAAGGGGAAATTAGCCTACAATTTTAGTGGTTCTGATAAGCTTGTAGTCCTGATATCAGAGTTGGTGAGTTGCCTGACTTTTTGATTTGTTAAGTACACATTTGATT
The DNA here is from genome assembly GCF_049200465.1 of Leptothermofonsia sp. ETS-13. Lineage (NCBI taxonomy): Bacteria > Bacillati > Cyanobacteriota > Cyanophyceae > Leptolyngbyales > Leptolyngbyaceae > Leptothermofonsia > Leptothermofonsia sp. ETS-13. The sequence goes on from NZ_CP120836.1 coordinate 2,434,663, forward strand.
TGTTGAGTACAAATTGCTCTCGGTAAGTGGGCTTTTTTTCTGGTAGGTCTCCGTTAGCTCTAATGGTCTGTCAAGACTTATAGCTACAGCCACCAGGCTTAGGGCGGGGTGCAGGGGTTCCACCCCTGGCTGGGGGGTGCGCCCCACCCCCAACCCCTTAAAACCAATGTCCTAAGCAACCTGGCGACAGCTATATTTTGTGAGTTGTCAATTTGTGAGTTGTCAACATTTTGTGAGTTGTCAACTCACGAAATAACCACTCTGACTCAATTCAGGATGCAAAATTAATACTGACAAACCACTAGTAGTCTGCCAGGTAGTAGTCTGCTAGGCAAATTTTTAAGGGTTTCTAACCCTTAAAAACCCCCTAAATTAGTTTTTCCGGGTTTAGATAACCAGGCAAAGTTCCTTTGATGAATCACCAGGTTGGAGTGCCATTAATGCCAGAGTCAGGTACATTTTTTATGATTGACGGTACAATGGCCATTCTGGTCGAGGAGATCTCGGCAGAGGGTGCCATCTATTAGCAATTTCAGGGCGATCGCAGGGACGGAGCGAACAGGGTAAGATGGCAGATTCGCGTGTGTCTGGTAAAGGTAAATCTCAGGAGCCTGGCTCTTTTAGCCTGTGGCAGCGATTGTTTGGGCGGCGTTCTCAGCGCTCTTCACGCAGAACGGGTGGCTCGGCGGGTGGAGCGAACCGGACGAATAACGTTCGGGATGACCTTGATCTCTCGCGTGATAGGTTCCAATCCCTTCGGATTGATCAAGATCGAAGGCCTGAATGGACAAACAGGCGGACGGATGCCCCATCCTACGATGAAGATCGTCAGACTTTTGGGGGGCGATCGCGTAACCACTCCAACTATTTACGTCAGACAGATATTTTCCAGTTTCCAGCCCGCGATCGCTCGGGCGCTAACGCATCTACTTGTGACGCATTTACTCATAAAGTGAGCAAACCGGAACCACCAGGCAGAAACGGGCAAGAAAATGGGTATCGATCTCGCAGGCTTCGTTCTCCTGCTGCGGAAACTTATTCACGTCCCCTGACGGTGCTTCCTTCATCCGCTCAGAATCGATCGCCGGATCAATCCAAATTGGGCTTGAGGAGAGACAGCCAGCAGCAGTTGGAGGGGGCAATGGTGGCTGCTTTCAGGCCAGGAATGGTGGTGTCTGGCAATGGAGGTGATGGTCCGAGAAGTCAGACGGCGGGGCGATCGCGCAGACGCAGTGCCACTTCTCCCAGACATCGCTCCCGTGGTTTTTCAGCCGTGTTGTATGCCACCCGTCTGCTAATCTTGAGCATTGGAATAGGGGTGCTATCAGGAACGATTTTATCGATTTCGGATCCGGCAAACCGTTCACTGACTTCCCAACAGCCAGTAAAGCAGGCGGGAGTTACGTCCAGTGGCAGCGAGGGGGCGTCCTCGTCCCAACTGGCAAAAGTTGGGCAGGAGATGACGACGCTTAAATTAGCTATGCAGGCTCTGATTACGAAAACTCCCCAAATGACGCCAGGGGTGTTTGTGATGGATCTGGATACTAATGCGTACGTAGATCTAAATGGAACAGCCTCCTTTTCTTCTGCCAGCACTATTAAAGTGCCCATTCTGATTGCATTTTTCCAGGATGTGGATGAGGGTAAGATTCGCCTGGATGAACAACTGGTTCTGCGAAAGGAACTGATTGGGGGTGGATCAGGTGATATGCAGTATGACGCGCCAGGGACGAAGTATACTGCTCTGGATGTGGCAACTCGGATGATTACCATCAGCGACAATACAGCCACCAACATGCTGATTGCCCGACTGGGTGGGATCCGTCTCCTCAATCAGCGGTTTAAGTCATGGGGGTTGAGCACAACGATTATTAATAACCTCCTCCCCGACCTGGAAGGAACCAATACCACAACCCCGAAGGAGTTGGCGTTGCTATTAGCGCGGATTAGCCAGGGCGAATTGGTGACGATGCGATCGCGCGATCGCCTGCTAGATATCATGCGGCGCACCGAAAATCATAGCCAGTTGCGCCAGGGGTTGGGAAATGGAGCCATCATTGCTCACAAAACGGGTGACATTGGCAGTCTAATTGGAGATACTGGCTTAGTCGATCTACCCAATGGAAAACGCTATGTGATTACAGTCATGATCAAGCGTTCACACAACGATGACCGGGCGTATGACTACGTTAACCAACTTTCTCGCCTGGCTTATCTTTACTTCAGCCGCCCCGCCGAAACTCCTAAAGTGATGACTTCGCCTACCACGCCATCCACTCAGCCATCACTTGGTGCCAGCAGTGAAACTCCACTATCCCCTGAAACTCCTTCAGAAGGCTCTGGGGAAGAATCCAATACGACCGATGGTGCGGAAGCAACAACGCTTTAAAAGAGCCCGTAGCAGATGTCAGTTGCTAGGTGACACTGCTACTTAAAGTTGCCATCTCATCCAGTATTTGCCAGACCCGCTGCATCAGAGTTTCCAGGCCATCACGGGTTACAGCAGAGATGGTAAAGACGGCTGTACCACTGAGGTGTTCAAGTTGAGTAGCGATCGCCTCCACCGTTGCCGCATCCTGTGCCAGAGCGTCAATCTTATTCAATGCAAGGATCTGGGGGCGCTCTGCTAATCCTCGTCCATAAGCTCGCAGCTCTTCCTGAATGGTATGGTAGTCGGCAATCGGGTCTTCGCTGGTGATGTCAACGAGATGAAGCAGCAACCGGGTACGCTCGATATGGCGCAAAAATTCATGCCCCAGTCCTAAACCCAAATGGGCACCTTCAATCAGCCCTGGAATGTCGGCAAAAACCGTGCCATCTCCTGAGGGTTTGCGAACAACTCCCAGATTGGGCACCAGGGTTGTAAAAGGATAGTCGGCTATTTTGGGCCGGGCAGCAGAAAGGGCGGCAATCAAAGTGGATTTGCCTGCATTGGGTAGCCCAATGATACCAACCTCGGCCAGGAGTTTCAGTTCTAAACGAAGCGATCGCTGCTCTCCCGGCAACCCTGGTAAGGCTTTCTCAGGGGCACGATTGTGATTACTCAAGAAATGTTGGTTACCCAAACCTCCCTTGCCCCCGTGGGCAACACAGAGTATTTGTCCGGGTTTAACCAGATCGCCAATCAGGTCATCGGTTTCGGCATCATAAACCACAGTCCCACAGGGAACTTCAATGATGCGATCGCGCCCCGATGCCCCTGTCCGATTATTTGGCCCCCCCCGCTGCCCATCCTCAGCCCTAAACAGGTGGTTGTAGCGAAAATCAAGCAGCGTTTGCAAATTTTCTGCCGCCTTCAAAATGACCGAACCGCCTTTACCACCATTACCCCCCGACGGCCCCCCTGCAGGGACGTACTTCTCCCGCCGAAAGGCAACCAGTCCATCCCCACCTTTGCCACCCTGTACCTGGATTTCTGCCTGATCAATAAACTGCATGGAATCAACCTGAATCTATGCCCTGATCATAGGCAATAAGATTCAAAGCATAAGTAGGTAGCCATAATTAATTGTAAAGGGGGGAAGTGGGGCTGCGCCCCAGGCAGGGGGGTGAACTCCCCTCCACCCCCAAAATTATCCTTAATTTAATTGCGCCTGGCTACTTAGATGTTATTGAAACAACTTCCGTCTTGACTGAAACATCTTGCCATTGACTGGCAAACTTGCTTAGAGTGACATCAGGTGTTTTCTGGCAATTATGTCGAGAACTATAGCGATCCTATTTGGATTGTGAAAAGTTTGGATTGTGAAAAGGAGTTTTCATGGAACTCTTCTCACCAGGCCTTTCCATCTCACAACTGATTTATGACTGCTATATTTATTTAGAATTTATTTAGAATCATTTAGAATCAATTTTATTTAGAATCAATTTTCTTTTATTTAGAATCAATTTTCTTTTGCCAAAACCTCGGAGGTTTAACCACCAATGCGGGTCATGAGGTGTAGTTTTAGGTTAAAACTTCCGAGGTTTGCGTAAGCCCTGTAGCAAATAGGATTACTCATGAAGTCTTGTGCTGAGAGTGAGGAAGCGTTTGAATGACGGCGACTTTAAAGGATTTTGAAAAACCCATCCCCGAAAGTGCCCCTGGAAAACCCCGTTACATTCCGGTTAATCATCGCCGAATTCTTTGCGTATTTCCAAAATACAGTCCTTCCTTTGGTACTTTTAATAACGCCTATCCGCTCCTGGGTCGAGTAAAAGCATTTATGCCCCCTCAGGGAATTCTAGTGGCAGCGGCCTACTTGCCACAGGAGTGGGAAGTGCGGTTTGTGGATGAAAACATTCGCCCTGCGAAACCGGCTGAATACCGCTGGGCTGACGCTGTGATTGTCAGCGGAATGCACATCCAGCGTCCCCAAATCAACCGCATCAACGAAATGGCACACCGCTATGGGAAACTGACAGCGCTTGGAGGGCCTTCGGTTTCTGGTTGTCCTGAATACTACCCGGATTTTGACCTGCTTCATATTGGTGAACTGGGCGACGCGATGGATCGAATGATTGAGTACATCGACCTGCACTCGGAACGTCCTGCCCAGCAAATTCGCTTTGAGACGCAGGAGCGGTTACCGCTAAATGAGTTTCCAATTCCGGCGTACCACCTGATTGACCTGGATAAGTATTTCATTGGCAACGTGCAGTATTCCAGTGGATGCCCCTATCGCTGCGAGTTCTGTGATATTCCTGAACTCTATGGCCGCAACCCCCGCTTAAAGGAACCGGAGCAAATCATCGCTGAACTGGATGCCATGCTGGCTTCGGGAAACTTGCGTGCAGTGTATTTTGTGGATGACAACTTTGTGGGCGATCGCCGCGCCGCCCTGAAACTCCTGCCGTATTTGATTGACTGGCAAAAGCGGAACGGTTATCCCGTTCAATTTGCCTGCGAAGCCACCCTCAACCTGGCACAGAACAAAGAACTGCTGGAAATGATGCGGGAAGCTTACTTCTGCACAGTTTTCTGCGGTATCGAAACGCCCGACAAAGATGCCCTCAAATCCATTTCCAAACAGCAGAATCTCATGGGTGGCATGTCCATTCTGGATGCAATTAAGACTCTCAACAGCTATGGCATGGAAGTGGTATCTGGCATCATCATGGGGCTGGACACCGATACCCCGGATACGGGCGATCGCATCCTGGAGTTCATTCGCCTTTCCCAGATCCCCATGCTCACCATCAACCTGCTCCACGCACTGCCCAAAACTCCCCTCTGGCGCAGACTGGAAGCTGAAGGGCGACTCAACTTTAACGAAAGCCGGGACTCCAACGTTGAATTTCTGCTTCCCTATGAGCAGGTAGTGGAAATGTGGCGGAAAGTCATCACCACGGCCTACGAACCAGAATTTCTCTATGAGCGGTTTGCCTACAACATGCAACACACCTATCCCAACCGGATCAAGCCACCCCTGAGCCCGGCGCGAGTATCGAAGAAAAATATTCGCAAGGGGTTGTGGATTCTGGGCAACCTGATTATCCGAATTGGGATTTTCAGCAACTACCGCAAGACCTTCTGGAAGATGGCAGGCCCCAAGCTCAAAGCAGGCAAGATCGAGAACCTGATTCACATTGGTTTAGTGAGTCATCACCTGATTACCTTCGCCCAGGAATGTGCCCAGGGCAAGCAATCTGCCTCCTTTTACTCCCAGAGAATTCGAGCCCCTCTCGGTTCCCGTATGAAAGCGATGTTTGCTCGCTAGCAGTAGCCACAAGGGGGAGTTGTAGTTCTTAACACAAGGGGGAGTTGTAGTTCTTAAGTTGTTAGAGGGGAGTGGATGGGTGGATCTGAACCTCTTCCTTAAGGGGCATCCACTCCAGGCATCAAAACGGTATGATTCCGGTTTGCATTTGACTGGGGCGTAGAACTGATTCAGAACTCTCGTACCGCGCAATCAAGGTGTCTCAATAATGACTTCAACCAAATTTGATCTGAAGGGCAAGCGTATTCTAGTAACGGGTGGTTCGGGGTTTCTGGGGAAACAGGTGGTCAAGCAACTGTGCCTGGCTGGAGCAGACCTGGAAAAAATTACAGTGCCGCGATCGCACCAGTGCGACTTGCGTGTGATGGCAAACTGCCAGCGCGCTGTTGACCAGCAAGACCTTGTCATCCACCTCGCTGCCCATGTCGGCGGCATTGGCCTCAACCGCGAAAAACCCGCCGAACTGTTCTACGACAACCTGATGATGGGCGCTCAACTGATCCATGCCGCCTATGAAGCGGGCGTGCAAAAATTCGTCTGCGTCGGCACCATCTGCGCCTATCCCAAATTCACGCCCGTTCCGTTCAAAGAAGAAGACCTGTGGAACGGTTATCCCGAAGAAACTAATGCGCCCTACGGCATCGCCAAGAAAGCCCTACTGGTGCAACTCCAGTCCTATCGGCAGCAGTATGGGTTTGATGGCATTTATTTATTGCCGGTGAACCTGTATGGCCCGGAAGACAACTTCGACCCCCGCAGTTCTCATGTAATTCCGGCCTTAATTCGCAAGGTCTACGAAGCCCAGCAAAGGGGAGAACGGCAAATTCCAGTATGGGGGGATGGTAGTCCGAGCCGCGAGTTTCTATATGTCGATGATGCGGCGCGAGGGATTGTGATGGGTGCGCAATCATACAGCAGTGCAGAGCCAGTGAATCTGGGAACCGGGTATGAGATTTCGATTCGAGACTTGGTGCACTTGATTTGCGAGCTGATGGAGTTTGAAGGAGAGATTGTCTGGGAAGTGGACAAGCCGAATGGACAGCCTCGTCGTTGCCTCGACACTGAGCGAGCAAAGCAGGGATTTGGTTTCGTAGCTCAGACCGAACTTAGAGAAGGGCTAAGGAACACCATCGAGTGGTATCGGCAGTATGGATAGTTGTTATAGCTATAGCCACCAGGCTGAGGACGGGGTGTGAGGGGTGGATGTCTATCCCCACTCTCCACGAACAACCAATACCTGACAGCTAATCCTCTCCCAAAAACTTGCTTGAGTGTTGCAATGCCCACTCCACCTGGCTCAAAATGCCCCTCAGCATGGCCACTTCTGTAGTAGATGGCAGTGCCCGGCTAAACAATCGTCGAAACTTCTTCATGCGGCTGTCCGCTGTGTGAGGGTAGAGATATCCAACCTTGAGCAACAGTGTCTCTAGTTGCTGATAATACGCTTCCAGAGCTTCAAAAGTGGCAGGAGTGGCAGGAGTGAAATCGGAACCCTCTGGGAGTGAGGGATCTTTGCTTTCAACCAGTTGATAAAGCTCATAGCAGCAAATTGCTGTCGCCTGGGCCAGGTTGAGCGAAGGATAGGCAGGATTGGAAGGAATGGAAAGGAAGCGCTGGGCATAATTCAGTTCAGCATTGTTTAAGCCCCTATCCTCTGGGCCAAAGATGAGAGCAGCTTCGCTCTGCCGGGCAATGTCCACTAACCAGGGCAGAGCGACCCTGGGGTGCTCCAAGGGAGCGGGCAGGGTGCGAGTCCGGGCTGTGGTTGCGATCGCCCCCTGACATTGCGTCAACCCCTCTGGCAACGTCCTTACCACCTTCGCCGCCTCCAGAACATCCTGAGCATGAACCGCCATTTGCCGCGCTTCGTCCCCCAGGTAGTCACAGTGAGGGTTCACCAGCACCAACTGGCAAAGCCCCATGTTCTTCATCACCCGGGCAATTGACCCAACATTTAAAGCCCCTGCTGGCTCCACCAACACTATCCGGATATTTGCTAACGTGGCTTCCAACATTTTGCCCTTGTTAAGTTTTATGATGTCTAGGGAGTTGACTTATACAGCGATCCTATTTGGATCGTGAGGCAGAGTTCAGCAGGAACTTCTTCTTACAATCCCTCTCCGTCTCACAACTGATTTAGGACTGCTAGATTTAGGACTGCTAGATGTTATGGGGCGTGCTCGATCAAAATCCGACCTGCCAACCAAAATTTGTCTGGTTTGCGATCGCCCCTTTGCCTGGCGCAAAAAGTGGGAAAATTGCTGGGATGACGTGAAATATTGCTCTGAGCGCTGCCGTCGTCGGCGATCGCAAACAAAAAGAGGTTCCCAATAATGCCAAGTGACCCGGTGCAACCTAAACTCATTATTCACGGTGGAGCAGGCAGTTCTCTCAAAGGGAAGGGCGGCGTCGATGCAGTGCGGAAGTCCCTTTACGCCGTGATTGAAGAGGTCTATGCCCTGCTGCTGGCCGGGGCAACTGCCAGAGAAGCGGTAGTGCGTGGTTGCCAGCTTTTGGAAGACGATCCGCGCTTTAATGCCGGTACAGGTTCTGTGCTTCAATCGGATGGGCAGATCCGTATGAGTGCCTCATTAATGGATGGCACTGCTCAGCGATTTAGTGGGGTCATCAACGTATCGCGGGTGAGAAACCCAATTGAGCTGGCACTGACCCTTCAAGACTCCGACGATCGCATCCTGTCTGACCACGGAGCCGCCGAACTCCTGCGCGAGTTGCAAATTCCCACCTACGACCCCCTCACCGAAATTCGTTTACGAGAATGGATGCTGGAACGGGCTGGCAACTTCACCAAAGAGATGGCCGGAGTGGTGGCCGAGCGCGAACTGGTAGGAGACAATGCTGGACACGGCACTATTGGTGTCGTCGTCCTGGATAGTAAAGGGCAAATTGCTGTTGGCACCTCAACCGGCGGCAAGGGATTTGAGCGCATCGGGCGGGTCAGCGACTCGGCTATGCCCGCCGGAAACTACGCCATGCCGCAGGCAGCGGTAAGCTGCACTGGAATTGGGGAAGATATCATTGATGAGTGTCTGGCACCCCGGATCGTGATTCGAGTCGCCGATGGGTTGCCCCTTCAATTGGCGTTTCAACGCTCCTTTGAGGAGGCCCACCAGAATAGACGAGACCTGGGCGCGATTGGCATTGACCAGACGGGGGCGATCGCCTGGGGCAAAACCAGCGAAGTCCTGCTGGCAGCTTACCACACAGGCGAAAAGGTAGGAGATACCCTGGACTGGCAGGGAGAGCAGCTAGTGGCAGGTATCGCAGGAGATAGGAGCTAGAGAAAGTGAAGAGTGAGGGCGAAGAAGTGATGGAGTGATAAAGACAACCATCTACCCATCCACCCATTCACTCATCCATCAATGGTCAGGAGTTACATTAATTACGCCAAAGGCGACTAGTGTTTGCAACGCTAGTAGGTTTCCACGTGCCAGCGACCAGCTTTCTTCATTTCCCGTTGGAACTCTTTCCAATCCACGCCAAACTTTTGAGCCTCCTTAGTAAAGGCTTCGTCGATACCATCCTCCATTCCCTTCAGACCGCAAATATAGGTGTGGGTCTTCTCATTCTGGAGCAGTTGCCAGAGTTCAGCAGCATGTTCTGCCACTCGATGTTGAATATACATCTTGCCACCCTCCGCATTCTTTTGCTCGCGGCTAATGGCATAAGTCAGGCGGAAGTTGTTAGGATACTTCGCCTGCAGCTCTTCCAACTCTTCCTTATAGAGGATATTGGGCGTTGTTGCCACCCCAAAGATTAACCATGCCAGCCCCCTGAACTGGTACTCCGGGTTCAACGCCCGTTCACCATCCTTAAACATCCGCCACAGGTAGGCCCGGAAGGGAGCAATCCCGGTACCCGTCGCCAGCATGATGATGTTAGCGTCCTCATCATCCGGCAACAACATTTCCTTACCCGTTGGTCCCGTAATCTTGACCTCATCGCCGGGTTTCAGGTTGCAAATATAGGTAGAGCAGACCCCATAAACTGTTTCGCCCGTTTCCGGATGCTTATACTCCAACTGGCGCACACAGAGCGACACCGTTTTATCGTCCAGGTCATCTCCATGACGGGTTGAGCCGATCGAATAGAGGCGTAGCTTCTCAGGTTTACCATTTTTGTCTACACCGGGAGGAATAATTCCAATACTTTGACCTTCCAGGTAACGCAGATCTCCACCCGAAATGTCGAACTTGACATGTTGACAGATACCAATACCGCCTGGTTTGACCAGCGGCTCATTCGAAATGACTCGGCCAATAAAAGGATTGTTAGGACGGTAAATGTTCACCGGAACATCAGTCTTTGCCTTTGCTTGAGTCATGGGTCTCTTCTCTTCTTGTGCTGGATTACCCTGTCCAGTCTCTAATCTACCCCCCCCAGCTTTCTGTTCCGGGATAACGTTCCCATTCATTTCAGAATTCAAAGGCTGAATATTGACAATCCTTCCACCTAGCCGAGTGATTCGCCGCATAAACTCGTTCATGCGGTTGTAAGGCACTGTGATGAAGACGCTGCCACTTGAACGAATAGGATAGCTGGTTTTGTCAGTTTCCAAACTCTGACGCAGACCGACTACTTCGTAGAGGTACACGCGATTACCTGAAAGTGTGTTGGCGGCACCACCCGATGCGCTTGAACTATACATGTGCTCAAAGTCTCCGAACCTAACCTAGATTTACATCGCCCGGTTCTCCCGGTTTGCTGGTGAAAGATAACTTACGCTACTTTTTCAGTCCAAACAAAATCTTTGGGATACTGATTTCGTTTTGGTGATAAGCGAGGCCAATCACCAAGCTCTCAGGAGAGTCTATCGCCCCTGAACTACAGCTTACAAAAGAAGCTGGACAAGACATCCACGAAATGTCAGGATTGTGACAATTTTAGGCTGTTTCCGGGGGCGATCGCGCACAAGAATTCTGAATCACTCCCGTTGGCAATTCCAAATCAAGCCTTGTAAGGATGATCCCGTTTTTGGTAAGATCTCGTCAATGGTAGTAGTAAATACTTACCGGAACAACCGGGGTTCTTCCTGAGCAACAAAGGGCAGATTTCTTGCAGTAAACTACATTGGCATGGTTAGAGTTGTCTCCAGAATTCAATCTGGTAGAACATAAAAGTAATTATCTGTTCCTGCTTTGGTTGACTCCGCTCTTGAGTTTGCTGCGTGGGAGCTTACAGTCTTGGGAGATGTGTGGAGTCCTGACCAAGGGCACTGCCTCTTGAACCGACGAGATAGCCCGTAGACCGCAGATTTAGCTTACTTTCAGACACAGTTAGCCGTTATCTTTTTTTGTTTAGAGGAAACCTATGACCAGTAAGCCAGACCGCGTGGTTCTGATTGGCGTCGCCGGAGACTCCGGGTGCGGCAAATCCACTTTTTTGCGTCGAATTTCAGATCTCTTTGGGGAAGAACTTGTTACTGTTATTTGCCTGGATGATTACCACAGCCTGGATCGCAAACAGCGCAAAGAGCAGGGTGTCACCGCCTTAAACCCCAAAGCCAACAACTTTGATCTGATGTATGAGCAGATCAAAGCATTGAAGAGTGGCGAAACCATTAACAAGCCCATCTATAACCACGAGACTGGTAAAATCGACCCGCCTGAATTGGTTGAACCTAACCACATTGTTGTCATTGAGGGCTTACATCCCCTGTATGATGAGCGGGTCCGCAGCTTGCTGGATTTCAGCGTTTACCTTGACATCAGCGATGAGGTCAAAATTGCCTGGAAGATCCAGCGTGACATGGCTGAGCGGGGCCATACCTATGAAGATGTGTTAGCTGCCATTAATTCTCGGAAACCAGACTTTAAAGCCTATATTGATCCCCAGAAAGAATTTGCGGATGTTGTGCTTCAAGTCCTCCCAACCCAATTGATTAAGGACGACACTGAGCGCAAAGTACTGCGGGTGCAGATGATTCAGCGCGATGAAGTAGAAGGCTTTGAGCCAGCTTATCTATTTGACGAAGGTTCAACCATTGACTGGATTCCCTGTGGTCGTAAACTGACCTGCTCCTATCCCGGCATTAAGATGCACTACGGACCCGACACCTACTATGGTCACAGTGTCTCAGTACTGGAAGTAGACGGTCAGTTTGACAAGCTTGAAGAGGTGATTTACATCGAACAGCACCTGAGCAAAACCTCCGCCAAGTATATGGGTGAACTGACTGAGCTATTGCTGCAACACCGGGAATATCCGGGCTCCAATAATGGAACGGGGCTATTTCAGGTGTTGACTGGGTTGAAGATGCGGGCGACTTACGAGCGCCTGACGGCGAAGGAAGTAAAAGTCGCCGCTAGAGTCTAGTGTGGCAAATACTGAATCTTGCGAAATGGGGGTTTGGGGGCTTCGCCCCTATGCAGGGGTTCCACCCCTGCACCTCCAATAAAACTTTCGTTTTACTGTACTAGCCCTTCCCCAGTGGAGTGATGGAGAGATACGATCGCACCCCCTTGCTTCAAGCACTGTGACCTGCCCTTTCTTCGAATTTGCTTTCTGGGAAGGGGCATTTGCATTATAATATTTGCTTAAGATTTGAATCCAAATTTGAATCTAAAAGATTAGGCAGAGGTGAGCCCTGGCACCTCTGCTCTCCAGATATGAAGCCAGATTTGAAATTTGAAGGTAATTGCTATGACTGCTAACAGCACAGCCAAAGCAAACGGTCGCAGTAGGAGTAAGAGCAGCTCTCAACCTTCCCCAGAGGCAGCAGGCGCAAATACTGAGGCACAAGCAGAAAGCGCTGAAGTTCCAACAATGGTGGATCGTTCAGAGGAAAGCGAGGAAGACAATATGGCTACAGATAACGTGGTTAAAATTACAGCTCGTCCAGTTCAGGGAGAAGCGGGTCAAAAAGAAGGGGCAATTCAGCTTCGCCAGCCCTCTCTGACAGTTTGGAATCGTCCTGTAATGCCCAGTGAGGTTGAAGTGGTTGATACAATTACGGTTGCCGGTGTCCGTCCCATTGCAGCTAGCCATTTGCAGGTTTATGCTTCTTACCTGAATGGCCGCCCGATCGTCGCCAGCAATCTAAAGGTTGCGGAATTGCTTCCTGGCGATCGCCCAATTTTCGAGAGCGACTTCCGCGTCGTTGAAGGAGCCATCCTTCCCGGCGATCGCCCAATTATGGCTAGCGATCCCAAACTTCTGTCTGCTTCCCGTCTGCCCGGCAATCGACCTATCGCTTCCAATGAGATCGACGATGCTGCTACTCTGATGGGCTTTATCGACTAAGACTGCGGCTGGCAAACCAACATCTACTCAGAGAAACGGCCCTAAATCAGGGGAGGGCGATTGCTCTCTCCTGATATTTTGCTGTTCAGTAAAACTGTAAATTTCTGCTAAATTGCAGACTTATTTTCTATTCTGTAAAATATAATACAGAAAGAAAACAAATCGTTCATCTTTTTCCTGGAAAAATTGGAAGAAGACGGAAGTAGGGAGCTATCCCGAAGGAACGCGCCTCATTTCTCTAGACGATACTCTCTAGACGATCCGATATCGATTCGAAATTCAAAAATCGAAATTCAAAAAGAGGCGAAAACTATGAAACTGATTTACCGTGGAGTCACCTACGATTACACTCCTGATAGAGCTCAAACCCAGGCTGCAGCTGAAACAGTCGCTCACGAAGCTCACCGAACCTATAACTTGAGGTATCGCGGTGCAACCTATGCGCTGAATCCTGAAGAAACGACTAGGCAATCGATCTTTCATCCGATTGCAAGGCTCATGTATCGGGGTGCAGCTTACTCCCTTAATGGATAATAAAAGCCAAAGAATTCAGATTCTGATTGAGTAGAAAGCGGTGCGAGGCTCATGGCTCGTGCCGTTTTTCTTCAGGTATGAGTAGACACAATGAACTGCCTATGGCACTACGAAATAAAAAAGAGAGTCACGGGAATTAAGGGCTCTATTTCAAGTCAGGTAGCCATAATTAACGGTGATCAGGGGGAATGGGGTTGCGCCTCAGCCAGAGTTCCACCTGCACCCCGTCGTAAACCGGTAGCTATATAGCGATCGTATTTGGATTGTGAGAAAAAATTCCTGTGGAATTCTTTCTCACAAAGCCTCTCTATCTCACGACTGATTTAGGACTGCTACAGCTATAAATGAATATTATTAACCTTCCATAATCAAATTTGTCGAACCACCTGGAATTCCGCGTGTAACATGGCTTTCAGCAACATGAAAATGGGAGGGGTTTTCCAGCATGTCCAGTAATTGGAAGTACTACGCCGCTACACGTCCCAGAACACTTTTCCACCATTCGCCGCAACGGTTTAACAGTCGGTTTTCGATCGCCCGCATTGGGCTGGGAAGCAGCCTGGCGATCGTCGTATTGGTGCTAGGGGCCTTACCCAGCCACCCCCAGGGAATCCCGAATCAACCTTCCATATCAGTTCCGCCACCTCCCCCCATTCCAGATTCCCAACCACCGCTAGCCCCGACTCCTTTTCAGCGAGAAGCCATCTTCCAGGCACCTGCTGGTACCCAAGGAATGAATGCAGCGCGGTATGTGGTCTATGTAAATGGAGATAGCCCCTATCTGCTGCAACAGGTGCAAACCGTTGAACCGAGGGCCTTTGTCGAACAGTACCAGGGGCGACCTGTCATCCAGGTTGGCACCTACAGTGATGAAGCAATCGCCCGGCAGCAAGTTGAAACCCTACGGATGCAGGGGATTACCGCTGAAATGGGTTACAACAGTATGGCCTATCCTCCTGCTTCGTCCTCCAGCCAAAGCAGCCCTTACGTGGTGATTGTTCCTGGCAGGCAGGAAAATCTGGAAAATTTGGCCCAGCAAGCAATGCGGCTTGGCATCCGACGGGAATCAGTTCAGATAAAAGATGCCCCCCTGGGCTGGCATCTGGAAATTGGTCCCTTTAGGGATTACCGTGAGGCAAAGGAGGTTGATCAGTACCTCCGGCGTGGGGGCATGGATTCAAGGGTGTATTACAGTCGGTAAAGAGGGAGAGGCGAGTGGTCTGTCACAACTTATTTTGTGAGTTTTCAACTCACAAATAACCACACTAACTCAATCCAGGACGCAAAATTAATACTGACAAACCACTAGTGTTGCAAACACTAAATTTTGCAACGTGGGGGAGTGGGGGCTTCGCCCCCAGAAGGGAGTTTCACCTCCTTCACCCCCTTCAAAACTTTTGTTTTAATCGACTAGAGCTAAGAGAAATGATGGCGAGCTACTTTGAGATTCAGTAAGCGACGAAACCAACAGATTCAGCAGTTTGTTGTAACGGCTGATGAGATGCGGCAAATTGAAGAACGGGTATTTGCCGCAGGGATGCCTATTGCTGCGCTGATGGAGAAAGTAGCAGGTCTGATTGCTCGTCGTCTGGAGGCTATTGGCTCCTATGCAGCGGGGAAACGGGTAGGAGTACTGGTCGGACCAGGACATAATGGCGGCGATGCCCTGGTGGTTGCACGGGAGCTTCACTTCCGTGGATGTGAGGTGCTGGCTTACTGTCCGTTCTCTAAGCTGAAGGAGTTAACCGGACAACACCAGCGGTTTTGCGCCAGTTTGGGTATTCCTTTTGTGGAAGGGGTTGAAACGCTCCAGCATTGTGATGGGCTGATTGATGGCTTGTTTGGGTTCGGGCTGGAGCGATCGCTGACTGATGATCTGGCATCCCTGGTCAATCAGGTCAACGCATGGCCTCAACCAATTGTCAGTATTGATCTGCCTTCTGGCTTACATACCGATACGGGAGCCGTACTGGGTACAGCAATTCGGGCCACGCATACACTTTGCCTGGGATTGTGGAAACTGGGGTTGTTGCAAGACCCGGCCCTGGAATACATAGGAGAAGCCGAGCTGATTGATTTTGATCTTCCCCTGGCAGACATTTTGACCGTGCTGGGGGACTCTCCCAAATTACAGCGGATTACCCCAGAAATGGCGATCGCCCACCTGCCACTGAACCGCCCTCCCGCTACCCACAAGTACAAGGTGGGGCATTTGCTGCTAGTCTGTGGTTCTCGTCGCTATGCAGGTGGAGCTGTGCTGACGGGGTTGGGAGCCCGTGCCAGTGGAGTGGGAATGCTGTCGATTGCGGTTCCAGCCACACTTAAACCAATTCTGACGGCTCAAATCCCCGATGCGCTGGTACTGGATTGCCCAGAAACAGAGGCGGGAGCGATCGCCCATCTGCCGGACGGAATTGACTTGAGTACTTATCAGGCGATCGCCGCCGGACCTGGATTAACAACAGAAGCAACCCCTGTAGTGCAGCAAATTTTGGCAAGCGATTGCCCCCTGGTTCTGGATGCCGACGGTCTCAATATTCTGGCAACCCAGGGAACCGTTTCAACCCTACAGAAACGGCAAGCTCCCACCGTTCTCACTCCCCACCTGGGAGAATTCAGGCGACTCTTTCCCGAACTGGGTGCTGCCATGGATTGTCGGGTTACAGCCGCCAGAGCCGCCGCCGCGCAAAGCAGGGCGGTAGTCTTATTGAAGGGGGCACGCATCGCTATCGCCGACTCCACCGGCGTTGTTCGAATCAATCCAAATAGCACGCCAGCCCTAGCGCGGGGTGGTAGTGGAGATGTGCTGACCGGGTTGCTGGGCGGGCTGTTGGCACAAACGACTTCAGACCCTGCCGCCATCATTGATACGGTTCAGGCAGCGGCCTGGTGGCATTCCCAGGCAGGTATACAGGCAGCGCAGGAACGCACCATCTTAGGGGTTGATGCCTTTACTCTGGCCCACTATCTGCTTCCAGCTCTGCGACAAATGATTACCCCCGGTGAAATTTTTGTTGATGCCGCCGTATACCGCCAGTAAGATGCTCTTCATGGAAAAACCCTTCACCATTACCTTCCCCACAGGGGCAACCGCTGAAGTCGTGCAAGTTGACCAATCGGTTGACCTGCAAGTATTGGTGCGCGAAATGGGGTTGGAGCGGCGTCATCCCGTTCTGGTTGTAATTGGCGGTGCTAGTAAGCTCAGTCAGGCGGACTTCAATCGTGTGCGCCGCTTATTTACAGAAGTCCTGGCACCCCTGGCAGAGAAATGGCAGGCGACCGTAATTGACGGGGGAACTGATGCCGGAGTGATGCGCCTGATGGGACAGGCCCGGATGGAAGAGAGTGGCACGTTTCCACTGGTGGGGGTTATCCCCATTGGTCTTGCCATCTTACCCGGCCAGAGCGCACCTTGCCCCGATGCGGCTCCATTAGAACCTAACCACACCCATTTTGTATTGATTCCAGGTTCAACCTGGGGAGATGAATCTGCCTGGATTGCCAATCTTGCCACCACCCTCAGCGATGCTGCCGACTCTGTGACCGTACTTATCAATGGGGGAGAGGTTTCCTGGATCGACGCTTCTCAAAGTATTCAATCCGAGCGATCGCTCATCGTGGTCGCCGGTAGTGGGCGCACAGCGGATGTGCTGGCAACAGCTCTGCGGGGAAACATTACCGATTCACGGGCTGAAGCCATTGTTGCCTCTGGCCTGGTACGGGCGATCGATCTGGATACTGGAGCCGATACTCTCGCCAAGATGATTGAAGAAATCTTTGCACCTAAACCATAATCTTCTTTCAGGGGATAAGCTTCTTAAAGACTGTTTCTGACTCCAGGGAGCCTTGAATGCCTACCGAACTCTCTGCTACCAACCAGCCTTCTCCAGCAAGCAGCCAGATTCTTGAAGATGCCTGGTTCCGCTTTGCGAAATATGACAAAAATGCCCTGATTACCCAGCGTCGATTCGTCCAGCAGCGTAAGTGGATCCTGGGTCTGGGAGTTGCTGCCACCACTCTCGCAGTTCTCTACTCCACCGTTGAGCGCTACCTGGCCCCGGACAACATCGGGTTTCCCGCCTGGATGGGAACCTGGTTCAGCAAACAGCAATTCCTGGATGCCTTCCACTTTGTTGTCATCGCCGTTCCCATCATTGTCACCGTATTGGTGGCTTTCTCCGAAAAGTTCAACATGGGCATTAGCTGGGTCATGTTGCGGAGTAGTGCGGAGGCGATTAAGAAGGAAATTTATCGTTACCGGATGCAGGTCGAAGAATACAATCCCTCTAATATCACCTCCTCTGAGACACGGGATGTGAGGCTAGCGAAGAAGATGAAGATCATCAGCAGGCGGTTGATGGAAACCACCGTGAATCAGACAGACCTGCTTCCCTACAAAGGAGAATTGCCCCCTCAATACAGCACGCCCAAGGGTGACAATGGTTTTGACAACATGACCGCAGAGCAGTATCTGCAATGGCGGATTGAAGACCAATTCGACTATTACCAGAAAAAGGCAGCCCGATTGGGTAAAGACCTGCGCCGTTTCCAACTATTAATTATTCTGCTCGGTGGAATTGGGGCCCTGCTAGCCGCGATTAATTTGAACATTTGGTTGGCGGTTAGCAATGCACTAGCGATCTCCCTCACCAGCTTTCTGGAATTCAAGCGGGTCGAATCGAATGTGATTTCATGTAATCTAGCAGCATCAGACCTTTACGATATTCGCATTTGGTGGCACGCTCTCTCCCCCGAAGCCAGAAAAAAACGGGCAAATGTTGAAACCTTAGTAAACAGTACTGAGGCAGTTTTACAAACCGAGAATGCAGGCTGGCTCCAGGAAATGCGAGAAGCCCTAGCAGAAATTTATAAGGAAAGGAAAGACACCCACAAACAACTGCCTGTCCTAGGAGACAGTATGGCTGCAACAACTCCAGCCACCAGCAATCCACCGCACCCAGAGTTCCAGCTACGATTTACCAGAAATACGGTGGTGCCGGAACCTGCCCTGGTCCCTGTCGTGCAATCAGACCTGGGGCAGGATGCACCCACCCCAGCCGAATCAGAAGCAAACAGTTCAGAATCTACTTTTGCAGAAGTCGATACCATGCCTGAACCAGGAGTTTTCACCGAACCATCTCCTGAAGTTGCATCGACTCCGGGGGAGCAGCCCATTGAGAGTGAGCCAGTTGGGTGATGGGGTGGTGGGGTATTCCCCTATTCCACTACTCCCTTACTCCCCACTCTTGCACTCTTCTACTTCATCACTCCATCACTCCGTTACTCCCTTACTCCCCCACCCTCCCACTCATCCACTCGTCTCTCCTCCTTACTTCCAGCCAGCCCGGTCCATAATTTTCAATGCTTCACCGTTGTTCTTACCATAAACGGCGGCATTGAGTTTGTCTTCCTTAAACTTGCCCAGGCTGGCCAGCACCGGGTCAAGCGCAACTTTCGCTAATACGGGATACTCATTGTTGCTACGGGCAAAAATTTCCTGTGCTTCGGGGCTCGCCAAATAATCCAGAAACTGGATGGCAGCTTCCCGATTGGGGGAAGTCTTGACAACTCCACCACCACTAATGTTGATGTGAGTCCCGCGATCCTTTTGATTTGGGAAAAACACCCCAATCTTAGAAGCCACTTCCTTATCTTCGGGCTTTTCCGATTTCATCAGTCGAACCACATAGTAATGATTCACAAATGTGACATCTGCCACTCCTGATGCCACTGCTTTGATTTGGGCCGTGTCGTTTCCTTCGGGTGGACGAGCAAAGTTGGCAACTATCCCCCTTGCCCATTCTTCCGTTTTTTGGGGACCATGGACAGCCAGAATTGAACCCGTCAGTGACTGGTTATACACATGGCTAGAAGTACGAGAGATCAAACGTCCTTTCCATTTTGGATTTGCCAGATCTTCATAGGTTGAGAGATCTGAAGGTTTTACCTTGTCTTTGTTATAGACGATGATGCGTGCCCTCTTCGTAAAGCCATACCAGTATCCCTGTGGCTCAGCCAGATTTGCCGGAATGGCTGTCTTCAAAACGTTGGACGAAATTGGCTGCAATAAACCAGCTTCTTGGGCCCGCCACAAACGGCCTGCGTCTACCGTAATCAATACATCAGCCGGGCTGTTACTTCCTTCACTCTTAATCCGCTCGATCAGCTTGTCTGCATCTGCTTCTACCAGGTTGACTTTAATCCCAGTCTTTTTGGTAAAGCTGTCATAGATTGCAGTGTCGGTGTCGTAGTGCCGGGCTGAATAGAGATTAACGACCCGGTTTGACTGAGCAAACCCTGCCCCAGGCTTTCTTAACTGATCAAACGCCACTGCTGCCATTGCTGCCCCAGAGGCGATAAAAACGCGTCTCGTAATTGTCATTTCCTTCAACCTTTTTCCTACATAGTCAGCCGTACAGAAAACCTTGATTGCTCAGCGCTAAAAAGAGTGCAGCAAAACCTGACCCTGCCGTTATCCTCCGTTAGGACCTGTTGCTCAACCCTCAGGTTTTCGGAATATGCTATTGAAATGCTTTATCAATAAGGAACTTATGACAAACCCGTACTCCTGTCAAGTTTTAAAGGTGGCGAATCCTTCAGATCTTCACTTCTTCAAATGTTGAAGAGGCTACTGCAAACGTCATAGTGTAGCAAACTGCCTGAATCATCACATTTTTTTGAGAAGAATTGTCAATCTATAGCAACCGTGCATCCCTCGTGAAGAGGGAGAGTGACGAAAGGCTTTCCCTGGCGGAAAACTCTTTCACAATCTAGATAGGATTGCTATAGCTGTCACCAGGTTGCTGAGGACATTGGTTTTAAGAGGATGTGGGGGCTGCGCTCCCAGCCAGGGGTTCCACCCCCCTGCACCCCGTCCTAAGCCTGGTGGCTATCGCTATAGATGACAGCGATGCATTCAATTTCGACTAGCACATCCTTAGGCAAACGGGAAACTTCGACACAGGCGCGGGCGGGGGCGATCGCTTCTTCAAAATAGCGGGCATAAACTCCATTCATGGCAGCAAAATCATTCATATTTGCCAGGAAAACGGTGGTTTTCACAACGTCTTGAAGGGTTGCTCCTGCGGCCTCCAAAATCGCTTTCATGTTTGCGATCGCCCGTTCCGTTTGTTGGGCAACATCTCCTTCGCCCACAATTTGCCCCGTTACTGGATCGAGGGGAATTTGCCCCGCTACAAACACCATTTGTCCACTGGCGGCGATCGCTTGATTGTAAGGACCAACAGGAGCGGGAGCAGAGTCAGTACGGATGATTTTGCGAGTCATGGCAGTTGTTCGGGTATGAGTTTTGAAGTGCTTTATATAGCTCTACGCGGGAGCGTTAGGACACTGGAATTAGAGAGGGAGTGGGGGCTTCGCCCCAGCCAGGGGTGGAACCCCTGCACCCTGTCTCCTAAGCTTGGTGGCTATCGCTTTACTCTTTCACCGGCAAACCGGGAGAATCTCAACACCTGAATCTCACAATCGCGGTCGTTGTCTGTAATAGCGATAGTTTAGATAGTCTTGCAGAATTTTATTGTGATCAAAGCAGAGGTTAGCAGGAATAGCCGTCACTTCAAAAACTCCCAAATGTCTGGCATCGTCTCCTGCCTGAGGCTCTCCATGAGCATTGGCTAAAAATACAATTCCAATGGTGTGTTGGCGGGGATCCCGGTTTGGGTCGGAGTACACATGAAATTGTTCAACTAAATTCACCTTCAATCCCGTTTCTTCCTGGGCTTCGCGTCGGGCGGTTGTTTCAATCGTTTCGCCATAGTCTACAAAACCGCCAGGAATGGCCCAACCATAGGGAGGGTTGAGTCGCTCAATTAAAACAATGGGACGGTTAGGGCGATCGATGAGTTCGATGATGATATCAACCGTCGGCACAGGGTTGCGATAGGTCATACAATGTCCGCAAGAGTCTCCCAAACCTAACAGAGGGGAGGAATCAGGATGTAGGAAATAGTAGGAAGATCCCCAACTTCTCTAACCAAAGTTAGGGATCTAGAGGTACAGCTTTTTGTATCCATTGACTATGGGATTAGCATTCCCGGTTTGTGCGTAACTCTAACAGAGTTTGTCAAACTTGTGCGTCCCTTCTGAAAAGGGAGTCGAGGGAATCGTCAGACAGAAGTTGGTTATAGCAATCCTTCTTGAAATTTGAACGGGGTGCAGGGGGGAACCCCTGGTGGGGGCGAAGCTTCCCCCCTTGTTCACAAACTATTTGTGAACGCTATATAAGGAGTTCCACCCAATTAATTGTCAAAAGAAGGAATGGGGGCTGCGCCCCCAGGCAGAGGTTTCCGCCCCCTCCACCCCCGAATCTGTCTTCAATTTAATTTTGTCCAGTTACTTAGCAGTCCTAAATCAGTCATGAGATTAAGAAGCTTTGTGAGAAAGGGGAGAGGGGCAGGGGGCAGCGGTGATCCCAATGGAGGCAAAGTATCGAAGATCACTGAATATTTCTCTTCCTGGGTTGCCTTTGGATTAATTCTGATTTCTATCCAGGTAACTTGACCTGTCGCCTGATTCCTTAGAGACTGGCAGAGGATTTACCCATGATTGAAAAGTGGCCCATTGATAACTTTTTGATCCTTATCCCTTGTACCCTTGACCCTATCGCTCTGACCCCGTACCTATGAACCTTCCTTCTAAACCGATCCTGTCCCATTGTAGAGTCAACGGTGTGTTGCTACATCCCACTTCTTTCCCCAGCCCATTTGGCATTGGCGATTTGGGACCAGGAGCCCGCCGATTTATTGATTTTTTAGCCGAAACCGGGCAACAACTCTGGCAAGTCTTGCCTCTGGGACCAACAGGGTTTGGGAATTCTCCTTACATGTGTTATTCCGCGCTGGCAGGTAATCCTTTACTGATTAGCCCGGAATTGTTGCGCGATCGCGGCCTCCTTCATCAGGAAGATTTTGCTGATGTCCCCCAATATTCTCTTGATCGCGTTGATTACGAACAGGTTGAGCCGTATAAAATGGCACTCCTCAAGAAAGCCTGCGAGAATTTCAGAACGACGGCAACCGAGGAGCAAAGGCATGAATTTAACCAGTTCTGCCAGGGCAAGGCTTACTGGTTGGATGATTACGCCCTGTTCATGGCGATCAAAAAAGACCAGAATGGAGCAAGCTGGCATACCTGGGCGCCAGAACTGGCCTACCGCAAGCATGATGAGATTGAGAAATGCCGTCTGCGGCTAACAGGAGAGATCTTCTTCCAAAAATTTTTACAGTACGAGTTTGCCCGCCAGTGGTCTGAGTTGAAGGAATATGCGAACTCTCGCAGCATCTACATCGTAGGCGACATCCCGATTTATGTGGCTCATGATAGCGCTGATGTGTGGTCTCATCCAGCCAACTTCTCGCTGGATGTCAAAACTGGAGAACCGGCAATGATGGCAGGGGTGCCACCTGACTACTTCAGTGCAACGGGGCAACTGTGGGGCAATCCCATTTACAACTGGGGACGGCTGAAGAAGACCAATTTTGAGTGGTGGATTCAGCGGTTTCGGGCACTGCGAGATTATGTTGATTACATTCGGATTGACCACTTCCGCGGGTTTGAGGGATTTTGGGCCATTCCCAAGGGCGAAACGACTGCCATCAAAGGCCGATGGGTAAAAGCACCCGGATATGCGTTTTTTGAAGCGTTGAGAGACGAGTTGGGTGAACTGCCCATCATGGCAGAAGATCTGGGAGTAATTACGCCAGAGGTTGAAGCCCTGCGCGATCGCTTTGAATTCCCTGGTATGCGGGTGCTTCATTTTGCGTTTGGCTCTGACCCGGCCAACCCCTTTTTGCCGTTTAATTTCTGCCGCAACTGTGTCGTTTACACGGGAACTCACGATAACAACACCACCGTCGGCTGGTTTGAGAACGACCTGAATGACTACGAACGCCGAAATGTTCTGAACTATCTGGGTGGGATCAGTCAGGATGGCATTCACTGGGATCTGATCCGGCTGGCAATGAGTTCCATCGCCAATGTTGCCATCATTCCCCTGCAAGACATTATGGGAGCTGGTAGCGAAGCTCGTATGAACCGCCCCAGCATTGCCGAGGGCAATTGGGAATGGCGTTACCGTGAGGAGGAGCTTGTGAAAGATGTGCGCGATCGCCTGGCTACCCTCACCTGGTTATTTGGACGTGCCCCGGCAAGCTGGTTGTGACTTTCCAGATCGGTCTCACAAATCCCGGTGGGTAAAGGGTTTTGCTTTGGGTCCGGTGTAGGTTGCTGCAATATGTCCGTCACCCGTGAGGTGATATTTGTAGGTCACCAATCCTTCTAAACCCACCGGACCTCTAGGCGGCATTTTTTGAGTGCTAATTCCCACTTCTGCGCCAAACCCATAGCGGAAACCGTCGGCAAAGCGGGTGGAACAGTTATGATAGACCCCCGCAGCATCGACCTGAGCCATGAAGGTGGCTGCGGTCTGGAGGTCTTCAGTAGCGATCGCCTCGGTATGGCGGGAGCCGTAGGTATTGATGTGGGCGATCGCCTGTTCCAGAGAATCCACCACTTTGATAGACAGAACCAGATCGCTATACTCCGTTGTCCAGTCTGCTTCAGTAGCAGCTGGAATATTTAAAATTTCGCGGGTGCGATCGTCTCCCCGGAGTTCTACCTTTCTCATCTGAAGGGCAACTACCGCTTCCAGCAAAAATTCAGAGGCGATCGCCCGGTGAACGAGTAGCGTTTCAATCGCATTACAGGCAGCGGGATACTGAGTCTTGGCATCCACCGCAATCATGACGGCCTTTTGCACATCGGCTGCCCTATCCACATACAGGTGGCAGACGCCATCCGCGTGCCCCAGGACTGGGATGTGCGTGTTTTGCTGGACAAACCGGACAAAAGCATTGGAGCCTCTGGGAATAATCAGGTCAACATACTGATCCAGCTTGAGTAATTCCAGGGTTTCTTCCCGTGTTGTCAGCAGTTGCACAACCGCAGGATCAATTCCTGCCTGGGAAAGCCCCTGACGAATCGCTTTGACCAGAGCTTCGCAGGAGCGGATCGCTTCCTTGCCGCCCTTCAGAATCACGCCATTTCCTGACTTGATTGCCAGGCTAGAAATTTGCACGACGGCATCTGGACGAGCTTCAAAGATGACCCCCAGCACGCCTAGAGGACAGGTGATCCGCTTGAGAACCAATCCCTGATCTAGCTCCCGATGGATCTGGACTTCACCCACCGGATCGGGCAGTTTAGCCACATCTCGCACGCCTACGATCGCCCCCTTCAACTTACTTTCATCCAGCTTCAGCCGGGCGTAGAGAGCAGCAGAAATTCCCGCATCCTTGGCAGCCTGGCAATCTACCTGATTGGCAGTCAGGATTTCGGGAGCAGCCATTTCCAGAGCATCGGCGACCGCCTCCAATGCCTGATTCTTCTGTTCAGTTGGTAGGGTGGCGAGCGATCGAGCACTATCGCGAGTCTGTTGAGCAAGAAGAAGCAACGACGAAGCTGCGGACACAGAGCTAGAATCAGCAACCGATGAAAATGTCATAATTTTTCTCAAACCAGAGAACAAATTGGAATTCTAAAAGGAAGCTAGGATTTTTTGATTGGGAACAAAAACTGCTACCAACCAACGCAGCCCATGGCCTAAAACGTCAACGATACACCAAGAAATTAGAAATTTTAGCCCCAAGACCAGCTCAAGTCCAGAGTCAGGAACACAACCAACGTTTGAAACCCTTTTCCCCCGAAAGGTATAGGCTAGCATAAACCCCCAGGGCTGGTGTTCCGTCAGGAAAACTTTGATTGGTCAAAGACCCTCAGCATTCAGCTCAAATCAAACCATTCAGCGTGAACTAAGTAGCTCCACCCAATTAATTGTCAGAAAAAGGAATGGGGGCTGCGCCCCCAGGCAGGGGGTTCCACCCCCTCCATCCCTGAATCTATCTTCAATTTAATTTTGTCCAGTTACTTATCTGTCAAATGATTCCCCTAAGCTTCCTCCTGGAGTTGAACCACAGAAAACCGCTGATGGAGTAAAGGAAACGGTTCCTCCGATGAACCCATCATTTTTGGTGGAGGAGTTTGTTGCTCTTTTGGTGGAGGAGTTTGTTGCTCTAATTTCCTCAGGTAGTCTCCATCATGGATGGGGTTCGCAATGGTCATGTCATGGGAGCGACTGTAATAGCGATGAGTCTGCTCCTTAATGTGCATTTCTTGCATGCTCTCATTCGAAATCTTCTTACGTAACTTGATGAGGGCATCCATGATGGCCTCCGGGCGGGGAGGGCATCCAGGAATATAAACATCGACCGGAATCAGCTTATCCACGCCTCTAACAGCGCTGGGAGAATCCACACTGAACATGCCGCCTGTAATCGTGCAGGCACCCATTGCCATGACATATTTGGGTTCTGGCATTTGCTCATAGAGGCGAATGAGAGCCGGGGCGTATTTCATCGTAATGGTGCCCGCTGTGATCATTAAATCGGCCTGGCGGGGAGTCATGCGGGGAAAAATGCCAAACCGTTCCAGATCGAAGCGAGAGCCAATCATGGCACTGAATTCAATAAAGCAACAGGCCGTGCCGAACATCAAAGGATAAAGGCTAGACATCCGCGCCCATTTGTATAGCTCTACACGGGTGCATTAGGACATTGGAATTAGAGAGAGAGGGGCTTTGCCCCCAGACAGGGGTTCCACCAGTGCACCTCGTCCTGAGCCTAGTGGCTATCGCTGTAACCTGAAACTGTATTATGACCCACCTTGGTACCTAAACCTCCAAGTTTTTGACAAATTGCAGCGACAACAGTTTGCAGATTGTATCTACAAGTCTGAAGGGGACGTTTTCTGAATGACCTGAATTGAATTCAGGGTGAAAAGCTGGACAGAAATGGGACAAGGGGCGACCAATAGAAGGGATGGTCGTATTGCAGGTGGCAGGAGGGTTAGGTGATGGGGGTAAAAGATGCCTGCTTTAAGCCTGGGTATAGAGCACAATTTGTTTTGCGATCGCCCATGATTGAACTGATACTTTTCGTAACAATTGTATTATAGGCGGTTCATCAAGAAGGTTGATCGGCCAGTGCTATCTCGATCGCCCGCTCTGGTTTCGGGGTTTGCAAATGTTCTGGAATGTGGCTGGTCTGAAGATTGCTCCAGCGTACTGAAGCCTGTTTGCCAAATTCCAGTTTCAAAATGGCTGCATTGGGTACCCGAAACCCCATATGAAACCAGTGAAAATGGCGCATTGCAGAGGCATTGAAAGCATGGGGAGTGGCTAAAATTTGCCAGAGTAAGGCTTTCATAAACGTACTGTGGCTGAACACCACCACAAACCCCTGCGCCTGCCGCAACCGATGCAGGGTTTCTTGCGCCCGATTCATCAAACTGACAAAGGACTCTGCCTGCTCTCCATCCACATAATGCGGATCGCAACGCTGCCAGTAAGCAACGCTAAGGGGAATTCGTTCTTCGCGGGTGGTGCGTTGGAGTGACAGACTTAAGTAGGTAAATTCCTGCACTGACCAGGTTTCAACGGGTGTGGAAGAGTATTTCTCAAGTAAGGGTCTGGCCGTGAGCTGGGTGCGGATATAAGGAGAAGTAACTACCAAATTGGGTGGTTGTTTAACTGCGATCGCTGCATAAACGGCCTGCGCTACTCCCAATTTCGTCAACACATTATCATCCGGTCCCGTCGTTGATAATCCAGCATTGGAAAGGCTTTGCCCATGCCGGATAATCCAGATTTGATTCATAGAGATGCTGTTCCAGGTGATCTCAATAGAATACACCCTCAACATCAATAGAAATGTTTCCAGGCGATACAAGGGTGTGCTGAAAAGCAGTATGAATCGAAACGAAGTTTCGAGCATACAGCACCTATTTCATACCCAAATTCAGCAACGCCATACAAGTGAGTAATGGGGGATGGGGGGAGTGGAGGAAGTTCACCAAAGGAGCTTGCCTGGTTATCTAAACCTGGTTATCTAAACCTGGAAAAAACCAATTTAGGGGGTTTTGAAGGGTTGCAAAACCTTTCAAAATTTGCCTGGCAGACTCCTAGTTCCGATGTCCCAGAAGCTTATCGCGCAGATGCTTGATCTTATCTCGGAACTCCGCTGCCTTTTCAAACTCGAGTTTCTTGGCGGCTTCTTTCATCTGGGCTTCTAGCTGGGTGATCAGTTCAGGAATGTCTTCCAGTGGCATGTCTGCCGACTGATCGTAGGCAAGCTCTAGTTCCTGGGCATTGAGGCGACGGGAGACTTCTAGAAACGACAGAATCGAGTTGCTGGATTTTTTCACAATCGGCTGGGGGGTGATGCCGTGCTGCTCATTGTAAGCCTGTTGAATAGCGCGGCGGCGGTTGGTTTCGGTGATGGCGCGATCCATGCTGTCGGTGAGGTTATCGGCATAGAGAATTGCCTGCCCCCGCACGTGGCGGGCGGCGCGTCCAATGGTTTGAATTAGCGATCGCTCTGCCCTCAAATACCCTTCCTTGTCAGCGTCCAGAATTGCTACCAGAGACACTTCCGGCAAATCCAATCCTTCCCGCAGCAAGTTGACCCCAATCAACACATCAAAGTTGCCATCCCGCAGGTCTTGCAGAATTTCAATCCGCTCGATGGAATTGATTTCGGAGTGCAGGTAACGCACCCGGATTCCCCGCTCCTGGAAATACTCGGTCAAATCTTCTGCCATCCGCTTGGTAAGGGTGGTGACCAGCACCCGTTCCTGTCGTTGCACCCGTTCTTGAATTTCGCCGTAGAGGTCGTCCACCTGTCCCTGGGTGGGACGAACAAAAATTTCGGGATCCAGCACCCCAGTCGGACGAATGACCTGCTCCACCACCCGTCCCGTTCCCGACTTGTAAACCTTCAACGGTTTCTTCTCATCGCCACGGGTATCAAATTCGCCACCCGAAACTTCCAACTCCCAGGTTCCGGGGGTGGCCGAGACGAAGATGCACTGATTCACCTTTTCCCAGAACTCTTCTGCCTTGAGCGGGCGGTTATCGGCTGCGCTGGGTAGGCGAAATCCGTGTTCAATCAGGGTGAGTTTACGAGAGCGATCGCCGTTGTACATGCCCTGCAACTGGGGCAGCGTCACGTGGGATTCATCAATCACCAGCAACCAATCTTTCGGAAAATAATCTAGCAAGCATTCGGGGGGTTCTCCGGCTGCACGCCCGGCCAGGTGACGGGAATAGTTCTCCACGCCATTGCAAAAGCCTACTTCCCGCAGCACTTCCAGGTCATAGCGCGTGCGCTGTTCCAGCCGTTGAGCTTCCAGCAGTTTTCCTGCTTTTTCCAGTTCTTCCAACCGCACTCGTAATTCGTCTTCAATCGCCTGACAGGCTGCCTGCAAGCGTTCCTCTGGGGTGACAAAGTGGCGGGCAGGGTAGATATTCACTGCTTCAATGCTTTGCAAGGTACCACCTGTGACCGGATCGACATAACGAATCGCATCGATCTCATCACCAAAAAACTCAACGCGAATGATGCGGTCTTCGTAGGCGGGACCAATCTCTAGCACATCCCCCTTCACCCGGAAGCGACCCCGGCCCAGATCCAGGTCGTTGCGAGTGTACTGAACCGACACCAGATCGCGAATGATCTGGCGTGGATTAATTTCCACCCCCACCCGCAGGGGAATGGATGCTTTCAGATATTCCGAGGGAATTCCCAAACCGTAAATGCAGCTGATGGAAGCGACCACGATCACATCCCGTCGTTCAAATAGCGATCGAGTGGCGGAGTGCCGTAGCATATCAATTTCATCGTTAATCGATGCAGTCTTTTCAATGTAGGTGTCTGTAACGGGAATGTAGGCTTCTGGCTGGTAATAGTCGTAGTAACTGATGAAGTACTCAACGGCATTGTGGGGAAAAAACTCGCGCAACTCATTGCACAGTTGGGCTGCCAGGGTTTTGTTATGGGCCAGCAATAGGGTGGGTCTCCCGACCTGCTCAATTACGCGGGCAATGGTGTGGGTTTTTCCCGTCCCCGTTGCTCCTAGTAGCGTCTGATAACGGTGCCCGGCATTGATTGACTGGACGAGTTTTGCGATCGCCTGGGGTTGATCGCCAGTCGGTTCAAAAGGGGCTTCAATTTGAAACTTGGGCATAGGGCTGAAGGAGTTCTGCGGTTAACTACCTACCCTCTCAGTGTAGCGATCCAAAGAGATTGGGCAATGGAGAAATGAAAGGATCTGGTAGCGCAGCCTCCGTCCTGGTTCAAAGATATTAGGTTCGTCCGTAGAGACGTTCCATTTTTTGTCCGGAGGGACATTCAGTAATATAGCTCTACGCGGGTGCGTTAGGACGTTGGAATTAGAGAGGGAGTGGGGGCTTCGCCCCCAGCCAGGGGTTCCACCCCTGCACCCCGTCCTAACCATAATGACTACCGCTATATTCTGTGAAACGTCTCTCCAGACGATTCACGGCTCTCGTCTTAGGCCCACAAAGAGTTGATAGAATTGAAGACCGAATCTATTTACAATTAGAAACTTATGAGCAAGGGGACATTGTTTGACAAAGTTTGGGATGCACACACCGTAGGAGTTTTACCCTCTGGACAAACTCAGCTTTTTATTGGTCTGCATCTGATCCACGAAGTCACCAGTCCCCAGGCATTTGCAATGCTGCGCGATCGCAACCTGAAAGTTCTGTTTCCAGAGCGCACCATCGCCACTGTTGACCACATTGTGCCAACGACTAACCAGGCCCGTCCTTTTGTGGATGACCTGGCGGAAGAGATGATGCAGGCATTGGAACAAAGCTGCAAAGAGCATGGCATCACCTTTTACAACATTGGTTCCGGCAGTCAGGGAATTGTTCACGTCATTGCGCCCGAACTGGGTTTGACTCAACCCGGTATGACGATCGCCTGTGGCGATAGCCATACCTCAACCCACGGAGCCTTTGGAGCGATCGCCTTTGGCATTGGCACCAGCCAAGTGCGAGATGTACTAGCTTCCCAGACTCTGGCCCTCTCGAAACTGAAAGTTCGCCGGATTGAGGTGAATGGCACCCTGCAACCCGGCGTTTATGCCAAAGATGTGATTTTGCACATTATCCGCAAATTAGGCGTAAAGGGTGGGGTGGGTTATGCCTACGAGTATGCCGGAACAGCGATCAAGCAGATGAATATGGAAGAGCGGATGACCATTTGTAATATGTCCATTGAAGGCGGTGCCCGCTGTGGTTACATCAATCCAGATTCGGTGACATTCAATTACCTTAAGGGAAGAGAGTTTGCCCCACAGGGAACCAATTGGGATAAAGCCGTGGACTGGTGGAACAGTATCGCCAGCGCTCCCAATGCCGAGTACGACGATGTGGTGGTCTTCGATGCCGCGGAAATTGCACCTACCGTTACTTGGGGCATTACACCGGGTCAGGGGATTGGGGTGGATGAGAAAGTACCCACTCCAGAGGATTTGCCAGAAGAGGAGCGGGCGATCGCAGCAGAAGCCTATGAATACATGGATGTGCAACCCGGCACCCCCCTTCAAGGCACCAAAGTGGATGTCTGCTTCATCGGTAGCTGCACCAATGGCAGAATTTCCGACCTGCGAGAAGCCGCCAGGTTTGCTAAGGGGCGGCATGTGGCAAAAGGGGTAAAAGCCTTTGTGGTTCCTGGCTCTGAGCGGGTGAAAAAAGAAGCCGAAGCTGAAGGACTGCACGAAATCTTTCAAGCTGCTGGATTCGAGTGGCGCGAACCGGGCTGTTCCATGTGTCTTGCCATGAACCCCGACAAACTCCAGGGACGCCAGATCAGTGCTTCCTCTTCCAATCGCAACTTCAAAGGGCGTCAGGGTTCGGCCTCCGGGCGCACGCTGTTGATGAGTCCGGCAATGGTGGTGGCCGCCGCGGTGACAGGTCGAGTGACCGATGTACGGGAATTGATATGAAAGATGGTAGCTTTATACCTGGCACCTACCCTCACACCTTCGCCAACTGCTTTTTCATCTCCTCCGCATGCTGGTCAGCATTCAACCCAACCAACAAATGCAGTTTGCGATCGGGCAGTTGCATAATGCCATCCACCCCAGTCGATCGCAGTGCCTCCTCATCCACAGATGCTTCATCAGTAACTTCCAGCCGTCAACGAGTCAGAGCAGCCGCCTCCACTCTGCGAATTTTGATCGGTGCATTGCACAGGCACAGATTGCCCCGGCTTCCAGGTGGTCCCTGAATTACCCAGCCTTTGATAGGTGAAGCAATGGCAACCCAATTTTGTTCGTCCGCCATAATGACCAGTGCGGGAAAATTGCCAGGGTTTAACTTCGAGTAGTTGGGCAAAAGTTTGATTGGTTGAGCAGTTCGCCTGGGTTCACGGTATACGGGTAGCCCCTTGCCATCCATTGTGTTTACCTGCAAGCAGGTGACCTTTTTCAGACTGCGTTTGACAGCGGTTATGATCAGTGAGTTGGTGATGTTTCCTCCTACCAGACAGCCGTACTCTACCTGGCCCGTCCCAATCTGGTCGATCAGATGGCTGAGGCGAAACCAGTAGGAAAGTTGAGCTACGGGCACGCCAATAGATTGAGCGCAGGCCGTTTGAAAGTCTAAGAAAGCTTCTAACTCGATGTTAGAAAATCCCGCCGAATAATCGGTTTTTTCACTATCGGTGCTGGGTTGCCAGGGACCCCAACCGGGTGCCGGCGGTTCAGTAAGATTGGGGTCGTAGGTTGCGCTGGCTAATAGTGGTGGAATGAGTACAGCAGCGGTAATCAATAAAAATTGGCGGAGCATGGTCAGTTGGCAATGATTCAGGAAATAGAATCCATATTTTACGGGGTTGACGCGATGGTTGCTCTCCTTTAATTTTTTGTGCCCAGCGTATAGCCCTCACCCTGCTGGAGAATATTTCTTCTAAAACAGGGATGTCATCTAAATATCTGAATTGTTTACACTACAGTGGATATCGTTTTTAGGGCAACAGGCTTTTTTCCTTCCTGTCGCCTCTCACTTCTCACCTGAGATAACAATTACCGCTCATCCATTCAGGATGCCTCATGACACGAATTCTAATCCTGTATGCTTCGCTGGGATCTGGTCACATTAGCGCAGCAAAAGCACTGCGTGAAGCATTTACCCGCCACCCAGGCGTAGAAGTCCAGATTGAGGATGCCTTTGACCATGCCAGTCCACTCCTCCGGGAAACCATTACCACTATCTACGAGCGCCTGAGCGAAAGAGTTCCCCATCTCTATCGCTTTATCTACGAAGGCAGCGACGTTGAGGACCTGGAAGAGTCGATGAGTGATAATTTGTTATTTGCCAAGATCGAGCGTCCTTTCCTCAAAGATCTGGAGCGGTTAGTGAAGGATAGCCACTCCGATGCAATTATCTGCGTGCAGCAAATTCCGAGCCGACTCCTGCAACTGCTAGACCGGGCAGGGGAACTGCCGCAGCCCCATTACGTTGTAGTTACAGATGTAATGGCTCATAGTACCTGGCTCAATGCAGGGGTGAAAGGATACTTTCTACCCAGTGATCTAACCGCCGAAGTTCTGATTCAGAGAGGGGTTGATCCGTCCCTTATCCATGTCACAGGAATTCCAGTCAAGTTAGAAATTACTCAGCCAAAGTCTCAGAAAGAAATGAGGCTGCGGCACAATTTGCCCCTGGATGTACCAGTTGTTACTCTGTTTGGGGGAGGGTTACAGACGAAGCGAGTTCGCCTGATGGTATCTAAGTTGCTGGAAAGCCCCAGCTCCGGTGTGCTGGTCGTTGTATCGGGGCGCAATGAAGCCCTGCAAGAAAAATTGGAAGATCTAACTGATGGGGCACAGATGAAGCTGCGCAAATTGGGAATGATTGATTATGTGGATGATCTGGTTGTGGCAAGCGATTTAGTGATTACGAAAGCAGGTGGGCTGATTACCAGCGAAGTCCTGGCCCGGGGAACGCCGATGGTCATTATTGATCCGTTTCCTGGCCAGGAAGAATGGAACGCCGATGTTGTCTCAGCGATGGGAGCAGGCATTCAACTACGCCTGCCGAGCATGGTGCCGCCGGCAGTACTTCACCTCCTCAATCAACCAGACCAGTTGGCTTTCATGCGTCAGCAGGCACCCAAGATTGGACAACCTCACGCAGCTTTGAAAATTGCCGATATTATCTTAAATCAGTTGCGAACCCCGAAGGGGGGCGATCGCACATCCGTTAAGACAACCTGAGACTATGCAAGCAAACTTGGAGTTTCTTTCCCCCACCAATGCCTTTCTCTGGGGGGTAGCAACATCAGGCTACCAAAGCGAGGGCGGCTTCAATGGACATAGGCAACCCCAAAATAACTGGTCATTATGTGAGCGCAAAGGTCGGGTAATGCCGACTGGTGCTGCCGTAGACTTCTGGAATCGCTATTCTGAAGATTTCCAGCACTGCCAGGAGATGGGGTTGAATGCGTTTCGCCTTGGGCTGGAATGGGCTCGAATTCAGCCAACGGAAAATCCCTATCCCTCATCCCCGCCACCTTTTGACTATGGGGCTTTGAATGCCTACAGCGATCGCCTCGCCGCCTGTCGTCGTCACGGCCTGGAGCCAATTGTCACCCTGCACCACTTCACCCATCCCGCCTGGTTGGGACTGGATGCCTGGTTATCGGAAGATACAGTGGATTATTTTGTGGAGTACGTCCGCACAACCGTTACTCACATCAACCGACGGCTTACCCAGCATGACCAGTTGCCACCCATTCACTGGTTCATCACCATCAATGAACCCAATATGCTGGTTACCAGTACCTATCTGAGTGGTCAATTCCCTGGAGGGCATTCAGAACGGGGCATCAGTGCCATACTGCGAGCCTATAATCACCTGCTCACCGCCCATGTGAAAGCCTATAACTGCATCCATGACCTTTACCAGACAGAGGGATGGGAACCACCGCAGGTTTCGCTCAACACCTTTTGCAGTGACCTCTACTGGTCCGAGAAAGCCCTTTGGGATCTACTTAGCGTATCGGAACGGGGCATCAAGCCCGCAGAGGTGCGAGAGTTCATTCATGACAAAGCGAAACAGCTAGAAGCCACCTTGCGACGCACCAGTTTACCCTTCCAGCACGATTTACCCTACCAGGCCGGGCGGCTCACTCATTTCATTACCAACTTTCTGGGATACCGAATGTTTGACATTCAGTACTTTGATTCCTATTTGCAAGCACTGAATAAGTCACCGCGCCCATCGGTGTTTGATTACGTCGCCATTGATTACTACGATCCGTTTGTTGCCCATTTGTTCCGCCTGCCATCCTTCTCAGATTTTGAGTTCAAAAGTAAAACCATCCGGGGCTGGCTGATGAGTGGCATTACTAGTAAATGGTGGGACTGGCGCAGTTTGCCAGAAGGGTTACACTTCTTCTGCAAGTACTATTCAGAGGATTTGGGGAACCGTCCAGTCATAATTGCGGAGAATGGTATGGCTCTCCGGCGTAAACCCAACAACAGCATTGCCACCCAGCGTAGCGATCAGCTTCGTCGTAGTGA
Organism: Leptothermofonsia sp. ETS-13; assembly: GCF_049200465.1. Lineage (NCBI taxonomy): Bacteria > Bacillati > Cyanobacteriota > Cyanophyceae > Leptolyngbyales > Leptolyngbyaceae > Leptothermofonsia > Leptothermofonsia sp. ETS-13. The sequence goes on from NZ_CP120836.1 coordinate 2,469,627, forward strand.
GTTTCTGAAGTTACACTTGGCGCAGGTAAGGCGTCTGCGTCAGGAAGGAGTGCCTTTGATCGGATACATGCACTGGTCGCTTACTGACAACTATGAATGGGGTTCTTATACGCCCCGGTTTGGACTACTCAGCATCGACTTTACGAAAGGAACGGAGCGCTTAGTTGAAGATCATCTGGGCGATCGCCCCTCTGAGACCTATGCCCAACTCATTCGAGAAATGCGTTTGGAGGAAGGGGAATTCGTCCAGCTTTGCTAAGCTACCCGCACCCGGTGGCTATAGTCCTGAAAGAGATTGCTTTGACTCTATCGGCTGAGCAGGTATTTGATTGGTTACGACCGAAGCTGTGAAAAGATGTAACGAGGTCTATACAGCGATCAGTAGCCAGTGAAGAGCGGTGTCTATACTGAAGGCATTGGGCGATCGCCGCTGCCCGCTACACAGGTGTAAATCGATGGATGACCTCTGGAAAGAATTTGAAGACCTTTTGGACCAGGGTGTAGAAGGCCTGCTAGACATGATTAGAGTCATTGAAGGTAGAGAAGACACAGGTGATATTCAGGTCAAGACCCGTCGCCGTTACAGCAACGAGTCATCCCAGGACAGTGCCCCTGCTGATAGCAGCCGCGTCTACACCGATTAACCACCAGAGGCATTTTCTTCGGTCACACAGGAGGTTATCATTACTCCACCACCGGCGGATAGTATTCCACCAGTGTCTCTGGCGGGAGTGGGCGGCTTATCTGAGATCGTGAGAGAACTGCGCGAACTGGTCGAGTTACCCCTCAAACGGCCAGATTTACTGAAGCAATTGGGCTTAGAGCCCCCTTCAGGAGTTTTGCTGGTGGGTCCTCCAGGAACGGGCAAAACGCTGACAGCCCGCGCCCTCGCCGAAGAGTTAGAGGTCAACTACATCGCCATTGTAGGTCCGGAAGTGATGGGCAAATATTACGGGGAAGCCGAGGCCCGCCTGCGCAGTATTTTTCAGAAAGCTTCCCGATCTGCGCCCTGTATTGTGTTCATTGATGAAATTGATAGCCTGGCTCCCGATCGCGCCAAGGTAGAAGGTGAGGTTGAAAAGCGGCTGGTTGCCCAACTGTTGGGCTTAATGGATGGCTTTGCCCGAACGAAAGGCGTAATTGTGTTGGCCGCCACTAACCGACCCGATCACCTGGATCCGGCCCTCCGTCGTCCAGGAAGGTTCGATCGGGAAATCCCATTTCGCGTTCCCGATCGCAAAGGACGGCTGGAAATCCTCAAAATTCTGACGAAACCCATGCCCTTAGACTCCTTCGTAGACTTGGAAGCAATTGCAGATCAATCCGTTGGTATGGTTGGAGCCGATTTGAAAGCCCTCTGTCAGAAAGCAGCGTATACGGCTTTGCGGCGGCTGGTGCCGTCCCTGACGGGTCCCATCCCCAAAACCATGACAGTGACTCAGGCAGACTTTCTGCAAGCGATGAAACACATCAAACCTGCGGTGCTGCGTTCCGTTGAAATTGAGTCTCCCAACGTTTCCTGGGATGAGATTGGTGGACTGGAAATGGTCAAACAAACCCTTCAGGAGGCGGTTGAGGGAGCGTTGCTGTACCCTGAACTGTACCATCGGACGAAGGCAAAAGCGCCCCGGGGTGTTTTGCTGTGGGGACCTCCCGGTACGGGCAAAACATTGCTGGCTAAGGCGGTTGCGGCTCAAGCACGGGCAAACCTTATTGCCGTTAATGGCCCCGAATTGTTGAGTAAGTGGGTGGGGGCTTCGGAGCAGGCCGTGCGAGAGCTGTTTACCAAAGCACGGCAGGCAACTCCCTGTGTGGTGTTTGTGGATGAAATTGATATGTTGGCTCCAGCACGGGGCAGTTTTCAGGGTGATTCGGGCGTGAGCGATCGCGTCGTTGGTCAACTGCTGACGGAACTGGATGGCTTGCAGGAATGCCCCCATGTGCTGTTTGTGGGAGCTACCAATCGTCCGGAGGCGCTGGACCCGGCCTTACTCCGCTCCGGGCGGCTGGATTTGCAATTGAAAATTGATTTACCAGACCAGAGCAGTCGTCTGGCAATTTTGCAAGTGCATAATCAAGACCGACCGCTAGCAGGAGTGGATTTGGCCCACTGGGCGACCTAAACCGAGGGCTGGAATGGGGCAGATCTTGCTCTATTGAATAACCAGGCGGCAACGGAAGCCATTCGTCGGTTTCGGCGTCAGGGAGGTAGCGACCCCAGCACCATTCACATTACAACAGAGGACTTTACGGTCGCCTATCAACAGCTTTCTAACCAGCGGCAGACTGGCTAAGCGATCGCCTCAAACCCCAGGCGGGTATTTTTTCTATAAAATGCAAGGCAGCATCAATGTAAATGTCTTGCTGAATCCGCAATGAAAGCGACCACACAAAAGACTAATTCTGGAACGCTCTGGGCGATCGCAACTCCCGTTGCTGTCATCGCTGCGATTATGTTGAACACCCTGTCCAATTTCTTTCCCCCCGGTGGAGTGAACGTGGGTGACCTGTCAAATACCATTCTCAACGGGGTGCAAATTATTCCTGCAAACTATGCATTTGCAATTTGGGGGCTGATTTACCTGGGACTGATCGCTTACAGCATTTATCAATTTCGTCCGGTTCGGGAAGGGGATGAAACGCTGCGCAGGGTAGATATTTTCTTGATTGTCGCCTCGATTGCCCAGATTGCCTGGATTTACCTGTTTACGCTGCGCCAGTTTTGGCTTTCAGTAATCGCAATGCTGGTTATTCTGCTATCGCTGGTTGGGGCTTACTTGCAACTGGATATTGGCCGGGTACAGGTAAACCGCGATCGCAAATGGTTTGCCCATATCCCGTTTAGTGTCTACTTGGGCTGGATCTCAGTGGCAACCATTGTAAACGTGGCGGCGGCCCTTTATCGCACGAATTGGAATGGCTGGGGCATGAGTCCGGAGGGTTGGACGGCAGGAATGATTATTGCTGGTGCTGTAATTGCCGCGATTATCGCCGTTCAACGGACTGATATGGCATTGACGCTGGTATTTGTCTGGGCCTATATTGCGATCGCAATTCGTCAATTTGATGAACCAACCATCTGGATTACCGCAGTTATGGCGGCGATCGCGTTGATTGCACTTGTGGGATTTGGCCTGATGAGGCACAAATCTCTGGCACCAGGAACGTCTAATCGTTCAGACGATGAACCAGTGCGGCCCATTCGTTAACTCGCTCACAATCAATGGCTTCAAACCCGGCTTCAGTAAGGGCATGATTAATTTCATTTTCATAATCGGTTGTAAAGCCGGATGTGATGAGTAATCCAGTATTTTTCATTGTCTGCTCTAAAGCAGATCGATAATCCTGAACGAGTGCAAGATGCATTCGCCCCAAGATATTGGCAACGATGAGAGCAAATGGGGTAGATGAGTCTATGGCGAGCACCGGCTCAATTGTTCCCAATCCCATCCAGTGCCCCATCGTGCTTCCTTGCCCCAGGCTACCTTGCATAGTAGTGACCTGTTGTTCTACACCGTTTCGGACAACTGCATCCTGAGTCGCCTGGACTGCAACCGGGTCATTATCAATTGCTAAAACAGTCGCCCCCAGCTTTGCGATCGCCACACTCAAAATACCAGAACCGCATCCCAGATCCAGCGTATGCATAGCAGGGTTAACATATCGCTCAAGTAACCGCAAGCTGAGCATGGTTGTCGGATGTAACCCACTGCCGAAGGAAAGTGTTTTCTGTAATCGAATCGGGATTTCATTCGACAACTTAGATGAATAATCTGCATCGGCATCCAGAATGACAAATCGTTGCCCCACTCGATGCACCAGTGATTGAGATACTTCTACAACTGATCCCTTTTCGATAATCGGGATAGTTTTTAATTCCGAAATCATTCCTGTGCGATGCAGGGGTGAAAGCAACCGCTCGATGGTTTCCAGGTGCGCATTCGCCTGAACATTATGAGGGAGGTAAAAGCTAAGCGTGCATGCCCATTGAGACTGTTCATCCTCCTGACGTTGATCCGGTGGGTTAGCGCCAGTGTAAGCGGTAACTTCCAGAACGCTGGTGTAATCCGTTAAGGACAGTAAGGTTCTGACCCAATCAACGGCTTCGTGGGTTGTATTGATGCTTAATTCCAGCCATGTCATGGGTTTTCCTCAAAAGGGAGTTTCTGTTTTCAATTGAATGAGTTGTCCAGTTTTGGGGTGGTTGAAGTGGAGTTCTCGCGCATGGAGATGGAGCCGAGGGGCATTTTCACCTCCGTAAAGGCGATCGCCCACAATTGGGACTCCCAACCCCTGCCGATCCGCCGCATGAACTCTCAACTGGTGAGTTCTTCCAGTCAGGGGAACAAACTCAACCCGTGTGTGATCGCCTGCTCTTCCAATTACCCGAAACTGAGTCAAACTGGGTTTTCCTTGTTGCCAATCAACCTTCTGATAGGGGCGATCGCCCGGATCTCCCCACAGGGGCAGGTCAATCACACCGCCTTCCATTGTGACTGATCCGGTCAGTATAGCTTCGTAAAATTTATCGACCTGCCGTTGCTGAAACTGCTGGCTCAGTTGGCTGTGGGTCTGTTGATCACGGGCAATCAGCAAAATGCCAGAGGTATCCTGATCCAGACGGTGAATGGGATTGAGTGCCATACCATCTCGCAACTGATGACGTAGACGGCTGAGTACACTGTCCTGGCGATCGGAGTAGCGCCCCGGTACCGCAAGCAATCCAGCGGGTTTGTTGACTGCAATCAGCCATTCATCCGCATAGAGAAAGTGAATAGGTGAATAAAGAGGTAGATGGGTGGATGGGTGGATGGGCGGATGAGATGCAGAGCGATGTTCACCACAAAGATCTCTGGTTGGTAAGAAATCATTCCTGATCAGACCGGACAATAAAAATCCCATTAATGGCTGACAACGTTCTACACAGGCTCCATAGAATCTCCCCTGAATTTTGTCTCCAGCAGAGGGTCCCCACCAAAACTCTGCCATTGCCAGGGGTTTGAGGTGATGCAGAGCCGCGTAGTGCAATAATTTGGGCGCGCAGCAATCTCCTGTTCCTGTTGGCAGAGAACCGTCTGGCATTAACTGTTGCAAGGATAAAGATACACCGGCGAAATTGGTTAACCAGTAATGGGCGTGCATCTGAGCTTGAAGTTGGCGAGAGATTTCTTTGCGCTGTCGTTTTAGTTCTCGAATTCGGTTATCAGCCTGTTCAATCAGGGATTTGAGAGGCTGTAATGACTCATTTCTTTGACGTTTGAGCTGGCGTCGCTCAATTCCATCCCTGCGGCTTTGCTCATCAAGTTGTTCCAGAGCACAATCAAGGGCTGCCCCTGTTAACGTTTCCAGCAAAGTTTGACGGAGATGGTGACGTTCCCGCTTGCGTTGGGAATGCTGGGCTGCAAGCTGCTGAAGCTGGGTTTCAAACTGTTGGAATAGGGTAAGGTAGCGCGATCGCTCTGGAATCTGTTGCAGTGCCATCAATTCTTGCTTGATGGCCTCTAAAACCTTCAGCGTCTGGGCTTCTTCCAGTGCAACCTGTTCTCGCCCTGGAATCGGTGGTACCCATCCGGCAACGATACTGTTGCCATTTAACAATCCAGAGAACGCCTTTAATACTCGCTTTTCACCCGTCGAGGTTTCCACCAGCAGCACACCATACATTTTGCCTTCATGGGAATACCTGGCATCGTTCGCAAAGTGTTGCATCAGGCCACGGGCGATCGCCTCCGCCATAGGGGTGCGCGGCAACCTCAACCACTCACCCGTTTGCGGACAACGCCCTTCATACCAGTAAGTTGGCGAGGAACTGCTGATCAGACAACCTGGAGAAATGAAGTCTGAGAGTAAATGGAGAGCCGTCATAGGTAAGGCTAAAGGGCGGATGGGGATGGGGTGGATGAGGAATGGAGTAATGGGGTAATAGAGTGGATGAGTAGATAAGTTCTCCTAGTTACTAAGCTCCGGCTTAGGAACCCCATCGAGGGAATGGGGTGATGGGACGATAGGGTGTAATCTCATCCACCCCTCCACCCCTCACACGATAATATGTCTGATCAAGTCTTTATAATAAACGTGCCTCTACTATGCAAATCACTCGTTGCCTCCATACAGCTATTCTCGTTTCTGATCTGGAGCAGGCTAAACATTTTTATGGAACCGTCTTAGGACTGCCCAGGGTTGAACGGGTGCTGAAGTTTCCAGGAGCCTGGTATGAAGTAGATGGTTATCAGATTCACCTGATGCTGGCTGAGTCAGGCTTAGAAGGATTACAAAATGCCGAAAAATGGGGACGCAATCGGCACATCGCATTTTCTGTTCCAGATTTAGAGGCGGCAAAGGAACATTTGCTGGCTCACCACTGTCCAATTCAAATGAGCGCTTCTGGTCGGGCAGCCCTGTTCACTCAAGACCCGGATGGTAACGTGATTGAATTAAGCGAAGTTTGATGCAACTTGTTTCAAAACTTTTGTGTGGATGCGAAGTAGGCGGAGCTACTCATCCACCCATTCACCCATCCTTAAAGAGGGCATGGGTGTAACATCCCTGTAATGGGCATCCTGACAATCGTATTCGACAACCGATACACCGAATTTCTGGAGGAAAGCGATGCAGCGATCGGCTTTGTTCGTATCTCTGATTGCCTTGACAACCACAGGCTGTATGGCAGTCAACCCGAAGGGTTACCACTCTAAACTGCTCGGAGGCCCCCTTCCAACCAACCGTGACACTAACCCGTCGCAGACCTCGACCAGTGAATCTCCAGCCAGTAGTCGCCGCCCAAATCCACCCCAATCGACCACCGTTTCCACTAAAACAGAACCTGCTCAACCGGGAGCCAGGGTCCTTGTTTGTGCGGTCACCACATCAGATGCATTGAAGAAAGACCACTCACGCAAGCCAGAGCACTGTCGGATTTTTGATGTGAAAACGGTAGAGGAGGCATTCCACTTCAAGTGCGAAAAAGTGTTTGCCGTCAGTCGCCTGTTCAAAGACGGCAATTACTCCTGCGATGTCAGTTACCTGAAATGTTTGCCGGGAACTTCTTGTGAATTTGCTGATTTTCCATGCAATAATTCTGCCGGGGGTAGTTGCAATGGAGTAAAGCGAACCTCGCTGGTAACACCAACCTCTCGCAATCCTGTGGCTGATCGCTAAATGTGTCAAATCCAGTAACTATTCCAGTTTGGGTGCTCCTTGGTTTTGCTGGCTGGACGCTGATAACGCTGCTAGCGACGGTTGGTATATACCGTTGGAGTCGCATCTTGACCGGAAAGGCGCAAATCAATGAGTTTCTGGCTGACATAGTCCACGGGGAAGCTTGGTATCGTCGGGCAATGCGGGCCCACGCAAACTGTGTAGAAAATTTGCCTGTTTATGGAGCAATTGTCGTGGTGATCATTGCTTCTGGTATTCAAAGTAGTCATTTAGATATCCTAGCGGTTGTGCTTCTGATTGCTCGAATTTGTCAAACGATTGTACACATCACCTTTGAGCAGACAAATACCGTTACGGCAATCCGGTTTGCGTTCTTTTTCACACAAATTATCTGTATGTTTGCCATCGGAATTATTATCGTAATACAGGCAGTGTGATCGCCCCTCTCACTCTTCTCTATGAGAATCGTCGCCTACCTCTATAGCGATCCACTACTCGAATCGAAACCTGATCCAGAGGCATGGGGCTGGGAAGTGGATCGGGTTTATCAAGATATGGCGGTCAGCAACCCGGTTGAGTTGAGTAAACGAAAAGGAACGAAGAATGCGATCGCCCAACCGCGTTCCCAATGGCGACAGCTTTTACAGGATTGTCAGGCGGACCCTGTTGATTTTCTGCTGGTGCGATCCTTGGAAGAATTGGGCAACTCTGTCCAGGAAGTGGGCGATCGCCTTTCTGAACTCGAATCCCTCAACATTCGCCTCATCACTATTGCATCCTCCCCACACCCCACTCCCCACACTCCACATCCCACTCCAGCCACCCCCCTCCAGGCTGATTTCCTCAAACTCCTCCAACAACTCCAGCGTGAGCAACGCAGCCGTCGTATCCGTCAGGGGCACGCCCGCAACCGCATCAAAGCCCTGCCTCCCCCTGGAAAAGCCCCCTACGGGTATCGACGGGGAAAGAACCGTTACACAATCGACCGTGCCACAGCTCCTGTTGTGAAAGATTTTTTTGAACAGTTTCTCCTGTATGGTTCCTTGAGTGGAGCCGTTCGTTACCTGGCGAAGCGATATGGCAAGAAAATTTCGGTTTCAACCGGGCATCGCTGGCTCATCAATCCGGTTTATCGAGGCGACCTGGAATATCGCGATGGCGAAGTTGTGGCCGATACCCATGAGGCAATCATTTCACGGGATGAAGCAGCCCAGGTCGATCGCCTTCTGCGCCGAAACCGTCGCCTGCCCCCCCGAACGGCCAGCGCGCCGCAATCGCTGGCAGGACTGGTTGTCTGTAGTGAATGTCAGTCTCCCATGACCGTCACTCGCGTCTCCGCACCCCGCAAAGACCAGGAATATCTTTACCTGCGCCCAGTTGGTTGCCCCAAACAGCCCAGGTGCAAATTGGTTCCTTATGAGCAGGTTTTGCAGCGAACCATTGAGCGGATTTGTGAAGACCTGCCCCGTGCCGTCACCAGTGCCACCATGCCCGATATGGATGCCATTAAACAGGAGATTGGAGGGGCGATCGCTGCCAAACAAGCCATTCTAGAGCAACTGCCTTCCCTCGTTTCCAGCGGAGTTCTCGATCAGGAAACAGCGGATCTGAGAGCTTACAAACTGCGTACCGAAATGGCTGAATTGCAAGGAAACCTCTCCCAGTTGCCACCTGTAAGTTTGCAGGCGATCGCACAGGCGGTTTCCATTCCTCAGTTCTGGCTTGATCTTTCTGAATCCGAGCGCCGTTTCTACTTTCGCGAATTTATTCGCCAAATTGAACTCATCCGGCAGGAGCAGGGTTGGCAGCTTAAGCTGGCGTTTATTTTCTAATTGATACTTTCTAATTGATGCGGCTTTCCTTTCTATCCATAGGGCGACGATTTGCGCCATGGCATTCTCTACCCTGGTGAAGAGTAAATTCAGGTCAACTTTTCAGGAGAGAGAATGTGATTTTCAGGAGAGAGAGAATGTGATTTTTCCAAACTGGAGAATTTTGCGATCGCGTCGCAGCATTGTTCTTGGGGTAGTTCAAGCTGCCATCATCTTTGGATTATAGCTCTACGCGGGTGCGTTAGGACATTGGAATTAGAGAGGGAGTGGGGGCGAAGCCCCCAGCCAGGGGTTCCCCCCCTTGCCCCCCATCCTAACCATGATGACTACCGCTATATAAGTCTCAATGGGTAAAATTCCCAAAGGGATAGAAGCATGGATTAGCCCCCTGGCAACCTCGCTTACTGTACCCCCAACTACAACCATGTCGTAGCCTTCTTCCACAACCTGTTGTGCAATAAGTGCAGGAGATTCGTCAGGTTTGGTAAAGGCAGGATCAGCCCGAATACTCTCCACTTCCATGGCTGCTACAATGTCGAGCAATTTCATTGGGTTTGGCTGATCGTCACCAGAAATTGGGTTCATGATTCGGCTAGAGAACCCACTGGTAATTTCTAAGTGGAAATCAGGTCATAAGTAGCCAGGTGCAATTAAATTAAATTAAATTAAATTAAAGATAGTTTCTGGGGTGGAGGGGGTGAAACCCCCTGCCTGAGGGCGCAGCCCCCACTCCCCCCTTTACAAATTAATGATGACTACCTACTTACCCAAAATCTAGCACTAGCTTGCGACTTTGCTCTCTATCCATTTTCCTAAATTAAAACGTTTTATGACTCCTTAACTGATTCTAATGTGACGTCTTTTCCAGGGAATTATTACCTTCAACATTTTGCTCATACAATTTCATCAATGGTGTTGCACTGATTCCATACAAAGTGACTGAAATAACGACAACGATAAAGGTTGTCTAGGCAATCAGTTCTCCTAACTCATTTTTAAGCCCTGACCTAAAGCAGACCTAAAGCATAGGACAGATAGTATAGGGAGCAGACACCTCGAATACCAAACTAACCAAACAACCAGCGGGTTGCCGGATGGATGGGTTGCCCCAATGGTGCTGAGCCAGACTCCAATCGGGCGAATAAGGCACAACAGAAAGGCTGTTATCAGCAGGGCTGGAGCAGCAAAAAGGAACGGTGTTTGATGCGATCGCGCCGTCGCCTGACGAAGACAGACTGAACTAGAATCCTAGCGATAATCAGTCCAATGATCAGTAAAACAATGGCCGCTTGAGTCATAAAATTTGAGGCGTTGAATGCCCCCCTGTGCGATCGCTCATAACCCTAGATGGGCAGGGCGATCGCTCTCCTTCAAGCCTACTAAATCTAAATCCGCTTAGTCTCAGTCCTTCAGTCAAACTCTGGTGCCCAAATACTCTCAACCTCCATCTCCCAACCTGGAAGCAAATCAGGCAATGTCAGCACATCGCCATCTCTGAGAATCACAGCTTCAGCGCCAGCGCGGTAAACCTCTAGAATCCGAGTTCTGGGATCCACTAAAACACCAACCAGAGTCCCAAGGGATAGAAATTCTTGAATTTTTGCTCTCAAAGCATCGAGAGAGTCACCTCCAGAAGTAACCTCGAACATCAGGTCAGGAACCAATTGCGCAAATTTCCTAGTTGTCTTTCTCAACCGTTCCGCCCGAATAAATGAAAAATCAGGCGCACGCACATCCTCATTAACATTGGGAAGAATGTAGCCCGCACTGGAAGCCGCTACCCGACCGAGACGGCGTGGACGTACCCAATTACCCAATTGCCGAATAATCTCAGCAGCTACTTCATTTGACTCTAAACCTGATGGACTCATGACAATAATTTCCCCATGAACCAATTCCAGGCGGTAGTCAGGAAGACACTGCTGTACTTTCTCCAGATCTTTAATGGTGAGAGACATATTGTTCTCTAGAGGCAAATGCTGACTTCAAGCTAACCGACGGCCTTTTTTCTATATTGTGCCTTCAATTGTGCCATTAAACCGTCTGTAAGCGGCTGATGCTAACGGCCTCTGCCAGATGACGCAGCATCTCAGCCGTCGTTGGCAGGTCAACGCAGGCATCGGTGATGCTTTGCCCGTAGACCAGTTGAGACAGATCCTTGGGAATGGGTTGATTGCCCGCAACCAGATGGCTCTCAATCATGACGCCCATGATGTACGAGGAGCCCGATTTGATCTGTTCTGCAATGCTCTGGAGGGCGATCGGCTGGCGGGTGTGGTCTTTTCCGGCATTGTCATGGCTGCAATCAATCATCATGCGCCGATTTAACCCATGTTTGCCTAACTCTCTGGCAGCTTTCTCGACATGGGTAGCGTCGTAGTTTGGACCGCTCTTTCCGCCGCGCAGAACAATGTGACCATCGGGATTTCCGGTGGTGGTCACGATGCTAGCCAGACCATGAGCGTTAATACCTAAGAAATGATGGGGACGACTCGCGGCCAGCATCGCATTTATCGCTGTGCCCAGCCCCCCATCCGTTCCATTTTTGAACCCAACGGGCATGGAAAGCCCGGATGCCATTTCGCGATGGGTCTGGCTTTCGGTGGTGCGGGCACCAATCGCAGTCCAGGAAATTACATCAGCAATGTATTGCGGAATGATAGGATCGAGTAATTCGGTGGCTGCGGGTAAGCCGAGATGAGCTAGATCGAGCAGCAATTTGCGGGCGAGGCGCAATCCGGTGTTGATGTCATAGCTGCCGTCCAGGTGGGGGTCATTGATGAGCCCTTTCCAGCCAATGGTTGTCCGTGGCTTCTCAAAATAGACCCGCATGACAATCTCAAGCTGATCTTCCAGATCAATGCGTAGCTTAGCCAGCTTCTCTCCATACTCATGGGCTGCATTCACATCGTGGATGGAGCAGGGACCCACAATCACCAGCAGGCGGTTGTCCTTTCCTTGCAAAATGTTACGGATGCGATCGCGTGTTTCCCCAACCAGAGCAGCGGCTTGTTCCGTAATGGGCAGTTCGCTGTGGATGTAGGCTGGGCTCAGCAGAGGACGGGTCTCAACAACGTGCAGGTCGTAGGTTTTGCGCATGAGATTTAGAAGCATTAACAATGAACCCCGGTCTTTTAACTAGCAGCTTCTCAGCTTTGGAATGGATGGATCGATCTGACTGTAGAGGTTACTTTTTAAGGGATAAAATTCCTTAAAAAATTCTTGATAGACCACTAGCAGCTTATCAGGTTCAATCCGGCTCTTGGAGACTGAGTAATGAACCCCAACCTCACCAGTTTAAACCTTCGATGAAATTTACCAGGAGACAATCCCTGGGAGTACCTGCCCAATGGTGTCCCAAAAGTAACGTAAAATTGTCTTCCATCCGGCATTTACTCACCTCCTCCCACACCATGTTTTGCGACTACCTGCAACTCATCCTGACGGCCCGTGTCTACGATGTGGCTCAGGAAACGCCATTAGACTTTGCTCCCAATCTATCTGCACGACTCAACAACAAGCTACTGCTGAAGCGGGAAGATATGCAGTCTGTCTTCTCCTTCAAACTGCGCGGCGCTTACAACAAAATGGCGAAGCTGCCACCCGACCAGCTAGCTCAGGGGGTAATTGCGGCCTCTGCCGGAAACCATGCCCAGGGAGTTGCTCTGGGGGCTCATCAACTTGGTACACGGGCGATCATTGTGATGCCTGTGACGACGCCTCAGGTCAAGGTGGATGCGGTGAAAGCACGGGGAGGGGAGGTAGTGTTGTATGGAGATACCTACGACGATGCCTATGCCTATGCCCGTCAGCTAGAAGCTGAAAAAGGGTTAACCTTCATCCATCCCTTTGATGATCCCGATGTCATTGCCGGGCAGGGAACGATTGGGATGGAGATTTTGCGGCAGTATCAGCAGCCCATCCATGCCATTTTTGTGGCAATCGGCGGCGGTGGCTTAATTTCTGGAATTGGAGCCTACGTCAAACGCATTCGCCCAGAAATCAAAATCATTGGTGTGGAACCGGTGGACGCAGATGCCATGTATCGATCGCTGAAAGCCGGAAAACGGGTACGGCTCCCCCAGGTTGGCTTGTTTGCCGATGGGGTTGCAGTGCGCGAGGTGGGGGAAGAAACCTTCTGGCTCTGTCAGCAATACGTAGATGACATTCTGCTCGTGGATACGGATGCCACCTGTGCCGCCATTAAGGATGTGTTTGAAGATACGCGATCGATTCTGGAACCGGCAGGTGCACTGGCAATCGCGGGAGCCAAAGCTTATGTCGAGCGGGAGCAAATTGAAGGGGAAACGCTGATTGCCGTTGCCTGCGGGGCCAATATGAATTTCGATCGCCTCCGCTTTGTCGCCGAGCGAGCAGAACTAGGCGAACGCCGCGAAGCCATTTTTGCCGTCACGATTCCCGAAGAACCGGGTACTCTCCGTCGATTCTGCGAATGTATTGGCAAACGCAGCCTCACCGAATTTAACTACCGCATTGCTGATGAGAAAGAAGCCCACATTTTTGTGGGAGTTCAAATTGAAAATCGAGCAGATGCAGCCAAAATGGCAGCAACGTTTGAATCCTGTGGCTTTAAGACCCTTGACCTGACCGATGACGAACTGACGAAACTGCACCTGCGGCACATGGTAGGCGGGCGTTCTCCCCTGGCCCATAATGAGCTACTTTACCGATTTGAGTTTCCAGAACGTCCAGGGGCTCTCATGCAATTTGTCAGCCGTATGAGTCCTGATTGGAATATCAGCCTTTTCCACTACCGCAACAATGGAGCCGACTACGGACGAATCGTGGTTGGCATGCAGGTGCCCCCCCATGAAATGGAAGAGTGGCAGGCTTTTCTGGATAACCTGGGCTACCGTTACTGGGATGAAAGTCAGAACCCAGCCTACAAATTGTTTTTAGGATAGTAACGAAGATGCGATCTGCCAAAATTCCCCTCCCCTATTTCGATGTTCTTCTGGAGCAGATCAACCTGGGAGATACGGATGTGCAACAGGTGTTACACTGGCCGACTATCAGAAGCTTGCTCAGGAAAGCGGTTTTGCTTTGACACTCAAGGAAGACATCACCAGAAATATGCTGCCAACCTATCCGGTCGTTCGTCGTTTATTTGAACAATTAATCAACCAGATTCTGCTAAAGCCACCGCTGATGTGGAGCTTGTCAGCCGTATAGGACTTTTGCGCTATTGGATTCTTAGTTTTGTGGCTCCCCTTTAAGCTCCCTGACTTCTTCTTCAGATTTAGCCTTTCGGCCAAGAATTTAATGCAAAAGTCGGGGAGCTGAGAGTTTGAAAACAACAGACAGGTTATTGGCAGGCATGGCAACCGTCCTGACCAGTGAAAGATTATGCGTCTGGGCGATCGCAACCACCTCATCCAGATCTCGTACGCCCCATTCAGGGTTTTGCATGCGCAGGCTCTGGTCAAAGGCTTCATTACTAGGGGCCGTATGCTTTCCACCTTGCTTGAACGGTCCATAAAGGTACAAAATACCCCCGACTGGAAGAATGCGACTGGCTCCTGCTATCAGTCCTGAACAGGCCCTCCAGGGGGCGATGTGAATCATGTTGATATTGACGATCGCCACGATTGAATCCCGCTGAAAGTCCGTTCCCTGTAATGTGTCTGGCAGTTCATTCTGTTCAACTGACCAGATTGATTCGCAGGCATTGAGGGCGATCGGTGGATACAGATTCTCCGCGGGGTAGTATTCTCGCCAGGCGGCAATGCTATCTCGTGCTACCGGGTTTGGATCTGACGGAAGCCACCGGCGCGGATGAAGCCTGGGAGCAAAAAAGACCGCATGTTCCCCCGTTCCGCTGGCAATTTCCAGTACGGTGCCGGTCGGTGGCAACACCTTTAACAGCACTTCTAGAATTGGTTCCCGGTTACGCTGGGTCGCGGTTGCATATTGGCGAGCGTCAATGGACATACTGTGAGGGGAGAGGGGTGATGGGGTGATGGAATGGATGGGTGAATGGGTGGGGCATGGGTGGGCAATTCTCACTAACTTTTCCTAACTCTCTCGCTCAGCCAGTTCCAGCCATCGTTCTGTAGCAGTGTCGATCGCCTCACTCAGTTCTGCTAGTCGTGCAGTCAGTGTTTGCATTTCAGCGAAGTCAGTGGGCGGATCGTTGTAAAGCCGTTTTTCAAGCTCTTCTTTCTCGGCTTCCATCGTGGGAATTTGAGTTTCCAGTTGTTCGTATTCTCGCTTTTCTTTGAAGGAGAGCTTGCGGGGTTTTGCTACTGGGTTTGAATTTGAAGAGGAGGATGTCACCGGAGACTTTGGATCGGTCGTTGCAGATGGAGAGATGCGTTTGTCTGGGCGATCGCGCTCTTGGTCGCCCGCTTCTTCCTCCTGTTTGTAATCCAGGTAAACGGAGTAATTACCGGGATATTGCCGCAGAGTACCACCGGACTCAAAGGCAAAGATGGTGTCAACAGTGCGATCGAGGAAGTAGCGATCGTGCGACACCACAATTACACAACCGTTGAAATCTTCCAGATATTCTTCTAAAACAGCCAGGGTTTGCACATCCAGGTCGTTTGTGGGTTCATCCAGAATCAGCACATTAGGAGCACTCATCAGCACACGCAGTAAAAACAGTCGCCGCTTTTCGCCCCCAGAAAGTTTGTGGATAGGAGCGTATTGCTGGTTGGGAGGAAACAAAAACCGTTCCAACATTTGGGAAGCGGTGATGACGCTACCATCGGCTGTTTTCACCAGTTCCGCCACGTCTTTCAGGTAATCAATCACTCGTTGATTGGCATTGGGAATGAGATCTTCGGAATGTTGGTCGAAATAGCCGATGTGAATGGTGGAACCGATTTCAACGGTACCAGAATCGGGTTGCACTCGTCCGGTGATGATATCCATCAGGGTAGACTTCCCCACCCCGTTGCTGCCGATAATGCCAATCCGATCTTCTGGATTAAAGGTGTAGGTGAAGTTTTTGATCAGGGTGCGATCGCCGTAGGATTTACAAATATTGGTGAGTTCAATTACTTTTTTGCCAATGCGACGACCTGAGGTGGCAATCTCAACTTTGCCCTGGGTTTGCTTGAATTCCTGGACCTGCATGGCCCGGATGCGATCAATCCGGGCTTTTTGTTTTGTACTGCGGGCTTTGGGTCCACGTTTCAGCCATTCCAGCTCTCGCCGTAATACTCCAGCATGTTTGCGCTGAGTGCTGGTGGCAGATTCTTCCGCTTCTGCTTTTTTCTCCAGGTAATAGGCGTAGTTGCCAGAGTAGGTGTAGAGGTCGCCGCGATCGATTTCCAGGATGCGATTGGTGACGCGATCCAGAAAGTAGCGATCGTGCGTAATCAGCAGCAAAGCTCCCCGGAAGCGATTCAAATAACTCTGTAACCATTCGACTGACAAAGCATCCAGATGGTTGGTTGGCTCGTCCATCAACAACACATCCGGTTCTGAAATCAGTGCAGCAGCAAGGGCAATTCGCTTTCGATAGCCACCGGACAGGTCACCAATTCTGGCATCAAAGTCCTGAATTCCGAGCTTACTGAGAATCACTTTGGCCTGGGTTTCCAACTCCCATGCGCCTGCCGCTTCAATGCGCTGAGACACACTGGAAAGCCTTGCCATCAGGGTATCGGTGTCACCCTGTCCCTGCGCCAACTGATTGGAAAGGGCTTCGTACTCTCGCACCAATGCCATCTGTTTGCTACTGTCAGCAAATACCTGTTCTAAAACTGTGTGGCTTTCATCCAGGTCTGGTTGTTGGGGCAGGTAAACAATTTTGGCTCCAGAGTTGATCCAGATTTCGCCGCTATCGATAGGTTCCAGTCCAGCAATCATTTTTAGCAGCGTAGACTTCCCGGAACCATTGGTGCCAATTAACCCCACCTTGTCGCCTTCGTCCAGGCTAAAGCTGGCATCCCGCAGAATTTCCTTGATGCCAAAGTCTTTGTGGAGCGATCGCAGCGTAAAAAGAGCCATAAGCAAACCATCAGATACCGCCACCTAGTCTAACGTTGCTGCAAAACTCCATTGCAGGGAACAAGATGTCGTTTTACCGGCTACAGGAATACCCGTTTGGGTACTGCCAACACTGGAAGCAGTTATCCAGAATGGAACCATCATTTTGGAGAAATCAGGATGAAAAGTACTGAAAGAATGGCTCCGATTTCAACCCGCCTAGAGCCCAATTTGTTTGAGCTTCAAGGTTATGATACGCAAATCTCTTTTTCAGCCAGCAGCATTGCAGGAGTACCCCAATTTAGCTATAGCGATCGCGTTCAAACCAGAACCTTTAGTGGTGACGAAATCCTGCAAGAAGAAACGGGGCTCGGTCGGATGGTCACCGTTCAGCTACAAAACAAGGATGCCGATCAGGGATTTGAAACTGTAACCCTGTTGTTGCCAAAAGTTCAACTGGCCGCAGATATGAATGAAGTTGCGATTCAGACTCTAGCAATTCTTAATAAACGAGTGGAATTTGTCGCTCCGGGGGCCCAACAGTTGCAGACCTACAACCCAATCTTTCTTTCCGGTACGGCCAAACGGGTTCAATTTTGATTCGCCCCAGAGAAGGCAGCTTTTTTACCAGCGTGTGAAATGTAGTTATTATAGTGGTAATCATTGTGGTTAGGACGGGGTGCAGGGGTTGAACCCCTGGCTGGGGGCGAAGCCCCCACTTCCTCTCTAATTCCAATGTCCTAACGCTCCCGCGTAGAGCTATAACCTTCTGCCTTGAAGGAAGATCAAGGGAACAGGAACCTGACCCCTGACATCTACTCTCTACTCCTTTCGTGCAGGCAGATTATTGAGCATTGTTACTTATGAAGGATTCAACGCCACACCCGCTACTATGACCCGCGAGTTGGACGATTTGAGTGAAGACCCACTGGAGTTTGGGGCTGGAGAGCCTAATCTGCCGCGCTATGTGTTCAATTGAATTGATGAACCTAGCCCATCAAAATGACGCGATCAAGGACGTGAATGACTCCATTGTCTGCCTCAATATCGGCTGCAAGAACCGTGGCATTTTTCACTTCAAAGCCATCAATGGTGCTGATTGGAATGGGGGAACCTTCGACTGAAGTGACAACTCCCAGTTTTTCCAGATCGGCTTTCATCAACTTTCCAGGAACGACATGAAACGTCAGAATCCGGGTTAGTTGAGGAATGTTTTGTACCAGGGTTTGTACGGTTCCCGGAGGGAGTTTAGCGAATGCCTCGTCATTGGGAGCAAAGACCGTGAAAGGGCCAGGGCTTTTTAAGGTTTCTACCAGACCAGCAACCTGAACAGCCGTAACCAGGGTCTGAAAACTTCCTGCACTAACTGCGATATCAACAATATCAGCCATTGAATTTAACCCAAATGGAACGACAGGGAATGAGTTTTAACGATATTCTTGCCGTTGAATGTCACGGAGACGGGCTTCTGAACGTTTGAAGCGATCAAGCTGAGCTTCAAAAAACTTGCGGTTGGCCATCAGGTGGCGGGGGTTGGGGTCATCTAGCGGATACAGGAGTGCAGTGCGGAGGGCCTGAATGACCGCCGAGGTGACGTTATACATCGATCGCTGGAAACTGATACCCAACTGAATCAGGATGTCATCCTCTCCGCGACAATGATGCTTGTAGTACTCCACCAGGTAAGGGGGCAGAAAATGCAGCATATCCTGCATCAGCAGTGTGGGCGGAATTCCGGCAGTGCCAACGGGGAATACATCAGCGTAGAGAATGCCGTAGTGAAAGTCTTTTTGATCCAGAGGTACCTGCCCAGCCTGGGCGTTGTAAGATTTGGTACCACGGAAGGGAGCCGTGCGGTAAAAGACGGCTTCTACATAGGGAAGGGCAGCTTCATAGAGCCAGGTAAAGCCCTTTGATTTGGGAATAATTTCATAGCATTCCCCATCGATATAAACATGGTGATAAATGGGACGACCAGCGATCGCAAAGATACCATTCACCAGAAAATTCATCGCTTCCGGAACTGTGGTGATGCTGCCTTCGTCGTAGCGGTCCGAAATTTCAAAAAAGACCGGAGCCATCACTTCCCAGAACAACCCTAGATTGGCGTAGTAGGACAGTTGCCGCACCTGCTCCAGGAACATATCTGGGAATAGTTTGTACAACCCCAGCATGATGGGATTGCCTTTGAAATAAGCTCGAATCGCGCGATCGGCATTGGCACAGTATTCCTCAGACTCCAGATAATCGTGAAATTTACCCCAGCCCATATCTTTGCCATGCCAGAACATTGCCTGCATACAGGCTTCGGCAAACTCCATGTTGACGCGATCGTGCCACAGGTGATGGAACAACTTGGGCAACTTCCGCTTCAGTTCGCCTTTCTCCATGAACTCCAATAGCTCATGATGAGCCGTTGCGTATCCCCGCCAGATCCTCAGGTCTGCATCGTCCCCGGCATAGTGGTTCTTCAAGTCCAGGTATTCCTGGGGCAGAAAATACTTGAACGCGGGCAGCGGATTCAAAAATACTCGTTCGGCAATGTATAACAAATCACGCCAATAAAAATCCATTGGCACTGCATAGGCTTTGTAGATACCAATGATCTGCATCAAATTTTCGGGAGTATCCGGCAGCATTGAGCCACCCGCCTCCAAGCGGTGAATCACCTCAGCAAATTCGTGATCCGATGGTGGCAGTTCAGATGATGGAGGAGAAATCAGGGTTGCAGTCATAGCTTCGCAAAATTCGGAGAGTTTTGAGTTTTGAGTAGAAGGCAGGAGCCAGGAGCCAGCAAGAGCCAGGAGTGAGAAATCAGTTCAGAACTAAGTTCGTAAGTAACTGGACAAAATTAAATTGAAGATAGATTGGGGGGAGGGGTGAAATCCCCTGCCTGGGGGCGCAGCCCCCCATTCCTTCTTCTTACAATTAATTGGGTGGAGCTACTTACTTCACTAACAACTAACAACTCAAATCATTGCTTAATTGCAACTTGTTCCACTGGAACAGTCTCGACGGCGGCAACCATGGCGGTGGTGGTGGATTCGCTCCAGCGCACCAGCCAGGTTGGCTGAATGCCCAGGAAGAAAATCACGATCGCCAGCATCAATGCCGGAACACGTTCCCGCCACTCTACTTTGGGGAAGTAGGCGATCGCGTTATCCAATTTGCCAAAGCAAGTACGGTTGAGCAGAATCACAAAGTACACTGCCGTCAATCCACTTCCCACGACGCATAACAGCGTTTGCACGGGAAAGATGGAGTAGGTACCCTGGAACACAAGGAATTCAGCCACAAATCCAACCAGACCAGGAATTCCAGCACTGGCCATCCCGCCCAGAACAAGTAGCGCACTGATCAATGGCAAACCTCGAATTGGATTCATCAAACCATTCAGGACATCCAGATCGCGAGTGCCCACTTTGGCTTCAATCACACCAACAAGATGGAATAGCAGTGCCAGAATCACGCCATGGGACACCATCTGAGAAACAGCACCCACCAGGCTAAGTTGGGTGAAAGCAGAACCGGCCAGGACAATATATCCCATGTGACCAATCGAGCTATAGGCCACCATCCGTTTGATGTCCTTCTGGGCAATGGCTACGATCGCGCCATAAAGCACACTGATTGTTGCCCAGATTGCCATCACAGGAGCTACAGTCGCCCAGGCTTCTGGAAACAGTCCTAAACCAAACCGGAAAATACCATAGGTACCCAGTTTTGCCAGTACGCCACCCAGCAGAATTGCAATGGGAGCCGAAGCTTCCACATAGGTATCTGGGAGCCAGGTGTGGAGGGGTACCAGTGGGATTTTGATACCAAAACCAACCAGCAACAGAACTAGCAACACAATTTGCAGTCCCAACGGTAGGGTTTGCCCCAGCAGAGACTGATAGGTAAACGTGGAAGCTCCGGTGAGCCAGACCAGACCCAGGAAACTTGCCAGAATCAGGGCTCCAGACAGAGCGGTATAGAGCAAAAATTTGATAGCTGCGTAGCCACGTTTTTCCCCACCCCAAATGGAGATCAGCAGATAGAAGGGTACCAGCTCGACTTCGTAGAACAGGAAAAACAGCAGTAGGTTTTGGGCCAGAAATGCACCCGTTACAGCTCCTCCAGCCAGTAGAATCAGGGCATAGAACAATCGTGGGCGTTCGATCTGTTCCTGGCTGCTGTAGATAGCAATCCAGGTGAGAAAGCTATTTAAAGCAACCAACGGCAATGACAACCCATCTACCCCAAGTTGATAGTGTAATCCCAGCGCTTCTAACCAGGGAAGGTATTCTTGAAGTTGCAGCGATGCAAGACTGTAGTCAAACTGGCTGGTGATCCAGAGTGACCATCCAAATGTTGCGCCGCTGAACAGAAGAGCGGCCCACTTGAGTCGGGCGATGGGCAAGGGCAGGAATCCAATCGCGATCGCACCAAGAATTGGCAACCAGATCAATGTACTCAACATAAGCGTCTGTATTGGTTCAGGAAGGCAAGAATTGAGCAATAAACGACCAGCTCATGAAGATCGAGAGCGCAGCTAATCCCAGAGTGATAGTCAGGACATAAAATTGCCCCTGTCCAGAGTTACCGTATTTCAAAGTTTCACCACCCAGGAGAGAAACCAACCCCACCAGGTTGACAACTCCATCAATGATGTAGCGATCGAACCAGTCCGTAATGCGGGATGCCCAATCAACACTAAAGACAATGCTGGAGCGATACAGTTTAGGGGTGTACAGGTCATAGGCAAAGAGGTCTTGCAGTTGCTTCCAGGGAAGGCGAATGGGTTTGGGAATACTTTGCCCGATATAAACCACTGCACCAATACTCAATCCCGTGATACTCGACCAGAGCAATAACAGTGCCATATCTTTATTGAGTACTGCCCAATTGGGTAATAGATTTAGACTTTGCAAGATGAGCGGTAAGTGCAACACAAATCCCATCGCAATTGTCATTGGTAATGTAATCAACCAGAAGGCTTCTGCTGAGCGATCAGTCATTTGTTTGCGAGGTCCGGCAAAGATCAAACCAAATTCACGCATCATGCTGAACGCCGTCAACCCATTCACGATCAGCAGAATTCCTACAATCCAGGGATAGCGTTCCCAGGCACCATCGGCCAGTTTCAGAAGTGCCCAGAATCCACCCAACGGTGGCAGCCCAATCAGCCCAGCAGCACCTACCAGATAGCAAATACCAGCAATGGGACGGCGGCTCCACAATCCTCCTAGCTGAGTCAGATCCTGGGTAATGTTTGTCCAGACGATCGCCCCCGTACTCATCACCAGCAATGCCTGGGCGACCGCATGGCTCAGAATTAGCAACAAAGCTGCTTCTATCTGTTGTGCTCCAACGGCGATAAAGATCAGCCCCATGTAAGTACTGGTGGTGTAGGACAGGGCTCGCTTGATATCAATTTGAGCGATCGCAATCAAGGTGCCACCGATAGCAGTCAGAGAACCAATCGCAATCATTGTTGTCAACACAACGGGAGATAATGCCAGCACTGGTTCCAA
The DNA here is from genome assembly GCF_049200465.1 of Leptothermofonsia sp. ETS-13. Taxonomy (NCBI): domain Bacteria; kingdom Bacillati; phylum Cyanobacteriota; class Cyanophyceae; order Leptolyngbyales; family Leptolyngbyaceae; genus Leptothermofonsia; species Leptothermofonsia sp. ETS-13. The sequence goes on from NZ_CP120836.1 coordinate 2,492,092, forward strand.
CTTAATCAGAATCCACGCTCCCGTTGCGACCACCACTGAATTCCGCAAAATAGTGCTGGGAACCGGGCCTTCCATCGCTTCGTCCAACCACAGGTGCAGCGGAAACTGAGCGCACTTGCCCATCGGACCTGCAATCAACGCCAGTCCCAGTAGGGTTGCCGTGGTTGGTTCAATATGAGCCGTCCTTGCCCACTCTGCCAGTTCATCGAAATTCCAGGTGCCCGCCAGGGGATAGAGTGCCAATACTCCCATTAGCAACAGCAAGTCACCGATCCGTTTGGTCAAAAAGGCATCTCTCGCTCCAGTGACAACTAGAGATTGATTAAACCAGAACCCGATCAGTAGATAGGTTCCCAGAGTCAAAATTTCCAGCAGAATGTAGCTGAAAAAGAGAGAGTTGCACAATACCAGACTGCACATTCCCGCTTCAAACAGTGCTAAAAGCGCATAAAAACGGGACCAACCCCAATCCATTTCCAGGTATCCCACTGCATAGATTTGAGCCAGAAGATTCAGTCCTGTTACTAAAGTCGTTGCACCAACGGTGACTGAAGAAACTTCGACAGGAATTGTCAAATCTAACCCGGCAACCTGTAACCAAGGAATCTCAAAATGCAAGGCTGGCTGTTGCCACACGGCTGGAAATGCCATACTGCCGTGGAGCAGTGCAATAAAGGTCATTAGCAGGTTGATGTAACCTGCGGGTCGGGGTCCCGTGCGCCGGATCACTCCCGGTGACCACAGCAGTGAGAACAACATCCCTATCAAGGGATAGCAGGGAACTAGCCAGAATGTTTGTGCAAACAACTGGGTCATCACAGTTTCAACGCCTCAATTGGTAACAAAAGCTCCGTGAACCTTCTACATGATTTATCATATAGAATGTTCTATGGATATCAAAAAATTAATCAATAAATCTCTATCGCCTTACTTGATACTGTAAAACCAATTCTGAAAAAAGTCTTTACTTCATAAATAGAGAGTTGTAATGCTTAAGGTGAAGTTTTATTTATAGTTCGGGCAAGTGGGCAGTTATCAAAGTCGATTGCGAATTGACAGAATTGAATTCTGTCCCACTTGAAGTTCAGTGGACTGCGATCAACGACACCATCCGGCGCTTCAACACTGACCAGAAATTTGCCACTGAATATGAAGTGTGTGGCATTGCCGTACTCATCATGCCTCGCCTCACAAACCTCACTACAATTGAGCGCGCGGTTAAAGGAAAAGGCTCTGGCAGCGATCGCTTGCTGTGTCTCCTCGTCAGCCTCTGGAACCTCAAGCTGGATCAATGGCACCACCAAAGTATCACCATCTCACTTAATCTCCATAGACATGTCCTGCTCACACTCATCCTCCGGTGCCATGCTTACCGGATAAAGCGCACTACCTCAATTGCTATTGTCGGCTGCTATTGTCGGCAGCAACAGCAAAATGGGATTCAACGCTATCAGAACCAGAGACCTGGAGTGGCATACAAGAGCCCTTGACGAGGATTGAACTCGTGACCTCACCCTTACCAAGGGTGTGCTCTACCACTGAGCTACAAGGGCGATCGAGTTAAAAGTTTTGAGTCATAAAGTTTGAGGTGAACCTGGCTGATTCACAACGTAAAATTTTGAACTCATCACTGATGGTGTGGATGGGCCGGGCTAGATTCGAACTAGCGTAGGCATAGCCAGCGGATTTACAGTCCGCCCCCATTAACCACTCGGGCACCGACCCATTTGTCCACGGACATTGATAATAGCACAAGAAGATGCGTTGAGCAGATGCAAATTATTGCTGAATCTATGATTGTTTTTGCGGAAGCTTAACTATAATCACCAGAGCAATCTGTGTATTGGTCTGTCAAGTTGGCGTTGCTGAAAAGCAGTATGAAACAAAGTTTCGAGTATACAGTACCTGTTTCACACCCAAATTAAGCATCTGTCAAATTAAATTTGACAGATGCTTAAGCGTAATGGTTGATTTGGGTTAAATTTTGAGGGTCTTCCACTCGCCAAAATTTTCCTGACAGAACACTAGTAGTTCAAAGCCATGACCTTCATCTCCTTCACCTATGCCCTGTTCTTGGTCAGCATCCTTGGGATCTTCTGGTCTGTTCAGCAGCAGTGGCTCCGAATGTGGGCGCTTCTGGCCGCCAGCATTGTTTTCTACGCCTCCCTACAACCGCAATATATTCCGCTCTTGCTGGCGGCGGCGTGGATCACCTTCCGCATCGGGCAGGTCATTGGCTCTCCGCCTGACTGGCGTATCAAGGACTGGCAATTTGCCCAGCAAGATTGGAACCGGCAGCGGCTGAAGCTCCTTTGGTTTGGCATTGTGTTAAATGTGCTGTTGCTGTTTGGGTTCAAATACATTCCCTTCGTGCTATCGACAATAGGGGCGGTGGTCGGGTCAACACCTCTTCAAACCCAGGCCGAATGGACCAGGGAAAATTTGATTGCACCGCTCGGATTGAGTTTTTTCTGCTTTGAGTGCATTGCTTACCTGGTTGATGTCTACCGGGGAGCCCCCGCAGCTCAGCAGTTCCTCAAATTTTCGGCCTACAAGCTTTTCTTTCCAAAACTTATTAGTGGGCCAATTACCCGCTACCAACTTTTTGCAACCCAGGCACAAAACCAGAGCTTTCCTGGCCTTGATCGCATCTCAGAAGGGCTATGGCTAATTGCCTGCGGAGCCGTGAAAAAAGGCTTGATTGCCGATAACTTAGGAGTTCTGGTCGATCTGAGTTTTCAAAATTTGCAGCGGGCAGGTAGCGGCGACCTGTGGCTGGCAACTATTGCCTATGGCTTTCAGCTTTATTTGGATTTCAGCGGCTACGTAGATATGGCGCGGGGAAGCGCTTTGTTATTGGGTTTCAACCTGCCTCAAAACTTTGATTTCCCCTATTTTGCCACCAGCATTGCTGACTTCTGGCGGCGCTGGCACATCACTTTAGGAGACTGGCTACGTAACTATCTTTATTTTCCTCTCGGCGGTTCTCGTCAGGGGCTGGTTCGCACCTGCCTGAATCTTATGGTTGTGATGGTGATTGCAGGCATCTGGCATGGAGCGGCCTGGGGATTTATTGTTTGGGGTATTTTGCATGGACTTGCTCTGGTCATCCACCGCCTCACGGATGCATTATCAGACCACTATGAAGGCTTAAGGCATTTCTGGCAGGGTGCCATTGGTGTGGTCACCGCGTGGCTGCTGACCCAAATCATGGTGTTTTTCGCCTGGATTTTCTTCCGCCTCCCCGATCTCAAAGATGCCTGGCTGATGGTGCAGCGGTTGTTGGGGCATCCGGCAGATGCTCAGTTTGCCCAGAAAGTTTATCTCGATACTTTTGGCCTGGAACCCCTGCAAATTGCTCTGATGTTGGGAATTCTGGCGGCCTTGATGGCGATCGCCTACACCTTCAATCGGTTACTCAAGCTCCAGCTCAACTGGCACATCAAACTGATGCTGGTTCCCGCCTGCCTGTTTGCTGTCTGGTTACTGGCTCCTGAGGGCTCATTGCCTTATATTTACTTTGATTTTTGACGCACAAGTAGCAAAGTGAGCCAAAACACTATAGTTTGCTGGGTTCTCCAGGAAAGAAGCGATCACTCAGAATCTCCGCCAAACTGTAAGGGCACTCCGGTGAAAAGGTACTGTCCGACAAATCCGTCTCACCAACGGCCAGGGCAACGGCCTTCAAGTATGCTTTTTGCAGGGCTTCATCTAAGTAAGGCTTCAAGCTGAGGTTCTCTTCAAGTAGTTCAGCAAGATCAAGCCGTTGAACTCGGATGGTCGATAACCAGCTACGACTGCGATTTTGTGGTTGGTAGTGCCACCTCAGTAGATGCCCAATCAGCACACTTAAGCGATTGCGTAGTTTCTGACGTTGCTGCTTCCCTAAACACTCAAGCTCCTCGATTAGATGGGGCAGGTTCAGTCGGTTCCATTGGTGCTGATGCAGTAAAGCCATCTGCTCCTGCGTCCAGGCATAGAAATCTGTCTCATAAAGGTTTGTGGTAAGCCTTATTGATCTCTAGATTTGTTTCTGGAGCTGGCATCAAGACATTCCAAACTCGGATGTTGTCTACTCTAAGCCGAAACTATAGAAGGCGGCACTGCCCGTGTTGACGCAACAGATGGTCACACAGTACCAGCGCTACCATGGCCTCTACCATCGGTACAGCTCTAGGAAGGACACAGGGATCATGCCGTCCTTTTGCTGCCAGAGTCACTTCTTCGCCTTCACGGGTAACAGTACGCTGCTCTTTACGAATGGTGGCTGTTGGCTTGAAAGCAACACGAATGATAATGTTTTCACCGTTCGAGATACCGCCCTGAACGCCACCGGAACGGTTGGTGGTTGTGCGAATATTTCCCTGGTCATCGGTGTAAAACTCGTCGTTGTGTTCGCTGCCAGTCATTAAGGTACCAGCAAAGCCAGAACCAATCTCAAAACCTTTAGTTGCAGGGAGAGACATCACCCCTTTCGCCAGATCTGCCTCCAGTTTGTCAAATACCGGCATTCCCAAACCTTTGGGAACGTTGCGGGCAACGCATTCCACAACCCCCCCCAGAGAGTCACCCTCATCTCGCGCCCGCTCGATCAAATCAATCATTTGAGTGGCGCACTCGCCATCGGGGCAACGAACGATATTGCTTTCCACCTGCTCCAAAGTGACCGTTTCAGAGTTAACTACACCTTCGATATCCTTAATGCGCTTGACGTAACCAATGATTTCAACCCCCGCTACCTGGTGCAAAATTTTTTTAGCGATCGCCCCCGCTGCAACTCGCCCAATCGTTTCCCGGGCAGAAGAACGCCCTCCACCCTGCCAGTTGCGGATGCCGTATTTGGCGTCGTAGGTGGCATCTGCATGGGAGGGACGATATTTGAGGGCCATTTCATCGTAGTCCTGCGATCGCTGGTCCTTGTTGCGCACCAGGATGGAAATAGGAGTGCCCAGCGTTTTGCCTTCAAATACCCCAGAAAGTATCTCGCAGCGGTCTTCTTCTTTTCGAGGAGTGGTAATTTTGCTCTGCCCTGGCCGTCGTCGATCCAGCTCAAACTGGATATCTTCTGGGCTAATTTCTAGTCGGGGGGGGCAACCATCAATGACAACCCCCACACCTCCCCCGTGAGACTCGCCAAAAGTGGTAACGCGAAACAGATGACCGAAGGTATTACCCATAGTGGTTGTGAGTGCGATCGCAGACTTCCATCCTACATCCTAACGGTTGACGAACAGAACTCCGAGCGTCAGAAGCCACAGGTCAGAAGCCAGGAATCAGGAGTTGGAAGGCAGATGAGTGAGAGGGTGGGGGGAGTGATGGAGTAACGGAGTGATGGAGTAGAGGGGTGGATGAGTGGATGAGTAATAAGCAACCTATCTACTCCTCACCCCTCACACCTCTATAACGACTAACAACTATAACAGTCCGAAATCAGTCGTGAAATTGAGAGGCTTTGTGAGAAAAGATTCCGCAGAAATTCTCTCTCACAATCCAGATAGGATTGCTATAACAATTCCCCTATCACCTGGCGTACCGGCCAAATAAAGGATTGCCTCGTCTGTTTGTTGAGTTTACGAGGAATGGGCAAACATTCGCCACTCCCGAGGGCAATCCATTGTCAGGCACTGTCCAGGTTGTTTTGTCTGCGCTGCATTGAATTTCAGCGGTTGAACCTCGGCGCACTCTAAGTAAGTCACCACTATAGAGCGGTTCACCCACCGATACTAGCCAGTAATTGCCTGCCCCACGCTTAAGCTCCACATTGCCACGTGACATCGATAGCCTAACTCCTGCTTAAAAGAAAGACGCCCTCCTAAGAAGAGGACGTCCTTCAAAATTCAGCCGATTACGATATACAGCTTAGCCGTTGATTGCAGGAGCTTGCAGTGCAACGGGAGTTGCCTCACCACTGGCCAGGTCAAGCGGGAAGTTATGAGCATTCCGCTCGTGCATCACTTCCATACCCAGGTTAGCGCGGTTCAGCACATCAGCCCAGGTATTGACAACCCGGCCTTGAGAATCCAGCACGGACTGGTTGAAGTTGAACCCATTCAGGTTAAACGCCATGGTGCTGACACCCAGAGCTGTAAACCAGATGCAGACAACCGGCCAGGCACCCAGGAAGAAGTGCAGAGCACGGCTGTTGTTGAAGGAGGCATATTGGAAAATGAGACGACCAAAGTAGCCGTGAGCAGCCACGATGTTATAGGTTTCTTCTTCCTGACCGAACTTGTAGCCGTAGTTCTGGGACTCAGTCTCAGTGGTCTCACGAACCAGAGAAGAGGTCACCAGAGAACCGTGCATTGCGCAGAACAGAGAGCCGCCAAATACACCGGCAACACCCAGCATGTGGAAGGGGTGCATCAGAATGTTGTGCTCTGCTTGGAACACAAACATGAAGTTAAAGGTGCCGGAAATACCCAGAGGCATACCATCGGAGAAAGAACCTTGTCCGAGGGGGTAGATCAGGAATACAGCGGTTGCAGCAGATACGGGTGCGCTGTAAGCAACACAGATCCAGGGGCGCATACCGAGGCGGTAGCTAAGTTCCCACTGACGACCCATCCAGCAGAAGATACCAATCAGGAAGTGCAGCACAATCAGCTGGTAAGGACCACCGTTGTAAAGCCACTCATCCAGAGAGGCTGCCTCCCAGATGGGATACAGGTGTAGACCGATCGCATTAGAAGAAGGAACGATCGCCCCAGAGATGATGTTGTTGCCATACAACAGAGAGCCAGAAACAGGCTCACGGATACCATCGATGTCCACAGGAGGAGCAGCGATAAAGCCAATAATGAAGCAGATGGTAGCAGTCAGCAGGGTGGGAACCATGATGACACCGAACCAACCTACGTAAACGCGGTTATCAGTGCTGGTAACCCACTCGCAAAACCGATCCCATGCGCTGCCGCTTTCGCGTCTTTGAATGGTTGTAGTCATAGTTTTTGATGAGTGCGTGAAACTACAGGAAAATCCGTAGCCAAAAAATGAATCTGGTAGGTTTCTACCTAAACCTCATATTATTTACATTCATTTTTGTTTTTCCAGCAATTTTTGTTAATTTTGTTCAAGTCAACGTTTACAATAATTTGCATTTAATCCTTTAAAGATAAATTTCTGATTTCTTGAAAATCACTTCCTACAAAACTTTTGAAAAATCCTTAGCAAAAGTTAATTTTGGTAAATTACTTCAGTTTGTAAAGCATGCTTGATTTAGACCTAACCATCTCAGCACCTAAGATCCCTCCTATGAAAGGGATTTAATTCTTTGTCCGGGATGAGCATTCACTTCAACTCCAGCAGGGCTTAAGACATTTATATACATATTCTTTAAAATTTCTTTACCAAAATCCTTCTTAAGGATTGCGGAATTGTTATATTTTTTCATCGTTATGAGTTTGAATCAGAATGATTGTCTAGATAGGGGATTTCCATGAATTTTACTGGGGTGAGTTGTGCAATCGAATCAATCCAACTTCAGTGCGTTAGCAGGAACCTCATCCCAGGATTCTACCGTTCGTAACCGGGCAACCCAGCCATCAGCCCTCTGCTGTTCAGTCAATCGTTCTTGAAACGATTGATGACATTCCTGTGCCATTTCTTCATCACAACAGGCAATACAGGAATAGAGAATCCCTGACGGGTCAATCTGCTCATTCACCCAAATCACCACGATGCTCCTCCCTTAAATTAGTCAGTAGTCTGAAACAAATCTTTAGCCTCAGGCTCTACAGGATGTCATGGTTCCGTTCAAGTTCAGAAGTTGGATTCACAAGAATTTATAGAGCTCCTCATTTTGTCCTGAGCAAGAAGGATTAAAGAAATTGCTTACTGCCCATTGGCTTTCAAGACAATCGCTACGATTCAAAGATTTGTTCGGTCAACCAGTACCCACCCTATTAAATAAAACTTCTGCCATTAAGCACGAAGGGACTCGCCGAGAAATAACATCCCACTTTCATCCACCCATCCACCCCGTTCAACTTGGGATTTTATTTGTACGCTGATCCCTAAGGTAATGTCTGCCCGGTACGCTTTTCGACGTAATCCAAAATGGTTTGGTAGCCCGTTGGGTCATTCTGCTGATTAACGATGATCGTTGTATTGCCATCCAGCAGAGCAAATGAGATTCTCCCAGTGGGCAAATAGCAAAAAGCAGTCACCCGATCCAGGTCAATCACATAAGTATTGCGGTCATACGTAATTTTGATCCAGTAAGCCACAGAACATCCTCATATGTGCCACCCTGGCAATGTTGCCTTCTACCCTATTCCACTGTTATGACACTTCAACCGAAGGAACGTTTGTAGGGTATGCCCCTGAATAACCTGGTCCCATTTCAATGCCTGGTTCCATCGTTCTAACCATCCCTTGATTAGACTCATCCACAGGGAAAGAAAGGAACATTCCTAGCGCAGCCTGGACAAAACCTTTAAACAGGGGATGGGGGCTGCTGGGACGGGATTGAAATTCTGGATGAAACTGGGTGGCGATAAAAAAAGGATGGTTAGGTAACTCAATGATTTCCACTAACCGACCGTCGGGCGAAGAACCACTGATTACATATCCTGTTTCCATAAACAGGTTGCGGTAGGCGTTGTTGAACTCATAGCGGTGGCGATGGCGTTCGTAAATTACCTCTTCCTGGTACAGGCTAAATGCCAGGGTATTGGGTGCTAATCGACAGGGATAGAGCCCTAGACGCATGGTGCCGCCCAGGTCTACCACATCCTGCTGCTCGGGTAACAGATTGATGACAAGGTTTTGAGCCTCTAAATCAAATTCAGCGCTGTTGGCACTCTCTAGTCCTGCAACATGACGGGCCCACTCAATTACTGAACATTGCATCCCCAGGCACAGCCCCAGGAATGGAATTTGGTGGATGCGGGCGTAGTTGATAGCTGCAATTTTGCCATCTACCCCCCGGATACCAAAACCACCGGGAACGACAATCCCATTAACTCCTTCTAAATAAGCCTGGGGACCCTGTTCCTGAATGTCTTCAGAGTTGATCCAACGAATTTTGAGTTCGCTATCGAGGGCGATCGCTGCATGGCGCAGAGCTTCCACCACTGAGAGATAGGCATCGCTAAGGCGGACATACTTGCCCACAATGGCAATTTCCACCTGTTTACTGGGGCAGTAAAGGCGATCAACTAAGGTTGCCCATTGGGTTAAATCAGGAGTGCGCTGCTCCAGACCCAGCAGATCGATGGTCTGGTTGGCTAACCCTTCCCGCTCCAGGATAAGGGGCACTTCATAAATACTGCGAGCATCCTGAGAAGTCACCACACATTCGACTGGGATATCACAGAAGTTGGAGATTTTTTCCTTCAACCCGTCAGGGAGGGGGCGATCGCAGCGACAGACCAGGATATCTGGCTGAATCCCGATTGACCGTAACTCCTTCACCGAGTGCTGCGTTGGTTTAGTCTTCATCTCACCCGCCGATGAAATGAAAGGAATCAACGTCACATGCATGTACAGCACATTCCGTCGCCCACCCACATCTTTGCGAAACTGACGAATGGCTTCCAGAAATGGCAATGACTCAATATCCCCAACCGTACCGCCAATTTCAGTAATAACCACGTCTGGATTCGTATTTTTTGCTACCCGCAAAATGCGTTCTTTAATTTCATTGGTAATGTGGGGAATCACCTGTACGGTGCCACCCTGATAATCTCCCCGACGCTCCTTGTTCAGCACTGCCTGATAGATAGAGCCCGTTGTCACACTGTTGAGCCGCGACATCGACGTATCAGTAAACCGCTCATAGTGTCCTAAATCCAGATCGGTTTCAGCTCCATCTTCAGTGACAAATACTTCCCCATGTTGAAAGGGGCTCATCGTGCCCGGATCGACGTTGATATAAGGGTCTAGCTTCAGAATTGAAACCGAATAATCCCGCGATTTGAGTAACCGTCCCAAACTGGCTGCTACAATGCCCTTGCCAATGCTAGAAACGACACCACCTGTTACAAATACAAATTTCGTCATAGCGCGTGAGGAGCCGGAATTCCTGGAGTAACCAGTTCATTCTGCCACATGCTTTGGATTGGGAGGGAGTGGAGAGTGGATGGGATGATGGGAAAGAATCCTATTACCTCATCACCCTTTGACAACTAACAAAACTCCCCTCACTTTCCTATGAAATATCTCTGTGTCTTCTGTGGTTCCAGTCCGGGAGCAAAACCCGTTTATAAGCTAGCGGCCCAACAACTGGGTAAGGCTTTAGTAGAACGAGGGTTGGGGCTGGTTTATGGCGGCGGTAATGTGGGGTTAATGGGAGCGATCGCAGATGCAGTGATGGCGGCGGGCGGGGAAGCGATCGGGGTGATTCCTGAGTTTCTGGTAGCAAAGGAGATTGCCCACCCAGGGCTATCACAACTACATGTAGTTGATTCGATGCACGCTCGCAAAGCGATGATGGCAGAGTTAGCCGATGGATTTATTGCTCTGCCTGGCGGCTACGGAACCTATGAGGAATTTTGCGAAGTGTTGACCTGGGCGCAGCTTGGAGTACACCAAAAGCCCTGCGGCTTGCTCAATGTCAATGGTTACTACAATGCCTTGCTGGCATTATTTGACCATGCAGTTGAGGAGGAATTTGTTCGCCCCCGTCATCGGGGCCTGATTTTAGAGGATCAGGACCCCTATCAACTTTTGGATAAATTTGCCTTGTTTAAACCCATCACCCTCCACAAATGGGTCAGCCGTGACGAAATCTGACATTCCGCGATCGCCACCCACTTGTTTAACGGACAGTTACTAGCGATTGGCTATTCATTAATACACCCGGTTCTCGCTGGATCGGCAGAACATCGAGAATATCCGTCTGAGAGCAGTACTTCAGGTCTTCGTGACAGTCGAGACTTAAGAGACGTTTGCCATGACTGGCATATCGTAGTAAATCGTGCAGGCGATTTTGCCACTGCTGGTAAAGCGTAATTGCTCCAATCACTTCATCATTGCCTGCCAGATTTTCCAGAGAACAGCCGAGTTCAGTTTGTAAGCGGTGGGCGATCGCACCAGCACAAACCGTATCTTCTAAGGAAAAGTTACCTTCCCAGCCGGATGCCACAATCCACACAGTTTCTGGCTGATGTTTAAGTAAATAATCCACGACGGCTTGACGGTTAATTAGCGCAGCCGCCAACACCATTGGAGCTGCTTGAACACATTGCAGGGCACGGGTTCCATTGGTCGTACTGATGAACAGCCGACGACCTTTTACACGCTCAGGAGTACAGTCTAAGGGAGAATTGCCAAAGTCAAATCCTTTCACCTTAGCACCACCCCGCTCCCCTGCCCGAATACGCTTATCTGGCGACCAGCTTTCGCTGACTTTCAATAATTGATCGAGATCACTAAAGACTTGAACCGCTTCAGCCCCTGCCGAAAGGGCCGTGACAATTGTGCTGGTAGCACGAAGCACATCAACGGCGATCGCACAATTGGCTACAGTTGTTTCTGGAGTAAGTTCAGGCGTGTGAAAAACAGACAATTTCATAGGCTGGAAGGGTGCAAGTGTCGATTCTGAACAGCAGTAGCGCAGTAACGCAACAAAGCCTACAAACGCTTGGCATTACTGATAATACTTGAGAGCCTTAGCTAAAATGCTTCCTTTATGCAGGTGGAATCAAGCCGAAATGGATTAATTCCTGCCCATTACCTGACGGTATTGGCAGATAACGAGTTGCAATCAAGATTTGCTTTCCCTTCCTATTCCTTCCTAAAATACTTCAATTCGGAGTCTATTAACAGATAAAGTCCCTGTTCGCCCGGAGGAAACATGACCCACCGTCCCATCATCCTTGGTATCGTTGGCGACAGTGCTGCTGGCAAAACCACCCTCACCAAAGGGATTGCTCAATTCCTGGGACCAGAAAATGTCACTGTCATCTGCACCGACGACTACCACCGCCACGATCGCAAACAGCGTGCCGAGCTGGGGATCACCGCTCTCCATCCAGACTGTAACTATCTGGACATCATGCAACAGCACCTATCATTGCTCCGAACCGGGCAACCCATCCTGAAACCGATTTACAGCCATACCAATGGGACTTTGGAAGCCCCAGAGTACATCAAACCGAGCCAATTTGTAATCGTTGAAGGGCTATTAGGGTATTCCACCCGCGCTGCCCGCGATTGCTATGACGTAAAGGTATACCTGGCTCCACCCGAATCTTTAAGAGCCAAATGGAAGATCAAACGCGATACCCAGAAGCGAGGCTACACCGAGGAACAGGTAATGGCAGAACTTAAAAAACGCGAACCAGACTCGGAGAATTACATTCGTCCCCAGCGCCAGTGGGCCGATCTGGTTGTCACCTTCTACCCTCCCAGTGAGCAGGCAGACCTCAACAGTCACCTAAACGTTCGCCTCATTCTTCGACCCAATATTCCTCATCCTGATTTAACTCAGGTTGTCAGCTCTGACTCTCAATATTCCAATGCGGCCATTCGCCTGGGGCTAGATCGAGACATGGGTAAGCCAGTCGATGTCCTTGAAATTGATGGCCATGCAACAAGTGAACAGGTTGCTGAACTGGAGCATTTCATCTGCGGCGACATTCCTCATTTGTTAAATGTTTGCAACCGGGAAATGAATCCAGAATTGGGCAAAGTCGTCGGTACCACCGGGGGAAACTCTACAGAGCTATCCCCTGGCCCTGACTCAGCTTCTAATTGCATTCCACATGCTGAAAGCTCTACAAGGACACTATTAGCACAAAACGGAGAGGGGGGGATTCGAACCCCCGGTCCCTTTCAGGACGCTCGATTTCAAGTCGAGTGCATTCGACCACTCTGCCACCTCTCCATCAAGGTCTATCTTATACCAGTTATATAGCAGGGGACAGGGGTGAGGGATCATTAGTTGTTTGTGGTTGGTTGTTAGTCGTTAGAAAGGGGTGGAGGGGTAGAGGGGGGACAGGGGAATGGGGTGACAGGCAATTGCTCTTTACATCCATCACTCTGTTACTCTCCTACTCCATCACACCCCTATCCTTCCACTCATCCACACTTTGCAAGTCAGGAAGAAATTTTGAGCCGGTCAGAAGTATCCATACGGGGGGTACAACTGTCATCAGACTAACAATTCCAAAAAAGAACAGGTTGCCCACCAGGTACAGATAATAAATGGTAGGACGTACTGGACAAGCAAAAGATTAAGCTGGCAAAGATAAATAGCAAAGATTGACGATGAAAGGGTGTGGTAATCAGTAGAGCCACAAGGGGTAACAGAATTGAAGCATACCAGGGCTGATACCAGGGTGTTGCAAACAGAAAAAGAATTAAGGTTGCCCATCCCATATCTAAAATTAGATGATTCTCAGTATAACTTTTTTTGAAATAGGCTCTCAATAGCAGCCAGATGTAAAAAATAATGTAGCCAAGGTAGGTAAGACCCTTAAAAGGAATGACCAGGCGATAACTTTTCTCACCTGATATTGCTTTTGGCAGAAAACTCTGAAGGTAATGTAGTACTACTTCTAGTATGTTATGAAATGACCCAGCAGTTTGCCATATAACCCCCGAATTTAAGAGACTAATCCAGGCTTTGTAGTCAGGAAGGATGCTGAAAGATAGGGTTGCGATCAAAATGAGAGAAAAGCAGGCAGATAGTAGTAATATCTTCCAGCGTCTCCTACGGATAATTAAAAGAAGGACCAATGGTAACCAAATGATTGGCAGTGTTTTGCACAGAAAACCAATCCAGCTGAAAACAACACTCAAAATGTATCGCTGCTGTCTAAGACAGGCAATTAGAATGATTAAAATTGTTGATAGGAAAACATCAACATGCGCCTGGGCAACGTGTTCAAATAGTAGAATCGGAGTAAGTAAGTAGCCTCCGGCGATCGCAGCTTGGTAGCGGCTTCCTTTCAATTGAATCCCAATAAAATAAGAATTTCCTATATGAAATAATAAACATAAAAGTTTAAAGACATATACACCCAGCACAATACTTACAGGTGTAAACCAGGCGGCAATGGCGAAAAGTACTTGTGAAACAGGACCATAGGTAGAAGTTTGATACCAGGCTAAAAACGGAGAAATAATTGAATCAAACTTTCCTGCAGGGACAAGGTATGGATTAAGACCATTCAGAGTCATTAATCCTGAGTGGAGATAGGTATAGATATCCGCCGTCGTTGGATATGCAATGAAAGCGATCAGAAGAAACGGAGTACTAAACTTTAGAACACTGTAGAAAGAGGGAGATTTGTCTGTTTCTTGAGTTTTTTTCAACTTGAGTACGAGCCAGATGACATAAATGATATTCAGGCATAAGTACTCTATGCCCATGCGAATATATTGAAAATAGTCTGGAACATAATCAGGTTTTCCTCGCCAGGATTGCGATTCAACACATAGCATAGAAGAGATAGCAAGCCCAACGATAAAAAGCTGTTTGACCTGCTGTGGAAGGCGATTATTGGTCATGATTTTGCGGTCTCCAAGAGCATCAACACGGGAGACAAGAAGTTTCTAGATCCTATTTGGAACTGAAGCACGAATTAGTAAATTCACTTAACTTCAGTCACGCGCCAGCTGAGCTTCAAATTGATCCAGAAATTCCATAGAGTGACTGCGGCGATCGCCAGAAAATTCGCCAGATACGCATTGAGATGCAGCCCATTAAATAAAAGGTTCAGCAACAGCACCTTCAAAATTAGACCCATCAAACAGATGATGTTGAATTTCATCAGTCGCTTGATTCGCCTGCGCCATCCCCGTTGTTTTGCAGCGAGATCCTTAAATGTCCAGCGGTCGTTCCAGATGAAGTTGTTGATAATGGCAAGTTCTGCTGCCAGAATGGCACTCCGGGTCAGCCCCAGCCCCAGCCGATCATAAAGCAGGTACAATATGCCCATGTCTACCACTAAACCACTGGCACCAACCACCCCAAACCGGAGGAAGCGCCCAATGGGAAAACGGAGCCGTTGACGCAGCCGCCCAATCCGACCAGAAGAGAGCCGCAACCGCAATAGATGATGCAGGTAATCAGTGTAGTGCTTCCAGGTGACTTTGCTTTCCCCTGCTTCCCGTTCCTGAAAAACATAGCCAACCTCAGCAATCTGGTCAATGTTGCCCCGCCCCAGCACTTCAATCAAAATCTTGTAGCCCAGGGGATTCAGCAGGCACCCGGCGATCGCGCTACGCCGCACCATGAAATAGCCACTCATGGGGTCCGAAACCCGGCTCACCACTCTGGGCAACATAATCAGCCCCAGCAACTGGGCACCACGGGACAGAAAGCGCCGCACTGCACTCCAATCACTGACCCCGCCTCCTTCAACGTGTCGGCTGGCAACTGCCAGGTCGGCTCCCCGCTCAATTTCCTCCAACAGTTTGAGGAGAATCTCAGGTGGATGTTGCAAGTCTCCATCAATAACACCCAGAATTTCACCTCTAGCTGCCTGCCAACCCCGAATTACAGCCGTAGAAAGTCCCCGTTCGTGCTGGCGGCGCATCACCCGCAGTCTGGGATGCTGAGATGTCAGATTCTGTGCCAGTTCCCAGGTTTTGTCCGGGCTGTCATCATCTACAACGATTAACTCATAGTCCCCAGGAATTGTCTGATCCAGGAGATGACTTAAGAGGCTGACAATTTTTTCAATGTTGCCGCCCTCGTTATAGGTTGGGACGATAAGGGAAAGTCGCACCGGGGCAACCAGACTGGAACCTTCGCTGGTTAAACCTGCGACTCCTTGAGGAAGTCTGGAAACCTGAAGTGGCCCCGATGGAACAGGTAGGATGCTTGCGTGTTGCGTTATGTGCATGGAATGACTCTTAAGGGACACGGATTTAGTCTCTCCTGGGAATTTGGTAATAGGCAAAGCTTGTTACCAAAACAAAATCAATATTCCAGGGGCTTTGTAAAGAGTAATATTAAGCTACTCTTTCACCAGCAAGCCGGAAGAACTCTATTAACTAAGTAAGCAAAGATGCGGTTGTCCTGAAATGGACAATGAGTTTCTTTGATTGAAATTAGTTATATTCCTACTTGTTATAAAGATAGGGTTAGTAAATTTTGTCCAAGTTAAAAATCATTGGATTGTCATGATGACTCCTTACTATTCACTAGGTCCAGATATATGTGCTCCAAACGAACAGATTGGCGCGAGATAGAATCAATCGGAATGCCGTCGAAGTAAGCAAGAATTTGTTTTAGATTGAGGGACTGGGGCAGCCAGAAGGCGAGATCGTTGCCATAGTGACGATGGGTGAAGCCAAGTTCTTGGGCGCGGGCGATCGCTCTGTCCTCCTCTGAAGTTTGGACCAAAATAATTTCTTGAGCAGGGATGAGTCGGCGAAGCTCTGCCAGGGTGCCTTCTGCCAGGAGGCGTCCCTGCTTGAGGATACCGATACGATCGCACAAACGCTCTGCTTCTTCTAACAGGTGAGTGGTTAGTAGAACCGTAATGCCCTGCTGTTGCTGTTGTTTGATTAAATCCCACAGTTCGTAGCGGGCTTCGAGGTCAAGGCCAGTAGTGGGTTCGTCCAGAATGAGAAGCTTAGGTTGATGGATGAGGGCGATCGCTAAATTCAACCGTCGTTGCATTCCGCCACTCAATGCCTCCGCCGGACGTTTTGCTACAGCAGTCAACCCCACCGCTTCCAAGCAAAACTCTACTCGCTGCCGCTTTCGAAGACTGTTCAACCCATAGAGGCTGGCAAAGAAGTTGAGGTTTTCTGCACAGGTGAGTGTCCGGTATAGCAGGTTTTCCTGGGGAGCAACGCCAATGATGCGTTTGGTCTGCTCAGAGATAGGCTGACCATTAATTTCAACCATTCCGCTATCGGCCCGCAATAGGTTGCAGAGAATGTTGATAGTAGTTGTTTTGCCAGAACCGTTGGGTCCAAGCAAGCCATAGATTTCACCAGGAGCGATCGCCAAACTCAGTTCTTGCAGAACTGGTTGATTGCCGTAGGTCTTTCTGAGCCGCTCAATCTTTAACACAACCAGGCTCCACTCAAGAATAATGAACAGTTATAGCGATAGTCATTGTGGTTAGGACGGGGTGCAGGGGTTCCACCCCTGGCTGGGGGCAAAGCCCCCACTCCCTCTTTAATTCCAATGTCCTGAAGCACCTGCGTAGAGCTATATAACTAGCCAGGTGCAATTAAGGATGATTTTAAGGGTGGAAAGGGTGCCCCTTTACCTGGAGGTGCGGCCCCCACTTTCCCCCTTAAATTAGTTATGGTTACCTACTTATAAATCGACCTTATAAGTTAACAATGACTTATCATTCCTCATCTTTGAGCCAGCTTTGGAGCCCGACCCAGAAGCCCCGTCATTAAACGCAGGGCCGTGGCTCTGACCGGGTGAACTGCCTGCATTGCCAGCAGCCCCAAACGGCGCAGAATGACCAGCGGCACCAGTTGATTCGAAAACAGGCGGTTGAGGAGATCGGTAAAGCCTAGAATCGTCAAATTCTCCAGTTTGCGCCAGCGCTCATACTGTTTCAGTACGGCTAGGTTACCGATATCCTTCCCTTGCTGGTGAGCTGTTTGCAGAATTTCTGCCAGGGCAGCGGCATCTCGAATCCCCAGATTCACCCCTTGTCCACCCACAGGATGGCAACAGTGGGCAGCATCGCCAATCAAAGCCAGACGGGGTTGAACGTAACGAGTACTGTGCATCAACTGAACCGGAAACAGGAAGCGATCGCCCACCAGCGATAGCTCACCCATCTGATCTCCATATCGCTGCTTCAGCTTGGCCAGAAACTGATTATCATCCAAGGCCAGGATGGCTTCTGCTTTAGACTGGGGAGCTGTCCAAACGATGCGGCAGAGATTGTCAGGTAGGGGCAGAATGGCAAACGGACCATCGGGTTGAAATCGCTCATAGGCGATGTTCTGGTGAGACCTTTCGGGTCGGATGAAGGCAACCACACAGGACTGCCAGTACTGCCAACCCTGGGTACGAATGCCCGCCTGTTGTCGAATGAGAGATCGCACCCCATCCGCTGCCACCAATAAGCGAGAACGAATTTGCCGACTTTCCCCGGCCTGGGTTAGCCATAGCTCCACCACATCCGCCTGGTACTCAATCCCTGTTAGCTCCGCCGGACAGAGATAGGTCACATTAGGGCATCGGTGCAGAAACCCCTGTAACGCCTCCAGTAACACCCGGTGTTCCGCCACATAACCCAGCACCTCCCGATTCAAGTCATGCCGCAGAAATTTCACCACTCTAGGATAAGTTCCATCAGAGAGATGAATTTGCTCAATCGGGTTCACTTCAGGGCACATCTTCGCCCAAACACCGATGTCCTGAAAGATCTGACTTGACAGCAAGTTGATGTGATACGCTTGACCTCTAGCAACGGCTACCGATTCTGGCCTCGCTTCCACCAGCGCCACCTGCAAACCGGAGTCCTTGAGCGCACAGGCAAGGGTTATTCCGACCAATCCCCCACCCACAATCACCAAATCGTAGTCAACCTGTTTCTGCTGACCAGAAACCGATTGTTCAAAGTTGGTTGGAATCTGAGAAATCGAAGGAACGACAAGCTGCTCCAGCGTCATCTTAAAGAGAATTCGTTAAAGTTCGTTACATCCATTGTTGCGCGATCGCTGAAGGGTATCAAGGGCTTCCTTCTCCAACCAGCGCTCGATTACAGATACGATGTACCGCTTCTCTTCCTCATTCAGAGGATTTCCTTTGGGGATGCCATGCCACTTCTCCAGGCAACTTCGGCAGCAGGTGCCTGTGGCATGTTGAGCCACAAAGACGGGATGGTTGCGGTAGGGAGTTTGCTTACCATCATTAGCTGGTAAGGCAGGTGCGAGGCGCTTTTCAACAAAATCGGTAGCGTGTTGAATAATGATATCCATCCCCTTGCGGTGAAGATAGCTGCGCTCTGGTTCCCGTAGGTGGAAACTGCTCCGAAATGAGGATTCAGCAAGTTTGGCGAACAGTTCTTCCAGGTCGCGCATGGTTAGAGCCCCGGATTTTCTGATGATTCTTGAACTGCTTCTTTTCTGGCAGTATAGCGGTAGTCATTATGGTTAGGACGGGGTGCAGGGGTGGAACCCCCGGCTGGGGGCAAAGCCCCCACTCCCTCTCTAATTCCAATGTTCTAACGCACCCGCGTAGAGCTATAAAGGGTACGCTTGGCCTTACTCCAGGGTCAACATTGAAATCCAGGGTACCGCTTAATTTTGCCAGGTCAGTTTTACCGGATTGGGGAGCTTCATCAAAGCGTCCTTGAATGTTGATGGGTTCCGGGCACGGGTTAACAGTTCCCTGAAGAGTAAGTTGCTGGTTATTCCAGCGGCCAGTCAGTAGGGGACGTCCCTCTACTTTTCCCGGCGAAGTATCACCGCTCAGGAGAGTCCCAGTCAGAAAAATGTCGGATTGTTGCACAATCAGGAGCAAGGAGTCGGATTTAAGGCACTCCGGCGGATTCTGCATCGAAACTTGATAGCGACCATCGATTCGGCGAGGGGCTTGCAGATTGGCTTCACCGTAAGCAGATGTCAAGTAAAAAAGGGTCGTAACTGAGGCGATCGCTAACCCATAGAATGCCAGTGATTTCGAGCTACAATGGCCGCTCATGCATTGACCTCCGGTTTTTGTGGCTCTGCGGCAACTTCCAGTTCACTGGCTTTGAGAACCGATGCCAGGTGGCTACTCATCTGGCTGTAACGGCGGGTAATCAGCAGCGATGACTGGCAGCGAACAGCCAACTCATCAGTGTAATAATCCAGAGTTTGACGTTCTAATCCCCATTCGCGGCTGGCTCCTGCAATGGTCAGGTCTACCCTGCCAGACACTTCCACATCTGCCTCTATTGGATTTTCTGCTGTGACCTGGGGAATATGAATGCGTTTTCGTATCGGCGCAGGAAGCCGATTCAGCAATGTCCGGAGTTTGTAGATCAATTCGTTTGTCTGGTCTTCCTGGTTAACGCAGAGGATGGTAGAAGAGGGAGCAGTCTTGACTATTGACCAGCAACCTCAGGGCAATCTTCAGTCCCAGGTCATTGTAGGTATTGGGAATATAGGGAACCAGAATCCTTTCCAGCTTGCCGTGTTGGCAATCAATTCCTGCTTGTCAACCCCGCACAATCGAGCAGTGACATAGGTTCCACAAATTTGCCTGCGATCGCCATCAGCACTAACAGCCCACAAAGCAAATAGAGGATGAGGCTGTCGAGTAATTCAATCTGAGTCTGCAGTCCGCTGTAGGCAAAAAATAGGTAATAGAAAAGATGGTTCTTAGTAATGATTCATGCGAGTACCGGAAAAGCTGTAATTGACATCGCCACTCCTAAAAACAGGGCAAATGCCGTGAATGAAACATCCGCATTGAAAACCAACAGGTAGAGCAGCAAAGACAGCAGTGCCTCCAGGGAAAAAGGCACCAGAATACTGACGTGAGAAGTCAGCACGGCAATATCAAGCTAACTCTTGAGGTACTGGGGGTCTAGCTCCAGCCCGATCAGAAACACGAAAAATCAGCCCAATTTGGGACAAAATCCCCAGATACGGCACTGCATGAGCCGGAAACAAAGCCCTTCCCAGATTGGGTGCAACCAGCCTCAACAGCGATGGCCCCAGCATGATTCCAGCTACAATTTCGCCAATCACCAACGGCTGATGGATCTGGCGAAAAGCCAACCCAACCAGACGGGATAACCTGATGACAATCAGAATCTGAAGCAGGACTAGAACAACCGTGTCGAGATGCATGGTGGGAGAGAGGGGGAGAGAGAGGGTGGAGAAGTGGGAGGGTAATGGAGTGAGGGAGTGGGGGAATGATGGAGTAGGGGAGTGGGGGAGTAAAGAAACCTCATCCTATCCCCCATTCCCCCTATCACCCACACCTCACCTCTCTCTACCAACTAAACAACCAACAACTAACAATTAACAACTGAATCTCATTTCCCTTTCAGCGATCGCCCACGCCACGTCCAGCCCCAGCCGGTTTCAGTTTTGATGATGGAGCCAAGGGCGATCGCGGCCACTAAGATGCCTCCTAGGCTAGTTAGCCACCAATATCGCGGTGGAATGGCAGTTATCTCTTTGATGGTTTGCCGCAATTCATACTGAAGCACTATCGTGGCAAAAGCAACTCCAACCGCCAGCCAGCCCAGCCAGTTCAACCCCATGAAGATGGCCTGGCCCAGGAGAAAAACTAAAACCAACCAGGGCAGGGCACAAAGCCAAACAACGATCCCAGCCGTGTATAAGGTGACTGGCAGATTGCGACGAGAGCCGAGATACCAGTTTTTTGTCCAGCCTTCCCAGACCGCTGCCCAGGAGGGGTACATTCGTACCGATGCCAGGTCGTGTCCTATTGCATACTTCAGCGCCAAGCCTTTCTGTTTGACTCGTCGCGCCAGTTCTACGTCTTCTACCACCTGGCGGGCAACTGCTCGATGCCCGCCCAATGTTTCGTAGGCACTCCGCCGAAACAGCATAAATTGACCATTGGCAAAAGCAACTTCGCTGGTAGGATCGCTTACCTCAGAAAAATCGAACCCTACTGCCAGCAGAGCCAGAATCAACGGTTGCACCAACCACTCTCCCAAACAACCACAGACTACCTGGGGACAGAGCGTCAGTAAATCAATAGCTTCAGTTTGCATGGTGTAGATCGCTGTTGCGATCGCCCCCGGCTTCAAACGCACATCTGCATCCAGGAATAACAGGAACTCTCCCCTGGCTTGCTGTGCTCCTTGAAAACAGGCCCAGTTTTTCCCTATCCAACCCTCATCCTGGGGGCGAGGCTGCCCCACCAGGATATTGAAGCGGGGATCGTTCAGGGTCGTTTGTAACGTCTGAGCAATTTCCAGGGTGCGATCGCTGGACTGATCATCCACTACCCAAACGGTGATCGATTCCGTTGCCGCTTCCGTACTTTCCAGCACCGAGGTGACACAACCCTCAATATTGTCTGCCTCGTTATAGGCAGGAATGATTACAGCAACCTTCGCTCCCCTGGCTTGAGCGTCTTGATCAGAGCTGAGAGGCTCCAAGGCCAGGCACTTACCCAGAATTTGAAGCCTGGGAGCCGACTTTGCAACCTGGTGCAATTTGGCTAGTTGAATACTGATTCCAATCAAAGCCAGGACTAATGCAGCCAGAACAATCACGATTTCACATGCCTCCAGTTCTTCTATAGCGCTCACAAATAATTGGCTCTCCTGATAGTTTGGTGATATAGCGGTAGTCATTGTGGTTAGGACGAAGTGCAGGGGTGGAACCCCTGGCTGGGGGCGAAGCCCCCACTCCCTCTCTAATTCCAATGTCCTAATGCACCCGCGTAGAGCTATAAGTGATGCTTATTACCAAACCAAAATCAATTTTCCAGAGATTTTATCGGGATAACGAAGTGGCTTATGCTACTCTTTCACCGGCAAGCCAGGAGAACCAAATAGTTTATGAACAAAGGGGGAAAAGCCTCTATACAGGGGGAGAACCCCTGCACCCTGTTCAAACTTCAAGCAGGATCGCTATAACAGCAATGACTTCCTTCTTATAACGCGCGGCAATACCAGATAATTAGGATAAAATTTAGTTAAGACTTGTTGCCTTCCAAAAGATTCTTTGCATTGAGGTATAGCTTCTTTAGAAAGATTTAGATTTCGTGTTTATAATTTGTACAGAAAACTTCTGAATGGTTACTATAGCGTTCACAAATAGCTTGTGAACAAGGGGAGTGGAAACCCTGCACCCCGTTCAAATTTCAAGCAGGATCGCTATAATGACCAGCCGCTGTAAAAGTTATCCCTTTGAATGATGCCCCGGATACTCGTCATAGACGATGACCCCTCAATTTCGGAACTGGTCGCCGTAAATCTAGAAATGGCTGGCTACGATGTCAATCAAGCTAGTGATGGCGTCAAAGGTCAGGCAATGGCTCTCCAGCTACAGCCCGATTTAATCATGCTGGATTTGATGCTGCCAAAGGTAGATGGGTTCACCATTTGTCAACGCCTGAGGCGAGATGAGCGCACCGCAGACATTCCAGTATTGATGCTGACAGCTTTGGGGCAAACTCAAAACAAGGTCGATGGCTTTAATGCAGGGGCTGATGACTACTTAACCAAACCCTTTGAAATTGAAGAAATGCTGGCACGGGTACGTGCTCTGCTGCGTCGAACTGATCGCATTCCTCAGGCTGCTAAGCACAGCGAAATTTTGAGCTATGGCCCTCTCACCCTTGTACCGGAGCGGTTTGAAGCGATCTGGTTTGATCAGACGGTCAAGTTAACCCATCTGGAGTTTGAGCTGCTTCACTGCCTGCTTCAACGGCACGGGCAAACCGTTTCTCCCAGCGAAATTCTAAAAGAGGTTTGGGGGTATGATCCCGATGATGATATTGAGACCATTCGCGTTCATGTCCGTCACTTAAGGACTAAACTAGAACCCGATCCCCGCCATCCTCGCTACATTAAAACAGTGTATGGTGCAGGCTACTGTTTGGAACTGCCTGCTTCTGGACAGAATGCAGACAGCGAAGAATCTTTAGCCGGTTAATTTTGCAGTAACGCAAGCGGAACTTGGTTTGAGTGTAACGGTATCAACGTCCCCCTACCGGTTCAGTTGGTTCGACTGGTTTTGCCTGTGGTATCCCCCCGGTTGGTTAATCCTGTTTAATCGCCACTGGCAGCATTACAAAACTGACCCAGACGGTTGGAAGTGGTTTGAGTATGGGCTATTTTTGCTGCCCTGCGGATTCTATATTGCCCTGTTCATTCGCTGGCTGAGGCTTGGGTGTCGGGCTCCGGCATCGAATCAGGTTGAGCCTGACCCGGTTTACCAAAAAGCGTTTCAGCAGGAGATACTGGCTCCAATTTTGAAGCACTACTTTCGGGGAGTACTGTACCAAACCGAGAATCTTTTTGTATCGGGTCCGTTGATTGTTGCTATGAACCATGCGGGAATGTGTTTCCCCTGGGATTTTATGGGGTTGGGTCTGTTGCTATCCCAGGTACAGGAGCGATTTGTTCAGCCCCTGGCGCATCCAATCTTTTTTGACCATCCCTGGTTGGTGTGGTGGTTACCACGAGGCTGGGCGCAGGTCCTGGGCGGAGTGCGGGCGGAACGGCAGAGTTTTGAAGCTGCGCTAGCCTCCGTCTGTGGCGATCGCACCCTCGAAGCAACGCCAGAACCGATCGTCAAGGACGTTGTCTTACTCTATGCCCCAGAAGGCTGGCGCGGATTGGCCAAAGGTTGGCAACAGCGGTATCAGTTAGCCTCTTTTGACCCCAGCTTTGTCCGCCTCAGTTTGCGTTACCGGGTTCCGATTGTACCAGTCATCTGTATCGGCAGCGAATACCTCCATCCCTATACCTTCAATGTAAGGCGATTGGCGCAATGGCTCAAGCTGCCCATGTTTCCCATTTCTCCTCTCATTCTGGCTTTTCTCCTGTTTCCGTCGTTGGGAGTCTGGGCAGTCAGAACTCGTTTGCAATATTTTATTCAGCCTGTCTGGCGACCGTGGGAAGAAGACGCTAATGGAGCGACAGGTGAGGGGGAATCTGAAACAGGCAGGTGCCACGGGTGGGGGAGTTGTGGCAAGGGGCAGCGTTCCCAGCGGGCCATCAGCTACCAGATGGCGGAGGGGTTGCGATTGCGCCTCCAGGCGGAAATTGACCAGATTCGCAAACGACTACACGACTTGACCGGAACATAAGGCATCATAAAGATCAGCGGTTATTGCGTTATTGAATTTGGTTCACAGAAGCTCCATGTCTACTCCCAAAAGCGGCGCTGAAATTCGTCAGGCGTTTCTCGATTTTTATGCAGCCAGAGGACACAAAGTTCTTCCCAGCGCGTCCCTCGTACCGGAAGACCCCACTGTGCTGCTGACGATCGCCGGAATGCTGCCCTTCAAGCCGATCTTTTTGGGACAGCGAGCGGCGGAGTTTACCCGGGCTACGACATCGCAAAAGTGTATCCGCACCAATGACATTGAGAATGTGGGACGCACCGCCCGGCACCACACTTTCTTTGAGATGCTGGGCAATTTCAGCTTTGGCGACTATTTCAAGTCCCAGGCGATCGCCTGGGCCTGGGAACTTTCCACCAAGGTTTATGGCTTTCCACCAGAGCAGTTGGTGGTCAGCGTCTTTGAAGATGACGACGAAGCCTTTGCCATCTGGCGGGACGAGATTGGCATTCCGGCTCACCGCATCCAGCGCATGGGCGAAAAGGACAACTTCTGGGTTTCGGGTCCCACGGGTCCCTGCGGTCCCTGCTCCGAGATTTACTACGACTTCAAGCCCGAATTGGGGGATGATTTCATCGATTTAGAAGACGACAGTCGCTTTCTGGAGTTCTATAACCTGGTGTTCATGCAGTACAACCGGGATCCGGAAGGCAGGCTGACCCCCTTGCAAAACAAGAACATTGATACCGGCATGGGACTGGAGCGGATGGCGCAAATCCTCCAGAAAAAGCCGAACAACTACGAAACTGACCTGATTTTCCCAATTGTCCAAAAGGCAGCAGAGATTGCCGGGGTGAACTACGCCAAAGCCGATGAGCCAACCAGAGTGGCACTCAAAATCATTGGTGACCATACCCGTGCGGTAGTTCACATGCTGGCCGATGGTATCGTTGCCTCCAATGAAGGGCGGGGCTACGTGCTGCGGCGGCTGATCCGGCGGGTCATTCGCTACGGGCGGTTGATTGGGATCAATAAGGAATTTACGCCTCAGGTGGCGGAGACCGCGATCGCCCTCTCCGAAACGGCATACCCGAATGTACGAGTGATGGAGCGCACGATTAAAGTCTCCCTGCAACGAGAAGAAGTCCGCTTCCTTAAAACGCTGGAGTTTGGTGAACGCGAACTGACAGGCTTGATTGAGAAGTTGGGTCCCGGTGGGCAAATTCCTGGCGTGAATGCCTTTATCCTCTACGACACCTACGGCTTTCCGCTGGAACTGACCCAGGAAATTGCGGCTGAAAAAGGGCTGACGGTCGACCTGGAAGGATTTGAGGAGGAGATGGAAAAACAACGCCGTCGCTCCCAAATGGCCCATGAAACTATCGATCTCACGGCTCAGGGCACCCTCGATACCCTGGCCGACCACATTGAAGAAACGGAGTTTTTGGGATACACCCAGCCCTCAGCGGCGGCTGTGGTGCAGGTGCTGATGGTGAATGGCAAACCTGTTCAGTCAGCCGAAGCGGGAACTGAAGTTCAGGTGGTGCTGGATCAAACCCCCTTCTACGCTGAGTCGGGAGGGCAGATTGGCGATCGCGGCTACCTTTCCGGTGACGATGTGCTGGTTCGGGTTGAGGATGTCAAGAAGGAATCCAGATTTTTTGTCCATTACGGGCGGGTTGAGCGGGGCATCCTCCATCCTTCTGATTCGGTGACTGCCCAAATCGATCTTGCCTGCCGTCGTCGGGCTCAGGCGCATCACACCGCTACCCATCTGCTGCAATCGGCTTTGAAGAAAATTGTGGATGACGGCATTTCCCAGGCGGGGTCGCTAGTTGCCTTTGATCGTCTCCGATTTGACTTTCACTGTCCTCGTCCGCTCACCCCAGAAGAATTGCAGCAGATTGAGGATCAGGTCAACACCTGGATTGCCGAAGCCCATACCGCTCAAACCTATGTCCTGCCCCTGGCTGAGGCAAAGGCACGGGGTGCGATCGCCATGTTTGGCGAGAAGTACGGCAGTGAAGTCCGCGTTCTGGATGTTCCCGGCGTCTCCATGGAACTGTGCGGCGGGACTCATGTCAACAACACCGCCGAAATTGGCTTGTTCAAGATTGTCTCTGAATCGGGTGTAGCTGCTGGCATCCGCCGAATTGAAGCGGTGGCCGGTCCTGCCGTGCTGGAGTATTTGAACGTGCGCGATGGGATTGTACGCGATTTGAGCGATCGCTTCAAAATCAAACCTGAAGAGATTCCTGACCGCATCACCGCCTTGCAGAATGAGTTGAAGACGACTCAGAAACAACTCGATACCCTGAAAGGACAGCTTGCCCTCGTCAGGGCCAATGAACTGCTGGCCAAGGCAAAAACCATTGGCGATTTCCAGGTTCTGGTTGCCCATCTGGATGGGGTTGATCCTAACTCCCTCATGACTGCCGCTGAACAGTTGCAACAGAAGCTTAAGAGTGGTGCAGTGGTTCTAGGTTCTGTACCGGAGGAAGGGAAAGTTAGTCTGGTGGCCGCATTCAGTCCTGAAGTGAACAAGAGAGGCTTGCAGGCGGGTAAGTTTATCGGGGCGATCGCCAAACTCTGTGGTGGCGGCGGTGGCGGACGCCCCAACCTGGCTCAGGCAGGTGGACGTGACACCAGCAAACTTCCCGAAGCTTTAGCAGAAGCGAAAAAGCAACTGGAATCAGGTTTACAGCCAGTTTCAAATGAATAAACCACTCTTTAACCCCTAGCTCCTTAAAACTAGTGGGTCACTTGCTACGGTTGTAGCCATTACTGGTCTGCCGAAGCCAAAGTGGTCGCTTAGGAATGAGAATTAAATAACTCCGAAAACCTCACCCCGCCTTAATAAAATGACTTGGAGCCTGTCTTCCCCTTTGTAAGGGAAGCCAGGATGGTTCACTGAGTGCTCAGCAGCATAGACCCTACCTTTTTAAACATTCTTTTAATCCTGGAGAAATTTTAATCTGTAAGTAAGAAAACCAAGTTTCTTGAATTTCAGGCGCGATCGCGCAGTTTGGATATATGCTTCTGATAATCCTCTAGTGAGCTTCTCGGCAATTTTGAAATCGTTCACAACCCCTATCTGTTACAGATGGCAAGGAACGGACTGCAAGAAAAATGGGTGAGATTTAAATTTTTTCCAATCGGTCGTCCGTTTCTCCAAATGAGGAGTAACTTAGGAACGAGCTACTCGTGTTTTAATAACGAGTTTTAATAACGAGTTTGATCGCTCACGCGGGAATACTGACCGTTAGACGCAGGTAGCTATAGC
The DNA here is from genome assembly GCF_049200465.1 of Leptothermofonsia sp. ETS-13. Lineage (NCBI taxonomy): Bacteria > Bacillati > Cyanobacteriota > Cyanophyceae > Leptolyngbyales > Leptolyngbyaceae > Leptothermofonsia > Leptothermofonsia sp. ETS-13. The sequence continues at coordinate 2,520,024 of NZ_CP120836.1, forward strand.
CGCCAGGCTTAGGACAGATGCAGGGGTTCCACCCTTGGCTGGGGGCGAAGCCCCCACACCCCCTTAAAACCAAGGTTCTAAACAACCTGGCGATAGCTATAAGTAAACTTCAACACTCCTCCAGGAGTAGGTTAGAGGAAACCATTCATGGGGCAACTGGGCGCACAATCAGGGATGGGATCAGACGATGCTCGGAAGGTCAGAGAAGCTCTGCAAATGGTCACCCAAGATTTGCAGGGGTTGCACAGTGGGTTAATTACTCAACTATCGGAAGAAGTGGCACGACTTCAGGCAGAAAAATCTCGTCTGATGTCTGATATTGAAAAACTGCAAACCTATCATCGGGCATTGCAGTCTCGCCAGCTAGAATCCCTCTCTCAACAGCAAATTGCCCAACAGCAGCTCTGGGCTAAACAACTGGCACAAATTTTAGCCCACCATTTGCAAGCCCAAATCGCGGAGCGGCTGAATCAGATTGCGGTGAAAGCGAACCAATCAACCGTAATCGCCTCAGCTGACCAGTCTGCCCTGCCTGCGGTCAATAGCCACAGTGAAAATGCTCAACGATTGCTCTCATCACTGGATGCAACCTTTAGTGACACGTTTAAGACCTTGCAGCGAGAGTTAAACACCTACCAGAGTTCTCTTTCGCAACAAATTAACCGGATGCATACTCTGGAGCAGCAGGGAGAAGCCATTTTAGAAGCTCTGATCAATCGCTTGAGGGAACAACTTCAAGCGGAATCGGGCAAAGTGCAGCTCCCGGCCCCTCCTCCCTATTCTCCCCCTCATGCTGGAGAGCGCACCTACCCCCCTCAAACCGAAAGCCACTATTCCCAAACGGCTGGGAATGATTTTCCAACACCTTCCGGAGGGCACTATCCTTTACCGGAAAGTCGTTATCCGACAGATTTGGAAAACCATTATTCAGCTTCGTTAGAGAATCGCTATCCAGCAGCCCCGGGAAATGGCTCTCTCACCACTCCAATGAGCCATACCTCTCATGCCTCTACGGCTCAACGCCCCTCCCCACCAACCCTCTCATCAACGTTGAGTTTTCCGGCAACTCCAGCTGCCCTATCTTCCAAACCCAAAAAGGACATTTCTCACTTTCAGGTGGGACTGGCATTAGTCCTGATTTCCACGATCGCCCTATCGTTTCACAATGTAGTAGTGCGGATCATCGGCAGGGAAAGTACGGTTCTGGGATTGTTTACCACCGGCGGATTCATTCAGCTCGGCCTGGGAAACTCGCTGCTGATTCTGTGGCTGCGGATGCTGGTGGTGTTGCCGTTAATGATTCCGGTGGCGATGTTTCTCCACCCGCCAGTATGGCGAGACGTGCGAAAGTTCTTGGATGCCGAAGACCGCCGTCCCCTGTTTAACGTGGTCAGCAGTGGTTTTTTCCTGTTTTTGTCCCAAATTTTGATCTACATTGCGATCGGGCAAATTGGAGCAGGTCCAGCGGTGACGATTTTGTTTATGTACCCGATTGTAACGGTGCCGCTAGCGTGGTTTCTGTTCGGCGATCGCCCTACCTCGCTGCGCTGGATTGTGATGGCTACGATTTCTTTAGGGGTGATTTTAACAGCGCTTCCCACCTTCGCTGCTACCAGCAATGTAACGGGAGGGGGAGTGCTAACAGCAATTCTGGCGGGGGTTGCCTTCGCTTTCTACCTTCTCTTCATGCAGCTTGGGTTCAAAAAACTGCATCCAATTCCGGTCAGCCTGATTCAGTTTTTCACTATCTTTGTTCTAACCAGTGTCATCTTGCTTCTGCCGCTTAATTTGGGAGTGCGCGTTGATAATCCTACCGGCTTTGTGCTCAGCGGAGTTGTCCTGGGTGCGCTAACTCTGGTGGGCTATTTGACCAATAACTTTGGCGTGCGCTTTATGGGAGCCGCCCGTGCCTCAATCATTGCCTCCAGTGGGCCTGTGATCACAGCCTTTCTTGCATGGTTATTTATTCAGAGCCCACTCCAGTTTGTTCAAATTCTGGGGATTCTGCTCGTAACGGGTGGGGTTACGGCTCTCAGCTTTGAACGAATGAAGGCACAACCTCCAGCGTCAAAGTCAACGAATGGCAGTATGCGCAGATAGCTTTCGACGATATTTAACCTCCAAGCAGAATGGCGATGGTAGCTGCAAATCTGTCAAGTTCAATGGGCTTTGTTACATGCATCTGGAATCCAACTTCTAACACTTTTTGATAATCAATTTCCTGATAATCAATTTCGCCATAGTCATAACGATTGGCAAGGCCTTTAAACAAAAAACAGGATTGTCATCAGGGGCAGGGTCACCGTTAAACTGGTTCCCTGTCCCTCACCGCCACTTCTTACCTGAATTCGCCCCTGGTGTAAATCCACAAGTTGCTGTGCAATCGCTAACCCCAGCCCCAATCCTCCGTGTTTTCGGGTAGTCGAGCTATCGGCCTGGCGAAAATAGTCAAACACAAATGGCAAAAACTCTGGCTTGATTCCTTCACCAGTGTCTTTTACTTCAACAATGGCCTCACTCCCCTTGTAGAAAAGCCTGATCTCAACTCGTCCCTCTGGTGGAGTGAACTTAATTGCATTTGAAAGCACATTTTGAATAATTTGTTGCAACCGGACAGAATCTCCAGAAACAGGGCAATCTGCCTCATCCAGATGGGTTCTGATTTGAATCGCTTTTGCATCTGCGCGTCGTGTTGTAATTCCTGAATGGCAGTTTGAATAATGGGTTGGAGAGCAACGGCGCGCTTGTCTAACAACAGCTCGCCCCGGAGTAGGCGTGAAATATCGAGGAGTTCTTCAATCGGACGGGCCTGCAACCTGGCATTACGCTCGATGGTTTCCATAGCTCGTCCGGTGGTTACCTCATCAAATTTTTTAGAACGCAGGTTTTTTGACCAGCCCAAAATTGCGTTGAGGGGAGTCCGTAACTCAACTGTAATCACAGCCCGCTCTGGCAACGTTGTTTCTGAGGTGGCAGTTGGGTGAGTAGATGAATCCTCGGTTGCAGGACGGGTGGATACTTGACAACGAATGGTGCCCCCTTCTAGTGTGAACTTAAAGGCGTTGGAAAGGAGATTCAAAAGAACCCGTTGTAGCTTGGAACTGTCTAACTGAGCGGGGAGGGTTTTTGGCGTTTCCAGCGTAAATGAGATTTGGCGTTCCTGAGCCAGACCATCAAAGTTAGCAGCCGTAACAGAGACCAGTTGGGCCAGGTCAACATTGGCATAGTTGATTTCCATTTTGCCCGCTTCTAGTTTGGCGACATCCAGCAAATCGTTCACTTGCTTCAGCCGCAGACGTGCATTTCGATTGATCACTGTTAAGCAACAGTGCTGCTCTTCAGTCAGGTTTTCACTGTTTAATAAGCTTTCGGTTGGACCCAGAATCAGGGTTAGGGGGGCGCGCAGCTCATGGCTGACATTCGCAAAGAACTGAGTTTTGACCTAATCCAGTTCTTTTAGCTGACTATAGAGCGTTTCAAGTTCCCGATTGGCCATTTCCAGGTGGAGCCGTCGTTTTTCAGATAGCTTTGCTGTTTCCACCAGAGCCAGCACTTTGGGAACTAGGGATGGTAAAACAATAGCTGTCGAAACAGAGGCGATCGCCGTTACTACTTTCAGTGCCACGGAGAGCCAGTAGGTTGGGTGCCACAGTTTCCATATGGCTACAGCATGGGTGCTACTACAGGCAACGATGAACATACCGAAGGCGAGAAACATCCAGTGGAAGGGAATTTCCCGGCGAGTTTCATACACCAGGTAAGCCTGGGTTGCCGAGATGGCGATGTAGGCCAGAGCGATGAGGGAGTCAGACGTTAGATGCAGCCAGACCAGACTTGGCTTCCAGAGATAACAATGACCATGGGGAATGAACCCATTCACAGCCAAAAATGGCTGAAACCATTGTGAAAATACTAGCAAAGCACTTGTACTCTAACTGTACAATAGCTTTTACTAACAAAAGAACTTTGCTAATTAAGCTTCAAAGCATAGTGATTTGTGATGCATTTCCTTAACTCATTACTAGGACGCCGTCCCGAACAAGTTAAAGCAACGGTTGAAATCTATACCTGGCAGACCTGCCCCTATTGCATTCGGGCCAAGATGTTGTTGTGGTGGAAGGGCGTTAAATTTACGGAGTACAAAATTGACGGCAATGGTGCTGCCCGGTTCAGAATGGCAGCACGCGCCAATGGACGTCGTACCGTACCTCAAATCTTCATTAATCAACAACACATCGGCGGCTGTGAAGACCTCTACCGTCTGGATACTGAAGGCAAACTGGATGGATTGTTGGCGCAGCCTGCTTTGCAGGATGGGGGATGGGGGATGGGGGGATGAGTGGATGAGTGGATGGGTTTTCGGGTTTGTCAATTTTTTTGTAGTAATCCTGGAAAGGGGGTCGAGGGAATCAGGGTTTCGAGGAGTCAGAGCTCCGTTTCTAAAACACCCTCAGGTTTTCAGTTCTAAGTAACTCCCAATACCTGCCTAACCCCTAACCCCTGACTCCTAACTCCTGACTCCTAACTTTAATTTCTTTCCTCTTTCCCCCTCTCCTCTCCCTCTCCCCTTGTCCCTTTTCCCTCCTGCCGAAAACCCTGAATACTTGGTTCATCGACGCTGGATGGAGCGGGCGATCGCTCTTGCTCAGGCGGCAGGCGAGGCAGGGGAGGTTCCGGTGGGAGCCGTCGTGGTGGCGGATGGAAAGGCGATCGCAGAAGCTGAAAATCGCCGCGAGCGGGACCATGATCCTACTGCCCATGCTGAAATTTTGGCTTTAAGAGCAGCGGGTAAAGTACTGAACAACTGGCATCTTAACGACTGCACCCTTTACGTCACCCTAGAACCCTGCCCCATGTGCGCTGGAGCCCTCATTCTTGCCCGGTTGGGTTTGCTGGTTTATGGAACCGATGACCCCAAAACTGGGGCAGTCCGTACTGTGATTAATCTGCCGGACAGTTCCTGCTCTAACCATCGGCTGGCGGTAATTGGTGGTATTCTGGAAGTCTTGTGCCGTGAGCAACTACAGTCCTGGTTTGCTCAACGGCGGCATCGTGAGTTGGGAAGGGGCTCATGCCACCAATGAAAGTGTCCTCAGCATAGGGGGGATTTAATCCGGTGATATTTAGGGTAGAGATAGGCAATGTCTTCGCATCTTACCAGTCCCTGCTCGCGCTATGAGTCCGTTCGATTTTATGACCCCGCTGGAAACCACTGTCCAGCGGTCTTCACGTTCTAATCGCCAGTCCTCAAATTCTTCCCAGGCTCAGGTACACCCATCTGAACTTGGTCGTATTTACTGGCAAAGCCTGATCGTTAATGCAGCCAAGTTTTCCGTTCGAGCCAGGTCTTCGACAGCCGCATCCCTACGTCCGGCTCAATTTCTACCATGGCTGGCCTCACTCGTCTACCGATTGGGCCGATACATAGTGATTCCAGCCTATTTTAAGAGCATAGAAGTCACTGGGCGAGAGCATGTCCCTCTATCTGGACCGGTCATTTTGGCTCCTACTCATCGATCTCGTTGGGATGCGTTTTTGGTTCCCTATGCAGTTGGACATGATATCACAGGGCGGCATCTGCATTTTATGGTTTCAGCCGATGAGGTGGTTGGCTGCCAGGGCTGGCTGATCCGTCATTTGGGCGGCTTTCCAGTAGATACCAGACGGCCAGGGGTTGCCAGCCTCCGCCACGGAGTTGAGCTGTTAAAAGCAGGCAAAATGCTCGTTATTTTCCCGGAGGGCGACATCTTTCGGGGAGATGAGGTGCAACCACTAAAGCCAGGTCTGGCACGCCTGGCTCTCCAGGCAGAAACCATTCAACCAGGTCTGGAGATCCAGATTATCCCAATCCACCTGCATTACAGTCACCCGATGGTTCCCTGGAAAAGTCGCGTCAAGATCCAGATTGGGGCACCTTTACGGGTTGCGAACTATCACCTGGGCGCCCCCAAGATTGATGCCCAGCAACTTACCTCTGGCTTACTCGAATCCTTAAGAGAATTAGCTAATACCAGTTCAATATGAGGATGCGTAGAATTAGAGCCCTCTGTAGTCCACCTTGGTAAGGGGGGACAGCGACAACTGGGGGTTAATAATGTACAGCTTCATAAAACATTGCTACAACAATCTATAGCTAGCATGGGGGCCTCTTCAACAACTTCTCAGCCGTCATTCCCACCCAAAAGCCGAATAGGAGCAGGAAGAAAGTTTCAACAACAGGATTTGCATCAAGTACCCACGACAGACCAATCCCTGATAACCCAATCAAAATGTAGAAAGTCTTGAGCGATCACGAACGCTGCTTGATACCTTGAATTGGCGCAAACTCTTGGCGATTAAACTTCACAATACGCTACCCTATCAAGCCAGGAATAATGCATTCCCTCTTGAATCACCTGATGGCTAGCGTACTTGCTTATGAATTGGGTAGTCAATCAGAGAAACAAATAAAGCACAAATCAGTGCATAGCCAGTAAAGAAAGCTGTAATTTCTAACATAGAAACACCTTCCTCATTAAGCATTGTAATGAAGATTTAAAGGTTGTGATGAAGGGGTTTAAGAAGTGAAACAAATACGGCGCACACTAAGGCATAACCTGTTAAAAAAGCAGCAACTTCGAGCATAAAACGCTCCTTTATCTATAAAAGTAAACCTATGTTCTTATGTTCTTAAGATAGGGCAAAGCATTCAACCCGACATCCCCCTCAAGGGGTCATCCTGTTGGATGAGGCTCGGAGAAAAATGACACAAACTCACCCATTCAGATGAGACTTTAAGGTGATGTGGTATCCATAGTTCAAGCCGTATCTTAGAAACATTCAGGGATGAATTGAACTAATGATAAATAACCCCCTAGAGGGTGATCTTATGCAACTGTGATCTTATGCAACTGATGTATCGTGGAGTCAAGTACGAACCTAAAGCCCCTGAAATCTCTATAGTTCCAGGGAAAGCGATAGGGTGCTATCGTGGCGTAGAACTACACGAACACCTGATTGTTAAGCATTAACTGTCAACTATTCGTTTCGGTTGAGACTCTCCCTAACCCCCTAGATAACCAGAAGGCGCTCAATTTGGGCGTCTTTTTTCTATCTTTGACAACACATCCTTGAACAACACAGCCCTAACAAGGCATCTCTAACGAGGCATCTCTAATAATGGATGAACTCCACTGTGCCCTGATCGAGGCATATACTTTAGCATCTACCTCTGCAAATTGTGTTTGGCAATCCCCTTGCTACGAGAGGCTTCAAAGTGTTGATAGATTTACCTCATGGTCTCCCCTAACTACAGCAGTCCTGAATTAGAAGATTGAGAGGCTTTGTGAGGAAGGATTCCTGCGGAATCCTTCCTCACAATCCAAGTAGGATCGCTATCAGATACCCAGAGTCAGTTGCCAGCTTTTCAGCATGCCGGTGTCTCCTGCGGCCAGGTCAACAATCTGCAATTCCCAGCTTCCTTGAGCAGGCTGGTTCAAAAAACGGCGTAGAAGCGGTGTGGTTTGTAGCGTATAGATGGTCTGAAGATTGCTCCTGCGCCCCAATGTACGCCCTTGCAGAAGTACGGTGTTACCGGATGGGGCAGTTAAGGCAATTTCCAGATCTCCCAGGAAACTGTGCTCAATCTCAACCCTGACTTGAACATCGCGTACCAGTCTCGGTTCAGAAAACCGAATCAGGCTTGTGACTCCATTGGCATTATTGTCTGGAATTGCTGCGCTGGTTGTATTCTGTTGCTGGACATAGCGAGAAGCGGCCACGATCGCCTGCTTTTGCTGCTGAACTGCTGCCTGAACTGCCTTAAATGCATTTACTTTGCCATAACCAAACCAGTCGCACCGCCCCCCAGCTTCGTAGGTTCCCTTGCGAAAGCCAAACTGAGGATCAGCGTCCGTATCCGTAATTTTGTCAGCCGTTTGTTGCAGGATTTGCTTGACCTCGAAGGCGGTGAGATCGGGGTTGACGGACAAAACTAGGGCGGCTACTCCAGCCACCAGCGGACAGGCACTAGATGTACCGCCGAAGTCGGTTGTGTAACTGCTGGGGTCATAACCTGGGGTACCGGAGCGATCAGCGGTGACAATCCCTAGTCCAGGGAAAGACCCTCTCACTTCTGGCGGAGTGTAGATAAATCCTGTTTCTTGCAACCCAATGCCTGGGGGAGCATTGTTGCTGGGTGCACAGACTGAAACCTCAGTGCCCCAATTGCTGTACGCCGCCTTTTTGCTCAGGCTGGTACAGGCCGAAACAGTGATGACATCTGGATGAACAGTAAATCCATTCAACCAGGCTGTTGGGCCACTCAAAACATTGTTGGGCCAGCCCCGTTCATTTACGATGCCATTGGTAGGACGGTTGGCATTGCCGGCAGCAAATACAATTACACATCCCTTCCCATTGCGCCCTTCGATCGCCGCCCGCGTCAGTGCAGCCCGCTGCCGCAACGAAAGGGGAAAGTAGACCGCCGCCGGACCCCAGCTACAGGAGATGACTGATGCTCCCCTGGAGATCGCCCAATCAAACAGTTCCTCGATCGCCTCATCATCCAGATAACCTGTTGTACGAATGGGCATCAGGGCACAACCGGGTGCAATGCCAACTGTTCCCACTCCATTTTCCTCGGCAACCGCAACCCCAGCACAGGAGGTGCCGTGGTTGTCCTCTACCTCTTCAGGCAAAGGCAAGAAATCATTTTGCTTCAAATCCCTGGGGGCAACAATTTTGCCCACTCCTTGAAACTCAGGATGTCTCAAATCAACCGAGTCATCCATGATCGCCACCACCACTGAACGAATGCCCCGTGTAATATCCCAAGCTTGCTCAGCAAACACATGGGAGCCTGCTGTTAGGTTGAGGCCCCCATTATGGTTCAGATGCCATTGTTTGGGATAAAGGGGGTCTTTAGGACGGTAGAGATGTTGGGTTCGCACAACCACATTCGGTTCAGCGGTCAGCACATCTGATCGCTGCATCAACCGATTCGCAATCTTCACTGGATTCTCCGTCGCTTCTGGCGTTGTCTCCAACACAAAGGTATTGGGAATTCCGACCACAGGTTTAACCTGGCGGAGGCCAACACTGGCAATGATTTGGGCGATCGCTTCCGCGCCAACCTGGGGCGCAAACTGGACTGTAATTTGATTCGTCACATACACCAGAGAACCGGGATCATCCTTTAAGTGATAAATATGAGTTACATAGTCAACCGTTTCAGCCTGCCGCATCTGCTGCATCACCGCATCCCGCTGTTGCGGATCAACCATAATTTCAGCCAGTTGCCCCGGTACCTGCTCCGGCTTCACCTGCGCTGGAAGCCCCTGCACCAGTTGCGCCAGATTTGCCTTATCTGAAGCATGGATGGCAAAACGGTCTGTCACTTTTTCCAGAAGCAACTCTTCTCCTCCCCGCTGCAAAACCTTGCCCACACTTGACTCAGGCATGGCTGCTCCCTGATTGCCCGGAACAGGACTTACTGGAGTTTGGTCCGTCATAAATCAATCCCTCAAAAGTTCCCAAAAGTTGCCCAACCGCCGTACCTGGCCTTAGATCATCGCCACCCAGACACAGAAGGGGCTGTCAGTGGTAAGATACGTAAGTCTCATTACCTATCCCATTTTCCCAATATCCACCTTTGCCACATGGAATTCTTTGCAAAGACTCGTTTCCTTTCTACGGCTGGCCTTATCACTGCGTCTATTCTGGCCGCATCCTCCCTGGTTCAGCCACTGAGTAGTACTGCTCAGGAATTGCCAACGAGTCCCAATCAGGCAAAACCGATCGACCCGAGTAATCCAAACGTTCTGCGTCCCGTCGATCAAGAGAACAACCTTCTCAGTATGCCAGGTGGGCAGCGCTTGATGGAAGACGCTCAAAAAGCGGTATCTGCTCAGAACTATACGGTTGCCGTTAAAAAGTTGCAGGAAGCTCGCCAGGTGTTTAACCAGCTCTCCAATTTCCATCAAGATCTGGCAGGTAGTTTCTCCGGCATCGATAACCGGATTGCGGATAGCCAGCGGAAGAAAGCTCTGGAAGCAGCCCAATTACGGGACGAAGCAACCTACCGGCTGGCACTGGTACACCGGGCACAAAACCAGCCTGAACTGGCAGTTCCCCTGCTAGTACAAATTATCCGAAGCCAACAGCCTACCCGTGATTTGGGACAAAAGGCTTATCAACAGCTTTTTGAACTGGGGTTTGTGGATTCTCCCTATCCTCGCCCGCGAGCTGAACAGCCCAGCACTAAACAGTAGCTTGACAATCACCAGTCCCCAGTGGTTCTGGTATTGGGTAATGGTTAACGCAGGTCACTGGATAGAACGTTAGACTGAATGCTAGCAAATGATTCGTTAAGGAGGATGAATGGTTAGCCCGGAGCAGGTTGAGGCGATGATTAAAGCCAAAATCCCCGATGCCCAGGTTCAGGTACAAGACTTGACTGGCGGCGGAGACCATTATCAGGTAACGGTGATATCCTCAGAGTTTGAGGGAAAGGGGTTGGTTCAGCAGCACCAGATGGTTTATGGGGCTGTTCGACAGGCCATGTCTACTGAGGCAATCCATGCCTTAGCGCTTAAGACCTATACTCCACAGACATGGGCGGCAACGGGTCAGAGAGTTTAAAGTAGCCGCCTGCGATCGCCGCCGCCTCGACATTTTCCAGTTTGGTCCCGTTCTCTTTTCCCCCTATATAGCTTTAGAACTATGACTTCCGAAACTCAACAGCGCATTGACAATCTAGTCAAACAAAACAAAATTATCGTCTTTATGAAGGGCAACAAGTTGATGCCCCAGTGCGGTTTTTCTAATAATGTGGTGCAAATCCTGAATGCACTCGGTGTGCCATTTGAAACCGTGGATGTGCTGGAAGATTATGACATCCGTCAGGGAATTAAAGAGTACTCTAATTGGCCTACAATTCCCCAGGTTTACATCAACGGTCAGTTTATTGGTGGCTCAGACATTATGATTGAGCTTTACCAGAAAGGGGAGCTACAACAAATGGTTGAAGTGGCTCTGGCATCTTAGTGCAGGCTGACAGAAATAACTGCGCAGTTGCGATGTAGACGGGTAGATGGGTAGATGAATGGGTAGATGAGTAGATGGGTAAATGGGTGCTCATTCACTCATCTACTCATTTGCATAATTCAAGTCCCGGCTAACCAGTTTTTTAGCCAGTCAGGCAAGGTTTGGGCCAGTGTGTAGGTGAAATAAAAAAACAGGAGCCAGTTAATCAATTCATCTAAACCAAAAATTTCATAGGAATAGCGGCTCAACCAGACCGTTAGAACGATTCCTGATAGAGCCATAGTGGATATCGATTGAAGTGAACTGCGACTTTTGATCCAAACCAGGATTTGCGGGATAGTAAATATCAAAAAGATGAGACGATAATCCCAGTTGTTGCCGAGAATAAATGTGCCCAGATAGATGCAAGCACCAATCCTAAATTCATCAATATAAGGTGTTGCCAATTGCTCTTGCTCATTCTGATAGAAGCGATAGCGGCGTTTAACCAGAACCCAGGAAAGCACAAGAATGAAAAGGATGCTGGTATAAAAGAAAAGAAAGCCAATATTTCTTGGAAGATCAATTCCTATCCGATCAAAGTGTAGGGATATCAGATCGAAAAAAACCATGTTTCCGTAGGACATTAAGGCAGCTCTGGGCGTCACACTATTCACAAATTTTAAGTCGTCCAGCGTGAAGAATATGTAGGTGATAAATACGCCAAGGGTAAATGGAGCGATCGCCAAAACAACTCTTCGTCTTTCCTTCAGGAGGGCTGCGATCGCAAAGATTGGAAATAACTTTAAAGTCGCAGCAAACACAATCAAACTATATGAAAGTCCCCTACTGAGAATATTTTCATGGCTCAACAGTAGTAATGAAACTGCTAGAAGGCTGTAGATGATCAGATCATTATTACCTCGTTCCACAGCCAGCATAATAGAAGGAGAAAGTAGTATAAATGAGTAAATAATTGCCTCAAAATAGTTAATTTTTCTAATCAATAAAAAGGTGAAAGCAAAGAATAAAAAACCAATCGTAATCCCAAGAATAGCTGTATTACTTTGATCGATTCCTATCGCTGCTGGTGCATACCAAATAGGAGGGTAATTAATGGCACGCCCCCAGGGGTCGCAGGGATTCTCCTGAAAGATGTTGTATCCTTTCCGAATGCATTCATAGGCCGCAGTAATAACTCTCATATCCCCAAACAGGGGATACATTTTGTCAACTCCTGGATAGATCCACCATGCATTTATCCATTGTTCAGGAGAATGGATGAAAAAGCCAGAGATGATTACGGGGAGAAAATATAGATTCAGCAGAAAAAGTAGTAAAAAACGTCCATCAACTCTTGAATTATTCGATAATTCAAACACTAAAAAATTGTAAGTCCCTTCGATTCTTCTAAACATTTCGATTCTTCTATAGCAGTCCTAAATCAGTTGTGAGATCGAGAGGCTTTATGAGAAAGGATTCCTGCGGAATCCTTTCTCACAATCCAAATAGGATCGCTATATAACGATCCTTCTTGAGATTTGAACGGGGTGCAGGGGCGAAGCCCCCATCCCCCCTTATTCACAAACTATTTGTGAACGCTATAAACATATTTGAACACTGCTAAACCATTGCCTGTCGTCTTGAAATCGTTTAATCCATCTGCTTGGGCTATTTTCCACTTAGTCACTACTGCTTCCATAATTCCCACATGCTCCTATCCTCACAACGCGTCTCCGTACGAGTTCTCTTCTGGGGTTTGGATGGACAAAATAATTTACCCTAACTAGAAAATTTGACGATAAAATGAGCGTGGGCAACGGTACCATGCCCACCCACAGTGATTCATGAAGCAAATCTGGAAAGGCTTTCATGATTCTTGATACCGCTAGACAATTACCTTTGTCCTAAAAAAATCCTCTACCTGGATCAGGTAGAGGACTTATCAGATGAATGCACTAATTTTTGAGCAAAAATTTACTACAAAGGTTTAAGGTTAAGCCATCAGCAATTTCAGAATTTTCCAGGTGATTTGATGATTCTCATATCGCATCGTTTGAGACCTTCAAGCAGATTCCGTAATTGCTGATCGCTCTTTGCCAGCAAGGATGGTAAACAATTTTTCTTCCGCTGGCAGGCGTCACAAAGCATACCAGACACTCCTTCACTGCGAATTTGACAGTAGTTTCAGCATCCGTCAGATCGCCAAAAAAACAATCTGCTGGAAAGAGAAATTCGTCTTACAAACAAGCGATTTCCTTTCCCTATCTTTACCGACACAGCCATCTAATCAGGTTGCTATATCGTTAAGAGAAGCATAAGATTTCAAAGGTTGAATGGGCGGTAAGTAGCCAGGCGCAATTCAATTAAGGATAATTTGGGGGGGTGGAGGGGGTGAAACCCCCTGGCTTGGGGCGCAGCCCCCACTCCCTCCTTGACAATTAATTGTGGCTACTAATTATGGCTACCTAATTGTGGCTACCTACTTAGTCACTTGCAGGTTGGATAGGTTCTGCAGTGGGTTGCACTGGTAACGGCGAAGCGGGAGGGGGGGGGCTTCAGATTTAGAGCGGGTGTTTGAGAGGGTGGCAGAAACCAGAGCGAACCCCAGGTAGGCAGGCAAGATGAGCGCAATCAGAAAGGCGATCGCAGCCAAAACTTTCGTCCAATCTGATGCTGGACCGAAGTGGGTGCGATAGGGATCGTGGGGCAAAAACTCTGGTTTGATGATTTCACGCAGGGCGATGGGGCGCTTGAAGCGGACACGGCGATCGTCCAGTTTTTCTAACAAAATCCAGCCCGCATGAGCTTCTTCATCGCACAACTGCTTAAATACGGCTGGATCTCGAAACAAGTCCCGATTCGCCCGCACAATCTTAAACTCCCAGCCCGCCAAACGGGGATCTTTGGGCGGTGCCCCGTAACCATTGGGTTGGGTATCAGCCGAAGTATAAGTTTCTCTGGATTCGTAGGGGGTCAACGTTTCTTCCTCCGCCTCGTACTGCCGCTCACTCACCACCTGTTGCCATCGTAGCCAACTACTGGCAAACATTGTTTGTAAACCGAGACTGCCAACAAGTAAACTCAAAAGCTTGATTTCGAGCATGCATAGGAGGGGGGAGGAGAGAGGAAGGAAGAAGAAAGAAATTAAAGTTAGGGTCAGGGGTCAGGAACCAGGAGTCAGAGTTAAGGGTTGGGGGTTAGGGAAGTATTGGGAGCTACTTAGAACTGAAAATCTATCCACCCATCTTTCTCCTTACCTTCTTGCCTCTGACGTGTAGCCTCTCACATAACTAACCACTTCTAACTTCTGGCATAGCGCGAATATAGCAAGAAATTCGTAGGATGAGCGAATATTTTGAGGGTGGGAGGAATCTTCATTTGCTATCTTTAGGTTTCTTGCTGATATATCCCTCCACCAGCAAATCTGAACCTACTGGGTGCCATTTTACTCGCTCCAGAATTAAGGCATCGGTCATGGTGACCAGTCCCAAGTCGCCAATGGGGGTAGGGGCGGTGCTGCCACCAATGATTTTAGGGGCGATGAATGCAAGGACTTTTTGAATGGAGCCATCCGCGATCGCCTGTGCCGCCAGGGTTCCCCCACACTCCCACAACACGCTCATAAAGCCTCGTTCATAGAGATAGGTCATGAGTGCGTAGGGGGTCAGGGGAATGAGTTCAATCACTTCCACTCCCCTTTCTCTTAAAAGAATGCGAAGCTCTGGGTTAGAGCGGGGTTCAGTGACCACCAGGGTAGGGGCAAGGGTGGTGTCCCAAAGATGGGCGTTAGTAGGGAGGTTGAGCGATCGGCTCATGACCACCCGCAGCGGAGTATGCAATTCTTGGCGGCTAGTCAACAGAGGGTTGTCTTGCCGGACGGTATTGCCACCCACCACCACAGCATCACAGGCGACCCGTAGCTGGTGAACCACCGAACGTGCGGCGGGGCTGGTCACCCAGGCGCTATGCCCGGTGGTAGCTGCAATTTTGCCATCCAGGGTCATGGCGTATTTCAAAATTCCCAGCGGACGGCGATGGGTGACCCGGTAAATAAAGGCTTCATTTAGCTCCTCGCAGGCTGCCGCTTCTACCCCGACTACCACTTCGATGCCCGCCTGCTGTAACCGTACAATTCCACTGCCGGAAACCCTTGGATCGGGATCTACCATGCCTACGACTGCTTTTTTGATGCCTGCTTCAATCAACGCCTCTGAGCAGGGTGGGGTGCGTCCAAAGTGGTTGCAAGGCTCCAGGTTGATGTAAATGGTTGCCCCTCTAGCACGTTTTCCTGCCTGCCGGAGCGCAAAAACTTCGGCATGGGGTTGTCCAGCAGCGGGATGAAACCCCTCCCCAACGATCTCGCCATTCTTCACAATCACAGCACCCACAAGCGGGTTGGGAGCTGTCTTGCCTAAAGCACGCTGTGCCAACGCAATGCAGCGTCGCATTATTGCGTGATCTTGAGATTGCGGAGGGTCCAATTTTTCCACCGTATGATTGGATGAAGGGTTTTGGGAAGAATAATCCATAGTTCTGATTGAAGCACTGCTGATTCTTGAGGTGAGAAGAGTGCAGGATGCTGGAAACTTCCTTTCAAATCATCCTGCTTTTCAGCAATGCCCTGATTGAAAGCGTTGGCTTGACTCACCAAATTGGTTTCAGCGAATTGGTTTTCCCGTGAAAAGGTGAATTGTCAGTCGCCTCTTGGGAAAACAGGAGACTGCAAGCCCATGAGGCAGGATGAGTTTTAGATGGTGGGATTTGTGATGTTGAGTATTTTACAAAAACTAGGTTGTACTGCTGGAGTGACGATTTTTCTTTTAGGAGTGGTCGGCTTTGCTGAAGCCGCCCCCGATAAAAAAGGTTGGGTTGCTGTTTTCACCGATCGCAGCGACAAAACCTGGTACGTGGACAATGGCTCAATTCAGGGGCACGGGCGGTTTCGCTACTTCTGGTCTTATACCACCGGGGGCACGCCCTACCGTGAAAACGGAAAGTTAGCTTACAGCATGGCCTTTTATCTATCGGTTGATTGCCAGCAAAAGCGCTTTCGTCTCCGCTATGCCAAATCGCTGGACGAAAACTCTAACACGATCAAAGAGTACAATTTTGGCGACAGTCTACCGTTGGGTAGCCCTCGTTCCGATTCTGGTGAAGAGGCTTCGATGAATTATGTCTGTGCTTCACGGTAGAGCTTCTTAGGATACTGCGGTGCAGGTTTGGTAGCTAGTACCGCGCGGCGGAAATGGGCATATCCTGAAGGAGTCGGTGTTGGAGGATTGAGTCTGATGCCTGGTCCCGCCCTTCCCGCCCTGATTGTGAGTGAATCCGAGCGTCGTGAACTAGAGCAGTTGGTGAAGCGACCAAGTACGCCCCAACAACTGGCATTGCGAGCGCAGATCATTCTGCGTGCCAGCCAGGGAGACAGCCAAGGTCAGATTGCTCGAGAGCTCGGCTGAGTTGCCAGTGTCGGAGCGCTTAGCCGATGCCCCCCGTCCCGGTGCCCCCGCCACGTTTACCTTGGAGCAAATCACTCAACTCTATGCCCTCGCATGTGCTCCGCCCGAGCACTCTGGACGCCCCATCAGTCACTGGACCCCTCCAGAGTTAGCCGATGAACTGGTCAAACAAGCGCCTTGTGGCGCGGATCAGTGGTCGCCCTGTCGGGCGTTTGTTAGCCGAAGCCGAACTGAAACCGCACCAGAGTCCCTACTGGCTTCATCCCCCCCGACCCGGACTTTGCCACCAAAGTCCAAGACATCTGCCAGGTCTACGAACAAGCGGCTGCGCGGGCCGAACGTGGGGAGATGACCTACAGTCTTGATGAAATGACGGGCATCCAAGCCTTGGAGCGCGTGATGCCGGATATTGAGATGAAACCCGGACGCTGTGTGCGGGTGGAATTTGAGTACCAGCATCATGGCCCCAAAGCCTGATTGCCACCTTGAATGTCGCCACTGGACGCATTGACCAGGCGACTGTGGGCGACACCCGAACCGAGCAAGATTTAGCGGCTCATCTCGACACCCTACTCGCCCAAGTCACCGATGCCCCTAAAATTCATCTGGTCATGGACTGTCTCAACACCCACCAATCGGTAGCTCTGGTGCCACTGGCGGTCGCCCTGGAACCCGAACCACCGCCGTTAGGGTGCAAAGGCAAATCCGGCATCCTGAAATCGATGGCCACCCGGGCTGCTTTCTTGAGCAATCCACAGCACCGCCTGGTCATACATTTCACCCCAAAGCATTGCTCCTGGCTCAACCCAATCCAAATCTGGTTCTCCATTCTCAGGCGCAAGTGGCTGCGACGGGCCAGTTTCACTAGTCAAGCTCAGCTCAGCGCCAAGATTCTTGACTTCATCGACTACTTCAATCGCACCATGGCCAAACCTTTCAAGTGGAACTATACGGGCAAGCCTCTGACCTCATGACAGCTATGTGTTGTTATGCCGCTGGTTACTAGCTAGATTTGCGCTAGGGTCTATAGCGATCCTATAGCTGTCGCCAGGTTGCTCAGTGCATTTTCAGGAGACCTTTTTTGCTAGAGGTTCTAGCAAAAAAGGTCTCCTGAAAATGCACTAGTTACCAGAAACGGGATTCAGTAAGAGGGAAACTCAGTTCACAGCGTGTTCCTTTGGGAAATAGAGAGTCCCGCCTAAATTTGCCATTCAATGCAGATGCCAACTTACGCGCGTATTTGGTTCCTTCTCCCTCAATAGGGGATTGCACACCGATGCCATCATCGGTGACTTGTAATGTATACCCACCTTTTTGATGAATGCCTGTGATACTGAGATGAGTGGCTCCTTCGGCGTGCTTACCAACATTGCACAAAGCTTCTTCAAGAAATCGGCACAGATCTCGCTTTTGCTCAATGCTCAGGAGGGTCTGCTGAATTGGTTCAAATTGACAGGCGACCTTGAGAGCTTTGAACCTGGAGAATTCTGGTCGCTCTAAGGTGTGGCTGTAAACCTCATAGAACAGTTCATGAATGGGAAGTTTCAAATCAATGTTGGCTCCACTGCTTAGATAGAGGCTTTCTTCTTGGGTTAATATTTCTTGCTTCAAATGCTCGCTAATTCCCCGGATTTCAGTATTGAGCCGCTCCAGTGCTGAAAGTAATTGCTCCTGCGGTAGGGGGCTATCTTGTGTGCGTCTGAGGAGACTGGCTAAGGTTTGCAATGGACCGTTATGGATAACGTTGAAGGTTTGCTCAATGGTACGTTGGCGTTCCTCAACCATGAGTTGCTTATCTTGTAAGCGAGATCTCAAAACCCAGTCGTATTTGTAGAAGGCGGTGTATCCTATCCCATTTAAGAGCCAGACCAGTGCCACCGGAACAATTGGAATCCACCAGCCCCAAAGCAAGAGCAGGTAGCTGATTCCAATCAGAACCACCAGAACAATGCCAATGCTAATCAGCTTTGTTCTGGGGAGTAAATCGCTACGTCCCAGGAGGATGGCAAGAAAGCCCCAGATGAAAATCCATAGATATTCCCAGGAGTCAGTCCAGGTTTTGAGCAGTGGCCGTCCATCCAGTACAGCACTGATGATCTGGCTGGCAGTGTGGGCATGGAGGTGGAGCGAATGGATTTCGTCGTTGGCGGCTGTCGGGATGCTGGGTCGAATTTTGGGATCAGTAATACCCACAATGATGATGCGATCGCGTAACCACTCCGGTTGGAACTTTCCTGTTTTTATCTGATTCAGGGAAAGAAGACGAAAAGGATTGCGGCCACTTCGAAAGTTAATCAAAATTTCAACGTCTCCCACCTCTGCTCCTGCATATCCGCCTGAATTGGGCTCCAGGCGAGGAAGCTCTATCTTCCCAAATCGCATTGCGTTGGGGTCATGTATTCCGTTTTTAAGGATAAGAGAGCTGTCCTGAGACACCAGGTACCTTTCCACCAGACGAATGACCATCGAGAACTTGAAATTTTTAATATCAATGGGATCGAAGCTACCGAGAATCAGATGTCTCAAGTGGGTGTCTCCATCTGGAAGTACATCAACAAACCCAACCTGTCCAGCCGGGAACCCGGGAGGCGGCGGAATCTGGTCGGAGGCAGGGATGATTCTCTCTGCAACAATCAGATTTTGATGCTGTTGCAGAGAGCGGTGGAGTTCCGTTTTGTCTGCTTGGGCAATTTGAGTTTGAAAAATGTGTAGACCAATCACAGCCGGTCGATAGGTCTGCAAGGTGTTTAATAGATCGACGAGTTCTCGTTCTGGAATGGGATAGCCTGTTTTCTCCATATCGGCTTCGTCAATGCCGACCAGAACAATTCGATCATCTTCAGTTTCGGCAGGACGCAGGCGCAGAAAGGTATCGAGGGCGAGCAGTTCCAGTCCTTCGAGGGAACCCAGTAAACGAGCTGCCACCACCAACCCTATCACTATCGTTCCTGGGAGTACCCACACTCGCCAATTGGAAACGGCTTCTTTCAGGCTTCTCCAGATGTTTCGTTGCACCGTTGCCTACCCCAGGCTATGTCAGTCAATGAGACCTTCTTCCCTGGCACGAATTTCAGTTTGAATGCGGATGTTTTTCCCATCTTGCTTGTCTTCTTCTGGGTACACATCCAGAACGTCCTGAATTTTCGTCCAGTAATGGCGCACCGTTCTTTCGGAGACTCTCATTCGGTTGGCGATCGCCCGGTCCTGCAAGCCCTCGTGAAAGGCAAGCTTAAGTACAGTCAGCCAGTCAGGCTTAACTTCCAGAGTCCGCCCTGGGCGGATATCTTTGGTATGGGTGATGCCCTTCAATGCCCAATCCACACGGGTTAACATCTCTTTACTAGAAAGACTCTTATCAGCAACGGTAAAACCTCCATTATGCCGGTCAATTTCAGGTTTGATCCGTACCAGGGCTTTAACGTAAGTACTCTGAACCGTGACATTAAGTGTGGGGTAGTTCTGCATCAACGTCTTCAGCAGTTGAACTCCTGATTCCGGCTGGGCAGTTTCCCCCTGCTTTTCTGGTAGAGACAGATCGAGCACGACCAGATCGGGCGTATGTGTTTTTAACTGATTTAAAGCACTTTCAACGGTTTGAGCTGTCAAAATTTCTGCCTGGGGATATTGACGTTTTAACAGGTCGATGGTTCCACCTAAAACGACTTCGTGGTCATCAACCACTAAAATCTGGAGTTTTGCAGGTTCTGGTAAGGGTTGGCTTATTGCCAGGAGCATAAAGCAGACAGATTGATTGCGTAAACATACCTCCAACTTTGCAGAAAATGACCTTGAATATCAAGGGGAGGTACGAATCTGTAATGTTAATGGAACCAACATTGGTAAAGCGCATTGCACAAAACCGCAATCTTCCCTAGCCGTTGTCGGAAATTAATTTTGCAGAGAGGGATAGTGCAATGTTTGTTGCATTCTCATACTATCGAATCAATTCAACTCAGGTTGAATACATCCAGAAAGCACTTCAAATTGCTGCACTAACGAACTTGTGAGGTCTTTCTGGATGTACTTTCTCAAAGGCCTTCTACTGAAATTAACTTGGTGGCTGAGGCATCGGTAATCCGGCGATCAAGATTGAGCTTGTTTGTGTTTATTGTTTAGCCCCCAGAAATATGCTGACTCAACTCGAACAAAAGGAAACCACTGCTCAGGTAACCCCCTTGTTGCTCCAGGGGGTGCTGGAAGGGATTACAGATGGGATTCTGATTCTCTCTGAGCAAGGTGAAGTTCTTTATCACAACTACTATGCCCATTGCATTTGCCAACAACTCAGCCGGGGAGGATCGGTTGTTGATAATGTTCCTGAGGTCATTTGGCGCAGTTGTCAGGCATTAATTGAGAGCCGCAGTATGTATGTAGATCAGCCTGTAGTGATTGAGTCTGAAATTACCTTGAGCGAATCTAAGGTTTATCGACTCCGGGTACGGTGGCTCACGCTAGAAGATTCCAATCATCCATATCTGATAGTCCTGCTGGAAGATCGTTGTCAGTCAATACAGAATCGGGCATTTGCTGAGGTGCTTCTCTATAACCTGACTCCCAGGCAAGCAGAGGTTTGGTTGCTGCGGCGAGCTGGTTTCAGCTATCAACAGATCGCGACGGAGTTATACATTACAATTAACACCGTCAAGCGTCACCTGAAGGAAATCTATACCAAGCAGAAAATAGCGATCGAGCCAGAGTATCAAGTAGCTTATTAGAGATTGACCTAAAAGCCTGCTGCAGCAAATGTCTGGTATCAGGTAGCACAGGTGGCAGGAGTGAAAGATGCCATATATCTGGCGACATGGAGTCCCAGGCGATCGCTGTGGATGTACCAATTCTCACTGCGCAAAAACCAATCCCTTACCTGTCTTCTGATCATTTTGATCATTTGGGAATTGTTATTGCTCTACACAGGTGCGTTAGGACATTGGAATTAGAGAGGGAGTGGGGGCTGCCCCCCAGCCAGGGGTTCCACCCCTGCACCCCGTCCTAACCACAATGACTACCGCTATACCATTTTGGCTATCACGAAGAGCACCATAAATATCACTACATTCCCTGGTGGCAGCTTCCCAAAATCTACAGGCTTCGCGCCTCTTTAAATTATGAGATGGGTTCCGCTTAGCGAACTATCACAATTTTAGAACCTCCCAATGAGGGCAAACAGCTGTTGAAGTAATTGCAAAAGCCAGTCTCACCATTAATTACCCACAGCGGCCTTAATATGGTGATAGATTCCTGCGGTTACAGGATTTCCTTAGTTACGATTCCAATTTCGTTTGAGCAGCCAGGAAATGGGGCCCGTATCTGTTGGAGTGGGACAGGGGAGGTAATTCTTAGTTGTCGTCGCAGGAGTTCCACTTTAAGAGTAGAGCGATCGCATTCATTGAAGAAAGAAGCGATCTCTCCACTAAGCAGTTCTTTAGCCATCGGACTTTAGCCATCAGAATAGACAACCTCAAGTTCGGTTAACACTTCTTTTGATTAGATTGAGTTATGACCTGACTCAGTTGATTAGTTCTTCTAAATAGTCAGTAAATAGTCAGTAAATAGTCAGTAAATAGCCAGTGAACGATGGCATAAGTCCAGTAACCATTGGGTTGGGGAGTAGGGAGTAGAAGGGAGCCAAAATGGTATGCGTTCAAGTACCAGTTCCATCAATCCATTGTAGTTCCATCAATCCATTGTATATATTGCATATAAATATATAAGTAGGTAGTCATCATTAATAGGGGGAGTGGAGGCTCGCCCCCAGATAGGGGTGGAACCCCCTGTACTCCGTCCTAAACTTGGCGGCTATCGCTATATCTCTGTAGGGGACGAGGGTTCGTTCACCTGTGGGAAGCAGTGAAGGTATTCAGGAATAGGGGAAAGGGACGATCGCCAGTAGGCTAAGCCCGGCTAGGGCGATCGCAACGGAAACTGCCAGCAGTTTCAACCGATCCTGAAATGGCTGGGTCATTGTAGTTACTAGTGCCTTTTCGTTTGCTCTCCTTGTTGTTTTAGTCGGTTGGGTTGGTGCAACCCATAAAAGCAGGCTACCAAGCGTCATCAGGCTGCCTAAAATAGCTGCGCTACCGGCTACCCAGACGATCGCAATCCATAAAAGCTGCTGCATTGACTTTTTATTGAATCGACATACACCACTTTACGGGGTTGGGGGCAGGCAGAAGGGAGAAGCCAGAAACCAGGAGCCAGGAGTTGGAAGGGGAATGAGTAGATGAGTGGGAGTTTTGGCTGGCCTCAGCAAAACTTTACACAAGAGAGAAGCGGGATCGCCTTCAAGGGCGACTCTGCCTTTTGGTAGACTTACACTGAGGTTAATATTTGGAAATCGCGCAAAATCAGCAGTTGGGAGGATTTGCTTCGTGGAGAACACGCTAGGTTTAGAAATTATTGAAGTGGTTGAACAAGCTGCGATCGCCTCCGCTCGCTGGATGGGCAAAGGTGATAAAAACACGGCTGACCAGGTGGCCGTGGAAGCAATGCGAGAGCGTATGAACAAAATTTACATGCGCGGTCGGATTGTGATTGGTGAAGGGGAGCGGGACGAAGCCCCCATGCTATACATCGGTGAAGAAGTGGGCATCTGTACGCGCGAAGATGCCAAGAATTACTGCAATCCTGATGAGCTGGTTGAAATTGACATTGCGGTCGACCCCTGCGAAGGCACCAACCTGGTAGCTTATGGTCAGCCCGGTTCTATGGCGGTACTAGCCATCTCGGAAAAAGGTGGCCTGTTTAACGCTCCCGACTTTTACATGAAGAAGCTAGCGGCTCCACCAGCAGCAAAGGGCAAGGTTGATATCAACAAGTCAGCGACTGAAAACCTCAAAATTTTATCAGAGTGTTTAGATCGCGGTATTGAGGAGCTGGTAGTGGTGGTGATGAAGCGCGATCGCCACAACGAGTTGATCAAGGAAATCCGTGAGGCCGGTGCCAGAGTTGCCCTGATTACGGATGGAGACGTGGGTGCGGCGCTAAGCTGTGCCTTCGCAGGGACCAATATTCATGCCCTGATGGGGATTGGCGCTGCTCCTGAAGGGGTAATTACGGCAGCAGCAATGCGAGCTCTGGGTGGTCATTTCCAGGGACAACTGATCTATGACCCCGAAATTGTGCAGACAAAGGAATGGGCCAACAAGACCAAGGAAGAAAACCTAGCTCGTCTGAAGGAAATGGGGATTACTGATCCCGATAAGGTTTATGACACCCACGAATTAGCATCCGGTCAAACGGTTCTGTTTGCTGCGACGGGTATCACCTCTGGAAACCTGCTTCAGGGAGTCCGCTTTTTCAGTGGGGGAGCCAGAACCCAATCTCTGGTAATTTCTACCCAGTCTAAAACTGCCCGTTTTGTGGACACCATTCACATGACTAACAAACCCAAGAGCATCCAATTGCACTAACGTTTTCCATTGACTGTCAGCTATCAACAATCACGGGTTTTTGCTCAAGCTGGTAGCTGACGGTTATATTTACCCCCTTTAAGAAATCCCCCACTCAATTCCAGATATGAATATTGCTGTTGTCGGGTTGAGCCACAAGACCGCACCAGTCGAGGTTCGAGAAAAGCTAAGCATTCCAGAAAACCTGTGTGAGAAAGCGATCGCCCAGTTGTGCAGCTATCCCCACATTGAAGAGGTCGCGATTCTCAGTACCTGCAATCGGTTGGAAATCTATTTGGTGACGACTGAAACAGAGCACGGCATGCGTGAAGTGTGCCAGTTTTTGTCGGAGCACAGCAAGCTCCCTGTCCATAGCCTGCGACCCTACCTGTTTACCTTGTTGCACCAGGATGCGGTTATGCATCTGATGCGGGTTGCTGCGGGGCTAGACAGCCTGGTCCTAGGGGAAGGGCAAATTCTGGCGCAGGTGAAGCACTGCCACAAACTGGGGCAGCAATACCAGGGGGTGAGTCGCATCCTGAACCAGCTCCTGAAACAGGCCATTACTGCCGGTAAGCGGGTGCGAACGGAGACCAGTATTGGGACAGGAGCCGTATCCATTAGTTCTGCTGCGGTGGAACTGGCTCAGATGAAGGTGCAGAATTTAGCAGCTTACCGGGTCGCAATTTTGGGAGCAGGCAAGATGTCGCGCCTGCTGGTGCAACATTTGATCTCTAAAGGAGCCGTCAACATCTCCATTCTGAATCGATCGCTGGAACGAGCCAAAGAACTGGCAAACCAGTTTCCTGAAGCAGAACTGCATCTGCATTCCCTTTCAGACATGATGACGGTAATTGCTAACTCGGATCTGGTATTCACCAGTACCGCTTCCACTGAACCGTTGCTTGATCGCTCCAAGCTAGAAATGGTGTTAGCTCCCGGTCAGCACCTGATGCTGTTTGATATTTCGGTGCCGCGGAATGTGGATGCCGATGTAAATGATCTGCCCCACGTGCAGGTGTTCAACGTGGATGATTTGAAAGCGGTAGTTGCTCAGAACCAGGAAGCTCGCCGCCAGATGGCGATGGAAGCCGAGGCACTGCTGGATGAGGAGGTTGAGGCGTTTGATTTGTGGTGGCGATCGCTGGAAACCGTTTCGACCATCAGCAGCCTGCGCGAAAAAGTGGAAACCATCCGTACCCAGGAACTGGAAAAAGCCCTTTCCCGTTTGGGGAGTGAATTTGCTGAGAAGCATCAGGAAGTTATCGAGGCTCTGACTCGCGGCATCGTCAACAAAATTTTGCATGACCCGATGGTGCAACTCCGTGCCCAGCAGGATATTGAAGCCCGCCGGGTTGCAATGCAAACACTGGCGATGCTGTTTAACCTTGACCCGGCATCCAATAAGCAATTTGGTTAGTTGTTGGTTATCGGTTGAGTTGTTGAGGAAGTGAGGCGTGGGGAGAGGGGAATGGGGTGATAGACTCCCTCATTCCCCAACTCATCCATTTATAGCTCTACGCAGGTGCGTTAGGACATTGGAATTAGAGAGGGAATGGGGGCTTCGCCCCCAGCCAGGGGTGGAACCCCTGCACCCCGTCCTAACCACAATGACTACCGCTATATCTACCCTTTCCTCTTTCGCCTTAACTCAAAACTCTTCTGGCTCTTGATCTCTCACTATCCCACCATACCTAAAGCGTTATGTTTATTGAAGTAACGCTACATATTGTGGTTTTTAAGATTTCTTCGCTACCAAACCGTCGAGCAGTCGTGCAATAATAATCCGGCTGTCTGTCCAGGTACGGTAATGCAAGCAAAGGATATTTCTAATGTCGTCCAGATGCGGCGTGGAACAGTAAGTCAGGACGAGAACGGACTGCTCAACTTCCATCTGCCCAATCCAGAGGACGAGAAAATCCCAGAAACCGAGTTTCAAAATCGGATAGAGCAGGCATGGCTGGTTTGCGATCGCGTCAACTTGCAAACCGATATCTGGCGGGGGCGCATTTTACGCACAGTGCGCGATCGCGAAAAATTTTATGGCGATGGGCGCGGTACTGGCTTCTTGAACTGGTTGAAGGATCGAGAGATTAGCAAAAGCCAGGCCTATTCTTTGATTGAACTGGCAAACAGCGCCGATAAACTGTTGGAAGGGGGCTATCTGGAGCCAGAGGATGTGAACCAGTTCAGCAAACGGGCCTTTGTCGAAACGGCGAAATCTGACCCGGAAGTGCAACAATTGGTCAGCGATGCTGCCAGAAAGGGCGATCGCATTACCCGCCGGGAAGTTCGCCAACTCTCAGATGAGTGGACCGCCATGACCACGGACCTGCTCCCCACCACCGTGAAGGAGAAAGCCGCCGATCACACCATTCCAACCCGTTATCTGGCCCCTCTGGTGCGGGAAATGAAGAAATTGCCAGCGGTGCATCAGGAGCCAATCCGGAGAGCGATCGCAGAAAGCCCTGATGTGGACACCTTGAAACAGGCCACCGCCGAAGCTCGCTACCTGGCAAAGTATCTGGAAGCCGCCCATAAAGTCCAGGCACTCAATAACGAATCTCTCAACCTGGAACTGGCACTGGAAGAAGCTCTCCGTATCGGCTGCCTCAGTTCTACCGCCGAACTGATCAATCAATCCGCCCAGCTAGAACAGACTGCCACAAAGCTCTACCTCACCTGGAAGCGCCTCAATGCCCTATCAGAGCGACTCTACCTGGACAGTGGTGCCAGTACTCCCCACCTTCGCACTCTCCTCAGTTGTTTAGGCCATCTTTCAGGAGAAACCATTGAAACTCCTCTAGCAGGTGGAGGCGATCGCACCATCCGGCTAAAAGTGTTATCTGGTGTAGAAGCCGATGAGAGGGCAGAGATGTAAGAGGCACAGCCAGAGCCGGAAGAAGTGAGGAGAGAGGGTGAGGATATGGACTCAATGGCGCTGGTGGTATAAATCGCTTTGCGAATCTCAGGCGGAAAAGCAATGTCCCCTTCACCCCAGAAGTCTTCTGGTTTCTCGTAGCTTTGCAGGAGTTGATCAAGCAGTTTAGGCTTGAAAAGCCATAATGTTGTTTACTGACTCCTGGTTCCTGGCTTCTTTCCTGTTTCTTTCTCCCAACCCCTGGCCCTCCCTCCATTGACCCCAAATGCCCAATCTTAAGTCTTCTCATTCCCTACTCCCGACTCCTCACTCCCTCACGCCTATCCCCCTTCTAGGGTCGCTGGTCTCCGTCGTCCTGATTGCTGCTCCCGTTCAGGCACAAAAGTCTCTCTACCTGGCCTATCCCCCCAACAACCATGAAACGATCGCCAACCAGATCTTTTTGATTGGAACGGCACCCGCAAAGGGAACAGTGCTGGTCAATGGAAAGCCTATTAGCCGGAGTCCTGTGGGTCACTTTGCACCAAGTTTTCCATTGCAGGTAGGTGTCAATCGGTTTGTTTTGCGCTACGGCAAGCAGGAATTAATAGTCAACGTGAACCGCCTGTCAACCGAACCGGAGATTCCGGCAGGGTTTGCCTTTGCGAAAAATTCACTCATGCCAGCGGTGGATATTGCCCGATTGCCGGATGAGTGGCTCTGTTTTGGGGCGATCGCACCTGCCAATGCCAAAGTTGCTGTGCAACTGGCAGGGCAAACAATTCCGCTGTCCTCTCCTACCCAGAAGGTTGAATTGCCGGATAATGCAGCGGTATTGACGCAGAAAAATCAGCCTGTATCCCGCACGGCGGCTGGGCATTATAAGGGCTGTACCCGCACTGTGCTGCTGGGTGATTTAGGCAAACCAGAGTTTCAGCTCACGGTGGCAGATCAAACCACTAGCCAGATGGGTTCCGGCAGTATTCGGATTCTGTCACCAACTCAATTAGAAGTGGCTGAAGTGATTGCCGACAATGGTGCAGCCCGTACAGGACCGAGCACAGATTATTCGCGCTTAACCCCTCTGCCCAAAGGTACTCAGGCACTGGTGACTGGCTATGAGGGGGAATGGGTGCGGTTGGACTACGGTGCCTGGATTAACCGCAGGGAGGTGCAGATTCAAAAAAGCACCACCCTTCCCACATCCCTGATTCGCAGTATCAAAGCCCACCAGGTCGATGGCTGGACGGAAGTGGTATTCCCGCTGCAAGTCCCGGTGCCCCTTAGTATCCAGCAGGGCGATCGCACCTTTACCCTCACCCTCTACAACACCACCGCCCAAACCGACATCATCAAACTCGACGACGATCCTTTAATCGAGCGGCTGGACTGGCAACAAACTGTTCCCGGTCAGGTTCAATACACTTTTAAACTCAAAACAAGCCAGCAATGGGGCTACAAGCTCCGCTATGAAGGAACCAGTCTCGTGCTGTCCCTACGTCATCCTCCAGCAGGAACCAGAAGTCAGAAGCCAGGAGTCAGGAGCCGGAAGGGGCCAGGGGCCAGGGAGATGGGGCTCTCCCCCCACCCCATCTCCCTGGCCAACATCACTATCCTCCTCGACCCCGGTCATGGAGGTCCTGAAGATTCTGGTGCGGTCGGTCCTACTGGTTTGCAGGAGAAGACTGTGGTACTCACCATTTCTAAGCTGTTGCGGGAACAACTGACCCAGCGTGGAGCAAAAGTTGTGATGACACGGGAAAAGGATGAAGATGTGTCTCTGCAAGACCGGATTGCATTAATTCATAAAACCCAGCCCACCCTTGCCCTCAGCCTGCACTACAACGCCCTACCGGACAACGGCGATGCCATCAGGACGAAGGGAATCTCCACCTTTTGGTATCAAACTCAGGCTCATAGTCTGGCAGTGTTTCTGCACAACTATCTTGTAAAAACGCTCAAACGCCCATCTTACGGCGTTTTCTGGAATAATCTGGCTTTAACCCGTCCGGCAGTTGCTCCAACGGTTCTGGTGGAATTGGGTTTTATAATTAACCCGGTGGAGTACGAATGGATTGTCAATCCTAGTGAACAGAAACGCCTGGCGATCGCACTTGCCGACAGCATTACAGAATGGTTACGGCTCAGCCAATCGCTTTAATATAGCATTCCTAAATCAGTCGTGAGATTGAGAGGCTTTAAGAGAAAGGATTCCTGCGGAATTTTTTCGACAAACAACCGATTGTCCTTCGCCTTGACTCCAACCCACTGGTCACTGCCAGCTAACAAATCTTTGATGCGTTCCCATTGGTCATCTCGTAAAGCATAGTGGCGAGTGGTCATGCTCAGCTTGTAGGATAAATGTCTGCTATCCCAGCTTACCTATTTGATGACACGCCCTAGGACTGCCGTAGCGATAGCCACCAAGCTTAGGACGGCGTGCAGGGGTTCCATCCATGGCTGGGGGCACAGCCCCCCACCCCCTTAAAACCAATGTCCTGAGCAACTTGGCAGCAGTTATTTTACGGAAAAACTAAGGGTTTTAGTGGATATGAGATTTAGTCATTTGTCGGAGGGATTGAATCGTTGTGATCGCCCATGCGGCAGCCTGGTCAATTTCCATCTCACTATTAAACCGCCCAATACCGAATCGAATTGAGGCATAGGCGAGTTCTTCAGAACGTCCCAATGCCCGAAGAACATGGGAAGGGGTTATTTGGGCAGAGGTACAGGCAGCTCCTGATGAAACCGCCATGACAGGCTGCAAGCCCAGATGAAGCGCCTGCCCATCCACTCCTGAGACACTAACATTGAGGTTGCCTGGCAATCGTTGCGTCGGATGGCCATTGAGGTCGATGTCCTCCA
The DNA here is from genome assembly GCF_049200465.1 of Leptothermofonsia sp. ETS-13. NCBI lineage: Bacteria > Bacillati > Cyanobacteriota > Cyanophyceae > Leptolyngbyales > Leptolyngbyaceae > Leptothermofonsia > Leptothermofonsia sp. ETS-13. The sequence goes on from NZ_CP120836.1 coordinate 2,549,603, forward strand.
GTTGGCTTAGTTTCTGCCACAGGCGATCGCGCAGATAGATCAGACGCTGAGTTTCAGAGGACATTTCCGCTATTGCCAGTTCTACTGCTTTTGCAAAGCCAACAATTTGCGGAGTATACAGGGTACCAGATCGCAACCCCCGCTCATGACCGCCTCCATGAAGTTGGGGAGCCAGGTGAACTCTGGGATTGCGACGACGTACAAAGAGTGCCCCGATGCCCTTAGGGCCATAAACTTTGTGAGTTGTGAGGGACATCAGATCGACCTTCATCATCTCAACGTCTAGGGGAATTTTGCCGATCGCTTGCGCCGCATCTGTATGAAAGAGAATCTGACGTTCCCGGCACATTGCACCAATTGTTGATAACGGCTGTAGGACACCAATCTCGTTGTTGGCTGCCATGATCGAAACCAGAATTGTATCGGGTCGAAACGCCCGCTCCAAATCGGCCAGGTTGATCAACCCATCCGTTTGAACAGGCAGAAACGTCACATCAAAACCGAGGGACTGCAAGTAGCGGCAGGGATCTAGGACAGCATTATGCTCCGTTACAACCGTAATGATGTGGCGTCCTCGCTGGAAATTAGCTTCGGCCACCCCCTTAATTGCCAGATTATTCGCCTCTGTGGCCCCGCTTGTGAAAATGATTTCTTCAGGAGAAGCATGAATTGCGATCGCCAGCATTTCTCTGGATTTTTTCACCGCTGCTTCTGCTTCCCACCCATATAGATGGCCTACACTAGCCGCATTGCCAAACCGCTCTGTGAAATAGGGCAGCATTGCCTCCAGTACCCGCTCATCAATGGGGGTTGTGGCATGGCAGTCTAAATAAATGGGTCGCTGTTGCATTTCAGGCAAGTATTGACGGTTACAAGTTCAGGTTTTTACTATTAGATTAAAATTAACAAGTGTAAAGATAAGTTACATATACTCATTTAGCTGCTCGTATCATTGGCATTCGGTATGTCTATTCTCACTTTCTCCGCCAGTCACCTTTCCCGTCGATTCTGTGTTCGCAGGATCCTCACCTCCTTTGTCCTTGTGGTTTTACCATTACTGGTTTGGCTGATCCCATTTCCAGGTTCTGTCGCCTATGCTTATAACAACCCAGACCTGCTTCCTAAAACCCAAACACCCGTGATTGACCTGGCAAAGGCATTAACCAGTTCTCAGGAAGAAGACCTGGTAAAAAACCTGGAGAATTTTGAGAAGGAAACTGGGTGGAAACTGAGAGTTTTGACCCAGTTTGAGCGAACCCCTGGGGCGGCTGTGAAGGACTATTGGGGACTGGATGACCACAGTGTTTTGCTGGTCGCAGATCCCCGCGGTGGAAATCTACTTAATTTCAGCGTTGGAAATGATCTCTATCCCCTGCTGCCCAGAACCTTTTGGATTGAGTTGCAAACCCGCTTCGGCAATCAGTTCTTTGTCAGGGATCATGGGGAAGATCAGTCCATTCTAGAAGCGTTGAACTCCATTCAAACCTGTCTACGTCAGGGGGGGTGCCAGGTGGTTCCTGGATTGCCGAGGGAGCAGTGGATTCTGACTCTGATTACCTCTATTGTAGGAGGGGTCGTTTGTGGTTTTGCTGCCCATCCCCGTAAGGCAGGAGAGGTAATTGCCTGGCAATGGGCTTTAATTTTTTCGCCCCTGTGGGGAATTCTCTTCATTGCATTCGGTATTGGTCCAGTGGTTTCTCGAACAACAGACTGGCTACCCTTATTCCGAAACTTTGCTGGGTTTTTCATTGGAGCACTGGTTGCCTATTTATCACCCATTGTGAACCGTCCTTCTGCCCCGGAAGCTTGAGGGTATTATTGATCGCATATTCTTTTGTTCGTGGGTGGCAGGAGTTAGTGGTGCTATAGCGATTCTTCTTGAAAATTGAACGGGGCGCAGGGGTTGAACCCCTATGTGGGGCTTCGCTCCCCTGGTTCATAAACTATTTGTGAGCGCTATAAGTAGTAGTTGAATAGGATAAAAGTTTCAATTCATACAACCTCTAAGTAGCTCCACCCGATTAATTGTAGTAAGAAGAAGGAATGGGGGCTGCGCCCCCAGCAGGGGATTCCATCCTCTCCACTCCCGAATCTATCTTCAATTTAATTTTGTCCAGTTACTTAGTTCTTACCTAGAATCAGCAACGCCCAGGGGTCAGGTGAGATGGAATGGCACGCATCGGATGCTCAAAGTCTGGCGATTATTGATCGGGAGATTGGGGATCATGTCTTTTCTCCGGCTGAATATGAAATTGTTCGTCGGGTCATTTACTCTACAGCTGACTTTGAGTACAAATCCCTGATTCGCTTCTCGGAATTGGCGCTTCAATCTGGTGCAGCTGCCCTGGCAGCCCGCGGTACGATTGTGGTCGATGTGCCAATGGTTCAGGTTGGAATTACTACCAATATTCAAAATACTTTTGCAAACCCAGTTTATTGCAGTATGGATGCGCTGACCCGTCCCCAAAAGGAGAAAACGCGGGCAGCCTGGGGCATTGAAACTCTGGCACGGCGCTACCCTGAGGGAATTTTCGTAATTGGGCAAGCACAGACTGCCCTTACCTCTCTGGTGGAATTGATTGAGGCAGAGGAGATTCGACCTGCTCTTGTGATTGGAACGCCTTCTGGTTTTGTTGATGTGGAGGTTGCCAAAGAACGATTGGCCGATTCACTGGTGCCCCACATTCGAATTGAGGGACGTAAGGGAAGTGCTGTGGTAGCAGCCGCGATTGTGAATGGTCTGGTAGATCTGGCGTGGCAGGCCTATGGTCGAGAACGGAATGGCTTGTGACTATTCTATCCGGTCTTTAAACCGCTCCCGGAATCCTTCTCGCTTCTGCCTCATATGCTCAACAAACTTCTTTCGTTGCTCGAAATTCAACACTTCTCGAGTTTCTAGCAAGCTATTAAAACGAGTGTCTGCAAACCGCTGTTTCAGCGTTCTCACTTCGTTGTATTTCTGCCGAATCTGATCCACGGGAGTATCTCCTGCTAGCATCGCTCGGAGTTCTTTTTGAGCCTGCTGCACTGCCTGTCGTTGTTGAGTAAAGTCGTTCTTGTAGCGGCTGCGGATAGCTTCAATCTTTTGAAACTGGGCTGGTGTGAGGTTCAAGTCTTTGAGCCAGTTTCCTTTTGACCGTTCTTTGGATTCTCGTGAAACCTGCGCAATCTGGTTAGAGAATAAGGCCCCTGGCCTGGAGATTGCGATCGCACCTCCTAGAATGACAACAGTAGCCGCGATCGCAGCAATCCGACGGGGGAACATGGGTCTACCTCCTATCAGGCAGTGGGAAATCAAAAATGGGGGATGGAGAGTCAGAGGAATTGGCAACTAAGTGAGTCTGAGATTGCTGGCTTCTCAAAATGGGCCATTCGTCTTCAGTGTCATCATTCACTGAGGCTTCCCAGGTGGTTTCAATAAATGCTTCCAGTGCTTCCAATTGGGCAGGACTGGGTCTGGAAGGAACAATTGTACGATAGCCGCCAAGCAACCCCGCAATGAGGCTGGCTGCGATCGCGGTGGGTAGCCAGGGCGATCGATACCATCGCCGCCGCTGAACCTGACGGTGCCCCGAATGCTCAATCGCATGCAGGATTCGCTCCTCTAAATCAGGCGGGGCAGCGGGCGGTTGGGGGCGATGCTGTTGCAAAAAGTTGATCAGATCCCGGTCATCCTTGGGAGATGGGGTTGGGGGCTGAGTCATAGTTGAACTCCTTCCTTCTGAAGAAACTGGCGCATCGCAGCACGGGCATGAAACAGACGAGATTTCACGGTTCCCACCGGTATTCCCAGGATTTCAGCAACCTCCTTCTGCGGAATTTCCTCTAGATCATGCAAAACCAGAATTGTGCGGTGGTCAAAGCTGAGTTGAGCTAATCCCCGTTGCACCAGCTCCTGATAGTGCAGATGGATCACATCCGGAGCATCCTGTTGGGTTGTGGTGTGTTGGATGATCACCTGCAACCGGGTACGATTCTGGGCTAGAGCCTGGCGGTGATAAGATGCCACATTCCAGGCAATTCGGTAAAGCCAGGTAGAAAACTGGGCCGACTGCCGGAACTTAGGCAAACCCTTCCAGGCGCGCAGGAACACTTCCTGTACCACATCATCCAACACCGAGGCATCACAAAGCTGATAGAGAATTGACCTTACCCACTTTTGATGGCGACGGTAGAGCAACCGAAAGCTCTGCGCGTCTCCCCGGAGACACTGCTGAACCAGGTCATGATCCGATTCCTTGATAGGGATCTGCCGATTTTGCTCTGGGGGATCCTGCGATTCAATCGCCACTGATAACACCTGAGAAATTCACTCCATTCATTTTGATGCCTCTCTGTGTATGTAAGAGAGGAAAAAGTAAGAAAAGGTTCAAAAAGGGGAACGGTAGGAGGCAGGAGCCAGAAAACTCAGAACTTTCCCACCTCACCCCCAATTCGTTATGTAATATTACGAGGGCTCTGCTCTTTTTTTTTAGATTTCTGTAAAGTGGATTCGGTATTTGCGATGCTTCTGTAAAGTGCATTTCAGTTTTAGGGAGCATCATCCAAAATGGACACAGTAATTTAACTGAGGCCGTATTAATAACTTTGCTATTTACATAAATGGTTGGTTACCTAAAGGTAGCTGTGGAAGCTGGGTTCTATCTCCTACACTACGTAAGTCGGGTGTATACGGCAGACAACCAGTGTGATTGATGGTTTTAGAATGTCCATTTACCGAACTGGTTAGAGTGTTGTGACTAAATTTGAAGAAATGAGTAATCAAGCAATACTCCTAGCCCATGAGTGCTTGATTCCTTTGCCTGCCTCCTTCACCGTAGTTCAGGCAGTTGGCTTCAAACAAGAGTTTCAAAAAACCTGTGAGGATAACCCTGACCTAACCACATTTGTATTTGACTTCAGTAAGACTAACTTCATGGACAGCAGCGGTATTGGAGCGTTAGTTGGCTGCTGGAAGATTGCTCAAAAACGTGGTGTCAGGCTGGTTCTGCGCAATGTTTCTCCCCAGGCAATGTCAATCCTGTCGCTGGCAGATCTGGGACGGCTATTTGAAATTGAACAAAAAGGACAAAAACCGAAGCGATCGCGCCAGTCCAAGTCGCCTCCTTTACAGGAATTACCGTTTGTTACCCATCCTTCCGTGAAATCTCGGACCAAGCGCTTGATTGATATTGTAGGGGCATTGGTTGGGTTGACGATTACTGCAGTTCTGTTTGTGCCAATCGTCATTGCCATCAAGCTAGATAGCCCTGGACCTATTTTTTTTTGGCAGGAGCGCTGTTCCTGGATGGGCAGGCGATTTCGGATGTGGAAGTTTCGCTCGATGGTGACGGATGCAGAAAAACTAAAGCATCTGGTTGAAAATCAAGCCTGTGGAGCGATTTTTAAGAACGCGAATGACCCCCGGATTACCCGGGTTGGACGGTTTCTCCGGCGTACTAGCCTGGATGAGTTGCCCCAGTTCTGGAATGTGCTGAAGGGTGAAATGAGTCTCGTGGGAACTCGCCCCCCCACACCTGATGAGGTGGAGCGCTATGAGATTCCCCAATGGCAACGGCTGGACATTAAACCCGGCATGACTGGAGAGTGGCAGGTCAATGGGCGATCGTCTGTCAAAAACTTTGAGGATGTTGTGCGCCTGGATCTGAAATACCAGGAAAACTGGAGTCTAATATATGACTTGCAGTTGATCCTGAAGACGATTGGAGTAATTTTCAATCGAAATGCAGGAGCGATGTAGTGGGTGCGTTAAACAACTCCTCCAGCCACTCCAGAATAAGGGGATTGACGATTTCTGGGCGATCGTCATGGGGGCAATGTCCTGTATTTGGTATGGCAACTACCTTAACTGGCTGAGATTCCACCAACTGTTCGTAGATTTTTGCTCCAGCAACAGGTGTCCAAGGGTCAGCATCACCCCAGAGGACCAGTAGTGGAACCTTTACTTTAGGTAGTAGCTCTGCCGGGCTGGGACCAGGGGGAGCTGTGAGCACAGATGCAAACACTTTTTGCGCGCCTTCATCACAGGAAGGGGCATAGAGCATATCGACCAGTTCATCTGTGATAGCTTCCTGGTTGCGATAAACCTGAGCAAGCGTGCGGCGAATACGATGCTTCTGACGAATCTGGTTGAAAACAAGTGGACCGAACCAAGGTGACTTCACTAAATAGGTAAAGGCTGCCATGATTAACCGGAGGGGTATATTCAATTCATTTGGACGGTGACTCATTCCTCCGGCACTGTTAAGCAGCACGCCACCTTCAGCCGTTTCTGGATGGTTTGCCAGCATGATTAAACATAGCAAGCCTCCAATTGAATTACCCACAAAGACAGTTGGCTCGTTGATATGAGCTTTCCAGAAATCAAACAATAGTTCTTCCCAAAGGTCGAGGGTGTAATCGATGGCTGGTTTATCGGAACCCCCAAAACCCAGCAGGTCGATCGCAAATACTCGATACCCTCCTGCTGCCAGAACTGGAATATTCTTACGCCAATGACCCAACGATGCACCGAATCCATGCACCATTAGCAAGGGTTTTCCTGTACCAATGACGGTGTATTGAATGGAGTGGCCCTTCCAGCTCCAAGTGAATTTTTCGAGTACGGACGCAGGTTGAGTAAGTAGTACTGTCACGGGAATTATGAAGAAATCTAAACATTCTTATCATAATATTTTCCTTGAAATCGTTCATCTTTTCGGGGGTGAAATGTTGGATGAATCCTCGAAGCTGTTGCTATAGCAATTTGCATATGAGTGAAATCATGCCTCTTAACCAGTGTGGAGTGTACTTTACTATCAAGATAAAACCGAGGTATAAAATCAGGTCCATTGTTGAGATGTTATTAAGGCAACGATAGAAACGGAAACGGTTTTGGTGGAATTCTCTCCCTGGAAGCATCCAGCAATCATTGAGCACAATCAACGCCTGATACAGAGTTTTATTCGTTGGACAGGGCGATCGCTTCTGCCATTGGAAGATACCCCCGAAGAAATAGCCCATGCCTTGTTTGAAGCTCCATTTGTCGTGGTTTCCCATGGGACTGAGGCGGACCCCATCCTTAACTATGGCAATCGCAAAGCATTGCAGCTCTGGGAAATGGACTGGGATCAGTTTACTCAAACTCCTTCTCGCTTAACGGCTGAACCAATGGCCCAGCCGGATCGCGATCGCCTGCTCACACGGGCCAAAGCCAGCGGATACATTGACGACTACCAGGGCATTCGCATCTCCAGCACGGGGCGTCGGTTTTTGATCCAGAACGTGGTGCTCTGGAATGTCATTGATGAGCAGAATCATCCCTGTGGGCAGGCGGCAACTTTTTGTAAATGGGAATGGCTGCCATCCAACATGGACCAGCAGGAGTTAGAGGGCAAAAGTCAGGATCCAGAAGGGGAAAGGGTGGGGGAGTGATGGAGTAACGGAGTGGATGGGTGAGGCCAAAACTGAGAGCTGATATTACCTGCCTCCTGGCGTTGTACCTGCAAGACCAGGAGCAGTTTTGGTTAGTCCTGGTGGGCCGTTACCTTCCCGTCCAGGGGCATTGCCCGAAAGTCCCGGAGCTGTTCCGGTTAGTCCTGGTGGGCCGTTACCTCCCGGTCTAGGGGCATTGCCCGAAAGTCCCGGAACTGTTCCGGTTAGTCCCGGTGGGCCGTCACCTTCCCGTCCGGCGGTGTTGCCTGAAAGCCCTGGACTTATGCTCGTCTGTCTAGGAGGAATTGCAACAGATGGTGGAAAGATTGAAGGTCTAGAAACTGTCGCAGGCTGCAAGACGGTAAGGTCTGCCGGGTTGGGTGGTGAGGACACTGGCGAATTTGTGAGGGATGGGACAGAGGTTGTCTCTGTAGCTGAACCAGCGGTTCCATCTGCTCCTCTCAAGAATGCAGGATTCTGAAGTGCATTAGAGTTTGAAATGGGTTCCTGAGCGTTAACAGCGGCGACCGTTTCTTCTTGAAACAGGGCGACTGCCGGATCGGTTGGCTCTACCGGCTCCTGCCGTGATAGGTTCAACCCCTTCACTAAATCACTGGTTTCGTAAAATGTCCGGAGGTCAAAATGATAAACGCGCTCAATTCGATTTTGGATAATGATAACCATTTGCCCCGCGGCCAGGGGTTGAACCTGGGTGCAATCGCGATTGTTGACCTCAATTCCGCTATTAGTCAGCGCCCCAACCAGCGTGGTATCGGTTTCAGGCACATAGCGGACGAATAGAGCAGAGCCACGAATTCCAGCGATCGCATTGGGAGTTTGTAACTGCGTTCGCCCCCGACCCGGTGGAATTAGCAACAGTACCGTACCCGTATTCAACCGAAAGGTGCGGGTATTGGGTAAGAACTGAAACAATGCCTGCTCTCCTACCCTTGCCAGAGAACCATCATTAAATCGCAGCTCTGCCAGGGACAACCGGGCTGTAGACAAGGCATCACCGGGAGTCAATGCATCTTGAACTCTAGCAGGGCGAGGGGTCTGGTTCCGCAGTAACAGCCGAACTGTGTTGCGTATGGATTGGACAACTGCCCGCGTTAGAGGGGTTTCGGCATTAACTGCACCCGGAAACAAAAACGCTCCTCCCCCCCACATTGTTGCAGCCAGCAAAAACACCAGTCTATGCTGTAGGAGTTTTTCAAACATTTAAGCAACCTCAGCTAACCGGGTTATATCTCCCGCTGGAGTTCCCAATGCCCATCTCTAGAGACGTAAGAACCAAACTACCGTGCGGGCAGGTTTGTTTGGATCTGAGCAACCAGATCGGAGCAACCAATCCAAACTCATCAACAGAGAGAGCAAAATAATACTGGTAGAGCACTCCTTTTTCCCGCCGCTTCCAGAAAATTTACCTTTTGATGCGGGTTTTGATCCGGGTTTATCTTACTGGCTTACAACCAGCAAGGGTAGTATCGGGAGGCAAAGGCGCAAACAATCTTTGTAACCGATCCGTTTTCGTTGACCAGCGTAGATAAACAAACGAGCTACCAAACTCTATCCAGAGAAGTAAGTAGGTAGTCATAATTAATGGGTAAAGGAGGGAGTGGGGGCTGCGCCCCCAAGGCAAAGGGTTTCACCCCCTCCACCCCCGAAATTACCCTTAATTTAATTGCACCTCGCTACTTAGCTGTAGGCAATTCAATCTTAGCAATTTAATGGATCTGCCATTTGCTTACCACCCAGACTATGTTGCACCCCTCCCTCAAGGGCATCGCTTTCCAATGCCAAAATTTCGGATGCTCTACGAAATGTTGCTGACAGATGGGGTGGCAGTTCCCAGTCAATTTCACAGGCCAGAATGTCCATCTCAGGAGTGGATTGAGCTGGTGCATACTTCTGGGTATGTAAAGGCATACTGTGAAGGAACGCTGGATTCTAAAGCGCAACGGCGGATTGGGCTTCCCTGGAGTCCAGCGCTGGTGAATCGTACCTGTGTAGCGGTGGGAGGGACGATTCTCACGGCAAAATTGGCATTGGAGTGTGGGCTGGCTTGCAACACCGCTGGTGGAACTCACCATGCATTTCCAGATTACGGCTCGGGATTTTGCATTTTTAACGATCTGGCGATCGCATCCCGCCTTTTACTTTGTCAGGGACTTGTTCAAAAAATTCTGATTGTGGATCTGGATGTGCATCAGGGTGATGGCACCGCTCACATTTTTCAGGACGACCCTCACGTATTTACCTTCTCCATGCACTGCGAGAGCAACTTCCCTGGTACCAAGCAAAAGAGTGATCTGGATGTCGCCCTACCAGAAGGAATGGAAGATGAGGAATATCTGCAAACATTAGCTGCTTACCTGCCTGACCTGTTATCGGAGGTGCAACCTGACCTGGTATTTTATGATGCTGGAGTCGATCCCCATGTTGGCGATCGCCTGGGCAAACTTGCCCTCACGGATACCGGCCTCTTTCGCCGTGAAATGCAAGTTCTTAGCACTTGCCTCTCTCAGGGGATTCCTGTCGCTTGCGTGATTGGTGGTGGCTATGCCGATGATTTGAAATCCCTTGTCTACCGTCATTCCCTAATCCATCGGGCTGCCAGCGACGTGTACTGTCTGTTGAAGTAGTATAGCGGTAGGCATTATGGTTAGGACGGGCTGCAGGGGTGGAACCCCTGGCTGGGGGCAAAGCCCCCCACCCCCTTAAAACCAATGTCCTGAGCAACCTGGCGACAACTATAGTCCGTCAGAATAGATTTGAGGAGTAGCTCAACTATAAAATCCATTTCCAGGGTGTTTTGAGGGGTTAAAAACCCTCAAAACAGTCTCGACAGACCAGTGGAGAGGAGAGGGGTGAGTGTGAGGGAAGGAGGGAGCAAAAGACTATCACTTTATTTGCTGACAATTCCTGACCATTGGGCCTTCTTTTGATGGTTGCGGCGGTAAGAAAAGAAATTGTCCGGATTCTGGTAGGTACAGAAGGGGGCGATCGCAATTTGCTCTGCATCAACACCTAACTGCTCCAGTTGCAGAACATTAATCCGGCGTACATCCAATCGCACCCGTCCTGGTTCAGGGTCATCCAGTACAGGCGGATCAGAAAGTTGGCGCAAGGCAACCAGGGTTTCATCCACATCGTCTGGACTCGTTGACACAACAGTTGCGCCAACCTGAGCCGCCACTTGTTTCGAAACCTGGTAAACCTCGCCTGCGATCGCCGGACCCAAAGCAATCCGCAGATCCTGAAGCTGGCTGCCCTGAGACTGAAGACGGGCGATCGCCCCTGGCACAATCTTCATCGCCGTCCCCCGCCACCCAGCATGAACCGCTGCCACATGCCCTGTCACCACGTCTCCAATCAGTGCTGGGGTACAGTCTGCACTACAGACCCACACAGCCTGCCCCGCCTGGTCCGTCACCAGTCCATCTGCCGGAGGAAGCTCATCAGTAGGGGACAAATTCCCTGCTGAAGCTGCCATCGCCTCAACCTCCGAAGGCACCAACACCGTATCACCATGTACCTGTTTCACACGGTAAACCTGAGCTGTGGGGTGCAAAATTTCCGTCAACCTGGTGGGTGGTTGAGACCAGAAATGCTGTGTAAAGAATCCATGTTTCCAGGGTTCCAGCAACCTACAGGTCAGGTAGGGCAGGTCATTCCAGGTACGCCAGTGCCAGGTGTGCATAAGGGGGGATGGATGATAAGTGGTAGAAGAATGACTTTTCAGCCCCAGTTTCTGTAGCGAATGAACACGCCTAACTAAAGTTGACGATTCTCATAGCGTCCAAATTTTTGCCAGTGTTCATAGGCACTACGAATCTTGCGGCGTCTGACTGCATCTGCCACATCAGGATTTTTTGAGAGGTAACTCGCTTCATTAAACGCTGGGAACCGTCCTTCATAGCGTCCAAACTTTTGATAGTGTTCACAGGCACTACGAATTTTCCCACGTCTAATGGCATCTGCAACATCCGGATAGGCGGTCAGGTAAAATTTTTCATCTAGGTTGCCACAGCGGTTGGAGAACCCCTGGTCATAACGATCATAGTGGTCATAGGGATCATAGCGGTCATAGCGATCGTACCGATCGCTGCTTACCCTTCTGCCGCACACAATTCTGTCGTCTCGCTCTGACTCAACGCAAACTCGTTGTTGAGCGATCGCTGGCATGGCAGAGGCAGCCAGCATCAGGGCTGTAGCCACAGTCAATAGTCCAAATGATTTAGAAGCTTTCATATTATTCCTTTCATTGTTACAAATGCTATAGCTCTACGCAAACGCGTTAGGACATTGAGTTTAGGGGGGGTTGGGGCGCGGCTCCAGCCAGAGGTTCTACCCCTGCACCCCGTCCTAAGCCTGGTGGCTATAGCTACACCAATCGAGCTGACCTTTCAGGAAAACTGGCTCTCCTGAGAGTTTAGTGACGAGGCCTGTCACCAAAACAAAATCAGTATTCTCAGGTTTTCAAGCCGGATAACTGGACAACTTACCTTTCCTGAGTCCAGATTCAACACGACGATGGGGAGTGATCAAAGTTCCTCATCGCAACTTAGCAGGTCTATAGAGTGGGGCCTGAGTGGGCGGTTGAAGCGGCTGAACCTGGTTTTCTGCCCGCATGGCGTTCATCTTCTGGTTCAGTTCACGGATACGGCGGGAGAGGAGGCGAATGATGTTAACAGCAATACCGGGGGTTTCGTCAATCGCCTCGTAGAGCTGTTGCTGAGTCAGCATCAAACAGTCACAGGGTTCCATCGTGGTTACAGAAGCAGAGCGGGGTTCAGCATCAAAGAGAGACATTTCGCCAAAGCAGGTGCCCCGGTCAAGTTGAACGATTTCCTGGTTGCCGATGTGGACGCGGACTCGGCCCGAAACCACGATATAGAGCGATCGCCCTTCCTGCCCTTCGGTAAAAATCGTGTGATTTGCCGGGAACGAAAGCTCATCCATAATTGACGCCAATCGCACCAGAAAGTCGTCCCGCAACTCTTTGAAAATGGGAACTCCCCGGACAAATATCAATCGATCAACGCTGGTTAACATAAGTTGACTTCGGACATCCTGAGCAATCCCCCAGGTTAGCTAAACGATGCACCGCCGACTCGAAGTATTACAGCGTTTTTCATTTCCATTGAGCCATCCACATTTTTAAGGGGCTAGAGGCTAAAGTATGGTTTATGCGTTGAAAATGGCACTGTATCTTCAGAGTTCCCAGGCCTCATTCCTTTAAGTCGGTTCTAATCCAGGCATGTTTGAAAAATTAATCACATTATTGCCTGGTTTTGGGGAGTGATTAATATTCGTTGAGGAATTTGACGAAAACTCTTTAATAATTTGCTGTACCTGATCCGCCACTAAGGGGTTGGGATCATTTTTCAACATCGGTAATAGCTTTGCCAGGGCGCGGGGAGAGGCCATTTTCAGGTAGGCCAGCACAGCTTCCCTAACAAACCCCCTGGGATGACGCAGACAGGCGAGGGTATGCTCTGCTGTCAGATTCCAGCGGGCTTGCCGGGCCAGGTGGAAGCAACAGGCTAATCCCCAATCTGATTGAAAATGGCGCAGGTCAAGGAGTCGCCGCAGGCGATCGCTGGGTGTCATTGGCTCATAGGAGATAAGTTCCGACAGGCTTTGGAGTTTCTCCCAATCAGAACGGCGATCCAGCAGACTCAGCAGAGCCCGCTTGCTGGGAATATCGAGGGTATTATCTAAAATTTCCAAACCCCGTGCCCGGTTACCGGGGGAATCTGATTGCAAATTAAAAGCAGCCGCCTTGATTGCACTAATAGGGTAAAGAAATTTCATCAACAGGAACAGACGCTCTTCACTATCCGCTTGCATATCCCGCAAAGCACGGCGCATCAGTTCTGCTTCCGATCCAGTGATTCGTTGAGGTGAGAGATCTACTAATGCAGCATAGATTTGACCGATAAACATGATTTCCTGGTCGATCATGCGCTCAACGCCGCTTCTGCCAAGCTGATCCAGGGTGCTTTCAATTCCTATATCATTGGGCATTTCCAGCAAGATTCGCAGAATGTTGCGACGACTGGTACCCCAGGCGGTAGTGAGATGGGAGATCAAGGCGGCCAGGGCTTCCATCGTACCAATCTGCCCGATCGCCTTCCAGGCATGCATCCGTACCAGGTCAGGCTTGTGCACATCCTGAGCCAGGTTTACCAGCATGGGAATGGCCTCATTCTCCAGGCGCACCAGGGCTTTCATCGCTGCATTCCGGGTCGATTTGTAGTGCAGGCCCCGCAGCAAAGAGGGGTAAAACTCTTCTAAGTGGGTAGCGGCGATCGCCTCCAGCAAGGCACAGCGTACCCGTAATGATTCATCCTGCAATAGATTGGGAATATAAAGTCGCAAAGCTTGCAAATAAACGGCTTCTCCCAGTGCGCGGCACCCCATCACTCGCTCTCGTTCCTGCTTATGGGTTAGCATCAGTCGCAGAGTATTTGTGGCTTCTGCCTTCTGGGTGGGATTGCCCCGTCGTAACATGAGAGAAGCCGCCGTTCCCCGCACAATTGGGTCTACCTCTGGTCGCAGGTAAGGGCGCAGTTGGCGAATATCCGGCTCCGCATCGGTCAACCAGACATAGCGTAACGCAACCGCCAGAACCTCTGGTGCTGGAGCCTGGTCAATCAAACTTCTAACGTCATCTAAATAGGCGGGGTTTGGAAAGGTTAGCATTTCCTCTAGACTCTTGCGCTGAAGCGAAGGGGAAAGCTTCGCCAGCATCGGGGCCAGGACTTCCCCTACATTCTTAGGGTCGAGCTGGCTTAAAAGCTCAATGCAAGAACCTTTGTGAGCTTCTGTTCCAGGCTGCTCAAGTGCTTCCACAACAGCCCGCTTCAATTCCCGCAGATCTACATCGGCACTCAGTTGCCCCCGTTCGGCACTCATTACCAGTAACCCGACGTACTTGGTCCGCAACAGCCAGACAGTGGCTCCCCAGACAATTGCCAGAAAAAAGATAGCAGGCAATAGCCAACCCAATTTGCCCAAACTCACCAACCCCAGCAACACCAGCCCAGTCGCCCCGGTAGAAAGCGGCTCGGCCACACCCCGGACGGTCGATTGAATTCCACTTCTGACCACATCGGGAATGGGTTGAAACAGCACTGGACCGACACTGGCAAAGAGGGTGTAATGCAATAGCTCATCCAAAAACTTAAGTAATACCAGACTGACAAAGAGGATATTGGGAAGGGAGAAACCCACGATCGCCATTGAGAGTGCTCCCAAAATACTGATCGTACCTGGCAGCATCATTGCGGCTGTAAACACCCCAACGCGCTCAATCACCCGGCTGGACGCTAACCACTGCATTGCCAGTTCAAAAATGCCCAGAGTGCCATTGAATAATCCCAGAAAACCGGCGATCGCCTCCTCCGAGCGTCCCTGCTGTAAGTCACTCAAAAACCGGAAATCGATCAACAAAAACAGAATTTGCGCCAGAATGAAAAACGTAAAAAGCAACACAACATAGCTCTGGAGTGGCCCCTGCAAACGTCGATTGATATAGTCGGGCTGGCGCTCCTCAACCCGACGACGCAAAAGATCAGGAAATGCTTGCTGATAAGCACGGCTGAGATAAAACAGTATTATCGCTCCCACCATCATCATCACAAACGCCAGGAGCACAATCGGTCTCAGCCCAAACAGAGAAATCAGTGGTTTGAGCGAGAACCCACTAATCACATCCGCTAGCAGAATTCCACTGCTGATGAGAGGAAAAGTGCGCTTAATCTCACGAATATTAAATAACTGGTTGGCGGTAATTGCGGTGTTCAGGTCGTTAAGGACATAAATCGCCTCCAACCATAGCCGCATCAGGAATGTTGTCAACCCAATAACAGTAATTCTCCAATCTTCCAGCCAAAATGCTCCGTCATTTCCCAGCCCCACCCAAAATAGCAGCAATGGGGCTGCCATTAACAGCGCTGTGAAAACGATGACTCGCCTCAAAGGCAGTACTCGATGGAGTTGGGAGTAAAGGAACCCCAAACCTGAACCAATACCCGCACTAGCGATATAAACCCACGGCAACCCATCCTCTGCGCTATAGGCATCCAGAAACAGGGCAACTGTAATGGCTTCTAGCCAAACCAACCCGATGGAGGTAGTGGTATAGAAGGCAAACATCAGAAAGGTGCGTTCGCTTTCTTCTGGGCGAAGGTTGACCCATCGCAGAAGCTTTTGTCCCAATTTGCCGCTAACAAACCACTGGTTTTTAAGTTCCATTCAGAGTCTGCCTGTCGCGAAGCCCATTACCGACTGCCCTACTTTTTCGGGGCAAGCAGCATCATCATGTTGCGTCCTTCTTTCTTGGGAGCCTGCTGTACCTCAGCAACTTCCTGAAGGTCTTCTGCCATTCGCTTGAGCAGTTCTTCGGCAATATCGCTGTGCTGAATTTCTCGTCCACGGAACATGATTGTAGCCTTAACCTTGTCACCGTCTTTCAGAAAACGCTTCGCCTGATTGATCCGTACATTATAGTCATGATCCTCAATCTTATAGCGCATCTTGACTTCTTTGACGTCAACAGTATGCTGCTTTTTCTTGGCTTCCCGAGCCTTTTTTTCCTGTTCAAATTTGAATTTGCCGTAATCCATAATCCGGCAGACGGGTGGGTCTGCCTTATCACTTACCAGAACAAGGTCTAGTTCTCGCTCTTCCGCAATCTGTACAGCTTCACGGGGAGACATAATCCCCAACTGGCTACCATCTGCGTCAATAACTCGAATTTTGGGAAATCGAATGCGTTCGTTGATTGTCGGTAAATCGCGGTTAGATCTTCTTTCAGTTCTTTCGATTGGAAGCATTGGCAAGATTAACAAAGTTAACGATTGACAACTGATGGTCAGCCTGAATAACGGCTAGCACTGGGAGTTAATCCATCATGGTTAAGCGAGGACTGGAATGTCGTCAAACTTCAGAGAACGATAGAAACAGAAACCTATTGAAAGGTTTAGTGTTGTATCTGTCATTCTACTCAGAATGCCCAGGTTTCTACCCGTTTGTTTACCTAAATTACGGGTTTGCTCAAAAAACAGCAGTGGGGGTGTGCAAGAGGCGGTGGAGCAGGGGTGATGGGGTGGTTGCGCTCCCACACTCCCACCGCCGTATCGCCCTAGGCCCCCTCCCTGCATTCAATATTTTCGCTCCTGGGGTTGGAATCGTGTAATTGTAACAGGTTTATAGCAAATATCAATCCCAGCGGGGGAGTAGTAGGCAAGGGTGTGTTTGAGGAAATTCCCATCGTCGCGGTTGGGGAAGTCTTCGCGGGCGTGGGAACCCCGGCTTTCCTGGCGATTGAGGGCTGAGGTCAGAATGATTTCACCAACAATCATGAGACTGCGGAGTTCTAGTGCTTCGATGATTTCGGTGTTCCAGAGGGAGCCTTTGTCGTCCAGGCGAATCTGGCTGTACTGCTGCTGAAGTTCCTTGAGTTGGGTGATGCCTTCGCGCATGACGCTCTCACTGCGGAAGACACCACAGTATTCGGTCATACAGTCCTGATAAGCTTGCCGTAGTTGGGCAATGCGAAGGGTTCCATCCTGGTCGAGCAGGGATTGAATTTGCTTGCGGGTTTCATTGAGATAGTGGGATTCAGAGATCGCCGGTAGTTTCCGGTTTTGCACGTAGCGGGCGATCGCAGATCCCGTGCGTTTGCCGTACACCACACACTCCAGTAGAGAGTTGCTCCCCAGACGATTGGCCCCATGAACAGATACACAGGCCGCTTCTCCAGCCGCAAAAAAGCCTTCTACCAGATCATCAGCACTACTCCGCACCTGCCCATCCAGATTGACTGGGATTCCTCCCATTGAATAATGCACTGTCGGGCGAACTGGGATCGGTTCATGGATGGCATCTACTCCCACCAGCCGATGGGCTTCTTCCCAGCAGAAGGGGACCCGACTCATAATCTTTTCCTTTCCCATATGGCGCAGGTCTAAATGAACAAAGGGTCCTCCTGCATGGCCATCGGGATGAATCCCCCGCCCAGCGCGGATTTCACAGGTGATTGCACGGGAGGTGATATCACGGGGAGCTAGCTCCATGCGGCTGGGAGCATAGTCTTCCATAAACCGTCGTCCTTCGCTGTTAATCAGGTAGGCACCTTCCCCACGAACTGCTTCGGAGATCAGTACACCTACGGGATAAAGCCCGGTCGGATGAAACTGCACAAACTCCATATCCTCCAGCGGCAACCCGGCGAGCACTGTCATTGAGAGCCCGTCCCCGGTCGAAGCAAAATCATTAGATGTGGTGTTGTAGACACGCCCATAACCACCAGTGGCAAACATAACCGCTTTTGCTCGCGCCACGGCCAACTGTCCATCCAGAATGCGATACATCACCACCCCTTTCACCTGACCCTCTTCTAAGATCAAGCGCTGGACGTACCATTCGTCGTAGATGGTGACCCCATAGTGTTTCAGGTTAGCAACTAACTCGTGCAGAATAGCGTGTCCAGTTTTATCGGCAGCGTAACAGGTACGGTTATGGGAGTGCCCTCCAAATGCTCGCTGGGCAATGCGGCCATCCGGCAGTCGGGAGAACAGTACCCCCATGTGTTCCAGATCGATGACTACATCAGGGGCTTCCCGGGTCAAAATTTCGACCGCATCTTGGTCTGCTAGATAGTCAGAACCTTTAACAGTGTCGAAGGCATGGGCTTCCCAGCTATCTGTGGCATCAACATTCTTAAGGGTTGCAGCAATACCTCCCTGAGCAGCGACTGAGTGGGAACGAATGGGGTGAGTTTTGGCAACTAGGGCAATAGTAAGTTTGGGATCACTTCGGGCAATCTCTAATGCCGCTCGAGATCCTGCAAGTCCACCACCTACAATGATGACATCGTGATCGATCATGATGAGATGAGAAGATGAGGCATAAAGCTTTAGGGTTAGCCAAGGTTATGCTACCGCTAACCCATCCTAACAGTGGTTCTATCTTGCAGTGGTCTCGTTTTTGTTAACCTGCGGCTTGAGCGGGGCGCTGGGAAGATACGTTAGATGAAGAGGACGCGTTAGACTTACTGGAAGCAGAATCGACCGCTGCCAGCTCGATATGATTAAGCAACGTTGTCACAAAGGCAAATAATAAAAACGGTAATGTTAAAACCAGAATCAGCCCAACTGTTGCCAGGGCGTAGATGGGACGACTGGCACCCATCAACGCCATTGAAGATGCCAGGCTTAAGAAAATGACAATTAACCAAACAATGATTTGACCATAGATATCACCAAAGGTTAGGGTGCAAACTAACCGATATCTCGATATGTTGCTCATAATCTGCCTCTAATGGTTCGCTGTAAATTTGTAATGTAAGGCTTTAAGTGACTAAATTGCCATTTCTAAATCTTTTTTGAAACGTTTGTTACTCAGCTTTACAGTCAGGCTTTTGGTTGGATTCAGAGAGTGCTTCCATGAAGATTTATGTTCATTTCGATCCCTTATTCCTATGGCAGCTTTACCTCCCTTTTTGCTAGTGCTTGATGTCAGTGCGCTGATGGCTGGGAGTAGACGAGAATGGCAAGAATTTTCTCGCATTGGCAATTGTTTTGTGCCTGAAGCCGTGCTGGAAGAGATGCGGTTTCTGTGCGATCGCGCTGTGGAGTCCAGCCACGAACAAACTGCCAGGGAATTTTTCCGTTTTTTCCCAGAGAGTGGTTGGCGAACAACGGGTCTGGTTGAGTCTCACCCGGCTCTTCAACCACCAGAAGGACATGCCCTCAGCAAAAAGGCACGGCTTGCCCTGACGGTAGCTCAAACTGCCTATGGTTTGGCTCGCAATCGTTCGGATGCGCTGGTAATTCTGGTAGCGAATGATCTGGGTTTGATGCAGCGGTTGCGATCGCTGGATGTTCATAATTTGTGTGCCATTCCGCTGATGGCGCTGGTGCAGTGGAGCCGGACTGAACGCAAGCCACCCGTGGTTGTGCATCAGCTACAGGCCATGCGATCGCCGGTTGGAGCTGCTGCTTCTGCAACCTCAAGCAGATCAACCAGAGCAACCACCCCCAGTCGAACGGCCACTCCTTCGTCCAGGCCAGTCTCTGCGCGCCGTTCTCCTCAGAAACCTTTTCGGATACCTGTTGCCAAGATTTTTTTCAATTTGCTGACCCTGGGCATTGTGGCGATCGCAACCCTGGCCGTTTGGCGAGTCATTCATCCACCCAGCTTTGCCCAGTTTTGGGAACAGCTACCCTTCAACAACCAACTTTCTCCCTCCAAAACAGTCCCTAGTAGGAAGTGAAGTTGTTAAGTAGGAAGTGAAGTTGTTAGCTGTTAAGTAGCTGGGCGCAATTAAATTAAGGCTAATTTCGGGTAAGGCTAATTTCGGGAGTTGAAGGGGGTGAAACCCCTTGCCTTGGGGGCGCAGCCCCCACCCCCCTCTTTACAAATTAAATGATGACTACCTACTTAGTTGTTGATTGTTAGTTGTGACAGAGGGGTGAGGAGTGGGAAAGGGGCCAGGAGCTAGAGATTGGGGGCTAGGAGAGTTTTGAGTTCTGAGTTCTGAATTAGCTCCTGGTTCCGGCTTCTTTTTTCTTTTTTCCTTTTTGTAAGGGCTATTTATGACAATAAAACTGGTACAGCTGACAGCTTCCTTATCTGGGAGAGCAAAAGCACTTTTGAGCCAGGGACAACTGGGACACTACTGCTCTGTTCTGGTTTTGATGGGAATTGTGTCGCTGGGTTATAGCTTTACCTTACTTCCCAGTGCCGATGCTTCTGAACTATCGACAATTCCAACCATGGCAGTGACAGGGATTCATTTTGCCCAAATTGCTGGAACGAGCTCTACTCAGCTTCCCCCGGCCATTGCCAATACATTGCGGCAGGATCTTAGTAAACGGACAGGAGTTCCGGTGGGCAAGCTGGGGGTTGTTGAATCCACTCGCAAAACCTGGCCCAATGGTTGCCTGGGGTTGCCTAAATCAGATGAATTCTGCACTCAGGCAATGGTTGAAGGGTGGCGGTTGGTGTTGTCGGATGGCCGCCGCCGCTGGGTCTACCGCGCGGATTCGCAGGGAAGAACCTATCGATTGGAATCGGGCGATCGCTCTGGTGTATCTCCAAAATTTTAGATAAATCAGTAGCAGAATTTTTCATCAGTTTTCTGGAAGATTGAGATTGGGAGTGTGAGCAATCCTCCAATCAATTGGCAAGGTGAGCTGTATAGTTCATCTCTGCTTACATGAAGCATGAACTATAGCTCTCGCAGGTGCGTTAGGACATTGGAATTAGAGAGGGAGTGGGGGCAAAGGCCCCAGCCAGGGGTTCTACCCTGCACCCCGTCCTAACCAGAATGACTACCGCTACAAATAGAAGTTTGTACACAATTCCCCGGTTTATCTATCGGGATGCGGTATTTTAAGAGGAAATTTGCTGTTGCCATCCTGATTAGAAGATGACAGGAATTTTTAATAGTTAGGACAGCGGCAACCCATTTACACTATCGTCTCCCTCCTCCGCTACCTGTCTCCTACTATGACTGTTCTCTCTGGAAAAACCCACCTTTCTGCCGTAGAATTTCCTGACCCTCAAATTTTGTCAACACCCATGCCCCAGTCGAACATGACTGAGTTTTTTTATTATTTTGCCTATGGCTCTTGCATGTGCCCGGTTGACCTAAAGCGGACCCTGGGGGAAAGTACCCATACTTACGTGATTGGACCTGCGCTGCTAAAAGGTTACCGGCTGGGGTTCTACCAACGATCGCAGCGACGCAACTGCGGAGTTTTGGATGTAGTCAAAGACCCCCATTCCTACGTAGAAGGGGTCTTGTATCAGTTACCCTGGCGGTTGAGCGATCGCCTGGATGAACGTGAAGAAGTTCCGAATGGCGGCTATCGCCATGAAATCGTTGAAGTGCATCGGGACAACTGGATCTACCGCAATGTACGCACCTATGTGGTTGTCAATAAGCTGGAGGAAGAACTGGCTCCTAACGACTGGTATTTAAACGTGGTGCTGCGCGGTGCGGTAACCTGTGGCCTATCAGAACAATATTGCTGGAAGCTATTCCATCACATGCACCAGCTTCAACAGCGTCAGAAACGACAGCAGCCTCTTCGTTCTGCCTGATTTGAAATATAGCGATAGTCATTCTGGTTAGGACGGGGTGCAGGGGGTTCCACCCCTGGCTGGGGGCTTTGCCCCCACTCCCTCTCTAATTCCAATGTCCTAACGCACCTGCGTAGAGCGATAAAAGCTAACAGCCAATAGTTAATGCAGGATGACAGAAATAACAACCAACAACGAACAACTTCACTAGCCCTCACCCCTCACCTCTTAACAGCCAGAAGCCGCTGTAGGTGATACCAGAGTCGTCGGGCTGCACCAGTAAAAAAGTGGAGTTCTTTGCTTTGGCGCTTTCGTTGTTCGTATTGTTGAGCGGCGGCTTTGACATCGGGGTCTGCAAAGGTGGCAACGATCCAGCGATCGCACAATCCAGCTTCCAGGATCAGGCCATCGGGAGCACCTGGTACATAGTTTAACGAGTAGGGATGGGATTCCTGTAGCCAGCGGGCAATCGTCATAGAGCGGCGTCCACCCGTGATCACAACTCCGGGAACGGGGAGGGTGGAAGCGATACCCAGCTTTAGCGGAAACCAGTCTTCCGGCATTTCCAGAATGGGAATGGGGCGATCGCGAAAAGCATCTACCAGATCAGCGGCGGGAAAGCTGGTAAACCCCCAGCGATCACCCCAGAGCGTTCTATCCAGGGGAACAGGGGGAGGCTTGTCCAGTTGTAATGGCTGATAGGGTTGTCCGGTGTAGTTAGGCAGAGTAGGGTACTGGCGGGCACGCTCTTCTAGCCAATGCTTCAGGGCAGGAGTGTGGCGAGTGGGTTCAACCACCATTCCCAGTTTTTCGCCAACGGTTTGCAACAGGTTAAAGGTCTGCGGGCGAAAGACCTGCAAAATATTGGGCAATGGATAACCCAAATCAGCTACCTTCTGCATCTCAGCAATCAACCAATCCCCTGTTGCCTGCGGCTGAGGGCAGAAAACAGTGTACTTAAATTCGCCCACCGGGTCACACAACAACAGTTCCCAGAGTGGATTTCCCCCCTCATCTTGAAGGGGGCGACGGTAGAAATCGATTTCCCAAATAGTCATAGTAGTCTGTCAAGACTGTTTTGAGAGGTTGAAAACCTCAAAACATCCTGGAAATGGATTTTATAGATCTCAGCTATCCCTCAAATCTATCCTGACGGACTAACAGTGATGGAGTGATAGGGTTATATCCCTACTTCATCACCCACCCTTCCCCTTTACACCATCTATAGTGACCAGCTACGGCAACAGGCTGCTTTAAGACGGTATGCTGGCTAAACTCAAGCCCATTTTCACCTGTGTTCCCGGAGCGTAGACTTGAGTCACATAATCAGCAATCATCCGGTGGGTGTTGAAGGCCGGAGAATTAGACTTAATTGACTCTTTCATCATTTTGACCCAGCCGTGGGGAATACCGTCCCTATCCTGGTTGTAGTAGAGTGGAACGATTTCTTCCTCCAGCAATTGGTAGAGCGAATCGGAGTCAATCTTATCCTGGAGATTCTGGTCGCTGGTGTTGGCATTTTCACCGATCGCCCAGCCATTGATCCCCTTGCCGCTAGCATCCGCCTTGTAACCTTCGCACCACCAGCCATCCAGTACACTACAGTTGATACCGCCATTGAAGCAGACCTTCTGACCACTGGTGCCCGATGCTTCTAGCGGACGACGGGGATTGTTGAGCCAAACGTCTACACCCTGCATTAATTTACGCGCAGTGTACATGTCATAGTCTTCAATAAATGCCACCCGGTTCCAGATCTGGGGCTGTTTGCACCATTCCATCAACCGCTGAATGATTCGCTTGCCCTCTTCATCGGCAGGATGGGCTTTCCCAGAAAAGATAATTTGCACAGGCCGTTCTGGATTGCCAAAGATTTTGAGTGCCCGTTCCGCATCCCTCAACAGCAGGTTGCCCCGCTTATAGGGGCTGAAACGACGAGCAAAGCCAATAGTCAATACCTCTGGATCAAGAATACGATCTGCTGCCTGAATCAGTTCCCAATCTTCGCCACGTCCGTGCCGTGCCTGTTTAATTTTATGGCGAGCATAGGCAATAAGCCGCTCCTTCAGTACCATATGCCGCCACCAGATTTCCTCATCCGGGATTTGATCGACCTTTGCCCATAGTTCTGGGTCAACAACCTTCGTATGCCAGTCTACTCCCAGATATTCAGTGTACAGGTCACTCATTAGAGATGCGGTCCAGGTAGAGGCATGGACACCGTTGGTAATGTACCCAATGGGAACTTTGTCTTCGCTGCGGTCAGGATAAAGCACAGTCCACATGGCGCGGGAAACGTGCCCATGGAGTTCACTTACGCCGTTGGCAGTACGAGTCAGACGTAATGCCAGGACCGTCATTCCAAAAGGTTCCCAGGGATCACCCAGGCGACGGGCACCCAGAGCCAGGAATTGTTCGCGTGAGAGCCCTAACTGATCCCAGTAGTTGGCAAAAAAGGAGTCCATCAAGTCAGCGGAGAATACATCATGCCCAGCAGGAACGGGGGTATGGGTGGTGAAGACGCAGCGATCGCGCACTGTGGCCTCAATGTCATAAAATGATTTACCTGTTTTCTGGATCTCCAGCCGTGCAACTTCCAGGAGACAGAAAGCAGCATGGCCCTCGTTCAGGTGATACACTCCAGGCTCAATGCCAAGCGCTTGCAGGGCACGCACTCCTCCAATTCCCAACACTACCTCTTGAGCAATGCGGGTTTCCTGATTGCCACCGTATAGATGTCCGGTAAGCCAGCGATCAATGGGGTCATTATCTTCTCGATCCGTATCCAGCAGGTAAAGATTTACTCTCCCGACCTGGACACGCCAGATCTGAACCTTCACCATCCGGGTACGCACCTGAAGCTCAATGGTAATCGGTTCACCCTGGGCATTTTTAAGCAGTTCCACCGGCATCCGCTCAAAGGGATTGTCGATGTAGTAGTCTTCCTGCCAGCCAGCCCGATTTAACCGCTGGTGGAAATAGCCCTGTCGGTAAAACAAACCAATTCCCACCATCGGCACTCCTAGATCGGAGGCAGATTTGAGATGATCCCCTGCCAGGATGCCTAAACCACCAGAGTAGACAGGCAAAGATTCATGGATGCCAAACTCGGCACAGAAATAGGCGACCGGATGTTCCCTGGAAATCTGGGGAGCAACCCGACTGGCCCAGGTATCATTGGCTGCCATGTAGCGATCAAATTCTTCGGCCAGGTTGTTAAGCCGTTTGAGGTAGTAGGGATCGATGGAAAGTTGGGTCAACCGCTCATAATTGACGGTTTCCAGCAGGATAACCGGGTTGTGTCCACAGCGCTCCCACTCGTCGGGATTGATGGTTTCAAACAAAGAAACTTGGCCAGAAGCCCAACACCACCAGTAGTTATAGGCCAGATCAGCCAATCGCTTGAGCGATCGCGGCAGTCGGGCCCGCAGGTGGTTAGCTGGTGTCGAAGCAAGTGCATTCACCATATCAAAAAGATTCCTGAAATACCTGAAATAACTGAATTGGGCTCTGGCTCCATCGGAGAGTAAAGAGCAATAGTAAAGAGCAATATAGGGGATTCACGCTTTCCCAGAGCCACGAACTGCATTTTTCCCGAAGATGTACAGGATGGGTTCGAAAAAAGCAGTCTAATTCTACACAATGGTTCTAGATTGCCCCCATTTGGACAGGAGGTAGGATTTCTTTAATAATGTTTGAAGCTCTTTAGAGAGTGTTTAAGTAGCTGTAATGAAGTCTCCACGATAGCAACTAATAGTAACTAATAGTAACTATACGTTGAGGTGTCAGAAGTCCGGAACCACAAGTCCGGAGCCAGAGGGCGAAAGGAGCGGATGAGTGGGAGAGTGGGGGAGGAATGGAGTACCGGGGATGGAGTGATGGTGTACCCCATCACCCTGTCACTCATCCACTCATCTACCCATCCACCCCTCATCTCTCTCCAACAATTGACAACATCTGGCGTCTCTCCGCTCTTTCCCTTTGCTCTCTTTCGCAACTGGTACAGAGGAGCATTCTTCAGTTAGCATTGGATAACATGCTGTTAAATTTTCTAGGAGTGATGGAAAAGCCACAGCCTATTAACAGCCGAATTTCCTCTGTGAAGACTCTTTAAGTGAATCCACTCCCAGCTTGAATTATGGAACCTGCCCTAAGTCACTATGGCCACGAAATGTCTCGCTTAACGGGAGTTCGGGCGATTATGAAAGACATCCTGGAGACGTTGCGAGCCGGGGCAGGGCAGGAGCTCATTAACTTGAGTGCGGCCAATCCGCTAATTTTGCCAGAAGTGGAGCAGCTTTGGCGCGACTGCACAGCGGATTTGCTGGCCAGTGCAGAGTATGGTGAAGTGGTGTGCCGTTATGGGGCAAGCCAGGGCTATCAACCCTTTATCGAAGCGGTTATCAATGACTTTAATCGGCGCTATGGGTTGAATTTGAGCGATCGCAACATTCTCATCACACCTGGTAGTCAGAGCCTTTACTTCTATGCAGCCAATGCCTTTGGCGGATTTACCAGTAGTGGCAATTTGAAGAAAATTGTTTTGCCCCTCAGCCCGGACTATACAGGTTACGGCGGTGTCACTTTGACGCCGGAAGCTCTGATTGCCTACAAGCCTGCGTTAGATATTGATGCCCCGGCTCACCGCTTCAAGTACCGCCCGGACTTTAGCCTCTTAGAAATTGATGAGAACACGGGCTGTGTGCTGTTTTCCCGTCCCTGTAACCCAACGGGTAACGTGCTTACCGATGAAGAAGTCAAAAAAATTGCAGCGCTGGCGGCTCCTTTCGATGTCCCGGTTTTTGTGGACTCTGCCTACGCTCCTCCCTTCCCGGCATTGAACTTTACCGAAATGTTGCCTCTGTTTGGCAACAACATTGTTCATTGCATGAGTCTGTCAAAGGCAGGGTTACCGGGTGAACGAATTGGAATTGCAATTGGCGACGAACAGATAATTCAGGTGCTGGAATGTTTCCAGACCAATATGTGTATCCATTCTCCCCGCTATGGGCAGGCGATCGCAGCCCGCGCCATCAGTTCTGGTGCCCTGGCAGACATTGCCGTTAATGTCATTCGCCCTTTCTACCAGAAAAAGATCAACATTATTGAAAGTACCCTTGATCAGTCGATGCCCAGCAGTCTGCCCTGGTTTTTGCATCGGGGTGAAGGGGCCATCTTTAGCTGGCTCTGGCTAAAAGATCTGCCAATTACCGACTGGCAGCTTTATCAGGAACTGAAGCAGGTGGGCGTGATTGTCGTCCCTGGCAGTTCTTTCTTCCCTGGACTCCGAGAAGACTGGGAGCATACTCGTCAATGTATCCGCATCAGCCTGACTGCCAGCGATCAGGAAATAGAAACCGGCATGAAACGACTGGCTCAAGTGGTGGAGAGAGTTTATTCAGGGGTGAGGTGTAAGATATGAGGTGGAAACAGTATGCGTGGAGATAGGCGAGAAGGAGGGGTGGAGGAAACCGGGAGGCAGGAACCAGGAGCCAGGAGCCAAGAGCTAGCTCAGACCTCAAACCTCAAACCTCAAACCTTTCCCAGCCCCCAGTCTCTAGTCCCTGGCTCCTCTGCCACCCCTCACCCCTTACCCTTCATTCCTGACCTGATCGAAATCGGCAAAATCGTTGCTCCCCAGGGCTTGAAAGGTGAGTTACGTGTTTATCCAGATTCCGACTTTCCAGAGCGGTTTGTGCAGCCAGGGATGCGTTGGTTGCTAAAGCCGGGGCATAAAGAACCTCAGCCTGTTGAGCTGGTGCGAGGAAAGCACCAGGATGGCAAGGGGTTGTATGTAATTCAACTGGCCGGTGTAGTTGATAGAACTCAGGCAGAAGCGCTAAAGGGGGCAAAGCTACTGGTTCCAGCCAGCGATCGCCCCCCTTTGGCAGAAGATGAATTCCACGTTTCTGACCTGATTGGCTTGAATGTATTTGACCAGATCACTCACGCATTTATTGGCGTCGTTGTCAACGTGATTTCAGCCGGAAATGATTTGCTGGAAGTTGAGCGGTGTGCCCAGACTGAAACTTTTGCAAAGAAACCAGCGACTGTTTTGATTCCCTTTGTAAAGGCGATCGTCCCGGTTGTAGATTTAGACCAAAAACGGATTGAAATCACTCCTCCCAAAGGGCTGATTGGATAGTCGCAACGAACTATGTACAAGCGCCCTCAAAGCCTGATTCATGAGACCTTACCAACTGATTACAATCCGGGAGTGCAATGAGCCCCTGTTGCCAATTCCGCCGGAAATCTTTCCCTTTGTCCTGCCCCATCCCTATGAAAAATTGGGGGCTCCCTATGGGGAAAGGTCACCCTTTTACCTGCGGGAAGGGGTGCTTAAATGTCTGCTGACCGCTCAAGAAATGTTACAAGAAAAACGACCCGGGTGGCGAATTCAGATTTTTGATGCCTATCGCCCGATCGCTGTGCAGCAGTTTATGGTGGACTACACCTTTCGAGAACTGGTGCAGGCACAGGGACTATTCCTGGAAACCCTAACGGAAGAACAGCGGCAAGGAATTCTGGAGCAGGTATATGAGTTTTGGGCGGTACCCAGTCCCGATCCGGCAACGCCGCCACCCCACAGTACAGGTTCTGCAATTGATGTCACTCTGGTGGATGAAACGGGGCAGCCAGTTCCAATGGGTTCACCGATTGATGAAATGTCTCCCCGTTCCTTTCCCGACCATTTTGCAAATAGTGAAGTGCCCGATGAGCAGCAATTCCACCAGAACCGTCAATTGTTGAGCAAGATTATGGTGATGGCCGGATTTGAACAGCATCCCCAGGAATGGTGGCATTTTTGCCTGGGGGACCAGATGTGGGCGTGGCTGGTGAATCAAAAAAATCCAGATATGGCCGCGATCGCCTGCTATGGAGCGGTGGCATAGGATGGGCGATCGCCCCTTCCCGCCCCTTTGCGAGCAATCCACTCGATGACCTGACAACCGAGGCGAGTTCCTTCCAGGCGATCAATTTCGCGCACGCCTGTGGGGCTGGTCACGTTTACCTCCGTCAGATAGCCACCAATCACATCAATGCCAACGAATACCAGGCCATCTCGCTTTAAAGTTGGAGCCAGTTGGGCACAGATCTCCCGCTCCCGCTCAGTGATTTCGGTTTGGGCCACTCTGCCCCCCACGGCCATGTTGCCGCGAAACTCATTACCCGTTGGGATGCGGTTAACGGCACCGATGGGTTCGCCATCCAGCAAAATAATGCGCTTGTCGCCCTCCTTTGCCGCTGGCAGATAGGTCTGTACCATGACAGGTACCTGCCCTTGCTGGGTGCTGATTTCGATAAGCGAGTTGAGGTTGCGATCGCCCCTTTCCAGGAACAAAATTCCCTCTCCCGCTTTACCTCCCAGCGGTTTCAGCACCGCCATTCCCTTTTCTGCCACAAACTTCAGAATGACTTGCTTGCTCTGGCTCACAATGGTTTCGGGAATGGCTTCTGTAAACTGAAGTGCGTACATCTTCTCATTGGCGGCCCGGATTCCCCGCGGCGAGTTGATCACCAGCGTTTTTGTTGGATCGATGTAGTCTAGGATGTAAGTTGCGTAGAGGTAGGGGACTGTCACGGGCGGATCGGTGCGCATAAAAACTGCATCCATCTCTGCTAAAGACAGATGCATTCGCTCCTTTAGCACAAACCAGGGATTGGCTGCCACCCAGCGTCCCTCAATTAGTTGCACTGGAAAAAGTTGAACCCGTTCCAGTAGGGCAAAGGCTTTACCCTCTGCTACACTCAAATGGTTTGCCTGAGTAATCCAAACTTCGTGCCCCAGTTCTTGAGCCGCTTCCATCAGCGCAACACTGGTATCGTGACCGGGGTCCAACCGTTTGATCGGGTCAATGATAAATGCAAATTTCACTTAAAAACCCTCAGTCATTGCAGCAACGCATCCAACTTTCCCTGTGCATTTAGAGCATACAGTTCATCGCATCCACCAATGTGTTGATTGCCAATAAAAATTTGTGGCAGGGAGCGACGTCCATTTGCTCGTTTAGCCATTTTTGCCCGTGCAGCCTCATCACCATCAATACAATATTCCGTATACTCGACCCCTTTCTTCTCCAACAGAGCTTTTGCACGAATACAAAAGGGACACATGCTCCAGGTATAGATCTCGACGTTGGCAGACATAGTTCTTAACATTTATCGTTTAGCTCCATTCTAGACTGCCCTATGAGATTGCTGATTAATGGATTGCATAGAGGCCATTGTCAAATTCCATTGTTTTCCATGCTTTATCCAATACCATTTCCTGGTATAACTGTCGCCAGATTTTAGAACATTGGTTTTAAGGGGGTGTGGGGGCTGCGCCCCCAGCCAGGGGTTTACCCCTGCACTCCGTCCTAAACCTGGTGACTACCTAAACCTGGTGACTATAGCTATAGAGAGTAATCCGCTCCAGTGATTCATGTTCTACAAATTCCATCTATCCTTAATTAGGGGTTCCTTTATGCTGACTCTAGCGGCACGTTCGCTTCTTTGCCCCCTTGTTTAGAGCATTGAGATTCGACCTATGGCTGATACCTTCTCCTTCGATGTTGTGAGTGATTTTGATCGGCAAGAACTGATCAATGCGCTTGATCAGGCAAAGCGAGAAATTCAAACCCGGTATGACCTGAAAGACACCAAAACCACGTTGGAATTAGGCGACCAGGCCATTGTGATCAACACGGATAGCGAGTTTACCCTACAGGCTGTCCACACGATTCTGCAAACCAAAGCCGCCAAACGGAACCTGTCAATGAAAATTTTTGACTACGGTAAGGTTGAGACTGCCAGCGGCAACCGGGTGCGGCAGGAGATCGCTCTTAAGAAGGGAATTAGCCAGGAGATTGGGAAACAGATTACCAAAATCGTGCGGGATGAGTTTAAGAAAGTCCAGGCATCAATTCAGGGAGATGCGGTGCGAGTCAGCGCCAAATCGAAAGATGATTTACAGGCTGTGATTCAACGCATTAAACAGGAAGACTTTCCAGTTGCGCTGCAATTTACGAATTACCGATAGCCCAAAAGTGGGGAAGTGGATGATTGGATAAGCGAACAGGTGTGTAGGGGAGATTACCTCTCATTCTCTCATTGGGTCACAGAGTAATATCCCTGCCGATAGCCCTCGCTGTAGGCTCTGCGCAGGGGAGGGTTGTTTTGCAGGGCATTGTCGTAAATGTCCTGATTCAAATCGTAAGGACGGTTATTGAGGGCATCGGCCCGTCCAGCTCCATAGCCCCGGTTATACCAATCCCGTTGTACCCCTGAGTAACTGCCTGAGCCATTGGTGTTAGGGGTTTCAGCCGTGGTGTACCCGTCTCCATAGCCTCTGGTGTATTCGCGGGAGAATTCAGGGAGTAGCTGGTAGGAGCCTGCGATCGGGTCATATCTGCGTCCCGCTCTGGCATCGGCCTGCCCCTGTCGGTATCCTTCGTTGTAGTACCGTCGTTTTTCGGTGGCAAAAGGGTCTTCCCCCCAAATTCAACCGAACTGTATCCATTTGCGTAACCGCGGGTGTACTCGCGCGCAAGTTCTGGACGGAGTTCGTAGGAACTGGCAACGGGGTCGTATCTGCGTCCTGCTTTGGCGTCTGCCTGCCCCTGTCGGTATCCTCGCTCATAGTATTGCCGAGGGTTGGTACCGCCTCCGCTGGAGATGGGAACTATCTGGCTAAGTCTGATTCTGCCCCGGTTATATTCACAGGTGGCGTTGTAGAGTAATCCGTTGCGGCGATTTTTTACTCGCATGGTCACTTTCGAAGTCTGATATGCTCCACCGCCATAGCTAGAAAGCAGTTGCTGTATGATGTATCCCTGATTTTGGGTGTGTTTGTAACAGGCGTTGATGATTGCCTGGGTTGCACCAGCCTGGGCAGGCGGGGTGGGTAGAAGGGTTGAAGTAGCTGTCAGGGCGATCACAGTGAGTAAAGCCTTTACAGGTCGCATCATCTTCCCCTTATTAAGACACAGAAGCTATCGGGGTTAAACCTGGTAGTTATACTTTGGGTAGACCTCAAGAGGTAATGATGAGCGGCGCTGGCCACCATCATTTCAAACTGAAAAATCATGATGATTTGAGCACTACCATACTTTGCATCCCCGCTAGGGATTATAAAATCATCATTGCGTAGTCAATATTGCATGTTATCCAGTGACAGGCAAGCTCTCCTAAAGTTTCAAAGGCTTGATTCCTGGTGATGGTTGATTGATCTCGATTATTTCAGCTTTGTCGATTCAGGACAATTTTGAAGGGGGGTTGGGGAGCAAGAAACCAGGCATTCTGTTACAGGCAGTAGTTTTTCAAGCATCTTCTTATTGTTTCCTTATTTTCTTCATTTATGGTCTAAACGAATGCTGTCCGGCTCCACCTTTTGAAGAACAGGAGCAATGCGGCTGTTAAGGTCTGTGATAGCCCACTCAATCCAACCAGCGAGTATTCTAAACATCTCTCTAAACGGGTGTTAAAGAAAACGGATTAATTTCTTGGATGGGTGATTTTAGCTCTACGATTAGCGCATTGATAAAGCTCATTTGATGATTAGTCAGGGACATAACTATCATGGTGAATTTGAAGAAAAACATGGTGAATTTGAAGAAAAAAACTTCCGTTATTCCTCTGGCCGTTCTGCTTACCTTGGCGGCTGCTCCCAAATTTCAACTCCAACAATTATTAGAAGCTTCGATTACTCAACCAGCTCTGGCTCAAACGGCTGCTCCCAGTTCTTTTCCAATGCCTGAGACCGTTGCCAAAGGAACGAAGGTTGCGATTGACGGTTCCAGCAGTATGGAAACTATTAATGAAGCGTTGAAACGGAGCTTTGAGAAACAGTTTCCAGGGACTGATATTCGGATTGCCAGTGAAGGAACGGATGCGGCATTACAAGCTCTACGGGAGGGCAAAATTGACCTGGTGGCGATCGGGCGTCCATTAACTGCCGCAGAAAAGGCAGAGGGACTGGTTGCAGTACCCATTTCTCGTAACAAAATTGCGATTATTGTTGGACCTGACAGTCCATTTAATGGCAGCCTGACGATTGAGCAATTTGCCAGAATTTTCCGGGGTGAAATCACAGACTGGTCACAGGTTGGTGGGGCAAAGGGACCCGTTCGGCTTGTTGATCGCCCCGAAAGCAGTGATACCCGTCAGGCATTTCTCAACTATCCCGTTTTTCCAAAAGCTCCTTTTGAGACGGGTGTCAATGCAGTTCAAGTGGCAGAAGACAAGACTTCGGCGGTAATTGAGAAACTGGGTACCGATGGCGTTGGTTATGCCATTGCCGATCAGGTGATTGACCAACCCGAAGTTCGGGTTGTCCAGATGCACAAGACCCTGCCTACGGATCCCCGCTATCCCTTTTCCCAACCCCTGTCCTATGTTTATAAGGGACCCAGTCCCAACCCCGGTGTGCAGGCGTTCCTGGGTTATGCGCTGACTCCTGAAAGTCAGCGAGTTGTTGAGCAGGCCAGGAGCGAGGCGGCAAAGACTTCTGAAGAAGCGGCAACGGCTCCTGAGCCGACTGGGGTTGCCCCTGCCCCCGAAACTGCCGTGGTTCTGCCTGCGCCCGTCGCTGCTAAACCTTCCTGGGCACCTTTATGGTGGCTGCTGCTGCCATTGCTGGGGTTACCTCTGCTGTTGTGGTGGGCATTGGGCCGGGGAGCGCGGCGATCGCCCACGGAGCGCCCCAGCCGGATTATTCTGACCCCACGCAACTGCCGGGATGCTTACGCCTATTGGGAACTGTCAGAGGATGATAAGAAGAAGTACCAGAAATATGGCAAGAAGCAGGCCCTGCGGCTTTACGACGTGACAGATATTAACCTGGATTACCAGCAACCCCACAGCGTTCAGCGGTTTGAGTGCGATTATCAGCAGCAACGGGATATGCACCTACCAATTGAGGTGGACAATCGGGATTACCTGGTTGAACTGGGCTTTATCAATTCCAAGGATGAATGGGTGAGCCTGGCCAGGTCTGAGCACGTCCGGGTGCCTCAATGCAGCCCCGTGGCGACTCCCCCCATAACTGAGACGGTGGTGAAAGGGATGACTCCGGCAATGTCACGGGTAACCGCAGCGGGAGCAGCAGCGGCAACTGTAGCAGCCGGGCGCACTATGGTGGCGGGCGATCGCGTTGCTACTCCTGAGCCAGTCCACGAAACCAGGTATGATAGCCGGATTATTCTGACCCCACGCAATTCCGCTGATGCCTATGCCTATTGGGAAGTATCCGATGAACACAAGACAGATCTGCAACGGCAGGGAGGCCAGAATCTGATGTTGCGCCTTTACGATGTCACAGACATCAACAGCGACTATCAGGAACCCCATGCTATGTATGAGTTTGAGTGTGATGAACTGGATAATGACCGTCATTTGCCGATCCGATCTAGCGATCGCGACTACCTGGTTGAGCTGGGTTATACCACCGCTGACGGTCGTTGGCTACGGCTGGCTCGTTCTAACTCCGTTCGGGTGGCATCGGAAAAAACCCGTTCCTCCCTCTAAAGTTGGGTAATCCTATATTTTAATCACTCCCGCTCCTCCGCTCCTCTACCCTTCCGCGCCCCCACTCTCACGTCCTGGCCCTATCAGCTACACCTGCTATCAGTTGGTCAGCCTCAAATCTGTTCAACTTTCATTCCGCAAATATTAGGAGACATTACAATCATGGGACTCTTTTACGAAGTACTCAGTGCAATTAACAATCCCAATCAACAAGCCAGCATTGACCAGCTCAGTTCATTATCTGGCTCTGTACAACAACTTGCCAACCAGCATGGAATTGATAACAATACGATGCAAACGGTGTTATCAGCGTTAGGAGGGGCTCTTAGTCCTGTACTACGCCAACAGGCAGGTAGTCAGTCGCTTGAAGGAATGCTAGGTCAGCTCGCTGGTGGCAACTTTGCAGGAACTGGCGGCAATTTTAATCCCTCATCGCTGGTGTCCTTAATTCCACCTCAGTTCCAGGAACAGATTATTCAAACAGTGGCTCAGAAAACTGGCCTGAGTGCTGGAATGCTTCAGGGGCTGCTACCTGCCTTGCTTCCCATTGTGATGAACTTCCTGAATATGGGGAAAAGTACCTCCGGTGGACAGGGTGCAAATCCGCTCTTGAATGCTTTTCTGGATAGCGATCGCGACGGTGACACCGACCTGGGCGATGTCATGAAATTCGCCAACCGCTTCCTGAATGCTCAATACCAGCCAGCTTAAGTGATAAAAGAATGAATGGGAGATGTGATGGAGGAATGGGTTGACGCCCCTTCCCATTCCTCCAGCCATCCCCTTCTTTCACCTGGCGCTGACACCTTATGAACAACTAACAACTTAAAAAGGAGCCTAGAAGCAGGCTCCTTTTTTGCGTGTAGCAAAGTATAGCTGTTGCCAGGTTGCTTAGGACATTGGCTCTAAAGGGGGCGTGGAGGCTTCACCCCCAGCCAGGGGTTCCACCTCTGCACCCTATCCTCAGCCTGGTGGCTATAGCTATAAGTTGACAATGCCTAGTTAAAGTGACCCCGGAAAATAGAATCAACAATGCCGAAGTTGGCTAGCAGCAGGTAAGCTGTAAACGCGCCACCCATTGCACCAATGAGGAATCCTCCCGTGAATTGGCTCCAACCTTCTGCGGTTTGCAGGGCTTCATTGGAACGACCGGGGGCTCCACCAGAAGATTGCACAGCGGTTGCTGCGTTCGATCCTTCCTCACCAAAGGTGGCAAGCCCGTAGGCAGAAAGGCATGCGGTAGCGATCAAAATGAGAGCAATGCCTGAAATGAGGCCACCTAATGCGGCGTGGTCTGAGTCACGCAGGGGACCCAGCTTAACCCAGGGGCCAATGATGAAATAACCGTGTGCCAGACCAATTTCTAGTCCGCGCAGGATGGGAGAGAGCCCCTTCCGATAGGCTGGAAGGTTTCCGATAAATGTTCTAGTAAAAGCAGAATCACTAATGGGAGTTGACAGATTTCCGCTGAAGGGATCGCCCTTGAAGGGTTGAATAAGTTCTGCATTTCTAGGATCAGACATGCTTAATTGTCCTTATCTATCTAGGGGTATGCGAAGAATTGAGACTAATTCTACGCCCAGGGAGGGACGCTCCGTAACAAGAGATGTTCAACCGTTAGAAAAGTTAATGAGGAAAGGGGGATGGAGGGGTGAAGGGGAGAAGAAAGAAGGAAGAAGAAAGAAGGAAGAAGAAAGAAGCCAGGAGTCAGGAGTCAGGAGTCAGGGATTAGGGAGGAGGTGTTCTAGAAACGGGGCTCTGACTCCTCGAAACCCTGATTCCCTCGACCCCCTTTCCAGGATTACCACAAAAAAATTGACAAACCCGAACTCAAAACTGTCCTGACCCCATTACTTCCCTACTCCCTCACTCCCCCTCCACCCTTTCACCCCTTTTCCACCCCTCACCCCCTTCTAACCACTAACAACCAACTACTAACGACTTCCCCCTGTCACTCCAGCTCTACTGTCTGCAATTTGCTGCCGGAGTGATTCGGTGAGGGAAATCAGGGAGGATTGGGCGATCGCTTCCTGTTTGCCCGTTGCCAGCCACTTGAGTTGAACGGTTTGGGTTTCGGCTTCGGCATCACCCAGGATGAAACAGGCCGCTGCACCGCTGCGATCAGCCCGTTTGAACTGTTTGCCAAAGGCACTGCCGCTTAAATCCAGCTCTACACTAAATCCTCGTTGACGCAGAGTTTGAGCCAGCACCAGGGCCTGAGCTTCTGCTGGCTCGCCTCTAGAAACCACGTAAAAATCGATGTTTTCAGGGGTAACAGGCTGTAGCTGTTGCAGAAGTAGAATCAGACGTTCTAGGCCGATCGCCCAACCCACTGCCGGGGTATCAGGTCCACCCAGTTGGGCCACCAAACCGTCATAGCGCCCACCTGCACAAACGGTTGCCTGAGCCCCCAAATCATCGGACTGAATTTCGAACACAGTGTGAGTATAGTAATCCAACCCCCGCACCAGACGAGGATTGACTTCGTAGGGAATTCCGAGACTGGTTAGTTGTTGCTGCACCTGCTCAAAGCGGGTTTTGGAATCTGGGTTGAGGTAGTCCAGAATACTGGGGGCTGCCTGCAAAATTTCCTGGGTGCGTTCGTCCTTACTGTCCAAAATTCGGAGGGGATTCCGGGTCAGGCGATCCTGGGAGTCGGGGTCAAGCTCACTCTTGAAGGGGGTGAGGTAAGCAATCAGGGCTTCGCGGTAGTTCTGGCGATCTTCAGAGTCACCAATTGAGTTGAGGTTGAGGTGCAGATTTTTCAGTCCCAAAGTTTGCAGAATTTGGGTGGCGATCGCAATCACCTCCGTATCGGCCCTGGGAGAGGGGCTACCCAATACTTCAACTCCAATCTGGTGAAACTGTCGCTGCCGCCCTGCCTGGGGACGTTCGTAGCGAAACATGGGCCCGCCGTACCAGAGTCGCTGCACCCCACCCTGGGCCGCCAACCCATGCTCAATAAATGCCCGAACAACCCCCGCAGTTCCTTCAGGACGAAGGGTGATAGAGCGATTTCCCCGGTCTTTGAAGGTATACATCTCTTTCCCAACCACATCCGTAGCTTCCCCAATCCCTCGCTCAAACAAAGACGTTTGTTCGAAAATGGGTGTGCGGATTTCCTGATAGGCGGCTCTGCTCAGAATATCGTGGGCAACCGACTCTACCTTCTGCCAGTAACCAATCTCTTCTGGCAGAATGTCCCGTGTTCCCCGTAGCGCTTGAATGGAACCCATGCTTTTTTATTCAACCGTTTCCCAGGCACCGTAGCGATCGCTATAGTACGCTAAAATCTGCTGCACCTGTACATGACAGAACGTATCTGCATCATCAGGCAGATGAATCCGCAAACTATCAATTTGACTGAGAGCATAGTCAAACTGCCGAGACTGCTGGGGAAGCAGCTCGATTTCGACCCCATCAACCTGGCAGAGGTGAGCTGCCACCTCACGATAAACCGCCAGAGGCAAATGTGCCCACCGAATTCGATACTTCACCGAGTTCTCCAAAGCAGCCTGAATCGTAAATAAGCAGTCTAGAAAAAACTGCAACCCCCAGCCACTTCTGACACTCTTAAAATGGTTGCCAAACTTGGGCCGCAGTCTTTTAGTAGTTTGTCAGTTTTAATCTTGTACCTCAGGATTGAGTAAGAGTGGTTATTTTGTGAATTTTCAACTCACAAAATAAGTCTTGACAGACCACTAGCCCGAAGTTGCCTCTTTGTTAACGTTGACATTGGGCAAGGGGCAGCAATTCACATCATCCAGACAGACCTTACCCCACTGCAATGCCCACCGCACCAAGGCAACCCGGTTCTCAGTCTCTGTCTTAGTCAGAATATTACTGATATGGTTATCAACGGTACGCTTGCTAATTTCCAACTTTTCGGCAATTTCCTGGTTGGTCAAGCCAGCGGCTACCAGTTCAATAACTTGCAGTTCCCGATCCGAAAGTGGACCCTGCGCCTGAAAATCGCCACCAGCCATACGATTCCTTGCTTGTGTATATCTACTTACTTCACTCCATTGTAGGGGCAACTTGGCAAAAATACTCACGGCTGGATAGATTTGATGGGCAAGTTTTAGGGAGAAATCTGGGAGTAGTTAATCGTTAGTTGTTAAAAAAGGGTGGAGGGGTGGAGGGGGAGTGAGGGAGTGAGGGAGTAAGAGAGTAGGAAAGTAGTGGGGTCAGGACAGTTTTGAGTTCGAGTTTGTCATTTTTTTTTTGGTAATCCTGGAAAGGGGGTCGAGGGAATCAGGGTTTCGAGGAGTCAGGGCCCCGTTTCTAGAACACCCTCTTCTGAATTGCTCCAATACCTGATCCCTAGCCCCCAGTTCCTAATCCCCGACTCCTGGCTCCTGCCTTCTGGCTTCTTCCCTCTTCCTAGCCCCTCCTCCTTTCGCGTTCTACTTCCAAGGCCAAGTTCCATGACTATTCAAAAATCTTCTAGCATTTGGATGTATAAGCCCTGGTGGTGCCAGCCCTGGTCTATTGTGTTGACAGGTAGTGCCCTGATTGGCGGGTGCTGGCTACTGCTGAAAATGATTTGGTTGACAGTGCTGGTGGCAATTCCTGTCCTGATGTGGATGGGTTTCTTTTTGCTGGTGTACCCACGGCTGATTCAGGAAAGTGGTTTGCTGGAAGAGTTGGCACGGGGAGATGAATGACTGTTTGTTTGATGTTCAGGGACACCGGGGAGCGCGGGGTTTGCGCCCGGAAAATACGCTGGCAGCATTTGAATACGCGATCGCCCTGGGTGTAACCACCCTGGAGATGGACACTGGCATCTCTAAAGACGGGGTAGTGGTCGTTTGTCACGATTCGTTCATTAATCCATTACTGTGCCTGGATTCAAAGGGCGATCGCCTTCCTCTTTCCCCACAACGGCTGATCAAAGATTTAAGCGTGGCAGAAATTCAGGCGTTTGACTGTGGTAGCTTAAATCCTGATCCAGTCCGGTTTCCCCACCAGCAGGCAGTCCCCGGTGCTAGAATTCCCACCTTACAGCAGGTCTTCGATTTGGCAGAAGCCCGCAATTCCCAAATTCGCTACAACATTGAGAGCAAGGTCAATCCCCTGAAGCCCAATGAAACCGCCAGTCCAGCAGTTTTTGCTGAAAAATTAGTGGATTTGATCGTGCAAAATAATCTGGTTGAACGGGCAACGATTCAGTCCTTTGACTGGCGGGTTTTACGAGAAGCCAGGCGGCTCCAGCCAGCCATTCAAACCTCGGCACTGGTGGTACACAGTCACACAACCAGTACCCTCAAGGGGGCTAAGGGGGCCTCCCCATTTCTGGCCGGGTTAGATTTTGAATCCTGTGGGGGAAACATGGCAGCCCTACTTCAGTCAACAGGGTTTGTAGACATTTACTCCCCCAATTTTGAAACCCTCCTACCCGAATCCCCTACCTTTCTTCAAGCTGTTTCAGAGGTACAGGCGGCAGGGTTTAAGGTCATTCCCTGGACAGTGAATGAGCCAGCCATCATGCAACAGTTCATTCACCTGAACGTAGACGGGCTCATTACAGATTTTCCCAATGTACTACTGGACATGATTCAGCAAGGTGGATGAGTGGATGGATAGATGAGTGGGAGCGTGGATGAGTGGATGAGCCCCCCTCCACCCATCCGCCCATCCCCTCACCCTTCACTCAGCTAACAACTATAGCTATCGCCAGGTTGCTTAGCCTCAGTTTGGCCTTTACCGTCGGCGCAGGAGTGGGGAGTGCAAAGCCCTCCCCCAATCCCTCTTCCCCAGGGCCGACCAATCCCAATCCTTCAACGATTATTGGCACACCTCAAAAACCAGACCAGGCAAAACCTAAAACTGTAGGTTGGTGTACTACAGTGTAGGTTGGCGTACTACAGCAAAGGGCTGTAAAAGATTAAAAGCGGCCTGTGGAGATGCCGGGTATGACTACAAACCCTCAAACCCGCAAGGCACAAAAGGAATTTGTCAAACTAAAGGACAGGTTAGTGGGATTGACTCACTGGCAATTATACCCAATGATTCCCATGCCGCCTTCTGTAGGGATAAGGTGCTTTGCCAGAAACTAAAAGCGAGATGCCATGGGAGCGCCTGGTCACAGAATGGACTAATTCAGAAGTGTTCTGATTAGAGCCGCAAAGTCTGAGGCGGTTTTGGCACAAGTCCCCCGACTGTTGAAAGGAGTTGGGGATTTTGTGTTTATTGTGTGGGCAATAAAAATTGAAACAGTAAATGTATACCCAAATCCGGTTAAATAACCATCACATTGCACGTAGGAGCGAACGGCGGTTTGCCACGAATTATATAGCTCTACGCGGGTGCGTTAGGACATTGGAATTAGAGAGGGAGTGGGGGTTTTGCCCCCAGCCAGGGGTTCTACCCCTGCACCCCGTCCTAACTATAATGACTACCGCTATAGCAGTCATAAATCAGTTGTGAGATGGAGAGGCTTTGTGAGAAGGAGTTCCTGCGGATCTCCTTCAATCCAAATAGGATTGCTATAGCGTTCACAAATAGTTTGTGAACATAGTTTGTGAACAAGGGGGGCTTCGCCCCCACGCAGGGGTTCCACCCTTGCACCCCGTTCAAATTTCAAGAAGGATCGCTATATCAAAGCGAGTTTCACTTCATGCCTTCTTTCCAGAGAAAGTAAAGATCCGTTAATCTAAAGTCGGTAGTTCTATTTGGAGGGAATGAAGAATCATCGGGGGATGATGAGATGACGGGATGGTGAGCATTTCTTAGCCTCCCACTCTTTCCATCCTTTCCTTGCAGGACTACCCTAAAGTCTATCTACGCTCTTAAACTAATCTCTTCAAGGAAATCTAAAAAGAAATCTAAGAAACTGGAGTTTTCATGAACCAGCCCTCTGTCAGCCTGCTCCGTGCGCAATCCTACGATCGCGCCTCCCTCCGCGAATCTCTGGAAACTCTATTAGAGCCATTAGGAGGGATGGTAGCCTTTGTGAAACCGGGCGATCGCGTGTTGCTGAAGCCTAACCTGCTGACGGGGGCACGTCCCGGAAAGGAATGCGTAACCCGGCCGGAAATTGTTTACTGCGTCGCCCAGATGGTGCAAGAAGCGGGAGGAAAACCATTCCTGGGAGACGGTCCTGCGTTTGGGAGTGCCCGGGGAGTGGCAAAGGCTAATGGCTATCTACCCCTGACAGAAGCTTTGAATCTACCCATTGTTGAGTTTCACGGCAAACGCTATGAAACGGTTAGCGACGAGTTTAACCATCTACTGTTGTCGAAGGAAGCAATGGATGCTGATGTGGTGATTAACCTGCCAAAGGTGAAATCCCACGTGCAGCTAACAATGACTCTAGGTGTGAAAAATCTGTTTGGTTGTGTACCCGGTAAGATGAAAGCTTGGTGGCACCTAGAGGCAGGGAAAGACCGCGATCGCTTTGGCACCATGCTGGTTGAAACAGCACGGGCCATTGATCCAGACTTGACGATTCTAGATGGCATTGTGGGACACGAAGGAAATGGGCCGAGTGGTGGCTATCCCCGTCAACTTAGCTTGCTGGCTGCTTCTGCTAATGTTTTTGCCCTGGATCGAGCCGTTTTAGACATCCTCAATGTCGATCCCACAATCGTTCCTACGGTGATGGCCTCTCAGCGAATGGGCTTATGTCCTGAACTAAATCATATTCACTTCCCCCATTTGCACCCGTCAGAATTGCAAATCAGTGACTGGCAGCTTCCCACAAACTTAGTACCTATCGATTTTGGGCTTCCTCGCATCTTTCGGTCTACCTTCAAGCACCTGTATATCCGATTTATTAAAGAACCAATTCAGGCATATGCTGGCCGTTGATCCCCAGTCTCAGTGTATTAGGTGACGGGGTGATAGGGGGATAGGGTAACAGGAGATAGGGGGATGGGTAACTTCTCTGCTTCCCGTTTCCCTACTCCTCTACTCTCCCAGCCGGCGTTGCTGAATTTGGGTATGAAATAGGTGCTGTATGCTCGAAACTTCGTTTTGATTCATACTGCTTTTCAGCAACGCCCTCCCAGCCCCCTCCAGTACTCCATTACTCCACCGCACAACTGATGTAGAAATTCTGCCACGACCCAAAGAATCTTCTGCTACCCGAAATCACTCTTAAAGAAGAAAAATTAAGATTGCTTCAAATCTGGTGATTGGCTCTACTTCCCACCGATGGAGCGATCCCCAGAATCGCAGATGAAATGTAAATCAAGTTATGAATCAGATAGTTAAGCGATTTGTAACTCTTGTTTCAACTTGTGTGTTCGCTGACTATGCTTAGCTAGATTGGCTATGGTTGACCCTAGAAAGGTATGAATTGTCATTTGTCCCTAGTCCTGGAAGAGGTTGCATGTCACCATTGATGCTGCGCCAACTCTGGTCCCTGGTAGAAACCACCCAATCCAACATCCTGCTGAACCTGGATGACCCCAGTTTGGTGCAATGGTTGTTGAGACAGCTTAAAAACCAGCGATCGCTCGATCACGAAGAAATAGCTATTTTTGGCACCTACATCCGTTCCAGATTGCCATTAATCCGGGATCTGGCAAGGAGCCGGTTAGTAGTTCACTCTTAGCGACTCCTAAGCAAATGCCGAAGAGCCAAAGTCAGGTGGAACATCCTGCCACCGCCCCGGACCAACAGCTCGTAACGCTTCCTTTAAGGAAATATCACCTGTATAGAGCGCACGCCCAACAATCGCCCCTGTTACCCCTAGCGGTTCCAGTGCCAGCAAATTGAACAGATCGGTCAACGAACTGACTCCACCGGATGCGATTACCGGCACATTGATGTTGCTTGCCAGCTCCCGCAGGGCTTCCAGATTCGGTCCTTGAAGAGTGCCATCCCGATGGATGTCGGTGTAAATAATCGCCGTAACCCCACAAGCTGCCATCTGTTGGGCCAACTCCGTTGCCATCACCTCAGAGGTTTCCAACCAGCCCCGCGTCGCCACCTTGCCATTACGAGCATCAATCCCGACCACAATCTGTTCTGGAAATTCTTCGCAGAGTTGACTCACTAGGTCTGGCTGCTCAACGGCAACGGTACCCAGAATGATCCGTCGCACACCCAGATTGAGGAGATCGACAACACTCTGGCGATCGCGCAACCCACCCCCCACCTGCACGGGTACATCTACCGCGCGGGCGATCGCCTCAATCGCCGATAAATTGACCGGGTGCCCGGCTTTTGCTCCGTCCAGATCCACGACGTGTAACCAGGTAGCTCCCTCCGCTGCCCATTGGCGGGCAACAGCCACTGGATTTTCATCAAATGTTTGCGCCTGGTCATAATTTCCCTGGTAGAGCCTGACACAGCGCCCTTCCAGTAAATCGATCGCGGGAATGACATGCATAATTTCTTTGCGATGAATAGCGGTAATCTTCCCTGCTTCCTATTGAAGATTGAAACAGGTTGAAGCAGGTTAAGCAACGTAACGCTCAAAACAAAAGAAAGCTTACTGTTTTAGACCAAATCAGCTGTGAATCCTATAATCGGGAACAGTCTTGACTCGACGATACCAGGGGGCGTTATTTCAATGAATATTTTGGTCGAAAATTTGTTTCGAGACCAGGACTGTCGGAAACTGCCAATTCCCAGTTTTTTTGTTAAAAGTACAGCCCCCTCTAATGTCGAAGATGACAGTCCAAATATTAAAGACGAAGATCAGCCCACAATTCACAATATCGTAGAACTGCTCTATCAAAACGCAAAATCTGGGGTGAAAGATTCGGGACTGGTGATCGCAATTCACGGATACAACACCGGGACAGATTTGGCTACCGATGGGGTGCGAGAATTCTGGTACAAGCCCCTCAGTACCTATATAAACCAGGATCCATTGATTCAAAAAAAAGAGGCTGGATCGATTTTTCTTGGCTATCGCTGGCCCTCAGAAAGTCTGCAAAAGAAAACAATTCGAAAGGAAGCCCGAAAAGCACTTCCAATTCTACTAAGCATTCTGCTTTATGGAGGGATCTTTGCCACTATTCTTTTTTTGGTCCTGGCTGGTTTAACCCATTCCCCCATCGCAGTCGCTTTAATGATCATCAGCGTCATTAGCTTCTCAGTGGTACTGACTCTTTATTTATTGAGAATTTCTGTTTACTTTCGAGATGCTTACCGGGCCAGCATCTATGGAGTGTCAGACTTAGTTGAACTGATCCGACAAATTGATCAGGGACTCATCGAAAAAACAGTCAGCGAAACCCT
The DNA here is from genome assembly GCF_049200465.1 of Leptothermofonsia sp. ETS-13. Taxonomy (NCBI): domain Bacteria; kingdom Bacillati; phylum Cyanobacteriota; class Cyanophyceae; order Leptolyngbyales; family Leptolyngbyaceae; genus Leptothermofonsia; species Leptothermofonsia sp. ETS-13. The sequence continues at coordinate 2,593,823 of NZ_CP120836.1, forward strand.
TTCCGATCAGGCCCTTTATGAAAGGATCAATAGTAGGATTCCTGAAATTCAAGCGATCGCCCCATCCGATGTAATGGATAGTTTCAGTGCAATCAGAAATACTCTTTCCAGATATCCGGATCTCAATATCGATTCAGAAGATTTCCGGTTTCAGCAGTTCTTTAAGCGGCTTCGGAAAGATGTTTCACCTGAGATTGGAAATGAACTGCTCAAACAAATTCTTGAACGGTTAGTTTTAATTGAAAGCCTAGAACTGGATGCGGCTCAACGTTACTGGCAAAATCATTTAATCAAACTTTCATTCATTGGTCACAGCATGGGTGGGCACGTCACCACTCAGGTAATTCGAATTTTGTCAGATGTTTTTGACCCGCGATCGGTTGGAAGACTTGGGGAAGATCACATTTCAAAAACCCCTTCTTCAAGACTGGGCCGTGTCTTCCGCCTGGGACGGTTAATTCTGGTCGCTCCGGACATTCCTCTGCTCACCATTACCTCAGGGCGCACCAATTTTTTACGTTCGGCCTTACGCCGGTTTGAGGAAGCCTATCTGTTCAGCAACGAAGGAGATCTGGCTCTCAGGATTGCCTCCACTGCTGCAAATTATTTCTCTTTCCCGGCACGGAGTCGAACTCAGGGCTACCGACTCGGTAATTTAACCGTGACCTCAAAGCGCATTACCCTCTCTAAATCAAAGAAGGTTAAGCCCATTTATGGCATCGTTAATTTGGAAGAGCTTCCCGATCCGACCAGCCATCTTTTGCCCTATCTGGAAGTCAACGTTTTAAGCAAAGATCAGAATCAGCGTCTGGATCCGGCAAGCCAGTGGCAAGAGCGGAAGAAGAGCGATGAAGCGGTGGCAAGTGTTCAGGAAGATAAGGAATCGATCGCCGATCTATTCACCTACTTCGACTGCACTGAGTATCGGGACAGGCTAGAACCCCAGGGAAAAGAGTCCTACGTTCTGCTGTTGGATGGGCAGCGATCGCCCCTCAAATTCCTGGGCTACCTACGTTTATTTATGGCCTTTGCTACTGGTAAACGAGATGTACATGGCGGCTACTTTCAAGGACCTTTCGCTAAGCTCTTAATCTACCGTCTGGCTTTCATCGGTTTTCAGGGATTACTGGATTCTCTACCTCAAACTGCGCCTGAAACCCTGGGTATCTCAACCCCACTTCCTGAGGATTTGAGCGCAGAACTAATGAAGATTCAAACGTCCTCCTCCCCTGGCACCCCAGACGAAGTATCTTCAAAGACTCCGCTTTTAGATGAGCCCAGTTACCAGACTCCCCTACAAAAGAAGCGACTGGTAGCTTTGCAATATTTCTCATGGGTATGTGCTCAGAAGCAAATTCAGGTGGCAATTTCTCCAGAACGGTATCAGGTAGATATTCTGGGACGCTATCGAGAGGACGTGCGAGAGTACATTCTTCTACAAAAGGCAGAATGGGCGTCAATTCCTCAGGCACCTACCGCAAATGACTATGTTGGCTAAAAAGCTATGTTGGCTAAAAAGAAAGAACAAAGAGGAAAGAGAAAAGAACCGTTCTGCGTTTGGACTCTTGTAAGTAGGTGGTCATCATTAATTGGTAAGGGGGGAGTGGGGGCTGCGCCCCCAGGTAGGAGGTGAAATCCCCTCCACCCCCGAAATTATCTTTGAATTTAATCGCGCCTGGCTACTTACTTAGATGGAAAGAGTGATTTCCATCAAGTCGTGATGTGGTCAGCTGTGATAAAAGTTACAAAACCTGAATTTTAAGATTTGCTGCTAAATATTTTGTTTCTTTAAAGTTGCGGAATTCACTGATATTGAATCATGCAAGAGGTAACAATCTAGACACAGGTTTGGGTTTTGAGTTCTCAATTCTGAGTTTCGTGAAGGTTATAGGTTATGGGCAATGGGCAATGGGCAGTAGGGTGAGGGGTAGATGGGTGAGGGGGTTAATAAGCAGTTGTTAGTTTTTGGTTGTTAGCTATTAGCGTTTCATGAGTAACTCCTCGTCTGTGCATAATCATAATTTATTAAATGGGATAAATAATGAGGCGGCGCATCAGTCTGAAGAAGACAAGACGATTGTGCCTGCCATTCCTTATCACATCTGGTATAGCCGGGGAAAAATGCTGACTCAGCAGGGGCACTTTGAAGCAGCACTCACCAGTTTTGACATCGCCTTAAAGCACCAGTCTAATCTTCATCAAATCTGGACTTATCGCGGAATTGTGCTGGCTTATTTAAAGCACTATGAGGCTGCCCTGTTAAGTTTTAACAAAGCCCTGGAACTGGCTCCTGATAATCGTGAAATTTGGATCTTTCGCGGTGCTGTTTTGACCTACCTCAACCGTCGGCGTGAGGCGCTCAACAGCTATAACATTGCCCTCAGTATCCAACAGTGCGGCTTCACGGTTTGTGAGGACTACCCAACCACATGGATGCCCAATCCGATTGTAGAGAAAGGGAGGGAGTTGAAAGAGTCATCTTAAGGCTAGATTGCATATACCATATAGCAACCGCCAGGAAAACTAAGGCAAGTAATGTTGCTTTAAAGGGGATGAATTGCACTTTTCATCTCCAGTAGTCTGCCAAGCAGATTTTGAAGGGTTTGCAACCCTTCGCCCCCTAAATTGGTTTTTCCGGGTTTAGATAACCGGGCAAAGTTTCTTTGGTGAACCACTAGTAAGTAGATGGCCATAATTAACTGTAAGAAGGAGGAGTGGGGGCTTCGCCCTCAGGCAGGGGGTTTCACCCCCTCCACCCCCAAAATTGTTGTTAATTTAATTGTGCCTGGCTACTTACAGCAAAACGAAAGTTTGTTGGGGGGCAGGGGTTCCACCCCTGCTTGGGGGCGAAGCTCCAAACCCCTATGTTGCAAAATTTAGGGTTTGCAACACTAGCACCTGACACCTGGCACCTGCTATGGCGATCAAGCTGGAGGATTAGGAAATGGCTGCTTCCTCACCGCGCTTTCCAGATATCCAGACCCATTGGGCAAAAAACTTTATCGAAGAGCTGGCGCAACGTGGAATTGTGCACGGTTTTGAAGATCAAACCTTTCGCCCAAATCGGGCTGTCACCAGAGCTGAGTTTGCGGCTTTGCTACAGGCGGCCTTTCCTCGCACAGGTGGCCGTCAGTATGTGCCATTTGTGGATGTGCCTACTCATCATTGGGCGCTAAAGGCTATTCGCTGGGCCTATGAAACGGGTTTCTTATCGGGTTATCCGGGACGGCAGTTTCGCCCGAATGAGTCGATTCCACGGGTGCAAGCTCTGGTGTCGCTTGTGAGTGGTCTTGGTTTCTCATCATTGGGTCAGGTTCCCCTCGCCACCCTGTATCAGGACAGTGCCCAGATTCCAAAGTGGGCTATGGGGGCGATCGCCGCTGCTAGCGAAGCCGGAATCGTGGTCAACTATCCTTCCTTACAACAGTTGAAACCGTTACAGGCAGCAACCCGTGCTGAAGTGGCGGCATTTATTTATCAATGTCTGGTGAGTTTGGAGCAAGCCCCTGCCATTGCTTCTGACTACATCGTGCGATGGATACAGACGGTAATAGTTGGGCATCAGCGAGAATTTCGCGGCGTGTGGGTGGCGAGTGTCTGGAATGTAGACTTTCCCTCAAAGCAGGGACTCTCCAGTGAACAACAGCAGGCAGAACTGATTGCCATTCTGGATCAGATGCAGGCCATGAACCTGAATGCCTTGATTTTGCAAGTCAGACCAGAGGGCGATGCGCTTTATGCTTCTCAGTTTGAGCCGTGGAGTCACTGGCTGACAGGAACTCAAGGCAAGGCACCGGGGTACGATCCGCTAGAGTTTGCGATCGCCCAGTGTCACCAGCGCAACATTGAGCTACATGCCTGGTTCAACCCCTACCGTGCCAGTGCCTCTCAGCGAACAGTGAATGTTTTCCCCCATATTGCTGTCACCAATCCGGAGGTCGTCTACCCCTGGGGTAATCAGCGCTGGATGGATCCGGGGGCGAAGATTGTGCAAGATCGGGCATATAACGTCATTATTGATGTGCTACGCCGGTACGATGTCGATGGCATTCATCTAGATGATTACTTTTATCCCTATCCGATCGCTGGCAAAACCTTTCCCGATGACAAAACCTATCAGGCTTACCGTGCCAGCGGTGGTACCCTTTCCCTGGCAGACTGGCGGAGAGAAAACGTCAACCAATTAATTCAGCGCCTCGCCACCCGCATTCGGGCGGAAAAACCCCATGTCAAGTTTGGCATCAGCCCCTTTGGTATTTACCGACCCGGTCAGCCAGAACAGATTCGCGGGTTAGATGCTTACGACCAGCTTTATGCTGACTCGTTGAAATGGTTACAACAGGGCTGGGTTGACTACCTTGCCCCCCAACTGTACTGGCGAATTGATCCACCAGCTCAAAGCTACCCAGTATTACTGAAATGGTGGGCAGATAACAATCCTAAACAACGTCACCTTTACCCTGGCAACAACCTGGCCCAACTGGATGGGCGAGGCTGGGAACTGACCGAAATTGAACGACAAGTTGATATTACCCGCAGTTTGAACTCCCAACGGGTTCTGGGGAACATTTTCTTCAGCATGAATGCGTTTATTGAGAATCGCCAGGGGATTCGCGATCGCTTCAAAATTACAACCTATCGTGCCCCTGCCCTGGCTCCTGTGGTGCCCTGGCTAAAGGCAACTCCTCCCCCTCTGCCGCAACGGGTTCAGGTGCAAAACGGCAGGCTTACCTGGAAACCAGCCAGTTCAGCCATTCGCAGTTGGACCCTGTATCGCCAGGATGGTGAACAATGGACACTGCTTCGGGTTCTACCGGCCACCATCACGGCGGTAACGGTTGGTACCGGAATCTACGCTATTTGTAGTGTTAACCGACTCTCCCAGGAAAGCACCGGAGTGGTTGTGTCAGCATAGGAACGAGGCAGAGAATGCAGGTCAAGTGACAGGATTAAAACTGGCAGATGCTAATTGAGGGAATCGTTACGCTGCTGCTGGGCTGGTTTGCGTTTCGTTGGGGTGTCCGGTTTGGGCGCTTTTTGCTGCGCAAGGGAGCAACCGCAAATGACCTGTTTAAGGGAAAGACAGCCCTCTCTCTCCTGTTTCTGGGGTTATACATTGGACTTGTTGTTCTCGCGTTGAACGTGCCCCAGATGCAGGTTTTGCCATTGCAATGGCGAATTTATGGCATGCAGGTTACCTGGACTATTTTGCGCGTGGTGCTGTTGGGCTTCTGTGGCCTGGCGTTTATTGTGAGTTGGAAGACGGCGCGATCGCAGGTCATTGCCGTTGCTCTGTTGGGCCTGCTTGGATTGGCTGGATTCACCGCCGCAGAAGCCTATTTTCTCGCCCCCATCTATCCAGAGCTGAATGACAACTTACAGGCGAATGGCGTGTTCAAACAAACGTCCATGAGCAGTTGTGCCCCCTCAGCCCTGGCAACTGTCCTGCGCCGCTGGAATATTAGTGCAACAGAGTCAAGTGTTGCCAGGCTGGCTGGCACCAGTCGCCTGGGGACTTCCATGCCCCAATTAATTCAGGCTGCTCGTGCCCTGGGAATGGATGGAATTGAACTTTCCCCAACCTGGGAGCAGATGCAGCGGATCAATCGCCCCGGTGTGCTGGGAGTTTGGTTAATAGATGGTCCGCGGAAGTTGCCCCACGCCGTGGCGCTGCTGGCCATGAATGACCAGTTGATGGCGATCGGTGACCCGTCCCGTGGCAAAATCTATGTCCTGGATCGGGCTCAGTTCGCCGAAGTCTGGCGTCAGGAGTATGTTCCCATCTTTCGCCGGGGCGAGACAGCGATTACCCAAACCCAGGCAATGGATTACTTGAAACAATCTGGCTTTGCAAACCAGACTCCCCAGGGCTTTAAACAGGCACTCCAGCAGTTTCAACAGGCAGTGGGCATTCAACCAACGGGTTATCTGGATAATCAAACTACCCTGTTGCTGATGGGCCCTTCTTTAAAAGGGGTGCCAACCTTGAAGGAGTATCAGGTCAGTCGTTAGTGACGATATGATTGTTTTTCAGGTGCATCTGAGTCTGGCGGATCATTGACTTCTGCCTATCTACCCTTCTACTTCACGAGCGTAGAGCTTCTGCTATCGCTGAATCTTGCGTTTGCTTAGAAAGGTCTAATGTAGACTGATATAACTAGTGTTGCAAACCCTTAATTTTGCAACATGGGGGTTTGGGGGCTTCGCTCCCAAGCAGGGGTTCCACCCCTACACCCCCCAACAAAACTTTCGTTTTGCTGTACTAGGATTCACTACGACAGACTGTAAGGGTGCGATCGCAACCAGATCGGTGGCAATTTCTCATTGAGCAATGACTTTTCCAGTTTGCTGGGGAAAAAGGGCATAAGCTACTCTTTCACCTTATTCAATATTGCTGGATTATTGATTTCGTCTCACTGATAAGCGCCGTTTATCGTTAACTTTCCAGGAGAGCCGGACAATTTCCGATTTGTGGTTTTAGCAGCTAAACTTCCAAACCGTTCTCTTCTAAAAACATCTAGATAATCTTCTAAAAACATCTAGATAAACTTTAGTAAATACGGTCTGGTAGGTGAATACTAACTGTTACGTCACCCGGGTGCGTAGATATGACCTTTTGCCTTAATCCGGATTGTCAGCAGCCCCAAAATACTGATGATACAGAGTACTGTCTCAGTTGTGGCTCAAAGCTCACTCCTCTTCTGAGAGGACGCTATCGGGTTGTCCGGCTCACGGGTCAGGGAGGGTTTGGCAGAACGTACCTGGCAGAAGACGAAGACCGACTGAAAGCCCCTTGCATTGTGAAACAGTTTTCTCCCCAGATTCAGGGAACCAAATCGCTGGAGAAGGCCATTCAACTCTTTGGGCAGGAAGCGGTACGACTGCACGAATTGGGAGAACATCCCCAGATTCCCACTCTACTTGCTTACTTTGAACAAGATAAGCGCCTTTACCTGGTGCAGCAGTTTATTGAAGGGCAAACCCTGGCTCAAGAGATGAGTCAACAGGGTCCTTTTAATGAACAAAAAATCCGTGAGGTGTTGGCTGGTGTACTACCTATCCTTAAGTTTATTCATGATAAACAAGTCATTCACCGCGACATCACCCCTTCTAACATCATTCGCCGCAAATCGGATAACAAGCTGGTGCTGATTGATTTTGGCGTTGCTAAGCTGTTGTCTGCCGAAACCGCTGCCCAGCCCGGCACCAAGATTGGTACAGAAGGTTACGCCCCTATGGAACAATTACGCAGCGGCAAAGCTTTCCCTGCCAGCGATCTGTATAGTCTGGGTGCAACCTGTCTTTATTTAATGACCCAGATGAAGCCCGATGATCTGTACGATCCACTAGAAGGGCGCTGGCTCTGGCGTGAGCAACTAAAACTGAAGGGGCAAAGCCTCAGCGAACCGATTGGGCAGATTCTGGACAAGATGTTGAAGGATCTAGTGGGCGATCGCTACCAGTCTGCCGACGCTGTCATGAAAGATTTGAGGACGGCGTTATCTCGTCCACTGACAGCCGCTTCTGCTGGAGCTGTTGCTTCCCGGATGGCAGGGTCTGCTCCCAGTTCGACAACCTCCACTCCTCGCCTATCAGGGCAGCCAGCCGTTCCCAGTCAACCTCTACCCCCTTCCGGTACACCCTCCAGACCCCCTACCTTCGGGCAATCACCAGGGGCGAGATCCCTCCCTTCTAAGCCCCCCATCTCCGGTTCCCAGAACCGTCGCTGCCTGCATACTTTGAGCGGACACTCTAGCTGGGTGATGGCCGTTGCAATGAGTCCTGATGGATGGGCGATCGCCAGTGGTGGTCTGGATAACATCATTCGGATCTGGAACCGAGAAACAGGTGAACTTCTGGAAACCCTATCCGGACATAGTCGCCCCATCAACTGCCTCACCATTAGCCCTGATAGTCAGGTCCTGGTCAGTTGCAGTGATGATGACACTGTCAAGGTTTGGGAACTGGCCAGTGGTAAGCTGTTGCTCAATCTCAAAGGGCACACGCGAGATGTCAATTCGGTAGTCATCAGTGCTGATGGCAAACTCCTTGCCAGCGGCAGTGAAGATCGCACCATTATCCTCTGGCAGCTAGCAACGGGTGAAGCGTTAAAAACTTTCCAGGGATTGGCAGGCATGATCCGCTCGGTTGCTCTCAGCCCTGATGGTCAAATCCTGGCCAGTGGTGGGCTGGACAATCAAATCAAACTCTGGAGCTTGAAGACGGGTGGGCAAATTCGCACCTTTGCCAAAGGACACTTTAGTGCGGTCAATGCTGTTGTCATCACTCCTGACAGCAAAATGCTGGTCAGCGGCAGCAAGGATAAAACAATTAAAGTGTGGGACATGGCGAAGGGGGAAGTTCTGCGGGTTCTGGCGGGACATACGGATTCGGTGAATGCGATCGCCCTGGCCCCCAATGGCAAACTCTTAGCCAGCGGCAGCAGCGATTCCACCATCCGCATCTGGAATCTAGACACTGGCGAACTCCGGTTTACGTTAAATGACCATACCAGTGCTGTCAACTCGCTTGCTTTTAGCGCCAACGGCCAGTACTTGGTCAGCGCCAGTTCAGACGGTACCGTCAAAGTGTGGCAGTTGATGTGATTCCACTCATCCACCGGCTATCAATATTTGTGTAATAAACCCCTGGAGTGAGGCGAGAGAGGGGCAATTCTGGGTAGGCTAGAGGATAACCCCTCACCACTAGACCCATGAACGCTGATGCTGCCCAATACTCGTTTGATAAGCTCCATTACTTCTTTAGAAAAGCTGACTACGCCCGCTGGCATCGGCAGGAAAGTAAGCGTCACATTCTGCGATCGCAATTAGGGTTTGGGGACATTACTCCCTCTCGCCCGAAAGCCTGTGTCGGTTGTATCCATTATCATGGAGTTGCCTACGGCTACAGCCGAGAAGCCAGAACCACCCTGATTTGTGGCTATCACCCCTATGGATGGGAGAACGAAGGCAACTGTCCTGACTGGCAAGATACTATACCAGACGACAAGTGTTAGTAGTTATTTCACCCCTTCACCCTCCACTCCCTTTGCTGTTCCCTTTCGTCTCCTGACTCCTGACTCCTCCCTAATACAGCCAACTCAATCTCTGGCACACCCCTCGCCCATCCAAAATCTAAAGAAAATGTAAGATTCTTGAGTCATTAGGGTGAGACGGTTACTATGAATCCTTTAACTCCACTACTGATATGCATTCTGTTCTTGCTGGGAGCGAGTGAACTTGCACTAGCAGTCAAGAAAGGAGTTCCAGGGCGACGAGTTGGTGGGGGTACACGCTACGAACTACCGAAACAATCGGTATTTACTTTGATTCAAAGGGGTGTGAAGAGTGAGGTATTAGGAGCAGGAAATCAGAAATCAGGAGCCAGAAGCCAGAAGTGGGATAATTACAAAGGCTCCTGAAATTCCGGATTTCCTGCGGGTCTTCCCAGGCTTTAAATTAGAAAGGTAGTGATGGCTGCATCACAAGCATGCAAACTGGGTTTGCCTTGATTGCAAGCTTGGTTATGCTGCTTCTACACCTTTCATGAATTTGAGTTGAATCTATGAAGTCTTACCTGGCTGCTGCTCTGCAAATGACGAGTCTGCCCGATCTTAAAAAGAACCTGGTGCAGGCAGAAGAGTTAATCGATTTAGCGGTGCGGCAGGGAGCAGAATTGGTTACGCTACCCGAAAATTTTTCTTTTCTAGGTGAAGAACAGGAAAAACTGGTTCACGCAGAGGCGATCGCCCAAGCCAGTGAAAAATTCTTGAAAACGATGGCGCAGCGCTTCCAGATTACGATTTTGGGTGGCGGTTTTCCGGTTCCCGTAGGCAATGGAAAAGTCTACAATACTGCTCTGCTGGTAGGTCCGAATGGAGAAGAACTTGCTCGTTACGAAAAAGTTCATCTGTTTGATGTCAACTTGCCCGATGGCAACACCTACGAAGAGTCGAGTACGGTTCTGGCAGGCATGCGAATGCCACCTGTTTACCCCTCCAAAGAACTCGGAAACCTGGGACTGTCAGTCTGCTATGATGTGCGATTTCCTGAACTTTACCGCCATCTGTCACAGATGGGAGCTGAGGTCTTGTTTGTTCCAGCGGCCTTTACGGCTTATACCGGAAAAGACCACTGGCAGGTGCTTCTACAAGCTCGCGCCATTGAGAATACTTGCTATGTGATCGCTCCTGCCCAGACCGGGCGACACTACAGCATGCGCCAGACCCACGGACATGCAATGATTGTTGACCCGTGGGGAGCCGTGCTGGCAGATGCTGGAGATCAACCCGGAGCGGCGATCGCCGCTATTGAGCCTTCTCGACTGGAACAGGTTCGCCGACAGATGCCATCCCTTCAACATCGAGTTTTTGTCTAGAAATCGCCCGGTTGGATGTTTCCGTTAAAGGGTAGGTTTTATCACACTGAACTTAATCTGCTGTAACAAACCTTGTACAGTGGATAGGATGTCAGTTGCACAATGGTGAACTTCATGACCTGGGTTCTTTTCCCTGCCCTACCCTTTCTTCACCCGCTCAACCTTCCTGCTCCGCTCCTGGCAACCGCTGAAACTGAAAGCGGGCATATGGTGGTAGCCGCCGTCTTGCTCAGTCTGGTTGTGATCTATTTAGCCAGCAAGCTGGGGGGGGAAATTTGTGCCCGTATTGACCTGCCGCCCGTTTTAGGGGAGCTAGTTGGCGGAGTGATCATTGGTGTCTCTGCCCTGCACCTGCTGATTTTTCCTGAGGCAGGAGAAGATGGTAGCCACTCCATGATTATGGCGCTCTTGCAGTCAACTGCCCACCTTAGTCCGGAAGCCATTCCGCAGGTTTTTCAATCCCAGGGTGAGGTGATCTCAGTGCTGGCTGAATTGGGCGTTATCATTCTGTTATTTGAAATTGGCCTGGAATCAGATTTAAAGGAGCTCCTGCGAGTAGGGATGCAGGCAACCGTTGTTGCCGTGGTTGGGGTTGTGACTCCATTTGCTCTGGGAACCGGGGGATTGATGTTGATTTTTGGGGTGCCGCCGGTGCCCGCCATTTTTGCTGGCGCCGCTTTGACGGCTACCAGTATTGGCATCACCGCTAAAGTTCTGGCAGAACTCCAGCGGCTTTCGTCTAGGGAAGGACAGATCATCATTGGGGCCGCCGTCATGGATGATGTGTTGGGCATCATCGTTCTGGCAGTAGTGGCCAGCCTTGCCCGCGATGGAAAGGTCGAAGTCGGCAATGTGATTTACCTCATCATCAGTGCTGGTGTTTTTCTAATTGGCTCAATCTGGCTAGGAAGACTGATTAGCCCTTTTTTAGTTGGCTTGATCAACAATATGAAAACCCGCGGACAACTGCTGTTGTCAGCGCTGATTTTTGCCTTCATCCTCTCTTACATTGCAGCGGTGATCCAGTTAGAAGCGATTTTGGGAGCCTTTGCCGCGGGGTTGATTTTGGCAGAGACCGAGAAGCAGCGGGAATTAGAAGAGCAGATTATTCCAATCGCCGATATGCTGACGCCCATCTTTTTTGTCGTGGTGGGTGCCCGTACAGATGTAGGGGTACTCAATCCCCTAGTACCCGAAAACCGGGAAGGGTTGATTATGGCGTCTTTCCTGATTTTGGTTGCCATTTTTGGCAAGGTAGTAACCGGGTTAAGCGTGTTTGGGCAACCGGGAATCAATCGCCTGGCGATTGGCGTCGGTATGATTCCACGGGGCGAGGTTGGGCTAGTATTTGCTTCAGTGGGGGCTTCCAGTGGGGTCTTAGGCAAGTCGTTAGAAGCTGCGATTATTGTCATGGTTATCCTAACGACCTTTCTGGCTCCACCACTGTTGCGGGTCGTGTTTTCTAAGGAATCGAATATTAGTGCAGAAGTTCCTGCTCTTAATGATGGAAAGACGGAAGCAGTTAATCTGTCGCCAGACTTGGTGGAGTTGGAATCGGTAGAGCCTGAGTCTAACTAGGGGGCGTTGCTGAATTTGGGTATGAAATAGGTGCTGTATGCTCGAAACTTTGTTTCGATTTATACTGCTTTTTAGCAACGCCAACTAGAGCGACTATGAGCAATGCTCTAGCAATTTGCTCTTTAAACGTGTCAGATCAGGGCTTTGAGAAGCGAGGAGCCAAAAACCAGAAGTAGGATTTATTCTGGCTCTTGTATTCTTCCATTAAGGAATCTGCTGTCAGAATTATTTCATAGCGGTAGTCATTATGGTTAGGACGGGGTGCAGGGGGTCCACCCTTGGCTGGGGGCGCCCCCCTTTAAACCAATGTCCTAAGCAATCTGGCGACAGCTATTAAGTCGGTAGCTTATTCAGCAGACTCAGGAAGGGCTGCGCTTTATCTGTAGCTGCTGGCTTGCCTGGTGAACATGGCATAGTAGCGATCGCCCTGCGCCATCAGTTCATCGTGGCTACCGTTTTCCACAATCTGCCCCTGTTCCAGCACAATAATCCGGTCTGCCAGTTTGGCGAGTGCTAATCGATGGCTCACAATCACAGTCATCCGTCCTCGCGCGATCGCACGGAAAATATCGTAAATTTCCTGCTCGTTTTTCGGATCAAGGGCCGCCGTGGGTTCGTCAAATAACAACAGTTCTGCCTGGGATAGGCGCAGCAACGAGCGGGCGATCGCGACTCGCTGCCACTGTCCGCCAGAAAGATCGATCCCACTCTCTAACTGCTTACCTAGGGGAGTTTCTAACCCATATTCCAGTTCATTGACCAGATTTTCAATGCCAGCTTCTTGTAAAACTGTACATAAGCAAGCATCTTCCTGAAGTTTGGGTAAAAAGCCCCATCCTACATTTTCCCGTAGCGTAGCTGGGAACCGGGCGTAGTCTTGCATAACAACGGCAATCCGCGATCGCAATTCGGGTAAACTCAGCGAGCGCAAGTCCTGCCCGTTCCAGAGAATGGCACCCTCCGTGGGGTCATACAGCCGACAGAGCAACTTGGCGAACGTGGTTTTTCCGGCTCCGTTTTCTCCTACCAGTGCAATCATCTCCCCCGGTTGAATGTGCAGATCAATTTCCGTCAGGACAGGTTTGTCGCTCCCCGGATAGACAAAGGACACCTGTTGCAACTGAATCCCCTTTGTAATGAGGCTGTCCGGCGACACAGGTGATCGCATCGGAGTTGCACCACTGGTAAGCTGGGGTTCCAGATCCAGCAGTTGAAAGATGGGAGCGGTTGCCAGGGCGACATCATAAATATCCCCCGTGTGGGCAATCAGAATATACAGACTGCGCCGCACTTGCAGAATAATCCCGGTAAACAGCGCCAGATCGCCTACGGTGTAGTTGCCCTGTAGCACTCCCAATACCACATAAACATAGGGTAACGTGACCCCCAGGCCGCCTATCAGCGCCCACACCATGACCGCCAGTGCCCCCTGATGCCGCACCCGCTCCATGCGGCTAAACATGCGCTCAAACAAACCCTGCCACCGCTCCAACAGCACGACTTGTAGCGAAAACAGCCGCAACTCCTTGGCATAGGCTTCCCCTGTCAGGACGCGAGCATAGATATCCATTTCACGGGTCACGCCAGCCTGAGTTTCTTCCACCCGCCAGCTTTTCTTGTGATATTTCATCTCCACAATGATGGACGGAATCGACGACAGGAGCAGCACCAATGGCACCCACCAGTTAATTGTGATCGACACCAGAACCGATGGAATGAATGTGAAGATGCCCATGAAAGTGGCCGCCACGATGAAGGAAAGCCGCTGCAATCGGGCAATTCCTTTTTCGGCCAGTTGAAGCAGGTTCAACAGATCGGGAGATTCAAACAGAACGATATCATCAAAGGCGGCGACTTTGTGGAGGACTTTGCTTTGCACAAAACCCTGGACGCGATCGCGCAGAGAGGCAAATAAACTGCTACCCACCGAATCCACCGAATCCGTTAGCAGGTTCAGTCCAATCGATAGACCCAAACTCCACAACAGGAGTGGTTGAGACCACAGTAGGGCGATCGCATCTCCAGAACCCACCCGCCCAGCTAACCGACCCGCTTCATCAATCACCACCTTGCCCAGAAACAAGGTAATCGAGGGACCTGCCCCAGTGAGCAAATTCAACAGTGCCAGCTTCTTGAGTTCTATTGGTGCCGCCTGCACGATCATGCCTAAACTTCGCTGTAATGCCTGGAGCGGAGTCAAGTCCTTGGGCTTCATAGGTGATTTTCCCTGACTGTTTTCCCTGACTGAATTTTTAGAGGAGACAGCATCCAGCCTCACCATTTCGCAATTCAGTTACGAAATGTTGCAAACTACGGCAGGTGGCAGATCTCAGGACGATAGCGATCTTTCTTGAAATTTGAACGGGGTGCATGAAATTTGAACGGGGTGCAGGGTTCCACCCCTGGGTGAAGGCGAAGCCCCCCAACCCCTTGTTCACAAATAGTTTGTGAACGCTGTAGATAGCTACCGCTATCGTTCTCCAGGAAAAATCAAGGGAACCATGAATTTCGCGATCGCCCTCAGCAGACATCGAGTATATTTTTACAGCAGTTTTTGTTGAGAACTCCCTACCGGGCTGGAAGGGCTTGGAGTTTGTTGAGGCATAGGAGCGATCGCCCATGAAACAAATTTTCCACAGTCAGAATCCACATCCTTATAACGGATGCCCTGGGCATGATGGGTAGGGAGTTTTGCTTGTGAAATACTGCTGGTTGTCCTTTGGTGCTCTGAGCCTCCTACAAGACCTCGTGAAATATCACCCTTACACCCTGCTTGTCGCGGCTTCCCTGCTTTTGTTTCCAGCTCCTGCTCTGGCATCCAGAATCGAGTCCTGGCGGTTTTACACTGGTCAAAACAAACTCGAATTTAGAACTGATCAGGACGTTCAACCCTCTGCCCAACTGTTGACAGAGCCCACCCGACTGGTGATTGATCTACCCGGTATTGTACTAGGGCGTCCATCCTTTTCTGAGTCAGTAGGGGATGGAGCCATTCGGTCTGTCCGGTTTGGGCAGTACAACAAAACAATTACCCGCATTGTGATTGAACTGGCTCCTGGTTATATTATTGACCCCAACCAGATTAAGTTTCGAGGGATTACTGCCCGACAGTGGGTGGTGCAAATTCCCAAGCCCCAGATAGCATCTGGCAATGAAACGATGAATGGAGCCAGAGCGCCTGTGGCTTCTAATCCGACATCAGGCAATTCAATCATTGTGCCGACCCTTCCCCTGATCACATCGGGGGGAATGATCCAGCGGCAGCCATCCAGAGCCGAGGGAGAAGACAATGCGGCGATCTCCCCCAACTTTGCGACCTCTGCTCCTGCTAGACTTGCCACTATTGAGTCTGTGCAACTGGAAAGTGGAGGCAGACAACTGGTTATTCGAGCAAATCAGCCCCTCAAATATGACTCCGGCTGGGATCGAAAAACCAGCTCTTACCGGATTACGATCCGTCCGGCTCAGTTAGCCGCGCAGGTAAAAGGTCCCCAATTGGATGCCAACAGCCCCGTTTTAAGGGTGCGGTTGCGGGAGGAAGATTCCCACACAGTGTCCATTCTGGTGCAACCCGCTGCGGGTGTTCAAATTGCTGACCTCAATCAACCAACGGGACAGATTCTGGCGTTGCAGCTACAGCGGGGTCAGAGCACCAGTACCCAGACCCTTACTCCACGAGCAACTATTCCTGTACCATCTGCCCCCCGCTCAGCTACCTCCATACCAACCCTGCCTCAAATTTCTAGTGGAAAAATTGTAGTCGTGATAGATCCTGGTCATGGTGGGCCAGACCCCGGCGCTGTTGGCATTGGGGGCTTACAAGAGAAGGAAATTGTACTGGACATTGGAATAAAGGTTGCCAGCTTACTTGAGAGGCAGGGAGTACAGGCTGTTTTAACGCGAAGAGACGATATAGATCTGGATCTGGAACCACGGGTACAAATGGCGGAACAGCTGAGGGCGTCGGTGTTTGTTAGCATTCATGCGAACGCCATTAATATGAGTCGCCCTGATGTCAGCGGTTTAGAGACCTACTACTATAACAGCGGAGCCGATCTGGCGCGGGTGATTCACAGTAGTATTCTCGAAGGCACGGGTGCCCCTGACCGAGGTGTTAGAACTGCCAGATTCTATGTCCTGCGAAAAACGACGATGCCTGCGGTGCTGGTAGAGGTGGGGTTTGTAACGGGTCAAAGCGATGCCACCAAACTCTCTGACCCTTCCTATCGCAGTCAGATGGCAGCGGCGATCGCTCGCGGTATTCTACAGTACATTCAGAGGATGACCCGGTCTTAGACTGGTGTGGTGCAATCTTTCAATGTTCGTAATTAACTTGGAGGTGTGAGGAGTGTTGAACCATCGGTTTGCAGGGAACGAGCGGCCAATTGTTAGCCCAAATTCGGCTCCAATTGGGGTTTTTGACAGTGGTGTAGGAGGTTTGACCGTCCTGCGAGAGCTGTACCGCCAGCTTCCTTACGAATCAATCATCTATTTTGGAGATACTGCTCGCTTACCCTACGGGACGCGATCACAAGAGCAAATTCTTAAGTTTGTGCGGGAAATCCTGCACTGGATGGTGCAACAGGGCGCAAAAATGGTGATTATGGCGTGCAACACCAGCTCTGCCCTGGCTCTGGAAACCGTGCGCTCTGAGTTCAACGTCCCCATCCTGGGACTGATTCTTCCCGGAGCACGAGCTGCTGTGCAGCAGGGGCAGCGCATCGGGGTGATTGCGACTCCCGCAACTGCCGCTAGTGATGCCTATCGTCGCGCCATTCTAGAAGTAGAGCCCGGGACCCAGGTTTGGCAGATGGGTTGTCCAGAATTTGTACCCCTGATTGAGCAAAATCGCTTAGAAGATCCTTACACGGTTTCCGTCGCTCAAAAATACCTGGAGCCTTTGCTAGAACGGCAAATTGACACCCTTATCTATGGCTGTACCCACTACCCCTACCTAGCTCCCGTTTTGCACCGCATTCTGCCGCGATCGGTTAAACTAGTTGACCCTGCCGTTCACGTTGTTGCGGCGGCTGGTCAAGAGCTTGATTTACTGGGTCTTAAAAATCTCCGCCCACCTATGCCAACCCGCTTCTGTGTTAGTGGTAATCCCCAACCCTTTATTCGACTTGCGAGCCAATGGTTGGGCTATGCTCCTATCGTGGAGCGGATCAGCTTACCAGAGTTGGTTTATCAGCAACCTGTAGAACTAGAAACCGTGGAGTAGGAGAGAAAATGCTTTACATAGCTGTCACCAGGTTGCTCAGGACATTGGTTTTAAGGGGGGCGAGCCCCCCAGCCAGGGGTTCCACTTCTGCACCCCATCCTGAGTCTGGTGGCTATATAACTATCCTAATTTGGATTGTGAGAAAGGGTTCCGCAGGAATTCTTTCTCACAAAGTCTCTCAATCTCAAGCCTGATTTATATAGCACTACGCAGGTGCGTTAGGACATTGGAATTAGAGAGGGAGTGGGAGCGAAGCCCCCAGCCAGGGGTTCCACCCCTGCACCCTGTCCTAACCATAATGACTACCGCTATATACCAATTCTCGAAAATCAAACTACAAGTGATCTCCTATAGGGCGCAGGGTCTTGCGTCCTATAGAAAATCGATAAATCGAACTGAGAGAATTCGTATAACCTTCCACCCCTGGTTCAGCCAACAAACTACAGAATCTTCTTCCCCCCTATGCCTGTGCCTGTTGCTGTTGCCTAACATCTCGCACGGCTACGCTTCTCCGCTGAAGCGGTAGACAATCTTCGTGCCGCCGACGCCATTTATCTCATTGGCATACTTAGCTTATTGAGGTGGACGTGGCATTCGATTGCCACGTTGTGCCAGTGTTAGAAGCAGGTAAACGACCAGTAAATAGACAGCTGCTATCAATGGAATAGTTAAGGAAATCGGTGAGTGAATCATAAAGCGGAGACCAGCAAAGCCAGAGCAGATAGTTTCAGCAAGAAATTGCAGTCAGTACGAACAAAATGACCAGTCGCCATCTGGTAGACCGTCACTTCTTCAAAGGCGATCACGCAAACCTGACTCTAAGTCAAAATCCCAGAGTCTCGCCCTTTCCAGAGACACAAGCGATATCGCTAAACACTGCGTTCCAATCAGTTAAAACCTGGTAGGAACGAGCGCTAATCCCTCAGCGATCGCTTCTGGTTGCCCAGACAGATAAAATTTTTGCAATCCTTATTAACAAACTAACATGCCGGCAAAAGATTCTGATGAAGGTTATTGATTCTCAATTAAACCAAGTTGGGTAAGAAGGATGCTGGGGAGGGTTTGTCAAATTTTTTGTGGCAATCTTGGAAAAGAGGTCGAGGAAATCAGGGTTTCAAGGATCCAGAGCCCCGTTTCCAGAACACTCTCGTTGGGGAAGAAGGCGGGAGTTCTCTTCGCACCATCTTCGCACCATCACCTCTTCTTCCCTGGGGCAGTTTTCTGAGAAAGGATTGATTCAATCAGAAGTTTTATATCTATGGGTAGGGCGGTTATCTTAAAATAGATGGAGAATATTTAAAATTTTGTTACCTTACTCTCTGCCTGAGTCGGAAATCCATGACTTCAGCTACTTCCCTTTTCTCTCCTGTTGAAGCAGATCTATACCTATTGACGGAGAATCTTAAGAAACTGATTGGTGCTCGCCATCCGGTTCTCTATGCAGCGGCAGAACACCTGTTTGGGGCAAAGGGAAAACGGGTCAGACCTGCGATTGTGCTGCTGGTTTCGCGAGCCACCATGAAAGGGCATGAAATTACCATGCGACACCGAAGGTTGGCAGAGATCACTGAGATGATTCATACGGCCAGCCTTGTGCATGACGATGTGGTCGATGAAGCCGAACTACGGCGGGGAGTACCGACGGTTCATAGTAGTTTTGGCAATCGTATTGCGGTACTGGCGGGTGATTTTTTATTTGCTCAGTCTTCCTGGTATCTGGCTAATCTAGATAATTTAGAAGTTGTGAAGCTGTTGTCCCAGGTCATTATGGATCTGGCGGAGGGGGAAATTCAACAGGGCTTGAATCGGTTCGCGACCAATCTGTCCATTGATGCGTATCTGGAAAAGAGCTACTACAAAACTGCCAGTTTGATTGCCAACAGTTCTAAAGCGGCAGCCCTTTTGAGTGAAGGCCCCGCCGGTCTGGCAGAAGATATGTTTAGCTATGGTCGCCATATCGGCCTGGCTTTTCAGATTATTGATGACATTTTGGATTTTACGGGCTCCACGGAATCCCTGGGGAAGCCCGCCGGTTCTGACCTTAAGAGCGGAAATTTAACAGCACCCGTTCTTTACGCGTTGGAAGAAAAGCCTTACTTGGAAGTTTTGATTGAGCGTGAATTTGCCCAACCGGGGGATTTGGAACAGGCCGTGACTTTGGTAAAGGATAGCGGTGGGATTGAGCGATCGCGAGAATTGGCAACTCAACATACTCGACTGGCGGTTGAACATCTAGAGGATCTTCCGCCTTCTGCTTCTCGCCAGGCTTTGTTAAAGCTGGCGGACTATGTTTTGAGTCGTCTTTATTGAACCCTGATTCAGTGATTTTTTAGAATTCGCCCTGGCGTTGCTGAATTTGGGTATGAAATAGATGCTGTATGCTCGAAACTTCGTTTCGATTCATATTGCTTTTCAGCAATGCCTTCGCCCTTCACCCGAAGGTGATAGTGTACGTCATCCAGGTTGTTTAAGGAATGGATTAGCGCACGAAACCCTGCGAGTATTGGGTTTTGTGCTTACCTGCAGATCCTGTCTGCCCGACTTTTTAATTGAAATCTTGACGCGATCGCGATTCAACTTAAAATCGGGGAACTGCTTAGATTTGTAGCTATAGCCATCAGGCTTAGGACCGGGTGCAGGGGTGGAACCCTTGGCTGGGGGCGCAGCTCCCCTTCAAGCCAATGTCCTGAGCAACCTGGCGACAGCTATTTCATTCCATTCAAACATTGGCTACTCAATAAGCCCCTGAGGCTCAGCTGATTAAGGAAACCATACATTAGGAAATCTATTTCCAGAATCCTTCACTATAGAATTTTTTTATATTTTAAACAAACCTGAATGTTTAATTGATTACAGGGGGTCAGCCCCCTCCCCGAATACTGGTCTTAACTCAGATCGTCGCACAGGTCTCTTTAACCTTGAGTGGGTAGCAGTTTTGCCAGAGTATTCGTCTATAGTCCATTTAATGATTTTGCTCAACCAGGAAACGATTATTGATACAAACTCGATATTTTTATGATCAAAAGTGTTCTCGAAATGAACTTTTGAGATTGCGAACTTATGCTAAAGTTCAATTTCAGTTGGTAAAAGTTTATTCATTAATGATTGTAGTAGTTGTACGATCACACAGCTACATTCTTAATTATTTGGAGCAAAAAGTTTGCTGATTCATGTGTCCTTTTCACAAGATCAACTAATTTTTACGTTTGATACATCTGGTGATTAGCCAAGATCTAGGTTGTCTGGAAAACATACAACGAAGCCTTTTGAAGATTTAGATTTTAATGATTATTCTCTAATTACTTCGCTAAATTTGACTTCTTCGAGTTGAAGTTCTACCCTTAGGGTGATGGAGATTGAGACAAGCCGCTTTGTTTTGATGATAGAGTTTCAAAATTTATTTCCATTGAACGATATGCCTCACGCTCAATAGCAATATCCTGAAGATCTGTACAAACTTCCTTGAGTTTGTGTTCCCTGCTTGTTCGTGCTCGGTTTTTGTCAACTTTAGTACAAAGCTCACAAAGCCATGTTTTTCTCAAATAGAAAGCGTATCGCTCTGATTTCCGTTCATGGCGATCCAGCGATTGAAATTGGAAAAGAGGAAGCTGGGGGACAAAATGTATATGTACGCCACGTTGGCGAAGCCCTGGCTCGTCAGGGGTGGCAGGTCGATATGTTTACCCGTCAGGTCAGCCCAGAGCAGCCTAAATTTGTTGAACATAGCCCCCACTGTCGAACCATTCGTCTGAAGGCAGGTCCTCAAGAGTTTGTTCCACGTGATGAGATTTTTGAGTTTTTACCTGAATTTGTTCAGGCCTTCTTGGATTTCCAACAGAAGTTAGAGGCTCCCTATCCACTGGTGCACACCAATTACTGGTTATCCTCCTGGGTGGGAATGGAGTTGAGAAAGAAACAGCCCTTACTGAAGCAGGTGCATACCTATCATTCCTTAGGAGCCGTTAAGTACAAAGCCATTCCAACGATTCCGTTGATTGCTAAGACTCGGTTAGCGGTTGAAAAGTCGGTTTTAGAGACAGCAGATCGGATTGTAGCAACCAGCCCTCAAGAAAAGGAGCATATGCGATCGCTGGTTTCTCCCAATGGCAAGATTGACATCATCCCTTGCGGCACAGATGTTGATCACTTTGGTTCTGTAGATCGACAAGCTGCCCGCAAAACCCTGGGGATTGCTCCTGATGAAAAACTGATTCTTTACGTTGGGCGATTCGACCCTCGTAAGGGGATTGAAACTCTGGTACGAGCCATTCATCGTTCTTGCCTGCGATATTCTGGAAAACTCAAACTGTTCATTGGAGGAGGTAGCCGCCCTGGGCAAAGTGACGGTCAGGAGCGCGATCGCATTGAAAAAAATTGTGGCAGAGTTGGGCCTTAGCGCAATCACCCATTTTCCTGGACGCTTAAGTCGGGAAGAACTTCCCACCTATTATGCGGCGGCTGATGTTTCAGTGGTTCCTAGCCACTACGAACCTTTTGGACTGGTCACCGTGGAAGCAATGGCCCGCGGGAACCCCAGTAGTGGGTAGTGATGTAGGAGGTCTCCAGTTCACCATCGTTCCAGAGGAGACGGGATTGCTCTGTCCGCCGAAGAATGAAGAGGCATTTGCGATCGCTATTGATCGGATTCTCACCAATTCAGAATGGCGCGATCAACTGGGGCAAGCTGCCAAAAAGCGGGTTAGAGCTAAGTTTAGCTGGGATGGCATCGCCTCCCAACTAAACCGCCTGTATATGCAATTACTGGAGCAACCTGCTAAAAAAACAGCTCAGGTGAGTGCCTGAAAACTTCGCATGAAATAAGCATTGTTTAAGGTGGGCATTTGCCCACCTTGCTTAATCTCTGTATGGGACCCGTTGGTGTTCACAATTCATTGTGACTGACTTGAAAATAGAACCCTTGATTCCCTTGACTCCCTTTTTCCACTCGTGGCGCTGTACTCAGTTCATTGTGGCTACTTAGAAAGGGCGATCACTCCACAGCCAATCCGTCCACCTGCATTGCCAGTGGGTTGCCCAAAATCGTCTTTTTGAGCATGCAGAATGATGGCGCGGTTGGCGATCGCATACTTTCCTTCCGTCAGCCTTAACCCTGGAATTGTTTGGGCCATTGAGCCTGTACCATCCAGCCCAATCAGAATATTGCCCAAATCTCCAGCATGGGCGTTGGCAAAACCATCAATAATCAACTTGCCATGCTTGACTTGATCTGGATTAAAGTGCCCACCAGCCCCATTACCGCCATCCTTGCAACTTCCTTTTTCGTGGATGTGAAACCCATGCAACCCTGCTGGCGTATCGCTAACTGCTGCTTTAAGCAGGAGTCCTTTTGCAGTTTCAAAAATTGACACCTGCCCATTCAAGTTTGATTTACCAGAGGGATCACTGAGAGTTGCCTGTGCAGTTCTGGTATCAGGGTTTGGAGTCGCGATCGCCCCCTGCACTCCAATATAGAGAAATGCCAACAGGCTTAAGAGAACCGCAACAATCAGACCACGAACAAAGCGGCGAGTGGGGTTCATAGCAAATCCCTCCAGACTGCACCTTAATTTTAGATGCTCATCTGCTCATTTGTACCTATAAAGATAGACAACAGATGTTAGGCGATAGGTGATAGGAGATTACCTCTCACCTCTGCTTGGCGCTTGCCCCCTATTGTGTTTTTCGTTGAATTTGAACGAATTTGAACGGGGTGCAGGGGGAGAACCCCCACCTCCCTTGTTCACAAATTATCTGTAAACACTATAGTTCACGTGGACTAGTTGGTTGCGCTAACTGGCTCTTTCCGTACACCAACATCATCTGCCTGCACAGATTCACCTTCCAGGAAAGAGCGCAGCATCCACGCCATTTCTTCATGCCCTTCCATTAATCCAGTCAAAAAGTCCGCCGTACCTTCATCATGGTATTGTTCAGAACACTGATCAATGTGCTCTCGCAGATTACGAATGATGAGCTCGTGGTCATATACCAGCTTTTCCACCATTGCAGTTGCTGTTGGAATTTCCTGGTTTTCCTCTTTAATAGAGGCCATTTTCAAAAAGCCTTCTGCACTACCAACCGGGTAAAAGCCCAGCTGCCGGATTCGTTCGGCCAGGGCATCAATCGTTTCAGTCAGGGTTTCGTAATGCTCTTCCCACAACTCATGGAGTGTGCGAAACTGAGGCCCAATGACATCCCAGTGAAACTTTTTGGTTTTGATCAACAGTAAATACGCATCCGCCAGATCACGGTTCAACAA
The DNA here is from genome assembly GCF_049200465.1 of Leptothermofonsia sp. ETS-13. Taxonomy (NCBI): domain Bacteria; kingdom Bacillati; phylum Cyanobacteriota; class Cyanophyceae; order Leptolyngbyales; family Leptolyngbyaceae; genus Leptothermofonsia; species Leptothermofonsia sp. ETS-13. The sequence continues at coordinate 2,617,261 of NZ_CP120836.1, forward strand.
ATCACAAACGCCTCGGCGTTGCTCTTCAGAAAGACCAATGTTTATCTTATGCATAATCAACCTTCTTCTGACGCGATTCCATCTACCAGTTCAACAAATTTGTTGGTAGAAAACATCAACCACGTGAGAGATGTAAAATATCAAGACGCTCAGCGTTAAGAAGGAGTGGATTACCTGGAAAGAATGTTTCCAGAGATTCTTTCGAGCAAATGACAATATAGCGATCCTTCTTGAAATTTGAACGGGGTACAGAGGTGGAACCCCTGTTTGGGGGCTTCGCCCTCCTTGTTCACAAACTATTTGTGAACGCTATACATTTCTTGATGCACTGTTGTAAATCTATTTGCCAACAAACGGGTTACCAACCGATGGAAAGGCAAATTCATCCTCATAGTAATTCATCCTCATAGTAAGGATCTTGAGTACTCAGTAAGCGATCCCATAGTGTGAAATACAATCCGAAGTGTACTTTATATTTGCGGTGATGGATCAGGTGATGGGTTGGGCCAATAAACCATCTTCCAAACCATCGGCACAGAAGTGAGGAAGGAAACGGTTCAAACCCCAGGTGGGTCAGAACTGACCACACTGTCATCGTTATAAGGACAGCGATTAAGGTAACAACATGGAGGGGAATCAGGAAAACAATACCTACAAAGAAACCTCCCTGAATGATCGCTTCTGGCAAATCGAAGGCAAAGGAGGTCCACGGGGTGGGGGTTCCTGATTGATGATGACCCCAATGTAGCCACTTAAATAGCAAGGGGTGGTGAAACGCTCGGTGAAACCAGTAAAAGTAAAGATCTTGAAGGAGCAACACCCCAACAAAGCTGAATCCGGCATACCACAACTCATGCTTGTGGACAGTGGTATGTAGAAGCGTCAATCCCGAATCGTAGGCTGACATGATCAACGTTGCACAAAGGGCAAAGAACATAGAGGACAGGATCGACAGTTCCATGTCCCGCCGGATTGACCGCCACGATACCGCTTGCATAGCCCTCTTTGCCTGGGCAGACGGCTTTCTTGCAAGCAAGTAGAAAAAACAGTACGCTCCTCCAGCAACGAGGAAATATCGGACTAGAATAATTCCGAAGAATACCAACCAATAAAACCGGAGCTTCTCTGGGATCAAGAAGAGAAAATGCTGTAATGGATCACCATTACTTTACAACCTGAAGTGGAGTATCTTTCAGAATTCCTCTTTCTGGGACAAAGAGGGGGTGTCAAAATTTTTGTGACCATCCTGGAAAGGAGTCGAGGGAGTCAGAGTTTCCAGGAAGTTGGGCGGTAATTTCCCTGGCTGTAATCATAAACTTGGCTAAAGGCTGCTGGTCATTACCATTGGGCCTTTGGGATTGGCTGGGGTGGGCAGCACTTCGATAGTGACTGCTAACCCGGTAATATTAGAGCTGGAAGCAAGGGGAATTTTGACAAACACATTGCCCTGAGAATTGGGTTCAAATTCGGCGATCGCCACCTTCTTTTTGCCATTTACAATTGCCCAGAGGCAGTAATAACGGTCTTCCGGTAGATTGGGCAGGTTTTGCAACACTAAAATGGCGGCTGGATGTCCTGGCGTGATCACCGCCCGCCCAGAAGCCGATGCCATCTGGGCCATGCCCTTGAGCGAAATGAGTTGGGTTTTGGGTTCTTGCAGCATCGCGATTAAGTCTCGCTGCTGGGCGACCTGAGCCTGGGTTGCACTCAGTTGACCCCTCAGTCGGACGTTATCTAAGCCGAGAGCCAGTAAAAGCACCGCGGCTATGCTGCCCCAAGTTACCGCTAAACGTTGCCAGCGCTTTTGGGGGGGAGAACGCCACCCTTCCTCATCCGCAGTGGCAGAGAGAATTGCCCCTCGTAGCTGGTCTGGTGGAACGGCCTCCGGCAAGGCATAGGGCATGGTAGAAAGAACTTCCTGGAGCTGCTGCACGTCGCCCATCAGCTCAGGATAGGTTGAAAAAAGTTGCCGCAAGGACTCAGCTTCTTCCGGGCTGAGATTGCCGAGGACATAGCCTGCGAGTAATTCCTGTAATTGTTCGGGAGGAAGCGATTCAGCCATACCTGCCATTACTCAATCAACGACTTAAGGTGGTCTCTCAGACTTAAGAGCCCCTGGCGCGACCAGGTTTTAACCGTTCCCAGGGGGATACTCAACCGAGCTGCGATTTCAGATTGACTAAGACCATCGTAGTAAGCTAGTTCCAGCACTTGGCGTTGCTTTTCCGGTAACTGAGCCAGAGCACTTCGAACATACTCCGATCTCTGGCTGAGAGAAGCCGACTCAAAGGGGGTGAGGGGAGGAGGAACGGTGGTCATCGTCTGGCTCCAGCGCTGGAGGAATTTGCGGTTACTGCTGCGGGAGCGGAGCCGATCAATTGCCCGCGATCGCGTCAGGGTCGTCAAAAAGCTACTGACGGAACCTCGGCCTGGTTCGTAAGTTTTTCCTCGCCATAGGTTGAGAAAAATCTCCTGGGTCAGATCTTCCGCTTCCTGCGGATTGGTTAACACCCTCAGAGCCAACCGATAGACGAGGCTGGAATAGCGATCGTAGAGAGCACCCAGTGCCGATTGCTGCCCCGCTTTCATTGCCAGAAACAGGTCAGTGTCGGTTGGTACAGGTTGACAGTCTACGCTGTTGTCAGCAGCGTCTACATCCATAGGGCTATTTATTAGAGTTTGTGAGTGGGTTCAGGTTGAGCCTTATCGCTTTTATATACGATTGAGCCAGGCGATCGGATTTTGCTATAGTTGTAAAGCAAAATAAGGCGTTCCTAATACTACCTGTGAGGGTACTGAGTGTGCCAAACCCTCCATGTTATTCTTGTTAGTCTAAGTGGGAAAGCCATTCTTATCTCAACTCCTGTAAAACATCCACAGGTGCTAACCCCAATGCTTTTGACAAAATTTCCTTAAACAGCCGCCTGTCATTGCAGGGTGCGAAAAGGCGTGTCTAGGGATAGGTCTACATAACGATTGAGAGAAGGATGTTCCAGGTTTAATCCTGAAAAGACGCCTCAAGAGGCCTTCTGAAACCCTGCGATCGCTTCATTGGGGCAGATGAGATGAGGAGACTTAAGCCCTAACTTTCAACCTGCAATTTTTTGGGAAAAATATGCTGCTTCGTTTACTGACTCTTGCAGCCTGTGCTGCTGCATTGGCATTAGGTTCCGTGAGACCAGCGCTCACAATTCCCTTCAATGACCGGGAACCATCGCCACCTCAAAATCCAAGACCACCCCGCCCACCCCACCCCCCAACCTCCCGTACCAGGTACCCTGCCCGTTACGATTCACCTGAGCAACTTCACCTGCCACAATGCCGATGAAGATAACTTCTACAGTAATGGTGATGAACCCTATCTCTTTGTGGCGGCTATCTATGCCGATGGTACAACCATTCAGCTTGCCAACCTAGCGAATGCAAAAGTGCGAATCAAAAGCCCCAGCAAAACTCACGGTAATTTGGGACGGACCAGAGTTAAGGCCAGGAATAGTTTTGCGATTCCAGCAGCAACAGGTCTTTTCTCGACCTCCATTCTGCCCATTGCTGGATTACCTGACAACCTTGGCAAAGAGAAAAGTACCGTTGGACTTATTGTGATTGCCATGGAAGAAGATGCGACCAAAACTAGCGCCGCAAATGCTGGGCAGCAAGCATTGGTTAACGTTTTGCAAAAAGAGTTGACCAATGCAGTCCGAACGGTGAGTGCACTAGATGTGGATACCCTCAGAACCAAGCTCTCAAGTGCAATTCGCCAGGCGATTAAGAAAGAGTCTTTGAGCAGCATTACCGGCATTTTTAGTTTTGTTGATCCCGATGATTATATTGGTGCCGACTTCGCCATATGGAGTTACCAGCAAATTGAGAATGCGGGTAGTCAAGGCATGCCCATTTCCATGAATTTTAAAAAATCTGGCGTTCATTACCAGATTACAGGCTCTATAAGGGCCTTCTAAGGCGATCGCGCTTCTCAAGTTTATTTTTGCAAGAGAGAGAAGTTGCTGCGGGACGAGATTGCCATCTCTTGCAAATGACACTGGCAAATTCCCGCCGATTTATTACAAACACAATCATAAGCGATTCGTAGGATTTCATTTGGCAGGAGATGAATTTACCTCCTAAGCTAGTAGCTACCAGCCACAGTCACCAGTTAACCATGCGCGACTTCTTAAAATATACTTTTGCCACTCTGCTGGGTTTGTTGATTTTTCTCGGCTTAAGTATCGGCGGTATCCTTTCTCTTGTAATGATGATCGCTTCCAGAGATACAGGCCTAGCAGTCAAAAATAAGTCGGTGTTAACCTTCGACTTGGCGATGAATATCTCGGATGCCCAGCGTGATTCTAGCACCCTTGAGAAAGCCCTATCCGATGATGAAACAGAAACCATCACATTACGGGCAGCACTGGATGCCATTAATCAAGCCAGTAACGATCCTCGTATTGTTGGCTTATATCTCTATAGCAGTACTGATATCGGTGGTGGTGCAGGCTTTGCAACCCTAAAAGAAGTACGGGAAGCATTGCAACGCTTTCGGGCAACCGGAAAGCAAATTGTGGCCTATGATGTAAATTGGCGCGAACGGGAGTATTATCTGGCTTCGGTTGCGAATACAATTGCCCTCAACCCCATCGGAACCCTCGAAATCAATGGCTTCAGTTCAGAAACAATGTTTTTTGCTGGGGCATTAAAGAAATTTGGCGTTGGGGTACAGGTAACACGGGTTGGAAAATACAAATCTGCGGTAGAACCCTTTCTATTAACCAAACGCAGTCCAGAAAATCGGCAACAGACCGAAACGCTCTTAGGCGATCTATGGAACGATTTTCTGACAGCAACCGGAAAAGATCGAAAACTCAAGGTTCAGCAACTGCAGACCATTTCTGATAATCAGGGCATTTTGATGCCGGACGAAGCACTCAAACTTCGCCTGGTGGACCGGCTGGCATACCTGGATGAAATTGTCACTGATTTGAAAAAACTGACTGACGAGGACGATGAGGCAAAGTCGTTCCGGCAGATGAGCTTGAAGGCCTATGCCAGAGTAGCGGAAGAAACCCTGGAGCAGAAACGAAGTTCTGGGGAGACGATCGCAGTCGTTTATGTAGAGGGCGACATTGTCAATGGTCAGGGGAGCAGCGGCCAAGTGGGGGGCGATCGCCTCGCCAAGCAACTCCGGCAGCTTCGCCAGGATGAGGATATCAAAGCAGTGGTGCTGCGGGTGAACAGTCCCGGCGGCAGCGTAGCGGCGTCTGAAATTATTCAACGGGAAGTGATTCTCACCCGTAAGGTCAAACCACTGGTGGTGTCCATGGGGGCAGTTGCGGCTTCTGGTGGGTACTGGATCTCGACCTATAGCGATCGCATTTTCGCCGAGCCCAATACTATCACGGGCTCCATCGGTGTCTTCGGCATCCTGCCCAATTTTCAAGCGCTGGCAAATAATAACGGCATCACCTGGGATTCCGTCAAGACCGGACGCCTGGCAGACACCTTCTCCCTTTCCCGCCCTAAGAATGCTCAAGAACTCGCTCTAATTCAAAAAGCGGTGGATAAGTACTACGACCACTTCTTAACTAAAGTTGCCGAATCTCGCAAGCTAGCAAAATCTAAAGTGGCTGAGATTGCTCAGGGAAGGGTATGGTCTGGGCGCAGAGCAAAACAACTGGGACTGGTAGACGAATTTGGAGGGCTGCAAGATGCCATCCGTGATGCTGCCAAACGAGCCAAACTGGGGGACAACTGGCGAATCGAGGAATACCCTAAAGCGCGCAGTCTGGAAGAACGCATTTTTGACAAACTAGCCGGTGAACAGGTGTTTGGTAAACCATCCCTCTCGAACCCTTTAGACAATGAACTCAGAAAGTTGCAAGAAGACCTGGCAGTTCTCAAGGCGATGAATGACCCACTGGGAGTCTACGTGCGGCTGCCGTTTAACTTCAGAATTGATTAGAAGCAGGGAAAGGAGGAGGGTCTGACTCCATAGTCTCTGAATAATCTCTGAAAAACCCTGTATCTCTCACCTTATCCATCTGCGATCGCTATTGATTCACCATAAAATCGTTATCATTCGCCCGTATCTGTTTAACTGCTTTTGATTCGGGAAATTGTCCTCAGACGATACAAATTAAAATATGTAAATATATAGACGAGACAGGCCAGATTCTTTAATTTCCGAGGCTTCTATGGCTGCTGAATTGGCTAGGTTTGAGACGTGCAATACACAGGCAGCTCAAAATGCATTGGCGCTTAGACGGGTTTTTGAAACAACCCATGCAGAAAGTTGCCCAACCCGCTACAACTTCCACATGCATACGGTTTGTTCTGATGGGAGGTTGCACCCAGAAGTATTGATGCAACAAGCGATCGCCATTGGCCTCAAAGGGCTGGCAATTACTGACCACCACACTATTAATGGGTATCGAGCAGCCCAAAGCTGGCTAGAAGAGTGGCAACAACAGCACCCTACTCGATCAGCTCCCACTCTTTGGACCGGAATTGAAATTAACGCCAATCTTCTGGATGTGGAAGTTCACATTCTGGGGTATGCCTTTGATCCCCGTCATTTCTCAATGGTGCCCTACTCGCTGAGCCGCTCTGCGATGGATGATGATTACCAGGCAGAGAATGTGATTGCTGCCATTCATGCAGCCGGAGGGCTGGCAGTACTGGCGCACCCCGCCCGCTATCGGCGATCACCCGAAGACCTGATTCCCGCAGCTTCCCGACTTGGTATTGATGGGGTGGAAACCTACTACGCCTACGACAATCCAAGTCCGTGGCGGACAAGTCCCCTGCAAACCATGCAGGTCAAAGAACTAAGCAAAACCTATAACCTCCTGAACACCTGTGGTACCGATACCCACGGATTAAGCCTGTTGCAGCGATTGTAGTGAGGGAGGATAGGAGAAGAGAGAGGAAATAAGGGAAGAGGGAAAAGGCGAAATTACTCCATCCTCCCTTCATCTCACGCTTCACTCGACTAAAAACCAAAAACCAACAACTATAGCTGTCGCCATGTTGCTCAGGACACTGATCCTAAAGGGGGTTTAGGGACTTCCGCCCGCAGCCAGGAGTAGAATCCCTGCACCCTGTCTAACGCTTAGAGCTATATAGCTCTAAGCGGGTGCGTTAGGACATTGGATTAGAGAGGGAGTGGGGGCTTCGGCCAGGGATTCCACCCCTGCATCCCGTCCTAATCATCATGACTACCGCTATAACAACTCTCTTAGCCTCTCCCCGGTGCCGAATCCTGGAAGAAAAGGTTGTCAGAAACTTGTTCTTCCTGGGGTTTCAAGGCAACCTTCTGGTTTTTTCGAGCATGGGGAATTTTCCCTGCGGCGACCTGTTGTTCATAAACGCCAAGGGCGCGGGCGATCGCTGTCAGCCTACGGTTTTGGTCATGTTCAATTCGGGCTTCACTGTTTCCCAATCCGGGGGCGTTCCAGCCATTCAGGTTAGGGTCCCAGTAAGATTTGACTCTTGCCCACAACACGGCGGCTTCTCCCTTTAGTCCCATATCATGGGCTTTTTTCAACCACTCCGGGTAACCCGGGTACCCCAAAGCCGCAAGGGGAGCCTGGTTCGCCAAATCAATTCCATTCAGTTCTTCCAAAAGCGTCATACTTAACCCCAGGGCCGCTGTTCGTTGCCGGAGTTTATCCGCCTGCTCTCTTAATCGTTTAAGTTGATGCACATCTGCTTCTTCAGGGGTTGAACAGTTATACTCCCGGCAGTGTTGAAACGAGAAACTACCCAGGTTCCACACACCATTGCCGGGGTCCCTGTGTCCCTGATAGGCACGAGTTTTGCTGCCATCAGGAGTACGAGTGCCTTCCGCATGACCCACCGTTCGTGCCACAAGGGAATCCGAGCCACCTCTGAAAATGTCTCCAAGGTCATTCGAGGATTTGGGCTGAGCAGGCGCGGGAGAAGAGGGGGGCAGGGGAAGCAGGAGCAGGAGGGGCAGAGGCAGAGGGAGTAGAGGGAGGAAAATTGAGAATATCGGGTGGACGATTAGCGGAAGAGGTCGGTGGCGATTCGGTCGGAGGAGAGGGAGGTTCAATGGGCGGGAGGGATAGGGGCGAATCCGATTCTGGAGTGGAAGGAAAGGATGGATCGGCTTCTGGAGCCGCTTCAGCATCGGCAGAGGAAGGAACATCTTTGGTAACAGAATCAGTAGTCAGAGGTTCGTTTTCTGCCGCTGTTATTTCAGGGGGACTGGGAAATATTCGGTGCCGCTTCAGGCTCTGGATTGGATTCGGGCAGAAATTCGTCGTTAATTGAAGGTACAGAAAATGAGTCATCGGCAGAGGTGGAGTCAGAGGGCAAAGAAAAGTCGATCGCCCCATTTTCACCTGCCGCATAAGAACGTGGCCCAATGCCGAGGGTGACTGCAAACAGACTCAGAATTGTAAACAACCCATGCACCCACAGTTTCCAGGACCTGACTGGCGCACTAGCTGCCGGAACCAGAATGGCTGGTTCGGGAATTGGTTCTGAGAAAATTGCTCCGTAGGTTCTTCCTGTAATAGTGACGATCGCCTCATCGATGAGGACCGGAGAAATAGGGGGTGGGGTTGTTAAATCTCGCGGTCTTTTCCTGGTCGATTGTTTGCTTGATTTTCTGGCTGATGATGGGTAGTTAAACCGTTTCTGGTTCAACCGTTTCCATGGCTGGGATGACAGAGTGGTTGGAAGCGGAGAGGCTTTCATGGTCGAGTAAGTGTTCGTTCCAAAATTTCTTTCGTGGGTTCTACAATCGCCCAGGTACCGTTGGGCTGTTTACGCAGGGTGGCAAATTCCAGCGATCGCCCCTTACCCAACACATCTCCCCGGTTAACCCGGCCCAGGCGTGGATTGTCCAATCCGCACAGGCGAAACAGGTAAGCAGGTACATCGGGGCTAGAGAAAATCAGGCAGTGTTTCCGATCCATTTGAACTCTGCCATCAAAGGGAGCATAGGCAGGGTTTCCTTCAAGGGCGATGGTAATATCCCCCAGTCCACCCAACACCAGCCGCCCGCCGACGCTATCGCCTGGTTGTAATTCCCAAGCCTGATACAGCTTGAGTTCAATAGGAGCTTCCGAGGGTGGTGTGCTGCATCCAACCAGAGCGAGCAGAGCAAGAACAATTACCAGACATCGGTTTGTAAACAGTGCTATTCCCCCCCTAGCGATCGCTGATACGGTACCCGGCATACTGGTCTCCTTCATAGAGAACGACAAGCCACGTTTGTGGATCAAACTCCAGGGGATAGGCTTCTCGTTGGGCTGGAACCCCCACTCGAATTTGTAAACTGGACAACTCGCAGTAAGGATCTCTGAGAATTTCTCGCACCTTTTGTTTGCGATCCCCCTCTGGCACTGTCAGCAGCCGTGTCAGTTGTGCTTTCGACAGTTTTGCCTGCGACTGCACTAATCGCTGACAGGATTCCCGCACACTTCTGCGACTACCCAAAGAAGGCAGAGCATGAAAATCCATCAGCAGCCCAACCGCCAGCAATGCCGCACCACCGGCCACAACCTGTTTGAGAATGACATTGTAGAATCTCCGTTTGTCCATCCTTCCTCCTGATATTCTGTGAACGCAGAACAAAATCTCCTGAGCGCTGTCAGGAATTGGCTCATTTCAATGAAATGACGAGTGGTAATGATGTTTTTCGGACAGATTTGCTACCGAATCCAGGTAGCCGTCAGCTATTCATCTAGCCACCCCCATCCTGCGAGTCCCGGCATATCACGGTATTGGGTATCAAAAAAGCTTCCCTCCCAGTAGGAGCCCCAGCATAATGAGAAACAAGCGGTAGACCGATACCGGTTCAGCTTTGGGTGCGAAAATCGCCAGGTAAACTGCCAGCGCGGCAGGAGCTAACATCAAACCGATAATCAGGGGTGAATAAGCAGAATAGGTCATCATCAGGAATTGAAACCCAACCCTTACCACTGCCGAAAGCACAATCCAGAGAACGGCATCTCCTAGTTTGTCTATCGGTTTTTGAGGCACTTGAAAGAGAGCCTGCAGGAGTCCCAAACGCTTTATCGAAAATTGGCTCTGAGGAGCGTAGTGAGGTTGGGGAAACTTCTGCCAAAATGCCTCTGAATGGGGTAATTGTGAATAACTGTTTCCGTTGAAGGTTCCGTTTGGCATGGAACTGCTTTCCCGATTGGTGAGATAGCGCAGAGCCTGAGCGGTTTCTGCGGCTTCCTGTACAGCTCGCTTGACGTTCTTTTGTGGCATTCCCTGCGGTTGGGTTTGAACTTGACGTGCTTGAAACTGGGTAGAAGGTTCCGGCGATCGCCTGTATTCGAGAATGGGGCTGGAATCCTGCAATCGCCGCAACCTATTTTCCCCCTCAGTCACGGTCCTGGGAGAATTCGTTATTCGCTGGGGTTCCTGAGCGATCGCCCCTGCCTGCCGAATCGTTTCCTCTAGCTCTGCCAGTAGCTGGTGAATACGCTCGGCTTGAATTTTCAGATTTTCAGTATCTTCATCGTCCAGCGCTGCCATCTGTAGCTCCTCCCCCTCGTCATAGGATCGGTTTGCCTGTTTAGAACCTTTTGAGGACTGCTTTATGCCAGGAGACGATCGCGTTCGTCCAGCAGGGGTAGCTTGAGATCTCATTTCTGGTTCATCATCGGGTTGTTCTTGCTGATATTGTGGGCGGGACCGTTCAGCTAGTATTTGATTAATTCGCTCTGCCTGTGCCTCTAGCCGCTTCAAATCATCCATAAACGGCTGCTGGTTCTCCCGCAATTGCCGAAAGGGAACCAGTGGCTTTTGCTTGGACGCCGGAGTTTGGGATTTTCGTTTAGAAGACGATTGCGACTTGCGCCGCGATCGCGACACTGGCCTGGTTTCTTCGGCTGTATCGAGCGCCCTTTCGGGCATTTCCACAATGCTTGCCTCACCCTGGCAATCCGCCTCGCTTGCGTCGAGCAGCTCCGAATCAGGCTGTCTGGCAAGGTTCATCTCAGTTCGCAGCGCACGGATGGCTTTAATGCGGGCTTGAAGTTCTTCCATGGTTGGGGGGGTAACCAGTTAGTTTAGCAGCAGGGCTAGCTCAGTGAAGAGACCCAGAGCATCACCCAAAAGAATGAATAGTACAATTGTACTGCTAAATTGCTAGTTGACAACCCCTTTTCTTGAGATTCAGTTGGATCCAGATTAAATCAATTGCTCCCAAACAGGACAGAGAGAAGATAAAGCTGAAGAGCATGCGATCGCCCAACCCTGCTTATGGAATTGGCACCAAGTGCAATAACCTTTCCACAATCGCCCGTGCCCGTCGTCCCCCTGCCGGAATCATGCGATGGGAAAGAACATAGGGCGCAAGATACTTCACATCATCGGGAATGGCATAATCCCGGTCTTCCAAAAAAGCGAGTGCCTGGGCCGCGCGAAAGAGGGCAACCGTACCCCTGGGGCTAATTCCAAGGGTAATTTCCTCATCATGCCGGGTTGCGCGAACCAGATTCACAATGTACTGTTGCAGCGACGACTCCACGGTTACAAGCGCCGCCAGGCGCTGAAGCTCCTGAATTTCCTGGAGCGAAATACAAGGTTGCAATTCACCCACATCCACTCCTGCCTGAAGCCGTTGCAGCATCTGTAATTCTTCTCCCTCTGTGGGATAGCCCAGCGACAACGATAATGTAAACCGATCCATTTGCGCTTCTGGGAGAGGAAATGTTCCCTGGTATTCCACCGGATTTTGAGTTGCAATCACAAAAAAAGGATTGGGAACTTTGCGAGTCACCCCATCAACAGTAACCTGATGCTCTTCCATCACCTCTAGCAGCGCCGATTGCGTTCTGGGAGTTGCCCGGTTGACCTCATCGGCTAGCAGCACATTGGCAAATACTGGTCCGGGTAGGAACTCAAACTCACCCGTGCGCTGATTCCAGATGTTGGTGCCGGTAACGTCCGTGGGTAAAAGATCAGGGGTGCACTGAATTCGCTGAAATCTCCCATCAATGGATTTAGCTAGAGATTTAGCGAGCAGCGTTTTGCCAACCCCTGGAACATCTTCCAGCAGCGTATGTCCCCCTGATATTAAAGCGACCAGCACAAGACGAATGGCGTCCTGTTTACCGACGATTGCCTGCCCCAAGTTTTCGATTAGTTGCTGAATTCGGTCTCTCATGCTGGTTGCGTTTCCGGCGAATTTGACGGGTGCTAACTCAGTGTGCCCTTTTTTCTCAGTCTTTGCTCCTGATGAAGCAGGAAAATCTCCGCAAAAATACGGGAAGTTTCTCTGGTAAATTCCTGACTCAGGCATCTATCTTGCTCCAGACATTCCGCCAAATTCTGCTCTATCCTGTTCAGGTTTTCGAGGGGTGCTTCCTCGGATATACCCTACCCTCTTTCTCCAGAATTCAGGGTAATTCCCATTCTTCCCAGTGTTTGGGAATGATTAGACTTCGGGCAACAGGAAAATTTTTAGAACAAATCAGTCGATATTCTCGCTAATGACTTCTGCATCTATCGGATACGCGAATGCCGCCCGTACCCTGGCATCGTTGACTCAACAGCGGGCAACGGGTGAGTTGACGTTTAGTAGTCGGGATCTCCAGTGGAAGCTGTATTTTTTCCATGGCCGCCTCGTTTATGGGACGGGTAGTCTGCACCGGGTGCGACGCTGGTACCGGACAGTGAGGCAGGTTTATCCAAACTTGAAAGTTTCCTGTGTTCCCCAGGAAGAGCCCTGGGAGTACCATTTGTTGAGTTATCAGGTGACACAGAGCCATCTCAGCGTTTCACAAGCTCAAACCATCATCAAAGCTAGCTTGCAGGAGGTGCTGTTTTCATTGGTCAGCAATCCGGTGCTTACCAGTGATTGGTACTCAATGCAGCGTTTTGCGCTGAAGGATAATGCAGCTCTCAGTTTACTGCTGTCGTCGTCTCAGGTAGAAGAGGTTTTGGAGCAATCGCAAACCCTCTGGAAACAATGGAAAGCTCTGGAATTGGATGCCCTCAGTCCCTACCGTTCTCCCATTCTCAAACAATCTTTTTTAGACAATCAACCCGATGGAGTACCGCTACCCGATAAACTCAATCCATTTCTGACCGGGCAACACACCCTGTGGGATATCGCTTCCCACGCTCAACGCCCCATTACAGCCGTTACCCGATTTATTTTGCCCTGGGTTCAGCAAGGGGCGATCGCCCTCGAAGAAGTGCCCGATTTGCCACCTCTTGCTGGACCAACCCAGTGCCCCACGACTGCCGTAGGCAGACGAAAAAGACCAGTCATCGCCTGTATTGACGATAGCCCAACCGTTGGCCAGGTTCTGGCAACCATTTTGGAACCAGCAGGTTACCGCGTGGTAAATATACAAGATCCGTTATCAGGGATTGCCACCCTGGTTAAACACAAGCCTGACCTGATCTTTCTTGACCTGGTGATGCCCGATACCAGTGGCTATAACCTCTGTAGCTTTCTACGTAAAACACCAGCCTTTCAAAATACCCCAATCATCATTCTCACCAGCCAGGATGGATTGATCGATCGCACTCGTGCCCGCTTAGCTGGTGCTTCTGACTTTTTAACTAAACCTCCAGAGCCCCAAAATATGATTAGCCTGGTACAGAGTTATTTAGGAACCGTGATGCCAGTCAGTCGCCTGTAATGATATAGCCTTTTTCAAGGTGCGAGTTACAGTAAAGGTACTCTGCACCTCAATGTACCTTAATACCTCCCGCACCTCATCAAATGAAAACCGCTATGGGGTATGGAGGTGGTGCACAACTGGCGGCAGGCGACGGGCAAGGGTTACCCTCAATCATCTGTTGCCCATTGTCCATTGCCTATTGCCCATTACCCATGTCCATTCTGATTAACCTGTCCTCAGTTCTTCCCCAACCAACGGGGTTGGCCACCTACAGCCTCAACTTAGTCAAAGAGTTAGGGGGGTTAGATGCCGATATTGTAGGTCCGTTTGAACTGCCCGGACATCGATTCCATCGATCGCCCCCTGACCTGACAGCAGAGTATGGATTGAAAGGTCATTTGAAACGCCTGTTTTGGACTCAGTGTCAGATTCCTAGACTGTATCACCAACTGGCTTCCAGGCTATTATTTTCCCCAATTCCCGAAGCCCCCCTGGGTTCGCGTTGCCGCTGGATCGTGACGGTTCACGATCTCATTCCACTTCGCTTCTTTCAACGGCTTTCTCCTGCCCGTTTGTATAACCGCTACTACATCCCTCCCGTTTTGCAACAGGCCCAGCATATCCTCTGTAACTCGAAAGCCACAGCCAACGACATCATCCATTTCTGCCATATTCCAGCCAGCAAGATTACTCCCATTCCACTGGCTTACGACCGGGAAAACTTTCGCTTTCTCAACCTGCCAACCCAGAACTATTTTCTGTACCTGGGGCGTATGTCTCCTTACAAGAATGTGCAGCGGCTGATTTCTGCCTTTGCCACATTGCCTCATCGGTCAGACTACGAACTGTGGTTGGCAGGACCCTCCGATCAACGGCAATTACCTACCCTCCAGACCCAAATTTCAGAATTGGAATTGCAAGCCCAGGTCAAATTTTTGAACTATGTTGCCTACACAGATTTGCCAATCCTCATGAACCAGGCGATCGCGTTAGTCTTGCCCAGTCTGTGGGAGGGGTTTGGATTGCCCGTCCTGGAAGCAATGGCCTGTGGAACTCCGGTGATTACCTCCCACCTGGCTTCCCTGCCAGAGGTTGCTGGAGATGCGGCAATTCTGGTTGATCCGTATGATGTGGGAGCGATCGCCCAGGCCATGTATCGGGTGGCCACCGAACCCGAATTACATTCCCAACTGCGTGCAGCTGGCCTGGCCAGAGCCAATTTATTTAGCTGGAAAAAAACAGGGCAAGAAACCCTCCAGTTGCTTTACAGGTATCTATAGTTGGAAATCGACAGTTGGAAATCGACAACAGATGAGCAAGCGGGGAATAGAAGCCCGAAGGCATAACTCATCCATCCATCCGCCCTTTCCCTGCAATCAACTATTTCTTCCACAGCACCAAAACAACTCCAGAAACAATCAGCCCCAACCCAATCAACCGACTTAACGGGATGGCTTCTCGAAAATAGAAATAGCCCATCAACACCGAAAAGATGTAGCCAATGGCAACCGCCGGACCCGCAGCACTCAAATTTACACGAGTTAATAGCAGAATGTAGAGAACCGCACTCAACCCGTAGAGAGCCAGACCAAACACTAGCTCCGGCGTAAACAGAATACTCACAACATGGCTGAGGGCATTGTTAGTATCCACCCTGCCCAGTTTGAGGGCACCCATCTTCAGAAAAAGTTGCCCCGCACCTGCCGTAAAGACTGTGATCAGCAACAAACCAAACTCGTATAGAGTCACTGGAAATCCTTACATTCAGTATTTCAGTCTTCCAGTTTACAGCTTCGCCAGATAGATAAAAGGCTAGAATCAACCCAGAATGTGATATCGATTGATATGACTCAGATGACTAGCACAACTCAATCTCCCTACACAGATGAACAAATTTCGGTCTGGTTGAGGGGTTTATTGACGATCGCCTGGTCTGATGGACACTTTGACCTGGAAGAGCAAAACCTGATTAGCGCCCTCACTCAGCAAACATTGAGCGCCACGGATAAATCAACCGCCCTAGAACCCGTATCCTCCGAAGAACTTGCGATCGCTTTGGGGCGTGACCCCAGGACAGCAGAGAACTTTCTCAGAACGGCGGTGATGGTTGCTGTAGCCGATGGAGCCTATTCCTTCTGTGAGGATGAGCTACTTCAAAATTACTGTCATGCCCTGGGTTTGCGATTAGAAATCCTGGAGGTTCTGCGCTCGACTCTGTGCGACCCTGCTGCCGAACAGCAGACTGCCGAAGCAACCCCTTCAACTTCAGAATTGAATTTACCCCAACCGCATCCAGATGTGCTTCACCCAGTCAAAGACTGGCTGGATCAGATGGAGATTCACGATCCTAAGTTAGCTCGCTTTCTTTGCAAATTGATCCCCTCTCAATGTCCGTTTGAACGAGATATCAATTTATTTGGGCGCAAGGTGGCTCATATTCCGCCCCTGTGTAAGCTCAACCCCCTTTACGAACAACTCGTTAGTCTGCGGTTCCGCGCCCTCTCCTATCTGGCAGACGAATGTGGTGAGGATGTTTCATCCTACAGCTAAACCACCGTTGATGTTACCCAACCCCCACACAACAGTGGCGGTTAATAGAAGGAGTAAGAGTCCCATAACTCCTGCTAATGGTTTTCCTGATAAACCCGTCATCCACTCCAGGTTACGTTCGCTGTAATGAATGGACTGGGTAGAGTCCAGGCTTGCCATAATCCCTATCCAGCCAGCGTGTAACCCGATCGCCAGCCCCAAGCTACCCCCATCGGCCCAGCGGGCCAGAACCAGGACGATTCCCATCAATCCCAGTCCCGGTAACTGAGGAATAGCCTCTTTCCCCTCCCAAACAAGGTGGAGCACAGAAAAAATGAGGCTTGAACCGACCCCAGCTAGCCAGGGAGAAAATGCTAACTGGAGCTGATTCAGCAAAAATCCTCGAAAAACCAGTTCTTCAACAAGACTTACCACTAACCCAATCAAAAATGTAAGCGGCAGGATGCTCCCCAACAGCCTCCATCCAGGGGGGAGCCAGATAACCCATCCCATTCCCCCTTCCAGGGCAAACAGGAGCATCACTCCCAATATTCCCAGGCTCAGTCCAATCACCACGGATTGCAGAACTGAAAGGTCCCAACTCAACCCATAGGTGGAAAATGGAATTTTTTCAAGCCAGGCAGCGCCCCACAGAATCAGGGGAGCCAGAGCATAAAGCGATAGAACCAGAGGAAGCTTTTGCTGAACGGTCAACGGGGCTGGTGGGCGCCATTGAAAGAGGATTGACAGCGGG
The DNA here is from genome assembly GCF_049200465.1 of Leptothermofonsia sp. ETS-13. Lineage (NCBI taxonomy): Bacteria > Bacillati > Cyanobacteriota > Cyanophyceae > Leptolyngbyales > Leptolyngbyaceae > Leptothermofonsia > Leptothermofonsia sp. ETS-13. Next base: position 2,634,160 of record NZ_CP120836.1, read on the forward strand.
ATTGCGATCGGCAACCACGAAACAATCCAGACCAGAAAAAAAATGCCAATGGAAGAGATCGCGAAACGTCCCTCTAGAAGATTTTCAAATAAGCTTAATGACTCAAAAATAATCATTGCCAGAGCAGATTTCTGCAAAGGAAACAACTCTTAAAAGGAACCCTGCCCCCTTAAAAAGTTACTTTTAGTCAGATTGATTTTCTTCTCTATCTACTCATCTCGCGAGTAGGAGCCATTACTATCACCCTTACTACTGTCGAGTTGAATAAGGTGAATATGCTTATAGCCGAGCTTAATTTCAAACTCATCTCCTGGCTTTAATCCCATCGCTTGAGTGTAGGCTGCGCCAATTACGATTTGCCCATTTTTGTGGACACTAACCCGGTAGGTTGGCTCACGACCACGACCATCTTTTGAGCCTTCTGGGCTCAGTGGAATTCCTCTCGCAGCCAGTACAGCATCATAGAAGTCTGTGAGATTCACGCGAGTCTGGTTGTTTTTGGTGACCGTGTAATAACCACAGCGCTTGGCTGTTTCTCGGCGGGGCAAATGGGAAAGTTCTTTTACTTTTTGAAGCAGTGCTTTTCCAGTGAGCGGGGTTGTTACAGTTTCAGTCATCTCGATAGCCTGAGAATTCCGAGAGGATAAAGGTAATGAACAAGTCAGGACTGTTATCCTAGCATTATAAAAAATATATCCTTTAATCCCTATAATTTGACAACAATTTTTGCAGTATCTTTCTCGCAGTTTTGACTCATTTTCCGTTTCTTCTATAAAGGGAAGCGTCAAATGATCGATGAATTCTAAGGAGTTACGAGAAAGGTTGTTGCTGTGGAGAATCTTATTTTGTTCAACAGAATTGTTGTCCCCAATGAATTTAAACCCAATTAGGGTGATGACTACTGTATGCTATGCATTTCGTTGCAGATGAGGGAAAAAACTGGAATTATTTAACTCGGTGGATGAACTATGAGATAACTTAAACAAATATAGCGGTCCTCTTTGGATTGTGAAAAAAGATTCGGCAGGAATCCTTTTTCACAAAGCCTCTCAATCTCACGACTGATTTAGGACGTCTATATAAAAATAGATAAATCTAGAAAATATAGTTCCTTTTGTAATATGAAAAGTTAACCTCCAACCTGGGATTGTGGCTCAAAGATTGCCTAAAGGGTCAGGTGTGCCACTTTTAAAAAACTATTAAAGAGGTTGATAAATGCCTGGGGGTGTGGTTTCAGGAATGTTGTTTTCTTCTACAAAGAGGGGCATGGAACGTCTAGACTAGAGGTATGAACATAGGTACGATTAAGGATGCAAGTTCGCTTCAAAATTCTTCGCCAGGCTCCAACTATCCGTCCGCAGGTTGAAACTTATACACTTGATGTTGAGCCCAGTTCCACAATTTTGGACTGCTTAAATCGTATCAAGTGGGAACAGGACGGCACGCTGGCATTTCGTAAAAACTGCCGCAATACCATTTGTGGTAGCTGTGCTATGCGGATTAATGGGCGTTCTGCCCTGGCCTGTAAAGAGAATGTCAAAAGTGAGCTGGTCAGGTTGCGTCAGATTGCCGTAAGCAAGGTGTCTGAGAATTCCTCCCCGCTCAATTTAGAAGAAAGTCCAGAAATTACTCTGGCACCGATGGGCAATATGCCAGTCATTAAAGACCTGGTGGTGGATATGCACAGCTTCTGGGAGAACCTGGAAGCGGTTGATCCTTATGTCAGTACGGCTGGGCGGCAGGTACCTGAACGCGAGTTTTTGCAAACACCCGAGGAGCGATCGCGCCTGAACCAATCTGGCAACTGTATTCTTTGCGGTGCCTGCTACTCAGAATGCAACGCCCGTGAAGTGGATTCCAGCTTCGTGGGTCCCCATGCTCTGGCAAAAGCGTATCGAATGGTTGCTGACTCCCGTGATCAGCAAACCGAGGAGCGACTAGAAAAATACAACCAGGGTACCCAGGGAGTTTGGGGTTGCACTCGCTGTTACTATTGCAATGCCGTATGCCCGATGGGGGTTGCTCCCTTAGATCAAATTGGCAAAATTAAGGAGAAAATTCTAGACCGCAAGAATGCTCAAGATAGCCGCTCGATTCGCCACCGCAAGGTTTTGATCGAACTAGTTAAAAAAGGCGGCTGGATTGATGAGCGTCAATTTGGTTTACAGGTGGTAGGAAATTCCTTCCGCGACCTCAAGGGGTTGTTGAGCCTGAGTCCCTTGGGGATCAGAATGATCGCCAGTGGCAAGTTTCCGATTCGGTTTGAGTCATCGGAAGGAACAGCAACGGTGCGATCGCTGATTGAATCGGTTCAGAGCCTTGACCCTGCTCAACAAGTCGAAGACGCTACAACTGATACCCCTGAACCCGTAGGTGGCTAACCATGAGTTCTGAAATGCCTCCAAAACAATCTGTCGAACCTGCTGATTTACCGGAACCTGCCTTTGGCTGGACACCCTACGCTGAGCAAATCAATGGGCGCTTCGCCATGGTTGGCTTTGTCGCTCTGCTGGTGCTGGAATTTTTTACCCATCAGGATTTGATTACCTGGTTGGGGCTGCGATGATCCCTGGTCATAAAACCTTCAAAACATACCAGCCTCGACCTTGACGGCGAGCCGCCCTAACCCTTATGCAGTACTCACCATCATCAGGTAAATTCACTGCCAGCGAGGAGTCCTGATTCCCTTCAAGTTCGTCATCGTTTTCCTCCACCAGCTGTTTCGCTGGATTAAGGAGTTGAAGGAATGCATCGAAGTTAGGGCTGACCAATGTGATTGTTATTGGTTGCCCTTTATAACCTGAGAAGCAGTGGTCCTGATAGAGATAGCCCTTAGAATCACGTCTGCTATTAAAAAAATCGAGCACATCCGTTTTTCGGAGAATGAAGGATGAAGCTTTCAGATTGTATTCCCCGACCTGATTAGGCTTTTGAGAAGTGACCCAAAGCTTATAGCCACCATTTTGTCGGAGTGTCAGACTGATTTTTATGTCATTGCCATTCAGCTTACTGTTAAGTGCTTTACTCATTGATCAGGGTTACATAGGGGGCAAAATCCTGACTTCTTATAGCAATTGAGAGCGTTTGCCCAATCCACCCCTGGAAAGTATAAGGATCTAGAAAGAATGGAGCGTTATTATCCATCAAATCACTTCTTTCCAGCTTACCGGTTACCATTTGCCCGTTCAGCACCAGTTGCAAAGGAGGCTGCTTGGGAGGCAGTTGCTTAGCACTTTCCACAAATGGCAGAATGTGAGTTACTGGAACCGCAATGCCAATCCCATCAAACCGCTGATCCGGTTTAGACACTGCGATATTGACGCCAATCATTTCAGCTCTGGCATTCAGCAGAGGTCCCCCTGAATTTCCAGGATTGAGAAGTGCATCCGTAAAAATTCGCCCATTTTGTAAATCGCTTTGACTGAGCAAACCTTCGGTAACAGTTTGCTCATCATTCTTAGGAACGATACCTGGAAAACCTACTGCAAAAACTCTTTGTGCCTTTTGCAGGGGATTGGTTAAACAGCGTGGAGGGGGAGAGATAGTCGGTAAACCAGCCCCGTTCTGAATCTTCAGCAGTGCTAAATCGATCTGGTGTTCCAGGGAAACTACGTTTGCTTTTAGTGTTCGACCATCTTGTAACCTGACATCCACCAGATTCGCATTGTTAACGACATGAGCCGCCGTTAAAACAAGGCCATCAGAACTAATGATGCTGCCCGTTCCCGTCCCCGTTCCCGTAATGACGTGAACCACCGCAGGACTTACCTGTTGACTGACCCAGGTTCCTAATCCCCCACTCCCATAGATTGCTTCTACATAGCGGGATTGAAGATTTTTTCTACGACACTCTAAATCTTCAGGAGCGACAGAAGTTGCTGCTACAGCACCCAACACTCCTCCTATCAGAAAAACTGCCGCTAAGGGAATTATTTGTTTTTCAAGTAGTCTTTTGTGAATTAAAGTAGGCATTGCATTTTGTTATTGAATAGCTATAGCAATACTCCTATAGATCAGGACGGGGTGCAGGAGTTCCACCCCTGGCTGGGGGCTGCGCCCCCACTCCCTCTCTAATTCCAATGTCCTAGCGCACTCGCGTAAAGCCATACAACGTACTGCGTGTAACCGATAGATAAAACTGCAAGCAACCTTCAGGAAACTGCTACCTGGTAGCAACCTGCGCGGCTGACAAAACCTTAGAAATTTTTAGGATGGGTTCGCTTTGCCAGCCCATGTGGGCATTGAGAATGAGAAGAAATTTGTGGAGGGTAATTTAGGGTGTGGACAACTTACCCACCAGTAAAGTGCGCGAACCAGGAATATACCCTTATGAAATAAATAGTAGTTGATCCGTTTTGATAAGGTATTTCCTTGTTTGTAATTTTTTTAATAACTAGCGACTGTCAACTATAGCTGTCACTAGGTTGTTTAGGACATTGGCTTTAAGGGGGTGTGGGGGCTTCGCCCCCAAGCCAGAGGTTCCACCCCTGCACTACATCCTGGGCCTGACGGCTATAGCTATACGTACGACACTAGGAATGAAAAAGAGAGTCAAGGGGAGTATTTTCAAATCAACCTCCCATAAACTTCGCCCAGCCCCAAGCATAAGACAAGCATAAGAATATTTCTCGATTCCCGACTTCCAATTTTCTAACTAGAAAAGTTTTATTAGGGGAGGCTCAGTTGGTTCAAGGGTTGCCCAAAGCGGTTGTAAAAAAACGATATCCCACTGACCAGCCTCACTGGACTGGAAAGCGATAATATTTCCATCGGCGCTAATGCTGGGGTTACGGACATCTGCCTTCAGGGTCTGGGTCAAGTTACGAAGCTGGCGGGTGTCGCGATCGTAGAAGTAAATATCCGACTGTCCTTCCCGGTTCCCGGTGAAGACAATAAAGCGTCCATTTTCAGAAACGGCTGGACTCTCTGCCACCATATCAATTGCGTTCAATCCGGGAAGCTCGAGCAGGTAGCGAGTGACTGTGTCGTAGAGGTAAACATCCTGGCTACCGCGACGGTCAGAGATAAAGACGATATAGCGACCTGCAATCTTTGGATTGGACTCTGTATAGGGGCTATTAAGGCTGCGTCCACCGGGATCGTAGGGAAAACTAATCAATCGTGGCCCTACACAGCCATGGAGCAAACTGGCAAGAAGCAGAGTTGGTAGAAAACGGGATTTCACGATTCAGGAGTCAAGGGCTGGGAGCTAGAGGCTAACTTTGAAATTAGGGCGATGCTCCAGGTGAAGGCCGAGATCGCTGAAAGTCAGGAATGTCCAGTTCCACACCAGGCCCCCGGTCAATCACTTCAATGTCCCACTGACCACGAATGCCGGTTTCAAAGGCGATGTAGCGACCATCGGGGCTAATGCTAGGATTACGGAACCAGCCCCGGTAACCTGCCGTTAACACCTGGGGCAGTTGGGTTGCCCGATCATACAATTCAATTTCGGGGCGGGCGCTGTCGCTGGCAACGTAAACAATGTACCGTCCGGTGTAACTGAGGCTGGGCGATTCGGCGATCGCATCCCGGCGGTTTAAGCGAGGCAAATTCAAAAACTGCCGCTGCTTCAGGTCATACATTAGAAGGGCGCGAGTGCCATTACGGTTTGATACGAACGCCACGTAGCGGCCATCCCCACTTAAAGCAGGTTGCTCATCGTTGTAGCGGCTATCAAGCTCAGCGGGGCCGACTGACACATTAGGCTGACTGCATGCGGTTGCCAGCCCGATTAAGCTAACATTCAAAAATTTCATCAGCCAACGACTGATGCCTTTGCCCATTAGTAATTTCCCCAGTTATCCTCTTCGTCATCGATGGGGCGATAATCTACATACTCTGAGGAAGATACTTCGGCATCCATACCGCGATCGCGAGGAGGAATCGGCTCTTCAGAAGATGGGCGGGAGCGTCGGGGTCGGCTGGTACTGACAGATTCACTATTGGGACGGGAAGAACTTCCTCGACTACGACTGGGCCGATCCTCGCGGAAATCAATATCATCGGGGCTAGCTGGATAATCTACGGGTCGCTCAGGGCGATTCCGAGTTCTGCTTATGCGACGGGGGCGATCGCCCGGTCCCAACCGCTCTTCACCGCTGATACGATTGGAAGTGCGACGAGGACGCACGTCGTCCTCATAATCATCCCGGTTAGACCGGGGCTCGCGGCTACCCGGAATCCGGCGCAGTCGGCGTTCTTCGTAGGGATTAAGCTCATCAAATTGGGCTTCTTGATAGGCACGGTAAACCGGGCTGACAGGACGCTCATCATCCACAATGGGAGTGTTGCGTTTCGCCTGCTGAGTAGCGACTCCCCGCAACCGGATGCCGTCATAAGCATAAAAGACGGCTGAACCAGCCAGAAGAAACTGGAGAAATTGAAGAATCGGGTCAAGTCGCCATCCTTGGAAAAAGAGAATACCACCGCTGAGTAGGGCCACTGCTGCAAAAAAGATGTCGTGGTCACGGGCGAGGGCCGGACGCTGGGATCTCAATAAATAAAGGGCCGCGCCTGCCACTGCAAGTGCAATGCCCAAAAGACTGCCCGGATTTAGCCCGATGTTTACCATCGCAAATTTCCCCTACGTACATTCTAATGGTAGCGAGTGAAGCCCAAAATCTCAAAGTTTCGGTAGACAGACACATCTGCAAATTTTGCAGGTGTACCCCACTTTTATACCCACAAACGAGCAACTGAATAGCAATCTGAAACAGAAGGTGCCTTAAAAAGTTGGACCTTTCTGTAGTGACATTTCATGGAATGTCTTCACAGATTGACATGATACTCATCAATTTAGAGTGTTCCCCAAAACAAAGCCATTCAAAAAAGCCTCAGTTACCGTAGAGAGCAGATGCCTCTGTCCCCTACTTTAACCTGAGGTTTTTGAGATGTATCTACCTATTTTGTGTCAACCATCGGCCTGGAAGGTTGATATAGCGGTAGTTGTTGCGGTTAGGACGAGGTGCAGGGGTGGAACCCCTGGCTGGGGGCACCGCCCCACCCCCCCTTTAAGCCCAATATCCTAACGCGTTTGCGTAGAACTATAAAACTAGTGTTGCAAACACTAAATCTTACAACATGGGGGCGAGGCCCCTCCATCGTCTTCAAAACTTTTGGTTTGATCCACTAGAAAGAGCGCTTAATCTTATCTTTCTGGCTAATAAAAATTAGAGCCGCTGTGACTGGAATGACCACAATAACAGCTCCCAAAACTAAGCTCCACAAGAAATTTACTAAAGACGGAGTCATGGATTTCTTTACCTCTATCAACAACCATTTGTTCCTCATAATTTTAACGGTCTGTTACGCGCTTGAGAAGCAGGGAGAGGAAGGTTTTTGGAGCAAATTTTTAGGGATGGAGGGCTGGGATAGGCGATAGAATGGTAAGGCGTATTGTTTACATCACTTAAAGGTTTGGGAAAGGGTTATGGATGCTGTGGCGATCGCTTCCTGGGGGCTGGGGATTTTGCTAGCACTGATGACGCTTCTGTTCATTTTCCGCATCGTGCTGACCTGGTATCCCCAAACTGACCTGAATCGCTTCCCCTTCAATTTGATTGCAATTCCAACTGAACCCTTTCTGGCCCCTTCCAGAAAAATCGTGCCCCCACTTGGCGGTGTGGACATTACTCCCATTATCTGGGTTGGCATCTTCAGCCTGCTGCGAGAAGTGTTATTGGGGCAGCAGGGTCTATTAAGAATAATGTTTTAGTCAGCGTTTCATCTCAGCGTTTCATCATGGAACGTCCCTACAGAAAATGAATTGCAGATTTTGAACACTGTTTAGGAGTTGTCATTTCTGGCCTCTCTGTTGCATTAACTGCTCAACAAAATTGGTATAAACGTCTCCCGTTTGAAATTCTGGGGTTTCCAGGATTTTCTGATGGAAACCGATGGTGGTGGGTAAACCGGTGATGGCACATTCCCGGAGAGCACGTCGCATGCGACGGATGGCGGCGGGGCGATCGCTACCCCAGACAATGAGTTTGCCAATTAAGGAATCGTAGTAGGGGGGGATTTCGTAGTCAGTATAAACATGAGAATCCATTCGCACACCGGGTCCACTGGGAGGGAGGTAGCCACTGATGCGCCCCGGATTGGGACGAAAGTTATGGTCAGGGTCTTCGGCATTAATGCGGCATTCGATCGCATGTCCCCGCAGTGTGACCTGCTCCTGGGTTAAACTGAGGCGCTCTCCCTGGGCAATGCGAATTTGTTCCGCAATCAGATCGAGTCCTGTAATCATTTCGGTTACCGGATGTTCAACCTGGATGCGAGTGTTCATTTCCATGAAATAAAACTCGCCAGACTGATCCAGCAAGAATTCTACTGTCCCTGCGCCGACGTAATTAATTGCCCTGGCGGCCAGGACTGCCGCCACTCCCATTTTCTCCCGCAGAATTGGGGTTAAGGCTGGACTGGGAGCTTCTTCCAGCAATTTTTGGTGACGCCGTTGGATGGAACATTCCCGTTCGCCCAAGTGAATTACATTTCCGTAGCTGTCGGCGAGAATTTGAAACTCGATGTGGCGGGGCTTCTGGACAAACTTCTCAAGATAAACACCAGGGTTGCCAAAGGCAGCTTCCGCTTCTCCCTGGGCAGCGGCGAAGAGCTTGCTCAGGTCTGCGTCTTCGTGTACCAGACGCATGCCACGCCCACCGCCACCTGCTGTTGCTTTGATAATGACGGGGTAGCCAATTTTGCGAGCGATCGCCCGTGCTTCCGCCTCATCCGTCAGCAGTCCAACACTCCCTGGCACAGTGGGAACCCCAACCTGCTGCATCGTTTTCTTAGCAGTGGATTTATCGCCCATGGCTCGAATCGCTTCGGGGGAGGGACCGATAAAGACAATCTGGTGGTCAGCACAAATCTCCGCGAAACGGGCATTTTCTGCTAGAAAACCATAGCCGGGATGAATCGCTGTGGCGTTGCGGGTCAGGGCGGCAGCAATGATATTTGGGATATTCAGATAGCTCTTACTGCTGGGGGGCTCACCAATGCAAACCGCCTCGTCTGCCAGTTGTACATGAAGGGAATGGCGGTCAATGGTTGAGTGAACTGCAACGGTCGCGATCCCCATCTCCTCACAGGTGCGGAGAATTCTCAGGGCGATTTCTCCACGATTCGCAATCAAGATTTTTGAAAACTGCATCTCTTATCCACTCATTCCGTATTGAGTAGAATAGACGGTTCTGAGGATCGCTTGAAAGGGAATTTTAAGAAAACCACCCCTTCACCACCTAAGTAGGTAGTCATAACTAATTGTAAAAGGGGAGTGGGGGTGCTGCCCCCAGGCAGGAGGTTTCACCCCCTCCATCCCGAAATTATCCTTGTTGGGCCTAGCTACTTACTACCTGTCCCTCCGGTGTTGCTGAATTTGGGTATGAAATAGATGCAGTATGCTCGAAATTTCGTTTCGATTCATACTGCTTTTCAGCAACGCCGCCCCTCCTCACCCTTTACCATTTTTCTTCTTGGCAGCTACAGCCGTTGCGCAGATGAAACATGACAGCGGGAGCCAGTCCGCCCCAAACAGGGGTGTTGACATTTGCAGCCCGAAGTGCGTCGGCGGTCCAGGAGTTGCAGGTTTTTAGCATTGAGTACTTGCCAGTGGCGGCGTAAAATCCGCTTTCTCCATCGTGGCCGCTACCCAATCGCAACTTTTGTCCTTGGGGATCAACTTGAAATGAGGCTTCAATGAATTGCATCATGGCCAGATAATCAGTATGGCCGAGGCTGATGCATCTGAGTTCTTCGCCTGGGTAACGGGGAACGCTGGAGTGAACCTTGACAAACATAGCGGCGGGGTTCTGCAGGAACAGGGCCCTGAGCGCGCTGGCAATGCTCATTTCCGCCCAGGAGGGGGTTTCCATGTAGAAGATGCGATCGCCCCAGCCAAATTGGAGATAGCGGTAATCGTCGGCGGGACGGTTACCAATTTCCTCCAGATCCAGATACTTCTCCCAATTAAACACAACGGTTTGCACGGGAACAATCAGGTTGGTATGCATGACGCCACCAGAGACATAGATTTTCAAGCCACAATCTCCACTAGAGGGCAGTTTGCCCCACTTGCGTGGAGTGAGCGCAGCGATCGCCAGTAATGCCACAATCGTGAGAATGCTACCAGACACGTACACGCCAATCCGTCTTAAAATAACCGTGCGTCTCATCAATAGAACTCTTACAGTCCTTCAAGATAAAGTCTGAACAGACTATCTCCCAATTACAGAAAATTAACCTCAGTATGAGGTAGACCTTAAGAGGTAATGATGAGCAGCACTACTTGCTATCAATTCCCAACCGTAACAATCATTAAGATTTGAGCCCTACCTGTATGAAGGAAATGGGGCGGAGGTAATCCGGAGAATGGCATAAATAAACACAACTCATGTTCAAAAGCCATTCTGGGAAGGACGATTCCAACAAATTTAAAGCAACAAAATTTAGCAGTTAATCTACCATTAAGCCATTCTCTTATAGAGGGCGTACCATGAAGAGACATTCCAACAGAATGGTTCCCAGTAAGTAGGTAGTCACAGTTAATTTGTAAACGGGGGGAGTGGGGGCTGCGCCACCAGGCAGGGGGTTTCACCCCCTGCCCCCAAAAACTATCCTTGAATTTAATTGCGCCTAGCTACTTAGTACGTTGTACGTTTTGACGGAACTTTTTGGATGCCTCCCATATTGAACATCCACCATGCTAAGAAATCGGCTTCTCCTGGGGTTTGTTGCCTTTGGCATTAGCTTTGGCATTAGCTGGGCAGCAGACCGTAATCTCAACAGAGCACTTGTCTCAGGTTTGACCACCTTGCCTGCGGCGGTGATTGCTTCTACTCTGGTCGATCGCCAGCATCAGCGCAAGATGACTGCCAGGATTGCCAACCTCAAAGGCTACATCCGAACTCTGCGCAAGCAGCAAGCAGAAACCTACAAGGCTTACGTGAACCTGATGGCTGAGAGGGAGCGGCTCGCGCTAGAATTCAAGCCGGTTCAGGCTCAGGCCATTCCACTTCAGCTTCCGCCCGCCCCTGCCCTGGCTGCTAAGAAACCGATCAGTTGGGATCTTTCTAGCCCCGTGGAGCGAGAACCGACGATTGAAGTGAAGCCTTACGAACTTCCCACAGAAATTCAAACGCCGTCTAAGGCTGCAATTTCTGCAAAGCAGCCTGTTCCGGTAGAAACGGAGTTAAACCAGGTATTGGTTGAGGCGGCGGCAGCGAAACGGAAGATTGAAGCCAATCTCAAGTCGCTTCAGGCAGAACTGAGTCAGTTGCAGACCCAGGTCAACCAGCAACGTCAGGCACGAGACAAATTGTCCCAGGAACTGGCTGATTTACAGCAGCAAAAGCAACAGTTAGCAGCAGAAGCTGTGACCCTCCAGAAAAATGTGAATGATTTGAAACGTTGTCAAAAGGAGCTGGCTCAGTATCTATCGGAGGCAGAGGTCAGAAGGAAGGAGTTAGACCAGGGAACAAATTCTTTGCAAATTGCACTGAAGCAACTCCAGGCCCAGGTCAGTGCCCATCAGGAGGATCTGCGCCGATTAGAGATTCAGATTGGCGATCGCCGCCAGCAAAAGGAGGAACTGGAACAGCAATTAGCGGTGCTGAACTCCCAACATCAGGCATTGAAGGAGCGCCCTGTTTACCCTGTGCACTCACCCGCTGAGAAGAACGGGAATGCTAAACAGCCCAATCCTGTGACGAATGGAGCTTCTGGTAATGGTAACACCTCTAAACAGGCCAACTCTCACCCCAAGACGTCTGCTGTTGCCAGTTCTTCAGTGCAGGCGGTTGCCCAACCTTTACCCTCGACCTCTGAACCAGTCAAATCTGGAAAGCCAACCCCTGAACCAGCTAAATCTGAGAAGCCAGCTCCTGAACTTGCAGATGGGTGGGATGAGCTAATCGAGCAATTGCCGGAGTACGAGTTTCAGGTGTTGCGAGCGATTGTGGAGCAGAATAACCCGGCAGGCTTGATTAAAAAGATTGCTGAAGATAATTTGACCATGCCAGAGATGCTGATTGATTCCATCAATGAACGGGCTCTGGAAACTGTCGGCGACATTATTATCGAGCCAGGAAGTGGTCCTGGTTCTGCTGCGATCGCCCGCGAACATCTGCGGGCAGTTAAGAAGCTGATCAAAAATCACGGTTAACGGTTATTTAATCTCAAAACTCCCGCAAGGAGAAGATCAGCGTTGCAATCGCCAATAGCAGCACAATGTAGAGGAACCCATAGCCCGCATTTGCCAGTAGCGTCTCAATGCCGGGAATTTGACCGTAGACTGCCTGGTTTTTGAGATCGAGTCGGGCCAGATCGGGAAGCACCAGGTAAAGCCCTCTGGTGAGGGTTTCAATAGTGGGATTTTTACTTAACGTGCCCAGCGTGACCAGGTCGCGAGTGAAGTTCCCCATTAGGTAAACAGCGAAGGTCAGCAGGGTTGCCAGTAGGGAACTGGTAAACACTCCAAAGGCGATCGCCACGGCAGTAATCAGAGACAACTGGAAGAACAGGTAAAGAGCCGACACCAGAATACTGCCGATTGGATAGGGAATCCGATTGAGCGACAGTATTCCCAGGTAAATGAGAGTCATTGCTGCAATAAGTACCGCCAGAACTGCGGATAGCCCTAAATGCTTACCCACAATAAATTCCGCTCGACTGATGGGCTTGGCAATCAGGACCAACACCGTTCGTTTCTCAATTTCCTTGTTGACCAGCCCGGTACCCACAAAAACGGCAATGACCAGACCCAACAAGCTCATCGCTGCCAGTCCCACATCCAGAATGATTTTGTTCTCAGTAGTGGCAGCGACTTCCGGAAGCAGGCGGGCACAAACCCCTAGAAAGATGGCAAACAGCCCAACCAGGTAAAGGACGCGATCGCGAATCACTTCCCGAAACACATTGGTGGTAATGACCAGAGTTCTACCAGGGTTCATGCATTTGCCCTAAAATTCGCCAAATTGATCATAATGCTCAATTACCAGCTCTTATTGCCTTTATCGGATTCAGGGTCAGCTGGAGGTGGAGCTTGCGATTCCGCTTCGGATGCAGGGGTGGAATCTGGCTCTGGTTTCGGTACCATGTCTGGATCAATTCGTATGCGTGAGTAGTCGGGGCGTCCGGGGAACGGCCCATTCACATTTCCACATTCAACCTGGGCCAGCCCAGCAGTTGCGGAAGGAGGAGCAGCTTCATCAGGTGAAACCCGGTTACCAGGTGTTTTGCTAATCATGCAGGTCTTGGTTAGATAGTATCCAGCTCCATCGGGGGTTGGCCCCAACCATACCGCGAACAACTGCAATGCATACTCCGTCCCCGGCACTGGGCGTGCTTCCAACTCCCATAGCCTGTTCTCTTCTAACTCAGGAAGTTGGTTGAACACCTCCTGGCGCATCTCTGGCATGCGCTGATCAAGCTCAAACAGCCACCGCTCTACTTGAGACCAGGATCGTCCCTGTAACTCTTCTGTGATCAACTCTCCCATTCGCTCCAGCAGGGTTACCCCCCGTGGAGGGGGTTTATCTCTGGGGTTGAGATCAATTACTACTGCGCTTCTGCTTAAATCACTGGACAGGATGCTGGGGTATTGTTCAAGCCAATCCTGGGTTGAAAAGTAAAGCCCAATCCAGGAGCTTAACAACAAATTACTGAGCATTAATAGAATGATTTGCTGACGATCTTCTGGTTTTTCAGGAATGGCGTATTTAGGCCCAAGTTTGATGAATTTTGGAAGAATGGCAATGATGGTTGAAATAGGAGGCCAGCACACCAGGGCAACCGAAATGGGTCCTTCAGTTAAGCTACCGAACAAAAATATGCAAACCAGGGCACCTGTAATCCAGGGAGCAAAGTAAAAATTATAGATAGTCAAACTTTTCTTGACATTGATTTTAAGGTCGGGTGCTGCCTGTAGATTTTCTTCATGCATGAACCAGTGAACACCCGGTATTAGAAACAGCCAACCTACGGTAGCAATAAAACTATGGATAATTTGATTCCGAGGCAACATTGAAGTGACCCAGGAAAACACACTAATCCAGATCAATACCTGCCAGGAATCCCATCTGTCCTTGGGAGGTGTCACTACATTTTTGATCTGCTGAAATATCTCATTGATTGTCGAAACAATCTTTTTGGCGACATCAAAGGCAAAGACTGAAGTGACGGCAATCGCCAGGAGCAATACAATCGGAGCAAGAATCGCAAGCCAGAAAAGCATCTGAGAAATTGCTAAGCCAGGAATTAGCTGTGATAGCAAAACTGAATTGGTGATGCTGCCCATCTTACAAACATCTTACAAAGCTGAAAAGCGAGTTTGATCTAAAAAACGAGCCAGTAATAGTATTAGAATTACACTGAAACTACAGGCATTAGCAACCAGCAGGGCATAGGTTTTATCATTAGCTTTAACACCAATTACCCGATTTTTTCTGCCCCGAAATCTACCTACTTTTTCAACTTCTTCTTTGAGCTTTTTTTCGCTCTTTCCCAAGGCAGATTCTAATAACTCTAACCCTTTTAGCTCAATTAAAAAAGTGCCCATAAAGATGCCGAGAAGAGCTAATACTAAATTAGGAGCAACACTTGATTGCCAAAAGTTTGTGTAAAATCTTTCGAAAAAGAAGTAACTAATGAGTTCAAGTTTTAGATGGGGCGGAATGAACGGTTGAACGGCAAAGAAAACCAGCCAGCCCACAAAGGTCGAAAACAGATTTACCGTAGCTGAATACTGCATGCTGGTTTTATGTTCGATGCTCAAGAACCGATAGAGAACCAGCCCTTCTATCGCGATCGCTACCAACAAAAAGATGAACTGAAATGCGATCGCCCTCAGCGGCAGTGTATTAAACATCCAATCATCCTTTCGCCAGCCAATCGAGTAAAAATAGTACCCTCATTCTACTCACCACTCTTGCAATGGAAGCGTCTGATCGGGTAGTAAGGTGAAAGGAGTGGTGGAGTGATGGAGTAGGGGGTGGGCACCCATCCACCCATCTACTCGTTACTCCTCTCTAACAACTTTAATTAATTACTAAAAAATTAATCACTAAAGTGGGTTATTGAC
Source organism: Leptothermofonsia sp. ETS-13 (assembly GCF_049200465.1). Lineage (NCBI taxonomy): Bacteria > Bacillati > Cyanobacteriota > Cyanophyceae > Leptolyngbyales > Leptolyngbyaceae > Leptothermofonsia > Leptothermofonsia sp. ETS-13. The sequence continues at coordinate 2,649,242 of NZ_CP120836.1, forward strand.
CTTCCTGGGTTGAAGGTGGTAAACCTCTAAGGGCATACCCCGTGTAATCCCGTAAACAGCAGATAGACGGAGTATCGCTTCCTATTGGTGTGAAGTTTAGTTAGACTCGGCATCGCAATTACCAACAAAGGTGGAGTTGAAATGCCTCGAAGCTGGAAGGCTGGAAACTACGGGGTAGGGTGGACAGTTGCGCTAGGTTTAATGGGTGCAATCGCCCCGTTTCAGATTTTGATTGGGCTGAGAGATCGAGCGATCGCTCAGATCGCTCCCGATGGTACATTAGGGGCAGAACAGTCGGTCATTACTCCCCAGGGCAACATTCGAGGGTTACCCGGAATTTTGATTGAAGGGGGTGCCCGGCGGGGCGCCAACCTGTTCCAGAGCTTTTCAGAATTCAATGTGGGCAGTGGTCAGAGAGTTTATTTTGCCAACCCGGCGGGGGTGGAGTCTATCCTCAGCCGCGTTACGGGACTTAATCCTTCCCACATTCTGGGAACGCTGGGGGTAGATGGCTCTGCCAACCTGTTTCTGCTCAATCCCAGAGGCATTCTATTTGGCCCCAATGCTCGATTGGATGTGGCGGGTTCCTTTGTCGCCAGCACCGCCAGTAAGCTGGACTTTGGCAATGGGTTGACCTTTAGCGCCACCCACCCTGAAGCGGTGCCGATGCTTACAGTTAGCCTGCGTCCAGGTTTGCAGTATGGCACAGCCTACCAGGGTAACATTTCCAGTGCCGGAAATTTGGCGGTTGGTGCAGGGCAAACTCTGGCCCTGGCTGGGAAAATAGTTAGTGTCACGGGAGGGCTGACCACACCGGGAGGAACAGTCCAGGTGTTGGGCGATCGCGTCTCCCTCCTGGAGAATGCCCGCATTAATGTCTCTGGTAGCAGTGGTGGCGGCAATGTCTTTATTGGTGGCAGTTTTCAGGGGAAGGGTCCCTTGCCAAACGCGATCAAAACCTACATCGGTCCGAACGTCACCATCAGTGCTGATGGCCTCAACCGCCCCAGCCCTCGTCCCCTCAGTCCCACTCCTGCCCACGGTGGTCGCGTCATCATCTGGTCAGACGGTACTACCCGCTTCGATGGCACCATCAGTGCTAGAGGAGGATTGGTTTCCGGTGATGGCGGTTTTGTGGAAGTGTCGGGTAAGCAAGATCTGATTTTCAATGGGTGGGTAGATGCAGGGGCGACGAATGGTAAACCGGGAACCCTGCTGCTGGATCCCACCAATATCGAAATCGTTGCTTTCGGTGGCGACCCTGGCAGTCTGGAAGATCTGCTCAGTATTCCTGGCAGTTCTGATCCCAAGTCATCCGGTACTGATGTAACCCGAATCAATGCAGCTCTGATCAATAACTTTCCGAATGATGTCATCCTGCAAGCTACGAATAACATCACCTTCAGTGCGCCCGTTAGCTTACGGGAAGGGTTGGGACTGGCGGCGATCGCAGGCAACGATATTTTTGTCAACAGCAATATTAGAACCCAGGGCGGATTTGTCACCCTCGATGCTCAACGAGGCAACGTGTTCATCAACGGGGCAACCGTCAGCACTGTCGATCCGGGTGACATTGGCGGTGATATTTCAATTTCGGCTCAGAAACAGGTTTCTCTGGTCAACAGCTTTTTGACTGCTCGCAGCAATAGCAGTGATCCAGGCTTTGCCGTCATCCGACTGACTGCACGGGAAGGTTCGGTTTCGTTAACCAACACCGAAATCAGCACGACCAACGATAACACTGCCGGGTTTGCGGGCGATATTTTCATTGATGCCCGCGATCAAATTTCTCTTTCAGCCAATAATCGGCTTTTCAGTCGCGGTGATTTTGGCCGCATTCTGCTGGGTGTCAGCAACAGTAGCGAACTCAATAACTGGCAAACTACCGATTTACCCGCCTCGATTCGCATCACTGACTCATTATTGAATACGGAGAATACAGGGGATACCAATCGAGGCAGAATCAGTGTTTTGGCCGCAGATCGGATTGATATTGAGGCCGGGAGTCGGTTGACCAGTCGCAGTAATAATAATGAAAGTAGCGATCCGAATGAATTCAGCCGGGTTGAAATTGTCGCCCGCAACGGTTCGGTTGGCATTGACCGCAGTTTGATCAGCACCACGAATGAAGGAAGGGGGTTTGCCGGAGATGTGATCATCTCCGCCCGCAATGAAATTTCAATTAACAATAGCAATGGTCAAACAGATGGGGGCATTTTTAGCCGGGGCAACCAGGGGCGAGTTTTGCTGGGGCGATCGAACAGTTTTGTAGACAGCTATCCCGACTTTTCCCCCAGTACCATTCGAATCAGCAATTCCGTCATCAATATCAACAACAGTTCCGTTGAAGGCAGTCCAGATGCCACAATCAATTCACTGCGGGTCTCGGTGCGGGCTGCCGACTCCATCACCATCACCAACGAGTCTGAAATTTCCAGCAGCACCGAGCGTCGCGGTAATGCGGGCACCGTCACTGTTGAAGCTCCCAATCGCATCACCCTCGACGATAGCCGCATCTTTAGCAATGTGGAAGAGAGTGGCATTGGAGATGCCGGGCGGGTTAGCGTGTCTACCGATTCCCTGTTTGTTTTCAATGGTGGGCAAATTCAAACCCTGGTTCGGGGACCGGGTGACGATGGACCTGCTGGACAAGGCAATGCGGGGGAGGTTTTCATTGATGCACCCAAGACCGTGCGGGTCATTGGCAGAAACGCAGGGGGATTTCCCAGTGCCATTTTTAGCCGGATCGAGGCAGGGGCAGAGGGAAGAGGGGGAAATGTGGGGATTGCAACGCGATCGCTCCATGTCCGCAGTGGGGGAAGAATTGGTGCCGATAATTTTGGTACCGGCGCTGCGGGTGATGTTTCCATCTCAGCCCTGGGTGTTTGGGTAGACAACCAGGCATCAATCAGTTCCAGCAGCCAGAACGGGCAGGGTGGAAACATCCTTCTGAACGTACCCGGGGCGATCATCCTGGGTCGAAATGGTGGTATTTCAACATCTACCCGTAGGGCGCCAACAGAAGGCGAACGGGCAGGCAACATTGCCATTGGAACTGGCAATCGTCTAAATGCCCCGACGGCTTTTGGCGATTTTGCCTTCCGGTTTGATCGCCCAATTCTGCTATTAGCGGGCAAAACAATTCGGGACAACAATATCAGTTCGGAAGGGTTTTTAAGTAACGGTGGCTTCATCCGGGTCAACGCTTTCCGCCTGCAAGATATTGCCCGTCGCAATGACTCTCCCTTCACCAATGACATTACAGCAGAGTCGATTTTCGGAGTATCGGGCGAGGTCGTGGTGAGTGCATTCAATATTTTCCCCTCCTTCCGAGTTGACCCCCTGCCAGAGCGCTACACCCCCCCCAGAGTGTCGGAAGGATGCGATCCACGAGTTCGACAGGAAACTAGCCGATTTGTTGTAACAGGTCGAGGCGGGTTGCCCTCTGACCCAACTGAGGTGTTGACTCCGGGGGTGATCGCTACTCCCAGTCCCCCTGCCTCCGTCTCTGCGGCCCCTGCTCCACCTACTAGTCCCATTTCCAACCTGATTAAACCTGCCCAGGGTTGGGTCAGAGATGGCAACGGTAATGTTCGGCTGGTAGCCGATGCCTCAAATTCGGCATCGGGCAATTCCTATCCTTTCTGGTCTGTGCCTACCTCCTGCTATGCCCCTTATTAAGTTGCTACTTATTCCAGTTCTACTTCGACTTGGGTCCAGGCTGGGGCTGGCTATTGGTTTCACTCTCCTGCTCTCCCAACCGCTGACAGCTCAGGAAGTTTCCCAGTCGCCGCTCCCCCGACCAGATCGTTCTCCCCAGCTCGAGCTGCCCCGAATCAATCAACCACCTTCGGTGCAGCCATTGCCAGAGGAGGTTCCAGAACCGCTACCCCCTCCCCCCTTAAACGATTTGCAACTGCCAACCCCTGCCCCCACCGAGGAAACTCCGGGCATTCCACAAACTGTTCGGGTTGAGCGTTTTGTCCTGGAAGGCAGCCAAGTCTTCAGCCAGGCAGAAATTGACGCGGCCACAAAGGATTTTATCGGTAGGGAACTTTCCTTCGCAGAATTGCTTCAAGCGGCAGAAACGATTACACAGCTATATATCAACCGGGGTTACATCACAACAGGTGCCTACATTCCTTCTGATCGCACCATTCAAAACGGCATTGTTCCCGTGCAGGTGGTGGAGGGGAGCGTTGCCCCAGAAGACATTCGGGTGCGATTTAAGGAAGGCACCAAACATCGGCTCAACCCTGAATACATTCGCAAGCGACTGGCACTGGCGACTCGCAAACCCCTGAACCGGGAGAAACTGCTAGAAGCCCTGCAACTGTTGAAACTCAATCCTTTCATTCAGGATATTCAGGCGGAACTGGCGGCCAGTCCCCGTTTAGGGCAGAGCATTCTAGATGTGGAAGTGGTGGAAGGGAAAACGTTCAATGCGGTGCTGCTACTGGACAACGGGCGATCGCCCAGCGTTGGCAGTTTTCGCCGTCAGCTTCAGGTTAGCATCGGCAACCTGACTAGCTGGAGTGATAACCTGCTTCTGTTCTTTACCAACACCAACGGCAGCAACGCCGGAGATTTGAGTTACACGCTGCCGATCAATCCCCGTAATGGTACCCTCACCTTTAACATGGGCATTGCGCGCAGCAAAATCATTGAGGAACCCTTTGACCTTCTGGATATCCGCTCCCGCTTCCGTTACTTTGAGCTAAGCTTCCGTCAACCGCTGCTCCAGACTCCCACTCGCGAATTTGCCCTGGGTCTCACCTTCACCCGTGAAGAAAGCAAAGCCACGATTGTGGATGACGAAATTCCGTTTCCGGTGCCGGGGTCCGATTTTGAAGGGCGTTCAGTGGCGAATGTCCTGCGGTTCTTTCAAGACTGGACCAGACGCAGTGAACAGTCCGTATTTGCGCTGCGATCGCAATTCAGCTTTGGCCTACCCATTCTGGGCTACACCGACAACGAAGAAGCTCCCGATAGTCAATTCTTTGCCTGGCGTGGACAGGCTCAGTGGGCGCGGCTACTGGCTCCAGATACGCTGTTATTGCTGCGGAGCGATGTGCAACTGGCAGACCGGGCACTCATCCCCGTTGAGCAATTTGGCTTGGGCGGTCCTTTCAATGTGCGCGGCTATCGTCAAGACGCCATCCTGTCAGACAATGGCATATTGGCCTCCGCCGAAGTCCGCATCCCCATCTGGCGGATTCCCAGTATCAACGGTCTACTCCAGGTTGCTCCCTTCGTAGACCTGGGGACCACCTGGAACCGCTCTGACGACCCCGAACCCGACCCCAATACTCTCGCTTCCGTTGGAGTGGGGCTACGGTTTCAGATGAGCGATCGCCTCAGTGCCCGCTTTGACTGGGGCCAGCGCCTGATTCCCATTGGCGGAGAAAAGAAGACTCTCCAGGAAAAAGGACTTTATTTTTCGTTGATTTATAACTTCTTTTGAGGGGAAGGAAAAAAGAGGAAAAAGGAGTTTAGAGGAGGAATACGGAAGAGGAAGAGAGGATGCGTGATGAGGCGACAACTAAAGGGAAAACGAATTGGGATAGACAGAAGTATTTGGGACAGAAGCATTTGGGTAGGTGGCAGGAGGAACCTCAGACGGATAGGTAATTTTGCCACGCATCTCAGTCATCTGGTGTCTGTCAATCATTCCAGGGATTGGCTGCTCCAATCAGGTCAGTCGATACAGGGATCACTGACCAGCTATACTCGTCGCTCCTTCCGGTGGCTTCTGGCGATCGCCACTGCCCTTCTCTTCTTGATCGCTATCTCACCCACCCTTGCTGAACTTCCCGCCTCCCCAGCTCTCCTTGACCAGGGCACCCGTCTTTATGAAGCTGGACAGTTTGAGCAGGCAGCGGAAACCTGGCAAAAGGCTGCCGCTGAGTTTGACCAGAGGGGCGATCGCTTGAATGCCATTCGTAGCCGCATCAATCAGGCCCAGGCATTGAAATCCTTGGGTGTCTATCGAGCCGCGATCGAAATTCTGGAAGCCCAGAACCAGCAGGTTGCTCCCGATTCCCCTGAAAAAGTGCAGATTTTGCGATCGCTCAGCGATGCTTACCTGTCCACAGGGGAACCAGCCAAAGCGCGAGAGGTTTTGAACTTCGCCTTAGCCTTTGTTCAGAAACAGGATGTGACCCAGGAATGGGTGAATTCAGAAAAAAGCAATCTTTATTTCACTCTGGGGTTGATTGATCGTGCTGAATTCAATCGCCTTCCGATTCAGAACCTCCTGCTTGATTCCACTCCCGAATCGCAACAAGCAGTGGAGTCTGTCCTGACCCTGCTCAAAAAAATTCGTCAAGATTTTCAGCAAGCAACGGGAACTTCACCCCTCATGACAGTCCAGGCAGAGCTGAACCAGATCAGCTTGCTGGTTACCAGTCTGCCCCAATTCAATCAGATTCTGCTGAACTCACTGGGAGAGAATACGACCGCCCTGGAAGAACTGAAAGATCTCCCCGTCACGCTTCTGCAAGACTTTTTCAATGTCCCCACCCTGAAACATGAACCCAATCTGGCCAGTCCGACCACTGCAGGTAATCTTCAAAAGTACACAGCCCTCAACGCCTTTAAGGATGAGACGGTTCAACTGATGGCTGATTTGCTGATGCTCGTTTTTCAGGTTCGGACTCCACTGGAAGGGTTGCCGCCCAGCCAGGCCGCGATCAATGCCCGGTTGAATTTTGCCCAGAGTCTAACGCGGCTAAGGTTGGTTGCAACTTCGGCCAACGACGTCGAGAGACAGCTCGTTACACTCCAACGCGCATTTGAACTATCCCAGGGGAAAAAGCCTGCCGGGGCGATCGCGCCCAAACCCAAACCTCTTCCTCCTCCCTTCTTAGCTGAACCAACCCAGCGAGAACTTCAGAATCTAATTCGCACTTCTCTGCAAGAGGCCGCCAGTGTCCTGAAACGAGTGGTAGTAGATGCCCAGACTTTGAAAAATCAGCGGGCTGAAGCCTATGCTCTGGCAGCTTTAGCAGAACTATATGGGCAGCAGGCCCAGGCCGGGCAGGGGCAGAACTGGTCAGATGTCGCAACCCTTTCCCGTCGCGCCATGTTACTGGCACAGGAAAGCAACGCGCCGGAAATTGCCTACCGGGTACAGCGATTACTAGGGCGGGCACTGAAGGAACAGGGAAATATTCAATCGGCGCGATCGGCCTATCGTTTAGCCGCCAGAACATTGCAGTCGGTTCGCGGGGATCTGGTTGGCACCAATCAGGATTTGCAATACGACTTCCGAGATAGTGTGGAGCCGGTTTACCGGGAAGCGGTTGAGGTTTTGCTACCGGCTCCTGGGGAACAACCCAATCAACAAGATCTGGAAGAAGCTCGCCAGTTCATTGAATCCCTCCAATTGGCAGAATTGGATAACTTCTTGCGAGAAGCTTGCGTCCAGGGACAAAAAGTTGCCCTCGACCAGGTTGTAGACCAGAATAACCCCAACACCGCCGTCATTTACCCCATTATTTTGCCGAAACAACGGTTGGGAGTGATTGCCAAAATCCCAGGCCAGAAAGCGTTGCGATACCACGCATTTGAAAATCTGGAGGTGGAATCAATCCTGCGCCAGTTTCAAAGCAATTTGAGGATTTATGGAGAAACAAATCAGTTGAAAACGTTAGCCCAAACGGTCTATCGCTGGTTGATTGAACCCTTCCAGGCTGAGTTGGAGCAAGGCGGAGTCGATACCCTTGTGTTTGTGCCCGATGGTTCATTCCGCAATGTGCCAATGGCTGCCCTCTTTGACGATCGCAACGGAAAATATCTGATCCAGGAATATGCGATCGCCATCAGTCCTGGATTGCAACTGTTTGACCCCAAATTTCTTGCCCAAACCCGACTCAATGTGCTGGCAGCGGGTAAAAGTGACTTCTCTGACCCAAAGTTGAATGAAAAGCTGCCTGAAACCAGCCGGGGACTTTTCAGTAACTTAGATGAGGTTGCTACCGAACTGAAAACCCTGGAAGAAAAGGTTCAAGCACAGATTCTCTACGAATCCAACTTTACCAGCCAAACACTCAAAACCAACATCATTGCGAATCCCTTCAACGTCGTTCATATCGCAACTCACGGTGTATTTGGCTATCGCAAAGATCAAACCTATATCGTTGCTGATGACGGTCCGATTAATGTGGATCAATTGAGTGAGATTTTGCGTAGCCGCGATCGCACGGGTGGTACATCAATTGAACTTCTGGTTCTGAGTGCCTGCCAGACTGCCGAAGGAGATAACCGGGTCACCCTTGGCTTATCAGGAATCGCCGTTCGTGCCGGAGCCCGCAGTGCGATCGGCTCCCTATGGAGCGTTAACGACAAATCAACCTCCATCATGATGGACAAACTCTACACCGAACTGGTAAGAGCCCAAACCACCAAAATCACTAAGGCAAAAGCGTTACAGGCTGCCCAACTCAGCCTTTTAGAAGATCCCATCTACAGACAACCCCTTTTCTGGGCCCCCTTCATCCTGGTTGGCAACTGGTTGTAGCAGACAGCTATAGACACTTATTACCAGGACTTATGCCTTTTGCCAAAACCTCGAAGATTTGGCATTGCTGAAAAACAGTATAGCGGTAGTCATTGTGGTTAGGACAGGGTGCAGGGGTTCCACCCCTGGCTGCGGGCGAAGCCCCCACTCCCTCTCTAATTCCAATGTCCTAACGCTCCCGCGTAGAGCTATATGAATCGAAACGAAGTTTCGAGCATACAGCACCTATTTCATACCCAAATTCAGCAACGCCGAAGATTTCAACGCTAATGTGGTTCATGAAGTGCAGTTTTAGGTTATGGCTATAGCAACATCAGTCACAGCGCCCCTCATTACAAAACTTTCCTCATTACAAAACTTTCAGAAGATTACGTTGCATTGTTTCAACCACCTGGGAATACTGGATCAGCATAATACCAATTCTCCAAGTGAAAGCTACAAATCAAAGCCCCACCTGCGGCAACTGCTCTCCTGGCTAATGGTCCGTTAAGACTACTTTGAGGGGTTGAAAACCCTCAAAACACTCTGGAAATGGATCTTATAGATTTGAGCTACCCTTCAAATCTATCCTGACGGAGTACTAGCGATATCCCCTAATTAGAGTTATGTTTTATACACAAATAATTCGTTTCTACTTAAAGTTTCTCAGACCTAATCCCAGCCCCTTCCCTGAGAAGGAAGAGGAATTCAAAGTCCCTCTCTGTCTAGGAAAAGGGTGTGGAGAGAAGTAAATTGACCTGTGTCACACGACAGTCTGCTAAGGGAAGAATGAAGGGCAGGTTAGAGAAGTCGGATGTGTAGTAATTAGAAAGTGAATAAGACATCTGTCAAAAAGCTAGCTTGTCACTGAATCATTCGTCATTGAGCCATCCAAAAGACGAATGACCAATATCTACTGGAAAACCAATTATGAGCGATCTATTCAAAGGCTTTGAACAACTTCTGGAATTGGCTAAAGCGTTAGAAGAAAAAGCCGAAAAAGGAGAACTAAAAACCGATATTCAAATCAATGCCCGCTCCCTCAGCAGCATTCCGCGTCAGGGCAATATTCCCAGTGGCGTTGGTGTCAGCCGGGCTCGCCCTCATCCGACTGCGACTTCCGCTCCATACACTTCTAATTCCGATGCTGATGTCAGCATTACTCCACCGTCCTGCGAAACGGAACCCCCAAGCGCTTCCCTAAAGGATGTGGGTGGATTGGCAGATGTCCTTAAAGAGCTGCGAGAATTGGTCGAAATTCCCCTCAAACGTCCAGATCTGTTAGCGAAATTGGGGTTAGAACCTCCCCGTGGTGTGCTGCTGGTAGGCCCACCGGGAACAGGGAAAACTTTAACGGCCCGTGGATTGGCGGAAGAGTTGGGGGTAAATTACATTGCAATCATTGGCCCCGAAATTATGGGTAAATATTATGGTGAAGCAGAAGGACGGTTACGCAGTATCTTTGAAAAAGCGGCCAAAGCATCCCCTTGCATCGTTTTTATTGATGAGATTGATAGCCTTGCCCCTGATCGCTCCAAAGTAGAAGGCGAGGTCGAAAAGCGCCTAGTGGCTCAGCTTTTGGGGCTAATGGATGGGTTTGCTAAAACTCAGGGGGTCATTGTCCTGGCTGCAACGAACCGTCCCGACCATCTTGATCCGGCTCTGCGTCGCCCCGGTCGGTTTGATCGAGAAGTTCAATTCCGTGTTCCTGATCGCAACGGTCGCCTCGAAATTCTTACTATTCTAACGCGCTCCATGCCCTTAGATCCCCTGGTCGAATTGGGGGCGATCGCCGATCTCACCGTAGGCATGGTGGGCGCAGACTTGAAAGCCGTCTGCCAGAAAGCCGCTTATAACGCTTTACGGCGTCAGGTTCCCTCCCTGCAAGCATCCCTTCCCAAAACGATGACAATTAATCGGGATGATTTCATGCAGGCCCTCAAAGAAGTGAAACCCTCCGTCCTGCGCTCGGTGGAAGTGGAAGCTCCTAACGTTGCCTGGGATGAAATTGGCGGCTTAGAAGACATCAAACGCATCCTGCAAGAATCGGTTGAAGGTGCGCTCCTGTATCCCGAACTGTATCAACACACAGGAGCCAAAGCACCCAGAGGGATTTTGCTCTGGGGACCGCCTGGCACAGGAAAAACACTCCTGGCAAAAGCCGTAGCATCCCAGGCACGGGCAAACTTCATCGCTGTGAATGGCCCTGAATTATTAAGTCGTTGGGTTGGTGCTGCCGAGCAGGAAGTGCGAGAACTTTTTAGAAAAGCCCGTCAGGCTGCTCCCTGTGTGGTATTTATCGATGAAATTGACACCCTCGCTCCTGCACGAGGAAGGTTTCAGGGAGATTCGGGTGTGAGCGATCGCGTTGTCGGCCAACTCCTCACCGAACTGGATGGTCTCCAGGAATGCGTCAACGTTCTGCTAATTGGAGCTACCAATCGTCCTGATGCCCTCGATCCGGCTCTTCTCCGCGCCGGACGGCTTGATCTCCAGCTAAAAGTGGACCTGCCCGACCTCAACAGCCGTTTTGCCATTTTGCAGGTTCATAACAGCGATCGCCCTTTAGCCCCTACTGTGGATTTATCCCTCTGGGCAGCCCAGACCGAAGGCTGGAATGGGGCTGACCTGGCCCTTCTCAGCAACCAGGCAGCCCTGGAAGCCATCCGCCGCTACCGTAGCCTCGGTCAAACCGATCCCGCCACAATCCAGATTTCTACGGATGACTTCACGGCGGCCTACCAATTACTCTCAACTCAGCGTCAGTCTGTGTAATTCTCTGTTGATGGCTTTTCTTAACGCCCTATGATTCCTGACCACCCTTCTGATCCCGTTCGTCAACAAGCGTTAGAAGCTCTTACGGCTGCCTTTGTCGTGCAGGGGCACCCCACTGAGTATGCCACTCACATGGCAACTGCCGCCATATTTCAAACTGATTTAGAACTCAGAAATGCCCAACTTTCACGCTTATTGGCCTGGTTGAAGCAAGAGCAACCGGATATTTATTCGGACGCCCTTTCTCTGGTAGAAAGTACTCGCGAGGAATTTGAAAAGCGCGTGCAGTTAAGTTAGAAAAGACAGCAGCACCTGGATCAATAATTAATTACGAAATTAATTACGAGTACATTTACTGTATTTATCTGTCTCCCCCTCTAAGACCCCGATTTCTTCTCAGAGATCGGGGATTTTTGATGACCTTATAACCCATTCCCTAAATTCGACTTATAGCTCTACGTGGGTGCGTCAGAACATTGAAATTAGAGAGGGAGTGGGGGCTTGCCCTCAGCCAGGGGTTCCACCCCTGCACCCCGTCCTAACCATAATGACTACCGCTATATTCGTCCACGTAGGGGTGAATGGCCGTTTACTTACAGAGTCATCATTTGTGCCATCAGAGCGTTACAGTTACCCTTGGTGATGCCATTGGGAGAGCGAATGGCCAGAACCACTTTTTCACCAGGGCATACATTTCACCGCTACCCTTCATGCGGTAAAGGACTTTGTTAAACGGTTCAACCAGCCTGGAGCCTTTGGGAAAAGCGATCGCTGACCCCGACTCCTGCTCAGATGGAATGGGATTAAACTCTAGTTCCGGGTTTGCCTCCACAAAACCCGTTGCCACCGTATCTTCCACAATCACTGCCGCAATTTGTCCAGACTTAATTTCTTGAATAATATCGGGAACACGATTGAGTTGCTTAATCTGCATCCCCGGAACTTTCTTTGCAATCTCCTTCGCATTCTGTTCTTGAATAGTGCCTAACTGAACATCAACTGCCTTATCTTTTAAATCTTCTGGCTTGGTCAGATTGCTGCCTTTGGGGGCGATGATGGTGTCTTTGGCATCGTAATAGATGATGGAGAAATCCACATTTTTACGCCGCTCTGGAGTGGGAGTCATGCCCGCCATCACAAAGTCAGCTTGCTTTGCCTGGAGTGCTGGAATCAAGCCATTAAAGTCGGACTCCTGGATGGTGAGTTTGAACCCCAGTTCTTGAGCAATGCGATTGGCAATGTCGATGTCAAATCCGATGATTTTTCGTTCGCCCTCTTTGGTCAGATAAAACTCGTAGGGAGGGTAGTCGGGGGAAGTAACCATCGTTAACTCGTCTTTGCCCGTCAGTTCTTTAATGGATTGGGCGACGGAAAGTGTGGGACTTACGAAGTGGGCGATCGCACTCACGATCACCACCAAAGTAAAAATTGTTGGAAATAGCCAAGCATTTCTTTGTTTCATTGCAATCAATGCCTTTGATGAAAATAGCTTGTTGTAGAGATGGTGTAACGCTTCTACAGCAAACAGGGTGGATCTAGAAAACAAATGAAGTGTGGATCTAAGTAGCTAGGCGCAATTAAATTAAGGATAATTTTGGGGGTGGAGGGGGTGAAACCCTGCCTGTGGGCACAGCCCCCACTCCCCTTTACCGATTAATGATGACTACCTACTTAAAAAACAAACGAAGTTCGGATGATGCCAACGAAAGCATCCGGGTTACGGGCATCATGGTTGGGAGCCGTGAGCCAGAAAAAACCGGGTGTAATTGAAATGTTATCGTTGAGCTGAATCCGGTAAAACGCTTCGATATGAAAGCCCACATCCCGGTCTGCGCTGCGCCCATCCGGTAACCCGATCGCCTCTGCAACTCTGGCATTGCTGGTATCTGTCACCCGTGGTTGCATTCCAAATACAAGGCCGCCCAAATTGCCCTTCAACAGTAAATCGGGAAAGGCAAACGTAACTGCATAATTCAACACCTTGACATCGCCTCTGTTTCCAGTTGGCGCTCCTACCGTATCTACTCCCAGGACACGAGCATTGGCATAACCAATCCAGCCACCCACCTGAAAACCATCATTCACCTTGTAATTGGCAACCAATCCAAAATGATTAGCATTAACTCGATCATCAAAGGCAGTGCTGAACCCACCCGTACTCACTTTTGCAGCATTACTGCCAGCCAGCGTATCAATGCCAAACTGGGGCGTATAACTGTTCATATAAAACACGCCAGCCGAGAGATTTCCAACATACGCGGTTAGCTGGCCAAACGCAGTGTAGCCACCGTTGAAGATGCCAGAACTGGCACCGGGGCGATGGGGTCGCCAACTCCGTCTGCACTTTGTCCGGCGTAACCACCAGCGATGACGAACCAGTCAGTAATCTTGAAGTCGAATCCAAACCCTGCCTGATTCCCCATGGGGTAATAGGTAGGATTTGAGTTGGCAAAGTTTGAAATGGAACCTGTGGCAAAGTCACTGAAGGGAGTAATCGGATCTACCCCCAGGAAGGTGGGGTCAGTTTCGCCCGCATGAATGTGAAGATTGAAGCGATCGCCCACTGGAAAGTCATACCCCAAATAATGAATCCGAAACGCGCCATTGTTTTTGCCTTCGGATGCAAACGACGGCAATAACCGAGTCTCATCGGAAAAGGCATCAGGATAGGTAGTAGCAAATCGCTGCGGCGCACCAAAACCACCCCCTAGCAGATTCGTAACGTTAGGATTGCCTGCGCTAAATAGCTGGAAGTTGGCGGCTTGCAGTCGAGTTCTTAAGCGATCGCGACCGTTGAAACTGGTGTCAAAGTTGAGGCGACCCCGATAGTTAATGGTAGTTTCATTCACGTCGCTGGCAACCTTTCCAAAGGCATCACCCAAATAGGATAATCGCCTCCCCATTCAGCTTCGTGGTTGTGGAAAATTGCTGTCCTTCCAGGATGGTGACCCTGGTTTCTTGCCCATCAAGCCGTCCTCTCAATGTTGCCAGTTCTCTCGCAAACTCTTCTGCCAACCTGCGCAGAATTTCCACATCTTCCCGCTTCACCAAATCAGCCGTGGAAGCCGCTATCAGTTCACTTATCCGAATCCATGCAGGCATTCAGACCAGCGGCAAATTCGTAGCGACTGAGGGCTCGATTTCCCCGAAAGGTTTTGTCAGGATAGCCGACGATGCAACCATAGCGTTCTACCAGAGACTGCAATGCCTGGAATGCCCAGTCGGTTGGCCTCACATCGGTTGGCTGGGAGATCGAAGTCACCTGCTCCATGCCGTCGGTTGCAGCGGGCGATCGCTCATCCAAATCGTCTTGGTCTAACAGATAGGAAGGGGTTGCCAAAGCATCCAGTTGAGACGAACTCACCTCTCCAGCCAGAACCCTGGTATTCAGCAAAAGCGCACCATTGAGAACTGCCAATGCCGAACTCAGCCCATACCCAAACGGTTTCACCATAAGCCCACACCACAAAATATCATATTGAGGGAATTATGACAGCCAACCCAGGAATTCGTATAGGTTCCGCAGAATTTCTACTGTTCAATAGTGCGATGACTGAAGAACCTTTATCAGGTCAGAATTAATAACGAAAAATTCATCCTGTCTGCATAAAATTCTTAACAAGGATTTCCTGTAAGGAAATCACTGCGGCAGCACTAGGGTATTGTGGTGTATGCTGGCATGACTTTAAGAGCTTTATTCCATGACCGAGTCCTTCCTTCCTCCCTTAATTCAGCAAATGACCCAACCGGGGTTCTACCCTCATCCTGTAAATGAACCCATTCAACTTATTCAAACTCACGTGTCCTACGTCTTGTTGACAGGGGAGTTTGCCTACAAAGTTAAGAAACCAGTGAACTTTGGTTTTCTGGATTTCTCGACTCTCGAAAAGCGTAAGCATTTCTGTGAGGAAGAACTGCGGTTAAACCAACGGGGGGCTGCGGAACTTTATCTGGAAGTATTGCCGATTACCCAGGAGGGCGATCGCTTCCACTTTGGGGGAATGGGAGAAGCGGTAGAGTACGCGGTGAAAATGCGCCAGTTCCCAGCAGGAACCCTCTTCAGTGACCTGTTTGATCAAGGAAAATTAACCGGGGAGTTGTTGGAGCGGCTGGCTCAGGTGCTTGCCCAATTTCATGCCAGTGCTGTGACGAACGACTACATTCGTAGTTTTGGGCAGGTGTCCAAGATCCGGCTGGCGATCGACGAGAACTATGAGCAAACCGAAAAGTACATTGGTGGCCCTCAGACCCAGCAGCAGTTTGATGAAACGCGTGCCTACACCGATCGCCTCTTTGCCGAACAGGTCGATCTTTTCAACCAGCGAATTGAAAATAACTGGATTCGAGAGTGTCACGGGGATGTTCACCTGAGAAATATCGCCCTCTGGAATGACAAAATCCTGCTGTTTGACTGCATCGAATTTAATGAACCCTTCCGGTTTGTTGATGTCATGTTCGATATTGCCTACATCGTGATGGATCTGGACGCCCGCGATCGCCATGATCTCAGCAACCTGTTCCTCAATGCTTACCTTGAGCAGATGGGTGATTGGGAAGGTTTACAGGTGTTGCCCCTCTACCTTAGCCGTCAATCCTATGTGCGGGCAAAAGTCATCTCCTTCTTGCTGGATGATCCATCCGTTCCCGCATCCGTAAAACAGGAATGCACCGCAACTGCCGCCCGTTACTACCGTCTGGCCTGGGAATACACACAACCCAGCCAGGGCAAGCTGATTTTGATGGCAGGCTTATCAGGTTCGGGTAAAAGTACGGTGGCACGCCAATTAGCACAAAAGTCGGGAGCCATTCACATTCGTTCCGATGCGGTGCGGAAACATCTGGCAGGAGTTCCGCTACAAGAACAAGGTGGAGCGTCGATTTACACTCCTGAAATGAGCCAGAAAACCTACGATCGCCTCCTGGAACTAGGCATCACCCTGGCAAAACAAGGCTATTCGGTCATTCTGGATGCTAAATACGATCGCCAGTTCTTTCGCCAGGCCGCGATCGCCCAGGCTCAGAACCACCACCTTCCCCTGCAAATCCTCCATTGCACAGCCCCTTCCGAAGTTTTGCAAGAACGCCTGCACCAGCGCCAGGGCGACATCTCAGACGCTACCGCTGACCTGCTCCCCAAACAACAGATGGAACCATTTACCGAAACCGAACAACCCTACGTAAAAAGCTTGGATACGACCAGAGATTTAGGGACACAATTGGGATGGGAGTAGAGGGTAGGGGGTAGGTGTCAAGGGAGGTGAGGAGTGATAGGGGAACGGACAGGGGTTTCAGCCATCTTTAGCCCAATCCAATTTAAAGGTCCCTCTATTACTCCATCCCCCCATCCCCCCACCCTTCCACCTCATCCCTTTCTGAGGAAACCTATGGTCATAAAACCAGATTGGAAAGCAGGGCTTCCCGCCGGAGCAAGGTACTGGATCTACTTCATGATCGGCCTATTTCTGCTGGGCTATAGCTGGTTGTTTAGCATTGCGTTTGGGGCAATTGTGGCGATCGCGGTAGGGGTGATTGCAGCCTGGTGGAATGCGAAGGAAGACGATATATCCATTGAAAAACAAAAACAAGTTAAACCGGAAGAGGAAGTCAAAGAAGAACCTGCTTTACCGACTAAACGAGTTCACTTCCGCAGGACAGGAGGGTTGGGAAGACTGCGCCCAATTCGTCCACCCAGACGCTTCAGTTGGCTGTTTCGCAGGAAGTAAATTTCCTACCGTTTTCCAGCAAAACTAAAGGCCCGGAAATAACGGCTCAAATCAGCGGCGGCAAATAGCCTTAAACTAAGTACCAGCAGATTCTCAACCGTCCGCTGCATTTGAATTGTTGGGCTGTACGCTGCTATTATTACGTGCATTAATGAAAGTGAGATAGTTCCGTTCGACGAACTCTTTCAAACTCTCTGGTACCCGTGCCTGAGGAGCAAGTATGAGCATTGCATTGTGCAAACCAAACTCTGCTCGTTTTTGGGTTTATCTGAAAATCTCGACAACAGCTTTGGAATAGCTTCCCATATAGCCTCACATTGTTTTACAAAACCACAGGACATACTTGCCACGTACCAGCATCCACGGCTTAGTACGACTACGGATTTCCTCCTCAGCGGTTACAACATCGTTATCGTCATACAAAGCACAGCCAGTTTGTCTAGAAGCTATTTCTAATAATACGCTTCGTGTGTTAGTTACAAATACTGCTTCGGAAAATGAAAAATATGATCGAGCCTTAAATTAGATAAGTTTGCTTTGGCACCTAATCGTTTCCACAGTAGAATTTGTCCCATTAGAGGCATCATCGCTTCAAAGAAATTCTCCATGTTTTTTGAATAATTTGTTTTATCAAATCCTCCTCTTGTGGATCTAATAGTGTGATTTGGTACACGTCAGAAAGCACACCATAAAATAATTGGTCTTGAAAATAGAGTTTTCTATGGAATAACCATCAGTAACATAGATATTATTTTCTAGTTGTAGCGGTGGAGTTACAAAGTCTTGCAAGTCTCGATCAATGAAAAAGCAAACTCTTTCCTTAGAAAAATTTGTCCAATTGATATTATGAAAGGAACGTAATACATTTTGTTTATTTCCAGTTGGGATTAACTTAACCGACCATCCTTCGGGAAATAGCCTTTCTATCAAGTGACGATAGAAGACTGGATCGTCTTTACCTTCAACGAATCCATACACATTGAGCATCCCTTTGATAAATTAATAAAAACTCGTGATATGCCTTATCAACTTCTTCAAGAGCTTGGTTATGTATCTCCAGCATTGAAGGCTGTGTATCTGTCATAACGATGCAAACTCCCTAGAGAGTGAGCATAAGGCTTTAGTTCGTTATCATAGATAAATGGTGAATGGGTAACAGCCACTAGACCTGCACAAAAGTTGCCTCTGCGTATATCAACAAGAAATCTTTTTGCCAAGGAACCGATAGGGATAATTCTGGCTCATCGATTAATACGAAGTAACGCGATTGTCCTGAAAGATACAGGTGGCTGAATAAGGAAACTATCTGCTTTTCCCCAGAGGACAAATCACTAAGTTGAACAGATTCACCTGCATGGTAATCAAACTTTGGGCGTATGTAGAACTTAAATGAAGCACTGTCATAAACAAATTCTTTATCTGTAATGTACTCTGAGCAAACTCGACAAAATGTCGAGATCTTTTCTTCTTCAGATTGCAACAACTTTTGGAAGTCAAAAATCTTTAGAAAATAGTGACAAATGATTTGATCTCGCTCAGAAGGAGTTTCTCTTGACTGAGCATATTGAATTGCTTTGAGCCATTCTTCACGCTGAGTACTACCTACAATAGACTCGTCAACTCGTGCAAGTGCAGATTGGATTTCGGTTTCAGATAAATTGGCAAGTCGTTGAATATCATCTACTTGATATGCTGATGAAACTATGTCTCCAAAGTGTTTAAGAGTTAATATATTTAAATTTTCACTTTGAAATTTTTCCAGGCGATCGAGTTCGGTTTTATGGAATCTTCAACGTCTTGCATACCAAATTCCACAAGTTCAATATAAGAGTCGGCACGTTCTATTCTTGACAGTCTATTTTTTCGTCGGCGCAGATCACTGGGATCAATCCAATCGACTACGCTAGCAAGTTCCCGTTCAATTCTGCGATATGTAGGTAAATAGAGAACCTGAGCATCAATTTTTGCATGATGCCTTTTAGAACTTCAGCAACTTGCTGTGAAGAGACATGATCCTCATCATCAAATAAGCTAAGTTGTTCTACAAGATAATGCAGAGGGACATCATATTTTCTGGCAATCCTCTCAATGGCTTGAGGTCTTTCATGCGGTTCCGTGGACTCAAATATTTCTACAACAGTTTGCCGTAAGAATGTTGGTGCTTCTTAAGGCTCTACTATCAATCCTATCCATCAAACGGTCAATATCAGAGTGAGAAATCTCTATGTCTTCATCATCTAGAGTAAGGATGGCAGACTTAAAGCGAAAGAGACTTAGTGACCGCCAACGTCCTGCAAGAAGGTTAAATAATATACGGAGAAAGGTGGTTTTACCAGAGCCGTTTTCGCCAACTAGGATCAAAGTATTGTCACTGATTTGAGCATCAATGCACTTATTTGTCCCATATAGTCCGTTGATCCGTATTCGTTGAAGGCTTGCGCTCATCCTAAAAGAGTCCTGTGTAAATAACTCACCTACTTAATCATCCCTGAAAACCAACCTTTCTCCTACCTAAGGTCTAGTACCTGTAGTGTAGCTTCACTTTTAGGTGCGTAACTTTGCTGCCTAACGCTGCCCATCACCCGCCGCAGATAACCTCTGTATTGTAACCGATCAACTTTCGGCGGTCGGTGTGCATGGGCGTTGTTATGCGGCTCTGTATACGCCGAGGCTGGGTGGATCAGCCCCTAAAATTATTGCATCAATAATCTCGTAGCGTTCGTTGCCGATAAGGATCGTATACAGGTCGGCTCCTCTAAAAGCCCGGAATTCGAGGTTCCTCCGACTGGCTGACATCGGCACCGATAGGTCTGCCCATGCGGAAAAAGATCATACGGGTGCGGCCTTGAGGCTTCTTAATAACGACTGTGGCGTAACCACCTCCCGCGCGGGCAACACCAAATTCGCAATCACGCAGCGGCTGACCTTCAGAAAACGCGCACTTCAGCAACCCGTTAGCATCGAACCTGCCTTGCCCCGCGCGCAACGCGGAATCGTCCGGCCCCATTGCGGCGGTTCCATTCGGGGATATTGCGGGCTTGAGGCGGTCTGCGGCAACGTAGCCCCGTGGACCTCCACCAAGCTGTTGAACGTCGCACCAAACCTTGCCCTGGGTACGCTGGCATCCCAGATTGTCTAGAATCGTGCCTCGCTCGTACTTAGCGAGAATCCTTGCGGATGTGGAGGGCTGTTCTAAGAGATTAATGTTGGCGGTAACTTCCCAGTTGCGAGGTCCTCCATTTTCTGGGGCAGCAGGCACGCTATTATCTCTAGAACTGCTAATACCAGTTCCCGACACAATCATCTCCAGTCGATAGTTCGCGACTTCGTTGCGACGAGCAGCACTCCGCATCATATAAACCCGGATTCGATAGTCACCACTTTTTTGAGCGTCCCTCAAATTGGTTATCGCTCACCGACCCGTTAAAGATTGCTACTTCCGTTTGACCTGGCTCCAGAATGTTGAAGTAAGTGGCACCGTGCTTCGTGGACATACTGACATTCATAGTCTGCCCCTGTCTAACATTCAGGACATAATCGACAATCTGGTAGCCCTTGATTGAGCCTTGAACGGTGGCACTGTTGGCACCAGGTTTGAACTGAACCCGCTGGGTGCGGATATTACTCTGGGCAAGTACGGTTGGAGGTGTGAGTACGATCGGAGGTACAAAGAGAAAAGCACTGTTGATAAAAGGCAATTTGTAATTTTCTGGCGACCATAGCATTTCAAATTGAGTTTCCAGCTCTATGAGAACAGAATAATAGTATTCTTTGACGAAAATCTTTTGCTCGATTTTATTTTTCTTCGCAAAACGCTAACTCTAGCAAAGCAGCATAACGGTGAAGTTGTGCGGCGGCAGATCACCTTGAACACTCACTGATAACCTTTGTACCGTCCGCACCAACGCAGTTATGGGGAGACGGAACAGCGCAAGAGAGGAGACGACCATGCAGTGAGCGACCGGCAGATGTCTACTAACATATTGCTTCGCTCCTCTCATGCAGCTCGCTAAGAGCCAGAGAAATGGTAATTAGGAAAAGAGACTGGGCTAGGGATTGAGGACGACCATCCAACGTCAGACAGCCGGATGTCTACTAACATATTGCCTCGCCTCAACCCTGACCGGCTTCCTTTAACGAATTCTCAGGGATTGCGTGGTTTTCACACCTTCCATAATCTCTTCGCTCAGAAGCAGGCAGTCCAGTTCCTGACAACAACCTATCCCCAACTTAGCTGATGGAAAGAACCTTTGTCGCCTACATCGGCATCGACTGGTCAGATCGTAAACACGACATCTGTCTGTATGACCCCGAGAGCGCACAGCGAGAATACAGCGTGATCGGCACTCAACCGCAAGAGATTGCCAATTGGGTTGCGACCTTGCAACAGCGATACGGCAATGACCCAATCGCCATCTGTCTGGAGCAAAAGCGAGGACCCCTGATTTACGCACTGTGCCAGTACGAAAACCTAGTGCTGTTTCCCATCAATCCGCGCACAGTCTCCAACTATCGGCGAGCCTTTCAGCCCTCACGCGCAAAATCAGACCCCGTGGATGCTCAAATTCTAATTGAGCTGCTGCTCAAGCATCCTGACAAGATTCCTCCGTGGCAACCCGCATCTTGTGAACTGCGAGCCTTGCGGCAGTGGAGTGAATCTCGCCGCATGCTGGTGGGCGAGAAGTGCGGTTGACCAATCGTATGACCGCTGCGCTGAAGAACTTCTACCCCCAAGTGCTGGATTGGTTTGAGGATAAAGATACTCAAGTGTTTTGCGACTTTATGACTCAATACCCTGATCTCCACTGCGCCCAAGCTGCCTCGGCTGAGGAATTGACTCAGTTCTTCCAGTCTCATCGAGTCATTCGCCATAGCGCCATTGAACGGCGCATTCACCAGATTCAAACCGCTGGTACCCCGCTGACAGAAGACCCAGGCATCGTCAAACCGATGCAATGGCTGGTGCAAACGCTGGTGATTCAACTCAAGGCACTCTTGCATCGACTCGATGAGTTGAATCAAACGATTGAGCAGTTGTTTCAGTCTTTGCCAGATGCGGCGTTTTCGAGGCTTTACCAGGAGCAGGCCCCATTTAGCCCCTCGATTGCTGGTTGCCTTTGGTGATGACCGCAGTCGCTTCGGCAACGCCCAGGCGTTTATGAGCTATATCGGCATTGCACCGGTCAAAGAAGAGAGTGGCAAGAAACGCTGGACGCACTGGCGCTGGAGTTGTCCAAAGTTTCTGCGGCAGTCCTTTGTGGAGTGGGCTGACCAGTCGCGGCGACACTCATCGTGGGCCAATGCGTTCTATCAGCAGCAGCGGCGATCGGGCAAAGTCATCCCAAAGCGATTCGCGCTCTGGCGTATAAGTGGGGACGAATTCTCTGGCGCTGCTGGCAAGACCGAGTGCCCTATGACGAAGACCGCTATCTGGCAGCGCTCCAGCGGAAGAGGTCGCCGTTAGCGGCGATGCTAGTCCAAAGCCCAGTTGAAATGACTACTACAGCAGGTGAGTGCGGCAATTCTACGGCTTAAGTCACGCTAAAGACACACGACAGTTCAACGAATGGAACGTATTTAGGAATGAAATATTGAATGCAATTTAGCCAGCTTTAGGATGGCTTATGGTCTGCTGCGTTTTGAGTCTGTGCATCAATTTACTCGGTATCTTTTCACAGTTGACTGTTGACTCCGTCTCCCTCAGGGCCTATGTTATCCTGCGCTATTCCGAAGCGAGAAGCATCAGTCAGCACTTCTCTCCAGCAACATCGTCTATCATAAAGACAGCTTTTAAGGAAAAAGACCGGAGTGGGGCTCTTATGCTGACTTTAGACAATCTTAAGGATGAAACCACTTCAATATTAAGCTTTATTGATCAGAAATGGGATCAGTTGACAGGAAATGCCCGTAGCGGACACCAAGACAAGCTAGCGTCATGGAAAGCTGTAGCTGCAACTTCAATTGACGGACATCTGGATGATACCGACCCAGACAAGCCCTATATTCTTTTCCTTCCTAATGATTTTATTTTTCCTGGTGGAAGATTTGTAGTTCAATTTTACTGGGATAGTTACTTTATTATCCTATCGTTATTGCGTGGGAATAGATTTGAATTAGCAAAAGGGATGGTTGAGAATTGTCTATTTTTAGTTGAGCAGCATGGGATGGTAATTGCTAATCGCAAGAGATGGGCAGCAGGTTCACAATTACCTTTTGTCTGAAATGGTCAAAGAAGTGTATCAAATTAGCGGAGATAAACTTTGGCTGGAAAAGGCATTACCTGTATTAGAAAAGGAATACAAACATTACTGGCTCAACCAAGATCACCTTGCTTATCGTGACCTTAGCCGTTATCATGCACCATCATGCTTTCCAACAGATTACATTGCACCAATTACTCTCGATAACGAAGCCACATGGGATTTGTCACCACGTTTCGAGGTAGAAGATGTTCTATATCTTTTACCTATTGATTTGAATAGCAATCTTTGCATTTATGAAAGAAACTTTGCCTATTTTTATGAGCAGCTTAATAAAGAAGAAGAAGCAAGACAATGGAGAGAATCCGCTCAGAAGCGCCTGGAAGCAATAAATGAACTAATGTGGGATGAGTTGGATGGACTTTATTATGACTACAATTATAGATTCAGTGAAAGGAAGAAAGTAAAATCTCTTGCAACTTACTTTCCTCTTTTTACGGATTAGTAAATGCTTCTCAGGCAGAAAAATTGCGTAGTAATCTCTGTCTCTTTGAAAAAGAATTTGGATTGGTCACATGCGATCAGGATTACGGTTACAGTGATCGCCAATGGAATTATCCAGTAGGTTGGGCACCTCTTCACTGGATTGTTTATAAAGGCTTAAAGAACTATGGATACGATGAAGATGCTAGGCGCATTGCTTTGAAGTGGTTGAATTTAAATTATAGTATCTGGGAAAAGACTGGAAACCTTTTGAAAAATACGATGTTGTACGAGGCAGTCATGAGGTATTGACAGATAGGTACAAAACCAAGAGGGCTTTGGTTGGACTAATGCAGTGTTCCATACTCTTATTATGGAATTGACAATCTAGAACTCTTAATTCCTGGTTAAAGAAGTACGGGCTTGCAGAGAAAGGCTTTAAAGAGGAAGGGTTTATATATGTCAGATGAGTTTAGCAAAATTGAATACGATAACCTGTACAAAGAAATTTTAGAAAATTCAAATAAGGTATATCTGGTTTTGAATATCTGTGTCACAAGTACAGCAGCTCTTCTAGGCTATGTCCTCACATTAGATCCCAGTAGGTTACCGCCAAAGGAAATAGGCTTACCCTTCCTTTACTACTTCCATTTTCGATTATATTGCCTTCAATAATATTTGTTAGTAGCTCTCACAATTCAACTGTCAGGATAGCTACATACTTAAAAGTATTTTACGAGGGAGATCAGAGAGATATTTCATGGCAAAGACGGATGCAAAAGTTAAGAGAGAAGGGAAAGTCGAAATACCGAGTGTTCAATATCGGTCTGAAATCAATATTTTTAATACTTGGTTTCATATGTATTTTTCTATCGATTATATCAAGCTTTTATGTTTGGAGTCAGCTATCTAACCCAATTGCGCTCATTTTTTATGTCTCTCTTATCCTATTTCTAGGATATCAACTGATATCCTTATCGAAGGAGTTAGAGAGGAAGTGGTCTGCTGAGTTTTTGGTGAGCTTATCAACTTTTGGGAAACTCTTAAAAGAGGAGGAAAAAGAATATGAATTCTCAGACAATGGTTCCTGTTTTAATGATTGAACCCTCATCGTGGTTACGTTCGGGCATCACCGTTGAAGAACTTGATGGTGTTAGCCTCATCAAGTTTACTAGTGAACTGCACAGCCGATTAGAAGAATTGTTGGACAAGAGAAAAGTTGGTTCACTTTCCTTAGAAGAAGAAGCAGAATACGCTGGGATTTCAGAACTTGAGAGAATCTTAACGTTTATAAATGCTAAATTGATCGCTAGTCGTGCCCATTAACGAACGTACCCGTCAACTTATACGTGAAAGAGCAAAATATCTTTGCGAATATTGCCACTCTCCAGAGCGTTCTAGCTCAGATATCTTCACGATAGATCACCTAATCCTCAATCCTTGGGTGGTTCAGATTCTCTTAGCAATTTGGCTCTTGCTTGTCGTCGTTGCAATGAGCGTCGTTATAATTTCATGACTGGAATTGACCCAGAGACGCAGCAAGAAGTTCCCTTATTCAATCCTCGTCTATGGAATGGGCAGAACACTTTGTCTGGTCAAGCGATGGACTTAAAGTTGTTGGGATAACACCTATAGGTCGAGCAACTTGTCATCGCCTTGACATCAATGATGAATTTCATAACCAAGAGTTTATCCAGGAGTCTAGGCAGTTATGGATACAGGGAGGTTGGCATCCACCCTCAGATGATCCCAGCAAAAAGCCCGACCGTAGAGATATAAATATAATTTCATTTCCCCAGGAAGCGTCAGTTACGACCCTACTGACAACTTTGCGGAAGCATTGTCTTTCAATTCTGACAGATAACTTTGGCAGACTGCCCTCACCAAGGACTGAGCAGGATAACGGCTGAAGCCAGCGGCAGCAGACCTCGAACCCAGCACCAGCGGCTTTCGTCTGTCCGCTGCGCTGATTGGTTAGCCAGCGTTTTCTGGCGATCGCCCCACCCTATCTCTCTGGTCTTCCCAACGCAGCCATCAGCACCATTATACTCAACGTTTCGCTCCCCACAAATAACCGTTTGGGACGCTGAACCGAAGGCAAAACCTCGATGAACTCAACCTCTCGCTGGGGCGATCGCACACTCACAGTTACTTTTCAAGCACGGTTCGGAAAGCAGTAACGCAATGGCGATCGCCCCTGACACCTGCTGGGACATTGGACTCTGACCCAGATTGCTGATGAACTCAACCTTGCATTGAGACAATAACGCTGTGGGACTTGTCACTTGGGCGATCGCCTGGATGTACTCAACCTCTCGCTTTGGGGCGATCGCACACACAGATAACGTTGCAGTACCGGGTCTTCAGCTTCTCAACCACTGCATAACCCTGTTGCCGAAGCGGGCTAACGTTTCGGGTCAGCGGTTGCCAGGGTCTTTGCATCCAACCCAAGCGGCTTCGGTCAATCCGCTGCACCCGAATTGTTATGTGTCTGAAGCTTAAACAAACACTTTCTTTGCTGTTTTCCACAGCCATTTACAAATAAACCATCAAAAGTGCCTCCAACAACACCTCCTACCAAAGGCACCATCTTCATAAGGTTAATGACACCCTTCTCACCAGCTTTTGTAATTAGCCGAAAACCGATTTTTATTGATTTCAATCAAAACTTTACCAGGTATCTGCTTGATTAGGTTTTGACATAGCTTAGTACCGATTGTGATGCCTGCGGTTTTAAGGATCTCCTCCTGCTTCACCGATTAGGCATAACAGAACCATTGTTCTTACCTGTTCAGAATGAATATCATATCCACGAAGATGAGCTATGGCAGCAGCAGTATTGGCTCCAAGCGCGTAGGATGCGGCTAAACCTGCTGGAATGGTAATGGGCATTGCTGCAATGCCGCCTAATCCAGTAATAAAACCTGTGCCAGCAGCATACGTAGTTCTCCATGCAATAACTGAATTAATGGCATCTTCAACACTTGCAGCTTTACTCCGATGATCTGCTGCAACCTCCTCCGCAGATGGCAGAACTCCTAACCCGTTAATCCCAGCATCGGCAATCCATTCAAGAGTTGCTCGTATGAGATTGCTGTCATCACCACCTGAGCTAGCTGAAACCATAAAATTCAAGGTTTGTAGGTTACTTCATCTTTTTATCTCTAGATCTCTTAATAAGACCACCGTAATAACTTCCATATCACTGAAAATTTACAAATGGGCTTTCTAGCCTTTGCATCAAAGAAATAAATCTCAAACTACCGTCACCACCGACAGACAAAGACACATAACAATTTATTATGCAAACTTTATCAGTATATCTCCCCCTATAGGGTAGATAAACAGATTGCCTACTGTATATTTCCCCAAAACTGGTAGATCAACAGCAGCCTTGCTGGATATCTCCCAAATGGGCTGGATATACAGCAAAATTCTGTGTATCTATCTTAGTAACTCAGTAGAACACATATACTGTTACTACACTTTTTATACTACGGTACTCTTCTGCCGATGGAACCACGTCCTCGAAAGCTGCTTGACCAAGTGCGCGATGCTCTGCGAGTTATAGCTCTACGCGGGTGCGTTAGGACATTGGAATTAGAGAGAGGGAGTAGGGGCTTCGCCCCCAGCTAGGGGTTCCACCCCTGCACCCCGTCCTAACCACAATGACTACCGCTATATCAATGCTTTTTACAAGCGGTGTGAACGGGTGAATGAACAGGTTGCAGTTTCCTTGGATAAGGGACTGCCCCAGGGCAAAAACTGGCATCAGGCACTTTTGTTCCCGGTGGCAGATCCTGGAGGTAACAAACGTCCTCCTCTCTGGACTGGCTCCCTTCTACTGGACTTAAATGAGTACCGAAAATTTCGTCACGCCATTCGCCACAGGTATGGAGATGAGCTGCGGGCGGATTACGTCATCGCGCTGACAGAACTTGCACCTGCTGTACTGATCAAATTGCATCGGGCTCTCACAACGCTTACAGATTGGCTGGATCAAAAAGCAGCTTCGGCTTAATCTTCCGTAGCAATCGACGAGATATCAGGATAACCGGGATTAGTGAAACCCAGGGGATTAAGCAGTCTTTTTATTTTTGTGTTTGGCGATCGCCATCACCACATAGTAATAGACCGTGAAGAGAATGGTCGAGAAAATCTGCCCACCCCAGAACCCGTGCCAGAACTCAAAGGAAGCTTTGCCCCAGCGCGCCTCAGCGATCGCCATTAACATAATACGCGGAATATTAAATAGCAACGCCAGTACCACCCCAATAACCATCATCAAAATGACTCTGGAGGCGCGTTGCTTTAGAAAAATCCCCAACACTAAACTGGCAACCGCCATGATCGTCGCCATATCAAAGCCACTGCATCCCCAGGCAACCTCGACCGAACCACCCGGCAGCGTTAGCACCACCCCATTCGCCTCCACGGGTTGACCAATGGCCCGCAGCCCTAAAGCACCACCCCAGGCCATTAAGTGTTCCAGCATTTTAGGTGGCAAAAACGTTTCCCACAACGTCTTTGCCACAATGGTAGGACTGGGAAATAACCCGGCAAAAATCAGAAACGTGGGTAGGGGAAATAGTCTGAAAAAGGCAATGCCCCAGGTACTACAGGCAATTCCCGACAGGATCAGCATCCAGATAATTCGCTGGGCCCACTCTCCCAGAATGAAACCAAACGGAGTGAGCAGCACACAGCCAATAATCAGGATATGTCCCAGAAACTCGTCTTCGGGGGATGCCTCTAGCTTTTCCAACTGAGTCCGTCGCTGCCAGATTAGGTGAACGCCCAAGGCGATCGCCACCGCCATCAGCAAACTCGCCGCCCCGTGCAGCGTACCAAAGATGAGATCACCCAACCAGTAAGGAACAAAGCCCAGGCTTACCAGAACCCCACAAGCCACAATCCGATTATGGGTTGTGCGGATGCTTTCCTGTCCTAGATGGGCGATTGCCTGCTTAACTTGCTTCCACTTCATCCCACCGCAGCCTTATTTTTACGAACTCGCATCCCGTAACGTCCCAACCCGATCAGTCCCAATCCAATCACAATCAAGTTACCAATACTAGAAACGCTGGTTTTCAAAACCGTTGTTTTCGCCGTTTGCTTGAGTGAGTCTGCTTGAGTATTAATTTGTTTCGATATCTGTTGCAGTTGCTCAGGAGTTGCTTTTAAGTTGGGGGGTGGATTCGTTTGCGCATTCTGAATCTGGGTCTGTGCCTGTGATGCCTGTGTACTGATATTGCTAACTGCCTGTTGCTGCAACGTCACACTGTCGCGAATCACCAGCAGACTTGCCAGCACAAACAAAACACCCACAATCAAACTCAGCATTGAAATCCGCCTTAGCCAGCGGCGACTTTCTAAACTAAAAATAGTAAATGCCGTACCCAGTAGCAACACAATGCTTCGGTCGGCCATCTGCTGTAACAAACCAACCCGCCACGTTGAATTGCCAACATTGGGAGGTAATGCCAGCACCAGCATATCAATCAAAAATCCGGCTAAACAGGCAATGCCAACGATCTGAAAAACTGCTCTCGCACCGGAAGGGGCAACACTGTTGGGGGTTGGAGAAGAAATAGATGCCATAGGGGTGTAGTGAGTTGTAGATAAATATAAAGAGAGGTGTGCAATCACCACTTAGCTTTACGCAGCCCGGTTAATCATTCCCGGATGCTTTCTATAAAGAGATGATGTAGGCACCCGACGCTTTGCCATAGAGAAGCTTCGGATCATTACTGACCCGAAGCCACTATTACGCTTCAATTTCAGACAATCAGACTGAGAAGATAGAGTTTATGCCTCAGATCCCTCTTCAGCCACTTCATCCCTGCGTTTCCGCAGCCCCCCTGCCCCTAGAGCTAACAACCCAGGGAGTAGAGCAGGAGTAGGAACTGGAGTACTGCTTAGCAAGATCTCGTAGTTTCTAGCTCGCCCACTTTCGCTGATAGTACCCCGCCAACCAAACAGAGGGAATGCACCACCGGGTCCTGTTGGACCAACGATAGCCGTAAAAGGAGTATCAGGAAAAATTTCAGCTATCGTTCCTCTATTTCGGCTAACAGGGTCGAGATCATACTTGGAAATTCCCAAGTAGTAGATACCAGCCGTTAAAAACTGAGTGATTCTAGATCCTAGCCCTCCAGAGAAATCGTCATTGGCCGCAATACCAAAACCATTAACATCAAACAGGAAAAGCTGAGTATCATTTACTGGATTGGGATCAATACCTCTTGCGATTGCCTCAAACAAACCAGTTCCAACTTGAATTCTGAACAAATCAGCATTTCCGCTGAGCCTACCTGTAATTCGAGTCAAATCAGTTGCTGGATTATTACCTACAACTCCAGTTGGGACTGTATTTGCTGCATTAGTCAATAGCGGACCAGCATCTGGTGGCTCACTAAAGGTAAGAGCATGAACTGCATTCCCTGTATCAAGCGTGATGAATGTAGCTCCAACTAGGCTCAAAAAGAGCGATGTTTTCTTCAAATTCATTGATTGACCTACCTAAGTGTACAGTTGTTCATTTGACGTCTAGAGAACTGAACTTGGTAGGCTACCGATCGCACAGAAAATTGGTAGAACTTCTGCCTTGGTGAGTGAACCAATCACACAAAACCATCGTTCTATGTGAATCGACTCCAGGCTTAGCGGAATCACCACTGATCTCGGTAGCCTGGCAGTGCACCATTGGTAGAAGCGAATGACCCTGAAATTTCTCAAGAGCATGTGGGTTCTTCACTCCCAGGTATTAAAAAAGGCACCCGATAATACATCGGCACCCAATACCCAACGAATGAACATCTTGAATACACAATATTTATCGTCAATATTGCGGAGAAGAAGTTTGCTTCCCTCGACGAATTCTAGATAAGCCTACGGGATAACGCCAACTGCACACGGAGTGATTTATCGTACCTTTACATTTCGCTCTCCGTATTCCCCCAGTCTATGTGCGTCCCATGAACATACAGCGGTTAGGCAATTGATAATGCCATTATCAAAAGAGATTTTGCTGATTGTTAAGTAACCCGAATGAACTACGTCTGGAATGGGTGCAGCAAAGAACCTTCCTGGTTGCTAAGCTCCAGCTTAGGAAACCCATCATGGAAGCTCTGGCTTCCCGGATGCAATCGGAAGCGGGAGCTTCTCGTCCAACCTTACCAAGCTCTAGTGGTTTGTCAGTTTTAATTTTGCACCACCGGATTGAGTAAGAGTGGTTATTTTGTGAGTTGAAAACTCACAAAATAAGCCTTGATAGACCACTAGCTTGCTATAGCGGAGTCATTATGGTTAGGACGGGGTGCAGGGGTGGAACCCCTAGCTGGGGGCGCAGCCCCCACTCCCTCTCTAATTCCAATGTCCTAACGCACCCGCGTAGAGCTATAACGAGCAAAGGGGTGCCTAAAAAAACTCCAGGCCATTTTAGACCTGGAGCCAACTATCACGCTTCTGATTTTCGTAACAAAGTTGATCGTTAAATCGCGCCTATGCCTCCGATACCTCTTCAGCACCTTCAGACTTACGCTTCCGCAACACTCCTAGACCTAAGCCAATTAGCCCTGGCAGCAATGCGGGTGTAGGAATTGCCACAAGGTCAATACTGGATGAGTTGTTTGTCAGCGTAAATGACTGTAAAACACCGCCGCCAGGAAGCTGATTGGTTGACCTAAAACGGGTTTGGATAAGGTCTCCAAGGAATGAGAAATCTGATGAACTAGTAAATCTTCCTGAGAAGGTAGCATTAATGATGTCAACAAAGACTTCATCTCCGCCCAGGAAAAGATCAGAGATAAAGTTGTTGACGGGTAATGTGGTGGTGTATTCGAAAGTCGTACCAGAAATCAATGCCCCTCGCGTTAGAGTTAGAGAAAGAACTGTAGGAGGTCCGCTCAAACCCACAAAGCCACCAGTTACAGCAGCGATGTCAAACCCACTCAGGTTAAGGGTTACCGTAGCACCACTGTCTGCGGATGAAGCTATAACAGCATTGCTGTCGAGGTTGATGGTTCCTGGAGTCAAGGTTGCCGCTTGGGCGGGCGACAGGCTCATTGCCGAGCCTGCCACTACCGTAGTAGCGACAGCGGCACTGATGCCAAGTGTTTTCAAATTCATAGTTACCTACCTTGGGTGTACAGTTGTTCAAGTGATATCACTGAAATCAACTCAGCAGGCTAACAAAAGCAGTAAAGGGTCTACGACGCCTCTTCGCCGGTGAACTTGCTGCAAAAGCCTGTTCACCGGGCGGCGTAGTGACCAGGTATTTTATAGCTATAGCCACCAGGCTTAGGGCAGGATGCAGGGGTTCCCCCCCTTAAAACCAATGTCCTAAGTAACCCGGCGACGGCTATAACTAGAAAGTTAAACTGCTTTTTTCTTAGCCGGGCAATGCACCGTTGGTAGAAGCAAAATCCCTGAAAGCTTGTACGGATATGTCCCAAAAGGAGAATTCCAAAAGGATGTTTTATTAGGGCAAAGCACTGACAGGGCCATTGCAGTGGAAAGTATACTCCTTCAAGGGAATTTTAGATAATTGTACAGAGTCATGCCAGCACAAGGAGTAGGGTTCATCGTAGGTTTATATTTCTGAGGTGGGCATTTGCAGGGATGCTAAAAAGGGGAAGAGGAGTAATAGGAAGGGTTTCAGCCATTAAACTTTAGTCGCGCCCTGTGCCTATACCCTTTCAAAGGGCAACCGTAGAAATCCGGATAAAAGTGAATGGGCAATTGGTTCAAATTTTGTAGGTCGGGTTGAACGGATTTCCAGCCGATGGTAGTTTTCCTCAGACTCAATATATTTTCCTCAGACTCAATATAAAGTTTTTATGATGGTGCTTCTGCTAATCCTGATCGCGATCTAGCCAGTTTGTTGTCACCTATGCCTCACAAAAGCCCATTCTGTAACCATGTTTTGGCTCACCTCAACCAGGTTAACGCTGTGACTGCACGAGCCATGTTTGGTGGTTATGGTCTTTATCGGGATGGGGTCATGTTTGCTTTGATTGCCTACGATACCCTCTACTTCGAGGTGGATGACTGTAACCGCAACACTAATCATCTGGAAATTGCCAGCAGGCAATATATTCCACATCCTGACTGCCACAGTTGCAGATCACATAATCGGACGCGATCCATTCGCGATCGCACCGTCGGCAATGGCAAAAGATGTTGTACCGATTGGCTTCTTCAATGCTCAATTGCCAGTTCCGCAGTTCATCGGGACTGAGTTGGGGTTGGGGGTCTGTCATAGATCAGGGATGAATTGCTCCATCTGGCATTCTGGCACCTTTCAGGTTAGCCTTTTCTAAATTTGTACATCCCTTCAAGTTAAAGTTTAAAGTTGCTCCATTTTCATTGGCGTTGAGGGTGAAGCCTATCTTTGTGCTTTCGGAGCGTCCGGTCTCTGGAGCGGAGTTCAAATCAAAGCCGATATTGGTATTTTTTTCATCTGCACTCAGTTTTAAACTCATTCGGGTGCATCCCAGATCTGCCCGGTTCAAATTAGCCCCGGCCAGGTTTGCCTGCCTCAGGTTTGCGTTCCCCAGCTTTGCTCCTTCCAGGTTAGCCCCCTGAAGGTTGGCACTCTCCAGGT
Organism: Leptothermofonsia sp. ETS-13; assembly: GCF_049200465.1. NCBI lineage: Bacteria > Bacillati > Cyanobacteriota > Cyanophyceae > Leptolyngbyales > Leptolyngbyaceae > Leptothermofonsia > Leptothermofonsia sp. ETS-13. Next base: position 2,682,530 of record NZ_CP120836.1, read on the forward strand.
TGACTCCTTCTAAGTTCTGTTGTCTCAGGTTAGCGCCTCTCAAATCACAGCCTTCGCAACTCCGGGTTTCCAGAAGCTGTTTGACCTGGGCTGGTTTGGTAAGACGGGGTAAGAAAACCGCCATGACAACCCCTAACCCCACCAGAAGGGCGATCGCTGTAGGGAGTTTGCGTTTCATAAGTACTAAAATTCTCCGACTGATGATAGATCAAGACGGAGCGCGCGATCGATTTGTTGCGAAACTGGTGGGAGAGTGGTAGATGGGTGGAGGGGTGATGGAGTGATGGGGTGAAAATCAGTTTTGGTTGTTAGTTGTTAGACAGGTGAGGTGTGAGGGGTAGATAAGTGATAAGGTGATGGGGTGATAGGGTAAGTGTTCTTTACATCCCCCACCCATTCACTTATCCCCCCGTCCATTCCCTCACCTCTCCACTCGTCCATTCCTACTGAACACCTACTTGAAAACGGCTGACAGTTGCCAAAGCTTCTACCAGGCTACGAACAGCCGCGATCATCTCAACTGCGCTATTCAACTTGTTAATTGCGGAACCAACGCCAATACCGGCTGCGCCTGCGGCGATCGCCAGTGGAGCAGTTACATTTGACAACCCAGAGGCACACAGAACTGGCACTGAAACCGCACGGGAAATTTCATAGGCAGCAGCCAGGGTAGGAGCGGCTTTCTCAATGAGTCCCAGGGTACCGGAGTGGGCCGGTCGGCTGCTGGTGCCACCTTCCGTTTGAATCAGATCGGCTCCTACTTTCACCAGTTCTTCTGCCAGTTGCACTTGTTTGTCCAGGGTCAAAATGTGAGGCACCGTAACCGACAACAGGATGTTGGGCAACAGGCGGCGGGTTTCCTGGGTCAGCGCCAGCACTTCTTCGGCCTCAAATCGGCGACCCTGGGCGTAAAAGCTATCGAAGTTGCCAATCTCAATCAAGTCTGCTCCTGCTTCAACGGCGACCACAAATTTTTCCGGTTCGACGGCAGAAACGCAAACAGGTAACTGAGTTAACCGCTTGGCTACCCGTACCAGGTTTGGGTCGGCTGCAATATCAACAAAGGTTGCGCCTCCTAGTTCAGCCGCTTTGACAACCGCCGAAACCCGTTCAACATCAAAGTTATTCAGTCCGCTAATCACCTTTAGAGCCTGTCCTTGGGCAAGGGCATTGTGCAGCGAAGAAAGGATAGTCATGGTGCTTCTCAACTAAAACGTAACGTCCATTTTGCCATCCTGTGGAGGGAGATTCCAAGGGGTGAGGGAGTGGGGGAGTGATGAATGTAAAGAGCAATTATCCTATCACCCCATCACCCTATCACCCATCTACCCCTGGCCCCTCTCTAACAACTAACAACTCAAAGCTCTGCTTTAGCCGCCTCTCTGACCCATTTGCGCCAGGAGCGGATTAAAGCAGTATCATCCAGATCTTCTGCCTGTTGCAGAAACTGGTTACAACTCCAGAAATCAGGGGAAATGTTGGGCTATGGTCACAGGGAATGTAGGTTCCACTTTTTAATTGAAGGATTTGAACTCCTTGCCTGGTATAACGCCAAATTTCAGGTATTCCTAACTGTCCGTATATGGACAGCTTTCTGGTGGATGGACTGGTTATGTCCACTTCAAGTACCAGATCAGGGGGTGGATCGGTGAGCAAGTCTACAGTCCGGCCCTGGATCCGTTCAATATTTTGAATGTAGTAGCAAGAATCGGGTTCTGTACCACTCTGCAAATCTTCACGATTCAGTGTTGTTGAGCGAAAACCTTTGATTGGGGTATCCAATTCTTCAGTAAGCGTCTCGATCATCCTTTCCAACAACTTTGTGTTGGTTTCATGACGATCAGAAGGCATTGTAATTTCTAGAACTCCATTGCTATAGGCAAGACGAGAACCCCGGTTGTCACCCAGCTCAGCCAGTAAAGCTTTGTAGGTTTGCCAGCTAACCCCTTGTAGTACAACTCTTTGAGTGGCTTCTTGGGAACCAGTTGCAATGGTTGAAGGAGTTGTAGACATTTGTTGCCCTGGATTTAGTGAGCAAAGAAGTCGGGGATCTAGTTAATCAATTGCCTTCCATCCTAATTCTGAACAGAATCCGGTTGCAAAGTTAATAACTTCTGGCGGATGTTGTCAATCAAACTGGTGTTGAATTTGAAGGCTGCGTTCTTGCATGGTTTGTTCAAACAGGTCGGTTGGCAGGGCTTCTTCTACCGTCCAAACGCCGGGTTTGTGGAGCTGGTTTGACAGTAGCAGTTGGGCAACACTGCCCGTGCCATAGCCAGCAGCGATCGCAGTATTTGGATGTACCAGGGTTGAACAACTACGGGCAGCTTTTCCATCCTTTTTCCCGGTTACTTCAGAACGAATTGCCACACCAATCCCGCTCAGGTGATCGGTCACATCCGTCATGAAATGGCTGACGTGGGAGAGAAATTCAATTACAGGGGTTTGCTTTAACAACCAGGGGTGCCACCAGCGGGCCACACTCCAGGTGAGGAAGTTGTAGAAACGGGGAACGGTGCCAAATTTAGTGATGACGGTTTTTACAGGAAAGGTATTGGGTAAGGTGAATGCTTCCGGTACATCGAACCAGTAGACATCAACTGGACCGTATTGAGGAAATTCAATGATTTCGCGATCGCTGTAGGGCTTGACCAGTTGCCATTCGCCATCGATCCACGCCTGAAAGGGACGTTGCAGTCCCAGAAAGGTCGTTCGCATGACAGTGACCCCTGCTCCTCCCGATCCAGCTACCACATAACTCAGGTGAATGCGTTCGGCCTCATCCAGTTGCTCTACATCCCACCGCACCATGCTATTGGAAATGCCCGGAAAAATGCCCGTGTTAATAATCGCGGTAACACCCGCCATCTCTGCTACTAATCGCAATTCCATCGCCTTGCGGGTGTAAGACGGGTGATCGCTAACATCAACATAATTAACCCCAGCATCAATGCAGCTTTTGATCACACGGTCATCCCGGTAGTAAAACGGACCCGCACAGTGAATGACCAGATTGGTATCGGCTATAGAGGCTTTCAGTGCTTCCTGGTCAGCTAAATCGAAGGATAAAAATTGAACACGAGGCCCCAGGCGATCGCACACGCGCTTTCCCAATGCTGCATTTCGCCCTGTGATAATAATGTGCGCTGTTGTATGCGTCACCAGATCTGCTGCAACACTGCTACCAATTCGTCCACTTCCTCCCAAAATTAAAACTCGGTCTGTCATCAGAATCCCCGTTTAAATTTGTAAACATTTCAAAAGTTGGTAGTGCATCAAAACAGTGTGGGAAAATTTGTAACAATTACCAGGAGCCCTTCATTTGCTTGTCTTCAGATTTGAGTCAATTAAACCTGAGAACCTTGGTAGGTTATGATCCCACATTTCTCTGATTCACGACCCAAAAGTTTGAGTTGGTTTCTTGTTTTTTAGATGTATGTCAATTTCCTAAATTTGATCGATCAATTTCCTATAGGGGCACAATGCCTCACACCCACACCTTCTTCAGGCTATCACTCTGTTGCGATCGCGACCCCAAGAGATCGCCGAGAAAAATTTTATCTCTGTACGAGCCAACGATCGTTTGCCCTGACCAGAAATTATCGATTGATCGATAATTTCTATTTCAAAAATTAACTTAATTTCCCTGTCGCGATCGCCAAAACTCTTTGATATTCCCCAAAGCTTGAGCAACCGGAGATTGGGATTGCAAAAATACACGGGCGCAGTTTCGTCCTGGCATCCCTGAAATAGAGCCACCGGGATGGGTTCCAGCTCCGGTCAAAAACAATCCCTTAATCGGAGTTTTGTAACTCGCCAGTTCGGGCAGGGGACGGAAAAACACCATCTGCTCCAGTGTCATGTCGATGTGATAGTAGTTTCCTTTGTAGGCCCCTAACCGTTCCCCCAATTCCGCCGGACTTTCTACGCGACGCGCGATTGTAGCTGTTCTTACATTGGGGGCGTACTCGGCTAACTTGTCGATGACGCGATCGGCAACCTGATTTTTGAGTTCATCTGTCCAGCCCGTTCCATGCAATCCGGTGCCCTCCAGCCCTGCAATCTGGTACGGTGCAAAGAACTCAATCCAGAGGGTGTGGTTGCCAGCAGGAGCCATAGATGGATCCAGAACTGTTGGTTGCACGATGTACATAGAAGGATCGGCATCCGGAATTCTGCCCATCATCGGATCGGCATGGGCGATTTCAACCTGTCTGACCGAATCTGCAATCAGCACCGAACCAATTAAATACTCATCCCGGTGATTGTAGCGCTCAAACCGCAAAGGTTCAGACATGGCCAAGTCGATCTTTAGGATCGTCTCATTGTTATTAATAATTCGGCGTTCCAACCGCTCTCGCAGGTTAGGGTCAGCATCGTTCACATCGGCGTCATCCATCAATTGGAGAAACAGGCGCTGAGCATCAATATTGGAGATCACTCCCTTTGTTGCCAGATACTCAGTGCCATTGGCGACTCGGACACCAACCGCCTGTCCATCATTCACCAGCACTTGCTTTACCCGTTGATTCGTCAAGATTTCGCCGCCCAGCGACTTCACTAAATTAACCAGTGCCCGTACCAGTGCGCCTGTTCCTCCCTTTGGTCTTGCCATACCGGGATGGTGCCGCATGGACATCATCATGGCTCCGATCGCCAGATTCTTCTGGGATGGTGGCGCTCCCATCTCAGCGGCCAGCCTTGCCAGGGGCGCTTTTACCACTTCTGAATCAAACCATTCATTAAGTAAATCTTCTGCACTGGTCAACATCGTGCGGACAAACTCAATCGCTTTGTGGGTGGAGCCAACGGAGGCAAACAAGTCTTTGATTTTGCCAAGATCATAATTTCTGGCAACAGCAAGAACTGAGTTGGGTGGTGCATTAAACATGGGAATCAGCGCACTCACAACTCGCTGCCAGTATTGAGTAAATTCAGCATATTTTTGAGCATCCCGAAGACTGTAGCGCTCAATTTCAGCACAGGTTTTTTCGAGGGAACGGTGTGCCAGAAAATACTTGCCATCTGGCTGGGGACAAAACACCACCGGGTCGCAAAACAGATACTCTAACCCATATTTGCTGAGTTCCAGTTCTTCAACGACCGGACCCAAGTGAATAAACTCATGGTCGATCGCACACAAATTAAACTGAAAGTCTGGCAATTCTGGAATCACTGCCTCTGTGGTTGCCGCCCCACCTGGCACCGGGCGTTTTTCCAGGAGCAAAACTGTGTATCCCGCTTTCAAAAGATAAGCAGCACAGACAAGGCCATTGTGTCCAGCCCCAATAATGATAACGTCGTAAGTTTGCATAGGTGAGATCGCAGCAGAACCTTGATCTTACACTAGGCGGCGGGTGGTAGGGGGAAGAAGAAAGAAGGCAGAAGCCGGATGGATACTCAGAACCTACGACTCATCTACCCATCCACTTACCCACTCATATAGCTCTACGCGGGTGCATTAGGACATTGGAATTAGAGAGGGAGTTGGGGCTGCGCCCCCAGCCAGGGGTTCCACCCCCGCACCCCATCCTAACCACAATGACTACCGCTAACAATGACTACCGCTATATGTAGCAGTCCTGAATCAGTCTTAAGATTGAGAGGCTGTGTGAGAAAGGATTGTGGAATCCTTTCTCACACTCCAAACAGGATCGTTATAGTGTTCACAAATAGTTTGTGAACAAGGGGAGGTGGGGACTTCGCCCCCATGCAGAAATTCTACCTCTGCACCCCGTTCAAATTTCAAGAAGGAGCACTATAGTTTCCTCAACCAGTACCAGCAGGGTAAAAAATAACTGGCCAGGACATTATCAATTGACCAAAACTCCGAAAAACTATCGCTGGAGCAGTAGCAACCTACAAATACAATTAATAAATCTTGAAATGGAAGTTCAGAATCTGTCTGGGCAATCTGGTCAGTGTAGAGGCTGTTAATGGCGTTTTGCAGATAGAGCAGATTGCTGACGATTTCCGTAAACATCCCGGTTTCGCCACTCATGGTTGGCAGATAGGTGCAGTTGTATTCCTGAAGAAAAATCTGATAGAGATGGGCGATCGCCTGCTTTAAGCTGGTTCGCAGTTCCAGGGAATCAACCCTGTTACCTGTCCTGGCCCATTCATCTAATAAATCATGCTCCAGCACGCTCTCCTCAAATACCGAAAGGTGAACTTCCAACAGGGGACGTAGTACTTTCAAAAACAGAAAATCCACATCGGCCAGGGTCAGATCCAGCTTGGCTGGATCGGTTTTGAACAACGACGAACTTAAGAGTTGATCGGCAGAATGGGGATAGTCCCAAACAAACTTAAACTCCGCCACATCCGCTGTCATTTCGGCAATCAGGTGGGTAAACAGCAACCCTAACCGTTGCTCCACTTCGGCATGGAAAAACAGCCGGGCCCGTTCCCCATCGACAGAAACCTGATCGGCTTCTCGCACAAATAACTCACGGCAGGTCAGTGGACCCGCTTGAGTATAGGCGGTTTCTCCGGCCCGCAGGGGTTCATCACAGGTCATTAAAATCGCATAATCGCTTTCAAACTGGGTTAAAGCCAGTTGCCAGTGGTGTCCCCAGATGTCATGGAGCAGAAAAGCTTCTGCCTTTTGAGTCGGCACAATCCCCACAGAACGGGTCAGGGTTTGAATCACCTCGCTTGTTTCAAGTTCAAGGGATGCAGCTAATCGGGCACACCATTCGTAATTCAGTGTCTGCGGAGTGCAGGGACCAAACACGGGAAACCGTTGAAATAGCTTAAAGGTAAATTGCTTCAGCGATCGCAAAAACGCCTGCACCTGCGATCGCTGCATTTCCGCTAACCCCTGCCACAGGTCAGAATTGCGCAATTGGTCATCCTGATAATCCAGGCAGAAAAAGATTTGCATGGGTGTGTAAACACAATCAAGCGCAGCGGCTGGAATGGGAAGGTCCCCGAAGAGATAGGGGAAAAGCTTGTGAGGAGAGGGCAAGGCAGAAGATTCCTCTGCTCCCTCAGCTAAGACTGCTTGGATAATTTGCTTTTGCCGCGCGATGTGGCGATCGACCCTGTTCAGCCCATCCTGAAGCTCAATCTCCATTGCAGCGGGGAGTGCAAACAACTGGCATAACCGCTCAACCGCCTTTTCTGAAAGCAGTGGGGCAGGAATGGAGTCAGGCTGATACCGACTCAGGGTAGGAGACGCCAGCGTACCCTGCCAGTGGTTGCCACCCAGGTGCTGATAGCGGGTTACGAGCAAAGCCGCTTTCACAAAGGCCACCCGAACGGCCAGCGGAATCGCCTCCGTCGGCAAACAATCGCGGCAGATGGGATGGGCAAACGCCTTCAACGCCTCCCGAATCTGACGCAGTCGGGCCTGACGGGACTCAACTCGATTGACATCCACTTCCCCTGTTGGGTTCAGCAAGGAGTGAGAAAGCTGCAACGCCTCCGCTAACAACTGGCGTTGAATTTGACTGGCTGAAGGGGCATCCATTTCTTTACAGCTTTTCCTAAGTACGACCCTTACTTCAAAGAGTAGATAAAGATACGCATGGAAAGGCAAGAATTTCGTAAAGCCTTCACGTAAGATTGACGCAGAGTTGTGACGGTAGATAATGACCCATCAATCCCTGGTACCTGTAATTCTGGCCGGTGGTAAAGGGGAGCGCTTCTGGCCCCTCAGCCGCAAACATCGTCCCAAGCAGTTTCTCAGCCTGGATGGTAGCGGTCGAAGCCTGCTCCAGGCCACAGCAGAACGACTGCTGGCGATCGCCGGAGGCTGGCAGTCCATCTGGGTTGTAACCGCCTCCCACCTGGCAGATGGCGTCCGCCAGCAGCTCCCCGAACTACCCGAAGAAAACCTGCTGGTCGAACCGGAAGGCAGAGACACCGCCCCTGCTGTCACCTGGAGTACGCTCGAAATTGCCCAGCGCTATGGTAGAGATACTGTCCTGGGATTTTTTCCAGCAGACCACTGGATTGCCGATGAAGCACTGTTTCAAGCCACCCTCAGAGCCGCCGCAGAACTGGCTGCCAGAGAAACCGCCATTGTCACCCTGGGAATTGCCCCCAGTTTCCCGTCCACGGGTTATGGCTACATTAAGCAAGGTGAGTTAGCTGGTTCCTTTGGTACCCAGCCGGGCTCCAGTGCAGGGTTTCCAGCCTACCGGGTCGATCGCTTTACCGAAAAACCCGATCGCCCAACCGCCGAGCAGTTTCTGGCAACCCGGCAATTTAGCTGGAACAGTGGCATGTTTGTCTTTCGAGCCGGTACTGCCCTGGATGAGTTGAACATTTATGCTCCAGAGATTATTGGTCCGTTAGAAGAGAGGGGAGTAGATTCCTACCCTGAAGTTCCCAAAAAGAGTATCGACTATGCTCTGATGGAAAAAACTCAACAAGCTTATGTGTTGCCCGTGGCGTTTGGTTGGGATGACCTGGGCGATTGGAATGCGATCGAACGGCTGCTCAAAGGCGACAATCCCAACGTCGAGCTGGCCCGCCACATTGGACTGGATACGCAAGGAGCCCTGTTTTACGCAACCGACGAAGATGACCTCATTGTCACTATCGGTCTGGAAGATACGGTCATCGTTCGGGATGGCAAAGTCACCCTGGTTGTGAAAAAAGACCGCACTCAGGAAATCAAGCAGGTACTCAAGGAAATTCAGGCCGATCCCCAGTTCAAGGATTTGCTGTAAATAGTTTCTTCCTTCCCCTGCCCCACTCCCTACTTTTCCAAACAGATTTAAGCATTTAGTTGTTAGCTTTTAGGTGTTAGTTGTTAGAGTGCTTTCAACAGCTAATCATCCAAACTAATTGCTAAAAACCCAGAATGTTTTCACGTCTTGCCCAGGCCAGTTCCCGCCAACGCGAAATTGCTGAAGTCGTGCTGCGCAATGGCTGGGGCTATATGCGCCGGTTGCTCACCGGTACCCGCTCAGAAGAACCCCAACTCCCTCCTCCGGCTGTTCTGAGGAATATCCTGGTTGAGTTAGGTCCGGTTTATGTCAAGCTGGGGCAACTGCTCAGTACCCGCCCAGATCTATTGCCACCAGAGTACATTACCGAACTTACCGCGCTTCAGGCAGAAGTTCCCCCTGTCCCCTGGCAGGATGTGGAAACGGTCATTCGCCAACAGTTACGCCGCCCCTTAGAGGAAGCGTTCAAAACGATTAATCCCCAGCCCGTTGCTGCCGGGTCGATCGCCCAGACCCATCGGGCCACCCTCGCCGATGGTCGGGAAGTTGCTCTTAAAATTCAACGACCGGGAATTGAAATCGTCATTGAACAGGACATTGCCCTCCTCCACAGCCTGGCAGACCTGGTTTCCCGCACCAACTTCGGACGCTACTATGACCTAAAAGCCCTAGCAGAAGAATTTGCCACCTCTTTACGGGGAGAACTGGATTTTTCCCAGGAAGCAGCCCATACCGACCAGCTCCGGCGCAACCTCTCCAGTAGCCGCTGGTTTGACCCGGCTCGTCTGATCGTGCCCGAAATTTATTGGGATTTGACTACCAGTAAGCTGCTGGTTATGGAGTGGCTGGATGGAGTGCCGCTGTTGCTGGCCAATTTTAATGGCGTCGGTTTTGCAGGTGACCCCACTGTAGAAAAACGGGCCATTGTCAGTATGCTGGTACGGGCATTTTTTCAGCAGATTTACATTGATGGTTTCTTTCATGCCGACCCCCATCCCGGTAACCTGTTTTACCTGAAAGATGGGCGAGTGGCCTTACTTGACTGTGGCATGGTGGGGCGGCTAGATCCCCGCACTCAGCAGGTGCTAACAGAAATGCTGCTGGCGATCGTTAACCTCGATGCCCAACGTTGCACCCAACTCACCTTGCAACTGGCAGAATCGGTAGAGCCGGTCAATCTGGCCCGGTTAGAAAACGACTACGATCGCATCCTGCGCCGCTACTTCAACGTCAGCCTCTCCCAGATCAACTTCAGCCAGTTGTTTTACGAGGTACTGCAAAAAGCCCGTGCCAACCACCTGCGAATTCCCGGCAACATGGGACTGTACGCCAAAACGATCGCAAATCTGGAAGGCATCGCCCGCAAACTCGACCCTGAGTTCAACTTTTCCGACCAGATTAAGCCTTTAATGACCGACCTGTTCCGGCGGCAACTGGTGGGCGAGGCTCCGCTCCAGGCACTCTTGAGAACAGCGCTGGATTTAAAGACTCTGGGGCTTCAGTCGCCCCGGCAAGTTGAACTGTTCCTGGAACGAATTACGACGGAAACTCTCCAGTGGAACCTGAGCATGCGAGACATGGACGGGCTACGCCGCAGCGTCGATGATTCCGCCAATCGCCTTTCCCTAAGTATTCTGGTTGGTGCGTTGATCATGGGTGCCGCCCTCACCCTTTCCAATGGTGGGACGGGGCTTCTGTTTTGGGTCAGTATTGTTCTGTTCTTCTCGGCTAGCTTTCTCGGCCTCTGGCTGATCATCAGTATCTTGAGATCTGGAAGGCTACGGTAGGTTACCAGGTGTACGGAGATATCTGGAGACATTCAAGTTGGAAACCGAAATGTAAACATGGAAACTGGAATGTAAATATGGAACCTAACTGCCACATTGTTTCTGGACTACTAACTAATACCAATTCAACATGAGGATGCGTAGAATCAGATGAGGATGCGTAGAATCAGAACCCTCTGTAGTCTCCCTCGTAATTCTGGTCTACAATCGGACAGTTCATCTCCCTGCTATCATCGATAGCATCCTTGCTCAAACCTACTGTGACTTTGAACTACTGATCTGAGATGACGGCTCTACGGATGACTCTGTCACCATTGCCACAGATTACGCCCAACGCGATAAGCGGATTCGGGTTGTTGCCGCCCCTCATCAGAGGCAGGCTCAAGCTCTTAAGAGTGCGATTACTCAAACCACGGCTTCCTATGTCGGCTGGGTAGACAGGGATGACCTGCTGATGCCTACCACTCTGGAAGACACCGTAGCCATTCTCAATGCCTATCCCCCAATTGGGCTTGTCTATCTTGTCTATATCGACTACGAGGTGATCGACGCCCAGGGAAACAACTGGGGGTTAGGGAATCGCTGTAAAATTCCTTACTCTAAAGACCGCTTACTGGTTGATTTCATGCTCTTCTACTTCCGTCTGATGCGTCATTCAGCCTATGACCCGGTAGGGGGAATTGATGCAACCTTTGATTGCGCCCAGGACTACGACCTGTGCCTCAAACTCTCCGAAGTTACTGAAGCTTATAGCGGTAGTCATTGTGGTTAGGACGGGGTGCAGGGGTGGAACCCCTGGCTAGGGGCGAAGCCCCCACTCCCTCTCTAATTCCAATGTCCTAACGCTCCCGCGTAGAACTATAAACATGTCCAAGGAGAAGTTCCCACCTCCGATTGAATCCGGGAAGCCAGAGTTTCCCTGGCTGGTGTTCCTGAGCCGGAGCTTGGCAACCAGGAAACCTACTCCTATTTTTGGACAATCTGACAGAAGAACTTTTCCAGAGCTCTAACGCAGGTAAGGTCGTTGTAGATCAAATCACTGCGTTCCTGTTGCTGCTGCCGAATTTGAGCCCGGTATTCAGGATCTAAACCCAGTTTGACAGCGATCGCCACAAATGCATTCTCATCATGGGCAATCATTTCGGTCATGCCCATGGTTTTCAAAATTGCGTAGGCATGGCGTCCCCGCATGAATTCGCCAGGACAGGTGAGGACGGGCAAACCGCAGGCGATCGCTTCAAATACGGTATTTCCCCCTCCCCAGCCAAAGGTATCAATCAACACATCGGAAACGCTGTTCAGTCCCCAGAAACCCAACTGGTTCTGGCGGGGCACAATCACGCAATAATCGCTGCTATTCAATCCCCTGGTGGCAAATGCCCGGCTTAATCGCTGGCGGAACTGTTCGACCAAGTCGCGATCGCTGGAGGCAATGAAAGCAAACTGGGCCTGGGGTACCTGACAGGCAATGTCTGCAAAGATATGGTCGTACTGGGGTAGATATTTGAAGAGAGACTGGGGGGAAAGGTAAACAACGGCATCCTGCCGCAGTCCAAAGTTTTTACGAGTGTGGGGTAGGGGCGGCACCTGCGGACGAGCATAGCAGAGACCAGTATTGGGCAACCGAACTAAGGTTTCTGAGTAGTGCTCTTGAGCATTTACCGGCTCCATCAAATCACTGGAGAGATAGTAGTCAATGGTGGGCAGGCCGGATGTGATGGGATGTCCCCAGGCGGTGCATTGAACTGGAGCCAACCGTAATCCGGCAATTTGGGAAGTTAGAGGGTCCATGCCAATGTCAGTAAAAATCAAAATGTGTAACTGATCGGCTTCAATTTGCTGACAGACAGCCTCCAGGTCATTGGGAAAGTGGTAGAAGCGATCGCTATACCACTGAAATTGCCGGGTAATCTGGTCTGCCACCTGCCCGGTGTGATAACTGTAAATTTCAAACTGCTGACGATTCATGGGCTTGATCCAGCCCAGAGCCCATCTGGCACCGTTGTGGTTGCGGAGATGGGCAGATAGGAAGCCAATGCGGATTTTTGTGGGGTGAGGGGTGGATGGAGAAGGGGTAGTGCGTCTATTCCCGGCCCATTGGGGGTAATTGGCCGCCATGACTTGATGCACATACTCTCCATAGCGGGTTTGGAGTTCGCGATCATTGCGACACTGATATTGGAGGTAAAAGTTTGTGCGCCATTGCAATCCTTTGAGGGCCTGTTTTTGATGTTCTGGAGTTTGTAAATCCATTTGTTGAATCAGGTTTGTCAGTCCTTGAGTGAAGCGATCACGGTAATACTCAATTTCGCTGGCGGTGTTGTATAGCAGCGGCAAAGTGCGCCATTGTTCAAATTCCCAGGTGGGATGGTTGGGAAACTGGGCAATAGCCTCACGGGCGGCACCAATCGCTTCCAGAGTGTAACCAGCATTTTGAAGGGAGGTGATGCGATAAAGGTGCAGGGTCTCGTTATTGGGATGGTACTGAAGACCCTGCAGACAAACTTCTGCGGCTAAACGATTCTGTGCTTGAAAGCGGTAGGCATTGGCCAGGTTGATGAAGACGGAGTCGGCGATCGCTCCCAGGTTGGATTGCAGTTGAAAATAGCGCCTGTATTGGGTGACGGCTTCTGGATAATCGCCTCGAAATAGGGCGGCGTCTGCCAGAAACAGTGATGCCTGTTCAGGGTCATTTTTTGCTTCATAAGCAGTCCCAAGTCCCTGGAGAGCGTCTGGATCAGCGGGTTTGAGGGAGAGGGCGGTTTGATAAGCAGCGATCGCTTCATCGGGTTGTCCCTGCTGAGTCAAAACGTTCCCCAGACCCACATATCCACCAGCAGAGCCAGGATTGGCAACAATTTCCTGTCGATAAATCGCTTCGGCTTGAGCCAGTTCCCCGGATTGAAGCAGGCATTGCCCCAAACGTTCATAGGCTTGCAGGTTAGCAGCATCAGTTTGAATGGCGGTTTGATAGGTTTGAATGGCCTGTTGCATCTCTCCCATTTTTTCAAATAGCATTCCCAGTTCAATGGAAATCTCCGCTTGAAATTGATTCAGCTTCAATGCCTGGGAAAGCATGTCTAATGCTTCTGGATACCGTTCAATTTCGGAATAGATGGTTCCCAAATTGAATAACGCATCAATATCCTGGGGATTAAGTGACAACACTTCTCGATACTTTTGCTCTGCTTTGAGTAACGGTTCTCTAACCCAGTTAACAATTTGATGATACTGTCCATATTCTTTCAGGTGAATGGACTCGTATTGAGCAATCGCCTCCATTGCTTCAGCTTTGAGTTGCTGGATTGTTTGCTGAATCGTTTGCTGTGAGTCTTCAGGTGCAGATGAATTTGCAGCAATTTTTTCTTGTACAACCTGGCGATAAAAAGTTTCCAGAGCATCAACGCAGGTTTTGTCTTCAAAAAGGCGGGAACGGTGCTGCTGTACTTTCTGACGAATGGTTGCTCGATAGTCCAGGTCTAAACCTAACCGGACGGCGATCGCCACAAATTCTGTTTCATTCGCGGCAATGGTTTCGGTGACACCCATGGTTTTCAAAATCCCGTAGGCGTGGCGACCGCGCATAAATTCCCCTGGGCAGGTCACTACTGGTAAGCCGCAGGCGATCGCGTCAAATACGGTATTGCCCCCGCTCCAGCCAAAGGTATCAAGCATTACGTCAGACACGGAGTTCAATCCCCAAAAACCCAGTTGATTCTGGCGAGGAATCATTACACAGAAATCCTCGCTGTTCAATCCAACGGTTGCAAAGGCTTGTTTGAGTCGTTGTTGAAATTGCTCCGTTACTTGAGTACTGTTTTGACTCACCAGAAAAGCAAATTGCGCCTGGGGAACCTGACGGGCTATTTCTGCAAACACAGAGTCGTACTGTGGCAGGTATTTGAACAGGGATTGGCTGGACAGGTAAACGATGGCATCGTCGTGCAGGCCAAAGTCTTGCCGGGTATGGGGGAAGGGAGGGATGTCGGGTTGGGTATAGCAGAGTCCTGTATTGGGCAATGGAATCAGGATTTCGGAATAATGTTCCTGACCCTGTTCGGGTTCCATTTGCTCACTGGAAAGGTAGTAATCAATGGTTGGAAGACCCGTTGTGATGGGATGTCCCCAGCCGCTGCACTGTACAGGCGCTAATCGTAATGCTGCCATTTGGGTCGTGAGTGGCTCCATGCCCACATCCGCAAATACCAGAATGTGTAGATTATCAGCACGGATTTGCTGGCATACCGCTTCCAGGTTTTTGGGAATGTGGTAAAAGCGATCGCTGTACAGGCTGAGCTGGCGGGTCACATGGTCCGCCACTTCCCCGGTGTGGTAAGTGTAAATTTCAAACTGCTGGCGATCGCTCTGCCGCAGCCAACCAGCGGTCATTCTGGCAACTACGTGTTCACGAAAGAAACTGGAAACATAACCAACGCGAATTTTGCCATTCCCTTCCAAAGCAGGCATGGAGAGCGGTTGCATCCAGTGGGGATAGTTTGCCGCCATGACTCGATGCACATATTCTCCATACTGCATCTGGAGTGATTTATCGTTGCAGCACTGGTATTGCAAATAAAAATTGGTTCGCCACCAAGTGCCCATTAATGCCTGCCAGACGGCTGTAGGGGTGTCTAAGCGGGTATTTTGGATGAGTTCAGCCAGTCCTCGTGTAAACCGTTCTCGATAGTGGTCAATTTCAGCAGAGGAGGTGTAGAGAATGGGAAAAGTACGCCACTGTTCAAATTGCAAGGCTGGATTGGTGGGAAACTGGTGGGCTGCTTCCTGGGCAGCGGCGATCGCAGCCTGGGTATAACCACTATCCTGCAAACCGATGATTCGAGCAATGTGCAGTAACTCGTTGTTGGGATGGTACTGAATTGCCCGTTGATAAACCTCAACGGCTGCCCTGTTCTGCCCTGCTCCACGGTAGGCTTCTGCCAGGTTGAGGTAGGTTTGGGCAGCAATAGTCTCCGGATGGGGATGCTGTTCCAGATAACGGTTGTATTGCTGAATCGCTTCTTCAAAATTCTTTCGATACAGGGCCGCTTCTGCCAGGTAGAAGCTGGCCTGTTGGGATTCTCCTTTCGCCGCCCATGCTGTTCCCAACCCCTGGAGGGCATCGGCATGGGTTGACTGGAGGGAAAGGGCTTTTTGATAGGCGGCGATCGCCGCGTCAAACTGCTGTTGCTTGATGAAACAATTGCCTGAACCAAGTTGAGTATTAACATTTTCTGGATTTGCAGCGATCGCCTGGCGATAAACAGATTCTGCCTGTGTGACCTCTCCCAACTGGATTAGCAACTGACCCAAATACTCATAGGCTGGAATAAAGGTGGGGTCGAGTTCGATCGCTTTCTGGTAATGCTGGATGGCCTGGGCGTAATTTTGCAATTTCTCATAAACTCGCGCCAGTTCGCCATAAATGACGGCTTGCGATTCGCTAAGCTTAAGCGCCTGCAACAACATTTCCAGAGCTTTCTCATATTGCTCCTGTTCGGCATAAATGGTTCCCAGGCTGTAATAAGCATCGAGATCCAAAGGATTCCAGTGCAGCACTTCGTGATACCTAGCTTCTGCCTGGAGCAACGGTTTTCTAACCCAATTCACAATCTCTGGATACTGCCCGTACTCTTGCAGGTAAGTGGAATTGTAATGGGCGATCGCTTCGGTGGCTTCGGCTTTTAGGCGTTGAATGATCTGTTGTCGATCCTGCATTTCCAACGCCTGCATCGCTCGCAGAAAGGACTCCTGCCGGGCCTGTTTTAGCGTCTCTGAGGGATAGGATTCTGTGCAATGCCTATCCCAACTCAAAACCTGCAATCCATTCCAGAACGTAGAGTGGGCAAAGCTTTGGGTCGGTAAATCAAACAGTAATTTGCACTGGGGATGGGCACTCATAAAATCCCAAATGGCTTGCTGAGTGGCTTCTGAGTTGCGGTTTGCACAAACAATCAAAGCCCGCTCGGCCAGAAAGGGTTTGACGAGTAGTAAGCCCAGCAATTGCGATCGATAATCAGATGCGGCATCGTAGAAATACAATCCAATGGGTTTTCGGTCTTCCACCGTTGCTAGGTCGTGGAAAAAGTCTGCAAAACTCTGAAAGCAAAATAGCACCTGCCCATCAATGCCAAACTGGGCCAAATTGTCGCTCAATTGTGCCAGGTTGGTTTCAAATGGGTCAAACTCGGAAAAGTCATCAACCGCATAGGCCAGCCGTTCTGGATGATTGAGCAAGGCTCCAATCAGACTGGCTCCCTGAAAACAACCCACCTCGCAGTACACTTCTTCCGGCTCCAGACAGTCCACTGCAAAGTTGAGCAACTGCAACAGGCTGGGGGTTGCCATACCATTCACCTGTTGCAATACGACTGTAAACTGGTCGTTCCTGGGAGTAACGGATTCCAGCCCCCCAGTTTTCGTAGAGGCTAGGCAGATGAGCGCTAAACTGTTGATAATCCATGGTGAAACTGAAGCAAGATAGAGCTGAGAGCTTTGGATAATCTGAGTAGCTGGCACAATTAAATTAAGGATAATTTTAGGGGTAGAGGGGGTGAAACCCCCTGTCTGGGGCGCAGCCCTCACTCCCCCCTTCAGAATTAATTGTGGCTACCTACTTATAGTGATGCCTTGAAGGTGACGGGTTCTAACTGAGTCTGTGTTTTTGCTTTGACCTATCCCCCAGCCCCCAGCCCCCCTTCTAATGAACGAAGTCCCAGACCGTCCCTACCACGAATAAGTCAACGATTTAACAAGATAATGACGAGCAGCGCTAGTCGCCATCACTAACAACTCCAAAATCATTACAACTTGGACACCACTCATAACGCTATGATGATATTGAGGTTAAGTTGTGTAAAGAAAATTGACAGCAACTTTTAGATCCCCAGATAGCATCATAATGCCAGCCACTTGGCATGCCCTTGACCCTATCTGGCAAGGAAATGAGCAAATTGTTCAGCAGGGCTTGCCCCACGCTCAGTTGGCTCCTGCCTGGCAAATTCTACTGTTGGGAGATGGCTCTCCTACTCGTCACTTGCAGCTACTAACGGGTGAACCCACTGAGGTTGACGTAATCGATATGTCTTCGATTGGGATGGATACCGATAACGCCCCCCCACAGATTCAGGTGGTTCCAGGCCCTCGCCTGCGACGGCAGGTGTGGCTACGAACAGCTTCCGGGCAGCGACTTGCCTATGCCACTTCCTGGTGGGAGGCCAGCCATGTTGATGAGTATCTGCAAAACCGATCGCTTCCCATTTGGGCCAGCCTTGCCCGTCTTCGCACCGAACTTTACCGGGATGTGCAGGGCATCTATTTCGGAAATTCCTCAGCACTGGAGCATGCCTTTGGGCAGGAAGGACCCTTCTGGGGTCGCCACTACCTCTTCTGGCACCACGGCCAGCCCCTGACGCTAATTTATGAGGTGTTCTCCCCCTTATTTAACGAAATACTTAGGCCCAACGCATTGACAGGCAGTAAACTGCCGAAATTCTCTAAAACCTATTACCTGACATCCAACATCTCTCAACCATCTATATAACCTGGCAGTAAAAGTCGCGAAAAGGAGTCCGAAATTTCTAGGGGTTTCAGCCTCAAAAATGCAAGATCAATTGCTGCCGGAGTAATAAGTAGCTGGGCGCAATTAAATTAAGGATAATTTCGGGGGTGGAGGGGGTGAAACCCCCTGCCTGTGGGCGCAGCCCCCACTCCCTCTTTACCAATTAATGATGACTACCTGCTTACTCACCTACTCATCTACCCATAAACCTGGGCATTCGCGTTTAACTACGCTATCCTGTGCATATTCTGGTCAAGAGCAGGCTCATTACTAATCACAACCAACTGGAGAAGGCAATATGGCTTGGCGTGGGTCAACATCAGTTCAAGACAGGATTTTTGCCTGTCTCCCCCTATGCATTTCCAATGGTCGAGTCAATGATGTTTGGCACGTTTCTGATGAAGCAGTTTCCTACCTTAGGCTTGATTCTGCTGCCTCTCACGCCCTTTGCTGTTGTCTACGGCATTTTGAATTCTTTACTGGGGGGATGGGGAGGATTTGCCATCTTCTTTGCGCTCTATCTGCTGATTGTTCGGAATGAAAGCTTGAGCCATTTTCTCCGCTTCAACACGATGCAGGCATTAATTATCGGCATCGCGGTTTCATTGATCAGCGCAGTTTTAGATCTTCTGGGGCTATTGAGAAATCTGGTATTACCATTGCCATTGCCCATTGTTATTATTTTCAGCGCGATTTTCCTTGGTGTTCTGGTATCCTCCATCTACTCCATCATTCAGGCAACTCGAGGACGCTACGCTGAGATCCCTGTTCTCTCTGAAGCAGCTTACTCACAGACACGCTATTAAGCCTCCTGATTGATTTCTCTGGCAACAACAGTGTTATTCAGATAGCCAATCCCTTCAATTTCGACTCGAACGAGATCGCCCACATGCATCGGCCCAACTCCTTCGGGAGTGCCGGTTAACACGACATCACCTGGCATCAACGTCATCACCTGGCTGATGTAAGCTACCAGCACTTCCGGTGAAAACACCATCTGGTTAATCAGAGCCGACTGAACTGGCTTAGTTTCCTCGTTGAGAAAGGTTTGCAGGCGGGCGGCGGGGCTGATCTCTCGCACAACCCAGGGACCCAAAGGACAAAATGTGTCAAATCCTTTAGCCCGTGTCCATTGCCCATCTTTTCTCTGCAAATCGCGGGCCGTGACATCGTTGGCAATAGTGTAACCCCAAATTTTTCCCTGGGCCTGTTCGGGGGTGCAGTTGATGCAGCGATCGCCAATCACAAGCGCCAGTTCGCCTTCATAATCAACCCGCTGAGACTGAGGTGGGTACTGAATTTCTGTATCGGCAGGAATCACCGCCGACGGTGGCTTTAAGAACAACAGTGGTTCCTCAGGAACGGGGCTTC
Source organism: Leptothermofonsia sp. ETS-13 (assembly GCF_049200465.1). Lineage (NCBI taxonomy): Bacteria > Bacillati > Cyanobacteriota > Cyanophyceae > Leptolyngbyales > Leptolyngbyaceae > Leptothermofonsia > Leptothermofonsia sp. ETS-13. The sequence goes on from NZ_CP120836.1 coordinate 2,701,927, forward strand.
CCATCTCCGCTGCATGATCGGCATAATTTTTGCCAACCGCCACAATTTTGGAGGGGGCACAGGGTGCCAAAATCCGGTAGCTGTCGGGGGGCAATTCCAAATCGGTCGGTTGCCCTTCCAACCAGGGGGGAGCATCCAACGCCTTCACCTCGCGTCCAAGCTGAAGGAGTCCATAGTAAATGTGTCCGTCTGCTGCCTGAACCCGAACATAGCGCTGTGCCATAAACTTGTAAATCGTTTTAGAGACTATTTTTAAGAGACTATTGATGATTATCGATGGAGAAAGCCTCGATTAGAGTCGCACCAACCAAAGTTTTCGGCAATTTCCGTTGATACAGAAACTGGGTTAAAATGATAAGTCCTTGCTTCTAGGCAGGTGGGAGAATGGGCTGTGCGATCGCCAGGCTCTGACTCTCTCCGAATCCAGAAGCCATTTGTCCACAAGGAGACGATTGCACATGGCAAACCTTTACGAAACGATGTACATCCTTCGCCCCGATATGAGTGAGGAAGAGGTAGACAAAACTATTGAGAAGTACCAGACCCTCCTGCGAGAAAACGGAGCCCAGATTATAGAAACCCTCCATCGCAATAAGCGCCGTCTGGCTTACGAAATTAAGAAATATCGGGAAGGGATCTATATCCAGATGAACTATGAAGCCGATGGTTCCCAGATTGCCGCTTTAGAAAGGGCAATGCGTCTGAGTGATGACGTAATCCGCTTTCTCACTATCCGCCAGGAAGCTCCCAAAGCCTCAAAGGCAGCAGCTCAAGTTTAATCTGCACGGTGTTGGGGCATGCTGGCAGAAGTTTTACGCCAGTAGAATAACGGAATGAAAAAGTAGGGAATGAAAGAGTGGGGAAGTCCTATCACTCCATCGCTCTGCTACTCTATCATTGTTTATTCCAACCATCGCACACCCAAATCAGTTGGAACAACCCATGAAGCTCTCCAAAAAAAATCTGGAACAGCGCCTTGACCACATTTATGACGCCATTGTGGTGGGTGGAGGAGCGGGTGGCTTATCCGCAGGAATCTATCTGCAACGCTACCGGCTCTCTTCACTGGTGGTGGAAAAAGGGCGGGGGCGTTCCTTCTGGATGCAAGATCTGCGGAACTACCTGGGACTTCCTCCCGATACACCAGGGCGAACCCTGCTACAACAGGGGCAACAGCACTATCTCTCCCTGGATGGCGACTATCTAATGGGTTTTGTCGAAGAAGTCCGCGATGAAGGGGACGTTTTTGCTGTCAAGATCAAAGTTGGTAAGCAAGAAAGTATTTATCCCGTATTTCGAAGTAGGTATTTGATTGCGGCCAGTGGCATTATTGACTATTTGCCCAAGTTGGAAGAAATGCAGAATGTGTATGACTACGCGGGTTACAACCTTCATGTCTGCTTGATTTGTGATGGCTATGAGATGGTGGACAAAAAATGTGGACTCTTCGTAAACACCGAGTCGGCCATCAACACTGCCTTCGTTTTAAACTGGTTCACTCCCTACATCACCGTTTTCACCCAGGGATTGTGTGAGGTGGGAGCTGAAATGCGGCAGAAACTTCAAGACCATGGATTTCCTCTCGTCGAAACCCCGATCCAAAAATTTTTAGGTCACGATCACGAGATGACTGGGGTAGAATTAACCGACGGTTCTACCGTAGAGCTAGAAACAGGTCTGGTGGCAATGGGTTCCCACTACTACAACGAGTACCTGAAGGAACTCGATCTGGAGTGGCAAGGAAGTAATCTAGTCACCGACTCGATGTGCCGCACTTCTCATCCCCGCATCTTTGCTGTCGGAGACCTTAAAGTAGGAATCAACCAGGTTTCAGTGGCGGTTGCAGATGGGACATTAGCGGCGACAGCTATCTGGCGGGAGATCCGTCGTGCGTCTCCCCCTCGTCGTTGGGAAGAGCGCTTGGCCAGCCCAAAATCGTGATAACGGAGTGAAAGACGTGACCTATTCTGCAAGCAAAAACCTAATTGAATTGCAAGCTGAAGTTGCCCGCCTGAATGAAGAATTGCAAATGCGCGATAACCTGGTGCAGCAACTATCTCAGGAGCTATTTCGCCTGGTGAAGGGTAATGCCAGTTTCATGCCCAATCCAGAAGTTTCTGAGCGGCATATGGCCGAAATGCGTGCCCTGCGGGAGCAACTGCAAGGGGTAGAACAGCAGGTGGCGTTTTATCAAGAGCAGATTAGCGATCGCGACACCGAAATTTACCAGCTACGGCAAACGGTGCAGGAATTAACTGACCGCTCCCGCATGTTAGAACAGGTGGTTCAAGAGCTGCCCAAGATCTATCGGCAAAAGTTTGCCGAGCGAATGGTGCCCATCCGTGAAAAAGTAGCTCAAATCCAACGCGAGAACCGCCAGCTCCATGCCGAACTGCAAAGTGTCAGTTACCGTCTGGCCGTCAGAACCCGACGTCAAACCCATCTCGATCTGCCCAGTTTCGGTCGCTTCAGAGGCGCAACCCTACCGACTTTTGGCAGCGTTTGATATCCAATGTTCTGATCGTAGTAGACTCTTCTGAGAACAATTCTCAAGCAGATGAATTGGGGTCTTTTACAGCTGAGATCGGGATTGCTCTGAAGCAGGCGGTTTTAGCGACATTTCCTCCGGTCACACATGCAGGGAAGCAGCAAGTAAAGGCAGAAAGTCCTGAAGCGGCTGCTCTTCCTGCTTTTTCAGTTCAGGTCCCCAAAGTTCAGATTGTGATGTTGGCTGATCTGGAAAAACAGCGCAGCTCAATTGTTGCGAGTTTAGACAACCTCATCATCTACCCACTGACGCTGAATGCCCCTGACTGGTTGCCGTTTCCGGGGCAAGGGGTTTATTACCAGTGCCGGGATATTGGGAGGTTACGAAGTCAGGTAGAGGAGTGGGATTACGGGACAGGCTCTGGCAACCTCTGGTTAGCGATCGCCCTAACCGCAAAAGGGCCCCCTCTACGCTGAAGCGATTGGGCTGAGTTCTCAACAACTGACCCAGACAAAAAGCTCAGTACTGGGTTATATCCAACCCATACACCCGACCGACGAACTGCGAAAGCTCCTTTATGCCCTGGGATTTAGGCTGCTCCGGTTACTGGCAGCTTCTCCAGCCGTTTATTTAATGCAGTTTGGTATCCAGGCAGAAGCTATCTACTTTGATCGACTAATTCCCTTTCCCGCAGCACTGGCGAGCACCAGCCTTGGTGTTCAGCTCCCTGACCTGTTTACCTGCTACTGGTACTGCATTACAGGGAAAACTATCCATGACTTAATTATTCAGATTACCCCACCAGAACCATAGCCATAGCTACCAGGTTTAGGACAGGGTGGAGGACCCTGGCTGGGGGCTGCGCCCCCACACCTCTTTAAAATCAATGTCCTAAGCGACCTTGAAATCAGGAAATGGTGATGACCCAGGTGCCCAGATAACGAAGCAAGGGCACGTCTCCTGGGGAGAGAACCTGGCAGTTGAAGTAGAACATACCACCAAAGCTGGGGTTACGGACGTTGGAAAGCTGGATTTCTACCTTGCTGCCTGCGGGGACGGGTTCAACCGGGAAAATTTCGATCAAATTGTTTTCTTTGTTCCAGTTGACTTCCTGTAGGGGAATGGATTTGTCCTGGACAATGACTTCGACATCCTTGGGATCGAATTCACCCTTGTAATAGTCAGGATAGGAGATGGCAAACTGAGCGACAGCCAGTTTCATTTTTTTCGCTGGAATTCTCAGACGGTAGCGATCCCATCCGCCTGCCCTGCCGCCATAGTCGAGGCGAAAGCTGAGGTTATCTTCACCTTTGACGCCACCCCAAAGAGTGAGTCCAGGTAGACCCTGGGCAAAACTGAAGGCAGGAATCCCTGCAACCAAAAAACCTGCGATCGCCAGGCCAGACAGGGCACGTTGCAAACAAGATTTAGAAGACATAGGTTACTTACTCAAATGAGCAGAGTTGAATCAGTGAGATAGGGAATGGAATGTATAAGTAGTAGACGCAATTAAATTAAGGATAATTTCGGGAGTAGAGGGGGTGAAACCCCCTGCCTGGGTGCTGCGCCCCCACTCCTTCCCCTTTACCAATTAATTATGACTACCTACTTATGGATGTATCAAGATTTTGACGGGTGATCTCACCTATGCTCATGATACCGGGGTGCTAAACGATTTGGGGAGTAAAAAAGTTCCCCGAAGTGTTTGATAGCAGTCAATAAGCTGCAGGATTTAAATGTTTATGAACTTTTTTTATTTCTATTCATGAAATCGATAAGTCCGAATCATAAGACAACGTTAAAGATATAAATCGTTGAATCAGGATCGTCCTAGGATTCAGACAGTTTTTCGGTATATCCACCCCTGTTTGGGTGCGAATCTTCGATTTATTGAGTACATTGAGTACGGGTTGGAAGCGCCCATGACGACTGTGATTGAAAAAGGGATTGAAGAAAAAGAGCAGCCTCTGGCTGAGCCAAAGGTGCGTAAGACCATTGGAATTCCGAAGGAAGTTTACCCGAACGAGTGTCGTGTAGCAGCGACACCAGACACTGCCAGGATTTTACAAAAGATGGGGTTTGAGGTTCTGGTTGAAAGTGGTGCAGGGCAGGCAGCCAACTTTGCTGATAGCGCCTACGAAGGAGTGGGTTGCCGTATTATTCCAGATACTCAGACCCTCTGGCGTTCCTCAGATATTGTCCTCAAGGTGCGTCCACCCCAGATGCATCCTACCTTAGAGCAGCATGAGGTTGATTTGCTCTCCGAGGGAGGGACGTTAATTAGCTTTATCTACCCGGCTCAAAATACCGATTTGCTGAATCGTCTTGCAAGCCGCAAAGCAACGGTTTTAGCGATGGATACGATTCCCCGCATCAGCCGGGCTCAAAAACTGGATGCCCTCAGCTCAATGGCAAACATTGCAGGCTACCGGGCTGTAATTGAGGCTGCCAACCACTTTGGCCGATTCTTCACTGGACAGATTACGGCGGCTGGCAAGGTGCCTCCGGCGAAGGTGTTGATTATCGGTGCCGGAGTTGCTGGGCTGGCAGCCATTGGTACTGCCAGGGGATTGGGGGCGATCGTTCGCGCCTTTGACACTCGCCCCGTTGTTAAAGAACAGGTACAAAGCCTGGGAGCAGAATTCCTGGAACTCAATTTTGAAGAAGATGGTACCGGGCAGGGGGGCTATGCCAAAGTGATGAGTCCTGAGTTCATCAAGGCAGAGATGGAGCTGTTTGCAGGCCAGGCAAAGGATGTGGACATTATCATCACGACAGCGTTAATTCCCGGTAAGAAAGCGCCGTTGCTGATTACCCGTGAGATGGTCGAGAGCATGAAAGAAGGCTCTGTGATTGTGGATATGGCTGCGGAGCAGGGCGGTAATTGCGAAGTCACGCGGCCCAACGAGGTTTACCAGTACAAAGGCGTCACCATTATTGGGTTAACTGACCTGCCCAGTCGGATGGCGAACCAGGCCAGCCAGCTCTATGGCAAGAACCTGTGCTATCTGCTGGAAGATATGGGCGGAGCCGAACACTATAAAGTCGATCTGGAGGACGAAGTCATTCGGGGTGCCCTGGTGCTTCACAACGGTGAGATTACCTACCCCCCACCCAAACCAGCTGCCCCACCTGAAGCCCCCAAACCAGCCCCATTACCTGCTGCGGTGGCTGAACAGCCCACTGAGCAGCAGCCCAAGTCTTCCAATCTAGACACTGGCATGATTGGGATGATTCTGGCGGGTGTGGCACTATTTGCTGTAGGTTCCGTTGCGCCTCCCTCCTTCCTGACCCACTTCACAGTCTTTGTACTCGCCTGCTTTGTGGGCTATCAGGTGATCTGGAATGTCACTCCAGCGTTGCACACCCCCTTGATGAGCGTCACCAATGCCATCAGCGGCATTATCATTCTGGGGGGAATGCTACAAATTTCTGGCCCACCGACTTCGGCAACCACCATTCTAGGAGCGATCGCCATTCTCATTGGTACTATTAACATCTCTGGCGGTTTTCTGGTGACCCAGCGTATGTTGAAAATGTTTCAGAAGTAAGGAATAACGGGTGGCGAGCCGGGAGTCAGGAGTCAGAAGCCAGGAGTTAGAAGCCAGAAGGGTAAAGGGGTAGATGAGTGAGAGGGTAGGGGCTATCACTCCCTCACCTCCTACTCTTCTCTAACAACTAACAACCAACAACTGACCATCACCCTATTACCCCATCACCCTATCACTCATCCACCCATCTACTCCTCCCCTCTCATTAACAACTAATAACCAACAACTAACACAACCATGTCCAACAATCTCCTCACGGTTGCTTACATCGCAGCGAGTGTTCTTTTTATCCTCAGCCTGGGAGGGCTTTCAAATCAGGAAACGGCTCGCCGGGGTAATGTTTTTGGCATCATTGGGATGATAATTGCTTTCCTGGCGACTGCGATTGGGAGTGTAACCGCATATGGGTTGCTGGCCGGTGTAATTCTGCCAGGAGCCATTATTGGAGCGACCATTGCTTCTCGTGTAGCGATGACTTCGATGCCGGAGTTAGTTGCCATTTTGCACAGTTTTGTGGGTTTGGCGGCAGTGCTAGTAGGTTTTGCTAATTATCTGAACCCGGATGCTTCCCTGACCGGAGTTGAGGCAACAATTCACGAAATTGAAATCTATGTGGGGGTCTTTATTGGTGCAGTCACTTTCACGGGCTCGGTGATTGCGTTTGGTAAGTTGCGCGGTTTAATTGCCAGTAAACCTTTGATGCTGCCCGCTCGCCATTTTCTAAATCTGGCAATGTTAGTGGCGTGTGTCTGGCTGGGGTATGAGTTTATGGGCGGCGAGTTGTTAACAGGGCTACAATCGCTGCTGATTATGAGCACGATCGCGGGTCTGTTGGGCATCCATCTGGTGATGGCGATCGGCGGTGCAGATATGCCCGTGGTTATCTCCATGCTTAATAGCTATTCTGGCTGGGCGGCGGCAGCAGCAGGTTTTATGCTATCCAACGACCTGCTGATTATTACCGGAGCACTGGTTGGGAGCAGTGGGGCAATCCTGAGCTACATCATGTGCAAGGCAATGAATCGCTCCTTCATCAGCGTGATTATGGGGGGCTTTGGGGCTGGCACCTCAACGGCAAGCACGAGCAGCCAACCGGCGGGTGAGGTGACACCCACAACGGTTGAAGAGACAGCGGAATTGTTAAAGAAGGCGAAAAGTGTGATTATCGTCCCCGGTTATGGCATGGCCGTTGCCCAGGCTCAGTATCCCATTTCGGAGATTGCCCGGCATCTGCGCGATCGCGGCGTCAACGTTCGCTTCGGGATTCACCCGGTTGCAGGCCGAATGCCGGGTCATATGAATGTCCTTCTGGCAGAGGCCAGCGTGCCTTATGACATTGTGCTGGAAATGGAGGAAATCAATGATGATTTTCCTAAAACCGATGTGGCCCTGGTCGTGGGAGCCAATGACACTGTAAACTCCAGTGCTTTAGAAGATCCCAACAGTCCCATCGCGGGCATGCCCGTGCTGGAAGTTTGGAAGGCAAAGACGGTTGTGATCATGAAGCGCGGTATGGCAAGCGGCTATGCAGGGGTAGACAATCCTGTTTTCTACAAAGAAAACACCCGCATGCTGTTTGGTGATGCTCGCAAGAATGTGGATGCCATCTTAGGTGCCCTTAGCATGAAGGAGCTTGCTGCCTCCCGCTCCTAAGCTTTAGACCGGTGGGTGAAAAAAGCTTTAGATTTTATAGCGGTAGTCATTATGGTTAGGACGGAGTGCGGGGGTAGACCCCCTGGCTGGGGGCGAAACCTCCTCTCTCTCTAATTCCAATGTCCTAACGCACCCGCATAGAGCTATAACTCACAGAGTATCGCGCACTTGGTCAAGCAGCTTTCGAGGACGTGGTTCCATCGGCAGAAGAGTACCGTAGTATAAAAAGTGTAGTAACAGTATATCTGTTCTACTGAGTTGCTAAGATAGATACACAGAATTTTGCTGTATATCCAGCCTATTTGAGGGAGATATCCAGCAAGGCTGCTGTTGATCTACCAGTTTTTGGGAAATATACAGTAGGCAATCTGTTTATTTACCCTATAGGGGGAGATATACTGATAAAGTTTGTATAATAAATTGTTATGCCGCTTGACCACCATTTCCGCTGAACGAGGAGCCTGAGTGTCCGAGAAGGAAGCCACAGCCCGAATCAAGATCAACAAGCTGCTCGAAGCAGCGGGCTGGCGCTTCTTCCCTGACGGCAGCGGCCCGGCCAACATCCGCCTCGAGCCGACGGTGGCCATCAAGCCCGCCGACCTCGACTCCCTCGGCGAGAACTTCGAGAAGGCCGCGCGCGGGTTCGTCGACTTCCTCCTGCTCGACGCCCGCGGCTTTCCGCTGATCGTCCTGGAAGCCAAAGCCGAAGACAATAACCCGCTCGTCGGCAAGGAGCAGGCCCGCAAGTACGCCCGATCGCAGAACTGCCGCTTCGTCATCCTCTCCAACGGCAACCTGCACTACTTCTGGGACCTGGAACGCGGGAATCCCTACGTCATCACTTCGTTCCCGACGCCGGATTCGGTAACCGGCTACAAGCAGGTCTCGCCGAATCCGCAGCGCCTGATCGACGAACACGTCGCCGACGACTACATCGTCCTGACGCAGCGCCCGAACTACCAGTCCGAGGCCGGGTGGAAGAACGAGGCGGAGCGCCCCGCCTACATCCAGGCCAACAAGTTGCGCTTCCTGCGCCCCTACCAGCTCAAAGCCATCCACCAACTCCAGGCCGCCGTGCGGGACGGCAAGGACCGCTTCCTGTTCGAGATGGCGACGGGCACCGGCAAGACGCTCACCGCCGCCGCGGTGGTGAAGCTCTTCCTGCGCACCGGCAACGCCCGACGCGTGCTCTTCCTGGTGGACCGTCTCGAACTGGAAGACCAGGCCAAGAAGGCGTTTGCGGCGCTGTTGGCGGCCGACTTCCAGACCGTGATCTACAAGGAGAACCGCGACGACTGGCGCCGCGCCGAAATCGTGGTCACCACGGTGCAGTCGCTGCTTTTCAACAACAAATACCAGCGCCTCTTTTCGCCGACGGACTTCGACCTCGTGATCTCGGACGAGGCCCACCGCTCCATCGGCGGCAACGCCCGCGCGGTGTTCGACTACTTCATCGGCTACAAGCTGGGCCTGACCGCCACGCCCCGGGACTACCTGCGGCGCTTCGACGCCAGCAACCCCGGCGCCCGCGACCCGCGCGAGGCCGAGCGCCGCCTGCTTCTGGACACCTACCGCACCTTCGGCTGCGAGAGCGGCCAGCCGACCTTCCGCTATTCCCTGCTCGACGGCGTGAAAGACGGCTACCTGATCAACCCGACCGTGGTGGACGCTCGCACGGAAGTCACCACGCAGCTGCTCTCCGATGAGGGCTTCATCGTCTCGTTCAACGACGACACCGGCGAGGACCAGCAGGAGGCCTTCAAACAGCGCGAGTTCGAGAAACGATTCTTCTCCGACGCCACCAACGCCGTCTTCTGTAAGACTTTCCTCGAGAACGCCCTGCGCGACCCGGTCAGCGGCGAAATCGGCAAGTCCATCGTCTTCGCGGTCAGCCAGAACCACGCCGCCAAGCTGGCGCAGATGTTCAACCAGATCGCCGACCGCATGTTTCCCGGCAAGTACCAGTCCGACTTTGCCGTGCAGGTCACCTCGCAGGTGCCCGACGCCCAGCAGTTTGCGGTCAACTTCGCCAACAACAATCTGATGGGTTCCGGCAACTTCATCCCGGCCTACAAGACCAGCAAGGCGCGCGTCTGCGTCACCGTCGGCATGATGACCACAGGCTACGACTGCACCGACATCCTCAACCTTGGCCTGTTCCGCCCGATCTTCTCGCCGACCGACTTCATCCAGATCAAGGGGCGCGGCACGCGCAAGCACGACTTCCGCGAGCAGGCCTTTGACGACGCGCTGCGCGAAAGCATTGCCCAGCCGCACAAGACCGCCTTCAAGCTCTTCGACTTCTTCGCCAACTGCGAGTACTTCGAGACCGAGTTCAACTACGACCAGGTGCTGAAGCTCCCGCGCCCAACGGGCAAGCCGCGCGACGAAGGCGGCGGCACCGGGCCGGTCGTGTACGAGGGCACCTACGAGCACCTCGGCGCCGACATTCTCGCCTCGGTGCAAGAAGAGACCATCGGCTACGAAGGTATGAAAATAGACCGGATGTTCTTTGAGCGCTTTGAGGAGACCGTGCGCGAAGACCCGGTCATCGTCGCTGCGGTTGAGGCCGGCCAGTGGGACCGGGTCATCGACTACGTCAACCGCGAGGTCTTCGACAAGCCCGAGGAGTACTACAACCTCGACAAGCTGCGCAAAGCCGCCGCCGTGGACCGGCGCATCACCCTGCGCGAGATCCTGGAGAAGGTCTTCGGCCTCATCCCGCGCTTCAAGAGCAAGGACGAGCTGCTGGAAGAGGAGTTCGCCAAGTTCGTTGCTGACCACGTGCCCGAGCCGCCGTCGGCCATCCCGGCGATCAAGCACTACTTCAAGGCCTACGTCACCAGCGGGCGCGTGCGCGACATCATTGATCACCGCCAGTTCACCGACTTAGCCACCAACCCCATGTTCTCGCTCGGCGACTTCAGCGCCGTACCCAAGCCCTTCCGCACCCTCGTTCCTGAGTATGTCAAGGATTACGTCTCCTTGAACCAGTTCGCCGCCTGAAGGAGACCCCGTGCTCGATACTGACACCAAACGCCGCATCGACACGGCCCGCGACATCCTCGTCGGCAAGGTGCCCGACCCCAAGAGCCAGGTCGAGCAGATCACCATCGCGCTGATCTACAAGTTCATGGACGACATGGACCTGGAGGCCGAAGAGCTGGGCGGCAAGCGCAAGTTCTTCGCCGGCGACTACGCCCGCTACGGCTGGGCCAAGCTCATGCGCTCAGGGTTGGGTGGCCACGAAACCTTGAACCTCTACGCCGAGGCCATCGCCAAGATGCCGGAGAACCCCGGCATCCCGCCGCTCTTCCGCGAGATCTTCAAGAACGCCTTCCTGCCGTATCGCGACCCGGAGACCCTGCGCGCGTTCCTGAAGATCATCGACGAGTTCGAGTACGACCACTCCGAGCGCCTGGGCGACGCCTTCGAATACCTGCTCTCGGTGCTGGGCAGCCAGGGCGACGCCGGCCAGTTCCGCACGCCGCGCCACATCATCGATTTCATCGTCGAGATCGTGGACCCGAAGAAGACCGACACCGTGCTCGACCCCGCCTGCGGCACCGCCGGCTTTCTGATCTCGTCGTACAAGCACATCCTCAAAGCCAATACCGACAAAGACGGCCACAGCACGCTCACCCCCGACGAGCGCGGGCGGCTGGCTGCTAACTTCAAGGGCTACGACATCTCGCCCGACATGGTGCGCCTGTCGCGCGTCAACATGTATCTGCACGGCTTCACCGACCCGCACATCTACGAGTACGACACGCTCACCAGCCAGGAGCGCTGGAACGAGTACGCCGACGTGATCCTCGCCAACCCGCCCTTCATGTCGCCGAAGGGCGGCATCAAGCCGCACAACCGCTTTTCGGTGCAGAGCAAGCGCAGCGAAGTGCTGTTCGTGGACTACATGGCCGAGCACCTCACGCCCAGCGGCCGCGCCGGCATCATCGTGCCCGAGGGTATCATCTTCCAGAGTCAGACCGCCTACCGGCAACTGCGCAAGATGCTGGTAGAGGACTACCTCGTCGCCGTGGTCTCGCTGCCGGCCGGCGTGTTCAACCCGTACTCCGGCGTCAAGACCTCGATCCTGCTGCTCGACAAGGCGCTGGCAAGGCAGACCGACCGCATCGCCTTCTTCAAAATCAATCACGACGGCTTCAACCTCGGCGCCCAACGCCGCCCCATTGATAAGAACGACCTGCCCCAGGCCCGCGCCGAGATCGCCGAGTACCTCCGCCGGCTGCGGGCGCGCGAGCCGCTGGACGACTTCCAGCCCACGCTCGGGCTGGTGGTGCCGAAGGAGAAGATCGCGGCGAACGACGACTACAACCTGACTGGGGAGAGGTATCGGGAGGGTGCTGCTGTACGGGAGACCAAGTTCCCCCGAGTCAGTCTTGGCGACCTCCTAGACCTGGAGTTCGGCACGCGGATTACGAAGAGGGAGAACGAGGGCACTCTCTATCCAGTATACGGCGGTGGCGGAGAGAGCTTCCGAACAGATACATTCACCCGTGAGAATGATGTAGTCGTCTCTCGGTTCGCGATGTCCGCCGAGTGTGTCCGTGTCATCTCCGGCAGGTTCTATCTCCTCGACTCCGGATTCACCTACTCAATTGCTGAACGATTCTCGGGGAGGGCTACCAAGGAGTACGTCACGCGCATGCTCTTGAGTATTCAGAGTGAGATCTACGCATGTGGCCGAGGCCACGCTCAGAAGAACATCGACATCGACGCCTTCAAGGCTATCGAGATTCCCCTCCCGCCGCTGGAGGTGCAGAAGGAGATCGTGGCGGAGATCGAGGGCTACCAGAAGGTCATTGACGGCGCCCGCGCCGTCCTCGACAACTACCGCCCCCACATCCCCATCCACCCCGATTGGCCGATGGTGGAGTTGGGGGAGGTGTGCGAGAAGATTCAGTATGGCCTGTCTGTTCCACTGAACACCGAGAGTTCAGGCTTCAAGACCTTCCGCATGAATGAGCTTGTCGAGGGAAAGTGTGTTGATCGGGGTGACATGAAGTATGCTGAAATCCCCCCCGATGAGTTCGAGAAGTATCGGCTCAATCGTGGCGATATTCTTTTCAACCGCACCAACAGTTTCGAGCATGTCGGGCGCACCGGAATCTTCGATCTGGAGGGTGATTACTGTTTTGCGTCCTACCTGATCCGGCTCACAATCGCAGACAAGAAAGCCGATCCGTTCTTCATCAACGCGTTCATGAACTCAGAGAGCTTTCAGCAGGGCATTAAGCAGTTCGCGACGCGTGCAATTGGTCAATCGAACATCAACGCAAAGACGCTCGCCGCCGTGAAGGTGCCCCTTCCGCCCCTCGAAACCCAGCGCGCCATCGTCGCCGAGATCGAAGCCGAGCAGGCGTTGGTCAACGCCAACCGCGAGCTGATCGCCCGCATGGAGAAGAAGATCCAGGCCACCCTCGCCCGCGTCTGGGGGGAGGACGAACCGGCCCCGGCGGAGGCGTGAGTCATGGAAGAAGCCGCCGAGCTGGGCAGCTACCTGCCGCTCTCCTTCAAGAGCCCGCAGGAGCAGGAGTACATCGCCTTCCTGTGGGACGCCTTCGAGACCAACTACACCCACGGCAAGTACCAGTTCGCCTTCCTGGCCTACCACATGCTCACCATGAGCTTCATCTACTTCAACATCTGGCAGATCAAGCAGACCGAGCCCGGCGACTTCGCCAAGGGGCTGATCGGCTTCGGCAAGGACGTGGAGAAGAACCTGCTCGAAGCGAGCACGCCCTTCGTCTTCAGCACTGTCAACGAGCGCACCATCCTGCGCTTCCTGAAGCTCATCGCCTGCGACAACGGCCAGATCGGCACCTACGCCAAGCTGGTGGACGACCGCAACGACACCGCCCACCCCAACGGCAACATCTTCTTCAGCACCCAGGCCGCGCTCGACGCCAAGATCACCGAGATCCTGCGGGTCGTGGACGAGATCCAAACCCACTCCCGCCCGGTCATTGAGCGCTGCTACCGCGAGTTCCTCCTGCGCAGCGCCGACGCCGAAGAGCGCGAATACCCTGACCCAGCCGACCAGATCCGCGAGGTACTCATCCACGGCAAGTATCTGTCTCAGCGCGACATCGACATCTGTCTGGCATTCGACATCGAGAGCCTGAATGAGCACGAGGGCATCGAGGAGATCAAAGCGCTCCACGAAGCGCTCGCGGAGGAGTACAAGACCGATGTTCCGAGCGGCGCGGCATAACAAGCGGTTGCAGCGGACGGTCCGCTGCGCGGCCCGCCGCTGAACCGGAGCGTTATACGGCTCAAAATCATGGATAGGATGAGGCTAAAGGTTTTTCATAAGAGGCGGCAAATCAGTAAAGCCTTTGCAGCATAAATTTTCTACAATGGACTCAACTTCATAGTGGAGTACCATAATGTTTCGCAAACCATCATCTCAATCTCAATCCATTAGTGGTACACAGATTACAGGCTCTCAAGTGCAGCAAGGGCAAGCTGGACAAGTGCTAGCCCAGAATCAAACTGGAGATTTGTCTGCTAATCAACAAGGGATCACAGGGGCAGAAGTTGTCAAGCTCTTGGAAAGTCTGGAGGTGGCGGTGAAGGCAGCTACGATGTCAGAAAATGATGCCAAAGAAGCCCTTGGGTGCATAGAAACTGCTAAACGAGAGGCTGGCAAAGAAAATCCTGATAAGGAGTGGGCCGCACGGAACCTTAAGAAGATGAGTGAAACTCTGGAAACAGTGAATAAGGCAACCGATACAGGAAAAAGTCTTTTGCAAAAGGGGCAAGAGGTATTCAAAGCGATCGCACCTTGGCTAGGCACAGCAGCAAAGCTGATAGGCTTCTAGTGTCAGGTTTTGTCTCAGTCCCGGATTAATTCATTGTGTTTTTGCTATGTCTACCCCTGATCCTCAGTCATCACAGCGGATTGAACACAGTTCCATTCAGGGGAGCCAGATTCAGCAAGGGCAAGCAGGAGAGAATTTAACACAAATTCAGGCTGAAAACCTAACGCAGAATTACATTACTGTGTTTGGGCGCGATCGCTCCACTAACCTTGAAAAGCTACGCTTAGATTTAGCAGACCGGATCCTCAGAAATCATATTCAGCCAGAACTAAAGCAGCGGTTACGAAATACGATCTATCAAGAGGTTTGGCTAAATCCAGAACTTGAGGAGCAACCCCGCCAAGTGGGAAAATTACCTCTTAATCGTCTTATACATGTGGCTGGCAAACCAGCAGAAACCCTGGATCTACAGACGACCATTCTAGAAGTTTTTGCTCAGTACAAAAAGTTGTTGATTTTAGGTGAACCTGGAATTGGCAAAACCACAACTCTATTGACTCTGGCAGACCAATTAGTTGAGCAGGCGATCGCCAATCCAGGTAAATCAATTCCAGTTGTTTTTGAATTATCTGCCTGGAAGGACAACGATCAAAGCATTGAAGCTTGGTTAATCCAGCAGCTCACCAAGATGCGTGTATCTGCCAGGATTGCCAAAGGCTGGTTGAAAGAAGAATTATTGATTCCGCTGGTTGATGGATTGGATGAGTTAAAACCGACGCGGCAGGAGATCTGCGTACAATGGCTGAATCAGTTTGCTGAGTATTACCCGTATCTAGTCGTCTGTTGCCGCGCCGAAGAGTACGAAGCTGGAAATCTGAAGTTAAACGAATTGCGTAGCGCCGTGCGGTTACAACCGTTGACACCCACACAAATCCAGGGATACCTAAAGAAGGTCGGGCAGCAAACGCTTTGGGAAGCGGTTGAAACCCATGCCGAAAAACAAGTTTTTCTACATCCTGATGCTGAGGGCAAACCCGGAATTTTTCAAATCCCTCTATTCCTGAAAATCGCAGCGGAAGTTGGAAAGCCCTTCGCACATCAGTCAGAATTACTTGAAGCGTACATTGATCAGCGATTGAGCCGAGATGTCGTGAACTGGGAGCGACGACAGTCCAAAGGTAAGCAATGGGCATATAAGAATCCTTACAGAGAGCCAAACCGACGAAAAACAAATAACTATCTAAGTTGGTTGGCTCTGTATATGAAACATGAAAAATCAACAGAGTTCATGATCGAAGAGATTGCTTTGGATGGGTTAATCAGTACAAGTAGCATCTTGGATTCGGTCTACCAACTATACTATCTAGCCAATAGGAGAAACGGGAAAGTTGGAGATGGAAATATACATCACATTGGATGGATATACGTTGCTTTATGGCTTTCAATGACTGGAATTCCGCCTAGTTTATTTTTTTTGATACCGAAGTACTTAGAATCAGAGTACTTCAACTCGGAGTATTTCAACTCGAACAACCTTTTCTCTGCTGTAGTTGCCAGCATAGTTAGCTTTGGGCTTTGTTTTGCAATAGGTGATTTATCTTCACGAGTTCTTGCTAAGAGCTTACAGTATCAAATTGAGTATAGAAATCAAAAGTCAATTTTCCTCATAGGGTTTGCAACTATTTTTCTAATTATTCTTATGATTACTGGTAGTCTACTTGAAATTTATGGTTTATTTGATAATCCTCAATTCAGTGGACTTGTATTTATCCCAAGCAAAAGTAGCATTCTTTTGAAAGGGATAATTTACAGCACCTTGGGTATCACTATTTTTCTAGTATCTCTCCCTAGTTTGAATTTCATGAATGGTTGGTTGCCTGAAAAAAAGGCAGAAAACTTGCAACCAAATCAGAGAATTCATGATTCTTTCAAACGATTTCTAGCAACAGTTATTCCTCTGTCCTTGCCAGAGGCTATCCCTCTGTTCTCGCTATTGATATTTATGATACTTAACAAGACATTTTGGTTTTATGACGAGAGAATATTAAATTTCTTGACAATATTAGGATTTTCTACATTTTTTGGATTGATGAATGGTGGGATGGCTTGTGTTAAACATTTCTCAATAAGGTTGGTTCTCTGCGCGATCGCCAAAGTAATTCCTTGGAACTACGCTCGTTTTCTTGACTACTGTGTTGAGCGACGGCTTCTACAGCGGATTGGCGGACGCTACCGATTTTTGCATCGAGAGCTATTGGAACATTTTGCTGATAAAGCCGGAGGTGTCTCATGAATCAAAAATTAGTGGAATCCTTAGCCCAAATCATTCTTTCGTTATCTGATGAAGAGCGGCAATGGCTGGATCGTGAAATCCAAAAAGCATCTGTTTCAAAGCAAGTTGAAGACTTGAAATCTCGATTGAAACAGTTTGAAGAAACCTATCAAATGCCATCAGAGCATTTCCATCAGCGTTTTCAGGCAGGCGAGCTGGGAGATGATATCGACTTTTTTGAATGGGATGCCTACTACGAAATGCTGACTGCTGCCCAGTTTAAAGCCTCTTGAAGCTGATGGACTTAGAGCAATACATCGCTGCTGTCAAGGCAAAGCTAGCTGACAGCCCAATCATTGTAACGATCGAGATTGTGGATGAGCGAATCCTACTGAATCGAGGCTACTTCCGTGCTCGATTTACCCTCACCAATTCTGACTTTGTTGAAATTGCTGAATCCTTCGCGTTTCAAGACAACCAGCTGATCACATTAGATTATCGGTATCAATGGATGGATGCCTCTAAAAAATTTCTCAGAAAACGCTGGGATAGTGTCAAACACTTTCCAGATTTGCCCAATTTTCCACATCATGTTCACATTGGTTCAGAATCGAATGTTGAACCTGGCTTATCCCGGAATATTCCAGAATTTATAGGTTTTATGGAATCTGAGTTGGGCTAAGCTAAACCCTTTCGGAAAGCCGTATAACAAATCGTTGCAGCGGCGGAATAAAAGTGGTTGGCGGAGATGCCAAAGTTACTAGCCGCCGCTGAACTCAATCGTTAGCCCGACTCGAAATTGTTAGAACGCGGAGAACCGATCGCCATCGTCCTTCCCCAAGACATTGGGGTTTATACTAAAAACCAGTATTTAATGTGTGTAACTAATTTTGTTTGGGTACTTATGTCTTTAACCATCCAAGGTATTTATGATGTGAAATGTGCAATTGAAAAAGCCCTTTTTTCATGGCAGTCTGATTCGGAGAGTCAATTGGTCATAAAGATCGAGGCTTGTGACTGGAAGGGTAGTAGTCGTATCGACTTTTGCGTGCCTGGTTTGCCTAACAGTCTTGTCAGCCTACATGATGACGGTGACATATTCATAACTCGTCCTGATAGTCGTTTGACAGCCAAGTTCAAACACAACAATATCCCACGGACGATAAAAATAATTGAGGCTGAATTAAGCGGCATTCCATCACTAGATTCCCTCGACACGCCATCTTATTTGCTAAACGACTATCCTGCCAGCTCTCACACTTAATATCAATGTATTAAATAACAGCGACATTGGCGGGGACGGCAGCGATCAACCCTGCCGTTTTCACAGATCGGTGGTTGTCGCGGCAGCTACTGATCAATAGTTAAAATCGTTAACCAAGTGATTGGAAAAGTGAAACCTAAAGTCTATTTACCGTTTGTCAGATGTCTATAAAATTGTGTCAGTTGTCTGCTCGGTCTAACAAGCCTGTTGCACGCCGACCGTATCAAGTTGCTTGGTTAAATCCGAGAGGTTACTAGCGACGGGTGAACGGGGTTGTTAGGCGGTCGCCGCCATTCGAGATTCCACTGTGGACACTTTTTGGGCACAAGCCCGGGAACTACGATGAAAACACTGATCCTCGCTGTTATTGCCACCCTCGCAACCGCTGCTGCCGGCTCAGGGGAACAGTCGAAGCCGGTTGCGTCCTTGGCGGGCACACAGTGGCGACTGGTTGAGTTCCAGTCGATGGATGACGCGCGAGGGAACCAGCGCCCCAGCGACGGCACCCTCTACACCATGTGGCTTCACGGTGACGGCAGTGTCACGATGCAGCTCAACTGCAACCGTGCCACGGGAACGTGGTCGGCCGAATCGGGCAACGATGCATCGAGCGGCCGTTTTTCGTTCGGTCCGCTCGCAGCTACGCGTGCCCTCTGCCCGGTCCCGAGCATGGACGAAAGCATCGTCGCGCAGTCCGGCCATGTTCGCTCCTATCTGCTCAAGGATGGGAAGTTGTATCTGAGCCTGATGGCCGACGGCGGTGTCTACGTGTGGGAGACAAACACCAGTTCTTCCGCCGCCATTCCAGCGGCCCCAGAGAATGGGGGACCACGAAACTGGGAGGTCGTTAGCATGCTGAATCTGCGCGAGCGGCCGAGCACGTCCGCGCGGATTCTCATTAGGTACGAGCCGGGCACGATCCTCGACAACCTGGGGTGCCGACGCGTCGAGGGTAGGGACTGGTGCGACGTTCAGCAACTTGGAGGAGGCCTCCGGGGGTACGTCGCCGCGGCCTACCTCCGGCCCGCGGTATCGCCTGACGGAAGTGCCGCGATGGGACCGGATGATTCTGCACTGCGCGCGGGGCAGGGCAGCTTCGATGCCAGCGGACGATTGCCGTGCGCGTTTTCCGCAGGCCATCCAGTGGGCGAATGCGAGTTCGGCGTTGCCCGAGCGGGAGGGGGGTATGCCACAGTCGTCATCCGGAAGCCCGATGGCCGCACTCGCGCGATCTTCTTCCGCATGGGCAG
Organism: Leptothermofonsia sp. ETS-13; assembly: GCF_049200465.1. Taxonomy (NCBI): domain Bacteria; kingdom Bacillati; phylum Cyanobacteriota; class Cyanophyceae; order Leptolyngbyales; family Leptolyngbyaceae; genus Leptothermofonsia; species Leptothermofonsia sp. ETS-13. Next base: position 2,721,190 of record NZ_CP120836.1, read on the forward strand.
GGCCATTGGAGCTGATGTCAGCGAGTCGGAAGGCCAGCTCGACTTTAGCGTCACCAGGGATGGAGACGTGTATCGGATTCATGTCGGCAACGAGCGCTACGAGATCATAGATGCCATCGTCTTCGGCGGCTGATGCCCATGTCTCAGGGCCATTACCGGGCAAGCACACCGCCTAACGCTCCGGTTGCAGCGGACGGTCCGCTGCGCGGCCCGCCGCTGAACCGGAGCGTTACTATGAAGCCATGAACCTGTCAAGTCAATTTGCGCTTTTTGCTCTCTAACCAGTAGTTGTTTTTGTTCAGCATCGATTCGCTCATCTTGTCAATAAAATGATCACTTCTTGATCAAGAAAAGTACTTTTCTGGTCTCGATTGAACGTAAGTCAAAGTGGATTTAACCGACTATCCGAGTTGTCAATGCAATTTGTATTCTTGTTCTGCTGCATTGTCTCAAGAGTTTTTGCAAAGGGTGCATGGCTTATTCGTTAGGGCAGTCTTGTCCTGAACAAGGCGAAGTTTCAAGCTCATGCTCTCCAGTCCTACTTTGCCCTTACTCACTTGCTTACTTTGATTTATGCTTGCCCAATTGGCTGGGCATCTGAATTCCACGGCTGATTGTGCAACAGCATCGCCCAACAGCGTACTAACAACTTTCGAGCCACTGCCACAATCGCTGTTTTCTTCCGGGTCTTTTGCCCACCACAAACACGAGCATACATAGCAGATGCCCAATCGTTGTAGCCCAGCATTGCCCAGGCTGCTTCCACTCCAGGCTGCTTCCACTAGTGCTGTTCGCAACAATCGTGAACCTCGTTTGGTAATCTTGCCCAGTCGATTCGTCTGCCCCGACTGATGTTGTTGCGGTATCAACCCCGCATACGCTGCTACCTGGCGCACGTTCTCGAATCGCTTTGGTTCATCCAGACAGCTCACGATCACCTCTGCCGTCCTGCGTCCTACTCCTGGAATCGTCTGTAACAACTGCACCCGCTCCTCCTGCTTTGCTAATGCGTCCAACTGCCGCTCAATTGAGGCAAGATGCTCCCACAACTGATCCAGCATCGTCAACTCCAGGTCGAGTTCTCCTCGCCACAAATTGCTCACATCACACTCTGCCAGCGATCGTCTATGTTGGTTGAGCTCTTCAATCCCCTGCACTGTCCAAGCACGGTGCCCCTGCAGCATCTTAACCCTTGCTGGTCGAACAAGGCTCGAATGCTGTTCTGCACTCGATTGTTCCGTCCTACCACCACCTTACGGTACTTCACTAAGTGGCGGTACTGCCGAGTTTCAGCAGCAGGCATATACACTGGGTTGATCTGCTCAAGAGCAGCCAGTTTTGCTAGCTTCAGCGCATCGTCCTTGTCGATTTTGCGTTTGACGTTTTTCCATCGCCACGCTTCAGCGCTAGGGTCAGCGACGAGCACAGTGTAGCCCATTGCCACACACAGGTCATGCACCCATTCTGTGATTGAGCAGGTTTCCATCACCACCAGTTGCGGCTGTATTCGGCTCAACACGCTCTCAAATTCCCATCGGTAGGTCTTGAATGTCTCGTACTCACTGCTGTTGCTCTCGATGTCAAACAAGCACGAGACACAGTTGAATTTGCTCAAGTCGATCGCCAGAATCTTCATGCTATTCTCCAAGAAGTGAGAGGGTGAGGTTTGCTTGTCTCTACTCTCTCACGGCTTACATAGATTCTTTAGTTGTTGTTAAATGAGGGGTGAGGTGAAAGAGGGGTGGAGGGGTAAATGAGTGGATGAGTTTTGAGTTCCGAATTGCTCCAATACCTAATCCCTGGCCGCCAATCCCCAATCCCTGACTTCTAACTCCTGTCTCCTGGCTTCTTTCTTCTTTCTTCTTTTCCCTTTTCTCCGACCTGCTCCCTCCTCCACTTATCGCTCTAACCAACAAGTCTTGGCCGCAAGAAGAGCTTTTGCGCCTTGGGCAGGAAGAGGTTTGGAGAAGAAATAGCCCTGTCCATATTCACATTGCATAGTTTGCAGTCTGGCCAATTGGGCGGCGGTTTCTACCCCTTCAGCGACCACGTTCATATTAAGGCTATGGGCCAGTCCTACAATGGTTTGAACAATCGCCGCATCATCCCCAGCATCATCCATCCGGCTGACGAAGGAGCGATCGATTTTCAGGGTATCGACCGGAAACCGATAGAGATAGCTGAGGGATGAGTAGCCCGTACCAAAGTCATCAATGCTGAGCTGGAGGTTGAGCGCTTTGAGGCGGACGAGCATGGCGATCGCAGACTCCACATTGTTCATGGCGACGCTTTCGGTAATCTCCAGTTTCAGGCTATGACCCTCTAATTCGATGGCGGCCAGGGTTTCTTCAATGAACTCGACCAGATCCGGTTGGGTAAACTGCTGACCCGAAAGATTCACACTTACCATCAGCGCTGAATCCAGCTTAAATTCTGTTTGCCATTGCTTGATCTGCTGACAGGCCGTTCGAATCACCCATTGTCCCAGGGGTACAATCAAACCCGTTTCTTCGGCCACGGGAATGAACTCCGCTGGAGAAATGAATCCATTCTGGGGATGCTGCCACCGCACCAGAGCCTCAAACCCAGCCGTCTTCCCTGTCTCCAGCGCCACAATTGGCTGATAATGAAGCTGAAACTCCTGTTGTTCAATAGCTCTGCGGAGATCCGTCTCCAACTGTAAACGACGAACCACCTGAACTCGCATCCCAGTTGCAAAGACCTCCTGGCGGGCTTTGCCCAACGCCTTTGCCTGATACATCGCTGTATGGGCATCCCGCAGCAAATCTTCCGGCTGGTGGTTGGGGTCTGCCTGGCTTAAGGCAATGCCAACACTCACACTGGTAAAGATTTCCTGATCTTGAATCCAGAATGGAAGGGCCATTTCTTGCTGAAGCTGGCTGGCGATCGCAGTTGCCTGTTCTAAATCACTCACTCCTTTGAGCAGAATGGCGAATTCATCGCCGCCCACCCGTGCCAGAGTATTGGATGAACTCAAACAGTTTTTTAACCGCTGGCCGGTACGAATCAACAGTTGGTCGCCAATTTCATGTCCCAAATTATCGTTAACGACTTTGAAGCGATCCAGATCGAGAAACAAAACTGCAAAGTTTGCCTGACCATTGCCAAAACCAACAGAACGCTTTTGCTGGCGAATCAACCGATTCAGGTGCTTTAGAAACAGGGCCCGGTTAGGCAATCCCGTCAGGGCATCGTGAAAAGTGTAGTGAAAAACCCGGTAAGCAACGGCACTTCCACCCGCCAGCACCATTGCCAGAGCAGGCGCTATCACAGGCACCCAGCCCATATGGGTAAAAACGCCAAAGCCAATGCCAACCAAAATCCCTAAGGCCACACCGCCACCCAGCCCCAACACCAGCCAGTGACGCATTTGCCATCCCAAAATGCTGCCAACAACTGCCCAACCCACAATCCAGGCAATTTCCACCCAGTCCGACCAGAACCAGAACAGGGGTTGCCCATCCAGTACCGCACTCAAAACCTGACTCACCATCTGAGCGTGAATCACCACTCCGGGCATCTGGAGGTTGCCCTGTTTGCCCGAACTGTAGGGCGTGTAGTGCAAATCTTTGGCACTGGGGGCCGTGACCCCAATCAGCACCACTTTACCTTTTACCCAGTTGGGGTCCACCTTGCCTTGTAAAACCTGTTGCAGAGGAACGACTCGAACTGCATTGCTGACGGAACGGTAGTTCAGCAGAATTTGATAACCGGCTGTATCGGCAGTCTGATAGGCACCCGCCGTTGCCCGCAACCTTGCAAAAACAGTTTCACCAAGTTGAAATTCTCCTGCCTCCGTCAATTGGGCTGGAACCTGGTGTTCTCTCAGGTAATAGAGGGCGAGTTTGAGCGCAAATGAGGTGTAAGTTGCAGTGCCATCCGAGACAAACATCAAATTGCGCCGTATAACTCCGTCTGGGTCTGATACCAGATCGCAAAACCCTACCTGGTTTTTAGCTAAGTAAGGTGGGGCGGGGATACGTTCATCCTCGGTATTGCCCAGATAGTTAATTGCAATCACGTTGGTTTTTTTTAGCTGAGCCTGAAGTGATGCGTGACCAGGGGCGATCGCAATATCCCGAAAGATATCCAGCCCAATCACCTGTGGTTTGTGCTGTTGCAAACTTGCCAGGGTTTTTGCAATCACGTGATCACTCAGAGGCCAATGGTTCTGAGTGCGAATATCGGCTTCATTAATGCCAACAACCAATAGCCGGGGATCAGGATTTTGATCGGGCTTCAGTTGCGTCATCCGATCAAAAAGCGACAGCTCAGCAGGTTGTAACCCTCCAACCTGTTGGATTCCCAGAACCAGCCCCGAAGTAGTCAGGCTGGTAATCAGAATGACCTTCAGCTCTGGAGAAAAAATTAGTCCAATGCCTCTACACCACCCTCTATGCAGGTACTGCACGACTGTGGAAGCTGAAACGGGGCTTTTTGAGTTTTTTTCAGCAGAATTTACACCCATTGCAGCATAAGGCGTGGAAGCAAATTGACTGGCACACCGTGCCAGAGCTTGCCACTTATGGAAGCTACGATGTCAACGCTACTTTACTTTGGCTCATCAATCCCCACAACACCACTAATTTTTACACCAAATTTAAAAACATTTGTTACTTCGGCAATCTGACAACTCTAACCTTACTGATAATGGGGAATCTTCTTTGGAGAATTGCCTTTGCTGTTAATCGCTTCTCTGTTCTCTTTCCTCCATAAAGCGGAACTGAAACTCAGCCTAGTGAAAAGATTTCAAGTTATTCTTGACGTAGTCAAGCCATAGTCACGTTATGGAGAAACCAATGCAGACAACTGCAGATGAGAAGATTAACCCTCTGGCAGGCAAACCTGCCCCCAGTGACGTGCTCATTGATGTTGAAAAACTTTTAGCGGAATACTACACCGTCCATCCTGATCCCGGAAATCCATTGCAACGGGTCAGCTTTGGCACTTCGGGGCATCGTGGTTCGTCTGCCAATGGCACTTTTAATGAAGACCACATCCTGGCCGTTACTCAGGCCGTTGCAGAATATCGCAAAAGTCAGGGAATTGATGGCCCGCTTTACATGGGGATGGATACCCATGCCCTCTCTGCCCCGGCTCAAAAATCAGCACTGGAAGTGCTGGCAGCAAATGGGGTAGAAGTTTGCATTGCGGCAGGGGAAGGATACGCCCAGTACACGCCAACCCCCGCTGTTTCTCACGCCATTCTTACCTATAACCGTGGCAGAACTAGCGGACTGGCAGACGGCATTATCATTACTCCTTCCCATAATCCCCCTTCAGATGGAGGATTCAAATACAACCCCCCCTTCGGGTGGTCCTGCTGAACCGGAAATCACGAAATGGGTACAAACTCGCGCCAATGAATTAATGGCGAACAAAAACCGGGATGTTCGGCGAATTCCTTATGAGGCTGCACTCAAGGCTTCTACCACCCATTGGTTTGATTTTGTCACCCCTTATGTCAGCGATCTGGAAAATATTATTGATATTGCTGCCATACAATCATCTGGGATTCGAATTGGGGTAGACCCGTTGGGCGGCTCTAATATTGCCTACTGGGAGCCGATCGCCAATCGCTATGGCTTGAAAATCACCATTGTCAACAACAGGGTTGACCCTACTTTCCGCTTCATGACGCTGGATTGGGATGGCAAAATTCGCATGGACTGCTCCTCTCCCTATGCCATGGCGAGTCTGGTCCAAATCAAGGATGACTATGACATCGCCTTTGGTAACGATACCGACTCTGATCGCCACGGCATCGTAACACCTAGCATGGGGCTGATGAATCCCAATCACTTCCTTTCTGTTGCCATCTGGTACCTGTTTACCCATCGAGAGGGGTTGGTCTTCCAGGAGTGCGATCGGCAAAACCCTGGTTAGCAGCAGCATGATCGACCGGGTTGCCAAAGATATTGGGCGGCAGGTCTGTGAGGTGCCCGTGGGCTTCAAGTGGTTTGTCGAAGGACTGCTGAATGGCTCTTTTGGTTTTGGCGGCGAGGAAAGTGCGGGAGCCTCCTTCTTGCGTAAGGATGGCACCGTCTGGACAACGGATAAGGACGGTCTGATTATGGACCTGCTGGCCGCCGAAATTACGGCCCGAACAGGTAAAGACCCTGGTTTGCATTATCAGGATCTGACGGCAAAATTGGGCAAACCCTTTTATAAACGCATTGACTCCCCTGCCACCCCTGAGCAGAAAGCCCGCCTGGGTAAACTGTCTCCAGAGGATGTGAAGGCTTCCACCCTGGCTGGTGATCCAATTACTGCCAAATTAACCAATGCCCCTGGCAACAATGCTCCCATTGGTGGCTTAAAAGTCACGACTGAAAATGGTTGGTTCGCAACTCGCCCCTCTGGAACAGAGAATGTCTGTAAAGTCTATGCTGAGAGTTTTAAGAGCGAGAAGCACCTGGAACAGATTCTCCAGGAGGCAGAAGCGATCGTTGCCAGTGTTGTTTGAGTTCTGAGCGCCTGTCGGAAACTAAATTGCGATCGCTAAAATCCACGTAGAGTGGACATTACCCACCCTACTATGTCATTTCTTCTGAGAATAGACGCTGGGTGGTTTGAGGATCTGAATTTAAGCGTTTTTCCAGAAACAATATCTGTTATTCTGTTATGATGTATTTCCACTCATTTGGAGAGGTGGCTGAGTGGTCGAAAGCGGCAGATTGCTAATCTGTTGTACGGATCGAAAGGCCGTACCGAGGGTTCGAATCCCTCCCTCTCCGTTCAAATCCTCAAAAAGGTGTAGCAAAAATTGAGGGATCATAGTCCTGGAAATGCAGTCTACTTCCCCTCTACTATCAACCTATTTTTGCTATGCTAGTAACGCTTGTAAACCTGGTTTGCCCAAACCAGTTTGCGCGGATGTGGCGGAATTGGTATACGCGCACGTTTGAGGGGCGTGTGGCTTTGCCTTGCGAGTTCGAGTCTCGCCATCCGCATATAAAGCGATAGCTTCGTGTCTTTGTTGGTTAATCGCTAACTGTAATGACACGAGGCATTATTCCCACTTGATCGGTGCGTTACGCTATCGCTAACAGCACCTACAGGTGCAACCTTGTGTGTCAATGCAGCTAACAGCTATTAGCCAATAGTCTACGGTAGTGGGTTGACTGGGGTTAGATTTTGATGGGTCTTATCCACCAGAATTTTCTGGCAGAACACTAGCCACCCGTCAGGAGCCTCGGTACACTATGGGCAAACACTTAGAAGGCTTAGACTTTATCTATGGATGCAGCGGCACTCTGGCAACGCTATCAAGACTGGCTTTATTACCATGAAGGCTTGGGGCTTTATGTCGATGTCAGCCGAATGCGGTTTGACGACGCTTTTGTTTTGGCCATGCAACCCCGGTTTGAAAAAGCATTTCAGGATATGACGGCATTGGAGGCCGGGGCGATCGCCAATCCCGACGAAAATCGGATGGTGGGTCACTACTGGCTGCGGGATCCCGACCTTGCCCCCATGCCTGAACTGAAGCATGAAATTGTCTCCACCCTGGAGCAACTGGAATCCTTTGCCCATAAAGTTCTTAGTGGCGAAATTCGTCCTCCCCAATCTGTCAAATACACCGATGTCCTTTCCATTGGAATTGGCGGGTCTGCCCTGGGGCCAGAGTTTGTGGCCGAAGCTTTGGCACCTGACTTTCCTCCACTCAATATCCATTTTCTGGATAACACCGATCCAACAGGGATTGATCGCGTACTTCATCGTCTCAAAGATCGGCTGGTCAGCACGTTAGTAGTGGTGATCTCAAAGTCGGGGGGCACGCCCGAAACCCGCAATGGCATGATTGAAACCAAAAAAGGTTTTGCTGACAATGGCCTCGATTTTGCCCGTCAGGCCGTTGCCATCACCATGGAAGGCAGTAAAATGCATAATCTTGCCACCTCCGAGGGCTGGTTAGCAACCTTTCCCATGTTTGACTGGGTAGGAGGCCGCACGTCGGAATTATCCGCCGTTGGGCTTCTAGATGCCGCATTACAGGGCATTGATATCCGCGCCATGCTGGCAGGAGCCAGGGAGATGGATGCCGCCACCCGGATTCCCAGGATTAAGGAAAACCCGGCGGCTCTACTAGCTCTCTCCTGGTACTTTGCGGGAAATGGCAAAGGTGAGAAGGATATGGTGATCCTGCCCTACAAAGATAGCCTGCTGCTGTTTAGCCGCTACCTGCAACAGTTGGTAATGGAGTCCCTGGGCAAAGAAAAGGATTTGGATGGCAATATAGTTCATCAGGGAATTGCGGTGTATGGCAACAAAGGCAGTACTGACCAGCACGCCTATGTGCAGCAATTGCGGGAAGGAATACCGAATTTTTTCGTAACTTTTATTGAGGTGTTGCGCGATCGCAACGGTTCTTCCATCGAAGTTGAGCCCGGTGCGACCTCTGGAGACTTCCTCTCCGGCTTTCTCCAGGGTACCCGGCAGGCACTTTACGAAAATGGTCGGGGCTCCATCACGGTCACCATTCCAGAAGTCACTCCCAAAATGGTTGGGGCGCTGATTGCTCTCTACGAACGGGCAGTCGGTCTTTATGGGTTCCTGGTCAACATCAATGCTTACCACCAACCAGGAGTTGAAGCAGGTAAAAAGGCAGCAGCTTCGATTCTAGACCTGCAAAAACAGATCGTGCAGACTCTGAAACGAGAAACCTCGCCGCTTTCCATTCAAGCCCTGGCAGAGAAGGTAGGGGCTCCCGACCAGGCCGAAACTGTTTACCTCATCTGCCGTCATCTTGCGGCTAATCAGCGAGGAGTGATTCTCCACGGAAATCCGGGTAAACCAGCCAGCCTCAAAATCAGCACCTAGTGAGTCACTTGCTACGGTTATAGCCCATTACTTTTCTGTCGAAGCCAAAGTGGTCGCATAGTCCATCTAAAAACGGCGATGTTGATTCTGAGTCACCCACTGATGTTACGAGTCATCAATTCTGCAACATGGGGGAGTGGCGGTTTCGCCCCCTTTACCTCATCACCCATCTATCCCTCTCCCCGGCTCCCCATTTTCTAATCAGTTGACCTATTCTAGGGGTGAATGTTCTCGCGTCTCTTTCACTATGCCTCTGACAATTCTTGTGGCTGATGATGACCTGGGGACGCGTCTGTCCATCAGTGATTATTTGGAAACAACTGGATACTTTGTCATCTCGGCTGAGAACGGTCGAGAAGCCCTCAAGCTGGTTGAAGACTATCAGCCCCATCTGATTGTCACGGATATCACCATGCCCCAGATGGATGGCTATGAGCTGGTTCGGCAGATTCGGCAGCGTCCTGCATGGCGTCTGTTGCCTGTTGTTTTTTTGACCGCCAGAACTGAAACTCAGGCCCGGGTACGGGGCTACCAGACCGGGTGCGATGTGTACCTGTCGAAACCCTTTGAGTTGCAGGAATTGGGAGCGGTGATCCGCAATCTGCTTGAACGGCAGCAAATGATTGAGTCGGAATGGCGATTCGTCAGGGGAGAAACCGTTGCGGCAGAAGGAGGGCAACTACACCATCCGTCTTCTTCAGCTAAATCGTCGGCTCAGGGATTTGAGTCGATAAACCGATCGCTACCCGCCATGGCGATCGCTGCTCTAAATCTGACCCAGCGTGAACAAGACGTTTTGAAAGTTCTGGCGGATGGGCTATCCAATGTTCAAATTGGCGAACATTTGCATCTGAGTCCGCGAACCGTTGAAAAGTATGTCAGCAGCCTGCTGAAGAAGACTGATACCAGCAACCGCGCCGAACTCGTGCGGTTTGCGATCGACCACCACCTGGTATAGGGTTCCTGGTTAGCTGCTACCCCTTCTTAATCGAAATTTACGATGGATTGCGACACTGTTTGCTATTTCTTAAGAAGGTCAATCCATTATTACGAGGAGAGTTTCCATGGCTCAAGCTAAAAAACCCACTTATGTCTTTCGTACAAGCTGGGCGCTTCTCCTGCTGGCGATTAACTTTATCGTGGCAGGCTATTACTACGGATATTTGAGATAAGTTTTACGGGGAATCGGAATACAGGGGCCAGCGCTAGAAGCCAGGAGTAGAAAAGCCTTGCCGACTTCTGCACCTGAACCCCTGTATTCTTTCTTCGCTTAAGGAGGTGTGAGCATGGCCCCTAGTACCCAGCGGCATAACAACACATAGCTGTCATGAGGTCAGAGGCTTGCCCGTATAGTTCCACTCGAAAGGTTTGGCCATGGTGCGATTGAAGTAGTCGATGAAGTCAAGAATCTTGGCTCTGAGCTGAGCTTGACTAGTGAAACTGGTCCGTCGCAGCAACTTGCGCCTGAGAATGGAGAACCAGATTTGGATTGGGTTGAGCCAGGAGCAATGCTTTGGGGTGAAATGTATGACCAGGCGGTGCTGTGGATTGCTCAAGAAAGCAGCCCGGGTGGCTATCGATTTCAGGATGCCGGATTTGCCTTTGCGCCCTAACGGCGGTGGTTCGGGTTCCAGGGCGACCGCCAGTGGCACCAGAGCTACCGATTGGTGGGTGTTGAGACAGTCCATGACCAGATGAATTTTAGGGGCATCGGTGACTTGGGCGAGTAGGGCGTCGAGATGAGCCGCTAAATCTTGCTCGGTTCGGGTGTCGCCCACAGTCGCCTGGTCAATGCGTCCAGTGGCGACATTCAAGGTGGCAATCAGGCTTTGGGGGCCATGATGCTGGTACTCAAATTCCACCCGCACACAGCGTCCGGGTTTCATCTCAATATCCGGCATCAGGCGCTCCAAGGCTTGGATGCCCGTCATTTCATCAAGACTGTAGGTCATCTCCCACGTTCGGCCCGCGCAGCCACTTGTTCGTAGACCTGGCAGATGTCTTGGACTTTGGTGGCAAAGTCCGGGTCGGGGGGGATGAAGCCAGTAGGGACTCTGGTACGGTTTCAGTTCGGCTTCGGCTAACAAACGCCCGACAGGGCGACCACTGATCCGCGCCACAACGCCTTGTTTGACCAGTTCATCGGCTAACTCTGGAGGGGTCCAGTGACTGATGGGGCGTCCAGAGTGCTCGGGCGGAGCACATGCGAGGGCATAGAGTTGAGTGATTTGCTCCAAGGTAAACGTGGCGGGGGCACCGGGACGGGGGGCATCGGCTAAGCGCTCCGACACTGGCAACTCACAGGTCTGTAGCGCTTGCCAGCAGCGCCGCCAACAGCGACTCATCTGCTCCCCGATGCCGAGCTCTCGAGCAATCTGACCTTGGCTGTCTCCCTGGCTGGCACGCAGAATGATCTGCGCTCGCAATGCCAGTTGTTGGGGTGTACTCGGTCGCTTCACCAACCGCTCTAGTTCGCGACGCTCGGATTCACTCATAATCAGGGCGGGAAGGGCAGGACCAGGCATCAGACTCAATTCTCCAACACCGACTCCTTCAGGATATGCCCATTTCCGCCGCGCGGTACTAGCCAGGGGTTCCACCCCTGCCCCTTTCCTAAGCTTGGCGGCTATAGCTGTATCATCCAATTCTCAGAAGAGCCTTTTTTTTTTCTTTCTTCTTCTCCTAAAGCGTTCCTCTAAACAGTCCCTGAGGGCGAATCAACAGAACCAGAACCATTACGGCCAGCGCGACTCCCAGCTTATATTCGGTTGGCAGCCAGTAGGTGCTGATTTCCTGAACAATGCCGATGATCAGGGCTCCGGCGATCGCCCCATAGGGGTTTCCGATACCGCCTAAGATAACTGCCGCGAACATTGGCAAAATCAGGAACCAGCCCATATTTGGACGTACTGCCTGAACCAGCCCCAACATTCCTCCCCCCAGAGCAGTCAGTCCCCCCGCAATCACCCAGGTCCAAATGATGACCTGATCCACGTCAATTCCTGTCACACGAGCCAGATCAATGTCATCCGCAACAGCTCGCATCGCTTTACCAATGCGGGTATTTTGCAGCAGATAGTGGAGAGCGGCGATCGCCACTATTGCCAGACCCACCACCAGCAGATTGTAGTAGGGAATGCGCAATCCCCCCAATGAAATGGCTTCGGCAACCGGCAAACTGTAGCGTTGATTGTTGCCTCCCCAAATGAGAATGATGCCATTACGAATGAACAGTGCCAGCCCAATCGAGATAATGATCAGGGTGGTTGAGGTGGCTCGCTGGGTCCGCATGGGCGACCAGATCATCTTCTCACTCAAGAGGACTGCAGCGATCGTCGCCAGGATTCCGACCATCATTGAGAGCCAGATATTTAAGCCAGTCGCATTCGCCAACAGCGTCATATAAGCCCCCAGGGTCATGAAATCCCCGTGAGCAAAATTGGAGAGCCGCAAGATACCATAGGTCAGTGTCAATCCGACGGCTGCCAGGGCGATAATGCTGCCTACTGAAATACCGTTGACAAACAGTTGAGCGAGTTGGGGGTCCATTCCACCATCCCTTCGTGCAGAGTAACGTTCTCGATTGTCCCGGAATCGGGGTTGTTTGGGAAGAGAAGGAGGTCAGAGCGATTTGCATAACTCCCTTTGAACAGGAGATAGATTACTGGAGAACTGCTTTCAGCAAGTGGAGAATGGTTCCAATGGCTATCCAGGAAAAGCGAAGTTCAAGATGCAAAATGAAAAACGGAGTTCTGCTGCCGCTCTCATTTCTCATTTTCAATGGTTCATTTTCAATTGCTTTCCTACTCGCCACCCCCCACCTTCTACACCCCGTTCTCGCACAGACTATAGAAGACCGCAGAGCCCAGGCCGATCGCCTCTTCGACCAGGGCACAAAGTAGTATAAGCAGGGTCAGAATCAACAGGCGATCGCGTCTTTCGAGCAGGCTTTGACTCTTTACCGGGAACTGAAAGAACCCCAGAAAGAAGGACATACCTTACACAGTCTTGGCAAGGTTTATTCAACCCTAAAAAACTACCCCAAAGCCATTGAGTATCAGCAGCAGGCACTGGAATTGGCCCGTAGTATTCGCGATCGCCCATTGCAACTGGAAACCCTTTTGCTGCTTGCCACGATTCATGGCTCCGTTGCACTGGAGGCTTACGAGAAAGGTGATTCTGTGGGGCTGAATCAGGCTTCTAACCGTGGCATTCAGGCGGCTCAAACCGCACTGACTCTGGCGCAAGAATTGAATCAGCCCCAGAAGGAAGCGGAACCGCTTTCGAGCATTGGAGCGAACTACACGCTCCTGAACAACCCTACAAAAAGTTTAGAGTTCTTTGAGCGAGCCCTGGCTATTCATAAAGCAACCCAAAACAAAGTGGGACAGATACAGGCTCTAATTCAGGCCATGAGAGCCAATGTGTTGATGGCCCATGCTGCTGAGAAACAAAAGGACGATTCCCAAAACCTCAAGCTGGCAAATCAGATCCTGGCTCTGGCTGATGAAGCCCTACAGCTTACCAGAGAGTTAGATAAACCCACTTTTGAGAGCCAGATTCTAGAACAGCAAAGTATTGCTTACAGTCTAATTGGAGAAGTTTACTGGAAGCTGGGCGACTTTGGCAAAGCAGAGGAAGTAGCGCACAGGGCCATCGAAATTGGCCAAAAATCTGAAAGTTTGTTCGTGCAAAATAGGGCGTTGGCGCTTCTTTCGGTTGTTTACGATGCCCAGGGAGAGTACGGCAAGCTGATTAAAGTGACGCAGCAAAATTTAGACATCGCCTGCCGGTCCGATGCTTTTTTTGAAGTCCATGCGTTATTAACGGTTGGTAACAGTTATGCGCTATTCGGAAACCTTCCCAGGGCGATTGAGTTTATCCGGCAAGCTTTAAGCAAGGCCGAGGCGATCGCATCCCAGCCGACATCTCCCGATATTCACTCTCTGATGCTTGCAGCACAAACCCTGGCACTGGGAAGCCTGAGCGTTCACTATCGACTGCTGGGAGAGTATGATCAGGCACTCGAATTTGCCCAACAGTGTCTGCATTTGGCTCGCACCACGATGAAGCCGGAAGAAGAATTGAAGGCGCTTATCGATTTAGGGCGAGTCTATGCTACCCGCCAGTCATTGCCTCAGGCCATTGAAGCAACACAACAGGCACTGGCAATCGCCCAGGCCGTTCAGTCCTCAGCAATTCCTAACCAATCGCATCTAGAGATAAATGTTCTGGTTCAGCTCAGTCAACTCTATGCTGCCCAGGAGAATCATGCAAAAGCCTTAGAAGTCAGGACAACAAGCATTGCAAATCGCCCAGAAAAGCGGCAAACCTGAACTTGAAACGGAAGCCCTCAGTGCCCTGGTGACTGCTTATGCAGCACAGGGAAACATTGCCAGAGCCTTTGAGCTTCTGAGACAGCAAACGAATCTGAGCCGGAAATTGCCTAATGCCGACACCCGATCGCAGGCTCTCATATCTCTAGGCAATGCCTATGTTGCTTTAGGCGATTATCAAACCAGCTATTGCTTATTTACAGAGGCGCTTTCTGAGGCTCAAAAAATCCAGTTTGCTCCAAGGGAAGCAATGGCCTGGCAAAGGCTCGCCTTCGTTGCCTGGGCTCAGGGAGAATCTCGAAAAGCGGTGGAACGGGCCGAAAAGGGAGCAGCCGTTGCTCAAGATAAAATCCCGCAGATAGAGATACAAAACAACCTGCTCCTGAGCCTCAGCTATGGTAAGGTTGGCGATCAACCAAAGGCAATGAAAGCTGCTCAGGCAGCTTTAGCGATGACTCGCCAGTTACAGGATCGGAATGGGGAGAGCAGGGCCCTGACTTTATTAGGAAGTTTGCACCGCAGGTTTGGCAGATTGGAGGAAGCGATCGCGACTTACCAGTCTGCTCTCGCCCTTGGGCAAAAAGCGGGTAGCTCTATCGCTTCCAGTGGCAATTCTGGCATTTATGCAGGGCTGGCACGAGCCTATGCCGACCTCAACCAGCCGCAGATGGCGATTGTTTTTTATAAACAAGCGATCAATAGTATCGAAGACACGCGCTTCAAACTGAGGGGGCTTTCCCCCGACTTACAGCAATCCTTCTTGAAAGGCACGTTTGATTTTGGTCAGGTTAAAATTGCCGATATCTACCGCCAACTGGCTGACCTGCTCATTTCCCAGGGACGGATTGAAGAAGGGCAAAAGGTATTGGAACTGCTCAAAGTTCAGGAATTGAGGGACTTTACGAGAGGAACCCGCTCCCCAATTAAGCTGGCTGAACTTGCCCTCAACGCTACTGAGCAGCAAATTCGGCAAAAGTATCAGAATTTGATCGTATTTGGTCAACGAGTAAAGCAATGCCAACCATCTGAGTGTGAACAGCTTAAGAGTCAGAGGAGGGAACTTCAAACTCAATCTGACCGATACATTTAGACCATACAAAATCAGATCGCGGATGGGTCAATTATCCGCATTGATCAACGCAGCCGGGACTTTATTGCCAGTGCCAGCAAAATTGTGAATGCCCAACCGGGTACTGTGATGATCTATCCTCTGGTGATGAGCGATCGCATTCATCTCCTGTGGGCATCTGCTGGGGGAGTTCTGAGTAGTGCTACCTGCCTGATGGGTGAAACCCAGCTCAACAAAACGATCTCGGCATTCCGGGTTGCCTTACGATTGCCAGGAGATCCCTCAACCGTTCAGAAGCTGGGTAAAGAACTGTACGACTGCTTGATTAGACCGATTGAAACGAAAGGTCAGTGGCAGGCCAATCAAGTCCGGCATCTGGTTATTGCCCCCGATCTCGCCATCAACTACATTCCCCTGGCAGCCCTATTTGATGGTAAACAGTACCTGATTCAGAAATATGCGGTTTCCAATGTGTTAAATGCCGGGTTAACGGATGTCAGCGATCGCCTGCCCCCCAACCCCAACGTTTTAGGACTGGGCATTTCGGAAGCCATTGAAAACTTTTCTCCCCTGCCCTATGTGGAAACAGAAATCAAGGCCATTGTGAAACCCAATCAACACAGCCCCCAAGGAATTTATCCGGGTCTGGTCTTTCTGAATCAAGCATTTACCCGATCAACTCTAGAATCCAACCTCAAGGGGCACAACATTGTCCATATTGCTACTCACGGAGAGTTTGACTCGACGAATCCCAATGACTCATTTCTACTAGTCAGCAGCGGCAAAAAGGGTAAAGGAGAACGCTACGCGATCAGTCAAATCAAATTTTTAGAAGATTTGAGAGGCGTTCATCTGGTAATTTTGTCTGCCTGCGAAACCGCACTGGGAGAACTGGCAGCCAGCGGCCTGGAAATTCAAGGCATCAGTTCCTATTTGGTTCAGGATAAGGCAAAGGCTGTGATTGCTTCACTGTGGAAGGTTGACGATGCCAGCACCAGCTATTTGATGCAGCAGTTTTATAAAAATCTGGCGCACAGCACGTCACAGACCCCTATGACAAAAACAGAAGCCCTCCGACAGGCACAGTTAAGTCTCCTCCAGGGAGGGATATCTACCGAAGGCTCACGCGGGCTGGGTGTGGTGGCTACCTCCACTTCTGATCGGAAGGCACCGCTCAAAACTCCTGGTGAATTTACCCATCCGTACTACTGGGCACCGTTTATCCTGATTGGAAATGGGCTATAAAGGTTATGTGGAGCTCCCCCTTGTCCTGCTCAGAATGCGTAAGGTTATGTAGCTGTCGCCAGGTCGCTTAGGACATTGGCTTTAAAGGGGGTATGGGGACGGCGTTACTGAATTTGGGTATGAAATAGATGCTGTATGCTCGAAACTTCGCTTCGATTCATACTGCTTTTCAGCAATGCCGACTACTCATTCTAACTCGGCGTTTTACCTGTGTGATTTGGACGTTCTTTAATAGACTTAGTTGGAAATAATAACTTTAATAGACTTAGTTGGAAATAATAAGAGAAATCAATTCTTAATAGAATTCTTAATAGAAAACTATCAATTCTTATGGCTTTATTATCCATGCTTAGATTAAGCAGTTTATTAATGAAAATGTCTAATGTAGAGAATGCTTGTATCCAAGCTCAGGATAAAGATTGTTACTTAAACAAAACCGTATCCATTCTTACAGCTTGTCCACCCAACCCCTGGTTAGAGAAAGGTTTTAGGTGTTATCTTTAACCCCTTTTCCGTTCAAATCATGAAACCACCATTTGCAATCGGAGATACTATGGACCAATCCGCACCTGCAACCAAGCGTATTTTCATTTGTGGTTCTGCTCTCCGGGGGCAGCCTGACCACAGTAATCTGGGAGCTGCAAAGTTCATCAGGGAAGCAAAAACTCGTCCGACCTATCGCCTCCACGCGGCTCACAATGGTTGGCATCCAGCCATTTACGAAGTGGCCGAAGGCGGAGTTTCAATTCCCGGAGAAGTGTACGAACTGATATTGGATGAGTTTAATCATTTGGTAGCGAATGAACCACCCAATATGTATCCCGGTGATGTGGTGCTGGAAGATGGTGAAGTGTTGACGGCATTCCTCTACCCGCGTGAGCTGGTTGAACAATACAACTGGCCCGATATTTCTCACTATGGAGGCTGGGCAGCCTACAAAGCAAGTACAGCGGCTGCTTAAAGTTGAATATCTATGAATATCTATGAAATATCCCAGATGTGGTTCGGAGGATGTCCGCAAAAATGGGCATTGGCGAAACAAGCAGAATTATCGCTGCAAGAATTGCGATCGCCAATTTGTGAAATCCTATTCTCAGCGGAGATACTCCAGCGATATCCGACAGCTTTGCGCGAAGATGCACCAGAGCGGCATCAGGTTTCATGAGATTGAGTACTTCACATGAGTCACAATTGAGTCATTAACTGGATTCGATAGGCAAAGACATTGATTAGTCAATCTGAAGATGAAACACCAGAGCATCCAGATTGGAATCAAGAATGAGATATATCGGCTGAACAGTCAGAGCGCAGTTTGTTCAATCAGTATGTGGCGTTGTAGTTGTAAGAATTAGGAGTCAGAGGTTAGGGAAAGAATGTAGGATAATTACTATCTTGGGATATGGTCAGAGTACCTGATTTCGTTGTACTGCCTTTAAAGACAGTGGGCAGAGCTAGAAGAGCAAGAGGCGGTGATTGCGCTGAATAAACCATTCCCCTTGCTGATAGTTAAAGTGGTTAGCCTGTCTACGGCCACAGAGGACTACTAGACTAAACGGATTGGATGCATAGTATTGGATGCATAGTGTTGAAGATCATTTCATTAGCAACCAGAGACGCTGTAACGAACTAGAGGGAGATTTGTCGCTCTTGCCAAAAATATCAAGTAATCCACATCGTTCCAGATATTCAACCTGCTGTTCTTGATCCACTAACTCATCTACCAGTAACTGAAGCATCCAGCGCCAGAACCAGCTAAAAACAGGCAAATAGCTGACATTGCTAACATTGCTATGAGTGTAATTGACGGCATCCGGGATCAGTTCTAATTTCTTGTAAAGGTGCCAGCGATCGCGATCTGCCTGATGGCGGTTTAAGAGTTCCATGGTAATTCTCCTCAATGTTTCGGATTGCAGGAGCCACTTCAAAACCTGTCACCACACTGCTTGCAAGCTTTTGCAATGGTACGTACGAATCTTTTTCTGTGTCTTTAGCTACTTGATTACTAGTGTGTGCCACCTTTTTGTCAGCATATCCTCATATAAACAGATATAAGTAGATAGCCATAATCAACTGTAACAAGGGGAAATGGGGGCTGCGCCCCAGGCAGTGGTGGAACCCCTTTACCCCGTTCAAATTGCAAGAAGGATCACTATATGCCCCTGGTTTTATTGAAGTTGTGACAAACCCGTTCCCTGGCAGGGAACGATAACGTAGGGGTCTACTAGGGTTGCAAACACTAAATTTTGCAACATGGGGGTTGGGGGCTCCGGCCCCATACAGGGGTTCCCTTCCTGCACCCCAACGAAACTTTCGTTTTGCTGTACTAGCGCAGATCAGCCAAGTGAGAGCCAATGGACTATAAACGATTCATCACAGAGCTTCCGAGCCTTTATCACAATTGGGGCAGCGAATTGGTTTCCCCTAAGTCTGAGCAGTTTCAGGCTGCGTTGAGCCAGGTGGAAGGCATGACCACCCCCAATGTCACCCAACTGCTCAACTTTGCTGTTGCCTGCCTAGAGCCAGGTGAGGTGTATTGCGAAGTGGGCTGTTTTCGAGGAGCGACCCTGATCGGCGCATTGCTCAATCATCCCGACTGCATGGCCTACGCCGTCGATAACTTTTCAGAGTTTGACCCCCTGGGTGAAAACCAGGAAAAGCTGATGCAAAACCTGGCAAACTTTAACCTGGAAGAGCAGGTGTTCTTCTGCAACCAGGATTTTGAAGCGTTTTTTGCGGACTTACGAGAGTTGCAGAGTTGCGATCGCATTGGCGTTTACCTCTATGACGGTGCCCACGACTACCGTTCCCAACTGATGGGGTTGTTACTGGTCAGACCTTTCCTGGCAGACCGGGCTTTGATCATTGTGGATGACAGCAACTGGGATGGTGTACAACAGGCCAACTGGGACTTCATTGCCACCCATCCCCAGTGCGATCTGCTACTGGATTTGCCTACTCCAGGAAACGGTCATCCCAGCTTCTGGAATGGGCTTCAGGTGTTGAGTTGGGATACCCAGATAACCCATCACTATGACTGGTCAACCCTGGTACAAAAGCGCAAGATCCGGTTGATGCAGGCAATTTATGATATTCCCCCTCTGGCTCAATCGCCGCTGCCATCGAATTTAGAAGTTCTTCAGGAAGCTCAGCGACTACAAGCCGAAGGAAAGATTACCGAAGCTGCAAAGGCTTATCAAACCGCGATCGCCCTGGATGCCAGTGCCATAGATGCTTACAACCAACTGGGTAATCTGGTGGCAGAACACGGCGACCCCCAGCAGGCTGAACGGATTTATCAAAAGGCACTTTCGATTGATCCTCAAAACCTCGATGTATATTTGAATTTGGGCGACATCCTGTTAGTTCAGAAAAAGATTGAGGAGGCGATCGCCGCCTATGAAGCCGCCTTGCAGCTAAATCCAGCAGAAAATCGTGCCCATCACAGTCTGGAGCTTGCTCGCGAACTACTTCAGGATGAAGCCAGAGCCTGTACCTTTGCGGGCGATCGCCTGTACGAACGCAAACGGTACCACGAAGCCGCTCTCCAGTATCAGAAACTGCTAGAGCTACAGAAGGCAGATTTGCATAGCTATACTATGCTGGCTAACTGCTATGAACAAATGCAACAACACGAAGCCGTGATCGCAGTTTGCCAGCAGGGTCTAGTTGACTACCCGGCCACACCCCATCTACACGAGCAACTAATTCGAGCATTGCGGGAAACCAATCAGACAGAGGCCGCGATCGCCCAGGCAGTTCAAGCGGCTCAAACATTTCCCAACCATGTTTATTTCAGATTCCAACAACACCTGCTGCTTCCCCTCCTTTACCAGACTTCTGAAGAAATCCAGTTTTACCGCGATCGCTTCACCCAGGGACTATCCACCCTCATCCAAGAATGTTCTCTCCCTTCCCCTTCTGACTCCCTCGACTCCCTGAAAAACGCCCTTACCCAACACACCAA
This sequence comes from Leptothermofonsia sp. ETS-13, assembly GCF_049200465.1. Taxonomy (NCBI): domain Bacteria; kingdom Bacillati; phylum Cyanobacteriota; class Cyanophyceae; order Leptolyngbyales; family Leptolyngbyaceae; genus Leptothermofonsia; species Leptothermofonsia sp. ETS-13. The sequence continues at coordinate 2,741,648 of NZ_CP120836.1, forward strand.
CTTCCTCCTCGCCTATCAAAACGCCAATGATGTTGAACTACAGAAGCAGTATGGGCAATTCGTCCATCAAATCATGGCAACCCTCTATCCAGAATGGGCAAAGCCCCCACACTCCAGACTCCACACCCCACGCTCCAAAATCCGAGTTGGCTACCTCTCTGCCTGCCTGTGGGAACACACCGTTGGCAAACTAATGATTGGCTGGCTGCGGCACCATAACCAGGAACGGTTTGAGATTTATAGCTATTCCCTGGCCGATAAAACTGATTCTCTAAATCATCAATTTCGGCATTACAGCGACGTATTCCATCAAATTCCCACTCATTTTGAAACGTTGTGTCAGCAAATTCTGGCAGATCAGTTGGATATTCTCGTGTTTTTTGATCTGGGACTGCACCCACTGATGACCCAGCTAGCGGCTCTGCGGTTGGCACCGATACAATGCACCAGTTGGGCTCACCCGGTCACCTCCGGCCTGCCCACAGTTGATTACTTCCTTTCCAGCGACTTAATGGAACCGGAAAATGCCCAGGAGCATTACTCCGAACAACTGATTCGGCTGCCCAATATTGGGATTTCCTTCGCTAAACCAGAAGTTCCCCCACCGACGAAATCCCGCTCCGATTTTCAACTGGATGAAGAGGCGGTGGTTTACCTCACCAGTCAATTGTTATGCAAGTATCTGCCGCAGCAGGATAGGGTGCTGGCTGCAATTGCCCAACAGGTTCCTAATGCCCAGTTCGTCTTTATTGCTCGCCCCAATGCCACCATTGCTAAACAGTTCCAGCAGCGCTTGAGACAAGCTTTCGCAGCGGTTGGGTTGGATAGCGATCGCCATTGCATCATGCTGCCCCCGCTCAACCAGATCGATTACTGGAACCTGAACCAGGTAGCTGATGTGTTTCTCGACAGTTTTGGTTGGTCCGGGGGACATACTACGTTAGAAGCGATCGCCTGCAACCTGCCAATCGTTACCTGCCCCGGTGAATTCATGCGTGGACGCCACTCCTACGCCATTCTTAAAATGCTGGGCATCACTGAAACCATCGCCCAAACTGAAACGGAATACATTGAAACCGCTGTCCGTCTGGGTCAAAATTCAGGCTGGAGAGCAGACCTTATCCGGCGCATGGGCGATAGCCACTCTAAATTGTACGATGACAGAATTTGCGTCACCGCTCTGGAAAGTTTTTATCAGAAGGTTGTTAATTCGCTTCAATCATGATTTGAAGTAAGTAGCGATTGTGCGTCAAATTTGGGTGGGATGAGTAAAGTAGAAGAAGAATTAGGATCCTTACAAAAATAACTTGAGTAACTTCTAAAACATGTTGCCTGCCTACAAGGTTTTCTAAGTTTTAGGAGTGCAATTTAAATTTGTAAGGATCCTAAACACTGATAGACCAATGTTTTGGAGATAGCCATTCTTTCGGCGTCATGCCTCCATCGCCTGTGGTAGTTGAGGTGCCAACCTCGGTTGCTGTACGCCCCAGCGCTTCTTTAACATTAGCTGACAGCGACCCAAAACTCATGCCTGCAATGGTGATTGGAATCTCTAATTCAATCGGCTTTCTGGCGTAATGAATGTCTAAAACTGCTTTAGTGATACATTTTTCCCGATAACCCTCTAGTGGGTAACGAAACAGAGAGGCCCCCAAAAACACCAGATCATCAAAATGGGGCAATTTTCGCTTGGCCCCCAGTCCACGGATTTCATGCAAACCATGGGCAGCCGCATTGTGGATGTAGTTGAGGATGCAGCGACATAACCAGTGAATTCTTCTCAAGAAAGGGGTTAGTTGAATTGGGAATCGGGCATTTTCACCTATCAAAGATTTCGATTTCTCACGGAGTTCTACACCATTGATACACTGTCCCGCATTAGGAGAAATAACTATGCCCCTAGTACAACACGGTGAGAATATGGATACCATTCTAGCTCCTTCCGACTCCCCACTCCCCAACCCAATGGTTAAGTAGCTCCCTCAATTAATTGTAAGAAGCCTCAATTAATTGTAAGAAGAAGGAATGGGGGCTGCACCCCTAGGCAGGGGGTTCCACCCCCTCCACCCCATCCCAACCATAATGACTACCGCTATATATCTCAAAGGAAAGGCTCGAACAGAGTAGTTCAACTGTTAGTTTCAATATTTGGTGGTACTGAAAAGGGCTGAATGATGAGAACGAGAGAACGGAGGAAAGAACCACTGTTTTGAGTTTTTTTAAGATGAGCCCTTATTGTATTGCTGTTTGTAAGGATTTCTGTATTCCAGAACACCTCATCCTTTAGACTGATTTTTCAATTCGAAGGATGTTTACTTTATCAGACTCTGGAATAAACTATGTCGCATATCTCCTGGTGCAGCGCTCTTTTAATTCTTTCCTTTTTCGCAGCGATCGCCGGTCTACTTCTGCTGCTGACGGATAAACAGCCTGGCGCCACTGAAGCGGAAGGCATTGACCGCGCCCTTTTAATGATGAGTTTTGCTTACTGGGCGGTGCACTGTGTGGCAGTGGGTTTGCAGAAGGTGATTTTACCAGAGTGGGAAGCATTGTTAACGGGCATTAAGTTAACGGGGGTACTGTCCTACCTTCTCACGTTTGCCTGTGTTCTGAGTTTGCCGTTGCATCGGGTTTCAATTCGACAGGCAGAGTGAAGGAAAGGCAAAAATCATGCCGCTTCTAGGGGAGCCATGGTCAAACCTTCCATCCCAAGTTGCATGTGATAAAGTTCTGCCTGTTCCAGAGGACCAACCCAGACAACCGCCTGCCCTTCAAAATGGACCTGGTTTGTTAACTGCCAGGCTCTGTCTGGAGTCATTCCTGGAATGTAAGTCACCAGGCATTTGGCGACGTGTTCGAATGTATTAAAGTCATCATTAAGAACAATGACTTTGTAATTTGGGTAGCGTTGCGTAGTAACCTGGCTAGACTTTTCTGGTGCTACAGTCGGAGAAGCAGACATTGTGTGGAAATTGACAGGAATTGTTCTAACCATAGGCGTTACCGGAACCATTCTCTACACAGGGAATTACTGAACTTAATAACTCATCCTATCCTACTGGTTCAGCTGCGTTTCTACTTCTGGGAAAAAAAACCATGCAATGGCTGCCAGTCCAACGAGCAGCGGCGTCAACCAGTCTCCCCATTGAACATAGAAGGTTTGACGCTGACGACGGTAAATGGTTTCAGCATGGGTTTCATACGCTTTTGGCTGGGAACGCCAGAGAATTCTGCCGTGGGGATCGATGATACCAGAGTAGCCAGTGTTGGTCGCTCGAACAACCCAACGGTCCATTTCGATCGCCCGCATCAGATCCTGAGCCTGGTGCTGTGCCATCAGTACCTCACTATAAGGGTCCAGGTTCGAAGCGGTGAGAATAAATTGCCCACCATCCGCCGCCTGTGCCCGAAAGAGTTCTGGAAAAGCAGACTCATAGCAAATGCTGGCGATCGCTCGCCCAAAGGGAGTATCAAACCGTTGCGCCCCTGTTCCCGCTAGCATGTCCGCCTCAACTGGGGAAAGCCGGTTGATCAGCCCCCCCAGGACCTCCCGAAATGGAACATATTCCCCCAATGGAACCAGTTTAATCTTGTTGTAGCGGCTGAAGGTTTCGCCCTGTCCCGTCAGAGTTATCAAACTCTGAGTAATTCTGCCGTGTTGAGCTACAAACGTGCCCAACCAGGCAACGACTCCCTGACTCTTAACGGCCTGATAAAAGAGATTTTGCTGTTTGTAGTTCTCATCCCATAAAACAGGTAATGCACCTTCAGGGGTAAGCACCGCCTCCACTCCTTGCCTGGCCAACAGCTCGTATCCACTGACATAGCCCTTGACAGCACGGCGCACCCCTTCTGCCGAAAGCTTAATACGGGTCGGCACGTTGCCCTGAACAATGCCAACCTTGAGTGCCGTTTCACTGGAGGGGTTAAGCGGTTGGCTGTAGAGTGCATAGCCAATCAGATGGAGGGTGAGAAGGAGGGTAAGGGAAGAGAGGAGGAGAGTGGAGGGAGGGGGAGGTGGGGGGTAGGAGGTGGGGGGTGAGTACTGATGGAGAATCCAGGCTTCAGCAATTAACCCGTTCACCGCAACGATCGCCGCGGTCACCATCGAAGGTCCCGAAAGCTGCCCCAGATGCAGGATTGCCAGATTTCCTGGACTTTGCGTGAAGGAAAGCGATGTCCAGTAAAGGGAACCCAGGCTCCAAACCCACTCCAGGCTGCACCAGAGGGCAGTGGTGATGAGAATGAAAGCATACGGGGGGAATGGTGCAGAAGGGTAGGTGGGTGGAGGGGGGATGGGGTGGAGGGATGGATGAGTTTTGAGTTTTGAATTTCCTTCTTGCCGGTCTTTACTTGTTTGTCTTCTGCTCGCTCCCGCCAGCTTTCTCACCAGCCACACCCAGATTACGACCAGCATGGCTCCCCAGAGGGTAATGAATGCCCAGCAGAATAGAGCAACGGCCACGCTTGCCAGCCACGACATCCCCAACCAGGTGAGGGGATGGAGCCCGGTAATCCAGGAAAGAGCCAGACCGTGGTAGCCAATGCCCCAGATGAGGGCAAGGAGATAGGGATTGGATGGTGAGGGAAGGGAGGGGTGGCGATCGCCAAACACCAGTACCCATAAGGGTGCGAGGGCGATCCATGCCAGTGGAAAAGCATTCAGCGGAGCTGCCGCCAGTGCCATCAAAATCCCGCTACCACAGGCAATTCCCAGCGGTAGAAGGGATCCTTTGTTGAGAACTAGAGGCTGAAGATTCGGCAACCGGGGTAGAGACTTGGGCATACGGAGTGATGGAGTGGAAGAGTAATGGAGTAAAGAAACATCACCCTATCACTCCATTACCCTATCACTCCATCACCTTCCCACTCATCCACCGATCCACTCCCATCGCCTTTATCAAAACTCAAAACTCCTTACCCCTCTCTAACAACCAACGACTATCGCTGTCCCCAGGTTGCTCAGAACATTGGTTTTAAGGGGGGGGCAAGCCCCCAGCCAGGGGTTCCACCCCTGCACCCCGTCCTCAGCCTGGTGGCGATCGCTATAACAACTCCTACGTCGGCGTTGCTGAATTTGGGTATGAAATAGGTGCTGTATGCTCAAAACTTCGTTTCCGATTCATACTGCTTTTCAGCAATGCTCTTACGTCTGATAGTAGTAATGCTTAACAGCCGCCGAGGTGACGCCACTCAAGTTGTTAGCTACCAGTCCCAGAACAGGGATACGGGACAGTCGCAGGGTTTCAATGGCCTGCATCAACGCGTCGCTGTCAGTTTTGCCTAAGCCTGCTACCAGCACAATTCCATCAGTATGGGCACCCAACAAACAGCTATCTGCCAGGTTGAGAACGGGAGGAGCGTCGTAAATGACCAGGTCAAATAGGGTTTGGAAGTGCTCCATCAGGTCTTGCATCCGCTGAGTAGATAGTAGCTTAGCCGGGTCTTGAGAGATTTCTCCCGATGTAAGAACAAAGAGATTGTCTGCGCCAAAAGGCAGGATTTGAGGATTATCGGATAGGTCTTCCGATTCTGATCGCCGGAACTGCTGAATGACCTGGTTTGGGCGAGCTTTGGTTTCAATTAAATCTCTCAAACCGCGCGTGTTGGGTAGCCCTAGGCGATCGCTGATCCGCGGTTTGCGCATATCAGCATCCACCAGCAGAACCCGTTGCCCCATAGATGCAGCAGCTTGAGCCAGGTTAATCGACACCGTTGATTTACCATCTCCCGGCAAGGCAGAGCTGATGACAAGGGTACTGACGGGTGGATCTGCTCGCAGCAAGCGAATGTTGGCATGAAGCGAACGAAATGCTTCCAGGAAAACTGACGTGGTGCGGGAAGTCGGGCTTTTGCGGCGACCTCGCACCAGACCTTTTAGTCTGGAAGGTTGGAACAAATGCTTGATCTTGGAAGGTGCTTTGGGTTCTGGCTGCACCGCTTCGTAAAATGGAATAATCGCCAGGATGGGGAGTTTGAGCCGTTTCTTTAATTCCTGTGTGGAGTGGAAGGTTTTATCCAGTTTTTCAGCCAGCAGGGCAGAGCCCAGTCCGAGTGCTAACCCTGCCAGGGCGCCAATCAGCAAGTCTCGACCGGTTGAAGTTAGGGGAACTCCAGGGATGGAAGGAGCCGCGATGAGTTGCCAGGGTACTTCCTGCTGGGCTGACTGAACCTGAAGGTTTTCACGCGTTGCCAGGAAGCGGGTCAAACTCTCAGTAGCAACCTGGAGGTCCCGTTGCAGGTCAGTGTATTGCCGGGAGGTAACGGGTAAGCGTTTGAATTGCTGGCTCCAGTATCGCTCAGCATCGGCGATCGCCTGTTGCTTTACTTCCAAAAGCTGGAGTTGATTTTCTACCTCAGCCAGGCGATTTCCCAAAACCCGGCGGGCCTCCTGACGCAGGAGCGGAATCAGCTTCTGCTTCTGATCTTCAAGTAGTTGCAATGCCAGGTTTCCATCTTTGAATCGAGCAGACTCGATCGCAATCTTGCCATCGAGTTCCCGAATCTGACCCAAAAGCCCCTGATAGGTACTGGAGGCAGCTAAGGCAGTGACAGCTCCCGGCTCTACCGTCAACCCGTCATAAACAGCGCGAGTTTCAGCAATTTGCCTTTGTACTTCCACCTGCTGCTGTTCGAGGGTGGTAATTTGACTGGATACTCGCTGAGATTGGGAATCCGGGTCGAGGAAGTTATTGCGCTGACGAAAGGTTTGCAACTGCAATTGCAGATTATTCACCCGCTGCTTCACCTTCGCAATTTGCTTATCTACAAACTGAATCCCCTGCCGCAGGTTGGTCTGTCGCTCTACCTGGCTGTACCTTAAATACCCTTCAGCCACTTCATCCAGAACATACTTCACTTTCTGGGGGTCGGAGTCGGTGTAGCGTATCTCCAGGATTTTGGTTCCCTTTGGCTGAGAAATGGTCAGTTTGCCGATAAGTTCGCCATAGCTGAAGTTGGGGTACTGAGTTTGAATCTGTTTAATGATGGGTTGCATCAACTCCGGACTGCGCAACACTTCAATTTGAGTGGGGTAGTCCAGGGTTGATCGCTTAGCAGGGTTGGTGTCAGTCAGGTTTTCCAGACTGTTATCAGCTGTAACGGGTTCTACCAGTAGACGAAACCCACTCTGGAAACTCGGTACCTGAGTCAACGCCCGATACCACAGGAACCCAGTTACCACGATCGCCACTCCTGCTGCTAGCAACAAGCGGCGGCGAACCGTGCCCATCAAACTTTCTAGATTAAATCCTTCTTCCTCTTGCCCTGTGTCAAACTGGGAAAAACTTCCTGGTCCGGACATTCCGCTTCCGGACAAGGACTGAAAAGGAAGGTTAGGCTGAGTATCCATCGTTATAGCCCCAGAAGGAAGAATGGTAAAAGCCGATTGACAGGACCCAGAATGGTATCCAGGGTGTCGGTAAAGCGAGCCAGTCCGGAGCGATTGACAATGATAATGTCGTTGTTGCGCAGAATCGGGTTGTTTTTCTCATCAATACCACGCGACAAATCGACTGGCACCGAAACGCGAGTTGCCGTGCCGTTTGGATTCAGCCGGATCAACTCGACCGTTTTCTTATAGGCGCGTTTGTTGTTAAACCCTCCGGCGGCCAGGATCGCTTGATTAAGCGTGGTATTGGGTGGTACCTGAACTGAACCAGGGCTGACAACTTCCCCTACCACATTTACCCGAATTACATCGGGCGCAAAGCTGGCGGTCCCTAACTGGTTTGCCTCTGCTGGATTGATGGCCGTTGCCGTTGGAATCGTAATCGTGTCGCCCTGTTGCAACACCAGATCCTGGCTCAGATCGCCAGTTTTCAGCATGTCCCACAGATTGAGTGTAATTACCTGGGGTTCGGTTGAGCGAGTCGTGCGCTTCACCTGAACATTGCGCAGATCGGCGAGGGCTGTAATCCCCCCGGCCTGCTGAATGGCCTGAGTGACCGTTACCAGACCACCACTGCTGCCCGTAGCCCCACCGCTACCATCACTGGAACCGCCTGCACCACCGCCGCTGCGGCCCCTGGATAGGACATAAGGTCCGGGACGAGCAACCTCACCGACGATCGCAATATTCAGGGGTTGGCTGGCGCTAGCAGCAAAGTTAGCGGCGGCTAATTGCGCTCCATCTGCTGGGTTAATTTGGTCAGCAGCCGGAATAAACACCATATCTCCATCCCGCAGGGTCAAGTCTTGCCGAATGTTACCCGTTTTGAATAAATCCCACAGGTCAACTGTGATGAGTTGGTCTGTGCCATTGGCCTGCGGACGGCGAACGTAAACCACGTTGGGATTGGCTGACTGAGTAATCCCCCCTGCCTGCTGAATCAGTCGTGTTACTGTGGGAAATTTTGCCCCCTCGCCACTGGCAACGGTATAGGAACCAGGTTTACTGATTTCTCCCGCGATCGCCACATTCATTGGGCGTGGGGCCGTCAACGTGACATCTACTTTGATGCGCTGGAGCAAGCGGGCATAGCGAGCTGCGATCGCTTTTTCAACCTGGGTTAAGGTCAGTCCCTGTACCCGCAAATCACCAACCAGGTATAGTTTCAGGTTGCCATTAACCGATACTTGATAATCGCGGCTGTATTCTGGAACCCCAAAAATCTCAACCTTGATGCGATCGCCCGGTCCCAGGGTGTAATCCTCCTGGGTTGGAGTCAGCGATGTGGCAGGCATCCCCCTGGGCGGCATCGCGCTGGCTTGCTTTAATGGCGTCTGGCCGGGTAATGCCTGAGCTGGTAAACCAACAGGCTGGGCGGTTGGGCGATCGGGCAGGTGGGTTGAAGTGGGTGTACTTGCCAGTTGAGCCGCTGGTGCAGATGGGGAAGCCCCCTTCTCCATTGCCACGGTTTCGGGCGTTGAAATTGCCGAGGCATTGATGGCAGGTTGGGCGGGCAATTCTTTCGCCTTTGCAATCACATCTGCCCGCTGCAACTGAGCATAAACAAACTCTGCTGCATCCGCCCGTGTGACCACATCGCTGGGACGCCTGATGCCTGCTACACTTTCTGGGCTGCGCTTAAAGGCGTTGCGCAGCATAATTTTGAATTCAATATCGGATACCGGGTCATCTGGTCGAAAGGTTCCATTCTGGGATCCGTGGATGACACCCCGCTGCATCAACCCCTCAATTGCCTTCTGGGATGGATGGTTTTGAATATCCGGTAGGGTCGCCGCTTTGGCCGCTTGAGTTGACTGCTGCTCTTGTGGTTGGCCGGTTGCGATCGCCCCCTGAGGCAATGGCTTCTTCACCTCTGACTTTACAGCCTTAGATTTATTCGCCTTGACTGAACGAATTTGGGCTGTAGCCGTACTGGCAACTTTGCTCGCAGATTGCCTCAGGGTAGCTGACACAAACGCATCAATGGGTAAACTGTCCACATTTACCGATCGCAGCGGTTGATGAATCCTGGGTGCCGGTAATGGAACGGGCAGAGGTTCATTCGTCGCTAAAACGGGAGTTGGTTCAGCAGAGCGGCTCAACGCCTTAGAAGTTCCAGCGGTGGCTTGCGACTTAGCCAATTTCCCCTTCTGAGCCTTCACAGGTTGCCCCTTACTAGTTAAGGGCTTAGCTGGTAGGGTTTCTGGCTGGGCAACGGGTTGAGTCAGTTTTGGGTTTGCGATTGGTTGCACCCCCTTCTGGTCTTCAGCTTCAGAAACTGAACCGACCGTACTGGGAGCAACATTTGCTGTACGAGCTAGCTCCTGAGCAACCAGAGCAGCCAGTGTGCTGAGCGCAACAACAGAAAGACGGGAAGTAGTAGACGACATGAGTCAAAAACCAGTTAAACCTTTGCCAAAACAAACGAGGCTGAATAAGTGTTTAGGAACCGAGCCAGCAACCTAATCCACTAAAAGGGTTGTTTACTGATACGCGGATCTCAACATTCCATCAGGACAATCAGCAGGGGTAGGCGGGATTTAAGTTGTTAGTGAGTAAGAGTGGTTATTTTGTGAGTTGAAAACTCACAAAATATAGCGGTAGTCATTATGGTTAGGACGGGGTGCAGGGGTTCCACCCCTGGCTGGGGGCTTTGCCCCCACTCCCTCTTCTAATTCCAATGTCCTAATGCACCCGCGTAGAGCTATAAGTCTTGACAGACCACTACCCAACAAAAAAAGATGGGCAGTTGTTATCTGCCCATTTTGACGAGGATTTGCTGATTCACGTTCCAAAAGCTTTAGGAGAGGGGGCCGTTGATGGACGGCTGCGGTGCGATTGAAACAGCCTCTCGCTTCATGACTGCCCGGCGTAGAACCACAGAGTATTGTCTGGAAATCACCTCAGGGGTGAAGTGGGATTCCAGATAACGGCGTCCTGCATTGCCTAATCGTTCAGTCAGATACTGGTCCGCAGCTAGGCGACGGATGAATTCCGCCAGACCTTGCCCGTCTCCGTTATCAAACGGAGCTCCACATCGCGCGTCATTGATCAACGGGCGCAAGTAAGAATGGCGTTCACAAATGGCGGCGATCGGTCGTCCCGCTGCAAGCGCTGAATAAAACTTGCTGGGAGCAACCAGTCCTTCCATACCAGGGCTGATGCTGACTAAAGAGAGATCGCAAGCTGTGAGTGAATACGGGAGATCGGCTTTGTCCTGATAGGGCAAAAACAGACAGTTGCGCAAACCCAGTCGGTTGACTTTATTGATGCACAATTGGCGTTTTGCTCCATTCCCAATAAAGACAAATTGAATTGGTTCATTTCGCAACTCAACAGCCGCATCCAGAATGGTGTCAATGTCATGACAGCGTCCCATATTGCCGGAGTAAAGCACTGTAAACTTTTCAGTTAACTGGTGCTTGTGGGCAAACCAGTTGCGCTCTTTAGGCATTGGTACGATCCAGTTTGGATTTGCCCAACTGTGAATGACCGATATCTTGTCAGCCACTTCTGGACATTTGGCAACAATTCGTTCTCTCATTGAGGAACTGAGAACGATAATGCCATCTGCCCTTCTCCAAGTACAACGATTGATGAAATCCCAGGCTTTAACGGTCCAATGGCTATTTGGAATGACTCCTAGCCCAACAGCAACGTCGGGGTAAAGGTCATAAAGGAGACAGATATAGGGAACACCAAATAGCAGGTGTGTAAGGTAGCCCAAAATGGGCAGGAAAGGGGGTGCCGTTGTCAACAGTAAGACATCCCCACGTCGGATTGGCTTTAGCAGATGTAAGGCAGAGCGAAGCGCAAACATGAGGCCGTTAATGGCTTTTCCCCGGATTCGGTTAGGAAAAAGCTTCGCGGTGCGCGATCGCCGAACGCACAGTAACCCAGACTCTTCTCTTACCGGGGCAGATGCTTTGCTAAAAGCATATCCTGGTTGTCCAGTAAAGACTTTCACCTGCATACCCTGATGTTTCAGGTGATTGGCCAGTTCTTCAATTAGTTGCCCGGTCGCAGCAAAGTCAGGTGGGTAAAACTGTGTGAAGATAGAGAGCCGGAAAAATCTCTCCGGCGGCGACTGTATTGATTGACAGTTTGTCGGTGAAGACCCTGATTTAGTTAAATCCAGCGTTTTTGGTGCGGATTTCTTCACCATTGCAAACTCCTTGAACCTTTGCTGGGATATTTCTTCACAGCTTTACGGGCAGATCCGTCAACATCCGGAGGAGACTTGCAGGGCAGGTTTGAAATTCATCCCAGGTTAATACCGGTTTTTAATTGATGAAACTTCGGTGAAGTTAGCGTAATTACAGGAACTGAATTTTGTACAGAGCGTGAAGAAGATCAGAAAGGTCAGCATCAAAAGATACCCTGAACAGGGCGTAACCGCCTATCTATCTTATTCTTCAACCATACTTTTATAGCTGTCGTCAGTTTACTCAGGACATTGGCTTGAAGGGGGTGTGGGGGCGCAGTCCCCACACCCCCTTTACAAATTAATTATGACTACCTACTTAGATCGATCTTGCTTCTATTCCTCACCGCTATTGCTTGAAAGTGTTACCCCCTCTTCAGCGAGGGATTGCTTACGTGTGACCAGAGTCCGTTCTTTAATGGGCTGGGCCGGATTCCCGGCATAAATTGTCATAGGGCGTAGCGATCGCCCCGTGACACTGCCCAGGCACAAAACAGCACCTTTCCCCACTATGACCCCAGGCCCCACCACCGCATTTGCAGCAAGCCAGCTTCCCTGCTCAACATAGATTGAGGCTGGCACCAGTTTAAAGTCAGGATGCCGCCAGTCGTGGTTACCTGTACAGAGATAAACCCCTTGGGAAATGCAAACATGACTTTCCACCTTAATAGGGGCCACATTATCTAACCAGGCATTCTCTCCAATCCAAACATAGTCACCCACCATTAGTCGCCAGGGAAACTTCACCTGCACACCTGGCTTAATGCGTACTCCCCGACCAATCTGTGCTCCAAAGATACGAAGAGTCCAAACTTTCAGAGCAGAAAACGGCAACCAACGACTGCGGACGAGCGGGTCGCCCAGATAATACCAGGCAAGCTGCTTCCAGAGGGGAGCCCCAGGAGTGTAGTCACCCAGAGTATATTCATCAAGCTGCATATCCCTACTCCCTTAATGCCTGTCTTCCTTTCGGTAAAAATGAGGCTTACGAATTCCATGCTTAAAAATCTTGCGGATTCCACTTCGAAGCACAATATCTCCTTGTAGGGCAATATCTCTCAACGGCTGTTCAGGGCGCCCGCGGAAAGAGGTGATGTGAAAATAGTTCGTTGCCTCTAATGGTTGAGGAGAGAAATAGTAGTTGGACACGCAACATCTCCGCCCATCGTGTACAACCTTACTCACCGAATGCCAGGACGTTCGATGGGTGACCATTAAGACCAGTCGGTTGAATTTGCTATGGATCACGCGACAGGGTTGTCTGACTCCCCGATCCCAAAGTTCCAGGTTGCCGCCATACTCCTCTTTCCATCCTGGAGTAACGTAGTACAGCAAATTCATGACTCGATAATTCTGACGATCCTTATCGTGGGAGTTATCCAAATGAGGATTCAGGTAGCAACCCTTGTGCATCAAACTGACTCCCCCGGCATAGAGGTATTCATCAGGTAGCAGGTTTTGAATCCCCGTAATTTTAGAAATAAGTTGAACGACTCTAGGGTCCTGGAATGCATAGATGATTTCTTCCAGGATTGGATGATAACGATTCATCTGCATCCCAACATACTTATATTCGCGCAGATCTTTAAGCAGCAGCATCTCCGATGGCTCTGGGAACGCAGCATAAATTTCCTCGGCATCGGTTTCAGGCAACAGATTATCGACGTAACCACTGGGAATGCGATCGCCCAGTTGAAACGCCCTCTGTAAATCGTCCTGACAGGTAGCGAGACGCGAACAAATTTGATCTGCAAACTCCCGCCGCGATTTATTCAGATTCACCACGGGTGACAACCATTGAACTTAGAGAATTCAGATTACCAACTTGTAGAAGCCCCTTCAAATACTTTCAGAGAGATTATGAAGAATCCGGATGTTAACCTTTAGTGCCAGAATGCAGATTCAGGAGCTATCACACCCATCTACCCCTCCACCTATCCACTTCTGTTACAAATTCATGGGGATATACAGATGAAGTTTGGAGGTTGTTTGAAGAAGAATCCTAGGATAAGCCAAAAAAACAATCGGACTAAGATTCCAGCAATACCCTGTTAGGACACGGTAATGTGTTCTCGATGTAGAAAAATTATTGTGATTGCTGGTTTACTTCCTCAGGGGCACTCTCTACCATTTGCGCAACTAAGCTGCAACATATGGTGTTTTTCTATACGTGATTAGTTCATTCCCTGTGTGCAGTGATTCAGTCTCACAAGGTGGAGTTTGATGTTGGAACAGTTATCCGTTACCCTTCCTCAGTTTCTTTCGGAACCGGACAATAGTCTTAGCCATTGGGATGGAGACATTCCAATTTTCAAAATACCCAAACTGACTGCCGCCATTCAGGCAAATAGCGAATACTTTAGCCACCCCGATTGGACGAGGGGTTATCTTAAAGCCTGTCATCGGGATGATATTTTTGTAGACCGCTGGCGAGCAGCGATTGGAAACTGGCAAGGCAAAATTGTTGTAGATATTGGCTGCGGCCCTGGAAACCTCTATGCAGCGCTACATCCGCATTGCGGCGTACCTCAATTACTCATTGGCGTCGATGTCGCTCTTGGAGCCTTGAAAGTGGCTCAACAGATTGGGTATGTTCCAGTGCTAGCAGATGCTCAACAGCTTCCCTTTGTCTCAGGTTTTGCAGATATTGTAATGCTCAATGCCTCGTTACATCACTGTGACGACATGGCAAAAGTGTTAGCGGAAGCGGCTCGTCTGGTACGCCCAGGTGGAGTTTTGGTTACCGATCACGACCCCCAATGTACAGCCTGGAACAACAATTTCATTGCCAGGTTCATCTGGAACGCACGACTACCCATTTACCGATTGATGCGGCGGGGAGGACATGCAACCGCCAGGGAACAACGTCTCAGCTTGGCAACCGAAGCTCACCACCGGATTGGGGATGGAGTATCCGTTGAACTTTTTCAACAAGTTTTGGAACCGCTTGGCTTTACGGTCAACCTTTATCCTCATAACATTGCTGGCTCAGAGGTTTTGCGGGGAAACCCTGGTCGGGCAAGTTGGAAGATACGGTTAGCCCAGCGCCTATCCGGAGTCAATCCCGACGCAAAGGAATCGGCACTACTGCTGATGTGTATTGCAACTCGGCACAAGATGTAGGCAATATAGCGATCCTATTTGAATTGAGAGAAAGGATTCCTGCGGAATCCTTTCTCACAAAGCTTCTCAATCTCACGACTGATTTAGGACTGCTATATAGCGGTAGTCATTGTGGTTAGGACGGGGTGCAGGGGTGGAACCCCCGGCTGGGGGCTTTGCCCCCACTCCTTTCTAATTCCAATGTCCTAATGCACCCGCGTAGAGCTCTAAGTTTTGTGTTTTGAGTTGCCACTTCCCCGTTCCCTACTTCCCATTTCCCACTCTCGGCTCCTGACTGCTGACTCCTGGCTCCTGGCCCTTGCTATACAGGACAATCAAAATTGACATCATGCAATAGAATTTTCTGGGCTGCAATGGTTGAATAGACTGGAATCAGATTCTGGGCGATCGCCCTCCACGAGTAACGCTCCTTTGCCAGTCGCCTGCCGTTGTCACCCAGCTCTCGACGCAGATTTGAAGAAGTCAGGAGTTGGGCGATCGCTCCGGCCAATAAATCAACCTCCCCCTCCACCACCAGCCCAGCCTTGGCGGCCCTAATCTCCGAGGCAATCTGAATTCCTGGCGTAATCACCACGGGTAAACCTGCAACCAGCGCCTCTGCCACAGCAATACCAAAGTTTTCAGAATAGGAAGGCAGAACAAATAGATCCGATCCTTGCAGCAGTACATCCTTTGCCTGCCCCGTAACCAAACCCGGAAACGTCACATAGGAAGCGATATCTAACGATGCCGTCAGATCTTTCAACTCCGTCAGGTAATCGGGTTCTCCCGATCCGGCCAAGATCAGATGAAACCGTTGCCCCTGTGCGTGGAGCTGACCGAGGGATTGCAAGAGGAGATCGGGACGCTTTTTGTAGTGAAGCCGTGACAGAAAGAGAACGATTGGAATCTCCGCTGGAATGTTGTATTGTTTGCGCAACTGGGCCTGAGGCTCAGTCAGAATTGGGGATGGATTGACCCCGAGAGGCAGCGTAATGGTGGGTGTTTGAACGCCAAAATTACGGACATCTTCGGCTTCGGCAACCGTTGTACAGTGAATGGCAGCGGCGTGATTCAGATTATGGCGTTCAATTAACGTAGTGTAGATTTGTTTTTTGAAGCGACTTTGAGACAGTGCCCAGGGAGCCAGTTGCCCCATCGTACGAATGGTGTAGGGAATACCTTTGAAGCGGGCGATCGCAGCAGCACAGGTAGGCGCATAGGAAAACAAATAGTGATTGTCTAACACGTCATAGTCCTGAACATGCTGCCATAGCCACCGGGTGATTGCAGGCGAGAAAATAAACTCCTTCAAAGCTGGAGGTTTGAAAGGAAGAAACCAGACTGGCACAAACGCATTTCGATCCGCATCAAATAGGTAGTCAACCCGCTGATCTAAAGGAACATCCATTGGCTCAGAACCATTGTGATTGGTGGTGACAATTTCAGCCTCAATGCCACACTCCCTCAATGCCTTCACCAGATTGAGAGCCACCTGGGGAGGCCCTCCCATCACCGGACTAATGGACGGAATTACGTGCAGAACCTTCATGAGATTAGAAAAATTAGCGGATAGAATTCACTCTCTTCAACCGGACAAGCTTCAACTTCTTCAGCAGCAGCAGTGCAACAATCGGCAAGATCATCGTGGTCAACCAAAACAAGCTCCGCATTGTGATCCCCGCAGCAGCAAAACCCAGAGAGTAGGTCATCATGGCGTAAGCAGATTTTCGTTGCAGTGCCATGCGGTTCCACCAGGCCGCCAGTGCTCCAAAAAATAGAGAGATGGCAATAACTCCAACCATTCCCCCAGCCATGTAAGCTTCTCCTAAATAGGTGGAGGATACGGTCCACCCTTCAGCGTCTACAATCTCTTCGATACTGACACTTAAACCCTCTGGCTTATCTGGAAAAAGGACTCTGGGAATTGGCCTGATTAATGCCCAATAAATCACTTCAAGGCCTAGAAAGTCATGCTTTCTGGGTAAGGCATTTGCGATTAAACCAATTGACCACAAGTTGTAGTCAACGGATAGTGTATCTCTAACGGTATCACTGGCATAAACTTGATTTTCAAGGTAGTTTCTTAACCCTATCGTTCTAAATTCAAGCATGTGGTAGGAGGCGAATACTGTAATAAATCCCGCTGCAAGAATTGGAATAACCGTGTTTCTGAAATTATGAGTTGGCAGTGTGACAAGGTAGCTGGCGACGAAAATAGATAAATAGGCAATAAAGACATTTCTAGTTCCACCGGCAAATCCTTGAAAGAGGACAAACAAAAAAAGGAGGAGGATAATGCCGAGTTGAAACGATGGGAAAGACCGGCGACGGTTCCAGACAACTCCTGCTAACGCTGGAATGACGTAAAGTAGTAAGTTTAGTTCAGAAAGAAATGTGCGCCATCCCCCCAATCTGCCACGTCCCCAGGGTTGGGCAAATCTGGGAGCTAACATGGCATCGATCATTCTAAAAATATCAAAATTGACTGAGAGCAGCATGTCTAGAAATCCTAGAAATGCGGCCACAATGACTATATTAAATAAGAGCTGGTTTGAAATATCTCCAAAGTTGAGTTGGCTCGATCGCGCAGCCTTTTGGCTCACGAGATGACGACCGATCGCTAGACAGGCCATCCCTATCAAGACAATGCTAATGGCTTGATTAGTTTGCTCAACGGTCAGGAGTCTGTCAAATTCCTCTTGAGGAAATAAAAATTCGACTAGAGTTAAAAAATATAATCCAACCAGACATAGTAAATCGGTTCGAAAAAGATTTTGTAATCCTTTCTTGCTATCCAGAAAGACACTAATCCCTAGAGCGATCGCCACTATAATGGCAACTGTTCTCGCCATTGCAGAAGGAGTCGCAGAAGCAGGAATGAAGGCATAGGCTGCTGCCAACCCTATCAAAAAGACAGAGGTGCTTGCTACAGAAGCAGCAGGTGGATAATGCTTCTGCTCAAAATATGGATAGGTAAAGGGCTGAATTAAATAATTTGGCGTTGACATGGAGATACCCCTGGTTGTTAACTATCGGCTTCAGGCATGATCACGCGGCATACTGCATCTGACCGGAAACCGCCATTTCAAACAAGCCTAAAAGCTCTTTTGCTCTGGCATCCCAGGTTAATTTTTGATGAATCAGCCGTTGCGCCTGAATGCCCATTTCAATCCGCTTAGCATCATCGCTCAACATCCGATCAAGAGCTGCCGCAGTGGCCGCTACATTTTTGGGAGGCACTGCAAAGCCATGAACCCGATCTGAAATAACATCGTTGATGCCCCCATCATTGCAGCAAACAATAGGTAAACCTGCTGCCATTGCTTCTAGATAAACCGTCGCAAAAGGTTCATTCCAGCCAACCAGAGCAAAACAATCTGCCCAAACCATCTCCTGAAGGACTTCAGAGTGTGGCTTTTTCCCAACTAGTTGCACTCTCTGGTTCAGGGCAAGCCGATTGACCGTATCCTTGATTTTTTCCTCATCTGGTCCGCTGCCAATAATGCGTAAAACGGCATCTGGATGGGCTAAGGCAATTTGATGAAAGGCTTCAATCAGGAGGGGAATCCCTTTCCGCTCCGCAAACAGAGCACAAACCAGAATGATTTTTTTCTTTCGTAATTCAAGTGGACGACGATTATCGAACAAAGATTTAGGGATGGGTTCAACTCCGTTGTAGTGGGTTAAGACCTGGGCCTGGGGAAATAACTGTTGAATGTCATGTTGCATCCGGCTAGCAACTGCTAGCATTGCCCAAGCACGATTGACAACAACTGCGATCGCCCCTTTTCGATGGGGATGAATATAACAGTCTGTGATTTCCTCAAAATCATGATCCAGGGTAATGAGTGGTCGGTATAAATGAGCTGGAAACTGAGCCACCAGCCACCCATTCGGTAGACTGTGGTGACAAAAGATCACATCGGGTTGAAATTCTTCAACCATCTGGCAAAGTACACGTTTAGCTGACCACCAGGCCAGCTTGAGGTAGGGAGTAGGATTGGCATAGGCCCACTGTTTAATCGGTTTAACCGGGTAATAAAGCCAGCGAGGATAGTGAACCTTCACCTCCCCTTCCCAGGTGTAGGACTGGGGACAATTCGCATAGGCTTTTGCGCCTGGAGTGATCGCCAAACTTTTAGGAACCCAGGAGGTGAACGACGCCACCAATAGATCAATGTCCTGGCGGGCAAGCGCCTGTGCTTGCGACAGCGCCCAGGTTCCCATTAATGGGTTATCTGGCTTGGGAAAGTAAGATGCCAGGAATAGGACTCGCAAGCGACGAGATGGCATGGTTTTTATGGTCAAACAACCTCTAAACCTCTTTTCTGAAACAATCGCTCTGATCCGTAAACTTTTCCAAAACTTCAAGCCAACGTTTTGCCCCTACTTCAGGCGACCAATTGGCAGCCTTCGCCAAAGACATCTGACTGGCCGTCCGGATCGCCTCAGGATTTTGAAGGTAATGGGTGAGGGCTTGAAAGATGCTGTCAACATCGCCGTTTTGAAAAATAAACCCATTCACACCGGGTTCCACCAAGTCCTGGGCGGCACCAACCCCATCTGAACAAATAATCGGTAAACCCGCCCCTAATGCCTGATTCACAACCACGCCCCAACCGTCATACCGACTGGGTAGTACAAACAAATCAGCTTGCCGAAAGAAGTGAGGTAGGTTTTCGGGGGCCTGAAAGCCTGCATATTCAATGCACTGCCTGGTTTCGGGAGATAAAGTGGCCATCATTTGGGGTAACTCCGCTTCCCGTCCAACCAGTAAAAGGCGTGCTTTGAAGCCCGATCGCACCAGCCGTTCAAACGCACTCAGCAATAAATCCACTCCTTTACGAGCAATCATCTGCCCGCACAACAGAATGGTGATTGGGTCCCGCGGTCGCTGGGGAATATAGGTGCTGAATTGGGACAGGTCGCAGTAATAGGGAATATTGACAATTGGTTTGCCGGGAAAGCGTTTCTGATAATCTTCAACGGCTTTGGAGCCAATGGCGGCGATCGCCCAGCACTGCTGTAATCCCCCTGCCAGTACTTTTTGTAATTTGCCCTTGACTCCACCGGAGGAGGCAACCATTTTCTCACCCCAAAAAATGCAGGGAATTCGTTTTGCCGTGTGATTCAAAATGATTTGGGAAGTTAAACTCTGATAACCATTTAGAACAACCGCATCGATAGTTTTAAGGTTGGGTAAATGCCAGTTGATATGGAAACGGGATGATCCCCAGGAGAGATATCTTCCTGGCAGGATGGATTCATAGGGCTGTAAAGCCTTTTGAGGCCAGGGTGAATCAGGGCTGGCAGATTCCAGATAATTGACCGTTAAATCGATTTCGGGACGTTGTGACAGGGAAAAAAACAAATCCCGCTGATAGGGAGAGGGAACAATTGAATAAAAAACAACACGTATCTTTGTTGTTAGTCCCATAATGCGATTAAAAACTAATGTGTAGCTGGAATATATTTACGGAACCATGTCCATTTTCCAATTCGCTTGTAATAGTCTTCCTGATATTGCTTACGAACATTCAGCCACCTTAATGCGGCATCATTTGAGATAGGATTTCTGTTTTTTAGGAAGACCGGAAATAGGGATATAGCTTTAAAGAAAGCTAGTAGCGCAGAGAGTGGTTTTCTTCGAACAATAGCGGCTTGAAATGTATAAAAAAGTAGTAGTGTTGGATACCAGAAAAATACGTCGGGGATTGGGGACCTGAGTAGAAAAGCTCCTGATTTCATCACCACATCAGCAACCAAGTATTGCTTCCAATTATCCTTTGCGCGCCCAATCATTTCTGGTTTATGAATAATGAATACTTCTGGAAAAACATGAATTTCCTTCCCAATTCCAAAAAAACCTAATGACATGATTAACTGTTCACCATAAAGCCAAAAGTCTTCAAAGTACCAACCCGCATTGATGAAATCTAAACGATGAAAGATGGTGGCACAGGCAATATATGTATAATAGGTTTTATTGAATCAGCTTCAAATTGAGGGTTTACATCCTTATCGTCGCTGCCAACTCTGAAAGCTAGGCAGGCAACATTGTCATGGGATTCCAGATAGGAAACTGCTTTTTCTACATCTTCAGGGTGAGAGAATCGACTATCGTCATCATGAAAGACGACATACTTTCCTTTAGCCGTAGCAACCAAAATATTACGGGCTGCTGGAAGGAGGATCGGGTATGCTGTTTTGATTGCTTTTACTTGAGGATATTCTTCTAACAACCATCGATAGATTTCATCAGTTGGTGAGTTGTCTAGAACTAAAATTTCAATATTATCGTAGGTTTGCATCAGGGTACTTTCAATTCCCCTTCTAAGAGCTTCCTGGCGTTTCCAGCCGACAAAAGTAACGGTAATTATTGGATTCATTCTAAACTCTTGTGATGGAAGGAATCAGTTGTTGGTCAACCAAATGTTGAAGTTGGTTGACCAGGAATGACAAATTGAAGTTTGAAATTGAAATTGCCTGATCAGAAAATTGTTTTAACTGAGTTGGACCGTTGAGGACAGATAGAAGGATGTCTGCGATCGCCGCTCCCGTCACCTCTTCTAATACCCATCCATTTACCTGATTTTGCACAACTTCACCACAATATTGAGAAGCAATAATGGGTAATTTCCATGCCTGGGCTTCTAACTGAGTAAGCCCAAATCCATCGGAAAGGGTGGGGAACAGAAAAACATCTGCTTCCTGGTAATAGCGTGGTGTTTCACTGCGAGGAACCTGCCCGACCCAGCGAATTTGGGGATGATTTTGAAATTGGGCAGGAATGGAAATTTGCTGAGCACCCACCATCCAGAACTCAATGGGTTTGCCCTGCAAATGTTGGATGGCCTCTAAAATGGCGGCTACTCCTTTGCGTAGGGTCACAATTCCCAGAAACAGCACCCGCAGGGGACGTTCGGGAGTAAATGCTTGCGGATAGGTGCGCGTAAAGTTTGCAACCTCTTGAGGGGGTTCATACACCAGCGACACTATTCGAATTTTGGCAGGCTCAATCCCCGATCGCTCCAAAAGTTGTTTTGACCAGCAGGAATTTACAACAATTCGATCCGCCAGAGCGCATTCTTCTTGCCAGGTTTTCCAATATATTGGCGGTACAGGATGCCAGGCAGGCTCCAGCCCTAGGTGTTTTGCCTGTTCTGCTGCAACGATTTTCTCTTCTAAAGGGCCAGGATCGATCTGTCCCAAAACCGTTTGCCAGCCCTGTTGTTTAGCAAAGCGAAACAGGTCAAGTGCAGTGTAGCTGTAAGAAAACAAGACGGTGGAAGGGCTGAGCTGAGGTGCGATCGCCCGCAAATGCTCCAAAGCTTGCTGCTGAAACCAGTGATTGCGAGCAACGATCCGATTCCAACCCGGTGTTTGCTTAAGTTTGTGCGTCAGCTCAAATTGCAATAATGAGGAATTAAATGCCTGAACTGGAGCGGCTACCAGATCCCTATGAAAACGCCCTTTCAAAGAAGCTGAAATCTTTGCGGGAAGACGGTTAAATCCAGATTGAGGTGTTACCCACGCATCGGTAATTAAACAGGCCAACTGATCGACTGAGTACAAAGCACGAGGAATAGCGTAGTGTTCCCGTGCTCCTAATTGGCAGCAAATCCACGCTGAAAGGGACTTAGCCATAATTTATGCCTGAAATAATTCGTGAGCTTTTACTGCAACTTCATTGCATTGTTCAGGACTTATAGGGCAGAATCCGGAGAAATTAGCTTTCAGGTAGGTGTTGCCATTGGCGGAACTGTTCCAAAGACATGGATTCTCGTTTATCTTTATATTTTGGAATCGCGCTTAGCCCGGCAAGTCCTCCCTTCACTTGACCGAGACGACCGACTTTGACAGAGTGAAGTACGCGAGACACGAGGGTACGGCTTTGCTTAATTAGCTTCAGCGATCGAGGGACAAACCAATCATTCCAGAGAACATTGTTACGCGCCCCATAAAAGTCCATTCGCTGCCAGTTTCGACCCGAATTAGATGCCACATGATGAATTTCAAATCCAGGGAAATGGTAGCAGTACAAACTTCGCTGAAAAGCTCTGGCAGCAATTTCCATCTCTTCCCCTTGGTGGATTAATTCCTCCCGATATCCTCCTAAACTCAAAAAGTGGGGACGGTGAATTAGATGCCCACACCCAATAAAGTGGCGTACCTGATACGGTTTTTTCTGACGTGACTGACTCTGATAAACATTCATCACCGGGTTGTATACCGGAAATGCAAGACAGAGTAAATCATTACGGGATTCTGCAAAGGTAACTGCTTCTACTAACGAACCAGAAACTGGAAAGGAGTCATCATCCAAACTCAAATAATACTTGGTTTGCATTGTCTGTGCTAGCTGATTGCGGCGGACAATCAAACCTTTAGAGGTTGTAAACCGTTGCAGTTGGATGTTTAGTGGAAACCCTTTTAGATTAAAGGGACAGGGTTCATCGGAGCCATCATCAATAATTAGGATTGGAAGAGTCTCTAATTTAGTTTCCACCAACTTTTCTAGCGTGATCTTGAGATCATGCCAGCGGTTTTTGGTCGTAATGCCAATAGAAACCCACGTTGATAATGTTTGTTCAGTAATCATGAATGTTCTAGTGCCAACTCACGGGCTTCCCGGAACTTAATCACTCTGGCGGGTACTCCAACAGCGATCGCTCGTTCTGGAATATCTTTTGTTACAACGCTGCCTGCCCCAATGATTGCATCATCACCAATCTTGACCCCTTTAAGAACAGTGACATTGGCACCGATCCAGACGCGATCGCCAATCCGAGTTGGTAAGGAAACCATCGGCTGACCGAGGGGAGGAAAAGCTAGGTCGGTCCCATGATCATGATCGGTGATATAGCAGCTAGGGCCAATTCCACACTCTCTACCGATCTCTAGCGACAATGTGGCATCGAGAAACGTATTGCGATTAATGTAAGTGCTGGCACCAATACAAATTTTGGGATGAGGTAACGGTTCACCACTGCACAGAAGAACCACTCCCCGATCAAGAGAGCAACCACCTTCTAGTTCAATATCACTGAAATTGCGCGGAATCTCAATTTCTCGCATCCAAACATAGCCATGCAGCCTGACGCCTAGCCTGCGGTAATAAAAGTTTCGCCAGCGGCTTTTGATTCCTGCGATCGCCCGACGCATTAGCCATTCATCCAGGTAAGTCCATTTAACTATTCCAGAGAAACTGACCGATATCCGGACGAAAGGGGCAGTGGATGAGTGATGGGGTAGGTGTTGCTGAAACTGTAATGAACTAAGCTGGCAGAGGAGCTGTTCGATACTCCAGGTAGTGAAGCAGTAAACGAAGTGAACACTTCAGCATCTTAACGGACTTGGAATAGCAAGAGTTTTGCGGTGCAACCGTGCTAAGTAGTGCCGCAAACGGGGTTCTCGCTCTCCGTCCGAGTCATATAGCTCTTGCTGACAATTTCGTCTCCCTCCTCAATGAACATCGGAGAGACCTTCCATCCATATTGATACTCAGAAGCATTTTTACAGTTAGCCGATTTTCTAGTTTGCTCATACGAAAGGTTTTTTATGTCAAGAATATTGAAATATTTATTTACATTAAGTTACACTTTGTTATATAATCTAAAAAAAAGGAGGCAACGTTATGGTTCGTGGACGGGTCATAGAAGAAGGTGGACGCGCCAATGTTTATGCAGTTGAACCCAGAATGTATGTGGATGACATTCAGAAGTTTGGCTTTAACGAATATGCAGAAAAGCTGAATGGACGGCTGGCAATGATTGGCTTTATGTCCGCCCTGATCCTAGAAGTAGTGACTGGACATGGTGTAATTGGCTGGTTGACAGGGCTGTAGGCTTTTCCCTCTAGGTGAGTTTTGCATCAGTAAACGTAATCTATTTTGGAGACAACTCTCATGAAAACTGACTTCGATTTCCCCAATAAGTACCTGATTGGTCCAGTTGTGTTCAGACCTGACTTTAATGCCAAGTCTGAAGTCATTAGTGCAAACCAAGCATGGTCATTGTTCTTTACCGCAGGCCAGGAAGATAAAGTACTTGGTTTCAGTGCTGAGGCAGGTCGCTTCTTTACAAATCTATTGCTGGCTATTGTTACAGCTGGCGTTCTATGGACAGTGTTGTTTAACACTATGGCATAGGTAGTTTATCGTTTTTGCTACTCATCACAAGGTTAGTTTGAGGTCCCAGTTGGCTCTCTTTCTGGGACTTTTAATTGTGTTGGAAAATATAGCGGTAGTCATTATGGTTAGAACGGGGTGCAGGGGTGGAACTCCTGGCTGGGGGCGAAGCCCCCACTTCCTCTCTAATTTCAGTGTCCTAACGCACCCGCGTAGAGCTATATATAGTCCTGCGGACAATAGTCTAACGGCATGGCTTCGCTGGAGCTACGCTCAAGCAACAGCGTAACGCACTGAGCATGGGTTAATGGTGTGTTACAGTGAGGCCTAACAGCACCTATGGTTCGTGCAAGATAAAATATTGCCAGGTTAATAAGTCCGTTATCGGTAGTGTCTAGAGACGCGATCGCGCAGAATGATCCAGATCAGGATCGGGGCGCCCATTAGTGCCGTGATTGAGTTGAGCGGCAGCACTGACGATCGCACCAGTAATTGCGAAAGCAGATCTGCCATCAATGCCAGTCCAGCTCCCACCAGAATCACCGCAGGCAACAAACGGTGTAAATCAGCAGTTTGCAGGATGCCACGGCAGAGATGGGGAACAGCAACCCCCAGAAAGGCAATCGGTCCACAGAATGCCGTCACAATTCCTGCCAGAATCGACGAACTGAGTAAAACCAGAAATCGCAGCCGATCCAGGTTGACCCCTAATGCTTGCGCCTGCACACTGCCCAGTAGCATGACATTAAGCGCCGCAAGATTAGCGATCGCGATCGTCCCCCCCACCAAAATACCTCCTGTCAGTAGGGGAAGCTGTTTCCAGGTGACTCCGCCAAAACTGCCAAACGTCCAGATCACGAATTGCTGCACCTGCTGGGCAGAGCTGAGTTGCAGCAGAATATTGACAATGGCACCCGTTAAATATCCAAAGATTAATCCCAGCACCAGTAAGGCAACCGGATTGCGAACAATTTTCGATGTAAGAATGATTAATCCTGCAACACTGGCAGCTCCTAGGCAGGCAGCAGTGGTCAGACTCAGATCTCCATACAACCAGTTCAACTGTTGAGAGGTTAACACCATGATCGCTACCCCCAAACTGGCACCCGAACTAATTCCCAGGACAAAGGGACCTGCCAGAGGGTTGTGGAACAGGGTTTGTAGTTGCAGTCCACTGATAGCTAAAGCTGCCCCTGCTAGCATGGCTGTCAAAGATCGGGGGAGACGAAATTGCCAAATGATATTACCCCAATTGGGTTTGGTGGGAGTGCCACCGAGTAGTATTGTGATTACATCGGCTAGGGGAATGGAGACGGAGCCGACCGCTAGACTTAGGGCAAAGATCAGCGCTACTCCAGTCAGCAAAACTCCGAGCCAAAGAGTGGGGGGTAAAGGATGATGCCACTTCATTGGGGGAGTTGCCGATAGTAAACAAATTGATGACCAGGCACTAACTCTGGGTGAAAGATTTTCACCAGATCGGCTAGGATGACGTCAGGATTGGCGATCCCACTTTGCCAGTAGTCATTGCCCCCCTGAGGATTGACCTTCGCAGTGGGGCTAAATACGTTATTAGTTATCAGAGCAGCAAAGCCCTGATAACGGGGGTCAATAGCTAACAAATCAGCGCGTGTTTTAACACTTGGGGCGTTGATAATCCAGTATTGTGCCTGGGCGGCGCGATCGTACACTTGCTCAAAGGTAAGTTGCAAACTGCCAGGGCTGCGATCGTCCGACCAAAGGTAATTTGCCCCTGCATCCGCCAGGAACTTTGCGACATAGCTATTGCCCCCTGGCACGTACCAGGTACCTTTGCGCTCGAAACCAGAAAATACGGTGGGTCGGCGGTTGACTGTTTTCGCTTTGGCTGCGATCGCTTGATAACGTTGCCGAACTTCCGCAAAACTCCGTTCCGCTTCCGCTTCCCGATTGAAAAAGAGGGCTAAGAATTTCATCCATTCTGCTCGTCCTAGGGGCGTAGACTCCATATATTCCGCCACGATCGCAACCTTAATTCCTGCCTCTAATAACTTGGGATGAGCGTCTGTCTGCGGGTTACCCGTACCAAAGGTCGTAACTAAATCGGGTGCTAACTCCAAAATTTTCTCTAGTTTCAAACCTCCAGCATTCCCTACTTCAGCAAGTTGATTCTTTCGAACCTTTTCATTCACTGCAGGGGTTGTCACGTCCTTAAAGTTGCTGATTCCTATCAAGCGATCAAGCACTCCCAATTGTTGCAAGGGCACAAAGTGAGTCGTGGATAAAGTCACCACTGATCGCACTGGAATTTGTATAACTTGTTCCGGCTTAAATCCTTCAGGAGTGGGGGTACCACACTGTACTAGGATATATTGAAACCGGGTCCTAGCATCCTTCCAGGGATGATTTACTGACACAATCTTGTAATGCTTATGGTAGTCAACAGTAAACCCTTGAGCATTCGTAATGTGCACCTTATGAGGGAAATAATCCACTCCTTTCTGGTAGTTGTCGATGCACTCTGAATAAAGCTCAGGAGTCTTTTGAGGAGGCGCAATCGCACAGGAAGAAAGTGAGATCGCACTTACTAAAATCAACCAACCAAGATTCAGATGTTTACTCATAAATCTTTCGCTGGCGGATATAGATGAGACTTGATTTTATTACCTTTACAAAGATGTTCATACACAATATCTTGAGCAAGTTCAGACGTGACACAGGTATACCAAGTTTTATCGCCAGAATAAAACACAACAGGTCCCAATTTACATACTTCTAAACAACCAGAATGAATCACATCTACTTCTAACCCCGACTCCGCCACGGCACTCCGTAACGCCTCATAAATCGGTTGCCAGTTCCGAGTAGGATTACACCGTCCTGATCGACAGACCGAGACAAACGGACGCTTTAAAGGATTGGTTTCGTAAGGAATCAATTGACTGCCCTGGACATAAATTTCTCGCAATTGTTCATACAATCCGAGCTTGCGAAGATCGGGCTTATTCTCCGGTAACAAATCCTCATTCTCACCTACAAATGGATTAGGCAAAAACACATTCATCATCCGCTCCCCCGCTCCATTCCAGAACTGAATGCCCCAACTACGAACTTGTCCACGAGGGTTAAACCGTCGATACAATGCAGCTCGACTGACCAATCGTTTGCGACTCAGTTCTTTGGGTGTGGTTGATTCTGGGCCGCCCTGATTCTCTTCAATACACAGGTGCATATGCCAGCCTTCGGTCACAACAGTCAGGTAGCCATCGTACAGGCGAATGATTTTGGGAGGTTGGGGGAATTCCAGTTCCAGTACACTGCCATCCACCATGTGTCCTAAACCAACTTCCTGCCAGTGATCCTGGAATAGAAAATACAGGAGTGAACCCAGCACATCGATCGTGGTTGGGAAATCTTCAAATTCTATCCATCCACCACTGGGTAATGGTTCCTTAGCAGACTGGTGCAATGGTGTTACCTGGCGATTAAATTCAGACATTACAATCCTCCTTAAAAGTTATAGGTCAGCCCTCCCTGAATAATACGTCCCGCATCAGGAAATCCTGGAAATACCTGATACCGCTGATTGAAGAGATTTTCAATGCCAAAGTTCAGTCTCAATTGAGAGGTAATTGGTACTCTCAACCGCAAATCAAACGTAGTGTATCCTGGCAAAAACTCGGTGTTCAGGTTATTTGTAGGATAGCTACTTAAGGAGTTCATTAATAGTCCAGCGTACCAGCCCGTTGCATTTTCATACCAGAGTCCTAGGTTTAGTTTATTTGCTCCTGCAAATCGGAGTTCTCGCCCTTCCTCACCTGGATTTACACTCTGGAGAATTTTGGGATCATTCAAAGTATATCCAACAAAGGCATAAACATTGGGGACGATTTGTACATTCAGTGCAGCCTCTAACCCTTGAGAGCGTACTTTCCCCAGGTTTTGAAAGGTGCCAGAAATCCCATTGACAGGTGGGTTGATACGCTGGAAGGCAATCAAATCGGAAATGGTGTTGTGGTAGTAGGTCAACCGTAAAAGGGCAAAGTTGCCAATCTTCTGATCAATCCCCACGTCAAAGCTGTTGCCCCGTTCCGGCTTGAGGTCGGGATTACCAATATTAGTCGGATTGGCATTGAACAGGTTTGCCAAAGTAGGGGTGCGAAAGCTGCGAATATAGTTGGCACGTAATGTCGTTGAATCACCTAACAATAGTCTGGCTCCCACGGAGGGGGACAGGGCTGAACCATTGCGTAAACTACTAAAATCCTGGCGTAGCCCTGCTGTCACGGTCAATTGGGGTACAATATCGAGTGCGTACTGTGCAAAGACGGCCCATTGTCCAATGCGATCATCGTAGTTGATTCGCACAACATCAGTGATCAGATTTTGTGTCAGGTTCTCTACATCAGTGTTGCGATAATCGAAGCCATAGATTATAGTTTGATTCGCAGCCAGTTTCCAGTTGTGCTGCACCTGGATGCCCAGAGATCGCTGTCTAGTTTGAAACCGTTGCTGTGTTTGAGATGTGCGCCTTAGAACTGGAACACCACGCACAACTGAAAGAGTATCTGCAAAGGCAGTGCGATTATCAAATCGAGTATTGAGAAAGTCTAAATAGAGTCTAGTCGTGAGTAAAGAATCAGTGCCTGCTCCCAATTGTACTTGCAATGTCACATCACTTAAGACCTGATCTGTATACTTACGGTTGTTATCGGTGAGGGAGTTGAAAAAGCCCTGTCCAAAGATGGGAAAGGGAATTGGCACACCGCCCGGAACTCCTTGCTCTTTGGGTAAGTAGAAGGTGTTGAAGCTGAGGGTAGCGCGATCGCCCAACTTGAATTCCAGCCGGGCATTCAGATTGTTGTATAGCGCATCCCCATTGTTCCGAGTACTGCGAAACCCCGCTTCGGGAATGGAAAAAGGAAAATCATACTCAGCCTGGATGCGGTTATAGCTGAGGAAATAGCGTACTGGATCGACTGTGCCATTAATTTGTAGAGTTTGATCATCATAGCCATAGCTACCAAAACTCCCGCTGACACGAGCATTGAATGGCTTTTGTTCAGCTCGACGAGTGATGATATTGATAATTCCGCCGATCGCACCTGACCCATACAGCGTTGACCCCCCCCCTGGCAACACCTCAATCCGCTCAATCGCATCAGTGGTGAATTCTGATAGATCAAAACCGCCCCCACCCAGATTATTCACTGGACGACCATCCAGCAAAATCAATACCTGCGCCGTATTTGAGCCGCGAATAAACTGCCCACTGAGGGAATTGACCTGGCTGCCTACAGTGCCATCCCCTAAAATTCCTGGCAAAAACCGTAGCGCTTCCCGCACAGTTCTGGCTCCCCGCTGCTCCATTTCTTCCCGATTAATCACATAGGTTGGACGCGTGGAATCGCGCAGGATCGCTTCTCCCCGACCGGGAGTAGATACAGGTTGCCGCAGAATCCGTTCGATGATGATCAACTCTTCTTCATCTGCATCAAGTTCTTCATCTGCATCAAGATTATCTGACTGGGCTGGAACGATTGGAGTGGGGCTAGGGGCCGGACTAGACGACTCTTGAGCGGTTATCATTGTTTCTTCGGGCTTGAATAACTCTAACGCAGTGGGCATTGCGGAAACAGGAATCGGCAGTAGAGCGAGTCCACTTACAGCCCATCTCAAAGCGACAATAGAATACCAACAACTCATCTCCATATCCTTTACATCACGAGGTGCACAAAATGATAATAATTATCATTCTCATTTTCTGGATAAAATTTTCTGGATAAATCTTTAATCTCTAGGGCCGGCTTCTTCAAAGCAGAACAGGTGGCTCATGAGATTGCTTCAGCCAACTAGGCGAGTTAGCTAGGAGGGCTAGGGAAATTTGGCTTTGCTGGAGCAATCGCCTGATGAAGACTAATCGAGTTTGACGGGGTTCATCGGGTTGCCAGGGGCGATCGTAAAAAGTATCAAATCGATTGCCCACACCTTGAATGACCAACCGCGTGGCCTTATTAGGCACAGCAACAAAGCCCTTGATTCGATAAATTTCCTGTTGCTGCACCAGAGATTGCAAGCGCTTGACCAACTGAGCTGTTATAAAGTGGTGACGCAGAATCACTGTATCAGGAACTGCTAACCAGGCATTCAAAAAGGCCGCCAAGCACGATCGCTGAGTAAAGTGGGTGCGAAAAGATTCCCCTGCAATACTAACTTTCGGAGAATTGGTACTACAAATAATGGCGCCGCGTTCACTGCCTAAGTAACCCGCCCAGGCGTTATAGCCGATCTCCAACAAATTCTTAGCAATAAACTCCTGCTGCCAGGCCATCAGTTCAGGAATTTCACTCATAGCATCCTCCGTGGGCAGGGTCTTCAAGCTGGAACTCTGACCAACGCGGCTCCATCTGCTGATAACAGTCGGCTGGGGAGATAGCAAGATGTTCAAGCCAATTGATATCGGCCCGGCCATTTTCGTTAATCAACAGCAGAACGTGCTGGATGGGATCGTAGGTTTGTGCTATATCGAGTAGGTAATCAGTTAAAGTTGTCTCTAAATTGAGCGCCTGCAAATAGGCTGGAATATCAGGTAGGGGCACAAACCGAACTGTATATTTCACGACGTCGCTATTCCAATCCACAGACTTAGCTTCGATAATCGCTACATCGCAGACCACTATGCCCCGTCCTTGAGTGGTAAATCCTTGCCATGCCGCATGTCCCAGGGATAACAGATTTTCCCGAATGAATAGATCTTGCCAGTAGCCGCAATAACCTTGCCATACTTCATTCTTTGGTCGCATGGGCTTTTCTCCTAACGATGTGTGAGGCTTCTACCATGTTTTTCAGAGCGGGAATCACTTCCTCCCAGCGGCGTGTTTTCAATCTGCAATCCGGGTTAACCTAAATCTGTTCAATCACTAGATTGGCAATTCCAGTTTTTAGCTGCTGAACCATCTGTTCGATGCTGGAAACCACTGGACTGTAGACATCGTAAACACCGTTGCCAACTTGGCGTTGGTAGCCCGTATCGATGATTTCAAATAGGGTTCCATTGTTGCTGCGGCTATTTTCAATGGACAATACATCTGCATCGAGACGCTCAATGTGCTGAATAATGTCACCAAACTCGGAGTAAAACATGTGGGTGTAAATTTGGGTTTCTGGCTTGGCAACCCCAGCGGCCAAACGAAACGCATCAACCGCCCAAGATAGATACTCGTTCCAGTGCTCTGGCTTCAAGGGTAATCCCTCTCGTAGAGCAGGCTCGTCGATCTGCACTATGTTCTGCACTATGTAGTGATAATTGGTATCAAACCACTTGGTCATCTCCATCGCTAAAATGCCGTCCCTGCCGCGTGCTATTGCAAAATACTGGTCAAGTTCGGTGAGAGATTGAAAGCGATTTGGGATTAATCCGAACCGCACTGTCCAATCCAGCACATGATCGTAGAGGGTGGTGTCGCCAATGCCGATGCAATCAATCCCTGCTTCGAGCTGTATCTTCCAGTTTGCAAATTCACAGTTTGCAAATTCAGCTTCTTGGACTGTTTGCAACAAGATGTCTGTATCGGATTTGTTGCTCCAAAAGGCTTCTAATGCCTTTTTAACCTCACGATTTTTACCAATGCGGGGATACCCCAGCGTTGCAATTTGAATGGTCATAGCGGTAGCGCAATTCTGTAAATAAGTGCGAAAGCTGGCCGTTTCCCGATTAGAAAACAGCTCACAACTAGACGCGGTGAGGATGCTAGCTACAATTGCCAGCGTAAATACAGCTACCTTTCCTCAGGTAGACTCGCTGCGTCAACCTCGCGTTCACCTCAAATAGTCAATCTAGAACGCTATAACCTTCAATTTCTGGCAAAGAGCCAATTGCAAAAGCCTGAAGTTTTTATCATCCGTACCTCGCAGATGTTTATATAACGGGTCTACTAATCGGCGGGCATTCTGACTCAGAGAGTTACAACTCTCATTACAGCTGCGGGACAGCGGCAGATTTACACTGCACTTTCCCCCTTGCGTCTGATGGCTGCTCCCCATCAGAACCGAATGAGTATTTGGATATTAACACAATAAGGGGTTTTATGAAAGTTTTTTTATGAAAGGGTTTTATGACACATTCTGGGCGTTGCATAAGCGTTGCATAATGATAAGGATCCTTACAAATTTAAATTGCACTCCCAAAGCTTAGAAAACCTTGTAGGCAGGCAACATGTTTTAGAAGTTACTCAAGTTCTTTTTGTAAAGATCCTAATCACCCCCTGCTGCGATAATTTTGCCCGGTAATATCCGTTTGGGCCTCATCGCATCAATCGTTACGATATAACCCTCTCAAACCAATACCTGCAATAACTGAGGAATGGCGATGATTTCATTGGACTTTTCGTCTACCTTAACGTGGGCTAACACCAACCAATTCTGGCTTGCCCATGCACTGGCCATGTGGATAGCTCCTTTACTTCCTCCTCTATCCTAGGAATGCCGCACACACGAATGATTAGTTTTTCCCTCATCCTCCCATTAGGCGTTGCTGAAAAGCAGTATGAATCGAAACGAAGTTTTGAGCATACATCACCTATTTCATACTCAAATTCAGCAATCCCTCCCATTATTGAGTATACGTTTGCCCTAGGTGGAGAAGCTATGCAATGACCAGAATATGATTCAACAAGTATCAGTAAAAATGGTAAACAGAAGAGTAAACAAAATCACATTTGCAAGGAGTAGTAAACAAAATCACATTTGCAAGGAGTGTAGAAGACAGTTCTTTGGTTGCTACTCTCCGACTGCTAGATACTCCAATGAGTTTACGGAGGTACCTCAGACTGTGTGTCAATGGCTCAGACTTTCGAGTGATTGAATGGATCAAAGGGGGGCATCATGCAACCGTGATTACTCGAGTCAAGCAAGTGGGTAAATTATTTCCGTGGGGTCAAAAATAATTAGTATAGCTCTACGCAAGTGCTTTAGGACATTGGAATTGGAGAGGGAGTGGGGGGCTTCGCCCCCAGCCAGGGGTTCCACCCCTGCACCCGTCTTAACCACAATGACTACCGCTGTAAAAGAAAATCAGTGCAACATGATTCTCTGTCAATTACAAAGAATGTGTCAGCCTTCTTTCAAGACAGTTTGTTTGATGATTAATTCATGTGGAATTTTTTTCAACTCTTTGTTGATGGAGAGATGCTTGAATCACCAGGGCGATCGCATCGGGACCGGAGGCAAATTCACTTTTCGTGCTAAACCAAGCCATCGCAACAGATTGATAGTCCACCATGTAACATCAATCTCCCACCATTGCCAACCAGCTTTTGCAACTTGTGGATATGCATGATGGTTATTGTGCCAACCTTCACCATAGGTCAGTAAGGCTGCCCACCACAGATTTCGCGAGTTGTCGGCTGTTTCAAAGGTGCGGTAGCCCCACAGATGCGTCACCGAATTAATGAACCAAGTGCTATGCCAAAGCCAGACTGCCCTCACAAACATTCCCCACAGCACAAACGACCAACCCCCGATCTCATAGAGCAATATTCCTAAGGGTAATTGCAGCAATAAAAAGTAGCGATTGAGCCAACGGTAAAAGGATTGCTTTGCTAAGTCAGGCGCAAAGCGGACATATTGTTCATAGTCAAAGAATTCAGGCTGAGGATACACCAACCACAACAAATGACTCCACCAAAATCCTCGACGAGCCGAGTAGGGATCTTTGACTTCATCTTCCGTATAAGCGTGGTGTAACCGATGCCCAGCTACCCAAAAAATCGGACCACCTTGCATGGCTAAAGCACCAATTATAGCGATCGCATACTCTAGCCACCGAGGAACTTGAAAACTGCGGTGACTCAGTAAACGATGATAGCCCAAACAAATACCAATGCTACCAAACAACCAATGTAAAAGTAGGAAAACACCGAAAGCAGACCAAGAAAAGAACCAAAGAGCAATAATTGCTAGAATATGATTCATACTGAGAAACAGTATAAATGTCCAACTAATTTTGGAATCAGCTGGAATCATTGATTCAATATTGTTTGACATGAAAACTCCTCACATAAAAGAGTACAGATAGAAAGAATACAAATGGACTAATTCACACTGATTAAATCGCTTTTGAGAAATCAGAAATTGGCTTTTGGTGTAGGTAAGCGTCAAACACAGAGGCAATATTGCGAATCAATAGCCGTCCAACGGGTGTCACCTGAATCCGATTGTCCGTTACCTCAACTAGTCCATCCACCTCTAGGTGAGTCAATGCCTCAAGTTCACTGGCAAAGTAGTGATCAAAGTCGAGAAAATAGCGAGCTTCTATGTCTAGCTTGGAAAGACCAAACTGACACATCAATTCCATGATGATGTGGCGGCGAATTTGATCGTCTCGATGAAGCTGAATTCCCCGTTCTATCGGCAATTCCCCTTTTTCAACTGCGCGAAAATAGGACTGCAAGTGCTTATGGTTCTGGGCGTAGGCATTGTGCAACATACTAATGGACGTTAAGCCAAAACCAACTAATTCGGCATCAGGCAAGGTAGTGTAGCCCTGGAAGTTTCGCTTTAGAGTACCATGCCGTTGGGCGATCGCTAGTTCATCATCGGGTTTAGCAAAGTGATCCATACCAATGTATTGGTAGTGTCGCTGGGTGAGCGTTTCAATCGCCATTTGCAAAATATCCAGTTTTTCAGAGCCATTGGGCAAAGTATCGGCAGCAATCTGTTTTTGAACGGGTTTTAACCAGGGAATGTAAGCAAAACTGAATACGGCAATGCGATCGGGATTGAGTACGATTGTTTTCTCGATGGTTTCGGTAAAAGAATGCAGCGTTTGATAGGGCAAGCCATAGATCAGATCTACATTGACACTATCAAACTCAGCCGCACGAATCCAACTCATGACATCAAATAACAAAGTTTCTGACTGAACTCGATTTACTGCAATCTGCACCTTTGGATTAAAGTCCTGAATGCCAAAACTAATGCGGTTAAATCCAATTTCTCTCAGTGCCAAGATATAGTCACGATTGATGTAACGAGGGTTAATTTCAATTGAAATTTCAGCATTTGGTGCAAAGTTGAAGTGATGCTGCAGGGTACGCCATAATACCTCGACTTGGTCCAAATTCAGATAGTTGGGTGTACCTCCCCCCCAGTGCATTTGAGTTACTGGACGCGACCTATCTATCAATGCTGCCGTTTGCCGAATGTCCTGCACTAAGCAATCTAAATAGGATTGAGCTGCCGTTTGACTTTGGGTGACAATCACATTGCAACCACAGAAGTAACACGCGGTTTGGCAAAAGGGAATGTGAACGTAAAGGGATAGGGGGGATTGTCGTTGGTTGGATGCAGCGATCGCCTGCTTGAAGTGATGTTGATTAAATTCTGGTGTAAACTCAGCTGCAGTGGGATAGCTGGTGTAGCGTGGCAACGGGCGATCGTATCGCTGTAATAAACGAGCATCGAATCGAACAATTGGCGGTACAGAAATCATGAATATTGCATTCTCCTCTCAAATCTAAATTGGCTCTGATAACTGGATTGAATGACAATCAGATTGAGTTCTGGTGCAGTTCAGATCACGTTATCAGATGACGTAATTTACTGGTTCTGGCTTTAGTGTTTTAGGTTCGGATGAATGATGGAAGGTACGTTCTGTACTGCCGGGTTTATCCTGACGGGTCAGTAGATCAAAGGCATGATCACCGATGGCGGCTTTCACATCTGGCTCTAGTTCATGCATCACATCTCGGTTCAAGGCAAAAGCAAAATTTGCTTCAGCAACAATCCGACGAATCGTGACTGCATCTAGGTTCAAAGCGTTGATCGCATGGCGGTATCTTTCTTTAAAGGCTCGTTTTGCTTCTGGGGTAGGAATCTGCTCAAACTCATAGAGAGACGTTCCCTGAGTAGGAGGCAGATTGAGGGCAGAGCGAATGATGGTTTTGAGAGCCTGACCACCGGATAGATCACCCAAATAGCGGGTGTAGGAATGGGCAATCAACAAGGTTGGATCAGTGGTTGCCACTTCCCGAATGCGGTTGACATAGACTAACCCCGCCGCAGAAGGAACAATTTGATCTCGCCACTGTTCGCCATAATAAAATGCCAAATCTTGCTCTAGACTAGCAGTCCGATTCAGTTCCGGAAAGTGAATCGCAGCCACAATCGGTTTATCGCAGTGGCTTTCAATTTCGGTTTCTAGAATGCTGTAAACAAAATAGAGATTGGCAAGCAGCTTCCGAAAAGGTTCCCACTCAACAACTTCTTGCAGGAAGCATTTCATGAATGCCGTGTTTTCTGCCAAGGTATGGGCATGGGCAGTTCCTTCTCGCAGGGCAACGGATAGCATAGTCATGATACAACTCCTTCAAATTCTGAAAAGTTGAGGTTAAACAGACTTACTGCGTTCTGTCGAAGGTGCGAGCCTCGCAGTAAAATCAGCACAGAATTAACCATAACTTAATTCTTATATAGTTATCAAGCAAAACCAAAAGCTTACGATATGGATGCTTCACAATTTTTCAAAAAAGATAAAAGCATAATTGCACGCGAGATTGTATTATAACTTGATAGTTATCAAGTATGTGGATAGGGTGATTATGATTTCGTCTCCGCCCAGTTCAACAGAGGTTGCTACTTCAAAAGCAATTCAGGAAAACTTGCTCACTCCCCGGTTTTACACCACAAACTTTGACGTTGTTGCAAGCCTTGACCTCACCCCCCAACAGCGGCAGCTGGAGGTCATGCTGGCAGAAATGCAAGCAGACTATAACCGTCACCATTTTGTTCGAGATGAATCGTTTAATCAGTCTTGGGAACATCTCGATGAAGTAACCCGTAAAGCCTTTATCGACTATCTAGAACGTTCCTGTGTCTCTGAGTTTTCTGGTTTTTTGTTGTTCAAAGAACTATCTCGTAAGCTGAAGCAGCGTAGTCCACTACTGGCAGAAATTTTTCATCTAATGGCACGGGATGAAGCGCGTCATGCGGGTTTTCTGAATAAAGCCATGGCTGATTTTGGCTATTCAATGGATTTGGGCTACTTGGCCAAAGCACGGACCTATACGTTCTTCCCAATCGAGTGGATTATTTACACCGTTTATCTATCTGAAAAGATTGGCTATTGGCGCTACATCATCATCTATCGACATCTAGAGCAACATCCAGAGCATTCATTCTATCCACTGTTTAAATATTTCGAGAGCTGGTGCCAGGATGAAAACCGCCACGGCGATATCTTCAAGGCATTACTGCATTCTCAACCGCACTTGGTCAATACTTGGAAAGCAAAACTGTGGATGCGCTTCTTTTTGCTGATGGTGTTTGCGACTCATACAATGACGGTGCACGAGCGATCAGGGTTTTATCAAGCACTGGGATTGGATGCAACGGAGTTCGATCGCCAGGTGATTGAAAAGACGAATGAAACAGCAGCCCGCGCCTTTTCGGTGGTACTTGATACCCAGCATCCAAGCTTTTACCGACGGCTGCAACAGTGTTCGGACTTGAATCAGCAAATTCTCGCCATTCACCAAAGCACCCGACCTCAATTTCTGAAGCGTCTCCGCAAAGTACTGCTGCAACTGGCGATCGCTGGACACTTGCTCAGGCTGTATTTACTGCGTCCGGTGAATGCTCAAGCCATATGGGGAACCGTTCGCTAGCTCTGGTTGCTTATCAAGTCTGGAGCCGGAATCAATCTAAGCAGCGATCTAGGAATCAATCCAAACAACAGCGATTGAGTTCAGGCATTGCTTCATCACAAAATAGAAGTGGCAATTGAGTATTTTCTGATGTTCCATGTCTGGCAGAGTTTGATCCCTTAGGAACTATTACAGGAGAGAGTGTATGATTCGCTCAATGTCTGAACTCAACACCGAATCGCTTGACCTATCCAACCCTCAGATTTTGCTCTCTGTTCTAAAAAAACTGAAGCAAACCATCGAACAAGAAGGGCACAGTACCTTTGAACGGTGGCGATCACAAATTCAACAGTCTGATTTTCTTGCCAGCGCATTAAATTTAGCCTACTACCTTGCCCTACGTTGCTATGATCTACGTCCGCTTCAAGTGGCACTCATGCCTTGGGGCTTATCGTCCCTAGGACGCATTGAAGCTCGCGTCATGCCAAACTTGGATGCAGTGATCGCCACTCTGATGGCTATCTGTGACAAAGACTCTAACGAACCATCATCTGAATCGGTAAACCGTCCAGATCTGATGTCCTTTTTTGAGGGAAATTATCTGCTTCAACGACGCACAGAGGAGTTGTTTGGTCCATCTTTAGCTCATCGACGGGTCAGGATTATGGTGACACTACCTACTGAAGCTGCAACCGATTATGACTTTGTGCGAACGCTCCTGGAACGCGGTGCAAACTGTCTGCGAATCAACTGTGCCCATGATGATCCGGTTCTCTGGCAAGGAATGATTGATCAGGTTCGGCGAGCCGAGCAGGAAACAGGCAGACTCTGTAAAATCATGATGGATCTGGGAGGGCCAAAAATCCGCACAGGTACTGTGGTGACACCACCCGGTCAAAGCAGGGTGTTTCGTGGTGATCAAATTGTTCTGCTGCGGAATGCACCAGAGTCCAATGCAGAATGTGACCCAAAACGATCTCCAAGCACATTGTTTCAAATTCAATGCTCGGTTCCTAATATTATTGACCAATTAGAGGTTGGGGCATTGGTCTATATAGATGACGGGACAATTCGCACTCAGGTTGTGAAGACGCACTATTTACTCCCCAACGGTCAATCAGGGCTGCTCTTGGAGGTGACTCATGCCAGACCCAAAGGAGTCAAACTGCGGTCAAAAAAAGGGTTAAACTTTCCGAATACCGTTTTATCTCTTAATCCACTCACCGAGAAAGATCGACAAGATCTTGACTTTGTTGCCGTTCATGCAGACATCATTGGCTATTCATTTGTGCAGCGATCGGCAGATCTAGAATTACTTCAGCATGAATTAGATGAACGCCTTCAGCGCCATCGCCCCCGTCCGGCCATTGTCGCCAAAATTGAAACGGCAATGGCGGTAAATAATCTGCCAGAGCTAATCATTCAGGCAGCAGGGAAGCAACCTTTTGGGGTGATGATCGCGAGAGGAGACTTAGCTGTTGAAATTGGCTACCAGCGGTTAGCAGAAATTCAGGAAGAGATTCTGTGGATTTGCGAAGCTGCCCATATTCCCGTGGTTTGGGCTACTCAGGTGTTAGAAAATCTGGTGAAAAATGGCGCACCTTCGCGTGGCGAAATGACCGACGCGGCCATGGCCGAACGGGCTGAATGCGTCATGCTTAACAAAGGTCCATTTATTGCTGAGGCGGTTACGATTTTAGATGATGTCTTGACTCGCATGGAAACTCATCAGTTGAAGAAAACCCCCCAGTTACGAGCCCTTCATTCCTGGTCAATCGCAAATCATCCACCTCTAACATGAGCAAGCGGAGATAAATATTCCTATCGTTCAGTCATGCACAGAGCCATCGGGCATCGTTGCACCTGTCAGATCAGCTCGGCTCAAAACTGTGCCTGTTAGATCGGTATAAAGTAGGTTTGCCCGCTGTAAAATAACACCGCTCAGATCGGCATAGCTGAGATCGGCTCCTTGTAAGTTGGCTTCCGTTAAGTTTGTGGGGATTAGCAACTGAGGTGATCGCTGCACCAACACTGCCCGACACAAGCTGGCTCCCTCCAGATTTGCCTGATACAGCAGCGCTCCTCCTAGATTGGCATAGGATAGGTTTGCCCCTTTGAAGCTGGCATGGCTGAGATTAGTTTGCTGATCAGCTCCTGATTGCAAATCAGCTTCAATCAAGAGCGAATGATCGAAATTTGCTTTGGATAAATTTGCCCCAGACAAACTCGCTTTGAGCAAATTCGCGTTAGTCAGTTGAGCTTGGGTTAAAACAGCTCCACTCAGATCCGCTTCTCGTAAAGTTGCACCGTGCAGATCGGCTGCAGTCAGATCTGTGCCCCAGAGAATCGCTTCACTTAAATCGGCGGTTCTCAAGGTGCTTCGACTGAGGTTGGTTTTGCCCAAACGACTTTGACGCAAATCTGCTCGGCTTAGATCAATCTCGGACAACTGGAGGTGCAGCAAATTCTGTCCGCGGAGCATTGCGTTACTAAAGTCGCGCTGCCCAGTTTTGTAATGCTCTAGCAGTTGACGAACAACGGTTTGATCACTCATAGGAATTCATCCAGACTTTGATCGAATTAAGATTCTACAAGAATTTCCGTTGCTCCTGTTGACAGTTATATAACTAGAAAGTTATAAAATCATATCATCGAGCTTTAATTGCTTGATGTTCACTATACCTCAGATCACCTCATGAATTGAGGATTGGGATTATGACAACATTATTGGAACGAAGAAATTCAACCAACGCTTGGGATCGGTTGTGCAACTGGATTACCAGCGTGGAAAACCGTTTGTACATCGGCTGGTTCGGAGTATTGTTGATTCCGACGGCATTGGTAGCCGCGATTGTGTTCATTCTGGCTATGATTGCAGCGCCCCCGGTGGATATTGACGGCATCCGCGAACCGGTC
Organism: Leptothermofonsia sp. ETS-13; assembly: GCF_049200465.1. Taxonomy (NCBI): domain Bacteria; kingdom Bacillati; phylum Cyanobacteriota; class Cyanophyceae; order Leptolyngbyales; family Leptolyngbyaceae; genus Leptothermofonsia; species Leptothermofonsia sp. ETS-13. The sequence goes on from NZ_CP120836.1 coordinate 2,783,014, forward strand.
TCTGGTTCGTTGCTCTATGGCAATAACCTGATGACTGCGACTGTTGTGCCCACGTCGAATGCGATCGGGCTGCATTTTTACCCAATCTGGGAAGCAGCATCTCTGGATGAATGGCTTTACAATGGCGGCCCTTGGCAAATGATCGTGTTTCATTTCTTGATTGCGATCTACGCCTACATGGGGCGGCAATGGGAATTGAGTTATCGGCTAGGAATGCGCCCTTGGATTTCAGTCGCGTATTCGGCTCCAGTGGCAGCAGCGACCTCTGTATTATTGATTTATCCCATCGGTCAAGGTAGCTTCTCGGATGGGTTGATGCTGGGCGTATCGGGCACTTTTAACTTCATGATTGTTTTCACCGCAGAACACAATGTTCTGATGCATCCGTTCCACATGCTGGGTGTGGTGGGTGTGTTTGGAGGAGCCTTGTTTAGTGCCATGCATGGCTCGCTAGTGACTGCTTCTCTGGTGCGGGAAACCTCCGAAGTGGAGTCCCAGAATTATGGCTACAGGTTTGGGCAAGAGGAAGAAACTTACAATATCGTGGCAGCGCACGGCTACTTTGGTCGCCTGATTTTCCAATATGCTAGCTTCAACAATAGCCGATCGCTGCACTTCTTCCTGGCAGCTTGGCCTGTTGTGGGCATCTGGTTTGCAGCCTTGGGCATCAGCACCATGTCGTTTAACCTGAATGGGTTCAACTTCAATAACTCAGTGTTAGACAGCCAAGGGCGTGTGATTCCTACTTGGGCCGATCTGTTGAACCGAGCCAACCTGGGAATTGAAGTGATGCATGAGCGCAATGCCCACAATTTTCCGCTGGATCTAGCAGCAGGTGAAGCTCAGCCAATTGCATTAAAAGCTCCTGCGATAACTGGTTAAACAGTGCAGGCTAATTGGTCTGTTGTCATAGTTTGAATGAGTGTAATTGCGTCTTCTGTTTTGCGTCTCCAGATGATAGGAGGCGCATTTCTGCATCAATCTTTCAGTATCAGTCTTTTAGCAATCTTATTGTTGTAGCTGCTTGAGTTGTTTTAAGGTTTTTGTTTGTTTCAAAATGCGGTCATGAATGCGATCGCACGCCAGATCACAAAACTCAAACACCGCTGGGTCAATAATTTCGTAGTAGGCACTAGTACCTTTGGGTTGGCGAGATAAGATTCCGGCTTGCGTTAGCACCTTCAAGTGTTTAGATAGATTGGCCTGCCCTAACCCCGTCGCTTCGCATAGCTCCATCACATTCATTGGACTGTCGCGAAGATAATGTAAAATTTGCAGCCGACTGGTTTCAGACAACACTTTAAAGTAATCGGCAACTGATGCCAGAGTATCCAAATCAGGCTGAGTTCGTTTCTTTGCAGGCATAGACAGGCTAAAATAAACGATGATATCGTCATTGCATGACTATATGCTATTACAGCAGATTCAAGCCTAATGAGTAGGGAATAGAAGGGAGATTCAATGGCTAAACCGCGGATTTTGATTGTCGGCGGCGTTGCTGGGGGAGCATCCTGTGCAGCGCGGGCACGACGGCTGTCGGAAGCCGCAGAGATCATCATCTTTGATCGCGGGCAATTTGTCTCCTTTGCCAACTGTGGTTTGCCCTACTACGTGGGTAGCATCATCACCGATGAGAAAAAGCTGTTGGTTGCCAATGTAGCTTTATTTAAGCAACGGTTTAACATCGAAGTTCGATTACAGCACGAAGTGGTGGCAATTGATCGTACTGCCCAAACCCTAACGGTGAAAAACCTACAAACTGGAGAAGTACAACAAGAACCCTACGATGCCTTGGTGTTATCTCCTGGTGCCGCACCGATCCGTCCGCCGCTGCCAGGAATTGAGTTGCCAGGAATTTTTGCCCTGCGCACGATTCCCGATAGTCGTCGGATTCGAGAATGGATTGACGCTCATCAGGTAAAGCAAGCAGTCGTCGTGGGCGGTGGCTTTATTGGGTTGGAAATGACAGAAAATTTAGTGCATCGCGGTATTGCGGTGACGCTGATAGAAAAACTGCCCCAGGTGATGCCATCCTTTGATCCAGAGATGATAGCTCCGGTTCAGGCTCACCTCCAGTCTCAAGGCGTGAACCTATGCCTAAACGATGGCGTTCGGGGCTTTGCAACCGGAGCAAATCATAGCCTGATTGTCCAAACAGACTCTGGTGAGCAACATCCTGCTGAGATGGTAATTTTGGCGATTGGAGTACGACCGGAGAATAAGCTAGCAAAAGAGGCAGGGCTAGAACTGGGAGAACGCGGTGGAATCCGGGTTAACGCGGCCATGCAAACCAGCGATCCGCAGATTTGGGCGGTGGGCGATGCCGTAGAAGTGCAGGATTTTGTGACCCAAGAGTGGACGTTGATTCCTCTGGCTGGGCCTGCCAATCGTCAGGGGCGGATTGCGGCGGAAACCATTCTGGGACGGGATTCACAGTTTCGTGGTGTACAGGGAACCTCTGTTTGCGGCATCTTTGATTTGACGGTGGCGAGCACTGGAGCCAATGAGAAAACCCTCCAGCGTGTAGGCATGGACTACCGCAAGGTTTATCTCCATCCCGGTCATCATGCGGGCTACTTTCCTGGTGCCCAACCGATCGCCATCAAGCTTTTGTATGCTCCAACCGATGGTCGGATTCTAGGGGCACAAGCGGTTGGCACTGCCGGAACCGAAAAGCGGATTGATGTGCTGGCTATGGCGATTCAGGCAGGCATGACCGTTTTTGATTTGGAAGAAGCGGAACTGTGCTACGCACCGCAATTTGGAGCGGCCAAAGATCCCGTGAACATGGCGGGTATGATTGCGGTCAATGCTTTGCGCGGCGATGCGCCGATTGTCTACTGGGAAGATCTGGATTTGGCGCAGGTATGCTTAGTCGATGTGCGCGAGGAGTCCGAATTTGAGCGGGGACATGTTGCCGGGGCAATCAATCTGCCGCTATCGCAACTGCGGCAACGGATAGAGGAACTTCCCCGTGATCGCCCTGTTTGGATCTACTGCCAGGTGGGACAACGCGGCTACTATGCCACCCGAACCCTACGGCAATCTGGGTTCGATGCCCATAATCTCACAGGTGGCTTTAAGACCTATGAAGCCTTAACAGAGGCTTGATCGCGCAGAATGGCGATGCCGCCCCGCAGGACGATCGCCGCGACAATCAGCCCAATTACCAAATCGGGCAACCGCGATCCAGTAAAGCTGACTAAGAAACCAGCCGCGATCACGCCCAAATTGGCAATCACATCATTTTTTGAGAAGATCCAGCTTGCCCGCATGTGGATTTCTCCCTGGCGGTGTTTGGCAATCAGCAGCAAGCACACCGTGTTGGCGGCTAAGGCTAATAGCCCAATGCCCACCATCCAGGTCGGTTCTGGGTCGCTGCCAAGAACAAAGCGCCGCACCACATCCGCTAGCACCAGCAGCGCCAAACCCACTTGAAACAGACCGCTTAACCCAGCGGCTCGTTTTTTGGCTGCGGTCGATCGCCCCACGGCATAGAGGGCAATACTGTAGACAGTGGCATCAGCAAACATATCTAAGGAGTCTGCCACCAGTGCAGTTGAACCTGCCAGTAGCCCCGTCCCAAACTCCAGCACAAACATTGATGCATTAATCGCCAACAACCACCCCAGCGTTTTGCGCTGCGCTGCATTGTCCGCTTTAACGTCACCACAACCGCAATCAGACATCTTGCTTCCCTTGATTCAAAGTGTGCGGCTCAATGGGTGCGACTACTTCACCCATTTGGCTAGCATCGTACCCGCCTAAAGCAGCCAGTTGTAACAATACACACCGATGTCCTAATGTACCCAACAATTGTTGCACAAGCATTTCATCCAGATAAAGCTTAGGAATGACTAAATCCCACCATTAGTTATGTTTAGAATCCACTCTAGCAGTACAGCTCGACACTGCAAACAATTGAGAATTTTAAGTAATGGATAGATTCCTGCTGGAGTTACGGAATAAGTGGCTGCAATCCGTTCGTTGGCAAGTTTGGTCGCGCTGTGGATGTGAGCAACAAAGCCATAAAGTTTTTGGTTTGAGAAAGAACTATTGACTGCCCATCCGGTGGAGTTTAGAGTGATGAGCTGCTCGATCGAGCCTGAATCAACACCCAGTTCTCGCTGTAGGGTTGCGATCGCCGCCTGTTCTGGACTTATTCCAGGGGGCACTCGTCCGCCTGGGAAGTCCAACGTGACCGATCCGACTCCAGGGCGATAGCTAGGAACGGGCAAGAGAATTTGTTCATTCTGAATCGGCAATACAATGACCGAATCCGCTTTCTCAATCCGCCAGTATTCCAATACGTTCCCCCTGATGGTCTTGAAGATGTTCACCCATCAATGTCAGCCAGTGCGAATGCAACTCTAGAAAGCAATCTTGAACCGTCCAAGCTTGCTCAACCCGGCGTTGTTCAGCGTCAAAGGATGGAGTCATTACTGATTTGATACTTGAGATTGGCGATCGTCCTGAGAGTTAACGGCTTGTGTCGTCAACTGCCGCAAAAACACCTGAGGTTCTGACGAATTCAACCCTTCCTGTGAGACTGATAACACTCCTGCCAGGCCTCCTGATAATAGAGAGTGTTCAAAGAACTGGGTTTCACCAGGATGAAGCCCTTGAATCCCCGTTCCCATAACCTGGATTTACACAAAAATTTGAACGCTCCCGATAATAAAGTAGACACTGCTAACGCTAGCGTATTCAAATAGCTTCAACAGGTCTACCAAAAATCCTATCAGTAAACTTCACATACCAAGCAGCCGCCTGCACTTGAATGATGTATGCCATCGAAATGATCAGCGCGATTTCTGAACCCTCTTTGCCGAAAGCCGTCATCGCGATCGCCAGGGCAATCGATAGGTTTCGCATTACGGTTCCATAGACCAGCGCGATCGCATCATTCCGATTAAAAAACAGTTTGCCGATGACCGTACTCAACAGAAAGTTGCAGCCATACACAATTGCTAAAGGCAGGAGTAAGGAAGCCAATATCCAGGGGGTTGGCCACAATTCCCTTTGCGCGCAATGCCATCGCAACAAACACAATCCCCAACACACCCAGTGTCGAGAAGGCGGGAAATTTCTGCTTCAAGTTTTTGTTGTATCTATCTTTGCCCACCGTAACCAACAAGAGGCGCCGAGTTATGATGCCTAAAACCAAAGGCAAGAACACAACCACGAGGATTTGTTGAAACACGCTTGCCAAAGGAATTTCAACGACTGTTCCCATTAACCATTTTGCATAAAATGGAGTAGCGATTGACCCAGCAATTAATCCAACAACGGTCATTTTGATTGCCGCACTCACATTTCCTTTCGCAAATCCTGTCCAGGAAATCGTCATGCCACTGGTAGGAAGTAAGGCTGATAGGAGGAGTCCCAGTGCAATCAACGGCTGATCATGGAAGAACCATTGACCCACAAAATAATCAAAAAAAGGAATAATTGCAAAGTTAATCAACTGAGTGACGATTTGAACCTTATAATCACCACCTGAAAAAACTTCCTGAACCTGTAGGTTGATCATCATGGGATAGACCATGAAAAAGGTTAAAGGAATAATTGTTGCTTTTAGGAAACTAGGGTCAATGGAAACACCAAAGAGAATGCCCGCTATCATTGCGGCTGGAATCGACCAAATAAGCTGCTGTTGAATCAGAGAAAGAAATTTCCACATGAAAGTCTGTTGGTGATGTGTCAGTTGAATTAGGAATGGATTAGGTTACGGGTTTGAGTTAGGTTTTGTGGGTGCTGAGTCTGTCGCTGCAGGTAGCTGGGCTTGCTGGGATGCCTTTCGTTTGGCGCGGGTGTGGCGTTGCCCCAACTTACCGAGGGATTCTTGCAGCGTTCCCATCGGGCAAAAAGAGCACCAGGCGCGAGGACGAGTGGCAATTCCCAGAGGAATTGCAATTAAACTGGTGACAACACACATGTTGACAAATACTCCCCCGATTGCCAGCAAGTCACCACCTGTTGCAATCATGCGGGAAATAAAGACACTCATAAATAACCCGAACACCCCCCAGCGGAACCAACGCCGATTAAATAGGCGTGGCCAGGGGCGATTGAAGGTAAAGTGTGGCATGACAATATCTAAAAAAGCTCCTCTGGGACAGAGATTGCCGCACCAATAGCGAGCGTGAAAGTAAGAGTTTGTAATCAGAAATGCCATCATCAAGGGCATCAAATAGCCCAGCAATGGATAGAATAAGCCCCCGATCGCAATTAATGGGAGGAATCCCAGCATGATCCATTGAGAACGCTTGCCTTTCAGTTTTCTAGCTTTGGCTAGTGTCGTCATTAAAGTGCCTCCTCTTCTAGATTAAATAATTATATAACCAGATAGTTATTAAAAGACAATGCGTAATTATACCTGTACACTGAAAGCGTTGACCTAATTCAGTCAGGACTTAGTTGATCATGAACCAGTGGGACACACGCTACAAGGCAGAAGATTATATCTATGGCACGACTGCCAATGATTTCTTGATCAGCGTTGTTGATCGCATTCCGCCAGGGCGCATTCTCTGTTTGGCAGAGGGAGAAGGACGAAACGCGGTCTTCCTGGCAGAGAAAGGCTATTCAGTAACGGCGGTTGACTTCTCTAGTGTTGGCTTGCAGAAGGCACGACAATTGGCGGCTGGGCGAGGTGTCAGTATCGAAACCTGTTGTGCTGATTTAAGTGAGTTTATGATTCAGCCCAACCAATGGCAGGGAATTATTTCCATCTTTGCTCATGTACCACCGGAAGTGCGTGTTCCTCTGCACCGCGCTGCTGTAGCAGGATTAGCAACTGGCGGAGCCTTCGTCTTAGAAGCCTACACGCCTCAACAGTTGCAATACAAGACTGGCGGTCCACCGACTGCCGAGCTAATGATGAACCTGACTGAGCTACAGACTGAATTGATGGGACTAGAATGGGCGATCGCTCAGGAAAAAGTACGCTTCATCCGCGAGGGGATGCTACACAACGGAATGAGTGCTGTGGTCCAACTTCTAGGATTTAGGCATTAATTCTATCCTAGGATTTAGGCATTAATTCTATTCTTAAATTATCTGTTTACCCAATCTACTCCGACCCCTCTAGCTAGCATGGCTGCAAATAAAGGAATGATGCCCAATCCGATTAACTCTCCTCGAATCAGCCAGGATAGTTGCTGTACCTGCGATAACTCAAGGTTTGGGCTTTTGCCTTCCCGCAACTGCTTTACCCAAGACACAAACGAAAAGGTGGGATAAAGAGATAGCAAACTCACTACTACAAAAATTCCGACCTTTGTGTAAAAGACCGGACTACTGAGGTAATATTCAGTACCTTTCCCAAAGTACAGGACTCTTAAGATGCCTGTAACCAAAATTGTTGTAGCAGATAACCCATACACAGCATCAGCTGTAACCATCTTCCAAGCTTCGTTCAGCCTCAGCTCCTGCTTCAGCGTCAGACTTTCAACAATCAACGCTCCAAATGCCAGCATGAAGCTCAGATAATGCAAATAGGCTGTAACAACACTTCCCCACATTAGTTCCTCTCTAGTGCTATTGATATTCAATCAAACTCAGGGTTCTATCAATAGAACATCATGAAAATGAGTAAAGTCGATATAGTGTTCTCCACATTTGGTTTCGTGAATAATGTCCACTAGTTGGTAATTCCATAAAATCTCTTGTGTTTGGTAAAGATGTCAAGCATGAACTGCTTGAGTCACTATTTTATCAATGCTACTCAACGAAATAACAATTTGGGCTTTGAGGTGAACTAAAGAGTCTGTGGTTTGCCCTTGTAGAGGGCTGTCTGTGTCAATCGGATGAATCGCTGTCCATGCTAGTGCAAAGCTAGGCGTTTGGCTGAGTAAGAGTCGTAAGGGATAAAGGCAGCGCATAAACTGATCTTCCAAACTGATTCCATCTCGCAAGAGATATGCTCGCATCTGGGCTTTTATAACATCTGGGCTTCTATAATTTTGATTGTCTCGTTGGTTGGCTGTACGAAACATCAGGATAGGTATGCCGTTGTATAGCGGTAGTCATTGTGGTTAGGACGGGGTGCAGGGGTGGAACCCCCTGGCTGGGGGCGAAGCCCCCCACTCCCTCTCTAATTCCAATGTCCTAATGCACCCGCGTAGAGCTATAATAGGTTACAACGGCAAAACGACTGAAGAGAACACGGGCAGTAGATTGAGAAAAGCACGTAAACGCCAGTCTGGTTACGACTGCGAAACCCAAAAGCTCAATCAATGCTTCGAAGGTGACAACAGCATTGGTAAAAATTGGTAATTGGTAAAAATTGGTAAAAAAAGTTTGAGGGTATATTTGAGGGTATAAGTTTCCGTATCCGATTGATGCCAGCGTTTGCACACTGAGGAAGAACGCATCCCCAAACGATCCAGCGTGAGCGCTGGCAATACCCTCTCCATCAGTTAGGTAGACCAGGGCGAAAATAGCGTTTATTGCGGCATACGTTAGCACAATAAACAGCAGAAACCCAGACCAAGAAACTGTCAGTAACAAATGGTAGGGATCACGCCAGTACAAGTACCAAACGCCAGCATTGGGTAGTTGCAAAACTCCTTTTGGGACAAGTCTTAATTTTTTGCAGGTTGTCTTCCTCGTCGAATCTGCATAATATTTGATCTACTGTCCCAACAAGTTCAACAAGGAACAGATCAATTTTTTTGGGTTTTCAATTCGGTCTTTAGACCCGATCGCCGCCATTCCATCATGCCGCCTGTGATGTTATAGACTGTGGTGAAACCTGCATCTGCAAGCTTCTTTGCTGCGATCGGGCTACGATGCGCTGTTAAGCAGATCACTGCAATGGGTTGCTCTTTTGACAATTCCCGAAACCATCGGGGTAAAAACCACTGCGTTAGGCTCAAGCCCATCAAAATTCTCGGCAGACTTAAATTGCGAGCATTGGGCACGTGACCTGTGAAATACTCTAGGGAACTGCGAACATCGATGAGTAAGGGTGGGTTCGGCAACTGAGCAAATTCTGTGGGAGACAGATCCGTTATAGTTGGCTCAGAATGAACAAGTTTAGAATGAGTCAGTTTAGCCATTGAACACCTCGTTTATGATTAAGCCCACCAAGGCTCTTTGCCAGTATGGGGATGCCAGTATGGGGATCGGCTTCCATCCAGGAGGAGATTAAACATACTATCATTGTCCATCACGGCGACATGAACAATCTTGAGGAGTAGGGGGAGCTGGCCCTCGAATCACTGTTCCATCCGACGCGTAAAGAGAACCATGACAAGGGCATTGAAACTGTTGATCTACTGCATTCCAGGGAAAGGTGCAACCCAAGTGAGTGCAATTATCCACAAGCCCTACAAAATCAAGCGTTTGATCATCTTTGACAACTGATCGTATTTGACAACAAGGTAGGTTGGTTCACCTGCTAACCCTGCTACCAGCGCACGAGTTCCGGGGGGTTCTGTCAAAATTTGGCTTGCGGGAATTGGATTCCCCAGAATGTCTTTAGCAATGATGCCACCCTCTACCCCAGCGTCTTCTTTGGGTGGAATAAAGAACTGACCAACCGACTAAAGTGCAGAACCTACGTTACGGCTAACGTTGCTCCAGTGAGAAAGTTAAGCAGTTGTCGCCGTGATAAGGATAGTTCTTCGAGAGGAAAAGTGTTGTCCATTAGAAACCTCCTTTTTGCATGGTCTGAAGATGTGAAACAATGGGTAAAACTAGGGTAAAACTAAAGTTGTTCGTTGGGTTGGTTTGTGTGAATTCCGAGAAGGCGATAAAGACCGCAGAAGCCAACCAGGGCTGTGACTAGAGACACACTGCCTACAACCACCAGCCCAATCCCCAAAGTAGTGCCACTGTAGAGAAACAATCCTAGATAAAACAGCACTGAAGCTAAAACCAAGCGGATCAGACGATCAAGCAAGCCAACATTCGTTTTCATCGCTGAAATCTCCAAATACAGATCAAGCAAATTACAAAAGCCATCGAATAGTTGCAGAGACAGACTCCGCAGCCTTGCAACGTTTTGTAACTCTACTCATAATATAACTGATTAGTCATAAAATAGTAAAGTAGATCATGAAATAGTAAAGTAGATTAAAAGTGTGGGCTTATATTTTGGAGCTATCCCAGATGCGTTTAGAGGGTTTAGCAGCTTTTCAGCCTTATCTCAGCTTTTTTCATCCTGCGGCAATGTGGGTTTTGTTTGGTGTTGCGCTCTACGCCCTGTACCTAGGTGTACAAGTCCGACGGACGAGACTAGCAGATGGCGATTGCAAGAAAGAGTTGGTCAAAGGTCGCTTTGCGGTTCGTCATCATCAAATTGGCTCTATCCTCTTGGCATTGCTGGTTCTAGGGGCGATCGGTGGTATTACAGTGACCTACCTGAACAACGGCAAGGTTGTAATTAGTCCCCATTTGTTTGCAGGTTTGGGAATTGTCGGCTTGATTTCTACGTCTGCGGCATTGGTTCCCTTTATGCAAAAGCATGACTGGGTTCGCAGTGTTCATGTTATGCTCAACCTGATTTTATTGGGATTGTTTGGTTGGCAAGCGGTGACAGGAGTGCAAATTGTGCAAAAAGATTGTAAGCCAGATGATGACAAACAGTACAGTGTGAACTCGAGTCATCATCAGGAATTAGAGCATTCAAATTAGGATGCTGAAGGTCATCAAGTTGTAATGGCTGGAGTGCATTGCGATGAAAAAACTACTTATTGTTGCAATATTGTTTCTTGGTGTTCTGGTCTTCCAAGGGTTACTCTTCCTTGTTCCGATCGCGAGTCTACCGGCAAGTGCAGCCGATTTACAAAATGGGGCGAAGGTGTTTCAAACGAACTGTGCTATGTGTCATCGAGGTGGCAAAAACATCATTGCAGCCGATAAAACCCTGGACAAAGCTGCTCTCGAAAAGTATGGAAAAGATTCAGTAGAGGCGATCGCCGCGCAGGTCAAAGCAGGGATGAATGCGATGCCAGCCTTTAAAGAAAAACTATCTGAAACACAAATTGAAGACGTTGCGGCTTATGTGCTAGAGCAGGCTCAAATAGGTTGGCAATGATTGCATAGTGAAGAATGCCTATCTACACATATTTTTTTAGAGAGGTTTTGATAATGTTTACACAGCCTCTAATCCATTCAACCTCAGATGCTCTTGCATTCAACCTCAGATGCTCTTGCAGATAATCTTTACGATGTAGCTATTATTGGGGGCGGACCTGCTGGACTTAGTGCTGCTCTCTATGCTTCACGAGCAGGCTTACAAACAATTGTGTTAGATAAAAGTCCTGGAGCAGGGGCACTTGCTTTGCCTTATAAGATTGAAAACTATCCTGGCATTCTCCAGGTGATGACTGGGAAAGACCTGCTCTCTGTCTTTCGTCAGCAAGCCGAGAACTTTGGTGCCAAAATTATTTAAACGCAAGTCATTTTTAGGTTACTGTCTTTGGGTTAAGCGTTTTCAGGTGGGAATCTCCAGAGTTCCTGCCTAAAATTGCCCTTTGGGCAATGACGCGATCGGCTGTGTCAATTCATTTACTAACTTAGGGCTTGACGGGGAATTTATACCACTATATAGTTATACAATAAATAAAAAGTTGTTCGTCCCGACCTCAGGATTCAATAAATTCTTATATGTCTCTGCAATCTGAGCAGGATTGAAAGCTTCGACCGACTGGATTGCAGACTTTTGGAGGCTCCTCACATGGCTCACATCGTTGTGATTGGCGCAGGATTGGGTGGTCTGCCAACTGCCTACGAACTTCGGCATCTTCTCCCCCATCAGCATCAAATTACCTTAATATCTGATACTCCCCAGTTTACGTTTCTTCCCTCGCTGCCCTGGGTGGCTTTAGGGTTAACAGCCCTGGAGTCAGTTCAGGTGAAGTTGCTCAACCGACTTGAACCGCGTGGCATTCATTGGGTGCAAGGGCGAGTTGAAGGGATCGATCCAGACAACCGACAGGTGGTTGTGAATCAAGCGCCGCTTTTCTACGACTACTTGGTGATTGCAACCGGAGCAGAACTTGATTTAGACGCGGTACCAGGTCTAGGCCCAGATAATGGCTACACCCAATCGGTATGTAACCCCCATCATGCGCGATTAGCCCAGCAAGCATGGCAACAGTTTTTAGCACAGCCAGGGCCGTTGGTTGTGGGCGCGGTTCCGGGAGCAAGTTGTTTTGGGCCAGCTTATGAGTTCGCGCTGTTAGCGGACCGCGAATTGCGAAAACGAGGCTTGCGAGATCAAGTCCCAATCACCTTTGTGACACCAGAACCCTATGCAGGTCACTTAGGCATTGGTAGTATGGCAAATTCGGCGAACCTAGTGACTACCTTGATGGCAGCGCGGGGGGTGGAAGTCATCGAGAATACGGCGGTGACAGCGGTGGAGCCTGACCAGATCCGGCTTGCTGATGGACGATCGCTTCCCTTTGCCTACTCCATGCTATTACCTGCCTTTCGTGGTCCCCAATTTTTGCAGGACGTTCCAGGTCTGACCGATGCAAATGGCTTTATTCCGGTGTTGCCCACCTATCAGCACCCTAACTATTCTTCCATCTATGCTGTGGGTGTGATTGTCCAGCTTCATCCACCGGAAGCCACGCCGCTGCCAGTGGGAGTGCCAAAAACGGGGCAGATGACAGAAGCGATGGGCATGGCCGTGGCGCACAACATTGCGATCGCCCTCGGTGAAATGTCTGCTCATCCGGTCACACCCACGCTGGAAGCTATCTGCTTTGCAGATTTTGGCAATACTGGCATTTTGTTTCTGGCAGACCCTGTTTTGCCTGATCCGGCAACCGGCAACCGGCGACGGGCGATCGCGCTGCAAGGAGCCTGGGTGGGTTGGGCAAAAACCGCATTTGAGCAGTATTTCCTTGCCAAAATGCGTTTGGGTACAGCCGTTCCCTGGCTTGAACGGCTTGCCCTGAAAGGGGTTGGCTTATCGCTGGTGGAACCCCTGGCAAAATCATCATCAACCGATTGCCCGTATGGAACCCCCTGTTGAGGACATCTTAATGGACTGGACAACGAACTTAAAACGACTGGAACACATGGCGGATCGGTTTCGGATGATGTCTGACCCAACTCGTCTACAAATTCTGGCGGTCTTAGGGGAACAGGAATTAAGTGTGCAAGACATTTGCGATCGCACAGGCTGCAAACAATCTAACGTCTCCAAACATCTGCGGGTGCTGCGTGAAATTGGGGCGATCGCCTGCGAACAACGTAGCTACTACCACTACTATCGCGTGATCGATCCGCAAATTCTAAGCTGTTGGCGTTGTACCAAAACTGCTTGTAATGAATCAGGAAATGAGTCAGGAGAACCTTATGATGTTAAAGCCGATTCAGAGATTAATGCAGAACTTCCATCAGCGTGTGATCAGCCTTGGTTTCAAACTGGTTGTCATGATCAGTTTCAGTCTGTTGCTAGTCAGTTGGAAACCTGTCATAGCATTAGCCGCTCCCAACATTCCCAATCCGAGTGAATTATCACGTGCGGTTCAGGAAATTGAAAATTTGGATGCAATGCGCTCTGGATTAGCGTCTTCCTTGGAGGGGCGCACAGAAGAACCCACGATGCAAACCATGAAGGAAGTTTGCCGCCCAGTGGGGATGCGAGCCATGCAACTGAGTCAGGAGAATGGCTGGCAGGTGAAGCAAATCGCCAAGAAATATCGCAACCCCGCCCATGCACCGGATCACTTACAGGCTCAGATTGCCTTAGCAAAATTTGAACGCGAACCCAATCTTGTTGGATTTTGGGATCGAGAAACGATCGATGGGCAACTAGGAACTCGCTATTACCGCCGCATTGACGTGGAAGCAAGCTGTTTGGCCTGTCATGGATTAAAAGAGAATCGCCCTCAGTTTGTCAAAGACAACTATCCGCAAGATTTAGCCTACAACTTTCATGTCGGTGATCTGCGTGGAATGTATGCCGTATTTATTCCCGATAATGTGAAACAAGCGATTCAAGATGCAGTCAATTCATCATCCTAAGGTTGGTTTCAATGATGAAAATGATTTCACTACGCCAGTTGATTTTGCTCATTCTGATTCCTGGGATTCTGGCATGGGTACTCAATGTAGGGGTTATAGTTCACCCAGCTCAGGCTGCCATTCGCCAACTAGAAGAATCACCCGGACAAATGGTATATCAGTCTCGCCAAACGCTGAAGGATCGGCAGGGGAATATTTGGCAGGTGATCGCCTTTAAGCGAGTGCGATTGGACGGTACAGAAAGTATTTATTTACGCCTTGTCGGTTTTCCTGGCATCGCAGAAGTAGATCATACTCGTCCGCTCAAATTGATCAATTCACTGGGAAAAACTTGGACAGCCAATGATGTGTCACAGCAGATCTTTACAGATTCTGCGACTCCAGAACCGAACGTTGCTCAGTATGATTTGCAGCCAATTTTGATGCAATTAGACCCTGTGGTTCCCTTGCGGCTGGAAATTCCTAGCCTTGGTCAAGCCAGCATTACGCTGAATGTTTCACCATCGCTGATCGAAGAGTGGCGATCGCTCATCATACAGTCATAACTTATTCGTGACTAATCACATATCTAAAGGAAAAAATTGATGAATCACTACCATAAAGCCAATCGAATTCGTTCTCGCCAACGATGGGCAATCGCAGGAGCTTGCACAACAACGCTGGCTCTGTTCTCCCCAATGTTCCAGACTGCAATTGGCTCAGCGTCTACATCACTGGACAAACCTACCCAGCAAGCCATGATTGATGCAATCAACGACGAGTATCAAGCTCGTACGCTCTATGCAGCTGTCATTAATAAATTTGGTAGAGTGCGTCCATTTAGCAATATCGTGACTGCTGAAGATCGTCATGTCATGCTCTGGAATGACTTGTTTACTCGCTATGGATTGCCGATTCCAGAAGACAAGTTTGCGGGAGCAGTTGAAGCGCCTGAAACCCTCGAAGCCGCCTGTCAAATGGGTGTTACCGCAGAAATTGCCAACGTTGAGATGTACGATCACTTTCTAACGTTTGTCAAAGAACCGGATTTGCGAGCAGCATTCACCCAACTTCGTCATGTTTCTCAGGAAAACCACCTGCCTGCGTTTCAGCGCTGCCTTGACCGACAAGCGACTGGAGGCGGCAACCGACGTAATTCAGTTCGCTAAATGCAGTTTTACTTCTTCTAATTCTCTAAATGTTCAGGAAGGTTGAACGCGCTTCAAATCTCAAACCTTTATCTCAAGATTCGGAGTACAAGTAATGTCAGAACTCTTTTCCCCCGAATGGATGCGTGCTTATCAAGCAGCTTGGAATGCTGACGTAGCACTGGTAAATGCCTTAGCCAAAATTGAGTTTAATTCTGTGATTGGATATGGATTCCCTGACGAACCGCAGCCGAGAGGTGTTCTCACTGTAGTGCAGGGTCAAGTCATGACTGCTGAAAAGTACACTGGGCAAAGTTTGAACTGGGATTTGCGGGCAACGCCTCAGCAGTGGCGGTGTTGGATGCAGCAAGGCATTGACATGATGGGATTAAGCTTAGCGTATCTAACTGGCAAACTCAAATTCAAAGTTGGCGACTATCAAGCCATGATCAAAAAACCCATTGATGGCAGTCCCCTTTGTTCGATCGTTTGCAGTGATGCATCAATGTGAGCCTTGCAAGCAGCTTGCCCTCTAATAGCTGAATCAATGATATTGATGTCTTCTGAGCGTGAAAAATCGTGAACAAAGCGATTAAAAATGAATAATGCTGCACAACAAACGTTTCTTTAACTCTATCTATGGACCCGTAAAGTCTTGGCGATTTGGGCAATCTTTGGGAATTGATCCAATTGGCGCGGTTTCAAACTGTTCATTCAACTGTGTTTACTGTCAGCTTGGCGAAATTGAATGTCAGACCACAACTCGACAAGTTTTCATTTCAACTGAACAAATCCAACAAGATCTACAACCTTTTTGCGCCTTGGGACGTAGAGATTGTCACCGTCAGCGGCAGTGGCGAACCCACACTGGCTCAAAATTTGGCAGATATTCTAACCGTCGCTAAAACGATCGCCGCGAAGCCAGTGGCTGTTTTGACCAATGGTAGTTTACTGAGCGATCCAAACGTTCGGGCTGAATTGACTATTGCCGATCACGTTGCGGTCAAGCTGGATGCGATCGCCCCCAACTCCTTTCAACACATTAACCGACCCCTCGAAGACTTGGAACTTGGACAACTCTGGGCAGGTCTGTGGCAGTTTCGGCAACAATATTCGGGCATCTTATCGATCCAAACAATGGTACTTTCGGCGTGGAGCGATCAGCAACAAGCCGATTACATTACGCTGATGCAAAGACTGTTACCCAATGAAATTCAACTCAACACACCCACTCGTCCTAAACCGACTCGTCACGAACTCGATGCCCGGGGCAACCACACTCCAGGATCTCGACCTTACCCTGTACGTTCCCTCAAACCTGTGAGTGTAGAACAATTGCAGATTTTTCGCGATCGCATTCAAGCTGCAATAGGAATTCCGACTCGCTATCCTCAGCACCAACTCATCCCTTCCATGCAAGCGTAAAGGAGTAGCAATGATGCCGAATTCTCAGGAAAGGGCCGCGCTGAGACTGATGGAAATTCCACCGGATCATCTCAACATCATGGGGTATGTGGATGAATCAGAAGTGAATGGCCCTGGCTGCCGTGCGGTGATTTGGGTACAGGGCTGTTTACGGCAATGTCCGGGATGCTTTAACCCTGCGTCTTGGTCGTTTGAGCCGAATCAACTCATCCGTATTGATCAGCTGCTAGCGAAAATTTTGGCAAATCCACGCAACGAAGGAGTGACCTTTTCAGGTGGAGAACCGTTTTGGCAAGCACCTGCTTTAGCACAACTTGCCCATCAAGCCAAAGCACGGGGGCTGAGCGTCATGTCATTTACCGGATTCACCCTAGAGGAACTTCAAAGATCCGATGCCCCAACCGGCGCACAGGCACTGCTGGATGAGTTAGATATTTTGGTGGATGGTCCCTATGTCGAATCGCTGGCAGTGCATACGCCAGATTCCCTAGTGTCTTCGCGCAATCAACGAGTGCATGTATTCAATCCCGCCTTTCACGATCGCCTCAACTGGGCCAGCGATCAAATGGAAATTCACATTTTCAAAGACGGCAGCCGATTGATCACAGGCTACCGTGGGCAGATGAATCTCACAGAATAGCGATGACGGCTGAGGTCAAAAACTCAGCTATAATCAAAAGCATAAAATATCACTATATAGTGATATAATTACATAAGAAGGAAGGGTTGCCTTCCTCTCTCACCTCATTGCCAATTGATTTAGCCGATTGTTTTACGGAATTAGGGATTGCGGCATTGCGTTTCTCAACCTGTTCACTCTTCAACGAAAGGAGGACTCTAATCATGTTATTTCGCCAACTTTTTGATGAAGCTACCTGGACTTATACCTATCTGATTGCTGATCCAGGCACCAAGGAAGCTATCCTGGTCGATCCTGTGGCTGAACAAGTGGAGCGTGATCTGCGTATCTTGAAAGAATTGGGCTTGACCCTGCGCTATTGTTTGGAAACCCACATTCATGCTGACCATATTACGGGTACGGGCAAACTGCGGGATGCTACAGGATGTTTGGGGATTGTTCCTGCGGGTGCCCAAGCGGTCTGTGCTGATCGCGTAATGCGGGACGGTGAGGTGTTGCAACTGGGTTCACTTCGGATTGAGGCGATCGCGACTCCAGGTCACACTGACAGCCATGTCGCGTATTTGGTCAATGGGACACATCTATTGACGGGGGATTCCCTCTTGATTCGCGGCTGTGGACGCACCGACTTTCAAAGCGGCAATGCCGGGGCAATGTACGATGCCATCACCCAGCGCCTGTTTACTTTACCGGATGAAACGCTGGTATATCCAGGACATGACTATAAGGGCGAAACGGTGTCTACGATTGGCGAAGAAAAGCAGTGGAATCCTCGCTTTGTGGGGCAAACACGGGAGAGCTTTATTGACCTGATGGCAAACCTCAACCTGCCCAATCCCAAGAAAATTATGGAAGCAGTGCCAGCCAATCAGGAATGCGGCAAAGTGGCAATTGCGGCTCGATAGAGATTGTCACTAATCTGCTCTATGCAGTTAACCTTCCAGCAATTTAGCCCTCTTCGCACCGAGTAGAAGAGGGTTTTTGTCATGAATTAGGGTTTAGAGGTATAACTAGATTATGAACTAGATTATGGCAATGGAGCCTGCCAAAACCGCCATTAGAGATTGATACACCTTCAACAGGTTGCCAATGTCAATGGATGATGGCTCCTACTTTCCAGGATCGCTTCAGGGGAGTAGGGGCTGTGAGGTTGAAAACACTTACCTTCTCCTAAAGCACTGGGAAAATGGCAACTGGTGCCAATTTAGGAGATTTAGATGGTTGTTATTTCACTGCACCCAGTTTATTCGATTGAGCTGTTGTTGCTCTTACCAGATGGGCTAAGTGTACCAATAGCAGTTGGCATAGGGGCAATCCCCGGAGCATTAGGTCGGTACTATCTCACGCTCCTGTGTGCCCGGTGGTTGGGAGTCAGTTTTCCCGTTGGTACGTTTTTGATTAATCTGTCAGGCTCTCTGTTGATGGGCTTTTTCGCTGCCTTAGCGATCAAGCGCGTCATCCCCTCGTCAGAGTTGCAGTTTCTGATAACCACTGGGTTTCTAGGGTCGTATACTACCTTTTCCACCTATGCTCTAGACACTGCTAATCTGCGGCGAACGGGTAATCGATCGCTGACTCTTGTTTATTGGGCAGGCAGTGTGGTGCTGGGAGGGGTTTGCCTGGAAATCGGTATCCGTCTAGCTCAACTATTCAGCTAGTTGGAGATGCAGATGCCCAAGCAATCCCATCCATCTGGCAAAGGTTTAGCCGCTATTTTCTCTTTATTACGCACTCACAATCCTCAGATCAGGCTGCCGTTGGCAGTTAGCCTTGGGGCCATCGCGGGAGCCTTGTGTCGCTACTATCTCACCCTCGGCTGCAATCAATGGTTTGGAACGACCTTTCCCTACAGCACGTTATTGATAAACCTTTCAGGAGCATTCTTGATGGGCTTTTTCACCACGCTCGTCATTGAGCGAATCGAGGTGTCTCCGGATTTGCGTGTTTTGGTTGCAGTCGGCTTTTTAGGATCGTACACAACCTTCTCCACTTATGAACTGGATGCTGAAAAACTGCTTGCCAGTGGGCATTGGGAGATCACAGCATTGTATTGGGTTTGCACTGCCACTCTGGGAGTGCTGTGTTTGGAATTGGGAATTTTTTTAGCGAGGAGGCTACCATGAGCTATTGGGAAAAGCTAACAATCTATATTAACGAGAGCGATCAATGGCATGGTAAACCGCTTTTTACAGCACTGGTAGAAGAAGCTCGAAAGCAGGGACTTGCCGGAGCTACGGTGACTAGAGGCATAGAAGGATTTGGTGTTCGCCAGCACCACCGAATTCACACTGCGCGAATTATGGAGCTAGCGGATTTGCCAATCATAGTTACACTGATTGATCGAGAAGAGGCGATCGCCCAATTTCTTTCATCGGTGCAAGAAATGGTTGCAGTGGGGCTGGTTACTCAAGAGACGATTCGTGTTGTCTATCATGCCCCACAAACGTGAATCAGCAGTAGAGCAACCCTAGTTGAAGTAATCCTTCCTGATGCAAGGTCAACAATCCTACGAAAGTTAGATTGATCAGGTAATTGTCATCGATACCATATTACTAGTTGGTAGAATAGTTGATCAAGAATAGATTGAATCAGAATGAATGAATGACATTAAGTCAATCAACGACGATATTGCCATAGCAATGGGGCAACCAACCCCTGACGATCTGCAACAGGCGGCACAGGAAGGCTACAAGTCGGTCCTGAACTTGCGATCGCCCCAGGAAGAGGGGGCGCTGAGCGACGAACAGCAGCAGGCTGAAGCCGCCGGACTCCAGTATGTCAACTTACCTGTGCGTCCCGACGCGCTCAGTCAAGAGCAGACCGATCAAATCATGAACCAGATTGACCAGCTGCCCAAGCCGCTGTTGACCCACTGCAAAAGTGGACTGCGCTCCGGAGCAATGGCGCTGATGTATGCTGCCACCTGTGAAGGCTTGAGTGCTGAAGCTACTATGGAAAAGGGAAAACGAATGGGATTTGATTGCGAATCTAGTCCACAAATGAAGCAGTTCTTTCAGCAGTACGTTTTAGAACGCACAAACGCAAACTAGCGCTGCAATGCTCGCCAAACAATCTTTCTACAAAGAGCATGGCGTTTTAGAAATGTTCTTTACGACCCTGATTCCCATGACTTTTGGGGACTGGTGCGGAGCCGTGCTAATCAAGATTTTTTGCCAATTACTGCCATCAACTTTCCCTGGACTTCTCCAACTTTGGGGATCCGGTTTGAACTGGCTGAAGACGGGTTAATGGTATTTTATCCAGATGGTGAACTGTTCAAAAATCCTGATGCATTCATTGAAGAACGTGATCGGATAAAAGAAGAGCGCGATCGGGCCTTTGCCAGGCTCCGAGAACTGGTCATTGATCCAGAACAGCTTTGAGCCAATTAGGGTTAACTACTCCAGTGGTGATTTTGGCGTGTCTCATTTCAGAAAATGGTTGTCCATCGTGTCTATCTCCGTGAGCCGAATAAATCGGACTGTCCTGCCCTGCTTGATCGGATTAATTTCACATAGTTTTAAGCGTAATCAGTTTGTTCCGGGGTGGTACCCAAATCGTAATGGTTTTTGAGTAGATAATGATGTACAGCGCTAGCCACACATCATTACCTTGCTAGCCCTCTCAACTGGACTCCGCAGTTTCCAGAGTTCATCCGCCTCGCTTGTATCTTTGAAAGCAGGAAAAGTACGGTCGTGAATCAGAGAAATGTGGGCTCATAACTTACCAAGATTTTCAGGTTTGATTGACTCAAATCTGAAGACAGGCAAATGAAGGTCGTCTGGCAATTGTTACAAATTTTCCCACACTACTTTGATGCACTACCGAGTACCGTAGTATAAAAAAAGTGTAGCAACAGTATGTCTGTTCTACTGAGTTACTAAGATAGATACACAGAATTTTGCTGTATATCCAGCCCATTTGGGGGAGATATCCAGCAAGGCTGCTGTTGATCTACCAGTTTTGGGGAAATATACAGTAGGCAATCTGTTTATCTACCCTATAGGGGGAGATATACTGATAAAGTTTGTATAATAAATTGTTCGCCAGAAACCTTTGATGCACAACACACACACTAACGACCATTTTGATCTCGCTCGTTTCGTTCTGGCCCAGGACGGTACCTTTCATACCGCATTGTCGGAGATCAAGAGCGGGCGTAAAGCGTCACACTGGATGTGGTACATCTTCCCTCAGCTTCGCGGTCTGGGTCACAGTTCGATGGCCAAGAAATACGGCATCACGGGTTTAGATGAGGCCTATGCTTATCTCACACATGATGTGCTTGGGCCACGCCTGATCACAATTTGCGATGCCGCGCTGGCCGTCGACGGACGATCTGCAACTGAGATTTTTTGGCACACCGGATGACATGAAGCTCCGATCTTGCGCGACGCTTTTTGCTCAGGTTTCAAATGCCAATTCCGTATTCCAAAAGATCATTGACAAGTACTTTGATGGAAAGAGTGATCGACGAACTCTTGAGTTACTGAATCAAAACTGATTACACCGCTGCCAGCCGACCTGTTCTGCCGAAGAATGGCGAACCAAGTGGTGCACCCGAGCCCGCGAGCCGAGCGCTTTGGGATGGACAATCGTCCGCGCGGGCCGGGTGACCACAAGCGTTAGGCAGCTCAAGTTACCTGTTGAGGCACAAACGGGGAGTTGCCTGTTGAATACACAGGCTGTAACCAGCACAAAATTATCCAGAAAAAATTTATTCTGGTTTAACGGATAAAGGAATCGAGTAGCCCTCTCCCAAAATGTGTGCGACGAACCCTGTGCGAGCATAGAAAGCGCGAGAGGTGCTTCCGTGACCTTGCCCCTTTGTTCTTGGCTGCACAAGTTTGCCCATTTTGCCGCTAAGACTTGAAAATCCTTGAGTTCTTATTGTTTCTCGAACAAGGTTGTAGTCCGCATTCGTGCTCTCACAGGTGGGGCAATGCACAGGTTCAAGTACCGTCGTAGTTGTTTGGGAGAATTTAACGGGTTCGAGTGCTCCTATTCTCCCTGATTCCTATCCCCATGTCTAGAACATTACTGTCTTCCCTAACTCTAGAAAGAAGCGATTCCCATATAACCTCATCCCCGATAGTAATTTTACCGTCTGATGTAAGTGGATTGCCTAAAAGCTTCCTTTGGTAAGCCTTATTAATCAAAGCGTCTGTCAGAACTATATTTGTAGTGGAAGGGTGATTAAAGATTGCATCAAACTTTTGAGCGACAGGATCTTCATTACGCTTTTTTGCAGTCTCTAACTTCTGGATCACTAGTTGAGATTTTTCTCGAGCCTCTTTACACTTTGTGGTGAGGTCATTGAACTCAGGTAAATGTTTAATTAAAGAGGTGCAAAAAGGATTGAACTTAACAGAATCCTGAAAATTTACAGAATCCTAAAAATTTTTAATGAGTTTATTTAGTACCCCTATACAATTGCGATGAAACTCATTGATCGTTTGAGATGTGGTAACTAGATATTGAGAATATTTTCCAATTTCATCAAGAATATTAATTGGATCATTTGAGGATTGGTAAAACCCAATGAATATATTTGTGTCTATGTAAATTTTCACCATACAGAATTTTCACTATGGAAGACTTTTGTTCTAGTACTACATACACTTCAATTTTTTTCTTAAAGAAAGTCCTTTCTGGACAGAGAGTATTTGGTTACCTAACGGTTCGGGTCAGCGGTTGTCGAGAACTTTGCATCTCACCCAAGCGGCTTCGGTCAATCCGCTGCACCCGAATTGTTAGACACCGCCAACTCTCTACGACTGAAACTCTTGGAAAAAGTGATGATCAACATCATAGGTTGTACGGGGAGTTAACCCAAGCTCTAAACGCTCAAACATATCAAGCAGTTTTTCGCCATGCACTAACTCAATAGGGGGTACACCATCGCGCACAGCTTCTTTTTGAGCATCTGATGTAAACGTCCCAGTTGTGAGAATAATTCCCTTATCTGCACGCCCCATCATTGCTCCACGAAAGTCCCTAACTTGTGATACTGTTACTAACCCTGTGTACCGTTTGCATTGAAACAAAACCTTAAAACTGACAAATGGGTTGACTTGTAGAATGCCTTGTCCGTCAATCCCACCATCACCCGATCGCCCTGTAACAACAACCTGTTCAAACCCAGACTCTCGCAATAGTCGCTGGCATAAACGCTCAAAACCAGAGGGTGGAAGGGATGTCAATATTTCAAGCAATTTTTTACGGTATGAAGAATCATCATTAACTACTGTATCGTTTGGCGCGATCGTTTCTCCGATTGTCTCTTCAGGTTGTGATTCTACTGCATCAGAATCTCGTTCTCCCTGAAACTCTGAATGGACTTGTTTGAAAATATTGAAAGCTTCATCATAGGACAACGACTCGATCGCTCTCCCTTTGTCACTAAAACTCCAAACACCTCGCCTTGAGGAGTCGACTAGCCCAGCCTTAACCAGATAAAACCTTGCCCACGCCACTTCGTTATCAAAACGTGGCGCACCCCCATCCAGTAAATCAGTTCTCTCTTGCTCAGAGATATTCAATTGCCTTGCAATTACATCTCTTACCTCTACAGGACGACCTGAACCACCCAATTCTTTCAGAGCTTCAATCACTGGTGAAAAGAACCGAACAAATTTAGGTCCGCCCATGTGTTGCCTCAGAATGATCAACGAAACCTATGATGCCCACAGATAAGCTTTAAGTACCGCCCCAACAGGAAACTTGAGGTGTCTAACAATTTATTAGACAAACTTTATCAGTATATCTCCCCCTATAGGGTAAATAAACAGATTGCCTACTGTATATTTCCCCAAAACTGGTAGATCAACAGCAGCCTTGCTGGATATCTCCCTCAAATAGGCTGGATATACAGCAAAATTCTGTGTATCTATCTTATTAGGTCACTTCACACGCCATGCCTTCAGCCACGCACAGCAGACTGATTAACGTGCTTCGCGAGGTTCGCGAGTTTCTAGCTCGTCCCGGAAATGATTTTGTCTGGTCTTCTTGGAATAGTCGCGACGATGCTTTGCGGCAGATGGACAGCTTCATCACTCGTATCGAGACGGGCGATATGCCGACACGGATGGACCTCACCTTGTTGTTCGCGCCGACTGGGAACATTCAAGAGGTTGCTCAGAGCAGCGGTTGGGGGCGTGAGTTTCTGGCGTTGGCGCAGAGCTTCGACTCTGCTATTGAGAGTGTATGACGACATGGCCTAACAAGGGCGCCGCAGCGAACCGCCGCCCCGCTTTTCAGTCGGACGGTTCGGGTAATGTGGCAGCGACTGTTGCAGCCGACCGGGCGTTTCCGGCGGCGGTCGCTGAGCTTGGTCGGCAACTCAGTAGAACAGATATACTGTTACTGCACTTTTTATACTACGGTACTCGGTAGTGCATCAAAGCAGTGTGGGAAAATTTGTAACAATTACCAGACGACCTTCATTTGCCTGTCTTCAGATTTGAGTCAATCAAACCTGAAAACTTTGGTAAGTTATGATCCCACATTTCTCTGATTCACGACCCGAGAATCTTTCCCCATATTTTCAGAGCCCTTACGGAGGTGATTGTATGTACCTTTAAATACAAAGTACATTTACCCGTTTCCTATGCAGCCACCGCCTAAAAATTGCTGGATCAGCTGCGGGATGCGATTCGTCTCAAGCACTATGCCTACCGCACGGAAGAAACCTACATGCAGTGGATTCGTCGTTACATCCTGTTTCACAATAAGCGCCATCCGAAAGCGATGAGCAACGCTGAAATTGAAGCATTTCTCACCCATCTAGCCGTCGAGGGGCAGGTTTCAGCTTCAACCCAGAATCAAGCTCTCAGTGCCTTGCTGTTTCTCTATCGGGAAGTACTCAAACTTGACATAGCAGACATTAAGGCCGTTCGAGCAAAACGACCTCAGTAGACCTGTTGGGAAATAAGGGATAATGGTAGTACTCAACATGTAATGATATGAGGAGTAGAGAAGTTCACTCAAGTCTTGCTATGCTTGCCTGTCCTAGTTGCACCTCTGTGCAAACCGTCAAAAATGGTCGCATCCACAACGGTAAATAACGGTTCAAATGCCACGATTGCGGGCGACAGTTTATCGAACAACCGACGAAAAAAGTGATTGATCAAGCCACGCGAGAGTTGATTGACCGCTTGCTGCTCGAACGCTTCTCCCTGGTGGACGCCGCTTGTGCTGTTCAGGTCTCAGAGCAGTGGTTGCAAACCTGCGTCAACGAGCAATCTACCAACGTGCCACGAGCGGTGCGGGTCACGCCCAAAAAAGAGGCGTTTAACGATTCAATCCGACGAGCTGTGGTCGTTTGTGGAGAACAAAAGCAACAAGCAGTGGGTGTGGTTGGTATTGGATGCAGACACTCGTGAGATTGTGGGAGTTTATGTTGGAGCAAGGGATGAAGCGGCAGCCCATCAGCTCTGGATATCTCTGCCTGTGGTTTACCGTCAATGCGCCGTTGCCTATACTGACTTTTGGGCAGCTTATGGTGCTGTTCTACCAAGCAAACGAGATCGGGCGATCGGCAAGGAAACGGGCAAAACCAGTTACATTGAGCGATTCAACAATACCTTAAGGCAAAGGGTATCTCGTTTAGTCTGCAAAACCTTGTCTTTTTCCAATTCGTTAGATAATCACATTGGAGCGATCTGGTATTTCATCCACTACTACAATACTTCATTATTTCTGTAGCATTACCAGGGTGGGGATGCTCGATTGTCAGATGCGCTCCAGCACTTGAAACTATGAATGCCATTCTAGATGACCTGGAAAAACACCTCGTCAGGCAGGGGGAGTAGAGGTGTGAGGGGGTAGGGCGAAAGGTGAACTGGAAAAAACTTTTGATGGGGGTGATTCACGTCCTGGCATCATAGAACCTCGAAAAATACTTCGTCAACACTTCCACCTTATTGACCCAGACACTTTATAGCGGTAGTCATTGTGGTTAGGACGGGGTGCAGGGGTGGAACCCCTGGTTGGGGGCGAGGCCCCCACTCCCTGTCTAATTTCAATGTCCTAACGCACCTGCGTAGAGCTATAAAGGCGTTAATCACCATCGATCGCTCCCAGTTGCTTGAGGGTGGATCGCTGTGCTTCTGTAATTCCAGTTGCCCGCAGGATACTGGTTCTCTCGTAGGGAAGGGGCGATCGCAATTGTGCACATTTGTCCTTACAATCATTCACTGCTTATCGTGGTTGCAGTTGGAATTTGCGCCAATCTGATTGCAAAATAACTGTGCCAGTTTCAGCGATCGCCAGCACTCGCCACTGAAGCATCTTACCTGCATTCTCTTGCAGCCAGGGAGGAGCTAAATAACTGGTCGTTTCACGATTCAGTATTGCTGATAGAAGTAAGAGGTCATTATTGACTTCAGCAATTTCCAGTTTAAAGGCTGTGGCATTGGGAACGTTTTGCCAGCGAAAGGTGATGGGTTGAGTCGGGGTTAATTGAGCGTTGGCAGCGGGTTGGAGCAACCCCAGAGTTTTCAAGGTCGTTGTTGCTGCTACGGAAGTAGCATTGGGGCTGACATAGTACCGCAACACCGGCATGGGAAACCCCGCCACCCCGCCACTATTGACCGTACCTACCCCAGTAAACGAATTGCCTTCACGGTCATCCGTTGCCTCAATCCGTAACAGAATCAGGTGGAGGCCCGCTGTCTGTTGCGGCAGTCGGGTTGGGTCGGGTCCGGGCAAAGTCACTTCACCCGTCGGTGGCAGGAAATGCTCAAAGGGCTCGACCAGAGTATAGCGCCGTTGCAATCCTCGCTGCTCAATCGGGAGAGTTGCTTCTGTCAATAAGTCTTGCGAGGTAGGCGGTGGATCACCGGGTAAGACCACTTCCCAGCGTCCCTTGAGTCGGCCTGACCCATTGTAACGGATGTTGGCCTGGAGCATAGGCGGTTCCTGTCCCTGGGGCACCACCTGAATGATGGAATTGAATGGAGTCTGGCTAGAACCAGCACGGCCCACGAACTCCAGGCGTACCTGGGTGAGCGCCAGGGGAACTCGTGCCCCCCCTCCGGCCAGGCGACAGGTGACAGCGACAAATTCATCCGGTCCACCCGTCCGGCTGACAAAGCGGCGGACGTAGAAAAACTCAGAAGAATTTCCTCGTAGGGCATCCTGATAAGCCCGGCGAGCGACTGAGGCGGGAATCGTCATGATATCAGTAAGATTGTTTCTGCCGCTCCGCCTGGCCAGATTACTACGCACGGGTAAGCGCCCAAAGATGGTACCGGGAACACAGGACTGGTCAGCGTTGATGGCCCCACACCAGAGGGCTTCTGCTGGGCGTTGATCGGCATCCAACCCAAAGAAGGTGAGAAATACCGTGGTTGGCCCAAAGGTCCGTACGTTCACCCCACGGGGACTGACATTCACGGCCTGGGCGTTGAACGAGAACAGAAGTGTGAAGGCACTGGTCAATAAAGCAGAAAGGGCCACGAATCGCATGATGGTTCCTCCTCAAAAACTGATACTCAGACCGGCGTTGATGACTTGAAGCGTGGAATCGGTGGAAAAACCAAAGACGTTGTCGCGGTTCAAGTTGGATTGACGGCTATAGCGAATGAAGGCACTGCCCGGAAATTGAGTTCCAGATCCCGAAAAGATTGTGAAGCGCCAGGTCAAAATGGCTTCCAGACCAATGGCCCGAGTAAAGGACTGGTTACGCGAGTCGCGATCGCTAGTGAAGTTGTAGTTGAGGGCGAGGGTCAAATTTTTCAGGAACTCCCAGCTTAGGCCAACCGTCGGACTGGAATTGAAGCGCGTGATGCCCTCTTCTTTACTTTCAGCACTGGACCAGTTATAGCCCAGGGTGAGCTGAAATTGGGGCGATGGTTGCCAGCTAAAGGAGAGCTGATGACTGAGATTGAGGAAATCGGCATTCTCGCGACTGGGCTGGCGATTGTCTTGAAAGGAACTGGAAAATTGATAGCTCAAACTCAATTCATCAAACAACCACTGCACTCCAAATTGATGTTGCTGATTAATTTGGTTTGGAATTTCAGTCGGATCAAAGCCCGATAGGTCTGGGATGGGTACGTTTGCGCCTACCTGCTGGACCCGCTGATAGGAGTAATTCAACACCGGTAAAAAGCGACTGGTTGAACCCAGAACATTCTGAAAAGGCACATTCACATTCAGCGTAGTGTTGCGCGTTTTCGTTTTGAGGATGGTGGGCACATTGGCCAGGTTATCTTCCAGCCATTCCTGCTGAAACTGAATGCTGGCTCCACTGATGCTGGCATTGAAACCCACCACTGTTCGCATCTGGTCGGCTGTAACGGTGGCTCCCAGACTTTGAAATTGTGGATCAATGCGTTCATAACGACCATTGAGGGTGAGGGAAAGGGTCCGATTGCCGCCCAGGTTGACGTCTTTCAGCACGTCATAGCTGACATCAGCATAGAAGGCAGATTTGGTAACTGGTTTGACGGGCACGATCTGGATTTCCGGGGTGCCGTTTGTCTCTTCAATAAATTCCTCTGGGATAGGGCTTTCGACAATCGGTGCTTCAACAATCGGTGCTTCAACAATCGGTGCTTCAACAATCGGTTGTTCGACAGGTAATGGATCAATAGGTGGATCAAGTGGCGGTTCAACAATCGGTTGTTCAAGAATGGGTTGTTCAATAATCGGTTCCCCAACAAAGGGTTCTTCGATAAAAGGTGCTTCTTCAAACTCGTCAGCGACCAACTCATCGACTCCAGCACCGGCATCAATGAGTTGACGATCGGGCGGATTGGTAAAGGTGCTGCGAGCATAGCCGACATCCATCCGCAACCGACCAGAATTATCTGTACCAAACAGGCGAAAGCCAAAGCCACGGCTCTTTTCAGCATCCACCACTTCTCCGACGTTAAAGTCTCCAATCGGTTTACGTTTGCCGTCCATCACTGTTGCTTCCAGACGAATGCCGCCAAAGTCATTTTTGATCAATTGAAAGCCCAGCGTGGCTGCCGTGATGTTATTGCTGAAATCGTTCAAACCAAAGAAATTGTCAAACCCCACCAGACTGGTGGCATTCATACTGTTGATGGAGAGGTCGATGCGATCGCTCAGGTTCACCTTAAAGGTGACCCCACGACTGCAAACGTTACTGAGCAGAAAGGGATGGTTGCCATAACACAGGTGTCCCATGGCAAACTCGACAGGACCCCATTTGGCATTAATCTGATACTCACTCAAGTCAAATCGGGGGGCGTTTTCTCCCAATTCTGCAAACCGCAATGCTTCTGGTTGAAACGTGACTCCCAGGGTGCTGAAGCGGCTTTGTAGATTAAAGGTGCCCCGACTGATTTCGGCTTCAAACCCTGCTTCAACGGTGGCATCGGTAAAGGTGGGTCGCTCCGAGGGGGGGGCATTACCCGATGTCTGCTCCAAAAATTGCGACTTCACAGTCACGTTCATTCGTGGTTTGAAAGTGATAGTGAAGTCTGAACTGGGTGTTTCGGGTTGGGCTTGAATTGGGTCGGGTGCAGGCGATTGAGGTTGGAGGGGGGGCTGAGGCTGAAATGAATTACTCAGGTCGGCTGCTGAGGTGCTGGGTTTCGATGGAATTGAGTCGGATTGAGTGGTTTTTTTCGGAGGTTCTTGAGCAGGTTTTTGAGTGGGTTGAGACGGTTCTGGTTGGGGTTGGTTTGATCCATTTGTCACGGGTTTGTCGAGGTCTGGTAAGGATGCCTCAGGTTGTTCAGGGGGTTGAGATGGATCGGTGGATTGCCTATCGGTGGGTTCTACGGTTGGGGGCTGTTGTTGTTCGGCAGGTGTGGCTGCATCGGGTTGTTTTGATTCAGATGGAAGGTTGGGTTGGATTAAACCATCGGACTGTTTTTGCGGAGCCACACTGAGGGGGAATTGGGCAATTTCTTGCCATTGATTGTCCTTGACCAGATAAACTGTGACCTGGGTTGCGCCGGATGGCAGTGGAAAAAGACCGGGTTGGTAAATCAATTCTGTCCCAACTAGACGGAATTGAGAGGTGACATCGGTGCGCCCAATGAAAATGGTCAGTTTACCTTCTTCCTCAGCTGGCAACCGATCCAACGTCAATCGAATTTCATCCGTTGGTTGAACGATGACCTTCTCATTAAAATTAGATGGCTGAATTTTGACTTGTGCCGCTGCCAGTTGAGCATACAAACAAGCCAGGGGAGCTAGTAATAGACTAAGGATTCCTCGTGTTAATAATTTCATTTCACTAACTCCCGAACCAGCAAAATTTGCAGCACAATCTGTTAGCGATCGCAACCAATCGATCACTCGCAGCATCACCTACTTGAATGGTTTGTGACAGCTGTCGCCAGGTTGCTTAGGACATTGGCTTTAAAGGGGGTGGGGGGGCTTCACCTCCAGCCAGGGGTTCTACCTCTGCACCCCGTCCTAAGCCTAGTGGCTATCGCTATAAATCCTGCTCAGGTTACTGATGAATAGTTATTGGTCATTAGTTATGACCAATGAAGTTATGAGCAATGATCTGTGACTCATGACTAATAAAAATGCCTGACAGCCAACAGCAAATGACAATGTCTGAATAACCTGTCTAAAAATCATTGAATACTTGCAATCTCAACCGAATAATTGGCCTCGCGTCTGGGAATTCCATCGTTCACTTCAATGATGTAAGCTCCAGGCTGGAAGGTTGCGATCGCAGTCTCTCTGGCGGGCTTATAGACCATGATTTGTTCACCCGCTGTAATCTGGCGATCGCGATTTTTGTCTGTCCAGACACGAAGTTGAGTCGTTGGTTGATTACTGTCCAGAGAAAGAACTACCGTTTGTGGCTTCATCACAACTACCTGATACAGGTCAGCCGGATCAATATCCTGATCCAGGAAACCACCAACCACACCGTTCAGAAATAAGCTATCACCTTTATTTAACCGCCCAATTTCTTGAGCAAAAGTATCATTGAATTCTTGATCGAAAATTTTATGCTTAGCAGCATCCACAGGAATGGAATAATACAGTGTACCTAAAGTAGATACAATCACTAAAGTAGTTATCATTTGGTGTTTCAACATAAATCATTTACTTCATGCTTGTTTAGATGCGAAAGTAAGTAGTCAGGTGCAATTAAATGAAGGATAATTTTGAAGACGCAACCCCCACTCCCCCCTTTACAATTCTCCCCCCTTTACAATTAATGATGGCTATCTACCTATCTCTGGAATGCCTGTGAGCTGCGTCATGTTTGAGTCGAGCAAAACCAGCAAAATCAGGCAAATTGGGTCCTTCACGAAAAGTGAGTGTGGTTTCAATGTCGCCATAAATCCACATGACAAACAGCCATTTGGCTTTTGATTTGTGCCAGTTACCCCCCAGGAGGTGCCCAAATTTCTGAGGCACAGAGGGGATAGAATCTTTCATGATGAACTCCGAGTGAGTGTAGCTGTCGCCAGGTTGCTTGGGACATTAGCTTTAAGGGGGGTGCTTCGTCCCCAGCCAGGGGTTCCACCCCTGCACCCAGTCCTAACCATAATGACTACCGCTATACGTTGCATAGAATTGATCTCGGATAAATCAGATTTGCTGACAAAAATTGCAGACTCGTTAGACGCGCTGCATCAAAGATTGCTGTGAAAGATGCATCCAGAAGACGGGCAAGCAGGCTTTGCAGATGGCTTCGATGTGGCGATCATCAGTACCACAGCAGCCCCCCAGCACATTCAAATTCTTTAATGTGTCTTTCAGCTCACGGTACTGATTGCCCAGTTCTTCTGGATTGCCGTCATCTAATGTTTCTGACTCATTCAATTCAGCATGACTTTTGGCAGAAGCATTGGCGCGAATACCCCGAATCCGCTCTATCCAGGGTTCGCCCGCCACGAGTACGCTGGCAAAATGGGTGGGATGAGCGCAATTGATCATGTAGTAGGCAGGTGCATTGTTGGTAACCGCATCAACCTGAGCGATCGCATCTTTCAAGCTCTGACCTGTAGGTAATCTACCGTCAGTCTCTACAGTAAAGGAAATCACGACTGGCATCTCACTGGCCTGGGCGGCCTGGACAATCCCGATCGCTTCCTCCACATAATTCATCGTAATTGCCGTTACCAGGTCAGCCTCGGCATCACGGAAGGTATTAATTTGAGCCTGGTGATAGTGTCGTGCTTCATCCACGCTCATAGCATTGGCTGGAATATAGCCATCACCACGGGGGCCAATGCAGCCACTGATCACCATTCGGCACTGTTCTGTTTCAAATTCATTGCGAATGTCGTGCAAGAGTGCGATCGCCATCCGATTCATCTCCGCTAATGCTGTACTGGAATATCCCAACCTTGTGCCCCAATCGGGATTTGCTCGCCAGGTTGCACTTTCCAGGATCAGACCAACCTGATAGTTTCTAGCGAGGCTGGCATAGGTGCGGAAGTATTTTTGCAATACTCGATAACCTGCTTCATGCCTCAACAAATCAAAGGCTGCAAAATCAGGTAGATCAAGTCCTTCCCGAAAGATGAGTGTGGTTTCAATGCCACCATCCGTAATAAACAAATCACTCGATAATTGCGGCAAATTATGTTTGTATTGTGCCATTGTTCTTCTCCATTGATTAACTATGTTGATGCAATACTTTAACAAAAAGTCACTTCTAATATTTCGCCAACTCCTAACTGTTGCCATTTTTAAGAAAACTCTTGCAAGTGCGATCGCACTCATTGCATCGCTGTCGGGGTAAGCGCAGGCACAGGTACACCGCGTTATACACTCCATCCAATCCTGTTTGCCAGACTACTGGCTGAATCGAATTCGCATAACCATTACCTGAAATATTAGTCACGGATTCTGTATTACTTCACCTGACAATTGGTGCCTGCGACCGGGCAACTGGGTTCCTGGGGTAGTTGTGGACTGGTAACCGTTGTATCTTTGTGGGTAACGATGAAGGTAATTTCTACCCCGTGTTTGTCTTTATCTCCCTTGACGGCGATCGCCTGACCTTTTGTACCCAGTTTCCGACCATCAGGACCATAGATTGACCCCGTACTTGGCTCGTAATTCAGCGTCAGCACATCCTGACCAGGAAGAGGATTGATATCAGCAATATCATCACTGTTAGGAAAGGTATCGCTGTCCATCAATTTCAAACTGATGGGAACTTTAGTTTTAGAAAGAGAGACTTTGGTCGCAACTGAGTGGTTGAAAGTCGGCTCCATTTTGTCGCTGACTACTTTACTCTTGGGCAACTGCCGCCCATCAATGGTCGGAATCACATAAAAATCAGGAGCGAAATACTGAATGATGCCCTGATCAAAAGAATCTACCCATTTTGTAGATGCTTTAACTACAGTCATATTCACGGTTCTTTCCAGCGTTTGCGCCGAAAGAGGAGATGCCAGCGCACTCAGGATAGAAATAGCCGTAAAGCCAATAGCAAATTGTTGACGATTCATTGTTGATAATCTCCTTAGATTGAGTCATACAGCCATTTTGAAATTGAGTCACGAAATATAGCGATAGCCACCAGGCTTAGGACTGGGTGCAGGGGTGAAACCTCTGGCTGGGGACGAAGCACCCCTTTAAAGCCAATGTCCTAAGCAACCTGGCGACAGCTATACATCAGAGGACATTAGCTATTTAGCTTTGAGGGGTAATGATCGAAGTCCCATAGCTGAATGAACCCTGGGCAAATGGAGTCCGAAAGACTTCTAATCGGTAGGTGCCGGGTTGCAAAACCATATCAATCGGTTGAGCGGGTTTCTTATTGGCAATCAGCGTCGTAGTTTTATACAAACGCAATTCTGCACTGCCAGCCTTTGCGCCACCTCCCAGCGCGAACACATATCTGCCAGCCTTAGAAATTCGGAAGCGATAGTTATCGACCAGATCAATCTGTCCATCGCTCTGCCGGTTTCCCAGCGAACCGTTTACAGTATAGATAGTATTGGGTTTCAGGGTTCCAATCCACTGAGGGGTTTGCCGGCTATTGTTTTCTCGGTCAGTAATCGTTACTCGAGTTGGTGTTGCTTCAGCAAATTGAGAAATGAGCAAACTGAATGCAGAGAAGGTTGCCAGACCAATTGCCGTTACTTGGCGTTTCATGATTTGTAGTCTCCTTACAGATTGAGTTAACTAGAATGGATAGATCTGGATGTTCCAGTTCATGCACTAGGCTTATTTGTATTGTTCTATCAATTAATTATCAATTGATAGAACAATGCATTGACTAACTCTGAACAGTATCAGTATCAGAATTTTTTTATTCCAATAGTTGAGATGAATTCAGGACTTATTTAGAGCTTCGACTTCAAATTTTTCATTCACTATTCAGGCAAATTCAGCTAAATTGAGGTCAGATTAGTTGGGTATTAATACCAATGGTTACCTGGTATGGAAAACTGCTTCAAAACTCTTTCCTCAACGGTGCATCCGGTAGGCAGGTAGCACTCTTGTTGATTGTAGTAACCCGTTGTTTTCATTCCCACTCCGCCCTGGCGCAGATCACACCTGATACAACCTGGGGGAGCGAAAATTCCGTGATAGTATCTGGAACCGTCGGTGGACAACCGGCCATTCAAATTGGGGGTGGCGCAATTCGTAATGCTAATCTGTTTCACAGTTTCCAGAATTTCAATGTTGCAGACGGACAGCGTGTGTATTTTATTAATCCTGCTGGCATTCAGACGATCCTGGCTCGTATCACAGGCAATACCCCGTCTAATATTCTGGGTACTCTGGGAGTCGATGGTGCGGCGTCTTTGTTTTTGATCAATCCGAATGGTTTCCTGTTTGGTCCAGGCAGTCGATTAGACGTGCGTGGCTCCTTCATTACGACGACTGCGCATGAAGTTCAGTTTGGCAACCAGGGTATATTCCGTGTCTCCGATCCCCAGGCTCCTCCCTTACTTACGGTCAATCCCTCTGCTCTGTGGTTTAGTCAAATGGCGGCTCAACCAATCGTTCATCGTTCTACAGCGGATGGTGTCGGGCTACAAATAGCGGCGGAACAGAGTGTATTGTTTGTGGGCGGCGACGTGCAGCTTGAGGGCGGGCGAATTCTGGCACCTGGAGCGCGGGTGGAACTTGCTGGGGTTGCCAGCCAGGGAGTGATTCCACTCCAGGTCCAGAATAATCAATGGCAACTTAGTTTCCCCGGTAGTGTTGATCGCGCCAATGTCACACTGACGAATGGTGCTCAGATCAATGTGCGATCGCAGAGTGGCGGTGATATCATCGTCAACGCGAAGAACTTCACCATGACTGGATCAGACACCCAACTGCTGGCTGGCATTGAAACAGGACTGGGGTTCCCTGGAACACAGGCTGGCAATATTGAAATTCATGCAACTGAATTGGCTAGTTTAAATGCCAGCCTGATTGATAATTCGGTGCTGGCAAGTACTACTGGTCAGGGTGGAAATATCCAACTGACGGCGAACTCACTCTCCCTGCTTAATGGTGCCCAATTCACTACTAGGCTGGCAGGACAGGGAAATGCTGGAAAGATTATTATCCAAGCTCAAGATACTGTTTGGCTGGATGGAATTGGTAGACGAGGTTCCAGTAGTCTGCGCAGTGTTGTGGAACCCGATGCAATTGGGAACAGTGGGGAGATTATGGTTACTACGCGATCGCTGGTTGCCCAGAATGGTGGATCATTAGCTAGCTTCACCCGTGGACGCGGCAATGCAGGCAATATCAGCCTTGATGTTCAAGATACAGCTTCCTTCCTGGGAGTCCAGCCCAGCCCATTTAACCTCGGAAGTTTCACGAGCGGAATTTTCACCGCAGCGCGTAACTTTGGCAATGGAGGAGAAATCAGGATAACCACTGGCTCCCTCCTGGTGCGAGATGGTGCAAGACTTAATAGCAGCACCTTTGGGCAGGGCAGGGCAGGCAGCATAATCATCGCTGCCCGTGACACGGTTTTGTTAGATGGCGTTAGCAATACTCTTCTGCCGGTCAATAGTGGCATATTCAGTGCTGTTGAGTTT
Source organism: Leptothermofonsia sp. ETS-13 (assembly GCF_049200465.1). Classification (NCBI taxonomy): domain Bacteria; kingdom Bacillati; phylum Cyanobacteriota; class Cyanophyceae; order Leptolyngbyales; family Leptolyngbyaceae; genus Leptothermofonsia; species Leptothermofonsia sp. ETS-13. The sequence continues at coordinate 2,819,157 of NZ_CP120836.1, forward strand.
TCCAGAGCAGTTGGTCGTGGAGGAGACATTACCATTTCAACCACCAACCTGTTCGTCAGAAATGGAGCGAACATCAGGTCTGGTTCTAATGGAACAGGTAACTCAGGCAATGTCACTATTGTGGCGCGTGAACTCGCCGCCTGGGATGGAGCGGTAGGCGAGTTTGTCAGTTCGGCAGATACAGCTGTAGAGAGCGATCGCTTCGGGCGCGCCACAGGGAATGGAGGAGACCTGCGAGTCACCGCCAGAAATATTTCTTTCACCAATGGAGCGCGTCTGAATGCATCCCTGGTTAATGCAGATGGCAGAGCAGGCAATATCTTTGTCCAGGCAACAGATCGTGTGACTCTTTCAGGATTTGCCTCAGGGACGGGGAATCCCAGTGGTTTTGGCACCTTTACCGCCGGAAACACAACTGGGGATGGGGGCAACATTTTTGTTAAGGCCAATACCCTGAGGCTCGCTAATGGAGCATTGATTAATGCCCAATCCCTCAGTAATGGGCAAGGTGGAACAATTACAGTGAACACAGGGCAACTGCTGGTACAGGATGGTGGGCAAATTACTGCAGAAGGCCGAAGTGCTGGAGCAGCAGGCGCGATCGCCATCACCACTGGTTCCTTAAAACTGTTGGATCAGGGACGGATCACGGCTGAAACCACCAGTTCTACAGGCGGCGATATTAGTCTGGACGTACAGGATGTTCTGTTACTGCGTCGCAACAGTTTAATTTCGGCAACAGCAGGGACGGCTGCCGCTGGTGGTGATGGTGGCAACATTCGCATCAATGCTCGCTTTATCGTCTCCAATCCTGACGAAAACAGTGACATTACTGCCAATGCTTTTTCTGGTCGAGGTGGGCAGGTTAAAATTGACACCCTGGGAATTTTCGGGTTTGTGCCCCGCACCCGCCTGGATCTGGAGCGGGCCCTGCAAACCACTGACCCGACTCGCCTCAATCCACAACAGTTGCCCAGTAATGATGTGACTGCTATTTCCCAAACCAGTCCGTCGTTGAGTGGGATTGTTGCCATTACCACTCCCAATTTAGATCCAACCCAATCCCTGACTCAATTACCCAATGCTCCCGTTGATGCGTCCCGTTTAATTAACCAGCAACTCTGTTCGGCAACTCAAGGCAACCAGTTTCTCATCATCGGGCGGGGTGGACTGCCCGATTCTCCTGTAGCAATGCTGAGTCCCACCGTTGGATGGGAAGATTGGCGCATGGCAGAGAGGGAGGGACAGGAGGTGCGATCGCTCCAACCCACTGCAAAAGCCCCTGAATTACTGGTACGTCAACCAGAGCGAATTGTTGAGGCCCAGGGTTGGCTCCGGGCAGGGGATGGCTCCATCTGGCTCACCGCAACCCCAGTAACGGTGACCCCCTCTTTATCCTGGAGCGATTTTCTAAATTTGCTGGGCTGCCATCCATTCGATCGGAACCTGTTACCTGCACCGAAAAAAACTGGATAGGGTATACACAGATGAGCAAAGCACATTTTCACTGGATTGGAAGACCCATTGCTAGACCCTTTCAGGTTACCGTTGATTGACAAATAGAAGGCTATAGCCTGGAAATCCGTTTACATTAGGTGATTTAAACACCTGAACCAGATATTCACCCGATTGATGCGCCTTGATAGACTGCCTCGATTGAATAGTGCCAACAAAAAAATCTGCGGGGCTGAAAGTACTGCTACCGTCGTTGTCTCGATAGACTTTAGCAACCAGGTGGGAAGCCGATTGAAGCCGAACAGTCAGTGAACCATGATCCAGGACATTCACACTGTACTGATCCAATCGATCGCTGGTTGTTCTGAAATTCCCAATAACTTCAATCATTTGATTCAGGCGAATCTTCCCCAATTTTTGACCCCGTTCATCATTGGGTTCCCGCTCAGAAATCGTAGCATTCACAATCCGTGAAGCTGAAAACCCATTCAGAAAAAATGTGATGATCAGAGTGAAGGCAAAAAATTGGCGGTTCACGGCAAATAATCTCTGGATCAGTTGTTTATACCTGTTTTCCATGCATCCATTGGATTCCTTGATGGTTTGCTGATTGCTCATAACCGGGCTCCAGCCTGGTAATCTCGGAAAGAAGCTCTCACTTCTGATTGCATCCGGGAAGCCAGAGCCTCCCTGGATGAGGTTTTTAAGCCGGAGCTTAACAACGAGGCGGAATGATCGATTGCAAATCAGTTGCTATCTTTCAGTATCTGGAATGATTCAACGGTGTAGTTGAGATAAACTCAGGATCACTGAACAATCAATTTCAGGATAACTACTAGCTGAGGGTGAATCAGGTTGGAATGCAGCAATTGGTTCGGTTTCTGGCGATCGCAGCCCTTACCAGTCTAGTTATTCTGGGCATCCAGGCTGTTCCGCCAGTGGGGGCAGAATCACCTCCGGCCATGCTGGTACAACGGGGGAAACAACACTACAATGCGGGACAGTTTGCCGAAGCGATATCGGTATTGCAGCAGGCTGCCAGTGCCTATGCTGCGGTGGGAGATGGCTTAAGGCAGGCGCAAACCCTGGCATTTCTGTCGCTGGCGCAGCAAAAATTGGGACAATGGCAGGCAGCCAAAGCAGCGATCGAAACCAGTCTGCAACTGCTGAAGAGTCAGCCAGGGGCTGAACTAGTATGGGCACAGGTGTTGAATGCAAAGGGGCACTGGCAACGGGCAACGGGCGATCTGGAGGCCGCCCTGGAAACCTGGCAGACAGTTCAGTCCCTGTATGCCCGTGCAGGAGATACGGTTGGCAGCCTTGGGAGCCAGATTAACCAGATTCAGGCATTGCAAATGCTTGGTTTTTATCGACGGGCACAGCAGGTTCTGGAGCGGCTGGAACAACAATTGTTGCCGTTGTCCGATCCTGATTTGAAACTTGCCGGGTTGCATACCCTGGGTAATCTGAGTCGGCAGGTAGGAGAACTGGAGCAGGCAAAACAGCAATTGCAGGCTGCCCTAGCCGTTGCCAGATCGCGCTCCTCCGCAGAGGATGAAAGCAAAATTTTGATCAGCCTTGGTAACACAGAAAAAACGCTGGCTGGTCGGTTTGTTGATTGGGAAGATCCCGCTGGAGCCGAACGACATATCCAGGCTGCCCTGGCTTACTATCAGCAAGCCATTGCGATCGCCCCCACACCTCTGACCCGGATTCAGGCACGATTGAATGCCCTCGGTTTGCAACTGGAAACCAATCCGTCTAATCCTTTACCAACCGCCGCAATCGCCGAGATCGGCGCTGAAATGGAACGGCTACCTGCCAGCCGAGCCGCGATCGACGGGCAGGTACACTTTGCCCACCGGCTACTACCCTTCAGCCAGCAACCAGCGATTGCAGAGCAGATGGCTGCTGTGCTCCATAGAGCGGTGCGTCAGGCAGAACAATTGCAAGATCCACGTGCCATTTCCAATGCTCTGGGGATGCTGGGTGCTTTCTATGAGCGCAGAGCAGATTGGAGTCGGGCAGAAATGACAACCCAACGAGCACTTCAACTGGCTCAGGCCATTGGGGCGGCGGATCTGTCCTACCAGTGGCAATGGCAACTGGGGCGGTTGCACCAGGCACAGAAGGGTGCTGACAATATAAAATCCATTGCCAGTCCCGCTGCGATCGCCTACTACCGCGAAGCACTGCAAACTCTGACTACCTTGCGGAGCGACCTGGTAGCACTCTCACCCGAAATCCAGTTTTCGTTTCGGGAACAGGTAGAACCGGTCTACCGGGAGTATGTTGACCTGTTATTGCGGGCAGACCAGCCCACGGTTGCCAATCTCATCGCTGCCCGCACGACCATCGAAGCGCTGCAACTGGCGGAACTGGACAATTTCTTCCGGGATGCCTGCGCCCGTCCACAAATGGTCAATATTGATGACCTGGACCCCACTGCGGCGATCGTGTATCCGATCTTGCTCCCGGATCGTCTGGAAGTGATTGTGAAATTGCCGGGTCAGAATCATCTGCGTCATGCCCGTCAGCCTGGCATTTCTGAAGCTCAGGTGGATCGGGCAGTTACCCAATTGCAGCGATCGCTGCGACGGCGCAGCACCAGCCCCAGTCAAATCAAGCGAGAAGCCCGTCAGTTGTATGATTGGTTACTCAAACCGTTTGCAGCGGATCTAAATGCAACGGGTAACCAGCCTGTTATCAAAACGCTGGTGTTTGTCCTGGATGGTTCCCTGCGCAATATTCCACCCTCGGTACTGTTTGATGGAGAACGGTATTTGATCGAACGTTATGCAATCGCTGTCACTCCCGGTTTGCAACTGCTCGATCCAAAACCTCGGCCTCAGTGGCAGGCATTAAATGCACTAATTGCAGGAGCAACCAATGCACCCAGCTTTCAACAGGAAAAATTAGCTGTGCTGGAGCATGTGGCGCTTGAACTGGCAGGGATCGAGCAACAGGTGAGCCGCAGCCACAAGCTGGAGAATCAACAATTTGTTAAAGCCAATATTCAAGCCGAGATCAATGCCCAGAGATTTAACATTGTCCACATCGCCACCCACGGCCAGTTCAGTTCCAATCCAGAGCAGACCTTCATTCTGGACTGGCTGGGTCGGATTCAGGTGAAAGATTTGGATACCCTGTTTCGGCGGGATGATCTGTCCAACTTGCGCCCGATTGAACTGTTGATTTTGAGTGCCTGTGAGACAGCAACAGGAGATCAGCGGGCAGCCCTGGGGCTAGCGGGGGCTGCCATTCGCGCTGGGGCACGTAGCACTCTGGCGACCCTATTTCAGGTTAATGATGTCTCCACCGCAGAACTGATGGTGCGTTTCTATCAGCAGCTAAACGATCCCACTCAGACCAAAGCCGAAGCCTTACGGCGAGCGCAACTCAGCTTTTTATACGATCAGGAAAATGGCACCCGTTCCGAATTATCCCGCCCTTACTTCTGGTCCCCTTTCATTTTGGTGGGGAACTGGTTATGACACTACCAGTAATTGCTTCATGAGCGATCAACCTCAACCAATCGTTGCGATCGCTGAATAATTCAATCCAGGCTTGTCTGGCTTCATGGTTGTGGGGCTGCTTCAGGCGCAGATGAGCCAGTTCAGTCAGCGTATCAAACCACAGGCCATGACGGGCATAGCTGGCAGCTCGCTGCAACGGGGTTTTGGCGTTACCCAAATCCTCTGCCAGGGTTGCCGACATGGCAACTCGTTTGACAATTCCCGTGACCGATACTGAAGTTGAATTGCGAGATGGCTTTCGACTGGGGCAGTTGATGTCCACGTACCAGCGGTACTCCTTACCAGGCTGCAAAGGGGCTACGCTGTTGGGCAGCACAATGCTGACAATACCCGGAGAAGGGGGCAGTTGAAATGGAGCGCGGTACACCTCCTCTTCGCCCTCCTGGAGTGAAAATTCTCCCGAAGTGGTTTCATCAGGAGCGTAGGGAACGTAGACCCAGAAGGTGGGATGCCCACTCACAGTTTGTTCCAGCCCCTGCCCCCCTGCCAGCAGCGTCAACGGTTTTGTGGTGCTGAGGCAGTCCCCCCGGCTTCCCGTTCCCACCGTGCCGCGAGGGGTACCGCGATTCGGCGGGTCCTTTAAATTGCTCAACGCAAACTGGATCAACTTCGGCTCAGTGGAAACTCCAGCAGAGTTTTGGGGAGCTGCCAGAAGTGACAAAGGATCACTGAAAGAACCTGCGATCGATAATGCAATAACCAGAACAGCATTCGGCTTTCGTTGAAACCATCGTAACTGGATCATAAACTGACCCTCCGTAGTGGGAAAAATGTTCTTTTGCCCTTCGATGGGTTGAGTACTCAATTGAACAATAAGGAATCATCGAGAAGAAATCGGGAAGGTGTAATGCCAATTCTTGAAAGTTGGGCTACACATGGGGGGCGAGGGAGCGTTGCCCCTCGTGGGAGACAAAGTCCCCCACACCCCCTTACCCACTATCTGTAGAAGCTATGATTCTTTGCGATGCAGGTGTTTTGCTCTGTCTGGTCGATCGCACCCAACTTCAACACAAAGCCTACCGAAGCGTAGTAATGCAACTTGCCCCGCCTCTCCTCCCAACCTGGTCTTGCCTGATGATAGCCATGTATCTGGCGCCTTACCGGGGCAGATGGACGATGTAAAAACAGTTGGGGCAACTGCTTTTGGAAAAACTGCTTATGGTTTACGAAATTCAGGAGAAGGATTACGTTCGTTTGTTGGAGTTGATGGAAAAATATCACGACCAACCAATGGACTTCGCAGATGCAACACTTATTCTGATGGCTGAGAAGACAGGCAATCGGCAAATCCTCACTCTCGATTCGGACTTTTTGTTCTACCGTATTGGAAATCAGGAAACTTTTGATGTTATTCGAGTTGAGTGACCAGGCTGATGCCCACGCAAAGCTGAAAGATCCCTCCATCCCATAGCTCAATTTCAGTTAAATTCAGGTCAATTCAGTTTTTTGATTCCAGGCAATTTTTTCAAAAGGAGCGTTTGTATAATCAAAGGCAGCCTTCACAACTGACATTGGCGAAATTGATGATGAACTTTGATTTCAAAGATGCTGTAAGAGTTGCTAATCAAGCCCTGTTTGAGCAGGAAAAGCGAAACCTGACAGATGTGGAAATCATTGTGCTGGAAGGAGCCTGGAATCGGTTGGAGTACGATCAGATTGCAGCCAGAAATCAATATGCCACCAGTTATCTAAGCCAGGACGTTGCACCTAAATTGTGGAAACTGTTGTCTGATGCTCTGGGTGAAAAAGTCAAGAAAAGTAATTTCAAAGAAGCTCTTAAACGCCGTTGGGAAGGAGAACTCAACCCCATTGATAAAAGCACGACAACACCCGATCGCTCCACTCCTGAGCAAGCATCTGCGGAAATAATCAACCCGCGTGATAGGTCGTCTGCGGCAGATTTCTATATTGAGCGCCCTGCGATCGAAGCCGTTTGTTACGATGCCTTGCTACAATCAGGGGCGTTAATCCGGATCAAAGCACCCAGACTAATGGGGAAAACAACTCTGATCAACTGGGTTCTGAACCGAATCAGTAGGGTCGGATTTCGCATCGTGAATCTGAGCCTGGAACTGGCTGATCGCCGCACCCACCTGACCCACCTGGACAGGTTTCTGCGCTGGTTGTGCTTAAATCTTAGTCGTGAGTTGGGGCTACCAAACCAGCTCGAAAACTATTGGGATGAGGCAGGCATGGGCAGCAAAGTCAGTTGTACAACCTACGTGGAAGAATACCTGTTGGGACAGGACGACAGCCCTCTGGTGCTGTGTCTGGACAATGTTGATCTGCTCTTTCCCTACCCGGAGGTCTATGAAGACTTTTTTGGCTTGTTGCGTTCCTGGTATGAAAAGGCAAGAAGTCGGCAGTCCTGGAAAAAGCTACGCCTGATAATCAGCCATGCCACCGATGTTTACATTCGCCTCAACATCAACCAGTCCCCTTTCAACGTAGGCTTGCCAATCGACCTGCCTGAATTCACTCCGGAGCAAGCTCAACAGTTCGCACAACACTATGGGCTGAACTGGGTAACCGGGGCACAAACCATTACCAATGAATTGTCTCTGCTCATGCAAATGGTTGGTGGACATCCCTATCTGCTGGAGCAAGCCTTCTCCCATCTCAGAGGTCATACAGAGGTTTCCCTGTCCCAGTTGCTTCAGGATGCGCCTACGGATGCTGGCATCTACAGTAACCATCTGCGGGAGCACTGGATGACCCTGCAACAACACCCTGAACTGGCAAATGCATTAAAGCAAATCGTCAACTCCCCACAACCTGTGCCATTGGAACCCATGCAAGTTTACCAATTACAAAGCATGGGGTTAGTCATTGTCTCTGGAGCAGGAGTGGCACCCCGTTGTCATCTCTATCGCCAATACTTTCGCACTCGGCTGGGAGCAGGTTGATATGAGTGATGATGGATCGTCTGCGTCCTACCCATTCCCCTTTGCTGCCTACAAGTATCAGCCAGGGGGTAGTTTACCAGTCGATGCTCCCAGCTATGTGGTACGGCAGGCAGACGCAGAACTCTATCAAGCTCTGCTGGTTGGAGAGTATTGCTATGTTCTCAATGCCCGCCAGATGGGTAAATCGTCTTTACGAATTCAGACGATGAACCGGCTGCGATCGCAGGGGATTGCCTGCGCTGAAATCGAACTGACGGGAATTGGTAGCCAGCAAATCACCGCAACTCAATGGTATGGCGGTATCATTCAGGAATTGATCAGTGGGTTTGAACTCCAGGTCAATCGCCGGACCTGGTTGCAAGCCCATGATGATCTCTCTCCTGTGCAGCGGCTCAGCCATTTTATTGAAACGGTACTCTTAGCTCAAATTCACACTCCACTGGTCATCTTTATCGACGAAATTGATAGCGTATTGGGGTTGAGTTTCCTCACCGATGATTTCTTTGCCCTGATTCGCAACTGCTATGAAAAACGGGCAGCCCATCCAGCCTATCAGCGTCTCACCTTTGCTTTGCTGGGAGTTGCCACCCCCTCTGATTTAATGCGGGATAAACATGCCACTCCCTTTAACATTGGTCGCGCCATTGAATTAAGAGGATTCCAACTGGACGAAAGTTATGCTCTGGTAAAAGGACTAGAATCAAAAGCCGACAATCCACTCATGGTTTTGAAGCAGATCTTAGATTGGACTGGCGGACAACCGTTTCTGACACAAAAATTATGCTGGATGGTAACTTCAGCCCTGGCATATATTCCCGCAGGCAAAGAACCAGAATCGATTGAGCAGTTGGTGCGATCGCGCCTGATTGATAACTGGGAAACCCAGGATGAGCCAGAGCACCTGCGAACCATTCGCGATCGCCTGCTACGCCACTCTCAAAGCCGCCGTCTGCTGAAACTATATCGGCAGATTTTACGCCAGGGGAAACTGCGGGCACGGAACACGCCTGAATATCTGGAATTGCGTCTGTCCGGGCTGGTCGTGAAGCAAGCGGGTTACCTTGTAGTCTTTAACCGGATTTATCAAACTGTGTTTGATCAGCGGTGGATTCGACAGGAATTGGGCATGGCTGAATCGGCTGCGCCCATACTACCCATCTGGAGTGTGCTCGCTGCAGGGTTGCTGATAGCGGCTGGCCTGATTGGTCTGCGATCGCTGGGGATGCTGGAACGATGGGAACTGGCTGCCTTTGATCAACTCCTGCGGCTGCGTCCAGAGGAAGGTCCCGACCAGCGATTGCTGCTGGTAACTATTACTGAGCAGGATGTGCAATCCCAACCAGCGGCAGAACGGGGGGTGGCTTCCCTGTCTGACCGGATGCTGAATCAATTGCTGGCAAAGCTAGAAGCAGCAAAGCCACGGGCGATCGGTCTAGATATCTATCGCAACTATCCAGTCAATCCCAACCTGCCTCAACTGGCACAGCGGATGCAACGCAGCGATCGCCTGGTTGCCATCTGTTACTTTGGCAATCCCGGCGTTTATCCTCCGCCGGAAGTTCAACCCCACGCCCAGGGCTTTAATAATGTGTTGTTAGATTCAGATCGGGTAGTACGTCGCCATCTATTAGCAGTGGGTGACGCCTCTCCCTGCCAGAATAAGTTCTCCTTCAACATGCAGATTGGAGTCCGGTATCTGAAACAGGAGCAATTCACTCTTCAGTACACCCCAGATGATTACATTCAGATTGGTGATGTGGTATTCAGGACTATAACAGCAAACACAGGAGGCTATCACCAGATTAATCACAGTGGGCATCAGGTCATATTAAACTATCGGGCAACTCGTCAGATTGCTCAAACGGTCAGCCTACAACAGGTGCTTCATGATCAAGTGGATCTGGCTACCATCCGCGATCGCATTGTTCTGATTGGTACGACCGACCCAAGCTTTAACGATACCCACTGGATTACACCCTACAGCGCCCACCAACGTACTGTTCAAACCATGGCAGGGGTTGAAGTTCAGGCCCATATGGTGAGTCAAATTCTCAGTGCCGTCCTGGATCAACGTCCCCTGATCTGGACATTATCCCAATCTGCTGAACAGGGGTGGATTCTTTTCTGGGCGTGGATTGGAGGGCTACTTGCCTGCTGGCTGCGGACATTGCCTCGCTGGTTACTGGCAAGTGGGATGGCGATCGCCATTCTCTATGGTGGCTGTCTCGCTATCCTGACCATGGAAGGGGGATGGTTACCTTTTGTTCCAGGGGCGATCGCCTTCTTGCTGGCTGGCAACTTTGTCATCCTGATACCATGGTTACAGCCAGGCCGCTTGTGAATTGTTTGAAAGGGGCCTGCTCAAAAAATATTCAGCCGTTCCACCCAACTTTCCTCGACTGCGTAGGTTGCCTCAGCCAACCCTCAAACAAGAGATCGCTGACTGTGTGAGTAGGGTGGGCAAAGCAACAGGCGCCCATCCTACCCTCCTATTTGGTTTTCAAAAATTGCCTCAAGCGACCAGCTTAACCACTTAAGCAACGGACATTTCTCTTTGATTGACTCCTCGCAGCTTCTGAGTATTTTCGACCAGACTCTGAGCAAACGCATCCAGACGTTTGGAAAGATTTTCGTCCTGCAAATTGCCTGCTTCGTCGAAAGCTTTCCAGGCTTGTCCAATTGCGACCTGTTCGGGAATTGTCCAGGCGTGAATCCACCGCATGATGGTTCGCATGTCATTCAGCGCATTGCTGTTAGATTGCCCACCCAATATACTGATCAGCCCAGTTACCTTACCAGAAAAGTGTTCAAAGCCCATCAGGTCGAGGGCATTTTTCAAGACACCACTGAGGCTGCCATGATATTCGGGCGTTACGAGGATAATTCCATCTGCTTCCAGTACCGCTTTACGAAGTTTGTCAACGTCCGGATAATCAGGATACTCGTCACTGCCATCACAAAAAGGGAGATTCAGTTGTCGTAAATCTAAAACTTCGACCTCTGCTCCTAGTGCCTTAACACGCTCTGCCACGACCTTTAGGGTTTGTTGACTGTAGGAGCCAGATCTCAAACTTCCAGCGATACCAGCGATCTTGACCATAGAGCCAGGTCCTTTTGGGTTTCTAGACTTTACTTTTTTGAGTATAGCCTAAAATGTACTCATTATGAGTACGTCTTGAGTTTGAGCCTGAGTTTCTACGTCAGATGATGTTCTAAACCTGTAGATAAAATTTCGTAGGGATGCCCCCCTCCACCCCTCCACTCATATCGCCAGCAGGCTTCTAGATGTCTTGATCGCAGAGTCGAGAAAAACTTGTATCTGTAGGTGATTGGCTTCAATGCCAGAGTTTACCAGTTGCGAAGTAGTGAGGACGGCACCAACCCAGTGGGAGGTGTGCCAGAAACCACTGCCCTCTATACCCGGCAGGTGATCGGTATCGGGGTAAGGGTAGGGAGAGACGTACCAGTAGGGTTCGTTGTAGCTGGTGTCGCCGGGAGACATGCCGACGCCAATCGTCTGGGATAGATCATTGGGTAGGGTAATTAGGGTAGCGATGTCAAAATGGTGGGGCCAGATGTGAACTGGAGATGCTCCATCAATTTGGATGCTGAGTTTTTCAAGCAAGGTGTGGGTGACCGCGTAAAAATCAGCCAGGTCCTTGAAGGGTAAATCCTGACTGTTGCTGAAGGGGGCACCATGGGCGATCGCATGCTCTGGAAAATCTCCCGGAGGATAGGACAGGAATACCACCTGATCGGCATTGGCACCCCGTTTAGCAATTTCAGCTTTAAGCCAGTCAAGCCCCTGTTGCAGCGTTTGGTGGGAAAGGGAAAAGGTGGCGATCGCATCTCCCTGCTCATTCAAAATCATTGAGACGAGGTTAACGGGCTCCAGCGCAACTCGAAACGGTTGAGTAGCTGGAATCAAGGGGCCAGAAAATACCTTTAATTGAGGATTCCAGTTCAGGCTGGTGTGACGGTAATCAGGTTGGGGTTCTACTAAAGCAGCTCCGGTTACTGCTATAAACTGAATGGCGTAATGTAATTGGACGCGGCTTTCAGCCAGTTGTTGCAGGTCAATTCCAGTAGCGGTTTGAGGATTCATTGCTGGGTCTTTCCTCCGTGGTGATTGTAAGTTGATTTTTGTTCAAGTTCATTTACTTCTTTTTGCAGGAAGAAGTTCAGAAAGGTTCGGATGCCAGTGATAGCGGCTAATCGACCGATCGCATCCCAACTGGGCGATATGGCAGTACCCACAATGTCAGCGGCTAGCAAAAATTCCAGCGATAACGCCAGGGACAATCCCAGGTCCAACCGAATGGCAAGCTGTACATCCTGATCTCGATCTGTTTTTCGATGCCGAAACAGTTTCCGCAGCACTATCACAACCGCATACACAATAATCAGGATGGCAATGCTTTCTAAAACAACTTTCAAAAGCATAGCAAGATGGCGCAGCAGATTTTCTGCCAGAAGGACGATTGAGAGCGGAGCCTGGGCAGAGGTTTCGAGGGCGATCGCCAGGAGATTCAGGTTCATTTTTATAACAACCCACTATTTCATCCGTTCAATCAGATGATCTCCCACTCGCAGAGCGTTGGCAATGATTGTCAGCGTTGGATTGACCGCACCACTGGAGCAGAAGAAACTACCATCGACAATGTACAGGTTATCCAGGTCATGGGAACGACAATTCAGGTCTAATACTAAAGTAGTGGGATCTTTACCAAAACGGGCAGTGCCCACCTGATGCCCAACCCCATCCAGTGGCAGTTTGCCTGTGAAATAGGTTTTGCCTCCTTTGACAAAGTAGGAAGAGGTGTTGGGCAAAATCTCACAACCGCATTCAAGTGATTGAAGAATTTCAATCCACCGCTGCTCTAACCGATCGTAAACTTCTGTGTTGTTCTCGGTGTAATCGAGAATGATGCGATCGCCCTCGACCCGAATTTGGTTACTGGAATTTGGTAAATCTTCAACCGTAAGCCACCAATCGATGGAGTAGGAAGCAACCTGCTCAGGGGTGAGCGGAGCGTAAGCTTCGGCATTTCCTTCCAGTGCTTCTTTGCTCACTTTGCCCAGGGTTTGAATTTGTCCCATAGGGTAGTCGTAGCTCTCTTTTCCCCAATAGAAATCATTGATTGAAAGAGTTTTTTGAAAGGCAGTTGGGTTAGACTTTTTTGTGACTCCAATGATGGAACCAAGCACATGTTTCATGAAATTGCGCCCTAATTGACCCGAACGATTGCCCAATCCATTCGGATGGGAGTCATTGGCAGAACGTAACAGCAGGACGGTGGAATTAATTGCACCACAGGCAACCGCAACGATGTCGCCAGAAAAACTTTGCGATCGCCCTGTATCTCAACTTCAACACCCGTTACTTCCCGACCAGAGGGGCTGGTATGTAGTTTCAGCACTTTTGCCTCAGTCACCAATGTGACATTGTTCTGTTCCATAACCGGACGTACCGCACTAACTTCCGCATCCGATTTGGCCTGAACCAGGCAGGGGTAACCATCGCAGGTATTGCAACGAATACAGGTACTCAAATAGCGCTGTGCTTCGTTCAAATGGATTCCAACCGGGGTGTTATAGGGATGCAGTCCTTTGATAACCAAAGCATCGCTGACTTCCTGAATGCGAGATTCATGGCTGACAGCAGGATAGGGAAATTCCTCACTGCGGTAAGGTTCCGTCGGATCCTGGCCGCTTTTGCCATGTACCTGATAGAGCTTTTCTGCCTGGACATAGTAAGGTTCAAAGTCCCGATATTTCAGGGGCCATTCTGGGGAAATACCATCTCGATGTTGATACTTTTCAAAGTCCTTTTCCCGCAGGCGAAACAGTGCAGCCCCATAGACTTTGGTATTGCCTCCCACAAAATAACTCATACCGGGATGTAACTCATTGCCATCCCGGTCGTACCACACTTCAGAATTGTGGTAGCGATCGCTGTTAAACACAACCTTCGTATTCCAGTTATCTTTCTCCCTGGGCAAAAACGGACCCCGCTCTAAAATCAAGATTTTCTTTCCACTCCGCGCCATGCGATACGCCAGCGTACCACCGCCCGCACCCGTGCCAATAATAATCAAGTCATAGTGTTCGGAAGACATAGAATCGCTCCGTAAGTACTTATCGAGTTAATTTAGGATTGCGGAATGGGTAAAGCATGATGGGTGGTTAAGAAAAGACTTTGAATCATCTGATAAACACCTGAGAAACCCAATTCAATGATGGTTTCGCAGAAAAATACCTGACTTGAAAATAGAACCCTTAATTCCCTTGGTTCCCTTTTTCCATTCGTGGCGTTGTATGCAGTTCATTGTGGCTATTTATAGCTATAGTCACTAAGCTTAGGAACGGGGTTCAGGGGTGGAATCCCTGGCTGGAGGCGCAGCCCCCACCCCTCCTTTAAACCCAATGTCCTAAGCAACCTGGCGACAGCTATACTTTCGCCTTGAACTCAAAACTCAGAACTCGAAACTCATCCCCCTTCCCCGACAATGGCTGAATCAGAAATCACAACAACACAACTGCAATTCCTCCCATAGACTCAGGCCAACACGTGCTGGAAAATCACCAATATAGCGGTAGTCATTATGATTAGGACAGGGTGCAGGGGTTCCACCCCTGGCTGGGGGCGAAGCCCCCACTCCCTCTATAATTCCAATGTCCTAACGCACCCGCGTAGAGCTATAACTTGGCTTTGGGCCGATAACGCACGTGTAGATGCACCACCGGGTAGCTCACCTCTACTCCAGAGGTTTGTTTGAGCCACTGTTGAATCTCGCCATAGCAGTTAAACCCATCTTGTTGCTCAAGTCGGGTTTGCAGTTTCTGTTCCGCTTCAACCGGAATATGCCGTTTTCGGCCTCATTTCCACTCAGTCGTAAGCACCTGTCCCATGCCACCCTCTCGGTATTTGCCCAACCACCGTTCAAGCGTGATTCGGTTGCGTCCTAAGATGCTTGCTGTCTGGGTTATACTCTCAACCTGTTGACTTTTGAGCAGATAAGGCAGTTGCACCCGTTCTTTACTGCTTACTATTTTCTGCTTTCGCAGCAGTTCTTTGTAGTTCTGCTTCACTTTGAGGGATCTTGATTTTGAACACCCCGACCATGATGATTCCTTTCCTGCTGACTTCCTTTCTCTATCTGTAGCAGATAAAAATAGAATTGGTATCATTAACAATTTATACCGTTTAAGCAATTTTCACGGCAGATGCCTTAATGGAAGAAGCCAGGAGTCGGAATAAATCTGGCTCTTGGCTTCTGGCTTTTCAAAGCCTTACTCTGTCGCACTTATAGTTGTCGCCAGGTTGCTTAAGACGAGGTAGGTGATGCCCCCAACCCAGGGTTCCACCCACCCACCTCGTCCTAAGCCTGGTGACTTACCGAATGATACGATAGTTTGAGCTGATTGCCTGTCTATTCCGAATATTAATCTGACACTCATAGTTAAAGCGACTCCAACTACCACTCTGTTGAGAGAATCCCCCCGTCCACGAATACCATTGACAGCATTGACAGCATTTGAAGCGTTCACAAATAGTTTGTGAACAAGAGGGGGGAGGGCTTCCCCCCCTAAATTGGTCTTTCCAGGTTTAAATAACCAGACAAAGTTTCTTTTGTGAACCAATAGGAAATTTGGCGTTGCAGAATAGAGGTATGAATTAGGGGGAATTTTCAGGCAATGTACTGAATACGGTTCCAGTCATATCCGTAAGAACGGAAAGAAACGAGGTAAGCAAAATCACATCTGTGTTGATTGTGGTCGCCAATTCATTGACCTCTATGACCCTCTGAAAGGATACCCAGATGAGTTCAAGCGAGAATGCCTCAAAATGTATGTCAATGGTTCAGGATTTCGAGCGATCGAATGGGTGAAGGGAGTGCATCATACAACGGTGATCGCTTGGGTTGAGCAAGTGGGGCAAAATTTGCCGAAAACACTCGATTAAGGCATTATCTGGCTCGACTGCATCGTAAGACACTGTGCTCCTCAAAGTCAGTGAAAATGCTAGGACATTCAGTTCGATTGCTACTTCATTATCTAAGATCCTGGGATGTCCCGGTTCCTGCATGATTCATACTTGTATCCAGCAACGCCGGAAATTTTGCAATAAAAAGCATTCTCCGCAGAGAATGCTTCAACAATGCTTGGACTGTTTAAGTAACAGACCAACTACGTTATCCAACGAGATCAGGTGCAGCCAGCGCAACAGGATTTGCTTCGCCCATTGCCAGATCCAGTGGGAAGTTATGGGCATTCCGCTCGTGCATCACCTCCAGTCCCAAATTGGCTCGGTTGAGAATGTCTGCCCAGGTATTAATCACATGACCTTGAGAATCTAGAATAGAATGATTGAAATTAAACCCATTCAGATTAAACGCCATGGTGCTAATACCTAGGGATGTAAACCAAATGCCAATTACGGGAAACGCACCCAGGAAAAAGTGCAGGGAACGAGAGTTGTTGAAGCTGACGTACTGCCAAAGTAACCGCCCAAAATAGCCGTGAGCCGCCACAATATTGTAGGTTTCCTGCTCCTGCCCGAAGCGATAGCCAGTATTAGTAGATTCAAACTCGGTCGTCTCCCGAATCAAGCTGGAGGTTACCAGTGATCCGTGCATGGCACAGAATAGGGCACCCCCAAACACACCGATTACACCCAACATGTGGAAAGGATGCATCAAAATATTATGTTCCGCCTGGAACACAAACATAAAGTTGAACGTGCCACTGATGCCCAAAGGCATGCCATCGGAGAAGGAACCCTGGCCAATTGGATAAATGAGCAGAACCGAGGTTGCTGCTGCCACAGGAGCACTGTAGGCAACACAAATCCAGGGACGCATTCCCAGGCGATAGCTCAACTCCCACTGCCGCCCCATCCAGCAGAAGATGCCAATCAGGAAGTGGAGTACGATTAGCTGATAAGGGCCGCCATTATAGAGCCATTCATCCATGGATGCCGCTTCCCAGATGGGGTAAAAGTGTAAGCCTACGGCGTTGGATGTTGGAATGACGGCACCTGTAATAATGTTGTTACCGTACAGTAGTGAGCCTGAAATCGGCTCTCGAATCCCATCCATATCCACTGGTGGTGCGGCAATAAAGGCAATGATGAAGCAAGTCGTTGCCGTTAATAGTGTGGGGATCATCAAGACACCGAACCAGCCGATGTAAAGTCGATTGTCGGGGCTGGTTACCCAATCGCAGAAACGTCCCCACAGATCAGAAGTTGTTCGTCTCTGTAAGGTCGTAGTCATAGGCATTTCCGTCTGAACAACGACAAATAGAGCTTGATGATATGGGAAAGTAACAAATGCGTTACTTAATTCTTATATTACTCATATTACTCATTGTTGATGAGATTTCAGGAAATGCTTGGATGGTTGGGCAGTCAAGAAAATGCGATCGCCCTTTGTTTTGGAAAGGCTCTATCTGGCTGGTTCGATACGCTTCAGGTGTCATGCCTATAGGTTGTTGAAACCATTTACTCAAGTGGCTATGGCTGTTAAAACCACACAGAAAAGCGATTTCTATGATAGATAATTTTGATTACTTGTGATTACTTGAGTAATTGCCTGCCTCGCTCCACCCGTTGCTGAAGTACATATTGGTAGGGAGAAAACCCGATTGACTGTTTGAACAAACGACTGAAGTGAAACTGGCTCAGCCCTGGCAATTCAGCCAAATCCGATAGTTTCATGAAACTGTTGCTGCACCCACAACCTCAAGGATCGTTCTGCGCCCACCTCAATCTTGTTCTGCCAGCATCAGAAACTCATATAGCTCTACGTGGGTGCGTTAAGGTATTGGAATTAGAGATGGAGTGGGGGCTTCGCCCCCAGTCAGGGGTGGAACCCCTGCACCCCGTCCTAACCATAATGACTACCGCTATAAAACTTCTCCTTGGGCAAAAAGGGAAACGTTGGACTGGTATCAACCTCCTGGTACTGCCCATTCTGCAATTGATAAATACGCCAAAGATAAATACGCTAGACCTGCCCGTTGTGGTGCCAAAATTCGGGAACCCCCATACTGGTATACAATCGTAACTTATCGATGTCGTATGCGTAATGTCGATTTCAATGACCAGATTGGGGGGTGGACATGCTCCAGATTCACCCTTCACCCTGTCACTATGGACTGATTTTGAATGTAGTAGGCGTTGTCTGGTTCAGGATTGCGATCAAGGTCTTCTCGCTCCAGGGTTGTAGACCCCATTGTTTTGATTCTCAGGCCCATCTCAACGACCAGAAAGTAAATCAATCGCTCAATTAATCGGGCGGCAAACTCATGGTCTTTTAAGGGTATGGTAATTTCCAAGATTCCGCGATCTTAGGTCAGGCGAGCAGAGCGACTCTGTGGCAGGACATGGAGAATTTGCTGATAGGACTGCCAGTTGAAATGATGAAAGGTGACGCGCTTTCATTGATCGCGGGAGGAATCGGCAGTGGCTCAGTCAATGGAGCTGATTTAACCATAGGTTGGCTGGAGATGGTTTGTATTCTATGGTTGCACAGGAATAAAGGTTAGAGGTGGGCGGTCGTATGGCGTTGCTGAATTTGGGTATGAAATAGATGCTGTATGCTCGAAACTTTGTTTCGATTCATACTGCTTTTCAGCAATGCCGTCGTATAGTTTGTGCGAAGCATGTATCGCGCCCCATCACACATCATTTCAACTAATAGACTTTCAAATTCAACCAATTACTTACGAGTAAGCCAGTTCCATGCAGCGTCTACTGATGATTTCATCCGTTGTCCAGTGCGGTTCAAACTTTGTTGGAATTGTTCCCACTTATCTTGCAGAAACTGGGTGGCTTCTTGCAAAGCATTCTTGTCATGTTGACCAGAGGCAGCGAGTTCATTGCTCAGGTCTTTGATCTTGACGCGCACAACCTCCGGCTTCTCGTTGGGGGAGATTAAAGACTGAAGACGATCGCCCATCTGCCTCACTAAGTTCTTCACCTGTTGAGACTTCTCACTCAAAAAGCCTTTTAGTCCTTCCGATTCGCTCTTGAGGCGATCCCGAGCTCCCTCTTTAATCACAATCACCTCAGCATCAATGGCTTCCACATCCTCTGGAAAAAGCACAGCCCTACCACCAAACGGAGCAGCAATGTCTCCACCCAGGATATAGGCAGCAATATCTCCGGTTTCCCAATCAAAGAGAAAATCTTCGACCCAACCCAGTGTTTCACTGAAGGGCGATCGGATAGCTACCCGATGCAGGCGACGCAGAGGAGTTGGTTGATCAATGACCATGCGAGAATAGGTCAAGACAGCATCTGATCCCACCACAGCAATCTGTTCTAGCGGTATGTAACCCTGGCTTCCCGCAAAGTAAGCAACTCGACCCTGATCATCTACCCAAACTTCTTCTACCGTGCCAAATCGAGTTGCAGTACTGCTGTCCATTGCCATCAGGCCAACGATTTGACTGCGACGAACCGTATTGAACATCACGAGAAACCTCCTTGATTAGAATCTGTTGGTTCTGACTTGAAAATAGAACTCTTGATTCCCCCGATTTCCTTTTCTCATTCATGGGGATGCACGCAGTTTATAGTAGCTACTTTCAAGTCAACAATAACGCCAATAATCCACAGAGTGCAATTCCATCGAACACCCCCGCTCCACCAATGCTAAGAACCCCGGCGGTCATCCGTTCAATTTCTCGCAAGTGTAATAGATCGGCCCCGATCAGGGTTCCTAAAACACCCCCAGCAAAGGCTACAGGGGCTGCCCCACTGCCAACCATTAGTACAGCAGTTAATGCAGCAGTTATTGGCGCAACCAATGCATTCATCTGGATGCCGATCCCTGGAACAATTTGGGCAGAAAAATAGCTGACAAATGTGACAATCGCTGTCACGACTAAGATGGCGATGGGATCGGAACGAGTGAATTGATAAATTGCCAAAAGGCTGGGGATCAGCCCACCACCGATGTTGAGCGCCACAATGGTTTTCTGTTCCATTTTTCGTAACGGAATTCCCCAAAATCTTGCCACCCACAGATCGGCAAAATCTGGAATCATTGGCACGTGGGAAACTCGCTCATACAAGGGAATATTGATGGTGCTCCCAAAAATAACTGCTGCGAATAACAACATGGCAATGCTGGGTGAAAAGCCCAATTTAGCAACAGCAACTTCTACTACATCCAGGGCGATCGCAAACCAGATAAAGGGAAAGAGGAGCAACAACAGTAAGAACAGCAACAGAGTGACGGGGAGATAAATCATTATTATTCAGTTGATAGGAATTTGGTTAAAAAGGATATTGCTCAATAGAGAGTATCGGGAATTCCTCTGTTCTTGCTTGCCTGATGGCATCGAATCGCTGAAACATCCAGACCCTCAGAAATAAAAGCCCGCCTAAGACACCCAAAAAAGCACAAACACCCAGAAGATGATTGATTGGGATATCGAGAACTCCTTGTAAAATGACTTCGCGCAGGGTTGAAACAAGGGAGACTTCCACCGCAGCTCCGACCGAGATCCGCCGTTCTTTGAGGTAGATAATCAACAGTCGAAACAACTCAACCAGAATCAGAATGAATAAAATATCAGACGTGATAATCTGAAAATTCAAAGGCTTAAGCAGAGAGAGGTACATTTCCCCTAGGCGAATCAGCATCACGCAGAATAAGCCCACACAAAGTGAAACAATGATGAAGTCCTGGAAAACTTCCAGATTACGAACCACTTTTTTGGGCTCAAGCCAATACTGAAGAACTGAAAACAAAGATTTAGTGTTCATCGTCATAGCACTCAGTCAGAACATTCCACTCAGTTAGAACATTCCAATATACCTCCACCAATATAATTTAAATTTGCATTTCGTCCTGATTGTTGAGCATTGAAAGGAATGCCTCTGCTGTTTGCACGCTGAACAAACCAATACTGCCAGATCCAAATCCTACAAGCAAGATGTCTAGCTCTGGACTATGAGATGTAGTAGCTTCGGGCTTCACAAATGTTAACGCCAGAGTAAATAGGGTTGATAGGCTACTTATTAGTAGTGCTGCTCGCACGCTGGTTTGAGAGAATGTGTAGATGTCAACATAGGCAAGCAAATAGGCAATGAATGGAATCCAGACTGTAGATAGATAGACGGCATAGAAACGCAGAATCAATCCAATCATTTCACCGTCTTTGAGTGCAATCGCCAACGCCAGAAGAGCATTGGTGATGGCAACTCCAATCCGATTTTGTTCAGTATTGGAAATCATCTCCAGATCCAAAATCGTTTTGGTTTGAATGCGCAGTACGTTGCTACCCAGTCCTAAGGCCGGAACCGCTAAAGCCGCAATGAGCACCCTTCCCCAAGGCTGATCTGTACTACCACCAACCCAGATCAGAATGTAGGGAATTACCTGCTTCCCTGTCAGGTCGGGGGGCAAAATCCTGGCAGTTTGAGCTACAATGACGACTGTTGCCGGAAGAAAGGCTAATGCTATTAATACTAACGCTGCTACAATACAACCCCAATAGGCGGTGCGGACATCTTTAGCCTGAACAACAAATTGCTGGCATTTCATATCAACCGGCACTAGCAAAATCGTCGCCAGGGAAATTCCGATTGCGTTTGCTGCTGGGATCTGATGCAGGGCAGAAAAGAACGCCAGGGGTGATCGCCCGTATAGAGGTAACCCGTGCAGAACGGTTAACGCATAAATCAATACCAGAACGTTGAACAGCAGCAACCCTTGAAAAATCCAGCTTACTTTTTCGACCGGTAAAAGCGACAGTATACAGAACAGGACAGCCAATATCACCATGCTGGTGGGGCCAGATAGCCCAGCAGTACTGAGAATCGACGCAGCTGCAATAATCTGGACAGCCTCAATGCCAACCAGTGAAGTCCAGGACATCAGACCTACTCCCACCTTGACAGGCTTACCATAGCGCTTTCCTAGCAGCGTCCAGATTTGCTCAACTTCGCTCCAGTAAAATTTCACTAATCCCAGAAGGGCAAGCATCCCCAGCCCAATTGAGAAGGCATAGAGGCTGCCGCCCAGGCCCTGCACCATGGCCTGTTCTGCCGTTCCCAGTAAAAATCCCAAACCGTAGTGGGTGGAAACGAGCAGAATTACCAGTGAAAAGATACCCAAACTGCGATTCGTTGTGCCCATTACCTACTCTTTCACCCCTTGACATTGAGCAGGAACTAACCAGTGGTTACTCTAACGATCTTATTTTTCTCCTTGTCAGTCTTAGGTAAGGTGTAAGCTACTCTTTCACCGGCAAGCCGGAAGAACCCTTACCCCCTGCCATAAGTCTGGCACTAAAATCGGCAAGCGCTCCACGAGTTCTGGTGGAAATGCTTGCCGACAGTATCTACAAAACCAGTAGATATAGTTCTGCTGAATGTGCCGCAGTAATTGGCTTCCACAAAGAGGGCAGTAGTACCGCTTAGTTGGTTTAATAAAAGCTATGGGACTCATCTTCAGACGTAAATGCCTGAGATAGCACCTGATTAATGAGTAGAGTTAAACCAATTAATAAGATCAGGAGAAAGGCTGGTAGAAACCATCCGCTGACCATACCAATCACCTCCATCAGTCCGCTGACAAAAAAGATTGGAGAAGCGATCGCAAAGCCATGCACTTTCACAAATCTCTTCATTCATAAGTGATGCAGGACTGCTATACCAGATGAATTGTTAAGCATGCTTTTGCTCAAAAAATTGAAGCTGTGGTGGGATGAATTCTTGAAAGGAGGATTGACGTTGAGATTCAGTTTTACGTAGCGTCAAGAACAAGGAAGATACAATTGTGCTACTGTAGAGCACCGTATAAACGGTCCAAAAACTGAGATTCAGTTTGAGACACCATAAAAATAGCCAAAGAGAGGCAGTCGGAAAGAGTATTCCGATGGCCGCTAAAGGAAGCCACTTGAAAGAGTTAAGTATTTGCTTTGGCATGGTTTCCTCCTTCAGTTTCTATCGCGTCTCATACAGGTACTTTCAGAGACAGCTTCGGCGGATATATATAGTGTTCACAAACTATCTAGTGTTCACAAACTATTTGCAAATAGGGGGGCGAAACCCCCACTCCCTCTCTAATTCCAATGTTCTAACGCACCCGCGTAAAACTATAGAACTGCTACATATTGACATCGGATCAACCTATACCAATTCAATTTATACCAATTCAATATGAGGATGCGTAGAATCAGAACCCTCTGTAGTCTCCCTTGGTAAGGGGGACGGCGACAGCCGGGGGTTGATAATGTACAGCTTCATAAACCATTGGTATTAGCAACAAAGCAACAAAAAAACCATCTCTACTTAAAGGCTTGCTCCAAAATTACTCACTTCGTCAATGAGGACAACCGCACCTTAGAGTAGGAATTTCCCCAGGTTTCCCTTAGCCATGTGAGTTGGGACAACCGTCATTCTTTCCGTTCGGGAACTACGACTTTGGGCGATCGCAAAACCCTGAAACTGTCTGCTATTTCTCTAGAATAGAGTAGAAATAATCAGGTCTAGCCTGTGCTTGTTTAGGTTAGATGTCTTATGCTGTTGCTCAACCGCTTGACTGACAAAATTTTCGAAAATCTTGGATTTCATAGTGTGGGTTAGCGAAGCGTAACCCAGGTAGTGTTGGTTTTCGTGTTCAATCTTTTCGTGTTCAATCTACTCAGGAAAAAGGAGGCTAACTGTATGGGAACAATCCGTTGGCGACCTTTTGGTCTAGGGTGGCAACCATTTGAGCGCATGGAATCACTACAACGCCAGATTGATCAAATTTTTGAAGGGATTAGAGAAGAGTTTAGAAGTTCATCTGCTGAAAGTGAAACAGCCTGGGACCCGGCCATTGAGTTAATGGATACTCCCGAAAATCTGATATTGCGTGTTCAGCTTCCTGGAGTGGAGCGTAACCATCTCAACATTCAGGCCACACAGGATGCAGTTCTAATCGAGGGCGAATATCCCTACCCAGCGCAGTCGGAGTCTTGCCAGTGGCTTCGGTCTGAGTTTGCTTACGGTAAAT
This sequence comes from Leptothermofonsia sp. ETS-13, assembly GCF_049200465.1. Lineage (NCBI taxonomy): Bacteria > Bacillati > Cyanobacteriota > Cyanophyceae > Leptolyngbyales > Leptolyngbyaceae > Leptothermofonsia > Leptothermofonsia sp. ETS-13. The sequence continues at coordinate 2,843,073 of NZ_CP120836.1, forward strand.
TCCGTCGCTTAATTCCAATGCCGATCGCCATTGAAAACGATCACATCCAGGCCGATTTTCGAGATGGCATTTTGACACTAACCTTACCTAAAATAGAACAGGAACGGCGTCGCGTTGTGAGGGTGAGCCTGGACGAGTCAGCCAATTCAGCCTCAATGACCACGCTGGAAGTGACCAGCGAAACAGTGCCCAATGGCAATAGCCACAGCAGCTAAGTTCCATGACCTCCGCAATTCCTGAATCCAAAATCCTTCTGCCGCCACCCTCAAAGCCAGTTACCCTTTCCGATCGCCTCACCAGTCTGCTCAACCATATACAGCCCTCTCCAGAGACCCTGGTACTGGTATCCGCTTTGCTTATTGGTGGCGGCTCCAGTTTGGCAATGGTGCTTTTTCATATCTTGATTGACCTGTGTCAGTCCCTTAGCTTCGTTCAGATTCTGGGATTCATTTCTAAATGGGGGGCATGGACATTAGCCTGTATCCCCATGCTAGGTGGGGCGATTGTGGGATTCATGCGCTGGCGCTATCCAGAGGTTTTGGGGCAGGGCTTTGCTGCATTATTAAGCAATACGCGATCGCAGAAAATTTCCCCTTTACGTCCGGCTATTAAAATACTGGCGGCGATCGTATCGCTCGGCACAGGAGCTTCCCTTGGTCCGGAGGGTCCTAGTGTAGAAATTGGTGCAAACATTGGTATCCTCTTGGGGCAAGCCTTTCAAGTTTCTAAAGAGCGCTATCGCTTGCTGTTAGGGGCCGGAGCTGCCGCAGGCTTAGCGGCTGGATTCAACGCACCAATTACCAGCATTTTCTTTGCTCTAGAGGTCATTCTAGGACCCACCTTTACCACCCCGGCCGTTAGCTTAATTTTGCTATCAGCTGTCGTCTCTGCTGTAATTACTCGAATCGCCCTGGGAGTTCATCCGGCCTTTGAATTGCCCACCTATCAGGTATTAAGCCACTGGGAATGGCTACTCTACTTAGGCTTGGGGTTTCTGGCAAGCTATGTCTCGATGTTGTTTATCCAGGGGATTCAGCTTGCCCAGGCCGGGTTTCAGGGTGATATTCCTGGTTTCTTCTGGCTAAAGCATCTACCACAGGGATTCAAGCCAGTTCTGGGGGGAGCCTGTGTGGGACTAGTTGCATTGAAACTGCCTCAAATCCTGGGAGTTGGCTATGACACCCTGGAAACAATTTTGCGTGGAGAGGTAGTCTCCTTGCCGCTGTTGGGTTTGCTGCTGTTTGCCAAACTTGGCCTGACGGCAATTAGTTTAGGCAGCGGTTTGGTCGGAGGAATTTTTGCCCCTGCAATGTTTGTCGGCGCCTGTATGGGAGCAATCTATGGCCATATCCTCGGCCTGCTACTTCCAACTGAATGGGGTAATATTGCGCCGCCACCAGCCTACGCTATCGTTGGCATGGCTGCCGTTTTAGCAGGTAGTGTCAGAGCTCCCCTAACAGCGATCATCCTTTTGTTTGAACTGACCCAAAACTATTTGATTATTCTGCCAGCCATGGCATCGGTGGGCATGAGCGTATGGTTGGTTGACCAGTTCAAGTCGAGCCAGTCGGTTCAAAGTCTTAATCTGCAACAAATGGGCGTGAACCTGGAGCAACAGGATGAGTTGGAAATGCTTCAGCGGACCCCAACGGCAATCATTGTCAATCCCTACTATCTGAGCCTGTTGGATTCAACCTCTCTGTTAGAAGCGGGGCACCTTATGGTTCAACATAAGTGTCATACAGCGTTAGTGCTCAACCCGGCCCAAGAACTGACCGGAATTATTACCCTGGCAGACATCAAGCGGCGTATCGTAGCCGCAGCTAATTCATCTACTAATTCATCTACCAACTCCCAAAGTGACAACATCAATCAAATTCTCCATCAACCCCTGAAAGACATCTGCACTTCAGAAGTGCTCTATGCCTACCCCGATGAACCAGTGACCGAAGTTTTAGAACGCATGGGAACCAGAGGGCTGTACCTCCTGCCAGTTGTTGAACGAGAAAATCCTCGCAAAGTGATAGGAATTGTAGAACGACATCAAATTGGTCTGGCCGGTGATCTGGCCGTCACTCAGCAGGCTCTGCAACCCTACGTACCCCAGGAGAAGTGCGTCCGGTGATGGCTGGGCTCTTTGCCCAGTCCTATGACCCGGAGGGGGCGAGGGCGGGAATTGCACCGGATTTTGAGGACTGGGTGGGAGGCCGGTTAGCCCAGGCGTTGGTGCACGAGAGTCTGTCTGCCACGACTCCCACCTCCATTCGAGTTGAGTGTGGTGCCGGAAGCCGCTCTGGGCATTACGGATGCGACCCAGCAGCAGGCATTAGCGAATACAGTGATGGAATTGGCAGAGACCTATTTATGTTCTTATGTATAGCGATCGCCACCAAGCTGAGGACGGGGTGCAGGGGTGGAACCCCTGGCTGAGGGCAAAGCCCCCACACACCCTTAAAACCAATGTCCGAAGCAACCTGGCCACAGCGATCTTGAGGATGGCAATGTATTGAGGATGGCATGGGGATCAAATTGAGATAGGGTAGCCTGTTCTGAGTTTGCAAGCAGACACACCCAATGAACAGTAAGCAGATCGAAAAAGCCATTCAGAAAAATGCCAAAAAGGTGATTGCTGAGAGTGGGATCAGTTCTTCTCGTGCGGGAAATAAGGAACTGAGCCATCTTGCAACAAAACTCTCCAGCCAGTCTATCAAGAGTTTAGAAACGGCTCAGATACTTGGGGAACGGCTGGGCAGAAAGATAGTTGAACTTTCCCAATCGGCCAACAAACAGCACCTGGACAGGGGAATCATCCGCACATTGGTTGTGACAAAAGCCGTTCCTTCTGTGGATGACCTGCCTGCTGAAGTTAGGGCTGATGCTACTGTCAGCAAAGTTTCCCAGGCAAGCAAAGCCCCCATGTCTGTAAAACCCTCATCACCACAGAAAGTTGAGCCTGTTGTTCAGCCTGCGGATGAACCCGATGCTGAAGACAATGCCCCTGCCATTCAGGTCGAGCCTGAAGATGATCGAGTTTCCGAAACTGATGCTATCGGGGTTGTGGAAGAGGCAGCTGAAGACGATGCCCCTACCACCCAGGTCGAGCCTGAAGATGATCAAGTTTCCGAAACTGATGCTATCGGGGTTGTGGAAGAGGCAGCCACTGAAGACGATGCCCCTACCACCCAGGTCGAGCCTGAAGATGATCAAGTTTCCGAAACTGATGCTATCGGGGTTGTGGAAGAGGCAGCCACTGAGCAAGAGGAGGAGGAGGTCTCCGAACCGACTGAAGAGCCAATGGAAGCAATGCCAGAAGAGGAGGATGCTGCAACGATTGAATCCGATGTAGTAGCTGGCACTGCCGTGGCTGAAGAGCAAGATACTGAGGATGACACTGCAATCGTTGCATCAGATGCCGTTGATGAATTATTGACGGAAGAGGAACTGGATACGGAAGAAGAGCCCGCTACCGAAGCTGTATAGCTCTGTACCGAAAACGGACTGTCCTCTAGACTGTCTAGGGGACAGCTTTTTGTTATGTGCAGTAAACTCCGAAGGCTTGTGTTGTCGTTTTATAGCGATAGCCACCGGCTTAGAACGGGGTGCAGGGGTGGAACCCCTGGCTGGGGGTGAAGCTCCCACACCCCCTTAAAACCAATGTCCTCAACAACCGGGCGACAGCTATACTTCCTTTATTCTCCGGAGAAATATTTTAGAATTTCCTGAGGATAGTCCAGAGGATGGCAGGATGAGCGACAGCGAGATTGATCGAATTCAGGTTAGCCAGCTTCCAGAAAGGTATAACCTGGCTAGAAGTGCTGTCTATACAAGGCTTGAGGCACTTGGCCTCAAACCCGAAAAAGTTGGGAACAGGGCCTATATCAATGCTGAGCAGCTAAAGTTATTAGATGAGCTACATGAGTTTATCCAAACCGGAAGGAGTACAGCCGAATTTCTAGAAATGAAGGGCATTCAGAAAGTGGAGGAAGAACCTTCAGGAATGTCCTCTGGACTGTCCAGTGTACAACCAGATATGGTTAAACTGATTGCAGTGATCGCCAGAGAGTTCGCTGCCAGGCTACAACCTGTACCCACCGAAAACCGCCTTGCCTATTACGAAATCCTGGAAAAAGCATATCGTAACGGCTGGCTGCTTAGTACTTCAGAACTGGCTGAACTCTTAGATTTACTGCCTTCAGAGATTCGAGAATATGGGGATAGCTTCTCTGAAGCGGGCTTTGTGTTTACCAGAGCGGGCTATCGAGTAGGCGGGGAGGTAGCGTGGAAGGTGTCTAAACCTGTAAAATAAAAAAGCCAGCGAGCAATGCTGGCTAGGATCTCTTGTTTCAGTGTTGTTTCTTTTGGTGATGTTAGTGTTAGCACTGGCATCACCTCAATTTTTAGTGGTGCTGAATTGTGGTGCTGAATTGTGGTGCTGAATAGCCGTATGAATTGGAACGAAATTTCAATCCATACAACTTCTATAGCGATAGCCACTAGGCTTAGAGCGGGGTACAGGGGTAGAAACCCCTGGCTGGGTGCGAAGCCCCCACACCCCCTTAAAACCAATGTCCTAAGCACCGTGGCGACAGCTATAACTCATAGCCAGAATCAGCAACCCCAATTTTTTGAGGTGATGGGCTGTTAGTCACTCTGGCATTTGTTCGCCAGCAGGAGCTTTACCCACCAGTGGGGGCTACTTCTCCCTGAACCCTCCAGCCTTTGACTTAATCTTATCATGTCCTAAGGAAAATCCTCAGGACAATATTGAGAGTTTTTGGAATTTTCATCAGGAAAGTCCTCAGGACAGTTTAAGAACGGTTTAAGAACTGCTTTATGCATTCAATGAAGCGTTATCTCTCCTATGTACCAAAGCCTTTACTGTTGCAGTTTGGCATTGTTGTTCTGCTCGTGTTGCCACCACTGTGGTGGGCGCAACAGAATAACGTTAATGCATTGAGTCAGCAGATTGCCCGGTTAGAACAGCAGATTAACGAACCAAAACTGGCGATCGCCCCCAGGGACAGACTGGCCTTAGAAAAGGATTTAACATCTCTGGAGAAAGACCGGGTTAGCTTGCAGAATGGCATCTATACAACACTGGTGCAGGCATTGGGGGGAGCGTTCTTCTTTGTGACAGCCTATCTAACCTGGCGTAAGGGGAAGGCAACTGAGGAAAACCAGGTCACGTAGCGATTTATGATTTGTCTCATGCAAGCCTAAGTTGTGCAAATCTTAAAAGAGCAAACTTGAGAGATTCCCAGGCGCTCGGAACTGATTTTGAAAAGGCTCAGCTTAGCCATGCTGACTTTATCTTAGCTGTTTTCATAGAATCTAATTTCAAGGAGTGTGTAAGTAGCTAGACGCAATTAAATTAAGGATAATTTCGGGGATGGAGGGGGTGAAACCCCCTGCCTGGGGGCGCAGCCCCCACTCCCCCTTTTTGAAATTAATTGTGGCTACCTACTTACAATTTGGAAAATTAGAGTATCCTGGCAGCCTTAACCTTTTGGATAGGTTCGGCGATCGCAGTCGCGCCCACCGGAGTGATATTGTTTAATTCTTAATACTCATGCGATCGTTGTGGAAAGTCGAGGAGTTTAGTGCTCACATGAAATCACCCGCCTCAGCAACCGGCCTCTCCCCCTGTAAAGCCCTATTTCTGGCAACCCTGACCATGGCCACCGGGCTTTTTGCCGCAGCCTGTCAGGAAACTGCCCCTCCTCAACAGGGTGGTTCGCCAGCGGGTTCACCAGCCGCCACTGATGCCACCGGGCTGAAAATTAGTTCCCTCCTGCCTGCCACAGGCGATCTGGCGTCTATTGGTCAACCGATGCTGGATGCAGTCCCCCTATTGGTTGAAACAGTGAATAGTTGCGGTGGGGTGAACGGTGCCCCTGTCACAATGGTGCCCAACGCCGACGATCAAACAAATCCGGAGGCTGGCTTGGAAGCCATGACCCGCCTGGCCGAAGTTGATCGCGTGGCAGGAGTTGTAGGTTCCTTTGCCAGTAGCGTTTCTACTGCCGCCATCCCTGTTGCTGTCCGGAATAAGGTCATGCTAATCTCGCCGGGCAGCACCAGTCCCGTCTTTACCGAACGGGCTAAAAAAGGGGAATTTCAGGGTTACTGGGCCCGTACTGCCCCTCCCGATACCTATCAGGCGCAGGCTCTGGCCCGGCTAGCCAACGAGAAAGGTGCCAAAACGGCTGCGACCATCGTGATTAACAACGACTACGGGGTTGGCTTTGAAAGAGAGTTTGTTCAGGCATTCAAAAAGTTGGGTGGCACGATCACGAATGAATCCAAACCCACCCGCTATGATCCTAAAGCAACAACCTTTGAAACAGAGGTTCAGGCAGCCTTTGCCGGAAAGCCGCAAGCTGTTGCAGCGGTTCTTTATGCCGAAACTGGAAGTTTGCTACTCAAATCTGCCTTTGAACAGGGGCTCAGTAAAGGAGTGCAGATTTTGCTAACAGACGGAGTGTATTCTCCTGAATTTCCTGAGCAGGTTGGTAGAACAGCGGATGGCAAATTTATTCTGGCAGGGGCAATGGGAACAGTTCCTGGGGCAGATGGAAAAGCACTGGAAGCCTTGACCAAACTCTGGCAGGAAAAGAAAGGGAGACCCGTGAGCGCTTACGTTCCCCACTCCTGGGATGCCGCTGCCCTGCTGGCATTAGCAGCAGAAGCGGCCAAATCGAATACTGGCGAAGGAATCAGGAGCAAAATCCGGGATGTCGCCAATCCACCCGGCGTTGAAGTCACCGATGTTTGCGAAGCCTTAAAGTTGATTCGGGAAGGCAAAGATATCAACTACCAGGGGGCCAGTGGCAACGTCGATATTGATGAAAACGGCGATGTGGTTGGCAGCTACGATGTCTGGAGAGTAGAAGACGACGGCAAGCTGAATGTGGTCGGTAAAGTCAGCCCAAAGTAGGGGCGATCGCAAATAGACGATGAGATTCAAATTTCTCCATCGCCCATTCTAAATTGGCTATTCTTTGCCTGTAGCCTATCTATCGAACGGCCCAAAGGTATAAGCCACTCCCACGAGGAAGCCAATACTAAACCGATCGATCGGAGCAATATTGACACCAACCGTTGCTGCAAACTGGTTAGAGAGGGGGATATCAACCCCACCCGTCAGCAGCAAACCTGAAGTGTTGTCCTTCCCAGTTGAGAAGATCGCTCCTGCTCCCGCATAGGGAGCCAGTCTGATGTAGTCCGATAAGCTGATGACATCAAAGTCATAGGTAACTGGCAGCAAAAACGACACATCCCTGGAGATTAAAACCGCAGGTCGAAACGAAAACGTGGAACCCAGAGCAATCTTGCTATACACAGCCCCACTGACTCTACCCAGACCACTTCTGCCACCAGCTCCAAAATTGACGCCGCCACCTAAATAGCTGGGGTTGGGCCTGGGAGGTTTCTGGGGAATGATTTGTCCGAGAGAAGGAGCGGTCGTTGTAATTGTTTCAGTAGCAAAGGTGTAGGCAAGTCCAAGGATAAAGCCAATATCAAACTTATTGAGCGGAGCAATATTAACAGATGCCGTCACTGCTATCTGGGGATTGAGGGGATAGTCTAAACCGGCCGTTAATAAAAGATCAACGTTGTCACTTTTGCCCGTAGAGAATATTGGACCCACGCCCACATATGGCGAGATTGTCCCTGGACCTTGATTCGGAAAATCATAGGTAAACGGAAACAGGAACGAGACATCATTCGATACCAGCGCTGCCGGGCGGAAGGAAAAGTATGGGCTGAAGGCAAATTTACTGAAAGCAGCAAAGCTAACCTCTCCCAGAGCGGTATCGCCACTGCCAGTTCCCAGGTTGACACCAAACCCTGCGTAGCTAAAGCGATAGCGGGTTTCTAAGACAGTTGAAGTTTCTACTGGGGCAGATGGAGCAGGAGTTTCTGCTGGAGGGGGAGCATCTGGAGATTGAGCGAAAAAGCCAGATGTCGAGGTAGAGACTGTTCCGGGTTTTGGAACAGGGGATCCCATCCGGGCTGCTTCTGGTTGGGGTTCTTGAGCAACCGTTTCTAGCCCATCAACAGGAGCCTGGCTAGAACTTTCCTCTAAAGATGGGGTGGAATTGTCCGGATTGGCTAAGACTTCGGTTGTTTGACTAGTTGTAGGTGATCTCTTTTGAGAAAACTCTGATGAGAGGGTGGCATCAGAAACTTGAGCACCCGCCGAAACCTGTCCACCAATAAGAGCTGAGACAGTGAGGCTAAACGATAAAAGTGCCCGTTCAAGCAAGAGGGGATGTTTCACGATCACTTCTCCACACGCTAATGTATTCGCTTTCGGTTCCAATAAATGGAACTGGTTGGAAATTAAGCCATCAGTGGCAATTTCCAACCCATTCAGGGTTCGGTTCCAAAACAGCTGCCTTCTTTGGAGACGCTAATGTAGCGTCCTTATAAGAAATTGGCAGCCACTTGAAAACCCCTGGTCTCGCTGCCAAATGTTTGTCTACTGCCTTAGAGGCAGAATCAAGCTCTATATCAGCAATTCGCCATATCACAGATAGATGCAGCCAATGCTGATGGGATGAACTGAATCATAAGAGCTGATCTGTCAGAATTTTACAAGAGGGAAATAAAGAAAGAATAAGTGTTTATAGTTTGTAGACTTGTTTTTTCTTACAGTTCCAAAGAAAGCACTGCTTCAGCAATCTTTTGGGAAATCAATGGCAGGATCGCTTCATTCTGGCTGTGTTCTTTGCCTTCTGTAAAAACGACTAACAGGTAGGGGCGGGCGCTGGTTAGTTCAATGTAAGCGGCGTCATGACGAACCCGGCTCATGAGTCCCGCTTTAGACCAGAGGCGGCTCTCAGGTGGTAACCCTGCGCCCAGGAAGCCTGAAACTTGATTCTCTGGGTCAGCCTTCAGATCCTGTGGGTGGAGCGATCGCCGTAGTAAGGCCATCATCATCTGAGATCGGGTGGCTGAAACGGCGACTCCACCAATGATGCTATGTAGCAGACGAGCAGTGGCGATCGTGGTCAACATGTTGCGATTTTCCATGAACTCGCCATAAAAGATCCGCTCACGCCCGTAGGGACCATCACACCAGGTTTTCTGGTTGACATTAATGGTTTCCAGTTCTTCCCAGCCAAGGGATTGAAAGTAACGGTTTACCAGATTACGCTGCTGCTGCCAGGTGTCAAAGGGGCCGGGGGGCAGTTCAGGGCCGCTGGTGGTACCAGTCAGTACGTCTACCACCAGACTGGTGGCATCGTTGCTGGAATCAACAATCATGTCTCGGATGGCTCGTTCTAATTCAGTCGTTGTCTGAACCATGCCCCGCTCCAGCCATTCGTGGATGGCAACCAGGTAAAACAGCTTAACCACGCTGGCGGGATAGATGCGCTCCACCCCCCCGGTAGCTATAGCCTCTAGGAGAATACTGCCAGAATTCGGTTGGGCTGATGGCTCCCCCCGTGTTGATGGGGGCGGGGGGGTCATAAACCAGCCAGGTGAGAGAGATCTGGTTGCGGGCCAACCCAGGGAATTCTGCCCAGGTTTGTTCCAGAATGCGATCGCCCAAAGTTTCTAACTGCTCATCTTTATGGAAAAACATCGCACCGATCTAAGTAGGTAGTCATCATTAATTTGTAAAGTGGGGGAGTGGGGGCTTCGCCCCCAGGCAGGGGGTTTCACCCCCTCCACCCCCAAAACTATCCTTAATTTAATTGCACCCAGCTACTTATCTATTGAGTTACCGTTTCTGATTTTAGGAGCGCATGCTGCTTCTAGAAATTTTATTGAACAGGCTGCTGTTCATCTTCTCCCTTTCGCCTCCCCCAGCCCTTTCCCCCTCTCTACTGTGTATACATCAGTGATTTGTTTCCGCTGGAAGCCTCTCAGACCTAATCCCCAACTCCTTCCCTCCAAGGGAGAAGGGGAGCTCTGATTCAAGTCTCGCTCCGACACGGAGAGAGGTTTTGGGAGAGGTCAAGCGAGTTGTTATACACAGTAGCCTCTAACTCTTACAAGTTCCTCAAACGATGACAGATTGAGTATACTGTTAGGGCTTTTTTGCAAAAAGAGTTTTCACGGATAGGCAAAGGGCTGAGGGGCCGCCATTCCGCCAGTTTATGGTGAAGGTGACTGTACCAGCCATTATGTCTTGCAAATGAGTCTCCCATCACCTGCGCCGATCCCCAGGCAAGAGAGTCTTCCTTCCCACTCTCTTAACTAGTGGTCTGTCAAGACTGTTTTGATGGGTTGAAAACCCTCAAAACACCTGAGAATTGGGTTTTGTAGATTTGAGTTATCCCTCAAATCTATCCTGACGGACTACTAGTGGGTCACCAAAGGAACTTTGCCTGGTTATCGAAACCCGGAAAAACCAATTCAGGCGGTTTTGAAGGGTTGCAACCCTTCTTCAAAATCTGCTTGGCAGACTACTAGTTTGGTGCATCTCAGATTTGAATCGCTATGCCTTATCCCACCCCTCCACCTGAGCCTGCTGCGATTTTGCTTCCTTTTGATAATGAGGCAACTCCGAACAGTTTATTCGATCCAGTCAGTCTCAGCGGTGATTTGTCCAATCAAGGTAATCCCCTCCTGGCTCAGGCGATTGTGCCCGCCAGGGATGGGGTTGGAACCCAGGTTACTCCCCGGGGCGATCGCTACGATATTACGGGGGGCCAGCTTTCGGGCAATGGCTCCAACCTGTTTCACAGTTTCAGTCGGTTTGGCCTGAGCCAGGGGCAGATTGCCAACTTTCTTTCCAATCCCCAAATCCTGAACATTCTGACTCGCATCACAGGGGGGGAAGCCTCCTTGATTAATGGCAGGATTCAGGTGACGGGCGGAAATTCTAATTTGTTTCTGATTAACCCGGCGGGGATTGTATTTGGTCCCACGGCCAGTTTGAATGTACCTGCTTCCTTTTTTGCAACTACGGCGAATGGAGTGGGATTGGGGTGTGGGATAGGGGGTGTGGGGTGTGGGGGATGGTTTAGCGCAACGGGCGAGAACCATTATGCCGGGTTGAATGGAACCCCGAATGGGCTGGCATTTACTGCAACAAATCCGGGGGCGATCGCTAATGCCGCCCACCTCACCGTTCGCCAGGGGCAGAGTTTGAGCCTGATTGGTGGAACTGTAATCACTACCGGCCAACTTTTCGCCCCAGAAGGGAAAATTACCCTCGCCTCAGTACCGGGAACCAGTCTGGTGCGTTTGAGTCAGACGGGTTCTCTGTTGAGTTTAGAAGTCAGTCCCTTAAGGGCAGAGAACGGTGGATGGAGGGATGAAAGCGGCTCTGCCCATTCTCCTGTACTCTCCCCCCCTTCCCTGCCCGAACTGCTGACAGGTGGCAACCAGCATAACGCTACGGGAATTACTGTCAATGGGAATGGGGAATTAGTGCTCACCAGTTCCGGGACACGGGTAGAGGCCAGCCCTGGCACAACAATTGTGGTGGGCCAGCTAGAGGTTTCCGGGCGACGGGGAGGGCAGGTGACGGTGGTGGGCGATCGCGTCGGGCTGGTGGGCGCCACGGTACAGGCATTCGGCGACCAAGGGGGTGGCACCATCCGGATTGGTGGTGACTTTCAGGGAAACGGGACTATCCCTAATGCAACCCGCACCTACATTAGCCCGGATTCTACCCTTCATGCCGATGCCCTTCGCTCTGGCAATGGCGGCAGAGTCATCGTCTGGGCAGACAAAACCACCGAATTTTACGGCACCATCACCGCCCGGGGAGCCACCTCCCCCTATCCCTCCAACGGCGGTTTCTCCGAAGTTTCTGGCAAACAGAACCTGCTCTTTCGTGGAAACGTTGACCTCAGTGCGCCCGCTGGAACTCCTGGTACATTGCTGCTTGATCCAGTTGATATCAACATTGTCGGTGGAGCCGGTGGAGCCCAGGATGGAGCATTGCCCGTCGTTCTGACAGGGGATGCTCCGGCCACATTCACGATTTCGCAAGCGGCTCTTCAAAGCCAGGCGGGAAACGTGATTTTGCAGGCGACTAACAATATCACCGTTGCTTCAGGGGTTTCGCTGGCCTTTGTTCCGGGTGGGTCGATTACCTTTACAACCGATGCCGATAACGATGGGGCTGGTTCATTTTCCATGGACCCGACCCAAACAATTCAGGCATCGGGTAGAAACCTCACCATTTCAGGAGCCAGCCTTACCCTCGGAAACCTGAATACCAGTAGCATTGCAGCGGGTACGAGTACTGGTGGAAACGTTACGCTGACGGGCAGAAACAACGTTGCGGTGGGGAATATTTTTACGGCAGCATCCGCTACCCCACCCGGCACCCAAACCGCCACGGCAGGCAGTGTGGCCATTAGCGCGGGTGGTAGCATCACTGCAGGTTCCATTACAACCGTTGCCAACACCATCACCGCAGCAGGTTCCAGCGCAACTGGTGGGAATGTCAGCCTGACGGCCAATGGTGGCAATATCGTATTCAGCGACATCACCACAACTGCCAGTACCGCCCAAACCAGTGTTGGTGGGAATGTCAGTCTCATTGCCAATGGAGTGGTTCAGGGAACAACGGCGGGTAACACTATTACGACTGCCAGCCCTACCCAATCGGGCAGTGTGACGATTCAACATAATGGCGGACCGACCAACATTCCGTTTGTTGTGGGTAGCCCTTCTGGTAATGGAACAGCGGGAGCCATTGATGCTGGGGGCGCTTCAGTAATTACATCAAACAGCTTTCCAGTTTTGCCAGATGGGGGAACGGTGGTGGTGGGAGCGGCTCCGAATGCGATCGCCATTACATCTATCAACCAACCCCCCACCCTGACCATCAATCAAACGCTGTCTGGTGCAGTTCAGGGACAACCGTTTGCGTTTACCTATGCCGATCTGGCTCCTGCGATCGCCGATGCCAATTTAGACCAGACCCGTTTGCTGGTTTCTGCCATTAACACGGGCACGTTAATCATCAATGGCGTCCAGGCAGTTCCGGGAGTCACCCTTTCTCCAGGGGATGTACTGGTTTTCATTCCGCCCCCCCTCACAACCGGATTGCTGTCCTCGGCTTTTTCGCTAGTGGCGTCAGATGGAGTTTCCGTTTCAGCCGTTGTCCCGGTAAATATCGATATCAGCAGAACCTCGGTGCCCCAGGGTCCCGGTAATCCTCCCACTAACCCTCCCACCCCCTCTCCCTTTGATCCCAGTTTTGGCAACCTGTTGCAGCAACCCGTCAGAACCTCTGGAGCAAATGATGTTCTGGCATTAACCAGCCTGCCCTGCAATTCCACTGATGTCGGCGTCAATTCACTGGATGACCAGTATGCTCAGGAATTTGAGGAATACCTGGGCAAACGCTCTGGGGTTGCTCAGACGAAACAATTAGAAGCGTGCGAGGTGTTTGACCAGATTGAAGCCGCAACGGGGGTAAAACCAGCGATCGTCTACGCCAGCTTTGTACCTGGCTCTGTCAGAGCGCCTGAAACTGCTCCTCAAGCGAAATCTCTACCCATCTCTCCATCGCTCGCTCAATTTCGGCCAGATCCCCTCGTTAGGCAAAACCCAGTTGCTCAAAAATCAGGGACTCAAGAATCAGGTGATGATGAGTTAGAGTTGATTATCGTCGTTCCGGGTAGCGCTCCCATTTATCGACGAGTTTCGGGAGCCACCCGGACTCAGGTGCTGGCAATGGCTCGCCAGTTGACCACGGCCATCACGGACCCCACCACCCGTGAGACCACCAGCTTTCTTGCCCCGGCCCAACAGCTTTATCAGTGGTTGGTCAGCCCCCTGGAACCTGCATTGCAGGCTAAAAAAATTCAAAACCTGGTGTTTATTTTGGACGGTGGGTTGCGATCGCTCCCCCTCGCCGCCCTCCATGATGGCAAAGGCTTTTTGATTGAACGGTACAGCCTCGGCTTAATGCCCAGCCTCAGCCTCACCGATACCCGCTACCGGGATATCAAAAGCTTCCAGGTACTGGCAATGGGAGCCTCTCAATTTAAGGACCAGAAACCTCTTCCAGCTGTCCCGATTGAACTCTCAGCTATCTTCAAAGACCAGTGGTCTGGCAAATCCTTTTTGAATGAAAGCTTTACCCTGGGCAATCTAAAATCTCAGCGACAGTTACAGCCCTACGGCATTGTTCACCTGGCAACCCATGCTGAATTTAAGCCCGGCAAACCTGATCAGTCCTACATTCAACTCTGGGATGCAAAACTCGGCCTTGATCAGGTGCCCCAATTGGGCTTAAATCAGCCTCCTGTCGAGCTTCTGGTGTTAAGCGCCTGCCGCACAGCTTTGGGCGATGCCGAAGCCGAATTAGGCTTTGCCGGACTGGCTTACCAGGCTGGGGTCAGATCTGCCTTGGCAAGCCTGTGGGCCGTAGATGATGAAGGGACCCTCGCTTTTATGACCGAGTTTTACCAGAAGTTAAAAACAGCACCGATCAAGGCAGAAGCGGTTCGGCAAACTCAACTCGCGATGCTCCGCAAGCAAATTCGGCTAGAGCAGGGAAAATTGATAACCACCGCAGGAACAATCCCGCTTCCGGGAGAGTTGCAGGTCGGAGAAGAAGACCTATCGTTTCCATTTTACTGGGCGGCTTTTACACTGATTGGCAACCAGTGGTGAAAGAGTCATCATGGCTACAGACAAAATGAGATTTATAGGTTGGTTATTTTGTCCTCATGTAGGACTCAGGTTCAGGAATCAGAGTGAAAGTACGAAAACTTTCACTCCCTGGAGGGATATTATGAAACGCTTCATAATTGCTCTGTCCCCCGTTTTGCTGGTTATCGCTTCATCAATACCCGCTCTTGCTGAAACTTCCCGAGAATTGATTCCACAAACTCGAATTGAACAGCAGTTACAAAACAGTCAGCTTGGTCCCTGGCTAAGACGGTCTCCTCAAGCATCGACTTCTACAGAAACGCTTGAATTGCGGCAAATCTCTGCAGAAACATCCCAGCACCCGCGCTTAAAGGAGCAAGCTCCCCAAACTCGGATTGAACAGCAGTTGCAGAACAGTCAACTTGGTCCCTGGCAACGATGAGACTTAATCGAGAATGTGAAGTGCTTAATCAAGAATGTGAAGTGTTGTTTGTTCCACCTGTTCTGACAACCGCTGTGAAAGCCAATGAAAGCCTTTGAGGTTGAGTTCTATGTTCAAACAGAAATCTATCAGACAGAAAACTAAAGGACTGGAGTAATTCGGTTTTTCTCTTCTATCATCTAGCACATTGATCTCTGGAATGCTGTTGCCTAATCTACCCCTCGTTTTGCCTGCAACAGCCGTTCAATTCCCAGTGGAGAAGTTGCAACTTTTACGGCGACTAATCGAGAATCTCTGTGGATGGGTTCGACAGCGCAGCCACTAGCCGAACGACAATAGTTGTGAACCCGCTCCTTATAGAATCTGAGCTGCAATAATACCCATGACGAAACCTCTTATCGACTTCTGGAGCAGTCTGTTTAATCCTAATTTTGTACCGACTGCGCTGAAAGTTGCTTTATTTGTTGGTACGGTACTTCTGCTCATCAATCATGGACATGCTTTACTACAGGGACAGATGAGCCGCGATCGCTGGATTTCTGCGGTGTTAACTTACTGTGTGCCCTATATAGTTAATATCCACGGTCAATTTGTCAGTGCATCGCGGAAAAAACTTTAGTGCAGACTCAGTAGGTGGGGCTCATTAAATATAAGACTTGTGTAGGTTGGGTTGAGGCACGAAACCCAGCACCCGCATGGGTTACGCTATCGCTAACCCATCCTACATTTGATTCCACCTACCTACTTAGGATCATGGATTTAATAACACCGCATTCTTTGAGTGAACTGACCTCTCCCCCTTCCCCTCTCCGACTCGGAGAGGGGTGCCAAAGGCGGGGTGAGGTTTGCGGAGTTATTTAATTCTCATTCCTTAGCAAATATGGCTCTCCTGGGAGCTTGGTGATAAGCGAAGCTTATTACCAGAACGAAATCAATATCCCAGGGATTTTGTTTGAAATGAAAGAGTAGCTTAGGCTACTCTTCCCATCGGCAAGCCGGGAGAACCGCAAATATCCATCAAGTTGTAGATATTTAGCCATATTCTCGCAACACATAACCGACTCCTCGAACAGTGTGGATCAAACGTTTGGGGTTATTTGCCTCTAGCTTGATCCGCAAGGCACGAATATAAACTTCGATAATATTTGATTCGCCCATAAAGTCATATCCCCAGACCTTTTCGAGAATTTGGTCGCGGGTGAGAACCTGGCGGGGGTGGCAGAGCAGAAACTCTAACAGGTCGAATTCTTTGGCTGTTAGTTCAATTAATTGGGTACTCCGATAAACTTCACGGGTGAGCCGATTCAGGGTCAAGTCTTCAAATCCCAGCACATCTGGCTCCTCCGGATGGGTGCGCCGCAAACGAGCTTTGACCCTTGCCAGAAGTTCCTCCATGCTGAAGGGTTTAGTCACGTAGTCGTCAGCTCCAGCATTCAGTCCAGCAACGCGGTCAGGGACTTCATCTTTCGCAGTCAACATAATGATGGGGACTTGAATACCAGTTTTCCGCAGTCGTAAACACAGATCTAGTCCAGAAATCCCAGGAAGCATCCAATCTAAAATCACCAGGTCAGGTTGAGTCTCACGAGCCATAGACAGGCCATCCATCCCAGTGGGGGCAATCGTGACACGATACCCCTCTAGACTGAGTTCTGCTGCAATGAACTCGGCCAGTTTGGGATCATCTTCGACCAGGAGGATGTGATCAGTCATGGGATTCAATCAGGAAAGAGACTGCCAAAGGGGGAGCGTGACGGTAAAAACACTGCCTTCTCCTGGCTTAGAGCGGAGGGTGATTCGCCCGGCCATCCCTTCAATCAGACTTTTGGCAATCGCCAGCCCCAGGCCCGTTCCATCTCTAGAGCGGGTCATAGATTCGTCTACCCGATAGAATCGTTCAAAAATCCGGTTCTGATGGGGTAAGGGAATGCCAATGCCGCGATCGCGAACATGAATCATGGCACATTGGTCTGTCTTTTCTAAAATCAAATCAACGGGCTGTCCAGATGCCGAATACTTGATGGCATTATCCACCAGGTTAATCAACACCTGCTGCAAACGATCCTGGTCGGCACAGGTTACAACGTCTTCATTCGTTATCAGTACATTAATTTGCCGATTGCTGACCTTCTGACTCATTGCAGCCACTTCTGCAACAAGGGTATTCAGCATCACTGGATTGAGCCGAAAGTGTAGATGTCCACTATCCGCTCGTGCCAAATCAAGTAAATCTTGCAACATGCGGATGGTGCGTTCGGTTTCTATCGTTGCCGTTTCCAGAGCCTGCTGTTGATAGGTGCTCAAGTTCGACCCTCGGCGCAGTAAGCTTTGCAGATAGCCAACAATAATGGTCAGCGGAGTGCGTAATTCATGGGAAACATTACCAACGAACTGACGTTGTTGCTCCCAGGCCGCTGACAGGCGAAACAACATTTCATTAAACGCTTGTGCCAATCCCAGAATTTCATCAGGAGCCTGATTTAGTTGCAGTTTCGCAGCACTCAAATCATCAGCAGAAACAGCACTGGCAACCTGGCTCATGTGTTCCAGGGGGCGCATAGCCTTACGAATCCGCTTAGAGATGGCAACCACGAGTATTATGATGATCAAAAGACTGACCAACAGTAGCCGCCATAGGCCAGCATTTAATTTTTGCTGATCGGCTGTGATGTCTTGAGACAGGTATAGTTTTCCGACTGGCTTGCCTTTGAGAACTAAAGGACTGCCACACAACACGATGTCGCGATCGCCAAAACGAACAATTTGTGGTTTTTCTGGTGCCTCGGTAAAGACAGTCACACTACGGATTGCAGGGGCAGCTATATGTAAATTAGGAGACTGTGCCAGTAACTTGCCATCAGGGCTTTTCACCCAGATGGCTAATCCTGGAGTTGAGACACGGTTGATAGCACGTTCTAAGCTGGTTTCGAGTCCCCCCATCTCGCTATACAGTTCAAGCTGTTCAGGAAACCGCATGGCAATGTATTCCAGGGTTTGCTTGTGGGCAGCCACTAAATTTTGTTCCATTTGCCAACCAGCCCACACCGCCACACCGCCCAGTCCCAAGATCGAGAGCACAACCAGTTCCAGAGTCAGACGAAACTGAAGCGAGGAAGTGGAAATTCGCCTGCCTGTGAGATAGTGGATAGCGGTTTGAATAGGACGGCTCATGTCATTGTTGGACTGCTATCAAACTGGCGAAACTAAAAGTTTTTTGCCGTGTTGTGAATGGGATCAAACTCAAACCGCTGGTTGTAATTAGTTTCACCATATACATTGAAGCTAATGGTCGGTTGATCGCCGATCGCCTCTACCTGGTGAATTGCATCGGGCATCAAGCACAGAATATCGCCGGGAGCAAGCAGGCGATAGCCCACTGCGTCAATCCTATCGGGAAATTCTGAGGTTGGAGAACGCCGCCAGAAGGTGTTTTTTTCCTGTCCACTAAGCAAGGCCACCAGTCCCCAACTGGCATGGTTATGAATGGGTGAAGTCATCCCCGGTGCCCAGGCAACGAGTTGAACCGTCAGAGGAAAAAACGGCTCATCATAGAGCATTGTGACTTCCCAGCCTGTTTCAGCATTTGGCTCAAGCGGCATCATTTGTAACCAGGAGGAACTGATCAACAGTTTGCGTACCAGTGGACAAATTGCCTGGAGCCGCAAGGAATAATCAGTAATGTGGTTTAACACATCTTCCAGGTCAGTCAGAAAGCGATAGAGGCGGTAGGGTTGGGTTGAATCCCCAGGCTGGCTCATCCCCTTAAAAGAATTGCACTGTCCATTATCGGTTACAAACCAGTCTTGTCCAGTCATTGTGGGTCAATCTGTTTAGGAATCAATCTCTAGCGTAGATAATGCCCTTTGCTAGCAGATGATCCCATCCTAATGGGTAGATGAAATTCTGCTGAAAAACTGGGGCTACAGATTTTCATGGAAATTTTTAGCAGATCTTCATGCCAGCCTCATGCGGTTCCAATAGAACCACGGTGTAAGCACCTAACAGAGACTGAGGAGGCAATTCATGATTCTTTTCGTGAAGGCTGCGCTCATTGGTGGTTCTTTCTTCATGCTGGTATTTGGTTCGTTGGCAATGCAGGCACAAAAGCGAGCGAACACTGAAACCTAGGTTTTGATACTAGCCAGCCCGGATAAAGAACTGGAAGATAAATACCCATTTAATCGGGGCCCAGAAAAAATTGCCAGAATCAATTTAACTGAGTTGTTAGAGGGTGGGCCGCCCAAAGATGGGATTCCCAGTATCACCAATTTATCCACAGCGATCTTAAGCGAGTAGGAACCCAAATCGTCGATTTCAATGGACGCCAGATTCGTGCCCGGTGGGATGCCCGGATGGAAACGGTGGTGGTTGAGGAACTGGATGGAACCCCCATTCCCAGTACAACCGCATTTGCGTTTGTCTATCCAGCATTTTTTGAGTAACCAATTTTTTAAGTAACCATCAGTGATGCAAGCAACTTGATACAGCCCATAACTCCCGGTTCCCTGCCGGAGGATTGCCTGATGAGTTTGACTACTGGTTTATGTTTCCTATCACGATCGCCATTGCCACGATTGCGATGGCATCCGGTGTTGAGGGAGCTACCTTGTTTACACGGCTGTTGATTTTGTTGGTCAAAGACAGCCCCTGGCGTATTAATTGGGGTACAACTGGGTTCAATCGTGGCAACCCGGCCGTCACAACATTTGTTGGAACGCAGCATGGGTATTTATTTATCCTGGTGGGGGCGATCGTCCTGGGTGAACTAGCGTTGCACAACTGGGAAACAGCCTTGCTTTGGATGCAGCAACTTTCCTGACGAGGCAATCCCGGCAATAACACGTTTCTCTGTGAGGCGATCGCCCTGATTAACGGATGCACTGACTAAGGATGGTGGATAGTGCTCAAATCGTAATGATTTTTGAATTGTTAATGATGGCGGCTAGCGCCGCTCATCATTACCTTGTTAGGTCTACCAGGATGGTGGATTAAGTAAACCAAAACACTTAGAACGTTACCACAGAGGTTCAGAGAACATAGAGCCATCCTTTTTGCTCTTCGTGTCTTTATGGTGAAATTTCAGATTATAAAATCCTCATTCTTGAGAGTTCAAAACTAAGAATTCAAAGAGCTGTGCAAATTCTGGCGATCGAGCATGGGGCTTTAAAGCAACGGAAGGTGGATAAACGCAGCAACTCAGTCGATTCTCAGGTTTTATTCAGGCTCCATCTAAGCTTCATCTAACACTCATTTTCCCGGTATTTAATCCAAATGACAGCAATGCAGAGAACTGAAAAAATGTCCTCTGATCAAGTTTGGTTTGGGATTGAAGCCCTCATTGCTGTTTTTACACCATCTACAGTCTCTACAGTCTCAGATTTTTAGGTTAAATATGCATAAACAGTCAACCTTGTGGCTCAGCTTGTGTCTCAGTAGTCTGGTCGTTGCCGTATCCCTGGTGGCTGCCACATCAGTGCAAACCTCAGCGGCTCCCGGTCAGGCGATCGCTCAAAAGAACCCCTGCGCCTCCAAGAACCCCTGCGCCTCTAAGAACCCTTGTGCATCCAAAGGCAAAAATGTGGGTGGACCGTTGGCACGACAACTGCAAGGAAAACCTGTAGTCGTTGATATTTATGCCAGTTGGTGTCCGGCTTGCAAAAATATTGCCCCGACGCTTTCTCAACTGAAAAAGGAATATAGCGGAAAGGCTCACTTTGTGGTTTTGGATGTCAGCGACAAAGCGAAAGCCAACCAGGCAGAAGCCAAGGCGAAACAGTTGGGGTTGGGTCAGTTTTTTGCCGCTAATAAATCGCAAACAGGTCTGGTCGCTATTATCGATCCTGCAACAGGCAATATCCTGGCGCAACATCGCAATAATCCAAACAAGGGAGCTTACACATCGGTGCTTAATGCTGCCATCTCCCGCAATTAGTCACCGACAGGTTCGTAAGTAATTTTGCAATTTTCTGCGATTGACATTTTCAGAGTTTTTCAGGGGTTGCATTTAAGGAACGTCGATCGCATCAACCTTACTACTTTTTAGAGGATGTTCCGACATGAAGATTCAATTTTGGTCTGTATTCGCAGTAGTTTCCTTACTGAGTTTTGGTGCAGTGGCAGGTTGCTCTAATCCCTGTGCTGCTAAAACGACGGCACCGGCTGGTACCAGCACTGAGAGTCAAGCGAATCCTTGTGCTTCTAAGGCAGATCCCTGTGCCTCAAAAGCAAAGCCTTGCGCTTCTAAAGCAGATCCTTGTGCCTCGAAAGCGAATCCCTGTGCTTCTAAGGCCCAATCAGTTGGTGGGCCCCTGGCACAGCAGTTACAAGGAAAACCTGTTGTTGTTAATATCTTTGCCAGTTGGTGTCCAGCCTGTAAGAATATTGCACCAACCTTGTCACAACTGGAAAAAGACTATGCAGGCAAAGTTCATTTTGTCGTGCTGGATGTAAGCGACAAAGCCACCACTGCTGAAGCTGAAGCAAAAGTAAAAGAGTTAGGACTCAGTCAATTTCTGGCAGCAAATAAAGCTCAAACGGGATCGTTGACGATTATTGACTCCGCAACGGGCAAAATTCTGGCCCAACACCGGAACAATGCGAATTTGGCAGACTATACGACGGTTCTAGATACTGCCCTGACTCAATAAATGGATGCAACTTGAGGTGAGCGATCGCTCCATATCGTTCGGAGCCACCTCACTCCTACATAACTCAAAGAGAATTTCATGGCACTGATTCCTCAGTCATCGAATGAGCATAGAGCTTCTAGACGATTCAAATGGTCGAAGTCATCCAAAAAATGGTGGATTTATGGCGGATTGGGGATACTCGCCCTCATTCTGGTACTCACTTTAGGACCTGTCATCAGTCATCCAATTGAGCGAGCCATTTCCATCGTTGAAAACCGCTATCAGCAATGGTTTGATCAGCAAGATACTGCGAATCCGCTTGTGCTACTGCCCCTGGCATTTATCGGTGGAGTGCTGGCTAGTGTGTCCCCCTGTATTCTGGCGTTGCTACCCGTTAACCTCAGCTACATCGGCACATTGAAAATTAAGTCCCGATGGGATGCCTTTGTAAAAGCAGGCTTATTTGTTCTGGGTGCTGTGACCATCTTGAGTTTATTTGGGTTAGTTTCCTCTTTTGCTGGAGCGGTCATGGTGGAGTACCGAGGCTACATCAATGTGGTGGTGGGGCTGATCATGGCAGTGATGGGGCTATGGTTGATGGGTGTCGTGAAACTGCCTTTGCCAGAGATGAATGTGAACTTACCGCAGGCGGGTCCCTATGGAGTGGGATTAACCTTTGCCCTGGTGAGTTCTCCCTGTGCCAGTCCGGTATTGTTTGCAGTGCTGGCGGCAGCGGCGGCGACCGGCTCTCAGATTTTAGGCCCCCTAACGATGGTGAGCTACGCCTTGGGCTATACCATCTTGATTTTGCTGGCAAGTTTATTTACTGGGCTGGCAAAGCAGAGCAACCAGTTGTTGAAACATTCCGAGACCATTATTCGTTTTGGGAGTATCGCCCTGATGATGACTGGAGTGTACTACCTGTTTACAGGCACTCAGTGGTTTATGGAAGGCTAGGGTGAAATGATTGAAAATCTCGTCATTATTGGTTCGGGGCCAGCAGGTTACACAGCGGCAATCTATGCCGGACGCGCCCAATTGAAACCAGTTGTATTTGAGGGGTTTGCAGCCAGTGGGGTTCCGGGTGGTCAGTTAATGACGACGACTGAAGTGGAAAATTTTCCTGGTTTTCCTGAGGGCATTCAGGGCCCTAAGCTGATGCAGCGGATGCGGCAACAAGCTTTGCGCTGGGGTGCTCAACTAATTACCGATGATGTGGTTGCAGCGGATTTTCAGCAACGTCCATTTTTGGTGATTGCAGCCGAACAAGTTGTTCGTACCCATGCTGTGATCATTAGTACGGGCGCAACCGCGAAACGACTGCACCTTCCGGGTGAGGAAACCTTTTGGAACAATGGCATTTCCGCCTGTGCAATTTGTGATGGAGCCAATCCATTATTTCAGAGCGCAGAGGTGGCTGTGGTTGGAGGTGGCGATTCGGCAGCGGAAGAGGCATTGTATTTGACCAAGTATGCCCGCAAGGTACATTTGTTGGTGCGGCGCGATCGCCTCCGGGCTTCCAAAACGATGCAAGACCGACTTTTCAACCACCCTCAGATCGACATCCACTGGAATTGCATTCCTCTTAGTGCTCATGGTGATGAAGTGCTGCGCAGGATTCTAGTTCAGGAGGTGCTTACCGGAACCGTGTCTGAACTGCCAGTAAGCGGATTGTTTTATGCGATCGGACACACCCCCAATACCCAACTCTTTCAAGGACAATTATTGCTGGATCAAGCAGGCTACATTCAAACCGGTGGGAAAAGCACGGCAACCAATATTCCAGGAGTATGGGCGGCGGGTGATGTACAAGATCATCACTATCGTCAGGCGATTACTGCCGCTGGAACAGGCTGTATGGCAGCCCTCGAAGCTGAACGCTGGTTAGCTGAACAACAATCATTCCTGAGCTTTAACGTAGCATAATCCACCATTAATCAATCAATCATATAGGAGACAGAAAAATGTCAGATTCAACTAATCGGATCTATTGTGCTGGATACCAGGGACGGAAGGCTCTGCAACAGTTACAGCAAGAATCTAAAACCCCAATTCTGGTTAAATTTATTGCGCCTCACTGCCCTTCTTGTGAAACGCTAGCACCGGTACTAGAACAATTGGTGACTGATCATATTGGCAAGCTTCATCTAGTAACGATTGACATGATAGAAGATCCTGAATTTGCAATGGAATTAGGGGTGCGCAGTGCTCCAACTGTGGTGTTGTTTAAGCAAGCAACCGTAGTAGAGCGAATTGTTGGGCTAAAACCGAAAAAGCTTTACACAGAAGCGGTTCAAAAGGTGCTTTCAGCCTGAGCATGATTGGGCGGCAACAGAACGATCGCCCATTCACAGTTCAGAGGCAAATCGATATGAAGACCACGACGAACAAAGTTGAATGCTCTGCAAAATTTTGGGGACAGTAGTCAACCACCACAATGCCATTTTCTTTGGCATTGCTGAATTTAGGTATGAAATGGATGCAGTATGAATCGAAACGAAGTTTCGATTCATACTGCTTTTCAACAATGCCTTTTCTTTAGAGCTGTGGATTCAATCACCGGTGTCAGTTGGGTTGCAGCATGAACCCCAACCTCTTTGCAGGCACTGGGTTTCGTAGACTCAACTCAACTGACAAAAGCCGATGATATTGAACTCTTGTTCCTTAGATACAAAGCAGAAGCGGCTGAGTCAGTGGCGATCGCCACCCTTCCCCTTATGACCGTACCAGGCTCAATTCTGTCTGGCGAATTTGCTTAAATAAATCAAAATCCTCTTCTGTCAGCGCACAAATATCAAAATAAAAAATAACCGATGTACCACTTTTTTTGCGATTAGATGCCAGACAGATATTGAGGTCAATAAACTTATCTAAGTCCTGGGCAGTAATACTAAACAAATAATTTCCGAAATTTTCGTATACAAGGAAATATGTATAACCAATTTCAAACAGAGCTTTAATTGCTTCCAATGCTTCAACTTCGCCTTCTGGCTTAAAGTTAGTATCATATTCGAAATAAAGAACAGGACGAAGTGCAGAAATAACACTGGTGGATTTTTGGATGATTGCGAAATCAAAACCATCCGTGTCGATTTTCAGAAGTTTTGTTTGCCTGAAATCAAGATGATTTTCTAGAATCGTTCTCAGACTTTTCATCTCAATAAACCACATCGCCTCTGAGCTAACAGCATCCACAATGGTTGCAGTTCCGCCATTGCTATTAATGCGCTCAAAATCAACAATAGTGTTATCGTTGCCAACAAAACATTGATCAATTTCAATTCCACCAATGGTTGAAGCATTATGTTCCAAATATTCAATGAATTCAGGATTACCTTCAATACATAGGATTGGAGCATCCGCATAGCTACGGATCAAAGCAGCACTATCTCCCACATTGGCACCAATATCGATCGCGCAAGCGTCTGGATATTTCTGAAATACAATCTGAGCAATATAACCCAACGCGGTGTCATACCTCCACCAGGTTTTCTGATACTGATCCAGCATATGATTTGCTGGCAGCAAAATCTGAAATCGTCCAATCTGATGTTCTTTATAGGGCTCAGTCATCGGCAATCCTTAGATAATTTTTGGAAAATATTACTGCTTGTATGTACAAACCTGGTTTTCAAAAATCCTTTACAAATAAGTAGGTAGTCATCATTAATTGGTCAAGGGGGGGGGGAGTGGGGGCTGCGCCCCTAGGCAGGCAGAGGTGGAACCCCTGCACCCCATCCTAAGCCTGGTGGCTATAGCTATAGCTGCCTTTAAGAGAGATTAAATCCTGGAAAATGGTTTCTAATTTTTCCACTGCTTTGGCCTGGCTGAATTGAGTCATTGCTTTTTTGCTGTCCTTTGCGAGTAATGGTGTCCCATTCTGCTGGGTAAGCGACCAGAGATGAGAGCATATCGGCCAAATCAAGCGGATTTTCTGATTCAAATAAAAGCCCATCCTGCGCGTGTTCTACAATTTCCTTTGCTCCTCCTGTACCACTGGTAATCAGGGTCAATCCCGCTGCCATGGCCTCAATCTGGCTGATGCCAAAAGGTTCCTCAAATCGAGAAGGAAATACCAGGACATTGTGAGTTTTATAGAGTTCAATCAAACCCTGCCGGGATAACACCCCTGGAAACTGAACCTGGTCTTGCATGCCCTCCGACGCCACCAGATCTTGCAACACCTCTACGTATTTGGGGGCGAGGGTACCTCCCGCGATCGTGGCGGTAAATTCTATCCCGGCAGCATGGAGCAGGCAGAGTGCCTCTATCAACACGTCGGCTCCTTTGTAGTGCATCACCAGACTGGCGTAGGCAATGCGAAGAAAATCATGGGCGGGCAGTTCGGGTTGGTAAAACTCCTCAACCACCGCACCGGGGTAAATCGTCACGGCAGTTCCTGCTGGATAGCCTGCTTGCAGCAACTGTTGCTTAACCCAATCACTGCAAGTGATATAGCGATAGAGGGGAGTTTTGGGAGCCAGATCAGACGGATAGTCTGCCAGTTTGTTCATGATGTAATGGGCGACTGGAATCCCCGCAGCCAGTACCTGCTCCAGGAGGTCAATCAGCAGGAAGGTCATATTTCCTGCAAGGCAAACATCGGGTTGAAAGGACTGTAGATGCTGGTTCAACACCTGAAGGTTTTGCTGGTTTAGGAGAGTAATCTGCTCCATCGGCAACCAGGAGGGACCGGTTTGTCCATCCCAGCGACCGCACAGTGACAGACCACGTTCTACAGGTGGGTCAGGATACCGGCTGATGTGGTTTCCTGCATATTCCGGGGTATCAGTTGTCAGTACCAGGACTTGATGCCCACGATGCTGAAGGAGCCGGGCAAAATCTGCGATGGAACGCTCATATCCGCCGACCACTTGAGGGGGATACAAGTTTGTCAGGATTAAAATTCTCATAATCTACAGCATTCCCCCAAATTCTTAGAAAACTGCATATACAGGGGCTAGGGGGTTAGGGGGCAGGATAAAAGGGGAAAGGCGGAATGGAATGGGTTTGCTCTTTTAAGATAAGGATCAGAACGGCTGGTGACTAAGTCCTCATCAATTGGTTTCCCATGAAGCGTATTGTACTGATTGCCGGGTTTGAGTCTTTCAATGCGGGTCTATACCGACAGGCTGCCCAACTGGCACAGGCGCGCTGTCCTGAGTTGGATATTCGGGTATTTAGCGATCGCGACATCACCACCAACCCCTTGGCGGTCGAAACTGCTCTCCAGAACGCAGACGCTTTCTTCGGCAGTCTGATATTTGACTATGACCAGGTTTTGTGGCTGCGAGAGCGCGTGAAAACGATTCCCATCCGGCTGGTGTTCGAGTCTGCCTTGGAGCTAATGAGCCTGACCCAGTTAGGCAAATTTTCCATAGGTGACAAACCCAAAGGCATGCCCAAGCCCGTTCAATTTATTCTCAGTAAGTTTGGTAGTGGACGGGAAGAAGACAGGCTGGCTGGCTATCTCAGCTTCCTCAAAACTGGGCCCAAACTGCTCAAGTTCGTCCCGGTTCAAAAAGTTCAGGATTTGCGTAACTGGCTGATTATTTACGGTTATTGGAACGCAGGTGGGAGCGACAATGTAGCGGCCCTCTTCTGGACTCTGGCAGAGAAATACCTGGGGCTAAAAGTTGGTGAGATTCCGCCCCCCATTGAAACCCCCAATATGGGGCTTCTGCACCCGGACTACCCTGGCTACTTTGAGTCCCCCAAAAAGTACCTGGACTGGTACCAGAAAAGTTTTGCATCGCGAAATCCGAATTCTGAATCAAACCCTGCATTTCACCCTTCACCCCTCACCCCTCACCCCTCACCGATTGTCGGTCTTCTCCTTTACCGCAAGCACGTCATCACCAAACAGCCCTATATTCCCAAACTCATTCGGGCATTTGAAGCAGCAGGTTTGATTCCATTGCCTGTTTTTATCAACGGGGTTGAGGGACACGTTGCCGTGCGAGATTGGATGACAACGCGCTATGAACAAGAGCGGCGGCAACAGGGAATCATCGAAACTCCTTCCCTGTCAAGTGAAGCGGTTCCAGTGGATGCCATTGTTTCCACCATCGGCTTTCCGCTGGTAGGAGGGCCAGCCGGTTCCATGGAAGCGGGACGACAGGTGGAAGTGGCCCGACGTATTTTGAGCGCCAAGAATGTGCCCTATATCGTAGCGGCTCCCCTGTTAATTCAGGATATCTATTCCTGGACACGGCAGGGGGTTGGTGGCTTGCAGAGCGTTGTACTGTATGCCCTGCCAGAACTGGATGGGGCGATCGACCCCATTCCCCTGGGTGGATTGGTGGGAGAGGACATTTATCTGGTGCCCGATCGCGTCAAGCGCCTGACCAATCGCCTGAAACACTGGATCGAGTTACACCGCACCCCCCCCGCCGAACGTCGCATCGCGATTATTCTCTACGGCTTTCCTCCCGGCTACGGGGCAGTGGGAACGGCAGCATTGCTGAATGTACCGCGATCGCTCCTCAACCTCCTCCACGCCCTCAAAGCCCAGGGCTATACCGTCGGCGACCTGCCCGAAGATGGCGAGACCCTGATTCAGTGGGTGAAAGAAGCGGATGAATTGATGGAAAATTGGAAAGCTGGGGAGAGGAGCCGGAAGTCAGGAGTCAGAAGTCAGGAGTTAGGAGCCAGGGACTGGGGGCTAGGAGTTAGGGATCAGGTGTTTGGAGACAATTCAGAACTCAAAACTACCACAGTCCCGGCTCGCACCCTGGAAACCTGGCTCGGCTACCTGCGCACCTCCTGGATTGAGAAAAACTGGAAATCCCTGACGGATACGGGCATTAAAACTCTGGGGGATGAGTTTCTGCTGGGGGGAGTTAAATTGGGCAATGTCTGGATTGGAGTGCAACCGCCCCTGGGAATCTCCGGTGATCCCATGCGGCTCATGTTTGAACGCGACCTCACCCCTCACCCTCAGTACGCCGCATTTTATCAATGGCTCCAGAAGGAATTTTGTGCCCATGCTGTCATCCACTTTGGGATGCATGGGACGGTGGAATGGCTCCCTGGCTCTCCCCTGGGTAATACCGGCTATTCCTGGTCCGATATTCTGCTGGGAGATCTGCCCAATCTCTACATCTATGCGGCCAACAACCCGTCAGAGTCCATTCTGGCAAAACGGAGGGGCTACGGTGTATTGATTTCCCATAATGTGCCACCCTACGGTCGGGCTGGGCTTTACAAGGAAATGGTTGCCCTTAGAGACCTGATCTCCGAGTATCGGGAAGACCCGGAGAAGAATAGTGCTCTTAAGGAAGCAATCTGCAAAAAACTGGTAGACACTGGATTAGAGGCAGACTGTCCCTTTGAAGATGCCCGTAAATTGGGAATTGCCCTCATTCCCGAAAATGCCCGCCTGTTTAGTACAGAGGCATTCAACCGCTATCTGGTGAAGCTATACGAATATCTGCAAGTTCTGGAAAATCGCCTCTTTTCCTCTGGATTGCATACGCTGGGTAATCCACCGTCCCCAGAAGAACTGGAACGTTACCTGCAAGCCTATTTTGGAGAGGATTTACCCCAGGAAGTGGTGACGGCGATCGCCCAAACTAACCACCAACCGCAAGCAGAGACA
This sequence comes from Leptothermofonsia sp. ETS-13, assembly GCF_049200465.1. Classification (NCBI taxonomy): domain Bacteria; kingdom Bacillati; phylum Cyanobacteriota; class Cyanophyceae; order Leptolyngbyales; family Leptolyngbyaceae; genus Leptothermofonsia; species Leptothermofonsia sp. ETS-13. Next base: position 2,872,324 of record NZ_CP120836.1, read on the forward strand.
CTTGAGCACTTGCAGCAAACCTATGGACCTGATACGTCCTACCAAATCCCACTGGAAACACTTCAGCAAGCCCTTACCATTCGAGATTTGCTGCTTCAGAACACCGATGAACTGACCAACCTGCTGCGCGGGCTCAACGGGGAATACGTTCCTCCTGCCCCCGGTGGGGATTTGCTGCGCGATGGCCCTGGTGTCTTACCAACCGGACGCAACATCCATGCCCTCGACCCCTACCGCATGCCTTCTCCAGCGGCCTACGAACGAGGGCGAGAAATTGCCAGAAAGATCCTGGCCCAACACCAGGCAGACCACGGAGGGGCCTATCCCGAAACCGTAGCCGTAATGCTGTGGGGATTGGACGCCATTAAAACCAAAGGGGAGTCCATCGGCATTTTGCTGGAACTGGTTGGTGCCGAACCCATCAAAGAAGGGACTGGACGCATCGTGCGTTATGAACTGAAGCCTCTGGCAGATCTGGATCATCCCCGCATTGATGTGCTGGCTAGCCTCTCTGGCATCTTTCGGGATAGCTTTGTGAACATTATCGAACTGTTGGATGATCTATTTCGCCGCGCGGCTGAAATCGATGAACCAGAGGAGCAAAACTTTATTCGCAAACATGCTCTGGCATTGAAAACTCACGGGGTTGAAAACAGTTCTGCCCGTTTATTCTCAAATCCAGCCGGTGACTTTGGTTCCCTGGTGAATGATCAGGTAGTGGCTTCCAACTGGGAATCGGGTGATGAATTGGGACAGACCTGGCAGGAGCGAAACGTTTTCAGTTATGGCAGACAGGATAAGGGACAGGCGCGGCCAGAGGTGTTAAACACCTTGCTGGGAAGTTGCGATCGCATCGTCCAGGAAATTGATTCCATCGAATACGGACTGACCGATATCCAGGAATACTACGCCAACACAGGTGGCCTGAAGCGAGCTGCCGAACAACGTCAGGGCAAAAAAATTACCGCCAACTTTGTCGAAAGCTTCTCAAAAGACACCACCCCCCGCAAACTCGAAGAACTGTTGCGGATGGAATACCGCACCAAATTACTCAATCCCAAATGGGCAGAAGCCATGGCATCTCAAGGTTCCGGTGGGGCTTACGAAATTTCCCAGCGGATGACGGCCCTAATTGGCTGGAGTGGCACAACCGGATTTCAAGAGTCCTGGGTCTACGATCAGGCCGCCGCCACCTACGCCCTCGATCCAGAAATGGCAAAAAAACTGCGTCAAGCCAACCCCGAAGCCTTCCGCAATGTAGTTGGCAGAATGCTGGAAGCCCATGGCCGTGGTTTCTGGAATCCTGATGACGAAACTTTGAAAACCCTCCAACAACTGTACGAGCTAACCGACCAGGAACTAGAAGGAGTTACTGAATAAATCACTCCTATGCACTGCGTATACCCCTCTTTGGCCACTCTAGAGGGATGAAAAGGTGAGTTGTAGGTAAACTGTCTGCCACCACCAATTCAAATTGAAATCCCATCGTCTGCAATTGCCGGATCATCCTGGCGGCAATTTGCGGCTTGCTCTGGTATTCATCTCCCTGTTTGAGTCGTTCTCTGAGCTTATATAGCAGTAGTCATTATGGTTAGGACGGGGTGCAGGGGTGGAACCCCTGGCTGGGGGCGAAGCCCCACTCCCTCTCTAATTCAAATGTCCTAACGCATCCGCGTAGAGCTATACAACTGGCAGTATTCATCGAGGCTGCGGGCAATGGGCTACAGGCGTTCATAGAAAATATTAGTGATGGTTGCTCTCTAAAGATACTTCTGCAACAGCAACCCTAGCTTCTCCTTTGTGGTCGGGGGAATTTTGTCAAGGGGGGTTAAAATAGCGTACTTCAGGGCAAAGTGGGCGTCGGATTCAGGAGGATTTTCGGCCAGGCGATGAACGGTTTCTTGAATCACTTTTTGAGCATTCACAGCATTGCGTTGCAGGTTGGCAATCACCATATCCACGGTGACACTGTCATGGTCGGGGTGCCAGCAGTCGTAATCAGTCACCAGTGCCAGGGTCGCGTAGGCAATTTCGGCTTCCCGTGCCAGCTTGGCTTCGGGCAGGTTGGTCATGCCAATCACTGTTGCCCCCCAACTGCGGTAGAGATTGGATTCGGCCTTGGTGGAAAAGGCTGGACCTTCCATACAAACGTAGGTGCCTCCTCGATGGAGGGTCACATCCGTCAGGTTCAGACTGGCCACCGCTTCTGCCAGAATATTCGCCAGTTTGGGACAGACTGGATCACCAAAAGCGATGTGGGCGACGATACCGTCCCCAAAGAAAGTAGAGATTCGGTTTTTGGTGCGATCGATGAATTGGTCGGGAATCACCATGTCCAGGGGCTTGGCTTCTGCTTTAAGGGAGCCAACGGCGGAGGCAGAAATTAAATACTTGACTCCCAAGCTCTTCATCGCGTAGATGTTGGCACGAAAGGGTAGTTCGGTTGGCAGCAGGTGGTGATTGCGTCCATGACGTGCCAGAAAGGCAACCCGTGTTCCGTCTAAAGTTCCCACAATCAACGCATCAGAAGGCTGACCGAACGGTGTGTCAATCTGTACTTCTTCCACTTCCTTCAACGCTTCCATCTTGTAAAGCCCGCTGCCGCCAATGATGCCGATCGCCGCTTCTACCATGCCAATTGCTCCTAAAACCCGGCCTGCACTAGACATTCTCTGCACTAGACATTCTACAGTGGGTTTTCTCTTTGTCTTCCCGATTGCACAGTTGAATGAAGAAATATAGCGGTAGTCATTATGGTTAGGACAGGGTGCAGGGGTGGAACCCCTGGCTGGGGGCGAAGCCCCACTCCCTCTCTAATTCCAATGTCCTAACGCACCCGCGTAGAGCTATACTATGCAGGGCTGCTGAATTCTTCTGCAAAATGGGTATCCTGAGCAGACAAGGGTGTAAGGCAACAGGTCTGCCAGTAGGGGTTCTCATTCATCGTTTTTTTCCATGCTCATGCAAGCCTCTCGCACAATTTGCTTTCCCGAAGGCACCACTGCGATCGCCCGCCTTCACGAAACCACTGAACACCTTGATTTACTTCTTTGCGAGTTAGGTTTGAAAGGCCCCTGCCCAGTCATTGTTTTAGTGGGGGGTGCCAATGGTCTACGGCACTATCATATTGCCCGACTCCATACCCTATTCGTTCATGTACTGGCTCCCCTGGCTGAGTCCCTGGGTGCGGTTGTGCTGGATGGAGGCACAGACACGGGAGTGATGCGAATGATGGGTAATGCCCACAGGCAAATAAAGTCAACCTTCCCCTTGATTGGGGTTTTGCCCGCAGGGTTAGCCACTTTACCCGGTGAACTCCCCCCCTTCCCCGACGCTGCTCCCCTGGAACCCAATCACACTCATTTCATGCTGGTTCCAGGTTCATGCTGGGGCGATGAATGTATCTGGCTGTCTAAAATTGCTAGTGTACTATGTCAGGGGGCACCCTCCATGACCGTGCTGGTCAACGGAGGCGAAATTACCTGGAAGGATGCTCTTGAGAGTGTCCGAGCCAATCGAACCATTGTGGCGATCGCGGGCAGTGGACGGGCCGCCGACACCCTGGCAATGGCGCTTCAAGGTGAAGATCTGGACCACCGTGCTCAGGAAATTGTCGCTTCAGGACTGCTGCAAGCGGCTGACCTGAAAGACACCGAGGGGCTTGCAAGCATTATTCGGCAAACACTCTACAGATGAATGGGTGGATGGGTGGCTCGTCCACGCTCCCACTCATCCACTCTTATGCTCATCCCCTCATCTACCCTCCCACTCATCCACTCCCTTCCGCTTCTGACTCGTGAGGGAAGGTTCCGTTACCTGGTCAACTCGTTACTTGGTCAACTATTTATGTCATCTGCTCTGCCTCGACTCCCTGTCTACCGTGCCAAATCAGTTCGGCAAAACGGGCGACAGTATTATGTAGACGATCGCGGCTATCGTCTACCCAGTGTTAGCACCATTCTTAATGCCACTCGCTCTCCAGAGCAGCGGGAAGCCTTGGCACGCTGGCAGCAACGGGTCGGGATGGAAGAAGCCACCCGAATTACAACCGCTGCCAGTCGCCGGGGAACTGGTACCCACAAGCAAGTTGAGCGCTATCTACAGGGAGAAGGGGTGGTTTGTCCAGACAACGTCCGCCCTTACTGGGAAAGTATTAAACCCGTTCTGCAAGCGGTGGAAGATGTGCGCTTAGTGGAAGGCACCGTATTTCACTATGACCTTGGCTATGCCGGAAAAGTAGACTGTGTTGCCAGTTATCAGGGGACTCCCTGCCTTTGCGAATGGAAGACCAGCGATCGCCCCAAACAATCCATTGACCACCTCAACGATTATCCGTTGCAATTAGTTGCCTACTGGGGAGCCGTTAACCACTGCTACCGTGACCACCATGTAAATTTGGAACATGCGATGCTGGCGATCGCTATTCCTGACATGCCCGCCGAAGTCTTCTGGCTTGACCCAGAAACCATTTCTCACTACTGGCAGGAATGGCAAGAACGGGTTGCTATGTTCTGGCGGCGGTTGGGAGGTCGTTTTAGTGGTTAGCTGTTAGTTGTTAGTTATTAGAGAGAAGTGAGAAGTGAGAAGTGATGGGGTGATAGGGTAAGGTTTCTTTACTCCATCACTCCATCACCCGTTCGTCCTCATCCCTCACCAACCCTTCCACCATCCGCCACCATTCATCCCGTCCATTCTTCCAGTGCCAGTACCAGTACTCACATCCCCACAGCAGAATAGTGCCGTAGCCGATATCATTCAACCTGGCAATTAAATTTTTTACTCTAGTTGGGGTTGAACTGGGATACTCCACTTTCTTCATCGCTACCAGTTCGTCTGGCTCCCAGGGTTCTGCCTGAGCTTCGGCGATCCAGGTTTCCTTGCCTGCTGCAACTAAAGATTGTTGCCATACCTTTAGCCTGTTCCAGAAGGGTGGCAAAGGTTCGATGTAGAACGGGGAATTGTCAATCGGGACTTTTGCATAAACGTTGATGCCAACCGCATCTGCCAGAGCCAGACTTTCACGGAAGGCGCGATCGTCTTCGGGAAATTGAGCCGCAGGGAGCGTGATTGCATTGGTCAGTAGAATTTTTTGGTGCGGGAGAGCGATCGCCCGCACCCGTTCCACTTCTTGCTGGACAAATTGATAGCTGAGAAAGCGTCCGCCTGTAATTTCCAGACGGGTAAAGGGTTCGTTTTCTACCTGCCAGTATTTGATTGCAGGAGCATCACGGGTGTGGTTGAGGACTGCTTCAACAAAGTGGAGTGTGCGATCGCCAATTTCCGGGTGTCGATCAATCGGCTGAGAACTACCAGAGGTATCATTGCGACTACTCAGCCAATCAGGAAAATGAAACTCAGGCCAGCGTGGAGTCTTCATTCCCACTGTCACTACAACATCAATTCCATGTTTGTGGCTTTCATTCAGCAACCAATCCAGCACTGAAAAATCAAACTGATTTGCCACTGGCTCAATTTCATTCCAGTAGCTACATAACCGAATATATTTGAAACCCAGTGAACAGATTTTCTCAAAAACTTTTCGGTAGTCCAGCCCAATATAATGACATTGAAGCTGACTAAATGTTGTTCCCAGAATCACAGGATTTTTGAAAGTTGATTACTTTTGCAAAAAGGGAAATTAATAACTACTCAATAACTCAAGTCGAGTCGCTTCTCATCACTGCCTAACTAGTTTTAAGTTTACCATCCCTTTTTCAAAGCTAAGCGAGATTGCATTTTATCTTTCCCTGCTCCCTGCTTCGTACCGTAACGAGCCCAATAAGTTGCTTGCCAGAGGTGGGAAGACTACAAGGTTGACCTCAAGTAGGCAGCGTTCAAAACCCTTGACCCACGCCAAGACAAAGTTGACCAATTGCTAGCTGCGTGAACACCTGAAATCGTTGCTTCCGTCACAGGATACGCTTTCATTCTTGATGCCCTATCTGTAATGTATCCTAATTTATAGCTATAGTTACCCGGCTTAGGACGGGGTGCAGGGGTGGAACCCTGGCTGGGGGCCAAGTCCCCAAACCCCCTCAAAACCAATGTCCTAAGAACCTGGCGATAGCTATAAATTGGTATGAGTTGTTGGTTTTTAGTTGTTGCATAGCAAGAAAAAGTTTGTCGATAGTGTGATTGAGGCGGTTCTATTAAGAAACTAAAGGAAAAGCTTTACAAAGCAAACAGACCTGCCAGGATATTTCTAAAGTTTTTCTTTATAAGAAGATGACATCTACTTCAGAGCGATCGCAATCCCTCCTTCGGGCCGCCAGCCTGGCAGAACTTCAAGAAAAAGGGCAGTTACTCGTCCATCTCAATCATCAGACGATCACTCTATTTTACAGCCGTGAGCGAGTTTATGCGATTGACAATCGTTGCCCCCACATGGGGTTTCCCCTGCATGGCAGTGTCTGTCAAGACGGCATCGTTACCTGCCCCTGGCACTATGCTCGCTTCGATTTAGCCAGTGGCGGTACGTTCGATTCCTGGGCCGATGATGTGCGATCGTTTCCGGTGCAGATTCGAAACGGCGAAATTTGGATTGACCTCGCCCCGCGGGTGAATCCCAAAGCGCATCAGCAACAGCGATTGCAGGATGGTTTGGAACAAGGGATTTCATTGGTGATTGCCAAAGCAGTGATTGCGCTGCTGGATCTGGGCCTTGCCTCAATGGAACTGTTTCAAACGGGTTTAGCCTTTGGTACCCGTTACAACAAAGCCGGATGGGATACCGGATTGACGATGCCGACCTGTCTGATGAATCTGCTACCGTATCTGGAGGAGAGCGATCGCCCCCATGCCCTCTATCAGGGGCTTTCTGCTGTTGCACGGGATAGTGCTGGAGCTTCACCCCATTTCCGAGTCCATCCCCTACCTACCACCAACCTTGACTTTCCCACCTTAAAAGCCTGATTTCGCCAGTTTATTGAACAGCGCGATCGGGAAGCCGCTGAACGGTGTCTGGTAACAGCCGTACAGTCTGATATGAGCCGTACCCAAATTGCCGAGATGTTGTTTGCAGCGGCAACCGATCATCGCTATCTCGATATCGGACATGTGCTGGATTTTATCAATAAAGCACTGGAAGCCCTGGATGCCGTGGAGTGGCAGGAATCGGAAACCGTCCTGGCAAGTTTGGTGGCTGGCCTGGCCAATGCCACACGAATGGAGGAATCCAGTTCATGGCGCTATCCTGTGGATTTAGTAGCCATTCTGGAAGCCGCGTTTGAGCAATTACCTGCGGCTTTAGAAGCTGGACGATCGCGACAAGGGCCGTGGACTCAGCCCCCAGGCTTGTTGTCCGTTCTGCTAGGTGAGGATGCCCAGGCCATTGCCGATGGGTTGCTGGATGCTTTGCGATCAGGCTGTACTGAGGAACAGTTAGCTAAACTCGTCACCTATGCGGCGGCTTTGAGAGTTGCGCGATTTCATACCAACAACGATCACGGTGATTGGAACAGTGCCCACCATCCTTTTACCTTTGCCAATGCAGTTCAGCAGGGTTTACGACGAGTGCCTGCGATCGAACTCCTGCGGGGCGTATTCGATGCCGCCATGAGTGTGTATCTGAGTCGATTTTTGAATGTGCCGCCTGCCCGTTTACCAGAATCAAAGGACACGGTTGTCGATCCTGAATCCTTGCTCGATCGCCTGCCAGAGCTCCTGGATCGCCAGCAGCAGGTCAACGAAACGGGGCGACTGGTGGCACAATATCTTTACAGTGGTGGTCAGCCTGAACGATTGATGGCGATGCTGGCAAAACTGATGCTACGCGAGAACCGGGATTTTCATGTGATTCAGTCTATGGAAGCCGCTTTTCGGCTCTACAGTCAGTTGGCTGATGAGCCGGAGGGAGTGCATGTATTGGTAGCAACTGCTCGCTATCTGGCAGCCCATGCACCCACGATGCGATCGCAGGAGCAAACCTATCAGATGGCGTATCGTCTGCATCGGGGCGATCGCTTGTTTGAAGACAGCGAATCATGAACTTAACGATGTATAAATTCGCGGCGGCCTCGGAGCATGAATCGATTGTGTTTGGGGCTTGCAGACCTGGATACTCTAACGTGCAAATTAGAACCTGGATTCAGTTTATGAAAACCCAGGAGATGCAACGAATCTGTTGCTTACTGGCGGAGGACCAACTCGCTCGCTACCCAAACTTGCTAGACTTCTACCAGCGGGAGTTTGGTGGTGAAAACGTTTGTTGGGCAGCGATCGCAGACTTTGAAATCTGTGATCCGGCGACCCTTCAGAACAAAATCCTGCCGTTTTTGACAGCATCGGATCAACGCCAACAAAAAACAGTCGTTCACTGTTCGGGTGGCATCGGACGCACGGGACACGTTCTTGCTGCATGGTTGATATTTGGGCGAGGTTTATCTCGGCAGGCAGCCATCAGGGCTGTCCAGCAAACTGGTAGAAATCCCTATGAAGCAGTGATTGTGGCTCCCCTACGGGGTAAAAATCCATTCCAGGTTCTGGCAAAACTCCATCAACTCTATGAAAAACCTGAAGTCGATCCGCTGAAATGAGTGCTACAACTTAGCGCCACTATTGATTTGCGCGTATGTTTTTGGCTGCTAATTGAGCGGTTTCTTCGACTCGTCTGGCGCGGGTTTCAGTTTTTTTGGCTGAAGCAATCCATTCCAGGATGCCGCGTTTAGCTGATCGGGGAAATGCTTCAAAGTTTTGTTTTGCTTCGTCACAGGCAGTGAGCGCCTGTTCTAAATCGGGTGGAATTTCCAGTGCTTCAATCGCATCCAATGCGTTCCAAGAACCGTCTGCTTTGGCGGCTTCTACTTTCGCCAGCCCAGCAGGCATCATCAATCCCTGTTGAAGAAGATGCTCAACCCGTTCTTTGTTCAACTTTGACCATCCAGTACCACTTTTCCGAGGAGCAAATCAGAGCCGCGATCGCTCCTCATCCAGTTTATTGGGCTTACTGTCAATCCAACCAAAGCACAACGCTTCTTCTACAGCTTCATCATAATCAAAGCGGGATTTACCCGTTGCTTTCTTGTAGCTAATCAGCCAGATACCTTGAGTTCGGGTATGGTTCTGTTCCAGCCAGGTTCGCCATTCTGCACGGGTTTTTGGATGGATTGAATGTCAGGTAACTGCATAACATCCTACAGTCTGGAGGTAGTTTCTATTGAAACTGGATGACCTCAGCCACTTTCAATAGGAGTTTATTATGCCCCAGAATTCTGTTGCAAACCCTCCCACTCAACCGAATCCCAAATGGGGTCTGAAGTTGACGATCGCCATTATTGCGCTGGTGGTTGGCGGAAGTGTTGGACGGTATTTGTTGACCCAGTACCACTACAGCCAGGGAATGCGGGCTTATCAACAGGGAAATTGCTCAACGGCGATCAACCATTTCAAACACATTACTGCTGGAAACCAAAAAGATGACCGGACGGCGAGTGCCCGAGCAAAAAAGGTGGAGTGTAAGGTATTTCAAACCGCAACCCGTCAACAAAATGAAGCAGCGGCACTGATTGCTTACACTCAATTTGCGACCCGTTATCCTGCGAGTGCGCTGATCCGTTTCACTCGTGAACGTACAACCGATTTATTTCACCAAGCACCGTTGCCTGATCTGGCCCAACCTCAGGTATGTAATCAAATAGAACGGATGGCTACCGCTCAACTGATTCCCGAACCAAAGGCTGCTCTGTTCTTCCATGCCTGTGGACAAACCTACGTTGCTAATCAAAACTTTGCTAACGCGATCGCCCTATACGAGCAATTTTTAGATCGCTACCCCAAACACACCCTGGCTGCAACGGTAAAAACAGAATTGGCGCAGACCTATGTTGCTGATGCCAGAGCAAAGGGTGCTTTATACATTCCACCACCAGGGCGCAGCGGTAACACAGGTGACGGATCTACCATCGTGCGCATTCAAAATGATTCACGGGAACCAATGCGAATTGTATTCAGCGGTCCCACTCCCCCGTTTTGAAGAGCTGCCCCCCTGCAAAAACTGTCAAGACTATATTGGCAGAGGACCAACCTCCTGCCCAGCAAAGGGGCCAATCGGGCAATACACCTTAACACCCGGTGAGTATGCGGTGGTGGTCAAGTCAGGGGGCGATCGCTCCGTGAAACCATTTTCCGGTAACTGGACATTGGCAAACAGCACCAAATATAGTCACTGCTTCTTTATCGTGCGAAGAGTTTAATAGCAATTTGATTGTTCAATGCGACAGATCAAGGATTTGAGGAGACAGGAGACAGGAGACAGGAGGCGGGAGGCAGGAGCCGGGAGCCAGAAGTTAGATTTATTCTGGCTCTGGCTTCTTCCATTAAGGCATCTGCCGTCAAAATTGTTTAAACCAGTATAAGCTCCTGTATGGGTGGGTTTTCAGATCGATTTGTTCTATACAAATCTGGCAGGTGGACCCGCCCCCTACCTCCTGCATCCTTCAATAAAATCAATCATCTCGTGCATGGAGCCAGGCTTTGTTACAATCAACACCGTTGAACCCGGTTCCAGAACTGTGTTGCCATTGGGAATAGCTAAATCCATATAGGGATGGGGCTGATAACCAATGATCAAAGATCCAGAGGGAAAGTCTGGGTCCTGAGCAATTTCTGCAACACTACGCCCAGAAACATTGCAATTTTCAGGAATGGCAAGCTTCAGCACCTCAATTTGCCCCTGCTCAAAATGCATCATCGACTCGACCTGGGGATACTCAATTGCATTCGCCATCGTTGACACCGCTAGGTCGATCGCATTTATCACTCGTGTCGCCCCCGCAATCCGGTAAGGTTCGGCAAAGTCCCGATGGCGCATCCGAACCAGAATGTGGGGTACCCCATAATGTTTGCCTAATGTTACCATCGCCAGGTTGAGGGCGTCATCCCGAAGCACGGCTGCCAGCGCATCAGCCTTGCGAATGCCAGCCTCCAGCAATACCTCTGTACTAACTGCGCTGCCCTCAAATGCCATCACCCCCAGCCGTTCACGGGCATAGCGACAAGCAACCGGATCTACATCAACAATCGCAGCTGTGTGACCCAGGTCAATCAATCGTTGCGCCAGACCCAAACCAACCAATCCTGCACCACCAATCAATACGTACATCAGCAATCTCCGTGGGGTAATTGTCTAAGTGCCCAGATTAATCAAGGCTGTTTTTACCGCATTGTGGTAGAGATCTTTAGCGGGCATAGCACTCACCCCTACTTCTATTTCTACGGTAATGGAGGTACTCATCGAGTGATTCTAAGGGGGTAACAGTCTGAGCTAAATTATAGTCACTTCCTCAAATGCTGCTAAACCAAGGATGCAGGAGGTAAAAGGAGATTGACATTAGATCTGGTTCCCCTCTCTGCGTTTTGAAGCCTCTCAGACCTAACCCCCAATCCCTTCCCTCCAAGGGAAGGGGAGCTCTGATTCAAGTCCCTCTCTGTGTCGGAGAGGGGTTGGGGGAGAGGTCAGTTGACTGATGATTGCTGGACGCTGAGCATTATTACTTTCTAAGCGGTAACCACCTGGCTCAGGCGACCTAACACAGGTAAGCGCTATACGGCATTTAAGCGGCAGTCATTGTGGTTAGGACAGGGTGCAGGGGTTCCACCCCTGGCTGGGGCGAAGCCCCTACTCCCTCTCTAAATTCCAATGTCCTAACGCACCCGCGTAGAGCTATACCTACGCCGCCATATCAAACAGCAACACTTCGGCATCCTTAGCCGCCCCACGGAGGGTGATATCGGACTCATTGGAAATGGCAGCCCCATCACCTGCTGTGAGCGTTTGACCATTGAGTTGCACTGCACCTCGCGCCACTTGCAACCAGGCAACCCGCTTGCTGGCAAGAGGATGACTGACTTCATCCTCCTCATTTAGCAAGGCCGCGTAAAGGTTGACATCCTGATGGATCGTGATAGACCCATCCCGACCATCGCGAGAACCAACCAGGCGTAATTTACCGCGCTTTTCAGCATCAGCGAAGGTTTTCTGTTCATAACCTGGTTGAATTCCTTTCTGTTCTGGCAGAATCCAGATTTGCAGAAAATGGACAGGTTCAGTTTTAGAGGCATTGTATTCACTGTGCATGATGCCTGTTCCGGCAGATATTCGTTGTACCTCTCCGGGGCGGATCACTGATCCGGTACCGAGGCTGTCTTTATGCTCTAACGCACCTTCTAGGACGTAGGAGACGATTTCCATATCGCGGTGTCCATGAGTTACAAAACCTTGCCCAGGAGCCACCTTGTCTTCATTAATGACTCGCAGATCGGCAAACCCCATGTGATTCGGGTCGTAATACTCACCAAAGGAAAAGGTATGACGACTATTAAGCCAACCAAAGTAAGCAGAACCTCGTTCTTGAGCAGGTCGAAGAGTAATCATGTGGGACCTCCGGTGGGGAATAAGAGGAAAGAAAAAAGAGGAAAGAATGGGGAGTGAGGAAGTAATGGGGTGATGGGTGATGGAGTAACAATTGACTTTCGCCCATCCACCTATCTACTCTTTTCCGGGACACTATTTATTATGGAATGAATCCAGAAAAAAGACAATATAATACATTGCAAACATATTGTCGTCAAATAGGATACAATCTTTAGAGATGGATAAGTTTGAAAGTATTCGTGCCTTTACTCAGGTGGTCAATGCGGGAGGCTTTGCGGCGGCGGCGCGGGAGATGGGAATGTCGCGATCGCAGGTTAATAAGCTGGTGATAGCCCTCGAAAATGAGCTGGGGGTGCAATTGTTGCATCGCAGTACACGAGTGGTCACTCCAACGGAAACGGGGTTGGCGTTTCATGAGCGTTGTGTGGAAATTCTGGCCAGTCTGGAGGAAGCGGAGCAATCAGTTACCCGACTTCAGGTAGAACCAAGAGGCAGATTGCGGGTCAATGCACCCATGTCGTTTGGCACGATGCACTTAGCTCCTGCCCTGGCTGATTTTCTGGTGCAATATCCCGATCTTCAGGTGCAACTTACCTTGAGCGATCGCTTCATTGACCCCATTGAAGAAGGCTTTGATGTCACTGTGCGAATTGCTAAACCCCAGGAAAGTGCCAGTTTGATTGTGCATCCGTTAATGTCCGCTCAGCGAGTGCTGTGTGCGGCTCCCAGTTATCTAGAGATGAATGGAAATCCAACTTGCCCGGATGAACTGTATCACCATTCCTGTTTACACTACGGTCAACTTGCCATTGAAAATCATTGGACACTGATTGGACCTGATGGAGAATACACCATTGCTGTGAATGGAGTATTGTGTTCTAACAATGGCGAAGTCCTTAGAGATGCTGCCGTTCGTGGATTAGGAATTACGCTGCTGCCAACTTTTATTGTGGGACAGGCACTACAACAGGGGACGCTGCAAATTGTATTGCCCAATTATCATCCACCCGAACTCTCGATTTCCGTGATTTATCCAGTCAATCGTCATCTCTCGACCAAGGTTCGGCTACTGATTGACTTTCTCCAGGAACGGTTTAGTGATTGAATGGCACTGATGGAATATGACTACTTCCTTACTTCATTAACTTACTTCATTAAAACTTTCAAATCCTCAATCAAATTTGTAAAAAATCTAGCCGTGTCAACCTGTAGCGCAACCCAGGCATTCATCCCCGTTTTTGGCAAAAGACGATCATCAATCAGGGTTTTTCCCTGTGTCCATCTACCCTGGGTTTCAACCCTCACCCTGGCTCTTCGCAACATGAATAGCTCAGGATAAAACAAATAGCCAAGTGTTGCTGCATCGTGGACTAGAAAACCATTTACACCCTCAGTTTCCCGGTAACTGAGAGATGTTCCAATCATAAATTGGCAAAGGGCATTAAGAAATCTAGCAAGATCGCTCTCTGGCTTAACCTGACTAACCGAATGAGCCATTTCTTGAGTAAAAATCAAATGTCTGGTGACATCCAATGGCATCACCACAAGATCGTTTCGACTGTCCAATACTGTTTGAGTGGCTTTGGGATTGAACCAGACATTGAACTCTGCATGGGGGGTGACATTTCCAGAGCAATAGAAGGCACCTGCCATCACCACAATTTCTTTTGCTTTTCTAAGGATGCCGGGGCTTTTTTCCTCTGCAGTCGCCAGGTTAGTCAATGGACCGATCGCCACAATCGTAATCTTCCCTGGTTCTGCATTTAACCTTTCGATAATAATCTCATCAGAATATCGAGCTGTTTCATAGTTATGAATAGCTGCAGGTAGGGTTGTAGACAAATTACCCATCCCATCCGTTCCATGGATATAGGCAGCATTTTCTTTGAATTCGACTTTCAGGGGTACTCCACGACCGACTTCAATATGCTGCAATCCACCCAGGCTCAGAATTTGACTGGCACTGGAGAATGTTTTCTGCACAGCCACGTTGCCATCGGCAGATGTGACCGCCACCAGTTCAGCAAATCCCTGTTTAACCAGGCTCTGAAGCCATAAAATCGCATAAATATCGTCTCCACCTGGATCAGTGTCGAGAATGATTTTAGGGATTGTTGTTTGAATTGACATATCGATTTTGTAGCACTCTTATCACTAAGTCGCCCTACTTTCTAGCTCAGTTGAGGGTGGGTAACAGTGTTATAGCGGTAGTCATTATGGTTAGGAGGGGGTGCAGGGGTGTAACCCCTGGCTAGGGGCGAAGCCCTCACTCTCTCTCTAATTCCAATGTCCTTACGCACACGCGTAGAGCTATAACTTCTCATAGAATAATCGCTCAGCAGATTTCAACCTACAGCGTGTTGCACAACGATCGCCTCATTTACGAGGCCCCTTGAACCATTGGTTTCGTTGTGTTAGGCCAACTCATCATCCAGGGGGCTTCGCCTTCTATGACGTTTCTGTTCGTCGGATCGTCGGTTTGCCGCTAGCTTCCTCCAAACACTTCCTCACAGGAGTCCCCTTGCCTTTAGCTAGTCGAACCTAACCTAGAGGATGTCTACTTCTGCGTGATCAAAGAGATTCCAGCATTGCAGTTTAATAATCTTATGGCAATCACGTTAAATCCAGTTAACCAGATCTAATTGCTAGCACTGAAGATTGCCCTATTTACAAATTTTGAACTACAAAAGATTGTCAAAAAACATTCCTCTCCAGGACCTTTTAACCTCTCCAGGACTTTTCAAATAGTCTCTTAGTTTGAGGAGAATAGTCATTGCTCAGAGGCGTTCGAACATCCTCACCTAGTGCGACTTCAGCGCATCGATTATCCAATTAGCAGGAGTCAAAGATCCTTTAGAGGAGACACTTTCCACTGGCTCATAACCCTGATGCTTCCCCCTCTATACATGCGTCCCCTTGAGTGAAACCCAACAAGCTGCCCTCGAACAGGGACTACGCTGCAAAGATGCTTTTACCCTGCGGCGCTGCCAAATCTTGCTGGCTAGGGCTAGACGTATCCAGCCCAGAGACATTGCCACCACGGTCGGTGGTAATGTCCAAACTGTTGGCAAGGTGATTCGTGCCTTCGAGCAGCAGGGGTTAGCTTGTTTGCACGCCTGATCGAGTCGTCCTAAAACGGTCAAACCCACCTTGGATGAGGACAAGCGCGCCCAATTGCGACAGGTGCTCCATGCTAATCCTCTTTAATTTGTCCACATTTTGCTAAAACCTCGGAGGTTTAAGCGCCAAGGTGGTTCATGAGGTGCAGTTTTAGGTTAAAACCTCCGAAGTTTTTGTATAGCTCTACGCAGGTGCGTTAGGATATTGGAATTGGAAGGGGAGTAGGGGCTTCGCCTCCAGCCAGGGGTTCCACCCCTACCCCCGTCCTAACCGCAATGACTACCGCTATAAATGTAAATTTCCCAGCTAGAGTTCTCCTGATAAGTGTCGAGCGACGTTTAGCCAACAAGTGAATGGTTAAATGTATTGCACAACACATTGGATTTAATAAAGATCCTTACAGATCCTTTTAGTAAGGTTTTGCACAAAACTAGCTGATCTCGGGATAGAAGAATAAGATTAAAAGGGTAAGATGTTAAGTTTAACGAAATGGCATCTCGCCTGGTTGTAGGTTCTCTATGGGTCAATTGCCGTGACAGATAGTCAAGATACCAGCAAAGAGAAAGATCGGTTCTTCTACCCAATTGGCAGCTATCGGGGTGAATTTACGCCAGAACACTTAGCGTTTAATGCCAATCTTCAAGAATTTGCCCAACGAGTTTCAATTATCTGTGGCCTGGAGACTGGCGGAAAAATTTCCTCCCAGGACGCCTATAAGGAAATTAAACAACTCTGGCATCAGCTTAAGAAGTCGAAGCAGGAGTTACTTGATCAGAACGATTACCCGAGGCCAGATTTACCCGAAGATAACGACATCTAAATCTAAGACTGGAAGTAGTCTTTTACAATTTGCAGGATGCGATCGCTAGCGTAACCATCTCCAAACGGGTTCACCGCATTTGCCATTTCCTGGTAAGCATCTGAATTGCTCAACAATTCAGCCGCCGTCTTTAGAATTTGGTTCGGATCAGTACCTACCAGTTTAGCCGTACCCGCCATCACAGCTTCCGGTCGTTCCGTTGTTTCTCGCAAAACCAGTACAGGTTTACCCAGACTGGGAGCTTCTTCCTGAAGTCCACCAGAATCAGTTAGTAACAAATAGCAACGTTGAATCGCACCAACCAGATCGGTGTAATCTAAAGGTTCAGTCAAAAACACCCTGGGGTGTTTTTCTAAGATTGCCCTGAGAGGTTCGCGTACTGTAGGGTTTCGGTGCAATGGCAGCAGTAAAGCGGTATCAGGAAACTTATCCAGAATTTGCAGAAAACCCTGAGCGATGCCCTGTAGCGGTTGTCCCCAATTTTCCCGCCGATGTACGGTTGACAGAATCACGCGGTAGTTATTCCAGTCCAACCCAGGGATAGAACAATCAGGTTTACGCTCTGCTACAGCCAGTAGAGCATCAATGACCGTATTTCCAGTTTGATAAATCTCCCCCAAAACTCCCGAACGGTGTAGATGTTCAACCGCAAGCGAGGTAGGTGCAAAATGCAGTTGAGCAAGTTGGGAAATTAATCTTCGATTGGCCTCTTCAGGGTAAGGGTTGTAAATATCATCTGTGCGTAAACCAGCCTCAACGTGTCCAACTGGAATTTTTTGGTAAAACGCAGCCAGAGTTGCCGCAAAGGCAGTGGTTGTATCCCCTTGCACAAGCACCATCCGAGGTTGTAACTGTTGAAATAAATCTTCCAGCCCTCGCAAACTCCAGCAAGTAATGTCCGTTAGAGTCTGATTTAGTTGCATGATGGCAAGATCCTGATCTGCCGACAACTCAAACAGTTGCATGACCTGGTCAACCATTTCCCGATGCTGTCCTGTCAAAATAACCTGGGTATCAAAGTCAGGGGATGACTTAAATTTTTGAATCACGGGTGCCAGTTTGATGGCCTCCGGACGGGTTCCCAGAATAATGTTGATTGGAATCGGGGTATGCAGCATTGAGTCAAAGTAATGAGAAAGGGCCAGGAATCCAATCTATCCTAGCCCCTTCTGAGACCTGTAATACTCGCTGTTGATTGTAACGACACGAGATATTATTGGTAGTGCCCAAATCATAATGATTTTTCAGTTGGAAATGATGGCGGCTAACGCCGCTCATCATTACTTCTTGAGGTCTACCATATTATTCTCATTAATCGGTGCATTACGCTATCGCTAGCAGCACCACAGGTACAACCTTGTATGTCAATACAGTAATCATTAAAAAGCCCGGCAGATGTCGGGCTAAGAAGAAAACGAATAAGTTTAGCGCCTAACTTCACAGGTTAGAGGGCAAGACGCATATACAGAGGTATGGTGCGGATCATCCTCACCATTCAACCAGCGTAGCCAACTGACCTCCTGGGGATGAACTCCTTTCAGTGTCAGAGCCGCTGCTCCTACAATCACTGCTAAAAGATTCAGGCCAAGGATGCTACCTGCAACTACCAAAACCGCACTTACGGGCAGAACAGACTGTAAAATAACTGCCAATAACGAACCAATCGTAACCATTAAAATGACTAGAGGAAAACCTATTACTAGCAAGCAAACTGCCAATATAAATGTCCAAATGAGAAAGCTCCTGAGCATCAACAAGTAATAGAATTTTCTAAAGCTCTGGCTTTGAGATAATGCCATGCCTCTGCCTCCTGGGGAATTAGATAATCAATTTTAAACAGAATGCTTTCTAGCGATCCCCAATGTGGGATCGGGTTTGTTCCATTAAGTATAGGGAAATTACTTAAGGAAGATGAGGCTTTGTTGGATAAATTTACAGTCGTTGTGGATTGTTCACTTTGGATTATCCTCATCAGTTCAGATCTTGGCGAAGCTTACCCTTTACCTGGCTGACTCTTCTGATTTCTAGACTAGAAATGTAGGTTTATTTATAAAGATTAAGAAATTATAATCACGCTATAATCAGGCGTTCAGTGTTACCTGTGAATTGGTAGAGGCTTCCTCGTATTCCTGGCTATAGTCAATATTGGGTGTTTGTTTAGCATCACCCATACTGATCGCTTAGACAATTGATCAGTGTCAATTTAATCCAGTATCTAAAGAGCTTCACCCTAGATATAGCGATCCTATTTGGATTGTAAGAAAGGATGCCGTAGGAATCTTTTCTTACAAAAGTCTTTCAATCTCACGACTGATTTAGGACTGCTATAGAATGTCTTTACAGATTTTTATCCACAGGTTTGGAACCTAACCTGAACTGCCTCTTTAAGTTAAGTTTTTGATCATGCGATGGATGCCCCCTGATCGGGTTAGCTGTTCAAACCGGGAAGTTGTTTTGCTGCAAATAATCCGATAGCCGATTCGTTCAAATAGAGCTTTAGCTCCAGTGTTTGTGTAAGCAACATCCAGACAGAGAGAAGAGCAGTCGTACAGACGAGACTGAATTTCCGCCTGATTGAGGAGGTAGCTGCCTAACCCCTGGTTGCGGAATTCTGGCAAGATACTGACACCTAAGATGTAGTACTCCTGGGGGGCAACGTCTTGTTTAATGCGGGTCAGGTCTGCCAGGTTGACTAAAATTTTTGGCAGTTTGCGCAACGGTAGAATACCTACCATTATCTGTTGTACCTTTTCATCCGCCTGGCGCTTTAAGGAACCGGGGTAACTGAGCATCAACCCAACTGGTTGATTTTGCACCTCTACAACCTGAGTGTATTCATAGCTAAAGGCATGCTGTGGACGGACAAAAGCTCGTTGCAGGACATCTATTGCCTGCTCTGAGGGGGAGGCAAACACATAACAAAATAGTGCTGGGCCTGTTGCAAACAGTAGAGGGACTGCCCAATCAGCATCAGCTGCGATCGCTGGGCGTAGGGTAACATTCTGAATCTTGGGTAAATGGGCAGTTGAGTGAAAACTCATGGAGGCAGCAGGACTTGCGATTAATTTCTTTAATTAGTCTAAAAGACTATTCAAAAAGGGGAACAGGTAAGGAATGTAAGACGCTCTCAGGTACTCCTTAGGAGTATTGCTTAATTATTGCTGTTCTGGTAAGGCTTTTTGGAAAAATCCATTTTATTCAGTTCCAAAGCTGTCGCCAGGTTGCTTAGGACATTGGCTTTAAGGGGGTGTGTGGGCTAACCCCCAGCCAGGGGTTCCACACCCCGTTTTAAGCCTGGTGGATATAGCTACAAATGATCGAATTCAACCTAAAAAGTGAGCCCTGATACTGGAAGACTGTGCATTAATAGGGATGTGATAGCAAGTTGATATCCCGGTAATGTTACCTAGTTATACAGTTCGAGAAAGCCGCAAGGCAAAACACGTTTCCCTCAAAATTTCGGTTTCGGGCAGGCTAGAAGTTATTGTTCCCCAGGGTTTTGATCAAAACCATATTCCCGCGATAGTGCAACGCAAGCAGCAATGGATTGAGCGGGTGACCCGACGGATGGAGAATCGGCAGGCGCTGGCTGGAGAAGCAACCAGCGATGCATTGCCTGAAAAAATCACACTGCGGGCGATCGCCGAGACCTGGCAGGTTGACTACCAGTTCACGCAACTACCTGGTGTTCGGGTGAGTGAGCTGGCAAACTCCCGCCTTACCCTGTTTGGCAGTATTACCGATCAGGAACTGTGTAAAGCCGCTTTGCAACGCTGGGTTATTCGCAAAGCCTGGATCCATCTAGTTCCCTGGCTGCAAGTGGTCAGTCGGGAACTTGAACTTCCCTTTGAGCGGGCTCTGGTGCGTAAGCAAAAAACTCGTTGGGGAAGTTGCTCTTCTTCCAAAACCATCAGTCTTAACTGTAAGCTCCTGTTTCTTCCCCGCTCACTGGTGCAGTATGTGTTTGTCCATGAGTTGTGTCACACCATTCATCTCAACCATTCACCTCGATTTTGGGCACTGGTAAATAGCTATGAGCCCGACTATTCGCAGCTTGATGCCAACTTGAAGGATGCTCGCTGCTATGTGCCGCTCTGGATGGAGGTGTAAAATTACAATCCATGTTTTTGCTGATGCTTGCACCGTGGCGATCGCCCCTAACCCGTGCCCTTCACCGAAACCGATCCCTTGCCGATGTACGCTTTTTGCAACTGGCAACCATCAGGGCAGATGGACGGCCTGCAAACCGCACTGTTGTGTTTCGGGGATTTTTGGATGGGACTGACCAATTAAAATTTGTTACCGATGCCCGTAGTGAAAAAGTGGAGCAAATTCTCCACTGTTCCTGGGGAGAAGCCTGCTGGTATTTTGCCAAAACACGAGAACAGTTTCGTCTTGCAGGCAAGCTGATTCTGGTCAACGAAAACGACACCAATCTACCCCTGCAAAAAGCTCGACAAATGGTCTGGCAGGAGCTCTCAGATGCTGCTCGTACTCAATTTACCTGGGCTCATCCAGGGAAGGTCAGAGCACGGGATGAAGTATTTAATGCTACCCCTCCCGACCCAATTTCTCCCCTCCCTCACTTTTGCCTCCTACTCCTGGAACCTGAGCAGGTTGACCATCTGGAACTGCGAGGCGATCCCCAAAATCGGTGGAGCTATCAGCGGAGCAAGCAAAATTGGACTGTTCAGGAAATTAACCCATAGAAATAAAGGCCCTTTTGTCGCCACCCATCTCCCTCACTTCTTATTCCAATAGGTATATATCTTCATGAATAGCCCAACTATGCCCGTTATCCTAGAGTCAGGAGTAGTTAGGAATGCTTAGATATGTTTAATACACCCGTTGAGGTACCGGATAAAATCAGCACATTAGAACTATCAAAACTTTGGTTGGCAAAGGCATTTCAAAATCTTGAGCGTGAGCTTGAGGCAAAGGACAGCCAGGAAGAGCAGTCTTCTGGTGAAGAAGACGATTCTGATAGCTAAACCTCCGGCATTAATACCTTACTGGTTGTTCTGCAAAATTATCTTCACGTAACCGCACTTAATGATTATTCAGATAATCGTTAGGTGCAGTTATCCGTTAGTTAGTAGCTTTAGTTAGTAGCTTTTACAATTAGTGATTTTTACTTGTATAGCTCTACGCGGGTGCA
The DNA here is from genome assembly GCF_049200465.1 of Leptothermofonsia sp. ETS-13. Lineage (NCBI taxonomy): Bacteria > Bacillati > Cyanobacteriota > Cyanophyceae > Leptolyngbyales > Leptolyngbyaceae > Leptothermofonsia > Leptothermofonsia sp. ETS-13. The sequence goes on from NZ_CP120836.1 coordinate 2,893,792, forward strand.
TTAGGACATTGGAATTAGAGAGGGAGTGGGGGCTTCGCCCCCAGCCAGGGGTTCCACCCCTGCACCCCGTCCTAACCATAATGACTACTGCTATACAAAGCACACTCCATACCCATCTAACGAGAGGGACTTGAGTGTATCCCGATTTTGCAGCCCTCACTCTGGTGCAGCACGGCGGGAATACGGATACTATTCTGGCTCCCTCCTACTCCCTACTCCCCAACTCAATGGTTATTGGACTTATACCATCGCCCACTAGCTCCCTTTCCCGCGGTGAGAGGGACTTTGAAATTCTGGTTCTCCTTCTCCCGTGGGAAGAAGGGGGCAGGAGATGAGGGGCAACCCTGCAAAAGTGAGATACACTCAGTGACTCAGCCTGAAGAATGTTACACACATTCACTTGTAGATAGAGAACAGGGAAGTTAGTGATTCCTCACTTTACTCACTTTAATAGAGGAGATAGAAAGATAGAGGAGATAGAAAGCCCATTTTGTATATGCTGAATACACTCAGGTGGGGTCTGCAAGCAGTAGCGTAAGGTCAACCACCTCAACTGCCGCTCTGTCGGTAAACGTTATGATGAACTACTACCTTGGACAGCAGATCGAATTGATTGAAGAAGAACCTGGTTGGGTTGGTATTTGGTCCCATGAATCAGGAGAGGTTGGAATTGGCTACTTCCCGACTGCAGAATATGCTTGGGATGCGGTTGTGGGATTAATTCAAAGGGATCTCGCTGTTAGAGCAGTATTGGATGTGGTGAATGAATGGCTGGAAGTGGGTACAGTTAAAAACCACGAATACGTCAGCATTGTTGATTCGCTCATGCATTTTGTTTTGACATGATTAGCTATAGCGTTTACAAACTATTTGTGAACAAGAGGGGGCTAGTGGTCCCAAGCTATTTGTGTGCGAAAAAGGAGAGGGTGAAAGGCTTACCCTGGTGGGAAAGTCCTTTTTCGCGATTGGTTTACACAGCATATCCTATGGCCAGATTGTGAAGAAGTCTTCATCATAGAAGGGGAGCTTTTGGGTGAAACCATGATGCCTCTTTGCCGTTTGGATATGGGACTCTGCCATTGAACGTTTTTAGTTACTTAGAACCAGCCTGCCGCCGAAATTTGCTGGTTTTGTTTGCGTCAGGCTTATTCTTTTGGTCGAGTCTGGCAGCCTTACTGCCCACTCTCTCGCTTTATATCAAACACGTTGGCGGTACCAACCACCAGGTTGGAATTGTGATGGGCTCGTTTGCTGTTGGGCTGGTATTGTTCCGTCCGTGGGTTGGGCGGTTAGCAGATCGGCAGGGTCGCAAGATTGTATTGCTGATTGGATTAATGGCCGTGGCGATCGCACCTGTTGGTTACCTGCTGACCCAATCCATACCTCTACTCATGGCAGTTCGCGCTTTTCATGGACTCAGTATCGCCGCATTCACAACGGCCTACAGTGCCCTGGTAGTCGATCTATCACCGGAGCAGAACCGGGGTGAATTAATTGGATACATGAGTCTGGTGAATCCGATTGGAGTGGCGATTGGCCCTGCTTTGGGAGGTTTTTTGCAGGAGTGGGCAGGGTACACTCCTCTTTTTCTGCTAGCGGCTGGATTGGGGGTAGCAGGACTGGTATGTGCCTGTCGGGTTGTTGCACCCTCGGTTAGCCATGGGGCAGAGGGAATAGAATCGGGGAGAAAATTCTCAAAGCCAGCGACGAATGAAAGGTTCTGGCAGTTAATCACAAGCCCCCGGTTACGAATTCCTACCCTGGTCATGCTGCTGATTGGGCTGGCTTTTGGTACGCTAAGCACCTTTGTGCCACTTTTTATCCAGGAAACCAGGGTGAATTTTAATGCTGGGCTGTTTTATACTGCGGCTGCGGTTTCGAGCTTTGCTGTGCGGTTGCCAACAGGAAGGGCATCCGATCGCCACGGGCGGGGGTTATTCATCACCATTAGTTTGGGGTTCTACACGGCTGCAATGCTGCTGATCTGGAGTGCCCAAAGTGCCACGGCTTTCCTGCTGGCGGGGCTGATTGAAGGGGCAGGTGCTGGAATCCTGATTCCCATGATGATTACGCTGGTGGCTGACCGTTCAGAACCGCAGGAACGGGGACGGGTGTTTGGGTTATGTATGGCGGGGTTCGACCTAGGGATGGCGATCGCAGGTCCTATCCTGGGCTACTTTGCAGACCAGATCGGCTACCGCGAGTTATTTAAACAGGCTGGCATTCTGGCATTCCTGGCGATGGTGATTTTTGTCAGCCAGTGCAGCAAGGATCTTTCCCACTCAATCAAGTTTGCTCTGGGGCGGGGGCGGGATCTGTATGCTCTACCGCGAGCCAGTGAACGGTGATATAGCTCTACGCGGGTGCGTTAGGAGATTGGAATGAGAGAGGGAGTGGGGGCTTCGCCCCCAACCAGGGGTTCCACCCTGGCACCCCGTCCTAACCACAATGACTACCGCTATAGCTGATGACAGCAATAGATGACTATAGACCAGGTCCATCCTGAATTGGAGGGAGATCGCTCGCTTCCTCGTTTTCAATTGGTGGTGGTATTTCTTCATCAACCATTTTTTCGGTAATTTCCTGTCGATGCACCTGAATTTGATCCAGTCGAGGACCTTCAGCGGAAATAACCGTAAACTCGTAGTCACGAAAACGCATCCTTTCTCCGGGTTGGGGAATTTTTTGTAGATGGAACAGGATAAACCCTCCCAGGGTTTGATAGTCATCGGTTAACGGTAAGTCCAGGTTCAGCAGTTCGTTGACCTCTTCCAGATCCATCTGTGCCTGCACCAGAAAGGTCTGATCATCCAGAATCTGAATGCTCAATTCTTCGGTGCTGGCGGGTTCAGCGGTGTTACCCAAAATCTCGGCGACCAGATCTTGAATCGTGATTAGTCCAGCCGTTCCCCCATATTCATCAAACACCATCACCATCGGCTGGCGAGATCGCTGCATCAATGGCAGCAGTTCACTCAAAGGCATGTGTTCTGGGACAAACCGGACTGGACGGACCCACTCTGTAATCGGGTCATCCAGGGAAAGGGCACTCCGGGCTAGAGGTTCTGCTAACTCCCGGAATTGAATGATGCCCCTAACATCATCCAGCGATTCCCCAATCACCGGGTAGCGAGAATGACCGGAAGACGCGACCTCTTCCAGCAACATCTTGAAGGTCGCATCGCTGTCAATCGCTGCAATGCTGGTGCGGGGTACCATCACTTCTCCGGCAGTGACTTCGCCAAATTCAAACACGTTGCGCAACAGTTCCCGTTCTTCCGCCTCCAGCCCGGTAGACTCGGTAGTGGTGGTGATAATTCGTTGAAGTTCCTCTGGGGTCACCTGGTTGTACCACCAGCTTTCACTCGTGTACTGTACCCCAACCAGTCGTAACAACCAGCGGGTTGACTGATTCAAAATCCAGATGAAGGGGTTGAAGAAGCGGGCGATCGCGAGACTGGGAGCCGCCAGTATGCGTGCCAGTTGTTCTGAATAAATCAACGCTACCGCTTTAGGGCATAGCTCACCCAAAACAATTTGCAGATAGGCAATCAGGAAAAAGGCAAGGGAAATGGCCAGGGAATGGGCGATCGCAGGTCGATAACCCACTGGCAAGGGCAATTGACTGAGCCAATCCTCAATGATGACCGCCATTGCGCTTTCCCCAATCCAACCCAGAGCCAGACTGGAGAGGGTAATCCCCAATTGGGTGGTTGAAAGCAGGCGATCGATGCTTTGCTGTAAATCTTGAACGGTACGCGCCTGGATATCGCCAGCATCCACCAGTTGATTGATGCGCGATCGCCGCACGGAAACAATAGAAAACTCCGCTGCCACAAAAAACGCATTAATTGCAATCAGCAGCAGCACTGACCAGATTCGCAGTGCAATCTCAGACCAGGTAAAGTGCGAAGGAAATGTTTCCAACCCAATACTCGCTACCAGCAATCCCAAAGAGAAGGTTATCATCTGCGGCACCGTTCGTGGCAAAGCTGGCAGAAGGGCTGCATATTATTCTTCTAACGGGGAACTGGAATGCCATTCAGGGATAGTTCCAGGTTTTGGTCTGGATAGTCAGTCAGTGTTAGTGAAAGTGTTTCAACCCCTTCCAAGAGGCTGATGGGTACGCTAATCGTGCCAGAAAAGGTGTCACTCGAAGAGGGCAACTCAGACGGCAAACCATCAGCACTAGCACTCAATTCCTGACCATTATCATCTGTGACACTTAAGAAAGTATAGAGGAACCGGATAGGTTTATCGCCACTATTCCGCATATTGACCTGCATCACCAGAGAATCTCCCTGTCTCTGAACAGCATTGACCTCCAGCACCACATTTTCACTCTGAGCCACCATGGGGAACATGGACTTGTTGGCATCGGCGTTAGCAACCTTTTTGGCATTGGAAGCAGTGTTGGCTTTGTTGCCTTTAGAGATCCCATTAATGCGGGATTTAACACTCGCAATAATATCTTCTTCCCGAAGAATTGTGAATTCATCACGGCGGGATGTTATTCCCCGCTTTGCCAGATTATTAGCTGGGCGAGTATCGGGCTGGGTAACGCCTTTAAGTGCCTCTCGTCCCAGAGCAATGCCCCAGATGGCACTGACCACCCCCGCCCCTACCATCAGCGTCAGGAGCACCAGAGTCAATGCCACAGTCGAATTCAGTTTCATCGGTCATCCTGCAATGAATGCTTCCAGATATTTTAATTGAGACAAAAGATCACTTTTAATTGCTCCAATTCTAGATAGGATACTTCTGTTCAACACAAAATTTTCTGGCGATCGCTCAATCGCTCCGTTTACCTAGAAAAATGGCTCATGCCAAGTAGATAGCCGTCATTAACTGTAGAAAGGAGGAGTGGGGGGCACCCCCTCCACCCCCGAAATCATCCTCAATTTAATTGCGTCTAGCTACTTATAGCAGTCCTAAATCAGTCGTGAGATTGAGAGGCTTTGTGAGAAAAGATTCCTGGGGAATCCCTTCTTACAAACCAAATAGGATCGCTATAGCTGCGATCGCAGTTAATAATCCTCCACCCGGTGATCTTACTAAATCCGCTCTATTGATACACAGGTTTAAGCAGAGAATCGGGATACAATGGTTGTCACAGCCAGGGTTGGCCGAGCGGTTTAGGCAGCGAACTCATAATTCGCCTCAGGCAGGTTCGACCCCTGCACCCTGGATTCACCAGTGGATAAACATTACTGGGTTGATAGGGTGTTATCCTGGAGTGCTCAATCTGTTGAGCGCTACCTACTCTTTCACCCTGACATTCAGAACATTCAAATCCGGAAAATTGTAAGTCAGTCCTTCCAGCTCAATTTTGGTCCCCGATTTGATTTTGTTGTTCCCTAAAACGGGACCATCTTTTGTGATTTGAGCATTTCCTACCAGAGTGACCCAGTAGTCTCTTGTCAGCCCTGCTTCCGGTCTGGGATCGGGAAGTGCCTTGACAGAGCCATCCGGTTGGGGAACTGGAACGTTTCTGGGTAACTCTTCTACCTTGGCAATCTTAACTTCGCCAAAGGGCTGGTTACGAATAATGATTTTAGTAGTGTCTCCCGATCTCAAAAGATCACTGGAAGCAACACTTCTCACGATTACATCGACTTCGAGCGGTTTGGTACTGGAGCCAACCTGAGCAATACCCATGGTGCTGGGAAGGAGAACGCCAATAATCACCAGCAAGATGACTAGTGCTGCACCAACGTCCAGGATGCTAACCTTACCAAATAAGCGACCTTGGGAATCAACAATTGCCATGAAACCTAGCCCTGACAGTTCTCACAAGAATGAGCCACCCAAAATCCTCTCTAAAAGAATTTATCTTGAGCAGCTCTGTGCCAGATTATCATAGTACCCGGAAGAATACTTTGTGGGATTGAAAATCCTTGGTTAGGAGTTGGGAGTCAGGATGGACTGGGGACTGGGGGTTAGGGATGAGGTGGGAAGGAGTCAGGAGAGACTGGAGACTAGGGGCTTAAGGATGAGGTATTGGGGAAAACTCAAAACTCAAATTCACCCTTTTGCCCTTTTGCCTGCTGCTTGCTGTCGTAATTGGGAGCTAGAAGTCAAGGGCCAGAATTATAAAAGGATCTTCTGAATTCTGGCTTCTGCTCCTGCTTCTACCAATGCAGCAGCTATTGCACCAATACTGCCAGATTTTGTTTGGTGATGCGTTGATGGAATTCTTCTTGACTGGAGTAGATTTCGAAAATGCGGTCCAGGTCGGAGATATCGAATAGGCTGCGGGCCTGATCTTTAGGAGAGCAAAGGTAAAGTTGACCTCCGGCCAGCCTCAGCTTGGTATGGATTGAAACCAGGATGCCCAGGCCAGAGCTGTCGATAAAATCAACATTTTGGAGATTAACCAGAATATTTTTAACACCCGCGTCTAGGCAATCTTTGAATTCCTGAATAAGTTGGGATGCAGTCATCACTGTAAGAATTCCAGCGGGCTGAATCACTTTATAGTTATTCGTGGTAGACATGTCGAGAACTCCGGTGATGGGGATGTGATGGCTTTTGAGTGATCGCCAATTGTTGAGACGTGTAAATACCCTGGACAAATTCCGTAGATCGGGTAAATTTTTGGTTGTTTTTGATACATCAATAAGTAGTTTAAAAACTGGGTGTTTGGCGAGCAATCACTTTCTGTAGCTCTTTACGGAAGTATAAGAATTAGAGGTTATTAGAGGTTATACGTAAAAATACGCTTAAGTCGAGTCGAGATTGTGTTAGCTAATTTAAGCTCTTTTCGGTTTTTTCTAGCGTAGCCTGCGGATGCTTTGGAGTTTTATAGTGATTCCACCCAACCACGGTGAGTAATTCAGATGGCGAAGGTTCAACTCTGGGGAATTACAAGACAGTATGATGGCGCGATCGCCATTGAAGACATCACCTTTGAGGTGCCTGATGGCGAATTTTGGGTCCTGGTGGGGCCATCGGGTTGTGGTAAGTCTACGATTCTGCGAACCATTGCCGGACTGGAGGCAGCAACCTCAGGTGATTTGTATATTGGCGATCGCCTGGTCAACCAGATTCCTGCCCGCCAACGGGATGTGGCGATGGTGTTCCAGAACTATGCACTCTACCCGCACATGAGTGTGGCCGAGAATCTGGCCTTTGGGCTCCAGATGCGGAAGGCAAATTCCAAAACGATTCGGGAGCGGGTTGAAACAGTTGCCCGTATGTTGAACATTGAACATCTTCTGGAGCGCAAACCGCGTCAGCTTTCCGGTGGGCAACAGCAGCGCGTGGCACTGGGACGGGCGATCGCGCGTCAACCCCAGGTGTTCCTGTTGGATGAACCCCTCTCAAACCTGGATGCTCAATTGCGGGATGACACCCGTGCCGAATTGAAGCAACTCCATCAGCAAGTGGGCATTACCACCATTTACGTTACCCATGACCAGATAGAAGCCATGACCCTGGCTGATCAAATCGTGGTGCTTAACCAGGGACGCATTCAGCAGATAGGAACCCCGCAAACAATCTATAACTATCCTGCTAACCGTATGGTTGCCACCTTCCTGGGCAACCCATCCATGAATATTCTGCAAGCGATGTATGATGGTTCGGCTTTTCAAGTGAATGGACAGAGCCTTTCCTGCCCGGAGCCGATCAAAACTCGTCTTCAACCAGACCAGGGGCAGTGGTTTGATCTAGGGATTCGCCCGGAGCATATAAAAATTGGCTCAGAGGGAAGTTTTCTTAACGTTGAAGCTATTGTGGTGGAGCCCCTGGGCAGAGAAACTTTAGTTCGGACGGTGTTGCCAGGCCAGGACAATTTCAGGCAGCAGGTTTTGAATATTCAGGTGGAAGCCGAACGGCAAATTCATTTGGGCGATCGCCTCCCCCTCCAGCTCAATTTTGAACATTTGTTCGTGTTTAACCCTACAACCGGAGAAACCCTCTATCCCGCCGGCTAAAGCCAGTGTGTGGCCAGACCCTGTAGGGGTGAAACGCCTCCCTACAAACACCGCGCCTTCATCTGAAAATTCCCAAAAGAGATCCGTCCTCAGAATCCAGAGTTTTTCTTTAAAAATTTCCGGATGCTCAAACTTTTTTCCGTAAAGATTTTATGAAGTCTTCCAATTCAGGCATTGATCCTCCACTCATCCTGGAAAGAATGCCAAGCGGCCAGAGACCAATATAGCTATACCCATCTCTGGCTGATGGAACTTACTGACTACTGCCAATCTTTTGTGTTCACTATTTGGGCGGTTCAGTCAGGGCTTCAAGCTCGTACCTGTTGCTGATTCGGTTGCTGTCTTTGAATTTGTGAAAACGAACGCATGTACCAGACGAAGACTTGTAAAGCCATCGTAAGCCTGGGGGTTGCCTCAGTGATTGGGGTTTCTCTGCTGGGGAGTTCCCTGCCTGTACAGGCAAAATTAACCGGTATCGAGCCGGGTGTTGTGCCCAAGGTGGGCGGTAAGGGTGGACCGGGAGGTCGCTCTCCGGGCGGTTCCCGCGTTCCGGATTGTTTGGGGGAAAATCACTTGTATTCCCTCTCCCCCAGGGATGGGGTAACTGTTGCCATGTATCCAACTTTTCTTGTTCACGTTCCCCCAACAAAGGCGAGGCAGGGTCGGTTTAGCCTCAAGAATAAAAGCAATCAGATTGTTTACAAAGCTGACTTTGCCCTGAAAAGCAATGCTATTAACAGCGTCAGCTTGCCTGTAGATGCTTCACCAGCTCTGATAATGGGCAAACGCTATGAGTGGACCTTTTCGGTGGTTTGCAGCGCTGAATCGCCCGATCAGAACCCGTCTTTCAATGGATGGATTACCAAGACTGAGTTAGCTCCTTCCCTTGCCAGTCAAATTGCCCAGGCTCCGTTTGCACAGCGGCTGATTCTTTATATCAATGCCGGTCTCTGGTATGACGCTCTTTTAACCGCGGCTGAACTGCGCCGTACTCGACCGGATGATTCAATCGTAGGAACCACCTGGAGTGATTTGCTAAAAGCCGTTGGATTGAAAGAGGTTGCGGGTGCACCGCTGTTCTAACTCAGCGATCGCCTCTCCAACCTATCTGCACCAACCTGGGCGATCGCGCCTTCGTCCTCATGCTCTAGCTCAAGTCGTGCCTGGATGCGTGGTAGCAAGACTTTCCACTGCATTTCCGAAAGAACTGGTACCAGGGAAACCTCTGGCAGGGTTTCCCCCTCCAGTTCTGCTGTCATCAAAAGGTTCAGGGTGACCTCAGAGAGGGCGAGATTGGCGGTTTCACTGTTTACATTTCCGGCATAGACGAGCAGCGTTAGCTGTTCCCGGTCTGGATAGGTCAGCACAGTCCTGATAGCTATTTCTAAATTCCGAAGGAGAATCGTTTCTGGCTGTTGCCAGTCTGGAAACACAATCAGATTAATAGCCCGCAGTTGGAGGGGCAGGAGGGTGGCTTCGACTAGCGCTAACTGGACGATCGCCGCCATCGTTGACCAGGAGAAGAACTGCGATCGCTCCAGCCCTGCGACAACCAATCCCTGGCGCACAGAGGGCTTTTGCACTTCGCAGAGGGCATTTGCCATCCCGTCAATATCCTGGGCAGAAACGTAAAGGGCGGCTTCTCCTGCCACTTCCGGTAGAGACGCATTAGGGCAGGTAATGACTGGACAACCGCAGGCCATTGCTTCCAACACGGGTAGCCCAAACCCCTCATAAAGCGAAGGATAAACCAGGGCAACGGCTCCAGAATAGGCAGCCCTCAGTTCTTCGTCTGTTAGGGAAAGCAGGTGAACAACACACCCCGCTGTTGCGGCTCTAAATTCCGGGTTCAGTATGGCATCACTCCCCGTACAGACTATTTCAAACCCATGACGGCTGCACAGTTGTGCAAAGGCAACAAAGAATAAACGATTATTTTTATAGTTTTTGTTTACGGCTGACAGAAGAAAATAGGGTTTGCTAATGCCGTAACGGGTTTTGAAGCGACAAATTTCTTCGAGCGCCGCCGGAAAGAAAAGACTGGGTGAAACACCGGGATGAGCGACAGTAATGGGGCGAGAAGCGATCTCCGGAAAGAACCGAACCAGATCCCGTGCCGTATTATGAGAAATGGTAATGTAAGCCGATGCCTGTTTGATGCAGTAATGCTTTTCCTGCCACTCCGGTACAGCCAAATCTGCTCCTAACGCCTCTGGAATCATGTCATGCACCATCAACACAGAAGGGGTCGAAAGGGGGACTGTGAAATAAGTTGAGATAAACAGACTGGCCCCCTCCTGGTCACAGACCTGTTGCAGCATTTCCCGATCTTCATCCAGGTTTTCGTAAACATAGGGAGGAAAGGGAAGATAGCGAATATTTGGCAATCTGGGAGCGGTTCCGTTGCGGTCGAGTACCAGCAAATGCTGGGCAACCTCCTGGCTCGACCATTCCTGTAAGAGCGACTGCCAAACGCGGGCAATTCCGGTTTTGTGAAGTTGGAAGAAGATACCGTCAATCATGATTATGGGGGGGGGATTTATGCGGTTCATTGTCGGCAAGTCGGTGTTTGGGTCAAGTGTTAGAATGCCATCACTCTGCTCGTGAGTGATCGCGATCGGAGTCCAAACACCAGAGATTTCCTCTATACCAGTGCGATTCTCTGTCTGCCAGCCAGCAGACGTTGGCTGACCAGATATGCGATTCAAAATGGCGATTTCCACTGAATTGTTGTGGGCTTTTATTGGGTTGCTGCTGACCATTGGCGGCACCTTTTTGGAAGCCTTCGTCGCCACACCCACCTGGCAGTGGGGTACCAATAGCCTGCAAACCCATTCCCTCGGCGTTACTTACCAAATTGGAGCCGTTCTGCTCGTGGGCTGTTTGGGTGGAAGAAATGCCGCTGTTCTTTCCCAAATCGCCTACGTTCTACTGGGGCTGACCTGGTTTCCGATCTTTGCCCAAGGGGGAGGCATGAGCTACATCAAGGAACCCAGCTTTGGCTACATCCTTGGCTTTATCCCCGGTGCCTGGGTTTGTGGGTTTCTGGCATTCAAAGCCCTGCCGCGATTGGAATCTCTTGTCTTTAGCTGTCTCTCTGGCTTGCTAACCATTCACCTCACTGGCATTCTGTACTTAGTCCTGTCCTATTCTTCTGGTTGGCTCGGCAAAGCACAGATTCCTTTGCAGCAAGCACTCCTGAAATACTCCCTCTATCCATTGCCAGGGCAATTTGCCGTCATTTGCGCAGTGACATTGATTGCTTTTACCCTGCGCCACATCATGTTTTATTAGTTTGCCAATGTTCAAAAATCGCTTTTTTTGGGTTGCTGCCCTGATCGGTCTGGCCCTCGATCGCCTGACCAAAATCCTGTTTGTCGTCTACATTTTTCCGCCCGTTTTAAACACAACAATTCCTGTGATTCCGGGAGTTTTTCACTTCACCTACGCCTTGAACTCTGGCGCAGCATTTAGCCTGTTTCCCCAGGGGGCAAGCTGGCTGCGCTGGCTGTCACTGGGGGTTAGCATTGGTTTGATGGCCCTGGCCTGGTTTGGTCCCGTGCTAAATCGGTGGGAGCAAGCGGGCTATGGGTTTGTCCTGGCCGGGGCGTTGGGGAACGGCATAGATCGGTTTCTTCTGAATGAAGTAGTTGATTTTTTAGAATTTCGGCTGATCAATTTCCCCATCTTCAATCTGGCAGACGTATTCATTAATGTTGGAATCATCTGCTTGCTGATTGCCACCTTTACAAAAGAACCCAGAAGCCGCTCAAATGCTGAGAAGGAGTCGGGCGGGGAGAGGGGTTAGGAGGAAGGAGCCAGGAGTCAGAAGTTAGGAGTCAGAAGGGACTGGAGACTGGGGGCCAGGGATGAGGGGTTGGAGAAAACTTCAGAACTTAGAACTCAAAACTCTTCCACCCATCTAACCCTTCACACTCTTGCCTGTTGTCTATCGCCTTTATCAGAACTTATCCACCTTCTCACTCATCTATAATCAGCTGTGAGATGGAGAGGTTTTGTGAGAAGGAATTTCACAGAATTCCTTCTCACAATCCAGATAGGATCGCTATTAGGAGCAGAAAATGTTGATAGATTGATGTCGTATTTCGCGTGAATAAACCAAGGGGGTGTTATGCAGAAATGGATACTACTGATTGCCAGGATTTGCCTGTCGGCTATTTTCTTTAAGTCTGGCTTTGACAAGATTGTTGGCTATGAAGGAACTCTACAGTTTATGGCATCAGCGGGGCTTCCGTTTCCTGGCTTGCTGTTGCCTCCAACGATTTTGATTGAATTGTTGGGTGGATTATCGGTGTTGCTAGGGTATAAGACTGAGTGGGGGGCGATCGCCCTCCTTGTTTTTCTGATTCCGACCACGCTGATCTTTCACACCAACTTTGCTGAACGAATGCAGCAAATTCAGTTTCTCAAGAACCTGGCGATTATTGGTGGACTTTTGATGCTGATTGGTACAGAGCCGGGAGCGCTGAGTGTGGACGCCCGTAAGAAGTGGAATGGGCGATCGCGCTCAACGACTGAAATGTAATGCGATTGCAATCATTTGCTACAGTCTCTGGCAGATGCAAAATTCTGGTCAAATTTTGCGATACAGTTTTTGACGGGCATTTGCATAGCAATCCTATCTGGCTTGTGAAGGGACCTTTCTAATGGGGAAAGCCTTTTTTTCACAAATGATGCAGGAGTGCTATAGCAGATGACAGAACCTGGTAACAGGCAACTGTCGTAAATCATTGGCTCGTGGAGCTGTAAACCTTGTGAGTGAGTAAGCAAAGTATGGTGAAGTATCAATCAATTTTTACTGCGGTTTTGGCTGTTGTGATGGTAGTTTTGCTAAACCTGGGCAATGTGGCAGAAGCCAAACGGGCCGCAAAACCCCTTTCCTATACCAGCGAGCAAATCGCCCAGGTTCAGGAATATGCTGCGGAATTGTCTGCCCTCCGCGATCGCATGCCTGAACTGGCAGATCTCATTCAAAAGCAGGATTGGGTTTTTGTTCGCAATTTTATCCACGGTCCGCTGGGTGAACTCCGGGCCAAGATGCTGTACGCTGCTCAGAATCTGTTAGGAGATGACCAGAAACAGGCCCGCACGGTTGCGAAGGCGGTGTTTGACAATCTGGTAGCTATTGACCAGGCGGCCCAGAATAGAGACTACAAACTGGCTATCCGCAACTATGCGGAAACCATCCGCGACTTTGACAACTTCCTGAATTTGCTGCCGGGATAATGGTCTGACTGCTGTTTGCCTGATTATGCTAGTTACAGCGAAGGGCTAGCAGCTTTCTATGGCCAGAGTTGTAATCGTTGGGTGCGGAGTGATTGGGGCGGCGATCGCCTATGAGTTAAGTCAGGTGCCAGAGCTGGCCATTACGGTTTTAGATCACCAACTGCCTGCCCAGGGGGCAACGGGTGCTGCTCTCGGTGTTTTGATGGGCGCTATCAGCCAGAAACGAAAGGGCTACAACCTGCAAAGACGGTTGACTAGTATTCAACGCTATAACGACTGGATACCTGAACTGGAGGCTGTGACAGGACGCAGAATTCTTTTTAACCGCCAGGGAATCCTGCGCCTTTGCCTGGAGAACGATGATCTGAATTTTTGGAAAACCCTGGCAGAGTTGCGTCAGCAACAGGGTTGGTTGTTGGAGATTTGCGATCGCGCCTGGGTGTCATCCCACTGCCCCCATCTCAACCTGGAGCGTGCGATCGGTGCCGTCTATTCTCCTCAAGATCGTCAGGTTGATCCAACTGCCCTCACTCTGGCTCTGGTTCAGGCAGCAGAGCAGAATGGTGCCCAATTGAAATTCGATCAAACAGTTACGGGGGCTGATACGGCCCTGTCTTCAACTGGATTACAGAATTGCCAGCAGATTTACACCCAGAACAACTCATTTTCAACAGATTGGCTGGTAATTGCAGCAGGTCTGGGGTCAACCCCTCTAACCGCTGCTCTGGGGCATGCAGTTGATATCCGGCCTGTCCTGGGACAGGCGGTTCATGTTCAGTTGAAAGAATCTTTGGGAAATCCGACTTTTCAGCCCATCATTACGGCAGAAGATACCCACTTTGTGCCTCTGGGGAATGGCCACTACTGGGTCGGGGCGACAGTAGAGTTTCCTGCTTTTCCTTCTGAACCGATCCCAGATGGAGCGGCATTAGAAGCTTTAATGCAGCGAGCGATCGCATTTTGCCCCGCTCTATTAGAAGCAACTATTATTCGAACATGGTCTGGGTTGCGCCCCCGGCCAGAAGGACAACCTGCCCCTCTGGTTGAAAAGCTTTCCGGCTTTCAAAATGTTCTCCTGGCAACCGGGCACTACCGAAATGGAATGCTTCTGGCTCCTGCAACGGCTGAGCAGATCCGGCAGATGGTGGTTGGTGAGGGGGAAGGGGATAAATTGGGATGAAGGCAACAGGTGACAAGCAACCGGGTGAGGGAGGATGGTGCTAAAAAAAGCTGACGGGCAGTTGCCTCGAAAAATTGAACTGTTGCATTGTAGTCACTGAATGCCCCCACTCAAATTTCCCGTGATGCTTGGAAAGCTGATCGAGGCGCGATCGCTCATGGCTGTTGGAGTTGTATCCCTGAGTGCCGCAATACTCTCTGCCTGTAAACAGCCCTCTGCCTCGAAACCGACTCCCGCTATGGAGTTATCTGGCCACGCCATCAATTTTGCCATTCCACCCCAGTTCCACGATGGCAGCGATTTTTCTGACGGAATGGCCATGGTCTACAAGTCCAAAAAAATTCGCTACATCAACCGCCAGGGGCAGATGCTGGCACTCCAGTTCAACCAGGAGTATCCGTTTTCTGAAGGGTTACGCAGGTTCTTGCAGGGTGGTCGGTGGGGGTATCTCAACAAACAAGGAAAAATAGCTATCAAGCCTCAGTTTGCTGAAGCTAGAGAGTTTTCTGAGGGACTGGCAGCCGTTCGGCAGGGCGATCGCTGGGGATTTGTCAACAAACGGGGGCAGATGGTCATTCCTCCACAGTTTGTTGTCTTCAAAAACTTCTCTGAAGGACTGGCGGCGGTAAAAATGAGCAGTCGGTGGGGCTATATCAATAACCGTGGAGAAGTAATTATTACCCCTCAATTTCTGGAAACTTCTGGTTTCCACGACGGTCTCGCCTGGGTTAAGACGAAAAGTAAGGAAGGCTACATCAATCGACAAGGGGAGTTGGTCATTCAAACTCCCTATTCTGTAGGTGTATTCCATGAGGGACGGGCACGAGTCAAGATCTTTGACAAATTTGGCTATATCGACAAGTGGGGACAACTTGTGATTCGGCCTCAGTTTTCGATTGCCCAGGATTTTTCTGAAGGACTGGCGCAAATTCAGGTCGAAAACAAATATGGCTACATCGACAAGCAGGGACAGATTGTAATTCAGCCCCAGTTTGTAAAGGCACTTAATTTTTCTGAAGAATTAGCACCTGTCATGGTGGGCAATCGCTGGGGCTACATTAATCCACAAGGACAGATTGTAATTCACCCCCAATTTGTCTCAGCCCGCAAATTCTCTGAAGGATTAGCGCTCGTCTGTCCCAGGCTCCGGAGTTGTGGTTATATTCGACACCCACTGAAGGCAAAACCAGCAGGGTGAAGAGGTAGCAGATAGCAGGAGGTGGCAGGCAAGAGAGTGAAGGGTTAGATGGGTGGAAGAGTTTTGAGTTCTGAGTTCTGAAGTTTTCTCCAACCCCTCATCCTTCGCCCCCAATCTCCAGTCCCCAGTCCCTCCTGATTCCTGACTCCTGGCTTTTGACTCCTTCCCACATCCTGTCGCTCATTTAATTCATCAATCGAACATCGCGTTTATAAGGTAATGTAATCCATGGAAACTCACCCTGGATGCGTTACCTTCTATGCGTTCCCAGCGATCGCTCTCCCGCTTTCTATTTGCAGGCATTATCGGACTTTGCCTGGCTATCACGCTGCATGCATGTCAATCTATTAATACATCCCAGACACTGACTGCTACTGAGCAAGCCGCTACTCCGCCAGCCCAGGTCGCTCCCCAAACAGATGCTTCACCCCTACCGCCAGAAACAGCGGCGATCGCAGCGACGGCTGGACCAAACGGACTGTTCGATCCACCCCGTGGTGATGTCCGGTTTGTCGTAATCAGCGATCTAAATGATGTCTACGGTTCCACCGACTACCCGCCAGAAGTGGATAAAGGCATTACCCTGATTCCCTTCTGGAAGCCCGATATGGTGCTTTGTAGCGGAGACATGGTTGCCGGACAAGACCCAACCCTCACCAATGAACGGCTGCGAGCAATGTGGCAGGCATTTGATGATCATGTGGCCGCTCCCCTTCGTAAAGCTGGTCTGCCCTATGGGTTTACAATTGGCAACCACGATGCCTCCAGTGCTCTGGGGGTAACTGGCAAATTTCTGTTTGAACGGGAGCGAAATATCGCTGCGGAGTACTGGAAAGATCCGGCACACGATCCCGGTGTGCAGTTTATCGATAGGAAGGAGTATCCCTTCTACTTCACCTTCGAGTTTAAGGACATCTTCTTTCTCGTCTGGGATGGTTCATCCAACCACATTCCCAAAGAGAAGCTGAATTGGGTAGAGAAAGCGCTATCGAGTGAAAAGGCACAAAGTGCCAAAATGCGAATTCTACTGGGACACCTGCCCCTCTATGCGGTGGCGATCGGTCGGAACGAACCCGCCGAAGTAATGGAAAACGCTGATCAACTGCGGGCAATGCTGGAGAAGTACAATGTTCACACCTATGTGAGCGGACACCATCACGCCTACTACCCTGGCCACCGGGGCAAATTGCAACTGCTGCATATGGGCATTTTGGGTGCTGGTCCTCGCCCACTGGTAGACGGAACCCCTTCCCGCAAAGCCCTCACTGTTTTAGATGTCAAATTTGACTCCCCTGAACTGACTACCTACACCACCTACGATATTCAAACCCTTCAATTAATTGAGTACAAGCAACTGCCCCGGTTTCTTACCGGACATAACGGTATCGTCCTGCGCCGAGACGTAGAGTGGAATGCACTGACAACCGAAGAGAAAGCATCCTGTATCAGCAAGTTGGGCAGCAGCCTTTGTACGGCATAGAAGCAAAGAAAAAGCTGGATTCAGGAGCTAGGAGCCAGAAGCCAGGAGTTAATTCAGAACTCACCGGGGACCAGCTTCTACCATGTCGGTAATAAAGGAGTCAGGAGTTAATTCAGAACTCATCCCCCCATCCCCTCATCTACCCCTTTCCCTGTTTCATCGAGGTTCTCGTGGTTACCCGACTCATCACTTCCCGCCGAAGATTCCTGGTTTCTTTAGCTGCTTTTGCTTTGGGTATCAAAGCCTGTCAATCACAGACTCGGTCCCCCCAATCCTCGCCTGCCCCAACGGTGAATGGAACTCCTATTTCGCTTTATGGAGCAGGCGCAACCTTCCCATCGTTTCTTTACCTGCGCTGGTTTAGCGATTACAACCGCCAGCATCCCAATATCCAGATCAGTTATCAACCAGTCGGGAGTGCTGCTGGGATTCAGCAATTCATTACAAATACAGTGGATTTTGGAGCCAGCGAGGTGACGTTAACGGATGCTGAACTGGCTAAAGTCAGCCGGGGAACTGTGTCGATACCCACCACCGCTGGGAGTATTGCGGTGGTTTACAACCTGCCAGGAATTGAAAGTGGGCTCAAACTCTCGCGCCAGGTACTTCCAGCAATTTTTCTGGGCCAGATTACTCGCTGGAATGATCCCCAGATTGTTGCTCTGAATCCGGATATAAAATTGCCCGATGAAAAGATTTTGCTGATCCATCGCTCAGATGGTAGCGGCACAACGGCTGCCTTCACCGCTCACCTGAGTGCGATTAGCTCGGAGTGGAAGGAAAAGGTCGGCACTGGATTGAATGTTGCCTGGGTTGCTGGCGTTGGGATTAAAGATAATTCGGGAATTGCAGCCCAAATTCAACAAGTCGCAGGCACCATTGGCTATGTGGAATATGCCTTTGCCAAACAGCTGGGGTTAGCGATCGCCACCCTCCAAAACAAAGCTGAACAGTACATTCCCCTGACAGAAGAATCGGTCTCTAAAGGGCTGGCATCCATCCAACTCTCAGATGATCTACGCGGTTCCGTTCCCGACCCTGATAATCCTGCCGCCTATCCCATTGTGACCTACAGTTGGACACTCGCCTATAAACGCTACGACGATCCACAAAAAGCCAAAGCCCTGAAAGATGTCCTTCAGTGGGGGCTGACAGAGGGGCAAAAGTTCGCTGCCGAACTTGGCTATGTCGCCCTCCCAGAGGATGTCACCCAAAAAGCAATCGCCGCACTGGCACAGATTGAGGGTGGCTGAGGGGGAGGCTTTTAGTTGTTAACGAGCCTAACCACCAGACTAAGGCAGGGGTGCAGGGGTTCCACCTCTGCCTTAGGGCACAGCTCCTACTCCTCCCCCTTTACCAATTCGTGATGACTACCTACTTAGTTAGCAGTCCTAAATGAGATGGAGAGGCTTTGTGAGAAGGAGTTCCTGCGGAACTCCTCTCACAATTCAAATAGGATCGCTATAGTTTGTCGAAAGTCAGGTATGGTAGGTTAGCTAATCTATAGACTTAGACTCGGAACTTGAGAAATCTGGATGACTAGCATCGTGTCAGTTTCACGAACAGAGTTAGCCCAGCGGCGGCAGAAGTTACGGCTTCGTCGTCGAATAAAGTTTCTTCAAACAGCCTGGCGAATACTGGCAGTCAGTGGGCTGGCAGGTGGGCTGTTTTGGGTCACCACCCTTCCTGACTGGGTCATTCGCCGCCCTGAGCAGGTTGCAATTGAGGGGAACCACTATCTGCCTGATCAGACCATCCGGGCTTTACTGCCCATTTCCTATCCACAATCCCTGTTGCGGGTAGAGCCGCAAAAGATTACGGATACCCTTAAGGCAAAAGCACCAATCGCAGAAGTCGTGGTGAGCCGCCGCCTGGTTCCACCGGGGTTGGTAGTGCAGGTAAAGGAGCGATTTCCGGTGGCAATTGCTTTCCAGACGGCTGCCGATACCCCACTGCTGCTTCAAAAGAGTGTAAAAAACCAGAGATCCGTATCCAATATTGGATTACTGGACGAAAAGGGACTTTGGATTCCAATTGAGCTGTATACTTCCCTGGATCAGTCTCTGAAGTTGCCTACTCTAAAGATCGTTGGTAATTTTCAGCAATATCGACCTGCCTGGGCAAAACTGTATCGAGAAATTAGCCGTAGCCCGGTAAAAATTTCGGAGATTGATTGGCGAGACCCGGCTAATCTAATCCTGAA
Source organism: Leptothermofonsia sp. ETS-13 (assembly GCF_049200465.1). Classification (NCBI taxonomy): domain Bacteria; kingdom Bacillati; phylum Cyanobacteriota; class Cyanophyceae; order Leptolyngbyales; family Leptolyngbyaceae; genus Leptothermofonsia; species Leptothermofonsia sp. ETS-13. Next base: position 2,913,037 of record NZ_CP120836.1, read on the forward strand.
AACAGAACTGGGCGTTGTTCATCTAGGTCCCTACAGTTCTCAATTCACCTATCAACTCGAAAAACTAGACGAAATGCGAAAACTTCCTTCCCATCCCAGTTTTAGCCAGATTGCCTACATTGATCTGCGAAATCCAGACAACCCAATTGCTCAATTGGAGAAATCTAAAGACCTTGTAAAATCAGGCACTCCTTAGGTTTGGATGTATGAGAACATTAGAAGCTGACCAAGTAGATGGCTGGATCTCGTTGCTTCGATTAGTCAGATTAAAATAGACGTTTCAAGCTGTTGCAAATCTGCCCCTATTGTTGGTTTTTTGAATAACTTACCCTATAGTTGACAAGGTCTAGAGTTGAGAGGTCGAAACACTCATTGCAATTCTAAAGACGCTTGGATACTAACGACACTTAAATAGTAAACAGGCTGCTATTCCAATGACGCTTAATAATAATTTAGATCACGCCCACGACGGCTCTCACACCGAAGAACAATCAGATAATTCGCTGGCAATGAACGCTTCGAACTCCTTTGGCAACTCCGGACTACACTTAAGTCAATCTGCTAAGGCAAGAGGTATGCCTGGGGAAGAATCAAGGAGTGGTGAAATTGTGCCAAGTAGCGTAGCCAAGATCAAAGTCATTGGTGTCGGTGGTGGTGGCGGTAATGCGGTCAACCGCATGATTGCAAGTGATGTTTCGGGAGTGGAGTTCTGGTCGATTAATACTGATGCTCAGGCATTGACCCATGCCTCAGCTCCCCATCGACTTCAGATGGGACAGAAGTTGACCCGAGGGCTGGGGGCCGGTGGGAACCCGGCGATTGGTCAAAAGGCTGCAGAAGAGTCTCGTGATGAGATCGCCACTGCCCTAGAAAATGCTGACCTGGTGTTCATTACCGCAGGCATGGGTGGCGGTACAGGTACTGGAGCAGCTCCGATTGTAGCTGAGGTTGCTAAGGAAGTAGGAGCGTTGACCGTTGGCGTTGTCACCCGTCCTTTTACGTTTGAAGGTAAACGCCGTACCAACCAGGCAGAAGAGGGGATTGCTGCGCTACAGAGTCGGGTAGATACACTCATCATTATTCCCAACGACAAACTGTTGTCCGTCATTTCGGAGCAGACCCCGGTTCAAGAAGCCTTTCGGGTTGCAGATGATGTTCTGCGGCAGGGGGTTCAAGGCATTTCTGATATCATCACCATTCCGGGCTTAGTCAATGTAGATTTTGCCGATGTGCGGGCCGTGATGGCAGATGCAGGCTCGGCATTGATGGGAATTGGGGTAGGTTCGGGCAAATCTAGAGCCAGGGAAGCCGCCATGGCGTCAATTTCTTCGCCATTGCTGGAGTCTTCAATTGAGGGAGCTAGGGGGGTTGTCTTCAATATTACGGGTGGTTCGGATTTGACATTACATGAGGTAAATGCTGCAGCAGAAATCATCTACGAAGTGGTTGATCCTGAAGCCAATATTATCTTTGGTGCCGTGATTGATGAACGGATGCAGGGTGAAATTCGGATCACCGTGATTGCTACGGGCTTCACCGGGGTGGGGAAACAACCCATGATGTCTAAACCCACAGGCTTGCGTCGTCCAGTCACCTCTCCCCATGTTGGTAACCCTCCTTCCCCACCGCCCCCCGAACCTCGTAACAAACCTTCTGGCGGATTGGATATTCCTGAGTTCCTTCAGCGACGGCGGCCACCACGGTAAGAGAGAAGAGTTGTTGGTTGCTAGTTACGGTGAGGGGGGAGGAGTCAAAAGGGACTGGGGGCCAGGGATAAAGGATTGGGGGAAAGTCAGAACTCGAAACTCATCTACCCATCCTCTCTTTTACCCTTGTTGTTGGGAGAAGGTTAACTCCAGGGTTTCTCCGGGGAATGGGACGATGAGTTGGGTTGATAGGCCTGAAGTAGAAAGGCGATCGCGAAACTCCTCCACACTGCCAACGGACTTGATCAACATAGGCAGAAGGCCGCTCGTGCGGATATCTCCCATCGTGGTGGGCAAAAAATAGCGTGGCTTGACCGTTTCAACCAACTGTATCGCTTGTTCGGGACCCATAATTACCTGCCCCAGAAGAGGGAAGATTTGACCGATGACGGGGGCGATCGCCACATCCACCGACCCAATTTTTGCAGCAAGTTCCTGCATAGGAGCCTGATGCGGTTCATAGTAGAGGGTTGCGCCTGTGACCAGATCCCGCAATAGATAGCCGTTTTCGACCTGCCCAGGTTGAATCTCGGCTCCTAAAACGCTGGTAATTTGAAGCGTTTGGTCGAATTCAACTTTCTGCCAGTGGGAAAGCTCAGTTACAGACTGGTAGCCCAATGACCGCACCACTTTTGCAGCCGTCGGCGAAGCCACCACCGGAATGGAATGGTCTAGCCTCTGCAATGTTGGCTTATGGCAGTGATCATCCACTCCCTGGGAAAGCAGAATTAGATCAATTCCTGGTAAGGTATCGGGAGTAAACGCCAGAGGAGTATTGTGATATGCCGTATACAGCCAGGGCAATCCGTAGAACTCCAGCGGGTCAACTAACCAGGGATCAACCAGGATAGTCTTTTCGGCAATCTGAAAAATCCAGCTATTCAGGTCAATCCGGGTCAGCCTCATGGGAATCCGTAATTTTTCTTAAAGATCTATTCTCATTTTACTATGACGACCCTTGCAACTATTCCTGTTGCCATGACCATCGCCGGTTCAGACAGCGGCGGTGGAGCCGGTATTCAAGCAGATTTGCGCACGTTTGCATTCCATAGGGTGCATGGTACCAGTGCCCTCACCTGTATCACAGCGCAAAACACTCTGGGCGTCACGCGGGTTGACGCCCTTCCACCGGAAGCAGTGGCAGCTCAGATGGAGGCAGTGGTTAAGGACATTGGAGTGCAGGCTACAAAAACGGGAATGCTGCTAAATCAGGAAATTATGGCGATCGTGGCTGAACAGGTTAAAGCCCTGGGTCTGGGCAATCTGGTGCTTGATCCGGTTATGGTATCGCGGACGGGAGCACAGTTGATTGATGATGGGGCGATCGCGACTCTCCGTTCTTCCCTCATTCCCCTGGCAACGGTGCTGACGCCCAACCGCTATGAGGCTCAAATTCTGGTAGGCATGGAAATCCATACATTGGAGGATATGCAAATCGCCGCACGACAAATTCACCAACTAGGAGCCAAAGCGGTGCTGGTGAAAGGGGGAGGCATGGGGGGAGACCTGCGGGGGGTAGATGTCTGGTTTGATGGGCAGCAAATGGAGACGCTTACGACTGAGACGGTTGCAACGACAGACACCCACGGAACAGGTTGTACTTTGTCTGCTGCGATCGCGGCCAATCTGGCCCTTGGCAGGGAGCCACTAACTGCCACTTACCTCGCCAAAAACTACGTCACCACCGCCCTCAAACATTCCCTCAGAATTGGTCAGGGACAGGGACCCGTTGGACACTTTTTTCCACTGCTATAGCAGCCTGCCACACAATTGTTCTTACGACGAATGGTCTTCCTTCCACACCGATTCCCAATCTGGGCACTTTTCGCCTTCCCAACCGTAGGGATGCATGCCGCAAACCAGCATCGTCCCCCCGTATACCTGACCGTGATAATGGCGACAACCTACACAGGCGGGATGATCATTCAAAAAGGGTTCCACTGTATGGGTAACGGGTTGGGTCGTTTCCTCGACAATGATTTCAAACCCCAAATAGGCTTCCAGAATCGGATCAATAAACTCGTTGAGGCGAGGTTCAATCTCGGTCTCAAAGGTGATTTGCATCTGTTCAACCATCTCTTCAGAGGCATCCACAAACGCATCTATCATTTCGCCAACGTCTTTGGCAATTTCGGTGAAAACCTGCTCAACTTCCTTAACCATCGCTTCCATCACTTCGAAGAAATTCAATGACCAACCTTCCATACGCCTTTAAAGAATCTATCCACTAATCAATTGATAAGGATACAGACGTAACATTTCTCCGAAGAATTGTGGAATTTCTACGGGGATCGCTTTACTCTATCAAATTGTATCTGTTAAGGTAGATGGCTGAGTTAAAGCTTATCTTTCTTCAAACGCCTCAACTCTTCCTGCAGTTCCATCACCCGGCGACGCAACTCCTCAGTTTGGCTGGAAGATGGGCGAGCAGGTTCTTCATCATCTGTAATAATTTCAATACGACGCGGCTCAGCAGGTTTTTCGGGAGCAGGAGACTCAACAGGAGACTGTTGAGCTTTGTTAAGCATCTCATCCACAAACTTGCGAGCCTCTTCAGCCGTCATTTCTCCTCGCTCGACCATTTCATCGGCCAGCTTTTGTACCTGAACCCTCAGCTCAGACAGTTTTTCACTTGCTTTTTCACCAGCATAGGAGGCGACCCCAATCCCCAGATAAACCGCTTTTTGAACTAAATCTCCCAAACCCATAACAGCAATAACTCCTATTTGATTTCAACGCTCCAGCTTACCCCAAATGCTTCAAGAGCCGGCACGGATTACGACTCCAGCATAGGAAGAAAGCTAGGGAACTGTCACGATCGCTGCTGGATGAAATCCGTACCTGAGGTTTCGTTAATCACGACTCTGGTAAGATCTCCGACTCCTGAGTCGGATTTAGCCGATCCAAGATTTCAATCAAGAAGTCGGAAATTTAGAAGTTGGAGATCGAGGTAGCTTGAATGATCGCAGTGAGCTCTGATGAAGCGAGATCCGCTCAATAAAACGACCCGGAGTCCACGCCTATCACAAGCATCCCGTATTGCTGCTACCTTCCGGTCCTGACAAGGTTAAGGCGTTGCGATCGCATGGGTCCGGATCAACTCAAGCATAGCATCATCTGTTCAGGGGAAGTGAGTTGAGTTCTGAATTATAGCGGTAGTCATTATGGTTAGGACGGGGTGCAGGGGTGGAAACCCTGGCTGGGGGCGAAGCCCCCACTCCCTCTCTAATTCCAATGTCCTAATGCACCCGCGTAAAGCTATAAAGGCGAAAGGGTAGGTGAGTGGACGAGCGTAAGAGTGGATGAGTGGGAGAGTAGATGAGTCCCCCATCCCCCCATCCCCCCTCCTCACCCCTCACTCCATGCCCATTGCCCAGGCCAGAAAGCGCTCCGTGTAGTAGAGAGCCAATTGATTGCTAACGCCATTGAAGACGGTATCAAAGGCGTGCTCGGCCCAGGGAATGTTGAGCCAGAGGGCAAAGTTGTTGGTTTGCTGTAACTGACGGTAAAGGGTTTGCCCAAACTTTGCCTGAACGAGATGGTCTCGATCGCCATACACCAGTAAAGTCGGTGGCAGCGATCGCCGGACGTAAGTAATCGGAGACGCTTGACGATACAGATCGGGCAGCTCATCCGGCGTACCACCCAGAAATGTTCTTAAAACAAAGCGGGTATTGATGGGATCGGGAACGGGGAGGTCATTGTAGCCTTCAACCAGATCAACGGGACCGTAGTAGTTGACCACCGCTCGCACAGGGGGAGCATCGGGCTGATAGGCGGCCAGCATTGCCAGATGGGCACCTGCCGATCGCCCCATGAGTGCGATTCGCGTGACATCAACTTCCAATTCATCGGCGTGTTTTTGGATGTAAGCGATCGCCGTTTTGACATCTTCTATCTGGGCTGGATAGTGGTATTGCGGCGCATGGCGGTAATCCAATGTCACAACGGTATAGCCCTGAGCTGCCATGTACCGACTAAACATCTCATCATTATCAGGACTGCCCCCCTGCCACGCTCCGCCATAAATGATGATAATTGTCGGGTACTTTCCAACGGACAAAGGCTGATAGGCATTCAGCCTTAACGTCACTCCATCCGGTGCCGCAAATGGAATTCGCTTGATCACGCGAACATCTGCTATGGGAATTCCCCGAAAGGTGGCAGCCAGGACGAATGGCTGAGGACGCATTCTGGCCCGCATCGTCATAGGGATCCTTTCCAGATAATTCACTCCCAAAACCGTTTGCATCTCGGCAGCAAAGCGGGCCTGGGTTGCAGGAAACTGTACCAACGGCAAACTGCTGAGAATTAAACCAACCAGACTAAAGCTGAGGGCAATAGTGTATATCCAGCTTTTGGAAAGTCCCAAAATAGCAAGCAGGAGTGCGATCGCATTCACCGCTATCAGCCACGGACTTACCTCTGGCGCACCAATTCCCAGGGGCAAGAGCGAAAATGTAGGAGCCGGAACCACAATCCAGAGACTGAGGAAAAGCCCAACTACACTCAAAAGAACGGGAATGAAGAGAGAAATTGTAAAAGCAACCAGCAAAGCTATCATTCGTTTGCTGGGGTGCTTTTGTCTACGGTTAGTGTGGATTGGAGAAGGCATCGAGATATTGCCAAAATGACAGTTCTAAAGCTGGTACAGCAACAACCGTATTAAAACGATTTCAATCATTAAACCAAAGATGACAATCCGTAAGCTGGTACAACAATAGAACAACCCTAAAGTTTCAACTACTACCTTGTTTTTGGGATTTGCAGCTATCGATTGATGAAATCTTGAGGATTTGCTGATTTCACTTCCAAAAAAAGGGGACTCTACCACCCAACGTTCATTTTTTTTGGAGGAATCAACGATGACGACCTCAGTCATGAAGAAGTTATCGGTTGCTGCGGCTGGCGCAGCGTGCATTGCATTAGGAATAGCCAGCTTGGAAGCTTCCCCAGCTCAGGCGGCTATTCTAACGGCTCCGTTCACAGTTTCAGTACCCGTTGGAACGGGTACTGAAACTGGTACAGGGACTGTTACGTTCGACTCTGATTTCGTATCTGCGATCGGGTTGGATGTTGTCAATCCTGTAGAAGGGCTGTTGAGTTTAAATCTCAACTTGCTAGGCAACACATTTACAGAAAGTTCATCGGCTGCCTTTCCTGTCTTACCTGCACTCTTTTTCAACAATGGAGCGATCGCAGGTTTGCTGTTTGACTTCGAATTAGCTCCAGGAACCCAGGCTTTGCTGGTTCCCTTTACGAACCAGGTGTTCACCAGTGCAGGCGGTATCGGTTCCGTTGCCTTCAGTGAACCCACTGCAATCCCAACTCCGGCTTTGTTACCAGGGTTGGTTGGGTTAGGCATGAGCATTGCAACACTGCGTAAGCGTCAGGCTGAAAAAGCCAAGCAAGCTTAAGCCAAAAGCCGATAGGGTGTTTCTCACAATATTTGGGTGTTTCTCTACCTGGTTTTCTGGTTAAAAACCAGAACCACGGCAGGTGTACAGTTGTTCAACGACGTCCAGCACCAACATTTCAGTTGGTGCTTTCTTTCTTCTATAGCTCTACGCGGGTGCGTTAGGATCCTTACAAAAATAACTTGAGTAACTTCTAAAACATGTTGCCTGCCTACAAGGCTTTCTAAGTTTTGGGAGTGCAATTTAAATTGCAAGGATCCTTAGGACATTGGAATTAGAGAGGGAGTGGGGGCTTCGCCCCCAGCCAGGGGTTCCACCCCTGTACCCCGTCCTAACCATCATGACTACTGCTATATTTCATACCCATTCACTTAACAATGTCTATTTCTTCATTCCATCTACCGGGCAGGCGGCGTTTGGCAACCTCGTGCCGCAGTTCTTGCAAAACTGGGCGTCCATATCATGGAGTGCCAGATGGCAGGTGGGGCATGGGGTTGCTATCTGGTTGGCGGTTTTTACCAGTCGGCGCACCAGGTCACCCAACTGCCAGGGAATGATGACCACTCCCGTCAGGATCATCAGAATTGTCAACAGACGACCTGTTTGGGAAAGGGGTGTAACATCGCCAAAGCCAACGGTGGTCATAGTGGCAACGGAGAAGTAAACGGCATCCAAAAAGGTGCCAAAGATGGTGGGACTTTTGGGGTGCTCGACCTGGTAGATGAGACCAGCGTAGACAAAGATAATAATAAATAACGTCAATAAGATGCGAGCAAAAATTGCACTATCTTCACGAGTGATGTAGCCAACAATCGTTTTACCTTCGATAAACCGGATCAGGCGTAAAATCCGAAACCAACGAAAGACCCGGATGAAACTGATATTGAAAATTCCAATCAGAAAGGGAAAGACAGCAAATAAGTCAATAATGGAATAAAGGCTGAAGAAGTAGCGAAGCTTATTGTCAGCGACCCACAAACGGAGTAGATATTCGATCGCGAAAATAATCAGGATGCCCTTATCGATCGCGTTCAACTCCGCCCGCAACCCATCGGGAATTGGATAGGTCTGGGCCACAAAAATGGCTGAAGAGAGTAGCACCAACCCGATAATTCCCAGGTTAACGATCTTACCAACGGGGGTTTCAACGTCTTCCAGGTAGAAACCGATCGTTTTGCGCAACTGCATTGGTGATGAAATGTTTTCTAGCCAAACAGACTGCCAAAGAATTCGATCGCCTCTTTTAACGCTGCGATAAACACATCAATTTCTTCACGGGTGTTGTAAAAGTAGAGGCTGGCCCGTGCAGTGGATTGTGCTCCCAGATAACGATGCAGCGGTTGGGTACAGTGGTGCCCAGCCCGAATTGCAACACCTGCCTGATCTAGAATGGTAGAAAGATCGTGGGGATGGGTGCCACCTGCGGTAAAGGCGACTAAAGCAGCCCGTCCACTACCGTCGGCCTTTGGCTTTGGACCATAGGTTCTCACTTCGGGAATTTGCTCAAGCTGCTGAAATAGATAAGCGGTGAGTTCTTCCTCATAAGCATGGATTTTGTCCATCCCAATGTTGGTGAGATAATCCACAGCCGCACCAAGGGCGATTGCTTCCGCAATAGCAGGTGTTCCCGCCTCAAATTTATGGGGCAGATCGGCATAGGTCGAATGATCCAGGAACACATCTGCAATCATCTCTCCACCCCCCAAAAATGGCGGCATGGAGCGTAGTAAATCCAGCTTGCCATAAAGGAACCCAATTCCTGTAGGACCGCACATTTTGTGACCAGTGGCAACGAGCCAATCACAATCGATAGCTTGTACATCAATCGGCAAATGAGGAACCGATTGAGACGCATCGATTAGCACTCCGGCTCCATAACGGTGGGCCTCAGCACAAATCTCCTTGACTGGATTAATGCAGCCCAGGGTGTTAGAGATATGGACAACCGCGACGAGTTTTGTTTGATCCGACAGTAGAGATTTAAAGTGCTCAAAGTCAAACTCTTCCGTTTCCGTTAATTCAACAAATTTCAGAACAGCCCCCGTTCGCTGGGCAATTAGTTGCCAGGGAATCAGGTTACTGTGATGCTCCATCACTGTCAGGATGATTTCATCACCCGCTTGTAGATTCGCTAAACCCCAGGAATAAGCCACTAAATTAACGGCCTCACTGGCGTTACGAGTGTAAACAATTTCCTGGCGGGAAGCGGCGTTGATGAATGCTGCAATCTTATCCCGTGCCCCTTCATAAGCATCCGTTGCCCGCGTACTTAACGTATGCACGCCCCGATGGACATTGGCATTATCGTGTTCGTAATAGTGTTGGATGGCATGAAGAACCGCGATCGGTTTTTGAGAGGTGGCTGCATTGTCTAGGTAAACTAAGGGCTTTCCATGGATTTTTTCATTCAGAATTGGAAAGTCTGAACGAACTTTGGCCGCGATTGTTTTCTCTTGAGTGAATGTCATTGCAGTTTAGAAGTGTTCTCTAACAAATTGGGTAAGCGTATCTTGAAGGGATGGAACAGGAATTTCACGAATCACATCGTAGGCAAAGGCATAGGTCAGTAGTCGGCGGGCTGTTTCTGCATCAATGCCGCGACTTTGCAGGTAGAAAACTTCGTCGTTTTCTAACTGGCTGACGGTAGCTCCGTGGGCACACTTGACGTTATCGGCTGTAATTTCCAGTTGAGGTTTGGTGTCTACACGCGCTTTAGGCGAAAGTAGCAAAGTCCGACTGACCTGTCCAGCATTAGTCAGTTGGGCAGGTTTGGGAACAAAAATCTTGCCATTAAATACTGCATGGGCGCGGTCGTCCACGATGCATTTATGGATTTGGTGACTGGTACCGTAGGGTTTGGTGAAAGCGATCGCACTATGAGTATCCGCCACCTGTTCACCCGCAATCAGAGTTAACCCATTCAGTGTGGTTTCCGTCTGCTCTCCAGTCTGGTAAATCTCCAGGTGGTGCCGGGAAAGCCGGGCACCGTAGCTGATGGCGTTGCAGGTGTAGCGCGAGTCCCGTGCTTGAGAAACCGCAGTTTTACCAATGTGGAACGCGGCCTCAGCATCCCTCTGAATTCTAGTATGATGCACCTCAGCACTGGCTTCAACCCAGATTTCCGTCACTGAATTCGTGAAATACACCCCTTCCCCTAGTGAGACATAGTCCTCAATCAAAGTCAGACGGCTATTCGGTTCAGCCATCACCAGTGCGCGGGGATGGCTAATGAATGCCTGTTCAGCCGTTGTGGAGATAAACAGGAGATGAATTGGGACTTCCGGGGTTTGGTTTTTAGGCACGCAGGCGATCGCCACGTCCCTCAAACTGGCGGAGTTCAGTGCCGTGAAAACCTCGTCCGCTCCCTGTTGCTTTGCCAGATAATCGGGCAGTCGATCCCGCAGAGAGCTTTGCTGAACGGCGTCCAGATTGCCTGCAATCAAACAGGTTGAAATCACAGGTGCATTTGATAGGGATGGGGCGAATGTTCCGTCAATAAACACGAAACGGTAAGCGGGCTCTGGAAAGATGAAAGCGGCAATCTCAGTGGGGCTGATAGCCGATGGTTGAGGTTGGGCGGCTTGAAAATGGGTTTGGAGCAATGGAGATAAATCAGTAAATCGCCATTCCTCATCTTTGGTCGAGGGAATAGCCAACTCCTGGACTCTGGCAGCGGCGCGATCGCGAATTTCCTGTAACCTGGCTGCAGGGCGATCAAGCTGGGGGCACAAATCGAGCAACTCCATCAGGTAAGCGGCGCGATCGCTCCCCTTCCCATTGGTCGTTTTTACATCAGAAACGGTAGACACTTGAATCGTCATTTTGCCCCCACGACCTCCTCTTCACGCACCCAATCGTAACCACGCTCCTCAAGCTCTAACGCCAATTCTTTGCCACCAGTGGTCACAATGCGTCCACCTTCCATCACATGTACATAATCCGGCTCGATGTAATTGAGCAGACGCTGGTAATGGGTAATCAGAATGATCGCATTCTCCGGCGTCGTCAACTGATTCACACCATTAGCCACAATCTTGAGCGCATCAATATCCAGACCCGAATCGGTTTCATCCAGAATCGACAGTTTCGGCTCCAGCAATGCCATTTGCAGAATCTCATTCCGCTTCTTCTCACCGCCAGAAAACCCTTCATTCACACTGCGGCTCAGAAACGCCGGGTCCATTTTCACCACATCCAGCTTTTGTTGAACCAACTCATCAAAATCAAACGCATCCAGTTCATCCAGTCCCTGGTGCTTTCGCTTCGAGTTGTAGGACACCCGCAAAAAGTCCAGATTACTGACCCCGGGAATTTCAATTGGGTACTGAAACGCCAAAAACACACCGGAACGAGCCCGGTCTTCCGGTTCCATTTCCAGCAAGTCCTGTCCCAGGAAGGTAACCGTGCCTCCGGTGACGGTGTAGTCCGGGTGCCCTGCCAGTACTTTTGAAAAGGTGCTTTTACCAGAACCATTTGGCCCCATAATGGCGTGAATTTCACCCGCTTTCACCTCCAGATTCAATCCCTTCAGAATTTGAACCCCATCGACTTCAGCAGTTAAATCCTGCACCGAAAGAATGATTTCACTGTCATTACGAATCACTTTCTAATCCCTCTAAACTACTGACGAATTGCTATAGCTGCCCAATGCGTTTCAGGATTGCCAGAACTTAAACTTTATAAAGCTCGTTTCCAGGGTTCCGAATTTCAAAGATCCTGGATGTGCATAGTAACTAACTGTGCAGCAGCAATTGCTTTGCGATTCATAAAGTCGATCTCAACGGGACTGACCAGATCGACGATGATGACAGACTCATCGGCCAATTCAGCTTGCTGTTCATCCACTGTTTGCAAATCTAACTGATCTCGAATCGACTCTGGAATGGCTAGCAGTGATACCCCGCCGTCCACTAAAGTTCTGACTTGAGTGTGTTTGACTTCACCCTCTTGAATGTTGCCTGCTAGATCCAGTCTATTAATCAATTCAATATCTGCGTAGGTAATTCCCATGTTTGCGATGTTTATTGAACAAACCTTCCTGCGAAGGTAATTGTAATTAGCCAACGCTACCTTCCAGTTTCAGACTGAGGAGGCGATCAGCTTCAACCGCAAACTCCATCGGCAATTGGTTAAACACATCCTTACAGAAGCCGCTGATCATCATAGAAATGGCATCTTCTGCGGAGATACCCCGCTGGGTAAAGTAAAACAGCTGATCTTCGCCAATTTTGGAGGTCGAAGCTTCGTGTTCGACTTTACCAGTGTTGTTCTGCACCTGAATGTAGGGGAAGGTATTCGCCTGAGCGTTGTCACCAATCAACATTGAGTCACACTGGGAGTAGTTACGTGCACCCGTTGCCTTAGGACCGATCTTGACCAAACCGCGATAGCTATTTTTCGATCGCCCCGCCGAAATTCCCTTGGAAATAATCGTGCTGCGGGTGTTCTTACCAATGTGAATCATCTTGGTGCCCGTATCGGCTTGCTGGTAGTGATTGGTAAGGGCAACGGAATAAAACTCACCGACGGAGTTATCACCCACCAGGACACAACTGGGATACTTCCAGGTAATGGCCGAACCCGTTTCTACCTGAGTCCAGGAGATTTTGGAGTTAACCCCCTGGCACAGACCCCGTTTGGTCACAAAGTTATAGATACCGCCCTTACCGCTGGCATCTCCGGCGTACCAGTTTTGTACGGTGGAATATTTAATTTCGGCATTGTCCAGCGCAACCAGTTCCACGACAGCCGCATGAAGCTGGTTGGTGTCATACATGGGAGCGGTGCAGCCCTCCAGATAGCTAACGTAGCTGCTTTCATCGGCAATGATCAGTGTCCGCTCGAACTGTCCGGTATCTCCGTTGTTAATCCGGAAGTAGGTAGACAGTTCCATTGGGCAGTGAACGCCCTTGGGAATATAAACAAAGGAACCATCGCTGAAAACTGCCGAGTTGAGCGCTGCAAAGTAGTTGTCGGCGGGTGGCACGACACTGCCTAAATACTTCTGCACCAACTCAGGATACTCCCGGATAGCTTCGGAGATAGAGCAGAAAATTATGCCTTTTTCCGCCAGCTTTTCCTTAAAGGTGGTTGCGACGGAAACGCTATCAAAAATGGCATCGACCGCAACGTTGGCCAGCCGTTTTTGTTCTGAAAGAGGAATACCTAATTTCTCAAACGTCTCTAGCAGTTCTGGGTCAACGTCTTCTAAACTCTTCTTCTTTTCTTTCTGCCTGGGAGCGGAATAGTAGATGATGTTCTGATAGTCGATAGGGGGATAGCTGGCATTTTGCCAGGTGGGCTCGGTCATTTTGAGCCACTGGCGATAGGAGCGCAAACGAAATTCCAGCATGAATTCTGGCTCTTCTTTCTTGGCCGAAATCAGGCGGATAATGTCTTCGTTCAACCCGCGGGGAATAGTGTCAGATTCGATATGGGTGACGAATCCGTACTTGTAGGGTTGGTTGACCAGGTTTTGGACGATCGCACTCATCAGGGTGTCTCTCTACAACAGTTTTGAGTTTTGAGTTTTGAGTTTTGAGTTTGAGTTCAATGACCGAGAACTCGTAGTGCAAAACTCATTGTGGTTCAGTATTGACCCGTAATGGCTCTAATCTCTTCGAAGGTAATTTCCTGCTTATCGCCAGCAAAATCATTGTCAGGCGTCAGGAAGAGCATACAGTGGCACTCTTTGCGTTCGCGCATGGGGACGCAGGGACAGTTCCAGTAGGCAGCAGCGACCTCAGCCTCCTTATCTTCATAGTGACGACAGGGGCAAAGGGGCGAGCCTAGCTCATCCTTATGCCGAGCCAGACCTTCAATCACAACCGCTGTCACCCCAGGATCAACGCAGAAGTAAGTGTTTGTACGTTTGGCATAGGTTTCTGAGAAGTGCCTCATGGCTTCGAGGCTTTTGTCTGAGGCTTTTGGGGGGTTGGCTTCTGTATTCATGAGGCAGCGCGACAAGACGACGGATCGATTCTATAATTAAAACAACATGTTTGTTGCTTAACTACATTGTAGGGTACTTTAGCAACACCTTTGTTGTCAAAGTAGATCTGAAATCGTGCGATCGCACTCAAATCTGCCTTGCAGCCTATGGCGCAAGTTCTAACCCCCGGGAAGAGAATGACAGCCACTCAGCAGAACTCTACTAAACAGGACATCCTGCATCTTCTTTTGAAGCAGGGACAGGCAACAGCACAAGAGTTAGCTGAACATTTACAAATCAGCGCCCAGGCGATTCGTCGGCACTTGAAAGACTTAGAAACGGCAGGGTTGATTGTCCATCAGGTGACCAATGAGGGGATGGGTCGCCCCAATTACGTTTATGCCCTCAGCCGGGAGGGGCGCAATCAGTTTCCCCATCGCCATGACGAATTTGCGATTTCTCTGCTAGATACCCTGACCGAAACGGTTGGTCCAGACCAGGTGGGCTCTATTCTGCGGAAGCAATGGGAGCGGAAAGCACTGGAGTACCGCCAACGGTTGGGGAATGGCTCCCTGGAGGAGCGGGTGAAAAGTCTGGTCGGGATGCGACGGGAAGAGGGCTACATGGCAGAGTATTACCCTGTCGATGAGAAGGGAGCTCAACAAGCAGATGGTACTTCTTTTATTTTAACAGAGTATAACTGCGCCATTTCTCAAATTGCAGAATCCTATCCCAGTGTGTGTGGGCATGAGTTGGAGATGTTTGCGATCGCTCTGGATTGCGACGTTGAACGTACCCATTGGCTCGTAGACGGCGAACACCGCTGTGGATATCTGATTAGAGCCAGGAATTGAGAAGGGTGAGGTTAGTTGTTAGAGCCCCCCTCCCCTTGTTCACAAACGATGTGTGAACGCTAAATTGCACCCTATCGCAGTCCTCCGATAAAGAGGACGCAGGGAAAGCACTTTTACAATCCAGATAGGACTGCTTAAATACCAGTGCGCTAATCTGAGTAAAGCAGTCCTACACCATTGGTCAATCAGGGGCGTTGAAAAATCCTTTTCCATAGGAAATGGGGTTTTTCCAATTACAGTAGGACGGTGATCGCGAACGGTTGAGTTCTAAAGATTCCCATGCAACCCTATACAGAATTTTTGACGGCTGAGGAATGTGCTGAAGTGGATAAGGCACTGCTGACTTCCCATGACAAATTTACTGTACGGGTGGCAATTTATGCCCTGCGATCGCTCAAGCAAATTGCTCAACAGCATCAAACCACCATTGACGCTCTGACATCCGAACAGATTGAAGACTGGGTGTATCAGGATGAGAGCTTACAGGGAGGGAGCGATCGTCAATTCAAGCAATTCTTTTCCAAGTTGGTCAGCTCATCCCTGACCCCGCTCAAACTCATTGCTCAAGAATTTGGAGTAAGGGTGGAAGATTTAGCCATTCCCCAAGTTATTTCCTGGTTTAGGAAAGACTTTGATTGAAAAGTTTGGACCAACTGGTATGGGTGCTTTCAATCCCATCCTGGAATTTTTAATTCTGGCGATCGCCGTGCAACTGCTGGCCGATGGTGTTCTAGAACTGCTCAAACCCACTGTAACCAGCTAACCCAAAAACCAGCTAACTCAAAAGAGAAGGTTACAAGCATAACGCTCCTTCTTGAAATTGGAACGGGGTGCAGGGTTGGGACCCTGCATGGGGGCGATTACTATCTATTCTTAACTATCTGTAATATTTAATTCCTGCGTCCTTTACAGATACGGCTGCACACTGCGGTACTCTGAAAAGAGTGACTTCTCCCGTTTCAATTCCTGAATTTATGACACTGTCTGCATCGCCGACTGTTTCCAGCTCTAAGCGCACCATCCGGATTGGCTCTCGCAAAAGCCAATTAGCCCTGATTCAGACTCATTGGGTGCAGGAGCACTTGCAGAAGGCTTTTCCCGATCGCACCTTTGAAGTCCAGACTATGAGTACCCAGGGGGATAAAATCCTGGATGTGGCTCTGGCAAAGATTGGCGATAAGGGGCTCTTCACCAAAGAACTGGAACTTGGCATGTTGAATGGCGACATCGATTTTGCCGTTCACTCCCTCAAAGACCTGCCAACGCGCCTGCCAGAAGGGCTGGTTCTTGGTTGTGTCACTGAGCGCGAAAATCCGGCAGATGCTCTGGTTGTGCATGAAAAGCACAAAGATAAACAACTCGATACCCTCCCCCCCGGTGCAGTCATTGGCACCTCCTCCCTGCGACGGTTGGCACAACTGCGGCATTACTACCCCCACTTCAGCTTTAAGGATGTGCGGGGCAATCTCAACACTCGCCTTTCCAAGCTCGATGCTGGGGAGTACGACGCACTCATTTTGGCCGTTGCGGGTTTGCAGCGGCTCGGTATGGGCGATCGCATTCATCAGGTGATTCCAGCGGAAATCTCCCTCCACGCAGTAGGTCAGGGAGCACTGGGAATTGAGTGTCGCGCCGACGATACAGAAGTGTTAGACCTGCTAAAGGCATTGGAGCATCTCCCTACCGCCTACCGTTGCTATGCAGAAAGAGCCTTCCTGCGGGAGTTGGAGGGAGGGTGCCAGGTACCCATTGGCGTGAATACCGTTTTAGATGGAGATAATCTCACGCTGTCAGGAATTGTGGCAAGCTTGGATGGGCAAAAGCTGGTAAAAGACACCATCACTGGCCCCATGACTGATGCTGAACGGCTTGGTACCGAACTTGCCCAGCGTCTCCGCCAGCAAGGAGCGCAAGCGATTTTGGACGAAATCCTGGCAACCATCCAGAGAGGGTAGTAGAGTTCTAAATCAGGAATTACCCCGGAATACTTCCTCTTTGCGCTGATATAAAGCGTTGATAAAGGTTCAGGATTACCCAAAAAGTTAACAAACTTGAGCCAGAATACCTGAGTGGGTTGTCCACTTTGGCAAGCTGGCTCTATTTGTTGTGCCCGTGTCATCTGCAACTACCCCTACCCTTCTCACCTCATAAGCAGCTCCACCCAATTAATTATCAGAAGAAAGAATGGGGGCTGCGCCCCCAGGCAGGGGGTTCCACCCCCTCCACCCCCAAATCTATCTTCAATTTAATTTTGTCCAGTTACTTACCTCACACCTTACTAATACCGATTTAAATGATGAACCTTGCACATCACCCCACCGCCTTCGGCACCTCCCCTTGGCAAGGGGAGGTCAGGAGGGGGTCGGATTTGCACTGTTTTCAAATCAAATTGGTATAACAACTAACAATCAACAATTAACAACTCCTATGAATATTGCCTATTTAGTGAATCAATATCCTAAGGTCAGCCACAGCTTTATTCGTCGGGAAATTCTTGCAGTTGAAGCAGAGGGAGTGAGGGTTTCTCGTTTTTCCATCCGATCGCTGGATGCAGAACTGGTGGATGACGCAGACAAACAGGAATTTGAGAAAACTCGCTTTGTCCTGAAGGTGGGAGCGATCGGTTTACTGACTCACCTGGTGCGTGTTGCTCTGTTCAAACCCCGGCAGTTTTTGAATGCAGCTCGCCTTACCTTTAAAGTTGGCTGGAAATCAGAACGAGGGCTGGTGATCCATCTGGCCTACCTGGCAGAAGCCTGTGTGCTGCTGAACTGGTTTTCTGAAGCAGAGATTGACCACGTTCACGCCCACTTTGGTACGAACTCCACAACGGTTGCCATGTTGTGTCAGGCTTTAGGAGGCCCTTCCTACAGCTTTACAGTGCATGGCCCGGAGGAATTTGATAAGCCAGCGGCGATCGCCCTCTCCGAAAAAATTCAGCGGGCGGCTTTTGTGGTGGCGGTTTGTTCCTTCGGCAAGAGCCAACTCTTCCGCTGGTGCACCTATCACCAATGGGCAAAGATTCATGTCGTTCACTGCGGAGTAGATAGTGCCTTTCTAACCCAGCCCTATGTTTCTCTTCCAGCCCAGCCTCAGTTCGTTTGTGTAGCCCGTCTGAGCGAGCAGAAGGGGCATCTTACTTTGATTGAGGCGGCCAGTCAGCTTGCAGCAAAAGGGTTCAAGTTCAAGCTTGTTCTGGTTGGGGATGGACCGCTCCGTCAACAAATTGAAACGATGATTTCCCAACTGGGGTTGAAAGACCATGTAGAGATAACAGGCTGGGCAACCAACGCCGAAGTTCAGCAGCAAATCTTGAAGGCCCAGGTAATGGTACTACCCAGCTTCGCTGAGGGTTTGCCAGTGGGCATTATGGAAGCGCTTGCCCTGGGTCGTCCCGTGATCAGCACTTACATTGCCGGAATTCCAGAACTGGTTGAATCGGGTCAGTGTGGCTGGTTAGTTCCCTCTGGCTCTTCCGAAGCTCTGGCAGAGGCGATGCGCATAGCAATGCAAACCCCTCTGGAAACATTGGAACGCATGGGCAAGGAAGGCGCTCGCCGGGTCGCTCTGCATCATAACGTGCAGACGGAAGCCCAGAAGCTGGTTGAATGGTTTCAAAAGTTGGATAGTCCTTTTGGGAAAGGATGAAGAATCATCAACAGGACTTACGCATTTTGCCAAAACCTCGGAAGTTAGCGCCGATGTTGGCCATGAGCTAAAAAAGGGAGTTAGGAAAGAGCCTTCCCCCAAGGCAACTCCTTCAATCCGAGCAGATTGTTATGGTCTCCTATAGCGATCCTTCTTGTGAAATTTGAACGGGGTGCAGGGTGGAGCCCCTGCGTCGGGGTTTCGCCCTCACCCCCCTTGTTCACAAATAATTTGTGAACGCTAAGGATCATGGATTTAATAACACCGCATTCTTTGAGTGAACTGACCTCTCCCCCTTCCCCTCTCCGAGTCGGCTTTTCATTCAGCACGTTCAATCAAGAAATCTGAAATAGCAGTCCTAAATCAGTCGTGAGATTGAGAGGCTTTGTGAGAAAGGATTCCTGCAAAGTCCTTTCTCACAATCTAAATAGGATCGCTAAGTAGGTAGTCATAATTAATTTGTAAAGGGGAGGAGTGGGGGGCTGCGCCCCAGACATTTCACCCCCTCCACCCCCAAAACTATCCTTAATTTAAATTTAATTGCGCCCAGCTACTTATAGCAGTCCTAAATGATTCGTGAAATGAAAGGGCCCTGTGAAAAGGGATTCCGGCGGAATCCCTTTTCACAATCCAGATAGCAGCGCCATATCGAAAAATTTAACAACTTTTTAAGACTTATCAAATCTATTTGTAACCTTTGACCCATTATTCTTTGAGCCTTTCCAGGCGAGCAAACTATTTCAAATTGAAGGAATCATTTATAGCCTTGATCCCTAACAGGATTTCATAAAAATCATAGGGTTTCTATCCAAAAATTCATTGCCAACCCGCATAAATACCGACATAATGGAAGTTCAACTTTGGCGACTGTTCCACGCATAAATTGCGTTCATTTAGTTAATTCTGATACTTTTTGTCACTTTTAATTTCGAATTGTAAAGAGCTCTGATGAAAACCCTGCAAAACTTAGTTGATACGAAAATGTTTAGTACTCACGTTGTTGATGCCGCTACGGTAATTGAAGTTTGCTGCCCTAATTGTGGCAGTTGTGCTGAACGCCACCACCTTGAGTCGGAGCACTTGATTAGAACTCAATGTCCGACCTGCGATTATTTAATGATTACCTGCTCTCAGACAGGTAAGGTGATTGAAGCCTATGCTCCCGGCATCTTCGCCCGCTAGTACAACAACGCCCGCTGGTACAACAAAAAAGTTTTGTTGGGGGTGCAGGGGTTCCACCCCTGCTTGGGGGGCTCTGCCTCCAAATCCTCATGTTGCAAAATCTAGTGTTTGCAATGCTAGTAATTTGAGAGAAGTGATGGGTGTTTGAATATTCTCCATTCCCTACACCCCACTCGGCACATCCTGTGAGATGGCGGAAGCACGCAACTGACCACAGGCTGCATCTGCTTGCAGCCCACGGGAACGGCGAACGCTGACTGCAATATGGTGAGCCTTCAAAGCATCAACAAACGATTGGATTCGGCGGCTATCTGGGCGTTTGTAGTCTACTTCCTGAATTGGGTTGTAGGGGATCAGGTTGACGTGGCTTTGAAAGCCGCGCAAATGGTTTGCCAGTTCGATCGCGTGCTCCGGGCAGTCATTCAATCCGGCCAGCAGAATGTATTCAAAGGTCACCCGACGCCCCGTGATCTGAACGTACTCCCGGCATTCATTCAGCAGGGTTTCTAGCGGGTAGCGTCGAGCCGAGGGAATGAGCTGTTCCCGCAATTTTTGATTAGAAGCGTGCAGGCTGACCGCCAGAGTTACCTGGAGCTGGTGTTCTGCCAGGCGGCGAATATGTCCAGGAATGCCAACGGTTGAAAGGGTGATCAGGCGTTGGCCAATCCCCACGTCCTGATTCAAACATCTGACCGCTGCCAGAACATTGTCGGTATTGAGCAGGGGTTCGCCCATACCCATGAACACAATGTTGCTGACGCGCTGCTGAAAATCTTCCTGTACTGTCAGCACCTGATCCACAATTTCATGGGTTGCCAGGTTACGCAGAAATCCGCCTTTGCCCGTCGCGCAAAAGTCACAGGCCATGGGGCAACCCACCTGGGAAGAGACACAAACAGTGAGGCGGGAGAGGGTGTGGGGTGCGGGGTGGGAAGAGTAGGAGGGAATGCCAACGGTTTCAATAATCTGACCATCGGAAAGCTGCAGGAGAAATTTGACAGTGCCATCTGGGGCAGGAGCGCGGTGGTGGATGGTGGAGCGTCCAATCTGGACTTCAGCCAGTTCCGCCCGCCACTGCTTGGGAAAGACGGAAATTTCAGACAGCGATCGCGCCCCTTTCTGGTAGAGCCACTCGTGGAGTTGCTTGCCGCGATAGGCGGGTTGCCCCTGTTGCTGAACCCAATCCGTCAGTTCAGCCAGGGATTGACCCAGCAGGGGGCTTACCGAAGCGGCCAGATTGGGTGAGGAAGTTGTAATAGAAGACATGGGGGGCGATCGCAATCATTTAATTTATTCGCAACTTCCATCTTAAAGACTTTCGACTCTCCTGAGAGTTTGGTGAAAGCGACGCTTATCACCAAAACAAAATCAACAGTCCAGGGGTTTTAAGTAGGTAGTCATAACTAATTTGTAAAGGGGGAAGTGGGAGCTGCGGCCCCAGGCAGAGGGTTTCACCCCCTCCACTTCCAAAATTATCCTTAATTTAATTTAATTGCGCCTGGCTACTTATTTGAGATGAAAGAGTAACTTGCGCTACTCTTTCACCGGCAAGCCAGGAGAACCAAACTTTCTACAAGCTGTCGGAATCTGCATATTTCCCCCCGCAGAAGACATAAATTAAAAGCAGGATCGGGGCTTATTTTTAACGAGGAGGCTATGAATGTTTCCGCATTTCAAGTCATGGCTGCGCCTCACGCTGGCTCTTGCCTTTGCCCCGTCCCTGGCTGGCTCTCTGCCCCTGGCCGTCGCCCAAACAACAGCCCTTCCAATCCCTGAAGATCTCCGTAAGGTGTGTAATTTATTGACCAGACGGAAGTCAGAAAAGGGAGAACTGCTTGTTTTTGTGATTGAATCCAATATCAAACCGTGTGAGCAGACACTGGCCCATTACCGGCAGTCGAAGAACCGCGATCGCTCCATTGAGCGGCAGATTCTCTGGGATCTGGCAAAAACCTATCGCTGGCTTGGTAGGGACAGTCAGGCGATTCACTATATATCAACAAAGCATCGCGATTACTCGGACCCTTCCCGATCCAAAGACCGAGTTCGCCATTCTCACAGAATTGCAGCAGGTTTACGTTCGTCAGCGGAACTATGACCAGGCCATTGAAAGCTTGCAGCGGGCACTCAAATTAACGCGAGAATTGCCGGATCGCCATCTGGAAATGCGAACTTGGGGAAGTCTGGGCATCGTTTACCTGGATCAGGGCCAGCGAGAAAAAGCCATCGCCAGCTATCAGCAAGCCCTGGCGATCGCCCAGGAACTTGGCGATCGGCGGGCAGAAGGGCAGGCTTCGGAGGGAATTGGGCTGTGCTATCTGTCTCTGGGACCCGGCGATGCCAGCTTGAGATCGGACCCCGACCGATATGCCAGAGCGATCGCCGCCTTTCAGCACAGTTTGAGCATTGCCCGTGAGCTGAAGGATGCCTCTGCCCAAGAAATCGCTTTGAACAATCTGGGGGTGGCGTACCGGAACTCAGGTGAATACCGTAAGTCGATTGAATACTTTCAAGAAGCTCTGACCTTTGCCCAGGAACTTCGTAATGAGCTAGAGCAGGCAAGGGGCTTGAACAATTTGGGTAAAGCTTATTTTTCTATGTACGAGTATACCCGGGCTCTCAAGTACTTCCAGCAGAGTCTGGCGATCGCTCAAAAAATCCAACATCCTGAGCTTGAGTTGGATGTGCTGGGCACAATGGGCGAGATCTATCACTATCTGGGCGATTATCAGCAGGCATGGCAGTCCTATCAGCGGGCGCTCCGGATCAGTCGATACCTGAACGATCGCCATACAGAGGGACGATTACTCAATCTCTTGGGAGCCATCTACCGGATATCGGGAAACTACGAAAAGTCGATTGAGTATCGCCAACAGAGCCTGGCGATCGCCCAGAAATTCAAAGACTATCACTGGCAAATCACGAACTTGAATGATTTAGGCATCGTCTACTCCCAACTGAATCAACTCTCCAGGGCATTGGAGTACTACCAGCAGGGTTTGCAGATCGACCGGAAACAGAAAAAGCGTGTGGCGGAAGGGCGACTGTTGGGGAGTATTGGTTTGGTTTATTTGCAGCAAGGCAGGTATCCTGAAGCAATTAAGGTGCTTGAGCAAGGATTGGCGATCGGCCAGAAAGTTCAGGATAACCGTCGATTTGAAGCAAGTTTCCTGGTTTCCCTGGGAATTGCATTCAACTTCTCCGATCGCCCTGAAGAAGCAGAACGCTCCCTGCGGCAGGCTATGCAGATCTATGAATCCCTACGCGCCGGGTTAGAAGACCGATACAAAGTTTCGCTTTTTGACATCCAGTCGGATGCTTATGCCAACTTGCAGCAGGTTTTGATTGCTCAAAACCGCCCTGAAGCGGCCCTGGAAATTGCCGAGCGAGGGGCGCACCCGTGCATTTGTAGACCTGCTGGCACAACGAATTTATGGGGACTCAGGTACTCCTCAATTAGAAATATCGCCCCCCACGCTGGGGGATATCCAGCAAATTGCCAAACAGCAAAACTCTACAATCGTCGAGTATTCAATTGCCTCACCCACAGAGCTTTTCATTTGGGTGATTCAACCGACGGGGGCGATCGCCTTCCGCCAGGTGAAACTGTCTCCAACTCAACTCGCTCAAACCAGGGCTGGTGCTGTTTCAGATCCCCGTCAGAGGCAAACCTCAAATGCGAGTTTGACGGAAATCATTACGGCTACCCGCAGCTATTTCCGCACAGGTGGTTTAGCGGTCGTTCCCACTTCTGAAGCTGGTAGTCCCCAACCAACCCACCCACTGGATTTTGAAGCCAATCCCGCCCGCCCTTTGATGAAGGCACAACTCCAGCGACTGCATCAAATTTTAATTGAACCCATCGCCGATTTACTGCCAGATGCCCCCAATCATCACGTGACGTTTGTGCCTCAGGGACCTTTGTTTCTCGTCCCCTTTGCGGCCTTACAAGATAAGGATGGCAAGTACTTACTGGAAAAGCACACGATTTTGACCGCACCCTCAATTCAGGTGATGGGGCTAACCAGGAAGGGGAGCGGAGTAAGGAGTGAGAAAATGTCCCCTGAATCTGCGCTCATTGTCGGCAATCCCGTGATGCCAGAGGTTGTATTCGAGCCAGGGGAACCTGCCAGACCTCTGGCACCTTTACCGGGCGCAGAGCAGGAGGCAAAGGCGATCGCAGCCTTCCTCAAAGCTCCTGCCTTAATTGGCAGCCAGGCAACCAAAGCGGCTGTCCTGCAACAGATGCCCAAGGCTCGACTGATTCACCTGGCAACCCACGGACTGTTCGATGAGATGCGGGGGATTGGGAGTTCCATCGCCCTCGCTCCCCAGCAAGATAATGGGTTGCTGACTGCTGATGAAATTCTAACTATGAAGTTACAGGCAGAACTGGTGGTTCTGAGTGCCTGTGATACCGGGCGCGGCAGAATTACCGGAGACGGGGTGATCGGGCTGTCTCGTTCTATCCTTTCGGCGGGGGTACCCAGCGTGATTGTATCGCTCTGGTCGATTCCAGATTCACCCACCGCTTCCCTCATGACTGAGTTTTATCGCCAATGGCAGAACAACCCAGACAAGGCCCAGGCATTGCGACAGGCCATGCTAATCACAAAGCAGCAGCATCCCAACCCGATCGCCTGGGCAGGCTTTACCCTGATTGGGGCTGGTGAATGAAAGAGGAAAGAGGAAAGAAGAAGGAAGAAAGAGGGGAGAAAGAACGGGGAGTGGGGATTGAGGGGGGATGAGTGGGAGGGGGGATGAGTAGTGGAGTGATGGAGTTTTGAGTTTTAAGTTTTGGGCTTCCAGGGTTTGTCAATTTTTTTGTTGCAATCCTGGAAAGGGAGTCGAAGGAATCAGGGTTTCGAGGGGTCAGAGCCCCGTTTCTAGAATTTTCCCCTCCCTCCTCACTTCCCTTGACCCTTGACTCCTATAAAACTGCTGCCCGCAGTCGGGCGATGGGAATGTAGGTGAGCTTGCGGGGTCCTGAAACGTAGGCTCTGCGGCGAAAAACATCGTAACCGTTGCGTTCGATCTCGTCCAGGATGCCGCGATATAGCATGAGTGCAGCCCAGACAGGGAAGCGAGCGTCGCGGCTGAGCAGGCTAATGCCCCTTTCGGCGCTGGCAAAGAATTTGCGGGCTCGCTGAATCTGAAAGCGCATCAACTCTCGCCAGCGATCGTCCACCACCCCGTTGAACAAATCCTCTTCTGTGTAGTTGAACAGGGCTAACTCCTGCTGGGGAATGTAGATTCTGCCCCGGCGGGCATCTTCCCCCACGTCGCGCAGAATGTTGGTGAGCTGGTTGGCAATGCCGAGGGCGATCGCTTCTTTGGTGGGGTCTTCCACTTCGCCCCGATCCCAGGGAGCGGTGCGGGGGGTAGTGTCAATGCCCATCACTGGAGTGGTCATCAATCCCACCGTCCCGGCCACTCGGTAACAGTAAAGTTCCAACTCTTCAAACGTTTCATAGCGAGAGCGGTACAAATCCATCCGTTGCCCCTCGATCATGTCACGAAAGGGCTGGATACTGATGGGAAAGCGCTCCAGGGTATCGACCAGTGCCACGTCCAGGTCGTCGATGGGATGTCCGGCAAACACGGACTCCAGATGTCGCTCCCACTGATCCAGGGTTTCAGTGGTCGTCAGGTCAGCGGCGGGGCCATCCACCAGTTCATCAGTGCGGCGACACCAGACGTAAATGGCCCAGATAGCTCGTCGTTTGGCGGGGGGCATCAGCAGGGTGCCGATGTAAAACGTCTTGGAGTACTTTGCCGTAATTTGACGGCACCGCTCGTAGGCATCCTCTAAGGACGCCAGGTTTCTCACACCACAGGATTCAGGCAATTCCAGCATGTTTCTCGGAACGCATGACGGGGATTGCAGGCGCGGTGACTGTACCAGCGCATCTGCCTTTCTCGAAGGTAGACTGCTTGTGCCTTGAACATTGTTAGCCTTTTCACTTGCAACCATCAGCGTCAGTTCATGTGTCAGGAATTGGCGTGTCGATGTGGGTGAAATAGAACACTTATGCCTGCGAACCAACGGGTGTCGGTTGACTCGTGGAACTAACAGGGGGTAAAACAGTCGCGAGTTTGTGACTGCTTGCGATCGCCTGCGCTGTCAGCTTACCAGAAAGCACGGCACCTTCCATACTGCCCAGGTAGCGTTGCATGGTATAACTGCCTGCCAAAAAGAAATTGGGCACCGGAGTTTCCTGGCTGGGACGGTGGGCCTGTCGCCCTGGAGAGGCCGTGTAAACGGAGCGGGGCGTCTTCACCACCTTGTATTTCAGCAATCTGGCGGGCTGGTCACCCGTGAAGTGCTGGGGAAAAAGTTTTTCTAACTCTTTCATGGTTGCTGCCAAGATCTCCGCTTCCGATTTGTCAATCCAATCTTTGGCAGGAGCCAGGACTAACTCCAGCATTGAGCGATCGGGGTTGGCGTATTCCTTGCAGGTGTTGCTCATGTCGGCGTATACGCTCAAGAGGGGCGATCGCGAAAACAAAAGCTGATCCACATCGGTCAACTTGCGATCAAACCACAGGTGCAGGTTGATCACGGGCACCCCTTCCAACCCCTCCAGCTTCTGGAAGAATTCAATCTGCTTCCAGGGCTCTGGCATCAGCACCTTCATCACATCCACTGGCATGGCCGAAACATAAGCATCTGCTGTCACGACCTGATCGGGTGCCCCCTCTAGTCCGCGAATCAAAAAGCCGCGCACGCTGTTGTCCTCATTCAGCAAAATCTGCTTCAGAGGCTTTTTGAGGTGAACTTCGCCGCCACCGCCAGTGATGTAATCCACCATCGGTTGGCATAGCCGCTCAGTGGGTGAACCATCCAGAAAGGCAATTTTGGAACCGTAACGTTCCTGTAAGAAGCGATTGAGCGCGGTGAGCGGAACGGTGGCCGACACATCTTCCGGATTAATGAAGGTGAGTGCCTTGGAGGCTGCGATGAAAATATCAGTATTGACTCCCTCATCCACTCCTTGCAGGCGTAGCCATTCCAGCAGGGAGTATTGATCCATTTTTTCGACGTAGTTCTGCCCTCGCACAATGGCCGGCAGCAGCCCGATCGCAAACCGGATCTTCTGCTCCCAGGTCAGCATGTCATTGTTGCGGAGAATGGACACAATCACATTGATGGGAGCCGGAATATCGGGCACATCAAAGCGGGACAATACCCCTGGCTTCTCCGGCTGGTTGAAAATGAGGGTGTGTTCTTTCCACTGGAGGCGGTCTTCAATACCCAGTTCCTTCAATAACTGGAGCATGTTGGGATAGGCACCAAAGAACACATGCAGTCCGGTCTCGTACCAGTCTCCATCCTCATCTTTCCAGGCAGCGACCAGTCCCCCCAAAACGTCCCGACTTTCCAGAACAATCGGAGTATGACCCGCATCCACAAGGTATTTGGCACAGGCCAGACCAGCCAGTCCGCCTCCGGCGATCGCAACACGCATGTCGTCTTTTTATCTTTTCTTCAAAATTGCAGTACTCTCATTATACGTTGCAATCCGTTACATTTTCCAGGACCTGGTTGGCTTCTCCGAATACTGGCTTGAAGCAGGAGCTAGTAACTTTGCTGTACGAATAGAAAAGTTCAGGTTCATTCAAACATGAGAACTGGCGGAAACATTATTAAATATAGTTCTACGCAAACGCATTAGTAGATTGAGTAGATTGGGCTTCAAGGGGGGGGAGGGCAGTGCCCCCAAGCCAGGGGTTTTACCCCCACACTCCCATACCTCGGCGTTGCTGAATTTGGTATGAAATAGGTGCTGTATGCTCGAAACTTCGTTTCGATTCATACTACTTTTCAGCAACGCCTAACTCCGAATGCTTAGGTGGTAACGTATCACCTCGAAGGAGTGGTGCGTAAGGAATACATCAATCGTTGATCCCATCTGTTTGCTCTGCTAGTAGGATGATTGAAAGTCCAGGTGGCAGGGTGACCAACATGGTGTGGGGCTATCAATGGCAGCGGCGGTTGGGGCTAGCGGTGGTTTTAGCAATCGGGTGCATTTCTTGTGGAAAGGGAACGATCGCTCAGGTTGTCCAGGACACTACCCTGGGTGCTGAAAGTTCGACGGTGAATCGCCTCAATTTTCCGGGAGTTGCGATTGATGTGATTAGTGGGGGAGCGCGACGGGGCACCAATCTGTTTCACAGTTTTGAGCAATTTTCCGTTTCCACCGGGCAGGTCGCTTTCTTCAATAATGCAGCCAATATTCAAACCATTATCACCCGTGTAACTGGCTCCTCTATCTCTCACATTAATGGTTTGATTGCCGCCAATGGTAACGCTAATTTATTTTTGCTGAATCCCAACGGCATCATCATGGGTCCGAATGCCGCCCTGAGCATTGGTGGATCGTTTCTGGCAAGTACTGCCAATAGCTTGAATTTTGCCGATGGCACGCAGTTCAGGGCAACGAATCCCCAAACTCCTCCCCTGCTGACGGTCACAGCCCCAGTTGGGCTGGGCTTTACGGGCGTGCCGAGAAGCATTCTTGTACAGTCTTCCCTTCTCCTGGCCGGACAAACCAATGACTTTGGTGACTTTCTGCTGGTAGGTGGCAATGTGGCGCTGGAGGGTATTCGACTCCAAACATCGGGTCGCCGGGTGGAATTGGGTGGGCTGGCTAAATCTGGAACAGTGGGATTGATTGTAAATGGCGATTCTTTGCGGTTGCAGTTTCCTGGGGGTGTCGCCCGCGCCAATGTCTCGATTACCAGCGGGTCACGAATTTCGGTGAGTGCTGGGGATGGTGGCAGTCTGGCAGTCCATGCTGGAAATTTAAATATTTCAGAAAGCCAGGTGTTAGCGGGAATTGAACCCGGTTCGGGAATGGTCGGTAGTCAGGCAGGAAATGTTGATCTGAATGGAACTGGGGCTGTTGCGATCGCCGACAGTCTCATCCTCAATACGGTAGGAGGCGAATCAGTTGGCAAGGGTGGCCACATCACCATCACCAGCGGATCCTTTTCTATCAGCAACAGTAGTCTGTCCACTACAACGTTTGGACAGGGAAAGGCAGGCGATATCACGATTCAGGCAACCGATGCAGCCGTGTTTAGTGAAAGGGGAAGCGCTATCAGTGGAGTGGCTTCTGGTGCAGTGGGGGATAGTGGCAAAATTACGGTGACGGCGCGATCGGTATCGGTAACCAGTAGTTCTTTTTTGGGAACCAATACGTTTGGACAGGGAAGAGCAGGCGATATCATCATTCAAGCAACCGATGCCGTCTTGTTTGACAGAGGGGATAGTCTTCTCAACGGGACTACAGGTGTTTCCACCAATGTCTCTCCGGGAGGGGTAGGAGATGGCGGCAGAATTACGATTACCGGGCGATCGCTGTCTCTAATCAACAATGCTCAACTGGTCGCAAGTACCAATGGGCAGGGCAATGCAGGTGGTATCACCATTCGAGTTGATAATACGGTTCGCTTCGATAGTTTTGGTGGAGCGCAGAGCATTGTGTTGCCAGGAGCCACAGGTAAGGCCGGAGATATTGAAATTACCGCCGGGACTCTGCTGGTAACCGATGGGGCTTCTATCGGTACTATCACGCGCGGACAGGGAGATGCCGCAAATATTGTGATTCGCGCCAGCGATCGCGTTCACTTCGATCGCTACGGCACTGCAATTAGCGGTGTTAACACACTCGATGGGGTTGGTGAAGGGGGGAACATTCAGGTGTTCACCAGGTCGTTGTCCATCACAAATGGTTCTCGCTTATCCGCCAGTACTTCAGGACAAGGGAATGCGGGCAATATCCTGGTTGATGCTCGCGATCAGGTCTCTTTAGACGGTACCGGAGCATCAATCTCTTTAGACGGTACCGGAGTATCAATTAGATTATTTCCCGGTGGTGAACCCAGTGGACTGTTTACCGATGCGGAGAGTCAGGCAACCGGACGGGGAGGAGAAATTACCGTCAATACTGATTTCTTCCGGGTTGCGAATGGAGCGGTAGTCAACACCCAGACCTTCAATTTCAACAAGGGCGGTAATGTCACCATCCAGGCCAATCAGTTTGAAGGGGTGAATGGTGGACAGGTGATTACAACGACTCGCAGCGGTGGACAGGCAGGCAACATTGTCCTGAATGTTGCAGATCAGATCCTGCTGGCGGGTAGTGACCCCACCTATGAGGAGCGACGCGCCCGCTTGGGTACCAATATCCTTGAAAATGAAGGGGCCGCCAGTGGACTGTACGCCAACACAACCGCTGGTTCGACAGGCAACGGTGGCAGTATCTTTATTAACCCGGTAACAATGACCATTCGTGATGGGGCAAGGGTTACGGTAGATAGCCAGGGAAGTGGACAGGGTGGCAGTATTCAAATTCAGGCAGGCAGTCTGACCCTGAATAATCGGGGCGTCATTTCAGCCGAAACGGCCAGTAACCAGGGTGGAAACATAACACTACAGTTACAAAATTTGCTCCTCCTCAGGCACAGTAGCCAGATTTCCACAACGGCGGGAATCAATCAGGCAGGCGGCAATGGCGGCAATGTTATCATTAATGCCCCCTTCATTGTGGCGGTTCCCTCAGAAAACAGCGACATCTCGGCAAATGCCTTCACAGGGAGGGGTGGCAGGGTAGAGATAACAGCTCAGGGAATCTTTGGATTGCAATTTCGTCCGCGGTTGTCACCCCTGAGTGATATTACTGCCAGTTCTGAATTCGGCGTCAGTGGCACGGTTACCCTCAATACTCCTGATGTGGATCCCAGTCGGGGGCTGGCTCCTCTGCCGGTCAATCTGGTTGATCCAACCACCCAAATTGCTCAGGGTTGCCGACCGGGAGGCACGCAGTCTACCAGTTCTTTTGTGGCGACTGGAAGGGAAGGGTTGCCACCCAGCCCGATGGCTGTGCTTCAGGGAGAAGCGATCGTAGCGGATTGGATCACACTGGAAGGGGAAGAGAGGGAAGCCGGAAACAGTTCTCAGTTCCCGGTTTCCAGTTCTCAGGCAAGCGATTCAACTCAATCCCAAATTCCAAATTCCCCAATCATTGAAGCTCAAGGTTGGATTCAGAATGGAAATGGAGACATCTGGCTGGTCTCTTCATCCTCTTTTCCAATTAATACCTGTCGTCAATTGACTGTCCGCTAGAGCGATTCCTGCCTTGAGTTTTGTACAAATAAATAGACACCTTGATGGAAATTGCGTCATCTGTCCCCGATAGAGATTCCGCCAGGATACGAGAAGCGATCGCTCAATCCCTTTCCTACTCTCCCATGATGCAATTTGTGCTGCAGGCTGCCCAAACCAGAGAATTTGTCGTTAAACGCTGGTGTTTTCTAGGTTCCGTTAATGACTGGATCTCGCTCGATCGCTCTACGGATCTGAAAGCACTGGTCAAGAAATACGGTTGCCACTCAGGCAAAGAATCCTTCTATGTTTGACACCGTAGAGATAGCGTTGCTGATTCTGGGTATGAAAAGGCGCTGTATGCTCGAAACTTCATTGTTACGGTGAGAATTTGAACCTGAACCTTGGGGGAGTGGAGGAAAGCTCGACCGATTCTCGTCGCGCTGGATTGGAAGACCCATTGCTAGACTCTTTCAGGGGATTTGGGGGAGTTAGGCCCCAAACGGCGGGAACCGGGAGGGAGTCCGCTGGAGCCAGTCGCCTCTTTTCCCATCGAGGAAGTTGGGGATATATAGCGATAGCCATCAGGCTTAGGACGGGGTGCAGGGGTGGAACCCCTGGCTGGGGGCGAAGCTCCCACTCTCTCTCTAATTCCAATGTCCTAATGCACCCGCGTAGAGCTATAACAATTAATCTTTGGCGCCCACAAATCTTTCTGATAGGCTAAACGAAACAGATGGACTTGTCGAAATTGGAGGAAGCGGACAATTGATTGCTGTTGGCATTAAGGCACGAATAGCTGCATCTGTCGTCTCAAAGCAATTTTCTCTACCAATCTTGTCCAGCAATCCGCTCCGGTCTAGCAACGCTTGTACTTCAGGTTGCAGCCCAGTGAAAATGAGACGACATCCATGTCGCTTCAAATCATGATAAATATCCTCCAAGGCAACCAATCCAGTCGTGTCCATGTTGGGCACAAATCGCATCCGCAAAATCAGATACTTCACTTCAGGCTCATCACGCAGAAAGGTGACAAATCGCTCAGCAGCTCCAAAAAATACGGGTCCATCCACCCGATAAACTGCAATTTGTTTACTGAGTTCAAGCGGCACACCCGGTGGAAATACTTCGGTTTCAGGAATTCGAGCCAAATTGAGATCGCTCATCCGTTTAATGAATAATGCTCCTGCCGCAATCAGTCCAATTTCTACCGCAAGTACCAAGTCAAAGAAAATAGTGACTACCCAGGTAAGAATCATGACTGCAAAGTCAGAATAGGTTGCTCTGACCAACAGTCCGATCGCTTCCCATTCAATCATCCGAACACTCGTCACCATCGAAATGCCTGCTAGCGCTGCCAGAGGCACTTGAGCTGCTAAGGGAGCTAAGGTAAGCACAATCACTGCGAGGGCAAGCCCATGAATTACACCCGATAGTCGAGTTTTGCCACCCGATCGCACGGAAGTCGAACCCTCATCCATATCCCAGCAGTTAGCCATATTACGGAGCCGAAACTTGGTTACTAGCCGTAAGCAATGGAACTTTGTGTTCTACTCGATTCGTGACCCTGCCATTTTTAAGACTTTGGATGCCGCCCTGGAGGTATTTAACAATCATCTGGTTGATGTGCGAGATGCCTTAGAAAAGTTGGAATAAGTCCTATTGAATGAAATTGTGTGACCTTGACATCCTCTCTTGCTTGATTGGGTTTCCGGACCAGTAACAGAGATCGCCTATTACGAGCGGCTAGAAATGAATCCGCTGAGCATCTGCCAGCCCGGATTATGCGGCAGGTGGAACGCTACCTGAAAGCTGATCGTGATTCACGTCAGAAATACCTATCTTTTCAGGAATGTTCTAAAACACCTGATTTGACAGTGGAAATTTCTCTCCAAACCTTCCATGCTTTCAAACCCGATGGGGTGATTATGTTCTCTGACATCCTCACTCCCTTACCTGGGATCGGCATTCCTTTCGAGATTATTGAAAGCCAAAGTCCCATTCTCCGACAACCGATTCTTTCCCAAGCTCAAGTCGATGCTTTAACACCGTTGGATCCTGATATTACCTTGCCGTTTGTCCGCCAAATTTTAAGCACTTTGCGTCGAGAAGTAAAAGACAGGCAACCGTTTTAGGCTGTGTGGGCGATCCCTGGACGCTAGCAACCTATGCCGTGGAGGAAAAAATTCGGTCGACTATAGCTTGATCAAAAGTATGGCCTTCCGGGAACCTGCGCTGCTGCATCAGTTCTTAAAGAAGCTGGCAGAGGCGATCGCTACCTATGCCAAGTACCAAATTAATTGTGGTGCACAGGTGATTCAAATCTTCGATTCCTGGGCAGGTCGCCTAACGCCTGAAGATTACGAAATGTTTGCCTTGCCCTACCAACAACAAGTCGTTCAGCAAATTAAAGCAACTTACCCCAATGTCCCCCTTGGCTCTGTGCGTCCATGACAGTGCTGCTAGTGTCCTGCATCTGATGTCCCAATCTGGGGCAGATATTATTTATGTCGATTGGTATGTCGATTGGCCAATCGATATGGCACATGCCCGTAAACAGCTAGGAGAAGTCGAGCAAAATTCGCCCAAAGCCATCCACGCCGTTTCAGTCGCTGGTTGCTCAATAGCCGCATCCATCAACCAGCCTGGCTCCCTCAATCAGGCATCTGCCGTCAAAATTGGTTAAATTGGTATGGGACAATTCTTAAACGAAGAGGAGCCAAAAATGTTTCTAGCTAAATTATCGGTAATGAATATTTGATCATGAAAGATAAGCTTCTTCAGTGGTTGAACCTGGCTTTGATGGTAGATTTGTTTTTGGTGCTGCTTAGCTTTTTCTGGCTGGCGATTGCCCTCATTGGTCGTAGCGCTGGAGTGCCCCCTTGGTCTTGACCTCTGGTACCAACTTTGGGAGCCGGTTTTTACACCCGCGATCGGCATCTTCATGGCAGGTGCCATTCTCAGCGGGGTCATTAGTTGGGTCAGTAAACGCTTCAGTACTCCCGGTTCCTAAAAAAATTCTCCAGCAAAAGATTCCCCAACTTTTTCAAGAGCGGTAGTCCTCCTGAAAAAGTTGGGGAATTGAACTCTAAGTTTTATAGCAGTAAGCACTTGGATTGTGATGAGGCCCAGGGGTGAAACCTCTGCTGTGAGGGCACCGCCCCCGCCCTCGCTTGTCCTGACCAGAATGCTTGAGGCTATAAAAACAGATGGAAGGCAGAGGTAAACTGCTGATCAAAAAACCTCTACGCCCTGGCTACTGACCAATAGCCCAATCGCTTTTCATTCTTCCCAGTAATTCTCTTCGATCCAGATCCGCATTTCAGTTTCTGAATCAGTGCAAACTTCTTTACCCGTGCGTGGATCAAGAGCGTGCCACCAGGTTACTCCAGAGCGATCGGTGGTTTGCCAGATTTGTAAGTCGCTGATGTGGGCGATCGCTGCAACCAATTTATTCCACCAATTTTGCAACCGGGAGCGTGGAGAAACCATTACCTGACCTACCGCATCGGCTTCAATTTGCTTCTTCTCTCGCTCCAATAAAGCAACCAATTGGAAATTATTGGTGTTTCTGGCAACTTCCAGGCGATGCCTTAGCGAGGTAACCATATTTGCCTGATGCCTTGCCTCAAAATCATCAATGTGAAATGCACTAGGCATAGTTCATTTTAGAAATAAATAGAAATAATCGTCATTGACCAACTGCTTACTTTTCTCACTATAAAATCTTTTCTGTAGTTAAAGCTACAAAAAACATGTTTTGTTAGATTTCTTTGACAAGGAATTACACTTTTTCCTTAGGTGGCGGTACGACGCCCCGGCGATTTAGTTTCTCGTCGATTTCCTTCAATAACTCAAAGTCTTCCTCTGGCAGAGGAAAATTAATATTGCCTGGTCCGTCTCCAGATTCTTTCTTTTGAAGGAAGGAAAATGCCTGACGAAACTGTTG
This sequence comes from Leptothermofonsia sp. ETS-13, assembly GCF_049200465.1. Taxonomy (NCBI): domain Bacteria; kingdom Bacillati; phylum Cyanobacteriota; class Cyanophyceae; order Leptolyngbyales; family Leptolyngbyaceae; genus Leptothermofonsia; species Leptothermofonsia sp. ETS-13. Next base: position 2,947,834 of record NZ_CP120836.1, read on the forward strand.
CGGGGTTGCTTCAATCGGGGCATCGAAATGGCAGGGGATAATGCGATGAAAATTCCAGGTTGCAACGTGATACGCCCAGTCCAGAGTCTCCTGGGGAGCCCGGTTCAAGATCAAGGTTTGTAAAATGGGGGCAACAAAAAGGCGGCCACCGCCACGCAGCGCTTCAAACGATAGGTGCCAGTTCTTTTTCCACTTAAATGGAAACAATCCAAAATAAGCTCTTTTAGAACGATCTGGGGCATTCTGAGCATCGCGAAACGCCTGACTTAATGGAATGGTTTCCACAGCACTGGGACGAAAGTAAAGCGCAAACAGGGAAATACGTTGCCACCCTTTCCTGCGGCTTGCTTTGCTATCTTCGACCTGATCAAACACTTCATCCTTTGCGTGAAAGAGTAGGGGGTAGGGATCCAGTTGCACAATTTGAGGTGGTTCCTCAGGCACTGAGACCACGGAGTCGGTCACCAGCAGTGTGCGCGATCGCCGATGGAAAAAGACAATTTCTTCAAATGTTCCCGGTCCTAAATGGATGGGCCCCAGCATTGCATAGTCAAACTCATCCCCAAAAGGAGCCTGGGTACTGTCTTCCGGTAGTATGTGGGTGCGTCCCAACGGAAAACCCAACCAGCTCAGCGGCAACTGAAGCGGGAAACTCCACTGGTTTGGCGCAACAAAAACCTGGGCTTTGGGAAAGCTTCTGGCAAAGGGGCCTACGAAAACCTTATGTTCCAGGCCTGAAATGGTCGGCAGGATGATGTACTTCACATCCCCATGGACTTCAACCAACTCGTTAACTAGCCGGATGCATTCTGGAGTTGGCGCAACCGGCGAATAGACCAGCAACCCTCCTGCATCCAGCTTCACTACCGTCATGCGAATGGGGACAACGACATACAAAATTCCTTGAACCTGCTCAAATGTCCAGATTGTCCCCTTGACCACTTCCTGACGAAGGGTTTGCCGCTTACCAAAGGGGTAGAGGGGCAGAAGCGGCCAAAAATGCCATGAAAAGTCCCTGTGATTAATATTTTGTCGCCCTTGCACCTGATCACTCACCGAGTTCATATCCACTGCCGACCTAATAATTGATTAATATGGGGCATTGCTGAATCTGGGTATGAAATGGATGCTGTATGCTCGAAACTTCGTTTCGATTCATACTGTTTTTCAGCAGAGCCTAATATAGTCCTTAATCTGGCTCTCCTGAAATTTTGGTAATAGAAAAAGCTTATTACTAAAACAAGATCAATACTTCAGGGATTCTGTTTGGGGTGAAAGAGTTGCCTGCGCAGCTCTTTCACCGGCAAGCTGGGAGAACTATCCAGGTCTACTTCACCCGGCATCCTGGTCTGCCCCTATCGAAGTTCTAAGTAGCTAGGCGCAATTAAATTAAGGATAATTTCGGGGGTGGAGGGGGTGAAATCCCCTGCCTGGGGTCGCAGCCCCCACTCCCCCCTTGACAATTAATTACGGCCACCTACTTACCATGATCAAAATTTTCTCGCTGTCAATGGGTGTGTTTTGGTTGGGAATGGCCTCCGCTGAAGCATTGCCAGCCCGAGAGGACATTCCAGAGGAAGTGCTGCGGGCAGAGATCATCACAGGGGCGCGATCGCCCATCGATGGCAGTCCCCTAACTGCTACAGAATACGCCCAACTTCAGGCAGAATTATCTGCTGCGCCTCCAGAAAAAATTGAGCTTTCCCCTAGAATCAGGCGAAATATCGGCTTACTTCGCCTGCGTAAATTTATTAAGACATTTTTCCCTTTTATTCCGATCAGGTAATCTTCTCAGGAAGCGGCTGCCTCAAGTTAGTGTCGCTTAACTCGGCATTGGTAAGAATGGTGGCGGTCAGATTCGCTTTGTTAAGATCGGCTCCGCGCAGGTTGGCATCGGTTAAGTCGGCTTTACTCAAGTCTGCTCGCCTCAGTTTTGCACCACGTAGGTTTGTGGCTCGTAACTCTGCCTGGGTCAGGTTGGCCTGGGTCAGGTTGGCCCAGGAGAAGTTTGCCTCGGAAAGGATTGCCTCGCTGAGATCGGCATTGTAGAGATAGGCTCCGGTGCAATTTGCTTCTTGCAAATTGGCTCCATGTAAAACTGTGCAGTAGAGATGAGCCTGGTTGAGTTCTGCCTGGTAAAAGTTGGTGCGATCGCAATTGGCATCGCTCAAATTTGCAGCAATCAGCACTGCTCTACTGAGGTTGGTTCGCCGCAAATCAGCGCCACATAAATCTGCTTCCTGCAAATTCACTCCCCAAATTTCAGTTCCAACCAGATTGGCACGGCAAAGATTGGCTTCACGCAGACTGACTCTCCGTAAATCAGCCCCAATCAAACGGGTATCGCACAGTTCAGCTCCCGTCAAATCAGCCCAGGCAAGCATGGCATGAGCAAGTTCAGCCTGGTTCAGAATCGCATCGGTCAAATTCGCATGGCTCAAATTCACCTTTTGCAGCATCGCCCCTGTCAAATCTGTACCCACAAGCTGGGCTTCCCAAAGATTCGCTTCCCGCAGGTTGGCATGGCTCAAATCAAAACCCGACAAGTCCATTCGACTCAAGTCAGCCTGGCTGAGGTCAGGTTGTATCGATGAGTTTGCAGATCGCCACTCCTTCCACTGAAGGGCACCCTGCTGTAGCAGTGCAAGATGCTCTATCTTTGCCATGTCTCTATTCCCTGCGGATGTCTAAACCATCATCTCGACCGGGTGCCATTTCCATTGTTTCCAGAACTGCCCTGGATGCTGCAATGATATCCCGTTCTTCCCCACCCAGGTAAAGTCGCCCAAAGCTACCAACAGCTGAGATTTGGAGAATGTTGATCATGGCAGCTTTTTCGGCTTCATTAGCCGCCAGCGATGCGTAGGCAGCAGGTTCAACCTCAAACACATAAAGGGTTTGTCCTGAGGTGATCATCTGTCCCCGTCGATTGCGGTTGATTAACTGAGCATGGTGGGGATCAATGTTACGGATGATCTGGCTGGAAAGAACCTTCGGCTTACGACAATCCTGGCGACGGACTCCCAACGCCGCCAGAATGGCCCGCCCCGCTGCCTGCGTTTCTCCCTGGTTACTGGAATGGATTTCGAGCAATCCATAAAGCCGCTCAACCACCAGCACCCCCGGACGCACTACGGCAGCTTTGAGGGCGACATCCGTAATTCGGTTGATTTCAATCCCTGGAGAAACTTCTATCCATAGGGAAGCATCGCCAGGAAGGGGCAAAAACCCGATCGCAACAGTTCCTAAATAGGCAGCATGCTGCGGTTGAAGCCGGTCAATATAAACGTAGCTACGGAGATCAATACCCAAAATGATTCTTTTTGCTGGAAAGCTAGACTAGTATACGCTTTCGTGTTGTTCAGTGGCCAGGAACTTTAGAAGGAGATTGGAGAGTGGGGGGAAGCCAGGGGGCAGGAGGATCTGGGGAATTGAGACGAAAGAGGAAAGAGCCGCGGGGGAGGGTTGATCAGGGGTTTGTCAAATTTTTTGTGGTAATCCTGGCAAGGGGGTCGAAGGAATCAGGGTTTCAAGGAGTCAGAGCCTCATTGCCCTCATTGCAAGAATAGCCTCTTGATCAGCCATGATCTGAACCTCTTTCCCGTCTACTCATCTACGCCATCACCCTACCACCCCATTCACCCCATCCTCCCATCTCTCTTCATTCCTGACTCCCCTGATCCCTCACCCCCCTTCTCCTGTAGAATAATCTCAAATTCGTTTTGATGCCCAAAACTGCCATGTCTCTTCAACAGCCGGGTCCCTATCAAAGCCAAGTTCTCAGCGGTATTTTGCGGCAAACCAGACAGTGGATTGATCGAGCGAGTACGGCGCTAAGGCGTTTCAAGGTTTCTACAATCTGGACAGTTCAGGTGGCCCTCTATCCGGTTTACTTTGTCTTTCAGTCAATTCGGTTGGTTGGTACTCAAATTCAGCAAGCAGTGGGATTGGGCCTGCCAACTTTGCAAGCATGGGCGTTAGATTATGCCCCTATCCGGAAATCTCAAAATTTTGAAAAAACAGCCCTTCAGCCTTCAACATCGCTAACAGCAGAAACTCCGATTCAACAAGCTCTGCTAACAGTCAGCAATTTCTCGTTGCCAGTGGATTTACCTGTGCTGGTGGAACCGAAGGAGACATTGACAGAATCTCGTCTGGAGGAGCCGTCCACGTCTCCATTGGGCTTTCGTTCAATGAAACGTCTGGTTGTAACGACTCTGCGTTCCTGGTTGTTGAAGTTAGCAGGCAGGCAACCCAAAGCAGACCTGGGAGGGGAGTTGACGGTTGCATCAGCGGAGTTGACAACAACCAGTCGGGGGCCGCTTTCTCATCCGGCGGCGGCAGCAATCACCCAGACTAAGGTTTTTGTGCGGGGAATTGCTAGTCTGTTGGAGAGTCAAGCGCTGGTACTGGTTACAAATCAAAATCAGGTGCTAGATGTTTTGACTTCGGAACAGCAAGTTCAGCTTCGCCAGAAGATTGCCTGGGAAACGGCCCACTATGGGCGCTATCTACGTTTGCGGCAGGCAACCCGGCAGATGCTGCGCAGCCGCCCAACTTCAGATAATCCCCATGTACTGCTGCCCGTCCGTTTATTCCAGAAGTTGATGGCGTGGGTGCAGTTCAGCCCGATCGCGATCGCCACCAACCTGTTCCAGGAAGCCTCCCTTGCAATGGCACAGGAACGCCGAAAAGCTGTATCCTTACCTGCTGCACCGGTTTTACCTGCCCTCCCATTTCAAAATTCGCTGGGTCCAGATTTCAATTCACTTTTCCCCGGCGGAGCGTTGGCATCCATGTCGGCCTCCTTACCCTTCAATCTGTCAACCGCATTATCCAATCCTTTTGCTTCCCTCCCCTCTCTCAAAGTGCCGGGCGAAGTTTCACCATCCTTCAACCCCACCCAATTTCTTCAAGGAGATGAATTCCCAGACTATCTGGAAGCTGATGCGATCCCAATTGGTTATGCCCTGAGTCCGCTGGAAAAAGTGATGAGATGGTTGGATCGATTCTTGCTCTGGCTAGAGAAGTGGGTGACGATCCTCTGGAACTGGCTGCTGAATTGGCTGAATAAGGAGCCATAAGGGCCGTCAAAAACGGAACAGCATTTCTGTATGATTAGGAGAGCCATCCGAGAGTGATTTGTCCTCCCGGCAATTCCCTAACTTTTTGATACTTCTGGAGATATTCGGTATGCTTACGCTCAAAATCGTTGTCTATCTTGTGATTACCTTTTTTGTTGCCCTCTTTGTTTTTGGATTTCTTTCAAATGACCCTGCTAGAAATCCCAAGCGGAGAGATCTGGAATAGGCAGAAGCGGCTAGTGGTCTGTCAATCTTTTTTTAAGAGATGTAATCTCTTAAAAAATTAACTTCTCCAACCAAGTCCTATCCATCAACTTAAAAGGTGACAAACTACTAGAATCTTTTGATGCTAGAACAGGGGGCAGCAGCATTCTGCTGCCTCTATATCGTCATGAGGCATTGCCGCTCCTGGAATTGCATCTACCGCAGGCTGTCTGTTCGTGTTATTTCGCTAATCTATGCCCTATTTGGCTTCGCCACCCGGACCCCCTCCAACAGTTGTTACTCCTTTTGCTGAGGATGTCAGCCATTCTAACGCTTCACCTGTGACAGCTTCTGAAGCCGCTCCTTATCAGCCTCTGAAGCCAGGCATAGGTAACCTGCCAACGCTTGAGACTCCTGAAATTGCTCCTGAATTTTCGGCGGCTCCTCTGCTAAAAGATGATTTTGTCAAACAGGGGGGAGAGTCCCGTGCCGAACTGTTGGGGGAAGCAACTGCCGCTGGTTATTTGAGAACTGCTCAGCCGGTAACAAAAACAGAATCGTTGCCGGCAGCGATCGCCCCTCACCCCAAAACTGCTATCAAATTTGATCCCAATAGCAAAATTTCGCAGCCTGTTCTGGCTAGTTCCAACGTTGAGGTGCGGAAAGCGTCCGCAGCACCCAGCTTCTACTCCCTATCCGGTTTAACCCAGAGGCCATCTGCCAGGCATGAAGTCGATATAATGAACGGCTTGAGCGAATCTATCGTGGCAGACAAACTTTCAGATGATCTGGGTTCCTCTAGCCTCACGATTGATACCCGTCTGATGAAGCTGGACCTTCAGTCACAGCGGGCTGAACCCTCCGAGCCATTTATTTTACCGATTCCGGATCGCGATCGCCGCCCCACGTCGGAAGATACAGGGCCTGTTTTTTCCTTTCCCCAAACGGTACCTGACAGAAAACGACCCGATGAGGTTCCTGGTGGGGCTCCACCCCCAGATGGAAAAAAGCCGAGAGTGATTGAGCTTACCGCTGATCGCCAGGAATATGACCAGAATCGCCGCATCTTTACGGCTGAAGGCAAGGTTACGATGCGGTTTGAGAACGGCTTACTAGACGCAGATCGATTACAGGTCAACCTGGGCAACCGCATTGCCGTTGCAGAAGGAAACGTTGCCCTGACACGGGGTGGACAGGTATTGCGCGGACAGCGGATGGAGTACAACTTCGTTCAAGGAGTGGGAACAATTCAAAACGCCCGCGGCGAGATCAATATTGAGTCTTCCAGTACTGATTTTGCGACCGCTGCCCCCAGTGATGTGGGAGCCGCCACACCTCTGGGGCGTCCGGTTAGCGATCGCATCACCCAGGCCCAGCCCCTACAGGTTCAAGGCGCGGGTGGAGCTTCGGTGGGAATTGGGGTCGGGCGAGACGTTGGGCGAGTACCCGGAGCCATTCCCCGCGGTGGACAGGTCAGGCGCTTGCGGTTTGAAGCCGAGCAAATTGACTTTACCCCAGAAGGGTGGGTTGCCAGAAATATCCAGATCACCAATGACCCCTTTTCGCCACCCCAACTGCTCCTGAAGGCAGATCAGGCAACTCTGACTCGGCTTTCCCCCTTACGGGATGAATTGCGAGCAACCCGTCCTCGCTTAATATTCGACCAGCGGGTCACCATTCCCATCCCTCTTTCCCGCACCATCATTGACCGCAGTGAGCGGCAGCCTCCCCTGGTGCAGTTTGGCTTTGATGAAGAAGAACGGGGTGGTTTGTTTATACAGCGCCCCTCCGAAGTCATCGCAACCCCGCAACTGCGGCTGACCGTCACCCCCCAAATTTACCTTCAACGAATGGTGTTTGACAGTGATAGCCTGGTTGACCCAGATAACTTTGGGGTGATTGGTCGGCTGACCTATACGATTGGCCCAAGGACTACCCTGAGAGGGTTTGCCTCGTTAACCAGCCTGGATGTCAAGAAGTTTGGGGATGAGTTGCGGGCCAGCATTCGCGCCAGCCAGTTTGTTGGTGACCACACCCTGGCGTTGGAGTATAGCTATCGCGATCGCCTGTTCAATGGCTCGCTGGGATTCCAAACCGTTCAAACCAGTTTGGGAGCACTGCTGCTGTCTCCTCGCATCAACCTGGGCAATACTGGTATCGTTATGACCTACCAGGCAGGGTTTCAGTACATTAACGCCGACACCGATCGCCTGGATCTGCTTGAACCCATTCGTGACAACAACCGGACGGATTTGGGCCGTTTTCAAGCCAGTGTGGCCCTCAGTCGTGGCTTCAATCTCTGGCAAGGGAAACCCCTCCCAGCAACCCCAGAAGCAGGGCTAAAGTATTCCCCAGTTCCCATCGTGCCCTACATTAGCGCCGGGGTTAGTTTAACAGGCGTTACAGGTGTCTACACCAACGGAGACAATCAAAATAATCTGATCGGTAGCGTTGGTCTCTATGGTCAGTTTGGGCACTTTTCAAGACCCTTCTTTGATTACACTGCCTTTAGCTTGACCTATATCCAGGTGGTTGGGCGCGGGCAATCCCCCTTTCTGTTTGATCGTGTCGTCGATGATCAGGTTCTGCTGGGAGGCATCACCCAGCAAATCTATGGACCAATTCGTTTCACCGTACAGACTGCTATCAACCTCAACACCCGCAGCGAGATCAGCACCGACTTTATTCTGGAATACAGCCGTCGGGCTTACGGCATTATCCTCCGATATAACCCAATACTGGAAATCGGTTCCCTGGGTTTGCGTATCAGCGACTTTAACTGGGTAGGTGGCACCGAACCATTTGCTGGGTCAGATGTGGAGCCAGTCGAAACGGGAATCCGCCGCATTCGTGACTAATGCCAAACTTAATTAAACAGATGCAACAGGGTTCATCGCCCTCAAAAGATTGAACTAAACTTGGGGGTAGACACTGAGCTGTTTTGTATCACTGCTAGAAGGTTTTGAAGGTTGAGTGCGGAATCCTTACTCTGTCGTAGGGAGGACTTATGACAGAACTGGTAAAAGGCTCCACAGGGCCAGATAACACTGCGACCGTTTATGCAGTTAATTTGCTGCGGCACTATGGCTTTGAACTGGAACATGAAACGATTGAACAACTGCTGGCTCAGTGGTTAAAGCGTTATTCGATTAACTGGGTGCGGTTGGCGATCGTCGAAGCTCTTTACCAGGGACGCTATAAGGCTATCTCCGTGGGGCAGATTCTGGCACTCTGGCAACGCCGGGGGCAACCGCTGTACCACTTTAATCACGAATTTGAACGGTTGGTTTGCGATCGCTTTCCCCGTAATCTGCTGTCTTCGAGTGAGGATGACAGCCAGTCATCTTCCTCACTGAATCCTGGCTTACTGTACCAACGGATCCCATTTCAGCCTGTTGAACCAATCCTTCCTTTTTCTCAGCCTCACTCAGCAGAGTCTCCTCAACCTGTCGCTGAAGAGCGCTCCGTTTCTATGCAGCCAGTCCAGCCTGCTACGGATGATCCATCATCTCCTCAATCGGCCTCTGGCGATGGAACTCCTGAAAATACTCAATTTGCTCAAAGTAGTTCTGGTAGTTTACTGGAAGCGATCGCCCCCCTTACAAAAACGGCTTCCTCCCCTCAACCCCCAACAGATACAGCTAAAGTTGCCCATGTAGAAAGTACGATCCAAACCCCACCTGATCCTGTTGACACCGTCGATTTAGCCACTCCCATTGCAAATGGGAATCAGCTCCCTAATTCAACCGATTCGCCATGCCAGGGGGCAAACCAAAATTGAACGCCTTCAACAACTTGCTGACTTCTCCAATCCCAAAGTTCTGCTTCCCTGTCTGGGATTATCCAACAAATCCCTGAAACCCAAATTGAGACTACATCTGACCACTCTCTACCAGCCCAACTGGTTAGTCAGTTCCGCCAGTAAACACCCTATTCACCAGTTCACCCCCCTCTCCGAAACCTCAGACTTTTATACCAAGCTCAAAGCCGTTGCCCACTCTTTGGGAAGTGAGGGGGGGGACGGGGGGCGTTGCTGAAAAGCAGTATAGCTCTACGCAGGTGCGTTAGGACATTGGAATTAGGGAGGGAGTGGGGGCGAAGCCCCCAGCCAGGGGTTCCACCCCTGCACCCCGTCCTAACCACAATGACTACCAGGATTTTACGTGGATGTGGACGGGAGTATAAACCTTCCACCCCTGCACCCCGTCCTAACCACAATGACTACCGCTATATGAATCGAAACGAGGTTTCGAGCATACAGTACCCTATTTCATACCCAAATTCAGCAACGCCGGACGGGCCGATGGGTAGATGAGTGAGAGGGTAGCCCCCAAGTTTTCCCCATCACCCCTCCACCCATCTACTCCCTACCCCTCCACCCTCCCACTCCTTCACTCCTTACCCCTCTTGCCTTCTACTGCGCGGGTTTTGTCACTCCCATCCGAATTTCTGAGCAAAAAAGAAGCGGCGCTGAAGCCGTTAGCTTGCTTCACAATACCAGCCCGCAGCCGGAGGTTGGGGCTGGCGAACCACAGCCGCTCTTCTGACAAAATAGGTCCATCTTCAGTAATTAGAGTTAGAGCATCGTCTTCACCGACGATATATCGCCCTGGGGACAGGTGATTGGCATCTTCAGTTTGGCGCAGCAGTTTGCCTTGATTAGGCTTTTCGGGGTCTGCGATCGCCACCAGCACCGTAGTCCCCGATTGCTTTCCCTGACCTTCTAACCCACCATTCCAGCGTACCCGAATACCACAGGTGACCATTTCAGGGGCAATCTTGTATTGCTCACAGAGCCGGGTCACCTCAGAGTCTGTATTCGCTAACATCTCAATTTGAACTTCTGACTTGCCGCCCTCTGATTGGTTGGTTGACAGCAGGTGACTGGTGCGGTGGGAAAACCATTTCCCACTACTGAGTTGAAAAAACTCCACAATATCCATTGTTTGAAGCGATCCTCTCGATCAACGCTTGATGAATTCTGATCAATTCTAAGTGGAGACCAGCTACAGCCCAACCCTACCTGAAGTGGATGAGGGGTTGGGTGTAATTTGAGTTTTGAGTTTAACTTCCCCCCTCATCCCTCACTGATATAGCTCTATGCAGGTGCGTTAGGACATTGGCTTTCAACAGCCCCGTAGATTAGAGCCCCCAAAAGCCCACGATCGCACTTACTCCATAGACTGCTACCAACATTCCCAGGCCAATCCACAACAGGGGAATTCCCCTCCAGGAAATCACTTCCAGGCTACCCGATGGCAGAAAGGCAACCTGAAATTTTGCCAGGGGTTGGGGTGGATCGGTCTCACTCCTTTCGGGCAAAACTGTGAGCAAATTCGGGAGCGGAGTCTGGTTGACGTTATCCTGGGCTGGTTGATTCATGGCTTCATAGGCGGCGATCGCACCGGCCTCGTTCACGCCCACCAGGTAGGTAAGGGGGCGATCGCAGTTCATTTCCCCATTCCAGGTATAGTTTAGCTGTCGCTTTAGCTGATTAGCGAGACTTTGAACCCGCCTATAGTCAAGCAATTCAGGGGTGGATGCCAGTCCTGCACTGTCAACATCAGGTGGTTGATAGAACTTTTTGCTCAAAGCGCAGAGGGCGATCGCCTCAACAGTTCCCAGTACCCCTGCCCTCAGTACTCCTGTATGGGGGAATAAAGGAATTTGCAGCATCGACAACAAAAAACTGCTGGACAGCAGTATAAAGGATAATACCTGCGCGATTGGAGGCACAAACACCCACCCCCAGCCTGACCTGGCATACTGACGCAGAACCAACCATTGAGCTAGCCCCAACCAGATAGCAGAGATTGCCGCCAGAATGACCCCAAATCCACTCATCGCAAAAAAGACGAGTTGAACCGGAAGATCGTTCTGCCCCACAGGGATTGACTTAATCATCATCATCCGCCCGATCAAGTTGTTCCAACCCTGAGAAGTCGTTAAAAAAAGCACGTAACCCACAGTGTTAGCCAGGATCCAGAGTGGCTCTGCTACATACTGGCGTAAAACCAACCACTGGACTGCACCTACAATTAACCCAAAAACCAGACCACTAACAAACGTCCCCAGCATTCCCTGGGATTGCCAGAACGCTGGTAGACCAGTTTTTTGTAGTGGACCCAGAATACTCTCCACCAATACTCCGCCTAAACCCGTTGCAATTACAAACAGAATAGTGAATCTAAGCCGATTAAAGGGAAGAATCAGGAATTGTTGGAGCTGTGATGGAGGTGTGAATTCTGTGGAAGAGGAACCCATTGGCGATCGCATAAGTCATCTTTCCAGGGAGAAGCAGAGGACTTCTTAAATCAATGTTAAAGTTTGGGGATTAGAAAATCGGTTTCTGTTAAGCAGAAATCGAACTCCCATAGGAAGCCTAAGGAAAAACTGTAGCACCAACCACCTCTGCCAGACAGGTTGCAAATACTTCGCAACCTCCCTAAAAATGTTACAGATTCTTTACCATTTTCAACCTGATGGCGGAAGAAAATTCTGAATGTTCTATTTGAAAACCTTGCGGGCAGCTAGATGACACAGAGAAAACGAGCACTCATCACCGGAATCACAGGGCAAGACGGCTCCTACTTGAGCGAGTTCTTGCTGGAGAAAGGCTACGAAGTGCACGGCATCATCCGCCGTACCTCCACCTTCAACACCGACCGCATCGACCACATCTACGAAGACCCCCACCAGCTCGATGCCCGCCTCTTCCTCCACTACGGCGACCTCACCGACGGCACCACCCTGCGCCGCATTCTGGAAGAAGTCAAACCCGTTGAAATCTACAACCTCGGTGCCCAATCCCACGTCCGCGTCAGCTTCGATGCCCCCGAATACACGGTTGATTCCGTCGGCATGGGCACCCTGCGCCTGCTGGAAGCCATTCGCGACTACCAGCAGCGCACGGGCATCCAGGTCCGCTTCTACCAGGCCGGTTCGTCTGAGATGTTCGGCAAAGTGCAGGAAATCCCGCAGAAAGAAAGCACCCCCTTCTATCCCCGCAGTCCCTATGCCTGCGCCAAGGTCTATGCCCACTGGCAAACGGTCAACTACCGCGAGTCCTATGGCTTGTTTGCCTGCAATGGCATTTTGTTCAACCACGAGTCGCCGCGGCGAGGAGAGACCTTTGTCACCCGCAAAATTACCCGCGCCCTAGCTCGTATCATCGCCGGGCAGCAGAAGAAGCTGTACCTGGGCAATCTCGATGCTCAGCGGGACTGGGGCTACGCGAAGGACTATGTGCGAGCAATGTGGCTAATGTTACAACAGGAAGCGCCGGATGACTATGTGGTGGCGACAGGGGAGATGCATTCGGTACGGGAGTTTTTGGATCTGGCGTTTGGGTATGTGAACCTAGACTGGCAGAAGTATGTGGAGTTTGATGAGCGGTATTTACGACCGGCGGAGGTGGAGTTGTTGATTGGGGACCCAGCGAAGGCGAAGGCGAAGCTGGGCTGGGAGCCGTCAGTGACGTTTGAGCAGTTGGTGTTTCTGATGGTGGAAGCAGACCTGAAGACGATGGGTCTGGTACCGCTCAATGGCGGTGTGGTGCAGCACATTAAGGATGTGGCAACCATCCGCCAGAGTGTGGGAACTGTAATGCCCTGATGACAGAACCTACAAAGGCTAGAGGTTTAGATAAACGATTGCTCCGAAAATCACTCCTCGCCGCTCGCCAGGCAATGCCCATTGAAGTTTGGCGAGAGAAGAGCGATCGTCTCTGTACCAAACTCCGGCAATCCTCCCTGTTTACTCAGGCTCATACCGTTCTTGCCTACTTCAGCTTCCGTCAGGAACCTGACCTCAGCCCCCTATTTGTAGAAAATAAGGTCTGGGGTTTTCCGCGCTGCGTAGAGAAATCACTGCTCTGGCATACCTGGACACCTCACCATCCTCTGCCTCTACAGGTAGGAGCCTATGGCATTCAGGAGCCCCATCCCAACGCCCCAACCCTATCCGTAGAACAGATTGATTTGCTGCTTGTGCCCGCAGTTGCCTGTGACGAACGGGGCTATCGGTTGGGCTACGGGGGGGGAATTTACGATCGCCTGTTAAGCCAACCTGAATGGGCCAATAAATGGGCGATCGGTATTGTGTTCGACTCCGCTCGCTTAACCTGCCTACCAAACGACCCCTGGGACAAACCCCTGTCCGCAGTTTGCACTGAATTCGGTTTATTTTTCTCACCTGGCTATTAGACTAAACATCCCTCTACGGTTATGGGTGGCACTGCTGAACCGTAAGATGGTGTGGAATAAAGTAGGAACGTTTCATGGAATATTCCTGCTATAAATATCACAAAACAGGAGGCAGTATGTTTGGTTTGGGGTGGCCCGAAGTCGCAATTATCATCGTGGTTGTAATTCTAATTTTTGGTCCCAAGAAAATTCCAGAACTTGGTAGCACATTGGGTAAAACCCTACGTGGTTTCAAAGAAGGCCTTAATAAGGCGGAGGACGAACACGAACAGGATGAAGACTAACGAGGCTAGGGGCTAGGGGGAGGGCGAAGAAGAAGTAAAGAGGAAAAAATCAGAAAACAAGAGTTAGGAGGCAGAGGTAATGGAGTGATGGGGTAGTAGGGTGGAGCTTTCGGAGTTGGTGCTAATTACATGATGAATAATGAGATTGGGAATGTGTATAGCGGTAGTCATTATGGTTAGGACAGGGTGCAGGGGTTCCACCCCTGGCTGGGGGCTTCGCCCCCACTCCCTCTCTAATTCCAATGTCCTAATGCACCCGCGTAGAGCTATAAAAAGCGAATGCTTGAGGTAACGCTCTTTTTGGGCTTCTCAATGCGGCAATACTAGACGGGCAAATACGGCTCAAAACCAAGACGTTGATTAAGCCGAGCCAGTACAGCCAGAAACATCACTTGGGGCAATGAGGGTGTTCTAGAAACGGGGCTCTGACTCCTTGAAACCCTGATTCCCTCGACCCTCTTTCCAGAGATTGCAAAAAAAATTGATAAACCCGTCTTACCCAGAATTGCCGACATTACGTGCTGACTTGCTTAAACGGCAGGAGGAGAAAAGCACTTATTGTGGACTCAGCTTTTTGCCAGGCGATCTGATTAAACTCCATAATCAAGATGGTAATTACAATAATCATCGTCGCCAAAACCTGGCACTGTTGCATCGTCACTGCCAACAACCAGATACCTGCAACAGCGATAACTATCGAAACTGGTATTGTTAACAAACAACCAAGTTGGAGAGAAGCCGAATGCACGGAAATGGGGAAGTCCGATTTTGAAGTCAAGCAGATGGGGCGACCTACCTGCTCAGGTTAACCAGTCCCGTGATGAAGTTATTGCTCTTTACATCTATCACTCATTCACTCATTCACCCTTCCTCCATCACTCATTCACCCTTTCACTCCATTACTCATTCACCCTTTCACTCCATTACTTATTCACTCCCCACTCATCCACTCCCTCACGCCCTTCCCCTTCTCCTGGCCCCTGACTTCTGGATTCTGACTTCTTCCTTCTTCCTTCCTTCTATGCCCCGCCGCAAAAAACCCACGGTTACGGAAATCAATCTGACTGACCCGCAGTATTACTTCAACCGGGAAGCAAGCTGGTTGGAGTTTAACAATCGGGTATTGCACGAAGCGTTTGACCCGCGCACGCCGCTGCTAGAACGATTGAAGTTTCTCGCTATTTTTAGCTCCAATTTGGATGAGTTTTTTTATGGTGCGGGTGGCGGCGCTAAAGCAGCAGGTGGAGGCACAGGTCACTAAACTGACTCCCGATGGGCGATCGCCCCAGGAGCAACTTGACCTGATCAGTCAGCGCTTGCGTCCTATGGTGATGCAGCAGCACAAACACTTTCAGCAAGCTTTGCGACCTCTACTGGCAACCCAGGGCATTTATTTGCTGGACTATATTGACCTTAACCAGGAGCAACGGACTTATTTGCAACACTATTTTGATGAGCAAATTTTTCCGGTGTTGACACCGCTGGCGATTGATCCAGGTCATCCATTTCCCTACATTTCCAACCTCAGCCTCAACCTGGCAGTGGTGATTAAAGATCCAGTAACGGAGGAAGATTTGTATGCACGGGTTAAGGTTCCCAATATTCTGCCGCGCTTTTTACAGCTACCAGAAGAATTACGGGTTCAACAGAAGGATATACCAGCGATCTGGACGGCGGTTCCCCTGGAGCAAGTCATTGCCCATAACCTGGAAACCCTTTTCCCCGGCATGAACATTCAGGAGTACTATCCCTTCCGCATTACTCGCGATACGGATCTGGAGTTGGAAGAGGATGAGGCCGATGATTTGCTGTTGGCTATCGAGCAAGAGTTACGGAAGCGTCGTTTTGGTGGTTCGATTGTCCGCCTTGAGGTGCATTCTTCTATGCCCGAAACGGTGCGGGAAATGTTGCGTCAGGAAATGGACTTGAGTGAAAACGACGTTTACGAAGCGGAAGGTATCCTCTGCCTGCGAGACCTGTTTACATTGGCAGACCTTTCCATCCCCGAACTGCGTGACCCTGTGTGGACTTCTACGGTGCCAAGCCGGTTACGAAAGAACGGGGATTCTTTGCTGAAGGATGGTCCGATTGAGCTTGAAGAGGATTTTTTTGCCGTTATTCGGAAACATGATGTGATGGTGCATCATCCCTATCATTCGTTCTCGAATACAGTGCAGCGATTTATTACTCAGGCCGCCTACGACCCGGATGTGCTGGCAATTAAGATGACCCTCTATCGCACCTCTGGCGATTCGCCCATTGTCAATGCGTTGATTGCCGCTGCCGAAAATGGCAAGCAGGTGTCTGCCCTGGTGGAATTGAAGGCACGGTTTGATGAGGAAAACAATATTAACTGGGCCCGGAAACTGGAAAGTGTCGGCGTTCACGTAGTTTATGGTTTGGTTGGACTAAAAACCCACACCAAAGTTGTGCTGGTGGTGCGTCGGGAAGAAGGACGGATTCGCCGCTACGTTCATATTGGTACAGGAAACTACAATCCCAAAACGGCTCGTCTTTACACCGATGTGGGGCTGCTGAGTTGCCGGGAAGAGTTGGGAGCCGATTTAACTGATTTGTTCAATTATTTAACAGGGTATTCCCGGCAACAATCCTACCGTCAGTTGTTAGTGGCCCCGGTGAATTTGCGCGATCGCATGCTTACCCTTATCCGCCGCGAAACAGCCCACGCCAGAGAAGGTTGCCATGCCCGTATTGTTGCCAAAATGAATGCTCTGATTGATCCCTACATTATTGCGACGCTTTATGAAGCGTCGCAGGCAGGGGTCCAAATTGACCTGATTGTACGGGGCATGTGCTGTCTGCGCCCGCAGGTACCTGGTGTGAGCGACAACATCCGGGTGATTAGTATTGTTGGGCGGTTTCTAGAACACTCCCGCATCTTTTACTTTCACAACAAGGGGCAGGAAGAGGTGTTGATTGGCAGTGCGGACTGGATGCCGCGTAATCTGGACCGTCGAGTAGAAGCTGTGGTGCCGGTTCAGGATAGTGCGATCGCCAAAGACCTCCAGGAAATTCTGGGCATCATGCTGGCGGATAACCGTCAGGCGTGGGATCTCCAGCCTGATGGTCGCTATGTTCAACGCCGCCCCACTGGGGATAGTCCAGAGCAAAGTTCACAACGAATTTTGATGGAACTGGCGCACCAGCATGGCTGAAATGCCCTATTCATAGGGGTTGCTTATGGTTTTGCAACTTTAAAATTAGGAAAAAAGTCTCAAAAGCCATATATCTTAAAGGTTTCGTAGATCCAGAATTAAAAAGAGACTTTAGAATAAAGCATTGAAAGAACGATTCTGAGGGAGTTTCAGCCGTTCCATCCAGAATTCTCCTCAGGTTAGTGCACCGAAATCTCAGTTTGAGAGCAGAATTGACCGTGTTTCGTGTCCGATAGCAACAAGGAGACCCTATGAACAAAGGCGAATTGGTTGATGCTGTAGCAGACAAAGCCAGCGTAACAAAGAAGCAGGCGGATGCTGTTTTAACTGCTGCCCTTGAGGCAATTGTTGAGGCGGTGAGTGGGGGGGATAAAGTCACGCTGGTTGGCTTTGGTTCTTTCGAGTCGAGGGAACGCAAAGCCCGTGAGGGACGCAATCCCAAAACTGGCGCTAAGATGAATATTCCAGCGACTAAAGTGCCTGCATTTTCCGCTGGAAAATTGTTTAGAGAAAAAGTGGCTCCTGTGGCTAGCAACGGTAAGAAAAAGTAGTCAGTACTTCGTGAAACGACCCTTTGAACGTCCTTTACATGGGGGGAATTTAGTTTGGGCAGCCTCGCTGGCGAACTGTTCCCCCTCTGCTATTTTGGATTTTTCGGCCAGTATCAATCCCCTGGGACCACCGGAGTCGGCGATCGCTACCCTCCAAACCCACCTGACCACCCTGAAAGCCTACCCTGATCCCCAATATCATCAGCTACGGTCTGCCCTTAGTGAGTTTCACGGTCTTCCTGCCGATTGGATACTGCCAGGTAACGGAGCTGCCGAACTGTTGACTTGGGCCTGTCGGGACTTATCAGCACTGGATTTCACTGCCCTGCTCACCCCAGCTTTTAATGATTACTGGCGTGCGCTCAAAGCCTTTAGTGCCAGGGTTTTGCCCTGTTCGTTGCAGGACTTTGAGCAACAGACAGCAGATTTTGAATTGGCTTTTCAGAATTTCGAACCTCCTGTTTTGAGTCGTGCCGGGCTCCTATTGAATAACCCCCATAACCCAACAGGAATACTCTTTAGCAAAGAAGCGCTGCTATCCCAACTGGCTCGATGGGCCTTGGTGGTCGTAGATGAGGCGTTTATGGACTTTCTGTTGCCAGAGCAGCAGCAGAGTGTCATTGATCAAATCCAGAAACATCCCAATCTGGTGGTTTTGCGATCGCTCACCAAGTTCTACAGCCTGCCAGGGTTACGATTGGGGTATGCGATCGCCCACCCGGATCGCCTGCAACGCTGGCAACAGTGGCGCGATCCCTGGTCAGTCAATACTTTAGCCGCCGCTGTGGGCGAAGTCGTCGTCCAGGATAATGAATTTCAGCAGCAAACCTGGAACTGGTTGTCGAAAGCAAAGCCACTCCTGTACCAGGGACTGGCCCAACTACCCGGACTCACCCCCTTCCCCGGTGCAGCGAACTTTCTGTTGGTGCAATCAGACCATTCCGTTACGGAACTTCAGTCGGCTCTCCTAAAACATCACCAAATTCTGATTCGAGACTGTTTGAGCTTCCCAGAACTGGGCGATCGCTACTTCCGAGTTGCTGTCCGTTCTGAACCCGAAAACCACCGCCTCCTGACCGGATTGGCTGAAATTTTACCCCTATAACGTTCACAAATAAGTCACAAATAAGTAGCCCGGTGCAAATAAATTAAGGATAATCTCGGGGTTGGAGGGGGCGAAACCCCTTGCCTGGGGGCG
This sequence comes from Leptothermofonsia sp. ETS-13, assembly GCF_049200465.1. Lineage (NCBI taxonomy): Bacteria > Bacillati > Cyanobacteriota > Cyanophyceae > Leptolyngbyales > Leptolyngbyaceae > Leptothermofonsia > Leptothermofonsia sp. ETS-13. The sequence continues at coordinate 2,966,535 of NZ_CP120836.1, forward strand.
GAGCCCCCAAACCCCATATTGCAAAATCTAGTGTTTACGACACTAGATTTTGATATTCACCTTTCCTTCTGGCCTCTGGCTCTTTTCTTCTTCTTTCTTCCTTTCTGCTTCCTTCTTAACTCTTCTCCATGCCCGCTGACTACGACCTGATTGTGATTGGCAACAGCCATGCCGGAATTTGTGCCGCGATCGGAGCTGCCCGCCTAAAAGCTCGTGTTGCTTTGATCACGCAAAATTCCACCTTGAGTGGCTCAGAATTGCTTAACACTCATGTTTTTCAGGAGATCGGGCAGTTTCTCTGGCAAACCCGACAGGCTGAACACATTGGGTTCTGGAGTTCTTCAGGTTCTCCACAATCCAGGTGGTTAGAGTCAGCCAGTCAATGGGCGAAGGGCGTATCCGAAACCATCGAAACTCTTTATTCCCCAGCAGGACTCTCTTCATTGGGAATCGAAGTCATTGAAGGACAGGGTGGGTTTTGCCGCAAACCAAAGCCTGGATTTATTGTCAACGGGCGGTATTTGCGATCGCGCGCCTATCTCCTCGCCATTGGTTGCCGTCCGATTATTCCAGAAATTGCTGGTTTAGAGACGCTCAGCTATCTGACTGCCGAGGTGGTTCTACAAGAATCCCATACTGTCAAGCCGTCTAGCAGCCTGGTTATAATTGGCACGGATCCAGTGGGGGTCGAACTGGCTCAGACCTTTACACGTTTCAGAGTGCAGGTCACCATCGTCACTCCTGCCACTCATGTTTTACCCAATGAAGACATAGAAACCGCGCAACTGATTCAAGCCCAGCTAGAGGCAGAAGGCATTCGGGTGTTCACTCAAACCAGTGTGACTCAAGTCAGGCAAATTCAGGAAAAAAAATGGGTGCAGGCTGGCAATCAGGCGATTGAAACCGATGAAATCTTGCTGGCAACTGGATGGGAGCCAGATGTTTCGTCCCTCAATCTGGAAGCGGTTGATCTTCGCCCCAATTCTCTGGGAATTCAGGTTAATCCAAAGCTTCAAACCAGTAATCCTCGTATCTATGCCTGTACAGGGCTGAGCGATCGCCATTACATCCCTCACCTTGCCGTTGCCCAGGCCAGAGTTGCACTTAAAAACGCCCTATTTTTTCCTATTTCAACTATGAATGATCACAACATTCCTGTGGTCGTCCATACCAATCCAGAACTGGCACGAGTGGGGCTGACTGAACACCAGGCAATAAAACAGTACGGCAAAGAGGTGGTGATTCTGAGGCAATCTTTCCAAACACTAACTAGAGCTCAGATTCGGGGAGAAACAACGGGCTTCTGCAAATTTATCCTGCGTCGGAATGGAAAGATTTTAGGTGCCCAGATCGTGGGGGCCCAGGCAGGTGAAATGATTGGAGCGATCGCCCTTGCCATGCAACGCCATCTCAACATTCAAACCCTTGCAAAAGTGGTTTATCCCTCGGTCACCTTTGCCGAAATCATTAGTCAAACTGCCCAGCAATGGAATCGCCTGTGCCTGGAACGAAGTCGTAGACTTCAGGATTGTTTAGAAGGCTTTTTCGATTTCAGACGTTTGCAACTTTAGGAAGTTAGAAAAAATTTACTGTATTACTACCCAGCAACTTGAAGAAGTCCGCTCTGAATACAGGTGAAACGAGGAATCGCCATGAAGAGAATTTGGATCATCCTTGTGTGCATTGCTGTGGGTCTAATTAGTAGTCCGCTTTATTTCTGGTATCAGGTCACTCGTTTACCAGAGTGGTATCACGATCGCACCGTTGCCGCAAATACGCTCGATTTGAGCGATCGCACAGCCATTCAGCAGGCACGGCAGACTGTGGATCAAAAACTTTCCAGCATTCAACCCGCGACTGATGGCAGTACTGAAGTGGAATTAACGGATTCAGAACTGAATGCGTTGTTTGCTTCAGAAGTTGCCCGTGTAGCTGAGACCCAGAACCTGAAACCCGCCGTGAAGCGAATTAGCACCAATATCGCTGATGGCAGAATTGAGAGCGGTGCTGTCATCAATTTAAGAAATTTGCCAGCGGATGCACTGACTCAAACCAAACAGAATGCGATCGTCAAATTGGTAAAGGCATTTCCAGGACTATCGGAAAGAGAAGTTTATGTGGGGATTGAAGGAACTCCATCTGTCGCGGACGGACAACTCAAGCTCGACGGCACTCGCCTCCGGATTGGTAACCTCAACTTATCCGTTACCGAGGTCGCTCATCGGTTGGGTATTTCAGAAAGCGCACTGCAAGAAAACCTCATTCGTCTGATTCCTTTAGACCAGGTAGGGATTCAAAGTGTGCAGTTGCGAGAGAATGCGGTGAAGATTCAAGGGAGGATGAATTAACCTGGAGTTTTATCGCTCTACGTGGGTGCATTAGGACATTGGAATTAGAGAGGAGTGGGGGCTTTGCCCTCAGCCAGGGGTTCCACCCCTGCATCCCTGGCCCGCCCATAATGACTACCGCTATATTTTGATAGGGCTGAAAAGCCCATTAACCTTTAGCAAAGGTCTATTCAGTTGGGGGAACTTTTTCCAGAAGCCATCGATCTACGATGTATTACCCCCCGTATTGCTGAGTAATCAAGTTATGTTGAACCTTCACCGCTGGCAGGCTGGTCCTGTCCTGATTGTTGCACTCGGAATGGTATCCAGCACGATCACTCCCCTCACTGTTCCAGCATCTGTTTCCGCCAACCCCGCTCCCTCCAGGGTGGCTCAGCTGTTTCCTCCATCCGGCGATTCCTACCGCTATCAAACTATCCCTGCTGGCACCCGTATCCCCGTTCGCTACGACGAAGCAGAGAAAATTGTGGTGGCACCCAATGAAACCGCTCCTGTAAACCTGAGAGTGGCCCGCAACCTCCGCAATACTTCCGGCGTTCTCCTGGTACCCGCCGGTAGCGAAGTTCGAGGCAAGCTGGTGCCCGTGGGTGGTGGCTCCCAGTTCATCGCAGAAACCCTGATCTTACCGGATGGCAACTCCTATCCCATCAACGCTGAGTCTCGCGTTGTAACCAGGAGAGAAGAGGTGAGCCGGGTTAATGGAACTGCGATCGCCACTGGCGCAGCCGTAGGAGCAGGTGCCGCAGCCATTTTATTTGGAGTTACTGGGAACCGTCGAATTAACTTTGGCAAAGTTCTGGCAGGTGCGGGTGTAGGAGCACTCGGTGGTCTGTTGCTGGGTAAAAGACGTTCAGAAGTGATTGTGATCAACCCAGAAACTGACCTTACATTGAGATTAACCTCCAGTCTGGCACTCCGTTAGGAGTGGATAGGTGGATGGGTGGATGGGTGGATGGTTTTGGGGTTTGTCAATTTTTTTGTGGCAATCCTGGAAAGGGGTCGAGGGAATCAGGGTTTCGAGGAGTGAGAGCACCATTTCTGAGACATACCTGATTCCTAGCCCCCAGTCCCCAATCCCTGACTCCTAACTCCTGTCTCCTGAATTCTTCCCTCTTCCCTCTTTCCAGACTCCGTCTCCATCCACCCTATCCACCTTTCCTCTCCCTCCCTAAACCCCTTATCCTAGAGGGGAAGGAATTTGTTGGAACCCCATGGCGAAACACACCCAAGCCCATCTATCTCGAACAATTGACAAAAGCAAGCCCACTGGACTCAAAGATATGACCAAACGTCAGATGGAGTACTACATGGGCGCAAAGTTGATTGAGATTGGAGTTGACCCCAAATCTGCCATCTATCGCTGGTCGATGGAGGTGAAAGGGAACAACGAAGTTTGGACTTATAGTGCGTACTGGGGAGACTCTAAGGAAAAGCTGCTCAATCAGGAATAGAAGTCACAAAAAGTCATACCGATTTAAATAATTTTGACGGCGGATGCCTGATGGAGGAAGCTAGGAGCTAGGAGACAGAATTAATGCTATTTCTGGCTCCTAGCTTTTCAAAGCCTTTTTCTGTTGCATTTATATCTCTACGCGGGTGCGTTAGGACATTGGAATTGGATAGGGAGTGAGGGTTTCGCCCCCAGCTAGGGTTAGAACCCCTGCACCCTGGTCCTAAGCCTGGTAGCTATCGCTATAGCAATTAAATTGGTGTCACAGAATAGCAGGCACGCCCTGGGCAGGCACCCAGGTGCTTATTCTTCATTCTGGTGGCAGCAGGAGGCTCTGCGCGAACTGGTATAGACTTTCCTCTGAGTGTCCCTGAAGTTGCAAATCTTTCAGGTCAATCAATCCCTGGGCCAGTTCTACTGCCTGCTTTTTGTAACTATTGTTAGCTGCCAACAGATCGGTAAACACTTCATATTCAACCTGAAGGCGGCTGGCTTCCTCAGCGATGGGAGAGGCATAGGTAACCGCATCAACATTGTATTTCAGGAGAAAGATTAGCGCTCCGCTCAACTGCTGGAGCCGTTGTTGGAGCTTTTGGGCATTGAGTTCCGGGCGATCGAACCCCACCTGTCCCTCGATTCGCAGTTCCACAATGGGTGCGGTTTCTGGGGCAAGACTGCCATTTTGGAGTGCTTGCTGAACAACTGCGGTGGCCGCTTCTTCAAGTTCTTCCACGCTTTCCTGTCCCTTAGCTACGACTTTCAAGCGTACAATTGGGCGTTGATAGTAATCCTGTTTCAGTTCTGCCCGGATTCCAGTTGAGTCTATTTCAACCAGGTAGGCACCTCGTTCAAATTGGCTTTCTTCCACACTATTGGCTTCTAAGGAGCCGGGGTTGAAGACCCAACCTTCGATCGCATAATTCTTATGAATATGCCCCAATGCAAGGTAGTCAATTCTAGCCTGCTTTAGAGGTAGCAAATCACTGTAGCGCAAAGCTCCCTGGTAGCGGGCGATTTGTCCCTCTACCCCGTGGTGAAACATGAGAATGGAGTGTTGTGGGCCGGGAGGAAGTTGCTGAATTGCTTCTGCCAGGGCTGCGATCGCCCTTGGCGCGGAAGCTCCATACCAGTAGGAACCCAAGACCCGCACTCCACATTCCAGATCAAGATATCCACCGCGTCTATTCTCTGGACTCCAGTGCTCATAGATAACTTCGCCCGTTGGGGCATGGTCGGGTTCCAGCAGAATCAGTAAATCCCAATCGGCCAGGTAACGCAGCCAGCTCGTTTTCGTACCGTAAGGGCGATTGTCGTGATTGCCTTCAATCGCCAGTACCGGAATACCTGCCTCCTTTAAATCGCGCAGGCAAAGCTGAACCTGGTTCAGAACATTGGGCTGGATGGTTCGGTGCTCAAACAGGTCGCCAGCAATTAATACGAAATCAACCTGGGCAGCGATCGCGTATTTCTCCAGCACATCTTTGAAAGCGTAGTAGAAATCGAGCGATCGCTCCTTGCTGTCGTAGCGATCGAACCCTAAATGAATATCAGCGAGATGAAGGAAGCGAGGCATAGAACGGGTTATGATGACTGGACAGCCGCAGTGGTTACGGTTCGTCCAGTATACTCTTCCACAATCTTGCGGAAGTCGTCACCTTCAATCGTTTCCTGGTCAAGCAGTAGATCAACTAACTTATCCACCAATGCCCGATTATCTCGGATAATGCGACGAGCTTCCTGATAGCAGTGCATGGCAATATCCCGGATCTGGCGGTCAATTTGGGTGGCGACTTCCTCAGAATATTCAGCCCGAGGAATCCAGTTGCGACCAAGGAATACTTCATTACCCGAACCCTCCAGGGCAACCAGCCCCAGATCGGACATGCCATAGCGGGTGACCATTTCCCGCGCCAGGTCAGCCACAGCCTTAATGTCGCTGCTGGCTCCAGCCGTAATCTCAGAATCTCCAAAGACTTCCTGTTCAGCAGCGCGTCCACCCAGGGCAATGGTGATGCGATCGGTCAGCCAGGCTTTGGTGTAAAGTCCACTGTCAATCATTTCCTCGTTGAAAGACTGCTGAGCAAAGCCACCCACCCCACCCGAACGGGGAATGATAGTGACTTTATTGAGCGGGTCAGAGTTTTTCAGCATCGTCATCAACAGCGCGTGGCCCACTTCGTGGTAAGCAATCAGCCGCTTCTTCTTGCTGTCGAGTAGGGGAGTCAGCGAAAGCCCAATTGTTACCCGATCGATCGCGTCATCAATCTCCAGCATGGTGATCGCTTCTTTGCGGCGACGGGCGGTGAGAATGGCAGCCTCATTCAACAGGTTGGCCAGGTCTGCCCCCGAAAAGCCAGGAGTGCGGCGGGCGATCGCCTCCAGCGACACATCCGGATCTAGCTTTTTATTACGGGCATGGACTTTCAGAATTCCCAAACGGCCCTTAAAGCTGGGCAGATCGACCGTCACCTGGCGGTCAAACCGCCCGGGGCGGAGCAGAGCAGAGTCCAGCACATCGGGACGGTTGGTGGCCGCAATGATGATGATGCCCGTATTGCCCTCAAACCCATCCATTTCGGTAAGCAACTGGTTCAGGGTTTGCTCCCGTTCATCGTTGCCACCGCCAATGCCCGCACCCCGCTGACGACCCACCGCGTCAATTTCATCGATAAAAACTAGACAGGGAGCATTTTCTTTGGCCTTCTTAAACAGGTCACGAACCCGTGAGGCACCCACCCCAACAAACATCTCCACAAACTCAGAACCGGAGATGCTGAAGAAGGGAACTCCCGCTTCACCAGCGATCGCCTTTGCCAGCAGCGTCTTACCCGTTCCTGGCGGACCGACTAGCAACACACCTTTGGGAATGCGAGCCCCCACAGCGGTAAAGCGCTCCGGCTTCTTGAGGAAAGTCACCACTTCCTGAAGTTCTTCCTTTGCTTCCTCAATACCCGCCACATCATCAAACGTTACCCCCGTCTTGGCTTCCATCTGGAACCGGGCGCGGGACTTGCCAAAATTCATCGCCTGCCCTGGGCCACCGGGCGCATTGCTGGAACGGCGAATAATCAGCAGCAATCCGCCAATCAGCAGGAAGAACAGCAGCAGATTTGCCAGCACGCTCATCAAAGCACCATTATCAGGCGAGGGTTGATTATCAAAATCAACTTTATTAGCCCGCAGTTTTTCAACCAGCTCAGGGTTCCCACCCTCAAAAATCGGAACTTCCCTTTCGGGTTCTCCTTTCTTCTGGCCTTCCAATGTAACTTCGGCCACATTTCGGGTAGGGTCAATTCTGACCTTAGTGACCTGTCCAGCATCTATTTTTTGCAACAGTTCCGTATAGGACATCGTGTTACGGCTACTGTCTGCCAGGGCTGGCGCCCCCAGCATGAGCCCTTGAGCAATCACCCAGGCAGCAATGAATCCTGTAGCGGTGGAATTGGTTCGTGGTTGTAGTCTTTTCATTGCATCGGTCTGGGAAGATTTCATACGGAATGCCCTTCGTCGATTAGTGGATTACTCTGACTGGCCGAGACTGGCTGACTGCTCAAACTGCCCAGCCAACATCAGAAGTAGGGGGTCTTTTCAAAAGTCTATCCTAACCTCTCCCTATCCTAGCGAACCCGTATGGCTGAAGGTTACAAAAGCTTTGATTATTGAATCTGTTGCCGTACCCATTGCCGAAAGGCGATTTCGGCTGAAACCTCATCCAGAAATGCGGCTTCCAAAAATTGGTATAAATTTGTTTTCTCAATCATTGGGAACGTGGGGGAGCGATCGCACTCTACATACTCCCCAGCCTCAAGAGCCGAGATTTTCCACTCTCGCCCATTAAACCACCAAAATTCTGGCACTCCCATACTGGCGTAAAGCCTGGTCTGATTACTAGACCTGCTGGAAAATAAGGGATCATGTTTGGCAGTTGCAAAATGCTCTAACAATACTGAACTTGGAAGGCATTCTCCAGAATGACCGCCTTTTGAGGGCAATGACAGGACTCAACCGCAAAGCATTTGAGAAACTCCTGCCCAGCTTTAGTGAGGCTTATCAGCAGAATCAGATAAAACCTGGGGTAGAGCGCAAACGTGCAGTTGGAGGGGGACGCAAAGCAACTCTACGGACAAACCGTGACAAGTTGTTCTCCATTTTGTTGGACTGCAAATGCTATCCCACATTCGACTGAATGAGTGTGTTGTTTGGCTTTGACCGCTCCTGTGCGTGGGACTGAGTTCATCATCTGCTGCCTGTTTTGGAGCAAACGTTAGGGCACAAACAGGCACTGCCGGAGCGCAAGGTGCGGAGCATGGAGGAATTTCTAGAACGCTTTCCAGAGGTTAAAGAAGTGATTTTCGATGGGACAGAGCGTCCCGTGCAACGTCCCAAAGACTCCGACAAACAAAAAGAGCATTACTCCAGCAAGAAGAAACGCCATACCCGTAAGCACATCACAGGCAGTACGCGAAAAAAGCGAGTGATCCTGCTGACGAAGGCAAGAGCAGGCACTGTTCATGACAAACGACAACTTGACGAAGCAGACTTGGTGGGCAACATTCCCGATGAAGTTGTGATAGAAGGAGCCTTAGGATTTCAAGGATTACAAAACGAATTTGAGAACGTTCATTTGCCCCACAAGAAACCAAAGGGCAAGAAATTAAGCGAACAACAGAAGCAGGAAAACCGCGAGTTCAGCCGTCAACGAGTAGTGTGTGAACATGCCCATGCAGGCATCAAACGTTATCGTTCGGTCACAGATGTTTATCGCAATCGTGTGCCTGATTTTGATGACCGCTTAATGCTAAACGCTGCTGGTTTATGGAACTGGTATTTGGATGCAGCATAAATTGAGCAAAGAAATGGGAAAACCTTGTCCCAAAGTAAATTTTATTTCCCAACAACTCTAAAAAAAATTCCTGTCAGGGAAAGGCTTTCACAACCCTCCCTGTTCACCAACAATTTAGAACAGTTACAATACTTGATCAGTACATTAACTGATCTATCCCTTCCCTGCTTCTATCCTCAACTTCCTTTTCAGATATAAACACAGGATTACAGAACCTTAATCTCGCTTTATTCTGAAACCATGCCATCTGGTCATAGATCCCAAATAGAACATAACCTAGCGGCTCAAGATATTGAATAAACTCCTGAATAGGGACATGCTTTTTATTGTTATAGTTCATGCCCGCCTCAACTTGTACGTAAGTTATTTTGTGATCCTCTAACAAAGATTTAGTGCCCTTGAGAACCTCTAAATCATAACCTTCAGTATCAATCTTTAAAAAATCAATCTGCTTAATGTCATGCTTCTGGCAAAAGTCTGGAATGGTGGTTACCTGAATCATTTCAGTTCTGGCAACTCCAGATTCACTAATTTCTATATTTGAGTGATTATTTGATGGATTCAACAGAGAGTTCTCAATTGAGTACTTCTGAAGAGTGATTTCAACTTGTTTTTCCTCAGATCCAAATGCCAACTGAAAACAGTGAACGTTTTTAGATTCTGAAAATTTCGCCTGTAATTCCTTAAAGGTTTCGTGAACTGGTTCAAAGCAATAGATCTGAGCGTGGGGCAATTTTTTAGAATACATCTTGGCTGATTGCCCAACATTAGCACCAACATCAAAAATAGTATTGAGATCACTGGTTGTTCTAGTCCTGATATCATCGAGAACATTTAGCCCGTGATAACGATTGATCCGGATGACTCGACAATTCAACAAATCGTTGTAGAGTCTTTGAGACTTTTGCAAAGTTCTAGTAATTTTTTTCTGCAACTTACTGAGCATTCAATAATACATCATCTAATGGCAGAAATTAATGGCAGAAATCCGATTGACTAACAAAAACTGGCTTAATTGCAAAACGGCAAGGTAATGATTTTTTGCTAATTCTACAGCCTTTCTTCTATAGCGTCTACAAACTATTTATGAACAAGGGTGCACTGGGCTGCTAATGGAGGGTGCTTCGTGAAACATCTGCCAAATGGCGATCCATATGTGCGACAAACTGGTATGGCTCTACGCGGGAGCTTTAGGACATTGGAATTAGAGAGGGAGTGGGGGCTTCGCCCCCAGCCAGGGGTTCCCCCCCTGCACCCCGTCCTAACCATAATGACTACCGCTATAATCATTCGTCAGAAGTCCAGTGCCAACAAGGGGGGCGAAGTGTCCCCACGCAGAAGTTCTACCCCTGCATCCCGTTCAGATTTCAAGAAGGAGCGCTATGTAGCCCGATATATAGCCCAAATTAACTATTAACAGGGACTAAAACCGTTAACCCATCAGGAATACATTCCACCTCAATTGGGGTTGTGCCAATTATTTCACCATCGACTACAACCTTTTGTGGCGGATCGGTTGTTATCTTAATTCGTCGAGTGCGACCGTGAATCACGTTTTTCTGCTGCTGAAGCCCTCCAGCTTTGACCAGGGCAGCCCCCAACATTCTGAGCATGGTGGTGATTGCCTGAAGTTTGGTTTCAGCGGTAGCAATGGTGACATCCAGTAATCCATCATCCATAATCACTTCTCCGGCTCCCTGCGCTAATACAGATGTCGGTGGAGCTGCATTGGCAACAGTAATAGCGTGGGCTTGCAACTGATGGGTTTCTCCTTCTGCCCCAATTACGGCTTCAAACAGCCCGCGCTCATCCAATAACTGCCAGCCTGCCATCAAATAGGCCATTGCCCCCCATTGATCTTTAAGTTCCCGACTGGCCCGTTCGACGGTTTCGGCTTCGTAGCCCACACCAGCTAACAAAATCATTGGAAGACCGTTACAGCAGGCAACATCGACGGTGCGGGTCTTGCCTGCCAGAATGACCTGACAGGCATTGCGGATGGGGAGAAACTGGGGAATGCCCAGGGCCACTGAAAAGGCGTTGGCGGTTCCCCTGGGAATAATGCCAAGGGGAATCCCAGTGCTGATTAGTTCTCCTGCAACGGAGGACACAGTGCCATCTCCACCGGAGGCAATGATGATGTCAGCTCCAGAGGCGATCGCATCCCGCGCCAGTTGGGCAGAGTCAGTATCCAGTGTCGTCTGGCAAACCTTCAGATGCAGGTGAGGTTCCAGCAATTGGCGAATCAAATCCAGATCTTGCTCCGCATTGCCCTGCCCCGCAATGGGGTTGAAGATGAGATGGGCGACCAGGGTTTTAGCAAATTGAGTCGCGATCGCCTCTGCGGTTGCCAGGTTGGTCGCCAGCGGAACGTTATGGACATTGCAAATCCGCAGAAGTGATTGCACATCAGGTTCGTGGGGCTGGGCATAGAGTGGATCGACCAGAAAAATAACGGCAGCGACATTGCCTTCAGCCACTTCAGCAGCAATTTGGACATCGCCTCCCTCCGGTCCCGGTAATTTGCGTTCAACCGACAAACTCGTTAAGTCTTGAATGCGCTGGCCAGTTGTGCCGGTTGCAATTAGCCGATAACGCCCTAACACTGGGGAATATTGCGAGGCAAACTGTACAATGTCATCTTTCTTCGCGTCGTGGGCAATGAGGGCGATCGTCGTAGGCATATCACCAGCCAATAGGGGTCGGGGCAATGGGTTCTATATCTGGATCATCCCCCCCCATTTGACTGGTACGCAGGATCCAGACGAGCGCTCCTTGCTTGAGAAATTGTTTGGCAATAGCCTCACTAGCCAGACGGGGGAGCAAGGTGCGCCAGGTTGCCAATCCTATCAGCAATCCTTGCACGAAATCCTCCTCAGGGCTGATTCCCAGTGTTTTTTTGTTTTCCAACCAGTCAGCACGGGCGGCACCCAGAGGCAGGAGTTCTCGTCGAATATGTTTAGCCAGGTTAACCAGTTGTTTATAGCGCTCGGCTTCACCAGGATCATCCTGCATCCATTCCTGGAGTTGGGGATTGGATCGGGAGGCATCATACAACCGTTTCAGTGCCCCATAGAGGGCCTGATTAGAATCCTGAGCGCAATAATTGTGAGCTGGGCCGACATAGGTACCCCCTGTACCGTCGCCAATCCGGTAACGGGCCACCATTTCTTCCAGTTGCTCAAGTAGAGCGTCCAATACTGATCGCCGCACTCCCTTTAGATCAAAGTCATCAGTAAAAGCACCTAGCTTAATCAGAATATCGACCACCGGACGGGTCCCCATCCAGCCAAACTGGCGATCGCCCATAAAACGGTGCCAGGCCGACTTTCCGGTAATAATACCATCTACGTTATGGGTATAGACCTGGTAATAGGTGATATCAAACATCAACTCATCGGTCAGGGGCTCCCGAATAACCTGTGCCACACCGTAGGCAAAATGGCCAAAAAAGACAGGTCCTTTAGCCGGTGGTTCCCGCTTTTTGCCACCAATGCCTCCATAGACGTGCATCAGCAGGGCCCGATCGCCCTCCTTCCACTGGGCCAGTACCGCCTGCAAATCGGACTCCTTTGGGCTAAGAAGCACCGACTTTGTGCGTCCCTTTTGCCCTTCCAGCTTCCATGCCTGTTGTTTTAGATACTTTCAGGTCGCCGATCTACCAACAATAAATTCATCCGGTTGCAGGCGCAGGAGTGCCCGTGGCGCGATCGCCTGCACTACAAATACTCCCGCCCCATTCTTGGCACCGTAGATGTACCAGCCCCATTCATTGGGGGGAGACTTGTCTATATCCCGATTACTGGATGGAAAAATTCCATTCATATCGGCAACTACCTGCGGAATGCGAACCACTTCCTCCACTCCATCAAACTGGCGAGAAATGGGATTGAAGTGGACGACCCGGAAGCGATCGGAACAAGAAGTGATCTGGTTTCCTACCTCGCTGGTTGTGGCTTTTGCTGGGCCCAAAATTTTCACCAAGGCATAGTACCGCCCCGTAATCTGTACAGGCTCGCTGCGGATATGGAGGGTGATGGAGTGATGGAGTGATGGGGTGATGGGGTGGATGGATGGATGAGTTGAATTTTGAGTTTCCACCACCCGACTCCCGACTCCCGGCTCCTGGCTCCCGATTCCCGACTCTCGACTTCCGACTTCTCCCTCCGTCATTTCCACTGGCTCACTCAGCATCACAATCACATCATCTACGGGATGGGCACCTGCCAGTGATTCTAGCGGCCCCACCTGCTGCCAGTGGTTGAGCCGGAATGGATGGACATAGCCCTGCTGCTGGCTGTAGATCGCCTCCGCGCTGAAGTGTACATTTTTCCTCACAGAGCGGACAAACCCCTGGACTCCAGGGGCTGTGCTCCAGCGCAGGGGTACAACCTGACCAATCAGGTACTCATAACCAGGGGGGGTATGGTGGACTTCAAACAAAGCTCCCCTGACCTACCGCCGTTGCTCTTTTGCAGGCAAAATCAACCGTCCCATCCAGGGCGAAATTGGACGGTAAAGCACTGGATCGACCTTTTGATTAAGTGGATAGTAGCTGGGCTGGTTGAATTCGGCCTGAATGTAGCGATCGTAATTGCCAGCTTCACCCCAGAGAATTCTCCGATTGAGTGACGACTTCCCTTGGATAATACCGGCAATGATGTCTACCGTCTGTTGCAGGTGGGTCCGCCCATCGGGGAGGTGAGCCTCTGCGCCGTAGGGACCCTGACAGCCATTATGCCCAACGGGACCAAGGGAAACGAAACTGATCTTGCCCCGCTTCTTTGCCCGATTCCAGTACGACAGAAAGAAGAATGGCCATCGGCGGGGAAACAGGACGGGGCCTTCTTTTTCAACGAAATCGTTGTCCCCCACAATGTGATAGAGGTGTTCCAGGAGCAGAACGTTCTGATTACCGCTGACCACCCCGGACAGGGAAATGACTTCAATAGGTGCCTGGAGAGTCCGCTTCAGGTAGGGAGCTGCGCCAACGGCTATCTGCGCCCCACCGCTGTAGCCCAAAAGCGTAATTGGAGTGCCACTTTCCAGCTGGTAACCGTGATTCATTAGACTGTTGTAAATGACCTGAGCAGTTCCGTGGTTGTAAATGGGGCCATAGCGCTGGTCGGCAGAAACGCTGACAATCAAGAGGTTGCGAATATTAATGGTGGCCCCGATCAGTGCCCCTACAATGCCACCAGATGCGCTCATTTGAAAGCGATCGGCGAAACGCCAGAACCAGGACAACAGGCGATTTTCTGTCAAAGGATAATTCAGCACTGAGTAAGGCATAATGCCTTTAATCAGCACAATGTCATCGGGAAGGGCGATCGCCAATTCCTCCAAAAACCGCTCCACCTCTGGCAAATACTCATACTGTGCCTGGGAAATACCATCCAGGTAAATCACATACTGACTCACCTCTCCATCAACCGGAAAAGGCTCTGCCAGAGTTCAAGGGTTTAACGTCATATCAATTTCATCCCCATACCAGCCCGCCCACCAGCCTAACGCCTCCAGAGGAGCCAGCAATCCAGCAAAGATAACACCTACCAACCCGATCCAGGCCAGCTCGAATGTGAGTTGCCAGGTCGTATCCATTCCTACGAACATATCCCACAGAAGTATCCGCACCTGAACAAACGCCAGCATACCCAGAAAAGCAACAACTGCAATTCCCAGATAGCGAGCGATTTTTTTGTCCTTTGCGGTTTGTCATGTCAGGAATCAGGAGTCAGGAGGTGGGAGCTTTGTTTCTATACTGCTTTCCATACGTTTTTCCAGATTCTTTAAATCGGTTACCAGGTTCACTCCAGCAACGCTGTTTGAAAGCCAGCGCCCAAACTTTGTGACCGAGCGACCGACGGTTCGCTGAGTGGCCTGTAACACAGCCCAGCCTAAAGCGCCAGACCAGAATGCTTGCCAGATGGTAAATCCCAGGACAGCTTTCATGCCGGTTAAATTAGGACAAAAAGCTCCACACCGACAGGAGGATAGAAATCGGTATTCCCAGATAGGGAAGGGCAATGAAAGTGCTGAAAAGCTGCGGGGCGTAGGCCAACTCGACGGTTCTGACGACGGTTAAAAAGGAGTCTTGCTGGCCCATGACAAATTCAGTCACCAGCCAGGTGCTCACACTCCAGAACCAGACCCCGATCGCAAACAAAATCGCCCCAATCACCAGGCTCAGGATAAAGCGCAACGGCTTAACCCGGTTCGCAAACAGAATAATCCCCTGCCCAACGGCCTGGGAAAACCCGGCCAGTAATACTACACCAGTGGCAGCGATCGCCCCTAGAGGGAGGGTTTGAATTTGCTGAAATGCTACCGCATCGAGGGTAATTGCTCCCCTCACCAGGTCCCAAAATCGATCCAGTGCCGTCTCCATTACACCCCTTTAATTCACAGATGACCCCGCTTTGGGATAAGCAACAAGGCAAAGTACTATCCAAATTACTTTATACAGGACAACTGTAAGAGGATGTTTGAGAAGTCTTACTGTCTATAAACACATCGTAGGGTAGAAACCGCCCACCAGCTCTAATTTAGGACCCTTCAAGTGTGAGATAATGCTCTATACAGCAGTCCTAAATCAGTCGTGAGATTGAGAAGCTTTGTAAGAAAGGATTCCTGCGGCATCCTTTCTCACAATCCCAATAGGATCGCTATGGCATTATCGGCCAGCTACCTCTATGAGCGGGCTACCTGACCCACTCTTACAGCTTCAGTGGGTTTCTGCGTGTAATGAAAGCGAAGGATCTGATTCCGCTCATTCTCCTTGTTTTTGTTCCCATCTCCGTTGCGGCTGACTTTCTGGAATGGGGCTCTACGGTGGTTTTTGTTACTTCCAGCCTGGCGATCATTCCCCTCTCGATATGGCTCAGCACGGCGACTGAAAAAATTGCCGTATTTACAGGTCCTTCCATTGGTGGGTTAGTTAACGCTTTTTTTGGTAACGCAACCGAACTGGTGATTGCCCTGGTTGCTTTGAAGGCCGGGTTGATTGACATTGTGCAAGCCAGCATTACAGGCACCATTTTGAGTGATCTGCTGGTGTTGATGGGACTGGCGATGCTGGCGGGTGGTTTGCGCTACAAAGAACAGCAATTTAAGCCCATTTTAACCAAAGTGAATGGCTCATCCATTACGCTGGCAGTGGTTGCGATCGCCCTCCCGACGCTGGTCATTAACACCTCCGGCCAGTTTGACGTGGTGGATATTCCCAACATTTCTATTGCTACTGCAACTGTGTTGATGGTGGTTTACGGCCTGACGCTTCTGTTTTCTCTCAAAACTCACAGTTACTTGTATGAGGTTGGGCTGGTTGAAGAAAACCTCGTTAGTTCGGCAGAAGAAAGCTCAAACCAATCCTCTACTCAAAATCCAAAGATTTCAAAATTAATGTTCTGGGTGATTGTGTTACTACTATCGACGATCGCCGTTGCTTTTGAATCTGATTTGTTTGTCGGAGTGGTTGAGCAAGAAATTCAGCGCATTGGATTAACCCCTTTATTTACAGGTGTTATTTTAATCCCGTTTATTAGTGATGTTGCGGGGTTTGTCACTGTGACCCGGCTGGCAATCAAAAACCAGATGGATTTAACCGTGGCAACTGCTACCGGAGATAGCCTCCTGGTGGCGTTGTTTGTTGCGCCTGTTCTGGTTTTCGTTGGCCAATTCATCGGTCAACCGATTGACCTCAACTTTAATCCATTTGAGGTAGCTGCTATGGCGATCGCTGTATCTGTAACAAACCTCATCAGTTCCAGTGGACGCTCCAATTGGCTTGATGGCGCTCTACTTCTAGCAACCTATTTATTACTGGGAGTGGCATTTTATTACCATCCGGCTTGAGGTAAGGTGTGGTTTAAGCGGATGTTTGAAAAGTCCTAGCCTGTAGCAAACTAGGAGCGTCTTCAAAAGGCGTTGCTGAATTTAGGTATGAAATAGGTGCTGCATGCTCGAAACTTCGTTTCGATTCATACTGCTTTTCAGTAACGCCTCAAAATTCAAAAAATGGTCAGTAGTTAGCCATCATTAATTGTAAAAGGGGGAGTGGGGGCTGCGCCCCAGGCAGGGGTTTTCACCCCTCCACCCAAAAATTATCTTTAATTTAATTGCGCCTGGTGGTCTGTCAAGACTTATTTTGTGAGTTTTAAACCTATACCAATTCAATATGAGGATGCGTAGAATCAGAACCCTCTGTAGTCCCCCTTGGTAAGGGGGACGGCGACAGCCGGGGGTTGATAATGTACAGCTTCATAAAACATTGGTATTAGAGCTTGACCATAGAATTGTAACCAGAGAGAGCTGTCGGAATACTGACCTAATAGACTGGAGGCGCTGAAATAGTTGTATTCGGGTGCTGAGTACTCATAAACATAGAGGTAGGTTTGTTTATAACCGTATTGACCGTAATAAGTGGGTTAAGCCTGAATGTCATACCATTGCAAGGCGTTGGAAGCAGTGCTGAGATCAAAAGTATGGTTGACCGTACCAGAACTCAGCACCAAGCTCAGCAACGGAACGGTGCTAATCAGATAGCGACTCCAGTGAGTAGGGTCGGAATAATCATAGGACGTAACACTGTCGCTGTCGTAGGTGTACTCTGCATGTAAATGCATCACCAACATTGAAGCCACCTGCACCAGTGTAGTCATATTGCCAGGTGCCAGTAACCTGTCCGCTGATGATGGCTGCCTGGGCTTTAGTTGAGTCAAGGGTGCTATATGGTCAGAATGGCAGCGATCGCCGCTAACGAAATGGAAACTTGCTTGAGATTGAACATGAATTGAAGAACTCCAAATAGGGTGAATGGATTGGTAGAGTCCCTGTTTGGAAATAGGCATTTAACACTGTGCATGGCTAGCTAATGTTCATGAGCAATCACTAGTACAAGAGGCTGCTTTCTCCCGTTTGGTGACGTTTCCTGTAAGCAAATCGATCATTTCATCCGTACAACTGCCATCATTATTTCTGATGCGGCGGCACAATAAACCACCATCCAGTTGCTTCTGACAAATTACGGTTGAGGCATACATTGTTTGGGCTTGAGTGATTGCAGCAATAGATGAATGGGCAGGCGCAGCTTCCGTTACAGCCTTTTACACCCAAAAATCGACGAAAGCATTCGTTTGAGCAGATTTGATCGGCACAAATTGATAAGTTCCGTTGGGAAAGCGAGGACCTTTTATGAAGAGTGCAACGCAATTGCTTAAAGAACACAATGCTGAATCAACAGTTAGTTCTTTTGATGGCGAATTAAAATTGGCAAACTTACTCGGTTGGATGCAGTCTTCATCCTGAAAGACTGTTTGCGTTACTCGAAAATTCCCTAAAGAGCCAGGATTCAACACCTCGATTGGAGGAAGACGGTTTAGGAATGCAGTCGTAATGTTATGAATAATTTCTCCGGGTGTTAGAAGAGTCACCAACACAGTCGAAGAAAGCACACCTCTTACCCACCGTCCCGATCGAAGTTTAGATATGTTTGAGCCTTTAACAATTGTAGTCTCCTGCTGCGACGTGTCTTGAACCATGCGTTTAACTCCTTTTGAAGTGGAAGAGGCAAGGTGCGTGGGGTGTGTTAGGCAAAGCCGTAACGCACTAATTAACTTTGCTCTGGCCAATTATGCTATCGCGTTAATTCTGATACGGAATTACACACCCCAATCCACAATGAGCCAGCGTGGATCGTATTGCCGCAGCAAACTGACCAACTTCTTCAAATCATCAACCGTTGTTGGACAAACACAGCCTTCACTACCTGGGTTGGATTTGCTTTGAATCCAATTCCAGTCGGCATGGAAACCAAAAGCGTCTCGGCAACCCGAATGGCTGCAATTACGGGGACGATTTTCAAGTTTGATGATGGTACCCAGACTGGGCCAATACCAGATTTTGTGTGAGATACGCTGTAGTTATCCTTGCCACCAGCCCAATCAATGTCACCAATGTAATAACGATCTTGTGGAATGGGAGCCAAATTTCCTGGAACACTATCAGGGTGATTCCAGGATAAAAACCGTTGTGCACCTGCCAGTCCTGAAACAACATTTAAAAAATCAACCACGCCTTTATTGGGATCAACAAACTGAAGCTTGCACAACTCTAATCCTTCATAGGCATCTGCATCGGTGCGGGTTAAGCGGCAGTATACTCCTAAGCCATCAATGGGACGGGCAGCACTAAGGTCATTTTCGATCGCCCGTTTTGTCTCTGGACCGACTACACCATCAATCCGACTGAGAGCTTCGCGACGCTGATATAACTTGGCTGCATCTTCAGTTATAGCGGTAGTCATTATGGTTAGGACGGGGTGCAGGGGTGGAACCCCTGGCTGGGGGCGAAGCCTCTACACCCCTATGTTGCAAAATTGAGTGTTGCAAACACTAAACCTTTGCTTCTTCCTTCACCAGCTTATCCCAACCCAAATCCTTGAGATTGTTGTTACGGCGCAGAGGGCGAGTCACCAGTTCCAGAACGTCGCGGGCATTAGTGAATCCATGGATTTGGGCAAATGTAAACTCAACCGACCACTTGGTATTGATGCCACGGGCTTCCAGTGGATTGGCGTGAGCCATTCCTGTAATCACCAGATCCGGCTGTAATTCTTTAATCCGCTGAATCTGATTGTAATTGTCGGGCTTTTCTACGATTTTGGGTAACGGAACCCTCATCTCCTGGCAAGTCTTCTCCAGTAGAGCCAATTCGGCTCCCTGATAGCGCTTATCCATGTAGGGAATGCCAATTTCAGGGCAAGTCATGCCGCAGCGAATCAGAAAGCGTGCCAGAGAGATTTCTAGCAGATTATCCCCCATGAAAAAGACGGACTTACCCCGAATTAGTTTCACATACTCTTCCAGGCTTTCCCAGATCTGAGCTTCCCGTTCTGCCAGACCTGATGGCTCAATTCCAAATACTGAACAAATTTTCTCGATCCAGGCACGGGTGCCATCCGGTCCAATCGGGAAGGGAGCCCCAATGAGTTTACACTTGCGGCGGCGCATGAAAGTGGTAGCCGTGCGGCTGAGGAAGGGGTTTACACCTGCCACATAGTAGCCTTCCTCGATCACAGGTAGTTCAGTGTAGCGCTTGGCCGGTAGCCACCCTGAAACCTTAATTCCCTGCTTCTTCAGTTCCAGGGTCAATTGAGTGACAACCGGGTCAGGTAAGGAGCCAAACAGAACGAAGGGTGGATGATTGGCGTACTCCGACTCTTCTGCTTTAACCTCTTCTTGTTTGCGACCGAAGTTGAGCAGCTTAGAAATCGCGTTGCGTTCTTCCTTCTCAGTTTCAGCAACGGGCGCTTTATCAGGGCAGCGGTTTACCATGGCCGCCAGTACGGTGTCTTCTCCCTGGGTGAAAGCATAGTCCAATCCATTGGCACGGGCCACCACAATGGGAATTCCAATCTCACCTTCTAGTTTGGGAGCCATGCCTTCCAGATCCATCTTGATGATTTCAGTGGTGCAGGTGCCAATCCAAACAATCACAGAAGGGTTGCGATCGCGCTTAATATGCAAACACAACCGCTTCAGTTCTTCGTAATCATTCAACTGGGCAGAAATATCCCCTTCCTCCAGCTCAGCCATGGCATAACGGGGCTCAGCAAAAATCATCACACCCATTGCATTTTGCAGGAAATAACCGCAGGTCTTGGTCCCAATTACCAGAAAGAAACTGTCTTCAATCTTCTGGTATAGCCACGCCACGCAGCTAATCGGACAAAAAGTATGATAGTTCCCAGTCTCGCACTCAAAATTCAACGCCTGGGGTTGGGTATCGGCAAGAGTCATGAATCGATTCCTCTCAGTTATAGAAAATGATGGAGTGATGTTTTAGTGGACTTGTCAATCTTTCTCTCTCTGATCGGGGCGGGAACCCTGGCAATACTCATCCTGTCTGGAGTGAACCCTGACAACCTCTTTAGCAGAAGGCAGCTTCACTTCTGTATTGTTGAATGATGGCAGCATTTTGATTTGACCTTCTCCAATCTTGTTGGAAGTTTCTCGATCCTTTGAAAGAGCTTTATCTGTACTGCCCTGCTCCATCAAATAATCTTCCGGGTTAAAGTTAAGACCCAGCGCAACCATAATGCGATCCGGATTGCTGCTGAGATCCACAATTAAGGGCAACAGTTGAGTCAGGCGCGGCTCTAAAACAGAGAGCGTTGCCAGGATAAAGCCCGAGGAAGGACGTCGTTCTCCTTCACAGTTGACCCAGACCCCCAAACGGCTCAGCCATTCGCGGTTGTCCTCGTAATAGCTCAACCATTTTTCCCGTACCGATTGACGTAGTTGTTCAGTGTTCACGACGAAGAGAATTTTGAGTTTTGAGTCTTGAGTTTTAAGTTAAGGATGACAGAATGTCATTCGGTACTCGTTAGCGAATGCATTATCAGTTCAATCCTTGATTCACTCATAACTCATAACTTAAAACTCATCCTCTTTCTTTAGACCATCATTAGATCTAGCTCTTCTTCCTGAGTCTGCACTTTTGGCTTCTGAGGGTTTAGGTAGAAATCAGACAGGAGGGAGAACAGATCGCGATCCGGTGCATCATTGGGCACTACCCCCTCTGGACGGGCCAAAATCTGGTCGGCAATGTTGAGGTAATAATCACAAACATAATTGAGGGAAGGATCCGATTCTGCCATTTCAAACAGTGTCTTACCTTTCACACGGGAAACGCGGATATCTTCAATTAACGGCAACACTTCCAGCACAGGCATGGGCACTGCTTCGACATACTTTTCAATCAGATCCCGCTTGGCTGTACGGTTACCAATCAATCCGGCAAGACGCAGGGGATGGGTACGAGCCTTTTCCCGGACGGAAGCCGCAATCCGGTTGGCGGCAAACAAGGCATCGAAGCCGTTATCTGTAACGATTAAACAATAATCGGCATAGTTGAGGGGAGCCGCAAAACCGCCACAGACCACATCTCCCAGGACATCAAACAGGATGACATCGTACTCATCGAAGGCATTCAGCTCCTTCAGCAGCTTGACCGTTTCACCTACGACATAGCCACCACAACCGGCACCGGCGGGAGGGCCACCTGCCTCCACACAGTCCACGCCGCCATAGCCCTTATAAATCACATCTTCGGGCCATACATCCTCGTAGTGATAGTCTTTTGCCTGAAGGGTGTCAATAATGGTGGGAATTAGAAAGCCAGTCAGCGTAAACGTACTATCGTGTTTGGGGTCGCAACCAATTTGCAAAACTTTTTTTCCACGCCGGGCTAAAGCCACCGAGATATTACAACTCGTCGTGGATTTGCCGATTCCACCTTTTCCGTAAACTGCAAGTTTCACGCTAGTCGTCTCCTATAGTTTCATTTCAACCAGGTGGGAAGGAGCGCTGGAGTCGTTAGAACCGTAAGACTGCCTACCGTTCCAGTGGACCTCTGTTGTTCCCTTCAATCGGTCAGTAACAGCATTATTGTTGAACTTCTGAGCAATGGAAAGGGCCATCGAAAACAAGAAAGCCAGAAATAGGGACTAAAAGGACGAAAGAGGATATCAATACCTACCTGTAAAGTATCAGTCCCTTTCAGTCCCTTTTAACCTGAAAAATAAAATTTTATAAACCGCTTTTTATAAAAAGGGGAATAAAGACAAAATTTCTAAATCTCTGAGATTCAAGTGTTGCAGGAGTTTAGCGTGATTAGAGTGACCATTTGATGAGGCGGCAACCTCGCAAAAGGATGAGGCGGCAACCTCGCAAAAGTAAGATGTACTCGTAGGGCGTTCTATGGAATATCCTCCATTGGAGCAATGTTCAGTTGCCAATTTGTTAAGAATATTAAAATTTTGCCGATTGGGGTTCCGAATAGCGGCTTGGGTAAATTTCCGTTAATTTCTTTAGTAGTATTTTGTATATTGATTGCTGGAAGGTGCTTTTGCTTAAAGATTGAATAAAGCAGAGGTGGGATGGGAGCCAGGGCCTCTGGGATTGCAGATAGTAGTATCTAAGCTATAAATTTTATTGTCAGGGTACGTATCCTTTGTGTTTGCCGTGCTTTTGAGGAGAAGCGCTTACCAACTGGTCGAATTGATGACTGAAAAAACGCTTTATCTGCTGGGTAAAACGGCTCTGTAAAATTTTGGAAGATGCCAGGTTGCGAGTTAGCCTCCTGGGCAATCGCAGCCATAGGAGGATATCAAGTTGCTCAGACAGTTTGCAATATCACTGATTGCACCTACACTCATTCCGGCTCAGCTACCCACGTTTCAGAACGCGCAAACCAACCTTGATCCTCAGGTGAGCGCAGCCGCCAGGCCAGCCGTAGTTCGCGTTGTAGCAGGTTGCTCTGGCAAATATTCCTACGGCAGCATTGAATATTCCTTTGCTGTCGGAGAAGTGGGCTCGGGTTTCTTCATTAATCCCAACGGTTACATTGCAACGAATGCCCATCTGTTGCGTCCTACGGCCAGGGAAGGTTGCGAGGACTATGTGATTGATAATCTGGCTGAGCGAATTAATGGCAGAAGCAGCTCTGAAAGTATTTCTGGGCAAACCAAGGCTGAGCTCAGAAACAGTATCCGGATTGCCAATAATATTGATTACTTTACGCGGGTTATTCTGCCCAATGGCGATTCTTTTCCCTTTGAAACGAAGAAAATGGGTAAGTCCTTAGGAGGAGATAGTGAGGATATTGCAATCATCAAGATTCAACTGACGAACGCTCCAACGATTCAATTCGCAGATTCCAGCGATCCCAAACCTCAAGACCCAGTTACGGTTGTTACCTACCCATTGCGGGGAGAAACCAGCTCCTTTTTTTCACCCCTCCTTTCGGGGGATTTGCCCTCTAATCAACCCCTGGGTAGGGTGGAGGTGTTGAATGGTCAGATTTTGGACTCCAGTAAGTTAGGAGGAAGCCGTCGCTCATTTTTGCAACTGAATTCCCGGTTTTCAATCGGAATTTCTGGAAGCCCGCTGCTCAACAGTAAGGGGGAAGCGATTGGTATGATAACGCTGGGTAGTGAAGACGCTGGCGGTAATATTACCTCTGCGGTACTCAACCAGACCCTTCTTCCCTTTATCAAGGAATTTAATGGCACCCGGAAGGATAACCCCACCAATCACCTGTACCGGGAAGGGCTTGGACTTCTGCAAAAAGGAGATTTTAAAGGAGCAAAGGCTAACTTTGAAAAGTTGAGGGACCTTTTTCCTTACCATTCGGAGGTGTATTTTCTCATCGATGAGAGCGATCGCGGGTTAGCAGAGGCAAAGGAGAAGACCCGGCTCACCTTCTTGCTGGCCGGTGCTGGGGTTTTAGGGGGAGTCATTTTGGCTGGCTATTGGCTCCTCAAGCGCAAGCACAGCAGATTGCGGAGAGTAACACCGTCTTTTGCTGCCTCCCTGCCCAATCCTTCCTTGAAGCCGGATGAAGCTACTGCTAAGGAGTTGGGGGTTGATTGGCCAAAACCTTCAGTTGAAGCAGACAGAGATTCCGCTTCTCCAGAATATGTTTCTGGGCAAGCGGCAGTTACTCAAATCAGCGGAAATGTTTCGAGCCCGGCAACGGTAATTGGACTCCAGCCCTTTGTGGAGTTGAAAAACCAGGATGGTAAGGTAAAGCGGTTTTACCTGCATCGAGACCGCCACTACCTGGGACGAGATCGCGGCTGGGCTGATCTTTACATCCTTGAGGGCGGATGGGAAGTGATTTCCAGACGCCATGCCGTTTTTGAACGGGAAGGGGATGATTACCGGATCTATGACGGCGATCGCCAGAACCCCAGCACCAATGGAATTTTGATCAATAACACCCCTGTCACAACCCAGGAAGGATATTTGCTCAAGGACGGAGACCAGCTCCAGACCGGACAAGATGCTCGCAACCAGGTGATTTTGACCTATTCCAATCCTGGCCGCAGCCAGTCATCCAGCTTTCAAATGAATGGCACCAGCGATGGGCATCGGGCTTAGTCAGTTGGGTTATGACTCAAAGAAATGTGGGAGCTAATTTATAAAGGGTTTCAGCCTTGTTAGTTTTTTGTTTGAAAAGGTACGTCTAAATAAGGTTCAGCAACTGTTGCAGATTTTTCCACATTTATTTAACGCACATATTTAACGCACAACCGTCAGTTGTTTGTTGTTTGTTAGTTGTTAGAGAGGGGTGAATGAGTGGATGGGGTGAAGGTTAGTTATTAATTGTTAGTTATTGTAGCGATAGCCACCAGGCTTAGGTCGAGGTGCAGGGAGGAGCCCCTAGCCTAGGGGCGAAGCCTTAAACCTAAGGTCCTAAGCAAACTGGCGACAGCTATAGTTGTTAGAGAGGGGTGAAATGTGAAGTGAAAACTCAAAACTCCTACGCATTCATTCAGCTACCCACCTTTCCACTCCCCACTCCCCACTCCCCATTCTCCATTTCCCGTTCCACTGGCAGAGTGAAATAGAAACGACTACCCTGCCCGTGAACAGACTCAAAACCCATCTGGCCGCCCTGGTTCTCAACCAGTAGCTTGCATAGGGAGAGCCCTAACCCAGTTCCTTGGATATTGTGGCGATCGCGATGCTTCACCCGGTAAAACCGCTCAAACACATGGGGCTGATCTGTAATGGGAATCCCTAACCCGCGATCGCGAACCCAGACTTCAACCCAGCCCGATGGCAACGGGTTAACACCCACCTCGACGGGAGTGCCATTGGGGGAATACTTGATGGCATTGGATATCAGATTGATCAAAACCTGAGAAATCTGCCAGCGATCGCCCCAGACCAGCGGTAAGTTAGCATCCCACTGATGAGCTATGGGGTATGGACGATATGCCTCAATAACTTCTTCTAGCAATGCCGGTAAGCTGAAACTGGCTGGATGAGTCTTCAATGCACCAGTTTCAAGGTTGCGAATGGTTGTGAGGTCGTTCAATAGATCTTGTAACCGATGAACCTGCTGCTTCACTACGTTAAGGAATTCCTGGCGATGCTCTGCGTCGAGCCCAGGTTCTGCTAAGAGATCAACTGACCCACTCAGCGAAGTTAGTGGAGTAGCCAACTGGTGAGTCATCAAATGCATAAATTGGGTTTGACTGGCAATTTGTTCCTTGAGTGCCTGGTTCTCCATCAGTGCTTTTATCAGTTCGGGATCTGCGTAGTCAATCAGGTCAGGTTCCAGTGAGCTTGACCATGGAAGAAGCGGCTCATTGTTGAACGAGAATGACATGAGACAGCCCTAAATACGTAAGCAGCAATCAGCAATCTGAAATCAACTCCACACAACTGGAATGAATGCCTCCGCCACCCAATTGCGGCAAATCTGCTCATTCTTTCACAACCCTTACTTAGAACATTTTACATATTTTTACATTTTCCGACTCACCTTTCTGAAGTTGTTGGTTGCTCATCAGGCGACAGGCAAGACTCCCGCTCCCATCCACCTATCCACTCAATTCAACCTTTTTCTCTTCCTGATCCTCTCCCCTCGGGGTTGTTGATAGAAATTGATACCTGAATGAACCCACTGAGGTGTACAAATAGGGATGGGCAAGAATAAGCGTGCGAAGTTGGGCAGGGCAGTTGGCTCTGTAAATTGGATGGTTGGCTCTATTTCAAAAACTAGAAATGCATTGGTGAGTATCTCTACGATGGCTGTAGACCATGAGCGGGTTTTGGCTGCGATTGATGTAGGCACAAATTCCATTCATATGGTTGTTGTCCGGGTGCAGCCGACCCTGCCTGCCTTCACCATCGTCTCTAAGGAGAAAACGACAGTTCGGTTGGGCGATCGCGACAAGCAGACGGGCAACCTGACGCCAGGAGCCATGGAGCGGGCGATGGAGGCTCTTCGACGCTGTATTGAGATCTCTAAAACCCTGAATGCGGAACAAATTCTTGCGGTTGCCACTAGTGCTGTGCGAGAAGCCCCCAATGGACGAGAGTTTCTCAATCGGGTGGGGGAGGAATTGGGACTTTGGATTAATCTGATTTCAGGTACGGAGGAAGCCCGCCGCATTTACCTTGGTGTCCTATCAGGGATGGAGTTCAGCCAGCAACCGCATGTCATTATCGACATCGGCGGAGGATCTACAGAACTCATCCTGGGGGATGGGCATGAACCACGCACTCTAAGCAGTACCAAGGTTGGAGCCGTCCGTTTAACAGCGGAACACATCACCACAGATCCCATCAGTAACGTCGAGTTTCAATCGCTTCAGGCATACATTCGGGGAATGCTGGAACGATCTGTGGAGGAACTTCAGGCGCACCTCCGACCGGGAGAACGCCCCCGTCTGGTTGGGACTTCGGGCACGATTGAAACCCTGGCCACAATGCACGCCCGCGAAACTCAGGGGATAGTTCCCAATCCCCTGAATGGCTATAGCCTTACGCTGGGGGATTTGCGGGATATAGTTAACCGTTTACGTCGGTTAAACCTGGCTGAGCGATCGCAAATTCCTGGCATCAACGATCGCCGCGCCGAAATTATCCTGGCAGGAGCCCTGATTCTACAGGAAGCAATGACGCTCCTGGGGGCGGAGTCGATTGTCATCTGTGAGCGATCGCTGCGGGAAGGGGT
Source organism: Leptothermofonsia sp. ETS-13 (assembly GCF_049200465.1). Taxonomy (NCBI): domain Bacteria; kingdom Bacillati; phylum Cyanobacteriota; class Cyanophyceae; order Leptolyngbyales; family Leptolyngbyaceae; genus Leptothermofonsia; species Leptothermofonsia sp. ETS-13. Next base: position 2,993,710 of record NZ_CP120836.1, read on the forward strand.
CATTGTTGATTGGATGTTGACCCACGGGCTGATTGAAGACCGTCTGCGCTACCAGAGTTCCGTTCGCCAGCGCAGTGTGATTAAAACAGCTCAAAAATATCGCGTTAACCTGCCCTACAGCGAGCGGGTTGCCCATTTTGCCCTCAGCCTGTTTGACCAGACCCAGGGAATTTTGCACGAATGGGGCGAGGAAGAACGGGAACTGCTCTGGGCAGCGGCTATCCTCCACAACTGTGGCCATCATGTCAGCCACGATGCGCATCACAAACATTCCTATTACCTGATCCGCAATGGCGATTTGCTAGGTTACACCGAAACGGAGGTGGAAACGATTGCCAACCTGGCCCGCTACCACCGCAAAAGCCTGCCCAAGAAAAAGCACGAAAATTATCGCTGTTTGACCAGCAAGCGACACCGCCGTATTGTGGATCAGCTCAGTGCATTGTTGCGCCTTGCCGTTGCCCTCGATCGCCGCCAAATCGGCGCGATTAAGCAAGTCACCTGCAAGCATCTACCCGACAAAAGCGAATTCCATTTACTGCTAGAAGCAGCCCGCGTCGGTGATGACTGTGCCCTTGAGCTCTGGAGCCTCAATTACAAGAAAGATGCATTTGAAACTGAATTTGGGCTCAGGTTAGTACCCGTTTTGGAATCCGTTCATTGAGGCATCACAGTTGTTGAGGGGGCGATGGCACATTTTTTCAGTGAAATGGTTGCGGGCTGAAATTCGTTGAGAGCAATCATCTACATCATTCATGACGATCGCGATCGCCTCTGCTCCCTTTGGCATCAGGGGTGGAGATGGATATTTGGCTTCTAACTAATTTGCTTCTAACTAATTTGCTTCTAACTAATTTGCTTCTAACTAAACAGTCCAGAATGGCCAGTGATTCCACAACGCGAAATTCATCTTCGATAATGACTGGAACTCGTTGTAACGGATTGATTTCGGTAAATTCAGGTTGAACTTGCTCCCCATCTAGATTGAGCGGAACTAGTTCAAATCCAAATGGAATTTGTTTTTTCAGCAGCGCAACCCAAACTCAGCGAGCATTTACAGAAATTGAAGCATAGTAAAAAATTGAAGCATAGTAAAACTGCAACATCGGTGATTACTTGGGATTGAATGCTTCTTTATTTAAGAGGCCGCTGCTGTGAATAAAGCGCATCACATTTAAATTGCTACAGAAGATCCGTTCACATCGAAGGAGCAAGCTCTTTTCTATAGCGATAGTCATTATGCCAACTCTGAACGCTTGCCTCGGTGAGGGAAATAACAAATATAGCTCTAAACAGGTGCGTTAGGACATTGAAATTAAAGAGGGAGTGGGGGCTTCGCCCCCAGCTAGGGGTTGAAACCTCTAGAGAGTGTTCTAGAAACGGGGTTCTAACTCCTCGAAACCCTAATTCCCTCGCCCCCCTTTCCAGGATTGCCACAAAAAATTGACAAACCCAACCAAAATTGACAAACCCAACCTTTGCACCCCGTCCTAACCATAATGACTACTACAATAAAATACTAAAAAGGGGTAGAATAAAATACTAAAAAGGGGTAGGAAATATCCTACCCCTACAAAATTGTTAATTGAAATCAGGTATTACTTAACCATTGCTGGTTCGGGCGTCTGGTCTGCAATGTTAACCCAATCGGTATGATAAGCGCCAGGTTTGTCCACACGCTCGTAGGTATGAGCACCAAAGTAGTCGCGCTGCGCCTGGGTAAGGTTTTGAGGCAAGCGATCGCGCCGATAACTATCAAAGTAATCTAGCGATGCACTAAATGCTGGTACCGGGATACCCACTGTTGCGGCAACGGCTACCACCTCTCGCCAGGCCATCTGCCGATCCAGAATCGTTTGCTTAAACTCCGGTGCCAGCAGCAGATTCGGCAGGCCGGGGTTTTCATCAAACGCATGCTTGATCTTGTTCAAAAAGCCAGCTCGAATAATGCACCCCCCTTTCCAGATGCGAGCGCATTCACCCAGGTTGAGGTTAAAACCATACACCTCTGATGCCTTACTTAGTAAGGCCATCCCTTGCGCGTAGGAACACATCTTAGAGCAGTACAAGGCATCTCGTACCTTGGTAATAAACTCCTGGGTATCGCCATCAAAATTGGCACTGGGACCTGTCAATTGCTTAGACGCTGCAACCCGCTCTTGCTTATAAGAAGACATGATGCGAGCAGTCACAGCTGCGATGATTGTGGGAATGGCAACGCCAATTTCCAGGGCATCAGTAACAGTCCAGCGCCCGGTACCCTTCTGCCCAGCAGCATCCATAATCATATCGACTAGAGGCTTACCCGTTTCGGGGTCTATCACCTTAAAAATGTCTGCCGTGATCTCAATTAGATAGGAGTTGAGTTCATCGGTCGTATTCCACTCAGCGAACACTTCATGCAACCGTTGAGCGTTCAAGCCCAGAACATTTCTGAGCAGGTCATAGGCTTCAGCAATTAGCTGCATGTCGCCATATTCAATTCCGTTATGCACCATCTTGACATAGTGCCCAGCACCACCAGGTCCAATATAGGTGACACAGGGACCATCATCAACCTGAGCTGCAATTTTGGTCAGGATAGGTTCCAGGTGATGATAGGCTTGCTGAGTACCCCCAGGCATCAGACTGGGACCATTCAAAGCACCCTCTTCACCGCCACTCACCCCCATGCCAATGAAGGTGAACTTAGCCGATTCCAGGTCAGCAGCACGACGCTGAGTATCCGTAAACAGTGAGTTACCGCCATCAATTAGAATGTCTCCTTCATCCAGGAGGGGCTTCAGTTGTTCAATCATTGCATCGACCGGAGCACCCGCTTTTACCATAATCAGGATTTTGCGGGGGCGTTCCAGGGCGGCAACAAACTCTTCTAGGGTATACGCCGCAACAAAATTCTTACCCTGTGCCCGCGTTGCCATGAATGTATCTGTTTTTTCACGGCTACGGTTATATACAGCAACGGGAAACCCATTACGTTCTACGTTGAGCGCCAGGTTTTCACCCATCACGGCAAGACCAATCACACCAAAGCTTTGTGCCATAGATTTTCCTGAGAACTCTGCAAATGCTGGGGCTGTCTATTCCTCCCAGCGTAGCCCGATCCCATCAGGAAAGCTTGGAAAATAAGATTAAGCTGTGACGCAATTAGCCCTGTTAGAGAAAGGAAAAACAGGGGAAACATGGAGGGGAACGCAAAAGAGGAAAGGGATAGAAAGAAGGGAGCCTCAATAGAAACGGAAATGGGGCGGTTTTAGCGAGGTGAGGAAACGCAAACAAATCTTTCCTGATCGCGATTGTCCAATGTCCTGCAAATGTTTCTTTATCTGAAGGAATCAAATTCTTTATTTGAGGAATCAAAAGTGGAAGAGATCTTTAGGTTTCTTAACATATTCTCTTAAAACTTAAATCTCATCCCTCTTTGGCGGAGTAAAGTTAATAGGTAGTCCTCAGGCACGGTTGGAGCGGCAATTATGCTGGCATATCTTCTGGCACTGGTCGTTGGCTTAGGCAGTTTCGCCCTTTATATGGCTGCCTTTTTTTTCCCAGAGATACACCGCAAAAATGATTTTATTTGGAGCGGGGTCGGGTTGTTCTATGCTTTGGTGTTGTGGGTTTGTGCTGAACGTATTCGGGGAGGGTTGCTGTTAGGGCAAACAGCAAGTGTGGCTTTGCTGGGTTGGTTGGGCTGGCAAACGTTGATGATGCGGCGGCAAGTCACTCCACTAGAGGAACAAACGGCACTTCCCAGTTCCGATGAATTGAAGGGAATACTGTCGAATTTGTCCAAGCCTGAAACCTTCTCCAAGCTGTCTGGGCAAGTTGTCAGTCAATTTGAAAAGTTGAGAAACCAAATTCAGGACTTGACTGGCAGTGTGGGTAAGCCCAAGGTTGTAGTAAAACCTGAGCTAGATGAACCCTACATACCTCTCACTCCAGAAGATTTCGCATCGGCTCGCCGCAAGCCAATGGTTGAAGCCCCAGTGGATGTAGATATAGACATTGACACTGAAGAGACGATCGCCCATGTTGAGGAGGCGATCGCCGATGCCGTTGAGCAAGCACCATCCTCAGAGATGACGCCAGGTGAAGCGTTTGAAACCTTGACCGAGGAAGCTTCAGATCAGGTTCATGAGGTTTCTGAGCAAATCGGTATTGGTTCTAGCAAAGCCGCCAGAGATGTCAAGGAAGCAGCCTATGCTGCGGCTGAAAATACAACAAAATCAGTTCCACCTCTGAAAGAAAAAGCAACCAGTGTGTTTGCGATCTTTAGTGATGTGGCAAGGGGCCTGTTCAAGAAGAAAGAGAGCAAGCCAACCTATGTCAGAAAGCAGTTTCGCCAATCCACCGGGGAAGTTGTTCTTGAGCAAAAGGTTTCCCCAGAGGGATTGGATGAGCCCGCTACAATCCATGCCGAATTAGTTAATGAAGAGACGATTGTAGAAGGAATTGCCGATGCAGCGATCGCAGAAACTATCGCTACAGAAGTGACAGAAGTGATGGAAAAAGTGACCGAGAAAGAATCTTTTCCATCTGTTGAAGAATTGTTTGAAGCAGAAACTCCAGCTAACCAAACAAGTGAAATTGATTCTACGGATGCTCTAATTGAAGGACTCCTTCAAGAAAAAGAGCCAGTTACTGAGGAGTTGTCCTTAGCGGATCAATCTGATGAACCCGGTTCTGCTGATGCGGCAATCGCGGGGCTTTTTCAAGAAGAGCCAGTTACTGAGGAGTTGTCCTTAGCGGATCAATCTGATGAACTCGGTTCTGCTGATGCGGCGATCGCGGGGCTTTTTCAAGAAGAGCCAGTTACTGAGGAATTGTCCTTAGCGAATCAATCTGATGAACTCGGTTCTGCTGATGCGGCGATCGCGGGACTTTTTCAAGAAGAGCCTACTATTGAAGAAACTTTAGTGGTGGAAGAAACGCTTCAATTCGAACCAGAATCAGCAGTTGATTCCAACCTGGAAGAAGCTCCAGAGGCAACGATTTCCGAAAATTTGCTTGCCAATATAGATACATCTTTTGAGGCACAGTCTGAAGCAATTTTAGATATGGGGTCCGATATCCCTTCCTTTGAGACTGAAACCATATCTTCTGCTGAGATAACCGGGCTTTTCCAGGAACAATCTCAGGAACAATCTGAAGTCACTTCAGAAACAGGCTTCGATTTTTCCTTTGCCTCAGAAGAAACTCCAGCCGCAAACCTGGAGACTTCTGAGATTGTGGAAGAGAGTGCTTCAGGTGAGGATGAGATTCTGAAGGAATTGGCTGAAGCGGATCTCGACAGCGATCTGGACATGCCTTTCGATACTGGTGAAACAGCACCCCCTGAAGTGAACTCCCTCTTCCAGAAACCGTTGGAGGAACCGCTGGAAATAAGTCCAGATTTGAACCTGGAGATAGCCTTAGCCAACCTTGAGGAAGGTTCTGTAGATGAAGTTTCTGATGGCGATTCACTGTTTGAAGAATCGCCTGGAATTGGAGAATTGTCTGGAATAACTCCCGATACAAACTGGGATGATTCCTTCAATGAAGCTGAGGACACTCCTCCAGCGACTGAAATGGTTTCTTCCGATGGTGAAGATATATCTTCTTCAGAAAGAGAAGCCCTTCTTCAAGAGGAATCTGAAGCCATTCCAGATCTTTCCTCAGAATCTTCCTCACCCGTGACAGAAGAAGCATTGTTCCCGAATATTGATGGACTCTTTCAGGAACAATCTGAGAAGGCTGCTGACTTTAGCCTGGAGTCTTCCTCCAATCTGGTTGAAGAGGTTACATCAGATATTGATGCCTTCTTTGAGGAACAAAACAAATCTCATTTGCCCATGGGTCTGGAAAATCCATTTGCAGAGGCGATCGCAGAGCAACCGATTTTAACAACCGATTTGCTGGCAGAAGAATCTGCCCCGCTCGAAGACTTTAATCTGGAAGGGAGGCTCCCTAGTGAGACAGTTGCTGAGGATGCCGTCCAAGGGGTAGACATTGAGATTCAGTTTGAGCCAGAGGGCACGATTGATCTGAATAATCTGGAAGGGTTGTTTGACGATGTCTCTGCCGAAGGTGCTGGCCTGGACGTTGAGAATCTGTTTCCAGAAAATACAGAGAATTTTGACCTTAGCCTTGAAGACGCCTTTAAAGACTCGGATAGAAAGCCTGAGGGTGAGGGGTAATTGCTCAGATCTGGCTCTCAGCCCCTTTCCTGACAGCCCTTAGATGAGATCGTGTGAATTTTGAGGAAGTTAGTACCGCCTGCCTTGCCAAATGGAATTCCACCCATAACCAGCACCTTATCGCCAGGCGCTGCAAAGTTGCGCTGAATCAAGTCTGCCTCCACTTGCGATAAAACATCGGTCAAGGTGCCTTCAAAGGCTTTTGACAAGACGGGTCTAACACCCCAGTTTAAGCTGAGACGGCGATAGACTCTGGGGTTTGGTGTATAGGCAACGATGGGAGCCTTTGGTCGTTCTGCTGATGCAAGTTCAGCGGTGTAGCCTGTCTCTGTAAAGGCGACAATACATTGCAGATTGACGGTGTCATCGATCGCATGTAAAGCCTCACTGATGGCATTGGCATCATCAGGATGATTGGCTGGATAGTTGACAAATTGGACCGCAGGTTCAACTTCGGTCGCAATCCGCGCCAACATCTTGACTGACTCTACCGGGTAATTGCCTACAGCCGACTCGCCAGAGAGCATGACAGCATCGGTACCATCCATAATTGCGTTCGCTACATCACTGGCCTCCGCACGGGTAGGACGAGGATTATGAATCATGCTGTCCAACATTTGAGTTGCTGTAATCACCGGAATGCCCTTTCGGTTGCACAGTTGGATGATCCGCTTCTGAATCAAGGGCACCTTCTCCGGACTCATTTCCACACCTAGATCGCCTCGTGCCACCATGATGGCATTGCACTCATCGACAATCGCTTCCAGGTTAGCGATCGCCTGGGGCCTCTCCAGCTTTGCCATCACAGGAATGTCCACTTTTTTCTCCTTCAGCAAAGCCTTAAGCGTTTGAATATCCTCCGGTTTACGGACAAAGCTGAGGGAAATGATGTCTACTCCTTGCTCAATGCCAAAGTCCAAGTCACGCTGGTCCTTTTCAGTCATGGAGGGCAGGCGTAGATTCAGTGTTGGAAAGTTAACACCCTTGCGGCTTTTGAGAACTCCTCCCTCCACCACTTTGCACTGAACCACATTGCCATCGATTTTTTCGACTCGCAATTCCAACAAGCCATCATCCAACAAAACCTGCGTTCCCGGTTCTGCTTCCTCTGCCACGTAGGGATAGTCGATGCCAACAGTATTGGGTTGTCCTGTGTAGTCAGCGATTGGAACTAGAGTGAGGCTGTCTCCTTCATTCAAGATTATCCCTTCAGCAGGCAAGTCACCCACCCGGATCTTTGGTCCCTGAAGGTCTTGCAGGAGCATCAACGGCAAGTCCAGTTCTTCAGAAATATCTCGCAATCGTTTGATCCGTTTAGCGTGATCCTCATAGTTACCGTGGGAAAAGTTGAGCCGCGCCACATTCATTCCTGCCAGCATCAGTTTGCGAATCATTTCGGGAGAATCGCTTGCTGGACCAATTGTTGCCACAATTTTGGTGCGATGGATCAATGGTTTCATTAGGGTGGGAGGGGAACAGGTGGTAGGTGAGAGGGTAGGGTAGCGAAGCCTGCCCGAAGAGTATGAGGGCGATGGGGTAGTGAAGGCCGTCTTTCACCCTCCCACCACTTTATTCTTCTACGCTCTTAGGCATTGCTTCTAGGGATGAAAAAGGTGCTGGATGCTTGAAACTTCGTTTCAATTCATCTCGCTTCTCAGCAACGCCTTCTCTTAAACGTTGAGCTTCAGATCACTGTTTGATTGGCTGTATTCGGGTACGTCTACCTGAACAGAAGGGACTTTCCAGATTTTCTGGAGATAATCACGAATGGAGCGATCGCTGGAGAATTTGCCCATCCGCGCTATATTCAAAATGGACATCCGAATCCAGTGATCCCGATCGCGGTATGCCTTACTTACTCGATCCTGACATTCTACATAGGACTGATAGTCTGCCAGCAGGAGATATTCGTCGCGGTACAGCAGTGAGTCTAACAATGGCTTGAACAGGTTGGGGTCACCGTGGGAGAAGAACCCGGAAGAGATGCGATCAATGACCAGCTTCAATTCATTGTTGCTATTGTAGTAATCCCAGGGATTGTACCCAGTTGCTTTCTTAGCAAGCACTTCTTCAGCCGTCAAGCCAAACAGGAAGAAGTTATCAGCACCTACTGCCTCTCGAATTTCGATATTTGCTCCGTCGAGGGTTCCGATTGTGAGAGCGCCGTTCATGGAGAACTTCATATTGCCTGTGCCAGAGGCTTCCTTACCGGCAGTAGAAATTTGCTCGGAGAGATCGGCAGCAGGATAGACGCGCTGGGCAAACTTGACATTGTAATCCTTCATGAAAACAACTTTGAGCCGACCGCGCATATCCGGGTCATGATTGATGACCTCAGCGATCGAATTGATCAATTTAATAATCAGCTTCGCCATGTAATAACCAGGAGCCGCTTTACCACCAAACAGGAAGGTGCGCGCTGTAATATCCAGATCAGGATTGGCTTTTATCCGGTTGTAGAGTGTGATGATATAGAGTGCATTCAGGTGTTGCCGTTTGTATTCATGGATGCGTTTTGCCTGAATATCGAATAGCGAATTTGGATCAATATCAATGTTGTAGTTTGCTCGAATATAATTCGCCAGATCTTGCTTAACAGCTTGTTTTACCTGACGGAATTCGTCACGAAAACCTGGATCGTAAATGAAGTTCTCTAGTTTCCGCAGTTCATCCAGATTCTTGATCCAGCCATCTCCAATCTTGCTGGTGATGAGATTGGCTAGCCGGGGGTTACTTAACACCATAAAGCGACGGGGCGTGACTCCGTTGGTGACATTAGTAAACTTTTCTGGATACATTTCGTAGAAGTCACGTAATACAGTCTGCTTCAATAATTCACTGTGCAGCTCTGCAACTCCGTTGACAGCATAGCTACCTACACAGGCAAGATTAGCCATACGAACATATCGCTCACCACTCTCGTCAATAATCGACATGCGACGGATGCGATCAAAATCATCTGGGAATCTAATCCGAACGTCATCCAGGAAACGGCGATTAATTTCGTAAATCAGTTCCAGATGACGGGGTAACAGGCTGCCAAACATACCCAGAGGCCAGCGCTCCAGTGCTTCTGGCAGCAACGTATGGTTCGTGTAGGCGAAGGTCCTAGTAGTAATGTTCCAGGCTTTATCCCAATCAAATCCATGCTCGTCAAGTAAGAGTCGCATCAACTCAGCAACAGCAATGGTTGGATGGGTATCATTTAACTGAATCGCATAGTGTTCGTGGAATCGATCCAGAGCAATATTTTGTATCTTCATCATGCGGATCATATCCTGCAAAGAACAGGAGACAAAGAAGTACTGTTGCTCCAGTCGCAGTTGCTTACCTTGATAGGATTCATCGTTGGGATAAAGAACTTTGGTGATGTTTTCGCATTCACTTTTCTCGTGAACCGCTCCGAAGTAATCACCTTTATTAAAGGCTTCAAAGTCGAACGATTCTGGGGCTTCTGCTTTCCACAGGCGCAAGGTATTGGCAGTATTGGTTTGGAAACCCAGAATTGGCGTATCGTAAGGAACACCTTTGACGACTTTGTAGGGAACCCAACGGATACGGTAGCGGCCATGCTCGTCAGTATAAGCTTCAGTGCGTCCACCAAACTTAACTTCTAACTCTGCTTCTGGACGAGCAACTTCCCAGGGATTGCCATATCGCAGCCATTTATCTGTGATTTCAACTTGCCAGCCGTCTTTAATTTCCTGATCAAAGATGCCATATTCGTAACGGATGCCGTAGCTGATCGCAGGAATTTCCAGCGTTGCCAGAGAGTCGATGTAGCAAGCGGCCAGACGACCTAAACCACCATTACCTAATCCGGGTTCTTCTTCTTGTTCCAGCAAATCGGTCAGGTTGAGTCCCAGTTCCTCCATTGCCTGTTTCACTACGTCGTAAAGTCCCAGGTTGATCAGATTGTTGCCTAAATGAGGTCCCATAAGAAACTCGGCAGACAGGTAGGCAACCATCCGGGGTGCCTTTTCTAGGTAGGTCTGGGTAGTCTGGAGCCACCGATTGAGCAGGCGATCGCGCACCGTATACGCTAATGCCATGTAGTAATCATTTTTAGTTGAGATTTTGGGAAACTTTGCCTGAATGTAGAACAGGTTATCTAGAAATGCCCGCTTCAGCGTTTCGATACTAATCCCAGTGCGATCGTCTTCAATTTGAATGTTGTTGGAAATGACATCAACCATAGTAATCGCTACTCCTGTTGGTTGTTGATATTGCCAGGTAATGAGTGTTGGGTTTACTTTCTCCCTAAATATTCACTTTTGCTGGAGTCGATAGCTGATCTTCTCCAGTTCTTACCAAAACCCTATTGCCGGAGCTTAGTTAACCCGATTAGAAATTGCTAAATCGATCTTTCTTGAAATTTGAACGCAGTGCAAGGGGTTTCACCCCTGCCTTGGGGCAAAGCCCCCTCTTCTTTGTTCATAAACTATTTGTGAACGCTATAAGTCGATGAATGTTGAATCACAGAAACGATCACTTCGCTAGTATTGTCTTCAATGTAAGTATCAAAGAAGAAAGCATGCAATGTTGCTGGTTCTAACACCTCTAAACAAAGGGTTTCGTCGTATCCGTTCAATGTTGACCAGGTGGCATTTACGGGAACATTCGTTTTCTGATTGATGAACCGCCCACCATGAATCCATAGCAAAACCAGAGGCTCCCCTCTCAGGGCTCCCTCTACGTGATAGCTGAATGTTCCACTTTTCAGTCGCACAATATAGCTGCCGGAGGCAAGGCTTTTGGGTACGGAGATATTATTCTCCAGTTGCCGCATTTGGTCGGCATTAAGCAAGTAGCAATTCTTGCGGCTGTGAACAGTCAATTCCTGAATTGCACACTTTCCTTCCATAGTGGGAGAGGATGGCACAACTGAGGTGTCGCTGACGATATTTTTCGGGGAAGGGCTATCTGTTGCAGCAGATTGGGTTGCGATTCCTGCCCCAACCAATGCCGTCCCCCCTGCGATGGCACCGAGTCCACTCAGAACAACCTCCGCCGGAACACGAACATGGTTTGAGCGTGCCAGTTTTAGCCAACGTCCTTCTTCGGTGACATATCCAACCTCAACGATGTAGTCGCGATCGCTAACAGGAATGGGCAGGTGTTTGTCCTGGTCTGCCTCACTCACATCAAATTGTTGAACGCTGTGGGGGTACTGGTCATCCATGTTGATGTCAGTAACATCATAAAGGCGCAACATCATTTTCTTGCCGCCCTGGCGTCTGAGAACCGACCTGTCGGCTTCATTAGCTTCCCAATAGGCATAGGCATCCTTGCTGTTGCGTGGGGTCAGAATAATTCGACTGCCAGTTTCAACCTGTTTACGAGGCCGATCAGCGGATTGCGATCGGGCAACCATTCCAGCTCCAACGGCTGCGGCTCCTCCTGCCAGGGCTGCTACTCCACCAATATTTGGAGAAACTGCTGTCGGGAGGCAGGCAGGTACATGCACCTGGGCTGAACGGGCAAGTCTCAGCCAGCGGCCATCATCCGTAACGTAGCCCAGGTCAACCAGATAATCACGGTCATCATGCTCAATTGGGAGATGGCGATCGGTTTCTGTTTCCTGACATTCAAACTCTCGAACACTGTGTGGTCGCTGGAGATCCAGGTCAATTCCGGTCACGTCATAGAGGCGTAATGCCAGGTTACGTCCACCCTGCCGCCGTAGTTCTGCTTTGCGTTGATCAGAGACTTCCCAGTAAGCATAAGCATCTCTACAATTGCGGGGTGTCAGGACTATGCGATTTGCGGAGGGTTTGGCAATGGGGACAGGCGTGGGAACAGGGGCAGGAGAAGGCACTGGGCGAGCGGTTGTCGCCACTGGAGCGACCTCTCCTCCGCGTCCCTTCAGTAACCACCAAAACAATCCGCCCAGGAGGGGAATGCCTAGCAGCCAGAGCCACCAGGGAAACCCCTGTTTGGTTTCAGTTGCGACCGTTGCTGTTGTTGCAGGGGCAAGGGCTGTTGCGGTTGTTGGTGTAGGGCTGGGAGATAGGGTTGCTTCAGGGCTGGTGGCGATCGCTCCCTGTTGTTCCGCTCCCTGTTGTTCCACTTCCTGTTGTTTCGCTTCTTGCAAAATTTCCTGTCCAGGTTTGGATGTGACAAAGCCCAAAAATGCCAGAGTTGCAGGGTCCGTAACACCCTGTTTATAGACGTATCCACGCGGTTGAGAGTAGGGGTAACGGGGATCGTCAGGCAAGGTACCGTGCATTTCTAAAACCCTTACTCCTGGTAGTGCTTTGACATGATCTGCGATCGCATAGCCAATCCCATCGGTTCCCAGTTCCTTCACAACGGAAGCGGTATCATCCTGGGTGAGGCGGGTTGTGGTTGCACCATTTTCAAAGGGAGCCGATTGAAATACCTTGTAGTTGCTGAGGGAACGGCGAGTATCGCTGGTTTCAGGGCGATCAATAAACCGAATTCTTCCAGGTTGTCCACCCGCCTGCGACCAATCAGTAATTTCACCCCGGAACATCCTGGCAAATTGCTCAAAGGTGACATTGCCCTTAAAGGGATTATCAGCACCCACAATAATAGCAATTTTCTCTCGGCTAACAGGTGCCAGAATTAGGCCTTTAGCTTTTTCCTGTGCAGTCAGCGGTCGTCCTATGGCTGCCAGGTTCGCCCGACCATCCAGCAGGGCTTTCACTGCCTCATCGCTACCATTTTCTGCGAAATTAACGGTCGTGCCGGGAAACTTTTCAGTAAACCGCTTTTTTAACAACTCGTTGATGATTGCCATACTACTGGAACCATCTACCTCTACAATGGCACCGCCAGGCAATGAAGTCGGCAAGGGAAATGTGGCATTAGGACTGGTAGACTGTGCCTGGGCTGGAACCGCGAGAGTTTCTAGAAATGGCCTGAATATAGCACCGACTGTTAACAACAAGGCTGAAAGCTGGATGAGTTTCTGGGATGGCTGCAACATGAGATCCTGTTCCTTGTGAGACTCAACTGTTGATAAACAAGGGGCAAAAACCTTCTCAAAGAAAGAGGCTGGGAGAGCAAGCATTCTGTAGCTGTCTGTGAGGTCAGTGGGTGGTCGAATGCTTGCTCTTATGAGTCAGTCAAATGCAACACCACGGGCCATACCTTTTCAAATATCCGGTTAAATCCAGACAACTTAAATTCGGACAACGGAGAGATGAACTTCTCCTTCGTTGTCATCGATATGGGTGTCGAAAAAGAAAGCGCTGAGGGTGGCAGGTTCCAAAACTTCAAGGGTGAGGGTATCGTCGTAACCATTCAAAGATGACCAGGTTGCACCCACTTCAACTCCCGTTTTCTTGTTGATGAATTTGCCCCCGTAGATCCAGAGCAGTACAAGCGGTTCACCAATCTGGCGATCGCTCTCAATATAGTCAAACGACCCACTCCGAATCTTGATGATGTTGATTCCTGGTTCCAGCCTGGTAGAAACGGAAATCTCATTCTCAATTTTTTGCATCACTTCTGACGGTAGTACGTAGCAATTATGTTTGCTATGAACTCTCAAATCGGTCACAACGCAGCCTTCCATTTTGTACCTCACTTGCTTGTTTAGTGAATTGATGATTGTTTAGTGAATTGAGATTTGCTGGATTAACTAACATCAGCAGATTTTCTGCCTATGCCTGGACATATTCCCGCAACTCAGTTACAGGTTTAACGTGCCAGATGGTCTGGTTGTATTCACGAACAGCGCGATCGCTGGAAAATTTGCCAATTCGGGATGTGCTGAGAATAGACATCCGCGTCCAGTTATCGGAATTACGGTAAGCTTGGCTGACTCGCTCCTGGCAGGAGATGTAGGAGGCATAATCTGCCAGCAGCAGATAATAATCGTTGGACAGCAGCAGGTGCACCAGTGGTCTGAACAACTCTGTGTCGCCATTTGACAAAACACCGGACGTTAACAAGTCGATCGCACCTTTTAGTTCGGGATTGCTGTTATATATCTCATAGGGGTTGTAATTTTGCGATCGCAGGTCTTCTACCTCCTGAGCATCCTTGCCAAACTGAAAGAAGTTTTCTCCACCAATGGCATCTCGAATTTCCAGATTAGAACCGTCCGGAGTGCCAATGATCAACGCTCCGTTGAGGGCGGCAATCATGTTACCGGTGTCGGCCGCTTCGGTTCCCGCGGTGGAAATATGTTCTGATAATTCGATCGCAGGATAAATGCGTTGAGCCAGCTTGATTGTGAAGTCAGGTAGGAAAACAACCTTCAATCGCCCCAGCACATCCGAGTCATGATTAATGACATCCGCTACAGAATGGATGAGTTTGATCATCAGCTTTGCGATGAAGTAGTCGGGAGCCGCTTTGCCACTGAAGATAAAAGTGCATGGAGTAATGTCGATGTAAGGATTGTTCTTGATCCGGTTGTACAGGGTCAGAATGTGCAAAACATTCAGGTGCTGCCGCTTGTATTCGTGCATGATCATTGCCTGCTCATCAAATAAGGAACTGGTGTCCACTTGAATTCCAGTCCGTTTCTGAATTTCAGTCATGAGCGACTGTTTGGCAGACTGTTTCACATTTCGCCATTCCTGCCGGAAACTCCAGTCATCAGCAGCTACCGTTAATTGCTGCAACTCATCCAGGTTGGTGATCCAGCCACCTCCAATCCGACGAGTGATCAGATCAGATAGGGCTGGATTGCTCAACAGCAGGAAGCGGCGGGGGGAAATGCCGTTGGTTTTGTTGCTAAATTTGCCTGGGTATAGAGTGTAGAAATCTGGCAGGGTCTTTTGTTCCAGCAGTTTGGTGTGTAGAGTAGAAACACCATTAATGGCATGACTGCCAACACAGGCAAGATTAGTCAGGCGGAGGTAGCGATCGCCCACTTCACTAATCAACGACAGATGACGAATTCGGTTGTCATCATTCGGATATTGACTGCGAACCTCTTCTAGAAAACGGGTATTAATCTCCAGTACAATTTCCAGATGCCGGGGTAAAACGGAACCCAACAGACCCACTGACCACAAATCATCCAGAGTTTCAGGCATGAGGCTATGGTTTGTATAGGACAGGGTGTTGCGGGTTATCTCCCATGCCTGCTCCCACCCAATACCCTGTTCATCAAGCAGTAGGCGCAGCAGTTCCACAACGGCCAGTGCCGAATCTGTATCATTCAGTTGTAGATTAAACCGCTCATGCAATTGGGCGATCGGGTGCCCTGCCTGGAGGTGTAATCGGATGGCGTCCTGCAATGAGCAGGAGATCAGGAAAAACTGTTGTTTCAGGCGTACCGCCCGCCCCTGATCATCCCCATCAACTGGGTAGAGAGTTTTACAGAGGTTATCTGCGGTTTCTGCCCGCCACAGTCGCAGCAGGTTGACTGTGCTGGCTCGATAACCCAGAATTGGCGTGTCGTAGGGAAACCCTTTAATCACTCCCTGAGGAATCCAGCGCACCCGATAACGACCTTGTTCATCCAGATAGGCTTCGGTGCGTCCACCAAATTTCACTTCCTGCATTCCTTCGGGGCGCTCAATTTCCCAGGGATTACCGAATTGCAGCCAGGTGTCGGGGACTTCGACCTGCCAACCATTCTGAATTTGTTGATCAAAGATGCCATATTCGTAGCGAAGACCATAGCCGATCGCCGGAATCCCTTGAGTTGAGAGAGAATCGAGATAGCAAACCATCAATCGTCCCAGGCCGCCTTTGCCAAGCCCCGGCTCTTCTTCCTGGTCGCTAATAACCGTTAGATCCTGACCCAACTCCTGTATGCCTTGCTGCACCGTATCCATAATCCCTAAATTAATCAGGTTGTTCATCAGGTGTGGACCTGGCATATATTCAGGGGAAAGCTCGCCTACCCACCGAACATTGGGGCAATTCAGGTAGGTTTCAGGCGTATTAAATTGCAGCAGGCGATCGCGCACCATGTACGCCAGCACCGTGTAGTAATCTTGCGGTGTTGCCTGCTCTAAAGTTTTATCCCGAAATCGCAGCATATTGTCGCGGAATGCTTGCTTGAATGTTTCTACTGAATAACCTGTATGGACATCTCCAACCGGGACTACACTGGCGATTGCGTTAACTGTGCCAGGCGATTGAGGAACAGCAGATTGTGGAGCCGTTACTAGGGTTGCGGGTTCAGTAACAATCGCTTCAGGTTCAGTCATGGGTTCAGACACATTTGCAGCCAATTCTTCAACAACAGAATTGGCCTCAATAATTTCCGCCTTCATGGTCGAGCCGCGATCGCCGATCGGTTCATCTTCTAAGGATTGCGGAACCACAACAGAGGTTGATGACGCGGGTTTTCTCTCCAGCCATTTGAGAACCCACTGCAAAATCAATCCCACCAGAGTCAGAGGTAAAACCAGCCGTAACCAGAGGGGAATTACTTTCAGGGTTTGAGAAAATGCAGAGGTTTCAGGCTCTGGCATCTGAATAATAGAGATTTTAGAAATTGGCTTCAGGGCACTGCTGACAGCCTTAGCTTCTGTAGTTTTGGCGGTATTAATCGCCACCTTTCCAGGTTCTGCGGTTGCCAGACCGAGGAAAGAACTGGCAGCTAAATCAGGTGATTTTTTATAGGCATAACCACGAGGTTGAGCATAGGGATAGAGCGGGTCATCCGGTAATGCCTCATGCATGACAACAAGCTTGACAATGCGGGCTTTGTTCTGGTTGACCAGTTGACTGGCGATCGCGTATCCGATACCGTCTCTCCCTAATTGCTGAATGATTGCAGCCGTATCATCGCTTTCCATTTGAACGGCATTAGCTCCAGTGGTAAAACCGCCATCCTGAAAAATGCCATAGCGGCTCAGAGCAATTCGGGTGTCGCTATTGGTGGGGCGGTCAATGAAGCGAATCGCACTAGGCGCACCTCCAACTTCTGCCCAATCGGTAATTTCACCGCGAACAATCTTGATAAACTGCTCAACCGTTAAATTCCCCTTAAACGGGTTGTCTCGTCCGACAATGACGGCAATTCGCTCCTGGCTGAGGGGAATCTCGATCAACCCTTTTGCTTTTTCAGAAGCGGTCAATGGTCGCCCGATCGCGGCCAGATCAATTTCATCCTTGAGTAATCTTTGCAGAGCCGTATCAGTTCCCTGGGTATCAATTTCTACTTCAGTGCCAGGAAATTGCTGCTGGTATTGTTCCTTCAAAAGCTGATTAATCACAACCATACTGCTGTCGCCATCGATTCTCACTGTTGTTTGTTTATCAACGTCGATGGGCAACTGAAATATCGGTAGTTCGGAGGATGGAGCAGGAGCTGCGATCGCGACTTGAGTCAGCCACGGAGGCAAGACAAAGAAAATCAACAGGGCAATTTTAAGGGTGCAGGTCAGTTGCTGGAGCATACGCATTTTGTGTGGGTTCAGAGTCAATTCACAGTTTGGCTGTTGCAGAAAACCGTTCCGCTTACATTCTGTAGGAAAGGTTTCAGGTTTCCAGGCAATCTCAAACACATTACTGAAATCCAATGTGGGCGATCGCCCCTAGATATTCGTAGTAGGTGATTTGTCCATCCCTGTCCCGATCAACTTCAGCCATGATGGTTTGAATTTGTGATCTACTAAGAGGTAGGACCAATCGATCTGCTATATCAAGTGCTTCCTCAAGCGAAAGCAGTCCATTTCGATCAAGGTCCAGTTCACGAAACCTCTTTAATATTGGGAAAGTTGGTTCAGCGGCAACAACGAACTCCTCAAACTCAATACACCCATCCTTATCGCTATCCAGAGCCTCAAATGTTTTTGTTTGTCGAATCTTTTCCTTTGCCAGGGCAAAGCTGAGATATTCATCAATATCGATTTTGCCATCCTGGTTTGAGTCAAGTCGTGCAAATGCATTGAAAATCGATGTCAATCTATCATCAGGGATTAGTGCTTTAATGTCTTCCAATACTTCAACTTTTGATTCACGAATATTCATATATCCATTCTCTCAATCACGTCTGTAAGGATAGGTGCAAATTCCCTTTCAATGGCTCAGGTATTTTGAAAGCAGAAATCACAATAGCCAGTTTTGCCTTAAAGGCTGATATTCCTGGTTGGACTACCGCAAGAATCCAGAATTTTCCTCACATAAATAGTTTGAATATTGCGCTCATAGATTTCACCAGATTTGCTTAGAGCAATAAAGGGCACCCATCTCTTGTGCCCTTCTCAGTTGAATCACGATGATTGTTGTTTGATGCCTGTCAGCTCAAAGTTCTTCAGACGGTGAGAAAGCTGAACAACCAGAACAGACCTGCATATTTTCAATATTCTGAGCTTCATTCTGAGCTTCTGCTCGGAAAACAGTTGGGGCAAAATTGGATAACTTCTCACAAAACATTCTCCTTCAGTCTCAATACAGTTTGGTCAGCATAGACTTCAGGACAATCGGTCACGCCATCGGAAGTTTAGATGGGATTTCTAAACTCCCGACGTCTTACTAAACAACTAGTACAGCACAGCGGGAATACGAATACCATTCTGGCTCCTTCCTACTCCCCACTCTCCAACCCAATAGTTACTGGACTTATGCCATCGTCCACTAGTAAGGCCACTTCCAATTCAGAACATCGGGGCGATCGATCCCGTGTTCGTAGGCGTAGTTTGTGCAATCAATTTGCTCATCTCTAAGCATCTCTTTCACGTGGGCACCCGCCACCATCAGTTTAGGAACCCGATCAATGACATCGATCGCGATACTGAAGCGATCAATCTGGTTCCGGATTGCCAGATCGAGTGGGGTGTTAATGTTTCCCTTTTCCTTATAACCGCGCACATGGATGTTGTGGTGGTTGGTACGACGGTAGGTGAGTCGATGAATCAACCAGGGATAGCCGTGGAAGTTGAAGATGACTGGCTTATCAGGCGTAAAGAGACTATCAAAGTCGCGATCGCTTAACCCATGAGGATGTTCTGATTCAGGCTGTAATTTGAATAGATCAATCACATTGACAAAGCGAATCTTTAAATCGGGGAAATGCTCTCGCAACATCCAGTTTGCCGCCAGTGATTCCTTTGTAGGAATATCACCCGCTGTCGCCAGAACCACATCCGGCTCAACTCCCTGATCATTACTTGCCCACTCCCAGATATCGATCCCCTTAGTGCAGTTCTTAATTGCCGATTCCATGTTGTGATACTGCAAGTGCATCTGCTTGTCAGACACGATTACATTAATGTAATTCTTGCTACGTAAGCAGTGATTTGCCACTGACAGCAGAGTGTTGACATCTGGCGGCATGTAAATGCGGACCACATCCGGACTTTTATTCAGCACCACGTCAATGAAGCCAGGATCTTGATGGGTAAATCCATTATGATCCTGTCGCCAAACTGTCGAAGTAATCAGCAGGTTAAGGGATGCAATCTCTTCTCGCCAGTGAATGTGATTGCAAATATCTAACCATTTAGCGTGCTGATTAAACATGGAATCAATCACATGGGCAAATGCCTCATAGGTGGAGAAGAACCCATGCCGTCCAGTTAGTAAATAGCCTTCTAACCAGCCTTGCAGCGTATGCTCACTCAACATCTCCATAACACGACCATCAGGAGCAAGCTCACCACCATCTTCATCCTCTGGTAGGTATTCCGCGATCCAGAATTTTTTGCTGACTTCATAAACCGCACCCAACTTGTTCGATGTATTCTCGTCCGGCCCAAACACCCGGAAATTCGTCATGTTATTCTTCATCACATCCCGCAAGAACACACCCAGTGGTGCAGTGTTTCCAGCCTCAATCACACCGGGTCGCTCAACCTGCACCCCATATTGCCGAAAATCAGGCATATTCAACTCATGCAGTAACAACCCGCCATTGGCATAGGGAGTTGAGCCGAGTCGCTTGTCACCAAGTGGTGCTATTTCTTTAATTTCAGGAAACAGAGTGCCATTAGCATCAAACAGCTCTTCTGGCCTGTAACTCCTCATCCATTCTTCCAACAGCTTTACATGCTCAGGATTGTTGTGCATGCCGCCCATTGGTACCTGGTGCGATCGCCAAAACCCTTCAACTTTGTGACCATCTACATAATCTGGCCCTGTCCACCCTTTAGGCGATCGCAGCACAATCATAGGCCAGATAGGTCGGGTCACAACACCGTTAGAACGAGCTTCCTGCTGAATGCTATGAATCTTGGCAATGCAATGATCCAGGGTTGCTGCCATCGCCTGATGCATCGACTCAGGATCAGAACCTTCAACAAAATAAGGCTCGTATCCATAGCCTTCGAACAATGCCTTTAACTCTCGATGGCTAATGCGAGAGAGAATAGTTGGATTGTTAATCTTGTAACCGTTCAGGTGCAGCACTGGCAGGACTGCACCATCCCGAACAGGGTTGATAAACTTGTTGGAGTGCCAGGAAGTTGCCAGAGGTCCTGTTTCCGCCTCTCCATCACCGGGCATAGACACCACAATTAAATTGGGATTATCAAAAGCAGCACCAAAGGCATGGGAAAGGCTATACCCCAGTTCACCACCCTCATGGATAGAACCTGGTGTTTCAGGAGTGCAGTGGCTACCAACTCCGCCAGGGAAAGAGAATTGCTTGAAGAACTGCTTCATTCCAGCTTCGTTCTCACAGCATTCAGAATAGAAACGGGAATAGCTGCCTTCGAGGTAGCAGGGACCCAGAAAGCCTGGTGCCCCATGCCCTGGTCCCACCATAAACAACATATCCTGGTCAAACTTTTTAATTACTCGATTTAGATGGGTGTAGAGGAAGCTGATCCCAGGACTGGAACCCCAGTGACCGAGCAGTCGCTGTTTAATGTGTTCAGGCTTAAGGGGTTCCTTAAGCAAGGGGTTGTCTCGTAAATAGATCATCCCAACTGCCAGATAATTGCTGGCTCGCCAGAAAGCATGAAGCTTTCGCAACTCTTCCGCACTCAACGGTGCCCCTTCCACAGTTGATCGCGCCTGTCCATAGGCACTAATAGAGCTATCCTGTGTTGGCTTCGGTGGTGTTGCAACCATACAACTGTCCTTGATTAGAAATGTCCTTGATTAGAAATTCCGGTTTCAGGCGAACTAAACACTCTTTTTGATCAGACTTTTATCAAAAAAACAACCGTTAGTGTAAGCTAAATTAAAGGTTGAATAATGAAAAGATTATTCAACTATCCGATCGAGAACAATAACAAGCTTTTCTTAAGTGGAGTGTATCATTGACTCCAAATTCAATAAATTACAAAAAGATTAAATAGTCAAAGGATACCTCAGTGGCATTTGCTCCTTCTTATTGCGACAGGCTTATTCTGAAAAATGTATAGCGCTCCTATTTAGATTCCGAAAAAGAGTTCCCTTAGAACTCCTTCTCAGAAAGTCTCTTATTCTCACAACTGATCTAGTCTAGGACTGCTATAGACGCGATTGAATTGAGAATGATTTTCGAGATGGATGGGGTGAAACCTCCCACCTAGGAGCGCATCCCCTACCCCTTCTCCTACCTTAATTATGGCTATTTG
This sequence comes from Leptothermofonsia sp. ETS-13, assembly GCF_049200465.1. Lineage (NCBI taxonomy): Bacteria > Bacillati > Cyanobacteriota > Cyanophyceae > Leptolyngbyales > Leptolyngbyaceae > Leptothermofonsia > Leptothermofonsia sp. ETS-13. Next base: position 3,015,329 of record NZ_CP120836.1, read on the forward strand.
CTTACATAAATCCGAGTGTTTAAATTTCCGAGTGTTTAAATTTAAGATGACCTAGCTGTCCTAACATCTTGGACAGCATCTCTGAGTTTTCTCTGATTTTCTTTTTTCAGTGAGTTTCTTTTCTTTTTTTCAGTGAGTTTCCTTGATAGTTTTTCTGTTGTTAAGCAGGACACCATTTCTAGCAGTAGTTAAGCCAGGTGCATCTTGAGAGAGCAAATCTGAACAGATTCACAGAAAAACTGCACAAAACCTACAAATAGCTACTTTCCAGCCGTACCCTCCACACTCCAATGTTCAAAACTTGCTTAATATTCAAAACTCGCTTATTTTAAATTACCGGAATAGCCTATCTCTAAAATATATGAAAGAAATAAGAATCAAGAAAGACCAGATTAATTGAAAATTAGTAAAAGGTAAAGGAGGGCTTAAGCACTTAATGAAAGGTTTTTCGCAAAGGAAAGTTTTTGCAACTCTACCTTTTCATAAAGGACTTTTCATAAAGGATGCGGGACTGATATGATATATATTATTGCATTGATAGCAAAAATTGAATTAATGGCTTTGCGAAATATGGAGTCTGTATTGCCTGCTTAATAGGCAGCAACTCACTTTCAAAAAAGAATTTATTTTAATGTTCATATATTTTAATTTTAAAGTTCATATATCTGACTTAATCCGGCAAGCATAGTCTGACAAAATCATGATTTAAGTTAAGTAGCTCCACTCAGTTATTTATAGGTTGAATTGAAATACAAAATCCGAGACTTGTATGGGTTAATTTTCGTTAACACATCCCAAGTGTTTTAGATTTAATCATGGTACTCAGCCTAATACTTAAGCTTTACTTAAGGCATAGTATTTGATTTACTTAACGCATAGTGTTTGATTAAGTGTTACCTTTGGCTCGAAGCTGACAGGTCTACCCAAGCTCCTTGAAATATAGCGTTCACAAATAGTCTGTGGACAAGGGGGAAAGCCCCTATGCGGTGGTTCCACCCCTATGCCCTATTCAAATTTCAAGAAGGATCTCTATAGCAATTCCTAATTTCTAAGAAGTGCAATGTCTAGAACAAAGAAAGTGGATAAATTTATTGATTTAAATCATCCTCGTTACTACCTCAACCGTGAACTGAGTTGGTTGGAATTTAACCGTCGAGTTTTGCAGGAGGCAATTGATCCTCGTACCCCTCTTCTGGAGCGAGTTAAATTTGCAGCAATCTTTGGTTCTAACTTAGATGAGTTTTTCATGGTGCGGGTAGCCAGTTTACAGCGCCAGGTAGAAGCCCAGGTCGATGTTCTCACGCCAGATGGACGAACTCCACAACAGCAATTGAATGAGATTAGCCAGCGACTACGTCCAATGGTTGACCAGTTGCAGGAATTGCTTGAAACCGATTTGTGGCCTCAACTGATGGCTGAAGGGGTACACGTCTTAAAATATAGCGAACTGGATCAAAGCCAGCGTCGTTATTTGCAGCAATATTTTGAGAAGCAAGTATTTCCAATTCTAATTCCGTTGGCTGTTAACCCGACTCACCCCTTCCCCGTGATGTCAAATCTAAGTTTGAATTTAGCCGTTGTGCTAAAGGATGCGGAAACAGGTGAGGAGAGTTTTGCCAGAGTTAAAGTGCCAGATAGCCTTCCCCGTTTTATACCATTGCCGCCAGAGGTTTATCCTCGCAGCGATCGCCCTGTTGTTTGGGCGGGTGTTTCTTTGGAGCAAATCATTGCTGACAACCTGGATATGCTGTTTCCGGGTATGACCATTTTGGAACACCATCTTTTCCGGGTCACTCGCGATGCCGATCTGGCTGTGCAGGAAGAAGCCGCAGATGATCTGGCAGAAGCGATCGCCCAGGAATTAAGCCGTCGCCGTTTTGCTGGTTCGGTGGTGCGATTCCAATTTGCCCCAACTATGTCCGAGTTTGTCAAGCAAACCCTGATTAAAGGCATGAATGTAGACCCCAACGACCTCTATGTCACTCAGGGCTGGCTGGGAATGCGGGATTTAATGTATTTCATGTCGTTGCCGTTACCCCACTTGAAAGATAAACCGTGGAACCCTGTTATTCCTCAGCGCTTACGCCACATGCATCAAGAATTAGCAACCGACGGAGACACGGGCGGAGATATTTTCCATATCATTCGTCAGGGTGATTTACTGGTGCATCATCCCTATGAGTCATTCACTGCATCGGTTGAACATTTCATCACCCATGCAGCACAGGATTCGGCCGTACAGGCGATTAAGATAACGCTTTATCGGACTTCTAGTGACTCCCCTATCATCAACGCGCTGATTACTGCTGCTCAAAACGGTAAGCAGGTGGTTGCTTTGGTGGAAATTAAAGCCCGGTTTGATGAAGCCAGCAATATTAGTTGGGCACGGGCATTAGAAGATGCCGGAGTGCATGTTGTTTATGGAGTAATGGGACTGAAAACCCACACCAAAGTGTTGCTGGTCGTGCGGAAGGAAGGTGAGGATATGCGTCGCTACATGCATATTGGAACCGGCAATTACAATGCTAAGACTGCCAAAATCTACACAGACTTGGGTTTGTTTAGTTGCCAGGAAGATTTGGGGGCAGACCTGACGGATTTGTTTAACTACTTAACAGGTTTCTCCAAACAAAAATCGTTTCGCAAATTGCTGGTAGCTCCCGTAACGTTGCGCGATCGTATGGTTGCCCTGATTCAGCGTGAGATTGACCACTGCGAAGACGGTAATCCTGGACGCATCATCGCTAAGATGAATGCTCTAATTGACCCTGGCATTATTAGAACTTTGTATGAGGCATCTCAGGCGGGAGTGCAGATTGATCTGATCGTGCGTGGGATGTGTTGTTTGCGTCCCGGTGTTCCAGACGTTAGCGAAAACATTCGGGTTATTAGCATCGTAGGTCGCTATCTGGAACACTCTCGCATTTTCCATTTCCATAACAATGGCAGGGAAGAGGTCTACATTGGTAGTGCTGACTGGATGCAACGAAACCTTGACCGCCGGGTTGAAGCTGTTACCCCGGTTGAGAATCCCGACTGCGCTAAAGAATTAAAGGAAATCCTGGGTATTTTGTTGAAAGATAATCGTCAGGCATGGGAACTACAATCGGACGGTTCTTATATCCAGCGGCACCCAACTGGTGATGAGCCGGAATATAGTGCTCAAAACGTTTTAATGGAACGAAGCCTAAACTCCAGTTTGTAAAGAGGATCTGCCTTCGGAAGCATCCATTCTCCAACATAAGGTGCTTGATGCTACCGCGGTACTGGCAAGTATGGTTGTCACACGGATAACAGAGCGAGGGCCGATAGCCCTTTCCCACCCCATTACTTTTTCACCGACTTTCCTTTTCCGCCAGCATTAACTCGGCTTCAACCTCATGAGGATAAATCAGCCAGGTTCTCTGATAGGGATTGGTTAGGGTACGCACCAGGGAAGACAGATTGCTAATTTCTTCTAAGCCCGTATTTGTTTGCAACTTGATTCCTTTTTGATAAAGGGTGTAGCCCCGACTGAAAGAGATTCGCAAACCAGTGTAATAGGGTGCATCAAATCCAGCAGCAGCAAGCCAATAATGGGTTTTTTGCAGCAAAATAGTTTGCTCTTTTTCAGCCAGGTGAGTCACATCCACAGCTTTTAACAGGTCACGATCAATGAAACGGCGACAAAGATCGGCGAGAACAGGGTCAGAACTGTTTTGCCAGCGCTGTATGTGGTAGATGAACACCCCATCATCGGCGGCAAGATAACGATTAAGGGAGAGGGGAGTTTCCGCTGATGGGCCAAAATTCCATGAAGTTGTTTCGCGAATACCACCCGCTGCTACAGTGAGCCAGGCGGTTACGGTGTTATCAGCTTCCAGTTGACCCATCTGGAGCAACTGGCGAGCGCGCTCCATCGCCTTCTCCAAAATCCAGGAAGCGGCAATGTTTTTGGGATGGTTGTAGACCTGGGCATACATGAAATAGCGGACGATCAGGTAATGTTCAATTGCCGCCATGCCTTTGAGGGCAACTACTAACTGCTGGCTCACCGGGTCGTAGCGCAATGCCATCAAAATCCGATCCAGGTCAATCTTGCCGTAGGAAGCTCCGGTAAAGTAGCTGTCGCGCATCAAGTAGTCTAGCCGATCGCAGTCAAGCTGGCTGGAAACCAGTTGCCAGACGAGTGGAATAGGATGCTTTTTCAAATACACCTGAATGATTTGCTCTGGCAAGTCTGGCTGAAAGGAATCCAGAGCTTCCCGGATGGGGGCGTGCTCTTGCAGGATACGGCGAGTCCAGTATTCGTGGTTGTTGCCAAAAATTTCTTCTCCCGTATGGCTGAAGGGTCCGTGCCCCAGATCGTGCAGCAAAGCAGCACAGAGTACTACCGGACGGTAAGGACAAAGTTGGGGATAGCTAGCGGCGATTCGATCAAAGGCACGACGAGCAATCGCCATCACTCCCAGAGAATGGGTAAAGCGAGAGCTTTCAGCACCGTGGAAGGTCAGACTAGCAGGCCCCAATTGTCGGATCCGGCGTAGCCTTTGAAAGGCAGGCGTGTCAATTAGCCGAATTAACAGAGCTTCTGTGGGATCTCCGTTACTGAGGGCGATCGCACCGTGCAGCGGGTCGTGATAAATTCGCTCAGTGTTAGGGAGCACCGGCAGCCACCATTGAGTCTGTAGTTAAAAGTTCCACGGCTGTTGCATATTGTCGATCAGCCTGAGTGCCCACCTCGTCACTTCGAATGGAATCGAGGGGAATGGTTACATCAGGGTTAATTCCCAGCTTATTGATATCTGTATGATTAGGGGTTTCATACTTCGCGACGGTCACAGCCAACCCAGAGCCATCTGATAGGTCAAATAAGGACTGAATCAAGCCCTTACCAAAGGTCCTCTCACCAACAAGAGTGGCGCGTTTGTTATCTTTCAGCGCCCCTGCCAGAATTTCACTGGCACTGGCAGTCCCCTGATTCACCAATACGATCAGTGGATCGGAGGTTAGAGCCTGCCCCATGGCTTCAAAGCTACCAATGACTCCCTGACGGTTAACAGTGTAGACAATGGTGCCCTGGTCTAACCAAAAGCGAGCGATGTCAATTCCTGCCTGCAACAATCCCCCTGGATTGCTGCGCAAATCTAGAATGTAAGCTTCCGCCCCCTGCTCTTCCAGGCGGCTAATGGCATGGGCCACTTCAGTGGTTGCATTGGCATTGAACTGGCTTAGGCGGATATAGCCAATCTTCACAGGTTCTCCACTACCAGGTTTATTGACGGTTCGCAAATCGGCAATAACTGGGTTGAGCGCAATGCGATCGCGCACCACTAAAAAGTCCGAAGGTGCTCTGCCTTCACGCTCCACCGTGAGGATTACCCGACTGCCAACTGGTCCTCGCATTCGGTCAGCCGCTTCATCAAGGGACAGCCCTTCAGTGGAAACACCATCGATTTTCGAGATGGTGTCTGCTGGTTGAATGCCTGCTTTGTCTGCGGGAGAGCCAGCGATCGGGGCGATCACTCGCAGCTTACCCTTTTCTCCATCCAGAGCAATTTGCAAGCCAACCCCTGTCAGTTCTCCAGAAGTACTTGTCTGCAAGGTCCGGTACTGATCAGGCTTGAGCAGGCGGGTAAAGGGGTCATCCAGGCTGGTAAGCATCTGCTGAATGACCTCATAGGTTTGTTCTCGATTCTCCAACGGTTTCTTCAGGAGTTTCTCGCGTACCAGCCACCAGTTCTGATGGTTGAACGTGTCATCAATATAGGCGCGGTCTACCACCCGCCAAACTTCTGATAAAAACTTTTGTTCATCGGTCAAAGCTAGAGCTGGGGATGCAAGTGTTCCCAGCCCAACCACAATCCAGACCAGCAAAATAATCAGTCGCTTAATCGAGGGGATCTGTTTTCTCATAGAAACTAATCTTAACGTTAGTCAATCAGTCCATGCCAGTAGGAGTAAGTCAACCGTCAGAACTTCATCCCTCCCAAGTATTCTATTTTGAACATGACGCAAATTCCGTTTGATCAATTGGCAAAGCAGTATCTGGAAGGATTCCTGGAGCCTCTTGGGGTTGTCCAGCAAAATTTAGAAGTCTTAGGAGAATCTGTTTGTCGATGTTTGGTTTACTCCAGCAGTCTCTCCGGCTGAACCCGCAGATAATTTTGGGCTACTCAGTCGAATTGCCAAAACCCCATGTTTACTTGAACCATTCCGTCATCCACCCAGTCGCCAGGAAATCAGGAGCTGTTTGCTTAAGTTGCTGTGGATTCAGGAAGATACTCGTCGTAGGGCTAAACAAGAGGGGGGCTCTACTGGACAGTGACTTACAAAGGTTATGGATTCTGGCAGCAACAATTACTAGACCTGTCATTGCTGAAGTTGGTAGATACTAGACCTGTCATTACTAGAGTTGGTAGACAGGTGCGTTCCGACTGGTTACCAGGTGTTTATTTTCTGCTAGAGATTCTCAAGACGGCGATCGTCGCTATTCAGGAATTGCCAGTTATAGAAGAAACTCTCTGGCTAAGGATCTTAGGTCGGGATGAAACCCAAAAGCAAGCCATCACAGAGATTCTGTCCTTACCCTCTAATGATCCACGCCGCTCCAGGATCTTAGAATTATTAGTGAGTTGGCGCATCATGCTAGAACTTGGTAGCTCAATGGAAAATGAGGAGCGTGAACTAATGACTGCTTTATCACAGGCTTACCTGGAATGGAAAGACAAAGACTAGACAGGAAGCAAGACAGGAAGGGATTCAGCAGGGTGCTGAAGTAGAAACCTAATCGCTCGTTCTGCGCCTGCTGACTCGTCGGTTTGGCTCGGTTCCTGATTCTGCGCGACGCGAATCAACCAATTGTCCTTTGCTTAACTGGAAACCCTGGGTGAAGCACTACTTGACTTTGCCAGCCTGTCTGATTTATGAGGTGTGATTGGTGGAACAGAAGTAGTAGACAATCAAGTGACCATTTGGATTGCAAGTGACCGTTTGGATTGGGATGGATGCCCCAATATAAATTGGGGGTTTGTTCAAAAAACTTTGTCTTAGCTTAAGGATTGTTCTGGCTTGTTATCTTCTTCCAAAATCCCCGGAAAAAACTAGCAATGGCGAAGGGTACCGCTTTCTTGACAATCCGATTCAATGTGAAAAACGCGCAGGGACTGTGTTACATTCTTTATGAACAGCAATACATAACTTAGGAATTTCTCCCTTCATGTTTACCAAGCAGGTAACCGATTCCAAAGCGTTTCAGTGGTTTCAGGAGCGGCTGGAAATTCAGGCGATCGCAGATGACATCTCCAGCAAGTACGTTCCCCCCCACGTCAACATCTTTTACTGTCTCGGTGGTATTACCCTGGTCTGTTTCCTGATCCAGTTTGCCACCGGATTTGCCATGACCTTTTACTATAGACCCACCGTTGCCGAAGCCTTTAACTCCGTCCAGTACATCATGACAGAGGTAAACTTTGGTTGGTTGATTCGCTCCATCCATCGCTGGTCTGCCAGCATGATGGTGCTGATGATGATTCTGCATGTTTTTCGGGTTTACCTGACTGGTGGTTTCAAGAAGCCTCGCGAGTTGACCTGGGTAACAGGCGTCATCCTGGCTGTCATCACCGTTTCTTTTGGCGTCACTGGCTACTCCCTACCCTGGGATCAGGTTGGCTACTGGGCCGTCAAGATTGTGTCCAATGTACCCGAAGCGATTCCCGTCGTTGGAACGTTGATTGCCGATTTGCTGCGGGGTGGTTCCAGTGTCGGTCAGGCAACCCTGACTCGCTACTACAGCGCTCACACCTTTGTTCTTCCCTGGTTAATTGCAGTCTTCATGCTGCTCCACTTCCTCATGATCCGTAAGCAAGGAATTTCAGGTCCTCTCTAAGTGGTTGTTGACCTGCTCCGCGGGTTAGGCCATTATGATGTGAATATCCAAATTCTGCCATTCTTGCTTGCAACCCCGATCTGCCGACTTCAGAGATAAAGGAACACATTAACTATGGCAACGCTTAAGAAGCCAGATCTCAGTGATCCCCAACTGCGTGCCAAATTGGCAAAAGGCATGGGGCATAATTATTACGGCGAACCTGCTTGGCCCAATGATCTGCTGTATGTTTTTCCAGTAGTCATTTTTGGGACGATCGCCCTCTGTGTGGGTTTGGCAGTCCTTGACCCGGCAATGGTCGGGGAACCTGCTGACCCCTTTGCAACTCCCTTAGAGATTCTGCCTGAATGGTATCTCTATCCAGTATTTCAGATTCTCCGCTCTGTACCCAACAAACTCCTGGGTGTGATGCTGATGTCAGCTGTCCCCTTAGGGCTGATTCTGGTTCCGTTTATTGAGAGCGTCAACAAGTTTCAGAATCCCTTCCGTCGTCCAGTTGCCACGGCACTTTTCCTGTTTGGTACTCTGGTTACGATCTGGTTAGGTGTGGGTGCAACTTTCCCCATCGAGAAATCTTTGACCTGGGGATTATTTTAATCGCGCTTAAATTCGCTTAAGTCAAACTACCTGTCGGTCTCATCAGCATTAAGGTGGTGTTAGAAGAGAAGTTACCGGCTCTGAGCGAGTAGCTTTTCTGCTAGTAATACCTTAACTTGCTGCTGAATCGATAGGTATTTGTTTTTTAATCCTGCAGTACCAGTTAATCCTGAAATACCAGGATGCTACCTGAATAGCAGGCAACCCACACTTGATTAGTTTTAGAATCGTAGGTCACACCAATAGGGGCCGGGTTGACGCTGGCGGTTTGAACAACCCGCATATCACGGGTGCGGACTTTGCTCACCGTATCGGAGTTGTAGTTGACCACGTAGAGAAATTGTCCATCTCCCGAAATTGCCATACTGCGAGGGGCGTTTCCGGTGGCGACTTTACGGACGACTTTGCCAGTAGAGAGGTCAATCTTGGCGACCTGTCCTTCTCCATTCAGGGTGGTGTAGAGGTATTTACCATTGGGGTCAATGTTGAGGTGTCGGGGAGAATGACCAACCCCCTGTAACCATTTCACAGAGAAGTTTTTTAAGTTTACGACGGCAATATCGTAGGAGCCCATCACCGCAACGTAGGCTTTTTCGGATTTGGCATCCACCGCAATGCCACGTGGATAGGGTCCTAGCTGGATGCGTCGCACTTCCTTGTTTTTCTGAGTATCAACGACGCTGAGATCCCAACTGCACCAATTACTGACGAGAACATAACGGTTGTTGGGCGTTGTAGCTACAAATTTAGGGACTGAGCCAACCTGAACAACATGGTCGATCTTTAAGGCGCCTGTACTAATGCGGTACAGGAAACTGGGGTCATTGTTACCAGAAGGGCTACAGTCATCGTCAGCAGAACTGTTAAATCCCGCTCCATACATCTGATAGTTAGATACCCAAGCGATTTGCCCATCCTGGGAAAAAGCTGCCTCAACAGGGGCCCCTTTGTGGGAGCCGGGGTACTGGGGATAGCCAAAGTCAGATAGCTTGACAGTATCGGAAATGGTTTTGACGAGGCGGTATTCCCGATCGTAAACCGTTATGGTGTGGCTGTACATCATGTTCTGGGCAAAGAACAGATCATCCCCAGAGTAGACAACTGATTTGGGTGAAACGCCACCAGAAATTACTTTTTTCAACTCCATCCCAGCTAAGCTGAGGCGGTCTTTGGCTACTATTTCCAGGTTGCGCTCGTACTGGGCAAGCTTTTGTTGAGCGATCGCATACTTTGGGTGAGCGGCAGGCACTTTTTTCATCAGAGCGATCGCCTGCCACCACTCTTCTGCAGCCTTGCGCCAATCCTGCCGTGTTTTTGCCTGTTCGCCCTGTTTTACTGCTTTACTGGCTTGATTAATTGCCAGATGGTAAGGATCGGGTTTTGCAGATTCTTGAGTCTTGGGTGGAGAGGTTGTCGATTGACTCTTACTTAACTCTGACGAGGCAGTCGAGGATACGGCCCCCGAAGTGGTGCTGGACAGGTACCTACCCCAAATCTGGATGCTGCTAAACACAACCAGCAGTGGAAAACCCAGCAGCAGCAGATCGAACAGACGAACCCGCCTCGGTGCTGAGGATGGCAACCGACGCAGGATGGCTCCTTCTACATCAAGGGGCACTTCCGGCGACAGCACGAAGGGATTAGCCAGTTCAGAATTGCCCAGATCGATTTTTTGCACCCAAACAGGCACCTGCTGCCCCCTGACCCGACTGTAAACAATGGCCGACGAAAGCCAGGCCAACCCAAGTCGGGTAATTCCCCGCTGAATAAACTCGATGCAAGAGCTTTCAGCTAAAGCGTGTTCCGACTCTAAGAGGATGTGGAGATCACCTTCTCGAATTACGGCCCTGGCAGTGACACCGATCGCCTGTAGGGCAGAGTTCATTAAGGCAGCGATCGCGTTTGCATCGCCTGCCTGAGCAAGCTGAATAAGGTTGGACTGTGTCATGTAGCGAGAAATACAGGCAATACTGGAGTCAGGATAGCCGAACTTCCCAAAATTGATGAAAGAAAATTCGCAAGGGAATCGTAACGGGTGAGATGGGTGAGAGGTAAGCGTGAATTAAAACCGTTCTATAAAACATTTGTTCTAGAAAATATCACAATTCTGGATTGGCAACACCGCTGACTGCTTTTTCATAGCGATCGCCAGATTGCTTAGAACATTGGTTTTAAGGGGGGCAGGGGCTTCAACCCCTGGCTGGAGTTCCACTCCTGCACCCCGTCCTCAGCCTGGTGGCGATAGCTATAGCTCGAATCATCAGCAAATCTTGATGCGAACGATAGAAAACTTAATATTGACCAGAAATCTTCTTTGAAGCGGATAGAATTGAAGCGGATGCTGGCTCTACTGCCGAGTGATCTACAATACTTTGTTTTTCGTGTAACTGGTATTTAATCGATTTGACAAGGAGAGGAGAAAGCCGTGTCAGACTTGAATCGGGGAATCATGAAGTTCGACGGTGCTGATAGCCCGAAGGCCGTCACCATCTCTGCAATTTTGGTTTTGGGTAGTATCGCCCTCCTGATTCTGTGGGCGCTAAATTCTGCCTATGCGATCGGCGGTTAGTGCTTCATGGCAGAAGATCTCCACCAGTATTGGGGAGGAGTGACGGAGTAATGGAGTAATGATCTGGAGTACTCTATCACCCCATCACTCTAAACCTGACGGCTTATTTCTGTCAGTCTGCACTAGTGGTTCACCAAAGGAACGTTGCCTGTTTATCTAAACCCAGAAAATCAAACTTACGGGGTTTTGAAGGTTTGTAAACCCTTTAAATAAACTTTAAAGCCTAATTGGCAGACTACTAGTAGCGATAGCAGAATCAAATCACAGATCTGTTCATTTTATTCATAATGAATAACATAATGAATAATCAGGGGGCGGAGAACTTTGCCCTTTTTGCTTCGTTGTCACAGGGATGATTATCATAGCTGTCGCCAGGTTGCTTAGGGCGGGCTTTAAAGCCTAGAGCCACAAAAGAATTGCAGCAAGGGTGAGCATCGCCAGATAGTTCTGTGTCCGTTTTTCCATATCGGGTAGCAATCCGTCGAAACTGTTTGAATTGAAGCGATTGATTGTGCGTTCAATGCAGTTGCGCTGTCGATCAGCCTGAGGTGGACCCAATCGGTTGGACAATTCCGAGGGATCTCTAAGCTCTGAAATGAGAGATCTCCATGTCCATTTCAAGCTTCTTTAGAGAGCGGTTGCATTTCCCAATACACCATTTCTGGCGTGCGATACTTCAAAGCTTGATGTGGACGTTCTTGATTATACCAATGAAACCATCGTTGTACTTCCTTGTTCAAATGAATTCCATCCTCAAACGCCATCAGCTAAATCAATTCGTATTTCAATGAACGCCATAGACGTTCAATCAAGATGTTGTCATGACATCGTCCTCGACTCATCTTGGGTGTCGTTCAGAGCTTAACCCCCTGTCCAATTTTTGGGGACTACCTCAGCATTCCACTCGGCAATAAACGCTAACAGACGTTCTGCTAAAGCTTTCTTGTCCTTAAAGTTGGTAATTTTCAGGCGCTTGCGTTACAGAATACTAAACCACTGCTCCACCTGATTCATCCAAGAGCAATGTACCGGTGGAAAATGAAAAACAAATCGGGGATGTTGGGCTAACCAGGCTTGCACCTGCTTGCCCTCGTGCATCCTGAGATTGTCAAGTACCACATGAATCTGGGTAATGGTGGCCGGAATTTGTTGGTCGAGATACTCCAAAAACACAATCAACTCAACTGGCCGTTTGCGGTCATAGGTTTGCCCCCAAACTTTCCCAGTACGAGTATCAAAAGCAGCAAACAGATTGAGCGCCCCTTTGCGTTTATACTCATGCTCAACTTTCAGGGTGGACTGGGGTTTGGCATCTAAGGTTGCTGCTGCGCGGGGATGAGATTGCAAAGAGGTTTTCTCATCAAGGCAAAGCACCATCTCATGCGTTTTGAGCTTGCGGGTATAGAGTTGGCTAATAGCTCGAATCGATTTGACAAAAGCTTTGTCTCGTGGAACTTTGGGGGATAACCACAAATGATGTCGCCAAGGTTTCAACTGGCGGTTTTTCAATATTCGACGCCGGTAGAGGCAGAAATGCTGCTAACCAGTCCTGCTGCCACCACCTGTCGAGCTAACTCGGTGCAATCCCATTGGCACAAAGACCACTTTTGAGTATCAGGGAGTTCACACGCCATCTTGACCAAGTACAACGCGAATTGAGGGGGGCAAAACCGGAACTCTGCCCGGTCGCGGTCGCTCTTGCAAACCCTCGACTCCCTGCTCGATCAAGCGTCTTGCCTACTTATGCAGATGGTGTTCTCCCAGTCCGACTCGCTGGGATGTTTACTTGAACCGCTCCACCTGGGCTAACAGCAACATGGCACGGGCACGTTTTGCCAACCCAACAGGAGTCTTCTGCGGCGCAGCAAGCTTTTCAAGCTCTCACGTTGTTCTTTACTCAGGCTGATTTTGATGTTAGAAATCCGTCCACGCATAGGTCATCCACAACTTTCATCATGAGCCTAACGATTTCCGCCCCCCTTCAATGACGAGGTTTACTAAGATAAACCATTAGAATAACCATGTCGTAAATTGGAGCTGACCTATGAGCATTCGAGCCCTCTATCAGGCAGCCAAAGTGGAGAATACCGCTTCTCCCTATGACACCATTCACTTCAAAGTTTTTTACCCGGCACAAATGTCGGGCAGCAATCAGGAAAAGGATATGGGAGTTGTTTCAGCTAATATTCAGCAGGCTCCTTTTCCAGTCGTCATTTTTTTCAATGGAATTAATTGCGGTCCAGAAGTTTATCAATGGCTGGCGGTTCAACTGGCAGAACGGGGGTTGGTGGTTGTTACCTTTTCCTGGGTTGCTGAAAACATACCAGGGTTAATTGGCTTGACCCCAGGAGTTGATGTGATGCGCTTAGCTCCAAACACCTATGGCACAGGGCCAACCGCTTCGGCTTTACCTGCAATTTTGCAAGCATTAGAGAAGCTACAAGTTCAGGGAGTTTTAGCTGGCTTGCTGGACTTGCAACGGATCGTTTTAGGAGGACATTCTGCTGGGGGAAGGGTTGCGCTTGAAAGTGCCGATCCAAAATTTTTCTCCCAGGTGGTGGCAGCGTTTGCCTATGCGGCTCACTCAGCAGGGATTGTGCAGATGGGATACCAACCAGGTACCTTTTTGCCTCTGCCCCATGCTCTTCCCATACTGCTCATGGGAGGCACACGGGATGGCGTGATTGCTGGCAGCAGCGATCGCTATGGGGTTGCCTGGGAAACAGCCACAACCCCAGTAGAGCGGACTTTTCGAGAAGCGATCGCCGCTAACCGGGGTGACTGTTACCTGGTTCTGTTAGAAGGAGCCAACCATTTTTCAGTTGTCCATCCCTTTGATGCCACAACCGGACGGGCTTTTCTAGACTTCCCAGCCACCCAACCAAACGAAACGATTCGAGAATTAGTGGCAGCAGCGATCGGTTTATTTATCGATGCCTATGTTCGCCATCAACCAACCGCTGTTAAGGACCTCAATCAACTGATGGGATTTGGAAATCCTCTAGTCGCATTGTTTGAACGGAAATAGCAATTTCCCTTATTGCGTCACCCATGCGGGTAAATTGAATCCCGTCGATTTGAACTGAAAGAATAAACTCCTTAGAATCCCAGCTTCCTTCAAAAATCAAGGTTTTCTGAAATGGATAATTTACCAAATGCTTTATTTTTTAACAAAGCGTTTGAAATCATTCATTTGTATAGCAATAGCCACCAGGCTTAGGACACTGGAATTAGAGAGGGAGTGGGGGCTTCGCCCCCAGCCAGGGGTTCCACCCCTACACCCCGTCCTAACCATAATGACTACCGCTATATTTTGTGAATTGAAAACTCACAAAATAACCACTCTGACTTAATCCGGAGGTACAAAATTAAAACTGACAAACCAGTAGCTATAGCGATCCTATTTGGATTGTGAGAAAGGATTCCGTTGGAATCCTTTCTCATAAAGCCTCTCCATCTCACAACGTTTCTCCCGACTTGCTGGTGAAAGAGTAGCTTACGCTACTCTTTCACCCGAAACAAAACCTCTGGAATATTGATTTTGTTTTTGGTGGTAAGCTTCGCTTATCACCAAACTCCCAGGAGAGCTCTCACAACTGATTTTGGAGTGCTATATATGTCTACTTACTAATCAATAAATGTCATGGGTTGATCACAATTCATAGAAGAAATGTAACAAACCGAGAAGAAGAATCCATCTTTCTCAAACCCTCTTCAGAATGTGGTTCTAGAACCTAGATGAAATGATTGCAGCTCCGAATTCTGTAAAGAAAAAAGCGGGATCAAAGGGAGATCTGACATTTTCCTTAAGACTTAGAACTTGCCCCTATTCTTATTAGAAAATCCAGACAATTGCTTTGTTTTGTTATTTTCTAAAGGTACCATGCCAGTTTCGGGCAGCAGTAATGAATACAAATAAAATGCCATTACAACAGGGTTTGTATGATCCACGCTATGAGCACGATGCCTGTGGTGTTGGGTTTATCGTTCACATGCAGGGAAAGAAATCCCATGAGATTGTAGACAATGCCCTGACAATCCTTTTGAACCTCGACCACCGGGGAGCGGTGGGTGCCGAAGTCAATACCGGCGATGGAGCAGGGATCCTATTGCAAGTGCCGCACAAGTTTTTCAAGAAAGTGGCAGACGAGATTGGAATTGTGTTGCCGGAAGCCGGGCAGTATGGCGTTGGTATGATCTATGCCTCGCCCGATCGCCGCCAGCGAGAGCAAAGCCGCCAGATTTTTGAACAGGTTGTGGCCAATGAAGGGTTGCAGGTGCTGGGCTGGCGTGATGTGCCAACTGATAACTCAATGTTGGGCGATACGGCGAAATCGAGTGAGCCGTTTATGCAGCAGGTGTTTATTCAGCGATCGCCCAATCTTACTGATGACCTAGCGTTTGAACGCAAGCTGTATGTGATTCGCAAGCTTTCGCACAATGCCATTCGCGCCAGTGGGATTGATCCCTACTGGTATCTGTCTAGCCTTTCCAGCCGCACAGTGGTTTACAAGGGCATGCTGATGCCTGTGCAACTGGGTCAGTACTACCTTGATTTGCACGATCCCGATATGGAAAGTGCCCTGGCACTGGTGCATTCTCGCTTCAGCACCAATACTTTTCCCAGTTGGGAGCGATCGCACCCTTACCGCTACATTGCTCACAATGGCGAAATTAATACCCTGCGCGGCAATATCAACTGGATGCATGCCCGCCAATCTCTGTTTGAGTCTGAGCTATTTGGCGATGACATTCAGAAAATTCGTCCAGTTATCAATATTGATGGCAGTGATTCCCTCATTTTTGATAATGCGCTGGAATTGCTGACTCTGGCGGGGCGATCGCTGCCCCATGCGGTGATGATGATGATCCCGGAACCATGGACAAACCATGAATCCATGAGTGACGAGAAAAAAGCTTTTTACGAATACCATTCCTGCCTGATGGAACCGTGGGATGGTCCAGCATCCATCGCTTTCACCGATGGCACAGTCATGGGTGCTGTGCTTGATCGCAACGGCTTGCGTCCTTCTCGCTACTACGTCACCAAAGATAATCTTGTCATCATGGCATCAGAGGCGGGGGTTTTACCCGTGGCTCCCGAACGGGTGGCGCTGAAAGGACGACTGCAACCGGGGCGAATGTTTCTGGTCGATATGGAACAGGGGCGCATTATTGCCGATGAGGAAATTAAAAATCAGATTGCTACTGCACAACCCTATCGGGAATGGTTGAATCAGCATTTAGTGGGACTGGATCAGTTAAATGCACCGAAAGGGGAAGGGAAGGGGCAGTGGGCAATAATGGGCAATGGGCAAACACTCCACAGCACTCCACCCCCATCCCTGATTACACGACAAATGGCCTTTGGCTACACCTTTGAAGATTTGCGGATTCTGTTGACTCCAATGGCGCGGGATGGGGTGGAAGCGGTCGGCTCTATGGGCTCCGATACTCCGCTGGCGGTTCTTTCCGATCGCCCCAAACTGCTATACGACTATTTCCAGCAACTCTTTGCCCAGGTCACTAATCCACCGATTGATTCAATTCGGGAAGAAATTGTTACCTCGGCAGAAACGACTATCGGTGCTGAACGAAATCTCTTAAACCCGGAACCCGAAAGTTGCCATTTGATCAAACTCAAAACTCCCGTTCTCAGCAATGCAGAACTGGCAAGGCTCAAGCATCTGAACCAGGACGATTTTCGGTCGCTCACTCTGCCAATTTTGTTCAACCCGAAGGAGGGTGTGCGGGGACTGGAAGCCGCCATGGATGAAATCTGTGCCACAGCGGATCAGGCGATCGCCAATGGCGTTAGTATTCTCATCCTCAGCGATCGCGAAATCAACCCGGAGCGTGCCCCCATCCCAGCCCTGTTAGCGGTTTCGGGATTGCATCATCATCTGATTCGAGAAGGCACCCGCATACGGGTTGGCCTTGTGCTGGAATCCGGTGAACCACGGGAAGTGCATCATTTTGCAGCGTTAATTGGTTATGGCTGCGAGGCAATCAATCCCTACCTCGCCTTTGAAACCATTGAGGACATGATCCAGCAGGGTTTGCTGGTGAATGTGGATTACAAAACCGCCTGCAAAAATTACGTTAAAGCCGTCACCAGGGGTGTGATCAAAGTGGCATCCAAGATCGGCATTTCGACACTGCAAAGCTATCGTGGAGCCCAAATTTTTGAAGCGATCGGGTTAAATCGTTCCGTTATTGATCGCTACTTCACCTGGACTGCATCGCGCATTGAAGGAGCCGATTTAGAAGTCATCGCCAAAGAAGCAGTGCTGCGGCATCACCACGCCTTTCCTGATCGGGATGTTAATGGTCACACTCTGGATGTGGGTGGCGAGTATCAATGGCGGAAAGAGGGTGAAGCACACCTGTTCAGTCCTGAAACCATCCACTCCTTGCAAAAAGCCGTTCGGACTGGCAGCTACGAAACTTACCAGCACTACGCCAAACTTGTCAACGAACAAAACCAGAAGCACTTTACCCTGCGTGGACTGCTGCAATTCAAACCCCGTGAGCCAGTGCCCCTGGAAGAGGTGGAACCCGTTGAGGCCATTATGAAGCGGTTCAAGACGGGAGCCATGAGTTACGGCTCGATCTCGAAGGAGGCCCATGAAACGCTGGCGATCGCCATGAATCGCATTGGCGGCAAATCCAATACGGGTGAAGGCGGCGAAGACCCAGAGCGCTACACCTGGACCAATGAACAAGGCGATTCCAAAAACAGTGCTATCAAACAGGTGGCATCCGGTCGATTTGGCGTCACCAGTCTGTACCTGTCCCAGGCGCAGGAAATTCAAATCAAAATGGCCCAGGGCGCAAAACCCGGAGAAGGCGGTCAACTTCCTGGCAAGAAAGTATATCCCTGGATTGCTAAAGTGCGCCACTCAACCCCCGGTGTAGGGCTGATTTCGCCGCCACCCCACCACGACATTTACTCAATTGAAGACCTGGCCGAGCTAATTCACGACCTGAAGAATGCCAACCGGGAAGCACGCATCAGTGTCAAGCTGGTATCTGAGGTGGGAGTTGGCACGATCGCCGCTGGCGTCGCCAAAGCCCACGCGGATGTGGTGTTGATCTCTGGCTTTGATGGTGGGACCGGTGCATCGCCCCAAACTTCGATCAAACATGCCGGATTGCCCTGGGAACTGGGGTTGGCCGAAACCCATCAGACCCTGGTGTTGAACAATTTGCGATCGCGCATTGCTGTGGAAACCGATGGTCAGATGAAAACGGGGCGCGATGTGGTAATTGCCACCCTCCTGGGAGCCGAAGAATTTGGCTTCTCTACTGCTCCCCTGGTGACGCTTGGCTGCATCATGATGCGCGTCTGCCACATGAACACCTGCCCTGCCGGGATCGCAACTCAGGATCCCTATCTCCGTCAGAGCTTTGTTGGCAAGCCCGAACACACCGTCAACTTTATGCGATTTGTTGCCCAAGAGGTGCGGGAATTGATGGCCCAACTGGGTTTCCGTACCCTAAACGAAATGGTCGGTCGCACTGATGTTCTGGAAGCCAGGCAAGCAGTTGATCACTGGAAAGCAAAAGGAATTGACCTCTCCAAAATTCTCTATCAACCTGAAGTCGATCCCGAAGTGGGCCGTTATTGCCAGATTCCCCAAAACCACGGACTCGATAAATCTCTCGATATGACCGTGTTGTTAGATCTGTGTAAGCCTGCAATCGAGAACGGGGAAAGGGTCAAAGCAACCCTACCAATCAAAAACATTAACCGCGTTGTAGGCACTATCCTCGGCAACGAAATCACCAAACGCCACTGGGATGGATTGCCCGAAGATACAGTTCATCTGCATTTCCAGGGCAGTGCGGGTCAGAGTTTTGCAGCCTTTGTACCCAAAGGCGTCACCCTGGAACTGGAAGGGGATGCTAACGACTACCTGGGTAAGGGACTCAGCGGTGGCAAAATCATTCTCTACCCACCTGCTGGTTCCACCTTTGTAGCCGAAGAAAACATCATCACAGGTAATGTTGCCTTCTACGGAGCAACGAGTGGCGAAGCCTACATTTGCGGTATGGCAGGGGAACGTTTCTGTGTTCGCAATTCCGGTGTCAACGCCGTTGTCGAAGCTGTGGGTGATCACGGTTGTGAGTATATGACAGGTGGCAAAGTGGTTGTCTTAGGCGAAACCGGACGCAACTTTGCGGCTGGAATGAGTGGTGGAGTCGCCTACATTCTGGATGAGATGGGAGATTTTGCAACGCGTTGCAATACTCAGATGGTTGGTCTGGAATCCCTGGAAGAACCGGAGGAAATTGAGGATCTGCGTCAAATGATTCAGCGTCATTTGGACTACACAGGTAGCGAAAAAGCAGCCGAAGTGTTGGCGAATTGGGAAACGATGTTGCCACAGTTTGTCAAAGTCATGCCGAAAGACTATAAGCGTGTTTTGCAAGCTATACAAAATGCGCTGGCATCAGGTCTGAGTGGTGATGATGCCCTATCGGCTGCGTTTGAAGAAAATGCCCGCGATGTCGCTCGTATTGGGGGAAGTTAATGTTTAGATCTTCGACTTCTTGTTTAATGGGCGATATGATGCCGAATTGAATTTAGAAGTCGGAGATCTGGCAAGGTAGATATTTTCATAGCAACTACTGAGAGTTTTTGCGCGATATGAAAAAAACAGACATTCTCGCCATCCCATCTGTGCCCTTTTGGTAAGGGGAAAACCCATAGTCGAGTTTTTCAACTCTTTAGACTTAATCGGAAACAAGAAAGGAAATCAGTTCTTTGCATAAAATTGTCAATTTTCATGGCTTTATCGCCCATTCTCATATCGAGTGATTTATTTCCGATAATGTCTTTTATTTAGCTGGTTCACTTCCTCTCGCAACTGAATCAAGATATCTCGAATATTTGCTTGTTGTTACTTGGATCCTCTGGTATCTGCATTGTCATAACTTTCTTTCTACCTTCTCCTATACCTAACTTAAGCCTGAAATCGAGAGATCACCTATGGGAAAACCAACTGGCTTTATTGAATACCTGCGTGAAGTTGCATCTGAAATCGCACCCAGCGATCGCATCCGCAACTGGGACGAATTTCATCTGCCAATGCCAGAGGAAAAGCTGCGAACTCAAGGTGCTCGCTGCATGGATTGCGGTACCCCCTTCTGCCATACAGGCACCCTCATCAGTGGAATGGCCAGTGGCTGTCCAATTAACAATCTGATTCCCGAATGGAATGATTTAGTCTACCATGGCCTGTGGAAAGAAGCCCTTGCTCGCCTGCACAAAACCAACAACTTCCCTGAATTTACGGGTCGCATTTGCCCCGCACCCTGCGAAGGCTCCTGTGTTCTCGGTATCCACAATCCCCCCGTCACCATCAAAAATATTGAATATTCCATTGCCGAGAAAGGATGGGAAAAAGGCTGGATTACCCCCAATCCCCCCAGCAAACGTACCGGGAAAAAAGTGGCCATCGTCGGTTCTGGACCAGCCGGGCTGGCTGCCGCCGCTCAATTGAATACAGCGGGACATTGGGTGACGGTATATGAACGGAGCGATCGCCCTGGCGGCTTACTGATGTACGGCATTCCCAACATGAAGCTAGACAAGGAAAAAGTGGTTCTGCGCCGCATCAATGTGTTGGAAGCAGAAGGAGTCACCTTCGTCTGCAACACCGAAATTGGCAAAGACCTGCCCGTTGAAACCCTGCTGAATGACTTTGATGCCGTTATCCTCTGTACTGGAGCCACCAAACCTCGTGATTTGCCCATTGAAGGACGCGACCTGAAAGGCATCCACTTTGCCATGGATTTTCTCACCGCCAATACAAAAGCTATTCTGGATGGGCATCCGGGCAAAAACTACATTTCTGCTGCTGGCAGAGATGTAGTGATTATCGGTGGGGGCGACACGGGAACCGATTGCGTCGGCACCTCTATTCGTCACGGCTGCACCAACCTCATGCAGTTAGAAATTATGCCTAAACCACCGAAAACTCGCGCAGCGGATAATCCCTGGCCCGAATGGCCCAAAATTTACCGGATGGATTATGGTCAGGAAGAAGCCGCTGCCATATTTGGGAATGACCCTCGCGTTTACACCACCACTGCCACCCGGTTTGAGGGAGATGAAACCGGACATGTGAAAGCGGTTCACACCGTCCAGGTGGAGTGGCAGCACAACGAGAAAGGTCAGTTTATTCCCAAGCCAATTCCAGGGACAGAAAAAGTCATTTCCACCCAACTGGTATTATTGGCCATGGGTTTTTTGGGGCCAGAACAACCTCTGTTGGATGCTCTGGGAATTGATCGCGATTCCCGCAGTAACATCAAAGCTGACTACGGCAAATACACAACCAGCATTCCGGGGGTCTTCGCAGCGGGAGATTGTCGTCGAGGACAAAGCCTCGTGGTTTGGGCCCTTAATGAAGGGCGAGAAGCCGCCCGTGAGTGCGATCGCTACCTCATGGGCTATAGCGATCTGCCTTAATCAATCAGTCAGGTAATCAATCACAAACCCATAAAAAATCTATGACTCAAACTTCTCCTAACCCAGTTTCTCCTGAAACGGTATATGACAATCTCAATCAATTAGAACAGGTTGATGTAGTCAAAAGCGCATTTTATCGGCAACAAGCTCAAGAGTTGTTGGCGGACTTACGGGTTAGTCTTCGGTGGCGACAGGCGATCGCCGATCGCCTTATCCATGCTAACCATCTGCTCGAAATGAACACCGTCGGCAAAGATGACAGCTACTAATTAAATGGGGGGAGAGGAGATATAGCAATCCTATCTGGATTGTGAAAAGAGATTCCTGCGAAATCCTTTTCACAATCCTTTCATTTCACGAATCATCTATAGCTATCGCCAGGTTGCTTAGGGCATTGGCTTTAAGGGGGGGCTTTTTTGGCCCCAGCCAGGAGTTCCACCCCTGCACCCGTTCAATTTTCAAGCAGGATCGCTCTATTCTGTATAGAAGTCGCTAGTTATTAGGGGCTGATTGGCAGTCAGATGATAAGGAATAGGCAGTAAGGAGATCACATCTTTCTCCTCACTGCCCCTGTCCCCTATTCTCCATTCTTACTCCCTATCTCTTGCCAGAGACTTTCTTTTTAGAAATATCATGTTAAACTGAGAGCAGTTTGGAAATTTATTTTCGGTTGTGTAATCCGTCCTATAGGCGTTTCTCCGAATTTAACTCTCCACAAAACTTTAATTCGGAGAACTTTTATGTCGATTTATGTCGGAAATTTGTCCTATGAAGTGACAGAGGACGGTATATCCCAGACCTTTGCAGAATACGGAACTGTTAAGCGGGTTCAGTTGCCCACTGATCGGGACACGGGGCGGGTACGTGGCTTTGCCTTTGTAGAAATGTCAACGGAGGCTGAAGAGCAATCTGCGATCGAAGCACTAGATGGTGCTGAGTGGATGGGACGTGACCTCAAAGTCAATAAAGCCAGACCACGGGAAAACAGAGGTTCCTCTAGAGCAAACTGGTCGAGTGGTAATCGGTCTTATAACCGGTATTAAAGTTGTAGACGGTGATTCTGAATATAACGTTCACAAATCGTTTGTGAACAAGGGTGGGGCGAATTCTCCACGCAGGAGTGGAACACCTGCACCCTGTTTAAATTTCAAACAGGATCACTATAGAACGATGAATTGAAAGTTTCGATTCATACAAACTCTGATTCATACCCAGGATTAGCAATGCCTTTGAAGATAGTATTGAATGATTGAAGTCTTGAGGGTAGACAAGGCGTCTACCCTTTTTGCTTAAGTAACCATCATGTAATGTGTGCAACAACACCCATGAAATAAAAAGCTATAGCCATAGCCACTAGACTTGGGAGAGGTTGCGGAGGTTCCACTCCTGGTTAGGTGTGCGTTCCCTACATCTTCTTAAGCCTAGTGTTCTAAGCAACTTAGCGGCCGCTATAGAAGGAAACTGTTAGGAGATAATATGGCACAGGTAATCCTTGGCGAAGACGAAGGTATTGAGTCAGCCCTCCGCCGTTTTAAGCGGAAGGTTTCCCATGCGGGCATTTTTCCCGATATGAGGAAGTATCGTCATTTTGAAACCCCAATCGAAAAACGGAAGCGCAAAGCCATTGCCAGGCAGAAACGGCGTCGCAGAGGATTTCGTACCTGAATCCAAGTGGTGTTGTCAGCAAAAGCAACACCTGAATTGACTTTATTCACTCTGTGAAAGAGAGTATCCAAACATTGCTATCAAATGCAAAAGTCCCTAAATTAACTTAAGACAATGAACATTCAGGAACTGATCAGTCGGTACAGAGCTGGGCAACGAGATTTCAGGAATTTGAACTTGATTGCCATTGATCTAAAAAATTTGAACTTAAGTGGCGCAAACCTGAGTGGTGCTAATTTAAGTGGCGCAAATTTAACCCGAACAAATCTCAGCTATGCAAATTTGACGGGTACCAATTTGACGAAAGCAAAGCTAAAGGAAACCAACCTGACGAAGGCAAACTTGTGCAATGCAAACTTAAGTGATGTTGACCTGAGCCAGGCAAATCTCAGTCAGTCCTATATGCGGGGAGCCAGTTTATCAGGTGCGACCTGGTAGGTGAATAGCAATCCTGGCAGGGCTGTGGTGTCTATAACCGAAGACCATTTAGTGATGGGCAGCGATCGTATTCGTGAATAATTTAGAACGGTTTATTTTTAATGACTCCAGAATCTATTCGTATTCTTTCTCAGTTGAGACAGGAGTTTTATTCACTCTTTGCGACAGCGATGGAAGTTCCAGTGAAGATTACTAATCGAAACTCCCATTCAAACAATCTTTCAATCGCATCCTGGATTGATGCGCAACAGCGGTTGAACTATATGTGTGTTTATGCCCACACAGCACCGGATGAGTTAGTGCCTGATCGTCCTCTAACCCTGCGGTTGGTAGTGAATAAGGGAGGGGATATGGTTGCCATTACAAGGCAAAAGAAGAGCGGTCAAGAGATCAATCAAAGCTGGTATTTTGAGCTTATCCTGCTGCCTGAGGAAATCCTGGATTTTCTTCCCTGGATCGTTATCCTGATCCAGTCCTACGATACAAGTTCCACGGCGTTAGTTCCAGAACCGCCTCATCCCTTAGACTCCAGGTCCTCCACTACCCAGTCTTTTCGCAATACCCGAACTCAAAAGGCCAGCAATAAACTCTCCCAGCAGATCCTTAATCCAATTTTGTAAGTTTACGCGTTGACAAATAGAGTTAGGCACCTCCGTCAATCCTAAGTCTCGAAGATTAAGTACTACAGTACTTTCCTGTTTTACTGCTCCAATTAGTTGTTCTGCTTCCTGTATAGGCTTCACCTCACGCCTATAGGCTTCGCTTCACGCCATATTTTCCCGCCGGCATTTTTTGTTAATGCTGTTATAGCCTTACGCATTCTGGTTAGGATAAGGAGGAGTTGGAGTATCCGCCACATTGGAGTATCCGCCACAGCATAACATTGATTGCCACCACGCGAAAATTAGCTTTTGAACTGGCTCCATTTCCATCTGGAGTAATTGACAAAACGGTGTTGCTGAAAAGCAGCATGAATCAAAACGGAGTTTCGAGCATACAGCACCTATTTCATACCCAAATTCAGCACCGCCGACAAAACAAAGATGCCATGAGGGCTATGTTCCAGGGCGGTCCAAAGCGCAAGAGTGCTTTCGGAGGTCACGTTTCCTCTCCATCAGTGCTTGGAAAAAATTTCCCAGCTATCAATCCACACCGAGTCTTTGCTAGTTAATGACAATCCCTTAACATATCTTAAAGCTCATTAAGCGATGGCAATAATTGACACAGTTTTCCAGCTAATTCCGTAATTCCCACAAAATACAGGCTAAGCACCCATTTTTAATTCCTTAATGAAGGATTCATTTAAGGATTAATATCGTACCTGAATCTATGAACCAGCCTATGAACGTTATTGTTAGAATTGCTGCTATTTTGGGGGGAACCACAGTCTTTGGGGTCGGCTTTTCACTTTTCAGTGCTTCGCAATCTCCTGATAAAGCGGCATGGCTTCAACCGAACCCGGCGATCGCTGCTTCCAGCCCCAGGAACCCCCTAACCCTGTCCAGGTTTCCAGGTGGGAAAGGTGATTTGCCCGCACTCCTCAGCCAGTTGAGTGACAAGATTGACCTGACTCTGCTGGCAAAAGCCAGTGCGGTGTTTTTGCAAAGCGATCGCTATCGCACTGAGTCAGAAATTCAGGTCAAAGCCACCTCTGGCAGCACCAGCCTGACCTCAACCGCCAGAGCAACAACGATTGTGCAGACCCCCAATAAATTTCGGGCTGAGATCTTTTTCCCCGATTCAGGAAATCCTCAAAAGCCTGATAGCATTGTGGTTTCAGATGGTAAGCAGGTCTGGATTTTCCGTCCTGGTTTAAAGCAATACGCCGTCACTCCTTACCAGAAGTTTGACCAAATTGACGACAACTACTGGGTGGGAATGTCCTCCCTCTGGTTTCTAGAGATTCCCCCAGATGCCAGAAAG
This sequence comes from Leptothermofonsia sp. ETS-13, assembly GCF_049200465.1. Taxonomy (NCBI): domain Bacteria; kingdom Bacillati; phylum Cyanobacteriota; class Cyanophyceae; order Leptolyngbyales; family Leptolyngbyaceae; genus Leptothermofonsia; species Leptothermofonsia sp. ETS-13. Next base: position 3,040,868 of record NZ_CP120836.1, read on the forward strand.
CCGATCGCCGAGGGCGCCCTATCGGACCCAAAAGTCCAGGCCGAGCTTGGGCTATCTGGCGATCTGCCAGTCAAAGGGATGGCTCAAACCGTTGATGGGCAAGAACTTTACTTGTACGAATACACCGATAAAGAAGGCTTTTCAGTCCGCGCTTTTGTCGAACCCAAAACCGCTACCCTGCAACAGGTCGTTTTAGCTGGGAAATCGGAGGAGTTTGATGTGGTGATTACGGAACGCATTCTTCGTCGGGTAGCCAATCCCTCTGTGAACGCCAGCACCTTTCAAGCTCCACCTCGCGCAGGTGCCAAACCTGTTAAAACCCTCGCCATCGGTCCACTGTAGTTGTCAAAATGTATCTGTAGCGTTCTGAGTAACTTATGCGACTACTTCATACAATGTTGCGCGTCGGCAACCTGGAAGAATCTCTCAAGTTTTACTGCGATGTCCTGGGTATGAAATTACTGCGTCAGAAGGATTATCCAGGTGGCGAATTTACGCTGGCGTTTGTAGGCTATGGAGATGAGGCAGACCATACGGTGCTCGAACTGACCTACAACTGGGGCAAAGATAAGTACAATTTGGGGGATGCCTACGGTCACATTGCCATTGGGGTTGAGGATATTTATGCAACCTGTGAAGCCATTAAAGCTCGTGGCGGCAAGGTAACCCGCGAACCCGGCCCTATGAAGCATGGTTCTACGGTAATTGCCTTTGTTGAAGATCCTGATGGGTATAAGGTTGAGCTGATTCAATTGAACACCCACCATTCGACCAGAGCAGAATCTGCACAGGAGGCGGCGGTCTAGTAGGGTTGGTGTAGCTCAATACGCCACTTGAGTGATGGGGGGAGTGGATGGGTGGATGGGTTTAGTCATGGGGAAGAGTGTCAGTGTTGCGAGTGTTAACCGCTTGCTTTAGGAGTTCCTGATAGGGTTCGGTTTGAGGCGTTTGGATATTTAGGATTGTTTGATTGACAACTTCGTCGGGAGCGTGGTGTGAGGAGAGTAAATTGGCTGTCTGGGGGACTGGGTTGTTTGATGGTTCTCTCCCAGACATCTTTTTTGCTGGCTGAAGCGGTGCCAAACCCATCCACAATCGCATTGGAGGAGAACAGTCAATCCAGTCAAGGCTTAGAAAACTGCCCCTCCGAACTCCAATTGCTTCCAGGCGATCGCCCCCCAATTGGTTGCCCTGATTGGGAAGACCAGACAGACAACTCGATGGCACAGGTGAGATCAGCTGCTGAGCTGGATGATATTCGCCCAGGCGACTGGGCTTATCAGGCGTTGAAGGTATTGATTGAACGCTACGACGTATTGACGGGCTATCCCGATGCCAAATTTCGAGGCAACCAACCGCTGACGCGAAACGAATTTGCCGCCGTACTGAATCAGGTCTTTACCCGGCTTGAAGAAGTTTTTGCAACCGGGGAAATTGCCAAAATTCGAGAAGACTTTTCCACCCTGCGGCGGCTTCAGGAGTCCTATGGGGGCATATCCCGTAATCTCAATGCACGGCTGAACACGCTAGATCAGCGACTGGGCAATCGGGAAACTCGGCAATTTTCTACCACCACCAAGCTGTCGGGGCAGACGATCCAGATCTTTACCGATGGATCAAAAGCGCCCATGACGAGTGTGACTCGGATCCGGCTTGATCTGCGTACCAGTTTCACAGGAAATGATTTGTTATTGACGCAACTGGAAGCTGGAAATAATGGGGGGGATGCGATCAGCCGGGCCCAGAGCCGCAGACTGAATCTGCTTGGCACGGATGGGGTGCTGGCAGACGGTGGTGGACTGGATTATGTCGGGGTTAGTCGGGCAGTACGGGTTAGTAAGCTGCACTATACGTTCCAACCCGTGGCGGATTTGCAATTGACCCTGGGACCGCGTCTGAATCCCAGAGATTTTATTGATTACAACCGCTTCGCCAATAGTTCAGATAAGAATTTTTCCTCCAGCTTCTTCATGAACAACCCACTCATCGTCCAGAGCCAGGTCGATCGCTCAGGTGGAGCGGGAGCTGCGATCGCCTGGAATCCAGGGAAATCTGCGCTCACAATTAAGGCACTCTATGCCGCTGCCGATGCAGAAAATCCCCAGGCAGGTGATTCTAAAGGGGGGCTATTGGGTGATCGCTATCAGGGCAGTCTGGAACTGGAATATGCCTTCAACAAAGACCTGATATCCCGGCTTCAGTTCACCCGCTCTAAAATCAATGGTGTGGATATCCACGCTGGTGGCATCAACGTTGAATGGACTTGGAACAAGCAGCTTGCCGTTTTTGGGCGCTATGGCATTGGTTCTTACCGGGGCTTTAACTCCATCCTGGGCCAAGACCTGGACTTGACGCCCCAATCCTGGGCCATTGGTACCATTGTTCGTAACATCGTCATCCCCGACTCCAGCGCAGGTTTGGCGATCGGTCAACCATTTGTCACAGGTGATTTGGGCAATACAACCCAGACCAACTTTGAAGGGTTTTATAGCTTTTTAATTAATGAAAACATCGGAATAACGCCCGGTCTATTGATTGTGACAAACCCCAATAACCAGCGTGCCAGCACCATCTGGGAGTTTTATGTACGGATCATGTTTTCCTTTTAGTTGCATCGACCCATTGTTCGGTTGTTTGAAAAGGTCTGCAAGGTCATGATTACTTCAAAGTTTTTAGAAACGATGGCTTTGTATAGCGGTAGTCATTATGGTTAAGACGGGGTGCAGGGGTGGAACCCTTGGCTGGGGCGCAGCCCCCACTCCCTCTCTAATTCCAATGTCCTAACGCACCTGCGTAGGGCTATACAACAAGTGGCAGAATAAAAGTCTCTTTGGAATATGCGATCAATTAGCAATTGAGCAACTCAGTTGTGACAGAGGAATGTTCTTTGGTTCAATTTTTAAGACACTAAATCATATTATTTCAGTTGATCAAACCATTCACTCTTTTATTTACACGAAAGCTCTACCCAAGATGGACCTTAATGTCATCCCTTATCCAAACTATAGGGACTTAAAGGCTGCCCGGTTTACCTTTGACAAAAAACTGATTCAGGACTCGCAAGGGTGTTCTCAAGAGTGGCTAGATGAAGTCTTTGAGTTTTGGAGTGAGCAATTAAGTAGCGATCTTTCTCAATCCTGTCGAAAGAGGTCAGGAGTTGACTGAATCAACCCATTGCATCCCTGATTCTAAGCGCTATAACTTGAGATAAGTAGCTAGACGCAATTAATTAAGGATAATTTCTGGGGTGGAGGGGGTGAAACCCTCTGTCCAGGAGCGCAACCCCCACTTCCCCCTTTACAATTAAGGATGGCTACCTACTTATAGCGGTTCTAAGTATAGCGGTTCTAAGTGTTTGGCAAATGTGAGGAGTTGTAAAAACACTTTTCTGCGGGAAAATACCTTCACAATCTAAAGAGGATTCCTGACTTGAAAACAGCCAGCAGCTAGTAGCTCATAACCTGCTTCCCCTTATAGCTGTATACATAGCGTTCACAAACTATTTGTGAACAGGGGGGGCCAAGCCTCCACACAGGGGGAACCCTTGCACTCCGCTCAAATTTCAAGAAGGATCGCTATAGTTTATGGTGGCTATAGAAAAAGCGTTGCACATCGGAGAAGGGAAATTCTGAAATGTGCAACGCCTCATGGAAGGGAGAATAGACTCTCTTAATAAGAGATGATAATCGCGAAATCTATAAATAAAAATCGCTATTTTTGATTAGAGAAATAGACTTCCATCTATTTATAGTAGGGGCGGTTTTATGTGGCAATTGAGTGTTTTCCTTGGAGTGGCTATTGCTCTAGCCGGTGGTGGGGGTGTCCTTGCCTCCCCTGGCTCTTATGCTGCTCAAAAAGAGGGGCAGATTCTTGCTGCCCAGACTGCTGCCGGGTACCCGGTGGTCAAATCTGTCAGGTTGCACCCCAATTTGAATATTCCCTGGTCCAGGACTGTCAGAATTACAGATCCGTTTGAAGGATCGTTTCTGGGCGTGTTTGATCGCAATGACATCAGCCACCGCGATTTGGGCTACGGTTCCGGCAAACTGGTCAGCCTCTGGAGTCGCGACTCCATCCGAGTTTTGCTGATTACCCAGCAGGGGCGTTGCACCATCGCCTATAACACTGGCTTTTTAGGTTCCTACGGACTCTTCCCCTATCGTCGTGTTACCAGCCTGTTTTACGATTACCCCTATTACCCCTATGGATCAGTCTGTGTTGGGATCAATACTCCCAGAGAAATCCAGAAGCTTTTGATTAGAGCAGGCGAGAAGGTGCTGGAACTGGAAGGCCAGAATAATGCATTTACCGTAAACGATGAAATCGCTACCGCTTTAAAGAACCTCCCAACCCAGAATGTGGACATTCGAATGGTATTGGAAGGTGGTGAAACCGTAGACAGCGAGATTGGGAAAGGCACTGTAGCCGCATGGAAGACAATTTATTAGAAGCTTGCATTTAGACCCAGGCGAAATGTTAACCCGGGCTGATAGATCCGGTTCACTTTTTCGTAACTACGGTTTCCCAAATTCTCCAGGTAAACCAGTAAACTGACGTTACGAAACAGGGGAACCTGAGCGCTTAAATCAAAACTCAGCCAGGATGGAGAAAATTCCCGTGTGCTGACTCCCGATTCGGCAAACAGGGCTCGTCGGGCCCCACTGAAGTAGTTGGCATAGAGGTTCAGTTGCCAGCCCTGGGAGTTATATCCAATCCCGAATTGCCCAACAGAGTAGGGAATTGTACTCAATTGCAGCCCCTTTTCTGGCCCTGCGGCAATGCGGGCATCCGTATAGGTGTAGTTGACAAAGGTTGAAAATTGAGGAGTAATGTTCCATCGGAGAGCTGTTTCAAAGCCGTGGGTATTAACGAGTGCAATATTCTCCCAACGACCGGCGACAATGCCAATCCGGTCTTTTAATCGATTGCCAAAGTAGGTGAGTTGGGCAGACACAGCAGGAGCCAGCCGAACATCGATTCCAGCATTCCAGGCAGAGCCTCTTTCGGGTTCCAGGTCGGGGTTGGGAAGCCAGTTATGAACGGTGTCGTAAAGATAGAGCTGGTCTAATCCAGGGTTGCGTCGTACAGACACCCAACTTCCGCGCAGGGCAATGGTTGGGGCTACATCCCAGCGCAGACCTGTACTGGGGTTGAGGGAGTTGCCAAACTCTGTGTTGAAGTTTTGTCGCAGGCCAAATTCTGCTTGCAGGGTGTCGGTAATTTTCCAGGTGTTAAGTAGAAAGAGGGCGGCATTGAAGCGATCGCGCTCTTCAACCTCGTTAAATCGGATGAACCGGGGCACATTACTGAGCGTATTGCCCTTTAAGAAATCGCTTTGTAGATCCACTCCGTAGCGCAGATTGAGAGCTGGAGCTACCTGCCAGTTGTGTTCTATTCGACCAGTCAGCCCACGGGAGTCAAGCTGACCCTCGCGAAAGAAGATGTTGCGGGTGGGACCGAATGTATCGAAGTAATCCCGGTTGAAAGCAAGGAAAGCGGTGATAAAGGAGTCGTTATTTGCTCCAACCATTCCTTTCCACGTCAGGCCAATATTGTAGGCATCATGGTTGAGGCGATCGCGCTGTAACGGAAAGCCAAAGTAAAGCAATCCCTTACGACTAGTGATTTTGTAGGCATCCAGACTCAGCGTATTGCGAGGATCGATTCGCAATGCTAACTTGCCGTAGTAGTTCTCAAACTTAACATCACCGTTAAATAGTCGTCCATCCGGTCCGCGGTTGGCCGCTCCCACAGGCACCCGATAGTCGTTGTCTGCTTGAAAACGCTCATATCCAAAAGCGTAGCTGAGGGTATTAATAGAACCAGCAATGCCCGCGCGGTAGTTTTGCTGACCGTAGGAACCAAATTGTGCCAGGGCATTGACCTTTAATGGGCCCTCATAATCTTTTGTAATGATATCGACCACACCACCAAAGGCATTCGAGCCATAGAGGGTGGAAGCGGTACCGCTGGAGAGTTCGATGCGATCGATGTCTCCCACCAACAAACTGTTCAGGTCAGTTGCACCGTGATAGGTGCTGACATTGCTGCCAATCGGCCTGCCATTGAGCAGAAACACATTTTGATTGAGCGTTGTGCCCCGGTAGTAAAGCCCAGTATGAATATCTGCACCAAAGCCAGTATCGTTGACCGCAAATCCCGGTAAGCCCCGCAACACCTCGGTAACACTGCGCGAACCCTGCTGCTGAATTTCATCGCTGGTAATGACGTAGGCAGGCGCAGAGGGCGTAGGCGTTCTCTCGCCTTCAACAATTAGTTCCTCCTCATCTTCGTCGTCGGATGGATCGTCCGTCAATAGAGGGGGATTCACGCTTGGACGCGCTGGTTCCGACGAGGCTTGCCCCAACAAAAAGCTGGCGCGAGTCTTGGGGCGCTCTATCTCGTTCAGATGCAAAATTTTAGCTGGTTGAGTTTCTGCATCAACGGGCTTCAGGATAGCGATCGCGTCTACCCCTGTATAACAGCCCAAAAGCAGCCAGCTAATGATGCACCATTTTAATTTCATTGGGGTTGACACCATCCTCACACCAAAATGGCCTCTCCTCCAATGCAAGACACATCAGAGCATAGAAGCCGATTGAAAAAACCACATTAATTTTGGATGAGGAATGAATGAGTGTCAAAAGACAGGCTGTCGAATTGGGTAAATCTGGAATAAGGAAAAAGGGGAAGAGCACGCAATTAGAAATTGCCCAAAGGTTCTCGTTAGCGAGGAGAGCGTGGAGCCAACCGATGGGGGCCTCTTGCCCAAGGGGGTGGTCCCTCTGCTGGGCGGATGTTAAGCACAGTGCCATTTTGCCGGGTAATAGAAAAGGCATCGAATTCACCCGAACGCCCCAGTTTCCCGGTAACGCTTACTCGCTCATCAACTGAGACATCAATCGGTTGCCACCAACGAGGACCGGCATCAACAATAATTCGTCCACTGCCATCATCCAGGACAAAACTGTTCCCAACCACACTGATTACTCGGCCAGTAATGGAAAATCCGGATGTGGTTTGTGGTAGATCTCGAATTCGAGTTTGAGCGTAAACGGAGGTTGCCAGGTTGACAATGGGCAAGCAGGTTGCCATCAAAAACCCTAGAGCAGATATATGTTTCATCGTCATTGATAATCCTTACTTCGCTTCTACTATTAAGAAAGTGCCAAGAAAAAGCAATAAGAATGTGACAAGCACAGGTTTTTCAATCTAAGTTGGATTAGACGGGGCGAATTAAACTGGAGTATGGCTGAAAAAGCACCAATGACTACCACTTCCGATCCCCAACAGTTCATTCCACCTTTGGAAAAAGGTGTCCTCCCTCACACTCTGAGTTTGAGCGAGATTATGAGGCAATTGTTTGATCACCTCAGATCTGAGGATGTACGAGCCAATGCGTAATTCACTAAACTTAAGTTAATAAAATAAATTGGGCCTGTCAATTTTTTGTGTAAAACCTGGAAAGGGAGTCAGGGTTTCAAGGAGTGAGAGCACCATTTCTAAGACATATCCAGCAACTTACCTAGAGGGCGTTCTCAACAGAGTTCCCCATTCTTCTGGTTCCATATTAGCCACAATCTCAAAACCTCCCTTGCCATCAGGTTTTAAGATGTAGGCAGTCCCCTGTGGCTCAGGGTAAATTCCAGTTGCGGCCTCAAACACATCATCGTGGCCTACGATCACAGTATTGGTTCCCCCTGCTGGAACCGTAGTCAGTAACGGTTTGATACCTTCTCGCATCTGAGCCACTTGTGCTTCGGTATACTCCTCAGCAGGTGCAAAATTTAACCCTGGTACCTTTTCATAGCGACCAAAAGCAAGATCGGCTGTTTGCCACGCTCGACAATACTCACTGGAGTAAACTTTGCTAACTGGAATTTTTAATGCCTGAAATGCCTGACCAATTTTTCTTGCCTGTTGCTATCCCTCTTCACCTAAAACTCGTTGGGTTGTACAGTACCCCATTCTTGCAAAGACTTGATCTGCATAATCAACCTCAGTTTTGACATGCCTTAAGAAAATGACATACCCTCCTTTTTGAAGCGTGTTTAGCAACTGTGTGCCGCTTAACTTATCTTGGAACGGTGGTTTAGTTTCTCCACCTTCCCCACCCTGACCAATCAGGAAATGATTTAAGGGGTTCAATCCTTTTGTATGGATGACTTCTTTAGAATCAGAAATCAGATTGGTTAAAAGATTGGCATTTGCTTCCATCGGTGAATTCACACTGGTGAATAGGAAAGCAACCACTCCAAGCCAAATTTTAGTTTCGTAATTCATTTCAACTCCTCTAGTTAAATCAGGTGAACACTAAAAATGCATAAGCTTAATTGCACAAGACTCATCTCTCCATGACCTCGTTATGCTTTTTGCGATACCGCCACATCACAAACCCTGTGATGGATAGAAGCAATGGAGCAAGCCCAACAAAAACATAAAGGATGCGAGAGGGTAATCCCCAAAAGGTACCGTAGTGCATAGGGACAAAGGCATTTAAGATGCGATCGCCCAGTGTTGCTGTTTGGCTATTCACCACACGCAAAACTCTGCCGCTGTACTGATCCAGTTGAACAACATTGGCGTAGTTTTGGGCATCTTGCGGTTGTTTCTTGTAGAAATAGAACACCCCATCGGGTTTAGTTGGTATAGAAATGAAGGTGGTAATGGCTCCAGGTAATGCGGCATCGGCCTGCTGAGCAATCTCATCAATTGATAAACGAGGATTCCCTGCTAGCACTGTAGATTTGAGTTCTGGTGGTTTGGGCGTCAGAGTGAGGGCATAGATGGCTGGTTCTGCATACTCATAAAAGTTCCAACAAAAACCGCTGACTGCAATCATTAACAGGAACATGACCGAAGTAATTCCGGCAACTTTGTGAAGGTCAAAGTTCAATCGTTTGGGATGGGCATCCCACTTGATCCGAAACCCAGTAACTAGCTTCCTCCAACCAGGCCAGAGAAGCAGTCCAGTCACACTCAGGAGGCATAGCAGGAAGGCAACAATCCCAACCACCACTCTCCCCACCTCCTTGGCAAATAGGGTGTAGTGCAGTTCCACGACGCGGCTGAAGAAAGCACCTTCACGGGAGCGATCGCCCAATATCTTTCCTGTATAAGGGTTGACAAACACCTCTAAATCTTCATTCTTGCTGTTCCTCAACCGAAGTTTATAAGTTTCGGTATTGGGCGGGATATCAAACTGAGCCAGCTTAAATTCGGGGCGATCGCGGTAAGCAGTTGTTACAATTTCAGCAATTTTGCTCAAAGGCAATCGTTGTTCCTGGGGTATGACCTGACCAAATCGATATTGAATAATCCTCTGATCCATTTCATGCTCAAAAACCAGCAAGCTACCCGTTAACCCAACGATGACCAGAATCAATCCAACAGATAGCCCAACATAGCGATGAAATTGAAATGCCACTTGACGAAGTTTGAAAGACCTCATGAAAACTGCCTCTTGACTGCACAATTCTCAAAATTCGATCGCAAAGCTCCCCACAACCGTTAGCGGGGCACCGGGTTGAATCGTCGATCTGCCGAAGTTCACCGACTCGAAATACCTCACATTTGCCAGGTTCTTGATATTGATCGCAGCTCGCCAATTGTTGTGTTTGTAATAGATGGCAGCATCGGTTCGGAGATATGCTGGCAATTCATAGGAATTATCAAAGTCACCTGGTCTGTCACCGACGTAAAATAAGCCCAAACCAAAGCCTAATCCCTTTAAATCACCAGTTTGAATTTCATATGTAGTCCACAAACTGGCCGCATTGTAGGGAACGAGTGCAGTCCGCAGTCCTGTTGGAGTGTCATTGCTTTCCGTGACAACGCTGTCACTCAAGGCGTAACCAGCAATAATGTTCCATCCCGGCAGAATTTCGCCTGCAATATCGAATTCGATCCCACGACTTCTAATTTCACCAATGGGAACAGAAAAATCTGGGTTCGCTGGATCGGTCGTCGCAATGTTAGTTTTGGTCAATCGGTAGGCTGCCAGGGTTGCCGAGAGGCGCTTGTTCAACTCTGCCTTGACCCCCACTTCTAGTTGGTTGCCTCTTTCTGGTTCCAAAATCGAACCATCAACCCCGGTGGCAAAGTTTGGGTTAAACGATCGCCCATAGCTGGCATACAGAGAAATGGGCGGAATGGGTTGATAGACCAGACCAACGCGAGGAGTAAATGCTTGATCAAACTGGGTGGTGACTGTTCCTGCCAGGCGATCGTCGTTCTTCTGATCTACCAGGTCAAACCGACCACCGATTAGCAGCTTCAGGTTATCCAGTAAGGTGATTTGATCCTGCAAAAAGATCCCTAATCCATCTGCCCGCACCTTACTATCTCGTCGCAAGTTGGTGAACGTCGAGCGATCAGGCTTGCCACGATAGACCGGATCAAAGATATTGATGTCAGGGGTTTCTCCATCGGGAACCCCACGATTGGTGCCCTGGGCGTCTTGCCGACCCAGATCCACACCGACTATCAGTGTGTGTTGGACAGAACCCGTTGCAAACTTAGCTGTGAGGTCAGTTTGCAAACTATAGGCTCTGTAAACGTCGTTATTTGAGTCGAATTCACGCCCGAACATGATGCCGGTTTGCTCATCTAATGTCCCTGCCTGGGTTTTGTAGTCAAAGCCATCAACCACCAGGTATTGAAATGAATTTCGCAGCTTCAAACTGTTACTGAACTGGTGTTCAAATTGATAACGAATTGCTAACTCCTCCACTCGATAAACATCATCCAACTCACCCAGATTGCGCGTAATGGGAATATCTGCCACTCCCCGACCGAAGGCAACCAGCCCCCGATCCATTGGGCGTTCATCCCACAGGTATGCCAGTTCAGCCGTCAGGGTTGTTTTTTCACTAATTTTCCAGGTAAGAACAGGGCTGAAAAAGCGACGCTGAAACTCTTGATCAAAGTCGCGAAATCCATCCTGGCTTTGAAATGCAGCATTGAAACGGTATAGGACTGATTTGTCGGATGTGAGGGGACCGGAGAGATCCACTGCTGGCCGCACAAAGCCGAAGCTACCGACTTGTAAGTCAAATGAGTAATAGGGCTGACTGAGTGGCTGTTTCGAAACCAGGTTGATGATTCCACCCGGTTCTGCATTGCCATAAAGGATAGACGCGGGACCTTTGAGTACTTCGATGCGATCGAGGTTGGCAATATCGTTCAGGGCGTTCTCAAACGCAAACGCCCCAAAGGATGTCCCTCGTAAGCCATTGCGCAACACAGTTGCGCTAAATCCGCGAATAATAAAAGAGTCCAGGGTGCCCCCAAAGTTTCCACCTTCTACCACACCACTGACGTTGCGAAGTGCATCCCGCAGTCCAGTGGCTCGCTGATCTTCCAAAATTTGTTCTGGAATGATCTGGATGGATGCTGGAATATCGCGAATGGGGGTGTCCGTTCGGGTGGCGGTTGAGGTGTCGGGAACGAAATACCCTCGCTGTCCTTCGCCCGTGACCACAATCTCCTCATCGGGTTCTTCCCCTTCTGGGTTGAGGCTGTATGCCAACGCTCCCGCTCTCAAGATGACTTCCTCTCTTGGCAGTGTCTTCTCACCTATCACCCTCACCTGAATATTGGCGGAATCGATTTGGGTGACGCGAACATTGGCAATTTCCTTTGTTGGATTGTCGGCGCTGAATTCCTGAGTATCGCTTAGCACTAGTGTTGCATTGGGAATGTCAGCAATCAGGGAATTACCTTCGGATCTGAATTTAGTGGCATCGATTTGCAGTGATCGCCCCCCCTCGGTTTCCAGCACAATTTCCAAACCCTTTTCGGTGGAATTAAGCCGCACACCTGTTACCTGCACAGGTGATTCACTCTCCCTTTGTTGAATTTGAGCAAGCCAATCTTTAACTGTTGTGGCAGGACGTCTCAGATCAAGAGTGCGGAAGACAGGGGTGATGGAGTTTTGAGTTTTAAGTTTTGAGTTTTGAGTTGAATGGCTTAACTCAGAACTGCTCTCTAAGGTCCCATCCCGTTCTTTCCTTTCTCCTTTCCCTGCCACCTCTCTACCAATGCCAGGCTCAATGTTCACTGACAGGATGCTCGCGATCGCAATCCCCAACCCTAGATGCCATCGATTCACAGTACTTCCTCACATGCCGATGATAATTTTTCCGCAAAAATCCTCCTACACTCCGGCAGATGCTTTTGCAGAAGTGAACTTGTCTCGCCAGAGGTGGACCCTACTTATTGAGAGTTAGTTTTAGTAACGATCAAAAAGTTATGATGCCCGGAGTTCGAAAGTCAAGCATTAAAACTGCAGGTTAATAGCTATGTGAGGAATATTCAGATTAATAAAAGTCTTATCTGTCAGGACTTTTATCTTGATTCGATATAGCATTAATCTTGTGAAATGTATAGATTTCCTTAACGGCCAGCCAAAAGTATTTGAGAATCGTATCGTTTACCTACTGATTTCACCTCAGAAATTTAGCTGGTAGCCATCAGCAAAATCTGGAATAGAATCGAGCAGATTATTTGAAATAGTACTTGATATAGATTCTCATTAAGTTTTATAGTTCTGTTGATTACTTGTCTCGGCTGGCTGGCTGACATAAAACTGCCAGAGCTGGCTTCCAATACTCAGGGGAGTTACATGCAAAGACTTGGAGAAATTCTGATAGTAGCGGGAATTGTAGCGATACCCCTGCTGCTGTTTTCAATTGTGGCGATCGCGCTGATTGTTGAGCGTGTCGTTTTCTGGTACCGCATCAACCGCCGCCAGGAGAAGGTCGTCAATGAAGCCCTGGCACTGTATCGGGAAGATCCTTCGCTGGCTGTAGAAAAGCTAGAGCGTAATGTGGATCTGCCGATGGCTCGGATTTTTCTGGAAGCGCTATCGCTAGAAGATGCGGAGCCCGATGAGCTAGCCCTGGCGATCGATGGTGCGATTCAGGCAGAAATCCCAACCCTCAAGCGGTTCAATAATGTGTTTGATACGATCGTCACCCTGTCACCACTGTTGGGCCTGTTGGGCACAGTGCTGGGGCTGATTCGCTCGTTTTCTTCGCTCAATTTGGGTGACATCGGTGGCGGAAATGCCGTTGGCGTCACCAGTGGAATTAGCGAAGCCTTAGTCTCAACTGCATTCGGCTTGATCGTAGCAGTCGTGACCCTGTTTTTTGCAAACACATTTCGAGGCTTTTATTTGCGGCAACTGGCGCTGATTCAGGAACATGTTGCCGAGCTGGAACTGCTCCACCGTCGTCGTTACAAGAAAGTTTTGGAGGTTTCCTATGCGACGACGCGCGATCGCTGAACCCGAAGTTCCGCCCCAGATCAACATCGTACCGATGATCGACATCATCTTTGCGATTCTCACTTTTTTCATCATGTCTACCCTGTTTCTGGGACGGTTTGAAGGATTGACGGTCAGCCTTCCTAAAGCCCAATCGGCCAAACCCCAAAAGACCATTCGAGCCACCGTCACCCTGGACAGGCAAGGAAACCTCTACCTGAACAAGACCCCCACTCCGGTTGAGGCGTTGTCAAATGCAGTCCGCCAGCTAAACGAACCGGGCAAAGATCTGGTGGTTGTGCTCAATGCCGATGGCTCAGTCACCCATGATCGCGTCGTTGCCGTCATGGATCAAATTCGCCAGGTGGACGGAGCAAAGATGGCGATCGCGACGAAGCGGAAGGAGTAGGAGCTTGTTCGTTGAGTGAGATGTGAGGGGTGAGGGAATAGGGGAGTGAGGGAATAGCACCTCATCACCTGATCGCCCAATCACCCTTCCACTCATCCACTCATCCACTCCCTTACTTCCTCACTCCCTCACTCATCCACTCTTGTCGTCCGTTACCTACCGCAAAATTCAAAACTTCTCCCATGAACAGTTCAGAATCAGTCGTTCAACAACGGCAAAAGGAAGGAAGAGCGCTAAAAATCTTTCTGATCAGTAGTTTGATCGGATCACTGGCACTTCATGCGGCTGCGATGACGTTCAAAGTTGGGAATTTCTGGAGCGTGATTCCTGAAGTTCCAGAAAATGATGAGATGGAACTGGTGGTGGAAGAAACTCCACCGGAAGAACCCATCCCGGAAGAAGTTCTGGCAGAGGTAGAGCCCCCCCCGGAGGAGATACCGGAAGAGGTGACCTTTGCCCCAGAGCTTGCTCCACCGCCGCCCCTGGCTCCTGAAAATCAGGCTCCCGTTGAGAAGGGCGAAGATGCCCCCAGTGACAAGCCCTTGCCTGCTTCCCCCGACTCTGCCCAACCGATGACCAACAATGCGGGAGATACCAATCTGAAGGTTGGGGGGGGACCGATTTTCAAACCATTTGGGTTAGGGACAGGCTTTGGGACGGGCGATCGCCCCACCGGATTCAATCCCCTGTGTAAACCGGATGGCGATCCCAAAGGCAAGCTAGGGGGGACGGCTATTCGGACAGCTCCGCCTGCAAAACCTGCGAAACCGAAGGATCCTGTTTGCGTCAGTTGTCCCAAACCCAGGTATCAGGGAAGGGAAGCAAGCCCCCGCGTGGATATGAAAATTTTGCCCGATGGAAGCGTCCAGGTTCGGTTGCGGAAATCAAGTGGCAATCCCGACCTGGACCGCGAAACACTGGAAACAATGAGTAAGTGGCGGTTTGATCCCCAAACGGTTCCCTCGGAAGGGGTACGGAAACGGGTGCGGGTCACCTACGAAGAAGAGGGTTCCAGTTTTCAGCGGCAAAACGAAGAACGGCGACGACGGGAGGCAGAACGCCGCCAGGAAGCAGAACGTCGTCGCCTGGCAGAGGAAGAACGGCGACAGGCAGAAGAGCGCCAGCGAGCACCCGCTACTGCTGTGGAAACTCCGGAGACAATCAAACCCGCTGCTTCCCCTGCTACCCCCGTTCCCGCAGCTTCAGAGCCCCCTGCGGTGATTGAGCAACTCGCTCCAGTTGCTGAACCTGCCCCACCCCCTGCCCCGGAACCACCTGCCCCAGAACCACCTGTGGCTGAACCAGCTCCAGTTGCGCCTCCTCCGCCTGCCCCTGTGGAGGCGGCTCCTGCACCCTCTGGTAATTGAGGTAAGGAATGGTTGTTCAACTCTCCAGACTCCAGAACTATTGGCAGATGGGCGATCGCACCTTACCAGCCGTTCTCTTGTTGATGGGTGGGTTGCTCCTGACGCTCCTCATCTCCCTCTGTCAGGGAGCCATCCCCCTGAGTCCAATGGAGGTGTGGCAGGCATTGATGCACCGGGGTGACTCTTTGCATCAAACCATTGTCTGGGAATTGCGTCTGCCTCGAATTGTGGCGGCGCTGGTGGTTGGAGCTGCCCTGGGAATGTCAGGAACCTTGTTGCAAGGCATGTTACGCAATGGGCTGGCCGATCCCTTTGTATTAGGAATTTCGGCGGGAGCGGGGTTGGTGGCGATCGCCCTCCTGACGCTGAATGTATTGCAAACCTGGGTGCCATTGGGAGCCTGGTTTGGCGCACTGCTGACGGCTGCCCTGGTGTATGGGTTGGGTCTGGTCGGACGGAGCATTGCCATTGAACGGTTGATTCTGGCAGGTGTTGCCGTCAGTTCCTTGTTTGGGGCCATTCAAACAACCTTACTGCTGTTGGCAGATGATGGCCGTATTCAAGCTGCCCTTAACTGGCTGATCGGCAGCTTAAACGGACGAGGTTGGCCAGAAGTAGCGATGGCGGGTCCCTATGTGGCGATCGCCCTATTGGGGGGCTGTTTGCTGGCACGGGATTTGAACCTGCTGACCCTGGGAGAGGATCTGGCCGTGGGGTTAGGAGCTTCCATGCTGCGATCGCGCCTGTTAATTGGTGCTATTGCCAGTCTACTGGCGGCCAGTGCCGTCAGTATGGCGGGCCTGATTGGATTTGTTGGCCTGGTCGTTCCCCACGGAATTCGTTTGCTGGTTGGTTACGATTACCGCTGGGTCCTACCGTTTTCTGCTCTGGGAGGAGCCTGGGTGCTGGTTTTTTCCGACTTGCTTTCCCGTTTGGGAGCCATTGAACTTCCCGTCGGAGCAGTGACGGCCCTGCTGGGTTCTCCGCTATTCATCTGGTTACTATATCGCCGGGGTAAGAGAGGAAGTGAGGGGTAGATGGGGGATAAGTGGGGGGGGGATGAGTTTTGAGTTTTGAATTCAAGGGAGAAGGGAGAAGAGCCAGGAACCAGGAGTCGGGAGCCAGAAGGGTTTAGAGAAGCCAGAAACCAGGAGTCAGAAGGGGTGGGGGCTGGAAGAAAGAAGAAGAAAGAGGCAGAGGAAGGAAGAAGCTAGGAGTCAGGAAGCGATGTACAGGCAGAACTCAAAACTTAAAACTCAAAACTCAGAACTCAAAACATCTCCTTCCCTACTTGAGGTTTACGATCTCTCTGGCGGCTATACCAGTGAATCGGTTATTCGAGGCATTGATTTTACTCTTCAACCTGGAGAATGGCTCAGTCTTGTGGGTGCCAATGGATCGGGAAAATCAACCCTGTTACGCTTGTTGAGCCGTATCCTGCTACCACAACGAGGAAAAGTCTGGCTGGACGGTAAAGTGATTCACGAACAACCAGCTCATTGGGTTGCTCAAAGGCTTGCTATTTTGCCCCAACAGCAAACAGTTCCGGCGGGGTTATCCGTGCGGCAGTTGGTTAGCCTGGGACGCACACCCCACCAACCCTGGTGGCAATGGGAGTTGAGTTTTGCAGATCGACAGAAGGTTGATCAGGCGATCGCCCAAACCCGCCTGAAAGCTTTGAGCGATCGCCCCATTGAGCATCTTTCTGGCGGCGAACGGCAACGGGCTTTTCTGGCGCTGGCACTGGCTCAAGATCCACAGGTGTTGTTGCTGGATGAACCCACCACTTTCCTGGATTTGCGTTACCAGTTGGAATTGCTGGAATTACTGAAAGACCTGAATCGCCAGCACCATTTGACCATCATTACGGTACTGCATGATATCAACCTGGCGGCCCGTTATAGCGATCGCATCGCTATGCTGAAACAGGGCGTGATCGCTGCGATCGGCCATCCAGAAGACGTACTGACCCCAGCCAATCTTGCCGATGTATTTGGCGTTCAAGCTGCCATTCTACAAACTCCGGTCGGCCTCCAAATTTGCCCCCTCTCATCAGACGTGCAGCATTCTCACAGTCGGGATGGACCTGAGAAGAAGCCAAAGGAGCGGATGGGTGGATAGGTAAGGGAGTACAGGGGTCCTAGATGTAAAGAGCGATAACCCATCCCCCCCACTCATCCACTCATACCCCCTATCACTCCTCACTTTCTTTAGCAACTAACACCAAAAAAAAGGGCAAGCGCCAACTTGCCCCGGTCATTATCAACGTTTAACAGTATGAAACCTAATTGTTCTTTGTTCAACAGTGTTCTGTTGACTCTGGTGGTTGCACCGATCGCGATCGCAGAGCCAGGTTTACCAGATGCCTCTTCCCATTCTTCCTCCATTCCCTACCTGCGAGACCTTCCCCGTCCCCACACCGATGCTACCTTGCTGACGCAGGAACCTTCCCCTCTTGAACCTCTTCCAACGGAGAATCAACTGGACGCTTCCTTTGATGATGTTGAGGAAGAAGAAATCACCATTACCGGAACCCGCACTCCTCGTCCCACCCGCCTCTCACCGGCTTCCATCACGGTTATTGACAATGAGGAAATTGACGAATTCCTGATCCGGGATCTGCGTGATCTGTTTCGCTATGAGCCAAACGTTTCCGTTGGGAACGATCGCCGCTATGGATTGCAGGACATCAACATTCGGGGTCTGGGGGGCAACCGGGTACTGATTCTCAACGATGGCATTCGCATTCCCACTCAGTTTCAGTTTGGAACGCCTTCCCTCGGTCGGGACTATGTGGATATTGAATCGCTGCAACGGGTAGAGGTGATTCGGGGTCCGGCTTCTGCTCTTTACGGCAGTGATGCTCTGGGAGGGGTGGTCAGTTTTAAAACGGTTGATCCCTCCTATTTATTAGAGCGTTTCAATCGGCAAGACTCCATTACCAGTCTTTCCACCAATTTTGAAAGTAGCGATCGCAGTTGGGTCACAACGGGGATTACGGCCTTCCGTGTGGGAGCCTTTGAAGCTTTGCTGGGTTACACGCGACGAGATGGCTATGAATCCCGTGTTCCCAAAGATAACGAGTTTGTTGATTCTCGCTACAACGCCCGTAATAACTGGCTGGGCAAGCTGGTTTATCACTTGAGTGAAACCAGTAGCATCGCATTCACCACAGAAGTTTTCAGGAACGAAGATGATTTTGCTGTCGCGGATCTCATTGCCAGAAATCTGATTGGACCGGCTGGATTTCGGGGGCGGGGGGAAACCCTGGAAAACAAGGTCAGGCGCGATCGCGTCAGTCTCTCCTACACCTTCGACGATCCCAAAAGTACTGGTTTCCTCAGCGGTGCCCGGATTCAGTTTTACTATCAGGACGCCAGAGTCGATGAATTTCGCACCCAGGACTTCGTTCGGACTGGAGCGGGTGCCGATCGCCGTCGCTTCCGCAACCTGGAAAATAACTTTTTGGATCGACTGATTGGGGGAGAAATTCAATTACAAAGCAGGTTCAACATTGGGGCGATCACAAACAAATTGACCTACGGCGCAGATATTTCCAACACCCGCAATGAGCGGGTACGCAACGGTATCGAAACCCGGTTCAATGCGGCTGGTGTGCCGATTCTCAGAACTAATGTCGTGGGGGCTGACAACTTCCCGGTAAAAGATTTTCCCGACTCCGATACGTTTCGCTTTGGCATCTATGTTCAGGATGAAATGTCCCTGGGGGAAACCTTTACCCTCATCCCTGGCTTGCGTTTTGACATCTATAAATTAACGACCTATCCGGATGCCCTTTATTTCCGTAATCCAGGTGCAACCGCCGCAGATTTTAATGACTCCGCCCTATCTCCCAACATTGGCTTTGTCTGGCAAATGATCCCGGAACTGGCACTGACGGGTCGTTATGCCCGTGGCTTTCGTGCCCCGCTCTACAGCGAAATCAACGCCGGATTCACCAACCTCACCAGCCCATTCTTTCGCTACAAAACCCTCTCCAACCCCGACTTAAAACCCGAAACCAGCGACACCTTTGAGTTGGGCTTGAGAGGACGCTTCCGCCAGTTCAGTTTCAATCTCACCAGTTTCTACAACAACTATGACAACTTTATTGAAACCTTCGCCCCAGCGGGCATCGACTTTACAATTGTGCCTGGATTTCCCGTTAACCTGTTTCAATCTCAAAACGTGGCACGGGCACGCACCTACGGGTTTGAACTCAGTGGGGAATATCGATTCAGTCCAGAGCCTCACGGGTTCAGCTTCATTGCGGCATTGGGTTTAACCAGAGGCGACGACCTGACTGCCAACCAGCCCTTAGAAAGCGTTGACCCCTTCAAAGCGGTGCTGGGACTTCGCTACCGTGCGCCAGAAAATCGCTGGGGCACGGATCTGATCGCAACCTTTGCCAGCAAACCCCGCCTGCGGGATGATCGTCCTGCTGGCTCCTACACCCCGGAAGGCTACACCGTCGTTGACCTGATTGGTTACTACAACATCACCCCCTTTACTGACCTTTAACATCGGTCTCTTTAACCTGTTTAATAACCAGTACTTCCTCTACTCCGATGTCCGCCCCTTGATTGAATCTCCCACCCCTGCCGATATTGGTCGCTTTGCCCAACCTGGTCTCAGCCTGCGAGCTGGATTAACCTGGCGATTCTGACAATTGATGGTTTTTTGATGGTTTTTGGTGTGAGTGGCTAAGTAAGTAGTCATCTTTAATTGGTAAAGGGGGAGAGTGGGGGCGCAGCCCCCCACCTCCTTAAAACCAATGTCCTGAGCAACCTGGCAACAGCTATAACCATTCACCACTCAAATGGATGCCCTATGCTGCGATCGCTAAAACTCAGCCTCACCACCCTGACTATTGCAGCCCTGCTGGCGGGCCTGCAATCCTTCTACCATTCAACAATCTTCTTCTTTACCACCGACGACCACTCAAACTACTCCAGCCACTGTTTCCAGAGTGGTCGCCCTCACATCGCTCTCTGCTGACATTGTTCATAACCTGGATCCCGATAAATTAGTGGGCATTCCCGGTAGTCGATTACTGCGCCAGGATCCCGAATTAGCAAAGCTTCCTCAGGTCAGTGAAGGGCAAACGCCCCCCAATCTGGAAAAAATTGCAGTATTGAAACCCGATCTGGTGATTGGAGCTGCCGGTTTCCATGATCAGGTGCTGGGAAGGTTGAAATCAATGGGAATTCGGACGTTGACGACGCAGGTAAATACCTGGCGATCGCTGGAAGACCTGACTAAAACCCTCGCTGCCGAACTACAGGCCGATCCCACCCCCCTGCTTCAGACCTATCAGTCCTTTTTGACTCCTAAACCCGATCAAACAGCTTCCACTCTCGTTCTGGTCAGTAATCAACCCATCCTTGCACCCAATAAAACCAGTTGGGCCGGTGATTTGCTGACTCAATTTCGAGTCAATAACGTGATTGCAGATTTGCAAGGGCAAAGCTCGATACGGGGATACGTGACCCTTTCTCCCGAAAAGGTGCTGGAAGCCAACCCGGATATTTTGATTCTGGTTGACCCTGGTGATGGAACCGTTGAAAAGCTCAGGTCTGCTCCGTTCTGGAATAAGTTGAAAGCTGTTTCCAGCGATCGCGTCTATGTCTTCGATTACTACGGCTTGATCAACCCCGGCAGTATTGATGCGATTGAGAAAGCCTGCCAGCAACTAAAACAGGTCTTTGCCACCCAATCACGTTCCAGTGCCAGCCCCCGATAGCCGCGATACAATCGACTGAATGGCGGGTGCAAATGCTTGAAGCACCGGAGAAAGAATGACCGCTGCACCGGCGGTGATGATAATCGTCCGGGCGGTGTTGAGGTTATCACGAGTCAGTTGAAAAAAGCGCTCATCCCAACGCTTTACCTCCTCTTCCAGACCGTCGAAACGCTTCTCTAAACTCTGGATATCATGTTTAATTTCGCTCAGTTGTTGAGCAATGTCGCCCAGAGTAGGTTCTTGCATAGTGTTTTCCTCCTATCCAAATTATAGAACTCTCCCGGTTGGTCGGCAGGAGGGTCGCGCAAGATACCCTTGCACCCCAAACAGAATCTCTATAGCAGCTCTAAATCAGTACTCCTGGGATGGCCAGCTATAGGGTGAAATGATTAACCTGATACAAAAGGATGCGATCGCCCCCCCCGCATTCTTAAAATGATTTAGGATCGCTATAGCAATCCTATCTGGATTGGGAAAAGCCTTTCACAATAGGAAAGCCCTTTCACAACCCTCCTTTTTCGTAAATGATTCAGGACTGCTATGGGTATGGGACGTAGATGGGTGGATGGATAGCTGAATACTCTTCCATCCCCTACTCCCTCATCTAATTTGCTAGTACAGCACGGCGGGAATACGGATACCATTCTGGCTCCCTCCTACTCCCCACTCCCCAACCCAATGGTTACTGGACTGATGCCATCGTCCACTAGTGTAAACTTCTGCCAAAAAGCCCAGGACAACTGAGAGATGCAAGGTTTACAACCTATGCTCGACAAGCATCTCCTATCAAACTGATTCCAGGAAAAAACTTTGCCTACTCCTTCTCTTTTTGAGGAAGAGGCATAGATTGTGGGCAAAAGGAAGTATTGATAAAAACTATAGAAAAAAAAATGGATTTGAAGCCTTCAGGATAGATAATTTTCTATATCCGGTTTACAAGGAGAAAGGCTTGAAAAAACGCAACCCTCCACCAACTAAAAGTCTTTGAAGCCGTTGCCCGCCACAATAGCTTTACCCGTGCGGCTGAAGAATTGTTCTTGACCCAGCCCACAGTTTCCATGCAGGTCAAACAGTTGTCAAAAGCGGTAGGATTGCCGCTGTTTGAACAGGTTGGCAAGCGGCTCTACTTAACAGAAGCGGGCAAGGAACTCTACACAACCTGTCGCGAACTTTTTGACCGGCTGGCCCAATTTGAAATCTCGATCGCGAATCTTAAAGGGCTAAAACAGGGAACGCTGCGCCTGGCGGTCGTGACCACGGCTAAGTACGTAATTCCTCGCCTCCTGGGTCCTTTTTGTCAACGCTATCCCGGAATCGATGTTTCTCTGACGGTGGACAACCACGAGCGCATCATCGATAGTCTCATTGATAATCGGGATGACCTCTACATCATGAGCCAGCCTCCCGATGATCTGGATGTTACTATTCATCCATTTCTAGAAAATCCCCTGGTGGTTCTGGCCTGGCGTAACCATCCTCTGGCTAAGGAGAAGGCCATTCCGCTTAAGCGTATGTCGGAAGAACCCTTCATCATGCGGGAGCCGGGATCGGGGACGCGCAAAGCTGTGCAAAAATTGTTCGATGACCAGGGATTGGAGCTGAAAGTGAAGCTGGACCTGGGGAGCAACGAGGCCATCAAACAGGCGATCGCAGGTGGGTTGGGGATCTCAGTGCTTTCCATCCATACCCTGGCCCTGGAAGGACCTAACAGTCCACTTACCATCCTGGACGTGGAAGGATTTCCCATTCAACGTTACTGGTATGTCGTTTATCCCGCCGGAAAACAACTTTCTATCATTGCCCAGGCCTTCTTTGAATACTTGTTGAACGAAGGAAAAACCGTTGCAGAGCAAACCTCATTTCAGGGCATCCTTAGTCAAGGAAGGTTCTAAGTCCCCATCAGGAAAGTTCTAAATGGCAATGCCTCTAGTAAATAATCTCCAGCAGCAAGCAGCAGAATGCCTGCGTCAGCGGAAATACAGCGAAGCCGCTCTACTCTACGAACAACTGATTCAGGCAGAGCCGACTACCATGTCCAGTTACTGGTATGCCGGTTTAGCCCTGTTATTACAGGGGCAAGAAACAGAAGCCCAAATGACCTGGCTGTCAGCCCTCTCCCAGGGTGAGCCGGAGCAAGTTGAAGCATGGACCGCAGATCTGGTCGAAATTTTGCTAACGGCGGCAGCGCAACAGGAAGCCCAGGGAGAGTTTCAGGCAGCTTGGCTAATCCGGCAGTATGGACGGGAATTTGCGCCAACCCATTTCAACAACTTGCTGGCGATCGTTCTACTGGCCGCCCAACTCAATGATCTGGCAACCTATGCCGAACCAGCCCTCACTGAAGCAACCCAAATCCTCTCGACTCAGCAACCTTTAGAAGTAGAACCTGAGCAAGTACTGAGCGTGATGAATGCCCTGGCGGAGATTAACCCGAACCATCCTTTCTTCTCCGCTTTGTTTGAGGCAGGCGATCGGCTCAATGATCCGGATCGGCAGATTTTTAATCGTTTGTCTCAAATCTATGCTCAGGCAGGGGCTCATTTGCTTCAACAGGGGAGAGATGATGAAGCCAACCATAAGTTTAGAGATGCGCTGTCTTTAGGAGAAAAACTTACCGAGGGTAATTTTGCTGTAGCCCACTTCAACCTGGGGATTTGTTTATTTAAGCAAGGAGAATTTGCCGAAGCCAGAGACCATTTTCAGGTAGTCAAGGAAATGGACCCCACCTTTCCAAACATTCAGTTGCAACTTTCCCGGGTGAACTACCATTTGCAGAATGCTCCCAAAGGGTATCAATTTTCAGGGGACTGGTTTGGCCGCAATGTGTTTCTTTGGGAAGAGCATTTGATGCATCTGGCTCACCGTCCTAACCTCAATGTTCTGGAGATTGGTAGTTGGGAGGGTCGTTCTGCCTGCTGGTTCCTGGAAAATTTGCTAACTCAGCCATCTTCTACAATTACCTGTATTGATACGTTTGCTGGGGGGGGTGGTGCTGATTTCAGTGGTTCAGATAATCGGGATATCATAGAGGCTCGGTTTGATCACAATATTTCCCGCACGGGTAGCCCAGCCACAGTGATTAAGAAGGTAGGAACTTCACGGGAGATGCTGCGATCGCTCCCACTCAACTCCTACGACCTGATTTACATTGATGGTTCTCACTTCGCTGCTGATGCCTTAGAAGACGCCGCCTTGAGCTGGGGACTCGCCAGAGTGGGAGCCATTATCGTTTTTGATGATTATGACTTTCACTTTGAAAACGCTCCCGAAGACGATACTTACATTGGCATTGATGCATTTATGAGTGCATTTAGCAGCAAACTACGTCTGATTCACCAATCTCACCAGGTAATCGTAGAGAAAATAGCAGACTAATAGAGCATTCCTATTAATGCCCCGGATTCCCACCCTGTCTTATGATCGCGGTACTCTGATTCTTCATCCTCCCCCTCGCGGTAAGGATTGGATGGACTATGCTACCTGGGACGATCGCGTCGAGCGCTTCCGCATTCCTGCGATTCAGTACCGCAATCTGGTCATGGCATTGAGGCAAGCGGGTACCGATCTGGAGGACCGGGCCAGGGAATTTCGGGAAGTGGAACTGGTGCCTAGCCTGGAAATGGAGCCCTATCCCCATCAGCAGGAAGCCCTGGAAGCCTGGAAACGGGCTGGATGCACGGGAGTGGTAGTGCTGCCGACGGCGGCTGGAAAAACCTATCTTGCCCAAATGGCTATGCAGGCAACCCAGCGCAGTACCTTGATTATAGTGCCAACGCTGGATTTAATGCATCAGTGGTTCGCCCATCTGGTAGCGGCCTTTCCCGATGGAGAGGTGGGGCTGTTGGGTGGGGGTTCAAAGGACCGGACTCCGATTCTGATAGCTACCTACGACAGTGCGGCGATCAATGCCGAAACGCTGGGAAATTGCTACGCATTGCTGGTGTTTGATGAGTGTCACCATTTGCCGAGCGACTTTAACCGGGTGATTGCGGAGTATGCGATCGCCCCCTACCGTCTCGGTTTAACCGCCACCCCCGAACGCACTGATGGCAGACACGAAGACTTACAGATTTTGATTGGGCCGGAAGTTTATCGCAAAAGTGCGGAAGAACTTTCAGGAACAGCACTGGCCAGGCATAAAGTAGTTCAAATCAGGGTGCGGTTGTCGCAGAAGGAGCGTGATCGCTACGATGACCTGATCTGCGTCCGCAATCAGTTTCTGCAGGATGCTAACATTTTCCTGGGCAGTGTGCAGGGCTGGCAACGATTTGTCCAGGCAAGTGCACAGTCAAAAGCCGGGCGGCGGGCAATGCTGGCCCATCGGGAAGCGCGGGCGATCGCTTTTGGCACTGAAGGCAAACTGCGCGTCCTGGCAGACCTGTTGGCCAACCATTACCCGGAAAAGACACTCATTTTTACAGACGATAACGCCACGGTCTATCGAATTTCCCAGGAATTTCTAATTCCTGCCATTACCCATCAAACCAGCGTAAAAGAGCGCCACGAAATTCTCACCCACTTCCGGCAGGGAGACTATCGCACGCTGGTAGCCTCGCGCGTGCTGAATGAGGGAGTCGATGTGCCCGATGCCAGTGTGGCGATTGTTCTCTCTGGCACAGGCTCAACCCGCGAATATATTCAGCGATTGGGGCGGGTTCTGCGTAAGGGCAGCGATCCGGGTAAGCAGGCCATTCTCTACGAAGTGATTGCTGAAGACACCAGCGAAGAAAATGTTTCCCGCCGCCGCCGCCCCACCACAACGACTCCTCAGCAGCGTCAGTTGGAACTGACACCTGCCCCCAAACTCTACACGGTCAGCCCCGATGTGCTCCCCCGTGTAGCAGAATCACCGGGAGATTGGGACGTTGACGAAGGGGGCGATCGCTAATTCCCTATTCAACCTCCTGCCATTTTCTTAAGGACTTCGATATACTTACCAATTTCGTGATCCTTGAATCGCGCTGAGAGGAAGTTGAGACTGAATCGCCGACCGATGCAGTACTCCTTATCGACGTGGTGATACCCTCCCTGCCACCAGCGGGGTAACTCTGCCACAATATCCATTCCATGAACAAATCGATAGCTGTTGGGAACCCGTTCATTAAACGAATCTCGAAATCCCTCGTTCCCAACCTTAGGAGAACCATAAGTAAAGGCTTCTAGCTTCTGCACCTTGTTGGAAAAGTTGTACTGAATATCCACTACACACAGGGTTGCCAGCGCTCCCCCCAAGCTATGCCCGGTGGTAACAACGCTAGAAACCTCATGATTTTTCATGTAGTCATGGATGCGATCGCGGACAGAGAAGTAGGCATTGATAAAACCCTGATGCATCATTGCGCCAGAACTACTCTTGCCACTATAGGGATAAACCATTTCCCGGTTGGCCACAATCTCTCCCTGAATTACCTGCTGATCAAATTCTGCCCGTGCCTGTTGAGTATCCAGGTTGTTCTCCCAATCAGCAGAACTCGTACTACCCCGAAATACAATTGTGATCCCTGTCCCTTCGGGGAGAATGGCACACTGAGTATCAGTTGTAGCCTGTTCAATTAGCGTCGGACTTTCAGCTAATCCCTCAAACTGGATACCAGAAAAGTCCTGATAAACTTCCTGACAGAAAACGGCATATTTTGCTGCTCTGGAATAATCAACAATCATAACGCTTCTCTCTGCTAAAAAAATCTGTTAAATCAGTGGATCGATGTTAAAGCTTTACACCAGATGATGTCTAACATAACCCACCGCCATGGCTCTCCTGAGAGCTTGTTGATAAACAAAGCTTATCAACAAAACAAAATCAACATTAATTCTTCATCGGTCACGTCATTGTCGTAAAAGGATGTCGTAAAAGGATTGGCTCATTGTCTCAAGGGCAGGGAGATGAATTGCTCAGGTATTGCTCATCCTTATGACACTTTGTTTCATAATTTATTTACAAACAGTTTCTATAGCGATCCTATTTGGATTGTGAAAAGAAGTTTCTGCGGAACTCCTTCTCACAAAGCCTCTCAATCTCACGACTGATTTAGGACTGCTGTAAATGATTCGTGAAATGAAAGGGTTCTGTGAAAAGAGATTTCGCAGGAATCTCTTTTCACAATCCAGATAGGATCGCTATAGCGTTCACAAACGATTTGTGAACAAGGAGGGGTGGGGGCTTTGCCCCCACGCAGGGGTTCCCCCCCTGCACTCCGTTCAAATTTCAAGAAGAATCGCTATATTCATCCAAATGAACTTCATCCTCGTAATTACTTATAGCAATCCTGAGTCATTTGCGAACAATGAGAGTTGTGAAAGGGCTTTCCTGAATGGGAAAACCTTTCACAATCCAGATATGGCGATCCTATTTGGATTGTGAGAAGAAGTTTCTGCGGAACTCCTTCTCACAAAGCCTCTCAATCTCACGACTGATTTAGGACTGCTATGGGATTGCTATATCGCTGTTCTGGAGTTGAATTTATCTTATGAAGATATGGCTCCAGCTACAGCGACTCTGAGAGATCCTCGGCTATGAGTCCGACTTTCCCTTATCTCCTTTACCTGATCATGAAACGGATTATGTTTGTCTGTACTCATAACGCTCGCCGTTCCCAGATGGCGGAGGGTTTTGCTCGGGCGATCGCGGGTGAGCGCATTGAAGTGACCAGTGCAGGGTTAGAGATCAGTCAGGTCGATCCCATGACGATTCAGGCAATGGCTGAAGTTGGGATTGAAATTCGCAACCAAACGTCTAAGCGATTACGTGACTTTGCCCCAGAAGACTATGATGCAGTTATTTCTTTGTGTAGCTGTGGCGTCAAATTGCCTACCGATTGGCTTTTACGAGAAGTCTTTGAAGATTGGCAACTGGAAGATCCTGAAGGACAATCAATGGCGACCTTTCGCTGTGTCCGTGATGAAATTAAAGTACGGGTAGAGAAACTAATTCAAACCCTCACAGCCGGGCGGCCTGCGACGTTCTGACTGCACTTCCTGGCTGTTAGCAGTTGGTGGACCTAAAGTGAGCGTGTTCAATCCGGTCTAAAGCTAACTTGGCTTTCATTATTGCTTTCAAATAGGACAGTTCATTCCGCCAGGCGCTGCGAGGAAGAATCATCTCTTCAGCGTCTTGCTTTGTTGGAACATCCGATGACTCAACCATTGAAAGTGCTTCCAAGTCAGTTGAATTGTTGTTTGACATATCACCCCCTCTATTTTTCCTATACCTGAATGATTCATGATTTTCCTATACCTGAATGATTCGTGAAATGAAATGTGTTTATGAAAAGGGATTTCTACGGAGTCCCTTTTCACAATCCAGATAGGATCGTTCAGTCTCTCCTGATCTTCCTTAGGATCATGGATTTAATAACACCGCATTCTTTGAGTGAACTGACCTCTCCCCCTTCCTTCTCCGACTCGGAGAGGGTGCCAAAGGCGGGGTGAGGTTTTCGGAGTTATTTAACTCTCATTCCTTAAGGAGCGATCGCTTCATGGGAAATCATTTCGTCCCACCAGCGATCGCCCCAGCTATCGGACCATTGAATTCGATCAGCCGTGAGACGGAGCGGATCGTTTTCCGGTAAGGGAGCGTGAATCGATTCTTCCACTAAGGTAAACTCACCATTGTCAAAAGGAAGCCCACTTGCCTGCTTCTTGAGAACAACTCGTTCTCGAATGCCACGGCTGGCTTGAGCTAACGCCCGGTGGTGGCAGTAGGGATTATTGCCCCGCCGATCAAAGAATACATGAGCCGTCCAGGTACATCCCCCCCGACACAACTCAGCAAATTCGCAGGTTTTGCAAAAGCCCCACAGATGCTCAGTACCCTGAGTCGTTCCAGCCACCAGATTGAAGCGCAGTTCGTCAGTTTGTTCTACGATTTCGCGCAGGGAGCGATCGCGAATATTTCCGCCCGTATAAGCCGCAGTAGGCAGGGAAGGACATCCCTTAATTGCCCCATCTGCCTCAATCCCCAGAGTTGAAAGTCCGGCAGCACAGCCTTGCCAGAAACCCCACTCTTCCCCACCACCGCGTAACAACCGTTCGTAAGGTCCGTAATAGCCAATGTTATTTCCAGGTTGCAAACGCACACCCTCTAAAGCGGCTCGGCGGGCTACCCGCGCCAACATTGGGTATATATCCAGTAGCTCATAGGGCTGGAGCAAAATTTCGGCGTGGTCTGCTGCATGACCCATAGGTACTGTTAACTGAATCTGCCATACCTTCGCCCCCGCATCCCGAATATGTTCATAAATACAGGGAAATTCGGGTGCAGACAGGCGATTAATTTGAGTGTTGCAGCCAAACTGGATACCTGCCTGCCGGAGGTGGCTCATCGTTTTGAAAGCATGCTGCCAGGAACCCTTTTTGCCGCGTAGGCGATCGTGAGTCGATTCTGAACCGTCTACCGACACCGAGACGGTTTTAATTCCTGCGGCTTTCATGCGCTGCGCTGTTTCCAGGGAAATTCCAAATCCGCCCGTGGTCATGCTGCACAACATGCCTGCCTGATTAATGGCAGCGGCAATTTGCAACCAGTCTGGTCGCAGGAATGCCTCACCTCCAATTAAGGTCACTTCCTTAATTCCCACATCTGCCATCTGTTGAACCAGATCCAGAGCTTCCTCAGTCGAAAGTTCCCTTACGCGTGACTGGCCAGCTCTGGAACCACAGTGGTGCTGTCGCGATCGCTTCCCCGATAACAACACTACACATCGCTCCTCCACCGGGATCATTAAACCCCAGGGCTAGAACATTGGAAGGATTGTCCAGGGCAGAACGACCTGCCCGCAGAATTAAGGCCCGTCTACCGCGCAACAACCCCTGATCGGCAGCATTTGCATCGACTGCTGTAATATCTGTAGCATTAATGGTGATACAGCGGTAGTCATTATGGTTAGGACAGGTGCAGGGGTGGAACCCCTGGCTGGGGGCGAAGCCCCCACTCCCTCTCTAATTCCAATGTCCTAATGCTCCCGCGTAGAGCTATACTTCCCGTAAACGTGATATCTCCTCTTGCCTCGACTTTGAGGGAGGGACCAAGATAGTCACCAGCAAACAGAACACTACCATTGGCACTAATTATTGGATTGTGCAAGCTCATTGGGAATTGAGTGCCCAATTGTAATCTAAGTAGGCAATTTTATAGTTGCCCTGGGCAAGGTAGTTACGGTCGTCAGGGTTCACGTAGCGACTGACAAAATTCAATATAGCTCGTTCCTTTTCGTTGCCGGTGAATTTGTTCTTTACGGCATAGGTTTTCTGCCAATCCTCCCCAAACCATTTGAAGATAGCGGAAATCTCAATCCGATTTTGGGCGCGATCGATCTTTAAGCCATGACTGGAAAGCCATTTCTGCACCTGATCGTCCAGTTGCGAATTCAGTTTTTCGCCTGTGTAAGGTTCTGTGCGAAGGGGTGGGCAACTAATGGCAGCGCAGACTAAAGCTGCATGAATCCGGGGTTCATTGAACTCTTTTCGCAAAATTTGATGTTCAATTTCATCCAGCGTCCTGGATTCGCCCACAATTAAAAATCTTCTCCCTTTCCATACCCCTGGAATCTCTCGAATGCTTTTCTTGAGTGGTTTCTGGTCAATAATGGACTCCAGCGTAAATGCATTGTAAGCATTGATCAAAAAAGCAATTTTTTCGGCTTCACTCCAGGTCTGGTAAGTGCTGGGAGAAACCGTTCCGAGAGATGTATTGAAGGTTTTCAGCAAGCCAGGGTTTGCCTGCAACGCCGAGTAATTCACCAACCCTTGTTCATTGACATAGGTTTTTAACACGGTGGCATAGGAGGTATCGTTGAATGGGGTCGATGCCGCAATCGTGGATACCTGAGCAGGAGATTCTCCGCTCTGAGATTGGGCAAACGGGCGAGAACTGGTGCAACTGGAGAGAAGGGCGATCGCAGCCACCAGCACACTCCAATAATGAATTTTAATCATGGTTCAACCTTTGACTGAAATGAGTTTTAGAAAAATGTTCGTGATTCGTCCTCATTGACTGCCCCTGTGCCCCGCACCCCATGCCCTCACGCCCCACAACTTCTCCTGCTGCCCCACAGTCCATAACCAGCCCAACACCAATGGCAACCAGAGCAGCCAACGTTCCCCCTCAGATAAGTGCCAGTCGAAATTACCATTGACCAGGCGATGCGGTAGAACGAAATAGACAAACGCACTGAGGCTCACCAATCGCACACCTAAATTGCCAGTGGCGATCGCAAACGGAATCATCCAGGTAAAGTACCAGGCATGCACAATGGGGGATAACAACAGCAGCGCAAATAAATACCATTCCGTAAATAGGTAAAAACTGCGGGCACGCCACAGTAACCCGATCACCACCATTCCCAGGGGAATGGCATAGAGCCAGTTGGCTTGCAGGGAAGGCAGCCAAACCTGTCGAACCAGGTAGGGAATGAATTCTGCACTGCGGCCATGCCTGACGAAAGTAGAACTGACCGGAATGAGAGGGCAGGTGCCGCTGTAGCAAAACGGCAGAGCAGTCAATACGAAGGGTAAACACCCGACCAGCAGAACAGCAACAGCCAGCTCAATTCTCCATTTCCGCAATGCACTCCACACCAGAAACCCCAATACTGGCAATGACATCCATTTCATGCCGATGCTGACTCCAACTAGCAAGGCACTCCAGACCCAGCGGGCAGCAAAGCGAGACGTATCGAAGATCAGCCGTGCAGCCACCAGGGGTAGAATAAACCAGCTATCGTAATGGGCACCACCGGCAAAGGAGTAAATAATCAACGGATTCCAGGCATACAGGGTCGTTTGTTGATAACTAAATCGACGGCTGAGTAACCAGCAAACCCCTAAATCTGCCAGGACAAAGCCCATTTTGAACACCATCACAGACGGCGAAATCGCTGCCAGCAACCGAAAGCCCATCTGTGCAATCGGTGGATAGATTGCTGTGACATTGGGATGATTGATTGCCTCCCACCAGAGGGTGCGGTAATTAGCAAGTTCGGGGGCATCGGGTGCAAAATGGTAGGGGCTAAATCCCTGGTTCTGGATGTATCCTTCCCACAGGTATCGCCACACGTCATCGCCTGGATACATTGGCAACAGAATCAGGCGGGTCAGGATCGTTACGCCCCAAAACCAAAGGGCTGACACTGAAGGCAGTATCCAGGACAATGCAAATCCGCATCCCATGACTGCAACTCCCACCCAGAAGTGAGCCGAACGGAGATCACCATAGGGGAGAAGCAAAAGACTGCCAAGTACCAGAAGAATAGCGGTGAGCCAGAGCAGTTTTGGCGGATTGAAGACGCCAGCTTGTTGAATGCGGTTTCCCCAAAGCTCCAGAGCGCCGTGTTCTTCGGTCTCGCGTTGTTGCTTCTGACAAAAGTACAGTCGCCCCAGTGTTCCTAATATCACCGTTCCTGCTTTGAAGGAACCGGACAGCGTACCTGAAATTTTGGACTTTCCTCCCCGCCGGGGGTGATAGTTGACCGGCAATTCGCAGATTCGCAACCCGCACTTGATCGCGCGGACCTGCATTTCTACTGTCCAGCCAAACCCGCGATCGCCCATTTGCAACTGTTCCAGAGCAGCACGACGGATCAGCCGCAGTGGTCCTAAATCCTGATATTGGTAACCCCAGCCCAGTTGAATCAGGAACGTTGCCAGCCAGTTGCCAAAATTTTGAACTGGGGTGAGGGCAGCGCGTCCGGCTTCTGTTGCCCGGCGATCGCCAAGAATCAAATCAAACTGGCTGCATCCGGCAAAAAACTGAGGAAGCTGGCTGAGGTCGTCACTGCCATCCCCATCACAGAACAAAATCCAATCCACTTCAGGTGGAAGGTGCTGCAACCCTCGCCAGCAAGCGCGACCATAACCCGTGATCGGTTCTTGAATGACCTCCGCCCCTGCCGCCTGAGCTTTTTCGCAGGTTCGATCAGTACTGCCATTGTCCACCACTCGGATCTGAGTCAATCCCTGGGACTGCAAATCCTGGATAACACTGGCGATCGTAGCTTCTTCATTGAGAGCAGGAATGATGACGAAAACCCGGTCGAGGTTAAGCGGCTCCGCGATCGCCGGAGGGGCAATAATCGTCATAAAGGAACAGCCAGGTGCACAACAACTCACATACGAGTGTCAACCGTAGTTCGGATTTATAAAGTTTTCCCAATCACCTGAACCTGCTCCACCGGTAGGCCGGTCAACTGAGCAACCTGCTCTATCGTCATTCCCTGTTGCAACAAATTCAACGCCACCTGCCGGAGTTTGCCTCTGCCTGCATTGCCCGTTCGGCATCCGTTGATTCCATGTTCAATTTAATTTGACCCGCTTACTTAGAGTTGCTGAATAAGAGTCTGATGCCACCAATTCCCCGATTTCTGGGCTAAATCAGCAATCCTAAGCTAGCATCAGCCCAGAAGTCGGGGGCTTCAATCACTGCCCTTTTACCGATGACCGATAGATGTTGGTAACGGCCTGCGACGACGGCGCTTTGACCAGAGGATATTGGCAAAACTGAACATGCCCTGCCCAGTTTGATTTGCAATGACACGTCTCCGGCTCAGCCAGTGGTCAATCGAGTAGGTATTGAAACCAACCCCTGCCAGTAGAATGAACAGCACCAGACCGTAGGAAAGCATAGAAGTGGCTGCCTGCCAGTTTTGAATAGACGTGACCCCTAATTTCAGGATGATCATCAAAATGAAAGTTGCAATCAAAGCTCCTCGCGTTGCCAGCCCAATCGTAATCAGAATGCCAACAATCAACTCAACGGGTGGAACCAGGTAAGAATTAAGTCTGACCAGAAATTCCGGAAAGTAAGAATTTGCCAGCGTTTTAACGGTGTCTTCTACAAATCCTGGAACATTAAAGATGCGGGTAAATCCATGATTGAAAAAAATTGACACCAATGAGAATTCGCAACAACAGGTATGCGATCGCAACATCTCTCAGTCTTAAACCCAAAGGAATTTTGCTTTCAGTCATTGTTGATACCTCTAGAGTTTTGAGTTCAGGGCGAAAGGGAGAAGACGGGAGCCAGGAGCCAGGAGCCAGGGACTGGGGGGTTAGGGGATTAGGGGTTAGGGAGCAAGTACAACTCAGAACTCAAAACTTAGAACTCACCCCCCCATCCCTCATCCCTCATCCCCCCCCTTCTGCCTGTCGCCTGCTGTATCTAACATTGCTTCTTGAAGGGTTACACGCTTTCGTACTGCTGTCCTGGAAGGTGCGAAAATGATAGGAATGGCGCGATCGCCCAACAAGTAAGAATGAAGCCAAGTGATGAACACCAGCAAACGGTTGCGGTAGCCAGGAAGATAGACCAGATGCACTCCTAACCACATCAACCAGGGTAGAAAACCTGTAAACGCAAACACTCCAATTTTTCCAACCCCTGAAAAGCAACCGATGATGGCCAACCTGCCCTTATTGAAGTAATTGAAGGGTTTGGGAGCCCTACCCTGGAGTTGAAGCCGGATATTCCGCGCAACGGTAACACCCTGTTGCAGGGCTTCTGGTGCGACACCCGTTAAGGGAACCCCATTTTGCCGAACGTAGGCCAGATCTCCAATCGCATACACATTGGATTGTTCCAGCAATTGCAGCGTTGGACGAACTAACAGCTTTCCTTTCGTTGCTCTTGATAATTCATCCGAGGTTTCAGGCGGACTGGCTTCTAACCCTGCTGTCCAGATCACGGTTTCTGTGAGGATAGTCTGATCCTGCAAATGAACGGCTCCTGGAGTTACGCGTTTAACTCTTGTTTGCAAATAGACTTCAACCCCAAGCTGACATAAGCGCTGGCAGGTATAGACTCCCAGTTTTTTGGGTAAATCCGCCAGGGGGCGATCGCCCGCCTGCACTAAAACTAATCTCACCTGCCGCCAATCGAGGGTTGGATAATCCTGCCGCAAACGCCCGCGCAACACTTCGACCAGGGCACCTGCCATCTCCACTCCCGTCGGACCGCCACCCACAATTACAATTGTCAGGAGTTGTTGCCGCCTTAACGCATCCGATTCATGCGCCGCCTGCTCGAAGCAAGCAAAAATATGATTTCGCAGGGCCACCGCTTCTTCCAGGGTTTTCATCGAAAAGGCATGCTCCGTTGCCCCAGGAACACCCAAAAACTGAGTCTGACTTCCCGTTGCCAGAACCAGGTAATCGTAAGGAATGACCGCATCTTCAGTCTCAACAAACTGGGCTGAAAAATCCACTCGCTGCACTTCAGCCAGCCGAAACTGGATATTAGAAGCTTTCCGCAAAATTGTGCGAACGGGATAAACCACCTGTTCTGGGGCCAGTTGAGCCGTTGCCACCTGATAGAGCAGCGGGACAAAGGTGTGATAGTTATTGCGGTCAATTAGCAACACATCGGCACCCGCACCCGCCAGAGACTGAGCAGCCTGCAAACCGCCAAATCCTGCACCTACAATGACTACACGAGGACGTTTGACCATACCTTTCCTTAAGAAAACAGAGGTCAAGGGAGGGAGGCAGGGGGTGTTGTACGCTGTCGTCAGCCCCTCCACAACTGATTCCACTCATTGCCCTAAAAACGATCGGTCCAAATAGTTCTTAAGCAAACTGTCTTTATATAAAAGGTTAATATATATTTGCAATATAGTCCAGATTTTTGTTGGATTCCATATCTTTAGAAACATGTTAGAAACAAGCATTCAATAATCTGGAAGATTTGTACAACCTTCACACCCCCTGCCCCCGCTCCCAAAGTTGGAAGTGGAAGAGGGGTTGGGGGGAAAGAGACTGGAAGAGCATCCGAGCACCGAAGTTATTCAATCCACGATCCTTAAGTAGCTGGGCGCAATTGAATTAAGGATAATTTCGGGGGTGGAGGGGTGAAACCCCCTGCCTGGGGGCGCAGACCCCACACCCCCTTTACAATTAGTTATGGCTACCTGCTTAGATCCTTCTGGGATAGAAAACGTTCAATGGTGGAACAACTGTGAAATGCAATGGCTGAGGAAAGCAACCCTGAATGGAGCGATCGCGACCCCACCAAAGACAAGCTCAGGACTGAAATCTGGTCATTGCTGAAGGAAAAAAGAGCTGCACGCCGAGATCCCTTTGGGCATATTCCAAACTTTATTGGGGCGGAACAGGCGGCTGAGCGACTTGCTCAACTACCTATCTGGCAACGGGCAACAGTGATTAAATGCAATCCTGATTCACCCCAGAAACCCGTCCGGTTACGCGCTCTACAGGATGGCAAACGTCTCTATATGGCTGTTCCTCGCCTGACCAGTACTCGCTGTTTTGTAGAATTAACGGCAGAAGACTTACACTCACGCAACATTCCTCTGAAAGAAGCGGCAACCATACGGGGAGCCCTGATCTATGGAAAATTAGTGTCTTTTGAGGAAATGGAACCGATTGATCTGGTCATTGCAGGCTGCGTGGCAGTATCTCGTAATGGCGGTCGCACCGGGAAAGGAGCAGGATTCGCCGATTTGGAGTTGGCGATGCTCAAACAGTTTGGGAAAGTTGAGGCAAATACCCCCATTGCTACCACAGTTCATTCCTTACAGGTGGTCGAGGATATGCAACTGCCGATGCGATCGCACGACTGGCCATTGAATTGGATCGTTACCCCAGAAGAAGTGATCGAAACCCAGACTCCCTATTCCCAACCGGATGGACTCGATTGGGAAGCCATTCGTCCTGACCAGTACCAGAAAATTCCAATTTTGCGCAAGCTGAGGGAGCGATTTGACTGTTCTGAGCCCTAGTAGGTCCGTTCAAGTAGGTTTTAGGGTGATTGTTATAGCTCTACGCGGGTACGTTAGGACATTGGAATTAGAGAGGGAGTGGGGGCCTCGCCCCCAGCCAGGGGTTCCACCCCTGCACCCTGTCTTAACCATAATGACTACCGCTATACTCAAATTTCTGTTTTTGACTAAATCAATTTTGACTAAATCAATTGAACCAATTGGCGATGGTTGCCGTCTAATCTCTTGCCGTCTAATCTCTAGTGAGTGCCTGTTTTACCAGGAAAATCTCATTCTGGTGAGATGGAAGAACTCGTGACTCAAAATCCATTGGTTACAGGTAGGATGGCGCGCTTGCTCTATTCATAAGGGTTCCACTGGTCAATCACCTGACCAATGTACTGATCACGCCTCAACTGTTATTCACCTGGAGGTTACTAATGAGACCAAAACTTTTACTGAGTTTACTTTTAGGGGCTCATGCTGCAATTCTGGCTCCATTCACTATCGAACCCGCAGCCGCCAGACCACGCAGGATCAACGTTCGCCCTTCTGTTGAGGTCCAGGTTATTGACCTGAATCGGCTTCCTCCCAAGGGACGAGTCAAGCTTGAGAACAATGACTTGAATTGGAGGAATTTTGATCAGAGGATCAACTTCGATCAACGTCGAAATTTTGATCAACGTCGGAACTATGATCAGCGGCAGCGTGAATTTGATGCCGACTCTGGGCGCGGATTTCGCCCTCCCATTTTCTGGTTCTAAGTAGTTCCACCCAATTATTTGTAAGTTGGGTGAAGTATGAAACCCAACGCCCGGATGGGTTACACTACGCTAACTCATCCTACACACGCGAGGTTTGATTATGTTCCTCTAATTAAAATCTGCTATTGATGGTCACAAATTACTGACAGACCATCGCTGCAACACCACAGGTTCGAGCAAGGTAACGTCTGCTCATTGCAAGGAGTCTATGCTGAGATAGATAAGGGAATGCCCCTTTGCCCGCTCTTCAGCCTGAAGATTGGAGGGATCGGATTGGAGTAGACCTCATGGAAACGCTTAAATCCCTGCTTGCGCCTTATCCTGTTGATCAATTTCTGGTGCAAAACTGGACTCAGCAGGGGGTTCACATTCCAGCCAAAAATCCGCAAAAATTTCAAACTCTGTTTTCCTGGAAAACGCTAAACCATTTGCTAAATTTTCATCGGCTGAGCTATCCCGATTTGCGCTTTACTCTGGATGAAAAAACGCTTCCGGCAATTGAGCGTCGGGAATGGCGCGATCGCTTGCAACAGGGCGCAACGATGATTATCGATAGCATTCATGAGCTTGTTCCTGAAGTGGCCTCCTTAGTTGCCGGGATTCGCTATGAAACCGGGCATCGGGCTCAGGTGAATTTGTATTGCTCTCCGGCAGAGCAGCAGGGCTTTGACTGCCACTACGATACTCACGACGTATTGGTTTTACAAATCGATGGCGAAAAAGAGTGGTTTGTTTTTGGCGAAACAATTCCCTACCCAATTGCCGATATCCGTTCGCCCGACCAGCTTCCCCCTGATGAACCGCCCTACTTAAAGAGTGTTTTACAGCCAGGAGATGTGCTGTACATTCCACGGGGACACTGGCATTATGCGATCGCCCGCGATCGCCCTTCACTCCATCTCACCCTGGGTATCGACTGCCAGATCGGATTGGACTGGCTGGATTGGTTACTGAGGGAACTTCAAAATCAACCAGAGTGGCGACAAAATCTGCCACTGATTCTGAATGGAGATGTTCAGGCAGTTCAGAAGCGATTGGAAAAATTAAGTCAAAACCTGGCGAACCAGATCATTCAACCCGAATGGCAGCAAAAATATGTCCGGTATCTCACCAGTCAGGCACAGCCGGTTGCTCCTTTCTCGTTACCATTTCAACTGGGTTCTGGCATTTTTGATCATGGTTTGGAAACCCGGTTTTATCGCGACTCTACCCAACCCGTGCAGATTGAAACATCAGGTGATGATGAGTATCAAGTTACGGTAGGTTCTAAGCAGGTGTTGATCAAACATGTGCCTGACCAACTGGTTAAAAATCTGTTTAACCGAAACAGCTTCACGATCTTAGATATGGCAGATTGGGCACCTGACCTCGACCTGGAGGCGGATGTTGTACCATTGCTGACTCAACTGGTTACGACTGGGGTATTGTTTGTCCATTAAGTAACTGGACAAAATTAAATTGAAAATAGATTCAGGGGTGGAGCCCCCTCCGCCCCTAAAATTATCCTTAATTGAATTGCGCCTGGCTACTTAGTTTGGCTAGTAAAGGTGCGATCGCTCTGCTCCACCAGCCAATGCCCAAAATCGCTTAAAAACAAAAGTAACCCATTTCGATTACTGGAGGGCTGAATTGCTAACTCCAATGCTTTCCGCATCCTGGGTTCCTGGGCTGGAAAATGGCGTGAGAAACATTCATAGCAAGGGTATAAATCACGGGTAAACGCTCCCTCTACTTCCATCACCAGCTCAAACCCGGTGCGTACCATTCGTCGGGTAATCCAGCCGCACCACTCTTTCACCTGCTCCTCAAACTGGGGATGGTTGGGCGACAGTTGTCGCAAGCCTGACTGAGTTTCAGCCAAGTCATCTTTCAGGTCAAAGGCGTGGCGAACCAGTGTAATTCCTGGCTTGAACCGGGGTAATTGCGATCGCACGTCGTCGCCATAAATACAAAGACTTTGGGTTTGCAGCACAAATTGCCAGGACGATTCGGAATGCCAGATTTCTGGGTAGAAGATTAGCAGCAGTTCAACCTTCGTGCAGAATGGGTAACGTTGCTCCAAATTAAGCCGGAAGGCTTTGCTCCACCCCTCAAGCTCTGAAGAAACTGCATTTTTCAGAATCACAATACTATCCAGATCTGAAATCCCAGCGATCGCCGCCCCACGGGGAACCGAACCTCGCAGGTAAAGACTGTGCAAGCAATCGCCGAGTGCATCGATACATCCTGCTTTCAAGTCATGAACTAACTCCAACCAGGGAGACTGAATGTTGCCCCAATCACAGGCATTGATCAGATAACCTTCAGCATCCACCTCTAACAGACAACCAAGCTTACGAATGGGACACATAGGAAATGGGGGGATGAGAGAGGGAGGAGGTGACGGGGTGATAGGGTAAGGGAGTGAGGGAGTGGAGAAACCTCACCGAGGGTGTTCTAGAAATGTTCCCTCCTTTTCATTCGTGGCGATGTACGCAGTTCATTGTGGCTACTTAACTTTCAACATTGATTACACGGACATCTTGCGGCGAAATCATCCCT
The DNA here is from genome assembly GCF_049200465.1 of Leptothermofonsia sp. ETS-13. Lineage (NCBI taxonomy): Bacteria > Bacillati > Cyanobacteriota > Cyanophyceae > Leptolyngbyales > Leptolyngbyaceae > Leptothermofonsia > Leptothermofonsia sp. ETS-13. The sequence goes on from NZ_CP120836.1 coordinate 3,080,666, forward strand.
GCCGATTGTCCTTCTACCAGGCGTCTGAAGCGGCGATCGCCCCGGATATCATCAAAATCGATATTGGTTTGAACTTCCTGGCGATATTTGGGATTCAGCTTAATCGCCTTCCGCAAGTTCTCGATGGCCGAGTCCGTCTGGCGTTGCAGGGCATAGCAGGCCGCTTTGTTGTAGTAAGCGCTGGCGAATTCGGGATTGAGTTCCAGCGCTTTGTTGAAACTTTCGATGGCTTCGTCATCCCGCCCCAACTGAACGAGGATATAACCCCGCCTATCCCAGGCTTTGAAAGAAGCCGGGTTCAATTCCAGCGCTTTATCAAAAGATTCCAGCGCCTCTTCGTACCGCTCTAATTCTTGCAGGGCCAGACCCCGGTTGAACCAGGCAACGCCATCATCGGGTTTGACCTGAGTGGCTTTGTCAAAGGATTGAAAGGCTTCTTCAGGTTTGCGCAACAGACCCAGGGCAACGCCGCGATCGCACCAGGCTTGATGAAAATCGGGTTGCAACTCAACAGCCTTGTCGTAGGATTTGATCGCATCATTCCACCGTTTTTGCCGGGCCAGTACCAGCCCCCGGTTAAACCAGGCAACGGCATGGCTGGGTTGAATTTGGGTGACTCGCTCAAAGGCGGCGATCGCCCCCTCATAGCGCTGCATCTGTTTCAACGTCAGCCCCCGGTTAAGCCAGGCATCTACATCATCGGGCTTGTGCTCCAGTACTTTGTCAAAAGAGGCGATGGCATCTTCATGCCGTTTTAATTCCTCCAGTGCCAATCCTCGATTTAACCAGATTGTGGGATTGTTGGGTTGGATTTCCAGGGCTTTGTCGTATTGCGCGATCGCCTCCTCAAACCGTCCCGTCGCCCGAAGCGAATCACCCTCTTCAATCAGACTAACCGTGTCCAGAAACAGTTCGGGGTGATTGGCTTTCAGGCGTTTCAGATTAACCCCCAATACCTGAAGCTTCGTCTGGGCATCTGCCACAAAAGAGTTAGAGACAAATTGGGGCGAAACCAGGGCCAGCTTCCGCAAAATCGCATCCTTGCGAACTTGCGCATTGGTTTCAATTGCCTCCAGCCGCTCGGCTAATTCCGCTTCCAGCCGTCGCAAATTTTCCAGCGTTTGTCTTTTCTGCTCATCCGCGCTGGTCTGTATCTCAGAGAGGCGATCGCCCACCAGCGCCTCCAACGCGGCCATTTCCTGGCGTAGCTGTTCACGCTGGGTTTGAATTTCTGATTTCAGTTCTGCCAGTTCGGTGGTGATCTCCGCCTCGGCTTTCTCTAGAGCCTCACTGGTTCGACTGCTGCGAGCCTGGGCATCGGACTGAAGCGCGGCCAGTTGAACTCTAAAATCAGCCTCTAATCGCTCCAGGGTTTGACGGATGGCGTCTTTTTGCGGCTGAGTGATGGCTTGTAATTCGGTCATGCGAGCGTCGGCTTCTGCCCTTAACGCCTGAACGGTTTGCTGAATAGTACTCTTCTGAGTTTCCGTCTGCAATCGCAGGCTGGTCATCTGGCTATCCAACTCGGTTTTCAATTGGCGCAGGTATTCGAGCAATTGTTCTCGCTGCTGCTGGGCCCCCGCCTGGAGTTGCCTCAGTTGTCTAGAAAATCCTGCTTCCAGACTGGTCAGCGTTTGCAAAAACTCATCTTTCCGCCCAAAAACGCCCGTCCGTAGCTCTACCAACTGGTTGATAAACTCAGCCTCCAGCTTTTTGAGACTGTCTAAAATGGCAGTGAATTGCTCCTGTGCCTTTGCCTGCACATCCTTTTGAAATTGCTCTAACTGGGGAGTAACCCCCGCTTCCAGCGTATCAATCTGCTCAAAGAACTGATCCTTGCGTCCCCGTGCTTCTAACTGAAGGTGGTTTAACTGAGACCCAAACTCGGTTTCAGCAGTTTTGAGAGTTGCCAGGGTAGCAGCTTGTTGCGATCGCACATTCCCCTGCAAATCTGCCAGTGTAGTGGTGAAATCGGCCTCAAACTGTTCCAGTCGTTTTCGAGCCCCTTCCAGGTCAGACTCCAGCTCAGTCACCCGTTGCTGCTTCAGTTGGGAAAGCTCTGTCACCAGTGCGGCCAACCGTTCTTGCTTACTCTTCAGGTCTGCCTGAAACTCATCGGCCTCCTGGTTCAAATCACCGCTCAGGTCATCCGCCTGCTGAAGGATGGCTTCAATTTCCCGACTGGCCCGCGCCACTTCCCCTTCTAAGTCTGCCACCTCATCCAGTTGAGCTTTGACCACCCCGGCAATTTCATTAATCACTGCCCGCCGGATGCGCCATAACCCGACAATGCCCAGTGCCAGCAGCAACACCATGATACCCAGCAAGATATTGAACATCGTCGCAGTCTGACTCAGGGCGCGGCTTGCCTCTGCCTGGGTTTGCTGCTGAGCCTGCAAATCTGACCGCAGTTGCTCCAGTTCTTGCCGCTCCTGTGCTGAAATTACTGAAGTGAGTGCTGGCGAGGTGCGAGGCTTACTGGACTGAGCACTGACAGAAGTGGCTGACAGCAGAAAAATACCGAGTAGAAGGCTGCTTCTAATCTTCAAGGCACTACCCCTTTTGCTTACTGAACGGGATCAGACCTTTCTCTAGTTTAGAAGCAACAATGGTTTAAGCCAGAAATTCTTAGACAGAGAAGGCTGGCAGAAGACAGAGGGGGAATGGGGAGAGGGGGAGAGGGGGGTGTCAATTTTTTGTGGCAATCCTGGAAAGGGGGTCGAGGGAATTAGGGTTTCGAGGGGTTTGTCAAATTTTTTGTGGCAATTCTGGAAAGGGGGTCGAGAATGAGGGTTTCAAGGAGTTAGAACCCCGTTTCCAGAACACTCTCGTTTCGAGAAGTCAGAGCCTCGTTTCTAAAACACCCTCGGTGAGGTTTCTCTACTCTATCCCTCCTTCCACTCTCATGGTAGCCAGATATCAGGCAGGATACTGGCTGCAAATTGTCTCAGGGTTTGGTTGAGCGATCGCGCCACCTGAATATGTGCCTCATCAGGTTCAACCGGAATAATCGGAGCAGGCAATCCTTGTCCGAATTGGGCAATTACCCGGTTAGCCGCTTCCAGACCTGTGACATAAGCTTTTTCCTGCGACCAGGAGCCGTGGCGGTTAACAATCCAATCCCCGCTCATAAACAGATTTTGGATGCTTGTTTCTCCGGGCAGCATGAATGGGTAGCTTCCTGGTGCGAAATGGGTCACAGCCTTTGGTAACCGCACAACACTGCTATCCACCACCTTTGCTGTGCCAAATGCGGGAACACAGGTTGCCAGATCCCGCTGTACCTTGGCCACAATCTGCTCATCGTCCATCGGCAGCAATTGGTTGGCATGGTAAAAATCGGCTTCGATAACGCTGCCTGGCTCAGACTGCCATTCGTCATGGAGGGTATTCAGGTCAAAAAATGTCCAGCCGGTGGTGCGATCAAATCCAAAGCAGGCATTGGAGGGAAGGGGAACGGAAATTTTGCGATCGAACCATAACCGGGTAGCCAGCACATCGATCGCCCCCAAATTCATCAATTGACAAAATTCTGGGAACTGACGCAGATTTTTACTGGCACTGACAATTTTCTGCATCCCCGTCACGCCAACGGCAAAAATGACCGCATCCGCCTCAAACACGTCCTCTCCACAGACCACACCAGCGACAGAGGGAGTCACTTTTGAATTTTGAGTTTTGAACTTTGAGTTTTGACTGCTGCCTCCTGGCTCCTGGCTTCTCACCAGCACCTCTGTTACCCGTCGATTCGTCAACACCCGTCCGCCTGCCTGCTCAATTCGCTCAACCCAGGGGCGAAAAATCATCTCGCCTACTGTGCCGCGACACCAGACCACATCGAAATTGGGCTGGTGGGCCAGGATGAAGTAGTAGAGCATCCCTAGGGCAGCCGCGGCGGAACATTGTTCTCCAGGGGCAAACAGCCCGACCAGCAGCATGGGCTCAAAGGCATCCCGATAAAGGCGAGCAGAAACCCCATACTGTTTGAAGAGTTCGCGGGCCGTTACAGAGTCGTAGCGTCGCCAGGCCGCATCAGAATTGTCAAAGTCAATGAGCGCATACAGGAGGGGTAAGGCCGAGAAGCGATCGCTCAACGGCAATCGCTGAAAGCGAGGATACAGAAAGGTTCCCAGGGGAGTTGGCAATGGCAGTTCGTTCTGGAAAATGGGCGACTCCACCTCCAACCCGGCAGGGGAGTATTGGGCAGAACGGGTCCAATCGGTGAACGGTTGCAGGCCAAGCTCATCAACCAGAGAAAAAATATTGCGGTAAGGGTACCAGAAACCATGAATTCCAGCTTCAATTGAACGTCCCTGAGCCGTTTTCCACCCGGCAACGAGTCCTCCGGGATAGGCTCCCGCTTCCAGCAGAGTCACGTCATAGCCTTGCCTCGCCAGGTGGTAGGTAGCTCCCAGCCCGGCCCAGCCTGCCCCAACCACAATCACGCGTAGATGCTGTGAATCTTTTGCCATGAATTTGGATTCCAGATAAGTTCAATTTCTTGAACGGCAAGATGTTGATTCTGTCACTTCCTGGACGGCTTTTTATGGATAAACTCAAAAACCTAACATTTTTTGCGCTGTCCAAAATGGACATTTTAGTAGTAATATGCAGAACCTATCAGCGGTTGCCGTTAGAAATTCCCTTTGTTTTGAACACTTATCCCCTCTTGTTAAGGATTCAGAGTGCTTAATTGGAACCTGCATAGGCTTTTGAGCTTCTTGGTAAAAAGCATATTCTCTAAATGAAGTTTAAACTTGCCCCGAACAACTTTATTCCCTTGAGAAGGGTTTTGATGAAGCACTGAAAGTATTTAGTCGGTTGTTTGAGGAATCCCTGATGTTGAAATCTAGCCGCAGACCGTATCGCTCCAGCTACGGACTCAACAGGCGTAAGAAACGTCCTTTCCCGTGGCTCTGGGTCATTCTGGTCAGTATTCCTTTGGCCCTCCTTGTTCTGGAGTTACTGATGCGAGTGGTGACGGGGTTTACTGGCAAAGCGACGGAGCTAGAAGCTTATCAGGGAGAACCCCTCCCGATTACAGGCTATCGGCTGAAATTTCTCAATTCCTCTGGTGAGCCTTACGACGGACTACCCAACCAGGGACGGTTAGCCGTGAAACACAGCCCTCTGATGGGCTATCGGTTGGTCGGTAATCAGCAGAGCAATTTTTGGAAGATTAATGAGCAGGGGTTTCGGGCAGAGCAGGCGATCTCCCCCGAAAAAGCCAGCGATGAAGTGCGGATTTTTGTCCTGGGAGGCTCTACTGCCTTTGGGCAGATGAGCTCCAGCAACCAGACTACGTTTGCCAGTAAGCTGGAAATACTTCTAAATCAGCAGGTTGCCACGCAAAAAAGCAACCCCAAAAAGTTTCGCCCCAATGTATTGCCCTACTATGCCGACGAATTAGCCAAAGCCATGGCGCTGCCGCCGCGTATTCGGGAAAGCCGATATCGTGTGGTGAATGCAGCTGTTCCTGGTTTTATTTCCAGCAATGAATTGGCTCAGCTATCCCTGCAAGTGATGGCCTATAAGCCCGACTTTATTGTGCTGGTAAATGGCTACGGTGATCTGCTGGTGCCCAGTACGCAGGAAGGGGCTGATATTCCCGGTGCGGATACTTTACTCACCCATGCTCCCAGGCACTTCTTTGCCAATTTCAACCAATCCTTAAAGGATTGGATCTATCAGTTATACCTGGTTCGAGGATTTCAATACTGGGTGTTACGCCCCCATGATTCTCTCCAGCAATACATTCCACCAATGGACAACCAGAATACCCTGTCCCATCATCTTACAACCGATACCCAGGAGCTAGAGCGTCGGGCAACCCGTTACTATTACAACCTGCAACAGATCGCCCGGTTAACCACTTCAGCAAAAATTCCACTGATTCTGGCGTTGCAACCCGAAATCACAAGCCGGAATGCTAAGAACCTGTCTCCGAAAGAAAAGGAAATTTTAAGGCAGTTGGGTTCAACTTATCCGCAGCAGGTGAAAACGGGCTATGGTAAACTTCAGGGCTCGATTGAACAGGTGAAGAAGGAGTTTCCCAAAGGGGTGGTGACGCTCAATCTGAATGATGCTTACTCTGGCTTTGCAGGTGAGGCGTTTCAGGATACGATTCACCTCACCGATGAGGGGAATACAGTGCTGGCAGAGCGTCTGTATGAGGCGATCGCGAAACAACTCCTGGTTCAACCCAGGCTATATAGTGGAACTGCTTCCCCTCCATGATGAATGAAGGTGGAAAGTTTTCGTCAGAGGTGCGATCGCCTCCTTAACTGATAGCAATTTGATTGTTAAATGCGACAGATTAAAGATTTGAGAAGCCAGAAGCCGGGACCAGAAGTCAAATTTATTCTGCCTCCTGGTTTTTAGCTTCTTCCATTAAGGTATCTGTCGTCAAAATTCAAAATTGTTTAAACCGGTATGAGATGTAGAGCCAATCTTCACTTGACTAGCGAATGCCAATATCAATAGCATCCTTTTCTGCATCCTTTTCTGCGCTGGACGCCTGAAAAGCCCGCTCTAAACGCATCAGACGCTTTGCTTGTGCAGAGAGAGCATTGGCATCCAGCCAGTTAGCGATTAGGGCATCGGTAGAGAACAATCCGGCACCATTGATGGCAAACAGAAGAAAACAAGCCGCGTAGATAGCAGACAATTCTAGGTAGGGCAGGTTTAAGCCTGAAACCAGAATGTGGTGGTACATCGCAACACTCATTGTTCCAAACAAGCCCAAAGCGGCTGGCCGAGTCAAAAATCCGATCGCCACCAGCGGCGCGCCCACCATTTCGGTCAGTGCCGCCACATAACTGAAAAAGAGCGGAAAGGGGAGCCCAATTACCTCAACGTAGGCTTGCGAAAAGCTTTCAATGTTACCCAACTTATCTAACCCGTTGTGAATCATCATGATGCCCACAACCGCCCGCAGAATTGCCCAAGTTGTTTGAGACCAGAAATTGGGATTGAGATTGGGTTTGAAGAGAGCCGTCAAAAAAGTAGAAGCAGTCATTGTTCCAGCCTGAATAGAAGTGATTTCAAAAGTTCCTATTAAAAAATCTAACTAATTTCTTTAAGATCTGTAAAGGAATTTTAATTGAATTTGGCTTTCAATGACAGTATTTGAGGGAACTGACCCGATTAACGGACTGGTTGTTGGCGGAGGACAGGGAATCGGATTGGGATTTGTTCAACATCTGTTGGCAGACGATCGCTTACCAGAAGGTTGGCCACCCATTGGCCGCATCTATGCCACTTACCGAACCCCCTCCGCCAATCTGGAAGCATTGGTGGCTCAACATCCAGAACGACTGGGTTTAATTCCTATGGATGTCACAGATGAGGCACAAATTGCTCAAGGGATAGCTCAACTGCAAGCTCAAGTTGGGCGATTGCATCTGGTGTTATATTGCGTCGGTTTCCTTCACGAGGGCGAGATTCAACCAGAGAAAAGTTTGCAGCAGCTTCAGGCCGATCACCTGTTGCGCTATTTCCAGGTCAATAGCATTGGGGCAGTGTTGTTAGCGAAACACATTCTGCCACTACTCAAACATAGCGATCGCAGCGTATTTGCCAGTATTTCTGCAAAAGTGGGCAGCATTGGCGATAACCAGTTAGGCGGCTGGTATGGTTATCGTGCCTCAAAAGCAGCGCTCAATATGTTGATGCGCACAGTGGCAATTGAATACACTCGCAAAAGTCCCAAAACTACCGTGGTGATGCTTCATCCTGGCACGACCGACACTCGTCTATCAAAACCATTTCAACGGAATGTTCCTTCAGAAAAGCTATTTTCGGTGGAACGAACTGTGACCCAGTTGTTAAAGGTAATTGAACATCTACGGCCAGAAGATAACGGACAGTTTTTCTCCTGGGATGGCAGTCGATTACCGTGGTAAGCGATCGCACCTGTCCCTGGGGAATCAAAAGCCAAAAACCAGTGGGCAGTTTTTGACTCAAAAGTGCCCTTAAAAACGGTTAGTATCACCCTTTCTTCATAGTTGTGATCGATTTTCAGACTGTCATTGAATTCAGACAGGTTTTCAGTCTGTTCTTTAGTAAATCCCAGAGCCCGCATGTGTCGCCCATCGTTATCGATTTGAATCCGTCCTACGGGAAGCATGACTTTTTTGCCAAATCCCCACAATCCTGAATTAACAATGAAGTAATGGAACTGCCCATGCTCATCCACTAACAAATGGTAGACAGAGCCAATTTTTCGTTGTTGATATCTGAATAGATAGACCTCAAGAGGTAATGATGAGTGGCACTAACCGCCATTATTTCAAACTGAAAAATCATTATGATTTGGGCAATACCAACATTCTTTCAACAAACTGAGCAACCCTGCTTGACTGACAAAACTAAGAAGCTGGAAAGCGACTGAGGACAGTAAATTCACGCTTAAAGGAATCATTCTGTTGTTGCTTGGATGCAATGGCAGGTTGAGGGTCAGGCAGACTTGAGAGAAACAACCGTTAAGCACTGGATCGGAGGCAAATCAGAATGGTTATTAAACCATTCACGGTAATTGACTTTTCCCAGGAGTTGAAAACTTTGAAGCAGGCTGACCATCATGCCGCGATACCACTGCTGGGGAGTGAGGAGATCGCTGCCCAGGCGAGTCATATCCAAATACGCACACTGCGCCCCCTCATCCTGAAGTTACTGTTTCACCCGCACCAGCAAGGACGACTTGCCCATCTGACGAGCGTTGAACACATAACAAAATTCACCCGCTTGCAATGCCTGATACAGATCCCAGTCTGCCTGCCGCACGATATAGGTCGGCGCATCCGCCTGCAAGCATCCACCGACTTTATAGCGAAACGAGTTCATAGGGCGCTATGCGTTAAATAAATACGTTTGAAAATACTCCTGGTAGAGTTTGCAACTCAACTGCCAGCCATTGGGGGTCGGCTGAATCAATCCCAGTCCCTCTAATTTATAAGCCAGAATGGGATCTAGCCTGATTTTGGGGCACTCATCCGCCGAGTTTATTGCGTCATTGCAGACGAGTGCCTGGATCTGTTCTATCCATTGCGGATTCGTATTAATTTGCGCCAGTAATCGTTGTAAATGATTCCGATAAATGCCTCCCGATGAAGCTACCGATCTCAGTAATTCATCCGCCGACATGCCTTGATGCAGATGGTAAAACGCCAGATTAATTAAGGTGGGGTTACCACCAAGTAAATCCAGCAGGCGATCGCAATCCGCATCCTCCCAGATTACGGCGTATGCCTGGGCAAGTGCCTCCACTTGTTCGCGGGTAAACGGTGGAAGGGTTAAGGGCAACCCCACATTAAACGGCGATTGATTGATGTCGAGGGGTAAGTAAGCGTCAGTAGAATAGGAAACGACCAATCGGAGCCGTTTCCAGACTTCATCATGCTGTGCCTCTTCATGCCACGACCGCAGCAGAGGTAATAAACTTCTGGCAGTCTCAGAATGTTCAAAGACTCGTTCTACTTCATTAAATACCAGCACCAGTGGACGATCCAAACCGGACAAAATGGCTTCCCACACGTACAAGGTGGTGCTGAGTTTGCTCCCTAGCAAATCATCCCAGTACTGATCGAGACTCGTTTCATACTCCAATTTTCGACACAACACAACACAAAACCAGCGCAAAAAGGCATGGGACTGGCTCAAGGTTTCGGTATCGGCTTGTTGAAGATCAATGGCAACAGTGTTGTAACCGTGTTGTTTCGCCTAGTGTAATAACCGCAACAGCAAAGACGTTTTCCCAAACCCACTGGGGGCTTTAATCCGAATCACACAACCGGGTTGCAAAATTTCCTGCAAGGCGCGATCGTCTACCTCTGGGCGGTGAATGTAGTACTCAGAACCCAGCGGAACAGGACCACTCGGGTAAGGCATCGACAATGAACTGGAGGTTGGCTCTCCCCAGGGTTGAGATGGAGTGACTTCCGTATCCTCTGGACACTGTTGCAAGTCGCTCTCCAGAAGATCGAGCTTAAATGCGCTAAATAATAGGTGAAGCGTGCGGCGATCGACTCCAGATCGAGATGACCACAAGCGACTGAGGGTACTGGTGGAAATGCCGCAGCGTTGACTCAGCTCTTCCGCCGTAAACCGCTTTCCCTCGTTTTCAGTGGCTTCTGCTGATTGAATCGCCTGACTCAGTCGCCGCAATCCGCTGGCAGTCAGTGCAACGCCACGTTTCCGTTTGGCAGGAGAGTGAGGGTTGGCATTCATGGGCTGAGACAGGGGGATGTCTGCTAGGGATAAGACCGAACAGGAACCAGGGAATCATTAAAAGAATTTTAACCAGAATCGTTCTGTTATCTGAATGACCGGAATCTTGCCATTGCACCCGTCCCCTAACTGACTTAATTGATGGGTTCCTAAACACCCAAATGGACTGTCTTCGGTTAACTTCAACATTTCGTTTAGGGACCATCCTGAAAAATTAAAGATTTTCTTTAAGATCATTTAATTAGTTTATTTTCAGATATTTGATTTCAAGTCAGCCCTTTAATTCATTTTTCTGGCTTAACTGAGTCAATGGTTTACTTGGTTCTAAAACCCCGCTTGCTATCTGACTTAAGTGACCTTAAACCATTAAATTCCGGGATTGGCACATAAGATTTTGTTCAAATATTAGTTTATAATACACTTTGTCAATCCATCATGAGATGTGAGTCTGATTCCACTGCCGCGGTTAAAAACTGGGTGTTGATTTACACTCCTAACTTCTAGAGCTGGTAAGAACAGATGGAATTTGGGTTTTCAGTTTTGTTATCTCTAAAGTTGGCTTCAGATTATCCATCAAATTCTGCCAGGACAGGCAGAGTCAGTGGGGGCAGCACCTTGCAAGTTCATGATTCTTCGGTTGTATTTTCCTCTCCTTACAATGATTTCTTATGATGAATGTTTCAAGATCTTTTTTAGCCGCTACTCTCGCGATCTCCTCGCTTAGTCTTGCCGTCAGTGCCAAAGCCGACACGGTACAAGCTCGCTGTGATGTTTATCCCAAAGGGAGCGATCTCGCTACTTATTCGGGGGCTTGCACCTTTTCACAGCGTCAGGGGGCAGTTGGGATTCAGTTGCAAAATGGCAAGCGCTATGATCTGGTTCCAGTAGGCAATAATCCTGGAAACTATCGCGATCAAAATGGCAAAGCGGCTTATCGACAGGCGGGATTGGGTGACCAGGGGCAAATCTTCCGCCTCGCCAACGAGTCTATCTTTGTTTATTGGGATTCGGCACCCTATACTCAGCAGAGTGCTCAGCCTGCGACCACCACGACGGCAAAATCGCCCACCCCGCTCACTTATATGACACCCCAAGGGTCTAATGTGATCATGACCCAAATCACCGAAGGGGAATTCAAATTTCGGGGACCCTTAATCAGAACCTCTGGCAACAAGTTTGTTGGAGAAGACCGTCAAGTGCGGGTGATGTACGACAAAGACACCAGCCGCGTGGTCGTGATTAACAAGGTCACGGGCACAGAATTTTACAACTACTTCTTTTCCACTGCCAACGAAGGGAAGTTATAAACTCTGGTTCTAAGTTGCAGCATTTTATACCTCAGATCTCTGACTCTTGTAAAAGTTGGAGATCTGAATTGTGCATCATTGTTTTTGCTGATAGCGGCAACTAAGGGCTTCATGTGAAACGGTTGCGGGTTATGGACTGATGGTTAATTTTTTGAGGAGTTTGATAGTTTGATGAACTTAAAATCTGTGGTTGGAACTAGCGCGATCGCAGCCGTCTCGCTTCTGATCGTCTCTCCTGCGATCGCTCAATCGGTGTCTTCTACAACCCGAAATGCCTGTATTCAAAGAACGGCGGAAAAGATGGTCGTTGCAACTCGCGATGTAATGTTCGTGAGCGCGGGTCCTGTTAGTGCTGAAAGTGGTGCCAGAACGCTGTTCACGCGGAACAGCCAAACTGGGCAAACGGCAGAATGTCGAATCAATACGATTGATAATACTGTGTTGTACTGTGTTGTCCGTCACCCTGGGTGGTAATGCTGGCGGCAATAGTGGCAGCACTACTACGGGTCAGGATCCAGAATTTTGGGTAGCAAAAAACCAAACCAGATTCAGAGAGAAGCCGGGAATTTTCTCTAAAGTCGTTAAGGGTAACGTGCCCAAAGGGACGGTTTTGCAGAACCTGGGTTGTCAGTCTACGCGCACACCAACCTGGTGTGAGGTGACCTATCGGGATAATCCGCAATTTAAAGGCTGGGTATTTTCTTCCGATATCGAACCTTATCGAGCCGCCACCACCCGACCCACCACCCCCTCTAACCCGCCCCCATCTAACACCACTGCCCAAGCGGGTGATCCCGTACCGGGATTGAACGATCTGGTGGGTGCTAGAGCCGGACAGGCGGAACAGGCGGTCATCCAACGGGGTTATGAATTGCGCAATAGCAGACAGGTTGCCGACAGCAGTGTCACCTACTGGATGGAGCGAGGCACCGGAAACTGCGTCGCCATTCGGACGACCGAGGGGCGCTATGGGGCGATCGTCTACACCGCAGACCGAGACTGTAACCGTCGGTAGTCCTTGCCTAATCTTTATTTACTTTCAGGAGACATCGTTATGGGCTTTTTAAGCAAATTGTTTGGCAAAAAAGAAGAGGAAAAAGCGGCGGCTGCACCTCAAGTTTCTGTGCAGGAAGCAACCAAAAACTCGATCCCACCAGAAAAGGTCGGTCTAGATGGCAACTTTGATGAGAGCGGTCTGGCCAAGCGGGTCGCTAAAGCGCTAGATGATGCCAACATTTCCGATCATGTGGGTCTGTGGGTTGCCCAGACTGGCAGTGTCGTGGTGTTGAAATACAATCCGGATGCGGAAGGGGTCTTGGCCCAAGCGAAACAGGTTGCAAGCTCGGTAGAAGGCGCAACGGAAGTGCAAACAGTGCCAAATTCTTAGGAATTAGGAGATTTCTGCCAAAGACGTTACCCGTGAAGGGGCGAGTGAATACTCGCCCTTACCGCTGAAATTTGAGTTACGCGGTAAGTTATTTCTTGGAAATCACCTAAGACTTTCATCAGTTTGATCTTTTTTGTACAGGCGAGCTATCGCTTGTACAAAAGCAAAATGATTAATCTAATTTAATCCGCCTCCCTTAGTGCTTGATTAGTTGATTATTAATTTATTGACTGTTGATCAATTAGTTAATTCAAGAGCCACTTGATTGAGTCTGAATTGAGTCGGGAAAAACAATTTTTCATCAGTTTTGATTATCCTTGGATAAGATGCAACTCGATTCCTCAGATGATTTCTTCACAGTTTATCAGACGATAACCAAGATTGTTCTGCAAGCCGGGTACAATGGCTTTTGTTGTGTCCGCGTTATTTGTACAACTCTATCTTACGAAAATGCTAAAGGTCTAGCTCAATTGGCTGCGAAGATGAATCGTCTGCCGCTAGTTGATTATGTGAGCCGCGTGATATGACGATGAAACGTGTGAAATCTTTCTTGTTGATTTCCCTGGCTGCGATCGCCCTTACCTTGACGACCCAGGTTCACTCCGTCCCGCCCCCGCCGGAAGGACCAGCCCGGAGCTACCCCACCGAGTTTCCCATCTCCGAACCCAATTACACCAGTAAACGACTCCGCGATTTCAGCCCGTTTGACTCTGCCCTGGCAAAGTTCTCCTCGGAGCGGCGCAGGGTGCTGGATGGAAAACTGCTGGAAGCCACCGTGCCCAAGTTGCAGGAGCTCATGCAGCAGGGAGAGGTGACTGCCGAAGAACTGGTGGTCTATTACGTCGATCGCATCTGCCGCTATGACGTGAACCAGTTGAATTCGGTGATGGAGCTAAACCCAGAGGAACTGGCGATCTCCCGCAAGCTGGACGAGGAGCGGAAACAGGGCAACCTGTGGGGTGCAATGCATGGCATTCCCGTGTTGATTAAAGACAACATCATTACGGGCGATCGCATGCACACCACAGCGGGGGCTGCTGTACTCAGGAACTGGCGGGGCGATCGAGATGCTCAGTTAGTCAAAAACCTGCGGAATGCGGGAGCCGTGATTCTGGGTAAAGCCAATCTGTCGGAATGGGCGAACTACGTAGATCCCGCCATGCCCAGTGGGTTTAGCGCCCTGGGATGACAGACCCGTCATCCCTACGGGCCCTTTGATCCCCTCGGCTCCAGTTCCGGTTTGGCGGTGTCCGTGGCGGCTAATTTGACCGCAGTCAGTGTCGGCAGTGAGACACAGGGTTCGATTGTGGCACCTGCTGCCACCAATGGGGTAGTCGGGCTGAAACCCACCCACGGGCTGGTCAGCGGAGATCGCGTCATTCCCCTGGTGGATTGGATGGACGTGCCGGGACCACTGGGGCGGACTGTGGTCGATGTGGCGACGGTGCTGACGGCGCTTACGAACACCGCTGAGGGGGCTGAAGAAAATCCTGATCCCGCCGTGGCAAAACTGCAAGGCACCGACTTCACCCGATTTTTGAACTTGGAGACCGCCCGACAACGGCGGGTGGGCATTGCGATTTATCCCGATACGTTTCTAGCGACGTTGCAACAGGCGATCGCCAATCCTCCCCCCGACTTGTCCGTCGAGCAGGTGCGGAAAGCGTTGAACACACTCAAGGCGCAGAATCAAGCCGCGCAACGAGCGATCGCCACCTTCACCCAGCAGCAAATTCCCTTTGTGGAAATTGATGGGAGAATGGTGCCTCCGCCACCCGACGGTAATGAAGCTCTCCGGCTTGGCTTCAAAGCGTCTCTCAATGCTTTTCTAGCGACACTACCCCGTCCCCCGATTCCCGCCCTGATTGATGTGCTTGCGTTCAACTATGCTGACCCTGACAACCGGATTCCCTATGGGCAGAGGCATCTCCAAATTTCTGTACGAGCCGATAGCCCCTCAGCGGAGTACACAAAGCTGCGCCAAATACATCAAACCAACTCCCGCAAGATTCTCGACCTGTTCTTTACCTCAGCAAAAATCGACGTGCTAATCGCACCAACTCAGATTTACGCGGCAGCAGGCTATCCGGCGATGACTGTCCCGATCGGAGTCTCAGAAGCGGGGGAGCCACAGGGTGTGACGTTGATCGGCAAACACCTGGGTGAACCGGATTTGCTGGCAGTGGGCTATGCGATCGAGCAGGGACTCGGGCACGTCAGGCTCCGAATTTAGAGACCACGCTGGCAACTTTTAGGCGGTTAAATCATGCCGTTCCAAAAAGCCCGTAGCATTGCAGGTTTGATGTTTGGTTGAGGGCACATTGCCTCGTTCGATCAATTGCCGATTTTAGCTTGACCACACCATTGAAATTACTCCCCCGAAGCATCTATGACATCATCTGAGATCAAACGAATTCTCTATGGGTCGCCGTTAGCCCAACCCCGCACTGCGAAATTCACGATCGCAGTATTACTCGTCTTGGTATTAATCAGTAGCTATACGTTGTTCACCTCGTTTCAGGAAAAAGTCACCTCACCGGCTGGGTTACAAGTGTTGGCGACTGCCTTTTTTTGGTCAGCTCTATTTTCTACAGGAACGATCGTCATTCTCTGGTTCCTGGATCGGCGCGAACCTGAATCTCGCTGGCTTTATGCCATTGCTTTTTTATGGGGTGCATTCATTGCCACGGGTATTGCTCTCCCGTTTAACCAGATCATCATCTCTACCATTGCGGATTGGGTCAACGCCCATCCAGCTGTGAAAGACTACTTGGGAGCCAACGCTGGCTTCAAAATTGCCGCTCCGATCGCGGGTCCACTCGTGGAAGAGATCACCAAAGGGGCAGGCGTGTTGCTGTTGTTTATGCTGCTGAAATCCGAGTTTGACGATGCCCGCGATGGCTTTATCTATGGTGCCTTGATTGGGGCAGGGTTCAACTTTCTCGAATCGGTGCATTACATCGTCAGTGAGTATGCCAAGTGGGGTTATGCCCCCTGGCTGCTCCATATTGGCGGACGGCACGCTTTGTTTGGCTTGACTGGGCACGCACTCTACACCGGAATTTTTGGTCTCTTTTTGGGGTGGTCTCGGCAAACTACGCGCACCTGGTGGCGTTACTTGGCTCCTATGGTGGGCTGGTTGTTGGGCTTCTCGGCTCACTTCTCGCAGAATATAGGGATGTTGCTGGGGGTGTTGGAGCAACGGGCATCTGGCGCGGCAGTGTCAGCAGTGGAAACCCCACCCCCTGGACTAAACCCTGACGGGGTGCCTTTTTGGATCAATTGGGTATTCATTAGTGGCGCTTATGTTGTCAAGTTTTGGCTATTTTTGCTGCTGGTCGGGTTCTTGCTGTGGCGTAGTGGGGTCTGGGAGCGACGCGTGATTCGCGAAGAATTGGCAGATGAGTCGGAACCCGTGATTACGTCGGCAGAATACGAAGGCGTGAAGCGCGATCGCATCTTCAAAACCCGCCGTATTCCGGGCTACGATCGCCGCACCTCTACCGCGATCGTCAGAGCACAGAATGAACTGGCGTTTCGCAAATGGCGAGTGGAGCAGCAAGGGCAGGATGTGAATGCCGATGCACTGGTGGCATCCTGGCGGGATACATTAGGTCATTTGCGAGGCAGGCAAGAGGCAATCGCAGGATAAGACACAATCCTCTTAGGACAACCCTATCAAGGAGCGTGCATCATTCTCAAAACCTAAAGTTGCTGTCGTAGCTGCACTGATCTACACGACCGTGATGGGTGCTGCCATGCTTTATAGAACCCATTTGATACTTTATAGAACCCATTTGATATCTTAAGAAGGGGCTGAGAGCCTCTTCAGCATTAGCCGGATGAAGCAAAGATCGATTTCGGCCTTGGCGTGAGATAAAGTACGCTCAAAGTTCTTCGTCAAAATTTTGCAGCGTTCCATCCAGGCATTCGACCGTTCAATCACCCAGCGAGCAATGGCAGGAACAAATCCTGATTTTCCTTGCTCAGCTTTCTCTTGTTTAGAAGGCTTCGCCGAACGCTCAAATCGGATCTTTGTCATGATTTGAGGATATATCTTCTCCAACTCCTGAGTCAGGTAATCAGGGTGTATTAAATGTCAAGCGGGTTGGGCTCTTCCCAGCTTTTGGTGAAAATTGAGACGATCGCCAATTTTAGCTACGCAATATCAAAGCTTGTAGAACCCAGATCACCAAAAGCTGGGAAGAGCCCAGATTAATTGCCGCTCAACAGTAGTACAGCTTTGGACTACTGTTGGACTGCGTACTACTTGAAAATTGGTAGTACACCCGCTGTTTTTCCAGCTTTTTTAGAAGCTAGAAGCCTGATTCCATTGTTGCCTAGTTGCCGCGCGGAGCAGCTATTCATTGACTGTCTTTGGCTCTAGTTCAGCCAAAGTAGCTGGCATAAGAGACACGCTCCACCCATTGACGAGGCAGCCTAAAGCAAAGCTTTCATTGCTGAGAGAGGTGATCGCCTCCATCTCTTCTCCTTTTCCAACCCAAACCAGCAACCGAAACAACTTCAGATCTGAAACCAACACCACTTTGCCATCAACAACCAAGCAATCTCCTGTGGCGAGAGGATCTTAGCCTGGTTATGACGGTTGACTTTCACGGCTGAAGCAGTACGGGTGTTCAGCCAATTCTACATGAGGAAATAGCAATTTCTTAACCTTAACTAGGCCAAAGATCGCTCTTTTTGGGAAAAGAAGGAGCGATCTCGTTTGTGGAAGAGAATAGGCAATTGCCTCATCGAGGGTGGATCACTCTTTTGTTCTGGCGATAGAGTATTGATAAGTCGTGTTATCAACAACTCAGCGGCTTAACAGACAACAGCCAAGATTACCAAACTGTTGGGACAAGGGGTCGGTCTGTAGCCAGAGCGAGGCTGGGGCGATCGCGCTGCTGCATCACCAGTTGATTCAATCACTTCAATTTTGGGATGATGCACCAGGTTGGAGCGAAGCTGATGCAACAGTCCGGCTGTTCTTTCTCAGTTTGTTCAACTGGATTGAAGCGGGGACACTGTTAGCGGGTAAAAAAATTCCCCTGAACCCTGCATTCTTAGATGACTTCGGATCGCATTATTGTTCTACCCTGTTTAAGAGCTTAACCAACAATAGGAATTAAGCTGATTGCTCGGCTGTTTCTGCCTAGAACTTGACAGATCAAGATCTAGGCAGAAAGTAAAAGTTAACCTGGTGCCAGGTTCCTGGCTCAAGCTAAGGAACTATTTTGCTGCAAGATGCAGCATCACCTGTTTTCCTCGATGGGTCTTCAGGGTTTATTGGAAAAATCTTAAGCTGCGATTTGGGAATCTCAACAGGCTTGAGCTGGGCCATGGCATTTAAAGCAGGCTCCATCTTCTTACTAGAAGTGCAGCGGTCATAAAGCGTCTTCTGTGTTTTGCGACTGTGCTTCATCGCTAACGCTAACCCATCCATCACTGCATCCGAAGCTTCCTCCTCATACATGTAGGTTACCAACATATCTCTCACTAAATGGGGATTGGGGACTCGGCCCTCACCAAATAGAACAACGCTGGCTCTGTAAATGGCATGGCGGAAGAGGGTGTAGAGCGTCTCTCTGATCAATGGGTTACCATTCAGTTGGGTGAACACAAAATTATGGTTTGGGTTCAAAACTCCCCGCCAATGATTCAACCAAGCTTCCAATTCTGGATGGAGAAACTCCGGAATTGGTAAAACGTGCTGTCCATAAATTTTGCCAGTTTTATAATCGTCAGCCTCCAATTTGATATGAAACAAACCCTCTGGGTGAGGAGAAAAATTACCATTCCTGATCACGCCTCTAACCAGGGTTTTGCCCTCTACTAGTTCTCGGAAAGTTCGTTGCCGATCTGGTGGCACATAAGCCAAAAGGGCCGCGATCAAATAACGCTCATAACTGCGAGCGATCGCTCAGTTCGGGGTTCCCCATCTGAGGTAAGCAGGGCGCAATCTTTCTTTAAAAATTCCACACAGGCGAGATATTCTGGCCAATTTAGCCACTTTTTAGATTCATCAGCAACTGAGTGGGGAGCCTCCTGCTTGACTGACAAAACTAAGAAGCTGGAAAGCGACTGAGGACAGTAAATTCACGCTCAAAGGAATCATTCTGTTGTTGCTTGGATGCAATGGCAGGTTGAGGGTCAGGCAGACTTGAGAGAAACGGATACACCTGAATCTTCCATTGCTGGGTAATGGCAAGACGAATCCAATTCCAACCCAGCTTGAGATAACTCATCCCCCGGTTCCAGTGGGCATCGACTCGGCGGCCATTGCCTGAAGCAACGACCTGCACTCCCTGGAGCACCAGAAACAGTATTGTTAAAGCAATCACTCCGCACAACTGGGAAAGGGCAAACTGGTCACCCAGCCTGGAAGCTTCGAGATTAAATCCGTTGGACTTCAAATCCAAAACGACTCCTCCACACAAAACCGGAGTCGGTATTGAGCAAAGGTTGGCAAGTTCGTCGGTTCGTCGCTCACAATCGTCCAGTCCTCACCCCTTTGCTTGTCGTGAGCAAACGCCAGGTAACCTTGGGGTAGGGGTTTGTTCTGCCGACTGATACCGCCTCTGGGAAGTAAACCTGTCCGGGCTGTAACTGTATCGACGATACTTTGCGCCATTGGTCCTGGTGCTGAAACTGAAACGAACGTTGAATCCGAATCCGAAAATGCCAGCCCAGATTTTCCCGGAGGTATTTCATCAACTTCCCATCGGCAAACCCTCGGTCTGCCAAAAGGACAATGGCTACATCAGTGGGCAGGAGCCTTTGCGCTTGCCGCAACACCCTTTGAATCGTCCACAACCTGACGCTATTGCTAGATTGTGCCACTACTCGCCACGCCACAGGAACGGTTCTGCCCCGATACACCACGCCTACCCAGACGATGCAAAAACGATTCCATACGATGGTCGTGTCGAGGCTGAGGTACAATCGTTCACTGCTCCACTGGGACAAGGCGTGCCCGATGAGGCTGTGATGAGCCCTAACGACATGAATCCGTCGATTGGACAACCATCGACGAAACCGTCGTTGGTGCGACTGGGCAACTTGGGCACGGCTTCTGACATACACGCCAAACCCATTCAGATGCACGTTCTGACTCTGGATCATTCCGATGATCATCCAACACAGGGTTTGCAGGTGGCGGGCATCTTGCCAATGAATCTCACGTTGACTCTAATAGCGCGACAGCGCATCATAAAGACGAAAAGTCGGAGGCATTGATTTAATTGATTTGTGTGGTCACTCATCAGCTTAAATCAGGCTCTACTTCCCTCCTAGCTTTTATTTCATGTCCCTCTCATTTTGTCAGTCAACCAGCTGAGCAACCTCAAAAACTATGAAGCTGGTTGATTATCCTGTTGCGATCGCAGGAAAAACAACGTCAACTTTTACAAGCCGATCAGCATATTCGCCGATTGCATGATATAGCGGTAGTCATTGTGGTTAGGATGGGGTGCAGGGGTTCCACCCCCGGCTGGGGGCAAAGCCCCCATTCCTTCTTCTTACAATTAATTGGGTGGAGCTACTTGGTTGGGTTCGAACCGGATTAATATCCCAACTCTTCCCTTGCCTGTTGCCGTAAAGCACGGGCATTTGTAGCATTGGGCTGAATTTGCAGAGCTTTATCTAAAGATGAGATTGCCTGGTCAAACCGTCCCAGGTTCCACAGGGCTGCCCCCCGGATACTCCAGGCTTCGGCAGAGTTGCGGTTAAGGGCGATCGCCTGATCCAACGCATCAATTGCTTCCACTGATCGCCCCACTTCCTGAAGGGCACTGCCCCAATCTAACCAGGCAGCGGCAAAATCAGGTTTCAGAACCGTTGCCTCCTCAAACAGTCGCAAAGCCTCCAGGATTTGCTCTTGCTGTCGGAGTGCCTTTCCCTTACTCCACAGAGCCTCGGCATAATCGGGATTCAGGTCAAGGGCATCATTACAGGCAACAACTGCTGCATCTGGTTGTTTCAATCCATTCAGACTCTCACATTGTCCCCAGTAAGCCTGGGCATTATTGGGTTGCAGTTGAATCACCTGTTTGTAATGATTCAATGCCTGCTGATATTGCTTTTGTTGCCGCAGCCGCTCAGCCTCTTTCAGCAATGTGGCGGTTTTCTGTTCAGGAGAGAGGGGGAGAGTGGACGGAGAAACTGAAGGTTTGGGCGTCACTGAGCCCTTAAGAGATGAACGAGAGGGGACTTTGGGCGCTTCAGAAGGCTTTTGTACTGGATTCTGGACTAAATTGGGTTTGTTCAATAGCACAGCAACCCCTGCGATCGCTAAACCACTCACCAGGGCAACCCCTCGTCCAGGGAACTTTTCCAGCCATTTAAAGCCCTGCCCCTTGAGCATTGACCAGCCTGATTTCTGCCCCCCCTGCTTCTGATCTACCGCATGGACAGAAGAAATTTCTTCGCCATACATCAGCGTTTCAGCCTGTGGGTAGGTGGCCACCATATCACCCGTCAGATTGGTGGTGCCCATTTCCCTCTGAGTCGAGTCCGTTTCCAGCACCATTGATTTTGCCTGTTCTGCTGAGTCAGCATCGGCGGCCTTTGACGCCTCTACTAACGCAAGTAGCCTGGGTGGCAGGTTTTGTAGAGCTTCCAGGGCTTCGACGGCGGTTGGAAAGCGATCACGAAAGTCATAATAGACCATGTGATCGAGCACTTCGGCAAATTCAGGACTGACATTTGGGGCATGCACTCGCCAATCCAGTTCGCCGGTTGCCGCATCTTCATCCAGTTGTTTGGGTAACACCCCAGTCAATGCCTGAATTCCCACCATACCAATGGCATAGACATCACTACAAAAGCGAGGCTTACCCGCCAATTGCTCATTCGAGATATAACCATGGGTACCAACGGCGATGGTAGAATCAGCGATTTCAGAGTCGGGGTCTGCCATTTGCAAACTCACTTGCTTCACCGCCCCAAAGTCAATCAGCACCAGCCTGTTATCCTTCTGACGACGAATGAGATTGGCAGGCTTAATGTCGCGGTGAATCACATTTTGTTGATGGACAAACGCCATAATCTCCAGAATGTCGTAGATTAAAGCGATAACGCGCTCTTCTGCCCAGGGCTTACCCTTTACAATCTGCCAGGTGAGCGGTTCTCCTTCAATAAACTCCTGAACAAGATAAAATTCTTGATTTTCCTCAAAGTGGGCATACAGTGTTGGGATTTGGTCATGCTTCCCCAACTGATAAAGGACCCTCGCTTCCGTATCAAATAGGCGTCTTGCCGTTTTCAAATGCTTTGGATCGTGGGTCTTAGCCAGCAACCGCTTGACCACACAGCGAGGGCATCCTGGCAGGTGCAGATCCTGTGCCAGAAATGATTGACCAAACCCGCCAACCCCTAGCTGGTTAACAAGTTTGTACCGTTTACCAACGATACGGGTTGAATTGTCCTCTTCAAACAAGGGGTTCATTGCTCGGTTGATCCATTCCAGCTCTATAAGATAACGCGATAAACCTCTGATTAATATTCAGGTAGATGAAACTAAAGCTGCCCACGATAATTCTAATGATAGTGTTGAATAATACGCCGCTTGTGTTGCAATTGGGCAGAATTGTTGCTAATTTCCTTTGCGCTGGGCATTCTAAAAAAATGACCCCCAGCGAAATTTCCATGGTTTCAAATGGTTTTATTTCCCCAGAACGATCATCGATTCGCTAAAGCCATTGCTGAATTAGGGCAGCAGGCTTTCGTTGAAGCAAATCTCTCTTCGTTCCTGGATACTGTTGTCACAGGCGTTACTGACACTTTGAAGGTAGATTCCGTGGAAGTTCTGGAGACAGTTCCAGACGATGTGACATCAGAACCAGGGGAAAGAGCCGCAATCAATGGGGTAGAGCAGATAGCCATTGAGCCTGGATCGCAGGTGGAGTACCTCCTTCAAACCCTTGAGCCAGTAGTAATTGAAAACCTGGGGCAGGAAACCCGCTTCTTACCGGCTAAAAGGCTTCGCGATCGCGGCATTGTCAGCAGCCTCAGCGTATTGATTCCCAATGGAGCCAAACCGTCTGGCATTCTCAACATCTACTCCATGACCCAGCGCTGCTTCACGGAAGAAGAGATCTTATTTGTTCAAGCCGTTGCCAATCTGGTTGCAGCATCGCTTCAGCAACAGCAGGCAGAGGCTGCCAGGCAAACTCAGCGGGAGTTAGAAGCTGAGGTCCTCAGACTTAGCCGTGTGGAAGCGGTTCTGCGCCAGAGCGAAGAGCGCTATGCAGTCATTGCCAATGCCGCCAATGATGGCGTTTGGGACTGGAACCTAGAAACTAACGAAGTTTATTTCTCTTCTCGCTGGAAAGCCATGCTCGGCTATCAGGAGGGCGATGTTGGAAACCGGGTGGAGGATTGGTTCTATCGCCTGCATCCGGAGGACCGCGACCTGGTTAAGCAGGAGGTGAGGCGTCACTGTGAAGAGTTCACCTCCTGTTTTGAAAGCCAGTATCGCCTGTTACACCAAGATGGAACCTACCGTTGGATGCTGAGCCGGGGGTTGGCAATTCGAGACATTTCAGGAAAAGCTTACCGTTTAGTGGGCTCACAAACCGATATTACGGCTCACAAAATTGGTGAAGAGCAGCTACTCTTCAATGCTCTACACGATGGTTTAACGGGGTTAGCGAACCGCACGCTGTTTATGGAACGGCTACAGCATGCGATCGCCCTCTCGAAACGACATGGAACCTATCGGTTTGCGGTTGTTTTCCTGGATCTAGATCGGTTTAAGGTCATTAACGACAGCCTGGGGCACATTGCCGGAGATCAACTCCTGATTACAATTGCTCATCGCATCAAAGGATGCTTTCGTTCCAGCGACACCTGCGCTCGTCTGGGAGGAGACGAGTTTGCCATTTTGCTGGAATATGTTCAAGACGGCACAGAAGTCATCAAAGTAGTTGAACGAATGCAGCAGGTATTGAAAACGCCATTTGCCTTGAATGGACAGGAAATTTTTGCCAACGCCAGCATAGGTATTATTCTCAGCACCGCCAACTACGAAAAACCTGAGGATGTGATTCGAGATGCGGATACAGCAATGTATCGGGCTAAAGCAAAGGGGAGAGGGCGTTATGAAGTTTTTACTCAAGAAATGCACGAACATGCCGTATCGCTCTTGCAATTAGAAACCAACCTGCGAAAAGCCATTGAGCGGCAAGAATTCTTGGTGCACTACCAACCTGTTGTTGAGCTACGAACAGGCAAAATCACCGGGTTTGAGGCGCTGGTCCGCTGGCAACATCCTGAGCGGGGGTTAATTTCTCCGACTGAATTTATTCCGGTTGCTGAAGAAACAGGGCTGATCCTACCCATCGGTCAGTGGGTGCTGCACGAATCCTGTAAACAGATGAAGCTGTGGCAACAGCAATATCCCTTCAATCCGCCCTTAACAATTAGCGTTAACATTTCCCGGAGGCAGTTTTCCCAACCCGATCTGATTCAACAGATTGAGAAGATTTTGCAGGAAACCAGGCTGGAACCTCGCTGTTTGAAGCTAGAAATCACTGAGAGCGCCATTATGGAGGACACAGTTTTGGCAACCAATTTGATGAAGGAGATCAAGACGCTCGGTGTTCAGTTAGTGATGGATGACTTTGGGACGGGGTACTCTTCTTTAAGCCATCTTCACCTATTTCCAATTGATACGTTGAAGATCGATCCTTCTTTCGTGCACAAGGCAGACACAGACCTTGAGAAGGTCGAAATTATTCGCACAGTCATCTCGCTGGCATGGAATTTAGGGATTGATGTCGTGGCTGAGGGCATTGAAACGAAACGACAAATGTCTCAGCTCAAGTTGCTAAAGTGCGACCTGGCTCAGGGGTATTTATTTTCACGACCTTTAACGGGCGATGCAGCCACAGTCTTTCTGGAACAAGAGGCAGGTTTGGGTTCTCAACGCTGACACCAAGGCGCCTCTTTCCCATCACATTGCAAGTGCTAACTGTTCTGCTTACTCAGATTTCGACCGTCTCCGTCTTCTTGTTGTTGTAGAAGCCGTCGGCTTTTCAGATGATGATTTACGAGTACGGGTTAATCCTGCACGGGTCGTGCTTTCGGGTTGAGCATCGGCTGCAACCGATTTTCTTCTTCCTCGTCTTGGCTTGGTCGGGGCGGGCTCTACTCCATTAGTGGCGGTTTCTGTCAGTTCTGGGGTGGTGATCGCAGAAGATTTGGCTTCCGAATCATCTTCACCTTTTGCGTTATTGGAGGATGAAGATTGGTCCGCCGCCGCTGATTTAGTTGATCGCCGGGGCCGTCTGGTTGTGGTTTTGCCTGCCTGCCGCCGACCAGAAGGAGCATAATTTTTCAGCGTCAGAGCGCTAATTTTAATGCCCTTATCTGAGAGCATCTTGGCAACATCATCATAGCTGTAACCCTTTGCAAGGGCGGCTCTGATGGGTTCCCGCATCTGTTCAACGGCTTCTCGCAAGGATAGGTCTTCTTTAGTTTTTTCGGGTAAGTCTTGCAGGAAGGCAATCGCATGACCAACCGTTTCTTGTTTCACGAGAGTTGATTTAGGGCGCTTGCGTGTTGTTGCTGCCATCGGAGTTCACTTAGTGATGAAAAGTACTTGTTTAATTCTATGCTTTAAACTCCAAAGTGAAGCTGATTTTTAGTTGCTGTTGTCACTTTATTACAAACAGAAGTTCAACAAAGTTCAAACTGGGTTTAAAGCGACCGATTTTGTCTCACGTTTTTGTCTCACCCGGCCACCTGTTGATGTGCCAAATTGGTTGGATGCGATCGCGGTAGAGATGTAGAGCCAGAGCTTACAAATCCATGGTGTTGATTTACCCTCTGTAAGAAGTAAGTTTTTACCACAACCCAACCGCTGCGCCTCCTCTATATCTATATAGATTGTTGTCTGTATGGTCTGGAAATAGAATTTGGGTGAAGGCAATGACTTGCGCTTCGAGTTGAGCTTGAAGTTTACTGTGACTAGTCTAATTGGTAGAGAACCTGTACCTGATTTCCACTAGAGGTATCATCAACTGGATAAACCCCTGATGGCGGACTGCTTCTCTCCGGTCTAACCAACAGTTCAACATTCCGATCAATCTGTATTCTGTTTTCATTGGTTGTTGGAGAACCGCTAATCACACCAGTTGGTGAATCAGGAGCAGTGTTAGACTCGGAAGTTTGAATCGACCGTTCCTGCAATCCTCCCAGGTCAGCAGATGAACCAATTGGAGTTGACTGAGCAAACCTGGCAGCAGGCAAACTGATCAGAAATGCAATGGTACCCACGATCGCAAATGCTCGATGCATAATGGTACTCCTGACAACTCTTCTTTTACGTCTATTATGACAACCTTATCAAAGGTTGGTTCATCGCTTTAGAATCACTTTGACATGACAGAGGAGTGGATGGGGTTTGAGGCAGGCAACAGAGTGAAGGGTGGAGGGGTAGAGCGGTAGATGAGTGGATGAGTGATGGAGTGATAGGGTGAAAGTCAGTTGTTAGTAGGGGACTGGTTGTTAGTTATTAATGAAGTGTGAGGTAAACAGTCAAAACCCATCTACCCATCCACCCTCCCACTCATCCACCCTTCCATTCCATCACTCCATCACTTCCGCTTCTCTACCCCTAAATCTAAAAGCCTAATAGCCTGATCAAACCCAATACTCCGGTAACTGGAGAAAGAAAGCTACCGAGGGTATCTGTAATTCCTGCGATGGTTGATTTGCCTACAATGATTGTGTCATTGTTGCGCAGTGCTGGATTTGTTTCGTCGTTAATGCCTTTGGAGAAGTCAACGCCGATCGCCCGTTGAGATACGGTGCCGTTGGGATTGAGACGAATAAATGTGACAGACTGCTTTCTGGCACGGGCATTAAATCCACCAGCGGCTAACAGTGCTTGATTGAGTGGTGTATTCGGTGGAACTTCAACGGGGCCTGGCTTCACCACTTCACCAACCACATTTACTGTAATTTTGCCGGGGGCAAAACTGGCTGAAGCAAGTTTCGTAGCTTCACTGGGGCTTAGCGCGGTAGCGGTTGGGATCACAATTGTATCCCCATCCTGAAGGGGCAAATCCTGGCGCAAATCACCAGACTGAAGCAATTGCCAGAAGTCGATCTTGATAGATTGTTCTGGGCCTGTTTTGGTCATTCGCCGCACCTGGATGTTGCGAATGTCAGCCGATTGAGTGATTCCACCTGCGGTTTGAATCGCCTGCGTTACTGTAGGAATTTGAACATTGGGTGCTCCAGAGCCAGCCCCTGCTACAGGTTCTTCTGGTTTCTCGGTGAGTGTGTAAGGACCGGGGCGATTCACCTCTCCCACAACGGCAATTCGCAAGGGACGGTTGGTGACGACGGCAAAATTCGTAGAGGCTAATTGGCGTGCTTCATCTAAATTGGCGCTGGTAGTGGATGGAATAAAGATGCTATCACCATCCCGTAATCGTAGATCTTGTTGAATATCACCTGACTGGATTAGTTGAACCAGATCAACTTTGATGGTTTCATTGCCACCTGAATTGATAGGTCGTTGACGGCGAATTTCTACCTGACGAATGTCGGCGGCTTGAGTCGTACCGCCTGCCAGTTTGATCAGGCGCGTCACAATTGGAACGTTGGTATTGTCACCTGTTGCCGTTGCCGGAACGGTATAGGAACCGGGGCGGTTAACTTCGCCTGCGATCGCGATCGTAATCGGACGGGCTGCGAGCAAGCTAATAGTAATGATGGGGCGAGTCAGATAATCCCGATATTGGGAGGCGATTGCCTCGGAAGCTTGCTTCAGTGTTTGGCCCTGCACGGCAACTGCACCAATTTGGGGCAAATTAACAGTGCCATTGGGTAAAACCTGATATTCACCCGTGTATTCTGGCACGCTAAAAAAATCAATTTTCACGCGATCGCCCGGTCCTAATAAGTAACCGTCCTCTGTTCCCGCAGGAGTTAAATTCTGCGGGGATGGCATAGTCTTTTCTGGTACGCCTGCCAGTGCAAGCGGGGACAGAGGAATAACCCCCAGCAAGCCAGTCAGTAGCAGCCGGGTTGTCACTGATGGAAGGTTTGAAATGACTTGAAGCTTGATTGAAGGCATTGTGTGGTCACAAACTCTTAAATTGCAGATTAGCGAATTAAATAACTTTTTCCTCTATTTAATCCACAATCCCTACTTATAAGTAGGTAGCCATCATTGATTGTCAAGGGGGGAGTGGGGGCTGCGCCCCCAGGCAAGGGGTTTCACCCCCTCCACCCCGAAATTATCCTTAATTTAATTGCGCCTAGCTACTTATAGCAGTCCTGAATAATTCGTGAAATGAAAGGGCTTTGTGAGAAAGGATTCCTGCGGAATCCCTCTTCACAATCCAAATAGGATCGCTATATTCTCTAAAGCTCTAAATTGCCCCGGCAGGATACCGGAAAATGGATCTGAGCTAAATACCTCTTTAGATAGAGATCAAAATCAAAATTGCAGCATCCTATACATTTTGGTGATTAGCTATCTGTACAGACAATAAAAATGCTCAGTAAAAGCGGTGGTTAAAGTTTTTACAAGTGATTTGATGACGAGGTTAATATCAACAAAAATTTTGCTGAGGAGTTTTTAACACTTCCTTCAACGACTACGGAGATTATTCTATTTGAACACTTAAATTGAACGATCAATCATTAACTTACCCAATCCGCCCTGCTCAGGGCATTTGCATCAAATTCTCATTAATATCTGCCTCCCAGCTACCTGGTTGGATTTTTGATATGCAAAGTGCCAATCGATACTCGATTGCTATTTTCAATCTAAACTTCTGCTTTTGTTGTTTATACGGAAAGACTCTATTTCTTACGGGTTGAAAACATTTCATGTCCACCTAAATTTGAAAATTGATGTTCACTTTTGGGTTGTTTAGGTAGAATCAATTATCTCTTTCCTGCGGAAGATGTTCGAGCTTGACAAATTTATTAACCTTCGTTAAATTGTTTGAGTCTTAAATCGAAAATAGTGCCTCATTCAACGCTTCATGATTGAGTTTGAGTAATTCCTTGCTGCGATCGCGTTTTAGAGTTCCTGACCAAGAGAGGTGTTCTGCCATATGAAACCTACTTCATTTCCGGCGCGTATTTGTTTAAGAGCTTGAAATGGGAATTGAGTTGATTCCGGTCTCCCGTTTCGCTGAGTTAAAGCTTCCCTGTCCTGTAAATTAAGGTACAGTTCTTCCTGTACTTTAAGCAGCTTCGGTATTTAAACATGCGGATGAAGGCTAATAGTTGAGTATGTGCTTTCGATTGAAGCGGGTGTTTTTCAACTTTTCTAGCCATGAAAATTGCATTAGTTCATGATTATCTGACCCAATGTGGCGGAGCAGAACGAGTATTTGAACTGCTTTGCAAGCATTATTCTGAAGCGGATGTTTTTACCTCTTTGTACGATGCAGAGCGCACAATCGATCTGGGCGATCGCCTCGTACAAACCTCAATTCTGCAAAACATTCCCGGAGCTACAAAACATTTCAGGCTACTGGCTCCTCTTTACTTTCCGGTGTTTCGCAACCTTGATCTGCAAGATTACGACCTGATCATCAGCAGCAGTAGCAGTTTCGCTAAAGCGGTTCGCAAGCGAGCTGATGCCCACCATATCTGCTTTTGTCACAATATCACGCGCTTTCTCTGGGATACCCAAACCTATCTCCGGGAATTCAGCACCTACCGCAGATTCTATCCGCTCCTCAATCAAGTCTTTCAGTGGATGCGGCAAATGGATTTGAAGTATTCCCAGGAACCCGATCTCTATATTGCGAATTCCAGTGTGGTTGCCCATCGCATTCAGAAGACTTACAACAAACCAGTCGTCGTCATCAACTACCCGATTGACAGCAATCAATTTGTGTTTTCGGAGCAGAAAGAGGACTACTATCTCGTATCAACACGATTGATCAGCTACAAGCGAATTGACATCGTGATTGAAGCCTTTAACTGGTTAGGGTTACCCCTTTTGATTATGGGGAACGGCCCAGAACGTCAGCGTTTAGAAGCGCAGGCGATGGGGAACATTCAATTCCTGGGGCACGTCAGCGACGAAGAGCGAACTCAACTCATGTCGAAGACCCGTGCAGTTGTTGTAGCGGCTCTGGAAGACTATGGTCTGGTGCCAGTTGAAGCGAATGCCAGCGGCACACCGGTGATTGCCTATGGTGCCGGTGGGGTACTGGATACCCAGATTGCTGAAGAAACCGGAATTCTATTTAACCGCCAAACGCCCGAATCGCTGCAAGCAGCTCTGTTAAAGGCAAACAAGATTAATTGGAATCACCGCAAGATTCGAGAACACGCACTCAGACATTTTTCTGAAGAGGCTTTTTTTAGAAAAGTTGATCACGTATTTGGGAGGTTTATGACTGATGGGCCTTTTGTAACCGCAAACTAATCCATTCGGTTTTCGAGAGTGAGGAGTAAGCACTGTGACGGTAGACACTTACAGCGGACCTGTGGAATCAGATCCGGGATATGGACAACTGGCTGCTGTTCTCTGGCGACGACGTTTTGTTTTGCTGGCTGTATTCTTTGCCGTTTTGTCTGCATCCGCATTCTGGACGCTCTCGAAAAAGCCCATCTATCAGAGTTCAATGCAGCTTCTGGTCGAGCCCAATTACCAGGGCAAGAAAGATTCGAACGCGGAGACCCAGTTTGCGGATTCCAATGTGGAAATTGATAACTCCACGCAACTGGCTCAAATGCGGAGCTCCCAGCTTCTTCAGAGGGCGGTTGTCATACTTAAGAAGGACTATCCCCGGTTGACGACTGAAGAGCTCCAGAGTTCATTAGTTCTGCTTCAGTTGGAAGAGGACAAGGTCAAAACCAAAATTTTTCAAGCTGTTTACACCAGTGATGATCCAATCAAAGCCCAGAAGGTTTTGCAAGCGATTCAAAAGGTTTATCAAGACTACAACCGGGAGCAGCAGAAGCAGCGGTTGACCCGTGGACTTTCATTTGTCAATGAACAGTTGCCGGTTGTTGAAGAACAGGTAGAAGAGGCAGAAAAAGCGTTGGAGCGGTTCCGTAAAAGCCAGAATGTGGTTGATCCGGAGGTGCAGTCCAGGGCAATTGTTGATGCTTTGACCAGTGTGCAGCGGGAACGGCAATTGAATCGGGCTGAGATTCAACAAGCTCAGGCGCGATTTATGGAACTGCGGCAGCGGGTCAATCAGTCTCCCCAACAGGCCCTGGTTGCCACGCGCCTCAGCCAGTCTTCTCGCTTCCAGTCATTGCTGAACGAAATTCAGAAAACAGAATTATCTCTTGTTCAGCAGCAGGTTCGATTCAAAGATAAGTCTCCTTTTGTGCAGCAGGTGGTTGATCAACGGCAGCGACAGTTATCTCTGCTGTCGGAAGAGGTAGGGCGGATTTTGGGTAATGGGTTTTCGGATCAGTCTGTTGCTGGGGCAAGTTCGCTGTTGACTCAGGGACAACTGGGTGAGACTGACATCAAGTTAATCAATGAGATGGTGGAAGCTCAGGTGAATCTTGTTTCTCTCAATGCCCGTTCCCAGAGCCTTGTAGATGCTGAACAATCGATGAAGGCAGAACTGCGGCGATTTCCTGGTTTGCTGGCAGAGTACAATCGTCTGCAACCCCAGGTTCAACTGCGGCGAGAGACGTTGCAGCAATTGCTAAAAGCCAGACAGGAAATTGCGCTGGAAATCGCCAGAGGTGGGTTTGACTGGCAGGTGGTTGAGGAACCCAAGTTGGGTGTGCAAATAGGTCCCAACCTTTCTCGCAATTTAATGTTAGGGGCGATCGCCGGACTCATGCTGGGCAGTGTGGCTGCCTTTGTTCGGGAAGGGATGGATGACTCAGTCCATGATCCTGACGATCTGAAAAAACAGACCAGCTTTCCCCTGCTGGGCATGATCCCCAAACTATCGGGCACTGCCTCGCCCCTACCCAAACTGAATTTGGGAAATGGGGATTTGTTAGCACCTTCCATGATGCAGGTGATTTACTGGCAGCCATTTCGAGAATCGGTTGACTTGATTTACAAAAATATTCAACTGATGCCGACCGCAGATGGCTTGCGATCGCTGGTCATTACCTCATCCCTGGCAGGGGAAGGTAAATCGACTCTGGCGTTAGGTTTGGCAATCAGTGCAGCCCGCTTACATAAACGGGTTTTGTTAATTGATGCAGATTTACGTCGCCCCAGCTTACATAAGCAACTGGGGTTGCCCAACGAAAAAGGACTTTCAACCCTGCTTGCCCAGGGAAATTCCATTGCGGATAAAAGGGATATTCAAATTACCTGCCGCTATCGGGATCTTCCCCTCTCCGTTTTGACCGCAGGACCGACACCTGCCGATCCTGCAAAACTTTTAAGTTCCCAGCGGATGGCTGAGCTGATTGCAACCTTTGAGCGATCCTATGACCTGATTCTGCTGGATGCTCCACCCATTTTAGGAATTGTCGATGCTCTTTTAGCCGCATCGTTTTGTGATGGCACCGTGTTTGTGGGTCGCATTGGACAGGTGACCCGCAGCGAATTGAACCAGGCAACAGCCATATTGAGCAAATTGAACGTGATTGGAATTGTTGCCAACGGTGCCAGCCCGGCAACCAATCCCTACTTTTCTTACGAGAGAAAGCTACAGTCAACAGTTCCCTAAGTTGAGGCCGCTTTGCCCGACTTTAAATTTGTTTGATGCACACTTACCCCCCCCGAACGTGCTATGACAATGCTTTCCATTCCGACCGAAGTTAAGACCGAAGTTCCCGAATTGAAACCACCACTGGATCCCGTTAATCGCTACACTCTCCAATGGCGACAGAAACAGCTTTTGGTAAAGATCAACCAAGATTCAAATATTCCCGGTTTTCCACCGCTGACGAAACAGCAGTGGTTGAGTGAATGTCTGCTGCGATCGCCCGTCCGGCTGGTCAAACTGCCAACTGATTTCCCTGAACCTGAATTGGAGTTTTGGGCCAATGCCTGTGCCAGGGCAGGAAAGTCTATCTTTCTACAAGTGCCCAGTATGGCAGCCTTACCCAAGAAACGGAATCGCATCAAATGGTGGGTCAAACGGTGGACCGAGTGGCTGATTGCAGCTCTGATGTTGCTTATTCTCAGTCCATTGATGCTGCTTTTGGCCTGGCTGATTTGGGTAAGTTCACCCGGTCCCGTTTTATTTACCCAATGGCGAGTGGGCGAGCGGGGTAAGCTGTTCCGAATTTTTAAATTCCGCACGATGGTGGTAGGGGCAGAACATCTCCATCACCAGGTGATGGGCAATCAGTTGGGATTGCACAAGTGCGAAGATGATCCCCGCATTACGCCGCTGGGAGCATGGATGCGGAAATATAGCCTGGATGAACTGCCCCAGTTGATCAATGTGCTGCGGGGTGAAATGAGTCTGGTCGGACCGCGCCCCTGGGCGTTGTATGATGCCGTGCGATTGAGTCCGGAGGTTCGCCATCGGTTAAACGCATTACCAGGAATCACCGGGATCTGGCAGATTACCCGCCGGGCCACTTTGCGAGATCTGGATGCGGTCAATCGGATTGACCTGGGCTACCTGGGTGATTGGTCATTCAGACAGGACTTAAAGATTCTGTTGCTGACAATTCCTAAAGTTCTTTCGGGATTTGGTGCCTATTAATTCGATCAAATGAAACTCATTAATTCACTACACTGATGCGCCTGAGACTTCCTCCGTTTATTCGCAAAGCCCTGAAGTTGACGAGCTTCTGGCAGAATTATGGTTTAATTCTGCGCGAGTTCAAGTATTTCCCACTCCCGGCTTTTCTGGCGATCGCGTTTGCTCTGGCGGCGGCGGGTTTTGAAGGGTTCGGGTTCGGGTTTTTACTGGCATTTTTGCAAAGCCTGGTTAGTCCCGATGCAGCTCCCTTTAAGACCGGAGTGGATTGGTTCGATATCTGGATCTTGGGAATTCAGGAACCCGCTATCAACCGGCTTTATCGGGTTTCCGCACTGATCTTAACGGCAACCTGGACCCGTGCCCTGTTTAACTACCTGACGCAGGTTTATACAGAACTGACCCAGCAAAAACTGGTAGATCGTCTGCGCCGACGAATCTTTGAGCAACTGCAAGCCGTGGGTTTAGGTTTCTTCTCAAAAACCAATTCCGGTGAACTGATTAATACCCTGACGGGCGAAATCAGCAGGCTGCAAGCGGCCTTTGGACTGCTCGCATTCATCATTACCAAAGGGTTGACGCTGGTTGTTTATCTGTTACTTATGTTTCAGCTTTCCTGGCAACTGACATTGATTTCGGTGGCGTTATTTAGTTTGCTGGCCGTAGGACTTTCTACCTTAAATGCGCGGGTGCGAGAGGCCAGTTTTGATGTTTCCATCGCCAGTGGTCGGTTTACGACACGAGCCATGGAATTTATCAGTGGAATTCGCACGGTGCGGGCGTTTGGTACGCAGGAGTTTGAACGGAAACGGTTTTACCAGGCCAGCTCAGGGGTGCTGGAGGCCACGATGAAAGCAGTAAGGGGATGGGCGATCGTTCGTCCCATGGCCGAAGGATTGGCCACCACGATTCTGATTGCCATGATTGTCATTGCCCTGACGCTATTTGTTGCCAATGGCACGTTGCAAATTGCTTCCTTGTTAACGTTTTTGTTTATTCTGTTTCGCCTGGTTCCGGCGGTGCATGAAATCAATGGCAACCGGGCCATGCTGAACACCGCCTGGGGCGCCTTTGACAATATTCGAGAATTACTAAGAACCGACAACAAACCCTATTTAAAGGATGGCGATCGCTCCTTCAGCGGATTGCAGCGGGCGATCGCATTTGAATCCATTGATTTTGGCTATGACCCGGATCTACCCGTGCTGCACAATATCACCCTCACCATTAATCGAGGTGAAATGACCGCAGTAGTTGGCTCTTCGGGCGCTGGTAAAACCACACTGGTGGATCTAATTCCCCGTTTCTATGACCCCACTGAAGGCCGAATTTTACTGGATGGCATCGATTTAAGGGAATTCCAGATTCACTCCCTGCGTCGCCGGATGGCCGTTGTCAGCCAGGATACCTTCATTTTCAATGCTTCTGTACGTGACAACATCGCCTACGGAACTCCAAACGCCAGTGAAGCAGCCATCCTGGAAGCCGCTCGATTAGCGAATGCGCTGGATTTCATTCTGGAAATGCCCCAGGGATTAGATACTCTGCTGGGCGATCGCGGAGTCCGTCTTTCCGGTGGCCAGCGGCAGCGAATCGCTATTGCCCGTGCCCTGTTAAAAGATCCAGAAATTCTGATTCTGGATGAGGCTACCAGCGCTCTGGACTCCATTTCAGAACGGTTGATTCAGGAATCATTGGAAAAATTGTCCAGGGGACGGACGGTGATTGCGATCGCCCATCGCCTTTCGACGATTGTTCGCGCCGACAAGGTCGTGGTGCTGGAGCAGGGACGCATTGTGGAACAGGGAACCTATCAACAGCTACTTGATAACCGGGGCAAGCTCTGGAAATATCACCAGATTCAGCATGAGTTAGGTCAGGTGGGGTAGGGAGTGGATGGGCCCCCTCTCTCCTCACTTCACTAACAACTAACAACCAACACTAACAACTTCCTAATATGTCTCAAACACCCCAGTTTAACTACATCATCACGATTCATAACAAAGAAGATTTGATCCGAGAGGTTTTGATCTGTGTCCTGATTGGTTGTCGGGATAACAGCCATGTTTACCCGGTTTTAGATGGCTGTACGGACGGCACGGAAGCGATCGTGGATGACCTGCTCAAAACTTTTGCCCATGTGCCAATTACAAAGGTCTACACACCAGATGTTCATGAAATTCGCGCCATTAATGCTGGGTTAAAGGCCGCTAACCAGGAAGGTGAGGGCTACAACATCATCTTGCAGGATGATGTTCTGTTGCATGAGTTCAGCTTGCAAGAACAGATTACTCAACTTTATGAGTGGGCAGGAGCCCAATTGGGATTCATTTCATTCCGGCATGGTGCCAATCTTGCTCAAGACATGCTCACGTCGGATTCTGTGCAGCCCTTTGCCGATTATGTTGAGAATGCCTATGGGCATGGAATTCCAACTGCCCACGTATTATTGCCAGGTCAACTAGCTTACCGCACGATCGCGATTAAAAGCCCGGTCTGTATCCCTTTTGAACTGATTCGCACCGTCGGGTTGTTAGAAGAAAAGCTGGCCCCCTACATGTGTGATGACTTTGAGTACTCCATCCGCTGCGCTCAAGCAGGTTACCAGAATGCCGTGTTTGGTGTTCGCTATCAATCAGACGTGAGCTGGGGCACTACCCGCAAAAAGCCAGATTTCAGGCTGCAAGAACTGGAAAAACGCAATATCGGATTCATTAAAGAATGGCACCGGGAAGCGATCGCACAAATTATTGCCAGTGAACAAACCAATCAAATTATGAATGTACCCGGTATGGTCACAAGCAATGAGCAAGAACTGGCTCTGGCAGCCCTGAACCGGAACCGGGAGATGTTAGAGCAATTCTTCAGGCAAGAACAACCCAGCTTTTTAACCAGAGTGAAGCAGAAAATCAAAAACACTCTTTACACAGCCGTGACGAATGGAAGCGGTAAAGGGGGGAGTGGATGAGTAGATGAGTGGATGGGTGGATGAGTTTTGAGTTCTGAATTGCTCCAGTCCCTGCTCCCTAGTAGCCCCCAATCCCTAATCCCCAGTTCCCAATCCCTGACTCCTAACTCCTGTCTCCTGTCTTCTCTCCCCTTTCCCCCTCCCTATTCTCTAACCAGGTAAACCATGATGAAATACTGGCGTATCCCCAGTGGCATCAATCGAATGAGACTCAGTTTTGGGCGATTTCTGCAATTAGCTAAAGGCGATTTGCGCGACCTTATCATTGATGGGGCACGTTTTACCTCTCGCTTCCTGGGATTGCACACTCTCTTCAAAAAAGTGGCCTATGATTCCGGGGTCATTGCCCAGAAAGACTGGGGAGCAGCGGCGATCGCTGAATTTCAGCAACGACTCCGGCAGGAAATTCACTCTCTGGATGCTCCCAAACCCGTGATTTTCATCTCCGCCTGTATGAGTCCGGATGAAGGTGGCGGCTGGAAATACAACGGTGGCATCAAAGAATTTAATTGTCTGGTCAAGCTGCTAAGACAACGGGGATACGAAGCTTACATTGTCACCTATGACGGTACTTATGAACCCTGGTTGATTGACCATCAACCCCATATTTCCCTGGCAGAGTTTCGGGTGATGCGGCAATCTCATCCCCATATTCGCTGTATCACTTCCTGGGCAGAGGCAGAACCGTTTCTCCAGGAATGTGACCAGGTTTATTACTGGGATATGGATCTCTGCTTCAGTGAAAACGAACATTTCCCACTCCTCGCCAATCTGTACCGCACCAAAATCAGGAACACAGCGGGAATTTCTCGCACCATTCAAGCCTGGCACATGGCCTATTTCAGCAAACCCTGTACATTACTTCCCAATCTGGTAGATGACGGACTGTGGACTCCCGATGAAGCGAAACGTAAGTCGTTACGAGTCGGCTACATGGATGAAGGACCACACACAGAACGCTATCTCGATATCATTCGGGACACTACCCTATCACAGGGTTTGAATCTGGAACTTTTCCAGCTAAAAGGACTGGAAGCGGACATTCTTGCCGGAATGCAGACCTGCACCGTGTTTCTCACCATGAATTTAGGAAAAGATCCCCTCTGGGGTGAGGGAGGTCCCTTACCACCCCTGGAAGCGATGGCAACCAGCTGTATCCCTATCACATTTGACATTCTGGGGCCTAGAGAAATTATTCAAAGTCATTTCAATGGCATCATCGTGCCCCGCTACCGTCCCGATTTAATGGCCAAAGCGCTGGTAAACCTCTATAAACAACCCGGTGAAATTGAGCGCCTACGGCAGAATGCGCTGACTCTGTTTCGCACCTGTTACACCTTTGATGCTCGCTGGGCAGCCGTCAAAGAATTTTTGGAATTAGCTGAACCCGACACCCTACCTTTAGAAACGCCCATTTACTCATCCACCCACCGACCCATCCACTCATCCACCCACCCCGTAACCAATCTTGATTGAGGGCATCATGAGCGATTCAAGATTTACCTTCTGCATTCCCAATTTGAATAAGGCGAAGTATTTGCCAGCTTGCATTGACAGCATTCTGGCGCAGGATTATTCAAATTGGCGTTGTGTGTTGGTGGATGGTTACTCTACCGATGGCAGTTGGGAATACGTGCAGCAGTATGCTGCCGATCCTCGCTTCCTTTTACTGCGGGGAACGCGCCAGGGAATGTACGCTGACTGGAATGAATGTTTGAGGCATTTAGAAACGGAATATTTCTACTTTTTGACCAGTGATGATACCTGTTTTCCTGAACTGGCCTCAACGGCGATCGCAGCCCTCGACTCCCACCCCGATATTGACGCCTGCCACTTCCCCTTCGATCTGATTGATGCAGCAGGAACCGTTATCATCCCCCATCAAGCCCTGGTACAGAAAGCATTTGGCATCTATTCCAATGCAAATCAGACAACCCATCGCCGTTCAGGGCTGACCGAATTCATGATGCATTTTGTCTACCGGGCGTTGTATCAAACCATCACGTCGCTTGTTTTTCGCCGTAGCCTGATCCCAAAGCTGGAAGGATTTTCCAGCGATTACGGCGTCATTGGAGACTACGACTGGACCATGCGTTTGGGACTCTACACCGATACTCTCTACATTCCCAAACGGCTGGCAACCTGGCGCGTATATGAGGGGCAGGCAACGGACGACGCCATGATGCCCCATGTGACTGAAGACTTGCTGGCGATCGCGCAAAAAAATCTTGCCCTCTTCAAACACAGCAAAAGTAGTCAGAAATTAAAGAAACCATTAGATGACAGCCAGATCCTGGCAGACTTACAAAATGAGCATGCCTGTTCACTGTTCCGGGCTACTAGAAAATCCCAATCCATCCCCCAGGCTTTCAATTACCTTACTGCTCTGATCACAACCTATCCCCTTTATCTCATCAAAAAAGCGCTGAATCGTATCAGTCGCGATCGGCTCTACCCTTACTTGGGAAGAGATCAACTTGCTCGCCAACTGATTGCAGAGTACGGGCTACCCTGGGATTTCACTCGATCTGAAAATCCACAAGATTATTCTCAAAATCTAATTCCCAGTTTGGACCTGCACCCGTCGAATCGATCCTCTATGCAACATTCGTTCCCCCTTTCTGACCCGAAAAGTGAGGAGACGAAAGTTGGAACACCTGTTGGAGTGTGTGGAGGAGTCTCGACCGATTCTCGTCGCGCTGGATTGGAAATTCCGCTGCCAGAACCTTTCGGGGGGTTGGGGGGAGTGAGGCCCCCAAATAGCGGGGGGGCGGGGGGAAGTCCTCCGGAGCCAGCCTCCAACGAAGCTAAGATCTCTACACCCGATAGCCTTAAAGAGACATATTGCCCCCAAATCCTCTCAATCATTGAAAGTTATTTAGGTCATCGCACCTATGGTGATCTAATGAAAAATTACTTTAGCCAAAGCACTTCCTGCCAAACCGAGCTTTACTGGTACAACGACGAGCGTGAATTTACAACTCGCCTGATCAATCGCCTGCTCAGCCTCTGCATTCCAAATCACTGGGTGCAAACCCAAAACCTGGATTTTCGCTGGTTTCGAATTCAATACGGCTTTAGCTACCTGGCCAGACGATTAGCCCTCCGAAAACTGAAACAGACCCATTACTCTGTCCTACATTTCCATACCCAGGCCCTGGCCCTAGCTTCACTGGATTTAATCAGAAAACATCCGACCGTCATTAGCCTCGATATGACCGCAGCTCAGGCATCCAGAATAAAAACCGCTCCCAACCTGCGCTGGACTTACGCCCCCAACTTACATCTGGAGAAGCGAATTTATGAAACTGCGGCAAGCATGGTGACATTCTCTCAAGCAGCCCGCCAATCGGTAATTGAAGATTACAGCATTGATCCCGACAAAGTAAGAGTCATTTATCCAGGTGTGGATCTGACGAAAATCACTCCCGCTGAAAAGCCCTCCAATCAAACTCCCTACCGCATTTTGTTTGTGGGTGGCGACTTTGAACGAAAAGGCGGGCAGGATTTGCTGACAGTCTTTCTGGAAACATTAGCGGATCAGGCAGAGCTACATTTAGTGACCAAGGCCGACATTACCTGTTCTCATCCCAATATTCACATCTACCGGAATATCACTGCTTACACGCCAGAGTGGTTGAGCCTTTACCAGCAAGCCGATGTCTTTGTGATGCCAACCTATGCGGAACCATTCGGTTGGGTCTTCATTGAAGCGATGGCGGCTGGTTTACCGATTATTGCCACCCGCATCAGTGCCATTCCCGAAATTGTGACCCATGGGGAAACAGGTTTCTTAGTCGAACCGGGCGATCGCCATTCCCTGGCCAAAAGCATTCGCACCCTCATGAACAATCCCGCCCTGGGCCAAACCATGGGAATGAAAGGACGCAAAATCGCAGAGCAAAAATTCAACGCCCACACCAATTTTCAGATACTAGAATCCCTGTTCCACAAAGTTGCTCTAAGAGCGTACCCGAAAACTAACATCGCCATCGCTTGCAGCTAGTTTCAAATGCATAAACCACTCTTTAGTCCCCAGCTCCCTGGCCCCTAGCCCCTTAACGATTGTGAACTCAACTGAAAAACGCTGTAGGTGACCATTGCCCACCCTACCCACTTCGCCTTTCGTCTTAAATTCAGAACTCTCCCACCCCTTCACCCCTCCACCCATGAAAGTCCTGTTCACCTGTCACTACAACTTCAACATCAACGCGGGAGCGGCGGGTGTCACCTGGCGACTGGGTCAGCAGTACGAACGCCTGGGACATCAGGTCAAGTATTATTCCTACGACAGCCTGCCGCAACCACTACATCCCCTAGCCAAAGTCGCATTGTTCCCAGAATTTGTGGCAAACCATGCAGCCTCGCTGGAGCGACAGGGCAGTTTAGATGTGATTGATGCCTCTACCGGCGATGGCTGGCTGTGGGCAATGCTGAACCGGAAACGGCAGAACCGTCCGCTCATCATTGCCCGTTGTCATGGGTTAGAGCACATTGAGCATGAGGAATATGTGGAAGAAGTGCAACGGGGAAATTTGCGCTTTAGCTGGAAGTATCCCCTCTATCGCGGTAGCATCCGGCTGTGGGAAGCGGCGGCTTCCATGCGTTATGCCGATCTGGTGCTACTGCTGAATCGACGCGATCGCGAATACGCCATTAACAGATTGGGGGTGTATTCTGAACGAGCCCATATCGTTGCTAATGGAATTCCCGAAACCTTTCTCAGTCAGCCGTTTGAGCCATTAGCAGAGAATGAACCCATCCGAATTGCGCAGGTAAGTACCTACATCATTCGTAAGGGAGTGCACTACGGTAGTCCCGCTCTGAATGCCATTTTGAACCGCTACCCCAATGTAGAAGTCAGCTTCTTTGGCACCGAATGTGAAGAGAAAAAGGTTTACGCAGATTTTGATCCAGGAGTGCGCGATCGCGTCCATGTCATTCCCCGCTATGCCCATGAGACGTTGCCTTTCCTCCTTAAAGGCCACCATATCAAGTTATTTCCCACGATTTCCGAAGGCTTTGGAGTGGCCCTGGTTGAGGCGATGGCCTGTGGGCTGGCTCCGATCACAACGGCAACTCCAGGGCCCCTCGAAATTGTCCAGGATAGGCAGGATGCGATCGTAATTCCCTGTCGAGATAGCCAGGCAATTGAGCAGGCATTGAATCAGCTATTGACAAACCAT
This sequence comes from Leptothermofonsia sp. ETS-13, assembly GCF_049200465.1. Lineage (NCBI taxonomy): Bacteria > Bacillati > Cyanobacteriota > Cyanophyceae > Leptolyngbyales > Leptolyngbyaceae > Leptothermofonsia > Leptothermofonsia sp. ETS-13. The sequence goes on from NZ_CP120836.1 coordinate 3,122,374, forward strand.
TCCTACCTAGAGCAGTTACGCCGCAACGCTTACCGGACTGCCCAGAATTACAGTTGGTCTCGTGTTGCCCGGCATAATCTTGAACTTTATGAAAAAGCTCGTCAGTTAAGAGGAACCAGCCATGACTGTCTCCAGCCCGTCGCCAGTAAGTAATCAAGCCCCGACCCAATTTCGTCAAATTTCGGTTGTTATCATCGCTCAAAACGAACAGGAATGCCTTGCGAATGCCATTCATTCCTGTCAACCGTTTGCCGATGAAATTGTAGTCGTTGATGGCGGCAGTCAGGATGAAACCCCTCACATCGCCCAGGAGTTGGGTTGTCAGGTTTACTACAATCCTTGGCCTGGGTATGCGAATCAACGCAATTTTGGAGCCGATCAGGCATTGAACGACTGGATATTTTTCGTTGATGCGGATGAGGTGGTTGATCCCAAACTGGCATCGAACTTATTGAGCTGGAAGCGATCGCCCATCCTGGAAGCCAACGCTTTTTCAGCCATGCGAATTGGTGACTTTTGGGACAAATGGTTAGACAGCCGCCCGGAATATCACACCCGTTTGTATAACAAGCAGGTGTTTCGCATCAAAGATGTTCTCGTTCATGAAGGACCGGATCTCAGAGATGCTCCAGTTGTTAAATTACCCGGCGTCATCTGGCATTACGGTTTCCGCGACATTAGCGATCTGGTCATTCGCTTCAACCGCTACACCGATCTGGATGCCAAACAGGCCTATCGCAACGGTCAACGCTTCAGACTGCTTCGCCTCTTGCTCAAACCACCTGCAAAATTTGTTCAGCAATATTTTTGGTACGGCCTGTTTCGACAGGGGCTGGCCGGTTTTTCACTGGCTGTTCTCTGGAGCTACTACATTTTTCTAAAAGAAATTAAGCTTTACGAAATCACCTGGAAAGCCAGTAAATCTTCAACTCCAGCAATTCGTAACCCAATAAATTGATCAATTAATCGTTAATTCATCACGAATGACCGAACCCTAACTCAGCCACAGCACCCATTTCTAGCGTTCCCTCCATGTTGAGCCAAACTGCCCCTTCTAAATTCAAAAGCCCCATCAGTCTACAACCAACCCTGGCATGGACTGCTATTTTGGGATTGTTTGGCTTTACGGCTCTGTGTATTCTGGCGCAGGCGGGTGGCATTTTACGTCTGGCTTACCCTGCAGGGGCATTTCTAGTGGGTGCATTTCTGTATGTTCGCTACCCCATTCTTTACTTGGGTTTTACCTGGTGGGTGGCATTTCTATCTCCCTTAATTCGCCGTTTAGTGGATTACCAGAGTGGTTGGGTAGACCCCAGCCCTGTGCTGCTAGCACCGTTTTTAGTGATCATGGTAACGACATTGACTCTGATCAGAAAACTGCCACGAGCAGCGCAAATTGGTGGATTGCCACTTGTGCTTTCCATGATGGGAGTGACCTACGGCTACCTGGTTGGCATTCTTAAACAAAATCCCACCTCCGCAACCGTTGCCCTCCTGAACTGGCTGGCTCCCATCCTGCTGGCTTTCCACCTGCTGGTTCACTGGCGAGACTACCCTCGCTATCGCCAGAATCTGCAACGGGTATTTATTTGGGGTGTACTGGTTACAGGAGCCTATGGAGTGTTTCAATATCTGGTTGCACCCCAGTGGGATCGTTTCTGGCTGGTGAATACAGGTTTATTGGCATTTGGCAGACCAGAACCCCTTGGCATGCGGGTGTTTAGCACCATGAATTCACCGGGGCCATTTGCGACCGTGATGATGGCAGGGTTACTGTTGCTGTTTAGTAGTCAAAGTATTATCCGGTTTCCAGCAGTTGCGGTTGGCTATCTGTCTTTTCTTTTATCCATGGTCCGTTCTGCCTGGTTAGGTTGGGTGGTTGGCGTCCTGACGTTCATTCCATCCCTCAAGCCCAGGCTCCAGGTCCGGCTTGTGATTACGGTCATGGTGATGGCAATTTGTGTGATTCCAGTGATCAATTTAGAGCCATTTGCCAGTACAATTTCTGCCCGCCTCCAGACCTTTACCAATGCCAGCAAGGATGTCAGTTATAACGATCGCATCACTGGCTACACCGAAATTTTGGGAGAAGCCCTGGCAGAAGTTCCCGGTGAAGGTCTGGGATATTTCATCAAAAGCGACAGCCTGGGAGCCAATGACAGTGGTATTTTGAGCATGTTTTTCTACCTGGGCTGGTTTGGTACGATTCCCTATCTCAGCGGGATTGCTTTAATGTTCTTCAGCTTATTTCAAAGTACGGTTGGGCGCTCTGACTCATTCATGAGTGCGGCCCGTGCGATTAGTTTAGGGGTGTTTGCTCAGGTGGGTCTGGGTAGTGCGACAGCCGCATTGTCTGGAATTGTGATGTGGTCATTTGCTGGAGTTGCACTGGCGGCTCAGAAGTATTACAACTACCAGCGGATGAAAGCCATTTCGGCACAGTCGATTAGTTCTCAGCTTGAAAGGGTGGTTAATCATGAAAATCCTGTTTCTGGATCAGAGCGGACAACCCGGTGGCGCGGAACTTTGCCTGATTGAGATTGCGAAACCTTACCGCGATCGCTGTCTGGTAGGCTTGTTTAGCGATGGTCCGTTCAAGCAGCTCCTTGAACAGGAACAGATTCCGGTAGAAGTACTGGCGAATCGCCCCCTGCAAGTCCGTAAGGATAGCGGCTGGATCACAGGTATCAAAAGTTTGGGGCAACTGCTGCCCCTGGTTGCCAGAGTCGTACAACTAAGCAAACAGTTTGATGTGATTTACGCCAATACGCAAAAAGCGCTGGTCGTTGGAGCCCTTGCCAGTTTTCTCAGCCAACGCCCGCTCGTTTTCCATCTACACGATATCCTTTCAGCCGAACACTTTAGCTCAACCAATCTTTCATTGGCAGTCACACTGGCAAATCGCTTTGCATCACAGGTATTTGCCACCTCTGAAGCAGCTCGCACGGCCTTTGTGGAAGCGGGTGGCCGTCCAGAAATTACCCATGTTGTGTATAACGGTTTTGATCCTACTCAGTATGAGTGCGATCGCATCCAAATTGAACAAGTCCGACAACAATTAGAATTCCCAGGCAAATTTCTGATTGGACATTTCAGCCGCCTGTCTCCCTGGAAAGGACAACACATTCTGCTGGAAGCGCTGCAACGTTGTCCAGAAAACATTACTACCATCTTTGTGGGCGATGCCCTCTATGGCGAACAGGACTATGCAGAAATGCTGCAAAAGCGGGTGATAGAACTGGGATTACAAGAACGTGTCCGATTTTTGGGGTTTCGCTCTGATATTGTGCCATTGATGTGTGCCTGTGATGCGATCGCCCATACCTCGATTGCACCAGAACCATTTGGGCGCGTGGTTGTGGAAGCGATGTTGTGCCAGCGCCCTGTCATTGCTGCCCAGGCTGGAGGTGTTGTTGAACTGGTTCAACTAGGCGTTGTGGACTGGCTGGTGCCACCGGGAGATCCGGAGCAGTTAGCGGCAGTCATCTGCCTTTATCAAACACAACAGGAGTGGACGCAGACCTTTGCCCATCAAGCTCGAATCCAGTCTCAGCAGCGGTTTCACCGGGATGTCATTAATCAGCAAGTAGCTCAATTATTGGAGCAGGTCTGCAACCGCGATCGCCACTATATTTCCTACTCCCCACACCCTACTCCTCATACTCAATCCACACGCCTGTAGCTGATAGATCTAAAGACGTTAAGTCGCTAGGCACAATTAAATTAAGGATAATTTCGGGGGTGGAGGGGGTGAAACCCCCTGCCTGGGGGCGCAGCCCCCACTCCCCCTTCTTACAGTTAATTATGACCATCTACTTATCACTCATGGAGTCATTTTGATGAATACCCCATTCCCAAACCCCAGAATCAGTTTCTTTCTGCCAGCCCTGGCAGGTGGCGGCGCAGAACGGGCAATGCTGCACCTGGCGCAGGGACTGGCTGAAAGAGGCTTTCCAACCGATCTGGTGCTGGCTAAAGCAGAGGGAGACTACTTATCCCATGTATCCGCTTCTGTACGAGTGGTGGATTTAAAGTCTCGTTCTCCCGTGGTTGTGTCTAAAACCATCGCTCTTCGACGCTATTTACAGCAGGAGCAGCCAGCCGTCCTGTTTTCTGCTCTGGACATTCTCAGTTCAGCGATATGGGCACAACGGTTGGCAGGCGTTTCTACCCGGATTGTGATGTGTGTGCAAACCCATCTCTCGCGCCAATTTCGTAACCATCAACCTAACACGATGGGAAAGGTCAGGCCCCTTCTGGTACGCTGGTTTTACCCCTGGGCAGATGCGATCGTGGCTGCCTCCAGAGGGGTTGCAGAAGATGTATCTGAAATGACTGGCGTTCCCATTGATCGCATCCAGGTGATTTATAATCCCGTTGTTACCCCCGAAGTCTTGCAGAACATGCAAGCCCGGATCAATCACCCCTGGTTTGCACCCGGTGAACCGCCGGTCATTCTGGGAGTTGGGCGCTTAGTCAGCCAAAAAGATTTTCCAACGTTGATTGATGCCTTCGCCCAATTACGGCAGCAGCGAGCAGTCCGACTGATGATTTTGGGTGAAGGGGAAGACCGTCCTCAACTGGAGGCACAAATTCGTCAATTGGGACTGGAACAGGACGTGGCATTGCCCGGATTTGTGGAAAATCCCTATGCCTACATGGCCCATGCCCAGGTGTTTGCCCTCTCCTCAATTTTTGAAGGATTTGGCAATGTCGTAGCCGAAGCGATGGCAACTGGAACATCCATTGTTTCAACGGATTGTGAAAGTGGACCAGCAGAAATTTTGATGGATGGCAAGTACGGAAAGTTAGTCCCTGTTGGTGATGCCAGAGCTCTGGCCGACGCGATCGCCACCACTCTCGATCACCCCACCAATCCTGAGGTTCTGAAGCAACGTGCCCAGGCATTTTCCCTTGATTGTGTTGTTAATCAATACATCAACGTCCTGCACAGGCTTTTGGAAAAGGAGGGTTTGCAAACTGTTAGAACTCACTGCGTATATAGCGATCCTGCTTGAAATTTGAACAGGGTAAAGAACCCCCGCGTGGAAACTTCGCCCCCACCTCCCCTTGTTCACAAATAGTTTGTGAACGCTATAGCATCACGGATGGAAATAGACTATTAGCTTTTAGCCATTAGTCCCCTAGCCCCTAGCCCCTCACCCTTGAACCTCCCCACTCCCTACTTCTTATCTCTGCCCACCATGCACATCCTTCATATTCTTAATGACATTCGTGAACTGGGCAACGGCATTATTAATGTCGCCGTTGATCTGGCGTGTTTACAGGCAAAAGCGGGGCATAATGTTGCGATCGCCTCAGTCGGGGGAGAATACGAAGCACTCCTGGCTCAATATGGAGTGAAGCATTTTCATTTAGATCAGAGCAAACGACCACTGAATTTGATCAATGCAGCCAGAAGCTATCACCGGCTGATTCAATCATTTCAGCCAGCAATTGTCCATGCCCACATGATGACAGGAGTGTTGCTGGCATGGGCATTGAGAAGATCATTTCACTACAGATTAGTTTCCACAGTCCATAATGAGTTTCAACGGAGCGCAATCTTGATGGGTTTAGCCGATCGCGTCATTGCCGTCAGCCATGCCGTGATGGAATCCATGCAACGTCGGGGTATTCCCATTGAAAAATTGCATGTAGTTCGGAATGGTACGGTAGGCAGTCCGCGCCATGGAGTTACTGAACAGCCTGTATCCCTGTGCCGTCCGGCGATCGCAACAGTTGCTGGAATGTACCATCGCAAAGGAATTTCCGAATTAATTACTGCATTTGAGCAAATTGCTCCCGAATTTCCAGAAGCCCATCTTTATCTGATTGGGGATGGTCCCGATCGCCCCACGTTTGAAGCCCAGGCTCAACGCAGTTCCGCTGGCGATCGCATCCATTTCGAAGGATTTCAGCCAGAACCCCAACGCTACCTTCAGTCTACGGATATTTTTGTGCTAGCCTCCCACCGAGAACCCTTTGGGCTGGTTCTATCTGAAGCACGGGAAATGGGGTGTGCTATCATTGCCAGCGACATCGATGGCATTCCTGAAGCTCTTGATGATGGTAAAGCAGGCATTCTGGTACCTCCAGCAGATTCAAAAACACTGGCCAATGCCATCACTCAATTGCTTAAAAGTTCCGATCAGTTAAACGCCTGGAAACACCGAGCTCAGCAAAATCTGGAATGGCTCAGTGTTGCACGAGTTCATAGTGAAACTTTAGCGGTTTATCGAGAATTGTTAATTAAGTGAGGGATGAAGTGCGAGGTGTGAGAAGAAGTTTGGAGTTTGGAGTTGCCCCTCTACCCTCCTCTTCTTTCTTCTTTCTTCTTTCTTCTTTCTAACTCCTCTGTGTTCCCTGTCGCCTATCTACCTTTATGTCGCCTATCTACCTTTAGAAGTGAATACAACGGAGGTTGTTGAATGGCTGCTCCATCAATGAGTGCTGCCCGTCTTGATCGGGACTGCGATCGCGCGCGTAAAGTGCAGCCAGACAGATTTGCAGGATTCGATTTTCTCCGCGCTATCTTTGCAGCGATGGTGGTGATGTTGCATGCCAACCTTTTTGTGGTATTGACTGGTAAATTGGGGCTTAAACCTGTCGCTGATGTTTTAAATGCCAATATTGGTTATCTGGCAGTACCAGTTTTCTTTCAAATCGCGCTTTTTCTGTTTTTTCTCAGGAGCGAGCAGGAGGGGCGAACCTATTTTGTGAAAAAACGCTTACCCAGACTTGTAGCCCTTTACCTCTTCTGGTCAATTGCAAAGCTGATCTTTGACTTTGTTCTGGCCGGAAAAGTGCCCAAAGTTGAGTATGGACTTTCTTCAACTGGCAACTTTGTTAGCTTTATCATCAGTGGTGGCTACTCACCTTTCTACTTCTTCTTCTCCCTCATTTTCTTGACGGCTGTGGCTGAAATCCTGACTCCAATCTTTAACCAGTTAAAAGAGAAATTATTGAAAAGAATTCTTTATTACCTTCTTCTCGTTTCATGTATTTTGGTTATCTCTTTCCCAATCATTGATTCAGTCATTAGTCAAGATCGGGAAGTACTGACTCAAATTCAAAATCCTCTCAGTTTTCTGCCCTACGTCTTTACAGCGGCGATCGCTGTACAAGACTTTAAAGGAGGAAAACTGAGAAAACCGAGGGGAATACTTAAACTCAAGTTATGGATTTTACTGATACTATTTCTAACTTTTACGGTGCTGGAATGGTATTTCTTTGAAAGGTTTCCTCAGTACTCACGGCTTTCTCTCATCTTTGGTTCCTGGCTTCTCTTGTATCTCGCTTTACTTTCAAACCAAAAACCCCCTCGAATTATCACTTTTCTCGCTGGTTGTTCTTTAGGAATTTATGGGCTTCATACATTCTTTACAGACCACACCTATTTTCTAGAATCCCTCTCAGAATTTATTCCAGGAGCAGGACCTTTAGCTCGATTTCTGGTAGCATTATTAGGCTCATTTGTTCTAACCCTCGCCTTCAAAAGAATTAGGATTTTGAGAGGCTTTGTTTGATTTTTGAACTTCATCAGTCGTTGGTTTTCTGTTGAGTCCCTCATTGAGTCGGCAAGAAGAATCAAATACAGAATTGCCGTAAGATCGGTCAGCAACTGCTTGAACCATTCCAACTATAGGCTTGATGTGTTATGGCTCAGCCCAGCTATTCATCCTGTGAGTAATCCTGGTTTGAAAAGAGCGGATAGCGATTAGCTAATCGCTACTAGTGTTGGCAACACTAAATTTTGCAACATGGGGGTTTGAGGGCTTCGCCCCCAAGCAGGGGTGGAACCCCTGCACCCCCAACAAAACTTTCGTTTTGCTGTACTAGCTTCTTTTTATCGTGTCTTATAGTTTGGTTCTGCCAACTCTAATAATAGGAAGAGACAAGGTGTTAGATTTAGCATTCAACAACCTGAGCGATCCTGGCCATCCAGTTAAAAGCCTACGAACTGCCCCCATTGATTCCAATTCATTCGATATAGCGATCGCACCATTGCGAATGAAACCGTCAGCACAGCAAAGACTGCTGCTACAGGCAAGGGCCTCATCAACCAGCGAAACTGTTACCGGAGTTGCTGAAGTCGATACCAGTTCCAATAATTCAGGTGCCAGAGCCTCTGGCCCGGTTGCTGCTGCTAGCAATCCAGTTGCGAGTCAATCCATCACTACTGCAGTCAATAATGGATTACTGGCTCAGTACTATGAAGAACTCGACCTGACAAATCTGAGAGAGACTCGTATTGATCCAGTAGTCAACTTTAACTGGGGCGAAGGTTCACCCTCGGTCACTTTGCCCTCCGATGCTTTTTCCGTTCGCTGGACTGGAAAAATTCAGCCGCAATACTCCGAAACCTATACGTTCTACACCAACACTGATGAAGGGGTGCGGTTGTGGGTGAATGGGCAACTCATTATTGACAACTGGACAAGCCATTCCCTCACTGAAAATGTGGGCACCATTACCCTAGCAGCGGGACAGAACTATGACATTCAACTGGAGTATTACGACCTCATGGGTGTAGCAACCGCCCAACTTTTGTGGTCAAGCCCCAGTCAAAGCAAAGAAATTATCCCGCAAACCTATCTTTTTCCCAGTACGGATGGGTTAAACGCAGGGGCGATCGTGACGGCTCAGGCCAGACCTGCCTACTCTTTTATTGATTCCATTGGATTTAATACCCATCTGCGTTACTATGACACCGCCTACGGAAATTACCCCCTCATCCGACAGCGATTGCTTGAATTAGGGATCCGTCACATTCGAGATGGGGGGAGCGATCCACTCTGGATTCAACATACCAATGAGTTAGGCACATCAGGAATTCGCTCAACCATTGTGATTGATCCATTTATTGGGACAGGTCCAACAGCATCTTACAATATGAACCCTCCCGGTTATGATGTTCTCACGCTGGTCAAAAATCTGGTGCCTGCGAGTGTGGAAGCCATTGAAATCTTAAATGAGTTCGATATCACACGGAACAATGGCTATTTTTACAATGGTCAGCCTGTAACCGATGCAAACTGGATCACTTACCTGCGCAACTTCACGCAAGATACCTACAACGCCCTTAACGGTGATCCAGTCACTCAAAACGTTGCTGTGATTGGTCCCTCCTTTGTGTATCCCGACTCCAGCACCTTAGTGGGTGATTTAAGCCCGTGGGTTGACTATGGAAATGCTCACCCCTACAGTAATCCATTGCATCCCGGTAATGGCAATCTGCTTCGGGATCTGGCAAATCGTTCCAGACCAACTGCTAACCGTCCGACCGTTGTCACGGAAATTGGCTATTCCACAGGTAGCCCTCTGTCCGATCGCCCCGTTTCTGAAGTTGTGCAGGGTAAATATATTCCCAGAATGTTCCTGGAAAATTTCAACAGTGGCGTAGTTCGAACATTCTCCTACGAATTTATAGATCAATTCCCTAACCCTAATAACAGTGAATATAACTATGGCATCGTGCGCTATGATGGCACTCCCAAACCCGCGTACACTGCATTGCAAAATCTGATTGGGATATTGAACGATACCGCACTTCCATTCACACCGGGAACGCTGGATTATTCTCTCAGCGGTAACACCCAGAATGTTCGCACCACCTTATTACAGAAAAGTGATGGCAGTTTTTACCTGGTGCTCTGGCTTGAAGTTCCCAGCACCGACCAGGCGAGTAGCCAGACGGTGAATCTAACGCTGAATACTGCGATCGCCCAGGCCACCACCTATTTATCCAATAGTTCGGCTGCACCAGTTGGTCAATATTCCACCCCGACTCAGTTAACGCTAACCGTGCCAGATTCTCCCCTGATTGTGAAACTATCGCCTAATTTAGTTAGTGCCTTGTAGCAAAATCTTACCCCAGTCGTGTTGGAGTTAGTCTCTTCTAGAGATGTTCCATGGAACTTCCCCCCCATCCCCTCTACCCCCTACCAACCCTCTACTTCTTCCTACATCAACCCACTCAAAGAGCAAAACCCTTCTCACCCGAATGAGGTTATGCAGTTTGAGAAATTACCAGTTAGCATCACGTGAGTACACCCCATCAAACCCGTAACACTATGCTAAAGCTGAGCTGACTGTAACAATCACACTGGTAGAATCATCTGGATCATCCAGGCGATCGCGATCGCCTGATTCATACGAATACCAACTCAGAGGATCCTTGAAGCTTGCAAAAAGGACTTGTCAGCCTCCGAAATCTTTTGGGTTGAGGGACATTATGGAGAACTGCTAAGAGGAAATAATCCAATGGCTCAAAAAAGAGATACCTCCACAATGGCTCAAAAAAGAGATACCTCCACAATGGCTCAAAAGAGATACCTCCACAATGGCTCAAAAAAGAGATACCTCCACAATGGCTCAAAAAAGAGATACCTCCAGGGACGGTATTGATAACAAACTTCAAACTTTACTTTTAACTAACTTTAAAGGTCTTTGGGATTTCATCCAAAGTAACGATACCCTTAAACGCAAAGTTAATAAATTTCTAATTAACAATGCCATCTACAAAGCCCCAACCCGTCCCTATGCGTTTAGTTTGATGACACTGGATCCATTCATTCCAGGGACGGCTGACGACAGATTCCAGGTGATTGAAGGATATGTTCCGGGAAAAGGGCTCCCCAAGAAAACAGATACCTACACTTCCTGGGAGTCGCTCATTGATCGCACCTATACAGGACGTCATCTCCCTCCTGATCCAGAACTTAATAAACCCGGAAATTTACCTGCCCTTGAAGAACTTGCGGTTCTCTTCAAGAAGAAAGAACTGAATGGTAAACCCGTCACCATTTATTCAGAAAAGTCTACGCTGTTATTTCCCTACTGGGTACAGTGGTTTACCGATGGTTTTCTGCGCAAGAAGGATCAGGTCGAATGGTTTAAGAATACCTCCAATCACCACATCGATCTATGTCCGGTCTACGGGTTGAACGCAAGCAAAACTGCTATGCTCAGAGCCTTTAAGGGAGGTAAACTCAAAAGCCAGATTTTGAATGGTGAAGAATACCCTCTGTTTTATTATGAAGATCCTGAAAAAGGGGTCGTGAAACCAGAGTTTGAAGGACTTTATGAACCACTCAGTGATGAGAGAAAGCTAGAGCCCGCGAAAAAAGCCAAACTGTTTGCCATGGGAGTTGAACGGGCAAACGTACAAATTGGGTATGTGATGCTAAATGTGCTTTGCCTACGGGAGCACAATCGACTCTGCGATTTACTGGCAAAGAATTATCCAACCTGGGATGATGAGCGCCTCTTTCAAACGGCGAGAAACATCTTGCTGGTTGTGATTATGAAAATCGTATTAGAAGAATACATCAATCACATCACCCCCTATCACTTCAAATTCTTTGTCGATCCCTCCTCCTTTACCAATGAAAGATGGTATCGCACCAACTGGATGACGATGGAATTTAGCCTAGTTTACCGCTGGCACAGCGCCCTTCCCAGCACCCTCATCTATGCCGGGCAAGAGATTTCCATGCAAGCCAGCTTATGGAACAACCAGATGCTAATTGATCAGGGGTTGGGAACCTTGTTTGAGGAAACCTCTTCTCAACCAGCCGCCCGCATTGGGTTATTCAATACCGCCGATTTCCTGCTGCCAGTGGAGTTAGCCAGTATTGATTTAGGGCGGAAGTCTCAGATGGCTAGCTACAACGATTACCGTGAGATGTGTAAGTACCCGCGGGTGACGGATTTTAATCAAATTACCAGTGATCCAGACGCCCAGGAAAAGTTAAAGAACCTCTACGGGGATGTAGACAAGCTTGAGTTTTATGTTGGACTATATGCTGAAGATGTGCGAGAAAACTCAGCACTGGCCCCTCTCATCGGGCGACTGGTTGGAATTGATGCCTTTTCTCAAGCTTTGACAAATCCTTTGCTAGCGGAGAGTATTTTCAAGCCAGAGACTTTTTCCCCAGTTGGCTGGGAGGTGATTCATAGCACGAATACGCTTTCTGATCTGGTGAACCGCAATACCCCTCAGAATGGTAAATCCTATAAGGTGACGTTTTATCGGTAGCACCAGCATATATAGCCCTTTTCAAGGGTGTGAGGTACAGTGGGGTGCAGAGCCTCACTGTACCTCACACTCCCGTACCTTATTCAAATGGAAACCGCTATAGTAGCCTATAGCTATAGTTACCAGGCTTAGGACGGGGTGCAGGGGGTTGGCCCCTTTGACTGAAGATAAAGCCCCTACATTCCCTAAAACCAACGTTCTGAGCAACCTGGCGACAGCTATAAAGGCGACATCTATAAATCAGTTGTGAGATGGAGAGGCTTTGTGAGAACGAATCGCAGGAACTCCTTCCCACAATCCAAGTAGAATCGCTATGGAACGGATATCTTTGGGTTGATTTTGCGATGGGCTCGTGTTGTTTTGCCCCAACCAGGGTTATTTAGCGTTCACAATTAGTTTGTGAACAGGGGGGGTTGGGGCAAAGTCCCCACTCCCTCTCTAATTCCAGGGTACTAACGCACCTGTGTAGAGCGACAGGGGGAGAGGTAATGGGTTTGCGAGTTAAGATTTGTGGGATTACGAAGGTGGAGCAGGGAAGGGCGATCGCAGAGATGGGAGCCACCGCTCTGGGATTCATCTGCGCCAGACAGTCCCCCCGGTACGTTTTGCCAGAACAAATTGGGGCGATTGTGGCAGGGTTGCCGGTGAATCTAGAGGGAATGGTGAGGTGCGATCGCATTGGGGTTTTCGTCAATGCCAGTATCGAGGAGATTGGTAAAACGGTTGCGATCGGTCATTTGAGTGGGGTTCAACTGCATGGAGATGAATCGCCTGAATTTTGTCAGCAACTTCGTGCAGTTCTGCCCACGATTGAAATCATTAAAGCGTTGCGAGTCCGCACCATTGCAGTGCTTGAGGAAGTCACCCGCTATGAAGGAGTGATTGATGCGCTTTTGCTAGATGCCTACCATCCCAACCTGCCGGGGGGAACTGGAAAGACATTGAACTGGCGATCGCTGCACCAATTTCGCCCACCCTTTCCCTGGCTTCTGGCTGGTGGTCTGACTCCCGATAACATTCTGGATGCCCTGGAGCAGGTGGCTCCTGATGGGGTTGACCTGTCTAGCAGTGTGGAGCGATCGCCCGGAGATAAGGATTTAGAGAAGGTTGAGCGGCTTTTCAGAGAACTGTCAAAGCCAGGCATTGAGCAAATGGGCCGCTAGAGGTATCTGCCCAGACCTGTTGAATATTTCATCCTGAAATATTTGCATACAAACAATTATGTGCTATATCTATCTTAAAAAATATTTAAGTTCAAAGTTTTATCGATGAAACAAATTGAACTAGAACATTTCTGATGGCCCTTTTCCTCTAGCTCTTCCCAATTGCTGGCTAATTTGGGTGGAATGGTTTGGGTGGAATGGGCAAATGTGTTTAACCTTCATTACGAATCACACCTCTGAAACACTTACAGGAGACAGCCATGACTACAGATCTGAAGACGGATTTTGATCTGAAAGCGGCCTTTGAAGACATCAAAAACCTGGTTTTCAGGGCAAAGCAATGGAGGTATTTGAGAAATACTACGCCAATGACATGGTAATCCAGGAGAACGAAAATCCCGCAACGGTTGGAAAGGATGCAAATCGCCAGCGAGAACTGGAATTCTTCTCAAAACTAATCGAGTTCCGAGGCGCTGAAGTGAAAACCGTTGCCTTTGGTGATGATGTGATCATTTCCAAATGGTTCCTGGACTACACCCATGCCGATTACGGCAAGCGTACTTATGATCGTACTTACGATCAGGGTTCTGTTCAAAAGTGGAAAGATGGCAAAGTCGTTCACGAACGCTTCTATTACGGAAGTTAGAGGCTTCTGATTCTGAGCAATTCTGTGTTTGAAGCCTCTCTGCCCCCTCTCCACTCCTCCCGGACGCAGTTACATTGTATGCACAAATGCTTGACTTCTCCCCAAACTCCTCTCCGCCACGGAGAGGGGCTTGAATCAGAGCTCCTCTTCGCTCCAAGGGAAGAACTGGAGGTTAGGTCTGAGAGAACTCCAAACTTCCCCGCCAAAGGTTTGAACATAGGCAGCAGTTTTCTGCCAATACCATTTGTAATTTCTTTAAGAGGATTGGAGAGGGTGAAACTTCTTTCTGAAGACTTCAACCCCACTCCCTCATGGTGCAAAATTTAGTGTTTGCAACACTAGTTTCAGATTACAGCTGGTTGCTAATTTGTGCCATGCCTTTTGCATGTCCATTGCAGGCAAACCGTTTTGCCAGGATTTGCTGATACACCTCCAGGTAACCTTCTGCCATGCGTCGGACACTGAAATTTGCTTCTACATGATCCCGACAAGTTTGACGGTTTAAACTAGCCACTTTGTCAATCGCGGCGATACATTCCTCCACGTCTTTGCAGAGGAAGCCTGTTTTGCCGTGGGCGATGACCTCTTTGGTTGAACCCATCTCAATGGCAATTACGGGAGTACCCGATGCCATCGACTCAATCATCACCAGACCAAATGGTTCACGCCAGGTAATCGGGAATAGGGTGGCGTAGGCGTTCCCCATCAAAATATTTTTCTGAACGTGATTAGCTTCGCCCAGATACTCAATCTGCTTACCGTCAATGTGGGGCTTAATTTCATTCTCGTAATACTCCACATCCACCACGTCTACCTTACCAGCGATTTTCAAGTGCCAGCCAGAACGCTTGGCAATTTCAATGGCATGGTGAGTTCCCTTCTCCGGCGAAATTCGTCCCAGAAATGCCAGGTACGGCGGGTCACTGGGTTTTGGAAAGAAGGTATAGGTGGAAAGATCAATCCCGTTATAGACTGTTGCGACGCAATTTAGCCCCAGCCGTGGTTCCCGTTGAGCGTTCGAGATGCTCACATAAGGCTGCTTACGTGCATGCATGAACATCTTTTCATTGTCGGGAGTGAAAATACCATGCAATGTATGAACAGTTGGCGTCTTCACTAACGGAGCATAGGACAATGCGGAACAGCCCATATGGGAGTGGATGATATCAAATTCGTCTGCTCGCTGGTAAACCTGGCTCAACTGTAACATCTCGTAGATGCCATATTCTTTGACTGAATTGTCTAACCGCAAAGCACGAGGATGCACCGCCTCCAGAGTTGCTTGTGTAATCGAATCTCCTGATGCGAACAGCGTAACCTCATGCCCCTGGCGCACCAGCTCCTCGGTCAACAGACTAACGACCAGTTCAGTGCCGCCATAAGCTGGGGGAGGGACTCGCTCCCAGAGAGGGGCAATTTGGGCAATCCGCATAGTTTAACCTCCAAATGTTAAATAGGGGAATAAATAGGTATAAATATCTAGTCGGAAACACCTGCTTCACTTATAAAGCTGAATGCATTGTTGTGTAAAGTTCGCAATATTTTCCCTCGAAAATTTACACAAAAGGTAATAAATTTTAACCGCTCTTGTCAGGTAGGGGAATTACTACCTCCATATAGGGTTATCCCTACTTGCGCTTTGGGATAAAGAAACAGAATCGTTTGATTTTGGCCGATCCCAGCCCGTCAAGGACTTTCTGCAAAATTACGCCAGCGCCGAACACTGCCACCATCATGTGAGCTAGAATCAGCCCTGCATACCAACTACAGAGAGAGATGCTCTCCACAGACCTCATCCTCAGGCCTATTTCGGTTGGAGTACTCTTAACCGTTCTCATCACTGGTTTAACTTCTGGTTGTAGTAATTTGGTTCGCCCGTTAACTCAGGTGGAAACTGTAACGAAAGTTGATTCGCCCGGCGTAACGGGAGCTTCTGTAACCAGCAACGAACCTTTGAAAGCAACGGAACAGGTGGAGCAGGCGATCGCCCACAACCTTCCGAAGGAAATTGGAGTTCCCATCCAGTCTGTCTCCTGTCCAGATGAGATTGCTTTGGAAACAGGGAAAGTATTTGATTGCAAAGCCCAAATTCCCCAGGGCAACTTCCCTGTCAAAGTAACCGTCAAGGATGCTCAAGGCACGCTTAACTTTAGAACCCGACGTATCCTGCTGCTTTCAGAAGCCGAAACCCAGCTTCAGCAGTCAATCAAAAAGCGGGAGGGAATTGACATTAAGGCAAATTGCGGCGGTAAGGTCAAACCATTTAAGCGAATTGGAGAACGCGTTCAGTGCAAACTCACCCAATCCGACGGTAAAACTGGAACCGCTACAATCACTGTGATTAGTGAAGAGGGTAAAGTGGATGCCAAGTGGAAGCTCTAACAAACAGCATCTCGCTTCATAATGAAGACAGATGCTTTACATTCCTTCACTATGGCGAGAGACCTGCGCGGATTCATCAAACGGCTGGAACAACGGGGACAACTGCGACGAATCAGTGCTCCTGTTGACCCCAATCTGGAAATTGCTGAGATTGCCAATCGCATGTTACAGTGCGGCGGCCCCGGCCTGCTGTTTGAGAATGTGAAAGGCTCTCCCTATCCCGTTGCAATCAACCTGATGGGTACGGTGGAGCGCATCTGCTGGGCCATGAATCTGGAAAGACCCGAAGAGTTGGAAGATTTAGGCAAAAAACTCGCTCTCCTGTATCAACCCCGTCCGCCCAAAAAGATTTCGCAAGCAGTTGAGCTGGGGAAGGCATTGTTTGATGTGATTAAAGCGAAACCGGCGCGGGATTTGTTGCCTCCCTGCCAGCAAGTCGTTTTGAAGGGTGAAGAGGTAAACCTGAACCAGCTCCCCTTGCTGCGGGTTTATCCAGGGGATGCGAATAAGGTAATCACGCTGGGATTGATGATTACGAAAGACCCGGAGACGAAAATTCCCAATGTGGGCGTCTATCGCTTGCAATTGCAGTCCAAAAATACAATGACGGTGCAGTGGCTTTCAGTGCGGGGAGCCACTCGCCATCTGCGAAAGGCGACGGAACGAGGGCAGAAGCTGGAAGTGGCGATCGCCCTTGGCGTTGATCCACTGATTATCATGGCCGCTGCCACTCCCCTCCCAGTTGATTTATCTGAATGGCTGTTTGCCGGGCTTTACGCTGGTTCTGGAATTCACCTTGCTAGGTGCAAAACAGTGGATCTGGAAGTTCCGGCAGACTCTGAAATAGTGTTAGAAGGAACGATTACTCCCGGTGAGGTTGGGGTTGATGGTCCAGCGGGTGACCACATGGGCTTTTATGGGGGCGTAAACGAAAACGCTCCCTTGATTCGTTTTCATTGCATGACCCATCGCAAAGACCCGATTTATCTGACCACATTCAGCGGTCGCCCACCCAAGGAAGACGCCATGATGGCCCTGGCGCTCAATCGGATTTACACCCCTATCCTGCGCCAGCAAGTTCCAGAAATTGTGGATTTCTTTCTGCCGATGGAGGGGCTGTCTTACAAAATTGCCGTTCTCTCAATTGAGAAAGCCTATCCGGGGCACGCCCGCCGCGCCGCTTTAGCCTTTTGGAGCGCCCTTCCCCAATTCAACTACACCAAGTTTGTGGTGGTGGTCGATCAAGATATCAACATTCGTGACCCGCGGGCAGTGGTTTGGGCAATTACATCCAAGGTCGATCCGATCAGGGATGTATTCATCTTGCCTGACAATCCCTTTGATTCGCTTGACTTTGCCACCGAAAAGCCCGGACTGGGGAGCCGGATGGGCATTGATGCTACCACTAAGATTTATCCAGAGAGCGATCGCCCCTGGAGTGAACCATTGAAGCCTGATCCAGAAACCGCAGCCATAGTCGATCGCCGCTGGGCAGAATATGGATTGGCAGATTTAAACCTGGAAGCAGTAAATCCCAATCTATTTGGCTATGAAATGTACTAACATGTACTACTGGTCTCGTAAACACTAAACTTTGCAACATAGGGGTTTGGAGGCTCCGCCCTCAAGCAAGGATTCCACCCCTGCACCCCCAACAAAACTTTCGTTTTGATTTAATAGTGCCCTGATATAGCTCTACGCAGGTGCGTTAGGACATTGGAATTAGAGAGGGAGTTGGGGCTTCGCCCCCAGCCAGGGGTGGAACCCCTGCACCCCGTCCTAACCACAATGACTACCGCTATAAATTGGCATTCACGATTTGACTCTGAGCTGTGTCCACCCCAGTTTGTGCTCCGAGTTGTCCTGCACCTTCTTCCTTGGGATTGTCACCTACATCCGCTTCATGGCTACCCTCTCGTTTGTGAATCGGATCTTCCCTTGTTGCCTGCTTAAGTTCGGTAGGATTGAGAGTATTAAACACCGTTTTTTGAGTTTCAGGCTTGCCTGTTGTCATCGGTTTATTCAGAAAAAAGTTCTATTGGTTTCTATTCTTATAGATTTTTCTTAGCCTCACGTCATTCCTCAGATGTAAAAATTAGAAGTCAGAATAATCCATAAGGATCTTTGAAAGAGGTTGCTATGGAATTTGATAAACTCATTCAGTCATTTATCGTTCCGCCCAAGCAGAAGATATCCTTGAAGAAGGATTACGATCCAGCTTACAAAGCAGATTTCTTAAAAAAAGAAGATGCTCAACAGATATTGCAGGAAGGCATCCAGCAGCTTGCAAAATATCAAGATATTCTCTATGCCCAAAATACTTATGCACTGTTGATTGTGTTGCAGGCAATGGATGCTGCGGGTAAGGATAGTACCATCAAGCACGTCATGTCTGGAATCAACCCACAAGGGTGCCAGGTGTTTAGCTTCAAAGTTCCCTCAGCAGAAGAGCTAGATCATGACTATTTGTGGCGGTATTTCAAAGCTCTGCCAGAACGAGGACGGATTGGAATTTTTAACCGTTCTTACTACGAAGAAGTGCTGGTTGTCCGGGTCCATCCCGAAATTTTGGAACGACAGCAACTTCCTCCTGAAGCTAAAGGGAAAGAGATCTGGAATCGGCGGTTTGAGGAAATTAATCACTTTGAAAAATATCTGGTTAGTAATGGGATTATCATTCTCAAGTTTTTCTTGAATGTTTCAAAGGAAGAACAGAAAAGGCGCTTCTTAAAACGCATCGAACAGCCTGAAAAGAATTGGAAGTTTTCACTCAGTGATGTCAAGGAACGGGGCCATTGGGACGATTACATGAAAGCCTATGAAGATGTGTTTAATTACACCAGTACGGAGTGGGCACCCTGGTACATTATTCCAGCCGACTACAAGTGGTTTACCCGTTTTGCCGTTGCAACCATCATTTCCAGGCAGCTGCAAAGTCTCAATCTGGCCTATCCAACCGTTAGTGCAGAGCATGTGCAGGAGCTTTTGAAAGCAAAGGATGCCCTGGAAAATGAAAAGTGATGGACTGGGACGGCTGACCTTAAATGTCCACTTCGATGCCCAACCTCCTGTTCCGCTGTCCGCTGCCTATCGTGAGGCAGGTTCAGGTCCTACTCTGCTGATGCTGCATGGCTTTCTGGGAACTGGCCTGTGCTGGATGCCGTTGATTGAGAAATTGCAAACTGACTTCCGCTGTGTCAGCCTCGATCTTCTAGGGTTTGGAGAGTCCCCGAAACCAATGATTCGCTACGACGTTGCCAAGGAAGTTGCGTTTGTCCGTGCTTTTATCCAAACACTGAAATTGGAGCCCTGTGCAATTTTGGGCCATTCCTTTGGAGGATGGGTAGCGGCGGCCTATGCCCTGGCCTATCCAGAGTCGGTCAATAGCCTGGTATTGGCAGCGGCAGCGGGTATTCGGGATGATAGTTTCTGTGGTCGCTATGATCATTTGCGTCCGTTGCTCTGGGAAACCCCCATTATCGATTGGGGACTGGGTTTGGCGAAATCGGTTGCAGGTCTATTGGGCCAGGCTTCTACCCTACAAACGATCGCCCACTTCCGCCAGGAGTTAATAGCAAATCCAGCAGCCTGTTCTTTTCTCCGCGATCGCATTCGACCAGAAGACGCCATTGATACTGTAGAGAAGGCAATTCACCAATTGCAGATGCCGGTGCTGGTGATTACGGGCGATCGCGACGAAACCATCCCCCTATGGCACTCAGAAACCTACGCGCGGGAAATCCCCAATGCTCAATTAGAAATCATTCCGGGTGCTGACCACGCTTTGCCTCAAAATCACGCATCCGAACTGGCATCGCTGATTCTGAGATTTTTTCATTCCCATCTTCAACTCGATGTTGCGTATTAAGTAAGTAGGTTGCGTATTAAGTAAGTAGCTCCACCCAATTAATTGTCAGCAGAAGGAATGGGGGCTGCGCCCCCAGGCAGGGGGTTTCACTCCCTCCACCCCCGAAATCATCTTTCATTTAATTGCGCCTAACTACTTAACCAGAGCACTTTATAGTGAACATTCCTTTTCTCATCCACTCATTCAAGTGTTCTCTTGCGCACCCCTACACCCCTTGCGAAACTCGCGCATTGCCTCCAGCCTGGATGTTTCGCCTATCAACACACAACGGGTTAGCAATTCAAAGTTGAGAGATGCCAGTTCGGGAATTTGACTCTGAGCGACTTGTTCATATTCGCCTTCACACAATCGGTATAGCGCAAACGCTCCATCTTGCCAGAACCATACCTCAGGTACCCCCAAGACCTGATAACGTCGCAGCTTATTGGGTCCACCACTAGTAACAACGACTTCAATGGATAGATCGGGAGTGGGCTTGGATGACCCAATGCAGTAAGACTCGTCTGCTTGAGCTGAGGCAACTCCCTCCTGTTCCTGGGTCATAGAGCCAGTTGGCTCAAACTCAATCTCATTCTCTTCAAAGTAAATACTCAGCAGTAGAGCAATGATGCTTTTGAACACTTCATGTTCACGTCCCGGCATAAGAATTTCGATCGTGCCGTCAAAATAAAACAGGCGCACCCCTGGAGAATCTTCAAACCCTTTCTGGATTAGTTTGAACTGTTCCCAGGTACGATCTGGAAGAACGATTCGTTGATCAGAACCTGCGGGGATGGTTGCGATCGCCATAGCTCACCATTGCTTCATTGTCTTCAGTCTAGCTTTAGCAAATTACTGAAATCCCTTTTTAGGTTTCGGATTTCCCTTCGCCTTTGATTTTGACTTATTCACCTCGGCCAGCGCTTCTTGAAACAGTTCATGCAAATGCAGAGGTACACTGGCAATTTCTGGCAACTCTGGTTCCAAAGGTTTGTTGTACTCCCGCAACAGGGCACCCAAATCTTTCTGAAGGCCAAAGTCAGGACGGTCGAGAACAGTTTGTAAAATGTTCTCCAACGGTTCTGGATACTCCGCTACCAGCTTCTGCCAGACATAGGCATTGATGGTCGGATCTTCCAGGTATTTTCGTACCAGGTTTTCGGCTCCTTTTACGCTTTGCCAGTCTTCGGTCTCTAGTAGCGTTTTGAACTGGGTGTAAGTGGGTAGAATCATCTGGCCCCAGCGGGGATGGGCCAGAACGGTGACGCTCTCTGCTTTCTTGATCTCTGGTGGCAGTTCGACCTTGGGCGTCACCATCTTGGTTACGGCCTCTTTGCTCTTCAACGCGGTGGAAAGGGTCTTTGCATCAACCCCCATCGTCTCGGCAACGGCTTCAATATCCTCATCCTCCATTCCGGCTTCTTCTGCCAGATCTGCCAGGGATTTCGATTCGTCGATTCCAGCCTTTTCTAGTTGTTTTTTGGCGAGAACTTCCTGGAATTCGGCAATTTTCTTGCCAAGTTGATAGCCAGACATTGTGATTTCATCGCTGCCAAAGAAGTCGAGAAAGTCTTGATGATAGCGTTCGACGGAGAGCCAAGCTTCTTCCAGCAGGTCGGGGGCATCGCTGTAAAGAAAGGGCTTGTAGTGTTGCTTGAAGTTCCCGATCGCCACCGCCAGCTTGGGCTTGCCTAAATTCCCCATCAGCATCAATGGGCCGGAGAACGTCCAGTATTCTTCCGTTACAGGCGCAATTCGCCCCTGAATAATTTCACCCAGTTTGACCCGCTCCAGTTCCTTCGCGTTTGTCGGATCGCTGGGTTTCACCTGGTAGTGCTTTGCGGTTAACCAGTTCATCACTTGATAGCCGTCGGGCAGGATTTGCTCAACCGCAAACAAGCCCATGAAAGTCCGGTGCCAGCTTTGCAAAAGGGCGCGATCGCTCTCCGAAAGCTTCTTTCCCTGACTTTCAATAAACCATGCGATCGTTGTCTTGCCCCCGGCTTCGCCTTCAGTCAGGAAGCGATCAATGACCAGATTTTGCTGCTGAATGCCCTGCTGCGGGACCTTAGCCAACTGTTCTGCCGAAAAGGCTTCAAGTGCTGTTGCCAGTTCTCCTTCCGCATCCAGCACAAAGTCAGTTAATGCCTGCTTCAGTTCCCTTGCCCGGTTTAAGATCGTGTCCACAACTTGTCCTCCATCGCCTCCCTGGGAAGCGTTGTTGCTATCAGATTGGTAAATCGCCTGAAATAAGAGAATACACTACCCAAAAGTTTAAGCAATGAAGTCTATCGGTGAAGTGTAGTGGTGGCAGATTACCTCAGACTCAACACAAGCGGTTTTCGACCGTCCGCAGCCACCCAGTGTTAGGCGGCTGAAAAGCACCAACCTACCCCGCAACAACAGCTTTAGGGCTGATTGCAAACTCTAGCTGTGAACAATAAAAGCAAGCATCAAACTCAATAAAGAAGTTCACCTGACCCAAGATAAGCGGCATATTGTTAGCTTGTGTCCAGGCAAATACCAGTTGCACAGGCTTAAACTGCCCAATGACCGCTTGAGCAAGCACAACCCGCGCCTCGTATTAAGACAAATTTCCTGTCAAACTTAGTGCCGTTGTTTGCCGTTCCCAGTCATACCCAAGCTCAACCCCAACCAAATATGGCAGCACGTTGACACTTGCTTCAGTATCCAACAAACCTGATGCTGTGGCAGAAATTTGTTGGTGAATTAAGGTGAAATGCAAGTACGGGCGGAAACTGGCTGCACCTAGTGTTGGGTCACTAGAGACAAATGGAAATCGCTCACTGTTATGCATGATCTTGGGCTTTGGCAGCATGCAGCACTTTCAACATCGTATCTGTAACATCGTATCTGCTGCCTCAACTGCATCGTAGGGCGACTATACTGGATAAGCCTGATCGGGTTTAATCAGATCTGCTTCTTGCTGTGCTAGTTCTGAAATCAGAAGTTGCATAATTATAGAATTTGTCAGAATTTGTCCGAACGGCTTAGCCCCTTCAATGTTGAAATCAATTCTGAGGAAATCATTTTACACTCCAGCTAAAGTGTGTTTATAAAGTTAACAAATTAAAGTTGACAAATTCATTCACAAATTTCATTCAATGTTTTCCATCACCTCAACCTGTATTCCGCATTCCGGCAGCGATGCCGTTGATGGTGAGCAAGGCACCCCGCAGGAGTTCACCTTTGCTATAGCGCGATCGCACCGCTCCTGTAATGGCCGTCTCAGTCTTATGCTGGCGCAGGCGCTTCAACAACGAAACTTGCAAAAAGCCCAGCGGGACGATCGTGCCATTGCGAAGCTGCACCGACCGTTGGAGGTCCGGATCCCCATCCAGCAGTCTCTTGTTGCCAGTAATCGTTAGCACCATGTCCCGTGTCAGATAATACTCGTTTGAAATCTGCTCAAACAGTGGCTTGAATCGCTCCCGGTCTTCTGGGCGAGATAATTCATGGACATAGTGCCCGGCAATCTGCAAGTCCACCTTCGACAGTGTCATCTCCACTTTAGAAATAACCACCTTGAAAAAGGGCCACTTGAAATAGAAGTAGCGCAAGAGCTTGAGATGCTCCTCTGGATGCTCTGTCAGAAAGTCACGCAGGGCGGTTCCCACCCCATACCAAGCTGGTAACAGAAAGCGGCTCTGAGTCCAGCTAAACACCCAGGGGATAGCCCGCAGACTGCTGAGGTCTTTCTTGCCACTGTTGCGTCGGGCCGGGCGGGAACTAATTTGAAGCTGACTGATTTCTTCAATCGGAGTGACCTGCAAAAAGAAATCGATAAAGTCCGGCTGTTCGTAGATCAGGGCACGGTAATGGGAGCGAGACTTGGCCGCCAGTTCTTCCATGATTTCGTGCCAGGGCTGGATATCATCAAACCCGGTACGCAACAAACTTGTCTGGATAACTGCCGCTGTGATGGTTTCCAGGTTATAAAGGGCCAGTTCGGGCAAGGAATATTTGGATGCCAGCACTTCGCCCTGCTCCGTAATCTTGATCCGCCCATTGACGCTGCGCCCTGGTTGGGCCAGGATTGCTTCGTAGGCGGGCCCCCCCCCTCGCCCTACGGAACCGCCCCGACCGTGAAAGATGCGCAGTTCAATCCCATAATTTTCGGCAATCCGCTGAAGGGCTTGCTGAGCTTTGTGAATTTCCCAGTTGCTGCTGAGGAAGCCGGAATCCTTGTTGCTGTCAGAATATCCCAACATCACCTCTTGCAGGTTGGGCGTTAGCGAAGAAGTTGGAGGGTCGGCTTCTCCGCGATGGGCTAGATAGCCCCCTGCCAACATCGCTCGATAGAACGGCAGTTCAAACAGATTGGTGAGAATGGAGGGGGCCTTTTGCAGGTCATCTACGGTCTCAAATAGCGGCACGACTTGAAGCGTACTGATCCCGGTGGCTGGGTCGTAGAGCCCTGCTTCCTTCGCCAGCAACAACACTTCCAGCAGGTCACTGACATCGTGGCTCATGCTGATGATGTAGGTAGAGCAAATCTCTACTCCAAACTCCTGCTGAAGCTTGCGAACGGTGCGGAGGGTTTGAATGGTTTCGCGGGTTTTGTCAGAAAAGGGCAGTTCTGCCGGGATCAGGGGACGACGAGTTTGGAGTTCGGTTGCCAGCCACAGCGATCGCTCCGATTCGGACAATTCGTTATAGGGTTTGGGCAGAACTTGCAGGTATTCAGCAATTTCATTCAGAGCATCGGCATGGCGCGTACTCTCCTGACGAATATCCAGATGAGCCAGATTAAACCCAAAGATCTCCACCTGGCAGATGAGAGCATCCAGATCGCGGCAACTTAGCCCGGTTTCCTTCAAATTGCGCTGAATCAGCCGTAATTCTGCCAGAAAATCTTCACCAGAACGGTAGACAGTGGCCGAACTGGGTTCGGTGAAGTCCAGTTGCAGATGGTCGGTGTTGTAAAGCTGGGAGTTGCGATCGCGTGTATTCTCCAACCGCTGCTGAATGTAGGATAGCTTCAGTCGGTAAGGCTCCTGGCGGTAACGAATGGCAAGCCGGTCGTACACTTCCGGCATTTGGGACTGGTCCTGCTCCAGGGATTCCAGCAGGTCGGGCAGCACATCGCTCCAGTGCAGAGAGAGACTGAGGAGATCAATCAGGCGGCGAACCGACTGGATATACTTCTCCAGCACCAGGCTGCGTTGATAGCAGGCCGTCTGCCAGGTGATTTGGGGCGTGACTGAAGGGTTACCATCCCGGTCAGCACCAACCCAGGAACCAAACTTGCAGAAGTTATAGCGGGGCGGCTTCATACCAGGAAAGGCTGTCTGCATCGACTGTTTTAGCCGCTGGTAGAGTTGGGGAATGGCATCAAACAACACCTCCTGGAAGTAGTGGAGGGCATAATCTACCTCATCCAAAACGGTGGGCTTAAACTGGTGCAATTCATCAGTTCGCCACCAGAGGCGAATCTCCTCCATCAACTGATCCCGCAGGACATCCGCATCCCAGGAAGCAGAAGGTAACCCCAGGGCAAGCAGGCGTTCTTCAACCTGATCCAACTGACGCAAAATTCTGGCAATTCGGCGCTGTTTATCCCGAATTGTGTGGCGGACGATTTCCGTCGGGTGGGCGGTGAACACTAGACGGATATCGAGCTGGTGGATCAGCTTCTGGATGTGTTGGGGTGGCACATTCAGACTGTAGAGCTTGGGAAACAACCAGTGGAAGGTGCCCATTTCCTTACGGGCTTCGGGATCCTGCAAACTCTTTTCTAAAAGGTCTGCTTCCAGCCTGCCGTGGGGAGTGGAAGACTCGCCATTGATTTCGAGGGGAGCGGAATGAGTCTTGGTCCGGGCGATCGCCGTTGAAGAAGCCGTATCCCGACCAGCCCGATATTGCTGCTGCTGATCCCGCTGCTCATAGTGTTGCTCAACAATATTGATCAGCTGAAAATAGAGCGCAAAAGCACGGGCGGCTCGAATGGCTTCGTTCAGATCCAGTTTTTCAATGACCTTCAGAACTTCCGATTCAATCGCGGTCGGTGCCTGCCCCTCAGGAGAGCACATATCTCGCAGACGGTTCAAGAGATCAACCAGTTCCTGACCGCATTCCTGCTGCAAAATAGCTTCCCACAGGTCTTCAATAATTTTGAGCCGATGACGTAAAAACAAGTCGGATGTGTTAGAAGTGATAGCCATTGCATCGGACGCTCTAGACTCTGTCGCCGTTCCAGAGCACAGCCCATCATCTGACGAAGGTCTTATCGAACTCATGGAGTCTGCTCTTGTCAAAGATATTTCAATAATTCTAGGGGTTAATCTCTCCTTTTGGAGTTGCTGGATGTACCAATCTTTCGCCAAACTCTTCTAACAAATTAATTCGTCGTGGAACTGTCCGGATCGGAGTCGGAGGTAACCGGAAAGTTGAGCAGTGGAAGGCGATCGCCCCGAAAGATTTCCTCACTCAATTCTCCAACCTCTCGAAGCCCAACCAGTAGAGCTTTACCGCCTACAAGACCCAGCAACAACGGCCCCGTTGCTAAACTAATCAGTATCTCCGGAGCAATGAAATCCATCCATTTATTTCCCGACTGGGACAATTGCCTGTCAAACGAATCCATACTCTCTCAATCCCTAAAATTTTGTAAATCAACCTGTACAAAGTATTACTGAGCTGAAGTGCTTAAGTTCTGTAGTTTGTCAACACAAGCCCTCAGGCTGTGGGTGAGCATTGAAAGGCCTTACCTGCTGAAAACAACCACTTTTTCAACCCTTCAAAGTGCCTGTTTAGCCAATTCCCTCAACCGTTGTTCAAATGCCTTAATCCGAAGTTTCGCATAAACTTTGCTCAATATTCTCAGAGTGTGCTATCTCTATTGGGCAACAAAGTGACTCGATTTACTCCATTGTCTTGAAATCCTTTTGTCTAAAACCTTATTGTCTGAAACTTAGCAGGTGCTCCGGTTCTCATGGCAGACATTCATGGACATAACCCATCTGCCGCGCGTAGAAATTCTTCGTCGAAGGTGAATGGTGTATCCCTGACCCAATGGATATACCAAAACGCTGGCATCAATCAAGGGCGGGTTAGTAGCCGTTTGCGAGGAAATAACCTACACATTCTGCTCGAAAGCAACCCCTGCCCCGATGCCGCCCTGGTTGTCCCAAAACTCTCTCAAGCGCTGGCCGCTGTTCCGCTCAATCGTCTGCTGCTCCCCGACACTCCTCAAATCTACCGGGTTATCCTTTACGGTCGGCAGACGAACGAGACCAAACCTGCCTGGACTCAGTCATTCTATCTCACGAAACCAACTCAGAGTCGAGAACAGAAGTCAGCCTCTACTAGTCCGCTGTCGGAAGTCGATTCTGTCCCTCAGAACGAGTCTAGTTCTCTGGTTTCTCTGGCTGAGTTGGCTCGTTTAGGACAGCCCGATGCGATCGCTCGCTACCTGAGCCATGCCTTCAGTGGTATGGAGGTAGCCGTGAAAGCCAGAGTTGAGGTGATTGGAAAACTGGGGAAGGCAGCAGGCGAGGGAGAAAGAGAGGGTGTTGCGGAAACAGCAGAAATTTCCCCCTCCCAGGTTCAGAAGCCCAAACCTCAGGTTGCTTCGTTCAAGCGTTTATTTATTGTTTGTGAGTCTGCCTATAGTCCTGATCCATTGATCCTGGCTGAACCCATTTCTCAACGGCTGCGATCACTGGAGCTACAGGGTTTTCGGGATGCTGCCGTGTTTGGTCAGGTGAGGGGAGAAGCCCAGCCCGAATGGGTGTTGCGGGTTGATTTGACCCCAACCGACGAAATTTTGCAGGAGTGGGCACGCTGGGGGGATGTGCAGGCGATCGCCCGGTTGCTAAACCGACTTTTGCATCCTGAGGGCATTCAAGTTTCAGCTCTGCTTAAGGATTCCACGCTGCACCTGACCTGCGAGAGCACCCGGTCAACTGTTCCCGACAAACTGACGGCGATCGCCGCTATTACACCCGCATTGAAATCCCTTGCTCCCCAGGGAATTCGAGCAGTAGCCATCTATGGAGTTTGCCATACAGAACCGGGGGACTCTTCCCTTCCCCTCTCACCTAACTTCCCCGTTTCCCCTGCGGCTTCTCCCCACTGGGTTCACTGGCTCAACCTGCCCGCTACCGAACAGCCAGAATTGGCAAAATCTCCGCTAGAACTGGCTCAAGCAGCGAATCTAAAAGCCATCGGGTTTCTGCTGACCCGCCTGCTGAACCCCAATCTGGATCGGATGCTGGCAACGGGAGGAATTCGTGTGCAGATCCGGCAAAAGGGAGATCTGCTCCACATCATGACCGATGCTCCTACCTGTCCCAGCCAGAGTCAGGTGGGTCCCGAAATTAATCGTTTCTTAAAACCATTACCGATCGCTGGCGTGGCAGGAATTCGGGTTTATGGTCGCCGCGCCGGCCAAAAGCAACCCCTCTGGAGTTATGGAACCGACTTTACCGCGCGCAACCGATTAGTGCCCGAAGCAACCCCAGAGTTTGCCGCTTCCGATGCCTACGTGAATGATTTGCTGGAGCCGCCGGGAGCGCTTGTCTTGCGGTCCGATCTGCCACCCAATGACGTGCGTTCTATTTTGAGCCGCTGGCTGGAAGGCATGGTTCACCAAGTGCAGCGATCGCTGATTCAGTCTCAACTCTTTGCCCCCCTTGAAACCGCCGATCTCAGTTCCGAGCTGCTACCCGTTCCCCAAACCTCGATAGACCCGACCTACTACCGGGGTACCAAAGTAGCGATCATTTGGGGGACTGTTGGGCTGCTATTAGTCGTTCAAGCCGATTGGATATTGGGGCAACTTCTGCGACCCACTCCTCCTAGGCCAGCGACTCCCGCTCCCTCTGCCTCTCCCACCTCCATTGCCAAACCCCTCCCCAGTGCATCGCCATTGCCCCAAATCACCCTTAAGAAGACCCCCTCTGCCGATCCATCCGCCTTCAATTCCTCCGGTTTTACCCAACCTGGGCAGGTCGTCGTTGTCCCTTCTCCGCAACCGAGCGATCGCCCTGATTCAAGTGAAGCGCCTCCCATCAGTTCGACTAACCTCCCGGCCTCACCCCTCCAACCCAAAGCAAACCTTAACAAAAATGCTTTTCCAACCTTTAATAGCCGTCAACTGGATGAAAAAGTAACGCTGTATCAACGTTATGTTGAAGAAAATGGACCTCCCGACGTTTTAGTTGTTGGTAGTTCCAGGGCGCTGCGTGGGGTTGACCCGGTTGCCCTGGAAAAATTTCTGGCGGAGCAGGGCTACCCCGGAGTCAAAGTCTTTAATTTTGGTATCAATGGAGCCACAGCCCAGGTGGTGGATTTGATCCTGCGGCAGTTGCTACCTCAGGAGAAATTGCCCAAATTGATTCTGTTTGCCGATGGGGCACGGGCGTTTAACAGCGGTCGATTAGACATTACCTACAATGGCATCGTTGCCTCCGAGGGCTACCGGATGCTGATAGCGGGGAAACCTCCAATTCCTGGCACCCTGGCTCAGGCGGCCAGGGGGTTGGCAAAACCGAATCTCAGTGAGCCAGCCTCCGTGACTGAGGAATCATCGAACTCCTTATCAAATGTTTATCAAGCCATCAACCGGGAGTTGGATAAGCGATTAGGGGCACTCTCCCAGCTTTACGCTCAGCGCGATCGCCTCAAATCTGTACTCAGTGAACAGTTGGCAGGTTTGCTGCCAAAGTCGGATTCCTTCATCGCCTTTGGCCAAAGAATGTCTCCGGGTGAACTGAGTGATGCAACCAGTCCAGCCGCATCCGCATTGAATTCTCCCCCTTCCATCTTGACCGAAGGAGGTACGGCTGATGTGAATGGTTTCCTGCCCTTACCAAATCGCTTCAATCCGGTCACCTACTACCAAAAATACGCCCGCGTCTCTGGCGATTACGACTCTGACTACGAGTCATTCAGCATGGAAGGTAGGCAAACGGAGTCGATGATTGCGATCGCCCAGTTTGCCCAAACCCATCAGGTCCCCTTTGTCTTTGTCAACCTGCCACTGACTAGCGATTACCTCGATCCCATCCGCAAACGTTACGAAGAAATATTTCAGCAATATATGCTGCAACTGGCCAGCCAGTATGGTTTCACCTATCGCGATCTCAGCCTCGTCTTAGCAGACCAGCCTGATTATTTCTCTGACCCCAGCCACTTAAACCGTTACGGAGCCTACAACGTCTCCCGTCGACTTGCTGAAGATATCATGATTCCGTGGCAAAAGACCAGATAAGTAGCCAGGCGCAATTCAATCAATTAAGGATAATTTGGGGGGTGGAGGGGGTGAAACCCCCTGCCTGGGGGCGCAGCCTCCACTTCCCCCTTTTACAAATTAATGATGACTATCTACTTAGTTGTTAGAGCCAGTTGCCAATCAGAATGAAAGGAGACCAGACTGCTGGGTGATTGTATTCTCGCTCGCCAATTAACTTCAACTGGGCCTTTCTCAAGGCTTCTGCTTTGGTGATATTGGGTTGCAGCAGTTGGGTGTAAAACTCTTCAATCAGGGGGACGGTTGCTTCGTCATTAATAAACCAGAGGGTAGCGACGGCACTTTTGACACCTGCACGGACGGCAACACCTGCAATTCCTAGAGCAGAGCGGTTATCTCCGGCAGCAGTCTGGCAGGCGCTCAGAGTCAGCAATTCGACTGGTTCCTGGCTCTGGCGCGATCGCAATACATCATCCAGTTGATTAATCGTAATCCGGTCTTGATAAGCCTGAAGATAGGTGCTGTTTGCATCAGCACCAAATTTCCCGTGGGTTGCCATATGAATAATGCGGTAACTGTTTTTCTGCAACCGCTGCTGCATACTCCTGAGGGTGAATGCCTGATCCAGCAATTTGGTACCGCCCAAAATCTTCTCAACCTCTGCTACTTCCTCACGCACGTTGGGTAAGGCTCCAAAGGGTTCCTGCTCTATGGTCAAACCCAGGATAAGTGCTTGCAGGTTACGGCGCTCGAATGGTCGGCGAGTGGTGAGACTGAGGCTGGGAGTTGTTGCAATTGGATACTTTTCGATCAAAAACTGTTTGCCATCATGAAGCGCCGACATCGGTACCTTCCGCAGTACGCCATCGTTAACAAAAACCAGCGTGGTAGGTTTGGCCTCTTCCAGATCTGCTTCCATCGGGCGAATGAGGGCATCATAAACAGCCTGGGCTTCGGTCAAGTATTCCTCCGTTGCTCGCTTCTCCAGCATTAGCCGCAACTGGTCAATCCTGGCTTGGAGTTGGGTTTCTCCCAGGAATTGGGTACTGAGGGATTTGGCTCCAGCCCCAACCTCGGCAGCACGAATCTGAACTGGGTATTCTTTCAGGGTTCCGTTCGGTAGCCGCAAAATCATGTAAGCTCTATCTTCCAGAATCACCGAGTAAACGACAGCAGCTTTTGGATCGATCAGCCCATAGATAGGTTCCTGGCCGTTGCGGTCGGGAGGGAGCGGTTGTTCTGCGATCGCCGCATCCCTCGCAAGCTGTACACAGTCGTCCCCAAAGAAGTTTTGCAATTCCGCCAGTTTTAACAGTTCCAGGAGATCCAGAACCTTGCTGATATTGCGCGTATTTGGATTGAGGGAAGTTTTGAGTTCTGAGTCTTGAGTTTTGAGTTTTGAGTTTTGAGTCAACTCCTGACTCCTGGCTTCATTTCTTTCTTCTTTCTTCTTTCCTCGTCCTTCTTCCCCTCTTTCTTCTTCTCCCCAGCCCCTAGCCCCTAGCTTCCACTGCCCACTGCTCCCTGCCTCCTGGCTCAACAACAGGCCAATCAATTGCCGATAGACAGGTTCGACCGAATCTCGAAAGTCAAATTGCAGGTCCTGGTTGGTAATGACGATATCATCCCGGATACTTTGAAGGGTAGCGACAGCCTGTTCATAGGAGGCGATCGCCCGCTCGGTTTGCCCAAGCGTTTTCAAAATCCGCCCCATTTGCCACTGCCAGCGGTAAAGGCTATCGTTCGCTCCCATCCGTTGAGCAGTAAATTGGGCCTGCCGACTGAGGGACATAGCCTCGTCATACTGGCGATTCGATTCATACGCTTCACCCAAAGTCCCCAGCGCATAGGACTCTGCCCGTGCATCGCCGATGTTTCTTGCAGTGGTCAGTGCCTTTTGCAAAATGGGATTGACTTCAGCAAGATTAACGGGTTCCTGGATGGTACCATTAGCGCGGTGGAAGTGGCTATTTGCTAAGTTGATATAGCCATAGGCTTTATCTTGCGAATCTGGCTCTAGCTCCAGTAAAGCCAGAATGCGAGTGCGGTTTTGTGCCATCAACTCCCGATTTGAGGTTGCCGATGGGGAGGGTAGGGATTTTTCCGAAGGGGATAGCAATGCCTTAAAGTTTAGCGTCTCACAGGCCAGTTCTGGCATAGACACGGGAGATGCGACGGGCAGTTGATCCAACAGTCGATTCAGGTTAAGGAGTGCCTTTGCCTCTGCTAGGTTGCTAACAGAGCGACTGATCTCGGCACTTCGCAGATAGGCGGCCAGGGCCACCCGGTTATCGTGGTTTGCCTGACGAGTCAGTTGCTGTTCGGTGGTGCTGTCCCCTTCCAGGCTGGCAGCGGTTGATTGATAGCGAAAACGCTTAGAACGGCTGACAAAAACGTTCCCCAGGTTGTTGAGGGCTGTCGTAATATAGCTCTGATTAT
Organism: Leptothermofonsia sp. ETS-13; assembly: GCF_049200465.1. NCBI lineage: Bacteria > Bacillati > Cyanobacteriota > Cyanophyceae > Leptolyngbyales > Leptolyngbyaceae > Leptothermofonsia > Leptothermofonsia sp. ETS-13. The sequence goes on from NZ_CP120836.1 coordinate 3,155,110, forward strand.
CTAACCGACAGGCAAGCTCCAGGCTTTTCTGGTGGGCAGTGAGGGCGTCCTCGTAGGCACCCAGAGCCCAATGGGCATTTCCCAGAGCGCCCTGGGCCGCCGCTTCAGTCAGATCATCCTGGTTTTTCTGGGCCAGTTCGATCGCCGCCTGCAATCGGTCAATCGCTGTCTTGTGCTGGCCCAAGTCGCTGTATGCCTGTGCCTGCTCGGTGAGCAATTGGGCAAGGGCTTGCTGGTTGCTGCCATCCCCCTGTTTCTTGTAAAACTGAATGGCCTGTTCCCACTGAGCGATCGCCTTGTCCGGTTGACCTACTTGCCGATAAGCCTGCCCCAGGTTGCTTTGCACCGTCGCCCGATCGCTGGGGCTGAGGGGTTGTCTGAGAGCCTGTTCCCAAGTAGCGATCGCCTCCGGATACTTCCCTGCTTGATAGCTCTGTACCCCCTGGTCAACCAGTTGCCCATAGGAGACGGACTGAGCCGCAACCAGTCCCGGCATTTCTGCTTCAACGACCGCAGCAAAGATGCAGAGACTGGCCCCCACAATGAATAACAAAATTCGGTGAACAAACCGTCGAGAAAACCAGGACATTTCACCTATCCAGCGGCGGCTCAGTGTATACGCTTATTTCCAGTTCTACAGCCCTACGATAACAAAAGCCGGAAGCAGCTCTTTAGCACCCTGACACAACTATAGATGTATAAAAATACTTTATAAATAGCCTAAGCGAGTGATTTTGGTAACTATCCCAATGGTGAAAATAGGACAGATGCAAACGCAGGATTTATGAAGCTCCTATCCCTGGTAGCGCGTTGGAATGTTCTTTGCTTGAGCGCTAGTTTTGTTGGTTTAACCCCGTTGCCTTCTTTTGCCACGTTACTTTCAACGGCAGTTGGGTTACAAACTCCAATTACACCTAGGGAGACTTCTTTATGGCTTGGTTCCAGATGCCAGGGGAGGAGAGTTAAAGCAGGGGGGGATTGCCAATTCTTTTTTGCCCAGACTCCTGAGACAATTCCCTCCAACCTTTCGCTGCCGGACGATCGCAGTACCCCCACTCCAGAAAACCCACTGCTTCCTCCCCGTCCCAATATTCAGCCCCTACCCGAAATCAAACCAGCCCCGCCCCCAGACCCCCAACTGAAACAACCCCCCCCGGTTCCCCCGTCTCCCACTCCTACCCCTGAAGCCACTGTGCGAGTTGAACGGGTGGAGGTGTTGGGCAGTACAGTTTTTTCACAAAAAGAGCTGGATAGAGTAGTCAAGCCGTTTGAAAACCGGGACCTGACCTTTGAGCAACTGCTGGAAATTCGAACAGCCGTGACCAAACTTTACACGGATCGCGGCTACACGACTTCTGGCGCGTTTCTGCCCCCCCAGGATAACTTGGCAAGCGGAGTGGTCAAAATTCAGGTGGTGGAGGGAGAACTGGAGCAAATTGAAATCCAGGGGCTACGGCGGGTGCGGCAAAACTACGTTCGTAAACGGCTTGCTCTAGCGGGTAGAGCCCCAGTCAACATCAACAAACTGGAAACCGGATTGCAACTCCTCCAGCTTGATCCCCTGTTTACCTCAGTGCAGGCACAACTGCGAGCCGGGACAACTCCAGGACGGAGTGTTCTTACCGTCAGGCTGAAGGAAGCGCGTGCCCTCCACGGTGGCTTGCTGGTGGAAAACCGGGAGTCACCCAGTGTGGGGACCATAGGAGGCACATTTTTTCTGAGCCATGGCAATTTACTGGGATTTGGCGATCGCTTTAGTTTTGAATACGAATTAACCGAAGGCATCCAGCGGTACGAATTTAGCTACGCCCTTCCCCTCAATCCCCGTGATGGTGTGCTGAATCTGTACTACACCCGCAACGACAGCAAAATTGTGGAAGCGCCTTTCTCGGTGCTGGGCATTAACAGTAACAGCGAGACGTTTTCAATTGGATTTCGCCAGCCGCTTTACCGCACTCCTACCACTGAGTTTACCCTGGGGTTATCTCTTGATGTGCGTCGCAGTCAGACCTTCTTGCTGGAAGACATTCCCTTCTCGTTTTCGCTGGGCCCAGAAAATGGGCTGTCACGGGTTACCGTTCTTCGGTTTAGCCAGGATTGGATTAGTCGCAATCCCCAGCGGGTGTTGGCGGCACGATCGCAGCTGAGCTTTGGGCTACCTATTTTTAACGCCACCGTCAATGACACGGGCACCGATGGTCGCTTTTTTAGTTGGGTTGGACAGTTTCAGTGGGTACAGGCGCTAGGGAGCGACATTATTTCCATCGCCCGGATTGCCGCCCAACTCACCCCGGATTCCCTATTGCCCCTGGAACAGTTCAGTATTGGTGGGGTAGATTCAGTCCGCGGCTACCGTCAGAATCAGCGGGTTGGCGATAACGGCATCACCGGCTCCCTGGAAATTCGCCTTCCTATTGTCCGCGATCCAGAAGGGATTGGTGTTATCCAGCTAGCCCCGTTTTTCGACATCGGCACCATCTGGAATAGCCGCGATATTGAGATTCCCAGTCCCCGTACTCTGATTAGTGTCGGAGTAGGTTTACGCTGGCAGTTTGATCCCTACTTTTCTGCTCGTCTGGACTATGGCGCTCGCCTCAATCCGATTGGCAATCAGGGCAACACCCTGCAAGACAATGGCATTTACTTCTCAATTCGCATCCAGCCGTTCTAAACAGGTAACTACAAGTCTAAACAGGTAGCCACAAGTCTTAAAAGGAAGAGTGGGGGATTCACACTCTCCCTTTAAGCTAATGTCCTAAGCAACCTGGCGACAGCTATAGATGGGGCAGATCAATGCGCCTCCACAAAATTTTATAAACATTTGTAAACTAATAGGAGACTGATGCGTGTCTGTTGTCGAGGTACTTCTATGCGGGCGATGGTAGTTGTTGAGCGCTTTTGTTTAACAGGGCATGTTCTGGCGCTGGTATTTGGACTGGCAGGATTGATTCTGGTTTTGCCCAACCCCGAATTTATTGGCAATCTGCCTCCTTTTGGGCAAATGCTGTTCGGCTGGAGCATGATAGGCGGTGGAGTGGTTTATATCTTGCTAGGGGCAGCTACAGTTGCGCTCTACGCCTACCGGAACCTGGGCTGGCGCAACTGGCTGGGGTTTATGCTGCCTGCTGTCTTTCTTTCCCTGGGTAGTGAGTTGATGGGCACGAGTACAGGGTTTCCTTTCGGTCACTATCACTATCTCAGCGGGTTGGGGTACAAGATTGGGGGGTTGGTGCCGTTTACAATTCCGCTCTCCTGGTTTTACCTGGGTATGTCTGCCTACGTGCTGGCGAAGGCAGGTCTGGAAGCCAGAGGGCTGAAGGGTTGGATGAAAAATGCAGGAGCGATCGCCCTCGGTGCTGTGCTTCTGACAGCCTGGGATTTTGTCCTAGACCCGGCCATGAGCCAGACCCCTTATCCCTTCTGGGAATTTCAAGATGCGGGCCAGTTTTTTGGAATGCCCTACCGGAACTTGACTGGCTGGCTGGGAACGGGTGCCTTGTTTATGTCGGTGGCAACTCTCTTCTGGCAAAGGGGTGAGATGCACCTGACCCGTTCCCAATTATGGGTTCCCCTGGTCATTTACCTGGTCAATTTCGGGTTTGGCGCTGTGATTACCATTGCCCAACTGGATGCCCGCTTTTGGATTCCGACGGCAATCAGCGTTTTGCTGGGGGTAGTTCCAGCGATCGCCCTGTGGTGGATTGCTAACCCTATGAACTCAAACCATCCCCCCGTTATTTCGGACAATGTTCCAGCAGTCCCTGAAACAACGACTATTCCTGTCCCAGTTCTGCCTGAATAGTGGACGGGAACGATGTCTACGGTTGACCTTCTAAAAAATGCCCTTTTCCTGGGACTATTGCTGGCCCAGGTTCCGGCCACAGCCATTTTGCTTGCCCGTCTACTTCCAGGTGCCTTTCGCCGTCCTCCTCTGCAACCCAAAGCTTCCAGACCAGAGTTTTTAGGAACTGTCAGTGTGGTTGTGCCGACTCTAAACGAGGCGAAGCGGATTTCTCCTTGCTTAGATGGTTTGAGTCGGCAGAGTTACGAAGTCCGGGAAATCATTGTGGTTGACAGCAATTCCCAGGATGGCACCCCCGATCTGGTCAAGGCGGCTCAGCAAAACGATCCCCGCTTTCGTCTGATGAATGATGCGCCGCTACCTGAAGGATGGGTGGGGCGGCCCTGGGCTCTTCACAATGGATTTCTCGCCAGTTCAGAAAGAAGCGATTGGATTTTGGGAATCGATGCCGATACTCAACCCGTTCCTGGAATGGCTGCCACCCTTTTAGAAACAGCTTTAGCAGAAGGCTATGATTTGATTACCCTCTCCCCCCGATTCATCCTCAAATATCCCGGTGAAATCTGGCTACAACCAGCCCTGTTGATGACGTTAATTTATCGATTTGGGGCGGCTGGAGAAAGGGCAAATTCGCCGCAGCGGGTGATGGCAAACGGTCAATGCTTTTTCTGCCGCCGTTCTGTTCTAGCCAGTGTGGGAGGTTATATCCAGGCGCGTCACTCATTTTGTGATGATGTCACCCTGGCCCGGTACGTTGCTGTCCAGGGCGGGAAGGTTGGCTTTTTGGACGGAGCTCAAGTGTTGAGCGTGCGCATGTACGAGGGGGCGGCTGAAACCTGGCGCGAGTGGGGGCGATCGCTCGACCTTAAAGATGCCAGTAACCCCGCTCAAATTTGGGGCGATTGGTTACTGCTGTTGACCGTTCAGGGATTGCCCATTCCTCTACTACTTCTGATTTTGGCTGAAGTAGGTAGGGGAAACTTGACTAGAGTAACTCTGGCACTGTTGGGGTTGAATTCCCTGCTGGTGCTGATCCGGTTTGGGCTAAATGGGGCGATCGCGCCCTCCTACGATTTCACCCAGGCAAAAGCCTCCTGGCTATTCTGGCTTTCTCCTTTCGCCGATCCGCTGGCCGTCCTGCGCATTTTTTTATCCTCCATTCACCAGCCAAAACAGTGGAGAGGGCGCAGCTATGGCAAAGGGGGGAGGAGGGAGGAGTAAGGGAGGAGGGGGAATAGGAATTAGGAAAAAGAAAGAGGAAAGAAAAGAGAGGGAAAAAGCCAGGAGCCAGGAGTCAGAAGGGGTTTGTCAATTTTTTTGTGGCAGTCCTAGAAAGAGGGTCGAGGGAATCAGGGTTTCGAGGATTCAGAGCCCCGTTTCTAGAACACTCTTGCCAGAAGGATTAGATAGAGCATACAAGTGGATGAGTGATCCACCCGCCCATCTATCCATCCCCCCATCTACCCCTTACCCCTTACTACAATCACTTGTGCCGGATCTTTTCATACAGATCCAGATACTTCTGACCAGGATGGTTCCAGGAATAGTCGTAACTCATTCCCTGAATCACCAACTTCTCAAACTCTTCGGGGTAGTACTTCCACAAACCGATCGCCCGATCCATCGCAGACTCCAGAGCCTGGTGATCGGTCTGGTAAAAGACATAGCCATTACGCTCCTCCGGCAGATGGTTTTCGTCGTAATCCCGATCAAATACGGTATCTAGCAATCCGCCCACTCCGCGCACGATGGGTACCGTACCATACTTCAAGCCAATCATCTGCGTCAGGCCGCAGGGTTCAAAGTTGCTGGGCACCACAATCATGTCGGCTCCAGCATAAATCAGGTGTGATAGTTCCTCGTTAAAACCCAATTCGAGATGGGCATCGGGGTTACTGCTGAGGAAATTCTTTTCATGCCAGAACCAGGAGTTGATACCTGGCTCCGTAGCCGAACCCAGTAAAACAAACTGTGCTCCTCGGCCTAAAGCGTAGTAAATAGCATGGTGAACCAGATGTACCCCTTTCTGATCATCCAGCCGTCCGACATAGCAGATGATGGGCTTTTCGGGGTCATCTTTCAGTAAAAGCTTTTCTCGCAGAGCTTTTTTATTCTTTGCTTTGTCTTCCAGGGTTTCTTTGTTGTATTTGAAGGGGATGTAACGATCCACCTCCGGGTTCCAGATATCGTAATCAATCCCGTTGAGGATTCCGCTAAATTTATACTGCTTTAAGTGCAGCGTATGCCCCAGGCCGTAGCCTTCGTTCCCGTGGTGTGCTTCCCAGGCGTGGTGCGGAGAAACGGTATTGATGTGGTTTGAGTAGACGATGCCTCCCTTCATCAGATTAAGGGCAAAGGGGTTAAAGTTATCGCGCAGGCGATCGTAATCGAAATAATAGCTTTCGTTATTGAGCCCTGTTGCCCAAAGAGTATTGACTCCAGTAATTCCTTGATGTTTGAAGTTATGGATGGTGTAGAGCACTCGCTGATTCCACATTCCATGCCACTTGTAAATCTCAAACAGCAAAACGGGGACTAAGCCTGTTTGCCAATCATGACAATGAATGACGTCGGGGCGTTTATTACTCACAAACAAAAATTCCATCGCGGCTTTACTAAAGAATGCAAACCGCATGTCGTCGTCATTAGCACCGTAGTAATACCCCCGGTTAAAAAAGTTATCACTAGAGTGGGGTTGGATGAAAAAGCACAGCCGTCCATGCACCCAGCCACAAAAGACTGAACAGTGAACAGCACCCCCATACCAGGGTACCCACAGGTCGCGGTAGGCGTCGTGCAGTCCCCAAATGTGGTCATAGCGCATGCAATCGTACATGGGAAGGATGATTTCAACGGTGTGGCCCCGTGTCTCCAATTCCCGACTGAGTCCATAAACCACATCACCTAAGCCACCAGCCTTGATGACAGGAGCGCACTCAGAAGCAATTTGCACGACGTACATGCTTAAGACCTCATTCTTTCAAATAAGTATTTTTCCTTATCTTTACGAAAGTATACAATTTATCGTTTCACAAGCAAGCAGGTAATGGGGGAATATCCGTTTACATTTTGACAGGGTTCCGCTGCCAGGGCTTTATGGCAGCACGCCCTTTTCTAACCTGCTACAGTGAAGCCAGTTTCTGTGATTGTGATGTTTGCGGAGTAATCGGGTGAGTTGTAATTGGTGGAGTCATAGATTTTCAAATTGGCTACTGGTTCTGGTTCTTTCGCTGACAGGTCTACTGACCGCGTGTGATCTGCCCCAGGTTAGTGCCGAGGATCGCCTATTCCTGAACCTGTCACTGGATTTTCTGGATGAGTATCAGTTGCCAAAAACCAGGTTTGAGGAAACGCCTGTAGGTGGATTGTCTGCAATTACCTATGACAGGAGGCGCGATCGCTTCTACGTTCTCTCAGATGACCGCAGCGATTTTGCTCCCGCTCGCTTCTACACCTTCAAACTAAACCTCGATCCGACCTCTTCTCCTTCCCCCCAGATTAAGGGGATTGAAATTGAACAGGTGACATTCATCACGGGCGAAGATGGTCAACCCTATCCCAAAGGTTCCGTTGACCCAGAGGGAATTGCCCTGTCTCCCGCGGGAACGGTTTTTATCTCCAGTGAGGGGGTTACCCGTGACCGCATTCCCCCTTTTGTGCGTGAATTTGATCTGAGGACTGGGCAAATGAAGCGTAGCCTGCCCATTCCTGATCGCTACATCCCAGCTTTTGAAGGCAACCAGCAGATCCAGGGAGTGCGAGATAACCTGGGTTTTGAGTCCCTCACCCCCAGCCCTGGCGGATATGGCAATACGGTACTTGAACCGTTTCGCCTGTTTACAGCTACGGAATCAGCACTCGTTGCAGACAATGATTTCGGTGCTTCCGAACAGGGAGCCACTAAGAACCGGATGCTCCATTACATCGTTGAAGATGGGAGAACCCTGTTGGTTTCAGAACATCTTTACAAAATGGAGCCACCTCCCGAAGGGACGCAATATCACGGACTAACCGAGTTACTGGCGATCGACCAAGGTGGGCATTTCCTCAGCCTGGAACGTTCTTTTGGGTTAAATGGCTTCACAGTCAAAATGTTTCAATTGGCAACGGGTGGAGCGACCGATACGGCAGCGATTGCCAGCCTGAAAGGAACTCCAAAAGGTGTTCAACCCATCCACAAAAAATTGGTTCTTGACCTGACCCAACTGGGAATTCAGCTGGACAACCTGGAAGGGATGACCTTGGGGCCACGACTGCCTGATGGTAGTCAGAGTCTGGTGTTGATTAGCGACGACAACTTCAGTCCACAGCAAGTCACGCAGCTTTTGCTATTTCGCCTGAAGGGATGAAGAGATGACCAACGGTGAAGTTGTTCGGCGGCAGACAAACTCGAACTCTCGCCGATAACCTCTGTAACTATCCGAACCAACACAGTATTGGGCTGCTGGCTAATGCGCTACTTAGCTCTCGGACGCAACTCAAAGGCAAGGTCAGCGCGATAGAAACACACATCAAATAAGCACTACCTTCTTGCCTTGCCGTTATAGCTGTCGCCAGGTTGCTTAGTTAGGACCTTATTTTAAAGGTAGGTGAGGGCGCAGCCCCCAGCTAGGGGTGGAATCCCTGCACCTCGTCCTGAACGGCGTTGCTGAATTTGGTGGCCATCGTTATACTTCCAGGCTTATATCCAGGAAGAGAGCGATCGCCGTTTACGAATATCCATCAGATCTGCCAGGCTGGGATCTCCCCAATCGAGGGGGTGGCTCTCCTCCGATGGAACTACTGTAACTGGAACAGGAGCCACGTTTTTTTGAGGAACTGATTCAGGAACAGATGGTTTCTGGGGAGCGTATTTAGGAGCCGAATGCCCAGAAGCTAATTTGGCCTTACTTTTGATTGCTGGAGGTAGCTTGAATGAGGTAGATGTGGACGTAGAGGGGGGTGGCGGGGGGTAAGACGAATAAGTGCCTGATAGAGGAAACTCACCTTCTGAGAAAGATTTTAGACGCCTGCCCTGAGGAGCACGTGGGCGATTTGACGGCCCTGGACGTCGCACTTTACTGGAGTATTGCACCGGACGTTTCGGTCTGGATAACCTGTGGTGGGGACGCTCAACCTGTGCCAGACGTTTTGAAACCAGAATAGAACCTGCCGTACAGGTGATGGCGATCGCCCCAAATAACCAGAACGGCACACTCCGCCCCTGCCGCCCAGCAGTTTGAATTTCTTCTGAACCCGGACTAGAGCCAAAGGAAGCACTGGAAGTGCGACGAGCCGGTAACCCAGGACTCAGCAGGCCACCCATCGCGATCGCAGCTACCAACAGCACTGCTACCCATGTCCCACCCCAAAACAGCAAAGGATGGGACTCTACCAGCTGATACACATATTCCATGTTCAGCTTCTTCGCCCCTTGCAAGCTAGCTTCACGATCAGAGATAGACGGCACAGGCGGTGTTTCTTCGTGCGATTGTGGATGGTTCTCCATAAAACCCCTCAGGCGGATGAACCGTTACACCGATTTTACTCATGTCAAGCAAAATGAAGTACTTACCTGCAAGGAAATTAATGAAATGGGGACACGAATCACTCCATGTCCCTACAATTTCTGTGTTCTACAAACCCATACAGTGTCGCCATACAGCGTCTTTCTTGAAATTTGAATAGGGTGAAGGGGTGGAACCCTTCACCCCCAACAAAACTTTCGTTTTGCCGTACTAGTCCATTTTGATGGCATTTACGTCAACTATATCCGGGTTCGAGGTGGCACTCGCATTCGCCGAATAAATCCCCTGATCTGGAGTATTTCCCTTACCAGCCTTCAGGCGTTCAAGCAAAAACTGTGACAGCTCTGCTACCAACAGCGAAGCGATGATACCATCGTCAATCCATCCGATAATGGGTAAAAAATCAGGGGCAATATCAATCGGACTCAGCAAGTAAACCAGCGTACCTGCAATAATCCACCAGCGATACTTAGGATTGCGAATGACGCTACGATACCAGTTGTAGATTGATTCAACAAAATTCATTTTTTGGCCAGGTTCTGTAATGCTCATCGTTTAGCCCTCTATTTACTTTCATAGTTGCAAGTTACTTAATAGACCTCCAGTGTGGATATCCTGTCCGTAGTGGGGGAGTAAACTGTACCATCAGGAATCAGGAATGGGAGGCGCAATTAGAACTGAAATTCTGTTCATCTGATTGAAAGAGAGTCTGAGTCTCTAAAATTGAAATGCTCAGATTTTGGTACGAAACATAGCCATAGTCATCAGACTTAGGATGGGGCGCAGGAGTGGAACTCCTTGGTTAGGGGCGGAAGCCCCTCCTTAAACCCAGTGTTCTAAGTAACCTGGCAACAGCTATAGTCAACCTTTGACTCTCAATATTGGGCTTAAAACGCCTTCTCCTGCTAACGTTTAAGTTTGAAACTTTTACCTCTATCTGGAGTCTAGAGTTCAAAGTTTGGGTTCATCGAACCAGAGGTATATGGAGGAATAGGTAGATTGTGAACGTTGGAGAACTTTTTCAGAAGGGTGGGGTAACAATGTTTCCCCTGCTGCTTCTCTCAATCCTGGCTCTGAGCGTCATCATTGAACGGCTGTGGTTCTGGTCGAGTGTATTGACGAAGGAGCGTGAAACTGTCAATCGTGTGCTGGATGCGGCGCGGCGAGATTGGGTTTTAGCTACTGAACTCGCCAGACAAGCCTACGACCAGCCGATTGGACGTTTCCTCTATAGTCCCTTGCAGCTTAAGAATGCTGATCCAGAGATGTTCCGACTGGCCCTGGAAGCAACCGCAGAGGATGAACTGGCATCTATGCGCCGGGGAGACAAAATTTTGGAAGCAGTGATTGCTTTATCGCCTTTGCTGGGTCTACTGGGAACAGTCATTGGATTGATTATTTCCCTGCGATCGATTCGGATTGGTGACATTGGTACGGCTTCGACCGCAGGCGTCACCGCTGGGATTGGTGAAGCGCTAATCAGTACGGCGAGTGGGCTGATTGTGGCAATTTTTAGTCTGGCGTTCTACCGTCTGTTTCAAGGGTTTCTTTTTTTTCAAGCAAAGGTTTTTCGGAAAGCTGGAAACGAGTTGGAACTTCTCTATCGTCAGCACTGGGCTCACGAAAATGGGGGTGATTCCCTCAAGAAGCCGGGGGAAGTGATTGCTTCCACACCAGAAGGAACCAGCCCCTGACAACTGAATCGCCGATCGGCCAGTCCAGGCTCCCCAATAATTCATAATCGCTACCTAACAAAATTGGCACGATGAAAGTTAACGTCGATTCCCCCACCGATGAAGTTCAGATTCAGCTAATTCCGCTAATTGATGTAATCTTCTGTATTCTGACGTTCTTTATCTTGGCAGCATTGCAGTTAACTCGCCAGCAGGCAATCAATATTGATTTGCCTAAGGCAAGTACAGGGGTAACTCAGATGCGTGACATGCTGATTGTGACCATCAATGCCACCGGGCAAACGTTTATTGATCGCCAGTTTGTCGATCGCAATCAGCTTTATCAGGCATTGCAATCCTACCGGGAAAAGAACCCGGATGGCTTGCTGGTGTTGTACGCCTCACAAACTGCGTTTTATAACGATGTGGTGCAAGTCTTAGACCTGATGCGGCAAGTGGGGGGCGATCGCGTTGCCCTGGCAACCCTACCCACAACCTCCCCCACGCCCTCTCCGGGTAACAACCTTCCCCCCACTATCAGCCCAACAATTACTCCATACAATCCCTTTGGCTCCCCTAGTCCCCTACCAACTTTCAATCCAGCGCAACCCTATCAACTGCCTCCCACAAGTGGACAAACTCCTGGCAGCGGCAGCCCAGATGCTACACCGGCTCCCAAAACTTTGCCATAAAGAAGGTAGATTTAGTGGGTAGTTGTCGGTGTTGTTAGTGATGGGAGAGGGGTAAGAGGGTGGATGGGTAGATGAGTGATAGGGTGCTCTGCGGCTATGAAACCTTAGCCAATTCAGGGGTTGGGCGTTTGCTGTTACGGATTCCTTCAATCTCCGCGGCGTAGTCCTTAGCTTTGAACACAGCCGACCCGGCCACGATCGCGTTTGCCCCTACTTCCAGTACTTTCCAGGTGTTGTTTGCTTTCAGGCCGCCATCGACTTCAATCCAGGGGTCCAGTCCTCGTTCGTCGCACATCTGACGCAACTGGCGAATTTTGGGTACAGCGGATTCAATAAAACTCTGCCCTCCAAAGCCAGGGTTGACACTCATAATCAGGACAATGTCACACAGTTCCAGGACATACTCGATCAGATCCAGCGGACTGCCGGGGTTGAGAACAGCACCCGCCTTCTTACCCAGTTCCTTGATTTGCCCCAATACGCGGTGTATGTGAATTGTGGAACTGGATTCGGCATGAACCAGAATGTGGTCAGCCCCGGCTTTGGCAAAATCGGCAACGTATTTCTCTGGCTCCACAATCATCAGGTGAACATCTAGAGGCTTTTGAGTAACCGGGCGTAGCGCTTCTACAATCAGAGGACCAATGGTGATGTTGGGGACAAACCGACCATCCATGACATCAACGTGAATCCAATCTGCCCCAGCGGCATCAACTGCACGAACTTCATCTCCCAGGCGACTAAAATCGGCTGATAGAATAGACGGAGCAACAACAACGGGTTTTCTGGATGGCATCTGGTTCATAGCGGGCTGTGTCTCCTAACGGCGCTTTGATGGTAATTATTTTAACAAAATGTGATGAAAGTCCCTGAGTCTTCTCAGGTTTTGATCCCTGCCCTCTGCACCCGTTGGTATAAACCCTTTATGGAGAGGCATTTGTGGCGCGGCAGCAAATTCTTGGCAGGTTGATATGGGTAACAGGAGTTTTAGCAACCATTTGGGTTGGAAAAGCTCTGGCAGAAGGTGATCCATTCCGCTCAAGCTCAATTGGTGAAGCGGGGATCGATGCTATCCGGTTACACAATTCTCCCTATAACTTAACGGGACGAAAGATTGCGATCGGGCAGGTAGAGATTGGTCGTCCTGGTCAGTTTGGGATTGATAAAGCTGTTGCTCAAAATCGGGTGATGTCGTTGCACCGGGTGTTTTACCGCAATGCTCCAGCGCGAATTAACACAAACGTGGACGGGCACGCTCAAAATGTTGCCAGCATTATGATTAGTTCAGCAAAGGCTATGCGAGGTGTTGCACCAGGAGCAAGGTTATACTCCTCAGCAGCGGGAACGCCTAAACGCTATGGACAACCAGAGGAGTGTCTGTCAGCTCAACATATTGCGATGCAGAACGGGGGCGATGTGCGAGCCATCAACTTTAGCTTTGGGGAGGCGCTGCGGCAAGATCCCCGCCCCAAACCGCTTCTGGATGGTAATGCCCTTCTGACCCAGTGTGTAGATTGGTCTGCCAGAGTCCATAACGTCTTGTATGTAGTGGCAGGCAATCAGGGGAAAGGCGGTATCTCCATTCCAACGGACAATTACAACGGTATCAATGTGGCGTTTACCAATCGTCTGGAAGGAGTTTTTAGAAAGGTTGATTTTGCCAATCTGGGTGATCCTACTGGGGTAGGCGCAATGATTGAAGGGGTGGAAAGTAATGTGGGCCCCCGGCGGGCAATTGGGCTAGTGGCGCCAGGGAATGAAATTACCATGGTTTCGTTGAATGGAAATTTGACCACTTCTAGCGGCACCAGTTTTGCGGCTCCTCATGTGACGGCGACTGCTGCCTTACTTCAGGAATATGGCGATCGCCAGCTCCGTTCAAGCTGCAAAAAACCTTCTGGCTGCACCCTTCCCTGGAGCCTGGATGCCCGCCGCTATGAAGTGATGAAAGCGGTTCTGCTCAACTCAACGGATAAGATTAAGGACGATGGTAGGGGATTCCATCTTGGTATGAGCCGCACCATTCTGGATAAGAACAATCATACCTGGCTGGAGTCAGATGCCTTCAAAAATCCTCGCATTCCGCTCAATGTGCAAATGGGGACGGGGCAGTTAAATGCATTTCGCGCCTATCAGCAGTTCAGCTCCGGACAGTGGAGTCCGAAGACACCTGTACCCGCGATCGGGTGGGATTATGGCACGGTGAATCTGGGACAGCCGGATAGGGGAGAAGGGGGAAAGGAGTCGGGCGAAGCGGAAAAAGGGCAGCAGAAAGCAAAACGCGAGAATAGTAGAGACTATGTGCTGGAAAAGCCTTTGCAGAAGGGAAGTTTTGTCTCCATTACGCTGGTCTGGGGTCGGCTGGTGGAATTAGTGGATAAGAATAAAAATGGTGAATTTGATATAGGCGAAAGCTTCCGCGATCGCGGACTGAACAATCTCGACCTCTACCTGATGCGGGCAGAAGACGAGGACGTGCGCAAAAGCGTCTGGTCATCCATTAGCGAAGTCGATAGCGTAGAGCACATCTTCCACCAGATTCCCGAAACGGAACGCTATAAGATTCGAGTTGTCTATCAGCAACGGGTAAATGAACCCAATCAGCCCTATGCCCTTGCCTGGTGGACCAGGCCTGCAAATTAACGTTTCATAGTAAGTAGCTGGGCGCAATTAAATTAAGGATAATTTCGGGGGTGGAGGGGGTGAAACTCCCTGCTTGGGGGCGCAGCCACCACTCCCCCCTTTACAATTAATTGTGGCTACCTACTTAGGGACTCGCCGAGAAATAACATCCCACTTCCATCCACCCATCCACCCATCCACCCCGTTCAACTTGGGATTTTATTTGTACGCTGATCCCTTATATCCTTCGACAATCTCTGCAAGCTTTTGGCAGAAAAGTACCCCGATCGCTTCGTAAACTGGCTTTTAAGGGAAACTCCTGCCTCGGTGAATGTGCTCAAAACTGAATTGAGCATCGAACCGATTCGCGCCGATTCCGTAACGCTGTTACAAACCGATCAGCGGATTGTTCATCTGGAATTTCAAACCCGAATTGAGTCCAATCCCCCACTCCCCCTCAGAATGTTGGATTACTGGGTCAGGTTGTATCGGCTGTATCGCTTGCCTATTACCCAGATTGTCGTTCTTCTGTTACCACCGTCAGATTTAGCAGAAATTGAAACGACCTTCAGCGTTGAATCTACCCGCCATGAGTACCAGGTGCTCAGGCTTTGGGAGCAAAATCCAGAGATTTTTCTCACTGATGCAGCATTACTACCGTTTGCCTCCCTGGCCGCAACCTCTGACCCTGTGCAACTGCTTCAACAAGTAGCCCAAGTGGTGAGTGAGATAGAATCAAATCAGGAACGGCAGGAAGTCTCTGGCTACGCTCAACTACTGGCAGGTCTGAAATTTGACAGACAATTGATTCGACAAGTCTTTTTGGAGGGAGTTATGCGGGAGTCTGTTGTCTATCAAGAAATTTTTCAAGAAGGTAAGCAGGAAGGCAGACAGGAAGGCAGGCAGGGAGGCAAACAGGAAGGCAGACAGGAAGAAGGATTATCCCTGGTACTGCTGTTGTTAGAACGGCGTGTGGGACAATTGCCAGATGAGTTGCGCGATCGCATCTCCACTCTAGACTTACCCCAACTTGAATCACTGGCAGTCGCCTTACTCAACTTCTCTCAAGTATCAGATTTGGTGGATTGGTTGGAGCAGTGAGAGGGGCGATTGCTCCCAATTTGGATGGTTTTTCATCGCGGACAATTCCGCTGCACATAGTGCGATCGCTCCCCTGCACAGTGGGATTGTAGGTCAAGTAATCCTGCAACCAGTGACAGCTATAGGTAATCAGGCTGTCCAGATTACCCAGATATTCCAGATTCCAGAGAACCCCGGTATTGTCTGTGCCAGTCGATGCCAGCGTTCTGCCATCGGGACTAAAGGCAATATTGGCCAGCGAATCCGTGTGACCTTGCAAAATTTTAAGCAACCTGCCATCCAAACTCCACAGCCGGATAGTTTTGTCAAAACTGGCAGAGGCAAGGATTTGACCATTGGGGCTAAAGCGGACACTTCTGGCATCCTGGGTGTGACCTTTTAACAAGCGCAGCAGTTTACCATCCCGGCTCCAGAGCTTGACGGTTTTATCGGAACTGGCGGTAACAAGGGTGTTGCCATCGGGGCTGAAGCTGACATCCCAAATACCTCCATCATGTCCCTTAATCGTTTTAAGCAATTGACCTTCGCGGTTCCAGAGTTTCACGGTACTGTCTGCACTGGCCGTGGCAAGGGCGTTGCCATCAGGGCTAAAGCTGACACTATTGACGCTATCTTTATGCCCGTTCAGCGTTTTCAGGAAGGTACCGTCTGCTTTCCAAAGTTTTACCGTCTTGTCCGCACTGGCAGTGGCAATGAACTGGCTATCGGGGCTGAAGGTAACTGACCACACGCCACTTTGATGCCCGGTTAAGGTATTGATCAGCCGACCGTCCCGGTTCCAGAGTTTGACGGTGAAATCATTACTGGCGGCGGCAATGGTCTGGCTATCGGGGCTAAAGCTGACACTAAATACTGCATCTTTATTATCAAGAGTGCGGAGATAGTTACCAAAGCGATTCCACAGTTTGACCGTTTTGTCCCGGCTGGCGGTGGCGATCGCCTGTCCATCTGGACTAAAAGCAACATCGAATACCCAATTGCGATGTCCTGAAAGGGTATGGAGGCGATCGCTGCGAACTCGCCAGATTTTTGCTGTTTGATCAAAGCTGGCGGTTGCCAGAGTTTCTCCATCGGGGCTGAACTGAAGACTGTATACCAGGTCCGTATGTCCCTTAAGGGTGCTGAGCAAGATTCCATCCAGATTCCAGAGTTTCACCGTCTGGTCATAGCCAGAGCTAGCCAGGGTTTGCCCATCGGGGCTAAAGCTAACGCACAGCACACCATCGGCATGACCACTCAGCGTATGCAGCAGGGTACCATCCAACTTCCAGATGCGGGCAGTTTTGTCATCGCTGGCAGTGGCAAGCAAATTGCCATCGGGGCTAAAGGTGACATCCCACACCCCTCGCTGATGCCCCACTAGAGTTTTCAAGCGTTTGCCATCGAGAGTCCAGAGCTTCACCGTCTGGTCAGTACTGGCCGTGGCAAGCGATTGCCCATTGGGACTGAAGACGACCCGTTTGACTTCGTTGCCGTGCCCCTTTAAGGTTTGCAGAAGTTGGCCATCGCGATTCCAGAGAATGACGGTGCGATCGCTGCTAGCACTGGCAATCCGTTGTCCATCCGGGCTAAAGCTGACACTGTTCACATTATTGCTGTGACCATTCAGGGTGTGCAGGAGTTTACCCTGGCGGTTCCAGAGTTTGACGGTTTTGTCCGCGCTGGCGGTGGCGATGAGTTGTCCATCTGGGCTGAAGCTGATATCCAGAACCCGGCTCTGATGTCCCTGAAGGGTTTGCAGCACTTTACCCTGAAGGTTCCAGAGTTTGACCGTTTGGTCCGCACTGGAAGTGGCGAGGGTCTTACCATCGGGACTGTAACGGATCTGGTAAATGCCACCTGCATGCCCTTCCAGACGATTCCGTTCTTTAATCGAGTAAATCGCCTGTTGGAGCATGGTTTCCACCTGTTCCTGAACGTCAGGATTATCCTTGGCCCAGGTAGCGGTTTTCAGCTTCCTTCCAGCTTTGAGCCCTTCAATCAGGGCTTCAAACTCTTTATTCGAGTTAAACAGCACTTCTGAAGAAAGGCTGATAGCGTTGATTTCATTCATCTCAGCCTGTCTGCGGCGAGATTCTGCCGTTTGAAACTGGCTGAATGCTACCAGACCCAGGCCAGTAGTGATCACAAAGCCACCAACGGCTGCAAAGAGGGCAAAAGTGATCCACTTGCGAACGGTTTTTTCTCGCTGAATTTCGGCTTCGTAGCGTTCAACTTCTGCTTTGCGGCTCTCGTTGATAAATTCCCGTTGCAGTTCGGTTGATTTGGGTTCCTTTTCAGTGTTCTGGGTCAGCCATTGTAAAACTGCATCCAGATCACTACCGCGCAGCAACAGGTCGGGGTTGCGATCACTGCCCCTCCACTCGATCGCTTTCACCAGAACCCGCGTATGCTGCCGCACGTAATCCAGATCCGTATCAATCGCCTTGAGCAGCAGTTGAAAGGACTGGTCAAAGTCATCGCTTTCCTGAAACAGCAGCCAGTTGTGCCGCTTGAGATCCGGGTGCAGCAGATTATGATCAAACCCATCTCGCCGCAGAATGGGGACTAACCGTTTATGGTTGTTAAGAGCGTGCTTCAGCTCATTATTACAAACCTGAGAGGCAACAGAGTCGGGGCTGATGACAAACACAAAGGTATCGGTGGCCTCGATACCTGCTTCAATTTCTTGCCACCAATCCGACGTAATCGGAATGTCTTCCCAGTCAACCCAGGTATCCCGATTCTGATGGGTCAGCTTTGCATGGAGCGCTTTGACAAAGTCTTTGTCTCGACGCGAGTAGGAGATGAACACCTCTGACATAGAACCTTCCTCCGGGGGCAAAGAGGACAATAGTGTCTTCAGCTAGTAAACCAAATTGTCCGGAGTCAAGAGGTTATTGTGCGATTGATTTAACCCTTGAGGGTAAGGGGCGATCGTTCAGTTCGGAATTAAATGATGTTCTAAATCTGTAGATAGGATTCTGTACAGGTGTTTCATGGAACGTTCCTACAAACGAAAACAACAATATGAACCACGCCCAGAATGAATTGATTGCTACTGTCAAGTTCTAATTCGGGTTGAGCGATTTCCATTGTTGAATTTCTGATACTAATTTAATGTGAAGCTACATAGAAATAATGTGAAGCTACATAGAAAAGTGCTTCTAAAATAAAGCTGTAGAACAAAACCGACATTACTTGTTCCATCGTCAGTTGATCAAACAGGTCTTGAACTCATTCTCGTAACGCTTGCAAGGAAGGAAATAGCTGATTTTTCAGCAGTTGTTTCAGCCATTGCCGAAACCGTTCAATAGGTTGAGTTCGGGACTATGGGCAGGTTGCACTAACGGAATCATGTTGCATGAGAGCATCTCGAATCTGGCGCTGCCTGAAATGGGCTTGATAAGCTTGTATTGCGTCTGAGGAGAAAGGCAACATGATTCAAAAAAATTGAGCCGTATTGAGTTTAGCTTAGTGCAGTTTCGATGCGTAAGTTCGGCTGATCTACTGGCACTCTCTTAAGCGAGTCAGCACCAACACAATATCGTCTACCGCACCCCGCATCGCTGATACCGAACCTCCCGATTGATTCACAATCATGCTCAACACCAGTGGCGTGTAGTTGGGGGGAGCCAGGTATCCAGAGAGGGAAACCACGCCTGAAATGTATCCTGTTTTAGCCACCAATCTCCCCTGGGCAGGCGTATTGCGGAAGCGCTTTTTCAATGTGCCGTTTTCTCCAGCAACTGGCAGTGAGTTGCGGAATGCTTGAGAATCCTCTGGATACTGGGTCATGGCCTGGAGGGTCTGTACCAGTGCTTCGGCGCTTGCCCGGTTACGGCTTGCCAGACCGGAGCCATCTACCATGCTGTAACCTTTGGGAGTTACTCTCATTTGTGTTAAAACTGCTTTCACTGCTGCAATTCCGCTCTCAGTTGCATTGGAGTGATTGGGATTCTGTATTTTACCCAGGGTTTTCAGCAACGCTTCGGCATAGATGTTATTGCTCTCCTGGTTGGTTTCAATTAGCAGATCGCGGAGCAACGGGGACTCGACAAATGCCAGTTCGGTTTCGGGCGATCGCGTCACCGTTGTTCTTACCAGCGTCGAGTTTGTTACGTCAATTCCAGCATTAGCAAGTGCCGTGCGAAACTTCTGCACCAGATAGTTGCCGGGGTTGGGCACAGAAACAGAAGTTGGTTCTGGCTCCGAACCTGCCCGCAGTTGGGCATCAATCCGCATGGCAAACTGGTTGCCAATTCGGTAAGCATCGACGTATTCTTCACCATTAGCGGAAACGGTGATTGAGCGATTATCCACACGCCACTGGCGGGCATCGTTGAGATCATCCCATTGAATTCGCAGGGGTTGTCCAACCCGTTGGGGAAAGAGCGTAAAGCCGATCGCATTCTGGTTCAAAATCAGGCTATTCACCGCGGCACCATAGCCTGCCAGGGTATCTTCCCGGTCCCAGTTGGGGTTCACCGCATCTCCACGAAAATAAGTGTCGTCACCAATTAGTTGGTTGACCTGCCGAATTCCTTTCTGGCTTAACTGCTGTGCCAGCGTATTGAGCTGAGCAGTAGTCAGGCTGGGGTCGCCGCGACCAACAATTCTGAGGGTTTCCAGGGAAGAATCAGTCGGATTTCCAGTAACTGAAGTCCGGATCTGGTAATGTTGCCCCAACTTTGCTAATGCCGCTGCTGTGGTAAACAGCTTGATATTGGAGGCAGGAATCAGCAGAGTGGATGGGTTGCGAGCAAACAGTGTTTGACGGTTGCCTGCATCGGCTGATCGCGTCTGAACCAGAATGCTCCAACGAGCGCTTCTAACGGCAGATCGGTTGAGAATAGGGGCGATCGCTCCCGTTAACTGGGCTGGACAAATCCCCGGACTCTGCCTTGCCTGGGCAAGTACCTGCTCTGAGTTGGGAGGATTTTCGACGCTGGCATTTGCCCGATTGGGCACCGTGTATTGTCCCGGTAAGAGAACGGCGATCGTAAAAGCAAGAACCCGGGTAAATCCATCATTCATTTCTTGACCGTGTTGAAAAGCACATGAAATCAGCCAACCCCTTCCTGAAGTTTTACGCCTCAAGGCATGGACAAGTACTTTAAACAATAAAAGGTTCTCTCATTAGCGAGATGCCCTGCCGCGACAAAAAATAGACAATGCAACCATCTACTTCTCACCCAACTTACGTTCCCAGGAGTAATATAGCAAGCCCTATAGAATTCAAGTTATTTGCTCCTTATAACGAAGGCGCAACCCTGATTGGAGATTTCTCCAATTGGGAAGACATCCCGATGAAAAAAGACAAAGAAGGGTTTTTCCGAACCACAGTCGATTTAGAAGACGGTGTTTATCAATATAAGTTTCGGGTTCAGTCCAAAAGCTGGTTCTTTGAGCCTGATCGGTGGGTGAGTATTACCGATCCCTACACGACTGACATTGATGGCAGTCGCTCTGAAGAAAACGGGATTGTTCGCATTAAGGACGGGCAACGGATTGTCGATACCTATGTCTGGCAGAACAATGACAAACCGCTGCCTCCCGATCATGCTCTGGTGATTTATGAATTGCACGTAGCAGACTTCTCTGGCGGTGAGGATGACCCAAAACCACGAGGCCGATACAAGCATGTAATTGAAAAGCTGGATTACCTGTGCGAACTGGGGATTAACGCGATCGAACTGATGCCTGTCAAAGAATACCCCGGCGACTATAGCTGGGGTTACAATCCCCGGTATTTCTTTGCCACTGAAACCAGCTACGGCACCACCGCCGAACTAAAACAGTTAATTGATGAGTGCCACGCTCGCGGTATTCGCATGTTTATGGATGGGATCTACAACCACTCCGAAGCCTCATCTCCTCTGACCCAGATTGACCACGACTACTGCTACCATCACGAGCCCCGCGATCCCGATAATAACTGGGGGCCAGAATTCAACTACGAACACTACGACGAAAATCTGGACACCTACCCAGCCCGCCGCTTTATTGGTGACACCGTCCGCTATTGGATTGAAGAGTTTCACATTGATGGCATTCGCTACGACGCCGCTCGGCAAATTGCGAATCATGACTTTATGCACTGGATCGTTCAGGAAGCCAAGAAGACCGCAGGCAATAAGCCGTTCTACAACATTGCCGAACACATCCCCGAAACCCCCAGCATTACCAATGTGGATGGCCCTATGGACGGTTGCTGGCATGACAGTTTCTATCACTGCGTCCTGGCCCACATTATTGGCGAAACCTTCGATCTGGAACAGCTAAAAGATGTGCTGGATGCCAAACGGCAGGGGTTTATGGGTGTCACCAATGTCGTGAACTATCTGACCAATCACGACCACAATCATGTCATGGCAGAACTGGGCGATCGCGGCATTTTAGGCGAAGCCGCCTTCCGTCGCCGCAAACTGGGTGCAGCCCTGGTGATGACCACGATGGGTGTTCCCCTGATCTGGATGGGCGAAGAATTTGGCGAATACAAGTACAAAAACCCCAGACCAGGCAAAAATTGACTGGACCCTGCTCGATGGCGACCTGAATCGCAACCTGCTTGAATACTACAAAGGCTTGATCCATCTGCGGAAAAACAACCACGCCTTCTACACCGAAAACATCGAATTCTTTCACGAAAACCCCGAAGCCAGAGTCCTCGCCTACACCCGCTGGAATGACGAAGGTTCCCGTGTCGTGGTAGTTGCCAACTTCTCCGACAACTTCCTGGCAAGCTACACCATCCCCAACTTCCCCACCAACGGCACCTGGCACGAATGGACGGGCAACTACGACGTAGATGCAGTGGACGGTAACCTGATGACCGACCTAGGCGAATGGGAAGCCAAGGTGTTTGTCTGGCAGTAGGAGTGATGGGGTAATGGAGCCCTAACCCATCCCCTTTCTCTGACAACTAACAACCAACAACTAACAACTAAAACCTCCCCGCCTCCTCTTGCCTGTGGTAAGATTGTAGACTGCTAACAAAATTATTGACACAATCAAAACCATCCAATGGCTCTGCTGCAACAGCGCAAACAAGAAATCATCTCTGAGTATCAGATTCACGAAACCGACACCGGCTCGGCTGACGTTCAGGTTGCCATGCTGACCGAACGCATTAATAAGCTAAGTGAACATCTGCGATCGAACAAAAAGGATCACGCCTCCCGTCAGGGTCTGCTGCGGATGATAGGTCAACGGAAGCGCCTTCTGGCCTACATTCAGAAGCATGACCAGGACCGTTATCGAGCATTGATCACCCGGTTAGGCATTCGCGGTTAAGGAGAAGGCAAGCATATGTCCGCGAAGTCCTCAAAAGAGCCAAAGCGTGACGGCAAAGCCTCTGCTAATGAACCGGCATCTGAAAAGCGG
The DNA here is from genome assembly GCF_049200465.1 of Leptothermofonsia sp. ETS-13. Classification (NCBI taxonomy): domain Bacteria; kingdom Bacillati; phylum Cyanobacteriota; class Cyanophyceae; order Leptolyngbyales; family Leptolyngbyaceae; genus Leptothermofonsia; species Leptothermofonsia sp. ETS-13. The sequence continues at coordinate 3,177,872 of NZ_CP120836.1, forward strand.
TTACCCTTTGAGCCAGCTCAAAATCGCAAAAAGCCTCCTAAGAAAGCGGCTTCCACTGTCACCATAAACGCCAAAGACGACTCATCGGATGCGAAATCAGTGGCTAGAAAAGCGGCAGCTATTCCCGAAGTGATCAGTCGCCGGATGGCTCGTCGGATGGCATTTTTCTGCGGCATCCCTACATCTTTGGGGATGCTGACCCTGGTGATTAGCTACATCGTGATTTCGCAGCACTGGTACAAATTGCCCCATGTCGCCGTTCTGTTGATCAACATGGGGTTCTTTGGCCTGGGTGTTCTGGGATTAAGCTATGGGGCACTATCAGCTTCCTGGGATGAAGACCGCCTTGGTTCCTGGTTCGGTTGGCAGGAATTTAGAACAAATTTTGCCCGTCTGACGACTTCTTGGCGCTCTACTAAGGAAAAACCTGATTCTTAAAAAGGATTCGCCATGATTGTGGTTATGAAGGTTGGCTCTCCTGAGGACGAAGTAAACCGCCTCATGGGCGAATTCAAAGCCTGGGGACTTGTTCCTGAAAAAATTGTGGGTCGGCACAAAGTGGTGATTGGCCTGGTAGGCGAAACGGCTGAACTGGACCCTTTGCAAATTCAAGAAGCCAGCCCCTGGATTGAGGAAGTACTGCGGGTTGAGAAACCTTACAAGCGGGCCAGCCGGGAGTATCGCAATGGGGAAGCCAGTGAAGTCCTGGTTCCTACTCCCAATGGTTTGGTTGCTTTTGGTGAGCATCATCCCCTCATTGTTGTAGCTGGTCCCTGCTCGGTGGAAAACGAGGAGATGATTGTGGAAACCGCACGGCGTGTTCAAGCCGCCGGAGCGAAATTTTTGAGGGGGGGTGCCTTCAAGCCCCGAACCTCTCCCTATGCCTTTCAGGGACATGGGGAAAGCGCGCTGAATTTGCTAGCAGCCGCCAGAGAAGCAACCGGATTAGGCATCATTACCGAACTGATGGATGCCGCAGACTTGGAACCCCTGGCAGAGATTGCCGATGTGATCCAGATTGGTGCCCGCAACATGCAGAACTTTTCGCTGTTGAAGAAAGTGGGTGCGCAGGACAAGCCAATTTTATTAAAGCGGGGCATGTCTGCCACGATTGAAGAGTGGCTGATGGCCGCAGAGTATATCCTTGCTGCTGGAAATCCAAATGTGATTTTGTGTGAACGAGGGATTCGCACGTTTGATAGCAAGTACACCCGTAATACCCTGGATCTGGCTGCAATTCCAGTGCTGCGTGCCCTCACTCATTTACCGATCATGATTGATCCCAGCCACGGTACCGGGAAGTGGGAATATGTACCGTCAATGGCGCTGGCTTCCATCGCGGCTGGAGCCGACTCCCTTATGATTGAAGTGCATCCCAACCCCAAGAAAGCGTTATCGGATGGTCCGCAATCGCTTACACCAGAACGGTTTGATTCGCTGATGGTAGAGATGGCGGTGATTGGTAAAGCGGTGGGTCGCTGGGCAGAAGAACCTGCGATCGCGGCCGTCTAACTATCAGATTACCCGTCTAACTATCAGATCACTATGGCTCAATTACCCGGAGTTACTCTTCGCCCGGCTCAAGACGGTGACCTGTCTCAGATTGTCAATCTTGACAGACTCGCCTTTTCGCCTTTGAGTTCGAATGAGGAGATTGAGCGGGATTGGTTTCATGGAGCGATCGCCCTTCCTGGCCGCAAACTTTTCCTGGCGGTTGACGACACAACCGGGCAGGGAGTGGGCGGCTATGCTCAAATTGACTTTGACATCTGGTTTGAGGGGCAAACCTTTCCGGCTATGGGACTTGCCGCAGTCGCCGTTGCCCCACACCGCAGAGGGCAGCGAGTTGCCCGGCTGATGCTGGAACATGCGTTAAAGATAGGAAAAGAGCAACATCTGCCACTCATGACGCTCTATCCCTTCCAGCATGGCTTTTACCGCAAGTTAGGCTGGGCCTGGGTTGAACGAACCTATCAATACCGGGTGTCTACCCATCACATTCCAGCCTTTAAGGAAAGAACTAACATCCTTCCCTATAACCCCTCCCAGCAGCAAGCACTGCAATCGGTTTACGAAAAAGCCGCTGCCCAGCACAATGGATGGTTTCAACGCCGCCCCTGGCAGTGGGAAGATAAGCTAAAAACGGGCAACGGACGGGAAATCTACAGCTACAGCGAAGCAGGCGAGCTACAGGGCTACCTTATCCTCCAATTTGCCTACCTGGAACCCCCCTACAAAGTGCTAGCCGTGGTTGTGCAGGAATGGATTGCTCTGACGGCCTCTGCTTATCGAGGAATTTTGGGATTTCTGGGATCCTTACGCGATCAAGTTTCAACCGTGGTTTGGAACACCTTTCCCGAAGACATTTTTCCCCACCTGCTAAAGGAACAGCGACGGGACCCGGCCCTACCCTCTACATCCTTTGAATTTGGGATTACCCATCGCTTTGGAGAGATTGGTGGCGGCTTTATGTGGCGGCTCGTCGATCTGGAGCGAGCTTTTGAGTTGCGCTCAATTCGCCCAGGGGCAACCTTTGCCCTGTCTTTTCAGGTAACCGATCCGGTATTTGGGGAGCGGGCGATCGCCGCAGAATTTGCCAACAACCGCATAATCAACCTCAAGGAATCACCAGTCAACACCCTCAAAACTTCAATCGAACACCTGACTGAGCTATTTTTTGGAGTTCGACGGGCAACAGACCTACTCTGGATGGGCGAAATCGAGTACGAAGGCGACCCTACCCTACTCCAGAAACTTGACACCGCATGGCAGGCCACCCCACCCTTTTGTTGGGACTTCTTCTGAGGGAATATGATCGCCTAAGACCAGAAAGGCCCTCCACCCCTGCACCCCGTTCAAATTTCAAAAAGGATCGCTATCGTCATTCTCATTCCTCTTCTCTCTGAGCTTCCGCCAGTTGCAGAGCTTTGAGGGCATCCAACTGCTGCTCTACACTCTTAAGAACTTTGTCTAAAGCAGGCAGAATGCTCAACTGATCAGCCGTCAGCATAGGGTAGAAGCGTGTCCGCACACGGATCTCATTAACCTTTTGCTGAAGGTCCTGGGCGATATTGAGTGCATCCCGGCTAAGATTGGCTAACTGTTGCTGCTGGTAAAACTTAAGCGCCGCACCACGCAGCACCTGCACAGTGGCTTCTTCGCCATAGTTACCAGGCATCACCCGAAAACGCAACAACAGCCGATGGCGCTGGTAGAGTCGCTCAATTTCAACCTGTTTGGGTTTCTGGACTGGAAGCAAAGGCAACCGAGTCAGGAGCTTCAATTCGTTAATAACACCCTGAAAGGTTTCTACAGGGAGATTTTCAAGAACCGATTGCAAGACTCCATTTTGACTCCATAGAATGCGAGCGTTGCTTGGCTGACGTTCCAGGTACAGGCGTCCGATCCCGCTCAGAAGAACACGCCCCAAAATTTCCTGAAGCAGTTCAGAGGGGGGCAGTTTTGCCAAAACTTCGATAGGATCAGACAAGTGTTTGGTATGAATCTCTAAACTCGGTAAAGAATCAACGGGAGATGGAACTTTGGGCGGTGCTTCAGCAGGTGGTGGATCAGATTTTAGAATGAAGGTAGTCTGTTGCCCGTTGAGATGGTCGTTAAACGGTTCAAGTTGTTGAGAGCCATCTTCATTGGACAGAACTGCGGGCGGTGGAGCCTGGGGATCTGAAACGTCGAGATCCTGAAAATTTAAATCCTCCGGGCTGTCTACCAGCAACGTGGGGTGGGAATGGGGATCTCGGATAGCCGAGTCTTCATCTTTCTTGTTTTGGCCGATTACAGGAGTATCGGATTTTGTCGCTTTCTGCTCCAGCTTCTGCTCGATGCAGTGGGCAACAGACTGCGATGGGGAACTGGTACGTGGGCTAACAGGTTTCTTCTGGTTGCCAGTGTAGTTTAGATAGGCTGAAAGCGTAGCATGGTGAATGTCCGAGGCAATTGTTTGAGGCACCAGAGAGCAGTTCATATATGCCAGAATTCGGCGGACATAATCGAGGGCTGAAGTGTCTTCCAGGTTAACCATACCCAGCCTCAGACGGCTTCCCTCCAACCCAAGGGGCAGAATTTGATGATAGAGGCATGCTTCAAAGGGAAGAATACTATCAATCAGTCGAAAGACCTGTTCGACATCCAGGTAGCTAGCCCAGTCTGTTCTTGGCTTTCCCGGAACGACAGAATTTGCCGAACTTGCTGCCTGTAAATCTGTCTGATCGCCAGATGAGAACACCATAGGGGTTGTTGAGCTTGGTGTGTAGTGTTGGGATGTTGCACCCCTATCGACTTATAATGTATAAGATTTAGCCTCTTTTAAAGAAGATAGCAGTTGCATGACTAGATCTTTACTTCTTGTTCACTGGTACTTCCTTCGGTTTTTCTAAAGGAGATTTGTCAATTTTTCTGTGGCAATCCTGGAAAAGGGGTCGAGGAAATCAGGGTTTCAGTGAATCAGAGCCCCGTTTCTAAAAAACTCTCCCTAAAGAGTTGATGAACAAGTGAAGCCTGTCACCAAAACAAAACCATATTCCAGGAATTTTGTTTGAGAGGAACGAGGAGCATCAAACAACTCTTTCACTGGAAAGTCAGGAGCCCCCTTTCTGCCTAGAGTATTACAATCTTTGAAGTTTTACAGCCTTTCGTCTAATAGGGTTCAGACGGTGATGTAAACTAAGCCTTGACTCTAAAGCTTTAGCAGTAAGTTTTTACTGCTGAAGCTACTGGCGATAGATACTGCAATAGTGTCAAGCGATCATTTGGAGCCCTTCATAACATGTCTCATACGGTCAAAATCTATGACACCTGCATTGGTTGCACCCAATGCGTTCGTGCCTGCCCCACTGATGTTCTAGAGATGGTTCCCTGGAATGGATGTAAGGCGGGTCAAATTGCCTCATCTCCCAGAACTGAGGACTGTGTAGGTTGCAAGCGGTGCGAAACTGCCTGCCCTACTGATTTTCTGAGCATCCGGGTTTACCTGGGTGCCGAAACAACCCGCAGCATGGGTCTGGCTTATTAAGTCTGCCTGATGTAAGTCTGGCTGATTAAGAAAGTGCAATTATACGCATTCAATTTTTCCATGTGGGTTCAAAGATTAAGGAGGAGATTCATCTCCTCCTTTTTTTAACTATAATCACCAACCTTAGGACAGGAGCCACGCTCTTAAAGCCAATGTCCTAAGCAACCTGGCGACAGTTGTAATGGCTTTTACGGCGATGCTGGAACGGAGGTCGGGGTGGGGGCCGTTGATGGGGGTGTGGTGGTTATGGAAGTTGAGCTACTGGCCAACTCGTTAATTTGATCTTTGTATTGGGCAGGGGCCAGGTTAGCTGCACTATTAAATAGGGGTTTGGCTTCGTCGGTCTTGCCCTGAGCCTTCAGCACGATCGCCTTTGCCAGAACTGGACGGAAGTCATTCTCGTCACTCTTGGCAGCTTCGTCATACATGGCGATCGCTTCATCGTACCGTTTCTGCTCAGCGTAGACCCGTCCCAGTAAGAGTTGAACCGATGGCACATCCACACTACCTGCTTCAATCTGGTTGGCTTTCGGGGCAGTCTTCAAAGTATCTTGCAGTAGACCAATGGCAGCTTCTGGGCGCTTCTGCTGTAAGAGCAGGGTAGTCAGACCATCCAGGGCCTTAATGTTGCCTTGTTTTACCTTCAAAATATCGCGGTAGGTTTGGGCCGCCCCTTCCAGATCGTTAAGCTGTTGTTTGGCCTGGGCCAGCAGAATGGCGTAATCGGTTTGATTGGGGTTAAGTTTTACCAGTTTCTCTAGGGGGGCGATCGAGCCTTTGACGTCGCCCATGCCCAGACGGGCTTCTAATAGCCCTCGTAGCGCAGTCTGGTTATCGGGTTCCCGTTGCAAGACAAGTTCATATCCCTCTGCCTGTTTTTGTAACTGCTCCCGATTGGGAATTGAACTGGCGGTCTGGCTTGGTGAAGGACTCGCCTTTGGCGTTTGGCTAGCAGTCAAAGCCCCTTCAATCAATGGGATGATGGAAAACCCAATGAAGGAGATCACCGCCAAAATCAGAACCACATTAATCATCCAGCGATTGCGCTTTTCAGTAGTCACAGGCTTGCCTCGAAACTCTAATGCCATCTTAACGACAAATTCAGGAAGCTAAAGGAAAACAGAGTTATAGCAGGCAGGATGGGCTAGGGGTTAGCGGATGGCTACTGCTATAACATCTAATCCGTCTTTAATCCGTCTTTGACGCCGTCTCAAATGAGAAAGCATAGCGCAAAATTCTGATTTCGCAACCAAACCGCCCTGTTTGCTTCAAAATCGTTGCAGTTCTTCAACATTACTATGAAACGCCGCAAAGCCCTCACACGTCTCCTGCAAGCCTCTGGTGGTTTAATCGCCGCTACTTTTATCCCGGCCTGTGGCAAAGCTTCGCCCAATCCATTGTTTCAGTTTGACGCGATCGCCTCTCTAGAACCCCTGCCTCAACACCTGATTACCCGCCTGGATGAATTCTATGTCCAGTCCTATGCGCTACCGCCTGAACTGGATGAGAACCGCTGGCAGTTGGCAATTGAGGGTGCAGTTGAAAACCCCTTCAAACTCTCTTTTCAGGAAATCCTGCTTTTCAGGAAATCCTGGCGGCTCCCCAGGAAGATTTTTACCTAACCATGGAGTGCATCGGCAACCCCACAGGTGGTAACCTGATTGGGAATGCTTTATGGACGGGCACTCCCCTCCTGCCATTTCTACAGCGGGCAGGGGTGAAGCCAGAAGCGGTCCAGTTCATGATGCATGGAGCCGATTATTACGAAACCACCCTGCCGGTGGCCGAACTTCAGTGCCCCGATGTGCGGCTGGTGTACCGGATGAACCAGGCTCCGCTGAAGAAAGAACACGGCTTTCCAGTACGAATCATTATTCCCGGTTACTTTGGGCAAAAGCAGCCGAAATGGCTGGTTAAGCTGGAAGCTATAACTCAAGAAAAATACGGCTATTGGGAGCGGCAGGGTTGGTCTAACACAGCCACTATTCCCACCCATGCGCTGACTCGCCAGGTGCAAAAGCATCGGGTCTGGAATGGCGATCGCCAGGTGACCCTAACCAGATCGGGCGAAGCCGGATAGGAGCAGGGCATCCTCATTGCCGGGGTGGCGTTAGACCAATCGAGCCCTATTCAGCAGGTCCAGGTCAGTACCGATGGGGGGAAACCTGGCAAGCAGCAGAGCAAAATCATCCCGATTCCCCCCATGAGTGGACACTCTGGCGGCACCTGTGGAAACCCGATCAGCCAGGAAAATACACAATACTGGCCCGCGCCGAGTCTACCCGGCAGGTGCAACCACTGGATGACCCAAATGGCAGAGATGGTAGTGCTGGAGTGTTGAGGATTGAAGTTACCTTAGTCAGTTACTAGATACAAAAGCCAGTCACTAGACACAAACTAGCCTTATTGATTATCGCCAACGCCAAAATAGAACGAAAGCACCTCCCGTTAGAAAATCGTATCTGGAATCCTTTTCTCTTCTGTCTCCTGCCTCCTACCTCCTATAACTCCTGACTCCTGACTCCTAACTCCCAATCAGCTATTGCAACATCATTGCCTGTCTGAAGCCTGCATCATAAGTAACCTCAAATCCTTCTGGCACCTGACGTCCACGCCCTAGTTTTGCATCCCAATAACCTGCATCCCACCAGAGATACTGAGTTTGCTGTGTCTGGAACGAGTAGGGATTTTCTAAAGCTTGTTTGTTAGAGGCTAACCCGTTTGTATGCCGTTGAGGAGCAGATTGGGCAATGGTCTGGGGTTGATAAATGGCTAACACCCGCGCGATCGCCAGCATACGACGCTTTTGATCATGGCGAATGCTGGCTTCCGTATTTCCCAATCCGGGCGCGTCCCAACGTTTCGTTTCAGGATTCCAAAAACTCCAGACCCGCGCTTCCAAAATCGCATCCTGACCCTTCTTTCCCCGGTTTTTTGCTTGTTGCAGGTAGTCTGGATAACCGGGTTTACCAAGTGCGGCCAGCGGTGCCTGATTAGCTAAATCAATGGCATTGAGTTCCTCCTCCAGATTGATCTTTAAGTTCAGGGTGAGCGATCGCTGCCGCAGATAATCTGCCTGGGTTTTTAACCGCTGAAGTTGAAAGGCATCGGCCTGTTCAGGCGTAGAACACCGATAGCGCAGTTCACGACAATGCTGAAAGGAAAAGCTACCCAAATTCCAGACACCATTACCAGAATCTGTATGTCCAAAATAGGCTGGAGTACGGGTGCCATCTGGAGCGCGGGTGCCTTCGGCATGACCAATCGTGCGGGCGATGAGTGATTCAGATCCATTGGCAAACAGCAGGGCAGGATCCGCCACAATGGCTGTTGCCTTGAGGGGATAGGTTAAAGCGGTTTGGGGTGGGATGAAGGGATTGGCAGAAAGAGATTTGATGTCTGGAAAGGAAGCAACCGCAATTAACCCAATAGCAACCCAACCGGCCTGCATCAAGAGAACCCATCGATTTGCCTCAAATCGTGAAGTATTCTGCTGAGACCTCTTCACTCGCCGAGCAGGCCGCCGAGCAGACAAACGATGACCAATGGTATAGGAGGAGGTCATAGATAAGTATACTTGTATTACTTTGTACCACACTATACCATTGATCACTACAGTCACAAAATAGAGGCTTTAACCTGGCCAATACCCGAATGGCAGTTTGCTCACATTTCCAATGGATAGGATGCATTTAACGATCCCAAACACAGTGGCGTCATTTTTGATATGCTCACTGCTTACAGAAATGCGCCATGAATCGAGGTAGAGGTCAGGTTAAAAAAGAGGCGATCGCCAAATTCCAGCAAACGTGGTTACCAACACTCACCTAGACAGTTACACAATAATTCCCTAGGTAGATAATGATTTAAGGCAGAAATGAGAGAATATATCTCAGCTAAACAGGTAACTATCATTAATCGTACATTAGTCGTACAGAGGCATTAGTCGTACAGAGGGAGTGGGGCTGCGCCTTCAGACAAGACGTTTTACTTCTTTTGCCCTTGAAATTATCTTATTGCCCTTGAAATTATCTTAATGAAATTATCTTAATTTAATTACACCTGTAATTTAATTACACCTGGCTACTTAATACTTAAGGTGTTATTTCTATGATCATCCTACTGATTTGCTGTGTTACTCATCCTCGTAATTTTGGAAACTACTTCCCGTGAACTTTAACTTTTTTGATCTCTTCTGGATTTTTCTTGTCATCTCATCGCTGCAACCGGTATGGCAGCGTCGTCAACTAGAATTTCGGCGAATTAAAGCCATAAAAGATTTTGAGCGACGACGACAAAGCCGTGTTATTTTACTCATCCATCGGCAAGAATCCATCAGCCTGTTGGGAATTCCCCTTTCTCGCTATATCACGATTGAAGACTCCGAACAGATACTGCGGGCCATTCGTCTAACTCCTCCCGATGTACCTATTGATCTCATCTTGCATACGCCGGGGGGATTGGTTCTGGCAACGGAACAAATTGCTCGTGCGCTTATTCGCCATCCCGCTAAAGTTACTGTGTTCGTCCCCCACTATGCCATGAGCGGTGGTACAATGCTTGCTTTAGCTTCTGATGAAATTGTGATGGATGCCAATGCGGTTCTTGGTCCTGTCGATCCACAACTCGGTAATTTCCCGGCAGCCAGCGTTTTGAAAGTGGTTGAAGATAAACCGATCAGTGAAATTGATGATGAAACATTAATTATGGCAGACCTGTCTCGTAAAGCGATTCGACAGGTACAGCGATTTGTCAGAACGTTGTTGCAAGATACCATCCCCCAACCAAAGATTGACCCGGAAAAAGTTGAATCGATTATTCAAACGCTAACAACAGGACAAGTCACACACGATTATCCAATTACGGTTGAAGAAGCTACCGAAATTGGATTACCCATCACTGTAGGGCTACCCAACGCAATTTATAACTTGATGGAACTATACCCCCAACCCCAGGGTGGAAGACCTTCAGTCCAGTACATTCCACTCCCCTACGATCGCCGCCCAAGCTTACCCGAACCCAAAGGTAGACCTTTACCAGAAGGGGCTTCAGCAAATCACAAATCATGGTAATGCATTAACTATAATACTCACTTGGCTCAATGACTTTCAGCATTGAGCCAAGTCTTAATTTGAATTGAGCAAAATCTTAATTTGAGCTTTTCCTCAGAGCGGAAGTGGACTATTGGTAGTACAATTGTACCTTGGTAGTCTATTGAAGTCGAGTCGGTGGCCCAGATGTAACTCTACGCGGGTGTATTAGGACATTGGAATGAGAGAGGGAGTAGGGGCTTCGCCCCCAGCCAGGGGTTCCACCCCTGCACCCCGTCCTAACCATAATGACTACCGCCATACTTGGTTTTCTCGGAGATTCCTATGAAAGTCCAATTCCTCTCTGTGATGGCGATCGCTTTTCTTGCAGGTTGCTCCGGCGTTCCCGGATATGGAAATAACTACGGGGATGTTCAAGACAACGGTCGCAATACCTCAGATAGCACTCAAAATCCCGTTCATCAACAAGAAGAACAACAAAATAACGTCCAGAGCAGTACCCCAGCAGATGATCGAGTTTTGGAACTGCCATCTCCCGAAACATCTCCCCAGTCTCCAGAAGTTGCGCTTGCTTCTCACTTAAAGCAGATGGGAGCAATTCTTTATGACGCCGAAGATTGCACCTATTGCAAAAAGCAGCAAAGGTTTTTTGGCCCTGTTGCTTTTCAACAGCTACGGGTTGTTAACTGTGGCCCCTGGAACAATCCCTACCCGGAGTGTAGACAGATCGGAATTCGCATTTTTCCAACCTGGGAGATTGGTGGTAAACGTTATCCAACGATTCTGCCTTTAGAGGAGCTGGCGGCAATTTCCGGTTTCAGCTCATCCAGCAATACTCAGACCTCTGGCAATTTGGGGAATCTTTAAATGAAAAAACTCCCTGAGATGACGGGGCATTCTACCCAGTTTGTTTTGGGATCAATGCTAGCGATCGCAGCCTTTTTCATAACCCTCTTTCTGGGAAATTCGCAACCTGTTGTCGATATTCTGGTCGATCTTCAAATGGCTTACCGGAGTTGGTTGCAGTCTTTTCATGCTTCCAATCCTTTGCTGCTTATGATTCCCTGCTTCATTGGAGGATTGGTGGTCAGCATTTCTCCCTGCACCTTATCCCTGCTACCCGTTAACCTGACCTATATTGGAACGCAGGAATTTACCTCCCACATAGATGCCTTCAAAAAGTCCTTTCTTTTTGTTCTGGGAACGGCAACAGTTCTGACTTTACTTGGACTCTTGTCTGGTTTTCAGGGTTTTGTTCTGATCGATTACCAGGGTTATATCTATCTTGCGATCGGGCTGTTGATGCTTAGTATGGGATTGAACTTGCTGTTCTCGTTTTCCCGCCGATTGAATTTGTCTTTTTTACAAAGAAGCTCGAACTCAATTGCGGAAAGAATTCGGTCAAGCATTACTGGCCCCTATGGTGTCGGGATGTCTTTTGCACTGGTCATTACTCCCTGTGCCAGCCCAATCCTCTTTTCTGTTTTGGCAATGGCTGCTGCCACCCGTTCCGCAATTCAGGGAGCTGCAATGCTTTTTGCCTATGCGTTGGGTTATACCGGACTTATTTTTCTAGCAGGAGTTTTTACTGGACTTGCAAAACAGGTACGAAAGCTCTCCCCCCCTACACTCAAAGAATTTCCACGATAGCGGCGATCGCCATGCTGATAATTGGCTGCTCCTACATCCTAAATGGAATTCAGTGGTTCCTAACCGCTGGTAATTAGGAAGCTGGTATAGCGATCCTTCTTGCAATTTGAACGGGGTGCAGGGGTGGAACCCCTGCGTGGGGGACTCGCCCCCACCCCCCTTGTTCACAAACTATTTGTGGACGCTATAGTTGTTGGTTGTTAGTTGTTAGAGAGGAGTGAGGTGAAAAGGGGAGCGGGGGAGTAAGGGGGGAGGAAGGGGAGCAACTTACTCTCATCCCTAACCTCCAGCTCCTGGCCCCTATGCACCCGTCCAACCATCCACTCCATCAGCCCGTTCGGCGTTGCTGAATTTGAGTACGAAATAGGTGTAGCATGCTCGAAACTTCGTTTCGATTCATATTGCTTTTCAGCAACGTCCCCTGTTCCCTATTTCCTACTCCTTTTCAATCAACTCTAATGAAGATTCACCACCTTATCCTTAAACTGCTTGCCAGCACTAAAAGCAGGTACTCTTGTGGCTGGAATTTGAATGGGTTTCCCCGTAGACGGGTTGCGGCCCTCACGGGCCTGCCGATCCCTTGACTCAAAAGTTCCAAACCCAACCAGAGTGACCTTTTCACCTGTAGCAACGGTTTCTGTAATCACATCTAGCGCGGCTGTCAGAATGGCATCAGCCTCTTTTTTGGTGACATTGGCTTTCTCAGCGATTTTGTCAACCAGTTCGCCCTTATTCATCTCAAATTCCTCAAGTGAATCGGTGTGATTGTATTCCACAGTGCTCAAGAGTTCAAGAACACAGCCGTCTTTCCGTTGCCTGAAAACTGGAGGATGTTTCCCAAAAGCCTCTTTTTTTTTGACCTGATAAAAGGCCCCAATAAAAAGCATGTAGTTGCCAGCATCCTTGTGTAAGGATAAGATTAGAGATCGCAAGTAGCCGGGAAAACAGTCAGCAAGCAATTTCGCAAAGGTTGAAAACGGCTCTGGGGCGATTAGCACAGTGGTAGCGCACTTCCTTCACACGGAAGGGGTCACTGGTTCGAATCCAGTATCGCCCATATTAGATGATTAGATAAAGATAAATGAAAAAGTAGAAAAGATAAAAAGTAGAAAACCCAAGCTATACAAGCTCTATAGTCTTGATTTGATAGTCTTGATTTGGCTGGCCTTTAACTACTGAAACCAGAGGATTCTCAGTAGTACAGCGGTAGTCATTGTGGTTAGGACGGGGCGCAGGGGTTCCACCCCTGGCTGGGGCTTCGCCCCACTCCTCTCTAATTCCAATGTCCTAATGGCACCCGCTTAGAGCTATACAAGTTATTAAGATTGACTTTTTATTAAGATTGACTTTTTGAGACCCGATGTTCCGTCAGAAAAAGTTTGACGGGACGAAGATCTGATATCCAATTGATCATCGCTGTTCGGCAGCATTCTCTAAGCAGCATTCCCTAAAAGGGGAAGTGCTAAGCGTATAAGCTCAGGCATCCTTTCCTGAAAAAGTTTAATAGCTTCTTAACCAAGAGACTCAATCGGAAGCAAGAAAGGAAATCAATTCTTTGCATAAAACTTCTTTGCATAAAACTGTCTTGCATAAAACTGTCAATTTTCATGACTTTATCGCCCATTCTCATATCGAGCGATTGATTTCCGGTAATGTGTGATTTCCGGTAATGTCTAAATATATAAGTCCATTACTACAGTTTGAAATTAGTGGCGACTAGCACCGTTCATCATTACCTCTTGAGGTTCTACTGCTACTCTCACATTACTTCTGCTCAAATGATTGACTGTTGAACTTGAGCGTTCGGCAATTTTCCATGACGGTACGTGCTACATCATCCGGTACTCCCTCAGGAATTTCAGCTTCAATCTCTAGCGTCATTTTGACCGTTGCGCCAGGCAAAGTGGTTAGATGTTGAATGACCTCGTTCGCGATCGCCGAAACATCTCGGTTAATTCGCATCGCATCAATATCCACATTTCCATAAAATCTACGGAGGATAGGTGCTTGAGTTCCTCCTGCCCCGCCCTGCTCACCATTCTTTGTAGCATTATCACCAGAACCATGCGACAAGTCGCCACTAGCGCGAACAGAGGGTGTACTGCCACCAGTTGTTCCGTCCACGGGAATGGTTATAGCCTCTCCAGTGTTAATTGTGATTGCCTGAGCGGCTTCAGCATTAAATTGCTGCTGAGCAACTTCTGGCTTAACCAACAGGCTTTGGGGGCTAATGCTGGGGTTGATACCTGTGCCTACCTGAAGACCGAGATACCTCCCTTTTGCGTCATCAAAGCCTTCCGCATAGGCAAAGTTATCAGCCCACACCGTTGAAGTCACACCATCTTGCACGGCTTGCAAAAGAACCGATTGATCCTTCAAGCGCGGGAGATAGAGGTACTGGGTGAGATATTCCCAAAGCCGTTTGAGATCGATGTGATTCGTGTCTCGCCAGAGAAATTTATCCAGTGCTTCGAGTCGCAGATTGGTAGCCGCATAGGTGGCAAGCAGATCGCCTTCATAGACTGCTTTGCAACTGGCACGCAGGATGGGTGAACCCTGCTCTTGCAGTCGAGTTTCCTTCCACTCAATACCACCCTGAGCTTTGGGTTGATTCGGTATCAGCAGCCACTGATAGGTCTCACAGAGGATATTATCAACGTCTTTGTTGGTGCTATCGCATTTGGTTTCAGCTTGACTGCGTTGAAAGTTATCCAGATTCAGGGTCTGCTTCTTATCGTCAGCCAGAACAGATTTCCAGGCTAGGTATTGGGCGACATAGCGTCCTAGGTTTTCAATTTTGGTTTTATCCGGTGCCAGGAACAGCAGGGTGTTTTTGTAATAGCGGGGGCTGCTGCCTCTATGATTCAGGGCATCCTCGACCCACTGGCGAGCAGCGCTGTCTTCGGTGCCTTTGCTATGGGGATGTTGGGGATCGAGTACCACCAACCGAACTCCCAAGTTTGGATCGTCAGGGATGTCGGCGGTGGAGTCGGGCGCGACATGGACGGCACTGAACTCGCCCCGGTTTTTATCGGACTTGAGGCGTTTGATGATTTCTTCCCAGACCGGGTAGCGATCGCCCAACAGTTGTTCTGCCCGTTCTTGGGCGGTGCGGTTGACATTGGGCTGGGTAGACACCCAATAGCGCTTGCTCTCATCAACGTAGAGGTAGGTGGCCTGATCTGTCAGTCGGCGCAGGGCATCGCCAAAGGTGGACGCACTTTCCCCCGGTTGAACGCAGCCTAGTTTGACTCTGCGATCGTCTAAGCCGCGATTGGCTGCTCGCAAGGTAGGCGCAGAACCCATAAAGACGGTGCGGGTGACGCGGCGACAGGCCGAGTAACGCCCCAGATTCGGATTGTTGCGATCGAGGGCAAGGGGGAGGGAATTGGCTCCATCCACATCCTTGTCGATCACGGGAATCCAGTTGTCCTCCAGATAACGGGCGAGTTCGGACTGCACCTGCGGATCGTCCATGGGCACATGGGCAGGCAGGATCATCAAGCTTTTGTCGTCGCGTTCCCAGAGAGAGTGAATCACCTTTGCCATCAGCCGCAGCACGCCGCGAGTCCGCTGAAATTTGTCGAGGGTAGACCAATCCGAATAAAGGCGATCGAACAATTCGGGATGGATGGGGTAGGCATCTCGCATTCGCCGCTCGTAGTCAGCTTCCTTACATTCGCTCGGAAACTCTTGGCTTTGGTTGCGGTACAGATCAGCAAAGGCTTTGACAACCGCATCCCGCTGGACAAATAGTTGTGGGTCAGTGATGGGTTGGAACAAGCGCCGTCGCACAATTTCAAAACTTTCTTCCGCGCTGGCGGGTCGCCAAGGGGATTCCACCCGACCGATCGCATTTCTGAGTCTGTCTAGGGCTTCTTTGCCGCGTTCTCCTCCGGTTTCAATATCGGTACTTCGGGTTTGTCCTGTTTTGGAATCTTGGGTTTCAGAGGCGGGGATGCTAACGGCCAAGAGGGTTCGGTCTGCATTCTTTGCCGATTCGCTGAGGGTCTGGGCAAAGGTGAATTGGGTATCGAAGCTACCACCCGCTAGGTCGCTCTGTTCGTGTAACTGCCGCGCATAGGCAACCCATTCATCAATCAGAATCAAACAGGGAGAATAGCGGTTAAACAGTTGGGTCAAGGTATCGCCGGGATTAGTTGAGGTTTCATCGGCTCGGCGCACCAGTTCGTAGCCCTCGGCTCCCCCCAGTTGCCAAGCAAGTTCTCCCCAAAGCGTTTTGATCGGGGGACGTTTTTGCTTGTCATGTTCGGGTTTGTAGGGGACAATTCCACTGGGTTGGAGCTTATTGCCAACCAAGACAGCCACGTTGACATTTTGGGGTGGTTTATCGAGGCCAGTTGCCTGGAAGAGAGATTCCATGCCGGGCAGGTCGGAAATTTCCCTGGCGTTGCACAAGTGATACAGGGCGAGCATCGCATGGGTTTTCCCACCCCCGAAGTTGGTTTGCAGTTGGATGACGGGATCGCCGCCTTGACCACTCAGCCGCCGCAGGGCATTGGTGAGGAGTTGTTTCAGTCCTTCGGTCAGGTAAGTGCGGCGATAGAATTCGGTGGGGTCGCGGTACTCATCGGAGCCTTCATCCAGATAGACCTGCCAGAGGTCGGCGGCAAATTCGGCTTGTTGGAAATTGCCAGAAGCAACATCGGGGTGAGGGGTAGCAATTTCGCGCCAGGGTTTTAGCCCCGTCATCGGTTGGCCTTCCGTTGGTGCAACTGCGGCTTTTCGAGTTTCCCGCCGAGCTTGGTCTTCAAAACGCACCCGCAGCAGTTCTTGTTTCTGTTTTTCGACTTGATCGGCTTCTGGAGCAGAGACGGCAGTGAGGAGACGAGCGATGGTATCCAAAGCGCGATAGGCATCATCGGTGGTGAAGGTGGTTTTGTGCGCCCAGTTGTTGCGAGTTGTGCGGAGTTCGCTAACCAGGGTTCGTTCGGATTGTCCTAAAGGGTTCTTAAAAACATTGTTCCATTGCTCCCACATCACAATCAGTAAGGCGGAGACATCTTCCTGAAGAACATCCTGGGCTTTTTTATACTTGACATAGCTATCGGGTAAACAGGCTGAGGCGGCGACAATCCAGCGATCGCCATGTATGGCCTTCATCTCCCGCTCAACAAAGGGGTAGAGCCCATCGCGGAGTAGATTCAGGGCGCGTCCGACTCGTTCGTGATTGCTGATGGCCATAGGAGTGATTGGGTGAGGGTGAGATGAGGATAAGGAACCACAAAGGCACTAAGGGCACTAAGGTTTTATGGAAATCAAAGGGATCGGATCTTTTGACGAAAAGCTCGTAAAGCAGGGCTTCTACCGATCGCTCGACTTTGCTCTAATACTTCTGCAACCCACGCCAAAATCGGTAGCTTCGGAAACGTTGAGCTGGTCGTGGAACTCTGATATTGCCCTGCTTCCAGGCGGTAAATTTTTAGCTCAGTCCCTTCGTAAACCCACAGTTCGGGAACGCCTAAGCGGGTGTAGGCATCGATTTGGGTTTTGGAGGTGACATCAACTTCAATGGCGAGATCGGGAGGCGGATCGATCGCCAGATTCAATTGACGTTTGCCGCGCATCTGTTGATGGTTTTTGATGTAAAAGCACCGATCAGGTTCAAGCCCACTATTAGCTTCCTTTTTTTTGAAGGTAGTTGAACCAAAGCATTCACAATCGATTTCTAGCTCTTCCAGCAATATCTTAACTAGATCGCCAATCAGTTCCTTATCAACTCTCTGTTCGGGTAATGGCATCCTAATTTCCAAAATTCCATCGCAGTAGGCGATGCGGCTGGCGCGTTTTTCGCCGAGTTCATCGAGAAAGGCTGCAAATTTTGACCAATCTAAGTCGCGAATCAACAGGCGTTGACCGGGTGGAACCGAAAGTTGGCGTAGTTGTACCATGACCATGGTCTTATTCCCAGATAGGGATTAAATCCATCGCAAAACCGGGAAGTACCGGATCGCCAGTGAGGGTGTTGGGGCGGTAAAACACCCGAACATCTTGCCCAAGAAGGTACACAAAAACTTGCTGGGTTTCGGGAACAATCAACCAACCCAGTTGTGCGCCATTGTTCATATATTCTTGTAGCTTGGCTTGGAGAATGGATAATTCGTCGGTGGGGGATTTGAGTTCTAGGACGAAGTCGGGACAAAGGGGGGCAAATTTGCGCCGTTGCTCGGGGGATAGGTTATCCCAGCGAGTTTGTTCAATCCAGGCGGCATCGGGGGAGCGGATGGCTCCGTTGGGGAGGGTGAAACCGGCGGAAGAATCAAAGGCTACTCCGAGTTTGGCTTGTTGGTTCCAGTACCAAAGTTGGGCGCTCAGGCTCAAATTTTGACGACCACTTTCACTGCCGGCGGGGGACATGACGATCAGTTCTCCTTGGGCGGTGCGTTCGAGGCGCAACTCGGGGTTCTGTTGGCAGAGTTGGGCAAAGACTTCATCAGTCAGTTGGAGAGTGGGGCGCAGATTAAGGGCAATCATGGGAGTTTCTTTGTGGGGATTACACGTCAATCGGTAAAGGGAAAGGGAACCAACACAACATCGCCTTTCGCTAAGGACATGGAATGGGTTCTCCATCCTCCAGGCTATAGAGGTCGAGTTCGTCATTCAAGAACTCGAAACTACCACCTCGTAGGGCGAGGGTGACGAGATCTGGGCTAGATGGGTGAGCAAAATCAAAGAAAAGCTTTTCTTCTAAGATGGCTTGCTCCTGTGGGGAGAGCGAACGGATAAGCTAAATGACAGATTCGACTAACCGGGTGTTCATGGCTTAACTCCTTTAGGATTTCTCTGTGTTTTTTAGGATTTCTCTGTGTTTTCTGTGTCTCCGTGGTTTTTATTCACCACAAAGGCACGAAGGGCACGGAGAGTCATAACAAACTGGTTTGGGTGGGTTCGTTGGGCTTCACTTCTGATGCTAACCGAGTGATTTCGGGCCAGGAGATGACCAGGCTGTTGTAGGCAATGGCTTCCTGCGTCCAACTCTTTCTGTCGCACAGGCTATAGAGCCGATAGGCCAGATCGCGGGCCATTTCGCCTCTACTTCCCAGTTTAGCCAGCAGTGCGGCGGCTCCCATTTCACCCTTTTGATCGAGTTCGTGGATGAGATACTGAGCAATTTCCCAGTCGGTTATTCGATTGTCGCTGCTGGGATCCCAGTCCGGTTTTAGCTCGCTGCGTTTGAGCAAGCGCACCTTGCCGCCCTTGGCTTCTAGGATGCCCGCTTCGACCATGCCGCTAACGCTGGTGTTTTTGGCTTTGCTGAGGGTTTCGGCATCGCCGTATTGCCCTTCGTTGAACTGATATTGCTCGAACCAGGTGAGCGCCCAACGGGTATCGCTGTCAAATTCGCCTTCTTGTTCGGTGAGGAATTCGTCGAGGATTTGATTAATCAGTTGCAGGGCGGTACGCACCCGCATGGGGGAGCCATCGTTTTCTAACACTGCTGCATATTTGGAATAAACCGCCATGCCGGGGCCGATGCTGGCTTGAGCAAGATCCACAGGAGCGATGTTGCCTTGTTGGAGGGTTTTGAGGGCGGGGGGAAGGTCGCGTTTGAGTTCGGTGAGGAATTGGCGACGGGTGATTTTGGGCGCGTCGGCGGGGCGGGGGCGGCAGACGAGGACGATGGAGGAAGCGAGGGCGTTGGTTCCTGATGCCACCATGCGGTTACTCAGTTCGCTACGCATTGGCCAAGTGCCATGAATGCTGAAATTAGATTGAATCAATCCTTCCAGAATGGTTTCCCAACCCGTGGAGGCTACAGACTCATCATCTTGACCTTTTTGATCGGTTTCTTCTTGTTTGAAGGCGTAGTAAACCGTTAGCGGATAGTCTGAGTGAACAACTTTATTGAGACGCTCAAAAGTTTTGCTCAGTCCTTCTTCAAAAAATTCTTTGGCTTTTTGTTTGCTGCCGCCAAATCGGTAGGGTGTAGCAACCAATTCTTGGGCTTTGGGGACTAAGAGGGTGCTGCAAATGTTGGGATAAACAGAACCCAGGGAACGCCGCAGCCAAACATAGAAAAAATCTGACAAATCTGCATACCCGATATTGTCGAAATAGGGCGGGTCGGTGGAGATGAGTTTTGGGGTGGTGTCGTTGGGGTGAGGGGCGATCGCGTCGTGTTGGTGGACTTTCGATTGAGAATTGGGAAAAGCAACCTCAAGAACTTTCACAATCCACTCAATAGCGCCGTTAAAGTTTCCTGTAGAGTCACTCATTGGATTGGCTTCTGCAAAATCCCACGTCATTGGAACTGCTTGTCTAGCAAAAGTATTTCGAACTTTTACATATCCTGTATCCCAACTGCAAATAGTTGAGCACCTATCTGCTAATCGATCCACTCCAAATCCCAAGTATGTTGCGATCGCCTCTCCATAAGCCCTAGCCCCCGTCCCGCCATCCCTCAACGGCACATCATCATCCGGTAGCCCCGCCGCAATGGCATCCTGAGTCGCCTTTTCCCGTGCTTCGCCCACCAAATCGCTGAAGGTGGTGAGGGCAACCAGTTGACGCGGCGTGAAGAGATCGGCAAAAGTTGCCATCCCATACAGTGGGACACTAACACGGCATTTCCTTGGAGTTCTCCCGATGGTTTCCAAGTGGGTTTTGCTGAATCAGCAATTTCAACGTGTTCTTGTTGAGGCGATAGATAAACCCGTCCATTTTCTCCTTCAGCCACGATCGCCATCAACTGCGCCCCCATGCGTCCGGCTCTGCCCTCACTCCGCACATACTCCAACGGCACGGGCGTTTCGCAGGCAATACACCGCGCCCCCTTTCGTTCTACGGTTCCCGCCGGTGCTTTGCCCTCTCCCGACTTCACCACAAACCGGATTTGAGGCGAATTAGAACCACTAAGACACGGAGAACACAAAGGATCGTCTGGCTTCGTGTCCTTTGTGCCTTCGTGGTTAATCACCTCCGGCTCTACCCAAGCCTGCTTCCCCTTCTTCGTCGAAAGCTGAAAACTCCGCACCAACGGCATCTGGCATCCACAAGCCGGGTTTGGGCATTTCACCGTCCGCGCCCACAGCCAAGCAATTACCGTTGCCTCCGTGCCCTCCGTGCCTTCGTGGTTAATCTTCACCTTTGGATACAAATGCCCAATCCGCTCAAATGCGCGATCGCGCATCCAAGCCCCATAAAACCGCACATCCGCCGCCAACCCCTGCGCCCCCCGCCAGGATGAAATATTTTTCTTGGCGCGATCGTCAGGATTTACCGGAGCCTGATCCTTAAACTTCGGCGGAATCTCAATCAACGCCTTATTAATCAACACTGCCACCGGATTCAAATCGCTGGCGTGAGCCTCCAACCCCAACCGCTGCGCTTCCAACGGAATCGAACCCCCGCCGGCAAACGGGTCATAGACCGGTGGCGCATACTTAGCAATATATTCCCGCACAGCATCTGGTTCTGTCGGAGGTTCTTCTCCTCGATTCCAAGCCAAGCATCGCGCAATTTCTCGTTGTGCTGCCTCCAGTACCTTGGATTTTGGGTCATTCACATCATCCCAAGACACCAGACCGCGCACGACCTGCTTGGTTTTGCCCTTTGTATCCGTTTCCAGGGTAATTCGACCCAAGATGTCAAACAGCCGCTGTCGTTCCCGCGTTTGGTCTTCCTCCGTCGGGAATCTGTCTGGCCAACTGGAGGGATCATCCACCAACGAAGCCCACAACACCGCTCGACATGCCGCTAACGGTCGGCGCGCCCACCACAAATGCAGCGTGGAGGGATGACCGTGGCGGATGGATTTTTCCCGCGCTGACTCTATATTGATAGCTTCTAGGGGCAGGGCGACTTCGATGAGCTTTTTTTCATGGGAACCACAAAGGCACAAAGGACACGAAGGTTAATGGTTGACGAGGCGTTTGATACCGTTTTTGAGGATGGGGACATTGAAGTTTATCAGGAGTCCCAGCCAGAGTTTTTTGAGTTTAAGGTAGGTGAGGAGTTGGGCGGTGTGGATGGGTTGTAGGATTTCAACTGTTTTGAGTTCCACAATTACCAGATCTTCCACCAACAGATCTAAACGATAGCCGCAATCTAGGTGGATGCCCTTGTAAATTACGGGCTGGGGCACCTGGCTCTCAACTCGCAACCCTTGTTGGGATAGCTCGTACTTCAGACAAGCTTCATAGGCAGACTCCAATAAACCAGGACCCAACTCCCGATGCACCTGAATGGCTGCCCCAATAATCAGATTCGATAACCGATTGGCCTCCTCTCGACTCATCCTTCGTGTCTTTGTGGTTTGAATAAAGTGAACCACGAAGACACAAAGTTCACAAAGCTCTTAGTGTCCTTCGTGCCTTTGTGGTTCATCCCCTCGCTCCCATAACTCCCGCCACGCATAATTCACGCTACTCGCCCCAAAATCTGGCTCCCGTTGAAATGGTTCCTCAACATAGCGGATGTTACAGTTTCCCCTCGACACTCGATAATCCCCACCAGACTCGCGCACCGCAAACGCATCCCCCTCTGGGAAATCCCGATCCGCAGGAACCTGCACCAAGGCCAAGATAAAATTATTCGGCTTATTCAGTGCCGTTAGAATTTCGTTTTTCGTAACTGTAACCGTTTCGGCCCCCTCTACCCTGCCTTTCACCTCAATAAATCGCAATTGCCCAGTCTCCGGTATCACCGATTCAATGTCATAACCACACTTCTGCGCGCTGACATCCCGTGGTTCATACCCCAACGCCCGTTCTGCGGCCATGACTGCTTCCATTGCGGCTCGCTCAATGCGCTTGGTTTCTCTGGCGAAGGTACTGGTCGCCGCTTCTCGTTTTCCCTGTAGCCGTTGCAAGAGACCGATCGGCACGACTAAAGCACCGCCAACCACAACAGGGGGGCAGAGGCGAAAGTTGGCGTTCCTGCTCCAACTCAGATAGGCGTTTTTGCAACCGTGCGGCTAACTCATCTGCCCGTTGCTGGGCTTTGGCAGAATTGAGCTTGGCATTCGGCTTACCGACTTGCTCCTGCAAGCGCAGATCCGCTGCCCGACGATCCCAATAGTTAATTTCCTTCGTCAGGCGATCCTTCACCGCCCGCCGGGTCTTCTCAATCAACGCTTCCTTCTGTTCCCGGACTTCTTGGAGGTGTTGAGAGACGAGATGGGTGATGGCGTAGGTGGTGGCTTGATCTTCTAGATTTGAACCACGAAGGCACAAAGAACACAAAGGATCAGCGAGGAGAGCCTGTTCGTCTGGGGTGAGCGATCGGTAGTCCAGGTAAGACGCATACCCCGCATTTCTCACAGCGACTTCTTCTTCTTTGTGTCCTTCGTGCCTTTGTGGTTCCAAAATCTCCACATACTGCATCCGACGCGAGACGACCCGTCGCCGACCCTCCCGCTCGGTTCGCGCATCCTGAATGGAATGTTCCAAATACACCAAAGCACGGACTTCTTCTCCCAGATCGTTTTCGTCTACCAGAATGGCACCCTACCGGAGCAGCGCCCGATGCCGCTCCAAGATCAAATCTAGGGTGGCATCGAGGAGGGGATGGCCAGGGCAGACAAAATCAGCCGGGGGTTTTCCAGGAACGCTGATGAGTTCCTTCTCAAAACAGATCCGCTCATACCGTTTTAAGATGGCCTCACCCACTCCAATCCCCCGATCGCGATTGCGGATCGCCGCCGGAACATGGGTAATCTCGTACCGCTTGGGTTCCCGCTGCCGAATCGTACCGCCCAATCGCTGGAATGCTTCCAAGAAAAAGGAGGCAATGAAATGGGGCTGGAGTTTTCGGGCTTCCGCTCGCTCCATCTCCTGGCAAACCTGCTGCACCTTGGTCGCGTCCATGGAGTCTCGTGCCAAGGCACGTTCCTCTAGCAACTCTCGAAACCGACTTTGGTCGAGGCGATCGGCAACCACCTGGTCAAGCTTCGCTTTAACTTCTGGGCGATCGCCGTAGCGGATCGCTTCAATCAGCAATTCTCGCAGTTCCTTACCGGCGATCGCTTTGCCCAACACATCAAAGACCTTGCCACCGAGCGCCTTTTGCTCGATCTCCAGCTTTTTGAGCAGCGAGAGATACACATCCCCCTCGCGGGTTTCCTCTGCCACTAGGTTCCAAAGATGGCAGACTTCCGTTTGTCCAATCCGGTGAATTCGCCCAAATCGCTGCTCCAGTCGATTCGGGTTCCACGGCAGATCGTAGTTCACCATTAAATGTGCCCGTTGCAGGTTAATCCCTTCCCCCGCCGCATCCGTGGCGATCAAAACTTGCACCATGACATCTTGCTTAAAGGCTTCCTCTGCCTTCTTGCGCTCTTCTCGTCCCATGCCACCGTGGATTGTGACCACTGCCTCAGGTCGCCCGATGAGGGTCGTAATTTGACTGACCAGATAGTTCAGGGTATCCCGATGTTCGGTAAAGATCACCAGTTTGCGCCGATGCCCCCCGGCATCAAACATCTCAGCGCTATTCTGTAACAGCTTAGATAGCTCGTCCCACTTGCGATCCTTGCCACTGCGTCGCACCCGCAAGGCTAAATCTTCCAGTTTACTGAGCTGATCGATCTCGGCTTTGAGTTCGGCGATCGTGCGAGCTGCCGTGGCCTGGTCAACTACCTCTTCTTCTTGACGCTCGCGCTCATCACTAGAGGAATCCTCAAAATCATCGTCCCAATCATCGGGGTCAATGGTGGGGCCAAAGTCGATCTCCGCTGATGGCCCTCGTTTCAAGAGTTCTTCCTCTCGAAGCCGCTTCTGTAGCCGTTCCCGCCGTCGTTGCAGGGATTGATAGATGGCTTCGGGAGAAGAGGCAAGGCGACGTTGCAAAATGGTCAAGGCAAAGCCAACGGTTCCTTGGCGGCGGCCATCATTGGCTAAGGCTTCGGCTCGGTTAAATTCTTCTCTGACGTAATCGGTAACTTGCTTGTAAAGAATGGCCTCCAGATCGGACAGGACATACTTGACCGTGTGTGCCCGACGTTCAGGAAAGAGCGGTTTGCCATCAAACTTGAGCAGATCTTCCTTGACCAGTCGCCGCATTAAATCCGACACATCACAGGTATGTACCCCGTCTCGGAAGCGCCCTTCAAAGCGATCGCCATCCAGTAGCGCCAGGAAAAGCTGGAAGTCTTCTTCTTTCCCGTTGTGGGGCGTTGCCGTCATCAACAGAAAATGGCGGGTCAGTGTTGACAGCAGCTTACCGAGCTTATAACGCTTGGTTTCCTTGATTTCACCGCCAAAAAATGAGGCAGACATTTTGTGAGCCTCATCCACCACCACCAGATCCCAATCGGTTTGCCCAAGCTTGGCTTGCAGGTCTTCACTGCGACTGAGCTTGTCCAGTCGAACGATGACCAGCGGCATTTCCGCAAAGGCGTTCCCAGTGCGAGCCGCTTCGATCCGGTCATTGGTCAGAATCTCAAAGGGCAGATGAAACTTTTGAAACAGCTCATCCTGCCACTGTACGGCCAGACTGCCCGGACAAACGATCAAGCACCGTTGTAAGTCTCCCCGAATCAGCAACTCCCGGATAAACAGTCCGGCCATGATGGTTTTTCCGGCTCCCGGATCGTCAGCCAAGAGGAACCGCAGCGGTTGACGGGTCAGCATCTCGCCATACACCGCCGTGATCTGGTGGGGCAGGGGTTCCACCAACGAGGTATGAACCGCTAGCAGCGGATCAAATAAGTGAGCCAGCCGAATGCGATGGGCTTCGGAAACTAACCGCAGCAACGCACCATCCCCATCAAAGCTCCACGGTCGTCCTGCGGTAACAATTTCTAAGGTTGGCTCGCGATCGCGAAACAGGATCTCAGTGTGAGGTTGACCGTTCGCGTCTTTATAGGTCAACTCAACAACGTCACTCCCATGCCACTTTGCATCAATGACGGTAACGTTCTGAGTCGGCAGGATGCCTTTGACGGTAGTACCACGGGTGAGATCTTCGAGGTTCGCCATAGACTAAGAGTTTTCGGGAATAGGGTCGCCGTGAAAAGTACGCTGCTCACCATTTCTCACAGCATTTCTCACAGCATAGATATATTCTGTCCTTTTATAGTTCAATATCCTGACAGCGGGAGGAACACGCCTAACTAACTCACAGCGTCGGTAGGGATAACGGTTGCGGTCAGCGGTTGCTAGTAATCTCTAAGGATCCTTACAAATTTAAATTGCACTCCCAAAACTTAGAAAGCCTTGTAGGCAGGCAACATGTTTTAGAAGTTACTCAAGTTATTTTTGTCAGAATCCTAACTCAGCACCAGCGGCTTTCTTCAATCCGCTGCACCGCAATTGTTAGATTGCCGATTATGGTTACAGGGAATTGGAAATTGAACATAGACACTTTGCAACGGCATCAACGCAAAGATTCCATGCCAGTCTTGGTATTTCGGGAACTGCTGCCACTCCCATCAACTGAAAAGCAGGTTCCAGCTCAGGGTTGCCAATGTGTGCTGAACCTATTCGGAGTTCGTTTAAGCCAACTAAGGGAGCTGTTACTGTGCGAGGCTAATGTTCTAGACATGGGGATCGATGAAGTCAAACAGCCCGCCCAAACTCGTAGCGATTGATGAACAATCCAATCACGATGTCATGCAGCCATTCGGACTTGGAGAAGCAGATGGTTTTGCGAGCTAATCGCTTAATTCGCGTTCGTAACGTTAAGTGTTTGCGCTCGATTTTTTGGGTATTCCACTTGCCAACGACGTACTGGTCTTCATCCACCAAACGGGCATACGCTCCCCATCCATCGGTGTAAAACGTTTGAACGCCAAACGGCTCTAACAATGCTTTTAACTCAACGAGCGCCTGGTCTGTATGATCGGCCAGCACATAGGCCAACACGTACCCGGTTTGATGATCAATTGCGTGCCGTAACCAACGCTCCTGCTGCTTCGAGTGAACAAAACTCCCCATCTCGTCAGCTTCCGCTTCCTTAATGTGTTTGACGACTATCGCAGAGGTCGGCTTAAGTTGTTCTAACAAGGGTCGGTTCACGTGTTCAAGATGACGATCTTTTTTTTAATTCTTCAAGGACGGTGGTTGGGCTAATCTTGAGTACCCGCGCAGTATCGCGAATCCCGATGCCGTTGAGCGCCATCTCACAAATCTGTTGTTTCACAGTAGGCAAGTAGCCTCGGTAAGAATACTCCCGAACAAAGCTATGACGAGTGCATTCAGGATTATG
This sequence comes from Leptothermofonsia sp. ETS-13, assembly GCF_049200465.1. Lineage (NCBI taxonomy): Bacteria > Bacillati > Cyanobacteriota > Cyanophyceae > Leptolyngbyales > Leptolyngbyaceae > Leptothermofonsia > Leptothermofonsia sp. ETS-13. Next base: position 3,204,770 of record NZ_CP120836.1, read on the forward strand.
GCATTTATACCGTTGCTTACCCTCGGCAGTTTTACCATGCTTGACGATATTCGTGCTCTCACAGGTGGGGCAATGCACAGGTTCAAGTACCGTCGTAGTTGTTTGGGAGAATTTAACGGGTTCGAGTGCTCCGATTTTCCCTGACTCCTATCCCCATGTCAGAACATTACCTGGATATCCTCTCTATTCATCTACCCAGCGATTCCCGGCTAACCCAGGTTAGATATCCAGCGTCGATAGAGGTCGCGCACAGTCTTCAAGATGGTACTTTCTTTAGGCTCTGAAGATTCGTGGGCAGGGTCCAGCAATTGCAGGTTGGTCAGGAGCCGCGCTTCTTCATTGGCGACGGTACCATCGCTGTAAATCAGACCACTAATGGCTTCAATGAGCTGCTGACAGCTTTCGGTGGTAGGCTGGTTGCCCAGAAATTCCTTTACCCATCCATAGCATTCCTCAGGCTTGACGGGTCTAAATTCGTAGAGGAGGGGTTGGATATCCGGCTCATCCGCCATGCCTTTTTCTTTGACCACCCGATGCAGGTATTCCCGCTCTTCCGGCTGGATTTGTCCATCCAACCAGGCAGTACCAATCAGAATTTTGATGAGGGTTTTGAGCTTAGGATCTGCTGTCATAGCTTTGGGTTGGTGATGTGTCCGTACCTGTACCCTACACCCTCCGCTTCAGACCCCTCCACTTCTTTAACTCTTCTTTAGCCGAGTCATGAAAAACCCATCCATATCATGACGATGGGGCCACACTTTGACCCAGCCAGCCGGAGTGGTGAAGGCCGCAGGAGGAGAACCGGGCGTGGGCGGTTCAATTCGCCACTGGGGGTGATGGGTCAGAAAGGTTTGAATCACGGTTTCATTTTCAGCCGGATGGAGGGTACAGGTGGCATAGACCAGGATGCCCGCTGGTTTGACCCAGGTAGCCGCTTGCTCCAAAAGTTGAGTTTGCAAGGTCGCCAGTTCCTGAACCGATTCAGGGGTTTGCCGCCAGCGGGCATCGGCATGGCGGTGGAGGGTGCCGAGGCCAGAGCAAGGAGCGTCTACCAGGACGCGATCGCACTGTTCCCTCAACTGCGGCATGTCACGGCTATCTCCCGCCACTGTTTGGATCGAATGCAAACCGAGACGCTCTGCATTTTGCTGAAGTTTTTTGAGCCGGGAGGGGGTGCGATCGCAAGCCCAAACCGTTCCTTTATCCTGCATCAACTCTGCCAGATGCATGGTTTTGCCCCCCGGTGCGGCACAGGCGTCTGCCACGACCTCTCCCGGTTGCGGATCGACCAGATAGCCAACCAGTTGGGCACTGCTGTCCTGAACCATCCACTGCCCCTCATGAAAACCGGGTAGCTGTTGTACTGCCCCTGCAGGTTCCAGCAACCTCAATGCCTGGGGTAAGTAGGGTACTCGCCCAACCACAACGTTCGCTGCCTGCATCGCCGCCTCTACCGATTCCACCGTTGCTTGCAGCGTGTTTACTCGCAAATCGATATGCGGAGGCTGGTTCATCCATTCACACAGGGCTTCAGTTTCTTGTAGTCCTAGCTGCTCCAGCCAAACAGCAACGATCCAGTCAGGATAGCTGTGCAGAATGCCCAAACGCTCAATGGGAGAAAGGGAAGGCGACAGAAGAAAGGAGAGCCTTGGGTTGGAAACGTGCCCTGCTGGATCTAGACAAGGGCTGGAAGATAACTTTTCGTCGCTTCCCGATTTCCCGGTTTCCTTTTCCTGTTCTACCAGGCGAATGAACTGCCGCAGCACGCCATTGACAAACCCGGCCAGTCCTGCCAGTCCATTTTGCTTGGCCAGATCCACAGTTGTGTTGACCGCTGCAGAGGCGGGGATGTGGTTAAGATAGCAAAGTTGATACAGCCCCAGGTGCAGGATTGTCCGCAGATCTGATGGTTGCTGGTGCGCTTTCTTCCTGGCTAAATGGTCAATCATCGCGTCCAGAGTTCGTTGCCGCCGGATACTGCCGTACACCAGTTCGGTTAACAAGCGGCGATCCGGGGGTAGCAAATCGTTCTGGTTCAGTACCCGGTCTAAGGCTACGTCTGCAAAGGCATCGCGATGGATAGCACGCAAAGTCAGAAAAGCCAGTTGGCGGGGGAGAAGGGACATTAGCAGGGCGGAGGGGGACTGGTATTCGTCAGGAAAATTTTGATGGGTTAAAGCCCCTCAGAATTTAACTCAAATCAAACCATTCAACCTGAGCCACCTGTCAAATTTAATTTGACAAACCACCAGCGATGGTAGATTGATCGAGTGCGGTTTGGGTAGGATGCAGGCAGGGTTATGAATTTATCGACGCTCATTCTCGGTTCTCTGGGCGTGGGAATTGTTTTTGGTGCTTTGTTGAATGGCTTCTTTCCGGAGGCGATCGCACCACTGGATCACTATCTTCTCACTCCTTTAGGCAATAGCTTTCTCCGCCTGATTCAGTTTGTGGTGGTGCCCATCGTTTTTTCATCCCTAGTGCTGGGGTTGACGAAGGTACAGGATACCTCTCAGGTTGGGCGGTATTTGCTCAAACTGTTTACAGGGTATGTCATGACGGCAGCGACCGCCGTTTTCCTGGGAATGGCGATCGCCCTGATTTTGCAACCGGGAGTGGGTATGACGGGTTTATCCATTAATGCAGTTGCCAGTACAACCCATCGTTCCTCTTTAATTGATTGGTTGGTGAACCTGGTGCCGGTCAACCCCCTGGAAGCACTGGCAACCAGCAATTTGCTCCAAACTATCTTCTCCGCAGCACTGATTGTGACGGGCATTCAACTGGCGGGAGATAAATCAGCCAGCTTTGTCAGTTTCATTGACAGCATCTACGCCATCTTTGAAAAAGTTTTGTCTGTCATCCTGTACACCGCTCCGGTTGGTGTTTTTGCCTTAATCAGTTCAGTTATTGCCACCCAGGGGTTTGGATTGATTGCCCGACTTCTTTATTACATCCTGGGCATGCTTCTGGCGTTTGCCATCATGATGGGTCTGTATGTGCTGATTCTACTTGTCCTAAAAGCAAAGCCGATCAAGTTCTTCCAATCCTTCTTTCCCACCTTCTCGCTCGGTTTTGGAACAGCCAGCACCAATGCAGTTTTACCCGTGACGCTCCAGGATGCGCAGGAACGCTATGGCATGAGTGCAGCAATCGCCAGCTTTGCCATTCCCCTGGGAACCGTCCTCAAGCGGGATGGCTCAGCTATTTACCAGGCTTTTAATGCATTGTTCATCGCCCAGATTTACCACATTCCACTGACGACCGATTTGCTGGTGGCGATCGCCCTCAGCACCCTACTCGTATCCTTCAGCACCGCCGGAGTCCCTGGTTCAGGCATCATCATGATGACCACCGTACTCTCGGCGGCAGGACTCCCCCTCGAAGGAGTTGCGATTGTTGCAGGCGTTGATCGCCTCACTGATGGTTTTAAGACCATCGTAAACATCACCGGCAACATCGTAAACGCCATTCTACTTAGCCGCTGGGAGAATCCAGAAGCTTCTCTTGAAGAAAGAGGAGAAGGGGGTGAGGGGGTGGATGGGTGGATGGGTGGATGAGTGATCCCTCTAGCCATCCACCCTACCACCTATCGTTCCAGTCGCAGGTAGCGTAAAACCCCACGCGCGATCGCTTCGGCCATTCGATTCTGAAAGGCTGGATCCCTTAGCCTGGGGGCGTCTTCTGCACCGGTGACAAAGCCGACTTCGACCAGGACAGCGGGCATCCGGGTTCGCCGCAGAACGTAAAATCGGGCTTGCCTGACGCGGCGATCGCGCACTCCAGTGCTTTCTAGAATACTGCGGTGAATAGTTTCAGCCAGTTCCTTGCCGGAGTCGTAGTAATAGGTTTCTACCCCGCTGATGTCAGTCCGAGCCAGACTGATAGCATTAGCATGAATGCTGACAAATACATTCGCGTTCAGCCGATTAGCGAGTTGAACGCGGGGTTCCAGCCCCAGATCCCGGTCATCTTCACGGGTCAGAACTGCTTCGACACCTTCTTTGCGAAGTAACTCTGCAACCCGGAAGGCGATCGGGGTTGCCACATCTATCTCCCGCAATCCCCCAATACCGATCGCCCCTGGATCGGGACCACCGTGACCTGGATCGACAACCACAATCGGGCGGCTGTTTGGTGTGCGTAAAGGAGGTAAGCCAGTGCGGGGGGCAGGTGCGATCGGCCTTGGGGTAGCAGTAGGGGAAGTCCGCCTTTGTTCTGGAAAGGGCACCAGAATAACCGTTTCCAGCGGAACTTCAAGCGGACGCTGACCGACGATGATATCCCCATCAGGATCATTTGGCTCAGAGGGGGGAACTAATTGGGGTTCGGGAAGCTGAACGATCCATTGATTGGCATATACCCCCCGAAACCGCACCTGCTTTGGATCCAGCGTATAGCCCGGAGCCAGTTCCACCACAATCCGGGTGGTGCTGCGATCAAACTGCCCCACACGCAAACTGCGAATGGCTCCACCCACCGATTGGCTTTGACGCGGACGCCCCAAAATGATTCCCGGCAAATCAATAACCAGGCGGGTGGGTTTGGAAAGCAACTTGGCCCGTGGCTGAACTTGCTGATCGGTCTTAATTTCTAGCTGGTTTTGCCCCTGGTCAAACCGCCATTGCTCCAGGGTAGCCGCTTCCACAGCGGTAGCCATCAAAACCGTACCCACTAGAGCGGGCAGAAACCAGTTTAATTTCACAATCCTACCTGCCTAACTGTCTCAGGGTTTCATGTCACAATCCTCCCAAGACGTCATTCATCGCAAATAGTTGCCGGATGGATGACATTCCCTAAGGTTAAAAATTATACAGGATGAGCTGTATCGACTCCTATCACTTGCCAAAGCTGGACTTACGGATAGAAGAGTCCAGTAGCTGCATAGGATGTAGAACGGGCAGATCCTTTCCTTGCAATTTGAGATGTCGGCTGATTTGGACGAAGCAGCCAATATTGGCTGAAACAATCACGGAGGCTCCCGTATTGGTCAGGTTTTCGACCTTTTGCCGCCCCAGTTCCGCGGCCACCTCTGGTTGCAGAATGTTGTAAACACCAGCACTACCACAGCACAAGGCTGCATCTACAGGTTCACGCAGGCGCACTCCAGGAATTTGCCGTAGAAGCTGACGGGGCTGGACGCTAATTTTTTGCCCATGCAACATATGGCAGGCGTCCTGATACACCAGCGTTAGTGGTTCGTCTTGCAGGGGTGAGAGGGGGGCGGTCAATCCGACTGTTGCCAGAAACTCCTGCACGTCTTTAACCCTGCTAGCAAAATCCCTGGCTTTTTCCCGGTATTGCGGATCATCGCTCAGGATGTTGCCGTATTCCTTCAGGGTGTGCCCACAACCGGAGGCATTTACCAGCACGTAATCCACGCCCGTATCTGCAAAGCTATCAATCAAATGGCGAGCGAGGGTTTTGGTTTGTGCTTCCTGTCCCTGGTGGTGGGTGAGGGCTGCACAGCAACCTTGTGACCTGGGCATGACTACTTCGCAGCCATTAGCAGCCAAAACGCGTACTGTGGCGTCGTTCACTTCCGGGTTAAATAGGCGCTGAACGCATCCCAGAATCAGCCCAACCCGGTAACGGGGTGTTCCCTGGGGGGGCACAATTTCTGGCAGGGTGTCCTGAAATGCCTGCGGGGAGATGGTTGGCAACATGGCCTCCATCGCAGCCAGTTGGGGCGAAAGGGCTTTCAGGAAGTTGAGCGATCGCACCCATTTCTGTAATCCCGATTTCTGGTAAATCCCCAGAGGCCGGAGTAACCAGCGCATCCGGTTAGGATAGGGAAAGGTAGAGAAAATGAGCTGGCGCAGCAGCTTTTCGGGGAGCGATCGGGGATGGTTTCGTTCAACCTGCTGTCGGGTGGCCTCAATTAATTTGTCGTATCGCACTCCAGAGGGGCAGGTGGTGACGCAGGCCAGACATCCCAGGCAGGAATCAAAGTGCTGAACTGTTGCTGGAGAGAGGGGGATCTGCCCCTCGTTCACCCCATCCATTAAGTAAATTCGGCCTCTGGGAGAATCGGTTTCCTTGCCGATGACCCGGTAACTAGGACAGGTAGAAAGGCAGAAGCCGCAGTGAACACAGGCATCAATCAGCTTGGGGTCGGGAGGATTGTGGGAATCGAAGCGGGGAAAAGGGGGAAGGGAAGACGAGGGGGGTGCCTCTTCTGCCATCGCTGCGTGGGTTGCTCTTTCAAGGTCTACTGTTTCTTTGGATTGGGTATTCATCAGTTAAATTCCCCCCACAAACCGATGGGGGCTTAAACGGTAGTTGGGGTCGAATTGTTGCTTTAGCTTCCGCATGAGATCAAGGGCATTGCCAGAGTAGCCCCAAACATCTATCTGTTGTTTCAAGGAAACGGGAGCTTGCAGAATGGACAAAAATCCACAGCGGGTTTGAAGCCGCGATCGCAGCTTCAACAAAGACTCCAGTGAGACCGAATCCGGAAAAACCAGCCTCCCCAATCCACTGGCCGCATGAATCTGTCCGTACCAGACCGTTTCGGGCAACTCAATTGAGTCCATTTGCTCTATCACAGAAACCGCTTCTGACGGGCTTATTCCTATTTTGCAGGCGATCGCCCGCTCCTGTCCTTCTGCTGTCATGTGTTTTCGGAGGCGTTCCCATAGAGCCTCATCTACTTCAGTTTCAGAAACACTGGCCAGGCCCAAGGATTGTCCCAATTCCAGTATGCGGTTTACCTGCTGTTCCACACTGGGCTGAATTCCCTGGAAGCGAACGGCGATCGCCATTCCCTTTACGCATCCTAAATCCAGTGCCTGAACGGTTTGGGCCGAAAGCAGGTCAACCGATACCGGAGTCAGTGCCGAACTTAACAGGGCGGCGGTGGCCTGGGCAATCAATTCTGCCTTCCCGGCCAGTACAACCGTTTGGGATGTTTCTGGAAGTGGATAGACCCGAAATGTGACTTGAGTGATCACCCCCAGCGTGCCATAGGACCCCGTAAACAGCTTCATCAGGTCATAACCCGCCACATTCTTGACCACCCGTCCGCCTGCCCTGGCGAGCTGCCCATCTGCCCGCACCAAAGACAGCCCCAGCAGCATATCCCGCACACTGTTGTAGCGGTGCCGCAGAGAACCTGTATCCGCCGTTGCCACAATTCCGCCAATGGTGGCTCGTTCGGGGAAGGCCGGGTCGATCGCCAGAAACTGCCCGGCTTTTGCCAGGGTGGCTTGCAAATCAGCAAAGCCCATTCCCGCTTCCACCGTCACCGTCAGGTCTCCCACCGCATGATCAATTAAACGATTCATTCGCCCGGTACTGATGGCGATCAGAGGCGATCGCGCTTCCCCCTGCCCCCCGCGGACCAATCCGCCCCAATGCAGCTTGCTGCCGCACCCCACAGGAAGAACTGTCCACCGCTGATGGCTGGCATGGGTCATTACCTCTGCCAGCTCGGTTTGAGTGCCCGGAAACACAACACCACAGACGGTTGAACCGGGAGCCACTGCCCCTTGCAGCGCTACCTGCCACCCAGAATTCAGCGTTTCCCAGTCAAAAACAGCAGAAGCTCCAAGGAGTTTTTCAATTGCCTGGAGGTCAAGATCTTCGTTAGCAAAACTCCCTCCCATTCCTCAATCGCGACTCCTTACGTTGCGGATTGCCCTGATGGCTTAATCATCCATCATACGGTTTCTCGGCTGCACCAGGGTCATAGGAAATTCCTCGAAGGCTGAGGGCATACTAGAGCAGGTATTGAGATCCACCTCGCCTCTCATGCCTTCCCTGATCAGGATCGGCGTCCCTCTATATGAAAATTGCGATACCTCATAGCTATGGCCACCAGGCTTAGGATGGGGGTACAGGGGTTCCCCCCTGACTAAGGGTGAAGCCCTACACCTTCTTAAAATCGATGTCCTAAGCAACCTGGTGACAGCTATACCTGGTATTAATTTCGTTGACGATGGATCTGAAATTGCTGAAAATCAGCTTGGCGACTATTTTCACCTGATCAAGCCATTAAGCCCACATAGTAGCAATCGATGAAGAAAATCCTGATTATTGAGGATGAACGTTCAATTCGAGAAATGATTCTCGAATTGCTAGAAAAGGAGGGCTTTCAAACCATCAGTGCAGAAGATGGCAGTATTGGCATTCAAAAGGCGCAGGAGCACCTGCCCGATTTGATTTTGTGTGATGTAGTGATGCCCCAACCGAATGGCTATGAAGTTTTATCTGCCTTGCGTCATCACCCTGCGACCGCCACTATTCCGTTCATTTTCTTGACGGCTATGGGTGCCAAAGAAAACATTCGACAGGGAATGCAACTGGGGGCTGATGATTACCTCACCAAGCCCTTTACAATGGAAGAGTTGTTGGGAGCGATCGCCAGCCGCTTTGAGAAGCAAGCCATTCTCGCCAGTCAGTCTCAGCAGCAGTTGGATGAGCTGCGCAATAGCATTGCTCTATCGCTACCGCACGAACTGCAAACACCACTGCACGGCATCTTGGGTTTGACAGAATTGTTAATTGAGGATTATGAGCAGATTGACCGGCGCGAAGTGCTGGAGGTGGCAGAGGGCATTTACGCTGCTGCCGATCGCCTCCATCGGTTAATCCAAAACTATTTGCTCTATGTCGAGCTTGAACTGGCCGCCAAAGATACTGAACGGATTCGCTTCTTTCGCAGTGCAGTCACCCACTATCCCAAAGTCCTGATTGCCAACGTCGCTACCCAGGTCGCCAAACGCTATGGTCGGGAGGCAGACCTCCACCTCAATTTGCAAAATACGACCGTTCAAATTGCGGATCTAAAACTGAATAAAGTGGTAGAGGAACTGACGGATAACGCATTTAAGTTTTCCAGGGCAGGCACCCCAGTTCATTTGACAGCAACAGTAAGTGATGAAGGATTCACCCTGTGGATCCGCGATCGCGGGCGCGGCTTGACCGTGGAACAGATTGCCCGCCTGGGAGCTTATATGCAGTTTGAGCGCAAATTTTATGAGCAACAAGGATCTGGGTTGGGGTTTGCGATCGCCAAACGGCTAGTTGAACTGCACCAGGGGAGCCTGTCGATTGAAAGTACCCCCGGTGTCCAAACAACCGTTAAAATCACCCTCTCCAACCTAACTCCATAAAAGCCCCTACGTTCTCGGCTTTCGCCTCAGTTTACCAGTTCCCTTCGCAGTCTGAGAAGATTGGGAATCTGAATCATCATCATTTAAATTCATCGACAATTCAGGCGCAGAAGGTTCAGAAAAAGCTGGAGTAACGTTAGTATCAACCTGTGCATTAGAACTTGCCGGATCTGAAACAGGCTCCATTGGTAATACCTCAACCTTCTTCACCACAGGTTGCTCTGCCATTGCCAGCGTTTTTTGCTGTTGTTTGAGATCGGGTAATGCAACCAGCTCCTTCTCCGTTTCCTTTGCAGTAATAGGAAGACGGAGCGGCTGTAGCTCTTCGATCCAGCAGCTTGCCAGAGGCAGGGTTTGATCCAAATCATCCAAAGGACGGGGTACCAACATCACAGCGTGCAGTTCACCAATCCGCTCCGCTTCAACCATGCCCACATCCAGTGCCACTGCCACGTTTGCCACCGAACCCCGAACAATGGCCGTACATAATCCCGCCCCAATCGTTTCATAGGCAGCCAGCACCACATCCGCAGCTTTCAACATGGCATCGGCAGCACCAACCATCGCAGGAAACCCTCGCGTTTCTAGCAAACCCACAGCCTGATTACTGAGTTTGCTGTGTCCCCGACCCGTGGCAAGTTGAGCCAGGCGATTGCCAATCGGCAGAACCGCTTCCAGATTGGGCATTGGGCGCGGAATCACCAGGGTTGAGAGTTGTTGCCCAAATTGGGCGGCCCGTTCAGCACCTTCCTGAACTGCCAGCCGCACATCGGCAACCCCACCCCGGACGATCGCCGTACAGTGTCCTCCACCAATCTTTTCATACCCAACCAGCGTCACTCCAGACGACTTCAGCATGTGGTCAGCAATCCCCACAATGGCAGGAAAGCTTTGGGCGGAGACAAGCCCCAGCGCAGTATCTGTAAAGTCTTCTCGGCGACTCATTGATTTCAGAAACCGTGGTTTGCTTCAGTAAGTAGCTAGGCCCAATTAATTAAGGATAATTTCGGGGGTGGAGGGAGTGAACCCCCTGCCTGGGGGCACGGTCCCACTCCTCCCTTGACAATTAATTGTGGCTACTTACTACTATCCTAACTGTCACACCAGCCTTGTACCGCTTCGCCACTCTTCCGCCCCCTTAAAACCAGTAAGCTTTTATTTCCATCAAAAACTCCTTTGTAATTGGATAACCAGACTCGGAACCAATTACTGAATCAATGCCGCATTGGGGACATAATGCTGTCTGTCCAATGGACTCCCAGTGGTCAATCCACTCACAAATCTCGGATGGAGGGAAAATAAAGCAACAATAAAAACAACCGCATTGCTGGCTTGCAAGCAATTCCTTACGATGGTGCATCGAATGTCGATGGGCACGGATATAGTCGGGTGTGGACATTTGCCATCACTAAATGAGAGCCATTTGTTAGTCCTCCCAGGGGTCGTCAGAAGTTGCCAGTTTCTCCGATTTGGGTGGCGATTCAGAACCTCTTCGGCTATGGGGAAACATTTTGACCAGCAGTTGATTGACATAGACCCGCCCGTAAACATTGACGCCAGAGCTTTCAGCGGGTTGAACAGCCTCGATTTCCCCATTGGGGGAAGTCGCAGGAGTCGTCTGCTTGTTTTTCTGAGGTTCCGGGGCAGGATAGGTTACGGTATCGATTGCTTGCAGTTCGTTGGGGTCGATGCAGCGGCTGGTGTCGCCAATCAGGGAACCAGGGGGAATAATCTGCCCCCACTCCACCGAACTATTGAGAATGGTGGTAGCAGACCCAATACAGGCTTTCGCCCCAACCGTCACATTCCCGATCAGCAGCACTTCTGCACCAATATTGGCCCCCTCTCCCACTTCGATGGTGCCATTGCTGGCATGAAGAATGGACCCAATACCAATACAGGCCCCAGTTTTGATGATGACGCAACAATTCGGATCTGCCTGAAGCAGAACTCCAGGGGCGATCGCAGCCCCATCCTGAATCGTCACATTCCCACTGATGTAATAGTGGGAGGTACTGATTGGTCGCAACCGGAGCGGCGGCAAAGACATCGGCAAAACCTCTTCAACCATTGCGGGATCAGAGCTTAGAGCATTGACCTGAGAATACTCCCTCAGCCCTCTAAACTCGAAACCCAATCTAAAAACGAGACCTCCTGCAAACGTTCTTTAAGCTAGTTGCGTTCTCGTAACCAAACGTTACGACTACAAAAGGTCAGCCGATTTTCCTAACGAGCAACCACTTCCCCTGGCTTGTGAATGATGGTTTCCACCACCCGCCGCTTGGATTTAGGGTCAATCCCAATCAATCGCACATAGTCATTGGGATGCTCACTCAGGAAAGCTTGCAGAGACGATACGAGATCCGATTCTCGACTTCCCTGGATCGTTCCCGTTTGCCAGGAACTGGTCTTATACCGGCGTTGATCGGCATACTCAACCCCAACTCGGTAACTCTGGGCCAACAATTGACGCACCTGGTCTGCAATTTTGCTATCCCAAACCTGGACTCCACCAGCAACCCTGATGTTGAAAGAGCTGGATGAAGTAGGAGCCGCCGTCAATGATTGCCTGGAAACACCGCCAACCTGCTTGCCATTAGGCCGATGGATGATCAGTTCAACCACCCGCCGCCTGGGTTTAGGGTCAATGCCAACTAATCGCACATAGTCTCGGCTGTGTTCAGCCAAGAAGGATTCCAGGGCTGCGATCGCCTCCGACTCCCGCCTCACCTGTAGAGGAGCCGCACTATTCCAAGAACTCGTCCTGAATCGACGCTCATCCGCATACTCTAACCCGATCTGCAAACCTTGAGCGATCAACTGACTCACCTGTTGCACTACATCCGGAGTCAAACGACTTGTGGACGCATAGCCAGCGGGTACCGACGAGCTGGGAGCAGTGTAAGACTGAGTAGCTCCACCCCTATGCTGCACCACCGTCTTCCCATTTGGGCGTTGAATAATCATTTCACCTAGTCGGCGCTTTGCCCTCGGGTCAATCCCAAACATGCGCACATACTCGCCTGTATGTTCAGCCATACAGCCTTCCAGCGCAGACAGCACCTCTGCCTCTCGAGTAGATTGAATCGGAGAACAGCTATGCCAGGAAGACGTTTGAAACCGGCGCGCATCTGCATGTTCAGTTCCAATTCGAGCACCCTGAGCTAAAAGATGGCGCACCAGATCCACCGCCTCTCCCGGCAACCGCCCCTGGGCAACCTGCCCATTGGAAGCAGCAGTCACTGCCGGACGATAACTCGATTGGGGTGAAGCAGCCCGGTGGCCAGAACCGTTGTCGGGCGACTGCACAGGCTTCCCACCCGGACGCTGAATAATAGTCTCCAGCACCCGCTTCTTCGCTTTCGGATCAATCCCAATCAGGCGCACATATTGACCACTATGCTCAGACAGACACGCTTGCAAATCTGCCAGCACATCTGCCTCACGGTTAGATTGGATAGGAGCACAACTCTTCCAGGAACTTGTTTGAAAGCGTCGCTCATCCGCATATTCGGTACCGATGCGGTAGCCCTGCGCCAGCAATTGCCGCACATGGTTGATGACATGGGCATCTAAACTACCGTTCGCCTGGCTGTAAGAATAGGTATTCATTTCTGACCAACCGGAAGTACTGGATTGACTTTGTTCATTGCGAACGGAAGTGATGCAGGCAACATTTTCCGCACACTGATAGCCCGATCGCAACGCATGATTAACACCGACCACATGGGTCGCAAACTGAATATCTGACTCCTTCACACTCGGCAATCGATCCGCCTGTTCCTGGCTGGTGATGACCGACCCAGAAGGAACATACCGTCCTGGTGGAATCTCCACATCCTGAATCAGAACGTGCATCATAATGATGCAACCATCTCCCACTCGTGCATTAAACACCGTGGACCGAAAACCAATGAAGCAGTTGTTCCCAATGTAGGCAGGACCGTGAATCAAAGCCATATGGGTAACAGACGTGCTATTCCCAATCCACACAGAGTAGGAATTGCCATCATCCCCAATCACACGGCCTCTCTCCAGACCATGAATAACAACGCCATCTTGAACATTCGTTCCATCACCAATCCGAAAGGGGGCTCCTTCATCTGCACGGATCGACGTTCCCGGCGCAATTAAAACGTTGGCACCAATGCGAACGTCTCCAATCAAGTTCGAGAAAGAATGGACGTAGGCCGACTCATGAATTTGGGGTTCGGCTAAATTTCTCGACCAGGGAGTAGGAGGAGCCGCACTGCTACGGACCGCCATAAAATACTCTCCAATAAAAACGCAATGCAGGCAGCGGTGAGCAGGTAGAAGGAGCTAGAAATCAGGAGCCAGGAGTCAGAATGAAAAGTTCAAAATGGCGATTCCAGTCTCTGAATTCCGGCTTCTGAATTCTCTCCCTCAATATTGATCTTTCTTGCTATAGAGCAAACGATTATCCACACTCACCGTATCGATAATCGCAATCACCGCAGCATCAAGCGGGCGTTGCTCACTGCCTGGAACCTGCCGGGCTGCACTACCCCGGCTGACCAAGACCCATTCACCAACCCCTGCACCTACACTGTCAGCAGCCACCTCATACTCAGGTAGTGGCTGACCTTCGTCATCCATCAACTGCACCACCAGAAACTTAATCCCTCTCAGGCTCGGTTCTTTTTGGGTGCTGGTGACGGTGCCACGAACTCTGGCAATCTGCATTAGTTTCTACTACGAGCGGTTCAGGGGACGAATGCCACTCACACTCTCACGGAAGGGCTCTACTGCCTCGGTGTAGCGAATCGGCAGAACATATTCCAGGTTTTCGTGGGGGCGGGCAATGATGTGGGTGGAAAGTACCTGCCCACCATTAACGCGCTTCACATTCTCAATCCCGGCGGCGACAGAAGCCTGCACTTCAGAAACGTCGCCACGCACAATTACGGTAACGCGCCCGCTGCCAATCTTTTCATAACCAACCAGGGTTACGCGAGCTGCCTTTACCATGGCGTCAGCCGCTTCCACAACTGCTGGAAACCCTAGCGTCTCAACCATTCCAACTGCAATTGCCATTTTTGTTACTCCCTTCCATGAACTGTTATCGGTCAAATCTTGGTCGAATTACATGACTTGAAGTCCCTAACCGCTGTTTGCTGTCAGTCACTGCCGTCACGTTCGGAACTGCTCAACTGCTTCGGTGTAGCGGATGGGCAGTACATACTCCAGGTTCTCGTGAGGACGGGCAATGATGTGGGTTGAAAGTACCTCACCACCATTCACCCGCTTGGCAGACTCAATTCCAGCCGCGACAGAAGCTTGAACTTCAGATACGTCTCCCCGCACGATGACGGTAACTCGACCGCTGCCGATCTTTTCGTAGCCCACCAGGGTTACACGAGCTGCCTTCACCATGGCATCAGCCGCTTCCACAACGGCAGGAAAGCCTCTGGTCTCAATCATTCCCACTGCGATTGGCATTGTTGGTCTCCTGATAAGTGAAACTAATAGTAAAAACAAGGGATGAAAAATTAGACGGAAACGCCATTATTTCAAGCCTTATCGAGGGTTTTTACTGTGCCTAACCTAAGAATAGGGTGGCCGATGACTCTTGACAATATAAAGACCAATGATAGTTATAAATTTGAGTCATTACTGAGAGTTATAGGTGAGCAAAAACAGGAACAGGCAAAGCGAAAGCGGTATTTCTGCTGTGCCTTTACCGTTTTAAGCGCACTAAATGACGATCTAAAATTCAGACTCAAAACATAAAACTCTTGCCAGAACAGGATTCCAGGTTGAGTTTGTGGGAATTAGTCCTTGGCGATCGCCCTCAGCATATGCGCCTCAATCATCATAGACTTTTTTCAATCTGTATAATTGAATTCTTGATAAAATATAAGTTACAGTTATATATAAAAGTTAGTGTTTCTCCACGAATGTTTTTCTAATGGCAACATTCTATTTTTTGAGCAATTTGAGGGTTAAGCTGAAAGCCGGGTTAAGATTTTTTTAGTAGCATTAAGTTGCGATACAGAAATACAGGCGCGTTCTCCGAAACTGATTCAGTTCAGATTGGAGGCGCTTTAAGCTAACTAGATAACGCTTAAAACACGATAATCATTAAAGTTTTAAGGGCGATTTCGATGGAACAGTTTCTCCTCCAGAACAGTTGGTGGATTCCCTGTTACGGAGTTGTTGGTGCAATCCTGACGCTGCCCTGGGCAGTGGGAATTATTCGCCGCACCGGGCCTCGACCGGCTGCTTATTTTAATCTGTTAATGACTATCATTTCCCTGGTGCATGGGTTTCTGGTATTCCGCATCACTTTGGGAGAAGACCCCCAACCTCTGGTCGTCCACTGGTTTACAGCCGACGATTTAGACCTGACGCTTATGCTGGATGTTTCTTCCATTGGCATGGGTGCGGTTGAACTGATAACAACCTTGAGCCTGCTGGCCCAGCTTTTTGCTCTAGGTTATATGGAGAAGGATTGGGCACTGGCGCGCTTCTTTGCCCTGATGGGTTTCTTTGAAGGGGCCATGAGCGGTTTAGCCTTGAGTGAATCGCTGTTCCTGAGCTATGCCCTGCTGGAAATGCTGACCCTATCGACTTATCTGCTGGTCGGTTTCTGGTATGCCCAGCCGTTAGTTGTTACAGCGGCCCGTGATGCTTTTTTGACAAAACGGGTGGGGGACGTATTGCTGCTTATGGGAGTGGTGGCTCTGGCAACCCTATCGGGTACGCTCAATTTCCCAGATCTGTATGAATGGGCTGAAACGGCAGAATTGTCGCCGACTGTATCAACGTTACTGGGTCTGGCACTGATTGCCGGACCGATTGGAAAGTGTGCTCAGTTTCCCCTCCATCTCTGGTTAGATGAGGCGATGGAGGGGCCTAATCCAGCGTCCATCCTGCGAAATTCAGTGGTGGTGGCCTGTGGAGCCTATGTGTTGATCAAGCTCCAGCCAATTTTGGTGTTATCGCCTGTGGCCTCGATCGCCCTCATTGTGTTGGGGACCATGACTGCTATTGGGGCTTCCTTGGTGGCGATCGCTCAAATTGATATCAAACGGACGCTTTCCCACTCCACCAGTGCCTACCTGGGTCTGGTCTTCATTGCCGTGGGCACTCAGTGGACGGATGTGGCGCTGTTTGTTCTGTTTACCCACGCGATCGCCAAAGCCCTTTTATTTATGAGCATTGGCTCGGTCATTCTCACCACCAGTAGTCAAGACATCACTGAAATGGGGGGGCTATGGTCGCGTATGCCTGCTACCTCAACGGCTTTTGTAGTAGGAGCGGCTGGGCTGGTTGGGTTATTGCCCCTGGGTGGGTTCTGGGCCCTGTATGAGGGAGTCGATACCTACTGGTATGGACAGCCCTGGTTAGTGGTTGTGCTGTTAATCGTCAATGCCCTGTCAGCTTTTAATTTAACTCGCGTCTTTCGCCTGGTTTTCCTGGGGCCACCTCAGCCCAAGACTCGTCGTGCTCCGGAGGTTCCCTGGACAATGGCTGTACCAATGGTGTATCTGACGGTGACCACACTACTGGTTCCTGCGATCCTCCAGCGCCTTTACTTGCTGCCCGACTGGACATACCTCAACTGGTCCGTTGTGCTGCTACTCATGCTATCGGGAGCGGTTGGTTTTGGTTTAGGCGCAACGATCAACCTGAACCGAACCTGGGCCAGACCGATTCAAATTCCCCTTAAGTTTGCCCAGGATTTACTGGCCTACGATTTCTATATCGATCAGCTTTATAAGGTAACGGTGGTCTGGCTGGTTGACCGAGTTTCGCGCTTTAACGCCTGGTTTGATCGCTACGTTCTCGATGGGGTAGTAAATTTTGTTGGCCTTGCCTCCATCTTCAGTGGAGAGAGCCTGAAATACAGCGTCTCTGGTCAGTCCCAGTTTTACCTGCTGACGATTCTGATCGGCGTCAGCATTCTGGGCGCTCTCCTCACTTACTTTGCCTGGTAATTTCTTCACCTAAATTCCTTGCCCTATGCTCAGTGCCCTGATTGTCATCCCCTTGTTGGGGGCCATCTTGATCGGACTGTTGCCCCGTGTCAGTCCTTCGCAAACAGGTGCAGAGGTGCCCGATTATTCCCGTGCGATCGCGCTTCTGTCCGTGACGCTGGCAGTCTTCTGGTCAATCCTCTTAGGGTTTAAGTTTGACACCAGCATTGCCCATCTGCAGTTTGTGGAGAACCTGCCCTGGATCGGTGCCCTTGGTCTGACCTACCGGCTGGGTTTGGATGGTCTGTCATTACCCCTCCTTGTGATCAATGCCCTCCTGACCTGGATTGCCATTTATAGCACCGACGAATCGCTCCAGCGTCCTCGCCTCTATTACATGCTTATCTTGTTGCTGAATGGGGGAGTCGCAGGCGCTTTTCTAGCCCAGGATTTACTCCTTTTCTTCCTCTTCTACGAAATTGAGCTGATTCCGCTTTATTTTTTAATTGCCATTTGGGGTGGTGCCCAACGGGGTTATGCCGCCACTAAGTTTTTGATTTATACCGCCATTTCGGGGGTTCTAATTCTGGCTGCATTTCTGGGGCTAATCTGGTTAAGCGGAACGTCCTCTTTTGAATATGACCCCAGCCGCAGCCAATTTCTACCTCTAGCAACCCAGTTTATTCTGTTGGGCACTTTGCTGATTGGCTTTGGTATTAAGATTCCTCTGTTTCCTCTCCATACCTGGTTGCCCGATGCCCACGTTGAGGCTTCAACTCCCATCTCAGTCCTCCTGGCGGGAGTTTTGCTGAAGCTGGGTACTTATGGGTTGCTACGGTTTGGGCTGGGTTTGTTCCCAGAAGCCTGGTCAGTGCTGTCACCCTGGCTGGCAACTTGGGCAGTTGTCAGTGTGCTATACGGGGCATTTACGGCGATCGCCCAGAGCGATATGAAAAAAATGGTTGCCTACAGCTCCATTGCCCACATGGGCTACATTCTGCTGGGGGCGGCGGCGGCAACCCCCCTCAGCACTCTCGGCACTGTTTTTCAAATGATCAGCCACGGGCTGATCTCTGCCCTCCTGTTTCTGCTGGTTGGCGTCGTTTATAAAAAAACCGGCACCCGCGATATCAACATCCTGCATGGGCTGCTGACCCCAGAAAGGGGCTTACCCATCATTGGCAGCTTGATGATCGTGGGTGTCATGGCCAGTGCTGGAATTCCTGGCATGATGGGTTTTATTTCAGAATTCATCATCTTTCGTGGCAGTTTTTCAGTGTTTCCAGTACAAACACTTCTCTGCATGGTGGGCACTGGCTTAACCTCGGTTTACTTCTTGCTACTGGTCAACCGCAGCTTTTTTGGTCGCTTACCCGTTCAGTTTTCAAATCTGCCCCCAGTCCAGTGGTCAGAGCGCATTCCTGGTTTTCTTCTTGCCACAATGATTGTATTTTTGGGATTACAGCCCAGTTGGCTCGTGCAATGGACTGAAACCACCACCACTGCCATGCTCATCTCCTATCCCACCATTGGTGCAGTGAACCACAGTTTGGCTCAAAAAGACAAGGGATAGAGGATAGGTATGGTGATGGAGTGGAAGCGGTTTGAGTACCGAGGACTAAGGACTTAAGGACCGCATCCTACCCCCTACCCCCCACTCCCCATCTCCTACCCTCCACCTCCTACCCTCCACCTCCTACTCCTGACACCTAATCCCTCCTATGGTCAGCACTAGCAATAAACTCCCATCTACTCACCCTCTGGCAGACATCATCTACCGCTTGGAGAATGGCGGCGCGCTGCTACCAGACTCTCCGGAGAACGTGATGGAGGTTGTGGGAATTCTCAAAAGCTATGGCGTTGTCCTGGATGCCTACTGGCGCAATTTGATCTACATTTCTGAGCATCAATTTTTGGTACTGTTTCCTTTTTTCAAATACTTTAATGGCGAATTTTCGATTGGAAAGTTGTTGCGTCACTGGTGGCATGATCGCATCAATTATGAATTTGCCGAATATTGTATGAAAGCGATGCTCTGGCATGGAGGCGGCAAGCTGGATGCCTATCTGGATTCGCAGGAGTTTTGCGATCGGGCCCAGCAAGCCATTCAGGCAAAGTTGCGCGGTAACCCCCTGCTGCAAGGAGTCTCAAAAGCCTTTCCTGACTTTCTGCTCGAGCAGGTGCGGCAAATGGCCTATTACAGTACGTTGGGGCAGTTCTGGCGAGTTATGAGCCCCATGTTTCTGACCCTGTCCGATCGCTACGATCGGGGAGAGGTCAAATCCATTCCCGATGTTGTCAACCATGTGCTTCAGGGGCTGGTGAGCGCTGCCGATAAACCCATTACCTATGCGGTTAACATTCGCGGGCAGGAATACGAACTGGTGCCCAAATCCGCTGGGTTAACGTTTCTGATGGATGCAGCGGTACCTTATGTAGAAGCTGTTTTCTTCCGATCTTTCCCCTTCATGGGCACAATTTCTTACAATGCCCAGGCCCGGCAAATTCCCCCAGAGCAAGAACGATTCTCCTACGGCGCACTCTACGCAGATCCGCTGCCGGTTGGCGGTGCAGGCATTCCCCCCACCCTATTGATGCAGGACATGACTCACTTTATTCCTGACTACCTGCATCGGTTTTATCAACGCACACCCAGGGGTGAAACGGATCTGCGCGTTAAAATCTGCATCAGCTTTCAAAAGTCGATGTTCTGCGTAACTACAGCCGCTATTCTGGGATTGATGCCGTTTCCGGTAGACACTCCAGATCTAGAACAGCAGAAAAAGAACCGTGCCTACCTGGAGAACTGGATGGATCGCCTGCTGGAGTCGCGACTGCTTACTGTTCAGGTCTGTGAAGTTTAGTTCAGTTTCTTATAAGTAAGAAGGTAGCCATCCTTAATTGGAAAGGGGGGAGTGGGGGTTTCATCCCCTCCACCCCCGGGTAGTGCGCAAATCGTAATGATTTTGGAGTTGTTTTGTCTGAGATCCTGTGGGGCAGCGATCGCTCAGTCGCTCCAGAATTCGCTCTACCTCTTGCAGACTGTCTTCCGAAAAATCTAGTAGTTCACCAAAGGAACTTTGCCTGGTTATCTAAACCCGGAAAAACCAATTTAGGAGCGAAAACTAAATAATCTCTGGAACCTCACCCCGCCTTCGGCACCTCTTTCCGAGCCGGAGAGGGGACGGGGGAGAGGTTGAGGATGTGGAAAAATCAGATGTTATTTAATCCATGCTCCTTAGGAGATTTTGAAGGGTTTGAAACCCTTCAAAATCTGCTTGGCAGACTACTAGTGGACAATGGCATAAGTCCAGCTTAGATGAATCTCAAATATGCCTTGGCCCACTGGACAGCTGCCTGGGCATAGGGCTTCATTTCTTCGGAGACGTTTAACTCAGCAATCCTTTGTTCGATTTTTCACATCGCTCTTTAAAATTGCTTTTCAAAACTTTAGGCAGCGACAGTAAAAACCAGGAAAGATCAAAATATATACGCCCCACGCTTAAGTCAATATTCTGATGTCCGCGACTACTGAAACCCCTGGCTTCTATCCCATCCGGCTAAACCCGTTCCTGGTCTGGTTTGCCCAAACGCTCTCTCTGTTTGCTACCCAGTGGCGATATAAGATTGACCTCCAGGTCGAACTGGAAGATCTGGAGCAGTTAAGAGCTTTGAAGGGGCATCGGCGGCTGCTTCTGCCGAATCATCCGACCTTCCAGGATCCCATCGTGATTTTTCTGCTGTCTGCAAAATTACGCCAGACTTTTTACTACCTGGCCGCCTATGAGACGTTTAAAGGGCTGCTGGGGCGTTTTTTGCAGAGTGTGGGCGTTTATTCCATCCGGCGCGGTATAGCCGATCGCCCCAGTATCGCCTACACCCTGGATTTAATGACCCAATCCGATTGTTGTCTGGTGATTTTCCCGGAGGGGGGTTGTTCCTTCCAAAACGATACGGTGATGCCCTTCAGAGTCGGCGGAGTCCAACTGGCGTTTCAGGTACTCAGCCGATTTTCCAGGCGGGGCGAAGACATTCCTAATTTTTATGTGGTGCCAGTGAGTATCAAATACCGCTATACCCAGGATATGACCCCCGCCATTCAGGCAAGCCTGCATCAGTTAGAAACCCAGCTCGGTTTACCGGGGACTGGCAACCATTATGAGCGGTTGCGGGCGATCGCTAAACAGGTTCTGGTCAATCTTGAAAAAGAATACGGGCTTCATACTTCACAAACGACGCACCAGCCCTGGAATGATCGAATCGCCATTCTGAAATCCCACGTTTTACAGGAATGCGAGCAATACCTGTCGATAAAGTCAACTCCCGGCGAGCCGATTCGAGAGCGGGTTTACCGCATCCAGTATGTTCTACAAACCAGTGACGAACTTCAGGAAACCAACATTCGGGATAATCAGGAACCGCAGTCAGAGAATAGCTGGACCCCAGCCACGGTTCAAAAAGCTATGTTTCGCCTGCTTAACTTTGATGCGATCCACGACGGCTACGTTGCAGAAAACCCAACTCCAGAACGTTTTTTGGACACTCTGACCCGACTGGAGCGAGAAGTATTTGCCATTGATCAACCCTCTCCCAAAGGGCATCGTCAGGCCAGAGTAAAAATCGGTGAACCTCTTAACCTGAAAGACTTTTTTGAGGAATACCAGCAAAATCGCAATCACATCATCAACCAACTGGTAGCAAACATTCAACAAACTGTTCAAACCAATCTCAACCAATTGAGCTAAGCATGGGTTTATGAATTGTTGGTAGTGCTCAAATCATAATGATTTTTCAGTTTGAAATGATAGTGGCCAGCGCCGCTCATCATTAACTCTTGAGGTCTACCTGATTGATGGAAAGAAAATATGTTAGAGGATTATACGATGGTCAGATTCTGACTGATTTTGATGAGGTAACGCCACGGTTTGAAGATGTTATAACTCTACGCGGGCGCGTTAGGACATTGGAATTAAAGAGGGAGTAGGGACTTCGCCCCCAGCCAGGGGTTCCACCCCTGCACCCCATCCTAACCATAATGACTATCGCTATACCACTGAGTCGAATGCCCCACTCGCGACAGTAGGTCCGATTGGGCCGAGAGCGATAGATTTGGTCAGCATGAACGGACTTGGGATAGTGTCCAAAGCGTTGCTGAAACCGCTCAATCTGAGCGGGCAGGTCAAATGTCCGCAGGCGCACAACTTGCATCGATGATTAATCGTCCTTGATTGGGAGGAGGATCTGCATCGTCATCCTCCTCCTGCTCACGCTCATCTGCATCAATCTAAGCTTGAGCTTGGCACGACTCATCAGTGTCTAGGACGATGGCTTCATTGATTCGCTCCACCAACTCTAACGTCAACCGTTTGCGACAATGCACTAGCATCGCACTGTCAAACGGTGCCCTATCACGGTATTCCGACAAGCCTAGAAAGTACTGTAAGTACGGATTTTCGCGAATCTGTTCGACCGTTTCTGCATCACTGGTACCGAGACGTTCTTTGATGATCAACGCTCCTAAGGCCATCCGAAATGATTTGGCGGGGGCACCTATGCTCTCACTTAGTTGCCCTGCATACTCCGTTTCAAATGGCTCCCACGGCATCTACGCCGCTAGCTTGACCCAGCGGTTTTCCCCAGACAGTTTGCCACCAAACGGCAGGTAGAAGTTCTCAAATGCAAGGTGTCTGGGGGGAGAACGACGCGACATCGGAGAGGGGGATGCAAGGTTTTCAGCGGTTTACAGTGCTTTTGCCGGCATTTTATCAAGGGTAGTAGAAGATATCAAAGATACGACAAAAGATGTAATCGACAAAGCCTAGTGCAAGTAATCGATAGCGTATAAGCCCTGATAGTAGGGGCGTTCCATAAAGCGTTTCTACTGTCAGCTATGTTTTCTGGAAAACACGGGTAGTCAAACCATTCCCCTTAGGATGGAGAAGTTGAGGTCGTTTCAAAATCGTTCAGTTTCAATGCATAATGCCCAGGGAAAAAAAATCTTTTGGAGGTGGTTGGGCGATCGCCTCCAAATTCCATCAGTTCTCCTCGCTAGCCTCATCATCTTTAACATTTTCAGCCCGTCTGCTTTAGCAGAAACTAAGCAAATTCGCTCCACCCTCCGTCCAGCCAAAGATCAAACCTTTACAGAACTGATGGAGCGAGCAGAAGCCGTCGCTGAAAGGTTGGTAAGACAAACCTTTGCCAAAGAGCCAAAAGTGACAGAAGTTTCCGTCACCGTTTTGGGAGAGCGTAACGGTCAGGAAGTGCCCCTCCTGTTTTCAACCGTTTCCCGTATCAACTGGAAAAAAAATCCTAAAATTCAATCCTGGACGACCTACTTCAACAACTTCTCTGTTGCACTGTTGGGGTATCGCAAACCTCCCAGTCCCCCAATTCCCCAACCGCCTGCTCCTGTAGAGTCTCTTCCAGGCACCGAAGTTCTTCCAGCAGATCCTTCAGCTCCTCAATTGCTTGTTCCTAGTACAACACCTCCTCTCCCAGTTCCGGCTTCTCCCCAGAGTGGAACCCCAGCTGCAGGAACGACTCAAAATTCCCAACCCCCAGTAGCGGTGACTCCCCCCAGATCAGCGCCCTCAAGTCCCATAAGTATTTCACCTAATTCGGGTTACTCCCCTTCTAAAGCGCGGCTTCAAAATGACCCTGCCTTTAGAGATGATTGAGTTACCACCACTTGCGGACATCTAAAAACCACCGTTTATTACTGGGGGGGGCGGGTGGTAATGGCTTACCACGCAACATACGCCATGTAATCGAATCAACAATTCCATTGGCTTTCAGTTTGTGTTTTTGTTGAAAAGCAATAACTGCTTTTTTGGTTTCTTTGTCAAAAATTCCGTTTCGCTGGACGTTATAACCGCAGACTCGCAGTAATCCCTGGAGTTCACAAACATCAGAGCCTTTGTGTCCTAAGCGAAGGATACGGCTTCCAGGCTGGATCGAAATTTTGAGTGCCGCACGAGTTTTGGGGCCAACAATACCGTCAATTCTTAACCCCTGCTGCCGCTGAAATTCTTTAACTGCTGCTTCGGTGATATAGCCAAAGTCACCATCAATTCTCAGCTTAAAGCCGTGGGCATTCAGCAGTTCCTGAAGCTCAGCTACAGCAGGTCCTGTATCCCATGGATAGATTGTTGGGCCTGCCAATGCAGCAGGGCTCATACCAGGCACCATTTCAGGTTGAGTATCCATTGACATCATCCCGTCTAGCCGCAATGAACTATGTGTAGCAGCACTTATGTAATTAGGGGATCAGGAACCAGAAGGCTGGAGGCAGAAGCCAGAAGGCAGGAGAAACACTCATAGCCTGCATCAGAATTCAAAACTTTCTCACCCCCCACTTTCTATTTTCCAGCTAAGCGGTTTGTTGTGCCATTTCCATTAAAATTGTTTGAGCGCTCCGCTCTGGAGAATCTTCGGTGGGATGGCGCTGGATGTAGGAACCATCTGATTGCAGATCCCATGCCTGACGGTTATCAGCCAGAAAAATATCCAGGCATGTCTTAAGTTTTGTGGCAATTTCTGGATCTTCAATGGGGGTGACGGCTTCAACCCGGCGATCCAGGTTGCGGGGCATCCAATCAGCACTGCCAATAAAGACTTCTGGCTTTCTGTTATTCTGAAACCAGAAGATCCGGGAATGCTCTAGATATCGACCGACGATACTGATAACGCGAATGTTTTCACTGACGCCTGCAATGCCAGGACGCAGACAGCAGATGCCGCGAATAATCAAATCAATTTGTACACCTGCCTGGGAAGCTTCGTAGAGGGTGCGAATGATTTGGGGATCAACCAGGGCATTCATCTTGGCGATGATGTGCCCTGGTTTGCCATTTTTGCTGTGTTCGGCTTCGCGGCGGATGAGGGCAATGATGCGATCGCGCAACGTCACTGGAGCCACCAACAGCTTGCGATAAGACTTTTGTTTAGAAAAACCCGTCAAGAAATTAAATAAATCGGTCAGGTCTGCCCCCAACGCTTCCCGACAGCTTAGTAAGCCCAGATCTGTATAAACCTTAGCGGTTTTTGGATTGTAATTGCCTGTCCCAATGTGGACATAGCGGTGAATCCGCTCATTTTCCTGGCGCACAACCAACACAATCTTGGTGTGAGTCTTAAGCCCGATAACACCATAGACCACATGCACACCCGCATTTTCAAGCTCTCTCGCCCAGGTAATGTTGCTTTCCTCATCGAAGCGGGCTTTCAGTTCCACTAAAGCTGCCACCTGTTTCCCATTTTCTGCGGCGGCAATGAGCGCCTTAATGATGGGAGAGTCGCCTGAAGTGCGGTAAAGCGTCATCTTAATAGCCAGTACATCCGGGTCATTGGCCGCGTAGGTGACAAAATGCTCCACCGATGCCGTAAACGATTCGTAGGGATGATGCACCAGCAAATCCCCCTCCCGGATGATACTGAAAATATTGCTTCCCTCCTCAACCTCTAATTCACTTTCCGCAAAGGCAGGTAACTTCCGCAAACGGGGAGGAATGACTGGAGTGAAGGGAGGATCTTTAAGATGGGGCAGAGGCACTCCCAGCAAAGAAAAGAGGTCCCTTAATCCCATTGTCCCGTTCATCATATAAACATCCTTCTCTGTCAGGTGCATTCCTTTCATTAAGGTCTGCCGCACAAAGTCAGAAATGGATTCTGGAATCTGTAAGCGTACCACAGAACCACCAAAACGTCGCTTGCGTAGCTCTTGCTGAATTGCCAGCAACAGGTCTTCAGCTTCGTCTTCGCGTAGTTCCAGATCAGCATCCCGTGTGACCCGAAAAACATGATGTTCTTGAATGGTCATGCCAGGAAACAGCGCTTCTAGATTGTGCGCAATCACCTCTTCCAGTGGAACGCCTGCCCAAATGCAGGGTTTTCCCCTGTGCAGGTGCAATTCTGAAGGAAACTGAATAAATCGAGGCAGCACCCCAACAGGTACTTTCACCCTGGCAAAAGATTCCTGCCCGTTGCTCGGATCTTTCACAACCACCGCCAGGTTCAAGCTCAGGTTTGACATAACAGGAAAGGGATGGGCGGGATCTACGGCCAGCGGCGTCAACACAGGAAAGACTCGCTCTTCAAAAAAGCGTTGCAGGTAAAGACGCTGATCTTTATCCAGGTCGGTGTAGTGGAGCAGGTAAACACCTTCCTCGGCCAGTTGGGGAATTAATTCTTGTTCAAGGCATTGCTGAACTTGAGCCACCATCGGATGCAGCAACTGGCTAATCTCATCCAGTTGCTGTTGAGCAGTGCGGCCATCCGGGGTTCGCTCGTTGACTTCGGCAATTACCTGTTCCTTTAGAACAGCAACCCGCACCATGAAAAACTCATCCAGGTTTGAAGCAAAGATGGCAGCGAATTTGACCCGCTCCAAAAGTGGGGTGCGGGGATCCAACGCTTCATGTAGAACACGACGGTTGAATTCTAACCAGCTCAACTCTCGGTTGAAATAGTACTGAGGATTGTTCAGGTCAATTTCGGATGCGGCTTCTTTTGCTCTTGGCATAGATTTAGCGATGGTGAGTGTTAAAGATACTCCCAAACTTAGCGAGAAGTCGTAAAGTGCGCTAGAGAACAGCACACTTCTTAGGATTTTTTGCTCCTCACACCTTATACTTTTTTCCCACTTAAATCTGGCTCCTAATTCTTCTTTTGGAGGTATACATCAAAGGCTGTGTAGTTGAGCAAAACTGATTGTTTTCATCAACAAAGATAATTTGAGTTTCCTGAACTTTTTGGAGTAAGTTAACGGTGGGGTAAGCTTCTGGGAGACGATGATTCAGAAGTTGCGATCGCTCCCACCATGAAGGGGGTCTTTGATGAAAAAACTGATTAAGGGACTGCGCGAGTTCAAGGCTAGTTACGTAGCAACTCATCGGGATTTGTTAGAACAGCTTTCCCATGGGCAGAAACCTAGAGTGCTGTTTATTACCTGCTCAGATTCGCGAATTGTACCTAATTTAATTACACAAACGGATCTGGGTGAATTGTTTGTAATTCGCAACGCCGGAAATATTATTCCCCCCTACGGAGCTGCCAACGGCGGTGAAGGGGCATCGGTGGAATATGCGATTCACGCTCTGGGGATTGATCAAATTGTGGTTTGTGGGCATTCCCACTGCGGCGCGATGAAAGGGCTATTGCAATTGAATAAACTTCAGGAGGAAATGCCCCTGGTCTACGACTGGCTGAAACATGCAGAAGCGACACGACGTCTGGTGAAGGAAAACTATGCTAGTTATTCGGGCGAGGAATTGCTAGAGATTGCGATCGCCGAAAACGTGCTGACCCAGATTGAAAACCTGAAAACGTACCCAGTCATTCACTCCAAACTCTATCAAGGTAAACTCAGAATTTACGCCTGGATCTATCACATTGAAACGGGCGAAGTACTGGCCTACGACCCTGAAACTCACTCCTACATGCCGCCTCAGAGCCAGATTACAGAGTACTCCAAAGATAGCTCTATCCCCACCAGGCTCATCAGTACAATGGCTCCCCCCGTCGCCTGTGAAGTTCCTCCATTACAAGTTGAGGAGGTTGCTATTGTAGACCATGGCAACCGGACCCCAGAACCTGGAGAACAAGATGCATTGCCGTGGTTATCTCCAGAACAGGCAGAACGCATCTATCGAGGTACGGTTTCAAGAAGATGAACTTTCATATAGCGATCCTATCGGGATTGTGAAAAGGGATTCCTGTAGAATCCCTTTTCACAAAACCTTTTCATTTCACGAATTATTTAGGACCGCCATATACTATGCTTCGTCCTACGATCCTTCAACTCCGAATCTTTCCTCAGTCGGTTTTGTACCTCAACCCAACCTGTAATTAAAGCCTTTCAAGCAAACAGCGACAAACTCTTAATGAAATAGCCAACTGGTAAATGAGTACTTTTTGCCACGGATGACGGGTAAGGATTGATGCGGATGGGTGTAATAGGATGGGAAAACCAGCACGGCACCTCGTTGGGGTTTAACTTTCAGGTTTTGGCGATCGAAAAAGGTTTCACCCCCTTCAAAGTTGTCATTTAAATAGCCAACAATACTGATGTCCCGTGTAGGAATTCCATTGGCAACCTCAACAAAACGGCTTGCTAATAGCAAATTGTCAACGTGTCGCTTATAGTTTTGTCCCGGCAGGTAACGCAGGATGGAACACATTTCGGCATGGGGAAATTTAATGCCGTAACGTTTAAACAGCATCTCCTGAATGACCTGAATTTTTTTCAACAGCAACTGGTTGGTTGAGCCCTGAAGCGCCCCTTCCTTATCTCCCAATGGTAAAATCCCACTGCTGCGGACGTCAGTGTCCACAACGTTGACCAGGATGCTGGATGGTTTAAACTGGCAACACTCTGCAATCTGAATGATATGCTCACACATTGAGGGCTCCAGCAAACCCTCTACAAGAAGAATTTCCGATCCAAGATCTTTGAATTCGTATCCCACAACAGCACCTAGTACGTCCTATTGAGAATGCCCAAAAATACGCGCCAATTCCCCAAGACTCCACGCACTCCGTTTCCACTAGCTCTTGATCGTGTTGCCATAGCTCTCATGGTAACCCTGAGTGTTGTAATTGGAGTGTTGCTTTGGGGTGGAGAGCGAGCGTCGGCTCACGTCCGCAGCTTTAGCTGGCAAGACCGGCACATTGGGGCAGAAGATACGGCATTTATTCTCAACTTTAGCCGCCCTATGGATTCCGCTAGCGTGGAGTCTAATTTGAAAATTAACCCACCGCTTCCTGGCAAGAGCAGTTGGGCGGGGCGACGGATGGCCTATACATTGTCGATGCCTGCGCCCTATGGTACAGAATTTGAGGTCCGACTTGAAGGTGCAAAGGATCGGTTTAGTCAAGGCAAAGGGGCCAGTATTCAACCCTTTGTGGGCCATTTTCGTACTCGCGATCGCGCCTTCGCCTACATTGGGGTTGAAGGGGAAGAAGAAGGACGCTTGATACTTTACAATTTCACCCGCCAGGAGAAACTGGCGCTGACTCCCAAAGACCTGGTGGTGATGGAGTTCAAACCCTATCCCCTGGGCGATCGCATTCTCTTTGCCGCTACCCAACGTACCGCCCAACCCCAGGGTTTACTAGAACAGCAGCTTTTTACCGTAACTACAGGAATTCAGATCCACCCCCCAGAACAAATTACCCCCCAGGCATCAGAAGTACCAGTGGTTCTACCAAAACCGGAACCTGCCGGCAAAGTTGAACTGGTGTTGGATAGCAGCACCCACCAGAACCTCAAATTTGATCTGTCTGCTGACGGTCAAGTAATTGTGGTGCAGCGGGTGAACCGCAACGATCCTGCCGATTTTGGTCCCTGGATTGTGCGGCAGGGAACCCCCCCCACACCACTAAAGGGTGAACCAGGTGGTGACTTTCTCATCACACCTGACAGCAGTTCCCTTGCGATCGCCCAGGGACAGGGACTAGCTATTTTACCCTTAGAACCCGATGCCAAGCCCCTGGATTTTCTACCCAAATTCGGTACTGTGCTAGGTTTTTCCAGAGATGGTTCTCTGGCTACGATGATTAAGTTCAACACCGACCGGACGCGATCGCTCTTTCTTGTCAGCAACCAGGGCACTCAAAAAGAACTGCTGCGGACTACCGGCTCAATCCTCAACACCCAATTTGACCCCACCAACCAGATTCTCTATTGTTTACTCACCGAACTAAAAACCGATAATGATCTTTACCGGGAAGAACCTTACCTGGCCGCTATTGACCTCAAGACCAGCAAACTTTCTCCCCTGATTTTGCTCCCCGATCAGCGTGACGTTCAGATCAGCCTATCACCCGATGGGCTGGCCATTTTGTTTGACCAGACCACTCACACAACCACAGCCAGTGCAACCACCAAAGAACCGCTGCAAGACAGCTCCGGCAAAGCGATCGCCAACAGCCGCCTCTGGCTCCTGCCAATCAATCCCGAGGCTCCCACAACCAACCCCATGCCCGAACCCCTTCCTTTCTCTGGCATCCGCCCCCGCTGGCTCCCTTAAGTAAGGAGTAGTTGTTAGCTGCTAATAGCTTTGTTGCATGCATAGGAGGAAGAATTGGGCGTTGCTGAATTTGGGTATGCAATAGGTCTGTATGCTCGAAACTTCGTTTCGATTCATACTGCTTTTCAGCAACGCTGAGGAAGAATTGAGAGTCGTCGAATCGAAGCGTAGTGTGAGCAGCCATCGATATGTCCAAATCAAGCTCCAAGCCTAGTACCGCATCCGCAATTGGTCTGAGTATAATGCGGCCTTTGAAGTAACGAGGGAATATGGGTAGTGTCCTAGAGAAAAGGATGGTGAGAGGGGGGAAGTGTGTAAAACGCCCATCCTTTCACCATCTCCCTCTCCCTGTCTTAACCTCTATCCTTTCCTAAACAGGACTACCAAATTGAGCTATGCGCCACGAATTTGAAAGCCGCGCCATGTTTTCTGAAAACGTACACCCAGTCACAGCTGAAACTGAAGCCAAATCTTTCTAAGGCGGCACCCAGATTCGAACTGGGGATGAAGGTTTTGCAGACCTCTGCCTTACCACTTGGCTATGCCGCCCCTGAGCAAAATGCTCAAGATTTAGCATATATCAAATTTTGCTTCTTAGTCGCTAGAGAGTCTATATCGCTCTAAGAGGACCAGAAGACAAGCTCAGATTTCTGGAGGGTGGAGTTAAAGTTTTTTCACTTTTGACCGGATACTTGCTGGCAATCCTCGAATGAGTGTGACAGAGATCACTCGCTTAGTTGTAAATGATCGCACACTGAAAGCCTTTGGAAGGGTAGTGTAATTATTTATAGAGATAAACGTGACTATACAGATTTTAATCTGTGAATGAAAAAATTCTATTTGATACGTACTGGTTAAAACCTGCTGACACCTGGAAGAAGATAGGGCAAGCACATGAGTCTGGTGGAAGTTTCATCTTGCCTCTAATGATAGCCAGGTGCTAGTGGTTCACCAAAGGAACTTTGCCTAGTTATCTAAACCCGGAAAAACCAACTTAGGAGGTTTTGAAGGGTTGTAAACCCTTCAAAATCTGCTTGGCAGACTACTAGTGGCTATCCCACTCCAATCTCAAAACTTATCAGAGATTTCGTTTGAATTTCTTCAGGCAGCCGTTATGACTTCGCTTTCTCCACTGCGTGTTGTTCAGATTACAGATGTTCACCTGTTTGCTGATGGAAGCCAGCGATTGTTAGGTTTGCCAACGATGGAATCCTTTCAAGCGGTTTTGAGTCAGGTCAACTTATTGAAATGTAAACCTGATTTAATCCTACTCACTGGAGATCTATCTCAGGATGGTACGCCGGAGTCTTACCAAAAGTTGCAAAGATGGCTGACCCCGCTCAATATTCCAACCTACTGGTTGCCGGGTAATCATGATTTTTTGCCCGCAATGGAACAGGTTCTAGATGATGGGATGATTTCTCAGGAAAAATCATTTGAGGTCGGGGGATGGCATTTTCTGTTGCTTAACTCCCAGGTGTTGGGCTGTGTACATGGGTATCTGACACGCGAAACTTTAAACTGGCTTGATCAACAGTTAAAAATGTCTAGGGACCGTCCAACCCTGGTAGGGCTTCACCATCCGCCGTTCATGGTGGGTTCCGATTGGCTGGATGGGAGCACTCTCCAGAATCCAGAGGATTTGTTTGCAGTCCTTGATCGCCACTCCCAGGTGAAGGTGGTGTTGTTTGGTCATATTCACCAGGAATATAGCCAGCAGCGGCGACAGGTGCAGTATCTGGGAACGCCATCTACTTGCATTCAGTTTGAGCCAGGTAGTGAGGATTTTGCATTGGGGGACGAGCGCCCAGGGTTCAGGTTGCTCCATCTCTACCCGGATGGAAGCTGGTGGACCGTGGTTAAACGGACAAGTTACTCGCATCAGTTGGACCTGGCAGCGAAGGGGTACTAGTTGTTCGCTACCACGGGCTACCAATCATAGTAAAGGCTGACCAGTAGAAGGGGTGGGAAAGCTGGCGATCGCGAACAGTCACGCCTTCTGGTAAGAGGATGCCATCTCTAATTCCGACACCCTGCAGACGGTTATTTTCAACATAAACCTGACCTCTCGCCATTGCCAGTTGGGCTTTCTGCAGGGCTTCAGCTTTGATGCGGGCGGTGCGCAAATCCCGATAGAATCCGGTCATGAGGGCCGCTGTAGCGGCATCACTGACATACCAGAGACTGGCAACAGCGGTTTTGACTCCAGTCTGGACGGCGAGACCACCAAATCCCAGTTCGGCTTCGCGATCGCCCAATGCGGTGGCGCAGGCACTCAGTACCAGTAGTTCTACCTGGGGATTGTTCCAGCCCAGGTCGCGCACCTGATTAAGCCGCAGCTTATCGTCCCAGAATTGAATGTAGGAATTGCTCACTGTACCCGGTTGAAAATCGGCATGGGTCGCCAGGTGAATGATACCGAAAGGCTGTTGTTGTCTCAGGGCAATCAGGTTGTTCAGCGTTGCGTTGGTGTTGAACACCAATCGACCGGCCCAAAATTGACTTACCTCCGTCATTTCAACGGGTACCGCGGGTAAGGGGGGCTGTCCCTGGGTACTTTCAGAAATTCCCAGGCCAAGGATTTGGGAGTCTTTGATGTCCTGGTAGCGGGTATCGGTGAGGCTGAGGCTGGGCATGGTGCCCATACTGTATTTTTCAATCAGGAAGCGCTGCCCATCATGGAGGGCGGCAACAGGGAGCGATCGCAAACCCGATTCCATCATAAACACCAGATTATCGATACCCCGCGCTTCCAGATCGGCTTGAAGGGGAGCGATGATCCACTGGTAAAATTGTTGAGCGGGTTGCAAATAAGTTTTGCTGCGCGTTTTTCTAGGATCAGCCACCTCGGAACGGAACTGCTGAGCAACGGCCATTACCTTTTCCCGCGTTGCTTGCGGGATGCGTTTGCGAATCGGATTGCCTCTGCTTGTCACGGCAACCACCTCTAACTCATCGGTGGGCCGCTTCTGTCCGTTGCCCTGGGGTTCCCGAGATTTGGTTTGAACGGTAATCCTGGGTGGAATTTCAGCTGGAATGAAGCTGACATAAACAAAGGCGGGTTTGGCTCCCGTTTCTTTTTCTATTTGCTGGGCAATGTCCTTCAATTCATCCAGGGAACGAATACGAACCGGTGCCAATCCCAGGTACCCCTCATACTCACGGGTAAAATCCTCCTCAGGGGTGGGAGTGACATCCAGCGTGACGGTGGGAGTTTGCACCCAGTTGGGTGGCTGATTATTGGGATTGGCACATTTGGTCAGGATACAGGGACTGTCAATATTCGGTGGTGGAGGCACTTTGGGGTCCACTTGAATCGCGATCGCCTGGTTCACTGTTTCAATGCCATCGGTTGCACTGAGAACAAAAGCACTGTTCAACGTTCCCTGGAACCCGGCTGGAGGAACAAATTCCAGATTAGCACTTGGAGGCAGAACATCCCCTGGGGTGGCCACACTGCCGTTAATGCGTAAAACAGAACCGACTGCGATGGCAGTCACAAAGATGGAAGTTGGGTTGTCATCGTTGGCGTCAAAGCGCACGGGATTTAGCGCCGCAGAGGTAAAGTTAAACGGTTTATCCTGTTGAGCACCCACTAAGGGGGAGTTGACCGTCAGGGTTGGTCCAGTATTGAGGAAGGTAATCTGGATAGTTCCCCCCGGAGAAACAAATGGACTGGGGGAAAACGGAAACGACTGTGCTGTAACTGTTTCAGCACCCGTATCAATGGCTCCAAATAGCCCATTGCCGCTAATAATAGTGACTGAAGCATCCCCAACATTAAAGGGAACATTATCGGGTCCACCATCATGCTGAATCGTGACGGTGCCGTTTGTTCCGTCATTGAGACTATTAGTTGCGATCGTGTTGGAGGTCGCAGCGATTTGCCCCGTTCCCCGCACCTGCCCTCTGGCCGTAATCGTTACGTTGCCTCCGTCGGTAGGTGGGCCATAGCCAAATCCATTACCCCGCGTATCAATACTGCCAAAGCTGATAGCTCCTCCATTGCTGGTGGTTGTCAGGGTTACGGTGTTCCCGGATGCTCGATCAAAAGGCACACCCGTTGCGGCAATATTGCCAACAGTGATGGCTCCAGTGGCGCTGGTGACGGTAATTGCCCCCGCTGTTGCAAGTGGCCCAAAGCTACTATAGCCATTGCCAATCAATTCACCGGCGGTAATAGTGCCACTGGCGTTTAAGGTAATGTTGCCGCCGTTGCCGAAGGAACCGAATCCACCGGCGGATGTGTTGATATTGCCGACCGCCAGGGTTCCGCTGGAAGCTGTCAGGTTAACATTGCCGCCATTTCCGGGCGCAAAATCAGAGAAGCGGCGAGTGTCAATGTTGCCCAGAAAAAGGCTGGTGCCCGAAATGCTGACGGAGCCCCGGTCGGTTCGAATGGTGTCTGTGGCATTCACAAATCTGACCGCTCCAGCACTGGAGGTGAGGGTGAAGCTGCCAGTGGGTCCCAGGTTTAAGCTGGCGACACCGGGGGTGGTGACACCGGGAGTAGTTCCCACAATTGGGTTAATGGTGATGTCTCCGGTGGCTTGCAGGAAGACGTTTGCACCCGCTGCCGCGATCGCCCCCCAGGAAACGGTGTTCGCCCCCACATCCGGCGTGGCAAACAGGATGTTCGGCAGGGAGCCATCTAAATCGCCTCCAGTTGGAGCATCAATAATGGTCAGGGTGGAGGGGTCAAGCAGGAGGGTGCCTGCATTACCGTTTGCAGCCAGGACGTTGACATTTCCCTGAAAGGCGAGAAATTCTTTGCCGGACACTTCTACAAATCCACCATCGCCGCCCTGAGCACCGCCCTGGGCATTGATGGTTCCCCAGAACTGCGTCGCGTTGTCTGCCCAGACAATCACCCGACCACCGTTGCCACGAACCAGGCTGTTGGCATTGATGACTGAGTTTGGATCTACAAACGTTTGGGTCGCATTGGGAACGGTTCCCCGGCCCTGGTAATCGCCTCCGATCAGGATGGTGCCGCCACTGGTCATACCGGAGGCATTGATGGTGGCCCCAACGACACCTACCTGTGAACCCAGAATGCTGACCTGTCCTCCCGTTTGGCCGGAGGTGTCCAATCTGCCGGAGGCGATCGCGATGCCTGGAGCCGTCGGAATCTGCAACTGAGAACCCTGCAACTGGATAGTTCCGTTGGAGTTTACCGTCAGCCCGGTTGCGTTACCCAAACTGCCACCCGTCAGGAGTTGGGGTAAAGAGGGTGGGGTAAAGGGTAAAGGGGGAGGAGCGGTTGGGGGAGAAAGGGGTGAAAACTCCAGACTCAATACACTGCCGGATTGGTTCAGGCGCACCAAATTTTCTCCCGGCACCGCTGTCAGAATAATCTGCCCTTCGGGTGCGGTTAGTTGCCCAATGTTTAGAAGGGTACCGCCTATCAGGGTCAGGTTTTGCCCCACTCCTACGGTAAGGTTGCCCGCATTAATCAGACTGCCGGGTTGGTTTGTGGCAGAGGCGAAACGGTTGGGGTTGCCGGTTAAAGCAGCGTAATCGGTTGCACCAAAGGCATTGAACCAGCCATTGTTGAAGCCAATGCCGCTGGCGGTGGTGGCTGTAAAAGAGGCGGGGACGTTCAGACTGGCGTTTGGACCAAAAACAATGCCAGCAGGGTTCATCAGGTAAAGGTTGCTGGATCCACCTGTCACCTGAATCAACCCGTTGATGACGGAAGCATCCCCTCCCACAACGCGACCCAGAATATTTTGAATCTGAGAGTTGGAGAGGAAGTTGACAATTTGTCCCTGGTTGAGACCAAACCGCTGGAAGCTGTGAAATAGATTGGCTCCGTCACCGGATAGCTGACCGCCACTGATATCGAGGCGATCGCCACTCGGAACCACGATAGTATTCGTACCGTCCCCTGCTGGAACAATGGATTGGGCCTGGGCAATCCCCATCCCCATTACCCCTGCCAGTGGAAAACTCGCCAGCAACGGAATCAGTTTAGCGGACTGGACAGGATGGATTTTACGACGTAGAGAAAATTGTCCTTCGGGAAGGCTGACCTCGATCGCATAACGATCAGCCATACCTCGTCGCTTCAGGGCATGGGCGATCGCCCGTTGGGAAGCCAGAATTTGACTAAGCCGATTCTGTTGAGAAATGGTCTGGGCATGGTGACGGTAGTAGTAAAGCGGTTTCCGGAGTCGCTCAACCCGCGCCACTTCTGATAGTCGCAAACAGAGGTCGTAATCCTCCGCATACTCCATTGATGCATCAATGCCCCCTGCCTGCTCAAACACCCTGCGGCGCATCAGCCGAAACTGGAAGGTCATGAAATCGACCAGGAGGCGATCGCGGGAATAGGGGATTCCGCACCGACTTCCGTATCCCAGGATCTGCCCATTTTCCTGAATATCCAGGTAGTCGGTGTAAACCCAGCCAATTTCAGGCTGAGCTGCGAGGATGGCAACGGTATCAGCCAGGGCAGTGGGTGCCAGCAGGTCATCGCTGTCTACACAACAGAGATAATTTCCCGTGGTTGCCGCAAACGCCTGCTTGAGGGCACGAACCCTGCCCTGGTGGGAAGCTGCAACCACTCGAATCCGCTGATCTCGCCTGGCATGGTAATGAGCAATTTCAAGCGATTGGTCGGTTGAACCGTCGTCCCAGATTAATAGCTCGAAGTGGGGGTAGGTCTGGGTCAAAACGCTTTCAATGGCCGCGGACAGAAAGCGCTCCCGGTTGTGGTTGGTGATAACAATCGAAACCAACGGCGACATCGAAACCAATGGTGACATAGCGGACTCCCAAAAAACTTGACCCTTTGCCCTATTGCGCCAGCAGGTGAATGACCAGGGTAGGATAACGCTCTACCTCTGGGATTTGCGACGACATTTCCAGTTGCGATCGCCCATTTAAGAGGGGACACCTTCTAACCCCTTATTCACCATGACATGTTCCGATCCGTGAATAGGTAGCGTTTCCGTGGCCGGAGTCTATAGCGGTTTTCATTTAAATGAGGTACGGGATTGTGAAGTACAGTGAGGGTGCAGTGCACCCTCACTGTACTTCACACCCTTGAAAAGGGCTATATGATGACCTCATCACCCCCTTTTGGGTCAGTTGCTTAAAAATTTATTAGAGCAGATGGTCTATTTGAATACTCAGAAACTCAACTTAGGCTGTGGTAGAAACATTCTCAAAGGCTGGATCAACCTGGATAAAGTCTTCCAGAAGGGCGTTGATGTCATCGCGGACCTGGATGATTGCCAGAACACCCCGCTACCTTTTTCAGATAACAGTGTGGATGAATTTTTAGCCAGCCATTTACTGGAGCATCTTCACCATCCCCTGCCCTTCATGGAAGAACTGCATCGCATTGCCAAACCTGGGGCAAAGGCCACCTTTCGCCTTCCCTATGGTGCAAGTGATGATGCGTTTGAAGACCCTACTCATGTTCGGCTTTACTTTTTGCGATCGTTTGGTTTCTTCTCTCAACCGTTCTATTTCAAAGCCGATTATGGCTACCGGGGGGACTGGTCCACCGACAAAATCACCCTTCTGGTTGAAGCTCAACGACACCAGGGAAAAACCGCTGAGCAAATCCTGTATGAAATTGATACCTATCGCAATATTGTGAAAGAAATGATCGTGGAAATGCATACCATCAAACCAATTCGGGAACCTAGACAGGAACTCATCGCTGCACCCCACATCGAAATCATGTTGATTTGAGGAAATTGTTTAAGAAACTTGATAACAATTTTCCTGACGGGGGCGTGAAGGGGTCGGGAATATTGATTCAGAGTTTCCCTGTCTATCTAATGACTGACCCGCTGACCTTTGCTGCAACCGTACTGGCTCAAACCCCCTCTGAAATCCCGCCGCTTCAACCAACTCCGCCCATTCAGCATTGCCAGGCAACCATTTCAGAGCTGAAACCCCTGCGTTTGATGAGCCAACGGTTACAGACGGATATTCGACCGGATTCCAGTTTCACCCCGGTTGAATTTTCTCAACCTTCGAGCCTGGCACCCCGTTCTGGTAGCCAGCTTTATCGGCAGCGGCTGGTGGCACTGAAAGCAGGCCATCTTTACACCCGGTTGTCGTCTGATAGCTATCGGGCCGTCTGGAGCCGAGCCAGAAAACAACCCAGTTACAAGGAATGGCGAATTCTTTTGGCCAAAGAAGCCAGGGCAGCAGCCAGAGGGCAGGGAAGCAATCGCCTGAATGTGCTGTTGGGAGACTCGCTCAGCCTCTGGTTTCCGGGAGAAGGTCTGCCCCAAAAACAGTTCTGGCTGAATCAGTCGCTTTCAGGTGACACCACTGCCCACATTCTGCGTCGTCTTTCATTTTTTGCCGAAACGCGCCCCAGTGTCATTTATCTGATGGCGGGCATCAATGATTTGAAAAAAGGAGCCAGCGACAATCAGGTTTTGTGGAACTTACGTCAAATTGTGCGACGGTTGCAGCAGTCCCACCCGTCGGCACAGATTGTGGTGCAGTCTATTCTGCCGACCCGCTCTGCCCAGTTTTCCAATGAACGAATTCTTCAACTCAATCAGAAACTGGAGGCGATCGCCCAACAGGAGAATGCCTTTTTCCTGGATCTCTACCCCTATATGGCAGACACTGAAGGTAACCTGCACCCCAACCTGACAACCGACGGAATCCACCTGAACGCAAAAGGCTACGCAACCTGGCAGACGGCATTGCTTCAGGCTGACCAGTGGATCGCTATGGGGGTTCTCAAAAGCGCCCGTAAGCGTAATACTTACGACAAATCGGCTATTGCTCTTAGAAACCAACGTGAGTGACCTGGATAACCAGCTACGCCAGCTCGTGGAGGAAGCGTGCCAGCATCCCCCCGGTAGCCCTGATCGCCAGAAACGCCTGACCCAAATCATTCGGTTGGTATCCGGCAAACTCTGGAAGGAGCCTGTGTCCTACTATCAGGATGCGCTACAACAGACGTGGGTGTTCTTTTGCCAAAATCTGTGTGAAGCGACCACGGGCGATCGCTACAATCCCAGCCGCAGCACGGTAACCACCTGGCTCAACTACTACCTGCGGCGGCGGTTACAGGACTTTTACATCGAGACGCAAAAACAGCTTACCCGGACAGCTTCGGTTCAGGTGAAAACATCACGCTCCGGCGAGCCCGATGAGGTCGTGAACCCGGTTGATACCTTACCCTCCGATCCCGACATTCCACCCATTCTGGATGAGGTACGAACCTGGGCAGAGGCAGATGAAAGCGGCGAACTGCGACGGATTCACATTGAAGAGCATCCCCACATCACTTGCCGAGAACTGATTCTGCGACGATTACCACCGGAAACAAGCTGGAGGGAGCTTTCCCAGGAATTTGGGTTACCTGTGTCAACCCTGAGCAGTTTCTATCAACGTCAATGCCTTCCCCGGTTGCGTAAATTTGGTGAGTCACAAGGATATATATGAACAACAGGAAGGACTCCCGACTATGACCTACCGTACCTATGAGATTGACGGGTTTGCTCTACCATTACCGATCGCCCAGGCTGCCCATGAGGTCGCAAATCGATTTGCCCGGGAGCAACCCACCCCCGAAAAAGCAGAACAGGTCCGCCTCAACACCCTGGCGGTATGGGTAGTAAATGACTACCTGCAAATGATGGGCATTCCCACCAGCCGGGAGGCCAGCGATAGTTGGAATCCCGTCATGCGACTCTGTGCCGATGTGGCCGATTTAGAAATACCGGGTGCCGGACGTTTGGAGTGCCGCCCTATCAGAGCCGAAGCCCACACCTGCCCGGTGCCGCCCGAAGTTTGGGAAGACCGGATAGGCTATGCCGTGGTGCAACTGGACGATCGCCTGTCTGAAGCCACATTGCTGGGGTTTGTACCCACCGCGGCGGTGGAAGAGTTGCCCCTCAACCAGTTGCGATCGCCGGAGAACCTGCTCGACCACCTGTTTCAACTGAGACAGGCAGCAGCCATTCAACCTGAAACTGCACCAGCCCCCAGCCCTCGCATTAACTTGAGCCAGTGGTTTGAAGGTGTGATTGAAGCAGGCTGGCAAACCGTGGACTGGTTGCTGAACCAGCCAGAACTGGCTCCCGCTTACGCCTTTAGAGGCGAGGAAGCCGTGGCCTTCGGCGATCTGGAAACCGGCATTCGACGCCTGAAACTGCTACATCTGGGTGGGCAACCTGGCATCATGTCCGTTGTCCTAATTGTGACAATTCAACCCAACCCATCCACCACCCCTCCCCAAACCAACATCCTCTTGCAGGTGCATCCCATCAGCCAGCCCCAGCTACCTTCCGGCGTGCAACTGATTGTGCTGGATGATTCTGGAACCGTCTTCCTGGAAGCCGAATCTAGAGATACCGACAACTACATTCAGTTACGGTTTAGCGGCACCCCCTGGTGAAGCCTTTAGCGTCCAGGTTGCTTTAGGAGCAATACGGGTAATGGAAGGGTTTGTGATCTAAAAGGGTGAGGGGTGAAGGGGTAGACGGGTAGATGGGTGGACGGGTGGATGAGTTTTGGCCCCCTCCCCTACTCCCCCCTCCCACCCCTCCCCTCTTCTGGAGGAATTTGTGAATAAACTGATTGTCCTGAAAATCGGTGAAGGTAGTTTTGAGCAGGGGTTCCCTGTGACGTTTCAGGTTGGGGAAGAGGGTGCCCGCCCCGCAACGGAGGTGACGGGGAAACTGTTGCCAGATCAGGAGTTGCCGGGTCTTTATCAGCAGTGGCAGGTGACGTACCGGGGGGTTGGGGCTGCATTCTCGACTTTCGGCTCCCGATGAGCAGGTGAAAAATGTTTCGCTGTTGCAGGACTGCGGTAAGACATCGGCGTTGTTGCGCGATCGCCTCAATGCCTGGCTCCAGACTGAACCATTTCGCCCCATTCGGGAAAAGTGGCTGGAAAAACTTCACCCCTCTGACACCATCCGCGTGATTGTGCAGACGGAAGACCCCCTGCTGCAAAAACTGCCCTGGCATCTGTGGGAAGTCCTGGAACGCTATCCCCAGGCCGAAATTGCTCTCAGTGCGCCTGCTTATGATCAGGTATCCCACCACTCGACGCCGCCCGGTCAAGTGAGTGTGCTGGCAATTTTAGGTAATAGCAAAGGAATTGACACAAAAGCAGACCGCGCATTGCTGGAGAAGCTGGCTGATGCTGAGGTAAAGCTGCTGGTGGAGCCCTCTCATCAGGACTTGAGCGATCGCCTCTGGGAACATCCCTGGGATATCCTGTTTTTTGCCGGGCACAGTTCCAGCCAGGGGGATGGAGAGACCGGAAAAATTTACATCAACCAGACTGACAGCCTGACCATCAACCAGCTCAAGTACGCTCTTAAAAAATCAACGGAGCGGGGCTTAAAGCTGGCCATCTTTAACTCTTGCGACGGTTTGGGTTTAGCGCGAGAACTAGCTGACCTGCACATCCCCCAGGTCATTGTCATGCGTGAACCTGTCCCCGACCCGATTGCCCAAGCCTTTCTGAAATACTTTCTGCAAGCCTTTTCTAGCGGTGAGCCGCTCTATCTCGCGGTTCGCCAGGCACGGGAGCGTTTGCAAGCCCTGGAAGATCAGTTCCCCTGCGCCACCTGGCTGCCAGTGATCTACCAGAATCCCGCGGAACAACCACCGACCTGGCAAGAGCTAAAAGGGATCGAAGTAGACCCAACCACCCAACCACCCTCCACCCCCCTTCCTCGCCCTCCCCTCCGTCTCCACTGGGCGATCGCCCTCAGCCTCACCATCACCGCCCTCCTCTCCGGTATTCGCTACCTGGGAATGCTCCAACCCATCGAACTTCATGCCTTTGACCAACTACTACGCCTACGCCCAGAAGAGGGAACCGATGCCCGCCTGCTGGTGGTGACGATTGACGACAGCGACATTCAGACACAGCCGCAGAAAGGGCAGGGTTCGCTTTCAGATGGGGCATTGAGCCAACTGCTGGAAACGCTGGATCCCTATCAACCGCGTGTGATTGGGTTAGATATTTACCGGGATCGTCCAGTTGAGCCAGGACAGAAAACCCTGGCCAGCCGATTGAAGCAGGATGGCAGGCTGGTGGTCACCTGCAAAGTGAGCGATACAGAGAGCAAGGTAGCAGGCATTGCTCCACCGCCAGAAGTGCCGGGCGATCGCGTCGGCTTCAGTGACTTTTTAGAAGACCCGGATGGGGTTCTCCGCCGCCAATTGCTGTTCATGGATGTGCCGCCCGATTCGCTCTGCAACACGCCCTACTCATTTAGCCTGCAACTGGCATCTCGCTACCTGGCCGCCGAAGGTATCGAACCCCGTTTCACTCCGGAGGGAAACCTACAGCTTGGCAAAACCGTCTTTCAGTCTATTCATTCCCGTACAGGTGGCTACCAGGGAATTGATGCCTGGGGTAGCCAGATTTTGTTGAACTACCGGGCGACCCGCCGACCCGTTGCCCAGGTGAGCCTCAGCCAGGTCTTGAGTGGGCAAATCAACGCCAGTGCAGTCAAAGACCGAATTGTGCTGATTGGGGTAACGGCCAGAAGCTACAGCGACTACTGGTCTACCCCCTATGGATCGGGTCCGGCAGAAAAGATGGCGGGCGTCGTGGTACAG
Source organism: Leptothermofonsia sp. ETS-13 (assembly GCF_049200465.1). Taxonomy (NCBI): domain Bacteria; kingdom Bacillati; phylum Cyanobacteriota; class Cyanophyceae; order Leptolyngbyales; family Leptolyngbyaceae; genus Leptothermofonsia; species Leptothermofonsia sp. ETS-13. The sequence continues at coordinate 3,247,430 of NZ_CP120836.1, forward strand.
GCTGAAATGACGAGTCAAATTCTCAGCACCGTTCTCAACCAGCGTCCTCTGCTGTGGGTCTGGTCGCAGGAAATGGAAATTGCCTGGATTGGAGTCTGGTCCCTGGTAGGTGGAATGGTGACCTGGTGGATCTATAGTCGTCGCCAATCGTCTAAGCAAACAATGATCTGGGTTGTGCTGACAGTGATTACTGCTTCAGGTGCGCTCTGTCTGATCTGCTCTGGTATCTTAACCCAGGGAGGTTGGGTTCCATTGGTGCCAGCCATGCTGGCGATCGCTGCCGCTGCCGGCACGGTCAGCCTTCACCACAGCTTTCGCAGCCAGCGATTGACTTAAGTTTCCCCTTCATCAGGAGTTGCGCTATGAAATGCCCCCGTCAATCCATGAGACTTATTACAGCCACTGTACTGGCCTTATTCAACACCCTTTACTTTCCGTCGCTGCTAGTTGCTCAGGGGCGAGCAATCAATTCGCTTCAGTTCAAAATGCCCAGTCCACCCTCTAGAGGCACCCCCATCGGTCGCTACCGGGGAGGAGCCAGCCGTGGCTCCTGTCCCCAGGTAGAGTTGCCGCTCACAGCCCTGGTTCCCTTTGAGCAAAAGTTAGCCTTTAAAGAGCAAGGGGAGCCCATTATCAATGTTTGGGGACTGACGGTTTCTGAGCATCCAACGTTCTGGTTTTATGTACCCTACGAAAATGGATCTACCTATTTGGCAGAATTCGTTCTACAAGATGAAGATGAGGTTGATGTTTATCGGAGTGCGATCGCATTATCCGACCGCTCAGGAATTGTCAGCGTTCAGATGCCCTCCACCGCCCCTGCCCTGGAATTGAACAAACCCTACCACTGGTTTTTCAAAATCTACTGCAACCAGAACAAAAAGGATGCTCCCATTTTTGTAGAAGGCATGGTGCAGCGAGTCAGTTTGGGGAATGCAGATACTCAACAGATTGAGCCTATCGATTCTCTTGCGAAAGCAGACTTTTATGCCCAAAAAGGCATCTGGTATGACACGGTAACAACGCTGGCAAACCTGCGTTACTCCAAACCTACCGATCCCACCCTAACCGCCAATTGGACCAGCTTGCTTCAGTCAATTGGCCTCAAGGATGTGGCGCTGGCTCCGTTGATTAAGTGCTGCCAACCCAAATAGGTTGTTGGTTGTTAGTTGTTAGTAAGGGGGAAGGGGGGAAGGGTAGGAAGAAAGAAGAAGGAAGAAAGAAGAAGAAAAAAGCGTTGCTGAAAAGCAGTATGAATCGAAACGAGGTTTCGAGCACACAGCACCTATTTCATACCCAAATTCGGCAACACCAAGAAGAAAAAAAGAGAAAGAAGAAACCAGGAGGTAACAGGCGACAGAAGAAAGAGACTGTATAAAAGAGACCGTATAAACGTTGGGTTGCCGGAGTTTGCAAATGTATACCGATGAAATGGCTTAACAAACCTGTATCCACTGTTGTGCTCCCCATAAACAATCAAAAGCCAATTCATCTGGTAATTGTCTATGGTGTAGACAACCCACAGGGAGAAGACTCATTATGGCAGTTTTTCCAATGCTTACGGTGAATGGCGATCGCCTCAACCGTAGCCTTTATCAACTGGCAGAAATTGGCAAACTGCCCAATGGCGGTGTGAGTCGGGTTGCCTTTACTACGGAAGATCTGCTAGCGCGGCAACTGGTTCAGTCCTGGATGGTAGAGGCTGGCATGACGGTTTTCATTGATGCAGCCGGAAATATCATTGGCAGGTATGCCGGGCAATGCGAAGGTGCACCGGCCCTTGCAACTGGCTCCCATATTGACACGGTTCCTGTTGCCGGTCGTTACGACGGCTGTTTAGGCGTTGTGGCCGGGGTGGAGATGGTGCGGGTGTTGAATGAGAACAAAATTCGGTTGCGCCATCCGCTTGAAGTGATTGTGTTCACCGATGAAGAACGCTCGGTGATTGGGAGCAAAGCAATGGCTGGCGAAATCAGGGAAGGACCAGAGTACTATGTTCGTCTGGATGGGACACCAATCCAACCTTGCCTGGAGAAGATTGGGGGTGACTGGTCAAAAATTCGATCAGCAAAACGCTATCGTTCTGACATTGCAGCCTTTGTTGAGTTACATGTGGAGCAGGGGGGAGTTTTAGAGCATCTGGGTATTCCAATTGGCGTCGTGGATGGAATTGTGGGGCAGTACCGCTTCGCAGTGACGGTGATTGGACGCATGAACCATGCTGGAACAACTCCCATGCACCTGCGCAAAGATGCCCTGGTGGCAGCCGCCCAAATTGTTCTGGCTGTAAACAGAATTGCCGTGGAAATACCGGGTGACCAGGTGGCTACTGTAGGTTATTTCACCGTTTCACCTAATGCAACGAATACAGTTCCTGGAAAAGTGGATTTAAGGATCGACCTGCGGGACCTGTCTCAAAACCATTTGGAATATTTATTGGCTCTCTTGAAAAAAGAGTTGGATGCGATCGCCACTGCTAGTCAAACTGAAATTACCATGCGCCAAACTCTTCAGATCATGCCAACGCTTGCGGCTGACCCAATCAAAGCGGTTATTCAGGAGGTTTGTGAACGGTTAGATTTACCATATACCCGTCTTCCCAGTCGAGCAGGGCACGATGCCCAGGAGATTGGGCGTTTCACCGATATGGGGATGATCTTTGTTCCCAGCCGCAATGGAATCAGCCATTCTGAGGATGAATATACTTCTCCAGAAGAATGCACTCAGGGAGGGAATGTCCTGTTACAAACGTTTTTGGAACTGGACAAGATCTATGGTGTATAGATCTATGGTGTACAGAGCCGATCTGACATCTTTAACAATCACCCTCTAAGGTGTTCGTGTCCTGATAATCCAATCACCATGAGCTATTTAAGCAACCTGACTGATGCAGAATGAAAAATTTTTGAACTCCTGATGCTTGAGATATAGCTGTCGCCAGTTTGCTCAGGATATTGGCTTTAAAGGCGGCTGGGGGCAAAGTCCCAGCCAGGGGTTCCCCCCCTGCACCCCGTTCTCATCCTGATAGCTATAGCCAAATATCTACCCCATGCCAGATGTCTACAACGATTGGGTAAGTACGATTTTGGTGAGAGCCCCTTAAAAAGGAGATTTAACTATGAATTTATGGAAGAGTTTGACTGTTGCGAGTGCAGTCACTTTTGCTGCACTACCTGTTACGTTATCTGTCAGGGCACAGACCTGCACCCCCTTAAAAGTTGTTGGCGGGACAGGAACTCAGATTCAGAAAACCGTTTCGCCCCCCGGTGCTGAAATTGTTCGCAATAACTGGAATACCGATTTTGCTGTACCCAGCACAGCCTCGTTCAGGCGATACATTGCAACCATCCTGCCAAAGAATGGAGGTGAGTACACTGTTCAAGTGTCGTTAAAATACAATGATAATTCTGCCGATAAAGTGTTTGACCAGACACTCAAGTTACCACAAAACCGCTCCTATCGAATTACAGGCTCACCCCGTTTGAATGCTAACCCCTACCAGGTGAATCTGTTTGTTGGTGGACTTTCTGCTGTTGGTAACTCTTACACAGCTTCAGTGGTAGGTTGTAATTAGCAGACCCACTTAAAAGCATGCCCTTCTCAGACAACCTCTAAATGTAGACTATCACTATTAGTCAGGTTTTCAAATAAACTTCTACCAGAGGAAATTAGAGGGATGGAAGCAAAAGACGAGTTTTTTTGGGGATTTTGAGCTGTGCAAAACACCCGTCTTAACACCTTGTTTGGGGCTACGACTGAGCGGTTAGGAAGCTGGTTGCGAAATCCCTGGCGAAGACTGTCTGTAATCATTATTAGTGTTCTGCTAGGCAATTTTTTGGGCATCGCGATCGCAGCCATCTCCGGTCAACGGGGTTCACAGGATGTTGTGATCGCGGTAATTCTGGTTGCCACAGTTGAGTTCATTGATTTAATTACGTATCGAAGTAAGCCTGAAAGGACGCGATCGCTCCTGATTGAGATCGCCAACGGGTTAAAAATTGGACTAACCTATGCGCTATTTCTGGAAGCGTTTAAGCTTGGCTCATAACCAGAGCATTTGAGGAATGGGCCTATCAAATTTTTGTTTCAATTTTTGAAACGGGAGCCCCAAGGACACTATTTCCAGGGCATCCCCTTAAAGAGCAAATTGCAGCAAAAAATCGTTATAACTTCTACAGGTATTGGAAATTCCTGAATCGGGATTCTTCGTCTTTATCCTCTTACTCTTATCTCTTACTCTCTACCCTGATGGCTTCTACTCATCTTCTATCAGTTCAACCGACGGTTGCGACCGTGCGTGCAAAGTTGGAGGATTTGCGATCGCTCCTCACCGCCCACCAGATTGATGCTTACCTGATTCCCTCTGCCGATGAGCATTTGAATGAATATTTGCCAGAAGCGAGACAGCGCCGCCCCTGGATCAGTGGCTTTAGTGGTTCGGCTGGAGACCTTCTGGTAGGGCGTCGGCAAGCATGGTTGTACGTCGATTCCCGCTATTACGAGCAGGCAGAGTTGGAAGTTGATTCCACCCTGATTCAAATTTCAAAAGTGGGGCTGGAAGGGCACAAAACTCTGGAGGAAACGCTGGAAGAATTGGGACGAGAAGCCAACCAGCAGGGAAAAGAATTTCGGCTGGGGTTTGATCCCTTCACGCTAGCGGTGAACCAGTACCGGGATTTTGAGAAGCGGATTGAGCCCTGTGGTGTAGTTCTGGTGCCCCTGCTGGAAAATTTGGTGGACAAAGTGCGATCGCTCCCTATCTGGGCAGAAATTGAGCCCCTTCCAGCGTTTGCTACATCCAAACTGTTCTCCCTGCCTGATACTTTGACGGGGGAATCCATCCAGCAGAAGCTGAAGCGAGTCCGGGAAGAGATGGAGAAAAAAAATATCCAGATTCTGCCCGTCACCAAACTGGATCAAATTGCCTGGCTGTTTAACCTGCGGGGTTGGGATGTGCCCTACAACCCGGTGTTTATCGCCTACGCCATCATTACCCTCAACAAAGCGTTGCTATTCACCAATCTGGAACGCATTCAACCTCTCATACGAAGCCATCTTCAATCCAGCGTGACACTACTGCCCTATGAAGAGTACGCGGCGACATTGCGATCGCTCCTTTCCCAGACCACGCCTTGCCGGGTATTGCTCGACCCCAAACATAGCACAATGGGCACCTACACCCTCCTCAAAGACCACCCTAACCGCTGCAAGATCCTGGAAACCAATAACCCGATTGAGGGCATGAAAGCCCGCAAGAATGCAGTTGAGTTAGCCCAGATGCAGCAGGCAAATCTGAAAGCCAGCCGCGCTAAAACTCTTACCCTGAAGTGGCTATGGGAGCAGGTAGAGCGAGGAAATCCAATCACAGAAGCAGATGTGGCAGCCACGGTAGAACGATTCTATGCCGCAGAAGAGGGCTTTCAGGGTTTGAGCTTTAATACAATTGCGGGAGCAGGTGCCAATAGTTCAATCGTTCACTACGGCACCCCCAATTCAGAGCGAGTATTGAATGCTGGAGAGTTGTTATTGCTAGACTCTGGCGCTCAGTATACTTCTGGTACAACAGATGACACCCGTACTGTAATCATTGGCGATCCCACACCCGCCCAAATCGAACGCTATACAGAAGTTTTGAAAGCTCATATCAACTGTGCCATGCAGCGCTTTCCAAAGGGTGCGACTGGGGCACAGTTGGATGGAATTGCGCGATCGACCCTCTGGCATGCTGAACTGGACTATGGACACGGTACAGGACATGGGGTTGGCGCATTCCTTAACGTCCACGAAGGTCCCAATGGCATCAGCAAGCGGGTGAGTGAACCACTGGAACCGGGCATGATCACCAGCATTGAGCCTGGCTTCTACGAACCTGGTTGGGGTGGCATTCGGATTGAAAACCTCTATGTGGTTAAAGATCTGACCCCACCCCAGGAAGAAGGGGGTGAGCCACCCAAAGTTTGGTACGGGTTTGAATCATTGACCTACATCCCTTTCGATACGCGACTGATTGATTTACAACAGCTCAATGATCCTCAACGTCAATGGTTAGAAACCTACCATCAAACCGTTGTCGAAAAGCTATCCCCCCTGCTGAATGAGAAAGAAGTGCGCTGGTTAAAGGACAGATGCGGTTTATGAAGATAGGCACTTGACACGAATTATAGCTATAGTCACCAGGCTGAGGACGGGGGGCAGGGGTTCTATGGCTGGGCGAATCCTTAAAACCAGTGTTCTAAGTAACCTGGTGACAGCTATAGCTCCATTATCTTCCACGGGCGCGGAGGAAAAGCTTTTGAAACTCCACTACCCAAAAGCCAACAGTACTCACTGCCAGACTAATTCCCAGTTCCTGACCCGATAGCTCTTTTGTTTCAAAAATGCCTTGAAACCAGGGAACATAAATGACTGCCATCTGGAGAGCAAATGTTAACAGGACGGCACCCAGCATCGGTTTGTTTGACAGCAGCCCTTTCTTCCATAACAAATCGCGCTCAGACCGCATCGCCAGTGCTAAACTCATGCGTGAAAACGCCAGGGTTGAAAATACCATTGTTTGCCAATCAGACCACTCATTTGACCAGAAGTAGTAACCCATCAACAGAAATACAATTCCCATTAGTAGCCCAACCCAAATAATATCTCTCCCTACGCCCCGGCTGAATACACTTTCATTGGGTGGATAGGGAGGGCGGCGCATCACGTCACTTTCGGCAGGCTCAACGCTGAGTGCCAGTGCCAGCAATCCGTCTGCCAGGAGGTTGATCCAGAGGATTTGGGTTGGCTTCAATGGCAGAGGCATGGCGAGTAGCGGCGCGAGTAGCATGATCACGACACCACTGGTGTTGCCAGTCAGGTTATAGCGAATGAATTTGCGGATGTTGTCGTAAATTACCCGACCTTCTTCGACGGCAGCAACGATGGTGGCAAAGTTGTCGTTCAACAACACCATGTCTGCTGCTTCTTTGGCAACATCAGTCCCTGTAATACCCATGGCTACGCCAATATCAGCCTTACTGAGAGCAGGCGCATCGTTGACTCCATCTCCGGTCATTGAGACGATGTGCCCCCGGTTTTTCAAGGCTTCCACAATCGACAGCTTTTGTTGAGGGGAGACGCGGGCGTAGACCGAAACGCCTTCAACCTGTTGTTCCAGTTCGGGCAAGGAAAGTCTGTTCAGGTCTTGCCCTGTCAGGTAGCGCCCGTTTTTGGAAATCTCCAGTTCTTCTGCAATGTGCTTTGCCATCAAAGGATGGTCGCCTGTAATCATGACTGTGCGAATGCCTGCCTGGTTACAGGTCTGAACTGCTGCTTTGGCTTCTGGGCGAGCGGGATCAAGCATTCCTACCAACCCGGCAAAAATCAAGTCCTGCTCGACATTGATTTCCTTTCCAGGTTCTGGCACTGTTTCCAGAGGGCGGAAGGCAACACCTAAAACGCGGGTACCTGAACTGGCGAGGCGATCGTTGCGATCGCGAATCTGCTGGTCCCATTCCTCGTTCAGGGGTTCTGTTTTGTCATCCAGCCAGACGTGGCTGCAAATTTGCAACAGCCCATCCACCGATCCTTTGGTAAAGGCAACGTAGGGGGTATCTGGCAGTGTTGGGACAGGCGGCAGGAGTTGTGAAGAAGGGTTGTCATACTTCCACCGATCGCCTTCCCGCTCAATCTGGTGGATGGTGGTCATCCGCTTGCGATCGGAGTCAAAGGGAGCCTCTGCCCGTCGGGGAAACAGATCTTCCAGTTCGTCTTTGTCCAATCCAAGGCGATCGGCTGCGACTACCAGGGCAATCTCTGTTGGATCCCCCATGGCTTTGGGAACCTCCGAGTCAGGTCTATCTTCGGCAGCTTCCACCTCGTCATCGTCCGGTACCAGGGCATTATTACAGAGGGCACTACCTATCAGTGTGAAGGCCATGGGAGGGGGTAGGACTGTTCCCTCACCGGGCGTGAAAATCGACTTTTTGCCATCCAGTCGGGATGTAATTTCGGCAAAGGTTTCTCGCAAATCAACTCGCTGGCCTGCAAGGGACAGAATGGTGACGGTCATCCGATTTTCGGTCAAAGTGCCCGTTTTGTCAGAACAAATGGTGGTGACAGAGCCCAGAGTTTCAACGGCAGGCAGTTTGCGGATCAATACTTTACGCTTCAACATCCGCCGGGAACCCAATGCCAGCGCGATCGTGACAACGGCAGGCAACCCCTCCGGGATGATAGCAACCGCTAGGCTAACCGCTGTGAGAAACATGTCTTCAAAGCGTTCACCACGCACAATACCAAAGGCAAAAATCACCGCGACAAGGGCCAGTGCCATTAATGCCAGACGGCGTCCCAGTTGATCCAGGCGACGTTGCAGGGGGGTCTGCTCTTGCTCAACGGATTGCATCGAGTCAGCAATTTTGCCCAACTCAGTGCTCATCCCTGTTTCGGTGACGACTGCCCGCCCCCGCCCATAGGTAATGATGGTCCCCATAAACACCATATTGGTGCGATCGCCCAGAGGCAGACTTTCTCCAGCAATAGGGGCGGTACTTTTCTCAACCGACTCCGACTCGCCAGTAAAAGCAGATTCTTGAGTTCGTAAATTGGTACTTTCCAGCAACCGGGCATCGGCGGGCACCTGATCACCATCCTCAAGTTGAATAATGTCTCCCGGCACCAGTTCGCTTGCCACCACCTGTTGCCATTCGCCCTCCCGCCAGACACGGGCTTTGGGCACGGCCATTTTTCTGAGCGCGGCAAACTCTTTGCCAGCCCGGTACTCCTGGGTAAAACCAAGCACGCCATTGAAAACCACGATCGCCATAATTGCCGCCGCGTCTTTAAGGTCACCCCAAATGGCAGAAACGACAGCCGCCGCGATCAACACCAACACAGTTGTTGCGGTAAACTGCTCCCATAGCATTAGCCAGGGACTTTTCGGCGGGCGCTCCCTCAACTCGTTCTTGCCATACTGCGACAGCCGTTGCTCAGCTTCTGCAAAACTTAACCCGGTGTCTTGGTTCGTTCCCAGTTGACGCAGAACTTCAGCAGCTTCAAGGCGGTACCAGTTATTCATGAGAAGGGGGGGGCGATCGCTCAAATCAGTCACAAAGATTAAACCATACCAGATTCAACTAGTAATTGGCTGTTAGTTGTTGAAGGGAGATGGGGTGGATGAGTCTCCCCGTCTCCCAGCTCCTCATCCCCCCATCTAACTCCTGGCTTCCCTTCTCCTCCCATCCTTCCCAATCCTTAAAAGAGACTAAGAGGCGTGGAAAGCCAGGATTTGTGGCGATACCCTTTAGGTAGTTCTGGCAGAAAATATCTCGGCTCTACGCTTACCTCTCCAATAGATTCGATTTTGATAGGAGTATTAGCGATGTCCACTTTAAAGATTGGTATTAACGGATTTGGTCGGATCGGACGCCTGGTGATGCGTGCCGGGATTACCCACCCCGATATTGAATTTGTTGGAATTAACGACCTGGTACCACCGGACAACCTCGCCTATCTCTTCAAGTACGACTCGACTCACGGTATGTACAAAGGCTCTGTTGATACCCGCGAAGACGGGATGGTGGTGGATGGGCGGTTTATTCCCTGCATGTCTGTCAAAAACCCGGCAGAACTACCCTGGGGCAAGCTGGGCGTTGATTATGTAGTTGAATCAACAGGTCTATTCACGGGCTACGAAGGGGCAGAAAATCACCTCAAGGCAGGCGCAAAACGGGTGGTAATCTCAGCTCCTACCAAAGATCCAGACAAGGTTCGCACCTTTGTTATGGGGGTCAACCATCATGAGTATGATCCCGCAAAGGATGTGATTGTTTCTAATGCAAGCTGTACCACCAATTGCCTTGCACCCGTCGCAAAAGTACTCCATTCAACCTTTGGTATTGCCGAAGGACTGATGACCACAGTTCACGCGATGACTGCCACTCAACCCACCGTTGACGGCCCCAGCAAAAAAGACTGGCGAGGTGGGCGCGGCGCTGTGCAAAATATTATTCCTTCTTCTACAGGGGCAGCAAAAGCGGTTGCTCTGGTGTTACCAGAACTGAAAGGTAAACTCACAGGCATGGCATTCCGGGTTGGAACACCAGATGTATCGGTGGTAGACCTGACCTTTAAGACAGTCAAATCCACTAGCTATCAAGAAATTTGTGCTGCAATGAAGGATGCTTCAGAAGGTGATCTCTCTGGCATTTTGGGCTACACCGATGAAGAAGTGGTATCGATGGATTTCCGCACAGACCCGCGTTCCAGCATTTTTGATGCCAAAGCCGGGATTGAGCTAAATTCAAACTTCTTTAAGGTGGTCTCCTGGTATGACAATGAGTGGGGTTATTCCTGCCGGGTGATTGATCTACTGTTAGAGATGGCAAAGAAAGACGGAATTTCGGAGAAAGCACTGGCAGCGACTCGATAAGCTCAGGTATATATCACAACCCCTTCCGACGCTAACCAAACAGATTGACGTTCAAAAGTACCGTTTCTCCCTTGTTGAAATGAAACAGAGGGAGATCGAGACAGGGATTATAGTTAGGATTTTCCAGGGCAGCTTCTGCTCGCTTGCGTTCTGTTATATAGCTCTACGCAGGTGCGTTAGGACATTGGAATTAGAGAGGGAGTGGAGGCTTCGCCTCCAGCCAGAGGTTCCACCCTTGCACCCCGTCTTAACCACAATGACTACCGCTATATCCCGTAAAAGCCACTGTAAATGAAGCACTTCCCCTTTCTGCTTTCGAATTACATTAGTCGTTAGAGCGGCATAGAAGAAGCTATTCGGGCGGTTTTGAAGACGAACCGAGAATTCAACCCGGTTTTGCTGATTCATCTGGGACCATTTTGTCTCAAACGTTGGCAGATCTTCAGGGCAAACAAAATTGGGATAGTGCGTCAGATTAATGTGGGATATATAGTAATGTCGTGCCAATTCCCAAATCGGGTTGTCAATCCCGCCCGCTGAGCAGCGTTGGTTTTGAAGTGGCTATGCTGCCAAATCCAGTTGAAATAACTCACGCCTAACCGTATGGTTACTTTAGTTTGTTCCCAGACCTTGCTAAACTTAAGCTAAACTTAGTCTGTCGTCGATGCCATTGTCCGGTTTGTTGTCTTAACGTTCCATTTGTCCGCTCTAACCGCTGTGTTTTATCTTTGCCAATATATAACTTTACGCGGGTGCGTTAGGACATTGGAATTAGAGAGGAGTGGGGCTTCGCCCCAGCTAGGTGGAACCCCTGCACCCCGTCCTAACCATAATGACTACCGCTATAATGGCCGATCTCTGACGGTAAAACTCGTTCGTATCTGCCCCAATCATCGGTGTTGAATTGTTTGCAATCCGTTTTTCCTTCAGTGTTCACAACTAACTGCTCAATGAATTCATCGGTGTGTTTACCCACGCAGGCGGTGAGCATCAAGCTGCTAGATTGAGCAAGGCTCAACCCAATCCAACTGTCTCCCCGTTTCAATTCCTCGCTAGCGCATTGCTTCTGTTGTTTGAGACGAATGACCACATCTCATCGGCACAAACTTCTTCCGTCTTGACGGATTGAACCTCCTGGTTATGCACCAATTGTGCTTTTTGGCTGGCAGAGCGCACGATGCTAACGACGGTATTGTAGGCAAGTCCACTAGGCAAGTCCATTGGTGCGACTGATGCCTCGTAAACTACTGCCCTCACTATGCATTTGCAGAACCTGGCGAATCTGTTCAGGACTGACATGGCGACGGTAGTAGAGACTGTCAAACCCCTCACAAAAGGTTTGGCGGCAAGCAGGACCAAGATACCGTTGATGACCATTGGGCATCTTGCCATGTTTATGAGCTTTACTATGACCGCATAGAGGGCATTCCATCGCTTTGCTTCTAGTCAAGGTTCTTTTCTACTCTACCAATCCCACATTAACCTGACGCACAACCGAGCAGTCCATCGTGATAACCCATCAGCATTTTGCCTTCACTCAATGCCTGTCCTGTAAGAACATCATGACTTTTCCACTCTACCTGCATCAAGTGGGGAAAAGTGTTGCTATCAAGGTTGTGCAATTCAGCCAGAAAAGCTTGCTCGGTTTCATTGAAAGTAACCGTAAACAGGCTCGAAACCTGAACAACTTTACCAGTTTTTACAGATTCATAAACTCGATTGCTTTGCCAGGTTCCTACAGCCTGCTGCATCAAGTTATGAAAGTGATTATTTTGATGCTTGAGCGAATCAGATGTGGGTTCAGTTAAGAGTAAAGTCATGGGATTGACCTCAATGGTAGAGAGAGGAGCGGGTGGATGGGTGGACGGATAAAGGGGAGGGGGTGATCCCACCCATTTACTCATCCGCTTCTTTCTTCTTCTACTTATTCAGAGCTACTGATCTCTAATTTGAAGTACGCTTACTCAATCTGCCATTACCTCCAGGGGGTATTTTTTTATTTAGGTGGGTTTACATGGGTAGATTCAAAGATGCGATCGGCGCTGGTGGTGACAAACCCCTGATAGAGCTTGCCATCAGCAATCGGATAGCGGCAGGCAAACTCGTAATAACAGGTTGGAATTGAGTGTATTTCTCCATCTGCAAACTCAACTGGGAGTTGATCAGCCAGAGTAGAAGCCTGCTCTAGCAGGACTGCCGGAGAGCCTTTAATTCGTCCACCTGCTTCATTAAGTGGAATCCCCAGCTCGTCAATGATCTGTAAGACAGATTCCAACGTTGAAACCTGCCGCAGATGATTCACGCTGAGTGTAAAGTGGTTGGCGTGCAAACCTAAAGCAGCTACCCAGGCAGCATATTCACTCTCTTGTAGCAGGGTCTGGTAGTCACTCCAGGAAATTGGTTGCCACAAACGCCCAGCCCAAAATATGGCAATATTGTTGACCTGTTCCGGGTTGGACTGGAGACAAATTTGCTGAAGGATGGATTGTGATGCTGGGGCCAGTGCTGCACAGTCCAGTTCGCTTAGGAAGATGCGGGGGAGAGTTTCATCTGGTGGTATATAGCTCCAGGCATCAAATTTTTTGTCTGGAAACTGATAGGGTTCAAATTGTTGATAGTCCACAGCCAATAGATGAGGTTCCAAGGCAGCCAAGGAAATGGGTTCCAGATTAAGAGTGCGAATTGTGACATGATCGTTGACGATGGGTTCGCCGCGATCGCGAAATACCTGTTGAATTCGTGCTGCTTGGGGTGCCAGCTGAACATAGTCTTGCCAGAGATGGCTGAAAAAAGTGGCTGGATTCATAAGTTCGCTCCAGCAAGGTTTTAAGATAATTTCTCAAAAAAGAACTAACCCCTTATCGTAGCTTTTGTGTAAAGCTACCGTATCTTTTTTTAAAGTGTTACTCCTCTGGATAGAGAAACAAACTTGACAGAAGCAAGTCAATTTTTCTTCAAACCTTTCGCCTGGTGTTAGACATTCTCTCCTATTTTTCTTAAGCTTCTTCAAAGCATCTCCTTCAATCCGACTACTACAAATCAGAGAGGAGATAGCCCTGTTATAACTATTTCTAAAAAGGTTAATTGTTAACAAATTGATAGAAAAGATGAGCATTTACCCAGGATTTGCCTTTGCAGAAAAGCCTCCAGGATTTTGAGTTGAGGATGGGAAATAATAAAGAATCTGTAAAAACCTGACTCTAATCTGCCGGGGATCGACAACCCTAAAAAATATAACTACAATTAAATCAGTGGAAACTCAAAATAAAGTTGTCACTTAAGCGATCGCATAACACCTGAGGCATCGCCAGCTTTATTTGAACCAATGGATAAAAGGTACTTTCTACCACAATGGTTTCTGTCTTCCCTACTGGTTATAGAACCTGAGGGCTATAGAGATCGAGTGGTAGTTATAAAGTTTCACTTTTTGAGGAATGTTGCAATGTAAAGTCCAATCTGATTTACCTGACTTGAAAAGAGCTAACAGTTATTGTCGCTACTGATCAACAAATTAGAGATGCCTCTCACGTTCGAGAGAAGCTACTACTTGGCCTGGCTCATGTTTCCGACAATGTTATTTTTCTAGGAGTTCATTATTTCTCTCCGTGTCCTCTCTTTGGGTTACTTATTTTACTTGGCGATAAAAGTGTAGGATAAAGTACTTCTTTGCTGCTGATAAAACCTGTAGAGTATTCATTCTGTTTGAATACAAGTGCAGTTTGCCCCAATATTCAAGCAACCCTTTCTGCTGATGTTGATTTAAGTTGAGGAAGATAAAGTATGTTGAGTTTATCCAAGCCGAAAGAATTCAATTGCCTGGCTAGTTATGTTTTAGAAATGCTGACTGAAATGAATGTTGATCAGTTCAAGCTGTTCTTTAACAATCTTCCAGTTGATCCCTACCTGAAAGGTAACTATCGCTTTCGGCGACTTTCTCACTTTCAAATTTCTGGCGATCGCTTAATCAAGCTTCCCCACCGACGCTTATTTCAATCTAAAGAATATAACCCCATACTGGGTGACGTGGTGAGGGAATACGAAGAATTGGAAGACGGTTTAATTGAACTGGAGGATTTTCAAAAAGTAATCTGGGAATTCTTCCAGTTCTGTCAACTCTGTACCAAGCACAATGAAGTCGCTGTACACCAAATCAGAACAACAGCAACCTCCCAACAAATCGGCAACCCGGCGCCTGAAGGTATTCACAGAGATGGAGTAGATTTAGTTGGCATCTTTTCCTGCAATCGGGAAGGAATTGAAGGGGGCGAAACTCACCTTTATAAAGAAAAAAATGGACGCCCTGTCATCAGCAAAGTTCTCCACCCCGGCGAGTTCCTGGTATTCCGCGATGATCAGTACTTCCACTACACCTCTCCTGTCACCACCAGTGGAGTAGAACAGGGCGTGAGAGATGTATTTGTATTCACCTGCCCCGGCCTGTTTCCCTCAGAGGATCGATAAAGTTGATGGTTATTTAGTTAAGCGAGAAGTGGGGTGAAGGGGTGGATGGGTGGATGGGTTCTGAGTTTTGAGTTCTGAGTTGTCCCAATTCTCGTTTCCTAATCTCTAACCCCCAGTCCCCAATCCCTGCCTCCTGTCTTCTTTCCTCTTTCCCCTTTCCTCTTCCTACTCCCTCACCCCGCACTCATTTAACAGGACTCCCTTATGGCTGACCTTGATCTTGGCTGGATCCGTAATCAGTTTCCCGCGTTGGCTCAGGAAATTCATGGGCAACCAGCGATGTTCCTGGATGGACCCGGTGGAACCCAGGTACCCGGCACAGTCATTGAGGCCATGGGTGATTACTTAATTCATGCCAATGCCAATGCCCATGGAGCATTTGCAACCAGTGTGCAAACGGATGCATTAATTACTTCCGCGCGGCAGGCAGTTGCGGACTTCCTGGGATGCGAGGGTAATGAAGTCGTGTTTGGTCCAAACATGACCACCCTCGCTTTTTCTATGAGTCGGGCGATCGCACGGGAACTGCAAGCGGGTGACGAAATCATTGTGACCAAACTGGATCACTATGCCAATGTATCTCCCTGGCAAGTGCTGGAAGAACGGGGGGTTGTGGTTCATGCTATGGATATTCAGGTTGAAGATTGTACTCTCAATCTGACTGATCTAGAACGCCTTCTAAATGAGCGGACTCGCGTAGTAGCGGTCGGGTACGCATCGAACGCGGTAGGTACGATCAATGATGTTGCTAGAGTTGTTCAGTTAGCTCACCAGGTTGATGCGATGGTGTTTGTCGATGCGGTGCATTATGCTCCTCATGGCGTGATGGATATGCGATCGCTGGACTGTGACTTTCTCACCTGTTCTGCTTACAAATTCTTTGGTCCCCACATTGGCATTCTGTATGGCAAGCGTGAACATCTAGCGCAGTTACGTCCTTACAAAGTGCAACCTGCCCCCGATGAGGTGCCGTACCGGTGGGAGACAGGAACGCAAAATTACGAAGGAATGGCGGGTTTGATAGAGACTATTCAATACCTGGCTGAAATTGGTCGCCAGGTATCGCCAGGGGTTTCCAGCCGTCGTGCAGCCTTGATAGCCGGGATGAATGCCATTCGCACCTATGAACAAGAGTTGAGCCAGCGGTTAATTCCTGGGCTGTTAGAAATTCCTGGAATCAGAGTATACGGCATCACTGATCGCGATCGCTTCGATTGGCGAACTCCCACTGTTGGCATCCAAATCGATGGGTATACTCCACGAGAGGCTGCGGAAGCACTGGGCGATCGTGGCATTTTCACCTGGAATGGTAACTTTTATGCCCTGGGACTAACAGAAACTTTAGGCATTGAATCCCGTGGCGGACTGCTGCGAATTGGATGCGTTCACTACAACACCGTTGAAGAAATTGATCGACTACTCAACGAATTAGATGCATTGGCTAATCGAGTGAAAACCACTGCATCCCTTACTCATTAAAAGGAACGACCGGAATGAACAGAATTTTAGTGACGGGAGCCAGAGGTCAGCTTGGAAGTGACCTTATAGTGGCTCTGCGTCAACATTATGGGGATGATCAGGTGATTGAAAGTGGGCGTTCCCATTTGCAAGGAGATTCCTTTCTCTATGAAGTTTTGGATGTAACTAATCAACCCCAACTTGAAGCCATAGTCAAACGCTACCAAATCGACACTATCTATCACCTGGCAAGCTTACTGTCGGCTAAAGGTGAACATCATCCAGACCAATGTTGGGATATTAATATCAATGGTTTGAGAAATGTTCTGGAAATCGCGAAATCCTATGGCATAAAAGTTTTCTTTCCCAGTTCCATTGCCGTATTCGGTCCCCATACGCCCAAGCTGGATACTCCTCAAATCACCGTAGAAGATCCATCCACTTTGTACGGCATTACCAAAGTAACGGGGGAACTCCTCTGTCACTATTACGCCTACCGTTGGGGAGTAGATGTTCGCAGCCTTCGCCTACCCGGCATTATTAGCTATAGCGCTCCGCCAGGAGGAGGAACCACCGATTTCGCCGTCGAAATTTTCGATCGCGCTCTCCGATATGGTCACTACACCTGCTTTGTTCGCCCCGAAACCCGGCTTCCAATGATGTATGTGCCGGATGCGATCGCAGCGATTCTCATGCTGATGCAAGCAGACTCCACAACCATCACCATTCGCTCCAGTTACAACGTCGCAGCCGTCAGTTTTTCAGCAGAAGAACTGGTGAAAGAAATTCAAAACCATCTGCCTGATTTCATTTGTGACTACAGACCCGATTTCCGGCAGGCGATCGCCGACTCCTGGCCTTCAGTCATTGATGATTCCAAAGCAAGGGCCGATTGGGGCTGGAAACATCGTTACGATTTAGCAGCGATCGTGGAAGACATGCTAACGAAACTCCATCCACTCCATCACTCATCCATTCATCCACTCATCCACTCATCCACCCCTCTCTAGCAGCTAACAACTAACAACTAACTCGGAGTTCCAACCATGCTAACTACCACTCCTTCTCCTTTTCAGAAAACGCTGGATGAGATTCGCCAATTGGGTTTGTTTAAAGAGGAGCGAGTGTTAGCCTCTCCCCAAGGGGCTGAGATCAGGCTTCAGAGTGGGCAGGAGGTGATTAACTTCTGTGCTAACAACTATCTCGGACTCGCTAACCATCCGGCAATTATTGCAGCCGCGCAGGAGGGGATTGCCAGGTACGGTTATGGGTTATCTTCGGTGCGCTTTATTTGTGGAACACAAACGGTACACAAAGAACTGGAAAAAAAAATTGCTCAGTTTCTTGGCACGGATGATGCCATTCTCTACACATCCTGTTTTGATGCGAATGCCGGGCTATTTGAAACGCTTTTGGATGCGGATTGTGCCGTGATCAGTGATGCTCTGAATCATGCCAGCATCATCGACGGCATCCGGCTATGCAAAGCCAAGCGCTATCGGTTTGCCCATGGTGATATGCAGGAATTGGAACATGCGTTACAGGAATCTCAATCGGCAAGAATCCGATTAATTGCTACGGATGGTGTTTTCAGCATGGATGGGGATATTGCTAATCTCAAGCAAATTTGCGATCTGGCTGAAAAGTATGATGCCCTAGTGATGGTGGATGATAGCCATGCAACGGGGGTATTGGGTAGAGCGGGGCGTGGGTCAATTGAACATTGGGGGGTGATAGGGCGAGTTGATATTATTACCAGTACTTTAGGAAAAGCTCTGGGTGGAGCATCCGGCGGTTTTACTGCGGCACGTCAGGACATTATTAATCTGCTGCGGCAGCGATCGCACACCTATCTCTTCTCCAATACGCTGGCACCGATGATTGCCCATACCAGTCTCAAAGTGCTGAATATGCTGGATGAAACCAGTGAACTGCGCGATCGCCTGATGGAGAATACTCGTTACTTCCGGAAGCAACTGGGCGATCGCGGCTTCGACATTAAACCCGGCATTCACCCGATTGTGCCCATCATGCTCTACGATGCCCAGACGGCAAAGGAAATGGCAGGGGATTTGCTGGATGAAGGGATCTACGTGATTGGATTTAGCTATCCCGTTGTACCTGAAGGTCTTGCCAGAATTCGGGTTCAGCTTTCGGCGGCTCATACAAGAGAACAACTGGATCGGTGTGTGGAAGCGTTTACGCACATTGGAAAACAATATGAAATTATCTAGAAAATTCAAAATTAAAAATGCAAAGTTAAAAATTAAAACATCTTCAGGAACGACTTACAATTTCACCTGAACGATTGGATGTTATCAATCAGGTTTTAATCAAACCCGATCTGAGGGCAGTTAATGATCTGCTGAATGTTGTTGCAAAATATGGTACTCCAGAAGAGATCAATGAAAAGGCACAACAGGCAGTGGAGCTTTCAAAACTGCTGCGACGGGTTGAGCAAACTCGACCGGACTATTTTACCGATCTGCTCTGGTTGAAGGATCAGGCTAAGGCCGGAGCGTTCATTAGTATTGCCGATTATCGCCGTCAGGTCTTGGGAGAAAATGTCGATCGCCAGACCTTTACCGATGAGTTAGCTGTAACGCTGGAAATTAGCGCCTGTCAATACTTTCCCTGGGTGATTGCCATTGCCAAACGAGCGATCGCCCAGCGTTCTCTCATGCCGGGACGCTTCATTCAGGTGCGCAAGATGAAAGAGCAGGAAATGGATGGAGATCTACCTGCGATCGCTGCTGCCATAGAAATCATTGGTGCCAGTTTTGTCGTTACTTTAGACACCAAAGGAACGGATGGCTCCAATTTACATTTAGGCGGACCTGAAACCATTACCGGCTATTTTAGGGGAGTCGGCCAGCCCAACGAACACGCTCTCCAATGGCTGGATGAATATCTCTACTACTACACCCACTACGGCATCCGGCAGGTTTTAAACCTGAATCCTGGCACCGTCCTGCTTGGCTATCTGCTTTATCGCCTGGGGATTGATGTTGAATTTAAGATTTCCGTGTTTATGGGAAATGACAATCCCTACTCCGCCCTGTGGACACTGTTGGGAGCTCAATTATTCGCCAGAGAGGACGGTAGTACACCGCTTGTAGGTTTTAACTGGAGCAACTCGGTTGACAACGAAATGATTGAAATTACTGCTCAATTCCGCAAAGAATTGGGTTTGGAAAATTTAGTTCGGTTTGAACATCATATTACAGAAACGTGGAAGAGTATTGTGCGGCAACCCTACAACCGCCGGAAACGGCTGGCAATTCGACGGAGAGGGACGGTATGTTCACATTCCTCAGTTACCAGTGGAAACAGCGATTCCTCGTAATGCCCGTGTGCGATCGCTGGTTGCCCGTGAACGACAGGGCATTGTTTGGATCTGGGCTGGGGAAGCAGAAACTGCCGATGAACAACAGATCCCCAACCTGGTCGTTTTAGACCAACCGGGTTGGGTCTACACCGACTTTATGATTGATTTGCCCTACGACCAGACCTATTTGATTGAAAACGTAATTGACCCGGCCCATGCAGATATCAGCCATCATGGCACCCAGGGGAAACGGGAACACGCTCAACCGCTGGAAATGGAAGTGATCCAGAGTAACCTGCAAGGAATTCAGGGGCGATGGCGGTATACCCGAAATGGGAATGAACCGTGACACTCCGTTGAGTTTATTGCCCCCAATATGGTGAATTATACCTTTAATCTTGGCAAGCTTGGTTGGCGGGTTGGCTTAACCTTTTATTCACTGCCAGTGGACAAAGGGCGATGTCGTGTGCTTGTTCGAGGTTATCACAATGTTGCACTCTGGAAATGGATATTCAAACCCCGCTGGCTAACTCATCTGAAGATGAATAAAACCTTTGAGCAGGATTTGTTTCTGATTTATGGGTCAGCAAGAACAGGTCGCCCATACCGGCAGTTATCTTAAAGACCTCTATCTGTCCCTCAAAACATTGGATTTATTTGCTATTGAGTACCGAAGTGGCTGGATCGGTTCGGTAGAACACTTCCGTTTTATCAGGGCTATGCCACGGCGAAGCTTGTTGTAGAACCGTCCACCGATCCGGAGTTACTCAGCGATCGCCACATCCGCCACACCTACCTCTGCCATTCCTGCCAACAAGCTCATCAAACCGAAACCTGGTTGAAGCAGAGCTTAATCGCGATCGCCATCCTGCTGACAGCCTGGGCAATTGCGATCGCTCCGACTGCCCCAACCGTCCAGCAAACCTTCACAGCCATGTTAGCTTCACTCCTGGCCACTGCTCTAGCAATTTTAGCCCATCAATTCAAGATCAAATTTGAACAATGAAATTTGAACAATGAAAACAGTCATTGAGCCCTTCAGGATCAAAATGGTTGAACCAATCCGGTTCACCAATCGCTTTGAACGGGAACAGGCTTTGCAGGCCGCAGGACTCAACCTGTTTCGCTTGCGAGCTGAAGATGTAATGATTGACCTGCTCACCGACTCCGGTACGGGAGCCATGTCAGCCGAGGCGTGGGCCGCACTGATGCGGGGGGATGAATCCTATGCTGGAGCCAGAAGCTGGTATCGCTTTGAAGCCACCGTGCAGCAGATTTTTGGATTTCCGCAGGTCATTCCCACCCATCAGGGACGAGCCGCAGAGCGCTTGTTTACCAGTGTGCTGATTCAGCCAGGAATGAGCGTTCCCAACAACACGCACTTTGACACAACCCGCGCCAATATCGAGGCAGCAGGGGGGAGGGCGATCGATCTTCCCTGTTCCGAAGCGAGTGATCTGACAATGGAGTCTCCTTTCAAGGGAGATATGAATGTGGCTGCACTGGAAAGATTGATTGCAGAAGTTAGAGCCGAAAACATTCCCGTGATTCTCCTGACAGTCACAAACAATTCCGGTGGCGGACAACCCGTTTCGATGGCGAACATTCGGGCAGTGAGTAAATTGGCTCATTTTCATGGGATTCCCCTTTACATTGATGCCTGTCGGTTCGCTGAAAATGCTTATTTCATTCAACAGCGTGAGTCCGGCTATGATGCTATGTCGGTGCGTGAAATTGTGCAAGAAATGTTCAGCTATGCCGATGGATGTTTGATGTCGGCGAAGAAAGATGCCTTTGCGAATATTGGCGGCTTTTTATGTACCCGTAATGAATCGCTGGCAGAAGAACTGCGGCGATTGTTAATTTTGACGGAAGGGTTTCCGACCTATGGTGGGTTAGCGGGACGGGACCTGGAAGCGATCGCCGTCGGGTTGCATGAAGTGTTAGATGAAGACTATCTCCGTTACCGCATCTGTTCCACAAAATACGTGGCGGATCAATTACATGAATTGGGCATTCCTACCGTTCGTCCCGCTGGAGGGCACGCCGTTTACATTGATGCCCGTCGATTTTTGCCTCATATTGAACCACTCCAATATCCTGGGCAGGCTCTGGCGGTGGAACTGTACCTGGAAGCTGGAATTCGTGGCGTAGAGGTGGGAACGGTGATGTTTGGCCGGGATGCCCATACTGGAATGGAACATCCTGCAAAATAGGATTTGCTGCGGCTCGCCATTCCCCGCCGGGTTTATACCCAATCCCATATGGATTATGTGATTGAGGCGATCGCCCAGGTCTGGCAAAACCGTGAATCGATTCGTGGACTCAAAATTGTGAGTGAACCGCCCTACTTGAGACATTTCAGTGCCCAATTTGATTGGGATGAAGGAGTAAGTAGGTAGTCATCATTAATTGGTAAAAGGGGGAGTGGGGGCTTCGCCCCCAGCCAGGGGTTCCACCCCTGCACCCCGTCCTAACCATAATGACTACCGCTATACCAATTCAATATGAGGATGCGTAGAATCAGAACCCTCTGTAGTCCCCCTTGGTAAGGGGGACGGCGACAGCCGGAGGTTGATAATGTACAGCTTCATAAAACATTGGTATAGCTCTTAGCGTCAGCTACTCTTTCACTGGCAAGCCGGGAGAATCAGATTGTTTGAGTGTTTGAGAGCGCGATCGCCGTTCTGTTAAGCGGCAGTAAAACCGATAGCCCCAGCGAACAATATCGAGAAGAAAGTAGGGCACTCGCAGTCGCAGTGGTGAGAGGATTGGCAGATACAGCCAGTAATAAGCCCGCTTCAAGTTATCCCACTTGGAGCAGGTTTCCTCATGCAGAAAGTCTGAAATATCCACCACCAGTCCCCGACCTTCAAACATCATGACATTGCGTCCATGAACATCATGGGGATAAAGGCCACGGCTGCGAGCATAGTCTAATGCCTGGTCGATATCCTGAATGACTTGCTTTGGAATGCGCTTTCCCAGATGCAGACAGTCGTAGAGGGTAACTCCACGCAACCGCTTCAGCACTAAAAAGCCTTCTCCAGAATACACACACTCCGAGAAAGCAGGATGAGACCCCAGGCGACAGTAGACCTCCCGTTCTTCCTCAAAACCCGGACGCCCAGGAGCATAAATTTTCACAACCAGATCGGGGTAATCGGGATGGTAGAAAACAGCGGCATAATTGCCGGTTCCGAGTAATTGCCAGGGAGGGGGAAATTGATGAACTACTACTGGATTATGAGGATCAAGGCTCTCAATCTGGAGTCCAGGCAGGAGTTCTTGATGGATGCTCTCGATCAGCCGATTCATGCAAAACCTTCTGTGCAGGAATGGAGAAGACACAAAGGTAACTCAGCAGCTAACCCACTGGCAACATTTCACTTGAGATGTGATTTTGTTGACGAGGGATACAGCCAGAAATTAAGCAACTTTGTTAACCAGGGCATAACTGGGTAAGTCAACAGAGCAGATACAAAGGTGACTGAGATCAGTAAATCGATCAGTGGATGAAAAACTTTCAGGAACGGACCCAGTAATGCATTAGCAATCAAAATCAAGGGGTATACAGCCAGTACGCCCAAAATAACCTTTTTATGATAGGCGGGCTGGGGCATTTTGCGCTGCATACTTTTTGGCAGGGTGAACCATAGTTCCAGACTGCTGGGTAGCTGTTGCAGCGATCGCCGCGAGACTAAATCCCGTGATTTTTCCATCCATTTTCGGTAGGTTGGTGACGCCACCCAGTTTCTGAAATGGGGATAGGCGTCGAATTTCACAATAATGACGTATTCGGGATAATCATGATCCCGTGGACGAATGATTTCGACCCCAAGAAATCCCTCCCACTGCTGGGCAGCCCGGTTAATTCCCGCAGTCCAGGCTTCATATTCTTGAATGCGATGGGGCTCAACGATTTCTGAGATAACGAGGGTGATGGGTTCTGAGGATTGTTGGGTGTTCGGCATGAGTCAGGGAATGGGATAAGCCATTCCTATGCTCAGATAAAATGTTGGTTTAAGCAATAAGCGCTTAACCGAAAACCTTTTACTTATTCCGATATCGGATCGATCACCGGACGCTTACCACTTACAATAATGGCCAACCACTTTCTTGCCTTCAATGATTGCTGATCTGCTTACCACTGCAATGCAACATCACCAGGCAGGGCAGTTGCAGGAAGCTGAACATCTCTACCGTCAGGTGTTGCAGCAACAACCCAATCACCCAAATGCGCTGTACCTGTTGGGATTGATTGCCCATCAAATGGGGAATCTGGACGGGGCGATCGCCCTTTATCAGCAAGCCATTGCCTCCCAACCCAACTTTGCCGAGGCTCATAATAATCTGGGGGCAGCTTTTCAGCAGCAGGGAAATTTAGCCGCGGCGATTGCTCACTACCAGGCAACTCTGCGAATTAAGCCGGATAATCCCAATGCCAACATCAACCTGGGTGTGACACTTCAACAGCAGGGAAAACTGGAAGCAGCGATCGCCCGTTACCAGAAAGCCATTCGCCTCAACCCAAATTTGCCAGAGGCTTACAGCAATCTGGCTCATGCTCTGAAAGAGCGGGGCGAGTTAGAGCAGGCCACCTCCCACTATCAAACTGCTTTGCAGCTTACACCGAATAATCCCGAAGCCTACCGAGATTTAGGTGATGCTTTGCAAGAACAGGGACGCATTGATGAGGCGATCGCATTACTGGATGGGGCGATCAATCAGTTTCCAAATCACATCAAGCTGCAAGGAAGCCGCATTCGAGCAAAACTCATTTCAGGCAACCTGGGTGAGGGATTTGCCGAATATGATCCTTGGCGTTTGAGCTTATCCAGCCGGACATTTTCCCAACCGACCTGGGATGGTTCTAATTTGAATGGCCAATCCATTTTGCTCTACACCGAAACCGGAGCAGGTATAGGCGACACCATCCAGTTCATTCGCTACGCACCCCTGGTTGCCCAGCGAGGTGGGCGAGTCATTCTGGAGTGCCAGCCAGCCCTCGTGCGATTGTTTCAGTCCATTCCAGGGATTGAAACCGTGATTGCAACGGACAGTTCCCTCCCTTCCTTTGATGTGCAAGCATCCATCCTGAGTCTTCCCTTCATCTTTGGCACCACTTTAGAAACAATTCCCGCCTCCATTCCCTACCTATCTCCGCCTTCGATTTCCCTGTTTCCCCTGCCTGAATCGCCCCACCTCAAAGTTGGCATTGTCTGGGGTGGCGATCCAAACCATCGGCATGACCGCGATCGCTCCTGCCCGGTTCAGGAATTTCGGCGGTTTTTAACCACCAGGGAGATTGTTTTCTATAGCCTTCAGAAAGGACCCCACAGCACTGAGTTGGCGGAAATCGAAGAATTGCCCATCCAGGATTTGGGACCGCAACTGAATGACTTTGCAGATACGGCAGCGGCGATCACCCAACTCGATCTAGTTATCTCTGTCGACACATCAGTGGCCCACCTGGCCGGGGCCCTGGGAAAACCGGTCTGGATACTGCTTGCCTTTACTCCCGACTGGCGCTGGTTGATGTACCGAGAAGATAGCCCCTGGTATCCCAGCGCCCGGTTGTTTCGTCAACCTCACCGTAATGCCTGGACTGTAGTTTGTGATCAGGTTGCTCAGGAGCTACGCCGACTTTCCTCCTAAAAGTACCCGGATGGGGAATACCATCTTAGGAAAACCCCGTTCAATATGGAAGTGCAAATTTGCCCATGTATGGGGATGACCCTATGACTTATGGAACAACAGTCAATGCTACAGTTTTGCGTGTAGTGGATGGTGATACTCTACGGGTTCGACTTGATGGTAAAGAGGAATCCCTCCGCATCTCAGCTCTGGATACTGAGGAATCAAATCGTGGCAGCAGTACAAAACCTGTAACTCCCCACGGTAAAGCAGCAAAGCAGGCGGCTCAAAAGTTTTTCCCAATCAACTCGCAAATTACTCTGGAGTTTGCTGGATCCGAACCGCTAGAGGTTTGCCTGGAAAAGTACCGCGACAACTATGGTCGATTACTGGTTTTTGTACATAAAGATGGTAAGGACTACCAGGAACACATGATTCTGGAGGGGTATAGTCCTTACTTCGTGAAATACGGTAATGTTAATTTTCCAGAATACCATCAGCGCTATATTCAGGCAGAACGTGAAGCCCAATCTGAACGGCGGGGCATTTGGGATCAGATTCAAGCGAATGGCTCAGAAATTAACAATTACGCTTTGTTGACAACCTGGTGGCATCTTCGGGCTGCGGTCATTGATGAGTATCGATCGCTCAAGGTGACGATGCCCACTATACTGAATACCCGTTTAGACTATGCCAGGCTCATTGAACTGGCAAAGGATAAGAAGAAGGCAACTGTGTTCACAGAACTCAGGAGTTTTAAGAGAATTCGCGGCAATCATCTGATTATTGATATTGGCTCTGAGCAACAACCCTTCCAGGTTTTCATTGCTGACCTGGAGCGCGAAAACAGCCAGCAGGTGATGGAATTGTTGGTTAACCGCTATTTATCTGACGATGTTACCCATCCACGACGTAACTATGCCTATGT
This sequence comes from Leptothermofonsia sp. ETS-13, assembly GCF_049200465.1. NCBI lineage: Bacteria > Bacillati > Cyanobacteriota > Cyanophyceae > Leptolyngbyales > Leptolyngbyaceae > Leptothermofonsia > Leptothermofonsia sp. ETS-13. Next base: position 3,273,650 of record NZ_CP120836.1, read on the forward strand.
CACGGGTGCTCTGCAATTGTTCCAGAATCGCCAGGATTTACCACCCATTGTTCAATTAAAGGTGACATCCATCGACCAGATCACTGACCAGCCTTAGGGTTACGCAGTGCTTCGACCACTTGATCAAGGCCAACCGCACGGGATGCTTTGAACAGCAAGCGATCGCCCGGTTTTACAATCTCCTGTAAGCGAGCTGTGAGTGCTTCATGGGTGGTAAACCGTTCCGTGGGTAAGGGGGTGGCTCCTGCTGTCAGGGCACTGGCTTCGGGTTCTTCAGCCAAAATCAGCAATCGATCCAGATTAAGTTGCCTGACAGCGAACCCTACCCGTTCATGGAATTCTGGCGATCGCTCCCCCAGTTCTTTCATGGTTCCTAACACGGCAATTCGCCGTTTGCCAGGGGTTTGGGCAAGTAGCTCCAGGGACGCCAGCATTGACTCCAGTCCCGCGTTATAGGTCTCGTCTAGAAGCACAATGTCCTCCGGTAATTCATGGCGTTGCGCCCGTCCAGCTGGCAGATCAACGGTTAGCCCGTGAGCCAATGGTGACCAATCAATTCCCAGGGCTTTTGCAACGGCGATCGCGGCCAGATAATTTAGAGCATTATGCCGACCGGGGAGGGGTAAGGGTAACTCCAGCCCTTCCACCAGCAACGTTCCCTGACTGATCAATTGACCACGGACATCCCCTTCCTCCAGTCCATAGGTAATTGTTGTTCCCTGCCAGACGGATGCTGCGGTTTTCAGCAACAGCGGATTGTCATGGTTAAGAATGGCCGTACCCGTGCGGGGCATTTCCGCCAGCAGTTCACATTTGGCCTGGGCGATCGCCTCCTCTGATCCCAACCGCCCAATGTGAGCCGTACCCACGTTGGTAATGACTGCAATATCCGGAGAAGCAATCCGGGTTAATAAGGCAATCTCTCCTGGACCCCGCATTCCCATTTCAATCACAGCATAGTGATGCTCCGGTCCCAGTTCTAACAGAGTTTTAGGAACACCAACCTCGTTGTTGTAGTTTGCCTGACTCTTAAGTAAGGCGATGGGGGATGCGGAGTGGGATAGAACAGCAGCAATCAGTTCTTTGGTGGTGGTTTTGCCGACGGAGCCTGTTACGGCAATCACAGGGACTGTAAACTGGTCACGCCACCAGCGGGCGATCGCCTGATAGGCTACCAGGGTATCAGCCACTGTCAGAAATGGAGTGGTCGGTAGCATTTTGGATCGCAGGGCACTGAAAGCTGAATCCACACTCACGATCGCGGCGATCGCACCCCGCTGCATTGCCTCAGTAACAAACTCATGTCCGTCAAAGGTCTCTCCCTTCAAGGCCAGGAAGACTTCACCCGGAGCCAGACTACGAGTATCGGTTGTGATCCCCTCCGCTTGCTTAGCCAGAGCGGCTGCCGATAGGTTCACTGGCGTGGCATTAAGAACGGCGGTCAACTGAGCTAGCGTCGCACGACAGGGCATTACTGATTTACCGTCCTACTGTCCTTCAACCGCCTGATCCTCAGATGGTTGGTTTTCTACCGCAATTCCCTTCGCCTTACGAGACTCCAACCAGATTGGAACCACAATCCATGCAGCCACAATCAGCAAAGTTAACAGCGCAAATCGACTAGCCCACTCAACCAGCTTCTCTAAAGGAACAATTTGCCCGGCGAAATAAGCGAGGGTCACCATTACAGATGCCCAGGCGATCGCCCCCAGAACATTATAGAGCATAAACTTTGGGTAGGGCATTTCAGCAATCCCCGCCAGTGGACTGGCAAAAATTCGCAGCAGGGCCACAAAGCGCCCCAAAAAAATCGCCTTCGCCGCATTCTGACTGAACTGATTTTTGAGCGATACCAACTGGGTTTCCTGAACCCGAAAGATCCGACCGATCCCCACCAGCATCGGCCATCCCCCATATCGGCCTACCCAGTAACCCAAATTACCACCCAGAGTTGCACCCAGCACCGCATCACCTAAAACGATCCAGTAGTTCAGTTGATCGCTCCCGGCCAAAAAGCCGCCTGCCAGTGTCACCGTTTCTCCAGGAATGGGAAGTCCAACATTTTCTAGCAAAATCCCCAAAAACACTGCCCAGTAACCATACTGCTGGGCAATCTCTTCTATTCTCTCTAGCGATAGCAGTTCAGACATGCAGAAAGGCTTTTACAAAACGTTATCATCCCGTCTCAATCTTGGCGTGATCTTACAAAATCTGTCAATCGTGCGGAATCTCTGCTGATTGACTTGTTAAAGGAATTGTTATGTCGCCATAGCCACTAGACTCAGGACGGGGTACAGGTGTGAAAATCCTGGTTGGAGGCGAAGCCCCCACTCCCCTGAACTCGATGTCCTAGTAACTACCTGGCGACAGCTATAACTACAAAGCACCCGAAAATGACTGTATTTCAGGTTTTTGCAGTCAGCCCCCACTGAATTTCGGTCCTAAAAATCCTCTGTTCAAGAACTAAGTGTCGAGGAATACGGTTTTCTGTCGAAAGTATGAAGTTTATTAAAAGCAGATGGATTAGAGTCTTATCTGAGCAGAAATTAAAGATTGCGTAAAGTTACCGAGAAGCACACTGTTTTCAGCGAAGTAAGTTCTATATTTTGTTGAAATCACTGTGATTCTACTTAGATAACTAAGCACTTCAATAACTTCCGAATTATTCCCTGTGGGCTCAGTAATCTCAAGTCTGGCTATTCTAGGAATTGGCTTGTGCCATCACTGCCTATGTTTGAGATTTTGCTAGTTACTGTCAATAACACTACGTACTGGGTTATATGAATATGAAATTCGTACATGAGAACAGGTTCGTTTTGCTTCAACCCCAGGGGCAACTCAATGCCCATGCAGGAATGAATCTCAAACAGCAGGTGCTGGCCATTGAACCAGAACGGTTTAATCTGTGTATCGTTGACTTGGCTCAGGTAGACTTTATTGACAGTGCAGGTCTTTTATCTTTGGTCAGTGGATTAAATGCGGCCAATCGGAAAAACTGCCGTCTGGTATTTTGCAACGTGCGTCCCTCAGTCCGGTTAATCTTCGAAATTACTCAGTTAGACTCAGTATTCGAGCTATTTGATACCTTTTCGGAAGCAACCGCAGAAGTTCTACAGGGTTCCGACCAGGGCTCCTGGCCTACCGCTAAACCTGTTGCTGCATAGGGACAGTGCCCGTAGGTGGGTAGATAGATGGAGATGGGGTTTAGAATTCTTGGTCAATTTCTGCTGGTTCATCAGCAATTTAGAGCTATCATCACAGGCCTCACTCTTTCAAGATACTGAGCCGATAACTGAGCACTGAGTATCCTAGCTTGCCCATTATTGGGGCAAACGCTTCATTTTTCACAGATTTCTAATCGCGATCGCTGTCCCATCTTTGCTGGATTGATGATGGGCATGGGTTTGAATCCTTCAGTGGCTTCTAAATAGGTAGCCGTAATTAACTGTAATAATAGTAATAATATGGTGGCTGCGCCTCCAAATAGGGGATTTTCCCTCCCCACTCCCGAAGTGATCCTGAATTTAACTGCGTCTAGCTACTTACCACCATCAGCCTGGCTGGGATGAGACCAGTATGGCATTTTAAGAGAGAAGTTATTAGAAGCGTATAATCGAAAAATGAATTGGGGACAGCAGAGTCGCAGGTCTGGTTACAAACGAAAACCAACGCCTACTATAGCAGTCCTAAATCAGTCGTGAGATTGAGAGGCTTTGTGAAAAAGGAATTCCGCAGGAATCCTTTCTCACAATCCAAACAGAATCACTATATCTGTTGCTCCAATCGTATAAGGATGGTGGTCTGAGTATTGGAGGCAGGGCAATGGAGGAAGTCAACCTGTTTTGGTTTGGGTTGTTTCTGGAAGTAGGTTTTGTCTTGCTGATTCTGTGGCTGGTTCGCCCGGCTTCCGAAACGGGCGATCGCTTATGGGGAAAGATTACTCAGCTTAAAAAGGATTATCATCGGAGTCAGCAGGAGCTTCAGCAGCAGAAAACCAGGTTAGGGCAGGAATGCACACGTCTGCGGCAGGAGTTACAAAAACAGAATGACCAGTTGATGCAGGAACACCTCCAGCGGCAGCAGGAGTGGAAGCAACAGGAGGAGAAGCTGGTAGAGGAATGTAACCGTCTGATGCAGGAGCGCGATCGCCTGATCCACGAGCGGGATCAACTGGTGCACGAATTTGAGCATCAAAAAGCCCAGCTTAATCAAGATAGCATTCGCCTCCAGCAAGAATTGGAACAACAGAAGGTGCAATTGATTGAGGAATATACTCACCTGCAGCAAGAGTTGCAACACCAACAGGCCATACTGGCAAACGAGTTGCACCAGGCTACCTTTAAGCAGCTACAGAGTTTGCTGGTAAGCTACCCCACGGCCATGAAAATTGCCCATGCCAGGCCACATCTACCAGCCAAAAGCTTGGCTGTGATGTTTACGCCCCTGGAGAATTTGCTTAAAGATTGGGGTTATGAAACCATTGGGCCAATCTGGAGCAAAGTTGTCTACGATCCCCACTTGCACCAGCCCGATACAACTGACATTCAGCCTGGAGACTGGGTCTATATCAGGTTTGTTGGCTACCGACAGGGCGAAACCGTTCTCTGCCCAGCTAAGGTCAGTCGCATTCTACCGGATTCAATTAATGGAGAGTGAGCGATGCTCTCCCAGGGTGGATAAGATGATCCTGGTGGGTTAAAGAAGCAATCCTAAGGCGATCGCAAAACTGGTCTGGGCGATCCCCTGACATTTTTTCTGATTGACATTTCTGGTGTGCTTTTGATTACATTTTTAATGTTGATCGATTTCCTAATATGAATACAGGAGTTCTCTTTTCCAGTTGATTGCCAGTTCAATTTGCAGTGTAAACTTATCAATAGTTATGTTGCTGAATTGGCAATTTTGAAGAGCCTGCATTGCGACTGAAACTCTTTTTTCAAAATTGCACCTAATAGCTGTCGTCAGGTGGCTTAGAACATTGGTTTTAAGGGGGGGCAAAGGCCCCAGCCAGGGGTAGGGCCCCTGTGCCTGTTCTGAGCCCAGTGGCTATCGCTATAACAAGATTACTGAAACCATTAGCCATTACTTGAGAGTCTTTTATGAGTCAAACTGCTGAACGCATCACTCGTCTCTGTCATGCTTATATCAAGCTCTCTGACAAGTTCCAAAAGCTGGATGTTGAGTACATGACATTAAGAGGTAAAGTTGTTCCCTTAATTAAGGCACTGAAGACTTACAAACAACTGGTGGAACAACTTAGCCAGGAAAAGCAAACCCTGGAAGAAAAACTCCAGGAAACTACGCTGAAATATGAGGAACTGAAACCGCTCGAGATTTTGCTGCAATCGGAATTCCACGAGGCCTTAAGCGAAGCTGAAGAGCAGGTTGAATTGGTGGAAGCAACCCTTCATGAGATGGAGAGCGATCGCGATCCCGATTTGAGCGACATTGATAAGGAACTCCTTATCCAGTATCAGAACGATCCCGAACAGTTCAATTTACTGTTGAATGCGCCCTTTCTGAACCAATCAGAAAGTTGCCTGACCTCAGAAAAAATGTTGCAGTCGATTTAATCCCCGATCCACCTGGCATTAGAGCTACAGCGTTTACAAATCGTTTGTGAACCAGGGGGCTGCGCTCCCAGGTAGGGGTGCAACCCCCCTCACCCCGTTCAAATTTCAAGTAGGATCGCTAGGAAGCCTTTTTCACCATCCAGATAGGATCGCTATAGCAGGATTACTCTACATAGCAGGATTACTCTACAGTGAATTCAATAGCTGTTCAATCATTCGGTTTGCCTGGGACTCGTACCCACTGCCAAACAAGTTGAAGTGGTTGAGGATGTGGTAAAGGTTGTAGAGATTTTTGCGTTGCTGGTAGCCGGAGTCAAGCGGCCATGCCTGGTTGTAGCCGTGGTAGAACTCCGACGGAAACCCGCCAAATAGTTCTGTCATCGCAATATCGACTTCGCGATCGCCATAGTAGGTAGCGGGGTCAAAAATGACTGGCTCTCCTGAGCGGCTGATGGCGGCATTACCTGACCAGAGATCCCCATGCACCAGGGAAGGCTGAGGGTGGTGGTCTGCCAGCAGGTCAGGGATCGCCTTGAGCAAGCGTTCTGCCTGGGGAAAGTGACCACCGCGCCGTTTTGCCAGACGAAGCTGAAACCCAATTCGATGCTCAACCCAGAACTCCGTCCAGTTCGTTGTCCAGGGATTCATCTGAGGAGTGGAACCGATGGTGTTACTGCGCTGCCAGCCAAAGCCACTACGGCTGGTTGTTTTATGCATGGCGGCGAGTTGGCGTCCCATCTCTTCCCAGGACTGGCCACTGCTACGTCCCAGATCAATCCACTCCAGCACCAGATAGCCAGTGGACCCGTCTGTTCCGCAGCAGATAGGAGTTGGCACCCGAATCGTGCGGGTTTTCTGCATATCCTGTAACCCGGCGGCTTCTGCCTCAAACATGGCAATCTGGCTGGCCTGGTTAAGTTTTATAAAATAGGCGCGATCGCCCTCGGACAGACGGTACCCCTGGTTAATGCAGCCACCGCCAACCGAGCGGCGATCATCCGGCTCAAAGGGCTTCCCAGTAACCTGGCTGATGTGTGCAGCAATCTGCTCCCACTGAACCATTGTTCTTACCACAACCCTTCAATCGCCTGCGTCTCGGCCTGCTCTTCCCCAGGCTCCTCTGCCAAACTCCGACCTTCTACCGCCTGGACAGCCATACAGTTTTTGAAAAGTAATTTATTGCCAACTTCAACCATCGCCTGGTCCCCCTTTGACCTCAGGGTAACGTTGCCATCACTGTAACGAATGCCCGATCCCGAAACCACCTGCGGCAACACCAGCACCTTACTGCCGAAGGTGGCCCGCACTGTGTTATTGGTCAGGTAATCGGCTGTGAAGCCTTTGCCCGCTTCACATTTATACCTGACACTATTGATTACGGAAGGCTCTGAAGCATCTGGCGAGGGGGGGACAGGCGTTGGTTGGGGAGACGGTTCAGGCGTGTTGGTGGGAGCAGGCTCAGATGTTGGTTGGGGAGACGGTTCAGGGGTTGGTTGCTGGGCGATCGCCGCCCAGGAGACCATTGCACCAGTGGTAAGTGCCAGGGTGATCGTCAGGGGGGCTAAAACTTGTTTCATATCCGGGTTCCTCAAAGACAAATCAGATCGGTTTGCGGCTTTCCAAAGAATGGGGTGATCAGCAACGCTTTCACCGACAAACTGGGAGAGCCTGCTTGCTTCTGAAATTATCTACGAAGACATTGGATCTGGAGCAATCCTTACTGACCAGGGCGAATGACGACCACCCCATAGGCATCTGGAGAAAGATACTGACGGGCGGCATCTCTCAACTGCTCCGCATGGATTGATTGAATCAAGCTGGGGTAGTTTAGTGCCGAGGACAGATCACCCACCAGGGACTGGTAATAACCATAAAGGCCGGAGCGATCGCTGGGCGTCTCGTTACCAAAGACAAAATGATTGGCAATTCGCGTGCGCACCCGTGCGATTTCAGATTCGGTAATCAAATCTTCTTGAATTGTGCGGATGTGCTGGGCGATCGCCGCTTCCACCGCAGCTACATTTTCTTCAGGTAAATGGACTGAAATGTAAAACACCCCTTGATACTGGTAAGTCATGTTGCTGGCAGAAATGCTGGAAACCAGCCCCCGCTGTTCTCGCAAATCCTGGATCAGTCGTGAGGTGCGCCCATGCCCCAGGACGGAGGCCAACACATCCAGCGCATAAGTCTGGTTCAAATCATTCATGCCTGGCACGCGCCAGGTCATCACTAACCTAGCTTGCTGCAAGGTGGGATCGGTTAACTCGCGGCGGATAATTTGCTGAAACGGGTCTTCCTGGGTGAAGGAGAGGGGGTATAGAGTAGAGAGTAAAGAAGCAGAAATATCGGTTGTCGGTTGCCGATGGCTGATGGCCTGCCTAAATCCTGCTTCCACGATCTCGATTAGTTGCTCAACGGGCAAATTTCCCACAGCGACAGCAGTAATCGATTGCGGCTGGTACCAGTGAGCATGAAAGTCGCGCATCTGTTGGGGGGTCAATTGCTCAATGACTGAGGCAGGCCCCAACACCTGACGGCGGTAAGGAAGACGCTCAAAAGTTATTTCTGTAGCATGCTGAAAGGTGCGACGGCGTGGGTTATCCTGCGATCTCCGAATCTCTTCCAGCACCACATGGCGTTCACGCTCAAACCCATCATCTGGGATGCTGGCATTCATCACCACATCAATCTGCAAAGGAGCCAGTTCGGCAAAATCCCGAGGAGCCGTGGTGATGTAATAGTGAGTATAGTCCTGACTGGTGGCCGCATTGGTGATGGCTCCCCGTTCTTCTATCCGCCGTTCAAATTCACCACTCTGGAGCTGCTGAGTTCCCTTGAAAATCATGTGTTCCAGAAAATGTGCCATCCCGTTGATATTATCCGGTTCAACGGCTGATCCTACACTAAGCCAAATATTGAGACTCACCGCTTCAACCGGAATCTGCTCAGTGATGATGGTTAGTCCGTTAGAGAGGCGATGGATAGTTGGTGCATTGAGAGGATGAACATTCGGAAACTTCAGCAGGGTTTGAGTCATGGAGTGCCCTTGCGATGACAGGATCTTTACCTATCTTAAACTGCTAAACCCCGCAATTGCCTATAGTAGTAGCCATAAGACCAGGGTTTCTACCCCTGATTCAGGCGACAGGATGAGGGAGAGGTGATGGGGGATGGAGGGATGGGTTTCTGAGTTTTGAGGGGTTTGTCAATTTTTTTTGGAAATCCTGGAAAGGGGGTCGAGGGAGTCAGGGTTTCAAGGGGTGAGAGCACCATATTCTGAGACATATCCAGCTCTGAGTTTTGAGTTGTCCCCAACACCTTATTTTCCCGCCCCCGCCCCTCCTGCCTCCTGGCTCCTGTCTTCTAGTTTCTCCCCTTTGCCTTCTGATGCCTGCCCCTTTAACACCTGATACCTGCTCTATTTTATGGCATCTTTACCCAACTTCCTGTCTTGTTTGATTGGTGGGTCAGGTCCATCAATAACTGAGAATACAGACCTTCTTGCAGCGAAGGTGCCAGCGATTTGCCCCGGTCGATACCCTGGACCCAGCGATCCACAATTCGGATAAAGGGAGCAATTCGCCCATCCTCAAAGGTACGGGGAAATTCTAGATGGGCTGGAATATCAATTTCTGTCAGCGGTTCTCCTTTCTGGCTGCCCCACAGTTTGAATCCGTGAACATAGTCTTTTTGATTGTTGCTGCCCAGGATTAGGGTACCGCGATCGCCATAGACCTCCACCCAATGCCCCCGCCCCTGGTAAGTTGCCGCACTGATGCAAATCTGACAGGGGGTTCCATCCGCCAACTCCAGCAAAATCGTACAAACATCATCGGCATCCACTGGCTTCAGTTGTCCACTCTCCGGATCAGGGCGCTCTGGTACTGAAACATGTAACCGGGCACACAGTTGCTTCACCTCGCCAAATAACCAGGCTACATAGTCAAATGAGTGGGAACCGAGAGCCCCCAGTGCCCCGCCGCCCTGATCTTTGCGGGCATACCAGTTCCAGGGGCGAGAGGCATCTGCCCGACTGGAGACCAGCCAGTCAATTTTTACCAGCCGCAGGTTTCCGACATAGCCTTCTGCCAGCAATTCAGCCAGTCGCAACCAGGTCGGAACACAGCGAAACTCAAAGTTAACAGTCGTCACAAGCCCTTTCGATTCTGCCAGGTCAAGCAATTCCCTGGCTTCTGAGGCGACCAGAGTGGTCGGCTTTTCTAATAGAAGGTGCTTGCCTGCCTGCAATACTGTTTTTGCCATTGCATAGTGGAGGAAAGGAGGTGTCGAAATGCTGACACCCTGCACCTCCGGTAGGGCAACGATTTCTTCCACTGTCTGACAGGCATGGGGAATGCTGTGGGCCTGGGCGATCGCCTGTGCCTTTGCCAGATCCCGATGGTAGACGGCTACAACATGAGTTCGATGATGCACCTGAAACGCAGGGATATGAACTTTTTGACCAAAGCCTGTGCCAACAATGGCAACACCAATTGAGGGTTGATTCATTGGAGTGGATGGGTGGATGGGTGGATGGATACGTGGATGGGTGGATGGGTAGAGGCGTGTCTTTCTGTCCAGGGGGTGGGAAGAGTTCAGGATTTGTTTCTAATGATTGGAGTAATGGTTACTCGGCTAAAATATGCTAATTTGAGAATATCTTAATCTACCCAGATCTCCGATTTCTTGGACGGTATGAGACCAAGGTTGAATGGTTCAGCCCAGAAGTTCGGAGCTCTGGGTTTCATGAATGACGGTATGATGCCTCCAGATCTCCGACTTCTTATATAGTTGTCGCCAGGGTGCTCAGGACATTGGCTTTAAAGAGGGGTGGAACCCCTGCACCCCGTCCTAAGCCTGGTGCGAGCGCTATAACTGACCAGCCCAGAATTGAATGATTCAGCCAGGAAGTCGGAGAATTGGTTTCAGTCTTTACCCAGAGTTTCTGACTTGATCTTTCAAGATTTTCAGCCAATTGCGGCGATCGCTACCACCCCCACCGGAGCCAGCCAGCTTCTAAAATTTGCCCAATCTCATGCCATCTCCTTTTGGCTACCCGATTCCCTACTGAATACAAACCCCACGCTCAACGCTCAACGCTCAAATTTCAACACCTACACGGGTTCTCTCAAAACTCACCTTGCCACGCTTTGGAGTACCCATCGCAGCTTTGTCTTTTGCCTGGCAACAGGAGCCGTTGTCCGCTTGATTGCTCCTCTATTGCAAGACAAAGCCTCTGACCCGGCAGTGGTGGTTATTGATGAAACTGGGCGGTTTGTTATCAGTCTTTGTGGTGGGCACCAGGCAGGGGCGGATCAACTCGCCCGTCTGATTGCCCTCCAGCTTGGGGCAACGCCAGTACTCACCGGAGCCGCTAACCGAGCTGCCTTACCGGGAATTGATGTTTTGGGCATTCCCTTTGGCTGGCAGAAAGGAGAAGGCGACTGGACTGGGGTGAGTGCGGCGATCGCTCGCCATGCCCCAGTTCAAATCATTCAAGAAGCCGGTTCTACCCTCTGGCAGAAACACCTGCCAGACGGACATCCATTCCAATTTCAGGTAGCAGGCGAACGGCGAACGGCGAACGGGAACCAGGAATCGCCGCAGGCAAGAGTCTGGATCACCCCTACTGAGCAGATTCCCCTTCCCTCTTCCTCTGACTCCTCTGGCCGCTTACCCCTCACCCCTCACCCCTCACCCCTTACCCCTCCCCCTATTCCTGAAGCCTGCTGGCACCCTAGAGTTCTCTGGGTTGGGATCGGCTGCGAACGGGGAACTTCTAAACCCCTGATTCAACATGCCTTTCAGCAGGTATTTCGATCGCACCGTCTCGCGCAGCAGGCGATCGCGGGCATCGCCACCATTGACCTGAAAGCAGATGAGATGGGGCTGGTAGAGTTTTGCCGCGCACACCACTGGCCTTTGCATTGCTTTTCGGCAGAAGCTTTGCGTACTGTCCCTGTGCCCAATCCGTCTGCGATCGTTGAGACTGAGGTAGGTACCCCCAGTGTTGCCGAAGCTGCTGCCCTCTTGGGGGCAAGTCAGGTGCCTGTTCTGGATACTTCATCGAAGCCGCCAGCAGCAGTATGCCTCCGAGTGCCCAAAAACATCATTCGACAGGCGGGAGAACCGGGAGCAGTGACCATTGCGGTTGCCCAGGCTCAACAGGAATACACGGGACGCTGTGGAAAACTCTGGCTGGTTGGCACGGGACCGGGTCAGCTTGACCAGATTACCCCGGCAGCTCAAACGGCGATCGCCCAGGCAGATGCGGTCATTGGTTATTCCCTCTACATCGATCTGGTCAAACCCCTGTTGCGTCCGGGGCAAATTGTGGAAGCTCTGTCCATCAACCAGGAGCGGCAGCGAGCGGAACGGGCGATCGCCCTCGCCCACTGGGGGTTAACAGTTGCAGTCATTTCCTCTGGCGACTGCGGCATCTATGGCATGGCCGGACTGGTGCTGGAACAGTTACACACCCAGGGTTGGGATGGCCACACCCCAGAGGTGCAGGTCTTTCCTGGAATTACTGCTCTGCAAGCTGCGGCCGCACGGGTGGGAGCACCACTGATGCACGACTTCTGTGCCATCAGTCTCAGTGACCTGCTCACCCCCTGGGATGTAATTGAAAAGCGTCTGATTGCTGCTGCTCAGGCCGATTTTGTAGTTGCCCTGTACAATCCCAAATCCCAGACCCGCACTCATCAGATCGAGACTGCCCAGCAAGTTTTCTTGAAGTACCGGGATCGGGAAACGCCTGTTGCGATCGTCCGTTCTGCCTACCGACCAGATGAACAGGTAACCATCACTACCCTGGCAGAATTTCTCCAATGTCCTGTTGATATGCTGACCCTGGTTCTAATTGGCAATCAGAGCAGCCGCACTCACAATCGTTGGATGATTACTCCCCGCGGTTACCTGGGTTTTGATGCAGAATAATCACTTCTCATTACACTGGAAAGGGTAAGCATTCTGGCAACGCTTATGACCACTCCCCCATCTGCATCTAAACTTCAAGCCCTAAAGGGAAATTTGAAACACCTATTACTTATAGGGCTTGCCCTGCTATTTCTGATGGTTCCATTGCCTGCTCTGGCTCAATCACCAGCTGGGTTGCCCTATACCAAACAGTACGCGCCGCCTTTGTCGTATAGCAATGCAGATCTGTCAGGGAAGGATTTCTCTGGTCAAATCTTAGAGGTTGCAGAGTTTGCCAATGCTAACCTGTATCAGGCAAATTTTGCCAATGCCGATCTACGGGGAGCTGTCTTCAGTGCTTCAACCATGACAGAAACCAATTTGCACGGAGCCGACTTAGCCCAGTCCATGCTGGATCAAATTCCCTTCATTCGCGTTGACCTGAGCGATGCGATTTTAGAGGATGCCATTCTACTGCGATCAACTTTTGAAGATGTCAATATTACAGGGGCCGACTTCACCAATGCTCTGTTAGACGGTGCTCAAGTCAGACAGTTATGCGCGATCGCAGACGGAACTAACCCAAAAACAGGGGTAGAAACGAAAGAGTCTTTGGGCTGCCAGGAGTGAGGGTAAGGTTGTTGGTTGTTAGTGAGGGATAGATGGGTGGATGGGTGGATGGGGCAGTGCCTACATGCTGAATTTGAATTTTTCCGGGGATAGGTGAGTAATTGAGATGGGTGATGTGAAGCGGGTTGGGGTGATTGGGGGTGGGCAGCTAGCCTGGATGATGGCAGAGGCAGCGAAGACGTTGGGCGTTGAACTGGTGGTGCAAACCCCTTCAAAATGCGACCCGGCGGTGACGATCGCTGCCGATGCAATTTTTGCCCCGGTCGCCGATGCAACCGCCACAGCGCAACTGGCTACCCAATGCGACGTGATTACGTTTGAAAATGAATTTGTCGATCTGGAAGCTCTTTCACTCCTGGAAAGTCAGGGTATTTGTTTCCGTCCTGGCCTACAAGCGCTAAGGCCCTTACTGAACAAATATCATCAGCGTTGCTATTTGCGCGATCTGGGTTTACCCACTCCCAATTTTTTTGAACTCCCTCCATTCCCCAACCCCCATCCCCCACCCTACTTTCCACTCGTTCTCAAGACCCGCCGCCACGGCTACGATGGTCAGGGAACCTTTATCATCAAAAATTTGCCGGAGTTAACCGCGATTCTGGAACGGTTAAAGAATGTTCCGTTGCTGGTAGAGGAGTTTATCCCGTTTGAGCGGGAACTGGCCGCGATCGCCGCCCGTTCGGTAAATGGTGACATCTCTATCTATCCCATCGTTGAAACCCAGCAAGAGCAGCAAGTCTGTCGCCGTGTATTTGCCCCCGCGGAAATCAGTCCTGCTGTGAGAGGCCAGATCAACGCGATCGCCCGCACCCTTCTGAACCACCTGCAAGTGGTCGGTGTTTTTGGCATTGAACTGTTCCTGACTCAAGACGGTCATGTCCTTGTCAATGAAATTGCGCCTCGCGTCCATAATTCCGGGCACTTTACTCTTGATGCCTGCGAAACTTCTCAGTTCGAGCAACACCTGAGAGCCGTTTGTGGGCTTTCTCTGGGTAGCCCAGCCATGAAGGCACCGGCAGCAGTGATGGTCAACCTGCTGGGTTATGAGCACTCTACCAGTAGCTACCTAGAGCAACGTCAGCAGATTGCTGCCATTCCCCATGCTCAAGTTCACTGGTACGGCAAAACCGAATCCCGCCCCGGACGCAAACTTGGACATGTCACTGTCTTGCTAGAAGCGGAAGAAGGGAGGCAGGAGAGAGAGTTGATCGCCCAGAGGATTGAATCCATCTGGTACGGCGCGGGAAAGAGCTATTATGCTGCTAAACCCTCAGTAGGGCAGTAGCTCAGAATCATACATCTGCATTCAAAGTCTAACTATTGCCATAACTTTTCTTCAGGAAGCAGTAGTGAAATTGCTGAGATCACAGGATCAAGGTCATCCAACAAGTTATTGGATCATAAAGGCGATAGGGGCGCCCCTTGCAGTGTACCCCAATTGGTCGCCTCAATCGTGCCATCGACCAATCCCCCTTGCTCTCAATTCACGACGGATGAGCCGCAAACGCACTTTGTCAGTTACTTTGCGGGCAATGCGCGACATCAGTCCATCGGGATTGACCGGATCAAAGAATTTCTCTAGATCCAGGTCAACCACATACCGATACCCCACTTTAACATCTTTACCTGCCGGATAGCCCCGTGAGCAGAGCGTTTCGGTCGACATCCAAAACTCGACTCGGAAAATTCCGGGTCAAAGATGGGTGTGAGCACTTGCAGGATGGCTTGCTGGATCACCCGGTCAACGCCACCAGCCCCCCAACTTTCGTTCTCCCTTGCCGTGAAGTCTGGGAATTATTAGCTCTACGCGGGTGCGTTAGGACACTGGAATTAGAGAGGAAGTGGAGGATGCGCCCCCCGGCAGGGGGTTCCACCCCCTGCACCCCGTCCTAACCATAATGACTACCGCTATACTGAGCGCACAAGAAGTTAAGATCAGAGTCTGTGACTATTTTGATTGTCCCTTGCTAGAACCCCTAGCAAAAAAGGTCTCCTGAAAATGCACTAGAGAGCAGGAAATTCTGGCCCTGATTGCATCAGGCAAATCAAATCAAGAAGTTGCTGAAATTCTTTACATCACACCGGGAACTGTTCGGGTGCATGCGCATGCCATTCTGCAAAAACTGGAGGTGCACGATCGCACTCAGGCGGCGATCGTGCACCTCCAAAAACGTCTGATTAATCGAGATTCCTGAAGCTTCGTAAGTAGCGAGGCGCAATTTAAGTAAGGATAGTTTTGGGGGTGAAGGGGGTGAACCCCCCTGCCTGGGGGCGCAGTCCCCACTCCCCCCTTACCAATTAATGATGACTACTTACTGATCAATCAACATATGCGAAACATCGCTCGCACCTGAGTGAGGGGTAGATGCCATTGTTCCTCTGGTCGCCAGGTATCGACATCAAAGTGGGAAGCACGACCTCGCCTGTAGGCTTGCCGCAGCCTTTGTTGAACTTCGTGCTGCCGATCTGGGGATTGTCGCCGAATCATATGCAGCAGGCCCAGCCCCAGAAAGATTTGAATCGGGCTGAATTTGGCTCCCAGTAAGAATGCCTGCACTTCTGCTTCGCCGATAGGATCTGTCCCGTATCCGGTGAGAACGTGAACGCTATCGTGTAGTTGCTTGCGCCGGGGACCGCTGGTGAGTGGAGATAGATTGTAGTGCTCTAAGAAATCTGCCAGAGTGCGTCCGAGTGTTCCTTCAGGAAAGTGCTGTAATGTTTCCAGATCCACAAAGGGCGGAACGTTAGCCCTAAACACTTCTCCGATCTGATCAGCGATCGCCAGAAAGTGCTGAACGAATTTGCCATTGGGCACCGTAGTGGAAGATGTCATGGTTTTTCAGAATCCTGCTTATATGGTTAGAAAGACTGCATCAGACGAGATCGCACATTTTGCATGAATTGCTGTTTTTGTTGCGGTGTTAACACATCCCCCATTTGTTTACGAGCCGATTGGAAGACGGTGCGGAGTTGAGTTTGTTGACTGGAAGAAAGATTCATAGCTGCGATCGCGGCTCGAAAACTTTGCCCTTTTTGCAATGCGGTAATAAATTGATTCCGTTGCTCTAGCGTCAAGATAGATTGAATTTGACTACGAGCTTGATTGCGAATTTGAGACAGTTGGTTTTCTTGCTGAGGTGTCAAATTAACTCCTGTCATGATTGGCAAGGAATTTGCTGGATTGTTTTGTGCCCAGGCGGTTGCCGCAGCGAACGGAGTTAGCAAAAAGACACCACTTGCCACGATTGAGACAAACTTCAGTTTCATGGGTAAGCTTTCCTAATTCAATTCTAAAAAAATCCTTCTCAAGACATCGGGTTTCTGTCTAAGCAATCAAAGAAACCCGATGTCTGAATCAATCATGACGAACAGTTAACGGGTGAATTGAAACGTTCCTGTGCGAGACTGTCCATTGGGATAGACAATGGTACGGCTTCCATTGACGGCCCCATTTTGGTAGGAGCCTGAACCATAGACAGTGGACTGATTACCGTTTGGTCCGGTATAGGTCACGTTCCGCTGATAGCCCCCATTGCCAGTTCTAGTAAAACCGCCAGAGGCAGAACTGGTTTGCCCATTAGGGTAGGTGGTTGTGCGCTGAAAGGTTGCGCCGTTTTCAGTTTTCTGGCGATTGGTATTGACGGTGGTTGTACGTCCGTTGGGACCTGTGTAAATGAGTTCACCCGCCTGGGCAATGGGGCTGAAGGCAACTCCAAAGCCGAGGGTCGCGATCGCAATCAAACTCAGACGACGAACTTGCATGCTCAATCTCTCCTTTGTGAAATGGGTGTCGAATTCACCGGATTGAATTCGTCGTCTTTATCCTAGATTTGGCATTGCCCTACCCGCCTGAGGCAGGTGTCCTCATCTGAGCGGGACAATTGTCCCAAATGGAACCGGAAGCTTTCTCCTAATAGCAGTCCTAAATGATTCGTGAAATGAAAGGGCTTTGTGAAAAGGGATTCCTGCGGAATCCCTTTTCACAATCCAGATAGGATCGCTATATCAGACCAGTTCTCCCCGCTTGCTGATACAAGAGTTGCTTATGTATAGCGATAGCCACCAGGCTTAGGACGGGGTGCAGGGGTGGAACCCCTTACACCCCCTCAAAACGAATGTCCTAAGCAACCTGGCGATAGCTAAACTCTTGCATTTCAGACAAAATCCCTGGAATATTGATTGTGTTTTGGGGATCGGCGAAGTTGATTACCAAACTCTCAGGAGAGGCTCCAGAACTTCTTTGAAGTACCCTCAGGGGTACCTGTAAAGGTGTGATGGTGATGCTAAGTTCTTGAATATAAGAGACATGAGTAGGAACACTTTTGCATCTATATCTATAGCGTTCATAAACTATTTGTGAATAAGAGGGGGTTGGAGCTTCGCCCCCACGCAGGAGTTCCACCCCTGCACCCCGTTCAAATTTCAAGCAGGATCGCTATATCAGAAAATAGTTTACATTCATCAAATTTCTTAACTTATGAATGCACGAAGGCGATTCAAATACCAATAAAGAAATGTAAATTTATACGGGTTTTCTAAGTCTTCCGATGTTACTCCCTATAGCATAGAAATAAAATTAAAGTCTGAATCTCAATGCAGAGTAAATCCTATCAAACTATCAGGATAAGGAACTCTGAGCAAGTAGCAAGTTTTACCCGAAGGTTCATCTACCAACCGTGCATTTACCAGGCTGTCAAACTAGTTTATACATGATAAAGTGCTTGTCTGAGTACTTAACAAAGGTTATTATGTAGGCGATTTCCACAAAAGAAAATACCAACACTTAGTGACATGGGTTTAGCGAAGCGTAACCTATCTTGCAAAGTAGAGTCTGTTTCCTTATCTGGAAATCTCCTATGGTTGATAAAGTGTGATAGCTAGCTGGCTGACAGTGGTTCTTTCCCGCTTCATAACCACACAGTTCTCCCGGTTTGCCGATGAAAAAGTAGTTACGCTACTCTTTCACCTAAAGTAATGTCCCTGGAACATTGATTTTGTTTTGGTAATCAGCGACGCTGATTATCAAACTCTCAGGAGGGCCACTATACGAGCCTTATAAAAAGATGAAACGGATTGCAGATGTTGGAAAAAATGGTTTTCCAGCACTATCTACCAATGCTTATGAATTACTCGCTGAAATTCTGTTGGCTCGATTTCCAACAGACAATCAATGGGTTATAGCCTTCAGCCAGGCTTTTGAAATTCAGGAGATTCAGTTAGGTGATGAGCCGAGTACTTCCAGCGATACGAATTCTTTAGAAAACTCGATTCAAGCATGCCAGGGATGTAGAGATGTATATATTGTTTGTCAGGGCTCTATTCGCCTGATATGTTCTGATGCAACTCATCAACAAGCGGTGCCTGTCGGACTACTTGAAGTGGGAGATATGTGGGGTGCTGATGAGCAATTCTGCGATCGCCCATTCCCCTATCGAGCGATTGCCGCAGGTTCTGCGTTGATTGCTGTTATGGCGAGCAACCAACTACCGCAGTGGTTGCAGTCTCATCCTCAACTGCACGATTACCTCCACAACGTCACTTTAACTCGACAACAATTAATTTTCTTGAAAGTTGCAACAGAACTGCGATCGCAATCCAGCCACACGCTGAAACGATTGTTACCTTACCTGAATCTAGTTCATTTGCCTGCGGGAACTAATTTGACTCAAGCGACACCTGCTACTGCCGGTCGCTTCTGGCTATATAGCGGGCAAATTCATAGCCAGTCCAGTTCACCTCCCGAAGTTGGAAATAGTTGGGGGTATCCTGACCCGGTTCCACCCGATTGGGTTGCGGCAACCGACTTACAGGTATACCAACTTCCAGGTGATCACTGGGAAATGATCCAGGTCCTGGTTCCTGCCTTAAACACGCAGTTATCTCAAGCAAGTCACGTATCTCCTGAGCGGAGGTTTGCTAACCCACAAGTGATCAGCCAACCTGCGAATCACCCTGTAGCCTTTACCAAACCCCAACAGGTTTTACCGCCTCATTCACAATCGTCACCGATTCGCTTTGCCAGACCTAAGCCGCAAAAATGGCATCAACCCTGGTTCTGGAAGGGCTATCCTTTCATCCAGCAGCAGAGCAGTTCAGATTGTGGAGCAGCCTGTCTGGCAATGATTGCCCAATATTGGGGGAAGCGATTGAGTTTGAACATGCTGCGGAATTTGGCGGGGGTTGGACGTTCGGGGGCTTCTCTCAAGAACCTTGCCAGGGCAGCAGAAAGCATCGGATTTTTATCACGCCCGGTGCGATCGAGCTTCAGTCGGTTGGCTGAACAAACTACTCCCTGGATTGCTTACTGGCAGGGTGATCATTATGTGGTTGTTTATCGTGTCAAGCGAAATCGAGTGATTCTGGCAGATCCGGCAGTGGGGCGGCAATCGCTCAGTATTCCAGACTTTCAAACCAGTTGGACGGGCTATGCATTGCTGTTAACCCCCACCGAGCTACTACAGGCTATGCCATCTTCTAAGCTCTCCTTAGGACGATTTTGGGGGCATTCTCGCCGTATCGCTCCATGCTGGTGCCTGTTATGCTGGCATCCGTTTTATTGCAAATTTTTGGATTGGTCACACCTTTATTTACTCAGATCATTCTAGATAAGGTTGTTTGCCCATAAAAGCTTGCTTACCTTGAATGTTTTTATCATTGGGTTGCTGCTGTCAGGCTTTTGGCGAGTGGGTTTAACGTGGGTTAGGCAGTACTTATTGGACTACTTCTCTAATCAGGTCGATTTAACGTTGATTAGTGGCTTCATCAGCCACACTTTGAGCCTGCCTCTGCAATTTTTTGCAGCCCGTCATGTTGGTGATATTGTGACTCGGGTTCAGGAGAATCATAAAGTCCAACTGTTTCTAACCCGACAAGCCATTACCGCTGGCTTAGATGCAACCATGGCTTTTGTCTATGTGGGGTTGATGCTGTACTACAATCAGCACCTGACTCTACTAATTCTCGGACTGCTACCGCCAATTATTGCTTTGACGGTAATCGCCAGTCCCTTTCTACGCCGCGTATCACGGCAAGTATTCCATGAATCAGCTAAACAAAATTCCGCACTGGTAGAAGTCTTGACTGGAGTGGCGACAGTGAAAGCCACCGCTTCAGAGCGGGATATGCGCTGGCAATGGGAAGACCATTTAACAAGCCAATTCAATGCTCAGTTTCGAGGTCAAAAATTAGCCAATGGTTTGCAAGGTATTAGCGGGTTGATTAATACCCTGGGTAGCACCGCATTGTTGTGGTATGGTGCAACGCTTGTGATTAAAGATCAACTCAGCATTGGTCAGTTAGTTGCTTTCAACATGATGATTGGTAGTGTTATTGGTCCAGTCCTGTCGCTGGTCGGGCTTTGGGATGAGCTGCAAGAAGTGATGGTGTCTGTTGAGCGACTTGAAGATATTTTTAATACTCAACCAGAAGAAAGCCTTGACAAGCCTCTGTTGACTCTTCCACCACTCAAAGGTGAGGTGTGTTTTGATAATGTCACGTTTCGCTATAACCCTGATGACGATCGCAATATTCTGCAAAATATTTCCTTCGCAACCCGTGCTGGTGAGACCATTGCGATCGTAGGTCGTAGTGGTTCTGGAAAAACGACACTCATCAATCTGTTGCAAGGGTTGTATCATCCCACCACAGGTCGTATTGCAATTGATGGTTATGACTTACGGCATGTTTCTCCGCCATCCCTGCGCCAACAATTGGGTGTGGTTCCGCAAGAATGCTTTCTTTTTTCAGGCACGATTTTAGACAATATCACGCTCTATCGTCCCGAATACAAGCTAAACGCTGTAATTGAAGTTGCAAAACTGGCGGAAGCCCATACCTTTATTCAGAGCTTACCGTTGGGGTACTACACCAGGGTGGGAGAGCGAGGGTCAACGTTATCCGGCGGGCAACGGCAGCGGATCGCGATCGCCCGCGCCCTGCTATGCGATCCACGTATCCTTTTTTGGATGAAGCAACCAGCTCGCTGGATACTGAATCGGAACGGCGGTTTCAAAAGAATCTACAGCACATTTGCCACAATCGCACCACCTTCATCATTGCCCATCGCCTGACTACCGTCCGTAATGCAGATCGGATTCTAGTTTTGGATCACGGAATTGTTGTAGAGCAGGGTACTCACAAACAACTTATGGAAAAGCAGGGACTCTATGCACAATTGGCTCAACAACAGCTTGACATCTAGTACAGCAAAACGAAAGTTTTGTTGGGGGTACAGAGGTTTCACCCCCGCCTGGGGGCCAAGCCCCCCAAACCCCATGTTGCAAAATTTAGTGTTTACAACACTAGTATCACATTGCACCAGAAGATGGCTGCCAATTTGGCAGTCTATTCCCTATCAATAACTGAAATATTCTATATGATGGAGATGAATAACAATGGGAAACCTTTTGATAATTCTTCAAAACAGGACAAAACTGAAACTCAAAAAAATAAGTGGCTGGGCACAATTAAATTAAGGATAATTTTGGGGGTAGATGAGGTGAAACCCCTTGCCTGGGGGCGCAGCCCCCATTCCCCCCTTGACAATTAATTGTGGCTACCTGCTTAGCAAATCTAAACAACTTATCTGAACGATCAGATGTTCAAAACTAACTCCAAAAGAGAGTTTAAGGAAACAGCCTTTAAGTGTTTTCTAACAAAATTTCGCTTTACTGTTTTGTTGTTAAGTAGGTAGGCAAATTAACCTTGGGGTGTCAGATGTAGTTTTAATACATCAAACTCCTGGCCAGTATGGGTTAGCGGCAGTGTAACCCATACTTCAGTCATTTTATGTCTGATTTGTTCCACCTATTTAGCTTGTTCAAATCAATTAGGGTCAGCTCTACCGATCCGCGAATCCAACCGTAGCGTTAGAGCACTATCATGTCTATTCGTATTGAGTCGTTGTTCTCTGAAGACTGTAACCAGTCGATTGCCCCACCAGAAGCTGAGCTTTTCGTTTTCCATTCCCACGATTTACGATGGGAGGCAGATCCTGATGTTTTGCCTGAGATTGCCCTTCTCTATGGAGGAACCAGCGCTTCCATGGCTGCTACCTCTCAGCCCTCTGCTGACTCAGCGTATGGATTTGTACCAGAATTCTCTAAATCAGCAACTCCCCCCGTAAACAACTGGTCCACTTCACTGCAAGCTGTGTTGGATCGTCCCCCTGCATCACTTCCAAACCATCTGGTTGTTGGAGGAGTGATGTTTTGTGCTGCTTTTGCAGCCTGGGCTGCTGTTGGGCAGATGGATGAAGTGGGTCGAGCTCAAGGAAGACTCGTTCCGCAAGGAGAAACCTACAAAGTTCAACCTGCTTTATCTGGCAAGGTTGCACAGGTTTATGTGAATGAAAGCCAGTCAGTGAAAGCCGGTCAGGTGATTGCAAAGTTAGACGATGAAATTGCCCTGAATCGGGTTGAATGGTCAACCCAGCAGCGTGAAAGTTCCGAAAAGGAATTGCTTCAAATTGAGTTATTGATTGATAAAATTCGGCTGGAAGCTCAAACTCGCCTGGCGATCGCCCAGGCAGAAATACGCGCTCAACAAGCTGCGATCGCTCAAGTTCAAGCAAAAATCGATAGCCAGAGGGCGGCTATTCATCAGACGGTAGAACAAGCAGCCACAGGTCAAACGCTGCTCTGTCAACTGCGAACCGATGCAGCCATTCAACGGGAAAGAATTTCTCGATTTGAGTATCTGTTTACTGAGGGAGCGCTGGCCAGGGATCAACTCTTTCAAGCACAACAACAGTTGTCTGAGCGTCAGCGTACCATTACCCAGCAAATTGGTGACATTCAACAAACTCTCGTAGAATCCAGACGTCTGCGGGCAGATCTGGAGCAGGTATTTGCAGAATTCAAACGGCAGCAGGCAGAGCTAACTCGTAAATATGCAGAAGCTCACAATGCTCAGTTACAGTCACAGCAGAGAATTCAGCAATTGTTAATTCCCGCCGAATTAACAGTGGAACGGTATCAGGAAATTCTAACCCGGCTGTTTAACGAATGGTTGACAACTGAACTGAATTATATACTAAGTGCTTAATCACACTAAGGAATGAGAGTTAAATAACTCCGAAAACCTCACCCCGCCTTTGGCACCCCTCTCCGTGTCGGAGAGGGGTTTGGGAAGAAGTCAAGCGATTTGTGTATACACGGTAGCCCACAAGGGGCGAAGGGGTTAGGGAATGAGGAGACAAGATTTGTCAGTCAACCAGGGCATTGAGTCAGGACAATTGTCCCAACTCTAGATGGGAATTTTTCCCCTTGCGCTTGCCCCACCGAAAAGGCTTTGATCAGAATAATGCCTTTCTCCACCTTCATGAATGCTTCCCAGCAAACCCGTCATTCGCTTAAGTTCCTGCTCTATTTAGAGTGGGTTTTATTGGCGATCGTGGCGTTTAGTGAAATTTTTGGCTTCCGGTTCTACCCCTTGCCGCGACGACCCCTGCTGAACCTCGTGGGGCTCGGTATCTTTACCTTCATGGGGTTGCGGTTGCCAACCCGCCAATCGGCAAAAATTGCTTACACAATTGTTGAGTTTTTTATTCTGGTGAGCACATCCCTCGTCGGTGGAATTCGTCTATTTCCCTTTCTCTACATTGTGCTGGTACTTCGCAATTGCTTGATTTTTGAACGGCAGACACGTTCAATGGTGGCTGGGATTGCTTTCCTATTCTGTGTATTGACGATTATCCACCGATTAAAATCCTCTGCTGCTTTCTCACCATTCCTGATGGATGAACGAATTGGCGCTTTAGGATTCAGCTTTGCAGTTTTGTTTGGTTTGGTGGTGGTTGTTTTACAAATGCTGGTGAATGCCGTGCTATCAGAGCGGCGCAGTCGAGAGCAACTGGCAACCGCGCATGAGCAGTTACGTCAGTACGCCCTCCGAATTGAAGATGTGGCGACGCTGCAAGAACGGAACCGCATTGCCCGTGAAATTCATGATTCTTTGGGACATTCGTTGACTGTTTTTAATCTCCATCTGGAGGCGGCATTGCGATTGTTGCAGTCGAATCCAGCAGAGGCAAAGGAGTTATTGATGGAAGCCAAGCAGATTGGCTCAAAGACTTTACAGGAAGTGCGGCAATCGGTTTCTGTGTTGCGATCTCACCCCCTGGAAGGGCGATCGCTAGATGAAGCCATTTCCACTGTCCTGAATGACTTTCAACGGTCTACCGGAATTGTCCCCAGGGTTCAAATAGATATCAATTGCTCCATTCCAGTAGAGATCAAAACAGCTATCTATCGAATTGTGCAGGAGGCAGTTACCAACATTTGTAAATATGCAGCCGCAACAGAAGTTGCCATTACCCTCGCCACAACCCCGGATGAGGTACGGGTAATCGTCCGAGACAATGGTAAGGGCTTTGATCTCAATCAAACTACAACGGGTTTTGGCTTACAGGGAATGCGAGAGCGGACTGCTACACTGGGTGGCAATTTGCAGATTTTGACTTCCCCTGGAAATGGTTGTCAGATCATGGTTCAATTCCCTTACAAACTTCACTCCCCAACAACAGGTGACACGTCTCTATGATTCGGTTACTGCTGGTGGATGATCAAAGTCTGATCCGGCGCGGCATGAAAGCCTTGCTGAAGGCTGATGATGAGTTACAGGTGGTGGGCGAAGCCGAAAATGGGCAGGAAGCCATCCGTTTTATCCAACAGGCTTACGCTACCAGCACAACTGAATCGTTACAGCCGGATGTGGTGTTGATGGATATCCGTATGCCCATTATGGATGGAGTGGCGGCCACGCGAGAAATTTGTCAAACTTTTCCACAAATCAAAGTATTGGTGTTAACCACGTTTGATGATGATGAGTATGTGGCTCAGGCAATCCGAAATGGAGCCTCTGGTTACTTACTCAAAGACACTCCATTTGACGAATTGGTGCAGGCGATTCGCTTTGTTTATCGAGGATACATGCAAATTGGTCCCGGACTTGGCAGTAAAGTGATTGCCGATCCTCCAGCAGTCATTTCCCAACCCAGAGGATTCCCAGAACTTACCTCTAGAGAACTTGAGATTTTACGCCTGATTGCTCAGGGTGCCAGTAATCGAGAAATTGCTGATACTTTGTTCATTTCAGAAAAGACGGTCAGAAATCATGTTACGAATATCTTGAGCCGATTGAATGTGCGCGATCGCACCCAGGCGGCGATCGTTGCTCTGCAAAATGGTTGGTTCCTCTGATTCTCTACACCTCCTCACAGGAACCATTATCCTTCGATACTACTCTAGATTGAGTGGAGCACTCACGGGAGTGGAAACAGATGGAGAAGATTGAGCGATGATTTGGCTATCTAAGCTTAGCAGTGCCAAGATGAAACCCAAACCGATTCCAGTTAGAAATGCCCAACCATGAGACGGATAAAGGGAACAAAGAAGACGGCGATCGCCGCCATAGATGTGAATTACCCAGCCATCACTGATAGCTGTTCGTAGTTGACCAGGAGCTCTATTCATGATTTTGGCCCTCAACAGAGGTATATCTTTAGCAATAGTAACGGACATCTTCGCCACACTCATCGGCTAAATAGCAGAGTGCTCGAAACCTCAAACTCATGACTTCCTCATACAATGGATTCAATTTGCACAGCGGCGGAATACGCACAAGTGTGCGACCAAATAGACAAATATCTCGCTTAAAAGGGCACTGCACAGGAATTAGGCGGCAGATTAAATGGGCCAGTGCAGCGTTGCGAACCTCCAGTTGATTCAACCATTGGCGAATAGGGTACAAACTGTCGCGGAGAGACATTTGCGAGTTCGTTGAAAACCTGGTGAATCCATGAATGTACTTGATCAGGGTTAATCCAAAATGCCACATAATGCGTTTAAGTGCGTCTGAATGGGTCTGGCTAACAACCGATGTCTATAGCTTAATTATAAATTTGACAAATTCAAATACGCTAAAAATATAATTATCATTTATATGATATAACTTCTGCTTAATCCTCGGCAAAGTTCGGGGACGGAAGTTAACCATACTTTGCACGTAGCTTGCACCACTTTTGAAACATCTTTTCGTAGGCTGGCCCCTCAGTATGGTAGGCTCCCCAACCGTGGAAAAACAGTCCCAATCCCCAGCCTAAGATGGGATAGACTGCCCACAAATAACCTGGGCTGGTGGTCAGATTGATCAAAATTAAAAATGTATTGACTGCCAGGTAAGGAATCAGGTGTGCTTTAAAGCTTTTCCGCAGGTAAGTATTAAACGCCTGCCGCTCTTTTTCCTGGTCTCGATTCGCCAACCAGTCTTGCTCAGCTGCCTGTAAGGTTTCAGGTGAGATACCAAGCTCCGTCGCCATTTCAACCAGTTGTTCTCGTGAAAATTCGCCTTGTTGTTGACGGGTCAGGGCGCGTTGTAGAATTTGCTGCACATCATCGGTTCCGTAAGTCATAGCAATTCTTCTCCACTGTGCTTTGGTTGACGAATCGGGTGTTACCCCTCACCTCCCGGGCTTCCAGGTACCGTGGAAACCTAAGGGAATGACTTCTGGTAAGCCTAAACGACAGACGGGTGCATCCTCCAGACGGTTTGAATTGTAAATCCAGACTTCACTCCTGTCCTGGATCGCGTCGTAAACAACAGTTAACAGCCATCCCTGATCGGGCTTATCGGTATCGGCAGCATAAATTGGTTCGCTGGGGTAGAAGTGGTTGCCGATGTTGGTTTCGGTGAAGGTTCCCGTCTGGTGATCGAAGCGGGCGATCGCACCAAACAAATCATCGTCATCATCAGCCTTATCCCGATGCCGCACTGACAGGTAGGAATACCGCCACGCCTGCCCCACCTCCTGACTGTTTACAGTGGGAAATTCACAGCCACGGTTCATCACTTCAGTCATTTCTAGCATTTTGCCAGAAGCTGGATCTAGCCGTAGTTCCCATAATGTCCCTTTTCCTGGAGTTTTGATCTGCCCGCTGGCGACTTCTTTCAAGTTCTGATTCGTTTGAAAGTCAGCATAACGTACCAGGCTAATGAACACTGAACCAGCGGGCTGTTCATACCCATTGGCAAAGTGCCACTGATACCAGGAATCGGCTTCGATGGAGTTGACTACTTCCAGCGTATCCCGGTCGATGATCAAAATTTGGGTTCCCAGTTCGGGATGCCACTCTAACCCATCGCTGTAGCTCTTGAGCCGAATCAGAACAGGCAATGGGCTTAGCCGCACGGGGGGAATGCAAAAGATCAGGTACTTGCCAGCCAGAACGAAGTCATGGATAGGGGGAACCCCTTGCAGGGCGATCGCTCCTTTCTTTTGAATCTTGCCTGTGGAGTCGCTCCGGTAAACATGCAGGGTCGCATTCTTGCCGGGACTGATCCCAAAGTTGAAAATTTCCCCTGTGAGTGGATCTCGTTTTGGATGAGCTGAATAGGGTAACCTGTGTAACCCTTGCAGTTCATCAATTCCCAGGGTGTTTAGTGTGTCAAGGGTAAGTGCGTGGGGTGGTCCCCCTTCCCACAATGCCAGAACCCTATCGGGTAGAGCCAGCACAGAAGTATTGGCGGCATTCTTGACATCACGGGTAAACCGTTCGATCCAGGAACCGGTGGGCTTCATCCCATAGCCCCAAAACAGAAAGCGATCGGCTTTCTCTTCCACCAGATACGCTTCTGTTTTCACGTAACGATAGACTCCAGTTGCGCCATTCTGGGAAAAATGGATACCCAGAACGGCACCATCTCCATCAAACCAGTGGGCAACCCGTTGACCGCTACGTTCTAGTCGGGCAGGCCCGTTACGGTAGAGAGAACCGAGTAGCCCGGCTGGAATTGCCCCGGCAAGAACTGGCAATGGCGTGGGTTCAAACCCCTGAGCAGTATGAAGGACGCACTTCGCCCAATCTTGAGTTCGAGCGGGTTGAATTGTACTTGTCATGGAAGCCTCCGTTATTCATTTGTCACAATGCATGATCAGGAAGGGGGGCTCCTGCGGCATGGGCCGGGGAAGGATGGGGTAATCAGGCTGTACGACCGCGGGTGGCCAGGTGTTGTTTTAATACCGCATAGACCAGAAACGGTGGCAGAAATAGGGGCGATCGCAACCGTAATCGGGTGACGGAAATCAAAGCCATTATGAGTTGCTCCTGAAAGAAGAGAATCTCTACAACTCATATTATATTAAACTGATTGTATATTCAACATAGTGATTATCTTGTATCGGGAACCAGGCGCCAGGAGTCAGAAGTCAGAAGGAATGCCTGTCGCTTGTTGTCCGTGACCTGTTGCTTTCATTTAAAACTCAATACTCATCCCCATTCCCCTATCCCCCGCCCTTTGCCGCGCAATAAACGTCTAAAGAATGTATTCTGTCTGATAAGATATTTGGGTTGTTCAGTCAGATGCTGTCCGTTGAGTCAATCGATAGATATACCCAGGGTAGACGAGCTTCTCCAGGAATTTGCGACGATTCAGCAAACTAGCTCCAAGCGCATTGCGTTGCTGGGTTCCCGCCATGTTCCGATTACCCACCAAAACCTGATTGAGATGATGAGCTATGCCCTTGTTCTGGAAGGAAATCGGCTCATCACTTCTGGTGCGACAGGAACAAATTTTGCTGCGATCCGGGGTGCACTCAGGGCAGATCCGACGCTGTTAACGGTGATTCTCCCCCAAAGTCTGGAGCGGCAACCGCGAGAATCCCGTGATCAGCTAGAACAGGTGATGCACCTGGTCGAAAATCCCAGTAATGACACCCTTTCTCTGGCAGAGGCCAGTGCGTTGTGTAATGCCGAAATTGTCTCCCGCTGCCAGCAGTTGATTTGTTTTGCCTTTCACGACAGCCAGACTCTGCTCAACACCTGTCGTGAAGCTGAAGAGCAGCGAAAGATTGTGACATTGTTTTATTTCGATTAGCCTCTGGTATGGCTTCTAGCAACCAGAGATGATTAATAATGGCAAGATTAGAGAGGGCAGAGGTATCGCTGACGATAATCACAGCCAACCCCGATCTCGCAGGTGTGCATCGGGTTGCCCTCACGCACTCACCTCTAATTCTAAGGTTTGGGTGCCTGACGTTGTCTAATGTACCCACTACTCTAAAACGTATTCTGCTCTGACTGATGACTTCTGATGCATGCAGCGACTTTGTGCGTAGTCAGTTCGCTACAATAAAAAACTATTGATAGGTTGAGGCAAAATTTGCGCTTCAATACAGCCATTTATCCTCCTTCTCCTCACCATGCCGCTTCCCATCGTCGCTATCATTGGTCGCCCCAACGTGGGTAAGTCTACCGTTGTCAACCGATTGGCAGGGGTGCAGGATGCGATCGTCTATGATGAACCGGGCGTGACCCGCGATCGCGTCTACAAACGGGCATTTTGGGGCGATCGCGAATTTCAGGTGGTGGATACAGGCGGGCTGGTGTTTGATGATGATACCGAGTTTTTGCCTCTGATTCGGGAACAGGCAATGGCGGCCCTGGCGGAGTCAAGTGTTGCAATTTTTGTTGTGGATGGGCAGGCAGGGCTGACCTCAGCGGATGAAGAAATTGCCAGTTGGTTGAGGCAGCAGCCCGTCCCCGTTCTGCTGGCAGTGAATAAGTGTGAGTCAGTCGATCAGGGGGTGATCCAGGCTGCCGAGTTCTGGCAACTGGGGCTGGGAGAACCCTATCCCATTTCGGGGATTCACGGTAATGGCACGGGAGACTTGCTGGACCAACTGATTACCTACCTGCCACCTGTGGAAGAAGTGACGGAGGAGGAAGAAATTCGGGTGGCGATCGCCGGTCGTCCCAATGTGGGCAAATCCAGTTTGCTAAATGCGTTTGTCGGGGAAAATCGCTCCATTGTCAGCCCCATTTCTGGTACCACACGGGACGCGATCGATATGCTGGTCGAGCGGGAGGGGCGCACCTATCGCCTGATTGATACCGCAGGCATTCGCAAGAAGAAAAACGTTGAATACGGACCTGAATTTTTTGGCATCAACCGGGCGTTCAAGGCGATCGGTCGGGCAGATGTGGTATTGCTGGTGATTGATGCCCTGGATGGCGTGACCGACCAGGATCAAAAGCTGGCTGGCAGGATTGCCGATGAGGGGCGTGGCTGCGTCCTGGTGGTGAACAAATGGGATGCGGTGGAGAAAGACTCCTACACAATTTATGACTACGAGAAAGTAGTGCGCGATCGCCTCCACTTCCTGGATTGGGCAGAAATCATCTTTATCAGTGCCAGGACCGGGCAGCGGGTTGAAAAGATTTTGGATCTGGTCAATATTGCGGCTGAACAGCACCAGCGGCGAGTTTCCACCTCTGTGATTAACGAAGTGCTGGAAGAAGCGGTTCGCTGGCACACCCCGCCCACCACCCGGCAGGGACGGCAGGGTAAGATTTACTACGGCACCCAGGTCAGCACTCGCCCCCCGGCGATCGCCCTGTTTGTTAACGATCCCGACCTGTTCAATGACAACTATCGGCGCTACATTGAACGACAGTTCCGCCAGTCCCTTGGCTTCACCGGCACCCCCATCCGTCTGCTATGGCGCGGTAAGAAAGTCCGGGATCTGGAGCGTGGCAGTGTCAACCGGGCAACAAAAGTGTGATTTGTTTTCTGGATATTTGCCCAAATCGTAATGATTTTTAGTTGTTAATGATGGTGGCTAGTGTTGCAAACACTAAATTTTGCAACCTGGGGGGAGTGGGGGCTGCGCCCCCAGAAGGGGGGTTCACCCCCTCCACCCCTTCAAAACTTTTGTTTTGATCTACTAGTGCTACTCATCCTTAACCCTCTGAGGTCCACTGTTTTTTGAAATCATTGCAATGCTCAACATTCCTCAACTTCTGGCTAATGAACTGTCGCTCAAACCCTTTCAGGTGACCAATGCCCTGGAATTGCTGGCAGAGGGGGCGACGGTGCCTTTTATTGCCCGTTACCGCAAAGAGCGCACGGGAGAAATGACCGAAACCCAGTTACGCGAGCTCTTTGACCGCTACGCCTACCTGACTGAGCTGGAAGAGCGCAAACAGACAATTTTGCAGGCGATCGCCCAGCAGGGCAAACTCACCCCCGCACTTCAGGAGCAGATCGAAGGCTGTCTGCAAAAAAACGAACTCGAAGACCTCTACCTGCCCTACCGTCCTAAGCGGCGCACACGGGCAACCATCGCACGGGAAAAGGGGCTGGAACCGCTGGCGGAATTCATTCAATCACTAAATCTTCCTAACGCCGCAGCCAGATCGCTGGACGAGGAAGCGGCGAAATATATTTCCGAGGAGAAGGGAGTTGCCACGGTTGAAGATGCCTTGAAAGGAGCTGCCGATATCCTGGCCGAGGAAGTGGCAGACCGGGCAGAGCATCGCGCCTACCTGCGAGATTACTTCATGGAGTCGGGCATGCTGTCCTCCAGAGTCAGAGGGGAACACCCCGAAGGCTCGACCAAGTTTGAGATGTACCGTTCCTATCGGGCCAGGGTGAAAACGATCCCTTCCCACAACCTGCTGGCACTCTACCGGGGCGAGGCGGAAGGCATTCTGGAGGTGGAACTGGAGTTTGATGAGGAAGCGGTTCTGGCTTACCTAGAGTCCCACGAAGTGCGCACAAAGATTCCGGCGATTCGTCAGTTTTATCGGGAGATGCTCAAAGATGCGTTCAACCGTTTGATGAAAACGTCCCTGATCAGCGAAGTGCGGAATGCCAAAAAGCTGGAAGCTGATATTGAGTCGATCAAAACCTTTGAAGCCAATCTGCGAGAGTTGCTGCTGGCGGCCCCAGCAGGAATGAAACCAACCCTGGCGATCGACCCCGGATTTCGCACCGGTTGTAAGGTTGCGGTGCTGGATCAGACCGGCAAGTTTCTGGAATATCAGACAATCTTTCCGCATCAGTCAGCCAATCAGCGAAGTGAGGCAGCCCGTATCCTGACACATCTGATTCAGAAATATGCGGTTGAATTGATTGCGATTGGCAATGGCACGGCGGGTCGAGAAACGGATGAATTTGTGGCAGAAGTGCTGAATTCGCTGGAACGGAAGCCAATCAAAGTGATGGTGAATGAAGCCGGAGCTTCGGTCTACTCGGCCAGTGCGGTGGCGATCGCCGAATTCCCCGACCAGGATGTGACAGTGCGGGGGGCCATCAGCATCGGTCGCCGCCTGCAGGACCCGCTGGCCGAACTGGTGAAAATTGACCCAAAATCCATTGGGGTCGGACAGTATCAGCATGATGTAGATCAGAAATTGCTGAAAAAGAAATTGGATGAAACCGTAGAAAGCTGCGTGAACTACGTTGGCGTTGATCTTAATACCGCTTCAAAGGAACTATTGACCTTCGTTTCTGGTATCACCCCAACCATTGCCAACAACATCGTGGCCTACCGAAACGAGAATGGAGCCTTTCGCGATCGCCGCCAATTGCTCAAAGTGTCCAAACTGGGACCCAAAGCATTTGAGCAGGCTGCTGGATTTCTGCGCATTCGGGATGGTAACAATCCTCTGGATAATACTGCGGTGCATCCGGAGAGTTACGGTGTAGTGGAGGCGATCGCCGCCGATCTGAAACTTTCCCTGACCCAAATTACGGAAATTGCCGCCCGGCTCAAATCCGCTGGCTTGAAGAAGTACGTGACTGACACCGTTGGTGAACCAACCCTGCGCGATATCCTGAATGAACTGGAAAAACCCGGCAGAGATCCCCGTGCTGAATTCAAATACGCCACCTTTAAGGAAGGTATCAAAGAGATTTCAGACTTGAAAGTGGGGATGGAACTGGAAGGCGTTGTGACCAATGTTGCCAACTTCGGTGCCTTCGTTGATATTGGGGTGCATCAGGATGGGCTGGTTCACATTTCCCAATTGGCTGATCGATTTGTCAGCGACCCAAAGCAGGTGGTGAAAGTAGGACAGGTAGTGAAGGTACGCGTACTGGAGGTAAACGAAGGCTTGAAACGAATCAGCCTTTCTATGCGTTCTGCCAATCATCAACCACCAGAAGCCCAGAACCGCAAAGCCAAAGATAAAAAGCCTCAATCCCAATCAGCTACTCTGGAGGACCTGAAGGCAAAGTTTGGCAAACGAATTTAATTTCAGAACTTACGCATCCTGCCAAACCCTCCAGGGTTTCAATTCAGAAAATATCGCCTGATTCGGGAAGAACCGGGGAAAAGATTTCCCTAGCCCTGACTGGAGTAAACTCCATCGTATTTGCCCCCAGTCAAAATCAGGTGCGCATCTACCCGGTTCAGTTCTGCCTGCATTAGAAGCAGTTGCAGCATGTTTATGGTAGTAATGGATGAACTGAGGTAGGTAGGTGGGTTGGTGCGTAGCTCTAGCCTGCGGGTAATGTTGCGTTTGATCAGGGGAAACTGAGTAATTACCTTTTCCAACTTGCGATCGCGGCATTCTGATTGGCTGCTGCCAGTCGGTTGTTGATCGCACTTCCAATATTTGAACGCCAGTGCATAGGCCGTGGAAGATCCTTGCAGCAACTCAATAACGCGAGGAGGCGTATCTGCGGGGAGTTGAGCGATCGCTTCGTTCACCTCAGCAACCAGGTGAGGATAATGCGCCGGGCTCACCCCTGATCGAACCGTTTGTTCGACTCGCTGAAAGGTCTTAATCGTCTCAATGGGTTTAGAGCCCGTTGCTTTTGCTGTATGAAAGAAATAACTGCCAGCAATTAACGTTAGCGGAACGCTCAGCAGGAGGAAAGTTCGACCGATCGACATCGTTTCGCTACCAAAAGTAAATGGGTTTGGAATTTCATTGCACCCGTTCTGAAATCAGCCGCGACACCAGCGCATGATTCCAGATTAATAAGTAGGTAGTCATAATTAACTATAAAGGGAGGAATGGGAGCTGCTCCCCAGGCAGGGGGTTTCACCCCCTCCACCCCCGAAATTATCCTTAATTGAATTACGCCTTGCTACTTAGACTCACATTCCCCTGCTTCCACTTTAAGGGCAAAAACTGAAAAGTTAGCTGTAGCGTAAGCATCAATCTAGCTGATGATGGGATTTAGGACTGCTATATAGCGGCTTTCATTTGAATGAGGTACGGGAGTGTGAGGTACAGTGAAGGTGCTCTGCAACCCACTGTACCTCTTTACACCCTGGAACAGGGCTTATAGATTACTAAAGAAATAACCGCCGCTCCAGGGTGTAGGTTTGTCGGAATTGGTTCAGTGTTTCCTGCGATCGCCGGGTTTGATTGAGGCTTTGAACCGCAGCAGCTTCGGTCCGTTCATCCTCCAATGGAGGCTGGGCAGCCGAGAAATGGGAATTACTCTCTGGATTGGAAGAGGTGCGACGCAAAAAAGTGATGTAAAACATGACTGGGACTCTCGCAGGTGAACTGGGTCAGTCCACGGAACCACGAATTGAGGGAAACGTTAGCGGTTCCAGTGGCGGCTGAATTGACAAATGCATAAGCGATGCCGTCGATTGGCTGCATGGCTTCGCCTCCTTTGTTGATGAAACACAAACTCTTCGATAGTAATCACAACGGTTGTCGTAATCCCTCACCTGAGCTGTTCACCTGATCGGGTGAAGTTTGAGCCATACCCAACTCCTCATTTTCCAACTAAGCAACCCACTGTCATGCTCTCTAACACTTTCAAAGCTCTACTGGTTGAGAAGACAGGCGATGCTCAAGTAACCCGCCGTGTTGTACAACAGCCAATTGAAACATTGCCTGCGGGTGAGGTTTTAATTCGGGTGAGTTACTCTTCCCTGAACTATAAAGATGCACTGTCTGTGACCGGGCATTCCGGCGTCACTAAAATCTTCCCCCACATCCCCGGAATTGATGCCGCCGGAACCGTGGTTTCCAGTACTGTTCCCGCGTTTCAAGCCGATGATGCTGTCATTGTCACTGGATTTGATTTAGGTATGAATACCTGGGGTGGATTTGCCGAGTATGTTCGGGTTCCAGCAGCCTAGGTGGTACCGCTCCCCCAGGGGATGACATTGAAAGAAAGCATGATCCTGGGTACCGCAGGTTTGACAGCAGCCCTCTGCATCGACGCATTGATTCACAGAGGTATCAGTGGGGGTGATGTGCTGGTTACGGGTTCAACGGGGAGTGTGGGCAGTCTTGCTGTCGCTATTCTGGCAAAGTTGGGCTATTCGGTTACAGCGGTGACGGGGAAGGTGGCGCAGCATCATGGATACTTGCGATCGCTCGGAGCCACCTCCATTCTTTCCAGAGAAGCGGCGATCGACCTGAGTGGCAAACCATTGCTCAAGGAGCGCTGGGCCGGAGTGATAGATACGGTCGGTAGTGCCATGCTGGCAACGGTACTCAAGTCCACGCGCGGAGGATGCGTTACCGCCTGTGGACTGGTGGGCGGAGCCGAATTATCCACAACGGTTTATCCCTTCATTTTGCGGGGCGTTTGCTTGCAAGGAATTGACTCCGCCAACTGCCCGATGCCGCCCCGCCTGGCACTATGGCACAAGCTGGCAACAGATTGGAAACCCGCCAATCTGAAAAATATGGCTCAGATGATTGATTTATCCCAACTCCCAGAACAGATTGACCGTGTTCTACAGGGGCAAAGCGTTGGACGGGTCGTTGTGGTTCCCACCACTGACTCAGGAAACCCCTGATTGACTAACTCTTTGCTCACGCTCCTCTAAACTAGTGTTCGCATCAGAGCTTATGGATTGCTCAGTCGCCGTTTGTGCCAACGTCATCAACGGTGAACCAAACCCTCCTCTAGCACGGATAGAGTCAAACGTACCTTTGATAAAGCTGGCAATGGGAACGGTAACAACCAGTCCAACCACCCCACCCAGCTTGACCCCGATAAACAGGGAAATCAGCATCCAGGCAGGGTTTAACCCGATTAAGTCACCCACAATACGAGGCGCAAGGACGTTTTCACAGATTTGGGAAATCACCACTGCAACTGCCAGCACCTTTACGCCTAACCAGAAGTTTTGCAAGGCAACCAACAAACTGACCAAAATAATGGTCGTTAAGCCACCAAAGGGAACGATGCTGCCAATGCCAATCATGAAGCCAAATAACAACGCCAGGGGCGAACCCAGGATAAACAGCGCTGTGGATTGAATGATTGCCAGAATAGAGGCCATTGTCACCTGGCCAACGATGTAGCGTTCAAAGTTTTGTGGCAAATAAAGCCGAACCCGGCTGCCCCACTCTGCTGGTAACCAGCTCAAAACACCCTGCCAGAGGCTTTCTCCTCTCAGTACCAGGAAGACCGCAAATACTACTGTCAAAAACACATTCACAATGCTGCCGATCGCACTGAAAGCCAGACTGATGAGTTCTCGTGTCAGAGAACGCAGCAAACTGGTTAACCGTTCTATCAGTTGGTTGATGGTAGCCCGCAGATCAATCGGTAACTGTTGCGCCACGGCCCAGTCTTCAAGGCTGGTTAACTGCTGCTGACCGGAGCGTAGCCAATCTGGCAAACGGATGATTAATTCATTCGCCTGTTGCAAGATCAGCGGACCCAATATCAACACTAAAACGGCCACAATCAGCAACGCCAGCAGAAACACGATGCCAACAGAAAAAATGCGCCTCAGCCCAAGCTGCTGCAAAAAGCGAATCGGATAGTCCAGCAAAAATGCAATCAGCGTTGCCACAATCAAAATGCTGACGAGTGGCTGCAACTGCTCAACCAGCACCAGCAGCAGCCACACATTCAGAAAAATGATGGGGAACGTAAGCCCAATTGTAAATTGGCGAGGGAGTTTGCTTAGATTTTCAAACATAGAGTCGCCAGGGGGGGACAACAGGTGATGCCATAAAACACCCCTATTTTAATATCTCGGCTCATTTCCTGGTTTCCATTTAATATTGCAGCCGATGCTGGGTTTTTGTTCAGGGTCGATTGCCTGTCCTGCCAGGGCTGCATCGATCGCCGCTCGCAGATCTTTCCCGGTGACGGGCAATCCATTGCCAGGACGGCTATCGTCCAGTTGGCCCCGATAGACCAGTTTGCGATCGCCATCAAAAAGAAAGAAATCGGGGGTGCAGGCAGCGGTGTATGCCCTTGCAGTCTCCTGGTTCTCGTCGTAGCAAAACGGAAAGGTGAAACCGAGGGCGATCGCCATTTCCTTCAGCTTGTGGGGTGCATCATCGGGATAATTGGCAACGTCATTGGCACTGATCGCCACAATCCCCAGTCCACTGTGCTGATAGTCTTTCCCAATCTTTGCTAGTTCCTCCTTCACGTGTTTGACATAGGGGCAATGCTGGCAAATAAACATCACTAGTAGCGCCTGCTGATCGGCAAAGGTGGATAGGGATACGGTTTTTCCAGAGACAACATCCGGTAACGAAAAATCTGGCGCAGGAGTTCCAAGCGCCAGCATGGTTGAGGGGGTCAGAGCCATAGGTTCGAGGGAATAGGGTCAATCAAGAGTCATGGAACCTGGAGTTAGAAAACACCTTTCTACTCTTCTATTGTTAACGGTTCACTCCCAACTCTCAACCCCTCTCTACTGCCGAGTTGCCTTTGATAAAAGGATATAAAGAACGGCACCTACAACGACTCCATTTAAGGGAGCGACATCAAAAAGGGAAATTCCGGTTGGGGCATTGGCAGAAATGTAGGCGATCGCCGAAGCCACAACATAGGCAATGATTGACTCCACCCCTCACTCCCAACCCCTTCCCATAGATGATTACGCAACGAAATGTGTCCGAAAATACGACTTGCTGCTGTAGAAGCTCTTTAATGACTCCTTAGTACCCCTTTTTCAGGCATTGCTAAAAAGCAGTATGAATCGAAACGAAGTTTCGAGCATACAGTATCTGTTTCATACCCAAATTCAGCAACGCCCCCTTTTTCACAAGGTAGTTAGTGCTAAGGAGAGGAGTGAAAAACATGGTGGGAAGGTACAGTCGGCGTCATTTCATCTATGGTTCAGCCGCAGTGGGTGGAAGCTTATTGCTGAAAGCCTGTAGTAACTCCTCTCCCACAACGGGTACCTCACCCGCAGCCTCTCCCACAACACCTGCTGCTGGGTTGAAGGCTGCGATCGTCCTACCGGGAATCATTACCGACAAAGCGTGGAACCAGGCTGGTTACAAAGGACTCAACGAAATTAAATCCAGGCTGGAGGCTGAAGTCGCCTATGTTGAGAAAGTGGGACAGGCGGATCAGGTGGAAGCCCTTTCAGATTTTGCCCGACGAGGTTTTAATTTGATCTATGCCCACGGTGGGCAATTTGATGCATCCATTAAACAGGTTGCACCTCAATTTCCCAACACCTTCTTTGTGGGGGTGAACGGGGCTGCTACGGGCACCAATCATGCCTCTCTTTTAATTGAAAACCTTCAAGCCAGTTATCTTTGTGGCATTATTGGCGCAACAATGAGCAAGTCTGGAAAAATGGCGTACATTGCTGGGCAGGAGTTTCAGGCGACACAGGAGGAGCTGCGTGGCTTCATCCTGGGTGCCAGGTCTGTTAAGCCAGATATTCAGGTGAGTTCTACTTTTATAGGTGATTGGAATGATGCTGCCAGGGCAAAGGAAGCAGCGGAGACGCTCATTTCTGCAGGGGCTGATGTGATCTATCAGTGGTTGGATAATGCTTCGCCAACGGTGCTTCAAACCTGTGCTGATAAGGGCGTTTATGCTTTTGGGAACACTGCCGACCAGTTAGAGGTTGCTCCTAAAGCGGTTCTGACCAGTGCTGTGAAGCGGATTGACCTGGCGATCGCGAAACTTGCGGAACTGACTTCTAAAAACGAGCTCAAAGGTCAGGTCTATGCATTGGGTCTGGAAGAGGCCGAAATTCTTTACCTGGGCCAGTTTAACGCCGCTGTTCCCAAACCTCTTCAGGATAAGGTAAATACCACCAAGGATGCGATTCTTGCCAGGAAAATTACCTTTGAAGCCTGTACTGAAGGTGGCAAAGAAACCCGTTGCGTCAAGGGAGCCGCTTAATTTCTCATGGCTTACCTTCGCCTGGAGGGCATTATCAAGCGTTTTGGCTCCTTTGTTGCCAATGACGCTATCAACCTGGAAGTTCAGGCGGGCTCTATCCATGCATTGTTGGGTGAAAATGGGGCGGGTAAAACTACCCTGATGAATATCCTGTCGGGACTTTACCAGCCGGATGCGGGGCAGATTTATTTGAATGGCAAGCCAGTGCAGATTTCTTCCCCTGGGGAGGCGATTCAGCATGGCATCGGGATGATCCATCAGCACTTTATGCTGGTGCCTCAACTGTCGGTCACTGAAAACATCATTTTAGGAACGGAGTCCTCTCTGCATTTGAACCTGCGCCAGAAGGCGAAGGCGATCGCAACCATGGCTGAAGCCTATGGGTTGTCCGTGGACCCCCTGGCCAGGGTTGACGATTTGCCTGTGGGCAGCCAGCAGCGAGTCGAGATCCTGAAAGCACTTTACCGGAAGGCCAGGCTGCTGATTTTGGATGAGCCAACAGCAGTGCTGACGCCGCTGGAAGTGGATAGTTTCTTTAACGTTCTGCGTCGGTTAGCGGCTCAGGATCACACAATTATTTTTATCAGCCATAAATTGGAAGAGGTTTTGAATCTGTGCGATCGGGTGACCGTGCTGCGACGGGGGCAGGTGGTAGCTACAGTACCGACGCAAGAGGCAACCCGACAGGAACTGGCACGGCTGATGGTAGGCAGGGAGGTGCTGTTTCAGCCAGACAAAATAGAACAGCCAGCCGGAGCGGTGGTTTTGGAGGTGCAGAATTTGCAGGTACGGGACGATCGCAACCTGCTCGCTCTACGAGGCATTTCCTTTCAACTGCGGGCTGGAGAAATTTTGGGAATTGCCGGAGTGGATGGCAACGGACAACGGGAACTGGCAGATGCGATCGCTGGACTACGCTCAGTGGTCGATGGCACTATTTATCTAAATGGACAGGATATTACCCACTGGTCTCCCCAGCACCGAGTCAAACATCTGAAGTTGGGCTACATTCCCGAAGATCGGCAAAAGA
Source organism: Leptothermofonsia sp. ETS-13 (assembly GCF_049200465.1). Lineage (NCBI taxonomy): Bacteria > Bacillati > Cyanobacteriota > Cyanophyceae > Leptolyngbyales > Leptolyngbyaceae > Leptothermofonsia > Leptothermofonsia sp. ETS-13. The sequence continues at coordinate 3,313,682 of NZ_CP120836.1, forward strand.
TGGGACTCGTGATGCGCTTTACCATTGCCCGCAACTTGATTTTGAAAGTCTTTAAGCAACTCCCCTTCTGCCGCCGCTGGTTGTTACGCGACACGGTTATCGACACGCATGCCAACCATGCCATTCAAGCCTTTGATATCCGGGCAACCAGTGGCAAACTGCGAGTCAATCAGCTTTCTGGGGGTAATCAGCAAAAGGTTGTTCTGGCGCGGGAACTGTCGGGTAAACCTGCACTGATCATCGCCATGCAGCCCACACGGGGGTTGGATGTGGGGGCAACTGAGTATGTGCAAAAGGCACTGCTGGCAGAGCGATCGCGGGGAGCTGCGATTCTCTACATTTCAACTGAGCTGGAAGAGGTGATGGCGATGAGCGATCGCATCGCCGTGATGTATGAAGGTCAGTTTGCCGATGTTCTCGATACCCGCAAGGCTACAACTGAACATGTAGGATTGCTTATGACGGGAGGTACAGGGTTTTCCAGTTGAGTTAGCCACATTTTTTAAGGGACTAAGTAGGTAGTCAATAATTAATTGGTAAAGGGGGGGAATCCAGATCGTTCTGGCTCTCTCCTACTCCCTACTCCCCAACCCAATGGTTACTGGATCTATGCCATTGTCCACTAGGGGTTAGGGACTAGGACTAAAGAGTAGTTTGCATTTGAAACTAGCTGTAAGTAAGAAGATGCTTTAAATTTCCTACTGTCTGTAGTAAAGCGTTAATTTCATACCATAGCTGATGATTGATACAAATACGATAAAGCTCGATCAATTTCTGAAACTGGTTGGCGTGGTGCAGACGGGTGGAGAGGCGAAGCTCCTGATTCAGGCAGGCGAAGTAAAGGTGAATGGAACGGTTGAAACTCGCCGGGGACGAAAGCTGGTAGCGGGCGATCGCGTCTCTACAGTCGGCGAAACCTTTACCGTCCAGCTTCCCCAAGCCTGACAAGGCATTGCTGAATCTCGATATGAAATGGAATGAAATGGATGCTGTATGCTCGACACTTCGTTTCGATTCATCCCGCTTTTCAGCAATATAGCTGTCGCTAGGTTGCTTAGAACACTGATTTCAAGGGAGGTGGGGGGCCAGCCTCCAGCCAGAGGTGGAACCCCTACATTCTCACTGTACTTCACAATCCCATACCTCATTGAAATGAAAACTGCTATACCCCTGACAAACGATTAATCATCCACTTCTCCTGATCGCCCCATCAAGTCAGCAATGGCAGTCACCAGAGAATTAGGGTCAATGGGTTTGGACAGACATAATTGAAATCCGTTCTCCAGTGATTCATCCAGGTTTTCCCGACGGGCGAAGGCGGTGAGTGCCAGCGCAGGGGTAAACGTGCCACGGGTTGCCTGCAAATCTCGTACCTTTCGAATCAGGGAACAGCCGTCCTCGAAGGGCATAGCGATATCACTCACTAAAACATCAGGCTTCCAGGATTCTGGTGCATCATTTTCTTCCCCAGAAGCAATCAAGTTAAAAGCTTCGGTGGCGGAGGTGGCGACTGCAACGGTGGCTCCATGATGTTCCATCGCGGCGCGCAAAATATCACGCACATCGGCTTCATCGTCCACCAGAAGGATGCGTAAACCTGCCAGTATTCCTGAGGATGACGATTCCCCTTGGGCGAAGTGGGAGGTAGGAATCAGGGATTGGGCTGAACTGAGGATAGCGTGGTTTTCTTCACGGGCCCGTTCGTCAATTCCGTGAGAGTCAATGCCAGTGATGGATTGCTCTGGCATGTGGGGGGTGCGATCGCCCAACAGAGGAAGTCTCACCGTAAATGTCGCCCCCTGCCCCAGACCGGGGCTCTCTGCCCAAACGCTGCCACCGTGCAATTCAATTAAATGGCGAACGATGGATAGCCCTAATCCCAGTCCCCCATCGGGTCGGGTAATAGAAGAATCCGCCTGCCGAAAGCGATCAAACACAAATGGTAAGAAGTCGGCACTGATGCCCTTGCCCGTATCTATTACCTGAACCTGGGCATAGTCAATCGATGAAAGGGGATGGCGGCTTTCGGTTGATGGCTTAGTCGCTCTGATTTTCGTTAACCGAACCTGTACCTGTCCTCCCTCAGGGGTAAACTTGATGGCATTGGAGAGTAAATTCCAGAATACCTGCTGCAACCGATCTGGATCACCTAAAACGTTTCCAATCCCGGAGTCAAATGAGCATTGCAACTGAACTTTTTTAGCCTCTGCCGCTGGGCGCATGGCGTCAACTGCCGCTATCAGGACGGGCTCCAGTCTCGCTGGTCGGGGTTGCAGGCGCAACTTCCCCCGAATCATTTTGGAAACATCCAGAATGTCTTCAATCAGTTGGGCTTGCAGGCGGGCATTCCGCTCAATCGTTTCCAGAGCACGAGCAGTGGTTGCGGCATCCAGTTGGCGAGTGCGTAACAGCCGTGACCAGCCCAACATGGAGTTAAGTGGGGTTCGCAGCTCGTGAGAAAGAACGGCAAGGAACTCGTCTTTCATGCGGTTGGCTTCTGCCAGCTTTTCGGTTTGACGCCGCAAGGTGCGCTCCAGGCGTTTACGCTCAGTTAGGTCAAGCACAAAGGAGATCGCCTGTGTCCGGTCTTCACCTAACAGGGTAAAACCAACCAGAACCGGCACCCGGCTGCCATTTTTATGAATAAACTCTTTCTCGTAAGGGGTACAGGCACCCCGCTGCCGGGCTTCGGCAATGTGCCAGGCATCGATTTCCAGGGATTCTGGCGGGGTAATGTCATTCCAGCGGAGGCAGCCGGATTCAATATCTGCCTGAGTGTATCCAACCATTCGCAGAAACGCATCGTTTGCCTGTTCAATGCCCCCGTTGATATCGGCAAACACAATGCCGATGATATTGCTTTCAAAAAAGCTGGTAAGACGTTCCTGACTCAGCTTGAGGGCAGCTTCTGCCTGTTTGCGATCGCTCAAATCCGCCATGATGGCCAGAATGCTGTCATCCTGAGCCCGACTACCGCGCAGCATAGCCGTCCACAGACCAATTGCAATCGGAGAACGATCCTTCCGTTGGCGGTGAATTTCAACCCCATTCAAAACTTCACCCCGCAAAGTCGATTCCAGATTAGTCTGAAACTCGGCCCATTGATCATCGGCAACGATGGGGATAACCTGGCCCTGTACTTCTTCCTGACTCCAGCCAAACATTCGCTCCGATGCAGGATTCCAAAGTTTGACCCGACCTACCCGGTCCAGGACTGCGATCGCCAGCGGAGAGGATTGCACTAGTGTTTGCAACGTCTGGTTTGTTTCTTGCAGGTTCTGTTCTGCCTGCTTGCGTTCAGTTATATCAATGCCTGTACTGACGATGAACCGAGCGAAACCCCAATCATCCAACAGAACGGTATTAGACCAGGCAATAAAGCGGCGATCGCCCTGGCGAGTAATCCAGACACCTTCATACTCACTGGGGAAAAAACCTGCCCGCAGCTTTTGAAAAGCTTCCTTGCTGAATTCCACCGACTCCATTGGCAACAGCAGATCCCACGGATGCTTCCCCCTCACTTCTTCAAAGCTGTAACCAGTGGTGCGTTCACAGGCACGGTTGAACTCCACAATCCGACCCTGGCGATCCAGCACCACAATCAAGCTGCCCGCCGTACTGACCACCGCTGATACCAGGTCACGTTCTGTTCGCAGAGCTTTAACCAACTGTCGCCGCACTGCACTGAGGGAACTTACCATCAGCGACACCAGGACAAACAAAATTAACCGCGCCAGGTCCGCTAAATTTGCAACCTGCCAGGCATGAATCAATGAAATAAAAAAATACTTTGCCGCCAGGGTAGACAGGAGGGTTGCCAGTATTCCAGGCCCCAGGCCACCGTACCAGGCGCTGATCATGACCGCCGCAAAGAATACCACAAAGGGCGACCCCTTCATCGAAATCCAGGGGTCCAGCAGCAACATCAGCCCCAGTCCTAGAAGCACCGCCAGAACCGCTACGCCATACCGCACTAGCCGGGAGTGTTCAGGCTGTACCACTGTTCGGAGTGCCGAGTGAGAAGGCATTTTTGGAAAACGAACATTGATCCAGGCGGGCACTGATGACATCCTCCAGGTGGCTTCACCCGTCTACATTTGGGCACTCTCTCTAAGAGTGCACATTCTTGACATGATAGCCTGGATAAAAATCTCTATGAAAAGCTTTGGGTGGCTCCGGGAACTGGCAGGATTCGTTTTGGAAGCCAATTGTCTGCTATGTCAGCGCTCCACTCCGCACGAGTTTTGCCAAGACTGTCAGCGGCGAGTGCTGCGTTGCCAGTTACCGGAAGGCGATCGCGTTCAAGCGGGGCAGCCTCGAGTGTTTGCCTGGGGAAACTACCGTGGAGCCCTGAAACAGGCGATCGCGGCTCTTAAGTACCACAATCAGCCCCAAGTCGCCCGTCTCCTCGCCCAGCAACTTGCGTCTTCTTGGTTGGTTGCAAATCAAGCTACTTCGCTAACCGTGGTTCCCATCCCGATTCATGCCCGCAAGCGCCAGCAACGAGGATATAACCAGGCGGATCTGTTAGCAAAGCATTTTTGCGAATTCACTCGACTGCCACTGGTATTGGAGGGACTGGAGCGATCGCAAGAAACCACCGCCCAGTTTGCCCTTTCCCCAGCCGAACGGGAACAAAACCTGGCCAGGGCCTTCAGCCTGGGAAAAACCTTTTGCAAAAAACCTCCCTCTACCCCTGTGCTGTTGATAGACGACATCTACACTACCGGCGCAACCACCCGCTCCGCTGCCCAAACCCTGAGGCGACATGGAATCCGCGTTCATGGAATCGTAGTTGTAGCAAGGGCCTTGAGAGAAAGTTGTTAGTTGTTGGTTGTTAGAAAGAAGAGAGAGGGGTGAGGAGTGAGGGGGTGATGGAGTTTTGAGTTCTGAGTTGGGTATGTCTCAGAAATAGTGCTCTCACTCCTCGAAACCCTGATTCCCTCGACCCCCTTTCCAGGATTGCCACAAAAAATTGACAAACCCTTTGAGTTTTCACCTCCCTCCCTCCCTCACCCTCCCACCCATCCACCCTTCTCCCCCTCTCCCCTCTAGAATTGATCCAGTGGTTCACCCCAATTTTCTTCATGAGCGAAATTTCTCAATCTTCCGAATCAGAGGTTCAATCAGAACTCTCCTCAGCCTCTGATACTGACAAAAAGCAACTCGGTCCATGGCGCTGTTTTCTGGGTGCGGTGGTTGCAGGTGTGATTGCGATCGCCCTTTACCAGATGACTTCATCCATTGCCCATACCTTTGCGGCCAAACCCATCCACAGCAATAACTACATCGTCCATCGCATTGCCGCCGCCGTGCGCACGCTGGTTATTGGCATGAGCACCCTGGGGACGGGTGTCTTTGGATTTGCTTCCCTGGGTCTGTTTGGGTTAGGCATCCAGCTTGGAGTTCAGCGCTTGAAAGGGCAGGAAGAGAGGGGGATAGAAAGGAGAAAGAAGGAAGAAGAAAAAAGAAAGAAACCAGGAGACAGGAGAGAGGGATTGGGGGCTGGGAATCAGGCATGGGACAACTCAGAAGTCAGAAGCCAGAAGGGGGAGGGGGAAGTGAGAGGGTGGGAGAGTGATGGGGTAACAAAATCTCCCCTATCACCTCATAAGGGCTTTATTTCAAAGAACTAAATTTTTTATAGCGGTAGTCATGATGGTTAGGACGGGGTGCAGGGGTGGAACCCCCTGCCTGGGGGCGCAGCCCCCCACTCCCTCTCTAATTCCAATGTCCTAACGCACCCGCGTAGAGCTATATCATTCTGTCAGTAGTTCCTAACCCAGCGATTGAATCGTGCAAGAGTGAGGGTGGAACGATTGAAAACGACGATAGGAAATTGATTATGAACACAAATGAGCAAGCCAGAGAGCTGGCAACGGAAGCTCGCCAGAGTGCAGAAAATCTTGAGGAAAACGTTTTGAGCCGGGCATCTGAAACACTGCAAGCGTCAGCCGAAACCATTCAGAAGGAAGCCCGCGAACTGGCAGCAGAGGGACGGCAGCAGGCAGAAAATTTGCATGAAAACGTCCTCAGTCGCGCAACTGAAGCTCTCCAAGACACTGCCGATCACATTCAGGAAGAAGCCAGAAAATTGGCGGCAGAGGGGCGGCAACACGCTGAACACCTTCAAGAAACCGTTCATAGTCGGGCCAGTGAAGAGTTAGGTGGTTAGAGGTGCCTGTCCTTCGCTTACTGGTTAGAAAGCGGGAGTGGAGGGGTGGATGAGTAGGTAAGTTTTGAGTTCTAAGTTTTGAATTTTCACCTCACTCTTCTCCCTTTATGATGGCTAGTTCCCCTATCAAAAAATCTACAAATTGGCGGGCGGTGCGTCCGGAGCGTCCATTATGGCGGGTTGCCCACTGGAGTGCTCGATGTTCCAACTCGTCTGGCTCAAGGGTAATGCCTGCCTGCGAGGCCAGATGGTGAACCATATTCAAATAGGTTTTCTGGTCGGCAGGTTCAAAGGTCAGGGTTAAGCCGAAGCGATCGCTAAACGAAAGCTTTTCTTGAACCGTGTCCCAGGCATGGACTTCTTCGTTGTCTCTGGGACGGGGGCGATCGCCGAAAAATTCCCGAATCAAATGGCGGCGGTTGGAAGTCGCATACACCACCACATTTTGCGGACGGGCGGTTAAACTGCCCTCCAAAACCACCTTCAATGCCTTAAAGGTATCTTCCTCTTCTTCAAAGGACAGGTCATCCACGAAGAGGATAAACTTCTGGGGCCGGTCTCGCAGGTGTTCGGCGATCGCAGGCAAATCCTTTAAGTCAGACTTGGCAACCTCAACCAGTCGCAAAGCACTGTCCCCATACTCATGCAGCAGTCCTTTGACCAGGGAAGACTTGCCAGACCCGCGACTGCCATAGAGCAATACGTTCAGTGCTGGGTAGCCGCGTAGCAGAAATTCAGTATTTTTTAACAGGGCAGCCCGTTGTGCCTCATACCCCACCAAATCCGCTACCCTCACCGGATCGGGGTGGGCAATCCCCACCAATGCACCCGCCTGCCACCGAAACGCGCGGTACTCCGCCAGCAGTCCTACCCCATTCTGGCGGTAAACAGCGCTCAATCGTTCCAACCCGTCTGCCCAGTTTGCCGACCCCAACCCCAGCTTCAGCTCGTTCAGCTCTGGAGAATCCATTACACTCCAGACGGGAGGGGCGATCGCCAGGTGGGACGCCGCCTTGACCCACTGGCTTAGCTGTTCTCCACTACACTTATAGAAACTTTGCAAAATCTGGAGGTCATGCCGGACTGCTGCAATCAGCGCTGGGGATAGATCGGCAATCTCCCTCCCTTGCACCAAACGTGTAAACGGATTGTCATCTCGTAAAATTCGCTTCAGCAAATAGTCTTGCCAGCTTTGTTGAGCCGCTGCCAATGAAATAAACCAGCGACCGTAAGCCTGGAGGCAATCCAGACTTTCAGCCGCCACGTTGCGCTCTGCATAACGGATTGCCTGCAACAGCTCCAAAAACGCCTGCCCGGCTTCCCCATGCAGCACCGACTGATAAATCAGCAAAGAAGCAGCCTGGCGCAGTAGTATTTGAACCGAATGAACAATCTGAGCATCCATTTAGTTTGTAGGGTCACTGCTAGCAGCATTCGCCATTTGACACTGAGTACACAGCCCAAAGAATTCCAGCATATGGTAGTAAATTTTGAACTGGTAAGACTTGTTCAACTGGGCTTCCAGTTCATGCACCGGACAGCCATCAATGGGGGTCGTTCCCCCGCATCGCAGGCAGGTCAGGTGGTGTTTATCTTCCTGGATAAGACTATAGAGTGCCTCACCACCGCCTGAGATTGTCCGCACCTGCACCACTCCCTCCAGTTTCAATGCCTCCAAAGCCCGGTAAACAGTAGCCAGCCCCATTGCCTGGTCACGATTTCGCAACTCTATGTAGAGATCCTGCGCCGAAATTGCCCGTTTGAGGGTTTTCAGGATATTCAGGATTTTCTCTTGACTGCGGGTACGGTGGGTTTTCATAACGGCTCTTGGGTCAAAGAAGTGAGCGGAGGAAGGAAGAAAAAGAGAGAAAACAGGAGACAGGGATTGGGGGCTGGGGGCCAGGGATAAGACATTGGGAAAACTCATAACTCATCCACCCATCCACCCATCCACCCATCTACCTCCTCTCTAAACAACCAGCAACTAACAACTCCCGACACCTAACACCTGTTAAGCTGGGTTTGCTGGGTTTGTTAATTATGGGAACAACGTTGTGGCTTGCAAGTATCAGGCTCAAATCTATGTTACTCTTCGACCGTCTGTTCTAGATCCTGCTGGAACGGCGGTGCAATCTGGGCTAAAACATATGGGCTATGAAAACGTCGAACAGGTCAGAATTGGCAAGTACATCGAGATGACATTGGTTGCAGACAGTGAGGAGGCTGCCCGTGAACAGCTTGACCGTGCCTGTGATCAACTACTGGCAAACCCAGTGATTGAAAATTATCGGTTTGAACTTCAAGAATTGCCTGCGTCGGTAAGGGCAGGGGTTTAGGCTGTTGGTGTTATTTGGGGGTTGAAGGTGGCGTTCAAGATTGGGCTGTTGGGGCTGGGGACGGTTGGCACAGGGACGGTTGAAATTTTGCTGGACCCGGCGCAACGCCATCCGCTGTTACGGGAGTTGGAAATTTATCGGGTGGGGGTGAGATCGCTCGACAAACCCCGTAGCGTTGCCCTGCCCACCAGTTTATTCACCACTGACCTGGAATCGATTGTCACTGACCCCAATGTGGATATTGTGGTGGAAGTGATTGGCGGATTGGAACCGGCGCGATCGCTCATCCTCAAGGCCATTGCCCACGGCAAGCATGTGGTGACCGCCAACAAAGCAGCGATCGCCCGCTTTGGCGAGGAAATTTTTGATGCGGCTTCTGAAGCGGGGGTTTATGTCTTGCTGGAAGCCGCAGTGGGAGGAGGCATTCCGGTCATTGAGCCGTTGAAGCAGTCCCTTTGCTCCAATCGGATTCACACTGTCACTGGCATTATCAACGGCACCACTAACTACATCCTCACCCGGATGCAGCTAGAAGGGGCAGATTTTGCTGATGTGCTGGCAGATGCCCAACGTCTGGGCTATGCCGAAGCAGACCCTACTGCCGATTTGGATGGATTCGATGCGGCTGACAAAATTGCCATTCTGGCATCGCTGGCCTTTGGTGGACGCATCAAACTCTCAGAAGTTCATTGCGAAGGCATCCGTCAGGTCAGCGCGGCGGATATCGCCTACGCAGAAAAATTGGGGTTTGTCATTAAGCTGCTGGCAGTGGCAAGGCGCACCCCTCAGGCTTCGCCGGAGGAACCAGAGCAGTTGCAAATTCGCGTCCACCCGACTCTGGTGCCCAAAGCCCACCCCCTCGCCAGTGTGAATGATGTCTATAACGCGATTTTGATTGAGGGGGAACCCGTTGGGCAGGTCATGTTTTTTGGGCGGGGGGCGGGCTCTGGTCCCACCGCCAGCGCAGTGGTGGCGGATATTTTGAACATTGCGGCCCTACTGAAAGTCGAACGAGGCGGAGTTACCCGATCCGATGGCACTCCACTACTCGATCCACTCCTGGCCTGTTCCCACCAGCACTATTGTGCGATCGCCCCCATGGATGAACTAATTACCCGCTTTTATGCTCGCTTTATCACGAACGACACTCCCGGTGTGATTGGCAAGCTCGGAACCAGCTTCGGCAACCACAACGTTAGCTTAGAGTCAGTGGTCCAAACGGATGTACGCGGCGATCGGGCAGAAATTGTAGTGGTCACCCATGATGTGCGTGAAGGCAATTTTCGCAAAGCACTGGACGAAATTCATGCGATGGAAGCAGTCAGCAGTGTAGCAAGCACTTTGAGAGTTCTTTGACAGAAGACAACCTGATCTCCAACTCACAACTCCACCAAATGACTCCACGGATACCATTCTGGCTCCCTCCTACTCCTCACTTCCCAACCCAATGGTTACTGCACTGGTGCCATCGTCCACTAGGGCGATCGCTCTTGCAAGATTAGCACCTGATAGATCGCCCAAATTGCTGTAGCTCTTAAATAGTGACAGGCTCGAAACGTACCGCTGGCAGTGATTGCTTCTGGAGTCCGAAACTGCAATCCATTCTCATAAATTTGCTGTACCACCGATTTTGTCAGGGTAAATGCCTCCTCCCCCATACCCATTTGCATTAAAAAGGCAGCAACGCCAAAGTTAATGCCTGTCCAAACCTCAAGGGGATGGGTAGCATTGGGATTTTCGGGAGAACCATCTGGGCGAACACCATTGGCTGCGCCAAGGGCAGTTGTGAGTGTTTGGCTTTTAGTTCTTAAAGAAGAGGTGGATGGGTGGATGGGTGGATGAGTTGTAAGTTGCCCCAATGCCTGATCCCTGACTCCTAGCCCCCAGCCCCCAATCCCTATTTCCTGTCTCTTGACTTCTTCCTCTTTTCCTCTTTTTTTTTCCTGCTTTCCTCTTTCTTCTTCCTGCTCCTCTGCAACTCTGGCTTCCTGAACAGAGGTGAAAGTCTGAGCTTTGAGGGCACCGGACATTAAATATTGATTGAATTTGAGGAAGCAGGTGTCATAAACCGTCCTTAGAGCCATTTGAGCGCATTCCTCTGGAATAATGTCTGGTAGTTTGAGCAAACGGGCATAAAACTGTCCGCAGAGTTGGTCTGCCATCACAATGTTGGAACCGCTGTTGCTGTCGATGCGATAGTATTGCCCATTCCAGAGGGTTTCTTGATAGATGGGGCGAGATTGTTCGAGCCAGGACTGAAATTGGGAGATTTGAGTTTTGAGTTTTGAATTTTGAGTTGGGTTGGATTCAGAACTGGAAGTTTCTCTTTCTAAAAGGTGCCCGATCGCGATCGCCGCCTCTAATGCCGCCAGCCACAGTCCACCACAATAGGCACTAATGCCCTGCAATTTCCAATCGTCAAACGTCTGGTCAGGAGCACCCGAATTTTCGGGGATGCCATCCCCATCCTGGTCAAACGTTTTCAGATAGGTGAGGGTTTGCACAATCGCATCCCAGCACTCGACCAGAAATTCCCCATCAGTTGCGCCGGTGAGCAAATAATCCCGGTAGACTTGCAACACAAAATCACAGGGCAGATCTTTCCACAGGTTGCAATCCTGATAGCTGGTGTAGTTGGTCTTTTCCCAAACGTGTTCATTGGGTGCGCCCAGGTCGTGGGGGGTGGCTCCGGCAACTTTACGGATTGCTTTTGGACTTTCTGCGCCAATGGTGGTGTAGTAGCCAATGACGCGGGTGCGATCGTCCCTAGCCGGAATTGCCCTTGCAAACGCCCGCATCACCGCTTTTTCTAACTCAGGAAACAGGTGTAGCAGCGCAAAGGAGCCATACAGTCGTACATCCAGACTTTCGTACCAGCGGTAGTCAATACACTCCAGCACTGCAAACTGCCCCACCGGATCACGCTCATCCGCCGCACTCCAGAGCGTTCCGCCATCGGTGAGGTTGTAGAGTTCGTTCAGCAGTGCCATCTTGAACCAATCCGGCAGGTCTTTCCGGTCCAGAATGGGCTGCTGCCAGGTCTGGATCTGTTCGCGCCAGGTGGGATAGTGCTTCAAGGCAGTGCGCCCGATCGCCCACCCATTCTGTCCATTTCGACCAAAGAAATCGGTATAGCGGCGCAAGTATTCTACACCCTGGGCAAATTCAGTCACGGGAAAGTCCCAACTCAGGACAAAGGGAATTTTGCGCGTCTGTCCCGGTTGAAGGGTGAAGCGAACAGCGATCGCCCCTCCAATCTGCTCTCCCTCAACAGCAGGAGTTTCATCATCTATATCGGGCAGTGAACCATCTGCCGCAAACGATCGCCACAGATCAGCTCCATCACCCACCGGATTCCAGCGAGTATGATAGAAGACTTCATAAAGATCGGGATTCAGCAGAGTTGCGATTGACCATTGACCGTCACCTTCGGCAGGGGGTGGATCAGTTGTTAATGATTGGTTGTTAGTTCTTAAAGAAGAGATAGATGAGTAGATGGGTGGATGGGTAGATAAATGTTGAGTTCTGAGTTGTCCCAAGACCTGACCCCTGTCCCCCAGTTCCCAGTCCCCAATCCCTGTCTCCTGCCTTCTGGTTTCCTTTCCTCTTTCCGCCTTCTTTCTTCTTTCCTTTCCCTGCTCCCCTGTCTCCTGACGACCCATCACAATTCCAAGCTGATGTTCGTCTCTGGTTAAGGAATTAAAATTTCCAACGCTTTCTCCCAAACGTGGTTGGTATTCATACACAGGACTGCCATCATCGCGGATCCTAACCTCCGATGACTTCAACCCATTCGTGAACCAGCCGACCATATTCTGCCAGGTCAGCATGATGCTGAGAGTGATGGGTTCGCTGGTTGGATTGTGCGTTGTCCACTCAAAGATGGCGACGGGATAACTGGTTTCCCGATAGTTGTGGGCGATGATGGGCGAAAACTGCTCACAGGCCAATGCAGCTTGAAACACGTTTTCGTAGACAAACCAGCTTCGAGGATAGAGGGCGTGATAGGTGCCAGTGTGTCGTGTGTTGTGAGCAGCTCCTGGCTCCTGACTCCTGGTTTCTGTTACCGGATACCACCTCCAACTGCTCAAACTGCCATCTTCAGGTGCTTCTGTGCACAGCGCATAGGACTGCGACGCTTCCCCAATTTGCTCAAATACGCTGAACTGGCAGGCAGGGATGGATTTGAACACATGCTCGCCACCGTCGATGTGCCAGAGGTTAAAGTCGCCCCGGTGTGATCGCCCGATGCACCCTGCACCAAAGCCACCCAATGGCATGCCATGAAAGGGACCATCATCCAGATTGCTGGCATAGCGGACGGTATAAGGCTTTTCCCAGCCCAGACCGATCGCACGTTTCCAGGCACAGGCAGGGATTTGGGGGAGTTGTTTCTGATTCTGCATTCCCTGATTTTAGAGGGTAGCGACGCGATCGCTACATTACCAGGCTGGAGCTTGGTAACGAGCTGGATGAAAGAGAATCGAGCGATCGCTAAAACCATCATTCTCCTGCTCTCTCAGGAATTTACGAGCACTTTACTTTAGAAAAAGTAGTGGTATAGCAGTAGTCATTATGGTTAGGACAGGGTGCAGGAGTTCCACCCCTGGCTGAGGGCGAAGCCCCCACTCCCTTTCTAATTTGAATGTCCTAACGCACCTGCGTAGAGCTATACCGAGGCGTTCTTTGATGATCAACGCTTCCAAGACCATCCGAAATGATTTGGCGGGGGCACCCATGCTCTCACTCAGTTGCCTTGCATACTCCGTTTCAAATGGCTCCCACGGCATCTGCGCCGCTGGCTTGACCCAGCGGTTTTCCCCAGACAGTTTGCCACCAAACGGCAGGTAGAAGTTCTCAAATGCAAGGTGTCCGGGGGGAGAACGACGCGACATCGGAGAGGGGGATGCAAGGTTTTCAGCGGTTTACAGTGCTTTTGCCGGCATTTTATCAAGGATTGATCCTGTTGGACGCCAATTCTCATAAGCCTTCTAGGCTTCCTCAGCAAGCCCGAATTCATACCCAGAATCAGCAACCCTTGAGTAGTGAGTTGTTAGTTGTTAGAGAAATGTGAGGAGAGAGGTGTGAGGAGACAGAACTCAAAATTCATCCACTCATCCACTCACTACTCATCCCCCCTTCCCCCCAACCCAGGGCTTCTTTGATCTGCTCAGCCAGTTTTAGGGGACGGAAGGGTTTGGCAAAGACGGCGGCGACTCCCATATCTACAAAGCTGTTCTGATCGAATTGCTGAGCTTTGGCCGTAACCAGGATGACTGGAATTGGTTTGGTAGTGGGGTTTGCCTGTAATTGCTGAAAGGTTGCTCGCCCATCCATTTCTGGCATCATCATGTCTAGCAAGATGACATCGGGCTGGTAAGTAGCGGCTACAGCTAACGCTTCCTGACCAGAACTCGCGGTTAAAACGTTCCAACTGGCTCCCATTTCTAATCCCAGTTTAGCGATCGCCCGTACATCTTCTTCATCATCCACGATCAAGACCGTTTTGCTCATTGTCATCCTTCTGTTACTGCCCAGACTTTGTGGTGACCTTAACACTCAATCGGGAAAAAGTCGGGAAGATGGCGTTGCTGAATTTGGGTATGAATATAGATGCTGTATGCTCGAAACTTCGTTTCGATTCATACTGCTTTTCAGCAATGCTGGAAGATTAACGCTTTCTTGAAAATTTATTCACTACAATTTATTATTTTATTCACTACTTTTTTTGTAGTTCTCCAATTTCTATAGCTGTCGCCAGATTGCTTGGAACATTGGATTTGAGGGTGTGTGGGTTTCAGGGTTCCCCTTGCACCCCGTCCTAAGCCTGGTGGCGATGACTATAAATCAGATTGAGTGAGCACAGTCAACACTTCAATTCAAGAATTCGGGGAGCTTTCCTCTACTCAGGAAGCATGAGGGGTAGTAACACATAGAATGTGCTGCCTTCGCCAGGTGTGCTTTCTACCCAGATTTTGCCATCATGCTGCTCTATGATATTGCGGCAGATGGCAAGTCCTAAGCCAGTTCCTCCTTTTTTGCGAGAGTCAGATGCATCGACTTGCTGAAAGCGCTCAAAGATAGTTTGCAACTTGTCCGCAGGAATGCCGCGACCTTGATCTTTAACAGTGATTAGGAGAGCAGAATGATGGGGGGATGGAGTGGTGGGGGGATGGGGGGATGGCTCCCAGACCCTGGTCCCTAAACCCTCCTGACTCCTGACTGCTAACTCCTGCCCCCCTCTCTCTTTACCTGAGACTTCCTCCGCGCTAAGCCACACCGTTCCTCCCGGTTCTGAAAACTTGATGGCGTTACTGAGCAGATTGGTCAGGGTTTGCAGAAGGCGATCGGGATCTGCCCAGAGATCGAGATTAAGGGGGGGTTAGTGACCAGCGTAATGTTTGCCTGGTCAGCCATGGCCTGCATCACTTCCGTTGTCTGGGTAAACAGGGTAACCACATTGCATTTCGTCTTCTGCATCGTAATTTTGCCGGATTTTATCCGCTCTAGGTCAAGGATGTCGTTGATTAGGCGAATGAGTCGTTCGGCGTTTGTTGTGGCAATGCTGAGAATGTTGTGCCCCTGCTCGGTGAGGGTGCCTAACTTGCCTGCGCTAAGAATGTCTAATGCTCCCATCATAGAGGTTAAAGGAGTGCGCAGTTCATGGCTGACTAGGGAAATGAATTCGTTCTCCAGACGTTTGCGTTCAGTAATATCAGTGATGATGTTGAGGGTGCATTCAACACCGTTCAATTCAATTAATTCAATGCAAATCAGTACTGCTCTGGTTTCACCAGACTTGGTGCGAAATTCACATTCCTGGTTGAAGAGGGTTCCAGTTTCTCGCAGTTCTTGTATGGCTTGGTTATAAGTTTCCTGGTCGATTCCCAGTTTCAGTTCGGCTGAGGTGTGCCCAATGACTTCTTGCCAGGAATAGCCGCTCATTCTAAGAAAGCTTGGGTTGACATCAATAAAACGCCCTTCAGCCAGAGTGGAGATGGCGATCGGGGCGGGGCTGGAGCGAAAGGCTTTGGTGAATTTTTCCTGGGCCTGCTGGCGTTCGCGGATTTCTTGCTGAAGCTGAGAATTTTGTTCCTGAAGTTGTTTTTGGAGATTACGAATGGTCAGATGAGTTTCTATTCTGGCCAGAACTTCTTCGATATGGAAGGGTTTGGTGATGTAGTCTACGCCGCCGACAGAAAAGGCTTTTACTTTATCCAGTACATCTTCCAGAGCGCTGATAAAAATAACGGGAATTTCGCGGGTGCGATCGCTGGCTTTTAACTGCTGACACACCTCATAGCCATTCATTTCAGGCATATTGATGTCCAGCAAGATGAGATCGGGTGGGGCGACCTGGGCACCCCGCAAACCCGTAGAGCCTTTGGTCACACTCCGGACTTTGTAGCCCTGGTCAGTCAGCATAGCAGACAGCAGATTGAGATTATCAGGTGTGTCGTCGATGACCAAGATATCGGCTCTGGGAAAGTTGGATGCAGACGGGGCCATTGCAACAAGAGGGCATTGGGTATTCAGGATGGGTTTGGTGTCATCCTAACGCTTGTCTGGAGTGGCGTTTTACAGTTGCAGCAAATTTTTTAGGTTGCTGATAGGTTGCTGATTTTGGCTGCCTATTTTTCCTTGTAGCGGTAGTTATTGTGGTTAGGACGGGGTGCAGGGGTTCCACCCCTGCGTGGGAGCGAAGCCCTCCCCCCCTTTTCAAAAACTATTTGTGAACACTATATAATCGCTTTTCTTCCCCAGTTCTTCCCTATCGCTCTCTAACTTAGGAACCATAGGCTATTTGCTTCACCAAAGGGGTTTAATCCAATGAGTGGTTCCTAATGAGTTCCCTGCCGAGATTGTTTCAGCCATTGCGAATCCAGCACTCTATGAAGGAGATTTTGGTCCGGCAGTGGTTGAACAGCAAAAGCTCTTAAATGCAAAAGGAGCCAATTTGCCGATAGATGTTTTTTTTTGGGGCCCTATGACAAAAGCAGCTGTAATCCTGTTTCAGCAACAGCATGGGCTGATTCCTGATGGAACGATTGGCTCGGTTGTCTGGAGAGAGTTGTGCAAAGGCAAACCGCCGATTCGACTAGAGGATGTGTGCCTGTTTTATAAGCCTCTGGATTTTCCTCACCAGACTGAAGCTCTGCAATGGCTACAAGATCAAATTCCTACCCAAACACTGGATGAATTTGATCGTCGCTGGCACCAGAAATTGTAAGCAAACGAACCTTTGGTTGAAAATAGCCTTTTTCTTCCTGATCATCGTCTACAGCTGTCGCCAGGTTGCTTAGGACATTGGATTTAAAGGGGTGTGGGGGCTTCGCCCCCAGCCAGGGGTTCCACCCCTGCACCTGTCCTAAGCCTGATGGCTATTGCTATATCTGTAAGGAGCTGTCGCCATGATGAATACAATCTACAGATTGGGAACCGCTGTGGGAGCGACTCTGGCACTACTGGCGATCGCAAACACCACCCCCAACACCGTTTCAGCAGATAATCCGACAACCAGCACCCATGGTTCGTCACTTATGGTGACTACGAGGCAAATACCCTGAAGGGGGGATGGGGGGATGAGTCGGAAAGTGATGGAGTGACGGAGTGATTGGATAGGAGGGTGGATGAGTTCTGAGTTTCGTCCTCTTACACCTCACACCTCTCTCCTCACTTATATAGCTCTACGCGGGTGCATTAGGACACTGGAATTAGAGAGGGAGTGGGGGCTGCGCCCCCAGCCAGGGGTTTTACCCCTACACCCCGTCCTTAGCCTGATGGCTATCGCTATAACTAACAACCAACAACTAATAACTGACAGCCTACCCACCCGACTCCTGCTGCGTTAGCTCAAGGATCTCATCAAAGCTGAACCGTTGCACGAGGTCTTTGAGGGCTTCTGCCAGGGCGCGATCGCCTTCAGGAATTTGCTCAACCAGTTGTAAAATCTGATCGGCATCGACGGCAAGGGCGGCTTGATGGAGCTGGGCGAGCCATTCAGGGGGCATGGAGGTGAGGGTGATGGAAAGTGGGGGGTGGGGAGTGGGAAGTGGGGAGATGTCTGTATCGCCAGGTTTTGGAGTGTCTGGGGGTTCGTGGGGGGCTGGTTCTTCGGCATAGATGTACTGCACGCCCAGATGGGTTGCCATCTTTTCAAAAATCACTTCTTCCCGGAAGGGTTTGATGACTAAATCATCGCAACCAGCAGTCAGGATAGTTGATTGCTGTTCGTCAAAGGCACTGGCGGTCAGGGCAATGATTTTAGTGGTGTTTTGCACACACACGAGGGCGCGGGATTCGATGTCGCGAATGTGTCGGGTTGCTTCATAGCCATCCATGACGGGCATTCGCATATCCATCCAGATCAGGTGGGGATGCCAGGTTTGCCATTGAGCGATCGCCTCCCGTCCGTGGTTTGCAGTTTGCACCGCAAAGCCGACAGTCAGGAGAAGTTGGGCAATCAGGTCGCGATTTTCGGGGCGATCGTCCACCACCAGAATGCGGTAAGTGGGTTGGTTGGGAGCCAGGCCAATCACACGCCCATGATGACTGGATGGCAGAATTTCTGCTGGATCGGCAAGGGTAACAGGGATATCGAAGCTGAAGATTGAACCCTGTCCCAGGGTACTGGTGACGCCAATGCTTCCTCCCATGAGCTGCACAAACTGGCGACTGATTGCCAATCCTAACCCGGTTCCCTCACGATGCTGGCTGCTGCTTGTGGTTTGGAAAAATGGCTGGAAGAGATCGGTTAACTCATCGGGGGCGATGCCAATGCCAGTATCTTCTACTTCAAATTGGAGGATGAGGGAGTAAGGGAGTAGGGAGGGGTGAGAAGACGAGGAACTCTGATCCTGTAATTTCTGGTTTTTCCCATCTTCGTCATTTCCACTGCCCCGCTCCACGCGTAGGATCACTCCTCCAGTCTGGGTGAACTTAATGGCGTTACTTAATAAATTAATCAACACCTGCCGGAGTTTGCCTTCGTCGGTGACGATATGCTGGGGCAGGTCTGGGGCCAGGTTAAACTGAAGCGATAGCCGCTTATTTTCTGCCCGTACATGGAACATTTCATACACGGTTTGCAACAGCAAATGGAGATCGAAGGGTTCAGGTTTGAGTACGGTTTTACCCGCCTCAATTTTGGACATCTCCAACACATCGTTGATCAAGGTGAGAAGATGTTCGCCGCTACGGTTAATCGTTTCTAAGAAATTACGCTGCTGAGGTGCCAGGGTAGAATCGCGCACCATTAGTTGTGTAAAACCGAGGATGGAGTTCAGCGGAGTTCGCAGTTCATGGCTCATGTTTGCCAGGAAAGTACTCTTGGCACGGTTGGCAGTTTCAGCCGCTTCTTTTGCAACCATGAGGGCGGTTTCTGCATGTTGCCGCTCCAGCTCAGCCCCGGCGCGGGCAGCAAAGATCTTCAGAATCAGTTCCCGTCCAGGGTCGGGTTGCATCGGCTTGATATCGGTGACGGCCAGATAGCCCAGCAGATTGCCTGATGAGCCAAGCAGTGGAATGCCCAGGTAGCTTTCTGCTTTTAAGACGTGAATGTAGGGGTCGTTGGGGAAGTGGGCGGGAACATCTTTGGGATAGAAGTAAACCTGCTTATCTGCAACGACGTGTTCACAGGGAGTGCCATAGAGGTCAATTTCAAAGTTATTCCTGAACTCGCCACCCATCCAGATCGCCAGAATCCGGGCTTTGGTGCGTTTTTCGTTGGCCCACTCGGTGACAAAGGCACAGTGAACTTGCAGGACCTCTGCCAGGTAACGGACGCAGCTACGGAAGAATTCTTCGCCTGTTTTGGAGGCGGTTCCTTCCACAATTAGCCGGAGGGCTTCTTCCTGCCGTTTGCGTTCGGTGATGTCTTCGGAAATGCAGAGCAGGTAGGTGGGGTTGCCGTTGCTGTCAAACAGGGGCAGTTTGAGGGAGCGAGCCAGGATGGTTTGATCGCTGCTTTGAATTAAATGTTCGGGAATTTCGTAGACCGTCCCCAGGGCGATCGCCGTTTCATCCTGTTCCCGGTAGATGTCTGCCAGTTCTTTGGGCAGCAGGTCATAATCGTTTTTGCCGATCGCCCCTTCCCGTGGAAATCCCAGAATCCGGTCTGAGTTCTGGTTGATCAGTACGTAACGGAAATCGTTGCGAATATCTTTTGTGAACAGGGCGAGGGGGATGTTGTTGATGATGCTGTCGAGAAACTGTTGAGACTGACGCAATTCTTCTTCCAGGCGTTTGCGATCGCTGATATCGGCAATCACAAAGTCAATGCAATTTTCTTCCCGGTTCAGCTGTAGCGACAGCAGCCCCCAGGCAATGGTGCCATCAGGACGGAGCAGTTTTTCTTCAAAGTTGCGTACTTCGCCTTCGGCTTCCAGGGCTTTCAGAAGGCGATCGCGGTCTTCTGGGTTGGCGTAGAACTCACGGGTAAACCGTCTGCCCACCAGATCGGAGGGGGCGCTAAAGCCCATAATTTCGGCATAGCGCTGATTGACTTCCAGAAACAGGCCATCTGACAGGCGGGTGCGTCCGATCCCCACATGGGAGTTTTCAAAGATGTTGCGATATTTCAATTCGCTGCGTCGGAGGGCTTCTTCGGCCTGTTTGCGATCGCTGATGTCGCGGGCAATGCCAATCAATCCAATAATCTTACCCTGCACGTCCCGGTAAGGAGTTTTGGTGGTTAGGAATGTGCGCAGGTTCCCGTGGATGGGAATTTTTTCTTCAAAGGTTCTGAAGGTTCCGCCTGCATAGACATCCGCATCAATGTCTTGAATTTGCTGTGCGGTTTCCGGCGGAAAGATGGCAAAGTCATCCCTGCCAATAATTTCCTCTGCTGATCGCCCAAACGCTTCAGTAAATTCACGGTTTACCAGAATGTATTGCCCCTGGAAGTTCTTCACAAAAATGAAGTCATTGGTGCCGTTAATTACCCCATTGAGCAGATTAAAGCTTTCTTGCAGCCGTTCTTCGGCTTGCTTGCGTTCGGTAATGTCCCGTGCCACTCCAACAATTAACGGACGACCATCCTGATCCTGAGAAACGGAAACATTGGCAATTTGCCAGAGCCAGTGTCCATCTCTGTGTCGGGAACGGTACTCAATCCCTGATTGTTTTTCACCCGTTGTGACTGCCTGGTTGAGCGCTTCTATATTTTTCGGTAAATCATCGGGATGAACATAATTCGCAAACGGTTTGCCTTCCAATTCTGATGGGGCATATCCGTGGGTGTAGAACACATTGGGAGAAATGTAGGAAATTTCCCCTTCCGGTGTAAGGGCGAAAATCACATCATTGGCATTTTCTACAATTGTGCGGAACTTGATTTCGCTCTCCCGTAATGCCGCTTCGGCTCGCTTGCGTCCGATGCCGAGGGCAATTTCACTGGCGGCAAATCCCAGCGCTTCAGCAATGGAATCGGTAATAGGTTTGCGCGAAAACATGGCAATTACGCCCAGGAACTGATTCCCTAGCATCAGAGGATAGCCTGCAAAGGCCACTAACCCCTCTTGCTTTGCCCATTCCTGATTGAATGGACTAGGGCTCACCTGCACTGTGTTGGTAATGAAGGGCTGGTGATTTTGGGCGATTGCCCCAATTTTGAGGCTTCCCATGGGTATGCGGCTGTAAGACCCATCTAGCCGGGTGTACATGCCAGCACTGGCTTTCAGTTCCAGTACATTCTCTTCGGGGTTCACCGTCCAGATGCGGGCAAAGGCCGCATTGAGATGAACGACCACCGCTGCTGCGCAACGTTGCAGCATGATGGGCATGGTATCGCTCTGGGCGAGGGCATTGTCTACATCGGCCCGGAAGGCTTCCAGGCTGGCCTGTTCTGCCAGGGCGGCTTCTACTTGCTTGCGCTCGGTCAGGTCTTGCAGGATGGCCTGGATGAAGACGCGATCGCGCAGGGATGGTTCAAGGGCGCTGCCCCCTTCCACTTTTGTCAGGCAAACTTCCACCGGAATCTCACTGCCATCGGGGCGGCGATGAGTCCATTCAAAGCGGTTGCTGCCCTGCTCAAGGGTAATATCAATCAGTTGTCTGGCGAGGCTGTCAGAGTCCTGCCCACCCATCTGAAAGGGAGGAGAAATTTCGCTGGGAAACTTGCCGATAATGTCCTGTCGGGAATAGCCAAGCAGATTAACAGCGGCCTGGTTGCAATCAAAAAATCCATGTTCGTCCAGCAGCATCACAGCCAGACCCGTTGCCTCATAAAGCATGCGAAAGCGGGATTCGGACTGGCGCAGGGCTGCTTCGGCCTGTTTGCGATCAGTCACATCCATCCCAGTGCCAATCATGCGGATGGGGTTGCCGGTGTTGTCACGGAAGGTTTGCCCTTTACCCGCGATCCAGTGAATGCTGCCATCGGCCCAAAGAATGCGAAATTCGATGTCGTATTTTTCTCCTGTTTCAACGGAGCGGGCAATTTCCTGGCTGACCCATTCCCGGTCCTGGGGGTGGATGATCTGAAGAAATTCAGCAAAGGTGCCGCCAAAGCTGCCCCGTTCCATGCCGTGCACCTCTTCCAGATTGTCGGACCATTTCACCTCGCCGGTGAGGATGTTCCAGTCCCAGATGCCCATGCGTCCCGCTTCCAGAGCGAGCCGCAGTCGTTCTTCACTGTCTCGCAATGCCTGTTCTGCTTGTTTACGTTCGGTGATGTCGATGCTGCTACCTTCGTAATAGAGAATGGTGCCATTGCGATCGCGCACCGTGCGGGCGTTTTCAGACACCCAGATGATGCTGCCATCTTTGCAGTAAACCTGGGCTTCAAAGTCGGTGACGGTTTCATTTTCTGCCAGTAACTGTTTGAATTCTTCGCGGCGATCGCGGTTGACGTAAAGTTGCTGGGCAATATCCGTCAATGCCTGCATCATTTCAGCGGGAGAGTCGTAACCGTGCATGTGAGCCAGGGTTGGGTTGACGTTAAGGTAGTGTCCATCGGGAGTCGTCTGGTAAATCCCAACAACAGCATTTTCAAAGATGCTACGGTAGCGTTCTTCGGCTTCTCCGAGAGCGGCCTCTGCCTGTTTACGGCTGCTGATATCGCGCACAACGCAGACAAAACCACCGTTTTGGGTTGCTGAGAGGGAAACTTCCTGGGGAAATCGGCTTCCATCGCGCCGCACACCCATTGCTTCTCCCTGCCAGTGACCGGTGCGGTGAAACTCTGGGAAGATTTCTTGCTCGAATCGGAGCAATTCTACTTCGTCGTAGAGGGCCCGCCAGTTTTTGCCGATTAATTCCTGGGGATTGTCGTACCCGTAAATGCGGGCGTGAGACTCGTTCAAATAAAGGTAAGTTTCGTTCGCATCCAGGATGGCGATGCCGTCTATTGAGGTCTTGATAGCAATGGCTTGCTGTTGCAGGGCCTGTTCATTGCGCTGGCGTTCGCCAATATCCCGAAAGCTCCAGACGCGCCCAATGATTCGATCTCCTTGGCGTAGGGGTTGGGAGTAGCGCTCAAAGATCCGTCCATCTTTGAACTCCAGTAATTCCAGGGTTGTTTCTTCAGGGCGATCGCGAAATAGCTCCCAAACTCTGGCGGTAAAGCCCTCTGGATCTTTCGTCTGGTCGGCTAATACTTGCAACCGTTCATCGGCGTGACCGGGCTGCATTAAGGTTTCTGGCAGTCCCCACATTTGCAGAAACTTCTGGTTATAGATGGGGGTGTTGCGATCGTGGGTCACCACCAGAATGCCGTCTGCAGTGGATTCTAGGGTGGCCTTCAGGAGGGAAAGGGTTTGTTTCTGCTCCTGTTCAACCCGCTGATGCTCCGCCGCCACCCGCCTGGCCTGGGTGATGTCCCGCAGCACCAGTACTACCGATTGACCATTGTCAGCATTGACACAGGTGGCTGAAATTTCCAGCAGGTGGGACTGTTCGCCCTGCCTATACTCATACTCGGTTGTCTGGTATTCTCCCCGGCGTGCCCTGGCATCGGGATAGGCGGTGGCAGTAAGCCCTTGCCCTGCCTGAGCCAACGGCAATAAATCGGCCAGTCTGGAACCAATCAGGGAGGGGGAGGGATGGTTAACCAGGCGATCGAAGGCGGAATTGTACCACTCAATGCATTGCTGAGCATCGGTCCAGACAATGGCGTCCGCGATCGCTTCCAGCGTTATCTCCATCTTGCTCAGAGTGGGTTGCAAGGGATGAGCCGGATCAACGGGGGCAGTGTCCATGTGGGCTTCCTTTCGTGGACAGAGGGCTATACAATTCGGGAGTCTTTTGCAAAAATTAACGTCAAATAGGACTGGCTGCGGTGCTTTTAATATGATAGTGTCAAAAAAAGACGATTTCGTCCTTCCTTTCGCTTTATTGCTTGCTCTTACTGCGGCTTTTGAACCCTTTGTTCAATCGTTTTTCTCAACTAACCCAGCGTTAGCTCAGTCTCCTACGCCGTCTTTGAGTGTGCCCCCGGTCACTCCTCAAAATCAGATGGTGAGGGTCGATGGTTCAACCAGCATGAAAACCATCAACCAGGTGCTGAAAGAGAAGTACGAAGCCAAGTACCCTGGAACAGCGGTTGAATTTACTTATAGTGGAACTCCTGCCGCGATCCAGGCTCTGCTGAATGGGAAGGCGGATCTGGCTGCGATCGGACGGGCGCTGACCGATGCCGAAAAAGCACAGGGGCTGAAGCAAGTCGTTGTCACCCGCCACAAAATTGCCATAGTGGTGGGTCCGGACAATCCATTTAGCGGCAGTCTGGAAGACCGACAATTTGCCCAAATTTTCCGGGGCGAAATTACCGATTGGTCGCAGGTGGGGGGCACGCCCGGTCCCATTCGCTTCATTGACCGACCCGAAGAAAGCGACACTCGCCAGGCATTTCAGAATTATCCTGTGTTCAAGTCGGCTTCCTTTGAAGTCACACCTGATGCTGTCAAGGTTGAAGAAGATAGCACGGAAGCCATTCTCAAAGAATTAGGCAGCGATGGTATCAGCTACGCCATTGCTGATCAGGTCGTTGACCAGCCGGGTGTGCGAGTGCTACCGATGCACAAAACCCTACCCGATGACCCCCGCTATCCCTTCTCTCAACCCCTCGTTTACGTTTATAAAGATGCATCTTCGCCAGCGGTGCGTCAATTTTTGCTGGTTGCAGGTGCCCCTGAAAACGATCTGGCGATTGAGGAAGCGAGGGAAGAGGGGGCGATCGCCCAAGCCACGCCTTCTCCTGATGCCACTTCTGCTCCTGTAAGCCCCGAACCGCCCACTGAACCCGCTACGGCACCCACCGAGCCCGCAGACCCCGCCCTTCTGCGAACCAACTGGGGCAGCATCAGTCACTTTACCGATGGTTCCGTTTCTCCCTGGCTCTGGCTGTTGCTCCTGCCCCTGTTACTTTTGGGCTGGCTTGGTTTACGCAGTAAAGGGAGACGCATGGCCGATGGTACCCTTCCTCCGCCATTGGAAGCCGCCACTCCACCAGCAGTTCCTCCCGCGCCTCCAGAAGTAGTGCCTCCCGTTGTGCCATCCCCCGCAGAAACTCCGCCCGTCTCCCCTGTACCAGGAGTGACCCCACCGGAAGCTACCGTCGGTGCTGTACCAGATGCAACAGTACCAACCAGGCCTGGTGGAATCGACATGGGGTTGGCGGCTGGAGCGGTTGCCGCGGGCGCCGGAGCGGCGGCAACCGCCGGACTGGTAGGCGACAAATCCGCCGCTCGTAGCCAAATCACGTTGACTCCCCGCGGCCATCATCAAGCCTATGCCCATTGGGAATTAACCGATGACCATAAAGCCGAAATCCAGGCCCAGGGTGGCGAGAACCTGATGTTACGCCTCTACGATGTCACGGGTTTAGATCCAGAAACTCGCACTCCCCACAGTACTGAAGAGTTCGACGTGGCCGATTGGTCCTGGGACCGGAACCTGCCCATTCCAGAATACAACCGGGACTACGTGGCGGAAGTTGGTTATCTGACCGCGGATGGTCGCTGGCTGTCGATGGCGCGATCGAACTCAGTCCGGGTCGCTCCCCCCACCTATTCCGACGAGGAGGTAGTGGTCGATGCGCCCAAAATCGATCCGGCACTGGCAGGGGCAACTCTGGCCGCCGGAGCGGGAGCGATTGCAATGGCAGCACGCGACAGTGATGATCAGTCCAATGTGGAAGCGGCGAAGTTTGATGTGGGACAAACGGACCTCAGCAGTGAAGAACTGGCTTCTGTGGATAAAGGTCTTGCGGACCTGCCCGATGGCTATGGTGAGAGCCGGATTGTTTTGATGCCTCGCGATCCGCAATGGGCCTATGCCTACTGGGACACCCCCAATGAACACAAGGAGGAAGTGCGGCGTCAGGGTGGGCAAAAGCTGGCCCTGCGAATTTACGATGTCACCGATATTGACCTGAGTTACCAAGCTCCCCACAGTTTGCAGCAGTATGACTGTGATGAAATGGCACGGGACTGGTATGTGCCCATTCCGGTGAGCGATCGCGACTACATTGCCGAAATTGGCTACCTCACAGCCGATGGTCGCTGGCTCATGCTGGCGCGTTCCAGCCCCTGCCGCATTCCGCCGGTCTTTCCCTCCGACTGGTATGAAGACCACTTTGCCACCATCGATTGGAATGAGGACCTGCGCGGCAAAACCTTTGCTACGCTGATTCCTCCCGGTCGTCGGGTAGCTACCGGCAACCCCATCTACGATCAGATTTTTGGTATGGCAGAATCTGCCGAGGCGATGCGCGTTGCGGGTTCCCTTTTCGGCTCCATGCAGCACGTTCCAGGTTCAGTCTTTGGTTCCATGCAAATGGCCTCTGGAGCTGCCATCAGTTCCTATGTCTTCTCCTCTGGCGTGGGAGTGGTACCTGGAGTGCCCACCCTGTCTGGATTAACCATGTCTGGGGTTGGCTTCTCAGCCTCCATGCCGCCCATTCGCGCCCGCAAGTTTTGGTTAGTAGCGGATGCCGAATTGATTATTTACGGGGCGACTGAGCCCGATGCCACCGTGACGATTGCCGGTCGTCCAATTCAGCTCAACCCCGATGGCACCTTCCGCTTCCAGATGTCTTTCCAGGATGGCCTGCTCGACTTCCCGATCATGGCCGTGGCTGCCGATGGCGAACAAAACCGCTCAATTCACATGAAATTTGTGCGGGAAACCCCTTTCCGCCAGACCAATACAAAAGAGGAAGCTCAGGAGGAGGAATATTAGAGCTTGCTAAACGCGATTACCGGGCAGTTTTTGGCAATCACCCAATTTATCCTGCCAATTTATGCAGGATTTTTTGTGATTGAAAAAATTTTTCCGGCGCAACGGAAACAGCCAGTGCGGGATTTGGTTTTCAACCTGCTCTGGTTTTTTCTGTTCTGGTTTCTCACGATTTTGCTCATTTTTCCCCTCAATCAATTAGTTGGTGTTGCAAAAGCCGTTGTCCCAATCCCCAGGATGTCATTCACCTTTGGTACCGACCTTCCCAGTCAAATTGCCAATGGCATCGTTTATTTTCTAATTTTTGATTTCTTTTACTACTGGTTTCATCGCTTCCAGCACACAACTCCAGCCCTGTGGTCAATTCACAAACTACATCACAGCGATGTTTCCCTTAACGTCACAACCTCAAGCCGCCATCACTGGTTGGAAGAACCTGCCCGTGTCTTCCTGATTGCCATTCCCATGGGGCTCATCTTTGATATCCAGCCCGTCGCCGTGGGGATCGTTGCAACGGTCTTTAACGCTTGGGCTTTTTTCATTCATGCCAACTGGAAGCTGCAATTGGGAATTCTCACCCCGGTCGTCGTCGGTCCCCAACTCCATCGCATCCACCACTCCATTCATCCAGAACATGCCGACAAAAACTTTGCAGCCTACTTCCCCATCTGGGACATTCTTTTTGGAAGTTACTGCCCACCCAAACCCGGCGAGTTCCCCGAAACTGGACTTCATTCCGGTGAGAAAATAACTAACCTCTGGAAAGCCAGCTTTTCTCCCTTTACCGAATGGTGGAACAGTTTTATTAGTCATTAGTTGTTCGTTGGGGGGATGGGTCAATGGGTGACTCATCCTCTCATCCCCTTATCCACCCCTCTCCCCTTGCCTCCCTAATCCCTCTCTTCTCAGATATAGCTCTACGCGGGTGCATTAGGACATTGGAATTAGAGAGGGAGTGGGGGCTTCGCCCCCAGCCAGGGGTTCCACCCCTGTACCCCATCCTAACCATAATGACTACCGCTATATTGGCTCTAATGGATAAAGGTAATAGATAAACCTCTGGGTCGAATCGAGCGATAAAACTAGGATCGCTTTGCACTGGGTATGAGATCATGAATACGGTCAACGGTGATTAACGCGGCTTTAAGAAAATGGCACAAGATCAAAAGAAAACAGTTGTTATTACGGGTGCTTCCTCTGGAGTGGGCTTACACGCTACAAAGGCCCTGGTCAAAAGAGGCTGGCATGTGGTTATGGCTTGCCGGGATGTGCGCAAGGGGGGGGAAGCGGCTCAGGCGATCGGTATTCCGCAGGGCACTTTCACGCTCATGCACATCGATCTGGGAGACCTGGAAAGTGTGCGGCGGTTTGCTCGCGAATTTAGAGCCAGTGGTAGACCTCTCTATGCCCTGGTATGCAATGCAGCCATTTACATGCCCTTGCTGAAGGAACCCTTGCGGAGCCCAGAAGGGTATGAATTAACCATGACCACCAATCACCTGGGTCATTTCCTGTTGTGTAATCTGATGCTGGAGGATTTGCAGAATTCACCTCCTGGAGATAAGCGGCTGGTGATTCTGGGCACCGTGACGCACAATCCCGAAGAGTTGGGTGGAAAGGTTTACCCACGTCCAGATCTCGGCAATTTTGAAGGGTTTGAGGCCGGTTTCAAAGACCCCATCTCTATGGTGGATGGCAAAAAGTTTGAGCCCGTCAAAGCCTATAAGGATAGTAAGGTTTGCAACGTGTTGACAATGCGCGAACTGCATCGACGCTACCACGAATCAACGGGCATCACATTCAGTTCTCTCTATCCAGGGTGCGTTGCCGACACACCCCTGTTTCGCAATCACTACCCCCTGTTTCAAAAACTATTTCCCCTGTTCCAGAAGTACATTACAGGAGGTTATGTTTCTCAAGACCTCGCTGGCGAACGGGTAGCAGCGGTAGTTGCCGATCCGGAGTATCGTCAATCGGGAGCTTACTTTAGCTGGGGGAACCGACAGAAGGAAGGTCGTAAGGCTTTTGTTCAAAAGGTTTCTCGCCAGGCTCGTGATGATGCAAAGGGTGAGCGGATGTGGGAGTTGAGTGCAAAGCTGGTTGGACTTGCCTGATGGAAAGAAGTCATGAGCCAGGAGCCAGGAGCCAGAATTCTCTTTCCTGCTGATTTCTGGCTTCTGACCCTGTTTCATTTTTGGTGATGTACACGCCTGTTGTGATTGGTTTTGGTAATCACCGCCACTCCTGCTGAATTGTGATTTGCCGAATTTGCATGGCTTGCTGAAACAGATGGGTTGGGAAAGCCTGCTCAACGGTCCAGACTCCTGGCTGGTTCAAATCGCCAGAGAGAATAAATTGGGCGATGCTGCCTGCTCCTAATCCTGTTGCTGTTGCGGCATCGGAATGGGTAAAGGTGGCACGATAGTGGGCAGGCTTTCCATCTTTTTGCCCCTTAACCTCTGCCTGCATCGCAACTCCTGTACCACTGAAGCGATCGCTCACCGCGGTCATCATCCGGCTGACCTGTGACAGGAGGTGAATGGCTGTGGGATGTCGGATGACGGCTCCCGGAAACCAGTTGGCAACCAGCCATGTGAGGTGATTGTAGAGGTCGGGAACGGTGCCAAACTTAACGGTCACGGTCTGTACAGGAAAATTCTCGGCCAGGGTGAACGACTCTGGCATATCAAACCAGTAAACACCTGTCCGACCAAACGGCTCTGGAAATTCAACGACTTCCCGCCCCGTGTAGGGTTTCACTTCCTGCCACTGACCCTGCAACCAGACCTTAAACGGATGCTGGAGGGTTAGAAACGTGGTTTGCATGACGGCTTCCCCGGCTCCTCCAGACCCTGCTACCGCATAACTCAAATGAACTTCCTCCGGCACCTCTAATTGCTCAATTCCCAGACGAGCCATGCTATTAGAAATGCCGGGAAAGACGCCAGTGTTAATGACTGCGGTAATTCCTGCCGCCTGCGCCTCAGCCCGGCAACTCAAAGCCGTGCGGGTGAAATTGCGATCGTCGCTCACATCAATGTAATGAGTGCCATGCTCAATACAGGCTTTCAGAACGGACGCATCTCGATAGCGAAAAGGTCCGGCGCAGTGGACGACGAGATCGTGGGTGGCGATCGCCGCTGTCACACGTTGCTGCTCCGCCAGATCAAGCGTTTGAAACTGCACTCGCTCTGTTGGATAGTCTTTCAGATCACCAGCCGCTTGATTGGTTCTTCCAGTAATCGTGATTTCAGCCTGGCTGTGAGCCAACAGATCAGTAACCACTCCCCGCCCAATTCGTCCCCGTCCGCCCAATACCAGAACCCGACTAACCATTGTTTTCCTTAAAGCGTATCGATACCTGGAGCCACACAGTTACGCTTCGCTGATCCATCCTACGATAGTTCGGTATTCTGAAATACTCTAAATACCGACTCGGCGGTTTGCTTCATCGAGTCTCGCGCTTCTTTGAGTGTTTGGGCGATGGGACGCTGGGTATGTAAGAAAACGCGGGCGCAGTTTCGACCGGGCATTCCCGAAATGGAGCCACCGGGGTGGGTGCCCGCTCCGGTCAAAAACAATCCTTCAATGGGGGTTTTGTAGTTGGCAATTTCTGGCAAGGGGCGGAAGAAAACCATCTGCTCCAGGCTCATGTCGATGTGGTAGTACTTTCCTTTAAGTGCTCCCAATCGTTCGCCTAGCTCAGCAGGGCTTTCAACCCGACGGGCGATAATGGCATTTTTCACATTGGGGGCATATTCAGCCAGTTTGTCGATGACGCGATCGGCCACTTTGCTTTTCAATTCATCGGTCCAGCCAGTGCCATGTAAGCCAGTTCCTTCAGCATTTTCAACCTGATAGGGAGCAAAGAATTCAATCCACAGGGTATGTTTGCCCTCTGGAGCCATAGACGGGTCAAGCATAGTTGGCATGACAACGTACATGGAAGGATCGGCGTCTGGAATTCTGCCAATGCTGGGTTCCGAGTGAGCAATTTCAACCTGCTTGACTGAGTCAGCAATCAGGACCGAGCCAATCAGGTAATCATCCTGATGGTTGTAGTTCTCGAAACGCAGAGGCTCGGACAGGGCACAGTCAATTTTGAGGATGGTTTCGTTGTTGTTGACAATGCGTCGTTCCAGGCGATCGCGCAGGTAGAGGTCAGCAGCCTCCAGATTACTCTTATCAACCAGATTAAGTAGATCGAAAATCCTTTAAGGAAGGAGTAGAGTCAGGCTAACCCAAAATTTACCAAAATAGCCATACTACCTACCCCACTTTATTATGCGACACACCTGCCTTGAGTGATGAAAGCACCTTGGAGTGTACGATTGAGTGTTTAATGGAACACCTGCCGTTGGAGATAAACGGCAACTACACAGTGCCAGAGGTGTTTGAAATCTTGGTGCGGGCAGCCAGTCGAGGTGACAGTATTGAGCAGACGGTGCGTAGCCTGGAAGGAGCGCCGAGCGGCAATGGCATCCGTTTTGGAGAAACTCAATGACATGGGAGCATGCGAAGCGCAAGTGAATGCGGCTTTGCAAAGCCGCATCCCACCAAAAATCTGCAAACGACGGCATCACATCGCAATTGATTTGCACTGAATCTCTGACTGGTAGTGCTACAGAAGTAATGATGCATTGTAATGATGGATAAAGTACCAAATTGCGTCAATGTGATTCTCCAGTGACTTGGAAAACGACAAGGTTTTCCGCACTAATCGAGCAAACCTCTGGCACAAGGTGTTGTTGAATTGTTCAACGTAGGGTCAACCCGGTTTCTTGGCCGACCGCTTGATGGCGCTTGCTGGGAAACACTGCTCCATAGGCTGCCCAGAAATCGCTATAGGCAACGGCACACTGACGATAGACCGGTGGTAGTAATGCCCACAATTGCACTGCGGCAGCCTCATCTCGTGCGCCGATGTACACCCCGACCATCTCACGAGTGTCGGCATCGAGGGCTAACCAAACCCACTGTTTATTCCCCTTGTTGGCTACGAATGACCCGAGTTCGTCACACTGCATTGTTAAGCGCCCCTGTTTTTGGGTGTCACCTGAACTTAGCAAGGCACCCCAGCGTATTTCTCATTGACGTAGCTTTGCAAGCATTACCCTGAAACCTGGACAGCACGAGCAATTCCAGCCAATGAAATTCGTTCCAGAAGTAATCGGTCAACTAGGTCCCGTGTGCTTTGGTCAACCACTTTTTTCGTGGGTTGCTCAATGAACTGTCGTCCACAGTCGCGACACTTGAACCGTCGTTTGCCGTTATGGATGCGACCGTTCTTAACCGTGTGGGCCGATGCACCAGTTGGGCAGGTAGACATGGTAGGTCATCAGGCGGAAGCTCTACCTCCTTATCATTACATCTTGAGCACTACCAACCAGCACCTCCCGTAGCATTCTCTATTGAGGAGCGAGATCGCATCATCACAGCTTTTGAGAACGATACCCGACCTGGCATCAATTATCGGCATTATGCTCCCTTCATAAAGTTTTTGTTCTGGACGGGGTGTCGCCCGTGTGAAGCAATCGGCTTACGGTGGGGAAATGTCTCGCCCGATTGTAGCGGAGTCCACTTTTGCGAAAGTATCGTTGAGGTGTCAGGAAGGCTTTAGCGACGGTATGAGGATAAGACTGCGGTGAAGCGATGGTTTAGCTGTCCTCAACGACCCAAAGAGTTGTTACAAAAGATCAGACCTGAAGATTTCGGGCCCGATGACTTGGTTTTTCCGTCCCCTACAGGAAAAGCAATGGTCGAAAGTAACTTCTCTGATCGAACATGGTCAAAGATTCTTGAAAAAGTGGGGCTTGCTAGCAAAGATGGCATCAAGTGGATTGACCCAGAAGGTCCCATAGCTGGGGAGGTTCGCATGGTTCAGTTGTGTTTGGGTGGTAACTTTCACACTAATCTGCGAGTGCCGTTTTACCAAGGGCTTAGCCTCCCTCCTTTTCAAATTTTGTCTGTCAATCAGTTGGATTAGCCAATTTTACAAACTCTCATCCCCCTAAAACAACGTTTTGATAACTGCCCGATTTAACAATTTGGCCCTTCTCCATAAGATAGACTTGATCACCTGCTTGACTGACAAAACTAAGAAGCTGGAAAGCGACTGAGGACAGTAAATTCACGCTTAAAGGAATCATTCTGTTGTTGCTTGGATGCAATGGCAGGTTGAGGATCAGGCAGACTTGAGAGAAACGGATACACCTGAATCTTCCATTGCTGGGTAATGGCAAGACGAATCCAATTCCAACCCAGCTTGAGATAACTCATCCCCCGGTTCCAGTGGGCATCGACTCGGCGGCCATTGCCTGAAGCAACGACCTGCACTCCCTGGAGCACCAGAAACAGTATTGTTAAAGCAATCACTCCGCACAACTGGGAAAGGGCAAACTGGTCACCCAGCCTGGAAGCTTCGAGATTAAATCCGTTGGACTTCAAATCCAAAACGACTCCTCCACACAAAACCGGAGTCGGTATTGAGCAAAGGTTGGCAAGTTCGTCGGTTCGTCGCTCACAATCGTCCAGTCCTCACCCCTTTGCTTGTCGTGAGCAAACGCCAGGTAACCTTGGGGTAGGGGTTTGTTCTGCCGACTGATACCGCCTCTGGGAAGTAAACCTGTCCGGGCTGTAACTGTATCGACGATACTTTGCGCCATTGGTCCTGGTGCTGAAACTGAAACGAACGTTGAATCCGAATCCGAAAATGCCAGCCCAGATTTTCCCGGAGGTATTTCATCAACTTCCCATCGGCAAACCCTCGGTCTGCCAAAAGGACAATGGCTACATCAGTGGGCAGGAGCCTTTGCGCTTGCCGCAACACCCTTTGAATCGTCCACAACCTGACGCTATTGCTAGATTGTGCCACTACTCGCCACGCCACAGGAACGGTTCTGCCCCGATACACCACGCCTACCCAGACGATGCAAAAACGATTCCATACGATGGTCGTGTCGAGGCTGAGGTACAATCGTTCACTGCTCCACTGGGACAAGGCGTGCCCGATGAGGCTGTGATGAGCCCTAACGACATGAATCCGTCGATTGGACAACCATCGACGAAACCGTCGTTGGTGCGACTGGGCAACTTGGGCACGGCTTCTGACATACACGCCAAACCCATTCAGATGCACGTTCTGACTCTGGATCATTCCGATGATCATCCAACACAGGGTTTGCAGGTGGCGGGCATCTTGCCAATGAATCTCACGTTGACTCTAATAGCGCGACAGCGCATCATAAAGACGAAAAGTCGGAGGCATTGATTTAATTGATTTGTGTGGTCACTCATCAGCTTAAATCAGGCTCTACTTCCCTCCTAGCTTTTATTTCATGTCCCTCTCATTTTGTCAGTCAACCAGGTACCCATACATCAATCGAGAAATTAGCTTCTCCTTTTGGAGATAAGTAAATTTAAAAATACTGGCTTGAACATACCAACTAATTAACGATTTAATACAAAAAATTGTGACCACTAGAAAACCAATAAAAATAATAAAATAGTTAACTTTGCCAAGATTTAGAAATGAATAAATTTGGTTTGGTTTAGCCAGGGATTTTTATAGATGAGATCAGGGTTACTTGCCAAGCCGATGAAGGGACCAATAATTCCAATACCAACTACTTCTAAAACAGAGGACAGAACAAATACAAGAAACCATGGGAGTAATACTATTGATTTTGATGGAAAAACATACAACAATTTTGAAATGAACTTCATTGGCGGATAGCTTCAATTAAAGAACTTAACAACAGAATCACAGCCTTAAGTGATCGACAGGGCTAAAACCAGATGCCCTAGTTAATTCCCCCTATGGGAATATAGTCCCTATGGGAACATAGTTTAGTCACGGGAAGACGGCATTCGGCCATATTGATGAGGTAAAAGCTAGACACGCTGAAGAATTGTAGATTATCCGTAAATCTATCCAAATAGATGGACCAGCTACTTCATCACTTCTTTAAGAAAATCTCCGCCACAGAATAATAAGTTCTTGTGTTTACAGTAGATGCTGGACGATTTACAGGAATATTTGATACGGGAAGCAAAGCCTCTACAGAATGACCAGACACTCTCAAAGCCCATAATAATTGCGGTACCAGCGAACAAAGTGCGAAATTCCTTGTTCAATGGAGGTTGATGGACGAAATCCAACATCTCGTATCAAGTCATCTACATCCGCATAGGTTGCGGGCACATCACCCGGTTGAATTGGGAGCAGACACTTTTCAGATACTTTGCCAAGCGCAGCCTCAATCACTTCAATAAAGTGCAGAAGTTCAACAGGTTGATTGTTACCAATGTTGTATAGGCGGTAGCGAGCATTGCTATTTGGTGTATTTGGCCCTTGCCTCTGCTCAGAGAGGGTTTTCTGAGGTGGTTTGTGCATGACACGGACAATGCCTTCAACAATGTCATCAATGTACGTAAAGTCTCGTCGCATTTGGCCGAAATTGTAAACTTCAATGGGCTTGCCTTCAAAGATCGCCTTCACAAACTTGAAATAAGCCATATCTGGACGTCCCCAGGGGCCATAAACTGTGAAAAAGCGCAACCCAGTGGTAGGAATACCATAGAGATGACTGTAGGTGTGGGCAATTAATTCACTAGCTCGCTTACTGGCAGCATAAAGAGAAACAGGATAGTCAACGTTATCTGTTACCGCAAAGGGAACTTTGGTATTGGCGCCGTAAACAGAGCTAGAGGAGGCAAAAACTAGATGCTGAATATCCTGCTGGCGACACCCCTCGAGCAGATTAACAAAGCCAGCAATATTGCTGTCAATATAAGTCCAGGGGTTTTGTAGAGAATACCGAACCCCTGCCTGAGCTGCTAAGTGAATGACTACATCAAACTGGGAGTCTTGAAAAAGATGTTGGGTTGCGACGCGATCGCTCAAATCGAGAAATTGGAACGTAAAATTAGATTCTGCTTGTAATTGTGCTAATCGCGCCTTTTTAAGGCTGACATCATAGTACTCCGTTAAGTTGTCAACGCCATAGATTTGTTCCCCCTCTCCTAAAAGGCGTCGTGCCAAATGATAACCGATGAAACCAGCAGCGCCAGTGATTAGGATTTTCATAGTTCAGTTGTAACTGAGGTAACTGAGACACCTGATCATTGATAAGCCATTTTTCTGTTCCTTCAAATCTTACACAAGGTACTACCAAATCTTACACAAGGTACTACTAAGTTGTGAAACCCCATTGCAACAGGTTCTATGTTTTTTCAATGAAGTTTAAGTATAAGCACTGGTGATAAGCAGCGCAGCTTGCTTATTATTTTGTATAAACAATAATAAATATTGACGAAACAGTTGTCACTGGAAAAGAGTGATAGCCCCTGCTTGACTGACAAAACTAAGAAGCTGGAAAGCGACTGAGGACAGTAAATTCACGCTTAAAGGAATCATTCTGTTGTTGCTTGGATGCAATGGCAGGTTGAGGATCAGGCAGACTTGAGAGAAACGGATACACCTGAATCTTCCATTGCTGGGTAATGGCAAGACGAATCCAATTCCAACCCAGCTTGAGATAACTCATCCCCCGGTTCCAGTGGGCATCGACTCGGCGGCCATTGCCTGAAGCAACGACCTGCACTCCCTGGAGCACCAGAAACAGCATTGTTAAAGCAATCACTCCGCACAACTGGGAAAGGGCAAACTGGTCACCCAGCCTGGAAGCTTCGAGATTAAATCCGTTGGACTTCAAATCCAAAAACGACTCCTCCACACAAAACCGGAGTCGGTATTGAGCAAAGGTTGGCAAGTTCGTCGGTTCGTCGCTCACAATCGTCCAGTCCTCACCCCTTTGCTTGTCGTGAGCAAACGCCAGGTAACCTTGGGGTAGGGGTTTGTTCTGCCGACTGATACCGCCTCTGGGAAGTAAACCTGTCCGGGCTGTAACTGTATCGACGATACTTTGCGCCATTGGTCCTGGTGCTGAAACTGAAACGAACGTTGAATCCGAATCCGAAAATGCCAGCCCAGATTTTCCCGGAGGTATTTCATCAACTTCCCATCGGCAAACCCTCGGTCTGCCAAAAGGACAATGGCTACATCAGTGGGCAGGAGCCTTTGCGCTTGCCGCAACACCCTTTGAATCGTCCACAACCTGACGCTATTGCTAGATTGTGCCACTACTCGCCACGCCACAGGAACGGTTCTGCCCCGATACACCACGCCTACCCAGACGATGCAAAAACGATTCCATACGATGGTCGTGTCGAGGCTGAGGTACAATCGTTCACTGCTCCACTGGGACAAGGCGTGCCCGATGAGGCTGTGATGAGCCCTAACGACATGAATCCGTCGATTGGACAACCATCGACGAAACCGTCGTTGGTGCGACTGGGCAACTTGGGCACGGCTTCTGACATACACGCCAAACCCATTCAGATGCACGTTCTGACTCTGGATCATTCCGATGATTATCCAACACAGGGTTTGCAGGTGGCGGGCATCTTGCCAATGAATCTCACGTTGACTCTAATAGCGCGACAGCGCATCATAAAGACGAAAAGTCGGAGGCATTGATTTAATTGATTTGTGTGGTCACTCATCAGCTTAAATCAGGCTCTACTTCCCTCCTAGCTTTTATTTCATGTCCCTCTCATTTTGTCAGTCAACCAGCGAGCAAGCCTCTGACCTCATGACAGCTATGTGTTGTTATGCCGCTGGGTACTAGCGAGCTGGCGAGCTGATGTATTCAACTTAAAGTATCTTTTCTACTACGGTTTGGCATTGCTGGGTGGCAATACTTATGTAAGTTTCGTTCAGACCAAAAATTCTGCATATAGTCAGATTAAGCGTATAAAAAGTAAAGTAGTTGCATAAATATTTGAAAAATCATCTTTTACAAAAAGGACTTTGATTCCCTTAATAGTTTGGTAGACCTCAAGAGATAATGATGAGTGGTGCTGGCCACCAACATTTCAAACTGAAAAATCATTATGATTTGAGCACTACCAATAGTTTCAAGATCCTTAAATTAGTTTTTGCAAAAAGCTGAAAATAAGAGAATATATTCTTGATTTATTTTTTGCAGGACTATTTATGATTTGATAATAGATTCCATATAGCGGTTTTTGTGCGATATGTTACGGTCAGTGGTGCTCATCGTGCCATGTTACAGTTAGCCGACGGGCTTGTTAAAAAAGGCTATCAAGTTGATTTGGTTTTTAATTTTCTGCTCGAACAACATAGGGATCTCATTCCTGAGGGAGTAAGAGTATTCAACTTAGACTCTTCAGGATTTTTCGGCAGTCTTCAAGATTTTATCCGTTATGTTCGTTCTGAACAGCCTGCTATTGTTATATCAACTCTCTATTCTACAGATACTATTAACTTACTCACAAAGTTACTAACTCAAAACTCTTATCGAGCAATTGTCTCTTTACAAAATACCGTCACTCAAGAACTTAAAATAGATCACCGGCCAATCAATCGATTACTTACACTATTCTGTACACGATTTTTGTACTAATACGCGAACAAAATCGCAGCGGTTTCAAAAGGGGTTACTCACGATTTAGCGAACTTTTCTGGTTTACCTTCCGAACGAATCAGTGTCATCTACAATCCAATACTTACACCTGATGTTTTTCAAAAGGGGAAGGAACCGATAGAACACCCCTGGTTTTCTGAAGGTCAGCCTCCTGTCATTTTGGGGGTTGGGCGGTTAGAGAAGCAAAAAGATTTCCCAAATCTGATTCGAGCATTTGCCAAAGTTCGCAAGGTACGAGAGGCTCGCCTTGTTATTTTGGGTTGGGGCAATGAAATGTCAGAGCTGGAGAACTTAACGCGGGTTCTTGACGTGCACGAGGATGTTGCTTTTTTGGGTGCTGTTAGAAATCCTTATGCCTACATGGCTCGCAGTGCTGTTTTTGCCTTATCTTCGCTTTATGAAGGTTTGCCCACCGTGCTGATTGAGGCTATGGCAATGGGGGTACCTGTTGTCTCGACTGACTGTCCCCACGGTCCAGCCGAAATTCTGAATGGCGGCGAGTATGGCGAACTCTTGCCGTGTGAACAGAGCGATCTCCTCGCAGAAGCAATTGTACGAATTTTAGACGGTGAAAAAAATTTGTTCCAGCATCCTGGCTTAATCAATTTACAGCAGAAGCTAATTTAGGCCAGTTTCTTAGTTTGTTTAATGATTGATATAGCAGTCAGCCTTTGGATGGTGATGAGGTGTAGAGGGGAAATCCATGCTGTGGAAGCATCGCCCCCACTCCCCCTTATTCTTTCACCCATTGCATCATGTTGGTCAAAACTCAAACAACTTCTGCGATCGGCTAAAACTCGAACCACAGAAATACTTGATATCAAGTGTTAATCCAGATTATCAATGAGTGCATTTCCGATGAGGATGCCCTTGGCTGGTTCGCTCACTGTGGCTTATTCAGCTGAAAACCGCTGTAAATGTTGAGTTGCTACTCATTAGACATTATCGGAAATAAATCGATCAATATGAGAATGGGCGGTAAAGCCATGAGAATTGACAATTTTATGCAAGGAATTGATTTTCTTTCTTATTTCCGATTAAGTCTATTGTTCACTCTGTCACCGAGCTTCATCTTGAATACACCATTTGCGATCGCCGTTCCTAGCAAAATCAAACTACATCCCACAATCATCGATGTCGTTACGGCTTCCTTTAGAAGCACTGCACCCCAAAGCATTGCAAACAGGGGAATTAGATAAGTAACGGTCAATGATTTTGTAGAACCAATATTTTGAATGAGGCGGAAGTACAAAATATAGGCAAGTGCAGTTGACAATAGAGCGAGGCTCAGTACTGAAGCGACGATGATTGTCGTAGGTGCTTGTTGTGGGATTGTAAAAGGCAATGCGGGTAGAAGGAAGAATGCTGCACCTAGCTGACTTCCAGTTGCCACAACTAATGAAGGAACGCCCGCTAATTTTTGTCTGATGTAAGGAGCCGCGATCGCATACATAAATGCTGCTACCAATCCAGCCGATACCGCCATGACAAAAGCAGGCGTTGCAACGATTGTTTTCCAACCCACCAAAATCATCACACCCACGAATCCCAGAATGAGCCCAATCATTCGAGGGATGGTGAATTTCTCCTTGAGCCAGACAGAAGCAACTATGGTGCCAAACAATGGCGCTGTCGCATTCAAGATAGACGTGAATCCGGCAGATAGCGACATGGATGAAAAGGCAAGTAATGCAAATGGAATCGCAGAATTGAGACAGCCTACAATAAAAAGTGAAATCCAATTCCGTCGCACTGGTTGCCAGAGATTTAAGCGGACTAAAATCGGTAACAGTGCTAAACCCGCTAGTAGGACGCGCAACTCAATCAGCCAAATTGGACCGAGGACGGGTGCTGCAATCCGCATAAATAGAAATGAGCCACCTCACAATGCAGCAAGCAGCAAAAGTTCTGCAATCTCTAAACCTTTCATGTCAACTCCTGTCCAATTGCTTGATTTTGACTTGCTTCCCAACCCAGCAGAACCGTTTTGCGATCCAAGCCCCACCGGAAACCGCCCAACTCACCCGATTCCCGGATCACTCGATGGCAGGGAATTAAGTACCCAACTGGATTACGACCTAATGCGTTGCCGACGGATCTCGCAGCAGTGGGACGACCCATCGCTTCCGCTAGCCCCTGATAGGTTGTGATTCCTGCAAACGGAACTCTCAACAGTGCTCGCCAAACTTGAATTTGAAAATTGGTTCCTTTGACAGAAAGAATCAAAGGTTTGCTGTTCGTGGCAACTGGTGTGAAGACACGATCGCAGATCTCTTTGGTTACTTGCTGATCCTGGATGATGTCAGCATTAAACCACTCCAAGCGAAGGATATCAGCAGCATCTTTACGGGTTGTATCCAGGAAATGAAGATTACAGATGCCACGGGAAGTAATTGCAATCAAGCATTCACCAAAAGGGGTTGGATGGATTCCATACCCAATTTGTAGCCCTCTACCCCCTGCCTTAAACTCACCCGGCGACATCGCTTCCAACTTTACAAACAGATCGTGTAACCGCCCTGGACTAGATAAACCAGTATCTACAGTGAGATCTAACAGGTTAGCTGTCTCAGCGATTTTTGATTTTGCATATTCCACAGTCAGATATTGCAAGAACCGTTTGGGGCTGATGCCTGCCCATCTCGTGAAGAGTCGCTGAAAGTGATACTCGCTCAGATGCACATGCTGTGAGATCGTCGCGAGATCAGGTTGATTCAGATGATTTTGACGCATGAACGAGATCGCCCTGGCAATACGCTCATAAGTTTCGCTATCATACGTGCTGGTTTCTACCGGGGAATTCATAGGACTGGTTTCAGCATCTGTCCATCATGCACTCCTCAATGTACCGAGAGCAGAGGTTCAACGCCACCCGTTTCTTGCTGTCTATCAAGTCATCTCATTCGGACAGCAGTAAGCAGGTAGTCATCATTAATTGGTAAACATCATTAATTGGTAAAGAGAGGAGTGGGGGCTGTGCCCCCAGTCAGGGGATTTCACCCCTTCCACCCCTGGAATTATCCTTAATTTAATTGCGCCTAGCTACTTACAACGTTGGTCTGGTTTCTTAAAATCTTGATTTCCTTGACTCTTTTCTACTCCTTTCTCAAGATTTGCGGCGTTGCTGAAAAGCAGTATGAATCGAAACGAAATTTCGAGCATACAGTACCTATTTCATACCTAAATTCAGCAACGCCCTGATTCTAAATTGGTTTCGGTAGTGTCCTCCAGCGGTCTGATTGAATCATCGACGATCTCAGTTACTGTGACAATCTTTTCATCCAGGTTAAGTTGAAACAGGCGATCGCCCATCCCATCTTTGGTTTCCAGGGGAGCTGAGTCCACCTCCATCCGGCTCATGCGGTTGGCACTGGTCAGCAACACCACTTCGCTGCCCGCAGTGGCATTGATCATGCCAGCAAGGGTGTCAGTTTTCGTTGCGAACCGAACTTGAGTCCCCAGTTCGCCTGCACTGGAAAGCCGTAGTTCATCGACAAGTAACCGTTTGGTGTAGCCTTCTTCGGTGATGAGTAAAAGTTCTTCATCCTCAAACACAGTGGCGCACCCCACTAACCGATCCTGCTTGCGCAGCCGCATGCCCCGGTTGCCCTGGGCGGTACGGCTCATCACGGGCAGGCTGTCGTCGTTCACTTCCAGTCGTAATAGCCGTCCACCGGAACTTGCCAGGACGAGTTGCTCATCCGGTTCCACCAGTTTGACGTAAACCAGGTGATCCTCGTCCTTAAACTTGATGACGACGAGCCCACGCCCCGTCAGGTCGGCAAATTCGGTCAGGGGAAGACGTTTCACCCGCCCTCCGGCAGTCACCAGTAGCATATGAGTTTCTTCCAGGGAGTCAGGAAGAATAAAGCTGCTGACAATCCCGTTGCGATCGCCCTGGGCTGAAGGTGGCAATAGGGTTAACAGCGGAACACCTTTGGCATTTCTTCCAGTGGCCTGCGGAATGTCGCTAATGTTGATAGGGAACGCCTTTCCAGTCCTGGTCAGCACCACCAGCGTTTTGCGGGTGTTCGTCAACAGGGTTTGCTCAACAAAATCATCCCCTTCCTCCAATACGAGGGTGGGCTTTTCAGCCATGCGGCTACGACTGCGTTGGTAGGTTTTCGGGGTGACTCGCCGGATATAGCCCCGTTGAGTAATTTCCAGAACCACTTCCTGCTCTTCTTCTTCGAAGAGTGAGGGGTGAGGGGTGAGGGGTAAGGAGTCTTCCGGTTCCGGGCTTCCAGTTCCGGCGGATTCCTTCCCATTGCCATTGGCTTGTCCGTTAGCGGCGACAATCCGTGTCCTTCTCTCATCGCCGTACTTCTTCTTTAAGGCTCGCAGATCTTTTTTGAGGGCTTTCAGCAGTTCGCGCCGATCGCCCAGCAGTTTCTGTAATTCTTCTACACGGGTTTCCAGTTCATCAAAT
Source organism: Leptothermofonsia sp. ETS-13 (assembly GCF_049200465.1). Taxonomy (NCBI): domain Bacteria; kingdom Bacillati; phylum Cyanobacteriota; class Cyanophyceae; order Leptolyngbyales; family Leptolyngbyaceae; genus Leptothermofonsia; species Leptothermofonsia sp. ETS-13. Next base: position 3,356,309 of record NZ_CP120836.1, read on the forward strand.
TCCTGTTGCAGGCTCTCCTGCTCGGTTGCCATTAGGCGACGCAGAGGCATAGCCAGGATGGCATCGGACTGACGATCGCTGAACTCAAATTCCTCCCGAAAGGTTTGCTTGGCCGTGGTGCCATCGGGTGCATTGCGGAGGATTTCAATCACATCATCCAGGTTTTCTAATGCGGTCAGCAGGCCATCCAGAATTTCGAGCCGATTTTCAGCCTTTTCCAGTTCGTGGCGGTAACGGCGACTGAGGGTTTCTTCCCGAAAATTGAGGAAGCTTTGCAGTAGATCTCGCAGGGATAACTGGCGGGGCTGGCCGTTATCCAGTGCCAGCATAATGACGCCAAAGTTCGTCTGAAGGGCCGTTTGGCGATAGAGAAAGTTGAGAATCTTGTGGGGATTGGCTTCCCGCCGCAGCTCAATCACAACCCGAATGCCTTCGCGATCGCTCTCATCGCGAAGGTCCGAGATTCCATCCACTTTCCCCTGGGAGACCAGATCCGCTACTTTTTCAATCCAGCCAGCTTTGTTGACCTGATAGGGCAGCTCGGTCACCACAATCGCTGTACGGCGGTGCTTTCCACGCCCAGTCTGAATTTCCTCAATTTGAGCCACCCCCCGAATCGGAATACTGCCCCGACCTGTCGTATAGGCTTCCCAAATGCCATCGGTTCCCACAATCTCGCCACCGGTGGGAAAGTCCGGTCCGGGAATGAGTTCAAACAACTTTTCATCAGACAGGGTAGGAGAGTCAATCAACGCAATTAAGCCATCAACCACTTCATTCAAGTTGTGAGGTGGAATATTTGTTGCCATCCCTACAGCAATGCCCGAACTCCCATTCAGCAGCAAAAAGGGGAGTTGAGCCGGTAAAACAATGGGCTCTTGCTGCGAGTTGTCGAAGTTGCCAATGAAACCGACGGTAGCATCGCCGATTTCACTCAACAGGCCCTCGTTACTGATGGCGGCTAGCCGGGTCTCGGTATACCGCATGGCCGCTGGAGGGTCGTCATCCACAGAACCAAAGTTGCCATGACCGGCCAGTAGCGGGTAACGACTGGAAAAGTCCTGCACCATGCGTACCAGAGCATCATATACGGCCTGATCTCCGTGGGGGTGGTATTTACCCAATACATCCCCCACAACACGGGCGCACTTACGATAGGGGCGATCCGGAGTTAAGCCCAACTCGTGCATAGCATAGAGAATTCGCCGATGTACGGGTTTTAACCCATCACGGACATCGGGCAACGCTCGCCCGACGATCACACTCATGGCATATTCAAGGTAGGACTGTTGCATCTCGGTATGCAGGGCAGTGGTGATCACCTGTCCCGCTGAGAGCATGTTTAACTGTCTAGCCATGAGTGTCGTTCCTTATTCCTGAATTCACAAAACCTGATGTATTTTGAGTCTGGCACGACTAGCATAGTGGCATCTCCCCCTGCCGGTTATTGCCTGATTTCACTGTAAGATCACGCCAGTTATTTGCTGCATTATGCTGGGTCACGTTGCAAGGAAGGGACTATGAAAACCGTTTTGATTGTGGAAGACGATGTCGCCAATGCACTGGTTTTTTCTAAGATTCTGACTAACCGCGGTGGTCTGGCAGTTAAGCATACTGAAAACGTGGAAGAAGTCATACGAATTGCTAAGGCAAGGGAAGCCGACGTGATTTTGATGGATGTGTCGCTGGCTCGCAGCGTTTATCAGGGTAAACCTGTGGATGGTATCAAAATTACCCAGATGCTGAAGGAAGACCCCAAAACGGCGAGCCTTCCTGTTATTCTGGTGACAGCTCACGCAATGGAGGGCGATCGCGAGAGCTTTCTGCGGCAAAGTGGTGCCGATGGTTATATTTCTAAACCTGTGGTTGACCATCAAGCATTTGTAGACCAGATCATGGCACTCTTACCGGAAACCTAGTGGTCTGTCAAGATTGTGCCTGGGGGCGAAGCTCCTACACCCCCGTGTTGCAAAATTTAGTGTTTACAACACTGGTAGACAAGACAGTAAATCCTATAACATTCGCCTCATTCGAACGATAACTGCGATCACCATACAGTCACGATAAGGCATCGGTGGTAGCGACTTTGATTTCCAGACTACCGCACAGGAACTAATTCCGTGTACTGGAAGCAGCATGTGATAAGAAATCTATTGGACTTTTCTATTACTTTATAAGTACTTCAGTACTATTTTCGCAGAAATTCTGGGCATTTCCTTGATCTTCAGCAAAATCTCTTCATAGCGTATATCGTCCTTAACCTACCGCTACTATTAGAATTAAGTATTTTTGTACTGAGTAGTGTTTCGGGGGTAGGAAATGAAAGGGCTGGCTAGCCAGGGTATTGCCGTTGCTTTGTTGATCCTGGCAGCCTCAATCGGCAGCTATGTTTCAGCCCTCGCAATGTTGAACTCCAAAGCCTCTGTTTCTCCCTCAGTGCGGCTACAGGCTGCCATTCCATTGCCTGCGGGTTCCCTGGTTGAGGTGGCGACTGGCTCAGACTGTCGGCGAGTGATTGGGGGCAGGTATCCTCTCTTCACCAGCGCGGATAGCTACGGCGAAGAAATCCGCTATCTTTACGAAGGGCAAAGAGTGAGATTGATTCAGGGCTCAGCAACGCGGGGACCTGATGGAGAATTGTACATCCAGGTTGCCGTTCCCTACGGGGTGAATAATCCCGATATTGGTTTTATGCCCGCCCAGGCTCGTAGTGCCGTTGACGGAGATTTAAGACCAACCCTGGGACTATGTGTACCTGGCTATTGGGGAAATAGACCGGGCGATGGTGGCAACTGGGGCGATCGCTACCCACCCGACGATGATGACTATTGGAGCGGGGGGTATCCTCCCCCTAACGGAGATTACCCGGACGGCAGTTATCCACCCGATGATGGGTATCCAGATGACAACTATCCAGACAATGGAGGAATTAGCGATGCCGATACTGGAGATCCAGATTATGGGGGAGATGCCGTAGAAGCGGCTTGGTAACAATCAACTTTCAACTTTCAACTTTATGGATTGGCTGTCCCTCCAGGCACAGCAGGTTTTGCCAGGGGCGCAGGTTCTCCAGTTGAGGGAGTAGCTGGAGGAAGCGGAGAGGGGGAAGCCGTTGGACTGGTTCTGGCGCGTCGCAGGTGCTCATAAAAGTCACTGGCAGTTGGGTTTTTGATTGGTTTTGAACTGTCAGGTGACGGCTTGGTATCTTCAGACACCTTGCTCTCTGGCTGGGTAGCCTCTGGTTTGGGAGTATAAGAACGGTTCGGAGCCACCGTAGGGGAAGCCGATGGTTGCGGTTTAGGAGCCTGGGGTGCCACAGGAGGTTTGGCAGGGGCGATCGCCTTCGCTGGAGCCGGAGTAGGAGATGGTGCGATCGGGCTGGGGGAAGAAGGCTGTTGCTCTAGCCGCTGCGGAATCGGTTTGGGTGTTGGCGTTGGGAGTTTAGGAGCTGGCTGAAGCACCTTTGCAGGAGATTCACTCCTGACAGGAGACTCGCTGGGACTGGGGGATGATTCCGGTGATTTTGGAGATTGGGGTTTTGAAGGGGCGATCGCCCTGGGTGAAGGTTGAACAGGTTTACGCTCCTTGAGCGGGGTAGTTTCAGGGGCGGGTGCACTCTGGGCTGGCACTGGCGACGGTTTAGGAGCCTCCGTTGCTTGAGACGGAGGTTGGATCGGTTTCCCTTCTTCCGCAGGGGTTGGACTGGGAGATGGCAACCCTGAACCAGGAACCGGGCGTGCTGGTTTAGGTGAGGGCACTACCGACTTGAGCGTGGAACGGAACCGATTGAGAAAACCAGGTAAACCGGGTTCTTGCTTCGACTGCTTCGCCTCTAGTTCTGAGGGTTTGGGGACTTCCGGTTTGGGCGTCTCTAGTTTGGGAGTTTCCGGTTTAGAAATTTCGGGTTTGGGCGTCTCTGATTTAGGAACCTGAGGTTTAGAAACGTCTGGTTTAGAAACTTCGGGTTTCGGAGCCTCTAACTTCGGTGCTATTGGCTTCTCAAGCGGTTTCTCAAGCGGTTTCTCAGTCTTAGAGGGTTCTACAGGCTCTCCTTTGTCTAAGCGAGGAGAAGGCTCTGGGCTGAAAGGCGCGGGTGCAGGGGAGGGAGCCGTTGTTTTCGGTTTGGCAGGCGCCACAGGACTGGTTGTTGGCTTCGGAGACGGTTTCGCTTTTGTGGCTGGTTTTGCTCTGGTCGCCGGTGATGGGGTTGGACTGGGGGTGGGGCGAACCAGTGGAACAACGGGAACTGGGCTGGGGGTAGCTTCTACCGCAGGTTTAGGAGAGGGGCTAGAGCTGGGAAGCGGAGTAATCACTGGTTTTTCTGGCACGTAATTGGGGTCTATAATACTACGGGCTTCTGCCGCAGAAAGATCTCCCCGCACCAGCCGCGAAAGGGCATCCTGGCCATTGGGTTCGTAAGTAATAACCCGTGCTGTGTTGTTAAATACGTTGTTAACTGGGTTACCATTCTCGTCCAGAAATTCCAGTTGGACCCAATTCTTGCCAGGCTTAAAGCCTTTGAGATAAATCGGTTGCCATTGGTCCAAAATAAAGCTTTCCCCGTTAATCGTGCAGCGGATGCGCCAATCAACAATGTCATCCTTGCTACTCTCTTGGGCAACCAGGTGTAAAGGAGCATTGGTCAAATAAAAGTCGAGCATGATCGGTTCTGCCCCGTAGGTGCCTTGAGGGCGACTATAGGTCAGCAACGGCAGATCGGGGTTGGGGCTATTTTCTCCAGTTTTTGTAAAGACGTGGAAGGTGACTTGAGTGTACGCTCCTTCGTTTTTGAAGCTTTCGTGCCAGGGGCGGGAAGCAAAGGCCCGAATGGTATGAGTGCCGGGCTCAAGCTGATCAAATACCAGCGGTTTGCTGAGGTCGTAAACTGCCTGATAGGTGCGATTGTCCAATAAAACATGGAGGTGTGGACCTAACCCCAGCTTTTCATTCTTAAAAATGGGCAGATCTTTGACCTGGAAGCGGACGGAAACCGTATTGTCTGACAAGACCTCATTGGGTTTCGGGTTGAGAATCGTGACCTGTGGCTGGTAATTCTCTAATGCTTTCCGCAAATCCTGAATGGTAGGGGGGGGTGGAGTTTCTGCTAAGGTTCCCGTGACTTTACCTGTGGCTTTCGATTTCTCAGTTTTTGGCATTTTTGCCTTCCCTGCGGCCACAGCACCCGGAGTGCCCACTGAACTCAAGGCCAGCAGAGTCACCAGGAATACGGCAAACAAAATTTTGAGCAGCGATCGCCCATGATTCATCCCAAGCACCAAACAAACTCCTGATTTTTGTTGCGTCCGCCATAGGGAACTATAGCGGAATCGATCCCCTAACAATTCATAATTTTTAGATCGCTGGTTGGTGGACTTGATTCCACAGAAGCAAGGTGGGCGCGGGAGGTTTTTCCCGTGGCCTTTGACCCAATCGCCTATGCGCCCAAATAGCGTTGCTCAACTCCAGAATTCATCCAAATTCATCTGGTCAACTTCCTGCTGAAGCTCCTTAAAATAGCCACTTTGCACAACCTGAGCCACTTCTTGCTCTCGTCGGTGCTGATCTATTTCAATTTTCAGGTCGGCAATCTGTTGCTTCAGTTGAGTTTCCCGTTGCTTTACTTCACTGGCCATTCGCTGGAAGACACGTGCTAACTGCCCTAACTCATCATTCCGTAGGGCAATCTCCGTTAAACTTTCGGGCTGAAAAATGCCCTTTTCTACTTCCGCAGCAGCCGTGGTGACTCGGCTTGCCTGTTGAATGTATTGCTCCATTTGTTGATTGGCTTGCAGCAACTCCTTTTCCGCCTGCTTGCGTTCACTTATGGCCTGGCAAATCTGGGCAAACATGCGCTGAAAAGCAGTGATCACTTCCCCTAACTCGTCCCGTCGTTTAATGGTACTTGAGCCAAAACCTGGCATTAACTGATCATGGCGAACGTCTTCCCCTGCCCGCAGCAGGTCACGTCGTAGAGTCAGGATAGGAGTAATTACCAGAGGACCTAGAGTAATCAGCATCACCAGGGTCACAAATGCCGAGATAATGAAGACTAGCCCCAGAATGCGAAGGATATAAGCGTAGATCTCGCTTCGCATAATCTCTGCATTGTGTCGAATTACAATGGCATGCTCTCCATCTGCCTGAGGCGTTTTCCAGGCAACCTCGTAGCGATCGCCTCCCTGCCCTTGAAGGTAAATTCGGCTTTCCCTCTGGGCTTCAACAAATGTCATCACAGGCGGTTCTCCAAAGGTTCCCACCAGATTTCCATTCGGCTTATAAACTGCACCGCCCACAATCATTCGGAGCATAGGGTTGGCATAGAGTTGCCTGGTATGTTCCAATAATTCTGCTCCCGTTGCCTCCGGATAGGTAGCAAAGATCCAGTTCATTTTACCTGAAGACACCTCCACTATTCGGGCTAGGACTTCCTGTTTCCGCCGCTCCACAGAAGGAACCAACAAGATCGTCTCAATCACAGCAATACTGAGAAAAATCCAGAAAACAATCCGAAGTGATAGACGACTCTGAAAGAGACGCAGAAAGTCATAAAACCGGGAGGGCAGCCTTTTCATGTGAACCTGCGCACGCTATCCAAAAAGTGTCAAAGAATGCGAATGACTTAAAATTATTAATTCTTAAATCTGGTTAAAAAGTGTCGTGAAGATTACAAATATTGTTAGCACCTACTCATAGAAATTCTCACCAAAAAACATAGACATTTATCAATCATCGAAGATGAAAAGGGTTTCAGGACGGTCGATCAATAGAGATTTTCTATTGTTTCGTTTTATAACTGTAATGCAAACACCTCTTGACTTTTAGAAGGGCGCATGGATTTACAAATCAGTCCAGAACTTCAATTGAACGATTTTGAATTATTGTTAACGGCTCCCAGACACGATGTAGAGCAAGACCTATAATGACACGTTGAGAACTCTTACCAGGCTGATTTCATTGCCTCATGGGCTTTTTCAGTTCTGATGGCAGTGTCTGCTCCGTTCTCTGACCTGAGGTAAATAGCCATACCTCGCGCTGTACGAGCCTGTTTGGGACTCTTGGCTTCATTTTTCCGAGTCGTACAGCGACTGTTTTTAACCAAAGACAGTGGTTTTTCAAAAGTGCGGAGTAGTGCCTGGCGCAAGAGTATTGCTCGTTCCTTGTCTAGAGAGAGGAGAGTCTCAATGACAACTACCCCACGGGCGAAAGTTGTCGTCGATAAGGATCCAGTACCCACTTCCTTTGAGAAGTGGGCACAGCCTGGTCACTTCGATCGCACCTTGGCGAAAGGGCCCAAAACCACTACCTGGATTTGGAACCTTCACGCTAACGCCCATGATTTTGATAGCCATACTAGTGACTTAGAAGACGTATCCCGAAAAATCTTTAGCGCTCACTTTGGTCACCTGGCCGTAATTTTTATCTGGCTGAGTGGCATGTATTTTCATGGCGCTAAGTTTTCAAATTTTGAAGCCTGGATGGCAAACCCCACTGGTGTCAAACCCAGTGCTCAAGTCGTCTGGCCTATCTTCGGTCAAGAAATTTTGAATGCAGATGTTGGTGGCGGCTTCCACGGGATTCAGATCACCTCAGGTCTGTTTTACATGTGGAGGGGTGAAGGTTTCACCAACAGCTTCCAGCTTTATTGCACAGCCATCGGTGCATTGGTTATGGCAGCCTTAATGCTGTTTGCTGGCTGGTTCCACTACCACAAGCGAGCACCGAAGCTGGAGTGGTTCCAGAATGCTGAATCCATGCTGAATCACCACCTCTCAGTTCTGTTGGGTTGTGGTTCATTGGGTTGGGCTGGGCATATCATTCACGTGGCATTGCCCACCAATGCCCTGCTTGACTCTGGAGTGGCTGTGAAGGACATTCCCCTGCCTCACGAGTTCATTTTGAATTCCAAGCTGATGGCAGATTTGTTCCCCAGCTTTGCGAAGGGTCTCACTCCATTTTTTACATTGAACTGGGCTGAGTACTCCGACTTCCTGACCTTCAAGGGCGGTGTTAACCCCGTTACTGGTAGTTTGTGGCTAACGGATAACGCGCATCACCACCTGGCGATCGCAGTTCTGTTCATCATTGCGGGTCACATGTACCGCACCAACTGGGGCATTGGCCACAGCATGAAGGAAATTTACGAAGCTCACAAGGGTCCCTTTACTGGCGAAGGTCATAAGGGTATCTACGAGACCTTCACTACCTCCTGGCATATTGAGCTGGCCTGGAACTTAGCTGGAATGGGTTCTTTGAGCATCATTGTGGCTCAGCACATGTATGCCATGCCGCCTTACCCCTATCTGGCAACGGACTACGCCACCCAGTTGTCCATCTTTACTCATCACATGTGGATTGGTGGCTTTCTGATTGTGGGTGCCGCGGCTCACGCTGCCATCTTCATGGTGCGTGACTACGACCCTGCCCTCAACCAGAACAACGTCCTGGATCGGTTCATTCGTCACCGTGATGCCGTCATCTCTCACCTGAACTGGGTCTGTATCTTCCTGGGCTTCCATAGCTTCGGTCTGTACGTGCATAACGACACGATGCGAGCATTTGGTCGTCCTCAAGATATGTTCTCGGATACGGGCATCCAGCTTCAACCCATCTTTGCTCAGTGGATCCAGAGCCTGCACTTTGCAGCTCCTGGCAACACCGCTCCCAATGCACTCGCTCCTGCGAGCCTGGCTTTCGGTGGTGACGTGCTGGCTGTGGGTGGAAAGGTTGCCATCTCCGGTATTCCTCTGGGTACCGCAGACTTCCTGATTCACCACATCCACGCTTTCACGATCCATGTGACGGTGTTGATCCTGCTTAAAGGTGTATTGTTTGCCCGTAGCTCTCGTTTGATCCCAGACAAGGCTAACCTGGGCTTCCGTTTCCCCTGCGACGGTCCGGGTCGGGGTGGTACCTGCCAGGTTTCTGGTTGGGACCATGTCTTCCTTGGTCTGTTCTGGATGTACAATTCCATCTCGATTGTGATCTTCCATTTCAGTTGGAAAATGCAGTCGGATGTTTGGGGAACGGTTAACCCCGATGGGTCAGTCGCCCACATTACGGCTGGAAACTTTGCTCAGAGCGCCATCACCATCAATGGTTGGTTGCGTGACTTCCTGTGGGCACAGGCGACTCAAGTGATTACTTCCTACGGTTCAGCGCTGTCTGCTTATGGCTTGCTGTTCCTGGGTGCTCACTTCGTCTGGGCATTCAGCCTCATGTTCCTGTTCAGTGGTCGTGGTTATTGGCAGGAGCTGATTGAGTCCATTGTGTGGGCACATAATAAGCTGAAAGTTGCTCCGTCCATTCAGCCGCGTGCGCTGAGCATTATTCAAGGTCGAGCTGTGGGGGTTGCTCACTACCTCCTGGGAGGAATTGCCACGACCTGGGCATTCTTCCTGGCTCGCACACTGTCACTTGGATGAGCGCGAGGAGAACACAGTAAATATGGCGACTAAATTTCCAAAATTTAGCCAGGACCTCGCTGCAGATCCGACTACACGTCGGATCTGGTACGGGATTGCCACAGCTCACGACTTTGAGAGCCATGACGGAATGACGGAAGAGAATCTTTATCAAAAGATTTTTGCTTCCCATTTTGGTCACATTGCAATCATTTTCCTGTGGACTTCTGGACTCCTGTTCCACGTAGCCTGGCAAGGCAACTTCGAGCAGTGGATCAAAGACCCGCTGCATATCCGTCCCATTGCTCACGCGATTTGGGACCCTCAATTCGGTAAACCCGCGGTTGAAGCGTTTACTCAAGCAGGCGCTTCCTATCCGGTGGATATTTCTTATTCGGGTGTTTATCACTGGTGGTACACCCAAGGAATGCGAACCAATGGTGATCTTTACCAGGGTTCAATTTTCCTTCTGATTCTGGCTGGTCTGTTCCTGTTTGCTGGCTGGCTGCACTTGCAGCCTAAGTTCCGCCCCAGCCTCGCCTGGTTTAAGAATGCTGAATCTCGCCTGAACCACCACCTGGCTGGTTTGTTCGGGGTTAGCTCTCTGGCCTGGGCTGGTCACCTGATCCACGTAGCCATTCCTGAGTCTCGGGGTCAGCATGTGGGCTGGAATAACTTCCTGTCTACTCCTCCTCACCCGGCTGGCTTGCTGCCGTTCTTTACTGGCAACTGGGGAGTGTATGCAGAGAATCCAGACACGGCTCAGCATGTGTTTGGCACCGCTGATGGAGCTGGTACGGCGATTCTGACTTTCCTGGGTGGCTTCCATCCTCAGACTCAGTCTCTCTGGTTGACGGATATTGCTCATCACCATCTGGCGATCGCCGTTCTGTTTATTGTGGCCGGCCATATGTACCGCACCAACTTCGGTATCGGCCACAGCATCAAGGAGATGATGGACTCCAAGACCTTCTTCGGCACCTCAGTCGAAGGTCCTTTCAACATGCCTCACCAGGGCATTTATGAGACCTACAACAACTCCTTGCACTTCCAGCTCGGCTGGCACCTAGCTTGTCTGGGTGTGATTACCTCGGTGGTGGCGCAACACATGTATGCCATGCCTCCCTATGCCTTCATTGCGCAGGATTTCACCACCCAGGCCGCTCTGTTTACCCATCACGAATACATCGCTGGATTCTTGATGGTGGGTGCTTTTGCCCACGGTGCGATCTTCTGGGTGCGGGATTATGACCCCGACCAGAACAAGGGGAACGTGCTGGCGCGGATGATTGAGCATAAGGAAGCCCTCATCTCTCACTTGAGCTGGGTCTCCCTTTTCCTCGGATTCCACACGTTGGGCCTGTATGTTCACAACGATGTTGTGGTGGCTTTCGGCACGCCTGAGAAGCAAATCTTGATTGAACCGGTCTTTGGTCAGTTCGTTCAAGCTGCTTCTGGAAAGGTGTTGTATGGCATGAACACGCTGTTGTCTAACCCAGACAGCATTGCAGCGACGGCTTGGCCCAACTATGGTAACGTCTGGCTACCTGGTTGGTTGGATGCTATCAACAGCGGCACCAACTCTCTGTTCCTGACCATTGGTCCTGGCGATTTTCTGGTGCACCATGCGATCGCCCTGGGTCTGCACACCACCACCCTGATTCTGGTCAAGGGTGCCCTGGATGCTCGCGGTTCTAAGCTAATGCCGGACAAGAAAGATTTCGGCTATAGCTTCCCCTGTGATGGTCCAGGCCGGGGCGGCACCTGCGATATCTCTGCTTGGGACGCCTTCTACCTGGCCATGTTCTGGATGCTGAACACCCTGGGCTGGGTTACCTTCTACTGGCACTGGAAGCACCTTGGTATCTGGCAGGGCAACGTGTCTCAATTCAATGAGAGTTCCACCTACCTGATGGGTTGGTTCCGTGATTATCTGTGGCTGTACTCTGGTCCACTAATCAACGGTTATAACCCCTACGGTGTCAATAACCTGGCGATCTGGTCCTGGATCTTCCTGCTGGCACACCTGTGCTGGGCAGTGGGTTTCATGTTCCTGATTTCCTGGAGAGGTTACTGGCAGGAGTTGATCGAGACTCTGGTTTGGGCTCACGAGCGCACTCCGCTGGCTAACCTGGTTCGTTGGAAGGATAAGCCGGTTGCTTTGTCTATCGTCCAGGCTCGTCTGGTCGGTCTGACTCACTTTGCGGCTGGCTATGTTCTGACCTACGCCGCCTTTGTTATTGCCTCTACGGCAGCCAAATTCCCATAGCGCTCAGGCGCTAAAGCTACCTGGAGGTGGCTATCGGGTATCCCCCGCCAGTGGCGGGGGATTATTTTATAGCTGTCGCAGGTTATTTAGGACATTGGTTTGAAGAGAGTGTGGGGGCTTTGCCCCCAGCTAGGGGTTCCACCCCTGCATCCTGTCCTCAGCCTGGTGGCGATCGCTCTATAGCCATTCAGTAACCAGAGGTTGACTGAGTAAAAATACTTATGTAAAATTGTAACGTTATATTAAGGAGCATCTTTTTGGTTGATGAACTCCAAATCGACCAGATTCAGAAAGTGCTTATGCCTATCCCTCAACGAAATGGAATGGTTAGCGAGCAGAAAGACATCAAAATTTCTGTTGGACGGTCAATGTCAGTTGGCATGGGTGTGGATGAATTACTGGCAAAGTATGCATCCGGAGAACGTGATTTTCGAGGGGTTCTCTTGAGAGGGGTTGACTTAAGTGGGTGTAATTTGAGCGGGGTGAATTTGAAAGGAGCGAACCTCCACCAGGCGAATCTATGCGGTGCGAATCTGAGCGGTGCGAATCTCCACCGGGCCTATTTGAGCGAGGCCAACCTGGCTTTTGCTGATCTCAGCGGTAGCCTTTTACAGGGGGCGAACCTGGCCAAAGCGAATCTTTGTGGGGCTGATTTGAGTGGGTCGAATTTGAAAGTAGCCTTTATGTGGGAGGCCAATTTAACGGAGGCGGATTTGAAGGGGGCCAATCTGGATGAAGCGATTTTGACCCGAACGATTATGCCCAATGGCAAAATGCATCAGTAGTCGGCCAGGCTATCCGATTATGCATTCATTCTTTAGGAAAGAATACTTAATGCGAAAGTCCTCCTACGATTGATTTGTGTTAAGAATCGGTTGTCCCAGTGGCTAATCTTTACTGGCTCGATCGCATCCAGCCTGAGCATCAATCTCTTGTAGGGAATAAAGCGTTTCATCTGGCTCGTCTGCTGCAAACTGGGTATCCAGTCGTACCGGGCTTTGTCATTTCAGCTCAGATGTTCTGGGAATTTTTGGAAACCGTTAATTGGCCTGAGCCACTGTTTGCGGATTTGCCCCATTCTTCATTGCGGTTGGATATTGACAACCCTCAACAGCTTCAGGCAATAGCCCGCCAGATTCGGCAGGCTATTACAATAGCTCCTTTGCTAACTGAGTGGGTTTCAGAGGTCAAATCTGCCGTTAGTCAGCTCGGTTCACCCGTGGTTATTCTGCGTCCCTCGTTAGCCCTACGAAAAACTTCCTGGAAAATTGATGCATCAAGGTTTGAGCCAGTGATAGATGGCCGAAGTTCGGCACTCTTCAACATCCAGACCTGCGGGATGACGGAAGAAAGCCTGATCGAAGGATTAAAGCAGCTATGGGCACAGTTGTTTGGGGCAAAAAGTTTGTTCTACTGGCAGCGCACCGGCATTCCCTTGCAGCAAATTTGTCTGGCTGTTCTGGTGCAGCCTTTGTGGTCGGCGATCGCAGCAGGAACAGTGCAGGCGAACGATAGCTACTTTCAGGTGCAAGCAACTCCAGGATTAGGGATGGCGATCACCTGGGGTGAGACGATTCCAGACTGTTATCAGATTCATACCAAGAGTGGGGCTATTCTTTCCCGACACCTGGGAAAAAAGACCATCGTTTATGACCCTGTTGCCGAACCTGCCGACCTTAAGGGTAGCTCTTTGCATCTGTCCCTGCGGTTTCTCGATGAGACTCGACAGGCAAGCAATGCTATAGAGGATTGGCAACTGGAAGAATTAATTCACCTGGTTCAACGACTCCTGGTTGATTGTGCCCCACCGATGGAGCTAGAGTGGGTTCTTTCCTGTGCAACAAATTCCCAACCCCAGGTGTATCTGACTCAGGTAATTCCCCAGTTGGTTAGAGCTAGTTGGTCACCAACCAACTTGGGTGACTGGGAACCGTTATCCTCCCTCCATGAAGAGCCTGTAATGAATTCCAATTGGCGTCCCCTGTTAACTGGGTTGGCGGTTTCCCAGGGGCGAGCGATCGCTCGTGCCAGCGTGATTGCTGACCCCCAAAAAGCCGCGATCGGAATTTTGCCAGGGACAGTGCTGGTTGCCCCCTCGCTGCCGCCCCAGTGGTTGCCTCTGATTCAACAGGCGGCGGCGATTGTGACCGAACAAGGCAGCATGACCAGCCACGGTGCGATTGTTGCCAGGGAAGTGGGGGTCCCTGCCGTGATGGGTGCAACCAATGCTACGGCCCATATTCAAACCGGCGACCTAGTAATGGTAGATGGAAGCCGAGGAAGAATCTATCGCATTGAACCAAATGGGGCACAGGAGACCAGCCCTCCCATTATGGGACAGGGGCATGCAGATGTGGAAGCTCTCCAATCAACGCCTCCCCGCCCTCTATCTGATGTTCTCCCAGTTTCTGATTCTCTGGAACGGCCACCGATCGGGACCCAGTTGATGGTGAATGTGAGCCAGCTCAGTTCTCTGGATCTAATTGCGGATTTGCCAATAGACGGGGTCGGGTTGCTACGGTCAGAATTGCTGGCGATCGCCCTCCTCAACAACCAACCTCCCCACTACTGGCTGCAACCCGAACACCATGCGGAATTTGTAGAGCGATTGACAGATGCCCTCTGCCAATTCGCTTCAGCCCTGGCACCGCGTCCAGTGTTTTATCGTTCGCTCGATTTACGCTCCCACGAGTTTGGGGATCTCGGCGGCGGAGAGGCGACCGCCCCTGGGGGCAATCCTGTGTTAGGGATGCGAGGCACCTTTCGCTATACTCTGTACCCAACTCTGTTTGAACTGGAACTCGCAGCATTGGCCGCCACTCAACAAACAGGCAATCGCAATATCCACTTGTTGTTGCCGTTTGTGCGGGCTGTTGAGGAGTTTGAATTTTGCCGACAACGGGTTGAACGAACAGGCTTGATGCACAACCCCAATTTCCAGATCTGGATCATGGCAGAAGTTCCCTCGGTGCTGTTTCTGCTGCCAGAGTATGTGAAAGCGGGTGTGAAAGGCATTTCCATCGGCTCCAACGACTTGAGTCAGCTCCTTTTAGGCATTGATCGGGACAATACTCTGCTGTCATCTGCTTTCGATGAACGCCACCCTGCCGTCAAGGCTGCGATCGCCCAACTCATTCAGCAGGCTCATCAGGCGGGCATTCCCTGCTCCATTTGTGGCCAGGCCCCCGTTCGACACCCAGAACTCATAGCAGACCTCATCCGTTGGGGCATCGACTCAATTTCTGTAGAGCCAGAAGCCGTAGAAACCACCTACTGGGCAATCGCCCGCGCCGAACGCCGCCTCCTGCTCGAAACTGCTCGTCAACAACCATAGAACTGTTTGTCAGCAACCATAGAACTGTCGAATCTCTTTACCAAAACGGTATAGTGGGCTTAAGTGCTTTCCCCTGCGTCAACGAGTGAGTTCACCTCGATGAGCAATTCCACTTCCATCCTGGAAGCTCTGCTGCAAGCCCTACCGGACCTGAGGACTCAAATCTACTTCAAGTCTTCTCTGACTGCGCTGTCTCATGCAATGGAAGACCAGATTTTGGCTGGGGTCAACAGCACGCTGGTGATTGCTAGCTTTCAGCGCGAGCGTTTCTATCGCCAGGAAGCTCATCGCTATCTCCGCATTTCTGAACGGGCGGATCAGGTTTACGTTCTGGCCGCTCCCGAAACCAATTTCGCCAGCCGTACCGAGCATTATGAAACGATCGCCTTTGAACCAACCGATGCGCTGGCCCAGGAGTGGCACCTGGTTGTTGTGGGGCCCCGTTATGCCGCCTGCCTGGTCTGCAAAGAACGCCAGGCTACCTCAGAAAAATCGACAATTCAGCCTGCTGGCGATCAATCCCGCCGATTTGAAGGAATTTGGACCTTTGACCGCCGCACCGTCTATAAAGCGGCTGAACTGTTACTAGATCGCATCCTTCTTTACCGACCGGAACTGGCCGGTAAAGTTGGCAAAGTTAAGGCAGAGCTTTCGACCGAAACCCGCACTGGCTTTAATAACCTTGACCCAGAACCTTTTGCAGAACGACTGGTAACTTACCTGCAAGCAGGACAGTACAAGCTGATTAAAGCTTATCGGTCGATCGCAGCACAGGAACGCAAGGAACGCCTGGTTAACTCGATTACAGCCGCCATTCGCCACTCCCTCGACCCCAATGAAATTTTCAAAATTGCCGTGCAAGAGTTGGGGCAGGCGTTAAAGGTCTGCCGCTGTTTGATCTATCGCTGCAAAGAAACAGATACCCACGTCATCATCCAGCATGAGTATCTGGGAGCAGCGGTAGAATCTCTGGTGGGCAAAGAATGGAATTTACGAGATAACCCGCTATTCCAGGCGGTCGCGCAACAGCAGGAAGCCGTATTTGTCGATGATGCTCAGGCAACGCCCTGGGTACTTAACAACGGTTCAGAGGTTTCTCCCCCCAGCTTGGGCGATCGCTCCAATGGAGCATCTCCGGTACAGCGCTGGCAAATCCAATCCTGGCTCATGGTACCCGTGATTCATCAAAATCGGCTTTTAGGGATTGTGGAATTGCATCGTTGCTGCACCACCCTGTACGAATGGGCAGAATCCGAACTGAGCTTAGTAGAGGCGATCGCCACCCAAATTGGAGTTGCCCTGATTCAGGCAGAAGCTTATGCCAACCTGGAAGACCTAAACCAGCAGCTCGAAGCCCTCGATCGCACCCGCAGCAATCTAATTGCCATCACAGGGCACGAACTACGCACCCCCCTTTCTACCATTCAGGTCTGTTTAGAAAGTCTTGCCAGTGAACCTGACATGCCCACCGAACTGAGACAGATCATGCTGCGGTCTGCCCTATCGGATGCTGAGCGGATGCGCAAGCTGATTCAGGACTTTTTGACCCTATCTGAGTTAGAAAGTGGGCGAGTAAAGTGGCACCTGGAACCCCTTCCCCTAAGAGAGTGTGTTGACCTGGCTCTGAGTAGCGTCCGCGCCCGTCAACTCCACAACGATCGCCTTCCCAAAATTACTGCCCAAGTGTCACCAGAACTCCCCCTCGTGCAAACCGACGGGGAATGGCTAGTCGAAGTCCTCTCAAAACTATTAGACAACGCCTGCAAATTTACAGATCCCGATGGTCGAGTCACTATCGAAGCCCATGAAAATGGCGGCCAGATGTTAGAAATCACCATTTCTGACACCGGGCGCGGGATTGAGCCAAACCGCCTCGAAGCGGTGTTCGATCGCTTCTACCAGGAAGAAGGTGCCCTCCGACGAACCGCAGGCGGCACAGGCCTGGGGCTGGCCATCTGTCGTCAGATTATCCATGGTTTAGGCGGTCGCATCTGGGCAGAGTCCGGTGGTAAAGATCAAGGCAGCCAATTTCACCTCACCATCCCCATCTTTCAAAGTGAATCCAACCGTCCCCCAGCCACACCCGCAAAAAAGCCAAAGGGGAAAGCGGCAAAAAGTCGAGTTTAGAGAAGACTACCCATCCATCCCACCCCCTACCCCCACTCCCCCTATCTCAATTGCTAATAACTGTTACAGTTCCCAAAGAAGTGCGCAGGGAGGGCCATATCGAATGGTAGGATTCCCGTAAAACATTGCGAGAGAAATCCAAATGACAGAACTTTCTGGACAACCTCCTTTGTTTGGTGGGAGTACTGGCGGACTGCTCACCAAAGCTCAAGTTGAAGAAAAATACGCAATCACCTGGACAAGCCCCAAAGAGCAAGTCTTTGAGATGCCGACAGGTGGTGCAGCGGTGATGCGCCAAGGTGAAAACCTACTTTATCTGGCTCGTAAAGAGCAATGTATCGCACTAGGTGGGCGGCAGTTACGTCCACTGAAAATCACAGACTATAAAATCTACCGGATTTATCCAAACGGGGATATTGAGTACCTGCATCCGAAGGATGGGGTCTTCCCTGAAAAGGTGAATCAAGGAAGAGCAATGGTCAACACGAAGGATCGCCGCATTGGTGAAAATCCAGAGCCTGCAAAACTTAAGTTTACAGGCACAACTACTTATGAAGCCTAGTCATTAGTATCTAAGCCTTCCGCGATCGCCTCAGAGATTCGTCTCTGGGGCGATTTTCTTCTTTACAAAAATCAACGTTGCAAAGGTTGAAATTTTCTAAATAAATGCTGAAATAGAAGTAGAAGATTGCTTTTTAGTTTCAAAAGATTTTACACTTATAGCAATCCTAAACCAGTCGTGAGATTAAAAATCTTTGTGAGGGTTCTCCCGACTTGTCGGTGAAAAAGTAGCCTACATTGCTCTTTGAGCCCAATAAAAATCATAGAAGATCAATTTTCTTTCGATGAAAGGCATCACTTATCATTAGATTGTTGGGGAACCTTTGAGAGAAAAAATCCTGTAAGAATCCTTTATCAGGAATCCTTCATCACGATCTAAATAGGACTGCTATGCAAAGTCTCCTTTCCCGAGACCTCAACGGGTTTTAGAGATTCCGCCTCTCATTGGAGCAAAACCCCTGCTTCCTGCCCATATACTGTTCGTGAATACTTACTACTTTCACCTGATTCATAAAATTCCACCTGATTCATAAAAGGGTGAAAATTGAAAGGGTGAAAATTGGTGAAAAGCGAAAGTTGTGAAAGGCTTTCCTGGTATGAACTTTTTTTCCCTTTAGGATTGCTATCACTAAAAAATCTCATATCTGGCTCTGATGAGAGTCTTGCGATAATTGCCGATTATCACTAAAACCAAATCAACATTTGATGATTAAAGTGATGGTTAAAGAAAAGCCTCATTTGACCTTTAAATTTTTGCATTGAAGCCTCGCAGAAAGTATCACAAAAGCCGGTTCTTCCCTTTCCTCACCTGAGTTCCCGGATTTTATGTGGTGTGAAGGAGTATAACAGCCGCAATTCTTCCGGCCTGTCGGTGAAAAAGTAGCGTAAGCTACTTCTTTCATCTCAACCAAAATTCCTGGAATCTCGATCTTGTGTTTTGGTGATAAGCGAGGTTTATCACCAAACTCTCAGGAGAGACACTACTACCAGGACGGTTAAGACAGGGGAATCTATCCCACATCTCTCATCAAGAAGATACTCATTAAGTACTCATTAAGAAATACTCCCATGACCAAAACCATTGTGAACCTGTGGACCTCCCTGGTTGCTAGAGAAGTCGAGGAAGTCCTGGGTACTTACGCTGACCATCCTTTTCAACAAGCGTTTTCTATTCCTGATTTGCGTCAGGAGTTGATTGCTTATGTTCTCAGCCATACACCCGGTAGCTATATCGTACTTGAGGACATGGAAAAGCTACCCCTCGATGCCTGTCGACTGCAGTTGTCTTTTGAAGAAAAACAGTTGCTCAAGGCATGGGTTCATGAGGGAATTCGGTGCATTTTTGATCGCCACTCTGAAACCATTACCAAGCACATTCCAGAAGTGGATGATCCGGGGTTAGCCCCTTCCCACTGGTTTGGTTGATAGGCATCGGTTCACTCCGTTCTCAGCGCAAAAATCAAACGCTTGTCCGCCAGTAGTAATTTTTCAAACTCTTCGGCTGGAAGTGGTGGGCTAAACAGATAGCCCTGCATGGCATGGCAACCACTTTGCCGCAGAAAGTTAAACTGCCCTTCAGTTTCGACCCCTTCAGCAATGACTTTTAGTTGCAGGCTCTGCGCCATAGCAATAATAGCTTTCGAGATCGCTGCATCATTGGGATCGGTTGTAATTTTTTGAACAAAAGATCGATCAATTTTTAGTTTGTCAATGGGGAACCGCTTCAAATAATTTAGGGATGAATATCCTGTTCCAAAATCATCAATTGAAATCCCAATTCCCATCTCCTTCAGATCCTTCAAAATTGGAATGGTAATTTCTACATCTTCCATAAAGATGGTTTCTGTCAGTTCTAAAACCAGAACATTGGCACTTAATCCAGTTTCCTTTAATGCACTAGCTACTTTTTCGACCAGGTTTTCCTGCCGAAATTGTCGTGCAGATAGGTTGACCGAAATCTGGAAAGATAAATGGTTGGCACTTTGCCAAGCTTTTGCCTGGGCGCAGGCTGTCTTCAACACCCACTCTCCAATGGGAATAATCAAATCCGTATCTTCTGCGATCGCAATAAACTTGTCTGGCTGAACCATTCCCAGTTCTGGATTGCGCCAACGGAGTAGTGCCTCAGCACCGATAATTCGTCCTGTAACCAGATTCACCTGGGGCTGGTAGTAGAGCTGAAACTCCTGATTTGCCAGGGCTGCATTCAGCTTACTTTCCATTTGTTGTTGCTCCACTGCCAGGGCATCTATTTCCTGGGTATGAAATCGATACCCGCCCCCTCTGGTTTTGACAGAGCGCATTGCTATATCGGCTTGATTGATCAGCCGATCTGGGTTATCACTGTTGTCTGGATATAGGGCAATGCCAATGCTACTCTCAATCTGAACATAGTATCCATCCAGGTTGTAGGGTTTAGTTAACGCTTTCAACACTTTTTCGGCGGTATCCGCAGCCTCCTGGCGACTGGTCAGATTGTTCAACAGCAGGCTAAATTCGTCTCCCCCCAGGCGGGCTGCCATTCCTCGTTGTCCAAAGGTTTGCTCCAAACGTTCTGCGACCCTCTTGAGCAGTAAATCTCCGTTGGCGTAGCCGAGATTGGTGCTGATGGCCTTAAAGCGGTTCAGACTAATGCACAAAACAGCAATTAGCCGTTGAGGGGCAAGTGTCGATTTTTCCAGGCGGGATGTTTGTGCGATCGCCTCCTGTAACTTGTGGTGGAGCAAAATTCGGTTGGGTAGATTGGTGAGTGGGTCCCGATAGGCTAAATGATTCAAGTTTTGGGCCGCCCGCTTCATTTCAGCAATGTAGGGTTGAGTCAGCCTTGCCTGCTTCGCCAGCCGCGCCGAAATCGCTCCCAACAGCTCCGTTCGCTTAAACGGTTTTGTTAAATAATCGTCTGCTCCCAGTTCCATTCCCTGACGCAGGTCAACTCGTTCTGACTTTGCGCTCAAAAAAATAAACGGAATGGCATCGGTCCTAGAATCTTGACGCAGTTGGCTAAGAACCTCATAGCCATTCAACTCGGACATCATAATGTCACAAATGATCAGATCGGGCTCGTAGATAGTTGCCAGTTGAACCCCTGTGCGCCCATCTTCAGCGCTAAGGGTATCAAAACCCTCCGCCTGAAGTAGTTTGAGGATAAGAGTACGGACGTTTGGATCGTCCTCGATCACGAGGATCTGAGTCATGCGTGAATAGCTACTCGACTATAAGAACTTCAAATATCAATGCCTTGAAGGCACTACGCAGGGAATCTAGACCCAGAATTCCCTTCCCTTTGGGAAGATTAACTTGAGTCTTGTTGAATGGCAGCTCAATCCGTATATAATCCAATCGCTTAGTATAAATTTGCTTTTGTCTCCTCTCGTTGCGTCAAATGCTTTTATACTGGGCTTTTAGCGACATTTAAGGAAACAGGTAGATCCAGCCAATATCTTTCTTACCGGTGATACCATCTCGCATAAATGTCGATATGTTGGAAAAATAGCCAAAATAGTTTTGAAACTCTGTTAACCTTCGGTCGTTATCTCTCTCTCCTCACGATTATTCAGGTTGTAAAGTCTTCAGGTCATGCATATGAACCCCGAAATTAAGGAAAACGAATTCGTCGATGTCAACTCTCCAGATTTTAAAGTCGAAGCTGAGGCCCCTCTGGTTAAAGTTGATAATTCCACGCTGAGTCAATCTAAGCAGCAAATGAAACAGATTTGGGATCGTATTTACGAAGTACTATCGGGTTTGCCCGAGTATCTATCAGACTTTTTTGGAGAGTATAAGCGTCCTCTGGTGACGCTTGGGCTCATTTTTGCCTCAATTGTCTCAGTGAAATTGACGCTAGCGCTTTTAGATGCGATCAACGACATTCCCCTGCTAGCACCAACCTTTGAGCTGATTGGGATCGGCTATAGCGTCTGGTTTATCTATCGCTATCTCTGGAAGGCAAGTAGCCGTAGCGAACTGGTGAACGACTTTAATGCCCTTAAAGATGAAGTTTTGGGGAAAGGGGGTCCTCAGTAGGGCATTGGCATAACTCAGAGATAGAGATGTAGGGTTGCGTCTCTATTTTTCGGCAATCAGTATTTCCTATCTGACAATCAGAGACGCGCCAGATTTTCCCCCATCAGCAGTCGATCCATTTTCTAATGAAGTAATGAAGTGGGGTGAGTTTGCTCGGTTTGGATGGGGAAATGGCGATCAACCAGTGTAGGAATCTCGGCAGCAGAAACCTGGCTATAGCGAGTCTTGTCTGGCATGAAAACAAGATTGGGGCCTGCTTTACAGTGCTTCATGCAGCCAGTTCCCCGGATTGTTACCTGATCGGTTAAGCCGCGATCGCTCAATGCGCTTTCCAGTGCCTTACAAACAGCTCTTCCCCCTCGTTTCATGCAGTCTGATTTCTGGCAAACCATAATTGCTGCTTTTGCTGCCTTATGAGCTTTTTCCTGAGGAGGAGTTGGGTACGGGGCGATCGACGAAGATTGACTGGGGGTAATGACGCTAATTCGGTAAGCTTTAAACTTAACCTCACCCTCATCTTTAGTCGTCTTTTCGCCCCAAACCTGGAGCCAGTCCCCGTGCATCAGCACTCTGCCAACGGAGGCACGGGATTCCTTGGATAGCTTGATACAGTATTCACCTTCTACTGTTTCCAGCCGCAGGCGTTTAATCTTGTACCCATCTTCGATAATGAAACCGAGGAAACGTCCCTCCAGATTGAACAGCGATACCTGCTTGTCTTTTTTGCTCATCGGTTTATCTCGTTTTTTAGGTGAGGGGAAGAATTGTGAGTTTTAACGAAGGCTACAGGCAAAAGGGTGGATGAGTGGACAGGCGGATAAGTTTTGAGTTCCGATAAAGGCTAAAGTCAACAGGGCGTTTCTCCTGAGTTCTAGCCCCTGACACTTCACCCCTCACTCCTCACTTATTCTGGCTCCTGACTCCCAGTCCAGCCCCGATCTTCTAGCTCTTATCTTCTAGTGATTTGTCAGTTTTAATTCAGTTTTAATTTTGTATCTCCTTGTATCTCCGGCTTGAGTAGGAGTGGTTATTTTCTGAGTTCTCAACTCAAAAATAAGTCTTGACAGACCACTAGTAATCTGTTTGGCAGATTTTGAAGGGTTGCAAACCCTTTTCAAAACCCCGTAAATGGTTTTTCCGGGTTTAGATAACCAGGCAAAGTTCCTTTGGTAAACCACTAGTCCATTTCCCAACAATTCTCTAACCAATTTACGAGTTCCGCGCGAGAAGCGGTTAGTTGCTGAACTACACTTTTTAGCTGGATGACAGCCAGGGGGCTATTGATTTCGACAACCAGACAACCATCGGCTGTGCAATGACAGGGGATAGAGAGGGCTTGGAGGCGTTCACGGGCTTGCCAGCGATCGCAACGGGAAACGGAAAATACCTGAACGGTCAGAGATTCAAGCTGGGAATGATTCATCGGGTTCAATCGGGTTCAAACTAATTAAATGAGATTAATTCTTATGTGAAATGGGTAGAGGTATCAGCACAAACCCTACTTCTGCTTTGAAGCTGAGCGTTTCCATTCGTTTTGAATAGCCCTGGAAGACACATAATCCTGCCAGAAGAGAACCTGCTTAATTTCAAGTTGCCCAGAACCTCAACTGGCTAATCAAAAGCTCTTATTCACTCATACACCTTAACCAATAAAATTTCCTAATCAAACGAAGGAAGTTCTGCTTTTATTTCTGCTCTTATTGAAAAAACCAATCAATAGATATATTGATCATCCTACATCAAAAATTAACACCTGCAAATTATTCTCAATAAGCTTTTCCCGTTGAGAATGATTTGGACTTCAGGAGCTAGAATCCTTACAGCATGCTCATTATTTCTATCGAGACACGTTTTCTACTGCTCTGCCAGCTAAGCTAGGTAGGCATAATTAATTTGTAAAGGGGGAAGTGGGGCGCAGCCCCACTTCCCCAAAATATCCTTAATTGAATTGCGCCTGGCTACTTATGTCTACCCTGAATGCCGATCACCTCACACTGGAATCTGCTCAAAAAGTACTGAGGCGTTTTATCTCCCTTGACCAGACAACAGGCGAACTTGCTCCTGATAAGGCTCTAGTGCGTCAAGCGCTTCTACTTGTCGCCAACCATTCGGACTACCAGATTTTTGGCATCTGTGCTGATAGCAGTGACCAGGCTGCTATTGCTCTCATGAATTACCTCAAGGCCTTGGGTTATGAGCAGATGCCAGAGGTTTCCGCCCAGGAGGGGCCCGTTTACGTCAAGTTCAACCCCAAAACAGGTCGCTGCCATGCCGACACGTATACAGGCGGTCATCGCGGTGTGCTGGTTTCATGCCAGTCTGCTTACGATGGAGATGTGAACGAGACGTTTGGACATTTGCCATTAGATTTGTGGGACTAGTAGATCAAAACAAAAGTTTTGAAGGGGGGTTCACCCCCTCCACTCCCTACGTTGCAAAATTTAGTGTTTACAACACCAGGCTTTGAGTTTTGGATGAAGGGAATAGGGTGAAGGGGGATGAGGGAGGGAGGGTTAGTTGTTGGTTGTTATAGTGATAGGCCTTATGGTTAGGACGGGGTGCAGGGGTGGAACCCCTGGCTGGGGGCTTCGCCCCCACACTCTCTCTAATTCCAATGTTCTAACCCAATGTCCTAAAGCACCCGCATAAAGCTATAGTTGTTTTTAAAGTGAGGGTAGGAGGGGGTAGATGGGTAGATGAGTGATAGGGTAATGGTTAGTTGTTAGTTGTTGGTTCAGTTGTTACTTGTTAGTCAAGTGAGAGGAGCATTGCTGAATTTGGGTACGAAATGGGTGCTGTATGCTCGAAACTTCGTTTCGATTCATACTACTTTTCAGCAACGCCAGTGAGAGGTAAAGGGTGAAGTTTGTTTACTCCCTCCTCCATTACTCCTCCACTCCTCCACTCGCCCATGCTTACTCCTACTTCCCTTGAAACTCTCTCTCTTCAGCAACTCCGGGATTCGTTGCGGTTGGGGCAGCGGGAGATTGCGGACTGGCAGGGGGGGCCACTGGCAGTATCAGCGGTGCCAGGGTCGGGTAAGTCCACAGGGATGGCGGCGGCAGCGGCGATCGCCATTGCTCGCTATCAGTTGAATATCCGGCATCAGTTGGTGGTGGTGACATTTACGCGATCGGCAGCAGCCAATATCAAAGCCAAGATCAAAGGCTACCTAAAGGATTTGGGACTACCCGCCAACGGCTTTACGGTTCAAACGCTACATGGACTGGCCTGGTCGATCGCCCGCGCCTACCCGGAACTGTCGGGGTTGAATCAGGACTGTGTGCTGGTGACGCCAAACCAGAACCATCGGTTGATTCGCACCTGTGTGGAGCAGTGGATTTCGGCCAATGCCCGTCACTATCAAACCTTAATTGAGGGACAACAGTTTGACGGGGAAGAAACTGAGCGTCTGCGGCGTCAGTCTGTGCTGCGAACGGAGGTACTTCCAGCGCTGGCATCCACTGTTATTCATGAAGCAAAGAGTTCTGGCTTGATGCCGGAAGATTTGCGTCGGCAGAGCCAGGAAGTGAATGATGAATACTCGGTACTGGCGATCGCGGCGGGATTGTACGAGTTTTACCAGATGCAGCTTCGCTTCCGGAACCTGATTGACTACGACGAAATGATCCTGGGAGCGCTACGAGTACTGGACGATCCAGTGGTGCGCGAAACCTGGCAGAGGCAGGTGTTTGCAGTATTTGAAGACGAAGCTCAAGACTCCAGTCCACTCCAGACCCGGTTGCTGGAAATTCTGGCGGCTGCACCTGCCGACCCCGAAAATCCTGACCAGGCTAACCTGGTTCGGGTCGGGGATCCCAATCAGGCAATTAACTCAACCTTTACTCCGGCTGACCCGGTCTTCTTCTGCGAATTCTGTGCAGCGTGTGAGCAAAAGGGACGACTGGCAACGATGACCCAGGCGGGTCGTAGCAATCGCCGAATTATTGACGCAGCTAATTTCGTGCTTCAGTGGGCTAATCAATCCCGGATTGCTGGCAGCGAGCAACCGTTTCGGTTTCAGCAGATTCAGCCCGTTCCACCGGACGACCCACAGCCCAATGCGAACCCGCCTGCTGAAGGGAAAGGGTTGGAGATTTACAGGCCAGAGGATGTGTATCAGACGGTTGAATGGATTGGGAAACGGGCGATCGCCCTGTTCAAAGAGAACCCCGACAGCCGGGCCGCCGTCCTGGTGCGGACGAATGAACAGGGACGATTTGTGGTCAAGGAACTCGAGCGCTGGTATGGAGGTAAATTGCAGGTTTATGAGGTGGGGCAGCGCGATCGCCAGTCCCACGTTCCTGACGAACTTCTGACCCTGCTGCGATTTCTCGACCGTCCCCACTCTCCCGATTACTTGAAAGCCGCTCTAACTACCCTAGTTGAACGCAAGCTAATTCCCACTCAAGACCTCAATGCCCTGGTCAGTCTGCCAGAGCAATTTCTCTATCCCGGTCCCCTCGATCCGCCTGGAACAGAACCTGTAATTCAGGCACGGCATTTCTGCACTAACCTGCTCCATGCCCGGTTAGAACTGCCCCCTTACCAGCTCATTCCTTTCCTGGCCCTCTCCCTTAACTATGACCAGTCTGAACTGGCTACAGCGGACAAGCTGGCAGAGCGAGTCAGTCAGCAATCCGCAGGTGACAATTCCCTCGCTACGATTTTGAGGGTACTGAGTGAGATTGTTTCTGCAGAGCAGTTTGAGCCCGTTGATGCAGAAGACCCGGAGGATCGCTACGTCCGTGCCGGACAGTTGACCGTGATTACCATGCACAAAGCAAAGGGTTTAGACTGGGACTTCGTTTTTCTTCCCTTTCTACACGAAAACACCATTCCAGGAACTCAATGGATTCCGCCCCAGTCCCAGTTTCTGGGCGAATTTACCCTAGCGGAAGTTGCCCGCGCTCAGATTCGCGCCAGTGTTCACAATCAGTTTCCTCTACCAGACACCCAAACCGCCTGGGAGCGGGCGAAGTATCTCAAAACAGCAGAAGAGTTTCGTTTGCTCTACGTTGCCATGACGCGGGCAAAACGTCTCCTGTGGATGTCAGCCGCACAAAAAGCACCCTTCACCTGGAATAAACCCGATAATTTGGATGAACGTAAGTTCTGCCCAGTCATTCCGGCGTTAATCGAGCAATTTCCGTGGGCGAAGAGTTAGAAAGAGAAGCCAGGGGTCGAAGGAAATAGGGGTCGAAGGAAATAAGGGATGAGGGAGAGGGAGTGATGGGTTACGTTCCGCTAACCTTCTTGCATGGTGGGGCGATCGCCTTAACGCCTTTTTCCCTGAACTGGGAGAAGCTTTACTCAAAATTGATACCCACACGGCATCTTTCAAAGAGAAACCCTTCTCAAGCTACCCGAGTCATTATGGCTCGCTTGAATCAATTCTCTATACAGAAGCCAAGAAATAACGTCCGGGCACCATCAGCCAACTACGGAACGGTGGCCACCGCCTGAGTGCAAAAGCGGTGGATCTAGCAGGCAATACTCGTGCAGCATCAGATTCCCCTGACTCGGACTATCACACCCTCGTTTCAGCAGATCCTTCGGAGCTGCGATTGAGTGCCGCTACCGATAGTGGAGTGAGTAGCACGGACAATGTAATGAATGATCGCACGCCCACCGTGACTGACATGGCCGAAGCCGGAGCCACCGTGACACTATACCGAGAGCAACAACTGTTAGGAAGCGCGATCGCCGATGCTAATGGCACTGGAGTGTAGACATCTCCACCAATCTTCCAGAAGGCATTCATACCCTCGCGATCGCCGCTGATAGTGCCCAAATCATAATGATTTTTCAGTTTGAAATGATGGCGACTAACGCCGTTCATCATTACCTCTTGATGTCTACCTACCTTGCGCTTGCAACTCTTAACGGAAACCGACCAGTTAACAGAGCGATCCGTGATGTTCAAATTAGACCACACTCCCCCTGCACTGGATCTACCCACTTGATTGACGGCATTGCCGGGAAGTTAGGCACCACCTCAATGGCTTGGTGCAGGATACCTGAGCGATGTGGAGGCACCCTATCCAATCGTGCCAGACAATGGCGGTTAACCCTTACCACTGCACACCATCACTCCAGTCACCAGTTCTGACCCAGGGATTGAGTTTGACCAGGTGTTATAGCCGTAGTCATTGTGGTTAGGACGGGGTGCAGGGGTGGAACCCCTGGCTGGGGGCTTCGCCCCCACTTCTCCCCTTTACCAATTAATTATGACTACCTACTACTTATGACTACTTACTACTTATGAAATTATGATTATCTACTTATGAATTGAAACTGTGTTCCAATTCATACTGCTGTTCAGCACCATCAACCACTAACAACTTCCCTCAGGAATGAGAGTTAAATAACGATGAAGTCAGTTCACTTAAGAATGCGGTGTTATTAAATCTATGATCCTAAGCACTGATCGTCGGCTCATATAACAAATCCCGTGCCTTCACCATTGCTGCGACAAGACTGTCCATTTCTTCCTTAGTATGGAGAGCGTTCACCGTAATGCGAATTCGAGGTTTCGCAATGAACCAAATGGGGGAAACCCAAATTCCATAGTCGAGCAGTTCTCTGGCATAGAGTTTAGGGTTAATTTCTGGTGGCAGAACAACTGGAATCACGTTGGTTTCACCGATCGCCAGGAAATCATGGGCTGCGAGGCGAGATCGCAAATATCGAGTATTCTCCTGTAAACGCTTCACCCGTTCTGGAAAACGGCGTACCAGACGAATACTTTCCAGCGCCGCAGCAGTCAGAGGAGGAGCCAGCGAAATGGTACCAATCGATGTAGGCGAGACATTAAGCAAGGGCTTCAACTCCGCCACATGGGTGCTGATTGCCGCTCCAGCCGATGCCGCAAATTTGGAAAAGGTTGTCATAATCAGCGGCACCACCCCCCGCTCGATCGCCTGCTGCGGCAGCAAGCCAAAATACTCATAGATACCGCGTCCAGTCTCCCCGATCGCGCCACTGGCATGGGCCTCATCCATGACTAAAACACTGCCCTCATACTGGCTCATCACCTCA
This sequence comes from Leptothermofonsia sp. ETS-13, assembly GCF_049200465.1. Taxonomy (NCBI): domain Bacteria; kingdom Bacillati; phylum Cyanobacteriota; class Cyanophyceae; order Leptolyngbyales; family Leptolyngbyaceae; genus Leptothermofonsia; species Leptothermofonsia sp. ETS-13. The sequence continues at coordinate 3,385,065 of NZ_CP120836.1, forward strand.
ATCATGTCAGGCAGAGGAGCAATGTCCCCATCCATCGAAAAGACAGCATCAGAAACGACTAAGATGCGATCCTCCGGTCGGGCATGGCGCTGAAGCTTGCGGGCCAGATCTTCCACATCACAGTGACGGTACGCCCGTACCCGCACCCGTGGGCTATGACCAAACAGCTTTCCAGAGCGGGTTCCAGCATTTGCAACCGCCGAAACAATACAGCCGTGGTTCAAAACGTCGGTTAGAATCAGGGTTTCACGGGTGTTCTGGAAACCAGGAACAGGAATGGCAAGGTGACAAAACGCATCCATCAGTGCCTGCATTGCCATCCAGGCATTGATAAAAAGCTGAGTATGGGGTAAATGCTTAAATTCGGAAATTTCATCCTCAAGCTGTCGGTGCAAATCAATCCGACCACTGAGAACGGAGCAGGAACTGTTCGATGTTCCATACTGCATGATGGAATTGATAGCCGCCTGCTTCACTGACTCTTCCTGAGTCAGCCCCAACACATCGTTTGTACAGAAGGTCAGAACCACTCGGCGCTTGCCAGTCGCGGCTTCTTCAATTTCTACAATATTTTTCTGCTTGCGATGGCAGATATACTCATCTGGATCAAGCCCACTCTCGTACCAGCGCTGGACGTACTCCTTGACAACTTGCACAATTAACTCCTCTCACCATTATTTGCTTAGATAGCCAATCGTCTCACGCTCAACAGTATATTTGCCTATCTGGACTATTTGCTATCTAGAACGACAAAGTCTCCGAACGAAGCGCGTCATAGGAAATGTGACGGCCCGATTACTCTTTGTGCCCCAACTGCCTGGGACAGACCAGCAACTAGCATATGCCGTGTGACTCTATTAACATCAACCCATACTGAACTTGGAGTGAATCATAGCACTTAACTTTTCATTACAAAAGCCAGATAGAGGATTCGTAGCCCGTTGGATGAAGATCAAATAGTATGACTTCAACCCTCAAATCTCGAACCTCAAATTTATACCTCAAACCCTCCACAGAGATGACAAAATCCAAAAATATCCGTTACCCTCCTCAGTGCAAGTAGCTCTCCTGGAAGTTGGTGGATAATTTCCTCGACAGAGTAAAACTAATATTCCAGGGATTTGTTAAGAAGAGTCGCTCACGCTATTCTTTCATTGGTAAGCCAGGAGAACTATTCAAAAGTGTGTGTAAAGGAAGGAGAAAGTCTGTGCTGGCAAAGTTTCTGGTAGGGATGGGGTGCTTTGCGATCGCCTTCGTTCTGGCAAGTCTGGTGGAATACTGGGTACACCGCCTAATGCACGCCTCCCCCCGTTTGGGCGAACGCCACCGAGATCACCACCGTCGCAACGAAGGGCAGGGCGTTCTCTGGGAATTTCTGGACTATGTAAAAGGCACCTTCATCATCATGGTGCCCATGTTCCTGGTCTCCCTGGAAGCAGGCATCGGTTGGACCTCAGGTGGAGTTGTTTATGCCGCTTTTTCCTCCTATGCCCACCAACTGCAACACGACAATCCTACCAGGTGTTTCTGGATGAAGATGCCCGTTCACTATGTCCACCATAAGCACAACATGTGGCACCACAATTTTGGCTTAGGAGTGGATTGGTGGGACCACATTTTCAAAACCTACAAACCTGTTGAATGGCCCACCGAAGAAGAGAAAAGACAGTCCCATCGCAACTACTGGCAACTCCGGTGGTGGTGATGGGGTGATGGGATGGGAGGGTGAATGAGTGGATGGGTGGATGAGTAGATGAGTTTAGAGCTTTTCTCGCACCTCTCAATTGACTAACAACGGCGTTGCTGAATTCGGGTATGAAATAGGTGCTGTCGCCCGAAACTTCGTTTCGATTCATATTTTTTTTCAGCAGTGTCAACAACCAACAACTAACAACTGATCTTCACTTTATCACTCATCCACCCATCCACTCATTCACCCTCCTACCCTCACTTTACAAACAACTGATCACAATTCCAAAAACATTTGATCGCTCCCCCTTCCTCCATTTCTCTCCTGTGGTATCGTTCCAGAAAAGATTGCAGGTATTACCACAAGGAGAAGTTTTGAGCTACTTCCAGGAAGCAAAAGCCCATTTTGTTGCGGCTCACCAAAATCCGGTTAATCAAGCGTTGCATCATCTGACGAACCTTCTGGCGATCGCCGCTGTCATCTTTCTGTTTCTTGACTGGCGAATCACCCTGATCTGCCTGGTGTTTACCCAAATATTTGCGATCGGAGGTCACATCTTTTTTGGAAAAAATGAACCAGCCTTTGTCAAATATCCAGGTGGTATCACAATCTTGGCATCCCTTTCCTGGTCACTTGACCATTGGTTTGGGCTGCGTCAGGCATTAGCCTATTTCACACACCGGTCTGAGGAGAATCGCGGGTAGGAGAGTTATCGCCATAGCCACAGGCTTGGGACAGGGTGAAGGGCGTTGCTGAAAAGCAGTATGAATCGAAACGAAGTTTCGAGCATACAGCACCTATTTTCATACCCAAATTCAGCAACACCGGGTGAAGAGGTGGAACTGGCTAGGGGCGCCCCCTTAATCCGGTGTTCTAGGCAAGTTGGCGACAACCATAGCAGGTGACAGGAAGGTAGAGGTTGGGTTGGAGTGATGGGTGTTGGAAACTCCCCTAGTCCCCTGCCCCCTACTCCATCTTCCCTCCCAACAGAACGTATTGGACATAAATGAGAATGGCTAAAATTCCATCAAGGAGAAATCATGTACGACGGTTTGTTAGTGATCGATGCCGATGCCCACAAAATCGAAAATCCCCTGGTGCTGCGAGACTACGTCGAGCCAGAATATCGCAACCGGGTGGGACTGGTTGTTGATGAACGGGGCGATCAGCGAGCAAGGATTCTGGACTATAACCCGGAGACCGGGAAAAACGATCTGGTGCAAATGTTTCCCCGGCCCCGCGGAACGAACCTTGGCGTATTCCGTGGCTTACATCCAGAAACCTCGATGGGAGCCATGTTCAATCGAGTGCGGATTGAGCATATGGATCAGGAAGGAATCGATATCCATGTCATTTACGGCACCCTGAACCTGATTTTTCCCAGCATTTTGGATAGGGATCTGGCGATCGCCCTCTGCCGCGCCTACAACAACTACATCGCTGACGACTGCCGGGGCTATGACAATCGGCTCAAAGGGATTGGAGTCCTCCCCCTGCAAGATGTGGAAGAAGCCGTCAAGGAAATGCACCGCTGTATCAACGAACTGGGCCTGATTGGCGTTGCCGTTCCACCCAACCTGCCCATTCCCCATCCTGATGCACCCCAAGCATTTCCCAAAATCCGTACCTGTAAAGCCATCAGCCACCCCGACTTCCGCCCCATCCTTCAGGCTGCCGTCGATCTAGACATCGCTCTCGGTATCCACGGCAGTCCCGGTAGCTTCATGATGAGTGGAATCGCTGACCACATGGAAACCTTCGTCCTCAGCCACATTTTTGTCCAGCGCAACCAGCAGCAGCACGCCTTGGCTCGCATGGTGTTTGATGGTGCCTTTGAACAATTCCCCACCCTCCGAGTTGGTTTTCTAGAAGGGGGATGTGGCTGGCTCCCTGACCTGGCCCATGCCATGCACGAACATTGGGAGAAACGCATTCGCGACTTTGATCCTCAAAATCCCTACCGTCCTCCGCTGATGGAGTTCACTAAGCTGATGATTCAGGAGCGAGGAACCCACAGCAGCACCAATATCATCAGCCAGGCAAAAAACCTGTTTGACCTGCTCTGGACAGCAGACAAAGACCCCACCAAGATCAATGACTCCAGCCTCTACGAGCATTTTGAAATTCGTCACCGTGACCCTATGGAGTACTTTGAGCGGGGACAGATCTTTGTTTCCTTTGAATCTGATGACCCCAGCCCTGCTTACCTGCCTGTTGGTATGGGAGAAGTGGGTAAACACGTCGCCTGTTTCTCTGGTGACTATGGACATTGGGATGGAGTCTTGAGAGGCTGCGTTAGAGATGCTGCTTCCGTCTCTAACTACGATCGCGACCACCTCAGCCTGTTGCTCGGTGGAAACGCTATTGCCCTGTATGGCGATCGCCTGCGCCAATCCCTCCCCGCCTATGTCGCCACCTCTCCCAGCCTCAGTAGTGCCAGTCGGTAGTAGTGGTGAGTTGTTGATTGTTATAGCGATCCTATTTGGATTGTGAGAAAGGCTTCCTGTGGAATCCTTTCTCACAATCCCCTACTCTCTCCCCGATTTCTCTAACAAAGTGAATAAATCCTTGAAAATCTCTAAGATGGAAGGACATGTGGTTTCAAATTCATAGAAATGGCTTCCATCGCCCGCAAGAATTTGTTTGAGGATGTTCCCCGGTTTCTGGTTGCCCAGGCAGGCATCATGTTTGCTGTCAGTCTCATAACTATCCAGAAGGGAATTTTAGATGGCTTTACCCATTCCACTGTTCGCCTGATTGAGCAATCCACTGCTGATCTTTGGGTTGCTCATAAGTCAATGGAATACCTGGAATTAACCTCTTCCCTATCCATTGAGCAACTTCTTAAAGTGCGGGGGGAAAAAGAGCGTCCAGGCGTGAAAGGGGTGGAATCTGCAGAAGCACTGTCGATTCATGGAACCCGCTGGCGTGCTCCTAATGGACACATTGATAATGTCCGCATCTTTGGCTTTAACCCTGACGGACAATTATTCGGCCATTGGGAGATGACTCAGGGACAAATTAGCAGTCTCAAAACCCCTTACACCCTGATTACGGACAAATCGAATATCAACAATCTGGGGCTGAAACAGATTGGAGAAACAGGAGAAATCTCTTCCCTGCCAGCAAAGCTGGTTGGCCTCAGCCGAAACACCCAATCGATGGCATCCAGTCCTTACGTGTACGCGTCTTTGGAATCGGCAAACGCTTATCTGTTCGGTGGGCTCTCCGCCAAAGTCAATTGCAAAGTGGTGGCAGGCGACCTTCAGTGCCTCAACGAGTTTGAGGCTGACTCTAAATCCACTTCCAAAGTTTTTGAGCCTAAGCCACCGCGACGGTTGAACCTATCAGACCCCATCACATATATTCTGGTCAAGGCAGCGCCGGGACAAGACATCCAGAAACTGCGAAAAAATTTAGAAGCGGCTCTGCCGGATACCCGCGCCTACACCACCCAGGAAATGGTTGATCTTACCCGTACCTACTGGCAAAAACGAACTGGGGTAGGTTTTATCCTGGGATTAGGAGCGGTCGTAGGTTTTGTTGTAGGGATTGTCGTGGTCAGTCAGATCCTTTATTCCTCGATATCAGACCATCTCAAAGAATTTGGTACCTTGAAAGCAATGGGCGCATCGGATTGGGTGATCTATCGCGTTATCACTGAACAGGCCCTGTGGATGGCAGTGCTTGGTTACGTACCGAGTATTGTTCTTTGCATTGGGTTGAGTGCTTGGACGGTGGCAACGCGGGGAATCATGATTTTAATTACCCCCACAACAGCCTTTGGCGTGTTTGGTCTGACAATAATTATGTGTGTTGGCTCTGCTCTGTTTGCAATTCAAAAAGTGACCCATATTGATCCAGCAATTGTGTTTAAAGCGTAATTGCATTCATTGCACCTGACCGGAGGAGGTTGATAATCGGTATACTTCTTTACGATATGTAAAGTGATCACCGACTATGTTCGGATCAGGAGCGATCTCCGTGGACCTAAAATCATTTCCTGCTTAGCTTCAGCTCAGCACACGTTGTTTTTGTTTTCTCCTCGCCATTTGACCCACCCTATGTACTGTAAAAACGAATGGCTGCTTTCAAAACCAAATTTGTAACCAGTGTCCAGAAACCTGTGCAGGATCTTCCATCTCCAATCACCGGTGAGCGATTCGTCTCTAAGGCGGTTGTTGCCCATGGGGTTGAAATGGTATTCCGTGCGGGTTCAGAGCTTTACCCAGTGCTGCATGGGATCGATCTTGAGATTCAGCAGGGAGATATCCAGCTCCTGATGGGGCCATCGGGCTCTGGTAAAACGACGCTGCTTTCAATCCTAGCAGGGATTTTGACGCCGACGGCTGGAAATGTCTGGCTGCTGGGGCAGGAGATTACGAACATGGGGCGCGATCGCCTTTCCCGGTTCCGGTTAGAAAATATTGGTTTCATCTTTCAGGGGTTTAACCTTTTCCCGGCGCTAACCGCTGCCGAGAATGTGGAAGTGGCCCTCAAGGTGAAGGGGTTTAAAGGGGCCACCGCTCGTCAGAAGGCATTGGATCTCCTGGATCAGGTGAAGCTGTCCGATAAGGCCAATCAGCTTCCCAGGGATTTATCAGGCGGTCAAAAGCAGCGGGTGGCGATCGCCCGTGCCCTGGCCGGTGATCCCCAACTCATCATGGCAGACGAGCCCACCGCTTCCCTCGACTCCCATAATGGTCACGCTGTCATTGAACTTCTACGCCAACTGGCAAAAGAGTCGAATCGCACGGTTCTCATTGTGACCCATGATCCGCGCCTGATTGATGTTGCCGACCGGGTTGCCTATCTGGAAGACGGGATATTGCGGAGTTAGGGTAGTTGTTAGTTGTTGGTTGTTAGGGCGTTGCTGAAAAGCAGTATGAATCGAAACGAAGTTTCGAGCATACACTACCTGTTTCATACCCAAATTCAGTAACGCCTGGTTATTAGAAAGCGGTAAAGAATGAGGAAGTCATAGGGTATTCCCCACTCCCCCCCAACCCCTCACTCCCCCCATCCCCCTTATGAAAACTCTGCTCCAGACCCTCAAAGGCGGACTTGTTGTTTCCTGTCAGGCTCCGGCTGATTCACCCATGCATGAACCATTCGTGATTGCAGCAATGGCAGAGGCATCGGTGAAGCAGGGTGCGGTTGGTGTTCGGATTGACACTCCTGCCCATGTTCGGGCTGTGCGGCAACGGCTGTCTGCGCCCATCATCGGGCTGTGGAAGCAACAGATTCCGGGATCAGAGGTTTACATTACACCCCAGTTTCATCATGCGGCTGCGATCGCCGAAGCTGGGGCAGATATCATCGCGATTGATGCCACCCTGAGAGAACGTCCAGGTGGTGAAACTGTGGAATCTCTAATTCAGCAAATTCATACCCAATTAGGCAAGCTGGTGATGGCAGATGTGGATACGCTGGAAGCGGCGATCGCAGCGGCCAGCGCTGGAGCCGACCTGATTGGTACAACTCTCTACGGTTACACGGCAGAAACCCGGCAATTCACCCCACCAGGCTTTGCCCTTTTGACCCAAATAGCTAAGCAATTGAGCACCCCTATCCTTTGCGAAGGAGGAATCAGTTCGCCCGCAATGGCCCGACAGGCAATCGACCTGGGCGCTCATGCTGTAGTCGTCGGTACGGCAATTACTGGGATCGATCTTCAGGTCAAGGCTTATCAGTCAGCTCTAGAGATAGGCTTATGCTAAAAGCATAGGCAGCTAATCCTGGATTTAAACAACTTAAAAAATGACCTCCATAACCTTTGAAATTTTGCTAATCGTCCTGCTGATTATTGCGAATGGTATTTTCTCTGGGTCTGAAATCGCAGTTATCTCTGCCCGAAAAGTTAGATTGGAGCAGCTAGCAAAGAAGGGAAGTAGTAGAGCGCGGCTAGCTTTAAAACTGGCAAACTCTCCCAATAACTTTTTATCAACGGTTCAAATTGGGATTACCCTAATTGGGATTTTGAGCGGTGCTGTGGGTGGTGCAACAGTTGCTGAACGGCTTAGAGCGTTCTTTGCCACTATTTCTCCCCTTGCTCCCTATAGCCAACCCCTCAGTATTTTCATTGTTGTAGCAACCATTACCTACCTTTCGCTGGTGATTGGTGAGCTTGTCCCTAAACGAATTGCGCTCAGTAATCCTGAGCAGATTGCCTGTCGGGTAGCCGGTCCAATGCGATCGCTAGCGACCCTCGCCGCTCCGCTGGTTCATTTTTTAAGCATTTCGACGGATTGGCTACTTAAGCTATTGGGCATTCAAGCATCGGAAGAACCGATGGTAACCGAAGAGGAGATTAAGGGGTTAATTCAGCAGGGCACTCAGGCAGGGATGTTTGAAGAAGCAGAACAGGAAATGGTCTCCAGAGTTTTTCGGCTGGGCGATCGCCCAATTAAAACCTTAATGACTCCCCGAACAGCGATCGCCTGGCTAGACGTAAATGCATCGATGGAAGAAAATCAGCGTGAGATGATGGAATATCCTCATTCCTACTTTCCAGTGGGGCAGGGAAGCCTTGATAACTATCTTGGCATTGTACGTATGAAAGACCTTCTAACTACTTATCTGTCGGGACAGCCTGTTGATCTTAGGAAACTTGTAAAACCCCCTCTGTTCATTCCAGAAAATACCCGTGCCCTTAATGTTTTGGAAACGTTTAAGGAATCAGGCACCCATATTGCTCTAGTTACTGATGAGTACGGTGGGATTGAAGGATTAGTGACTTTGAACGATCTGGTAGAAGCAATTGTGGGTGAATTGCCAAACCACGAAGATATGGAGGAGCCAGCAGTAATTCTAAGGGAAGACGGTTCCTGGTTGCTGGACGGACTGTTGTCGGTTGATGAGCTGAAGGAACTCTTGCAGTGTGAAACCTTACCCAATGAACAAACAGGACACTATTTAACCCTGGGTGGATTTGTAATGGCAACTTTAGAACGGATTCCAAGGTCGGGTGACAGTTTTGAAGCAGGCAGGTTCCGTTTTGAAGTCGTTGATATGGACGGTACCCGTGTGGATAAGGTTATGGTAACGCCAATTGAGCCAGTTGATTCAGAACCAGAAGAGAACAGCGAAGCGGATGATTAATTGAAGTGAAACAAATCTGGAAAGACGTTGTTTCGTAATTGCCCGTCTGTTCTACCCATTGTTCTACACTCTGAATATCCTGGCTGGCTGAATATCCTGGCTGGGCGATCGGTTGTTAATGTTTGCAATCGGCAGATCGAGTACTGCTACCTCTTCATCCTAAACCTGACGAAGGTCAATAGCTGAACTTAGACAAATATAGCTATGGCCACCAAGCTTAGGACAGGGTGCAGGGGCGGCCCCCCTGGCTGGGGGCGAAGCCCTCTCTAATTCCAATATCCTAACGCACCCGCGTAGAGCTATAAGAACTAGACAAATCACCTGCAACTTTCCCCCTACCCCTGATCGTCAAACCATAGGGTAGAACAGAATTACCATGGAATTGAAATACTGGATACTGACTCAATCCTTAAATTTGACTAGTGACAACCGCAATTAATCTTAAACCTGTAGAACAGGCAGATGCCAACTTCTCCCACTCTGGATAGGGATTCGACATTTTCCAAATTTAGGTTTTTATACACAAAATAAAATCTCCATGGGGGCTCTACCACTACACCTGTTGAATTAACGATTTATAAGTTCTGCCACTTAGGACTCCACCAGTGCTCCCCTTCGAATTTGTCGTGATTGGGAAGCCAATTTCCCACCAAACTAAGGATCGGAAGCGCCTTCAGGCCTGGAAAACAGTGGTTCGTAGCACTGCTGAAGCCTGCTGGAAATCAGGTGCACCCATAGGTGCACCGGTCAGAGTTGTGATTACCCATTACTATGAGGCAGAACCTGGAGGCGAAAGTGGTGTTCCTGATAGCGATAACATTGTGAAACCTGTTAGAGATGCCTTAAATGGGCTCATCTATGTGGATGACTACCAGGTAACTGATTTCGTCAGCCGTCGTCGCAGTCTCAACGGTTCATTTCGGGTTAAGGGAATGTCTCCCATATTGGCAGAAGGATTTTGTAGTGGACAGGAGTTTTTACATATTCGCATAGAGGCTGCCCCTGACCCATCAGAGTTAAACTAATGTAGCTAGACGTAATTAAATTAAATTAAGAATAATTTCGGGGAGGGAAGGGGTTTGGGGCTGCGCCCCCAAACCCCCTCTTTAAAGTTATTATTGCCACCTACTTCATTGTCTCAATTGAATAAACGTTCTCATTTTCTCTGGCGGCTCATAGAATTTGGGGATATATTTTATAGTATGACAAAGCCAGACTATCAAACTGAACTGGAACATCAGCGACTATTGAAAGTGGCGAGGGAATACAGGCATAAGGGGTATGCAGTTACGATTCATCCCTCGTCCGTAGACCTGCCTCCAACGCTTTCTCAATGTCCCTTCGATCTAATTGCAAAAGGTGAAGGGAAGACGATCGTGGTTGAAGTGCGATCCCGAGAAAATTTGACCCTCAATGGTCCTAAGGATCTCCGCTTGATGACTGATCTGGTCCGCCAGATGCCTGGCTGGGAATTTGAGTTAGTGATTACTAATCCCCGTGATTAGAGAAAATCTTTGCTGTTGTTTTATCTCTGGTACCTAGCCCCTTTAAATTCAAGCCGCCTCTGGAGAGCTATTTTCCCGCTTTAAGATAAGCATTTCAGATCCAATCACCGGACTTCGGGCCAGCAGAATCCCCTCAGAATCGGTAATCTCTAGCTTGCTAAAGTTCAATTGTCTTGCCCGCCCTAGCATTTCATCGGCTAACTTGTTCTGCTGAACCAAACTTAAACCATACCAGCCTGGCCCAACCTTAACAATCAAACGACTACTACGGAAGTTTGCCTGCACAGCCTGAATCAAGCCATTGACGTATTGATTACTCACCTCGGCAACCTGGTCCTGAATCCGGGCAATTAACTTCTGCTCCGGTGTTAACTTCAGGGGGGGTGGTGCAGGCTTAGCCACTGGAGTAGGACTCATTGGGGTAAAAGGCTTTTGAGTGACAGGCTTCTCTTCAGTTGATTTTGGCGCAGAGGGCTGGGCAGGCTCCGATCCTTTGATTTTTGGAGCGGCAGTTGGTTTAACAGGAGGCACGCTCACCTGAGGTGAGGAGTTTGTTTCTTTAGGCGCAGGAGACACAGCAACGGTGATGGGTTTGGGCTTGCTGGAGAATAAACCAGAGGTTACCCAGAGGAGCAAGATGAGAACTCCGGCGATCGCCCCTGTTAGCCCCCGGTCTGATAACTTCTCATTCCAGACCTCCGGCAAAAGTGCCCTGACCCACACCAAAAGTTGTTTCCAAAAGTCCTGAAACTGAAGCCAGGCAGAGCGAATCTTCTCCCACAAACCATTGCTCAAAATGGGAGCGGAACTTTCATCTGGAGTAATACCCGAATCAGAAACTGAAAGGGGCTCTGGCTCTGGCTTTTCTAACTTTTCAACCACTTTCTCCAGGATGTGAATCATTGCTTTTAAAGCCTTAATTGTCTGAGCTTTAAGCAATGGACGGGTTTGATCCCAATAATCCTGAAGGTTGTGGGAAAAAGATGGCTCTGTCCTTTCAGACAAGTGTTTAGAGTCTTTAACCGTCTGCTCAAGCGGAACTGGAGGGGTTTCGCCAACCTCTTCTGTTGCCCGCTCAGGAGCATCAGGAGAGGGTTCAGGCATTCCCTGTAGTTCGTGATTTGGTAAGTCTGATGATGGCTGATCTTGGGTCATGAAGCACCTCCAAGGCAGCATAAACAGACAAGTACGATACAGTTGCCGCCTTAGTGCTTCAATCTAGCATGGGGTGGGAGGAAATGATCTCATACCCTCTACAGACACACCTTCCTCAACTCATTGCCTCCTGAAGTTGAATGGCAATACGCTCTCCAAATTCTGGATCCGTGTTTGCTAAACCCAACAGCTGGAGATACTCCTGACGGGTCAATCCGGCCTTTTCAATGATTGCCAGCGCCTCCGCTTCAATTTCCTGTTCAATTCGCTGTGATTCTGACTCAGTTTCTGCTCCCTGAAGTTCTCCCTCACGTCGTTCAATTAGGGCGACTACTTGCAAACAGGCATGCACAAACTGACTGACCTTTTCAGAAGGAATATTGTTGGGATCGAGTCCAAACCGATTAGTAATGATCTGTTCAGGTAGAGAATTTAGGCTGGTAGTAGAGGATGATGGCTCCTGTGCCAAACTTGCTGCATTGAAATGGGGAAGTAACCATAGTAAAAGCGCTATGAAGGCAAGCCAAAAAGGTTTCCAGATTGAATGAAGCTGTCGTTGCACAATACATCATGCCTCCCTCTACAATCTAATAGCAATTTCTAATAGTAATTTGTTCGGGCATTTAATTTGTTCGGGCATTGCTGAATCTAGGTTTGCAATACTAATGTAGATAGCCTTAATTAACCTTAAGAAGGGGGAGTGGGGGCTGTGTCCCCACTCCCCCGAAATTATCCTCAATTTATCAATGTTAATTGAGTCAAGCTACTTAAATTCAGCAACATAGGGGTGGAGGGGCTTCGCCCCCAGTTAGGAGTTTCACCCCTGCACCCCATTCTCAGCCTAGTGGCGATCGCTATATTCCAATATTCCAAACAAAATCTCTGGATAGCGATTTTGTTTGAGTGATAAGCTTCGCCTATCACCAAACCTTCAGGAGAGTCGGGTGGAGTTGCTGACAAGCCGTCCTATGATGCGATCGCCTTGGCTCAAAGTTTTTCGTTCGCTGGGATTAGAGTTCTGGCTTCTATTGCCTGTCCTGGGGGTTGCCTTTTGGCTAGGTAGCGTTTTTTTTAACGGATCAAATGTTGAGTCGGGTCTATGAAATAACCAACCCGCTTGAGATCAAAAAGCGCCAGGGGAAAAAGCCATCCAAGGTAGTTGAATCCATTTCCATTGGAATGGACCAGAAACAAGGGCTTGCAAAAGTGTAAAGACAGTCCACTTAACTCCTAAAGGAATGCAATTTGAGTTTCTGGTGAATGAACCTGAGCAAATAGAAGCAGAAATCAGTCGAGAGTTAGAATTACCCCGCGATCGCGTGAGAACTGGTGAAATTCAACCTCCCTCAGAATCGCCATAAATTTCATTTATATGGGTCGTCTCCACTTTTCGTTTTTTATCGTCCCTACTCCAACCCGTCATTATTGAGGGAACATAGAGTTATCGGGGATACAAGTTTAGGTAGTGCACAGGTCATTTGATTCTTCAGGAGGAACTATGCAACTACCGCTTCAAATCATGTTTCGCAATTTTGAGCCTTCGGATGCGATCGAAGCCAGAATCCGTCAACGGGTTGAGAAACTCAGTAAATTTTACAACCGAATTACTAACTGTCGGGTCATTGTTGAAGTTCCCCATCAGCATCACCACAAGGGCAAACTTTACCATGTCCAGATTGATTTAACGATGCCTAATGGACAGTTGGTGATTAATCGAAACCCGGAACAACATCAGCCCCACGAAGATACTGAGGTTGCAATGCGAGATGCTTTTGCCGCCGCAGAACGAAAACTCAAAGACTATGCGGACATACACCGACATGAAGTAAAAGTCCACGAAATGTCCCCCCATGGCCGTGTCATTAACCTGTTGCCGGAGGATGATTACGGTTTTATTGAAACCCCCGATGGCCGCGAGATTTATTTCCATGCCAATAGCGTTTTGAATGGAGGTTTCCGCGATTTGCAAGTCGGTAGTAGTGTGCGATTTGTTGAGGAGTTGGGGGAAAAGGGCCCCCAAGCTAGCTCTGTTAGAGCCATTGGGAAGCATCCCCTACCGGATTGAGCAACCCTCAAACCAGAACTGAACTCTTCTGGTTGCGGGAAAACCGTTAGGAAAGGGAGGTAAATTGTATGGCAAGTGTTAATGAATTTGGTGAAACGAACGCATCTGAATCTCAACGGGATACTCCGCCAGAAGAAGTTTTACTATCTGAACTGGTCAATACCGATGACCTTAACCCTACCGGAGAAGGGGTGTTTGATTTTGATGGGGCAACCGAACCCAGGTTATTCACCCTGAGAATGCCCCAACACCGTGACTCGGATACGACAGGAGGAGACCCGGACGATGACTGGTATCAGGCTGAGGTTGTGGGGGAAGAAGCGGTGGGTGGAGAAAACCCCACCCCTGACCAAAACGTCACCGAAGATTTACTGCGCTCAGCCGGAATCCCGATGGTAGATGGAGAGTCAGTGCATACGCAAGACAAGCTAGAGTCGCGCGATCGCCGCCGCTGGGAACTCAATCCGGAGTCTGCCGAAGATTACCAGGAACGAGATTAGAACCGATAGTCTAGCAGACGAAGTTGGAACTTCGCCACGAGAAAGTGTGAAATTATTCCTTAACAACCTCTAAATATCCAGATCCGTCAAATTGAGTTTAGGGCCGTAGGTTTCAATAAATTCACGCCGGGGGGCGACGCGATCGCCCATCAATACGGTGAACACCCGGTCTGCCTCAGCTGCATCCTCAATTTCCACCTGCTTCAGAGTGCGAGTTTCTGGATTCATGGTAGTGTCCCAGAGCTGATCGGGCATCATTTCACCCAGGCCCTTAAACCGCTGGATCTCGTACTTGGCATTCTCGCCAAAGCCCGCAATAATCTGATCCCGTTCGCGATCGCTGTAGCAATAGTAGTGATTGCGTCCCCGCTCAATCTTGTACAGCGGTGGGCAGGCAATGTAAACAAAGCCCTGATCTACCATGGCCCGCTGATAGCGGTAAAAGAACGTCAGCAGCAGCGTCCGAATGTGGGCTCCATCGACATCTGCATCAGTCATAATCACAATTCGATGGTAGCGAAGTTGGGAAGAATCAAATTCTTCGCCTTTAATACCAAGGCCGAGAGCTGTGATGAGCGCCTGAATCTCGGTGTTTTTGTAGATTTTGGCGTCATCGGTTTTCTCGATATTCAAAATCTTGCCTCGCAGGGGAAGGATGGCCTGGAAGCGGCGATCGCGCCCTTGCTTGGCACTGCCCCCGGCCGAATCACCCTCTACAATAAATATCTCTGACTCGGAAGGATCTCGACTGCTGCAATCCGCCAGCTTACCCGGCAACGTAGAAGACTCCAGCACCGATTTGCGCCGCACCAGTTCCCGTGCTTTACGAGCCGCCTCTGCCGCATTAAACGCCTGAATCGCCTTCTCCAGGATAGAATCGGCAACACTGGGATGGAATTCCAGGTATTCCGTCAACACCTCACCGACGATTGAATCCACAATCCCTCGGACTTCAGTGTTACCCAGTTTCGTCTTGGTCTGGCCTTCAAACTCCGGGTCGGGCACCTTCACTGAAATCACGCCCGTTAAACCTTCGCGGATATTTTCACCTGCCAGATTCGAGTCATTTTCCTTCAGTTTGTTGCGCTTACGGGCGATCGCGTTCATCGTCCGGGTCAGCACCGCCTTGAGCCCTTCCAGATGAGTACCGCCATCAATAGTGCGGATGTTGTTGGCAAACCCAAGCAGGTTATCTGTGTAAGCATCGGTACACCACTGCAATGCCACCTCAACCTGTACATTGTTACGCTCTCCCTGAATGTGAATCACCTCTTCATTCAAGGGTTGCTTATCTGCATTCATGTAGCTGACGTATTCCCGGATGCCACCCTCGTAGAAGTAAACCTCAACGTGGGGTTCCTCCAGATTGAGATACTCCAGCCGATTATCCGTAAAGGTAATCTTGACACCACCATTCAGAAAAGCCAATTCCCGCAAACGCCCCGCCAGTGTTGCGTAGTCAAAAATAATCCCAGTGGTGAAGATCGTGATATCAGGCAGAAAAGTGACAGAGGTCCCCGTCCGATCATCAGTTCCTGGCTTGACCTGTAATTCAGTCTGCGGAATCCCTCGCTGAAATCGTTGGGTATGCACCTTGCGATCGCGCCAAACGGTCACCTCAACCCACTCAGATAAAGCGTTGACCACAGAGATCCCGACTCCATGCAGCCCCCCTGAAACCTTGTAACCGCCGCCTTCACCAAACTTACCCCCCGCTCCCAGCTTGGTTAAGACGGTCTCCAGCGCCGACTTACCAGTTCTCGGATGAATATCCGTCGGAATTCCACGCCCATCGTCCACAACCGTGACAGAACCGTCGGCATTCAGCGTCACATCAATATTCTTACAGTAGCCAGCCAGTGCCTCATCAACAGAATTGTCTACAACCTCGTAAACTAGATGGTGAAGTCCTCTGGGTCCGGTGCTGCCAATGTACATTCCTGGACGCTTCCGAACGTGCTCAATTCCTTCCAGGACTTGAATCTGTTCCGCACCGTAGTTATTCGTCATGGATTTCAGCGCTCCAACCAATAAACGGTCTCAAGCTGTCTTTAGCAAAAAAGACCAAAACTGTTCAAAATTCTAACACAAAAGGGTTATAAGCGATTCTAGAACTGTCTCCTGAGTAATTTTTAATGGGGATGGATCGTTATCTTCATTTTATGTCAGGTCTTAATAACATTACAGCGAAAAATAATACGTTAGTACCAGGCTTGATCGTCGTCTGTGGCCCTACCGCAACGGGTAAATCAGGACTGGCGATCGCTTTAGCAAAGCGGTTGCATTCTGTCATTCTTAGCGCCGATTCGCGTCAAGTATATCGAGAATTTAACATTGGCACTGCAAAACCCTCCCTGTCTCAGCAGCAAGAAGTTCCCCACTACTTAATTGATATCTGTAATCCTACGGAGACGTTAACCGTAGCAGAATATCAGCAGCAAGCTCAGGAATTGATTGAGAAAGGGTTGGGGGCTAAGCCAGAAGTCAGGGGGCAGGAGTCAGAGGTCGGGAGCCAGGCGTCAGAAGGAGCCGGGAAACAGGAGGAATGCCTGTTGCCTGTTGCCCGTCACCTGTTGCCTTCATTCAGAACTCAAAACTCAAAACCCAAAACGCCATCACCCTCACCCCATCACTCCATTACTCCCTTCCCCCTCCTTGTTGGTGGAACTGGACTTTACATTAAATCCATTGTGAGAGGGATGAAGATTCCGCGGGTGCCGCCCCAACCGGAATTGCGATCGCAACTTCAATCCCTGGGTCAGCACCAGTGCTACGCCATGCTTCAGCAGGTTGACCCTACTTCAGCCGCCAAAATTCATCCAAATGATACAGTCAGGACCCTGCGATCGCTGGAAGTCTTTTACACTACGGGCTACCCTATCTCAGAACAACAGGGGGAGGCTCCTCCAACCTATCCCATCCTGCAAATTGGCTTGGACTGTGACTCGGCAGCACTCCAACATCGAATTAAGCAGCGCACGGAGCAAATGGTAGAGTCTGGTCTAGTGGAGGAGGTTGAGTGCCTATGTCAAAAATATGGAGTAGATTTACCGTTGCTCAACACTCTGGGTTATGCCGAGTTCAAGCAATATCTGGTCGGTGAGATCTCCTTAAATGAAGCCAAAGCACTCACTGTATTGCACACTCGTCAGTTCGCCAAACGTCAGCGTACCTGGTTTCGGGCTGATCCCAACATTGAGTGGTTCGATTCGGAAGATCCCAATCTTGTAGAAAACGTAGGTAAAAGGATTGAACCTTTCATTGAGAAAATACTCTTTTACCAGCATTGATTTCATTGCCTGATCTATGAACTTCTCTTTACCAGGTCAAGCCCCAAAAAAGATTGGGATATTCTTCGGTTTTCTGGGAGTGGGGATTCTATTCCGGTTCTGGACGTTTTTTCAGTCAGGGTTGGATTGGGATGAAAGCCTTTACACCCTGGTTTCGCAGAGCATGCTGAATGGAAACCTTCCTTACATCGAAGTCTGGGACAATAAACCCATTGGCATCTATGTGCTATACGTAATCGCCTTTTCGCTCTTTGGGAAATCGATTTTTGCCATCAGGCTACTATCTTGTTTGGCGATCGCAACCACCTGTTACGTTTTGTACTATTTGGGTCGGCTTTTTGGTAAAGATGTTGGTAAAGATGGTCGGGCGATCGGATTATTTGCTGCACTTATTTATGTCGCTTCTTCCCTCCAAAACGAAGGAACTGCCGCCAACACTGAAATATTTTTTATACCCTTTGTAGCAACCGCCTATTATTTGATATTTCTTGAGTGGCTTCAAACCAATCAGAATCTAAAGCGAAAAAAATGGACTTTCTCAATTATTGGTCTCTTACTTGGGGTAGCCTTTATCATTAAATACATCGTTATCTATGACCTGATAGCCATCTTATTACTTACGATTCTTCAACCGTTCTTTAGATCCTCTTTTAATGGAAGGCAGCATTTTGATAATTTGATTATCCTTACACTTCTACTGTTCGGGTTCCTGCTGCCATTTTTACTAATGGCAAGTGTTTTTATCTTTAATGGATATTTCTCAGATTTTTTCTATGCAAACTTCACAGCTAACAAAATCCGAACAATCGATCGCGGCTTTTCTGCAACCGTAGTTGCGAAAGCTTTTCTATCCCATTTGTTAAGTAATTTTCCACTTTGGCTCTGTTTTGGCTTAACTTATCTAACACTGATTTCTAAATTCTCCAGAAGAATTTTATCCATCGAACGAACGCTACTACTTCTTTTGCTTCTTTGGATTCTGATTCCCCTGACCGGAATTTTCCTAACCTTTAGAGTTCGTTTTTATGCCCACTACTTTCTACCCCTGCTCCCCCCCCTCAGCCTTGTTACCGCATTCTTCCTGACTAGAGTATTTTGGCGACAGACCTTCTTGAAGAACTTATTTCCAGGTAGAAATAATTTCAACAAAGGCACCGGTAAGCAGAGTAAAAGATTAATTGCAACTCAGAATCCAATCTCTGAGACTCATATCAGCTCCCTGGAAAGCTATCAACCATGCTTTCTATGGCTATTAGTAGCCATTCTATTCATTGGCTTTTATGCCACTCCCGATTTTAGAAAAAGTATTAGGTTTTTCTACTTTCGCTATGTCAAAGGAGTTCCTGATTACCAGGATAAACCTGCCGAAGTTGCTAAGTACCTTCAACTGCGTGTGAATCCCCACGAATATATTTATATAGCCGATTATGACCCAGTTGTATATTTCCTTTCCAATACTAAAATTCCAACCAAATATGCTTATCCATTTTTCTTAATCGGAGATAATTTGCCCAAGGTAGCAGGTGTTAACTCCATTCAAGAACTATCTTCTCTGATGAGCAAGCGCCCTCTTTATATAGTCATGAGTACAATCAGCAAGGAAGGTAAGCATAATCGACTATTCTATTCAGAATTAAATCATTGGCTTAAACGCGATTATTTTCTTGAAAAGGAAGATGATGAAGTGAAACTTTACCGCAGAAAATCTGCTGAGAACGTTCACAAATAGTTTGTGAACAAGGAGACTTGGGGGGAGAAGCCTCCACGCAGGAGTGGACCCTCTGCACCCCATTCAAATTTCAAGAAAGATGGTTATAAGTAGCTAGGCGCAATTATCAATCATCCCAATTCTTCTCTGCTATTTTCTTTATCCAAAGACTGTAAGTTCATATAAATTTCACCTCATTTCCCAAGTTGATTTACCAGTTTTTTATTTGCTCTGGGCTAGCATCTCTGTAGAAATACGAGTTTGATTTATAGTATCGCCAGGTTGCTTAGGACACTGGGTTTAAGGGGGTGTGGGGGCGAAGCCCCCAGCCAGGGGTTCTACCCTTGCACCCCGTCCTAAGCATAGTAATCCGTCAGGATAGATTTGAGGGGTAGCTCAAATCTATTAAAATAAAATCCATTTCCAGGGTGTTTTGAGGAGTTGAAACCCCTCAAAACAGTCTTGACAGACCAGTAGTGGCTATGACTATAGGGTTGAACTACCTTCCCATTATTGCCGCGCTGCTTCCAGGGGTGCTTTTTCCGCCATCAAGAAGCTTTGCTAGCTAGTGGGTCATTTGCCTCGAATATAGCCATTTTTGAGATGGAGCCATTTTTGAGATGGCTGACTAAGCGGCCACTTTGGCTTCGGTAGACAAGTAATGGCTACAACCTAGCAAGTGACCCACTAGTGGCTACGAACTGTATCCAGTGCTACGGCTGAAAGAGAGAGTCAGGGGAGTCAAGGAGACTATTGCGAAGTCAGGTTGGGAGCATGAAAGACAGCCATCGTAGGCCAGGTTGGTGCCAGCATAACCCAGACCGATTCAAAATGATGGATCAGTTCTTTTTACCAGAAAATCACTCTAAAAGGCTTTGCACAAAAGGCTCTGCATCACTGGTTTTGGCAGTTAAGCGTTCTAGCTATTAATCATTGCCCATTGCTCATGCTACGCATAGCGAGACGCTCATTTATTCAGCGCAATTGCTCGTACTAATTTTTCAGGAGCTAAAAGAATGAGATAAAGTACGTATTTATACTAACTTAATCAAATTAAAGCAGTATAAACACGTATTCTTTACTAACTCTAAGCTAGGATCTTACTGAGATTTAGCGTGTAATGAAATTTACTTTACGGATTGCTCCGTAATTTCCCTGGCTCCCCTCTGGTCAGGATAGCTTCTCATGGCTGTGCAAACTCAACCAATCAGATCTGTGATGCCCTTTATCAGAAGGAAAATTCTATGAAAGTAACGTTTGGGATTGCCCAGAGGTTGATTCAACTTGTGGCTCCTGTTGTTGCAAGTTCAGCAGTTGCAATTTCTCCTGCTCAAGCGGTAACCTTTTCGTTTTCTGGAAGTCAAGTTAATTTGTTTGACTTCAATGCAGTGTCTACCGCTGCTGAGACATTCACTGACACAGATACCGTTGCCATCGCACCAGACGGTGTTGTTAACACCAATGCCGATGCTGATGCTAATTTTGTTTTTGAGCCACCTGGTGTCTTCAACTTTTCCGTTAGCCAGGGATCGGGGGCAGGGCAGGAATATTCGGGCCTTGCACAAAGTGAAGCGAATGTAGTTGGGCGCTTTTTTGTTGAAAATGAGTTTGCGTTCAACTTTACCGCACTATTAGACCTGAGAACTGAGATTGATAATTCGTCCTTTGAAAGTGCAACCGCAGGAGGTGGATTGTTTTTTCAACTTTTTGATACAACGGATGAGAACAATCCCAGGCTGCTTGACCTGTTTTTTGTAGCTGGTCAGATCAATACCCCTGGCAATGACGATTTTCTGGATTTCCAAACAAGTCCGAATATTACCCTATCTTCGAACTCCATCTTTAACTCCTCTTTTGGCGGAAACAGTGAATCTGCTTTTGCACAGGTTGAAGGTTCCTACCGTCGTCGTTTTCAGGATTCGCTTTTTATTACCCTGGTTGAAGGAAAAGGAAATCAGGCAACAGTTGCAGCAGTTCCAGAGCCAACCACAATTTTTGCGATCGCACTCAGTGGTGCTGCTGGTGCAGTGTTAAAGCTCCGTCGCCGTTCTTCTTCTAACTGATCTCCCGCTCTTAGCTCTAACCATCCGAATGAGCAGTGCTGCTAGAACTGCTGGCACTAGAGGCAACAGTTGTGCTGTCTGAAGCTGCGCTGACGGTAACAGACTGGTGAATGACGCTACAAGTATTGCCAGAAGTGATTACCTCGCTTCTGGCTTCTGCGATCGCCCGACCATCTGCCGAAACAATTCGTTGTTCCAGAACTTTTGAGTAGCGCATACTTGACTTCCTTAATCGAATCATTTGCTCAAATTATTCAACTCGCACCCATCGAGTACCTAATCTTCAGGAACATACCGTAGACCCAGACCAGGAAATACTCGACTGGGCAATCCAACAACTCGATAGGGACCTGAGGTGACAGCAGGCGGCGAGATTGGTTTAGCAAAAGATTGGATAAATGTGGCTGGAGATGAAGAACTTGCAGGTACTGTCACCAAGCCATTTTCGACAACATTGGGAGTTCCATTGACCGATAAAGAGAGTGGGACGGTCGGTAAAGCAATGGATGGCGGATTCTGTAAAGTATTCAAGGTTGAAATTGCAGTTGTAGGGTTTTCTGGTCCCGGATTTCCACTATTTTGAATGGTATTGAAAGATGGAATAGTCAATGGAACAGGCTGCGCTGTACTTGATGTGTTGGCTGTAATGTTCACCAGGTTAGGCCCAGTCGTTGAGGCAGTAGCCGTAGCACTGGCACTGGCAGAGGTTGCTCCAGGCGTAAACACGGTTTTGTTACTACTGGTTGTTCCGGCAGGAGAAGTCACGGTAGCACCGCTGCTGGCACCCGCACCGCTATTATTGACAAACGTACTGGAATAACTGCTGCTGCTAACATTTCCACCTGCATCAGGGACACCAGAATGTGAAATCGGAACACGGATAATGGTCAAGCCATGGGGGCTTTGAATGAACCTGGCAGGGGCAGGATTGGCATTGGCAGAATGGGCGATCGCCGTTCCCCAGAGCACGACCAAACTCGAATAGACCGCATATTGAGCCAGGAATGGACGAACTGGCAGCAAATGAGTTTTCTTTATCATGAGCAAAACCCTTCTGTAATAACTGGCACAGGAAGTAACGAAATACAGAAAAACTTGTATTAAAGGTCTGATTCAGAACTCTGACTATTAATTAGGAAATTAAGCTCATTCTCAAGCCATTCCTTAAACAACTGGCCAACAATTTGCTGGTGAATTTCGGGCGTTAATCTCGCTTCAATAAACTCCTCAACCCGAAGAAGCTCATACCCCTGCTCAGAGGCAAAGGGTCCCAAAACTTGACCAATCCTGGCCCCAAAAACAACGGCAGCAATTTCAGGTTTCAAACCCCACCGATGAAACCTTCCCTCATATCCGCACATCAGCCTCCGTTGGGGATCAATATCATACAAATGAGCAACTTCGTAGAAACTGATTTCGTTCTCCTCAATTTGATAAAACAGTTCTTGAGCAACTGGCTCATAAGGAACAACAATGCGGTAAAGTACAATCTGTTCAAAATCAAGTCGATTTTCAGCAAAATATCGCTCAACTTCGTTGCCAAAAATTCGTTCAGCTAATGCCTGGGCTAATAGGCGATCGCGAATTCCTGCCTCCCAGTCCTCCGCTGTAATCATCTGCTCGTCAAGCCAAGCCAGGGTATCACTTGCGCGCTCCAGTCGTTTCTGCCGGCGTAAGCAATCTGCCTCTGCCTGGATTGCATCGGCAGTAACAACAACTCCCCGCTCTTGAGCAGCTTGTTCTATGACTCTCTGATAGAAAATCTTTTGGCAAATATCTCTCAAAGAAATACTTTTCCTTAAGAAATAAATAATTTCCTCTGGATCGACATCGATCCCCGAAAAACTAATCATTCTATCCCGAATTTGATAAGGCTCAATCAATCTGGTCATGATGAGAAGACTGATACATATTTACCCGGTGAGCAATAGTACTTACAACAGTTTTTTCAATGAATGCCAAAGCAGATTGTTACCGTAGTAAAGAAACACTAGAAGCTCTGCTTGGCGGGCTAAACTTTTGACAATCCTGAAAATTCATAGAGTGGGTTGACAAAGCGCAACCTATGCCGATGTTAGTTTTGTGACTCAAACCAACCTGCAATTCAAAGAATTATTGTCAACCAGCTATAAACCTTGCTGATTATCTAGTTTCTAGTCACAACTTCGCTTTACTGTTTCTATCAATGACTAAAACTCATTAAATTCGGATTTTTTCCATTGCGCCTGGACCATAACCGCAAGATTACAATTGGTAAAACACCCTTCATTTTGTATTTCTATAAAAGGCTGACCGAAGTCGATAAATAGTAGGAAATTCCACTTTCTCCTGCAGTGGTTGCAGCCGTAGCCATGGCAGCAATCCCATAACCACCGCTACTAGAAGTGGCAGCAGAACTTGCTGTTACCGCTGTTCCAGGCTGTAAATTAGCGAGTACTCCAGGTTGCAAGTTAGTCCCAAGTGAGTTCCCAAGCCCTAAATTTTCGAGCGGTAAAGTAGCAGAACCAAGAAGAATTACTATTCCACCCTTAAGGTTACTCCTCTCATGGTTTTTGAGACTTTGAAAGAAATCTAAATCGTTGACAAGTAATGAAGCCATAGTACCATCTCCTAAATAAATAAAAACCGCTGAAAGTATCACCATCTTTTATTGATATTAAACTTTCAGCGGTTTTTCTGTGTCAAATTCTCAATCTGTAATACAGATCAATCTGTGATACAGAATCTCAAACTACTAGCAGTAGGAATTTGCCATTAGTTATAGTTGAACTGGCCAACGTATGCAACATTGTAAGCAGTTGACTTTGCGTATGCATCATCGTAGAAGGCTTTAGCTTCTGCCTTAGAGTAGGCATACTGCTCAATGTTGCTGTAGTTAGACTGGTAAACCTTCTTGAAGAAATAGCCACCTTGAATATCGGTGGTCTCGGACAGAGTTTCCAAGTAGCTCAAGTCAGAAATAACCATTGCTTCTCTCCTTTAAGTAAGGTTGGTTAGAATGAACAACTGAATGCAGTTGTCATTAGAAATATAGTGAGTTAACCAATGTGAATGTTGCCAAATTGGCAGATAAATCAACAGATTTTTCCTAACAGTCTGTCTCTATCTATACCAATAGTTTTATAAAAACCAGATCATCCATAGCAATCCTATCTGGATTGTGAAAAGCGTTCCCTTGTGGGAAAGTCTTTTCGCAATTCTTTTTTTCACAATTGATTCAGGACTGCTATAGCGATCCTTCTTGAAATTTGAACGGGGGCAGGGGGGAACCCCTGGCTGGGGGCTTTGCCCCCACTCCCTCTCTAATTCCAATGTCCTAACGCACCCGCGTAGAGCTAAGTAGCTAGACGCAATTAAATTAAGGATAGTTTCGGGGGTGAAACCCCCTGCCTGGAGGCGCAGCCCTCACTCCCCCCTTGACAATTAATGATGACTACCTACTTATAACTAACAGCCAGTAGCTGTCGCCCATTTTCATTCGTGACGCTGTATGCAGCTTATGGTGGCTACTTAACTTACAAAAATCCAGTTAATTCTACAAAAAACTACCAGGAGTTTAGTGGTTCCTGTAACCCCCTATGCTCCTGGCAGTTTCTGACTTGATTCTAACGATCCGGTTAGATACGAATCCCCTTATAAAAAAGATCGCTAGCAGCATCGGCTTCCGCACGGGCATTGCCAAAGAAGGCAAGAGATTTTGCAAGGGCAAGAGACTTTTGTTTGCCAGTGAGAATATTGATTTGAGCACTAACTCCGCCCTGTATGATGTAGGGCGACTCAGAAATTACTTCCAAGTACATTAAGTCAGAAATGATCATCAGCTTTCCCCTCAAATTAAAACAATTTTCCGGTCGTAATCAATGCATTTCATTTCAGAAACGCTCACTTTTGTGGCTTGCCAGTGAAGGAGTAGCACAGATACTCTTTCATTCCAAGATAAATTCTTGAAATGACGACCCATTTTGACATTAGTGATGCCTATCACTAAACTTCTAAGAGAATCAAATACCCTAATAGAGTGGGTAAAACTTTTATGCTCTGGCTCGTGCAATCACAATTGTGCTCCCTCCAACCGAGGCAGCAGCAGCAGCAGCGGCAGCAGCACTACCAACCGCAACGATATCGATTCTGAATCCATTTTCAAGATCACCAGATATCCTTTGCTGGGCAACCAAACGAGTGTCAATGTCTGTTTGCAGAGCAGTAGAAATTCTAGGAGCGATCGCCCCTCCTTTTACCTGGTCACGAAAAATAGCTGATTCAAAAAAATTGAGATCATTGATGACTAATTGACCCATGATATTTCTCCTGGTAAAAACATGTTGCAATTAAAGAAGGGAAATCGCTGAAAGACTTTATACTTTTACTTTCAGCGATTTTTGTCCTTCCATTACTTCAAATCAGCATGCACTTACTAACCTACTGCAGTTGCAGAAGACGCCGATGTAGAACTAGCAAATAAACCAGCAACAGCTTGTGTATCAGTGTAAGTGTAAGATTGGGCTTTGAAACCGATCGCGGTTGAAGTTGCAATCGCATCTGCCTTAGCGACAGGAACAAAAGGTTTTTTCCACCAACCAGCACCAACAATGTTGGATTTTTCAGAAGCGGTTTCCAGATAATTCAAGTCGGCAATAATCATGTGTTTTTCCCTCAAAGTGATTCTTTGGATTTGACAACTCTTGATAGTTGACAAATGTAATTTAGCCAGAATCAAAAGAGTGAGGTTGCCAACTTGGCAGATATTAAAAACTAGAGTGAGTAGTTTTTTCTGAAATTCACAATTAATCTAAGCAATATAAAGCTTATATGAAGTTGCATCAAAATATAGCTTTACGCGGGGTACGTTAGGACATTGGAATTAAAGAGAAAGATAAAAAGAAATAAAAAAAGATCGCTTTCTAAATTGGAAAGCGATCTTTTTAACACAATTACCCTGGCATCGAGCTATTTTTGCGGGACGCAGCCGTCCAACTATCTTCGCCGCAGATGCGTTTCACACCTCAGTTCGGGATGGATGAGGGTGGTGCCACACCGCCATAGACACCAGGAAAGCTTTGGAATGAGGGGAGCGAGTCAGGACGGGGAGACCGAATCATCAGACTCAGGCGTTATCCTGACCCCTTTCCCCCTCAGAACCCTGAAGGCTGCATAGTAACTTGTCATATTAATCAGGATGATTCGCTCAGAGCAAGCACTGTGACCGGCTCTCCTGAGACTTCACCCCCAACCCAATGAATGTGAGGTCAAGCCCTCGGTCTATTAGTACGGCTCGACTTCATGTATTACTACACTTCCATCTACCGCCTATCAACGGGTGTTCTACCCGTGACCTTACTGGCTGATGCCATGAGAGCACTCATCTTGAGGTGGGCTTCCCACTTAGATGCTTTCAGCGGTTATCCGCTCCGCACATAGCTACCCGGCGTTTACCGTTGGCACGATAACCGGTACACCAGCGGTGCGTCCTTCCCGGTCCTCTCGTACTAAGGAAGGCTCCTCTCAATGCTCTTACGCCTGCACCGGATATGGACCGAACTGTCTCACGACGTTCTGAACCCAGCTCACGTACCGCTTTAATGGGCGAACAGCCCAACCCTTGGGACGTACTACCGCCCCAGGTTGCGATGAGCCGACATCGAGGTGCCAAACCTCCCCGTCGATGTGAACTCTTGGGGGAGATCAGCCTGTTATCCCTAGAGTAACTTTTATCCGTTTAGCGACGGCCCTTCCACTCAGTGCCGTCGGATCACTAAGGCCGACTTTCGTCCCTGTTCGACGTGTGAGTCTCACAGTCAAGCGCTCTTATGCCTTTACACTCTACGGCTGATTTCCAACCAGCCTGAGAGCACCTTTGCGCGCCTCCGTTACCTTTTAGGAGGCGACCGCCCCAGTCAAACTGCCCACCTGAAACGGTTCCTTCGCCGGTTCACGGCTGAAGGTTAAATTCTAGCCTCACAAGAGTGGTATCTCACTGGCGGCTCCATCACCCCCACAAGGATGACTTCTTAGCCTCCCACCTATCCTGCGCATGCAAGGCCCGAACCCAATTCCAGGCTACAGTAAAGCTTCATAGGGTCTTTCTGTCCAGGTGCAGGTAGTCCGTATCTTCACAGACACTCCTATTTCGCCGAGCCTCTCTCCGAGACAGCGCCCAGATCGTTACGCCTTTCGTGCGGGTCGGAACTTACCCGACAAGGAATTTCGCTACCTTAGGACCGTTATAGTTACGGCCGCCGTTCACCGGGGCTTCGGTCGCCAGCTTCGCTTGCGCTGACCGACTTCCTTAACCTTCCGGCACTGGGCAGGCGTCAGCCCCCATACCTCGTCTTTCGACTTTGCGGAGACCTGTGTTTTTGGTAAACAGTCGCCTGGGCCTCTTTACTGCGACCCCCCTTGCAGGAGGCACCCCTTCTTCCGAAGTTACGGGGCCATTTTGCCGAGTTCCTTAGAGAGAGTTATCTCGCGCCCTTGGGTATTCTCAACCTTCCCACCTGTGTCGGTTTCGGGTACGGGCAACTTTGGCTTAACGTACTTCGGGCTTTTCTTGGAAGCGTGACCTCAACCACTTCGGAGCCGTAGCTCCTCGTACTCGCACCTTAGCTCAGAGCGTTTTCGCCGCTCCTCATTACCTCGGATACTTGAACCAGTAACCAACTCCTGGCTGGTTTAGCCTTCTCCGTCCCCCGGTACAAACCAAAGTCGGTATCGGAATATTAACCGATTCGCCATCGACTACGCCTTTCGGCCTCGCCTTAGGTCCCGACTAACCCTCCGCGGACGAGCCTTCCGGAGGAACCCTTGGGATTTCAGGGCATTGGATTCTCACCAATGTTTGCGCTACTCAAGCCGACATTCTCACTTCTGCTTCGTCCACACCTGCTTTCGCTAATGCTTCTCACTACCGCAGAACGCTCCCCTACCATTCTTTCGAATCCACAGCTTCGGTACACGGCTTAGCCCCGTTCATTTTCGGCGCAGGAGCGCTTGACCAGTGAGCTATTACGCACTCTTTTAAGGATGGCTGCTTCTAGGCAAACCTCCTGGTTGTCTATGCACTCCCACCTCCTTTCTCACTTAGCCGTGATTTGGGGACCTTAGCTGGTGGTCTGGGCTGTTTCCCTCTTGACGATGAAGCTTATCCCCCCACCGTCTCACTGGCGGACTGTGCACTGGGTATTCAGAGTTTGACTCGATTTGGTACCGCTCTCGCAGCCCGCACCGAATCAGTGCTTTACCCCCCAGCTATAACGTCCACCGCTGCGCCTCAACACATTTCGGGGAGAACCAGCTAGCTCCGGGTTCGATTGGCATTTCACCCCTAACCACACCTCATCCGCCGATTTTTCAACATCGGTCGGTTCGGACCTCCACTTGGTGTTACCCAAGCTTCATCCTGGACATGGTTAGATCACCCGGGTTCGGGTCTATAAACACTGACGCTTCGCCCTATTCAGACTCGCTTTCGCTTTGACTTCGCCATTTCCGGCTTAATCTGCCAGTGCCTATAAGTCGCCGGCTCATTCTTCAACAGGCACGCCGTCACCCGTTTAATCGGGCTCCGACTGCTTGTAGGCTAACGGTTTCATGTTCTATTTCACTCCCCTCCCGGGGTTCTTTTCACCGTTCCCTCGCGGTAC
The DNA here is from genome assembly GCF_049200465.1 of Leptothermofonsia sp. ETS-13. Taxonomy (NCBI): domain Bacteria; kingdom Bacillati; phylum Cyanobacteriota; class Cyanophyceae; order Leptolyngbyales; family Leptolyngbyaceae; genus Leptothermofonsia; species Leptothermofonsia sp. ETS-13. Next base: position 3,413,782 of record NZ_CP120836.1, read on the forward strand.
TGGTTCACTATCGGTCACACAGGAGTATTTAGCCTTACGAGGTGGTCCTCGCTGATTCACCCGGAATTCCACGTGCTCCAGGCTACTCGGGATTCAGCTCGTATCCTTTGACTTTCGACTACAAGACTCTCACTTTCTCTGGTGCATCATCCCAATGCTTCGTCTAGTCTCCAGATTCCTTGTTGCTGTCCCACAACCCCAGCGTGCATGCACACTGGTTTAGGCTCTTCCCGCTTCGCTCGCCGCTACTAAGGGAATCACGTTTGTTTTCTTTTCCTACAGCTACTAAGATGTTTCAGTTCGCTGCGTTCGCTCTTTCCCACCTATGGATTCAGTGGGTAGTATTGAGGGGTTGCCCCATTCGGACATCCCCGGATCACTGCTCGCTTCCAACTCCCCGGGGCGTATCGCCGGTAACCGCGTCCTTCTTCGCCTCTGTGTGCCTAGGTATCCACCGTTAGCCCTTATTAGCTTGACCACTTAACAAGTTCATTGGTGTCTGTGATGAAAGGTGTTAGGACTAGGGTCTTAGAAGTTAGGGCAATCCCTACCCTCTACTCCCACGTCACCAACTCCTCATCTACCTGACAAGTTCTATGCAGTTTTCAAGGTTCTGGCTGGATTCGACTCCAGCAGGCTCTCTAATTTACCCCACTACGCAGCCGTATAGGCAACTGGTTGAGTTCTTTAGTCGAGTTGCTGAAGACTTTTCCTCTTGGACAATCACCCTAAGCAATTCTCCAGTGGAGGTTAGGAGACTCGAACTCCTGACATCCTGCTTGCAAAGCAGGCGCTCTACCAACTGAGCTAAACCCCCCTTAGGTGAAAGATAAAAGATGAACAGTAAAAAAGAAATAACAAAAAAGAAAAGTCAAAAGTAGAAAACTTTCCTCTTCATTCTTCTCACTTTCAGCTTTCTTCTTTCTTCCCGCTTTCAAAGGTGGGCCATCCTGGACTCGAACCAGGGACCTCACCCTTATCAGGGGTGCGCTCTAACCACCTGAGCTAATAGCCCATTGTCCGAACCTGCCATAGTTTGAAAGCCAACACCGTGTCCTCGACCGACCTTGGGATGACCAACTCTTTCCTATTTGCACTGTGCTTTCGGAATTAGAGTGGGTAGGTCTCCCTATAAAGGAGGTGATCCAGCCACACCTTCCGGTACGGCTACCTTGTTACGACTTCACCCCAGTCATCAGCCCTGCCTTCGGCGTCCTCCTCCGCGAACGGTTGGAGTAACGACTTCGGGCGTGGCCAACTCCCATGGTGTGACGGGCGGTGTGTACAAGGCCCGGGAACGTATTCACCGCAGTATGCTGACCTGCGATTACTAGCGATTCCGCCTTCATGCAGGCGAGTTGCAGCCTGCAATCTGAACTGAGCCGTGGTTTCCGAGATTTGCTTGCCGTCGCCGACTCGCCGCTCTTTGTCCACAGCATTGTAGTACGTGTGTAGCCCAGGACGTAAGGGGCATGCTGACTTGACGTCATCCCCACCTTCCTCCGGTTTGTCACCGGCAGTCTCTCCAGAGTGCCCAACTCAATGATGGCAACTAGAAACGAGGGTTGCGCTCGTTGCGGGACTTAACCCAACATCTCACGACACGAGCTGACGACAGCCATGCACCACCTGTGTTCGCGCTCCCGAAGGCACCCCTCCCTTTCAAGAGGGTTCGCGACATGTCAAGCCCTGGTAAGGTTCTTCGCGTTGCATCGAATTAAACCACATACTCCACCGCTTGTGCGGGCCCCCGTCAATTCCTTTGAGTTTCACACTTGCGTGCGTACTCCCCAGGCGGGAGACTTAACGCGTTAGCTACGGCACTGCCCGGGTCGATACGGGCAACACCTAGTCTCCATCGTTTACGGCTAGGACTACAGGGGTATCTAATCCCTTTCGCTCCCCTAGCTTTCGTCCCTCAGTGTCAGTTCCGGTCCAGTCGCGCGCTTTCGCCGCCGGTGTTCTTCCCAATATCTACGCATTTCACCGCTACACTGGGAATTCCCGCGACCCCTACCAGACTCTAGTTCCTCAGTTTCCACCGCCTGTACGGAGTTAAGCTCCGCGCTTTGACAGCAGACTTGAAAAACCACCTGCGGACCCTTTACGCCCAATAAATCCGGATAACGCTTGCATCCTCCGTATTACCGCGGCTGCTGGCACGGAGTTAGCCGATGCTGATTCGTCAGGTACCGTCAGACCTTCTTCCCTGACAAAAGAGGTTTACAACCCAAGGGCCTTCCTCCCTCACGCGGTATTGCTCCGTCAGGCTTGCGCCCATTGCGGAAAATTCCCCACTGCTGCCTCCCGTAGGAGTCTGGGCCGTGTCTCAGTCCCAGTGTGGCTGATCATCCTCTCAGACCAGCTACTGATCGTCGCCTTGGTAGGCTCTTACCCCACCAACTAGCTAATCAGACGCGAGCTCATCTTCAGGCACTAAAGCTTTTACCTCTCGGCTCATCCGGTATTAGCAGCCGTTTCCAGCTGTTGTCCCCGACCTGAAGGCAGATTCTCACGCGTTACTCACCCGTCCGCCACTAGCACCCGAAGGTGCCCGTTCGACTTGCATGTGTTAAGCATACCGCCAGCGTTCATCCTGAGCCAGGATCAAACTCTCCATGTTACTCTTGAGTTCCTTGGCTCCAGAAACTTCTCAGTCTCCGGTTCTCGTTCCTTCGAAATAAGCTATACGCTTATTCCCTATTTCCTTGACGAGGTTTCGGTGCTATTCTGGCTTTCAAACTATTCTCTTGTCTAGGTTCGGACGGCTTGCTAGCGCCGCTCTCGCGTCGTTTGCTTCACCGTGCTTATTTAATGTAGCGAACTCTAGATGGAGTGTCAACTGTTTTTCTGAAAAAAATCTGAAAGTTTTTTGAAGCGATTGCTCAAACCTCTGCTAATCAAGGACTCTATCACACCAAGGAGTTGAACCTCTAAGAGAGAAAGTATTTTGAGATACGTTACGCATCACAAGATGTGCACTATAGCTAGCGTTTTCAAAAATAATATGCGGTGGTTGTAGAGCCTGGGGTAATCAATGGGGTAATCAATCAGGAGTTGATTCAGTTAGAGACTGGATCTATAACCTGACTGAATCCTGGTTATTGAATTTTGAGCAATCGACTCCCTCATGTTGAAGTAGCCAGCGTTTGCGTTCAATGCCTCCGGTGTAGCCTGTTAAGCTACCATCTGTACCTACGACACGATGGCAGGGTAGGAGGATCGCGACTGGATTCTGAGAATTTGCCATGCCAACTGCGCGATAGGCAGTGGGTTTATCAATTCTGGCTTCCAGTTCCCTGTAGGAAAGGGTAATCCCAGGTGGGATGGTGCGGAGGGCCGACTAGACTTGCTGTTGGAAGGGAGTACCGCCGGGGTTGACAGGAATCTCGTCAATGCTGTGGTAATTGCCTGTAAGGTAGGCTTGAATGCGTTGGCTGAAGCCTTGAGGATTGCTGGTTGCAATTAGATCAAATGTTGATAGCGCCTCTGAAGAAAGTGCATTATACGCGCTTCGCAAGCTGCAAAATCGAGCATGCAGAGATGTTCGCTATCAGTCACGATTAGAATACGCCCGATTTGGGAATTGATTGTGTCAACCAGTAGTTTGGTCATAAATGTTGAGTGATGAGCAATTCAACCGCTGTGTTACCGCCGTTTTTGGTACTGGATCAATTATTGCAAGGCTGGCTAATGGAGGATATCGGGCGAGGCGATCGCACCACTCAGCCCCTTGCTCTTCCGGCTAATAAAGTTGGGCAAGCGAAATGGATTGCCAGAGAAACTGGAATTGTGGCTGGATTGCCAATTGCAGCCCGTGTGTTTCAGCTTCTCGATCCGCAGTTGACGCTGATCTCAAAGATCGCCGAGGGAGAGGTTTGTGAACGGGGACAAGCGATCGCATACCTGGAAGGTTCTCTGGAAGCACTGCTAATGGGGGAGCGGACTGCGTTGAATCTGACTATGCGGTTGAGCGGAATTGCGACGATGACGCGCCAGTATGTAGACCTGATTAAGGATTTACCCGCTCAATTAGTAGATACCCGTAAGACAACCCCCGGTTTGAGATTGTTGGAGAAATACGCAACACAGGTGGGGGGAGCGATGAATCACCGGATGGGGTTGGATGATGCAGTGATGATTAAGGATAACCACATCGCAGCAGCCGGGGGAATTGGGAAGGCAATCGCTCAAATTCGCGCCCATATCCCTTACCCACTCACGATTGAAGTAGAAACTGAAAACCTAGATATGGTGGAGGAGGCTATAAAGTATGGAGCGGACATTATTATGCTGGACAACATGCTACCAGAAATGATGAAACAGGCTGTTAAAATGATTCGTCAAGCAAATGAGCGGATTAAGATTGAAGCCTCTGGCAATATTACGTTAGAGACGATTCGCTCAGTAGCAAAGACCGGGGTTGACTATATTTCGAGTAGCGCTCCCGTTACACGAGCGACATGGTTGGATTTAAGTATGCGCATCGAATAATTGCTATATGCTATTTCAGTACCCCCACAGTGACGTCCCCTTTATATAGTCCTTCTACCAAAGATCCTGTTGTGGAGATTTGGAACAGAGTTCGTAATCTATTTGGAGAAAATTTGCCAGGGCTTGACGAACAATGGGATAGGGGATTCTCCTGTAGAGCGTCGCTGTTCTTAAAGCGATCGCCACAGAGAATTCAAAACCTTGCAGGGTAATGAACCTTACAGGGTAATGAGTGGATCAAAACCGGAACAGGGAAAATTACTATCCTGCTTTCTTTGAAATAAAGTGAACCCAGAAACTACCGTCGGGGATGCAAAGGTTTCTAATCATTGTGTAGGAATAGTTCACATACTTACCACTTAAATCAGTTCGGTAGCCACTGGGCGTCCACTCCCCGTAGGGATCATGAACCAGAAAACTCCTCTCGTCAAAACCAGCGAGGACTACAATGTGACCGAAGGAGGTGAAATAACCGTGGGTCACAGCGGGTTTACCATCGGCTAGCCAGGCTTGCACCTGCTCAATGGTGGCGTTGGTACGAAAGTCGTCACGGCAACCATAATTCTCCACAATAATGGCCAAATCGTGGGGGTCATGTCGGCTCAGCCCCTGATTAATGGCATAGCGGTAAAGCTCATCCTCAAACTGCCCCATTGTTGTTTTACGCCTGGCTCCCAAAAACTCCAGACACATGGCTAGAGAAGTGACATTGCAAGAACCCGTTGGATTCTCCTCGTTATCTAGCTGAGATTTATAGGGAATTGCTAATTTAACTGTTCTGGGCCTGGGTTTTGGGAACACAACGGTTCCATCTTTAATAATCTGAATATGTCCGCTAAAGGCATACCAGGTATTAAAACCTTTGAATGAGTCTTTAGCAAATGCAACTCTGACATGATCTCGCTCAATTGCAAAGGAGCTAACCTCAAATTGCTGATTTGATTCGAGTGGCTGTTTTTGCTCTTCAGGCAGTTGGGAAGACTGAATGGGCTTCTTCTTAAGCGTAGTTACGTTGAGGGTTTTGAGAACTATTGGCATCGTTGCATCCTGTAACTTTTGGTCATTTTAGCCAGAAAAAAATAGCTAAAGCGGGAGTTGTTCAACAATCGATACACGCTGTTTGCTTGTTGTCCCACCTTATTAAAGGGTTGACTTGGTTGTTAAATTAAAGAGGCCATATTGCTAGATTGTGGCTAGATCTTCTTTTCAGGCACCTCACCTATTCTCATGATTTCTACGATCACCCAACTGAAAACCCAGTTCGAAAATGCTCTGGTCGCAGCATTTGGTTCAGAGTTTGCAGAGATTGACCCCATTTTGGTGCCTGCCAGCAACCCCAGATTTGGGGATTATCAGTCTAATGTGGCGATGTCGCTCACCAAAAAGCTAGGGAAATCCCCACGGGCGATCGCAGAACAACTGGTGCAGCATCTGGATGTTGCCGATCTGTGTCAACCACCCGAAATTGCCGGACCTGGCTTTATCAACCTGACCTTGAAGCCAGAATATCTGGAAACCCAGCTTAATTCAATTCAATCAGACCCCCGTTTAGGTGTGGCACCCGTCAGTCACCCCAAACGAGTAATAGTAGACTATCCCAGCCCCAATATTGCCAAGGAAATGCATGTGGGGCATTTACGCCCTGCCGTCATTGGGGACTGTATCGCTCGGATTCTAGAATTTGTTGGGCATGATGTCCAGCGAATAAGCCACGTGGGAGACTGGGGCACTCCGTTTGGCATGTTGATTGCCCATCTGCGCACAGCCTACCCTGAAGCACTCAGCAGTACCGAAAACCTGGATTTGGGTGATCTGTCTACCTTCTACCGGGAAGCTAAGAAACGGTTTGATACGGATGCAGAATTTCGGGAGGTCGCGCGGCAGTCTGTGGTGCAGCTCCAGGCTGGCGACGAAGAAACCCTGCGTGCCTGGAGGATTGTCTGCGAACTATCGAGCCGCTCTTATCGAAAAATTTATGACCTGATGGGAATTTTGCCCTTTATTGAGCGAGGAGAATCGTTTTATAACCCCTTCCTGCCTGACGTGGTGAAGGAACTTGAGCAGCAGGGTTTGTTGGTAGAAGATGCCGGAGCCAAGTGCGTCTTTTTGGAAGGGTTTACGAATAAGGATGGTAAACCTTTGCCTTTGATTGTGCAGAAATCTGATGGTGGCTACAACTACGCTACAACTGATCTTGCGGCCATTCGTTACCGGGTGCAGGTAGACAAAGCCCAACGTGTGATTTATCCAGTGGGTGCGGAGCAAACCAATCATTTCGCTCAGATCTTTCAAGTTGGAAAACGCGCCGGGTGGATTACGGATGAGGTGGAGTTTATTCATGCTCCCTTTGGGTTGGTGTTGGGAGAAGATGGGCAGAAATTGAAAACTCGTTCGGGAGAGGCGATTCCCCTAAAAGAATTATTGGAGGAAGCGATCGCCCGCGCCCGAACGGATCTGGAAACCCGGATTCAGGAAGAAGGCCGCCAGGAGAGTGAAACATTTATTGAGAACGTCGCTCGTGTTGTGGGCATTGGTGCAGTCAAATACGCTGACCTGAGCCAGAACCGCACCAGCAACTACATCTTTAGCTATGACAAGATGCTAGCTTTGCAAGGAAACACAGCTCCCTACATGCTTTACGCCTACGTGCGTGTGCAAGGGATTAGCCGTAAAGGTCAAATTGATTTTGAACATTTGGGGTCAGATGCCCAGGTGTCTTTAAAAGAAGAGCCCGAACTGGTCCTGGCAAAACATTTACTGCAACTGAGTGAGACGCTGGCAGAAGTGGCTCAGGATCTTTTGCCAAATCGACTCTGTCAATATTTGTTTGAACTCAGTCAAAAATTTAATCAGTTCTACGATCGCTGCCCCGTCCTCCAGGCTGAAGAGCCTCTCCGCACCTCTCGACTTATTCTCTGTGACCTCACAGCCCGCACCTTGAAGCTTGGTCTATCCTTGCTTGGAATTGAGGTGTTAGAGCGGATGTAATTGGGTCTTGTATATTTTCGTGCTTTCGTGCCACTCAAAAGGTTCGCGACTATCATGGTGGCGGTCACCATCGGTATCCCCTCATTGATGAAAGAGCAGCGCTATGAACCATTCCAAACGTCCTCTGTTAAAGGGTTTGTGCCTTGCGGTCTTTGCTAGTACCGTGTGGATAGAGTTTTCCAGTCCAGCCAGGTCTCAGCAAGTTGGGCCCTGCCGTCAACTGGGCAAAGGAAATACGGTTGTCATTATCGAAGCCAGTAATGACGAGCGGATGCAGTTGGTTAACCAGGTTGTGAGCCAGCACAGCTTGAAGGGGCAATTTTGTACTTCTCGGCGAACGGGCAGAACCGTCTGGATGTCTGATCAATTAAGCAACGTAGATACAGCAGTTAAGGTTTTTGGTCACTTTAGAGCCGTGGGTTTAGTCAGCCCAGCTAGCCAGAATGGCAATGGTCAAAATGACATTCCCGTCAGCCCCTACCCTTCGATTCAGAACAGTCCTTATCCAAATGAGAGTCCCAACGGTCGGGGAGTTCGTCTTTAGTGAATGGGTGATCCCTCTTGAGTCTCGCCCTTCATCACACCGAGCGACGGCGTGATGAAGGGCGTTGCTGAATTTGGGTATGGAATAGGTACTGTATGCTCAAAACTTCGTTTCGATTCATACTGCTTTTCAGTAATGCCCTCTATTACGATTACGTTACCGGCTACAGGCTTTTGCATGGCGCACTAATTAGTGTTAGTGGCGGGTTGTGGTTCCTGATGAATCATTTCCTGGAATTGAATGAAGTCCTGGCGGGGGTTGGCGTGAAGGACTTTAATTTCCAGGCGATCGCCCGGCGAAACGGGGCGGCTAAACCGCATGGGCAACTCAATGCCCAAATCTTCCAGTAAAATCAGTCCTAAATTCTCGTGTTCTCTTAACCAGCGCAACATTAGTGCCTGCCAGACTTCATGGGCATTGCGCCGTCAAAACTCTAATCCCCAATATTTGTTGGTCTGTCGTTCCACGAGCGTCGCTTCCTGGACGGTGGTGCTGATACTCATGGTTAACTCCTTCATTTCCTCGACGGAAAAGGGAAGGGTTTCCCCACGCAGGTGGGCTTTGATTTGAAAATGGGCCAACAAATCACTGTAACGCCGGATAGGAGAGGTGACCTGGGTATAGGTATCCAGGCCCAGGCTGGCGTGCCGGGCTGGAGTAATACCCATCTCGCTGCGCGGCATACAACGACGAATGGCACAGGCACGCACCGGGCCTGCCGGAAGCAGGAGCAATTCTTCTTCCGGCGGAAGTTCGGGCTGGGGTTGGTAACGGAAGGGGAGGGGTAAGTTGTGGGTCTGCCCATAGCGGGCAGCCACTTCCCCTGCCAGAATCATCATTTCGGCAACCAGTTGGCGTGCCGGGGAGTCGTTCAGAACCTGGATGATAATTTCATCGTCAGACACTTTGATGGAAGATTCTGGCATATGAATGCTGATTGCGCCCTGGGACTGTCGCCATTCCTGTCTGCGCTTGGCCCACTGGGCGATCGCCTCTAACTCTGACTCTGCTGTTACTCCCAACTCCAGCATTTCATCCACATCTTCGTAGGTCAGTCGGTAGGTAGCTTTGATCAGACTGGGGTGAATGCGATAGTCCTGAATAGCGCCAGCTGGGTCTAGAATCACCCCAAAACTCAGCGCACAGCAAACTTTTCCTTGTACAAGGCTCATGGGTCCGGTTGCCAGTTCTGCTGGAAACATAGGCACCATACCCGTTGGCAGGTAGAGCGTTGTACTCCGTCGCCGGGCTTCTAAATCTAACTCATCTCCTGGTTCAAGCCAGCGACTGGGGTCAGCAATGTGAATCCATAACCGTTGCGTTCCATCCGGCAGGTACTCAAGACTCAACCCATCGTCAATCTCACGCGTGCTTTCGTCATCAATCGTATACACCTTCAAATGGGTCAGATCCAAACGGTCTGAATTCAAGTCAGGTGGTGGAGAGAGCAAACGTTGATGTACCACTTCCAGTACCTTTGAGGGAAACTGAACCGGGATCTGACTGCGACGCAAAAACAGGTTTTCATGGGGACTCCACAGTCCCAGATCAACCAGCAGTTGGAAGGCCGCTTCAGGGGTCTCAGGTCGTTTCAAGTGTAACAGGGTTTCCAGGGCAGGTGTCCGGTGGGTTGCATCCTCTCCCAGAGTAGCAAATCGTTCCAGTGCCTCCAGACGGGGGCGATCGCTACTCTGCCACTCAACTGCCTGCCCGGTTAATGCCTGGGCTACCCGGGATAAAAACCCATCCCATTCCAGTTGTCGCTGGGCCTCCATCTCCAGCTGGTGCTTCAGTTCAGCCACCTGAGCTTTGGGGCGGGGTTCATACCGTTCACCCTTCTGCTTAAAATACAGCCGATCTTCAGATAATAGGCAGTGGGCCGTGTAGCAAAAAACGGGACTTTGATCTGAGAAGAGCAACAGTGCCATTTCTGCCGGATCAACGGTTTCGCCTTCTTCCACCAAAAGTTCCCACGCTACCTCAAGGCTAGAAGGATCTAGATTTGCCTGGGTTGCTTTAAGAAACTGGGGAATATCGGAAGGCTTATAACCATCCCCGACCTCATAGGTAACTTGCCGGGGATGAAGAGTATGGGATTGGCCACGCTCATCTAAAACAATCCAGTGCTTTTTGCCCTCTGGACGTTCTGCAACCGCAAGGCGACGCTCACCATTGAGACGAAATTCAACAAGCGTTCCCTTCTCCATTTGGCATACGAGGGGGTAAGGGGATAGAGGGCTTCAAAGCTCCTTCAATCACCCAGGGTCCAGGAGCTTAACCAACCATCGTAGGGAACCTAGTAGTCAGTCAGAATTAATTTTAGGCATAAGTCAGGTAGCCATAATTAATTGTAAAGGGGGAGTGGGAGCTGCGCCCCCCGGCAAGGGGTTTCACCCCCTCCACCCCCGAAACTACCCTTCATTTAATTACGCCTGGTGGACGATGGCATAAGTCCAGTAACCATTGGGTTGGGGAGTGGGGAGTCGGAGGGAGCCAGAATGGTATCCGTATTCCCGCCGTGCTGTACTAGCTACTTACTTAAAACCAACAAAACCCAATTTCCAGATGTTTTTGGAGTTTTCATCCGCAAAATACAGTCTTGACAAACCACTAGTACAGCAAAACGAAAGTTTTGTTGGAGGTTAGGGGTTCCAGCCCTGCCTGGGGGCGGAGCCCCCAACCCCCATGTGCAAAGTTTAGTGTTTGCAACACTAGCCTTCCTGATTGATGAAGGGTAAGAGGGCAAGAATTCGAGCACGTTTAATTGCCTGGGTCAGGTCACGCTGTTGCTTAGCGGTTAGACCCGTAATTCGACGAGGCAAAATTTTACCCCGTTCTGTAATAAACTTACGCAGCAGGTCAACGTCTTTGTAATCGATGGGGTCCTCTGGCTTAATGGGAGATACGCGGCGACGAAAGTAGGTCATAGTCAGTGATTCAGTGTAGTCAGTTACTCAGCGGGCAGTAGTAAACGTTAGGGATGGTATCCGGTGGTTGGTGGCAGGGAAAGGAAGGGTGACGCCTCTTGGTTAAGCGATGAGATCTGTCAAATTCCCCCTTTTATTAAGGGATCGACAACGGATAGATCGGCAACGGGGCCAGTAACTTCTGACTCCCGGAGCGCTGATTGTTCAACTATCCCTTATTTAATTTCTTTATGCACCGTGTGCTTATTACAGTGCGGGCAAAACTTTTTAAGCTCTAGCCGTGCTGTGGTATTACGACGGTTTTTCATGGTTGTATAGCGGGAGACGCCGGGCGATCGCTTATTAGGGTTGGTGCGACACTCGGTACATTCCAGCGTAATAATGATGCGAACGCCTTTATTCTTAGCCATAATCCTACAAAGTCAACAAACTGGAAAGCATAGACGCAAACATCCATTATTTCATACGATGATGATGTTGCGCAAACATTTTTTTCAGCTTAATATCCAATGAGTAGCCCCGGCTGGTTTGAACTAGCATGGTGCGGGCAAAGCGATCGTGAAACGCCTGCCGATTCTCTGCGTCCAAAAGAGCGAGTCCGCAGTCAATCAGCAGGGGAATGGGAGCGACAAGAATGAATCCATTCGTTGGACTGAGGTTAACCAGCCCAATGAAAACCAGCAAGCTAGCAAATCCGGCGATCGCCTCCCGCTTGACCAGTTCCATTAACCCTGGAGTCGCCCCGTACCGGAGATCAAGGAGTCTCATATCAAATGCCCAGCACCCCAGACTTTGACCCTGATTCCTCGCTACGACCACCACACGCAACCCTAACCAAAAGAAAATAAACAGAGGAATATAAAGATTTCCTCCACCAAACAAGCTGAGGAACGAAACAGCCCCAAAATCAGTGACAAAGGCAGCTACTCGCCGCCCCAGAGGTACCCTGGGGTAATGTCGAGGCGGCCTAAATCCACCGCGCATGGCTTACAGATCCCAAACGTCTTCCTCGGAAGAAACTTCAGAACTCGTCGAGTTCCCATTGGAGGATGTCTCTGAGTCGGACTCAGGCAGGTTTTGCTTTGAGGTTTGAATTGAAGTTTCGGAGTGATTTACCTCTTTAGCATAAGCTAGATCAACTACGGGTTCTTCTGTTTTAACCAATTCAGGGCCTATTGTGTCGATTAGCTCCTGGTTTGACGTTTCTAACTCTTGGGTTGACGTTTCGACTACTGTAACCGAAGATGCAACCACGGGTGCGGGCGGCGTTTCCAGAACAATTGGAGGCAAAATTTGCGCAACCTTTATGCCAACCAGGGAAAAGCTGGATCCAATTTGTTCCAGAGGATAGGGATCCGTCGCTGCAAATACTGCATCCGAATGCAGCATGACTCCCAAAACACTTACTGGAACCTGAGTAAACAGGTTGGCGGCCAGAAAAGCAACCCCGGCCAGCATCAATCCCAAAAACCTCCATTCAGTTGGGAAATGAGCCACTGGAGTAGCAATGGGGGCAATTTGGTAAACCTGATGCAGTACAAAAATCAGTGGGATAGATACTACCCCTGCCAGGATTTGATTGCGCTGGGATTTAAACAGGGTTAACAGACGGCGTTGGTCATCGGTCAGACGTTCTGGCTTGAGCGCCACTGCGACCAGACTGAAGATGTAAAACGGACGCTGCCACTGCATCCAGAGAATGGGAACAATCCCAATTGCCGATACCAAAAACAGTTCAAGCCAGACCGGCAGGACTGGATCACCGACTGCAAAACCAAGCAAACACAGCTCCAGAAAAATTGGAACTGCTGCTAAGCCAGCCAGATGAATCCAAAGGTAAGGATCAGACCAGAAAGAGCGCATAACCAAAGACCGACGGATGAAGCCCATGCCAAGTATAGAGCTTAGACTTCTCCCAGAAATTGTTTTTTAGTGATGAGAAGCCATCCCGTTTGTTCAGGTTCAGGCCAGATCCCCCAAAGACCAGGTTCCCCAAAGACCAGAGAATGAGCTATTTATAACTGTCGCCAGGTTGCTTAAGACATTGGCTTTAGAGGGGTTGGGGACACCCCTACACCCCGTCCTAAATCTGGTGACTATAGCTACAAAACCTTGATTCACTGGGTGCTATTTATCAGCCGTGTCAGAGGGGGGTTCTGACGCCTGACGCTGCTGTTTAATTGCTTTTAGCTGCTGAAGCAGGGATTCTGTCTCTGCTTGCAGGTGCAGAAACTTCACCTGCTGGTCAAGGCGATACTGGGTTTTCATCGCCTCTAGCAGGCGAGACTGTCGAGGATCAACAGAGGAAGCCGCTTCAGGAATAGAAACCAGTGCTGTAGCGACAGATGCAGAGATGGAACGGTCTGCTGTTAATGTTTGACTGGTCATTTTTACTCACTTACACCACAAAAAGTATCTTAACCTGAACTTTACGAGAGAATGTAACCCTCTGTTACAAAAGAATAAATCAGGACTGGCCACTTTTGAAACTGGTTAATCCGAAAAAGGCTTCTGTATTACAGGACATTGAACTGAGAGGCATTGGACAAGGATCGAGGTACACTTAACGTACCTATCTCACCACAAAACCTATCTCACCACAAAGATGTAAAGTTCAGGTGAAGGAGCTCCGGATTCTAACTATGGAGTATTCCGCATTAGATTCCGATATCCAACACAGCATTTTAGTCGGCAAATGGTGGAATAGGGTTCCTTGATTTAAAGCGATCGCTAAAAACCGTGGCTGTAACCTTATCTGCTTCCCATACCTTTTCTACCGAACCCAATACCCAATTAACCTCTTCCTACCAGGGCTGGCCTGGATTGATTGAGGCTTATCGGCAATACTTGCCTGTAACTGAGCAAACTCCAGTCATTACTCTTCGTGAAGGTAACACGCCCTTGATCCCAGTGCCGGCGATCTCCGAAATCGTTGGCAAACAGGTGCAAGTCCTGGTCAAGTTTGATGGGTTGAACCCAACTGGCAGTTTCAAAGACCGGGGTATGACCCTGGCGCTCTCGAAAGCCAAAGAAGCTGGAGCACAGGCGGTAATCTGTGCCAGTACAGGTAATACCTCTGCTTCTGCCGCTGCCTATGCGGGGCGAGGAGGAATGCGGGCTTTTGTGCTGATCCCTGATGGCTATGTTGCGATGGGCAAATTGGCCCAGGCATTACTTTACGGAGCTGAGGTGCTGGCAATTCAAGGCAATTTTGATCGAGCGCTTGAAATTGTGCGGGAAATATCGGCCAGTTATCCGGTCACTCTAGTCAACTCGGTCAATCCTTACCGGTTAGAAGGACAAAAGACTGCAGCATTTGAGGTGGTCGATGTATTGGGAGATGCGCCCGATTGGCTGTGCATTCCCGTTGGCAACGCTGGAAATATTACCGCCTACTGGATGGGGTTTTGTGAGTATCACCAGCATCAACTTTGTAGCAAGCTTCCCCGCATGATGGGCTTTCAGGCCGCAGGAGCAGCCCCCCTGATTTCGGGCAAAGCGGTGGAACACCCAGAGACGCTGGCAACCGCCATCCGAATTGGTAATCCTGCCAATTGGGAACGGGCGATCGCCGTCCAGGAAGCCAGCCAGGGCACCTTTAATGCCGTTACTGATGACGAGATCCTGAATGCCTACCGTCTTCTGGCGTCCCGTGAAGGGATCTTCTGTGAACCTGCCAGCGCGGCTTCCGTAGCCGGACTCCTCAAAGTCAAAGACCAGGTTCCGCCCGGTGCCACTGTGGTTTGTGTCCTCACCGGAAACGGGTTGAAGGACCCCGATTGTGCCATCAAACACAGCAGCAGCCAGTTCAAACAGGGCATCGAACCCAGCTTGAAATCTGTTGCCCAGGCAATGGGATTTTAGAGGAGTTGTTAGTTGTTGGTTATTCGTTGTTAGTGAAGCGAGGAGAGAGGGGGAAGGGAGTGCCAGGGTAACGGGATAATAGAGCGAGGTTTCTTGACTCCATCACTTCCCCACTCCATCACTTCCCCCACTCCATTACTCCCTCACCCATCCACTCATCCACTCATCCACCCATCTACTCCTTTCGCCCTTCCGTCATTCCCATAATCTCGTAGCCTGCATCAACGTAGACGATTTGTCCGGTGATGCCACTTGCAAGGTCACTACAGAGAAAGGCAGCGGTGTTGCCCACTTCAAGCTGGGTAACAGTTCGCCGGAGGGGGGCGACGGTTTCAACATGGTGGATCATGTCCAGGATGCCGCCGACTGCCGAGGATGCTAAGGTACGAATGGGACCAGCAGAAATGGCGTTGACCCGAATGTTTTGGGGACCTAATTCAGAGGCGAGATAGCGTACATTCATCTCCAGAGCAGCCTTGGCAATTCCCATCACGTTGTAATTGGGAATTACTTTCACTCCCCCCAGGTAGGTCAGGGTAAGAACGCTGCCCCCTTCGGTCATTAGGGGGTTGGGCGGCAGCGCACAGCTTAATTAATGAGTAGGCACTAATATCCAGGGCAGCCGCAAATCCTTCTCGTGAAGTGTTTACAAAACTACCAGATAAATCTTCTTTATTGGCGAAGGCTAAACAGTGAATCAAGATATCCAACCGACCCCATTTGTCTTTGACTGCATCGAAGGTAGCTTGAATTTGAGCATCATGTTGAACGTTACAGGGAAGAAATAGGGATGGTTGAACGGGTTCTACCAGTTCAGCAAGTTTTTTGACGCGGCGTTCTTCATCGGGCAGGTAGGTAACTCCAATATTTGCCCCTGCTTTGTGGAGTTGTTGGGCAATGCCCCAGGCAATTGAACGATTGTTGGCAATGCCAGTCACCAGGGCATTTTTTCCAGTCAAATTCAACATAACTCTCTATCTTTAAGAGCAACTACTTAGGACTGCTTTATGAGAATACTCAAAGATGGAAACGGGTAGCACCTATTTTTATCAGTCCGTTCAATCATTCTGTTCCAATAATCGTGATTTCGAATAAATTGCAGGTAAGCAAATCGATTCACTCTAGCTAATATAGTCTTAAACTGCTGGAAATCGTGATTTAAGCAGTGATTGAGCAGGCTAAACCTGGGTTATGGAATCGGTTAGTCAAGGGTTATAGCCAACCAATATGTAACATCAGGCACAAAAACGTGCGGTTGAGTAAGTTTAAGTGTCCTAAGTTACAGATCTTTTAATGAGTTCACTTAACTTAGGGATTTCACCTGTTAGTTAGCTGGGCAATTCTTTGGGCACCAGGTAGGGGATATGGTAGTAACGCAAGATAAACCACTCGCATCTGTGTTCCGTCAGATGGGGGGTGGAGCATTTCCACCCATTGTTGAAACCTTTGAGCGGGGCAAAACAATCTTCTTTCCGGGTGACCCGGCAGAACGTGTCTACTTTCTTCTTAAAGGAGCAGTCAAGCTGTCCAGGGTCTATGAGGCTGGGGAAGAAATTACCGTTGCGCTGCTACGGGAGAATAGCGTGTTTGGGGTTCTTTCCTTAATCACTGGGCACAAGTCCGATCGCTTCTATCACGCAGTAGCCTTTACACCAGTTGAGTTGCTTTCGGTTCCCATTGAACAGGTGGAAAAGGCGTTAAAGGATAACCCGGACCTGTCGATGGTACTGCTGCGAGGCTTATCATCCCGGATTTTGCAGACTGAGATGATGATTGAAACTCTGGCACACCGGGATATGGGTTCCCGATTGGTGAGTTTTTTGCTGATTCTCTGTCGTGATTTTGGTGTGCCCAGCAATGATGGCATCACCATTGACCTGAAGTTGTCCCATCAGGCGATCGCAGAGGCAATTGGCTCTACTCGTGTCACGGTAACCCGTCTTTTGGGGGATCTGCGCCAGGATAAGATGATTTCCATTCACAAGAAAAAGATTACCGTCCACAATCCGGTCACTTTGAGCCAACAATTTACCTGATCAGCAACACCCACTGGTAGAAACATTGAGGTAGGCTGTAGTTGAGTTCGCTGTGATTGCGTTTGCTTTGGTGTGCTTGTGCAGGCGTGGCCGGGAGTGCAGGGCGCTTTGGAGTGTGAATGTCCACCGGATATATTTTGATTCTGGCAGTGCTGGTGCTGGGGGGGGTCATTGCCACGGTGGGCGATCGCCTGGGAACCCGCGTTGGCAAAGCTCGCCTCAGCCTGTTTAATCTCCGTCCCCGTAAAACTGCGACGCTCGTCACCATTCTTACCGGCACTGTGATCTCGGCTTCCACTCTGGGGGTTTTGTTTGCCACCAGTGAGTACCTGCGCAAATGGTTGTTTGAAATTGACTCGCTGCAGGAAACCATCAGGCGAACTCGGCGGGATCTATACCAAACGCAGATTCAGAAAAACCAGGCTGAGGAGGAACTAGCAAAAGCGCGGGCTGATCGGGTATTGGCGCAGAAGCAACTGGCGGGCAGCAGAGAACAGCTCACGGGAGCACAGCAACAACTTACTGAAGCAGACCGGGCGCTCAGGGGGGCGATCGCAGAACGTACCCGAGCCCGGGCGGAAACCGTTCGCGCTGAAGCAGAATTAAATCGGATTCAGAACCAACTGCGGGCTGAGATTCGCCAGCTGCAAGTAGAAAAGAATCGGCTTATTGCCCAAAGAGACGCAGAAATCAGGGACAAGGAAGCTCAAGTCAAGAAACTGGAAGCCCAGCAAGCCTTCCTGGCCAGAGAAATTCAAGAATTAGAACTAGAGCGTCAGGGTCTACGCCAGGGCAATGTGGCAATTCAGCGCGGCCAGATTCTGGCTTCCGCGGTTGTGCGGATTCCATCAACTTCAACAGCGAAACAGGCCGTTGATCAGCTCTTAACCGAAGCCAATCGGACGGCGATCCGATTGACACGGCCCGGCACCAGCGGACAGATCATCCAAATTACCAGACCAGAGGTGGAACAGTTGATCAGTCGGATTGACGACGGAAAAGACTATGTAGTCAGAATCTTTTCGGCTGCCAACTACCTGGTGGGCGAAACCCCCATCCAAGTTTTTGCAGACGCAGTGCCCAATCGGTCTATCTTTCTGGCAGGCGATGTGGTGGCCGCCACTACCATCGATCCCTCCCGGATGACGGATGAGCAGATTCAACAGCGCATTAATTTGCTAATTGCCGCCGCTAATTTTCGGGCTCGCAGCCTAGGAATTTTGACCGATTCTGTTGAAATTGGTCGAATTCAGGATGTGATTATCTTTATCAGCCAACTGAAGCAATATAACCAGATGGTGGATTTGAAAGCTGTTGCAGCGGAGGTCACTAACGTTTCTGGCCCCCTCAAAATTGATTTATTGGCAACGCAGGATGGCAAGGTCTTGTTTAGAACAAATCATCCAGATACAGGTACCGTTAATTAAGAGTCGTGAACCTGTTTGATACATTTTGGTCCCATGTACCCTAGTTCTCACCCAACGTCTGATCAGCCTGTTATTCTGGGATTCGACCCTGGTCGCCGCAAGTGCGGTCTAGCGGTTATGGGAGTTGACCGCACATTACGTTATCACGAGGTTGTGGTTACAGAGTCGGCGATCGCTACCATCCAAACTCTACGACAGCAGTTTCCAATCTCGATAGTCGTTATGGGTGACCAAACCACCGCCAAGGATTGGAAGCAGCGGCTAACGACTGAGCTTGAAGACCCGCTGCGCGTTGTGTTAGTGGATGAGCGCCATAGCAGCCTGGAAGCGCGCGATCGCTACTGGAAAATGTATCCCCCAAAAGGCATTTACCGTCTGATCCCCAAGGCACTACGTCGCATTCCCCGTCCAATCGACGACATTGTCGCTATCTTGCTGATTGAACGCTACTTAGAGCGCCTGGTTCATTAGCTCAGGATCATGGATATAGCTGTCGCCAGGTTGCTTAGGACACTGGATTTAAGGGGATGAAAGGCTTACGACCTCTATAGCCACCTCACCCTTTCGCCCTTCGCCTTGCACTTAAAATTTCTTCCACCCCTCAGTTCAATACACACTCACCCGAAATCGCCCCCGTCCAGTAGGATTCATCGAATTGACCACAATGTAGTAAGTGTCATCCTCTGGGAGTTGAGTTCGTTCAATCAATGCTGAGTAAATGTAATTCATGTCGCTGCTGGTGGCAATGATCTCCCGCTTCGAGTTGAGCAAATAAACCGAGGGTGAAAATTCAGCCCGCAGACTATCCGCCCGAATGTTTACATACTGTCCCCGCTTGCCCTGAAATTCGTAGGACTGAAAGGAGCTTCCATCCTGTTTTAGCTTCGGACTTTCATCTGTCAGGTCGCCAGTTTTGTCTAAGAGATAGGAGATTCGGTCATCCCGCAGGGCCAGACTATAGCGTCCTTCTTTTCGGGGTTCCCGGCTGGTTACCACAATGGAATAGGTTCCGTCTTCGGGCAGGCGGATCTGAAGAAAGGCACTCTTTTCAGTGCTTTCTCCTCCAAATCGACGGGCGATCGGTTCCTGCCCATCAGGTCCATAAAGAAACATGGCAGGGTTCAGATTCAGGCGAGGATCTCGGCTACCCACCAGTCGAATGGCAATGGCTTGGTCTTTCTTACCCTCAAAATAATAGGTGTGGTAGTAGCGATCGCTCGCTACCGGGTCTCCCTTGGCCAGAACCCCAAACTCCACATCAACAAAATTGAGGCGTTTAACGGTTGCTTTCCGAGAGGCTGGGCGTGATGTCGGAGCCGCGGATGACGGTGGTTGGGATGAACTGGAACCACCACCCAGTTCGGCTGAAGTAGCAGGAGTAGATGGAGTAGATGGTTGAGTTGATGCAGGGATAGCACTTCCATCACTGGCCCCTGAAGCCGCGGGTGGAGGTGGCGGCGTGGGTGGGGGATCTTGCTGCCGGGGTGGCGGCGGAGAGGCTGGTTCAGCTGGTTGCTCTTTCTTAATCAAACTGGCCGCATCCTGATCAATGCTGGATGCGGCGATCGGGAGAGCCTGAACCAGGATCAGACCTGTACTGGTTAGACAAGCCAGCAGACGATGGATGAGGATGTGACCATCTTTTCTAGGGGTGCCAGCCATAGTTCGTGGAGAGATACTGCAAGTTGCTTGAAAGCGAAAACCAGATTTCTGGACGTTGTGAGTGCCACAGTGTTCCTGTCACCTGCCGTATCTAAGTAGCTAGTGAACAATGGCATAAGTCCAGTAACCATTGAGTTGGGGAGTGGGGAGTCGGAGGGAGCCAGAATGGTATCCGTATTCCCGCCGTGCTGTACCAGGCGCAATTAAATGAAGGATAATTTCGGGAGTGGAGGGGGTGAAATCCCCTGCCTGGAGGCGCAGCCCCCACTCCTCCCTTGACAAATACAAATTAATTATGACTACCTACTTATCTTTCTTTGATTTGAACTTTCTGTTATCTTCCTTTGATTTGAACTTTCTGATAGATCTTAAATCTTTCCTTTGCTCCACTGCTGACAAAGCTGTCCCAGTCACTGGCAGCCAAAATCGCCTGCCGCTTCTCGTTTTGAGGGAACACAATCAGTTGATGGAAGTTTTTGTATTTAGGAAGAATCTTCTCGTTTTGATTGCCTCTCAATCGCTGCATTACCGCGGCGGTCAATATTCTTAGCCCTTCTTCGCTTACTAGCCTGACGTTGCTTGAACCGTCATAGCTGATCGCAATTTGCTGGGCATCGATTCTCTCAACTTTAGGCTTAATGGTAGCGATGACGTCTGCCAGTTCCTGAGATTGCTTGGGTACTTCGGTCTGTAAAAATTTTTGTAAAACAATGGCTTGCCAGTCAAAGATTTGCTTCTGTGCCTGGCTGTAAAGGGGGGAATCTGGGGGGATGGTACGGGCTGTTTGAATTGCCGTTTCTAGACTGGCACCACCTTTTTTAGCCATTTGAACGGCTTGATTAAAGATTTCCTGGTCTTGACTAAGTGGGTCAGGGCTGGGAGTTGGAGGAGGAGAAGGCTGGCGTTGCAGAGCCGAAATTGTCAAAACGGCAAGCAGGGTAACCGCTCCGATCGCCCCTCCCCACCAAACCCGTCTGTTGCTCAATGGAAATGGGGAAGGAGAAGGTTCTGATGGAATCGAAGGTTGCGATCGCCCCGGCATGAGAGGCGCAATCAGAGTTGACTGACTCTCCTCTTGTTGCTCAGACTTGGCCGTTGCGGGTCTGGCTATAATAGCAGAAGGGGATGGAGAGGCGAGGGTTGGTTGAGGGGGAGGAATTGTCTCCGGAGGAATTTCGGATTTAGCTGAGGTCTCCTCTACAATCGATGCCGTAGTCGAGAGAGACTCAATCGGTGAAACGGGAATTCCATACTTTTGCAACAGGGGTTCAAGGTCGCGAATTACCT
This sequence comes from Leptothermofonsia sp. ETS-13, assembly GCF_049200465.1. Lineage (NCBI taxonomy): Bacteria > Bacillati > Cyanobacteriota > Cyanophyceae > Leptolyngbyales > Leptolyngbyaceae > Leptothermofonsia > Leptothermofonsia sp. ETS-13. Next base: position 3,435,011 of record NZ_CP120836.1, read on the forward strand.
CCTGCGCCGATTGATAACGGTCTCTGAAGGAGTAACGGGTCATCTGGGTCAGAATGGCTGCGAGTTCATTGCTTATCGCAGCGTGCGATCGCCAGACCAACTCTCCCGTTTCCCGATCTTCCTGAAGCTGGTTGGGAACCAGCCCTGTACTTGCCTGAATGCCGATAATGCCTAAAGCATAAATGTCACTGTTGAGGCGAGGAGACCCCCTGGCCTGTTCAGCAGGCATGTAGCCAGGGGTACCAATGTTGATAGTCATGCCGCTCTGCTCTTGAGCCGATTGCGCCCGGATTTGCTTGACTGAGCCAAAGTCAACCAGAACGGGTTTGCGATCGCGGTTGCGGCGAATGATGTTATCGGGTTTAATATCGCGATGGATGATGCCTTCATGGCCGCGATCGCGATAGCCATGAATAAATACCAAAATCATCAAAACCTCGTAAAGCAACCGGCATACCTCAGCTTCGGACCAGGGTTTCCGGAGTTTCAGTTCGGCAGACAAAGGAGTTCCTTCAATCAGTTCCTGGATCAGAAAGAACTCCCGGTTCTCATCAAAAAATGCCAGCAATTGGGGAATTTGATCATGCCGTCCAAGGGCTTCCAACACTTCGGCTTCGGTTTGAAACAACCGTTTCACCTCTCCTAGAGAACCTGAATCGCTGCGCTCCGATCTCAATTGCTTGACGAGACATTTAGGGTTACCTGGGCGCTGGGTATCTTCGGCAATGTAAGTTTGCCCGAACCCACCCCTGGCCAGAGTGCGAATGATTCGGTAGCGGCGGGCGAGTAATTTGCCAGTCAGCAGGCGCATTGCAGTTCAATAACCAGTTAGACAGGGTAACAGACGGGCTCTCAAGAATTTTTGTTGCGCTGTGAGTATATTTCCTCCCTAAAGGGAGGCTGCGATTACCAGGCGACTTGCAGCTTAGTTCTATGAATTGCAGGCCCCTTTTGAGTAAATATAGCGGTTCTCACTCGTCGCAACACATCTAAATCCCAGGAGCCAGAATTCAGAAAAGGGCTTTGTGCACAACTATCAATGTTCCCTCGTTCCCCTGAGAGATTCCGGTACAATAACACTGGTCAGCCACGGCTACCTAAAATTATCGATTCGCTGCTTTTCCCATTGGAAATGGAGGGTTGTTGTGAAGGAAATTTTGATCAGTCTGGGGGTAATGGTTGTCTGTTTCCTGCTGCTGGTGGTGTCTCAAATTGGTGGGAATCGGGGGCAAGCCATTGCTGGCGAACTATCTAAAACCGAACCTCAAGCGATCGCAACCATTACGGACAGCTCAGGGGCTAACGTTAGTACGCCAACACCTGTTGCCGAGGCGACAACTTCAGTTCAAGCTCAAGCGGGAGATAAACCAGTGATTACAACCCCTTCGGGTCTAAAGTATGTGGATTTAGTGGAAGGAACGGGGGCTTCTCCTAAATCAGGGCAAATGGTTGAAGTGCATTACACAGGCACATTAGAAAATGGAAAGAAGTTTGATAGCTCCCGCGATCGCGGCCAGCCATTCCAATTCAAAATTGGCATAGGCCAGGTGATCAAAGGCTGGGATGAAGGAGTTGGCACCATGAAAGTTGGTGGACGGCGTCAGCTAATCATCCCTCCCGATCTGGGATATGGTGCGCGTGGGATTGGCCCCATCCCCCCCAACTCAACCCTGATCTTTGATGTTGAGTTATTAGGGGTTGGCTAATAATTCCGATTTGGGGTTGCCAGGTTGCGGAACTGGGTAAATTGGGACTCAAATAGCAGCTTGACAGTTCCGGTGGGCCCATTGCGATGTTTGGAGATGATCACTTCTGAAATGCCGCGATCGGGGGTGTCAGGATTGTAGTATTCATCCCGATAAAGCATCATGATCAGGTCTGCGTCCTGCTCGATCGCGCCCGATTCTCTCAAATCACTCATCATTGGGCGTTTATTGGTGCGTGACTCCACACTACGGCTCAACTGCGATAGGGCCATTACCGGAACACTCAATTCCCGTGCTAGACTCTTAAGCGCCCGTGTCACCTTCGACAACTCCTGTACCCGGTTGTCTCCCCCCCCTTCCATTAGTTGTAAGTAGTCCAGCACAACCAGACCCAAAACACCTCCCTGTTCAGCCTGAAGCCGCCGTGCTTTTGAGCGCATCTCAGTAATGCTGATATTGGGCGTGTCATCGATAAAAATTGGTAGCTGGGAAAGGGTACTGATAGCATGGCCAAGAGGCTCCCACTCATTCTGACTGATCCGCCCTGCCCGCAGCCGCCCGCTCTCAATCCTGACTTCACTGGCCAGCAGTCGCTGCACCAACTGTTCCTTTGACATTTCCAGGCTAAACACAGCAACGGGCAGTTTATGAAAGGCGGCGATATTGCGGGCAATGTTGAGGACGAAACTCGTCTTACCCATAGATGGACGACCTGCCACAATAATCAGGTCTGAGCGTTGAAACCCCTGAGTCATGGCATCCAGGTCGTAGAAACCACAGGATAAACCCGGCAGCACTATCCCCAGTGAACGGCTCTCAATATCGGTAAATGTATGAGTCAAAATATCCGCAGTTGCCATCAACCCCTGCTGAGGGCGCTCTTGAGTAATACCAAAAATCTTCTGCTCCGCCTCATCCAGAACATGTTCTAAATCGGTGGAAGAATCATGCCCCAGATAAGCAATTTCGTTACCCGCCCGAATAAGCCTGCGGCGCATGTACTTGTCCATCACCAGCGCCGCGTATTGATCAATGTTGACCGCACTCACAGTCCGGTCAACCAGTTGTACCAGTTTACTTTGCCCACCAACCTTTTCCAGCATTCCCCGATCGCGCAGCCAGGAAGTAATACTCATCAGGTCGGTGGGATTTCCCTGACTCTGTAAAACCAGGGCGGCTCGATAAATCTCCTGATGGGCACTTAAATAAAACGCCTCTGGCCGCAGCAGGTCAGCAACCCGGTTAATGGCTTCCGGGTCTAGCAAGATACCACCCAAAATCGCCTCCTCTGCATCAATATTTTGGGGAGGGAGGCGATCGCTGTATGCCTGAAAATTTAGTTCCTGAACCATGATCCTAATTCTTCTGGCAACTGCCAAACCTGAGGTTTCTACTCAACCCTTGAGAAGGTTAAGCCGTACAATCCTACACTATATCTAGAGTTTTCGGTTAAATCTCAAAATTTAAGCACTAGATTTAGCGCAGCTTACTTCTGCAGCAACCCTTATTTCATATAAATCGTACTTTTGTACTATAGTAACAAGGTTTACTGGCAGTTCACAATCTCAATAGGCTGGCGATGAATGCTTTATGGCTGTCGCCAGGTTGCTTAGGACACTGGGTTTAAGGAAGTGTGAGAGCGAAGCTCAGCCCTGTCAAGGTAATCGTTTGTACTACCAAATTCCAGGCGCTAGCAACGAAAGAATAAGGGTTTGAAGGATTGGAACAAATTTTGTCTATCAGTAAAGAAAGGAGCTTTTCCGCATTTCAACATCCATCTTTAACGAGCACGTGCTGGAATATTGAGGCCTTTCTGGGGGCTGTAAAGTGGGCATTGGCCTACCCTACTGAGGTGTGGATGAAGCTGGCTTTTCAGTTTAGGAAGCTGGCTGCATTTTTAACCAGGCTGGCTGCATTTCAAACTGAGTTAACGTCCTTCTAAATGAAGCCACGGCTAGCTGCAACGCAGTTTGCCTCACTGAGTGCGCAGCCAGCTATATTTTACTTTGAAGCATTACTGACTTCACAATGGGGGCAGTCGGCTTGATCACAAGCGAGGCTGGCTTCTGTAGGATTGAAGCCAGTCTCCAAATTTGAGCAGAAATGCGATCACCTGGGAACATGAGTTGTATAGCAGTAGTGATCGTGGTCAGGACTTAAAACCCCAATGTCTTTCAAGGACATCGGGATTCGTTAAAGTCAGAAGCCAGGTTCAGAGAGAACCAATATCCTACAATTGGGGTGTTTTAGCAGCCTGGATATAATGCCTGACATCCAGGTACTGTCGAGATTCGCTGACGTATAGAGAGCCAGGAATGCTTGCCCGCACGTTGAAAAGTTGCTGGATGACCTGACTGGCGTTTTCGTTGGGTTTCAACGTAAATAGAAGCCCCGTGCAGGGGCCCCCAATTTCGGTTGCTACACAGACTACTGGTTGCCGATTAATGATGCCAGTGGTGATGTAGTTTAGCCTCCCTTCCCGGTAGTAGCGGTCAAACCGATTAGAAACCTCTTGACAGCGGACTTCTGGGTCGAAACTAGAGCGAGAAAAGTAGTGGGAAACCCAATTGATCAGGGGATAAATCCCAGTGGGGGTGGCAATAAAGGTGGTTGGCCTGCCCCGATGATCTGGCTGGTAAAAGAAGCTATCGGAAATGACTGGAGGAGGAGGGATCGCCGCTGGCTGGCAAACCCTTCTCTTCCTCCATACATTCCATCGGTATGGGTGGGTAGCTAACCGGAGTGGTGGAAACCGGATGGGGTGGAACAACAGTGGTTAGGCGGTCGTTAGAGTGGGGACAGGTCGGAGTTGAAGCGTTTGCTGGGCTGGCCGCAGCGGATTGATGGATAGGGGCGATCGCGCCAAAAGCAAACGCCCCCAAAGCCCCCAGTTTCAAGCCCAGTTTCAAGCATGGTTGGAGTTTCATAGGATCGTTGTCTCGCATTGAATGGGATCTGAGCGCTACTAAATGACTAAATGGAGGCTGTCCCATAAAGAAGTCGCACAGCATCCTCATCAGTAACCCTCGCTTCATTAATCTCGGTAGCGAAGAAAAAAAAAGGAGAAACGGGACAAAGATCCGCCTCTCTTCACGCTCTCTTTACAATCAACAATCCCAGGAATGAGTATTACTCTTTCACCGACAAACCGTAAGAGTCTTTAATTTTTATCCCATTCTCATCCCGCAGGCGCTTCAAGTAGTCCCAACCTCTTTGGGGATAGACTTGCCTGCCAATTCTTTCAGCGATCCAGCGGGCAACTTTGGGGCCGGACCAGTTGCCCCCTTCTGGTGGAGGGCTTTTCAGCGCTTTTCGCAGTTCTTGTTGCTGTTCTGGGGTGAGGAGCGATCGCGGAGAGGGTTGCCGCTTTTGACTGCGGTTTTTAATTGCCGTGGGGCCTTCCCGGTTATAGCGCCGCACAATTTCTTTAGCGTAGTCGTAATTCAAACCCACCACATGGGCTGCCTGTTTAATCGTCCATTGCTGGGCAACCAGATAGAGGAGGTGCCATCGACGAGCCTCAGTGGTATCCTGAGCCTGTCGATAGAGTCGCTTGAGTTCATCAGCGGTTAGATGGGGGAATAGATGGGCTTTTGGTGGCATGCCCTCAAGATCAACGAATCAGATAAATCGCCCCGATGGGTGAATCCATTAGAAACAAGTGGAGGGGCGAGGGGGTAGGGAGCCGCTTCATCACAGAGTGAATGGTGCTGGCCAGGTTACGTTCTATTTATCTAGAGTTTTGGAAAATCTCCGGATAAAACCATGGTCAGTGCGTAAAACTTCCGTTTTAGGAGTGTTAATTTGGGCTGATTTCCCGCAGGTAATTGCCGGGGTTGAGGTCCTGAAGGCGAGAAACGGGAGTGGTTACAGTGCTGAAAGGATAACCGGTTGTATCGAATGCGGTACCCACCGATTCTGCTTCAGACGTGAGGGCAATTGGCTCTACGGTTTGCGGAGTTCCGTCTTCTTGCTGACGTTGCAGACGAGCATACTCCTGAATTTTTTCTCGGGCTTCGCCATAGGAAGGCGTGCCCAATGGAACTTTTTTCAGTAGTGCGAGGGCGCTTGAATAATCTTGCTCGGTTGCCTCCTGGTTGGCCTTTTCTACTAGGGAATCGGCCCAAACGTAGAACTTGTCGATATATTCGGTGGTTTTTTCCTGAACTTCAGGAGCCAGGGTTATATCGGCAGGAATTTTTTCCAGAGAAGTGATGGCTGCCAGATAGTTGCTTTCACTGGCCTGTCTATCTGCCGCCTCTAACAGTGCCTTGAGGCGAATTTCTTGTTTTCTGTTGTACTCCTGAATTTTTTTCTCTGCTTTATTGAAAATCGAGGTTTCTGGATGGATTTGTTTGAGGTAAGCGATTGCTCCTTCAAAGTCACGCACAGCAGCGCGGTTATAACTTTTTTGGAGCAGTGCGATTGCCTGTACTTCTCGCTTCTGAGTGTATTCGCCGATTTTCTCCTGTGCTATGGAGTACAGCGTCGAGTCTTCTGGGACTTGCTTCAGGATTTTAAGGGCATCTGTGAAGTCTTTGGCGATCGCGGCACTGTAAGCTTTCACCATTAACTGGGTCGCCTTATCCTCAGCCAGTCGATTTGCCTGGGTAACAAGATCAGCTGTGCGCTCTTTCCAGTAAGCATTTTGGGGTAAGGCTTTGGCTTCCTGCAAAACCTCCTGCCATCGGTTTTGTTTGAGGGCATCCACCATTTTCTGGTAGATCGAAGTTGCTTCCTTCCAGTCTTGTTTCCAGGCATTCACCGTATCTCGTGCTGAGGCATAAGCCTGACTGGTGATGGGAATCGACTCCGCCAGACTAATCGCCTGCGGTAACTTACCATCCTGGTATTGATTTCTAGCCTGCTCCAGAATTTGCGGGCCGCGATCCAACTGGTCTGGGGGATTTACCAGAAAGGCATAGCCAACCGTCGTCGCGGTTACGACTGTACCAATCCCCAGGCCCACCATCAAAGTCATCCCGTGCCGTTCAGCTGGAGAGAGCCTTTTGGTTGGGGAATGGTCTGGGGCGAGCTCTGCCTGGGCAGTGGGGTAGAGAATTGTACCAGGCCTTCCTGCGATCGGAAGAGCCATTTCGCTCACAGGTTGAACTGGAATGGCGCGAATGAGTTGATGAACTGCTTCCAACGCCTCTACCGCTGAGGCATAGCGCTGGTTGCAATCCGGGTGTACCATTCGAGTCAAAATTGCAACCAATTCTTCGTGGGCAGGAAACTCAGTGGCTGAAATCAGGGCTGACCAGTGGTTTTTCTCAGTGTTTGAGGTTGCCAAAAATGAGCCAGGATGGGTACCTGTCAATGCTTGAATAGCGATCATTCCAATCGCATAAACATCACTGGCCAGACAGGGCATTCCTTGCAGTTGCTCTGGAGGTTGATAGCTCTGTTCATTCCCATTAGTGGTCAGAATTGATTGGCCGTGGAGCGAAAGCAAAGACAGATAAAGCTGCCTGACGCTATCAAAACTGACCAGCACGATTTTGCCATTGTGCGCTCGTCGAACCAGATGCTCAGGAGTCAGATTGCCATGGCGGATACCCTGGTTATGGGCAAAGGCAAGCGGCTCCAGACTGTCCAGCAATAGCTGCACCACTTCGCTTGCAATCCAGGGGTGCTCTGGCTGAATTTCCAGACTCAGGGGGTATCCGTGCACAAATTCCTGTACCAGATAGAATCCTTCTTCGTCTTCAAAGCAAGCTAACAACTGGGGAATCTGATCGTGGTCTGCTAGCTTTTCTAGAATGGCTGCTTCCCGGACGAATAGGTGTCTAATTGCATCCTGATATTCGGGTTCGACATGAATTGGTTTAATATGCTGAATGATGCACTGAGGCTGACTGGGGCGGCGAGTGTCCTGCGCTAAATAAGTTTGTCCCCATACCTCAGTATTCAGCACCTGAATAACTCGGTACCGCCCATCTAACAGTGCTTCCAGTTCCAGGCAGGGTATCCCATCCTGCGATAGCAAGTTTGTCATGGGTCTTTCTTTCGGTATAAAGCTTAAAGATTGATAGAGTTTTGCTGTATTAACTCTTTCGCCAACCTTGGCCCATCTCCGGATACCCCACGAAAAGTTGATTGCTTTATAGGCAGGAAAAAGGCGTTAAAAACGAAAACCAATGCCTACTTGCACCTTGACTGGAGCAGTGATGTTGAAGTTTCCCTGGTCGAGGGGGTATTGAGCGTCACCATAGACGACTACTTTGTCGCTAATGGCGGCTTCTGCTCCGGCGGTTACAAAAAATGCATTTTGGTCCTCAGGGGCCTGGGTTTTATTTTTTGAGTTCACAAACGAATAGCCTGCACCTGCGTAAATATTGGCATTACGGGCGATCGCCAGGTCGTAGGAAATAATAGGTTGCACCACATTGGCGTCTTCGTTAAGCGTTACCTTACCTCGAATTGAAAAAGGCACATGATTCAGATCGATCCGCCCCTGGAAGCCTCTGCTGCTGGAAGCCCCAGCCTGGGAAGTATCGGTCGCATCGGGTGTGGATTGAGATCCTTGCAGGGCCTGATCAATAAACCATTTGGCTGGAGAACCCGTCTGTTGCAGGTAGTCCTGGCTCAGTCCAAAGGCATTACTGGGGTCTACGGTGACACCCAGGTAGCTGCCGCTCATTCCGTAGGGTTGATTGTTGGGTTGGGCATCAACGGGTTTAGATACCAGAATCAGGGGAGCGATCGCAAAACCAGTCACTCCAGTCAGAATCTTCAAAAAGCGGATGTTCATAACAGCTCATCCCTAGGAAAACGAAGGCTTTTCGTTTGACCCTACTGTTATACAGGACTGATGAAAAAAATGCTCACAAATCTGTCCACAATCGAGCTTTGCGGAGAAGGAACTGGAGTAAGGTTTCCTGCCGAGAAATAATATCCGCCCGCACTTCCATTCCCGCCTGCAGGGGATACTGGCGGCTATTTTTAGTCAGGTAGGGTTGGTCTGGTTGAATGGTGACTTCGTAATAGGACATTCCACTGCCACTTCCATCCCGAACGGTTGTAACATCGGGGGCGATCGCCTGCACTTTTCCTGGCAATACGCCATAGTCAGGATAGGGGTAGGCTGTAACCCGCATCTGCACCGGCTGTCCAATAGCAACTTTACTGATGTCTTGCGTTTCCACCTGCCCTTTTACAACCAGGGGAGCATTTTGCGGCACAATTCGAGCGATGGGGTCGCCCATCCGCAATGGCTGTCCCGGGTAGTTAACATCCAGTTTCAGGAGTTTGCCATCGGTCGGTGCTTTAACAATTTGCTTATTAATTTCGGCGGTAACTGCTCGTAAAGATTCGCCATCGTATTGGATTTGATTTTCCAGAGCAAGGCGCTGTTGCAACAGGCGATCGCGCCGATTTGACAATGTTGCCCCTGATTTACCTAAAGTCTCCAGTGCCCCTGCAACCAGGGTTTTTGACTGGTCTCCAGTCTGGGATTGGTTATTGGAAGGAACGGGAGTGACCTTCGCTTTGGCTAAAATTTCTCGCTCTACCGAGCGAAGCTGGTTATTAACGTTTGCCAATTTGTCCTGATACTGGCGAATGTATCCTTCCAGCGTGTTCTTTTTCGCTTGCAGAACCCTTAGCCGATTGCGATCGACTGCAATCTCAACGATCACATCCCCTTCCCGTACTACCTGATTAGGCTGTACCTTCACAGCACTCACCGTTCCATCAATCGCCGACTGTACAACATTCAATTCTCCAACCGGGCGCACACTGGCAGAGGCCTGCACCTTCACGTTGTACCTCACTACAGATGCCAGGGCGATCGCGCCGCACAACGTGCCCGCCATCAAATATCCCCCCAGCGTTGTCCAACGGCTCACAGGTGGGAGAAATTCTTCGCTCTGAAGCGGGGGGATATCGGAATCCGGTGCATCAGGTAGGGCAAGGGGGGCTGATGCCCCAGAAGGACCCGGCGTTCCAAGAGTACTCGGCGTAGCAGATGAACCAAACATTCTCGTAAGAGGATTAGACATCGTAGGTGAACCAGATATCAACTAATACCAGTTCTCAAAAATCGGATCATAGCTGTCCCGAGGTTGCTGAAGACATTGGTCTTAAGGGAGTATGGGGGCTGCCCCAGCCAGCGGTTTTACCCGTGCACCCCATCCTAAGCCTGGTGGCTATGGCTGAACAAACAAATGTACAGGCGCAGGGCTTGTGCCCCTAGATAGCATCAATCGAATTTAGAGAATTTCGAATTTAGAGAATTTCTATATCTCTTCAAGGACTCCACACCAAAATCCGCAAATTGTAATAATGCAACAGAGCTCATCACTCCATCACTCATCCACACCCTCCCCCTATTACTCCATCACCCCTTACCCCACTGAATCGGGTTTGCTTGCATAAAGAATCCTAAACCTGAATTAATTCGTCCGGACAATAATCATCTTTGTGGGAGATTGAATCAGATTTTAGAGGCAGCCAGCGCCATCATTTGGAGACTTCTACATCTGTTGTGGGTTAAACCTGCGGTTGGCGGCTTGCAGGACGTTTCATGGAAAGTCCTTAGAGACGCAAACACCATTTTTAAGCACAACCTTCTATAGCTGTCCCCAGGTTGCTGAGGACATTGGTTTTAAGGGGGGTTGGGGCTGCACACCCAGCCAGGGGTGGAGCTCCTGCACCCCGTCCTAAGCCTGGTGGCTATGGCTATAAATTCCTATGGTTCTACCGACCTGCTGCTGAAAGAGTAGCTTACGTTACTCCTTCAACTCAAACAAATTTCCAGGAGAGCCATTTTTACCGTTGAACAACTGAATGAAGGAGACACCTATGCAAACTCACGAAAAAGACAATCTGTTTACTGAAATAACTGCTGAAGAATCGGCTCAGATTAATGGTGGTAGACGCTACCACTACAGACCTTGCTACACCTCTTGCCACACCTCTTGCTACAACCCCTACTACTACGGCACCAATTACGACAGCTATGGCTATGGCTATAGCTATGTTTCAGGCTACAGCTACGTTGTTCCGAGTTATGCTTACTACTATTACCACTAAGGCGACCAGCATCTACCCCCAACCCCTTCCTTTCGCTCCCTACTATCCTTTACTGCGATTACGTTCGCCCCATTTCCAGAGACTACTTGAAATCAAGTTGGTGGAAATGTGAGCTACGATGGGCACGAGCAAATTGCCGGTTGCGATCGCGCCTGCCCCCAGTGCCCCACCAATCACAGTGGCCCAAACAACATAGGGCCACTGTCTTAGGCTGCTAAGATGCAGCACCCCAAAGCACAGGCTGGACAGCACCAGTCCTTCATTATCCAACCCAAAGGCAGGCAGCATCACACCGCGAAACAGCAGTTCTTCGCTCAAACCTGGCAGTAGTCCTAACCAGATTAAATCAGGCCAGACCAGGGGCTTCAACACCAGTTCCAAATAATAGTCGGCACTTTGGCGGTAAGCCGACCAGGTGTAATAGACCAGGGAACTGGCAGCCGTAATGGCAATTCCCAAACCTAATCCCTGGAGCACTGCCAGCCCAGACCAGTGGAAAGATAGCAGAGAAACCGCACCAAACTGCATCCAGAGCCTGGCGATAAGGAGCAACACAATCGCCGTTACTCCCATCGCAATCAGGACTTGAGTGCGACTGAGAGGTTCAAATTCAGGATTGTCGGGAAGTTGTTCTGCCACGAAAAAGCCAAAGAAACATACAGTCTTTCGATCCTACCAGTCTTCCAGACTGCCTAGCTAGACTTATCCACCTATCACCTATCCATCTGGTTTAGGGCAATTATGACTGGCTTGAGGGCTGCTGAAGTGATACCTGCCCGGTGGGCGACCAGAAAGCCAATGGCTTCAAGGTAGGAGTTGACCCGCAGTGCAGAAATCTTCAAGGATTCTGGCGCAATCTGCATCGTTGTTGTGTTTTCATTCACTGTAACAATGCAGGCATTTGTCTGACTTAAACTCATCACAGCGCTGCCACCACAGGCCGTTGCCGGGACTACTACAGCATCCACCTGCTCTGCCCAGATATCACCCATTTGAGGATGGAAGTTTGAACAAGAACGTGGGATAAACTGAGGAGCCCGACTCAGCCCTACTAACACACAGGGCAGAAAGGTATAACCCAACTCTTCGGCTGCCGATCGCGGCGATAGCTCAGAGTCAAGCGGCAGGGGTAATAGAGCAGGTGCATGGGCGCAGGGAATCTGAAACTCTCGCACCACCAGATGGCTGATGACGGCTTCTGCCCCGGCTAAGGGATCGACCCCCTGACCATGGCGGTAGTTTTGCAACGCCTCACTGCCGGGGTCGTCGGGGAAGCGGGCAACCACCGCGATCGCTTCTGCCCCAGCCCTTTGGATCAACTGTTCCGCTGCCCGCAACAGACTGTCTGGATGTTGAATGGTGCCCCAGGTTGCCCCCGATGCTGCCGTCTTTAAACTCACTCCCAGGGGAGTATCGGTGACGACGTATTCGGTCAGGTTCAATCCTAGGGTAGCGCGGGTGGCATCGGCTGCCTGAAGCTGCCGCTGGCGCAACTCCGGCTCAATTCCCTGATCCAGCAACAAACCCACCCGGTTTTGGTGGACTGGACGCAGCCCCCAGTTTCCAGCCGCAAACTGGTCCAACCCGTACCCTTCTACGTAGAGGGCATTGGGCAAATTCCAGTAAAGCTGGGCACCGTTGAGTACGTTGGGATGGGTAATGAGGCAGTCGGCAATCTGAGCGATCGCCCGCGCCACTGGCAACGCATCACCCGCATACCCCCCAATGGCCGCTCCAATGCCAGTTGGCACAATGAGCAATACTGTGTAGGGACGTTTGGACATACATATAGTCGGGGGAACAAGGGAAGGGGAAAGGGAATGCTAATTTTTTGTGGCAATTCTGGAAAGGGGGGCGAGGGAATCAGGGTTTCAAGGAGTTAGAGCACCATTTCTAGAACAGCCTCTCCATCATCCATTCACCCTCCCACTCCTCCACTCCCTCACTCTTCCACTCCTTTCGCCCTTTCACTATGGAGTCAAAAAGTCCAGGTGTTCGCCGAGTTGGGACTGTAGATCTTTGAGACTACCCTGAGTCACCAGTTTTCCCTGATCCAACAGCACAATCCAATCGGCGCGATTAATGACCCTGGGACGGTGGCTGATCAGGATTGTAGTTCTGCCCTGGCGGTAGTAGAGCAACTGATCCAGAACTTCGGCTTCACTGACGGGATCTAACCCAGCGGTTGATTCGTCCAAAATCAAGATGGGGGGATCGTTGATCAGGGCACGGGCGATCGCCAATCGCTGCCGCTGGCCACCCGATAGATTAGCTCCAAACTCACCCAGTATTGTCTGATATTTTTCAGGCAAACGGCTGATAAATTCATCGGCTCCCGTCACCTGGCAAACGTGAACAATTTCTTCAAAGGAAACATCTGGCGTACCCAGGCGAAAGTTTTCCAGAATTGAGCGGCTCCAGAAGTGGGCATCCTGGGGTACCAGCACAACCTGCCGCCGCAGGCATTCAAGAGATAGATCCTGAAGATTGTAGCCACCAATTCGGATGTTGCCAGATTGAAGCATATACAGTCCGGCAATCAGTTTTGCCAGTGTACTTTTGCCACATCCCGATTTGCCAATTAGCGCAATCACCCCTCCTCCTGGTAACCGCAATGAAAAATCATCCAGCAGATCGACGCGACCAGGGTAGTGAAAGGTGAGGCGATCGCACTCGATTTCCGCATCGGGTGGAATTCGGACGAAGGGTTTGGCAGCATCCCCCTGGGTTTCAGTGGGGTGTTCAATTACCTCATTCAAACGTTGGCTTGCCGTTCTAACACGGGCAAACTCATCTGTAAATTTGACCACCGTACCAATTAAAGTAGTGACATTCGTATTAAAGCTGGCAAAAGCCAGTAACTGACCAATCGATAATTCCTGGCTAATCACCAGACTGCTACCAAACCATAATAGTACAACTGCACCAATCGCAGAGACCAGATCGGAAAAGGTATTGTTAATGATGCCAATCTGGGTAGTGCGCAGGGCCAGATTGGCTAACCGACCAAACCGACTCTGAAATTCTTCCCAAAATTGATTTGTTGCTGTCGTTGTTTTTAGAGTCAGCGCACCCTTAAACGTTTCTACCAGCACACCTTGATTTTCGGCTTCCAACACAAGTAGGCTACGAGTCTTTTGCTGCAAAGTTGGCAGAAAAACTACGGTAGAAATTGTCATCAGGAGGGCAATGAAAAGAGCCACAAGGGTCAACTTCCAGCTAAAAATCAGCATCAGCATCAGGGAAACAATCGCAATAAAAATCTGGCTGGGTAGACTGACCACCACCTGCGAAACCAGTTGGTTCAGGTCTTGAATATCGCGTAAACGGCTGACCACCTCCCCACTGCGACGGGTTTCGTAATAATTTAGGGGCAGGCGCAAAATCGATCGCCCAAACTCCAGCACCAATCCCAGTTCCAACCGTTGGGCAAAGTAGGCAATCAAATTGGCTTGCACCAACTCCAACCCACTGCTAAATAAGTTAAGCACAATTACCCCGATCGCCAGTCCATTCAGTAGCCGCAGATCGCCTCGAATCAACACATCATCGGTAAGAATCTGAATTAGAAAGGGAGTGGCGATCGACAATAACCCCAACAGCCCATTAATCAGCAGCACCTCTGCCAGCAGCGAGCGATACAGCCATATCCGCTGCACAAAGCTGCTAATTCCCCGAGTCGGCTCATCCGAAGATTGGGCAAAAAAACGGGCAGGATCAGGCTCCAGCAGTAGCATTGTCCAATCTATCCATCCCTCCCGTAGCTCTTCTTCTGAGAGGTAACGCTCTCCTATGGCCGGGTCAACAATCACATACTTCTGCTTTTCCTGCCCGTAGAGGACAACCCAGTGATTTCCCATCCAGTGAATAATGGCGGGCAGCGGCGCTTCATTGATCTGCTCCAGAATTTGGGCGGAGGCACGCACCGAACGGGCATTAAAGCCCAATTTTTCCGCTCCCCGTTTTAGCCCCAGCAAGGTTGTGCCCTGTTGCCCCGTGCCAACGGCTTCTCGCAATCGGGTAAGGGTGAGCGTGAGTCCATAGTGTTTGGCGATCGACCCTAAACAGGCTGCCCCACAATCCTCCTCATTCTGCTGTAGGAACACCGCATATTTCATTCGTTTATTTTGTTTCCTTGGTAGATACTGCAACCCCAAATTACTGACGAATTTAGAGAGCGAATTGAAAACCTGTTTCATTGGGCAACCTCCCACAATCCTACATGGATTGCCATAAAACCAACCTTCAACTTCACTCCGCTCTCTTCCGAAAAAAACACCCGCAAATTTGCGGGTGTTCTGCTTAAACTAAGGTTTCAAGAACCAACTGAAGTCAATGGTCAGCAACTGTCCATGACCTACTTCTTACCAGTAGTGAACGTAGTAAGCGACATGGCGATAGCGGGGTCTGTAGTAGCCGTAGTAAGGTCTGTGGTAGTAGTAAACGGGGCGATAGCCATAATACCGTCTGCAACCATAGTAGTAATGACCACCAGAAACAGTTGAAGATTCTTCTTCAGTCAAATCGGTGAAAAGCTCTTTGTTTTCTGTGTCCTTAGCTGCAACTTCCATGATAGACTCCTTGAGTAGTGAATGGATACAAGCTGCCGAACTTGCGAGGTAAATCTTGAACCCATTGTTTTAGGGTTATGTACTCCATATTCCCAAGGCTATTTATCCTATCCGGACAATTCGGAAATGTTTGAACCTGAAAAGGTTAGAAAGCAAGAACAACAAATGGGAAAAATGACGAAGAGGTAGGGTAAATCGCCTTCCATTCCTGTCAACGCGTGTTAACTCTGGGATAAGGCTGTTAAGATCGCTAAAAACTTCGTTCCTGACCCCCATGAGTGATACCGTTCTTCGCGTTAAAGACCTGGAAGTTCAATTTCTAACCGACGAAAAACTGATTCGTGCTGTTGATGGCATTTCTTTTGAAGTCAAACGTGGGCAAACGTTAGGAATTGTGGGGGAATCAGGGTCTGGTAAGTCGGTAACGGCGCTGTCTGTCATGCGGTTGGTACCCCCTCCCGGCAGAATTGCAAGTGGGGAAGCGCTGTTTTGGGGGGCGGAAGGGGGGCAACCTGTTGATTTGCTGAAATTGCCGAACCGCCAGATGGAAGATTACCGGGGCGGCGAAATTTCGATGATTTTCCAGGAACCAATGAGTTCCCTCAACCCTGTTTTTACAATTGGGTTTCAACTGGTGGAGGCCATTCAACTCCATAAGCGATTAACGAATGCCGAGGCAGAACGGGAAGCGATCGCCCGGCTCCAGGAAGTACGCCTGTTGCCCAGCGATAGTGAAATGCGGCAGCGGCTGGTCGATGAGTTTCGCCAGACGAAGCCCGATAGCCCTTTGCCTGGCGATCGCGAAATTGAACGCCAGATCAATCGTCAAAAAACCGCCTTTCTCAACCGCTATCCCCATGAACTATCCGGGGGACAAATGCAGCGGGTGATGATTGCGATGGCGATCGCCTGTGATCCGGCTCTGTTAATCGCCGATGAACCAACCACAGCGCTGGATGTGACCGTGCAGGCTACTATTCTGGATTTGTTGCGGGATCTGCGTGATCGGCGTGGCATGTCCATCATTTTCATCACCCACGACCTGGGCATCATTGCTGAAATTGCAGATTCTGTCGCTGTCATGTATCAGGGAAAAATTGTGGAGGCAGGTCCCGTCTGGCAAATCTTTTCCAACCCCCAGCATCCCTACACCAAAGGGTTACTCACCTGTCGTCCGCAGCCCAACCGTCGCCTGCGTCGCTTGCCTACCGTGTCTGACTTTATGCAGGTTAGCGTGACTCCTTCTGGAGAGGTCTTGATTGAGGAGCGGGAAACCGATGTGGGGCGGGCGCTGAGCCTGGCAGAAGAGGTGAGTGCTGCCGACATGGAGCAGCGATTGTCATTGCTCCAGAAAAAAAATCCGCTGTTGTCTGTATGCAATTTACAGGTGGCATTCCCAATCCGGGGTGTTTTTGGCCAAACCCGACGGTATTTGATGGCGGTTAACGGTGTCAGCTTTGATGTTTATCCGGGCGAAACCCTGGGGCTGGTGGGTGAATCCGGTTGCGGCAAATCCACCCTGGCACGAGCCGTTTTGCATTTGATCAAACCCACTGGAGGTCAGGTAATCTTTGATGGCGATGATGTCACGGCTCTCTCACCCGATCATCTGCGGCTATTGCGGCGGGAAATGCAAATCATCTTCCAGAATCCCTTTGGTGCACTGGATCCCCGCATTTCGGTAGGGGCCGCTATTATGGAGCCGATGCAAATTCATCGAAAGCCAGGGAACCACCGGGAACAGCGGGAACGAGCTATTTACCTGTTGGAACGGGTGGGTTTAGCGGCTGATGCCTTAAACCGGTATCCCCATGAGTTTTCCGGCGGGCAGCGGCAGCGAATTTGCATTGCCCGTGCCCTTGCGCTCAATCCCAAGTTCATCATTTGCGATGAATCGGTTTCAGCCCTGGATGTGTCAGTACAGGCACAGGTACTTAATTTGCTGAAGGAGCTTCAGAGTGAGTTTAATCTTACCTATATCTTTATTTCCCACGATCTGAGTGTTGTGAAGTTTATGAGCGATCGCATCATGGTGATGAATAAGGGGGAAATTGAAGAGATCGGTCCCTCAGAACGAATCTACCGCGAACCGCAAAAAACCTACACGCAGCAACTCATCTCAGCAATTCCAGTTGGCAGCTTAGATCGAATTCGTGAACGACAGGCCCAGCGGGGAATCTCGGTAAGCTAGTAGATCAAAACAAAAGTTTGAAGGGGGTCGAGGGGGTTTCACCCCCTTCTGGGAGCGAAGCCCCCAAGCCCCCAGGTTGTAAAATTTAGTGTTTGCAACACGAGTAGTCTGCCCCGCAGATTTTGAAGGGTTTGCAACCCTTCACCCCCCCTAAATTGGTTTTTCCGGGTTTAGATATAGCGGTAGTCATTATGGTTAGGACGGGGTGCGGGGGTAGAACCCCTGGCTGGGGGCGAAGCCCCTACTCCCTCTCTAATTCCAATGTCCTAACGCACCCGCGTAGAGCTATAACCAGGCAAAGTTCCTTTGTGAACCATTAGAATCATTAGTTAAATGGATTAAACCAATCTCCCGGGGGTGGAGGTACTTCGCGTTCCTGGTTTGCTAGTTCGGAAGGGGGGCGATCGCTGCTCCAGGCCCACCAGGAACTCCCACATTCACACAGGTAAAACTCTTGCCATTTGCGGCGATGATCTTCGGTAAAAACGGGCGATCGCCGGTTAATCCAGACTCGCTGAGCCGATTGAGCAGACAGGCGACAGGTGGGACAATTGAATTCCTTCGCGTGAATAGCAGACTTAGTCCATTCAGGTGGAGTTGGGTTAAAGGCTTCCATGGATTTCAGGAAAAGGGGACTTGAGGGACTAGGGGTTGGGGCTGGGGGCTAATCTCTTTCAGAAATTCAGTGCACGCTGCTCAATTGTGATGTAGTTTGAGGGACTGGGGGCTGGGAGCTATCTGTTCCCTAGTCCCTCCTCCTTGTTATGAAAATTTAACAGATAATGTGTGGCTGGAAGTGGGCTGATGTCGCGTACTCTGGTTATTGTCTTGATGGCATCCGCTAAATCAGGAAGTGTCCTGTGAGGTGCTTGCCCGGAAATTGCTCCATGCTGAGGATACTTCATCCATGACATACCTCAACGCCATTTCCTTCTTCGGCATTTTAGGTCTATGCCTGATTGCCTGGGCATTTTCGGAAGACCGGAGGGTTATTCCCTGGCGGGTTATTATTGGTGGCATAGGATTGCAGTTAATTTTGGGCTTCCTTGTATTTCAATTTCCGGCAACCAGGGAGCTTTTAAGGATATTCAGTGGCTTACTCGACAGCATCTTTACTGCGGCGGATGCGGGTGCCCGGTTTGTGTTTGGTCCAAATCTCGTTCCGTTACCGGGGCAGGACCCATTGATCGTTCGTCCTTTGCCTCCCGGTGCTGCGGCCTGTCCACCGCCTCAGGTTCCGTTTATCCCAGGCTACTGTGGTACGGATAAGCTGAACTATATTCTGGCGTTTCGAGCATTACCAGCAGTGATCTTTTTCTCTGGTTTAATGTCTCTGTTGTATAACCTGGGTGTCATCCAGGCGATTACCAACGTATTTGCCAAGGTGTTTTATCGAGCAATGCGTCTGAGTGGCGCGGAGTCTTTGAGTGGGGCAGCTAATATCTTTGTGGGAATTGAGGCGGCGATCGCCGTCAAGCCGTACATTCCAAAAATGACCCGCAGCGAACTGTGTGCCATTCTGGCCTGTTGTTTTGGAACAGCGGCCTCATCTACCCTGGCCATCTACGTCAGCTACCTCAGGCCGGTCTTCCCAAACATTCTGGGACATCTGGTTTCAGCTTCGATCATGGCAATTCCCGCCTGTTTTGTTTTGTCTAAAATTCTGGTGCCAGAAACCAGTGTACCAGAGACGATAGGTGGCATCCCGGAGGAGAAAAAACCGGTCCGCGGAACCGAACTTGAAGCGGTGGAAGAGGCGGAGCGACGGGAGAATATTGCTGAAAAAGTTGAAGAGCGCTACCCCCAAACCAAAATTCAGTCAGACGAGGACGATTCAACCTATGAGGGGCCGAAGGAAACGGTGGGTGGGGAGCCGATTGAACGGGTCAGCCCAATGGATGCGGCCATATTGGGGGCACTGGATGGGGTGAAGATGGCCGTATCCATTGCTGCCGTGCTGATTTTGATTTTGGGCCTGGTATCTCTGATTAATCAGCTTTTTGGAGGACTGGCAGGACTGCCCGGTCCCATCGGTGAGTTCTTTAAGGTCGTTACCCTGCAAAATATTCTCGGCTTCCTGTTCGTACCCGTCACCTTTTTGACTGGGGTTTCTCTCGACCCCAATGAGCTTTGGAAGTCTTCAGTGATTATTGGACGGCGATTGTTTGAAACAGCGATTCCGCCCTATCAGGAGTTGGGTCGGGCTGCCGCAGCAGGAGAGCTGAGCGATCGCGCCGTTCTCATCATCAGCTATGCCCTTTCTGGTTTTGCTCACATCGCTTCGGTAGGCATTTTCGTAGGGGGCACCATTGCCCTCGCCCCCTCCCGTCGCAAGGATATTTCCCAACTGGGTTGGAAAGCCCTATTTGTTGGCACTCTGGCAACGATCATGATTGCCTGCATCGCAGGGTTGTATGACAACGGCAACCCCAGCATTTTAGGAGAGAAAGCTCCTCCTGTGCCTGTGACTAGCCCCACCTCGGTACCAACCGCTCCTTCACCAACAGTCTCTCCCACTGCCAGCCCGACCACTTCCCCCACTGCAACCCCATCCCCTCGACCGATTCCTTCCCCCACCACAACCGAGCCGGCGCTTCAAAACACCGTCAAGCCCATTCCTGCTCAGACTCCCAAACCAACTCCTACGCGATCGCCTGCTCCCTAAATAAGAAAAGTGAGGTGATAGGGTGAGAGAGTGGATGGGTGAATGAGTAGACGAGTAGATGGGATTCAACCCCTCTCGCCATCGACTCATTACTCTCCTACTCATCTATCCCTTCAACCCCCACTCTTTTGCCCGCTGCTCGCCTTCCTCTGCACTCAGAACTCAAAACTTCCCCTCTCTAACCCCTCTCTACCAACTAACACCCCATCACCCGCTATTGCATGAGCCATCTCAAAGTGCCCGCCTTCAAACACCTTTCCCTGCGCAACCTTTCGCCTGAAACCAGAATGGTGATTCTGCTGGCGGCTCTTTTTTTCACTATTACGCTGGTGTTTGGGCTGCACCGCTATTTCACCTTCTTTGCTTCCTACGATCAGGGCATCTTTAACCAGGTGTTCTGGAATAATCTGCACGGGCGATTCTTCCAGAGTTCACTGTCTTCCGTTCTTTCGACCAATGTGGTTCATGATGGGCAGGTGCCTGATGTGGCCTATCGCCGTTTGGGTCAGCATTTTACGCCTGCACTGCTGTTGTGGCTGCCCATTTATGCGCTGGCTCCCAATGCGGCCACACTGGTCGTGATTCAGGTCAGCCTGATTACGGCAGGAGGGGTGGTGCTCTATGCCCTGGCGCGGCATTATTTGCCAGCAAAGCTGTCGTTCATGCTGATGGCAGGATATTACGGGGCAAATGCCGTCATTGGTCCGGTTTTTTCTAACTTTCACGACCTCTGCCAGATTCCTCTGTTCATCTTCACCCTCTTGCTGGCACTGGAAAAGCGCATCTGGTGGCTGGTCTGGCTGATGGCAGGGCTAACCCTGCTCGTGCGGCAAGATGCAGGCGTGGGTCTGTTTGGGGTTGGCGTTTACATGGTAATTAGTCGTCGCTTTCCGAAGGCGGGGCTGGCCATGTGTGTTCTGGGTTTTAGCTATGTGGTGACAGCGACCAACGTGTTCATGCCGATGTTTTCGGAAGACATTTCTCGCCGCTTCATGCTGGAACGGTTTGGGCAATATGTAACGGGCGATCGCGCCACAACATTGGACATCCTCTGGGCCATTGTCAGCAATCCCATCCGGTTAGTGGCCAACCTTCTGCGTAAGCCCGATGTGAAATTCTTCTACTTGCTGGTACAAACCCTGCCACTGGCGTTTGTGCCGTTTGTGGCTCCCTACTCATGGGCGATCGCCGGTTTTCCCCTGCTCCAGCTATTTTTGCAACAGGGAGAGTCTCCCCTCGCCATCCACATTCGCTACGCCATCACCCTGGTACCTGGACTTTTCTACGGCACCATTCTCTGGTGGTCTCAGCACACAGAACGGTTTAAAGCCGGATTTCGCCGCTTCTGGATTGCCTGTATTGCAATCTCGATTCTGATTGCGATTCCCTACAACCCCCATCAGGTCTTCTACTTTGCAATTCCCACCTCATTTCAACCCTGGATTTATGTTTCCCTACCGCGCCAGTGGGAGCACGCCAGCCACATCCGTACTCTGGTCAACCAGATTCCCCCCGATGCTAGTGTTTCTGCAACGACTTACATTGTGCCCCACCTCGCCAGCCGTCGCGAAATGTTGCGAATGCCCTTTCTGCAAGTTCGCAATGACCAGCAAGAAGTGGTTGACGTGGATTATTTGATTGCCGATCTGTGGCAGTTAGAGCGCTATCGAATTGCCTTTCCCTTAGAACGTGACCATTTCGCCCAAATTGTGCCTTTAATTGACACCCTACTCAGCCAGAACAAATATGGAATTCTGGGTCTGGAAGACAGGGTGATTTTGATGAAAAAAGGGGTTGCCACCTCACCCGAATTCCTCCAAACCTGGACAAAGCTTCGCCAAGAGTACGAGGTACTGCTGAAAAGCAGTGAATGATGGAGGGGAGGGAGTGGAGTGGGGGAGAGGCTGTTCTAGAAACGGGGCTCCGACTCCTCGAAACCCTGATTCCCTCGCCCCCCTTTCCAGGATTGCCACAAAAAAATTGACATTCCCTCTCCCCATCCCCCCACCTCCCCATCTCCCCATCCGCCCCTCACTCCTCACTTATAGCGGTAGTCATTGTGGTTAGGACGGGGTGCAGGGGTGGAACCCCTGGCTGGGGGCGAAACCCCCACTCCCTCTCTAATTCCAATGTCCTAATGCACCCGCGTAGAGCTATAACAACCAACAACTAACAAAAATGCCCTGGCTCAATCTGCTTTCTCTGGTTGGAATTTTTGCCTTTTGTGGAATTGCCTGGTTAGGGTCTGAGAACGGCTAGACAGTTCCCTGGAAAGTGATTTTCTGGGGAATTGGGCTGCAACTGGTGTTGGGGTTTCTGGTTTTTTGGGTACCGTTTACGCGGGATGCGATCGTGGTGTTGAATGATGTGGCCAATACAGTGCTGGATGCAACGGAAAAGGGAGCCCGATTTGTGTTTGGTTCGGTTCTGGTACCCGATCGCACCAGTGTACCCGGCCCCGTTCTAGCAGGACGGTGGATTGCACGGGCCATTACACCGCCCTATGTACCCGTTCCAGGAGACTATCTCGGCCTCGAAAACATCAATCTCGGTTACATCCTGGCGTTTCGGGCATTGCCCAGTGTCATCTTTTTCTCGGCACTGATGGCGATCTGTTACGCCTTGGGGCTGATTCAACCGATTGTCAACCTGTTTGCCCACCTCTTTCGCCGCACCATGAACCTGAGTGGAGCAGAGTCCCTCAGTGGGGCAGCCAATATTTTTGTGGGCATTGAAGCCACGCTGGTAGTGCGCCCTTATCTGGCCGAAATGACTCGTAGTGAACTTTGTGCCATTCTGACTTCTTGTTTTGGCAGCATTGCCTCAACGGTTCTGGCTGCCTATGCGGGATTTTTGCGCCCTGCCTTTCCCAATATCACCGGGCATCTGGTGTCTGCTTCAATCATGGCGATTCCGGCTTGCTTCGTCATCTCCAAAATTCTGGTTCCAGAAACGGAGGTTCCAAAGATCCTTGGCACCGTGATTGAGGAGAAAACTGAACTAATCAATCCAGATGGAGAACTTTCGGATACAGCTAAATCTTCCTGGCTCAGTCCGATGGAAAGCCTGGTAGTGGGGGCGCTGGATGGGGCGAAGCTGGCAGTCGCGATCGCTGCCCTGTTGATTGCAATTTTGGGTTTAGTAGCGATCATCAACCTGTTCTTTGCCAACCTGGCCTCCCTATCCCTCAGCCAGAACCCTGTACTGCGGAGCATTGGTCAAGTATTTCAGGTCGTCACGCTACAGAATATTGTGGGGGTGCTGTTCATATATTGTGGGGGTGCTGTTCATGCCACTGACATTTCTCACGGGTGTTTCCCTCAACCCGCAGGAACTGTGGCAGGCATCTCGCCTCATCGGCCAGCGCCTTCTGGAAACGGAAATTCCGTCCTACCTCCAACTTGCGGCATTAGCAGATCAGGGATTGATTGGCGATCGCGCCCTCCTGGTGGTTAGCTATGCCCTTTGCGGTTTTGCTCACCTGGCCTCGGTCGGCATTTTTGTGGGCGGTTTGGTGGGGCTTGTTCCCTCTCGCCGCAAGGACATTACTGAACTGGGTTGGAAAGCTCTCTGGGGAGCTACTCTGGCAACCATGATGATTGGTGCCGTTGCTGGACTGTTTGACCTGGGGAACCCTGCCATTATTGGGAAATAAGGTATGAAAACAAGACAATATGGGTTGATAATTTTGGGAATCGTGGTGGTGGTGGCGATCGCAGCCAATCCCATTCTTTCCCCCAGTCCCAGTTTCTCCCAATCCCCCCCCGCGCCCTCTCCTTCCCCTCTCCCCCCTTCCTCTCCTTCTCCACCCCCCTCCCCCCTCCCCTCTCCCACTTCTCCACCTCAGATCCCGCCCACCCTGACTCCACCCCCCATTCCCCCTGCCTCCACGGCTCCTCCTCTTCCTCTGAATGGGGACTACCGCGACCCGGCAGGCCGATTCAAAGTTGGAATTTTGGCAGGGTACAAAGTGAGTCCAGTGGCGGGGTCTGTCCTGGTTAAATCACCCGATGGTCATCTGGCCTATACGGTAACTGCCCAATCTCAACCTGATGGGAACCCGCTTGGCCTCAACCCCGAACTGGATAGTGAAAGCCTGGCGAGAGTTGCAACTACCGTATTTCAGCGAGGCGAAGGATTTCAACCCGGACCAACCCTACTTAAAGCGGGCGGCGGAATTGTGATTAATTGGACGGGCAGCTTGACCGTTGGAGGGCGTTCCTAGCCCGTTGGTGGCGTTATCCTCGTCCGCCCTTCCCAAAACCACATTTTGCTTTTGTTGATTGCGGCGACTCAAACCGGAAGCGAACAGGTTCCCGCAGCGGTGTCTGCCCTTGCCAACAGTTTGCAAGCACTTTGATAGAGTAGAGCAATACTCCTTAGATTGGAACGGGGTGCAGGGGGGAAACCCCTGGCTGGGGGCGAAGCCCCCTCTCTCTCTAATTCCATGTCCTGACGCATCCGCTTAGAGCTATAGTGCTCGCATCAACGCAAATCTGGAGATTTTCGAGGGCCAGATTTTTTTGTGGTCTTAAACACAAAACGCAAACTGCGAAAAAGTTGAGTTGTCTGGAAGGAAGATGGCAAATACCCCAATATCATTGTTGAAATTCTCTCTTCGAAAACGGCTACAACCGATCAAGGGCTGAAAAAGCAAATTTATCAAGACATCTTCCGCACACCTGAATATTTCTGGTTTGATCCTGAAAGCCTTGAACTTAAAGGCTTTGAACTGTTGAGAGGGCAATATCAGGATCTATAGCCTATTCCCCAGGGGTGGCTCTGGAGCCAGCAATTGGAACTTTATCTGGGCGTTCATAGTCAAAAATTGCGTTTCTTTACGGCAGAGGGAGAACTGGTACCAACCCCAGAAGAATTTGCTTTAGCAGAGCAGAGAAAAGTGCAAGAAGCAGAAGCCCAGTTAGAACAGGCAGAAGCGCTCCTTGCTCGCTATCGAGAGCATTTCGGTGAATTGCCAGCTAACGAAAACGGGCAAGTTTAAGTTTGCTAAACCTGTGGTTAATTCTCTATAGGCTATGTTCTATGGATGTTTCTATGGGTATCCCATTTCCACCGTTACGTTTTGAGCATCGATTGAATTGAAAATATGAAGCAGCCTGTGTTTTACAGAATGACCTTCCAGGGAACTTATCAGAAATACCTGATGAGCCTGCTTGTCTTGCAAATTCTTCTGATTGGCTGCACGCCTCCTGTTCCTGCTGTATCTCCCACAGAATCGGCGCAACCTTCTCAGGCTCTACCCTCTACGGAGCAACCGCTTTCGACAGCTTTAGGCCAGGAATTGCCCATTGAAGCAGAGGTCAAAATTGGTGATCAGGTGATTCAACTTGAGGTGGCTAAAACACTGGAACAACAAGCGATTGGGTTAATGTACCGGAAGGAACTGGCAGATAACCGGGGGATGCTGTTTCCCTTTGACTCACCTCGGCTGGTAGGGTTTTGGATGAAGAATTGCCTGATTAACCTGGATATGGTGTTTCTGCGGGATGGAAAAGTGGAGGCCATTTCCATGGACGTGCCACCCTGCACAAAAGAGCCCTGCCCAACTTATGGTCCCGGTGTCCCCATCGATCAAGTGATCGAACTCAGGGGCGGTCGAGCCGACGAATTGGGATTAAAGGTAGGCGATCGCCTGGTTGTGAAGTATTTATAGCCGCCCGTAAGAATTGTTCTGAAATTTACATAATTTCGCATTACTCTTTAACCTTATTTATATACAGATGCGGTAATCTTTCGGGAGGTAGAGTTTCGGGTCTCGGAACTCTTCTATCCTGCCTGATCCGCTAAGTTCTTCCTGTTAGAGCGCTCCTTCTTGAAGTTTGAACGGGGTACAGGGGTTCCATCTCTGCATGGGAGTTTCGCCCTCTCCCTTTTTTCACAAATAGTTGTGAGCGCTATAGGTGACTGGGATTGCCCTGATCTTGATCACAGAAGGTGAAAAGCGAGTCAATAGGCACGTCAATAATGGTGTGAGGCAAAGAGAATATCACAACTTTCACGAAATTTGACAGACCACTAGAACTCAGGTAGAAAAGCTGAAGCTATCTACGGTTCAGGCTTTATGATCTGTAGATTTGCAGATGCGGTGGTTTATCGAGTTTGCTTAATTAGCAATAGCTCTGATGCGGAACCAGCAGTCTTGCAGCTGTTATTATTTTGACACACCACAAGCGGACAGAATAAAGACTGTCACTGTCGCTTAAAATCAAACAATTTAACGATTTCAAAATGGTGTCCTATTAAGGAGGTGAACAGTTCATGGCACCTACAAGGTACAGTCGGTTTATTCGTTTCTTACAAGAAGACCTGGCACTTTCGGCATCTTCGATTGCGATCGCCCTTCGTCATAATGAGCAAGATCCTGGACCATTGCCAATGATCCTCTGGCAATATGGTTTGATTACACTGGAACAGCTTGACCAAATCTATGACTGGTTGGAAAAGACTGCTTGAAGAGGTATCCAGGTATAGGATGCTGTCGATCCAGGAGGCAATGAATGAATGAATCAATGGCAGGCCAGTACGGGCTTAAAGTGTAATCAGATTCTCTGTAAACGACGAGTTCTGGCAACTGAATTATCAAAAGAGCGGGTTGAGTTCAGCCCGCTCTTTTTAATCTCAATTTCGCCTCATTAAGACCTGGCAATTACCCTGGCTGCGGCTGTGATACCTGCCCCTGGGGTAAAGTTTTCGTAACCCAGTTCTTGCAGAGTCACCTCCAGGGCACTGATGGCAGAGAGAATATCGCGATCGCTAACAAACCCTAGATGACCGATACGGAAAATCTTCCCCTTCAGATGATCCTGCCCACCTGCCAGGGCAATATCAAACCGCTTTTTCATCACAGCGCGAACCTGTTCAGCATCAACCTTATCGGGAGCAACTGCTGTAATGGCTGTACTGGCAGCATTATCAGCCGCAAACAGGGGTAAACCAATGGCTTTGATTGCGGCGCGAGTTGCCTGGGTGAGGCGGATGTGACGGGCAAAAATGTTCTCCAGCCCTTCTGCTTTCATCATCTGCAGGGCGGCTTGCAGTGCGAAGAACAAATTGACTGGTGGGGTAAAGGGCGTCGTGTTTTTGGCAGCATCTTTCTTGTACTTGCCCAGATCTAAATAAAAGCGGGGCAGTTTAGCAGTTTCGTAAGCTTTCCACGCTTTAGGGCTGACGACCACAAACCCCAAACCGGGGGGAATCATGTAGCCCTTTTGAGAACCGGAGGCAACCACATCCAACCCCCACTCATCAACGGGTATATTGTAAGCCCCCAGGCTGGTGACGGTATCCACTATCATCAGTGCTTCACCGTGGGCTTTGACATAACGATTAATCGTTTCCAGGTCGTTCAAAACACCTGTTGAAGTTTCGCTGTGAGTCATGATCACAGCCTTGATGGTCTTTTCCTTGTCTGCTTCCAGCCGTGAGCGGAACTGTTCTGGGTCAAGGGCCTGGCCCCACTCTGCGGAAATGACTTCTGTCTGGACTCCGTAAGCTTTGCAAACCTGGGCCCAGCGATCGCCAAACTTACCATTGGTTCCCACCAACACGCGATCGCCTGGACTGAGAAAGTTAATGATGCCCGCCTCCATCGCTCCCGTACCACTTGCTGTTAGAATCAGCACATCGTTCTGGGTCTGGTGCAGCCACTTTAGATTCTGGGTCACCTCCTCCATGATTTTGGAGAAATCGCCGCTACGGTGCCCAATTGGGTGCTTTGCCATAGCCAGCAAAACCTGTTCCGGTACGGGTGTGGGACCGGGAATCATCAACATCAGCTTGTCGTCCATTAGTCTGCCCCTTGTCTCAAAAAGGTTCCATCAAGTTGTGCCAGATCCAGGATTACACAATTCAGCCGTAATGATTGGGGCGATCGCTGATTCTTTAAGGGTTATGATCGCTTTGTTTTGTAGCTGCGGCGACGCATCAAAAATTCCGGCAGGTCTACCTTGGGAGAGGGAGCCAAACTGGGAGATGTCAACTGAGCCGGGCTGGCAGGTTCGGAGATGCCACCAGTCGATGTTTGCATAGCAGCCAGCAATTCGGCAATTTCCACTGGGAGGTTGGAAAATGCCTGTTCCAGCAGGTCTTTAAGTTGCAATGCCCGGTTCTGGTTATTGACATAGCGGTCTTTCCAGTGCTGCACCGCTGTTTCATATTCACTGGCTTGCTGGGCCTGGCGCAAAATCTGCTCCTGCATTTCGTGCGTCTGCCGCTCCAGAGCAATGATACGAGTCTGCTGAAGCTCCCGCTCTTTTTCCAACTCCTGGCAGGCGTGCTGAAGCATGGCCTGGGTGGTTAATTGGCGGGCGATTTCGGTTTCCAATTCTTCGACCTTTGTCTGGGCGATCGCCAATTCCCGTTCAGTCTCAGAATTGGCCTTTTTCTGGTGAGTGTGATGGGTTGACTGGGGACCGTCCACAATCAGCGTTGGCTGGTCTTCTAAATGCTTCCGGGCTTGTTTTAACTCTGCTTCTAACTGGTCGAGGGTTGCCTGGCGGTCGCTCAACGTTTGGGTCAGCTCCTTTACCTGCGCCTGGGCCTGTTCTAGCTGCACTTCTAGCTCAGCCATTCGCGTTCGGGCAGAGAGGGAGGCAGTTTCCAACTCCAGAAGTCGTTGTTGTTGGGTGCCAAAGGCCGATTTGTACTCCGCCAGTTGATGTTCTAAGGATTGTTGATAAATTTGCCCTTCCGCGCGATCGCGGGCAATCTGGTTGCGAAGATTTTCGAGCTCAGCCTGCTGGGTCTGAGCCAGGGTTTCCATCATAGTCAGCAACTCTTGCAGGTTGCGATCTCGTTCCTGATGGTCCGTCTTCTGGTGTTCCAGCGTTTCTTGCTGCTCCGCAAGCTGCCGCTTGAGCCGGACAATTGCTTGCTGCTGAATGTTGGCAATTTCTTCAGTCGAAGCAAGCTGGGTCTCCAGAAACTGCTGGTCAATCATCTGAAGGCGCATTTCGTTTAAGCAGGCCTGGGATTGATCGAGCGCCTGCTCTAGGTGGTGGATGCGCTCAACCTGCCTGTGGGAGAGCGATCGCACCTGCACCAACTCTGCCAGCAGCACGGCCTGTTCTTTTTCCCACACCTGCCGCTGCCGCTCTAATTCCTCCGTTGCCTGTTGCTTCAATTTTTGAATAATTGCCTGAGCCGCCGGGTCTAACTCCCTGGAATCGGTATCCAGTAGGAGATCGAAGCAAAGTTCTAGTTGGGCTGGGGCCTGGGGGGCGATCGCCATCTCTCCCACAACAGTTCTTCGGTCAGAGCATGGGTTCCCCTCTGCCGTCCAGGAATCATGAACAATGTTCGGCTCAGACACTCAGGACCTCCCGGAATGCTGGCTGGCTCACCCCTTCCACAACCAAACCTGATCTACATTAGTAGACTCCGTAGAAGAATGCCGATATTGTAGATTAAATCTAATTGAAACTTTTCTGAACTTCGTTCCCTCAGAAACCCCATTTTTTTACAAAGTTTGAGAAATTTGAGTCAGATCATGGCTATTGAAGTTCCATGGGTACTGGATCCGCAACTTCTTGAGCAGGGTTAACTCCAACCAGTAACGTTTCAGAAAAAAGTCGGGAATTTTGAGTCCTTTTTTAGGGCGTGCTTTCTTGAGACACGCTAGCAATGGTTTGTGTAGCAGGTTGCTCCAGATGCAGGTCATTGAGAGACCAGCGATATTCGATTGGCAGCTTGTGATGTTGGCAACTCTCTTCCAACTGTTTTTGCTGGGCCAGTGCTTTACGGAGGGTGATGATGAGTTGATGCACCTGATCCTGTACAACAGGCTTAGAATTGGCAGCGAACATTGTCTGACGTTCTAAAAGCTGAAGTAGTAATTCGTAATGAATGTGGGACGGGAAGGGGATGGGTTCCATGCAGGCGACCTATTTTGATGGATTAATGAACAACCGGGCTAAACAAGGGGGTAATGAACCAGAGATAACGAGCGATCGCAAACGGTCGAAGTTTAAGAAAGAGCAACAGAAGCTGACAGAAGTTGAGTTAAAGCTTCAGCAGGGTCAGGATGTCGCATGAGGGATTCACCCACCAGCACAGCCTCCGCCCCTGCGTTTGCCACCAACTGCAGATCGGCAGGCGTATGCAACCCTGACTCGCTGACCACCAGAATTTCACGGGCTTGTAGCTGCTCCTGCCGCTGTGCCAGAAGGTCGCAGGTGGTTTGTAAACTAACTGAAAAATTTTGCAGGTTGCGGTTGTTAATCCCCACAAGCGTAACCCCGTCCAGAGAAAGAACCCGATCCAGTTCTTCCAGGGTGTGAACTTCAACCAGTGCCGTCATCTCCAGCGTTTTGGCAATTTTGAGGAAGTACTGCAAGTCTTTATTGGTAAGAATGGCTGCAATGAGCAACACCGCGTCGGCACCGTTGGCTCGCGCCAGATACATCTGGTAGGGATAAAGGATGAAATCTTTACATAGTAGGGGAAGATTGGTGACAGCCCGAATTTTGGAGAGGTTATCAAAGCTACCCTGGAAGAATTTTTGATCGGTCAGAACGGAAAGGCAGGTTGCTCCCCCTCGCTCATAGGCCTAGGCGATCGCCACCGGATCGAAATCTGCCCGAATTATGCCTTTACTGGGGGAAGCTTTTTTGACCTCCGCAATTACAGCAGGTCGAGTTTTACCGTGTTTCAATGCTTCTAAAAAGTTCTCGGGGGGAGGAAGATCGCGCACCTTCTTTTGAAGTTCAACTAACGGCAGGAACTCCCGCATCCGCTCAACTTCACCTTCTTTGTGCCAGACGATTTCCTCCAGAATATGCTGGGGATCGCTACCGGGAACTTTCACTTGGTAGCGTGCTTCCTCAACCGAAACGACTGGATTGGGGGGACGACGACGGATCTCCATTAACCTTGTTTAACTTTGCTAGCCGGACTTGAGTTAGGATGGGTGAATATAACGGTCGCTGGAAAACTGACCTTTCCAAAGGGATTACCATCAAAGCTATTTGATAGCGTAACGCAACAGGAAGAATTTACAGGTGCCAAAGAGTTCGTTAATGCACCCCGATCGCTCGCTTGTAGGCTTCATCCAGGACCTCCGATAGGGTGGGATGGGTGTGAACGAGAAAGGCAAGAGAGTGAACGGATTGGCGCTGGGCAATGGCGCTGGCGGCTTCGCTAATCAAATCTGAAGCATGCAGACCGAAGATGTGAACGCCCAAAACCTCCCCGGTGTCTTTGCGATAAATGACCTTGGCAATGCCCTCGGTTTCGCCTTCGGCGATCGCCTTCGCATTCCCCTTAAAGTAAGTTCGCACCGACGCCACCTCAAATCCTTCCGCCTTTCCCTTCTCCTGGGCGGCAGGTTCCGTCATCCCCACAAAGCCAATTTCAGGGTGGGTAAATGCGGCGGCTGGAATACTCTGGTAATCAACGGTTTGGGGTCTTCCGCAGATATTTTCGACAGCAGCGATTCCTTGAGCCGAAGCGGTGTGTGCCAGCATCATTTTGCCGGTTGCATCTCCAATGGCCCACAGATGAGGAACCGGCTCCCCCCCAGCCAGCACGGCAAGATGATCATTGATGGGAATAAACCCACGCCGATCCATTTCTACACCAACTGAGTCCAGCCCCAGATCTTTTGTGAAGGGAATGCGCCCGGTTGCAATCAAACAAGCATCCACCTCCAGGACTTCTATGGTTTCCTTCGTTTTGGCATCGGCCAGTTCAATCACTACAGGTGAACCGGGGGTTACTTTCTTCGCCAGAACGCCCACTTTGGTCTCAATATCACGGGGCGTAATCAATACCCGCTGTGCCAGTTTGGCAATGTCTGGGTCGAAGCCCGGCATGAGTTGATCGAGTGCCTCAATTAGTGTAATTTCGCAACCCAGCGCTGAATAGACATCGGCAAACTCCAAACCAATGTAGCCACTGCCAACGATCGCAATCCATGGCGGCAGCGACTCTAAGCGAACCGCATCATCGCTGGTAAAGACCGTTTTGTGATCAATCTCGACTCCAGGCGGCACAGAGGGAACCGAACCGGGAGCCAGAATAATGTCCTTTGCGGTGATGGTCTTTTCACCCGCCGCCGTTGTGACAGTCACTTTCTGAACCCCGGCAACCCTGGCCCAACCATGAATCACATCCACACCGAGGCGCTTTAAACTAGCCACCAGTGCCTCTCGCTGTTTCGTGACAATGTTGTTTGCATGATCCGCGATCGCCTGCCGATCAAACTTCACGTCTCCAACCTGGACTCCCAATGCTTTTAGATGTTCGGCATTGCGTAGTTCTCGCACCTTCCCTGATGCGGCCAGCAGTGCCTTTGACGGAATACAGCCGCGATTGACGCAGGTTCCGCCCATGTCTGCTGCTTCAACAATGGCAGTCTTCAATCCACAACTAACGGCGTGAAGTGCGGCTCCATGTCCCCCCACACCGGCTCCAACAATAACCAAATCGTAATCGAATGACTGGCTCACAGCTTTCTCCCGTTAATTCTTCCCTATTTTCGGTTGGAAAGGGGTGATTGGACAACCTCTGGCTTGCGATCGCCTCATTTAAGATGCAGTCATCAGGTCAAGATTGGGCATTCTAGATCACAGGTTTAGGCGCATACCCCTCTCCCTAACCCGAGGCCATTCATTTTAGAGTGTCACAATTAGCCTTCTGGTTTTGATCCAGACGTGTGAAAATCCACTAAAAATACAGCCTGGCTTTTGGAATCCCTAACTTTTTTGGAGTTGAGCACTATGATGAACCAGCGTCAGCGAGAATTGCGTCGTGCCGCAGCCAGGGCTTTTATGGAATCCCTTGACCAACTGCACAATACACTCCAGTCACCGGAAACTCAGCCTGCTCAGCCAGAGCCAGATACCGCCCAACCCAAAGGACTGAAAGCAACCCCACTACTTCAATTTGACCTCAACACCTTTGAACAGGCTGTGGCCGACATTGAAGCGTTTATCGAGAACCAGAAGCAGGGGGAAGGAGAGAGTTGTTAGGGAGTGGAAGTGTAGATGGGTGAAAGGGGCTCTTCTTACCCCCTTCCCCGCTACTGCTCCCGCTGCCGTTTGGCTTCGTACAAGATGAGAGCAGCGGCGATCGCCACATTGAGTGATTCCACCCCTGGACTCAGGGGAATTTTGCAGGTTTCATCAGCTAATGCAGCCAGTTTGGGAGAAAGACCTGCTCCTTCATTGCCCAGCAAGATCAGGGTCGGTCTCCGCAGGTCGAGATGCCAATAGATTTGTGGAGCGGTCGGCAAAGTTGCAATAATCTGCATCCCCTGCCGTTGATAGTGGGATAACTCCTTTGCTAAATCCTGGCTGGATGCCATTGGTACCCGAAACCACTCCCCTGCTGAAGCTCGCAGTACCTTGGGATGGTCGGGATCAACGCTATCAGCACTGAGCAACAGCCCATCTACTCCAACGGCTGCCGCTGTGCGAATCATGGTGCCCAGGTTACCGGGATCCTGGATAGTTTCCAGGATTAGCCCCAAACTTGTGAAGGTGGGACTGGGGGTGACGGTTCGTTCAACTGTGGCTGCCACACCATCAGGTTCGACGGTGGTCGCGATCGCCCGCATCACTTCTGGACTGACAACCTCTACCCGTTGGGCTTGCTGACTTGCCTGCTCCCAAAGCTTAGGATAACGAGTCTGCCATTCGACCGTACAGCAGACGGTGATTAACGGACATCGGGCAGTCAAAGCTGCCTCCAGTAAATGAGTCCCCTCCAGCAAGAAAAGTTGTTGCCGATGGCGCTCCTTTGCCTGATGCAACTTCCGCATCTGCTTAACCAGAGGGTTTTGAAGACTGGTGAGCATATTTGGCCTTGAATTCAAAAGTCAAAATTCGTAACCCAAAACTGTCCTGTCTTTTACTCCTCCCGACCTATTGAAATCTTGTTACAAATTACAGCAAAGGTATAAACAAGTCTTAATAAGACTAAAAAAACAATTGGGCAGACCTTTGCCCAAGCCTGCCCAATTGCCTAAATGAATAATATGCGGAACCCGGGACTTGAACCCGGAAGTCCTTGCGGACACTAGAACCTGAATCTAGCGCGTCTGCCAATTCCGCCAGTTCCGCTCGTGAACAACGAAGCCGTGACTCTTAATCATTCACTAAATTGATGCCCGTGTCAATCTATTTTAGTTTATAAGGTTGCCGATCCTCAGGGGTGATAACCTGACTAGGGGCGATCGCCCATTCCAGGAATTCCTGGACAAACTTAATCTTTCCTGTAGAATCTAAACCAAAACTTTCCAAGTTTTATTTCGTTATCGATTGCGGAGGATAGACCAATTACTCTTTCATCGACCCTACCCAACTCTCCGGCTTCTCCAGAAGAAAGCAACCCCGTTCTACATATTTGGGGTGGTGCCCCATTGAGTGGGCACGTAACCATCAGCGGAGCCAAGAATTCTGCTCTGGTCATTATGGCTGGCGCTTTACTCTGTCCCCAGGAATGTCGAATTCGCAACGTTCCTTCCCTGGTGGATGTGACTCGCATGGGCGAGATCCTGGCATCGCTTGGGGTCAAGCTACAGCAGCAAGCAGACTGCCTGAACATTGATGCTTCCCACATATCCCAATCAAAAGCGCCCTACGAGCTAGTCAGCCAGTTGCGTGCCAGTTTTTTTGTGATTGGTCCCCTGTTGGCACGTCTGGGAGTCGCCAGGATTCCGTTACCAGGAGGTTGTGCGATTGGAGCCCGCCCGGTTGACCTGCACGTGCGTGGATTACAGGCGATGGGGGCAGATGTACAAATTGACCACGGTATGGTCTACGCCAACATTCGAGGAACCAGCAACCGACTTCAGGGAGCCCGCATTTATCTGGATTACCCCAGCGTTGGAGCTACTGAAACGCTGATGATGGCAGCTACTCTGGCCGATGGAGAAACCATCATCGAAAATGCTGCCCAGGAGCCAGAGGTGGTTGACCTGGCAAATTTCTGTCGAGCGATGGGAGCCAAAATCAGGGGCGCGGGCACCAATACCATTATCATTTCCGGTGTGCCTAGTCTGCATTCAACGGACTACTCCATCATTCCTGACCGGGTCGAAGCGGGCACCTTCCTAGTTGCGGGTGCCATTACCCACTCTGAAATTAGCCTGTCCCCCGTTTTGCCCAACCACCTGGCAGCCGTGATTGCCAAGCTGCAAGCCATTGGCGTTCAGGTGCTCTCTGAAGGTCCCAATCGGTTGCGGGTTGTTTCTACTCATCGCCATATTGCAACCGATATTGAAACTCTTCCCTATCCAGGCTTCCCAACGGATATGCAAGCACAATTTATGGCACTTCTGACCCTGAGCGAAGGGGACAGTGTGATTACCGAAACCGTGTTTGAAAACCGCTTGCGCCACGTAGCGGAACTCAGCCGGATGGGGGCAGACATCCGGGTAAAAGGAAATCATGCCATTATCCGAGGAGTTCCCGTATTGTCAGGCGCACCAGTTGTGGCAACTGACCTCCGCGCTTCTGCTGCTCTGGTGCTCGCAGGTCTAGCAGCCCATGGAAAAACCATAATCCAGGGGCTCCATCACCTTGATCGCGGCTATGAAAACCTGGACACCAAACTAAAAAAGCTGGGAGCCCGAATTCAGAGAGTTTATGGCAATGCAGAAACCGATGAACTACTCGCTCCAACAAAAGTGGGATAAGGGGTGAAAAAGGGGTGAGGAGGTGAAAGCTCCTCACCCCTTTTGTTCGAGTTTAACGAACTGGCTATTAATGATGGCCAAATTGGCTTGAGCCTCGCCCCCCTTACTTACCTGCACTTTTTCCACCAAAGCGCTATTGATTTGCTCCCAAAACCTAGTTTGACCTACAACTGGAAGCACCCATAGACCGTCTGCCACGCTAGAAAATCACAGGACAAGTTGCGCCATTTGATGCCGTTATCGGCACGATAATAAATTGCGTTGAGCACGCCTTGTAAGCTCATTCCCGATATTTACTCAGGTGTAATGCATCTCTAAAAAAACTGACTTTTTAAGTGTCTAGTTTTAGAGATGCACCACAACACTATATGGTGGAAGGTCGGATAGAGACGATGACTGACGCACTGGGACGGGTGACTCGTTATAACTACAGCACCAGTCCGATGACCATCTGGATCAACGGTCAGTCCATTCCACTGTTGAATCCCAATGGGCAGTTACGCAGCATCACTGTGGCAAAAGGCACGGCTGAACAGGCGACTCAATGGTTTGGGTATGATGCGGTGGGCAATCAAACGCCCCAGATTGATGAGAATGGCAACCGCACAGTCTAAACTTATGAGTTAAATACAAACAGACTGTTGGAGGTAACTGGAGCGGATCCAGATGACAGTGGTCCTCTCCAGTCACCTAAGACAACTTACACCTATGATGCCAGGGACAATCAGTTGACGGTGACAGATCCGCGTGGGGCATTGCTGAAAAGCAGTATGAATCGAAACGAAATCTCGAGCATACAGTACCTATTTCATACCCAAATTCAGCAACGCCTTTGACCTTTTGGATCAGCGAGGCGGTAATTGAGGCGTAGTTCAATCGGGAGAAAACCGGACGCAAAAGAGCCTCAAACACTAATAGTGACTTGGCAATTGAGTTGATGGCAACCCTGCAATCGTTGGTTGGTTTGCCGTTCCGTCAAACCAAAGGGTTCGTGGAATTGCTGTTTGCTCTGATGGGAGTAGCGATGCGGGTGCCTGACCATAGAACCTTGTCGCGCCGAAGGGAGAATTGAGCATTGACATCCCGATTGTACCTGCTTCAGAAGCTATCCACGTCGTGGTGGATTCTACCGGAGTCAAGGTCTAGGGGGAAGGAGAGTGGAAAACCCGACAACACGGAGTGGGCAAACGCCGCACTTGGCGCAAACTGCCTGTAGGGATCGATGAGGCAACAGGAGAGGTGGTCAGTGCTTTGGTAAGTATAGCGGTAGTCATTGTGGTTAGGACGAGGTGCAGGGGTGGAAATCCCTGGCTGGGGGCGAAGCCCCCACTCCCTCTCTAATTCCAATTTCGTAACGCACCTGCGTAGAGCTATACCAACGATGTCAGTGATGATAAAGGCCCCCCTCATTCCAGAGATGAGAAACTGAGATAGATTCGCAAAAGAGGGCATAAAAAGTGGCAGCAGTAGAGTCGATACCATCGGCGCTCCCTGGCTGAAACCTTCATGTTTCGCTGCAAAACCATCTTTGGTGGAAAATTGCGACGACGCAGTTTTGACCATCAGGCCGTTGAACTATTCCTCCAATGTGCGGCTCTTAATCGCATGATTCAAAATGGTAAGCCTGACAGTTATAAGCTAGAAATCTAGTTTGCAGTTTGAGACGGGAAGCTAAGGCCTTAAAGCTATTCATGCAACAAAGCCCCTTGCTCTCATTGTTTGAGGTCATTTGTCAGTTCGAAAGCGCTCAGAAGATGGTCTGTTGCGGCAGTGGTTTCAGTTTTGTCTGGGATGCCCGGAAGCACCCAGAAGGGTATTGGGTGAGGGCATTAGTTGAGAGGCGATCAGCGAGTCCGAAGACATCCAGGAGATTGTTGGTGAGGCGGAGTTGAGAGGAGATCGGTGAGTGCTCCAGCTAACATGGCAGTGCAGCGGATTGGAGGGGGCGATCGGTGCTGCGTTCCAGTTCATTGGCAACCGCTGACCTTAGTCGTTATGCAGGAGATGTGCACAAGAACAGTGCAAGCTTATTAAGAATAAGTTGCATTAATTTAGTCAACTAATGGCATAATTGGTGCTGCAAGGCTATTAGGTAAAGGAAATCATGAGGATTAGCGTGCGATATATGATGGTGATATCATTGATTCTATTACTTCTATTTGCAAGGCCTTTGGCTGCTCAGCCAAACCCCTACAACGCTCAAGTAAATGCCGGGGTAACATACTTTCGTCAACTTGCCAATGAACAGCTTCTTCTAGCTGAAAATCTGCTATCAGCATTAAAGAGTGGGGATGTGAGTTTAGCAAAGGATGCTTACGTTAAGTCTCGCCCCCCCCTTATGAAGAAATTGAAGTATTGGCAGCTAGTTTCGAAAAGGAAGATGCAGATATAGATGCTCGTCCCTACGCTATTGATGGAGGTGAGACTTCGCCTGAGTTCAAGGGCTTTCATCGTATTGAAGCACTCATCTATCGGGATGGCGACCTTGATGCAGCAGTACCTTACGGTGAGCAACTGGTTGAAAGTGTGAAATCTCTGATTGCAGAACTCAATAAGCCTGAGAACTTCAGTGCGCCTTTGAATTTCAAAGGAATGCTCAGTTTGGCAACAGAAATTCCTGCCAAAAAAATTTCTAGCGAAGAAGAAACTTGGTCTGATCAAAGTTTACTTATCTTTAAACATAATTGGATTGGCATCCATAGTCAGTTCAAGCCTTACGAAGCGATTCTTGATAGAGCTATTGCTGATGAAGTAGAGTCTGCTTACACAGCTTGTTTGCAAACGGTAGAACCTTTCTTCCGCGCGGGACAGGTGGCTGCTACACCTTACAGTTCGTTAACGGTTGAACAGCGTGGAGCCATTGTCAGGGCTAGCTATCGTTATCGAGATGCTCTTTTGAAGGCTAAAACTGCCCTGAGGATTCCCGATCCTGCGTAACGGTAGTGCCATTAGGTAAGGGATGGAGAAAAGTCAGCCCTTTGCTCTCGTTGTAATTTCTCCTGAATCGTCTGATTGTAGGGATGGATGAAGTTCCAAATCGCACCAATGTGATTTTCCCGTTTCTTTGAGAATTTTTCCTGTTTCTTTGAGAATGACAAACTCCGTCGCACTAACTGCGAGTGCGCTGACGCAACGTGTTATTCCATCGTTCAATATGACTGGTTAAACCCGAATCTTTATCCACGGCAAAATGCCGTTTACTCGGCAGTACACTCCCATAGGCCTCCCAATGGTCCGTGTAAATCCGTGCATATTGCCGGTAGTGGCGGGGCAGAGACTGCCACAACACTGGTGCTGATTCAGTAGAACGATCGCCCACATGACACCCAATGATTTCACGACTTGCTCGATCCATCGCGAGCCAGACCCACTGCTTATTGCCTTTTTCATCCACCAATGACCACAACTCATCCATCTGCACTACCGGTCGAGTCGTTGGTTTGGCCACTACTTTTGCTTGCTGAGGTACCTTGGCGTAGCAATCATTCACCTACTGTTGCAACCAACTCTCGGACAATTGCAGCACTCGTGCAATCCCTGCTAGGGGAATGCGTTGATCGAGCAACAGTCGGTCGATCAACGCACAGGTGTCTTTATCTTTCGGTTGCCATTGGGGATTCTCCACAAACTGACGACCCCAATCGCGACACTTGTAGTTCTGTTTGCCTCGACGGGTAGTACCGTTTTTCATGATGTCATCGGAACCGCAGGTCTGGCACAGGAGATACGGCTTCATGATGGATCCGGTCTATCAGTAGGTGCACAATTAGGGTTCATCTACGATAGCCACTCCTAATTTTCTCTGCCCTTTATAAAAGGGCACTACCTCAGATTTCTCATGCCCTGAGGAGATCTCTTTGACTTACGAACGAAGCATCGCTGAAATTGTAGTGAAATAAGCTGGCAGAGGAACTGTTCGATACTTCAGGTAGTGAAGCAGTAAATGAAGTGAACATTCCAGCATCTCAACAGATTTGGAGTAACATAAGGTCTTACGGTGCAGACGCACCAGGTAATGCCGTAACCGAGTGTTCTCCCCCTCCACTTAAGGTCATATAGGTCTTGCTGACAAGGGGGTCGCCTTCCTCAATGAACATCTGATAAACCTTCCAGTCATCAGTGACATAGAAGAGGCACTGACCCTCCCTCCAACATTCCAAACCCCAATTCCGTTGCTTTTGGCATCAACCGTTGAGTGATCGCTGGAAAACTGCAACCACTCATAAATCTTTTCAAATGGTATTTGCGCATCAGGTGGAGTACTGGAACAGACCATTCAACTCTCACAGATGACAGTTATCAGGACAGTTATCAGTATGATGCCAATGGCAATCGACTCAATTATCAAACAGGCATCAATAACCAGTTGTTATCCAATCGCACTTACACCTATATATCTATGATGATAAAGGCAATCTCAAACCCGGAAGGAGATTGCCATAGGTCAGGTGCTGGAGTTTACCTGGGATTATCACGATCGTTCGAAAAACTCATCAATTGGTACTCACTGAGTCGATGAGTTCACCAGGGAGAAAGTACGGATTCACAGATGAAGTTTTGGGCGAAGGTAGTATCGCCGTTGCTTATCCTTCCATCTAGAATAAACCTACAGCACGAAAGAAACTGTTGAATTTCACAGCCAGGTATCAAAGTCCTGGCTAAATTGCTCTATCGAGATTCGATGGATAGTTGGATCTCCTTCTGCAACTTCTCGATCCGTTGGCGTGTTGTAGCCCCAGTCAGCCAGGAATAGAAGCACTCCCTGCAAGTCGGATTGTTTTTGAATAGCCTGCAATGTTTTGAGTCGATCTTCAACAAACCAGAAAACTTCATCCCTGCCGTATTCCAACATCAGTTCTCGCAAAATCTGATGCTTTGGACGCTGCATTTCTTTGCCATAAATGCGGAGATGAGTCAGATCTACACCTTGCTGGTGTAAGAGTTTTTCGATGAATCTCTTTTCTTTAGTGCTGATGATGATGGTATGAATTGGGTTGGATAGTACGATCTTGAGGCGATCAATCACACCGGGATAGCAGCGGTGCTCTGCTAGCCAGCTATCCAGATTGGAAGCTATCCAGCGATCGCGCACCCCATCAACCTCACTCGCTAACCGGGCAGGCTCCAAATTCTCCTTCTGCACAATTTTCTGAGCAATGGCTCCCCAATTCTGCAAAACGTCCTCATCCGAAATGCCTAACTCTATTGCTCGTAATACGACTGGCATTTCCCATCCAGTCTCCACCACTGGACGCAGGCGATAAAATCGCTCCGCTACCCCCTCAGGAGGTGGTTGATCACCTAAATGCCAGAGGTTTCTGTAAGCTTGCCACGCCGTTTGAAAATACTCTTTCAACCCATCGCAAAGAACTCCATCAAAATCAAGTGCAAGGACAGTTGGAAGACTGACTGACATGGTATAGCTCTACGCGGGTGCATTAGGACATTGGAATTAGAGAGGGAGTAGGGGCTTCGCCCCCAGCCAGGGGTTCCACCCCTGCACCCCATCCTAACCATAATGACTACCGCTATAATAATGAATGGACGCTGCTACTAACCTACCGTAAGCAAGAGAAATCGAATAGGGTTGGTCTGGAAAAGGGGAGCGGGATGGGGAGTAAGTAAGAGTGAGGGGGTATTCCCCAATTCGGTGACACCACCACCTCCCAACTTCATCACTAGCTGGTCTAGTATTCTGTTAGTCTAGTATTCTGTCAGGATAGATTTGAAGGGTAGCTCAAATCCATAAGATCCATTTCCAAGGTGTTTTGACAAATCTCTAGATTGCTTGTGACCCAAAAGGGCTATGGGCAGTGCTACACAAGTAATGATTCACCCCACATTCCACATTTCCAACTGGCACAAGAGGAACAAGAGCTGGCACAAGAGGAACAAGAGCAAGTAGTAATACCGACAGGTAGAACCCAAAAACTGGAGAATCCAACTCCGCTCATCCGTTAAATTCACCCCTTGCTTCACCCCATTCAGTCTCACATAGTGGACGGCCATAAAACACTGGAAAATCCAGCGTAAAGTGGGTTGTTGCGTCCCTTGCCCTAGTGGATTCGGCTGGATCTGGGCTACTTTTGTTCAAGATGAGAGTCGCTTTGGACTCAAAACCCTAATTGGACGAGGGATTACAACTGGGGGGGTGAAGCCGATTGGACCATAGCAGCGATTATTCCAAGCATTTTGCTCTATGGAACGGTTAAATTTGGTAGCGGAGAGATTTCCTGGTTGCAATTTTCTCATGTCGATACCCGGTTTTACCAGTGGTTTTTAGAGGCGTTTTCTAAGCTAATCCCAATAGGCTCAACCTTCTTGAAGTCGATAATGGACGGTTTCACACCCGCCAAGATCTTGTGGTCCCAGACAATGTCATTTTGTTGTTGCAACCGCCTTACTCTCCAGAGTTCAATCCGATTGAACGCCTGTGGGAAAACTACAGGGTTGATCTCAAGTGGGCTGCATTCAAAACCCTTGACCCACGCCAAGACAAAGTTGACCAATTGCTAGCTGCGTGAACATGTGAAATCGTTGCTTCTGTCACAGGATACGCTTTCATTCTCGATGCCCTATCTGTAATCCTATTGAAATTGGTATCAAATTGAACACCGCTTGTTCTGTCACATCACGCCCCAACTGGCAAGGACGACCCTTGATCGATTTATCGATTTAGAAACGGTGATTGACTGGACGAGCAACACTATGACTCAAGCAGGCTTAGAGGTTCATGCTCAACTCGATGACAATCACTATCCCACAGGCATTGAGGTTACCGATAAGCAATTCGATGCCATTGTCATTGAGCGGTGTCAATTTCATGGTGAATGAAACTATCGAATTGTGCCGAGAAGGCCTGCTTAGTTACTCAAGTTCTTTTTGTAAGAGTCCTAACTCTGAGAGTCTTCCTGGTTATCATTCAGATTTTGAGTTGGGGCTGGTAATTGTTTGTATGAGGTATCCGATAGGTTCTGGACAACCTGAGCCAGATCAATCCCCGTAGTTTGCTTCAATTGCTCAATGAAGCTGGCGGCTTTGACAGCATTATTCCCCTGGTTGGTATCGACTACAGTGACATTGTGAACGGTAATATCGGGGACGGCGGAGGTGAGGGTCCGCAGTAATGTTTCCAGGCGTTGGAGCAGGAAGATATCACGAGCATTGGCACCCGCCGTTTTCCAGGATTCCGCCAGACGCAGCGTTCCTTCGGCGCGGGCTTTGCCATCCTCAATAATGCGGGCAGCGTTCCCCTGGGCACGGGCGATCGCTTGCTTGCAGTCGGCTTCCGCAGGGGCAATTACATCCGCCTGAAGTTGTTGCTCGACCTGCTTAATCCGTTCTTGCTGAACGGGCACTTCGGCCTGAATACGGGCAAGTTCAGAAGCGATTTCAGCGATCGCTTCGGCAATGACAGCATCTCGTTTCGTCATAGCATCTTTGATGCGGCGATCGGCCTCGGCGCGGGAAATGCCAATATCGCGATCAAGGCGACTGAGTTCAGTAATCTTCTGGTTTTCTGCGGTTTGGATGGCAGATTCGGCCTTGGCTTTGGCTTCGGCGATGCGGGCGTCTCTGAGCAAATCGGCTTGCTGCTTGCGCCCAATAGAGTCGAGATAACGAACATCATCGGAAATGTTCTGAATCTGGAGGGTGTCTAACACTAACCCCAGCTTTTCCAGATCGTCTTCGGCTTCATCCAGCAGACTTTTGGCAAAGGCAATTTTATCTTCATTAACCTGCTCTGGCGTGAGGCTGGCAAGCACACCCCGTAGATTTCCCTCCAGGGTTTCTTTGGCCATCTGTTCAATTTCCTGACGGCTTTTGCCGAGCAGACGCTCGATCGCGTTGTGAATGGCCGGTTCTTCCCCGGCAATTTTGATATTGGCTACCCCTTCAACCGTCAGGGGAATGCCGCCCTTCGAGTAGGCGTTCGCCACCTTCAGGTTGATAATCATGTTGCTTAAATCCATGCGCAATGCCCGCTCCAGCAACGGGATGCGAACGCCACTCCCTCCTTTCACCAGACGGTATCCCACCCGGCGACCGTCCGCCAATTCGCGGGAACCTCCAGCAAAAATCAGAATCTCATTGGGCTGACAAATGTAGTACAGGTTGCGGATAACAAAAACGCCTGCACCGGTACCTACTCCCAAAATGGCTAATAAAGCCACGATCGCCTCAATCATAATGCCTCCAAACCCTTTTCTTACTTGAAAAAAATCCGTTAATGACTATCCTGATGTTCGTTTCGGCGGTTCAACGTTGCCGCCACATCAATGCCCAGGGTTTGATCCACAT
Organism: Leptothermofonsia sp. ETS-13; assembly: GCF_049200465.1. NCBI lineage: Bacteria > Bacillati > Cyanobacteriota > Cyanophyceae > Leptolyngbyales > Leptolyngbyaceae > Leptothermofonsia > Leptothermofonsia sp. ETS-13. The sequence goes on from NZ_CP120836.1 coordinate 3,479,139, forward strand.
GTTGCAGAAACTGACGAACAATTTCGGGGTAAACGTTGACTAGCGTTGTCAGTGATTTGCCATTGCCGGTGTCAATCACATTCACCTGCTCTAAATTCATGCGTTTGGGAATCTTCGCCGCTTCCTGAAGTACCATCTCAATTTGCTGGATCAAAAACAGTTCCGAAGCATCCACCCCTGTCTTTTGCCAGACTTTAGATAGCATATCGTTCACCATTGCAGCGGCTTTGGCATTTTCTGCCAGGATTGCTGCCGATCCTCTTGCCTGAAGGGTTTTCGCCTGTTTGTCGGCCTCTGCGGGTAACACCTTATCCGCTTCCAAACGCAGGCGTTCTAGCTCTGCCCGCACGGTCTGGAGTTGTTGTTCAGCTTTGGCTCTAGCTTCTTTTTCAGCAGCGATGGTGCGTTCTTCTTCTGAACGGGCCTGTTGTTCCAGTTCGGCTTTGATTTTGCGAAGTTCGTTTTGCTTTTGCTGAATGATGGCCAGTGCCTGAGACTTCGCAACCTCCGCCTGTTGCTGACACTCGGACACAATTTTTTCAGCCTGACTCAGGGCTTCAGCTTCCGCAATTTCTGCATCTCGCACGATCTGGGCGATGCGCTTCCGTCCGATGGAGCGGAGGTAGTCCATATCGTCTGTGACGCTTTGAATTTTGAGGGTATCCAGTTGCAAGCCGAGTTTGGCGAGGTCACGAGAGACATCCTGGGCGATGCGTTCGGCAAACTGAAGCCGGTCTTCGTTAACCTGTTCAGGTGTAAGGAGCGCCACGACGCCGCGCAGGTTGCCTTCCAGCGTTTCCCGTGCCACAGCGGCAATCTCGGAACGATCGCGTCCCAAAAATCGTTCAATCGCATTACCCACAATTTCTGGATCGCTGGAGATTTTGACATTCGCGATCGCCTGAATATGGAGGGGCGTGCCGCCTTTGGAATAAGCGTTTTTGACCTCTACCGGAACGGGCATCGTGGTCAGATCCATCCGTTCCACCGTTTCCAGAATGGGAATCACAATTGTGCGCCCGCCAAAAATGACCCGATACCCTACCTCCTGGCCATCTTTAGTTCGATGTTTGCGTCCCGACAAAATCATGATCTCATTAGGGTTACAAATTTGCATGAAGCTGTTGATGAACCAGATGAGTAACACCAATCCGAAGAAGGTAAGGGCAAAGGGCAGGGCGGCCGCAAACGACCCCACATCCATTTTTTGGACGGGAGGATATGGCTCAGCGCTCACCTGGGCTATCTGAACCACTACGCCATCTTGTTCGAGTCGGCTAATAAACTTGGGTTCTGTTTTGATCGTTGAGTTATTCATATCAATATCAAGGAATTTGAGAAAAACTCCTATTACGACGAGCCTCATGACTCACGCTCTTCCTTCAAACGTTGAGATCGGTTTTCCCTGGAAACCTCTGAGGATTGGTCGAGATTATCAGTCGAGACAACCCAGAGGCGATTTTGCTCTGTGCTAACAACCAGTACCTGCTCACCCAAACCGAACTCCTTTGCCTCATCGGTGTAGGCAGTAAAATTTACCATTGTGCCCTTCACCAGGAGCCGCACTTTGCCTCGACTCGTCGCATCAAAGGGAAGTTCAACCGTTCCAGTCAACCCTACCAGGTCGCTGGCCCGCACTAGGCTTGAAATGCCCCCAATTTTCGGACAGGAGGCTAAGAGTAGTATCCTTGTTCTTGAGAGGGGCAATTATGGCAGCAAAGCGTCGTCAATACAGCGCAGAATTCAAAGCAAAAGTCGTCCTGCAAGTGCTCAGTGGCGAGAAAACATCGAGCGATTTGTGTCGAGCGCACAAATTGAACGCGAATGTACTGAACCGCTGGCGCAAAGAATTTCTGGAACAAGCACCGAGCATTTTTGAGCGGGGTGAAGCGGGCAGTGAGCAGGAACAGAAGATCGCTGAGCTAGAGCGACTGGTGGGACAGTTGACGGTACAGCTTGAGATTGCAAAAAAAGCATCGAGTTACTTGAGCCTGGACAAAAACGGGAGGCGGTAATGCACTTCAGCCAGACGTATCCCATTGCAACAGTATGTGAGGTGTTGAACTACCCGCGCAGTCAGGTCTACTACGAACCACAGCCTGCAAAAGACGAAATCGAGATCAAAACTGCCATCGTCAAGCTCTGTGGGCAACACCCAACATATGGCTATCGTCGCATCACCGCAATGCTGAAACGACAGGGACATGAGGTCAACCACAAGCGGGTAGCTCGATTGATGCGGGAGTTAGGATTGGCGGGCGAACCTCCGGTCAAGCGAAAACGCACCACCAACAGCAACCACGAATTCAAGCGGTATCCCAACCTGGTAATGAATTTAGCGATCGAGCGACCGGATCAGGTTTGGGTGGGAGATATTACATACATCAGGCTGCAACAGGAGTTTGTGTATTTGGCTGTGTTGATGGATGTGTTTACGCGCAACATTCGGGGTTGGCATTTGGCAAGAAGCATGGATGTGAGCTTAACGATCACTGCCTTGAACAAGGGGCTAGTGAGGGGACGACCGGAAATCCATCATACCGATCAGGGCGTGCAGTATGCGGCAAACGAGTATGTAAGATTGCTGCAACAGCACGGGGTTAAGCTAAGCATGGCGGAAGTGGGGCAGGCATGGCAGAACGGGTATGCAGAGCGACTGATGAGAACGATCAAAGAGGAAGAAGTTGACTTGTCAGAGTATCGCAATTTCACAGAAGCGTATGAACAGATTGAGCAGTTTTTGGAGAATGTATATATGAACAAGAGAATACATTCGTCATTAGGATATCTAACACCAGATGAATATGAAAAGAGATGGCATGAACAACAAAAGAAGAATGTGATATAAAAGAAAAAACTTCCTTAAAGTCTTCGATCTTCTGTCCGAATCTAAGGGTTCACTTCAGCTATTCACCTGTCGCTGTCGGAGTGCCTGAAGGATTCCTGAAATTAATGCTCCACAAAGAATGCCCATTCCGGCAGCGGCGATCGCCACCAACAAGCCTGACAGGAAAAATTGGGATAATACCAGCCCCGTCAGACCAAAGAAGCAAAGACCAAACGTCCAGAACTTGAGGCTTTTGAGAATGCCAATGAAAAACAGCCAGACACTTGACCGATGGGGTTTGAGGAGCCAAGGATTCGCATCTTTGCGATCGCCCGGATCGGTCAGTTCAACATCTGAGTCAATCGACGTGTCGAAGTCAGTATCAAAATGAATATCATAATCGGCTCCATCCAGCCCACCCAGAACCGCAAGCAGGACACCCCCCCCACCAATGGCAAAACAGAACCAATAAATTGACAGCATTCAGAGAGAATCCAGCCAAAACATTCCAATCTTAGGCGTACATACAGCCAAGTGGCTCCAATTTGGAATGATTGTTACAATTTGGAATGATTGTTAACTTACATCCCCCCGATTTGAGAGAAACAGTAGTAAGCTAATCATCTGATAGTGAGTTATTAGAGAGAAGTGAGGGGTGATCGGGTGATTGGGTGGCGTTGCTGAAAAGCAGCATGAATCGAAACGAAGTTTCGAGCATACAGCACCTATTTCATACCCAAATTCAGCAACTCCGATTGGGTAGAGGAGTGAAGGGGTGGTTGCTCTTTACATCCATTACTCCATCACTCCATCACTCCATTACTCCCCACTCCCTACTTCATACTCCCCATCAATAGCGTCAAATTAATTGCCGTGGCACAGGTTGTTCTAGAAAACGTCTACAAAAGTTTTCAGCGTGGGAGTCGAGAGTCAGACGACAATCGAGCTGGCGTCTCTTCTGGTTCCCATCCCACGGCTGTATTACGCGCCATTAACCTCACAGTTCAGGATGGGGAATTCATGGTGCTGGTGGGCCCTTCTGGCTGCGGAAAAAGTACCCTGTTGCGGTTAATTGCAGGGCTAGAAGAACTCACGGGGGGCAATATCTACGTCGGCGATCGCCTGATTAATGACCTGCCGCCCAAAGAGCGTGATATCGCCATGGTGTTTCAAAATTACGCGCTCTATCCCCACATGACTGTGTACGACAACCTGGCCTTTGGGCTACGGAGAACAATGAAAGGGAGCCAAGAACCAGAAGGGGAGAGTCAAAAGGCGAAAGGTGAAAGGAGTCAGAATACCCCTCACCCCTCACTTCCCCTCTGGGCTGAAAATCTGTTGATTGTTTCTACTCGCAAATTACCCAAGGGACTGCGGTACCAGTCAGACCGAGAAAAGGTGATTGAGCAGCGGGTGCGAGAGGTGGCTCAAATTCTTCAGATTGAACCGTTTTTGAACCGACTGCCAAAACAGCTTTCGGGAGGACAGAAACAGCGGGTAGCCCTGGGACGAGCGATGGCCCGCTACCCCCAGGTATTTCTGATGGATGAGCCGCTGTCTAACCTGGATGCCAAGCTGCGGGCAGAAACGCGATCGCAAATCGTCAAGCTCCAGCGGCGTCTGGGAACTACCACCATTTATGTCACCCACGACCAGACAGAAGCCATGACGATGGGCGATCGTATTGCCGTCATGAATGCAGGGCAAATCCAGCAAATTGCTTCTCCGCTGGAACTATACAACCGTCCAGCCAATCGCTTTGTTGCTGAATTCATTGGTTCCCCACCCATGAACTTTCTGCCAGTTCAATTTAAGTCTCCCCTGCTTATTACCCATCCCCAATTTCGCCTGACCTTACCCGAAACCTGGGCTGTGTCTCTCCAACGTTACGATGGGCGGACATTAACCCTTGGTATTCGTCCAGAACACCTCAATATCAGTCCACCTGCGCCTAAAAATTTACCTGTTCAAGTAGAGCTGGTCGAAGCGCTTGGCAGCGAAACCTATTTATTTGTTCGGCTGGCTGGGGCCGATCCAACTCTTCCTTCCTTGCAAGCCCGGATTGAGAGCGATCGCCCCATCCGCATGGGCGAACAACTGTGGCTCTCCCTGGCACCCGATAAGATCCATCTGTTCGATAGCGAAACCGGACAGACACTTGCTCCCAAATAGGGGCTGAAGAGGCGCAAGAGGGATAAGCCCCACTCATCTACCCTTTCGCAAAGCGCTAGCGCTATAATGAGAAGAAACATGGGGCTGTACCGGTTTCGACGTTCTGGCGAACGATACCCCGTGATGCAGGTCGAGAGTGAGTACCTCTCGTAAATACAGGCTCAAAAAAATAGATGCAAACAACATCGTTCCTTTTGCTCGTAAGCAAGCTGCTGTTGCAGTTGCCTAACAACCTCTAATTTGGTTCGAGCGTCTGTAATCTGACTCCGTTAAGGATTACAGACCAACCCCCAACGGATGCGCTAGACCACCGCCTCTGGTCGGTATCTGGCTAAGACTTTACCAGAGCATCCCACCGTCCGGGATAAGGGACGGTTCCCGCTTCGAGGGTAAGAGAAGCTAAACCTGTGAATGAGCGGTGTACTAATACCCAGGACGGACACGGGTTCGACTCCCGTCAGCTCCACTTTACATTTATTAACATCTAGAGTTGCTGGTTACAACTTTTACTGGTACAGCAAAGCATCGGGGTGCAGGGGTTTCACCCCTGTTTGGGGGCTTCGCTCCCAAACCTCCATGTGCAAAATTTAGTGTTTGCAACACTACTAGTGGTCTTTCAGGACTGTTTTGATGGGTTGAAGACCTTCAAAACACCTGAGAATTGGGTTTTGTAGATTTGAGTTATCCTCAAATTTATCTTGACGGACTACTAGTCTGCAACTTTCAATAAACCCATTTGCAGGCGATCTAAAACATCGCTGACCATATCCATCTCACGTTCATCGAGCGATGCGCCACTGGCTAGCATCCTTAAGAAAAACATTTCATCGGCCCGAGTGATCTTACCCGTTGCAAGGACGCGGTTGAGGATTTGCCTAATTGTCAGTTGAGAGTGAGGATTACTGTTGCTGGTCTTCATAGCGTAATGCATCCGCAAATGGGGCTTGACGATGCTTCTAGATTCGCCTGAAAGGCAGTACTATTTCGCCATCCAAATGGATAGGTCTGTTTCACCCGATTGGATGAATTTGACATTCTGTTTCAATAGGTCGCCTGTAACCGATTCAACAAATAGTCTCCAGCAGAAATGGGTGGATACAGGGCTGGTTACTCGCAACTCTGGCAGGTGGGTGACAGGCGATCGCGGCATCCTCATTAGGGTGGCAAAAGAACGTGACTAAACAGCGAGATTTGCCGAGATGGGAATCGGTTGGCATAGACACTTTCCCTCTCCTTTATGTTCAGTCATTTCAACTTAAACGTGGGAAATTATGGTTAACGAATGATACGAAACGTTCAGTAAGTCCGCCTTAAATAAACCGCCTTAAATAAACTTAAATAAACCGCCTTAAATAAAATAGAGATTTACTCGTTTCCCAATGACCAACCCAAGTGTCCCTGCCCATGCCGATAGTTCGATGGATGCTGCATTGGCTGTATCTTTTATAGATGTAGAAGCAGCGGCACGCCGATCGCAGAATCAGGTGCATCGCACGCCGGTCATCACCAGCACTACGGTTGACCGCATGACCCAAAGCCAGGTGTTTTTTAAGTGCGAAAACTTTCAACGAACGGGATCTTTTAAGTTTCGCGGAGCAATGAATGCGCTGGTGCAACTGTCACCTGAGCAGCGGCGGCGGGGGGTGTTGACCTATTCTTCAGGCAATCATGCCCAGGCGATCGCCCTGGCGGGTCAGTTGCTCAGCATTCCTACCATCATCGTGATGCCAGAGGATGCACCTGCGGTGAAGCTGGCAGCGACGCGTGAGTATGGAGCAGAAGTGATTCTTTACAACCGTCAAATTCAAACACGGGAAGAACTGGGTGAAAAGCTAGCACGCGATCGCGGGTTGACCCTGATTCCTCCCTACGACCATCCCCATGTGATTGCAGGACAGGGAACCGTCGTGAAAGAGTTGATCGAAGAGGTGGGCGACCTGGATGCATTGCTTGTATGCTGTGGGGGAGGTGGATTGCTATCAGGGTGTGCAATCGCTGCAAAAGCCCTTATTCCCTCCTGTCAGGTGATTGGAGTAGAGCCCAGGCGGGCAGATGATGCAACGAGATCGTTTCACAGTCGCACCTTACAAACCGTCCACAACCCAAATACGGTCGCAGATGGTGCTCGCACTCCTTCTCTGGGGAAGTACACCTTTCCCCTGGTGTTGCACTATGTCAACGATATGGTCACTGTTTCTGAAGCCGCCATTCTTCGCACCATGTTCTTTCTCTGGGAACGGTTAAAAATTGTGGTAGAACCTACTGGAGCCGTGGCAGCCTCAGCTCTGTTGGAGGGAATTATATCAATACCCAACGCTCGTATTGGGGTCATCATTAGTGGCGGCAATGTGAACTTAAAGCAGGTAGGAAAGTTACTGGTAAAAGTCAACAAACCGTCTAAATTACAACCGAAAGTGCCCTGGGCAAGGGAACTAAGTTAGAGATGTCACAAATAGAAGAAATACGGCGCTTCCTTGCTGAGTATCGGGATGCTCTGTCGGCCTGCGATACAGCCCGCATTTGCAGATTTTATATTGAGCCTTTTCAAATCTCCAGTCCTGATTTTCTGGTTAACTTTCCTTCGCTGCGTCAGGCTGCCAGACATATGGATGCTCTGTTTGAAAAATACCGTAGTGATGGTTTTGGTAAAGCTGTAATCAAAACCCTGGCAATCCGTGAATATGAATCTGGTCATGCGATCGCTGACCTTACCTGGAAACTTGAAACCGCAGCAGGTGACGAAATCATTTCCTTTGACACCACCTATATTGTTAGAAAATATCAGGGTTGCTGGAAAATTGTGTTCGTCATGGACCACAACGCAAATGAACGCTTCAAAACAATTGCGCAGCCGTCGTCCTGAATCACCTCCTTCACCTCAGGAAATCTAGCAGTTCTCATTTGCATTCACAATCTTCCCCTTCTTACTCTCTACTTCATGCCCTCGCTATGCAGCCCTTCAAAACCAAAATCCGGGTCCGTTATCACGAGATGGACCCCCTTGGCCATGTGAATAATGCAGTGTATCAGCATTATCTGGAGCAGGCGGCGATTGAGCATTCTGAGCACTGCGGCTTCACCCTGGAGCGCTATCGGGAACTGGGGGGTGTCTATGTTTTGCGTCGCATTGAAATTGAATACCTGCGTCCAGCAATTGCCGGAGACACGCTGGAAGTTGCCACCTGGGTTGAAAAGATGCGTGGCCCCCGTGCCATTCGCCGCTATGAAATTCGACGTCAGGATGAGGAGGATCTGCTTGTCACCGCTGAAGCAACCTGGGTTTGGATAAACGCCGCCACAATGCGCCCCCAGCCCATTCCCAAAGAGATGATTGCAGCCTTTAATGCCCTCTCTTCTAACAGTTGAGCAGCCGCTCAAACTCAAGCCGAAGCGACTTTAAGTCAGCTAACCGCGAAACGAGAATGTTTTGCCCATCAGTGTTTTCTAACTGCTGCCGCCAGTGACGCACCGCTTCAACATTATTCATCCAGAAACTGATCACCGCTTCTACCACCTGCTCAGGTTCCCACTCTCGACTGGGAGTCACAGTTTCGGCTGACTCAAGCAGAGCATCCAGGGTGCACTTGTAAGACCCTAAATAGGCTACGCCTGTTTGAGGCTTGTGATCTAGAACTTCCTGCTGATAGTTAAAGAACTGCAGCACCGGCGAAACGCCCAAAATTTCAAACGTAAATTCCATGCGAATTCTCCAAACCATTTCCAATAAAAAGTTTGGAGTAACAATTTTATTGAAAATCGTTTGCGATCGCCCGCCTTCGCAAAACTCTGTTAAGCAGCTTCATGGGTTGACTGCTAACTTAGATGGTTGGTCCGACTCAGGCATGCCCGGTTTGATGAAAACGGTGTTGCGTAGAAAGTCCTGAAACAAATAGGGGGGATCCATATCTGGTTTTTGTTGAATGAGTTGCCGGAACCGCCACAGAGAATAGCCCGCAATCCATGCGGCGTCAGCCAGTGCTGTGTAAAGCCAGCCATGGTTTTTCATGAAGTAGCGACGGCGGGAATCAAACCAATACTGGGGCAATCGCTTTGGGCGAGCATTTCTGACAGTCACTCCTGTACTTTGTCCCGCAATATGCATGATTCGGCTTTGGGGAACGTACCAGCAAGACCAACCCGCCCGTTTCGCCTGCAAACAAAAATCCGTTTCTTCGAAATAAAGGAAATACCCCTCATCCATCAACCCGATCGCTTCAAACACCTCCCGTCGGATAAGCATACTGGCCCCCGGAATCCAGTCAATCGGGGCTGGTTCATTGCCCATTTGCTGAACCACTACCCAGCGAGAGAGCAGCTTTGTCACAATGCCTAAACGCAAACCAGAGTCTAATTCACTCAACACATTTGGGAAGCGAAACGCGATCGGCCAGGGTTCGCCATCGGCTTCTTCAAAGCTGCTGCCTACAATGCCAACCTCAGGACGCTGGGCAATAAAGTCCACCAGTGCTTTCAATGCTCCAGGCCGAACGACCGTATCTGGATTCAATAGCCAGTAATAGTCCGGTGGATTTGGCGATTGCAGAGCTGGACGAATGGCTAAGTTGTTACCAGAGGCATAACCGCCGTTGTGTTCCGCCGCGATCAAAGATGCCCAACCTTCCCAACCTTCCGTGGCGATCGCCCGTCCAATCTTTTCAACGGAATTATCTCCCGATGGGTTATCCACCACTACTACCTGAGTACCGGGTAGGGACTTTACCTCTTCCACCAGCGATCGCAGACAATTAATCGTCAGGTCTGCGGTGCGGTAGTTCACAATCACAATCAGCAACGGACACTTTTCGCTGGACTGAACGGCTTCATTCATAGGGTAGGCAGGGTGAATTAAATCAAATGGGCAAACGGGTTAAAAATTCTTTTCAAAACAGCAGACTATTCTCGACCTACTGTTAGTGTTGCAAACACTAAATTTTGCAACATGGGGGTTTGGGGGCTTCGCCTCCAGGCAGGGGTAGAGCCCCTGCACCCCCAACACAACTTTCGTTTTGCTGTACTAGTGCTGGCGCATCTGAGAACTCAGGGGTTAAGGCACGGTTAATGTAGTCCTGCATGACTTCAGCCATCACTTCTACATTGGGTTCTTGCAGCATACTGGAGTGCCCACCTGGAATGTCATAGACGCAAACGGTTCCAGTAATTCGTTTCTCCCAGCCAAAGAAAGGATCACTATAAACCTCGATCCAGGGTTCATCTGTCCCCTCTCCAGCGGTTGCCCTCAGTAAGAGTACATCTCCCTGATGCAAACTCTCAGGAATGTAATCAGCTTCAGCATATGTATACACCGTTCGCACCGAAAGATTGTGAAGGTAGGAAGGAATGGGAACCCCCTTATCTAAACACGCTCTAAACTGTTTCATTCGGAACTGATTCCAGACTCTGGTCGCCCTTGATTGAACTTCGTAGGTCAGCAAATTGGTCACTTTCTGTCCAACTTTGTTCAAGATAGTAAGGAATTTAGCCACAGGGTTGATTGTTTGTTTCTGCTCAAAAATGGAAGAGAACCGCTTCAGTCGGTGACTGACAATTCGACCAACTCGCTTTGGTGCTTCCACATCCGCCGCATCAATTAAGGCAACCATGCCGATCGCCTCCCCCTGCGATTGCAACTGACGGGCCATTTCAAAGGCAATCACTCCCCCAGCACACATTCCTCCCAACAGGTAAGGTCCTTTGGGCTGGACGCTGCGAATTTTTTCGATGTAGTAAGAGGCCATCTCTGGAATGCGCGTATGCAGGATGGGGCAACCTTCCTGGGCATAGGGTTGGAGTCCATAAACCTTGTGGGCCCGATCAAGGCGGTAGGCCAGGTTGCGGTAAAGCATCGTTTCGCCATCCCCATCATGAACCAGGAATACGGGAGGCTTTAAACCCCCATCCCGAATCAGAACCAGGGAATCACGGAGGCTGGATGTACCTGTGATCAGTCTGGCGAGTTGTTCGACAGTGGGGGCCTCAAGCAGTGTGGTGAGCGGAAACTTTTTGCCAAATTCTTTTTCAATTCGGACAAACAGTTCGACCGCCAGAAGAGACGTGCCACCCAGGTCAAAGTAGTTGTCCTGAACTCCAACAGGGTCGATGTGGAGCAGTTCTGACCAGAGCACCGCCAGTGATCGTTCAGTTTCAGTGCGGGGCACGACGAAGGGCTGATCGAGTGAGGGACGGGCATTGTGCCATTGGGACTGGGATTGTGCCAGAACTTGAGTGGGTGTAAATAGCTCGTTTGCAATCCGCGTAAAGCGTTCTGACTTGCTCACCTGTGACTCTGCTACTGAGGGAGCGATCGCTCCTTGCTTTGGTTTTTCAGCCGCTGGCTCTGCTCCGCCTGTATGGGGTGAATAGGCGACCGCCGCTGCCACATCGGTTGGCAGACTAAAGTTAAAGCCCGTTTCGGTTTCCTGTTTGTAATCAGCCGCAACACTTTCCAGAAAGTTGAGAGCGGGCTGGTTCTTTTTGGTTGGAATGAAAGGGGCATTGACCAGCGAGAGCCCCTCCTGCTGGGCAATTTTAGCCAGATGGATGAGCATGGCGTGTTCAACGCCCCGCCCCAAGACCCGACAGCTCAACAGAAACGTGTCAATGTTTAGAGCCGTAGCGTCTTTGCCAAAGATCATGACGCCCACTAGGCCGTAGTCTCCAAAGCGATCGCGCACCTCGACACAGCAGCACTCTAATCCTGCTTGAGCTAGCTGCTGAATTTCGCTTTCCGAGCGGCGGATGGTGGTGAAATTGAACTGGTTGGTGCGTTGAGTCAACTGAGCCACTCGCTGGATCTGGTCTGGGGATGGCTCCGAGATTTCAATTTTCAGTTCCAGCCCGGCGAGGAAATCTTCAATTGTCAATGCCTCCTGCTGGAAGCGATCGCGTTCGATATTTTGCTTATACAGGGTTGTCCGTTGCCGATCTTCCTCCGTCACCTTCAGGTGGTCAAACGCCCAAACGTGCTGTAAAAACCGGGGGATGTCAGACTCACCCGGTAGCTGAAGCGTCAGGACCTCTGGACAGCTTGCCCGCATCTCAGCGCATTCCACCGGATTGTCATCCATGAAAATGAAGCTGTCCAATCCCAGATTAAGCTCCTGGGCCAGTGAGCGAATATTTTCAGACTTCGGTAGCCAGTTGATCCGCCAGGAAACAATATTTTCCAGCTTTAACGGCATCTCTGAACGCTGCTGAAAAACCTCCAGAACATCGTGTTCCACATTCTTGCTGCACAGGCAAATTAGCATTCCGGCCTGTTGTTGAGCCACCATGAATTCCTGTAGGGTCTTCCAGGCTGGCGGAATCTGAATGCCCATGACCCCATCTTCCCCCACGACCCCTTTCCAGAGGGTATTGTCACAGTCAAGCACAATGACTTTGTAGGGAGCGCTTTTAAGGGTGTAGATTTTGCGTGCCAGTACGGTGCTGAGAGCTGTGAAAAACAGAGGCGTGAAAGGAATATGTCCTAACTTGTCCCGCTGAGGGTCGTAGTAATCCTCAACCGGATAGAGGGCAAAATCTTTGGAAGTGACCAGATACAAACCATTGATCTGCGTCAACTGGGTAACCATCTGCGCTTCTAGCCGCTGACAGAACTGAGCCCATCCAGGAACAGCCAAGGCGGTGGGTGAATCCGGGCACAGACAGAGGAGATGGGGAGTTGAAGAGTGGGTAACTGTGGTTTGAATAGCAGCTATCAGGTCTTGCAGATTTTGCTCCACTTTTTTCATCAGAACTGCTTCATCCCCAGTTACCTGATCGCGCCGCCAATCTTCAAACCGTAGCAGAATTACATTGACTCCCTGGTTTTGTGATAATAGGCTAGTGGGATTCAGCAGTTCTTGAAAAACCTGGTTGTAGGGTGCGATCCGAATGGACAGCGGCAGATCCAATTCCTTTACCCAGAAAGCGAGGGATGCTTCGATGGGCTCGGCGGTGAAGGTGGCTGCAATGGCGATCGCCTGTTGATATCCCTGATTTGAAAGAACTGGAGATTCAGCAACCGTTTGCATAGTTTGAGTGGGTTCTACGAGATAAAAGTCAGCACAAAGATGGCACTATAGCCTAGTATTCACCTGTATCAAACAATAATCTCCAGGCAGCCGACGACTTCCTAGGCAGAACTTTATATACTCTTCAACCGCTGCGGGAAATCCTCCCGAACGCTCATGAAATTTGAGTAAAGGGGGAGGTGGAGTAATGGGGTAACCGTCAGAGCAACTGGCTCAACTGAGCGATCGCTGGCCTGATCTTGCAGTTAGCCTCGATAGGAGGTTCCACCGCATTTGAGGCGTAACATCTCTATCACATAAACATAGGAAACAAAAAACATGACCAGCGAAACCTGGATCTTTTGCTGAACAGTTTTCAAACGTCTATCCAGGAATAGATTAAACCCGACCATCAAAATGGGGGCAATTAAATATTTCACCAGATTAAAGACAAAAAGACTGTTACGCTTTAAAAACGAATGTTTTCTCTGTAAGTCATAACGACCACCTGTAATCCGACGGGCTCTGGCATAGAGTTGCTGAAAAGAGTGGCGGGCGGGATGGGTAACGCAGACCGTTTCGGCATAAACAGGCTGGTAGCCAGCGGCATGTACCCGCTGTCCCCATTCCCTGTCTCCATTGGATTTCAGCGATCCGTCAAAGGCTCCCACCTGCTGGATGACCCTGGCGAAGGTAAACATATTGGCCGTTGCCCCAAAGTGGTGTTTCTCAACGAATTCCTGCTGGGGCAGGGCATACCACAGGCTTTCGTAGAGTTCGATGGGCGTGGGGTGAGCTTTGTCTAGAAAGGACGGTTCAATTTTTCCTGCCACAAATCCACAATTAGGGGTTACTAACAGGGCTCTGACACCTTGCTCGATCCAATCGAAGGCGGGAGTACAATCTGCATCGGTGAAGGCAATTACCGTTCCCTTGGCAACGGCAATCCCCCGGTTACGGGCTGCATAAGAACCCGGCTGGCTTTCGTAAACAAGGGTGGCTTGCTCAAATGGCAGCACCAGTTCCCCCATGTGCTGATCCGCATCTGAGCCATTATCAACCACCACCACTTCATAACGATGGTGGGGATAGGTTTGTTGTTCGAGCGCAAGCAGGCATTGTTTCAACCGAATCGCATCGTTGAAGACGGGAACGATCACAGAGACGAAGGGGAACGAGGATTGAGTCATGCACCTAGCTGGAACGGTGTTTACCAGAGAAATATCCAACGGTTGAACGAATGCCTGATCGTACCAGCTCAAATTCGCGATCGCTCAATTCTCCCATAAGCAAAAACCCCACTAGAGTCAGGGTACTTAGAACCAGCAATTTGCCCACCAGCAGCCAGCCTGACACGACCCACAGGCTAGCAAGTCCGTACATTATCCCACTCAGAAACAGGCTGCGTGCCAGGGAAAGAAAAGGGGGCAAGATTTGCCAGAGGAGGTAGATGGCGAGAATGAGTGCCACCGCATCCAGGCTGGCAACGAGGGTTGTGACACTCGCCGCTCCGATCGGGCCAAATTTTGGAATCACCCATAAATGACCAATGATTGCCAGAAGCACCATCGGGCCAGTAAGAGCGATCGTCCAGTTGGGTTTGCTTGCTGCCGTGAGAATGGCCGTTGTCACAGCAATCATTGCCAGGGCAACAGCTCCAAAAGTTAACACTGAAAATAAAGGAGCGGCGGGCAGAAATGTTGAACTGAAAAGCAATTGAATAATTTCTGCTGAGGCTCCTGCCCCCAACCCTGCAAACGGCAGCATTAGCAGCACCAACCGCATAGCATCTCGGCTCAGGCGTTTTGCCTTCTCCAGGTCGGCTGAGTGCAGTGTGCGCGTCAGGGTAGACAGCAAGAGCGGCACAAACGACAGCGTAAACAGACTGGGAATTAGGGAAAGATTTTGCGCCGTTCCATAAAAACCAGCATCGGCAGCGGTTCCGCCCAACAGTTTAAGCATGAGCAGATCCAGCTTTTCATACAGGCGCAGACTCAGAGCCAGCAGAAACAGGGGAACGGCGTATCCCCACAGTTTTTGAAGTGGGAAGGGCGATCGCCAAAACAGGGGCGGGTGAACATAGAAGCGACATACCAGTAGCTCAATCAAGGCGGCCAGCAGACTGCCGAGAATGGCACCCCAGAGCCACAGTCCTGATGCGACCAGCGCCACAATCAACACCAGGCGCGAGACCCAGCGTACTGCTGTAGAAACCGCCCGTTGACTGAATTTGCCCAGACCCACCAAAACGCTGCGGTGAGCATAGGTGAGGCAGAAAATGGGTACTTCCAGGACAAACAGACGCAGGTAGGGGGTCAGCTCCGGTTCGCCCAATGCTCCAGCCAGGGGCTCTGAAAAAATCCAGAACAAAGCCGCTGCCGCCACCCCAAGCACCAGGTGGAGCTGGAGCACCGTTGCTGCGACCGACTGCCAATCCTCGGCCTCGCCAATGAATTTAATCGTGGTGCGGGTGAACGCGGAAGTGATGCTCCAGCCCAGCCAGGAGACAATTGTGGTTGCCAGCATCAACAAACCATAGCCTTCGGGTCCCAATTGACGAGTCAGGTAAGCCGCCGTCAGCAGACCCGTTGGCAGCAGGAGGGACTCTGCCAGAAAGACCTGGAGCGTACCTGACGCCATGTGTCGGCCCGATGTAGTTAGGGTCTTGTGTGAATCGGGAGGGGTGGGCAGGTTAGCCTCCATTAGAAAATGGTTGCTTTGGGTCGATGGGGAGAGAGGGGGCCTTTTTCTGGGTAGCGGGGGGGAACCAACACAGGCTTAGACCTGGCATCGTCAAGGGTGAACTCCTCGTAGTAGGAACGCTCGGTGTTGACCGTCCAGAGGTTGTGTTCCTCACCAAAGAGGTTGCGGACTGCCAGCATGGCCGTCAGCATGGAGTGATCCTGGTTGTTGTAGCGATGCATGCCATTCCGGCCTACAGTTTGAAGGTTATCAAAGGTTTCCAAGTAATCCTGAATCACCTGGAGGTGTTGACGATACTCGGCATCGTAGATGGGGTAGGCTTTTCGCTGGCGAATGACAACGCCATCTTCCACATCCCCTCTTTTTACTCCTAAACCAAGGGCGATCGCTTCCTGGGTTGCCAGTCTAATCAACTCCGCATCCGACATTCCCCACAGCGGTTCTCCAACGCTGCAAAAATATTCCATCCCCAAACAGGTCTTATTGGGGTCAGGCACCATCGCCGGGCTCCAGTTCTTAAAGTTCTGGATGCGTCCAACCTTAAATTCTGGACTGTGAATATAGATCCAGTTATCGGGAAAGAGATGTTCCCGATTAATAATCAGCGCCACAATTAGAAAGTCCCGGTATCGGAGTCCGCGTGCAGCTTGTAGGACTTCTTGCGGAGGCAAGGGGTCGAGGCAACGCAGCAAAGCAGATACCGGCATTGTGGAAATAAAGTGGTCCGCACTGATCTGAAAAGTACGGTTTCCTTGCCTAGCCGTGATGCGCTTGATCTGGGTGCCCGCCCGCTCAATACGAGTCACCATAGTATTGAGATGAACTGGCGTTCCCCTCGTTTCCAGGATTTCCTGGCAACGCTCCCACATCATACCGGGACCCAGCAAAGGGTAATCGAACTCCTTGATCAGACTCTTAGCATTTTGGCTGCCAAACAGGGCATTGATCACCGCTCCTTTGAGCGACATCCCCTGAATCCGCTGGGCTGCCCAATCGGCTCGAATTTTGCTGCATGGGATACCCCACACTTTTTCAGTGTAGGTTTTGAAAAAAGTACGATAGAGCCGTGCCCCAAAGCGCTCAGTCACCCATTCCTCAAAGGTTTCTGCTTCTTTGCCAGGGTTGAGCTTGACTTTCAGCCTGGCCTTCAAATAACTCAAAACAATCAAAGCACTGGGCACCACCCCCAGGTTGAGGAATGTATTCAGCAGGGAAAGGGGATAGTTATAGAATTTTCCTCGGTAATAGATGCGAGACAGACGGGGGACTTTGATGAAGTCATCCCCTAAAATTTCTTGCCAGATCTGTTGCACTTCACTGACTTTGGTGAAGAAGCGATGTCCACCAATGTCAAAGCGATAACCCTTATACACTTCTGTTCGGGAAATGCCACCGACCTTATCGGCCTGCTCTAAAACGATCGCCGGTGTCTCTCGTTTCATCAGCTCGTAAGCGGCTGTGAGTCCGGCAGGACCAGCACCAATGACAACAACGGGATAGTGTTTCATTTCTCAACCTTCAGGGACTTACTTAGGGACAGGGCTTGATTCAGGACAGGGACAGGGGATTTGCTTTCAGCCCATTGCGCCAGTAGTAGCGCAGGGTACCCACTGCAAATGCCAGCCCGCCATAGAGAAAATACAGCCAGTGCCAGGGAATGACCTGAAGGGTGAACAGGAACCCTCGTTTTTTGTAAAAGAACCGATATACGGGTAGATTCAGCCACAAAAGCATACAGCCAATTCCCACTCCCACAAACCACACCAGTGACCACCAATATCCTGCAATCATGCAGGCAAATAGAGCATAGGTCAAGATTAAGCTAACACGGCTGGCATTTTTCAGGTTGAGGTCATTGGAGAATTGGCGATCGCGCCAGAGTAATTCTGTCCAGGGAATAGCCCGGTAAAAGATTTCTGCCCGCAACAGGGAACCTACCTTCCAGTGCTTCAGATGCTTGACCTGCACATCTTTGCACAGCCGAATTTGATAACCTGCCTGCTTGAGCCGATAGCCCAGCTCAATGTCTTCTACAGAAGGATAGCGATAGCGCTCATCAAAACCACCGACGGCCCAAAACACTTCGCGCCGGATCGCACCGCAAGCTCCCCAAAAGGTAGTCGCTTCTTCACATCCCGTTTGATGGGTGTAATGGTGAAACAGATTCTTATATTGAGAAAGAAAATTGGGGGCACCCGGAGCATCATCATAGGATCCAATCAGAGCGGCTAGAGTGGGGCGATCGCGAAAGGCATCGATCACTCCCTCAATCGTTTCAGGCGTAAGGGTGACATCTGCATCAATAAAAAACAGGATGTCGCCTTTCGCAATTTCTGCTCCTCGATTGCGGGCGCGGGCCGGGCCTCCATTGGTAGAAAGTCTGAGGGCGATCGCCCCCGCCTGTTCTGCCCACAAACTGGAATCATCCGTTCCACCGTCATCCACAACGATGATTTCTAGCACCCTGGAGGCCACCGTTGTCAGACTCTGCAAACAGTGACGAAAACTGTTACCCCCATTACGGACTGGAACAATAATGGAAATCGTGGGAAAAGATTGAGTGGACTGATGGAAATTCGTTTGCTCGTCTGGCTGGAATCCGGTATCTGGCATTGTCATTAAGATCTTCGTATCCCTGTATAGCTCTACGCGGGTGCATTAGGACATTGGAATTAGAGAGGGAGTGGGGGCTTCGCCCCCAGCCAGGGGTGGAACCCCTGCACCCCGTCCTAACCATAATGACTACCGCTATATTCTTACGCCCAATCTTCCAGCAGTATAGGACAACCGAAAACCAGTAAGACCAACGCTTCTACCCATCCCTCCATCCCCCATGCATTACATCTACCTCCACGGCTTCGCTTCCAGCCCACATTCGGCTAAGGCCAGAGATCTGGGCGATCGCTTCGCTCAGCTCAACATTCCCCTCCTGATCCCAGATTTGAACCAACAAGACTTCACCCACCTTACGCTCACCCGTCAACTTCAACAGGTTGAATCACTGCTTCCCAATAATGAAATTCCAGTCACTCTGATTGGTTCCAGCTTTGGTGGGCTAACCGCGGCCTGGTTGGGGCAGAAGCACCCCCAGGTTCAGCGTTTAGTATTGCTGGCTCCTGCCTTTGGGTTCCTCTCCCATTGGCTACCAAAACTGGGGCAGGCTCAGGTACAGCAATGGCAAAAAACAGGATTTTTGTCGGTTTATCACTACGGTGAAGACCGAATGCTACCGCTCAGCTATCAGTTTGTTGAAGATGCCGCTCAGTATCAGGAAGATCAACTTCAGCGTCCAGTACCTACTCTCATCCTCCACGGCAGGCACGATGAAGTGATTCCCATTGAAGCCAGCATTCACTATGCCCAAACTCGCCCCTGGGTAACTCTGGTTGAACTGAACAGTAACCATGCACTAACCGATGTCAGGGATGAAATCTGGGAAGTCATTCAAAGATTTTGTCTAAGGGACGTTTCTACTCCCTGAACACGGGTAGTGTGAAGTGGAAACAACTGCCCTGGCTGTGGGTTGAATCTACCCAGATCTGGCCATAGTGGGCTCGAATGATCCGCTGGCAGAGGGAAAGCCCGATTCCATAACCTTCTTTGTTTTCATCCCTAGCAAGTCGAAAATGATCTTCAAAGATGCGCTCCCGGTTTTCTTTGGGAATGCCAGGTCCATTGTCACACACACTAATCTGAACTTTTTGGGTGGTGCGATGCAAAATAGACAGCGATATGGTTCCCCCTAAAGGAGTATATTTAATCGCGTTATCCAACAGGTTGACAATTACCTGGCGCACCCGTTCCTGATCAGCAAGGACAGGGGGTAAATCGGACGGAATATCCTTCTCTACATGCTGGGATTTAGCATTGAAGCGATCGCGTAGTTCCTCCAGCACTTCCAGACATAGAACACCCATATCCAGTTTTTGGGGTTGAATCCGCAATTCGGCATTCGCACCCCGTGCGGCTTGGAGGATATCGGTAATCATGCGGTCGATCGCCCGTGTTTGTGTCCGGGCATGCTTCAAAAGCTGGGCCGTCAGGGCGGGGGTCAATCGGGTAGACCATCCCTTCACCGGGTCATGCCCCATTTCCAGGGTTTCCAGCGCTATGGAGGTTGCCGTTAATGGATTGCGCAGGTCATGTGCCAGCATGGCAATAATCTGGTCCTTAAACTGAAGCTGGTGCTCCAGCTCTTCCTTCTCCCGCTTGAGTCGGAAGACCTCATCTGAAAGTTGAATAAGCTCGGCTGAACGGGCGATCGAATTGACAGCTCGACGAATCGTAGAAGGTTGGGAAGGTTCCGGCGCAGATTTGACTGCTCTATCAAGCACATCACTTCCTCCCCCACTTGCCGCTTGAGGATCTGAATCTGTGAGATGCACGGGTTTAACAGACGCCCCCTTTTCTGAGGGATGTGACAGCTTTTCCTCTCCCAGATTGTCTGAAGACGATTGGAGGTAGCCCAAATCTTTAAAGTAGTCTTCTACTGAGCGCTGCCAGTAAGGCCACCAGTGTTGGAGTTGCTCAATCAGGTTGTTACCAGCCAGCGTTTGTCGAGGCTCAGGATGAATCTTAACCAGCGCAGGGGTTGCAATCAGCCGAAAGTGCTCAGCCAGGTAGGGCTGCTCTCCAACATCCACCACCTGAAGCTCAAACGAATATTCCGCTCGCAAGTCCTTGAGCGCTTCCTGCACATGACGAATTTGCTCCCTTGAACTGGGACGCTTATCAACAAACAGCAAAAGCTGTAATGGCATTTCAACATCGGCAGACTTTTCGGGAAATGCCTGCATGCCAACACTTCCTCTAGGACAAATGGGTTCGGGATATTCAGGATAGATGCTGGATCAAAACCGGATCAATTATCCATTTTGATCCTCCCTATAGCCTACTCTGTTAAACCGACTCCTGTCATGGCTAACCTGAGCGACAAAGCAGCACCGGGCAGGGAGCGTGATGAATAGTGTAGTCTGCGGTGGGGCCAAGGCGGGTATTGCGCAGAAGGGGGCGAGGCTCTTCTTGGCTTCGTTCTAGTGATTTAGCTGGGCGGAGGGTCGGCAGGGATGGTAGCAGCGATCGCTGCTTCCGATCACTCCCCAAAATCACCAGATCAACGCCCTGCTGCTGAGCAACCTGGCAAATCAAAGGCCCCGGCTCACTGATTTGCAGCAAGGTTTCGACCTGGAGGTTGGGCGATTCCAATGCTTCCTTCGCCAGATGTAAAATCTGCTCACCCTGTTCCCTCTGAGCCTTCTGTAGAGACTGGTTTAACTGCCAGCTTGGAGTGGGAGCAACAAATGGACCAAACAGGTAATCGGCGTTGAGAAATGGCTGCACATGCAGAAGAGTTACCTGCCGGATTCCCCCAGAAACCAACTGCTGGGTCGCAATAATTGCTGCCTCGGTTGCAGGAGAAGTACCCACCACCAGTAATACATGCTTTAAGCTAGGTTCCGTAGCTACCTCACCCGCTCCCCTTGCGACCAAAACGCTACAGGAAGAGTAGCGAGCGACCACTGCCGACACACTCCCTAGCAACAGTTCCCGCACTCCACCTGTCCCGCGAGACCCTACGGCAATCAGCCCTGCCCTAATGGTTCGGGCGTAACTCAGTATTTCCGTGGCAGGGCGGCCCCGACGAATTTCAACCGAAACCGGAAATTTGGCCGGGAAATCAGTATGTAGCAGTTCAGTCAGGTTGGCTTCCGAAAACAGTTTTTCAGAGGAGGAATCGCTCAAGTGTGGGCGGTCTTGTGGTTCGTCTGGCTGGGGTTCGGGTAAACGTCTGATTCTTCTCAACAATTGGTTAGAGCGGCTAGACCGTCGCGGTTGCACCATTAGAGCCATAACCAGTGTGGATTTGGACTCCTCTGGTTGGGGCAGAGTTTGGGCAATCAAGTAAAGCCATTTTTGAGCAAGACGGGCACTGGAAGAGCCATCAGTTGCCAATAGCAGCGGTGGAAAGAGAACTGGAGAAGTTACTTCCTGCATGACTTTACTCCAGACTCAGTCCACCATCCAGTTCCATACTCGAAGCCCATAATTGCTCCCACACAACCTGTATTTTTAACAGCACATCTTCCCGAGTTCAGAAATCATTCCAGTACTGAGATTCTATACTCTATCGAAATGGACTTCCCCTCCTGGGCTAACCTATGGAGAAGGGTGTTTCGACTGGCCGGTGAAAGAATAGCACAAGATACTCTTTCATTCCCCCATGTGTTTACTGATTTCCGCCTACCTGCACTGGAGGGCTGTATAGATTAGTAAGTAAGTGAAGTGTCTAAACAATCGGCGATGAAAATTCTGGTACTGGCATGGGAGTATCCTCCCCGCATTGTAGGCGGGATCGCTCGCCATGTAGCAGAACTCTACCCAGAACTGGCTAAGCGCGGGCACGAAATTCATCTAGTAACCGTAGAGTTTGGTCAGGCACCCCGTTACGAAGTGGTGGATGGAATCTATGTCCATCGGGTCATGATTGGACCCAGCCATGATTTCTTCCATTGGGTCGTCAACATGAATGAGAGCATGGGACGCCACGGCGGTAAGCTTTTAACAGAGGAAGGACCCTTTGACATTATCCATGCCCATGATTGGCTGGTGGGAGATGCAGCGATCGCCCTCAAGCATACCTTCAAAACCCCCTTAGTTGCTACTATTCACGCAACCGAGTACGGTCGCTATAACGGCATTTATACAGACCAGCAGCGCTACATTCACGGCAAGGAAATGCTGCTGGCCTACAACGCCTGGCGCATCATTGTTTGTACCAACTACATGCGTTTAGAGGTTGAACGGGCCCTGCAATCTCCCTGGGACAAGATTGATGTTGTCTATAACGGCATCCGGGCTGAAAAAAAACAGCGCGATCCGGACTTTGATTACCAAAACTTTCGTCGTCGCTTTGCCCGAGATGACGAGAAGATTGTGTACTATGTCGGGCGCATGACCCATGAGAAAGGAGTCTCTGTTCTGTTGAGTGCGGCTCCTAAAGTGATTCAGGAGATTGGGGATCATGTCAAATTCGTTTTGATTGGAGGCGGCAATGCCAGTCATTTAAAACGGCAGGCCTGGGATTTGGGTATCTGGCACAAATGCTTTTTTACCGGGTTTATGCCCGAAGATGATCTGGATAGGTTTCAAACGATCGCCGACTGTGCCGTATTTCCCAGTCTGTACGAGCCCTTCGGAATTGTGGCGTTAGAAAGCTTCGCGGCCCGGGTACCGGTTGTGGTTTCCGATACGGGTGGCTTTCCAGAGGTTGTCCGTCATGGCAAGACGGGCATCGTTACCTGGACAAACAATCCGGACTCCCTGGCCTGGGGTATTTTGGAAGTGTTGAGAAACCCAGATTATGCTCACTGGTTAGTTGACAATGCTTACGAAGATCTGGACCGCCGCTTCCGCTGGGATAAGCTGTCTCAGCAAACAGAAGCCGTCTACGGACGCGTGATTCACGAGCGATCGCAAACGGTTTGGGAGTAGAGGGCGATCGCGGCCACAAATTCTGCTCTTCCAGTTAGAATCTGCAAAAATACAAAAATATCTCGGATATCAGAATGACTACTGACGACCGCCTGATCAACAGCAAACTGGATATTCTGATCGATCAAATTGGTCGCCTCACCGAAGGGCTGACTGAAATCAAGCTCCTGATTCAGCAACAAGCAGAAACCGCTAAGCAACAAGCGGATTCCATCAAGCAGCAAGCGGATTCCATCAAGCAGCAAGCGGAAACCGCCCGCCTTCAGGCAGAAAGTGTCAACAAACTCGTTGCTTTGCTGGAACAACGTTCCCTTTCACCTTAGCTCGACTTTATCCAATTTCTGACTCCCTAACTGGTAGCAATTGTGGCATGTCAAATTTTTTCTAGACTTTTCTTGATATTCTCTAGACTTTTCTTGATATTAGTTGACCGCTAAACACTTAAAAAAGTTCGAGAATCTGTCTGAAATTCAGGCATCGCTAAGAATAGCTGCAATTTTAATCAATGGACAAAGTCGAGCTAAGAGGCAACTTACCGTCGTGGATTTCATCAACCCGATCGTCTTAACGCCTTTTTCCCTGGACTAAATCTTTTCACTAGTTCTTCGTCACTGCGATCCTGAAGTTGTTAACTTCCTATAAGAAGAAGATGAAAACTATTGCTGCGATCGCCCCTAATGTTTAGTAGGGGCAATCGCAGATGTATTACTGACAGTAAATCTCAGCAACTTCCAACAGCCGTGCCTGCTGGACAGGACTTATTTGTTTAAAGGTTTCCACAAATTGAGTATGAGTAATCCCTGAGCCAATGAAAGTCCAGCGATAGGATTGCTCCTGCACGGTTTGAATTTCTTGCTTTTCTGCTTCGGTGAAGGTGCGCCCTGTTGCCCTGGCAAGGCTTTCAATATCCAGTTGCACCTGCATCATCAGTCCACCATTGAGGAATTCAATTAGCTTAAAGAAGTCTTCTACACCAGCTTCTACCTCAGATGGTTCTAACTGGCACACCAATTGCTCCACCATCAAAGTATCTAACGTGGTGTGTTGAGCTTCTTCCAGCCAGTGATTTCGTAAGAGATTACAAAACTGCGGATCCAGGCTTTCGCCAAAATTGTCACGGATGCTAGCCAGATAATGATATTGCGTCATCCATTCGATATAAAGGATGATCAATACCACTCCCAGCGGACGATGCTGAAGCACCGCATTGGCAATATCCTGTACAGGACCAATACCATCACAGCGGCTACCGAAACCAATCTCAAACTCTTCAGCAAAGTGACGAAATAACCGAATATGTTTACTCTCTTCTTCAGCAAAATGCAGCAGGGCTTGAGTTGCGGTGATATCAGTCAGACCTGTAGTTTTGACATGATCGAGAACACAGGGAACAATGAATTCTTCAACTAAACCAAACAGATGTAAATAGCTATTACCGCGAATTTGATTCAGAATTAGCTTTTCTGATGCGTTGAGACAAGAAATCTGATTGACTCGTGCCAGCACTTCCGGCATAAATCGTTTGCTGAAGTCCAGGCGTTTATCGCCACCAATAAGATCTTCAATCCGCCAGTTGACCTTAGCAGCGCGGTGCAGGGATTGTGCGTAGCTCTGGTTGGAGTTGATTGCGATCGCAGTCATGTTTGTTCTCCTGTTGTAGTTTTTAGAAATTGAACACAGTTGAAAAAGCTGTTTTCTGGTTGTGTTTCAGCGACTTTGCCATGTAGAGGGTCAAGCAACAATACTGGATGGGAACTAGCCCGGAAGGCGCATCATGGGAAAAATGGGTGGCGATGCTGCAACTTGAATTCTGCACAGGACCTTGAACCCATGTCGTTCATAGAAGGGAATATTCGCTGGTTTTGAAGCTTCAAGGTAAGCAGGGATGCGATCGCGATCGCACTGCATCAATACATGTTGCATCAGGGCTGAACCATAGCCCCTGCCCTGTTGAACTGGTTCTACGCCAATCAGCGGCAGGTACCAGTGAGGTTCCCTGGGATGGTAGTGCCCCATTTGCTCAAATAGAGCAAATCGATCTGCCTGATCCGATTCAAAGATGCTTTCTTGAAGCAATGCCATCAGTGGCTCTTCATCCGGCTCAACCCCTGGTGGAAACCAGAGTGCTGCGCCAGAGTAATCTTCAATGGAGTAAGCGGTGCCATGCTTAAATGCTTTGCCTCCGAATACTCTTACAAATTGAGGGAAATAGGTCAGATATTGCTGAGTATTTGGATATATCCAGCGTGCTGCGGGATCGGCACTAAATGCTAAAACAATGGTTGCAATGGCCCGCTCCTGTTCAGGTAAGGCAACAGGTTTAACCTGTTTAGTAAGCGGCTCAGTTGGAAAAGCTTGCTCATGATACTTTGCTTCCAGATTTAAGTGATTTGCAGATTCTACAGATGGTTGAAATGTAGACATAATTTCAAGCACTCAAGACATTGATAAAGTAGTTGGATAGGGATGGAATAGGAACTCGCTGTAATCAGCGAATTGATCTAGACCCAGGAGGTTTAAGAGAAGCTCAAGCACCATCCAAACCGTAACTTTGGCAATGAGAGTTTTCCATTTCACCCGTATTGGGATCACCCCCTGGATCTGAAAGATTGGATTTGGTCTGCTGTTCTGCTATCAGATTATTCAGACCCCAGTCCTGAAACCGTCCGGGAATCATCCAGAAATCATCCAGCCCACCCGCATCCCTATAGAAGAAGTCAGCCCCTGGTTGAAGGGCAAGTTTCCCTTTGAGTTCCCAGGGGGATTTAGACGATTATCGGCAGCAAAACACAGCTGAATATCATGGCCACCTGGATCTTTCAACCGTGCTTCACGCCACAGGTAGGGCATATTAGTTGGATCTTGTTCTAATGCTGATTTTTGGTAGCGTGATATTACATTAGCCTGACAGTTGCCCTGAAATCATTCGGAGATTATTCAGTAAGCTTTGGAAACCAAAAAAGCTTTGTTATAGCGGTAGTCATTGTGGTTAGGACGGGGTGCAGGGGTTCCACCCCTGGCTGGGGGCGAAGCCCCCACTCCCTCTCTAATTCCAATGTCCTAACGCACCTTCGTAGAGCTATACAACGCAAGGCCAGTGTTACAAGTCATAAATTTTGCAACATGGGGGAGTGGGGGGCGATGCCCCTCCACTACCTTCAAAATTTTTGTTTTGATCTACTAGATTGCCTGTGGTGTGAACCGGGAACGACAAGGCGCGATCGCCAGATACGTGTTAGAGGAATATTTGCATTACAACAAGCTTTGTGCACATCATCCATATTAGTGTCAGTAAAGATTGCGATCGCATATCGGCCTCCCACTGAAACCAGAGAAAGAACGGATTGGATGTCCTGATTCTGGAAATAGGTCTGAGCAGTCTTTTGAATGGTAATCCATTCGTCAGATGCGATCGGCTTGCCATCTACCACTTCAGTAATGACCAGAGTCGAACCCGGTAACCTTAAAAACTGGCTTTGCTCCAAACAGATCTCAGCTCGCCAAACCTGGTCATAGGGAATACCACCTTGGCGGCAAGCATCACGCACAAGTTCTGCATAAGGTGCTTTAAATTCGCAAATAGAGCGAGTGCCATCAACAGCGACAAATGATCGAACCCAGGTAATACCATGAGCAACAAAACAGGGATGGAGTTCTAAATCAAACTCTTTTATCGGTGGAGCGTAACTACAATCGAGAATAATTCTTGCCATCACACTGCAATTAAAAATCACAAGTTAAGTATGGTTACTAACAATCATTTTTAACTTTGAATAGCACTTTGTACCGCTATATTGGCACCGAAGAAATTGGTCACATTGAGATAATGGCAACTTTGATTGCCCACTTATTGAACAAAGCTCCAATCAAACTGCAAGAAAATAGGGCTAAAGATCCCATCAATGGGGCTGTAATGGGCGACTCAAACCCAAGGGAAACTACCATGGATATTATGGCTGCGACCATGAATCCCCAACATGGAATTGTCTCTGGCTTGGGTGCGATGCCTGCTGACAGTGCAGGTTTTCCCTGAAATGGTCGGTTTATTGCGGCAAGTGGTAACTTGCTGGCCGATTTCCGTTCTAACTTGCGGGCAGAGTCTCAAGGGCGCTTGCAGGCAGTGCGTTTGTACGAAATGACCAGTGATCGCAGTGTGCGGGATACGCTTAGTTTCCTGCTTGCCCATGGCACAATGCACCAGAACCAATGGCTGGCAGAGATCGAAGAGCTGGAAGCTGATGGACTGGAGACTACGCTAGTGCCCAGCAAGTTTCCAAAAGACCTGGAGAAGTCTGAAGTTGCTTGCCAGTTCTGGAACAATTCGGAAGGAACTGAAAGTAGCAAGGGACACTGGGCGAAAGGCCCATCACCTGACGGTAAGGGCGAGTTTGAGTACGTTGTGAACCCCAAACCTTTGGGACAGTCTCTAAACTTTCTTCGGGTGAACCCTGATTGTATACCACTACCGAGATTGGTGCCTCCGATAAGGCAACCAGTTCATCCGCTGCTAGCAAACAAAAGTCTGCCCATTAGGCGATCGCGCTGATGAGAGTTTAAATCCAGATAGGGTGAGTAATGCCCACTCTACTACTTGGAGGATTTTGGGTAAACACTTCGATTTGAATCAGGCACTCCTGGGTTGGGGTAGGGTTTTGCCAGATTTACATCCCCTCAATCGGGTTTGACATGGGAATTACCAGTTTACCAGGGGCTCCCAAGAATTTTTATAACCTTTTCATTTTTCTTTCATTTTTTGAGCTAGGCTGTTAATGATAGATTTCATTTTCCTTTCATTTTCAATTATCTGAAGCTGGGCTTGGGTGTAGAAGAAGGAGACCAACCATGAAGATAATCGCTTCCTCATCGATGTTTGACCTGGGTGCTGATCCTGAAAACCCTTATCTAATTTCCACGGCAAAACGGTTTGAAAAGTCACCTGGCCTGGTTGATCAGGGCAGCATTATGGTCACCTGTTTGCAGGTGAGGTATCGATCGCTGGAAGCCCTGAGAGATGTCAGCTTTGTGGTGAAGCCGGGGCGGATAGTGGGTATTTTGGGTCCGAATGGTGCGGGCAAAAGCACTCTGATTAAGGCAATGCTGGGGTTGATTCCGGTCACTAGTGGAAGTGTGTTGTATCGAGGTCAGCCACTGGTCGATCAGTTGGAGCGAGTTGCCTATGTGCCGCAGCGATCGCAAATTGACTGGACTTACCCTGCTACCGTTTGGGACGTGGTACTGATGGGGCGGGTGCGGAAATCGGGTTGGTTTCGTCCTTTTTCAACTCCCAGTCGTCACATTGCAGCCGCTGCTCTAGAACGGGTTGGCATGGGTGAATTTCGTAATCGCCCGATTGGGCAACTGTCTGGCGGGCAGCAGCAACGGGTTTTTCTGGCACGGGCACTGGCACAGGAAGCTGAAATTCTCTGTTTTGATGAACCATTTGTTGGAGTTGATCAAAAAACTCAAACTGTGATGTTTGACGTCTTTCACGAACTGGCCCAGGCTGGCAAGACGGTGCTGGTAGTGAATCACGATCTGGGGCAATCTATTACCCATTTTGACGATTTAATCCTGCTCAATAGGGAATTGGTTGCCAGTGGCTCTCGCCAACAGGTGTTGACGCCTGAAAATTTGAGCCGTGCTTATGAAGAACAGGTCATGTTCTTTCATGGAGAAGCCGCATGAATACTTACAAGATTTTTGCCGTTAAGTAACGCCTTGGCCACCTGGATTTAGTCCTGGTGAGAGAACTTTTGCACGGCAACATCAAGGTGTGGTCGAACTTAGCTTTTGTCTGGGTGTTGATGGTAATCACCCAACTGGCTTTCGTACTGCTTCTCACTCAGTTCGAAAATTTCCTTTAATTGGGTTTCTTGCTTAGAAGTTAGAACCAATCCAGAAAGGGTGTTTCATGTTTGATTTTTTGATTGAACCATTACACTACGGATTCATGCAGCGATCGCTCATTATTGCGATCGTGGTGGGGTTGATTTGTGCCGTGGTTGGTAGTTATTTGATGGTGCAGCGGTTGGCGCTACTGGGAGATGCTATCAGCCATTCAGTGCTGCCAGGGCTGGCCATTGCCTTTATGCTGGGGGCCAATATCTTTTTGGGTGCGTTCATTGCTGGAGTCACCAGCACAATGGTGATTACGTGGATCCGGACGCGATCGCCCATTAAAGAAGACGCTGCTATGGGCATTGTGTTCTCTGCTTTCTTTGCCCTTGGCATTACCCTGATTACGCTAATTCAGAAGGATAACAAGATTGACCTGAACCACTTTCTGTTCGGCAATATTTTGGGGGTAACGGTTGAAGAGGTCGTTGAAACAGCGGTGATTGGGGCGATCGTGCTGCTGGTGGTTGTGTTGCTCTATAAGGAACTGCTGTTCTATACCTTCGACCCATTAGGAGCGCAAGCCGCAGGGTTACCTGTGAACCTGTTGAATTTTGGGCTGATGGTGTTGATTGCTCTAACGATCGTGGCCAGCATGAAGTCAGTGGGTGTGGTGTTGGTGCTGTCACTGCTGATCACCCCAGGCGCAACGGCGTACCTGCTGGTCAAACGGTTGTATCAGGTAATGATATTAGGGGCTGCCATTGGCGTTGTTTCCAGCGTTAGTGGCATGTATCTGAGCTATTTCTATAACCTACCCTCGGGACCAGCGATCGTTCTGGTCGTCTCTGGGTTATTTCTACTGGCACTTCTTTTCAGCCCCAGCCAGGGAATTTTAACCAACCCTTCCCCACGGAACGGCACTTCCCCATTGTTGAAAGAATTGAGAGGTCTACTGGGGTTTAGTCGGTAACAGGAGGGAAGGGGGCAATGTGATGGAGTGATAGGGTAATGGAGTTATCCCAGACAACATAGCTATAGTCACCAGGCTTAGGACAGGGTGCAGGGGTTCCACTCCTGGCAGAGCGTAGCCCCCCCTTAAAGCCGTTGTCCTCAGCAACCTGGCAGCAACTATGAAGGCACAGGGGATACAAATTCGGGTTTCGTTCTCCATGTGCCTTTTGGGTTTAATCAACGGCAGCGATCGCTAAACGTGGCTTACAGAGGACTGTTCTGAAGCACTATAGCCATTGGATTCGTACCCATTGAGGGCTTCCTTCTTGTGTTTGCCGTTCTGCTGATTCCCATTGGTCTTACGAGGCATGATTACGCCATACCCACCATGGTTTCGCTCGTAGATGACGTTAATTTCACCCGTTTCTGCATTCAGAAACATGTAGAAATCGTGATCAATCATTTCTAGCTGTTCCAGGGCTTCCTGGACGGTCATCGGTGGCATCGCGAAGTACTTCGTGCGAACGACTTGCGCCGGAAGGGAGGGTTCGCGATCAATGGGTAATTCCGTAATAATTGGCTGGTCACTCAAGACCTCAGCCGTCTTCACGGGAGTATGGTGCTTATCTTGCCGCTTCTCCTTGTACTTGCGTAGCTTCCGAGAAATTTTATCGGCAACCAGGTCAATGCTGGCATACAGGTTCTCACTGCTCTCTTCAGCACGAACAACTGCACCGTTTACATAGATGGTTACCTCAGCGGTTTGCTTGGAGTTTATCCGAGGGTTGCGGGCAACAGACAGATGGACATCCACTTCAGTCGTCAGGTTTTGAAAGTGATTCACCGCCTTTTCTATCTTCTGAGTCACGTAGTCATGGAGTGCATCAGTGATCTCGATATTTTTTCCCTGGATAACAAGCTTCATA
Organism: Leptothermofonsia sp. ETS-13; assembly: GCF_049200465.1. Lineage (NCBI taxonomy): Bacteria > Bacillati > Cyanobacteriota > Cyanophyceae > Leptolyngbyales > Leptolyngbyaceae > Leptothermofonsia > Leptothermofonsia sp. ETS-13. The sequence continues at coordinate 3,510,038 of NZ_CP120836.1, forward strand.
AGCTTCCTCCCATTATCAATTTGGGTGTTAACTTCACCCTAGCACTTTGTATTCTGGCCAACAGCTCCTTTTAAAATGTTTTGCAAGCCTTGATAATTCTTGATTTAGAGAGGTTCGCTAGCGGGCAAAATTTGGGTCTGATCCCTCTTGATTTTTTAATAAGTTTGGATAGTGGCAAGTGTGGGGTGGCAGGCGACAGGCATCAAGAGTAGATGAGTAGATGCCCCTTTTCCCCCATCCACTCCTTTCCCCATCTACCCTTTTGCCTGTTGCCATAGCCTGTACTTTCGCCTTCTGGATCCTGACTCCTCCTCCCTTTCTCCTTCTCCCTTTCGCCTTGAACTCAAAACGCCGGGTTTGTCATCTGTACGAGCGGGGAGTGGTGCCCTATGCGATCGCCCACTCCTGGCAGCAATCGCTTGTCGCTGAACGGCGGCAGAATCCTGACCTGGAGGATGTACTGATTCTGCTGGAGCATCCACCCATCTATACGTTAGGTCAGGGGGCAACTCTTGATTTCCTGAAATTTGATGCTACCCAGTCTGAATGGGAAGTAGTGCGGGTTGAGCGGGGGGGAGAGGTGACCTATCACTGCCCTGGTCAACTGGTGGGCTATCCGATTTTGAACTTGCACACTTACCAGAAAGATTTGCACTGGTATTTGCGGCAGTTGGAGGAAGTGCTGATTCGGGTGCTGGCTGCTTACGGCTTGCAGGGGGAGCGGGTGCCAGGATTGACAGGTGTTTGGGTCGAAGGCAAGAAACTGGCGGCGATCGGCATTAAGGTGAGCCGCTGGATTACCATGCATGGGTTTGCGCTCAACGTTTGCCCGGATATGAGCGGCTTTGAGCGGATTGTGCCCTGCGGCATTGTCGATAAACCGGTTGGCAGCATGGAGCAGTTTATTCCAGGAATACAACTAGAGGACGTTCGGGAACAGGTTGCGATCGCTTTTGCCGAAGTATTCAATGTTCATTTGGTTCAGGTTGATCTTGAGGTGTGAGGGATCAGGGAGTGGGGAGTGGGGTCAGTTATCATTTATCGGGATTTCACTATCACGGTTCATTGTTTACTGGTCGCCCATCCACTTATCCACTCATCCACTCATCCACTCCTTTACTCCTTCAAATGGGCTTTTGGGACAGAATCAGGCTAATCCCCAAGCCAATGAAGAGGCAACCAGCGATGCGATCGAGCCATTGTCCAATATGAGTTCTCGTTCTTAGCCACGTACCAATGCTGCCTGAAAAGTAACCCAAAAGCAAAAACAGAAAAGTCGCAATCAGGCAAAACAGAATGCCCAAAATTGCCATTTGCAGGCTGACCTGGGCAGTTGGGTTAACAAATTGCGGTAGAAAAGCAAGGAAGAACAGCGCGACTTTTGGGTTAATTGCATTGGCGATGAATCCACGCACCATGAATCGGACAAAACTGGGGCGTTGAGCTTTGGTTGTCCCAACATCACGGAGATTCATGCCTTTGCTCCGAAACGCCATTAAGCCGAGGTAAAGCAGGTAAGCAGCTCCAGCAAATTTCAAGCTTTGGAAGGCTACTTCAGAGGCAGCAATCGTAGCGGCGACTCCCAACGTTGCCCAGGTGGTGTGGGTCAGACAGCCAAGCCCGCAACCCAGGGCAAAGCCCATCCCAGCACGCTGACCACGAGACAAACCCAGGCTGAGTACTGCCAGATTATCAGGACCGGGAGCAATGGTACAGATGATGGAGGCGATCGCAAACCCCAAAAGCCGCTCAGAAGAAAACAACGAGTAACTCCTACAATCAGCAGAATTAACCTTGACGCAAAAATGTCAGCAGTTCTCGATTCACTGTTTGGGGGGCTTCCTGCTGAACCCAGTGGCCGCAATGGGGGATGAGCTTCAATTCATAGGGAGCCAGAATCCATTGCCCCAAGTCTTTGGTCAAGTTCTGGCTGAGCAAAGCATCTTCTTCTCCCCATAGCACAAGCGTAGGAGCCATGATTGGGTTGGGTAGTTGTCCAAACTCTTTTAACCAGTGCCAGGGAGAAAACATTTGCCGGTAATAGTTGAGTGCAGCAGAAAGAACTCCTGGCTTTGCCAGCGCATCTCGATAAATTTCAGTGTTATCAGCCGAGAATACGCCTTTACGAACGGCCATCCCCTGGAACACGCTTTTGACGAATTCTTTCAGGTTCTGCTGAATCAGCCATTCGGGAATGCCGGGCACCTGAAAAGCAAAAACGTACCAGCTTCGTCGGAGCTGATCCAGATTGCTGACCATTTCCTGCACCAGACGTTGGGAAGGGGCGGCGTTCAAAATGGCGAGACGGTTGAGATATTGGGGAAATTTCTGCCCCAAATGCCAGGCGATCGCGCCGCCCCAATCGTGCCCAACAATATGCGCCCGCTTGTAACCAAAGCTTTCAATGAGTCCCTGAATATCTCCACAAAGGGTATCTAGGTCATAACCACTGGCAGGTTTATCCGAATCATTGTAGCCCCGCAGGTCGGGCACAACTACTTTGAAGTAACGAGCCAGAACTGGAATCTGAAACCGCCAGGAATACCAGAACTCTGGAAATCCATGCAAGAGAACAACCAGATCACCCTCTCCCTCAGTGACGCAATGCAAGCGAATGTGATTGGTTTCAATAAAGTGATGTTGCCATCCAGAAAGTGATGTTGCCATCCAGCCGAAAGTGCAGTCATAGAACCATGATTCTTATAGTTTTTAGACTAGCACCTGGGCATTCCCTGTTATCTCAATCACCCTGCCGACTGAAGTTCATCAAGCTTTGCCAGAACTTCTGCACTGTGGACGGCTGGGTTTACGCCTGTAAAGATTGCTCGGAGAATGCCTTCTGGGTCAATGATGTAGGTATGCCGCAAGGAAATAAACCCCATCCAGGAACCATAGGCTTTACTTACAGACCCATCGGTATCTGCCAGAAGCGGAAACTTCAGCCCTTCTGAATCACAGAACTTAGCATGAGAATCCACAGAGTCCGCGCTGATTCCCAGAATCTGGGTGTTTCGACTCAAATATTTGGGTAAGTCCTGTTGAAATCGACGAGCTTCTAAAGTGCAGCCAGAGGTAAAGTCTTTGGGATAGAAGTAGACCACTACCCATTGACCTCGATAATTAGCCAGAGAGATACTGCCATCACCCGTATTGGTTGGCAAAGTGAACTCAGGTGCCGGTTGGTTGAGGGAAGGCTGGGTTCCACCCAGAGCATGGGCAGCAGGGGTGAAACTCAACAAGGCGAACAGCGAAAAACAGAAAACAAGTGAAGTGGCTAGCAAATGACGGCGTTGCATAGAAAATTAATCGCAGAGTTTTATAGCTGCTGCCAGGTTACTGAGGACATTGGCTTTAAAGGGGGGGAAGGTTCGTCCCCAGCCAGGGGTGAAACCCCTGCACCCCGTCCTAAGCCTGGTGCCTATCGCTTACTTTACACAAGTTTATAGCCTACTTTGATCTGTGAACACTCTGTGAAAGCCGTTGGTTCTCCCGGCTCGCCGGTGAAAAAGCAGCGTAAGTTACTCTTTCGCCCCAAACAAAACCCTGGAATATTGATTTCGTTTAGGTGATAAGCTTCGCTTATCACCAAACTCCCAGGAGAGCCAAGCCGTTTTACGTTTAAGGAGATCCTGAATGCTCTTTTAAACCAGGGTATTTAGAAGCGAAATAAACACGACAGAAGAAACGTGAAAGATTTCAGCCAGAACTTCTCCTAATCAAAAGCATTAACTCTATGTTTTCAAAATGAGAGTAAATCATCATTAAATATAAGTTTTCAAAATGAGAGTAAATCATCATCAAATATAAGCGATCGCCCTCCAACTCCTATACTCAGGGCATTCCAGAACAGAAATGCTAGCATATTGCTCAGAACCGGGTTAATCACATTTCACTAAGAGATATTGGCAAAGGAGCAAGAAATGTTTTTTCACTGGTCTTACCTGATCCTGATTCCAGGAATTATTCTTGTTTTTTGGTCACAGCAGCGGGTTCAGGGAACCTACCGCAAGTATTCTCAAATCAACTCCAGTATGGGCATGACTGGTGCAGAAGTTGCAGAAACCATTTTGCAGCGCATGGGTGTGCAGAATGTACGGGTTGAATCTGTCGCAGGAGAATTGACAGATCACTACGACCCTACAGCCAAAGCGGTTCGCTTGTCTGAAGTAGTCTACAGCTCCAAATCTCTTGCTGCTGCCGCTGTGGCAGCCCATGAATGTGGTCACGTTTTACAGGATGTTCAGGGCTATAAGCCAATGAATGTCCGTGCGGCTCTGGTGCCCGTTGCCAACTTAGGTTCTAACCTGGGTCCCATTCTAATTATTGCTGGTATTGTGCTGGGGGCGATGGGCGGAATTTTCATCCAGATTGGCATGGCCCTGATGGTGGCGGCGATTCTTTTTCATATCGTGACGCTGCCGGTTGAGTTTGATGCTTCCAGCCGTGCCTTAAAGTTGATCAATCAATTTGGTATTTTGCAGGGGGACGAAAACAAAGCTGCTCGTAAGGTTCTCAATGCAGCCGCTTTTACCTATGTGGCAACAGCACTATATGCGATTCTGCAACTGATCCAGTATTTCTTGATGTCGCGAGAGTAGATACGGTATCGAGTAAGTGCCCATCGAAAAGATTAGTAGGAGATGGGACACATTGTTTTATCGAAGGCGATCGGGGACCCCGACTGAGGATAGTCCTGCGATCGCCTTTAAGTTTTGACAGCGAAGCAGTTCAGTAAAGTTCAAACTGGGGCGGTTTTCGATGGTGGCAACAGCTTCAATGGCGGTCAGGAGATGGCGGGCCGCTTCGGTTTCGCTGTAGCCACGCCGCTGAGCCACTTTGAGAGCTGCTTCATCTGCTTCCAGTTCCCGTTCAGTGCTACGGTTGGAGCGCCAGATTTGAGTACTAGCGATCGCGCTCAATCCCCCAGCCACAATGACGCCGACCGCATCTGCCTGTACCAGTTCGACAACCGTTCCTACCACACCCGCTAAGACCAACCCCTGATACAGGCTGGGACGAAACCATTTCACATTCATCAACCAACTGACGGTACGCAGGATCAGCAGATCCCGCTGAGGTTTAGACAAACGGCCCCACAGGTCAAAATTGATCCAGATCGGGCGTTCCCGCATCCAGGGCATGGGAAACGGACTGTCGATGACCGCAGGCTGCTCTGGTTTGCTAATCAATTTAGTCATCATGCGCCCAGAAGCAGGCATCACTTCTAGCAGGCGGCGAATTTCAAAATCGGACTCCATAGGGGATGGAAGATAGGGTAGGTGTTCTCGGAGATTGTTGATCACTAGTAGATGGTCAGATTTCCAGCCACGTAACAGTCTTGGCGATCGCGCCATCACTAATCCAAACACTGAATCAGTAGTAGCATCTGCCTCAGATGCAGTTCAGTTTCCAAGGGCGGTTCGTCGCTGTATAAATCACCCGGTGGGAAGACAACTTCATCCCACCTATTGCCTATGTTTTCAATGCCTTTAGCAAGGGACATGGCAATTTATTAGGCTTCACGGAGAACATAACCAACGCCACGAACCGTTTGAATCAGGCGTTTTTCACCTTCGTCTTCAATTTTGAGGCGCAGGTAGCGGATATAGACTTCAATTACATTAGACTCGCCGACAAAGTCATAGCCCCAAACATTTTCCAGGATCTGTTCGCGGGTTAACACTTCGCGGGGGTGTTCCATCAAGTACCTCAACAGGTCAAATTCCTTCATCGTCAGGTCGATCGCTCGCCCGTTCCGAATAGCCCGACGAGTCGATAGATCAAGAACCAGGTCACCAAACCGTAACTTTTCAGTGTTAGGGCTGTCGGGTTGCAGATACAGCCGCACTAGCCTGAGAAAATCATCACTCCGGTAAGGCTTGAGGAAGTAATCGTCAGCTCCCGCTTCCAGACAGGCGACCCGGTCGTCCAGAGTGTCACGTGCCATCAACATCAACACTGGGGCATGGTTACCGAGCGATCGCAACCGATTGCATAACCACAAACCCGATTCCCCAGACAGCATCCGGTCTACCACAATGAGGGAGGGATGCATTTCTGAAGCCTGACGTAATCCGCTAACCGCATCCTGAGCAACGACGGTATCATAGCCCGATTCCCGCAGATCCAGACTAACGTGGCTAGCAAGAGCTTCGTCAGTTTCTACTAACAAAACGCAAGGATTGGGTTCAGAAGTAGCATGGTTCATAGAGTAAGGAAAGGAAATTCCTGTGTATCCTAATTCTAGACGGAGGGTCCGAAAATCAATAGGTATTAATTCCTGATTTTCCTTTCTTGTTTTAGCATGCCCAGAACTAAATCAGGGGATAGGGGGTAAGTATCAGGCACTAAGGCAACTCAACGGAGGTTGGTTTGGCAATATGGGGAAGCCCCCAGCCTAGTTTTTCGCGGAGAAGGCGGAAAAACTCTGGTGGCCCCAACCGAATGAAGCGGGCGGTGTAGGGCGATCGCTGCATCCTCACCTGGTCATCTGGCATAATGTAACATCCTGCGTTGCCATCGACTACCATCACCAGTGGATTGGAATTGGCTGGAAAAATCGTGACGGGTTCAATGTCAGCAAAAACCAGAGCACGGGATGCCAGGGAGTGAGGGCAAATTGGAACTAACTGCAACACGGGAACATTCGGTGTCACCACTGGTCCTCCTGCCGAAAGGGAGTAGGCCGTAGACCCCGTTGGCGTTGAAATAATGATGCCATCAGCAGCGATGTCAACCGGGGCATGCTTTCCAATCTCTACCTCAAAGTGACACATACTGGTGAGAGGCTCACGATGGATGACCATTTCATTCAGACAGAGAGCTTCCCAGAGCAGGCTCTGTTCCCGAATCACCTGTACCGTCAGCATCGCTCGCTCTTCAATTTCGTAGCGCTTGTCGATCACATCATCCAGCGCCTGGGGCAGTTGATTCAGGTAGGTCTCAGTCAGAAACCCCATATGGCCGGTATTGATAGTCAACAGGGGAATGCTATAGGGGGCAACCTGGCGGCAGGCAGATAGAACAGTGCCATCTCCACCTAAAACGGCGGCAAATGACATGTCTGAGTCAAAACCAGGGGGATTAAGATGGTCAATTGGGGTATGGCAAACGGGACGATCAGGGCTGGAGTAGCCAAGAATGCCACCAACTCCCGTAGCCATGTAGACTTCCCAACCACGGGAAATCAGCTTGTCCCTTAGCTCTTCAGCCGTCCGACAAGCAATGGGTTTGACATCGTTGTAAATAATGCCAGCTTTAGGCACGACGGCAATAGGGCAGGGGCGCAAATGAACAGTAATAGGGACTATATCATTTCGTGCAGTTTTGCTGGGCGATCGCACCTTTTAAGAGGCTCAAGATTGATTTTAAAGATCCTTTGATGCCCAACCAATACACCTGCTAAACCCTTGGGTATTTCCGCTTCTCTTTCTTTTTAGACTTTTCGTAATCCAGTTCCTTCAGTTTCTTCAAAATGCGGCTGAAATAGTCCTGCATGTAAGTTTCCAGGGTGGTTGTCTCGTTGGGGTCTAAACCAAAGGTTTTGTAAACCTCTTCCATTGGAGCTTTTAGTGCCTTACCCGTACCGATCACCTCAGCAAAGGCCAACCGGTCTGATACATTCCAGGTCCACTGGAAAAAGCGAGTTACATTGCGAACTCCCCTCAGTAGTCCAATAGGCATCCGGGACACCCTGGCCTCCTTGCCTGACAGACGTTCACACAGGCGAATGACTTCGTAGGCTCCCCAAGCGCGAGGTCCCACCACGGGAAAGGACCGATTAACGGTTTCAGGCACATTGAGGGCACGGATGGCAAACTTGGCAATGTCCTGAGTATCCATGTAGGCGATCGGTGAAGTGTCTCCCATCACCCACACGGCCTGCCCTTCTAAGATCGGGATGGCGTATTGACCGATTAACCCCTGCATAAACCCGCATGGGCGAAGAATGGTGTAATTAAGCCCTGACTGAGCCAGGTACTCTTCGGTACAGCGCTTAATCTCCATCAAAGGGACATTTGGATATTTCTCGGCGTCTAAAATCGAGAAAAAGATGAAACGCTCTACATTGGCTGCTTTAGCAGCCTGAATTAAATTGACCTTTCCTTCCCAGTCCACATGCTTAATGCTTAGAGAATCGGTAGGTCGGGTAGTGGCCGCATCAATGACAGCCGTGACCCCCTCTAAAGCAGGTTTCAACGTTTCAGGCTCACAGAGGTCACCGGGCACCAGCTCTGCTCCCCATTCCTTCAAAAACGAAGCCTTCTTAAAACCACGCACCAGGCATCGAACTTGATATCCTTCATCCAAAGCGCGGCGGGTGAGCTGTCTTCCTAAAGTGCCAGTAGCACCAACGATTAATAGGGTCATTAGAGAGTGGTGACAAATTCTTAACTTTTTGCAAGATTTTATCAGAAATTCTCGGAAAATCCGCCAGGATTTACCGGGAAAATTAGGAGTTTTGTTTAGAAATATTACAGATAACAGACTTAGCGCATCGAGTAAAGTTCGATGCAAATTTGGCTATTATTTCTGTTTTGTGCCCCCTATTCCCCTTAAATACTTGACTTGCCGAACTTGGGTTTCGGATACGGGATATACGTTAGATACACGTTAGGCTGGGGATAGACTAGAAGTCAGTAGCGCTAGAAATTTTATGACAAATTCCAAATTAGTTCCTGCTGTGTCCTCCCATGAAGTCTCTGCTCCGGTGGTGGATGAGTTAAGCTGCACAGATCAACACCCAATTCATCTGCATCATGTGCGTCAGTTGCACCGGGAGATTTTGAGTGTTGAGAAGTCTCAACGGATGGCGGAATTTTTCAGCTTATTAGGAGACGCTAATCGTCTGCGGATTCTATCAGCATTGGCTGTGCAGGAGTTGTGCGTCTGTGATCTGGCTGCTGCGGTGAAAATGAGTGAATCAGCTGTTTCCCATCAGCTTCGTGCTTTGAGAGCCATGCGGTTGGTGGGCTACCGTAAACAGGGGCGAAATGTTTTTTACTATCTCAAAGACAGTCATGTGTTAAACCTCTATCGAGAAGTGGCGGAACATCTCGATGAGGCTGATGACTAGTAGTCTGCCAAGCAGATTTTGAAGGGTTGCAACCCTTCAAAACCCCCTAAATTGGTTTTTTCGGGTTTAGATAACCAGGCAAAGTTTCTTTGGTGAACCACTAGTAAACGATGGCATCAGTCCAGTAACCATTAGGGTGGGGAGTGGGGAGTCGGAGGGAGCCAAAATGGTATCCGTATTTCCGCTGTGCTGTACTGGGAATTGTCTACTCTTCACCACCCTGAATCTTGAGCATCAGGAAGCCCAGGCCTAAACCCACCATAACGAGGACAGCAGAGAGGATAGCAGCGTTAAAAATCTCACCAGACATTTTGTTGTGTTCTCCCTTGCGATCGCATGTACTCAAAGTTCTAGTTTTGCAAACACTAAATTTTGCAACTGGGAATTTAAGGGTTCCACCCCTGCACCCCCAACAAAACTTTCGTTTTGCTGTACTAGCTAATGGCATTTCCTGGAGAGGCTGCTCTTGTCAGGTAATGCCTGTATTAAGCATCTTAAACCAGATTGTTCACACTTCTCGAAATTCCTATGCTCAGAACACTAGACTTTCATCCTCAATTGGTGGTAACGCTGGGTGACCCGGCGGGCATTGGTCCAGAAGTCATTCTTAAGGCCCTGGTCGATCCTGAGGTAACACAAGGGTGTGAAGTTACCGTGGTGGGGAGTCGTACCCTGCTGGAGCAAACCTATGATCAGTTGCGATCGCTCAACCCCAGGCTTCCTCTCGCTGAGCCAGGCCAGTTAAGGGTTCTGGATGTTTCAGAACCTTCTTTAGAACGACAAATTACTCCAGGCCAGGAGAGTGCTGCAAGCGGTACTCTCAGCTTTCGCTATCTAGAAGTGGCGATCGCCCATGCACTGGTAGGAAAGTTTCAGGGCATTGTCACGGGTCCAATTGCCAAATCTGCCTGGAAATCGGCGGGACACCTTTATCCTGGTCAGACGGAATTATTAGCAGAAAGGGCAGGAGTCAATCGGTTTGGCATGCTGTTTGTGGCGCGATCGCCCTATACAGGTTGGACCTTGCGCACTCTTCTGGCAACGACCCACATTCCCCTGCACCAGGTACCCACTGCACTGACCCCTGAACTGTTGAGCCGCAAGCTTGAGTTGCTTTTGGAGTGCCTGTGGCAGGACTTTGGGATTGATACCCCCAGAGTGGCGATCGCCGGACTCAACCCCCACAGCGGCGAACAGGGGCAACTCGGTCGAGAAGAAGTCGATTGGCTCATTCCCTGGCTAGAACAAACCCGCCTCAAATTGCCTCGCACTCAACTGGAGGGTCCTATCCCTCCAGATACATTATGGGTCAAGCCAGGACAGGCATGGTTTGGAATTGGAACAGGGAGAGAAAGAGCGGAGAAAGCAGGTCAGATTGGAGGCAGCGTAGATGCAGCAAACAACACCTTCCCCCCCCCTTCTCCCGCCGATGCTTATCTTGCTCTTTACCATGACCAGGGACTGATTCCGGTCAAGCTAATGGCCTTTGACCGGGCTGTTAACACAACCATCGGGTTGCCCTTTGTTCGAACTTCTCCCGACCATGGCACAGCCTTCGACATTGCCGGAAAGGGACTTGCAGATGCCAGCAGCATGAAGGCAGCTATCAACCTTGGAAGGGAACTCAGCTACCAGAGGCACAATCGCAGCCTGCCAGAGAAACCAGTTGGGAATAGGGAGGTGGAAAAGTTTTGAGTTTTGATCAAGGCAGCAGGCGATAGGTAAAAGGGTGGACAGAGATGGAGTGATAGGGTGAGGTTTCTTCATTCCATCACTTCTCCAAACTTTCTCCTTCTGGCTCCTGACTCCCGACTTTTATTTTCCACACCAGAAATTTCAGGTCATAGTTTAATGACTTTTTCAAAAGTTCTTAATAGAATCAAAGTGGGTTTAACGCGAAAATGAAATTTGTACAGTATATCTGACTACAAATTTATTTTGAGTAATCTCTAATTCGGTGTTTTTAGACGATCGTCTTTACATACCGGTGGCGATGCCAGTTATTAAATAACGTTTTCCGTTTGTGATGGAGATCCGCTAGCAAGCTCAGTAGGGTGATTATGCTTCAGTCTGCACAGTACTCACTAAATATGATTCAGGACGAAGCTCGCGAACTCGTCCGTAAAGGAGTCGTTAGCCGTCAGCAACCCATCTACATCCTTTGCCAGTTTATTCCTCCGCGTGAGTGGGCCTGCATTGAATGTGAACTCGAACGGTGCAATTTTCTCTTAAGAGATCGAATTGGAGATTTGATGGGTCGCGAAGAGTGGGAAAACGACTAAGGCTGTTTTAGTTAAACCAGGCATAAGGCAACGCGTGTAAAATCTGGCTGTGGAACGGGTAGGGCAATGGCCCCATACCCCCCACTATAGCCATAGGTGGAGCTTACCTGTCAGGAATTTGACTGTTGCGGATATCCCTTGAAAGTTTGTTCAATCAAACCCAAATCTCTTCAGGAAGAGGTATCTGAGTTTCGTAGCTTCTCTAGTTCGGCCCGCATTGCTGCAATTTGTTCTGTCAACTCTTGCAGCTCAACCTGGATCTCAGGTGGGACAATCGGTGTGGTGGTATTAGACGAGAAGCCAGAACTGGCAGACGGTTCTGAGGTCGCTGGATTGGTCCGGTTGTTAAGAAGCGTATCAACGAAGCGCCTAGCTTCTTGCTCGGTAACTGCGCCTTTATTTGCCCATTCTTCTGAAAGCTGGTTCCATTCCAGCCGAAGTTTGGCCAGGTTTTCTTCTCGTTTCTGGGGATCTTGAAGCGATTCGACCAGGGAGGTAGTTGCGCCGAGAGTGATGTGAAAACCTTTTTGGAGCAATTCAATAAAATTATCAGAGTTCATGGAAATTCAGAGGTCATAGCGTTAACAGTGGGACAATCTAAAATTACCAGTCATAATCTCAGGTAGTGCCTAAATCATAGTAATTTTTGAGCTGTTAACGATGGTGGCTAGGGCCGCTCATCATTAGCTTACCAGTTACGCCTGATCCCAAACTGCTGTGAGTGAATCGATTTTACTGCATGGGTTGGCTCTAGCTGACCTGTTCTAGATACTGAGTGACATCTTCTACGAGACGACTCAGTTCAGCTTCAGTAGTCAGGCGAATTCGCTCATCTCGCAAGGTAATTAGCACCTTGGCAGCAAAGGGAGATGGCCAGATATTGGGGTTGCAAAAGATTTCTAGAAACACCTCGCCTGTATACTGATACTCCATCGGCTTTTGGGGAATAGCCCGGCCACCAGGAGTCGTCTTTGTGGCTGTAGCTTTAAGGCTTTCCATCAACTGGGAAAGAGATGCCTGGAGTTCCCGTGCCGCTTGTGGAGTAAAGCTAAACGTTGCAGAACCTTCAACCAGATTGATTTTTAATGGAGGGAAGGACATTGTTGAACCTGGCCGTTGAGAGTCAGTATTTCGATATAGCGTTCACAAATAGTTTGTGAACAAGAGGGTAGGAGTGAAGCCCCACGCAAGGGGGGAAACCCCTGCACCCCGTTCAAATTTCAAGAAAGATCGCTATAGAACCCAAAAAGTCCTCATATTTTTTATGGTACTGGTGTTGGGAACCGAAACGATAAATTGATTAATAAGTAACTGGACAAAATTAAATTGAAGATAGATTTGGATGTGGAGAGGGTGGAACCCCTGCCTGGGGGCTGTGCTCCCATTCCTTCTTCTTACATAATTGGGTTAATTGGGTGGAGCTACTTAGGATCATGGATTTGATAACACCGCATTCTTTGAGTGGACTGACCTCTCCCCCTTCCCCTCTCTGACTCGGAGCGGGTGCCAAAGATCGGGTGAGGTTTTCGGAGTTATTTAACTCTCATTCCTTAATACCGATGTGAAATAGTCTGTGCAGGAATATTGTGGCTGCTGATCACCGTGCCGAAGTTCAAAAGGTTTTGCTGATTACGCTGTTACTCAATCTGTTTGTGATGGCGTTGAAGGGAGTAGTAGGCTGGTCGACAGGTTCTCTTAGCTTGCTGGCAGATGCATTGCATGGCATTACGGATAGCGCCAATAATGTACTGGGCTTGGTTGCCAGTCGATTTTCCTCACCGATGCCCGATCGCGACCATCCCTACGGACACCAAAAGTTTGAGGCTGTTGGTGCCCTTGGGATTGCTGCTTTTTTAGGGATTGCCTGTTTTGAGATTTTGCAGGGAGCGGTTGAACGCATTCTGTCGCCAGATCATCCACCTGTGAAAATTACCGCCTCAGAACTGGGGCTGCTTTTTATTGTGCTGGGAGTAAATATTTTTGTCGCTTTTTATGAGCGTCGTGTGGGGAATCATATTGGCAGCCCAATTTTGATTGCGGATGCCAGACACACAATGAGTGACATTTGGGTGACAATCAGCGTTTTGGGCGGGCTTATTGGTATCTGGATCTGGGGATTCCACTGGTTAGATGTGGTGCTGGCGTTTCCCGTCGCATTGCTGGTGTTTTTAAGCGGTTGGGCTGTGATTCGGGAGAATTTGCCTTGGTTGGTAGATGAGATGGCGATCGCGCCAGAGGCCATTCATGCAACAGCAATGCAGGTGCCAGGAGTGATCAACTGCCATGCGATCGCGTCCAGGGGCGTGGTTGGACGCCAAATTTTTATCGAAATGCACCTGATCGTCAATGCACCTGATGTCGAAACAGCTCACCAAATTACTGAGGAAGTAGAAACCCACCTGGAGGAGCGTTTTGGTCCTGCGCGTATCCTGATTCATGTAGAGCCACCCGCCTGCAAGTCCAACCACATTAGTTACGAATATTAGTTACGAATATTAGTTACGAATCGTAGGAGGCAGGAGCCAGGAGCCAGAGAAAGGGACTGGGGGCCAGGGTTTAGGGGGAATTCAAAGCTCAAAACTCGTTCACTCATCCACTCCATCACCCCATCACCCTCCTACTAATCCACCCCTCTACCCCTTACCCGGTCGTCTGTCACCTTCCTCAAAACTCTCCCCCCTTGGAAGCTGCTGTATCGACTAGGTCAACGGTAGAATCAGCACGAGCCGACATTATAGCGATAGCCACCAGGCTGAGGACGGGGTGCAGGGGTTCCACCCCTGGCTGGAGCGCAGCCCCCACACCCCCTTAAAACCCATGTTCTAAGCAACCTGGAGACAGCTATATTGCAAAACGCCGAAGCTAGGAGCTGCCAACAATGGCATTTGTGACTGATCCACCGATCGCCACTAAAATCCTCAAAATGCGACAACGGGTGCGCTGGCGCGACCCGTTAGTATTACGCCGGGAAATTGACCAGACTCGGCTAGTACTGGATGACGGACAGGCAGATAACCCCGAATTCTCCTTCCTGGTGATTGGCGACAGTGGTTCTGGCCCCCATCGCGGACATAATCCCCAACGTCAGATTGCTGAAAAACTGTTGCTCCATCGGGATGAATGCCGCTTTCTTATCCATACAGGAGATGTGGTTTACCTGGTTGGGTCAAGCGAGTACTACCCTAAAAATTTTATTGAGCCTTATCGCGAGTTTTTGGTGGGCGGCGAACACCCGAAACAAATTGCCTTCAATCGGATGGTCTTCAATTTGCCTTTCTTTCCCGTCCCTGGTAACCACGATTACTATGACCTGCCATTTTTTTATGGGTTGCTGGCCCAGGTTGCTCTTCCTCTGCGTCGGTTGCTTCAGTCGCAACTAGATATGGACGTAGGTTGGCATGGATCGGGACAGGGCAATGCTTATGCCTGTGCGTTTCTGGACTGCCTTCGAACTCTCAATCTTCCCTTTGAGCTAGAACGGCATCTGGATCAACATTACACGGTAAAAACTGACACTGGCTATTGCCTCCGCTATCAGCCCAACCATTTTACCCGCCTGCCCAACCGCTACTACACCTTTCGCGTGGGTGGCATTGATTTCTTCGCACTGGATTCCAATACCTTCAACGAACCCGCCCCTTTACCTAAAAATATGGATGGTATTAATTTTCGTCGTTTGCTAGAAAAACAACGGGCGGAATTGGAAAGACAGATTCAAGAAATTTATGAAACGTCCATGCGTCTCAATTCCGATAACCCCGAAGATGCGGAACAGTTGGACGACTTGCGGGCCAAGTTAGAGCAACTGGAGGAAACGAAACGGGATATTGACAAGCAATTGACCGTAGAAAAGGGAGCGATCGACATAGAACAGCTAGAGTGGCTACAGCAACGCTTAATTGAGTCCTGGCAGACAGAAGCTGTCCGTGGGCGGGTGCTTTTCTTCCACCATCCGCCCTACGTCACGGAAGCAACCAAGTGGTATCAGGGACAGACGTTGGCCGTTCGTCGTCATCTGCAACAGGTGCTGGATGCTGTAGCCGAAGAGATTGGTGAGCTGGCACAGGGACGCCCTATTGTCGATCTGGTGTTAAACGGCCATGCCCATTGTCTGGAATATCTCCGTACCCTCAATACGGGACATGCCGACGCCAACATTCACTGGCTGGTGTGTGGTGGAAGTGGTTTCAGTCTGAGGCGACAGCGGCAGGAAGGAGCTGAGTTGATGGAGCCATTTGAACATTTTGGCAAAAAGGACGTTCGCACAGTGGCGAAATCTTTGATGTTTATTGGTCGTTCTGGTCAGGGTTCAAAAAAACGCCGCCCCTACTCGGCCTTGCGAATTGATGTAAAAGATGGGTGTCCACCTAAATTTGTGATCCGCCCGCTGGTGGCAGAACGGTTTCAACATCAGTGGATTGAACGAGAGGTTGAACCATTCTGGATATAGTTTGAGAAAGCGGTACTTCGGGTAGCGATCGCCCCATTTCCCCCCCCTTGAAAGCCTTCTGCTAGTCGATTCAGTCATTAACACATCACTAGACCAGTGCGGCTAGAAGAGCCTGAAGCTTGAGTTGAACTTCTGCCAGTTCCCGTTCTGGATCCGATCCGGCAACAATTCCGGCTCCTGCATAGAGACGAGCATGGCAGCCATCAATAAGTGCCGAGCGAATGCCCACGGCAAACTCTCCATTGCCCTGGTGATCAACCCAACCAATCGGGGCGGCATAGAGCGATCGCTCAAACGCTTCATAGCGGCGGATATGTTCGCAGGCAACCTTTCTGGGAACCCCTGCCACGGCTGGAGTGGGGTGCAACTCTGCCACCGCATCCAATAAATGAATACCAGCCGGAACCCGTGCCTGAATGGGTGTTTGAAGGTGCTGAATATTGGACAGTTGCAACAGGCGTAGCGGTGAAGGCTGGGGTGTCAACCCCAATTGGCAAAGCTGGCGAGTGATGAATTCAAGCACCACCTGATGCTCATGCATTTCCTTCGTACTGTTAAGCAAACCATTTGCAAAATGGGCATCTTCACAGGTGGTTTTGCCGCGTGGGGCGGAACCAGCCAGAGCATCGGCCACAAGCTGCCGGTTTCGCAGACTAATCAATCGCTCTGGACTGGCCCCAATAAAATACTGCCCTTTACCATTGCCGATCGCAAAAATGTAACAGTCTGGATGGAGCTTACGCAGGTTATGCAGCGAATGAACCGCATGGAAGGGCAGCGGCGAAATAATATCGACTGCGTGAGCAAGGACAACTTTGCTAAAGACATTGGTTTCAATAGATCTGAGCGCCGATAAAACGGACTGTTTAAAATGCTGGGTATCAGCTACGTCCCGTTTTTTCAGAAGTGCTCGATGATTCAGATGGGGACTTAGCAATTCGTAGTTCGTTGATCGGATCATTTGTAGTGTTTGCCACAAATCATCAATCGTTGGCTCCAATGGAGTCTCTGAATGAATGGCTAAATTGGCAACCACTGTGCAGCGGTTTTCTTGATAGGAAATCTGCCACCTTGGCAAGAATATAGTCGCAGAGGGAAAGAAAAAATTGGAATCATAATTGCTATCGAAAAATGTAAATCCACAAAAGAAGTGGGGACCGGATAAAGGAAGACGAAGATCTCCAGCAATGATTGTGTCTGAAAGAACTGTTTGAATGAAATCTTTTGCTGCTTCAAATCGACTGGAACCACCGATTTGAAGATGGATAGCGGAACCAATTGCCGCAATTCCACTAATACTTTTAGAGAGAGAGTTTTTATTAATTTCAAGATCAATCTTCTTGTTAAGCTCTCGTCTTTCAATGTAGAAGTTGAATTGATTGGGTTCAGCAATATGGTCGAAGATGACCAATGGATCAACTGGCTCAATTTCCAGGGAAATGCTAATAATTTTAGGATGGTTCTTTTCCGATGAATCTTGCTGACAGGCTGAGAGAAATTGGTGCAGATCCCTACGGCTTTGAAACAGATTATTGCAGTACGGTGTAACTGTCATGTAACAGAAGCAATGGAACTGTATACACCAGTATAGTTCTGCGATCGCCCATGACTAGCGCTTTACAGCCAGCCAATCTTACCGGGCCAGTGGTGTAGCTCCCCTGGGAGTTTGGTAATGAGCTTCGCTTATCACTAAAACGAAATCAATATTCCAGCGGTTTTGTTTGAGATGAAAGAGTCGCTTTTACCCTACTCTTTCACCGGCAAGCCGGGAAAACCAGTTGTGTTGCAAAGTTTAAAGTCTTGACTGGTTGCCAAAATGTCGGAACCACCAGAATCGTAGAATAATGAGGCTGTCTGAAAAGACATCTGCTCTTTGCATAGGGCAACCCAATGACGACTCAAATGCTCCAATGACCACAAAAGCCATTGAGACTCCCATTCCCCATTCAAAGCGCAAGCTATGGCTGGCTGCCATTAAGCCACCTATGTACAGCGTTGCGATTATGCCCATCTCCGTTGGAAGTGCGATCGCCTTCGCTGAAACCCAAACCTTCGATTTCCGAATTTTCCTGACATTCCTGGCGGCCGCGGTCCTGATCCTGGCCTGGGAAAACCTGAGCAACGACGTGTTTGATGCCGAAACAGGCGTTGATGTCAACAAAGCCAATTCCGTGGTCAACCTGACGGGCAACAAATCGTTGATCTTCTGGTTGAGCAATCTCTGTCTGGCATTGGGACTGCTGGGAATTGGAGCGATCGCTTTCTGGCAGCAAGACCTGACCGTCATCTGGCTGATTCTGACCTGTTGTGCAATCGGCTACATCTATCAGGGGCCGCCCTTCCGCCTCAGTTATCAGGGGGCTGGAGAAATCCTCTGCTTCTTTGCCTTTGGCCCTCTGGCCTTTGCTGCGGCTTACTACAGCCAGACCCAATCCTGGTCTACGACTAATTTTGCCGCCTCAGTTGTGGTTGGCATCGCCACCAGTTTGATTCTGTTCTGCTCCCACTTTAACCAGGTGAACGATGACGCGGCTGTCGGCAAGAAATCGCCTGTGGTGCGCCTGGGCAGTAAACGTTCTGCCCAACTGCTCCCCTGGATTTGCGGCAGTATCTACGGCTGGACAGTTCTATTTGTAATTCTCAAGCTCTTCCCCATCTGGACTCTGCTCGTGTTTGGTAGTTTGCTCTATGCTGTCAAGCTCTGCCGCTTCATAGGTAGCCACTACAGCCAGCCAGAAAAGCTCACTAGTTGCCGCTTTATTGCCGTTGCCCTTCACTTCTGGAGTGGGTTGCTGTTGGGATTGGGATTTGTGCTTGCCAGTTGAGTAGAGCAGGCATGGGAAGCATCCAGTTTGACTTCAAACCCTACCGTCGTCCCTTTCGCTCCCCGTTGAAAACTACCCACGGTGAGTGGTCGGTGCGAGAAGGGATTATTCTACGTTTGATGGGGGATCAAGGAACGGTGGGTTTTGGTGAAATCGCTCCCATTCCCTGGTTTGGCACAGAAACCCTGGAGCAGGCTCTGGAGTTTTGTCGCCAATTGCCTTTGAAGGTGAATGTTAAGGCGATCGCGCCCCTTCCAACCAGCCTGCCAGCCTGCCAGTTTGGGTTTGAATCGGCGATCACCAGGCTGAAGGAAGCCCGGTTTGCAGTTCCCTCAGAGCAATGGAAATTTCCCCCCTCTGCGATTTGCAGTGCTCTGCTACCTCCAGGGGAAGCTGCCGTTCAAGCCTGGATTCCTTTATGGAATCAGGGTTACCGCACATTTAAGTACAAGCTGGGAGTTTATCCGATTCAGGATGAGATGACAAAAATCGTCTCCCCTCTTATCCAGGCCTTACCTTGCGGTGCCAGGCTCCGCTTAGACGCCAACGGTGGGCTGAGTTTTGCTGAAGCAGAAGCCTGGTTACAGTTCAGTGCTGAACTGGCATCGGACTCCGTACAGTCTCCCTGCGGTCAGATCGAATTTCTGGAACAACCTCTGCCCCCCGCTCAATTCGATGATTTGCTAAAGCTGGCAGAGCGCCACGTAACTCCGATCGCCCTGGATGAGTCCGTTGCCACCCTCGAACAACTGCAAACCTGTTATGACCGGGGTTGGCGGGGAATTTTTGTGATTAAGCCTGCGATCGCCGGTTCCCCAGGCCGTCTGCGGCAATTCTGCCAGGAAATGGGAATCGATGGGGTGGTATCCTCAGTCCTGGAAACGGCTATTGGGCAACAGGCCGCAATCGATCTGGTTGCTCATGGGATAGGGAGCGGGCGGGCGATCGGTTTTGGCATTGACCACTGGTTTCCAGACAACGATCCTCTCCGCTCTACCGACGCCGAAGAACTATGGAAACACCTCTAGCCTGCTTCAACCAGCGAATCACTTACCCCTGGTTAGTTGGTTACAGCAGTCAGGAATTTGCCAACCTGACTCAGCAACGCCTCCAGCAACTATCCGCCTGGGAAACCCCACCCCGAATTTTTCTGGCAGAGCAAAACCCTGTCCGGTTTCTGTCAGGCTTTATAGCTGCCTGCATTGCTAATTGTCCCCTCTTTCTCGGCAACTTCAACTGGGCAACAACTGAATGGCAGCAAGTGTTGGAACTTGCTCAGCCCAATCTAATCTGGCAAGCAGCAGAAACTGTTCTCTATTCTCTGTCTGCTGTCCCGCTCTCTCTACTCCCCGCTCCCCGCTCTCCCGCTCCCATCCTAATCCCCACCGGCGGCACTTCCGGCAAAATCCGCTTCACCATTCACACCTGGCAAACTCTAATGGCATCAGTTCAGGGCTTCCAGCAATACTTTGAACTGACCCAGGTCAACTCCTTTTGTGTCTTGCCGCTTTACCACGTCAGTGGACTGATGCAGTTTCTCCGCTCCTTCACATCTGGGGGTAGACTGGTGATTCTACCTTTTAAGGCTGTTGAGGCTGGAGAAGAGGGGGATGTGGAGCCTGAAACCTTCTTTCTGTCTCTGGTGCCAACCCAGCTTCAGCGTTTGATGAATCAGCCAGAGCGGATTCCCTGGCTATCCCGGTTTCAAACAGTTCTGGTGGGAGGTGCACCCGCCTGGTCCGACCTGCTGGAAACTGCAAGGCAGCATAGAATTCCACTGGCTCCCACCTATGGCATGACCGAAACGGCTTCCCAGGTAGCGACACTCAAGCCCGAAGAGTTTTTGGAAGGAAAAACTGGTTGTGGTCAGGTGCTGCCCCATGCCCAAATCACCATTTGCAGCCCAACGGGCGATCGCCTAGGTCCTCACCAGACAGGGATCATTACAGTCTGGGCAAAATCGCTTGCTCTGGGCTATTACCCAAATCAACCAGCCACTTCCAGTGGGTTAGCCAGTTCCCCTCTTCAAGGGGAAACCCCAGAGATAGCCAGGTTTCATTCTTTCCAACCTTCCTCAAACCAGCCAGAATTTCAGACGGATGACCTGGGTTTTTTCGACGAGCAGGGGTGTCTTCACGTCGTTGGGCGCACCAGCGACAAGATCATTACAGGTGGAGAAAATGTATTTCCTGCTGAGATCGAGGCAACAATTCGGGCAACCGGGTTAGTGCAGGATGTGTGTGTTCTGGGAATGAGCGATCGCCACTGGGGCCAGATCATCACCGCTGTGTATGTCCCTTCCAGTCCTGATGTTTCTCAGCAGGCTTTGCAAATTGCGCTGTCTGGTAAGTTGAGCAAGTTCAAACAGCCAAAACAGTGGATTGCGATCGAACACCTACCCCGCAACGCTCAAGGAAAGATTGAACAACAACGGGTAGTGGATTTAATTCAGCTCAATAAAAGTAAAGAAGTGAAGAGGTAAGGAATGGGGGCTGCGCCCCCACTCCCCCCTTTACATTGAATGATGGCTACTACTTAACAACTCATCTAGCTCCATTGCCGAAGCCAGGCCACCAGTTCAGATGAAAGCTCTCGCCGGGTACGGCTAGTGGACGAAATGGCAATGCAAACGTGACGAGTTTTAGCAGTGCTGAGCGCCGAGTCCAATTGTTTTTCTTTGAAAATCGCATATTCCACTTCAAATTCACTATCGCGAAGTTGCCTTGGAGTCAGTTGAATGGTCAGGCGATCGCCACAAAACATAGGGGCAAAAAAATTCACGCTGGCATGGACAACAGGAACCGCCACCTCTTGCCCTTGAAAAAAGCACTTCAAATCAATTCCTGCTGCTGCCAGAGATGCCTCATACGCCTCATGGCACATCGCCAAAACCGTAGCAAAGTAAACAACTCCTGCTGCATCAGTATCTTGAAAGTGAACAATCCGCTGGTATGAGAAGGGCATGAGGATAGGAAATTTGTTAGTTGTTAATTGTTGATTGTTTATAGCCATCGTCACCAAGTTTACGACGAGGTGTAGAGGTGCTCTCCGGCTGGGAGCGGAGCCCCCAAACATCCTTTCAATTGAGTGGCCTAAGTAACCTGGCACTCAAAACTCATCATTTGAACCTCAAAACTCTCCTCACCCCTTCTCAGACATCCTAAACTAGAGGGGAATCTGAACTAAGGAGAGTTTCATGACAGCACAACTGTCTGCACGCGAGCTATTTCGGGCTGCTTACGAAAATCGCTATACCTGGGACAAAAATTTTCCTGGTTATACGGCTGATGTTCAGTTGAAGATGGGGGATCAGCTCTATAGCGGCAAGATTCGGATCAACTCTGACCTGAGCTTTGATGTTAGTGATGTCGCTGACGAGGAAGCGAAGAAGGCTATCCACGGACAGGTGTGGGAAATTGCAGTACACCGGGTTCGTCGTCCATTTGAAGAAACCCATGGCAAGAACACCTTTGAATATGGTGCAACGGATGAAATGGGTGCTGTCGAAATTCTGGTGGGTGGTAAATCAGAGGGCGATCGCTACAAGGTCCGTAACAACGAAGTAACTCTGGTGCATCGGCATATTCATAACGTGGTTGTCACCATCAACACTTTCAGCACAATTGATACAGGTGAAGGTTACCTGTCCCATACCTACGACTCTGTTTACCACGATCCCAAAACAGGGGAGCAGAAGGGGGGTCGCCAGGAATTTGAAGATACCTACGAAAAAATTGGTGGTTACTGGATCATGACCCGTCGGGCAATTCGTTCGGAGGAAGAAGGCAAGCCCGTCACAACTGAATTTGCCTTCTCAAATGTGGCTTTATTGCAGCCAATAGCTGTTTAATTGCTTCCCCTGCATGGGGGTACGGTCCATCCGCGCCGTCCAGGTATTGTTTTTCCTCAAACGAATCCGTCGGTTCTCCTGGGAGTTTGGTGATAAGCTTCGCTTATCACCAAAACAAAATCAATATTCCAGGGGTTTTGTTTGAGATGAAAGAGTAGTTTCCGCTACTCTCTCATGGGCAAGTCGGGAAAACCACCTATTAATCCATTAATAAGTAGCTATAGCGATCCTATTTGGATTGTGAGAGAGGATTCCTGCGAAATCCTCTCTCACCAAACCTCTCAATCTCGCGGCTGATTTAGGACTGCTATAGACGCAATTAAATTGAGGATGTTTTGGGGGTGGAGGGAGTGAACCCCCTTGCCTGGCGTAGCCCCTACTCCCTCTTCTTACAGTTAATTGTGGCCATCTACTTATTTTTGATTCTTTGTACTGAAAAGCGAATAATTGCGACCTGCTATAACAGTCCTTTTCCCGTTAGGATCAATCCATGTAGCAAATAGCAGAACTTGAAGGTTAACTATGTCTCAAACCCTGCCTCTTACTGTTGAAAACGTTGAAACCGTTCTGGATGAAATGCGCCCTTACCTGATGGCGGATGGTGGCAATGTTGAATTGGTTGAAATTGATGGTCCCATTGTAAAACTGCGGCTTCAAGGTGCCTGCGGTGCCTGCCCCAGCTCCACTATGACCTTGAGAATGGGCATCGAGCGTCGCCTGCGCGAGTTTATTCCCGAAATTGCTGAGGTTGAACAGGTTATTTAGACAGGATACTTCGGTAGATTAGGGGCTGAGGGCTGGAACTGCTATTCTCTTCACTAGCTCCTAATCCCCTATTTGCCTCCACCATGTCCCATCCTCTCTACGTTGCCTTCATTTGGCACCAGCATCAGCCGTTGTACAAGAGCCGATCCGTTCAGATAGGGTCGGCAGAGGGGCAATACCGATTGCCCTGGGTGCGGCTGCATGGCACCAAAGACTATCTGGATCTGGTGCTGACTTTGGAGAACTATCCCAGGCTTCACCAGACAGTTAACCTAGTGCCTTCGCTGATTCTTCAACTTGAAGACTATATCGCAGGCACCGCTTTTGATCCCTATCTAACCGTTGCACTGCTGCCAGAAGAACAACTTTCTCAGCAGCAGAAAGAATTTATTGTTGAGCATTTTTTTGATTGCAACCATCACACCATGATTGATCCCCATCCCCGCTATGCTGAACTGTTTCAGCAGCGGCAGGACAAGGGAAAGACTTGGTGTCTGGATAACTGGAATCTGCAAGACTATAGTGATTTGTTGGCCTGGCATAACCTGGCCTGGTTTGACCCCTTGTTTTGGGATGATCCAGAGATTGCGCAATGGCTGGAGAAGGGGAAAGGGTTTAGTCTGGGCGATCGCCAACGAATTTATTCCAAACAGCGAGAAATTTTGGCTCGGATCCTGCCCCAACACCGCAAGATGCAAGAAATGGGTCAACTGGAGGTTACAACTTCTCCCTACACCCATCCCATTCTGCCCCTGCTGGCAGATACCCATTCTGCTCAGGTGGCTGTTCCCAATATTGTTCTGCCAAACCACCGCTTCCAGTGGGCAGAGGACATTCCCCGCCACCTGCAAAAGGCTTGGGATCTTTACCTGGATCGCT
Source organism: Leptothermofonsia sp. ETS-13 (assembly GCF_049200465.1). Classification (NCBI taxonomy): domain Bacteria; kingdom Bacillati; phylum Cyanobacteriota; class Cyanophyceae; order Leptolyngbyales; family Leptolyngbyaceae; genus Leptothermofonsia; species Leptothermofonsia sp. ETS-13. The sequence continues at coordinate 3,534,165 of NZ_CP120836.1, forward strand.
TTGGCACCGCTCCCCGTGGGCTATGGCCCTCGGAGCAGTCGGTCAGTCCGGCAATCCTACCCGATATTGCCAAGCAGGGCTTCCGCTGGATTTGCTCCGATGAAGCGGTTTTGGGTTGGACGCTGAAACACTTCTTCCACCGGGATGCCACCGGGAATGTGGAAGCTCCTCAGGTGCTCTACCGGCCTTATCGGCTGGAAACTCCCTTTGGCGACCTGGCAATTGTATTTCGAGATCACCGATTGTCTGACCTGATTGGGTTCACCTACGGGGCTATGGAACCGAAGAGAGCAGCTACCGATCTGGTGGGGCATCTGGAGGCGATCGCCCGCACCCTCAAGGCTCACCAACCCGATGGCAGCAGCGCCCTAACGGATCCCTGGCTCGTAACCATTGCCCTCGATGGGGAAAATTGTTGGGAATTCTACCCCCTGGATGGCAAACCCTTTCTGGAATTCCTTTACTACATCCTCAGTCACCATTCTGAAATCCAACTCGTCACCGTTTCTGAATTCATTGACCAGTTTCCGCCTACCGAAACAATTCCTGCTCACAATTTGCATAGTGGCTCCTGGGTGGATGGCAGCTTCACGACCTGGATTGGGGATGCAGCCAAAAACCGCGCCTGGGATCTCCTGTTTGAAGCAAGGCAAACCCTGGCAAGACACCCGGAGGCGACTGAGGAGGTGAATCCAGAAGTCTGGGAAGCTTTGTATGCTGCTGAGGGCTCCGATTGGTTCTGGTGGTTTGGGGAAGGACACTCTTCCAATCAGGACGCCATTTTTGACCAGTTGTTTCGAGAACACCTGGCAGCCGTTTATGAGTCCTTAAATGAGTCAGTGCCCCCAGAGGTTACGTTTCCCGTTGAAAGCCACATTGCTCAGGGCGATCGCCATCCCCAGAGCTTCATCCATCCTTCTATCGACGGACGGGGGGACGAGCAAGACTGGGACAAAGCTGGACGGATTGAGATTGGCGGTTCCCGCGGCACCATGCATCGCGCCAGTTCAGTCCAACGTCTGTGGTATGGAGTAGACCACCTCAATTTTTACCTGCGCCTGGATTTTCGCTCAGGCGTCAAACCAGGTACGGATATTCCGCCGGAGTTGAATCTGCTCTGGTTCTACCCCAACCAGACTATGCACAACAGCCCCATTCCCCTAGTCAATCTGCCGGAAGAACCTCCACTCAACTTCCTGTTCCACCACCATCTGGGAATGAACCTGATGACCGGAACCCTCTGGTTTCAGGAGGCGGGAGAACTATTTCGCTGGCATTCCCGCGCCAGTCGAGCTCAGTTCGGGCTGGATACCTGCCTGGAAATCGCAGTTCCCTGGGCAGATTTGCAGATAGAACCAGACTGGACATTACAGCTCGTCATCGTACTTTCAGACGGTGGGCGCTACCGCAGCCATCTGCCTGAAAACAGGATGATCCCGATTGGGGTACCGTAATCGACGGTGATTGAAACGTTATCGCGAGTGATACAGGGCTGGGGGGAATATCACCAGCCCCACATGGGTCAGATTCCTAGAGCTTAAGATCAGGATTTTGAGTTAAGGATGGGAATTAAAAGACCATCAGGAATGGACGATGCTCTCTGGAATCACATTAAAGTGGAGCCTTTCCGCCCAACCACGTAGACTTTTTGATAAGGGGGCGACTGTTAGCTGCTCATTTCACACCTGGCATCCCAGGAGTTGCCCTCATAGAGTGCGTGTCCGGTCTTATCGGTGGGAATTTCTGTAAGGGTTTCGGCTTCTGTGGCGTCCAGTTTTTTTGGCGTCCAGTTTTTTTGCAGCTTTCTGACGGACAAAGCGGCGCGAGACGAGTACCAGTGCCAGGGATAGTGCCATCCAGAACACCACCTGCAAGTTAAAGGGAATGAGATGGGCGATCGCGGCTACCATCAGCGCACTGCCCCCATCACGCAAGCCACAAAGGTCGTTGGCAAACTCACCTCTGCCAGGCACAGCACAACACCAATTACCAGCCATAGCATGGTGGGATTTAGCGCCATATCAACCGCTCCACAGGTTCATTGATTCAGAAGAGATTCATCACCTAATATTGAATCCAGTTTGTTCAGGCGGGTTTCGGATGGGTGATCTCCAATCCTGAAAATCGTTCGCATCTACCCATCCTTCATCGCCTGATAGAGGATCAGCAAAGAAATGCAGGCAATTGTAACAATTGCCCTGTTGTTAGCATTCCTCAAAAATCGTAAGAATCTACGCTACAAATGCATGAGCCAACCCAAACCCCAGATTTGTTGCCCCAACCCTAACTGTCCCGCTCCTTTGAATGCTCTGGGTACTTCAACCTGTGAAGCATGTGGTACCCCACTGATTTATCGCTACTTGTGGGCAGTGGGCAAGGCCGTGGAAAAGTTTCCTGCCAGTAGTCAGGTCGGTGGTCGGTACTACGTTACGGCGCGGCGCATCTGGCTGGATACTCAGCCCAGCCTGCCACCGGATGTACCAACCGATTGGTCAGATGCGGTCACTCCCTATTTGTATCTTTATCCCTACCAGTTGCATGTTCCAGAGGTCTATGGATTCTGCATTTTAGAGGGTGATGCCGCAGCAGAAGAAATTTTTTTGTTAGAGAACGTGCCGTTAGACGAAGTTGGTCTGCTGTATCCGGCGATCGCCGAAGCCTGGCCTAAAGCGACAGCAGTACGGCAAGTTTACTGGTTATGGCAAATGTTGGAATTATGGCAACCGTTCTCAGAGCTGGGAGTGGCTGCTAGCCTGCTGTCTGCTGATAACATTCGTGTTCAAGATTGGCGGGTGCGACTGTGCCAGCTTTACCACGATACGGAAGTACTGGCTACTTCCACTACCGCCGAACCAGCACTGGACCTGGCAGACTTATCAAACCTCTGGTTGAGTTGGATAGATGGGGCAAAGCCAGAAGTTGCGGAGCCTTTGCGGAACATCTGCCACCAGATGCAAGCCGGGGAAGATTGGGAGGCGATCGCAACCCAACTCAACCAGCTATTGCTGGAACAGGCATCCCATCTGCCACTTCACCTTAAAGTGGCTGGAGGAACGGATACTGGACCGGAGAAAAGCCACAACGAAGATGCCTGCTATCCCATCACACTCAACCAGCCAGCCCCCACCGATGGGTTAATACCCCATGTGGCGATCGTCTGCGATGGCATCGGCGGGCACGAAGGGGGAGAAGTCGCCAGCCAATTAGCGGTACAGTCCCTTAAACTCCAGGTACAGGCCCTACTAACCGAAATTGCTGAAGCCGAGGAACCTGCGCCTCCTGATACAATCATGCAACAGTTGGAAGCCGCTGTGCGTGTAGTCAATAACCTGATTGCCAGCCAGAACGATTCTCAGGGCAGAGAAGAACGCCGCCGGATGGGAACAACTCTGGTGATGGCGGTTCAGATACCCCAGCGGGTGAAAACGGCCAGTGGAACAATCAGCGAAAATGGACATGAACTCTACCTGGTCCATGTAGGAGACAGCCGCGCCTACTGGATCTCGCAGCGGCATTGCCATCCTCTGACAGTGGACGACAACGTGATCACACGAGAGGTACGCATGGGGCGAGCCCTGCGCCGAGAAGCGATTCATCGCCCCGATGCGGAAGCCCTAATTCAGGCATTGGGTACGCGGGATGCAGATTTTCTTCAGCCCACCATCCAGCGCTTCATTCTGGAGGAAAACGGCTTGCTGCTGCTCTGTTCCGATGGTGTTAGCGACAACGGGTTGATTGAACGAACCTGGGTTGAGCCAGCCATAGCCGTCCTCACTGGTAGAATGTCGTTGGATTTAGCCGTTAGAACCTGGCTAGACCTGGCAAATCAACAAAACGGTTACGATAACGCCACGATCGCCTTGCTGCATTGCCATGTCACTTCCCCTGTACCAGACCTCCTCCTACCCACAATGTCTGGAGGCCGAAGCTGGGGCTCCACGCCTGCCAACTCCGGGTCCCAGATTAAAGTAAAAGCTGAAACTGGGTCGCCTACCCCATCCGAAACCTCTACGACTTCCAGAAGCATCCAGAGAAAAGGAGCCCTCATTCTAGGTACCATCCTCCTCTTGTTGCTGGGAGGAGGGATTGGAATGATTGCCTGGTCGCGTCTGGACCCTAATGGATTTCAGCGGTTTCGCGAGCGAATCGTTCCGTTCAAAACCTTTGAAAACCTGGGGGTGTGAACATAAGGGGACAGTCTTATGTCAAGATAAGGAATTGTCGAGAAAATAGTTGAAATTTCCACTGGTAGCGGGGAGATGGCTGTTATTCAGGAAGCGCACGTTATGCAAGTTGGTGAAACCTTTCCAGTAGGAAGTCGTGTCCGGGTCGCAAAATCGGTGATCGTTTACCACCATCCCGAACACCGGAATCAACCCTTTGATATGAAGGGGCAGGAAGGAGAGGTGATTGAAATTGTGAGAGAGTGGCAAGGAAAACCCATCAGTGCCAACCTGCCCTATTTAGTCAAGTTTGAAAATAAGTTCAGAGCCCACTTCCAGGCAAGTGAATTGGAGTTAGTATCGTTATCCTAGCGCCACCCCCGGTAAAACCAGCCCAAAATATTGATATCTTGCTGCATTTTCTGTAGTTCTTTTTGGTGTTTTTCTGCCATCGCCCAGTACCACTGGCAATAACTCTCAATCGCCTCACGATACTTAACCTCCTGGTAAAAGTCGTGAGTCATTTTATAGATAATGAATACTTCAGGTGTGGGCTGAGGTGCAGGGATAATGCGCTGATTGTCAAGCATAGAGCCACCACTTAAATTCCCGATATTTCATCTTCACCGGGATAGGGAGTCAAAATCTCAACTCCATCCTCGGTTACAGCAAGGGTATGTTCACATTGGGCGGAAAGTTTGCGATCCTTAGTCACTGCTGTCCATTTATCGTCGAGGATTTCGACCTCATAGGTGCCTTCGTTAATCATGGGCTCAATTGTAAAGACCATGCCAGGACGAAGCCGTTTGCCTTTACCGCGATCGCCGTAATGGGGAATTTGAGGAGCAGCGTGAAACACCCGACCAATTCCATGCCCAACAAAATCCCGCACCACTGAAAACCCCTGAGACTCGGCATACTCCTGAATCGCAGCACCGATGTCGCCAATTTTAGCCCCTGGCTTGATTGCGGCAATTCCCCGTCGCCGACACTCTTCTGTGACTTTGACCAGTTTCCGGGCAAGCGGTGAAGGCTCTCCGACAAAGAAGGTTTTTGATGTATCACCGTGATAGCCATCCACAATCAACGTCACATCAATATTGATGATGTCGCCATCTTTCAGAATTTGCCTAGCGCTGGGAATGCCGTGGCAAACGACTTCGTTTACACTGGTACAGATAGACTTGGGATAGCCCTTGTAATCCAGAGGAGCACTTTTAGCACCGTGGGCGCGAGTCCAGCGTTCTGCCTCATCGTTCAATTCCAGGGTGGTGACTCCTGGCTTGACCAGATGGGAGAGGTGATACAAAAGTTTAGCCGCCAGGTGTCCGGCCCGGCGCATTTTCTCGATTTCCCGTTTTGAAAGCAGGGTAATGACTTCAGTTTCCATAGGTTTCTATCATAGTGCTTCTAACCACTGCCTGGAAGCCTTTGGAGAAGACAATCGTACAATTTTGAGGTGAGCATATTCTGGTTGTTGAAATAGCAAAGGGTATTCCTGGCGGCGTTTCCAATAGGTGCGCAGTACCCAGAGAATCATAGAGTCCCGACCCAGAACAATTGACCAGCTTTCGCGGTTGCCATTCCACAACTCCTGCTGGCTGATCGCACGCCATAGCGTCCGTCGTACAATCTGGTTGAAGACGACTGGAAAGGAATAATCTACCCAGACCAGAGTATCTGCCTGCCTCCAGACAAAGTCACGAACCTGGCTATAGTTGCCATCGACGACCCAGCGATCGCAGTTCAGTGCCTCCTGCACTCTTGTTCGGAAAACAGCAGGAGCAGCCTCAGTCCAATTCGGTTCCCAATGAAGGGCATCTAACTCGATGTGGGGTATATCCAGAGATTGAGAAATCTGCCGTGCCAGTGTTGTTTTGCCTGCTCCACTCGTACCAACAACGACAATCCGCTTCAATGACCGAAACTTAGGTAACTTCATGCCCATGCCTCCAATAATTTGGACAGAAAACTCGAGGTGTTGGCATCAGCTGCCCTTTGCTACCCTGACAATGACGGCATTGATAGAACTCTATCGGAGTTTCCTCGTTCCGCACGGGGGGAGATGCGATCGCCTTAGGATTCCTCTTCACTCCAGGGGCAAGCAGAGGGGTTGCTATGGCAAGGTCAAGTTGAAGCAGCGATTGCGCTGTTTGACAACTGTCAACGAAAACAGGCAAAGAACTTTTGTGAGTGTCTGCGTAGGCATCAACACCGCATTGTGAACTACGAGTATTCTCAAGCGGAAGGTTTGTATTCGATTGGTTCAGGTGCCGTTGAATCGGCCACCAAACAGATTGGTCAGCGAGTGCAACTTTCAGGTGCACAATGGAACCGCGAAAATGTCCCGCAGGTTCTAGCTCATCGTTGTGCTTATCTCAATGGGTTAAATTGAGCAAGGTAGTCATTCGTGAATACTACATCCCTACCTGCTACGACACTTCTTGATACATAGCGATAGCTACCAGGCTTAGGACAGGGTGCAGGGGTTTCACCTCTGGCTGGGGGCGAAGCCCCCACACCCCCTTAAAGCCAATTTCCTAAGCAATCGGGCAACAGCTATATAGCAGTCCTTCCTAAATCAGTCGTGAAATTGAGAGGCTTCGTGAGAAAGGAGTCCTGCGAAATCCTTTCTCACAATTCAAATAGGCAATTCAAATAGGATCGTTACTGATGCCCGGTTTACAGGAGCGAAGTTAAGGAATGTAGATTTTAGCGAAGCAATTAGAGCTGGGGAAGAATGAGAGACTTAATAAAGCTGCACAAAAGGACACATCCAATTGGAGATGGGCTATCGTAATTAGAAATAGGGGTTTGCACTACTTTTCCAGGCTGCCATTCAGCAACGCCCACATCTGAATTCTGATTTGTCCATTGGCTGTTGAAAATTTTAAGTAAATCGTTGATGCATTGATCAGCAATCCCCCTTATAAATCCTTATGGCAACTCATTCCGATCCGTCTTCCTCTACCCGTAACCTGACTACTCGCTACGTGGCCTCGTTGAGCGCGATCGCTGGTCTCGCAATCCTGGGTCAGGTGTTAGTGCAGCAGATGTTAGTGCAACAGACGAAAGACGTTCAAATCATCAGCGCTGCTCAAAATCGACAAACCCTCTGTCAGCAGGTGGTCAAGGCTTCCTTTGCTGTTCAACTGGCTCAAACTCTAGAAGCCAGGCAGGAACGATTGGCCGAACTGCAAGACGCGATCACCCAATGGGACTCATCCCGTCAGGTGGTTCGCCAGGAACTGCGATCAATGTTTTCCGATTCCCAGTTGACAGAACTCCAACCCATTTTGAAAAAAGCTGGGGACGCCGCTCAGGAGATTACGACAGCGGCCAGAGATGTTCTTGAAAATGTTCATTCTCCAGCCATTGTGTCTCCACAACGTCCATTGAGAAGACAGGCAATTCAGGCGACCACCAACCTACCTGGCGAAAAGGCTGTAGGTTTGCGTCTCCTGAAAGCTGAAAGAGAGTACATTCAAAGGGTCGATCAGGTGATTGCCTGGCATGGAAAACAGGCGAAAGAACGAGTTGGGAACTTACAGCGTTTAGAATTTGGACTGCTAGGGCTAACTTTAGCCATACTGATCTTTGAAGGCATTCTCATCTTCCGTCCGGCTGTGAATAAGCTTCAGCAAACCCTATCAGCTTTAGGGAAGTCCTTGAAAGAAACCCAGGCCATGGCTAAAAAGCTGGCAGCAGAGCAGGAAAAATCAGAACGGTTGTTATTGAACATACTGCCGGAAGCGATCGCCGACCGCCTGAAGCAAACTCCCCAATCTATCGCCGATGGTTTTGCCGAAGCAACGGTTCTGTTTGCAGATGTGGTTGGCTTTACTGAAATGACTAACCGTATGGAACCCACTGAGCTAGTGGCTCGACTGAACCAAATCTTCTCCTGCTTCGATGCTTTGGCAGAAAAACATGGATTAGAGAAAATTAAAACGATTGGAGATGCCTACATGGTCGTTGGTGGGTTGCCCAATCTGCGAGCGGACCATGCAGAGGCGATCGCTGACATGGCACTGGATATGCAGAAAGCGATTGAACAACTCAACCAGGAGACGGGCGAATCCTTTAGCATGCGGATTGGCATCAACACCGGACCCGTCGTTGCGGGAGTAATTGGCATCAAGAAATTTATTTACGACCTTTGGGGAGATACGGTGAATATCGCCAGCCGAATGGAGTCCCAGGGAATGCCAGGACAGATTCAGGTGACTGAAGCAATCTATCGCCGTCTGCAAAATACCCATCGATTTGAGGAACGCGGCATCATCCCCATCAAGGGCAAAGGTAACATGAGAACCTACTGGCTCAAGCAACGAGCTGGTGAAATGATAGGAGTGTGAGCTTGTAGGGGGATGCAAGATGCCCTATCCTAGCCCCTAGATGTAATGACACGAGCCGTTATTCCACTTAATCGGTGCGTTACGCTATCGCTAACAGCACCCTACGGATAAAACCTTGTGTATCAATACACCTAGATTTTGATGCCTGGTTCTTCATGCGTTTACTTTGCCTGAGCAACGGTCATGGGGAGGATGCGATCGCCCTCCACATTCTGCAAGCCCTCCAGCAACTTCCCAACGCCCCCCCAAATCGAAGCCCTGCCCATTGTAGGGGAAGGACATGCTTACACTCAAGCCGGAATTCCTCTGATTGGCTCAGTTAAGGCCATGCCCTCTGGCGGCTTCATTTACATGGACGGCAAACAGCTAGCACGGGATATTCAAGGCGGCCTGCTCCAGCTCACAATCGCTCAACTGAAAGCCATTCGCACCTGGGCAAAGGAAACAGGAACACCTCCACTCAAAACTCAAAACTCAAAACTCAAAACTCAAAACTTACTCCCCACCCCCCACCCCCCACCCCTCATTCTTGCGGTTGGTGATATTGTGCCGCTTCTCTTCGCCTGGTTCAGTGGTGTTCCCTATGCTTTCGTGGGAACCGCAAAGTCTGAGTACTACATTCGAGATGAAGCTGGCTGGTTACCCAGAGAATCGTGGTGGAGCGATCGCCTCCAGCGCTGGACGGGCTGCATTTACCATCCCTGGGAACGCTGGCTTATGAGCCATCCCCGTTGCAAAGCTGTTTTTCCCCGCGCGCGATCGCCTCACTGCCGAAAGTCTCTGCCGCCTTGGCATACCTGCCTTTGACATGGGAAACCCGATGATGGATGGGTTGGAATGGAATACAAAAGAAGCAGTAAAAGAAAATTCAACCCTCAACTCCCTCCCCCCCATTCCCCCATTCCCCCATTCCCCCGCCGCACCCCTCACCATCACCCTCCTCCCCGGCTCTCGCCCACCGGAAGCCTATGCCAATTGGGAAACCATTTTACTGGCCGTTAATGGATTGCTGGCACAGATAAAGCGACCGTTGATGTTGCTGGCCGCGATCGCCCCAGGTCTTGATTTAGATGAGATGCATCAGACAATCAAAGGATTTCGCTGGCAGCAGGTTGCCGAAGACTGTTATACCGTCGGGCTGGGAGAACGGCAAGCAACGTTGATACTTGCACAGAATCGGTACGCAGAATTCTTGCACCGAGCAGACCTGGCGATCGCCATGGCAGGCACCGCAACTGAGCAATTTATCGGCTTAGGCAAACCCGCTATCATCATTCCTGGCAAAGGCCCCCAATTCACCCCCGCCTTTGCCGAAGCCCAAACTCGCCTTCTGGGCCCTTCCGTCACCCTGATTCTCAAGCCAGAGCAAACAGCTGATGCCATTTGTTCCCTCTTGCAAAATCCCGATCGCCTGCAGATCATTGCTGAAAACGGACGCCGTCGCATGGGTAAACCCGGTGCCGCTCAACGAATTGCGCAATGCTTGATGGAAGCATCCGTTGTCTGCCAAAACTCGATGAGTTCTGCTCCAACCTGTTCTGGGTAGAAGGTATGAAAAAAGTGGTGCCCGTCAGCAAACTCAATCAAGCGATCGCCGGGTTTTAGCCACTGGTGCCATTCATGCAATTCCGACAGGCTCACTACCGGATCACTCCCACTCCCACAAATCATCAAAGGTGCTGACACCCCTCCTTTGGTCAAACTCACTAACTTGAACAGGGAATGCAAAGCAGGAGTCTCTTCCAGATCCCGACTGAGCGCAGCAACCAGATCCCGAACCGGGTAGAAAAATTGGGAACCAAATAAGCTGCGTACCATTTGAGCCAGCACCTGCTCCCGGCTGCATGGGAGTAACTGACGCTGGACATAGTAATGGGTATGCCAGGTGGTTGCAGGTTGAGCAGCGACTGCTAACAGAGTCAGGGAGCGAACCCGTCGAGGATACCGCCGCGCATACATTAACCCGACGACGCCTCCCATTCCATGCCCTGCCAGGTGAACTGGTGCACTGCGAAACTTAAGATAGTCATGCAACAACACAACAGCCTGATCCAGCGAACACGCTTCATCCTGCGTTTGTGAATACTCCCAGCGAGAAACTGGAAGATGTTGCGAGAGATACCGCAGCAAAGGCATGTCAAAATGCTTCAGACTGGGACTGGCATTTAACCAGAGAATTTGAAATGGATCTTGCATTGAACTTAGCGATTTTCACTTCATGAACCACACCCTTTACCTCCCACCCCACACGCAGCTTTATAGCCTTACGCATCCTGGTTAGGAAAAGGGGCTGTGGGGGCCGCCCTCAGCCAGGGGTTCCACCCCCAACCCCCTTCCTGAGCCTGGTGGCTATCGCTTTAGCTGGCAGTCATTGGCCATTTTCCCCTCATGACCAATGACCAGGGAAAGAGGGGCGATCGCCCCTCCTTATCATTGCAATTAAGTTTCGTTTCCTACCGCATTCAAGGCATTCTCAACCCGCTTGAAGTCAAAACCCATAGCTCTGAGCGCGTGCCAGAGGTGACCTTGCAGGAAGAAGAATGCCAGGAAAAAGTGAGTATTGGCTAACCAGCAACGGGCAGTATGTTCTCCCATCGGTAACTGCACTGTATCGGCAAAATAAGGAGCAATGCCCAGTTTCACCTGTAGCGTGGGACCATAAAATTCAACCGGATAGGCTAACGTGTTAACCGCACAGAAATATGCCGCAACAAACCCTGCCAGGGCAATACCACCCAGCGAGTAGGACAAAATCGCTTCACCGGAAAAGATCAAAAACCGCTTTGCCCAGGGTAGGGGTGGCACCAGAATATGCCAGATTCCTCCAGCAATCAGCATGATGCCCACATAAATGTGCCCACCGACTAAATCTTCCAGGCTGCTAATGCTGGCAAAGTGAGTTTGATAGCCGTAGATGATTGAGGGATCGAGGGTGGGATTGGTCACCAGCCGTACATCCTGAATCGTAGCATCGTATAATCCGCCAAACATCGTGGCTTTGGCGACCAGCAGAAAGGCCCCGATGCCCAAACTGAGCAGGTGATGCCCTAGAATGAGTCCGAGCTGTTTGGGGTCGTTCCACTCAAAATGGAATTTGCGCGCCAGCCCCTTTGTCTGCCCCAGATCTTCTGGCGCGCGCAACAGGTGAAATAGCGCTCCAGCACCCAGCACAGCGGAAGAAATGAGATGCAAGACTCCGATCACAAAGTAGGGATAGGTATCCACAACTTCGCCTCCCTTGCTCACTCCAAACCCCAGTGTTGCCAGGTGGGGGAGGAGAATCAGCCCCTGTTCGCCCATTGGCATCTCTGGAGAGTATTGCGTGAGTTCAAATAGAGTAAACGCTCCCGCCCAAAACATGATCAGTGCCGCCTGAGCAACATGGGCTACGATAAAAAGCCCAGAACGGTCTGCGAACCGGGCGTTTCCTGCCCACCAGTCATATTTCACAACTGGGTTTCCATAACTTTGCATAATAGCTTTCTCCTGAATCAGATTTTTTGCACAGCGAATCTGCGCTGACCAGGCAAAAACAGCCCACTCAGGACGCAGTTCATCGCTGAAATGAGTCAAACGCTTAAAATCAGGTATTCTGCCACACGGATATGACGGGTTGTACCCCTTCAATACCCGTTAATTGGCTTCCGTCAGGTTTGAGCAATCTGCCAAACTGGGGAATAGTGAATGACCAGGAGCCAGATGGCTCTCAATCAGAACTGGGGTTTATTCTACCATGCTTAATGCAACTATTTATCAATAATTCAAAATTTATCGGTAAGCGACTGCTTGGATTGAATCCCCTGACCGCTTAAGCAGACTTTAGGAGGATCTAAAGGTTTTGTAAAGGCAGTAAGAGTTTTTAAGCATTCTCTGAAGCCCTTGTTTTTGAAACCTTCTGAAAGGCGATCGCTCTTTACTTGAAGCTATTTTTAGATGAGAATTATTTTTAATAAATTCAGGTCTATCCTCCTGGAGACTCAGGAACAAGGTGCGGAAACCATTCTGGCTTCTGGCTTTTAACTCCCGACTTCTGTTCCCTGCTTCAGCTCATGATGTCCAGCAACCTATGGTTCCGTTTTCCGCTGCACAATGGCTGTCACAATCCCAACCCCAAAGGCTCCCAGCAGGGCAAATCCGAGAAACAATCGACTACCTTCAAAAATGCCTGCTCCGGCAGCGACCCAGAGAGGTTTAGCAATTAGAATACTGACCAGAAGAGCCATTACATAGCTTTGCCAGCGGGTGCTCGTCAGGCCAACGGCATAGGCGACAAAATCAAATAATCCAGTCATCAAAAAACCAGTCATCAGAAAAAAGTTGCGCTCCAAGTGACGCTGACCGAGGCGATCAACCTTTTCCATAAAAGATGGACCAACAAACCGTTCGACCAGATCACGTCCATAGCGGCGAGCAACATAGAAATTGAATGTACACGATGCTAAATCGGCCAGCGCTACAACGAGCAATCCTTGAGCAAATCCAAATAAACCACCAGCTAATATGGCATAGGCTGTACCCGGAAGCACAGGCACAATCACACTTGTGAAGCGCAGCCCAAAGACGATCGCCGGTGCCCAGATGCCAAAACGATCCACCTGTTCCCGAAGCTGTTCAATGCCTGCTTTCCGGATCAACCAGACGACCAAGACAATCAGAACTCCAATAAAGACCCAGCGAAGGATTTTGAAGCAGTTGTATTTCATGAGAATCCTGCGTTCACTTCCTATTAGACCCACCACTTATGCTACTCATAGCACCCGCATCATATAGCGATCCTAAGTAGGTAGCCAAAATTAATTAAAAAAGGGGGACGTTGCTGAAAAGTAGTATGAGTCGAAGCGAAATTTTGAGCATACAGCACCTATTTCATACCCAAATTCAGCAACACCGTTTTTCTGATAAATCTGATAGAAACGTTACCTGCCTTCACAATCCGCGGATCAGCCAGAACCCCTGTTTTCTCGTTTTATTATGGAAAATCCCCACAGGGTAAGGCTTTTGGAGACTCTGATGGTTCAGGTTCCGGTGTATGATAAAGGTAAAAACCTGATTATGGAGTTTTCCTTAGACAGTTTGCCACCAAACGGCAGGTAGAAGTTCTCAAATGCGAGGTGTCCGGGGGTGGAACGACGCGACATCGGAGAGGGGGATGCAAGGTTTTCAGCGGTCTACAGTGCTTTTGCCGGCATTTTATCAAGGGTTGATCCTGTTGGACATCAATTCTCATAAGCCTTCTAGGCTTCCTCAGCAAGCCCTATTTAGTTGTTAGTCATCTCCTCTTTCCGCAATCAAAAAAAGCTTCTGTTAGGAAAATCGCTCGTATGATGATTAAATGCAGAGTCAGCTTTTACAATCGATTCACCCCCGTCCCTTTTTGAAATGGGCAGGGGGAAAAGGTCAACTCATTCAGCAATATATTCCTCACTTCCCCAAATACTTCTCAACTTACTATGAACCGTTTCTTGGGGGAGGAGCTATTTTTTTCTATTTACAACCTGTCCAGTCGTTTCTGATGGACATTAACCCGGAGTTAGTGAATGTATTTTGTTGTGTTCGGGATGAGGTTGAGTGGTTGATTGAATTGTTGAAGCAGCATCGCGATCGCCACTGTTCTGAATATTACTACTCCATGCGTTCTCAAATAGGTGTGTCAAACGTTGAGCGGGCAGCACGGCTCATTTATCTCAATAAAACTTGCTTCAATGGCCTTTATCGCGAAAATTCAAAAGGGCAGTTTAATGTGCCAGTCGGGAGATACAAGAATCCGGCAATTTGCGATCCAGAATTACTTCGAGCCGCATCCCGGGCATTGCAAAATGCGCGGATTGAAGTTCAACCGTTTGAGGCGGTATTAGACTATGCCAAAAACTCCAAAGACTTTGTTTATTTTGACCCGCCGTACCATCCCATCAGTGCAACCAGTAAGTTCACATCCTATAACCGCTACACCTTCTCTTCAGAGGACCAGATCCGTTTACGAGATACATTTGCCGTTCTTGCAAACCGAGGGGTGCAGGTCATGCTTTCCAATTCAGATTGTCCCTTCATTCGAGACCTTTACCGGGGGTTTACGATTCACACGATTCAGGCTGCCCGATCCATCAATTCCAACGCCAAAAAGCGGGGCAAAATTACCGAACTTCTAATTACTTGCTGACTACAGGCTCCGCAGTGCCTCAATGGGGTCCAGTCGGGCAGCGCGCCGGGCAGGGAAGACGCCAAAAAACAAGCCTATGCTGCCAGAAACTCCCACCGCTAGTGCGATCGCCTCCACTGAAACAGTGGTTTGCAGGGGTGTATATATGCCCACAACCACCACAGCCCCCACCCCGATCACCGTCCCAATCACGCCACCCGTTAATGCCAGAATCACCGCTTCAATCAGGAACTGTTGCAGAACATCGACCTGGGATGCCCCGATCGCCTTTCGTAAACCAATTTCTGAAGTGCGTTCTGTCACCGATGCCAGCATGATGTTCATAATTCCGATTCCACCCACCAGCAAGGAAATGCCTGCTGTTGAGGCAAGCAGGATGGTTAACGCGCCGGTGACGTTGTTGGCCGCATCGAGCATGTCTTGCTGATTGCGAACGGTGAAATCATCAGGACCGGAAAGTTGATGGCGCAGGCGCAGGAGATTGGTGATCTGGTACTGGGCAATGTCTACACTGGCTGCATCGCGAGCGCTGACGGCAATACTGTTGACTGAAATGCCGCGGGGAGAACTGCGCCCCGTCAGCAGGTTTGCCATTGTTGTGAGCGGTACAAATGCTGCTTCATCCTGGTTGCCTGCACTAGAGGACCCTTTTGGGGCCATCACCCCAATCACTTCAAAACGGATATTTTTAATCCGAATGCTTTCGCCAATGGGGGAGCGATCGCCAAACAATTCCTGCGCCAGTTGTGCCCCTACCGCGACAACCAGGCTGTTGGAGTCCACATCTGCCGGGGTCAGAAACCGCCCATCTCGAACTGGCGCGTTGCGCACCGTTGGGTAAGACGAAGTGGTGCCAATCACGCTGGTGCGCCTGGCGTTGCTCTGGTAGGTAACCAATTGCTGCCCGGAAATCTGGGGAGCGACATCTTCGACGGCTGGAATCATTTGGGCGATCGCCTGAGCATCTGCCAGCATTAACGTATTGCTACCTCCTTGCGAACCTCGTCGAGCATCCCCACTGGCAGGAAAAATAAACAACAGATTGGTTCCCAGGGACTGTAACTGCTGAGTCGTATAGCGCTGCGCTCCCTGACCCACCCCAATCATGGTAATCACTGAAGCATTGCCAATAATAATGCCCAGCACCGTCAGCAAACTTCGCAGTCGATTTGCTGAAAGGGTTTTGAGCGCCATGCTGATGCTTTCAGAGATATCCATTGTTTTTTGTTGAGTGTTTTGCAGAGGTAGAAGGCAGGGGGCGGAAGGAGTCAGGAGTTAGAAGGGGCTACCGTGTATACACAACTCGCTTGACCTCTCCCCAAACCCCTCTCCATGTCGGAGCGGAGCTTGAATCAGAGCTCCCCTTCCCTTGGAGGGAAGGGGTGAGGGTTAGATCTAAGAGGCTTCCAGCGGAAACAAATCACTAATGTATACACAGTAGGTTAGAAGGGGAGAAGGAGTGGATGAGTGGTGAGTGTGAACGGGTAGAGGAGCAGTGGAGTAAAAGAGTGATGGAGTGATGGGGTGGGGAATTTTGAGTCTTGAGTTTTCACCTCACACCTCACACCTCTCTAACAACTAACAACCGCAACTAACAACTGACCATCACCCATCCACCCATCTACCCCCACCCCCGGCTCTCTATTTTCCAACTAGCGGAACCGGAGAACAGGCCCCCTGCCCTGTTGCCCTCCTGAGTTGCGATCTTGGGTGGGTCTGGGCAGATACACAAAGACCTTATCATCAGGTTTCAGCCCTTGCAGAACCTGGGTCTGATCTCCCAGCGAAACGCCAATTTTGACTGGACGAAATTGGGGTTTGCCCTCATCGGCCACTAAGACGCCAGTTTTGCCTTTTTCTGAAACAATGGCTACCGCAGGCACAACCAGGGCATTTTTGACGCGATCGCCCATAAACACCAGACTCACATTCATTCCCGATTTCAGTTCCCGCTGCCCGGTTTGCAGTGCGACCCGGACCTGAAACGAGGTTACATTCTGATCAACAACGGCTTCCGGGGCCACTAGACGAACCGTGCCCTTAAACCTCTTACCGGGATAGGCATCTGCCTGAATTTCAACGGCCTGACCTGGACGAATCTGGCTGACGCTAGTTTCGGGTACTTTTGCCACTACTTCTAGGTCGCTAGCGATCGCCACAATCGATGTGGAAGTGGCGGAAGAGGTTGCTGAAGCGGAGGTGGTAGGAGTTACAAACGCTCCTACACTGGCATATTTTTGAGTAATGATGCCATTGAAGGGGGCGCGAATGATCGTATCGTTCAGTTCAACCTGAATCTGCTGCACCTGTGCCTCTGCCTGGGCAACCGCCGCTCCCGCATCGGCAATATCCTCCGAACGGTTGCCTCTACGAGTTTGATCCAGGCTTTCCTGAGCAACCTTCAGGTCTGCCTGGGTCTTGCGCTCATCAGTGAGAACTGCGTCATAGGAATCTCTAGAAATAGCTCCCTCCTGGTAGAGCGCCAAATTCCGTGCGCTCCGTTCCCTGGCTAACTGAGCGGCTGCCAGGGCCGCATCCACCCTTCCTTGGGCTTGAGCAATTTCTTCTGGGCGGCTGCCGTTGCGGGCTTTCAGGTAACGAGCCTTTGCCTGGGCCAGGGTTGCCTCTGCCTGGGCTAGGCGAGCCTGCAAATCCCGATCTTCCATCCGGGCAACAACTTGCCCTGCCTGGATGCGATCGCCCTGGTCAACCAGCAATTCAACCAACCGTCCCGCACTTTTGGGACTGAGGTTGACTGACTGAATTGGCGTCACTGTCCCACTGGCCTGAATCCGAACACTCAGATCCTGCAATTTGACAGGCACCGTCATTGCCTCCGCATTTCGGCGTGGCTTCCTCGCTTCCAGAGAACGGAAGGCGACCAAACCACCCCCAGCAACTAAACTCACCAGAACCAGCGTGATCGCTGAACGAGGAAGTTTGATGGGGAAACTGGCCCCAGGAATTTGCTTGAGCGCTTTCATCAAGTCAACCCGAACGTTGGTGTGATCTACTAAAGCAACACGACTACATCCAGATTAGACTTGTTATTCGAGGAAAGGGTTCAAATGAAGGCGACAGGCAATCAAGGTGAAGAAGTGGATGAGTGGAAGAGTGGGGGTGTGATGGGGTGATCAGGTGATCAGGGGCTATTCCCTCACTCCCCTATTCCCTCACGCCTTACACCTCTCTAACAACTCACAACCAGCAACTAACAACTCACTACCTTCCACCACCAGACCGGCTTCTGCAATTTCGTGCGGTGCATGGGTAGCTGTCCCAGTTGCATCACCAACCGTAGTTTGAGGAAGCACCATGACCCAGGACTTATATGCTGCTTATATTGGCATTGATTGGGCTGACCGTAAAATGGTTGAAGGCATGGCACCTTTTTATTGTCAGTATTTTATTGTCACTATCTCTGGATCTGTTCTCGGATAGATTCAAGATCGATGTAGCGATCAGCGACATTAATCAGGCTATCGCTGGTCATGGAACGTAAACTCACCACTTCAACCTGCACTCCCCGATAGGCCGTCGAGTTGACCGCGTAGGCCAGGTTTCCGTCACCACTCAACAGGACGATCGTGTCGCAGTAGTTGGCCAGGGTCATCATATCCACAGCAATCTCAACTTCCACATTCGCTTTTTTAGAACCATCGGGAAATTGAATCAGATCCTTACTCACAACCCGATAGCCATTGCGTCGCATCCAGTGTAAAAATCCCTGTTGCTTTTCATTGGTGCGATCGACGCCAGTATAGAAGTAAGCCCGCACCAGCCGTCGGTCTTGAACTAGACAGCGCAGTAACTTCGTGTAATCAATTTCAAGACCAAGATAGGAAGCGGCATAAAACAGGTTTGAGCCATCAATTAAAATAACCACTCGCTGGTTCAAGTTTTCCTGCAGGAAATGATGAGTGTAAGAGGCATCAGGAGCCCGGACACTGGGTACGTCGCAAGCATTAAAAACAGTTAATGAGGGCGATTCATGAAAGGGTTCAAATTCTAGCTTTTGCCGATGATCGTGGCTCTTCTGCGGTTTTGGAAGTAATTGCATATTGTGGTACACCCCCTCAGTCAATGGACTCCAACTTGTTTGAATCTGGTTAAGAAATGCTTAAGAAACAAATTAAGAAATAACTTGAGAAGAGCTGGATAAAACGACAAATTAATCAGGAGCAAGGATACGAAATGTACTAAAGAACGGTCTTGCCACACCTGTCGTAGGCTACGAGCAAAGTTTAGTAGTAACCAGCGATCGCCCTATAGAACAGTTATTTGGGATGTGGCGAGATGCGGCAATATCTCGGATAAGCGATATTTTAGAGCCAATATAGCTATATAGAGTACAAACTTCCTCGCCACTAAGCAGAATTTGGCTGGAAATTTGCTGCAAGATCAGCTTAACCAGTGCAGTATCTGAGAGGGCTAGTAGTTTGTTGCTTGGGGTTTCCTCAACCACAGTCCAAACCAGGCGGAGCATTGAGGTATTGTTGAGCATCACTTTAAACTTCCCCCTAAAGCATTTAATATATTTTTAAGGTTTCTAATCAGCACTAAGTTATGCCTACCTTTCGCTTAACAATTTAATATTTCCTTCATGTTTTTGCCCAGGCGCTCTTAATCATTCGAAATACTATTCGACCTGTTGAAATATTAAGCAAGAATAGTCAACCTTTCCTTTGATGCCTGGCTTTCAGGGTTGGAGGCAGAGAGCGATCGCGGCAGCAAGTAACCCAGATGCTGAAATTCTTAAGAAAGTTGTTAAGCAAGAATTATGAGTGATCCTGAAATCGGTCATCCCCACTTTGCAAGAATGGCAGGTTCTCAGGCTGAACCCGTTCAGTTTTCGGGCTTAATTCAGCCCTACGGCTTGTTGTTGGTACTGAATGACTCCGATCTTAAGATTTTGCAGGTCAGCGCCAATATTGAAGACTATTTAGGGATTACACCCCAGGATTTGTTGAATCGTTCCCTTCAAGTCTTACTGGAAACCTCCTCATTTGAGGCATTCCAGCAAAGCTTAAAGAGTGCAAATGACTTTTATTCTCTGACCCTGCCCATCCTTACTCCGACAGACAAACGAGCCTTTAATGGGATGGTTCATCGGGTGAGAAATTTTATTCTGCTTGAACTTGAGCCTGCGCTGGTACCAGTTGAAACCCCTCTCTTCAGCATTCAGGCGCAGGTCAAGCGAGCGATCGCCCAACTGAAGCGCGAATCTAGCTTGAATGAATTTCTTCAACTGGCGGCAGAGGAAGTGCGAAGCCTGACTGGGTTTGATCGGGTAATGGTTTACCAGTTTGATGGCCAAGGAGCAGGGGCTGTCATCGCGGAGGCTAAAAAAGCCGACCTGCCATCATACCTGGGCTTGCACTACCCGGCCACAGATATTCCAGAGCCTGTGCGCCAGCTTTACCAGCAAGGGCAGGTGCGATTTATTCCCGATTTGAACGCTCCCGCTGTTGAGATGATTCCGGCTCAAAACCCGGTGACGCAACAGTCCCTTGACCTCAGTCCCATTGCTCTTAGAGGGGTTGACCCCTGCTGCGTGGAATATCACCAGAACATGGGGGTGGCTGCCATCCTGGTGATCTCGCTGGTAAGGCATGAAACCCTCTGGGGACTGATTTCCTGCCACCACTACCATCCAAAGTGGCTTTCCTACGGGATTCGGGAAGCCTGTGAACTGCTGGGACAGTTTGTGACATCCGAGCTGAGCAACAAGGTGAACTATGAAGAATTGGACTATATTGTGAAGCTGCGATCGCTCCAGTCTGCCTTTGTTGAGTCGATTTCCCAGGTCAACGACCTGAAAGAAGCTTTGGTAAACCCTGAACCCCGCTTGCTGGAACTGGTCAATGCCCAGGGATCTGCCGTTTGTCTGGAAGACGAAATCGTACTGGTGGGGGCAACGCCCACGGTTGAACAAGTCAAGGCTTTAATCCAATGGGCGGCTCCCCAAATCAGGGATACTCTATTTCATACCGATTCACTACCAAAGCTTTACCCGGATGCGAGCGCCTATAAAGAAGTCGCCAGTGGTTTGCTCTTGCTGCAAATCTCCAGGGTGCGACAATATTACATCCTCTGGTTTCGTCCAGAGGTGCTGCAAACCGTAGACTGGGCCGGTAACCCCAGTGACTCGGTGCAGGTGAAGGCGGGCGGTGCCCTATCCCCCCGACAGTCGTTTGCCCGCTGGCAAGAAACTGTCCGGCTCACTTCCCTTCCCTGGAAGTCCTACGAATTGGAAAATGCCCTGGATCTGCGCAATGCGATCGTAGGCATCGTCCTTAGAAAAGCCGATGAATTGACCCGAATTAACCAGGAGTTGGAGCGCAGCAACCAGGAACTCGATTCCTTTGCCTATGTCGCCTCCCATGATCTGAAAGAGCCCCTGCGAGGCATTCACAACTATTCCAAACTGCTGCTGAAAGACTATGCTGAAGTGTTAGACGAACCTGGCAAAAACCGTCTACAAACGCTGGTTCGCCTGACTCGGAGGATGGAATCGTTGATCGACGCCTTACTGAAATTTTCCCGTTTGGGACAGGCCGAACTCAACCTCCAGCCCACCGATCTGAATCAGTTAGTTGATCAGGTTCTTAAAGATTTGTGCATCAGCCACCCAGATAGGCACCCCGATATTCGCAGGCCGCGATCGCTGCCTATTGTAACCTGTGACCCGGTGCTTATCAATGAAGTGCTGACCAATTTGCTCAGCAATGCCTTCAAATACAATGACAAGGCCGAACAGTGGATTGAAATTGGCTTTATAGAAAGGAATCGGGAATTGGAAACAAAAAGGAGAGAAGAAGGACTCCCTTCCAACTCCCAGGACTCTATTCCCTCCTCCTACCTCTTCTACATCCGCGACAACGGCATTGGTATCCGAGAACGCCATCTCGAAGTTGTTTTTCGGCTGTTCAAACGGTTACACGAGCAAAATTTGTATGGCGGCGGCACAGGAGCCGGATTGACCATTGCCCGCAAAATTATCGAACGCCACGGTGGGCAAATTTGGGTAGAGTCCACCTACGGCGAAGGTTCCACCTTCTTTTTCACCCTACAATAAGGGGTTGTCAGACTTACCAATGAAAGAATGCTTACTCCACTCTTTCATTACACCCAGAAATTCTGGGAAATGATTTTATTGAATGATAACTAAATCTTATTACTTAATCCTCAGAAAGTGAGGATAGTTGAACTTTTGTAAAGTTGTAATGGATACTGTAATATGTCCAAATAATATTGGACTTCCATAACACACCTATGACGATTCAGCAGATAACTCCTTTGCTAATCGCCGAAGATAGTGATGAAGACTTTGAAGTGCTGCAACTGTTAATGCAGCAGATGGAAATTCAAAATCCTATCTATCGCTGCACCAATGGGGATAAAGTTTTAGACTTTCTTTATCAAGAGGGCGACTACAGCAATCCAGACATTGCCCCTCGTCCTTCAATTATCCTGCTCGACCTAAACCTGCCAGGCACTGATGGTCGCGACGTGTTGGAACAGCTCAAGCAAGACCAGAGACTGAAAGAAATCCCAGTGGTTATCTTTACCACCTCTTCCAATCCTAAAGACGTTGAGTTTTGTTATCAGAAGGGAGCAAATGGGTACCTGATCAAACCTGTAGATTCCGAAGAGCTTGAGAAAACGGTGCAGGCATTTGTCGAGTTCTGGTTGGAAGTGAATACCCCGCCGCCTAACGAACACAACTAAGTGGGTTAAGCAAATTTGTTAAGTAAATCCTGGATATAGTTCAAACCCTGGATTGATAGGAAATTGAGTGTTTCCTCTGTAAGAGTTTGGTATTATTGAGAGGATTGAAAGGAGCTATTCTTTAGATTCTCGTTACATTCCTCAGGTTTTCTCCATAGAAGGGCAACCTCTTCTTCTCCATGCCAACTATGTGGACACTCCTCATTGCTGATGACTGCGCCGAGGATCGGGAGATTTATCGAGAGTATTTATCCAGCGATCCTGACCAGTCTTATCAGATCCTGGAAGCCTCTTCCGCGGAGGGGGGGCTTACTCTATTTCAAAAGCAGCATTTTGACGCCATTCTGCTGGATTTTTGCCTGCCTGATATGACAGGTCTTGAATTCTTGGATGAACTTAAGCATCAGGGCTGGGAGGCGCCATTTCCCGTCATCATGCTGACAGGCCAAGGCGATGAACGCGTTGCTGTACAGGCTCTGAAGCGGGGTGCTCAGGATTATTTGGTGAAGCAGCACCTCGAGCCAGACATGTTGCAACTGAGTGTTCGTAGTGTCATCCAGCAGTCCCATCTGCAAAGCCAGTTTGAGAAAGTGCAAGAACGGCGACACTTAATCGCTGAAATTGCCCTTCGCATTCACCAAACGCTAAATCTAGAGCAAATTGTACAGATGGCAGTAACGGAAGTACACCAGTTGTTGGAGTGCGATCGCGTTACACTATATCAGGCTACCCAATCCTCAGATAAAGAGAGCCTATCAGCCTCTGTGTTTCAGTTAACCAAACTATGCGAAACCGGGCTTAAGAATTCGGTAGAGCCAAACCGGCAATTCGTCTCGTTTCTAAATCAGAATTATCCCCTAATACCAAAAGCTACTGTCCTGACTTCGCGTAAACGCAAACACGCTGAAGTCTATTTACTGGTTCCTATTCTGTTTAGGCTTAAAGAACAAGAAATCGCCTTGAATTCTTCTCGACCTCCGGGTACTTCATTATGGGGTCTGCTGGTTGCCTGCCGCAGTTCAGGTAACCAACGCTGGCATCCGGATGAAATTGAGATGTTTAGTGAACTGGCAGAACATCTGGCGATCGCCATTAAGCAATCTCAACAACTGGCCCAGGCGTTGACAGCGTTGGAGAGTGAGAAGCAACTGAACACTCTCAAATCTCAATTTGTAGCTACAGTATCCCGTGAATATCGGACTCTACTGTCATCCATTCTGGCTGCCGCCTCTACTCTGAAAGTTCATAAAGGCAAGTTAGATGAAACAAAGTACCTGCGGTTCTTGCAACTGATTGAAGATAAAGCCCGGCAAATGGCTCAATTGGTTGAAGACTTACTCGTGATTGAAGCATTTGAATCGGATAAAACCTCCTTCAAGCCTTACCCATTTGAAGTTCTACAATTTTTCTCAGACATCATTGAAGAGCAGCGGAGAATCATCAACAGTGTAGGTGCAGACTCACCAGCGCGCCATGAGTTGATATTCAAGATTACAGGAAATACCCGTGGTTTTTGGGGAGATCAGGCTCTGTTACGACAGGTTTTAGTGAATTTGTTAGTTAATGCCATTAAATACTCTCCCGATGGTGGCAGTATCGAAGTTCACTTGATTGGAACAGAGTCACATTTGATATTTGAAGTCAAGGATGAAGGAATTGGGATACCCACTGAGGATCAGGAGCGATTGTTTCAGTTCCTCAGCCGGGGAAGTAATGTGGGGAACATTCCGGGTTCGGGTTTGGGGTTAGCCATTGTAAAAACCTGCGTTGATCTGCATGGCGGTGAAGTTGCTGTAGACAGTCAATTAGGGAAAGGGACGAAGATTACCGTTCGTCTGCCTAAGTACAACTCGTCCGTCACTGAAGGGGGGCGGAAATCGTTAGGAGCATCCTAACGATTGTGGATGACTAACGATTGTAGATGATTCTGTATGTGGACGTAATTCACGTAATTCTCAGAAGTAAGATTTATAGCTGTCGCCAGGTTGTTCAGGGCGTTGGTTTTAAGGAGATGTAGGAGCTTCGCCTCCAGCCAGGGGTTCCTCCTTAGGGAGATGTGTACTTAGTGGTGGTGGTTCTGAGGTAGTACTCAAACCGCGATCGCAGCTCCTCAGTCGTGAACGACTGAGTCAGGTATTCAGTAACGGCATGACCAAACGCCCAGGCATTCCGATCCGTAGGGGAATCGTTTTCCAGCAACAGTGGCCAGAGGGAGAGGAGGTCAAAATTGCGTGCGTCGGGATCGCCTTCGTTTAAAAGGGAAAACAGGTCGTAGGCCATCTGAAGTTTGCCAATCACGATCGGCAGTTGCTCAATCGGAATCTTTTCAGTTAGCAGATAGGCCAGGGTGGGCGAGCCAGTTGCCAGGGTGGAAAGGAAGGAGAGGACGGGGCTCTTCAGCAGGTTGGTAAGCCCTTGGGTGGTAGTCATCTGGAAAGTGTAGTGGTCGATGATTTTGGCAGAACCGAGGGTGCGGGCTTCCAGGTTACGCAGGAAACGGGCAAGGCGAAGTTGTTTGGCTGGTGCGATCGCCTGCAATAAACCAACGGACAGGTCATCGTCTCCCCAGGCTTCTCGACTGCTGGCTTTATCTCCAGTGACGAGGGGTAAAACTATGTTGCAAAAGTCGCCCAGCAGTTTAGCGCGGTATTCAGTGGCTTCCCGAATGGCAATTTCTTTGGGGCGATCGCCCCACTTCCAATCATAGGGAGGAGCCCATTCACGGATGGGGCGCAGACGATCTACCTGGGTCACCACAGCAATGGTGGGTAATTCGGCAACCTGCTCCTTTACCTGCTTGAGAAAGTCCACATCCATCTGTAATGCCGGATCCAGAGCAGGAGTGACCAGCAACAACAGGTCGGCTTTGGTGGCATAGTCAATCACTTGCTGTCGCAGGTCGGGTCGGTCTACCTGCTCATAACCAGGAGTATCCCAGAGGGTCAACGTTTCTCCAGTTTCTGATTGCCAGTGGTAGTCCTGAACGCGATCGGTACTTGGCAGCACATCGACTGCCGCTCGATTATCCACGAACAGTGTGTTGATCAGACTGCTTTTCCCCGCTCCTGTCCGTCCCACCAGCAAAATGTTAATTGGCTTTTGTTCGACAGCTTCAGGTGGCTCCGCTCTGGTGAGGATGTCACGCAGGGTTTGGGTCTCTGCTTTGGGTAGGGTAGGGGTTGGAGAGGCTGGCAGTTCCAGCTCAGGAATGGTAGTTCCACCGTAGAGGGCGATCGCCTGCCTGCCCAGATTTCTCAGGGCAGCTTCCCGTAAAAGCTGGCTCAAGTTGACCAACAGTTGCTGATTGGCCCGGTCTCTATAGCGCTGGGTAGCTGTCCTGGCAACAGCCGCGGCAGGGTTCAAAAGCCACTGGGCCCAGTTCCACACCTGCCAGATCTTGCGGGCAGAGGGTTCCAGCTTCTTATAAACCAAATATGCCTGGTATGCCTGTCCAATGGTGACCTGGTTCAACGCGGGAGACAGTTTTTGCATCCACTGATCCAGATCATCAACAGTCCCTCGTAGTAGCCCATAGGCCTGGGGAACATAGATGTTGAGCAGAGGGTGCTTTTCCTGAGGGTAATAGGCACGGGCGATCGCTTCCACAAGTTGCTGACATCGCCGCCAGAACTGGTCCCAACTCTCCCACAGGGGCGGATCGTTGCGAGCTTCCTCCAGAATTTTTTGGAGGGATGCCTCTGCTGCCTGAGCCGCTTTGCTGGCAGGGACCGTTGAGGGTTCACCAGGGAATGCTTCCAGTTCCTCGGTGACTTCGTCTACCACGGCCTGTACCTGTGCCAGGGCAGGCTTAGTCCAGGTAACGAGTAGCCAACGCCAACCCACAAAGACCACGACAAAGATTCCCCAGATCCAGTTAACCCCCCACTGGTGAATCTGGAGTCCAGCGGCGGTTATCAAAAAGCCCCCGATCGCCACGATTGGGAGTGCTAGAACAATCCATTGCCAGGGCTGGAGCCTTACCATTGCCTGAGCCTGAGCGCTTTTTTAAGTCTAATCCTTCATAGGAGAAGTTTTACGCCATTTATATGGATGAGACCCATTTACCCATTCACTTCTTACTCCTTACCTGTTGCCTTTCCCCCTTTATGTGATGACTGTAGGCTGATCCATCCCTGTGAAGGTGCGAATTTGAGCAATGTCTTCAGCGATCGCAATCAAGCCCGCAAGAGCATTTTGAGGATTGAGATTGTGCCTGGCGATATTGGGTTCGTAACTTTCTAAATAAACTCGTAGGGTTACGCCCTCAGTTCCCGTACCAGAAAGGCGAAACACAATCCGGGAACCATCAGTAAAACCAATCCGAACACCTTGATTGTTGCTAACGCTGTGATCCACAGGATCGTGGTAGGTGAAGTCATCTGAATAACTGACCTCGTAGTTGTTAAATTTCTTACCCGCAAGTAACGGAATTTGGTGGTGAAGCTGTTGGATCAGGCTGGCAGCGCGATCGCTTTCCATTCCTTCGTAATCGTGCCGGGAGTAGTAGTTGCGTCCATAGAGTTGCCAGTGTTCTTTAACAATTTGCGCGACGGGCTGCTGCCGGATGGCTAAAATGTTGAGCCAAAACAGCACGGCCCATAGCCCATCCTTTTCGCGCAGGTGATTGGAACCCGTTCCAAAACTTTCTTCCCCGCAGAGCGTGGCTTTGCCTGCATCCAGCAGATTGCCAAAAAACTTCCAGCCGGTTGGAGTTTCGTAGCAATCAATGCCCAAACGGGCTGCTACCCGGTCTACAGCCTGACTGGTGGGCATAGAGCGGGCAACCCCCACCAAACCAGACTGATAACCTGGCACTAGTTTTGCATGAGCGGTGAGAACGGCAAGGCTGTCGCTGGGAGTCACGAAAAATTTGTGCCCCAGGATCATATTGCGATCGCCGTCCCCATCCGATGCGGCACCAAAATCAATGGCTTCTTTCCCCCACAGCCGCTCCACCAGTTCGTGGGCGTAGACCAGATTCGGATCAGGATGTTGCCCTCCAAAATCTTCCAGAGGGGTGCCGTTAATCACGGTCCCGGCAGGCGCACCTAGTGACTGCTCAAAAATGGCGTGGGCATAGGGTCCAGTGACAGCATGCATGGAATCCACAATCATACGAAAGTAACCGCCGGAGAGTAGTGAATGAATGCGATTAAAATCGAACAGGGACTGCATTAGTTTGAGGTAGTCAGCGATCGGATCCATCACCTCTACAACCGTTTCACCCAATTGAGTGCGTCCCAATCGATCAAGGTCAATTTCTCCAGCATCCAAAATCTTGAATTGACGAATAGTTTGACTATGGGCAAAAATGGCATCCGTAACCTTCTCTGGAGCCGGTCCCCCATTGCTGATGTTGAACTTCACACCAAAATCCCCCTGAAGGCCACCCGGGTTGTGGCTGGCAGAGAGAATGATGCCGCCAAGGGCCTGATGGTTACGAATCATACAGGAAGCGGCTGGAGTAGATAAAATCCCTCCCTGCCCAACGAGTACCCGTCCAAACCCGTTGGCGGCTGCCATTTTCAAAATAGTTTGAATGGCCCGTCGGTTGTAATAGCGCCCATCGCCACCCAGTACGAGCGTTTGCCCCCGGCAGAATTCCAAACTGTCAAACACGGATTGAATAAAGTTTTCCAGGTAATGGGGCTGCTGGAAAACAGAAACTTTTTTGCGCAGCCCAGAAGTGCCAGGCTTTTGATCTAGAAAGGGCTGAGTTGCAACCACCAACTCTTTCATTGCTCAGTCCCTACTCTCAGTCCTAAAGTCATTCAGTAGCGCCCAAATCGTGATGATTGTTAAGTTGAAAATGATGACGGTAGTGCCATTGATCATTCCCTCTGGAGGTTTACCAGTCATTCTACCGATGTTGTTGCCGGAATTTTTTCCGGTTGTTTCACTTCGTTGGAACAGGGGCGTCCCTGCTCAAAATCGGTCAGGTTCTTGATTGTAGTGCGTGAAATATCTTCCAGGGCATTTCGGGTAAAAAATGCTTGGTGAGCGGTGATCACAACATTGGGAAAGGATTGTAACAGTTGAAAATTATCATCTTGAATGATGGTGTTCGACAAATCCTGGAAAAAAAGCTCATCTTCCTGCTCATACACATCAATTCCCAAATAACCAATCCTTCCAGACTTGATTCCTTCAATAGCGGCTTTGGTATCAATGAGTGCACCTCTACTGGTATTGATTAGCATCACCCCAGGCTTCATTTGTCCAATTGCATTTGCATCAATCATGTGATACGTCTCTGGAAAAAGAGGAACATGGAGCGAAATTATATCAGCATTTTCAAATAACTCAGATAGTTGTACATATCTTGATGCTCCAATGGCTTCAAAATTGGGGTTAGGGTAGGGATCGTAACCTAGCAGTTGGCAACCAAATCCGTGCATGATTTGGGCAAAAATCGACCCAATTTTACCAGTACCAACTACCCCTACTGTGCGTCCGTGCAAATCAAACCCTAATAACCCTTCTAGGGAAAAGTTATCATCTCGAACGCGATTATAAGCCCGATAGAGCTTACGGTTGAGCATAAGAATCAAACCTACGGCATGTTCGGCAACCGAGAAGGGAGAATAGGTTGTCACCCGCGCCACCTTAATTCCCAACTCTGCTGCCATCTTCAAGTCAACATTGTTAAATCCAGTGCTGCGGAGAACTACGAAGCGAACTCCTTGCTTTGCAAGAGTGATCAGGGTTTCTGCTCCCACATCATCATTCACAAATACACAAATTGCAGAACATTCAGCTGCAAGCGGAGCCGTTTTAGGTTCAAGCCTAGCATCGAAATAAATCAGTTCATGATTGCTGTGGGCAGCAATATTTGCAGCATTGAGGAATTCGCGATCGTAAGCTTTAGTACTAAAGACTGCAACCTTCATAGACCTCTCTCTGAAACCTGGTTGAAAAAATGATCTAAATCAGGGATAGAGTTGTTCATTGTTAGAGAGGGGGTGGATAGGTGGATGAGTGATAGGGTAGTAGGGTGATTGTTCTTTACATCGGTATTCCATTACCCTGTTACTCTGTGTACTCCATCACGCCCCTACCCCGTTCATCCACTCCTTTCGCTCTCCCTTCTGGCTTCTGACTCCTGATTCTCTCCCACCCATCTCCCCACTTCCCCCAACTCAAGAATTAGTAAGGCCACTTCCAGTTAACTATTTCGGGCTTATCAGTGCCGTGTTCATAGGCATACTGGCGGCAGGAGATCATTTCATCCTTAAGCATTTCTTTAACGTGAGCCCCCGCGACTTTGAGTCTTGGCACCCGATCAATGACATCGATCGCAATATTGAACCGGTCAATTTGATTTTGAATCGCCAGTTCCAGTGGGGTATTGATATTGCCCTTTTCTTTATAACCGCGCACATGCAGGTTTTTATGATTGGTGCGGCGGTAGGTCAGGCGATGGATGAGCCAGGGGTAGCCGTGGAAGTTGAAAATGATGGGTTTGTCCAGGGTAAATAGACTGTCGAAGTCACGATCGCTTAATCCATGAGGATGTTCTGTGTCTGGCTGCAATCGGAACAAGTCAATTACATTCACAAATCGGATCTTCAGGTCAGAGAAGTGCTGCCGCAGTATAACTGAGGCTGCCAGCGACTCCTGGGTGGGAATATCTCCTGCGCTCGCCAGCACTACATCTGGCTCCTCACCAGCATCATTACTTGCCCATTCCCAGATATCAATTCCTTTGGTGCAATTACGGATAGCAGCCTCCATATCGTGATACTGCAAGTGGAGTTGCTTGTCTGAAACAATCACATTAATGTAGTTGACGCTGCGCAAACAATGATCCACTACTGAAAGTAAGGTATTGACATCGGGTGGCATGTAAATGCGAACCACTTCCGGACTTTTGTTCAGCACTACATCCAAAAAACCAGGATCCTGGTGAGTAAAGCCATTGTGGTCCTGCCGCCAGACTGTCGATGTAATCAGAATATTCAGCGAAGAGATTTCTTGTCGCCAGTGAATACGATTGCACATTTCCAGCCACTTCGCATGTTGCCCCACCATGGAATCAATAATGTGAGCAAACGCCTCATAGGTCGAAAAGAACGCATGCCGTCCTGTCAGCAAATAACCTTCCATCCAGCCTTCCAACGTGTGCTCACTCAGCATTTCCAACACGCGCCCATCAGGAGAAAGTTCTCCCCCATCGGCATCTTCGGGCAGGTAATCAGCAATCCAGAATTTCTTGCTGGCTTCATAAACAGCGTTGAGTTTGTTTGACGTATTCTCATCGGGACCAAACATACGGAAGTTCGTCGGATTAAATTTCATCACATCCCGCAAGAACACGCCCAGGAAGCGCGTGTTTTCAGCTTCAACCGTACCTGGCTTTTCTACTTTGATGCCATACTGACGGAAGTCTGGCAGCCTGAGGTCGCGGCGCAATGCTCCTCCGTTGGCATAGGGAGTATCGCCTAGTCGCTTAGTGCCCCTTGGGGCCATATCCTTAATTTCTGGCCGCAGTGTACCGTTCTCATCAAACAATTCCTCCGGTTTATAGCTGCGCATCCAGGCTTCCAGCATGCGTAGATGCTCTGCATTGTTATGCATACCGCTTAGGGGCACTTGGTGCGATCGCCAAAAACCTTCTACCTTATGTCCATCTACTTCGTCAGGTCCCGTCCATCCCTTGGGAGTCCGCATCACAATCATAGGCCAGCGAGGTCGGAAGGCATTGCCACTGCTACGAGCTTCTTGCTGGATTCGCTTAATTTCAGAAATGCAGTGATCCAGCGTCGCCGCCATTGCCTGATGCATAGTTTCTGGATCTGACCCTTCTACAAAGTAAGGGGTCCATCCGTAACCGCGAAACAGTGACTCCAGTTCCTCATGGCTGATTCGGGAGAGAAGAGTTGGGTTGTTAATCTTGTACCCATTCAAATGCAGTACGGGCAACACCGCCCCATCCCGAATCGGGTTCAGAAATTTGTTGGAATGCCAGGAGGTTGCAAGAGGCCCCGTTTCAGCTTCCCCATCCCCTGCCATCGCAACCACAATCAAGTCAGGATGATCAAAGGCCGCGCCAAAGGCATGGGAAATCGCATAACCCAACTCACCCCCTTCATGGATAGAGCCAGGCGTTTCAGGTGTACAGTGGCTTCCAACCCCACCCGGAAAGGAGAATTGTTTGAAGAAACGCTGCATTCCCTCCGCGTCTTCAGTGCACTGACTGAAGTACTTGGAATAGGTGCCTTCCAGGTAGCAGGGACCTAAAAAGCCAGGAGCACCGTGACCTGGACCCACCACAAAAATCATATCCTGATCAAACTGCTTGATAATTCGGTTCAGGTGGGTGTAAAGAAAAGCAATACCAGGGCTAGAACCCCAATGACCCAACAATCGGTGTTTGATGTGTTCAGGCTTTAAGGGTTCTCTTAATAGCGGATTATCGCGTAGATAAATCATGCCAACCGCCAGATAGTTAGCAGCACGCCAGTAGGCGTGCATCTTCCTCAATTCTTCAGCATCAAGAGGGGATCCCTCTACCGTCGATCGCGCCTTGCCAAATGCACTAATCGACCTATCATCCGTAATCAGTTTGGAAGGAGTGGCTACCATAATTTTCAATTCCTTAAGGTTCACTGGATTGAAGCTTTTGAGGCAGAGCCTAGTTGAGTTGAATCTTTAAGCCCATTCACAATCCTTGGCAATTCCCATTTGAGGTTTAACGGTGAAGCAGAATGTCTATTACCAAGGAACAAATTATTCACTCCTGGCTAACGCCTGCCAGGTTTGCAAGTAAACATTGCAGCTAAATTCATCGACAGATGTAGCAAAGCCTGAAGAGGAGTACCCTCAGATCCCATTGTCATGTTCCATTAAAAAGCGCAATTGAACCGCTGGCGCATTTCTTAAGGACTTGTTGAGAAATGACATCCTACTTTCATCCACCCATCCACCCCGTTTAACCTGAGATTTTACTTGTAAGCTGATCCCTTAATTTTGTCCAGTTACTAACAGTTGATCTGGCAACGCATAAGCTGCGACTATTGTTGAATGAGCCATTTCTTGATACAAAAAATAACTCCAATTAGAAATTGAAAAACAATTCTAAATATGGTCTAAATGTGGAAGCTGGTATTATGCAATTTGCTACTAAGAGTAACACTTTGCATTGTAAGTGCCCATTAAATACAGAGTTTATTAACAAGTTTTAAGGGCTGCTCTCTGTTAGGTTCAGTACACCAGGCTGACTACCAATCTCCCGCTATAGGTTTTTTGCGAGAAGAACGACGTCGGTTCAATCGCAGATTTGGGCGTGCCCTTTGAGATTCCCCTGATTCAGGGTAGCGAGTTGGGGAAGGATACGGCTTTCGGCTAGTTTCGCGGAGTTCATACGGTTCCTGGGAACGCAACCGGTAACTTACATCAACAAAGGCCTCTCGTTGCAGATAAGGATAGTCGCTCACCCAAACGTCATGATCTGGAATGTAGATGTCAGAGGTTTTGCTAATCCGACTCAGATCTCCCCGATTGGACATCACCAGCATCTGGGCCGTATCCCCTGGAGCGATTGCCTGATGCTCCCGTTTTAGGGGAACGCGTAGTCGGGTAGAGAAACCCGTTTCGTCACCCACTTCAATATTGAGGCAGCGTTCCCGATTCTCAACAATCACCAGGTCTCCCTGGTCGTTGACAGTCTCTTCTTTGCCAATCAGCTCTTCTGTCACGTAAACATCCAGAACCTCCCCTTGCCAGAATCCGCTATAGGGGAACTTTCGACACTCCAGATTCTTCAGGCTTGCCCATAGAACAGGGCCCCACAGCCAGTAAAGCCCAACGGTGATGCCTAGCAGAAACCGAAAAAAACCGATCTCCGGGCCAACAATCAGGCTAAGCCCCAGAATGAGAACAGTAACCCCCACCACCGAAATCAGCAAACGCCGGAGAAAATCAGAGAGTTTGCCCCAGTAATAGATGTATTGGGCTCCCGTAGCAACTTTGGGAATCAGAGATTCAAAGGTCTTACGCGTCAGGGGGATGAGCATGGAGGTGGCTGACGTACTGGTACATTGAGTGGGCAGCGGTTACAAATGACGTTATAGCAGGTGTTAGGGGGGCAAAAGGGGCTAGGGGTTAGAAGGTATAGATACAACTCTGCACTCAGAGCTTTTCTAGTCCCTGGTTCCTAGTGGTCTGTCAAGACTGTTTTGATGGGTTGAAAACCCTCAAAACACCTGAAAATTGGGTTGTGTAGATTTGAGTTATCCCTCAAATCTTTCCTGACGGACTCCTAGCCCCTAATCCCTTAAATCCTGATTGTCCTGAGCCAGGTAGCTCCTGTTATACGAGCCTAACATCTATCGCGTTCACACATAGTTTGTGAACAAGGGGGGTGGGGGCGAAGCCCCTACGCAGAGGGGCCCCCCTGCACTCCGTTCAAATTTCAAGCAGGATCGCTATATGAAAAAGGTTAGCATTGGGAGGAACGTCTAAGGGTTCATACCCAGTGCTTCATGAAGCAGGGATGACAAAACCCTAATGGTTAAGAATTTATCTGAATTTTTGCTGGATCTTACGCCTTCAAGAAGGGACGTAAATTTACGGAAGAAAGGCTAAAAATTTCAATCCATCTTTGAATAAAATTTAGTACTATGTCGGATGGTTTTGGATACTATAAAGTACCAAAATCTAAATATATCTGAGGAACGCTTTCGGAAGAGCTGAGCAATTATAGGGGGGCAACTATGTTTGTTTAGCTTTTTCGGCTAAGAAGCGTCCTTACAGGTAGACTGCCTGATCCTGGGGGCTTATTAAGGGTCAGGCAATTTTTTTGGCTATAAACTTGGGCAGGAGTGGAGGGGTAAAGGGGGGAGGAGTAGATGAGTGGATGAATAAAGTGATGAGGGGTGATGGGGTGATAGAGTGACAGCCCTTTACATTCATCACCGCCCCATCCCCCCATCCCCTCCTTCCGCCCTTTGCTTTTTCCTTACTAGCGATCGCAGTAGTAAGCAATGAGGGAGCGATCGCAGATGATTTCAGTACGATTCTGAATTTGCCGATAGAGACCTCTTACAAATTAACCCCAGGGTACTTCCCACAATCCAAATAAGATTGCTATGGACCCTTTTGCAAAAGTGAGTGTGCTCAATGCTTCACTTGGCCACTAAACTTTGACCAGTTTTTTCTGACAGAAAATCAGAGCGATAATCATCATTACGCCACGAACAAAGCCTGCTTTCTGTTGCTTAGAAACTGCTTGAAAGAGCAACTCTAAATTGGCATGAATTAATTTCCCTGAGGGCTTGTTCAACTGATTGGCAATCCTTTGAGTCAGCACGCTAAACTGGGGATGAGACCGCCTCCAGAGCATCTGATGAATACAAATGTGAATGCAAATGACCAGGTTGAGGATTTTCCCTACAACAAGAATCCTCCTTTAGATATGTTGAGATACCTAACAAAATTTCAGTTTCTTTAGTTCACCTAAAGTTAACCGCCATTCCAAAATTGCCTACCTAAGATAGGAGGTAGCAAATTCAGGCATCAGTAACCTGGAGAAAAAGCAGGTCAAGCCCGATACAAAGAGGGAGAAGAAAACGATGGTGGATGCCTACCAACCTCTAGATCATGAACTGGCTCTGGATCGTGACTGCACCACGTTGTCCCGCCATGTGTTCCAGCAACTGCAAAACTTTGGTCCCGATGCGCAAGACCTGAGTGCATTGATGAATCGCATTGCCCTCGCAGGCAAACTCATTGCCCGCCGCCTCAGCCGGGCCGGGTTAATGGAAGGGGTACTTGGCTTCACAGGTGAAGTCAATGTCCAGGGTGAGTCTGTGAAGAAAATGGACGTTTATGCCAATGAGGTCTTTATTTCAGCCTTCAAGCAAAGCGGTCTTGTTTGCCGTCTTGCCTCTGAAGAGATGGAAAACCCTTACTACATTCCGGAAAACTGCCCGATTGGTCGTTATACCCTGCTCTATGACCCAATCGATGGTTCCTCCAACGTAGACATCAATCTTAATGTCGGCTCCATTTTTTCGATTCGTCAGCAGGAAGGAGAAGATACCGATGGCGCTGCCAGGGATTTGCTGCAAAACGGGCGGAAGCAAATCGCGGCTGGTTACATTCTCTATGGACCCAGCACTATCCTGGTTTATTCCATCGGTAAGGGTGTTCATGCCTTCACTCTGGACCCCAGTCTGGGGGAGTTCATTCTTTCTAACGAGAATGTGCAAATTCCCCAGCACGGACCGATCTACAGTGTTAACGAAGGTAACTTCTGGCAGTGGGATGAGTCAATTCGAGACTACATCCGCTACGTCCATCGTCATGAGGGCTACACCGCCCGGTATAGCGGAGCCCTGGTTGGAGATATCCACCGCATTTTGTTTCAGGGGGGTGTCTTTCTCTATCCCGGCACACTCAAAAAGCCAGAGGGCAAATTGCGGTTGCTTTATGAAACTGCTCCCCTCGCCTTCCTGATTGAACAGGCTGGTGGGCGTGCTAGTACTGGAACTCAGGAGATTTTGGATGTGGTTCCAGATAAACTTCATGCCCGTACGCCACTCATCATCGGTAGTACGGATGATGTTGCCCTGGTGGAATCTTTTATCCAGGACAAAGCGAGGGAACGAGAAGAGAAGTTTGCTGCATCCCGTTAATCAGGAGAGGTTATAGGGGAAAGGGGGTTAAAGCAGCGGGCCGAGAGCCATGTGCCAGGTATCAGAGCTTAAAACTCAAAACTTGAAACTCAAAACTCCATCCCCCATCCCCCTCATCACTCCATTCCCCACGCCCTTCCCTAACTACTAACCGTCAACAACCGTTCGGAGCATAGGTAATGACTGCAAATCCCTTACAGGAAATTCAAGCCCTTGGTCAGAGTATCTGGATGGATAATTTGACCCGTGACCTGATTCAATCAGGTGAATTAAAGCGGATGATTGAAACCCGTGGATTGCGGGGGATCACCTCTAACCCAGCAATTTTTGAGAAGGCGATCGCCGGAAACAAAATCTACGACGCCGACATCGAAGCCGGAATCAAAGCAGGCAAACCTCTGCTGGAGATCTATGAATCGCTCATCTTTGACGACATTCGCAACGCCTGCGACATTTTTGCATCGGTCTATGAAGAGTCTGATGGCTTAGATGGCTACGTCAGCATCGAAGTCCCTCCTAATATCGCCCGTGATACCGAGTCCACCATTCGGGAAGCCCGCCGCTACTACCGGGAAATCGGTCGCCCAAATGTGATGATCAAAATTCCTGGTACACCAGAAGGGTTACCGGCTGTTGAACAGGCCATCAGCGAAGGAATCAATGTCAACATTACGCTGCTGTTCTCGGTTCAAAGCTACGTCGAGGCCGCCTGGGCCTATATTCGCGGTTTAGAGAAGCGGGTTGCCAACGGTGAGAGTATCAACAAAATTGCCTCGGTTGCAAGCTTTTTCCTCAGCCGAATTGACTCCATGGTGGATGATATACTCGAGGCAAAGATTAAAAACACTGACTCCCCTGAAATCGCTGACAAACTGAGAGCGATTGAAGGCAAGGTCGCGATCGCCAACGCCAAAATTGCTTATCAGGAGTATAAAGAAATCATCCAGAGCGATCGCTGGCAAGCTCTTGCCGCCAAAGGTGCCAACGTTCAGCGTCTCCTCTGGGCAAGCACCAGCACCAAAAACCCTAATTACAGCGATGTCATGTACGTTGACGAATTGGTAGGGCCTGATACAGTCAATACGCTACCACCCTCTACCATTGAAGCGTGTTTCGATCACTGTAATGTGGCCAACCGCATCGAAAGCAATATCGATGATGCCTACCAATTAATCGAGAGCCTCAAAGACCCCACCATCAACATCGATTTAGATCAAGTCATGGACCATCTCCTGAACGAAGGTATTGATAAATTCATTCAGCCCTTCAACTCCCTCATGCAATCCCTGGAAGACAAAGCCAATCAGCTAGCCACGGTTTAACCAACAACTAACGACTCTTCCTCCTTACTCCACTCCCCCATCTATGGTTGCACTTCTAGAAAATCCCTTCCGCGTTGGCTTACAGCAAGACCGCATCCCCGAACCACAAATTCTCGTGATCTTTGGCGCATCGGGTGACCTGACCCAGCGTAAACTTGTTCCCGCACTTTATCAGATGAAGCGAGAGCGACGACTACCGCCGGAATTGACTATTGTGGGTGTTGCCCGGCGCGACTGGTCTCATGACTTCTTCCGCGAGCATATGCGCGAAGGAATTGAACAGTTTGGTAGTGGTCTGGGTTCCGAAGTGGTTTGGAACGAGTTTGCCAGGGGGCTTTACTACTGCTCTGCCGACATGGATGATCCCCACAGCTACCAGAAGCTGAAAAATTTTCTGGCAACACTGGATGAACAGCGGGGAACCCGTGGCAATCGGGTTTTCTACCTTTCCGTTGCGCCCAAGTTCTTTTCGGAAGCCATTCTTCAGCTTGGGGCAGCTGGGATGATTGACAATCCTAAAAAGCATCGACTGGTTATCGAGAAACCCTTTGGACGGGATCTCAACTCTGCTCAGGCACTTAATCGGATTGTTCGCAAAGTGTGCGATGAGCGGCAGGTTTACCGGATCGACCATTATCTGGGAAAAGAAACCGTCCAAAATCTGATGGTGTTCCGGTTTGCCAATGCTATTTTTGAGCCTTTATGGAATCGCCAATTTGTTGATCACATTCAAATTACGGTTGCTGAAACCGTTGGGCTGGAAGGACGGGCAGGTTACTATGAAACCGCTGGAGCCCTGCGGGATATGGTGCAAAACCACCTGATGCAATTGTTTTGTCTAACGGCGATGGAGGCTCCCAACTCTCTGGATGCTGACAGTATTCGAGGCGAAAAGGTGAAGGTGTTGCAGGCAACGCGCCTGGCAGATGTGGAAGATTTGGTCAATACCGCAACCCGTGGACAATACACCGCTGGCTGGATGAAGGGGCAAGCGATCCCAGGCTACCGCGAAGAAGAAGGGGCTTCTCCTACCTCGACTACACCCACCTACGCAGCGCTAAAACTCTACATTGACAACTGGCGCTGGAAGGGAGTCCCTATCTATATGCGGACGGGCAAACGGATGCCTAAGAAGGTTTCAGAAATCGCGATTCAGTTTAAGGAAGTGCCGTTCATGATGTTTCAGTCGGCGGCACAACAGTTGAATCCCAACGTCCTGGCCCTCAGAATTCAGCCGGATGAAGGAATTTCTCTCCGCTTTGATGTAAAAACTCCTGGTAACTCACTACGCACCCGCCCAGTTGATATGAACTTCCGCTATGAAAGTGCCTTTGGTCAACCTAATACCGATGCCTATGCTCGACTTCTGGTTGACTGTATGTTGGGGGATCAGACTCTATTTACCCGAGGGGACGAAGTTGAAGCTTCCTGGCGCATCTTAACTCCGTTGCTACAGGCGTGGGATGCTCCCACTTCTCCCGACTCCATTCCTCTGTATGAAGCCGGAACCTGGGGACCCGTCGAGGCGGAGTTGCTGTTGAATCGAGATGGTCGTAAGTGGCGCAGGCTGTAGTGGTGAAGTGTTGAGCAAGGATAACAGCGATCGCAAGCACCTGGAGACGAATGCCCAAGACCAAGGAACCCATGAACTGACAACTGCAATCAACCATTGACAACTGAGACAACAAACCTATGACTCCAACTTCTGTTGTTGCCCTCCAAAAACCAAAGGATATTTCCCTCCATGAGATTGAGGAAGAGCTGAATTCGATCTGGAACAGTCAGAGTGGAGATAACGCCGCTCTAATTGCTACGAGAGCCTCCACATTTTGCATGGTTGTCTACGAACCGGAAGAGTTTCAGCAATTGCTGGCGATTCTGGGATTCTATCAGGGGCCCGTTGATGGAATTCATGGGCCGTTGACGAAAGCAGCGGTGAATGAAGCCCAGAAGACCTATGGGCTACCGATTACAGGACGGGTAGATGCTCAAACCCTCACCCGCTTACGGCAGGAGGTTGCTAAACTGCCCTCAGAACGGATGACAATCTCCAACCCTAATTTGAGGGGTTTCAGCATTAATGATGCGATCTCCGCCCTGAATCCGCGTCGAATCATCACCCTCTGCCCCACTCTGGGAGAAGATAAAGGCGTAACCGCCCAGGTTTCGGCCTATTGCCCGGTCCAAAAAGTGACCGGAGACAATCTCATCTGTTCCGAGTACATTACCCTGCGGGGAACCAAAGAAGCCCTCAACCGGGTCGGCGATCTGGTCACCTCCCTGTTCATTCCTAACCTGCCCAAATTTGTCTGGTGGAAAGCCACTCCAAACCCAGAACAGGAGCTATTCAAGAAAGTTGTAGAGGTTTGCCACTGCATCATCATGGATTCCAGCTATTTCAGCGATCCTGAATCAGAGTTCCTCAAAATCCAGGACCTGATTGATCGAGGCATTTCAGTAGCCGACCTCAACTGGCACCGCCTGCTTCCCTGGCAGGAATTGACGGCAGAAACCTTTGATCCGCCCGAACGCCGTGCAGACATTGGTGAAATTGATCGCGTCATGATCGATTACGAAAAAGGCAATGCTGCCCAGGCCCTCATGTTCCTTAGCTGGATTGCCAGCCGTTTGAATTGGGAACCGGTCTCTTACCAGGAGACCGGAGGAGACTACGACCTTAAACACGTCAAATTCAAAGGGCACAACCAGCGAGAAATTGAAGCTGAACTGGCGGCTATTCCGATAGCCGATGCTGGTGAAATCATTGGTGATCTAATTGGTTTACGCCTGGCCTCTACAAACAAGAATGCCAACTGCAGCACCATTCTTTGCTCAGAGACCATAGGCTGTATGCGTATGGAAGCGGGAGGGAGTGCCCAGGCCGCCCGTACCGAAATGGTGACTGCCATTAATGATCAGAAAGCAGAATTTCTGCTCAGCCAGCAATTGCAGCGCTGGGGGGCGAGAAGTTCTCTACGAAGAAAGCCTGGCCGTAGCGGTAAAA
Organism: Leptothermofonsia sp. ETS-13; assembly: GCF_049200465.1. Classification (NCBI taxonomy): domain Bacteria; kingdom Bacillati; phylum Cyanobacteriota; class Cyanophyceae; order Leptolyngbyales; family Leptolyngbyaceae; genus Leptothermofonsia; species Leptothermofonsia sp. ETS-13. The sequence continues at coordinate 3,574,537 of NZ_CP120836.1, forward strand.
ATTCTCAAACTGAAAGGCTAGTAGATCACTTGCTCTACTAGTAGATCACTTGCTATGGTTGTAACCATTACTTGTCTGCCGAAGCCAAAGTGGTCGCTTAGTCAGCCATCTTATTAGGCAATCACCTTAAAAAATGGTGATCTTCCTGCCGAGTGACTCACTAAAAAACTCACTAAAAAATTACTATAGCTTTAGCTACTAGGTTTAGGGCGGGGTGCAGAAGTAGACCTCCTGGCTGGGGGGCAAAACCCTCACACTCGCTTAAAGCCAATGTCCTAAGCGACCTAGCAACAGAGCTATAGAAAATCGGAGGGATGGGTACAGAGAAGCAAGAGCTAGAAGAAGGATTGATTCTGACTCCTGGCCTCTCCATCGAGACCTTACCATCAACATTGCTTAAATCATTGCTTAAATCGATATAGCGGTAGTCATTATAGTTAGGACAGGGTGCAGGGGTTCCACCCCTGGCTGGGGGCGAAGCCCCCACTCCCTCTCTAATTCCAGTGTCCTAACGCACCCGCGTAGAGCTGTATTAGTTTGGGGCCGACCAGAAATCCGAAATTCTACGAGTCAACCATTGACTAAAGCTACCTCCACGAATTTGGGAAAGCCCTTGACCAGTTTCCTGAATTTGTGGTGGATCGGGGTTTATAAGTTCTAGATACGCTAAATCCTTAAGCTGATTTAAACAATTTTTAGAAGGCTGTTTCTCAAAATTAGTATTTGTACTTGTATAGAAACGGTTATCAACTCTATCGGTCCCCTGAGGTTCTGGCTTTCTTAAATTGTTATTTTCCTTAACCAGGCGATTGTAGGTTCGGTAGGGAATGTAGTGTAGCGGATTATACCCGGCAAATCGCAAAATCAAAACGCAGGCCCAGGAATACTTACCTGCCAAAATTGCTTCAATGACCTGAGTAAACTGTTCAGCTGTCATAGCTCTATCGATGCCCCTTTGGGAGCTTTCAGAACAAAGAATCTGTTGATTCATGCTCTTGTCCTCTCCGTGAATAAGGTTGACTTGAGTTTGAAAACTATTGCTGAATAGCACTAAGTTAAGGGTGCTGGATGGTGCCCACCCTGTGGCTGGATTTGAACCTACAGATTGATACCACCTCGCAGCTTTTTCAGCGGATCCAGAAGCACATCGGCAATCCGACGACGACGGGTGACGATTTCAGCTGTCGCCGTTTGCCCTGGTTTAAACTGAATGGTTTGCCCGCGTGTGTTAATACTGCTGCGGGAGAGGGTAACTTTGACCTGATAAACCTGTCCCATCTGGCTATCCAACTTGCTGTCGGGTGATATGAAGGCTACCTGCCCAGGCACGATCCCATAATCCTGGTAAGGGTAAGCATCTAGCTTTACTTGAACAGGCATTCCTGTTCTGACAAAGCCTGCTTCCTGGTTGGGGAGGAGGGCAGTCAATACCAGAGGTTTACCTTCTGGTGCAATTTCAACCAGGGTTTGTTTGGGTTGCACCACTTCGCCGCTCTGACGCACATTGAGTGATAACACAACACCATCGACAGGCGCGTAAAGGAAATGCTGTTTCAGTCTTGCTTTGGCGGCATCCAGCAGCAACTGGGTTTCCTTAATTTGGGATTGGATTTCGCTTACCCGCATTGCCAGTTGTTGAACTTGTTGCTGGGCTTCTAGATGTGCCTGTTGTGCCTCGGTTTGCTTCTGGTTTAAACCAACTTCCAGGCGATTTACTTCGGCCAGGGTCCGTTTCAGGGTGCCCTGGCTTTCGGTGATGGTGCGCTGGCGATCGCGCAACCGTTGTTCCACCTCAAACAGGCTCTCCTGAGAAATAGCCCCCTCTTCCCTGAGAGATTGCAATCGCTCCAGGCGCACCCTTTGAGCAGCAGCATCTTCCTCAAGTTGGGAAAGCAAGGCTTCATTACTGTCAGCGGTAGCTTCTGCTTTAGCAACAGCTACCTTCTGAGCCTGGATTTCTGTCTCCGCGATCGCCGCTTTGGTTTGGGCTTGAAGTTGGGTTTTGTTTAACAACGTTTGCACCTGATCAAGTTCAGTGCGGTGAGCATTTAACTGTTCTCGCAGGCGTTCCACTTCCTTGCTGACAATTTCGGTATCCAATTCCATCAGTACCTGTCCAGCTTTGACTGCTTGCCCTTCTTTGACTGCAACGGCAATCACTTTTCCAGACTCAACGGGCTGAACCTTAAAAACCTCATCCTGAGGAATGAGTTTGCCAGAAGCTTTTGCGGTCTGGTCAATATGCCCAAACCAGGCCCAGGCCGCACAAATCAGGAAAAAGGCCGTTCCACCCAGGGCCAGGCGGGTGGGCAAGGTTGCGGGAGGATGTTCCAGGACTGTTTGCAGGGCGGGTGACCAGTGGTCCGTTTTTGTTGAAACAACCTGAGGTTGAGAGGCAAGATTCTGAGGTTTGCTTTTAGGGGCAAGTAGCATAGGCATAACCTGATGGGAGCGAATTGTTAGCTGTTAGTTGTTTGAGAGGGATGTGGGGCGTGGGGAAACGCCTGCCACCAAACATTTACCAACTACTGGTTTGTTCGAACTACTGGTTTGTTCGAATTATTGTTGCGATCGCCAACCAAAATTGTGAGAAATTTTGGAACCTGCGGAAATTATCATGGGGTGAGCACATTATGGATTGAGTTGAGCCAGCCATTATTGATTTAGAGAAAGCGTGGAAAAGCTTGTGTAGCCACTTACTTGCTTGGATATCTAATGTCCGTCTTAATTTTGGTACTGAGTTGCAAAGATATTTAGTGCTGACAGTTCAGACATTAATTAGACAGAGACCTAAACTGGAACCTGATTTAGTGAGGTTTTGTGTTTCTACTTTCTCCTATAGTAGTTTTCAAGTTTGCTTAACGTTGCCAATTTGGCAGTTTTCTGGATTAATGCCAGGTTAAAGATTGAGCTGTTGCTGAGCCAGGTGATAATACAGTCCGTTTAAGGCAATGAGTTCCTCATGGGTTCCCTGCTCAACCAGCACTCCTCGATCCAGTAACAGAATGCGATCTGCATGCTGAACGGTAGCAAGACGGTGGGCAATGATAAAAGTGGTGCGATTGTGGCTGATACGAGCCAAATTTTCTTGAAAGCGCCGTTCTGACTCGGTGTCGAGAGAACTGGTAGCCTCATCCAGAATCAGTATCGCCGGGTTATCCAGCAGGGCGCGGGCAATAGCGATGCGCTGTCGCTGCCCACCTGAAAGGTTTGAACCTCGTTCACCCACTTTGGTGTTGTATCCTAGGGGCAGATCTTGAATAAAGGTGTGGGCTTCGGCCAGTTTGGCCACCTCTATCACCTGTCCTAGGCTAAATTCTGAGCGATAGAGTTGAATGTTTTCCAGAATGGTGCCAGAGAACAGGAAGGTTTCCTGGGGTACCACACCCAGCTGCGATCGCAGCGAAGGTGGAGACACATGCCGAATATCGTGCCCATCGATCAAAATGCGCCCCCGGTTGGGATGATATAAACCCTGGAGTAATTTCACCAGGGTGGTTTTACCCGAACCACTCCGCCCAACGATGGCAATAGTTTCACCGGCATGGACCTCAAAGGAAAGATTTTGCAGGATGTTGCGATCGTCCGTTGCATCATAGCTAAACGAAACATCCTCAAATCGAACCTCTCCCTGAATGGGAGGGAGCACCAGCATGGGTTTACTGGGGCTTTCTTCCGGTTGAGTGGAAAAGACATCATTCAACCGTTCAACAGAAATAAGGACTTCCTGCAACTCATCCCAAACACCAATCACCGCCAGTACTGGATTGATAACACTACCAATCATCATGTTGAAGGCAACAAATTGTCCAATGGTGAGTTGGTCTTGAATCACCAGCGTCGCACCGTACCACAACAACATGGCACTGCCAAAGGCATTAATCAATCCGCTGGTAATCTGGAGATTGTTTGCCAGCTTTTGTCCCTTAAACCGCACATTGAGCATTCCGGTGAGGCGGTCTTCCCAACGCCAGCGGACTTCCTGTTCTGCCGCCACCGATTTCACCGTTGCAATACCCGTCATCATTTCAACGACAAGGGAGTTTTGCTCTGCCGTTGCACTAAACATTTCCCGTGACACCTGTTTCAGCAGGGGAGTGGCCGCTAGTGCCAGCACAACAATCGGTGGAATCAGGCAGACAACCAGAACTGCTAAATTCCAGTTGTAATAAAACATCAGCCCCAGGTAAACGATCGCCGTCAGCGCATCGAGCCAGATCAATGCCGCCTGACGCACCAGAAACAACTGAACTTTTTCGTTCTCCTGAATTCGGGTGATGATGTCACCCACCTGGCGCGATTCAAAAAACTTTAATGGTAACCGCAGAGCATGGTTGACGAAACCGCTGACCAGTGTCAGATCGAGCCGATTGGAAAAGTAATCCAGCAAATATTGCCGCACACCCATCAGCCCAATCCGCCAGATGCTAAACAAGACCAGCCCGATCGCAAACACATGCAGCATGGGCAGGCTTTTCTGCACCACAATCTGGTCCAGAATGACCTGGGTAAACAGGGGTGTAATCAGCCCAAATACCTGAATCAGCAACGAAAGCAGAATGATTTGCCAGAGGAGTGATCGATAAGGGGTAAGCAAGCGCCCAAAATGCCAGAGCGACTGAGCCTGATTGGATTCAACGGCATGCAAATGATGGGTGGGTTCCAGCAACAGGGCAAACCCCGTCCAACGGGCGAGAAAGTCATCCCTTGAGAGTGTTCGTCTTCCACGGGCAGGGTCTGCAATCAAAATGCGGCAATTTGGGTCAGCCGGGTTACCGCGAATTCGGTAGACAACGACATAGTGATCGCCTTCCCAGTGGGCAATCCAGGGATTAGGGTGTTCCAGCAGGGGGGGCAGGTTCGCTCGCACTGGCTGAGCATTGAAACCAACCTGTTCTGCCGCTTTTGCCAGGTTTTTTAGCGATGTACCAGACCGCCCCACGTTTGCCAGATTCCGCAAGGCATTGATGCTCATGCGTTTTCCCCAATACAGGCCAATCATGGACAGGCAGGCAACTCCACAATCGGAAGAACTCTGCTGTTCCACAAACGGGTAGCGGTGCCATAACCTGGGGCGACGCCGCTTTTGGGGCTGGGGAAAGGTGACGTTGGGCGGTGGCTCCTCATTTGGCCGATTTGAATCATCACCATTGGGCATGAGCAAAATTTCTCGATCGCCCGCGATCGCCCCCCCATTCCTGTGGAGGTGATCCTGCCTCAAGGAAGAGGCGGGCATGGAGTAAGGCTGCCCCATTGTTGAAGGATAGGGGTTCCCTGCGGTGGGGGTAGCGGTGGGTACAGACAGGGAGGTATTCCCTAAAACGGGGGCGATCGCGGTTGCTGTTTCCCAATGTTCTGCTGGCAGGCAGTAGAGCAGTACGTCCGTTTGAGCGGACCAGTCCTCAGAAACTTTGTCAGAGTAACTCCACCCGCTTCCAACAGCCAATCCAGGAGAATAACTGTCTCCCCCCTGGATTTCGCCCTGACGCAGCCAGAAGTAACCTGCCTCATTTCCCAGGGCTTGAGTCAGGGTTTCCCCAGCGGGAATGGTGCGTTCCATTAGATAGGGCAACAGTTGCTGAATTTGATGGCTGGGGAGGGTTTTCAAAGCTGTCAACGTTTTGAAAAAAATCAACCGCTGCCGTTGCGTAGCTTGCTGCTGCAATCGCTGGTTAAGCTGGGGAAACTGTTCCAACCAGGGTAGGAGGGCTGTCGCTGGAATCTGCAATACCTGACCTGGGCTGGCGGCAATCGCCCGGTAAGGAAAGGGGGATGCGCCAAATAGGCGATCGGCGCCAAAGGTTTCCGTTTCTTTCAGCACCTGGACCGAAACTTCGCGCTGCTGTTCCGCATCAAAACAAAGCAATCGCACTCGTCCCTGAGCAATTAGATAGAAATTGGGAGTGTCATGTTCAGCATGTTCAGAATGAACAGAATCTTCTCTGGCATCGGAATAATTATGGAAGTTAAGCGCCTCCCCCAGTTGAAATTCGCGGGTTTTTGAGAGTTCTGCTAATTTCAGAGCGGCAAACTCGCTTCCCTCAATCGGGTACAGCAGGTTAAACCAGGCTTCCTGTTTTTTCGATGGTTGAGCTGGAATTGAGTTTCCTGCTGATAGCGAGACTTTCATGCGCTGGCTCATGGCTTTGATCTCCTAATTGATCCTTGAATCGCAGCCGAACTGATACGGACAAATCGTTCTGAAGGTGAAATTCTCAAATCGCTCAAATCACGACTTTCCGGTGTTTCAGGGGAAATGTCTAACGATTTAGAAAGCAGATATTTGCAGTATTTCAGTAATGTACTGTTTCAGTCCTATTTGGAAACGGACTTGCGGTGCCGGAATTTGAGACCTAAACTCTGAGACTTATATCTAGAATAGGACTAGGGAAGTTTAACCCATCCCGCCTGAAGCTTAATGGATTGCAACTACACCAAGGGACATCCCATACTTATTCATGTTTACGGATTAGGGAATTGATGGACCTTGAAACATCCTTCAGGCGAATTTGTTAGGAGCAAGTATTCGGTACAGTTGCAGTCTTTTGCTAAGCCTAAGTTGTAAAGATTATCCTCACATCTCAATAACTCTATGCATACCTGAGTTCCAGCTTAGGGAGTGGCTTGTTCCACGTGCCCATTAGACAAAGTGGATTAACAGGCTATGAACGAGCGACTTTCCTGTTTAACCTTGGTAATGACTCTACCCCCTCTTTTCAGATATGAGTAGTTTTCAGAAACACAAATCAGACCAGACTTATCAACCCCGACATTGATTAAATCCCGATGGTGATAACGTTAGAGTGGATCTTTAGAAGGATCTTGGATCTTTAGAAGGATCTCTTGGATCTTTAGAAGGATCTTAAGTGCTGCTGTTCTTAAAAAAATTAAGTCACCACTTAAAGATTAATATTTAGTCAATATTCCCCCCAAATGTCAACATAACCTGATCAAGGTTCACCCATTCTTCACCGACTCTTTAAGTTCACTCCTTGCAAGCCCCAGAGTTTTATGCTTACTCAGGATAAAAAGCGTGATTGGTCACCCATTATTCGGCAATTTGAGGCGATTATTGGCGAACCTAACGTCATCCGGCGTAAGGAAGAATTGCTGGTTTATGAGTGTGATGGATTGACCAGCTACCGCAATCGCCCTGCTGTGGTGGTGTTGCCTCGGACAACCGAAGAGGTGGCAGAAGTGGTGAAAGTGTGCGATCGCCATCAAATTTCCTTCGTTGCCCGTGGCTCTGGCACCGGGCTTTCAGGGGGAGCCCTGCCCACGGATGATTGTGTTCTGATTGTGACTGCGCTGATGAAGCGTATTCTTGAGATTGACCTGGAGAATCAGCGAATTGTGGTACAGCCCGGTGTGATTAATAACTGGGTGACCCAGGCTGTGAGTGGAGCCGGCTTTTACTATGCCCCCGACCCCTCCAGCCAGATCATTTGCTCTGTCGGTGGCAACGTCGCTGAAAATTCAGGCGGGGTTCATTGCCTGAAATACGGAGTCACCACAAACCACGTGCTGGGGCTAAAACTAGTGTTACCCAATGGTTCCATTGTGGATGTGGGAGGAACCATTCCAGAAATGCCAGGGTATGACCTGACCGGGTTATTTGTCGGTTCCGAAGGTACCCTGGGCATCGCCACTGAGATTACGCTTAAAATTCTGAAAACGCCTGAATCAGTTCGAGTTTTACTGGCAGACTTTACCAGCGTCGAAGCAGCCGGAGCCACAGTTTCTGACATCATCAGTGCAGGTATCATTCCCGGCGGCATGGAAATGATGGATAACTTCAGCATTAATGCTGTCGAAGATGTGGTTCTCACCAACTGTTATCCCCGTGATGCGGCAGCGGTTTTGCTGGTTGAAGTGGATGGATTGGAAGTGGAAGCCGAAGAAAACAGCAAACGGGTAGAAGCCATTTGTTACCAGAACGGTGCCCGCAGCGTCCGCATTGCCACTGATCTGGAGGAGCGGTTGACTCTATGGAAAGGACGGAAAGCCGCCTTTGCCGCTATGGGGAAAATTAGCCCCGACTATTACGTGCAGGATGGGGTGATTCCTCGCACAAAACTAGAATACGTTTTAAGGGAAATTGAGGCCCTGGGCGAACGATACGGTTACCGGGTGGCAAATGTATTCCATGCAGGAGATGGCAATCTGCATCCCCTGATTTTATTTGATAATGCCGTTCCCGGTGCGCTGGAAACAGTGGAAGAACTGGGGGGAGCCATCCTCAAGCTGTGCGTAAAGGTGGGCGGCAGTATTTCGGGTGAACACGGAATTGGGGCAGATAAGCGTTGTTACATGCCCGAAATGTTTACAGAAGCAGACCTGGAGACGATGAAATGGGTACGTCAGGTGTTTGACCCCAAGGGCATTGCGAACCCAGGTAAAATTTTCCCGACGCCCCGCACCTGCGGAGAAGCAGCACGGGCAGAGACGGCGAAACAGTTTGAGGGGATTGAATGGTTTTAGGCTTTACGGTTTTAGGCTTTCACGATCGCTCCAAAATCTGCCAGCACCCGTGCATGGTTTCTCAGCAACCCTAAAAGATTGAGCCGATTGCGGCGAATATCGGGGTCAGAATCCATTACCAGTACACTTTGGGGACCATCGAAAAACTGGCTGACCGTCGGCGCAATGTCTGCCAGGGCATTGACCAGTTTGCGGTAATCTCGTTTGGCACGGGCTATCTGGGTTTGAGGGACTAGCTTTACCAGGGCATTGTAAAAGGCTTGTTCTGAGGGCTGCTGGAATAGTTTGGGATTGACCAGAGAAGTGGGTTCCAGGGAAGTGGTATTCAGATCGCCCTGAGCAGCGAGACGAGAAGAGCGGTTGACAGTTTCGTAAATCTTCTCCAGGGTGCCGTCGTTGCGGATGGATTGCAGGAAGAGGGCGCGATCGCGCACATCCAGCAAATCATTTAATGCCCGTTCGGCATATTCTGGATCATTTTCACCCAGAACAGCGTTGACCAGGTCATAGTCAACTTCCCGGTCTTCCTGAAGCAGAGTTCGAATCCGTTGCAGAAAAAAGTCTTGCAATTGTTGCCGCAACTCTTCCAGAGATAGTTTCATCACCGTTTGAAAGGATTGGGCAAAATCAGTTGTGACTTGCTCGATTAAGTGATTCAGGTTCAATGACAAATTAGCAGCCCAGGTAATGTTGACGATCGCATTGGCTGCCCGGCGCAAGGCAAATGGGTCTGAGGATCCTGTCGGCAACATACCCAACCCAAAAATACTGACCAGGGTATCGAGTCGATCCGCCAACCCCACAACCTGACCCGCAAGGGTTTCTGGTAGCCTATCCCCCGCTCCTTTCGGTAAATAATGTTCAAAAATGGCGACTGCGACCGCCTCTGATTCACCACTGGCACGGGCGTACTTCTCACCCATCACCCCCTGCAATTCGGGAAATTCACCCACCATCTGCGTCACCAAATCCGCTTTGCAGAGGAGGGCTGCCCGCTGAATGTCCTGCCGTTTTTTCACCTTGAGTTGGTCAGCAATCTGGTCGGCAACACGGCAGAGGCGATCAACTTTAGCCCGCACGGAGCCCAGATCGGCTTGAAAAGTGACGGTTTCCAGTTTGGGCAGATAGCTTTCCAGGGGATGGGCGCGATCGGCATTAAAGAAAAATTTGCCATCCGAAAGCCGTGCCCGAATGACCCGCTCATTCCCGGCGACGATAATGTTTGCTTTGTCAGGATCACCATTAGAAACAGTGATGAAGTAGGGCAACAGGTCAGAAGAACCCACCTGCTTCAGCACAGGAAAGTAGCGCTGGTGGCTTTCCATCTCTGTGATGATGACCTCCGGCGGCAGTTCCAGAAATTCCGGGTCAAACTTGCCGACCACTGCTGTGGGATACTCCACCAGGTTGGTCACTTCTTCCAGCAAGTCTGGGTTAATCAGCGCGACCCCACCCATTTGAGCCGCCGCTTCCTCAACCTGACGTTCTATCAAACTGCGTCGCTTTTCAACATTGACCTGTATAGACGCTGCATCCAGGACGCGGACGTACTCTTCTGCATGGGGAATTTCAACTGGTTGGGGATGCAGAACCCGGTGCCCCTGGGAGAGGCGATCGCCCCGGCAACTCTGGGAACCATTTACCAATTCAATCGGCAATACTTCGCTGTCCAATAACGTCACCAGCCAGCGAATTGGACGGGGGAAGCGTAAGTCTCCATCTGCCCAACGCATAAATCGCCGACCTTCCAGATTGGTAATCCACTCTGGCACCAGTTGGGTCAGAATCTCTGCGGTCGGTTTACCCACAATCATCTTGCGAGCAAAGACAAAATCCCCCTTTTCCGTTGCCCGAATTTCCAGGGAAGCCAGGTCTACTCCCTGCTTCTGGGCAAAGCCTTCGGCAGCTTTGGTCGGCTTACCATCTTTGAATGCAGCCTGGGCAGGGGGTCCCTTGATATCTTCTCGCTGGTCTGGTTGGCGCGGTGGCAGTCCCCAAATTAAAACGGCAAGGCGACGGGGAGTGCCATAGAATTCAATGCTCTCCGGGTTCAGATAATGAGCAGCCAGGCTCTGGGGGATGCGCGATCGCCATTGCTCCAGCGCCTCATCCACAAAATCCGCTGGCAATTCTTCTGTACCGACTTCCAGTAAAAACGTCGCCATAAATTCTGAACTGTTTAATCGCGCCAATTCCAACAGTTTACCTGATGGTTTGAGAAGTGAAGTTAGGGGATGGGAGCAGTTATTAGTTGTTGCTTGTTAGTTGTTAGCTAGGTGAGGAGTGAGGAGTAAGGGAGTAATAGGGTAACGGCGTAATAAGGTGAGGTTTCTTTACTCCCTCACCCTATTACACCGTTACCCATCCACTCCTTTCCCCTTCTGGCTCCTGGCTTCTTTCCTTCTCCTTTCTGCTTTTCTCAGTATAAATAATTAGAGAAAATTTTTTGATCTAGGATCTTCAGCTTTATGGAAAAGAGAAATCAGGACTTTGTCACTCAGTTAACTCTGGAAAATCCCCCTAAAACCCGTAGTTCAACTCGACGACGAGTTTTGTTTGTCCAATATGCGGGAGATTACCGTGAAGCTGTCAATCACCTGAATCAAGGGGGAAACGAAACGTACTATGCCCAGCGGTATTCGGTCAACACAATGGCAGAAATTAGCCAGCAGGTTGAGGAAATGACTGTCCTCGTTTGCCACACGGATGAACCCTACAATGAAGTACTAGAGAATAGAGTGCGTGCCATTGGTAGCGGCTTTGCAACGAATGTACCTGTTAAAGAGTTAATCAAATTGGTTGAACAACAAAAGCCAACCCATTTGATCATCAATACCCCTATTCTGGAATTGGTTCAGTGGGCGATTCGAAACAAAGTTAAAACCCTTGCCCTCCTGGCCGATTCGTTTCAAGCTACAGGAGTACGTAGCACGCTCAAGAATTATTTTCTGGGCAGGCTTTTGAATCATCCCCAAATAGATTGGGTGGCGAATCATGGCACTAATGCCTGTCGATCTTTGCGGGCGATCGGAGTCAATCCCAACAAAATCATTCCCTGGGACTGGCCACATGTCATCACTCCTGACAATTTCACTCCGAAACAACTGCGAACCCATCATGGGACTTTCAAACTGCTATACGTGGGTTCAATCATTGATTTAAAGGGGGTTGGGGATGTTTTAGAAGCTGTTCCAATACTGAACGCTAAAAATATTTCGACTTACGTTCAGTTAGCAGGCAAAGGAGACATTGCCCGCTATATTGAACAGGCAAAAAAACTAGGAATTGAGCAACAAATAGAGTTTTTAGGGTTCATTCCCAACAACAATATTGTGCAGTTGATGAGGGCAGCCGATCTGGTCATGATTCCCAGCCACCATAGTTACCCTGAGGGCCTCCCAATGATCATTTACGAGGCATTATGTTCCCACACTCCAATTGTTGCCTCAGATCACCCCATGTTCCGGAGGAAACTGATTGATGGGCAAAGTGCGCTAATTTTTCGAGCGGGAAATGCCTCTGCTTTAGCAGAACGAATTGTCACATTGCTTTCAAACCCTGATCTCTATCAAAGGCTTTCTGCAAATTCCAAAGCTACTTGGGAGCAGTTACAAGTCCCAGTCAAGTTTGCAGATTTACTGAACCGCTGGATATTTGATTCACCTACTAATCGACAATGGCTGTACAATCACCGCTTCGCTTCAGAGCGATACGATATTTACATCAGCTAACCACAGGGTTGAGAGTCGATTTAAAGGATTCCCTTCGCTTCAGGTGATCCAGAGTTTGTCCCTGAATGGCTTCTAAAACTTCTGCTTCATTAACACGAGTGCTGCGTCCGGCCTGCACTACCATTTCACCATCTACAAAAACGGTGTGTACGTTAGAACCGTGAGCTGCGTAGACTAAGTTCCACAGCACATTGGTATCATTGTTATCCCAAACAAGGGGCATCAGGTTGGGCTGCCAGAGATCAACCAATAGTAAGTCGGCTTTTTTGCCCGCTTCGATCGAGCCAATCTCGTGGTCTAAGCCAAGCAGCTTTGCTCCCTCAATCGTTGCCATGCGGAGGGTTTCTGGGGCAGACAGGGCCGCGGCGTCATAGCGATGAACTTTCTGCAACAGGGACGCAAATTTCATTTCTTCAAACAGATCCAGATTGTTATTGGAGATATTGCCATCGGTCCCTAACCCAACGGTGATTCCTGCCTGTTTCATTTCCAAGATGGGGGCGATGCCACCGGCTAGCTTGGCGTTGCTAGTGGGGCAGTGGGCGACAGAGGTACCCGTATCTGCCAGGAGTTTAATTTCATCTTCGTTAAGCCAGACACAGTGGGCGATCGCTGTTTTCTCTCCCAAAATCCCCAGTTCATTGAAGAGCGCGATCGGACGCTGACCAAAATGCTGAACCACGGCCTCCACTTCTTCTTTTTGTTCACTGCTGTGGGTATGAATCCGAACCCCATACTCCTCGGAATAGGCTCTGGCTTTGGCAAAAGCATCTCTTGAGCAGTAGAGGAGATGCTCCAGCCCGACCCCCACCCGCACCCGTCCGTTCTGAGACAGATGGTGCGTTTCTATTAGCTTGCGGTTAGTTTCTGGAGTTTCAAAAAAATCCTTGCCTGGCATATCGGCGGCATAGGGCACCAAGTTAACACGCATGCCCAAAACGCCTGCGGCATCAGCACAACGATGCATGAACCGATACATATCTACCACACAAGTCGTACCACCCTTGAGTGCTTCCAGATAGCAAAGCAGGGCCGCGTAATAGGCATCTTCTTCATTCAGTGCTCGATGCTCTAACTGGTAGCGAGGCAGCCAATCCAAGAGTTGCAGGTTTTCTGTGACACCCCGCAGCAAACTGGAATGGGAGTGGACATCAATCAACCCAGGGATGACGGCCATTCTGCCCTGGCAGTCAATGGTTTGGGTCGCATCGTCTGGAACGAATACCTCCTCACTGGAACCCACATCCACGATCCGATCATCCTGAAGGACGACTGTGCCATCCGAATAGATGACATCATCGGCATTAACCGTAAAGACAATGGCATGGCGAATGACAGTACAACCCATAAGTTTTTGATTTTTGTGTGAGGGGGTCTGAGGGGCTATAGGGTGGCGAACGATTTGAGTGGCAGCAAGAGGCTTGCTCCGGTATGCCGAACAGCCGCGATCGCATCCTGCGCAGCGGAGATCGGGTTGCCTTCGTCATCATACAGTTTAAACCTCGATCTACCAGTCAATCTCCTGTAACGTATATCGGAAAGGAACTGTTTGGTGTGTAGGCTATTACGGGTTGTATACCCCCCTCAAAATCATTACGACTTGGGTACCCCTCTAGGGTAGAGAGAAGACAGTGAGTTCAGGGTGATAGGTGTAATGACAATTGTGTTGAAAAACTTCATCAATGGGGAATGGAGTCGTTCCAGGGCAACTGAGTATTTGAATGTAGTCAACCCAGCAACGGCTAAGGTTCTGGCAAAGGTACCGCTGTCTACGGCTGAGGAGGTTGATCAGGCAGCTCAAGCGGCGGCAGCGGCGTTTGTTAACTGGCGGCGGACTCCAGCAGGCGATCGCATTCAGTATCTCTTCAAACTGAAAACTCTGTTAGAAGAAAACCTGGAAGATCTGGCCGGCACCATCACCCAGGAATGCGGCAAAACCCTGGCAGAATCCAGGGGCGAAATGCGGCGAGCCATTGAGAACGTGGAAGTCGCCTGTGGCATTCCAGTTTTGATGCAGGGCTACAACTCGGAAGATATTGCCCGTGGCATTGATGAGTTTATGATTCGCCAGCCAGTAGGGGTAGCCGCAGCCATTTGCCCCTTCAACTTTCCGGGGATGATCCCCTTCTGGTTTATGCCCTACGCGATCGCCTGCGGCAACACTTACCTGATCAAACCCTCTGAGAAAGTGCCTCTGACAATGCAGAAAATCATGCACCTGCTGGATCAGACTGGTCTACCCAAAGGGGTGGTCAATCTGGTGAACGGAGCCAGGGAAACGGTAGATGCCATTCTAGATCATCCACTCATCCGAGCTATCAGCTTTGTCGGTTCAACGCCAGTGGCCCGATACATTTACAGCCGCGCTGCGACCAATGGCAAACGGGCCCAGTGCCAGGGGGGAGCCAAAAATCCAGTCATCGTTTTGCCGGATGCCGACATCCCGATGACCACCCGCATCATGGCAGACAGTGCTTTTGGCTGTGCCGGTCAACGGTGTCTAGCTGCCTCCGTTGCCATCACCGTCGGGGAAGCCCGGAAGACCTTCACAGAGGCGATCGCCGAAACCGCCCAATCCCGCATTGTTGGCTATGGTCTGGACGAACAGGTGCAGATGGGTCCGGTAATTACCGCTGAAAGTCTCAGTCGGATTGAAGGATTGATTCAAAAAGGGGCAGAGGAAGGGGCAAACATTCTGGTGGATGGGCGGTACCCCCATATTTCAGGCTACGAGCAGGGCTATTTTATCCGCCCCACCATTCTGCAAAACATTGATCCCACCGGCGAAATTGCCCGCACCGAGATATTTGGCCCTGTTTTAAGCCTGGTTCACCTGGAAACAATTGATGACGCGATCGCCCTCATTAACCGGGGACCATATGGCAACATGGCCTGTCTGTTTACCTCCAGCGGAGCCGCTGCCCGCAAATTCCGCTATGAGGCCGAAGCGGGCAACCTTGGGATCAATATTGGCGTTGCCGCCCCCATGGCCTTCTTTCCCTTCAGCGGCTGGAAAGATAGTTTCTTCGGCGATCTGCACGCTCAGGGACAGCAGGCAGTTGAATTCTTCACTCAAACAAAGGTCGTAGTCGAGCGCTGGCAGGAGTAGACGAGGAAGTTTTAAGGATAGGCGACGAGGATAGAAGGGTGGATAAGTGGGAGGGTCGGTCCACCCCTCTCCCCTTTCCCTATTGCTTGTCGCCCGTCGCCTATCACCGATTTCTTCCAAACAAAATCTCCGGATCTTCCAGCGCAGAATAATCCATAAAATCGGCAGAACGGGAGCCAGAGTCTTTGAAACGGGCAAGTACTTCGGGATGGATGGGATGAAGGGTACGGAAACCCCAGCTGACGAAGAATGTGAAGTTGACGCTGCCCAGACGGATGCGATCGCCATCCTTTAGCAAATGACGTTGCCGAATTCGGGCACCGTTGACAAAAGAACCGTTCATACTGTTCAGGTCAATCAACTGAAAACCCACCTCTTGCACATACAGCAACACCGCATGCCGACGGGATATTGCTCGATCTTTCAGTGGTAATGCGGCCTCCCGATTTCGCCCAATGGTCCATACCATTTGAGGCTGAAGCAGAATCTCTGACTCTCCCAACAGGTTGGTAACCACATAAACGCGCTGCCCCTGAACAACCCCCTGGACGTACTTAAAGATTTCACCAGAGACTTCAAAAGTCGTACTATCAGACTCCCCCACTGGGTGATCGATCATAAGTGTTTGCACTTTAGCAAACGACGCGTCGTCAATATCAGCCCCACAACCATCCATCTGTCGGGGACTGGCTGATGTTGCCATCGACAAAGCAAGCCCAAGATTGTCATTCATATCCACTTCATCAGCCGCTTTTTTGAGAAGTTCAGTGGGGCCTAGTTCTGAATTCATGCTTGGTTTTCAGAACCGCGATCGGTCTACCTCTAAACGACAGTCGCTAGCTAGAGTTCCCCTAAGAAAACCCGTTGCTAACGTTAGCTTTTGCCTTTGTGACAAAAATTAAGAGCAGGAAGGAATTAGAAGAGGGTATTTCCCTGCCAAAAGGGCTTTCAGTTAATAAAAAATTAAATCTCTGGAAGAAATGGTTAAAAATCAATGGAATTTATTCACAATGCTTTACATTTCTACAAAGTATAAATACCTACCAATTTATCCAACCGTAAGCTTTGACCTCACGGTGTACTTCGTTCTGGTTAAGTTGAAACGGAAATGCAAAGGTTAAACACAGAAGAGCTTCTTCTTCAATACGCCGGGGGTAAAAGAGACTTCCAAAACCTGGATTTAAGTGGGGCAGACCTGTTCGAAGCCAGCCTGCCAGGAATTGATTGTTCAGGTTGTGACCTTAGTCATAGTCATCTACCCTACGCAAATTTGAGTCAGGCAAACCTAAGGGAAGCCCAACTCCAGGAAACTGAGATGGGAGATGCTCAGCTTTATCAGGCAAACCTGATGCAAGCCAATCTTCGGAGAGCGAATATGCCCAGGGCTAACTTGCGCTTTGCAAAACTCCAGGGTGCTGACCTAAGTGGAGCAAATTTACAGGGATCAGACTTGTATGGTGCAGATCTAAGTGACTGCAATCTAACTAATGTCGATCTCCGGCGAGCTAACCTGGAAAAAGCCAATCTAACCGGCGCGAAACTAAGTGGAACCAACCTATTTCGCACACAGCAGGCAGATTTGTCCAAAGCTTATACCGATCAAACAACTATCTATCCTGATGGGTATCGGCAAGACTGAACACATTTAATCTTGCTCAAAAGCCTGTCCCAGAGCGGCGGGTGGTGTGCTGTGGATTGTTTGAGCTGCGGCCCGGCTGAGGCTGGGTGGTAGCTGCTTTAGCAAACGTTCTAGCCATTCACTGGAAGTCAGAACCAGAAACAAAATCATCAATGCGAAGGGAGCAACGGTAATTACCTGTGTGGGCACGGGGATAGCATTTTGCGCCTGACTTGCCAGAGATTGCAGGATGCCGAATAGGTAGCAACTAAGCGCAACCCGTAGAGGGTTCCAGCTACCAAAGATAACGATCGCCAGTGCAATCCACCCGTAGCCGGCGGTATGACGATGGCTCCATCCCGCTTTGAAGTCCAGAGAAAACGCAGCTCCCGCAATCCCCATCAGCGCTCCCCCCAGTAGCGTGTAGCAATAGCGCATCAGAATGACGTTGGTGCCTCTGGCAAAAGCAGCAGCGGGTTGTTCTCCCATTGCTCTCAGCATTAGGCCAGGGCGAGTGCGGTAGAAATATACCCAGACCAGAATGATCAGGGCAAAGCTGGCATAAACGAGCCAATCGCTTTGAAATAGCAATCGGCCAACGACGGGAATGTCCTGCAACAAGGGGAGTTTGAAACTGGGAACCGTCGGTCCAGGAATGCGAACATAGGGATTTCCTAAGAACGAAGACAGATCGGCACACAGCAGAGCCAGCACAAACCCAATGGCAACTTGGGACTGCCGCAAGGACAGCGCTCCAAAAGCAACCACCAGCGCTACGACTGCCCCCACCAGGGCTGCACTGACAAATCCCAGCAGCAGACTAGGGATGGTGCCCAATCCTTCAGTGGTTTTGGCAACAGCAAACCCGGTCATAGCAGACAGCAGGATGGTTCCTTCGGCTGAAAGGTTAATCACGCCTGAGCGTTCGGTGATGGTTTCTCCAATGCAGGCGAAGACCAGGGGAGTAGAGGTGGCGATCGCAACTGAGAGAATGGCGATGATATCCATGGGAGAAGGAAAAAGAAAGAAGTCAGGAGCCAGAAGGGGAAAGGAGTGGATAGGTGGAGGAGTAGTAGGGTGATGGGGGGAGAGAATAAAAGAACCTTACCCTATTACCCCGTTACCCTATCACTCCATCACACTCTTTCGTCCTTTGCCCGATAACCAAGTTTATCCCTCATCCAGAGCTGTCGAACCTCTGCGGGAGAGGGAGGAGAGGTAGGTTTTAATAGCGGAGAGGGCATTGACTTCGCTGAGACCACGACCGAGTAAAACGGCGAGGACAAGCATGCCCTGGATCACTCCAGCTAAGGACGACTCTAGATTTAGATTCAGGGGGAGTTGCAAGCTGCCAATATTAAGGGCACTGAAGAAAAACGCGACGGGGAGGATCATCCAGGCGTTGAAGCCGACCAGCATGGCAACCAGTAAAGCTAGAAAGCCCAGGTTACTGGAAATACTAGGGATGAGGCGATGGAAAATCGCCAGAACTTGTAGCGATCCGGCGATTCCAGCAAAGGCCCCGCAAATCACAAAGGCACTGATTAACTGGCGGACTGAACGAATACCTAAAATGTAGGATGCTCGCAGATTAAGCCCTACCGCCCGAAGTTGTAAGCCAAAGTGGGTGCCCCGCATGACAACAATGGTGAGAATAAGGGCGACCACTCCTAACCCTAGAGCAATGGGACTGGCTTCGGTATTGCCGAAGGTGGGGAGCCAGAGGGATTCTTTAAACTGCTCGGTGCCACTCATGGAAGCGACGCCTTCCTTTTGCCAGGGTCCAAAGATGAGATAGAGTGCCAGACCATCGGCGACAAAATTAAGCCCCAATCCGGCAAAAATTTCATTAATTCGACCATAGACATTCAGGATGCCTGCAAATAGTCCCCATAAGCCTCCTCCCAGGGCTCCGGCCAGGATTGCCAATGCAATCACCAGAGGAGCAGGCAGAACGTCCTGAAACAAACGAATGGGAACCATCGTAGCAATCGCCCCTGCCACAACTTGTCCCTCAATGCCCAGGTTATACAGCCCGGCTGTGAAGGTAAACAGTAACCCACTAGTGCAAAGCAACAGAGGAGCCAGGGTTGCCATTACTCTAGCAAACTGCCCTGGTGTGCCAAAAGCACCCGTCCCCATTTTGCTGATCACTTCGATGGGAGAAGCCCCCATTAACAGAATGATGACTGCAATAAATCCTAGTGCTATTGAGAGAGAAACGACCTGATAGTAGAGAGCTTTGGGCATTTTTCACCTCATTCCTGAGAGAATGGATTCCTTCAAGCCGCCTAGACTGACCACTGGTGGTTACGTTCAAACTTGCCACCAATCATTTGACCTAATCGATCCACAGTCAAATCTTCAACATCAATCGGTTCGGAAACATCACCACCGCTGAAAACAACGACACGATCGCTGTACTGCATAATTTCATCTAGATCAGAAGAGGTAAACAGAATTGCAGTACCACCTTCGCAACGGGCAATCAGTTGTTGCCAGACCCACAAAACCGATTCGATATCCAGGCCACGCGTGGGGTGTTCCATCAACAGCAGGTTGAGGGGCGTGGGCAGGAGGGCCAGTTGGGTGCGCTGCTGGTTCCCCCCAGAAAGACGCTCCACCTTCGTTTGAGGGTTGCCGCGAATTTTGAACAGGGCGATCGCGTGCAGGGTTTTTTGCAGCGTGTCTTTCCAGTCTACAAACCAGCCTTTCGGTGGGGTGCGGAGGGAAACATGTTCATGGATCGATAGCCCCCGAATCAGTCCTTCCCGCAGGCGATCAGCAGGAGAATAGCCCACTCCCATGTTCAGGTATTGCTGATAGGGCTGTTCGGTCATGTCCATGCCATTTACATAAATGCGCCCGCTCGCTGCTCGCAACAGACCCGCACACAGCCGCAACAGCAATTGTTGTCCACTGCCCTCCAACCCGGCTAACCCAATCACTTCCCCTCTATAAACGTCCAGGTTTCCAAAATTAAGCGTGAAACGGTCAGTAGTGAGGGAGACATTTTCTAGCTTCAGAACCAGTTCAGCCTGGCGTGTCTTGGGCTTAATGGGAGTTGCCAGTTCTCGACCAAACATCAGCTCGATCAGCGTTTCATCCGGGCAGGGAACTTCTAGCTCGCCCACAACCTTACCCTGGCGCAAAACGGTAACGCGATCACACAACTCATTCACATCCTCCAGTTTGTGCGACACAAAAATAATGGATTTGCCCTGAGCGGCTAGTTTTTTAGCAGTGGTGAACAAGGCGCTTTTTTGGGATGCCGAGATACCCGTTGTCGGTTCATCCAGAATCAGTGTGCTGACCCCCAACGATAGCAATCGTAGAATTTCTAACTGCTGCCGCTCACCCACCGTCAGGTTACTGACCCACTCGTTAATATCCAGGTTGAAATTGAATTGGGCCGCCAGTTGGCGAAATTCCTTTGCAACCTGACGACGGTTAATCAGCAATGGCCCCGGTCTGCCAACGGTGAAATTGTCCAGCACTGCAAGGGGCGGGAAATCTAACGGGTCCTGGTGCAGCATGCCAATACCTGCAGCGATCGCATCCGCAGGCGTCCGAATTTCAACCGATTGCCCATCCAGCAAAACAACCCCTGCATCACGGCTAATGAAACCACTCAACACTTTGACTAACGTGCTTTTGCCTGCCCCATTTTCGCCCAGCAACCCGTGGATGCTACCCGCTTCTACTATCAACGACACGTTATCATTCGCTTGAACTGCGCCAAACTGTTTGGAAATATTTTGGAGTTCAACCTTCATCCGAAACCCTCGAATATCGCTTTATGCAAATGCTTTAGTACATCGGGCTTAAAGAGGGGATAGATGTGGTGTCCCAGCCAGAGGTTTCCCCCCTATACCCCATCCCAACCAGAATGACTGTCGCTATCCTGATCGCAAGAAGCCGCTACAAAACCGATACAAATCGAACCAATTATGGGTGATTTTGTAATTAGTTGTTCGTATTTACTGAAGCAATTTGATCACCTCCACCAACGGTAAAAGGTGGATAAGTTTTGAGTTTTGGGTTCTGAGTTTTAAGTTTTGACCACTTCCCAACTCCCCCCGCCCTCATCCCCCCAGTAATACGCATATAATGCCAGAATCCCAATCTAAACCCGATGACGCCGCCGCTGCTACAGACTCCTCAGCCTAGAATTGCGAAGGTGATTCATCACCTGACCTGGGAGCAATTGGAGGAGTTGGATCGCTCCCTGGAAGATATTGCTGGGCTGAAGCTGGTGTATCTGGACGGAACGGCTGAAATTATGCCAGTTAGTGAGGAACATAAGGAGTTCAAAGTCATCATCCGGCGGTTGCTAGAGGCTTACCTGGAAGAGGCAGGAATTCACTTTTACGGTCGTGGTGGTCCGACGTTGAGCAACAGGCAACTGAAAGCCAGAAATGAACCAGATGAATCCTATAACCTGGGTAGCAAAAAGCCCTATCCAGATCTGGTGATTGAAGTGACGGTTACCAGTGGCGGGGTAGATAAGTTGGAAGGTTATCGCCGCATGGGAGTACCGGAAGTGTGGTTTTGGGAAGATGATATGCTGGCAATTTACCACCTATCTGGTGGGGAATATCAACGGGTCAATCAAAGTGAACTGTTGAAGCATTTGCCACTAGATGTGTTTTGTCGCTATATCACTTACCATGACCAGTATGAGGCTGTACAGGAGTTTCGTCAGACAATTCGCCGGGCAGGCCAGTAGCGATCGCTCAGCCTGACACAACCAGTAGGGTAGGCATCACCCTTCCTAGCCACAATGACTACTGCTATAAAGGGTTTTTGGGAAATGGTAGATTTCAGTTGCTTCGGAAAGTTTGAGACACAGGTCATAGTCCTAAGCCTGGTGGCTACAGCTATACAATCTCTCTATCACCCCTTTACTCTTCACCCCTCACTTCCTCTTAAATAACAATGTTTTATGAATCTATACATTATCGCCCCCCGGCTGTCGCCATCCCCCCTACCAAGGGGGACTACAGAGGGTTCTGATTCTATGCATCCTCATATTGAATTGGTATAACAACCAACAACTAACAACTAAGCTTCAACCCCATTACTCTTTTACTCCACCACCTTTATTCAGATCCCGTCCCCAAAAACCTCATCCTCAATACCAATCCACCATTCACCCAGATTCATCATGTCCTTGTGAATGTCTTCTAATTCTCGCTGGTATTCTGTGTCAGGAATACTGTTTTTGCGTTCTTCCAGTTTTTTTAGGCGGAGTAGCACCAGTAGCCAGGGTTTAGAGATTCCATCGGTTTCTTCGATGTAACGGGCCAGTTGTTCGCTGTTCATGGAGAATTAAAGAGTTGGAATTGAAAAACCTGCCTATATCTTACTAAAGACGCTTCAAACAATCTGGGCTTTCATTGGATGGACTGTTGACTAGAGAACTGACAGGATAGCCCTCCATTTCCTCGGCGCTGTAGGGATGCAGCAGAGATTGTAAATGTTCAGTTGAGGTGGAGGGAGCGAGCCATTGATCGTAAGTTTCTGGTTTTAGCACGACAGGCATGCGATCGTGGATGGGTTGTAGCAACTCATTAGCCTGAGTCGTGATGATGGTACAGGATTCAAGGGTGGTTTCATCCTGCTGCCAGCGCTCCCATAGCCCAGCAAAGGCAAAGGGTTGACTATCGGCCAATCGAAAGTAGTAGGGTTGCTTTTTGCCATTGAGCCGCTGCCATTCGTAAAAACCATCTGCCAGGATCAGGCACCGGTGCCGCTTAAAGGCAGATCGAAAAGCAGGTTTTTCAGCCACAGTCTCGGCGCGGGCGTTAATTAGTTTTGAGCCAATGGATAAATCCTTTGACCAACTGGGGATGAGCCCCCAACGCAAGAGCTTGAACTGACGTTCAGACTGGCCAGGCATGTAAAGAACAGTCGGCACGTCCTGAGTTGGCGCGATGTTGTAACGGGGTTGCCAATTGGGAGTAGTGGATAGCTGAAAGGCTTTGATCAGCATTTCGGCTGTTTTGCTTTGGCTAAAACGTCCGCACATGAGGAAGTTGCTAGTTGTTGGTTATTAGTGAGGCTCGAGGGGGTAGGGAGTGGGGTATAGCGGTAGTCATTATGGTTAGGACGGGGTGCAGGGGTGGAACTCCTGGCTGGGGGCTTCGCCCCCACTCCCTCTCTAATTCCAATGTCCTAACGCTCCCGCGTAGAGCTATAGATGGGTGGATGGGTGGCGTCTCTCGACTTCTTACTTCTACTCCTGTCTTCTTTTTTCTTTTCTTTTTTCCTTTTTCTTAGCCCCTTTTCTCAGCCTCTTTCCCTCTTCCTAAATCCTAGCTTTTCGCTCCAGGGGGTGTTTTGAGGCAATAAGCGGAGCGTATGCTTAACATCATCAAATTTATTTTGCAAGTTTTGTTGACATTTTGTAACAGTTTTGTTTACATTTATTTACATAAGGAAGTAAACGAAGTTCCCAAAAGGAGAAACGCCATGTACACCGTTAACGAAGAGGGTCTGCTCAATAACTACGCTGTTGAACCTCCTGTTTATTACGCTGAATATCCCTCTCCTGAGCAACAGCGCCGTTATGCATTCCAGGCAGCTCTCGCAACTCTGTTTGTTACGGCTCTGGTTTTGACAGCATTCGCGGCTTAGTTCTGAAGGTGTCCAGCTATCAGTTGCTCTGACAACTTCCTGTTTCTGTGAAGTCGATCGCTGATAGCTTTGCCTTTTTTATTTCGGGCAGTCGGGTTCCCGCTTCACGATCGAAAGGAGACTTGAAATGTTTGCACCTATTGTTGTTCTGGTTCGTCGCTTGATGGGAGATGCTAAATTTATTCGCTTACGGGGTCAGGCGATCGCACTCCATGCTCAAGTCATCACTCGGTTTTGTGATCGCTTTGGTGTGGATCGGAATCAGCGGCAGAGCATGATTCGCCTGGCTCGTGACAATGGTAAGCGCTTAGGTCTGCTTGCTTAAAATATACCTGATATTGATGCACAAACCCGTTATCCTGATTGAGGTTGAAACGTTATCAGGATGCTCGCAAAAGCGAGTCAGGGATAAATCAGTGAAAAGTTACGATCTTATTGTTTGTGGTGCTGGACCGGCGGGAGCGACAGCGGCTGCGATCGCAGCCAGGGCAGGGTTAAGGGTTGCGTTAATTGAAAAATTTCCCCTGCCTCGTCATAAAACCTGCGGCGGTGGTATGCCAATGGTAATGAAGGATTTCCTTTATGACCTTGCACCCGACGCTTTTGTAGAATCCGATGTGCTCTACTTTCGCCATACCTGGAATTTTGGCGACTCCTATCTTGCCCCCATCAATTTGCCTGACAAAGACCGGAAATTGTCAATTTGGATGGTGCAGCGTCCGATTTTTGATGATGCCCTCGCTCGACAGGCAACCCGGTCTGGAGCAGAGTTGCTGGACGGGGCGGCAGTCCGATCTTTGACCATTGAAGGAAATCGCGTCAGGGTTCGGGGCCAGATGGTGGGCAATCGTGGAGCTTCCAGCCAGGGGAGCGACTTTAATGTTGTTGCCGATTATGTGATTGGTGCAGATGGTGCCAATGGAGTGACGGCGAAAGCAGCAGGTTTGCGGCAAAGGCGGGCGATTGCCCTGGGTATGGAAGTGGAGTTTCCCTATCAATGGAGCAATCAGCATCCTGTACTGCAATCTGAAATTGCTCACCTGGAATATGGTGCGGTTAAACGAGGATATGCCTGGATTTTCCCAAAAGCTGAGCATCTCAACGTCGGTGCCGGAGTGTTTCATCCCGGTGGTGGAGATGCCCGCAACGCTCGCTCGGTTCGTGAACGATTGCGCCAGGCAATTTTTAATTACTTAAATAGTTTTCAGTTACCCTATGATCCGGAAAAGCTGAAGTTCCATGCCCACCCGCTGCCCGTTTGGAATGGTAAAGAGCAGGTACACAGTACGGATGGGCGGATTCTGCTAGCTGGAGATGCGGCTGGTCTCATTAACCCATTCTTTGGCGACGGAATTTTGCATGCCGTCAAGAGTGGGGCGATCGCGGCAAGCTGCATCGCGGAAGGTAACAGTCAGGCATATAGCGATCGCATTCACGCCGAATTTGCGGCCAATTTTGACGCTGCACGTTTGCTCGCGCAGATTTTTTATCGCTTTCCCCACGTCTGCTACCAGTACGGCGTCAAACATCCAAAAGCAACCCACGCCGCTGCCCAACTCCTGGCAGGCAATTTCACCTTCAGCAATATTGCGGGTCGGGGGCTCCGTAGCGTTTGCCGCTCAATGATTAGCAGGTTGATTCCGGTGAGAGGGTGAATCCAACTACCAACCCCACTCCATCTTCTACACTAGGAGTCATGCAATCTGGGATTGAGGCGTTACCGTTAGACGTTGTTCATTTGATTGCGGCGGGTGAGGTTATTGACTCGCTGGCGGCTGTTGTGCGGGAACTTGCAGAAAATGCTCTCGATGCAGGAG
The DNA here is from genome assembly GCF_049200465.1 of Leptothermofonsia sp. ETS-13. NCBI lineage: Bacteria > Bacillati > Cyanobacteriota > Cyanophyceae > Leptolyngbyales > Leptolyngbyaceae > Leptothermofonsia > Leptothermofonsia sp. ETS-13. Next base: position 3,599,932 of record NZ_CP120836.1, read on the forward strand.
CCAGTCGAATTTCTATTTCTCTTTATCCGGATCAGTGGCGAGTTCGGGTTGCAGACAACGGTCATGGGATGAGCCTGGAGGATCTGCAACGGGCGGCTTCTCCCCATACCACCAGCAAAATCCGCGATCGCCAAGATCTGACTAAGATTATGAGCCTGGGATTTCGAGGTGAGGCCTTGTACAGCCTGGCTCAGTTAGCGGATTTGGAAATTGTCAGCCGCTCCGCTAACAGTCAAGAAGGCTGGTGGGTTGCTTACGATGCGCAGGGAAAGGTTTGCCAGGTGGAACCCGCAGCGATTGCGCCCGGTACAGTTGTCATTGGCGATAACATCTTTGGCAACTGGCCTGCTCGCCGTCAAGGTCTACCACCGATAACTCAACAGCTCAAGGCGGTGCAGGCCGTGGTTCATCAAATGGCACTTTGCCACCCCCAGGTCACCTGGCAGGTTGAGCAGAATGAGCGCGAGTGGCTCACGCTGTGGATGGGCAAAACTGCACGACAGATTCTTCCGCAAATTCTGCGCGATGTGCAGGGGAACGATTTGCAGGAAATCGTCTGGCGGGACGAATGCGAAGAATCTCCTCTCTCCTCCGCGTCTTTCCTTTACCTCCTTCTCGGTTTGCCCGATCGCTGCCATCGCCATCGCCCCGACTGGATTCGGGTGGCATTAAATGGGCGGTTTGTGCAAATCCCAGAAATGGAACAAACCATTCTGGCGGGATTCCGACGCACCCTACCGCGCGATCGCTTTCCTGTTTGCTTTGCCCATTTTCATATCCCACCCGAACACATCGACTGGAATCGCCATCCTGCCAAGTCAGAGGTTTACCTGCACCACATGGACTACTGGCGAGAGCAACTGACCAAGGCAATTGAAAAAGCCTTACAACTCAGTTCGATTAATTTCTCCGACACTCTTTACTTTGATCGGGTGGGTAAGGTTTTAAAAACCGCTGAAGCGCAGAGTCATTACAATGCCAGTAGAAGCCAGGAGCCAGGAACTAGGAGCCAGAAGTCAGAACTAGAACCTCACTCCTCACCCCTTCGTGCGATCGCCCAGGTTCACAATATGTATATCCTCGCTGAACATTCAACGGGTGTATGGTTGATTGAACAACACATTGCCCATGAGCGAGTGTTGTATGAACAGTTGTGCGATCGCTGGCAAATAGTGACACTGCGATCGCCCATTGTTCTCAACCAACTTTCCACCGCGCAGGTAGAACAACTACAACGCCTGGAAATGGATATGGAGCCTTTTGGTGAGCAAGCCTGGGTGGTACGCACCGCTCCAGAACTCTTAGCTCAGAGGGATGATTGTGCCGATGCTCTTTGGGAGCTGAGTTTGGGAGGTGATTTACAAACAGCACAGGTTGCCACCGCCTGCCGCAGCGCCATCCGTAATGGTACCCCACTCACCCTACAAGAAATGCAAACTCTCCTCGACCAGTGGCAGCAAACCCGCAACCCCCGCACATGTCCCCACGGTCGCCCCATCTGTCTCACCCTGGAAGAATCGGCCCTATCCCGCTTCTTTCGCCGCCATTGGGTGATTGGTAAAAGTCACGGGATTTAAGGAAGGCCTTCTAGTTACTTACCTTTTTCTCAATCACAACTGTAAGGTGAGCAACTAACGCCCCAATCACACCGATCGCTGCAATCACAGGAAAGATTGCTGCACTCAGAACCCCACCAACCACCCCCACTGTTAGCGGAATTTCAATCAGCGTATTCCCTTCCTCTGTCTTGAGGATAATTCGACGAATGTTTCCCTGGTGAATCAGTTCCTTAATTTTGCTCACCAGAGCATCCCCACTGATCTTAAATTCTTCAACGCGCACATCTTCTTTGGGAGGCTCTTGAGGGCTATCGGTTACAACAGGGGTCGTTTTAACTTCAATGGTTTGCAGGGTGTCTTGAACTTGTTTGTGTTCTTGCATATCGGTCATCGTCAGACCTCCTTGTAACGTCTATGATTCAAGTCTGATTACAACTCTAGTAGATCAAAACAAAAGTTTTGAAGGGGGTGGAGGGGGTAAAACCCCTTCTGGAGATGAAGCCCCTACTCCCCCATGTTGCAAAATTTATGACTTGCAATACTAGTGTCGCTAATTTCAAAATTTTGGACCTCCTGCTTTTGGGGCATTTTTTTAGAGGTTGCAAACTGCCATTTGAATTCGTTGCAACGCCTCTTGAATATTCTCTAAGGAGTTTGCATAGGAAAGCCGTAAATATCCATCTCCAAATTTGCCAAACGCAGTGCCTGATAAAGCAGCAACTCCGGCCTCTTCTAGCAGGTAATCTGCCAGTTGATCGGAAGAGAGAGGCAGTTGAGTGACGTTTGGGAAAACATAGAATGCGCCAGCGGGCCTGAGGCAGCGAATCCCTGCAATTGCATTCAATCCATCGACGATCACATCCCGTCTTCGCTTAAATTCGGCGACCATCTGTTCCACGGCATCCTGGGGTCCTGTGAGTGCCTCAATTCCAGCGATTTGAGTAAACGAACAGGTGCAGGAATTGGAATTAATCATCAGGCGAGTGATGTGTTCAATCATCGGTTTTGGCGCCACACCGTAGCCCAGTCGCCAACCCGTCATCGAGTAAGTTTTTGAGTGCCCATCCAGCAGGATGGTACGCTCCTTCATACCAGGGAACTCCAGGATACTTGTGTGCTGCCCTTCGTAAATAATACCGGAGTAGATTTCGTCGGAGAGAATGAAGAAGTCATGTCGGTTAGCAAGGTGGGCGATCGCTTCCAAATCCTCCGCCTTCAGCAGCCCGCCCGTTGGGTTTTGGGGAGAGTTTAGAATGAATAACCTAGTGCGATCAGAAATGGCATCAATCAAGTCATCGATTCGGAAACGAAAGTCCACCTCTTCTCGTAATGGTAGCGGGACAGCTCTCGCACCCACAAAGTTAATCACTGACTCATACACGGGGAAACCTGGATCAGGATAAATCACCTCATCACCCACATCAATTAACGCCATAATGGTGAAGAAAATGATGGGTTTGGCACCAGGTGTCACCACAACCTCATCTGGATGAACCTCAATCCCTCTGGTTTTTGCCACATGGTTTGCAATCACTTTGCGAAATTCCAGCAAACCTGCTGCCGGACCGTAACCCGTATACCCATCCTGCATCGCCTGGAAGGCAGCCTGGCAGACATTCACCGGAGTTGGAAAATCGGGTTGCCCAATTTCCAGATGGATTATACTTTTACCTTGAGCTTCCAGATTCTTAGCCCTGGCAAAAACCTCAAAGGCAGACTCCGTGCCTAAACGATTCATCCGTTCTGCAAATTTCATTATCATTTTTTCCTTAAATTGTTATGGCTTTATGGTGGTGCCCAAATCGTAATGGTTTTTGAGCAGATAGTGATGTGCGACTAGCGCCGCACATCATTACCTTGTTAGGTCTACGGGCTTTATAGGGAATGGGAATCTACTCCCCAATGCAGACCCAATTATCCAGTGCATAGGAGGCATAGGATAGTACAGGCGGGCGGCCTGACTTCTGAGCAATAGTGTAAAAGGGAGTGTAAAAGGGAACTGTCAGGTTACGGGGTAGTACCTGAACCGGAAGAGCTTCTCCCCAAACGTAGGCATAGGTCGGGTAGGAGTAGATCTGCATGGCACGACGCAGTTGCATTTTGTCCAGAATTTCTTGATCAATAGACATTATCGGAAATAAATGCATTATCGGAAATAAATGGCTCGATATGATAATGGGCGATAAAACCATGAAAATTGACAATTTTATGCAAGGAATTGACTTCCTTTCTTATTTCCGATTAAGTCTAATATTGATTTCTGGAAGCTGGGCGATCGCCCGTCGAATCTTTTCCCTGCGAGAGAGATCGACAATTTCGTCGTAATTTTGCCTAAAGCGAATTCCTAATCGCTGCATCATGGTATGCCAGAACTCAGCACAGTATTGGGCAAACCAGACATGAAGCTCCGCATAGGAATGGACTCCAATATCTCGGATCAACGCCACAATATTGGTTGCCTGAATCTGCTTAGCCGACGGAATCCAGACAGGTGGCGAACCCTGTTGGAGGTGATTTCAATCCAGGAATGTAACCTTATATAGCTCTACGCAAGTGCGTTAGGACATTGGAATTAGAGAGGGAGTGGGGGCTTCGCCCCCAGCCAAGGGTGGAACCCCTGCACCCTGCCCTAACCACAATGACTACCGCTATAAGGGAGTTGGTGAAGCGCAAAGGGCTGCTTTGGCTGCAAGATCTGTTGAATGAACTGTTGTCAGCATTCAGTTGCAGGTAGCGAAGCAAGCCAGTAATTGATCTGCGGCAAAAAAGGTGATAGCCGTATTTTGCTCCACACCACAATCAACTATCTGCTCCAGCGATAGCTGCTTAACCATCGCTATTCCTCTCTTTTCAAATCAAACAACCTTTCATCAATTCCCGGATAACGTTATCTTTCACCATCGATTGCCGTGCTATTTGCACCAATATTTCCTGCATCTGCTCACGTGACATTTGCTGGGCAGATTCCTCAATTAACCTCATTTGAAATTGTTGTTCTAACGTTAAGCTAAAAGATGAGTGATTCATCGCAGATCTCCTTCCGCAAATAAAAATTCTAAACATGAGAGGGTGCGCGATCGCTGGCTTATTAGTAAAGATCGGTTTTGCAACCAGGAATTACGCAATCCGCAAGATTTCGTTGCGGGTTTTCCAGCGTCATGACAGTAAGGGATTATGACAATCAATTTCCTCCGCTCATCCCGAATTGCGGAAAGATAAGGGCTCCTCAACCCTAGGATTGAGATCTGCAATTTTCCCGGTCAGATATTGAAGTCATTCCCGCAGGATGAGTAAAACGAAGCGTGCCCATCGAAAGGAATTTGCCTGAAATGGGCATGGGCAATGATCCTTTGCTCATCCTACAGACGTTTGTGTAGATTAAATGAACTCAATCTTCCATGCTTACCTGCTATGTTCGACCACCACAGCAGGTAGGATTTGAAGTGCGCCTTGTCTCATCTAAAATTGAATTCCTCAGCGAACCTATAGAACGCCGCCATGAAACGCCAATAGGGGAATGTTTCAGTGCTTTACAGCTTTCGCCCTCTTAAGAAAGATTGAGCAGATACTAGAAGTGAAAAAGTATCGTACCTAATATTATATCCGCATTAAAAACTTAGTGCCATGCACCCAAATAAGGGCTATCGCAACGTTTACAGCCTCAAGTTTTATTTAGTGCTGGTTACCAAGGATCAGTGCAAGCTAATTAATTCGGAGATTCTGAAGCGTCTCCATGAGATCATGACAGCGACCTGCCAAAAATGGGGTTGTTTGCTAGAAGATTTCCATGGAGATGAAAATCATGTTTATCTGTTGATTGACTTTCCACCTGAAGTTCAACTAAGCAAGCTGGTGAATAATCTAAAAACCGTTTCCAGTCGTCTGATTCGCAAGGAATTTAAGGCCTGTATTGATAATTTCTGTAAAGATGCATTCTGGCACGGCACTTACTACATCACCTCCTGCCGCGGCATGACGATCGAGCAACTCAAGGACTACGTAGAAGACCAGCGCTTAGCGGCCCGTTGATCCCAAATCCCCAACGCGATCGCCTTCACCATCAGTTGCCCAGCTCAACGGGATGCAAGCGCCCGTGATTGCCATCCATTGCAGGGCGATCGCCCCTCGCTGGATATGGGATTGAGGGTGCAAAAGCCAACCCCCACAGGCTTTGCAACAATCAGTGATTCCATGAATAAGAGGGCAACTATACCGCGTGATCGCACTCTTTGTCATTGCTGGGTTAATATCTCAGACAGGGAACAGACGCTTAACCAGCAGAGTCTATAAAACGGCAAAAGTCAATGGAGGTTCTCCTGAGAGTTCGGTAATAATCATCCAAACAAAATCAATAGTCCAGAGATTTTGTTCGGGATGAAAGAAGCTCTTACATGACTCTTTCAATAGCAGACTGCAAGAACCGCAGTGGAATGATTAGGAGGAAATGTCGTGGCGATGTGGAAAACGGTAAGCTTTGGGATACTGAGTGTTGCCAGCCTGGGTGTCATTTTGCCAGGAATCTGGGTTAGTCTTCCGGGCAATGCTCAATTAACTCCACCGCCCAGTCCAGAGGTCAGCCCATCGCCAGTCAAACCGGATAGCTCCTCTCCCATGTCTGAACGGGTGGTGACGAGCCTGCTGAAGCTGGCAGAGGTTAGCCAGGATGATGTGCTATATATTTTGGGCTCAGGCGACGGGCAGTTGGCGATCGCCGCTGCCCAAACCTACAAGCCAAAGCGCATTGTGGTGATTGACCCCAATTCCGAACTGATCCAACAGAGCCAGGCCAATGCTCAAGAGGCTGGGTTCGGCGATCGCATCCAGTTTTTACAACAGGAGCCCCTCCAATCAAACCTCCGGGAAGCCACAGTTGTTGCAATTTCCCTGCCCACAGAGAAAGGTCAGCAAATTCGCTCTAAGTTGCTGGCAGACTTAAAACCAGGTACCCGCATCGTCTCCCATGGAATGCCAATGGGTGACTGGAAACCAGATAAGTCCATTTCAGTTTCCCGCTCGTCTCAGCAAAACCTTTACCACTGGATTGTACCTGCCAACATCGAAGGCGACTGGCAGGGGAGCCTGGAGTACGCCCCCGGTCGCCGCCATCCTTATACTCTCCGGTTCAGCCAGCAGTTTCAGAAGGTAAAAGGCGATGTGATTGTGGACGGGCAGAAATACAACATTCCTAAAATTGCCCTGACGGGCGATCGCCTCACCTTCAGCCGCACTGAAAACATCCAGGGGCAGACCATGACCGCTGTTTTCAATGGCCGAGTTCAGGGCAATACCCTCAAAGGCATTGCCGAGCTTGATGCTGGAATTCTGTCCAGAAAATTTCCGGTCATTGCCAAACGCAGCACCCGGCAAGCGGCACAGTAGGGGAAAATGCACGGTTTCCTCAATCTCAACAAACCCTTCGGCTTCACCTCTCATGATGGTGTGGCGAAAGTACGCCGGTTGCTGAAGCTAAAGCGGGTAGGTCACGCAGGCACATTAGACCCGGCAGCGACTGGGGTTCTGCCCATTGCGCTGGGTCGAGCAACCCGGCTTCTGCAATTTTTGCGTCAGGATAAGGCGTACCGGGCAACCATTCGGTTTGGCATACGGACAACCACCGATGACCTGGAAGGGGAAACTCTGCTGGCCCAGCCTGCACCTGAACTGGATCTGGAAACGGTCAAAGCTCTGCTGCCGCACTTTCAAGGAACCCTGCAACAAGTGCCGCCGGATTACAGTGCCATTCAGATTCAGGGCAAGCGATTGTATGAACTGGCGCGGAAAGGGGAAACTATTGCTGCCCAGCCCCGTTCGGTAGAGGTGTTCAGTATTGAAGTATTGGGCTGGAGATCGGGAGAATTCCCTGAAGTAGATCTGGCGATCGCCTGTGGTTCAGGTACCTACATTCGGGCAATCGCACGCGACTTGGGCAATGCTCTCAAAACTGGTGGAACCCTTGCCGCCCTCATTCGGACAGCCAGCAGTGGCTTTGAACTGGCGAACAGCCTGACTCTAGAGGAGTTAGAAATTCAAGTTCAGGAAGGAAGGTTTCAGCCTATTTTGCCACAACTGGCACTGGAGCATTTGCCCGTGATCGCCTTGTCTGACTCCCCCGCCCGTCGCTGGTGCCAGGGGCAGAAGGTTGAGGTGAGTGAATCTGATTGGGCTGCCCCCTCTGCTGAAGGAGCAGGAAAAACTACCGTTTCAACGGCTAACCTCGTTCTGCGGGTTCACCATAGGAACAGCCAATTTTTGGGAATTGGGCAGGTAACTCGTGGTCCGACTGGCTTAGTCCTCAGCCCCAAAGTGGTTTTTGCAGATGCCGAAGGGTTAATCATCTAACCTGAGGAGCTTACGGTAAAAGGCTTGAGAAAAATCTGCCAGTCGGGCACGCTTGAAGTTCATGATGACCTCAATCAGAAAATCTACGAACTCAAAATTGGCCAGCATCAGTTCATAGCTTAGTTCTGCATTACCGTCAAACTGAATGCGACACCGGGTTAAATCCGCCGGTAAGGTTGAAACGTTCCAGGTTGCAATAAAAGAAATACTGTCGCCACCTTCAATTTTGCGCTGACCTTCCAAAACCCCTTTCTGGTAGAGGCTGATTGCCAGAGGCAGGAGCGATCGCTTGGCTGCCTGAGGATAGTAGGGGATGTAAACACCTACCTGATTATTCGGAGCAGGTTGAAGTTTGTCAATGGACATGCTTAATCTTCCTAGATATCCATCGGGATGAAAGTAGGTCAGTAGAGCTCGATGGCTCTACTAAAGTATTCCCCAAATTTTAGCGGCAATGAACTGAGTGGGAAAATTTTGATTGATAGAGGTGAAGGAGTGTAAGGGGGTAGGGAGACAGGGGGTTAGGAGTCCGAGATGAGAAACTGGGGGCTAGAGGCCAGAGATTTAATGTTTAGGACAAGCCAAACCCAAAGCTCATCTACCCATCTCCCTATTACCCTCCTATTACCCTATTTCCCCTTTACCTTCTCCCCTCACTCAGGATCGAGCAAGAAGCTATGAGTGGTTCTGTGGCAAATTCCTGTAGCTGAACGGATTGCAGTAGAGTGAACCAACTGGTCAGAGAAGAGGAGTCTTTGGGGTTTGTGCATCGTTGTTGGGCCAGAGTAGCGATCGCATCCTGCCAGACTCCAGAGGAAGCATAAATCGTGGCGCGACTGTAGGCCGTGGGTGCTTTCTTGAGCTGGCTCACCAGTTCCTTACTGGGCTGGATTCGCTGCACAACTCCTTCCACAAAGGGATTGCGTGAGGGTTGGCCGGGGTCACAAACAATCGTGAACTGCCAGTAGAAATCCTGGCCGGTTTTCAGGACAGATGTGGTCACTTTTTCGGGTACGGTGTAACTGACGACTCCCGCCGTTCCCGGCAGGGCGATCGTGGTTCTGTAAAGTTGGCTATCATTGCCATCCAGCAAGGCGAACTCAGCCATTTGAGCCGAGGTGGGTGGCACATACCAGAAAAAGGTAGGGCTGTTAGAAGTGGTAGCGCTGAAGCCGTCAATCGGGGTCAGAGGCATTAAAAATTTCTGCCCTTCCATACAGGTACCCCGTGTACCCGCTCCTTCCCGCCGCCCCGGTAAGCCTCGTTTGGGAGGACGATACTCCTGGGCAAATGTTAGCAGTGGAACACTGACAATCACCAATCCCAAAACCATTGATAAGACAGAAATAAAAGGTTTATTGCGAAACATAGGTATTGGAAGTTATTAGCTGTTAATTGCTAGTTAAGCAGGGGGTAAAGGGGGTGAATGAGTGGATGAGTGGATGAGCTTTGAGTTCTAAGCTCTAGTTTTGAGTTGTCCCAATACCAGATCCCTGGCCCTTGGCCCCCAGTTTCTTGTCTCGGACTCCTGCTCATCTCGGACTCCTGCCTCCTGTCTCTTACATCCTGGTTTCTTTCTTTCCTGATTTCTTTCTTCCTGCCTAGCCCATGACTTTTGGCATAGTGGTGGCATAACCTAGAACCCGGTAAACATCAACCATCTGTTGTTTCCCCTTGAGGGCGAGGGGTCCCCAGGGTTCAACCTCAAACCGATCCTCCAGATGCACCAGGGTTTCCCTGGCGATCAGAATGCGGCAAACGTCGCTCTGGCGGCTTTTCTCGTAGCTTTCCAGACGGGCAGCGATGTTAACACTGTCGCCAATCACGCCGTACTCCAGTCGATCTTTGCCGCCGAGGCTTCCGGCAACAATGGGTCCAGTGAAGATGCCAACCCGCATTTGAGCTGTTGGCAGACCCCGTCGCTGCCAGTCTACGTTGAGTCGCTGAAGCTGATCGCGCATGGCCAGGGCACACTCAACGGCAAAGCGGGCATCCGCAGACACTTCGATGGGAGCTGTGCGGTTGATGGGAACCCCGAACACTGCCAGCATGCCATCTCCAGTGAACTTGTTAATGATGCCGTGACGGGTGATTACCTCCTGGGTAATCGCGCTCAGGTATTCGTTCAACCACTCCAGCAGGTTCTCTGGGGGCATGTATTCAGAGATGGTGCTGAAATCCTTGATGTCGGTAAACAGCATGGTGGCATAAAGCCGTTGCCCAGGTAATTTGCCCGATTTGAGCAGGCGATCGCGGCTTTTCCAGAGAGCATTGGCAATTTCGGGGGAGGTATTTTGCCCCAGCAGTTTCATCATCATCTGCTGCTGGCGATAGGCTTGCTGTGCCCGGTAGGCAACCATTAAACCTGCTGCCATCAGCAATCCCAGGGCCGGGGAAACCACAGGTACCCACCCCGCCTGCAAAAAGAAGCCATAGAAGCAAATGCCACCCAGAATTACTAAAACAACCAGCGTTACCCCAATCAACCCAAGGGGATGACGAATAAACCAAGCAAGGCTCCCACCTAGTGTCGCCCAGGCAGCAATCCACAGCACTTCTACCCAGTCACTCCAGTACCAGAACAAATGCTGCTCACCCAGTGCAGCACTCAAAATATGGCTCACTATTTGAGCGTGGATGACAACACCTGGCATAGTCCAGTTGCGATCGCGGGCTGCCGCACTGTAAGGTGTTAAAAAGACATCTTTAACACTGCGGGCACTGGTACCAACTATGACAATTTTGCCTTCAACCCAACGAGGGTCGAATTCATTGTTCAGGACCTGGGTCAGACTCACCTGCTGTGCCAGATTTTGCCGTGCCCGGTAGTCAAGCAAGATTTGATAGCCTGCCGCATCCATATTCTGGTAAAGAGCTGAACTGGACTCCAGTGGAACAAATTCAGCTTTGCCCAGGCGGAGATGTTCAGGGTTCAATTGTCCCGCCTGGGGAGTTATTCCCTGATTCTGGAGATAGGCGATCGCCAGTTGGAGCGAAAACGAGGTCAGGGTAGTAGATTCCGTATCGGCATACAGCAAACTCCGACGGATGACACTATCGGTATCAGGAGGAATATCATTGAAGCCAATTCGTTCCTTCGGGACACCCGGCGGCGCGGCAACTCCCAGATCTTCTTCATCGCTGATCTTGGTAATCACCACTACATTAGGTGCTTTCAGTTGTTGGGCCAGTTCACGGTTTCCCGGTTCTTGCGGCAGGTCCCGGTAAATATCCAGCCCAATGACTTTCGGTCGATACTTTTGCAGCTTCGTCAGCAGACTTGCCACGGTCAGGTCAGAAAGAGGCCAGCGGTTCTGGTTTTTAATATCTGCTTCGTTAATTGCAACCAACAGCAAGCGGGGGTCAGGGGGCGCATCCTGGCGCAGCCGCATCATCTGATCATAGGCTGCCAACTCTGGCGGTTGAAGCCACTCTAGCTGACGTGCCACCACTAAACCACCCGTCACGGTAAGACTGGTTGCCCCAATGGCAAACGGCACCAGAATGGCCTTAGGCAAACTCGCCGGGTTGAGCCGTAGGAGCCACATTGGAAGTTTTTTGCTTGATACAGATGCTTTCAAATTCAAACTACCCAAGCGGTTCCGGATGCTTGCCGGAGGTGATTTTAATGAAGTGATGCACCTGTATCAATTCTAACAATGGAGCTGACCCCCTTGGTAGGGGTCACTTTCCTATTCAATACCGCTTTCCTGTTTCAATAAGGTATACACATGCAGTTGATTAAAATCCTGATAAGTTGACTGCCTGACACATTTCAATTAGTCATAGGCAGATTAAGCCTTGCAGGTTCTTAGTAGTGCAGAAAACTCAGGATTGTCTCAATATGAGAATGCAATGACTTTAGAGAATTCGATCCGGCTATCAAAGGCGGTTCGTTTCTTTTGAGAAGCACAAGCTGGAGGTGGGTTTGTTTGGGTCAACGCCACCAGCGACGGCAAGGGTAAGCGCTGATAGCAAAGCCCTGCCAACTGTCGCAGACCCAATTGCAGAAAACTCAAACCGCGCTCTCCATGCCAATCAATGACAGTATGTTGTCCTGCTTGCAGCAGCATTCCTAACATCACTGCAATTAAGGTGGCACAGTCGAGCAGCATCAATAAACAAGTCAGTGCCTGAGCATTGCGCAAACCGGAGTGCAAAACCTCAAAGGCAGCAGACTTGTAATCCTTGAAATGGGGTTCAATGCCCCCAAAGCGCTGACCATAAAGCACCAAGGTTTGCAGCGAGGGCGGACGGTCAGACAACACTGCCCCAGCGTCTTTCGCATCGCCTTGGTGAGCAGTGGCAAGATGACAGGCAATATCAGTGAAGACCTGCACGTTAGGGTATAAGGTAAGCCTGCCTAAGGGGGCGGGGTGAGGTGTTCCACCGAGCGTATTTGCCCATTGGCGAGGGTAACGGCAAGATCCGACTTGACCCGAATTGCCCAAGACCACTGCTGCTGCCTCAACCAGCGAACCAGGGCAGCATGTTCAAAGCCTCGGTCGGCTAACAAGGTGACCTGCACCTGCGTAGAGCTATAAACCACTCGGCAGGCCGAAAGCACAAAATGAGGCGGAAAATTGTAACCCGGTTCTTGCAGATGCGACGCTGCGCAATCAGTGCGCAATCAGATTGAGGGCAAATTGGGGGTCGGCAAGCGTCGCTTTAGCCTCGGTCGGGTCATGGCGAAGCTGGCTCCAACCGCTGAATGTACGATTGCAATCACCTTCCGGGTGATGAATTGGGAGCGGCTGCTCCAACTGCTCCTTTTTGTCTTTTGGGCGGTTGGATTCTGGCTTAAGCATGCCTTTGCACTCTCTCGAACCAGGCAGTACTTTCATCAATGGCAATGGGCGATCACTCCAGGATCAGTAGAAGGCCGTCTACCTCACTCCAACTTTTTCGGTTCTGACTTGTGGTAGTGCATCAAAGCAGCGTGGGAAAATTTGTAACAATTGCCAGGAGACCTTCATTTGCCTGTCTTCAGATTTGAGTCAATCAAACCTGAAAACCTTGGTTAAGTTATGACCCCACATTTCTCTGATTCACGATCCGACTTGTTCAGCAAGCCCGAATTAGGAGTATCGACCTTTTGAGAGTTTGGGTGTACTACACTCCTAGGAGTGTAGCAGGCTATCAATGTTTCACGTTTTGTTTTGAGAATAAACCGGGGATGATAGCTTGAATGAAGAAAAGTTAAGAGGAGATGGCTGTGCAATCAACCCTTCCCCTGACCGTAACCGTTGCCACTTCTAGTAAAGTAACCCGGCTAGCAGCCTTCCTCTTTGATTTAGATGGAACGCTGGCAAACACTGACCCGTTTCATTACCGCGCCTGGAAGGAACTGCTATACAACTTTGGCATTGATATTGACGAGAAGTTCTACAAAACCCGTATTAGTGGACGGTTGAATCCGGCGATCGTTCAGGATTTACTTCCCCAGCTTTCACCTGAAGAGAAACAGCAGTTTATTGAGCAAAAAGAAGCCCGCTTTCGTGAACTGGCTCCCCAACTGACACCCCTGCCAGGGCTAACGGAGGTAGTGAAATGGGCAGAAGTAAGGGGACTGAAACAAGCCGTAGTAACCAATGCCCCTCCCCAAAATGTCCATCACGTATTAAGAACCCTGCGTTTAGATAGTCAATTTGATCCGGTTGTGATTGCAGACGAATTGGGAATTGGCAAACCTGACCCTGCTCCATACCTACATGCGCTCAAGCAGCTCGGCATCCGTGCCAATCAGGCAGTGGCGTTTGAAGACTCTCCCTCTGGGATTCGTTCCGCTGTAGGCGCGGGGATTCCAACCATTGGAATTGCCTCTACCCAAGACCCAAAAGTACTTTACACCGTTGGGGCAACACTAGTAGTGTCTGACTTCGCCGCTCCAGAGCTTTGGGCCTTTCTGAGTAATCTATCGAGTGCGCCAGATCATGCCTATTCGTGACGGTCGTCACAGCCGGTCACTCTGTGTGATCACGGGTCGGTAATATCCCGGTCACGCGATCGCCTTAAGATTATCACAACCCCAACACGACTGTGATCACCCGTAAATCCCCCGATTCATTGGACTATAAAGATAACAAGCCCCCAGGAACAGGCACTTGCCCATTCCACCTTGAGACAACGACACAGCTAACTTTAATGACGCTCCCCAAGGGCGTCTTTAGAGTTTTTAAGGAGAAAGAAGGAAATTCTTTTCTTAATTGTTGGTCGTTGGTGATTAGTGATGTGGGAGGTGAGAACCAGTTGTTAGTGGCTGGTTGTTAGAGAGGGATAAAGGGGTAGATAAGTGGTGGAGTGATGGGGTGATAGGGGAATGGGGTGATGGGGTGAGGTTTCTTTGGGTTTATCAATTTTTTGTGGCAATCCTGGAAAGGGGGTTGGAAATCAGGGTTTCGAGAAGTCAGAGCCCCGTTTCTAGAACACCCTCGTTTCTTTACTCCATCCCCCCATCCTCTCATCCACTCTCCCTCCCAACCTGTTCCCCAATCCAATTCAGATAGGGTTGCGAACCTGCCAGAATCGGTAGAGCAATAACTTCTGGCACGTCGTAAGAATGAATTTCTCGTACTTTGGCTTCTAACACCTGAAACTTTGCTAGGTCACACTTAATCATCAATTGCCATTCATCCTCTTGGTGAACAGTCCCCTGCCAGGTGTAGATAGAGTGAACCGGGAATAGGCTGACACAAGCGGCTAAACGAGATTGAACGAGTGCCTGGGCGATCGCCTCCGCCTCTGCCTTTGAAGAGGCAGTAACCAGCACTACACCGTAGCCATCGTTTTCTGCACGGCTGTTCATCATCCAAACCCAGCGTCAATTGCTTAACTCTAACGAATCTATAAGGAAACACCTACCACTTTCAAGGCAACCTCCCATGACCTACTAGTAGATCAAAACAAAAGTTTTGAAGGGGGTGGAGAGGGTGCCCCCCCACTCCCTCTCTAATTCCAGTGTCCTAACGCACCCGCTTAGAGCTATACTCTGTGGCTAGAACCATAGCAATCCTATTTGGATTGTGAGAAAGGATTCCTGCGGAATCCTTTCTCACAAAGTCTCTGAACTTTACGACTGATGTAAGACTTCTATATACGGAGAGGGGGGGATTCGAACCCCCGTTGGGTCGCCCCAAACCTGATTTCGAGTCAGGCGCATTCAACCACTCTGCCACCTCTCCAGGGGAATCTTCAGTTTTTGATCTGGACTTTTTGCAAGTCTTTTCCGATTCACTCTAACCATTTTACAAGGGGGAAGGGGCATTGTCTTTAGGATGCAAAATTGTGCTGAACCCCTCGGCAGGAGACCATTCAATTGCCCCATCACGGCCTGTCCAGAAAAGCTGGATACGCCGGCTCTGAAGATAAACTGCTGTTTTGGTATGAACGGTTTTGCTGGATGCGATCGCCACCTCCGGTTTTAACCTCGCAATCAGAGCGGGGTCCAGAAACTTCCCTGACCACCATAGCACTTGAATTTGGGGTAAATTTCCTGTCTTTAAGAGTGCCCTTTGCTGCTCTGGCGAGATCGTCCCAACCCAGAGCCATTTCTGGTTTGATACCTGGAATTCAACGATGGCTGGCTCTATGCTGATCTGACGGAACTGAATGGTTCCCATCTGGGCGGCTCGCTGGGTTGGGAGCGGTAGTAAGGAAGAGAGGCGTTTGGCTGAAGGATGACTGGAAATCTCCTTTAGACCAGGGGAAGGGGCATAAAGGAGCCGGATGGGTAGATGGTTCATTACCTTTTCCCACCCCGGCGAGGGAAAAGGAGATTCGGTTGCAATGGCCCACTGAAGTTCGTTCACACCTTCTTTTTGCAGAAATGGCAGAATGCTGAAGTTGACGGTTGACTCGTCCCCTCCTCCATTTACGAGTGCTGTTCGTCCTGCATCTTGAATCACCATCACAGGTTGGCCTGATGTTGCCAAAACTGTAACCCGTAACAGAGTTCCCCTTGCCTGCCATGCCGGAACAATCACCAGCCCCAGCCCCACCAGGAGAGCCAGCCACCACTTTCGTCGCCACCAGGGTTGCAGCCAGGTGAGCCCCAGCAAGGTGTAAAGCACGATCGCCGTCAATGCTGAAATCGTTCCAACAGCGTAGGCATTACCAGGTAACTGGCTAAACCAATCGACCACAACCAGCAACCCTTGAGTGGGATATTTCAAAAGCCACGCTGCCGCACTCCCTGCTGGAGACCAGACCAGAGCCGCCAGTGCGCTCACCATTCCCCCTAGACTAAGTATCGAAATCAGCGGCGTTGTCACCAAATTTACCGGAATCGTGTAAGGCGATAGCACTCCGAAAGTGTAGAGTTGAAGTGGCAATGTCCACAAATAAGCGGCGATGGGAACCGCAACCAAGGACGCGATCGCACTGGGCATCCAGTCCAGCCGCTTCATGAGTGGCGGCACTGTTACCAGCAGTCCCAAAGTTGCCAGAAAACTGAATTGAAATCCTAAATCCCAGATCCAGAGGGGATTGAAAAGCAATAGCAGCGTCGCTGCCACCAGCAATGCCCCCAGAGGTTTAATCTTACGTCTTACCAGTAGCGCTACCAGGCTACCAAACCCCATCAGGGCAGCCCGCAGAACCGCTGGTTGCAGTCCAGTCAGGCCAACAAAGATACTTAGTGCCAGTGTTCCCAGAACAAACTGAACCAATCCCGAAAAGCGCCGAGTCAGAGTGAGGACAACTCCCAAAATCAGGGAGGTCTGAAACCCCGATGCAGCAAGGGCATGGGCTAGCCCAACTCGTGTGAACTGGTCTTTCAGGTCATAGGGTAAATCAACCCCCCGGCTACCCAGCACCATCGAGCTGAGGAGAGGCCCCTCAGGACTACCGAGCCAGCGAATTTGCGATCGCACAATCCGCTGCTGCACCATCCACCATCCCCAACCGGAAACTGTTTCTGGTAGGGCAACCTGCTTTCCCCGCAGCCCCGCAAAGCAGCCCTCCCGTGCCAGGTATTTCTGGAAATCAAATGCTCCTGGATTGGCTGCAGACCTGGGTTGGTAAAGGGTACCGAGCACGTTGATCTGCTGCCCCACATGAACCCCAGTGGCTTGCAACAGGGGAACCGTCACGTAAAGTTTACCAGTAACTGACCTGGAAGGAGAGCGGTTGTTGTCGCCCACCCGCACCTGAACCTGTTGCACCTCCAGCCAGAACTGGACTTTCTGGCTACGAGTCAGGCGTGGCGAACTTTCCACCTGCCCCTGAACCTGTACCGTCAATTCTCGATTATTTCCATCTGGCGGAATCAGCTTGCTAACATCATGGGCTGTGGGTTGCGGCACTCTCACCTGAAAATATAGGCTTGCCAAAAATCCCACGATCCCTGCTATAAGCCAAATTCGAGCGCGAGGCGCAGTTCTCCAGCAGCGGGGAATGACTACAGCACAGCCAATTCCCAGGATCAGAACCAACCAGCCTCCCCACCAGACGCCAGTAGAAAGCAGCCCCAGGATATACGCTAGACACAAAACAATCCCGTGTGCCAGACCCATGATGCAACCCCAACCGCAATTAAAAAGCCCCAAGCAATGCTTGAAGCTAGGTTAAGGATGCCCAGGATCAAGAAAAATTAGCGTCCAGGCCAATACGAATCCACGGTCTTAACTATGAGTTACAGCAATATTTGTTACAGCAATATTTGACACATTAAACAACAAACAACCGTGCAAAATTGGTTTCGTTTTCGGTAAATACTAGCGGAACCAGACGATCGCAATATATAGTAGCCAAGCAGTACTTCCTGGAATAGAGGATCAGTATGATGCGCTTGAATGACGTTTTCGGCATTACCGATATTTTGCAAAATCGGTTTGACTCTGCCATTAATACCAATTTAATTTTTATGTGCTAAGACAGGGAAAAAAGCCATCAGGAAAACAATCTCAGGATAGGGGTGTGCAAAATCGAGATCCACGAAAGCGAAGCAGAACTAAAAGAACTGCTGCGAGACCAGAAAACAGCGAGCAGCAAAGAGCGATCCATCTATCGGCTCAAAGCCAAGTTGAAGGTGCCTCGTCCGCGCAGTATTGGGCAACAACCGCAGCAGATGACAACTTTAAAGAAACCTTTGCTACTCGTTTAGCGCTGATGCGATTGGTCAACCGGGCGACCCATGTGCGCTAATGGTGCGAGGATGAATCTCGCTGAGGGTTGAAAACCCTGCCATGTCGCCAGATTACGGCCAAAGGTGTCAAGCCTATTGGACCGGTGCAGTAGCAACGGGAAACCTTATATAGCTGTCGTCAGGTTGCTCAGGACATTGGTTTTAAGGGGGAGGCTGCGCCCCCAGCCAGAGGTGGAACCCCTGCACCCCGTCCTAAGCCTGGTGGCTACAGCTATATCTCTACGGCATCGTCGAACCCAAAACTGGAAACAGTTTTTCTACGAGTTCTCTCATTTCGAGAGTACCTGCTTTGAGGTCTATCTGAAACTGGTATCCGAGCAATTTACTGATAGTCTCAAAATCATTCAACTCGATCATGCCTCCGCTCATACAGCCGGGTGAAATGCCCCAATTTTCGGACAGGAGGCTAAGAGTAGTATCCTTGTTCTTGAGAGGGGCAATTATGGCAGCAAAGCGTCGTCAATACAGCGCAGAATTCAAAGCAAAAGTCGTCCTGCAAGTGCTCAGTGGCGAGAAAACATCGAGCGATTTGTGTCGAGCGCACAAATTGAACGCGAATGTACTGAACCGCTGGCGCAAAGAATTTCTGGAACAAGCACCGAGCATTTTTGAGCGGGGTGAAGCGGGCAGTGAGCAGGAACAGAAGATCGCTGAGCTAGAGCGACTGGTGGGACAGTTGACGGTACAGCTTGAGATTGCAAAAAAAGCATCGAGTTACTTGAGCCTGGACAAAAACGGGAGGCGGTAATGCACTTCAGCCAGACGTATCCCATTGCAACAGTATGTGAGGTGTTGAACTACCCGCGCAGTCAGGTCTACTACGAACCACAGCCTGCAAAAGACGAAATCGAGATCAAAACTGCCATCGTCAAGCTCTGTGGGCAACACCCAACATATGGCTATCGTCGCATCACCGCAATGCTGAAACGACAGGGACATGAGGTCAACCACAAGCGGGTAGCTCGATTGATGCGGGAGTTAGGATTGGCGGGCGAACCTCCGGTCAAGCGAAAACGCACCACCAACAGCAACCACGAATTCAAGCGGTATCCCAACCTGGTAATGAATTTAGCGATCGAGCGACCGGATCAGGTTTGGGTGGGAGATATTACATACATCAGGCTGCAACAGGAGTTTGTGTATTTGGCTGTGTTGATGGATGTGTTTACGCGCAACATTCGGGGTTGGCATTTGGCAAGAAGCATGGATGTGAGCTTAACGATCACTGCCTTGAACAAGGGGCTAGTGAGGGGACGACCGGAAATCCATCATACCGATCAGGGCGTGCAGTATGCGGCAAACGAGTATGTAAGATTGCTGCAACAGCACGGGGTTAAGCTAAGCATGGCGGAAGTGGGGCAGGCATGGCAGAACGGGTATGCAGAGCGACTGATGAGAACGATCAAAGAGGAAGAAGTTGACTTGTCAGAGTATCGCAATTTCACAGAAGCGTATGAACAGATTGAGCAGTTTTTGGAGAATGTATATATGAACAAGAGAATACATTCGTCATTAGGATATCTAACACCAGATGAATATGAAAAGAGATGGCATGAACAACAAAGAAGAATGTGATATAAAAGAAAAAACTTCCTTAAAGTCTTCGATCTTCTGTCCGAATCTAAGGGTTCACTTCAGGGGCCTGACAATATCTTGTGGGTTTTATCGCTACATAAAAAAAGGGTAGGCGATCGCCCACCCTCTTGCATTATCCGGTGTTGCTGAATTTGGGTATGAAATAGGTGCTCTATGCTCGAAACTGCATTTCGATTCATACGCTTTTCAGCAACGCCCATTATCTAGACTTAACTTTATTTAGACTCAACAAAGTCAGCATCAATCACGTCATCGGTGTTGCCTTTGTTAGCAGTGGTGGAACCATCGGAGTAATTGCCATTGGAAGCATTACCTCCATTAGCGTTGGTATAGATTGCCTGACCCATTTGCATGAGAGCCTGTTGCAGCTCATTAGTCAGGGACTTCATGCGATTGTAGTTTTCCTGGTTGATCGCTTCACGCAAATCCTTCACCAACGCTTCTACACGACTTTTTTCAGCGGTAGGCACCTGACCATTCAGGTCTTGCAACTGTTTCTCTGCCTGGTATGTCAGGGAGTCAGCGGTATTTTTGATGTCTACCTGTTCGCGCCGACGACGATCCGCTTCAGCATTACGCTCAGCATCTTTCACCATCCGCTCTACTTCGCTCTTGTCGAGGGTTGAGGCACCCGTAATCGTGATCGATTGAGCTTTGCCAGTTCCCCGGTCTTTTGCAGAAACCGACAAGATACCATTGGCATCGATATCGAAGGTAACTTCAATCTGAGGAACACCACGGGGAGCCGGTGGAATGCCATCCAGATGGAAAGTACCCAGGCTCTTATTGTCACTCGCCATCTGCCGCTCACCTTGCAGCACATGGATTTCCACATTGCTTTGTCCATCCACTGCCGTGGAGAAGACCTCCGATTTCTTGGTGGGAATCGTTGTATTGCGGGGAATAATGGTTGTCATCACACCACCCAGGGTTTCCACACCCAGGGACAGCGGAGTGACATCCAGCAGAAGAATACCCTCAACTTCGCTATTTAAGACACCTGCCTGCACAGCCGCTCCAACTGCAACCACTTCATCCGGGTTAACCGTCTGATTGGGTTCTTTGCCGGTCAGTTTGCGAACCAGATCCTGCACGGCTGGAATCCGAGTAGAACCGCCTACCAGCACCACTTCATCAATATCTGAAGCAGAGAGTTTGGCATCGCGCAGGGCCTGTTCAACTGGCTTACGGCAGCGATCGAGCAGATCAGCGCACATTTTTTCAAACTCTGCACGGGTCAGCGTCAGATCCACGTGCTTTGGACCTTCTGATGTTGCGGTGATGAAGGGCAGGTTAATCGTGGTCTGGGTTGCGCTGGAAAGCTCAATCTTGGCTTTCTCTGCGGCTTCGGTCAGGCGTTGCAGGGCTTGCTTGTCTTTACGCAGGTCGATGCCTTCATTGCGCTGAAATTCAGTCGCAATCCAGTCCACAATCTTCTTGTCGAAGTCATCACCTCCCAAGTGAGTATCACCGCTGGTAGCTTTCACTTCGACTACGCCATCGCCCACTTCCAGGAGCGAGACGTCGAAGGTGCCACCCCCCAGGTCAAACACCAGGATGATTTCGTTTGTCTTTTTATCTAATCCGTAAGCAAGAGCTGCCGCTGTCGGTTCGTTAACAATTCGGAGAACTTCGATTCCGGCAATCTTGCCTGCGTCTTTGGTGGCCTGCCGCTGGGAGTCGTTGAAATAGGCAGGAACGGTGATAACCGCCTGCGTAACTTTTTCACCCAGATATTTACTGGCGTCATCAACCAGTTTCCGCAGCACCTGAGCCGAGATTTCTTCGGGCGCAAACTTCTTGCCAGCTGCAGGACAGTCCAATTTAACATTGCTGCCATCGCGCTCAACTTTATAGGAAACCTGTTTAGCTTCCTCGGTAATTTCGTCGTACTTCCGCCCAATGAAGCGCTTGACGGAATAAAACGTGTTCGTTGGGTTCATGACTGCCTGACGCTTGGCGATTTGACCCACCAGGCGATCTCCATTCTTCGTAAACGCCACAACCGAAGGAGTCGTCCGTCCCCCTTCTGCATTGGCAATGACAACTGGCTGACCACCCTCCATCACTGCGACGCAGGAGTTTGTCGTCCCCAGGTCAATTCCAACAACCTTAGCCATTACCTCAAACCTCTCTCAATCAAGAACTTTTCATTTATCTCTAAGATCCAGCCTAGAAGAGATGCCCTTCAAAACAAGTTCGGTAGGGCGTCCACCCAAACTAGGGATTTCCGTACCTGGAGAAGAACGCTCAGGTGGCTTCTTCACTTAAAATCGGCTTCACTTAAAATCGGCGTTCCAGACAGAGTGATTGATTATCAGGTAGCACTCTCACCTTTTCGGTTAAGTCCAGCCAGGGTTGCAATTGTCCCTTTTGAAAGGTGCGGCTCATAACAACGTAGATTGAAGTCTGGTCACAACCAATTCCCACACTTTGAACTTTTCGCCAGGAATTGGCTTGCAGGTTGTCAGTCACCTGCCAGTGCCCATCCTGCCAGTAAAGGTGGCGATGGAAGTAGAAGGGAGCAGGCTCCTTGCCAGTGATCAACATCCGTTGCAGTAGTTTGCGAACCAGGTTAGGGAAGAAACGTCCCCATGTCAGCATCACAATTCGCAGAATCATCAAGTTGAGCGAGGTCATCTGCTTTTGCTTTGCCCAACCCAACTGTCCTTGAATGGAAATTTCATCCCTGTCCACGTAAAGCTCATAGTTATCTATCAGATGAGCAACTGCATTTTTTAGCCGATTTCCCTCTACTACCTGAACTGAGAATTGAGTGTCTGAGGCGATTAATCTGGAGTTCCGAAATAGCTTGAAAACACCGCCCTTATTCAGTGCAAGGTAGAGTTCAGTATCATTGCGGCGATCAATTAAGATCCCCGCGTCCTTCAGCCAGATGCGGCCTGTGGGACGCGGGGCAGGGGGAGGACGATCTAAAACAAAATCACGCCAGGCCAGGAAGTAGTTCCAGGTATGGTGGCCAATAATGTGATCATCAGCATAGCAGGGAGTCAGGCCATTCCTTAGCCCAATCAGGAACTGATCGTTGACAACCAATGCTTTCGGCATCCACTGCCCCACCAGTTCAAAACCGTGAGGAAAGAAGTTATAGGTGTTGCGACTACCATATTCCCCGCCATAGGAGCCATCGGGATGAATGAAGTGGGTCGCCAATTCTACGGCTCTGACTAAAGCCTCCTTCAATCTCGGATCGGGTCTGCGCTGATAAATTCTGGCGAGGCAAGAAATGGTTAACGTGTGATAGCCGGGATCGCAACCTTCGTACTCCTGAAACCAGCCCTCCGGGTTTTGCCAGGCCAGAACCTGCTCCAGTCGTTCGGTGCGGGCTCGCTCCCAGCGGGAGGCTTGCAGCAGGTCTCCCAACAGATCTAGACAAAGAACAATCAGGGCCTGGTGGTTAGTGAGCTGGCCGCTTTCATGGTGGTGCGCTAACCATTCTGCCCGCTGCACCAGGAACCGGAGCATTTCTTCATTCTGAAATTCCAGCAACAGGAAACTATCGATGCAGGCAAGCAGGGAAAAGGCTGCTGCACCGCCTGCCCGCTCAAAGGGAAAGTAATCATCGCAGGAACCATCGATATGGGCACTGCGAGCAGCAAAGAGAATTCCGGCGGCTACCCAATCACGCAGTACTGGCTGGTGGTAAAAAGGGTTGCCGGGTAAATCAGTGGTGTAAGCCAGGGCAAGGGGCAATACAAATTCCTGGGCCATGCCACTGGGGAAGTCGATAATCTTGTACTGCCAGAAATTGCGGTCGAAACATCCGTAGGTAGGGCTGTGGGGGTTTCGATCCAGTAAGGTGAGGATTTTAGGAATCTGGGCGATCGCTTCTCTGGCAAACAGGTCTCTCATTGGAGGAGAAAGATAGGCAATCGGGGCAAAAAGAATGGGTGAATTTCAGAGGATTTTGAAAAGGAAACTGCTTTTAATGGACATTACACCTTCAACAAAATACCGCAAATGATAGAAGCATATTCAATCACTCCTGTTGCGTTAATTTCTGGGAACGTACATTATAATTACCACTCCCAGTAGCACAACCCAACCACCGAACAGATCCAATTTGTCAGGCTTAATACCATCCATCAACCAGCCCCACTGCATCCCCTTCAACCTTCCAAAATTCTTCCTCATTAACAAGGATTGCAAGCTCGCGTTTCTAAAGGTAGACGACGAACAGCAAGTGTTAGCTCTGCGACTGTCTGGGTATTTTTTTAGAAATAGCCAGCCGTTAGCCGAACAGGCGACTGAGCGAAATATAGTAATCCTGGTTGGATTGTGAAAGGACTTTCCTTGCTAGGAAAGCTCACAACTGAGTGAACGACCAAAAGGCACGGTCGAGCCGAAACAAGCTTTTTGCACCAGAAATCCTGCCAGCACGAAGAGTTACTGAGATAACAAGCGCGTAATCCTATATTCTGCTTAGAGGAGTTTGATAACCGCGAGTTTGTGTGCCTTTTTCTGTCTATCTACGCTCTTTTTCGTTCAACTCTTCACAACTCTCCTTTTTCACAAATGATTCAGGACTGCTATATACTGAATAATCGACGTGCCGGTGTGGCTCAGCGGTAGAGCACTCGATTCGTAATCGAGCGGTCGCGGGTTCAAATCCCGCCATCGGCTTAAAAGCGGTATTTTTAAAGATGAAAGGATAGAGAAAACGAAGTTCCCTCAATCGGATTATGTTAACTGCTCCGCTTGTCTATCCTACCTGTAACTCTATCCATACCGTTAAAAACGACAACATCCACAACGGTACATAAAACCTTAAAATGCCGTGAGTGCGGTAGGCAGTTTGTGCAAAAACCCCAGAAAAAACATTGCCCAAGCAACCCAAACTTTACTTTAGACATTATCGGAAATAAATCGCTCGATATGAGAATAGGCGATAAAGTCATGAGAATTGACAGTTTTATGCAAAGAATTGATTTCCCCTTCTTGTTTCCGATTAAGTCTAATAGTTGATCAATTGCTGTTAGAGAAGATTCTGCTAGCAGGGATTGTCAGAATCGTGGGTATTTCAGAACCATGGTTGTACACGGTTGTAGCATTACGTCAATGAACAATATCAGAACTTGCCCCGTCAAGTGAACGTCCAGGCTAAAAAAGGCGTTGCTGAATTTGGGAATGGAATAAGTGCTGTATGCTCGAAACTTCGTTTCGATTCATACTGCTTTTCAGCAATGCTCCACTACAGTGCATCCTTACCTGTTTAGCTCTACCCAATTTGTTATAGTAAGAGGAACGACTTAGTTCGATCTGCACCAGGAATTCCCCTCCTTGCTGCATCACTTAATGTGCGGGTTCTGAAGTTAACCCCACTGAATGCTTCATAAGCACTCAGGCTACGGTGGGAGCCCAACCCATAGTGACTCAAGGGAATCTGACCTGATTCCGGATTGAGGAGTTGATTCAGACGTTGATGGGAAATCTGGTCTAGTTGCCACCAGTTGGGATGATCTTCCCAATGGCGAGGTTTACCTGGGCGGTTGTATTCGTGAAAGCAAACAATCTGGTTGGGATGGTAAATATCCCAGCCGTTGGTCCAGGCCCGTACAGTCAGGTTGATTTCTTCACCATAGAAGTAGAGGTGGGGATCGTAGGGGACATCTTGAATCAATTGCGATCGCGCAAACCAGAAGCCTGCTGCAATGAATAATCCCAGTTGCGGTTGATTGAAATGGGCCAGGCTAGTGCCACTAATCAAACTCAAACTGCCCTGTTCATGGAAGTGAGATGCGGCCAATCGAGTCGGTTCTCCGGCATGAAGGATGTTGGGAGGGGTATAGGCAGGGGGATAGGCGGTCAGTACTGGTTTGATACTGGGACATTGATGCAGCATTGTGATCAGGGTTTCATCCCAACCCGCTGCAAATCGCATATGACTGTCGATTTGCAGAGTGTAAGTCTCACCTTCCCAGAGGGATTGGGTTTTGGAGCGTGCCCACCCAACTCCACGGGCGCGATCGCTATCCACCATCAACACCCGGCAACACTCCATTCGCTCCAGCGGTAGCCGATCGCTGCCCACCTTTCCCTGCCATACCACGCCAAACGACAGGCGCTGAGGGTAGACCGCTTTTTGCAACGCATCGGCGATCGTGGGCATCAGTTCAGGGTCACGATAGCTGGCGATCTGGACAAAGATGGTGGTCATAGGTACAGTTTTGCCTGGCAGTTGGAGGGGTAGGTTATCTCGCTGCGCTCGTTGATGGGAGTCTTCGACCCATTGTTTTAGGGTTCGGAGGCGTTTTCGTGGTTGCAGTTTTGTTGAGAGGAGCGATCGCCTACAGCCTAGTGTAGTAGTCCGTCAGGATAGATTTGAGGGGTAACTCAAATCTACAAAACCCAATTCTCAGGTGTTTTGAGGGTTTTCAACCCATCAAAGCAGTCTTGACAGACCAGTAGTCTGCAGGAAGCGGAAGAGCGCTACCAAAGTGACGAAAGGAATGGAAAAGTGGAAGGGTTGACAGGATAAAGTTCCTCCCGTTTACTGGGGGAAATTGTCTGGCGATGAAGGATTTTTAGGATGATCAGCTTTCTCATTGCTTTTCTGATTACAGCATTGGTCACGGCAATCAGCTTGATTGTGGTCTCTAAGATCCCCTTTCTGGGTGTTGAGGTTGATAGCTTCGGCAAAGCGTTGACTGCCGGGATTATTTTTGGAATTCTGAACGGTTTGTTGGGCTGGATGGGGGGGTCTAGAATTCTCAATTTTCTGACTTTAGGATTTCTCTGGCTGATTGTGAACACCGTCATTTTTGGGTTATCTGCCTGGCTGGTTCAGGGTTTTCGGCTGCGCAATGGGGTGTTGAGTGCCATTCTGGGAGCGATCGCCCTCAGCATTGTCAATGGCATCCTGTTTTATATCCTGGGAGTTGTGGGGCTAGTTTCCGTTTCCTGATCTGTCTAAATGAAACGTAAAACTACTCTGTTTCTTCTCTGGATTAGTTTGAGTGTGGGTATTGGCGGCTGTGAGCTGGTACGGGCGATTATGCAAAGTCTTCAACCGGATCAAGCTCCTGTTTCGACTCCAGACGTAACCGAAACTCCTACCCCAATTCCAACGACCTCTGATCCAGCCCCCTCTGGTCGTCCTGCTGTTATATCAGGGTTACCGGAAGGAAGTAAGATGAACGTTCACTCACAGCCCAGCACTCAAGCTCCAGTCATTTACTACGGTACAGTGGGCGATCGCGTTCACGTTACCCGGCAGCAACAGGATAGCAACGGCAGGACCTGGTACTACGTCACCTTTGATCATGCTGACGCCCAGGGTTGGGTCTACGGCACTCTACTCCGTTTTCTAGGGAACTCTCCCAACAATCCGGCCCCAAACACCAACACACCCATCAACTCTGATACCGCTTTACGGCGCTGTCGTAGCCAGGCTGAAGCGGAACTTCCAGGAAAGCGAATTCAGGTTTCCCAGGGATGGCTCAATTCAGATGGAAGCTATGTCGTGAATTGGTCTTCCAATAGCGGAGCCTATGGCACCTGCACGGTTGATCGCAATGGCTGGGTTGTCTCATTCGTCAATACTTACAACAACGGCCCAGACTCCTCCATCCCTCAGGCAGCGCTAAGGGGTTGCGAGAATCGAGTTGCCCGTGAGTTGGGGTTATCCCTGTATGACATTGAGGTGCGGGGATCTTCAGCCTATGCGGATGGCACCTTTGGGGTTGACTGGTGGACGACCGATGGCCGATCAGGCTTCTGCCGAGTTAATCGGAATGGTTGGGTGCTTGCCTTTGTTACCAACGACCGACCTTCTCCTCGGCAGCTTGCCCTCAAACGATGCCGCGATCGCGCCAGACAAGCCTATCCCGGTACCAGAATTGAAGTCTATATTGACCCCCGCGAAAGGAGTCGAAACTACAAGGTCCTCTGGTCTACCGACAGCGGTGCAGATGGATACTGCCGTGTAGACCAAAACGGTTACCTTTACGAGTTTGTTGATGACTCTAGTG
This sequence comes from Leptothermofonsia sp. ETS-13, assembly GCF_049200465.1. Lineage (NCBI taxonomy): Bacteria > Bacillati > Cyanobacteriota > Cyanophyceae > Leptolyngbyales > Leptolyngbyaceae > Leptothermofonsia > Leptothermofonsia sp. ETS-13. The sequence goes on from NZ_CP120836.1 coordinate 3,627,561, forward strand.
GCGGTGATGGCAATGTTCGCTGCTTCGGTACCATCTTTGGCGATACTGCCTTTACCGCCTTTTCACGCGACAACCAGTTCAGGCGAGTGGTGTTTAGAAATCAACGAATTCGCGATCGCTCCGTCGCATACCTCACCCCTGCCGGAGAGAACCAGCAAGGGCAACCAATTTACCAGGGACAAATCGCCAACTCCCCCTCCGACCAAATCACCGTTATCGACCGTTCCGGCGGCAACCCCAATCCAGGCTCTGAAATTTCCCTGGCATACAATGGCGAATGGGCAAGGGGACGGTGTCGGTAGGGGGAAAACCCCATCACTCCTTCCCCCCTACCCTCGCAACTGGGCATTCGTTGCCTGGCGAATTTCTGGCAATCTGACGGTTCTGCCACCTTCGGAGCCAGGGCATTCGGTAGCGACGCGATCGCGGTGACCGAAAATACGAGGCAAATTACGGGTACCGAAGTCTGCGGTGAGTGTAGGAACTGGAGTCACCGTATCGGTAATGCCGTACCGTTTGCAAAGGAGTGTACAGAGGGCAACTGCTGCCTGATATTGCTGTTGAGAAATGGTTTTGCTGGAGTAGATGCCATCAAAGGCAACTCCCAAACCGTCGTTGATTAAATCATGGGCTCCGCGCTTTCGTTCAGATCGTGCCGCAAAGACACGCCCGCTAGGCATGATGATGAAATGATAGCCAATGTCGCTCCAACCATTGCCATTGATATGGCTGCTTAAGATGGTTCTCATGCGAGCTTGCTCTTGAGCCAGCGTGGCACTGGCCGGGGGAGCCCCCTCCAGGAAGGTGTGATGAATTGTAATTCCTTTCGGGGAAGTCAGGTTTGGCAAATCGGATGGAGTTGGGGTATTGGTCCAGCTACTTCGAGCTTGAATGGTCAGTGCAGCGGTCGGAACTGCCTGCACTTCAATAATCACCTGGGCCCGGTCTTGCTCAGAACCCAAAATTTCAATTAATCGCTTACCGGGTTGGCGAAACAGAATCGAAGCCTGCCAGCGTTGGTTTGTCACTACTGGACGCGATAGTGTAAATTGCTGATCTGCTCGTAGCAAAAGCTGATCCCCATCATCATAATCCGTTGCCGTGCCGGTTAAAGTAACCACCTGTTCCACTTTGATTTGGGTAGGTGGATTGATAAAGTTGAGTCGGGGTGGGCGAGGTGGAGCCGGGTCAACTTCAATAGAGGTTTGCGCTTTATCCGGCCCGGAGCCAATGATTTCAATGACCTTAGTGCCCGGTTGGTTAAAGGAAACGGGAGCCTGCCATTTTTCTGCCTGCACTATAGGACGGGCCAGATCGTAGCGCTGGTCAGCTCGCAGCAAGAGAGTAGTGCCATCCGCATAACCATCTGCTTCTCCAGCAAAGGTTGTGGCTTGACCCACTTTTGTTCTCACCGGAGATTGGGTAAAGCGCAATCGGGGCAAGGTTGCTACTACATTGAGAACCAGTTCGACGCTTTCATTGGCGATCGCGATCTTCAACCGTCGCGCCCCCACCTGTTGAAACAAAAAATTGAGCTGCCAGGTGCCATCTGCTGCGATTTTAGGTCCAGTGGCATTGTATTGATTGTCAATAGTCAGGATTAAGTTTCTGCCTGCGTAATTGGTGGAAGCAATTCCTGTGATCAAAAACGGTTGCTTCACTTGAACAGGTCCTTGGGGAGCCAGGATGACCTTCAGCATGACCGGAACACCTCTCGCAATCCTTGAAAATTTAGCGGTTCTCCCAGCTCGTTGGTGAAAGAGTAACTTATCACCCAACTTGCAGGAGAGCCTTTTAGCTTGCTCAAGACTAGCAGAAGGATGCAGGCGTGAGATGATGGTTGTTAATTTTTGAGGTGGCTGACTAAACGACCAGTTTGGCTTTGACACACAAATAATGGCACAACCGTAGCAAGTGACCCACTAGTTCTGCCCTGCTTCTTCGATGGGTGGCTTATACCCCCGCTCAAAGGCAAAGCGAACAAGTTGCGAGCGGTTCTCGAGCTGAAGTTTGCCGAGAATGTTGCTGAGGTGGGTTTGTACGGTACGAGGGCTGACAAAGAGGCGATCGCCAATTTGCTTATTGGTATAACCTTGAATCACTTCCCAAAATACTTTTTCTTCTGCGGGAGTAAGGGGGAAGGGGGTGGGATCGCTGCCTGAGGGAGCATGGATGGGAGCGGTTTCGTTGCTGGCGGAACCGTTCAGCTCGGCTTTTTGCAGTAGACGAATAATTTCGGTGTGAATTCGACGCGATCGCTCCAGTTGGGCTTCAATCTTGGCCAGTAATTCTCTGGGTTCGAAGGGTTTAATCAAGTAATCATCCGCCCCGATGGAATGCCCCTGCACCCGGTCTTCAACTTCTCCCTTGCTGGATAAAAAAATGAATGGAACCAGTTGTCCGGAACGGGTTGCTCGTAGACGACGGCAAAATTCAAACCCATCCATTTCTGGCATCATGACATCTGAAACAACCAGATCAGGAGGATTTTCTTCAAAAACTTTGAGGGCTTCAATTCCAGAACCCACGTCTTGAACCAGATACCCACGCTTCTCCAAATAGCGAGTTAACGCCATTCGTAAGGTTGTGTCGTCGTCAACCACCAAAATCCTTTTCATTTAAGTCCCCATAGGTATATAAGCATGCATACTGAAGATTGTTCGTAGCCAGCCCTCCTGGGGGTAGAGCAAAATCGCGATGGAAGTGAGACACCACACCTGAACTAACGATTTACCCCTAAATGGGTTGCTCGTTGTTTTCATTTTAGGGTTCCCAGGGAACGTGAGCGAATGCAGCCGGCACCAGGAGTTTATAAAAAAGAGAAATTATTCAAGAGTTTATGAAAAAATTCGTTTATGAAAAAATTCGTGGAGTATGACCAAATAGCCAAGCGCAATTAAGCAATTAAATTGATAATTTCGGGGGTGGAGAGGGTAAAACCTCCTGCCGGAGGCGCAGCCCCTACTTCCCCCTTGCAATTAATTATGGCTACCTACTTATCAGCGGTAGATAATTTGGTTACTTACCAAAGGTTAGTCTTCTTTTTGCAGTAGTAATCAACCGTCTAGAGGGTGTTTGAAAAATGTCTAGCGGTTAAAACCTCAACTACTCAGACAAAGCCTTTCACTACAAATTCAGGGAAATCAGGCGTTTTCACAATCTGCGACGGCAGATTTCGTCTGTGTAGCAGCGACTCGTTTGAATTGCTGCAAAACAATGAGACTGAAGCTGTTAGTGTAAGTTGTGGAAATCTTCTGCTCTTTCCATGGTTGTTCATGGCTCGATCTGAAAAGAGCTAACGGCTAACAGCCAATAGCTGATAGCTATCGCCCCTTTTCTTTCGTAGCGCTGAACGCAGTTCACTATGGCTACTAAGAGCTTCCCCGTCAGTTACCAGGAGTTGCTGTAGATGATGTATGAACGGATCACTCCACCCAGCATCGGTTCTCAAATTACCTTTCAGAACGGTGAACCCGTTGTCCCAGATAACCCCATCATTCCCTATATTCGAGGAGATGGAACCGGAATTGACCTGTGGCCAGCTTCACAACGAGTGTTTGATGCAGCGGTAGAGGCAGCCTACGGTGGCAAGCGGAAGATTGTCTGGTTCAAAGTTTACGCTGGGGATGAAGCCTGTGAGAAGTATGGCACCTATCAATACCTGCCAGAGGATACCTTGCAGGCGATTAAACAGTTTGGGGTTGCGATTAAGGGGCCACTGACGACTCCGATCGGTGGCGGAATTCGCTCACTCAATGTAGCTCTCCGCCAAATCTTTGATTTATATGCCTGTGTTCGCCCCTGTAAGTACTACCCCGGCACGCCTTCCCCGCACCGCACCCCAGAGAAGCTAGATGTTATCGTCTATCGAGAGAATACAGAGGATATTTACCTGGGGATTGAGTGGAGGCAGGGGTCAGAGGTGGGCGATCGCCTGATTAAACTTCTGAACGAAGACCTGATTCCGGCAACGCCTGAACACGGCAAAAAGCGCATTCCGCTAGATTCTGGAATTGGTATTAAGCCCATCAGTAAAACGGGTTCTCAACGCCTGGTGCGTCGCGCTATTAAACACGCTATGCGCCTGCCCAGGTCAAAGCAGATGGTGACATTGGTACATAAAGGCAACATTATGAAGTACACCGAGGGCGCGTTTCGAGACTGGGGTTATGAACTGGTCACCAATGAGTTTCGGGCAGAGTGTGTCACCGAGCGGGAGTCCTGGATTCTTAGCAATCGGGAGAAAACACCTGATATCAGCCTGGAAGAAAATGCCCGCCAGATTGAGCCAGGCTACGATGCGATGACGGCTGAAAAGCGGGAAAAGACCTGTGCTGAGGTGAAGGCAGTACTTGACTCCATCTGGGATACCCACGGTAATGGACAGTGGAAAGACAAGATTATGGTGAATGACCGCATTGCTGACAGCATCTTTCAGCAAATTCAGACCCGGCCAGATGAGTATTCCATCCTGGCAACGATGAACCTGAATGGGGACTACCTTTCGGATGCGGCGGCGGCGATTGTAGGCGGTTTGGGCATGGGTCCTGGAGCCAATATTGGAGATGAGTGTGCCATTTTTGAAGCCACCCACGGGACTGCTCCCAAACATGCAGGCTTAGATCGAGTTAACCCAGGTTCTCTCATCCTATCGGGTGTGATGATGCTAGAATACATGGGCTGGCAGGAAGCCGCCGACCTGATTACCAAAGGAATTGGGGCAGCGATTTCAAATCGTGAGGTTACTTACGACCTGGCTCGGTTGATGGAGCCACCTGTCGACCCCCCCCTGAAATGCTCAGAATTTGCACAAGCCATTATCAACCATTTCTAGTCCAAAGAGCTGAAATCTGTGATTAAGCCACAAAGTAGAGTGGTGATGTTCTATAGCGATAGCCACTAGGCTCAGGACGGGGTGCAGGAGTGGAACCCCTGGCTGGGGAGCCAGCCCCCACACCCCCTTAAAACCAAGGTCCTAAGCAACCTGGCGACAGCTATAGAAATGTTGATTTGGACTGTAGAGACGTTCCATAGAACGTCTCTACAATTGGTAAACCACAGATCGAGCACGCCTCTTCTATCGGTTATGACGAATCAAAAGCGCTACCCCGGCAGCCAGGATGGTCACGTTAGGAAGCCAGGCGGCAATGGGTGAAGAAAGGACTCCAAGCAGGTAAAGGGTGTCACAGATTTGGGTGAACAGGAAATAGAACAGAATCACTAATAAGCCAACCAGGAATCGAATAGCCCGCCGACTAGAGCGCTGCGATCGGATTCCCAGGGTCGCACCCACTAACCCAAAAACTGGGCAGATGAAAGGGAAGGAAACCTTCTGATTGAGCCGCAACCGCAGCCGGGTCACTTCCTTCTGGTTACTCCTCTCGCCCACTGTATCAAGATATCTCCGGATATCAGCCATATTCATTTCGATAGGATCTGTGGTTGCTTGAGCAATATCCAGGGGAGCGCGAGGAAGCTGAAGTTGTTGCTGTTCAAATTTGAGGATGTTGCGATAAGAACCATCTTTATCAACTACATAGATGGTGCCGTTAAAGAAGTTCCAAGTTTTTTGGTCGGGGTTCCAGATGGCTGACTCTGCCATCACAATTTGATTAAAACCGTTTTGAGAGAAGTCCAGGATTGTCAGGCCTTTCATCTGTTGTCCATCAAATTCGCGAGCATAGAAAATTCGGGTTAACCCTCTTTCAGTTCCGCCAGATGGTAGCTTTTGTCTACCGAATTCCTGGTAAAGAATATCTCTCTCACGAAATTTGGGTTCCCGGCCTTTGAGCGCCAGTTCAAGTGTGCGGCTAGCCTGGCGATTGGCCGCAGGAACGACCGCTTCATTAAATACAAAAGTAATGCCGGTGATAATTAAGCTCAGCACCAGAGCCGGAGCCACTAACCGCCAGACACTGACGCCACAGCTACGCAGGGCAATAAGTTCGCTGTTTCCAGAAAGCTGATCATAGACGAACAGGAAGGCGATGAGTAGCGAGATGGGGAATGAAAAACTGATGAAGTAGGGTAGCTTTAACAAAAGAACTTGCAGTGCAATGGTTGGGGGTAACCCGGCATCTGCAATTTTGCGAGACAAATCAAACAATACCCCGATCGCAACCCCAATCGACGAGAAGGCTCCTACGCAGAAGAGAAAGGGTGGGATCAACTCGCCAATAATATAGCGGTCCATAATGGGCACGCCTAGCCCTAGCCAACCGAAGGGGTTGACGGGATGCTTGGTCGGGGAGGAGTAGCTTGAGGTCATGGGAGCGAGCCAAGGGGAGAGGTGGTGATGGAGTGATAGGGGGATGGGAGATCAAACGGTGTTAACTATCAAAGTGCTCTGACCAATCAGAGTGGTTCAGCCAGGGAAGCAGAGTCTGCATTAGAAGGGATAAACCTCCTCACCTAACCATTCGCTAGGGTTGAAAATTATCTCCCAGATAGTACTGTCTTACAAGGGGATTACTGTAGAGTTCCTCGGCACTGCCTGATGCAAGAATCTGACCATCCCGCATGATGTAGGCCCGATCCGTAATCGCCAATGTTTCACGAACATTGTGGTCAGTAATAAGTATGCCAATCTGGCGATCGCGGAGACGGGCAATCATCTGTTGGATTTCCGCGACAGCGATTGGATCAACTCCCGCAAACGGTTCATCCAGCAGCAAAAACTTGGGACCCTCGCGTCCGCTTGCCAGCGCCCTCGCAAGCTCTGTCCGACGGCGTTCCCCTCCCGAAATCTTGACCGCCAGCGTATGGGCAACTTTGTTCAAATGAAATTCATTCAGCAAGTAGGCCAGCCGCTTTTCTCGCTCGTTACGAGGAATATTCGTCTGTTCCATGATCAAGAGAATATTTTCACGCACACTCAAGTGACGAAAAATGCTGGCTTCCTGCGCAAGGTATCCAATTCCCAATCGTGCCCGAACATGGATTGGAAACGATGTAATTTCCATATCGTTAAGCCAGACTCTTCCCTGGTCTGGCTTTTCTAAACCAGTTGCGATGTAAAACGTCGTCGTTTTGCCTGCACCATTGGGGCCTAGAAGCCCAACAACCTCTCCTTGCGTAACCGAGAGGCTAACACGACTGACAATTGCGCGCTGACCATAGGACTTGTGAACATTTTCAAGGGCAATTCTCAACAGTCCACTCCTGCCTGCGCGCTCTACAAAAATCTAATCTTATCAAAATAGGTATAGCTCTCCTTGAGAGTCTGGTAATAAACGCTGCTTATTACTTGAGCCAGATCAATATTCCAGGGGTTTCGTTTGAGATGAAAGAGGCGCTTCCGCTCCTCTTTCTCCGGCTTGCTGAAGAACCATAGGTTAACGCTGGTTGGGTGGTAAAGGGGTATTTGTCCGGGGTTCTAGCTGTATATCAGGAGATTGGGTAGAAGCGGGGGGAGAAAATTCTGACTGGGGTCCAAAAGGAGGAGGGGATGCTGCTGGAGATGGAGCGATCGGATTGTTTTCTGGAACGAGATAAATGGATTCGACCTGTTTAGGGGGTTGAGGCAGTGCGACAAAGCGTCCCTCATCAATGAGATAGGTAATGGTTTCGCCCCGCATGCTGTTTCCTTCTTGCAGAACATAAACATTACCGCTCAGAACAATCCGTCGTTCACGGCTAAAGTATTGCGCCTGGGCAGCGGTTGCCTGAATTTGTCGTGCCGGGTAGTTAATCTGTACGTTACCACGAGCAGTGACAACCCCAGTTTTAGCATTCGCTTCTTGAACATCAGAGCGCAGGGTCATCGCGCGGCTTTGGGTGGTTTGTGCCTCCGCAGGGTGTTTTGGGGTGAAGGCAGCTAAACAATCAAACAGAAGAAACGCTGTTATCGCCAAGAATGGAATGATTGGCGATAACAGACGATGGATAGGGAAGCGAGGAGGTGTGGGAGAAGACGTCATGGAGCGTGAACCTGGCAAAGGAGAAGACGATTAGTTAACTGATTTAATTTAAGAGTATGCAGGTATCAACCCTTTAGGTAGTTTACTTAAATTCAGTTGGACCCAGCTAACCCCTTGAAAAAGTCATGATTGAAGCTTCTTGTATAGCTATATTATCGAGTCAAAAATTCTTAAGCAGCACAGTCAATGAACACAAAAATGACTACAACAACCCTAAGCTAGGGTAAGCAACTTAGCGATAGCTATAAAAATCCTAAAACGCCTGCAAATTCTTCAGCTAGCCTGAAAACTGGAGTTTGGATAATCGGTTAAGAAAAGCGGATCTACCCACCTGACCCCTCACTTCCTCTCCCTGCAATTACACCCCCCCCTGCCGCAATCGCGGCGATCGCGGGAGCTGCCACAGGAACCCACCCCATTTGAGTAAAGAGGCCAAAGCACACGCTCCCTAAAAGCAATAACAGCATAGTTCCACCTGCTACCAGTAAAACCGGGCGGCGAATGGACCAGGCAAGCGCCGCACCAGCCACTGCCCAGCCCAAGATCCACAAACTCTCAACTCCCTCATGCCAGAACCAGAAGAGCGATCGCCCCTCCAACGCAGCGTCTAGAAACTGGCTCACCATCTGAGCATGAATCAAGACTCCCGGCATTCTGGGGATGTCCTGGGTGGCAGAACTGTAAGGTGTGGAAAACAGATCCTTCTCAGTTGGGGCTGTTGTACCCAGCAGCACCACTTTATCTCTGACCCACTCCGGTTTGACCTTCCCACTTAAGACCTCACCCAGGCTGACTTGCCGGGCCACATTCTTGCTCCGGTATTTCAATAAGATCTGGTAGCCACGGGTATCGATCGCCTGATATCCACCTGCATCCTTTTCCAGGGGTTTGAAAGTTGCCTGACCAAGCTGAGCCAGATTTTCATCCAGCGAACTGGGTTTCAGGGTAATTCCCTCCACCGCCAGATACTTCAAAGCCAGTCGCAGCGAAAAAGAGTAGAAATCTGTATCCTCCGACTCGAGATGGGCAAACATCAGATTCCGCCGCACGATGTCACCTGGGTCCAGCGGAACGTCATTGAATCCAACCCGCTCTGGTGGTACTCCTGGCGGCGGTGGCGTGACTGAATCTCCCAGGTTAGTGATGGCAATCACATTGGGCGCCTTTAATTCATTCAGCAAACTTTGATTGCCAGGCTCAATCGGAAGATTGCGGAGTAAATCTAACCCAATCGCTCTGGGTTGAAAAGACTTTAAGGTTTTGAGTGCCTGGGCGATCACCCCATCTGGCAGAGGAAACTGCTTTTGAGCCTGAATGTCTGCTTCGGTAATCCCAACAACCAACAGGCGTGGATCTGGGCCCGGATCAGAACTTATCTGCACCATGCGGTCAAGGACTGAAAGTTCTAAAGGTTGCAGCCAGCCTAGCTGGCGAATCCCCAGCACAAAGGCGGTGACGACGATGCTGGCGATACCAACTGATATAGGCGATCGCCAGACACCTTTAGTGCAACCTGCCCACACGGATGGAGTTGCAGGAATGTCCTCTAAGGGCTGTATTCTCAGGCGGTCCATCTGGGTTTCAGGCAACTGGGTAGTATCGGCTAAGGCATCAGTCCAAGGTTCAGTGGGTTCGTCAGGGGGAACTTCCGTTGGCTGATCGAGGACGACTTCTGTGGGTGAGTCCAGAGCTTCTAACACTTGCGCAGCCGATTGGTAACGCAGGCTGAAGTGGTAGCGCGTCATCCGGGTCAAAATTGCCGCCAGTTTGGGGCTCACTTCGGCAGCATCTAGCCAGATAACTTCACCCGTGCTGGGATGGGTAGGTAACTGGGCAGGCTGCAATCCAGTCAAGGCATGAATCGCGGTCATCCCCAGAGCGTAGAGGTCGCTGCTGTAGCGGGGCTTCCCCATCAGTTGCTCACTGGGTCCGTAGCCCTGGGTACCAATGCCAACCGTAAGATTGGTTTGCCCTGGTACCGTGGTGATCTGAGTTTGAATTTCTTTAACTGCCCCAAAGTCGATCAAAACGTACTTACCATCCGGTTGCCGTCGGATCAGATTACTGGGCTTAATATCTCGATGAATGACCTGGTTCTGGTGTACAAACTTCAGCACATGCAGCACATCCCGCAGCATGGCAACAACGTTAGCCTCGTCTAATCGCTTGGCTGTGGCCAGTTCATCGCTTAAAAGCGACCCTTCAATATACTCCTGTACCAGATAAAACTCTTGATTTTCCTCAAAATCATCCAGCAGGGAAGGGATTTGGGGGTGACTGCCAAGCCTCCTCAGAGTTTCGACCTCGCTGGAAAACAAGCGACGGGCAATTTGAAGGAAATAGTCATCTTGCCGCGAAGGTTTGAATTGTTTGACTACACAGTGGGGGCCTTCAGGGTGCTGGATGTCTTCTGCAACATAGGTTTGCCCAAACCCACCGCTGCCCAGTATCCGGATAATTCTGTAGCGTCCGTTGAGGAGGGTTCCCAGCATGCAAAGGGAGTCAGGCTAAAGCAAAAAGGCTGCGATCGCCACTTAATAAAACCATGGACGAATCCACTATCGATTGTGGCACAAGGAACGCTTCTGTTCCGGTGATCAGTTTCAGTTATAGTAGTAGTCATTATGGTTAGGACGGGGTGCAGGGGTGGAACCCCTGGCTGGAGGCGAAGCCCCCACTCCTTTCTAATTCCAATGTCCTAAATGCACCCGCGTAGAGCTATACGTCTCAACCATTCTCAGGACTGCTATGACGGTTTTTCTTAAAATTTGAACAGGATGCAGGGGTTCCATTCCCACCCCTCTATCCACAAATAGTGTGTGAACACTATCACCAGCGAAAGAGTTTAAGAACTTATTAAAAATAGAGGAATTCAGTATTTCTCTAGTTACTTTGAAAAGTGAGATACCTCCTAACTGCGTCTCTTGCCCCATTGGTCTTGCCATTACCCGGTAGTCAAATGGGGTTTCTGTTTTTTTGGGTGAGGAGTAAACATTCACTTATCCACCCATCCATCTCTTCCCATCTCCCGCGATCGCACCATCTCAATCGTTATCCTGCCGCCGAAGTCGGGAATGGGAGCGGCGGGTTTGGATAGGCGAACACAAACCCGCTGAACGGGGGGGGAAGCGATAGGAGAATCGGGATACAAAATGGCATCGGCGATCGCTGCTGCCATCCTTTCTAGCAGGGCAAATTTTGAAGTTTTGATCATATGTTGGACAGTTCCAATCACGGATCGATAGTCCAGAGTATCTTCCAGGCGATCGCTCCTGCTAGCAGTTGATAAGTCTAGCTCCAGCGTCAGGTCAACCTCAAACCACTGCCCCAACACCTGTTCTTCTGGCAAAACGCCTGTATAGCCATAGCAGCGGATTCCATTAAGATGAATGCTGTCCATTGGAAACAAAACCAGGGAAGTTGTTTAGAGATAAATTTTCGTTATCATAAGTTCAGGCAGATTTTGGAACTGACTTGACAGACTGTATCCTATTCTGCGAATCTAATGATCGTCCGAATTTCGCGGGTATAGCTCAGTGGTAGAGCGTCACCTTGCCAAGGTGAATGTCGCGCGTTCGAATCGCGTTACCCGCTTCGATAAGTTTGAAGGTCTGATTATTCAGATAGCCAAAGGGTGTACTGACAACTAGTGTTGCAAATACCGGTCACTGACCCTCACTTTTCTATCCACGAGTCTGAGGCTACCTGAATTTCTGTACTCTAGCGTGGGTTCAGTTTTTGGATGGGAGTGCTAATATTTCTTTAACGGCAAGCGATCTGAGCAATGGTTGCTATTTTCGATTGGACCTCCTGCAAAGATTCTAGTTTTGCCTGAGTAAACGACTCTGCCGTTATGACCTACAAAATCTCCTTCTGCAAGTGGTCTACCCAATGTAGGTGCCTGGTTAGTGGCTATTGGAAGTAAATATTGAATGAACCGGCACTTTTCTAGCTTGGATACCTGTGATGATCTTTGCCAGAAGTTTCAGTTCTACCGCCTGTGCAATCTCAAAAAGCTCACAAGATTGATTTAACCCAGGAATACCCCTGCCCTTGTCGCCGCCGGGGGCGTTTAACTCAAATTGCTTTGACTGAGGCGTTTGGGTGCAGTCGCTGCCAGCAGATTTTTGTTGTGGAGGACAGCGGTCATATGCTGGAGCAGCTTTCTACCAGCTATCCCTATAAGCGAGCATGGCGATGGAACGGTTATCAGTGGAGTGTTGCCAATCCGGGGCTGGGTGAGAGCTACCTGCCCATCGCAATGGGGATCATCCTGGTGATGTTGATTATTGGGCTTCCCCTGGCACTCAGGTCCCCGTCAAACTCTAATATCATCCTGTGGGCGATCGTATTACTGCTTCTAGCATTGCTTCCGGCGCTTATGGTTCTGCTTGCATACAGACGTTAGCCTGATGACACCTGATTCTTTTAGTCCATCGACTGATTCCATTGCTGCCGTTCAAAGTGCGCATCGGGCATCGATTGAGATGGCAACGACAAAGGGCACGGTGCGTAGCCGGGCTGTACTGGCTATGGCAAGGGCACTCAAGCGCCAGCAAGACGAAATTCTAGAGGCCAATACTCTAGATCTGGAAGCCAGCCGGGAAATGGCAGTTCCTGATCTGTTGCTGGAGTGGTTAAAACTGACTCGTGAGCGGATTCAGTCCACGATTCAACTACTGGAGCGGCTAAGTGAGCTACCCGATCCAATTGGGCGAGTGATGAATGCCATGCATCAAGTTGATCAGTGCCAAACTCACTCTCAACTGATGCCTCTGGGTGTGATTGCGCTTATCTACGAAGCTTTTCCTGAACTGGGGGCAATTGCCGCTGGGCTCTGTGTTAAAACCGGGAATAGTTTGATTTTGAAGGGGGGCACTGAAGCCAGCAATTCTAATCTGGTAATTGCCCAGGCCATTTATTCAGCGATCGAAGAAGTTGGGCTTCCCACGGATGCATTCCAGCTTCTGTCGTCTGACCAAGGAGCTTCTGTACGGGATCTAATTACTCAGGATCAGTCACTAAATCTGGTGATTCCCTATGGGCGACCCAGCTTGGTGCAGCAAATTGTACGTCAGGCAACGGCACCTGTGCTGAAGTCGGCGATGGGCAATTGTTACCTCTACTGGTCACCCTCTGGCAGTCTGGAAGCGGTGCGCTGGATTATTTTGGATAGCCATCAGAGTGAGCCTGATCCGGTGAATGCGATCGAAAAAGTCCTCATTCACCGTAACCAGAACCCTTCTTCGCTGACGATGCTACTGAACAGCCTGCGGGAGAAAGGGTTTGAAGTTCGGGGGGATACTGAACTGGTGGCGGAGTTCCCGGAGCTAAAGCGGGTCGAAGAGGCGGAATGGAAACAGGCTTACCTCTCGAAGACGATCGCCTTCAAGGTGGTAGACAGCCTGGAAGCAGCGATCGCCTGGATTAATTTGTACAGTAGCGGCCACGCGGATTGCCTGGTAACTGAGTCCTATCAGGAGAGCCGCCAGTTTGCTCTAGGCATTAACAGCGCCTCCGCCTACATCAACGCCTCTCCCCGCTTTAGCCGTAACCCCCAGCGCGGCAACTCCATCTTTTTAGGCATGTCCAGCCAAAAAGGTCACCGCCGCGGGCTCATCGGGTTGGAGACTCTAACGACGGTGAAACATATTATTCAGGGGACGGGACAGTTTTAGAGTTACTATCCTTCCTTCTCAATCAGCTTCACCCTGGTTGCCAGGCCTAAGATTTGGAGCAGTGAGATGGTCATCCAGGTCAGGTCGATTTCCCACCATCGCAGGCCATGACGGGCAGAGTGCTGAAAGGCGTGGTGGTTATTGTGCCAGCCTTCGCCATAGGTCAGGAGGGCAACCCACCAGCAGTTGGTGGAGCGATCGCCCGCCTCATAGGTGCGGTAGCCAAACATATGGGTGGCGCTATTCACCAGCCAGGTACAATGGAAAACAGCCACAATCCGGACGAAAATCCCCCATACCACAAAGGGCCAGCCACCAAGAGCGTAGAGTAAGAGCCCCAATACGATTTGAATCGGAATAAAATAGCTGTTTAGAAATTGATAGACTCGGTCATTGTTAATATCTCGAGTAAATCGGGGAATCTCTTCTCGAATTGGGAGCTGGTAAAGCATCCAGCCCATGTGGCTCCACCAGAAACCCTTAGTCGAGTCGTGGGGATCATTTGCTTGATCCGAATAGAGATGATGGATCCGGTGCATCCCAATCCATTCAATAGGGCCACCCTGGCAGGCAAGCGTCCCGCAAAAGACAAAAAAGTATTCTAAAAATTTGGGAACCTGAAAACTACGGTGGGTAACCAGGCGGTGAAAACCAAGCGTAATGCCCAAACCACCTGTGACCCAGTGCAACAGAAGCATCAGGCCAACAGCGGACCAGCTAAAGGTTCCTGGCAAAAATGCTGCCAGGGCGCCAAGGTGAAGAACTGCCATGTAAGCAATAATGACCCAGTCCGGTTTTAGTTTTTCAGAGGTTGCAACAGTCATTCATTTATCTCAATGTGGATTAGTGTGCCCAGTCTGCGTGAGAATAGACCTCGCCCATTCTAGACAACTAGATGCAGGCACTGCCATGTAAGTGACTGGAATATCTGAAATATTAATGAGCATTTCAGCCCAAAAAGTAGCAATGGACAGCTTAAGTCTGATTAAAGAAGCAGAACAGGCACTATCTCAGATTTTTTCTGGTATTGACTCTCAGGTCAAGATAAATCTCAAACGAGTTTTGGATGCTTTGCGCCATCATCGGGTGGGGACCCATCACTTTGCTGGAGTCAGCGGGTACGGCCACGATGACCTTGGGCGACAGGTTTTAGACCAGGTGTTTGCCGAAGTGATGGGAGCCGAAGCCGCCGCTGTCAGAGTTCAGTTTGTTTCAGGCACTCATGCAATCGCCTGTGCCCTGTATGGTGTTCTGCGCCCCGGAGACGAGATGCTGGCAGTTGCCGGTGCTCCCTATGACACATTAGAAGAAGTCATTGGTATCCGAGGAAGCAATCAGGGATCCTTAGCAGACTTTGGGATTACCTATCGTGAACTGTCTCTCACCGAACCGGGCACAATTGATTGGCATGCCTTGGAAATGGCAGTCAGGCCAGAAACCCGGTTAGTATTGATACAGCGCTCCTGTGGGTATTCCTGGCGTCCCAGCCTGGCGATCGCCGATATCAAAAAAATTATTCATAGCGTGAAACAGCAGAACCCAAACACTATCTGCTTGGTTGATAACTGCTACGGCGAGTTTGTTGAAACTTTAGAACCTGCTGCCGTTGGAGCAGATCTGATGGCAGGCTCGCTGATCAAAAATCCGGGCGGTACGATTGTGACTGCAGGCGGCTATGTTGCGGGGCGGACCGATCTAGTGGAATCCGCAACCTGTCGCCTCACAGCTCCTGGCATTGGTAGTTCCGGCGGAGCGACCTTTGACCAGAACCGTCTCCTCTTCCAGGGACTGTTTCTTGCCCCTCAGATGGTGGGGGAGGCAATGAAAGGCAATCATCTGACTGCTTATGTATTTGATAGGCTCGGCTATCCAGTTAATCCTTTACCGCTAGCTCCTCGTAGAGATGTGATTCAGGCCATCCAGCTAGGCTCTCCCGATAAACTCATTGCCTTCTGTCGCGCTATCCAAAAGCATTCGCCCATTGGTTCCTACCTGGACCCCATTCCTGCCGAGATGCCAGGTTACGAGAGTCAGCTAGTGATGGCCGGTGGAACGTTTATCGATGGCAGTACATCCGAATTTTCCGCCGATGGCCCTTTACGCGAACCCTACATCGTCTTCTGCCAGGGAGGAACTCACTGGACCCATGTGGCGATCGCCCTAGAGGCTGCAATTGAAGCAGTCGGTTTAGCGTAAGGGGGAATGAGTAGGCGTTGCCTTTTCAGCAACGCCTGAGTAGATGGGAGGGATAGGCGAAGCGGTGTTTGTGATGGCAATCTTTGTCTGCAGTTTATCGCCCATAGGCGATCGCCTACACTGACTTTTGGCCAGCGGAAAAAGCAGTTCTATCGAACAAGCATCATCGAACGGTGGGCAAAGAGACTGGAAAAGCCAGCTAAATTGAGCAATTCAACAATACGTTAATACCTTGCGGCAACAAGTGTCTTGGTTAGTGCGAAAAACCTTGTCCTTTTCCAAATCCTTGGAGAAGCACATCGGTGCCACTTAGTATTTCATCCATCACTACAATGCATCCCACATTCCGCCCTTTGAAGTGTCCCATCGAGGATTTAAGCCCATACTTTTCTAAAATCAAACCGCAAAAGGAGGTGCGATACAAGCTAGCAGAACCTGGACCATCTTGGAATTGTTGCCGGATGGGTAGACCAACTGGAGATTGTTGAACAAATCAATCAGCAACTGGGAGAAGCCCCCCGAGAGCAGGTCAGTCCAGGAGTGATGGTGAAAGCCATGATTCTGAATGGGTTGGGACTGGTTTCTGCTCCTTTGTATCCATTCGAACAATTTTTTGTGGGCGAAGCAACGGAGCATCTGTTTGGGGAAGGGATGCCGGCGGAGCATCTCAATGACGATCAGCTGGGACGGGTGCTTGATAGGTTGTATCTGCATGGGTTGAGCCTATTGTTTACGGTCATTTTCTTAAGGCAGCCAAGAAGGTTGGCGTGGAGCGCAAGAGGGCCTATTTCGACGCGACCTCGTTTGCCGTCGAGGGCAATTATTTAGAATCAGCCGTTGTTGAAGATGCGAATCCCCTGTCGATCGCCATTACCTACAGGTACTCCCGTGACCACCGTCGTGATTTGAAACAGTTTGTGATGAACCTGGTGTGTTGGAGTGACGGAGATATTCCAGCCTTGATTGAGTTAGCAGATGGGAATCAGTCAGATATAGCGGTAGTCATTGTGGTTAGGACGGGGTGCAGGGGTGGAACCCCTGGCTGGGGGCTTCGCCCCCACTCCCTCTCTAATTCCAATGTCCTAACGCACCTGCGTAGAGCTATAAAACTCGGTTTGCAGGTCTGATTCAGGAGTTTAAAGGGAGGGCAGCAAAGGTTCCATCATCGCCAACTTCACCTATCTACGTTTAGGGGCGGTTCGTCAAGATTTACCAGGACATGATGTCTAGTTGTGTTGCGTCTTACCCACGATGGGGAGATGGAAACTGACCTATCCAATGCCCCCACCCAGACCTCTGAACCAACCCGCATCCGCCTGAGTGGGATGCGTTGGTCGATTGACCCCTGCTTTGAGGCGGGCGAGCAATACTTAGGTATGGGTGATTATGAAGTGCGCTATTAGCAAGGATTGCATTACCACATGCCCCTCCTCTGTATTTCTGCCCATCACTTCTTGGTGGATTTAAAATGCAAACTTCTAAAAAATGCCATTGTTGAGCTTGCCATCGGTCTATTTACTTCTCGCTTGTGGGCTTCCTCGCCAAGCCTTTGAACCTGGCTGGGCGATCGCAGTGCTTCAGTACCACCCAAGATGTACTTATCCGACCTCCCTGTCTCATTGTCGTCGCTTGAAACTATAAGGTCGGTTGCCAGATGTTTCGTTGTAGTACTAAGTTGAGCATGATGTTGCGGAGTATAGTTGAGACCATAACGAAAGAGAAAACTTAGTCAGTTGCACTAATGACTATCGTTACAATAGGTCTATAAGGAGTTAGAAGAAAGGGTTCCAGATGGCTGGTCAACTGTTGTTAGTCGATGACGAACCGGGCCTGCGTGAGGCAGTGCAGGCCTACCTTGAAGACAGCGGATTTACCGTTGATGTTGCCAGCAATGCTACTGAAGGGCTGGAACTGGCTCACCAAAAGCTTCCTGATCTGGTGATTACCGACATTATGATGCCCCAGGTGGATGGCTATCAGTTTTTGAAGCAGCTTCGGGAAGAACCCCAGTTTAAAACTCTACCCGTTGTGTTTTTGACAGCACGGGGCATGACATCCGATCGCATCCAGGGCTACAACGCTGGAGTTGATGCTTACCTTTCCAAACCCTTCGATCCCGATGAACTGGTGGCGATTGTCACTAATTTGTTGGAAAAACAGAGTGCATTGAGAGATGCAGCCGCTTCCGATGAGGGGCACAATATCGCTGAACTGGCCCGCCAAATGGCAGAAATTAGAGCAATGCTGATGCAGAAAGGCGCGATCGCCCAGTCTCCCACTCCCATCAAAATCGACTTCACCCCCCGTGAACAAAGCGTTCTGGAACTGGTCGTTGATGGCTTGATGAATAAAGAAATTGCCCGTCGCCTTGATACTAGCGTTCGGAATGTCGAAAAATACGTTAGTCGTTTGTTCAGCAAAACAGGTACCAACAGTCGCACCGAACTGGTTCGTTATGCACTGGAACATGGCTTGACGAAAAATTGATCCAAAACAACTCCGCTTAGGAAAGTGCCAGGATGGCCTTCATTTCTCCCAAATCACTGACCTTTGAAGCTTTTCTTTCCCAGTATCAAGACAATCCCCGCTACGAGCTAGCGGATGGAGAACTCATCAACATGGAACCAACCGGTCCTCACTTCACCACTTTTTCCGCAACTCCATCTCCGCCTGGAGGATGTCCTACCGTGCTAAATAACCATGTCAGGCTTCAGTTGATTGAGTAGTAGTTGCTACAAGCAGCGATCGCTCCTCATCTCCCCTGGATTTCTCCCGATCTCCGGCTTCCATGCAAAATGTAGGAAGCGATCGCGATTCATCACAGAACTCGGAGATCTATGAAAGGTAAGAAAGTTCTATTAACAGGTGGAACAGGTGGGCTGGGTCTGGGCGTAACACCGACTGTACTGGCACGGGGAGCGGAGGTCACGATTCCCTATCACAATCCTAAAGAAGTGGAGCGGCTGAAAGGCTTTTTGTCTCCTGCCGACTTCACCCGGATTCAATTTGTCGCGGTGGATTTGACGGACGAATCAGCAGTGCAGCAGCTAGTAGACAGCATGGAGCAGGTGGATGTACTGATTCATCTGGTAGGCGGCTTTTCCATGGGTCCAACCCATGCATACAGCCTGGAACAATGGAAACAGGACTTTGACTTAAACCTGACTACGACCTTTCTGGTTTGTAAACATAGCCTCAGAAGAATGCTAGAGCATGGCTACGGGCGAATTGTGACCACCGGGTCGCGAGGCGCAGTGCAACCCGCTGGGCAACTGGCAGCTTATTGTGCATCAAAAGCAGGAGTGGTGGCATTGACACAGGCGATCGCCGACGAAACCAGAGGCACTAACATTACTGCCAACGTTGTTCTACCCAGTGTTATCGATACTCCAGCCAATCGAGCTGCAATGGGAGCAGAAAATGCTTCCCAATGGGTAAAACCCGAATCGCTGGCAGAGGTTATCTGTTTTTTAGCCTCAGAAGCAGCTCGTGATATACGAGGTGCAGCCGTTCCCGTCTATGGGAATGTTTGAGGGTGGCTTTATTCTTCCCCAGCTAAGTAGGTAGCCATAATTAAGCCATAATTAACCATAATTAATTTGTAAACGGGGGAGTGGGGGCTGTGCTCCCAGGCAGGGAGTTTCACCCCCCCTCCACCCCCAAAATTATCCTTAATTCCAAAATTATCCTTAATTTAATTGCGCCTAGCTACTTATTCAATAACCTGAATCCCAGCCTGCCGGAAGCGGGTTACCCAAAGGTCTAAGTCGGGGTCGGAAATCTTTGCTCTCATTTCCTGCTTGATGTGCTCTGCCTGCGCTTGCGACTCTGCCAGGGCAAAGACAGTGGGGCCAGAACCGGACATCATGGTGCCCAGCGTACCGATTTGCTGAAAGGTTTCCCGCAGTTGTAAAACCTGAGGATATTCGGGCAGCACCACTTTTTCCAGATCGTTGTACAGCAATTTGCCAATCTGGGCTCCATCGCGGTGGGCGATCGCGGCCATCATGGGACCTGCATGAACTTGCTGCCGCCGCTGGTCAAGCGCGGTCTCCTTTAAATAGGAATCGCCAAACTTCTGTCGGTAGGTTTTGTAGGCCCAGGGTGTGGACACTGAAAGCGTGCGGTACTTGGCCAGCACTGCATACAGATTGTCCAGCCCAGGCAAGGCATCCAACTTTTCGCCACGTCCCGTTGCCAGGGCTGTGCCTCCTGCAATACAAAATGGCACATCCGAACCTAACTGGGCACCCAAGTCCTGAAGTTCGTCGTAGGTCAATCCCAAATTCCACAGCAGGTCAATCCCCACCAGAACGGCGGCGGCATTGCTGGAGCCACCCGCCATTCCGGCACCTACTGGAGTTTGTTTATTTATATAGATATCCACTCCACCTAGACGGGCAAAATGGTCTGGAAACTGTTGACTCATTAATGCCGCTGCCCGATAGGCCAGATTACTGCTGTCACCCGGTACCTGGGGATGGTCACAGCGGACGTGAATGGTCTGCGTACCATTGGCACAAATCTCAATCTGGTCTGCCAGATCCACACTCTGGAGTACCATGATCAGTTCATGGAAGCCATCAGGGCGATCGCCCAGAATTTCCAGGTAGAGATTAATTTTGGCGGGAGCCAGTAGCGAGTAGGAACGCATCAAATTCATTACTTAGCGCGACCCAGTTCTCGACGCTCAAATCTTCGGCACGAGACTGGGGGTTTACATTCAATTGTTCCAGCAAGTGGCTCAGTTGGTCACTGTCAATCAGGCTTTTCAGATTGTTTCGCAGCATTTTGCGCTTACTGGAAAAGCCAAGTTTGATTAAAGTTTCCATCTGACACGGGTCCTGGGCAGGTACATCAATCGGGCGGGGATGCAGGCGTACCACTGCCGAATCCACTTTGGGTGGTGGCTGAAAGGCTTTGGCGGGAACCTCACAAATAAATTGACACTCTGCCAGATACTGGACCCGGACAGACAGCGCACCGAACTGGGTAGAACCGGGTTTTGCCGTCAGGCGATGGGCGACTTCCCGCTGAACCAGCAGCACGATCGCCTCAAAGGGTCGGGGATTGGGACGGGCGATCGTGCCCAGCAGTTTTTCCAGAATCGGCCCTGTGATGTTATAGGGAATGTTGGCAACCACTTTGTTGGGGTTTTGGAATTTGGGAAAGGGTTGTAAAAGTGCATTTAGATCCAGCGTGAGAAAATCCCCTTGTAGCAACAAAAAATTTTCGATTTTTCCTAACTTTTTAGTCAAAATTTCACACAAATCCCGGTCGATTTCTACGGCAATAACTGACTCAGCTAAAGGCAATAATTGGCGGGTGAGTATACCAGTACCAGGGCCAATTTCTAATACGCGATCGCCCGTCGTTAGCTCTGCTGCCGCAACAACTTTACTTAGAGCCTTTTCACTCCGAAGCCAGTGCTGGCCAAACTTTTTAAGAGCTTTGGGCACTGTACTACTCCGGTAAACCCACTAATTCACCCTGCCCAGAGATTACCTGCCCAATTGCATAAGCGGGGATATTTTGAGACTCAAAATAGTGGATAGCTTCTGTTACCTGGTCAGAGGGAACTAAAACAACAAATCCAATTCCCATATTAAATGTATTGAACATAGCAGCAGGGCTCACATTACCTTCTCTTGCCAGCCATTCAAAAATTGGCAGAACCACCCAGGAATCAGGATTGATTTTAATAGCCTGACCTGTGCCCAGACAACGGGGCAGATTTTCTGGCAGTCCACCCCCCGTAATGTGCGCCATCCCGTGAATCTCCAACCCCTGGTGGAGAGCAGCAAAGACAGGCTTTACATAAATTTGCGTAGGAGTCAGCAAAACCTCTCCCAGGCTTTTGCCTCCCAGTGTTGGGGGGCGATCGCTCCAGTCGAAGCCGCGATCGTGGACAATCTTCCGCACCAAGCTGAAACCGTTACTGTGAACACCCTGACTTGCTAAACCCACGGCTACATCTCCCACCTGCACCTGAGATCCGTCCAGGAGTCGGCGCCTTTCCACAATGCCAACGCAAAAACCCGCCAGATCATACTCCCCAGCCTGGTAGAATCCAGGCATTTCAGCCGTTTCGCCACCTAAGAGGGCACATCCTGCCTGGTGACATCCTGTCACAATCCCTGCAATGACCTGCTCCAGCTGAGCGGGGTTGAGATGTCCCGTTGCCAGGTAATCCAAAAAAAACAAAGGCTCTGCGCCACTGGTTAGCACATCATTGACACACATTGCCACCAGATCTATGCCAACAGTATCGTGGCGATCAAGGCTGTGTGCCAGTTTCAGTTTTGTGCCAACTCCATCCGTTCCCGACACAAGAACTGGCTCTTGATAGCCCGCTGGCAGTTGGAAGAGGCCACTAAACCCACCCAAACCGCCCACAACCTCTGGTCGAACAGTACTGTTCACCATCCGCCGAATCCGGTCTACAAACGCCCGGCCCGCTTCAACGTCTACCCCCGCTTCGCGGTAATCCATGCCCTCTGCTCCCTTCTAACCCCTAGCCCCTTCTGCATCTGCCGCATCCCCAACCTTTATCCTATTCTCTAGCCAAACGGTGCCCATCGCTTCGGTGAGCCATTTGCGTAGGTTGTATTGTACTTGGCTCAGAGCCAATCCGAGAACCAGGCGGAGATAGCAACCAGGACCGCTCCCCGTTCCAGAGCCTCTGTCAAAGAATCGGCACAAAAAGTATGAAGATTTCATAAAGTTACTGTAAAGTTTCTGGAATGAAAGAAACTGGTGAAACCTTTGCTCAGTAACGGATTGAACCTAATTTAGGTTCAAGAAGGTTTAATGAACTTCACAGTGGATTTGTAGGATCCCTGATCCCCAATGGAAAAACTTCGTGATAATCTGTTGCAGTTCTGAAACTCCGGAGTGAACACGGAACGAGTACGAGTTAGTGCTGTGCCAGCCAATTGAGTGTCATGCCCAGTTGTATCGGCCTCGCTTTCTCGCAGCAGATGCCCTTCACACATGAGTGTATGAATCAAAAACTTCTAAGTGGTCTAACTGCGACCTTGCTGATTTCAACCGTTGGTCTTCCCCTCGCAGGAAAGGCCAATTCTTCTGAAGCAGTTGACCAGCGTTCTGAGACGAATCTCAAAATAGCCTCCAACCAATCTTCTAACCCGGCCCTCGACCTGTCGAGTGAGGTGGTTAAGCTAGGAGAGCAGCCGTCTCAACCAGCTACTGAAGCCAATGGGGCGGCGATCGCCAAAGTTCATGCCCATGAACTCGCGGGGCGCAAAGCAGCAACCCTCTATGTCCGCAATATTCCCGTTCTGACCGTCCTCAGTTCTACAAAAGCTGCCTCCGAAGGCGTCAAAATGGGAGTTCAGCAGCCCAACACTTCCATGTTGGGGATCCAGGACAAAGGGCTGGCTACTTCAAATCAGCAGGAATCGTCTTTCGAATCTGCTCCAGAAGCCAGCCAAAATCCAACCTCCTCTGCTTCTCCCCCAAAAGAGGTAAAGGCAACTCAGGGAGACGCCGTGTGGCGAGCATCGGAAATCGCTGCCAGGTTGAATCAGCTCAACCGTGATGGGTTTGACGCCAAAAATATCACCGTGGCCTGGGAAGCAAAATCAGGCTATGTCATCAAAGCCCGTGATCTAACCCTGGCTGTGGTTGATTCCAACACTATCCTGCCGGACACCACCCGCAACCTGGAGAGTGACGCCCTCCAGGCCACCAATCGCCTCCGCCGTTTATTAGGCAACGCTGACCCCCTATCCGAGGTCACCGGCAAACCCCGCCGTCGAACAGAAGTTTCCATCGGGCCCTTCCGAATTGCCCTGAGCGGAATGGCATCCTGGTATGGTCCTGGCTTTGATGGCAACCAGAGCGCCAGCGGCGAAATTTTCAGTCAACACAAGATGACGGCAGCCCACCGGAGTTTACCCTTTGGCACCCGGGTGCGGGTGACCAATCTGGACAATGGTATGTCGGTCATCGTGCGAATCAACGATCGCGGCCCCTTTCACGGCAACCGGATTATTGATCTGTCTACGGCAGCCGCACGGGTACTGGGTTTGATCCAGACCGGGGTTGCGCCGGTACGACTGGACATTGTGGATCCCAAAACCGTGGCAGATAACTGAGCATTACTCCTGCCGCAGACCTTTCAGGGGTTCATTATTTTCCACGCCTTTGCCTTGAATTAAAACACCAAAGTTACCCAGACCCACCGGATTAACAAGCTGTTGCAAGGCATCTCGACGGCGGAGGATTTCAACGATGGCTTGGGGATCGCTGGTTTCAGATTGGCTCAGGGCAGCGAGGCGATCGCCCAACCCCAACGCCATCAAAAACATACCCTGTTTTGTAAAGCCAAGAGTGCGCAACCCCCACCGCTCTCCCTGCCGTTGCAAGGCTGTAAAGTCTACGTGGGCAGTGATGTCTTGCTCCCCAACGTAAATGTAGGGGTTGGAATGATGTCTATGACGGTAATAGCACTGCAAGGTTCCCTGTGATCGCATCGGGTGGTAATAGCGATCGCTCGTATATCCATAATCAATGGTTAAAACATAACCACGCTTGAGTTTCTCGGCCACGGTGGTCATCCAATCCAGCGCGGCCAAGTTTACTTCTGTTCGATACCCATTCGGGTAAGCACCAGAAAACAAATTAATGCCCACCTGATCAAAGTACTTCACCAGATATGGAGTAGACAGATCACCCACCACTTCAACAAACGGGACTTCTGCCTCAGCTTCTGGCTGTACCGTTACATATACTTCTCGCAACTGCCCCGTTTCCAGAATCACCTGATGAACAGGCAAGGCATCCACCAACTCATTGGAAAAAAAGCAACCCGTAATCGATTCCGCAGGCAAATCTTCAAACCGGCACCATCGCAAGCGATTTCCCATCATTTCCAGAGGTTTCAATTGCCGCCGCTGTTCCACCATTAAAGCCGCTGCCCGCTCGATAATGAGGTACTCCAGTGATTCAAAAAATGAGGGGTAGCTTTTTTGCACGTAACCCAAAATATCGGATGCCAGAAGTCCCTGTCCGGCTCCCATTTCTACCAGAAGAAAGGGGTGTGGCTGACCCATGACTTCCCACATCTGAACAAATTGCTCAGCCAGTAGCTCTCCAAAGTCTGCCCCCAAATGGGGAGAGGTAAAGAAATCCCCCCGCGTACCAATTTGTGAAGCACTACTGGCGTAGTAACCGTGAAGCGGATGGTACAGCGCCAGTTCCATAAATTCAAAAAAGGGAATCCTGAAACGAGGACTCTCGGCAATCCGTTGAACGATCAGGATGCCGAGAGTCGAAAAATTGGACGAATTTCCTCCCAACTGCGCTGCCATGTCCACCACCCGTAGCGGCTTATATTGTGACATAGGCAGAGGGCCTGGCAGAACGAGAATTGATTTGCTAGACCATGCTTTTGCTTTGGACGCATTAAGCATTGAATCCTATTCAATTTTTTCAACACCACACTCCGCAAACACAGCAAACACCAATGACATGATTTAGCTGGGCTGGCTAACCTCGCCCTGGCCCACATCAAAGGTGATGGCAAACTTAGCATGGGGTTGGGTTTGTTTTAGAACACGGAGGTAGGCTTCTGCATCGTTGCGACGCCGAAAGCGTGTAACGGTCAATTGCTTCAGATTCGGTAATAATTTGTGAATTACCCAGGGATTGAGTTGCTGTTGATAGTTCATTGTCCTAATCTTTAGTGGCTAATGGTTTCCTTGCGCCAGGTAGGAGGTTGGTAGATGAAAAGTGAAACTAGTGCGGTCAATTCCTAAAACACTATATCTAGTCTTACCTGGCAACGTACCTACTATAGATAGCGGTTAACCCGCTAAACCGCAAATCTTTTTACAAAAGTACATATTGAGTAGCCAGGTCAATGTCCATCCAGTTGAAAGTCACTCAAACCACCCTTTTCAAACGCACCAGCGAGCCCTCCTCGCAGTTGCCTTCAGAAGATAAAGTTGAGGTTGCAGCCGGTCGAGTATTTGACATTCATTCCTGGAAAGTTGTTGATCCAAGTCACGTTCGAGTGGCGCTGCTGCGGGATTCGTTAGGCACTCCACCTCGCAATACCTGGTGTGCCTATATTCCTCATATTCAACTGATCAGGCCACCCAGCATCCGGGTGATTCAAAACACAGTCCTTAAGCAGTCCATCGCAGATGCTTCTCAGTTACCCCCTGAGGATAAAGTGGCGATCGCCGCCGGGAGAATTTTCAATCTCCAATCCTGGGCCACGGCCAGTAGCAATCATCTTAAGTTAGCCCTTCTGTGGGATAACCTTGGAACCCCACCCCGCAACACCTGGTATGCCTACGCTCCCCACCTTCAATTCATCAATCGCCAACCGCAACCTGTACCTATTTCCCAATCCCTTACCCCCAATCCGGGTGGCTTACCCGTCACGGTTCGCCTGAACGTTCCCTACAAGAGCCAGTTGGATAATGCTTTGAATCCTTCTGGAGCCTGTAATGTTACCTCCTTCGCCATGGTGATGGCTTACTTTCGAATCCGAGGAACTACCGGAGTTGGGCAGTTGGAGGATGAGCTTTACCGATATATGGAAAACAACGGTTTGAGCCGCTGGGATCCCTACGATCTGGCAACCATGGCTCGTAATTACGGATTAGTGGACGATTATACTGAGCGGGGCAGGCTGTACGACATTCGGAAAGCGATCGCCGAAGGCCGTCCCTGTATTATCCACGGTTACTTCACGGATTTCGGACACATCATTGTCGTGCGCGGTTACGACCAGTACGGATTTTTTGTCAACGATCCCTATGGTGAGTGGACCTCCTCTGGATACCGAAACGATCTTTCTGGAGCGAACCTTCACTACTCCAACTCACTCATCCAAACAAAATGTTCGCCTGAAGGCGAAGACTATATCTGGCTGCACCGGCTGGCCAGACGGTGAATCATTAGTTTTTCTTGAGCTTCTCTACTTTTTGGCACCAGGCTTGTTTTTGGGAATTCCAGGTCTCACGGGTTCTACAGTTATAGTTGGGTTGGGCAGGAGCGGGACGTTGAGCAATTACACCCATTACCGTTCGCGCTGTTGAGGAGGGGTTTGCCTGCCCCCCCCCATAATCACTCAAACCAATTGAGCCTAAACAGACTCCCAGAGTTAGTAGGGCAATTTCACCTCTCATCTCAAACTCCTCTCACCAAATCTTTCCACTTCTTCACGCTCTTACTGACGACACTCAGGCAAAATCTTTCCCGAGAACCAGAAAATTTTTCTGAGATTAATCTTTCCAGAAATCAAATTGGGAGCGATTGAGGATGTCTGGATTCGTGACTTCCTTAACTAATGCTGACTCAGGATCGACTGATTCAGTAGGGAAATCGGGGTTCTTCACATTAGCAACACTCAGGGATGAGAAGCCTGAACAAATTTGTCTGCTTACCATATGCAGATGATGCCAATGATGGTGTACCAGAAATATTGGTTTCGCATGTAAGGATACTAATGTAATGGCCCCTACTGGATTGGTGGACTGCCATGAGTAAAACAATCATTGGGGTCATGGGACCCGGTGAAGGAGCAACCGTCCAGGAAACCCAGGCCGCGTATCAACTCGGCAAACACATTGCCTTAGCTGGTTGGATTTTGCTGACCGGTGGCCGCAATTCTGGTGTGATGGATGCCGCTAACCAGGGCGCAAAAAGTGTCAATGGTTTGACTGTGGGTATTCTGCCAGCGAGCGATCGCCAGCACCTCTCCAAGGCTGTAGACATTCCAATCCTCACGGGAATGGGTAGTGCCCGCAACAATATTAATGTGCTTTCCAGTGATGTCATCATTGCCTGTGGGATGGGTGCAGGCACTGCTTCTGAGGTGGCTCTGGCGCTGAAAGCAGGCAAACCTGTTATTTTGTTAAATCCCAGTCTGGAAAGCCAGGCATTTTTTCAACAGTTAGCAAACAATCAGATATTTATAGCCGACGAGGTAGAAGAAGCGATCGCCCTCACCCGCCAACTTCTTTCTCGCCAGTCTAACCCATCAGCATAGAGTAAGTAACTAGTACCCAGCGGCATAACAACACATAGCTGTCATGAGGTCAGAGGCTTGCCCGTATAGTTCCACTTGAAAGGTTTGGCCATGGTGCGATTGAAGTAGTCGATGAAGTCAAGAATCTTGGCGCTGAGCTGAGCTTGACTAGTGAAACTGGCCCGTCGCAGCCACTTGCGCCTGAGAATGGAGAACCAGATTTCGATTGGGTTGAGCCAGGAGCAATGCTTTGGGGTGAAATATATGACCAGGCGGTGCTGTGGATTGCTCAAGAAAGCAGCCCGGGTGGCCATCGATTTCAGGATGCCGGATTTGCCTTTGCGCCCTAACGGCGGTGGTTCGGGTTCCAGGGCGACCGCCAGTGGCACCAGAGCTACCGATTGGTGGGTGTTGAGACAGTCCATGACCAGATGAATTTTAGGGGCATCGGTGACTTGGGCGAGTAGGGCGTCGAGATGAGCCGCTAAATCTTGCTCGGTTCGGGTGTCGCCCACAGTCGCCTGGTCAATGCATCCAGTGGCGACATTCAAGGTGGCAATCAGGCTTTGGGTGCCATGACGCTGGTACTCAAATTCCACCCGCACACAGCGTCCGGGTTTCATCTCAATATCCGGCATCACGCGCTCCAAGGCTTGGATGCCCGTCATTTCATCAAGACTGTAGGTCATCTCCCCACGTTCGGCCCGCGCAGCCGCTTGTTCGTAGACCTGGCAGATGTCTTGGACTTTGGTGGCAAAGTCCAGGTCGGGGGATGAAGCCAGTAGGGACTCTGGTGCGGTTTCAGTTCGGCTTCGGCTAACAAACGCCTGACATGGCGACCACTGATCCGCGCCACAAGGCCTTGTTTGACCAGTTGATCAGCTAACTCTGGAGGGGTCCAGTGACTGATGGGGCGTCCAGAGTGCTCGGGCGGGGCACAAGCGAGGGCATAGAGTTGAGTGATTTGCTCCAAGGTAAACGTGGCGGGGGCACCGGGACGGGGGGCATCGGCTAAGCGCTCCGACACTGGCAACTCAGCCGAGCTCTCGAGCAATCTGACCTTGGCTGTCTCCCTGGCTGGCACGCAGAATGATCTGCGCTCACAATGCCAGTTGTTGGGGCGTACTTGGTCGCTTCACCAACTGCTCTAGTTCACGACGCTCGGATTCACTCACAATCAGGGCGGGAAGGGCAGGACCAGGCATCAGACTCAATCCTCCAACACCGATTCCTTCAGGATATGCCCATTTCCGCCGCGCGGTATTAGGCGCAATTAAATTAGGGCTAAGTTCGGGGGTGGAGGGGGTGAAACCCTACTCCCGCCTTCAATTAATTATGGCTACCTACTTAATGGCTACCTACTTAGTTCCGAATCGGGAACCCTAACCAGAAGTTTACGGTTTGCCTCAATGCGGCCTATTCCGATCTTTTTTACATTAGAAACATCAACACAAAGTCAATGGATCTGGCTTCTTTTTTCTATTTCACCCACTTTCTATTTCACCCACTGTTGGAGGTCATCCCCCTATGGCAATCATTCGCTGGCAACCCTGGCAAGAAATGGAAACCTTGCGCCAACAAATGGACCAGCTATTTGATGAGTTCGTTCCCGTGACTCGTGGTGCCTCTTTTAGCAATGGCAACAGAAATGCCTGGGCACCAGCGATCGAACTGAAGAGCACCGATACAGAACTGGTTCTGCGCGCTGAATTGCCTGGTATCAATGCTCAAGACCTGGACATCCAGGTATCTCGCGAAGCCGTTTCTATCTCTGGCGAGTACAAGACCAAAACTGAATCTAAGGAAGGCCGGGTTATTCGTTCTGAGTTTCGTTATGGCAGCTTCCATCGTGTCATTCCACTACCCGTTGCTATCCGTAACAACGAGGTGAAAGCCGAACTCAAAGATGGTATCCTCACTCTTTCTCTGCCTAAATTCGAAGCTGATCGCCCCAAAGTCGTGAAAGTTAATTTAAGTGGTGTCGCAACCGAACCTGCTTTAGAAGCCAGTTCCAATGGTAAATCCCAGACTGTAACTGAGCCAGCCGAAGGCGACGTGTGGGCAGAAGTCACTAAGAACTCGTAGTCTGCCAAGGAGATTTTGAAGGGTTGCCAACCTTTCACCCCGTTAAATTGGTTTTTACGGGTTCAGACAACTAGGCAAAGTTCCTTCGGTGATCCACTCGTGTTGCAAACACTAAATTTTGCAACATGAGGGTCTGGGGGCTTCGCCTCCAGGCCACGGGTTCCACCCCCTCCACTCCCGAATCTATCTTCAATTTAATTTTGTCCGGTTACTTAATGAAACGAGAAGTGGATAGGTGGGAGAGTGATGGAATGATGAGTGGATAAGTGGATGGGCGATTAGGTAAGCCATGCTTTCATAAGCCATGCTTTCACTCGGTTACTCTCTTACTCCATTACTTCCTACTCCATCACTCCATTCCATCCCCTTTAGCCTTGAATTCAGAACTCAAAACTCCTTGACCCCTCACCTGATTAACAATCAACAACTAAGGCGTTGCTGAAAAGCAGTATGCATCGAAACGAAGTTTCGAGCATACTGCACCTATTTCATATCCGAATTCAGCAACGCCACAACTAACGACTAACAACTTTCTCTTTC
This sequence comes from Leptothermofonsia sp. ETS-13, assembly GCF_049200465.1. Taxonomy (NCBI): domain Bacteria; kingdom Bacillati; phylum Cyanobacteriota; class Cyanophyceae; order Leptolyngbyales; family Leptolyngbyaceae; genus Leptothermofonsia; species Leptothermofonsia sp. ETS-13. The sequence continues at coordinate 3,657,986 of NZ_CP120836.1, forward strand.
CGAACCGTCCAAGCAGGTACGGTAAATACGCCTTCATCAGATTGGGCAACCACACGCACTATAGAGAGTAGGCGCATTATGTGCAGTTTCTAAGGTCTGCTCTTGATGTTGGGGTTGTCTCGGTTTTAGCTGAGTTCTAACCCGGCTTACTTTAACCCTGCATCGAATTTGCTGGCGGATTGCCACCCTCTTAAAATTTTTCCCTTATGTAGTGATGGAGCCAAAGCACAAATGGCAAAAGTTGTCGGAATTGATTTAGGTACAACTAACTCGTGCGTCGCGGTGATGGAGGGTGGCAAGCCCACTGTCATTGCTAATGCTGAAGGTTTTCGCACCACGCCCTCGGTCGTTGCATTTGCAAAAAATGGCGATCGCCTTGTCGGTCAAATCGCCAAGCGTCAGGCAGTAATGAACCCGGAGAATACGTTTTACTCCGTCAAGCGATTTATTGGTCGTCGGTACGACGAAATCACCCACGAGGCAACCGAAGTCGCCTACAAGGTTTTGAATGTCAATGGCAATGTGAAGCTGGAGTGTCCTGCCGTTGGCAAGCAATTTGCACCCGAAGAAATTTCTGCCCAGGTATTGCGGAAGCTGGTTGATGATGCCAGTAAGTATCTGGGTGAACAGGTAACTCAGGCAGTCATTACCGTTCCCGCTTACTTCAACGACTCTCAGCGTCAGGCAACCAAAGACGCAGGTAAGATTGCGGGTATTGAAGTGCTGCGGATTATCAACGAACCCACCGCGGCTTCTCTCGCCTACGGTCTCGACAAGAAGAGCAACGAAACGATTCTAGTGTTTGACCTGGGTGGTGGTACGTTTGATGTATCGGTACTGGAAGTGGGCGATGGCGTGTTTGAAGTTCTGGCGACTTCCGGTGACACCCACTTAGGTGGTGATGACTTCGACAAGAAGATTGTGGATTATCTAGCAGAGGAATTCAGAAAAGCAGAAGGGATTGACCTGAGAAAGGATAGGCAAGCTCTGCAACGCCTAACTGAAGCCGCCGAGAAAGCCAAGATTGATCTTTCCAGCTTAACCCAAGCAGAAGTGAATTTGCCCTTTATCACTGCTACTCAAGACGGCCCCAAACACCTGGATATGGTGTTGACCCGTCAGAAGTTTGAAGAACTGTGCTCTGATCTAATTGATCGCTGCCGCGTCCCGGTTGAAAATGCACTCCGTGATGCCAAACTAGACAAGAGCCGGATCGATGAAGTGGTACTGGTGGGTGGCTCAACTCGGATCCCGGCAGTACAGCAACTTGTTAAGCGCCTCTTGGCTAAAGATCCCAACCAGACCGTTAATCCGGATGAAGTCGTTGCCGTGGGTGCAGCGATTCAAGCTGGGGTGCTGGCTGGAGAAGTGAAAGACATCCTGCTGTTGGATGTCACTCCCCTCTCTCTAGGGGTGGAAACTCTGGGTGGCGTGATGACCAAGATCATCCCTCGCAATACTACCATTCCTACCAAAAAGTCCGAAGTTTTCTCAACGGCAGTAGATGGGCAAAGCAATGTAGAAATTCACGTCCTGCAAGGTGAGCGGGAAATGGCTAACGATAACAAAAGCCTGGGTACCTTCCGTCTGGATGGGATTCCTCCAGCTCCCCGCGGTGTACCCCAGATCGAAGTTACCTTCGACATTGATGCCAATGGCATTCTAAATGTAACTGCAAAGGATAAGGGCACCGGTAAGGAACAATCCATCAGCATCACAGGTGCTTCCACCCTGCCGAAAGAGGATGTTGAACGGATGGTGCGCGAAGCCGAAATGAACGCTGCTGCTGATCGCGAAAAGCGCGAGAGAATCGACCTGAAGAACCAGGCAGACTCTCTGGCTTACCAGGCTGAAAAACAGATGAGCGAACTGGGAGACAAGGTGCCCGCCGCCGACAAGACTAAAGTCGAGGGCATGATTAAAGACCTGCGGGATGCGATCGCCCAGGAAAACTTTGATCGGATTAAGTCCCTAATGACCGAACTTCAGCAAACCCTTTACACCATTGGCAGCAGCATTTACCAGCAGACCGGAGGCGCTGACGGTGCAGGCTCCCCTCCTCCTGGTAATGAACCGCCCTCTTCAAGAGGTAGCAGTGATGATGACGTTATCGATGCTGACTTCACTGAATCCAAATAACCTCCACTCGCGGTAGAGCCTTCAAACGCTCCTTAAATTACAAGAGGCTGATAGAAGCAGGAATACTGATCTATCAGCCTTTTCTTATGGAAAAATTTCGATGACCTTGGGAGTTTCGCGGTTGAACTATAGCCACCAGGCTCAAGACGGGGTACAGGGGGTGGAAAACTCCCGGTGGAGGCGAAGCCCCCCTAAAGCCAATGTCCTAAGCAACCTGACGACAGCTATAGACCTCAAGAAATGGCGAGAGAGCGATTCCCCACGCCCCCGTCGATGCAACCCAATAGAGCTTTATGGCAGAAGTTTTCCATCAGTTGTTTGGATGAACATCCATTTACCCATCCACTCATCTACCCATCCACATCATAACTGAGCAGTTATTTCTGCCATCCTGCACTAGAGCCAGTATCGCCAACTTTGTAAAGATATATAACTTTTAGCAAAACTCCTGTCTTCGAGTCAGACAAATCCTCAACGGCTCTCAGGCCCAGCGATGGAGCCATCAGGAGCCATGGGTTCCCTGTGCTCGTTTTATCCATCCGACTCTGACAAAGGCAGGTAAAGCATGTTTGCCCCCGATAAATCGACGAATCGCTTCGACGTTTGTAATCCTTACACTCCTAATGCGGGTTCCCTGGGCTCTAAGGCTACGGCTTTGCTCAAACCTGGAGCATTGCCAGGACTCAGCGATGCGCTTCAGGACATTCCTCAAATTTCGCGCTCCAGTGCGCCTCCGCCCAATAACCCACCGGGAATCAGTGATTTCATCTCGACTTCAATCATTTCCACCGATCTGATTGATTCCATCTCTATCCATCCCTTCTTTTCGGATAACTACACCTTTGGGGCAAACAACCTGGGCACACTGCAAGGACTCCGCACCGCTGTCAACTTTGTCGGTAGCAGCGATACCCGGGATTACTTCCGGTTTCACCTTGACGCCACAACACGGTTCAACCTGTCCCTCACTGGAATGACCGCCGATGCTGACGTTCAGCTTCTGGATGGCGATGGCAATCTGATTGCTGGGTCTTACCAGGGAGGCACCAGTGACGAAGCCATCAACCGGGCGTCTCTGGCTGTTGGAGACTATTATGTGCGCGTCTACCAGTACAGTGGCAATACCAACTACACTCTCAACATTTCTGCCAACTACCCCAGCAACCTGTTGCCCACCGAAACAAACCTGGGAACGTTGACTTCGGGTGTTGCCAGCAACTCCAGCGGATTCATTAGCACCACCAACACCACTGATGTATACCGCTTTAATCTGGGCAGCACTGGCAACCTCAACCTGGCATTAAATGGTTTGAGTGCCGATGCGGATGTCCGGATCATCCGGGATGCAAACAGCAACGGCATCGTTGACATTGGCGAGGAGATTATCCGCTCAGCCAATGGCGGCAGCACAGCCGAGTCAATCAACCTCCAGGGTTTGGGAGCAGGCAGTTACTTTGCCCAGGTTTATCAGTGGAGTGGCACCACCAGCAGCACCAGCTATAACCTCAGCCTGACCGCTTATAGCGGATTGGGTTGGGCGACAGAACCCAACAATACCCTGGGAAATGCTTACAACCTGCGTACGTTGAATGGTAGCCGCAGTTTTTCGGGTTGGGTCAGTGGCAATTCCAGCTACTTCTATGACGCCAATGACTATTACCGCTTTAGCCTGGGTACGGACAGCAACTTTAGCCTGTCGCTCAGCGGTTTGAGCGCCGATGCGGATGTGCAACTCATTCGAGATGCCAACTTTAATGGCACGGTAGATGTGGGTGAAGTGATTGCCAGTTCTACCCTGGGCAGCAGTTTTTCGGAATCCATTAGCCTGAGTGGGCTGGAGGACGGCACTTATTTTGTTCGGGTTTATCCGTTTGGCGGTGCTGCGACTAGTTACACCCTGAACCTGACGGGAACGCCAGTTAACCAGTTTGCTAGCTTTAGCGTATCGGATGCGGCCAATGATGGTTCCCTTTACCGCGTATTTGAGGATGGGGCACTGCGGTTCAATTACAATTTGGCCGGAACCGCAGCGATCGCCAGTGTCCGTTTAGAAGCCATCAACGGCAGCAGCGTTACCAACCTTGGCACATGGTATGGGTCCAGTCTGACCAATGGGCTCATTAATCTGTCCAGTTTTTCCGGTATTACAACTGGTGACTACCAACTGCGGGCAGTCGCCCTCACCACTGGCGGCACCGAGTTCATCTCCGCAACCCAAAATATTCAAGTGGTGCCCTGGGCCAGAACCAATGGCACCTTCGCAGGTGAAACCCTGAATTACTCAGCGGCTGCGGGAACAGGTGCAGTCTTTTTAGGACGGGGTGGAACAGATACCCTCAACCTAGGCATTGCTCGCTCCAGCATTGCCAGCATCAACGGGCTCAGCCTCGTTTCTTTCAACCCACTCACAAATTCCACCTGGAATCAGGCATTCTTTGGCGGCACCGCGTTTGATTACCTCTCCCTCACCGACGGACGGGAGATCTACTTCCAGGGCATCGAAAATCTCCGTTTTAGCGATGGCTCTACGCTGGAATTGCAGGTACGTCCTAATGACACGTTCTACAACCAGCAGTGGAACTTGCATGTCTCTGATGTCAGCAGCGCCTGGCGCTTTAGCCGGGGTTCCAGTAATGTCTTACTGGCCTCGCTGGATACCGGAATTTTGACCGCAGCGGGGGCAACAGGCGGAATTACTGACATTTCCACGGGTCGCCTTATCACCGATTCCACCGATGATGACAACTTCGCCAACTATGGACACGGACACAGTGCCATCAGCGTGATGGCATCGACGGCAAACAACAGTTCTGGTGTGGCTGGTATTAACTGGAACAGCAATGTATATGTGACTGATGTGTACAGCGGCGTGAATTTGCAGCAAGCTATTCAAGATACGATCGCCTATGCCCGTGCCCGTAACCAGCGCGTCGTGTTCCAGGGTGGCATTCAGGGTGAAAGCTGGCTCACCAACGGCGGCACCCAGGCCCAACTGGAGCAACTGATTCAAGATAATTCAGACATTGCCTTCTTCGCGATCGCAGCCGGTAATGGAGGGCCCGGCGGCAACCTGTCCGACTCCAACTACCTGACCAGCGTTAGCGGAGTGGCTAAACTGCAAACCGGGCACAGTAACGTTATGTCAGTTGGAGCCTTGCAGCGGACGGGAACTGCAACAGTCAATGGCCTGACCAACGCTTCTGCCGTCGATCTCGCCAGCTACTCCAATCGAGGTTCTAACCTGACCATGGTGGCGGCAACCAACTCTCCGGCTATGGATAAATTCGGTAACCTGCGCACCTTTGGCGGCACCTCTGCTGCTAACCCCAACATGGCAGGAATTGCCTCCCTCGTCTGGAGCGTCAACGGCAACCTGGATGGCGGTCAACTGCGCCAGGTCATGGTTGACACCGCCATGGATCTGGGAACAGCCGGTCGAGACAATACCTTCGGTAGTGGTCTGGTCAACGCCGATGCCGCCGTCCGTCGCGCCTACACTCTGGGTCGCCAATACGATCTTGCCAATCTCTACTCCGGAGCATCCCTGTTCAGGTAGGAAGAATGAGGGGAGTAGGGCAATTGTTAGTTGTTGGTTGTTAGTCAAGTAGCAGGCGACAGGCAACGCACAACAGGCAATAGAGTGAGGAGTGAGAGGTGAAGCGAAAACTTACAACTCAAAACTTCTCACTCTTTACCCCCACTTCCTCCTTCTGGCGCCTGTGTAGAGCTATAGGTGCCAGAAGGAGGAAGTGGGGGCTACGCCCCCAGGCAGGGGGTTTCACCCCCTCCACCCCCAAGATTATCCTTAATTTAATCGTGCCTAGCGACTTAACAACTCTAAAAAAACCGGTACGAAACCGGGAACTAAATATGTTGAATTTCGTTCAATACCTTATGTCGCTGATTGCTGCTGCGATCGCCCCCATCCCCAGTCAGCCGGAGCCCCAAGCCATGACCCCTTGTACCCCCCAGCATTGAACCTGCCATTACTGTCACCGTTTCCGATTCCAGAACCCACAAACCCCTCGAAGCAACGGTTACGGTAAGAGACGGCTCTTTTCAGGAGACCCTGGAACTCAATGGCATTACCGCCGCCGGACAGATGATCTATGGTGGAGCCTTTGAACGTCCAGGTCACTACACTGTTACTGTTTCAAGAGATGGATACGCCACACTCGTGATGATGGGAGTGAACGTTAACAAAGACCAGTGCCACGTCGTCACTCGCCAGCTAACCATCGACTTGCAACCCGTCAAACCCCGGCGTGAAAGCCTGCGGTAACTGGTGCTTCACAACAGAAGCTATATATCAAAGTTGATATCAATGTGTGGATAAGTACTCATCTACTAGATACGCCCCTTTCCCATCTGCCAGATCTTGATCGTGCGGTCTTCGCTGCCACTAGCGAGGATTTTTCCATCAGGGCTGAGGGCGATCGCCAGAATGGGTTTGCTGTGTCCCGTTAAAGTATGCAACACCTTACCCGTAGTTACACTCCAAAGCTTGATCGTCCCATCCTTACTGGCACTGAAAAGCACCTTACTATCTGGGCTGAAGACGACCGATCGCACCCAATCTTTGTGACCCGTCAGCGTGCGGAGTCGATTTCCAGTGGAGAGGTCCCATAGGCGAATCGTCTTATCGGCACTGCTACTGGCGATCACTCGGCCATCGGGGCTGATAGCCGTCGAGAGGATCCAATCTTGGTGAGCCCGGATGGTTTGCCGTAGTTGATTTGTTGTGAGATCCCAAATTTTAAGGGTTCTGTCCGTTCCTCCACCGCCGCTAACCAGCGTTTGCCCATCCGGACTAAAAGCCACAGAGGTGACAAAGTCGCCATGCCCCGTCAGGGTGGTTAATCGCTCGCCGCTGGACATATCCCAAAGTTGAACCATTTTGTCCAGCGAGCCTGTGGCAAAAGTTTTACTATCGGGACTGATAGCCACTGCCCGCACCACTCCGGTAAACCCATCAATCGTTCGGATGAATTTGCCGTCACTCAATCTCCAAAGCTTGACCGTTTTATCTGTCCCAGCATGAATAATGGTTTGCCCATCGGGGCTCACCGCCAGAGCATTAACCTTTCCACCAGAGAGGGTATTGAGTACCTCACCTGTTTCCAGGTTCCAGATTTTGATGCTGCGATCGCTACTGCCACTAATGAGCGTATTACTGTCAGGGGCGATTGCCACTGCATTCACCGTATTGCCATGCCCAGAGAGGGTCTTCGCCAATTGCACTTGAAGTGCCTTTGGACTGGCGGCCAGTGCCGGGGACTCAGCTCGCAGAGACTGCAACGGTTGAAACAATATCAAGCGAATCATTCCACCTGTCGCAACTTCTGAAGCAAACGCCAAAAAGACTAAGCTGTTTGTGAGTCTTTCGAGCCATTGTTGGATTGCCATTTTTCATAACCAGGGGGAGTTGGTACTTATTAAATCACATCCTGATCCACTTCCCATGCTCTACAGTTAAGGCTTTCAAGCGAACCAGCTCATTCATGATTCTGTGATTTTAACCGCCAGACAGGCTTCAAACAACCACTCCAGAGCCAGGAGAAAAGAAAGCAATTCTACCTACTCTACGCGTTCAATCAAATTCCACAGATAAGTAGCTATAGCGATCCTTTTTGAAATTTGAACGGGGTGCAGGGGTTCCACCCCTGCGTGGGGGCGCAGCCCCACTCCCCCCTTTACCAATTAATGATGACTACCTACTTAGCTATAGCGATCCTATTTGGATTGTGAGAAGAAGTTCCGCAGGAAGTCCTTCTCAAAAAGCCTCTCCATCTCACAACTGATTTAGGACTGCTATAGACGCAATTAAATTGAGGATGATTTCGGGGGTAGAGGGAGTTTCACCCCCTGCCGGGGCGCAGCCCCACTCCCCCTTCATACAGTTAATTATGCCTATCTACTTAAATCAAACTCCCAGAAATGCGATCGCCCAACTGTTTTTAAAACCTGATCGATAAGCCAGGCTCTAATTGGATAAATCTATAAATTCTGCACAGGTTTCAGCAAATGGTGCAAAATTTTAAGAACTTGTTATAAACTTGCAAATGCTCAACCGAACACACAAAAAAATTCAAAAAAAACTTCCAGAAAAGGTGAACACATTCGCAAATGTTTGCTAAAGTTGGAGGCAATTTTACGCCAATTCCTGAGAGTGTATGTGAGCGAGTATGAGTGCCAATTTGCCTTCTGATCCGAGCAAAACAGATGTTATTGAATCGGATCCCATTGCTGATATCGACTTCGCGATCGATTTAACCGAAATTGAGGACATTGAAGCGGTCGATTCAGTCAAAGATAAGTCTTCCTATAAACCAACCAAAGCAGAACGGCTGGGCCTTACCGATGATTCCGTTGGGCTATTTTTGCGCGAAATGGCACGCTACCCACTGTTAACCCAGGCACAAGAAATTGAATTGGCTCGGGAAATTGCAAAGGGGGGACCACGGGCAGAGCAAGCAAAACGGAAATTAGTTCGAGCAAATCTTCGACTGGTAGTTTCGATCGCCAAAAAATATCTCAACCGTGGCGTTCCTTTCCTCGATTTAATTCAGGAAGGTGCAATGGGATTGATGCGTGCCGCTGAAAAGTTTGATTACGAGCGTGGCTATAAATTTTCGACCTACGCATACTGGTGGATTCGGCAAGGAATTACCCGTGCGATCGCTTCCCAATCTCGTACCGTCCGTCTACCAGTTCACATGGTTGAAAAGCTGAACCAAATTCGCAAAGCCCGTCAGGTACTTTCGCAGGAACTGGGGCGTAAACCAACTAAGCAGGAGCTCGCCGCTGCCCTTGAGCTGGATGAAGATAAGCTGGAACAGGTTCTGGATGTAAGTCAGGGCACCCTTTCACTCCATGCCTGGGTCGGGCGGGAAGAAGATACAGAATTGATGCAACTGATCGAGGATTCAGACAACGTTGCTCCCAACGAACACCTGGATCACAAATTGCTGTGTGATCGCCTCAACTCCGTTTTAAATCACCTGAGCGATCGCGAACGAGACATCATCAAACTCCGATTTGGACTCGCCGATGGACAGCACTATACCCTGACCGAAATTGGTGAGCTCTATCACCTATCACGAGAGCGTGTGCGTCAGATTCAGGCAAAGGCCATGCGTAAACTGCGCCATCCTCGTAGACAGGCGTTGCTCAAAGATTGGATTCGGTAAAGGAAGAAGTTAACGTCAGTTCGGGTTAAGCAGAAGCAGGCAAAGCAGTATCAATAATGAGTGAAGAATGAGTGAAGGCTTCTTCGGCTGATGACAGTAGGCAATCAAACCGCAGACTAAGTTGACCAAGCAGTTAACTGGAGAACGGTGACGAGAATGTTCAATCTGAGAAATGTTCTTCAACTGATCAATCACAGACTCAACCACTGCCCGTCGGCGCAGGAGCAGCTTATCAACTGTATCTATTCCGTCCCTCCTTATCCTGAACTCACGTTAAGTAGGTATAGCTCTATGCGGGTGCATTAGGACATTGGGATTAGAGAGGGAGTGGGGGCTTCGCCCCCAGCCAGGGGTTCCACCCCTGCACCCTGTCCTAACCACAATGACTACCGCTATAGTCATAATTAATTGGTAAAGGGAGGAGTAGGGGCTGTGCCCCCGGGCAAGGAGGTTCACCCCCTCCACCCCCGAAATGATTCTTAATTTAATTGCGCCTAGTTACTTATTTAATGGCACAAAATCATAGCCTGTTGGCGATTGCGCATCGGGTTGAACTCTGACCAAAACGCCAATTCCGGGAACGATCTGGCGTTCACCGGAGGGAAGAAATTGAACGGTTCCACTGGCTCCCTGCGTGGAGAAGTCCGGACTTCTGAGGATATCTTTGAGTCCCTGGCGCGTCTGGTTTTGCTGAAGGGCGGTTGCGATCGCCCATACTGCATCATAGGTCATTGCTGTCCGCCAGTTCACTTTGCCGCCCCAGCGTTGGATAGCAAGGTGAGGAAAGGGATTTTCCGGTAATGCAGCAGGATGCCAGGGAACCACTAAGGTCAAACCGCTGACGGCGGCTTTTCCAAATAATGTTTCAGCCGTGTAGGGAGTTGGACTGCCAAACAGGGGAAGCCTGCCTTGATTAGCCTGGGCCATTTCCACCACTTTGCGAACCCGGTCTACATGGGGTGCTAGTAGCAGTGTATTGGCATCGCGACTGATGATCTGGGCGATCGCAGTCCTAGGTTCAAAGGATGGATCAGAAAAGTCGCAATTGACATTGATAAAGGTGATTTTCTTTTTCAGTAGAGCAGTTGTGAACTGATTCCGAAAGGACTCGTTATCCGGAGCCGCCTCATCAGAACAGATAGCCACTTTCGCATGCGGAACAGCTTGGCGAATGTACTCTGCTAATTTATCGGCAACATACCAGATGCTGGGAACCATGCGAAAGATGTACTTGCCGCTGGAAGAGAGCTTGTCAGAAAAACTGGTGGGGGTAATCATCACCAGTTCTCCCTGGTTGTATACAGGAGCTGCTGCCACGGAAGCATCACTGGCGTTGTGCCCAATGACCGCTAACATTTGTGGATTTTTGACAAAAGTGACGGCAATGCGTCTGGCGATGTCAGGATGATTATCATCATTTGCAATGGTCACTTTCAGCGGTTTTCCCTGAATTCCCCCTCTGAGATTAATTTCATCCTGGGCTTGGGCGACACCGCGCAGCATTTCCTGGGCCACATCCAGATTACTGCCAATAGGAACAACCGCTGCCACCTCAAAAGCGGGGCGATCGCCAATTCGGGCATTGTTGAGATAGATAACCGTTTCTGGATCGTTGCGATTTTGGCGCAAGGAATTTTCAAACTTGCTGACCGCTTGCGGATAGCCTTTCCACCAGAGGGTCTGCACACCCGCAATTTTGTCTGGTGTTTGGACGGATGGAATCAAAATTTTTTCTCCCTTGCTGAGGCGGTTACGAAACTGAACCGTATCAACCAGGAACCCGGCAGCGATTGCCGCAATTACCGCACCAGCTACAGCCAGAACCCCTTTCTTCCAATGAACGGGACGGGGATATTTTAGTTCAGGGGCCAATGGGTTTTGAAAAATTACGGGTAGCCAAGAAGCACAGGGAAACTCATGTTCCATATCCTTTCTGAGCCGCAGTCGAGCAACTTGAACCGCAGTATAGAAGGGTTCTCCTCGCGCAAAGGCTTCCAGAAAATGGCGGGCAAATCGTTGGGCAACCACATCGGGAATTGGTTCCCGCATCACAATCATGTAGGGAATCTTTAAATCGGTCAAATATTTCGCTAATCCCAATCCATCACAGGAATTAAAAATGGCCAGTTGTAAACCATGGGCGATCGCCCGCCGCAACGCATCTTTCAGTTCATCCAGTGTCAGGCTTTCCTGAGCGTTGATGTAGATCCGTCCCTGTTCTCCCTGGGTTTCACTGTGTCCTGCAAAGAAGAGAATGTCCCAGGGCTGTTTCCAGAGGTGGTCATCAATCTGGTGGCGATCAGGTTCCACCAGAAATGTCACCGCTGCTCCCGGTAATGCCTCCAGCAACTGGCAGTCTTCCTTGATATTGAGGTCAGCATTGTTTCCTAAAATTGCCAGAATTTTGACTGGGCTTCTCAGCCGTTTAGAGTAAGGTTCTGTTTCAGCACACAGGGTAATTTCAGTCTGGGGATAACACTCCTGAAAGAAGCTCCATAAATGCCAGGGAAACCGGCGCAACTGAGAATTTTGAGTTTGCAAAATAAACCGTGCTGGTTCGGATGAGCCGATCGCTCTGAGTAATTTTCGCTCCAGACTACGCACTGCTGGCTGATTCAACCACTCGTTTAAACCCACCTCCAGCACATTTGCCGCAGCTTCGCATTCTTCGATGTTGGAAACATTTGTAATCTGAGAGGGGGGAACAGTAATGCGCTGAATGACCCCCAGGCGGCGATAAATATCTTGCCACTGATTGTAATATTCATGGATTTGGGGTGCAGGCGGAAACTTTCCCCGCACTTCCCGGTAATGGGGCTGAGCAGTTTCCCAGATTCGAATGGTGACTGGAAACCCCTGCTCGAAACTACCTTCTTCGATGTTGAAGACAACCCGCTTGGCCATAGGTGTTTACCATCTGGGCTTTTATAGCGTCACAAATAGTTTGTGAACAAAGGGGGCTTCGCCCCCACCCCTGCACCCCGTTTAAATTTCAAGAAGGATCGCTATAGCCAGGGAACGGATACAGAAATCCATGCTGAACTCAAAGGATCATTTGCCTAAAGTTGTCCATCGATACGTGCTTCACGCTGACAAAGGTACCGCAGTAACCTACCCAGCGTGATCATCACTATTGTAGGAATAAACCAAATGGAAATCAGCCGTTGTCTGGCAACCCGCTCAGCTTCCCAATGTTGCCCTGTATCATGGCGAACCCGCAAAGCTTCTCCTTGAATGATTGCTTTAGACATGAAAGGATTGAAAAGAGCATCAATTTCTGTTCCTTTCGGAAACTGATCGAGTAAGTCCTTTGAACTATGGATGCCTGTCTTTGACGAAACTATGGGAATCAGTCGTTCTTCCTGTCCTTCTATGGTTCCAACTAACCAATAGCGTGCCAGGCTACCGTCATCACTGTAGATTGCATCCGTCACCTTGAATTTGACAGGACGATAGAGCGAAGATGTACTGCAAATAACCAAACGATTACAGATAGAACCCATCCATAGAAAGGTCCACATTGTTGCCAGGGATATTAAGATGTTGGAAGTCCTGCGGCTAAATTTTTTCATTGAAACTTCCCCTGAGTTTTTGGACAAGTTTGAACATTTTTCAAATCATTTTTTTGATTTTGAGAATTTGTGTTTCAAGCTATTCTTACCCCTCCCCAACCCCTCCCTGACGCAGAGAGGGACTTTCAATTCTTCTACTTTCCTTGTGGGGAAGGGGATTGGGGAGTCAGGTTAACGTGAAGACAAAAACTGAGTTAGAATCAATCACTGATTGCTGATGCATTACATGAATCAACGATGATTCAAACCGCATATGTAGTGTAGTTTTCATATTGAATTTCAAGCCCAGTCCACTCATTTAACTCATCACACAACCATTGAATTTCTGCTCGATTGCCGGTGATATAGAAGAAATCCGAACAACAATTAAGACTTAAACGGTATTTAGGAACGTCGTTATGCCCTGCATGAATAGTTTTGAGTTGCATCTGAGGAATTTTCATATCTTCTTTGGACTGATTGGCAATGACATCAACCGTAATTGAGTGCCCCTTGTGTTGCAGTGTGAGATTGTAGGATGGGGTATACGGTTTACTGCTTCTGGAACAAAGAGATCCTGCGATCGCCACACCCAGCACCCAGAGGAAAAAACCGATCCATCCCAGGTAGGCCACACCCAGAAAAAGACCTAAAACACTACTAGAACACCCCAAACCACTCAAACAACCATGTTGATTTTTTCGACTGTCAATTTCCCCACTTCCAAACTTATTTGCGGGAACCGTGATCTTAAGGACTTCTGGTGTTTTCTGAAGCTGGATTTTGGAACCTGGATCACCGATGCCAACGGCAAACGGTTGAGCGGGTGAATAGATTAGCCGTTCCTGAAAGCCCTGGTGTAAGGGCTGAAGCGCTTCTGTTGCTGAAGCGGGCCTCTTAGATAAGTCGGGATGGGTTAGCCACTGAATCCAGTGAACGAAAGGGTGACCCAGTGTTGCGCATGACTCAAACTGGATCTGTAAATCTTTCTGAGGTAAATCAGCAGGATCTTGACCCGTTGCCAGATAAATCAACGTTGCACCCACGCTATATAAATCAGAAGCAGGGAGCGATCGCCCACCAAACTGTTCAGGTGGCATATAGCCATAAGTGCCGACAACAGTGATAGTTCCACCCTGCTGTGCGGTTTGGACTGAACCAAAGTCAATCAGATAAATTTGCCCGGCACTATTGCCACTGCGATTTCTGAGTAACACATTACCGGGTTTGATATCTCGATGAATCACAGGTGGTTGGCGGGTATGAAGGTACTCCAAAACTTCTAACAACTGGGTTGCAATCTCTTTTAACTCTGCTTCACCAAATGTGCAGCCACATTGCACCCATTCCCGCAGCGATCGTGCCTCAATATAACTTTGCACCAGTGCAAATCCTTTGCCCAGTTCAGTCTCCATTTCAAAGGAGTCGAGATATTGGGGAATTGCTGGATGGTCAAGAGATTGGAGGGTTTGTGCTTCACGCTCAAACAGTTTTAGATCATCCCAGGTAAAGTCAGGACCAAACAGCAATAGTTTGATAACAACCAGCGATCGCGTTTCTAAATCGGTTGCCAGAAAGGTTCTGCGTCCCGTTTTGCGACCGATTAGAGATTCAATTTTGTAGCGATCGTGCAAAATTTGATGAATGAGATGATTCATTGCTTTCACACTAATTAATTCAACTGATTAATTCAAACGACAAAACTTTCAGTGATGCTGGCCTCTGCCAAACTGACCCTAACCTGAAAATGTTCTCCCAGTTCAGCGCAGAATTTTAGCTGGATATAGTCATCGCGATCGCGGGATTCCGTTTCCAAAAAGGATTTATTGTCTTGCAGTCCAGCCAGCCGCAGGCCGGGAGGAAGGTAACGCCGGTTTCCCATCGGATACACCCGCAGCAAAATTGCAACAGTCTGATCGGGTTTGCGTAAAACGGCAACCATGAGTGCGATCGCCTTTCCTGCAAGCTGTATCCCTAAATCCATCACTCGCCTTACGCCACTGGCCGGATTATCCGGATCAATAGTCCATAACCTTTCAGCCGCTTTCCAGCGAGTTTCCTCATCATCAGTGGACTGGATCAGGTGAACCATTTCTGCGGAAAGCTCCGCTACTGCTGCTCCTAAATTTGAAGTTTCCTGATCAGACTCACCCAGAAAAACAACCGCAGGAGCCTTGTTAGCAAATAGTTCTTCAACCATTTGCCAGTTAGTTTCAAAGATGTTGTTAAACCATTGACTTAATTGTGTAACATGCTGTTCTTTAGCGTTATTCAATTCCTGGAGATGAATCAGTAACGCGTCAAGAGATTGCAACTGATTAATCGGCAAAATACTGGCTTCTACTTTGGGTACAAAGCCGAGGATCGTTCCGCTGCGGTGATCATCATCAATCTGGACAACGACATAACCGATTCGATCTTCCCGAACTTCTGGTGGAATCAAACAGTGGGATTCACCTGCTTGAATTGGGCGACATTCCAGACTGCCAATCCCTGTAATCGATAAATCAGCCACATCTGTACAGAGGCGATCGCCATAATGCCAGCTATCACTCGCCTCTAAGTTTGTCGGAATGTCCATCATTTGCAGGTAAACATTTACAGCCTGAACT
Source organism: Leptothermofonsia sp. ETS-13 (assembly GCF_049200465.1). NCBI lineage: Bacteria > Bacillati > Cyanobacteriota > Cyanophyceae > Leptolyngbyales > Leptolyngbyaceae > Leptothermofonsia > Leptothermofonsia sp. ETS-13. Next base: position 3,673,478 of record NZ_CP120836.1, read on the forward strand.
GCCAGCATATTCAGGTAGACCTGCATTACTTTCTCCTGCGTTGGTTGTTCTTGAGCGAATTGCCTGGCGAGTTGTCGATTGGCAGGAGAGATGGGAATGGAAATAACCAGGTTGGTGGAATAAAGCATGGGACGGTAGTCGTGAGGAATGGAAATCATTCATTGGAGTCAAGAAACCCTCGCAATCGAGGTTTACATTCGCGACAGTAAAAATTGCTGAGGGTGGAGATTGGCACTCCAAACTTCTGAGATAGCTGTTCCCAGGTTTTTTCAGGAGGAAGACGATACAGAATTAAAATCTGACAGTTGATATCGGGACGATCTCGGACATGAACACGACGCAATCTGGAACTTTCTTGCTGAACCCACAATCGAATCTTTTCCAAAGCCAGGGAAGGTAAGCGTGGGGGCTGTGGGAGGCTTGATAAATTCTCTACTGAATCATGGGATGGGCTGCTCTCCCTGTAGAGATCTAGCAGCTTATGTTTCAGCACGAAATTGATCCAGGTAATGAAGCCAGCTCTTTGAGGATCGTAAGTTTCAATCCTTTGGCAAATATGCAACCAGGTTTGCTGAAGGGCTTCTTCGTAATAGTCCCCAGGTGCATTCCCCCCCCTCCAGAGACTGCCCGATCGCTGAACCCTCTGTACAAGCTGAGTCAATTTTTGCTGCCGTTCCAGGCTCCCGCGTGGATAGTTACCCGCTTCTATTGCAAGTTGATCTAGTTCATTGCACATACGGTTGGTTTGATGTAAAGCGGAGGGGGGCATCATGATTTCCACCGGCTGTATCTACTCAATCTCTGAATTGCTCTATGGGCTTATCAGTGCATTGAGGAAGTTTACCTGGAAATTTACAAATCTTTACTGCTTTAAAATAGGGACTGAATCCTATAGCCATAGCCACACTCTGTCCCCTCTCCAGGCCCTCCCCGCATCGGCTGTCGTGTATATCAGCTCCCATTGCGATTAGTTCCCCATTGACCAGTTCATAGCGGGTATCGGTGCCATCCTGATAAAACAGATATTCTTCAAAGGTGAAGTGTTTGGTCGTGATGGTCATCTTATATAGAGTTCTTATCTTTTCTTCTAGTGGTATAGACGGTGACAGAAGTGATGGGGTGTGAATGATGTGTGATTGATTTTTCCATCCAGGGCTCCCTCACTCTGCTATTCCCTTACTCCCAACTCTTCCACTTCTCTAGTAATACCTGAGCCCAAGTTGGGTAAACTGCCAAATGAAGTGACTTAATCTCCATCTATGGCTTCAATCTGGACAACCGCGATCGCAACCAGTCTTTCTGCTGGAATCTTCACTCTGGGAACTGCTTACGCGGTAATTCCCACCCAACATTCCGTCGTTGCCCTGAATCAAAAAACAACCACCCTCAGCGAGAGCCAGATTCGCGCCATTCTGGATCAGATGCAGGCGGCCAGCAACAAACGGGATACTGAAGCCATCATGAAGTTTCTGGCCCCTAATGCCAAGGTGCAAATGACGATTGATGCCCAGGGAAAATCACAGACTATGACCCTGACGCGATCGCAGTACTACCAGTACCTTCAGCAGGGTTTTTACATTACCGAAAACTACCGGGGGCAATACTCCAATCTCAAAATTCAGGTGATGCCTGACAAGAAAGCTGCGATTGCCACCTATGTCTTAGACGAGGAAATTACCATCAAAAATCAGCCTGGTACGCTGGTGTCCTCCTCCGATGCCTCGATGAAATTTGAACTTGTAAAAGGACAGATTCTGGTCACATCCTTAAAAACCGTTTCCAGGCTTGGGTTTAAGTCAGAATGAATAGTGTTTAGTGGAGGGCATCCTAGAAAAGTAACCAGGAGGCCAGGAGTCATATAGCGACAGCCACCAAGCTGAGGACGGGGTGCAGGGGTGGAACCGCTGGCTGGGAGCAAGCCCCCCTTCCTCTCTAATTCCAATGTCCTAATGCACCCGCGTAGAGCTATGTAAGAGAGGAATGGGGAGTGGGGAGATAGAAAAATGCCCTACCCCAATTACAGTCCCTCCCATGGTAGAAGAGAACAAGGGTAGGGCGAGTGGTGTGAGGAAGAAGATTCAGCAGGCGACTAGGCTTCATCCAGCGCTGCAATTCCAGGAAGCTCTTTGCCTTCAAGCAATTCGAGGCTAGCACCACCACCGGTTGAAATGTGGCTCATTTGATCGGCCACACCGACTTTTTCAACTGCGGCAACCGAGTCTCCACCTCCAATAATGGTGGTAGTTCCGGTTTTGGTCAAGTCTGCCAGAGTACGGGCGATCGCTTCCGTTCCGACCGCAAACTTATCAAACTCAAACACACCCATTGGGCCATTCCAGATCACAGTTTTGCAATCCGCCAGAGCCTGCTGAAACACCTTCACGGAATCAGGACCAATATCCAGACCCATCCAGCCATCGGGAATGTTCTCAACACTAACGGTCTGGGTATTCGCATCCGGAGCAAAGTTATCGGCAACTACCACATCCGTTGGCAGTAACAACTCCACTCCCTTCTCTCTCGCTTTCGCTTCCAGTGACTTTGCCAGATCGAGGAACTCATCTTCTACCAGAGACTTGCCAACACTCAGTCCCCGCGCTTTGTAGAAAGTAAAGATCATACCGCCACCAATCAATAGCTTGTTCACCTTTTCCAGCAGGGTTTCGATCACCGTAATTTTACTAGAAACCTTAGAACCACCGATGATAGCGGCCAGTGGGGGCTGGGGATTTTCGATCGCTGCCTGCAAATACTTCAATTCCTTTTCAATCAGGAAACCGGCCACGGATGGCTTGAGGTAATGGGTTACACCTTCGGTAGAGGCATGGGCCCGGTGAGCCGTGCCAAAGGCATCATTAACATACAGGTCTGCCACAGAAGCCAGTTGCTTCGCAAATTCTGGATCGTTTTTCTCTTCTCCAGGGTGGAAGCGAACATTTTCTAGCAGAACCACATCACCATTTTGCATGGCAGCCACCGTGGCATTGACTTCATCACCAATGCAGTCATTTGGCTTAGCAACGGGCTTACCTAAGAGTTCTGAGAGCCGCTTTGCAACTGGAGTCAGACGAAACTTATCCTGTGCACGGGAAGCAAAATCATCCCCTTTGGGCCGCCCAAAGTGGCTAGCTAAAATGACCTTTGCGCCTTTAGAGGTGAGATCTTGAATGGTTGGCAGAGCAGCCCGAATGCGAGTATCGTCTGTGATATTGCCCTGATCATCCAGCGGAACGTTAAAATCCACCCTGACTAAAACACGCTTACCCAATAAATCAGAGGACGATAAATTTGCTACAGTCTTTTTGGCCACCGGACCAACCTCCTAGATGATCAATAAGTCTTTTTACCTATTACCATCTTCTCATAAATCTTAGGAAAGTTTTACATTTGCCCTTTGTGAGTTGAAAAGAGGGGTAGGAAAGGGATCTAAAATAATTAATGACGAAAGAATCAGAAACGATGTTTAAGACAGTTCTTTTTCCAATCGATCAAAGTCGCGAGTCGCGGCAGGCAGCAGAGACGGTTGCAGGCGTTGTCAAAGCCCATGGCAGTCGGCTGATCCTGCTATCGGTTGTGGAAGCACCCGATGGAGAAGTAGGGACTGATATCATGACATCGCCTGAGGCGATCGCCAAACTTTTGGAGAGCGCCAAAGCCATCTTCACCCAACAAGGCATTGAAGCTGAAACGATTGAGCGCGAAGGCAAACCGGCCTTTACCATCTGTGACGTTGCCGATGAGGTTGAAGCCGATTTGATCATCATGGGTTGCCGGGGTTTGGGGCTTACGGATGAAGGAGCGTCGGACAGCGTCACAAACCGGGTGATCAATCTTTCTCCTTGCCCGGTGTTGATTGTTCCATAGGTATGACCTCCCCTCCCATCCAGTGGTATCCAGGACACATTGCAAAAGCCGAAAAGGCATTACGAGAACAGCTTAAGCTCGTGGATGTGGTGCTGGAGGTGAGGGATGCCCGCATTCCCCTGGCAACAGAACATCCTCAGCTAGCCCAGTGGATTGGTAATAAAGAGCGAGTCCTGGTTCTGAATCGGTTGGATATGATTCCGACAGATGTGCGGGATCAGTGGGCTGAATGGTTCAAAGCACGGGAAGAAACGCCCTACTTCACCGATGCCCAGCATGGTAAGGGAATTGAGGCCGTCACAAAAGCGGTTCAGGCTGCGGGAGCACAAATGAACCAGCGCAGGCGCGATCGCGGTATGCTTCCCCGTCCCGTTCGCTCAGTCGTGATTGGTTTTCCAAATGTAGGCAAATCTGCCTTAATTAATCGCCTATTAAAGCGTCGAGTTGTAGAAAGTGCCCGTCGTGCTGGAGTCACCCGCCAACTGCGCTGGGTCAGAGTTTCTGACCAGATTGAACTGCTGGATGCTCCCGGTGTCTTACCTTCCCGCCTGGACGATCAGCAAGCTGCGCTCAAACTGGCCATTTGTGATGATATTGGCGAAGCCGCTTACGATAACCAGCGAGTTGCAGCCGCCCTTGTAGACCTGCTGAAACAGCTTCAGATGGAATCCGCGCTCCAGAATCGTTACGAACTGGATGCCACCTCCGGAACCGGAGAAGACTATCTCCACCATCTGGCAGAACTCCGCTACCAGAACGATCTGGAACGGGCTGCCCGCCAACTCTTAAATGATTTCCGCAAAGGCACCCTGGGAGGGATCGCCCTGGAAAGGCCACCGGGATAGGGGGGAGGGGGGATAGAGTGATTCTCTTTACATCCCTCACCCCTCACATCCCTACCCCATCACGCCTCCTACAAAAGCCTCATCTCTCGCAGGGTCTGCTCCAATCGCTCTCCCTCAGGAGAACCGTGCTGTTTGTGTAGAGCGATCGCCTGTCGGAAGGCATGGACACTTGCCATCACCTGACCCTGTTTCAATAAGGCAACGCCCAGATTTTGGTAGGCATCGGCATAGCTGGGATTGAGTTGAATGGCCTGTTGATAATGGGCGATCGCCCCTTCCAGATCTCCCATTGCTTTCAGAGTCAGTCCCAAATTGAAGTGACCTGGAGCAAAATTGGGATCGATTTCCACAGCCTGTTGAAAACAGGCTTTTGCGCCAGGTAGGTTTCCTTGTTCCTGCAACAGGCTACCCCAGTTGTTATAGGCACCCAGCTTTGAATGGGCAGAAATGGGTTGTTCGGTGGCTCTCTGGTAATGGTATTTGGCTTGAGTAGGTTGATTAAGTTGGCGATAGGCGCTTGCCAGATGGTAGTGCAGTTCATACAGCACAGGCGGTTCTACCTGGGAAGATTGCAGCCCCCGTTGCAGGAGTTCCATGCCATCTGGTAGATTGCCGCAGTCGATGTAGAGGGCTCCCAGTTTGTTACAGATATAGGAGTCATGGGGGTTCGCATCCAGGTAGCGTTCCATGATAGTGCGGGCGCGATCTAATTTGCGGCGTTGGGCGATCGCTGCTGCCCCATATCCCCCATGCCGAATCGCCACTCCTGCTAGCTCTACCACCTGCCAGTGGGGTTCCTGGTTCAAAATCGTCGTGATGGAATCATCAACCAGTTCATGATAAGGACGGGTAAACCGAATATCAGAGCGATTTCGAAATGCCCGTGAAATCAGCGATGGGGGATGGTTGCCCACTTCCTGCCGCAGAAGGGTCATAACCAGGACATCCTGTTTTTGCATCGCCTGTTTCAAGGTCGGAACAATTTCCGGCACCAGCACCTCATCGGCATCCAGCACCAGAATCCACTCACCCCTGGCATACTTCAACGACTCATTCCGAGCCGCAGAAAAATCATCACACCAATCAAAAGAATAAACTCTGGCTCCAAAGGCTCTAGCAATATCAACCGTCCCGTCTGTAGACCCCGTATCTACAACAACTATTTCATCCACAAAACCGTGGACGCTTTTTAGGCATCGAGGTAGCAAAGCTTCCTCATCTCTCACAATCATGCAAAGACTCAAGTTCATCAGTGGAGTGATGGGTGAATGGGTGGATGAGTAGATAAACGGGGAAGTGATGGAGTGACGAAGAGGTAGATGGGTAGATGAGTGGATGGGTGGATAAGCTTTGAGCTTTTGCTTCATATAGCGATCCTAGGCGTTGCTGAAAAGCAGTATGAATCGAAACGAAGTTTCGAGCATACAGCACCTATTTCATACCCAAATTCAGCAACGCGATCCTATTTGGATTGTGAGAAAGGAGGGTTTGTCAATTTTTTTGTGGCAATCCTGGAAAGGGGGTCGAGGGAATCAGGATTTTAATGAGTCAGAGACCTGTTTCTAGAACACCCCCAGAAAGGATTTTCTGCGGAATCCTTTCTCACAAAGCCTCTCAATCTCACGACTGATTTAGGACTGCTATATCTTAACTAAGTAGCTGCACCCAGTTAATTGTAAGAAGAAGAAATGGGAGCTGCGCCCCCAGGCAGCGGTTTTCACCCCATCCACTCCCAAAATTATCCTCAATTTAATTGAGTCTAGTGGACAATGGCATCAGTCCAGTAACCATAATGGTTGCCGAACTCACACTACAGAACACTAGCCGCTGTCCAGATGGGTTGGTTATGCTAACGAAGAGTCTCCATTCGGCTATCAGCTTCCCCTTGACTGGTCCGTGAGCGTTAACACCTTTCTGCTCCAACTCGTCTGCTTTTCGTGCGCTCTGATTCTGCTTCAGGCTCGGCGGATTGCGCGTGGGTGGATTTTGGTGTCAGGGGGCATTTTACTGGTGCTGGTAGGGGTGATGGTTTTAGCCCCGGCGATCGCGGGCTGGGTAAGCGGGGGACTGTGGGCAGCGCTGATAGTTGTGCCCCTGACAGGCTACGCCATGATCGGTCGTCTGGTTGCCCAGGAGCGGTTCAGACAGGCCCGAAAACTGGCAAGCTGGGTACGCTGGTTACATCCCTTAGATGGACTATTTGAGTATCCAGACATGCTGCGGGGGCTGGAATTGGGGCAGCGAGGAAAGATGGACGAAGCCATTCGGCTGTTTGAGCAGCATCAGGCAAAGACAACGATTGGAAACACGGCCAGAGCATTGCTTTACCGTATGGGCGCACGCTGGGAAGATGCGATCGCCTGGGTGCAGCAAACCCTTTCTGAGAGGGTGGCATTCAAAGACATTTCGGTTGCATTGATTTATCTGCGATCGCTGGGAGAGGTGGGGGATCTCAACGAACTTTTACATGCCGTTGAGCGGTTTGAACACCAATTTGGCCGCTGGGGTGATATAGCATCGCTGAGTCTGGGCAGGATGTTTGCCCTGGCGTTTTGCGGACAAACCGAAGAAGTCCGACAACTGTTTGAAGGGCCACTGTCCAATTACTCTGATCTGACTCGTCAGTACTGGCTGGCAACGGCTGAGTGGGCGGCTGGGAATCGGGCATTCGCTCACCAACAGTTTCTCTCTCTCCAACAACAGGTTGACCCTCTGCAAAATGCCGCGATCGCCTGGCGATTATCCCAACCCCCGATTGATCTGGATCAGGTTCTTGACCTTTCCTCGCGTAAAATCCTGATCCGACTGCGTGTGGAGACTGGGCAAGAGACTCACTACAGCCTGCGGCGAGTATTCAGGTGTCGAAAACCTTATGTGACCTATCTCTTGATTACAGCAAACCTATTCATGTTTGGGTGGGAAATAGCCTCCGGCGGTAGTGACAATCCAGAAACCCTGTATGGTCTGGGCGCACTGGTTCCAGAAGTTGTTTTTGCAGGGGAGTGGTGGCGTGTCGTCACAGCTAACTTTCTCCACCTCAATTTTCTGCACCTGCTGGCAAATATGCTGGGTCTCTATATCCTGGGACGATTCGTTGAAACCGCTCTGGGAGTCGGTCGGTTTCTGCTGATTTACGGCTTCAGTGGTGTCGGAGCAATGCTTACCGTTGCGATCGTAGCTATGGTAGCAGAAACTCCCATCTTTGTCGTTGGGGCTTCCGGTGCGGTTATGGGGCTTTTGGGCGCAATGGGAGCTATTTTTCTGCACGGTTGGCAACGCGAAAAAGCTCAAGTTGCTGGCAGACAGTTGCTCTGGCTCCTGGCACTGATTGGATTGCAAATCATTTCTGACCTGCTCATCCCAGAATCCAGCCTGGTAGGACACCTTTCAGGGTTGAGCTTCGGGTTTGTGGCAGGCTACCTGTTGTCATATCGACTTAAGCAATCTTGACAACAGATGCCCGGTGCAGGTGGTAGAAATAACTGCTCAGTTGTGATGGGGATGGGGGGATGGGTGCTCATCCAAATAACTGGCGGAAAACGTCTGCCATCCTGCACTAGTGGACGATGGCATAAGTCCAGCAACCATTGGCTTGGGGAATGGGGAGTAGGAAGGAGTCAGAATGGTATCGGTTTCCCGCCGTGCTGTACTAGTGGGTCACCAAAGGAACTTTGCCTGATTATCTAAACCCAGAAAAACCAATTCACAAGGTTTTTAAGGGGTTGCAAACCCTTAAAAATCTGCCTGGCAGACTACTAGTGACTATAGCTATAATTCAAGACTGCCAGACAACCCAAATAAGGTACAGTGCTTTTCATTTCATTATGACTGTACGCCTACCGTTCTCTCGTTTCTTTAAGTCCAGCGATCGCCCCAGCCTCTCCACACAAATGACGCAGATTGGGCTGGTGATCACCATTTTCTTTGTGGCGCTAGCGGTGCTGGCTCCGTTATTGCAAAGTATCGGTCTGTTGCAAGACCCAACCGAGTTCTTAAGCAACCCACCCCACCAGCCCCCTTCCTGGAATCACTGGTTTGGCACAACCCGCCTAGGCTACGATGTTTTTTCGCGTACTGTATTTGGGAGTCAGGCAGCGCTGCAAGTGGTGATTCTGGCAACCCTGCTGAGCCTGATGGTGGGAGTGCCACTGGGTATGGTTAGCGGGTACCTGGGCGGCAGACTGGATCGGGTGCTGCTATTTTTGATGGATACCCTCTACACGTTGCCGGGATTGCTGCTGTCTGTCACGCTGGCGTTTGTCGTTGGACGGGGCGTGGTGAATGCAGCGATCGCCCTCAGCATCTCCTACATTCCCCAGTATTACCGGGTCGTGCGTAACCATACAGTCAGTGTCAAGACTGAGCTGTTTATTGAAGCAGCCCAGGCAATGGGGGCCTCCACCGGGCACATTCTGAGGCGGTACTTATTCCTCAACGTAGTGCAAAGTGTCCCAGTCCTGTTTACCCTCAATGCAGCCGATGCTATTTTGACCTTAGGCGGTCTGGGTTTCCTGGGGTTGGGTCTGCCCGAAGAAACCCCTGAATGGGGACAGGATCTCCGTCAGGCATTGGATGGGCTTGCCACTGGTGGCATCTGGTGGACAACCCTATTTCCCGGACTCACCATGATGCTGATGGTGATGGGCCTGTCATTGCTAGGAGAGGGGTTGAATGAATGGTTGAATCCCAGGTTGCGCATCAGAAATGAGGAGTAGGGATTACAGACTAGTAGTCCGCCAAGCAGATTTTGAAGGGTTTGCAAACCCTTTACCCCCCCTACATTGGTTTTTCTGGGTTTAGATAACCAGGCAAAGTTCCTTGAGTGACCCACTAGAGACGAGGGATGAAAAGAGTTTGAGTTTTCACCTCATACCTCACTTATAGCTGTCGCCAGGTTGCCTAGGACATTGGCTTTAAAGGGGCTGGGGGCTTCGCCCCCAGCCAGGGGTAGAACCCCTGCACCCTGTCCTGAGCCTGGTGGCTATCGCTATAACTAATAACTAACAACTCCCCACCCTTTTAATAACTAACAACTCCCCACTCTTTCACCTGCTACATAAACTTGCTGAGTGAGAACAGTGGTTGACTAGAATAGGTCAGGAGAAACCTTAACATCTGGTTTCGATTCTCTGTCCTGCCCTTGACGAGTAAGCGCTCATGACCCCGCCGTCGCCCCGCAAGTCGCAAACAATTATGGGTGCCATCACCCAGGCAGTGCAGACTGTCCAGGCCAAAATTAATTTCTCCAAGCTCAAGCTCAAGCCCAATGCCAGGGTACCGGAACTGTGGGTGCAGAATGCCGGAGCAGAGAAGGCAGAAGTGTATCCGTTGTTAGGCGATCGCTACCTGCTGGGGCGGAGTTCCCAGTCTTGCGAGATCGTCGTTCGTAACCCGGTGGTCAGCCAGGTACATCTCTCGCTCAACCGTGACAATCAGCCCAAGGGGAAACTCAGCTATTTCTTCCGGGCTCCTTTTGTTCTCAAGGATGAAAAGTCTACCAATGGGGTCTACCGGGGAAAGCGGCGTATCCGTAAGGAACTGCTGCGTCACGGTGCCGTCTACACCCTCGGCCCACCGGAACTGGAAGCTTCCGTCCGGATTAAGTATGTAGACCCGCCACCAACCTATGTGCGGGCTTTTCAGTATGGCATGTACGGCCTTGGGGGGCTAACGGTACTGACCGTGATTGCCGTGTTGCTGGAGTGGCAGAAGTTCACCGTCACCCCCCTGCCAATCTCCGTCCAGGGACCGAATGTGGTGTATTCGCGAGATGAAACCCCACTGCATACAATCACAACCCGCACCCATACCGAACTGAAGCAACTGAGGGATTTTTCACCCTACTTGCCCAAAGCGGTAATTGCCTCCGAAGACAGCCGCTACTACTGGCACTTGGGGGTCGATCCGATTGGAACTTTGCGGGCACTGGTGACGAATATCCAGGGTGGCGCAATCCGGGAAGGAGGCAGTACGCTGACGCAGCAGCTTGCCCGCAGTCTATTTCGGGATTATGTAGGGACAGATGACTCCGCTGGCCGCAAATTGCGAGAAGCAGCGGTTGCCCTCAAGCTGGAAACTTTTTATAGTAAAGACTTTTTGCTGCTTACTTATCTGAACCGGGTTTACATGGGTAGCGGCACCTATGGCTTTGAAGACGCGGCTCAGTTCTACCTGGGTAAATCCGCTAAGGATTTGAACCTTTCGGAAGCTGCAACACTGGCAGCAATTTTGCCAGGTCCTAATAGTTTCAACCCAGTGCGGGATTATCAGAAGGCGGTCGAACTCCGCGATCGCGTCCTCAATCGGATGGTAGACCTGAACATGGTCAGTGCGGAGGAGGCTCAACGGGCGCGGCGATCGCGGATTGAAGTCAACCCTAAGGCGCGAGAAGAACTGGAAAGCACCCGTGCCCCCTATTACTACGGCTACGTCATGGATGAGTTGCGCCAACTGTTGGGGGAGCAACTAGCGGAGGAAGGAAACTTCGTGATTGAAACCGCCCTGGATTTGTCCATTCAGGAAGCCGCCGAAGCCTCGCTGCGAGATACTGTCAACAGCACCGGAGCGAATTCTGGGTTTTCCCAGGGGGCGATCGTCACCATCGACTCTAAAACGGGTGAAATTCTGGCCCTGGCCGGAGGTACTGATTATAAAAAAAGCCAGTTCAACCGGGCTTACCAGGCACTCCGCCAGCCGGGTTCCACATTCAAAATTTTTCCCTACACCGCCGCTTTAGAGCAAAACATTTCCCCCTCAACAGCCTATTCCTGTGCTCCACTGAACTGGGAGGGGCAATTTTTTGAAGGCTGCCGTTCGGGGAGTGGCAGTATGGACATGTACACGGGGCTGGCCCTGTCTGAAAATGTAATTGCCCTGCGAATTGCCCAGGAAGTTGGGCTGGGCAGGGTGGTAGCCATCGCTCAACGGATGGGAATCCAGTCAAAGCTAAATCCAGTGCCCGGCCTGACCCTGGGTCAAAGCGAGGTGAGCCCTTTGGAACTGACAGGGGCGTTTAGCGTGTTGGCAAACCGGGGGGTGCGCAACCGTCCCCACGCGATTCGACGGATTCTGGATGGCGGCGACTGCAAAGACCGCAACCAGTACAAATCTTGTCGCGTAATTTACCCGGCGGAACCCGACAAGGAAATGAACCAGCCCGTCCTCCAACCCGAAATTGCAGCGTTGATGACCGAGCTGCTGCGGGGGGTCGTGACGAATGGAACTGGACAGGCGGCAGCGATCGGGCAGGGCGAAGTGGGAAAGACTGGTACCACGAACGATAACCGCGATTTATGGTTTGTCGGATACATTCCCGATAGTCTGGTTACGGGCATCTGGCTTGGAAACGACGACAACTCCCCCACCTCTGGTAGCAGTGCCCAGGCAGCGCAACTGTGGGGAACCTATATGGGTAAAGTCGTTCGGTAAGCAAACTGGAAAAATCAAACTCCGGATAGTGCCCGGATCTATCTGAAAGGGATGGTTATTCCTCACTTGCGATGATTTGATATAGCTCTCGCGGTTGCATTAGGACATTCGCTTTAAGGAGGTGTGAGAGCTTCGCCCCCACTCCCTTTCTAATTCCAATGTCCTAACGCAACTGCGTAGAGCTACATTTTGCCAGAGTGGGATCGAAATTGCCTGTCGCAATATCTCCTTCGATCTGCTTTACCTTTACCTCCGCCATAATCCGGTTCGTCTTACCATCCGGTAATTTCAGGTAAAGAAAGTACCATTTACCCCGGCAGCTCCAGCACAGTCTTAGTCGTCCTTTGAACACCTGCACAGAAACGGTTCCTTTCGGAGCTTTCTTCCGTTTACTCAATTGAGATTCAGCTTCTTGTGATCGCGACAGACGGCTTGACCCATCCAGCTTCTCTAAGGATTGCTACATGAGGATTTCAGTATCGCAATCCTATCTCAATCAATGCGTCAAACGGTGTCAGGATGTGTAAGGTTGAGATACTTTATTGAGAATGGCTGCTCCAGATCCAGCTTTTCTTAAAACGACGAAACCCTCTTAATGAGAGGGTTTCATTCTATCGGAGCGGCGGGATTTGAACCCACGACCCCCACTACCCCAAAGTGGTGCGCTACCAAGCTGCGCTACGCCCCGTTAGCTCAACAAATATAGCATACTGTGACAGGGCATTGAATGAGGGAAAAGAAAGACGACAACACTGTAGCGTAAATTGGGACAAAGTAGTGTAGATTGGGACAAACCACCAGGAAGCTAGAAAACCTGGAATGATTGAATGGCCTGGATCAGTTCAGGAACAACAGTTGCAGACCAGCGGCCCTCGCCACGCCGCCCTGTAAGTAGAATTAGATGCAAACTATAATTATGAGGGTAACCTTCAACTTCTAACCAGAGGTGATCGCTTTCAGCTTCACAGGCGATCGCTTCCTCATCCATCAACTCAGAAGCCATTTGTGTCATGGTTTCCGCCAGTTGGTTCAGCAAGCGGCAAAAGTCGTTTAATTCCGTTTCAGTCAACTCCAGTGCCCAATCATCCGTTCCCACCAGCCCTTTAAAGACCTCAGCATCCGCATCCCAACCAATTTGCCAACCCGGTCCGCTTTTTACAATTCGAGCCATTGGCTAAGGATTAGAAGGGGTTGGAGCAGAACCAGGTTGTAACGTACTCGTTGATTGGGATGCGAAGGCATCAACCAAGGCTTGAACTAATGCGTCCCGCTGTTGCCGACTCAATCGTCGGATAGCAGCAATATCTCCTTCCAGGGGATTGGTTCGCAACGTGTTAGCACTGGGATAGGTAGATGGATCCATTGCCCCAGTCACACCCAGATAATCTGCCAGGGTAACTTTCCAGTCCAGACGAAAGAAAGGAGGACGGCCTTTTACATAGATATGGTAACGAATTAAGCGCCCGACCAGCGTATTGTCCGTAGCAGGTTGTTTAGTTTCCTTACTAATGTATTGATTTTCTAAAGGCAACTCAGGCAACTTCTCATAGATCGTTTGCCAGACCCCATCAGGACGGACCCGCTGTGCAACCGCAACTTGATTTTCCAGGGGAGGGAAAAGCAAAATTCCCCCTGCAAAAAGAAACACTGGGAAAGCGGCAACTGTAAGAATAACACCTACACATTGGCAACCTGGACGCTTTCTCACCCCTAACAGTCCTTACTCGCCAATAATTTCAGGCTGAGTTAACTCATCCGACATTTCAATAATCGCCCGCATCACCGGCTTCATGGTGGGGTCATCCACGCTGTCAAAATCCTCAAACCGACGGCGTTTTGCCCGATTTGCCACCTGAACCGTAATTCGGTAGCGGTTAGAAGCAGCCGAGATCAGGTCATCAGCCCGGCGCATCAACTGAGTGCTATCGAATGTAGGACGCTTGTGCATAGAACCTAAAGAAGATTGAAACATTCACACTCAGTTTATCAAGACTTTAGAACTTCTGCCGATAGCTTGACATCTTCACCGTCCCTTAATGAAAATTTGCAATGGATTTGGCGAGATGCTAGAGTCCAGGTTGAATTTGTCTGGAAGAAATTATTTCAAGACTCATGCAGGCAGTTGCTGTTCCCTCTTATTCGTCGCACCTGAAGCCCGTTTCTCAACCTCTGAAGGTTGTTGCCCTGGGAGATAGTCTCATTTATGGGTTTGGTGATCCAGTTGGGGGTGGGTGGGTAGAGCGCTTACGACGAAGCTGGATGCATCCAGGTAGCCCTGGTCATGCCCTCTACAACCTTGGCATTCGCGGCGATGGGGTGAAGCAGGTATCTTCTCGGTTAGAGCATGAGTATCGCTTTCGAGGCGAATTGCGCAACCGGGTTCCCGACTTAATTATTCTGTCGGTCGGGGTTAACGATTCGGCCCGGTTGTCTCGTCCTGATGGGCGTAACTTCACAGATTTTGACGTGTTCTGGAACGAGATGAGAGGGTTGCTGGGGCGAGCCCGGCGTCTTTGTCCAGTTTTGTTTGTCGGCATGGTTCCGGTTGATGAATCGAAAATGCCGTTTTTGGACTGCTTCTATTACAACCACATCGATCAACATCGCTACAAAGAGGCAACTCGTCTGGCTTGTAAAGAACTTCATATTCCCTACCTCGATATTTTTGATCTCTGGCTGGAGCGGGGAGATGGGTGGTGCAGGTCCCAATTGTCTCCCGATGGCCTCCATCCTAATGTTTCTGGCTACCAGGCACTTCTGGAGGATTTGCTTCAGTGGCGCCCCTTTACAGAGCAAGTAGGGGAATTTGTGTCAGGAGAGCTTTCAGGCTTGCTAGAGGATGGATAGGTTTTAATCAATGACAATTCTGGTAGTCGCGACGGGAAATCCAGGGAAGTTGCAGGAAATGCAGGCTTACCTGGCCGATTTGAATTGGGAGTTAATTCTCAAACCTGAGGATTTGGAGATAGAAGAAACGGGCAGTACGTTTGCAGAAAATGCCTGTTTGAAAGCCTCTGAAGTCGCCAGGATGACAGGGCAATGGGCGATCGCCGATGACTCCGGTTTAGAGGTAGATGCGCTGGATGGGGCTCCGGGTGTCTTTTCGGCCCGCTACGGCAGCACTGACAGCGAACGGATTGAACGCTTATTGAACGAATTGGGCAATGAACTCAATCGGGACGCTCAGTTTGTTTGTGTGATTGCCCTTGCTCGACCCAACGGGGCGATCGCACTACAAGCGGAAGGAGCCTGCCCCGGCAGAATTTTGCACACTCCTCGCGGTACGGGCGGATTCGGCTATGACCCCATCTTTTATGTCCCTGAGTACAGCCAGACCTTTGCCGAAATGCCCGCAGAACTAAAGCATGCGATCAGCCACAGGGGCAGAGCCTTTCAAGCCCTACTACCCCAGCTAAAAGCTCTCACCCTTGACACCTGATGCCAATTTGCTTGTTGCATCGGACAGAAAGGACTTGAGAAATCAGGAGACAGAAGCCAGTTTTTAGGGCCAGTTTCAAATGTACAGCTCTACGCGGGTGCGTTAGGACATTGGAATTAAAGAGGGGTGGGGGCTTTGCCTCCAGGCAGGGGGTTCCACCCCCTCCATCCCCGAATCTATCTTCAATTTAATTTTGTCCAGTTATAGCTCTACGCGGGTGCGTTAGGACATTGGAATTAGAGAGGGAGTGGGGGCTTTGCCCCCAGCCAGGGGTTCTACCCCTGCACCCCGTCCTAACCATAATGACTACCGCTATACTTATCACTCTTTAGCCTCTAGCCCCTAACCCCTAGTAGTCCGTCAGGATAGATTTGAGGGATAACTCAAATCTACAAAACCTACTTCTCAGGTGTTTTGAGGGTTTTCAACCCATCAAAACAGTCTTGATAGACCACTAGTCCCTTAAAGACCGTGGCTAACTGAACCGAAAACCTCTGTATTTTGACTCCCCTGTTTGCGTAAGCCCTAAACTATTCAACTTAAAAATCTTCTAGAATCCATTCAGAGGCGCGATCGCCCAATTCTAGAGGGATACTGACAGCCTTTCCAAGCCGAGGGCGATCATGAGTTCGCTCGATAAATGCCTGAACCTGCCCGGTACTGCCCCATGCTCGGAGGTAAGTGGCAACAGTGTCCAGATGCGCCAGGTATTCCCCCTCTGTCAATGGAAAAGAGGCTTGTTCCAGATATTTCCACATCACCAGAACAAAAATTTTGCCCTGGGTGCGTCGCAGTTGAATGTCATAGGAGCGCCCCCCACTTGTTCAACAAAATCTGGCGCAGATCCTCTCCTGTCATTGGGTAATGAAGTCTCCTAAAGGGTGCTGGTTGCTTGAGTGAATACATCGCGAGAGCACTTTCAGATTACCGCAGGTGAGAAACGAGAGCTCTACCGAAGGTTTTAGCCAGCGAAATAGAATTAGGTTGAGGGACAGGGATAGCCAAGTAAATAGGTAGTCATAATTAATTTGTAAAGGAGGGGAGTGGGGGCTGCGCCCCCAGGCAGAGGGTTTCACCCCTCCACCCCCCAAAACTATCCTTAATTTAATTGTGCCCAGCTACTTATTGAGTTCTCGGAAGTTAGCATAACCCACTTAACATTTCGTATAAAACTGGCGTTCCCTTACTTCGATATGATGCTAATGTCAAGAAATGTAATATCCTTGATCTGATACCTCAAAATCACTATCAGCCAATGATTGAGGTGATAACTTGAGGTGACAGTTGCTTCCTGCTAGCGAAACCCATCCGGAAAAGTGCAGGTTGCAGTTTATTAAGTCAATGAATTTGGGTTTATTGGCTCAAATCCCTACGACTCTGCCGATTTCCTTTTCTCGATAGAATTAAGCGTACTCATGGCACAACTCTCTGGATCTTCCGACGTACCTGATATGGGGCGTCGCCAATTTATGAATCTGCTAACCTTTGGCACAGGAACGGTCGTCGCACTGGGCATGGCTTATCCGTTCATCAAGTATTTTATTCCGCCCTCCGCCGGGGGCAGTAGTGGCGGTGCAATTGCCAAAGATGCATTGGGTAATGACATTTTGGTTAGCAACTTCCTGGCAACTCACGCTCCTGGTGACCACGTTTTGGCTCAAGGTCTGAAGGGTGACCCAACCTATATTGTTGTTAGAGAAGATAAATCGATCGCTGACTTTGGCATTAATGCAGTCTGCACTCACCTTGGATGCGTTGTGCCCTGGAACGCGAACGAAAATAAATTTATTTGCCCTTGCCACGGCTCCCAGTACGACAGCAACGGTAAGGTTGTCCGGGGTCCCGCACCTCTATCGCTGGCACTGGCCCATGCCACCGTTGAAAATGACAAAATTTCCTTTACCCCCTGGACAGAGACCGACTTCCGCACGGGTGAAGAGCCCTGGTGGGCATAGGATCCGCCATTCATTGGGAGACAGGGAGGGCTCAGGGATCTGGTAAAGATTCACCCTCACCTCTCTGGAATAAAGGGATTCCGTTCCCAGGCGTTGCTTCTTGTAAATGTTCTTTTTGCGACTGGCATTACAAATGAAAACCGTTTCTTTAGAGAGATCGTTATTCGGTATGGGGCTGCTGAAGCGGGCGACTCTGGTGATTACTGCGATCGCCCTTCTTCTGGCTGGAAACCTCATCATGCCCCAGGCAGCCAATGCCTATCCAATCTTTGCGCAGCAAGCCTACAGCAACCCGCGGGAAGCAACCGGACGGATTGTATGTGCAAACTGTCACCTGGCCGCTAAACCAACTCAGGTTGAAGTGCCTCAGTCGGTACTACCTGATACGGTATTTGAAGCTGTGGTGAAAATTCCCTACGATAAGACGGCGCAACAGGTGCTGGGCAACGGCGAAAAGGGACCCCTAAATGTGGGTGCCGTACTGATGCTGCCAGAGGGTTTCAAAATTGCGCCCGAAGATCGAATTCCTGAGGAAATGAAGGAAAAGGTTCAAGACCTTTACTTCCAGCCCTACAGTGAAGACAAGGAAAATATCGTAGTAATTGGACCGCTACCTGGTGAGCAGTATCAGGAGATTGTCTTTCCAGTTCTATCTCCCGATCCAAAAACTAATCAATCCATCCACTTTGGTAAGTACGCTATTCATGTCGGTGGCAACCGTGGTCGTGGGCAGGTCTACCCAAATGGTGAAAAAAGTAACAATACGGTCTACACCGCTTCTGCAGCTGGATTGGTGACCAAAATTGCCAAGCCCGAAGATGGTGGCTACCAGGTCACGATTCAAGCAGAAAATGGCAGTACCGTAGTTGACACCATTCCTCCAGGCCCAGCCTTGATCGTATCTGAGGGGCAAGAAGTGAAGTCGGGTGAAGCACTAACCGAAAATCCGAATGTGGGCGGATTTGGTCAAGCTGACACGGAAATCGTCCTTCAGAACCCCGATCGCATCAAAGGTCTGCTAGCTTTCTTTGCGATTACTATGTTGTTCCAAATCTTCCTGATTCTCAAGAAGAAGCAGGTAGAACGAGTGCAAGCGGCTGAAATGAACTTCTAATCCATAACTTCTGACAGCTTTGAACAATCATTGAACAATCAATTTAGAGGGACAGGTATACCTGTCCCTCTAAATTGATATGGGTAGGTTTTGGGAAAAAATCTGAACAGAGCGAAAGTTAGATAACAAAAACCGCCCCTACCTTAATTGTTTATCTCTTGCTTGAACGGCAAAACCTTGTTAATTGCATCGATCTCACGCTGCTCCATCTCGTTCACCTCATTGATGTAAGAACGGAAAATCTGCGCCAGACGCGGGTGGTAGAACCGATGAACGGAATAGTTCGGAGTGGCCGGGAAGCCGCGACGTTTTTTGTGTTGTCCACCTGCGCCGGGATCAAAAATCTGAATTCCCTGAGAAATTGCCCACTCAATTGGAGTGTAGTAGCAAGCATCAAAATGAAGACAGTCAATATCCTGAGACGCACCCCAATAACGTCCATAGAGATGGTCACCCTTTGTGAGACAAAATGACATTCCGATGGGATGGGACGGATCCTGTTCATTGTAAGCGGCAATAAACAAAACTCGATGGCAATAGCGGGGATAAAGCTGTTCGAAAAACTTACGGGTTAAATATTTGCTACCCCACCAGCCAAACTTATCGCAGGTATCACTGTAAAAAGCGTACATCAGAGGAAATAGCGACTTTGGGATCGCTTCACCCGTTAAAGCACGTAAAGACAACCCTGCCTTTTCAACAGCTTTCCGTTCCCGTTTGACATTGCGCCTCTGGTTAGCATTGAACAAATTTAAATAGTCATCAAAGGTTTGAAAGCCTTGATTCTGCCAGATGAAGCTGTGATGTAGCCAACTGCTAAAGCCATGACGCTCAATGACAGGCCGCCACTCTGGATCGATGTAAAGAAAGTTACAGCCAGAGATTTGGTTGCGATCGCAAAAATGGTCAATCGCATTTACCATCATGGCCGTCAGTTCATCCTCATCCTCACCCGGTGCAATTAAAAATCGGTATCCTTCCGCTGGAGTGAAGGGCGACATCCCCAGCAGCTTGGGGTAGTACTCGATCCCCAACCGGGTTGCCAGATCCGCCCACTGATGGTCAAACACAAATTCACCGTAGCTGTGCCCTTTCACATAAAGGGGAGCTGCCGCAATCAGGGAGCGATCGCGCCAGACCGTTAAATGGTTCGGCAACCAGCCCGACCGTGCCGTAGCACTACCAGACGTTTCCATATTGTTCAACCATTCCCATTCAAAGAATGGGGTCTTCAGCGGCATTGCCAGAGCATCCCACTCCGCCTGCGGGATTTCTGCCATTCGATTAATCCAGGCGATCGAATAACGCGGTTTAAGTTGTTCCACCATAGCCAGCGTCGAACACTTCATACAGCGTAATAGATCTCCGCCAGGACTAGATAGTCTGTGAGGAAAGGCTGATGAAGAGAATACTTACCTGTACTAAAGTAGCTATCAATGCTTATACTAACCAGAGAAACACTATAGGTAGTAGTAGTTAACAGAGTTTACACTCGTTTTCCCTATAGATGGCGGATTACTTACATTGTGGTTTGAGTCTAGTAGTTGCTATATTCTTATGATTCAATTTCTAGAGCAAAATTTGAAGATGCTGAAAAACGATAAGTGGATTATTGCACAAGCTCATTTGGGAATGATCGAGCCGTTTGAAACCTCTCTGGTGCGGGAGGTAGATGGCAAGCGAGTCATCAGTTATGGTTTATCTAGCTACGGCTATGATTTGAGACTTGCACCAACAGACTTCCGAGTTTTTAGACACATTCCAGGAACTGTCGTTAATCCCAAGCGGTTTAATCCTGAAAACTTGGAAAGTATTCCATTGCAGACTGATGAAGATGGATCGTTTTTTATTATTCCAGCAAATTCATATGCTTTAGGCGTTTCACTGGAGAGATTGCGGATTCCTCCAAACATTACAGTTATCTGCATTGGGAAATCAACAATGGCTCGTTGTGGGATCATCGCGAATATAACCCCTGCTGAAGCTTCATGGGAAGGTTATTTGACTCTAGAGTTCAGCAATGCTTCTAGTGCTGATTGCCGAATCTATGCGAATGAAGGAGTCTTACAACTTCTTTTTCTCGAAGGAGAGCCTTGCCAAACCACCTATGCAGATAGATTTGGGAAATATCAGAATCAACCTCAAGCTGTGACTATTGCTAAAGTCTAGAATTTCTGAATAGATTTAAGAATCTTAGAAAAAAATCTATAGAAAAAAATCTAAGAAGGTTTGTGAATTTTGATGGAGCTTTATTTCATAACTTCTGCTTAATCCTCACTGGTTATGGTGACTTCATCTCTTGAATCACTGCTCTTTTATTTTGTGTTAACTGTTGTGAAAGTTAAGCAACTTGAAGTGCTGTCTAAATAGTAGTTAGAAAAATAAGTATAGCCGTAAGAAATGCTTGGTTCGCTTCAATAAATTGGTTCGCTTCAATAAAATCTTTGATTCTGGCTATGATTCCTGTTTGAGAATTGCCCGCAATTTTTTTGGAACCCTTGTTGTAAGGAATGACATCATCTTGAATATTCAAAACATACATCGTACAAAACTTCTGTGCTTTCCTAAGAAAAATATTTCTTTTGTCCAAATTAAAACCGTAATCGAGAGTTTTCCATAGTAGCCAGGATCTATTTTTGAAGAAATGTTCGACAAACCATACTGTAAAAGTGATACTTTTGGAACTATATGACCAAACCTGGATTTAGGAAACTGCACAAACCCTGCTGTCTCGATTATGACTGCCGCTCCTGGCTGTAGACTTATCTCCACCGTCATCTGCCAAATAATCTTTTTTATTGAATGAGAACAAGAAACCAGGCGCTACCTGAATTGCTACGGTTGATGACTGCGGCGAAGTTCGGTGATCTGGTCAGCAATATCCAGAAGCGATTGGGGCATCTCTGGTCCTGTGAGAATGATATCGACATGCCGGGGACGTTTGTTTAGAAACGCCAGCACTTCGGTTTCTGAAATCAACCCAAAGTGAATGGCAAGGCTTAATTCATCCAGTACAACCAACTCATAATTCCCCTGCATTACAACTTCTTGCGTGTGATCCCAGAGTGCAACCAGCGATCGCGCCTCCTCCTGACTCAAATGGGGCGTATCAATACATCGAGGTAAATTGCACCGGACCCAATCCAAATTTTGTCCTAACTGCACCGGATGCTCAAATCCCTGACCAATTCCGCCCTTTAGAAACTGGATGACCAGAACGGGGGTTCCCTGGCCTGCAATTCTCAACGCCTGGGCCATGACGCTGGTAAAGAAGCTGCGGTGAGAGCAGGTAAATACTTGGACCAACCCTTCAATTCGACGCGTAAGGGGCTGGCTGGAACTAACGGTTGGAGCTTCTACCTGTGAAACCATGAGCAAATGCCTGTATAGACGAGCAACGCGCGGGATCAGTCGCAAGGTTTTACCCCGACTCTAACTTTGGATGATCAAAGCTAAACATTAAAGCTAAACATTACAGAGGCACGATTGCCTTCGTTCAACTGGGCCTTACATCCAGTATAGATAGGCAAAATATAGCGTATTTCACCGACATTGCTCCCATATGAAACACCATATGTATTGATCCGTCAATAGGGAGGTAGGGGTGAGGGGGTAAGAGTCAGGTCTATTGGGGGACGAGAGGCAATGGACGAAAGAATTTTGATAACTCAAAACTCAAAATTCAGAATTCACAACTCTCCTCACCTCTTACTCCTCATCCCTAGACAGGCAGAAAATTCTAAAGAAATTGGGAGTAGAAATTAAAGAATGGGGGATGTTGGTTGTTAGTTGATGGTTATTAGATAAAAATCATCCTTTTAGTAATTGAGGCAGATCCAATGACTTGGCAACGTCCAGACGGTCGGCAACCAGACCAACTGCGCCCTGTAAGCTTTATTCGCAACTTCACCCGTTTTGCAACCGCATCCGTTTTGGCAAAGGCTGGTGATACTCAGGTTCTCTGCAATGTCTCCATTCAACCCAAGGTGCCCAAATTTCTGGAAGGGAAGGGACAGGGTTGGCTGACTGCCGAATATCGCATGTTACCGGGAGCAACCCCCGATCGCCAAGAACGCGAGTTCATGAAGCTTTCAGGCCGAACTCAAGAAATTCAGCGGTTGATTGGGCGCAGTCTGCGATCGACCCTCGATATGGAAGCGCTGGGAGAACGCACTATCATCGTAGATGCAGATGTGTTACAGGCCGATGCTGGGACGCGCACAACCTCGATTACAGGTGGTTTTGTGGCGCTCAAGGACGCAATTGATAAGCTGGTGGCAAGTGGAGAACTGGAGCGATCGCCCCTGCGCCATCAGGTCGCGGCGATTTCCGTTGGCTTGCTGCACAACGAACCCTTTCTTGACCTTAACTATCTAGAAGATGTCGCCGCCGAAATTGACTTCAATGTGGTGATGAACGAAAAGCTGGATTTAATTGAAATCCAGGGCACCGCTGAGGATGGGAGCTTCAGCCGCAAACAGCTTGATCGCATCCTGGACGTTGCCGAAAAGGGAATTAAGGAATTGCTAGAAGCCCAGTCTCAGGCATTCCAACATCCCGGAGGATAGGGATAACCCATGTCCAGGCCAACCTTCAGTCACAACTTTTCAAATTATTACAAATCAACAAGAATCATAAACGATCGGAGCTCTAACCCATCGCTGCCAATAGCTCTAATTGATTCTAAATCAGGCTTTTAGGGATTCTTGCGAGTTGTTAAGCAGCTCAAACAACTTTTACCTGCTGCATCATAGCAACACAATGTTTGAGACAATCGATAGGCGTTAAAATCACCAACTTAAGCAGGGAATAGGTTTTCAGAGGTCATCCCTTCACCCCTCATCCCTCACATCTCACCCCTTAAGAGAGACACCCTATGAAACTGGCTTACTGGATGTACGCAGGACCTGCTCACATTGGCACCCTTCGCATTGCCAGCTCGTTTAAGAACGTCCACGCCATTATGCACGCGCCCCTCGGCGACGATTATTTTAATGTGATGCGTTCCATGCTGGAACGGGAGCGGGACTTTACCCCTGTGACGGCCAGCATTGTTGATCGCAACGTGTTGGCACGGGGGTCCCAGGAAAAAGTCGTCGATAACATCACCCGCAAGGATGCCGAAGAACACCCCGACCTGATCATCCTCACCCCCACCTGCACCTCCAGCATTTTGCAAGAAGATTTGCAGAATTTTTGCGATCGCGCCCAGTTAGAAGCCAAAGGCGACGTGATGCTGGCGGATGTCAACCACTACCGGGTCAACGAACTGCAAGCGGCCGATCGTACCCTGCATCAGGTGGTTCAGTACTATATTGAGAAAGCCCGCAAGACAGGCGAGTTGCCGGAGAGTAAGACCGCAAAACCTTCAGTGAATATCATCGGCATTTCCACCCTCGGCTTCCACAACAACCACGACTGCACCGAGCTAAAGCGTCTCATGGCAGACTTGGGGATTGAAATCAATGAAATCCTTCCCGAAGGTGCCTCCGTTCACAATTTGAAGAACCTGCCCCGCGCCTGGTTTAACCTGGTGCCCTACCGGGAACTGGGCATGATGGCAGCAAACTATCTGCAAGCGGAGTTCGGCATGCCTTACGTAGATATTACTCCTATGGGCGTGGTTGAAACTGCTCGCTGCCTCCGTGCCATCCAGAAGATCCTGAATGAGAACGGGGTGGATGTAAACTACGAAGACTACATCAACGAGCAAACTCTGCACGTCTCTCAAGCAGCCTGGTTCTCCCGCTCGATTGATTGCCAGAATTTGACAGGCAAAAAAGCCGTTGTCTATGGGGACAACACTCATGCCGCTGCCATTACCAAAATCCTGTCCCGAGAAATGGGCATCCATGTCGTCTGGGCAGGCACCTACTGCAAATATGATGCTGACTGGTTCCAGCAGCAGGTTAGCGAATACTGTGATGAGGTGCTGATAACCGATGACCATACCCAGGTGGGGGATGCGATCGCCCGCGTCGAACCCGCTGCCATTTTCGGCACCCAGATGGAACGTCACGTCGGCAAGCGCCTGGATATTCCCTGCGGTGTCATCTCCGCCCCCATCCATATTCAAAACTTCCCCATTGGCTACAAGCCCTTCGTTGGTTACGAAGGTACCAATCAAATTGTGGATTTGATCTACAACTCCTTCACCCTGGGTATGGAAGACCACCTGCTGGAGATCTTCGGTGGGCATGACACGAAAGAAGTGGTTACTAAAGCATTGACGGCCGACTCCGAGATGAACTGGACAAAAGACGCTAAAGCCGAACTCAACAAAGTTCCCGGCTTTGTGCGGGGCAAAGTGAAGCGGAATACGGAAAAATTTGCCCGCGATCGCGGCATCACCGAAATCACGCTCGAAGTGATGTACGCTGCGAAAGAAGCTGTCGGAGCTTAATAGGAAATTTGAATCATGAGGAGGTACAGGTTGAGGCTACAGTACACTATTTCAACGATTACTCAGCACGCTTAGTAATTACACTCCGCGGGTGAGTAACTGATTGCAACTTGCTCTGGTCTTTCCAAACCGTCCAGGCAACAGCACTACCAAGGGAAACGGTCATTCCAATTAATAGAGCGGTTAGCGTTCTAACCTGCGATCGCAATCGCACGATCTCTCGCGTACACGATTCCAGATCTTGGGAGGTATTTTCCTGAGCTGTCTCAGCCTCAACTACAGCCGCCTCTGGGGTATTCTGAGGCTGTTCAAACGTAACCTTTGAATGCATCCATTTAGCAATCAGTTCCGGGCAATTCTGCTTCATCCATCGCAGCGCAAACATCCTGAATGCGGGTTTAGTCAGGCGTGCGATCCACTTCATCAACCAATTCGCAGGACGAGTGCGAAACTTATTGTTAACCCAATTGACCGAACCAATATCATAGAGGCAGTTCAGAATTAGCTTTGCTGTTGTTTCCTCCCGTCTAAAGAGGCTGTCAAGCAACAACAAGATATCGCGCATCCGCTCTTCCTCCATCTGGGCTTCTGTGGGAGACTTTGCAATTGCGGTTTGTTGCTCCCTATAGCGCTGTATTGCCCTCATCCCTTCTTGCCTCAAAAAATTTGAATACCGATGTGAGTGAGTTTTCTATACTTAAACTGCCAGTTGATCTACATCCTTTTCCTCTTCCCCTGGATTGAATCATCAAGCATCAGAGGGATCATTCCAAAAGCCATTGCACCTACTAGCATTTTCACTTTCATTGCAAGCAAAATTATCGTACAAGACAACGAATTCCAGTCGCAAAATCTTCTGGGCGATCGCTTCTGTCAAGAAATTCGAGAAAGCCGGAGTTTCTCGATTACATTGGTGGAAGCACTCCTTTAGCAAACAACGAGGTCAAGTCTGGATGGTAGAGAATCGCTCCTTTGTGCCCGGCACACTCACACCGGCAGATGAACTCGAAGACCAATTTGAAGACGATGAGTCCTACGTCGATTATTTCTATGATGAACCCGGCAGTGCCCCTGGAACCCTGACCATTCCCTCCGATGCCGAACCTCCCATCATCGTATTGATCGACTATAACGAAGCCAAAGCCATTCGCATCGAAATTAGCACTCCCGAAGAATGCGCTCCCTACTTAGATACTGAATCGGTTTCCTGGGTAGACGTTAAAGGATTAGGCAGCGAAGATGTGTTGCAACGATTGGGGAACGTCTTTGATCTCCATCCCCTCGTACTGGAGGATATTGTCAACGTTCCTCAACGCCCAAAAGTAGAAGAATACGATGATCAACTTCTTTTCATTGCTCGTATGGTGACTCTGGACAAAACGGGAACCGGCTTCATTAGTGAGCAGGTAAGTTTTATTTTAGGGAAAAGCTATTTACTAACAGTTCAAGAAGAACCCGAGTATGACTCCTTTGGACCGATTCGGGAGCGAATACGACTCAATAAAGCTTCTATCCGCAGACATGGCCCAGACTACCTGACCTATGCCCTGATTGACTCTATTGTGGACGGTTTCTTTCCTGTTTTAGAAATCTATGGAGAACAAATTGAAGAGTTGGAGGATGAGGTTGTCTCTAACCCCACCCGCAAAACCTTAGAACGAATTCACGAGCTTAAACGCGAGTTATTATCCTTAAGACGCGCAATCTGGCCTCAACGAGATGCTATTAACGCTCTGATTCGCGACGGTAGCGCTTTAATTAGTAACGATGTTCGCGTCTATCTGCGAGACTGTTACGACCACACCATTCAAGTTCTAGACATGGTGGAAACGTACCGAGAATTATCATCCAGTTTGATGGATGTCTACTTGTCTTCTGTCAGTAACAAAATGAATGAAGTCATGAAGTTCTTGACAGTTATGTCATCTATCTTCATTCCCTTAACCTTTATTGCAGGGGTGTATGGAATGAACTTTAATCCCGAAAAATCACCTTTCAACATGCCTGAACTGAATTGGTATTGGGGCTACCCGCTCTGTCTTGCAGTCATGGCTGTGATAGGAATCTTTCTGGTTTTCTTTTTTTGGCGCAGAGGATGGTTTGAAAACCTTTCTACAATGACGGTGAAAGAAGAGTATAAAGAAGGTTCTGTAAAAAAATTTATTCAAGTCTTGCGTTGTAAATGAATCCTGCCGACCCCATCATTCTCACGGCGTACTTACTGTGTATTGCTTACTTTATTTCTCGAATTATTAAATCATTCAACGATGAGTTCAGCATTCAGTTGGATGAAGATGCCTTAAGGCAATCGCTGACAGAGAAAAGTGTCAATGATGAAAAAAATTTGGATGACGTGATTGGCATCAGCTTTAGCTTCGATAAGCGCTATGAGTTCGATAAATTGAAGCAACTTTCGATTAGCATTAGCAACAAATCAAGTGATCATTCTATTTATGTGGACTGGGATTATAGTGCGTTAACAGATTTGGGGGGGCGATCGCGTCGGGTCACCCGCCTCATGCCAGGAACCACCACTGACCTGTTTCAAAACCAGGTATTCAGCACCGTAGCTCCAAATACAACCCTTAAAGAAAACATTACTGCCGAAGACTTATTGCAACGCAAAAAGAAACCAGAAAAAGACTCTCCCCTCAATCTGGAGTACGAAGTCAGCAAGCCCCTGATTGACTTTAAAGCTGATAAAAAGAAGTACGAAAAATTTATGAAACGGGCAATTGAATTGGAATTCTTCCTAGATCTGGCCTTTCGCTTAGTCGGTCCCAGAAATTCTCTGGGAGGAGATCGGTTCTACGTCCTGTGCCGGTTCATCCTCAAAAAGTATCCCTGGACTGTAGGACTGCCCTGGAACCCCAAGGAATAGCGATTATAGCAATGACCACCAGGCTCAGAACGGGGTACAGGGGTTCCACCCCTGTACCCAACAAAACTTTTGTTTTGCTGTACTAGACTGGATTTGGGAAGAGTAGGCGCAGGCAGTTACAGGTTGTTGAGAATATTCCCAACAGCTTGAGGAAAGTCCGGGCTTCCTAAAGACCAGACCTGCTGGGTAACGCCCAGTGCGGGTGACCGTGAGGATAGTGCCACAGAAACATACCGCCGAAAGATAGGGCACAGGGCACAGGGAATAGGGAATAGGGAAAAACCCTACGCCCCATACCCTACACCCCACATCCTACTCAGGTAAGGGTGCAAAGGTGCGGTAAGAGCGCACCAGCAGCATCGAGAGGTGCTGGCTCGGTAAACCCCGGTTGGAAGCAAGGCAGAAGGAACTACGGTTGGTCTTTTACCAGTTCCGTGCAGGAGGGGATTCCCCTTCTGCCAGTCCGCTAGAGGCGTTTGGTAACAAGCGTCCCAGATAGATAACTGCCCTTCTGGTGCAGCGCATTCAGAAGAACAGAACCCGGCTTATGTCCTGCTCTTTCCCTATTCCCGCTCAAACTGTCCAATCAACGTTCAAGTCATCGTTTTATCGAATTTTTTTGATTGGTTCAACGAATATATAGATTCAACAAAGCTGCTCCAGCGAATCAGCACAGAATTTTGAACCTGCACTAGGATTGATACACGGATGAGTATTCTTACTCTAGAGCACATGCAAAACTTCGTAGGTGAGCGTGTGGATACTTTGACCTCTCACGTTTTAACGGTAGACAAATCGGTGACTTTGCTGGAATCCTACCTACTATTAGCTGTTAGCGAGCACAAACGGAGCGGTCTGATTTTGTGCCAGACCCATCATGCAGAATTTGCTGGCCCCGGAGCGGCAGTGGGCACACTTGTAGATCAGAACTGTATCGCAATTATTGCCATTGGCTCTCCCGAAATTGTTGAGCTTGCCTCCTACGAAGAGCGCCAGCGTGCTTATAGCCGTAGAATTCAATGGATTCGCTGGATTCAAAAAATTACTGACCACTCCGATCCCATTCAGCGCGTAGAAAAGCTCTTTTCTGGCTTTGAGGCGTTTTTTGGTAACCAAGTGCTGGCAAGTTTATCGGATGAAGTGTTGGGACTGCTGGCTGGGGTTTTGCCTCAGACGATCGCGATCGCCCGTTCCCAACACCACCCTCTGGGTTCCACAAATTCATCCGAAACAGGACCCAATGTAACGGCTTTAAATCCTCAAACGCTCCAGTCATTTCGGGAAGGATACATGCCTACCAGCATTTCTGCAAACTATGTTGAGAAGCTCTATAACCTTCCCTGCTCAGCCTGAAGACTGGAGAATTGATATTTAGACCTGATAGACTGGCAGTGATGTCACTCCAGTATCCCCATCGCCAAAAACAGCTTAAGAGCCTGATTCAGAAACTTGGACTGCCAGAGAGTGCTCCTGTTCAATGGCATCTCCTTGATCTGGCTCTAACCCATGCCACCATTTCTAGCACCGACAATTATGAACAGCTTGAGTTTGTTGGAGATGCGGTGATTCGGTTGGCAGCCGCTGAGTTTCTGTACAAAAACTATCCCGATTTGCCCGTTGGAGAGTTTGCGGCAGTCCGCTCCATCCTGGTAAGCGATCGCGCCCTGGCGCAAATTGCAACCTGCTATAACCTGGAACGCTATCTCCTGGTCTCCGATAGCGCTCAGAGAGATAAGCTAGGGCAGGAGTCCCGTATGGCTCAGGCATTTGAAGCAATGCTGGCGGCGCTTTACCTCAGTACCCATACATTAGAACTGGTACATCCCTGGTTAGATGCCCACCTGCACGAACTGGTGGAAGAGATTCTTCGAGATCCTGCCCGTAAAAACTATAAAGCCGCCCTCCAGGAATGGAGCCAGGCTCATTATAAAACGCTACCAGAGTATAAAGTCAGTGAAGTGGAGGCAAAACACGGTGCTGAAGACCGTTTTTTAGCAGAAGTCTGGTTACGGGGACAACGGCTCGGTCAGGGAAGTGGACGCTCGATTAAAGCCGCAGAGCAAGCCGCAGCCAAAGCCGCGTTCCTGGCAATTCAAGAGCCTTTGGAATGATTGTAAACAACCGATTGTTGAGCGGCTGCCAGGGCGATCGCCCATGGAAAGATTCGGTGTTCTTGAATATGAATGCGATTGTGCAAGGTTTCTGGCGTGTCATCGGGCATCACAGGAACCGCGGCCTGCATCACAATGGCTCCGCTATCCACTTCAGTCACTACGTAATGAACGGTGCAACCCGTAATCTTGACCCCTGCTGCCAGTGCTTGCTCTACGGCGTGGGCTCCCTTGAAACTGGGCAGAAGGCTGGGGTGGATGTTCAGAATCCGGTTTGGGAAGGCGGTAATGAGCGTGGGGGTGACAATTCGCATCCAACCGGCCATGATGACCCACTCCACATCGTATCCACACAAGGTTTTGACAATCGCCTGGTCGAGCGCTTCCCGGCTCTCAAATTCACGATGGTTCAACAAGATTGCCGGAATTCCCCACCGCTCAGCCCGGATAGCAGCTTTGGCTCCAGGGTTGTTGTAAATCAACACCTGAATTCTGGCATTGAGTTGCTGGTCGGCAATGGCCTGAGCGATCGCCTCGAAGTTACTGCCGCTTCCCGATGCCATCACCCCCAACCGGATCTGGGGCAAATCTTGACGTAGATTGGGCGGAAATTCTGGTGCAATCAAGCTAGAAGACGCTTCAACGCAAGGAAAATCAGTACTCATGAACGGTTCAGTAGATAGCAGGTTGAGAGCCAGCAGGGCATTGTGGGCGAGTACCGTCCAAAAAAGGCATAGCGGGTGGAGTGAGGGAAGGACGTTCTGTTTGGCAAACCACTCCCAACAAAATATTGTATCGATTGTCCACCTGGGTTTTGAATACGGCTCCCGTAAAACTTTTTAGCTCTGGGCGTTTGGCACGACCAATCACCCGGACTTGTTCACCTGCATTCCCTGGCAACTCAATCTGATAGTGATAGTTTTCGGTTTCTGGCTTCAGATCTAGCCCTAACTGAGCTATTGTGCTGGCAAATGCTGAATTTTTTAAGTAATAGGCTTGCTGTGCCTGATGCATCGAACTGGTATACAGCCTGCCTTCTGACTCTGGTGATGGATTTGCCTGTGCTGGCCGTGCCACAATCTGCGGCTCCAGTAGCAGAGTGGGTTTAGTGGATATTTTCTTAAAGACGGAAAACCCAGAAGGTTGAACCTGACCAATCCCTTGAAGCCGGAGCTGACCATCAGTCGTAAAGTCAAAAACCTTTGCGTCTGAGTTGCTAGCGTGGGAAAAATTCAGACGCATTGGCTGAGCGTTTGCATCAACCTTGTACCCCGAGTGAAAAGCGATTGTCCACTCTGGAGTGGATATGAAGAACGCTGCCTTGCTATCAGATCCGAACACGATCGCAAACGTCTCTCCAGGGGGTGTACCTTGTTGCTGCCACTTTCCCAATAACCGTTGCGTGATTGAAATGGTTTGGGACGGACTGGCAGGAATGGTTTGGGACGGACTGGCAGGTTGAGCCATGGTCGAAGAAGTCGCGATCGCCCCCCACTGCTCCTACCCCCACCAACCCAAACAGCAGTACCCAGGGCAGGATACAGATTCTTGTTTTACTACAATCGATGTTTACAACAGACCGACTCATTTCATTGGCAGCAGATACCACCTCCTGATTCTGCCAGAATCCTTGCTAAATTAGCAGTCTCCACAAATTTTGCTCTCTCTTACTGATGTAAGTAGGTAGCCATCATTGATTGTCAAGGGGGGAGTGGGGGCGCAGCCCCCAGGAAGGGGTAGAACCCCTGCACCCCGTTCAAATTTCAAAAAAGGATCGCTATAGGCTGCTGGGATTCATCAAGACGGTATTTGGCGGTAAGGTTGTGGAGTCAGAAATCTGTTGAAAGACAGTAGCATCAGTGTTCAGGGCAGTGGGCCGGGGCTTGCTGGGGTAGGTTTCCAGCATCTGGATGCGCAGGTCCCCAGCAGGTGTGAACTCAAACACCGTTTGAACGGTTGAATCTTGACTCAAGATCACATTCAGATGCATGGGAGATGCATGGGTCTGGCTTTGGAATTGATACTGTACTGAATCGCACGAGCAAGCGGTTTGCCATCGGGAGCTTTGCCAGAGATTAAAAACGCTTTGCCATTGGGTGCAAACACAAACATCACCATGTCTCCTGCTAGAAGCTCCTTCGTTAGCCATTGCCCCAACATTTTTTGCGCGATCGCGTCCGCCTGAGCAGGAATTCCGGGTTTTGCTGTTTGAGCCAGGATGACTGGATTTGCACTGGCAGTTTCCCAGGGCGACAGGAGTGCAACCAGGCAAACTATACTTAGAAACCCAACAGATAAGCGAGTAGCGATTAACCAGCCACTTCTTTTGGAGAATTCGTCAGAATTGGCAATCAGAATTGACAAATTGAAAGGTCATAAGCAGAATGGATTGAGAGGATAGGTTGGGCGATCGGCATTAGGGAAAAGGCTGAGTATCTTCACGGCATCGAATTCTAGGTTCTGCTCCAGCTTCATTCGTAATCAGATCTGGCAGGCGGGGAGGTAAGCGAGTGGGCTCTTTTGTCTGACAGATGGCTGCTATTAGGGTGAAAGGGCCTTCTTTTCCAGTTGCTGTAAACACTGCACCCACAAAACTCTTGAGCCCAAGCCGCTTCGCCACCCCTCGAACCCCCACCCATTGGTTCTTTTCTCCTGAGACAATCTCATAGCGGTAATTTTCAGTTTCTTGCTGAAACCCAGCCCCCAACTGGTCAATTGCGCTAGCATACTGACTATTTTCCAGATAGTAGGCAAGCTCCGCCTGAATCAAGGAACTGACATACAACCTGCCCTCCATTTCCTTACTTTTGCCCCTCACTTTTTGAGCAATGTCCTTCACATCCGGTTGAATCGTTGGGCTGTTAGAAATCTTTTTCAACGGTGGATCCGAGAACGCAGACGGTCTTGGAGTAGACGGATTGATGCCAGACAGTTGCAGCCGCAGCAACCCCTCCTCTGTGAAATCAAAAATCGTCTTAATCTGGTCATCCGAGCGGTTTGAAAGGGTGAGATCCAGATGCATGGGTTGACGTTTTGAATCAATTTGATATGCCATACTGGCAACGGCTGTTTCTCCTGAAGCGCCAGCCATTAAAATAAACAGTTTGCCCTCTGAAGTGAAGGTAAAGATAGCATTACTCACCTCGGCAGCAGGTGGTCGGATGGTTTGCCATTGCCCAATCAGTTTCTGAATGACTAGATCTGTTTCTTCGGGGGAAGTCTGCGCATCTTTAGCAATGGCAGGGAAGGGGGTGATGGAGTTTTCCCGCGAGAGCGTCTCCCAGCCCCCTGCACCCAGGAGCAATCCCAATGCCAGCAGAACTCTCATGGATGTTTCAAAACAGAACTGTTTCAAACCAGTAAGATCCATTTGGAGAAGGCTTCAGATTTCGTCAGCCTATCCTAGCAACCGATAGAAACAGCACGTCCTAATTTTTAACAAATGTAAATTCTATGTCTGCCGATCAGCCCTCTCACCCATCCTCCATCAGAGACCTGCCTTCTCAATATTTAGACAACGAGGCGATCGCAGCCTGGTTTTTTCTAGCTCCTGCCTTAATTCTGCTAAGTATTTTTGTTCTATATCCGATTGGCTACCTATTCTACCTCAGCTTTACAACGGGTAGCTTTACCCGGTCGGGCATTCACTGGGCAGGTTTGCGTAACTACTGGCGGCTCGTCCTCAGCCCTGATTTCTGGCAGGTGCTGGGCAATACCGTCTATTTCACTGTGGCAACCGTCATTCCCAGTCTGATCATTCCTCTGGGCTTGGCGGTATTACTCGATCACACCTTCGCCCTGCGAGATCTACTGCGAACTGTCTACTTCATTCCCTCGGTTACCTCTCTAGTGGCCGTTGGCTTAGGTTTCCGTTGGCTATTTCAAACAGATGGTCCCGTCAATCACTGGTTGGGTTCCCTGGGAATGGCTCCTGTTCCCTGGCTCAGCAGTACAACCTGGGCAATGCCGGTACTGATCTTGCTCAGCCTCTGGAAACAACTGGGCTTCAACATGGTGGTCTTTCTGGCAGGGCTGCAAACCATTCCCACCACTCGATACGAAGCCGCTGAATTAGATGGGGCTGGAGCCTGGCAGAAATTCTGGCACATTACCCTTCCCGGTTTGCGCCCAACATTGGTGTTCGTCACCGTAACCACCGCTATCTTCACCCTGCGTAGTTTTGAGCAGGTGTATGTGATTACAGGCGGTGGACCGTTAAATTCCACCAATCTGCTGGTCTACTACATCTATGACCAGGCATTTGCCCAATTCGACTTTGGCTACGCCGCCGCCGCCGCGACCTTGTTACTGGCAGCAACCCTGGTACTGATTTACTTCCAGCTTCGGATTTGGGAGGAAGATGGGTAGGAGCCAAAGTAAGTAATAAGCAACTTGACAAAATTAAATTGAAGATAGATTCGGGGGGTGGAGGGGGTGGAATCCCCTGCCTGGGGGCGAAGCCCCCCATTCCTTCTTCTTACAATGTAATTGGGTGGAGCTACTTAGTGAGGGGAGAGGTGTGAGGATAACACCTCTCAGCCTCTAATCCTCAACTGGCCAGGGCTTCTAGGTTAACCCGTTCCGCATGTCCCCAGAACGCTTCCAGATTATAGAAGTCTCGTTCCTGGGACAGCATGGTGTGAACGATGACATCTTCGTAATCCAGCAAAATCCACGTGCCCTCTGCCTGGCCTTCAATGTGAGCTGGGGCGCGCTGTAAATCTTCTTCGACTTTTTCCTCAATGGAGCGCGCGATCGCCCGCACCTGTACCTTTGAAAACCCTGTCACAATGACAAAGTAGTCTGCCAGAGGAGACACATCTGCTACCCGCAAAATGGCGACATCTGCTCCCTTACGCTCTTCTGCCGCATGGGCGATCGCCATTGCTAACCGCAAACTGGGATCTGTTAAATCAATAGGCTGATTGCCTTTCCCAGAAGTCACGACATTAGAGACAAAAGATGGTACTTGAGAATAATTTGGCATGCAATTTTTAGTTCCTTACGCGATTTTTCAAATGAACAATCATCAAGCAATCATCAATAGTTAGGGAATTAAAAAATTCAATGAACATGGACATGACTCCTCACAAAGAAATTTAAAGATGATCCAAGAGAGATTAAGGGGAAAGTTTTTGGAGCGGTATAGGAATGAAGGTGTCATTTAGAACTCAAAACTCATAACTCAAAACTCATAACTCAAAACTCTCCTAGCCCCTTTTCTCTCTTACCTTCTCCATCGCCCAGTTACGAGTCAGCACAGTTCTGGGATGGATGAGATGCCGGGAAGCCAGCAATTGCTGGATGGAGTAATCGCAAGTTTGCCAAACTGCACAGTAAAGGTTTTGCAGGCTCAATTGGCGTAAATGCTCAAGCTCTGGAGTGTCACCCCGTCCCGGTTCAAGGCTGTCTGCTAAAAAGACCACACAGCTCAGAGGGCTCATTCCAGGACGTCCCAGGGTGTGATTACGAATTGCCTCAAGCACTTCGTCGTCGTGAACGCCAAACTCGTTGCGAGCAACGATCGCCCCCACCTCTGCATGCAGTAGATGAGGATTCGCTTCTTCTACAGGGTCTAGCTCCAAACCTTCCGCTTGAGCTATTTCTAAAAGGCGTTTGGGTTTGAAAAATTTCGCTAAATCATGCAACAATCCTGCCTGGGCTGCTCGCTCCTCATCTAACCCATGATGACGAGCCAGCTCGGTTGCCATCCTTTCAACTCTTAAAATGTGTTGCAGGCGAGCATCCGGGACATTCTTACTTAACCAGTTTAAAACTCGATCGCGCTCAATCTCAGGCAGCGTTGCTTGACTTGGAGGCAGGCTTTCAGGTTGGCAGACTGT
This sequence comes from Leptothermofonsia sp. ETS-13, assembly GCF_049200465.1. Taxonomy (NCBI): domain Bacteria; kingdom Bacillati; phylum Cyanobacteriota; class Cyanophyceae; order Leptolyngbyales; family Leptolyngbyaceae; genus Leptothermofonsia; species Leptothermofonsia sp. ETS-13. The sequence goes on from NZ_CP120836.1 coordinate 3,709,361, forward strand.
CTGCAAAGGCCTGACAGTTTGAGAAGGGATTGAATGCAGAACACTGAAAGATTCACGCATTCAGAAAGAAACTCCTTGCTTGTGCCAAGACAAAATCAGCATCTATAGGCGCTCTGTAGAGATGAGAATCAATGTGTCCCTATTTTAGCTTAGAGATTTCAAATATTTTAATTTCATTAAAGAAATTTAGCCGGTTCAGCTATCGACTGAAATACTCCGATGACATCAAACCGGAGCGGCTTGAGCGGCGAGTGTGATTCTTCAGCATATAGTGCAAATCTTCAGGAGCGAGAGAGGCCGCGATCGCATCATTAGCATTAATTACCCCTGCTTCATACAGGTCAAACAATGCCTGGTTCATTGTCTGGCTGCCATTATTTCCTTCCTCCATCAGCAGGTAAATCTCTTCTGTATTTCCCTTGAGCAAATAATCTCGAATGGCATCCGTGTTCAACATAATTTCGAGCGCTGCGGTTCGCCCACCCAAAACGGTAGGCACTAACGTCTGAGCAATCACCGCCCGTAAAGCATCTACAATTTGAATCCGAACCGTATCCTGCTCTTCTGGACTATAGAAATTAAGCAGGCGCTTGAAAGCGTTGACCGCCCCCTTTGTATGCAAGGTACCCAGGACCAGGTGCCCGGTCATAGCGGCTCGAATGGCAGTATCAACCGTTTCGCGATCGCGCATTTCCCCAATCAAAATCACATCCGGATCCTGCCGTAAGGATGCCCGCAATGCGTCTTTAAACTCCTGGGTATGTAAACCCACTTCCCGTTGAGTCAGTAAACACTGGTTTGACGTATGTACGTACTCAATCGGATCTTCAATGGTGACAATTTTGCGCGGTAAAGTATCGTTAAGATGCCGCAGCATGGCTGCCAGAGTTGTGGATTTACCCGAATTGACCGGCCCCGTAACCAGAATCAACCCCTGTTTCTCCTCCACCAGATAACCCAAAATGTCTGGCAGACCCAGTTCCTCCAGAGAAGGTACCTTGAGCGAAATCAAACGCAACACCATCGAACCACCCATAATGGACTGGGCACAATTCACCCGGCACCGCACCAGTCCTTCGTACAAAATGGCCGTGTCTAGCTCCTGCCGCGCCCGGAACTGCTCCAACTGCGTGGAGGACAGCACTTCCTCCAGAAAATCATCAAACTGGCGAGCCGTGATTCGACCATAGGACGCCTGTGGTGTCATCTTGCCCTGGATCCGGAAGCGGGGAGGCTCTCCAACCTGGAGGTGAATATCAGAAGCTCCTTTGGAAAAGGCGTCTTCAACCAGGGCGCGAACCGTCCCCTGTCTCTGAATTTCTAAGCCAGGACCATCAATGGCGATGGAGTTCAGGCTCATTGCCTCAGTTCCCTGGGCAGTAGGTCCGCAATTCACACGGCACTGCATGAACCCAGGAATACGGGCATCTGCGTCGAGTTTGCGATGTTCCAGGTAGTACTTTAGCTGCTTGGGCGACAAAACCTCGTGCAGGTACTGGCGAAATTGTTCTGGCGTCAGAGGAGCAATGTGATCTTGAGGAAGTAGCTTGCCACTCAAGCGATAGAAGGGTGGCCGTCCCGGCTGAAGATACAGCGCTGTAGCACCCCGGTCATAGGCATCCTGGATAATGAATCGGATTGAGGTAGACGCATCAAACGCTGTGTGTTCTTCTGAAGCCTTAGTTGCGGTCATAGAAAATCGTTTCCAGTGTGACTAGGAACTTGAATACGGGTAGAAGGGCCTCAACCCCCTCACCCCGGAGGAAATGGATAGATGCATTGGCTGAAGGCAGTTCCAGAAACTCGATCAGGAGTAAAACTATTTAACTGGACTGAGTCAGATAGGTGCAACCGAATTTACCGCAAATTCAAGTTGCAACCCCGGAGAAGCCAGATTGAGAAACAATAAAAATATAAATATAAAACGAAAAGATAGAAAACATCCTGCCATTTGCTTCTAAATACACTTGAAATTCAAAGAACCTCAGCGGCAATGGCACAAATCGTATCAATTCTTTATAAAACTGGGTGCCACTTACGCATTGAGTCGGCTATGAACCATAACCAGTGTTTCAGCCAGTTGCTCCAGACGAGTCTCCAGATATTGCTTGCGGGAAAGTAGCAGCCGGAGTCGCTGGTAGCGAGCGATCGCCATCCCAACCGCAGGCACCTGCTCTGCCGGACAATGACGAAACCAGAGTTGCCCATCTTCATTCAACCCACACAGGCGGTATCCAGCAGCATTTGCCTCTGATTGCAGTTTTTCGCCATAGGGGCTGGTGGATGTCGGCAGGGGCTCCTTTTGAGAATGAGCCCGCATCTTTTCAACATAATCCATCAGGCAATCCACATCGGCATGGCGAAACTCTGGAGCTTCTCCATCCTGGTGGGCATAGGACTCCAGCCAGCCATCGACAATCGGCCCTTCCAGATAGAGGTCTTGAATTTGCCGGAGCACTTGCTGGAGTTCTTCCTGCCAACCAGCAACGATTGTTTCCATTTCCTTGAGCAAACCCATTGCCAGCGTTGGGTTAGCGGCATTACGATGGCTGCTAAAGCTGGGCGTTTTTAGCCTTGGTAAGGCTGGAGTTTTAACCTCGCTCAGACTGGTTGATAAAGGCTCAACCGTCCCCTCTTTCGGGACATGACTCGTTTCAGTCGAGGAGTCTTTCAACTCCACAACAGGTAGAATCGGCAGTGTCGGCAAACTCGCTTTTACAGAATTGGGTGAGCTAGAAGAACTGGTGGAAACAGTCAGTACTTGATCTGAATCAATTCGAGACGGAATGGAAGCCTCTAATAGATCGGAACGTTTGGTTGCTAGCTGATGTAATGCAGCTTCAATCCGTTTCAAGTTTTGTTTCATTTCGGTCTATCCTCAAACAATGTAATTGTGAAGCGGTCGGAATGTTACTCTAAGCCGACAATGCCCTAGTATTCTATTGCGGCGAGGCAATTATGTTTCAGATTTCTTGAAATGGGTAAGAGGTTAATTCTAGTCACCGGTCCGGCTCGCTGTGGTAAGAGCGAATGGGCTGAAAAATTGGCGGCTCACTCTGGAAAGAGCGTGATTTATGTTGCCACAGCCCAGGTTGACCCAACGGATCATGAATGGCAGGCCCGCATTGAGCGCCACCAGCAGCGCCGACCGACAAATTGGAAAACCCTCAATGTTCCTGTTGAATTGACGGCAACGATTCTCTCAGTGCCCCAGGACACCTGTCTGCTGGTCGATTCATTGGGTACCTGGTTAACAAACTGTCTGGAGCAGGACGATGATACCTGGAACACAACAGTATTTGAGCTTGTGAAGAGTTTAAGCAAGACTGGGTGCCACATTATTATAGTTGCTGAGGAAGCGGGATGGGGGGTTGTTCCGGCCTATCCAACAGGGCGAAGGTTTCGCGATCGCCTCGGCTCCTTAACTCGACAAATTGGAGCGATCGCCAATGCTGTCTATCTGGTTACAGCGGGTTATGCCCTGAACCTGAAATGCATTGGCATTCCTTTGCAGGGGAGATTAGAGGAATAGGTAAAGCTACATTTTCACCTCCGTTGTACAGGTTGATTTCTTACAAAAGGCAGAAGTTCAACCTCTGTAATCCGCGATATGCTGAGCCTGCTAAATCAACGACAGGTCTTTTCAAGAAATCTCTCTAGAGTCTGCTCTTTAGTAGAACTTAATTTTAGTTACAGATTTCGATTCATTAGTACAGGGGTTGCGCACAGTAGCATGGAGCTATTGGAAGAGGCGACAATCCTCTAATTCAAATAGAGACAGCGATCGCGTTTTTGAATTCCTACAAACCTATGGCATCTGAACAACAGGTTAGGCAGTATCTCGCTTACTGGTTTCAACTTGGCAAACGAGTTCTCATCCAAGGTGGTGAGGAAGCTTTGCTCCCCCGTCCTGTGATCCAGGGCAATCATTACAGTCAGGAGTTTGAAAGCTGTTGGCAGAAAATACGCTCTACCAATGCAAGTACTGCTTACTTGGAAGGCACGAATCAAACCATTGCTGAGTTGTTATCTCCTGTCTGGGAAGTTAATCCATGCAGTCGTTGTTCTATGCCGGTTCCGATTAGGACGGTAGGTGTATCTGCATCCTCTGAATGCCCCTGTTTTGATCTGCCCGATTGGCCCAACAGTGAAATTCCCCAGCCTCGTGCTCCTGTTGATAGCCAGGCATTGCTACTTCACATTCGCGATCGTCTGCGTCAGGCAAGTGGGCAGTAACTTCTGTCTTTGCAGTAACCTCTGTCTTTAAAGAGGCTTTGTTACATGAATAGCTTTAAGGCCCTAGGGCGTATTTTAAAGCCTAGAGTCAAAAAAGAATTGCAGCAATAGTGAGCATCGCCATATACCTGTTCAATTTCACTCTCCACTTGGTCAAGCCACCCCTCAAATGCCTCATCGTTACTGACATCGTTGGTACTTACCAAAGCACTGACCACCTCTCCCGTTGCCTCATTGATCCCTACAGGCAGTTTGCGCCAAGTGCGGCGTTTGCCCACTCCGTGTTGTCGGGTTTTCCACTCGCCTTCCCCCCAGACCTTGACTCCGGTAGAATCCACCACGACATGAATGGCTTCGTCAATGCTCAATTCTCCCTTCGGCGCGACAAGGTCCTATGGTCAGGCACCCGCATCGCTACTCCCATCAGAGCAAACAGCGATTCCACGAACCCTTCGGTTTGCCGTTCCGTCAAACCAACCAACGATTGCAGGGTTGCCATCAACTCAATTGCCAAGTCACTATTAGTGTTTGAGGCTCCTTTGCGCCCAGTTTTCTCCCGATTGAACTATGCCTCAATTACCGCCTCGCTGACCCAAAAGGTCAAACTCCCCCGTTGCTTCAAGGCAGCATCATACTCAGACCAATTGCGGATGTGGTACTGGTACTCGGAGTTTGATTTGGACATATCGACAACCGCTCAAACTACAGTTAGATTCGACTATTTTCGCTTCTTCCTCCTATTCGTGCAACAAAGCCTGTTTTCACTGTGGAATGTTTTCACTGTGGAATACTTTAATACCAATTCAAGAAATACCCGCTACAGATAGTGCATCGAGGATGAAATCCCATTCGGTCAGTGATGCAATCGTCTGTGACTCTAGTTTCTGCACCTCCTGTGCCAGTGCTTTGCGCAGTTGGTTGAAATTCCTCATAATTTTGCCAAGCAAAGGCTGCCTTGAGGTGCTGCCAGAGCCGCTCAATTGGATTGAGTTTTGGAGCATGAGCCGGTTGAAAACCTAACAAGATGTTGTCATGCACCTGCAAAGACTTGGCAGGATGAGCGAAGGCATTATCGAGTTGAATGATGTTGAGAGAATGGGGAAATTGCTCAGATACCAACTTCAGATAACCCTCAAAGCACGCACTATTGAAATGGGAGAACTCGTAGAACTGAAATGGGAGAACTCGTAGAACAAGCTCTCCCCCGTTTTGGGTTCAACGATGCCATAGAGAGGAAACGCTTCCCGTTGCCCCTGCCCCATAGGCTTAACATCTTTGGCGGTAATCTGGCGACATGGTGGGGTTTTCACCCTCAGCGAGATTCATCCTCGCACCAGTAGCGCACATGGGTCGCCCGGTTGACCAACCGCATCAGCGCTAAACGAGTAGCAAAGGTTTCTTTAAAGTTGTCATCTGCTGTGGTTGTTGCCCAATACTGCGCGGACGAGGCACCTTCTTCAACTTGGCTTGGAGCCGATAGATGGACTCGCTCTTTGCTGCTCGCTGTTTTCTGGTCTCGCAGCAGTTCTTTTAGTTCTGCTTCGCTTTCAGGGATCTCGATTTTGCACACCCCGACCATGATGATTCCTTTCCTGATGACTTCCTTTTTCTATCTGTAGCAGATAAAAATAGAATTGGTATAATCTTCCCACCCTAGATCCTCAACCCATTCGATCTCGCTCCAAATTTGGGGAGCGTTTAGATTTTTTGTGTAAATCCAGGTCATGGGAACGGGGATTCAAGGGCTTCATCCTGGTGAAACCCAGTTTTTTGAACACTCCCAAATTTGAACCTGGTAGGGCTTGCTGTAGCGGAGTAGACACAGGAGTGGTTAAGCAGAATGAATTACCGTTGGTTACAAACAAGTGGGTTTGGGCATAAGAACTGATCTTTAAGTATGATTTTAAAGATCAGTGAGTATCCTCTCAAAAGCCTCTAGATTGACCATATATCGTTTGTTCACCTTTCATCATGAGTCATTTAGCCGAAATCGAGCCCCCCCCCTTGCGCCAACCCCACCCGAGTGACCTCAGTGATGCAGCATGGCAATTAATCCAACCATTATTGCCTCAACCCAAAGGGTTTGGACATCCCCGAACCGTCAATCTCAGAGAAATTCTCAATGCCATCTTTATTACGGCCAGCGAACAGGGTGTTAGTGGGAGATACTGCCTCATGATTGTCCGCCTTACTCCACAGTCTATAGTTATTTCTCTAAATGGCAATGCAAAGGCATTTGCAGGACATTCATGACAAAATCCGACATCCATTGAGAACAAATAAGATGGGGTGAGACGCTGATTCAGCCGTTGCTATTACCGATCTCAATTGGTTGCGAAACAGAAAAAAAGGGAGATCTACGACTATGATAGTGACAAGGAGGTTAAAGGGCGTAAACGCATATCGTTTTTGACTCGCAAGTATTTGTAATTGGGGTTATCGTGACTGAAGCGAATACGTCTGAGTGATTGGCAGCCATATTTATCTTGTCAGAAGAAAGAAATAAATTATCGCGATTAAAGAAGATTTGGGTAGACCAGGGGGATTCAGGCGCGAACTTTAGAGAGGGAATGGGGGCTTCGCCCCTAGCCAGGAGTGGACCCCCTGCACCCCGTCCTAACCACAATGACTACCGCTATATCAATTAGCAAGTGCGTTTCATCCACCCCACCTAACTCCACAACCCAACTGCGCCGCAACCGCTCTAGCGTCCCATCGAGTTGTCTTAAGCGACGGCTGAACTGCTCTGGTCTAAGAGTTGCGGAAACCAACTAGTAAGTTGGCGCGAATAAAGCCAAGGAATTGGGTTTCCCCCGGAAAGGGCAAGTAGTCTATCAGCAAAGTCAGGGGTAGCATTTCGCTATCACTGAATTGAGGGCGGACACCGGGATGAGCCATTTTAAGGGGCAATTTGGCCTTGATACCAATCGTCAATCAATACGAAAACGATACCCATCATCAGCTCGGCAAAGTCTAGGCTAGTCATAGGAGAGATGAGTTTCATTGATGGTACTTTGATTCTCATCCTCTCCCGTTCCTTTGTCTGATTCAGATTAGACGTAAATTATTTTCAAAACTAATTCCTGATTTGGACGGGCATCACCAAATACGTCATCTTTACACCCCCAAGGGGCGTCAAAATTGCCGGACTTGTTGCACTATTCAATTGCATCTGAACTTCGGATGTTGTGATGACCTTCAAGCCATCCATCAGGTATTTCACATTAAAAGCAATATCCAGTTCATCCCCTGTAATTTGAGCCGGAATCGTCTCCTTCCCGCTACCAACATCTTGAGCATCGACTGAGAGGGTAAGTTGCTGATTCACCCCGTCCAGGGTGATTTTGACGATGTTGTTTTTTTGATCTGCCAGAACGGCGATGCGTTCGAGGGCACTCAATAGCAGACGGCGATCGCAGGCCATTTGGCGGGCAAACTGGCGAGGCACTAACTGGTTGTAATTTGGATACTGCCCTTCCAGTAATCGACTGGTAAGGCGTTGATCGGTCCATTCAAACACCACCTGGCTCTGGTCAAACTTGACGGTAACCGAATCGCCCATTTGTCGCTCTAACATTTTGGTCAATTCTTGCAAAGCCTTTGCTGGAATCGTCACATCCAGAGCCTCAGCTGATTCTTTGACTGGAGATTCCTTCGCTGCGGCCTTGCCCTTGCCCTTAGCAGGTTTAGAAACTTCAGCTCCATCTTCAGCATTTGTCGTCTGCACGACTGCTAACCGATGTCCATCCGTTGCTGCAAACTCCAACCCATCTGTCTGAATAGTCAGATGAACTCCCGTCAAAACTTGCTTAGTATCGTCACTGCTAGCCGCAAACAGAGAACTACGCAACCCTTCAATCAAACTCTCCACCGACAGTTGAATTGCCTCTCCATCTTCAACAAGAGGCAATGCAGGAAATTCCTCTGCTCCCATCCCTCGAACCTGGTAACGACCAGAGGCGCAGGTTAATGTCACCACATGGCTGGCATCAGTAGTGTTATCAGCAGTCCCTTCCTCCAGCAAAATATCCCCCTCAGGTAAGCGAGATACGATATCGTTCAGCAATTTGGCAGGTAGAGTCAACCTACCCCCTTCTTCTACCTCCGCTGGAAAGCTGGTCTGAATGCCCAGGCTAAGATCAAATGCGCTCAACTTCACCTGCTGAGACTCTTCATCTGCAACTAGCAGTACATTGGCTAAAACCGGATGATTGGGTCGGGAAGAAACCGCACGGCTAGCCAGGGAAAGATTGGTGGCGAGGCTGTTTTGAGAGCAAACCAGTTTCATAGAACTTCAACCTTGGGCGAGAAGAAATAGAAGTGCTTGGGCGAGAAGAAATAGAAGTGGAGGCTGGACAGAGACCAGAAAGGGACACCCATCACTAGCGATTTGAGAATTCGGCAGACTCTACCCCTAGTGTTTGGAGTGTTGCTCCGGTATGTTATCACCCCTGTTCTGATCGATCTAGAGGCAACTTCCGAGTTTTGTCCAGATAGTTCGAATCGATCTCTACTTAAGAAATTCTTATTTAAAGAGTAGTAGTAGGGGCTGTGGAAAATGTGGAAAAAGGTGTGGAGTATTGTCTAACTGACCTTCAAACGATCTTTAAGCCTGTGGAAAACCTGTGGAAAAGATAGGGGTTTACTCACAAGGTATAAATACTTGCCGATCTTTTCCACGATCGCCCAGCAGTTATTTACAGATTTTCCCCACAGTTTTCCACAGAAAATAGGAAGATTTTCCACAACTAAATATTTAGCTTAGTCACTCTTGATCACTAGAATTTTTGAAAGTTAAAAAACTGATAAACTACTAATAAAATAAAAAGAATCGCAATAGTTCTTCACTTAAAACTGACGATCAATAAGCCAATGTGATCGATGAAGGGCGATCATAACTTCCAACCATAGATAAACCACCCCCTGGCTTGAAGCTAACCTAAAAAACGACAGGGAGATGATTTTCGAGTTCTGCTACAGGCGGCGCTACGGGCGCGACAAGGAAGGTGGATGAGTGCTATCTCTTTATATCCAGGTAATGTTCTAGACATGGGGATAGGAGTCAGGGAAAATCGGAGCACTCGAACCCGTTAAATTCTCCCAAACAACTACGATGGTATTTGAACCTGTGCATTGTGCCCCACCTGTGAGAGCACGAATATCGTCAAGCATGGTAAAACCGCCGAGGGTAAGCAACGGTATAAATGCCGTAATCCTGAATGCACTCGTCATAGCTTTGTTCGGGAGTATTCTTACCGAGGCTACTTGCCTACTGTGAAACAACAGATTTGCGAGATGGCGCTCAACGGCGGCGGGATTCGCAATACTGCGCGGGTACTCAAGATTAGCCCAACCACCGTCCTTGAAGAATTAAAAAAAAGATCGTCATCTTGAACACGTGAACCGACCCTTGTTAGAACAACTTAAGCCGACCTCTGCGATAGTCGTCAAACACATTGAGGAAGCGGAAGCTGACGAGATGGGGAGTTTTGTTCACTCGAAGCAGCAGGAGCGTTGGTTACGGCACGCAATTGATCATCAAACCGGGTACGTGTTGGCCTATGTGCTGGCCGATCATACAGACCAGGCGCTCGTTGAGTTAAAAGCATTGTTAGAGCCGTTTGGCGTTCAAACGTTTTACACCGATGGATGGGGAGCGTATGCCCGTTTGGTGGATGAAGACCAGCACGTCGTTGGCAAGTGGAATACCCAAAAAATCGAGCGCAAACACTTAACGTTACGAACGCGAATTAAGCGATTAGCTCGCAAAACCATCTGCTTCTCCAAGTCCGAATGGCTGCATGACATCGTGATTGGATTGTTCATCAATCGCTACGAGTTTGGGTGGGCTGTTTGACTTCATCGATCCCCATGTCTAGAACATTACCATATCCAATACTCCATCACTCCGTTTCCATCCCATTCCCACTCCCCATCCCCCCTTCTGGCTCCTACCTCCTGCCCCTTAATGCCAGATTACTTTGATCCCTGGCTGGTCATGTTGATGCGATCGCTCAACTGTCTCAATGTTTGAGCTATGGATGGATCGGAATCTTTCAGCTGCGAAATTTTTTCGCAGCTATACAAAACAGTTGTGTGGTCTTTACCCCCAAATTCCTCCCCAATTTTGGGCAGGCTAAGATCAGTATGCTGACGCATCAGGTACATGCCAATTTGTCGTGCCAGACTAATTTCGCGCCGTCGGGAGTTACCCTTCAAGTCCTCCACGGAAACATCGAAAGCTTCTGCTATGATTAAAATTATTGACTCTGGCGACGCTTCTACCTTTTCAACAGGCGGATTTAGCACTGGGGCAATGTTTTCCACTGTCATCGGCAGCCCAGAGATGGAAATATAGGCAACCGCGCGAATTAGTGCCCCCTCCAGTTCTCGAATGTTGGAAGTGTAACTGGAGGCAATGTACTCTATTACCTCACGGGGCAGACGCATGTTTTCGTACTCTGCCTTCTTCTGCAAAATTGCCATCCGGGTTTCCAGATCAGGCGGTTGAATATCGGCAATCAGCCCCATGGAGAACCGGGAACAGAGACGTTCTTGCAGGCGGGGAATCTGGTTAGGGGGGCGATCCGACGCCAGAACGACCTGCTTTCCGGCTTCATGCAGGGTATTAAAGGTATGGAAAAATTCTTCCTGTGTGTATTCTTTCCCTTCAATAAACTGAATATCGTCTACCAGCAACACATCCGCTGCCCGATAGTGTTCCCGAAAGCTCTGCATACTGTCTTTACGGATAGCAGCAATCAGGTCGTTGGTAAATTGCTCTGTAGAGACGTAAAACACGCGTGAAGAAGGAGAGATGTCCAGGCGGTAATGTCCGATCGCTTGCATCAAGTGAGTTTTTCCTAACCCGACCCCCCCACAGAGAAACAGAGGATTAAACTCTCGCCCCGGTGACTCTGCCACTGCCAGGGATGCGGCGTGGGCCATACGGTTGTTGGAACCGACAACCAGCCGGGAGAACACATACTTGGGATTAAGGTCGCTGCGATTGCCTCCCTGACTCTTAGCAGTAGCTTGTTGCGGATTGGAGGTGAGAGGCGGAGGTGCCTCATCCAGCATTGGGTGGGGCCAAAACATATCAAGGCCGTTGAGGGCGGCATCGTCTCCCTGGGCGATTGAGATATGAATATCAATCGGTCTACCAACAACCTCTTGCACCACTTCAGTGATGGTTTTCATGTAGTATTTCTGGAGCCAATTGCGGGCGAAAGGGTGAGGGGTACGGATAACTAAGCATCCGTCCTCCAGCTGCTCAACGCTGGCTGTTTTAATCCAGGTCTCGAAAGTAGGGCGGTTGAGCAGTTGCTGCAAGCGCTCTAATACCTCTGACCAAACATTTTCAAGCGTTACTTCCACCACAACCCCTAATCCTCATAGTGAGGATGGCTAATGTTCAACAATTTACAAAGAAATTACAAAGAAAACATTGCTGCCTCCCAAATGAGGGATAAAAGCGAACTCGCTCCGTTGAAAAGGGACCCGGCAGCAAATCAAAAATAGGGCGCAACTACTATTCGTAGCGCTTAGACTCGCTCATCTATGCTACGCATAGTGTATCAGGTCAGTATTTGAAATCAACCCTCCATCCACCCACTTACTCATCCACGTCCCAACTCGGCAGTTATAGCTGTTGCCAGGGTGTTTAGGGCACTGGGTTTAAGGAGATGTGGGGTTTTGGCCCTGCCAGGGGTGAACCCCACGCACCCTGTCCTAAGCCTGATGGCTATGGCTATGCTTTTGAGCAATCGTATTTAAGGGATTAAGGATAATCCAAAACCCCTGAAAACTTTGCCAGAAGCAGTTTATCTGATTTTTCCACAGGCTGGTGATAAGATTTGACCTTCTTTAGGATTGGATTCCTTCTCCCCTGTTCCCTCACCTCATGCCGTTCGCGTTCCCCACTTGCTCTCCTGTGAGGGCTGCTTCTGGAAGACTGGCCTGCATCTTCAGGCAGTTGCGGCCATCCAACTGCAAACGATATTCAACACTGTCCATCAGCCGGTTCAGAATTAACCAGCCATAGCCGCTTTCTTGTTTCGCTTCTGGAGTAGGTGGCATGTAGGTTTCGAGATCATAGCCCTTGCCCTGATCCCAAATTTCTAGCTCAATGTCTCGATCGCGCAGTTCAAGGCGAATAAGAACAGGTAAGTTCGGCTGATCCTTGTGAGCGTGGCGAACGACGTTGGAGTAGGCTTCCACCAAAACGAGCCGGAGGCGGTTTGACTGGCGGGGCCAATCCACATGGTCGCCCACCTCAACTTCCAAGCTGCCCAACAGCCAGTTCTCGACGATGGACAAAAACTTCAGGTCGCTGGGTACATGAAGCTCAGTTCTCATTCCCTACAGAACCTCCAGAGAGAGTATAGTTTGGTCGTCTTCCTGAATTGTATTTTGCGATCGAATCCGGGAGAGCAGGTTAGATAAGTCCAGAGGTTTCTGCTCCTGAATTAAAAGCTGCCACAGCCCTGTCTGTTGCAGCATGGAACGGGAAGCTTTCTGGCTTCCGTTACCGTTGCCGTTGCCACTGGGGACGGTGGCTTCGGTGATGCCATCGCTGGTCAGCAGTAGTACCTCCCCTGGGTTGAGTTCCATGCTGCCAGATGCGGCTTTCCAGTTGGGTAAGATGCCCAATGGAACTCCTCTCACCTTGAGGTAGTTAGGTTCTACCGCGGATGGACTGGGGGCTGCCACCTGAGTTGCGATCGCCCGGTTCGACCAGACAAGGGGGTAGATGTGTCCGGCATTGGCATAGACCAGCTGGCGCGTGGAGGGGGTATAACGTGCCAGAACCATTGTGATAAAACAGTTGGCGCTAATCAGGTCTTCAGACAGGCTCCGGTTCAGGTTCTGCATCACAACATGCGGCTCTGGAGGCACTTCTTGAGATAGCTCTCGCCGCAGGACTGAGATAGCACTGGCCATGAACAGGGCAGCAGGTACCCCTTTGCCCGATACATCACCTACTGCCAGCCAGATATCTCCCTGGGGATGGGCATAAACCTCAAAAAAGTCGCCTCCAACTTCCCGCGCAGGATAGCAACAGGCCTGCACTTTCATGCCATCAAGTTCGGGTAGACTTTGCCGCAGCAAGTTGCCCTGGATCTGGCGGGCTACCTCCAGTTCTGCCCGCATCTGCTCGGCCTGTTCCTGAGTGCGACGGTAGAGTTTGGCCTGTGAAATGGCGAGAGCGGCCTGTTCTGCGACTCCCTGGATCAGTTCCATGTCTTCCCTCGACCACTGATTCTGGCTGCTTAACTGTTGTAACGCCAGGATGGCCAGAAAGTCTTGTTGATAGATGAGGGGAACAACTAGCTGAGGGATGGCATCGGATTCCTGACTGGCCTGGATGCAGCGGTGCTGTATAACTGATTGAATCAGTGGAGCGGTTTCGGCGTTTTTAAGAATGCTACTCAGGGGTTCCTGGGTTTCGGAATTGGTGGCAGAATAAATAAAGGCTTCTGGAATCAGGCGATCGCCCTCAATTGGATACAGCACACAGCGGTCTGCTGCAAACGTTCGCCCCAGGGTATCAGCAATGGTTTGCAATATACTATGGTAATCGAGAGACTCGCGAATCGCCGTTGTAACAGTGTTGAAAAGTGATTCACGGCGCAGAGCACGTTGCAGTTCATAGGTGCGCTGTTTGACAACCCGATAGGTATCAGCAGCTTGCTGGACAACACCCTTCAGCTGGTCTGGATTCCAGGGTTTTGTGATATATTTAAAAACTTTGCCGGCATTGATGGCTTCCACCAGATCCTCAACATCGGTATAGCCGGTAAGGACGATCCGAATCGTGTCAGGGAAACGATCAACTGTTTTACTGAGAAATTCCGTTCCCAGCATTTCTGGCATGCGCTGGTCTGAGATGATGATCGCCATTTCGCCCTGTTGCTCCAGAATGTCGAGGGCAGCGATCGCGCTATCGGCCTGAATCACGTCAAAATCGCGTCGGAAAGTGCGATACAGCAAATCCAGGTTATCAGGTTCGTCATCGACGACCATCAATTTGAGCTTACTACTCGTTCCCTGACTCATGTGATGCTCCGCGTCCTGAGGGCTGAGTTTTCTCCTGAAGTCTAACGTAGCTTCAAATTGCCTGTACCCGCTGTTTGTTGCTATAGCTATTGCCAGGTTGCTGAAGACATTGGCTTTAGAGGGGTGTGGGGGCTTTGCCCCCAGCCAGGAGTTCCACCCGTGCACCCGTCCCAAGTCTGGTGGCTATCGCTATAACAACTCTCTGTAAAGTAAGGTACCCAACAATGTGTTATCTCTAACAGCCTACAGGAGATGGTACGGAAGCCGATGATGGATTTTTGCAAATAGGGCTTATACGCAAACCTCGGAGGTTTAAAGAACCTCCAAGGTTTTGAAATGACTCACTATTACCGTTTGCGAAACACACCCCAGGCTAATCCAAGCAAACTGGGTAGCAAGGCTGGCGTGGGAACGGCAGGAAAGGGAGGAGGGGGTGGGACATTGGCTGCACGATAGGCGTGATTATCAGTTTCAAACGCTGGCCAGGTCGAGCTGAGCACAATTCGATTAAAAAACTCGTGGGATCCAGTAGCTGTAAAGTTAATGAAGCGGGATTCTGGGAAGTCCTCTTCGCTGATCACCAGGGTGCTGTCAAATTGATAAATGTGGCGTCCAGTGAAATGGCCGATCTCAAGATTGTTGTTGTAAAAAGTGATTTCGTTGTAAAAATCGACAGAACCCCAGTACAGACCAAAGTAGTCCAGGGGTTGATTGAAGGAAATAGTGACCGGACCGGGTTCCTGGGAGGAGCCGATGGTGAGGTAGGCAGATTCGTTATTCGGTGGGGTCAGGAAGCGTCCCAGGACAGAACCTGAGACTACCGCTGCCCGAGCTGGAGGCGGAGTGTGGTAGGTTGCCAGACCATCGGAATAACCATGGACGTTCGCTTCAGTTTGACTGGTGGCGTTGATGAGAGTATTGAAGCGAATGGTTGTCGCTCCCGGAACGGCAGAGATAATCCCCTCCCCTTCTACTGAATTGCCGCCCAGGGAAAGGGAAAGGGAAAGAGCTGACTCGGTGAATAGAATTGGCGATGCGATCGCCACTCCAAAAGCCATTACCACTTCTGGTAAACCTTTCCTGGAGTGTAGAGTCATAGGTCACCAGCCCTAGTGCACAGTTATAACTACTCTTTTCGCCCAGTTTCCAATTTTATCCGGCGAAATTGATAGGATTCTGTTTTTGCACCCCAAACTTGCTTTCCATCCGCATCGAAGCCCCGATCCCAGGTATCCATTCCCATTGGATGGAGGACGATGTGATTGGTGATGCGGACTGCACCTCTGACATTGGCAGGGCACCCATCAACGGGAGTGTTGCCCACGTAGCCTTCCCCCGATCGCTTCAGGAACACACTACAAACGGGAGTGCCCAAGTCTTTTGGCTGAATTACCCGGTTGGCGAGTGATTTATTGCAGAAACCAGACCATGCCGCCGGATTGATGGGTCTGAAAGAGAGCGATCGCACGCTCTGACTCAAAGGGCTGGGCTTAATCTGTAAGAATCGCTGTCGATAAGGTTTGGTCAAGTCTTTAGTAAGGGCCTGTTCCTGATACAGAAAAACAGACGCGCCGGGAGTTTCCGAGGGCGCATTTGAGACTGAAATTCGGCAAGTAGTCATCCTGACGCTGGGGGCTCTGGAGTTGGCTGCCGCTTGCTGAGTAGTATCCATCGTCCCTTCCAGATAGGAGACTACTTCTTCAACTTGCTGATTCAGCGTCAGCGGTGCAGGGCTTGCCAGAATCGGGTTGGCGATGGTCAACCAGCAAGCTACCAGCGCAAGGGAGCGCCGAAGATTTACATTGCGCTGGTACGAGCCAACAAACTCCATAAGAAGATAGCGATAATGGCACCGATGACGGCTACAAAAAGACCAGGAAGACTGAACCCGGCGGCAACGAGTTGGAGGCTACCCGTTTGTAGAAAACTAAATAGACTACCGCCCACAAAGGCACCAATAATTCCCAACAGAATTGTGCCGAGAATGCCACCGGGGCCGCCAGGGTAGATAGCTTTTGCGATCGCCCCAGCAAGTAGACCCAAGATTACCCAAGCAATGATATTCATAGTTCGCTAACCAAACGCTGTTTTTTAACAGTTTCAACATATCAACGGCGGGCCAGCGCTTTCTTCTACCGAAAGAAATAACCAAAATGCTGCTTAAGGCATAGGCGGCAGAAATGCAGAGGGCATATCCATCCCTGCATCCCGTCCTAACCATTAATGACTACCGCTACATATTCTGTAATCCCTGCGGTATTACCAGAGGAGTTTTTGGTGATGCCGTTGGAATAGGACTTACCGCCTCTGATGCATTGCCTGGAGTGCCTGGGCAATATCGGTATCCTGGATAAAAAATGCCTGAAATATTCCATTCGAGCGGCTGGTGATAAAAGAAAATGGGTTGCGCTCGGCTGTTCCGATGAAAACGTCAATGTGGTTCCCGTGGATGGCGCTGCCGGTGTCTGCGGCAAAGAAGTAACCATCGTGAATTGCTCGCTGACCGGAAGGTAGGGTGACTGTTGTGCCCCGCGCCTGGGGAATGTAAAGGACTGAACCAAGAGGAATTTGGGTGCGATCAACGGCGACTGTGCGATAGGGAACCAGGTTGAAACCTGCTGTACCGTAGCCGTAGGGAGCAGTTGCGACCTGGAAGCGAACCCGGTTAACTTTGGCGATCGCCTCCCAGGAAAGACTGGAGAAAAAGGGGGAACAATCCACCTGGGGGGTGGGACTGCGTCCGGCAAAGTTATAGGTTGTCGATCGCCCACGCCCTTCATGGATGAGTACCGTACCTTGCAGGGCGGCGTGGCACCAGTCCCATCGCGAAAGGCTGGGACCTAGAGGATTGCCTGTTGGGTCTAGAAGCGGTAGCCCGTAGGGAATGCTCTGGGCCTGGTGGACGTAGTAAAAAGTTGCCCACAGAGTCAGGGGAATACCGCGGGCTGGCACCCGATCGATCCGTAGCCAGTCACCCTGCCAGCGGGCAACAGAGCTTTTGACCTGATGTTTGGGGAATGGCTCTGGGCTCGATTGGGAAATAACCGCTGCCAAGGTGGGGGATGGCAGTAAAAGAAAACACGGCAGCAGGGTGATGGGTGAGAGAGGGGATTGCATAAATCTCACCTAAAGCCCTAAAGTACGCTTCCATGACTCAATCAGTTGCTGGGCTTCCGCATAAACAGGGGCACGGGATGGGATCTTTTGGGCGATCGCAATGGCCCCCGGCAGGTCGTAGCTAGCCTGAGTCTTGGCGACTTGCAGAAGTTGTTGACTCCATTCATTGATGGCGCTGGCTGCCTCCCCACGTAACGAACTGGCCGCAGGTACCCGGTCAGCAACCTGAATAGCTGTTGCCAGGTTATTAGGAGAACCGGAATTGGCTAGCTGACGGGCCTCCTGCATGGTGGCAATAGCCTGGGCTTTAACGGTTTCTTCCTGAATTCGATCCTGCCAGCGACGAACATCAGCCTGTGCTTCGTTGTAGAGCGATCGCCCGGACCGGATCTGCTGGGCTAGACTAGTTGCCCCTCGCAAATCACCTGCATTCGCGTACTCCCGTGCCTGTAACAAGATAGGTTCATCCTGAATTCGTTGGATTTCAGCCGTCCATTTTTGAATCTTGTTGAGGGCTTCCCTGGAGAGCGCTCGACCCCGCCCTACCTGCTTCGCCTGAGCGATCGCCGCCTGAAGGGAGGGCAGATCTCCACCACTGGCAAGCTGGTCTGCCTGCTCCAGAATGGGGCGGTCTTGAATGGTTTCGATCTGGGCCCTCCAGCGTCGAATTTGCTGCTGAGCCTCGTCCCAGCGAGGGTTAGCTCGTCCGATTAAATTAGCTTCGGCAATCCCGGCATTGAGGTCATCCACTGAACCCGACTGAGCAATGAGTCGTGCTTTTTCTAGCTGAGCGATCGCCTCAATTTCCAGTTGCCAGCGGGTAATCAGTTGCTGGGCTTTGCGATAGAGCGGACTCTTGGTACCAATTCGCTGAGCCTGGGAAATGGCCTCTTCCACGGCAGGAACTGTATTCTGCCAAACCTGGGATTGGGCGTTAACAAGAATCGTATAATCCCTGACTTCATCCTTCAAGTAAGCCTTCTCAGGAATTTTGTCAAGGATATCCAATGCTTCTCTCAAGTTGCGCCGATCAAGGGCGGCCTGTGCCATTTCCAGCATCTGCCGTCCAAATTTAGGAATTGCCTGCTGGGCTGCCTGGTAAAGGTAGCTTTCAGGGCGAATGGATTCGACTAATTTGATTGCCTGCAACACGTTGTTCAGCCCACCTGCATCTGCCAGCCGATAGGCCCGGCCCAATTTGTTGCCGTCATTCCGGGTAACGGTGATTCGGTTGCTCAGCTCCTCAAATTTAGTCGTCCGCCAGTACTCATTTTCCACATCCAGCAAGCGAACCGCATTGGAAAATGCCTGGCGAAAGTCCTGCTTCCGCAAAAGCTCTTCAGATTTTTTATAAATTTCTTCTGCCTCTGACCAGATGGACTGCCAGCGCTTGATTCGTTCTTCAATCAGTTTGTAGGCTGTGACCTTACTGGGAATCCGGCGAGCAGAGGCGATCGCATCTCCCAGCTTACCTGCATTGAAATCTTCCTCAGCCAACCGCAAAACATCCTGGGACCACTCTTCCACCAGGCGGTTGGCCTCTTCTCGCATAGGATGGTCGGGGGGGAGAGAGTCAACCAGGGCGATCGCTTCCAGCAAGTCTTTAGCCGTTTGCTTGCTGGCTGCCAAACGGGCGCACTCAAAGCGCAGCGATGCAGAAGCCAGGGGCCAGAAAATGGCTGGACAATTCGGTAAACCCGGAATCTGGAATAGCAACATAGCCGCCACCATACCTGAACCACCAAAGAGCACCAGGGTTGCAATGAGCCACAGCTTCCAGTTATAAAACCATTTCAACCAATAAGATTGGTCTTTAGGGATGGGTTGCTCCGCTCTTTCTGGCTGCTGGTGTGACAATGGCACCGTTGTCTGCCGCTTTCTATCAGGCTGGGCAGATCTGGGAATACGGTGTTGAGGAGGTTGAAATTCGTACCGGGCTCCCTGGTTCGGACGAGGTTCTGCACGATTTGGGGTAACCAACTCTCGATCAGTCGGCAGGGGCGGACGGGGCGATCGCGGCCTGGAAGCCCCATTTTTGGGAACACCTGGAGTCCTTCGAGACACGGGGTTACCCCGACGCTGATCCCCTCCTGGTCTTGAAGGGTTGCCAGGGGTTTGATGTTCTGGAATTCCCGGATCTCTAGTCATACGCTCAAAGGGAACGGCAGTGCCGTACAAACTCCTCGAACCAACACAGTTGACATCCTACTCTTCAAACTCCGAAAAACCAAATTTATCGCAATGGTTTCTAAAATGCCATCCTCCTCCCTGTCCCCTGTTGAAACCTCAAGGATTGTGGGATATGTGCTGGTGTGCCAAAACCGCACTTGCTTGAAGCAGGGAGCAGCAGTACTGGCTGCTTTTCAGGCAGAACCAATCGCTGATTACGTCGTGCTTGGCACAGGTTGTATGGGGCAGTGTGGAAGTGGACCCATGGTGCGGATCGTGCCGGAAGAAATCTGGTATAGCCAGGTACTGCCAGAGGAAGTTCCATCGATCATTCAGCATCATTTACTGGAAGGAAAACCCGTCAAAGCAATGCTTTATCCAAAATTTCACTCGTAATCGGGTAGTGGACTACAAAGTTCCAACTTTGTAACCAGGACATCGGGGATATTTTTTCCTATATACCTCCTGAGTTGCCCCAAGACCAGATCCCGAACTCCCAGTCCCTAGTCTCTGACTACTGACTCCCGCCTCCTGTCCCCTCCCGTCAATCAGTCAGGCGATCGCGCTGCAAGAAGGGCACTTCTACCAGTTCCCCTTCACTGTCACCAATCTTTACCTTCAGTCCTTTGCCGCCTGCTTTTGTGCGCACATAACCTAACCCAAAGGGTCCCTGTTCAGTTTCGGTCAGGCTGGTGAGGATACCGATTTTTTCCTCATCTAAGGTAATAGTTGCTCCTACTTCAACGGGGCGACTCAGCCGGATGCCCCAAATTTGCTGTTTAACGCCTTTGTAAGTATCGAGGCGGGCAATGGTTTCCTGCCCGATGTAGCATCCCTTGTTCAGTGAAATAGCCTCCCAGAGGGAAGCTTCGACTGCATTATAGTCTTCGGTGAGTTCATGGTCGGGGGCTGGGCGGCCCTGCTCAATGCGAAGTTGCTCCCAGGTACGATCGCCCATCGGCACCGTTCCTACCTCCGTCAGCGCCTGCCAGAGGGCTGCGGCTCCTTCCCGCCCCATCACCAGGGTATACCCCGGCAGTGCTAGCCCACTCCCAACTGCAACTCGAACTTCCTGACCTGCAAGGTTGAAAAGCTGGTGGCTGGCATAGGGTTGATTGACAAGTACGTCTGCGCCCAATTGCTCTAAAACGCGATCGCTTCCAGGTCCAATCAGGCTAAACATAGCCGTTTGAGCAGTGATATCGGCCAGTTTTACCTTATCGCCAAAGAAAATATAGCGATCCAGCCAGGTCACCAGTTTTTCACGCCGATTGGGCGAAACGATTACCAGAACTTCATCTTCCAGCACATATGCCGTTGCCAGATCTAGGGTGCGAGCGGTGGAAGTGACAAAAATTGTGTCACAGCCTTCTCCCGGTTTCAGGCGGTTGAAGTCGTTCGTACTCTGGTTGTGCAAAAAGGTGAGGCGATCGGCATCGGTGATTTGAAGGCGACCCCAGTGGGAGCGATCGCACACCACTACACCCTCTCTAGCCGCTCGAACCGCCTCAGCCTCATTTCCAAAGCAAACAGGGACTGCTAAGTTCGCTTCAAAGACCGCACCGCTTTTTTCCTGTAACGTCTGTAAGCTTTCAACCATCGCCGTCAAATAAATTGTTGGAATTGATCAACTCGGCTTGATTAACTTGGCAAGCCGGTAAATATTTCTGCCACGATCGTGTGAGTCTTTTCATCCAGCCGATTCCAGTCCACCTCTCCAGTTTCATCCAGCAGGCTGGTATCTACCTCGACCCCATCTTGATTGGCATCGTTAGAGATGTGGGAAGTTCCGCTACTGGGGTCATAGTTATGGAAACAGATTCGATAACACAACTCCCATAAATCGATATATATTTCGTGGTCCTGATGCTTAAGACAAAGCTGGTATCTGGGGAGGGGCGATGGCAGTTCAGCGAGTGCCTCTTCAATTTCGTCAGCTTGCTCCGGTGAAACCGCCTCCAATTCTGCTTGAAGCTGATTCACCTTAAACTTAATTTCTTCGCTGGTGCCCTCTGGCCAGATTGCTGTTTCCACATAGCTACCGTGCCAGGAGGATTGATCAAGCTGCTTGCGGATATTGTCAATCAGCCGAATGAAAGATGGCTGCATCAGGATTTCTGCCTGTTGCCAGGTGGTAATATCCTGGAACTTCGGCATGGGGATTCAACCTATCTAGTACAGCAAAACGAAAGTTTTGTTGGATGTGCAGAGGTAGTTGGCCATTAGCTATTTCAAGTCAGGAGGCAAAAGAGAAAGATTTTGACTCCTGGCTCCTGGCTTCTATTTTCAAGTCAGATAGCTGTCGAATATATTAAGTTATCTAAAAACAGTCGTTTTCTCAAGGTCTTGAAACAAAAGAACAAAAACTGTCACTCTGGTGGGGCGATCGCTCCAGACAACATCTATGGATAAAACCCATTTCAGGAAAAGGTTTCAGCCCTCTTGTAGGTTTATATAAATGTCGAATTTTAGAAATATCTATTCAAAAAGTGTCATAAGGTGGGCAGATAGCTTAAACTTTCTTAATAAAGTGGGGTAACATATCTAATAGGTAATTATTCACAGGCGATAAGCCTTAAATGTTTGCTTAGTCTGTCAAGGAAAACCTATGGGATCAGTTCATCGTCATTGCCTCACATTGTCCTGGTAATGTTGGCTGGCTATCCCTTTTGCTCAGTTATCAAATGCAAGCGCGTCTGGTTCATTTCCAGTCCTCCACTTGGGATAGGTGGGCTTCTTTGCGGATTAAGCATGGGTTGCATAAGCATCATCTGGCAAACCCAACGCTTTTAATTCCCACGACCCTTGTGTTGTCAAGATGAGTACTAACTTTCCTTGGTTAACGACGATCACATTACTACCTCTGGTAGCTTCTCTCCTGATTCCGGTTCTTCCCAATAAGTACGGCAAAACAGTCCGCTGGTACTCTCTTGCGGTTGGTCTGATAGATTTTGCTCTAATTGTCTACGCATTCTGGTACCACTACGATTTTCAGAATCCAGACTTTCAACTGGTTGAAACCTATGCCTGGTTGCCCCAGTTAGGACTGTACTGGACCCTTGCAGTGGATGGCATTTCCATGCCGCTGGTGCTGCTGGCCAGCCTCGTCACAACACTCTCAATGCTGGCTGGCTGGCAGGTGACTCACAAACCTCGCCTCTTCTACTTTCTGATGCTGGCGATGTATAGCGCCCAGATTGGGGTGTTCTGCGCTCAAGATATCCTGCTCTTCTTCCTGATGTGGGAACTGGAATTAGTTCCGGTTTACATCCTGATTTCTATCTGGGGTGGCCCCAAACGGCTATACGCCGCTACAAAATTTATTCTGTATACGGCGATCGGGTCTATCTTCATCCTGGTCGCTGCCCTGGCGATGGCCTTCTACGGTGGCAACGTCACCTTTGATATGCGTGAGCTGGGCATGAAAGACTACTCGCTCACCTTTGAACTGTTAGTCTACGCCGCCCTAATCATTGCCTACGGGGTGAAACTGCCCATCTTCCCACTCCATACCTGGTTACCCGATGCTCACGGGGAAGCTTCGGCTCCTGTTTCCATGATCCTGGCAGGCGTTCTGCTGAAGATGGGGGGGTATGCCATCATCCGCATGAATGTGGAAATGTTGACGGATGCCAACTTTTACTTCGCTCCAGCTTTAGCCATTCTGGGAGTGGTCAACATTGTTTACGGGGCGCTGGTTTCCTTTGCTCAGCGAAATTTGAAGCGCCGGATGGCTTACTCTTCTGTTTCCCACATGGGGTTCGTGCTTCTGGGTATCGCCTCCTACACCGAATTGGGATTAAGCGGTGCAGTGTTACAAATGATCTCCCACGGGCTGATTGCTGCTGCCCTGTTCTATCTATCTGGTGTCACCTATGAGCGCACCCACACCCTGATGCTCGATAAGATGGGTGGTTTGGGCAGGTCAATGCCGACAGTATTTGCTCTGTTCACCATCGGTTCAATGGCGTCTCTGGCACTCCCCGGTATGAGTGGCTTCGTTGGTGAACTGGCAGTATTCATTGGTTTTGCAACCAGCGATTCCTATACTTCTGCTTTCAAAGTAGTGGTTGTGTTGCTATCTGCGGTCGGTCTGATTCTGACTCCCATTTACCTGCTTTCAATGCTGCGAGAAATGTTTTATGGCAAGGAGAACATAGAGTTTAAGGGAGTTGTGCTACTGGATGCCAAGCCCCGTGAGGTGTTCGTCACAGCTTGTTTGCTGATTCCCATCATCGGAATAGGTCTATATCCCAAGCTGTTCACCCAGACCTATGATGTAAAAACTGTGCAGGTAGCTAACCATGCCCGGATGGCTGTTTCCACAGTGGCTCAGCAACCTTTGCAACTGTTCTCCCAGGTTTCTAAGGCTCCTACGCTGAACTCCGTTACATCAGGCGAGCTATTGGGGATTGTGAAGTAGGTTTTGCATCGGTTCAAATTTTCCTTAGTCTGGTAGCCTGGATGCCGTTGGGTGTCCGGGCTTTTTTATCCGGGCTTTTTTTAGTTGTTGGTTGTTAGTTATAGCTCTACGCGGATGCGTTAGGACATTGGAATTTAGAGAGGGAGTGGGGGAGTAAAGAACAACCACCCTATCACCCCATCACCCTATTGCTCATCCACTTATCCACTCATCCACCCATCCATCCACTTTTCTCCCCTTCCTCGTGGGGTTAGAATTCAAATCGCCCGGTAAAGTTTGTGTAGGAAGATTTCGTTAGAGGTGTTTGGGATGAAGGTTTTGCTGGCTACGCTTGTGGCTCCCGTGGCTTCTGTGTTGATGGCGATCGCCGCTCAAGCAGAATTAAAAACTCAGTTAGTCGATTACAAACACGGAAGTGCCATTCTGGAGGGCTATCTAGCCTATGATGATTCCTTTCAGGGTAACCGTCCGGGAGTGCTGATTGTCCACGAGTGGACGGGATTGGGGACCTATGTGAAGGAGCGGGCAGAACAACTGGCGAAGTTGGGCTATGTAGCCTTTGCTGTAGATATGTACGGGAAAGGAATCCGCCCTGACAATCCGAAAGATGCGGCAGCACAGGCAGGCATTTACCGGAAAGACCGGAAATTGATGCGCGATCGCGTCACGGCTGGCCTGTCGGTACTCCAAAAGAATCCGCTGACGAATGCTGAGAAAATTGCGGCGATTGGCTACTGCTTTGGGGGAGGTACTGTGCTGGAACTGGCCCGCAGCGGTGCCCCTGTTGCAGGTGTGGTGAGCTTTCATGGCAACTTAGATACTCCCAATCCAGCTGATGCCAGGAATATCAAGGCCAAGGTGCTGGTTCTGCATGGGGCGATCGACCCTTACGTACCTCCTGAGCAAGTGGCAGCTTTCAAAAAAGAGATGAATAATGCTCAGGTAGACTGGCAACTGATTTCCTATGGCGGCGTTGTTCATAGCTTTACGAATCCCGAAGCAGGGAATGACCCATCTAAAGGATCTGCGTATAATGCAACGGCAGATCGGCGATCATTTGCAGCGATGCAACAGTTCTTTAACGAACTTTTCCAGCCGTAGGGTTAAGAGTGGCGATCGCCTCCACCCTCTTCCCTTCCTCAATAGGCGTTGCTGAAAAGCAGTATGAATCGAAACGGGTGGGGTGCCCAAATCGTAATGGTTTTTGAGTAGGTAATGATGTACGGCGCTAGTTGCACATCATTACCTTGTTAGGTCTACCTCGAAACGAGGTTTCGAGCATACAGCACCTGTTTCATACCCAAATTCAGCAGCGACGCCCCTTCAATAAGCCTCAATCAGACTGAATGCCATTGGAGATGTGCCTGTGTTTCAATTTCTGACCAAACTGGACTACCTGTTGCGCGAAACCCTCCTGGGATTGCGGCGGGGTGGTTGGATGAACTGGGCTGCTGTCAGCACGGTAACGGTATTGCTGTTTCTGTTTGGAGTCAGCCTGCAAACCTCCTGGCACCTGGAGGGGCTACTGAATCGATTTGGTAGTCAGTTAGAAGTGTCTGCTTACCTGGATACGGGAGTGCAGGCAACCGACCTCAAGTCTGTGGTGGCGGCAATGCCAGAAGTGGCGGAAGTTCGAGCAATTCCGAAGGAAGAGGCATGGGCAAACCTGATCAAAGATCTGGGGGTATCCGATATCAATGGGGCTACCAAGCAACTGGAGGGCAATCCCCTGGTGGATGAGTTGAAGGTCAAAGCAAAATCATCTGAGGAAGTTCCTGCTCTCGCTCAAAAACTGGAGCAAATGCAGGGAGTGGATGAGGTGCAGTATGTGGATGAGGCCGTGAAGCGAGTAGCCCAACTCAACCAGGGTTTAAGCTGGATTAGCCTGACAGTTATTACTCTGTTGACCTTGACAGCGATCGCCGTCATCACTACCACCATCCGGCTGATTGTAATGGCCCGTCGCAGGGAAATCGAAGTGATGCAACTGGTAGGCGCAACCACAAGCTGGATCTATCTACCCTTTATTTTGCAGGGTGTGGTATTTGGACTGGCAGGAGCAGCTATTTCCTGGGGCTTAATCGCTGGCATCCAGCACTTTTTGACCAACCTGCTCACCCAGCAACCCGAATTTGTTCAATTTCTGGCAAATGGACTGCAACTCAGCCCACTGAGAACTATCCTCCTACCCCTTGTGTTGCTTGGTTTCGGCAGTTCAGTTGGGGTGATGGGAAGTTTGTTTGCCGTGCGGCGAATCGCACTCCGATGAAAGATGGGTGGATGAATTCTGAGTTTTGCATCTGAGGCGAAAGGGGGGGATGGGGTGAAAGGAGAGAGATTAAGGGCGAAAGGATTGAACGTTCAAAATGATGAAATCCCAATGGGAGTGCTTACTGGAGAATTTAGGAGAGTGGCAGGGGTCATTTACCCGAGTTTCGCCTCAAGGTGAACTGCTGGAGGATATTCCGACGGTGGTTTCCCTGGAGGGGTTGGACAATAACCAGATGATTCGTCAGGTTGTGAAACGGCTGATTCCGGGTTCAGAGGAGCGGGTGCTGGAATATCGCTCCCTTAGCCGCAGTATTCTGTTTTTTGAAAATGGTGCTTTTTCTCAAGGGTCGATTCAGTTTGGCCCGTTCTCAGAATTTGGGGCAGAATTTGGGTTGATTGATGGAAATCGTCGCCTCCGGCTGGTTCAGCTTTTCAACCAGGAAAGTCGGTTGGATCAACTAACCCTCATTCGCGAAAAGCTAGCAGGTACGGATTCCCTGGAGCGTCCGCCCCTAAAACTGGATGACCTGATCGGCGAATGGCAAGGGG
This sequence comes from Leptothermofonsia sp. ETS-13, assembly GCF_049200465.1. Taxonomy (NCBI): domain Bacteria; kingdom Bacillati; phylum Cyanobacteriota; class Cyanophyceae; order Leptolyngbyales; family Leptolyngbyaceae; genus Leptothermofonsia; species Leptothermofonsia sp. ETS-13. The sequence goes on from NZ_CP120836.1 coordinate 3,736,185, forward strand.
AAGCCATTACTTTGTACCCTGATTGGCGTAATCCCGATACCTACGCTACAAAACTCCAGCTACAACGGGAGGGCGATCGCCTGCTTCAGCAATTGTTCTATGGCGGCGATCGCACCATTACCTCCACCGCTCAAATCAATGGTGCCATTCTCGACTTTGAAGCAGGTATTCAGAAAAATCGGGTTCTGCTCTTGCCGGATGGCGCTTCTTCCATGTGCCCGCTCCAGATTCAGCCCCGACAACCCATCTTTTTGGAAATGGGCTGGCTGTTGCAACCGGATTTGCGCCAGCGAATCGTTCGCAGCTACAACAGCAAAGGGGAGTGGGTCAGCTTGACGCTCGTTACCGAACGCAAAGTGTGAGGGGACCTGTCACCTACCACCTGCCACATGCTATTAGCTACTTACCCATCCATCCATCTCCTTCCCCCTTACTCCAACGAACACTGGCACTCCAGAGCCTGCCTCAGCAGATCTTTGTATTGCTGGTTACCAATGATGTAAGCACCAAATCGCGCTAAGTGGGGGTTCATCATCTGGGCGTCAAAGAGGATAAACTGTCGTTCCCGCAGGCGCTCTACTAACTTCACCAGGGCTACTTTTGAGCCGTCGGGGATCTGAAAGAACATCGACTCCCCGATAAAAGCACCGCCAATAACAATTCCCAGGATGCCACCAGCGAGGCGATCGCCCTGCCAGGTTTCAAAGCTATGGGCCCAACCAGTTTCATGTAACGCATGGTAGATTTCTTTCAGTTCATTGGAAATCCAGGTGACTTCCCGGTTGGCACAACCTTCGACCACGGCGGTGAAGTCCCGGTTGACGGCAACGGTGAAACGGTTCTGGTTCAAAATCCGTCGCAGCGATCGTGGGTAGCGAAATCGTTCATCCAGGGGGATTAACGTTCGTTGACGACTGGAATACCATCCAATTCCACCATTCGTCTCGTCTGCCATCAAAAAGTAACCCTGGGCGTATCCCTGGATGATGGAAGCAATATCATAGCCGCGATCGCTCAATGGGGAATTATAACTCTGCTCACTATTGCTCACTAACTATTGCTCACTATATAAGTAAGTAGCTAGGTGCAATTAAATTAAGGATAATTTTGGAGTGGAGGAGGTGAAACCCCCTGCCTGGGGACGCAGCCCCCACTTCCCCCTTTACGATTAATGATGGCTACCTACTTAATAGACCTCTAGATGCTTTATAGCAAACGAATGTGGGAAAATTGTAGCTATCCAGGTGAAAGATGTTCAGTGCCAGAGATGGTACAAAACAGCAGATGGGAAAAGATCCTGTGAGCTAATGGCCGAACCGATTCCGCCAATTACCTTGCCCCCCGCCCGCAATCCTCAACAAGAGGGAGAATGGTTGCGCCTTGCTTTACTTGGCTGGCTGGATTACGAATTTATTCCAGAGCAGGTCAATCAACAAATAGCAGAACGAGTTGCCCAGATTTTTATCCGGCAGCGTATGGAGGGAGAAAATGACCTTGGTTCACTGGTAATGGCGATCGTCACCGAGATGGAAAGCTTTGACTTCTCCGAAAGCTTCTTCAGTGAATTTGCCGTGGCTAACGCAGTCAGTGATTTGCTGCTAGATAGCCTTGGAATTGATCACTGTTGTGGACAGTAGGTAATTTACCAGCTTGATTTCACGACACCAGGCAACAGCCCCTGATGGGCCATTTCCCGCAAAGCATTTCGAGATAATCCAAAATCGCGATAAACCCCTCTGGGACGCCCGGTGGCCCAGCAGCGATTGCGCTTCCGGTTTGGTGCACTGTTGCGGGGAAGTTGCTGAATCTGCCGATGAATTGCCAATTTCTCCTGCTGAGAAGTGGCGTTAGCAAACTGCTCTTTCAGTTCTTCGCGCTTCTTCGCATACTTCTCAACGAGCTTTGCCCGTTTCTTTTCCCGCTCAACCATGCTTTTCTTAGCCATGTACCGTCCCGTTGCTCAATTAAAGACACAATTTTGTATGTTAGCAAATTTGAATCGCAGTTGGTGATTTGATTTTTATTTAAGTAGCTAGTGGACGATAGCATAAGTCCAATAACCATTGGGTTGGGGAGTGGGGAGTCGGAGGGAGCCAGAATGGTATCCGTATTCCTGCCGTGCTGTACAGTAGTCTGCCAAGGGGGTGGAGGGGGTGAACCCCTGCTTGGGGGCGCAGCCCCCACTCCCTCCTTTCCAATTTCCAATTAATGATGGCTACCTACTTAAGTGCTTCTTCGACTTCTAAGGGGGCATCATCTGGGGTTTCTGTTGTTATCTCAGGTTTAGTGGCAAGCGGTTTTTGCGGCAGAATCGCAGAGGGGCAAAGATCGGCAAGGAGGCAGCGATCGCACAGGGGCTTACGGGCATTACACACCGCACGACCATGGTAAATCAGCCGAATCGACCAGTTTTCCCAATCCGGTTGGGGCAGTAGTTTCATCAAATCCCGTTCAATCCGTATTGGATCGGTATGTTGAGTTAGCCCAAGACGGTAGCTCAGCCGCTTGACATGGGTATCAACGGTGACGCCCATATTGATTCCAAAGGCATTGGCCAGCACCACATTGGCGGTTTTGCGGGCAACCCCTGGTAAGCGCAACAAGTCTTCCATTAACCGGGGGACTTCACCACCAAATTCTGTCACGATCATGCGGCAGGCGGCCTGGATATTTTTCGCTTTGTTGCGGTAGAACCCGGTGGATTTAACCAGTGATTCGATTTCAGCCGGATCGGCAGCGGCGATCGCAGCAGCATCCGGAAATCGCCGGAATAGTTCTGGCGTTACCATATTCACCCGTTCGTCTGTACATTGGGCAGACAGAATGGTCGCGACCAGCAGTTGAACCGGCGTTTCATGATTTAGTGAACAGGTGGCATCGGGATAGAGTTGCTTCAACCGAAGCAGGATTTCAATCGCCCGTTGCTTTTTGGATGCGAGTTTGCGGGTAATGCTCATAGGGCAGGGATGGGATAGGGGGCAGGGGATTTAGGAGTGGGGAGTGGGAGGAGGAGTAGAGTGGATTGGTAGGTGCAGGAGCCTTTCCACCCCAAGGCGAAGGGGAAAAGAAGAAAAAAATTAAAGCTAGAAGCCAGAAGTCAGTATTCTGGCTCCTGGCTCCTGGCTTCTGGCTTCTTAGACTATCGAAACAATTTCTGAATAGACTCTAACTGGCTCGTATCACGAACAATCAGGAAAATTCCCAGGCCCAGGAGCAGCATTAAACCGGTCTGCATCACTCCATCCTGGATTCGGGTGGGGAGAGGTTTACCACGCAGTCCTTCAATCAACAGAAAGGCCAGGTGCCCACCATCCAGCGCGGGCAGGGGCAGGATATTGATGATCGCCAAGTTAATGCTGATCAGCGCTCCAAAGCTGAACAAACTGGCAGCATCGGAACGGGCAAGTTTGGCACCTTCATCCACAATCCGCACTGGACCAGAAAGCTGGTCAGCAACCTGTCCAAAGTTGGTAATCAGTTGACCAAAGCCTTGCAGGGTCAGCACCGTAATCCGCTGGAACTCCCCTGCCGCCAGGCTCAAAATTTCCACAGGGCTGGTTACACGGCGACGTTCAATTGTGCCATTGGGAGCAAGCTGAACGCCAATCCGGGCTTTTCCGTCTTCGGAAACCTGTGGTGTCACAATAAGCGGTTCTGGCAATTCCTTGCCATTGCGCTGCACCTTCAACTCAATTGGTTGGTTGGCGCTGGATTGGATGGCTTCCATCAAAACCCTGGTGGACTCTGGAGAGGCGGCCAATTCTTTACCATCCACTGCTAGGATAATGTCACCGGGCTTGATACCGGCCTTGGCTGCTGCCGAACTCAACTCGGACCTGACTTCGGGGACGACAACGCCGGGCAGGGGGTTGAAGTTCTGTACACCAACCGTACCGACCTGAATCGCGAGCAGAAAGTAGGCGAAGATCAGGTTGGCAATCACCCCTGCACTGATGACAATCGCCCGATCCAGAATTGGACGATTTCTGAGCAGATTGGGATCTCTGGGATCGATGCCATTTTCTTCCGGGTCATCGTCTGGAAAGCCCACAAACCCACCGAGGGGAAATGCCCGAACAGCATATTCTGTTTCTGAACCCTGATATTTCCAGAGGATGGGACCAAAGCCAATGGAAAAGCGGTTTGCATAAATGCCCTGGAGTCGGGCTGCCATGAAGTGCCCCAGTTCGTGAACCACGATCAGAACTGCAAGGACGGCGATCGCTGCCAAAACTGACATAGGTAAAGAATCTGAAATATTTTGTTAGATGTTCTATCTATTCTAGAGGCTACGGTAGAAGGGTGGCGGGAACAAGGCTGTGAATGCAGATCTCTCACCAACCCATCTCTTTCCAGAGGCATATCTGGAAACAGAATTGACCAGCTCAGTTCGGCACGAATACAGAAATGGGCTGACCTACGCCATGGTGGTTGGTAGCGATGCCCATGTGCGGATTGGCATCAATCTGGTTTCAGCGCTAAACAGCTATCTCAGGGGGAAGTGGCTGTTTGATTTATTCGTCGGATATGAAGGCCATATTCAAGCGTTGAACATCTATTAAGTAGCTCCACCCAATTAATTGTAAGAAGAAGGAATGATAAGAAGAAGGAATGAGGGCTGCGCCCCCAGGCAGGGGGTTTCACCCCCTCCACCCCCGAAATTATCCTTAATTTAATTGCGCCTGGCTACTTGCTTATCAGTCAAACACGAATGAGAATTGAATGCTTTCGGCGCAATGCCGAAGGACTTTGGGTCCAATATGTTTACCGAGAAGGGCAAGAGGTTTATCTGGCAAGTGTCAATTTCCGGGGGGCGATCGCCGATCTGTATGAAAACATGGATTTCACCCAGACTCTGGATGAACCTGGTGCCGAACGCTCTGCCAATTGAGGAGCCCTATAATACTGCTCGGTTTAAATAAGGTTGCAACGCTTCTGGCACCTTCACTGTTCCATCCGATTGCTGGTAATTCTCCAGGATGGCCGCCATTGTGCGACCCACTGCCAAACCAGACCCATTCAGCGTGTGGACAAACTGAGTTCCCTTCTGACCTGCTTCCTTAAACCGGATATTCCCCCGCCTTGCCTGGAAGTCCCAGAAATTTGAGCAACTCGAAATTTCCCGATAAGTGCCTGCCGAAGGGAGCCACACCTCCAGGTCATAGCATTTGGCAGCACCAAAGCCTAAATCGCCCGTACAAAGTTCAACTATCCGATAGGGCAGCTTTAGCGCCTGCAAAATTGCCTCTGCGTTTTGCACGAGTGTCTGGTGCTCCTGCTCGGAAGTGTTGGGATGAACCAGTTTGACCAACTCAATCTTGTTGAATTGATGCAGTCGGATCAGCCCACGGGTATCCCGCCCGTAACTCCCTGCTTCTCGCCGAAAACAGGGGGTATAGGCACAGTGGTAAATGGGAAGCTGATCCGCAGACAAAATTTCATCCCGATAGAGGTTAGTAACGGGAACTTCTGCGGTTGGGGCTAACCATAGATCATCCTCACTACACTTGAAGCTTTCCTCCGCAAACTTCGGCAGTTGACCGGTTGCAGTCAGTGACTGGGTATTGATCAGAAATGGAGGTAACACCTCCAGGTAACCAGCGGTAATTTGCTGATCCAGCATGAATTGGATCAGTGCCCGCTCCAGGGCTGCCCCCGCGCCCAACAGCATGACAAAGCGGGTCTGGGCAACTTTGGTGGCTCGCTCAGTATTGAGAATGCCGAGTTTTTCTCCGATTTCCCAATGGGGGAGGACTTCAGTCTTTGGTTTGTACTCATCGCCCCATTGCCGAACCTGCACATTCTCTGCTTCGTTCTTGCCGATGGGAGTAGAGGGATGGGGCAGATTGGGTAGGGTTAATAGCAAGGCGTCAATCTGGGCTTTGAGATCTTTCTCCTGCGGTTCCAGATCACTCAACTTTGCCTTGATCTGGTTGCCTTCTTCTTTAAGGGCCAGAATTTCAGGATCGTTGGGCTTACTGCCCGATTTCATTTTTTGGCCGACCAGTTTGCCGACTTCATTGCTGCGTGCCTGGAGCTGAGAGCGATCGCTCTCCAACTTGCGCCACTGTTCATCAAGCTGCAAGATAGGTTGAATATCATAGTCGCCGTTGCGCAGGTTCAGCCGCTCCTGCACAAAATCAGGTTTTTCTCGAATCAGCTTCAAGTCAAGCACAGGTAGTTTTGCCGATTTTGATCTTGGTGAATAGATAGAAACAAATAAATCTCACTCTAGAGTACTAGATTGGTTGATTCGGGTCGATTCCTTCTGGATCAATGCCCATGGCTCGAAGTCGCTCGATCAGAGTTTGCGATCGCTGTCGTTCCCGCTCCAATTCAACTTCTGCCTGTTCGGCCCGTTGACGTTCCTGTTCGGCCCGTTGACGTTCCTGCTCGGCCCGTTGACGTTCCTGCTCGGCCTGTTCAGCAATTTCGGTGTAGCTCAAGAAGGGGCTACTATCGGGATGGTAAATCTGGAGAACTTCACCGGATAGATCAAATCGAATTCCTAATTGAGGACTGACCCAGTCAGTCATTGATTCGATGACTGCCAAGCCATCTTCTCCCCGCAACCAGCCACGCAGTTCATTGGTATCTGGGTCGTAGATGTAGTATTCTTCAACTCCGTAGCGATCGTAAAACAGAAGTTTCTTCTCCATTTCAGTTCGGGTGTTGCTGGGAGAAAGTACTTCAAACACGACCTGAGGAGCAATCCCTGCTTCTTTCCACTGTTGGTAAGAGCCCCTATCACCTTTGGGTCTGCCAAATACCACCATCACGTCGGGGGCTGTAACGATATTGGGTTTTCCCTCAACCGGGTACCAGAGTAAGTCTCCTGCCACAAATACATTGGGATCATTAGCAAATTGCCAATCCAGGTTCTGCTGAATCACAACAATCCAGCGAAACTGCTTGGTGTTATCAGCCATTGGCTTGCCGTCACTTTCGGGGTAGATGACCTCCGTTGAAGAGACTGCTGGCAGTTGGGAAACCATAGGTGTAGCCTCGCAGATACCGTGATTTGGAATGGTTAAACCTAGCATAGCAAGGGGGATCATGCTTTCAAATCGGGCAGCATATGATAAACGTTAAGCACATTCATTGACCTCAAGTTATCGTGTTGAACTTCAAGTATCCCGTTGAGCAAACCGACCCGCCGCGTTCCCCCAGAGAAACGCTGCCAACCATGTATGATCTACCCAGCGAAGATCCGGAGGAGCCTGGTTTGCCGGATGAGTTTCATGATTTGCAGCCGCAACTGCTCAGTGCCACATTCCGACTGATTGATTATTTGCCCAATCAGATCTTCACTGGCACGGATATGAACCTCTATTATGATATCCGTCATCCTCTATGGCACAAACGCCCGGATTGGTTCGCTGTTGTTGGTGTGCCTCGCTTGTATGATGAGGTTGATTTACGCCTGAGCTACGTCATCTGGCAGGAAGGGATTGCTCCTATTGTGGTTGTGGAGTTGTTGTCCCCTGGAACTGAGAAGGAAGACCTGGGACAGACCGAACGAGGCGAAGACCAACCTCCCACCAAATGGGAAGTGTATGAACAAATTCTGCGTGTGCCCTACTATGTGATTTTTGATCGCTACACCAACCATCTCAAAGCCTTTGTGCTGAAAGGAAGTCACTACGAAGAACTGACGTTGCCAGAACCCAAAATCTGGATGCCAGACTTAAACATTGGCCTGGGGTTGTGGCACGGCAGTTATCAGGGGATAGAGCGGCTGTGGCTGCGCTGGTACGATGCCCGGGGTGAATGGCTGCCAACTGATGCTGAAGCAGCCCAACAGCAGGCTGAAGCTGAACGTCTACGGGCTGAAGCAGCCCAACAGCAGGCTGAAGCTGAACGTCTACGGGCTGAACAGGCTGAAGCCAAATTGGAGACTTTGCTCCAGAAACTACAGGAGGCGGGAATTAATCCAGATGAGTTGCCATAGCAGAAATGGAATGTTTTCTATTTTGTGATGTTCTTTATTGTCATCAAGCCAGAGAATCAGTACCGGACGTTTTTTTAGCCTAACCCCGCTTGTGTAGCTGTCACCAGGTTGCTTAGGAAATTGGTTTTAAAGGGGGGTGGGAGCTTTGCCCCCAGCCAGGGTTCCACCCCTGCACCCCGTCCTAACCATAATGACTACCGCTATATCAGTTGCATAGCCATTTAGGAAAGCACTATGGCTACGAATTGGTTTTGCGGAATCCTCTGACACAGGTTCAATCGTAATAAGCCAACGTCCAGCACCAATTTTCTCAGCAATTGAGTCTGGAAGGATTAGTTTTTCGCCATTTTGAAGTTCGACTTCGTAATTGCATCCATCAACGCCTGAATCTGTTTTTCCCAGGTCCATGCTTGGACAAAGTCAGCGGCAGCAGTGCCCCGATAGGCTGCTTCCTGAGGATTAGTGTAAATCCATTCCAGGGTTTCAACGATTTCTTCAAAATCCGATTCGCCCCAACCTGTCGTAGCACCCATGGAGGTGGGGGGAACGATAGTTCGTTGAGAGCGGAGTGGGTAGCCGAGGTTATGGCGGATGAGATCGAGATGCCCGGTGTTGGCAGAAAGGAGCGTAGGGACTCCGCAGGCCAAACTGGCGATCGCAATCGGATTCATGCCTACTTCACACCGACTGGGAAAGAGTGCGGCATCAACTTCACGCAAAATTTGACCCAGTTGGGGATAGGGCACCGCTCCAAGATCGATGAAGGAATCTGGAGGGAGTTCTTTTGCAAGCCATCGGCTGAACTGCCCCTGCTTATTCTGAGTCTTATCTGGCAGGTGCAGAAGATGGCTGTTTTCTGGGGCGATCGCACCCACCCACCCATCCACCCATCTACCCATCCACTCACTATGCTGCAAGAGATGATTGTCTGCTGGGGCGGCACCTGTCTGGTACCAGGCCGTGACGAGGAGGGCTTCTGGATGGCGACTCTGAAAGGCTTTGAAGGCAGAAATAACAATATCCGCTCCTGTAACGTAGGTGAGTTCACCACCCGCAAAGAGGACAAAGCGATCGCCAAACAGATTCGCCTTTGAACCAGGGTAGAACAGGGTAGGGTCAATCCCCTGCAAAGGAATCTGGATTGGATGGAGTCCCTGACTTTGGAGAATTTCGGTACTCCAGGTTGAGCCTGTCAGGAGTTGGGTATAGGTTCTGGCATGGGCGATCGCAGCGGGCGTAAGGTGCGTATTGGTTGCCAGGAATAGTCCCACGGAATGGTCGCTGTTGATGGGTTCTGGTAAGGGAGCGTCTGGAAGGGAATCTAGCCAAATGTGAATGGCTACCTGACTAACGGATTCTGTTGAATAATTTTTAGTTCTGGCAAGAGCCGGACGCAGGAGTTCCCGATAAAGAGGGGTGAGTGACTGAATGTCTGTGGCTTCAGAGATTATTGGTTCATAGGTGGGATGCTTGAGAAGCTGAAGGGTCAGGTAAAGTCCGTAAACACCCGTGCTGGAGATAAGTTCTGGTTGCCAGGTGATTGTAATTTGAGTTTTGCGGGGAGAAGAAATTTCTGGCTCCAATCCACTTGCTGTATTTGCCTCCTTCCATTCCTGGAGGGCTTCTCGGAGTTGTTCAAACACACTTTGCCAATCGCCGGGGTGCTTCTGGCGGAACAGGCGCAGAGTGGGATACCAGGGACTATCCTGCCGATTCAGCATCCAGCGCCAGTCGGGCGAATGGGATAGCAGCAGCCAGACAGGTTTGCCCAGTGCCCCAGCCAGGTGGGCAACGGCTGTATCCACGCTGATGATCAAGTCCAGTTGGGCGATTGCCATGGCAGTATCGGCAAAGTCGTCCAGCCCAGTACTGAGATCGTGAATGGGAAATTGGAAGCGTCGCAAATCGGCAGCGGCTTCCCCTTTCTGCAAGCTATAAAAGCAGATTCCCGGCAGGTCTAACAGGGGCTGAAATAACTCCAGTTTGCAGGATCGGTGGCGATCGTTTTTGTGAGCGGGATTGCCTGCCCAGACGAGGCCAATTTTGAGGGGAGAGGGGAGATGGGGGGATGGGGGGATGAGTGATGGGAGGATAGGGTGAAGATCAGTGGTTAGTGGTTGGTTGTTACTCTTGAAACAGGGAGTAAGGGGTGAGGGGGAAAGGGGGGGATGAAGGTAGGGAACGCTGGCAGGAATGGTGTCTAGGGTTGTGCCGAGAATGTGAGGCAGGCTTAGCAGGGGAGCGTGAACATCGAAAGGGGGAAGGGGAGAACCCTGGGGAATCAAATCGTCAATGTCTGCAACTGTTTTTAGCAGCCGCAGGAGTGAGGGCTGGCATTCGACAATGACCTTCCCTCCGTAGCGTTTGACTAAGGGGACGTAGCGAATGAATTGGAGGGTGTCTCCGATTCCCTGTTCGGCATGCAGGAGGATGGTTTTGCCGCTTAGGGAAGAGCCATCCCACACTGGCTGAGAGAAGGGGCGGGGGCACCAGTTTTTTTGTTGCCAGCGCCATTCGTATTCAGCAAAACCAGTTGCTAGGTCGCCTTTCAGTAACAGGGCATGGCCGAGGTTCTTGTGGGCTTCGGGGTAATTGGGGGCAAGCTGAATTGCTCGACGGTAGCTGGCGATCGCTTCCTCCAATCGTCCCAGACGGCGCAGCACAAACCCCAGACTGTAATAAGCATCGACAAAATCGGGTTTCAGAACAGCGGCTTGCTGGCAGTGGGTAAGAGCTTCTTCTAAATCATCCTGATCCTGGAGGGCTATCCCCAGGTTGTAGTGAGCATCGGCATGGTTGGGGTTGAGAGCGATCGCTCGGCGATAGTGGACGATCGCTTCTTCCACTTGCCCCTGTTCTCGGAGTGCACTGCCCAGGTTGCACCAGGCATCGGCAAAATCGGGTTGTTGCTGTAGTACTTGCTGGAATTGGGCGATCGCAGCTTCCGTCTGACCGCTGCGGCATAGGATCACTCCCAGTAGATGAAGGGTTTCAACCTGGGCGGGGTGCTGTTCCAGAATTTGACGGCAAGTCCGCTCAGCCTCCAAAAGCTGATTGCAGGTGTACTGCTGGAAAGCGGTTTCGAGCAGGGGATAGAGGACAGCCGGTGAAGGGACATCTTTCCTTTCTCGTTTTTTCTTGCCCCTGGTTTCTTGCTTCTGAGATTTTCTAAAGCCAGTCGGCTCTGCAGTAACAGATTGGGGAATTCCAGATTCTACAGGTCGGGAAAAACTAATCGGACCAGGCTTTTCAGCCCCTAGTTGTGTTAGCAATGCCCCCTTAACCTGCTCCATCACACTAGCCCAGTCTCCCTGGGACGGTTGGCGAAACAGGCGCAGGGTGGGATACCAGGGACTATCCTGCCGCTTTAGCATCCAGCGCCAATCAGGAGCATAGGGCAGCAACAACCATACGGGTTTACCCAGTGCCCCAGCCAGATGGGTAATGGCGGTATCAACTGAAATCACCAGATCAAGCTGATTAATCAGAGCTGCGGTGTGGACAAAATCGGTCAATTGTTCTCGCAAATCCCAGATTTCTGGGTGGGCAGCCAACAGTTCTAGATCAGCAGGTGAAGGGTCTTTTTGTAAGTTGTAGAGATGAATACCGGGTATTTCGGCCAGGGGCAAGAGATGGGTCAGGGGAATCGTGCGAAATCGGTTGTAGGGATTTTCGGGGTTGCCGGACCAGACAAGGCCAACTTTAAGAGAGGGAGGGGGAGGGGGGAGGGCGCGATCGCGATCCTGCCCCGGTAAGGGGAGGGCCGGTTCGGAGGGTGCGGTTAGATAGGGAACGGTTGCCGGAATGGTTTCCAGGGTGGTGCCCAGGATGTAAGCCAGGCTCATCAAAGGGGCATGCACATCAAAGGGTGGTGTGCTGCTGCCGTAGGGAATGACCTGTTGAATGTGAGGAATGCGCTTGAGCAGGTTGACGAGGGGGGGGGGATGGCATTCCAACAGGATGTTTCCACCCCGTTCGGCAACCAGGGTAGTATAGCGGACAAATTGAATGATATCGCCCATCCCCTGTTCGGCATGCAGGAAGATGGTTTTGCCCTGAAGGGGAGAACCGTCCCAGAGGGGGGCCGGGAAAGACCGCATGGGGTGGAAGGATGGCAACTTCACCCGCCAGCGCCATTCGTATTCGGCAAAGCCCTGCTGGAGATTGCCGCCAATCAGGAGGGTAAGGGCTTTGTTCCAGTGGGCTTCGGCAAATTCGGGTTCGATCGCGATCGCCTGGTCGTAGTACTGAATCGCCGTTGCCAGGTCGCCCTCATCCCGAAAGATGTTGCCCCAGTTGTTGTAGGCTTTGGCGTAGTCAGGTTTCAGGGCGATCGCCTGCCGATAATGCTCTACTGCCTGTTTGAAATCGCCCAGTTCCTTTAATGCATTGCCCAGGTGATTATGGGCCTGGGGATAGTTGGGACGAAGCGTAACCGCCTGCCGGTAACAATCCGCTGCCTGACTAAATTCTCCCTGGGCATAGAGAGCCAGTCCTAAATTGTTATAGGCATCGGCATAGCCAGGGTTGTAGGCAATGGCCATGCGGTAGTGATGAATCGCCTCTTCCACCAGACCTTTGGCTCGTAGAGCGTTGGCATAGTTGTTGTGAGCATCTGGATAGTCGGGTTTGAGCCGGAGGGCCTGCTGGTATTGGGCGATCGCCTCATCCAGTTTTCCCTGTTCGTGTAATGCCACTGCCAGGTTGTTGCACACATCCTGATGGTTGGGTTCGCGGGTTAAGACCTGACGGTAGTGAGCGATCGCCTCATCATAGCGGCGCTCCCGGTGGGCAATCAGTCCCAGCAGATGCCAGACCTCTGGATGGTCCTGCTGCTGAAGAATCTGATGGCAGACCTGTTCTGCTTCTCGCAACCGTCCGGCCTGTTGATGGCGGATGGCGATCTTGAGTTCCTCTGGGATGGGGGGATGGGGGAATGGGGGAATGGGGGGGTGAGTGGTGGATGGAGGTTGCTCGCTGGGGCTACTACGTGTTCCTGTATCCCAGCTTCAATTCCTCCAATTTGTTCGACTAAAGCCTGACGCACCTGTTCCAGGACGCTTTCCCAATCTCCAAACGAGGGTTGCCGGAAAATGCGCATCGTGGGATACCAGGGGCTGTCTTCTCGATCCAGCATCCAGCGCCAGTCGGCAGCGTAGGGCAGCAGCAACCAGACGGGTTTGCCCATGGCTCCAGTCAGGTGGGTAACAGCCGTATCGACTGAAATTACCAGATCGAGCTGGTTGATGAAGGTGGCAGTAGCGATAAAACTGGTGAGGTGTTCCCGCAAATCCTGTACTTCGGGATGGGCCTGGAGCAGAGGGCGATCGCTGGCAGACGGCTCTTTCTGCAAACTACAAAACCAGACGCCAGGAATATCTGTCAGAGTCAGCAGTCGCTCTAACGGAAACGTCCGGGCGCGGTTATAGGGATTTTCGGGGTTGCCGGACCAGACGAGGCCAATTTTGAGAGAGGCGGGGGGAGGGAAGAGGAGGAGAGAGGTGGATGAGTGATAGGGGGATGGGGTGAGGGGGAGGTAGGGAACATTGGCAGGAAGGGTGTCTAAGGTGGTGCCGAGAATGTAGGGCAGGCTCAGCAATGGGGCATGGACATCAAAGGGGGGAAGGGGACTGCCATAGGGGATGATTTGCGCGATACCGGGGACCACTCTCAACAGTTCGACTAAGGGAGGATGGCACTCAACAATCACGCGCCCCCCCCGTTCGGCAGCCAGGGAGGCAAAGCGGATGAACTGGATGGTGTCGCCCATCCCCTGCTCGGCGTAGAGGAGGAGGGTTTTACCTTCGAATGGCGAGCCATCCCAGCGGGGTTGGGGATAGGAACGGGGAGGCGTTTGCTTTTGAAAGCGGCTCCACTGGAAACGCCACTCATAGCCTGCGAAGCCTTCCCGAAAATTTCCGACGAGCAACTGATTGAGGGCTTTGTTCCAGTGGGCTTCTACAAAATTGGGATCGATCGCAATCGCCTGCTCATACGCTTCAGACGCTTCCTGAATCCGACCCTGATTCCGCAGGGCAATGCCTAAGTTATTGTAGGCTCCGGCATAGTTGGGCTGAATGGCGATCGCCCGTTGAAAATGGTCAAATGCTTCCTTAAACTGCCCCTCCTGCTGGAGGATATTGCCCAAATTACTATGAATTTCAGCAAAGTCGGGTTTGATTTCCAGGGCTTTCCGGTAGCAGGCGATCGCCTCTTCCACCCGGTTTTGCTCCTGGTAGACGTTGCCCAGGTTGTTATAAACCTCGGCATAGTCGGGCCGCAGGGCGATCGCTTCTTGAAAATGAGCGATCGCTTCCTCCAGTTTGTGCTGTTCTTTGAGGGCGGCTCCTAAATTGCTATGGGCTTCGGCAAAATTGGGGCGCAATTCCAGGGCTCGTCGATATTGGGCGATCGCCTCCTCCAGCCTGCCCTGCTCTTGTAAGGCGTTGCCCAGATTACTGCACGCCTCTGGGTAGTCGGGGCGCAAGGTTAAAGCCTGTCTGTACTCGGCGATCGCTTCCTCCAGCTTTTTCTGCTGCTGAAAGGCGTTTGCCAGACTGTGGTGAGCTTCTGGATAGTTGGGTTTGAGGGCGATCGCCCGTTGATGCTGAACCACCGCTTCTTCAAACCGTCCCTGCTGCTGGAGCAGGTTACCCAAACTGTTATAAACCTCTGGATAGTTGGGGCGCAGATTGATCGCCTGCTGGTATGCCTGAGTTGCTTCCTCCAGCCTGCCCGATCGCTGAAAAGCGACTCCCAAATTCTGGTAGGCTTCGGCATAATGGGGGCGGAGGGCGATCGCCTGCTGGTAATGGGGAATCGCTTCCTCGAACTGGCCCCGGTCTTTCAGGGCAACTCCCAGGTTGTTGTGGGCTTCTGGATAGTTCGGTTTGAGGGCAATGGCTTGCTGATAGGCGGCGATCGCCGCTTCAATTTCGCCAGTCTGTCGTAGCGCATTCCCCAGATTGTTGTGGACTTCCGGGTGGTCTGGGCGCAACTTCAACGCCTGCCGGTAATAGCTTACGGCCTCTTCTGCTCTGCCCTGCCCCTTCAGCACCACACCAATGCTGTTATAGGAATCCGGATTGTCGGGTTGCAGGGTCAGAACCTTCTCAAAGCAAGCAACCGCTTCCTGAAACCTGCCCTGCTGGTAAGCGAGCGCGCCGAGTAAATTCAGAGCGTCAACGGAGTCGGGCTGTTGCTCAAGAATCTGACGGTAAACCTGTTCAGCTTCATTGGCCCGGCCTTCTCGCTGATGTTGCAGAGCAAGTTTCAGACTATCCGGTGTGGCTATCATCAATGAATACCTATGACTGGGGGAGCGTCATACTCTTTCTGGCAGACTTATTTTACCCACCCTTTCCCAGAATCACACCTAGCTTCCCCTACCCCCTGATTCCCTTGATGCCTTCAATAGAGTGCCAGGGTCTAATTCCCGTTGACCTGCTGTAAAGCCTCTCGAAATGCGATTACGGCATCCTGTTGATCAGGCATTAATACACATTGCATCAATAAATCCAGGAAATCCAGGTCTAGCTCTAGCAAAAACTCACTATGGGGAATGGGTCATACCCATTCTGGCGAAGTCGGTAAACGGTAAGATGATTGTCCTGCCACACCCAAACCTCTGGCACTTCCAGGCCCCGGTAAACTTCTAACTTGTCTAGCAAATCGCTGGTAACAACCACTTCAATCGCAATGTCAGGAAACTCTTTCTTGGTTGCCAAGTAATAGCACTCATCGGGTTCAAGCCCTGGTTGTCGTGCTTTTTCACGGTAAGTCCCAGAGCATAGCCTAAGTCGCAGAGCATAGCCTTAGAGGCGGATATTTCGCTCGATGGCGTATAACTCCAGTAGCCGGGCGATTGTGGTCTCAATCTCTTCATGCTCTTCAGACAGCATAAACAGTTCTAGCATTCACTCAAGGTAGGTCATCCGCAAACCTAGAAAGTTGTCCAGCGTGGTTCGCAGGGTTTCGTACTGTTCCCAGGTCACCCCTGAAAGGAGGAACCGTTGCTTTTCCAAACTTGGTTGCACAGCATCTTCTAGCTTCAGATTTATGCCAATAACCTCACGGGTATTCTGCATTGCACCTCACTGGTTCTTTTGTGCGGAACGATTTAGCCAGTCCTCAATTTGAGACATTTTCACAGCGTAGTTGGTGATCTTGCCATCGACTTTTCGCCAGCCTGCATGGAGGGCAATCACGTAGTAATCTCCATCAATCTTAGTCAGAATCGGACCACCCGATGCTCCTCCTTTAGAGTCACAATCATGCAACAGTAGACCTCCTTTTTCGCCTATAATGCTGCATCCCTGATGAACCCCTGCGGTTAGCCCAGGTCCAGCGGTCAGTTCCAGCCCGGAATAGCTTTTGGGCGCTTTGGGAAAGTCAGCGGAGTAGCCGACCAGGGCAAGCTTTTTAGAGACTTTCATGAATTCGGTGGATGGAGCCGTCTTCCAACCCAAAAAGCCGTATTTTTGACCCAGGGGTTTATCAAGCTTCAGCACAGCCCAGTCGTTGACATCAACTACATCGGCTTCTCCCTTGAAGTCTGTGGCGTAATAATAGGCCTGGACAATGCCCACGTCGGCTTCATCTTGCAAAACGCCGTTGATCAGGTTGGGTTTGAACTTGAGCGATCGGCTCACTCTATGAGTGTTTGGATTCACAACACAGTGGGCATTGGTCAACACAATGTTTTTGGCAATCAGGGTTCCGGTGCAGCTATAGCGCTTACCTTCGGCTGCAACTCCTTCAATTCTACCGATCGCAGACCAGGGAAACTTGCGGCTCACCATCGGCACCCGATCATCCTGCCCGATAATGGTGCGGAAAGGAAAAGGATTGTCAGAGACTCCGAGCGATCGCGGAAAAAAAGGTTTACTACCAGTATTAAAACGAAATTCTGCTGGATCGTTGACCCGCCTTACCTGAGAAACAACCCTCTTTTCTGAATGCTCTGTTGCCATTGAATCAAGCTGGTCATTAACAGCAACCAGACTGCCAAAAAACAGCGTGCTCAAAATTCCAGTTCCAAGGACCTGAAAATTTCTGCGGATTGACTTCATAGCTAAGAGATAAAATGTGAATAAACATCCTACGCTGACCTTGATTTGGATGTTAAGCCATACCGTCTCCTCATCCACACTCCGTCCATTGAAGGGAAAAGTGCCTTCCCTTCCTCAAAATCGTTCACTGGCTATAACACCCGCCTCTTATTGCCACACAGCTACTTAGCTCTACCAGAAATCAGCTTATGCAAGAGTTAGACCGATAGTTTTTGGGTAAGGACAGTTCTGTTCACTCTTCGGTGAGAAGTTAAATCATCAGTTGAGCTTAACGTTTGAGACTATGGAAATTTGGGGTTTGCGGAAAGCGTAGGTTAGAACGCGATCGCTTTCAGTATTTCAAGAGAAAAGGTGTAAACAAGCATAGGGCTATGCGTACCTCATTAGGAGGGCGTTGCTGAAGAGCAGTATGAATCGAAACGAAGTTTCAAGCAACGAAGTTTCAAGCACAGAGCACCTATTTCATACCCAAATTCAGCGACGCCTCCTTTGACCCGATATTTAGTCCATTCTAGTTACAACGTTCATCGTGAAAGTGCCCTGGCTGCACACCGTCGAGCTCAACAGATGTTTAACATGGTGAGCGATCGTCTCTCAGTATGGATGTAGGTATCTGGTAGGAGATTGCTTTTCAGTGGCAGATTTAGCATTTGCCAGTTTATTGGCTCCAGGAGTAGTGCCGCCTGAATATGGTAGATGCTTTCCTAAATTGAACCAACTTCCTGATGAAATGGTGGAACAGATTCAAATCCTGCGGTGAACAGTTACAGGGAGATACGCTTTGCGCATTTATCAGGAGGATCGTTATGTTCAGGGTGTGTAGTAGCGTGGTGTTTACCAGCAGGCTAAAAACGCCTATGACCCAACCATTTAGAGGTTACTGGTTGAGTTCGAGGGTTATTTGTTGCGGGGGATGATGGGCATCTTTATGCGGCTCCAGTTATCGGTAAGGGCAATTGAGACGGTCGGCTTGAATGTCCAGCTTGAGTTCTTTGATGCGATGTTTAGACGCGCTTTTTCCCTGTTTGGAGGCACTGCAAGCGGGCAGCTCCAACAAATAGGCAATCTTGCGCTCCGTTACGGCATTACGAGCAAAGCCAATGGCATACCCAACCTCAGAGCGTTAAAAATGGCTGCCTACTCAGGTTGAGGGATTAAGTAGCCAGGCGCAATTAAATTAAGGATAATTTTGGGGGTGGAGGGAGTGAAATCCCCTGCTTGGTGGCACAGCCCCCACTCCCCTCGTTTACAAATTAATGATGACTACCTACTTAGTAAGTCGGGTCTGGCTTAATTTCACCTACGCGATCCGGGGGCCAGAAACGAACCACTGCCCGGCCAATAATCTTGTCACGCGGGACAAAGCCCCAGTAGTGGCTGTCATAGCTATTGTTGCGGTTGTCGCCCAGCACCAGGTATGACCCTTCGGGCACCACCTTCGGCCCCCACTGATATTGAGGCGCATCAGCAATGTAGTTTTCTTTCAAGGGCTTGTCGTTGATGTAAACCCGTCCGCCTTTCACCTCAACCTTTTCACCTGGTAGACCAATTACGCGCTTAATGAATGCGTCGTGGAAGTTTTGTTTCTGAAGTGCATCAGTGGGGGAGAAAACGACGATATCCCCCCGTTGAGGGCTCTTGAAGTAGTAGCCCAATTTGTCTACGATGAGGCGATCGTTGACCTGGAGGGTTGGTAGCATTGAACCCGATGGAATGTAGCGAGCCTC
Source organism: Leptothermofonsia sp. ETS-13 (assembly GCF_049200465.1). NCBI lineage: Bacteria > Bacillati > Cyanobacteriota > Cyanophyceae > Leptolyngbyales > Leptolyngbyaceae > Leptothermofonsia > Leptothermofonsia sp. ETS-13. The sequence continues at coordinate 3,754,934 of NZ_CP120836.1, forward strand.
GGCAACAAAGGTTCGAATGCCGAACGCCAAAACAGCGCTCAAGCCAATCGTCTTGAGCCCCTCCATCCAGGGGTTTTCAGCAGTTTTTTGCTGCTTAGGAGAATTATCATCCGATACTTTGCTCTGTACGCGCGTCATAGGGTTCAACTGTCAGGTGCTCGCTAATTCTGGTAAATCTAAGGTAATGATCACGAATAAAAGATCGGGTTGGTTAAGTCATTGCAGCAACATCTACCAACATCTACTGTATAAGCCTTACTCACTTCCGAAAACAAGAATTCATTTCTAAACTACTCCAGGATTCCAAATCCTGCATGACAAAATGATGGCATTAAATTCATCCTTGTTGATCCGGCATGCACGAATTCTCCAGCCTGATAGAGAGTTTATGATAGGGGATGTGTTAGTGCAGAATGGGGTCATTGTACAGGTTACCCCCGAGATTGCGCCTCCTTTCCCGGAAGATTCCGTTACTGAAATAGACGCAACTGGGCTGACTTTGTTGCCGGGGGTGATTGATCCCCAGGTTCATTTTCGTGAACCTGGTCTGGAGCATAAGGAAGATTTATTTACTGCAAGTTGTGCCTGCGCCAGAGGGGGGGTGACTTCCTTCCTGGAAATGCCAAATACTCGTCCCCTGACTACCACCCAGGCGGCACTGGACGATAAATTGCAACGCGCTGCCCAAAAGTGTCTGGTGAATTATGGTTTCTTCATTGGGGCTACTGCGGAGGTGCTACCTGACTTACTGGAAGCTGCGCCCGCCCCAGGCATTAAAATTTTTATGGGTTCCATGCATGGTCCTTTACTGGTCGATCAGGATGCACTGCTGGAAAAGATCTTTGCCCAGGGCGATCGCTTGATTGCCGTCCATGCTGAAGATCAGGCTCGCATCATGCAACGGCGACAGCAGTTTGCTGGCATCACCGATCCGGCTATTCATTCCACCATTCAAGATAATCAGGCAGCGCTAAACGCCACGCAGCTAGCGCTTCGACTTGCCAAACAATACCAACGGCGGCTGCACATTTTGCATCTGTCCACGGCAGAAGAAGTAGAATTGCTGCGCCAGGATAAACCCGCCTGGGTGACAGCCGAAGTCACTCCCCAGCATTTGCTTCTGAATACCAGTGTCTATGAGAAGATTGGCACCCTGGCACAGATGAACCCGCCGTTGCGATCGCCCCACGATAACGATATCCTCTGGCAGGCACTGCTGGATGGTGTAATTGATTTCATTGCCACAGACCACGCCCCCCATACCCTGGAAGAAAAAGCGCAACCCTATCCCAACAGTCCTTCTGGGATGCCAGGGGTAGAAACCTCCCTGGCACTGATGTTGACTCAGGCCATGCAGGGGCGCTGTACGGTTGCCCAGGTAGCCCATTGGATGTCTACCGCAGTTGCTAAAGCCTATCGAATTCCCAATAAGGGCGCGATCGCTCCTGGCTACGACGCCGACCTAGTTCTGGTCGATCTGAATACCTACCGCCCTGTCTTGAGAGAAGAACTGCTGACCAAATGCGGCTGGAGTCCCTTTGAAGGTTGGAAATTAACCGGCTGGGCAGTTTACACCATTGTGGGGGGAAACATTGTTTATGCGCGGGGCAAACTGCATACAGACATCCGTGGACGCGCCTTGAGATTCGATGGGTAGTCCCTATGTCTCCTTTTGCTGCTCTAATTGGACAACCTCAGGCTGTTGAACTGTTGACCCAGGCTGTTGTTAGGGAGCGGGTTGCCCCTGCCTACTTGTTTTCGGGGCCGGTTGGGGTAGGGCGGAGTTTGGCAGCGGAGTGTTTTGCAGAACTGTTGTTTAGCAAAACAACGTCTGAAAAGTCAGGAGCGGTTCTGCGGAGTCGAATTCGTCAGCGAAACCATCCTGACTTGCTCTGGGTGGAACCGACGTATCTGTATCAGGGTAAGCGGCTAACGGCAACAGAAGCAGCAGCAGCGGGGGTCAAACGAAAGGCACCACCGTTAATCCGACTGGAGCAGGTGCGGGAAATTTCTCAATTTCTTTCGCGGGCGCCACTGGAGGCTCCGCGATCGCTGGTGGTGATTGAATGTGCAGAAGCGATGGCAGAGGCACCGGCCAATGGGTTGCTGAAAACCCTGGAGGAACCGGGTCAGGCAACTCTAATTTTGATTGCGCCAGGGGGAGAATCTCTGATGCCAACGCTGGTTTCCCGCTGTCAACGAATTCCCTTCTACCGATTAACGAATGAAGCAGTTGCAGCCGTATTGCAACAAGTGGGGCAGGCAGAAATTTTGGCCCATCCCCAGGTGTTACAACTGGCCGAGGGCAGTCCGGGCGAGGCGATCGCCCATTGGCAGCAGCTCCAGGAAATCCCGCCCGATCTGCTGGAGGCTGTGATCCAATTGCCCAGATCCCATCGGGATGCTCTTAATCTCGCCCGCCAAATCGATAAAGCAATTGATACGGAAGCCCAACTCTGGCTGATCAGTTACCTGCAACACCATTACTGGCAGCAACTCCAGGCAAGGTTTTCAACGCAAGCTCTACCCAACCTAGCACCGTTGCAGCATTTAGAGCGTGCCCGTGAACATCTGCGGCGATACGTTCAGCCTCGCCTGGTTTGGGAGGTGACCCTGCTAAGAATGGTTTCTTAGTGAGGGTTAAGGATAGACCCGACGAGGGGCAAATTGAATGGTGACGCCAGAGGCCCCATAGGGAACCGGATAGCGAATGACGGTCGTCCGGCTCCAGGAACGGCTACCCACTGATCGGGGTGTACCAATAATGGTTGGGTTGACCAGCGTTGGTTTGTAGAAGTGGCCATTGATAACCGTTGGATTGATCAGTACAGGTTTGTTAAAGCCTGCTGGATAGTGTGGATAAGCCGGGTAGTGGGGATAAATCGGTTGAGTGACCACAGTCCCTGTTGAGTAGCTAGGGTGGTAGAAGGAGGGGTAGGTGTAGGGATATTCTCTGGAATAGCCGTCGATGCGAACGCCAAAACCACCGGAGTTGTATGACCCGTAGGAGGTTGAGCCACCGTAAACGGTCGTTCCATAATCCGCCTGACTGAAGTTTGAATGGGTGCGGTATTCAAGATTGGCGGGTCGGGCGTTGACTGGAGAAGACGAAAGGCTGACCGCGATCGCTACCAGCGTCAGAGACGAAGCCCACCCAGCTAAGTGGTTTTGGGAACATAGGTTTAGTTGGTTCATAGGTTTTTCCACTTGTTAAGAAAACACTGGCAAGTGCAATCCTCCTGGGACAATGAACGCTTCAAAACTACAAAGTTAAGAATGGGCAACCGTCTGGCAACCACTTCTAAATTTTTTGACTTTTAATGAATGTTCATTCCCGCATCCATTGGCGATTCCAAAGGGGAATATGATTCGCCCCCCTGTCATTTCGAGTTTATAGCTGTCGCCAGGTTTCTTAGGATATTGGTTTTAGGGGGGTGTGTGGGCTGCGCCCCAACCAGGGGTTCCACCCCTGCACCCCGTCCTAAACCTGGTGGCTATAGCTATAACTTCCAGATTAACGTGTTTCAATAAAGCTGGAAAATCTGCCCGATGAGTGTCAGCAATGAAAGTTGGGCTCCTTTATGATGGATGGGCAGAAGGTGTGTATTTCCCAAATTTTTACTGTGAGTTCAGACGACCTTAAAATCATCGAAACTGAGTACCGGGCTGGTAGAACAGCCTTTGAGCGGGGTGAATACCGAAAATCAGTACAACATCTGGAAGCGGCCAACGCTCTGGTTGAGGCTGGAACGCGATTGGGGGGCGAGATCCAAACCTGGTTGGTGACTGCCTACGAGGCAGCAGGGCAAAGGACCGAAGCGATCGCCCTTTGCCGTCAAGTCAGTCGTCATCCCGACTTAAGCACACGCAAGCAGGGCAAGCGATTGCTCTATATTCTGGAAGCTCCTAAACTGAGGAGCCGCCCCGAATGGCTGACTCAAATTCCTGATTTGACCAATCTTACAGACAGCAATGCTCAAGACCGGAAGGGATCGTCTGCTCCAGTCGCCCAACGATCTCACTTGGAAAAGCCAGCATTTCAGTTAGAACCCGTTGATCCCAACCATGTGAATAGTCAAGGTAATCGCTTCATTTGGGTTGCATTAGTAGTAGCCGCCTTCGTACTGGGAACTTTGTGGTGGCTATCGGGTCGGGGATAGGGGATGATATTTGAACTAGAGGCTAATTAACCAGAGGCTATTATTTCCTGATGGAGTCGAACTGAGGGTTGACATGCGCCCACTCCTATTTCTCCGTTTTTTAGGTTTCCGAATTTCAAACCTTACTCGCTGTGCCGTTGACCTTTGGCAACGCTTTACAGATCAACAGGCTGGGCAAACTGACCCATCGGTTTTTGCCTGTTCTTCCCATGCACCTGCCGTAGCTGCTACCCATAAGGGCCTGCTCAAAGATTTTTCTCTTCTGGGGATCATCTTATTCGTGGCGCTACTGCTTTCGGGGTGTGTGGAATATGATATCGAGCTTCAGTTTCAGAGCCCAAGCCATGGCCAAATTGTGCAGCATATTCATCTGGCAGAACGGCTGCAAACTCTGAGCGGCTCCACAACCCAGCAATGGTTAGACGCGATCGCTCAGCGGAGCCGTAATCTGGGAGGACAGGTCGAGCGTCTTCCCAATCAGGAAATCATCGTAACGATTCCCTTCAGCAATCACACCGACCTGGAAGCGAAGTTCAACCAATTTTTCAGCTCTTCGGAAAAAGACGGCTCATTTGCTACAGGGGCTATTGCAGACTTGCCCGAAATTAGCTCACACCTTGAGTTGACCCGCAGCAACTTTTTACTCGTAGAGCGGAATCACTTACGCTACGACCTGGATTTGCGATCGCTGGGCGTACTCTCCTCCAGCGGCGACCTGCTCCTCAGCCCCGGTGACCTGATAAATCTGGAGTTTGGGCTCACCACTCCCTGGGGTGGCCGCAGTTTGACACCAAAATCTGCTAAACCTGAGATCCATCGGAGCGGTAAGGAGTTGGTCTGGCAGCTAGTACCTGGCGAATTGAACCATTTAGAGGCCGTGTTCTGGCTAGCCAACCCGCTTGGAATTGGTACCCTGATAATTGTGCTTCTTGTCTTCCTTGGTACCTACCTGAAATATCCCCAACGATTTGGGCAAAAAAACAGTTCAGTGGCGCGATCGCCGGACTCTCATCCCGATACAGCTACATAACCCCCTTCACTTTCCCTAACTTGAAATTGACCTATATTTAGGTGAAATTGACCTATATTTAGGCTTGGTTAATTCTGGCGGCTGGCTCCTGGCTTCTAATACCTTTTCGCCCTTCCCCTCTCCTGGTCCCCAGCCTCTAATTCCCAGTCCCTCTCCCTCAACCCCTCACCTGTCACCAATCACTAAGAACCTTGCCCCAGCGTTGAAAGATGCACCGTTCAGTCAACCTCCAACGCCTATTAATTTTTGGTCTGAGCGGTCCCATTGTGGCTTTAAACGTTTGGCTGCTAACCCAGGTCTTCCGGTATTTTGAGCATCTGATTACATTACTCATTGTTGCCGCCATCCTGGCGTTTTTGCTGAACTATCTGGTTCGGTTGTTTCAATACATTCGCATGAGCAGGACACAATCAGTAACCCTGGTGTTACTGATTACTCTGGCCTTGCTCATTCTCATAGGGTTGACCCTGGTACCACTCGTAACGGAGCAAACTACCCAGCTTGTCAACAAAATTCCTGAATGGTTAGAAGCTAGCCGCCAGAATTTTGATGCCCTGGATGCCTGGGCAAAAAGGCATAACCTCCCACTCGATCTGAGGGGGTTCAGTGGTCGAATTAATACCCAAATTGAGAGCCAGCTACAAACACTGGCAAGCCAGGCTGTTGGGTTAGCCCTGGGCACCCTCAGCGGAGTTATAGACAGTATTCTGGTTTTGGTGCTGGCATTCTACATGCTGCTTTATGGCGGTCGCCTCTGGCAGGGTTTAATCAATCTCCTCCCCCCTCAGATTGGGATTCCCCTCAGCGAATCTCTGCGGCTCAACTTCCAGAACTTTTTCATCAGCCAGATTCTGCTGGCCATCTTTATGGTGATGGTGTTGATTCCGATCTTTGTCTGGATGCAGGTACCGTTTGCCCTGCTATTTACGATTGTGATTGGCATTTCAGAGCTTATTCCCTTCATTGGTGCAGCGTTGGGGATCAGCCTGGTTGCCCTGTTGGTGATGCTGCAAGACGTGGGGCTGGGCATTCAGGTGGGGGTTGTTGCCACTGTTCTACACCAGATTCGAGATAATGTTCTGGCTCCCCGGATGATGGGTGACTTTACCGGGCTAAATCCTATTTGGATTGTGATTGCACTCCTAGTAGGGCTGAAGATCGCTGGATTCCTTGGAGTTGTGATCGCGGTTCCCGTTGCTGGCACGATTAAGGGCACCCTGGATGCCATTTTAGGAGCGCAATCCCAGGTGATGAAGGAAGCGGCGTCTAAAGAGCCGACAGTGGAGGAATAATCGGTTTTTACTTCATTTCCCAATTCCAAAACCTTCCCCAGACATTCCACATTTACCCCCTCCCTCTGCTAAAAATTTGATCAGTATGTCTGGAAAGGGCTAATTTTAATTCAGCCCTCCCTAGAAACAAAAGAAAGGAATCTTCTGAGAGTTTAGTAATAAGTAAGGCTTATTACTACAACAAAATCTCTATCTTGAGAATTTTGTTTGGTATGGAGGAGCATCTATGTTACTCTTTCACCGGCAAGTTAGGAGAGCCGCAAAAAGTTACCTGCAAAGGTAGGAATTGGTATGCGACAAATTAATTTCGTCATCATCTTCGTCATCTGTCTGGCCCTTGTTCTATTTGGAATTGAGAATACTGAGCCTGCGGTAATTCATATTGTCAAAGGCATTCAGCTACAGGCCCCCCTTTCAATTGAGTTGATTCTGGCGATGGGAATTGGGGCTGTTTTGGCATGGGTGTTTAGCGTCTGGACTTCAGTTCAAAAACTGTTAGAGACAAGTAAGGAAATTCGGGTTAAGGATACTCGCATCCAACAGCTAGAAGAAGACATTGAACGTTATCGGGCGGAGATTCAGGAGCAACAACGCCTGTTGCCTGCTTCCCAACAAACGACGGAAGAATCGGAAGCAGAGGTTATAACGGCGCAGTAGTGAGCTAGCATACAGAGAATGGAGTGGTCTGATTTTGTGAACCCCCTCAGTCTCTGGAGCCTTTGGGTGCCTCTGCTGCTTCTAGGGTTGATTCTTCTGGCTGCAATCTATTTTGCCCGGACTCCTATCCGATAGTGTTTTTGCATGGCCATTTCCCTTGCACAGGATGCGATCGCCTTTCTCATTGATCTGGCAGAACGGGGAGAAATTGACCCCTGGGATGTCAAGGTGATTGATGTGATTGATCGCTTTCTGAGTGATCTGGCTCCTGTGATAACTCAAGGGAAACCCTATGAAGCGACTCTTTCTCAATCAGGACAGGCGTTTTTGTATGCTTCCATGCTGGTGCTGCTGAAGGCAGAGAGTTTATCCCAGGCCGAAGAGGAGGTCGAGAACCCTGAGCTACAAGACGACGGCGAGTTTCTAGAAGCACTGGATTTTGACGGGGCTGCTCTACCTCCATTTTTGGAGCGGCGATTGAGCCGTCGGGCAGTTGCGCAGCCGCCTAAACGGCGGAGGGTAACTCTGAAAGAGCTGATTGACCAGTTGCGGACGATCGCAGCGGCCTTAGAAGACAAAACACCACGCACGCGGGTTCGTCGCCCTCGCCCACAATCTCGCAGTCAGGCAGTACGCTCGATCGCCCAACTGGCTCATCAGGAAAATTTATCGGAGATGGCGATCGCCCTGGAAGAATTTTTCCAGAATAACTGGGCAGAAATTTCCCAGGATAAGGAGTGGCTGGACTTTGAACTTCTGGTAGCGTTCTGGAAACAGCTCCAAACCTCCTCTGTGGCTTCGGACTCGACGGAACATTCACCCAATCACGACCGGGTTGGGATCTTCTGGGCGCTCCTGTTGCTCACGTCTCAATCCAAAGTCGAATTGGCCCAGGAAGAATTCTACCGGGATCTGAAAATTCGCCAGCTCACCGATCAGTCGGTAACCGATTTAACCAGTTGGGCTACCCGTGCATCCCCTGATTATTAGTTCAAGAGGAGTTTCTGTGACCAAATACGGATTTGAAGTTGTATGAGTTGAAACTATGTGTAATGCGTGCTGCCTGCAACTCCCGCGATCGATACCCTCCTGTGCAGGATTTGCTGTATCGCAGGAGGGAAGTTTCCAATAGACTTGGATAGGTGTTTAGATGTAGATGCTGTGAAGAAATGCTTGGGTTCAAGCAGAAAATGACGAAGAGTCCAATGTTTAATTACTGCCTGTCCTGAGAATCTTCTAGCATCTGGATTGTTTGATTGTGGATTTGTGGCTCAGACTAAAGCCATCCAAGCATCTCGGTCAATTCTGGGAAGTTTGAAAGGCAGTCGTCTACCGAAGTCTGGTGAGATGAAGTCTGGTGAGATGAAGTCTGGTGAGATCTTGTAGTTGATTATTATCTGTGGCTAAGGGTTGGGGAGATAAACATCTATGAAAGCCATGATTCTGGCAGCCGGTAAGGGAACTCGGGTTCGTCCAATCACTTACACTATTCCCAAACCCATGATTCCCATCCTGCAAAAGCCAGTGATGGAGTTCCTGCTGGAGTTGCTCCGCCAGCATGGGTTTACCGAGATTATGGTCAACGTCAGCCATCTGGCCCATGAAATTGAGAGCTACTTCCGGGATGGGCAACGGTTTGGTGTGCAAATCGCCTATTCCTTTGAAGGGCGGATTGTGGATGGGGAACTGGTTGGAGAAGCACTCGGCTCAGCTGGAGGGATGCGCAAGATCCAGGATTTTTCTCCCTTCTTCGACGATACGTTCGTCGTGCTCTGTGGAGATGCCCTGATTGATCTTGACTTAACGGCAGCAGTCAAGTGGCATCGGGAGAAAGGGGCGATCGCTACCATCGTCATGCGCGAGGTTCCCCGTGAGGATGTCTCCAGCTATGGTGTAGTGGTGACTGACGAAGACGGTAGAATCAAAGCCTTTCAGGAAAAACCCTCTGTCGAAGAAGCCCTCAGCACCTGCATTAATACCGGAATTTATATTTTTGAGCCCGAAATCTTCAATTTCATTCCCTCTGGAGTGGAATACGATATCGGTAGCCAGCTTTTCCCCAAGCTGGTTGAGGTAAGCGCGCCTTTTTACGGCATTGCCATGGACTTTGAATGGGTGGATATCGGTAAGGTGCCCGACTACTGGCATGCAATTCGAGGTGTGCTGACCCGCGAAATCAAAAATGTCCAGATCCCCGGTCACCAAGTGGCTCCAGGAATTTACACCGGACTCAATGTGGCTGTGAACTGGGACAAAATCAACGTTCAGGGACCCGTTTACATTGGTGGAATGACCCGGATTGAGGATGGCGCGACGATTATTGGACCGACAATGATTGGCCCCAACTGCTGGGTCTGTAGTGGTGCCGTAGTTGATAACAGTGTCATCTTTGAACATTCCCGATTGGGTCCGGGTGTTCGTCTGGTGGATAAGTTGGTGTTTGGCCGCTACTGTGTAGACAAAACGGGTGCCACCATCGATGTTCAGGCTGCTTCTCTAGACTGGTTAATTACCGATGCCCGGCAGGTATTACCCGCCCAACCGCCTCTAGAACGACAGGCGATCGCTGAACTACTGGGGACTGAAAATAAAACCATTGAGGTCTAGGCGAAATCAGGAGCCAGGAGTCAGAAGAGAAAGGAGGGGATCAGGGGGAGAGCGAGGCAGAAAAAATTTTAATTTATGCAGAACAACTGTTCTAAAAGTGCTATGAATTGGGAAGTAGCGATATTTCTGCTCAAGCAGGCATCTAACCGTTACACTGAACTCTGATCTTTCCCTTCTAATTTGGGCAGGCTGTGTACATTAAACGCCTGGAACTCACGAACTTTAAGTCTTTTGGTGGCACAACGCCAATCCCGTTGCTGCCCGGCTTTACTGTGATTTCCGGCCCCAATGGTTCGGGAAAATCCAATCTCATTGATGCCCTGCTATTTTGCCTGGGGCTGGCCGGGTCTAAAGGAATGCGGGCGGAACGGCTCCCCGACCTGGTCAACCACAATCAAATTAGCCGCAATCGTTCGGCTGTGGAAGCCAGTGTGACTGTAACCTTCGACCTCTCCGATGAGCCTGAACTGCTGGATGATGTGATCGAGCGGCAGGTGAGTGGAAACGGAAAAGTGCTGAAAGTAGAGGCTAATAATGGTTCTACCAACAGCACGGCTGATTTAAGCAAACAGGTGGAGAATGAAAATGGTAAGGCACCTGTTTTCAAAGAATGGAGCGTTACGCGTAAGCTACGAGTAACCCAGCAGGGAACTTACACCTCAAACTACTACATTAATGGGACTCCCTGTACCCTCACTGAACTGCATGAAGAGTTGAACCGGCTACGGATCTATCCGGAGGGCTACAACGTTGTACTGCAAGGAGACGTAACCCGGATTATTTCGATGAACCCCCGGGAACGGCGGGAAATTATTGATGAACTGGCGGGGGTTGCTACGTTTGACCGCAAAATCAACCAGGCTAAGGAGAAACTGGATGCCGTCAAGGAACGGGAAGACCGCTATCACATTGTTGAGCGAGAGTTGATCGACCAGCGCGATCGCCTCGCCCAGGACCGCATCAAAGCGGAAAAGTACCAAAAATTACGGGAAGAACTGCAAACTAAGGAGCAGTGGGAAATTATCATTCGCTACCGTCAGTCTGCTTGTGCTGTGGAAAAAATTCGGCAGCAGATTGAAGCGGGCGATCGCGAATTGGCTGAAATCACTGAACAGCTCGCCACCCTAATGACAGAAATTCGTCAGGCAACAGTTGAATTGGAGCAACGGAATGCTCGCGTTCGAGCTCTGGGTGAAGAGGAACAGCTTGCCCTTCAATCCACCCTCGCTACCCACGAAGCAGAATTGCGCCAGCTTCAACGCCAGGAGCAGGATCTGCAAGCCGCCAACCGGGAACTTGCCACTCGCCTGGTACAGACCCAACAAGATATTCAAGAACAACGACAGAATCTAGAGTCCCTCATCCAGGAACAGAGGTTAGAGGTGCAACGCGCTGCTTCCCTGCGAGATGATCGCGATCGCGCCCGCCAGCAGTTGCAACAAACACGGGAGACTGCTGATGCGATCGCCGCCACTGCCGAGACCTCAGTGCAGGAGCAGGCCGCCCTCCATCGTCAAATAGAAGCCCTGCTAAACACCCTGGAACCTCAGCGGACTGAGCAGGCTCAATTACAGGAACGCATTCGGCAATTAGAACGCCAGATCCAGGAACAAACTCAGACCTACCACGCTCTCCAAGAGCAAATTGAAGCGAAACGCCAACAAACCACAATGGTAGAAACTTTACAGGCAACTGCCCAGCAGCAGGAGCAGACCCTTGCAGAAGGGCTAGCCGCTGCTGAACAGGAGTTGCAGATCCAGCAGGAAACCCAGAGCCGCCTTCTGAACGAACAGCGAGATAAACAGCGCCGACTCGACAAGCTGGAAGCCCAAACCCAGGCAATGCAAGAAGCCCAGGGAACCCATGCCGCCCAATTGATCCTGAAATCTAACTTGCCTGGAATCTGTGGCCTGGTTGCCCAACTGGGGCGAGTTGATCCCCGCTATCAATTAGCCCTCGAAATAGCCGCTGGTGCTCGACTGGGCTATCTGGTTGTGGAAGATGACGCGATCGCCGCCGCTGGAATTGAACTCTTAAAGCAGCGGAAAGCAGGACGGGCAACCTTTCTGCCGCTCAATAAGTTGCAACCAGGGCGTATTCCGGGAGGGCAGGGAGTGCGATCGCTGTCCGGCTGCATCGACTATGCCATTAATCTGGTTGACTTCGAGCCCCGCTACCGCGATGTCTTTGCTTACGTCTTCGGCAGCACCGTTGTCTTTGAAACCCTGAAAGATGCCCGCCGTCATCTGGGTGAGTATCGTATCGTCACTCTGGAGGGGGAACTGCTGGAAACAAGCGGTGCTATGACTGGAGGCAGCACCAGCCCACGCCAGTCCATTCACTTTGGTACCGTAGACCCAGCAGAGTCAGTAGAGGTGACGGAACTGCGCGATCGCCTGCGCGAAATTGAGCAAATCCTGGAATACTGCGAGAACAGCATCCATCGCGCCAGTCAACTTGTTAAAGAACATACCCAGGGTTTAGCAGAAGCCCGCCAGCAACATCGGGAAGCCCAACTTCAGTTAGAGCAGCTAGGAAAAGAACGGCAAACCCTGGAGGCTTCACTGCTCCAGATTCAAGCTCAGCTTGATTCCAATTCCCAGGAATTGGTAGGTGCCCGCGATCGTCTGCAAACTCTGGAGTCCGAAATTCCCGCTCAGGAATGCCAGCTACGCCACTTGCGGCAAGAACTGACAACCCTCGAAGCTTCCCAGACCCACAGCGAATGGCAGCAGATCCAGGCAACCCTGCGTACCCAGGAAGCTGAACTGAACCATCGAGAACTGGCAGTCCGTACCCTGGAGCAGCGGCTGCAAGACCTGGAAAACCAATGCCAGCGGATTCAAGAGAAAATCCAGCAGGGGCAGGAACGCCTACAAGACTACCGCACTCAGCAAACGGCCCAACTGAATCAACAATCAGCGCTCAGCCAGCAGCAGTCAGCCGTTACCCATCAAATCGAGGAAACCCAGGCAGCCCTCGCAGAACTCGATCGCCGGTTGGGCACAGAAAAGCAGGAACGCGATCGCTGCGATCGCCAACTCCGCGAACACCAGACCCGTCAGCAGCAACTGGAGTGGCAGCGGCAAAAACTTCAGGAAACCCAACAAACCCGCCGCGAAGAACTTTCCACCCTCCAGGCCCAACTGGAAACTGAACGCCAGGAACTCCCCCATCCCATCCCAGACCTGCCCCCTGATGTAGAAATTCAAGATCTTTCATCCCTACAGCACGAACTGCGATCCCTACAGAAACGCATCCAGGCAATGGAACCCGTCAACATGCTAGCCCTCGAAGAGTACGATCGCACCCAAAAACGCCTGAAAGAACTCACCGACAAACTCAAAACCCTGGAAGAAGAGCGAACCGAACTTCTGTTACGGATTGAAAACTTTACCACCCTCCGCCAGCGAGCATTCAAAGAAGCCTTCGATGCCGTCAACAAGAACTTTCAGGCAATCTTCGCTACACTTTCCGATGGCGACGGTCACCTACAATTAGAAGATTCTCAAGACCCATTTAATGGCGGCCTGAATCTGGTTGCCCACCCCAAAGGCAAGCCCGTTCAGCGCCTTGCCTCAATGTCTGGAGGAGAAAAATCCCTGACTGCCCTCAGCTTTATCTTTGCCCTCCAACGCTACCGCCCATCGCCGTTTTACGCTTTCGATGAAGTCGATATGTTCCTGGACGGGGCAAATGTAGAGCGATTAGCTAGAATGATCAAACAGCAGGCGCAACAAGCGCAATTTATTGTCGTCAGCCTCCGACGTCCAATGATTGAGTCAGCTCAACGTACCATCGGGGTTACCCAGGCACGAGGAGCCTATACTCAAGTTTTAGGAATTAGCCTGCTGCCCCAAAGCGCCTCTATGTGATTTGATATTGATTTAGGATTCGCGAATCAAAATTCGGCAATTAAAAATGGCATCTGAAGAAATCCGCCAACGCTCTGACCTCCTTGGAACCCTTGTTATCACCCGTGACACGGGCAAAAAGCTGGGAGTAGTCAGTCAACTCTGGGTCGATATCGACCAGCGAGAAGTAGTTGCACTGAGCCTGCGTCCAAACCTGTTCTACGGCACTCCCCAGCCTATGCTTCTAAGCAGCATTCGGCAGATTGGTGACGTCATTCTAGTTGACGATGAGAATGTGATTGAGGACATCGATGTCGAATCCTACAATACTCTGATTGGCTGCGAAGTCATCACCGAAACTGGCGAGTTGCTTGGCAAGGTTCGGGGTTACAAGTTTGATGTGGATGACGGCAGACTCACTTCGCTGATTATTGCTTCCTTGGGAGTTCCCCTGATTCCCGATCAGGTTGTCAGCACTTACGAACTGCCAGTTGAGGAAATTGTCAGCAGCGGACCCGATCGCCTGATCGTATTTGAAGGGGCAGAAGAACGGTTAGTTCAGCTTTCTGTTGGCGTGCTGGAGCGGCTCGGCATTGGCAAAGCACCCTGGGAACGAGATGAGTACGATGAAGGCTACGTTCCCACCGTCCGACCTGACAACCAGCTTCCGAGCGGGGTCCGTACACCCATCTCTACCCCCGTAAAGACCAGAGAACCAGTGCAACAAACTTGGGATGACGATAATTGGGGCAACGAACCCAGACAATTGCGTCAGCAACAAAGACGGGCAGAGCCACTCTACGAAGATGAGGAAGAAAACTGGAAAGAAGCCAGTCCAACCAATCTGTACGAAGAAAAGTACGACAAGTACGTCGAGCCCCAGTCCTACCCGGTAGATGAGTATGAAGACGAGTACGAAGACGATTACTGGAAAGACCAGGAAGAAAAGGCTTACCAACCTCCCAAAATGAACATTCCTGAAAAGCAGAAAGCACCAGAATATGAGGAAGAAGGTTACTAAACCTCCTTCTATTTAAGTCAATATTGCCCAATTCACAGCTCTTTTTTTGCTCCTCTCTAGTAGAGTCAGATTTCGAACCTGCCCCCTTATTAGACTTCTCATTTCTCAACCCTAGTCCGTCAGGATAAATTTGAGAAATATCTTAAATTTTCTATAAAAGCTATTTCCAGGATATTTTGAGGAGTTGAAAACCCTCAAAATAGTCTTGACAGACCACTGGTATAGCAAAACGAAAGTTTGGTTGGGGGTGTAGGGGTGGAACCTTGCTTGGGTTTTGGAACGAAAGAATCTTCAGTACAGGGTTGCTTTTCTTGCCGAATTCAGTATCAATTCAGAGGAAGCTTCCCCACACGCCTGCTAGGCTTTTATTATTGAACTATTAGCCACTTTCTAAAGTGCTTGGAGTTGGTGGCTTTCTAATTCATCAAAGGTGAAAGAACAGGTAAACTACTCTTTCATTTTTTGTTAATCTTGCTTTCCCAGCTATTTGGTGAAAGAGGATAATCCTAAGCTGTCGCCAGATTACTTAGAACACTGATTTAAGGGGGGGCGCTTCCAGCTAGAACCGCGTGCTCTGCCTCGCGCCTGGTGACTATAGCTGGTGACTATAGCTATAGACCTCCCAGAATTTCAATATTGCCTGGATGGTAAAGTCCTTATCCTTGAAAAGTCTATTGCCTCCATAGGGTTGATGAGTGCTCTGGTAATAAGCGCTGCTTATCTCTAGACTCTTAAGGGAACCGATTCGGTTTTACTGAGTAATTTTTTAGCCTGAATACTGTTTTGACTATAATGATGCATCCACACACAGAACTCCGATTCATCAACGAATCAATTGGATATGGTGTGTTTGCTACAAAACTGATTCCTAAGGGAACTATCACCTGGGTTTTGGATGAATTAGACCAGAAGTTTGATGAGTCCTACGTCTTTTCCCTGGATCCCCTTTTACAGGAGCGACTCATCAAGTATTGCTACCGGGACAACGAGGGAAAATATATTCTTTGCTGGGACATTGCCCGCTATGTGAACCACAGCTTTAATTCCAGTTGCATTGCAACCCCTTACAAATTCGAGGTGGCGGCCAGAGACATTTATCCTGGAGAAGAATTAACGGATGACTATGGCTACTTTAATCTAGATAGGCCCTTCTACTGTTTTCCAGAGCCTGGTTGTTCGCGTACCAGGGTTATGCCCAACGACATTCTGCGCTACTACAAGGAGTGGGATCAGAAGGCGGCAGATGCCATGCGCTACTTTAACCGGGTTGAGCAACCTCTGAAACATCTGATTGAACATAAATTTATTGATAAAGTGAATGCAATTGCACTTGGTAAGGAGAGAATGGACTCAATTCTTTTGTGCTACTACGATCGCTCTGCTACGATGAAAGCCGTTAGCTAATGGTCTGTCAAGCTCAATCTGACGGGTAGAGCAAGCTTTATGAGTTGATTTGGATTAAGTTTTGAAAATCTTCGGTCCAACAAAATCTTGCTGATAGGACACTGGTCACTCCGTGATTCTTCTGACAATCTATTTGGGTAACCTGGGGCCATGAACACGTTTTCCACCGCTGCGGAGTCTAGCCCACCGCGTCGTAAGCGGGGAACATCACTTTTGCGATCAGTTGGTTCCCGACTTTTTCTCTCAGTTTTAGCGGGTTCGCTGGTGGGTCTGGCAAGTACCTCGTTTCTGTCTTACCGGGAACTGGCCCGGCAATCTGAAGCAGAACTTCTTTCCAATTTACAGGTCAAAGCAGAGAGTCTAGAAGGAGACCTGAAGACCTTTGAGTATTCCACGAGACTAGTTGGCGATGCCGTAGAAACCCTGTACGAAGCTGGAGAGCGACGGGAGCAGGTCTACGTTAATCTCATCAACCGCTCTTTGCAAACCTCTCCCTTGGGGACTGGTCTGGGTTTTGGGCAACCACCTAACCAGCGGCTCATTATTCCCAAACGTAAGTATGCCTACCCTTACGCCGTGCGTGAGCAGAGTGGAAAAGTCATTGCTAAAGGCGGAGAATCCAACCAGGAAGATTTTGAGGCGGACTATTTCAAACTGCCCATCGCGGCAGGCAAACCTGTTTGGCTGGAGCCAGAATCCTATCTGGAAACAACGTTAAATCCACCCAAGCGCCTCGTCAGTACCGCCTATTCCATGCCGCTCTACAGCAAGAAGAAAGAGCTGCTCGGAGTCCTCAGCCAGGATTTAGAGTTGGGGTTCCTCAGCCAAAAGCTGGGGGTGAAAGTCATGCGGGATGACGGGAACTTTATTCTGGTCAGTGCCAAAGGTAACTTGATCGCCTACCCTCCTGCTCCTCAGGAGGCCTTAGCCCTAAAGCCCTTTCCCCACCTCAACAACTACAGCGAGCTGTGGCATCAGATTCAGCAAAGGTTAAAGGCAGGGGAGAAAGAAGGGATTCTGCACTGGACCGATGAGACGGGTAAGCGGGAATTTTGGGCTTATGAACTCATTCCAAATAACAACTGGGTCTTAATGGCAGTAGTTCCGGAGTCGGTGGTTCTGGGGCCGGTTGTGCGGTTTACAACTCTGGGGGCGTTGGGGTCTGTGGTGGGTGCTTCTATCCTATTGGCAATCGTGGTGGCGATGTTTGTCCGGCACTTAAACCGGCGGTTGCAGCCCATTATGGATGAGTGTAACCGTCTGGCAGAAACAAGTGCTAAGAGCGAAGAATTGATGAACCGGGAAGATGAACTGGGCCGTCTGACCATTTCGTTTTACGCTTTACTGGGGCAGGTGACAGTGAATGAGCGGCGTTTGCGGCAGGAGATGGCAAAGTCTGAAAAAGCATTGCAAGCCCTCCAGCAAACCCAGGCGCAACTGATTCAAACCGAAAAAATGTCGAGCCTGGGACAGATGGTGGCGGGGGTTGCCCACGAAATCAACAATCCCATCAACTTTATCTACGGTAATTTGCCCCATGCCGCAAATTATACGCAAGATTTGCTGAAGCTGATTAAACTGTACGATCAGAAGTATGGAACCAGGGATCCGGAGATCGAAGAATACCGTAAGGAAATTGACCTGGATTTTCTAGTGCGGGATTTGCAAAAGATGCTGGACTCTATGAGCATTGGAGCAGACCGGATTCGGGAAATTGTGCTGTCGCTGCGCAACTTTTCTCGCCTGGATGAGGCTGAGATGAAACGGGTCAATATCCATGAAGGAATTGATAGCACGCTACTGATCTTGCAAAACAAGCTGAAGGAAAGTCCGGGACACCCGGCCATCCAGATTGTGAAGCAATACGGTAACCTACCACTGGTGGAGTGCTATGCCGGGCAACTGAATCAGGTCTTTATGAATATTTTGAGTAATGCGATCGATGCGTTGGATCAGTTTAATCAGCGGCGATCGCCTGAAGAAATTGCCGCAAATCCCGCAACCATTACGATTCAAACAGAATTACTACATGGTCGGGTATCTGGATCTACCGTTATTCGCGAAGAGGATGAGCCGGAAAAAGTGCCAATGGTCTGCATTCGCATTCAGGATAACGGTCCGGGTATCCCGAAGGAGTATCAGAGTAAACTGTTTGACCCGTTCTTCACTACTAAACCCATCGGCAAGGGAACGGGTTTAGGGCTATCGATCAGCTATCAAATTGTGGTTGAAAAGCACCAGGGTGTACTCAAATGTGTTTCTGAACCGAGGCAAGGAGCAGAGTTTTTGATTCAAATCCCAGTTCGCCATAGGGCGCAGAGAAAGATGTAACTTTCTAAATGAAAGAGGCTGGGGATGGTCCCGCTGGGCCATACCTTCATGGTGAGGACCGACTGAATTGGGCTGTAGCGAATTGGAATAGTTTACACCTGGAATTTGAGGCGTATTACGTCTTCGATCAATTTTACGGTTAGGATAACTGCGATCATCAAAATTAGCCGCATTATAACTCTACGCGGGTGCGTTAGGACATTGGAATGAGAGAGGGAGTGGGGGCTTCGCCCCCAACCAGGGGTGGAACCCCTGCACCCCGTCCTAACCATAATGACTACCGCTATAAAATAGTTAAACTCGTCAAAATATAAACCAAAATATAAACAAAGAAATCGGATTAAGAAACACCCTAAACTTCCAGCAATCCAGGACTAGAGGCTGGATATCCATTTGTTAATTTCAACAATAGTTTGTTAATTTCAACAATAGTGGCTGAAGTAGACGGTTTGTCGAAAGAAAGGACTAAGTTCTCCATCGAAAAATTGATATTCTCAACGCAAAATTAAATATAGCGATCCTTCTTGAAATTTGAACGAGATGTAGAGGTTCCACCCTTGCTCGGGGGTGCAGCCCCCACTCCCCTTGTTCACAAATAGTTTGTGAACGCTATCGCAGTCCTAAATCAGTTGTGAGATGGAGAGGCTTGTGGGCAAGAGTTCTGCAAGAATTTTTGCTCACAAGCCGAATAGGATCGCTATACTTTACTTTCCTAAAGTGACGCTCTAGGGAATATCCTTGCTGGCGATCGCGCTCAAATCATCACAAATTGATCAGTTTCAATATTCTGCTCTGCATTCATTTCAAAACTTTCATGCTGGAGTAGGCGGTCAATCGCCTTATCCAATAGGTCGATTCCCTGCTGCACATTTTCAATCGTGCTCAGTTGTCCACGCAGTTCAGCCGCTCCCATAAAACCTTTGGAATACCAGGTCATATGTTTGCGGGCCTGACGGACGCCGCGATCGCCCTTGTATTCCCAGAGCATCCACAAATGCTCACGGGCACACTGCAAACGCTCCACAGGGGTTGGTGCCGCTTTTTCCTCCCCAGTTTTCAGAAAATGATCCACTTCACCGACCAGAAATGGGTAACCCAGTGTTCCCCGTGAACACATGACTCCATCTGCGCCAGTCATCTCCAGGCACTTCACAGCCGCTTCAACGGAGAAAATGTCTCCATTGGCAATAACAGGAATAGAAAGGATTTCCTTCACTTTACCAATCCATTCCCACTTAGCCGGGCCATTATACCCCTGGGCACGGGTACGCCCATGCACCGTAATCATCTGCGCTCCAGCATCTTGCATTCGTCTGGCAAAATCCAAAATGTTGATTTCCTTATCCGTCCAGCCAATTCGAGTTTTGACAGTCACAGGTACATTCACTGCCTGCACTACCGCCCGGACAATCGCCTCCGCTGTTTCCGGCTCCCGCAACAGGGAGGAGCCACCCCCGTTTTTAGTAATCTTGTTCACTGGGCAGCCCATATTAATATCGACTGTATCTGCCCCTTCCTCGACAGCCATTTGGGCTGCTTCTGCCAAAAAATCTGGACGGCAATCAAAAAGCTGGATGCTAATTGGGCGTTCTTGCGGGTCAACCTCCATAATTTGGGGCAACTGTCTCACGTAATGCAGCCCAGTTGCATTGACCATCTCCGTATACATCATGGA
Source organism: Leptothermofonsia sp. ETS-13 (assembly GCF_049200465.1). Taxonomy (NCBI): domain Bacteria; kingdom Bacillati; phylum Cyanobacteriota; class Cyanophyceae; order Leptolyngbyales; family Leptolyngbyaceae; genus Leptothermofonsia; species Leptothermofonsia sp. ETS-13. The sequence continues at coordinate 3,774,965 of NZ_CP120836.1, forward strand.
ATCTGGTGCATAGCGACGCACCAACCGCCGAAATACCAGATCGGTTACACCTGATAATGGCGACTGCAACACCCGGCTTTGAACCTCAAAGTTGCCGATCTTCAGCGGTCTAGCAAGGTGCTCCTTTAAAGCAGGGGAGAGTGTAACCATAATCATCAACCAACAGCCCAAATTGCCATTGTATAGCAGTAGCTACAGGGATTGCAGTGGCGAGTGAGAGTGGGGGCAGGAGCTAGAAGCCAGAAGTCAGGAGCCAGAAAGGAAAAAGCGAAATAATGTTTGAGAGCGGTGAAGAGTAAGGTGCCAGAATGGAAGTGAGTTCACTCCAATGGAGACTGTGATGCCAGACCCTCGACTTTATGAAAGTGATACCTATGTTCTGTTAGAGCCGGGTCAAGCAGAACGGTTTTTTTCAACTTCAGAGATGCTAGAAAGGCTCCAAAAGGTTTTGGCGGAACTTCAGGATGAATTGCCTAGAGACTTGCAAAAATTTTCTTCAGTTCAGGAGCAGGCCAAGTATTTGCTAGAAACATCCTGTGAACTGGAGGTAGAACCGGGGCAGTTTTTGCAGTGGTATGCGGTACGGTTGGAGAAGTGAGACAAAAGGCAAAGTAGAGAATTAGGTTCTCGCACATATTCTCGTATTTCTTTTCACTCTTAACAGGGAGCGAGGAGTAGGAAGTGATCCCCACTCACTTCTTTTCACCTGTTGCAACCAGTGCCAGGTCAATGCGATCGCCCTCAGGCTGGCTCACCTCCACTCTAACTCCTGGCGCAAAGAAGCTGGTCATCTTCTCCTGTTTCTGCTGCCAGGTGGCTAAAGGAATCTGGGGTGATTCAAATTCTAAAACCAGCGCATAGCAACCCTCTCGCTCCTCTTCTCGAATACCGATCAGGTCCGGTCGCTCTTCATCAGTAGGGCTCAACCCCAGGTAATTCAACGCGCTCTCAAAATGAGCTTTTTGACCGTAACGGTAGCGCATCACATCATTACGGATCTGATTTTGAGTCGCCGTGGCTTGCTGCTCGCGTAAAGCCAGTACGTGTTCAGGTGTTGGTTGGCTGAAAGAAACAGGCTTCAATTCTGCGGCTTTGAGAGCCAGCCCACCTAGTAGAAGGGGGATGCCATAGAAAAAGCCAGCCAGATTTAACGTAGGGTTGTTTGTAAAATAAGCCACAAAACCAACCAGCGTAAGGAGGCTCCCCACGCTTAGACCCAACATACCAAGAGAGGTTTGACGTAACATAGAGGAAGGTTTTGTTCAGGTTTACAACAAGTCATTCTCAATTCATTATCTCGCTCTCTGGCGATTTACGAATGCCACATTTATTCCAAACCTATTTGGGTGTTAGAGGCTGAGATGGATGGGAAGAATTAGTGAAAGGAGAATAGCTTTTAGTTGCTGTGCCTTTCTCAATGAAGCTCTCACTAATGAAGCTCTCACGATATTGCAGATTGGTTGCCTGTAACAAAAAAACAGAAATATGTCAGTATGCTATTAATCTCTGCTGCATCTTCCTCAGTTGGCTCTCCTTATGATCAAAAATAACGATCAGCCCGCCGTTTGCAAAAGCTCCTTGGTTGAGCAGCTCAACTCACTCAAACGAGAGGATGAGATGCTTTACAACATTCTGGCAGTTGATATTTGGGCGTTAGCGAAAACAATGGATGAATATCAGCCAGGGTTTTGGGCCTCATTTATGAAGAACCGGGAACAGGCGCTTAAGCGGTTCATTGATGAAGTAGTGAAAAGTAAACCTGTTGATGTAAAGCGCCCACCTTTTTTGCGGTAAGTTGGATCCGACCATCTTTCCCCTCTTCCACCTAAATACCAATGCTTTATGAAGCTGTATATTATCAACTCCCGGCTGTCGCCGTCCCCCTTACCAAGGGGGACTACAGAGGGTTCTAATTCTATGTATCCTCATATTGAATTGGTATAACGCCTGCCCCCTGTTGTATAGCAGTCCTAAATGGTTTCGTGAAGTGAAAAGGCTTTTTGAAAAGGGATTCCGCCGAAATCCCTTTTCAAAATCCAGATAGGATCGCTATAGAATAAATACTTGAAATTTGCTGTCCTGAGGGAGGGAGTTGGTTATTATGGAACCTGAAACAATTCAAGAGAGAGTTTCTGTAATTAAGGGCAAGCGTGAAGCATTAATACGCCTTTTGGAACAGCCAGACCTGGGTACGTTAAGAATTGATGTCAATCAGGCAATTGAAGAAATGGATGACTTGCTGGAGGAGTTTAAGCAAACTTTTCCCGATCTGGATTTGAACTAATTAGATCCCTAACTTCTGAATTGGCCTTAGCCCATAAGCCAAAAGGTTGTATTAATAAAGTTGGGGGTTCTGGTTTTAATTTTTGGCTTTCTGGCTTAACTGCCGGGAACTTGTTGGCTAAGCTGCCTGACCATTCTAATCAGATCACTGGTTGCGGTGTCTTTTGTACAAAAGGCGTCAAAGTTTGCGGTTTGAATCATGACCTCAGTTTGAGGATCCTCTAGTGAGGAATAGGCAAGAATTTGAATGTCTGGGTAAGCTGCTTTGATGTGGGTGGAGGCGCTGAGTCCATTCATGACGGGCATTTGCAAATCTAGAATGATCACATCTGGGTGATGTTGTTTCACCAGTTCGATCGCTTCCATCCCATTACTCGCCAACCCGACCAGTTCAATGTCTCGCTGGTTGCGTAAAGCCAGACTTAAGCTAAATCGAGTGAGTTCGTGATCATCCACCACTAGAACACGAACTTTTGATTTGTCCCAGGTTAACATTCGGTATTCTGCCAGCTACTGAAGGATCGACTCTCCAGAAAGAGTCAATACCAAGCTTAGTAGGAGAGAGTTCAATAACGCCTCTACCATACGAATTAATTCAATCCGCGTTTCTGCCTAGACAGAAGGCGGGTGAGTGGCCAGGAAGAAGAAAGAAGTCAGGAAACAGGAGTGGCCAAGGGAGCAAGGGAGTAAGACGAAAGGGGGATTGAACATTCTCGTCTCCGTTCTCCAGTTAACTGCTTGGTCAACTTAGTCTGCGGTTTGATTGCCTACTGTCATCAGCCGAAGAAGCCTTCACTCATTATTGATACTGCTTTGCCTGCTTCTGCTTAACCCAAACTGACGTTACTTAGTAATCGAACTCGTGTACCAATGAAAACCCTGCTTGATTATCTTGAAGCTGGTGATTCATTAGAGATATTTCTAGATCATTTTCCTGGTGTTAGTGAGAACAGGCGATCGCAGCTCTTGAATTAGTAAAGGAAATGTTGACAGCCGATGCGAATCCTGCTTGATGAATGTGCCCCACGTCCTTTAAAGCGTGAGCTTGCCGATTACGAAGTACACACAGTTGTCGAGATGGGATGGTCAGGGAAAAAGAACGGTGAATTTGTCTGTTAGGTGCTCAAGGTTATCCAGATAAGATTGCTATAGTGGTAGGCATTGTGGTTAGGATGCTTACCATGGACTACCAATCAGAGTAAACGACGCCCAGTAGTAGGGATGGTTTAATGTGCGCTTACTCCCCACTACTAAAGTGGCAGGCAGCACCAGTCCTCCTCCCCGTGAGCCACGCAACTGATCACCATCAATCTGTACCTCCCCTTTCAGCATGGCAATTTGCGCCTGTCTGAGAGCCTCCGCCTTAATCGGAGCGGTTTGTAGCTGGCGGTAAAACTCGGTCATCAGCGCCAGGGTGCCCTCATCACTGACACTCCACAGGCTGGCCAGAGCCGTTTTAGCCCCAGCTTGCACCGCAAATCCAGCAAAGCCCAGTTCAGCATCATCGCTGCCCAAAGCAGTACGGCAGGTACTCAGAACCAGTAACTCTACTGGCGGGTTGCTCCAGCCCAATTGACGAAGCTGGTCAAGCTGCAAACGGGTATCCCAGAGCTGAATGTAAGAATTGCTCAGGGCACCTGGCTGAAACTCACCATGGGTTGCCAGGTGAATGATTTGATAGGGTTCCTCGGTTCGCTGGGCTCTCAGGTTGGCCAGGGTAAAGTCCTGGTTGAGGAAGGAACTTCCCCGCCACAGGTCTTTAGTAATCACTTTCAGTTCCGTCGGTACAGCAGGCAGGGGCGGCTGGTCGGCAAACTCCGACGCCCCCATTGCTAGCACCGTCGCGTTCTTGAGACTGGTGTAGCGGGTATCGGTGAGGCTGAAGCTGGGCATTAACCCAAAACTGTACTTCTCCACCAAAAACTGTTTACCATCATGCAGCGCCACCATTGGAATAAACCGCAAGCCCGTATCTGAGATGTAGGCCAGGTTGCCAATTCCTCGCGCCTGTAGCTCTGACTCAATCGGAGCCACCATCCAGCGATAAAGCTGCTGGGCTGCGTTCAGATAGCTAGTGGTGCGTACTTTGCGGGGATCGGTAACTTCGTTAATAAAGCGTCGGGCCATTTTGAGTACCTGGCCTCTGGTCGCTCCAGCAACCAGCTTCCGAATCGGTTTTCCCTCAGCCGTTACGACCACCAGTTCTAACTGATCCTGGTCACTGGGGGGAAGTTTCTGTCGCAGTGTTTGCGATCGCTGCTTCTGGGCAACCTTCCCTGGCTGGGTATTGGGCTGTCCAATTGGATTGTTGACGAATGATTGACCGGGTGAAGGTGGATCTGCCCTGTTTTTGCTACCAGAATAGGCGTTTGCCCAGGCCATTTTTGCAGGAAATTTTGTGGGTTTTCCTCTTTCCGTGGCAACACTGGCCGGAATGAAGGACGCGTAGACCAGGGCGGGTTTGACCCCGGTTTCCAGTCTGATGCGATCAAGGATGTTCTCGGCATCACCCGCATTCAGCGTTGGAAGATCATCTGGAATATCTAAGTACTCTTCAAACTCAAGGTTGGCATCCTCTTCCAGACTGGCTACGTCTGAGTCGCCCGGCTCATCCAGAAAGGAGCCATCCCCATCCGGCAGATCCAGGAATAGGTCCTCTTCAGATGTATCGGCAAGGTCAGAGGAAATCTCTTCCTGGTCATCCAGTGGAATGTCTGGCCTCCCCTGATTGCCATCTCCACCGCCATCACCGGGATCAATGGGGGGCGGAGGGGGTGGGGAAGTCGTCGTGATGATATCAATCCCTGTGGTTGAGAAACTGCCAGGGAAAGAGCGGATAGGTTCAATGGTGCTGGGTGCGGCAGCCGTTCCAGTGACCAATCGACCTGCTGTGCCGTTGATGGCGGCATCTCCAACTACAAACTGAACATCGGCCAATCCACCACCATGCTCAATCCGGATAGAGCCAGAGGTTCCTGCGCCACTGCTATCAATGGTTGGGGTAGTGGCGCCATCGATAAAGCCAGTTCCTCGCACAAACCGACCTGCGGTAATCGATACGGGTGCCCCGGCTGAACCAGCTCCAGTTCCAACAGCACTGATGCTGCCAAAGGTTACGTCACTGTTACTGCCAGGGGCCGAGAGTGTCACAGCTCCCGCCTGAACATCGCTGTTGGTGAAGATATTGCCCGTGGCGATCGCCCCACTGGCACTGGCGATATCCACGTTGCCAGCCCGATATCCCAATCCGGTAAAACTGCTGGTGTTAATGTTGCCAACCGTGATATTGCCTGCTGCATCCAGATTCACATCCCCACCATTGCCAAACTCTGGGCTGGAAGTGTCAATGTTCCCCAGGATCAGATTGGCTCCAGAGATGGTCAAATTCTGACCATTGGCAACCAGACCATATCCAGCCCCCATAATGAACGAACCCGCCCCATCTCCATCTGCATCAGCTCTAAAGGTAACGGATGAGGAGTTGAACAGGTTCAGCACCCCATCCGCCAGGGAAGCCACTGTGATGTCGTTGGTCGCTTCCAGGATGATATTGCCGTAGCCAAATCCTTCTAACGCTCCTTCAGAAACGGTGATGGACGCGCCGGGAAAATCGGTGCTGAAAATATCCGGTAAGGCCGTGTCACCCGTACCGTAGCCATAGGCTCCCGCCACAATGGTGATATTGGTCGGGTCGAGGAGCAGAGTGCCAGGGTTGCCCGCAGGCGCAGAAACATCCGCAAATCCCTGATAAACCAGGTCTTGCTTACCCGACACCTCAACAAAACCACCATCTCCTGAAAGGGCTCCACCCCGTGCGCTGATGTTGCCATAGAAGCGGGTAATTTGGTCTGCCCACAGGATGACGCGGCCCCCATTTCCATTCCGCAAGCTATCTGCATTGATGGTGGAACTGGCGTCTACAAAGGTACTTTGGGCATTGGGCACCGGACCGCGCCCCTGATAGTCTCCGCCAATCCGAACGGTTTCCCCTCCGGTCAGCCCGGAAGCATTGATAGTGGCTCCAATTAACCCCACCTGGGTTCCCAAAACATTCACCAGGAGCGGCGTTGGCAGTGGAGAGTCGGGAATGGGGCTGAGGGAGGCATTGGAGGTGGTAATGCTACCAGAAACAATGGCCGTCCCCGGATTGGTCGAAACTCGCAGGCTCGATCCGCCCAATTGAATCGTGCCATCCGGGTTGACCGTAACTCCCGTTGCACTGGTCAGATTTCCACCCGTCAGCAGTTGGGGCAGGGTGAGGGGAGTGAAGGGAAGGGGGGCCGGAGAAGCTCCAGAGGACAGAGAAGGAGTGGTGGTGGGGATAAATTCCAGATTCAGGAGACTGTCTTGCTGGCTCAACCGCACCAGGTTGCTGCCTGGAACAGCGGCGAGAGTTACCTGTCCGCCCGGTGCAGAAAGTTGCCCGGCGTTGAGGACGGTGCCGCCTAAGAGGATGAGCGATCGCTCATCCTCAACCGCCAGATTCCCGGCATTGACGATCGCCCCCGGTTGCGCCATTGTAAAGGCGAAGGTGTCAGGAGTGCCAACCAGAGCTGTGTAGTCATTGGTTCCCACCGCATTGAACCAGCCTGCGCACCTCACCCCCGGTCCTGCACAGCCAAACCCAATCCCATTAGCGGTGGTGGCTATAAATGACCCTGGCACATTCAATCGGGCATTGGGACCAAAAACAATGCCTGCCGGGTTCATTAAGTACAGGTTGGCATTACTGCCCGTGACCTGGATCAGCCCGTTAATGATCGAGGCATCTCCCCCCGTGACCCGTCCCAAAATATTTTGGACAGACGGATTGGAGAGAAAATTGGCGATTTGCCCCGCATCCAGCCCAAACCGCTGAAAGCTATGGAACAGATTGGCTCCAGCCTGGGTACCGCCGGTGATATCGAGGCGATCGCCAGTGGGCGTAACAATAGTGTTGGTGCCGTTAGGGGTAGGCGTAATGGATTGGGCGCGGACCGTTCCAGCAGGACTGAGGGTAGCCAGCGGCAGGGCCAGCAAGAGGGGGACGACGCAGAATTTCGGCGGGGAAAGCGGCTGCCTCCATCCTTCCCTAAACAGGGGCACCAGAAAGGCTGCTCGCTTTTTCCTCATCTCAGTCCCCGTGCCGCAGGCGGGAGATGGACGGAGCCCCACTTGCTTGCGACGCAGGACAAAGCGCCCCTCCGGGAACTGGATGTGAATTTCCCACTGGTCAGACAGTCCCCGTCGCTTCAGAGCCTGACGAATGATGGCGCGCGATCGCAGCACCTGTTCAATCCGCCATTCATGGGAAGCATTGCCCCCATGGTGGCGGTAGTAGTAAAGCGGCTTGCGGACATGGCTTACCCGGGTCACTTCGGACAAGCGCAGGCAGAGGTCATAATCCTCAACATAGTCCAAAGAGCCATCAATGCCTCCCACCTGGTCAAACACCGATCGCCGGATCAGGCGAAAGTGGAAAGTCATAAAATCTAGTAGCAGACGATCTCTGGAATAGGGGATCTGGCAGCGGTAGCCATAGCCCAGCATCTGCCCGGACTCATTCATATCCAGGTAGTCGGTGTAAACCATCCCCACATTCCGGTGGGCATTGAGGATGGCTACGGTTTCTTCCAGAGCTTTGGGATCCAGCAGGTCATCACTGTCTACCCAACCCAAATAAGTACCTGTGGTATTCGCGATCGCCGCCTGGAGAGCGGGTACCCTTCCTGCATGGGGAGCGGCAATCACACGCACCCGGCGATCGCAGCGGGCATACTCCTGCGCAATCTCCAGGGAGCGATCCGTTGAACCATCATCCCAAACAACCAGTTCAAAATCTGAATAGGTTTGAGCCAGCACACTTTCAATCGCTGCACCCAGATAATGTTCCCGGTTATAAACCGTGATGACCAGAGAAACCAATGTCACGCCGATTCCCTCCAAATGCAAGGCATCCTACGACCACCATGACCCGGCTCACACTTGCTAGTGAGAGAAGTCATTCAGCCACCAGTGCTAACGCCACTCCCACTAACCCAGCCAATATGTCATCACTGATGTAGAGCTCCTGAATAATTTAACGCTTACAGCCGTTTTTATTGACATTCACCCCACTTCGTACCCATTACCCGAATCCACACGACTGTAGCTGTCGGATCTAAGAAACACCGTAAAACGCACCGCCCCCATGAATTCCCCCAGGTTAGATGCCGCCCTGCAAACCTACGCCGCCAGACTTGCCAACCTGGAGCGGGCAACTCCCAAGCCCTCAGCCGAACAGATTCTCGACCTTCTGGCGGCACAGGATAGTTGAATCAGCCTTAGCAGACCTGCCTCAGGAGGCTACTTCGGGTCTACTGAAACTGATTCACCTCGATGAGCGATTACAGAATTATGGCAAACTGATTGCTACGACGGTAGACCTGGAAAAGTAGCGCAATCGCCTGAAACCCAAAGCAGAAGCCTGGTGGTGTTTTTTTAAACGCCTACAAAAATTCATCCTTACGATCGCTTCGACTGGTTTTGGGGCGATATCTCAATTGCCGCGCTGACGGATTCTGTTAGCCTGATTGCAGACATTGGTGCCTGCTTTCTCTGGCCGGTGTTGCTGAAAAGCAGCATGAATCGAAACGAAGTCGAGCATACAGCACCTATTTCATACCCAAATTCAGCAACGCCCGATTTCTTAACCCGTCAGGGTGATAGGGCTGTTAACAGTCTGTGAAGATTGTCTTGTTACCGGATGATTCAGATGCAGGATGGTTACTGACCACCTTCACCTGATCGGGTGACTCTTATAGCGGTAGTCATTATGGTTAGGACGGGGTGCAGGGGGTGGAACCCCTGGCTGGGGGCAAAGCCCCCACTCCCCCTCTATAATTCCAATGTCCTAATGCACCCGCTCCAATGTCTTAATGCACCCGCGTAGAGCTATATCACTGACAAATTTCCGTAAGTTCTCTGAAGCGGTTCAGGCTGTTTTAGCCGACTTGAAGCTCAATTCTGTAAAATTACGGGGATTTCCTTCACATTTCTCAAACTATCCAGAGTTCCGCGTCAGCGTTAGACTAATAAACATCTGTAAAACTTTGGAACCATCTGGTTACACTTCTTGAGCGCGATCGCCGAGTTGACCTATGCCAAGAACACAACGCAACGACAACTTCATCGACAAGAGCTTCACCGTCATGGCCGATATGATTCTGAAGCTCTTGCCTGCTAATAAAAAAGCAAAGGAAGCCTTTGCCTATTACCGGGATGGGATGTCTGCTCAGGCCGACGGCGAGTACGCCGAAGCGCTGGAAAACTACAACGAAGCGCTAAAGCTGGAAGAAGACCCCTATGACCGTAGCTACATTCTTTACAACATTGGGCTTATCCACGCCAGCAACGGCGAACATAACGTCGCACTGGATTACTACCACCAAGCGCTGGATTTGAACCCTCGCATGCCTCAGGCCCTTAACAACATTGCGGTGATCTTCCACTACCTGGGTGAGCGCGAAAAAGAAGCGGGCAATGATGATGAAGCAGATGCCTACTACGACAAAGCTGCCGATTACTGGAAGCGGGCGATTCGCCTTGCCCCCAACAATTACATCGAAGCCCAAAACTGGCTTAAAACCACGGGTCGATCTCAGATGGATGTGTATTTCTAAGTGGTTAAGTTCATGCTCGATCGCGACCAGGTTCGTAAAGTGGCCTATCTGGCTCGTCTGGAACTGACTCCAGAAGAGGAAGAGACGTTTACGACTCAATTGAGTGATATTCTCGACTATTTTCAGCAGTTGAGCGAGTTGGATACGAGCGATGTTCAGCCAACAACACGGGCGATCGATGTCAGCAATGTCACGCGTGCTGATGTTTTACAGCCTTATCCCAATCGGGACGCGATTTTAGACTGTGCGCCGGATCGGGAGGGCGATTTCTTTAAGGTGCCGAAGATTATCAACCCCGAATAGAAAGCCTTACGCCCTATTGCCCTGGGAGTTTGCTTGATGAAACCGTCGCTGCAATGCCCGACCTGCTCCCGCCCGATCGCTGACTTGAGCCACACGGCTTCTCGCGTTACCTGCGTCTTCTGCAAAACCAGGTTTGGCGTGGTTTATGGCAAACTGTCGCGGCGAACATCCATTTACGAAACGCTGCTCCATTTTTCCTCCAAACTCCCAACCTTCTATCGCCGCCATTACACCCTTCAAATCACAACCGCCGATCGCAACCTGAAATTACTCCAGTTTTCCGTGCCGGGTAAAATAGATAATCTGCCCGTCCAGCTCGGCGATATCGTTTCAGCCCTTTATACCCTGCAGGGTTACCTGATGAAGAAGCTGGTGGTGATTACCAACCACACGACCGGTAAACAGTACGTTCCACCCAACCCAATCCCCAGCGCCAGTTACATCAAGATCACATTGGGTACTGTTGTGCTGGGACTGTTACTTGGCTCCTTTGTTGTTGGAGTTAACCTGTTTCTAGTGTCTGCGGTTAGCGCAGTGGGAGTTTTGCTACTGCTGAAAATGACTGATACCGCCCAGCTTTCTACCCCCTGCTTTGGAAACCTGTGGTCGGGAAGGGGCTCGTTTAATGACGGATCAGAAGCTTCTGGTGCATAAAGCAAAACTGGAGCATCGATTAGATGAATTGAATCATGAGTGCAAGTCCACCCAGTTTTTGATTGACCAGCTAGAAGCGTTAAAGCACAAGATGCTGGATGTCGATCGCGACCTGTATTCCGTTCGCATCTACCGCTCAACCAGTGCCATCGGGATCTTGAAGCAGCAAATTGCGAACAACGCCCGTCTGATGCGGGAGTACCGCCGCACTCTGAGGATGATCGAGATTGAAATCGACACCTCCTGGATTGCTGACCAGCTTCCCAACGCAGACAACTTTACGCGGGCGATCGCTGAGAAAATGGCCGAACTGAAGGAAATTGAAGATCAGAATCAGTTCCTCAAGCTCCAGCTAGCCGCTTACGAAGAAGTAGGGTACCACCGGATTGAGGAATATAGTTCCCGATAGACATTGTGGAGTAGGCGAGACGTGTTGTTATAGCTGTCGCCAGGTTGTTTAGGGCATTGACTTAGGGGCGCTTAGCCTTCAGCCAAGGGGAGAACTCCTGCACCCTGTCCTAAACCTGGTAGCTATTACTTACTCTACTATTTACTATAGTTAGTTGTTAGTTGTTATTCATCCACTCATCCATTCATCCACCTCATCACTCCATCCTGCTCCCCTGATTCCCTACCCCTACCCCCCCCTCCTTACCAGAATTGTGATTGATCAGGCCACTGGTAGACCTCTGGCCGAGGCGATCGATCATCTCTAGCAGAGCATTATAATCAGTTACAGGTTTAGCGCAGAAGCCATCAGCCTGAGAAGCTTCCATCAGGGCTTTGCGCTCGCTTAGCATAGCGTAGGCCGTAATCAAAATAATCGGAATGTGAGCCGTTTGCGGATGATTTTTGAGCGCGCGAGCCAAGTCAGTCCCACTAACTTCCCGTCCTTCCCATTCCGCACCGGGAATGTTGACATCCATCAACACCAGATCAACTTCTCCTGTCTGGCAAAGGCGAAAAATCTCGCTGGGGTCATCCGTAATCGAGACTTGATGATGGCCCAGACGGTAGATTAGCTTAGCAGTACCTTTCGCCAGGATTTCATCGTCATCAACAAGAAGAATATTCAAGGTCTCTTCCTAAGGATTAGGTGGATTGGGGAGCGTAAAAGTTACAGTTGTTCCCTGCCCTTTGCCAGAGCTTTCTAGCCAAATTTGCCCCCCCATGAGCTCAACTAAGCGTTTACAAATAGTCAGTCCCAGCCCTGTACCGCCATAACGACGCTTAATCGAACCATCTGCTTGAACGAAAGGCTCAAATAAAAGATCCCCTTTTTCATTATCAATTCCAATGCCTGTATCGGCGACTGAAATTTCAACTACAGGTTGAAGGGAACCGTTCGTCTCCTGCATCCGCTGGATGACGCGCACCCGCACCTCGCCAGAGTCAGTAAATTTAAAGGCATTAGCTAACAAATTGGTCAATACCTGCCTTAATTTAGTGCCATCTGCCTGTACTTCATTCACTTGACAATCGATAATCAAAGAAATTCCTTTCTGGCGGCTTTCTGGTCTAAACAGGTTTTCTTCTTCGCGCAGCATCTCTGGTAGATTCACCGATTCTAGCTGCACATGCATGCGCCCTGCTTCGATCTTGGCAATATCAAGAACATCATTGATGATAGCAACCAGATTTTCGGCAGCGTTGTAAGCGACGTTAATATATTCCTGAAGCTCTTCAGGATTGTCGTAAAACCCCTCTTTGAGCAGTTTCAAATAATTCAGGGTTGAGGCGAGGGGCGTTCTCAATTCGTGGCTGGTGGAAGATAGAAAATCGGACTTGAGACGGCTGGCTTCTTCCGCTGCCGAGCGGGCAATATTCAGTTCCTGGTTACGCATTTCAACAATCATGCGCTGTTCCCGTTCACACTGGTAGAGGCGATTTTGCATTACGGCCATAGTCAGGTGGGTACCCAGCGATCGCACCAGGTCAATTTCCTCCGATGTCCACTCCCGCGCCTGCCCCTTCTTCAATTCGCGCCAGGCGGCAAAGGACTCGCGCACCCGGTCGTTGCGATTATCCGGACTGTACCTGCCTGCCCAAACAATGTCGGTGTCAATTTCATCCCGAAAAATGGTGAGAAAACCCAGAGGCTCCTCTCCATAGCTCAATGGCATGACCAGCAGACTGCGAATTGGTTTCGAGTGAAAGGCGGGCAACACATCTTCTAACTGGGGCTCTTGATAAATGTCTGAAACAGCATACGGGTTGAAACGCCGGTAAATTTTGAGAGATAGCGTATTTCGTTCAAGATCTTCGCCAGACAGCAATTCTGAGGTTTTAAATAACTCTTCAAGAGGCTGGAATGGATCACTCTTCTGCGTCAACAGATGCTGCCAGAAGCGAGATGTTTCAAGCACCTGATCGTTAGGCAGTATTGGCTGTTTACCAAAGGTATAGAGATCGGCGGCAGCATCCGCTCGATACCCAAACAGGTAGAGCCTGCCAGCCGAACCCTCAACGACTTTCACTATGCATTCCAGAACAATGCGCAGGATTTCGGGGATGGGTAACGGCGAGTGGAGCAGGGTCGTAATCTGGTTGACGATGGCTTCGCGGTGGGCCCGTTCTCGCGCATCCCGAAGAAGAGATGCCTGGGCGATCGCAATGGTTACCTGGTCTGCCAGAAGTTGGACAGTCTGTATTTTCTTTTTAGAAAACTTCTTAGGCTCTGCATGGTGCGACACCAGTAATCCCCAGAGTTTTTGCTGGTGTAGCAGGGGAATCACCAGAGACGACTGCACACCCATTGCAGTCAGATATTCGACGTGGCAGGGATCCACCGGGCGTTGCAGAATTTCTTCCAGTGGCAAATTGGAGACATCCTCAACCGTCAGATCAGCTGTTGTTAAAGCGGTTTCTAGCCGACTCAGCGTTGTGATCTGGCTGGGAATATCCACAATTACCCGTTGCCGGGCTTTAACAAACAATTCCCTCGCAGAGGGAGGGATGTCACCAGCTGGGAAATGCAATCCCAACAGTGAAGGGAGACGCTGCTTATAGATAGACTCCGCAATTACCTGACCAGAACCATCCGGTTCAAACCGATAAATCTTGACTCGGTCTGTTCCTAGAAATGACCGGATTTCTGCAACAGCGGCAGAGAGTACCTCCTGAAGCTCTAGAGACTTGCGGATTCGATTCGTCATCCGGTTTAGCAGAGCGCCTTCAGTCGGCTCAGTATCGACCGTAAGCTCTCGGCTTTTCTTGGGCATGGCTAGTACCTCTGACAGTGCTAACGCCGCAAACGATTGAGTAAACAGGAAACATAGTGATAGTCACCAGGTTTAGGACGGGGTGCAGGGGTTCTACCCCTGGCTGGGGCGTAGCTTACACACCCCCTTCAACCCAAAGTCTCGGGCAACCTGGCGACAGCTATAGAAAAATTCGGCAAAACAAAAGCTACTACTGTCTAATCATAGAGCAGCCTGCAACAAAGTCTTTTGATTGATTGCAAAGCGTTAAGAAATGTGAACAAGAGGTGAGGATAACTACTGCAACAGTTGACTCCAGGTTGCCGGACCTACGACCCCATCTGCTTCAAGATTAAATTTGCGTTGGGCAGCCTTTACCGCTTCCTGCGTTTCGGGGCCAAACACTCCATCAGCGGAACTCTTTAAGACGCCGATCGCCCGCAACCGCTGCTGCAACCCACTGACTGCTGGGCCTTTCATACCTACTCTTAAGATCGGCAAAGCCACTTCTGAACTAGGAGTAGAGTTAGCTCCCTCAATCGAGTGTGCTGGCTTTTTAGCCGCTGCGATCGCGGTTGAACCAGCGGGGGCAGGCGAGACATGAGCTACTTTTGCTGGCGAGGAACCCAGAGTTGGATTCGCAGGTTTTGCGGTAGCGGAGTGGTTGGGGTTGGGGCTGGTAGCCGCTGCACTGGCTGGCTTAGAAGATGATGGACGGCTCACCAGAGACGAAGGGGGGGGCGCCGCAACGGGGGTGGTAGGAAAAAGCCGTCCCCAGGTAGCAGGACCAGCAATACCGTCTGCATCTAACCCGGCTGCTTGTTGGAAGGAATACACCGCATTGACGGTGGTTTGTCCATAAACCCCATCCACCGCTCCGTTATAAAAGCCAAGCAGCTTTAGCGTCGCCTGTAACTCCGTGACATCATTTCCTTTGCTGCCTGGCTTGAGTGTTGAGCGACTAACAGCTTCAGTCGCAGTGCCATCAACACCACCCGCAGCAGGCGCTCCCGACTGCTGGCTCAACCCAGCCGCCGTGGAAATCCCTATCACAGCAAAGCTCATAGCAAAAGTCAGAGTGAGCGATCGCAGGGAACCTGGCTTTAGATAAGCACGCATTTTAGGAATCCTTAGGCAACAGAGTAAATAACTTTAATACCAGAAATACCAGAGGTAAGCAGAGACAACCCTATCCGTAGCGGTCAAATCTATCTAAGATACTGTAGAGCTACTATAAGTGAGGAATGGCAGATTTGACCATCGGATTTCTTAAATTTTGTTAGGGAGATGGGGAGAAGCATAGAAAAAAGGAAAAACAGGAAAAGAGAGGCCGAGAGAAAGGCGAAATGAGTGCAAGAGTGAGTTCCCTTCCAGCGGGTTTGTCAGTTCTTTTGTGGCAATCCTGGAAAGGGGGTCGAGGGAATCAGGGTTTCAAGGAGTTAGAGCCCCGTTTTTAGCCCCCCCTTCCAGCTCCTATCCTCCCTTTTCTTTCTTCTTTACTTCTTCTTTTTTCTTTCCCTTTTCACACCTCCCTCCTCTCCCTAATCCAATCCTCAGTTAGTATGGAGAGCGTAACCACAGGCCACAAATCGATGCGCTACTCGTTATTGAGTCGCTTTCAAGGAGTGCTGTTAGGGGCAGCGCTGGGAGAAGAGTTAGGTTCCTATTTTTGGAAACAAAAATTACAACAGAGGAGGTCATTCCCAGCAAAACATTCAGCAGAGATGGGGCATATTGACCTATTTACCTGGCATCCAGGCTCGGATAGGGAGGAGGTTTCACTGAGCCAATCAATGCCATCCGGCTGGGGAAAGGTTGCTCTCTATTTGACTGAAAAACTGATTCTGAAAGGTGGCTGGCAGGGGCTTGATTTAGAGCAGATTGGGCTCCCGGCATTGACTGACGGGAAAGAGGCTACCTTCGTTGCCAGTCCAGGGGTAACAGGAGCCGATCTGGCGATCGCAACCCTACCTGTTGCGCTATTCTTTCATGACAATGAGTTCAAGCGTCGGCAGGCTTTGGAGGAGGTTGCCAGTCAGTTTAAAGCTAAGCCGGGTGCGTGGCAGGAGGCATGGGCATTCACTGGTGCGATCGCCGCTGCTTTGAAAGAACAACTCTCTCCGCGCCATCTCATTCCCCAAATCGTCACCCAATTGCAATCGGATGAGTTTAGTCGAGAGGATACCCTTCATGATTTCATTTCAAAACTGGAGCAGACCCAGACCTTGCTTCAAGAAGGGAGAGATCTGGGTGCTGCTAGGGTCAGTCTCCTGTCGTCCCAGCAAGTTGGATCAAGTTCTGAAATGATTTGTCTGGCACTCTATTGCAGTTTAAGCACGCCTGAAGATTTCCGGCTGGCGTTGATTCGGGCAGCTCGATCCGGTAATGCTCCTCAGGTGTGTGGACTAACAGGTGCTTTAATGGGTGCCTACAACAGTTGGGTTGGAATTCCGCTGGTGTGGAGAATGGCAGATGCTCACTATTCCAGCCAGCAGGTGGGGGGAGTGTCGGGTGCGAAGATTGAGCAACTGGCGACTCGATTACTGGCCGTTTGGTCTGGAGTATACAACTCAGTAGACTTTCCAGAACAGGTCCCCGCGATCGCCGCCCCAGGAGTAATTCGTCTGTCTTAATTAGCAGCAGGTGGCAGTTTGAGCGGGGGGCAATCACCACTCCCGTGATTGAAAGTGGCTCCATATAATAGAAAGGCTACGCTGGCGGCGCCATTTTTTCCTGACTGCTACCCCGTTTTTCCAGTCAACCGTGCGATCGCAGGTCATTATGAAACGGTTTCAGCCACTGGTGCAAAAGCTTAAGCAACCCTGTCGGCGTTATGGAGGACGGCTCTATCAAGGCCTGACTGGGGGCTGGCGGAAATTACAGCCGTTGCCTGAATCGGGCAAAGTCACTCGTTCCTATGTCATATCAGCCCTGGCAGTGATTTCCCTGGCCAGTGCGATGGGCCACCGCTTCTATAATGCGCCCAAACTGGATGTAGGCAAGGCGGCTCCCCAAACGATCTATGCCCCCAGGGACGCGACAATCGAAGATAAAAAAGCGACTGAAGAAAAGCAGAAAGCTGCTCGAACCAGTGCCATTTCAGTCCTGATGCTGGATCAGGCTGTTAACCAGCAGATCCGCGACAATGTGCAGCGGCTACTGGATGAGGGTAATGAATTGAGGCGATTGGCGGGTCCCTTTCCCTTTACCAAAACGTCTATTCTCTCGCTGGGAACCCAGTCCTATTTGCGCAAAGCCAGCGAGGCAGAATGGCAAAAGCTGCTAAGCGTTGCCGACCCAACGGCGTCTTTTCCTCGCACTACCACTGCCCGTTCTCGGTTAAAGTTGTCTGACCTGGCCAATGACCAGCAGCGACGGGCAGCGGCTGAACTGCTAGCCTATCCCCGCACGGCTGATTCCAGAGACTATATTGCGCTGCTGGAGGCGATCGCAGAAGCCCGTTCCCTTTACGCTGCCACGGTAAGCTCCCTTTCTAGCTCCACCCCTTCAGATGGGGAATCCATTTACGACGCAACTCTGCTCGATCTTAGCGCCGCAGACTGGCAGCAAACCAGGGTGAAGATCCCCCAATTGGCCGAGCAAATATTGGCCCAGGGGATTGCTCCGGGTTTGACCGAAGCGATTCTAGAAAGTGCCGTTCGTCTCCGGGTTAGGGGCACCCTTCCAGCCGCTGCTGAAGAGACGGGAATCAAGATCCTCTTAGCTTCACTCCAACCCAACCTGGTGCGGGATGAGGCACAGACCCGACTGCGGGCGGAGCAGGCGGCTCAGCAGGTTGAGCCGGAAATGGTTTCCATTCGAGAGGGGGAGGTCATTGTTCGCACAGGGGAAGAGATCACCACGGGTGACTTTGCGCTGCTAGACCACTTCGGGCTGAGCCGCCGGGAAATCAACTGGTCTGGGCTGATTGGGTTTGGGGTCTTAGTCGGTGGTGCGGTTGGGGTCTTCTGGTTTGTGGAGCGCAAGTTTAATCCGGGGATGCGTCGCCGCGATCGCCTGTTGATCTGGCTCTTGAGCCTGACAACCCCGCTACTGATTGTTCTCCGGGTGCCCTCCACCAACCTGCCTGCCATTGGGCTGCTGGTAGGCAGTTTTTATGGCTCACCTTTGGGAATTGCGGTGACTGGCATCCTGGCTGTGATTTTACCCTTTGGCATGTCCATTCCCTGGAGTCAGTTGCTTTCCAGTACAGGAGCCGGATTACTGGGTGGCTGGATGGCGGGTCGGTTGCGATCGCGGGAAGAACTGGCACTTCTGGGAATCGGCGTTGGCATTTTGCAGGGAAGCCTTTACCTGGTATTCAATGTGGCGTCTGGCATGGTCTGGTACACCTTGCTGGGGTCAGCCGCGATTCATGCCCTGTTGGGTCTGGCCTGGTGCATTGTGGCGATCGGCAGCAGCCCCTACCTGGAGCAGTTGTTTGACCTGGTGACCACCATCCGCCTGGTGGAACTGGCCAACCCCAACTGCTACCTGCTGAAGCAACTTGCCGCCAAAACCCCCGGTACCTTCCAGCACACCCTGTTTGTAGCTACCCTGGCAGAAGCGGCTGCCCGCGCCCTTGGCTGCAATGTAGAGCTGGTACGGACGGGAACGCTATATCACGACATTGGCAAAATGCACGATCCGCTGGGTTTTATCGAAAACCAGATGGGCGGCCCCAACAAACATGACCTGATCAACAATCCCTGGAAAAGCGCCGAAATTATCAAGAAGCACGTTTCTGAAGGACTGGTGATGGCTCGCAAATGCCGGTTACCCAAAGCAGTCCAGGCATTTATTCCAGAGCACCAGGGCACCATGCTGATTGCCTACTTCTACCATCAGGCTCAGCAGTGGGCGCAGCAACACCCAAAACCGAATGGGACTCTGCTCGAAGTGCGGGAAGCCGATTTTCGTTACGACGGACCCATTCCCCAGTCGCGGGAAACGGGAATTGTCATGCTGGCCGATTCCTGTGAGGCGGCACTGCGATCGCTCAAAGAAGCCACCTACGACGAAGCCCTCTCCATGATCAACAAAATCCTGCGCGCCCGCTGGCAGGACAAACAGTTGGTGAATTCTGGACTAACTCGCGAAGAAATGTCTAAAATCGCCACCATTTTTGTCGAAGTCTGGCAACAGTTCAATCACCAGCGGATTGCCTATCCCAAAGTAGCTGTTCTACCCCAGCCTGTGTTGCAGGAAGAACAGAGCCCCACGGCTGTGAAGTAATACAGAAGACAGAAGACAGAAAACGGAAGACAGAAGGGGGAGTGAGGGAATAAAGAGTACTCCATTTCCCCATCCCCCGCCATCCAGACTTCTGAACCTCGCCCCTGCCCTCTTGCTATACAAGATGGGCCAGGTTCCATAGCCTGCATGACTGTGTTACCTTAGAGGAGTTGTCAAAAACCGCACACTCAGGATTTCGGGTGTCTGAAGAAAGTTGTTAGTGATTAGTTGTTAGTTTTTAGAAAGTTCACGATCTAAATAATTAACAACTAGCAGCTAAGCAATCGCTTTCAAAGATGCTCCTGGGTGGAGGATTAACCCGAATACAGGAGTAAAATATGCCAGTCGTTTCATTGGCTCAACTGTTGGAGTCAGGGGTTCACTTTGGGCATCAAACCCGTCGCTGGAACCCCAAGATGGAGCCGTTCATCTACACTTCTCGAAATGGTGTTCACATCATCGACCTGGTGCAAACCGCCAAGTTGATGGATGAAGCCTACCACTACGTCCGCAATGCCTCTGAGCAAGGCAAGCGTTTTCTATTTATTGGCACCAAGCGTCAGGCTGCCGGAATTGTGGCTCAAGAAGCAGCCCGCTGTGGTGCTTACTACGTCAACCAGCGCTGGTTGGGTGGAATGCTCACCAACTGGGTCACGATTAAGACGCGGGTTGAGCGTCTAAAAGAGTTAGAACGTCGAGAAGAAACTGGAGCGCTAGATCTGCTCCCCAAAAAAGAAGCTTCCGTGCTGCGCCGGGAACTGGAAAAGCTTCAGAAATATTTGGGTGGCATTAAAATGATGCGGAAAGTGCCCGATGTGGTCGTCATTGTCGATCAGCGGCGAGAATACAACGCCGTTCAGGAATGCCAGAAGCTGGGAATTCCTATTGTGTCTTTGCTAGATACCAACTGCGACCCTGACGTGGTGGATGTCCCCATTCCTGCGAACGATGATGCCATCCGGTCGATTAAGCTAATAGTGGGTAAGCTGTCAGATGCGATCTATGAAGGTCGTCACGGTCAGCTTGAAGTCGAAGATGATTACGATGACTATGAAGGCGCTGAAGAAGAGTTTGATTACGAAGACAACGACCTCTCCTTCCTTCCAGAGGATGACGAGGAGTCAGAAGAGTAATAAATGCTGATGCTGAGTTATGAGTGATGAGTTTTGACTTGAATCAAATTCATAACTCATAACTTAAAACTCAAAAACTCAAAACTATTTCAGAGCAGGGACTAAAGGGACATGGCAGAAATTACCGCAAAGTTAGTGAGCGAACTGCGCCAAAAGACAGGTGCAGGCATGATGGATTGCAAAAAGGCACTGACCGAGAACAACGGGGATCTTGAAAAAGCGACGGAATGGCTGCGCAAGAAGGGGATTGCTTCTGCTGAGAAAAAATCCGGGAAAACGGCGGCTGAAGGTTTGGTCGATAGCTACATCCACACGGGCAGTCGGATTGGCGTACTGGTTGAGGTTAACTGCCAGACCGACTTTGTTGCCCGCAACGAGTCCTTCAAGAAGCTGGTGCAGGATATTGCCAAGCAAGTGGCGGCCAATTCTCAAGTTGAGTACGTGAAGGTGGCTGACATTCCCGCAGAGATCGTTGAAAAGGAAAAGGCGATCGAAATGGGGAAGGATGACCTGGCAGGCAAGCCAGACAACATCAAGGAAAAAATTGTTCAGGGGCGGATTGAAAAACGCCTGAAAGAACTTTGTTTGCTCGATCAACCCTATATCCGCGATCAAAATATTACGGTTGAAGAGCTGGTGAAGCAGCATATCGCGCAACTAGGTGAAAATATCCAGGTGCGTCGTTTTGTCAGATTTGTGCTGGGCGAAGGCATTGAAAAAGAAGAGACTAACTTTGTCGCGGAGGTCGCTGCCCAGATGGGTGCGAAACAGGAAACTAGGCCAGCCGAGAAGCCAGCCGCTGAGGAATCTGTTGCTGAGGAGCCTGTCGCTGCCGCAACCGTTGTTGAGGAACCTGCTGTTAGCGAACCTGTCACTGAAGAGCCTGTCGCTGCCGCAACCGCTGTTGAGGAGCCTGTTGTTAGCGAACCTGTCGCTGAGGAGCCTGAAAAGAAAGAAACCAAGAAAGATGCCAAGAAAGATGGCAAGAAGAAGAAAAAAATAAGATCAGTGCTTTAGAAGAGGGTAGCGTTGTGCAACTGATGCTACCTGGCGATCGCGGCTCCTTTTTGGCAATATCTGGCCCTAGTAGAGCAAAACAAAAGTTTTCAAGGGGGGTAGAGGGGGCCTTTCTCTGGGGGCTGCGCCCCTACCCCCCTTGAAAGCCAATGTCCTGATTAACCTGACGACAGCAATATTTTGTGAGTTTTTAACTCACAAAATAACCATTTTGATTTATCTAGAACGCAAATTAATACTGACAAACCACTAGAGGCAATCTATCCGGCTTCCTATTTTCACAGACAAGTTTGTGCAGCGCTGATTCAGGTAAATTAGATCTTATAGCTATAGTCACTAAGCTTAGGAACAGGGTGCAGGGGTGGAACCCCTGGCTGGAACACAGTCCCCACCCCCCCCCTTAAACCCAATGTCCTGAGCAACCTGGCGACAGCTATAATGCGGTTTCCTCGTTACAAAAGACTAAAAAAATCGGATTCCGTTCATCTTTTGCTTTCCTTCAGGGAAAACGGGGAAGTGTTGATAGGTTCCAGGTTGATTTTGGAAATTGGGAATGATTACTGCAATCACTGTGCTGCTGGCGCTGATCTTTTTGGGGTGGGGTTTCTATCGTGCCAGACCGTTTGGCAAGTTGGGGCTGCTGGCCTGGTTACAGTCGGTGGTATTGATGGCTCCCTGGATTCTGGCGTTCAGCCTGACAGCCGTGGGCATTTACCTGAACCTGGTGGCAGTGCTATTCATGTTTGTCCTGTCTACAGGGATTTACATCTATCTCGGTAACCGATTGAGAGCTTTGGGACAGGATGCCATTTTGTCCCGGCGTGCTTCGGCGATCGCCAACTCTCAGAACACCAATCCATCTGAAACTAAAGCCGAAGACACAACTGACAGTGAGACAACCACTGTCCAGCCTGAGGGGATCGTTGCAGAAACCGGGGCTGTTCCCATTCCTGCAGAAGACTTGCGCGCCATTCAGGGCATTTTTGGGATCGACACCTTCTTTACCACCGAAACCATTCCCTACCAGGAAGGAGCCGTTTTTCGGGGAAACCTGCGGGGGGAGCCCGCAGAAACCTATGCCAAGCTATCGGCGAACTTGCAGGAGCGGTTGGGCGAGCAATATCGTCTGTTTCTGGTTGAGGATCAGAACAATAAACCCGTTGTGATTGTTCTGCCAAGCAGCCGCGACCCCAAACCGATGACCGTGTTTCAAAAGGTGATTGCGGTTGTCCTGCTGCTGGTAACCTTTGCAGCCAGCCTTGAAAGTGCCGGGCTGATGCGCAACTTTGACTTCTTCAGCACCCCCAATCGGTTTATGGAGGTGTTACCCTTAGCCCTTGGTATCCTCAGTATTCTGGCGGTGCATGAATTGGGGCACTGGGTCATGGCACAGCGTTACAACATTCGTTTGAGTCTGCCATTTTTTATCCCAACCTGGCAGATTGGTTCATTTGGAGCCCTGACCCGGTTTGAGTCGTTGCTTCCGAACCGCACCGTTTTATTTGATATTGCCTTTGCAGGACCGGCTGCTGGTGGGTTGCTTTCCCTGGGAATGCTGGTAACGGGTCTGGTACTTTCTCACCAGGGGAGCTTGTTTCAACTGCCAACTGAGTTTTTTAAGGGATCGATCCTGGTAGGAACTCTGGCCCGACTTGCCCTGCGGGAATCGCTGCAACAACCTCTGGTGGATCTTCACCCACTGGTAATTTTGGGCTGGCTGGGGTTAGTGATTACTGCCTTAAATTTACTGCCTGCCGGTCAACTGGATGGGGGGCGGATTGTCCAGGCCATTTATGGACGAAAAATTGCCGGACGCACGACGGTTGGAAGCATTATTGTGCTGGGTCTGTTTGCTATCTTCAACCCACTGGCGCTGTATTGGGCGATCGTGGTGTTATTCTTACAACGCGAACTAGAGCGTCCCTGTCTGAATGACCTCACTGAACCCGATGATGCCAGAGCCGCCCTGGGACTGCTCGCACTGTTTTTGATGGTAGCCACCCTGCTACCACTCACTCCAGGTCTGGCAGGGCGTTTGGGGATTGGTACTTAGGTTCGGCTATCTCCCCTCCTCTATTTCTGGGAAAGACCTCTGACTTTCCTTATAATCGAGGAAATGTGACATGAATTTTTGTAACGTGAACTCATCAAACCTAAACCAAATTTCGGCTCAGCTTGAAAGCAAAAGCACCCGCGATCGCATGCTGGCACTCGCTTCTTTGAGGGATGTGCCCCCCGCTGACGCAGTGCCTTTGATCAAGAAAGTATTGCACGACGAAAGTATTCAAATTCGCTCGATGGCAATCTTTGCCCTGGGCATTAAGCCAACGGAAGAGTCGTTTCCGCTGCTATTGGATCTGCTGGTAAACGACCAGGACTATGGAGCCAGGGCTGATGCGGCTGGAGCGATGGGATATCTCCAGGATCCGCGGGCGTTTGAGCCGCTGGTACGGGCATTTTACGAAGACACCGACTGGCTTGTGCGCTTTAGCGCTGCGGTTTCGTTAGGAAATTTGCAGGACCCCCGCGCCTATGAAGTCCTTATCCAGGCGTTAGATAGTGAAGAAGTAGTTTTGCAGCAGGCGGCGATCGCGGCCCTGGGTGAAATCAAAGTTGTCGAAGCAGTCGATCACATTCTTCGCTTTGCCCAGTCTGAGGATTGGCTGGTGCGCCAGCGGTTAGCGGAAGCACTGGGTAATATGCCGACACCCAAGAGCATTTCTGCCTTGAAGTACCTGGCGAAGGATAGCCATCCCCATGTTGCCCAGGCAGCAACCCTTGCCCTGCAACGCTTAGAAGAATCGCAAGATTCGTCCGAAAGTTAACCCAACTGAAGAAACATCCCACCCCGCTGCACCCCAGCCTGGCTACCATAGCTGCTGAGGGTAACGGATCGGAGATGGTCAAATAGCGGTTTACCCGTTAACTCGACCAGTTTCAGCAGCGGAAACTGGCTTTTCAGGATTGGTTGGCTGGTTGCCCAATCCAGGTATAGATAGCCGTTGTTCGGCTGCAGCAGGGGGGCGATCGCCTGCTGAAATCGAGAATCTTTCATCAGTGAATTGTCCGTTCCCCGCAGGACTCGATCCATGGAGGCGATCGAACTGGTAAACACTTCGTAATTGCCGACTGTGGCATGCACTCCACGCACCTCTGCCTGCAATGCCAGGGACGCACTGTCTTTTTTACCCGCTTCCGTGGTTAGATGAGTCCAGGCAGAAACGGTCTGGTCACCTAGTTTAATGGGGCCCACGCTTAATCCCTGCTCTTTGGCGATCGCATCCAATCGGTCAATTCCCTGCTTCGCCAGACCCACGTCTGAACGCTGAGCTATAAAGATCCAGTCACCCACAGCGGGAGGAGTGGAGAGGGAAGCGTTTGTTTTTTTCTTTTCTCGCTGTTCCGCCTGGGTTCCAGAACTGGGAACCAGTCCTAATGCATACTCCCCCTTCACCCAACTAAACACATCTCTGGGCAGATCGATCTTCCATCGCTTCTGAAGCTCTGCTAGGGGTTGGTTCAGCAGTTTAGAAGCCGTCTCATAACTTTTCAGATCACTGGAAAGCCCTGCCCAGAGTCGGTCAAGATTAATTCCCGATGCAGCCAGAGCACTCCTGGCAGGAAGGTATTGCAAAGCCCCCACTGGTTGTGTCAGTGAGGCAGCCACCGAACTTTTCTTACCACCCGACAATGCGGTTTCCGCCACCAATCCGCGCCGATCCAGTTCCAGGGCGATCGCCATCGTCTGGTAGGCAGGGGTGGTTTCTGGTTTTACGGTGGCGCTCTTTGTCGGGTCTTTTCCAGGAACCGCTGTTTCCTCCGCCAGCCACGCTGCCAGTCCGGGCAAATTAATGAAAGATAGCCCAATTCGGGGTTTGGTCAGGGTTTCTAACGCCTGTTCATAAAAGCTGGCACTGCGCAGGCTAAGGTCCGGAGCCTGTACGTTATTGATTGCATCTCGCAATACCTTGGGGTGGTTGGCAAACAGAATGAAGCGATCGCCCACCGCTGCACTGGCAAGGGAGGGAGAGGAATAGGAAAGGGTTGAAAGCTGAGATTGGAGGGTTGAGCTTTTTTTGCCTTTGGCTCCAGAATCCAGGCTCCTGACCTGTTCAGCCTGGCTGCCATACAACAACTTCACGCCCTTGTACTGCTCAAACACCAGGTCAGTGCCCGCGATCGCCCGCTTTTGCCAGAAGAGTTGTAGAAATTCACGGGAGCGCTCTGGATCCTGAGTGGCGATCGCCAGCAGATAACCCGGTTGCCGTCCATTCGCTGCATCGCGGTCAATATCGAGGGTGGTGACTGCCAGAGTGATTTCCTTACCCAGCCAGGGCTGGATATCCTGCTTATAACTCAAACCCGTATTGGCCAGCAAGCCTTGCTGTAACTGAGCTAACTCTGCCCTTGCCTGCCGCCGCTCTCCCGGTCGCGCTACTCCTAGCCGAAACGCCTCTAATTGGTCAGGATTAGCCAGCAGGGAAACCATGGCCGGAGCCTGCCTGGGCACAAACATAGCAGCCGCAGGGGTCACATCCTGCCCAGCCTTCAGCAAATTCAGTGGGCTTTGAGAAAGCAGCCAGTAAAAACCAATCGTGGCAACGAGCAACAGCCCCCCAACCACACTTGCCAGGATAAAGTAGAACGATCGCAGCTTCATGGCAAATCAGAGGTCGCTTTCAAGCGAACAAGCAAAACAGTCCAGCAACAAACCATTATTTCAGCACAGTGTCCCCAGAGCATATTAAAGATGCCGAAAAAGATGCCGAAAAGGCTCTCCTGAGAGTTTGTCAATAAGCTTTGCTTATCCAATAAAAATTTTGTTTGGCATCAACAGAGAGGCTGACATGATTTTTTCATCGGCAACCGGGTTATCTACCAGGAACTCATGTGCAGACGTTCCCTCAGTTTGTAGGCATGATGAAGAAAGAAGTTGAATTAATCAGGTGTGTTGAGAAATGGTGTTTTGGTCTGTAGAGACAGTTCATTCAATGTTCCTGCGGATAATCACTTACAGATTTAGCGGATAATCACTTACAGATTTAATACAGCACTGATTGATGGTCGGGGTGCAGAGCGTTTGTGGATCACTGTTAGTGAGGACTTCAATGCCCAAACCTGATTCTGACGAAACCGAGCAATTTCCTGACCAGGAGTCTTTGCAATCTATGGATATTGAACAGTGGATTGAGAACTTACAGCGTGCCGATCGCTCGTTCTACAACATCATGGCGCTGGAGGTATGGTCGATCGCCAAAACGATGGATGGCTTGCTTCCGGGCTTCTGGAACCGCTTTATGACCAACCGCCAAATTGCCCTCAAGCAGTTTATGCAACAGAAAAACCTCCGGCGTTCCAGTGCTGAGAATCACCCTGAAGAGAGATAAAGTGCGGGCATGTGTCTATCCGCACTTTATCTCTCTTCCACTCAGCGTTTACACTACTTTCTGCGCTCCTCATTTCTCAAGGCGCTCTACCATTCGCTTCCCTAGTGCCATGAAATCTACCGCGTCTGCTCTATCGGTCTGGAAACAACTGAAGAACCGTGAAATTAACTGCGAAGAAGCTCTCAACCTGTTAGTCCATCAAGATGGAACAGTGACGCTTGGATTGCTCGATCCAGAAGTCACCTACCGATTTTTACGAGAATTTCCAGATCGCAGCACGCTCCCGCCCGTTATCCCCCTGCTGCTATGGCGCAACTGCTTCTATCTGGGCAGCCCGGTGCCCATCACCCCGGAGGCACTTCGCAAATTGAGCGATCGCACCTTCACTGATATCAAAGTCATTCCCATCTCCGACAAAAGCTACCGCGCCTGGCATCGCGCCCAAAACATTGATTGTAACCAGCTTAGCGCTCAACCATTCATCAACCCTCTGACTGGCGAACTGGAGCAGGAAGACATCAGCGAAGTTACCAAAGAGCTACTCTCCAAGGCTGCCGACCAGATTGAACGCATTAGAACCATTATCTCCGGGGCACTACGAAATCGAGCCAGCGACATTCACCTGGAACCCACGCTGGATGGGCTACGGGTACGCTACCGGATCGATGGAATTTTGCGAGACATCACTACCCTGCCATCAGACATTAGCCGGAGGGCGATCGTAGCGCTCAAAGTCATGTCCGATATGGATATTGCCGAAAGTCGCCGCCCCCAGGATGCCCGGATTGGCGATAGCTACGCCACAGGACAGGCAACTGGTTTAGGGTTAGACATGCGAGTCAGCACATTGCCCTGCGTCGGTGGCGAAAAAGCCGTTATCCGCCTCCTTCCCCGTCAAAATCCCTTCTCCAGCATGGATGAGCTGGGGTTTTCCCAGCACACGCTGGAAATCTACAAGAACTGGCTTCAGCAGCCCCAGGGAATGGTCATTTTCACCGGACCCACGGGCTCTGGTAAAACCAGTACTCTTTATACCAGTCTGCAAACGGTTGCTACTGAATATGTCAACGTAGTCACCGTCGAAGACCCCGTAGAGTATATCCTGCCCCGCATCACCCAAACCCAGGTTCACGAACCTGCCGGAATGACCTTTGCTGCCGGACTACGTGCCATTCTGAGGCAAGATCCAGATATCATCATGGTTGGCGAAATTCGCGACCACGAAACAGCAGAAACCGCCGTCCGGGCAGCTCTTACCGGACACCTGGTTTTAACTACTCTGCACACTAATGATGCTGTCAGTGCTATCCCTCGCCTGAAAGACATTGGCCCCGATCCTGGCTTAATTAGCGATGCTCTTCTGGGGATTGTAGCCCAGCGTTTGGTGCGTAAAATTTGCCCCCACTGTGCTGAGCCCTACAAACCCACCGAAGCTGACTTAAAAGTGCTGGGAATTGACTGGGAACAGGCCAATACTGGACAGTGGCAACAGGGTCGCGGCTGCTCCCGCTGCTTCAATTCTGGTTTTCTCGGTCGGGAAGCCATCATCGAGCTACTGAATGTCGATGACACCATTCGCCAGATCATTTATGAAGGCACCATGACCCAACTTCATCGCTACCTGAACGAAAGCGGTTTTGACTCCTTTCGGGTTGCAGCGATTGAAAAGGTGACGACGGGTATTACTACTGTCAAAGAAGTTCTACGGGTGTTGCCCTACAGTGCTATGCGACGCAGATACCTGGAAGAGAGCCAAAACAGTATAAGGAGAACCGCTGCCGCAATATAAGGGCAGAGCAGTTGTTGGTTGTTAGTTAGTGGATTAGCCAAGTGAGGGGTGAGAGTAAGGATGTGGTGGAGTGGTAGGGTAATGGGGTGATAGAGGGTTTGTCAATTTTTTTTGTGGCAGTCCTGGAAACGGGGTTGAGGGAATCAGGGTTTCAAGGATTCAGAACCCCGTTTCTAGAACACCCTCGTTTCTAGAACACCCTCGTGATAGAGTGAGGTTTCTCCACTCCCTCAGTCCTTCCCTCCCTTCCTTAATCTACCCTGGACTGCCTGCTACCTGTTGCAGCTCAGCCAGGTGGAATTCAGCTAGAATGGCTTGCGCATCGGCCTGGGACTTCAGCCAGTATTGAGCATTGAATAAATAGGAGACTTTTCGTTTATCTCGCGTTTTTGGTGCTGGCTCCCAAACCTTCAAAACCCAGGGTTTTTGACGGTTACGGTAGGGTTTGTAGACAATCGAATACTCCATTGGGACAACTCCTAACAGCTCAGTAATCTGTAGTCAGTAGATGCTCCCCTTTTATGCACAAACCACTCCATGAGAAAGCTAGTAGCAATTGTTAACATTCCACTTTCTCTACTACTATCTTTGAAGCAGGGAAACATTTACCTCTAACCACAAGTAGAGACTTTCTCTGTCTGTGGAGAGAGATCTGATAGGGAATCTGTCTGGCAAACTGTTACTAATTCAGAACTTCTACCCAAGGGCGAACAGCCGTTCACCATGGGATAGGGCTACTCGATACCAGCCTAATTCAGTTGTGAGATCTAAATCAGTTGTGAGATAGAGAGGCTTTTGTAAGAAGAAACTCCTACGGAATTCCTTCTTATAATCCAAATAGGATCGCTATATAAACAGACTTGGTGTAAGCAATTTTTGATTTATTCACTGAATTCTGCGTTCAAGGGTTAAAGGGATTTTGGCGATCGCCCAACCTTTCGCTTAATCAATCGGATTTTAAATTAATCACAATAAATTGGTAACAACTGTCCTTTCCCATGTCTGCACAATTCTTTAGCCAACCAATTGCCACAGTTACGGTCGAAGAGCTGGCCCGCCTTCTGACGGAAACACCAACCAAGGTACAGTTTATCGATGTGCGGGAGCCTCGTGAATTGGAGCTTGCTAGTCTACCAGGGTTTCAAAACCTGCCTTTGAGTCAGTACGCAGAATGGTCTGGGAATATCCTCACCTGCCTGGAGCCGGAGAAACCTACAGTAGTGATGTGTCATCACGGAATGCGATCGGCTCAAATGTGTCAATGGTTAATGAGCCAGGGCTTTACTCAGGTACGAAACGTTGCTGGAGGCATTGATGCCTATTCGGTTCTGGTAGACCCCTCAGTACCTCGCTATTAGTACTCTGTGGCTTAAGTTTGGCAACCAATTTGAGGGGAAGAGGGAGCGAAAGCAGACCTGGCTTCCTTCAACGTGACTTTTCAATCAAGGTTGCGCCAGAGTAGACTCAGGATATACAGCCTCTCATTGGCTTAATGGGGCTTAGTGGACTGACCGCTATTGCCCAGACGACTTCAGATATAGCAATCCTGTCTGGATTGTGAGAGGACTTTTCCACCAGGGAAAGCTTTTCACAGTTCTCCTTTTTCACAAAAAATTCAGGATTGCGATGGATAATCTTTAACTGTATTGGCTACTGATCAATACTGGAACTGAAGGGAAAATAAAGTATCTGTTATCTTTATTCACACAACTCAATATCATACGAGTTATCCTGGTGTGCCAGTGAAAGAGTAGCGTAAGCCATCCTTTCATCCCAACCCAAATCCCTGGAATATCAATTTTTATTTAGTGATGAGTTTTTATCACTAAACTCTCAAGAGAAGCACCATACTCTACGCCTAATTCATCTGGGCACTGTTTATTCATATATCTATTTAGTATCCCTTAGTTTTTTGCCAATGTCGCACCCGGTCCATCTCACTAGTCGTCAGCAGCAGGTTCTTTGGGCAACCGTCCGCCACTACATTGCAACCGCAGAACCGGTTGGCTCAGAAGCGTTGGTCAAGGAATATAACCTGAGTGTCAGTTCAGCAACCATTCGTAATGCTATGTCAGTGTTGGAAAAGAGTGGATTGTTGTTTCAACCCCATACGTCTGCTGGGCGTGTTCCTTCCGACTCTGGCTACCGAATTTATGTGGATCAGTTGCTTACGCCTGCTAATGAACTGACCTCTCAAGTTGAGCAATTGCTAGCCGATCGCCTCAACCGCGAAGACTGGAGTTTAGAAGCACTCCTGCGGGGCGCAGCTCAGATTCTGGCAACGGTTAGTGGCTACATCACGCTAATTACTCTGCCCCTAACTAACACGACTTACCTTCGACACGTTCAACTTGTCCCTGTCGATCCTGGGCGAGTCATGCTGATCTTTGTGACCGATTCCTATGAAACCCAGTCTGCCCTGATGGACTTGCCTAAACCTGAAGGCAGCCCTGACCCTGACACTGAGCTTTTGGAGCGGGAACTTCAGATTCTTTCCAATTTTTTGAATGACCAGTTGCGAGGAAGGGCGATCGCCGAACTAACCACCCTTGACTGGACCGAACTGGATCGCGAATTTGAGCGCTATGCCGACTTTTTAAGGGCAGTGCGGGCAGAGGTGGCCCGTCGCTCCCAATCCTCCGCACCGACCCAGATCATGGTCAGCGGTTTAGCAGAAGTTTTGCGTCAGCCCGAATTTTCTGAATTGCATCAGATTCAAACTATTGTTCACCTGCTGGAAGAAGAGCAAGACCAGTTACTGCCTCTTATCTTTGAGCAGCCAGAACCTCGAAATCCTGGAAAACGGCTGACCATCCGGATTGGTTCTGAAAATCCTCTAGAACCGATTCGAACCTGCACGCTGATCTCGTCCACCTACCAGCGGGGAACAACGCCAGTGGGCAGTGTGGGCATGCTGGGTCCCACCCGTATGGTGTACGAAAATGCGATCGCCCTGGTTGAAGCCGCTGCTGATTATCTCTCCGATACGCTCAGCAACTAGTGGACGATGGCATCAGTCCAGTAACTATTGGGTTGGGGAATGGGGAGTCGGAGGGAACCAGAATGGTATCCGTATTCCCGCCAAGCTGTACTAGTTTTGCAAACACTAAATTTTGCAACATGGGGGTTTGGGGGTTTCACCCCCAGCCAGGGGTGAAACCCCCAAACCCCGTCCTCAGCCTGGTGGCTATAGCTATAATTCTTGAGTCTTAACGAGGCGGCTAGCACCGCTCATCATTCCCTTGCCAGGTTCACCTGACCTGGTTACGGTCTTAACCTGGAATGGATAGGATTAGCGGGTGGGTTCTGGAAACAGAATTTTGTGTCTACAGATGTCACCTGTTCTGTTTCTACAGATGGTCAATCAGGTCTAAAGCGTGCCCCAATTAGCAAAATGAGTTTAGATTAGCGATGGGTAAATTTTTTAACCCGCCGTCATTTTTCAATGGCAGCCGCGTCAGCGCTGGTTTGCCAGTTGATAGCCAAGCTCTTCCTATCTCGACTGGTTCCCAAGGTTTCTGCTATGGTTATCCATCCAAAACTTCTGACTGATCCCTTTCTGCAACTTCCCACTAAAAATTCGGTTCGGGTTGTTTGGTTTACTGAGTTTGCCGGTATTCAACATACCGTTCACTACGGGGAGGGACTGGGGCAAAAGGCTGGGGCAAAAACCACCTTACTCAGCCGCACCCATGAAGATGCAGATTCCTACCTGGAAACACCTGCCACTCAGCTAACTCGCCGTTTGATCTGGCGGCATGAGGCAGAAGTAACCGGGCTACTTCCTGGAACTCCCATTCCCTATCAAGTAAGCAGCACCCGCGAAGATGGAGAAGCAGTTCACAGCGAAATATTTACCCTATCTGCCAGTCCTGCGCCCGGTCAACCGCTCAAGATTTTACTCACATCCGACCACCAACTGAAGCCAATGGTGGCTGCTAACTATCAAAAGGTGGTTGAGACGGTTGGGAAAGTGGATGCCGTGTTGTTTGCTGGAGATCTGATTAACGTCCCCGATCGCGCCTCCGAATGGTTTGATGCCAGTACAGGCAATGCGTTCTTTCCAGTTCTTCAAGGACGGGCACACTACGAGATGGAAAGGAACGGTGTCAAAACCACCTATGTAGGGGGGGCGTTGATTCAGTCGGCACCTCTATTTGCAGCAATTGGTAATCACGAAGTGATGGGACGGTTTTCCACCGAATCTAGCCTCCATTTCCAATTTAATGATGCTGTTCCTCGTACAAAAGCCAAAGAGCGGTATGACCAGGATGCCAGAGTGATTAATCCCACCAATGATCCTGCAATACAGGACAGTTGGTTGAAAAATCATTCCTTCAACACAGACACCTACGAAGAAATCTTCAGCTTTCCAGAGAACTCTCCCGGTGGCAAGAAGTATTATGCCATTACCTTTGGCGATGTCCGGTTAATTGTCCTCTATATCACCAACATCTGGCGCACCTATAACCTTACAGCAAATGAAAAAGGACGGTATCACGAACAGCAGGCAGATCTGAATATCCCTGATAAGTGGGGCTACGGACAGCACATCTTTGAACCGATCGCGGAGGGTAGCCCGCAGTACAACTGGTTGAAACAGGAGCTAAACCATCCTGAGTTTCAGCAGGCCAAATATCGAGTGGTCATGTTTCACCACCCGCCCCACACGTTGGGAGATAACATTGTTCCCGCCTATACCGACCCGGTGCAGGTGATTGAGCGCGATATAGACGGTACGATTAGGGCTATTCGTTATGAGTACCCGAAACAGGCAGATTACATTATTCGAGACGTTGTGCCGTTGTTAGAAGCCGCTGGAACTCACCTTGTCTTCTTTGGACATTCCCACCTCTGGAACCGCTTTGTCAGCCCCAGCGGTACTCATTACCTGGAGTCATCCAATGTCGGGAATTCCTATGGGGCTTATGTGGGTGATCGCAAACGCCCCATCCCCTTAAATTACAAGGAAGAATACGTCGCCACCGGCGATCCTAATGGTCTGGAACCCGTTGTACCAACCATTGCTCCCCTCCGAGATACCAGCGGTCAACCGATGCCCTATATTGCCAGTAACGACATCACCGTATTCAGCATCTTCGACACCGGCAGCGGCACCATCAGCAGCTATCGGTTTGATACTCAGGAGCCAGAATCAGCCGTTGTCAGGTTTGATGAGTTTCGGGTGAGGAGGGAAAACGTTCTCGATGAAAGGCGGAAATAAGTATCAACCCTTGTTGGAGTACTTGAGACGGTGCGATCGCCCCCAGGTTGTGCTAACGTTTGCAGAAATCGAAACAATTCTTGGGGAATGCTTGCCAGATTCCGCGCGCAGCAAACGGGGTTGGTGGAGTAATCGCAAAAAAGGTGGGCTGCAGGCATCTGCCTGGTTAGATGCCGACTACACTGTCAAGGCATTAGATCTGGCGACAGAGCAGGTGACATTTAGCAAACCACCCTCCGTTTATAAAGTGCAGCGAATCGATGGCACAGTACAGTGGGATGGTAGGCTAATTCGAGCTTTGCGGCAACATATGGGAATGACCCAGGCAGAACTTGCCAGAGAATTGGGAGTGCGCCAACAGACCGTCAGCGAGTGGGAAAAGGGGGATTTACACACCAACCCGTGCCACTTCCAATTACTTGACCCTCGTTGCCGAGAAAGCCGCATTCAAATACGAAGAGGGCTAAATCATGAATCTCCCTTCTTTTCTCTGGCTCTGGAAGATTGCGGCCTGGTCAATGGGATTTGCAATCTTTGCCTACCTTCTGCTAGCCAGTTCGGGGGGATGGATGTTGTTTTCTCGCCAAAATCAACAGTCCCGCCCTAATTGGGTGCGACCTTTTTCACTACATCACCGGAATCGCCATGATCGGATTAGTCCTGCTGTTACTGGGGATTGGCATCGTAGGGACTATAGGCCACTATGGCAGTCTGGGGCACTCATCCCATCTTCTTGCGGGGTTGGCAGTCGTTGACCTGGTATTTCTGTCTGCTTGGAGCGCCATTCAAATCAGTGAAGAACGTCCCTGGGCGAGGTGGCTTCACATTGGCACTAATACCATTCTTTGTATTGCGTTTATTTGGGTTTCTTTAACAGGCTGGAATGTTGTACAAAAGTATCTTCCCTAATGGTCTGTGCATCTACAAAGGAGCCGTTCATGACTGGTGAGGTTATCGTGATTGATCATCCTCTTGTCCAGCACAAACTTACACTAATGCGCCGGGCAGAAACGAGTACGGCAAAATTTCGATCGCTCCTGATCGAGATCAGCATGCTGCTGGCCTATGAGGTAACGCGAGATTTGCCAGTTAAGTATGAACCGATTAAAACCCCACTCGCGAACATGCATGCACCCATCCTTGCCCCCGAAAAGAAGCTAGTGATTGTACCCATCATGCGGGCAGGACAGGGAATTCTCGATGGAATGCTGCAACTGATGCCATCTGCCAGGGTGGGACATATTGGCTTATACCGCGACCCTACAACGCTGATTCCGGTTGAGTATTACTTTAAAGTGCCTCACGACATCGAAGAGCGAGACATGTTAGTAGTTGACCCCATGGTGGCCACCGGAAACTCTGCGGTTGCCGCGGTTCAGCGGCTAAAAGAAACCAGTCCCAAATCGCTCAAATTAATATGCCTCCTTGCCGCTCCAGAAGGCATCAGTAACTTTCATGAACAGCATCCCGATGTCCCCATCTACACTGCCGCAATCGATGAAGGACTGGATGAGCACGGCTATATCATCCCAGGACTGGGAGATGCGGGCGATCGCCTCTTTGGTACGCGGTGAGAAAGGAGGCAAAAGCGGCAAGAGGTAGATGAGTGGGGGAGTGGAAGGGTGGGAAGGTGGGGGTGGAGAAACCTCACCTATCACCTATCATTCCACCACCACCTCACCCTCACACCTCTCTAACAACTAACAACCATGAAAACCCATCTTTTGAGACAAGTCCCCGCCCTCGAAATAACCCCGGAGCTTTTCGAGCCATTTGGTCAGGTCATCTTTGCTTCCGAAGATGGTGTGCCTTACGGTCCTGCAGATGCTCAACTGCAATTGCAGAACGGCATCCCCCGCTTTTACATCATGCGATTACGCGATCGCGGGCAAAGATTTCACAAAATTACCCGCCACTTACGCTGCACCCAATGCCTTGGCTCCCTGGAAGGCAAGGACTGGTTGATTGGAGTTGCCTCCGCCTCTGATGCCCCCTACCCCAATTGGGAAGCCATTACTGCCTTTCGAATTCCCGGCAACTGTTTCATCAAGTTAGAGATGGGAACCTGGCATGCTGGCCCCTACTTTGAGCATACCAGCGTTGATTTTTACAATCTTGAACTCAGCGATACCAATCTCGTTGACCACGATACCTGCGATTTGCTGGAACGTTTTGGGGTTGAGTTTGAAATCCTTGCATCAGCAGATTGATCGCTCTTCTGAGGCGAGGGCGATCAATCCACTGTTTAGCGTTAAATCTCTACCAATCGAACTCCATAGGTTTCGACATTTAATGTGCCATTCACAGTTCCAGCAACCTCTACCATCTGAGTCAGGACCTGGCGATCATGCACCTGTCCCCGTAAAACAATCACAGCCCCCCGTTGTGTAACATGCAAATGTTCCAGATATTGGGGAGCAAACTTCTGGTGAAGTACTTGCACAACTCGCTTAGCCAGACCGCTGTGGTCATATTCCCCATTTAAACCCACTAAACCCACGCGCTCTGGTGGAATGGTTTTGAAAAAATTGAGTAAACCTGGGTAGGACTCTAACGCCTCGAAGTGGTAGGAGACCGACCAGTCTAGTTCCAAATCTGAAGAAATCCCTAATAAGCGCATAGATCCACTGCCTCTTAATCAAGAGTAATGGTAGAAGCCATGGACAATAAGGATAGAAATGAGCTGAGTGTAACCCTATCGCATTCAGTTTGTTAAGAACCGTTAAAATACTACCTGTTTGGGAAATTAGGGCAAGGCCCAATCTGGTTATTGAGTTTCGACAGCATCTTCTTATCTTGAAGAGACAAGACCTATAAAATCTTTAGATTTCTACCCCAGATTTCTACCCCCGGAAGGGAGTTGTTTTTGGGCTGCTTTTCGAGAGTAGTCTCGTTATGAGATCAATCACGTCATACCATTAAAAAGCCTGGCTCATTGAGTCAGGCTTTATGCTTTATTAGCTTTTGCTCTATTAAGCGATCGCCCACTAAATCCCCACTTGGTTGCCACGCTTATACTGCAAATAAGCTGCAACGAATAAACCAGCCAGGGTAATGGGAACTAGACCAAGCACAATGCCGCAAAGAATAGGTTCTACCAAGTTGCTTCTCCTTAATAATCAGCAGACAGGGTTATACAATGTCTATCTACCATCCATCGTACTATAGCGGTTCAGCAAAAGCACTCTGTCCATACTGGAAACCATTCCCGCAGTCGATAGCAAATTTTCTACTGATATAGCTTAGCCACCAGGCTTAGGACGAGGTGCAGGGGTGGAAGCCCTGCACCTCGTTCAAATTTCAAGCAGGATCGCTATACAAGCCTTTACCAAATTGCAAAGTTATCTGAAGAAGCTCTAAAGTATAGAAGTCTGTTCCTATCCCTCTCAAAATCTTTTCTATTAACTTTTTAGATAAGACTTTTGGATAACCAACTGCTCAAGAACCAAGACTTTACTCTGCGGATTGCGCTAGCAGTTTTAGCAATCCTGCTAATTATCGGTTTGGCTTTTTGGGGTGTACACCAATTTCGCCTTTCCGATCCCTACATACGTACAGTTCTTTCCCTTAAAGGAGATGAGGTTCAGGGGCACGCCATTTTTCAGATGAACTGCTCAGGCTGCCACGGGCTCCAGGCAGATGGCCACGTGGGACCCAGCCTTAAAGGCGTTTCCGAGCGAAAGTCGAAAGTCAGCCTGATCTATCAGGTAATCAGCGGTAAAACTCCTCCCATGCCTCAATTTCAACCAACTCCCCAGGAGATGGCAGATTTGCTGAGTTATCTGGAAAGCCTTTGAAAGAAGGCAGAGGGAAAAGAGTACATGGGTGGATGAGTGGGAGGGTAGATGAGTATAGTGATCCTATTTGGATTGTGAGAAAGTTTGGATTGTGAGAAAGGATTCCGCAGGAATCCTTTCTCACAAAGCTTCTCAATCTCACGACTGATTTAGAACTGCTATAGCGGTAGTCATTATGGTTAGGACATGGTTAGGACGGGGTGCAGGGGTGGAACCCCTGGCTGGGGGCTTCGCCCCCACTCCCTCTCTAATTCCAATGTCCTAACCTACCCGCGTAGAGCTATATAGAGAGTACAGGAAGGGGAGCGGGAAAGTAGTCGGCTGGGGAGTAACGGAGTGCTGGGTACTGGAGGTAAAGAGGAATCGCCCTCTCACCCCTCACTCTCCACCCCTCACTTCACTGGCGACCAACAAATAACCCCTAAGGGACTCGCCGAGAAATAACATCCCACTTTCATCTACCCATCCACCCCGTTCAACTTGGGATTTTATTTGTACGTTGATCCTTAACAACTTCTTCAACTCCTGGTACTGCCAATGACTCCTTCCACTAACCAATCCATTGTTTCCAACTGAGGATCGGTTTGTTTAAACTCTTTGCCTGCTGGAATAACCACTTTCCCGGTATTGTCTTTTATTTCTCCCTTGTAAATCACAAGCGTACCTTCCATTAGCTTCGCTTTAGCGGCGTCCGCATCTTTTTTGGCGGCTTCGCTGACGGCAGGGCCGTAATCAGATAGCTTGACAAACCCATCCTTATATCCCCCTCTGACCAGATGGGGAATCCCCTCGCTCATGAGGGTCTTGCCACCCAGGATTGCTTCAGCATAGTTGGTGTAAATCTTTGTCCAGTCCCACTCGGCACCGGTGAGGTAGCCTTTGGGGGCCAGAGAAGATTGGTTGGTATGGTAGCCGGTACAGTAGATACTCCGCTTCTCTGCGGTTTCCATAATGACTTTGGGGCCGTCTACATGGCATGTAATCACGTCAATGCTCTGGTCGGCCATGCTATTGGCAGCTTCGGCTTCTTTAACGGGGAGCGCCCAATCGCCGGTGAGGACGACCTGAGTAGTGACTTTAGGGTTAACGGTACGGGCACCCAGGGTGTAGCTGTTAATATTTCGAAGCACTTGAGGAATAGGTTTAGCGGCGATGAAACCAAGCTTACCTGTTTTGGACGTGTGGGCAGCAACGATACCTGCCACGTATTGCGCTTCGTCGATATAACCAAAATAGCTGCCGACGTTGTTGGGGTGTTTCCCTTCTTGATAAAGCCCACCGCAGTGAAAGAATTGGATTTCTGGGTTTTCCTGGGCAATCTTCAGAATGTGAGGGTCAAAGTAGCCAAAAGATGTGGGGAAGAGGACTGTCACCCCATCCTGGTTGATCATGTTCAGCATGACTTCCTGCACTTCCGTTGTTTCAGGAACGTTTGCCTGCTCAATGGTTTTTACCCCTGTCACTTTGGAGACGCCTTCTTTCCCTTCAAAGTGAGCCTGGTTATAGCCATAGTCATCTTTGGGCCCCACGTAGATGAAGCCCATTGAAATTTCTTTGCCGCCAGTAGCAGGGCTGGGGCTACTCGTGCCACCATCCGGAGTTGAGATGGGACTGGGACTGCATCCGGCCCAAAACTGCGAGGTTGCGCCAAAGGCTCCGACTGCCAGTAGTCCACGAATGACCTGACGGCGGGGAATGGATAAGGGACGGTTATGGTTCACGTTCAACTCCTCCTTGGCAGAGATAAATGGGTCACTTTGTTGCTATGTCATATGCGTTAGATTACAGAGGCGATCGCAGCGCATGGGGATGATCAAATCACTGTGCTGGAGCCAAACATTGTTACTTTAGATACATTTCAATCTCCCTATGAAACCCTTTGACTGGATTGTGATTGGCGCAGGAATTACGGGAGCGGCACTGAGTTATGAACTCGTCAAACGGGGGTTTTCGGTACTTCTGTTAGAGCGACATTCCCTCCTTCAGGGCTCAACCCGGTTTGGTTATGGTGGGCTGGCTTACTGGTCTGGAACCACAGACCTGACACGTCAGATTTGTGCTGAAGGAAAAGCGATTCATCAAACCCTGTCGCAAGAACTAGAGGCGGATACCCAGTTCCGGGAGCTCGATCTGGTGTTAACTATTACCCCGGATGCGGATCTGGAGGCCACTGCCCAGTCCTATGCCCATTTTGCCGATCCGCCCAGGTTGGTGAGCGTGAAGGAAGCCTGTGAACTGGAACCGCTGCTGAACCCGGCGGCGATCGCGGGTGCCCTCACAGTTAAGCATGGACACATTGCTCCAGAGGTCACAGCCCGCGCCTACACTCAGGCATTCACTCGACTGGGAGGAAGGGTAAAGGTGGGGCAGGTGACCAGACTGTTGCACGGCGAAAACCTGCGGATCATCGGGGTGGCCTGTGGAGAAGAGGTCTACCACAGTGCGAATGTTGCCGTTTGTGCCGGGGCTCTAAGTCGATCGCTCCTGAAAGCTGCCGGAATCCCTGTGCGGCTTTACTTTACCCATGCCGAACTGGTGGAGACACCTCCCGTTGACCTGAACCTGCGAACTTTAGTGATGCCAGCCGATACCCAACGGTTTCAGCTTGAAGCCGAGGCCAGCAAAGCAGAGCTGGATGCCCTGTGGGATCAACCGGGATACGAACCAGCACCCGCAATTCTGGACGCAGGAGCTATTCAGATGAGGGATGGGACCCTGCGCATGGGTCAGGTCAGCCGCACTTTAACCGACCCCGATGCGCCGGTGGATGCCCAAAAGAGTGAAACAGAAATCCGAACCCAGGTTGGACGTATCTTGCCTGCCTTAAAGGATCTGCCGGGAATCTGGCACCACTGCCTGATTGCATTCAGCCGCGATCGCCTCCCCCTGATCGGCGCAATTCCTGGCCATGAGGGTGTTCACCTGTTTTCCGGGTTCAGCAATCCGCTAGCGATCGTTCCTCCGCTGGCGCGACGCTTTGCCCAAAATGCAGCCGGAAAACCCGATGAACTCCTGGCACAGCTATCTCCTGCAAGATTTGGGCAATAAGCAACAACGCACTCTAGGCAGTAACCCTCTGAAATTGGGTTAGCCAGAAAAGTTCTCCCAGCTTACCGGTGAAAGAGCAGTGTAAGTATTCTTCCACCCCAAAGAAACCCCTGGAGTATTGATTTTGTTTGGGTGATATAACTGTCGCCAGGTGGCTTAGAACATTGGTTTTAAATGTGGGGCGTGGGGGCGAATCACCCAGCCAGGGGTCCACCCCTGCACCCCGTCCTAACCAGAATGACTACCGCTATACTACTTTTCAGTAACGCCCAAATTTCAAGCAGGGTCACCATAGAAGAGGAAACAGAAGAGAAACCGATTCTGGCTCCTGGCTTCTATTCTTAAATCAGAAGCTAAACTGCGCCCGAACATTCCCCACATAAATGGTAGGGTTGTCGTCAAAATTGTTAGCGTTGAAGATTACATAGAACGCCGGTACAAGGGCAATGTTGTTGGTAATCGGGAAGTAGTAACTGGCTTCAAACTCAGACATAGTGCCGCCATCCCCCGCACCGGAGGCAAAGAACTCTTCACCCTTCAAAATATCCATCGGCACCAGGTAGGTAACAACACCCAAAGCGCCCTTCTTGAACAGATCGGGGAAGCCAAGCCCAACCTGGAAGGATTGAGTATTGACTCGCTCATCAATCGGCTTGAGCTTGGTGGTGGCGTAGTTGTAACGTCCGAAGATGCCAATCCAGGGAGCGATCGCCCAATCAAAGTTCACTGAAAAAGTATGGGCAAAAGCATACTTCAACCCTCCATCTGACACATTGCCTGTAATGGGGTCAAAGATCGAGAAACCGGGACCCGCATCCAGATAACCATAAGGAATTGGCTCACCAATCGCACCACCAATCTGTCCTCCATAAGCCTGAATCCTGGAATAGTTGTACAGGAAGCGAATGTTGATGGTGTTTGTGGGTGAGAAGGTCAACTCAGCCGTGGTGGTGTTGGTACCCCCAAACAATCCAAAGTTGGGATTGCTGGAGGTGTTAAACCCAAACTGGCTGGGCAAAAATTCGGTATTTTCTCCCAGGTAGGCAGCCGCAAACCGGAACTGCTTACTGATGTTCCACTCAAACACCAGACCCGAACCCCGGTCGATCGCATTGGTTTGGGTGCTGCCAATGGAATCAAAGGAACTAGTCCCCGTCAGGAAAAAGGTGTAGCGGTTGAAGTCAAAATGGCGATACCAGTTAACCCGTGGACCCACCGTCAGCTTCATAGAATCGTTGATCGGGAAGCTATAGAACAGGTCATGGATAACAAAATCACTTCTGCCATTGACCGTGCCTGCTGTCTGATCCGTAAACGGTACACCAAAAGCGTTAAAGAACCCCGCAGAAGCGTACTGGT
Organism: Leptothermofonsia sp. ETS-13; assembly: GCF_049200465.1. Taxonomy (NCBI): domain Bacteria; kingdom Bacillati; phylum Cyanobacteriota; class Cyanophyceae; order Leptolyngbyales; family Leptolyngbyaceae; genus Leptothermofonsia; species Leptothermofonsia sp. ETS-13. The sequence continues at coordinate 3,817,034 of NZ_CP120836.1, forward strand.
TCACCGGAGAAATGGAGTTTCCCGCAGTCAACTGAGTCACCAGTTGATCCTTACCTGAGAAGGATGTGCTGAGAGTCAGCCAGGTAAGGAAACCAAAGGTAATTTCAGGGTCACCTGTGGTCAAAACGATGGGGTTGCCCAACGCATCGCGAGCACCCGCAAACCGCACGTCTGCCCTGGCACCGGGAACAGCTTCATATAAAACATCATCCCCAGCCGTGGCCCCAGTCACATTAAACCAGACCAAACCGTTTAACTTGGTTGTGGTCGAAAACTGTTGGGCTTCCAGGGTGGTGGTGCGAACTTCGATCTGGTCTACCCGACCCCTTAAAACAGCCAGTTCAGCCGCAAACTCTTCCTGAAGCTTTTGCAGAGCCAGCAGGTCTTCCTTCTTTACCAGATCGCTGGTAGCCGCTGCCAGCAACTCGGTAATCCGGTCCATACAGGCATTGACCCCGGCTGCAAACTCGTAACGGCTCAGAGCCCGGTTACCCCGATAGGTTCTGTCTGGATAGCCAACGATACAGCCATAGCGTTCTACCAGGGATTGCAGTGCCTGAAATGCCCAGTCAGTCGGCCTCACATCCCTCAATTGGGAAACCGAGGTGACCTGTTCCATGCCATTATCGACTTCAACTGCATCGGAACCAGCAGAATTATCAAGACTGGCAACATTTGAAATTTGATCAATTGATACTGGCTCTACAGAGCTTATTGGGACATCGTCCGAAGCGTTCCGAACTTGATCAGCAAAAGCTTTGGTTGGTACCAGCCCTGCTGCCGTTATTGATACAAATAATGCTAACCAAAAGCCGAAAGGAGTAGCCAGCAATGACTTCCATTTAAAAATAAAATTAGACATCGATCCTCACATCGACTTTGAATTTAAAACACCAAAAACAAAGAATACTAGAGATAGCGGGTGTGAGATGTGATTTTTGCCACATTTGTAACATGGCAGACAAAACACTACTTCACCAGATGGATTCACTAGAATGCTTTTCAGACCGGGCTGAAGTTTATGCCCAATACTGCCCCGATTACCCGGTGCAAGTTATTGACACCATTCTAGAGGGCTTGAATATGGGGGCGGGTTTGGTGGCAGCAGATGTAGGCGCAGGAACGGGTATTTCCTCACGGCTACTGGGCGATCGCGGTTTACAGGTCTACGCCATTGAGCCAAACTTAGCAATGCGTCAGGCTGCTACAAGCCATCCCCAGGTGACATTTCAGGCCGGAAACACAGAAAACACAGGATTACCAGATACCTCAGTTGATCTTGTCACCTGTTTTCAGGCGTTTCACTGGTTTGACCCAATCCGGTGCCTGCCTGAATTCCATCGGATTTTGAAACCATCCGGACGACTAGCGGCGGTGTGGAACATTCGCGATCGCGCCGACAAATTCACCAATGAATACAGTGAGATAAGTAGCTCCCCCCTTTACCAATTAATTATGACTACCTACTTATGAATTGAGCTATGGATTTGCATAATATTGAAACTTACCTGCGTCCGTCTAGCTTAGAGGCTGTTCAGGATTGGAAGCAGGGATGGGCATGGCTGGCGGGGGGGACGTGGCTTTTTTCTGAACCGCAGCCCGCACTCAATACACTGGTTGATCTGGAACCACTGGACTGGTCAGCGATCGAGGTTAGAGAAGATTATCTGGCGATCGGGGCAACCTGTACGTTCAGCCAACTGTTGGACTATCCCTGGTTGCCAGAGTGGCAGGCGACTTCAGCCTTTAAGAGAGCGGTTTCCGCACTGGCAGCTTCCTTTAAAGTGACCCACCTGGCAACCATTGGGGGAAACCTCTGCCTGGCCCTGGCCGTAGGAGTGATGGCTCCCTTAATGGTGCTGCTGGATGCCATTTATGAGATTTGGAGCCCCAGCGCCCCTCCTCGCCTGATTGCGGCAAAGGATTTTCAGCTTGGTGTACAAAAGACCGCTTTGCAGACTGGTGAAGTCCTGCGTCGGGTATTAATCCCTCAAACTTCGCTGTACTGGTCTACCAGTGTTCAGCGGTTTGGCATCGCAGCTACAGACCCAGCCCTGTCGCTGGTAATGGCCGCCCATGATAGTACAAGCTCCCAGACTCGCATTAGTCTGGGAGCTTGTGTAGCAGCCCCATGCCTGCTGGAATTTTCGGGATTTCCCATCCACGAACAAGTTGTGGCAGCGACGCGATCGCTCAACTGGCTGCAAGACGCCAGAGCCAGCGCTATCTATCGACAGCACATTACCGAAGTTTTGATTGCACGTGCCTTAGAAGAATTGAGGAAGTAGAAGGTAGGAGTCAGGGAGAGGTGATAGGTGCCAGGTCCAGAGCTCAAAATTCGAAAGTGTTCTGGAAACGGGGTTCTAACTCCTTGAAATCCTGATTCCCTCGACCCCCTTTCCAGGATTGCCACAAAAAATTTGACAAACCCCAAAATTCAAAATTCATCACTCCTGACTCCATCACTCATCCACCCCCTCACCCCTCACTCATTTGACCAACAACTAACAACTAACAACGACTCCTCACCCCCATGCAACCCATCACTCTCAAAGTCAACAAACAGTCATTAGTCGGAGAGTGTTCTCCTGGAACCAGCCTGCTGAGCCTGCTTCGTCAAAATGGCTGGGTCGGGGTGCATCGGGTTTGTGAAACAGGAGATTGTGGAGCCTGTACTGTCTGGATGGATGGAACCCCGGTGCATAGTTGCCTCTATCCAGCGATGCGGGCAGAGGGACACACTATTACCACGATTGAAGGGCTGGCTCAGGACGGGCAGCTTTCATCGATGCAGCAGGCATTTCTGGAAAAGCAAGGTTTCCAATGTGGCTTCTGCACCCCTGGCATGGTGATGAGTGCGGAGAAGGTGAAGTTTGAGGGCGAGAGCGACCTGCGGCTGGCGATGCGAGGGAACTTGTGTCGGTGTACGGGGTATCAGGCGATCGTGGAGAGTATTCTTTTGGGGAAGGAGCCAGAAGTCAGGAGTCAGGAGGGGTTGGGGGCTGAGAAGAAGGAAGAAGAAAGAGAAACGAGGAAAGAAAACAATCAGGAACCAGAAGAACTCGAAACTCAAAACTCCCCCTCCACTCCCCAAATTGGGCAGAGCGTTCCCAAACAAGATGGTCCCGACATTGTGACGGGTAAGCCGGTGTATACCTCTGATTGGGCACCACCAGGGTTACTGCACATGAAAGTGCTGCGATCGCCCTACCCCCACGCCATTATTCGCCAGATCCACACTGAAAAAGCGAAATCTCTCCCCGGTGTCCATCTGGTTCTCACTCATAAAGATGTGCCCCGCCGCCCCTACACTACGGCTGGACATGCTGACCCGGTACCTGACCCTCTCGACCATTACATTCTGGATTACAAAGTCCGCTTCATAGGTGATCGCGTCGCTGCCGTCGTTGCCGATTCTGTTGCGATCGCTGAAAAAGCCTGCCAGTTGATTGAAGTGGATTATGAACTCCTGCCCCATGTGATTGATCCAATCGCAGCGATGGGTAGGAGCCATGAGGAAGAAGGAAGAAGAAAGAAGGAAGAAGAAAAAAGTCAGGGGCCAGAAGTCAGAAGCCAGGAGTCGGGAGCTAGGAGTCAGGAACCGGGAGTTAACTCAGAACTCAATATTCAATACTCAGAATTTAACAATCAAAACTTTCCCCTCCTTCATGACGAACCTGAATCCAGCGCGATCGCTGACCCCAATCGCAATATTTCTGGCTACATTTCAATGCAGTCAGGAGATTTAGAACAGGGGTTTGCGCAGGCTGATTTAGTGGTTGAAAAAACTTACCGTCTGCCAGCAGTGCAACATGCTCATCTGGAGCCACACATCTGCACAAGCTGGCTGGATGAGGAGGGTACGCTGGTAGTCTGCTCCAGTACTCAGGTGCCGTTTCATTGCCAGCGGGTGCTGTCAGAACTCTACGACCTGCCCAAGGAGAAAATCCGGGTTTACAAGGCAAAGATCGGGGGCGGTTTTGGCAATAAGCAGGAGATTCTCTGTGAAGACCTGTGCGCTCTGGCAACGCTACGAATTGGGCAACCCGTCCAGTGGGAGTTTACCCGCCAGGAGGAATTTACTTGCACCAATAGCCGCCATGCGATGATTGTGCGCCTGAAAGTTGGAATGAAAACCGATGGAACATTTGTGGCGATGGATATGGAAGCGATCGCCAACACAGGAGCCTATGGCAACCACGGTCAAACCGTAGTCTTTCTAACGGGTAATGAATCGCTGGGGATGTACCGCTGCCCCAACAAGCGTTTCGTTGGCTATGCCGTTTACACCAACACCATGCCAGCAGGAGCCTTTCGGGGTTATGGTGCAACCCAGGGAGTTTTCGCGATGGAAACTTTACTGGACGAAATGGCTCATAAGTTGGGGCTTGACCCAATCGAAGTGCGCCGGAAAAACGTGATTTGTCCAGGGGATGTAATTGCGATCGGGCAGGGCGAAAACCACTTTAATTTGATCGGCGGTTATGCGCTGGAAGAGTGCTTTGACAAAGTAATCCAGGCGATGAGTAACGCCCCCAGTCCATCACCAGCTTCCAATCCTCATCTGCGGCGTGGCGTTGGTTTTGCTATTTCCATGCAGGGTAGTGGCCTGGCGAAAATTCATATGGCCTGTGTTAGGCTATCTCTCCAGCCAGACGGTCGGTTCTGTATGCGGACAGGCTCGGTCGATGTCGGTACAGGCTCGGACACTACCTTGCGCCAGATTGCTGCCCACGTTCTGGGCATCACCGTTACCGATATTGACATCATCACTGCTGACACCCATACCACTCCTTTTGATGCCGGTTCCTATGCCTCCGCTACGCTCTATATTTCTGGTTATGCCGCCAAACTGGTAGCCGAAAAACTCCATGCTCAACTGTTGCAACTGGCAGCAACACTTTTACAGGCGGAACCCGAACAAGTCTCTTTTTCGAACGGCACGTTCCACGCGAATGGCAAAACCCTGACCTTCAAAGACCTGGCTCAAGCCACCTCCCACTCCTGCCTCTGCGCCGATGTGGAATACTTTGCCGACGAATCTACCCTCACCTTTGCGGTTCAAGGGGTTGAGGTCGAAGTTGATACCGAAACTGGCAGGGTCAGGGTATTGCGCTCGGTGCAGGCGATCGACTTAGGCAAGGCCATCAATCCACGCATCTGTCTGGGGCAGGCGACGGGAGGCAGTGCGATGGGCATTGGCTATGCTTTGATGGAAGAGTTGCTTTTCGATGAACAGGGTAAAATTCTTAACCCTGCTTTCCGCTCTTACCGCATTCCGACAGCGGCAGATATGTGCCCAATGGAAGTGTTTCTGGTTGAGTCGGAAGACCCCCACGGTCCCTTTGGCGCTAAAGGGGTAGGAGAAATCACCACTAACTGTATGGCTCCGGCGATCGCCAATGCGGTTGCCAACGCCACCGGAGCCCGTCTGGCCCAGCTACCCATGACTCCAGAACGGGTTTGGAAGGCATTGCAGATATTAAATGAATCCTGATTGACATCTGCTTTCTTTCTCTGAACCGATCCAGATTTCCGACTTTTCCAAAAAAGTCGGAAATCTGAAGCATAATCACTGACGGTAACCCTCCATTTTGAGATCGGTTTTTCGTTCAGGAAACCAGAGAGCTAGGGCTGAATCTATAACCTGTTCCCTAAACACACAAAATTAATAACCATGAACCGAAATGGACTTCCTATCTGCTTTGGCTGGCAATTTTACTGGGAATCGGAGGGCTGCACCGCTTCTACAATGGCAAGATGGTCTCTGGCTTTCTGTGGTTGCTAACGGGCGGTTTGTTTGGGATTGGTCAAATTGTTGATCTCTTTCTCATTCCCGAAATGGTGGAAGAACACAACCTGAAGCGTCTGAAGCACCTGGGTTACTCCTATGGAGATCTGGAACCAGGTATCTCGCGGGTCGTGAATACTCTGGAGCCCAAACTGAACGCCAAATCACTGGATGTCAGGTTGTTGAAGGCTGCCCAGGCTCGTCATGGCAGAATCTCAGTCACCCAGGGCGTTGCCGATACAGGGGCCAGCTTTCAAGATGTTGAGGCAACTTTACTGGCAATGGCAAAGAAAGGGCACGCAGACATTCAAAATGATTCGAAGACAGGAGCTGTAATTTACGTGTTTCCGGCACTTTAGGTTAAGTAGCCAGTAGGAATGATGCCCAGCAGCACTGATTGAGATTGGGGAGCCAGGAGCCAGAACCCTTTTCTCTTCTGACTTCTAATTCTGGCTCCTGGCTTCTATTCCAGGCAGGGTAAAGAATACCTCTTTGTGGCAAGAACCGTTACAAAACTTCCCGATTTGGCATCTGAATTGAAGAAATAAGGGGGAGGGTGAGAGGCATCTACCAACCGCAAATCTGAAGCTGCGCAAGGTATATGCTTTATTTCATTGCTGCCTGGATACTTCTACTCATTGGGTGCTGCGTCATCGGCACGGGCTTGCTCAATGCGCTGCGGGCCAATCAGTTGGAGCGGATGGGCGATCGCTTCATTCTTGCCGTCTGGTTAGGTATCGTTGTTTTATCGGTGACTTTACTGGCGGTGTCTCTGATTTCTCCGCTATCTCCGCTGGTGGGGGCAGTTACGGCTGGCTTACTTTGCACCCTCTCTCTTTTGTCTCCCAGATCCCGCATAGATCTGGCTGCTTTCAGGTCTGCACTGTCATTGCAAAGGATGGCAGGTTTTGGGCTGGTAGCAGTCATGATTGCAGCCCTTACCAGCCATCAGGTCACCTGGATTGATACGGGAATCTACCACTACGGGGCCATTAACTGGTTGGCTAAATTTGGCACTGTTCCTGGTCTGGCGCTATTGATGAACAATCTGGGGTTCACCTCATCCTGGTTTGCGCTGGCGGCTCCCTTCAATCCCGAAATCTTCGATGCTCGTGTCAGTGCAGTAACCAATAGCTTTCTGATCTGGATAGCAGTTATTCAGCTTTTGATCAGCATAAATCTTAGTGTTCACAATCAGGCAAGACTCAGCGATTGGTTCATTATTGTCCTGGCTGGTCTGCTGCCGTTGAGTATCCTCTCTTCTCGCACTCTGGTAGCGATCGCCCTATCTCCCTCCCCAGACTTCCCGGTACTCTGGCTGGTCGAAGTCGTTGCCTGGACAATGATAGTTTTGTCTGAATTCAATGCCGTACCACCTGTTGTCTTAGAGGATAGGCGACAGACAAAAAGAGCCAATGAATGGATGGGTGGGAAGGTGAGTGAGTGGATTACCCATCCCTCCTCCTACCCATCCCCCTCATCACCCCATCACCCCATCACCCCATTACTCCACCCACTCCCTTATCCACCCATCCATCCATCCATCCACCACTCCCTTAACGATCTCGGCGCACAAGCCATTCCCCTCATCCTGGCAGCAGGGGCGATGACCATGAAACCAACGGCGCTTCCCCTGGTGCTGGTGTCTGGCCTCTTTTTTATGGGAGGCAGAAAACGTTGGTTTCGAAAAGGGTTGATAGCTAGTGCGATTCTGATTGTTCTGCTTTCTCCAATGCTGCTCTCAGGGGTTGTGAAGACTGGTTGTCCACTGTATCCCTCCTCAATTTTGTGTTTGGATTTGCCCTGGTCGCAGTCTTTAGAAACTGTACGGTCTGTTGCTAATAGCACTCATCAATGGACCAGTTGGTATGGCAAACCTCCGACGGGCACCATTCCCTGGCTCTGGTCATTTCAACGCTGGCTGAGGGATAATTATCCAAACCAAATCCTGGTTGCTCTGATTGCGATCGCCCTTCTAGCAACGGTTTGCCACACCAAGTCTCTGCTCACGAACCCCAACCCTGGACAGCGCTGGTTAACCGGATTAGGGTTTACCGGCATGACCTTCATCATGCTCAAAGCTCCCTGGATTCGATTTTGTATTCCCTACATTGTTCTTTTAATCGGGCTATCCGCAGCAATCTGTTTTCATAAATGGTTTGGCAGCACATTTCCCCTCATCCATTCCCTACAAAGCTACGATCTGAATCGATCTAAATCCCATCAGGTCATAAAGTGGCTGCCGGTTTTCGTGGGCAGCCTTATAGTCGCAACCTGTATCAGCAATGCCCAGGCACGAATCTTTTTACCACCCCGGATGCGGAATGCCCAGGTTGAGCAAAGGCAGGTCAATGATGTTGTTTATTTCCACACTCAGGGCGATTACCTGTGCTGGGCAACGCAGATCCCCTGTTCCTTCCAACCTTCAAAGCACATTCAATTACGAGACCCCAATCGGGGAATCGCAGGGGGGTTTGTGCGAAAGCTACCAGGCGATCGCCCTCTCAAATAATGAAAAGCGTCCAATGGTGTCCAGCACCAGGGGAGTAGGAGATTGGGCCAGGGGGTAGGTGATAGGTTTCAGTCTAATACCAGTTTCCTCAATAAAGGCTACCTCAAAACCCCACCGCCTATGGCCCCCCCTTGGCAAGGGTAGGCTAGGAGGAGTCAAATGTGCAGCACTTGTAGTACTCATATATAGCTCTACGCGGGTGCGTTAGGACACTGGAATTAGAGAGGGAGTGGGGGTTTCGCCCCCAGCCAGAGATTCCACCCCTGCACCCCGTCCTAACCATAATGACTACCGCTATAACTTTCACATTAATCTGCGAGTGCCCTTTTACCAAGGGCTTAGCCTCCCTCCTTTTCAAGTTTTGTCAGTCAATTAGCATTATGCCTTAAACTTTTCTGTAATCCGTCTCATAGCCTCTTCTACGTTTTCCCGGCTATTGAAGGCCGAGATGCGGAAGTAGCCTTCTCCCGCCGCCCCAAAGCCGGAGCCGGGAGTTCCTACCACGTTGCAGGTGTGCAGCAGTTTATCGAAGAAGTCCCAACTGGAAAGACCATGGGGCGTTTTGACCCAGACGTAGGGAGCATTGACCCCGCCATAAACGGACAATCCAGCCGCTGTAAGCTGTTCACGAATGATGCGGGCATTTTCCATATAGAAGTTGACCAGGGCTTTAGTTTGGGCCTGCCCCTCTGGTGAATAGACCGCTTCGGCCCCCCGCTGTACAATGTAGGATACGCCATTGAACTTGGTAGATTGGCGACGATTCCACAACTTCCAGAGTTCGACATCAGAACCATCGGAAGCTTTTGCTGTCAAGGTCTTGGGCACAACGGTGAAGGCGCAGCGGGTACCAGTAAAGCCTGCATTTTTGGAAAAGGAGCGAAATTCGATCGCACATTCTCTGGCTCCCTCAATCTCGTAAATCGAATGGGGAACTGCTGGATCGGTGATAAACGCTTCGTAGGCGGCATCAAAAAAGAGAATAGAGCCATGGGTGCGGGCGTAGTCTACCCAGGCTTGCAGGTGTTCTCTGGTAGCCGTTGCCCCTGTAGGATTATTGGGAAAGCAGAGGTAGATCAGATCCACTTTTTGAGTAGGGATCGTTGCCGTGAAGTTATTTTCGGCAGTAATTGGCAAATAAACCAACCCTCCGTATTCTCCTTTCTCGTTTGCTTCTCTGGTATGTCCGGCCATGACGTTAGTATCTACGTATACGGGATACACCGGGTCAGTAACCGCGATTGTGTTGTCGTTGCCAAAGATGTCCAGAATGTTCCCAGTGTCGCACTTAGAGCCATCGGAGACAAAGATTTCAGAGGCATCAATATCGCAGCCACGAGCCTGAAAATCGTGGGTGGCGATCTTTTCCCGCAGCCAGGAATAGCCCTGTTCGGGGCCGTAGCCTTTGAACGTGGTGCGATCGCCCATTTCTTCAACTGCCGTAATCATGGCGATACGGCAAGCCTCTGGTAGCGGTTCTGTAACGTCGCCAATGCCCAATCGAATGATTCTGGCAGTCGGGTTTGCTTCGGCAAATGCGTTCACCCGTCGGGCAATTTCGGGAAACAGGTAACCTGCCTTTAGTTTGAGGTAATTATCGTTAATGATTGCCATAATGATTGCTTCAAGTACCCTACAGTGGCTTTCCCAGGCTTAGCTCCCCCGGCAGAAGTTGGAACCGCTCTGCCCAATGGGTATCAACTATAGCAATTTCTGTTCCAACGAGGGACATCCTGTTAGGACAGCTATCGTGTATACACAAATCGCTTGACCTCTCCCCAAACCCCTCTCCGACATGGAGAGGGACTTGAATCAGAGCTCCCCTTCCCTCCAAGGGAAGGGGTTGGGGCTTAGGTCTTAGAGGCTTCCAGCAGAAACAAATCACTGGTATACACAGTAGGTTAGGACAGGGAGGTACCTCATAGGAGTGAAAACCGCTATGCTTCCTGGGTGACCCAGTGACATAAACCGCTGTAAACCAGCTTACTGCCAATCGTAATCCAAGCCCAATTCTCAGAACGATGCTAAGAAATGCTGAAAACTGACCTTTATAGCGGTAGTCATTATGGTTAGGACGGGGTGCAGGGGTTCTACCCCTGGCTGGGGGCGTAGCCCCCAAGCCTCCCTTCACAATTAATTGTGGCCACCTACTTAGGGATCAGCGTACAAATAGAATCCCAAGTTGAACGGGGTGGATGGGTGGATAAGTGGATGAAAGTGGGATGTTATTTCTCGGCGAGTCCCTTATGCTGTTTAAGGTGGCTACTTATGCAGCATCTATTTTTTAACTCGCAGCTCGTGGATATTCCATAATCCCCAACTGGGTAAGCCGGTGTATTTCAGGCCATCGACTGTGTTGCGGGATGCCATCAAGGCAGAGTCATTCACCAGCAGGAGAATGGGAAGTTGCTCTTGAACGAGACGCTGAAAATCGGCGTAGATGGCTTTGCGCCTGGTTTCGTCCAATTCTCGAGCTCCGGCGATGAAGAGGCGATCAATTTCCTTTTCGTAATCCGTTGCCTGCCAGCCCTGAATCGGTGGTTGCTGACCGGGTTGGGGGGCAAGGTTGAAGTAGTGAGAGGCTCCATTGGTCATCCAAAAGTTGGCAGAACTGTGGGGTTCGATGCCACCCGTAAAGCCAATGATATGGGCATCCCAATCCCTTGTCGTCGAGATCTTGTCGCCCAGAGTGTTGAAATTAATAGCGTTAAAGTCTACTTGAATGCCGATTCTCGCCAGGTCTTGTTTAATTTGGGAACCGATCGCTACCCGAACTAAATTACTGGCATTCGTCAATAGCGTGAACCGCACCCGATTGCCATCTGCATCCAGCAGTTGCCCCTGGTTATTGTATTGAAACCCGGCTTTCAGTAGCAGATCCTTCGCAATTTGGGGATTGTATTCGTAAACCTTCAAGCCATCTTTGGGTGACAGGAAATAGGGGCTCTGGACTGAAATCGGAGAATTTTGGATGACTCCCAAACCGCGAAACAGGTTGACGTTGATGCGATCGCGATCAATCGCATGGGCTACCGCCTGCCGGAAGGCCAGATTATTGAACCAGCGAGACTTAACCGGATCCACAATCGGTTTACCGCTGGCATCCTGGGCTTTGTTCAAATTAAATGCCATGTAGAGGATACCCGACCAGGGACCGCCATTGTAAACCTGAAAATTGCCTCGCTTCTCCTCCCGTTTTAGCAGCGAGTAGTATTCCGGGTGCAGGGGACGGGAATCGCCCATTACATCCAAGTCACCGGATCGAAAGCGGAGAAGTTGGGTATCGGTGCTCTCCACAAATTGCCAGACAATCCGGTCAATATAGGGCAGCGGATTACCCTGGGCATCTTGGCGCCAGTAGTAGGGATTGCGGCGAAACACGAGGCGTTGACCCGCTGTGTAGCTCTCCAGCAGAAAAGGGCCATTGACGATAATTTGTTCCGGTGGGGTATCCGTATTCCAGGTGGAAATGAACTTCAGATTGCCGTCCGAGCCCCTGGTTCGCAGTGTTTCTTCCAGTGCATGTTTGGGCATGATCAAAACGCCATCGGGAGCAGAAGTGGCCCGCAGTAAAGGCGCAAAGGGTTCTGGCAGCAGAAATTCGACGCGGCGATCGCTCAATTTACGCACCTGGGGAAACAATCCCCTGGGACCAATCCGCAGACCATCCTTTGCATCCGTTGGAATGTCCGGATTAGCCACAATATCCCGATAGGTGAAAACCACATCATCCACAGTCAGGGGGTGTCCATCCGACCATTTCAACCCTTCGCGCAGGGTAAACACAATTCGCTTTTTATCTGCTGACATTTCCCAGGATTCGGCCAGGGCGGGTTCCACTTTCCCCGTCACTCCGTTTTCACGGGTCAATCCTTCATAGGCAAACAAAAAAATGTTGGGAAAGGACTGGTTATTCGCGAAATTGAATGTTTTGGGATCGGTGAGCGCACTCAGCACAAGCTGGGAACCCTGGGCAGCCTGGCTGCGGAAGTTGGAAGGGTGGCAACCAGATAACAGCAGGAGCAGCAAACTGACTAGCCCGGCTATCAGGAATGGGAGCGATCGCAGTTGAAGTTTCTGGTAAATCGTCACGGAATGTTAAGCGCTACGGAATGTTATAGAAGCCATTTTATTTCCAGCGTTTCGATCCTATTGGATAGATGGTCAATCTATCGGCTCTGTAAGGAAAGGTTTTGGAAACAACACCACAACGAATTTCGCCCCTTCCCGAATTCCCACAAAGGAGTTGACTGTGAACAGGCAACAGGCAGAGTTATACCAGCGGATTCAAACATTTTCTTTAGACGAAACGGATACAGCTTCTTTAGACGAAACGGATACAGCCCTCCCCTTTAGTCACCGTCTTGCCCGGGAGAATGGCTGGAGCCTCGAATATACCAGCCGCGTGATTGAAGAGTACAAGAAATTTGTCTTTCTGGCAGCCATTTCCGATCATCCCGTAACACCCTCTGACCAGGTGGATCAGGTCTGGCATTTGCATTTGCTTTACACCCGTTCCTACTGGGAAGAATTTTGTCCCAAAGTATTGCAAAAGCCTTTGCACCACGGCCCCACAAAGGGAGGAACCTGGGGGCGTCAGAAATTTAATGACTGGTACAATAAAACGCTAAAAAGCTACGAACAGTTTTTTAATCAGCCTCCCCCTTCAGACATCTGGCATCCCGCTCATATCCGGTTTGGGCGGGATACTCGTTTTACTCGCGTAAATACCGAGCAGAACTGGATCATCCCTAAACCAGATTGCCAGTGGATTGCAACCCTCTATGCCAATCCCTTCATGATTGTGGGACTGGTGTGGATCATGGTGTTTAGTGGTGTCGCCTGGGCGGTTGCCGCGCCACCCATTCAGGCATCCTCCCATTGGTTAAACCCATTCAGATATGCTGTCCCGGATTTCTTCTTCTTTTGCCTGCTGGTTGGGGTCACTGGCTTTGTTATGGTCCGAGTTCTGGAATGGCGACTTTGGCGAATGAATGAACACTCATTCATTCCCCCAATGGTGATGGCTGGTTTTTGTTTAGTGCCCTTTGGGTTGGGAATGGGAAAACTGATTGTAGAGTTGTCCAACCTGGTAGCCTGGGAGTTTCTATCACTTTTTTTGCTTTATCGGCTCTGGTTGGAGGGTTGCTGGATCAGGCGTTTCAGTGGGGTATCAGGCGTCAGTTACGCAGGATGGGGCAAACGTCTCCTCAAATCTCACTCGTGGCGGCTGGGGGAGGTTTGCTAAACCGTCCCCTTTCTCAGAGTTTGGCTGCGATCGCGCTCCAGATCACTTTATTTGCAATTGCAGGTTTATACACAACGGGCCTGATTCGCATTGCGATCGGCCTGTCTCGCAATAAACCTGTTGGCTATATGGGTTTCCTGTGCGTGCTAGTCGGTGTTTACCTGATCTGGCGGCTACAAATTAGCTTCAGAAATCAACAACTCCCACTATTGAAGGGTTTGACTGACCTGCTGTATTTCATTCTCTGGCTGACACTGGTTCCTCTAGGATTGTTTGGAATCTTCGTTTTTGTGCAAATTTTTGGCGCTCAGGGGCTGCTTGCTACCATCACTGGCTCCTTGCTCCTGTTCTGTCTGATTACGGGTCAGAGAAGAACCAGTCGTAGTGGAAGTAGTGGACGCAGAATCTGCGGTAGTGACTGTGGTCAGTGCAGCAGCACGAGTGGAAATAGCGGCTGTGGTAGTGGGGATGGTGGTGGAGATGCTGGCTGTGGCGGTTGTGGTGGCTGCGGTGGATGAGAATCAGGCAATTTCCCCACTTTGTTTCAACGTTTCTAAATCACAAATCGGTAAACTTTCTGCCTGAAAGAATTCAACGATCTCCCTATCTTCGAAGGGGATAGAAATTCGATAGGAGATGGACTGAAACAGTTTTTCATATTCATGGGGAGCTAAATTTTCCAGGAGTGAAACTTCAGGCCCTTCATTTGCAATGTCGATCCCCTCAGTTAAAAACAGGTTGAGTACTAACTCGTAGAACACTTCTTCGAGACTGATCTCAGCCTGTTCAGGAAAGTTGCCTTTTTCAACAAGCAAGGTCATCGATTGGCGGTCCGGGTGTTGGGCGATCGCTCGAATCACTTCACTCAGGTATTCGTAGAGTTGTTCACCCAATTGAGACCAATCTGGAAAAATAATCAAATTGGTGGCTCTAAGCCGTAACCGCTTTTCCAGATCATCGATTAGAAAACCGTCCGACTTAATCGCCTTTAAGATGGCTCTGACATGGATGACATGATCTTGAGTTTCGTCTTCATGGTTCAGTTCAATAATACTGAACGCACCTTTAAAGCCGTATCTTTGACACAGAGCCAGGTAGCTGGGAAATTCGACACAATAGTATTTAAATGAATTGATGTTCCAGAAGCTAATGTGGGTTGGATCTTGAAATGCTCCCCGACCATCCGTTGAAGGAACTCGAATATCCACAATTCCATCCGGTTTACAAATCCTCCAGATTTCATTCATGGTATGGAGGCGATCGCTCAAATGTTCAATCGAATCATAGGCTTTAAGCAAATCGACACTGTTGTCAGGAAATGGAAATTGCTGATTGAGGTCTGCAACAATATCCACTTCAGGCCCAGGATAAATATCTACGCCTATAAAACCGGGTGATTTATGATCACCGCATCCAAGATCAACGCAAATTCTTTCAGGTTGATTTTCTTCTGGTTCTGACATAGAGCTGATGGTTGAAAAGATAAATTCAACGAGTTCATCGTAGGTACATTTCTCTTGAATATCTTTGTGCAGTTGATGGATAATTTCTAATCGTTCTTTTTCATGGATCAGGTAGTATTGAATCTTCTCATTAAAAGTTCATCGATCGTTTGATAACTAATTGCTTCGCTAACGGTCGTGATTTTACTTAAATCGGTTCTTCGATCCGTCAGGATAAATCCACCCGATGAACCTGCATCAATCACGCGATTAACGACCGCATCATCAAATTGAATGCCTGTGATATTCAAGTTGATTTTAGAACTGCTGTATACCGCTTGGGTTTTTCTATAGTTATCTGTTGGAGGATGGTAGCTAATGTTTTCCTTTGTCAAAAGGCGGTTGGTTGAAATCCCACTCAGATAACCCGGATCACCACCAATAATATCTATCTTAAAATTAGTCGCAAGACGTTTAAGGATTTCTCCCCGAAAACTGGTGGATAGAAGGCTAACCGTATACTGATAGAGCGATCGCTGTTGAATAAATTCTGGATGGCCCATCACCTTCCCGCCCCGACTGGCATAGGCTACTGCAGAAGGAGCAATTTTTCTATCGAGAGAAGCAAGCCGTAACCAGAAGTCAGCGGCAATGAGATGAGAGTAATCTAAATGTTCAAATCGCTCAAAAACATCCCCAATGCCTGGTAAAACATGTCCAACGAACGAGACATCATGAGTATAGGTTTCTGGTGGGTTTATCTTTTCAAATTCAGAACCATGAAAAATGGGATGCGCATGACTGAATCCCATGATCTTCAAATCAATGAAGTTACTGTATTCCAGGCAGAAATGAATACTTCTGTTATCTGTCCTGCGCCAGGCTTCTAAAGGATGATGACCCGTTTCTAATTCAGTTGTAGTAAAACTGCTCCAGATGTTATCGTGGTGAATAAAAATGAGAAAAGCTAAACTTTCTTCAAATACAAAGCGATTTAATTCCTTTAAGTAGAAGGAAGAGAGAGGGGAATTGTCAAAGATAACAAAATAGTCAATTGTTTGTGATTTGAGGATCTCAATATAGTGATTTAAGGCATGCTCAAAATCAGGATACTGTGTCGGATCAAAGTAGATAACTTGATGTCCTCGTCGTTCTAAAGCATCTCTGTAACCTGTTGTGATGCGTCGATAAATTGAACTGGGTGAGCTTTCTATCAGGAAGGTGAATGAGGGCTGCACTGGCTGACCTTTCATAACGGCGAGAGATACTTTTCCATGGTGCAAGGTTCGCTCAGATTTGCCTTCCCGATGATTGCGGATAAATCAGAATTTTGTAGGTTTCAGGGGTTGGCGAAACGGCTCGTTCTACGGCGACAGCCAGATCTTTCAGGGGAAAGCGATCGCTCACCAGCACATCAACATCAATCCATTGATTGAATACAATGTCTGCGGCCAGTTGTTGCACCCGGAAGGAGGAACTGTAGCTGCCCATCAGGTCGATCTCGCGGCGATAAAGAATATTGGGATTGATGGGAATTTCGACCTCATCGGGAAATTCAGCAAAGAAGAGAATTTTGCCACCCTTACGAGTGCAGTCCAGTGCCTGGAAGAAAGCCTTCTCGCTGGGAACCGCCAGTAGGCTGGTATCGACCCCCAACCCTCTGGTGAGCGCCTGAATTTTAGCCGGTAAATCGGGGTCGCGGGCATCAAAGGCCGCATCAGCCCCTACCTCCAGTGCCTTCTTAACCCGACTGGGAATCAGGTCTGTAGCGATCGCCCGTGCCCCACAATATTTCACCAGCATGATAAACATTAATCCAATTGGCCCCGCTCCGGTGATCAGAACGGTTTGACCGGGTTGCACCTGGGCTTTCTTGACGGCTTTCAGGCAACAATTGGTTGGCTCCACAAAGCTAGCCTGCTCAAAGGTAATTCCATCGGGAATCTGCATCAAACCGCCATTATGCACAATATGCCCTGGCACTTTGACATATTCTGCAAACCCACCGCCACTGGGGGCAAAACCAGCCGTTGTAGTGATGTTTTTATAGACATCACACATGGAGAAGTTGTCATTGAGGCAGTAGGCACAGTGCATGCAGGGAATGTGATGCAGCACGACGACGCGATCGCCCACCTGCCAGCCTTTCACCTCAGAACCGACAGCCGCAATAGTTCCAGCGGTTTCGTGCCCAAAAATGCGCGGGGGTTCATAGAGTGGATAACGAATCTTTTTAATATCCGATTGGCACAATCCAACAACTTGCACCTGCACCAGGACTTCATCTGGCAAAATTTCCGGGGTTGGGACTTCCTCGTAGCTCAGTTGATTAACCCCTCGAAACACCTGCGCTTTCATCGCAAATTCCTCAAGACCCTCCGATGAAAACTGTACCATTAGCCGTTAGCCATCAGCTATTCGCTCTGACATATGCTTGCTGGCTCAACAGAGGAACACAATTGCTGACATTGAAGGCAACTGCCAACTCCACATTGATTGGAAAGCCTCTAGCTATCAGCTCTTTCCCTGAACTGCACTGAGGTTAATAGTTGAATCAAAATGATTACCACATCGCTGCCTGGCGTTAATTAAACAACACCGCGATCGCCCCATTCACAGCGAAGCTCAAACTCTGACTGACACCTGTTACCTGACCCCCAACCGGCACCTGTTACAAATTGGCCTCCTAACGCGCCTGACGACGGGCCAGAAGGCGATCTCGCAATCCCTTAGAAACCCTGCCTCATTCTGTATGCACAGGTTCGCTACATACCACTGTAACAATCTTCGACAGCCTGTCTTTTGACTTCGGGGTAAATGCTCCCCAAAATTAGAAGAGTTTTGCCGATTCGTTAAATAAGAAGAGCACTCATGAGAAAAAAGTTGTTGATGATCGTGGTTGCGATCGCCCTCCTGACCCTGACCTTTGCCCGTCCTGTTTTGGCTGCAGACCTTGCTCTGGGGGCCAAAGTTTTCAGTTCTAACTGTGCGGCTTGCCATATGAATGGGGGCAATGTGGTTTTAGCCAGTAAAACCCTCAAAGCCGAAACCTTGAAACAGTTTGGTATGGACTCTGCGGATGCGATTATCAACCAGGTCAAAAATGGTAAGAACGCAATGCCCTCATTTAAAGGACGGTTAACTGATGAGCAAATTGAAGCCGTGGCAGCCTACGTACTGGATCAGTCTTCAAAGGGTTGGAAGTAGCGATTACACCCTGTGCTAGCACCCGGAGGAAAGAGTAAGTAATGATGCAAAAAGGTTTGGGGCTCGTCAAAATACTGGTTAGTGGTATACTCTGCGCTCCAACTGGTGCGATCGCGGATCTTTTTCCTCCTCACCCTTTACTGTATGCCCACGATCGTTCAGGAATGCCTCACCAGGATGAAACTCATCATCGCCATTCCATGGTTGAAGTTCCTCCAGGACAGCCTGTTCCTACCGTGCGATTGATTGTGCACCTCGATGCGATGAAGGGATGGAATCTGGAGCTTCAAACTACCAATTTCACGTTTGCGCCCGAGCGCGTGAATACAAGAGGTAATTTTCGTGAAGGACATGCTCATCTTTACATTGATGGCAAGAAAATCACCCGTCTCTACGGCAACTGGTATTACCTAGGCGTCTTGCCTCCTGGTGAGCACAAAATTCGAGTCACGTTGAACACTAATGCCCACGAGACTCTGGTCTATAATGGTCGGCCTATTCAAGCGACTGCTACTATTCAGGTGAAGGAAGTACCATAGGCAATTGCAGCCTAAATGTCGTTTTCCCTTCGCCGCTTTCTAGGGCGATTTCTCCACCTAGACGTTCTGCTAGCCTTTTCACCAATGCCAAGCCTAAACCTGTGCCACCGTGCTTCCAGGGGTCGTTACTGGGAATGCGGTAGAACTTTTCAAAGACGCGATCGCGCTCGTGTTCAGAGATTTCAACCCCGGTATTTGTAATGAAAATTTGCAGCGAGGGCGCATAGGAGAGAAAAACTAGCGAAGTGTCATGTTTTACTATGTGACTTTTCTCTTGTCTCACTCTGACCTCAATCTGTTCTCCCGCGGGAGTGTACTTGCAGGCATTGGTTAGGAGCTCACTCAGCAATCGCTCCAGGTAGGTCACATCGGTAATAAGTGTGAGCAGATGATCAGGAACATCAAGCCTGAACTGCTGTTGTTGAGTTTTGGCCCGTTCTACAAAGGGTTCTGCCAGATGAGTGAGCCACGGTTGGAGGTCAACTTGGGTTGGGTTCAGGGATACATTGCCATTATCCAAACGGGAAAGGTCAAGCAGATCATTGATTAAATTGATTTCGCGTTGACATTCCGCTTTGAGAATCGTCAGATAATGGGCGACCTTTGAACGAGAATGTTTTTCCAATTTTGACTTCTGGTTTCTAACTCCAGTCTCCTCTTTGAGCGCAATTTCCAGCATTTGAGTCGCCATCTTAATGTTGGACATGGGGGTGCGCAGTTCGTGGGAAACTGTGCTAACAAAATCATCTTTAAGCTGGTTGAGCCGTTCCAGTTCTTGAACCTGGGCTTGGGCTGCCTGATAAAGACGAGCCTGACGCAGGGCGATCGCGCATTGGTTAGCGACCTGTTGTACCAGACGGATGTCTTGTTCACTAAAGCCATAGTCAGCCTGGTTCACCAGCCACAGATCACCCAACACCCCCTGGTCATCAAAAATGGGGCAGCAAAGCATGGCTGCTCGCCCACGTCTGGGATTGGGCACCAATGAGCAAAACTGGAAGTGCTGGCCCAGCAAAATCTGGCTGTAGATCTCTGGAAAATCAACAATTTTGGATACACGCCCGTGGGAGGGAACATCCGCTCCGTTGGTGTACTCGTAGCAGATGGTGGAGGTCCCCAGATTAAAGTCAAACAATGCTGCATTGCAGCAGCGAATACTGAGAACTCTTGCCAATTCTTCAACGGCGCTCTGCAAAATCTGATTTTCATCCAGTGAGTCGCGTACTTTATCGGTAATTCGCTTCAAGGTAGACTCAAACTCATAGGCTTGCCGAAGTAGATTGGTGCGCTTTTCCACTTCCTTTTCCAGGTCAGAGTTGAGTTGCTGAACCTGGTGGTAAAGTTCAGCCTGCTGAATTGCAATTCCCACCTGGCTTGCCAGTTGTTCTAACAAATCTACTTCAGTTGGCTGCCACTGTCGGGATGCTGAGCATTGATGGGCGATGAGAAGCCCCCACAGGCTTTCTGACGGTTCGCTGGAAGTTTCTGTATGGCAAAGGATGGGAATAACAATTTTGGCTTTCACACCTAGCTGGTGCAGGGAATCGACCACACAGGGGGAAAGCTTATCCTGCTCAATATCTGTGACGGCCCACACTTGCCCTTGCCGATAGAGTTGGAGACACTCTGCCGGAAAAATTTCGGGGGGGAGAACCCGCCCAATGATAGAAGGACAATTGTTTGCAACCGCTTCTGTAATGACAAAACTGGCTTTATCGGATGCAACCCGGTAAATCAGCACCCGATCTGCCTGCAGCAACTGCCGCACCTCATTGACAGTTTTGTTGAGAATCTCATCCAGATTCAGTGATTGACGAATTCGTTGTGTGACTTTTCCAATCAAAGCTTCATATTCAGCCTGCGATCGCAATCGATATTCCAGTTGTTTGCGTTCAGTAATATCCTGCGTCGTTCCATAAAGCCGAATGACGCGCCCCTGGTTATCTAAAACGGTTTGTCCTCGAATTTCGAGATATTGAACAGAGCCATCGGGCTGCAACCGCCGCAGGTCAAGGACATAAGGAGTACCAGAGGAAATAGCTTGCTGTACCGCTTGCTTGAGCCGCTCACCATCTTCGGGATAAAACCACTGAAGCAGTTCGGGATAGCTGGGCTCAAACTCCGCGGGATTCACCCCGTAAATTTGGAACTGTTCTTTTGACCAGGTAATTTTGTGGGTAGTGAGGTCATATTCCCAGTTGCCAAGGTGCGCAATTTCCTGGGCTGCCGCCAGCCTGGATTCACTCTGCCGCAGGTTCTCTTCAATGAGTTTGCGCTGGGTGATATCGGTACTGGTGCCGATCCATTCCCGCACCTGCCCATTGGTGGAGTGCACTGGCACTGCACGGGCAATAATGTATCGTACTTCACCATTGATCAGGATCCGGTACTCTGCCTCGTAGGGCATCTGCGTTGCAACCGCATGTCTCCACGCCTGCAAAACCCATTCCCGGTCTTCGGGGTGAACAGCATTGAGCCAACCATAGCCGCGATGCTCGTCTGGAGTTTGCCCCGTTAATTTTGACCAGGCAGGAGTAGCTGACAGGGCACGGCCTTCTGCATCTGTAATCCAGACAGCCTGGGAAGTAGCAACGACTAGTGAGCGATAACGGGCTTCGCTTTCGGCTAAGGTCTGTTCAACTTGTCGTTGTCGTTGCAATTCTGTATACAACTGGTCATAGGCAGTTTGCAGTTCTGTAGTGCGTTGCTCAACTCGTTGCTCGATTTCCTGGTTGAGTTGTTGCAATTCCTGGTTTAACTGCCGTATTGTCTGTTCTGCCTGTTGCTGTCCAGTTACGTCTCGTAAGACCAGCAAACTTAGCTCTGGCAGGATATTGGGGGTAAAGGTGTATCTGGCTTCTCGCCAGGTACCGAGACTTTTGAGCCGGAGTACTCCGGTTGAGCGGAGTTGAAGACCAAAATCTCGCCAGGGAACTGGTTGGTTGGGGTCTGGTTGGGTGAAATCGGCGATTGCCCGCCCGACAATATCTTCTTTCTTAAGCCCAAAAAACTCGCAGGCAAGAGAATTGGCATCAACTGCAATCAATGCCGTATCAATCAACACCATGGCATCCATTGCAGCTTCCAAAAATGCCCGCAGCGGATAGCTGAGAAAATATTCAATCAAAGGTTTAACCCTCGCTGCATTGTTATCCCATCCCACGGTAACAATCTGGGTTTTATCTGCAACCGTTATATACTTACTATTTAAAGTCTATTCGGAGATGAAGCGGGTAGGATAAAGCAACTTCCACCTTAGTAATCTAAACTTCCACCTTAGTAATCTAAAAAAAGAAGGGGACGTATTTCCCAGCTTGTTTCACATCTGTTTTTGTTTGTAATACCAATGTTTTATGAAGCTGTACATTATCACCCCCCGGCTGTCGCCGTCCCTCTTGGTAAGGGGGACTACAGAGGGTTCTGATTCTACGCATCCTCATATTGAATTGGTATAGCGGTAGTCATTGTTTGAATAGCGGTAGTCATTGTTTGAATTAGTATAGTGATAGTTATTGTGGTTAGGACGGGGTGCAGGGGTTCCACCCCTGGCTGGGGGCGAAGCCCCCACTCCCTCTCTAATTCCAATGTCCTAACGCACCCGCGTAGAGCTATATAAGGATGTTTTTGTTTGTAAGGACGTTTGATGAAACGTACCTGAGGCATCCCATCTCTATTCCACCCGCAGGTTGTAACGTTATCAGAGAAGGGATTGGCAAAGCCATCCAGCTTAGCTTCCCTTTTGCCAGTTTCTCTAAAGCTGCTCCTGTAAGTCGGCAAATTCGCCAGTCGGGCAGAATATCAGCGCCCATCCGCTGGTAAAAGGAGATCGCAGGTTCATTCCAGTCCAGTACGCTCCACTCGAAACGTCCACAGCCCTCTGCAATTGCTCGCTGCGCTAGGTAGTTGAACAAGGCGGTGCCAATTCCATGCCGCCGATATTCAGGCAGAACAAACAGGTCTTCGAGATAAATTCCCGGTTTCGTCAAGAATGTGGAGTAGTTGTAAAAGAACAGTGCAAATCCAGCCACCTCTCCGGCATATTCCGCTAGGATTGCTTCTGCGTAAGGGCGATCGCCAAAAAGATGTTCCTTCAGCAGTTCCTCATCACCCGTTACTGCATGGGAAAGGTTTTCATATTCCGCCAATGACCTCACCAAATTAAACAAGGTAGAAACATCATTCAATGTGGCAGCACGCACGTTGACTTGAACGGTGGTGTCAATCATGGACAGAGCTGAAAAAAATTTTTACTGTAACACCCACTATACAGACAGGAACAGAGTAGTAGCAATTGCTGTAAAATCCCATCGAACCTTGCCTTGGCCACTGCCACGAAAGCCGTGAAACCTCTTCATCTAATGATTTATGTCTGCGCCTTGAGCAATGAATGCTTGAATAGCACCAGATCACCATTCCTTGCTGCACAAATCGAGTCGATCATTTTAATTAAAAGAGGATGTAGGGTGTAGGTGTTAGGAGTTGTTAGTGAGGGAGGAGGGGCTGGTAGGGGAACAGAACTCTATGCTTATACAAAGGAATAATGCAATTGATATTTTAATTCTGTCGAATGCACCTGGAGAACTGGCGACCTGGGTGAAACCAGTTGTGCAGGTTCTGCGGCAAAAATTGGGAGACGATCGCGACCAGGTGCGGATCTCAGTTATCCTCTCACCCTGCGCCAATGCAAGCGGGCAGGAAGTCGCGATCGCCCGTCGCTTTCCAGAAGTCGATCGAGTGCAGGGAGCAAAGCATTTTTTCCAGTTTTTGCTGTGGGGAAAAACTGCTGAAAACTGGGATTGGCGACAGCGGGGGGTTGTCCTGTTTTTGGGAGGTGATCAGTTTTTCCCGGTTGTGATTGGCAAGCGATTGGGCTATCGCACAGTTGTCTATGCCGAGTGGGAAGCTCGCTGGCATGCCTGGATTGATCGCTTTGCCATCATGCACCCCAAAGTCGCAGCCCACGTCGCCCCCAAGCATGCAGACAAATTCACGGTTGTAGGAGATTTGATGGCAGAGGTGGGGGCGGAAGAAGCCAGGACAACCGGAGAAACTGAATCGTCCAAATCTGCAACCGATTCTCCTTTAATTGGGCTGCTGCCAGGCTCAAAACCAATGAAGCTGGCGCTGGGATTACCATTGACGCTGGCGATCGCCGAAAGAGTGGCCCAAATTTACCCCAATATTCGCTTTGTGATGCCCGTTGCCCCCACCCTTGATTTACAAACTCTGGCAAAGTATGGAAGCCCCCTCCAAAACCCAATCATTCAGCGATTTGGTTGGGCAGAAGCCAGCCTAGCCGAATCTGCTGCGGCTGAATCAGGAACACCTATCCTGAAGACAGGCTCTGGCTTACAAGTTGAGCTGTGGACTCCCTTTCCTGCCTACGAAATGCTGTCCCAATGCACACTCTGCATCACAACCGTTGGGGCAAACACTGCTGAACTGGGAGCCCTGGCAGTGCCCATGATTGTTTTATTGCCTACTCAGCAGATGGATGTCATGCGGGCGTGGGATGGTTTACCCGGACTGCTGGCAAACCTGCCAGGGGTAGGTTCCGCCTTTGCAACAGTCATCAACTGGTGGGCACTGCGTCGTCTGGGGTTGCTGGCATGGCCTAACATTTGGGCAAGGGCAGAAATCGTACCCGAATTGGTTGGCAAGCTACAGCCAGAGGATGTAGCAGCAATGGTGCTTGATTTTCTGAAGCACCCAGAAAAGCTGAATCAGATGCAAGCAAACCTCCGACAGGTGCGAGGTCAAACGGGAGCCGCTGAGAAACTAGTGCAGCTAGTCTGCCAGGAGATCGAAAAAGGGGGCAGAGGGTAGCGCTAAAAAATTTCCAGGGAGAGGACATAGTCTCCCGTTTGAGGAGCAGAAACTTCGATGACATAATCTCCATTGGTTGGGAGTCGTCCCTGCCATCCTTTGGATTGGGGTGTGCTGCCGCCAATCCGCTGACCGTTGGGGGCGATCGCACTGAGATTGATAGTCCCCTGCAAAACCTTAAGCGCAAGGATCTGCCCCTGTTTTGCCCTCAGTAAATAGCGGCGGATCTGTTTGGGTGAGATGCTCCCGGTCACCGTTGTACCTGAAGCACCGCGGGCAAAGGAAACTCGCTGCGTTTGCTCCTGGGTTGGGCGGGAAAGGGGAGACATTACCACATCAAGCGTATAGGAACCGGAGCCTGTAACTTGAATCAGGTACTGGTCATCAACTGGTAGCAGACCAGTCCAGCTTTTTGTCCGATAAGATGCCTCATCAATCCCTTCCTGGTTAGAGCGCAAGAGATTCATCGTTACCCCGCTTCCTTCCAGGGTTGCTGTCATAATTTGTCCCTGCGCTCCCTTCAAAACATAGGGTTGTGAGTCATTATTCTCCAGATTGCCCTGAAGCGTGGCCGTGATTTTACCCGGTGGAAACTGGATCGGCTGAGGAGACTTATTCCCTTGAAGCGAACGGTTACTATCGTCTGGGCTAGAGGATGGATTAGTTGGTGTTTTGAGCGCCGAGGCTCTGGAATTAATGCCCTGGAATTCAAGAATTCGGGACGCTTCCGACTCCGAAAGCTTTGCACCGGATACCCAGACTTTATTGGAGTCAGAGTTTCCCGTCCAGGCACGCCATAGAACAGGAACCGCAATGCCCAACGCAATCAGAAAAGAGGCGGCAATTCCCACTTGAACTCCTGTCCCCATTCCCTTTCGCGATTGCTGGGGAGGTTTCTGCAGTTCAGCATTGGCTAAGGGAGAAGACACTCCAGAGGGTTGGGAAACCGTAGAGTAAGAAACGGCTGGCTTCAGAGATGGAGTCCCATCAGAGCGAGGTTGTGGGCGATTGGAAACTGTGGCAGGGGATGGTAGCAACGTACTTTCCTGGGAAGACTCCAATAAAGGCTGGAGTTCCGCCAGTACTTCCCGTGCGGATTGGTAGCGATCGCCCGGATACACCGACAGCATTTTCTGCAAAATTCTGCCCAGTTCTGCCTCAATAGTGGCATAGGGCTGCCAGCGCCAGGTCAGCGTTTGGCTGTCAAGCAAGGTTTGAGGTTCACGCCCTGTCAGAAGCGCCAGAGCCGTAGCTGCCAGGGCATAGAGATCGCTGTTGGGATAGACTTTACCCGTTTGCATCTGCTCAGGCGGAGCATAGCCAACCTTACCGACCCGCGTAGCTGCGGACATGAGGGGCCAATGGCTGGTTGCTTCCTTAACAGCCCCAAAATCAATCAGCACAGGCAAACCCGATGTCGTTGAGAAGTCTGTAGGTGAAAGCTGGGTCGTTTCCTGCGTTTTTAGAATCAGGTTTTCAGGGCTGATATCTCGATGAACGATATCCCGATCATGGATATAAATTAGAACCGGCAACAGATGCTTGAGAAAGTGCAGCACCTCTGCTTCTGAAAAGGTCTTTCCCTGCTGTTTGCGATCGCTCAACAAGCGGCGGTAGGTCTGTCCTTCGATATAGTCCTGCACCAGAAACAGCCGCTGCTCATCTTCAAACGCTGCCCAAAATCGGGGAATTTGAGGATGCTGAATCTGATAGAGAATACTGGCTTCTCGCTGAAACAACACCTTTGATTTCTCAACCAGGGCACTATCCTGGTAAGGCACAACAAATTCTTTGATCACGCAAGGCTCATCGAACCGTTCACGATCAAGCGCCAGATAAGTTCGCCCAAAGCCACCCTGACCCAGAATCTGCTGGATCACGTACCGCTGTCTTAGAACCATCCCCTCCTGAATTGGGAGTACCATTTTGATTTTTGTAAAAAAGCGTACATATTGGGAGACAGATGTCACCCAGCATAGCGATTATTACCCACAAAAGCACCCTCCTTCCAAGGGGGGGATACCCCTCAGTGGCATCCTGAGACAAGAGATGTACTGACAGTCTTCTATCAAAGAACACCATCTGCTGGTGATACGTCGCTCACTCTGTCAGCGAACAAACTGTGGCATCACCTCTGCGGCAGTAAATAGTCCGTACAGTCCCCGTTGGTGCAGCCCAATCCCCGTTTTAAGGTAGCCAAAGGCAGGACCACAAACATTAGCCGCCATGCTAGTTTCGTCACCCAGGGTAAACGTATGGGTAGAAATCTTCCCCTCAAAGGTCCGCCCTGTTACCTGAACATTGGTGCTGAGCGGCTTTTTCGGATTACGGGTATCTACAATTCCGCCTACAGTAACGCGATCGCGGGAGCAAATGCCTAGCCGTTCCAGCATCACATCATCGGCGTGTTCCATATTTTCCAGCATAATCAAACCATTTGTTTGATCCAACAGGGCTTCCACCTCGGCATCCGTCATAGCTCGTGCCTGCTCTACCGTGTAACCCGGCAAATGTGCAATGTCTTCTCGTACCGTTGCACGATACGCTTCCCAATTCGCAATTCCAACCCCAAAGGTGATTTTGACACTATGAATTTCAGCATAGCTCTGGGCTGCCAATGCTGCCGCAGCAGTTAAGAGGCCAGGTGTTGCCCCACATCCCGTCATGTAAGTAATCCCAGCCGCTTGCAGCTCATCTGCCATGGCAAGCAATTGCTCCACAGCACTGGTTCGTTTGATCGCATCCACCAAAACTCCCTGCCAGCCAGCCTGGATAAACTGCCGTGCAACAGACGCCATAAAGGTATTCGGCAGATTCGGGAGAGCCAGAAAATATCCATCCACCGGAGCGCGTCCAATCAATTCTTGAATACTGTTATTGCTGAGAACGCCACCAGGTTCGAGATAACCTAGTGAACCTTGCGAACGATAAACAGCAATACAGGAGTCCGGATCTAAACCCTGAGCATCGTAGGCATAGCCTTTTCGGTCTGCTGCGGCAACCCAATGCATTTCTTGTTTGGGGGCTAACACTCTGGCAGCCGCCTGTCCAAGCCCTCCAAACCCCAAGACACCAACTCTCAAAGCGGCAGGCTGGGAAGATGAAAGGTTGACCCGGCTGGTTGCATGCTCTCTATCCATCGCTTGATTCACTATGTGTAGGCTAAACAGACCTCCATTATCCAATCAATTTCCACCCAATTAAGTAGGTAGTCATCATTAATTTGTAAAGGGGAGAGTGGGGGCTGCGCCCCCAGGCAGAGGGTTTCACCCCCTTCACCCCCAAAATTTTCCTTAATTTAATTGTGCCTAGCAGCAATTCTATTTGGATTGCGAAAGAGTCTTTCCCTGGTGGGAGGGCTTTCACAACTCCTCTTGTTCACAAACAATCTCTTGTTCACAAACAATTTAGAACAGCTATAGCAGTTGTCCTCAATCAGTCGTGAGATTAAGAGGCTTTGTGAGAAAGGACTCCTGCGAAATCCTTTCTCACAATTCAAATAGGATCGCTATATAGAAGCCAGAAGTCAGGAGCCGAAAGAAGTGGGTAGGTGAATGAGTAATAGTCAGGAAACCTCATCCTCAGGATTGAGGAAAGATTTGTAAACCAATCTTGTAAAGATTTGTAAAGCTAAAAACCTCGCCCATCTTTATCTTGACTGCTGTTCGAAGTTAGGCGAAACTGTCAGATAATTGAGTTGCTGCCCTACTGGGTTGACTCTTTTTGTAAAGAAATGACTCGTATTTATTCGAATGGTCACATTCGAATAACTGGGTCAGTGGTGAAGTGGAGTGACTCTCTGAAGCGACTTAACTTCGTGGCAATTGAGTTTCGCCGACTATTTCAGCTGATATGCCAGGTGGTTAGCTTCTATTCAATCTATTAAGTGGGAAGCATGGAAACACTGGAATTTGTTATCTATCCCGATGGTCGGGTACAGGAGAAGGTTACTGGAATCGTGGGTGCTTCTTGTGCGGAAGTTACTGCAGCGATCGAAGCCCAATTAGGTCAGGTACTTAGTCAGGAAGCAACCTCTGAGTATTTTGCTCAAGAGGTACATCAGTCAGCAACTGCAACTGCGCAGGCTACTTTTAGCGAGTGGTAGTCTTTCAACCTTATCTTTCTTTTCCTTTACTTTTTGTTAAAAATTGCCATGTCACACTTTAGCCAGATCAAAACTCAAATTCGTAATCTTTCTTCTCTCAAAGCAGCTCTTACCGATCTAGAGATTGACTGGAAAGAAGGCCCCTGCGATGTCCGCGGTTATCGGGGACAGAAAAAAACTGCTGAAGTCGCGATTGAGCAAGACAACGGCTATGACGTTGGCTTTGCCTGGAATGGTAGTGAGTATGAATTGGTGGCTGACCTCCAATTCTGGAATCAAAATTTGACGGTTGATCGCTTCCTCAGCAAAGTTACTCAGCGATATGCGTACCACACTGTTCTGAATGAAACCACTCAGAAAGGATTTCAAGTTTCAGAAGAGCAGCAGAATGCAGATGGTTCGATTCGTCTGGTTTTACAACGCTGGAGTGCCTAATGTCTGATTCCTCATCGCCGATACCTGTCGAACAGAAGGCGATCGCGTCTGAACCTGTGATGGGGGAGAACCGATCAGGGTTTGAGCCTGAGTTGGGTGGTTTTTTACGCGATTCTCCTGAGCGTACAGGGCTGGAACCCGAACTGGGGGGTTCCTTCCGCCAGAAGGGGGTATATGTTGATGAGTTAACCTGCATTGGTTGTAAGCATTGTGCTCATGTTGCTCGCAATACGTTTTATATCGAGCCCGACTATGGGCGCTCTCGTGTTGTTCGGCAAGATGGCGATCCAGATGAGTTGATTCAAGAAGCGATTGACACTTGCCCGGTAGATTGTATTCACTGGGTTGACTTTACCGAGCTGAAGCATCTGGATGAAGAGCGGAAGTACCAGGTTATTCCTGTGGTAGGTTTTCCAGTTGACCATGCTATCGTTGCCAAGGGTTATCGGGCTCAAAGGATGAAGGCCAGACGAAAGAAGCGAACTTAAGTTTTTGCAGAATTTCTGTTTAAGTTTTTTTGAGGCTATTGTTTAGCCTCTTTTTTCATTTTTTTTCATTTTTTCTTAGTTGTTTAAGAGTTTATATAGCTCTACGCGGTAGCGTTAGGACATTGGAATTAGAGAGGGAGTGGGGGCTTCGCCCCCAGCCAGGGGTTCCACCCCTGCGCCCCGTCCTAACCATAATGACTACCGCTATATTAGTTGTTGGAGAGGGCTGAGGGCTGAGGTGAAAATTCATTACAGCTAGTAAAGTTGTTCTAGGAACGTTTGGACTTTACCATCCGGGCTTAACACAAGGCGAATTCTGGCAGTTCGCCTCCCTTTAATAGAGGAGACAAATGGCTCACCGACTAGGGGGATACTGGTGCGATCGACATAATCACCAGCCGTTTGGCCGAGGGGTAGAATTTGCTGAATCGACCCGTTGGGGTTAATAACCAGCGTATATTCAATTGTTTGGTTGAGCCCTTCGGGTGGCTTCCATCGCTGCTGAAAGTAACGTCGCGCTTCAGCCACTTGAGGAATTGTATCAAAGGCGCTGCTATCCGCCGATTGAGGCGCATCCTCTTGAATAGAGGTCGACTCAGATTCAGATGCTGTTGATCTTGCTGTTCGCCGGGAAGCCTGATCATCACCACGCTCTGACTTTTTGAATACAGGAGCCTTGAATACAGGAGCCGGAAGGTTACTTTGACCTCCTGATCTTGCTTCATTCAGCGCGATGGAGCTTTGGGGCTGGGCTGGGGCGCGATCATCGCGACTTTCTGTAGTGGTACCGGAGGCACTCTTGGCCCCCTCTCCCGCACTGTTGTCAGTATTTGCTGGGAGCGTTGATGGAACGGTGATCCTGGGCATGGGTGGGCTTGCAAGAATGGCAGACCCAGGTGGGGGCAGAGGGGGAAGTTTTTGGGTGGAGGCTGCGGGGGGATGCACATTTTCCTTTGCCGCCGGGGGAAGCTGGGATGCTACCTGTTGGTCACGGCTACTGGCTCCCTGACTCGTGGTTGCTGGGTTTGGGCTGAGGGAGCGATCGAGCAGTTTCACAACCGATGTTGAAAGCCCCACCACAACGAGGCATACGGCTGCAATTTGAGCCCACCCCGGAGAAGATTTGAGCCAGCCAGAGCGAGAAGGTTGAAGATTTGGCAGTGCCACCATCTCGGTGGTGTATTCATCCAGAGCATTTGCCAGGTCAAACAACTGTAATGCACTCAGACGCACCACTGGACCTGTTTCCTCAGTTGCCAGGGAACCCAAAACCAGTTCGTGGGTCAGTAGCCCCTTCGGTTGAAGCACTATTCCAGCAGCGTTGGTTTGAGTGGCCTGGGGTATAAACAACTCTTCATTTACGGTTGGACGTGGGGCGATCGCACCTGTTTGTGATGCCAGAACCAGTTCATCCGCTGGTTTATAAGACTGCTCCAGGAAATGCTGAACATAGGTTGAGACAACTTCGCAAAGAGCTTCTAGCTGGGCGCGATCGCCCCGCAGCGTAACCCACTGCTCCTTGGGCACCTTGGGATCATCCAGACTCAATTGAAATCGCAGATTCTTCAACACTGGTTGTGCCATCCACCGAGACAGCGGCGAATGGCTCCCAATAATCTCCAAAGTGCAGGTTGGAGGGGTATATCGTCGCAAAACTGAGTGGGACATGAGCATCACTAGTGAAGAACAGGGGGGTAAGTAGGTGTCAGGTATCCGGTGTCAGGCGACAGGGGAAGTTGTTAATTGTTAGTTGTTGAGAGGGGTAGATGGGCAAAGAGGTGAATGAGTGGATGAATGGATGGGTGACGGAGTGATGGAGTGATGAAGTAGGGGAGTGACAGGGTCAGAAAAGTTTTGAGTTCTGAATTGCCCCAATCCCTGTTCCCTAGCCCCCAGTCCCCAATCCCTAATCCTCAATCCCTGTCTTTTTTTTCTTTCTTCTTCCCTCTTTCTTCTTCCTATCCCCCAACCCCTGGCCCCTATTTTGCCCGATCCATCAATGCCAGCCAGAGGCGGCGAGGACCGTTCGCCGCACTATAAAACAGTAAATCAATCAGGAGCTTCAGTGCGAGATGGGTCAAGACCTCTGGAGAAACATTGCTACCCTCCTCCATCCGTTCCTGATAGGTATTGTTAAAAGCATCCAGATAGTCTCCAAGCAAGGCTGACTGGTGAGGTTCCCGATTTTGCTCCGCCAATTGTTCTAACAGGGCAACTGCGCGCCGAATCAGTTCCTGATGCTGTTTAGCGAGATGACAACTAATCAGAACCAGTGCCCGTGCCTCCTCCACATCGAGCTTTTTGCGCCCACCCTGCCCCTTACGGAGGGGACTCGACTGACGCAGTCGCCAAAGTGCAACCCGATCCGCAACCAGAGATTCCAGATTCAGGTCGATCGCTGCCTGTAGCATCGCTTCGGAACCAATCTTTGCCAGCGCCTCCAGTGCCAATAGCACCAGATCAAGTTGAGCTTTGATGTTGTCTAACTGGGTAGGATCGGGCTGACAGGCAAGTGGAAGAGACTCAATGGAAGCGATCGCGGGCGACTTGATAGTAGTTGACATATCTCTAACGATAGGAGGCAAAACAGGGTTCAGCGAGATGGTTACCTGTCTTGAAACAGACTTGAAAACCTAGCTATATGTTTCCTAGAAATTCTTTCATGCACGCTCAGCATCAGGCATCCCCCTGATGGATCACTCCAGAAAAATGGTGGACTTCAAAGTAAAAACTGGGTGAGCGCAAAACTGAGTGCTGCACTCCCGATTGGGACCGTCAGATTATCGATTCCATACTTTGAGAATGCTTCCAGTCCCGTTGCCAGCAGAGCAACCGTCAACGAAATTGCCCAAACCTGCCAGCTATTACCGTAAACACTCAGCAAAATCAGACTGCTGACGAGACCACTTACCAGAAGCATGGCAAAAGAGCCTTCCCAACTCTTGTGCATATCCCAAACCTTATAGGGGTGTTCGCCAAACCGCTGCCCCACCAGGGCTGCCAACCCGTCTCCCCAGGTCATTACCAGCACCCCCAACACCGCATGGTGATACTGCTGAATAGACCAGAACCAGCCCACCAAAATACCAATACTCACCGCATAGAAAAAAGTACCCAAACTTTTCCGCCCAATCCCGTTGATTCCTGGCAGGATAGGGAATCGATAGGAAAGAAAGGCGATCGCGCTAAATACCACCGATGCCGTAATTCCTACCCACGCCGGAATCTGAAGCCACCAGGCAAACAGGATCACATTACCAGCCCCAATGTGAAGCACCTTGCGAGCGATTTCTGAACCAGCGGAGGTGCGACGATATAACCCTTCTGCCAGCAACCCGATCGCACCCAACCAGGCTCCTACTGCAACAATGTGGAGCCACAACGGCGCACTCACAAACCAGGAAAGAAAGGGCATTCAGCTAACCGCAACGAAAGCAGGAGATTGTTCTCACTGCGATGGATCTTCTCCCATTATCTCGCTTGAAGTGATCCCCGTTACCGTTGGCAATCGTTTTGGAGGCTACGGAACTTTTGTATACTGAGGTTTACCCTTTGCCATCCAAATCATGAATACCTCTGCCCCCAGCATCCAATTTTTTGAAGGTCTTGCCGAAGAACTTGAGGGCGTTAGCCTCCGCCGCAATCGTTCAACGGGTGTTCGCAGCGTCCTGATGATCTTCCGGCAACTTAAATCCATCGAACACTTCAACAGTTTTCGTAATCGCTTCTCCAAATCAATGCGGTTAATTGATGCGGAAGGGGAGATTCAAGTTGAACCCTCCTCCGTTAAATTTTATTTTGGAGGTCCAGAAGGAGACGACTTCGATCATATGGAGTGTCGCTTCGAAATTGACCAGGAAGACCACTGGGATCGATTCATGCGATTCATGAATCGCTACGCCGAAGCTAATGGGATGGCTTATGGAGAACCCGATCCGAAGTAAATTGGAGAACCCGATCCGAAGTAAATGCGAAGAGATTGGGGCCGGGGAGAAGAAGGAAGAAAGGAAGAAGAAAGAAAAAGGAAGGGGATGTGTAGAGGAGTGATGGAGTGGAGGAGTGATGGAGTCAAGAAACCTCACCCTATTACTCATCTACCCATCCCCCCTCACGCTCCTCCCCTCACACCAACTGACAACTAACAGCCAATAGCTAACAACCCATTTATGAAAGTAGCCATTACAGGGGCAACAGGATTTGTCGGTAGCCGATTAGTCGAACGGCTACAGCAGGAAGGGCATCAAGTCGTTGCGCTCACTCGCAATGCGGTTCATGCAGAACGGGTGTTCCCAAAATCTACTTTTCCTGGCGTGGAAATTGTGGCCTATACTCCTACTGAATCAGGAGACTGGCAACAGGCCATTTCGGGGTGCGATGGAGTGGTCAATCTGGCAGGAGAACCAATTTCAGAACGGTGGTCAGCTGCTCATAAGCAAAGCATTCTGAGGAGCCGCAAGTTGGGTACCCAGAAAATTGTGGAGGCTATTTCCCAGGTAACAGCCAAACCCCAGGTGCTGGTTAATGCTTCGGCGGTTGGCTACTACGGGACTAGCGAAACTGCCACGTTTGATGAAACGAGTCCTCCTGGCAATGATTTTTTGGCTGAGGTCTGCCAGGAATGGGAAGCCGAAGCCCAAAAAGTAAGAGAACTCGGAGTGCGACTGGTGATTTTGCGAATTGGGATTGTCCTCGGAATGGGAGGGGCGATCGCCAAAATGCTCACTCCCTTCAAGCTTTTTGCAGGCGGTCCTATTGGCACAGGCAAACAGTGGTTTTCCTGGATTCACCGCGATGATCTGGTCAACCTGATTCTGCAAGCCCTGACTCAACCCAGCATGGAAGGTACCTACAACGCGACTGCGCCCAATCCCGTCAGAATGGCTGAGTTCTGCAACACCATGGGGGAAGTAATGCATCGCCCCTCCTGGCTACCCGTACCCAGCTTCGCATTAGAAGTGCTGCTAGGAGACGGCGCAAAAGTGGTTTTAGAAGGGCAGCAGGTGTTGCCCAAGCGCACCCAATCCACTGGTTTTCAGTACCAGTACCCAACGGTCAGGCAAGCCCTTCAGCACGTTTTGGGAAGCGAGGGCTAAGTCTGTGAATTCTACAGTCACGGTTACAGTCCCCGCTACTACGGCTAATCTGGGTCCAGGGTTCGATTGTTTGGGAGCAGCTCTGACGCTCTACAACCAGTTCACTTTTTCGCGATTGCCAACGGGTGGTGATCGCGTAGTGATGAAAGTGAGCGGTGCAGAAGCCGATCACGTCAGCACTGATAGCAACAACCTCGTCTATCAGGCATTTGCCAGACTATTCCAGCATCTCAATCAAGTCCCTCCTCCAGTCCAGATTGAGATTCAGCTAGGTGTTCCCCCTGGCACGGGGGTTGGGCAGCTCAGCCACAGCCATTGTCGGGGGCCTGGTTGGTGCGAACGTGTTGGTGAGTAAACCTTTGACACAGAACCAGGTCATGCAATTGGCAGTGGATATTGAGGGCCATCCAGATAATGTCATTCCAGCTTTGTTGGGGGGGGCTCGCTTAGCAGCAACGGGCATCGATTCCCCCCTGGGAAATCTGCGAAATTCCCTGGCACAGAGATATTGTTCCGGTCGTCGCAATTCCCAATTTTGAACTCTCAACCCAGGAAGCTCGACGGGTGCTACCGGCTACCTATAGCCGTGCCGACGCCATTTTCAACACTGCCCATTTAGGACTGCTGTTGCGTGGACTGGAAACGGCTAATAGTAATTGGCTAAAAGCAGCATTGCAAGACCGAATTCATCAACCCTATCGTCAGCCATTAATTCCGGGCTATGAAGCAGTTCAGTCTGCCGCTATTGGAGCGGGAGCCTACGGAATGGTCATCAGCGGAGCTGGCCCGACTCTGTTAGCACTCACCGCTCCAGAAACCGCAGAAGCCGTCAGGTCAGCGATGGAATCCGCCTGGGCAAGCCAGGGTACCACAGCGCAGGTAAAGGTTTTGCAGATTGATACCCAGGGAGCGATCGCTTGCTAAGGCTACGGAGAAAAAAGGAGTCAGAAGCCAGGAGAGGAACGGTGAAAGGAATGAGTGAGGGAGGGAGTAGAAAAATATCTTAATCACCCCATCATCCTATCCCTCATCCACCCTTTTGCCTGTCGCTTGTTGCTTGTTGCTTGCTCCTATCTGCTCATCTACGCAACGTGAAAACGCGGATTTTGTCTCAGTTCACTTAGTTGGAAGTGTTGCATCCAATGAATAAAGGCATCATCAATCAACTCATCATGCTTTTGAACCAACATGGCTGTGTAGTGCGTTCTCTGTTTAACAACTACAGCACAGCAATCAGAGCCATAAATCGTGGCGTGGTGAAATCCCTCCACTTGCAGCGAAGACATGAGTAACGACTGCAGCCCCAGCGCTTGAAAAATTGTTTGTACCCAGCTCATGTTGCTGCTTTCTGATGTTGTGTAATACTCCTTAGGCAGACCATTCAAGTCAAAGATTGCTACACCCAAAACATAATCAGCATAAGGGATGGGCAAATTTATAGAGGAGGAAATTTCTAATCTATTTTCAATTACAGAGGTCATCGACTTACTCATTTAACTAATTAAGCTAATTAAACAGATTACTTAAGCGTAAGAGTGCGATGTGAACTGAGGGTTTCAGGGGTCGGGAGAGGAAGCCATCGTAGCGCTTTCAAAAGATTTTGAGAAAGAATCTAATACTCAGTCTAAGAAACCACAATCCGTAGGCGCGACCGTGAAATCCTCATTACAGGCTTAACAATACTTGACATTTGTCACTCTACTACTCACTGGAACTTCTTTAGCTCCAACATAGTCATCCCCCTCATCAGGGTACACGCCAGCATTCTCTGTTCTTCCCCTTTACAGGGAACCATAGGGATGGTTTTGTCATGAGTATTTGCCAGTTTTGTCTTTGAACCGAGTGTGAAACCGATGAAAATCTCTAACCTGATGAAAGTTGTTGCCCTCAGTACTTTCGCAACAACGGGTAGTCTAATGTCTGCTGTAGCTGCTCCTTTCCCTGATTGGCATCTTTGGCGACCAGTCCAGGCTCCAACCCAACGAACCTACCAGGTAACAGCTTCGCGCCAGTCCCTCGAACAATCCGTCCTGACCCAAATCAACCAACATCGGCGGAGCCGTCGGCTCCCTCCCCTGACTTTAGACTCTCGAATTAGTACCCAGGCCCAGGCTCATAGCCAGGCAATGGCCAGTGGTCGGGTTCCGTTCAGCCATAACGGATTTCAGCAACGGGTACAGGTGATTGCCCGTTCGATCCCCTATGCTGGCGCCGCAGAGAATGTTGCCTACAATATAGGGCATCAAGATCCAGCCACTCAGGCGGTGCAAGGCTGGCTCAAAAGTTCCGGGCACCGCAAAAATATTGAAGGAAACTACGACCTGACTGGTATTGGGGTCGCCCAGAATTCGAAGGGGCAGTATTATTTCACCCAAATCTTTATTAAACGCCGGTAGGGGAGAAAGGTAGCAGGAACGGGCAGGATAGACTTAAATCTAAAATCTGAAACTCAAAATCCCAAATCCTTGTACTCTGTACTCTATAGCCTATATCCTGCTTCCGATCTCACAATGGCGTTGGAAAATTTTCAAATTTTTGACGGTGACTTGTCTGCTGATCAACTGACTGAGTATCTGAAGGCGGAGGCGATCGCTGTAGATACTGAAACAATGGGACTGTTACCCCAGCGCGATCGTCTCTGCCTGGTACAACTGTGCGACCCCTGCGATCGTGTGAGTGTGATTCGGATTGCCCGTGGACAAACCGAAGCTGCTAATCTTAAGTATTTACTAGAAGCAAATAGTACCCTCAAAGTCTTTCACTTTGCCCGGTTTGATATCGCCACTCTGCGTTATCACCTGAATATTCAGGTCACGCCACTATTTTGCACCAAAGTTGCCAGCAAGCTCGTTCGTACCTACTCTCCGCGTCACGGACTTAAAGACCTGATTCAGGAACTTGAACAGATAGAGCTTGACAAAAGTGCGCAAAGCTCTGATTGGGGCAATGCCGCCAACCTTTCTCCTGACCAGCTTCGCTATGCCGCCAACGATGTGCGATACCTGTTGAGCGCCTGTAGAAAACTAACCGCAATGCTTCAGCGAGAAGAACGCTGGGATCTGGCCCAACAATGTTTTCAGTGCCTTCCAACCATGGCAGCACTGGACTTGTTGCAGTATCAAGGTGTATTTGATCACTAGCGCTAATGAATGGTATGCAGCGCTGCGAAGGAAATAGGAGTCAGGAAGTCAAGGGGAGGCATGAGAGTTAAATAACTCCCAAAACCTCACTTTGCCTTTGGCACCCCGCTTCAACTCGGAGATGGTAAGGGGGATAGGCCAGTTTACTCAGAGAATGCAGTGTTTAAAGTCCATGATCCTAAGCTCTGAAAATTGAGATCCAGTCTTTCTCACATCCCCTTTAAAGCCAATGTCCTAAGCAACCTGGCGACAGCTATAGAAGATCGAACGAGCAATGTTCAGTAATTGGCATTGCCAAGCTCCACTCAACTGGGAGTGGTCAGCCACTACTTTTAGGTGGCTCAAAGTTTAACCCCCTGTCCAGTTTTACGGGTCCACTTCAAACCCCTACTCCATTGCCCTTCATCCGGCTGTCCTCACTTCTCGCTATACTGACGGTGAGCGTGCATTGACTTGACCCTATGTCTCTTCTGAAAACGCCTCTCATTGGTTTGAGAGCTGATCACTTTCGTCATCCCCTGGATTTACAGGCAACTGCAAATTTGAAGCAACTGCCTGGCTTTGACATGGTGATTCGTAACCTGTTGGGACCTCTGGCTGAGCAAGTTTTTTATTTAGATAACATTGCCTCCAGTGTTTTAGTGAGTGAAAAGCAGCTTCCCAACTTTCATGCATTGTTGTTGGAAGCTTGCCAGATTCTTGACCTGGAGCCACCACAGCTTTATGTTCGACAGCACCCGGTTCCCAATGCTTACACGTTTGCCATGCGGGGCAAGAAGCCGTTCATTGTTATGCATACGGCTTTGATTGATTTACTAACTCCTGAGGAGATCCAGGCGGTCATTGCCCACGAATTGGGGCATTTGAAGTGTGACCACGGGGTTTATCTGACCCTGGCCAATATTTTGATTCAGTTAGCCAGTCTGGGGGGGGTAGCCCAGGGTTTACAGTCGCAGTTGATGGAATGGGTGCGCTGTGCAGAGTTTACCTGCGATCGCGCCGCTCTCCTTGCGACTCAGAATCCCAGAGTAGTAGCTTCCGTTTTGATGAAACTCTCCGGTGGTTCTCCCAAACTGGCAGAACACCTGAATCTTGATGCCTTTTTGGAGCAGGCCCGGGCATACGACGACATTAGTGAAGATCAGTTCGGTGCTATGCTGAAGCAGGCGATGACTGAACAGTTAACCCACCCCGTTCCAGTTTTGCGGGCAAGGGAGATTGACCGCTGGGCAAGTAGCCGGGAATACCATTCCCTGCTGCAAATTCGCCCCGTCCAGCCTAATGGAAAAGTTGAAACTAAAGGTGGATGGCGGAATTGGTAGAACTGTAGAAAGCCTGTTCACTACCAATCAATTCACTAAAACTTTATACAGACAGCAAAATATGAATTTCTTGAAAAGAGTTCACTCCGTGTTCTAACGGATACTATCGCAGTCGGGGGGGTTGGCACTATAGTGATTCCAGATGGAATTCAGTATTTATACGGTTAGTGTTGTCTCCGGAAGAAGCTATGCAGTCTGCTCTACCCATGACGCTCATGGACTCCCCTGTAATCGCTCCAGCAGACTTAGAATCTCCCCATCGTTCAGCTTCATCTGTTTTCAAGCGGGCAGTTGATATCTTAGGTAGCCTGGTAGGGTTGATAGTCCTCGCCATTCTATTCGTTCCGGTTGCGATCGCCATTAAGTTCGACAGCCCTGGTCCTATTTTTTACTCCCAGGAACGTTACGGTTTAATGGGTCGCCCCTTCCGAATCTACAAGTTCCGCTCGATGGTAGACAATGCCGAGCAACTGAAGGCGCAGATCAAAAATGAAGCAAAGGGGCTCATATTTAAAAACGAATCGGATCCTCGCATCACTCGTACTGGAAAGTTTCTCCGCCGTACCAGTCTGGATGAGTTCCCTCAATTTTGGAATGTGCTGCGGGGTGAAATGAGCCTGGTGGGAACCCGCCCCCCAACAGGGGATGAAGTTGCCCGATATGAATTGCATCACTGGCAACGTCTCCGTGTTAAACCCGGTATAACTGGGGAGTGGCAGGTCAATGGGCGATCGATGATAAAAGACTTTGAAGACATTGTCCGTTTAGATTTGCAGTACCAAAATCAGTGG
The DNA here is from genome assembly GCF_049200465.1 of Leptothermofonsia sp. ETS-13. NCBI lineage: Bacteria > Bacillati > Cyanobacteriota > Cyanophyceae > Leptolyngbyales > Leptolyngbyaceae > Leptothermofonsia > Leptothermofonsia sp. ETS-13. The sequence continues at coordinate 3,856,973 of NZ_CP120836.1, forward strand.
CATCCTCTCTATGACTTAATCTTGATTGCTCGAACAGTTCAGGTGATTTTGACTAAGGCGGGCGCATATTGAGTGGATGTCAATTTTGATGGCGGCCGGTAGCTTGACGGAGGAAGCCAGAAGTCCGATTTATAGCTGTCACCAGGTTGCTTAGGACATTGGTTTTAAGGGGGTGTGGGGGCTTCGCCCCCAGCCAGGGTCCACCCCTCCACCCCGTCCTTAGCCTGGTGGCTATAGCTATATTCTGGCTTCTGGCTTCTGACTTCTCATAGGGTTTTCTTTGGTTGAGATTGGTTACTTTTCGTGCTGTTTGTCGCAGTTCAGGGCAATATCAGCCTGGATCTGCGATAACAGCAGATTGCAATCCCAAACTCTCCAGGAGACATACCCTAATGAGCAGCAAATCTTTCTCTTCCATGAGCCGCCGGACAGTCATTCGTGGGCTGCTTGCTACCGGGGCTTTTGGGGTTACTTCACGGCTGTGGGCCTGCACTCCCGCTCCTCCGCAAAGCCAGACTGGGCCTTCCCCTACATCGGGGCAGACTCTAAAAATGGGATTCATTTATGTGGGGCCAGAGGATGATTATGGCTATAACCAGGCGCTTTCGGAAGGGAGGCAAGCGATCGCATCACTCGATTGGGTTAAAACTGTCACCGAAGCCAACGTACCTGAAACTACTGCAGTTCAGGAAACCATGCGGAACATGATTGAAGAGGACGGAGCGATCGCTCTATTTCCCTCTTCCTACGGGTATTACGATCCGCACATCTTAAAGATGGCGCAGGAGTTTCCTGAAGTTCAGTTCTTCCATACAGGGGCGCTTTATCAAGAAGGCGTTCATCCCAAGAATGTTGGTTCCTACCTTGCCTACCTAATAGAACCTGCCTACATTGCTGGGATTGTTGCTGCCTATATGTCCAAAACAGGGAAACTGGGCTTTGTTGTGCCCAAGCCTATTTCCATCGTGCTGCGCGAAGTGAATGCTTTTACCCTCGGAGCGCGTAGCGTTAAGCCGGATATCACTGTTCAGGCTGTACTGACTGGTGACTGGTCCTTGCCTGTGAAAGAGGCGGAAGCAGCTAACAGTCTGGTTGATCAGGGAGCGGATGTAATTACCGGTCGGGTAGATAATTTGAAAGTGATCATTACAACGGCTGAGAAACGGGGGATCTACTGCTGTGGTTACCATGTGGATCAATCCGATCTCGCCCCCAAAGGCTACTTAACCGGAGTGGAATGGAATTGGGGCAAGTTTTACGTTAACTACGCAGAAATGATTCGTGCAGGCAAAACCTTGATGAACGGAGAGATTCCGCACGTTATTCGAGGTGGGTTAAAAGAGGGATATTGCAAAAACTCTCCCTATGGTTCGGCTGTAAGCGAGGAAGCTAAAAAAGCCGCAGATCTGGCGAAAGACAGGCTTATGGATGGTAGTCTGGTGATTTTTAAGGGAGAAATGAGAGATAACAAAGGCAATGTGGTGATTCCGGCTGGTAAGGAATACACGCTGCAAGCTCCTGAACTAGAAACGATTGATTGGCTCGTTGAAGGAGTCGCCGGGGACGTGAAAACATCGTGAATAGTTCAACCAACCCATCGATAGAGGAGCCAGGAGATCCATGTATGTTCGTCAGGTATCGGAGTTGTCGCTTGAGGGGGCACGGGTGGTGTTGCGAGCCGCGATCGCCCATGCCGAAAAAATGGGAGTTCCCCAGTGTGTAGCAGTTGTGGATCGGGGAGGCAATCTCATGGCATTTGAGCGCATGGAAGGGGCAAAGTTACTTAGTCAGCACTCTGCGATTCAAAAGGCTATTACCGCTGCCTCCCATCGGGTCGCAACGGGCAATCTACCTACCGAGCTGGCTCATGGAATTGCACTGGCGACGGGAAACCGTTACGCCGCGATCGCTGGTGGACTACCGATCGAGATCAATGGCGAAGTCGTTGGTGCAATTGGGGTTGGCTCCGGTACAGATGAGGAAGACATCGAGGTCGCGGAAGCCGCGATCGCAGCTCTGAAAGCCGCAATTCATCCCATCATTCCTCCATCCACCGGATGCTGCCCATAAAACGGCAAAGCCCCTGACCAATGAGGGCGTTTTCCCTGCTGCCAGGCACAGTGAGCCAGATCTAGAAGACTGCATACTGAAGATCCCAGTCCTCCTTCGACTTTGACCAGATGGTAAGGTTGCCTCTGGCGTGTCACGGTTTGCTGCCATGCTTCTGGAGTCATTACAGTATCTGGCACAAGGACTTTCAACTGCATTCCATCGGGAGAAGGCTGATAAATTGCACAGAAAAGTTCTTCCCGTTGGGCTCGCATTTGAACTGCGATCGCGCACTGCTGGGGTAGGTTTGGCTGCTCAGCCCAGGCGATCGTGGCCAGGGTTGAAATCGCAAACAGGGGAATCTCCAACTGCTGTGCCAGGGTACGGGCAGCCACGACACCAATTCGAGTTCCGGTGAAGCCTCCGGGTCCCCTGGCAACCGCTATCCAGGTCAGATCTTTCCAAGTCTGCGGTTTCAAAAACTCTGCCAGATAAACATGCAAATGAGTGGATAGCTCCCGTCCCAGTTCCCAAACCTGAGAGCGGGAATCTCCTGAAAAGTTACTGATGGCAAGTCCCAGATCAGGGCTGACGGTATGAAGGGCTAAACCGTATTGGTTGGAATTGAAAGGCGCAGAGGTCAAATTTCGTGAAATATTCCTAGTTACAAAAGGCTTAATAGAACAAGCAAGACAATAGCAGAAGCGGCTGCCAGCCCCATTACTCCACTGTGCTCGTCTGTTCGATTCCTGGCAGAGGTTAAGTTATGAGTATCCCAAGATTCTACCCAACGAAGATCAGGCAATCCTGGATGATGAATGGGATATAGACCTTGCTCTCGTAGTAACGGAGACAGGTTAAGTGGGTTTTGATGGTTAGCTGGCAGGAAGTTGTGCCCTTCCATTCGCAGATGCAAATCAGGCAAGTTTTGGGGAGAAGGCTGCTGTAGAGTCCGCCCTTCAAGCACCGAAGAGAGATCTATTTGATTTTGGTAATCAGTCCTCTGTAAACCTTGCCTTTCTATCAATGAAGATAAATCCGGTACATTCTGATGAGCAGAGTATAGTAAGCCCGCCACGTTTGTTAGGAAAGGCAACGTGGGTAGCCGCGACTGAGGTATTTGGGGAAACTGTACTGGATTCTCTAATATTCGCCTCAGGTTTATTCGCCTCAGGTTTTCCTCTTGCTCTCTACACGATTTAAAGATATCTTCCCAACTATTCATTTATGTAATATCTCCTAATAAATATTGAAAATCGACTTATTCATGTGAACTTATTGGATTTACAAGCAATTGAATTTACAAGCAAGGCTTAATAGTTGACTGATCCGATACCTACAATTCTAAAAATTTTTCTTGAATGAATCTTAAATTCCTCCGTCAGGAGTTTATTTCATGCCATCATTCGCCTCCTGTCGCCGCTCTATGACTGCTTGTCGAAAGCCTAATACAACCAGAATATTGGACAGCGTCAAAAAGGACTCTGCACTGCCATGCAACCAATCTACATTGGCCAGGCTTTCGCCATAGGCAACCTTTGCGTAAATGCCCGCCGGAATGGTGACCCCAACAAAAACCAGCGTCATGTAAAACCCGATCAGTGCCAGCCGGGGCGCTTGCTGGGAGCGGGTCAGAAACCACAGAAAAGCCAGGTAGGGAAACAAAGAAATCGCAAAGAGCGAATCTTTGGAGATAGGAAGGTCAGGGAAGAGTAGAAACAGCGGCGCGATCGCCCCTACTCCAACTCCTGGCCCACGCTCCCGGTTCGCCTTCCCTTGCCGCCACAACCACCAGGCCGCCAGCATCAGTGTTACATTCCCCACCACTGTCATCATCGCCTGTAGTGTGACCAGCCATTCCAGCGATTGGGCATTGTCAAAGAAATGCCAGGTGCAGGCACACATGGCACTTACCAGCGCAGGTAGCATTGCCAGAGCAAAAATAAACCAGGCGCGGTTGCCTGTCACTTCACCATAGAGCCAGATGAACCAGATGGCAGCAACCCATTCAATAACGCTTGAGGTGTGAATCACCCAGGTGGGGATGGAGAGAGAGCGTGCATGGCAGTAGTGAGAGGGGAGGGGGAGGGGTGGGTGATGAGGGATAAAGGGGTGAAGAGGAAAGATAGGTTATGAGTTTGTAACACATTCCTCTAACTTAGAACTCATACCTTAAAACTCAACACTATGGGAACAGTTCAGGCGATTTTGTGCGGCTATTACGGTCAGGGCAATGGGGGGGATGAAGCACTGTTAGTATCTTTGCTGCAAATGCTGCCACAGCACGTAGCACCACTGGTATTGTCGGGTAATCCCCCAGCAGACCCGCGATCGCTATCAGGTCAGGGCCATCAACCGTAAGGATCCGCATGCGCTCCTGCAAGCTTTTCGGCAGTCCCAGGTGTTTATTTGGGGAGGGGGTACTCTAATTCAGGATGCGACCAGCGCGGTGAGTCCACTTTACTACACGGGTTTGATGAAGCTGGCTCAAATTCTGGGATTGAAAACGATCGCCTGGGCGCAGGGAATTGGCCCACTGCAACGACCCCTCACTCGCTGGGTTGCCAGACAGACCTTTGCAGGCTGTGCGGCAGTGAGTGTCCGCGATCGCGGTTCCGCCAAATATCTGGCCGACTGGGGCATTCCCTTTACTCTAGCTCCCGATCCGGTATGGGCAATGGATTCCAAACCCATCAGTGGATTTTGGGATTTACCTGCCCCCAGGGTGGCTATAAACCTGCGTCCCCATCCCTTGCTGACACCCACCAAACTGGCAGTGCTGACCCAGGCTCTAATCGATTTTCAGAAGGCAACCCAAACCTGCATTCTGCTGGTGCCATTTCAAAAAAGCCAGGATCTGGCGATCGCCCAAACTATTCAACCCCACCTTCCTGGACCCAACCAGGTCATCGGTCTGGAAGACCCGCAGCAATTGAAGCGGGTATTTCGCGGAGTCGAGATGGCGATCGCCATGCGCTTTCACGGGTTGATCATGGCCGCCGCCGAAGAATGTCGCTGTTTTGCGCTCAGCTATGACCCCAAAGTCAGCCAGCTTATGCAGGACCTGTCCCTCCCCGGATGGGAACTGTCCGCCATTCCAGACGATCCGAACCTGATTAGCCAAACCTGGATTGAGCAATATGCCAACGGTTTTCCCCTCTCAAGTGATCAAATACAGTTCCTGGTTGACCGGGCGTTAATTCATCAGGAAGTTTTGCAAAAAGCACTGGCAACCCTGTAGGGGAGAGGCAGGAAGGAAGTAGCCCCCTGGCCCCTAATCCCCAGTCTCCTCAATTTTGTATATTTGTCTAACAAAACTGCTGCAACCAAAGCTTCTGTGATAGGAAGTGAAGAATTCAACTGCAATATTTCGATGATGAGTAGGTTTCAATTGGATTAACTCGTCGTTTAGCCTGATAAATTCAACGAACCGATTTAGAAACTGGATATATGATGATTATCGCCATATGGCGTAGCGCTTAAGGATTTCTCACCTGCAGGATTAGAGTTATGAGTGAAGCTGAACGCCTCAATCACGATTCCGGTTTGTCTGAACCTGCCGAGACAACTCCCACCATTGCTTCTGATGGAGTTGCTCAGGCATTGGAGTCTGCCTCTACAGAAGGTTCTGGTGATGAGGGGTGGCAAACGGTTGACTTCCCTGGTGCCATGAGTGTGGACGCCATTCCGAAGGCGGAAGAAACAGGCTGCTCCAACACTTTTGATGCTGATCCTGAGGTTTTTTCGGCAATGACTGCCTTGGGAGATACTCCTTCCCAGGAGACGCAGGCGATCACTCCCCCGATTCAGGAACCCCAACTATCTATACCCGAAGAATTTTCTGTGCAGTTCCAGCGGCTTCAGCGGGAAAATAAAGTATTGCGCGATCGCATTGTGGAACTTGAACAAGATCTGACCCAACAGCAGATCGAGCTGCAATTAGAACTTGCCCGGTCTCTTCACACCGCGTCTACCGAACCTCTGCCAACCCCTATTTCAGAAACCCAGCAGGCGCAGGAACTGGCAGCCGCCCAGGAACGAGTTAACGACCTTCTAAAAGAACTTGATATTTCTAAGCAATCGGCTCAACGTCAGCGCATTCTGGTAGAGACTCTGACAGAGCAATTAGAGAGCAGCCAGGAACGCGTTGCGCAGTTAGAGCGGGATTGTGCCCTTGCTCAGCAGCGATACAACGAACAGGTACAACAACTCCTGCAAGCCGAAAATACCTGTCGCGATTTGCGGACACGCCTCCATCGCCAGCAGCAGCAAACCCTGCAATTCAAAGCGGCCCTGGAGAAATGTCTAGAAATGCCTTCTGCTCAGAGGCATAGTCAATTCCTTAACATGGACAATAATCCACCTGCTCCAACCGTTTCCATCCCACCCTCTGCTCTGGCGCAAGTCCTGGCACCCAAGAATCAGCCAGTGCGTCCCTGGTCTGCGGTATCCGAAGCTAAACTGGATGCACGTGATAGCAGGGACGACTTGCCTAGACCCCTGTCTAAGCTCCTACATCCCAACACAGATAATGAGGCAGACAGGCTCGATGTAGACACTGCATTCCAGAATCCCTCAGGGGAATCAGATGATCCACAGGCGACCACCGCCTGGGTGAACCAACTCTTTGCAGATGCCCCGACAGGGTCATCCTATCCAATCGAAGACGGACAGCCCTCTAATGACATCTTTGATCTGAGTCCATTCCTGCAATCTGAGAACACCAACTTCAGCAACGTTCAAACAGACCTGGCTCAATCATCCTCCACACCGCCAGCTGATGAAAAACTGCTACAGATGTTGGCAGCAGTTCCTTTGGATTCCGATGAGTTAGGTAATCCTCTCGAAGCTTTCCAGTGGGGACAATCTTCCTCGTCCGAAGACTCACTCTGGGATGACCTGGCAAAATTGATTGATCCTCCAGTTACTGGCAGCTCGCGGCCTTCCGAGTCTTTGTCAACGTCGGTGGAAGCGGTTGGGAAGGCGGATGAGTCTCCTGCACCTGAAGCCCCGCCCACGACGAACTTGCCGACTGACTCCAGTTCTGTTTCTGGTCAATCTAGCCAAGGGGATGAGCCAACTGCCCATAGCCAAAAGCCGCTGGAACTCATTTCCTGGACACCTCGTTCTGGCAGGCAATCCCGCAGTAGCCACCTGCGTCCAGTTTCCGCCCCAACCCCAGCTGAGGATAGTCAGAAAGAGGCTCAACCCGCAGCGGTTACAACCTCCAGCAAACCAGACAAGCCAGAGCAGGTATCTAGCAATCCCTCCACCAGTAACGCCCTGCTTTCGGCAGGCTGGCCTTCTCCGGTTGTCTACCCTCTGCGTTCATCGAGAAAGCTTAAATCCTTGGCTGCCGTTGATTTACCAACCTTTCCGAAAGCACGCTAACCTTGTCAAACTGCTTTGAAGCGCAGCTTTCCTGTGTTGTAGGGGCAGTTGTTAAGAGCTTGGCGGTTTATCAAAGGAACTTTGCCTGGTTATCCAAACCCGAAAAAACTAATTTAGAAAGTTTTAAGGGTGGCAAATTCTTCAAGATTTGCTTAGCAGACCATTAGCTATTTGGCGTTGCTGAAAAGCAGTATGAATCAAAACAAAGTTTCGAGCATACAGCATCTATTTCATATCCAAATTTTCATATCCAAATTCAGCAACGCCCATTAGCTATTTAGCTAGGCACAATTAAATTAACACAATTAAATTAATTAAATTAAGGATAATTTGGAGAGTGGAAAGGGTAACCCCTCTACCTGGGGGCGTAGCCCTGCTTCCTTCTTTACAATCAATGATAACTACTTACTTAGATTTGTCGTTATTCCTTACCTTCGAGGGTCTTGTAGGATTGCTCTTTGGGCGTCCTGTTTGGATCGAATGCGTCTGCTGCGATCTCCCATCGCCTGAGGTTGCCCCATCCCATCGGTAAATGCATAGCTCTTAGCCAATAGCCATAACCAGAGTTCGGGGAAACGGGGCTCCAGCCATGGCTGAATCTGTGTCAGAAAATGGGGAAACCAGCTACTCAAGAGAGCGCTGATAAACGCACTGACGCTAAAGTCCAGATAGCTACTCAACCAACGCAGTATATCTTGAGGTCCGGCTAGGTCCCAGATCCAGAGGAGGAGGGCCGGATTTTTCCGGGCAGCCTTGATTGCCATTCGATTAAAGGAGAGCCAGTCTACCCGATCTTTGATAAAGGCTTCTGCGACTGCGGGAGGTTCTACTGCCAGGATGCCGAAAAAGGTATTGAGCATAGCGTTAATTCGCTCTGGGGGAATGTTTCGTCCCGTCGGCACCATCATGCCTTTAGAAAATAACCAGGTGACAGCAACATTACTCTGGTAAGCCCGGATCTGGTTCAGATGCTTGGCCGAAAGGAGATCATGACTGAGCGCAGTATCCAGCAGGTGCGTCAGACGCGGCAGGTTACGAACGAGCGAGCCAAAGCCTGTAAAAATTAAAGGAGATTGGAGCGAGGCAGCATCGCCGATTGCAATCAACCGATCAAAAGCAACCCGGCGATCGCGACCGCTTGTACTGAAATGCCCTGGGATGTAGCCAAAGGTTGGCTTCTTCCAGACTAACCGATCCACGTCACAGCGGCGATATTCGGGCAAGATAGTGAAAAAATCCTCATACATTTCTAGAAGCGAGCCAGGATTGTCTGGATGCACTTGATGGTAATGAAACAGATAAAAAGTCAACTCCTCCCCTTCAGCAGGAAACAGTTCCCAAATTAACTGCCGCCCCCTGGAAATGTCTCCATGACTATTCAGCACATCACCATAGCGGGCATCCCACACTCCCGGCTCAAACCCACTGGAGATCACCGCTCCCACCGTTGGGCAAACGCTATCAAAGGCACGCCCACCATTTAGTTGCCAGGCGATCGGAGAAGCGGTCCCCATCGCATCCACCAGCAGTCTTCCAGAGGCTACTCGCGTTTCCCCCGTAGGCAGATGTTTGAGCTGAAGGGTAACCTTTTCTAGGTCAATATCGGCCCGCAGAAATTCGGTTTCATCCCAAATTTCTCCCCCTGCCTCTCGTAACTTCTCACCACAGACCCGCAGCAGCTTTTCCGCATCCAGGCCCACATTCAGGACAGTTGGCGTGTGTAGTACGGGAGCTTTTGCCTGGGGAGGATTGTTGGCATCAAAAAACTTGTGAAACCCGTCTATGTACTCCCGTGCGATCAAGTTCTCAAACTCAGCCTGGTTAAACAACCCCAAGTCAATCAAACTCTGAAACTCACTGCGGGAAATATTCCACTCTCGGTTCATTCGCCCAAAGGGTAACCGTTCAATCAAAAGCACTCGGTAGCCCAACCGAGCCATCACCGCCGCATGGATGACACCAAGGGCACCCCCCACGTAAATCAAGTCGTAAGGGGGGAGTGGCGGAGTGGCGGAGTTGTTATCTGTGGAGTGGGCACCCTCCTGTCGTCTGTTGCCTGTTGTCTGCTCCTGACTTTTGAAGATGACTGGCTTCGGTTGTTGCGGATTCCTCACGCCTTCTCGCCAGCGTTGCTCCCACCAGTAAACTCGGGTCAGGTCGTGCTCCCCATTCGGCATTTTTTGAAAGTATTTAACGGTGAGGGGGTAATGGTCGGCCAGGGCAGAAAAAATTGACTGTTGTGACAGGTCAACCACCGGGGGAATGGGATAGCGGCTGGGGAACTGGCGATAAATGTCTGCCTTCAGGCGCTTCAGGATTTGATCTTCCTGAGGGAGGGCAGTTTCTGACCAGCGAAATACTTTGAGGTAGGTGGTGCGCTGGAGGGACCAGGTAAATATTGAGAGTTCGTTACATTTACTCTTGGAGTTTTCAGAAATGGAGGCTGATTGAGGTGTAGTTTCGGAGAACTGCAACCGGATACCACTCTGGGTGTGAACCTTTTTTCCAGTTCCAGGGTCAAAATCAAGTTGTAACCAGCGTCTGACTTCCTCAGTCGCAGGGGTGGGTATCTCAAGATAAAGAATTTCCTTCATTCCGTTTGCAAGACTCCTATGATATGGCTGAGACAATTCAGTTAAGAAAGCCTTAAAATGCGCTAAACTACAAAACACGATTAGACAAAAAACGTTACAAATTTCTCATAATTCATTAGGGCATTTTTCATTTGTAGTATTAAGTCCACCATGAACTATCCTATTCCAGCGAATCCCCAAGAAGTCGTTGCTCTCAGACAAAGTCCTGTGACTGAAGAGTTGATTGCGGCAGCGATCGCTGGTGTCGTTCAGGTTGCCCGTTCAAATGGGCAATCACTCGATGAGCTGATGGCAGAAGTTCTGGCGGACGATGCTCTGCTTGATACAAAACAGCGTCAGTGGCTTAGCGAAATTGTCGCTGTCGCCTGGGAAAAGCTGCCTTAATGGGGATGCTGGGTGAGAACAGGGATGGTACCTTACTTTTAAGAATCTTTCCTTTGCCTACCCGTTCGGGTTGTTCTCCATGAGCATTGCGGTTTCTCTTCAGAACGTCTATAAGCATTACAACAAAGTGCCAGTTGTTAATAACCTCTCCTTTGAGATTCAGTCGGGAGAGATGTTTGGCTTGCTGGGACCAAACGGAGCGGGCAAATCCACTACGATCCGAATGTTGACTACTTTAACCACTCCCTCCCAGGGAGAAATTCGGGTGGCCGGATACGATGTGGTGAAACAACCGTTGCAGGTCAAGCGGCGAATTGGGGTCGTTTTGCAGCAAACCAGCGTTGACAATGACCTTTCAGTCTGGGAGAACATGGAGTTCCACGGTCGCTTGCACCATATCCCCAATCCCCAGCGCCAACAAGAGATTAACCGCTGGCTAGAGTATGTTGATCTGGTAGAACGTCGGAATGATCCGGTTAAAACCCTCTCTGGTGGAATGAAGCGCCGCCTTCAAATTGCCAGAGCCTTACTGCACCAACCAGAAGTTTTATTTCTGGATGAGCCTACGGTGGGCCTTGATCCCCAGACCCGCCGCCGTCTTTGGGAAATCATCCGCGACCTGAATCGGCAGGGAATGACTATCCTGCTAACCACGCATTATATGGACGAGGTGGAGTACCTCTGTGATTCCACCTTCAGCGAATCAGCGGTACCCAATCGGATTGGAATTATGGATGGCGGCAAGCTGATTGAACTGGGCACGCTGAGAGAATTTCGCCAGAAGCACGGAGAGGGGTTGGTGATGAAGCAAATGCAGGACCGCTGGGACTACAAATTTTTTCCAACCCTGGAAGATGCCAACGCCTATCTCGATCAGCAACCTAACAAAACAGGCATGATGGTCAGACCGTCAAACTTGGAAGACATTTTTGTGGAACTGACGGGGAGAAACCTAGATTAAATGCAGAATGAACAGATTTATTGGATTTATTTCAAAGATGCAAAATGGATAAATCGCTCTTTGTTTTCTCATTTCTAACACCAATTTGGATTGTTAAATGCAACAGATTGACTTGAGGGTAGTGCATTAAAGCAGTGTGAGAAAATTTGTAACAATCGTCAGGAGTCGTTCATTTGCCTGTCTTCAGATTTGAGTCAATCAAACCTGAGAACCTTGGTAAATTATGATTCTACATTTCTTTGATTCACGACCGATTTGAGAAGTTAGGAGCCAGGAGCCAGGAGCCACAATTAATCCTAATTCTGGCTTCTAATTCCTGGCTTCCTCCATCAGGCATCCGCTGTCAAAATTTTCTAAATCGGTATATTTTTGCATTTTCAATGTCCATGCCTCGTCTTGCCAGCACCATTGAAGCCATCCTTTACCTCAAAGCACAGCCGCTCACCGTTGCCGAAATTGCCGAATTTGCCGGGTGCGATCGCGACACCGCCGAGGAAGGGCTGATTGAGTTGATGGAAGACTATGCCCGGCGGGACAGTGCCCTTGAAGTGGTTGAAACACCTGATGGTTATACTTTGCAGCTGCGAGAAATCTTTCACCATTTGGTGCAAACCCTGGTTCCGGCAGATCTGGGAGTCGGAGCGCTAAGAACATTGGCCGCGATCGCCCTCAAAGGCCCCATTTCCCAAACGGATCTGGTGGATCTGCGTGGTTCTGGTGCTTATCAACACGTTCAGGAACTTGTTGAGCTGGGATTCGTCCGAAAGCGAAGGCAATCCGATGGGCGTTCCTACTGGTTGCAAGTCACCGACAAATTTCACCAATACTTTCAACTTCACCAACTACCTCCAGAATTTGAGCAAATTCTGAAGTCAAAAAACTGATTGGGAGTTGGGAATCGGGAGTAGAAGTGTTAAGGGGTAGGGGGAAAGGAGTGGATGGGTGATGGAGTGGGGGATTGATGGAGTAAGGGAGTTTTGAGTTCCCATCTCACCCCTCACCCTTCTCTGCTCACTGAACTAAGTAGCTGGGCGCAATTAAATTAAGGATAGTTTTGGGGGTGGAGGGGGTGAAACCCCCTGCCTGGGGGCGCAGCCCCCACTCCTCCCCTTTACAAATTAATTATGACTACCTACTTAACAACCAACAACGAACTTAACAACCAACAACGAACAACTGGTTGAAGTTAGAGTGAGAAGTGTCAGAATAGTTGAGAAAGGATATCGGAATCTCCATGGTTTTTAACCCTGACAGCGCAGACTTCTTTGGAACTGAAACGGAAGAACCGGACGGAAACCAGTTACTAAAGTATCTTCAGCATCAACCGCCGGAAGTACTAGCTCAGGTGGCGAAGTCTGTGACGCCCGAAGTCAAGCAAATCATTTCCCACAACGTTCAGGGACTGGTAGGAATGCTGCCTTCTGAGGCATTTAACGTCAAAATTACGACCGACCGGGATAACCTGGCAGGTTTACTTGCCTCTGCTATGATGACAGGCTACTTCCTGCGCCAGATGGAACAGCGGATGGAAATGGAGGACGCGTTGACAGGCTCTTTTTCCATTCATCGCGAACTGAGCGATGCGGAGTAGGATTCTGGTTGGTGACCTTGCAATCATCTCTCCAGGCTGATCTCCATTCTTTCCAGACTCCCCACAGTGGCTTTCACTGGCAGGGTGGCGATCGCCGCTTCTTTGAAGGCTGGTACTTCCGGGTCACGCTACCAGAGCTGGGAGATTCCTTTGCCTTCATGTATTCGATCGAAGATCCCAGGGGAGGAAGTCCTTACAGTGGGGGGGCGGCCCAAGTCCTGGGTCCAGCGGATCATTACCTCTGTCGCACCTTTCCTCTAGTCAAAACCTTCTGGGCCTGGGAGCACCAGCTGGGGTTAGGGAACTGGGGCAAACTGAAATCCAGGAACGAAAGCATCCAGCAACCAGCTATCTCGACCCTTAAACCCGGTTATTTACCCGCTAACGAGTTCGAAGCCCTGATCGAAGAAGGTTATCAGGTAACAGCGACCTGGCATCAGGGCACATTAAAGGAACCTTCTGGTCTTTCAGCCCGCTGGCAATATCAGGTTGAACCCATCTATGGTTGGGGAGATGTTCACAGTCCTCAGCGATCGACCGCTGGCTGGCTGGCTTCGTTCCAGATTTTTGAACCCGGTTGGCAAGTTCTGATGGCCCACGGGTTAGCCACAGGCTGGATCGAATGGAATGGCCAGCGCTACGAATTTAGTCGCGCTCCTGCCTATAGCGAGAAAAATTGGGGTGGCGCGTTTCCTCAGAAGTGGTTTTGGCTTAACTGTAATTGCTTTCAAAATGCTACCGATCTGGCTCTAACCGCAGTGGGCGGAAAGCGTAGGGTACTGTGGTGGATGGAATCAGTCGGGATGGTTGGAATTCACTACCAAGGCAAGTTTTATGAATTTGTCCCCTGGAACTCAACTGTTCACTGGGAAGTCGCCCCCTGTGGGGAATGGCGCATCTCGGCAGAAAATCATGCGTTTGCAGTTGAAGTAATTGGCACAACAACCCATCCAGGCACTTTGGTGCGCGTTCCCACCACTCAGGGACTGGTGTTTGCCTGCCGGGACACGACTCGCGGGCAGGTGCAGGTTCGATTATGGCAACGCGCTCTTTCTAAGGAAATATCCGGAGATTGTGCGATCGCACCTTCAAGAAATTCCCGCTATCTCTTGCTCCAGGCTCAAAGTAACCTCTGTGGGCTGGAAGTCGGCGGTGGCCCCTGGGATAAGAAATGGCAATCTGGTGAAGTGTTATGATTGCAATAAAATCTGGGGCTGTAGCTCAGTTGGATAGAGCGGTCGCCTCCTAAGCGACAGGTCGAGGGTTCGAGTCCCGCCAGTCCCGTTAATAGCAGCTACTAATGAAAGCCTTGAAATAAGCCATCTTCAGGGCTTTTCGCTTTTTGGTGAAGAAGGTCGAGAGGTGAACCCCCTGGCTGAGGGCGCAGCCCCCACTCCCCCCTTGAAACCAGTGTCCTAAGCAACTTGGCAACAGCTATAGTAACAAGGTAACTGGTCATGATTTCAAAGGTTTTTGCACAGGTACCCCTACGGCACGGGGAAAGCGGTTCGGGGTTGGGGCAATTTTTCGCAGGTAAAGGCAGTGGCGATCGCTCCCAGTCAGGGGCGTTTTGAAGGCTTCTACTGCCTCAAGCTGCCCGCCCAGGGTCTTTATTACCGGTTCCAGTGCAACAGTTTCCTCCGCAGTCCACTGTCCCCGGTAAAGAACCGCTAACCCACCAACCTTGAGCAATGGCAGTGCATACTCGGCACAAGCGGGGGCGATCGCTACGGCCCGAATCAAAGCCAGATCGTAGACTTCTCGCTGGTTAGGCTGGTGGGCTACGCTCTCCGCCCGTTCAACCAGGGTGGTGGCATTGGAAAGTTCGAGCGTACTCAGCAGTTGATTTAAGAACTGAATTTTTTTGCGGGTGGAATCCATCAACATAACCTGCCAGCTCGGTTTCACAATCGCGATCGGCACACCCGGAAATCCGGCACCTGTACCAATGTCGATCGCCCGGATTGAATTCAGCGAGTTGAATGTGAAATTCTCTCCATCTTTCCCCGGCGGCTGTAAAAACCGCCGAATTCCCCGCAAAGAGTCCCACAGGTGCTTCTCCCAAAATTCCTGGGGGTCGGTGATGCGAGTCAAATTGAGCAGGCGGTTTCCCTCCAGAATTTGCCCATAAAGTTGCTGAAATTTGGTTTGCTGCTCGGCGATCGGCCGCCAATCCATTGTTGTTTGCCACACTTCTGCCAGGTCAGGCAGGCGTGCAAGGTGTGGGGTATGGGGTGTCATGAAAGCAACACAGCTATACCAGGCTTTTGGAGTAAGACAGAGTAAAGGACAGGGAAAGTCGAAGCAAATTCGGGAACTGATGGATATGCATCAGCTGGATCCGAACTGGTGTCTTCCCAATATGGTTGACAGGAACCCGCTTGCATGGATGATTTCCGTCAATAGTTTCATTATGGATGCTCACCATGCTCTGCAAGCAATTCAAGAAGAAGCATTTCGGAAAGGGTTAATTTCTTATACCAATTTGATTGTTATAGCGGTAGTCATTGTGGTTAGGACGGGGTGCAGGGGTTTCACCCCTGGCTGGGGGCGCAGCCCCCACTCCCTCTCTAATTCCAATGTCCTAAGCAACCTGGCGACAGCTATAAATTGGTATTCCTTACTAGAGGAAGAACAAAAATGACGGTAGAGAAATTTCCCTACCGCCTTCAATGTTAGAAAAAATAGTTGTCAGGACTACTCGGCCCCTTGCGGCAACAACTCGCGCTTTTCACCCTGTAAGACTTTGACCTGCCCTTCCGTATCCACATCCACGACGGCAGTATCGCCATTCTTGATCCGACCGGAAAGAATTTCTTCAGCCAGGGAATCTTCTAGCAGGCGCATGATGGCACGACGCAGTGGGCGAGCACCATAAGCCGGATTGTAGCCTTCCTCCACCAGGCGATCCTTAAATCGCTCGGTTACTTCCAGGGTGATGCCCTGATCTTTCAGGCGGATGAAGACTTCCTTCAACATAATGTCGGCAATTTCCTTCACCTCGTCCTTGTTCAACTGGCGGAAGACGATAATCTCATCCAGACGGTTGAGGAATTCCGGGCGGAAGTACTGCTTCAATTCTTCATTGACGAGAGAACGGATGCGGTTGTACTGAGACTCGGCAGCATCACCCGCAGAGAACTCGAAGCCCAGACCACCACCTCCTTTCTCGATCACCTTCGAGCCGATGTTTGAGGTCATGATCAGCAGGGTATTTTTGAAATCAACTGTACGACCTTTGGCATCGGTGAGGCGACCGTCTTCCAGGATTTGCAGCAGCATGTTAAAGACGTCGGGGTGCGCCTTTTCAATTTCGTCAAAGAGAACAACGGTATAAGGACGCCGCCGAACAGCTTCGGTTAATTGCCCGCCTTCGTTGTAGCCGACGTAGCCGGGAGGTGAACCAATCAGCTTAGAAACCGTATGGCGTTCCATGTATTCTGACATATCCAGCCGAATCATGGCTTCTTCAGAACCGAAGAAATAAGCGGCTAGAGCCTTGGTTAACTCAGTTTTCCCAACCCCGGTGGGGCCGGAGAAGATGAAGCTGGCGATCGGTCGGTTGGGGTTCTTCAAACCAACTCGAGCCCGGCGAATAGCGCGAGATACTGCTTTCACCGCTTCTTCCTGACCAATCAGCCGCTGGTGCAGGGTGTCTTCCATGTGCAGCAGTTTCTCAGATTCGGATTCTGTCAGCTTATTGACCGGGACGCCAGTCCAGGAGGCCACGATTTGAGCGATGTCTTCTTCATCCACGACGGGAGAGGATTCTTCGCCTGTGCCTTCGTTCTTCTTACTTTGAGCGATCGCCCGGATTTCGGCTTTGATTTCCATCTCGCGATCGCGCAGTTCGCCCGCCCGGTCGAAGTTTTGAGAACGAACAGCGTCGTCCTTCTCCTTCAGCACCTGACGCAATTCCTTATCCAATTCCTTCGCGGCGGGAGGTAATTGGGAGTTGATCAGACGCACACGGGAACCAGCCTCATCGATCAGGTCGATGGCTTTGTCGGGCAGGTAACGGTCAGAAATGTAGCGATCAGATAATTTGGCAGCCGCTTCCAGAGCCTGATCGGATATCTTCAGCTTGTGGTGCTGCTCATAACGCTCCCGCAGACCCCGCAGAATTTCAATGGTTTCTTCAACGCTGGGTTCACCCACCATCACAGGTTGGAATCGACGTTCCAGAGCCGCATCGCGCTCAATGTGCTTGCGGTACTCATCCAGGGTGGTCGCTCCGATGCACTGAAGTTCCCCCCGTGCTAAAGCTGGTTTGAGAATGTTGGCAGCATCGATCGCCCCCTCAGCCGCCCCTGCACCAATCAGGGTATGAACCTCATCAATGACCAGGATGACGTTTCCGGCGGAGCGGATCTCATCCATGATTTTCTTCAGACGCTCTTCAAACTCACCCCGATACTTGGTGCCAGCAACCAGCAATCCAATGTCCAGTGTGACGACGCGCTTGTCCTCTAGAATGTCGGGTACGTCGTCATTAGCAATGCGTTGAGCCAGACCTTCAGCGATCGCGGTTTTGCCAACCCCTGGTTCGCCAATCAACACCGGGTTGTTTTTGGTGCGGCGACCCAGAATTTGAATTACCCGCTCAATTTCCTTCTGACGACCCACCACCGGGTCCAGCTTACCTTCGGCGGCCATCTGAGTCAGGTTAGAACCAAACTCATCCAGGGTAGGTGTCTTAGTACGCCCCTGGCTGCCACCGGAGGTGACCTCTGCCGTTTCACCCAGCATACGAATGACCTGGGTACGAACTTTGGAAAGATCAACCCCCAGGTTTTCCAGAACTCTGGCGGCAACCCCCTTCCCTTCCCGAATTAAACCCAGTAGTAGGTGTTCAGTTCCAATATAATTGTGTCCTAGCTGACGAGCCTCCTCCAGAGATAGCTCCAGAACTCGCTTGGCTCGGGGGGTAAACGGAATTTCAACCGCCACGAACCCAGAGCCCCGACCAATAATTTTTTCGACTTCGATCCGGGCGTCTTTGAGATTCACGCCCATAGACTTTAGTACTTTGGCGGCGACGCCGGTCCCTTCTCCAATCAGACCCAGAAGGATCTGCTCTGTACCCACAAAATTATGCCCAAGTCGGCGAGCTTCCTCCTGGGCAAGCATGATCACCTTGATGGCTTTTTCTGTAAAGCGTTCAAACATGGCGTGTTTCTGTAACCTGCTGCGTGCCGGTACTGCTGATTCTAGCATAGCGAAATTCCCTGTCTGCTCATATAGAGCCACAGGTAGATGCGCAATTACCGAACTTGCGGAAACAAGCCGTCCATGTGTTGGAAATTCCCCCGAGGGGAGATTGTTAACGGAAATGGTCTACTGAGTCAACCCTAATTTTTTAACAATTGCCCGATCCCAGTCCTGATCGAGTTGCCAGCCAGAGGTATGCAGGCGATCGCGAATAGTCTCCTGCCAATCCTGTAGATTTTGCAAAAACGCTGGGGATTGCAGCCCCCCCTGCCAAAGGACCAAGGCATCTTCCCCCGTATCCTGGTAGTACTTCTTTCGATGCCCAGCTTCTCGAAACCCAAACTTTTGATATAGGGAAAGGGCTGATTGATTAGAAATTCTAACTTCAAGGGTTGCCTGCTCCAATCCCTGAAGGTAAGCGGACCGCAGCAGAGCGTAGAACAAAGTCTGTCCCAACCCCTGCCGCTGGTATTCTGGAGCGATCCCCAAAAGGGTGATGTGGGCTTCTTCCAGGATAGCCCAGTAACAGCCAATTCCAAGGAGGGGGGGGAGGAGGGATGGGGCGGCTGGGGGATGGGGAGGAGGGATGGTTGGGGGCTGGTTGTTAGTTGTTAGAGAGGGGTGAGAAGAAGGGGCGGTGTTTCCACGCCTACCCTGAGTTGCGACGAATTCTTTCCCTGCTCTTAAGACCAGCAAAGCACTGTTGGGGCTGTCAAGCTCTCGCCTGTAACCATCTAGGGTCCAAAGCCCACCAAAGCACCGCTGGTCGAGTTCGATCGCGGCAGGTAGCAGGTCTTCAGTGAGAGGTTGAAGTGAGAGAAAAGTCACAAAAGGTTCAAGAATTCCAAAGGATAGACAGTCTGCAATTGTAAACTGGTAGATGACTCACGCCGATTGCAGTAGAGATTAAGGACGACGCAATGCTATCAACTTACGCTGTGGAGGTGCAAAATTCGGGGCGTCAGTATCTACCCGATTGCAAGCATGCCCAACCATCTCTTTCTCCAAATCAGCAACTTCTTCCGTTGACGGCGAGAGTCAACGCAGATGACCACCTGGAGATTGGAGGGTGTGATGTAGTTGACCTAGTTCGCAAGTTTGGTTCTCCTCTCTACATTTTAGATGAGGAAACATTGCGATCGGCGTGTCAACAGTATCGGCAGGCATTTGCCCGCTACTACCCTGGAGAAGCTCAGGTGTTGTATGCCTCGAAGGCGTGGAGTTGTCTGGCGGTGGTGGCGATCGCAGCCAGCGAAGGATTAGGAATTGACGTTGTCTCTGGTGGCGAAATTTACACTGCTCTCCAGGCTGGAGTCAGCCCCACTCAGCTCTATTTTCACGGTAATAACAAGTCCTTTGATGAACTACGGTTTGCTGTCGAGTCTGGCTGCAATATCGTTGTTGATAATTGGCATGAGTTGAAACTCCTGGTTAATCTGGCTCAGACGGCAGAACTTGGGGGGAGAACTCGAAACTCAAAACTTAGGACTCAAGACTCCCCTCACCCCTCACCCCTCACTCCTCCCTCCTGAATCCATTCAGGAGGGAGGAGTGAGAGTTGCTTTCCCAATTAAGGTGATGATTCGCCTGACGCCTGGAATTGAGTGCCACACTCATGAATACATCCGCACAGGACACCTAGATAGCAAATTTGGGTTTGACCCCAACCAGTTAGATGAGGTTTTTTGCTTTCCTCGGCCAGCAGCCAGGGATGAACTGTATCGGTCTTCATGCCCATATTGGTTCTCAAATCTTTGAACTTCAACCTCATCATGACCTCGGCGCAGTGATGGTCCAGTGGTTAAGTAAGGCTGCTCAGTATGGGCTCCCGGTGAAAGAACTGAATATTGGCGGTGGATTGGGTATCCGCTACACCGAGTCTGATGATCCTCCCAGTATTGAGGAGTGGGTTCGGGTTGTGGTGGAGTCTGTGAAAGTGGCATGTGAGGCACAACAGGTACCTTTACCCAAATTGTTGTGTGAACCGGGGCGATCGCTCATCGGTCCCGCCTGCGTAACTGCCTACAGCGTTGGTAGTCAAAAAATCGTTCCCGAAATCCGCACTTACCTTACTGTAGATGGCGGAATGTCTGACAATCCCCGTCCTATTACCTATCAATCACTCTATCGGGTAGTAGCGGCAAATCGCATGTCTGCCCCAATCACTGAAACGGTAACTATTGCCGGAAAGCATTGTGAATCAGGAGATATTCTGATTAAAGATGCTTCTTTACCCATCACTCATCCTGGAGATATTCTCGTTGTGATGGCAACGGGAGCTTACAATTACAGTATGTCCTCTAACTACAACCGCATACCGCGTCCGTCTGCTGTTCTGGTTAGAGAGGGAGAAGCAAATATCATTCTGCAACGAGAAACCTACCAAGACTTGATTCGGCAGGATCGTTTGCCAGAAAGACTGAAGCAGTCATGAATTAAGAATGATGGGTTTTGAATTTGAAACTATTTGTAGTTTAGATCTCCAAACTCATCACTCAGAACTCACCACTTTAGTAGAGGCTCAGGGTTAATCCAGATCAATGGGATATCTATGGAGGCAATGGCTGACAGACCCTGGCTGGATAGAATCCCTATTGCGTCTAATTTTGCAAAACCTCCGCTCATTCATTGACATCGGATTAGTACTAGCTGTCACCTACATGATGCTAGTGATTATTGGTGAGCGCAGAACACTGTGGATGGTGCGGGGGTTCATCATTCTCATGCTGGCAGCCGCCCTCAGCCGTCGGCTGGAACTGCACCTGTTGAGTTTTGTGCTCAGTAATCTGGTCATTGGCTCCGCAGTTGCCATGGCATTTATCCTGCAATCTGAGTTTCGCCGATTTCTGGAACAGTTGGGGCGGGGTCAGGTGCTGCAAATGTTCCAGTCATCCCGGCGAACCAGTCTAAAGTCAGGAAGCGTAACGGATGAAATTGTAGACGCGGTCAAGGAATTATCGCAAAATCGGACAGGAGCCTTGCTGATTTTGGAAACAGGTAGCCCAATTGATGAGCGAGATTTTTCCGTGCCAGGTGTAAAACTGGATGCAGAGGTTTCTAAGGAACTTCTCCAGACGATTTTCCAAACCACAACTTTATTACACGATGGTGCCGTTTTGATTCGAGATGGTCGGGTTGTAGCAGCCGGTGTGATTTTGCCCTTATCAGAGCGAACCGCCTCTCGCCAGTTGGGAACACGCCACCGGGCAGCCATGGGAATTACGGAGCGGGTAGAGAATTGTGTTTGTGTGGTGGTCTCAGAAGAAACGGGCTCAATTTCATTAGCTGAACGGGGAATTCTAAATCGTCCCTTAACCAGCAGCAAGCTAAAGGAATTGTTGGAGGCGCGGTTTTCTCAAACCGTTGATCGGGAACCTGTTGCCCCCGACTTTCGCAACCTGGGTCGTCAGATTGGGGAAAGGGGAAGAGCGATATTTTTACGCCTGCTGGGGCATTGGAAAAGGAAAAATTGAATACAAGACAGCAAAATTGGATACAAGACAATGGGTCGCTATTCGTGAGATGGTAGGAGGATCTTGAAAAACATTAAGCCTGGACAAAGAATTCGCAAGTCTGAAAGCAAAACCATTGACGCTACCAACAAAGCTAGCGTTAATGGCTTTGAAAGCGATCGGAAAGATTTGGCTTCTCGCTAAAGCGGGTTTTGCCACCTAAAAACCCATTTGGCATGCCAGCCAGAGCATGTATGCAGGGTGTTCTGTATGCCTGACTGCGTTATTCTGTTGCTGTTTGTGGGACTTTATCTGCCTTCTTTTCTTTGAGGTTCAATCGTCTGCTGCTTGGAAAAAAAAATGACTGCAAATTCAACTGTTTTGCAAGAGTTGCCTGCTGATCTTGTTCAAGAACGACTACCCAGACATGTTGCTGTAATTATGGATGGTAATGGTCGCTGGGCAAAGCAGCGAGGAATGCCAAGAGTTATGGGCCATCGCCGCGGGGTTGATGTTCTAAAAGATTTGCTGCGTTGTTGTCGGGATTGGGGAATCGAAGCCTTGACTGCCTATGCTTTTTCAACCGAAAACTGGGGTCGTCCTTTGGAGGAAGTGGAATTTTTGATGACTCTGTTTGAGCGGGTGCTGCGGCAGGAACTGCGGGAAATGATTCAGGAGGATGTGCGCATCCGGTTTGTGGGAAATCTCCATGCGCTGCCGAATTCGCTGCGAGAAGAGATTGAGCGATCGGTCGCAGCGACTGAAAATAATCAGGGCATTCAGTTTACGGTGGCTACTAATTATGGGGGACGGCAGGAAATTGTGCAGGCGTGCCGGGCGATCGCGACTAAGGTTGAGCAGGGACTACTCCAACCTGACCAGATTGATGAGGCTCTGTTTGAGCGCCATCTATATACAACTGGGAGCTGCGACCCTGATCTACTGATCCGCACAAGCGGAGAGATGCGAATCAGTAACTTTTTTGCTGTGGCAAATGGCCTATTCCGAAATTTACGTGACGGATACTCTCTGGCCCGATTTTGATCGCAAGGAATTTCATCAGGCACTCTGCGCCTACCAGCAACGGGAAAGACGATTTGGCAAGTTGTAGAAGGAAAGGAGTTAGGAGGCAGGAGGCAGGAGTCGGGAGGCAGGAGGCAGGAGGCAGGAGGCAGGAGGGGGTGGATGAGTGGGAGAGTGGATGGATGGAGAAGTGAATGAGCAACCCATCTACCCATTTACCCATCTATGCCCCCTCACCTAACTAACAACCAACAACTCCTCAAGGTCCTGAAAAAACAGCATCTTCAATATCTTTCCGGCTGAGGGAGTATTTGAAGGCTCGCTGGATGATGGGCTGATTGGGTTGTTCAGAAGAAGGGGGTATTGGTCTTGAAATTAAAGTAGCGAACGGTTAGCTGATCAATATCCAGACACAGTTCTGCATTCCAATCGGGACGTTCGATTCGCCAGCAGTGCAACTCTGTTTTGTCCTGAACACATCCCTGACTTACCAGCCATCGCTCAATATCGGGCAGGGGGTGGTTGTATAGTGGGGTTTCGGGAGGAGGAAGTGCCATGCGATCACAACCAGGTAGAAAATCAATCAGAGCAAGCCGGAGTAGTAATAGAATTGGCTGGGTGGGATGGTGAATATTTATTAGCTGTATTAGCTGCGGCTGGAGCGATGGCTTTTTGATCTAAAGGTTTAGCATCTGTGACTTGTGCAGGAAGATCTTGAGCCATGACAGGTTGAAGTACTGTTTCTCCACGCGTAATCCCAATTGCAATAGCCAGGACTAAGCAGGCTATAAATGTGATTCCCAGGATAAAGAGAGCAAACAATTCTCCTGGAGAGAGGGGACGATCAGTCGGGTCCAGATAGGCGGAGGAATACTGAGGGCGGGATTGGGCAGAGGCTTGCCGCAAATTTGGTAAAGGATGAACCCCAGGAATCCGGGAGTAACCGATTTTTTGGTCATATTTGAAGCGGCGCTCTGGATTGCTGAGGGTGGCGTAGGCTTCGTTCAATTCCTGAAACTTGCTAGTGGCGATCGCAGCAGGCAAGGAAGTGGTATCTGGATGATAAAGCTTGCTCAGTTCTCGATAAGCTTGCCGAATCTCCTGCGCTGACGCACTGGGGTGAACTCCCAGCAGCCCGTAATAACTGGAAGAAACGATTTTTTGATACAGGTTTTTCTGCTCGCCGTTGTTTGGCGTTGATTTACCTTGAGTCACGCAGAATCCTGCCCTTCTTAACACCTTAATCGGATTTAACCCGCTTCAGATATTGTAACCGGGCGGATAGCAGATAGGCGATAGGCATAGGCAGCAGACAACAGGAGTGCATGAATGATGGAGTGGGTCAGGTAGCAGGTGTCCCATTTCTTTTCTTCTCTGCTTGAGCAAAAACTAACCCGCAAATCCCGGCTAACAGAAGCCAACCCAGTAGATTGATACGAACGTCAAACAGGGTGATGTCCAACAGGCTAAACAGCGTACAGCCCAGAAAGGCTGTCAGATAAGTAAAGAGGATCAGGCGATCGCGGCTGTCTTGTAATGGGGTAGGGGGTAGGAAATTCTCGATAGTAACGAAGGCCTTCCAGTGATAGAGAAGGGAAACACCCTGAAACACCACCCCGCCCACCAGAGCCAACAGCAACAGAGTGGCTGGAAGCCCAGTTTCAGCCGCCAGCATCAGCAGCAGGTTGTGGGGATGACCAATGAAAAACTGCATTTGCGACTGATAGAGTGGGCTGAAATTTCGTAGCCCCCATCCCAGCCAGGGACGTTGCTGTGCCAGGGACCAAGCAAATTTCCACTGGGTTGTACGCAACTCTGCAAAGGGGCGATTTGGATAGAGCTGGTCGGTTAACCTGGCCCAAAAGAATGCAGGAACGATCGCCCTCAATCCCTCTCGCAGAGGCGAAGGTGCAAACGCCGCTCCCAAAATGCTCCCGGCTACAATGGCAACTCCTGTCAACAACCAGCGCCAGCCCAGGTAAAGGGCAAAAGCAAGACAGGCCAGAATTGCAACGGCCCAGGCATTTCGGGAATTGGTGAAAACGAGGGCGATCGCGTTGCCAGCCAGCGCCAGAGCGAGGACGATGCGGAGATGGGGAATGGGGAACGGGGAACGGAGAATGGTAGAGGAGAAATGGCTGATTTCCAGATCTTTTTGTTTCCCTGAAGCTGATTGGGGACTGAGGCTGGCTTCGATAAGAAGACCCAAGTTCAAAATCAAGCTAACGACTAGAAAACTGGCCAAAACGTTGGCGTAGAAGAAGATTGACGCCATTCGACCGGGAGGACTGCCACCAGGGGCGATCGTCCAGGTCACAATACTGCCAAAGACCTGCACCTGTCCGGCCCAGCCCCAAAACTGCTGCCCAAAGCCAATCAGGACAACAGGAACTGAGCTGGCGACCAGGATATAGGCGATTCTGCGCAACTGGTTGGGGGTTTGAATCAGTTCACTCAGAGCAGCAAAAACAATGAAAAAGGGTAGAAAGTTAGCCAAACCCAACCATGCATCTGGTGGGTGGTAAGCCAGGATGGCACTCAATATCATGAGCAATCCAACACCCAAAAGCCCCCAATTAACGGGTCGGTGAGCAATGGACTTGAACCGGAGCTTTAGCAGAATTAGCGAAATCAAAGAAATCGCCACACTGCCCAGCAGGGAACTAAATGGCAATAACAGCACAGCTAATTGGGTGCCTTCCCAAAAGGGTTGTAGCGAGGAATCAGGATGGCGCGGGGATCGGATCAGCCGTTTCAAGTTCAATAAGCAGGTTCAAAACACTCAGAGCGAGTCATGCGAATTTGAGCCAGGGCATAAATGATGGGAATGATACGTCCGTAGTTAGTCGCGATCGCCCGCCACCCCAGATCGGCAAAAAACCAGACCCACAAAGCCGGACCCAGTACAGCAAAGAAACCTCGTACCATTGCATAACGAGCGGCGCTCACAGCCATTCCCCGACGAGCCATCTGAAGGGCAACATAGTGCTGAAACTGATTAGCTGCCACTGTTCCACCCAGGGCTATGGCCTGCTGAGCAGCCTGGTAACTGGCAAATTGAATGGCGAACTGGCGGGCAATATGCTGAAGCAAAATTGGACGCAACACAGAAGTAACGGCCAGGGCGCTGCTACCCTTCACAAGCAAGCTTAATGGATCCTGTTGCAGGGCAGAAGGTAACTGGGGCAGAATTTGCGAATGGGTCAGAGATCGCTGCAACCGCACTCTCAATGCCCCCTGTTCTGAAGCAGGCAACTGTTTCCAGGCACGGGCCAGTAGATTCAGGAAAACTTCTGCTTCTAGATCGGTGGTGGACATTGAACTGCGATAGGGCAACTTCAGATAGCGACAGACCTGGATTAAAATCTGACGATAGGAAAGCTGCCCTGTTCTGCGACTTAAAACAGTAACCCCATCGGCTGCCAAAAACCGAAATCGCTGCTCAATTGCTTTAATCCAATCCTCTCGCTCCTGACTTTGAACTTCGATTGGATCTGGAGTGTTGACATAGTCGAGGGGATTAAACTTTCGGCGGAAAAGAATCTCCGTCAGGTCCCGCAACTCATCATCAGTTGCTAACTCAAGCGCAGTCCTTAACTCATCCACCGCTAACTCTCCTCACCTACTGCGATTTCATTCCCACATTCTACTAAATAGACGTGGGAGATGAAGGGAATTGCAGGAATTAATTTAATTAGGAAAGAGTTAACCCATCTTTTGAGTTGAGGAGAGTGCATGAATAGCGTTTGCCATCAGTGCCATCGCAATTAAGACCATTCCAGCGGCCTCGGTGATGCCCGGTGTTTCCCCCAACTGCCACCAGGCAGCCATAACGCCAACTACCGGGTTGAGCAAAACCCCAAGCCCAGCAGTGCCAGCCGGTAAACGGTTGAGGATTAATAGCCACAGTAAGGTTGCGATCGCCGTTCCCGGAATGATGTTGTAAATCAGTGTTGTAAATCAGTGCGAAAATAAATGGGGCAGACCAAACGACTGGGGTAGCAGGCTTTAACAGGGCTACCGGAATCATCACCATTGCCCCCGCAACCATCTGCCAGGAGGTAAACGACAACAGGTCCAGATCCACCGTTTGCCTCACGCGCTTGGCAACCACGGCCCCGCCCGCCCAGCTAACCCCTGCCAGCACAGCCAGTATCTTACTCGCAGGGGTTCCAGCCAAATTGAAGGGATCCAGAATCAGCAACATCCCGGCCACACTCAACCCGATCGCAAACCACTGCATGCCACGAATTCGCTCCCCCAGAAATATCCAGGCGAAAATCAAAGTCCAAATTGGCATGACATAAACCAGGACTGACGTTTTCCCAGCTCCGCCGCTGACTAGTGCCCAGGTTGCCAGTCCGTAAACTCCTGCAATTTGCAGCACACCCGCCCAAAAGGTTCCCTTAATTTCTCTAGGAGCCAAGGGCTTTCGCAACCAGATCATTGCCAGAAAGAGGCTAACGGCTCCCAACCCAATCCGCATGGCCGAAAAGGTGAAAGGAGGGGCGTACTGCACGGCAATTTTCATTTGTACCCAGTTGTACCCCCAAATGAGGGCAAGCAAGAGCAGGGCTGCGATCGCAGAACGCAACTTAAGATTGCTGATTAACGATCAATCACATCTCCTGGCAAAGATACACTGTAGAGATCCTGGTGTTGCAAACACTAGATTTTGCAACATGAGGGCGTGGGGGTTTCGCCCTTAGAAGGGGGAGAAACCCCCTCCACCCCCTTCAAAACTTTTGTTTTGATCTACTAGCACTTTTCCGCAGTTTTGCATTAAAGGGTTTCTAACCATCTCCCTCTCCCCTCATCCAGCATTCCCATCATGCCTAGCAAATGGTCTACACTCTCCAGGTTTCCCACAACCCGGCGCACTGGAAGAGGATAAACTCTGACCAAAGTTGGGGTCGCCGAAATTTGATCCTGCTCTGCCAGCTCAGGATGCTGAGTTACATCAATTACCTTGAGCGTATAGGGATGGCTGAGAGACTTCTCCAGAAACTGATAGAGGTTTTGCAGAATGCGTTCTGTTCCTGTACTGGAACCTGATACAAACAATCGAAACACATAGCCCTGTGGAGGTTCCGTGGTTCGGGACAAGGCTCGGTGTAAAGGTATAGACATTATTGGATCGGTAGGTATCGGAGTCGCTGTCACTGCCCCTGTTACCTCCCCAAAATGTTTGGGCCGAGTTTGACTGCATTGGACAATCAGGTCATGGGTTTCCCAAAGCTGTGGAAATTGGTTGCGATAAACCGAGAGTACAGCCGGGTCACACAGCCCCTCCTGTGGCGAGGTAGGATGCCACACCAGATTGCCCGTACCAAATATTTGATTAAGAAGCGGCTGATATCTCAAAATGGCTGGAGCTGCCTCAGCAAAGGTTTGAACTTGACTGGAATAGGGAGCAAGCCACCGATCAACCGTAGCGGTGTAGCAGGGTACCAAAAAATGAGGTGGCTCTGATAGCCCTAAAATATCTCGCAGCATCATGCAAAGATGCAGATGCCAACGGTTTTGCTTGTTTGGATCAGAGCAGTAAACCAGATCTCCCGCCGGGGTAAAGAGGGCAATTCCCTTAAATAATTCCGGAGAGCTTTTTGAAAGAGGGTCCACAGGTTTTCCCCTGATCTCGATTACACACGACCTCTGAGTGCTTGAGCCATTTCGTTTGGTTTGGGCGACATCTCTAGTGCGGTTTCTTCAGTGATTCGCCCAGCTTCGTAAAGCTTATAAAGCGACTGATTCATCGTACACATGCCATCAA
This sequence comes from Leptothermofonsia sp. ETS-13, assembly GCF_049200465.1. Lineage (NCBI taxonomy): Bacteria > Bacillati > Cyanobacteriota > Cyanophyceae > Leptolyngbyales > Leptolyngbyaceae > Leptothermofonsia > Leptothermofonsia sp. ETS-13. Next base: position 3,885,402 of record NZ_CP120836.1, read on the forward strand.
ATGTGCATCTGGGAATAATCTGTTCAATTTCCTCGATTTCACCGCGGCGGATGTAGTCCTTGATGGCATCAGTATTGATCATAATGTCATGGAAAGCTGCCCGCTTGCCATCCGTTGTCCGACAAAGCCCCTGAGCAACCACAGCAACTAGAGACTCGGCCAGAGAGACTCGCATCGGTGCTTGCTGTTCAGGTTCATAGAGTTGCAAAATTCGTTCGATCGTTTTCACCGCACTATTGGTGTGTAGCGTACCCATCACAAGGTGCCCGGTTTGAGCGGCTTTAAGAGCGGTATTTACAGTTTCCTTATCCCGCATCTCACCCACCAGAATGATGTCGGGATCTTCCCGCAAGGCTGCTTTCAAAGCGTTGTCAAACTTGCGGGTGTGCATTCCCACTTCACGGTGTTTGATCAGTGCTTTTTTGCTGGTATGGACGAACTCAATCGGATCTTCGATCGTAATGATGTGCTTCGGCATTTCGTTATTGATGTAGTCAATCATCGCTGCCAAAGTGGTAGATTTACCCGAACCTGTCGGGCCGGTAATCAGGATCAATCCCTTGTGGTAGTGACAAATATCCTTGAAAACGGGCGGCAGGTTGAGTTGCTCAAGGGTGAGAATCTTGAGGGGGATGAGGCGTAAAACCATTGACGGACCACGCAGCGAGTCGAAGATGTTGATCCTGACACGGGCAAAGTCATACTGGGTAGCGCCATCAAAGTCTAGATTTTCCTCGAATCTGCGAATTTCTTCATCGCTGAGGATTTCGTGTAACCAGCTATAAAAGGTTTCCCGATCAGTGACGGGCCAATCGGTGGGGTCGATTTCGCCCCGGTTGCGGTAGCGAGGAACTTCACCCACTCCTACATGGACATCTGAATAACCTTTGTCAAAGGCATGCTTGACAATTTCCGCCAGGGTTGGAGAACCATTGCCAGGTCCGCGAGGAACACCTGGAATGGAGGGTGGGGTAGGACGATGGACCGCTGGATGAGCTGGAGGAGCCGCGGGGGGCGGAGTGATGGTTGTATGGGTGGGCGCTTGGGAAGGAGCCGCGGGGGGAGCCACTACGGTTGGAATGCCTGAACCAACAGGTTGGACCGAAACCATAGTGGGAATGCTTGCAGCAGGCGACATAGCGGTTGTCGCTCCGTTCGCTGTGCCTCTAGCAGGTGGTGGGGGTGCAGGTGGAACACGGGGTGGCGGGGGAGGCGAACTGGGCGGACGCTGTTGTTCTGTCATATGCTACTTATCTACACGTCTAGGAGAGGTGAGGCCTGCCAATTCCAGTAAAGTTCGTTAGAGTTTGTTGAATTGCCTGTAATGGTTCTGCGCAATGGATAAGCGAAGGATAGTTGGATCATGACTTGACGAGTAGCATGGTGGTAAATCCCCCATCAGGCAGTGGTAAATTTCCTGATCCTTACGTCTTTACTAAGATAGCAAACGCCTCTTTATAGTGCAGTCTTCCCAAAAGGGTGCTCTTTTTATCAGATGGAGTTGTTAGTTGTTAGTTAGGGGAGGGGTAGATGGATGGATGCGGGGTGGGGACAGTGCCTTTCTGCTAATGGAAAATGGAAGGTGAAGGGGGAATGTGAAGGAGTAAAGGAATATGAGTCAGACGGAAGGTTGGTATATCGTGAAGCGAGAGAATGGGCAATGTGCAGTGGTAACTGGGGCTCAGGTTGAGGAGTTAAAAACTGAAGATGCCTCCAACCTGGAGCAATGGGGACCTTATGCCTCTCAGGAAGAGGCGATCGCTCGACGAGTGGGGCTAATTCGTGCTGGAAAATGCCAGCCGGCTTAGGGCAAAAAGCGTGTTGATCGCTCTTTCTTAACTTTTGCTATCAGTTCTTCTGGGAGTCTGCTGGGCTTTGATTTGTTGGGTGAGAATGTCGAGCGCTTTCGCGTACTGAGGATCGGCGGTAGTACCAATTTTGTCGCGATTGGTGCTCAGATCTTTTCGTTGTTCATCGGTGAGTTTGACTTCTACATCGGGGTCGATACCATGTTTGTTAATGTCTCGACCGCTGGGAGTCAGGTATTTGGCGATCGTCACTGCCAGACCGGCACAGTTTTTGGAACTGGGAGTGGCACAATCCACACTGCGGACGGACTGCACTAAACCTTTGCCAAAGGTTTTGGTGCCTACTAGCACTGCCCGTTTGTTGTCCTGTAAGGCCCCGGAAAGAATTTCACTGGCACTGGCAGAACCGCCATCCACCAGAACTACCAAGGGTTTATCAGTCAGGGCGCGATTGTTTGCCCGTTCCCGTTCTTGTTCACCTTTGCGATCAACTGTAGAGACGATCGCCCCCTCCTTGAGCCACATGCGAGCAATGTCAATACTGGTATAAAGCAGGCCACCAGGATTAGAGCGCAAATCCAGAATATAGCCGCTCACCTGCTGGTTTTCTAGCTTTTGAATCGCATTCCGCATTTCCTGAGGTGCATTCTGGCTGAACTGAATCAGACGAATATAACCAACGCCGCCGGTGGGAGTCTTCTGATAGCTGTAGCGTACTGGATGAATTTCAATACGTGCCCGCTTGAGATTAAATTCAAGCTGCTTGTTTCCTCGCAGGATCGTGAGCTTAACTAGAGTTCCTGGTTGCCCCCGAATCAGTTTCACCGCCTGATCAACCGGCATACCTTCTGTACTCTTGTCATCGATATGAGAAATGATGTCTTTGGCTAAAATTCCGGCTTTGGAGGCAGGAGAGTCTTCTATAGGAGCAATAACAGTCAATTTCTTTGTTTTTTCATCTGCGGCCAGTTGAATTCCAACTCCGGTTAGTTCACCGGAGGTGTCAATTTGCATATTTCTGAACTCATCCGGGTCCATGAAGCGAGTGTAGGGATCGTTGAGCTTTTTGAGCATCTCCCGGATGGCCTTGTAAGCCTCTTCCTTACTAGTGTAGGAACGGTTCAAATACTCCTTGCGGACTGTCTTCCAATCTACCTGGTTAAAGGTGCCATCAACATACTGCTGATCGATAATCTGCCAGACTTCATCCACAAGTTCCTTCGGGCTTTCACTGAAGAAGGCCTGCCCCGCAGATAGATGAAGCCCAGCTCCAGTAATGGTCACAGCGCTAACGGCAGCGGCGGTTGCGCCTAGAACAAGCCCACGTTTTGTGATTGTCATAGTCTTGAGCCGAAGGAAAAACTGCAAGAGATTATGCCCAATCTAGCACAGACAATTTGCAGAAGACGCTGGAATAGTTCCTAAGACAATGATTTTCTAAAGGGAAAATCGTGCTTAAATTTTTGTTGAATTTCATAAACATAAGCAGGTAGCCATCATTAGTAGCCATCATTAAATTGTCAAAAGGGGGGCATAGGCCCCAGGCAGAGGGTGAAACCCCCTCCACCCCCCCCGAAAATTATCCTTAATTTAATTGTGTCTAGCTACTTAACTGCTGAATCCCATGCTGAAGACCCAGCCATCACGTATGACCTCCCATCCATTGTTGGCAGCGATATGATGGCTATGGATCTTCCATACCAGGCAGGTTTTGTTAAACCAATGCGTTCAATTTCAAATTTCTCTCCTGGTTCGGTTGTAACAGATTTGCGGCGACCAGAGCTACTATCTCCGGCAGGTCACTGGGACTGTGCCAGAGCAGCAGTTGAAAATGGAGCGGATGCCATCTACTTTGGGCTGGAGCGGTTCAATGCGCGGATGCGGGCACATAATTTCACGGAAGCTGATTTGCCTTGCTTGATGAGGTTCTTGCATCGCAGAGGGGTGAAGGGCTACGTAACGCTCAATACCCTCATTTTCTCTAGTGAATTGGCAGAGGTAGAACAATATCTCCGAACTATCATTGCTGCTGGGGTCGATGCGGTTATTGTGCAGGATGTGGGGGTTTGCCGGTTAATTCGCCATTTGTCTCCGGACTTTCCGATCCATGCCTCTACCCAAATGACCATTACTAGTGCCGCCGGTGTGGAGTTTGCTCAATCCTTGGGTTGTCAGCTAGTGGTGCTTGCGCGGGAATGTTCGCTTCAGGAAATTGAGAAGATTCAGAAGCAAATTGGAGAGCGAGGCATTTCGCTACCTCTGGAAGTATTTGTACATGGAGCGCTGTGTGTGGCGTATTCAGGGCAATGTCTGACGAGTGAAGCGTTGGGTGGACGGTCTGCCAACCGGGGAGAGTGTGCCCAGGCATGTCGGATGCCCTATGAGTTGATTGCGGATGGGCATCTGGTGGAGTTGGGCGATCGCAAGTACCTGCTCAGCCCTCAGGATTTAATGGGGCTGGATGTGTTGCCAGATTTGGTTCAGGCAGGGGTAAGTTGCTTGAAGATAGAGGGCCGTCTGAAGACTCCGGAGTATGTTGCGAATGTGACACGGGTGTATCGTCAGGCTTTAGATCGGGCGATCGCTTCTCTTACGGACGCAGAAACTCTACAGTCCAGTGACTTGGAGAATCAGGGTCAACCGGAGTCATTCTCCTTCCCCCTCACTCCTCGCCCCTCCCCTGATCGCTACAACCTGGAAATGGCCTTTTCTCGCGGTCTGTATCCAGGTTGGTTTCATGGGGTTAACAATCAGGAATTGGTTCACGCTCGCTTTGGTAAGAAACGGGGGGTTTACCTAGGCAAAGTTAAGCGTATTAAGAAGGATCAGGTGATGATTTGGCTTGATGCTCCAGTGAAACCGGGGGATGGGGTTGTGTTTGATGGAGGGCATCCCGAAGCACAGGAAGAAGGGGGACGGGTTTATGCCGTTGAGAGGCGTGGGCAGGAAGCATGGTTAACCTTTGGACGGCGGGATTTGAATCTGCAACGGGTGCGGGAAGGCGATAGGGTTTGGAAGACGAGTGACCCGGAACTGGATCGGCAGTTACGCCAGACGTTTGCGGGGGATGGGCCTCAGTTTCAACGCCCAATTCGGCTTGAGATTTATGGCGAGGTGGGGCAACCGCTGGTGGCAATCGCCCATGATGAGCAGGGGCACATCGTTCAGGTAGAGTCTGCCATGCCATTGGTGGAGGCCCATACCCGACCCCTGACGCGCGATCGCCTGCAAGAACAATTCAGCCGGTTGGGAAATACTCCGTTTCGCCTGGAAGGTCTGGCGAACCATCTGCAGGGGGCAGTAATGTTGCCTGTGAGCGAACTGAACCGTTTGCGGCGGGAAGTGGTGACCCAACTGGAGGAATTAAGAGCCAAGCCTCAACGCTGGCAACTGCGGTCGAATGTTTCGTTCAGGGATTTGTTGCCAAACCAGGGAGCATTGATCGAGCAGCGCAACGATCAATGCTCCCACCTGCCCCACCTGATTGTGCTGGTGCGAAATTTGAATCAGTTGCAGGCGGCATTGAAAGCAGAAATTGAGACGCTTTACTGTGAATTTGAAGACCCGCGGGCGTACCGGGAAGCGGTAAAACTCGTCAGGACTCAGGAACACAAAAACGCTTCTGCCCATTCCCCACTCCTCCCCATTCCCTCCCTATGGGTAGCCCCACCACGAATTACCAAACCTGGAGAACAGTGGATTTTGCAACAGGTGCGATCGTCCAACGCCGATGGCTATCTGGTGCGCAACTATGATCATTTGCAATTTTTTGCGGGGGAGCGCTGTATTGGGGATTTTTCCCTGAATATTGCCAATCCCCTAACTGCCTCCTACTTCAAACACTCCTTTGGATTAGAGCGATTGACGGCATCTTACGATTTGAACATCAGCCAGCTTGAAGATCTACTCAGGGAGAGTCCACCGCAGTGGTTTGAAGTAACGATTCACCAGCACATGCCTATGTTTCATATGGAGCATTGTGTATTCTGCGCCTTTCTGTCTACGGGAACTGACTATACAAACTGTGGACGACCTTGCGAGAAACATACGGTGAAGTTGCGCGATCGCGTCGGGACTGAACACATTTTGCAAGCGGATGCTGGCTGTCGCAATACCCTATTTAACGGAACGGCCCAAACTGGAGCCGAGTATGCTCAGCGTCTTTTAGCTCTGGGTTTGCGTCACTTTCGGCTTGAATTTGTCAATGAAACTCCTGAACAAGTGATACAGACCATTCAACGCTATCGTCAATTACTGCAAGGGAAAATGAGCGGTGCTCAGCTCTGGCGGGAATTGAAGCTACAGAGCCAGCTTGGGGTAACACGGGGGGCAACCCTATGAGTGAAGCTTCGATCCGTCCAGCGCTAATTACTACGGTATTGCCTGATTCCATTGCGGCTGAGGTTGGATTTGAAGTGGGCGATCGCCTAGTTGCCATTAATGGTCAACGCCCCCGCGATTTAATCGACTACCAGTTTCTCTGTGCCGATGAAGTGCTGGAACTGGAAGTTTTGGATAGGAGCGGCAGAACGCACCAGATTGAAATTGAAAAAGATTACGACGAAGACCTGGGGTTGGAGTTTGACACGGCCCTGTTTGATGGGTTGATTCAGTGCAATAATCGCTGTCCGTTTTGCTTTATCGACCAGCAACCACCTGGAAAGCGAGAAACTCTGTATTTAAAGGATGACGACTACCGACTCAGTTTTCTCTACGGCAGTTATCTGACGTTGACCAATCTCAGCCCCAAAGAGTGGGAACGGATTGAACAAATGCGGCTATCCCCACTCTACGTGTCTGTACATGCCACAGAGGCAGAGGTGCGAATTCGCCTATTAAAAAATCCTCGCGCTGGAAAAATCCTGGAACAGTTGCGCTGGTTTCAAGAACGGCGGTTACAAATCCATGCGCAGGTTGTCCTCTGCCCTGGAATCAATGATGGCAACCATCTAACGCAAACCTTGCTGGATCTGTCTCAGTTTCACGCAGGGGACATTCCGGCGGTTGCTTCAGTGGCGGTGGTGCCCGTCGGGTTAACGCGCTTTCGTCCAGATGGGGATGAACTCATTCCAGTCACACCTGAAAAAGCCCAGGAAGTGATTGCTCAGGTACAAGAGCTGCAAGCCAAATTTCGGCAACAGTATGGTTCTAATGTGGTTTGGTTGGCGGATGAATGGTTTTTGATCGCCAAACAGGAGTTACCGCCAGAATCCGATTACGAGGACTATCCCCAGATTGGCAATGGCGTTGGTTCAATTCGGCTATTTCTGAAGGAGTTTCAAAAGGCTGCCCGCAAGTTACCGAAGCGCCTGAAGTCGCCGCGTCACTTTACCTGGGTTGTGGGAAATGCGGTGGAACTTGCTTTTCAGCCGATTGTGCAGCGGTTGAATCAGGTGCAGGGGCTGGAGGTAAGGATGGTGGCGATCGCCAGCAAATACTGGGGACAGACCATGACCGTGACGGGGTTGCTCACCGGACAGGACATTCTCAATGCCCTGAAGGACCAGGATCTGGGGGACGGTGTCCTGCTTCCCTCCCTCATGCTTAAGCAGGGAGATACTCGCTTCCTGGATGACATGACCGTTGCCGACCTGGCTCAACAATTGAATACTCGAATCCTGCCTGTCAGCGGCGTGGAGGAGTTGGTTGAGAGGTGTAAGGGGAGAGGGGGGGAGTGAGGGTGTAAAGAAACCTCACTCATCACCCCATTACCCTATCACTTCCTCACCCCTCTCTAACGACTAACAACTAACAACTCCCTTACCCTCTATCCTGCCGCAGGGCTGAAATATCCCAGGCTAGATCGACTTCGTGGGTCAATTCCTGGTCATCAGTTTGTAGCAGTTGTTCTAACTGCTGGGCTAGCTGGCGCGATCGCGCAATCAGGACGGTTTCATCACGGTTCTCGGCAAAGGCCATCTCCCGCAGGGCTTCTTCATCGTGCTCTTTGAAGGTAAGGGCTGCGCGGCGGGCTTTGTAAGACCGAACCCCTAGAAGCTTAAGGGCTTCCATCCCCATTTCCAGGGCTGAGCCAAAGGTTTCCCGTTGCACCCCATCCGCACCCCGTCGAATCAGCTCGTAGGCATGGCTACGGTCAATTGCTCGTGCCAATATTTTCAGGTGGGGAAAGCGTTTACGGGCCAGTTCAACTACTTCCAAAATGGTGTCACGTTCATCAATTGCCACAACCAGCAGTTTGGCTCTTGCTGCTCTGGCGGCCTGGAGTAGTTCGATGCGGGAGGCATCGCCATAGAATATTTTGAACCCAAAGCGGCGCAGCATCTCGATTTGCCCTGGATTGTGATCCAAAATCGTAGCTTTGCAACCATTGGCGGCCAGCAACCGTCCCACAATTTGATCAAACCGCCCAAACCCAGCAATCACAACCGGATTTTCGTTGTCATCGATTTCGTCATCGTCGCGATCGGGGTGAGTTCAGCAAAGCGAGGTTGTACCAGTCAATCGTTGATGATCATAATCAGCGGGGTAAGTGCCATGGAAAGCGCCACCGCCACCACTAAAGGATTAGTGATGGAAGCCGGAAGCACCCGGTTTTGGGTAGCGAAGGAGAACAGCACGAAGGCAAATTCTCCTCCCTGGGCCAGGGCACAGTCGAAGAGAATACTCTGGCTCAGGGGTAGCTTGAAGAATTGTCCCAATCCGAACAGGATAATGAATTTGGCGATCGCCAAACCCAGCACTAATTCCAGAATCAGAAGTGGCTGCTGAACCAGCAGATTGAAGTTAATGCTGGCTCCCACTGAAATAAAGAACAGTCCCAGAAGCAACCCTTTGAAGGGGGCAATATCGGTTTCCAGTTCGTGTCGGTACTCATTGTCCGCTAAGACCACACCAGCCACAAAGGTTCCTAAGGCGGGTGAAAGCCCTACTTGCTGCATTGCCAGGGCAATGCCAATTACCAGAAGCAATGCCGTTGCAGTAAAGATTTCCTTCAGTTGCGTGTCAGCAATGAAACGGAAAATTGGGCGCATCAAAAACCTTCCGACAACAATGATGCTACCCACCGTTCCCACGACTACTAGAGTCTGTAGCCTCCTGGGAGGGCGGCCCCCTGCTCTGTCGCCTGTCCAGCGGCAACCAGGATTACTCCGCTGTTTGCCAGACTGGCTGATGAATCAGGTTTTATAACCAGCAGAGGCAGAAATGCCAGGATGGGGATCACTGCGATGTCCTGAAAAAGCAGGACTGAAAAAGCAGACTGCCCTGCTTCTGTCTTCATCAACCCCTTTTCGTTCAAGGTGTGCAGCACAATCGCCGTTGAAGATTGAGCCAGGATTAAGCCTACCGCCAGCGCCATTTGCCAGGGAAGCCCAGCAAAGATCCCAATAACCGCAATCACTAGCGCCGTTACCGCTACCTGCAAGCCTCCCAAACCCAGAATGGGAACGCGTAATCGCCACAGGAGTTCTGGTTGCAGTTCTAACCCCACCAGAAACAGCATCATCACCACACCAAATTCGGCGAAGTGCATCACATCATCACTGTATCCCTCCCCTAGAAAGCCAAACCCAAACGGACCAATCAGAACGCCCGCAATCAGATAACCCAGAACTGACCCCAACCCCAACCGTTTGGCGATTGGTACAGACACTACTGCCGTCACCAGATACACAAACGCCTGGTAAAAAAAGTCTCCACATGCATGGTGGGGCACCTCCGGCTGCAAAATCAGTTCCAGGTTTTCATTCAGTAGCTTGACCCGAGAGAGCTTATCCCAGGCGATCGCACCATCTCGCAAAAAGCAGAGATGATCCTGCGGTAATCCTCCGCATGTTTGGCAATTTGCTCTTGTTCCCGGAGTTGATGGGTGCCATGGACAACAAAAGGGGGTAAACACTCCAGCCCGCAGAGGCGAGCTGTCTGCTCGAAGGGCGCGAGCAACTCTCGAATGGTAAAAAAGTTATACCCCTGCCGACAGTAAGCCTTTTCGCTCCCACCGGTTGTGATGGCTGAAAGAAATTTTTTGCCGTGCAGGGCCACTCCTCCATGACCATAGGCGAACCCATGCTCCAATACCAGGTCTTGCCACTCCTTCAAAATGGCGGGGCTGCTGTACCAGTAAAAGGGGTGGTGAAACACGATAATGTCATGGGCTAGCAGCAAGTTCTGCGCCAGCTTCACGTTGATATGGAAGTCAGGATATTCCTCGTAGAGGTCATGGATCGTTACTGAGTCCAGTCCCCTAACGGCCTGGATTAGATGCCGATTGACTCGAGATTTTTCTAGCGCTGGATGGGCGAACAGGATCAGGATTTGGTTGGGGGTTCCTGGCATAGAGGGGGGGAAGGGGGAAGGGGGGGAGGGAGTGAATAGACAAGCTTCGCTCGATCACATCACTCCTCGTTTCTCGCTTAACAAGTAACTAACAACCAGCAATTAATGGTAAGGGGGTAGCGATATTAATTGCTTAAACTTCCCAGCCCCAAAATAGGCGAGCAATCCAGAATCCAAGCAGGGCTGCGATCGCCAGCCAATCTCTGAACCGCAGGCGAAACTGGTACCATTCCACCCGGTGCTGGTTAGGACTGGTGAAGCCACGGACTTTCATGGCACTGGCCATTTGTTCGGCCCGCAGCAGCAGGTTCTCCAGCAGCCGTTCTGCAACCACTAACCAGACTTCAACACTGCGGCGCATCCCCAGCTTGCGCCAGTTAATCGCACGGGTGCTGACAGAACGGATCAGGTTCTGAATTTCTTCCAGTACCAGCGGAATGAAACGAAGGGAAAGGGTGAGGGTGAGCGCAACTTCGGTGACTGGAAGTTTGAAACGGCGCAGGGGTTCCATCCAGTTTTCAATTGCTGCCGTGATTTCCTCGGGTGCGGTCGTTAACAGGTACAAATTTGCACTGTAGATCAGAGTAAACAACAGTGTGCTGAAGCGAATCGCCAGATCGAGCGATCGCCGGGTAACCGTAATCGGCCCTCGTTTGAATAACACATAGTTGTAATCCGTTGGTTGGCGGATAGAAGGGTTGCGTTGCTCCCCTGGCAAAGGGGGAGCGGACTGTCCAATCGCAAAGGGATTCCAGGATGATTGGGGGGCTGGCGGCAAGGTAGCAGGCTGCCTCTGAAACTCCAGCTCATCCGCAGGCAACCGGGGTTGGGAACGAACTTTAAGCCCATCGGGCATGATGGCTGTCAGTCCAAAAACCAACAGGCTCAACATCAATAGCCACACCATCTGCTGCCGCCACACGCGCAAGGGGATCATGGCCGAAAGGGTGATGGCGATCAGCAAACCAACCAGCAAAACTCGCCAACTGGGGCTCGCCAGCAGGGGAGCAACCAGGAAAGTCATCAACCAGGCCAGCTTGATGCGAGGATCAAGCCGATGCAGCCAGGTGACGGGTTGTTCCAGGTAAAGTCCCAGAGGAAGGGAACGCAGCAGATCCATGAATGATTATCGAGTAAAACCCTCATGAATCAGGTTACTCTAATCTGCCAGACCTTGGTGTCATTTGAGGTAACAGGACGCTCAGGTCTTTAACCACCTGCGATCGCTGGAATAATACTGACCTCATCTCCATCTTTGAGGGATGTGTTGGCACCATCCAGGAAGCGAATATCCTCACTGTTGACGTAAAAGTTGACGAATCTCCGCAGTTCGCCACTTTCATCACACAGCCGCGCCTTAATTCCAGGGCAGCTTTGCTCCAGCGATTCCAACAGTTCAGCGATCGTGGTGCCATTGCATTCAACTGTTGCCTGGTTGTTGGTCAACTTTTGCAGCGGAGTTGGAATGAGAACTTTTACGGGCATAGTTAAGAATTTTTAGGTTGGAGTTTAAGAGGGTAGGGGCCAGGGGGTTGGGAGTTAGGGCTGAGGGAGGGGATGCGTCAGGAGGAGGAATGAGTTGAAAATCCGAAACTGGAACTCAAAACTTGTCTATCTCTCTGCTCCACCCCTCTATACCTCACACCTCTCCCTTCACTAACAACTAACAATCAACAACGATAGCGCTCCTTCTTGAAATTTGAACAGAGTGCAGAGGTGCAACCCTTGTGTAGGGGATTCGACCCCTTATTCATCACAAATGATTTGTGAATGCTATAACAACTCCTTATACAAGCACTTGTTGCCACTCCAGGCGCTCCAAGGTGCGGGAGCGTTCCAGGGCCCGCTCGAAGCTGTCTAGTTTGGGTTCAATCGTAAGAGGTTCACCGATGTAGCCTTGAACGGCTTCTTGAGTCTTCAGTCCATTACCGGTGATGTAGACCACTGTAGTTTCATCGGGATCAATTTTGCCCGCTTCCACCAGTTTCTTCAGGACGGCGATTGTGGTTCCACCGGCGGTTTCGGTGAAGATGCCTTCCGTTTCGGCCAGCAACTTGATGCCATCGATGATCTCGGCATCAGTGACAGACTCGATACTGCCGTTCGTCTTACGGGCAATATTAACAGCATAGACGCCATCGGCTGGGTTGCCGATCGCGATCGATTTCGCAATAGTATTTGGTTTCACGGGGGCAATGAAGTCTCGTCCGTCCCGATAAGCCTGGGCGATCGGCGAACACCCTTCTGCCTGGGCACCGCTAAAGCGAACGGGCTTATCTTCCACCAGACCAACCTTAATAAACTCCTGAAACCCTTTATAAATCTTGGTAAACAAAGAGCCAGAAGCTAGAGGCGCAACAATATGATCAGGTAATTGCCAGCCCAACTGCTCTGCTACCTCGTAGCCTAATGTCTTGGAACCCTCCGAGTAGTAAGGGCGTAAATTGATATTCACAAACCCCCAACCGTGGGTATTTGCCACTTCAGAGCAAAGCCGATTGACCTGATCGTAATTTCCCTGGACGGCCATTACCGTTGGGCTGTAAATTAACGTACCCATGACCTTACCAGCTTCCAGATCGGCTGGAATGAAGACGCAACAGTCTAACCCAGCGTGGGCGGCGATCGCCGCTGTGGAGTTTGCCAAATTTCCCGTACTTGCACAGGAAACAGTCGAGAATCCCAACTCTCTTGCTCGCGTCAGGGCAACCGACACCACCCGATCTTTAAAACTGAGGGTGGGCATGTTCACGGCATCATTCTTGATATAAAGCTTATTCAACCCCAAACGACGGGCCAATCGATGAGCCTGTACCAGGGGGGTCAAGCCAGTTCCCACATCAATTGGCTGATCAGTTTCAACAGGTAGAAATGGGCGGTAGCGCCAGATGGAGTGGGGGCCCGACTGGATACTGCGACGGGTCACCGTCCGGCGGAGAGTCTCGTAGTCATAAGCCACCTCAAGCGGACCAAAGCAAAACTCACAAACATGAATGGCTTTAGGCTCGTACTCCGCTCCGCACTCCTTACACTTGAGTGCCCGGAAGGTGGCAGTTGATTTAGATTGCAGTTGGGTTGCCTGAGTCATGCGTCAAAGTCTCTTGGGAAGCGAGTGGTAGGTTCTGATACTCAATTGCAGCCGATACTAACATGGGCATAAACCCTCGTCAAACATACCCGACAAAAATTATCGGGTTTTGAAAAATGACTTTTATGCTTGAAAAATGGGCTGTTGATCGAAAAGTGTTTACAGAGAACTGAAAGTCTTTGCAGCTCAGACAAAATTCTTCTAAACCTGATTGGAGTTTTCTCGTGCCACAAAGCCCAGACTCTTTTAAGAACACCTTGGGAAAAGGTCTAATTCGTTAGATAAGCAATTTAGATTGAACTCAAAGCATCTACCAGTGGGATCAATCTAAAGCCTGAAACCCCTATGATTAAAGAAAATCATCCTTTGGTGTCAGGAGTCTCTCATAAAATTACCCACGCAGGGGTATGTGCATCTTGTCAAATGATTGTTATATTCTGTAATACAAAGTGTTGCTAGTTTCCAGATTTAGGGAACCCTACTGGATAACTTCGCAGTCGTCGATAACAAAACCACTGCTCTAGACCTTATGGAGCCGTGGGGATTAACCAACTACTCTCTCATATTGGAGTCGAAACATGGATAAACCCATCGAACTGACTTTGGAGCAGCAATTCAGCATTCGCTCTTTCGAAACCCAGGTTCAGAAGATGAGCCGTGAACAGGCTCAAGACTTTCTGGTTAAGCTCTACGAGCAGATGGTAATGCGCGAAAACATGTACAAGCATTTCTTGAAGCATCAGTGGGGTTTAGAGCCTGGTCCTCAGTTCCAGTAAAGCTGCATTAGCCGCAAGGCGACCTCTATCTCTTGCTCTGCTTCCTGAGGGAAAGGAGCTGGGGCGAAGGGGCGTCAGGCGACTACTAGCATTACTGTGAGACTTTCTTTCAACGGATTTGCCAGAATGCTGGACAGCAGTTTAATTCTTAGTTCTACTTTAGTTCTACTTTTATCGTTACTTACTTTATTTGACCGTTCTACAGTTCCGTTATTCAGTTTGAGAGTGTGGAAGCTAATAATTTTATTTCCAAGTGGAATTTGCTATAACCTCACTTCAGGTGGTGGAGCGTGCTAGTGTTAGGGACAAAGTGACATTCATCTTGCCGCCTGAATTCCATGTTTCAGCGTTTGCTTTTTTGCACCGACTTCTCCGATGGGGTGCATCGTCTTGCAAGCTTTGTTCCCCATCTAGCAAAGACTGGGGCTAAGCAGATTGTTTTCTTTCATGTGGTTCCTTTAGACGGGGGAACGATTCCAAGGATTGATCAGGCATCTGTAGACCGGGCTCGCGAAAGGCTGAGTGTGGCTCAGCAGAATGTTCCGGAGGGGGTAGATGTCAAAGTGCAAATTGAATCGGGTCGCCCCAGTGACCTGATTTTGCAGACAGCTGGAAATTTGGAAACGGATTTAATCATCCTGGGGATGCCGTTTCGGGGCCGCATTACTGAAAAGCTGTTTAGTAGCACGGCGATGAGGGTTTGCGAACGAACAACGATACCACTGATGACCCTTCGTCCCCAACTGCTTTCAACTTACACTTCGGAAGAACTGGAGTTGCGCTGTCAGCATCTATTCCGCCATCTGCTAATTCCCTACGACGGCAGTGAGACTTCTAAATACCTTGTTGAACAAATCAAACGGCGGGCTGTGGATAGACCTGTCAATTCCCTACAACGATGCCACCTTTGTTGGGTGGTTGAGGACGTGACCCGGAGGGGATTACCCAAAGACTATCAGGTTGAGCCTGCTCGTAAGGAGCTAGCTGGCGTGAAAGCTGAACTGGAGTCCATTGGCTTGAGGGTAGAACCCATTGAAGTGCGTCAGGGCGACCCGATTGTTGAGATTTTGGATGTGGCACAGATGGCAGATGTTAGTGCGATCGCTGTCACATCGGGTAGCATGGGCAGATTTCAGGAGTTATCCATCCCTAGCTTTACCCGAGAACTTTTACACCGAAGCTGGCACCCTATTCTTTATTTTCCGCCTGGTCGATGAAGGGCGGGAGTTGGGAGTGAGGGAGTGAGGGAGTAGGGAAATACCCTATCCCCCCATCCCCTCTTACTCCTGTGAGATATGAATCGAAGCGTTGAGGGAATTCTTTTCCAGTTCTTCAGAGACTTTGGGTTTGAGTTTTTCGAGTTCGGCTTTTAGCAAATCTTTGCTAAAAGTGGGTTTGCCGGTAGATACCCACGATTGGCTGGTGATTGCCCAGTGCTTCAGTTGTGAGCATTGGGAGGGATTAATGCCAACGGAGATTGCGTGGGAACAGTGTTCAGGGGTTTCCAGAGCAAATAGCAGAACCTGATATTGTCCTTTCTCACCGAGCAAGCGGGTCATTTCCTGGCCCTGAGAGGTTTTTAAGTCTAAGTAGCAAGGCATCCAGCGGGGTCCCTGGTCTTGCCCATGCAGGCGGTTGTAGACAGCGGTGACCCAGAGCAGCATGGGATGGGGTTGCATGGAGCAAAGAAAGTTTTTATAGATCCGGTTATAAAGTTTGTTGACTTGCAGACTTTGAATTTCTTGTTGAGGGAGCATTACCCAGATCGCGGGTAGAGGCCCCTTGCTGCTGATTAGAGTTTGGGCAAAGACGATTTGCGCGATGGGTTTGTTTTGAGGCCAGGTAGCCAGGCGGCAGACTTCGTCTATCAGAGGAGGTTGTCTGGAGGGAAGCTCGAGAATGTCGGATTTTTTTGCCAGAACTTCCCAAATTCGGTAGCTAATATGACGGCTGGCGCTGTAACGCTGTTCCAGCGGTTCCAGTGCTTTCAGCACATCGGTTGCGGACTGGGGGCGATCGCCCGGCGCTTTTGCTAAACAGCTCATCACCAGGTTTTCCAGCACTTTGGGTAGCTTCAGGCTGGGGTTAGCTGCTTCAAAACTGCGGGGAGATTGAAAATGGTGGACTTTGTACCAAGCACCAAAGGAGTGCGTTTCAGCTTGCAAGGGCATTTTGCCGGTCAGCATCTCAAACATCATGACGCCGAGGCTGTAAATATCAGAGCGGGCATCCAGCTCTCGTCCTTCCATCTGCTCCGGTGAGGAGTAGGCCAGGGTACCCATGAATGAGTTGGTTTGCCTACTGTCTTCTTGAATCAGCTTGGCAATACCAAAGTCCAGGATTTTGACCATTTCCCCCAGGCTGGTCTCCTGGCTGACCAGAATATTGCTGGGTTTGATGTCTCGATGAATGATAGGGCAGATTTTGCCATCGACTAGAACTCCCTGGTGGGCACATTGCAAGCCTAAACAGATTTGTCGGGCCAGGCTAAGAAAGCGGGGAAGGGGGATGGGTTGGGTGTTGATAATATCGCTGAGGCTATCTCCCTGTAAATACTCCATCACGTAAAAGGGGATATCCTGATCATCCACCCCGTAGTCAGTTACGCGAACAATATGGATGCTTTTCTGACCCAATTGAGCGCAGGTGCGGGCTTCAGCTTTGAAGCGATCGCGCATCTTTTTGTTTAGTAATGTCTGGGAGAGAAATTTGACTGCAATCACCCCTCCCAGGAGAATATCTTCTGCCCGGTAGACTTTTCCCATAGCTCCTTTGCCGACCAGTTCCACAAGCTGGTAGCGATTTGAGAGCAGGCGTCCAATGTAGGGATCTGTAGTCATACCTCGATTGAAAGCGACAGCCTCGCCCTGAATTTGAAAAATCGAGATCCTGGCAGGGAAAACTCTGGGCGAGGAGTTAAGACCTGAACATTTACTTCAAGTTAGTAAATACACCGATATTCTTAGTTATCCCGTAAAGTGATGCTATCGATCTATTGCGGCTTAATTGGTTTAGGCAGGGATAGGGCTACTCCGGTTGGCGTTCCAAAATCGCTTCCATGGTGCTGGTGAGGTAGTGGCCTGCCATGATGCCGCTTGAGAGGTAGTAGGTGTCATCGTTCATGCGATATAGGGTCTCGAAGCCGCTCCGTCGCTGGCGATCGCCCAGCACCCAATAGCGCTGAACAATCGATTCGGGAGCCACCCACCCTTCTCCTTCAACCCGACCCAGCAGGCTGTGCTGTAATACAAAGGTATACTGCCGCTCTCCTGCATCCATACGTCCACGATACTGAAACGAAATTTCTTCCCGGTCAGTCCCCGGAAAGACGAGCTTTGTCACCATTGTGAACCAGTCATCGCGGCTCCAACCCACCAGTGTTCTACCTTTTACGGTAATGGGGGCTCCGTTGCGTTCTAGCCAGTTACCTTGAAAGGTCCAGCGTCCTGCCTGCATTAAAAAGGTGTGAGCCACAGCCCTATCCCTTGCGTTGATTGGGTTTCGCCATGCCAGCGGTAGTTCATACTATCACGCAGTTGTTCAGCTCACCTGGTGAATTTCCCCTAAAAGGACGGCTTTTCTTGCACCCGTCACGTCTGGAATATTCCCAGGGATGCCCTTTTGCCGCCAGTAGGCCAGTACAGCGAAGGCAATTGCCTCCTTAAAGTCTGCGCTCAAACCGACTTCATCTGTCGTTAAAACGGAAACTGCTCCCAGATGAGCTTGTAGCCGCTGTTTTAAGTATAGGTTCTTGCTGCCGCCCCCACATAGGAGAACTTCGTCGGGCAGTTGGGGGAGAAAGCGGTGGTAGCTGTGGGCGATTGATGCGGCAGTCAGTTCGGTCAGGGTGGCCAATATATCGGCATGGTTCAGCGAGAATGGCTCAGCATCCAGCAGGCATTGTTCTAAATAGGCCGGACTGAACAGTTCACGTCCGGTGGATTTTGGGGGGTGGGAGCTGAAAAAATTCTTGCTTTAGCCATTGTTGTAATAGTTCCTGACAGGGAGTGCCGCTGGCTGCCCAGGCTCCATCTCTGTCATAGGTTTTACTGCCGTTGGAGAATCGTTGGACAGCCAGGTCGATGAGGATATTACCGGGTCCGGTGTCCCAACCGATAATGGGAGGGAGTGGGGGAGGGGGTGGATGGGTAGGGTCAACGTCTTTGTAGTTACCAGAGGGGGAGGGGATGGATGTTTGGGATCTGGCTGGGAGGTAGGCAACATTTCCAATTCCGCCAATGTTTTGAATGCAGCGGTTGAGGGTTGGGTGGGAGAGGAGGGCGACATCAACGGCTGGAACGAGAGGCGCTCCTTCTCCACCAGCGGCAATATCGGCGGCCCGGAAGTTACTGATGGTGGTAATGCGTGTAAGGTGGGCGATGAGGGCTCCGCGTCCCAACTGGAGGCTGTAGCCGAGGGGGGTAGGAGGGTATTTTAGGGTTTGGATGGTGGATTGGAGCGGAGAACCCTGTTTGGTTTTCCTGATCGCTCCATTGTCTTATTATCCTATTTTTACTCGGTGGGCGATGGAACACCGTTTGTCCGTGGGAACCGATTAACTCGGCGGGTGAATGGTTTAACTGAAGATCGATTGCCGCTTTTGCAAAGCACCAGGCGATCTGATCATCCAGGTCTGCCAGGTCTGCTATGGATAGGGGTTGACCTGCACAGACGGTCAGGATTTGCTCTCGCAGGGCTGTTGGATAGGGGAAGGTGTTTCCTGCTAGAAAGTCAACTTTCAGGTCGTGGGTCAATCCAGAAATTTTGACCAGGGCTGCATCGATGCCATCAACTGAGGTGCCGCTAATCAGACCAATTACAAGCATGGTTAGGGAGGTTGCTTTTCAGTTGCGATGATATGCACATCGATGTGCTTAAGCAAGCGCAGCAGTTTTTGGGTGAGGGAGCCACTCAGGAGAATTTTCCAGCACGATCGCTGACTTTCGCCGATCACAATTTGGGTGATGCGGTAGGTTCTGGCAACCTCGGCGATTTCTTTGGCTTTGTCGTGCCCGGTTACGCGAATAAATTTGCCACCAAATTCTTTGCAAAGTTGTTCGCAGGTTTCGATGTGCAGAGCTTCCTGTTTGGGGAGGAAGCGATCGGGGTCATCAACAAATAGACAATAGAAAGGAGCGTGCATATAGGCGGCAAGCCGGGCACCCCGGCGAATTAACTGGATCGCATTGGGGTAGGTGGATACACATACCAGAACTCGCTCATGAATATTACATTGAGGCGCTTCTGCTTGAGAATTGGCCTCTTCCAGCACTTCCTCTTCAATGTTATCGGCAATTTCTCGCAGAGCCAGTTCTCGCAGAGCAATCAGGTGCCGTCGTTGGAAGAAGTTGTTTAATGCCTGGTCAATTTTCTCTGGAGCATAGATCTTTCCCTCTACCAGCCGTTCTTGCAAGGTTTCGGCGGTGACATCGACTACGACTACTTCATCGGCTTCTTCCAGCAAGCGGTCTGGAATCCGTTCTCGCACAACAATGCCTGTGATGCGGGCGACTGTATCATTCAGACTCTCCAAATGTTGAATGTTAACGGTTGAGAAGACATCGATTCCGGCGGCCAAAATTTTTTCAACATCTTGATACCGCTTCTCCCGATCTGAGCCAGGCACATTGGTGTGTGCTAACTCATCAATCAGGGCAAGTTGGGGCTTACGGGCAATGATGGCTTCGGTATCCATCTCTGTGAGGCTGACGCCTGACCATTCGATGGTTTTGCGCGGAATGATTTCTAGCCCTTCGGCTTTCTGAGCGGTTTCTTCGCGACCGTGGGTTTCCAGCAGCCCGATCACTACATCAATTCCTTCCTGCCGCAGGCAATGCCCTTCCTCCAGCATGCGGTAAGTTTTGCCCACCCCTGGAGCCATGCCGATAAAAATTTTATGCTTACCCCGGCGAGTGGTGCCGTTATAGAGCGTATCTGGTGCTGGAGAAGAGGGGTTGTACATGGGGCAGGGAGGAAAGGGCAGGCGTTTAGGTAGGGGATTGTTGGTTATCTAATGCCAGGTTTAGTTTCAGAACGTTGACACCGGGCTCGCCGAAAATACCCAAAAAACGCCCGTCGGTATTTTGTGAAATCAACTTCTCGACCTGCTGGCGATCCAGCCCTCTGGCTTTAGCGATGCGATCGCTCTGTTGCAGGGCTGCTTCCGGCGTAATGTGGGGATCAAGGCTGGAACCGGAGGTATAGACCAGATCGGCGGTGGGTTGAATCCCAGCTTTTTGTAATGTGGGAAGGGTTCCAGCTATTGCCTTTTCTAAGTCAGGCGATTGCAGCCCCCCAATCCGCTTTAGCAAAGCTGGATTGCTGGGCGCAAGGTTACTGGCACCTGAAATACCTGTTTTAAGAACTCCAGCATCCTCTGCTTTTGGATCGGCGGTGCTATAGTTGGTCGTGCTGGGGCGGCTCCAGAAGTAGCGATCGGACGAAAAGGGCTGTCCAATCAGTGCTGAACCCACCACCTGACCCTGAGCATCTTTAATTAAACTTCCGTTTGCCTGGTAGGGAAACACTACTTGCCCAAACGCAATCATGGCAAAGGGGTAAATCAGTCCTGTCACAATCCAAAGAATCAGCGTTGAGCGAATGGCTCTGGAAACTTCTCGGCTAAAGCTCATCAGAATTTCTCCGGTACAAACATAACAAAGAAAAGGTAGATGGAGAGTGCAACCGTAACCATTCCCAGCATGGCCAGCCAGACGATTTGGGATTGGGTCAGTTGTGCGCCTGTAGCAGCATAAACGGCGGGTGATAGAACCAGAAGGTTAAAGACCATGCCCAGAAACAGGTACAGCGGCAGCTTCTGTCTACGCCACTCAAACCAGATTTTGGCAATGGTTTCCAGAAACGAAGTCGTTAGAGATCGGGTTGGAATGATTGGTTTCATACACAGTCACATCGGGGAGTGTAAGAAGGAATGGTGGTGAATCAGTTGAAAAACAGGGAGTAGGGAGTGGGCAGTTACAGGGGGAATTTTCTGCTTAGGGATGGGCACAGATCATACTAAGTGCCTTTTATGTCAATGGAATTACCAGGTCAATCAGCTTAATGGCAACAAAGGGCGCAATCACTCCTCCGACTCCATAGATAAAAATATTGCGCTTCAGTAACTGATCCGCTGTCAAAGGACGAAACTGGACTCCCTTGAGCGCTAGCGGAATCAGAGCCGGAATGATCAGTGCGTTGTAAATTAAGGTTGCCAGAATGGCAGAGGTTGGACTTTTCAACCCCATAACATTGAGAGCTCCAACTCCTACGGTAGAAAAGATGGTAGGAATGATGGCAAAGTACTTGGCAATGTCGTTTGCAATCGAAAATGTTGTCAGCGCTCCACGCGTAATCAACAATTGCTTTCCAATTGTGACCAGATCGATCAGTTTTGTTGGGTCAGAGTCCAGATCCACCATATTGGCGGCTTCTTTGGCTGCCTGGGTACCCGAATTCATTGCCAACCCCACATTTGCTTGAGCCAACGCAGGAGCATCATTGGTACCATCCCCGGTCATTGCCACCAACTTTCCCTTTGATTGTTCAGATCGGATGACATCGATTTTGTCTTCTGGGGTTGCTTCTGCGATAAAGTCATCTACTCCCGCTTCTTCAGCAATAACTGAAGCGGTGATTCGGTTGTCACCCGTCAGCATGATGGTACGGACGCCCATACGGCGGAGTTGGTCAAATCGCTCTCGAATACCCGGTTTGACAATATCTTTCAGATAGATGACTCCATAGATTTCGCTACCCTGGCAAACGGCGAGGGGTGTTCCCCCCAGGTGGGAGACTTGCTCAAAAGCTGCATCCAGGTCAGAGGGGATTTGGCCACCACGGGAGCGAACAAAGCCTTTGATGGCATCTACAGCTCCTTTACGAACTTCCTGTCCATCAGGCAAATCTGTCCCGCTCATTCGGGTTCGGGCAGAAAACTCGACGCCTTCAGCCCTATCCAGTTTGAAATCGATAGATGCCTGCATCGACTCTGCCAGGCCTACGATGGATCTGCCCTCTGGAGTTTCATCAAACACACTGGAGGCTAGCGAAACGTTTGCAACCTCTTCTACTGTATGTCCGTTGACGGGAATAAACTGATCGGCAAGGCGATTACCGAGGGTAATGGTGCCCGTCTTGTCCAGTACCAGGGTATTCACATCACCACAGGCTTCTACGGCGCGCCCCGAAGTGGCGACTACGTTAAATTGAGCTACGCGGTCCATGCCAGCAATTCCGATCGCACTCAACAATCCCCCAATGGTTGTTGGAATCAATGCAACCAGCAATGCAATCAATGCGGCAATTCCTACCGGAGACTGTACATAGTTTGCAAAAGGGGTTAGTGTTGCAATTACAATTAAAAACACCTGAGTCAGGACAGCCAGCAATACCGTCAGGGCAATCTCGTTGGGAGTTTTGCGGCGCTCAGCTCCTTCGACCAGGGCAATCATGCGATCAATGAACCCTTTACCGGGATCTGCCGTAATCCGGATAATTAACTCGTCTGATAACAACCGGGTGCCACCAGTGACTGAACTGGCAATATCAGTACCCGGTTGCTTCAAAACAGGAGCCGATTCACCTGTAATCGCGGACTCATCGACCGAGCCAACTCCTTGAAGCACTTCTCCATCCGCTGGAATCATGTCACCTGCAACGACTTTTACCTGGTCGCCTCGTTGTAGCGCTGTGGAACTGATTTCCTGAATGGAACCATCGGGAAGGAGTTTGCGGGCGATCATATCAGAACGGGTGGATCGGAGTGAGTCTGCCTGAGCTTTGCCGCGTCCTTCGGCGATCGCTTCGGCAAAATTAGCAAAGACAACCGTGAAAAACAAAATAGCGGTAATCAACCCATTCAACAGACGGGAGTTTTCGTTGGGTATATCTCCAAACAAGCCTGGGTTGATTGTCACCAGTGCAGTCACAACGGTGCCGATGTAAACCACGAACATAATCGGATTTTTCACCGCAATTCGGGGGTCAAGTTTGACAAATGCATCTCGAATTGCCCGCTGATAGAGCCCACTCATTTTCGCTTTCGGCGTGTGTTTCCGAGAAGCACGAGTTCCAGTGGGAACCCGGTAAGGACGAGAAGTCGAGCTGGATGGTTTCATTGGAATGGGGGGAGAGGAAAAAGGAAGAGGGAAGAAGAAAGAGAGAAGTCAGGAGCCAGAGGTTAGGAGTTGGGATTTGGGAAGAGGGGAGGTAGGGAGTAGGGAGTAGGGAGTAGGGAGTAAAGTAACCTCACCCGATCACCCCGTTACCCGATCACTCCCTCACGTGACTAACAATTAACAACCAACAACTAACAATTTCCACTAACCTCCAAAAACCTGAAAGGCTTCTGCAATGGGACCGAGCGCCAGTACAGGGAAGAAGGTTAGCGCGCCCATAATCAGGATGATGCCTGCGGTGACACCTGTGAACAATCCAGTATCGGTGCGTAAAGTGCCGGAGGTCATGGGGACGGGTTGTTTACGGGAAACGTTATCTGCCAGCAGCAGCAGGGCAATGATAGGAATGTAGCGTCCGACCAGGAGACTGAAGGATGCGCTTAGATTCCACCAGAGGGTAGCGTCGCCCAGCCCTTCGAAACCAGAACCGTTGTTTGCAGCGGCGGAGGTGTATTCATAAATCACCTGAGATAGTCCGTGGAAGCCGGGGTTGCTGATACCGGCTAGTTGCTCAGGGAATGCCATGGTAATGGCGGCCGGTATCAGGATGGCGATCGGGTGAACGAGCAAAATCAGAAAACTCGTTAATACCACTTCTCGTTTCTCAATCTTGCGTCCCAGAAATTCGGGAGTGCGACCCACCATTAGCCCGGTCACAAAGACTGCCAGAATGAGATAGGCAAACAGGTAGGCGGTACCAGTGCCCTGCCCTCCCCAAATAATTTGCAGAAACATGTTTGAGAGCTGAACAAAGCCACCGTTTGGCATAAAAGAGTCGTGCATACTGTTGACCGCACCACACATAGTGGCTGTGGTAGTGACGGCGAAGAGGGCAGACTGGGCCCAGCCAAAGCGGACTTCTTTCCCTTCCAGGTTTGGTTGCTGGCTACCCAGGAGAGCATTAACCGCAGGGTTGCCATTGTGTTCACTGATCGCCACAATCCCCACAAATGCAATGTAAATTGCCAGCACCATGCCATACACCAGCCACGCCTGCTTGCGGTTATTGACCATCACGCCGTAGGTGTAAATGAGCGAACTGGGAATGGAAACCATTCCAACAATTTGAATTAAGTTGGTGAATCCATTGGGGTTTTCAAGCGGATGGGCAGAGTTGATACCAAAGAAGCCACCTCCGTTTTCGCCCAGTTCTTTGATGATTTCAAAATGAGCAACAGGACCAAGAGCGATCGCCTGTTGCAAATCCGGATTTTCTAGCGTTCGGACAACAACCGGACCCGCCAGCGTTTCGGGAATTCCCTGCGATATTAAAGCGATTGCGCCCACGATGCTAATTGGCAGCAGAATACGTGTAATTGATCGAAACAGGTCAACATAGAAATTACCCAGTGGTCTACCCGTTAAACCGCGAATAAAGGCAATTCCAACAGCTAAGCCCGTTGCAGCGGAGGTAAACATGAGGAAACCCAGAGCGGCAAACTGGCTAAAGTAGCTCAATGTTGTTTCGCCAGAGTAGTGCTGCTGATTGGTATTAGTAACAAATGAAATGGTCGTGTGAAGGGCCAGATCCCAGGTGGGAGTACCAAGCCCCGTCGGGTTAAACGGCAGCCAGCTTTGATTCATCAGAATCAGAAAAATCAGCAAGCCCATGACAGCATTGCTATAAAGCACTGCCCGTGCATATTGCCAGCCAGTCATGTCTTCCCATGCTTGAATGCCGCTAAGGCGGTAGACAATTCGTTCAACAGGGTCGAGCACAGGGTCGAGAAGGGTTGTCTGCCCTTGATATACACGAGCCATGTATCCCCCAAAAAATGGAGTAATGACTATGATGATGAGAATTGTCAGCGCAATTTGGAAAAAACCTTGCCACATAAATCAGAATTACCAGAAAGGAACTCTCAACGGTTTTTATCAGCAGTTTGCAACAGAGTGTTCAATAGCGTCTTTCTTGAAATTTGAACGGGGTGCAGGGGTTCCACCCCTGCGTGGAGGCGAAACCCCTACCCCCTCTTGCTGGTGGATACTAACTGTAAGAACAAGATCCCCACTGGCAATAATTTGAATTGGCGATCGCTGAAATTACATGATTTGAGCGAATTAGACCTAACAAATAACAATCTTGAGGTAATCGAATTGTAGTCAAGAAAACACCACAATGAATGTTATCAGGCAATATCCTTATCTGGACAAGCCCAGATGGTGAAGTGTTCATAGACTTGGTAGCAGCAAAAGCTGTTGGTTTTAAGAATAGCTTGATAGCCTCATTGTCCACCTGTTTCAGATTCAGTAACATACAGCAACGGATATAAATTCTGTTTAGAAATCTCTGTTTAGAGATCACGCAAGCTAGATGTTTCAGATCTTTTCATAGAATCTTTTCATAGAAATCCGAACTTTTGATAGATAGCAAAGGGTTTATATTTGGAAATATAGGCTCTCTATATATTTCTAGGTATATAGCATCCTTCTTGAAATTTGAATGGGGTGCAGGGGTTCCACTTCTGCGCGGGGACGAAGCCCTCACTCCCCTTTACCAATTAATGATGACTACCTAATGCATTTAGACCTTTTTTGCTAGGGGTTCTAGAGCGTGTCATCAATTGAGCCAGATGACAAAAGCCGCCAGATAAATCCCACTCAGAACCATCTGTGCCAACTTGTCGTAGCGCGTTGCAATCGCCCGATACAGCTTCAGTTGGGCAGAGAGGTTTTCAATCAGAGGGCGTGCTTGGTAGAGGTGCTTGTTGTAGTCTCGCTGGGTTTTGCGGTTGCGCTTGGGGGGAATCACACACGTTTTGCCCTGCTGTTGCAATCGTTCAATCACTCGTGGGTTTGCATCATACCCCGTGTCTGCCAACAGGGTGTCTGCTTTGAGGTCGGTTAACAGCACATCCGCCCCATCCAAGTCACATGCCTGCGCAGGTGTGAGGTGAAACCCAAGCGGATTGCCTAAAGCATCAACCAAGGCATGAATTTTAGTACTCAATCCCCCGTTGCTGCGACCAATAGCTTGGGCATCGGCAGCCCCCCTTCTGCCCCGGCACTATATTGGTGGGCGCGCATAATCAGTCGAGCATCGCGTATTCAATGTCTGCATTGTGGGCTAACATCCTAAACACTCGCTCCCATACACCCGTTTTGGCCCACCGCCGAAACCGGGTGTGGACTTTGCGAAAGTGCCCAAATCGGTCTGGCAAGTCGCGCCAAGGGATGCCTGCTCGGTAGCGATACAAGACAGCTTCGACAAACAACCGATGGTCCTTCGCCTTGACTCCAACCCACTGGTCACTGCCAGCTAATAAATCTTTGATGCGTTCCCATTGGTCATCTCGTAAAGCATAGCGGCGAGTGGTCATGCTCAGCTTGTGGGATAAATGTCTGCTATCCCAGCTTACCTATTTGATGACACACCCTAAATCAATCCCTAGAATTTTCATAGCTTTTGTCCTTGGGTTGGAGGTACGTATAACAGGTCAATCCTGATTTGGTTTGATTTTCCTGGTCTTTCCAACCCAAGGCTTACATGGATTCTTTAGGCTTACCCTCTTTCCCCCTAATACCGATCTCCGGTGTTACTGAATGTGGGTATGAAGCTGTATGCTCGAAATTTCGTTTCGATTCATACTGCTTTCCAGCAACGCCCCGATCTCCTGCTATCGTGTCTAACCGATCCTTCGCAAAACATTCAGCCTGGTTCGTCGGTAATGGCTTGATTGCCGCACAAACCAATAGCCTCCAGCCTTCGAGATGAAAAGGCAAGGTTTTAATCGCCCGCCATCCGTAAGTCATTGCCGTTTGGCGTTGACCGCTGTTGAATGCCCACCAGCCATACTGCAACATGAAACGGTGACGGGAAGCCTGGCTACTTCCCGGACGCCATTCACCAATGGCTTCAAATTGTCCTTCTATGCCTCGCCGCTTCCATGCTCGTTCGCACGCCTCCCGTGCTTTTTCCATTTCCAGGCTGGGGTTTTTCTCACTGATTGAATTAGGATGGAGCCGATACTGCACCAGAGGCTGGGGCAGATTGGCCAGTTTGCCAACTTCTCCCAATCGCATCCACAGATCCAGGTCTTCACAGACTGGCATCGTCTGGTTATATCCACCAATGGCGATCGCAGGTACCCGCCGGAACATCACCGTTGGCTGGTGAATGGCCCCAAACCCTGCCAGCAACTGCTTCTGAATTGTGGCATCGTCCTCCGCCAACTGAAAACAGATCAGCAACAGACGGCCCTCTTCGTCAATGAGTTGGTAAGAACTGCCAACACAAACCACATCTGGATTCTGCCGCAGAAACATCACCTGGCGAGTCAGGCGATCGGGAAGAGCAATATCATCCGCATCCATAACAGCAACGAACTCACCCTTTGCCTGCCACAGCATCTCATTTCGGGTGCGAGAAATCCCCCGATTCTCCCGGCTAATTAAACGGATTCGCTGATCCTTTTCAGCGTAGCGCTTCAAAATCGACAGTGAGGTATCGTTTGAACCGTCATCGGTGATGATCAATTCAAAATCCTGAAACGATTGACCCAGGATGCTTTCAATCGCCAGCGCTACATACCGCTGACTATTGTAAACTGGCATGAGAACTGAAACGGTAGGGCTCATACCGAATCTCCTTTAGGAAAAGGTTTGATGGCGGCGCAAACAAGTAACCTCCAGCTTTCCAGATCGAGTGGCAGTGCCTGTACAGCTCTCACCCCATAGGAAACCGCTGCCTCTCGCTGTCTGTTGAGAAACGCTTGCCAACCACACCGGAGCATCAATTGTTGATAGCGTTGCTCAACCTTTTCACAGCGAGGGGGATCCTTCAGGCCGCGGCGCTGCCACGCCTGTTCACATACCTTTCGTACCGTCTGACTATGCTGCTTTAACCGTTTTGATGTGATCGAAGCGGTATGAACCCGATATTTTAGAATCGTTTCCTCAAGATTAGCCAGTTCCCCCAACTCACCCAAGCGTAACCACAAATCCAGATCTTCGGCAGGAAAGGTAGCCGGATCGTATCCCCCAACTTGCCGTACGGCTGACCGCCGCATCATGGCACAGGAATGCTGAATTGGCGAGTTTCCGGACAAAAGTCGTTGTTGAATCTCATTATTTTGGAGAACGGGCGAAACGTGGAGAAGCCATTCTCCCTGGTGATCCACCATGTCATAGGCACCACCAACACAAAGCAGATTGGGCTGGTTCTCTAACTGTTGAACCTGACGCAGCAGCCGATCTGGTAAAGCGACATCATCAGCATCCATCCGAGCCAGAAACCTGCCGCTTGCCATTTCAATCAATTCATTTAATGTCCGAACCAGCCCCCGATTTTCACGGCTCCATAAGCGAATTCGGCGATCGCTTTCCGCATACTGCTGCAAAATTTTGAGGGAATCATCTGTGGAGCCATCGTTAATAATCAACAGTTCAAACTGAGTAAAAGATTGGTTGAGGATACTCTCGACCGCTTCCTCCAGATAGTGGCCACCGTTGAAGACTGGCATCAAGACTGAAACGATTGGAGATTGATTCATTGCTCAACTCCACCAAGCAACGTTTGAACAACAGAGCAGAAAAGCGATGCAAACCCATAAGAGTTAACTAGTGTTTCAAACACTAAATTTTGCAACATGGGGGTTTGGGGGCTTTGCCCCCAGAAGGGGGGTTCACCCCCTCCACCCCCTTCAAAACTTTTGTTTTGCAGTACTCGTCTGGCTAGCCGCCGTTTATAGGTTTTCCCCATTTGCTGACGATGCAACCCAATACTCGTCAGGTGGATGAACTCCATGGAAGATTGATAATTCAGCACAGCACTCCTGAAATTGTTAATAAGCGCCTGGTCTGAAATTGAATTCGCATGTTCAGCTTATAAAGCGTTACATTTCTTCAAGCATCGGTACGAATCACTCAATCCGTTTGCGGCGAAGGCATTGGTTTCACTAGTGCACAGGCCAATAATTTCCAGTTTTCCAGGTAGAGAGGGTTGATGGCGATCGCCCGTAACCCACATCGTCTTGCCACCTCCCGGTTTCCATTCATAAATCCTTCCCAGCCACACTTTAGCCAGAAGTTGGTCTGATGCATATGGTTCGCTGGCTGTCGAAAGAACTCGCCTTGAATGCCCCGCCGTTTCCAGGCATTTTGGCAGGCGGTTAGGGCATCTTGACTTTGCTGCACTTGTCTGACATTGGTAACTGAATTTCGGTGCAACCGATACAGAATCAGGGTTTCTCTCAGGTTTGCCAGTTTGCCAACCTCTCCCAACTTTAGCCACAAATCCAAATCTAGTGAGGTTTGCAAAGATTCATCGTATCCTCCGACACCTAAGGCTGCAATACGCCGAAACATAGACGAAGAATGATGCAATAGCGAAACCCCACCCAGCATCAATCGTTGGAGTTCATCATTGTTCTCAGGCATTGAACAGTGGCCCACAAAACGGCTTTTATCATCAATCCAATCAACTGAAGATCCTACACATACGAACTCCGGATTCTGGCGCAAGAATTCCACTTGCCGAGCAAAACGATGGCTCAGCGAAATGTCATCGGCATCAATGACAGCAATGAACTCTCCCCGAGCCTGAAATAACATCTCATTACGAGTTTTGGAAATGCCTCGATTTTCACGACTAGTCAAACGGATGCGAGAATCTTGTGCGGCATATTTCTGTAAGATTGCGAAGGAATTATCAGTAGATCCATCGTCTATGATGAGGAATTCAAAGTCAGAAAAGGTTTGTCCCAAAATACTCTCTACTGATTCTTGCAAGTAGGGAGCACTGTTATAAACCGCCATTGAGACACTGATGGTGGGTGGCATAATCACTTTTTACTCAATTGCAGGATGTGGGCACCTTTCTCAGTTACAATTTGTTCCACTTTAGACAATGAGAAATTTTGTTTCCAAAGTTTGACAATCTCTTGTTCATCCTCTCGGTTACTATCGTCTAAAAGTACCAGGGCGTTATCACTTAGTGAATCGATTAAAAGAGGTAATGCAGGATAACGAGAAAGTTTTTGTAAATCGCCTGGTGGGCCATCAATAATGAGCAAATCAATCGGTTGCTCCAAACTCGTAAGGAAACTAGGGTCATACCAAAGCCATGTCTTATCGTATATCGTTATATTCTTTAGGGGTGCATAAATTACCTGAACAACATTTTGTAATGAATGATTCAATACACTATTTTTAGTTATTTCAGTGTAGGATTCCTCATGATCCACTGAGATAACCTCACCTTGATTTAGCTTTTGGAGACAATAACCAACAACGAGAGTTGATACACCACTACCTAGCTCAACTACGAGTCTGGGTTTATGTTCAAAAACAGAGCTAATAACTAGCTTCATAAAATCTGGGGAAACTGCCCATCCCCTCATTGGAGGTAGGGGATGACGAAGAGCCAACAAGTTAAAAATTGAGAATAGTGCTTCGATCTGCCGATAGTGATTATCAGCTTGCGACTTTAACTCAAGCAATTCAAACAACTGCTCATTTTGTTGTAGAGAAACTTTCTGATTCCGGTAATAGGCTTCGAGTTGAATAAAAGTAATTAAAAAAAGCAAAGTAGCTATGATAAAAACTATTGAAAGTTCCTTGAGATATATCCAAAGTAATAGAGAGAATATAAGGAAAAAAACTGCCAAAAATCCACTAATAATTAGTGATTTCTGATTGATTTTCTCTCCTTGATTATGGAGAAGCATTCACATCCTCCTTGGCAGTCTTTTCTTATTCGCATTTTACCAGTTCCCAACTTCTTGGTTGGTAGAATATACATTTACTCATTCGCCCATTAGTTCGCACCACAAAGCGAAAAGTTTCAACAATGTCCAGAATAAAAAGGGCACTATTACGAATATCCACTCTCATGATGTAAACTCCTGGAGAAAGCCCAAAATTAGGCAAATAAATTTTTACTTCATGCTGACCAGGAGAAATGTTAAACGCTAACTTATCGTTGGATCCTCCAAAGTACAAAACAGTTTGTCCTTCTTTTATGATTGAGATCCGAATATTGACATCATCCAATAGTTTATGGGATGTAAAACCGATACAAAGCTGGACTGTTTCACCGCTAATCAGCTCTTCCAATATCTGATTATTAATGTTTTTGAAGCAGAGTGAAGTGATATCAAGACCCAAACTTTCCTCAGCCGTCTTGACTGGCACTCTGAGCATGCCAGAGATTTTTTGGGCTGCTCCCAGAAAGAGATCTTCCTCATACTGATTCATGATTATCTCGGTATCACCGCAGGCAATCACGTTTCCCTTTTGCAGATACACCGATTTTTGACACATTGAAAGGATTGCTTGAGGGTTATGGGACACGAGCACAAAGGCTATGCCTTGCTCCCTGAGTTCATGTAAACGACGATGGCACTTTGCAAGAAACTGAATATCGCCAACCGCCAGGACTTCATCAATTAGCAAAATCTCTGGATTGGTATGAATAGCACAGGCAAAGCCAAGGCGAGCGGCCATGCCAGAACTGTAGCTATGCACAGGGGAATCGATCGCTTCCCCAATTTCAGCAAACTCAACTACTGCATCAAATCGAGCTTTAATTTCCTTTGTCGATAGACCCAAAATGGACATATTGGCAAAAATATTTTCTCGCCCAGTCAAAATTGGGTTAAATCCTGCCCCTAGAGCAATCAGTGGAGCGACCCGCCCTCTAATTCTGACAGAACCTGTATCGGGACGAATTAGGCCGCTAATGATTCGGAGCAGGGTGGTTTTACCACTGCCATTGGCCCCAACCAACCCCAATGCTTCACCCCGTAGCAGTTTCAGGCTGACATCCTTGAGTGCCCAAAATTCCCTGGTTCTTAGCGTATTGCTTTGCTGGCGCAACCCCAATAACTCACTCGCAATATCCTGGACCCCATAGAAGAGCGATCGCTTTAAGCTACGGCAAAACTTTTTAGACACGCCCTCCACTGAGAGCACAACCTCCTCCTCCAGGGATGAAGAATTTGCAATCTGATAGTCCGGAGTTGATGTCATCACGCACTGACCCTCTCAACCACAAATGGCATGGCAATCCGGTAGAACAGCCAGCCCACCAGCAGACCCACCATTGCAGTTACACTCATCCACCAAAACCCCTGAGGATTGGATAGATGGCCCATCGTTGCCAGTTCTCTAACAGCCACAAGCAGAGGCGTCACAGGGTTTAACCGAACCAAAGTTGCAAATGTTCCTTCTTGAGGAACCGGGTAAATGACGGGGGTGAGAAAAAGCCAAAACCCCAATCCCAGGGTTAGCCCTTTAGAAAAATCTTCATACAGAGCAGCGATCGGTGCCAGGAACAGCCCGATGCAGGTGCCTAACATAACCAGGTGAATCAGTGCCACTGGAGTCAAAACTATGGTCCAGGCAACGGGCATCTTAAACCAGAGGAACAAACCCACAATCAAGATCAATTTGATGCCAAAGTTAAAGAAAACCTGCCCCAACTGGGAAAGAATAATCGCCTCACGAGGAAAGTTGATTCTGACCAGCATTGGCTTTGCCAGACTGACTGCCTGAATTTGACTACTAACCGCCTCTGCAAAGGTTTGCCAGAGCGCCATGCTAAACATCACGTAAGCGGGGTAAGGTAAATTGGTTTCGCCAACGTTGAGGATTTTGGCATTGTTTGCCAGAGTCAGCCCCAGCGCTGTCACAATTGGCGGCACAAATGCCCAAAAAATTCCCAGAAAAGATTGACGGTATTGAGCGCTGATATCCCGCACCAGCAAGCGCCAAGCCAATTCCCGTGCGGCTAGCAGATCACGTCCCATTTCCTTGAACAGGCGAATCGGATGTCTTAGATAACTTTCTGGTGTGTAGATAACCTCGTGCAGTGGTTGACGCGGCTTTTGCATATCAGTGTTGCTCCACCACTGGTCAGAGAAGGTCAAAGATTAGAATACTGAGACTGTATCAGGGTTCTGCAAAGGCTACATGATCTAACAGAAAGGAATTGCCTGCGATATGTTAACCAGAAAACATTATTCCAAACTGTGTCAGGAGGAAATTGGAGCTGGTATACCACTTTATTAAGAATTATGCCACTTTATTAAGAATTTATAGTAGAGCAAAGAGGGAAAACACAGGGGACAAGGGACAGGCAATATTTCCTACTATCACCTGATCTCGACCCACAGTTTGTAGGTGGCATTTCCACGGATGGTGCCAACAGCAATCTGATAGTCTCCGGTATCGGGCAGTTTTCCACTCCAGACCATAGTTTCCTGCTTCAGCACCCGTCGCTGCCCTGACTGATTGAGAGGGGCAGCGACATCAAACAAGGCGTTATTTTCCAGGGATTCTATTTTTACAGTCATGATTTGCCCTTTTTGAGCTCTCAGTAAATAAATATCGCGTGTACCTCTGACGACAGCGGTTCGTATACTGGCAGAGCTTTCTCCGGGCTTAAACCGGATGCGCTGAGTCCGCGATCGCTGGGCCAGCAGTACCGGGTTTTCTAAGCTGGGGAGCAGGTTCAGTGTTTTGCCTGGCGGGGAAGTGGAGGTTGCTACTGCGTTTAAGGTAATGGGTAGGACAACCAGTGAGAGAGCAGGGAGAGCGATCGCGGCTTTCAGTAGATGGAACGCCTTTAAGAGCATGATGAAGCAATGAGTTGGAACGTTGTAACCAGCGGGGTGTGAGATTTTTTAGAAATTACAAACCCTGAACAACTCCGACATTTCGTGCCATTTATTGAAAATTGCCGGACTACTTAAGAGACCAGTTCCGTTACCTTCTGCGACTCAAACTCTTCCAGAGGCAAGCCTAAGATTTCGCGGTATAGTCGGTCGTACTGTTTGGCAGATTTTTCCCAGCTAAAATCTTGAGCCATTGCCCGCTGTTGCAATTCTCGCCAGCGGTCTTTGTAATGGAAACCTTCCCACGCCCGCACCATACAGGTGTAGAAATCGAGAGGCTCGTAGCGGTCAAAGCAGTAGCCAGTGCCGATGTGGTTCATGGGGTCATGGTGAGTGACCGTGTCCACCAACCCCCCTGTGCGGCGGACGATGGGAATGCAACCGTAACGCATCGCCAGCATTTGGGCAATGCCGCAAGGCTCGAACCGGGAGGGCATTAAAAAGGCGTCGCAGCCAGCGTAAATGCGGCGGGAGAGAGGGTCGTTGTAGAGCAGGTAGACAGCCATCCGACCAGAGTAGCGGGAAGCAATTTGCCACATCTGAGTTTCGTAGTAGCGATCGCCCGTTCCCAGCAGGATAAATTGGGCATCACTATAGGCCATAAACCGATCCAGCATTTGTAGCACCAGATCCAGTCCTTTCTGTTCTACCAGGCGTGTGACCATCCCCATCAGGAAAGCGCTGGAATTCACCTCCAGTCCTAGTTCTTCCTGGAGAGCCACTTTATTCATGGCTCGATTATCCAGCGTATCGGCGGTGAATGGTTGGGTAATGTACTTGTCGGTCGCTGGATTGTAAGATTCCACGTCAATACCATTAAGAATGCCTGACAATTTGCCACTGATAAACGACAGTAGTCCTTCCAGGGTTTCGCCATAGGCCGCAGTTTGAATTTGTTTGGCGTAGGTTGGAGACACCGTATTGACGCGATCGGCAAACTGAACGGCGGCGGCCATTGTGTTGTGTCCCTGCATATACCAGGGGCACCAGGTTATTTGCTCCAACCGCCAGCGCCAGGGACCCTGGTAAGCCAGGTTATGGATTGTGAACAGAGTTGAAATATCGGGAGACTGGTGCATCCAAACCGGAATCATGCCTGTATGCCAGTCGTGGCAATGGATAATCTGGGGTTTCCAGTAATTCCAGGCAAATTCTGCGGCTCCATTCGCAAACAGAGTAAACCGCCAGTCTTCGTCTTCTCCAAAATAGATGCGTCGGGGAGAAAAGGAGGGATGACCAAACAGGTAAAGGGGAACATCGCTGTCGGGCAGCAATGTTTCATAGACACTGAAGCTTTGAAACATTGCAGAACCTTGCCAGACGGGTTCCTTGGGAATCTTCATTTTGTCTGGTAGGAAGCCATAGTAAGGAAGAAAGATGCGCACATCATGCCCCATCTTCTTCAAAACTTTCGGTAGCGAACCGACGACATCCCCCATTCCACCAACTTTGGCGATCGGAGCTGCCTCCGCTGCAACAAATAGAATTTGCATGCTAGGTTCTGTGTTTCTCTGAGTAGTACCTGGTCAAGATGGCAGTTAGCAATATTACCAATCACTACAGCCAATGATTGTCATCATACCGACTAAGGGTAGAGGCCAGTATGCTTCAGCAGATATATTTCCGGTAATATGGATTTTGCTTCCTAAGTAGCCACAATGAACTGCATACAGCGCCACGAATGGAAAAGGGGAGTCAAGGGGAAAAAAGGGAGTCAAGGGAATCAAGGGTTCTATTTTATGTGGATGGGGGATGGGGGCTCATCTACAATTGGCGGAAAACTTCTGCCATGAACCATTAGAAGCCAGGAGTTAGAAGAGAAAAGAATTCTGGCTCCTAGCTTCTGACTTCTACCTATCAAGTTAGCTCTAACCTATCAAGTTAGCTCTGTAAGTAGGAAGCCGCTTCTTCGGTACTGAGTTGGGGAAACTCTTCATAGAAACGGCTGACGCTATGGAAGGGATGGGGGGTTGCAAGGATGATGACGCGATCGCTCAACTCGCGTAGAAATGGCATCAAATCAGGGGGAGCCACCGGAGCGCAAATCCAGATTTGAGCCGCTTGCTGGGCGTGCAGCGATCGCACCGCCGCTGCCATCGTCATTCCGGTTGCAATGCCATCATCCACCAGAAGCACGATCGCCCCTGCTGGATTTGCCCGAGGCCCTGTTGGTGAAAGCTCCCGCCACTGCGCCTCTGCATGGGTGCGGGCATGCTCCAGCGCAGACTGGTATTGATGAAACGGCGGCATCATCAACTGGCGGTGGGGGGCCCAAACCACATGGCCATCAGCTGTCACTGCTCCAATCGCCAGTTCACTGTTATCAGGTCGAGTAATCTTCTTTGCCACAATCACATCTAGAGGGCAATGGAGCGCGCGGGCAATAGGTGCAGCGATCGGCAACCCTCCCCTGGGCAAAGCATAGACCACATAGCGCATCTCTTCCTGCTGCATCGGATGCCTTGAGATTTCGCTCAACACGACCCGTGCCAGTTCCTCACCAGCCTTCTGGCGGTTAGGAAATCGAACGGTTGCACCCGCATCTTGAAATGACGAAAACGGCGACATAATCTCCCTCCGGTGCGTGCAAGGGATCAATTCCATCATGGCCGAAAAGTCAGACGTTAACCCATCCCCAGAATCTTTCTTATTAACCCTGAAACCCAATCAAGCGATACTCAATTGTGCCTTATGGGATTTCCCCTAACTTCTTTCTGAAGATGCCTTAAAAAGATTGAGCGGTAGCCTAGAATTTAAGAACTTTGCAAGAAACCAGCAACCATAAGCTATGTACAGCAGCATCAATGAAATTAGGGGGTCAGGAGCCAGAAATCAGAAGCCAGAAGCCGTGGGTTTCCTGGTGTGGTGTTCTGATTGCTTGAACCTTTCTCCTTTTACATTTCTTTAGGATCCTGCCTTGCAATCGCTTACATCTTCTTTTCTCTATCTCAGATCTACCACTTTTTCCAACCCCTATGGCGAGCCAAGACCAGATTAGCCTGTTTGAGTTTTCCTCTCCAAACAGCAAACCTTCTCCCCCCCAAGGATTTAACCCCGATCTGATTCCAACCGATGCAACAGTGCCCATTCCGGCGGGCACTTATCAAACCATGGAACAGATGCGAGTTCACTGTAACCAGTGCTTCCGCTGCGCCCTTGGCGAAAATCGTACCAATGCCGTGATCGGACGGGGTAATGTGAAGGCTCCCATTATGGTAGTTGGGGAAGGACCGGGACAAAACGAAGACGAAACCGGGCTTCCGTTTGTTGGCAAAGCCGGCCAACTTTTAGACAAAATTCTGGCTTCAGTCAAATTAAGTGAAAATGACGTTTATATCTGCAATGTGGTTAAGTGCCGTCCCCCAAGGAACCGTGACCCACAACCTGCTGAGATTGAAGCCTGCAAAGGGTATCTGCTTGAACAAATTCGCATGGTGAATCCCAAAATCATACTACTGACTGGAAAATACGCCATGCTGACCCTGCTGGGTATCAAACAGGGAATTACCAAAGTACGGGGTGAGTGGGTAGAGCGCGATGGACGCCTCTATATGCCCATCTTCCACCCCGCCTACTTATTGCGAAATCAGTCCCGTGAGAAGGGTAGCCCTAAATGGCTGATGTGGCAAGACATCCAGGAAGTTCGGAAGAAATTGGATGAGATGCAAGGAAGTGGGGAGTAATGGAGTGATGGAGTAGGAAAACTTTATCCTATCATCCCATCACCCTATCACTCCATCACCTCCTCACTCCCCTCTCCTACTTTTATCCTGATTCCGTAAGGATTTGTGGATCTTTTTCCATCGCTCTTTTTCTAGCAGGCTGGCTCGCTGATCCTGTCTACGGGTGAGGTAGCTCAGTTCCTTTTGCAGTTTCCGATAGTTCAGAAATCTTGACTCGTCAAGGCTGCCTCTCTCCAGAGCCTGCTGAACAGCACAACCGGGTTCATGATTGTGCTGACAATCTCGAAAGCGGCATCGTTCTGCCAGAACTGCAATGTCTGAAAATGTTTCCTCCAACCCTTCTCCTGCCGACCAGATCTGGATTTCTCGCATTCCGGGAGTATCGATAATCAAGCTACCATTTGGTAGCAGAATCAATTCCCGATGAGTGGTGGTGTGTCTGCCGCGATCGTCGCCACGTCGCACGGCTTGAACGGACTGAACCGTTTCTCCCTTCAACTGGTTGGTAATGGTGGATTTGCCAACCCCTGAAGATCCAAGCAGAGCAACGGTTTGACCTGGTTGGAGGTATGAGTTGAGAGCATCCAATCCTTGTTGGTGGGTGGCACTGAGTGGGATGATGGGGACGCCGGGAGCAACCGCAGCTACCTCTGCTACTCGTCCGTCTATATCGGGGCACAGGTCTGCCTTATTCAGAAGGATGACTGGGTTAGCACCGCTCTCCCAGGTTAACAGCAGGTAGCGCTCAATCCGTCTGGGGTTGAAGTCGCCATCCAGTCCTGACACCAGAAAAACGGTATCAATATTGGTGGCAACGACCTGTTCTTCAGTCCTGGCACCGGCTGTTTTTCGGGAAAACTTGCTCTTGCGGGGCAAGAGGGCATGGATGGTGGCCCGTTTTTCCAATGCTCGACTCCGGATGACGACCCAATCTCCTACGGCGGGAAAATCCTGGGTGGCAGTCGCCCGGCTTCGGAGATTGCCTGAAATTTCTGCTGTCAGTTCTCCCGATTCGGTGTAGAGGGTGTAGAGGGTGCGGGATGCGATCGCCACCCGGCCCACAGCGTATCCTGCCTGACCGTAGGCTGCAAAACTGGAGGCAAAAAAATTGCTCCAGCCCAATAAATTCAAATTCATAGTTATTTCGTTCCTCAATGTGCTGCTTTGGTAGGGCGCACAGAGGAGGGTTACAGCAGGTTAAGAGAATGGGAGTAGGAAGTGGTGAAGGGAAACTGCTGTAACTTCTATGCCAGCCAAAGGGAGGGCCGAACGGGACTCTCTGCGCCCTGGGTTTGTTCAGTTTGAAGGGTCACAAGGACCTGAACGCCTTGAAGCTCAGTCATCGTTCTTCCTCCTTGACGAGTTGCATAGAGTGACCACAAGTGTAGTTGAGTAGATTCCTGAAAACAATGCTGAAATGTCGGCATGGATGATTGACCTAGTGGTCAGTCAATCAATAATTGACGGGTGGCCAAAATTCAGGTTGTTGAGTAGGGTTGAATTTTGTGGGTTTTCGACCCGTCAAAATTTTCCTGACGGAACACTAGGGGGTGCCTGGTGTCCGATGTCAGTCCTACTTTCATAGTTTGACTGAACCTGCCTGGCAATCTCGTAACCAGAGCCGGATCGCTTGAGCCGTTAAACTTTGGCTGCTATCTCTGGGTGGAGTAATGGGTTGGTCACCTGATGGATAGGAGCCAGAGCGGGAAAACATGAGGGCAATTTTCCAGCCATCCATCGTTTTAGTTAGAAATAGCCAATGGTAGTGTTGAAATTCGACAACTTGGGGCCCGAAGTATTGCCGCTCCAGAACCGTGAAAAAGATCTGATGCAGGTTTTCGTCTATCGGATTGGGATATTCGCTGGATTGAGCTGGTAAGGGAACCAGGTCGGGTTGGGTTGCGGCGATCGCATACAGCAAACCCCCTGTTTTTCGATGGACAACCCGGATGTAGAGACGATTGATATAGCCCGGCAAATCACGCAACATCGCTGTTGTTAGCGGTTCTACATTAACGGGGCAGGTCACACGAGGGCGAATGTAGCGCGGGGTTTTATCCTTAACCACTTTTGCAGGTGGACTCGCAGGGGCAGGGACAGCATCAATTGGTTGACAAGGCAGGAGGGCGATCGCAGTCCCCACCCAAAACCTTCTCAGCCAAATCATTCTGCTCATCATTCTTAAAATTCCATCTTTAAGACAAAGGTGAGAGGGGGCAGGAGGCAGGAGCCAGAAGCCAGAAGGGGGTGGATGAGTGGAGAAGTGAATGAGCAACCCATCTCCCCATCTACCTCCCTTACCTGACTAACAACTCTTCCCCCCCTGTTCCAGTTCTTCACAGATCCGCTCAAACGCTGCGATCGAATCATCTGCTGCCGTAATTGGGCGGCCAATCACCAGGTAATCTGCCCCTGCTTTGAGTGCTGCGGCTGGAGTCACAACTCGCCGTTGATCGCCCACCTCAGCCCAAGCCGGGCGAACTCCCGGACAAACTAGCAAAAAATCAGACCCACAGGCCTGCCGCAGTTGTTCCACTTCTTGAGGGGAACAAACCGCACCGGCCAGACCGCTCTCCTGAGCCAGTAGAGCCATTTGAAGTACGTACTCTGGCAATTCCAGCGGAATTTTCAGGTCAAAGGCCAGGTTATGGGCGTTGAGGCTGGTGAGCAGGGTGATGGCAATCAGCCGGGGAGCGGGGTTGCCAGTCTCAGTAGCCCCCTCTATTGCCGCAGCCTGAGCCAACCGCAAAGCATCCTTCCCGGCTGTGGCATGCAAAGTCACTAAATCAACACCGTAACGGGCGGCTGCTCGACAAGCTCCTGCAAGAGTGTTAGGAATGTCATGAAACTTCAGATCAAGGAAGATTTTTTTTTGACGAGACTTGAGTTCGACCAAAATCTCTGGCCCGGTGCTGACAAAAAGCTCCAATCCAACTTTCCAAAAAGTAACTTGAGGGAGATGATCAAGAAGGGCGATCGCTGCTTCTTTACCTGCCACATCCAACGGAACAATTATTCGATCAGCCGGTGACATGGGGAATTAAGAGATTACTTTCAATGTCGCCTATTGTGTCACGTTCTCAATATCTCAATACAAGATCTCCAGATGAAGACAAGATTTCCAGATCACGAAAAGGGGTGATTCCAGAAGCTTTCAGAAGTAGCAAAATATACTTTGCCTACGAATCGATCTCTCCTGGTTTTGGTTTATCCGTCGTCACTAAACTTTGAATTGTGCTAAATCACATCCTTAAGGAAAAACCACACAAGCACCATCGAATATGCTCTTTGTCCTCCCGCCATTCGCCTCGGTTCCCTTTACTGATGGTGCTAATTATTCTATTCTATTGGAAATTATTGTCGTCGTTGGTTTAACTGGCTATCTATCATTTCGCAATGGGCAACAATCTGTCAATAAAATCGCCAGACAATTTATTCAAGAGGTGAGCAATCGCACCCACGAGCAACTGGATGACTATTTGCAAGTA
The DNA here is from genome assembly GCF_049200465.1 of Leptothermofonsia sp. ETS-13. Taxonomy (NCBI): domain Bacteria; kingdom Bacillati; phylum Cyanobacteriota; class Cyanophyceae; order Leptolyngbyales; family Leptolyngbyaceae; genus Leptothermofonsia; species Leptothermofonsia sp. ETS-13. The sequence continues at coordinate 3,926,335 of NZ_CP120836.1, forward strand.
CCGCCTCAAATTGCCTTCATGATTGCTGATGCAGTTGAACTGGGGATGCTCAATTTGTCAAATTTACACGACATAGAGCGGTATTTCTGGAAACAGCAAGAGCGTTACCCTGAGATTAATTCCATTGCGCTGGTCAGTTCCACCGGAGAGTTTGTTGGTGCTCAGCGGGTTGCCAACCAGGCGGTCATTGAAGTGTTAGAGGAGAACCAAAGCAGACAACCCCACCACGACAAAACAGATAACATTAGCAATTTCATTAGAGCTCAGACAAATTTGAGAGCCCCAACAACCTATGAATTAACAACCACTACCTGGTATACCAACGCGGTCCAAACAGGCAAACCAGCCTGGAATGTGATTGAGGTGCGGTCACAGGATGAGGGGTCAGGAATTTCTTTTAGCAAGCCAATTTATGATCCCCACCAAAAGCTGATGGGTGTACTTTCTATTGAGGACAACCTGAGTAGGATGCATCACTTTCTCAGTCAGATCAATTTCAGCTCAACCGGAAGAATTTTTATCATAGAACGTTCTGGGTTGATGGTTGCAAGCTCTAGTGACCAACCTTCCTATGGAGTAATTCAGGGGAATATTCAGCGACTCAAAGCTTCTAGAAGTGATGATCGCCTGATTGCAGAAACAGCCCAGTATTTGCTGAGCGAATTTGGAGACTTGAGTGACATCAAAACCGAACAGCAACTTCAATTTGACATTGAAAATGAACGTCAGTTTGTTCAGGTTACTCCCTATGCTGACTCTTTTGGGCTGGACTGGTTACTTGTAGTGGTAATACCCCAGTCCAGTTTCATGGCAGAGATTCGGTACAACAATCGCACCACTGTTCTACTTTGTGCCGGAGCACTGTTGGGGGCGATCGCTCTCAGTTGGCTCACTACTCAATGGATTGCCAAACCCATCCTGCGCTTGAACCGCGCCAGTCGTAATCTGGCTATCGGTAAGTGGGATTACCCGATCGAAGAAGACAGCCCAATCGCCGAACTTGAAGTGCTGGCGCGGTCGTTCAACCAGATGGCTGAATATTTACAGGAATCTTTTGATCAGGTAAAAACTGCCCTCCAGGAGTCGGAAGAAAAGTTTACAAAATTTTTTCATGCCAGTCCTGATCCAATGGAAATTACAACCCTGGATGGGCGTTTTTTGGAGGTCAATGATTCGTTTCTGAAACTATTTGGATATACCAAAGAAGAGGTGATTGGCCGCAAGCAAGCCGAGGTCAAAATATGGGCCAGCCCGGTTGCTCGAAGCGCCCATATTCAATTGCTGCAAGCTAAGAAACAGGTACTCAATCAAGAGCAGACCTTTCAAACCAAAACGGGTAAGCAGGTAACGACCCTGTTTTCCTCAGAAATCCTTGAAATTCAGGGACAGTCCTGTGTGATTGGGATTGCTAAAGATATTAGCGATCGCAAACGCCTGGAACTGGCCCTCCAACACTCAGAAGCCCAGCTTAAAAATGTCCTCAATAGCGCGATCGCCTCAGTCACCAGTGCTCGCATTTTTCCAAATGGAGACTGGGAGTACGAATATTGGTCCGATGGATGTGAAGCGATTTTTGGCTATACCTCCCAGGAATTCATGGCAGACAAAACTCTCTGGTACTCACGCATTCCTCCCGACGATTTGACACGAATGTGGATGGCTCTCCTAAAAAATTTCAAAAATCGGCAGACCTTCTCAGAAAAATACCGCTTCCGCCACAAAGACAACAGCCTGCGTTGGATTTCAGGGTATGTCACTTCGCGGCGAGACGAAGCATTGGACTGCTGGATTGTAACCGCCGTAGATGTAGATATCACCGAGTATAAACAAGCAGAGGAAGCCCTTCGACAGAGTGAAGAGTGCTTTCGAGGGGCATTTGCCACCAGTGCCGTTGGTATGAACATCGCATCCTTGGATGGACGTTTTTTGCAGGTGAACCCGGCTTTCTGTCGTATGCTGGGCTACAGCGAGTCAGAGATATTGGGAATGAAGTTGGATCAAGTTTCATATCCTGATGATGCCAGGCTCGATTGGTCCTACACCGAGCAGCTTTTGACTGGAGAAATTCCCTGCTACCACCTGAAAAAGCGTTACTTCCACAAAGATGGGCACATTCTGTGGGCCTTGATCAGCGTATCTCTGGTTCGTGATAGTCACCAGAACCCCCTCTATTTTATTGCCCATGTTCAGGACATCACAAACCGAACAAACTTGTTTTTGCCCAGTTGCAGCACCTTGCCCGTTAAAGCCTCTGGAGAGTCAAAGGTGCGATCGACCTGATCAACCTTTTCCCCATCCAGTCGCACTGCTCCTCCCTGGATCTGGCGGCGGGCATCGGAGCTACTTTTACACAAACCGCTGGCACTGACCAGGTAAAAGAGCTTGGCCGGAAACTGAATGCCTGCCAGCGAAAATTCGGGGACGCTATCGGCCTGGGTTGTGGAACCTTTTACCAGGGCGATCGCATCCTGCTGAGCCTGTTTTGCGGCTGCTTCACCGTGGTATTGGGTTACCACCGTCAATGCCAGGAGCTTTTGAGCCTCCCGTGGATTTTCCGGTATAGTCTCCAGGGGTAAGTCTGTCAGCAATTCGAAGTATTGCTTGAGTAAGTGGTCAGGCGTTTTCTCCAGCTTGGAGTACATACTGAGCGGGTCTTCTGTCAAAGCCACATAATTGCCCAGGGACTTCGACATCTTTTGCACACCATCGGTGCCCAGCAGAATTGGCATCAGCAAACCAAACTGAGGGCGCATGCCAAAATGACGCTGCAAGTCTCGTCCAACGGCAATGTTAAATTTCTGATCCGTACCACCCAGTTCCACATCCGCTTCGATGGCAACCGAGTCAAAACCCTGCATCAGTGGGTAAAGAAACTCATGCAGGTAGATGGGATTTTCCTTCTCGTAACGCTCCGCAAATCCTTCCTTTGCCAGCATTTGCCCCACGGTCATGGTGGAAAGCAGCTCCAGGATCTTGCCCAGGTCAAGTTTAGATAGCCACTCTGAGTTGTAGCGAATTTCCAATCGCCCTGGTGTATCAAAGTCCAGAATGGGGCGTACCTGATCCAGATAGGTTTGGGCGTTGGCCCGCACGTCTTCCACAGTCAATTGCTTGCGAACTTCCGACTTTCCGGTGGGGTCGCCAATGCGGGCAGTAAAGTCGCCAATAATCAGCACTGCTGTGTGCCCTGCATCTTGAAAAGCCCGTAGTTTGCGGACTGGAATGCTGTGCCCCAGGTGAATATCGGCTCCCGTGGGATCAATGCCCAATTTAACCCGCAGGGGGCGATCGCTGCTCAAAAGCCATTGCTCCAAATTTTCGTCCGGGCTGGTAGAATCCAACTGGTCGGGGAAAATTTCACTCGTCCCACGCCTTAACCAGGTAAGGTCTGGCTTTCGATTGAGAGCAATTGACATCGCTGCCCTTCGCAAATTTTCAGCTTGGTTCGCTACACTCACGGACTAAAATTCACCATTAACGGACAGACTACTATAATTGCAGGGATTATCATCCTGTGACTTCAAACGGCGATCCACTGAAGTCCGCATACATTACTGTAACGTGATTTGTCCCTTCTCCGAGGTGATAGTGTTACTCTTTGCTAAAGCCATTCTGAATTGGTAGGCGGCGTGTCCTGATGAGGCGATCGCCAAGTTGATATTAATCAACTATATTTCGTTTATTGCACTGTTCTGTTATTTAAATCTTTAAAGGATAAAATCGTCGTGTCGTCCAATACCCTTCAACAACCGAATCACCAATCAGACGCTCCTATAGCAATTTATCAGTTTGTTAAGACAGTCGGCAAAGTGACTGGTGGCATGGTGCTGGGAACGATGATGCTGACGAGTTCTGTCGTTGCTGGTGGGCTAGTTGGGTTGGCCATTAGTTTCCGTAACCTGCCCGATGTGCGTATCCTGCGTAGCTACGTTCCCAGTGAAACAACCCACATCTATGATGTCAAAGGCAAGTTGCTGACCAGTCTTCACGGCGAAGCGAACCGGGAGGTCGTGCCACTGGATAAGATTTCTCCACACCTGAAACGCGCCGTACTGGCCATTGAAGATAGCTATTTTTTCTCGCACCGGGGTGTGAATCCAGGAGCTGTGGCCCGTGCCTTTCTGGCAAACTGGGAAAAGGGGACAACCGTTGAGGGTGGCTCCACGCTGACGATGCAGCTGGTCAAAAACCTCTTTCTAACCCCTCAGCGCACCTTTAGCCGCAAGGTGGCAGAAGCAGTTTTGGCTCTGCGGTTGGAGCAAATCCTGACTAAGAATCAAATCCTGGAACTCTATCTGAACCAAGTTTATTGGGGACACAATACTTATGGAGTAGAAACCGCCGCCGAAAGTTACTTCGGAAAATCCTCTGCTGACCTGAACCTGGCAGAATCTGCCATGATGGCAGGACTGATTCAAGCTCCAGAAACCCTTAGCCCCTTCGTTGATTACAAAAAGGCAAAGCAGCGCCAGCTCGTTGTCCTCAAGCGGATGAAGGAATTGAAGTGGATTACTCCTCAGGAGGAAGCGGCTGCCCGCAAACAACCGATTCGGTTGGGCAAGGTCACCTCTTTCCAGGGAAGCACCATGCCCTACGTTACTGAGGCAACTGTTCAGGAATTAACAAAGCGGTTTGGTCGGGATGCTCTACTCAAAGGTGGTATGCGTGTTCAAACCACCGTCGATACCAAACTTCAACGCATTGCAGAAAATGTGGTCAAACAGTGGCACGCAACCCTTGTTAACCAGGGGGTATATGCCGATCAGATGGCACTAGTGGCGGTCGATCCTCGTACTCACTTCGTAAAAGCCCTGGTGGGGGGAGTCGATTATCGGAAAAGTCAGTATAATCGGGCCACTCAAGCACTGCGGCAACCAGGCTCTGCGTTTAAACCCTTTGTTTACTACACGGCCTTTGCCTCCGGTCGCTACACTCCCGAATCGATTGTTTCCGATAGTCCGGTCAGTTATCCGGATGGGTATGAATACTATACCCCTCAAAATTATGATGGCTCTTTCTATGGCCCGATTACCATCCGCAAAGCGCTGGAGGTATCTCGGAATGTACCAGCAGTGCGTATAGGGCAGGATATTGGGTTAAGTAAGGTCATTGACGTATGTCGCACATTGGGAATTCGTTCTCCGATTGAGCCTGTGGTGTCACTCCCACTGGGAGCTGTCGATTTGACTCCCCTGGAAATGGCATCTGCCTTTGCTACCTTTGCCAGCAATGGTTGGTATTCGGAAACAACCCTGATTGTTCAGGTGACAGACAGTATGGGAAATGTGCTGCTGGATAACACACCCAAGCCTCAGTTAGTACTTGACCCGTGGGCAACAGCGTCCCTCACAGATGTGATGCAAGGTGTCATCACTAAGGGGACGGCGACTGCGGCAAGACTTGATCGCCCAGCGGCAGGCAAAACAGGCACTACATCTTCCGAACGGGACATCTGGTTTGTCGGTTACGTGCCGCAGCTTGCTACGGCTGTTTGGGTTGGTAATGATAACTATAGTCCGGTTGGCAAAGGAGCAACTGGCGGTACGTTTGTCGCCCCAGTTTGGCGAGATTTTATGGAACAGGCTTTGAGAGGAGTTCCGGTTGAAAACTTCCGCTCACCCTCTGAATTTCCACGCCCCTAGTTTTGCAAACACTAAATTTTGCAATACGGAGAAGTAGAAATCTTACCCCTCTACCCTATCCAGAACGTTGATCAAAACTTTTGTTTCGATCCTTTTTGATCTCATATTTTGATCTACTAGTAAGAAAGTCAGCTTATGGCATTCTCTCGACTTCAGCTTTCATTCGCTCTAGTGTCAAATGCATCTGGTCAAACATCTGCTGAGGAGTAATGCCAAATTGACCCAGTTGGGTTTTCAGTTGTTCAACCGTCATCTGTGCCATAAAGTCTTCGGAAAGTTCAAACCGCTTCATAAAAATGCGATAACGCTCCATTATGGATTCCATCTGCTCTATGAAGAGCTTTTTGCCCTCGCGATCGAACTTTCCATAGTCGGCCCCCAGTTTCATGAGGGATTGATAGTCCTCAAATAGCTGTCGGGCTTCTTGTTGGACAATTTCAGAATCAAAAAATCCCATCGCTTTATATCAGATGTTTGATATCAACCCACCACTGTGGATTGCCTGTCTAAGACTATGAAATTATTTTAATGCAGTCCCTCGGTTCAGTTAAGTCGTAGCAGGTAGGGGTTTCACTACCCTATTTCTTTGACCGAAAAAAACTAAACAATCCTCCACCCTTTGTCGGTTTAGAGTTTTGATGACGATTGGCTGTTTTGCTGTTCTTTTGAGCTTCATTGTCGGCAGACGATGGAATACCTAGTTTAGCAGCGTATTTCGTAGCTAATGGGTCACGGGGATTAAGCTTCAGTGCCTGACGCATATAAACCGTTGCCATCCCTGGCAGATTTTGCTGAAGGTAAGCAACTCCCAGTAGGGCATGATACTCACTTTTATCGGCTTCAATTTTGATAGCATCCCGCAGTTCTTGAACAGCTTGATTCCAGTTTCCTTTTTTCATGTACTCCTGCGCTCGCCGGTAGTGGCGCTGAGCATAATTTTCAGTAGCAGTTGCGGTGTCCGCTGGGGAGGGTGAAAACTGAAGCAGCTTTGCTTCCTTGGCGGCGACCAACCCAGTTCGCTTTTCGCCGATAAAGACCTCCCCCATTTTGAGCTGAAGGTAAACCAGATTTAATTCTCCCAATTGCGGCGTAATGGACTCGAACTGATTGAGGGGATTGTATTGAACTTCGGCAAGCTGGGCGATCGCCTGCTCATAGAACACATCCACTTCGCTGACTGGATACTGTAAGAGTCTGCGGGCCGGGTCACTTTGAGGTGATAGAGAAGCCTCCCGCACCAATCGTCGCACCTTAAACCTTAACAAAGCGGTGTTTTCCTTTCTTCCCTTCTCCTGCTTTAACTTTTGATAAGCGGGGTTGATGAGGCGAGCGAGGAGCTGAACGGCAAACTCTTTATTTGCCGCATCGGCAAGGGCTTGACTGTCAGGGTGAAGAATTTTAGTGACCGCCCGGTAACGGTTCAAAACTCGGCGATCGTCCGCTGCAATGGAAACCCCTAGCACTGCGTAAGGATCGGAAAATCGGTTCAGCCAGTCTGAGGAAAGCGAACTTGGTGACATTGATTCGGTAGCCTTGGATGCCGAACAAACTTGATATTAAATGCCCTACTTCTACTGTACTGTGTTCATTCAGACCCAACAGGAAAGATCCAGAGGAAGGATAGCCAACAAATTTGCTGTTGTCTACTTTTTTAAGCTGTTGTCTACTTTAAGCAGTCAATATGGTAGAAGTGATTGTGAGGCAACGGGTACGTTCCTCTTCACCTCTTCAAATGAGAGGCTTCGCGAGTTTTCTGTGGAGTCAGGCAGCATGTTGAATAAGCCCAAAAATCGTAAGGTTGCTGCTCTTCTGGCATTTGCCAGTGCAGCAAATCCCATTCCCGTTTCGGGGTTGCACAAGTTTTATTTGCAACAGCCTTTGTGGGGCATTTTGTACATGTTGTTGGCATTGACTCCCATTCCTAAAATCGCCAGTGCGATTGAGGGGGCCTGGTATTTAATACAGGACTCAGAGGAGTTTGATTTGAAGTTTAATTCGGGAATAACTTCCGAACCCCGGGTGGTTTCTAGTTCTGTGGGGGTAGATCCGGTTAAGGTGGGGGCGATCGCCGATGCGGTACGCCAGCTTGACCAGCTCCGCGCCGATGGGCTCATTTCGGAGTACGAGTTTGAACAAAAACGTCGCCAACTGCTTGATCGCATTGTGTAACCTGATCGCATTGTGTAACCCGATGGCATTCCTCGATTGGTTATCTACAACCACCCAATCTCGATTGAAAGTGATCGCCACCTATCCCTCACTCCGCTGGCGCATTCTAAATGATCCGTACTACCGCTTTCAATCCCTGGCTGAAGTTGAACTGGCAGCCAATCTGGGAGTTAAAATCGACGCAAATCAGGCGGGGGTAGATGACTGGCTGAGATTACCAGGGTTGTCTATTCATCAGGCACGGACGTTAGTTGATCTGGCTCAAGCGGGTGTGCAATTTCATTGTTTAGAAGATATTGCAGCAGCTCTGGGCATGCCCGTCCAGCGTCTTAAGCCATTAGAACTGATTCTTCAATTTTGCTATTACGCTGGCGACAGCGTTTACAGTATCAAGCCCGTCAATCCTAATTTGGCAACGGTTGAAATGCTGTTGAGAATTCCCAGGGTCGATCTCTATCTGGCACGGGCGATCGTTGAAAATCGAGTGCAGGGACCCTATCGTAATTTAATTCACCTCCAGCGCCGTCTGTCCTTACCCAGTGACCTGACGGCAGAGTTAATGCATTACCTCAAGTTTTAGATTGGAAGGAATCAGGAGTTAGGGGTCGGGAGGGGGAGTGATGGAGTGGATGAGTAGATGAGTGGGGTTGGGCGTGGTAAATGACACCTATTCGGTTAAAAGGGTAGAACCGAAACCAGGCTCGACCAATAATGTTCTGCTGAGGCAGAAAGCCCCAGATGTGAGAATCGTTGCTGTTGTTGCGGTTATCGCCCATCACAAAGTAGGCACCCTCTGGAACTTGTGCTGGACCCCAGGTGTAATTGGGGGGCTCTGTAATGTAGGGTTCCTGGAGAGGTTGATTGTCCAGGTAAACCTTGCCGTCGCGAACAAAAACGGTTTGACCAGGCTTGCCAATGATTCGTTTAATAAACGCCTGGTCTTTGGCATACCCCTGAATTTGAAGCTGGGGAGGCGGATTGAAAACCACGATATCGCCCAGCTCCGGTGGTCGGAACCGATAAGACAGTTTTTCAACAACGAGGCGATCGCTCACCTCCAGGGTAGGCACCATCGAATCAGATGGAATGTAACGGGGTTCTGCTACAAACGTCCGAATCAACAACGCCAGGATCAGTGCAATAAAAAGAATTTGAACATTTTCCAGCCAGCTCTTCCAGGCTGGGGAACGAACGGTCGAAGCCGGTTGGGGTTTGGGTTCCGTCGAATCTTCTAAAGTCATAGACTTTATTCTCTCATGCTCTCCCTCTTTGTTGAATTCGGGTGAGGAGTGAAGAGGTGATGGAGTGATAGGGGAATAGGGTGATAGGGTCAGGTTGCTTTACTCCTTCACTCTTCCACTCGATTTACTCCATCACTTCTCCCTACTTTCCCCTTCTGGCTCCTGGCTTCTAAGTCTTATTCTCCAAATCAGAATGCAATGAACTTCTCCGATCGCACCTGCTCCAACCGGGCTCCCAAAGCCAGAACTGTGGCCTGAATCTGGTCTGGGCGATCGCCGACGGCACAAATGTCCACATCCCACTCCGCCAGATTGAGCCCCTGTCGTGCCAGGACGTTCTCTGGATGGTGGTTAATCACCTCAATGTAATGAAAAGTAGACCAGGTTTGGCTGAAGCGATGCCAGTAGTTACGGTAAGGCAACTGGTCTGGGGTTTCAGGGTTGGACTGGATCAACCATACCGGGTACTGGAAACCAGACTCATAGAGCCAGTCAATCTGACTTTTTAGCGGTGCAATGCCAGATCCTTCTGCAATGTAAAGGCGCGATCTCGGGGGCAGTTCACTGATCGTCATCAGCCCATAGGGTCCTCGCAGGGGCAGGGTTTGCCCCATTTGCAAATCCTGGATGTAGGCAGAACTCCAGCCTACGCGAGAAACACAGAGTTCAATTTCGGGGCAACGAGACGGGGAAGAGGCAATTGAGTAAATTTTGCTGAATCGTCGTCCATCGCGCTCAAACTTGGGCCATACCGACTGCCCCGGTAAAAACCGAAACTCGTCTCGATCCAGCCGCAACCGAATCGATTTAATCGTGGGTGTTAGAAAGACCGATTCTACAACCGTAGCAATGTAGTCCGCCGTAGGTGAACGGCGCAAAACTTTCAAACTTTGCATCAACAACCTCCGCCTGTGAGTCGCAGGCATTACGGTACAGGGTGCTTCAGATAGGCATCCTGACTTGGGAAATTCACCATTGGACATTGATATGGTTCAATGTGAATTCCCTTCACAGTTGCGGCACAGTGTCGGATTTACACCGAACTTTCCCCAGGTCAACTTGACCCTGCCTGGGCTGATCCCCCAGACAATCTGAAGTCGCTTTGTGATTCTAGCTCAAGGTTGCGATCGCAAACGTCTTAATCCTGCTTCAGGTTTGCACTCAGCCATTCTGAGGTTTCCAGGGTCAGTTTTAACTGAGCCCGTCCCAGCTCGCCATATTCAATCTCAGAAATGGTGCAGGAATATTGCCATCCGGTTGCTTCTGAGACGATCTTGGCGATCGCCTCTTCTAGAGCTGCTGTTTCAACCTTTTTCAGCTTTTCGTGGGCATCCATTACTTTTCATTCCAAAAGAAAAACATCGGCAAAGACAGCATTGGGTGCGATTCTTCTCCTTTCATCAGGTAAATCGTAAACTACCATGAGCGCATTTTGCTGCCCTAAACATGGAAAAAGTGATAACCCTTCAGCATGATCACTCCCAATTGTGAAAGGCAAATCAAACAAAACTTCTAAATGATTGGACGTTTCCCAAATTAACGAGTCGTGCGATCGCTCCAGCACTTTTTTCAACCGAAATAAACGCATCTCCCCTTCTAATTGCATCGTAGGGCCTGCCAAAATAATTAAATCATCCCCACAAAAGCAAAGTTCCCGAATACCCAATCCGTTCAGTTCAAGAAAGTGCTTGATATATTTCTTCCCATCCTTTCCAAGAGTCTTTAAAGTTAACACTCCCAGCTCCAATTCCTTCACTTCAATCTCTAAAATGACTGACCAACTCTGTAAAACAGGTCCCCGTAATCCTAAGAACAACCTGTCTTTGTAAACTGCCAAACCTTCAATATCAAAACCATTTTCTTTACCAGGAATCGGCATTGAAAGGTAGGGACCCAGATGTTCATCTTCTTTCAAAACATCAATCAACTGATTGCTTTCTTCTGTTCTCTGAAGATAGGCAGCCGTCAATTCCCGATCTGGATCCCTGGGATGGGGACAAGTTTTGTATAGTTCACCCTCAATAACTGGAATTCTGGCAATTAAATAACGGTTTAGTTCTCGCTGGATCTCGGCGAGTCGGCGGATATCTTTATCTGAATTTTTTCCCTTAGGCTTCTTCCTCTTTAAGCTGTGAGAACCCGCTATCCACAGATAGGAATCGGAATAATCAATACCTTCAATGTCAATTTCATCCTCCTGATTCAGCAAAGGGACAAAATCCCCCACCTTGAACGGTTGATGCTTGCCAAAAATATAAGGCTCAATTGGAGATAGCCGTTCAATTGTATTCAGTTCATCAGAACCCAACCAGAGATTGCCATCCGGTGTCCTGACAACGGCTGAAAGCTCCCCCAGCAAATCCTCTGACTCTTCAGCAAAACGCAACAACACTCGACTTAGCAAAAAAGGAACTGGCATGGAGATGCTCCAGGGGGGTGGATGGGGGGATGGGTAGATGGGGGGATGGGTGGGGAGTGATGGAGTCAAGGAGTGATGGAGTCTATCACCCCGTTACTCTATCACTCCCTTACCCCTCTCTCCTCACTTAACAAAAATTCCCTTCCCCCCCCTCCTCAGAAGTACCCATGAGTTTCATTGGTGTGCTTGAGCCGTTCCAACACTTCAGAAACCGGGATTACGCCCAGTTCACCGGAGGCGCGAGTACGGATGCTGAGGGAGTTGGATTCTACTTCTTTGGCACCGATGATGGCCATAACAGGAATTTTGTCCTTCTCTGCATTGCGGATCAGTTTGCCGAGGCGATCGCCACTGGTATCCACCTCTGCCCGCAGTCCCAATGCCTGCATCTGCTTAACCACCTGTTTTGCATAGGGCAAAAACTCTTCTGCTACGGGTAAGAGCCGCGCCTGGGTTGGGGCTAACCATAGTGGAAAGTCCCCCGCGTATTCCTCAATCAAAATCCCAATCAGGCGTTCCAGGGAGCCAAAGGGTGCCCGATGAATCATTACCGGACGTTTGCGGGTACCATCCTCTGCCACGTATTCCAGTTCAAACCGCTCTGGCAGGTTGTAATCTACCTGCACAGTACCAAGCTGCCACTCCCGATCCAGCACATCCTGGAAGATGAAATCCAGCTTTGGCCCGTAGAAAGCCGCTTCCCCAATTCCTTCAAAGTGGGGTAAACCAAGCGCTTCCACTGCCCGACGAATGGCGCTCTGTGCTTTATCCCAGGCTTCATCGGAACCGATGTATTTATCGGAGTCGGGATCGCGGAAACTGAGCCGTGCCCGGAAGTTTTTCAGTTGCAGACTCTTGAACACCGACAGGATCAGATCCACAACGTTCAAAAACTCCTGATCGAGCTGCTCCGGCGTGACAAACAGGTGAGAATCATCTACGGTGAAGCCGCGCACGCGAGTTAAACCACCCAGTTCCCCGGACTGCTCAAATCGGTAGACGGTGCCAAACTCGGCCAATCGCATTGGCAAATCCCGATAGGAGCGGAGTTCGCTCTTGTAGATCTGGATGTGGAAGGGGCAGTTCATAGGTTTGAGTACGAAGCCCTGCTCATGCTGCTCAGACTCTTCATCCTCTGCCATCATGGGGAACATATCTTCCTTGTACTTCTGCCAGTGCCCGGAAATTTTGAACAGATCCACCCGTGCAATGTGGGGGGTCACGACTGGCAGATAGCCGCGTTTGAGTTGTTCCTGTTTGAGAAAGTCTTCCAGGAGCGATCGCACCACCGTTCCCTTCGGAGTCCACAGGGGCAAACCGGGGCCTACCGGATCGGCAAAGATAAACAGCCCTAACTCTTTGCCCAGCTTGCGGTGATCACGGCGGAGGGCTTCTTCCTTGCGGCGTTTGTACTCAGCCAGTTGCTCCGGCGACTCCCAGGCAGTGCCATAGATACGCTGGAGCTGGGCCCTGTTTTCATCCCCGCGCCAGTAAGCCCCTGCGACACTTTCCAGATCAAACGCATCGGGATGAATATCTGCCGTATTCTCCACATGCGGACCCGCGCACAGATCCCACCACTGGTCGCCCAGATGATAGATCGTGATTGGATCGCCCTGGATATCCGCCAGAATTTCCAGCTTGTAAGGTTCATTGATGGCCTTAATGCGGCATTCGGCTTCTTCCCGGCTCACCTCTTCGCGAATCACGGGCAGTTTCCGGTTGATGATCTTAACCATCTCCTTGCGAATCGCTTTCAAGTCCTTTTCGGTGAACGGCTCAGGATTGTCAAAGTCATAATAGAAGCCGTTTTCAATCCAGGGGCCGATCGTGACTTGCGCCTTTGGAAATAGCTTTTGAACCGCCATTGCCATGATGTGGGAAGTGGTATGGCGGATCTTCTTTAATGACTCTGATTCACTGGTTTTGGGAAGATGGATCTTTTCAGATGGATCAGGTTGATTTGCTGCAGATTCTTTACCAGGCATAAACTTTACTCGATAAACAACAACAGACGGAGCGAAATGAAGGGGTATGAGCCTCTCAGGGGCGTGTGTTCGCCCCTAGATAGTTCGCTCCTGTCCAGTTGTTGCAACCCAGCTTCGCGATCGCTGAGAGCCATGACTTCTTAAACTCATCCTGTATGCCTGAAAAGACATGAAATTTGAAAAATCCAATCGTTTTCTAGATCTACAATCTCTATCTTACTGATTCCACCTGCACACCGATGGCTTGAATCGATCGCGAAGAAATGTAGATTTTTGTTTCAATTCTTAAAAGACGCTAAGATATTTTCAGAAGAATCTTAGATTTAAGGCATCGAGAGTTCATTTCTTATGTTTAGTCCCAACCCTCCCGATTCAGATCTTCTAAAATCGCTTCTGGAGCCATTGCTGGATGACTTTCAGTACTGGTTTGGGCGATCTCGCCAGTTTCTTGAAACGGAAAAAATTCCCTTCCTTAGTCCCGAAGAACAGGCAGACCTTCTAGACCGAGTGGTGACGGCTCAGAAAGAAGTGAGCACGACCCAGATGCTGTTTAAGGCAACCAATGGTCAGGTCGGTATTGAAGCCTCCATGATGGCTCCCTGGCACCGTCTGGTGACTGAATGCTGGCAGATTGCTGTCCGTTTTCGATTGGGACAGTCTGCCTGAAACGGGATTCAGAATTTTCCAAAAATTTGCGAGACTAGATAGTGTAAATTCGATTCAAGCCAAATCTGTCAGTTAGACGATTAATTCGTTGTTCGCTCTTCGTGCTTTGAAAAAATACTGTTTCAACTTTCAGCATCACGCTGTCTGAGCCAGAGGGAAGCGTTATGTTACTACACTTACTTTACATTCTTGCGTTTACCGTCCTCGCGTTATTAGCAGTTGGTAATTTGATTCGCAATTTAATGACCTTAGGAGTGGAGTCCCAACGTGCTTCCAGGGGATGGTCTCCTGGTGTCTCACAAGCTGGCTCCAGTTCCCGGCAAGAACCTATTCCCCATCCGGAGTTGCTTGACTCCACTGGAAATGTCATCAATGAACCCTTGCTGGTGATGCGCTCCATGAGTGTGGAAGATGCACGTGAACAGCTAGACGCGCTTTATGAATCTTCTCCAGGCTCCAGCACTGATTCTCGTGACGATGTTTAGCCCTCTGCACCATGCCTGAATCATCTGAAGCCCGCCCTTCAGACGCTTCTCAACAATCCGATGAGTCAAACCGTTCTTCTCTGGTTCAGGCGGGAATGATGGATGGATTGCCGGATTGGTTGGGTGATGCTACGAGTGGATGGCAACGGTTTGCACCTTTTCGATGGTTTGTGCAAAGTTTAACCTCCTGGTTCAGTGTCAGCGAAGCCAAGGTTGCTGAAATTCTTGAAAAAGTCAGGGCAGAACTACCCACAACTGAGGCATGGCTGATTGGAAAACCGCAGGCAGGAAAAAGTTCGATTGTTCGGGGGCTGACGGGGATATCTGCTGAAATTGTCGGACAGGGTTTTCGTCCCCATACGCAGCACACTCAGCGATACAGCTACCCAACGGATAACTTGCCATTGCTGATATTTACCGATACAGTTGGACTGGCCGACCCTACTCAGGATACGGCTACAGTCATCCAGGAACTCCTAGGTGCAATGGAACAGGAGAGTCAGCGGGCACGAGTTTTGATCCTGACTTTGAAAATCAACGATTTTGCAACCGATACCCTGCGGCAGATTGCTCAACAAATCCGGAAGCAGCACCCAGAGGTTCCTTGCCTTCTGGCAGTGACCTGTCTGCATGAAGTTTACCCACCAAAGGTAATGGATCATCCTCCTTACCCGCCAGAATTTGCCGATCTACAACGGGCCTTTGCAGCGATTCAGCAAACCTTTACGGGATTGTACGACCGGGCTGTGATGATTGATTTCACCCTGGAGGAAGATGGTTTTAATCCAGTCTTCTACGGTCTGGAGGAGTTGGTGAACACATTGGCAGATTTACTGCCAGAAGCCGAAGCCAAAGCCGTCTATCAACTGTTAGACAGTGATGTCGGGCAGCAGCTTGGCAATCTCTATCGGGATGCGGGAAGACGTTACATTCTGCCCTTTGCTATTATGGCTGCAACCCTGGCGGCGGTTCCCTTACCTTTTTCAACGATGCCAGTTCTCACTGCATTACAGGTGTCCCTGGTGGGGTTGCTGGGCCAACTTTACGGGCAAACGTTGACCCCTTCTCAAGCTGGAGGGATTGTGAGCGCGATCGCCGGTGGGTTCCTGGCCCAGGCGATCGGACGTGAGTTAATCAAATTCATCCCTGGTTTTGGCAGTGTGATTGCGGCATCCTGGGCCTTTGCCTATACCTGGGCTCTGGGTGAAACGGCCTGCGTCTACTTTGGTGACTTGATGGGGGGTATAAAACCTGATGCGAAACGGATTCAGGAAGCGATGAAGGAAGCCTTTGAAGCTGGCAAGGAACGCTTTAGGCGAAAAGGTGAATGAACTTACGAACTGCAAGATGACTAGCGATCGCATAATAGAGCAGTCACCTCTACCCAAGAGCTCAAATGGTTGTCAGCAAAAGTGGGATTTATACCTCCCCAGAGGACTATCTTAAGAGCGAAGAGCAAAGCCCCATTAAGCACGAGTATATTCGTGGCGAGATTTACGGAATGGCAGGCGGGAGCGATGCCCATGATGCCATTTCACTAAACTTGCTAACTCTGTTAAAAAACCATCTCCGGGGTAGTGGTTGTCGGGCTTATACCGGCAATATGAAAGTGTATATCGAGCTAGCCAACGTCTACTACTACCCCAAAGCTATGGTGACCTGTGACGAGCGGGATAGAAAGCTGCAGTATTTCAAACAGTATCCCTGTCTGATTATTGAAGTCCTATCGCCGAGTACAGAAGCGTTTGACCGCGGGGGAAAGTTTGCGGATTACCGCCTGCTGGAATCACTTCAGGAATACGTATTAGTGAGCCAGGAGCGAATGAGTGTGGAATGTTTCCGTCGCAATCCAGAGGGACAATGGGTACTGCATCCCTTCGGAATGGCTGACACAGTTGAATTTGCCAGCATCGGCTTTCGCTGTGAAATGGCAGCCCTGTACGAAGATGTTCCAGATCTGATGCCTTCTAAGCAGTGATATAGCCGTCGCCAGGTTGCTTAGGACATTGGCCTTAATGGAGTGTGGAGACGAAGCCCCTAGCCATGGGTTCCACCCCTGCACCCCGTCCTAAGCCTGGTGGCTATCGCTATATAAGCAGTCTTAAATGGTTTGTGAAATGAAAGGGCTGGGTTTGTGAAATGAAAGGGCTGTTTGAAAAGGGATTCCGCGGGAATCCCTTTTCACAATCAGATAGGACAGATAGGATCGCTATAGCAGTACCCGCTATAGCTACGCCTCAATGATGACTCGCAAATTGCCTCGCTTCTTGGAAACCCGGCAGGCGGTTGTAGAGCCAGAGCGTTCAAACTCCAGATCCAATAGGGTGGGGCCAACCCGCAGGTTTTGCAAAGACAGATAGTTGATCGTTTCTGGCAGGGCTGGGTCGATGATGCGCAGTGTGTTACTGGGCACATCCGGTACCAGATTCACCATCATGTGCAGAAGTTGAAAGACGCTACCCGTCGCCCATGCCTGAGGTGTGCAGGCAACCGGGTATTGGACAGGGTCATTGTCATCGGTTCGGTTGAAGCCACAGAAGAGTTCCGGAGGTCGATGGTAGGGCTGGCGCTTCGTCATATCGAGGATACCCTGAGCCAGTTCCAGAGCCTGATCGATGAGGCCGAGCGATCGCAACCCCATCGCCGTGATGGCATTGTCATGGGGCCATACGGAACCAGTGTGGTAACCCATCGGATTATAGGCAGGAGAAAGGCTACTCAAGGTCCGAATTCCCCACCCATTGAACATATCCGGTGCCCGCAGCCGCTCTGCAACACTATACGCCTTCTCTGGAGTAAAAATACCCAGGTTGAGACAGTGTCCCGGATTGGAGGTAATACTATCGACGGGTTTTCCTTCACCATCCAGTGCCAGGGCACAAAAGTCCTGATCTTCCATCCAGAAGTCCCGGTTAAAGCGCACCCTCAAATCTCTCGCTTCCTCCTCCCATCGGTCGGCTAGGTCAATGCGCTTCTTCATCCGGGCAATCTGTGCCAGGCGGACCTTGGCAGCATAGACGTAAGCCTGCACTTCACAGAGAGAAATATCACCGTGCGCTAACTGTCCTCTGCGGTTGACGATACAATCTCCTGAATCTTTCCAACCCTGATTATCCAGCCCCCGGCTCGATTTACGGAAGTAGCTGAGGTAGCCTGTTCGTTTCATGTTGCGATCGATCCAGCCCATTGCGGCCAGCGCATTATCCCAGAGATTTTCTAAGGTTTCGTAGTCTGCTGTCCAGGCAAAGTACTCAGCATAGAGCATTAGCCAGAGGGGCGTGGCATCGACGGTGCCGTAATAAGGCGTATGGGGAATTTCCTGACAGCGGGCCATTTCACCAAAGCGAATCTCATGCAGAATCTTGCCGGGTTGTTCATCCCGCCACTCGTCATCCGTTTTGCCCTGGTAATGGGCCAGAATATAAAGCGTTTCCCGGGCAATCTGCGGATCCAGCATCAACACCTGGGAAGCTGCGATGATGGAGTCCCGCCCAAACAAAGTGGAGAACCAGGGAACCCCTGCTGAGAGGGCTTTGCCTTTACCAAAAGACTGTCGTAGCAGGTAAATGTCTTGCTCGGCTCGTTCGATAATCTGATTAAAAGTATTTTTGTCGGAGCGAATTCGGGTGACCTGCTGCCGCCAGGTTTGCTCTTCCATCAATTCTGCGGCCTTTGCCTGAGCCAGAGTTGATGGGGCACTGACGGTTGAAGCAGATCGACCATTGTTGAGCATCTGAAGGCGATAACCCAGGGTTTGAGTTTCGTGGGATTCCAGGTGAAGTTGCCAGATTGCTGTATTCCCTTTGAAAAAGTCAGGCTGGTGATGGGCAAATTGAATTCGCGCTTCTAATAACGCCCCATCTAATCCCTGGTAGGCAAGAATTAATTCAGCGGGGGGTGGAGGGTTCGGGGAGAAATCTGCTTCGTAGTCAACTTTCTCCGTTTCTTCTACCCCCTCTGCAAATTCTTCCTCCCAGCTTTTAGTCTCCTCCTCCTGAGGCGGTAATAAGCGAAGGAGCCGTCCGCGCTTTTCTCGGCTAAATCCACGAACTTCAAACAAGTCAATGAAATCTGCATCGAAACTAAGACTCAGTTCAAAGGTAACAGCGCTGGTGCTGTAGTTCGAGATTTCAATTTCCTCAAACAACCCCCCATTTAAGACTAGCTCTCGTTTGATCCCTATTGATTCTGCTTTGATGCGATCGTCGATGTGGGGGTTAGTACACAGAACGGACAGGATAAAGCCTTTGTCAGCAGTGCTGCTGAGAAGAATGGGCGATCGCCCCTCAATCTGCAATTCTAGGCGGCTCAGAAAGCGGGTGTCTTTGCAAAACAACCCCATACCGGCACTGCGATCTTCACCCACAGAGCCACCAATATTGCCAAGTGTATCTGTCAACAAAAACAGATCATCATCTTTCAGGGTCAGGATTGGCTGAGGGCGTTCACTCAGCACTGAGTTCCATTCTGGAATTGGCAACTGGTCGGCAGGCACAAATGTTTTGCCTTCAATCTCAATAATTTCTAACGTCATTCCTTCATGTAGTTGCGGGTAACAGGATAAATTCTGGCGTTTGAGCCTATGCAGCAGGCGATTTCTGAAAACACACTATTCCAGGCTACATAATTATCAATATTTGTCCAGGTCACTTTGAAAAAGGTTTCACCAGGAATTCATTAAGGAATGGAATCTTTTTCTATTTCTTAAAAGAATTAAGTGCTAGGGGTTACAGGTGAGGAGGAGAGGGATGGATGGGGGGATGAGTGGATGAGTTCTGAGTTTTCACCGAGGGTGTTCTAGAAACGGGGCTCTGACTCCTCGAAACCCTGATTCCCTCGACTCCCTTTCCACGATTGCCACAAAAAAATTGACAAACCCTTTTCACCTGCTTATTCCCTACTACCCATTCCCCACTCTGGCTCCTGCCTCCTGTCGTCGCAAATGGAAAGCCCCCGACGAAAAGCCAGGGGCGAAATCAGGGTGCATCTACCATTCCACTCTTCATTCGCTCTGTGTCTCATCCGGAGAAAATGTTGGAAGAATTTGGAGAAAGTCTTACAGATTTTTTCAGTGAAGTAGCCACACCCTTTAAGGGGCTAAGGGTTAGGGGCTAGGGAATGTATGCATTTGCTGGCCGTATGAGAAATACACCTGAACCCTATCTGGGTGAGATTTGCTTCTCTTAAAGGAGAGTTGCTATAAGTATGAGGCGACAGGCGATGGGGAGATACCTGCCGCCTGTTGACCGTAGCCATTGAAGTCTATAGTGATTGCTTGTGGTATCCTTTGCTCAGCTTCAAACAACGTTTGCACCCGGTACGGGTTCTGGTCCTCAATATCGCTGTTCTGCCGATATCAACCTTTACAGCTCTTCTGCTTTAGATAGCCTGGCAACTCAGGCAGCAGCAGGACGATATTTAAAGGTTGTGTCGCTAACTGATGCAGATGAGGCAATTAAGGTCTGCTTGTGCGAGGATGACTACCCGGGTTGGTTGGATGTTCGGGATTTGGAGCAGTTAGAGGTAGCAGGTAGTCCGTATCAGCCTGCACTGCTTTCAGAAGCCGAAATCCGAGCCAGAGTACCTGACGCGATCGCCTTCGCTAAAAGTGCAATGGCACAGCCAAATGAGTATCTTTGGGGAGGTACTGTTGGTCCTAACTTTGATTGCTCAGGACTGGTGCAAACTGCTTTTGCATCAGTAGGGATCTGGTTACCGCGTGACGCTTATCAGCAGGAAGCTTTTGTCCAGGTGATCGCCCTTGAAGACCTTTCCCCAGGGGATCTGGTTTTCTTTGGAACTCCCGTTAAAGCGACCCACGTTGGAATTTATCTGGGAGATGATTGCTACATCCACAGTTCTGGCAAAGATCAGGGGCGCAATGGCATTGGAATTGATTGCCTGTCTGGAGGGGACAACCTCACTAGTCAGAAATACGCCGCCCAGATTCGGGGTGCAGGACGGGTGATGGCAGCTTACATCTCCTCCTGCTTTAACGATTTGTGATAACGTTACTTCCATTCGTATGAAGTGCAACTCTTCATGCGAAGGAATCGGTGTTGTCCCCTGCATCAATCAATGAGTATTTCTCTGCGCTCAGAAGAAAGCAAATTTCAGATTGTTCCGTCGGTGGATGAACTAGCCGTTTCTGTTGTTGTGCCGATTCGGGATGAGTTTGAGAGTTTGCCACCCTTAGTTGATGCGATCGCCAACACTCTGAGCGATCATCAGCTCTCTTACGAAATCATCTTTGTTGATGATGGCTCTACCGATGGTTCCACTGACTTACTCAAGAAACTGGCCCAAAGCCGCACCGATTTGCGAGCTGTCATTCTGCGCCGCAACTACGGGCAAACTGCTGCGATGGCAGCCGGTTTCAGCCATGCCAGGGGACAAATCGTCGTTACGATGGATGGTGATTTGCAAAACGATCCGGCAGACATTCCAGTATTACTTGCCAAATTAGAAGAAGGGTTTGATCTGGTCAGCGGTTGGCGCAAAGAACGACAGGATGCGGCCCTGACCCGACTGCTTCCTTCCAAAATTGCCAACTGGCTAATTGGGCAAGTAACCGGGGTTAAACTGCATGATTACGGATGTTCTTTGAAGGCATACCGGGCAGAATTGCTTGCCGATATGAACCTTTATGGAGAACTACATCGTTTTCTGCCTGCCCTTGCCTTTATTGAAGGCGCACGCATTACAGAAATTCCTGTACGGCATTATGCCCGCCGTTTTGGCAGAAGCAAATATGGTCTGTGGCGAACCTTTCGAGTCATGATGGACATGCTGACCATCTGGTTTATACAAAAGTTCTTAACCAAGCCCATGCATGTGTTTGGGTTATTTGGTTTAGTTTCTTTGCTGTTGGGGTTAGCGATCGGAGCCCATTTGACCTTCCTCAAAATTGTCCTGGGAGCCAGCATTGGCAACCGCCCCCTGTTGATTTTGTGTATCGTGCTACTGCTGGCTGGAGTTCAACTCTTTAGCTTTGGTTTACTAGCGGAGCTACTGATACGAACCTACCATGAATCTCAGGGACGACCGATCTACCGGGTACGCGAGGTGGTGGAACCTGAGGTAGAGAAGTAGGAGGTAAAGAGGTTAGTAAACCGATGGTCCTGAGCTTTGCGTTTACCGAGTTGTTGTTTTCAAAGAGTGCATCAACGACGTGCTGAGTCAACTTAAAGAAATTAAAATCTGGCTGGAGTCTCAGAAAGATTCTCTTTGCTATCTCTGTCTATTCATCATCCTGGTTGGCATTGTCCTTCGGCTTGTTCAGTATTTCAGCAACCGTTCCCTCTGGGGAGATGAGTCTTACCTGGCGTTGAATCTGGTTAATCGCTCTTACTTTGAACTCCTTCAACCCCTGGACTATAATCAGGCGGCTCCTCCGGGTTTCCTGTGGATAGAAAAACTCGCTATTCAGCTATTTGGAAACAATGAATATTCCATGCGATTGTTTCCACTCATCGCCGGAATCATTGCGTTGATCGCCTTTTATCAATTCGGGAAATGGGCTGTCTCTGCCATCGCCCTCCCCATTGCGCTCGCGCTGTTCGCCTTCCTGAAGTACCCCACCTACTATTCAACCGAGGTTAAGCAGTATTCCAGTGACCTGATGGTGGCACTGCTCCTCTGCCTGCTGCTGATTCCTCTCTACGATCAAATCATCAGTAAAAGGCGATCGCTCCTGCTGGGATTGCTGGGCATCTGTGCCATCTGGTTTTCCCATCCAGCCATCTTTGTGTTGGCAGGGCTTGAGCTTGCCCATCTGGGGACTATTCCCGCCAAAAACCGCAAAGCGATCCTGATCAACCGTTTGCCAGTGTATCTGCTCTGGGCAGTGGGTTTTGGTTCTCTCTACTTCTTGACCCTGGCTAGAGCAATGAAAAATGAATTCCTCCAAACGGCCTGGGGAGGTGAATACCCCGACTCGGTGTTCAACGTCATCTGGTTGCTCGATTCCCTGGGCAGGGTGTTCTATCGACCGTTGGGTTTCTTTGGGAAAACCGATGGGATCGCGATCGCGGCCTTCATCATCGGCTGCATCACCTTCTGGAGAAAGAAGCGGGACAAGTTTCTCATCCTCATCGCTCCCATCGCTGTAACCCTGGTGGCGGCTTACTTCCACAAATATCCCTTTCGCTCGCGCCTGATTCTATTTCTCGTTCCCTTCTTCCTGTTGATCATTGCGGAAGGAACTGCTTACCTTCTATCTCAGGTGAATCAGCGCCGCAATTATGTGGCGATCGCGGGTGTCGTGATGGCTTGCCTGCTACTGTTTCCTCCCCTACTTAACTCAGGTAAGCTGCTCGTTCACCCCCATACCGTCCATGAGATTCGGCCCGTCATCGAGTACATCAAAACCCATCAGAAGCCGGGAGATGGGCTGTATATTGACTCAGGAATCTTGCCATTTGAATACTACGCACCGAAGTACGGCTACTCCAAATCAGATTACGTGCCTGGTTATAACAACTTTCTGAATCTCGCAACTTTTTCAGTACAGGACTGGGAAAACTTCAAGCGCCAATCCAGTCATCTCCGAGATAAGCAGCGCGTGTGGTTTCTCTTCTCTGGGGACAGAATCGACGAAACCCTCGTCAAACCCAACCTCGATCGCATCGGTCAACGGGTTGATGTCTTCAGGCAGCCCGGTGCGTTTACTTATCTGTATGAGTTGAAGGGAGGGGTAAGGTGAAGTTGTTTGTTGTTAGTTGCTCGTTGTTATACCAATCGTCCATCGGTAAAATTTGGGTTCTTCCGGTGTTTGAAGCTGGAGCGATCGCTCTGGTAACCACTCACCCATATCGAAATCACGGGATATGATTCGTGTACCTGGTTTCAACTGACGAAATAACTGAGGACGTAAACGTAAGTTGAGATGGGGTAATAGATACAAAAACACCACAGTAGCATCGCTGAAGTTCGTTTCGAACAAATCTTGATGGCGAAACTCCACAAGATTACTGACACTTGCTCGCGCTGCATCCTCCTTTGCTTTTTGAATGCGTTCCGGATCAATGTCAACGCCCACACCACGGGTACCAAACTGCTGTGCCGCTGCAATTAACAGACGCCCGTCCCCACACCCCAAATCATAGAAAACATCGGATGCTGCCACCTCTGCCAGCTTCAGCACCTCTGCGATCGCCTCCGCCTCTGTAGGGATATAACCAATATCTGGCTTACGGTCAAAACGCTGCATTTTTTTAAGGGAGAGAGGGGAATGAGTAAATAGGTGGATGAGTAGATGGATGTAACGAATTTTGGAGGGTGTTACAGAAACGGGGCTTTGACTCCTTGAAACCCTGATTCCCTCGCCCCCTTTCCAAGATTACCCAAAAAATTGACAAACCCGGTTTTGAATTCTGAGTCAACTCCTGTCACCTGTCACCTGGCTCCTTCCTTCCCCCTGTCACCTAAAAATATCCTTCTGTTTTTGAATCCAGAATGTAATGAAAAGATAGAGAATGGCGTGTAAGCCCAGCATACCCCAGTTGAGCCAGAGGTTATGCCAGGTTGGGTCATAAACTGCCGTTTTCTCCAAGGGTTGGGCAACGAAACTGCCATCAGGCAGCAAGATCGGTTCTGGTACCATGGCGTTGACATTCACCAGGCTGCCGTAGGCTCCCACGGACCAGCGGCTCAGCATCAACCAGGAGATTTTGTTGGCAAAGCCTTCCATCTTGAACAGAACCCCGGAAAAAAATAATTTGAGGTAACAGCAACAGAGGAAGGGCACTATTGGCCTGAGTGCTGTTGCGGACAATCGCCGAAATCATCAGCCCCATACTCATGCAGGCAATCAACGTCAGGAAGGTGGTAATCCCCAAACCCAACGACCAGGGCAGCAATTCTGGCTTCGGATCGGCAAAGCCCGTCAGAATGACCGCAACCATCAGCAGCGTTTGTACCAGTGCCAGCCCAGCTAGAATCACCGTTTTGGAACCAAGGTAGGCAAACAACCCTAGGTTAATCAATCGCTCCCGCATGTAAATTGCCGTCTCTTTGACAATTTCCTGAAGTGAACTGGAAAGTCCGACCCAGAGAGCCGCACAGGTAAATACAAACAACACTCGTAGGGCCAGGGGAGCCAGTGTGGGGTCGGGCTTGTCGCCCAGAATCAGGGGGGCTTTGTTTCGCACCGCCAGAGTAATCAGACCGATGGCGATCGGAGCCGTCAACAAAGATAGTGCCAGAGTTGCCAGATCGCGAAGAATCAGTTGGAAATAGCGCTGAGTCAGTAAGGAGAGCTGTTTGACAAAAGAAGTGCCTTTGCTGGGAGAGGCAGGCAGTGGTTGTCGGGTGGCATTGCCAGGGCTGAGATGTCCGGTTACGTAACACCAGTGGTCGTCGGATTGGCGAAACTTTTCTGCCCAATGGCGAACCACCATTTCGCCCCGCTCTAATTCGTTGTAGATATCGGCAAAATCTCCAGAAGTAACGCCAAAAAATTCCAGCGCTTTAGTGGGCGGACCAAAGTAGCAGAGCCGCCCGCCACGACCCACGAAAACGATGTGATCGCAGAGTGTAATGTTTGCCGTTGCATGGGTCACCAGAATCACCGTTCGCCCCTGGTCTGCCAGTTTGCGGAGCAGTTGCATCATCTTCTTATCCAACCCCGGATCGAGCCCTGACGTGGGTTCATCCAGAAAGAACAATTTGGGATCGGCCAGCAATTCCACCCCAATGCTGACCCGTTTGCGCTGACCCCCACTCAGCTTACTGACCAGCACATCGCGCCGTTCGGCCATTTCAATTTGTTCCAGAGTTTTGCTAACCACCTCATCGATATCAGTATCGGCAGGAAGCCGCAACTTTGCTGCATAGGTCAACACTTCTGCAACGGTCAATTCCCGATGCACAATGTCGTCCTGGGGCACGTAACCAATCTGAGAACGGTAAATGCCAAAGTTGCTGCGCAGGGCATTGCCATTCAAATACACGATGCCCTTATCGGTGGGATCAAGACCCAGCAGGGTTCTCATCAATGTCGATTTACCCGCACCACTGCCACCCACCAGAGCCACAAATTGTCCCGGCTCAATTGCCAGCGAAATCTCATCCAGTAAGCGGCGAGTCTGGTTTCGCCGATCTTTCACTTCCCGTACCAGTTCCCAGGCATCCAGGCGAATTTGATTGCCCCGGTCTACCACCTCCAGGATGTCTCCCCGTAGAACCAGGGTAAAGGGACCAATCTGGACGCTGGACCCTTCGCTCAGGTAAGCACTGCCGTCAACCCGCACGTTGTTAACAAACACTCCATTGGTGCTGTGATCCCGCAGGATGTAGCGTCCGGTTCCATCGGGTTCAATGGTGGCATGGCGACGAGAAACGATGAGTGCTTCCAGTTGCAGGGTGGTTTGGGGGATCGCGCCCCAGTAATACGGATCGATTTTTGAGGGACAGCGATCGCTTCTCTGGCATCTCTGCCGTTTCCGCCCCAAAGGGATTGCGATAGGCCAGCACAATCTGATTGCGGGGATTTTGCCCAATCCGCAGTTCAGTTCCATGCTTAAGCGGATAGCCCTTAGCCGGAGTGATGCGAGTCCGGTTAATAAACAGCCCATTTGTGCTGGGCTTTTGACCATCGCCATCATAGATGCAATAGTCTTCCCCTTCGCGCCGTAGCAGGGCATGGCAGCCGGAAATGATCTGCCAGTCACTCGGCACTAGCAAATCTGAGCGATAGGGATCTCGGCCCAGAAAATGTTGCTCCTGGGTGAGAAAGAGCTGAATGGCGTGTCCCTGGTTATTGAGTTCCAGGAACGGTTGAGTGAGGACAGTCTTCTGCTCAGAGATAGGCATGTGGGCGGTTAGGGGCTAAAAAGAACAGGCAGACGAGCCCTTCGTCCAGCATACCCACTGCCCTAGCCGGTATAGCGTCTCCATCCGAAAAAGGTGGTCACAAGGTAAAGTTCAATCACTGAACCAATCACCGAAGGAATCAGCGGTACTCCCAGAATCCCCCAATGCAGAATGTCAGAGCTGACTCCATACTGGTCTTTGAGGAATTTGAAAACCACTTCCCCTAACCAGACGCCTGTCAATCCGGTCAGCATCAATCCCAGAAAACGACCGGGAATGCGGTGGGGAATCAGAATGTTGGCAATGCCCGCACAGAGAATTGCAACGATGAGTTGTACAGCCAGATGTTCCATAGTTTCTCCTGAGAAATTCATGGACAGTGGTGCTGCACCCTGTTTTTATAGTTCTCGCCAGCTTGCTTAGGACACTGGATTTAAGGGGGAGTGGGGGCTGCGCCTCCAGCCAGGGATGGAAACCCTGCATTCCCCAACAAAACTTTCGTTTTGCTGTACCAGGGCTATAAGCAGCGATCGCAGGGGTAGGTAATAAAAACAACTCCCCCCCTACTGGTAGGCGCAGGAGGAAAGCAAGAGGATTGAAATCAGTTAAATTCTTATGCTTTGCGAACTGGCGGAATAGCACTAACAGGTTAGAACCTGCTTCGCTAGCGTTCCACATTCACACCCCTGTGCTTAATCTTAACGTGAGGAATCATGAATTAAAACGCCCAAGTTCCTGCGATCGCACAGATGCAGCTCGTACCGCTTCAATGAGCGCCGAACGCAAACCTGATCGTTCTAACTGAGCAATTCCAGCTATCGTTGTGCCGCCGGGACTGGTAACCCGATCTTTCAGTTCTCCAGGATGCATACTCGATTCCTGCAACAGTTGGGCTGTACCTTTGACCGTTTGCAAGGCCAGTTTCATTGCGATCGCCCTCGGCAATCCGGCAGCAACTCCACCATCCGCCAGCGCTTCAACCACGACTGCAACAAATCCAGGCCCAGAACCGGACAGCCCAGTAACAGCATCCATCAAAGCTTCGGGAACTTCAACTACTTCTCCAACGGCTGCAAAGATCTGCTGGGCTAACTTCAGGTGGTGGGGTTGGATATGGCTACCTGCTGCGATTGCCGTTATTCCTACCCCAATGGTGGCCGGGGTATTCGGCATTGCTCTAATAACCGGGTGTCCAGAAAACCCAGCTTCCAGTCTGCTCAAAGGGATTCCCGCCAGGATGGAAAGGATTAAGGGGGGAAGGGTTTGGGCGGTAACGGATAGATCGGCAACCACCGCTTCAAACATTTGAGGTTTGATCGCCAGCATCAACACTTCCGTAGCGATCGCCGCTCGATTGTCTGCCGTAACCTGAACCCGATACCGCTCTGCTAGAAACGCCCGTCGCTGTGGTTGGGGTTCACTCACCAACACATCCTGCGGAGCGTAGATCCCCTGTAAAATAAGACGGGATAAGAGAGCTTCTCCCATTACCCCGCCGCCAATAATACTTAATTTTACAGACACTGAACGTCTCCTGAAGCGATTAGCTGTTGATTGCTAGGTGTAATGACACCAGACGTTATTCCCATTTGATTAGTGCATTACGCTATCGCTAACAGCACCCTGCAAATACAACCCTGTATGTCAATACAGCTCAATACAGTTAAGGATTGTGGCTTTAATAACACCGCATTCTTCGAGCAAATTGACACCTCCTCCTTCCCCTCTCCGACTCGGAGAGGGGCGCCAAAGGCGGGGTGAGGTTTTCGGAGTTATTTAACTCTCATACCTAAGGGGTAGAGGTTTAGCACTCTAGCTAACAACTAATCACTAACAACTGATTATTGCGCCATCCGCATCTGGTCATTAGACCAAGCCGCTGCCGGAGGAGCCTGACGGGGCATCCGCATTTGAGGTTGTTGCATCGGAGCATCGAAACCGGTGGTGTTCTGGGTACTGACCTGAACACAACTGGGGGTGAACAGGAAAATGCTTTCACCAATGCGTTCTTGATGCCCATCGATCGCATAGGTACCACCAGCAACAAAATCCACCGCTCGTTGAGCCTGATCGGGATCCATAATGGTGAGATTGAGCACAACCGACTTACGCTCCCGCAAAGCTTGAATCGCCTGGGGCATTTCTTCAAAGGAACGAGGCTCCATCACTACCACCTCAGAAATCCCGTTGGTGGCACCAGGCATACCAATCACATTGCTCATACCAGGAGTGGTGCCCATACCAACATCTGCACCCATCGCTGGGCGATCGCGGAACCGACTGCGACGAGCACGCACATCTTCCTGGGATGCCTGAGGCATTGGCTGGGGAGCGTGTTCTTGCTGATAAAGATTCTCGTAGTCACCTCCATCCATTTCGTCATATTCGTACTCGTAATCCATCTGCTCGTTAAAGCCAACGAAGTCCCGTAGTTTATTGAATAGATTGCTCACTGTTCACGCTCCATCACGATCAGGGTGTAGTTATGAATCAATGCGGGTGGCTAGAAATCCAGGAATCAAACTAGCCGTTACTGTACAAATGATGAGGACTGCCTTTAGGGGTTGTAGTGATAGCCAAACGATTTACGTTAGTGGCTCAATCTGCAAGCGAATATATTAGGCGCCTCGCCTGGTTTGGCTGAATTGAAAATTTAGTATACATCCACATTCTTGAAATGGATAGGTTATTAACGGTTTTTCGTTTAAAGTTTGGAGGATTTACGAAAATTACATTATAGGAACAACTAATGATAGACCATTCACTCAAAAAACGAACAAAAATAATCTCAAAAGTCTTTTCCGCGCCCAGAATTTAATGATGTCTAAAGGTTTTCCTCGACAATTTGCCGTTATTGTTTGAGATTGTCTTCGGTGCTCAAGGCCTTACTAGGCTGGGCGATCGCCAAACAGGATGCGGCCCAGGCGTATCATGGTTGCTCCTGCTTCAACGGCCAGCTCGTAATCATCCGACATTCCCATTGAAAGTTGGCCCATTCGAATATGAGACCAGTTCTGAGTGGCGATTTTGTTAGCAAGTTCGCGCGTTTGTTGAAAAACAGCTAATATTTCCGAGTCATTTAAGCCCAGGGGTGCAATCGTCATTAAACCCTCAATATTGAGGTGCTCGCAGCGATTTAGTTCTGGTAAATCCTTCAACAAATCAAAGGTTGACCAGCCATATTTACTAGGGTCTGGTAAAAGTTTGACTTGTAGCAAAATCTGCGGTTTTCGCGATAGCTGTTCTGCTAACCGATTTAATTTTTGGGCCAGCTTTAAGCTATCAACTGAGTGAATCCATTGGAATTGCCCTATCGCTTTTTGTGCTTTGTTAGTTTGTAAATGCCCAATTAAATGCCAGGTTATACCGGTCAGGTTTTGAAGTTGCGCTTGCTTTACTTCGGCTTCCTGTACCCGGCTTTCGCCAAAGTCACGAATCCCCGCATCGTAGGCTTCGCGTATTGCATCAACTGAAACCTGCTTGGTTACGGCAATCAATCGCACAGACGGGGGCAGGGTTCGACGTATCTCCAAAATGCGCTCTGAAATTGTACCCCCAAGTTTAGAAAACGGCATCATTGAAATGTTTGTTTATAAACTCCATGGAGGCGATCGTAATCTAGAGATTGACCCAGGCGGCGCAGCGATCGCATTCGGCTTTCAACCAAAATCCGGGCATCTGTTCGAGTGATCGGCTCAAACTCCAAGCCATCTTGCCCATTTGCAACCAAGAAAAATAAACGTTGCGCATACAGGGTCGTGAACAACTCTCGCTTTTCATCGACCAAACATACCCTGAACAGCAAGCCAAAGTTGGGATGATTGAGATAATTTTCGTTGCTCATTCAGGTTTGAACTGGACAGACGTTGAAGATATTACACCCATTTTCTTATCCCATCACTTTACGTGATATTGCTGCGCTCTTCCAGTCATGCCTGTCACCGCCCTATGGTCAACCCTATCAACCCCACCGCTAAACTCTTAGGAAAACCCCTTCACCGTTGAAGACTGCGAGGGTCTAAGGCATCTCGCAAGCCATCCCCCAGTAGGTTGAATGCCAGTACAGTCAGGATAATCAGAATCGCAGGGGGCCAGATTAACCAGGGTTGAAGCACCAGAATCGACGCATTCGTAGCCAGTGAGAGCATATTGCCCCAGGAAGGATCAGGCTGTTGAATGCCAAGTCCGATTAAACTCAGAACCGACTCCGCCACAATAAAGCTGGGAATTGCCAGCGTAGCTGAAATAATGACATAGGTCAGGGTCTGCGGTAAAACATGGCGAATAATGATGTAAAGCGACTTGCCCCCCATCGCGCGGGCTGCCTGTACAAATTCTCGCTCCTTTAAGGAAAGCACCTGACCCCGAATCACTCGTGCCAGGGCTGCCCAACTAATGAAGGAGGTGATCAGGATAATCAGCAGAAACCGTTGGGCACTGCTAAGACCGGGTGGTAAGACTGCCGCCAATGCCACCAGTAAGTAGATGCTGGGAATGGTCATCAGCACTTCCACCAGACGCATCAAAACATTATCAATCCAGCCACCAAAGTAGCCAGAGATACCGCCCACCAGCATTCCTAATGGAAAGGAGATGGCAATTCCAACCAGGCCAATGCTGAGACTGATGCGCCCACCGTATACCAAGCGGCTGAACTGATCTCGTGCCTGTTCGTCAGTGCCAAGCAGGTTGAATTGGCCAGGCCCCGTTGTACCAAACAAATGGAGATTACCGGGGATACCAGGAAAAAGCTCCACTTCTTCAAATCTAGGGTCGGTCAGGGAGAACTGGGTGGGCAGAGGGAGTTTGATCTGAAGGATGCGATACTCATCCCCCTGCACCAATAAGCGGATAGGGGAGGGTTGGTCCCGATCAACAATGAGTTGGCGATCGCCCGTCTGCAAATCCACCGGCCCCTGAGTAGTGGGGTAAACATGGGGACCAATCCACTGCCCAGACTGGTTTCGCCAATAGATCTGCGTTGGTGGCAACATAGCTCCATCCGGCTGCGACGCATAGGGGTCATAGGGAGCGACAAACTCTGCAAAAATCACCGCCAGGTAAAACACCAGCAACAATAGTGCTCCAAACCGCGCCAGATTATTCTTCTTTAGTCGTTGCCACCAGTTCATGGGAGGAGATGGGCTAGGGTCAAAGAACTATTCTATAGCAGGTACCAACTTCTATAGCAGGTACCAACTGACCTTCACCCTATCACTCCATCGGTCTTCTCATCTACTCATCCACCCATCCACTCATTCACTCACTCCCCCTCACTCCTGTGGCTTTTCGTGCTCTACCACAAACACATTGGAATACAGGTTGGCAATAATCTGCTTGCCCTGTTGGGTAAGAGACAGATAGTAAAGCGCATCCTTGATATAAGGAAAAACACCGTGCCAGTAAAACTTGGGATAGTTTTTACGCAAATCGCCAGGATGGCGGTAGCCCAGGACTTTGTTGACACCCGTTTCTTCAAACTCATAGAAGAGGGCACTAATTTTTTTCAGATAGCGGGGGTCGCTGAGTTGCCCAATCAGGTCCGAGGCACGGATGAGAGCAGGGTAATTGATAGTGTCCTGGTGGTCTTCGGCAGCGGGGACGGGAAAACGGGTAAGTTCAATGTTTTGTTTGATCACTTCAGCATCAATGAGCTTGTGTCCACCAAATCGCTCGTCAATAAAAAGTTTTGCCCGATCAACATGGTAGGGAGTGAGCCCAGCATCGGTAGAACCGGGAGGCAGAGAGACCATGGCACCATCCCTGCCAGTGGCATAAAGACCATCCCGATCCTGACGGCAGACCCCTTTAACGTAGCCAATATCGTGGCACACCAGCGAAATAATGAAATGCAGCCAGTCTTCACAGGAAACTCCCCCTTGGCGGATATGTTTTCCGCGCAAGATTTCCTGCCCTACCAGAGTCACCAAAATGGAGTGTTCAACATTGTGGTAAAGCGCATCGCTGTTTGCAATGTTCTCCATAGCCATCCCGCCCACCCAGGCAATGATATCTTCATAGTCAGACTTCCAGCCCCCATAGGTGCGGCGGTAACCTTCTTTGAGTTTGTTCACAAAGTCTTCGATGAGAAGTTCTGTCGCGTTAAACATTGCTGCCTGCCTGGGCTTAAGTACAGGGAATGATTTTGAATTCTATAGCAGGTAGAAGTGGAAGGGATGGGGGGATAGGGTGGATGGGGGATAGAGTAATTGTTGCTCTGGGTTTGCCAAATTTTTTGTGGCAATCCTGGAAAGGGGGGGCGAGGGAATCGGGGTTTCAAGGGCCCTATTCTAGAACAGCCTCTACCCTCCCACTCCTCTATCCATTCACCCTTTTACTCCATCACTTCCCCACCCATCCACTCCTTCTTTCTTCTTTCTTCTTCCTATTCCCTCACACCTCACGTAACTAACAGCTCTTAATAAACCATTATCCAGTTCGCGAAGTGTCACCCGGATAAATCAATGAACTGTACCCCAACTTTTACTCTGAGAATGACATGGTGCAAGTCAACACTATCGGTCGTTCAAGTTTATTTGCTGAAAAATTGGACTTCTAATCTCTAACCTGGAGTCTAAGTCGAAGAATCTTTGAATGACGATGCTTGATGGAGTGTTTAGAGTGAGCGTTACCCATGAGTCCTTCTCTGTCTACGTCCTGGTCAGCAGTCAAGACGGCAGTTTCTCGGATTTCTGCGCCTGCAAAGGCACTATCTAACGAGGAGCTTGTTCGTCGCTGTCAAACAGATCCTTACCCGGATAGGATGGCATTTGAAGAGCTAGTTTGCCGTTATCGCCCCAATGTGGAGAAGGTGCTTTATCATCTTGCTCCTGACTGGCAAGACCGGGCTGACCTGGCTCAAGAAGTGTGGATTCGGGTTTACCGTAATGTGCACCGTCTGAGCGAACCAGCTAAATTTCAAAGTTGGCTCAGCCGAATTGCCACTAACCTGTTTTACGACGAATTACGCAAGCGTAAGCGGTCCACTTCTGTGGTATCTATGGATGCTCCCCTTTCTTTTGGTGATAGTGAAATTGAATGGGAAATCGCAGCACCTGACCCGGAACCTTCTGAAACGCCTGATCGGCAAGAGTTCTACAGTCAGTTGAAAGGGGCGATCGCCGAACTGCCGGAGGCTTTCCGCACAACCATTGTGCTACGGGAAATTGAAGGCATGAGCTACGAAGAAATCGCCGAAATTACTGGCTCTTCCCTGGGTACCGTCAAATCTCGCATTGCTCGTGCCCGTCAACGCTTGCAACTACAGCTACAGCCCTATTTAGAAAGTGCCTGAAGCAGGAGAAGGGTAAAAATCCACCATGAGCTGTATGCTCGAAACTTCGTTTCGCTTCATACTGCTTTTTAGCAACGCCGATTTCCTTGTTGGGCTGCTTAGTTCTCGGTGGGGCAGTAGCCTGAGCATTCTCTGCTAGAGTGCTGGATTTAGCCACCTCAAGTCATCTCTCACCTTAAGGTAATGTTCTAGACATGGGGATAGGAGTCAGGGAAAATCGGAGCACTCGAACCCGTTAAATTCTCCCAAACAACTACGACGGTACTTGAACCTGTGCATTGCCCCACCTGTGAGAGCACGAATATCGTCAAGCATGGTAAAACCGCCGAGGGTAAGCAACAGTATAAATGCCGTAATCCTGAATGCACTCGTCATAGCTTTGTTCAGGAGTATTCTTACCGAGGCTACTTGCCTACTGTGAAACAACAGATTTGTGAGATGGCGCTCAACGGCGGCGGGATTCGCGATACTGCGCGGGTACTCAAGATTAGCCCAACCACCGTCCTTGAAGAATTAAAAAAAAGATCGTCATCTTGAACACGTGAACCGACCCTTGTTAGAACAACTTAAGCCGACCTCTGCGATAGTCGTCAAACACATTGAGGAAGCGGAAGCTGACGAGATGGGGAGTTTTGTTCACTCGAAGCAGCAGGAGCGTTGGTTACGGCACGCAATTGATCATCAAACCGGGTACGTGTTGGCCTATGTGCTGGCCGATCATACAGACCAGGCGCTCGTTGAGTTAAAAGCATTGTTAGAGCCGTTTGGCGTTCAAACGTTTTACACCGATGGATGGGGAGCGTATGCCCGTTTGGTGGATGAAGACCAGTACGTCGTTGGCAAGTGGAATACCCAAAAAATCGAGCGCAAACACTTAACGTTACGAACGCGAATTAAGCGATTAGCTCTCGCAAAACCATCTGCTTCTCCAAGTCCGAATGGCTGCATGACATCGTGATTGGATTGTTCATCAATCGCTACGAGTTTGGGCGGGCTGTTTGACTTCATCGATCCCCATGTCTAGAACATTACCAAAATCGGGTAGTTATTCAAACTAGACAGGCTAAGAGCATTCTAAACGCGAGTTAGACACCTTATCCCTGTGATTAGTAGGCGCATTTCCGCATCGAAGTCCTACTAATTTAGGGGGGAGGGAGCCATACAAACGACTTCTCTCGGCAAAATCTGCATGCTGAGTCAAGATACAAAAGTCGTTCTAGCAAATTCCTATATTTCAGTATCAGTTTTTTCTGCCAATCCATGAAACTGAACGTGACTAGAATCAGGAAAAATATCTGCTAAGCGAGTCACTAGGTAGGTAGTCATCATTAATTGTCAAGGGGGGAGTGGGGGCGCAGCCTCCAGGCAGGGGGGTTCACCCCCTCCACCCCCGAAACTATCCTTAATTTAATTGCGCCTAGCTACTTAACTTTCGACTCAAGTTCTGGTCAAAAAAGCAACTTCAAACAGCACCTACTGAAGCAACGAGACGATGTTCACGATCCGCTGCAAACTCCAAACAAGCCCTAATATCGGCTTCTGTCAGTTTGGGAAAATCATCTAGAATTTCAGCATGGGACATACCAGTCGCCAGCCATCTTAAAACATCATAAATAGTGATATGCATCCGGTGAATACAAGGTTTGCCGCCACGCTTATCTGGCTCAATGGTGATGATGTCACGATAACTCATTGTGGTTATAGACTGTTTAGTACATCCTCAGTCCAGAGCAGGATAACATAGGCCCTGAGGGAGACGGAGTCAACAGTCAACTGTGAAAAGATACCGAGTAAATTGATGCACAGACTCAAAACGCAGCAGACCATAAGCCATCCTAAAGCTGGCTAAATTGCATTCAATATTTCATTCCTAAATACGTTCCATTCGTTGAACTGTCGTGTGTCTTTTAGCGTGACTTAAGCCGTAGAATTGCCGCACTCACCTGCTGTAGTAGTCATTTCAACTGGGCTTTGGACTAGCATCGCCGCTAACGGCGACCTCTTCCGCTGGAGCGCTGCCAGATAGCGGTCTTCGTCATAGGGCACTCGGTCTTGCCAGCAGCGCCAGAGAATTCGTCCCCACTTATACGCCAGAGCGCGAATCGCTTTGGGATGACTTTTGCCCGATCGCCGCTGCTGCTGATAGAACGCATTGGCCCACGATGAGTGTCGCCGCGACTGGTCAGCCCACTCCACAAAGGACTGCCGCAGAAACTTTGGACAACTCCAGCGCCAGTGCGTCCAGCGTTTCTTGCCACTCTCTTCTTTGACCGGTGCAATGCCGATATAGCTCATAAACGCCTGGGCGTTGCCGAAGCGACTGCGGTCATCACCAAAGGCAACCAGCAATCGAGGGGCTAAATGGGGGCCTGCTCCTGGTAAAGCCTCGAAAAACGCCGCATCTGGCAAAGACTGAAACAACTGCTCAATCGTTTGATTCAACTCATCGAGTCGATGCAAGAGTGCCTTGAGTTGAATCACCAGCGTTTGCACCAGCCATTGCATCGGTTTGACGATGCCTGGGTCTTCTGTCAGCGGGGTACCAGCGGTTTGAATCTGGTGAATGCGCCGTTCAATGGCGCTATGGCGAATGACTCGATGAGACTGGAAGAACTGAGTCAATTCCTCAGCCGAGGCAGCTTGGGCGCAGTGGAGATCAGGGTATTGAGTCATAAAGTCGCAAAACACTTGAGTATCTTTATCCTCAAACCAATCCAGCACTTGGGGGTAGAAGTTCTTCAGCGCAGCGGTCATACGATTGGTCAACCGCACCTTCTCGCCCACCAGCATGCGGCGAGATTCACTCCACTGCCGCAAGGCTCGCAGTTCACAAGATGCGGGTTGCCACGGAGGAATCTTGTCAGGATGCTTGAGCAGCAGCTCAATTAGAATTTGAGCATCCACGGGGTCTGATTTTGCGCGTGAGGGCTGAAAGGCTCGCCGATAGTTGGAGACTGTGCGCGGATTGATGGGAAACAGCACTAGGTTTTCGTACTGGCACAGTGCGTAAATCAGGGGTCCTCGCTTTTGCTCCAGACAGATGGCGATTGGGTCATTGCCGTATCGCTGTTGCAAGGTCGCAACCCAATTGGCAATCTCTTGCGGTTGAGTGCCGATCACGCTGTATTCTCGCTGTGCGCTCTCGGGGTCATACAGACAGATGTCGTGTTTACGATCTGACCAGTCGATGCCGATGTAGGCGACAAAGGTTCTTTCCATCAGCTAAGTTGGGGATAGTTTGTTGTCAGGAACTGGGCTGCCTGCTTCTGAGCGAAGAGATTATGGAAGGTGTGAAAACCACGCAATCCCTGAGAATTCGTTAAAGGAAGCCGGTCAGGGTTGAGGCGAGGCAATATGTTAGTAGACATCCGGCTGTCTGACGTTGGATGGTCGTCCTCAATCCCTAGCCCAGTCTCTTTTCCTAATTACCATTTCTCTGGCTCTTAGCGAGCTGCATGAGAGGAGCGAAGCAATATGTTAGTAGACATCTGCCGGTCGCTCACTGCATGGTCGTCTCCTCTCTTGCGCTGTTCCGTCTCCCCATAACTGTTGTTGGAGTCGATCGCATCAAGGTAATTTGTGAGAATCAAGGTTGTGTGCGGCGGGTGAACGGGGTCGTTATATGTCTTAATTCTTCTTCTCTGCTTTCTTAGCCTTTGCGGCCTCCAGCATTTCATCGGCGATCGCATACCAGACCTGCCCCATG
Organism: Leptothermofonsia sp. ETS-13; assembly: GCF_049200465.1. Classification (NCBI taxonomy): domain Bacteria; kingdom Bacillati; phylum Cyanobacteriota; class Cyanophyceae; order Leptolyngbyales; family Leptolyngbyaceae; genus Leptothermofonsia; species Leptothermofonsia sp. ETS-13. The sequence goes on from NZ_CP120836.1 coordinate 3,963,759, forward strand.
GTATCCGGGTTCAGTGTTCGCCCTTTCCATTCTGGAAACAACTTGAAGAAGCGACCATCAGCCAGGGCATCAAGCGTAGGGCTGTTTTGCTTGCCTGATTCTCCCAGTGCTGCCAGCCACTGATTGTAGTTATCCAGCGTGTAGGTGCCCAGTTTTTTGCGGGTTTCTGGATTGAGAGACTCCAGCCGGTCCGTCAGGGCGCTGGCGATCGCGTTCCAATTCTCCTTCTGTCTGGCATCTCCGTTGCTGGTAGGGGACTGCCCTTTAAGTTGAGGGTATTTGATATAGAACGTCTCATCGACCAGATTATTGAAGTATTGGGGATTAACCCCCAATTTCTGGACCCGATCGCGCAGGGCTTGTTCTGAGACTCCACTGGCTTGAGCTGCTGGATTTGGAGAGGATTTCTGGCTCTTGCCCTCAACCGGGGGGATCTGTTTTGCAGGTGGCTCTGCTGGTTGAGTGGCTGGGCTGGCCGCAGTCTCTGGGACAGGCGACTCGGCAGATTTGCGATCGCCCCGGAAAAATGGCAGGGCTTTCCAGGCAATCACACCCATTAGCAGTGCCAGCCCGACAACCAGTGCCGTGGAAGCGCGGGGGCCGCCCACCCGTCGTTTGAAGGGGCGTTTTTTAGAGACCGGAGTAGCAGCCTGGGGCGCAGCAGGGGAAGGCTCCTCAACCGCCACCTGGGCAGCAACCGGTTCCGTCGGTAGACGGGGAGGATGTGGCGGCGCCGCAGGAATGACTGATGGCGGAGCCGAAGAAGAGACGACCGGTGGGGGAACCGAAGACAACTCTGTCATCTGAGGTGCAGAAGCCTCCAGGGGTTCTAATGCCTGCATCACCTGATTGGCAGAGGCAAAGCGCTTTTGTGGGCGGGTTTCCAGCATTTGCCTAAGAATCCGGGCAAATTTGGGATTGATATTCACCAGGGATTCCCACTCAAAGCTTTTGGTTTTCTGGTTATAGAGCTCTTCTGGTGATTTTCCAGTCAGCAGGGCGATCGACACAACGCCCAGAGAGTAGAGGTCACTACAGGGATAAACCTGCCCATCGCTGATCTTTTCGGGGGGAATGTACCCCCAGGTACCCAGGGCAGTCTCTGGCTTAACCGGATGGAGTTGTAACCGCACAACCAGATCTCTGACCAGCCCGTAGTTAATTAAAACGGGCAACTGGTCTTGCTGACGCAGAATTAAGGTATCCAGCGTGAGATTGCCATGCACAATTCCCTTGCTGTGCAGATAGCTCAGGACGGGCAAAACTTTCATCATCAGGTGGATGACTTCCGCCTCTGAGAAAGGCTGTCCCTGGGCTTTACGGCTGTCCAGAATGACGTTATAGCTTTTCCCTTCTACATATTCCCGAATCCAATACAGGCGATTTCCCTGAACTAACATTGCCCGCGGACGGGGAAGCTGGGGGTGGCGCAATTCGTAAAGGGGAGAAGCCTCCTGGTGAAACAACTGAAGCAATGTGTCAACCACGGCTGGATCTTGCTGATTGGGAATAAACTCCTTCAGCACACACAGGGCGTTGAGCTGCTTTTGGTCTCGCACCAGGTAGGTTTGCCCAAGATTTCCCCGCTTCGCCATACCAACGACACGGTAGCGATTATCCAGAAGGGTTCCAGAGGCAAGAGGGGCGTACATGATGAACTAGCCAGGTAAACGGCAAATGTGGAAGGGGAAGGAGGAGGGGAGAGTACTGGTTGTTAGTTGCTAGTTGTTAGTCAGGGAGAGGGAAAGAGGTGAAAGGAGGTATAAAACATCGAATCTTAGAAATTGACAGAATTATAGGACAAATGTACTAAAATAAAAGTTTTTTGGCAAAATTCCTCGCGATCGCACCTGCATTTAAGCAGAAAATCCAGAAATTCTTGCACTTTTTTTCCAATTTGGATGCATCTTAACAGACTTGATCTGGCGCAGTCAGGTGACCGGCGAAAACCTCGCCTGGTTGATGGAGGGCACCAAGGTCAGTAGTATGGCTTCGCTGCTGGCAGTTGCGGTTAGCTGGGCAATCGGGGCGCGGAGGATTTTATAGCAATAGCCACCAGGCTGAGGACGAAGTGCAGGGTTAGAACTCCTGGCTGGAGGCTAAGTCCCCACACCTCCTTAAAACCAATGTCCTAAGCAACCTGGTGACAGCTATAACGCAGCTATAACTAGGATGGACAGACCGATTTGCTCTGGCGTAATCAAAGCACAGGGGAAACCACTGTCTGGTTCATGAATGAAACCACCCTGAGCTCTTTCACCACGCTGCCTATAGTGCATCAAAACTGGTCGTGGGCGGGATATGAGAGACCTGAACCAGGACGGCAGGATATCATCTGGTGTAACCAGGTCACAGGTGAGAATTCTGTCTGGTACCTGATAGGACCACGCTGGTCTCGGCGGTGGCATTGATTCCCGTGAGTGGCAACTAACTAGACCTAAAGGGGAGGAGATTTCAACCACCATGGCAAGAATGACCTATCTAGTCTGGCGGAATTATGGCATAGGTCAAAGTGTCGTCTGGTTGTCATAAGCATCGGGAACAATTCCCCGATTTTTTGACCCAAGTTATGACAATAGTAGGGTGAACGCCTTTTACCTGTTCAATGCCGCAACCCCATGTCATTGACATGCATTTTAAGACATTCCCGCTTAAACTCACTTAAACTCATCTAAATAATCAGAAGGTGGATCATAAGTTTCAATAAATTGTCTGCGACAAGCTTTTCAGATGTAATTTTATTTATTTACCTCTCTGCTTGCCTTTCTTGCTGGTATTGGTTGATCCACAATCCGGATAGTTCATGGGGCTTACCCTCATTTATGCAACTATGCAACGCTGGGAAGTTTAACCTAATGTCCAGCCTGACCTCATTCATTGATTGCATCTGGGTCACGGGTTTTGAGGTGCAGACTGCCTGTGCTCCTAAGACGTTTTAAGTGCCTCAAATCCAGACACGATATCGAGTAATTCTCCTGTAATGGTATTTTGGCGTTGCTGACGATACTCTGCATTGAGAAGGGTTAGCCGTTCTTCAATATTTTTTTCAGCTGTTTGCATCGCAGTTAGTCGGGCTGCATTTTCACTCGCCAAAGATTCGACGGTAGCCCGATATAGTGAAATCAATAAATACTGACGAATCAACTTAGAGAATAAGGGTTCCCAATTCATACTTAAGCTGGGGCGTGCTGCAGAGTCCCAGGGGCGCTGTTCGAGTTGATGCAGCCAGACGCGATCGAGCGGTAAAAGTTGCAGGCTGAACGGTTGATAGGCTGTTGTGGACAAATGCTGGTTATAGAACAAGAGAATATATTCCATGTATGAATGGGGAATTTCCGTTATCTCATCGGATGTAGCTGTGACTTGGTCGGAGTGCTGGCGAAAGCGCCACTGCTCAATGGTTAACAATAGGGTTTGGATTAACTGAAGACTACCGGCGAGGGAACTGGGGAGAGAAAACGTTGCTTGGATTGGCTGGTGTGCTGTTTCCAGGTGAGGAATTAGCCGTGCGCCAACGGCTGCCACCAGACGGCGATCGGGCGGAATTTGGCGGTGATGGAGTTGCGCCAGAGCATAGGCGACGATTTGCTCGTTGAACGACCCGCATAAACCGTGATCGGAGCCAAATAAGATGATTCCAACTAATCCATGATGTTTGGGTGGCGTAGTGAGGGGGAGGCTTATCTGGGTTTCAGAAAAATGGCGGTGATGGAGCAGAGCTTGCAGTCCCAGTTCAATGGTGTGATTGTAGTCAGTGAGTGATGTTCTTGCTTGTTCATACTGGCGAATGTGTACCATTGCCAGAGCTTTCATCGTTCTGACAACAGCACGTAACTCTTCAATGCTGCGGATTTGGGTTTGGAGGGTTTCAAGGGTGTGCATGGGAGAGGGGATGGCCTTTAGGATAAGGTGTTGCGTTGCTTCTCAGGGTGGAAATTATCGTTGAAAGGGTGAACCTGAGGGTCTCGCGATCGCCCTCGGTCAGGGGGCTACCCCTGTGGATGCGATCGCACACCTCCGGCAATTGCTGCGTCACGGTCTGAGCAATGTGGTATTCGACTTCCTTCAGTTGCGCAATCGGAATAGCATCGAATAACCCTTGCGTGACCGCAAACAGGATGGCGATTTGTTCGGCGGCAGCCAGGGGACGGGATTGCGGTTGTTTTAACACTTCCCGGATGCGGCGACCGCGATCGAGGGTCTGTTGAGTTTGCGCATCGAGTTGGGTGCCAAAGCGGGCAAAGACTTCAACTTCTTGAAATTGAGCATAGGCGAGGCGCAGATCACCCGCAACTGCCTGGTAAGCCGGGAGTTGGGTTTTGCCGCCCACCCGTGAAACCGACTTCCCCACATCAACTGCTGGGAAAAGACTCTTCTGAAATAGGTCGGGTGAGAGATAGATTTGACCATCGGTGATGGAGATTAAATTAGTGGGAATGTAGGCGGACAGATTCTGGGCTTGGGTTTCGATAATGGGCAGTGCCGTCAGCGACCCGCCGCCTAATTCAGGACGCAGGTGCGTGGCGCGTTCCAATAGGCGCGAGTGGAGGTAGAAAATATCGCCGGGATAGGCTTCACGACCGGGCGGGCGACGCAGCAGTAGCGAGAGTTCGCGATAGGTACGGGCATGATGCGTGAGGTCATCGTAAACAATCAACACATCGCGCCCCTGCGCCATGAAATACTCGGCCATCGTGGTCGCGCCATAGGGGGTGATGTATTGCAGCCCTAGGGGATCTTGGCCAGCCGCAACGACCACAATGGTGTAGGCCATTGCGCCCTGTTCTCGCAGCGTCGCAATGACTTTGGCGATCGCCGCCGATCGTTGCCCGATCGCACAATAAATGCAGATCACATCCTGGTCTTTCTGGTTAAGGATGGTATCAATGGCGATCGTGGTTTTCCCGGTTTGGCGATCGCCGATAATCAGTTCCCGCTGTCCCCGCCCAATGGGAATCAGGGCGTCCACCACCTTGAGTCCTGTTTGCAGCGGTACTGTGACGGGTGCGCGATCGAGAATTGCTGGGGCTTCCCGCTCTACCGGACGGCGCTCGGCGATATCGAGGGCACCCCGACCATCCAGCGGTTGTCCCAGTACGGTGACGACGCGCCCCAGTAGGGCTTCTCCTACGGGAACATCCATCACTCGTCCAGTGCGGTAGACGTCATCGCCCGCTTGCAGGTATTGACTGTCTCCCAGCAGAATGACACCGACTTCTTCTGGGTCAAGGTTAAAGGCAATGCCTAACAGGGGTGAGCTACCAGAAACAATGCCTGCTCTCGGAAAGCACACTAGTTCATCTGCTTGCACTCCAGGTAACCCTGTGACGCGGGCAATGCCCGGTCTGACCGACTGAACCACGCCTGTCTCACGAATGGTCAGGCTTGCCGACTGGTGACTAAGAACTTGAGCAATTAGGTCACAGGCATCAGCGCAAGCAGCCTGCACCTGCTGAGAAATGCGGTTCATGGTGCGATGTTTCTTCTTGTGTTAAGGCATTGGCTAGCCGTTGTTCTAGGGTTTGCAAGTAGGTGTCGAAACTCCAAACAATTTCCTGACCAGCGAGTTTGATCTCAATGCCGCAGAACAGGTCAGCAGTTGTAACAAATTCAAGCGGTTGAGCGATCGCGAACTGAGTCCGCAGGGTGTCTGTTACCTGTTGACGACGGTTGGGAGGAAGGGCGAAACTGCTGCGGATTAGGATGGGTTGTGTCGTTTGTGAGAGTGCTTGGGCGATCGCCTGGTGTTGCAGTGTATCTAACTGACGGATGCGATCGCAAAAGACTTGCACCAATTGCGCCTCTAAATCTGCATTGGCCAGATCTTTCAATGCTTGACGCGCGATCGCGGTGACTTGGTGAATCACTTGTTGGCGCAGGCGGTGCAGAAAGGCATTCTGTTCCTGCTGGAGTTCCGCCTGCCAGGTTGCCCGTTGGGCGGCGATCGCTTGCCGCACTTGTGCCAACAACCGTTGCCGTTCCTGGTCTGCTGCGAGACGTGCCTCTGCTAGCCAAGTTGCCTGTTGCTGGTGCAGTTCCTGTTGCTGGTGCTGATAGATCGTCAAGGCTTGTTGGGCCTCTGCTTGCAAGCGTTCTGCTTCTTGCCACCGCTCCTCAATCAGCGTTTGACGTTTCTGCATCACCTTGAGAATCGGTCGATAGAGAAACCACCGTAGCAAAGCAACGAGAATGAAAAAATTCAGTACCTGGGCAAAGACAGTAAACCAGTTAATTAACACGTTAGTTTCCCAAATTAATTTCCCAAAAAATGATTCCAGAATGGATTCACAAACAGCAAAATCATGGACACAACTAGACAGTAAATTGCAGTCGATTCCACCATGGCTAACCCGACAAATAAAGTGCGGGTAATGACATTCGCTTTGTCCGGTTGCTGGGCGATCGCCCCCAGTGCCCGCGCCACCGCCCAACCTTCGCCAAAGGCTGGCCCAATCGAACCAATGGCGATCGTGAGACCGGCAGTCACCATAGACACCGCGCCAATCATGGCTAAATCACTCATCTCGATTCTCCTGTGTAGAAATATGATGATTATGTTGTTGGACACTACTGGCAGAGGCGATATACACCAGTGCCAATACTGAAAAAACATAGGCTTGAATCACACCAAAGACTAGCCCCAGTAATTGCATCGCGATCGGGACAAACAGCGGCACGAGCGAGAGCAAAATAGCTGCCAATAGATTGCCGCTCATAATATTGCCAAAGAGTCGCACGGCTAATGCCAAAGTGCGTGAAAACTCCCCAATAATTTGAAAGGGCAGCATGATCGGCGTGGGTTCCAGGTAGCTCTTGAAGTAACGTCCTAACCCCTGCTGGCGGATGCCAAAAATCGGCACCGCGACAAAGACACAGAGTGCCAAGGCTGCCGTTGTTGAAAGAGACCCAGTAGGGGCATGATAACCCGGAACCACCGTGAGCAAATTGCAGGTGACAATGAAAAGAAACAGCGTTCCCACAAAAGATAAATAGCGTTCTGGGTCTTGCTGGGTAATGTCTTGAATTTGATTGTAAATTCCATCGACCACCATCTCTAACAGGTTTTGCCAAGGAGGGAGGTGAGGCCGAACCGATAGCTGTCGCGTCACCCAGCCCGATATTCCCACCAGTAACCCCATCGTGAGCCAGGTAAATAACAACGTGGCATTGAGTACGATCGGCTCGCGTGCATAAATCACAATATTGTCAGGACTGACTTCCACCTCAATCCTCCAAAATCAGATCGCTACCGGAGGCGTGGGGCCGCCAGCGAGCAATGAGCAACGTGCGAGCTAATAAAAATCCCAAAAGCGCAATCATTAGTCGTTCCCAGTGTCCGCCGATGATGAAATAAAATGCCAGGAGTGCCACAGTCAGTCGTGCTGCTCCGCTGCCAACTATGAGCAATACGGGATGTTGTGTGCGGGGCAAGTGCTGCACTGTGAACCACAAACAACTGAAATAAAAGATCCCTAAAACAAAGCCGAGGGGGAATACGAATAAATCAGGCAGTAGTGTGCGGATCAAAAGATTCATGGTGATGCTCCCTCAAAAGATAAGCTAATCAATGGGTTTTTAGTTAATTCCGATATGTATGCAAAATGTTTGGATCCGAGTTCATTTTTGCTGTTCCCGTTGAATCCAGTACCAGGCATTCCAGCAGCCCAGAACCACACCAACAAAGAGCAACATCAGCGTCCAAGAGTACGGGCTAGGGAAGCGTTTATCGATCCAAACTCCGAGGGCAATTCCCAACAAGGTCGGGATCATCACCGACCAGCCCACCATGCCAAACAAGCCCAACCCCGCCCAAATGCTGCGATCGCCCTCCTGCCGTGCCTGAATTTTTCGCGTTGATTTTTGGCGCACCTGCTGTTCAAAAGCCGTGGAATCAGCATTAGGGGGTTTCGGGTCTAACGGATCAGGTAATTTCATCCTAGCCTCCCAGTTCCATAAACTCGCGCACAAAACTGGCTTCTAGGCGTGCGAGCGTACTGCGTGCCCGTTGTTCCTGTTCATCCAGTTGGCAAAACTGTTGCTGTACGGCCTGTTGCAGGGTTTCAAGATCGACCCCACGCACGGCATTTCTCACGGAGACCCAGACCATTGCCCCTTGCTTGACCAGAATGCCTTCATCGATCGCCAAAAAGATTTCCTCCCCAGTCTCCGACTCGAAGGACAAAATGCCAGGGACTAACGCCGCAATCCAATCTACATGTTGGGGCAAGAGACAAAAGGAACCACTGTCGCCCTCAGCAGTCACCTTCGTAACACGCTCATCAATCAACACATTCGTCGGTTGCATGACCTTGAGCTGCATCATCGGCTTGCCTCCTCGATGTTGCCAATCATGTAGAGGGCACTTTCGGGATAGTCCGCAAAGTCATCATTCAGAATGCGATCGCACCCCTCCAAGGCGGCCTCTAATCGCACCAATCGTCCCGGTTTATTCGTAAATTGCTCCGTGGAAAAGAAGGGCTGGGTCAAAAATCGTTCTAGACGACGGGCACGGTAGACAATCTGGCGATCGTGGGCGGAGAGTTCCGCCATCCCTAGCATTGCGATCATGTCTTTTAACTCCTCGTAGGTCGCCAGAGTTTGTCGGACAGCTAGGGCAATTTCATAATGACGCTGGCCAACGATCGCGGGCATTAACATTTTTGAAGTCGATCGCAGGGGATCAACGGCGGGATAAAAGCCTTCGCTAGCCCGTTTGCGGGAGAGCACGATCGAGGCGGAAAGATGACCAAAGGTATGTACCGCCGCCGGATCGGTGAAGTCATCCGCCGGGACATACACCGCCTGGACTGACGTAATTGCTCCGGTGGTGGTACTGGTAATGCGTTCCTGTAATGCCGCCAATTCTGTCGCTAAGGTCGGCTGATACCCCACCCGCGACGGCAATTCCCCCATCAAACCCGATATTTCCTGCCCCGCCTGGATGAACCGAAAAATATTGTCAATCAGCAGCAAGACATCCTGGTGTGCGTCATCCCGAAAATATTCCGCCATTGTCAATGCCACATGACCCACACGAAAGCGAGCACCCGGCGGTTCATTCATCTGCCCAAAGACCATGACGGTATGATCCAGGACGCCAGCCGCCTGCATTTCCCGATAGAGTTCTTCGGCTTCCCGGTTGCGTTCACCAATGCCGCAGAATAAGCTGATCCCCTGATGCTGATTCACCATGTTGTGGATCATTTCCGTAATCAGCACTGTTTTGCCAACCCCCGCGCCCCCAAACAGTCCGGCTTTGCCGCCCCGCTCGATCGGAGCTAGCACATCAATCACTTTGATCCCTGTTTCTAAAATTTCCGATTGTGTAGACTGTTGGAGCAAGGGCACTGCCGGTTGATGAATCGATCGCCATGTAACCTCCGTCAACGGTTCCCGTTTGTCGATGGGGGTGCCAAATACGTTGAACATCCGCCCTAGGAGCGATCGCCCTACGGGCACCTCTAAGGAATGCCCCAAGTCAATGACGGGCGATCCTCGCGCTAACCCGGAGGTGGGGGTCAGCGCAATCCCCCGCACCACTTCTGCGTTCACATGGGCGACCACTTCCACAATTACCTTGCCATCCTCCCCTGCATTCAACCGATGGAGATAACCGGGTAATCGCTGCGGGAAAGACGCATCCACGACACTGCCCCGAACCGATACGACAGTTCCTACATTATTGGGTACGTGATTAGGGACGTTATTGGGTACGTCAGTATTGGATAGGTTGGTTGCAGTGAGCATGGCTGTAAACCTCCTGAACTGTTGAATTGCGGGTGTTGGAGGTGAGATCTCGGTTTAGCCAGGAATCCGGCAGCGGTGATCACGCAGACTGGCCTTTTCTGGCTCCCGTGGAAACCAAAAAGCGGTGCGTTTACAAATGCCCACTAGCATTAACATCACCGGCACTTCAATCAATACACCCACCACCGTTGCTAAAGCTGCGCCCGAGTTTAAGCCAAATAATGTGACAGCGGTGGCGATCGCCACTTCAAAATGATTACTGGCTCCAATCATCGCCGCCGGAGCCGCATCTTCATAGGACAGCTTAAGTTTCAGCGCTGCAACATAACCAATCCAGAAAATAAAATTGGTTTGAATAAACAACGGCACTGCAATCAGCACAATGTGCAAGGGATTATTAACAATCAACTCACCTTTAAAAGCAAACAGCAAGATCAGGGTAATCAGCAACGCTGAGATCGCCACTGGATCAAGGTATTTCAAAAATTGGGTTTCAAACCAATCCCGTCCCTTATGTTTCAAAATCCAGTAGCGGCTATAGACCCTGCACAACAATGGCAACCCCACGTAGATCAGCACCGACAACACGATCGTGGCCCAGGGCACTGATAAATTGTTAGCGGACAACAACAGCCGACCCAGAGGCGCGTACAGAAAGAGCATCGTCAACGAATTCACTGCCACCATCACCAGCGTCAATCCCTGATTACCAAAGGAGAGATACCCCAATCAACACCATTGCTGTACAGGGTGCAATCCCCAGCAGAATAGCTCCGGCAATGTAGGAGTTGATCAGAGAGATTTCCTGTCCATGAATAAGTTCGGTGCCGTTAATCAGGGGTTTGAATAGCCAGCCCAGAAAAAATTGGGCAATCACTAACATAGTGAAGGGGTTGATCAGCCAATTGACCGCCAGAGTCAGCAGGACGGGTTTGGGGGTACGGAATGCCCGATCAATCTGAGTAAAATCAATTTTCACCATGATCGGGTACATCCTGAAAAACAGGCAGATAGCAATCGGGATCGAAACCTGATAGATGCTCATGGCATCCAGGGTCACAGCTACTCCTGGAAACAGCCGTCCCAGAGCAATTCCTGCCAGAATACACAGGAAGACCCAGAGGGTGAGATAACGCTGAAATACACTTAACTTCTCTATCGGCTGATTCAGGGTCTGAGAATTTGGAACACTCATGAATGGTAACTCCCCTTTTTCAAAATCGCGATCGCAGCGATCGCTGTCTACACTCTAGAATCTGACTCCAACTGGCAAGGATAAACACCATCATTAATTTCAATTTGGAGGGTGGTGTGGTCAATTCCAAAATAATGATGCAGTTCATCAGAGACCTGATGGAGAAAGTCATCGCCGGGGTGCCCATCGGGCATGACTAAGTGAGCTGTGAGAGCGGTTTCAGTCGTACTCATCGCCCAGATGTGCAAATCATGAAGGCAGGCAACGCCCGGTCGTTCGGCTAAAAACAAGTGAACAGCTCTGGGGTCGATCTTAGCGGGAACCGCATCGAGCGACAGCTTCAGCGAGTCTTTAAGCAGATCCCATGTGCTCATGACCACAACTACAACAATCACTAAACTAATGGCAGGATCAAACCAAAACCATCCTGTGGTCAAAATAGCAGCCCCTGCCAAAACCACTCCCAGCGATACTAAAGCATCGGCAGCCATGTGCCAGAATGCTGCTCGAATATTTAAGTCATGGGTGCGCCCACCTAGAAACAGCCATGCTGTGATGCTGTTAATCACCACCCCAATCGCCGCTACACCAATCAAAACCGAGCCAGAAATCTCAGACGGGGTTTGCAGTTGCCGCACCGCTTCCCAGGCGATCGCCCCCATTGCCATCATCAAGAGCAAGGCATTAAGCAACGATGCCAAAATGGAAGACCGCCGCAGTCCATAGGTGAATGTCTGTGATGGAGGACGCTGACTCAAATAACTTGCCCCCCACGCTAACCCCAGCCCCAGCACATCGCTTAAATTGTGCCCCGCATCCGCAAGCAACGCCAGAGAGTTGATGATGAGTCCAGTCGCCGCTTCAATTAGCACAAAGCCCACATTTAGCCCAACGCCGATCTGAAAGGCGCGGGTATCAGTTTGGGGAGTGTGGTGATGGGAGTGGGCATGAACCATGGATCTTACTATCAATGAATACAAGCACTTTAAGCAACTGGTGTTGTATAGCGGTAGTCATTTTGGTTAGGACGGGGTGCAGGATTGGAACCCCTGGCTGGGGGCGAAGCCCCCACTCCCTCTCTAATTCCAATATCCTAGCGCACCTGCGTAGAGCTATAAATACTAAATTTTGCAACATGGAGGTTTGGGGGTTTACCCCTTTACCCCGTTCAAAATTCAAAACTTATATTTTGCTGTACTAGTTCCTTCATACCTAAACGGCGATTTGCCAACACGAAATAAATACTTAAATCCAAGCGGAGGCCAGTGTTCCCGTTAGCGCTCCGATCGCCAAAACAAAGGCGGGATGCCATTTGAAGCGAGTGAACAAAACAAGGGCGATCGCACCCAAAACTAGACTGAGCGGACGCTCCCAATGGAGCGAACTGGGAGCCAGCGCAATCGCCGCCGCCAGAATTAAGCCCACCACGACTGGATTGACCCCAGCCAGAAAATCTTTGACCGCTGTGACCTGGCGAAGTTGTTGATAGAAATGGGAAATTCCCCACATTAAAAGGGTCGCAGGCAAAAACAGAGCCACCGTTGCCACCAAAGCACCGGCAATGCCCGCCATTCGGTAGCCTGTAAACGTGGCTAGCACTGCCATTGGCCCAGGGGTTAACTGGCTGATGGCGACCCCATCGATAAATTCTTGCGGCGTTAGCCAACCTAGCTGCGTCACCAATTGCTGATGCAGCACCGGAATCAGCACAAATCCCCCGCCAAAAAAGACGACTCCGACTTTAAGAAAGCCCATTGCCAGCGTTAAAAGCCCCACCGTCATCAGGGTTGAAGTGGCGGGCAGGGCGGCAGACAGGGTATGCGGCAATCCTTTGATCAAGAGCGGCAGAGGCAGTATCAGATAAGCCGCTTGGCCACGGGAACGCGAACGGTCAAGCTTCAGTAAATAGCCGACTACGCCCGCGATCGCCAGTATCCAGACAGGATTAATCCGCGCCAAGCTACCCCCAACAGCTACCAGGAGGAGGGCGATCGCCACCGTCGATTGAATTGATTTGCGCCCCATTGACCAGGCAGCACTCAGGATCAGCGCAATCACCACAGGAGCTAGCCCCGCCAGTGCCCCTTGGAGCGAAGGAATTTGGTTAAAGCTGAAGTACAGCCAAGACAACCCAATTACCAGTGACACCGATGGTGCTAAGAATGCAGCTTGTGCCAGCAGTGCCCCCCCTAGCCCAAACATTCGATAGCCAATGAAAAAGGCCGTATTGACCGCAAAGGGACCCAGAATTTGTCCTAACCCAACCCCGTGCAGAAACTCCTCAGTTTCCACACATGTCCGCCGCCGCACACATTCCTGCTCCATCAGGGCGATGACCGCCACACCACCGCCAAAACCAATGGAACCCAGTTTCAAAAAACGCAGCGCCATCTCAAGCCGAGTCATCATCGGCGGTGTCGTTTTGACAGGGGAACCGTTGCTGCTCAGTTCCATTGCGTGATCATCCATTCTCGATCACCCTCTCAACCCTTCCGACAAGTATCAATCAAGTATTAATCAAGTATTAATCCGGTCGTGAGGATTGCCTGTTTGCGGCAAGCAATCCCCCATTCACCCAATTAGATAAACTAGGAATGAGCCGGCATCGGAGTTGCAGTTGGCATCATTTCCAATTGCAAAGCCTCACTACAGGGCAGACAGACGTGCTGACCGTTGATGTGCCGACTGTAGGGTTTCACGGTCATTTCACCACAGCGATCGCACACAAACGTCGCAAAGCAGTGGGACGGTTCCTGCTATGCATACTGGTAGACTGCACCGAGGCGTTGCTGAAACTGTAATGATTTAAGCTGGCAAAGGAACTGTCCAATCCTTCAAGGAGTGAAGCAGCAAACGAAGGGAACATTTCAGCATTGCGACAGACTTAGAGTAGCACAAGGTCTTGCGGTGCAACCGTGCCAAGTAGTGCCGCAGACGAGTGTTCTCCCCCTCCACGCGAGTCATGTAGGTTTTGCTCACAATCTGGTCGCCCTCTTCGATGAACATCGGGTAGACTTTCCATCCATCGGTGATATAGAAGAAGCATTGCCAGCATTTGACCATTGACCACAGCCACTTGAATGTTTCCGCACTGCGGTCACCAATCACCCACGCCAAGATTCCGGCTCTCTTATGATTAACCGCTGTCCAAATCCATAGCTTGTTGCGCGTATTGCCTACAAAGGTTTGCAGTTCGTCCAAATCGGTGTTCTCTGGAATCTCCTCTACTTCTGGCGCATCCCGCAATTGGTGTCCTGCCGCCCGAATCCAACGCAGAATCGTCGTGTGATGGATTTCGGTGACCCGTTCGATGCCTCGCAGTCCCATGCCGTTGAGGTACATCTTGATGCACAATTGCTTCACCTCATTCGAATAGCGCCAAGGATAGTAAGTTGCAAGAAATTGTCGACCACACTGCTTGCACTTGTAGCATTGTCTGCCTCGACGATGCCCGTTCTTTGCCGTTTCAGTTGAATTACATTGAGGACATTTCATCCTTCTATAATGCCAAATTGTGCATTACCCTTGCAGCAACGCCCATTCATTGATTACTTACTTTCAGACAGTTCTCAGTGCCGTCAAATTTATCCAGTTTTGACTTATCAAAACGAGTGGCTAGATATTAACCTTCAGATGATTGGGGGAAAGAGTTGCCTAGTGCTTCTTAGTTTGGCTTAGATGTACTTTCATACTGAATGAAATGATTGAATGAAATGAGTAGATTCTTTAGAGGACCATCGTTATGGTGATTGTGTGGGGAGGAGTGATTATTGCAGGAGTGGCAGCGATTGTGTGGGGAGCTGAAATTTTTGCCAAGCATCTGGGCGAAGCCGCAGTGAGGTTACAGGTAAGCAGTTTCGCTCTGGCACTATTGCTGGCGGGAGCAGAGCCGGAAGAACTGGCAACAACGATTGCTGCAACGTTGAGAGGCGCCCCAGCGATCGCCTTTGGAGATGTGATTGGTGCAAATATTGCCATCTGCTTAGTGGCATTGGGCGTAGGCGCGATCGTAGCTCCATTACCATTTGGGCAACAAGTGATGCGCTATGCTCTGGTCGGGTTTTCCATCGGCATAGCAGCAGTTAGTTTTATTTGGGATGGTCAAGTGACCGGGTTGGAAGGTGCCATTCTTTTAGCTCTCTATGTTCTCTATATCAGTGTGATCTGGATTTTGGAGCGGCAACCTCCTGCCATGGGAGAAACAGGTGCGATTGAAGCCGCTGCTGAAGAATTAGTGCTGGAGGGAAACGGGAAACAAAAAGGGAGTGTTGGAAAGGAATTGATGTTGGTGATGGCAGGTTTGATGGCAATGGCGATTGGCTCAGTGATGCTGGTTGAAGCCGTGCGCCAGATTACAGATATTGAGGCAAATCAAACTACCCTTTCATTGACGGTGGTGGGTTTTGCCACAGCGTTTGAGTTGGTCGTCCTGTGCTGGTCAGCTGCTCGCAAAGGAGCTACAGAAGTTGTAGTCGCTGGGGTTGTGGGGTCTTTTGCCTATAACATCACGATGACCTTGGGAGCGGCGGCTGTGATTCGTCCACTGTTTGTTACCGACGCTACGCTATTGCATCAACCAGTGATCGCGATGCTGCTTGCCCTGGTCTTGGTCATTTTACTAGCAGCGCCTCAGCAGCGCCTCAGTCAAATGAGCGGAGGTATTCTTCTTGCGATTTACCCGATCATTCTGATCGCCATGTTGCTGATCTAGTGCAACCAAGTTTCAATGGTTGGACTCTACGCAGCACTGAAATTATTCTACTATGGCTGGAATAGGTTTTTAGCCACAGTAGAACGGATATGATGATGCTTAACCTATCTTCGTCAATCCTTATCATCTAACGTTATCTTATGATCACGGCAGCACTGATAGCGCTACTTTAGGCAAAGCGTCAACTTGTTTGGATGGGTAATAGAGATGAAAATCCTGCTAGTAGAGGACGATTCTCGAATTACAAAGGCGATCGCAGAAGCCCTGAGTGATCAGCACTATGTGGTAGAAGTGGCTAATGATGGTGAGCTTGGTTTAACGTTTGCCGAGACAGGTGCGTTTGATTTGATTGTTTTAGACTTAATGTTGCCAAAGTTGGATGGGATTAGCCTCTGCAAAAAACTACGACAAAGTGGAAATAAAACTCCAGTTCTAATGCTGACCTCGCGTGATACCAGTATGGATAAGGTATTAGGTCTAGACGTTGGGGCTGATGACTATGTGGTCAAACCATTCGATCTCCCAGAGTTGCTAGCAAGAGTTCGAGCACTGTTGCGGCGTGGCAATGTGACATTTTCACCAATCTTGGAGTGGGAAAAATTGACGTTGAACACGAATGAATGCTCAGTGATGTATCACAATTCTCCCTTGATTTTGACCCCTAAAGAATATGCTTTACTAGAATTATTCTTACGAAATGGAAGTCGTGTTCTCAGTCGTAGCACGATTTTGGAGCGCGTATGGGCATTCGAGGATATGCCTGGAGAAGAAACTGTTAAAGTTCATCTGCGAAGCTTGCGTCAGAAGCTCAAAGCCGCAGGTGCACCGCCTAATTTAATTGAGACTGTTTATGGCTTGGGATACCGACTCAACCCCAATCTCTGATCGCCGATTTCGTAATTTGCGAAATCGACTGTTGTTTTCTTATTTCCTAATCATTGCTGCAATTTTAGGAACATTCTCTGCTGCTGTTTATCTGCTAGTTGCTCACGACCGCAACCAGCAGTTAAATGCTCACCTCCGTCAGGTTGCCGCTTCCTCTGCAGGGACACTGGAAATCATCCAGCATGAATATGAAGAACTGACAACGGAGGACAAATACAAAGGTTATGTTCCGGTTGGCTCTGATGGCATGCCACTTCCAATCACGCTGTCTCAACTGATGGGTAAGTATAAGGCAAAATCGGTTTCGCAGATTCCTGTTAGTCCCTAGCAGCCTCTCATCAAGGGGTGGAATGGTATGATGCACAGCAGCGATTAATGGTACGTGAAGGGAAGGTTTTCTTACAAACTTCACTCCCATCAGATATTCCTCAGCATGGAATATTAATCCAGATAGGTAATATTCGCAGCTTTACTCGGCCTGCTTACGCTGTTTCTAAGACTCATCCCAATAAAGTCTATCAAATTTTAGGGTACGTTCGCGCTACTGAATCGACCGTTACATTGGAAGCGGAACTGCGCCGCTTGCGGTGGAGCTTAATTGTTGGGGTGTTAACCGTTTCAGGATTAGCTGCGCTGGGTGGAATCTGGCTGACTTGTGAGTCACTAAAGCCAGTTGTGCAAAGTTTTGATCAGCTGAAGCAGTTTACCTCAGATGCCTCTCACGAGTTGCGTAACCCTCTCACTGCCATTCGCGCATCGATTGCAGTGATGCAGAGTCATCCGGAGCGTATTCATCCTGCTGATGTAGAAAAGCTAAATTCCATGGCAATGGCTTCAGCTCAAATGAGCCAATTGATTGACAATCTATTGCTGTTGGCTCGTATGGATCGGCAAGCTCCAGATCAAAGCGGATGGCGATATATCGCCTTAGATGAACTGCTAGAAGATCTGGTAAATCTCTATAGCGATCGCGCTGAGCAGTCCCAAATTTCCCTGAAATTCCAATTGATTTCTGGTGTAGAGGTCAATGGCGATGCCTCCCAGCTTCAGCAGTTATTTATGAATCTCTTGACCAATGCGTTGCAATATACGCCATCGGGTGGAACTGTGATTGTGTCGTTGCAGCGAATTGGAACTTATGCTCTTGTAACAATCCAGGATACGGGCATCGGCATTGCTCCTGAACAACTGCCGCATATCTTTGATCGTTTTTGGCGAGCCGACCAAGCCCGTAGCCAATATGGGGAGGGTTCTGGGCTGGGGCTGGCGATCGCCAAAACAATTACTCAACGCCATCAAGGTGATATCACTGTGAAAAGCAAATTGGGGGAAGGAAGTTGCTTCTATGTGAAGCTCCCACTAGCAAGATGAAATATCCTCTTTTTAGAAACTCAGACTAGGTTTCCGACTTCTTTACTTTTTCAGATTTTACTAACTGGTAGTTCCAGTTATGGATAAAGAGGAGAACTACCATGTCCAAAGCACTGTCTTTATTTCTCGATCTTGATTCGCAATTGTCGACAGGTCGGTCTCTTCGCACTCGTTTCGATAGTGAATTGGGTGAATCCAGTGAATTGGGTGAATCGGGCGAGTCCGGTGAATTCGGTGAGTCCGGTGATAACTACGGTTCCTCAACCAAAATTAAAGGGACAAAGGGTAACAATCGCCTAGAAGGTAGCATCAACAACGACAAACTTGATGGAAAGGACGGCAGCGATCGCCTCTTTGGTAGAGGTGGTAACGATTACCTCGAAGGCGGAAAAGGGAACGACACACTTATTGGCGGCAGTGGCAACGATTTGCTCGAAGGTGGCCAAGGAGCAGACATTCTCACGGGTGGAAGAGGCAAAGATAGGTTTGAAATCAAGTACAAGCCCAATAAACCTGGCTATCAATTTGCCGATACCATCACTGACTTTAGGGATGGTGTGGATCAGCTAAAGCTCGATGATGTAAGCTTTTCAGATCTCCAAATCGTTCAAGGCACCGGCAGTTTTGCCAAAGACACGCTAATTCAACTGTCTGGCACAGGCAAGACGTTGGCGATATTGCAGGGGATTAATGCCTCGCAAATCACCGCGACAGACTTTGTGATTTCTTAACACACTAAGTTTTGACCAGCATAGAGTTAGGGATGCCTTTTCTGGGCGTTGCTGAAAAGTGGGATGAATTGAAACGGAAGTTTCAAGCATCCAGCAACTTTTTCATTCCCAGATTCAGCAATGCACCTTTTCTGGATTCTTACTTCTTGTATTCGTACCTCGACTCTTAGTTGCTAATGGAGGAATTTGTCATGAATTCTAAAGCTGTTGCTCTATTTCTCAGCATCAGTCTAGCTGCGACTCTAAGCGCTTGTGGAACTGCCGATGCTGGCGGTGAAGAAGGCGGTGAAATGTCTCCAAGTCCTTCTCCTAGTTCGCAGGATAGCGAAGGTGGGGAATCGAGCGCACTGCCAAAGCAATCGTCCGTGCTAAAAGCTACCCGACCTGCAACTGTAAATCTTTCCACTGCATTACTTTTCGCTTCAAACGGAGAACAGGGTGAATCAGGTGAATCTGGTGAATGCAGTGAAGATGGTGAATCTGGTGAAAAAGGTGAATCCGGAGAAAATTCGACCTGTACGGTTTCATAACTGAGCGTACATTGTTGTGCTGAATGTAGTGCGATCGCAGCAAGGAATTCAATCTAAACGTTCTAAGTTGCGATCGCAACAATGAGTTCATTCTATATTCTATTCCAAAGCAATTAGGTTTGAGTGCGATGATTTTGTGCATTGACAATGTTCTCACGCCTGAAGAACTGGAGCAGATTCATCTCGGCTTGAAAGACGCAGAATTTGTAGATGGCAAGCTGACTGCTGGAACCTACGCTAAGACAGTGAAAGAAAACTATCAGCTAAAAGGAGATAGTGACATAGCCAAAGAAATTAGGGCGATCGTTAATCAGGCACTCAAACGAAATTCTCTCTTTCAGACAGCAGTTCGTCCTAAAGCAATTCGCCCTCTCCTATTCAGTCGCTACGAGGCAGGAATGTTTTACGGAATGCACACTGACAATGCCCTGATGGGAGATGACGTTTTGACTCGCTCTGACGTATCTCTAACGCTATTCCTCAATGATCCCAATACCTATAGCGGTGGCGAACTGGTGATTGATCCTAGCCTAGGAGAGCAATTCTTCAAACTTTCGGCCGGATCAATGATCGTCTATCCGTCTACATTTCTGCATCGTGTGGCAGAAGTGACTGATGGGGTTCGACTGGCAGCGGTGACTTGGGTACACAGCATCATTCGAGATGCCCATGAGCGCGAAATGTTATTTGAACTGGACACTGTTCGACGCGCAACATTTGAAAAACACGGAAAAACAGTGGAATTTGATTTGCTCTGTAAACTTCATGCCAACTTACTCCGAAAATGGGCAGAAGTTTAGAGCTAACCACACACATAAAGTACCAAAAGTACCAAAGACTACACAATCAGGAGATATTTAGCAATGAATCTACGAAAACTGCACCGGAAAACTGCACCGATTCTGTTTATCCCTCTATTGCTCACAGCGTTGACAGGGGTTGCGTATCGAATCGGTAGAAGTTGGTTTGGTTTGTCTGATGAATTTGGTGATTTCATGATGGCGCTGCATGAAGGTCGTTTTTTGGGTAAGCCGATCGTTCCAATTTATGTCCTGTTGGTTGGACTAGGACTACTGGGCATGATTGTCAGCGGCATTACTTTAATTAAACAGAGTAAAAAAACTGCAATATCTAAACCTCTCAAACTGGATGAACGAAGGTTACATCAAGTTATTGCTCCGATTGCATCTCTGCCTTTTGCCGTGAGTGCGATTACAGGTGTGTTTTACCGTCTTGGCAGAGCTTGGTTTGGTTTGTCAGATGAGCAAGCCACTTTCCTCCTCAAAATTCATCAAGGATCATATCTTGGTTCAACACTCAAACCTATCTACGTCCTTTTGGTTGGAACCAGCCTGGTTGCGATGTTGTTAACGGGGATTCAAATGTCAGGCATTTTCCACAGACGACGATCTTCTCAGTCGACGGAAAGTGACTAAAGGGGAATTATTGTCAAATGTGGTGTTTGATTAAGTATACGAGCGAGCACCCTATGACACTCATATCGATCATCACCAACAGGTTCCCCACCCAAACTATCCGAAGCAGATCAGTTGTAGGTGGATGAATTACTAGCTCCGATTCGAAGTGGATGATGGCACGTCCTGACTAGGAAAAATGTCAACTTTGCTCGAAGCTCGATTCCCAGGAATCCCGACAGCGTAATGGATCGAATGGTGAAGGCTGCTAAAATTCGAAGATTTGCCATAACAGCCATTCTTATCTATTGCCATCGGGGAGGCCGGAACCATATTCGCAGGCAACGACGACGGGAACAGCCAGCCGGACTTAGATTGTCAAACTCTGGAGCTTTTCCGTCTATACGGCTTGCAACTTTGGATGTGTTATAGCTCTATACAGGTGCGTTAGGACATTGGAATTAGAGAGGGAGTGGGGGCTTCGCCCCCAGCCAGGGGTTCCACCCCTGCACCCCGTCCTAAGCCTGCTGGCTACAGCTATGCAAGAGATACTTCCCACTAACCTGGCACACTTATTCGCGACTAGCGCTGAAGGAAGCTAGAGTTTCAATTTTCTCCTCCAGTGTTGACTTCCTCAGCGGCTCCTAAATCGAGAGTGTAGTTCACCGGATCACTGCCAGTTGCCACAATCACCACTTCATACAGCCCTGTTTCCGTCAGTTTGCCAGACCATTCCCTTTCAGAAGAATCCTCCAGCAGTGCTGCCGATTTGCTGGTGGGTAGATAGAAAGAGATACGAGCAGAGGGGCTGTCGGTTTGCAGCTTGAGGCGGATCATCTGTTCTTTGGCTAGTTGAGCCGT
Source organism: Leptothermofonsia sp. ETS-13 (assembly GCF_049200465.1). Taxonomy (NCBI): domain Bacteria; kingdom Bacillati; phylum Cyanobacteriota; class Cyanophyceae; order Leptolyngbyales; family Leptolyngbyaceae; genus Leptothermofonsia; species Leptothermofonsia sp. ETS-13. Next base: position 3,985,205 of record NZ_CP120836.1, read on the forward strand.
GTAGGCTTTACCCTGACCGGGCTTGAGGCTGCCATTGAGTTGATGGCTAAAACTGCCTTCAGGGAATTGAATTGCCTCCAGAGCGGTGCCCGCCCGAAGCGCTTTGAGCTGGTCATCGGCGATCGCCTGCCATACCTGACCAACCGGCTGTTTTAACAAATTCTCGCGGGGTTGCTCTGGAAACAGAGAAAAGAATTGAGCATCGGTCAGGTCATTGAGGGCACGGCTACTGAGGTTGAGCTGGTTAACGGTGGTCTGTCGCGCTTGGATACTGGCCTCCGTGTACTGTCCCATCCGCGATCGCGCCTCCGGGCTAATGGTTTGCAGGCGATCGAGGAGGTCAGTTGCAATTTTGTCCCACTCGGAGCGGAGCACTTTATCTTTAGTTTCTCGGCTCAACTGCCGTCCCTCCAGTTCCGGATGTTTTGCATGAAAAACCTGGTTGACCAGCCCTACGAAGAACGTATTGTCAATCCCCAGTTCTTCGCGCCGTTTGATGATTTTCTCTTTCCGGGTCTGCTCTGCCTTTGAGAAAGTGGGTTCCAGTGGGTTAGAAGGAGTGGGCTGAGGGCCTGGCTTTTGGGGTTTGACCTGGTTTTCCTGGGAAATGGGTAGCAGTGGCAATAACCAGCGATTACCCGCCCACCAGCCGCTACCTACCAGTCCAGCTACGAATAGAAGCGAAGCAAAGAATCCCACAAAGCCGGAACCTCGCCTTGAACGGACAGGAACAGGTGGCAGGGTCTGGAACTGGCTCAATTCTGTTTTGGCAGGCAGGGCAACGGCGATTGTCGCTGGATAGGGCTTCTGTCCTGATTGATATTCAACTGGGGGCTGGGTGATATTGTGGCGAGGCTTGGGCACTCCTCCCTTCAATGCCCTTAAAACCTCCTGGGCGGACTGGAAGCGCTTCACCGGGTAAGGCTCCAGCATGCGGTTCAAGATAGACATGAACTGGGGGCTGAGGCGAACCTGTTTCTGCCAGTGGTTGTCTTCGAGCAGATCCTGGGGGGCTTTTCCAGTGAGCAGCACCAGGACCGTCATGGCCAGCGCGTACAGGTCACTGTGAGGAAAAGCTTCTCCTTTAGCAATCTGCTCAACCGGAGCATAGCCAATTTTTCCCAAAAGGGTGGCTCCCGACGGTTGAGCAACACGCGCCGGATTGACCTGAGATATGACCTCTGCAGCAACCTGTTTGACACCGCCAAAGTCAATCAGAACCGGGAGCCCATCGGCACTGCGCCAGATCAGGTTATCCGGCGAGATATCCCGGTGAATCACCCCGCGTTCATGGATGTAGGTCAGGACGGGCAGTAGCTGAAACAGGAGCTGGGTCACTTCTGTTTCGCTGAAGCAGAATCCCTGGCTCTGGCGCGATCGCAAAATCGCCTGATAGGTCTGCCCTTCCACATAGTCTTGTACCAGAAACAGTCGTCCCCGACCCTGAAATTCGGCCCGGAACAGTTCCCGAAAGCGGGGAATTTGAGGATGCTGAAGCTGGTAGAGAATGCCAGCTTCTCGCTCAAATAGCTCTTCTGCTTTTTGCAGATCCTGGCTACCCTGTACTTGGGGCGCAAACTCCTTCAAAACACAGGGTTCATGGAAACGATTGATGTCTTCTGCCAGATAGGTGCGTCCAAATCCCCCATGCCCTAATTCTCGTAAAACTCGATAGCGAAAACTCAACGTTCTACCCACAATGCCACCCTGGTAGAGTTCTTCCGTCACCGGGTTCAGTCGTTCACCACACTGGCGACAAAAGCGGCTATCTTCAAGGTTTTCGTGTCCCTGGCTGCAATAGAGCGGTGCCATTCTGGTTTCCCCACGCTTCTGGAAAATTGACCAGATTCTAACCTAGCCGGGTTGGGGACAAAGCGTCATCTTTTTTGGCGATCGCTCCCACTATTCGGATTGAGACGACACAACGATAGAATAGTCAGGCTGGCGTAAAAAGGGGTTTTAAGGCACTCATGCGGATCTCTCTGAACTGGCTAAAAGAACTGGTTGACATCACCATGACTCCAGAGGAGTTAGCAGACCTGCTCACGATGGCCGGGTTTGAGGTAGAAGACATCGAAGACCGACGCACCTGGGCTGATGGAGTCGTCGTTGGCAAGGTACTGGAATGCGAACCCCACCCCAACGCCGACAGGCTCAGCGTTTGTCAGGTGGATATTGGGGCAAAAACTCCATCCAATATCGTCTGTGGGGCTCCCAATGTCAAAGCGGGACTGTTTGTCCCCGTTGCCACCCTGGGAACCTACCTGCCAGTGATTGACCTGAAAATCAAGCCAGCCAAATTGCGGGGTGTTCCCTCCGAAGGCATGATTTGTTCCCTGGCAGAGCTGGGATTAGCGAAAGAATCAGAGGGGATTCACAGTTTTGCGAGAGATGATTTGCAGGTGGGCAGCGATGTCCGTCCACTACTGGGACTGGATGATGTAATTCTGGATTTAACCTCTACTGCAAACCGGGCAGATGCCCTCAGCATGGTGGGTATTGCCCGGGAACTTGCTGCTTTGACGGGAGCTGCTTTAAGGTTGCCCCAACCCGCACCCATCCACCCGCCTAGCGGCACAGGCAACCTGAAATTGAAGATTTCCGAATCACAAGCCTGCCCAACCTACATTGGCACTGTAGTTGAGCAGGTCAAAATTGGCCCCTCTCCGCTCTGGCTCCAGCAGCGCTTACAGGCATTAGGAATTCGCCCAATTAACAATGTGGTGGATGCCACTAATTACATCCTGCTGGAATGGGGGCAGCCACTGCATGCGTTTGATCGCGATCGCCTGATTGCCGTCAGTCAAAAGCAAGCCAAAAAACAAAATGTGCTGCAAATTGGAGTCCGGTTTGCAGAATCCGGTGAAACCCTCAAAACCCTAGATGGTCAGGAACGCACCCTGAGCGAGCAGGCGCTGTTGATTACCGCCAACAACGTCCCCATAGCCCTGGCAGGCATAATGGGCGGCGAAGAAACGGAAGTATCTGACAGCACCCAGAATCTGCTGCTGGAAGCCGCCTATTTTGATGCCGCCACCATTCGTCGTTCGGCCCGTTCTCAAGGATTGCGAACTGAAGCCTCCGCCCGCTACGAACGGGGTGTGAATCAGGCTGAACTGGAGCTTGCCTGCCGCCGCGCCCTGGAATTGATTACCCAACTGGCTGGAGGAACCTTCACCGCTCAAGAAACTGCCGACACCGCTGCCAATCAAACCTCCTTTACCTGCTCCATCGAGCTACGCTTGGACCGGGTGAATCAAATCCTGGGGCCAGTTATGATTGGCGAAGAAATTGGCGAACTTCAGCCCCAGGAGGTTGAACGGATTCTGATGGCGTTGGGTTGTACCGTGTCTCCCACAACTGAAGAACGCGTCTGGACCGTTACGGTACCGCCCTACCGCTACCGTGACCTAGAACGGGAAATTGACCTGATTGAAGAAATTGCTCGTGTTTACGGTTACAACAACTTCTGTGACACCCTCCCAGACAAAACAGAACCTGGCTATCTCCCGATTGAGCAGATGTTGACTCGCAAACTGCGGGAAACCCTGCGAGCGGTAGGTTTAACCGAAGTCATGCATTACTCTCTGGTAAAACCCGGCGGAGAGCGGCAAATCATTCTCACCAATCCCCTATTTGCGGAATACTCTGCCCTGCGAACAGATCTCATCTCCGGGCTGATTGATGCGTTCCAATATAACCTGGAACAGGGGAATGGTCCACTGAATGCCTTTGAAATTGGCCACGTTTTCTGGTCAGAGGAAGATGGGCTAAATGAAGCAGAATCCGTGGCAGGTATTTTAGGTGGGGATCCGACCCAGGGTAAGTGGCAACGGGCTGGGCGAGAACAGCCAATGGATTGGTATACCGCCAAAGGTGTCCTGGAAAGTGTGTTTACCCGGTTGGGGCTAGTCGTGGAATATCAACCCGATCGCCGCGATCACCGCTTGCACCCTGGTCGAACGGCTTCACTCTGGGTGCGGGGCACTCGTCTGGGCACCTTCGGGCAACTGCACCCCCAGTTGCGCCAAGAACGGGGGCTTCCAGATGAGGTATACGTGTTTGAACTGGATATGGATGTTTTGCTGGGCGAGATCGATCAGGAAGAACTCCTCGTTCCTATTTTCAAACCCTACTCTACCTATCCACCCTCCGATCGCGATATTGCCTTCTTTGTTTCCAATCAAGTTTCCGTTGCCGAACTGGAGCGATTAATCATAAAAACCGGCAAGGAACTGCTGGAGTCAGTCGAATTGTTTGATGAGTACCGGGGTGAAAACGTTCCTCAGGGTAAGCGAAGCCTAGCTTTCCGATTGGTTTATCGGGCCAGCGATCGCACCCTTACCGATGAAGACATTGAACCTGTTCATCAGAAAGTACGGGAAGCGCTGGTTGAGAAGTTCAGGGTAGACCTGCGGAGCTAAGCTGGTGCATAACCTCCCCCCTCCCTAGGAGGGGGCTACAGGTTTAAGCCGTGACCTTTCTTAACTATTCCCTCACCCGTGCTGTAGAGTTGAAATAATATAGCTCTATGCGATATAGCTCTACGCGGGAGCATTAGGACATTGAAATTAGAGAGGGAGTGGGGGCGCAGCCCGCAACCAGGGGTGGAACCCCTGCACCCCGTCCTAACCATAATGACTACCGCTATAAATGATGAACCTTGCACATCACCCCACCGCCTCCTAACCGCCCCTTGCCAAGGGGCGGTTAGGAGAAGATTGGAACCCTCAGAGGTGTAACCGTTCTGCGATTCGTAGCTTGGCAGAACGGGATCTGGGATTGCCTTCAACTTCTGCTTGCGTTGGCAAGATCGGTTTTTTTCGTCAACACTTGCAATTGTGGAGATTCCTTCAACCTGTGTTTCACAATTCGATCTTCCAGACTGTGAAAACTAATTACAACTAACCGACCACCTGGTTTTAGCCAGTTGGGTGCTTTTCTTAAAAAGGTTTCTAAGACATCCAACTCCTGGTTGACAACAATGCGGAGGGCCTGAAAAACACGGGTAGCCGGATGAATTCTGCCATAGCGGTAGGCTCTTGGAACGGCATGGGCGATCGCTTCTGCCAATTCTGTGGTTGTTTGAAAGGGACGCTGCTCTACAATGCGCCAGGCAATTCTGCGCGAGAGCCGCTCTTCCCCATAGGTGTAGAAAATATTGGCCAGTTTAGTTTCGTCCCAGTGGTTGATAATATCCGCCGCTGTTAACTCCTGGCGTTGATCCATGCGCATATCCAGGGGGAGCTTCTAACCGAAAGCTGAAGCCGCGATCGGGAATATCAAATTGGGCTGAACTTACCCCTAAATCGGCCAGGATTCCGTCAAACTGAGTGCTTCCAGGTTCAAAGGTGGCAAAGTTGGTGTGCTGAAAGTGAACCCGCTGTTTGAAATCAGAAAGAGATTGCTGAGCCGCTGCGATCGCCTGCCCATCCTGGTCTAAAGCCGTCACCTGTACATCCGCTGCTGCCTCCAGCATTAACCGACTATGCCCCCCACCCCCCACCGTGGCATCCAGATAATGCCCACCAGCGTGAACGGCCAACCCCTCCACAACCTCCGCTCCCAGCACAGGCACATGGATAAACTCTGAAACTGGAGGATCGGCTTTATCCATTTCGTTCCGAAGAATGGGGGAATCCAAACTGTTGGTTCTCAACCATTACAGCAATTTTTGACCGCAATGACCATCAACAGCCTATCCCCCTAGCCAAAACAGGGCTTTGCGCCCCTACTTTTAGCCGTCACCCAAAAACTGAGCCATCTTTCCGACAGCCATCTGCAAAACAGAAGGTTCATGAACCAGGGCAAACCGGACATAACCTTCCCCTGATTTGCCAAACCCGGCACCGGGAGAAACTGCCACACCCGTTGCCTCTACCAGTCGAGTACAAAACGCCACCGAATCATTCACCCAGGGTTCGGGCAATTTTGCCCAGACATACATGGTTGCTGAAGGAGTAGGGACTGCCCAGCCAATACTATGCAAGGCATCGACAAAAGCATCCCGACGGCGACGGAAAGTATCAATTACGGTTCTGACACCCTCCTGGGAGCCATTAAGAGCTGCGATCGCCCCATTCAAGATGCCCCGGTACTGGTTGAAGTCGATGGATGCCTTCACCTGACGCAATCCCCGAATCAGATCGGGGTTGCCAATCGCATATCCTACCCGAAACCCTCCCATGTTGTAAGACTTGGACAGGGTAAAGAATTCAATTGAGACCGATTTATCAGGGTCTGCCTGAAGCACAGAAGGTGGCTGGTTACCATCGAAAACCAGATCTGCATAAGGAAAATCGTGAACCAGCACCAGATGATGACGCTGGCAAAAGGCAACCGCTTCCTGAAAGAAGGATAGGGGCGCGACAGCCGTGGTGGGGTTGTGGGGGTAGCTCAATACCATCATACGGGCCTGTGCCAGCACCGGAGCTGGCACATCCTCCAGGATAGGTAAAAATCCCCGTTCTTCCAACAGTGGCATGGGATAGATTTGCCCGCTCGCCAGATAGACTCCACCTGCATGGGACGGATAACCAGGGTCTAACAGCAACGCGAAATCGCCAGGGTTAAGCACCACCAGCGGCAGATGGGCAGTCCCTTCCTGAGACCCAATCAGGGGTAAAACTTCCGTTCCCGGATCGACTGCTACTCCAAATTTGCGGGTATACCAGGCAGCGGCGGCTTCCCGAAAAGATTGAGTGCCGTGAAACAGGAGATACCCATGCGTTGTTGGATCGGTGAGGGACTGAGCGATCGCTTCTAACACATGAGGCTCTGTTGGTAAATCCGACGATCCGAGCGACAAATCAATAATTTCTAACCCGGTGGCTCTGGCTCTAGCTTTCGCATGATCCATATCTGCGAAGACATTGGAGCGGAGCGGGTCTAAACGCCTGGCAAACTGCATAGGTTCTCAGCGGTCGGGGCACTCCAAAAGAGGGGGAGATTCCAGTTTAGCGCTTGCACTAGTAGATCAAAACAAAAGTTTTGAAGAGGGTGGATGGGGTGCCCCCCTCTGGGAGCGAAGCCCCCATTTTCCCATGTTGCAAAATTTATGATTTGCAACACTAGAGAGCTTAGCGGATTGCTCATACAGCTTTACGATGATAGATGAGCATTCAAAATTTCTTCTAGTTTCTGCCGAGTGAGTGCCCCTTCCCTGGTTTCCACCACTTTTCCATCTTTAAACAGGATCAGTGCAGGAACTCCCTCAACCTGGTAGGTGTTCACAGATTCTGGGTTCGGGTCTACTTCCAGTTTAACCACCTTGAGGCGATCGCCATAAGTCGTCGCCAAATCTTCAACAATAGGTGACATCAACCGACAGGGACCACACCAGGACGCCCAGAAATACGCCAACACAGGCTGGTCTGCTTTTAGTACCTCAGTCTCAAACTCAGCATCACTAATAACCTGCACGCTACTCATACCCATTCCCAAACCATCTTTGAAAAAAATATTTGCCTCAGTCATTTTGACGCGTTTTGTTATCACTAGGCAAAGAGGGTAGGGGAGTGAAGGAGTGGGAGGATGGATGGAACCCACCCCCTTCCCCCTGACTACTAACCACGTCCTACAATTGATCTAGCTTTGTCTTCAACGTTTCCAGTTCTTCATCCACAGCGGAGTCCTGGGCGGGAGTGCTGGCTGTGGTGCTGCTGGAGCCGCTGCTGGCGGTTTTGGTACCGGGAAGCGCCTGGGCGGCTTGAGGCGCACCGCCCAGCAACTGAGCCTTCATTGCTTCCAACTCATCATCCACATTACTGCCAGACTCTAGCATGGCAAATTGACTTTCCAAATCAGCTCCTGCGAGTTCTGCGGCTGCCTGGGAGCGGGCTTCCATCTGAAGGACTTTCTCTTCCATCCGCTCAAAAGCAGCCATAGAGCTACTGGTGCTCATGCGACCGACCGTATTTTGCAGTTGCTCGTTTGCTTTAGCCGCCGCGGCTCTGGCTTTGAGCATGTCCTTCTTGGTTTTTGCTTCGGAAATCTTGCCTTCTAGGGCAATCAAGTTTCGCTTGAGGGTATCAACTGTAGCAGTCTGCTGATCAAGTTGTGCTTTGAGGACAGCCGCTGTTTCGGTATGAGTTTTTTTCCGCAACAGGGCTTCTCGTGCCAGGTTTTCATCTCCTTTTTGGAGGGCAAGTTGGGCCCGTTGTTGCCAGTTATTTGCTTCGGTCTGGGCTTGGTTGAGTTGCTGTTGGGTGCGTTTTTGGCTTGCGATCGCGCTCGCAACAGCTTGGCGCATCTGCACCAAATCTTCCTGCATGTCGATCAGGGTTTGATCCAGGATTTTTTCGGGGTCTTCTGCTTTGCTGACCAGATCGTTCAGGTTGGCTCTAACTACCCGGCTAACGCGGTCAAATAGTCCCATGATGATTTCCTTTCAGTGGTGTACGAAATGAGTGATCGCAAGCTGAAATGTTATAGTTGTCGCCAGCTTGCTTAGGACACTGGATTTAAGGTGATGTGGGAGCTTTGCCCCCACCAGGGATTCTACCCCTGCACCCCGTCTTAAGCCTGGTGACTATGGCTATAACTAATTTTGAATTTTAGAGAGCAGATTGTTTGATCTTGAGCAGTCTCGCCAAGTAAAGATTCTCAATAGAAACAAACCGCTCTGGTTCCAGTGTAAAAATTTCAGGCGGCGATCGTCAGTTTACGGCGAATTTTTTAAGAGACTTCTATGTAACTGGACAAAATTAAATTAAAGATAGATTCGAGGGTGGAGGGGTTTACCCCTTGCCCGGGGGCGTAGCCCCTATTCCTTCTTCTTACGATTAATTGGGTAGAGCTACTTATGGCAGGTGACGCGTGACAGACGGGAGGAGCAAGGGTAATAGGGTGATGGGGTGATAGGGTAACACCTGGTGGATTTAGGAGTCTTTGATTTGCGATCGCAGCTGCTCCAGTTCTTGATCGGGTTCTGGAAGTGCTTCACTGGCAGGTAGTTGAGCAGTAGATTGAGAGCCGCCGAGCATCTGAGTTTTCATCTCAGCCAACTCGGCTTCCACCTCATCGGCTTCCCCCAAAGCGGCAATCCGTTTTTCCAAATCGTCCATTCCCAATTCGGCAACGGCCTCTGCCTGCGCCTCCATTTGCAAGACTTTTTCCTCCATCTGCTCAAACGCTTGCAGGGCACTACCCGTGCCGACGCGACCCAACATATCATTAATTTGCTGAGAGGCTTTAGCAGAGCGGGCACGGGCAATGTAAAGGTCTTTCTTCGTCTTCGCTTCAGCAATTTTACTTTCCAGCTTCATCATGTTTTGCTTGAGCTGGGTCACAACCGCAGACTGCTGCTGAATCTGAGCCTGCATCACCTCTGCCGTTTCCTGGTAAGATTTGCGCCGAGTCAGGGCTTCCCGTGCCAGATTTTCATCCCCTTTTTGCAGCGCCATCTGAGCCCGACGATACCACTCGTCTGCCGTAGACTGGGCCTGAGAGCATTGTCGCTCGGTGCGTTTTTGAGTGGCGATCGCCTGCGCAACAGCCTGCCGCAGTTGGATCAGCTCCTCCTGCATATCCAAAACCGCCTGTTCCAGAATCTTTTCGGGATCTTCGACTCTACTCACCAGGCTGTTGAGGTTGGCGCGAATCACCCGCCAGATTCGGTCAAAAAGTCCCATGACACTCTCCGTGGTCGGTAGTTTTGAATTTTGAGTTTGAGTTTTGAATTCTGAGTTCAAGCCGCAACAGATCCTAGCCCCAACTCCTGATTCCTGACTTTTCCCTTTGGCCCTGACTCAAAACGTAGAACTTCTAACTCAAAACTTTTCTCAATACTACCGTACCTCCCCTTTGCCGCTAGGGTTTATACACTTCGGCGGAAATTCCTTGATTGCGGAGTTGCTGAACCCTGGCCTCGGCCTCGGCTTCGTTGGTAAATGCCCCCAACTGAATGCGGGCACCGTCAGGGAAGTTTCTGACATAGGCATCAGGAACAACTTTTTTGACCTCTTCCAGGGTGCGATCACTATCGTAGTGAGTTACCACCTTTCGATCAAAAGAGCTTGAAGACCTGGCCTCAGCAGAAGAACCCACAGGCGGAACAGGAGTGGATTTGCGAACCTCAGGGGCGGGATTGTAAGAGCGGGTCTTAGAAGGGATGGAAACTGGTTTTGTGGAAGCGGTTGATTGCCTGGGTTCAGCATAGGTGCGGGCAGACTGAGGAGGTTCATAGGTTTTAACCGGCGGTGCTACCTGCCGGGGAGGTGCTGCGGCTTCAGAACGAGTTGCCAACGGCGCGGAAGGGGCCGGGGGCTGGTTTCCAGTAGTCGCTGTACCAGGGCTACCAGCAGATCCCAGGCGAGTTGAAGTGATGGTTGGTTGACCAGGAACCTTCGGTGCAGGGGAAGAAGTAACACTGGAAGTTAGATTACTGGGGGATCGGGGTACGGATGAATCTGCCTTCAACGTCCCTAAAGTGTTCAAGTTAAGATCTTTAAACTCCTGAGCCGCCAGGTTGGGCTGCGGGCTAATCATTAGGTTGGGCTGCGGGCTAATCATTCCTGTTTGAATACTCTGGTTACTACCCGCACCACCTGAACCACTATTGCCTGCCGTAAATAGCCGTCCGACGCTGGAGGGATTCATGACCAGGTAGCCAAACATCGCACTGGATAACAGCATTAGAAGCATGGAGCCAGCGCCCAGGGGGGTCAACAAACTTTGTACAAAACCACGCTCTGCCTGAACGGCTGCTTCTTCTTCTGTTAGGCTTCTCAATAGCTCTTCCGAGGATTCCAGATAATCATCCAGGCTCTGAGGATTGAGGGGTTTGACGATCGCCTCAATCTGCTCCTGGGAAAGAGACGTGCCATTAGGGGGATCAGACGCCAGGGGGCTTTCAGGCGGCTGGGGAGCAATTGCCAGGTCCGAGGTTTGCAGGTGGGGAGCGATCACCGCACCATCTCCAGAATAGGGGGAGGAAACCGAATGGTCAGCGGTGCGATCAGGCGGATTGACCGGGGGTACCCGTTGCAAATCAACTCCATCCTGGGCAAGAGTGGCGATCGCGGGGCTAACTGTCTCTGGAGAAAAACCTCCGTCCCCCGAAGCTGCAACACGAATTAAATCCAACGGTTTAGAAGCCGAACGGCGATTGGTACGTCGGGAAGCCCGGTTTGGGTTAACCCGCATTCGGCGGTACCGCGCCAACTCTTCCTCTAGCTGAATATCCAAACTGGCGAGGGCACTGCTCAAAATGGGGTGCAGCGGTTGGATAGCAGGTACCTCAGCGGGGGACTCTATCTTGGGGAATTGGCGCATATCGCAGCTCCTTTTACCAGCACTCTACAAACCGTTTCTGTCATGTAAACTTTTCTGCTCAACGAATGGAGGTTTTTTTATAAAGAGCAGTTCCTGACGCGGCGGAGGGAGTAAACTCTGGGCAAATCCCATTTATAAGCAACTATCTGCCGTTCGTCAACCTGTTCGTTAACCAAGTAGATGCCTGTTCCATGAACCCATAGCCGTCCAGTATTACTGATTGGCAGCAATTTGAATAGGGAATCGAGCAAAGTTATACACTTTTTTACGCGAATCTGCACGTTCATTCCAAACTATGAGCTTCAAATCGCTTCATCACGTTTTAGACAGTCTGGGAACTCAGTACCAGCCCAAAGAGCAACGACAACTTCAATCCCTACTCCAGTGTTGGGCTGAGGTAGTGGGTCCAGTTGTGGCGGCTCAGGCGCAACCCATTTCCATTCAAAGGAATGTTTTACGAGTGGCAACTTCCAGTTCAGTCTGGGCACAAAATCTCGTGTTCGAGCGCCAGCGAATTCTGGAAAAACTGAATGCGCGGTTGAAGTTTCCTGTAGCCGACATTCGCTTTTCAGTCGCTCAATGGCAGGGTGTCTCTACACCACAACCTTCTTTTGGAACAGAGCAGCAGGCTCAACTATGGCAACAGCACCCTAGCTGGATGCCAGAGCCAGCCACATCCTTCAGCGCCCGACCCAATCAGGAACCAATGGACCCAACACAAGCTTTTCAAAGCTGGGCCAGAACAGTGCGATCGCGATCACAACATCTGCCCCTCTGCCCTCAATGCAACTGTCCCACACCCTTCGGAGAATTAGAACGGTGGAATGTTTGTGCTCTGTGTGCCGCTAAGCGGTGGTGAAATGTACAGCTTGCGTCCGTAGTTTCTCAATCTTTGGAGGGATGGTTGGCTCAGGGATTCGCTTTACGTTTTAGTTGATCCCCACCCTTTTTTTAAGGAAACTCAGTGGGTTAACTTCCAAACTTAAGAGAGTCCTCTCTACTAAATGTTGCTCTTCTTATCTCAAAAATAAAAAGAATCTAAACTCTCATTTTTGAGGATAATCGCCTGGATCTTCCCTGGGATCACCACTTTGGATTTTTCCCGATTTCGCACTGGGTAATTTGGTCAATCAGAATGGGGGAACTACTTTCAAACATGTTTTATATGAAAAGAATTAGTTCTTCTACTTTCGCCTGTCGGCATTGTCGCTATTATCTACCAGAAGGAAGACGAGGTGGGCATTGTCAGCAACTGAATGCTGCTGTTCAAGGTGGATGGAAGGCTTGCTCTTTGGTGATCCCGCCCTTTGCACCATCCTGGGAGAACCTGGACCAAATCATGCGTTGGCAAGAACGTATGGTGGTTGCCCAGGAGGCAGTTGCCGCTAATAATCCTCACGTCAATAATTCTACTTTAACTGAGCAGGCTCAAACAGAACCCACTTTCCTATCTACAAACCTATCTACAAAGTCAGTGGTTGGAATTCAGGCATTATGGATGTAAACAGTTGTGCTTTAAACCTATTAGTGTCCACAAACCATTTGTGAATATTGGCGAACAAGGGCCTCTCCCCGCGCAAGGATTTCCCTACTGCACCCCATTCAATTTCAAGAAGGAGCGCTATATCAACCAAAAATTTGTAGAGATATTTCATAGAACATCCCTACAAATTATCAGTTATAGATCAACACACAACTATAGCAGCCCTAAATCCGTCGTGAGATTGAGAGGCTTTTTGAGGAAGGATTCCGCAGGAATTTTTTCGACGATATAAGCTTGCTATAGTTTAAGCGGACTACCAGAAAGCAGGCTGGTGACGAATCAGGTTCAAGAACTCTTCTCGTGTTCTTTGATCTTCCTGAAAAACTCCAAGCATGGCGCTAGTAACAGTCCAGGAACCGGGTTTTTGTACCCCTCGCATGACCATACACATATGGGTGGCTTCCATCACTACCGCAACTCCCTGCGGTTCCAGAATTTCCTGTACCGCTTCAGCAATTTGACGAGTCAGACGCTCCTGTACCTGTAAACGCCGGGAGTACATTTCCACAATGCGAGCCAGCTTACTAAGCCCAACCACCTTTTGATCGGGAATATAAGCAACGTGAACTTTACCCATAAACGGCAGCATATGGTGTTCGCATAGGCTAAAGGCATTGATGTCGCGCACCAGAACCATTTCGTTGTGCCCTTCATCGAAGATGGCGCCATTTACAATTTCTTCCAGGGATTGCTGATAGCCGCTGGTCAAAAACCGCATTGCCTCTGCTACCCGCTTTGGGGTCTTAAGCAACCCTTCGCGTTCCGGGTCTTCTCCAACGCCTAATAGAAGCGTTCTGACCGCATCCACCATTTCATCCTGAATTTCCTCTGGGGGTACTTGTAGTTTAGGTTCTTCCTGCCCGTTCAGGGTATTGCGGTCCGGGCGAGTCGAAAGGATTTTGGATGGCTTGAGGGAAACGGGTTGAGAACCGTTGGAACCATTAGTAGAAGCGATAGTCATGGCAATTCAAGATTAGTTACGTGAACATGTGGACAAAATTCGGCAAAGCCGAAAAGAAGTAGAAACACCGGAAAACTTTAGAACGTGCCCACGTTGGGCATCAGCTTGAGTTCTTCGACAACAGCGTGCTCTGGCATGAGAATTGTGTGCAGAATTGACTGTGCCACATCCTCAGGGGTCAGCATTTTGGAACGGTCGAAGTTGGCCTGGACGGTATTGGTATCCCAGATAGGAGTATTTACGGCTCCCGGAGAGAGGGTGACTACTCGAATCCCATGAACCCGCTCCTCGACTGCCAGCGTTTTAGAAAGTGCAACTAGCCCAAATTTGCTGACGCAGTAAGCTCCCCAATCGGGAAAGACTTGATAACCGGCAATGGATGCGATGTTGATAATCGTTCCTCGGTGGCGCTGGCGCATTTGGGGCAAAACGGCTTGAATGCATTGAAAAACGCTGGTGAGGTTGAGATTGAGTACATGTTGCCAGTCTTCCAGAGTGGTGTTGGCCAGAGAACTGGTGTAGCCGATACCGGCGGAATTGACCAGGATATCGACCACTCCCATGTCGGCGGCGATCGCCCCAATCCTTTCGCGCACCTGAGCCACTTGCAACAAATCCACAGAGTAAACGTTCACCTTTACTCCATACTCAGCAACCTCCTGGGCCACTGCGTTTAACCTAGACTGGTTACGGCTGACCAACGCTAAATGGATGCCAGCCTGGGCGCAGGCCAAGGCGGTTGCCCTACCGATACCACTGCTTGCTCCGGTAATGAGAGCACGCCGTTCTACGTGTGAAGTCATGAAAGAATCTAATGTCCTAAAGCCTGAAATCATCTGAATTCTGCACCGTTGAAGGCAACGCTGGCCGAACCAGACTGAACTTAAACGTTAAGGGAACTCGCTGAGATTGAGATTAAAATCAGGAAATTTACAACGACAATGCTCCAATCCTTAAAACGTCATAAGCAGAAACAGGCTAGGATTTCACTGCTTTGGGTAGATAGGGGAATCCAGCCTGGCTAATTCAACTAATTTCAAAAGGCAACTTCAAAATGCAATATTCTCTGAACCCTTAAAAGAGTAGGGAAACTGTGAACATTTGTTACGAATATATTATATCACTCAGAATTCGTGTTTGTGGCATTGGTCATTGCAGCTAAGCAGAAAGCTCACTGAAAACGCCCATTGCTCGAAACTTTTGGTACCGCAGGTCACGCCGCTGCTGGCCGGTCATTTGAGTCAGTTCACTCAGGTGCCGTAGAAGGGCTTCGCGCAGAATCTCCGTAGCTTTTAGAGGATCGGAATGGGCTCCCCCCACAGGTTCCGGGAGAATTTCGTCAATCAGTCCTAATTGTCTCAGGTCTTCGGCTGTAATTTTCAACGCTTCGGCTGCCTGGGGTGCTTTGGCCGCATCCCGCCAGAGAATGGCAGCACAGGCTTCTGGTGACGCCACGTAATAGACGGAATGTTCGAACATGAGCAGGCGATCGCCCACTCCAATCCCCAGTGCGCCGCCAGAACCGCCTTCCCCAATCACCGTACAGATAATGGGCACCTCAAACCGGAACATTTCGCGCAGATTGCGGGCGATCGCTTCCCCTTGCCCCAGGCGTTCCGCATCTAACCCTGCCCAGGCACCAGGAGTGTTGATAAAAGCAATGATGGGCATCCCAAACCGATTGGCATGTTCCATCAATCGCAGCGCCTTGCGATAGCCACCTGGAGACGCCTGACCAAAATTACGGGCCACGTTATCTTTAGTGTCTCGCCCTTTCTGATGACCCAGCATGACCACGGGTTGCCCATTCAAGCGGGCAACACCACCTAAAAGGGCAGGATCGTCAGAACCAGCGCGATCGCCATGCAGTTCTATCCATTCATCGCTGATAGCTTGAATGTAGTCCAGTGTACTGGGACGACGAGGATGGCGAGCAACCTGAAGCCGCTGAGCCGGGGATAGGCTACTGAAAATTTCCTGACGAAGCTGCATGGCACGCGATTCAAGCTGCCGAATTTCATCAGAAACATCGACATCATTTTCTTCTGCTAATTCACGAATCTGCGTAATCCGTGCCTCCAACTCTGCCAGGGGTTTTTCAAAGTCGAGAAGAATCAGTTTGCGTTCAGTCGTTGACATAGGGTGAATCGGGATTAGGGCTGGGAGTAGAAGGAGAACACTCACACTACTGTCATTTTAAGAGTTTGTGTGAGGCGTTACTAGCTTCCAACCTCCAACCCCTCCACTAAGAGAGGTCTAAACCCATGCTTTACTGACACTGCTCCAATCTGCTTCATTTTTTCTACTGTGATTCGGTTGCGTCCCCAGGAAAAATTGGTGTGCCATTTTTCAAATTCCAACAGCATGGATTCAGCAAAGCAGGCAAAGAGCTGGCGGGCGGGCACATCCATGTTGACGATTTTCATGATTTTCCAATCGATATCCAGGGAATGCTCCACAATACCACCGTTGAGAACGTAGACACCAGGATGTTGGATTTTGGTAGCCAGATTTTTGGGATACCCCCCATCAATCAGTAAACAGGGTTGTTTCAAAGTCGTTGGGTCAATTTCAACTCCTTTCGGCATACTGGCAACCCAGACGATGATATCAGCCTCTGGCAACGCTTCCAGCAAATCCATAATTTTGCCCCGCCCCAACTCTTCTTGCAGAGCCTTCAGGCGCTCCTGGTTACGGGCAATTAGCAGCATATCAGCCACATCAGTATGGGTATTGAGCCAGCGGCAGACAGCACTACCAATGTCCCCGGTGGCGCCGCAGATAGCAACAGTTGCTTTTGAAAGATTAATCCCTAATTGTTGGGATGCCAGCTCAACCTGCCGGCAGATGATGTAAGCCGTATGGGTGTTTCCCGTCGTAAACCGTTTGAAATCCAGAATGACGTTGCGGACTTGCTTAATTTGCTCCAGGTTGAAGTTCTCAAAAATGATGGATGAAAAGCCCCCCAGGGCGGTGATGTTGATGCCATTCTTTTGGGCATGGGCCATGGCATTGATGACTTTACGGGTAGCCGCCTTAATGCGTCGGGCGGCCAGCATTTCGGGCAAAAAACAGGATTCAACGTATCTTCCTTCGATAGTTTGCCCCGTAACGCTGATGACTTTGATGGTGTCAACAATTTGAGGTGGAGCACTACACCAAAAATCAAGCCCCTGATCCGCGTACTCTGGATAGCCTAACTCCTTCGCAACTGCCTGAGCATGTTCCAGGCTGGTAAGATGACCGATTAGACCGAACATGGACAACTCTATCTCTATAGAAATTAACGGGTTTTACTGAATAACAGGTTCTATTGACAGACTCTGTAGCTGAAACAATGATGCTGAGCAAACAGCAAAGGCGGCTCAAAAGAGGTGCTCAAAGATACCATTTATTCCAGATATTGCTGATTCTGGTACGGAGCAGGCGTTGTATGAATGGAAACCTCGTTTCCGTCCATGGATATTCAGCGCCACCAAATTCTGGTGACTGATTCACCAAATTGGTAGACATAATGATTGGGCTGATGCAAACGATAACCAGGAATCCCTCGTGTTGACGAGGTAAATTCCAAAACATCATCTTTTCTTTTATACACCTGGTTCAGGCAGCGGTCAGCCCCATGGCCGAGAGGCGCATGACATCCCGGTTGCTAAAGCCAATATGACTAAGCGCTTCGCCATACTGAATCATAAAATCCTCAATCAGGGCTTCTTTTTCCATGCCCAGAACACGGGCATCTGCTTCGACCTGGTTCAGCATTTTCCAGACGATTGGCAGGTTCTGGCGATTGGCAGCTTCTAATTCTTCTTTGGATGCCTCGAAATTTGCTTTCAACCACTCTTCACCAAAGTTGAGGTGACTGTACTCATCTTTTACCACGCCTTCGGTAATCTTGCGGGCAAAGTCATCCGCTACGGGGATGTAGATGTTGTAGGCGGCGATCGCAAAGCATTCAATAATCAACGACTGAATCAACAAACAGGTGACGACCTGATTTTGAGCCGCTGCGTCCTGAAAGTTTTTGTGAAGCTGAGAAAAAAACTGGCGGGCAAACTCCATATCTGGGGTGACGCTGAGGTTGCGTCCGCAGGCTTCAAAGCCTTTTTTGTGGCGGTTTTCCATCTTTGCCAGGCTTAGCAACTGATCTTTACTCTCTGGCAACAGTTCAGCCAGTTTAATGTAGTTCTCGTTGGCCTCTTGTTCACCTTCAATGACGATCGCATTAATCCGGCTGTAGGCGTCTTTGTAGGTTTCACTATGAAAGTCGATTGCTGCAGTAGCCTCAAGCTGCGGCATAGGTCTCTTATCTCCTCACGAATACAGCCGATACCCATCTCGGCGCTAGGACACTAGGTTAAGCAAAAAAGGGTTACCGTAACAGGGTTTATCAAACTCATACTTGTATCACTTTAGCTCTTTATATGTAGGAAATCGACTAACCCATTCAAGATTCAGGCACAATTTCCAAGCTTTAATGATTCATCCTTCCCTTTGCCTGAGATTCCATAAAATCATTGGATTGAACAGTAAGTAGCCGTAATTAACTCTAATCAGAGGGAGTAGGGGCTGCGCCCCCATGCAGGGGTAGAACTCCTGCACGCCGTTCGAATTTCAAGAAGGATCACTATGACTACTTATGTTAGACCTATGGTTTGCCTCTGTAAGGATATATATAGCTCTACGCAGGTGCGTTAGGACATTGGAATTAGAGAGGGAGTGGGGGCTTTGCCCCCAGCCAGGGGTTCCACCCCTGCACTCCGTCCTAACCATAATGACTACCGCTATAAAGCGTTCTTACAGAGGATGAATTATAGTTCTGAAACTCATTGCGTCAACTGTCATGCCTGAAGATCACTCGAACCTACCCCACACCAATCGTCCGGCAGGGATGTTTCATAGAACGTTCTTTTCTTCGCGGCAATGGTTCGCGAGTGAACCGGCGTTGATGGGTTCAATCCGAAACTGGTGGGCTCTTTTGAGTCTCATCCTGCTGCTTGTAGGGGCAGGGCTGGTTTTGCTTCCCCTGGCAGTCGTGCTTGCGACTTCTTTTTCGCCGCCTGGTGCTGTCGCCGGAACGACTAGTGGCTGGACGTTACAGAACTATCAGGATGCCTGGGCAAAGGGGAGATTTCTCTTGGCCTTCGCCAATTCTGCGCTGGTTGCTCTGGCGGTTACGGCTTTTCAAATTGTGACTTCAGCCCTGGCGGGGTATGCTCTGGCGCGACTGCGGTTTCGGGGTCGGAAAGCGATTTTGCTGATCATACTGGCGACGCTGGTGATTCCCTTTCAAATGCTGGTAATTCCTATCTTTCTGGTCCTGAAGTGGGGGCATCTGATTAATACCTACGCAGCTTTAATTCTGCCGACTGCGGTGAATGGCTTCGGCATTTTTTTAATGACCCAGTACTTTCAGACGATTCCCGTTGAGCTAGAGGAAGCGGCGGCGATCGATGGGGCAAATCGATTACAAATTCTTGGGCAGGTGATGTTGCCTCTGGCACGTCCCGCTCTGGTGACACTGTTTCTATTTACCTTCATTGGTGAGTGGAATGACCTGTTTAAGCCCCTGGTGTTTACGACTCGGCCAGAGCTAAGAACGGTACAGCTTGCTCTGGCTGAGTTTCAGGAACAGTTCACCAATAGCTGGGCATTGATGATGGCTGCCGTTGTAATCGCCACGCTTCCTATCGTCGTACTGTTCCTGCTAGGACAGCGCCAGTTTATCCGTGGAATTGCGACGACAGGGATTAAAAATTAGCCCCAATGATAGGAATTCTGGATTCTGGCTACTGACTTCTGACTTCTTTTTTCAAGTCAGTCATCAACGATTTGCATCACGATCAGGGTCATGTCATCGGCGTTGCGATCAGCGTTGCCAGTGAAGCTGCGAACTCGCTCAAACAGGTATTCCAGGATTTCCTGGGGACTGCTACAGTGCTGGCAGGCCCACTGAAATGCCTGGGTCAGGTTTTCTTCATCGAAGCGATCGCCGCTCTGGTTAGCCGCATCCGTAAAGCCATCAGTGTAGTAAATCAGGGTGTCTCCTGGATGTAGTTGAATTTGAGCATCCTGATAATGGGTATCCGCATCTAACCCAATTAGCATCCCCGGCGTATCCAGCCGTTTAATTGTCTTTGTCGCAACCTGCCACAGCAGGGGTGGATTATGGGCTGCGTTGCTGTAGGAAAGGATGCGCGTTTGCGGATCGTATTCCGAGTAAAACAGTGTGACAAAGCGGTTGGAATTTTCCAGGTCGGCGTACATGACCCGGTTCAGGTGTTGCAAAATTCGAGCTGGAGAGTGTCCGTTCAATACCTCTGCCCGCAGCATACCCCGTGTCATCGTCATAATTAGCCCAGCGGGGACGCCTTTACCCATGACATCGCCGATCGCCACACTCCAGCGCCCCAACTCGCTACCACCTTCTTTGCGCGATCGCATCTGGTCATAGCTCGCTGGAATAAAGTCGTAATAGTCCCCCCCAACCCGATTGGCAGTCTTGCAGCGGGCGGCCAGCCTGACCCCCTGAATATTGGGACATTGGCGCGGCAACAAACGCAACTGAATTTCAGCCCCAATTTCCAGTTCCCGATCCAGCCGTTCCTTCTTGCGAAGCTCAACCGTGAGTTCATCGTTTTCAATTGCAACGGCAGTCTGGTCTGCGACCAGACGAACCAGCTTTTGACGGGTTTCGGTCCAGGTGTATTGGGGATCGCGGCTAAAGACGTAGAGACGTCCCCGCTCGTTATTCTTAACCAGAATGGCCGTGCCAAATAGCTGAATATTGCCTCCCAGATGGTGGCTGACTTGATGGTCGAGGGCGGCGATCGCTCCCAGAGGCAACGTCAGAGGCTTGCCCGGAGCCGTTGGAGGAAGGGAAGCCATCACCTGTCGGGTTGCCAGCTCCATTGCTCTGCGAATATCCTGGCACCAGTTGCTGTCCTGACAGTGCAATCGTTCCAAGCGCACCTGTCCATTAGGCTTAAACAACAGCAATGCCCCTCCGTCAGAATCTGTCACTCGGCTCGCCATTAACGGAATGAGTTCCAGAAACTGGTTGAGGTTGTTAAAGCTCCGCAGTGCAAAACCCAAAGAGCTTAGCAGATCCTGAATCTTATGTTGTTCTCGATTGAGCCGGGCAATGAGCTCTTTCAAAACAAACACCGGCGTGATGTCAGGAGCCGCCCCACTACTCGAAGTTGTGGGGCGATCGTTCGATTGAGATGGCTGTCGAGGAAGGGGCACAGCAGTCATCGGGATCAGGATGAGGTAACCATCATCACGCTAAATGGATACAGAGCAGATCACCTGTTGGCGAAAGAGAGCAACAAGTAGACCAGAGACCAAATCATTTCCAACTAATGGAGTCAAATCAATTTAACTTACTTCGAACGGAAGTTGACAATTTTTGCAACAGATTCTATCGAATAAACAAAATGATGCGGTATTTCGTTCTACCAACCTTAAATAAGGTTTACTGCAAATCTCGCTTCTGTTTGTCAACCTTAACAAGGAGCCAGAAGCCAGGAGCCAGGAGTCAGAAGGGGAAAGGAGTGGATGAGTGGGAGGGCAGGGAGTGATGGAGTAAATGGGTGGATGAGTGAATGAGTTTCATCTACCCTTCTACCCCCTCACCCTTCTCTCACAACTAACAACCAACACTAATAACTGACCATCCACCCTTTTGTCTGTCGCCTGACCCCTTACTAACAACTAACAACTTCCCCTCACCCCTATTACATTGGCTTCTATTGATAGCGCGAAATTCTACTTTCTGCCACGGGGTTAAAGGGAGGTTTTCCCTACCTGAAGGGGTAGAGGAGTGGATGGGAGTAGTAATCTAGGGGGTTGAAAACCCTAAAACAGTATTGACAGACTATTAGCCACTCAGCAGGGCTTCAACAAACTCGTAGCTAGAAAAGGGGCGTAAATCCTCAATGCCTTCGCCAGCACCAATGAATCGAATAGGTAATCCTAGCTGTTGTACCACGGCCAGGGCAATGCCTCCCTTGGCAGTTCCGTCCAGTTTTGTTAACACTACACCACTCAATTGGGCGACTTCGGAAAAGACCTCGGCCTGGCGTAACCCGTTTTGCCCCAGGGTGGCATCCAGCACCAGGAGAGACTCGACAACGGCATTCTCTGCCTTTTTGTCAATGATGCGGCGAATTTTGCTTAATTCATCCATTAAATTCTTTTTGTTTTGCAGTCGCCCAGCCGTGTCTACCAGAAGCAGTTCGGTACCTCGTGACCTGGCGGCGGTAATTGCATCGAACACGACGGCTGCGGGGTCGGTATTTTGCCCAGGGTTGGCAATCACTTCAACCTCACTGCGCTTTCCCCAGACTTTGACCTGCTCGACGGCAGCGGCCCGAAAGGTGTCTGCGGCGGCAATCAAGCAATTGTAGCCTGATTTTTTGGCAATGTGGGCCAGTTTCCCGATGGTGGTTGTCTTGCCAGCACCATTGACGCCAGTAATTAGCCAGATGTTGAGTGTGTCTTTTTGCGGCGCAAAGAGGTAATTGGCTTCACCCAGAGGAGCATCGAGTATATCCCGTAGGATTTGTTTTAAGTAGCTGAGGGCTGCATCGGGAGGGAGGGTTTCGTCGAGCAATTTTTTCTGAAGGGCGTCGATGATGGCGTCTGTGGCTTCGACTCCGACGTCTGCTTGCAGGAGTGCCGCTTCAATTTCCATGACCGCATCCTGATTCAGCGGTCCCTGCCCGACGATCGCCCGCAACTGGTTAACCAATCCCCGTCGGGTCTTATCCAATCCCTGACGCAGCCGTTTCAACCAGGTAATTTCTTCAATAGAAACCTGATCAGGGCGTCGTCCCTGGGATGCTAGAACTTCTGCTGACCAGAGGAAGCCCTCATCCAGCATCAGGTCAGGAATGGATTCAATCTCTGAAAGGGGTGCGGCTGGAGTCGTAACGGTGACTGGAGAAACGGTTTCAGGTTCAGGTTCGGCGATCGCGGTTTCCTTCAGCCGCTCCAGACGAGCCTGTCGCTCTGACTCTGACTCTGCCCAGAATGGAAGTGGGGTAGCCGTTTCAGCCGCTACAACGGTTTCTTGGGAAGGGTCTGTAATGGGAGCAATGGGTTCTGAGGCAACTACTTCTGTCTCCTCAGAGAGAAAATCTTGCCTGGGTTCGACAGGCGCTTCAGCTACCACGCCCGATCCGGTTGAGATGGATACTGGCTCAGCGGATGGAATGAGGGAACCTGTCTCGACGGGTGCTTCAGAGACAGGTTGCGGGAAAACTACATCTTGTGGAGCAGGTTCAGCTTTTGCTTCAACGGGGGCTGGTGGCGACGGAGGAGCGGTCGCCTCTGCTGTAGAAGATGCCGTTTGAGTCGTCGCCTGGGTTTGCTGTCGCTTCTGAATATTCTGGTAGGCGGCCTTGGCCCAGTTCAGATAATCCTCGGCGGCTTTAGCAGCAGCGGCTTCTTCTTCCTGCTGTTCGGAGACAGACTCTGCGGGTTCACTTTGCTCAGTTTCTGATGTCTGAGCTTCTTCAGCCTGTTGATCAAATCGCCGACGAAACCAGTCAAACGTCATATCAATCCTTGGTCTCCTAAGAAGGCAACTCCGTCTTAACCTGATCCATCACCCGGCGCAGGACCCCATTAATGAAGCGATGTCCATCATCCCCACTGTAACGTTTTGCCAACTCTACGGCTTCATTGATGGCGACACGATCAGGAACTCCCAGAAATAAAATTTCCGTCACTGCAATGCGGAGAATATCCCGATCGATCCACGCGAGGCGGGAAAGTTGCCAGTCTACTAATGCTTGCGATAGGATCTGGTCAATTCTTTCCCGATTTGCTTTTAAGGTGCGAATCAGCTCCAGCGTGTAAGACCGCACATCCTTCTGGTTCGCCAGTTGGATGAACTCTGGTACTTCGATAGCAACGCCCAGACGATTGATCGCAGTTTGAGTGATCTCGATCGCTTCTCGTACCATATCCCGCGCACTCTGCACATCTGTCGCACGGGTTTCGCTATTCAGAAGGCGAGCATTGCTCTGCTGAAGCTCAGCTGACGCTGTCTCCAGGGCGTCTTGGGCTTCGGTAGTAAGGGTGCGAACCGCAGCCACCACAACCCCCTGTAAATCCTGCATTTCCAATCGCTCCTGTTTGGCAGGTAGTTGGCTGATGCTAAGTAATGCCAGTTCACGAGCGATTCGACGGGCTTGCATGGCAAATGTAGAAATAAGGACAAGTGAGAACTACACTTCCTCTTCAAGGGCGATCGCTGGATGGCTTTGCTCAAGAAAAGGTTCAAGCGGACGTTTGCCCGAAATCGATAAAGACGTCACAGCAGATGTATCCGGACTCACAATACCACCAGAGATGACCACCTTAAAGGCATCTTCAATGGACATTGAAAGATTGATCACAGCATCTTCAGGCACAATAGCGTACCAACCCGTTGTTGGATTGGGAGTGGTGGGAATAAAAACTCCCAACATTGGTCCCGAGAAGTGTGACTGAAATTCTCCCGATATCACCCCCGTAACAAACCCCAGGGACCAAACACCTTGCCTGGGATATTCCACCAACACCACCCGTCGAAATCTATTACCAGAATCTCTAAACAGTGTTTCGAGTAGCTGCTTAAGTGTCTTATAGACCGAACCTGCCAGGGGAATAGCCTGAAGCAACCGCTCACCGAAATCCAGTAACCACTTGCCCACAATATTCCGCGCCATCAGGCCAATGAGCAAGATCAAGAACAGGGGAACTGCCAGTCCGATAACCAAATTTAGCAAATTCAGCAGAACCGGGTGTAAGTCATCAAATGGGTTCAACTGCTTGGGGATGCGAGTTAGGAAGTCGATGACCCAAGTAGAGACCGTGTACGTCAACCAAATGGTGGTTGCCAGTGGAATAATCACCAGCAATCCAGCAATCAGGTCATTCTTCAGGTCTTGCTTAAAGCGTTGGAGCACGGCTTGCCCAATCTCCTTGAAATTTGACTGCAGTTAGCAACACTAAGAACCTAATTGGTCGTAAAAATATAGAAATTAAACCTCTGGGATCAAGGCATGCAGGGCGTTTAACTAAAACCTACCTGTAAACCTCAGCTTCTAGGGGGTTGTCAAAATCAGTGAACATAGTTCAGCCCTCCCACTCTATATTTTTAAGACTTGCAACAAGAAATGTAAAGGTTTGTTGCAGCACACTCATTTAAACTTCCACTTCTACATCTTAGGTATCTCTCGTATAACTTGGGTCGGGGTAAAGTAGAGTGACCAGGGATTAGGGGCTGCGGACCAGGAAAGCTTTGGTTTTGAGCAACTTCTGGCTCCTAACCCCTGTTGTAAAGCACTTGGTTCCACAAGAAAAGGCATGGGATCATGCTATCCATCCAATCTATCCTACGGTGATCCGTATTCCATTTGACACAATCTTTGTTGGGGACCTCAAGAGGTGATGATGAGCGGAGCCAATTGCCATTTCTCTGAACGTCATTCCGATTTAGGATTTGGGTACTACTTCTTTGCTGTAAGTCATTGGACAAAATTAAATTGAAGATAGATTCGGGTGTGCATGAAGCGGAACCCCCTTGCCTGGGGGCACAGCTTTTATTTTTCCTATTACAGTGAATTGGGTGGAGCTACTTATATGCTGAATTTTGGGTTCCCATTTAATGGTTGCGTTCCGGGGCGTAAAACATTTGGCGCAACCCTGTCCATCCAATCAGGGCATAGACGATCGCCAGCAATAGACTGATTAGCCCAACTCGCATTCCGGTTTGTAGGGCCCCCCGATAGGTCTGCTCTTCTAATTGTTTCCTCTGGTCGCGAATTTCCTTCAGTTTCTTGTCTCGTTCTGGGGCAATCTGAGCTTCTAGAGCTTTGGGGTCAGATTTAAGCCTTTGTAACTGTTCTTGCTGTTTCTTGGCCTGCTCTAGCTGAGCGCCTTGAAATTGGCCTCCTTTAATGGCCTGGTCAAGAACCGCAAGCTGGGGATCTAGCTGTGCCTTAAACTGCTGCACCTGCGTGTCGAGTTGAGCTTCGGCTTTGCTGGCTTCCTGCCCAATCTTATTCACCTGCTCTTCAGCAGCCAGGCGAGTGGCATTAACATTCAACGGCACAATCAACAAAAACATCAGGCCAAGAACACTAGCAAGCCAGAGGGCAGCCAGTTTCAATCCTTGAGAGGACTCTCTAGCAGTGTCAGCGGTGCTTTCAATCCAGAAGCCGGCAAACAAAGCCGCCAACCCAACTAGAGGAATAAATCCCCGATCTACAAGCTGGGTGGTCAACGTCATCACCCACTGGTTGTTTTGAAAGTTAGCAGCGGTTAAGTACAACACCAGGTCGATGAGATAAGAGAGGATCAGTACGCCCCCAACCAGTTTGAGGATGAAGGAGGTTAGAGGAGTCAGGCTTGGCGATTTCATTGCTTTTTGTGATTTGGTATGAAGTTAACTAGAATTACTCTGCCAACCACTTATAGTAGTACTGGTTTGAATCTCTCCTGCATTCAAAATTGGGCAGGTTGGCTGAAAAAGCCGATTTTCATAGAAATTTAGACATGTAGCGATCTTTCTTAAAATTTGAATGGGGTGCATGGGTGGAACCACTTTGTGTGGGCGAAGCCCCCCTTTGTTCACAAATGGCGTAAATGCTATATCAGTTCTAAATACTTTGTGAAGCAAGGGATCTGTGAAAGTCTTTCCCTGCGGGGAATTTTTTCCCTGGAGAAGTTTTTTCCTAATTCAGATAGGATGCTGTAGGAAGCAAAGTCTCGATTAAATGGGGTTTTAACGATTAGCTTTTAGGGTTTGTGGGTGCCCGTCATTGGGAGACAGCGGAAACGATGAACAGAATGGTTGAGGTATTGCCAGATTCGGCAACATTAATTCAGCGATCGCTAGAGGTCGTGCTGGACAAGATGAAAGCGGCGATCGCTGGACGGGGGCAATGTACCATCGCACTTGCGGGCGGTAATACGCCCAGGCCACTGTATGAACATATTGCCACTCAAGACCTCCCCTGGCGGAGTATCCACGTGTTCTGGGGTGATGAACGGTACGTTGCCCCCGACCATGCCGACAGCAATCAGGGAATGGCACGGCGAACCTGGTTAGACAAGGTGGCGATACCGGCGATGAACATCCACCCCATGCCAACCGATGAAGCCGACCCAGTAAATGCCGCCAGCAAATACGAAGCCGAGCTTCAAGCGTTTTTCCAGGTGCAGCCGGGAGAGTTCCCTGTTTTTGATATCATTTTGTTGGGAATGGGGGATGATGGGCATACGGCTTCCCTATTTCCCCACACAGAGGCATTGCAGGTGCGCGATCGCCTCATCACCGTAGGCAATAAAGATGGGCAACCCCGCCTCACCTTCACCGTTCCATTGATTAACCATGCTAATACAGTCATCTTTATCGTCGCGGGTGCAGGCAAACGCCATGCGCTGGATCAAATCTTTGCCCCTGAGGCCGATGCAACAACCTACCCTGCCCGGCTGATTCAACCTCAGGGAGAGCTTTGGTGGTTCCTCGATCAGTTAGCAGGACAAGATTTGAAGACATAATAACAGTAGAAATCACGCAGCAGGCTTTGCCTGGTGAAAGGAAAGGTCCATGATTGTTTGCCCAAATTGCAATCATCAAAATCCAGATGGGGCAGTTCAGTGTGAAGCGTGCTACACGCCCTTACCGGCTACTACAAACTGCCCCAACTGTGGAGCGACGGTACAGGTTGATGCCAGCTTCTGTGGTCAATGTGGGTTCGATTTACGGGCAGCCAGAGTTCCAGCAGCAAACACTATGAACACTAATGTTTCTCCTGATCCCTCGTCTTCACTGTCGGGCATTCCTGACCTGGTTCCTCCTGACCCCCTACTGCCATTAGAACCTCTAGTTGCCACTCCTTCACCAACTCCTGTTTCATCCAACCCAGTGGCTCCTCCAGTAATGCCACCCCCGATTCCCGTGACGAAGCAACCAGAAGTTGAAAAAACTCCTATGATCGCCTCCCCTCCTGGGAGTTTTAAGACCCAGTTACAGCATCACACTGCCTGGCTGGTGCACGTGCAAACCAGCACCTCGATTGAGTTACCCCAAAATCTGTCGGTCATTCATATCGGCAAACCGAACGATCGTATCCCCCCCGACATTGATATTTCAGGATTTCCAGATTCTGAGATTGTCTCTCGGGTTCACGCCGATATTCGGATTGAGGGGGACGCCTTCTACATTGAAGATGTGGGCAGTTCCAATGGCACCTATATCAACAACTCACCCCTCCCAACCGGGAATCGCCATCGGCTCAGATCGGGCGATCGCATCGCTCTGGGCAAGGGCGATAAGGTGACGTTTCTGTTTCAAATTTCGTGATGAGTAGAAGGGGGGATGAGTAAAGGAGTAGGGGAGTAATAGATGTAAAGAGTAATCACCCCCCCATCTCTCACTACCCCTGTCACTCTCCCATTCCATTTCCACCTGAGAAGTTTCGGGTTCAACTTCAGCGAAAGCAACGTAGGATAGAAACAAACTTTGAAAACACTAGCAATCTCCCTCCCCACCTCCTATTGATAGCGATCGTCAGGATAATGGTAGGACAGGTAGTATCGTCTCAGTGATGTGTATTACCCTTTCTACATCCGACGCCTGCCCCTGCTCTCTGTCACCTGCTATAGACTCTGCGCCGCCAGTGTGATTACGCTAACGCTTCTGCATCCAATCCACTTAACTCCGGTTCAAAACTGGACTTTTGAACACGAGCCCGTTATTCGGATTGGGCGCTCGACAGATAACCATGTCATCCTTTACAGCGCGGTTGTCTCACGCCATCACGTAGAGCTACGCCAGATTAACTCCCATTGGGAAATTGTCAACCTGGGTGCTAATGGAACCTATTTAGATGGCAAACGGGTGACTCAAGTTCCCGTTGAGGACGGAGTGATTATTCGATTGGCCCGGTCTGGCCCCAATATTCAAATTCACATCGGGCAGGCAGTTCCGAAAGCCTCCCAAAGCCTGGCTGGAGAAAAGACGCTGGCTCAAAGAGAGAAAGGTCGTTCTGGAAGCAGTACGGAGCCAAAAGTATCGGCCAACCCTGCCAGCGACCCCCTACCCATCACATACCAGCCAGAGTCGGAAGATGCCGGGCCTTCTGCAGCGGGAAAGCTGCCGTCTACTGCGGTTGACCAGGAACATTCCCCCTCGGCAGCCACTCCTGTCGTGAACAATCCTGTGGGCAAAAGCCCAGATCAGAGCAATTCAGAAGATCTTTTGTTTTGTCAAACCAGTGGGCAGCCACTCCGAATATTGCAAACCCTGGTTGAGTATCAGGTGGTCAAAACCCTCAAGGATGATGGAATTAGCATTACTCAAGTGGTCTGGCGAAATGGTCAAAGCCTGCTGTTGAGGACGCTGAGCCAGGAATGGATGCATCACCCAAAGGCCCTGGAGCTATTTGAACAGCAAGCAAAAGCTTTAATTCAGTTGAGCCATCCAGGGATTCCTCGCTTTGTTGATTTCTTCTTGGCGGAGGGGCAACCCTACCTGATTATGGAGTGGGTCCATGGGCAAGACCTCAGCCAGCAGGTCATGAAGAATGGCCCCTTTTCTCAAGATGAGGCGATCGCAACCATCCTCCAGGTCTGTGATGTTCTCGATTACCTGCATCAGCAGCCATTACCCTTCATCCACCAGGATATTCGACCTGAAAACCTGATCCAGCGCCCCTCCACCTTCAACCCCTACACCATTGCGGTTGTAGGCTTTGCATCCCTGAAAGAACTGGCAGAAGACACTTCCCTCGCCCCATCAGGCTATACCGCACCGGAACAGCGACGGGGGCATCCAACCCCTGCATCTGATTTGTATGCGCTGGGACCTGTACTGGTCTATCTGTTGACAGGAAAAGAACCCCAGGAATTCTATGCCCAGCGTGAGCAAGGCTTTCGCCTGTATCCGGAATACGTACCGGGCCTGTCTCCAGAGATGGTGACGGTGATTCGCAAGTTGACTAACCCTCCATTGGAAGACCGTTACAGCAGTGCTCGTGAAGTAGCAGAAGCCTTAAGTTTGATGCTGGAAGCCTAAGGGTGGAGGAGTAGATGAGTTCTGAATTGAATCCTGCCTCCCGTCTCCCAGTTTCTTTCCCTTTTCTTTTTCTTCCTTCTTTCTCTTCCTTCTTCGTTCTTTTTTCTTCCCCTTACATTCCTACTTTATTTAAAGAATCTATGAGAATCTACCTGGCTTGACGTGAACTTTATGGAGGTTCGGTAAAGTTTATGTAATGACCGTAGATATATAACTCTACGCGGGTGCGTTAGGACATTGGAATTAGAGAGGGAGTGGGGGCTGCGCCCCCAGCCAGGGGTTCCACCCCTGCACCCCGTCCTAACCATAATGACTACCGCTATACAATGATATACAATCCCATCAGGGTTTAATCTTGCTTCTTCAATTGGTAGCCGGACATTAGCCCCTTCAGGAAGTTACCAGATGCTAGATACAGGTCAACTGCCACTTACGGGTGAGGCCCTGCAGCGGTTTCGACAGGGACTTGCAGCATCTGCGGCTGAGGAGTATGAGCAAGCTATTTTTCATTTCGATCGCGTACTGGAAATCTGTCCTGACTATTACGAAGCCTGGTATGAACGGGGGCTGGCGCTAGAGAATTGTGGGGATTATGGTGAGGCTATAATCAGTTTTGACCGCGCGATCGCCCTGAGCCCCAAGACCGATGCGGTTTGTCAGATCTGGCATGATCGCGGTAATGCTCTTCACTACGGGCTAGGGGATTATGTGAAAGCGATCGCCTGCTACAATCGGGCGCTACAGATAAAGCCCGACCACGAAATGGCCTGGCAAAACCGGGGAAATGCTCTACTGTATGGACTGAATGTTCCTGAAGAAGCGCTGTCTTGTTACAACCGCACGCTTCATATCAACCCAGACAGCCATCTGGGGTGGCGCAACCGCGGAAATGCGTTGGTTGAGTTGGGACGGTATTCTGAAGCGATTGCTAGTTACGATCGCGCCCTTTCCATCAAGCCCGATGATGAGGTGTCCTGGCAGGCTCGCACCCTAGTTTCCGAGAAAACTACATTGAGCGATCGTCAGCCCACCACCAATCCTGCCTGGTATGGTGCTGGTTACGGGGATTCCACCTACATTGAAGGAGAAACGGACTCAAAAGTAACTTTTTCCTCAGAGGTCACCTCTTCCAGGGAACTGCCACCCGTCAGTCAGGGTCAGCCGTTTCTCATCATTGAAGACGACTGGGGCCAGCGAGAAGTCTTTTTAGAGAAAGACTGCTACTTGATTGGGCGGGACCCCAAGAATGATATTTGTCTGCATTCCCAGTTTGCCTCTCGCCAGCACGCCTACCTGACCAAAATTCTCAAAGAAAACGGAACTTTCACCTATCAAATTACGGATGGCACTCCAGAGGGTAAGCGCAGTACCAATGGTTTGTTGATCAACGGTCAAAAGCGACCCATTCGGGAGCTCCAGCCCGAAGATCTGATTGTATTTGGTCCCCGTGCCCGAGTCATTTATCGGCTGTACCCGCGCCAATCGATTTAGTAGAATAAACACGTAATTTGTCGGAATCTTCATCAGAACTTAAAACTTTTGATGGGAAGCTTTACAGATTCATCAGTAAATCAACGGGTATGGTGGTTTAAGCAATTACAAATGACTCCTCAACGCTCATCCGCGGCTCATTTGGCCTGCCGATGAAAGGGTAGCGCAAGATACTCTTTCATCCCAAGCAAACTCCCTGGAATGTCGAATCTGCTTCGGTGATAGGCATCGGTATCACCAAAATTTTAGAAAAGCCTATCTGGCATTCATTTCTCCACATCCAGAGACTTATGAGCGAACGGGAAAAATCTGGTTACCCTGAGTCCACACTCTGGCTAAAGCTTTCAGTTCGGTGGGACACATTCAATAGAAGACCGCTTTAGGATGAGTTAGCAGTAGTTTGGCCTATGCTAGCTAAGGGTTTGATGGGTTACGGCTCAACCGTTCCCTACTAGATTCAACTGTTCCCTTCTAGATATTGCTTTACCCACGGGCGGATGCAAGAAACATTTGTTGACTTAGGGAACGATGCCTAACTCTTTCAACCCACAGAGAGACGCTCAGTTGCAAAAATGGATTCTAGTCTCAAATGGGGATGAATTCACGAGAAACAGAGAGAAACAGACTGGTTACTGATTGAGAGCTAGAAAAACTGAAAAGATTCGTTCAAACCTTACCAGGCATAGAGAGAGGTTCTAATGTCCGATTTGATCCAGGCAGTTTTGAATAGTGACGAGAAAACGAATTTGCGACAGTTTGCGAGTCTGTTGCGAGCATCAGATAAACGGTATCTACTACGAAACGAGATTTTAACGGCCTTTGATGATTACTGCCGAAACTATGAAAAATCTGAACATTTCTGTACATCCTCTCGCCTGGGTAAGCTGATCTATTACATCCAGGAAATTATTTTGGATGCGGAAAGCCTTTGCATTATTATTCGCCCTCGCATTGCCCGGCAAGAAGCCTATCGGTTACTGGAAGATTTGACCGTTGAACCGATGAGTATTCAGGAACTGCTGGATTTGCGCGATCGCCTGGTGAACCGCTATCACCCTCAGGAAGGCGATGTGTTGGAAATTGACTTCCAGCCGTTCTATGACTATTCCCCGGCAATTCGGGATCCTAAAAACATTGGCAAAGGGGTGGAATTCCTCAACCGCTACCTCTCCAGCAAACTATTTCAGGACCCCAGCCAGTGGCAGAATGCGCTGTTCAACTTCTTGCGTCTGCATAGCCATGATGTCTCTCAACTGCTGATTAACGAACGCATCCAGTCTCAGCAACAGTTGTCTGACCAGATTAAGGCTGCACTACATCTGTTGAGCGATTGGCCCAGTGATGCCCCCTACGAATCCTTTCGGTTTGACCTGCAAAATCTGGGGTTTGAACCGGGCTGGGGCAACACGGCCTACCGGGTGCGAGAAACCCTGGAAATGCTCGATCAACTCATCGACTCTCCCGATCACCAGGCCCTGGAATCCTTCATCTCCCGCATCCCGATGATCTTCCGGATTGCGCTGATTTCTCCCCACGGCTGGTTTGGGCAGGAAGGCGTTTTGGGCCGTCCCGATACCGGCGGGCAGGTGGTTTATATCCTGGATCAGGTCAAGAGTCTGGAAAAGCAGCTCCAGGAAGATATTGAGCTGGCAGGACTGGATGTGCTAAATGTCCACCCCAAGGTGATTGTGCTCACCCGCTTAATTCCTAACAGTGATGGCACCCTCTGTAACCAGCGGCTGGAAAAGATTCACGGCGCCGAAGACGCCTGGATTTTGCGAGTACCTTTCCGCGAGTTCAACCCTAAACTGACTCAGAACTGGATTTCCCGGTTTGAAATCTGGCCCTACCTGGAAACCTTTGCGATCGATGCCGAGAAGGAACTGCGGGCAGAGTTTGGTGGCAAGCCGGATCTGATAGTTGGTAATTATTCCGATGGCAACCTGGTCGCGTTCTTGCTGGCCCGTCAATTAAAAGTGACCCAGTGCAACATCGCCCACGCATTGGAAAAGTCCAAGTACCTGTTTAGCAACCTCTACTGGCAAGACCTTGAGGACAAATACCACTTCTCACTACAGTTCACGGCAGACTTGATTGCGATGAATGCCGCCAACTTCATCATTAGCAGCACCTATCAGGAAATTGTGGGCACGCCGGAAAGTGTGGGCCAGTATGAGTCCTACAAAAGCTTCACCATGCCCGATTTGTACCACGTTACCAGCGGCATTGAGCTATTCAGCCCCAAATTTAATGTGGTGCCACCAGGCGTAAATGAGGCCGTCTTTTTCCCCTATACCCGGATGGACGATCGCCTCCTGGAATGCCGCGATCGCCTAGAAGATTTACTCTTTACTCTGGAAGATCCGGCTCAGGTTTATGGCACGCTGGAAGACCCCAGCAAGCGCCCCCTCTTCTCAATGGCGCGGCTTGATCGGATCAAAAACCTCACGGGTCTGGCCGAGTGCTTTGGCAAAAATCAGGAACTTCAGGAGCACTGCAACCTGATTCTGATCGCCGGGAAACTGCGGACGGAAGACTCCACCGATCACGAAGAAATCAGCGAAATTGAAAAGTTGTACCGCGTAATTGATGAGTACAACCTGCACGGCAAGATCCGGTGGCTCGGCGTGCGGTTGCCGAAGGGAGACACGGGTGAAGTCTATCGCATCATTGCTGATCGCCAGGGAGTTTTCGTCCAGCCCGCTCTGTTCGAAGCGTTTGGTTTAACCATCCTGGAATCGATGATTACTGGCCTCCCCACCTTTGCTACCCGGTTTGGCGGTCCCCTCGAAATTATTCAGAACAGAGTGAACGGCTTCCTGATCAATCCTACCCACCTGGAAGAGATGGCGAGCATTATTCTGGAGTTCATTTCTAAGTGTGACCAGAACCCCGGCTACTGGCATGAGATTTCGAATCGGGCGATCGAGCGAGTTTACAGCACCTACACCTGGAAAATCCACACTACCCGCCTGCTATCGCTGGCCAAAATCTATGGCTTCTGGAACTACACCTCTCTGGAAGAACGCAAAGATATACTGCGTTATATCGAAGCTCTATTCTACCTGCTCTACAAACCACGGGCACAGGCGCTGTTAGAAGAACATCTGCGTCGGTAATTCACAACCCTGTCCCCGTCGAATCATTCATTGGGAGTGTCTTTTATAGCTGTCGCCAGGCTGCTTATATAGCTCTACATGGGTGCGTTAGGACGTTGGTTTTAAGGGGGGTTGGAGGCTGTGGCCCCACCCCTCTTGTTCACAAATTATTTGTGACTGCTACACAATTACTCCGTCGATTGCTATCCCCAAACCGTCGAAGCACCCATTTTTCCAGTTCGATCGCCCAAAATCCAATCGTACTGACTGCAAGGCTGAGGCAAAGTTGTGGAGTTGAAAGAGCCTGGGTATGAAAGAGTTCTTGTAGCCAGGGAACGTAGACCACCGCGATTTGCAGGCAAAAGGTGAGTACCACTGCCACCAGCATGGGAATGTTAGTGGTTAACCCGATGGTGAATAGGGAATCTCGCTCAGACCGCATGGCCAGCGCCAGACTCATTCGGGAAAGAGCCAGGGTGACAAATACCATTGTTTGCCAGGTGACTTGTGTCGCTGCCCACAGTTTATAACCAAGCAGCAACACTGCTAGCCCTACCAGCAGCCCCACCCAGAGAATATCCCTGGCGACCCCCCGGCCAAAGATATTTTCATCCGGGCGATAGGGGGGACGCCGCATCGTCTCCTGTTCAGCCGGTTCTACACTGAGGGCGATCGCCAGCAGCCCATCTGCCAACAAATTAATCCACAAAATCTGGAGCGGCAACAGCGGCAGAGGCATCGCCAGAAGTGGAGCCAGCAGCATAATCCAGACACCGCTAGCATTGCCAGTCATGCTGTATTTGATGAATTTGCGGATATTGTCATAAATGACCCTGCCCTCTTCCACCGCCGCAACGATGGTGGCAAAGTTATCATCCAGCAACACCATGTCTGCCGCTTCCTTGGCTACATCTGTCCCAGCGATGCCCATCGCCAGACCAATATCCGCCTTTCTTAAAGCGGGTGCATCATTGATGCCATCGCCTGTCATTGCGACAATATGCCCTTTGTTTTGTAGTGCCTGCACAATCTTGAGCTTCTGTTGGGGAGAAACTCGCGCATAGACTGCAACAGTTTCTACTTTTTCTTCTAACTCCTGAAGTGAAAGCTGGTTCAGGTCTTTGCCCGTCAGCAAACCACTGTTTGTTGCGATACCGAGTTCTTTCGCGATGTGCTGAGCCATCAGCGGATGGTCGCCTGTGATCATCACGGGACGAATACCTGCCCGTTGACAGAGTTGCACCGCGCCTGCCACTTCAGCACGAGCAGGATCGCGCATCCCCACAAATCCGACGAAAACCAGATCCTGTTCGATCGCCTTCCCATTTCCCTCCGATGGAATTGCCTCCAGTAACCGGAACGCAATTCCCAAAACACGCATTCCGGTTTGAGCAAGTTCGTCATTAGAGCATTGAATCCTTTCTAACCACTCAGCATCGAGAGGTTCTATTCCCTCTGGGGTCCATACCTGGCTGGCTACTTCCAGCAGGTTGGTAACGGCTCCTTTGGTGAAGGCGATGTAGGGGGTAGAGAATGGGGTTTTGAGTTTTGAGTTTTGAGTTTTGAGTTGAATCTTCTCCAGTACCCATGATTGTGGGTCTTCCACTCGCTGATGAATGGTGGTCATCCGTTTGCGATCGGAATCGAAGGGAACTTCGGCAATGCGGGGGTATTGTTTTTCCAGTTCCCCTTTATGCAAACCGAGGTAAGCCGCTGCAACAATCAGAGCGATTTCCGTTGGATCGCCCAGAGCCTCCGAAGGGGTTGCTTCATTGAAATTCGATAGCAGTGCATCATTGCAGAGGGCAGCCCCCGTCAACAGCAGGATAGGGAGAGACCAATCGGAGAAAGGGGCTCGGTCTGCTGTCAGAAATTTTTGACCCATGGATTGGGTCGTTGAGGGTAGCAACTCCTTCAGGTCAAGGCGTTGACTGGCTCCCTCCAGGGTAACGACCGTCATTCGATTTTCGGTTAGCGTTCCTGTTTTGTCAGAACAGATAACCGTGACTGAACCAAGGGTTTCAACTGCTGGCAGTCTGCGGATCAGGGCTTGATGGTTCAACATGCGCTGAGAACCGATCGCCAGCGCGATCGTGACCACCGCTGGCAACCCTTCAGGAATCACAGCTACCGCTACACTGAGAGCAGTCAAAATCATCATGTGCAGGGATTCACCGCGCAGTAGCCCCAGAACAAAGATAATGGCTACCAGCACCAGAGTGGCGATCGCCAGTTTACGCCCCAACTGCTCCAGGCGATTCTGCAAAGGCGTTGGTTCAGTAGCCACTGTCTGAATATCGCGGGTAATTTTGCCCAACTGCGTATTCATCCCCGTTTCAGTCACCACTGCTTGCCCCCGTCCAGTGGTGACTACGGTTCCCATAAAAACCATGCTGTGATGATCGCCCAGCGACAGATCCTCTCCCTGCACTGGATCAGCCAGCTTTTCAGAGGACTCCGATTCTCCCGTAAACGCCGCTTCCCGCACACGCAGGTTAAAGCTCTTCAACACTCGACTATCGGCAGGAACCAGTTCTCCCGCTTCCAGCATGACAATATCACCGGGCACCAGTTGGGTAGCCGCAAGCTCTTGCCAGCGACCATCCCGGCAAACTTTTACTTTTGAAACCGTCAGCTTCTTCAGTGCGGCAAACGCCTGCTCAGCCCGTTGTTCCTGGCTGATTCCCAAAATCGCGTTAAATCCCACGATCGCCAGAATCGCTGTCGTATCTTTAAGGTCCCCCAAAAACGCCGAAATTGCTGCGCCTGCAATCAAAACCAGCACTGCCGTAGCAGTTAATTGCTCCCAGAGCATCTGCCAGAGACTCTTAGGAGGTTGTTCCATCAGCTCGTTCAGGCCATGCTGCTGTAACCGACGACTGGCTTCCTCATGGCTAAGCCCACAGTTGGCATCGGTTTCCAACTGCTGCAATACCTGGGCTCCATCCAGTTGGTGCCAGTAAGTCATCTGCTATTGAGCCAAGCGACGATGAACCGCGTACAACGCCACCAATGGAAATAAATGGAAATATAGCAGTCCTAAATCAGTCGTGAGATGGAGAGGCTTTGTGAGAAAGGATTCTGCAGGAGTCCTTTCTCACAATTCAAATAGGATCGCTATAGGCGGTTGGCTATTAGCTTGACGATTGGCTATTTTCAAGTCTGCAAGCTTGTTTAAAGCATGAAAGAGATGCCCGCAAAACAGCGCAGGTCGTTACAGAGGTTAATGATTGGAGCGAAGTGGGGAGTGGAGAGTGGGGAGTGCGAGGGTGGATGAGTGGATGAGTGAATACTCGCCTATTCCCCCATCCACCGCTCTAACTTCCCTTCTCCGCCGGCCAGTAGCCCATCAGCGATCGCCTGCCGTGTAGCATAATCGTGCTACAGGCCAGATTGGTGATAGGAACCCCACCATTGAAGGAACCGGATGTTCAAAATGGGGAAACACCGAAGTTTTCATTCCACTGCTAAACTTTCAGGGAACTCTTTATGAAAGTGCGTCTAAACGTTCAATTCCATGACAGCCAGCCTTTCTCTCCCCACTCAGTTCAACTCATTAGAACAGGCACTCAAGCATTACTTTGGCTACGACAGTTTTCGACTGGGACAGCGCCAGATTATTGAAGAAGCATTACAAAACCGGGATTTACTGGTTGTGATGCCCACCGGCGGGGGCAAGTCGCTCTGTTTTCAGCTCCCTGCTCTATTGAAGCCGGGACTGATGATTGTGGTGTCTCCGCTGATCGCGTTGATGCAAGACCAGGTTCAGTTGCTTCAGGACAATGGCATTCCTGCCACCTTTCTCAACAGTAGTCTGGGTGTGGCGGAGGTACGGGAGCG
The DNA here is from genome assembly GCF_049200465.1 of Leptothermofonsia sp. ETS-13. Lineage (NCBI taxonomy): Bacteria > Bacillati > Cyanobacteriota > Cyanophyceae > Leptolyngbyales > Leptolyngbyaceae > Leptothermofonsia > Leptothermofonsia sp. ETS-13. The sequence goes on from NZ_CP120836.1 coordinate 4,023,490, forward strand.
ATCGCAGGCCATTCTCAATAACCAGATCAAGTTATTGTACGTCGCACCAGAACGGCTACTGAGTGAGGAATTTTTGACTGGATTTTTGCCTCAAATTCAGGAGCGGGCTGGTATTTCTGCGCTGGCGATCGATGAAGCCCACTGTGTTTCCGAGTGGGGGCACGATTTTCGCCCGGAATACCGTCAGTTGAGACATGTCCGGCAGCACTGTCAGGGGGTGCCGGTGATGGCACTGACGGCAACGGCCACTGAGCGGGTACGGCAGGACATTATTGAGCAACTCAACCTGCAAAATCCAGGCATTCACGTTGCCAGTTTCAACCGTCCCAATCTGTACTATGAAGTGCGCCCCAAGCACCGGAATTCCTACGCCGACATGGTGCAGCAAATTCGTCAAAGCAAAGGATCGGGGATTGTTTACTGCCTCAGTCGCAAACGAGTTGATGAACTCACCTATAAACTTCAACACGATGGTATTTCAGCCCTTCCCTACCATGCCGGATTGGACAATGCCACTCGTAAGGAAAACCAGACTCACTTTATTCGGGATGATGTGCAGGTGATGGTAGCGACGATCGCCTTTGGGATGGGCATTAATAAACCCGATGTGCGTTTTGTCATCCACTACGACTTGCCGCGCAATATTGAAGGCTACTATCAGGAGTCGGGTAGGGCCGGGCGAGATGGGGAACCGGCCCGCTGCACCCTCTATTTTGGAGTTGGGGATATCAAAACGGTTGAATATCTGATCAGCCAGAAAATTGACCCTACAACGGGTAAGCCGCTAGAAGATGAACAGCGTATTGCCACTCAACAATTACGGCGAGTTGTAAACTATGCGGAAGCTACTGAATGCCGCCGCATTATTCAGTTGGGTTATTTTGGGGAAACCTTTCCTGGGAACTGCAATCAGTGTGACAACTGCCGTTATCCCAAACCCGTTGAAGACTGGACGATTGAAGCGCAAAAATTCCTTTCCTGCGTTGCTCGCTTTACTCAGCGGGGGCAGCACTTTGGCATTGGGCATACGATTGACGTGCTGCGGGGGGCTAAGAATGAACGGGTGTTGAAAAATGGGCACGACAAGCTTTCAACCTACGGTATTGGTAAGGAGCGCAGCAGTGAAGAGTGGCGCATGCTGGCGCGATCGCTCATCCATCAACGCCTGGTGGATGAAACTACAGACGGTTACTCGGTTTTGAAACTGAATGACCAGAGTTGGGAAGTTTTGCGCAAGCAGCGAAAAGTTGAGATGGCTGTCATCGCGACCAGACCAGATACCTCCACAACCACCACGACCATTGATACAGAGGAAACCGAAGCTTTATTTGAGCGCTTGCAAAAGCTACGCAAACGCCTGGCAGACGAACAATCCGTGCCGCCCTATGTCGTGTTTGCCAACACCAGTCTGCGCGAGATGGCCCGTAAACAACCCCAAAACCGCAGCCAGTTTGCCGAAATTATTGGGGTTGGGAGTCGTAAACTCTCCCAGTACGGAGATATATTTCTGGCCGAAATTCGCGGCTTTCGTGAAGAACGGGGGCTCTCCTCTTCCCCGACTCCTCCCTCGCCCCCCACTGCCCCGACTCCTCCTGTCTCCCCCTCCTTCACTCAGTTGCAAACCTTTGAGCTGTTCCAGCAGGGAATGAAACCTGCGGAGATTGCTGAGCAGCGAAACCTGCGGATTGGCACTATTTTGAGCCACCTGATCGAACTGGTGGAAATGGGCTATGCAATCAATCTGGAGGAGTTGGTGGAATGCGATCGCTGCGACAAAATTCTAGAAGCGATTCAAGTGGTGGGCACAGCCTCCCGGCGCACGATCTATGACCACCTGGAGGGCCGCTATGGGTATGACGAAATTCACCTGGTTCTGGCCTGGTGGAAACAACAAATGAAGCGGCAGGGAAAAGAAATGTAAAGGATTTTGAGAAAACGCAATATTTCTTTCTGTTTTTAAGTTGCCCTGAAGTATTGCCTGTCCTGCAATTGCGAGATTGAATCATTCGATTTTGCCGGATTCGTATCTGAGATCACCATTTTTCGAATCCTTCTGTGAACCCTTGAGATATAGCTCTACGCGGGTGCGTTAGGACATTAGAATTAGAGAGGGAGTGGGGGCTGCACCCCCAGTCAGGGGTTCACCCCTGCACCCCGTCCTAACCATGATGACTACCGCTATAGCCACAGTCGTAACGGGGTTAGGACAAATGGTGCAATGGATTCTCACTCCTGCCACCGATCTCTTCGTAATCCCCTACTATTGAGCCATTCCAGAAAATGCGGATCTAGGTTGGCTTTATGTCCCAGTCAGCTCCAAAGCCTCCAGGAAAAAATGCACCAGCCATAGCCTCCCAGATGGAACTTCAATCAGGTCAATCTTTGCCATCGGGCAACAACCCAGCAATCACCCAACCCGCATCTTTGGCTCCTACTGACTCAGACCCCACCAGTCAAACACTGCGGGTTCTTATCATTGAGGACTCTGAAGATGACGTTCTTCTCATCACCAGAGAATTGCGACGTGGAGGTTATCTTTTCACCTACAAACGAGTGGACAGCCGCCAGGAGATGAAAGCGGTGTTAGAAGAACAATCCTGGGATCTGGTGATTGCCGATTATAACCTGCCCCATTTTGATGCGATCGACGCCCTCAAGCTCATTCAGGAAAAAAAGCTGGACATCCCCTTCATTATCGTATCGGGCAGTATCGGAGAGGATACAGCCGTGGCAGCCATGAAGGCGGGTGCCCATGACTATCTCATGAAAAACAATCTGGCAAGGCTAGTACCTGCGGTAGAACGAGAATTGCGAGAAGCCCAGGAGCGAAGAAAACGACGCAAAGCAGAACAGGCCCTGCGGGATAGTGAAGAGCGGTTGCGATCGCTGATCGAAAATGCCCTGGATATTATCGCTGTTCTAGATGAAGCAGGCATTATTCGCTACATCAGCCCTTCCATTGAGCAGATTTTAGGATACAAACCTGAAGATTTAGTGGGTCAAGTGGCATTCGATTATGTCCATCCCAATAATGCTCGAATGATCCTCTCAGCATTTAAGAAAGCCATTCAAAGCCCCAATCAAGCTGTTTCCGCAGAATTTCAGTTCCACCATCGGGATGGCTCCTGGCGGGTTCTAGAAGCAGTTGGCAGGCAATTTGTGGAATCTGCCGGGGTCAGCCGTCTGGTCGTCAATGCCCGCGACATCACAGAACGGAAGCAGGCAGAGGAAACTCGTAAAGCCCTGCAAAAGGAAAAGGAACTGAATGACTTGAAATCCCGGTTTGTTTCAATGGTGTCCCACGAATTTCGTACTCCGCTCAGTGTCGTCGTTTTATCAGCCCGCCTGTTAGAACGCTTCCACAAAGTTGCACCGGAAGAAAAGCAGTTACTGTACCTCGATCGCATTCAAACAGCAGCAAAACAAATGACCCAACTTCTGGATGATGTGTTGTTTCTTGGCAAAACAGAGCTGGGCAAACAAGAATTTCAACCCTCCCCCCTCGAACTGGTGCAGTTTTGCCGGGATCTGGTAGAAGAAATGCAATTAACCATCAGTAGTGGGCATGTAATTCACTTCATTTGCCAGGAAACCAGCCTTTCAGTCTGTATGGATGAGGTATTGCTGAGGCACATCCTCACCAATTTGCTTTCCAATGCCATCAAGTATTCTCCAGCTAATCGGAACATTCACTTTGAACTCACTCGCCAGCAGAGTTGGGCCACATTCCAAATTCAGGATCAGGGAATCGGAATCCCTGAAATCGATCGCCAGCAACTGTTTGAGTCTTTCCACCGGGGCAGCAATGTAGGTAAAATTCCAGGAACGGGATTGGGATTAGCGATCGTCCATCAATCAGTGCAGCTTCATCGTGGCACCATTTCTGTAGAGAGCCAGGTGGAAGTCGGCACTACCTTTACTGTTTGCTTACCGCTCTATAGTAAGCCAGTTGAAGGGGTTGAGAAGCCAGGCGGGGAAGGGGCCAGGGACTAGGGGCGGAGGGGAGGGAGGGGAGAGGGGGAAGGAGGTGTCAGGTGCCAGGTATCAGAGGAAGTGGGTGTTGCTGAATAGCAGTATGAATTGGAACGAAGTTTCAATTCATACTGCTTTTAATTCATACCCAGAATCAGCCATGCTAAGGAAATGAGGAGTAAGGAGCGAGGAGTGAGGTGAAAGCCCAAAACTCAAAAACTCATCCACTTATCCACTCATCCACCCTTTCGCTCTTCACCTTTCATTCAAAACTCAAAACTCAAAACTTTTTTATGAATCCAGAACTGTTGACAAAGCTACGAAAATGTTGCCGGGATGACAAAGCATTTGAGCAGTTGCAGCAAATTCTTAATAATGAATTTGGAGAAAACCTGGAACAGTTGAAGGCACAGGTGGCGCAATCGCAGCAGGCTAGAGAGCGCGAAAGCAGCATCATTCGGGTGATTGGCAAGCTGGGGCAATCTATCATCGACCAAATTCAACAATCACTTAACTTCAACGATACCCTCTATGCCACCCTTGATGAAGTGCGGCATTTCCTGGGGGCTGATCGGGTCGCCGTTTATCGCTTTCAGCCTGACTGGAGTGGAGAGTTCATCAGCGAATCTGTTGGCGATGGTTGGTTATCTTTGTCGAAAGAGCAACATCAAAACCCCATTTTGGTGCGAAATATCAGCAATTGCCGCTTAAGTGACTATCAGGTGAAACTAGGAGACTTTGTAGATTCCTACATCCGCGAAACCCAGGGAGAAGTCTTGCAGAAACGGGACAGTTTTATTGCCAACGACATCTACAACCTTGGATTCACCAACTGCTACATCGAAGCTTTGGAACAATATCAGGCAAAAGCATACGCGATCGTGCCCATCTATGTTGCCCAAAAACTGTGGGGATTGCTGGCAGCCTACCAGAATTCTGGCCCCCGCACCTGGCAGGAATCAGAAGTGCAGCTCTTGATTCAGGTTGGGCGACAACTGGGGGCAGCCCTGCAACTGGCAGACTCTATCCAGGAAGCTCAACTCCAGGTAGAGCGGAGACAGATCATTGCCAACGTTGCCAACCGCATCCGCAAACCCCTGGATATTCAGGTGATTCTTGAAACAACAATCCAGGAAATTCGCCAACTTCTCAATGCAGACCGGGTTGCAGTTTACAGCTTTACCCCCGACTGGAATGGTAAATTCATTGCCGAATCACGGGATGAAGGCTGGATACCCTTGGTTGGAACGGATATCCAAAAAATTTGGGAAGATACTTATCTTCAAGAAAACCAGGGAGGCCGTTACCGCAACGGTGAAACTTCTGCAGTCAGTGATATTTACACGGCTGGCTTAACCGACTGCCATATTGAACTTTTAGAGCAATTTCAGGCAAGAGCCTATGCGATCGCTCCCATCTTCATGGGGCATCAACTTTGGGGATTGCTGGCAGCCTACCAGAACGATCGTCCTCGCTTCTGGCAGGCGGGAGAGGTAAAACTGCTCGCTCAGATTGGAGTGCAACTGGGAATCGCCCTGCAACAAGCAGAACTCATTGCTAACCTGCGAGTGGAAATCGCTGAACGGCAGCAAGCCAAGGAACAGGTGCACCAACTCAACCAGAATTTGCAAAAGCGGAATAAAGAACTGGCCCTGATTAATCATGAATTGGAATCCTTTGCCTACTCCGTCTCCCACGACTTGCGGGCACCTCTGCGTAGCATTGACGGGTTCAGTCAGGCATTGCTCGAAGATTACTTTGAGCAAATTGATGACACGGGCAAAGACTACCTGCAACGTATCCGGACGGCCACTCAACGCATGGGACAACTCATTGATGACCTGCTTGCCCTGTCACGGGTGACTCGCATTGACTTGCGAGAAGAAACGGTGGATTTGAGCGCGATCGCAACCGCCATTGCCACCGAACTTCGACAATCGGCTCCCCAACGTGAAGTTGAGATCGTGATCCAGGAAGGAATGACGGTAACAGGCGACTCACGCCTGATGCGGATTATGCTGATCAATCTGTTTGAAAACGCCTGGAAGTTCACTTCCAAGCATCCCCATGCCCGCATCGAATTTGGACTTGTCAACAAAGATGGTAAAAAAATTTATTTTTTTAAAGATGATGGAGCAGGGTTTGATATGGCATATGCCCATAAGCTTTTCGGACCTTTTCAGCGGTTGCACTCCATGAAAGACTTTCCTGGCAATGGTATTGGTTTGGCCACGATTCAGCGAATTATCCATCGTCACGGTGGACAAGTCTGGGCAGAGGGGGCGATCGAGCAAGGAGCCACTTTTTACTTCACTTTGCAGTGAAAGGAAGCATGTACATTTGCTATCGCGATCCTAAATAAGGTATTCATTTTCCCACCCGTTCCGTAAAGACTCTGCAAAGGGGATTTACTCCGCCCAGCAATTAACACTACCAAACTTAAACTTAATAATGCGTAAAATAGATTGACCAAATGGAATCCAGGCCAGCATTTAACCTTAACAAGTTATTACCTGCTTCTAGGATTCAAATCATCGCTCTGGAACCTTCAATTTCTGGATTGAATTGAGGAAATCAGAGTTTCTATGGAAAGGTTACTCAGTTGAGAATGGTTAGAGAGCGATCAATTCTTTTAGTGGAAGATAACCCCGATGATGAAGTACTGGCAATTCGTGCATTGCGGCGCAGCCGAATTACCAATGAGATTGTGGTTGTTCATGATGGCGTCGAAGCCCTTGATTACCTGTTTGGCCGTGGAGCCTACGCCGGGCGAGATCTGTCCAATCAACCTGCAGTCATTTTGCTTGATCTTAAACTACCGAGAATGGATGGCATTGAAGTACTGCGCGAGTTACGAGCCCACGAAAGTACTCGCTTGTTGCCAATTGTGATTCTAACCACTTCCGAAGAAGAACAGGATGTCATTAATAGCTACAGTCTGGGGTGTAATAGCTACGTCCGTAAACCAATTGACTTCCTTCAGTTTTCTCAGGCCGTGCAGCAGTTAGGCATGTACTGGTTACTGTTAAATGAAGCTCCTCCTAGCTATCAAAGACTCAGTTAGTTTCAATTCATCAAACACCTCCAATTTCATGAGCAAAATGTCCTGAAAATTCTCTGCATGGACACCAGTAGTATCAACGGATTTAATCACAGTCCATCTCGCAACATACTTACGCCCTAAATCGTGAGTGACCGCTGCAATGGACAGAAGCGGTGACTGATGCAGGGCATTGCTAAAAAGCAGTATGAATCGAAACGAAGTTTCGATTCATACTGCACCTAAATAGCTGTCACCAGGTTGCTTAAGACATTGGTTTTTAAGACATTGGTTTTAAGGGGAGGCTTCCGTCCCCAACCAAGGTTTCCCCACCTGTACCCGTCTTAAGCTTGGTGACTATCGCTATATTTCATATCCAAATTCAGTAACGCCGATGCAGAGATTCTGGCGGGGCTAAAATTTGAGAAAGAATTGATTGGGCGGATGTTTTGGGAGGGGATGATGCGCGAGTCTGTGATTTACCAGGAGATTCTGGAAAGGATGCGACAGGAAGGAGAGCGATCGCTCATTCTGCGGCTACTGGCCTGTCAGGCAGGAAAACTACTAGTAGAGATGCGACGCGAATTGAAGCTTTGTCTTTGAAACAAAACAAATGGGACTTTCGGTGAAGCCTTGTTGGATTTCGAGGCGATTGCTCCCTAGCAACAAACGACCGAACTCCTCACATTCGAGTTTCCCGCCTATACAGCCTGATGCAATTGTCAGATAATCATAAAGGAACTGTAAAAAATAATGTTATAGAAGAATAAAAGCCTCCAACCCATTCTTCGCCAGGGAACGAAAACTCAAGAAATTGCCTGTTCAAGGAGTACAAGAAGTATGAACCAATTCAAAACGCTGGCTCTGTTAGCTTTGTTGTCGGGTTTGTTGGTGGCGATCGGTTACTATATTATCGGTGGCACCAGTGGGATCATTATTGGCATCGTACTGGCGGCGGTCACAAACCTGGGCTCCTGGTTCTTCTCAGATAAAATTGCCCTTGCAGCCTATGGTGCTCAACCCATTGGTCCTGAGCAGGCTCCTGGACTCCATGCCATGTTGGAGCGTTTGAGCCAGCGAGGAGGGATTCCAACCCCCGCTCTGTATATTGTTCCCAGTCCTGCGGCAAACGCCTTTGCAACTGGGCGCGATCCTCAACATGCAGCGGTTGCTGTGACAGAGGGAATTGTCAACTTGCTGTCTGAGGAGGAGTTGGAAGGCGTGATTGGCCATGAATTGACCCACGTGATCAATCGTGACACCCTGACCCAGGCAGTTGCGGCCACAATTGGGGGAGCCATCTCCCAGTTGGCTTATATGGCGCAGTGGGCCAGCATGGGAGCTGCCTATAGGGGGCAGGACGATCGACGTGGTCCTAACCCAATTGGGCTGTTACTGGCAGCAATTTTGGCTCCCGTGGCTGCCACCATTATTCAAATGGCCATTTCTCGTACACGGGAGTTTTCAGCCGATGCAGGTGCTGCCCAGTTAACGGGTAATCCCCGTGCTCTAGCAAGCGCCCTTCAGAAACTACAGTTGGGTGCCCGTCAGATGCCCATTCAGGGTAACCCTTCCTTTGAGCCATTGCTCATCATTAACTCTTTCGCTGGGCAAGGTCTTGCTAGTCTATTCTCAACCCATCCCTCAACGGAGGCTCGGATTGAGCGTCTGCTTCAGCTTGAGCAACAAATGCTGGCTACAGGTTCCCATAGCTTTTCGTAAATAAGAGACCTAAATGAGAGAGCTTTCCGCACCCCACACCCGACTCCCTATTTCCTGACCAGGAGGTAGTTATGGCTTCTGATCCCAATACTGAATCCACGGTTGTTGTTGTAAGCCCTGAGGAGAATGCTTTGGTAGAAACGGACCTGGCTAATCAAAATGAAGCGGTGAAGCAGGAGACTGCGGCCCTGATTGATGCAATTAAGAAGCGGGCGCAGGCAGAAATTCAGGCAGTGGGTGATTTAACCCGTGAAACCTATCTGAATGCAGTGCGTCAGGCACGGGAAGCCATTGAACAGAACCAGTTGATTGAGCGCGATCGCATTGAACAATCTATCCAGCACATTCAACAGGAAGCCGATAAGAACTGGCATTCCGTTGTGGCTGAAATTGAGTCGTTTGGCACTCGTCTGACCGATGCTGCGAAGGCTGCCTGGGAAAAGCTGACTGAGCCAAAAGCCTGAAATCCAAAGTGGAAGTGTATCGCAGAACCAATGAAATTGGGGAGTCAGGAGCCAGAAGGGAAAAGGAGTGGGAGGGTGGATGGGTGGATGAGTTCTGAGTTTTGAGTTCTGAACTAATTCATGGCCTCTGACTTCTGACTCCTATTTTCAAATCAGGTTCTGACGCAGTTGCCAGAGAAACTTCTGGGCTTTCCAGGCTTTGTCCAGTATTCCCAGTGAAGTTTCGATGCTGTATTGACCTGAGCAGCTCTTTTGCAGTGCGCTCTGAACAAATTCGTTCAATTTTGTTTCCAGGTCGATCACAGAGGAGGACTGGGAGTATGGCAGTGGCACAGCAGTGGACAGGTTTGAAGGAGCCAGTTCGGACACCAGAAACTTGATGGATGGGTAACTCATAGCTTGATCTTCATCAACAGGGGTTGGTTGATAAAGGTAGATGAACTCCGTGGCACGAGTACTAGTTTTTTGTTCCGGAACATTAATCCAGACAATTCCAACCATTCCTGAAACTCCTTAATTTCTTTAATGAAATTTTGTAGTTTTTGCTAACTTTGGCCTGGAGGTTTTGAGTGTGTTCTTGGAGGGAAGCTATTTTTGTATCGGTAGTCAGCAAGTTACGTTCGCTGGCCTTACTCACCTGAGGCAAAGCGGCAGAGCTTTCCCCGAGGTCAGGAGCTTTATCTTTCAAGCTTCTCAACTGAGGTTGTCTTGAATAGATACCTACTTCTATTTGTAGATTTTGCTCCATGCAATATCAGTATTTGCACGGGTTTATCCTCTGACAGAATATCTTTAAGGAACCTTTGAGGTTATCCGTGCCATCTTATGCTGGCGACACTGGAATACTGGATAATAAAAAGGTTTTAGTATCTGTTCACATACTTTTTCATTCATCAAAGCCATGCGAACCCATTATTGCGGTCAGCTCCGGGCGGAGCATATTGGAGAAACGGTCACTCTTTGCGGATGGGTGGATCGTCGCCGTGATCATGGGGGCGTCATCTTTATCGATCTGCGCGATCGCACTGGCATTGTGCAAATTGTCAGCGATCCGGAACGCACACCCACTTCCTACCAGCGGGCGGATACCTTACGGAATGAGTACGTGGTCAAAATCTCTGGGCGCGTCAGCCAGCGGCCCAATGAATCCCTCAATCCCAGACTGGGGACGGGTGAGGTTGAAATCTATGCCGACCAGATTGAGGTGCTGAATGCCGTCCGCAAACAATTACCATTCCAGGTTTCAACGGCGGAGTCTGAGCCAGTGCGGGAAGATTTGCGCCTGCGCTACCGCTACCTCGACCTGCGGCGGGAACGGATGAGCCGCAACCTGCAACTGCGCCACGAAATTATCAAAACGCTGCGTCGTTACCTGGAAGACCAGCAGGGCTTTACAGAGGTGGAGACGCCTGTGTTGACTCGATCTACTCCAGAGGGGGCGAGGGATTATCTGGTGCCCTCTAGGGTCAATCCTGGCGAATGGTTTGCTCTACCTCAGTCACCCCAGCTATTTAAGCAACTGCTGATGGTGGCAGGGTGCGATCGCTACTATCAAATCGCTCGCTGTTTTCGGGATGAGGACAACCGGGCTGACCGACAGCCAGAGTTTACCCAACTGGACATGGAAATGAGCTTCATGACCCAGGAAGAAATTCTGGCGCTAAACGAAGACATGATCTGTCACTTGTTCAAAACAGTGCAGGGGATTGAATTACCCCGTCCCTTTCCCCGCCTCACCTATGCCGAAGCAATGGATCGGTATGGTTCGGACAAACCTGACACTCGCTTTAGACTGGAGCTGGTCGATGTTTCGGATATTGTAAAAAACTCTGGCTTTAAGGTCTTTTCCGATTCCGTCGCCAGAGGTGGGATTGTCAAGATCCTGCCGATTCCCAATGGAAATGATGCCATCTCCAATGTTCGTATCAAACCCGGTGGAGACTTATTCAAAGAAGCGGAAACCTGTGGTGCAAAAGGATTGGCTTACATTCGTGTGCGAGCAGATGGGGCGATCGACACCATTGGTGCCATCAAAGACAACCTGACCGAGGAACAGAAGCAGGAAATCCTCAGTCGCACTGGAGCCAGGGCAGGACATCTACTTCTGTTTGGTGCCGGTGCTTCCGATGTCGTTAACAAAACCCTCGATCGCCTGCGTCAGGTAATTGCTCAGGAACAGGGGTTGATTGAGCCCGATAAAATTAACCTGCTCTGGATTACCCACTTCCCTATGTTTGAGTGGAATGCAGACGAGAAGCGGTTAGAAGCGTTACATCACCCCTTCACTGCTCCCTTTCCTGACGAGCTAGAAGACCTCAAGACCGCCCATGCTCAGGCTTATGACCTGGTTTACAACGGGTTTGAAGTGGGAGGCGGCAGCCTGCGGATTTACCAGCCTGATATTCAACAACAGGTGTTTGAAACCATTGGGCTCTCTACGGAAGAAGCCTATGCCAAATTTGGGTTCTTGCTGGAAGCATTTGAATATGGTGCGCCGCCTCATGGAGGGATTGCCTACGGCATTGATCGCCTCGTCATGCTGATGGCAGGAGAAGAATCGATCCGGGATGTGATTGGTTTTCCGAAAACGCAGCAAGCCCGCTGTTTGCTGACAGGAGCGCCCTCTAAGGTCGATAACAAGCAGTTGAAAGAACTGCACGTTACCTCAACTTATAAGCCAAAGTCATCCCAGCAGTCGTAAAGGTTGTTAACGACGGCTCAACCATTTGGCTGCGATTGCACCCAGAGCAGCCCCCACTAAGGGATTGCTGAGGAATTTCAGCATCGCAGGCTGATCGGCCAGCACTTCCTGAAAGATATCAGTATGGTTATGGTAAGCAAAGGCCGCCAGTTTGGAGGCATCATCAGCAGTCATGCGGTTGGGGTGATGGGTCGAAAGGCCCAACTGTCGCTCCAGGTCGCGATCGCTCAAGCCCCGCTTTTTCAGGTGATTGAAAAACTCCCGTGCCACGTCATCCCGCTCGTTCGGTTTAATCTGGGTGATTGCTTTTTGCAATTCCGGCTCCATCTGATTGGAGGGAATGCGATTTGAATGAAAAGCACGCCCAAAGAGCTGTCACCACTCATCTCGTGAGGAGCGTTGGGCAAAATCATCAAAGTTTTTGTATTCGTTGACGGATTTAGTGGATGCAGAATCAATGGAATCCGTATCTCTCTGGGCCAGATGGTTCATAATCTGACGTTTATAGCAGTAGTCATTATGGTTAGGACGGGGTGCAGGGGTTCCACCCCTGGCTGGGGGCGCAGCCCCCACTCCCTCTCTAATTCCAGTGTCCTAACGCACCCGCGCAGAGCTATATTCAATTTGGTGAGTTGGATTGCCACATTTAGCGGTTAAAATCAGCTTCTTGTCTGGAGCATAGACCAGCACTGTCAAATCTGGTGTTGCTGAATTTGGGTATGAAATTAAGTGCTGTATGCTCGAAACTTCATTTCGATTCATACTGCTTTCAGCAACGCCATATAAACTTAACAACCCCTACCCCTTTTATTGCAGTGATCGCCAGCGATTGATGGCCGCTGCCAACTCAAACCGACGAAACAGGGCAAAGTCACCTTCTGGCAGAAAAGTGAGGGCATCAAAGCCTTTGGTTTGAATAGTTGCGATGACGCGATCCAGAACATCTGGCAGGGTTTGCTGACCATTTAAATGATGCTGCTGAAGGTAGAGCATGGTAGCAGCGATCGCTCGCAGTTGGGCTGTTTCCACAATTTGCTCCACGGCAGATAGGTCAATTTCCTCCTGCCCCAAAACGATGGTGTCCAGATCGCGGACTTTGCGTTTGGGCGGGCGATCGGCCTCCGATGGCGGATCTCCTAATTTCAAAATTCGGGGAGTGAGTGAGCCAAATTGCTGACCACCTTCTGGGGCGCGATCAGTGGCGTACTGTTGGGCGATTGCCTTTGCCTGCGCGGTTACATCCTGCGGTTGAAAATCTTGCATAGCAATTACGGTATCCGCCACATCAAAGTAATCACCACTGCCACCCATCACCAGAATGGTAGACACTCCGTAATCTGTATAAAGCTGGCGCACTTTGTCAATGAAGGGGGTAATAGGCTCCTTATCTTTGGCAATCAGGGCCTGCATACGGCGATCGCGAATCATGAAATTGGTTGCAGCCGTATCCTCATCCACCAGCAACACTTTGGCTCCAGCTTCCAGAGCTTCCACAATATTTGCTGCCTGAGACGTGCTGCCACTGGCGTTTTGGGTTGAAAACTGAGTGGTAGAACGCCCTTGTGGCAGGTGATTGATGAACGGTGAAATATCAACTCTGGCAATACTGCGTCCGTCTTCTGCCCGGATTTTGACCGCAGCGGGGTTCGTAATCACATACTCTCGACCGTCGCCGGGGATATGGTTGTAAACTCCCAGCTCAATTGCCCTCAGCAGTGTTGATTTTCCATGATAACCACCACCCACAATCAGCGTTACCCCTGTGGGAATACCCATGCCGGTTATCTTTCCCCGATTTGGGCAGATGAACTCAACTCGCAATGACTCAGGTGCCTGAAAGGGAATGCTCTCCTGTTTCAGAGGTCGTTCATCCACCCCACTCTGGCGCGGCAGAATCGCTCCATCGGCAATGAACGCCACCAGATTTTGCTCTGCCAGATGGTCTCTGATCCAATCGGCATCTTCGGCAGTTTCAACGTGTCGCTGCAAGGCTCTGGCATCCAGAGCAGAATACTTCAGGGCGCGATCAACCAGTTCAGGTAAATCGTCACATAACATTTCTGCGGCTTGAATTCCAGCAACCCGCCGCCCAAAAGCAGGCAACCCAACGACAAAGCGAATTTCAACTGCGGTTTCACTGACAAAGGCAGCGGTGCGATCAAGAATGGTTTGTCCGGGTTGGGTAATAGCAATCAACCCACTGCTGCCACTGCCCCGCCGCTGGCGAAGGGTTTGCGCAACTCGATCAAACTGGCGAGTCAGGTAGTCGCGCAGAGCGATCGCTCGACTGGGATTGCTGAAAAGTGCTGGAGGGAAATTGGCCCGGCTCTGCGGCATCCTGACTCGGCACTGGCTGGGAGAAGCAAAGGGATCTCCCTGCACCCGATCAATAAACAGCACAAATTCAGAGAATTCGTATTGCCCCTTCAAATCCTTGTATGCTTTGTAACTTTGTTGATCGATTTGTCGTAGAAGCCGACGCAGGTTTGTATGAGTTGTCATCTAATCATCTGAAGTGAAAGAGTTAGAAGTTTTGAGTTTTGAATTTCCCTATTCCTCAATACTCAGTTTCAAGGGCATGAACACTACAGAGCCTGCGTTCAATATTCAATTGGTCTTTCAACAACTGGTCTTTCAGCAACGGGCAAGGGTTAGAGAATAACCCCAATTTCGGACGAAATCCTTGACTCATTTCACCAGGTTTTAGGCGCTTGGGTACTTTTGCTGGTTATTCTACATCCTTCTCTAGACCTCGTTCTTCCTTATCTTGCCTGTATCTTGCCTGTCTAATGAGAGCAGAGCACTCTTTCGAAGATGTATCAATCAGGGAGTTGAATCACTCTATCAAAAGAATGAAATGACATAAATTTATTCAGGGTTTTATTCAGGGTTGGACACCAGTACATTCGACTGGTAAAGGATACCAGCCTGTTTAAAGCGGTTTAACGCTTCTCCCAGGCGATCGCAATCCGCAATCAAGCTGATTCGCACGTAGCCTTCACCCCCTATACCAAACGCATTCCCCGGAGTGACTACCACTCCCGTCTGTTGCAACACTGAGAGGGCAAAGTCCGTAGAACCAACCCCCGGCGGGCAGGGAACCCAGAGGTACATGGTGGCTTTCGTTTTGGGTACATTCCAACCCAGTTCGGCTAAGCCCTGGAGCAGAAAATCACGGCGGGTACGGTAACGGGCCTGAACTTCGTGGAGGTACACGTCAGGAAGCTGCAAAGCTGTCTCAGCAGCAGTCTGCAAGACTCTAAAAATGCCGTAATCCAGATTGGTTTTCAGGGTGCGTAACCCCTGGATCACATGACGATTGCCGACCACGAAACCGACTCGCCAACCGGCCATATTGTAGGTCTTTGACATCGTATGAAACTCGACGCCAATTTCCTTACCGCCTGGAATTTCTAACAGACTGGTGGGTTGATAGCCATCGAAGGCGAGCTCAGCGTAACACAGGTCGTGCACCAGCAAGATCTCATAGCGGTGGGCAAAGGCAACCACCTCTTCAAAAAATTCACGGGGCGCAGTGGCCGCCGTTGGATTGCTGGGGTAGTTGAAATAGAGAATTTTTGCCTGCTTTGCCACAGAGTCAGGGATTGCGGCAAGGTCAATCAGCCAATCATTTTCGGGTTTCAAGATCAGGCTGTGAATCTGCCCTCCGGCAATGAGTGGACCGCGGAAGTGGGCGGGATAGGCGGGACTGGGTACCAATACCACATCACCTGGATTGACATAGGCCAGTGCCAGGTGAGTTAATCCCTCCTTCGAGCCCAGTAGCGGTAGCGCTTCCCCATCAGGATCGAGCTCTACCCCATAACGACGGTTATACCACTGGGTAATAGTGCGACGAAAACTGGCCGTCCCTTCAAAGGGAGGATACCCGTGATTGGCTGGATCTTGAACGGCTGCCATAGCAGCTTCGACGACAGGCTGGGGAGTCGCTCCATCAGGGTTGCCCATACCCAGATCGATCAAATCGAGCCCTTGTTCTCTGGCACGCATTTTGAGTTCATCTAACCGGGCAAACACGTAAGGCGGCAAAAAACGGAGGCGATCGGCAGGTGTGATCCAGTCCAGACTCATTCGGTTACCTCTTCATGGGTAGGGTGGGGAGTGAGGGTGGGGGAGTAAGAGGGATAAGGTTGACTTATTCCCCCCTTTTCCTCTCTTCTCTCTCCCTGCATAGAAGCAGTTGTGGACACCATAGCTGCCATCAACTGCGAAGACTCTACTTTGAAGGGCAGACGGTGAATGTCAGAATTGGGATGGCAGGCGATTTCAGCCGCCCGGTGCAACTCAGAGAGCGCAATCTCTCCTAATCCCAAATCGTTGAGCGACTGAGGTAAGCCAATCTCGGTGTAAAATTTCAGGAGTTGGTGACGGGCGGTGGCGGCAAGCTGATTGCCCTGCACAATTTCTTCTAGCCGCAATTGGACCAGAATCCCAAAAGCGACTTTCTCTCCGTGGAGCATGGTGTGGCAGGCTGGCAGATGGGTTAAGCCATTGTGAACAGCATGGGCGGCAACCGTGCGGCACTGGGCACCGCCCAATCCGCCAATGACACCGGCCATAAGAACAGTGGCATCGACTACTTCCTGCCAATCCTGGCCCCCGATTTCCTGGAGCGCTGTTGCCGACTTTTGAAACAAGATATCGCGCAAGACTCGCGCTTGCTGAACGGCGGCAATGGTCAGGGTTTGCTGAGAATGCCCACTGCTGACGGAGGCTTCGTACCATTTGGCGATCGCATCCCCAATGCCCGCTATCAGTGTGCGCTGGGGAGCCAGTTTGACCAGGTCGTAATCTAACACCAGCAAATCGGGGCAGCGGGCCAGTCCTACATCGTACAAAAATGCGCCCTGGTTGGTATAAACGTTAGAAAGGGCCGTCCAGGCAGCACAGGTTGCGGCAGAGGTAGGCAGGGTAACCACGGGTAACTGGCACTGAAACGCAACCAGTTTGGCCATATCCATAGCTTTACCGCCCCCCACTCCAATAATCAAATCCGCTTGATGGTCAACAACCACCTGCTTCAGAATGGCCAAACGGGTTTCGCTACAGTCGGGGCTGTAGGATGCCCACTGGGTTGCCAGGTCTTGCTGCTGCAAAACGGGCTGGAGATGAGGTTTGATCACCATCAGGGTGCGATCGCCTGCAATTACCAGGGGGCGGCTACCGAGCTGGGCGATCGCACCTCCTACTTGAGACAGTACACCATGACCTCGAATCACCTGAGAAGGCGCGATCGCAAGAACCGGGACGAAGGTTGTGGATGCTGACATAGGCATGAAACGGAACGTCTATGATTTTTCGTCACTCTCCGGTTTAGGTAACTGTGCCAGACTGTCCCGATCGATTTCAACCACAATCCCATCCCCTTCACGGGCCAGGAGAGAACGTTTCACCTGCCCCAGATAGAGTGGTTGAGAAACTCCCGGTTTTGGGTGGAGTACGGCTCTGGCTCGAATAGTGAGGAACTGGTCTCCCTGGGACAGACGCCCTGGAGAGAAAAGTTTTGAAGCCGCCTGACGTAAAGTAGCGTCTAGTTCGGTTTCAGTAATTTGGGGAGGTACCGTAATCACCACCTGGGTTGCCCCAGTGTCAAACACGCGTGAGTAGCGGACTGCCCCAGGCACATCCGGGCGGCTATAGAAGCCTAAGCTCAGTGCAAACAGACCACCCGTCAAAACTCCCATGAATCCAGTTACTCCCACCAGGCGAAAGCGAATTCCCCATTTCAGCAGCCATCCGATGATGGTGATAGCTGCACAGAAGAGGGTGAAGTAGCCTGACCAGCGAGCAAATGTTAATAGTTGTTCAGTAGACATGGATATTCAAGCAGGTGAATTCAAGCCAGTAAGGAGTATTCAGGATTCAAATAACCATGCCTTGACCCGTTGCAAATTCTTCCAATCAGGTTTGCGGGTCAGACCTTCTTCAATGTTCTGCTGCACTTCTTCGCGCAGGTCGGCGATCGCCATCATCAGTTGTTGAGCAACTTCAACATGCTCACGCACCCCCTTTTTAGAGGTATCCAGCATAGCAAGCACCAGATTCACTCGTGCTTGTGGATCCTGGGGATTGAGCTTCACTGCTTTATGGGCAGCCTCATAGGCTTGATTTGGCTTCCCAACCAGCAGGTAAAGCCAGGCCAGACAGGTCCATGCAGAACTACTTTTACGGGAGCGATCGCAAACCTCTTTGAAGAGTGGAATCAGCGTTTCGGGTGCTTCACCTGCTTTGTAACGCTCAATTCCTTCATCAAAGAGGGCTTCAACAGTCTGAGTCATGGGCTAATGAAAGAGAGGTTGAAAACAGTGGATATAGTTAGCGGGCTATGGCGGATTATGGGCTTGCAAGAATCCTCGGCCATAACCCATTGCCACTACGCAGAAAATGATTTACCACACCCGCAAGTTTGGGCAGCATTGGGATTGGTAAATTGGAAGCCGCCCCCAATCAGAGCATCGCTGTAGTCCAGTACCAACCCATAAAGGTAGAGCATGCTCTTCGGATCGCACACGACCTTGAACCCTTCGTAGTCGTAAACCTCATCAGTTTCTTGAATGTTGCTGGGGTCCTCAAAGTTCATGGTGTAGGACATACCAGAGCACCCGCCACCTTTCACACCAACTCGCAGACATAGGTCTGCCCCTTGCTTTTCCCGCAGCATGAGAACATGCTTTAAGGCGGCATCAGTCATCTGAATGCCTCTTTGTGAAGACTGAGCAACTTGAGTCATGGGATGTTACAACTCCTTGCTGATACCGATTTTAATTTCGCAAGTCTATCCATACTATCAAGGATAGAACATGTCACGCATCGGAGAAGGGGGAGAGGGGGAAGAGGGAGAGGGGGTGGGGGTGGAAGAGTGGAGGAGTGATGGAGTGATAGGGGGATGGGGTAATAGGGTCATTGCTCTTTCACCCCTCCACCCATCCACTCTTCCAACCTCCCATTCCCCTTGCCATCTCTTCTCTCAATTTCAAGTCTCATTTCACTCTATATTTGCCTGGAGGGAGTACAGACAGAATTAGTGTTTAAGATGAATATCTAAACCTTAATTGATCTGCTTCAACCTGCCAGGCTTTGTCCGGTTTTTCTCGTCCAACAGGTACCTATGACTCCGCTTAATCGTTCCACCTGCCGCCGTCTTCAACTGTTGCCGCAAATTCCAAGTGTTTGGGAGGGCGATCGCCGTCCCTTAACGGCAGATACCCAGGTCGAGGGAGATTGGGTGGATGTGGGGGCAACGGTTCCCCCCAATGGAGATTGCATCCTCTGGGTGGATGGTTCTATGGGGATGGTACGGGCAATGGATGTGGTTTCGCCAGAGACCGGACCGGAAGCAGTGGTTCGCACCCTCCTGCGAGCCATGGAACATCCTCACAATCCAGGAACTCCAGCCCGTCCTCAAAAAATTGTGGTGCGCGATCGCGAAATCTTGTTTTTCTTGCGGGGGGTTTTGCAAGACCTGGACATTGTCATGGACTACGTCCCCGATTTGCCACTGATTGACGAAATCTTTCGCGGATTGCAAGATGCCATCAGCGCTCGCCCGCCCCACCTACCCCCTCAATTTGCGAAACAGTTGGAGGAGAAAGCTCAGGCTATCTGGCAACTGGCTCCCTGGGAAGTTCTGGCCGATCACCAGATTGTAGCAATTGAAATCAACCAGTGGGACATCGGTACCCTGTATGCCTCGGTGATGGGGATGCTGGGAATGGAGTATGGCATTCTTTTCTATCGTTCTCTAGAATCGCTCAGGCGCTTCCGTCAACGAGTCTTAGCCAATGACTCCTTTGACCAGATGGAAGAAGCCTTTCTGGGGCAGGACTGTCTATTCATCACCTTTGAAAGTGCAGAGGATGAAAGCTCCGAGGGGAGCAACCTGGCAACTTTATCTGCCTCCGAAGTAGAACCTGTGTTTGGGAATCTCCATCCGTTGGAGGGGTTGCGATCGTTCCTCTACGAGGAAGAGGCAGCGGTGCTTTTGATTGCGCTAGAAGCATTACAACGCTTTATGCGTCAGCATCGCCAGAAGTTTGAGAATGATCAGTTTCCAGCGATTAACAGTCGTTACCGGATTCCTGCACCCGAGGAAGCAAAATCAGTTAGTACTCAGGTTTCTGTGAAGGTGTTTACCCTCCCCGATCTGGCCGCAGAGTTGCTGGAGATGGCAGGAGTAGATGAAGAAGGTGGTCCAGGATTTCCGATGGTCCGGGACGATCTGGTGCCTGAGAACTCTTTCCTGAGCCTGGGTGTTGTGCCCTGGGAAATGCTCGACTTCCTGCGGGCAGGAGCGGAATATCACCAATCCCAGGAGGTGACCGCTGCGGGAGATGGTCTGCCGGTGGTCATGATTCAAACTTCGCGCCCTAAAGCAAAGGCGCTCATCGAGGACTTAAAGGACGCCGGAGGGTTGCAGGCGATTTGCTTCAATCCAGGAGAGGATCCGTTTGGAGGTGATCGCTACGATCTCGGCCTCTTCCAAACAGGCAACGGCGAACTCCACTTGTTTGGCGAATTTGGAGAAGCAGACCCGGTTCACGTTGCAGCTCGCAAAAAGTGGGACCAGCGTTGCAAAAAAACCAAAGGATGTTGCGGCTTGATCATTGCCCGTGGGTTAACAGGTGCCAATCGAGGCAATCCCCAATTTAGAGATATGATGGCGCTATTCGAAACCCGTTCCCTTTCACCCAAGGAGTTGGGGTTGGGAACCCTTCAGCTAGCCGCTGTAGAGTGGATGTAGAACCCACTGAAAGCCGCTCTGAAAACCCCTTACGGAAGGCGGACAATTCCCCCCTATTTGGATTTCAGCTTAAAATCGCGTTTCATACTCAATCACGGCCCGGTTGTCCCCCGAAAAGTCCGTTGAAGTCCGGATCAAAATTTCATCATTCAGGCGGTAGCGCAAGCCAAATTGGGCCGGAACATCTGAAGTCAGAATTTTCAAAACACTGAACGAAAGTGACCCTGTAATATCAATCCCGGCTTCCATTACCAGGTCGATGCTAGAACCGCTCCGAGAGTCCCGATTGTTATCGCTGGGAGCAATTGTTGGAGACAGACGAAAATCGCTTAAGCCCAGGGCGTTGCCAATGAAACTCTGAACATTGGTCAGAATGGCGGAACCTGCAAAGTCTGCAAGCCCGATGGCTGCACTATTTTGACCCAGAGTGGATATGAAACCACCGCCAATTAAACTCACAATTTCTGACTCAGTGCGAGCAGGGCTGCTGGTCAATACCAGGTTTTCATTTAACTCGCTGGCTGGCCCTTCAATACGTGCCTGAACTCGTATACTCTGTACACTACCGAAGCGAAGAAATGTTGGAGCATCAATAATCTCATTGGATGCTGTACTGGGTAAGCGGCCACCAACGACCTCTGGCACTACGGCGATTAAACGAATGTCGAGGTTGGGGTCAAGCCCCTGCCTGGGAACGAACTCCGCCCTTTGAGGGTAGCCTCTTGCCAGGGTGAACTGGGTAGTAAACAGGTTCACTTGACCAGAGTTGAGATTAATCGTACCGCTCGGACGGATGTCATTTAAGTTGCCGTTGAGTGTCAGTTCGCCGGATGCCACGAAATTGAGAAGGGGCGCATAGACAATGTGAACGTTTCTACCCAGCTCTAGTTTGAGATTATTAAAGTCAACATTGGACTCTGCATTGGCCCCGCCATTGACTGGAGCACTAGCCCCCTCTGCCTGACCAGCTAGTAAGACCTGCCCATTCTTGAGCTGAATCGCGCCAGCGAGCATTGGGTTCAGCGCCGTTCCCATCACGTCAATGTTGCCACCGACATCTCCCCGGTAGAGTCCTTTCAGGTTGAGTTGAATGTTCTCAAGCTTGACCGCAACAAATTTACCGGCATCAGGGTCTTCCAGGGCAAAAGGAGTTGTTAGAGGCAGGGTTCCAGTTGCAAATATTTGCCCCTGGCTGAATTGACCAGTAAGGGGTTCTGTAATAGTCAGGCGGCCCCGGTTAAAGGTAATGACGCCGTTTACGTCGGTGACGGGTTCAGGCAAGGCAAGGGCCTGAAAGGTGGCTCCTTCTAACTGGATGATACCCTGGGCATCGGGTTGTTGCAGTGTTCCCCTGACTCGAAGCGCAATGGTGCCCTTGCCATCTACCCACGCCACTTGATTATTGAACACGTTCAGAACTGCCAGCCCTTCATCTTTAACGTTGATGTCGAGACTGATCTGGTCATTGTCTGGCTTCACAGCACCCCCGTAGGGAAGCTGAATCGGAAGGCTACCCACGATGGTAATTGGTTCAGGTTCGCTGATCACTACTCGAC
The DNA here is from genome assembly GCF_049200465.1 of Leptothermofonsia sp. ETS-13. Taxonomy (NCBI): domain Bacteria; kingdom Bacillati; phylum Cyanobacteriota; class Cyanophyceae; order Leptolyngbyales; family Leptolyngbyaceae; genus Leptothermofonsia; species Leptothermofonsia sp. ETS-13. The sequence continues at coordinate 4,045,706 of NZ_CP120836.1, forward strand.
TGCCAAAGTTAAGCCGAGCATTCGCATACTGGAAATTGCCAAGGGCTTCTTTAACCTCGGTTCCATTCAAGATGCCATTGGTGAGGCTAATTTCACCGATCGCCTGGGGATTATCCCAGGTACCTGCCAGGGTCGCGGTAGCATTTAAGTTTCCTTCAATGGGCAGGGGCAGGTTAAGCAGAGGCTGAATTGCTGCTACTGGAATATTTTCCATCCGAAACTGGCCGGAGGGTTCTTGACCGCCAATTTCCCCAGAGAAACTGATGAAGGATTGATCTGATTGGAAACGCAGTGGTAGCAGAGTCAGGATGCCATCTTCAAAACTGCCGATCGCCACCACCTGTTGAGCAGAGTAGGGGCCCCAGACCCAGTTTTGCCCCCTTAAGTTAAAGTTTGCGTTCAACCCAGTTTTGAGAGAGCCCGTGACGCTGATTTCTCCCCCAAAGGTTCCAGTTAATTCTCGCAGTTCCGGGATAGGGGCATCTTCTCGTTGCTCTCTGGCCAGTTTCAACAGCGTTTCCACCTCCGCTAGGCGACGCAACTGAGTCAGAAGGGGAGCATCATCCAGATCGATGGAAACCGTTTCCACATCGGTAGCGGAACCGTAAATGGGGGACTGTAGCCCGCGGGTTAAATCTTGCAGATCAAAGAGCTGAAGCAATTCCAATACGTCTTGCAACTGGCCTTGGGCGATTTTAATTTCCCCTTTGACACTGGGGTCAGCCCCCTGGAGGGTGGCGGTACCATCGATTTGAAAGACGGTATCCCCGCGGCGTAATACTGCGTCGGCCAGATTGGCAACCCCATTGGCAAAGCTGATCCGTCCGTCAAATTGATCTGCCCGATAACCGCCAAAAGCGGGATTGGCGATCGCAACCTGCCCCGCTGCGCTTTGTTTGGTCAGGTCCAGTGCCAGGTTACCACTCAGTTTGCCAGATAGGGGGAACAGGGCTGCGGTGCCGGGGGGGACAAGAATATCGAGCGGAAAATTTTGAGCATCAACCAGTAGCAGCCCCCCTTGGCTCCTGCCTGTTGCAACGGACTCATCACGCTTGATGTTAAAGGCAAGCAATTGATAATCAGGACCAAGGGCAACGGAAATGCGATCGCGTTCCCCCGCCACATTCAAATTCACTCCTCTGGAAACCCGCAGATTGCCCTGCATCAATGGCTCAAAGGCATATCCATTCAACACAAACTGCTTCAGGGCTAACTCGCCAGAAACTTTGGGGTCGGTGGGTGTGCCGCCAACTCGCCCAACAAAGTCTACCTGTCCAGAGAAATCCACATTGCCAGGCAGCGGCAGTGCCAGGGCTTGCAGGCTGTAATCGCGGGTGCGCACATTCAGGTCAAACCCGGTAATTTCAGGGGCACCTGGCCCTTCCAGACGGGCAAACACGGCTCCATTGGCACTGAGTCCAGGTGCTGTAGCCTCCTGCACTACGACTTTCTGTCCATCCCACTGAACCTGGGCAGTAAGAGGCTTGCCAACGATCGCAATCCCTTCCGAAAAACGAACCTGTCCCTGCCCACGGATGTCCGCAGGGCTGAAGGATGACAGGCTACCGGACAGCGCCAGGTTGCCACTGAACAACCCTCGCAAATCGGGTGAAAAGCGGTTGAGCTGAATTCCCGACCCTACAATCGAGGCTTGCCAGCGCCCGTCTGCGGCCCTCGCCTGGAGGTTGGCCGTTCCTCCTGCCACCTGAATCACCGTATTGCGCAGGGTGGTGACTCCACTCGCAATCACAATCTCTCCAGATCCAGGGTATTCGCCTTCTAAAGCCTGCCAGCGGGTCAGGATTTGCAAATCATCAGCAGGGCCGACAATCTGGGTTTGGGCATTAATGCGGCCCACGGTGATGGGAAGTGGGTTGCCTTCGTTATAGGAATGGGCGATCGCATCCCCCGGTACATTGATGGCTTGAAGATTGAGGGCCACCTGGATCGGCTCCTCCAGATTAATCTGGCCTTCCCCGATAATCTGCCCACCCACGGCTGGGGTTGCTCGCACATTAGAGATGGTCAGTAATTCACTGCCTACATCCAGCCGAAACTGACCACTGTACTGGCTCAGCTCAACCCGATCAATCCGCCCCGGTTTAGTATTGCGGGCCGTTCCTGACAGAACAGGAGTTTGCAACGGTCCCGTCAGCTTCAGGTCGGCGGCGACTTCCCCCGCAGTCGTAAAGGGTAGGGACAATTTCAGCGCATCAATCACATCTGGAAGTGTGGACGGTTTCACCTTAATGGCGAGATTAAACCCCTTTTCCAGGTGAACTGTCCCATTTACCAGAGCCGAAACTTTGTCATAGAAAGCGGCAGTATTATCCAACCGAATCTGCTGTCCTTGAAGTTGCAGTCCTCCTTTGGATTTGGTGAATGGGCGGGGAACCCCCTCTGCCTTGAGTGTCACCCCTTCAAACCGAGCTGTCCCAATCAAATTGGGTAACTCTTCATCAGGGCGAAGCTGAACGGTCAGGTTTCCATTCACCCGTCCCGACGAAAAAGCGAGACCTGGAAAATTGACCAGGCGATCAATTTCAGAGACCAGAAAATTCTGTCCCCGGATTTCAAGGTTGGTCTGGAGGGGCGATCGCAACGTCTCCCCCTTCAAGTCCAATTGGCCGCCAGTTTCCGATTTCCCACTCACTTCGTAGATAAAACGCTGGTTTTCATCCAGCAATTCAACTTTTCCATTTAGCTGAGACAGAACAACGGGCAAGCCCTTCTTTCCCGCCTTAGACCAGGGCACCAGAACAGCCTGGGCATCTTGAAATTGAATCGTTCTAAGCTCAGTTCTAATCGGCCCCGTTTGTTCCTCCTGCTCCAGTTGGGTTTCTAGCCAGGTACCATCCTTTGCTTGCTCCAGATAAATCTTCGGCTGAATAGCCGTAATATCCAGATTGAGATCCCGACTGAAGAGAAGCCGTAGCGGGTTGAATCTCACATCTACGGCTTGAATCGAAAGCGTATCTGGATCGGTTGGCGTGGGTGGGACTGAAGAGGGGCCAAACCGCAAACTAAAGGGTGTAAACCGCTCTACCTGACCCAATTTCACCGGGCGCTGCAACGACTTACTTAAATTCTTTTCAACCAGCGGCGCTAGGTCGTTATTGACAAAATGCAACCCCCACCAGACACCGCCCGCCACTCCTGCCAGTGTAACCACCCCCAATGGAATGCCAATCTGCCTCAATCGCCGCACCCAACGGCGATCGCTTGCACCAAAATTTGGCTCATTTCTTGGGTTTGGCAAATTGGTCATTTCCAGGACTCAGGACTAATTGCACGGCATGCTTGTAGTCAATATACTGCCTTCGGCTACCACGTCAATGCTTCAGGTAACAGTTACATAGAAGAATTAGGGAATTACATAGAAGAATTAGGGAATAGGGAGTGGAAGTGGGGAAAAGACAAACTCCACTACCCCATCACCCCATCACCCCTTCATCCTTACCAAGTCGGTAGAATGAGATAAATAGTTCTGAGACAGGCTCATGATTCCTACCGTTATTGAACAGTCTGGTCGGGGCGAACGTGCCTTTGACATTTATTCCCGTCTTTTGCGGGAGCGAATTGTCTTTTTGGGACAGGCGATCGATGCAGATGTAGCCAACCTTGTTGTGGCCCAACTGCTCTTTCTAGATGCTGAAGATCCCGAGAAAGACATCTACCTCTACATCAACTCTCCTGGTGGTTCTGTTACGGCAGGCATGGGCATCTATGACACCATGAAGCATGTCCGCCCCAATGTCTCCACTATCTGTTTGGGGCTGGCTGCCAGTATGGGGGCTTTTCTGCTCAGTGCGGGAACAAAAGGCAAGCGTATTAGCCTCCCCCATTCCCGGATTATGATCCACCAACCCCTGGGAGGGGCTCAAGGACAGGCAACGGATATTGAAATTCAGGCGAAGGAAATTCTTTACCACAAACAGCGATTGAACGAGCTTTTGGCAGACCATACCGGACAGCCCCTTGATCGCATTCAGGAAGACACCGAGCGTGACTTCTTCATGTCAGCCGAGGAGGCAAAAGCCTATGGCCTTGTTGATCAGGTCATCGATCGCCGCCCCTCTGCTACCCGTCCAGCCGTTGTGAAGTAGGTGGGGGAGTGGGAGTAGATGGGTAGATGGGTAGATGAGTATTGAATATTGCACATCCACCCTGCCACTCCTTCCCCCTTCTGAGTCCTGGCTCCTGGCTCCTGACTTCTCTCCTCTCCTTTAACCGCCACAATCGTCAACCTATCGACTTAGGATAGAAGTTGGTCTTTGAGCAGGAAAGAAACGGGAAATGAGCTGGATACGAAATTGGAAACGCCTGGGGCTTCTGTTGCTGTTTAGCTTTACCCTAACCTGGGTTGTTAGCTGTAGTGCCCCCTCTTCCAATACGGGGCAGCAAGTAGCATCGGGGAATTCAGAGGTTGAATTCTGGACAATGCAACTTCAGCCTCAGTTCACGGACTATTTCAATCAACTCATTGCCACGTTTGAGAAAGAAAACCCTTCAATCAAAGTCCGCTGGGTTGATGTGCCCTGGGCAGACATGGAACGCAAAATTCTGACAGCAGTTTCGGCTAAAACGGCTCCCGATGTAGTCAACCTCAACCCCAACTTCGCTTCCCAATTAGCGGAACGGAATGCCTGGTTAGAACTGGACTCCAAAACAACCCCTGAACAGCGGCAACAGTATTTACCAAACATCTGGAAAGCCAGCACTCTCAATGGTAAAAGCTTTGGTATTCCCTGGTATCTGACTACACGGGTAGCCATTTACAACACTAACCTGTTCAAACAAGCAGGAATCAACAATCCGCCAGCAACCTACGCAGAATTGGCTCAAACTGCCAGACAGTTGAAGGAGAAAACCGGGAAGTATGCCTTCTTTACGACTGTTGTGCCTGAAGACTCTGCAGAGTTGCTGGAATCTTTTGTGCAAATGGGAGTGCAGTTAACCGATGCAGAAGGAAAAGCCGCATTTAACACTCCCCAGGGAAAGGCCGCCTTCCAGTATTGGGTAGATCTGTACAAGAACGGATTGATGCCAAAAGAAGCGCTGACTGAGGGGCATCGACACGCGATCGATCTTTACCAGCGAGGAGACACGGCTATTCTGGCGTCTGGAGCCGAGTTTCTAAATACAATTGCTAAAAATGCCCCTACCATTGCTCAAGCTTCCGCAACGGCTCCTCAAATCACTGGTGAAACGGGCAAGAAAAATGTAGCAGTCATGAACCTGGTGATTCCCAGAGATACGGATGTGCCCGATGCTGCCCTCAAATTTGCACTATTTGTAACGAATGACAACAATCAGCTTGCCTTTGCCAAAGCAGCTAACGTTTTGCCTTCTACGGTTAAAGCTCTGCAAGATCCTTACTTTACAACTCAACCTGCTAACGCGACTCCAGTTGACAGGGCCAGAGTTGTGAGTGCACAGCAAATGAAAGACGCTGAGGTTTTGATTCCAGCGATGAAAGATGTTAAGCGGCTGCAAAAAGTCGTTTACGACAATTTACAAGCAGCCATGCTTGGGCAGAAAACGGTGGATCAGGCGGTGAATGACGCTGCCCAGGAATGGAACCAGCAGGTGTGAAATCCGAATCTCAGATTGCTTGGTCAACCTCTCATATTGCCTGGTATAGCTCTACGCGGGTGCGTCAGGACATTGGAATTAGAGAGGGAGTAGGGGCTTCGCCCCCAGCCAGGAGTAGAACCCCTGCACCCCGTCCTAACCATAATGACTACCGCTATAAAACCAAAATTTATGCCAGCTTTAGAAGCGACCTGGAAGCCTTCCAGGTCGCTTCTGATTTTTTCGCAGCCTCCGGTCTAAATAAGTCTTGATTTCATTCTTCTCTACATTTGAGTAATTTTTCAATGAAGTGATAAGCAGACTACCCTCTTGAAAGTGCTGCTGGTTCTATATTAGTCATATCTTGGCAAGACTCCGTTAACGCTTCTCTTTCAACACTTTGCTTTCGATATCTTTGTAAATGTCTTTGTGTAAATGTCTTTGCAATAGTCTTTTTAGAAAGGTTTTTTGGACTTTATGGTTTCATCTTCATAGCTTTCAAGTTTCCGTCAAAAATCAGGTGCATAAGGATTTATCAGGATTCGTATTTCGGGATAATGTTCGCTGCGCATTTCTGAGGACTAATGGCTGAAAGATTTTCGAGTTTTGCTCTTCTTAAGAAGAAGTCAATTATTAATATCAGGGTTCGCATCCTCAACGTACTGCTTGATAACCTGACTATGAGGGAGTTATTGGAGCAGCTCAAAAGTGGTGTTGTTTTGACTCCCAATGTAGACCACCTGATGAAGCTACAGCGGGACGCCGAGTTCTTCAGACTTTATCAACTGGCTGATTATAGAGTGTGTGATAGTCAGGTGTTGATGTATGCTGCTCGGTTCTTAGGAACCCCCCTCCGAGAGAAAATCTCAGGCTCGGATTTTTTTCCAGCCTTCTGCGAATTTCATAAACACAATCAAGATATCTCTATCTTTCTCCTGGGAGCGGCTCCTGGAGTCGCTGATACCGCCCGAACTAAAATTAATCGCCGAACTGGTCGTGAGATTGTGGTGGATTCTTACTCCCCATCCTTTGGTTTTGAAAAGAACGAACGAGAGTGTTTAGAAATTGTTGACCGAATCAATCAGTCGGGGGCAACTGTTCTAGCTGTAGGAGTTGGCGCTCCAAAGCAGGAAAAATGGATTTTTAAGTATAGGGATAGACTCACGAATATCAAGATTTTTCTGGCTGTAGGTGCCACCATCGACTTTGAAGCTGGAATTATTCGGCGAGCACCTAAATGGATGAGCAATCTGGGAATTGAGTGGTTGTTTAGAATCAGCCAGGATCCACAGCGCCTTTGGAAGCGTTACCTGGTTGAAGACCTCCCCTTCCTATGGCTGTTGCTTAAGCAGAAGCGAGGACTTTACACATCCCCTTTTGCTGTTTTGCCGGAGCCGCTACCAGACTTACCAGAAGTACCACAGCTCGGAAGTAGCCGGTTGCCAACACAGGTTTAAGACGTGTTTGCCTTCTGCTGACAATTGATAGGAGCCATTAGCAGCCTGGAAAAGATCTGCGCTAGTGTAGGGGTTGGACCATTGTCTAACCCTACTTTTAATTCATGGTGTTGCGTCATCATCGATCGCTGACTTCCCTCGTTGTGGCTTCCTGCTTGTTGCTACCTCTAAGTAGTTGTGCCAATAGTTCTCTGAGGGAGACATTAACTAAAGCCTTTGCGGCCGACCCCAAGCTGACGGAGAGCGCAGCTTCTAGTTCGACAGCAGCGACTGTTGCAACTTCCCCTTCCCCGGTGGAATCAACGGCTCAACTTCCTGAGGATTTCCCTGCTGCCGTTCGTTATCCAGGAGCACAACTGATTGCTGTTGTTTCTGGGGAAAGTGCTTCCCCCAATCCTCCACCCAGCACCTCTGAAGTGGTAACTCGGTGGATAACGTCGGATGGGGGCGATCGCGTTCTGTCTTTCTACCGTAAAGCTTTTCAAGCTGATGGCTGGCAGATTCTGAATCAGCCAGAAGCAGGTACGACTGATGGCACCATCACCGCCCGCCGAACGGATCTGAAAGTCAGCATCAATGTGCAGTCAGGGGCTTCCAGTGCAAATGAACGCCCTGCTCAAGGAAACGGCACCACACCACCTGCCACTGAACTGGTGATTCGATACAGCCGCAATCCCAGCCAGTCAGAGCTGATCACTGGTGAACCGGCTAAATCTAACAGCGGTTTGTCTAAACTGGCTCCCTTTTCAAACACGACTGGTTTAGGGGCTGCGGGTGATTCTGAGAGTACTCAGGTACAAACGGGTGTCGGTGAAGTTTCATTTACAGACCTGAACAAAACCCCAGCCGAACTGCGGCAATACGTGGAGGATGTTGCCAGATTGGGTATCTTAACACCTGCGCTTACTCATCGCTTGAAGCAAAATCAGGCAAAAGGTGGTCCTTTATTTGAACCCAACAAAACGATTACCCGGCGGGAATACGCACGCTGGTTGGTTGCAGCGAACAATCGTCTCCATAGCGATCGCCCAACCCAACAAATCCGACTGGGCCTGGCAACCTCCCAACCGGCCTTTCGCGATGTGCCCAAGAGTGATCCTGATTTTCCAGCCATTCAAGGTTTAGCCGAGGCGGGTATTATTCCCAGTTCCCTGTCAGGGGATCCGACAGCTGTAAACTTTCGCCCCAATGCCCCGCTTACTCGCGAAAGTTTGCTGCTTTGGAAAGTACCGATGGACATCCGGCAGGCACTACCTCACGCGAATATTGACACCGTTAAGCAAACCTGGGGATTTCAGGATGCCGCCAAAATTGACCCCAAAGCCTTAAGAGCCGTACTGGCCGATCACCAAAACGGAGACCTCTCCAACATCCGGCGGGTCTTTGGCTACACAATGTTATTTCAGCCTAAAAAAGCAATGACTCGAGCAGAGGCAGCCGCAACCCTCTGGTATTTTGGATTTCAGGGGGAAGGTCAATCTGCCCAGGATGCTGCAAAGCAGTAATTACTGTCAGGACAACCCAGATTTGAAGGATGAAGCTTAAAACCCACGGGTAAGAGAGTGTTGGTTGTTATAGCGCTCCTTTTTGAAATTTAAGTGGGGATGGGGGCCTCACCCCTGCATGGGAGCAAAGCCCCCATCCCCCTTGTTCATAAATTATTTGTGAACGCTGTAGTTAGGCGATGGGCAATAGGAGGAAAGATTGTCTATCGTGGCTGTCCGTAACCTGCATCACGCCCAGGAGCTAAGAACCAGGCAGCATGCCTGTTGCCTGTTGCCTGCCACCTGAGAATAGAGTTTACATTCTGTAACATCCTGTAAATCTAATTCAGGGTAATCCCCGCAATTCCCTACAATGAACAAGGAAGTTACATGAGGAACCGCTACTGAGCATGCCTAAGACAGTTAGCGACGTCATGAGCCGAGATCCGATTACGGCTTATCCAGATACTCCCTTGACTGATGTAATCCGCATTCTGGCGGAACGGCGCATTAGTGGATTACCGGTAATTGACCGGGATGGAAAGTTAGTGGGGGTTATTTCTGAAACTGACTTGATGTGGCGGGAATCAGGAGTGACTCCTCCACCTTACATTATGTTGCTAGATAGTGTTATTTACTTAGAAAACCCGGCCCGTTACGAACGGGAATTACACAAAGCACTGGGGCAGACGGTTGGAGAAGTCATGACTCACAACCCAATCACCATTGCTCCTGATAAATCGTTGCAGGAGGCTGCCCGTTTAATGCATGAAAATGGAGTCCATCGTTTGCCTGTTCTGGACGAGGCTGGTCGGGTTGTCGGAATTCTCACTCGTGGGGATATCGTTCGAACGATGGCATCTGAGCAAAGTGAAGGAATTTAATTTTTTAGGACTTTAATATCGAGGTCGAAAGGGCATGCAGCAAGAAATGGAAAAAGTTCTCTGGTTTCTCTTGTTTTCTCATCCATGTTCCTGCTCAAGTATTTTGTTGAAAACCCTTTAAGGAAAAGAGATTAAACAGCATGAGTGTGACTCCTGAATCGGTTGGAGCGTTGTTGAGTTCTCAGGACTTTGGCGATCGCCTGCGGGCAGTCAACCAGATCCGCCAACTTGACCCAAAGATTGGCTTTGATTTAATTCAATCTGCAGTGGGAGACAGTAACCCCCGTGTCCGATACGCAGCGGTAAGCCAGCTAGCTGTTTTGGGGCAGCAGGATCTTTCTCTAGCTATGAAGTTGCTGCGGGGAAGACTGAAAGACTCTGAACCCGATGTCCAGGCTGCCGCCGCAGATTCCATTGCCGCACTTAAATTAACAGAAGCATTTGAGGACTTGCAACAGCTCTACTACACCAGTTCAGAATGGTTAGTAAAGTTTAGTATCGTTGCAGCTCTGGGAGAACTGGGAGATAGCCGGGCACTTGAAATGTTGGAAGATGCGCTGAAATCTAGCAACGAATTGTTGCAAACAGTTGCGATCGGGTCTCTCGGAGAACTGGGGGATAGCCGGGCGGTTTCCCTGCTAACACCCTACGCCACGCATCCAGACTGGCAAATCCGTTACCGAACTGCTCAGGCTCTTGGTCACCTGAATGGACCTGAAGCCCTCTCTGCACTAGAGATATTAGCTCAAGACGAGATTGAACAGATTGCCCAGGAAGCCCAACAGTACTTGATTTCTGAGAGGTAATTTTGAGTTTTGAGTTTCCACCTTGACTCTTATCCTTTCACCCCGAACCCTTTAATCACTGCAAATTGAGTGTACAGACTTTGTATAACTTTAACTTCTGTTAAGAATCTATCTGGCAAATTCCTGGACAGATCCGTATAATTGAAGCACAGTAAAGAAACGTAAACTATACTCACTTTTCAGTCCTTAGCTTATTAGTTTCCTTAAGTGAGGACTGGCGAGTAAGAGTGTGGTTGCGATTTTTAAGTCCTCATAATTAACTATTTGGAGTTTTTGCCAATGACTATCGCAGTCGGACGCGCGCCTGCTGCTCGAGGATGGTTTGACGTTCTCGACGACTGGCTGAAGCGTGATCGCTTCGTCTTCATCGGCTGGTCTGGTCTGCTGCTGTTCCCCTGCGCCTACCTAGCGCTGGGCGGCTGGCTGACCGGTACCACCTTTGTTACCTCCTGGTACACCCATGGACTGGCTTCTTCCTACCTGGAGGGATGCAACTTCCTCACCGTGGCCGTCTCCACCCCAGCGGATAGCTTTGGGCACTCCCTGCTGTTTCTGTGGGGACCGGAAGCCCAAGGCGACTTCACTCGCTGGTGTCAGATTGGCGGCCTGTGGACCTTCATTGCTCTGCATGGGGCCTTCGGGTTGATTGGCTTTTGCCTCAGACAGATTGAAATTGCTCGCCTAGTGGGGGTTCGCCCCTACAACGCGATCGCCTTCACGGGGCCCATCGCGGTGTTTGTCAGCGTATTTTTGATGTACCCGTTGGGGCAATCGAGCTGGTTCTTTGCCCCCAGCTTTGGAGTGGCTGGAATCTTCCGGTTCATTCTGTTCGTGCAAGGCTTCCACAACTTCACCTTGAACCCGTTCCACATGATGGGCGTGGCAGGGATTCTGGGAGGCGCGTTGCTGTGCGCGATTCATGGAGCGACAGTGGAGAACACGTTGTTCCAGGACAGCGACCAGGCCAACACCTTCCGGGCTTTCACCCCGACCCAGTCAGAAGAGACCTACTCGATGGTAACGGCCAATCGATTCTGGTCTCAGATCTTCGGGATTGCCTTTTCCAACAAGCGGTGGCTCCACTTCTTCATGCTGTTCGTCCCGGTGACGGGGTTGTGGATGGCGAGTGTGGGGATTGTTGGGATTGCCCTGAACCTGCGGGCATACGACTTTGTTTCGCAGGAGTTGCGGGCGGCAGAGGACCCGGAATTTGAAACGTTCTACACCAAGAACATTCTGCTGAATGAGGGCATGCGGGCGTGGATGGCCCCGCAGGATCAGCCCCATGAACATTTTGTCTTCCCTGAGGAGGTTCTACCTCGCGGTAACGCTCTCTAAAACAATGTATAACTTCTAAGTACTAAGCCCTCACCTTTAAGGATGGGGGCTTTTTGAGTTTAAGGAGGAGCTAGTGGTCAGTCAAGCAGGTTTTTCCGGGTTTAGATAACCAGACAAAGTTCTTTTGGTGAATCACCAATAGTTAGAGTGAATCATTGCCTGATTTTCAGATGAATGTGTTATCTTGATTGAAGGTTCATCAAAACTTGAACTCATTAACCTCTTGAGATTAAGTCCGTTCAGGCAAAAAGGAGGTGATGCCCATGACAGATAGTAGTAAATGCATGGGTCATCAAACTGGAGTTAGTCGGCTGTGTGCCGGGGCTGTTCTCTAAAAGTCAGCTGTAGTCTACTGGCTGCATTCAGTGGAACGCTGAGCTGGCTTGGAGTTCCTTCCGGCAGTCTGTTTTCAGTTTGAAGACCCGCTACACCGCTCCTATGGGAAATGCTCTGGTTTTTGCAGAGGGTTTCTATAGGAGCGGATAGTTCTTTACGGGCATTTTCAGAGGTATAGCTCTACGCAGGTGCGTTAGGACACTGGAATTAGAGAGGGAGTGGGGGCTTCGCCCCCAGCCAGGGGTTCCAACCCTGCACCCCGTCCTAACCATAATGACTACTGTTATAAATCCGATTAAATTTGGTATAAGTTTCTACAATGAAGAAAGGTTCAGTTATTCTATTGGTGGATGGCTTGATGGATACCAGTAGTAGGTTGTTGTAGGAGTATCTACAGTCAGGGATTGCCGGGTGGTGCTAAGTCTACGATCCGGCTACTAGTTAGCTGGATGTTAGTTCTGAACGGTTGGGCGAATTTATAAAAGGTTGTTATGCACCGTTCTAAGGTTGCTATAACCGATAGCCAGGATGTTTTCCGGGAATCCATCGAACGCGCGGAGCTGATTGAGCAACTTCTAGCAATTGGGAATGCGCTTTCTAGCACTTACGATTTGGGAGAATTACTAACTCTAATTTTGACAAAAAGCCGGGAAATTACCTTCAGCGATGCCGGAAGTGTGTATTTGATTGATCGGAGCAGTGAGGTTCCTGTTCTCTGGTTTAAAGTTGCGCAGAATGATTCCTTGCCAGCGGCCTCTTTCCGGGAGTTTGCTATGCCGATGACTTATAAAAGTCTGGCGGGGTACGTAGGGCTAACAGGGGAGAGTTTGAATATCCTGGACGCCTATGACTTACCAGAGGGGGTTCCTTACCAACTCGATCGCAGCTTTGACCACAGTATTAACTATCGGACACGTTCGGTGCTGGTTCTACCGATGCAGAACCAGGAGCGGGAGACGATTGGAGTTTTGCAACTGATTAACCGCAAAATTCGACCGGATGTGGTGTTGACGGCTGAAAACGTGCTGGATATGACGCAACCTTACTCAGATTGGGAAGAGCGCGTTTTGCGATCGCTGGCCAGCCAGGCAGCTATTTCTATTGAGCGCAACCATTTGCAGGAAAGCATTGAGCATTTGTTTGAAGGGTTTGTGAGAGCTTCAGTTCAGATTATTGAAGCCCGCGACCCCTGTACTTCGGGTCATTCCGAGCGGGTTGCTGATTTGACGGTGCGCTTGAGTGAAGAAGTCAATTCAGTAACTACGGGACCTTTGCGATTGCTTCATTTTAGCGATCGCCAGATTCAAGAAATTCGCTATGCGGCACTGTTGCATGATTTTGGGAAGGTCGGTGTACCCGAAGCCATTTTGGGCAAACAAAAGAAACTTTACCCAATGCAGCTTGAGGTGGTGCGCAATCGGTTTGCATTGGCGCAGCGGACGCTGGAGATGGAGTGTGCCCAGGCAAAGTATCGGCATCTGATTGAGCACCCAGACCACCGCCCCAATCACGAGAAGGGGGAAGAATGCCCCCATTGTCATCACCTCGCAAGGCTGGATGCCCAGCTAGAGAAAGCGATCGCCCAACTCAATCGTTACTGGGAAGTTTTGCTGGAAGCGAATGAACCTCGCGTTTTGGCAGAAGAGCCACTGGCCCTGTTAAGGGAAATTGCTCATTACGTCTATCAGGATATAGATGGACAGCTAAAACCGCTGATTACCGAAGAAGAACTGACGCAATTGATCGTTCGACGGGGCAATTTGACCCTGGAAGAACGGGAAGCGATTCAGGCTCATGTGACCCATACCTATGAGTTTCTCAAGCGCATTCCCTGGACTAAGCAACTCAAGGATGTACCTGCGATCGCCTATGGGCACCATGAGAAGCTGGATGGTACGGGCTATCCGTTGGGACTGAAGGAACCGGATATTCCAATTCAGTCTCAAGTTATGGCGATCGCAGATATCTATGATGCTCTAACGGCGGGCGATCGTCCTTATAAAAAAGGGTTGCCAGTCAGTACAGCACTCAGAATTCTGCGTCAGGAAGCCGCTCAAAATAAGTTGAACCACGACCTGGTCGATCTGTTTGAGCATCGCCGGGTTTTTTCAGTACTGGGGCACCGCGATTCTGATTAAGGATCATGGATTTAATAACACCGCATTCTTTGAGCGAACTGACCTCTCCCCCCCTTCCCCTCTCCGAGTCGGAGAGAAGTGCCAAAGGCGGGGTGAGGTTTTCGGAGTTATTTAACTCTCATTCCTAAGGATTGATCACGATTGAATCGATCCATTCCCGATAGGAAGGGGCACGTTTTTCCAGTAATCGCGGTTAACTGGGTTTGTAAGCGGTTGGCAATGGGTTGTCTCCTTCGGTCACTTTATAGCTGTCGCCAGGTTGCTTAGGACATTGGTTTTAAGGGGGGTGTGGGGTTCCCCAGCCAGGGGTGGAACCCCTGCACCCCGCCCTAAGCCTGAGGGCTATCGCTATAAGAGTCGGGAGGTACAAATTCTGCAAATTTGACCCGTACAGTCTGTCTATTCACACATTTGCAGGATCTGGGCGAAGGATGCGGTGCATATCCAGGCTGGGTGGTACAACGGAAGTCTGGCTGAGCAGGTCGTGTATTTGCCCACGGTGATGGGTCTGGTGATTAAAGAAGTGGGCAATCAGTAAGGGGGTGGGGTCTGTGTGAATGTTTCCCCTGGTTATTGCGGTAGCGAATGGATTGGTTCAGGAAATCGTCTGTAAGAGAGGCTGTAAATGCTTCAATGCGCTCGTCTTGAACAACTCTGGCTTGCCACAATTGGTCAAAGTCTTCGTAAAGGATGGCATCCAGCCCGGTCGAAGGAACTTCTTTGCCCTCAAAGCGGTTGAGCCAGATGCGATCGCCCACCATGACATGATTCAACGTGCCATGAATGCTCTTAAAAAATGCAGGTCGGATGCGTTTACGTTCTAAATCATCAAGCTCTGCACAGACTGCATAAAGCTTGCGGTTTGCCAGCGTGTTGTATTGCGCCAGCATTTGAAAATGAGAGATGAGGGAATGGGCCATGGGCGAAGGGAGTGGATGGGTGGATGAGTGGATAGTACCTGACAACTGCTACAACAGAGCTTATACTTTCAGAAGCGATGGCGAACATGCGATCGCCCAACTTTGCTTTCAACGGAACCTATGCCTAAGTTCATCATGTGGGGGACCTACTGCGAGAATGTGCTGGAGAAGCGAACTCCCTATCGTCAGGCGCATTTAGATGGTCTGGCCAAGCAGAAAGAAGACGGGGTTTTAATTACGATTGGACCGACAAAAGACCTGACCAAATGTTTTGGCATCTACGAAGCTGCCGATGAAGCTACTGTTCGGCAACTGATTGAATTGGACCCCTACTGGCAAAATGGTATCTGGACAGATTACGAGGTTAAAGAGTGGATCCAGGCGGTATGAAGGGTCTTGCTCGTCCGTTGGCATTCTTGCGCTGCCTGCTCCTCTGGCGTCAGGTAGTGATCGCTCTTTTCATCAAACCAACTCAACGCCTCTCGCTGCATCGGGTCAGAGGACAATACCCAACGTCCAATCCCCATAGCTTTAATGGTTACCAAAGATGTCGCCCGTTTTCGCTGGATTATTTGGAGTTTGGTTTTGACGAGCGAGCGCAACTGCTAGTGCGGGGTAAACAATCCTGACAGAATTTGACCGCTGCTCTTGAGTCACTGGTTTGTTGTGGATAAGAGATGGGAGGGCGGTCAATTAGCACCAGGGTTACTCCTAGCTCTGCTGCAATTTGCCGCTTCACATCTTCTCCTCCGGACGCTCCCGAAGCTTTTGTCACCACCATTGAAATTTGCCACTGTTGCCAGAGAGCCCGTTCCATCTCAGCCGAAACAGGTGGACGGAAAGCTATCAGGCGATCGCTGGTAAACCCCGCTGCCAATGCTGCTTCCAGAGCAGTGGTTGAGGGCAATAGGCGAGCAAATAGGGTTGCCTGCTCCTGCCAGGGTTGGAAGCGATGGAGGGAGCGATGACCAATCGTCAGGAGAATTCGTTGTCTGGTGAGAATGCTACTGGCGAATAAAGCATCCAGGTTCTCAAAAGAAACCTCTCTCGCACCCAGCAGCGGTTTACCCTGGCGTAATTTTGCCGAATTGATTTCTGGTCTTTCATATCGAAGATAGGGAATTTGGAATTCGTTGGTAGCAGCGATCGCCAATTCTGAAATCTCTACAGCAAAGGGATGGGACGCATCCAAAACGGCAACAATTTGCTGTTTTTGTAAGAAATCGGGCAATGACCGTGAATCTAACCGACCAATCCAGATTTGCAGGTAAGCGGTGCTGGGGTAGAGCGATCGCGCCGCATCAGTGGTAACCGTCACAATACAGGGAATTTGTGCCTGAACCAGAGCCCGTGCCAGCTCACTACTCTCACGAGTACCCCCAATCAACCAGATCTGTCCTGTTTCCTGGCACCTCACACGGCGCAAACTCCTTCAACGAAAAGACGACAGGTTGGCAGGCAACAGGGGGTGGGAAAGGGCCTGGGGGTTTAAACCTTTTTCTCACCTTCCTATTAACAACCAAAAACTATAGCTGTCGCCAGGTTGCTTAGGACATTGGGTTTAAGGGAGGGGTGGGGGCTGCCCAGCCAGGGGTGGAACTCCTGCACCCCGTTCCTAAGCTTAGTGACTATAGCTATAACAACTCTATTGCCTGTCACCTCTATTTAAACCTTACTTTATAAAGCTGAAACAACTCTCCGGCAAGGGTTTTTACAACCTTTCCTCCTTCAGCCTGAATCGCTTTCTCCCAATCAGCAGCGGATTCTAGAAAAACTTCTGCCCCTGAGTAAGTTTCCAGAATGGCCCAGTTTTCTGCCAGCGGTTGCGTGGCATTCAAGGCGTCGAAAACAAAGAAACCTCCTGGTTTCAAAATCTTTTTGACGGCGCTCAAAACCTCTGTCCAATAGTCGATTGGGTAGTAGCAACTCACGCCAGTGGCGATCGCTAAATCAAACATTCCTGATTCATACTCCAACTGATGTGCTGGAGCCAGTTTTACTCCTTTAAACAGCTTGGAGTTGAGCTGGGGACCACGCGCGTTCAAAATATCTCGTGCAACCGTGCTGACTTCCTGCCCATAGAAAAGAGCATCCCAGTCTCGCCAGGCATAAATAAGAAAACTGACCCCACAACCAATGTCCAGACAGCGCTGGTTTTTCTGCGGTTGAGCCAGTTGCCAGAAGGGAGATGTCAGTTTTGCTTGAAGGATTCCGGCTGCTCGTTCCTGAGCTACAGGCATTTCCTTCACCTCCTCTGGCAGGTCAAACGATTCACCCCGGTATTCCCGGTTAAAGCGGACGGCTACCGCAGCAATCTGTTCGTCCCAGTTGTGGGACTGCTTCAATTCACCAAAGTAGCTACCACTCGAAAATGCTTGCTGGGATTCGGAGTTCTGCTTTTTGGACATCACTGACAACTAAACGTGAGAGGAGAGCGTATCACCTAAGATTTCAAATCTTAACAACTCTCCCCCCAACCTGCGCTTTTCAGAACGTTACATGTAACGTCCTGACAAACAAAAATATCGTCGCTAGGGCCTCACCAGAGGCTTCAACCCTTCAGGGCCCGGTTGAAATTATGGCGGTAAGACTTGTTAAAGATCAGGACGGGCCACAGGAGCGCCAGGTAAACTCGCCCCTCACTAAAATTGGTCCGTCTGAAGCCAGTCCAGAACTTCCAGATTCCGCCTATATAAA
The DNA here is from genome assembly GCF_049200465.1 of Leptothermofonsia sp. ETS-13. NCBI lineage: Bacteria > Bacillati > Cyanobacteriota > Cyanophyceae > Leptolyngbyales > Leptolyngbyaceae > Leptothermofonsia > Leptothermofonsia sp. ETS-13. The sequence continues at coordinate 4,063,340 of NZ_CP120836.1, forward strand.
TTCCAGCAAGCACAATGCCAATTAATGTACCCATTAATTCATTCCTCGATTGAATGATTGAACTTGAGACAGGCAACAATAAACTTGCGCTTCAAGAATAAACTTGAGTTTTAGATAACTCTACATTTTCAACATGGAAACCCCATAGCTAGAGTTGGATATCAAGTTCATCGTCTTATCTTTGATCATGCCAGCTGAGTGGCTGATTGGAAAATAGCTAATAGTCAACAGCGCTAGTAGCCTATTTTCATTCATGGCGCTAGACGCAGTTTATTGGCGTTAGTACAGCAAAACGAAAGTTTGCTTTGTTTGGGGGTTGGGCAAGGGTTACACCCTTGTTTGGGGCGAAACTCCCAAAAACCTATGTTGCAAAATTTAGTGTTCATAACACTAGTTATAAAGTTGAAACTACACTTTCAGGTAAAACTACACTTTCAGGTCCTGCTATCCCAAATAGCGTTAAGGTGGAGACAGATGCTTTTAATGTCTTTCAAATACTCCTCAAATTCCTGTAGTTCTATCCTACCCATTAGAAACGACTATCTAGCAAATGAGGGCAACTGTTGCAACAGGCGATTGATTAAAAAGTGTTACGAAAGTCGGCTGGTGAAGCCGATTAGTTTGGTTGAAACCCTGACACATGAGGATTTCGAGCAGATGACGGGATTTGCTTGAGCATGTAACGATTATGGGCGATCGCGATCTTCGAGTAGATACCCGAATTGCTATTACCGTAGGAAACTAGAGATCTGGAATTGGCGATAGATTTAGGACTGGTTTCGATAGATGGGAACCGATTAGAGTGCAAACAGTGCGGAGGATTTATGCGGGCAGTTCTAATGGCAGGCGGCTCAGGTACACGGCTTAGACCGCTCACGTGTGATCTACCAAAACCCATGGTTCCAGTCCTCAACCATCCTATTGCAGAACATATCCTCAATCTGTTAAGGCGTCATCACATCACTGAAATCATTGCTACACTGCATTACCTTCCTGACGTAATGCGCGACTACTTTCAGGATGGCAGCGATTTTGGCGTACAGATGACCTATGCCGTTGAAGAAGACCAACCCCTGGGGACGGCTGGTTGCGTCAAAAATATCGTAGAGCTGTTGGATGGTACCTTCCTGGTCATCAGTGGTGATAGTATTACCGACTTTGACCTCAGTGCCGCTATTCGATTCCATCGGCAGAAAAAGTCGAAGGCAACTCTGGTGCTTACGCGGGTGCCCAACCCGATTGAATTTGGGGTAGTCATTACCGATGGAAATTATCGCATCTGCCGCTTTTTAGAAAAACCTTCTACCAGTGAAATCTTTTCAGATACGGTAAACACCGGCATCTACGTCCTGGAGCCAGAAGTGTTGGACTATCTGCCCGCTAACCAGGAAACGGATTTTTCTAGAGATCTTTTTCCCCTGCTGCTGGAAAAGGGAGAGCCAATGTATGGTTATGTTGCTGAAGGCTATTGGTGCGATGTGGGGCATCTGGATGCCTACCGGGATGCCCACTACGATGGGTTGCAGCGCAAGGTCAAGCTGGAATTTAGCGGTGAGGAGCGATCCCCTGGTCTCTGGATAGGGCAGAACACTTACATTGATCAATCGGCAAAAATTGAACCTCCCGTTCTGATTGGTAGCAATTGCCGGATCGGTCCTAGGGTCCAGATCGGTGCCGGAACGGTGATTGGAAACAACGTCACCATTGGAGCCGATGCTGACCTGAAGCGCCCCATTATCTGGAACGGAGCTATTCTTGGAGAAGAAGTTCATTTGCGAGCCTGTGTGATTGCACGAGGCACACGGGTTGATCGCCGCGCCCATGTGCTGGAAGGGGCAGTCGTCGGCCCTCTTTCAACGATTGGAGAAGAGGCCCAGGTCAGCCCTGGAGTACGGATCTGGCCCAGTAAACGGGTAGAACCCGGAGCAACCCTCAATATTAATTTGATTTGGGGTCATGCAGCCCAGCGCAATTTGTTTGGACAACGGGGTGTTTCTGGCCTGGCTAATATTGATATTACGCCCGAGTTTGCAGTCAAACTGGGAGCTGCCTATGGTTCTACACTGAAGCCGGGTTCCTATGTAGCGGTGTCTCGCGATCAGCGCAGTATTTCGCGGATGGTGTCGCGATCGCTTATTGCTGGGTTAATGTCCGTGGGCGTCAACGTCCAGAACCTGGAAGCAACCGCCATTCCTCTGGCCCGCTCTATTGTGCCGACCCTTTCAATTGCCGGTGGTATTCATGTGCGAGTCCATCCTGATCGCCCAGATCACATTCTGATTGAGTTCTTTGACCATAAAGGGATTAACATCTCCAAAGCCCGTGAGAAAAAGATTGAAGGTGCTTACTTCAAAGAAGACTTTCGCCGTGCTCAAATTTACGAAATTGGTAATGTGGTTTATGCCAATCAGGTGGTTGATATTTACGGCACCTGCTTTGAAAAACACCTGAACATTGAAGCCATTCGCCATAGCAGTTCAAGGGTGGTGATTGATTATGCTTATGCTGTATCCGGTGCCGTCTTACCCCAACTGTTAGCTAAGTTTGGCTGTGATGCGGTGGTACTCAATGCCAGTCTGACCCAAACCGCTCCTACCGCTGCTGATCGTGAAAGTTTGCTGACTCAATTGGGGCACGTCGTAGAAGCATTGAAAGCGACATTTGGCGTTCAGGTATCTGCCAACGGAGAGCAACTCATTCTGGTGGATGAAGCGGGCAATCCCATTCGAGGCGAAATCTTAACTGCGCTGATGGTCGAAGTCATTTTATCCCACCATCCCAGAAGCACGGTTGTGGTACCAGTTCATGCTTCTAGTGCAGTGGAACAAATTGCTCACCGCCATGACAGCAGGGTCATCCGCACCAAAGCGAACCCCACCGCCCTGATGGAAGCCTGCCACACCAATCCCAATGTGGTGCTAGGCGGAAGTGGAGATATGGGTTTCATCTTTCCCCAACTGCATCCAGGCTTTGACGCCATGTTTTGCATTGCCAAATTGATTGAGATGCTTACTATTCAAGAACGCTCCCTCAGTCAGATCCGTGCAGAGTTGCCTCGCGTCACCCATAAGAGCTGTAGCGTTCGTTGCCCCTGGACGGCTAAAGGAGCGCTGATGCGTCACTTAGTGGAAACTCACCCGGTCGATCGCCTGGAACTGGTCGATGGCGTCAAGATCTTTAATTACCATCATGACAACTGGGTGTTGATTCTGCCCGATGCTGGAGAACCCCTTGTCCACATCTATGCCAATAGTAGCGATCGCAGCTGGGTTGACGAAACCTTGCGCGACTATCGTCTGCGGATTCAGGAATTTGTTGATGAAAATGAACAGCGAGAAGAAGCAAGGAGTGAGAGTGAGTATTAGACAGTAGGGGAGAGTGATAAGTGATGGGCAGCAGTAGAGTAAGGGGATGGATGAGATAGGAGGGGAGAGGGCTCAACCCCCCACTCATCCCCTTCTTTCGTCTTCCTGCCTCTGGTTCCTGGCTCCATCCCCCTCCCTGCTATAGCAGTCCTAAATCAGTCGTGAGATTGAGAGGCTTTGTGAGAAAGGATTCTTGTGGAATCCTTTCTCACAATCTAAATAGGATTGCTATATCGACAATTCTTGTTAGAATCACAAACATCTCCGATAATAGATAGTAAATTTGTTCTAGTTTCTATCCCTATTTCCCATTTCTTATGAACAGTTGCATATTAATGGCCGAAATCATTCGGGCTCCAGAGTTGCGTTACACGTCGGAAAGCCAAATGCCGATCGCGGAAATGCTGGTTCAGTTTCCCGGTTTGCGGCCTGAGGACCCACCAGCAACGTTGAAAGTAGTAGGCTGGGGCAATCTGGCTCAGGAAATTCAGGATAAGTACCGCCAGGGCGATCGCGTCGTTATTGAAGGTCGCCTCAGCATGAACACCATTGATCGTCCCGAAGGTTTCAAAGAAAAACGAGCCGAACTGACTGCTCAACGGATTCATATTGTTGGGGCTGATACCCCACTGGAAGTAGCTCCCATCGTCAACACCGCTTCCAATGGGGCGACTCAGCCACTCTCTTCTAACCCTAGTCCACCCGCACCTGTTGCCAGGTCCAGCGCAGGCAGGTTTCAGGCCAAACCCGAACCAGCTGCCGAACCTGACTTTGATGACATCCCATTCTAAAAATGGGTGTCCCGACTGTGCAATTCATAATCAACAAGCAGCAGTGGCAAACAGGGTTTCCTCGATCCGCTCCAGCGCCTTGTCAAAGTTGTCATTAACGATCTGGATGTCAAACTCGGCAGCGGCATCAATTTCTTCCTGAGCTCGGTTAAGGCGACGGACGATCGCCTCTTCGCTATCCTTGCCACGCTTACGAATGCGATCTTCCAGTTCTGGCAGTGAAGGTGGCAGAATAAAAATCCGCAGGGCTTCAGGAAACGTCTGGCGAATCTGCCGCGCCCCCTCAAGTTCAATTTCCAAAATCACCCATTTTCCCTGGCGAATGTGTTCAAGTACAGGGGTACGGGGAGTACCGTAATAGTTGCCTGCAAACTCAGCCCACTCTAGCAATTCACCATTCGCGACCATTCTCTCAAATTCCAATCGGGTCACAAAGTAATAATCTTTACCTGGAATCTCACCCGGACGGGGAGGGCGAGTGGTGACTGAAATTGACAGATACAAATCGGGATGACGCTTTAGGAGCGATCGCAGCAGAGTTCCCTTACCGACTCCACTGGGTCCCGTTAAGACGATGAGTTTGCCCTTTCCCATGGCGCGCTTCCCACTCCGTAAAATTGTAATTAATTTAACAATCTCTTAACGTCTCGTCTATAGGAACCGCGGTTTCGCTTTGAGTTTTGAGGTTTCAGTGAACTCAGAAAATTCAAAACTCAAAACTCTAATTCTCCCCACCCACCCCGTCCTTACTGGCAATAAACCGATTGGCGACGGTTTCGGGTTGAATGGCAGACAGAATAACATGCCCTGAGTCTGTAATGATAACTGCCCGGGTGCGTCGACCATAGGTGGCGTCAATGAGCTGCCTGCTATCTTTGGCATCGGTAATGATACGCTTGATGGGAGCAGACTCTGGGCTAACAATGGCAATCACCCGGTTAGCGGACACGATATTACCAAAACCGATGTTGATCAGCTTAATGTCCATAAGGGCTGATTGCGAGTTTAGGTGTAAAGCTTATAAAAGCTTAGTATTCGATCGTATCTGGAAAAATTCTGAGTAACAAGGCGAACTTTAACGAAAAGCCCTGAGTTTGGTTTTTAACCCCCCCTCTTATTCTCTTTGCGATCGCTTTGCAACCTGTTGACTTTACCACCCTTACCGCGCTCTGTTCAGAACTGCGGGCAGCCTGGTTGCCTGCCCGGGTAGAACAGGCGTTTCAGCGCGATCGCCACACCCTTTACCTGGCATTGAGAACTCTGGATGCACGGGGCTGGCTAGAGATTTCCTGGCATCCCCAGGCTGCGCACCTCTGCATCAGCGCACCACCTCCCCGCACTCCTGATACCTTTACCTTCAGCCAGCAACTGCGGCACCAAATTGGCGGGCTGGCACTGGTCGCCATCGAGGCGATCGCCCCCTGGGAACGCGCCATTGACCTGCGATTTGCCCGTCGCCCCGGAGAGCCTGCCCTCTGGCATTTTTATATCGAAATCATGGGCAAATACAGTAATGCCATTCTGGCCAACCAGGAAAACCAGATTGTGACCGCTGCCCATCAGGTCAGCGCCCAACAATCCAGCGTCCGCCCGATTCAAACCGGCCAACCTTACGAAATTCCACCCGCTCTGACTAACCCCATTCCCACGTTGAATGAGCCGCTAGAACGCTGGCGGGAGCGAATCAGTTTAGTACCTGGACCGTTAAAAAAGAATTTGCTGAAAGGATACCGGGGATTAAGCTCAGCCCTAATTGACTCCATGATTCAGATCGCTGGGTTAGACCCACACCAAAGCACGGAAAGTGTGAGCGAATCTGAGTGGCAAAGCCTGTTTCAACGCTGGCAAGAGTGGCTTCATACCCTGGAGAAAGGTACCTTCCAGCCAGGTTGGACAGCCCAGGGTTACACCGTCCTGGGTTGGGGTATGACCCGATCGGCGAGTAGTGTGCAAGAAGTTGTGCATGACTACTACACCACTTACCTCGATCGCCAGGAATTTTCCCAACTCCGACACCAGATCAGCCAAAAGCTTAGTCATGCTTTGGAAAAACTACGGATTAAGGCAGAAGGATTTCGCGATCGCCTCCAGCAGTCCGACCAGGCAGACACCTACCGGGAGCAGGCAGACTTGTTAATGGCCCATCTGCATCAGTGGAAGCCGGGCATGAAAACCATCGACCTCCCGAACTTTACAACAGGCGACCCCATCACCATTTCCCTGGATCCGGAAAAGAATGCGGTTCAGAATGCCCAGTCGCGCTACAAGCGGCATCAGAAATTGAAGCGGGCGCGGAGTGCGATCGAACCCCTGCTGGCAGAAGTGGAAGCCGAAATTCGCTACCTGGAACAGGTGGAAGCTTCATTGACTGAATTGGCTAATTACCAGACAACCGCAGATTTAGAAACCCTGCAAGAAATTCGTGACGAACTGATTCAGCAGGGCTATTTGCAAGACCCTGAATACCGTAACCGCAACACCCCAAAAGATAACTCTTCCACCGAGCCTTACCGCTACCAAACCCCCAATGGATTAGAGGTTTTGGTTGGACGGAATAATCGCCAGAACGATCAGCTCACCTTTCGTACCGCTGGAGACTACGATCTCTGGTTCCATACGCAAGAAATTCCCGGTAGTCACGTTCTATTAAGGCTCAAACCAGGAGAAACCCCAGACCCCAGCGATCTCCAATTTGCGGCTGACCTTGCCGCCTATCACAGCCGTGCCCGCCAGAGTGAACAAGTGCCCGTCATCTACACTGAACCCAAAAATGTTTACAAACCAAAGGGTGCGAAACCCGGAATGACCGTTTACAAGCATGAACAAGTTATTTGGGGACAGCCCCAGCGTGTCCAACGGCAGTCAGCGCAAGAACCGAGTTGAAATGCTTCTTAAACCCCTGCCCCTGAAGCTGAAGGAACTACAAGGCCATCAGTTGCATCAAAGAAATAAGTAGCTAGGCGCAATTAAATTAAGGATAATTTCGGGGGTGGAGGGGGTGAAACCCTCTGCCTGGGAGCGCAGCCCCCACTCCCCCCTTTACAAATTAATGATGACTACCTCCTGACCTCTAAGAGAATCAAGGGGAATGAAGCCACTCGCAACCTGACCGGATTCGATATAACTAGAAAGAGTAACGCTCCCCCTTAGTCTATCCGTAGCCTCCACGACTGGAACAACTATGCCCGATTCCCTTTCACCCCAAAAACAGCCAGACCTGTTCAGTCCAGAAACCCAGAAAAGAATTCTGGAAATTCTCCACAATCCTTTTTCCATCGCAATCTTGGCTTCTACAGGATTGCACGGTTTGGCGTTTATCGTGCTGCCCATGTTGCCCTCTGCCAAACCGGCAGAAATTGATCCGAAGCAGACGGTGGGAGTTGTCGAGTTAAGCCCGATAGAGCAACTGCGATTGCCCGATTTTGCTAATCCCCAGGTCACTTTTCCACCGGCTTCCAGTCAGAAGCAATCCCAAACTTTTTCCAAATCATCCTCTAAAAAATCCTCCACCTCCTCCCTGTTTGACAATTCCTCCTTCTACAACTTTCCGCTTTTGTCGCCTCCTCCACCCATTACAATCCTGCCCAATCTAGATTTGCCGCCAATTCTGGACGATCGCCCACAACAAAGAAAGAGAAACCCTGAGAAAAAACCTGAAAACCCCCCTGAATCGAAGAGAAATACCCCATCGGATAAGCCAGAACCCCCCCCAGCTAAAGAGGAACCCAAAGAGGACACACCAGCAGATTTGATTCGACCTGAAGAGTTGACTCAAGAGCAAAAGATGGCGCTGTTGGAAGAGGCAAGAAAAAGTCTGAAGAAGCGACAACTCTTCGCCTTTAACGCAGCTAATACGACCAGGGAGGATTACGACAAAAATTTGACGGCTTTTCAAGATCTCGCGGTAAAAGCTTCAAGCGGCAATATAGAAGCTGACTGGAAAGGTAAAAAACTGATTACTGACCAGTTTCCTTTAGAGGCTTGTCCTTTCGTTAAAGAAACCCGATTTGCCTCAGTAGGGGCGATTGTTAAACCAGATGGACAATTTGAAAAGGAACCAGAACTTTTACTTTCTTCGGGTTATGGAATACTCAATGATGCCGCAAAAGACTATTTCACAAAACAGGTAAAGGAGCATATGAAGCCCAGCGATAAATATCAGGGATTTGTTTACAACTTTGAATTTGACCCCAAATCCGTTTGCCCTGCTGGCGATTCCCAAACTCCCACCTGAATTTTTGATAAGCAACTATAGCGATAGCGACCAGGTCTAGGACGGGGTGCAGGGTTGGAACCCCTGGCTGGGGGCTTCGCCCCTACTCCCTCTCTAATTCCAATGTCCTAACGCACCCGCGTAGAGCTATATCTAGAGCATGCTTTAGCGAAAGAAGAATGAACTTCTGGCAATTTGTTAGGTGCAATGCACATCTATGCGGTTAGCTTCTTCTTTTACAGAAAAACTGGTTGCCTCGACTGATCGGTTATTTGAACTCCTCGATCGCTTCCCCCAGGGGCGCGTTTTAGTAGTAGGCGATCTGGGCTTAGATGAATTTCTTACCGGGCAGGTAGAGCGCATCTCCCGCGAAGCCCCCGTACTCATCATCCGCCACCAAAAAACGGATCAGGTACCTGGTGGTGGGGCAAACGCCATATACAACGTTGCAAAACTGGGAGCTCAAGTCAAAGCCGTTGGCTTGGTGGGGAAAGACGAACAGGGACGGGCACTCAGAAATATTTTTGCAGCCGTGGGCGTTGATACAGCGGGGAATTTTGCAGGACGGCGATCGCCCCACCGTCACTAAAACCCGCATCTCCGGGCACTCACGCCAATCCGTTACGCAACAAATTGTCCGTGTTGATCGCAAATCCGATGAACTCCCCAACCTGGAACTTCAAATACAACTGGCCGATTACATTCGTCAGCAAGTCAACCAGGTAGATGCAGTGATTTGTTCTGACTATGGAGATGGAACACTAACCCCGATCGTAATTGAAGCCGCCCTCTCCCATTCCCTGACAGTGGTTGATAGTCAGAAATATATCAATCGTTATGTGGGAGCCACCATTTTTACACCCAACCTGCCAGAAGCAGAACTGGCGGTCGGCTACCCCCTTGGCAAACTGTCAGGGGATGTCGTTGATGAAACAGCCATTCATCAAGCTGGAAAAGATTTGTTGGCCTTGACCCAGGCCCAGCAGATTTTAATTACCCGAGGTGGCGACGGTATGAGTCTGTTTGATCGCAATGGCAGTGACTACCACATCCCCGCTTTCAATCGCACCGACGTATTCGATGTCACTGGGGCCGGAGATACAGTTGTTGCCGCCCTGACGTTAGCCTTAGCAGCAGGTGCAACTCCCTGGGAGGCGGCTGTACTCGGTAATCTGGCAGCTAGTATTGTGGTGCGCCAGTTTGGGACAGCTACAACTACTCCCGCAGAGATGAAAACTGCCCTGAACCTGCTGCTAGAAGAATTCAGTTGATTAAGCAGCCTAGAAATGGATCTGCCGGTTGTGAATCAGAGAACTATAGGAATTATAGTTTACCAGGGTTTTCGGGTTTGATTGACTCAAATCTGAAGACAGGCATCAAATCTGAAGACAGGCAAATGAAGGACTCCTGGCAATTGCTGCAAGTTTTCCCACACTGCTCTGATGCACTACTAAACAGCCAATTACTTTACAAATTGGCCATCACTTCACGGGCAGCTTGCAGGGTGCGATCGATATCTGCATCGGTATGGGCCAGCGAGGTAAATCCTGCTTCAAACTGGGAAGGCGCTAGATAAACTCCATGCTCCAGCATGCCCCGGTGGAAGCGGCTAAACTTTTGCAAATCAGACTTCTTGGCATCTTCGTAATTGTGAACAGGACCCTCGGTGAAGAACAGACCAAACATGCCGCTGATGTTGCCGCCACAAGCCGCATGCCCGGTTTCCCTGGCAATTCGCAGCAAGCCATCTGCTAGCTGTTTCGTCATGGTTTCCAGGTATTCGTAAGAACCGCGTTGCCGCAAAATTTCAAGAGTTTTAATTCCGGCAGTCATAGCCAGGGGATTACCAGAGAGGGTTCCTGCCTGATACATCGGGCCTGCAGGTGCAACCATTTGCATAATGTCTCTGCGACCTCCATAAGCACCTACAGGTAAGCCACCCCCAATCACCTTACCTAAGGTTGTTAGATCCGGCATAATACCGAATTTCTCCTGGGCCCCCCCGTAAGCAATGCGGAAACCTGTCATGACTTCATCAAATACTAGTAGGGCACCGTGTTCACGCGTCAGCTCACGCAAGCCTGCCAGAAAGCCTCCATCCGGCGGGATGAAACCTGCATTTCCCACCACGGGTTCCAGGATAACTCCGGCAATTTCATCAGAGTGTTGTTCAAATAAGGCTTTGACAGCTTCCAAGTTATTGAAAGGAGCAGTCAGGGTGTTGCTAGTGGTGGATTTGGGTACTCCTGGGGAATCTGGCAATCCCAGCGTCGCTACCCCCCGACCCGGCTTTGACCAGAAACATATCCGCGTGTCCGTGATAACAGCCTTCGAACTTGATGATTTTTTCCCGTCCAGTAAATGCTCGCATCAGCCGCAGTACAGACATGCAGGCTTCGGTTCCGGAGTTAACAAAACGAACCATCTCAATGCTGGGAACGGCATCGATTACCATTTCTGCCAGAATATTTTCTAGGACGCAAGGTGCCCCAAAGCTGGTGCCCTTTTCCAGGGCATCATGCAACGCTTTGATCACTTCAGGATGGGCATGACCACAGATGGCAGGACCCCAGGTGCCTACGTAGTCAATGTACTGATTGCCATCTACATCCCACACATAAGCCCCTTTCACCCGGTCAAATACAATGGGTTGCCCCCCAACCGATTTAAATGCCCGAACGGGAGAGCTAACTCCACCGGGCATCAGTTTCTGCGCGGCGGCAAAAAATTTCTTCTGATTTGGTTGTTTTTAAGCTGCTGGTGAACAATGTCGTCTCCTTAAGTTTTATGGACTGAACAGTTTTGTCGTTACAAAGATCAGCCTTTAGAGGGAATCGATTTTCCTGACGGGAATTACAGTTGATTATCCCATTTGCTGAGGTGACCGTTTATGCCCTATAAGACGGATCGGGATCTACCCGCGAATATCCGCGATCGCCTCTCCGAAGCCGCCCAGAATTTCTACCGGGTTGCCTTCAATTCTGCTCTTCAATGGTACGGGGAGAGTCTAAAGTGCATCAAATTGCCTGGAGTGCGGTTAGAAATCAGTTGGTTAGCCTGAATAGCGCTATCCCAAGCTAGCTTCAACTACTACTATTCAAGGGGTAAGGCTTCTGCCTGTAAGTCCCCAATTAGCTTTTCCAGTTGGTTCACGTCGGCTTTATAAACATTGCCGCAGAAATCACAGATAGCTTCTGCTCCATTGTCTTGGGTAATCATGTCCTGTAACTCAGGAATGCTAAATAGCTTCAGAGCTCTGAGGGCGCGATCGTAAGTGCAGTTGCAGTGGAATCGTAGTGGTTGAATTTCTGGGAAGATTTGTAAATCCATTCCCCCCAAAAGTTGCTCAAAAATCTCTGGAAGCGTTTTCCCTTGCTGAAGCAACGACGGAAAGCTAGACAAAGCTGTGACTCTAGACTCCAGTTCCGCGACCAACGCTTCATCAGTCGCCGCTTTTGGCAGAATCTGGATCAAAAGTCCTCCAGATGCTTTGACCCCATCTATATCAAATGCTTCACCCAGTACTAAGGCGGAGGGGGTTTGTTCCGAGTAGGCCAGGTAATGGGCAATATCTTCTCCAATTTCCCCTGACACCAATTCCACAGTGCTGGTATAAGGAGTTTCTACCCCTTCATCCCGCAGCACATATACATAACCAAGGTGCCCAACTGCTGTGCCCACATTAAACCTGCCCGTATCTGTGGGGGGTAACTCCACTTCAGGATAATCAACAAACCCGCGGACAGTACCATCCAGGCCGGAGTCCGCAACAATTCTACCAAGCGGACCATCTCCCTGAATTCGAATTGTGACCCGCGACCCATTTCGTTTCATACTAGAGGCAAGCAGAAGCCCTGCTGTCATTGTTCGACCAAGGGCGGCTGTAGCGACATAAGAAAGCTTGTGGCGCTGCTTTGCTTCGTGAGTTAGTTGTGTCGTAATCGCACCCACAGCCCGGATTCCACCCTTGGCCGCAGTTGCTCGAATTAGCTGGTCAGCCATGAAAAACCTTACGTTTCTTTACAGTCTATGTTCTATTCTAAGGGGTGGGGATGGGGGTGGAAGAGTTGTAAGTTTTTAGTTATGGTTGTTAATTGTTAGAAAGGTGAGGGGTGAGGAGTCAGGAACCAGGAGCCAGGAATTAATTCAGAACTTTAGAAACCCCATCAACTCATCGCCTCTTCACATCTGGCTTCTTTTTCCTCTGTTATTCTTCCTTTGCATACTAAGGGAGTTATCTCTTCTCTCTATGTTCGGAATATTTCAGCAGAGTAATTTGCGAGTAGAAGTTGCTGCGCCTGAACAGGCTCTGCGGGAGAGTTTGACTCAACCTGCTAAGCTGCGACAATGGTTGGCTCCCGTGCAGCTTGACTCTGGGCTTCCCGAACAATTGCAACCAGGGCTTTCTTACACCAGCTGGATCGGGCCTTTTCCTGTCCAGCAGTACGTTGATCGCGTAGATGAACACTGTTTGCGTCTGCTACTAAGCAAAGGGATCGATGGTTACCATGAATGGGTTTGGGGAGATGGTTGGGTGCAATCGCGGTTGGAAGGAGTTTCTCTGCTGCCGCTCAATCTAAGTCAAACCTTCAGCCTATTAAAGCTAAAGCAATTTCTGATGACAAAAGGAGAGGGGTAACCGGGTTATCCCTAACTGTCCTGGTTACCCCAGACGCGCAAACGGACAGAATCGGCATGGGAAGGCAACCCTTCAGCCATTGCCAAAATATTGATTGCTCCTGCAACTTTCTGCAGCGCGGTGGGAGAATACTGCACCAGGCTGGAGTGCTTCAGAAAGGTTTCAACACTGAGGGCAGAAGCATAGCGGGCAGAGCCAGAGGTAGGCAGAGTATGATTGGGCCCTGCCAAGTAGTCTCCTACCGCTTCTGGGGTTGAATAGCCGAAGAAAATGGCTCCAGCGTGACGGATTTCATTGAGCAGTGCCCAGGGATCCTGGATCTCTAGTTCCAGATGTTCTGGGGCAAATTCGTTAGAAAGGTCGGCTGCCTCTTCCAAAGATTCCACCACCACTACCAGGCCAAAATTAGCGATCGCCTTTTCTGTCAGCAGCCTGCGGGGGTGATCAACCAACTGGCGCTCCACTTCTTCGACAACCTTACGTGCCAGCACTGAATCATCCGTCAACAGAATGGCCGCTGCTAACTGATCATGCTCCGCCTGTGCCAGCATATCCGCTGCAACGAAAACAGGATTCGCGGTCTTATCGGCAATAATGAGTACTTCCGAAGGGCCAGCCAGGGAATCAATTCCCACAGTGCCAAAGACCAATTTCTTAGCCAGCGTGACATAAATGTTGCCTGGACCGGTAATCACGTCCACCTTGGGAATGGTTTCAGTACCATAGGCCAGTGCAGCGATCGCCTGTGCTCCACCCACCCGGTAAATTTCATTCACCCCTGCCTCTTGCGCCGCCACCAGCACGGCAGGGTTGATGCTAACTTCACTGCCCGGCGGCGTTACCATCACAATTCGAGGCACTCCCGCCACCTTGGCTGGGATCGCATTCATGAGTACCGTACTGGGATAGGATGCCTGTCCCCCTGGTACGTATAAACCAGCCCGGTCTACAGGGGTATACCGCTTTCCAAGCACCACCTCATCTTCAGCAAAATGCACCCAGCTTTTGGGTACTCGTTGACGATGGAAGGCTTCAATCTGACGACAGGCTAGCTGAATAGCATCCAGCAAATCCTTGGAAACCTGTTGATAGGCCGCGTCTAACTCTGAGCCGCTGACCCTTAGCTCGTCGAGGGTCAAATCAACCCGGTCAAATTCTGAAGTGTAGTGCAGTAGTGCTTTGTCTCCCTGGCGTTTTACCGTCTGAAGCACTTCCCGCACCGTTGCTTCTTTGTGGACAACCTGGTCGTCATGGGTACGCTCACAGATCCGTCGCAGTTCAGTTCGCGCCTCAGATCGCTGAGTAATGATTCGCAACATGGAGTAGGAATGCCAGTCTTTTAAGGAGTTACCCGGTCGAGAACAGATCTTAACCATCCCGACAGCTGAGTGTCGATGCACCTGTACTCGTTACTCTAGCTTAACCTGTAATTTCAAGGGATCACGAATCGCCCAAAGGAGATGCTATAGTAATTTATCTAGCATCCTGTGCTTTTGTCCAACCAGAGTTCAATAGATTAGAGTCTTCGAGATTTACTGTGGCTAATATCAAGTCTGCCATTAAGCGGGTTCAGATTGCTGAGCGCAATCGTCTACACAACAAGAGTTACAAATCAGCGGTTAAAACGCTGATGAAGAAATACTTTGCCGCGGTCGCGGACTATGCGGCCAATCCCAGCCCTGAGCTGATGCAGGAAGTTCAAAGCAGTATGGCATCTGCCTACAGTAAGATTGATAAGGCAGTCAAGCGGGGCGTCCTTCACCCAAACAATGGTGCCAGGAAAAAGTCTCGTTTAGCTAAAGCCTTGAAGAAATACGACAAGTCTCAGTCGGCTGCTTCTTAGGTGCCAGGCGTCAGGTATCCGGCTAAGTCGGCTAGCCTCTCCTCACCCCTAGCTCCCTTTTTGCTTCTCATGCGGTTGATTGACACCCACGTTCATATCAACTTTGACGCCTTTCAGCCTGATCTGGATGACGTCGCTTCTCGTTGGCGCGATGCGGGTGTTGTTCGCCTCGTTCATTCATGTGTGGAGCCTGCCGAGTTTGCAGGGATTCAGGCGATCGCGGATCGGTTCCCTGAATTGTTTTTTGCCGTTGGGTTACATCCTCTGGATGTGGCAGATCGGTGGCAAGAGACGACCCCTGCAGAAATCTTGCGACTGGCTAAGTCAGATGTGCGGGTTGTCGCAATTGGGGAGACGGGGCTGGATTTTTACAAGGCCGTCAATCAGGAGCAGCAAAAGGAGGCTTTTGAGTCTCAGTTGGCGATCGCCCGTCAGTTAAGCCTGCCCGTTATTGTTCACTGTCGGGATGCGGCGGTTCCCATGGCGGAACTGTTGCGCCAATTCTGGCAACAGCAGGGAGCTGTTCAAGGAGTGATGCATTGCTGGAGTGGGACCCCAGAGGAAACGGAATGGTTTCTAGAACTGGGCTTTTACATCAGTTTTAGTGGCATTGTGACCTTCAAAAATGCGACTCACGTCCAAGCATCTGCGAAGATGGTGCCAAGCGATCGCCTTTTGATTGAAACAGATTGTCCCTTTCTGACTCCAGTTCCTAAGCGTGGTGAGAAACGAAACGAGCCTGCTTACGTTCAATATGTTGCCCAGCACGTTGCCCATCTGCGCAATGCTTCCCTGGAAGAACTAGCAGAACAAACGACTCAAAACGCTTGTCGGCTGTTTAACTTACCGGTTCCTCCGGCTATCACGCACTCTCCTGCCCAAGGTTCTGAACGACACTGTTGACTGTCAGACAGAATTTTGCTAAGGATGGCGACCAAATCGAGATTTCCTACGTCATAATGAATGGGAGTATCTATAGCCGATGAACAGCATTTCGAAAATCATTCATTTCTCTACTAGAAACGCCAGTCCATACTTCCGTCGAAAATAGGGCTTTACTGGTTTACGGGTAAGTCTGGCTGAACCTTAGACTGAATATCGTCTATCTCTGCTGGCTGATCCGTAAATCAGGTTAACCGTTCCTCAACCGTCAAAACTCTAGCGATTACTTCAACGATTGGAGATTCCTCTGAACCGCCGACTGATGACTTAACTGAATAAATTGTTGCTTGGGTTCCAGTTCGGAATCCAGGAATTTTGTATTGACTTAATCCGTATAAACTCTGTAAAATCTGGGATTCGCGCTGGGCGTGAACCTTCGAAGGAGACGCATGACTGAGCAAACTTACAACACACCCGCCTTCACTTTACCAGACCTGGTTGAGATTCAGCGGGCAAGTTTCCGCTGGTTTCTCGAAGAGGGGCTGATTGAGGAGCTGGATAGCTTCTCACCTATTACAGACTACACTGGTAAACTAGAACTTCACTTCCTGGGCAAGGATTACAAGCTGAAGCGACCGAAGTACGATGTAGATGAAGCCAAGCGGCGGGATAGTACCTATGCTGTACAGATGTACGTTCCCACTCGGTTGGTCAACAAGGAAACGGGAGAAATTAAAGAGCAGGAAGTCTTCATTGGCGACCTGCCTCTGATGACCGATCGGGGCACCTTCATCATCAACGGAGCAGAGCGGGTCATCGTCAACCAGATTGTCCGCAGTCCTGGTGTGTACTACAAATCCGAAACGGACAAAAACGGGCGTCGTACTTATAATGCGAGTCTGATCCCTAACCGGGGCGCCTGGCTTAAATTTGAAACCGACAAAAATGATCTGGTCTGGGTTCGGATCGACAAGACCCGGAAGTTGTCGGCTCAGGTATTGCTCAAAGCTTTGGGCTTGAGTGATGGGGAGATTTTTGATGCCCTGCGCCACCCGGAATACTTTCAGAAAACCATTGAGAAAGAGGGGCAGTTTGGAGAAGAAGAAGCCCTGATGGAACTTTACCGGAGGCTACGTCCCGGTGAACCCCCAACGGTATCCGGTGGTCAGCAGTTGCTCGACTCTCGCTTCTTTGATCCCAAGCGGTATGACCTGGGTAAGGTGGGGCGCTATAAGTTGAATAAGAAGCTGCGTCTGAATGTACCCGAAGGGATGCGGGTGTTGACTCCGCAGGATATTTTGGCGGCGATTGACTATCTGATTAACCTGGAGTTTGACATTGGCAACATTGATGACATCGACCATCTAGGTAATCGTCGGGTGCGCTCTGTGGGTGAGCTTTTGCAGAACCAGGTGCGAGTTGGGCTGAACCGTCTGGAGCGCATCATCCGTGAACGGATGACCGTTTCCGATGCTGATTCCCTCACCCCTGCATCCCTGGTCAACCCCAAGCCGCTGGTCGCTGCCATTAAGGAGTTCTTTGGCTCCTCCCAGTTATCCCAGTTCATGGACCAGACGAACCCGCTAGCAGAACTGACCCACAAGCGTCGTCTGAGTGCCCTCGGTCCTGGCGGTTTGACACGGGAGCGGGCAGGTTTCGCGGTCCGTGATATTCACCCCTCTCACTACGGTCGTATTTGCCCGATTGAGACCCCGGAAGGCCCTAACGCTGGTTTGATCGGTTCTCTGGCTACTCACGCTAGAGTCAACGCCTATGGGTTCATTGAAACACCTTTCTACAAAGTGGAAAATGGCCGTGTCCGGAAGGATTTACCTCCTGTCTACATGACAGCTGACGAGGAGGACGACCTGCGGGTTGCGCCGGGGGATATTCCCATGGACGAAGAGGGCAATATTCTAGGTGAACAGGTCCCCGTTCGTTACCGGCAAGATTTTACCACCACGACCCCTGATGAGGTGGATTACGTTGCTGTTTCGCCAGTGCAAATCATCTCAGTGGCGACATCCTTGATTCCCTTCCTAGAGCATGATGATGCTAACCGTGCCCTCATGGGTTCCAACATGCAGCGGCAGGCGGTTCCGCTTCTGCGCCCGGAGCGTCCCCTGGTAGGTACCGGGTTGGAAGCTCAGGCTGCACGAGATTCTGGGATGGTGATCGTCAGTCGCACGGATGGTGAAGTGACCTTTGTTTCAGCCGATCGCATCCGCGTCCGTGATTCTCATGGGCGGGAAATTGAGTACCAGCTTCAAAAATACCAGCGTTCTAACCAGGATACTTGCTTAAATCAACGTCCGATTGTATTTCAGGGTGACAAGGTTTCTGCTGGACAGATCCTGGCCGATGGTTCCGCCACCGAACAGGGTGAACTGGCGTTGGGGCAAAACATTCTGGTCGCCTACATGCCCTGGGAAGGCTATAACTACGAAGATGCCATCCTGATTAGTGAGCGGCTAGTCTATGATGATGTTTATACTTCAATCCACGTTGAGAAATATGAGATTGAAGCTCGTCAGACCAAGCTTGGACCAGAGGAAATTACCCGTGAAATTCCCAACGTAGGTGAGGATGCGTTGCGGCAACTTGATGAAACTGGCATTATCCGCATTGGTGCCTGGGTTGAAGCGGGTGACATTTTGGTAGGTAAGGTGACGCCAAAAGGGGAGTCGGATCAGCCACCAGAAGAAAAGTTATTGCGAGCTATCTTCGGTGAAAAAGCTAGGGACGTGCGTGATAACTCTCTGCGGGTTCCCAATGGAGAGAAGGGGCGGGTTGTGGATGTGCGAGTGTTTACCCGTGAGCAGGGAGATGAATTGCCGCCGGGGGCTAATATGGTGGTGCGCGTCTATGTTGCCCAGAAGCGCAAAATTCAAGTTGGGGATAAGATGGCGGGTCGTCATGGTAATAAAGGCATCATTTCCCGCATCCTGCCGATTGAAGACATGCCTTACCTGCCCGATGGCACTCCAGTCGATATTGTGCTGAATCCATTGGGTGTGCCTTCCCGGATGAATGTTGGGCAGGTGTATGAATGTTTGCTGGCCTGGGCAGCGGAAAATCTGAATGTGCGTTTCAAGGTGATTCCATTTGATGAAATGCACGGTGAGGAGAAGTCTCGCGAAACCGTTCACAGTAAGCTTAAGGAGGCTCGCGAAGAAACTCTGGAAGCCACCAATGGAGCCAAGGGTGACTGGTTATTCAATGCCGAAGATCCGGGTAAAATTCAGGTTTACGACGGACGCACGGGTGAACCGTTTGATCGCCCGGTGACAGTGGGTAAAGCCTACATGCTGAAGCTGGTCCACCTAGTTGATGATAAGATTCATGCCCGTTCTACAGGTCCCTACTCTCTAGTCACTCAGCAGCCTCTGGGTGGAAAAGCTCAGCAAGGCGGCCAGCGCTTTGGGGAGATGGAAGTATGGGCTTTGGAAGCCTTTGGTGCCGCTTACACCTTACAGGAACTACTGACGGTCAAATCCGATGATATGCAGGGCCGTAACGAAGCATTGAATGCGATCGTGAAAGGGAAAGCAATTCCCAGGCCGGGCACCCCGGAATCCTTCAAAGTGTTGATGCGGGAGTTGCAATCCCTCTGTTTGGATGTAGCCGTTCATAAGCTGGACACCCGTGATGATGGCACGAGCCGGGATACTGAGGTGGATTTGATGGCGGATGTAAGCAGCCGTCGTGCGCCTTCAAGACCTACCTATGAATCCATTTCCAGAGATGAACTGGACGATAGTGACGAATAACCACGTTGTTAGTTGCGAGTTGTTAGTGGTTGGCTTCCTGATCACTAGCAACTAAAACGCATGAGATCGATACGTTTAGGTTTTCCAAAAACTAACAGCCAAAAACGAACACCCGACAAGAGGAACAGAAGCGATGCCAAAGCTAGAGCAGCGGTTCGACTATGTAAAAATTGGTCTGGCATCTCCAGAACGAATTCGCCAGTGGGGAGAGCGTACCCTTCCTAATGGGCAGGTTGTAGGGGAGGTAACAAAACCGGAAACCATTAATTACCGGACTCTCAAACCGGAGATGGATGGCTTGTTCTGTGAACGGATTTTTGGTCCGGCGAAGGACTGGGAGTGCCACTGCGGTAAATACAAACGGGTACGGCACCGGGGTATTGTGTGTGAACGCTGTGGCGTCGAGGTAACTGAATCTCGTGTGCGGCGGCACCGCATGGGTTATATCAAGTTAGCCGCACCGGTTGCCCACGTTTGGTATCTCAAGGGTATCCCCAGCTACATGGCAATTTTGCTGGATATGCCGCTACGAGACGTTGAGCAAATTGTTTACTTCAACGCTTATGTAGTACTCAACCCTGGTAATGCTGAAAATTTGACCTACAAACAGTTGCTGACTGAAGATCAGTGGATCGAAATTGAGGACGAACTCTACAGTGAAGACTCGAAGCTGACTGGGGTTGAGGTCGGCATCGGAGCGGAGGCTTTGCAAAAACTGCTACAGGATATTGACCTGGAGAAAGAGGCCGAGCAACTGCGGGAAGAAATTGCGACATCCAAGGGGCAAAAGCGGGCAAAGCTGATCAAGCGACTGCGGGTGATCGATAACTTCATTGCGACAGGTTCTAAACCTGATTGGATGGTGTTGTCGGTGATTCCGGTGATTCCTCCCGACCTGCGACCGATGGTGCAACTGGATGGTGGACGTTTCGCCACCTCCGACTTGAATGATCTGTACCGTCGGGTGATTAACCGGAACAATCGCCTGGCTCGATTGCAGGAAATCCTAGCCCCTGAAATTATCGTCCGAAATGAAAAGCGAATGCTTCAGGAAGCGGTGGATGCGCTGATTGATAATGGACGTCGCGGACGCACAGTGGTGGGCGCGAATAACCGTCCCCTCAAGTCTCTGTCAGACATCATTGAAGGGAAGCAGGGACGTTTTCGTCAGAACCTGCTGGGTAAGCGGGTTGACTATTCGGGGCGTTCTGTGATCGTAGTGGGCCCCAAACTGAAGATTCACCAGTGTGGATTACCTCGGGAAATGGCGATCGAACTTTTTCAGCCATTTGTAATCCATCGCCTTATCCGCCAGGGATTAGTCAACAACATCAAAGCTGCGAAGAAGCTAATTCAGCGCAATGACCCTACAGTATGGGACGTACTGGAGGAAGTAATTGACGGCCACCCAGTTTTGCTGAACCGGGCACCCACACTCCACCGTTTAGGGATTCAAGCGTTTGAGCCTATTCTAGTAGAAGGACGTGCGATTCAACTCCATCCCCTGGTTTGTCCGGCGTTTAACGCAGATTTTGACGGAGACCAGATGGCCGTTCACGTCCCTCTATCCTTGGAAGCTCAGGCGGAAGCCAGGTTGCTGATGCTGGCATCGAATAATATTTTGTCTCCAGCGACGGGACGACCAATCATAACTCCCAGCCAGGATATGGTACTGGGTTGTTATTACTTAACGGTAGAGAATCCGAATGCAACGAAGGGAGCCGATCGCTACTTCGCTAATCTGGATGATGCCATCATTGCCTACGAGCAGAAAGAAGTGGATTTGCATGCTTATGTCTGGGTTCGGTTTGAAGGGGTGGTTGAAACAGACGAGCCAGACAACGAAGTACAGCAAGAAATACGTGCTGATGACGGCACCACCACGAAGATTTACAAGTTCCGCCGGGTGCGGGAAGACTCGGAGGGGAATGTCATTTCTCAGTACATCCGCACCACTCCGGGACGGATTATCTACAACAAGACCATTCAGGATGCTCTAGCAATTTAGGGCGGGACGATTTTCGATTGGTGATTTTGAACGTTGGATTTGGATTCGACTCTGTCGTTCCAGAATCTGAAGTTCAAAATCCAAAATCCATTCACGGTAGAGGCGGGGTTATACGATGGTAGAGCAGAACAATCAACCAATCTTTCGCAACCGAATTATCAACAAAGGTCAATTGACGAGGTTGATCTCCTGGGCGTTCACCAATTACGGCACCGCCCGTACTGCCCAAATGGCAGACCAGCTCAAAGATCTGGGCTTCCGCTATGCCACCAAGGCAGGGGTTTCCATCAGCGTCGATGACTTGCAGGTTCCTCCTAGTAAGCGGCAACTGCTGGAAGCGGCAGAAGAAACGATTCGGGAAACTGAGAACCGCTACACCCGTGGAGAAATCACTGAGGTTGAACGATTCCAGAAGGTAATTGATACCTGGAACGGGACGAATGAGGACCTCAAGAATGAAGTGGTACGCAACTTTAAAACGAATAATCCACTCAACTCCGTCTACATGATGGCGTTTTCGGGAGCGCGGGGTAACATTTCCCAGGTACGCCAGCTTGTGGGCATGCGGGGGTTGATGGCCAATCCGCAAGGAGAAATTATTGACCTTCCAATTAAAACGAACTTCCGGGAAGGCTTGACGGTGACGGAGTACATCATCTCCTCCTACGGTGCTCGTAAGGGGCTGGTAGATACAGCCCTACGGACAGCAGACTCTGGTTATTTAACACGCCGTCTAGTAGACGTTTCCCAAGATGTCATTATCCGGGAAGTAGACTGTGGCACCCAACGGGGAATTCCCTTGCGAAGCATGAAAGATGGCGATCGCACCCTTATTCCCCTCAAAACCCGTCTGTTGGGGCGTGTCATTGCCCAGGATGTGCTTCACCCCACTACAGGAGAGGTGATTGCCAGTCGGAATCAGGATGTGTCAGACGAACTAGCGGAGCGAATTGAAAAATCTGGGGTGGAAGAGGTGGTAGTGCGATCGCCCCTCACCTGTGAAGCAACTCGCTCGGTTTGCCAGTCCTGCTACGGTTGGAGTTTGGCACACGCCAAGACAGTAGACATTGGGGAAGCAGTGGGTATTATTGCAGCCCAATCCATTGGTGAACCGGGCACTCAGCTCACTATGCGTACCTTCCACACTGGGGGCGTATTCACAGGTGAAATGGCGCGTCAGGAACGGGCCAGCTTTGAAGGGACGATTCGGTTTCCCAAGAAGCTACGCACCCGCCCCTACCGCACTCGCCACGGGGAAGATGCTCTCATTGTCGATTCGGTTGATTCAAAGTCCCAGATTACGTTGGAAGGGAAGGACGGGCAGCACCATGCCTTCTCTATTGCTCAAGGTTCAACCTTGCTGGTGCGGGATGGTCAGAAGGTGAAGCAAGGGCAGATTCTGGCAGAGGTTCCCCTCACCGGGCGCTCCCGCAAAACCACCGAAAAAGCAGCGAAGGACGTGGCTTCTGACATGGCTGGTGAAGTCAAGTTTGCTGATCTGGTTCCCGAAGAGAAGAAAGACCGGCAGGGAAACACAACCCGCATCGCACAGCGGGGTGGGCTGCTGTGGATTCTTTCCGGTGAGGTCTACAACCTGCCTCCGGGTGCCGAACCGATTGTGAACAATGGCGATCGCGTCGAAACGGGTAGTGTGATTGCCGAAACCAAATTGGTAACCGAGCATGGAGGTACTGTCCGTTTGCCTCAGGAAACCGAAGGCAAAGGTGGACGCGAAATTGAAATCATCACCGCCTCTGTCTTGCTGGATCAGGCACGGGTGCGGGTTGAGAGCTATCAGGGGCGCGACCATTACTTGATTGAAACTAACCACAATCAGGTCTTCTCTCTCAAGGCTACGCCAGGTACCAAAGTCACCAACAATCAGGTCGTGGCTGAACTGATTGACGACCACTACCGCACACAGACAGGTGGAATTATCAAATACTCTGGTGTTGAAGTGGCTAAACGTGGCAAAGCCAAGCAGGGGTATGAAGTGGTCAAAGGCGGCACCCTGTTGTGGATTCCTGAGGAAGCGCACGAAGTCAACAAAGATATTTCTCTGTTGATGGTAGAGGACGGGCAATACGTGGAAGCAGGAACCGAAGTCGTCAAGGACATCTTCTGTCAGAGCAGTGGTGTGGTGGAAGTGACCCAAAAGAACGATATTTTGCGGGAAATCGTGATCAAACCCGGTGACCTGCATATGATTGACAATCTGGACGACATCATCACTCGCGAAAGTGTTCTAGTGAACCCAGGTCAAGAAATCATGCCAGGGCTGGTTGCGAATGAACTGCGCTACGTCGAGTATGTAGAAACTCCTGAAGGTCCAGCGCTGCTTCTGCGTCCAGTGACAGAGTTTGCCGTGCCTGATGAGCCCTCTGTTCCCAGCCAGGAATCAACCAACGAAGAGTCGGGTCGCTCCATTCGCTTGCGGGCAGTGCAGCGAATGCCCTACAAAGATGGAGAACGGGTCAAGTCGGTAGAAGGATTGGAACTAATCAAAATTCAGCTAGTGCTGGAAATCGATAAGGATGCGCCCCAACTGGCAGCGGATATTGAACTGGTTGCCGATGAAAATGATCCTGAAACATTGCGGTTGCAGTTAGTGATTCTTGAATCGCTGGTGGTTCGCCGTGATATTGCTGCTGACCCCACCCAGGGCAGCACACTCACCCGCATTCTGGTGAAAGATGGCGACCAGATTTTACCTGGAGCTGTTGTTGCCCGCACGGAGATTCAGTGTAAGGAAGCCGGTGAAGTTCGGGGGATTCGCCAGGGGGCAGAAGCCATTCGCCGCATTCTGGTGGTTCGGGATGCAGACCAGGTGACTGTTGAAACGGGAGGCAAGACCCCGACAGTGAAGGCGGGTGATTTGCTGGTTGCTGGCGCTGAAATTGCTCCTGGTGTAGTTCTGGAGGAATCTGGTCAGGTGCTTGAGGTTGGTGATTCCAGCATTCGATTGCGATCAGCCCGTCCCTATCGGGTATCTCCGGGCGCAGTTCTGCATATCGATGATGGCGACCTGGTGCAGCGGGGGGATAACTTGGTGCTGCTGGTGTTTGAACGGACTAAGACCGGAGACATTATTCAGGGTCTTCCTAGGATTGAGGAATTGCTGGAAGCCCGGAAGCCCAAGGAAGCCTGTGTTTTATGTGAACGTTCCGGTACTGCTCAGGTGATCTATGGGGAAGATGATTCGGTGGAAGTCAAGGTGATTGAAACCGATGGGGTTGTGACCGAATACAATATTAATCCCGGCCAAAATGTGATTGTTTCGGATGGGCAAGAAGTGAGTGCAGGGGAGCGACTGACCGATGGTCCAGCAAACCCCCATGAGCTCCTGGAGATTCTGTTTAAGGCGAATCGAGAAACGGCAGGTGTGCATGACGCAGCACTTCACAGTTTGCGTGAGGTGCAAATGTTTCTAGTGAACGAGGTACAGTCGGTATACCAATCTCAGGGCATTGACATCTCAGACAAACACATCGAAGTGGTTGTGCGTCAAATGACATCTAAGGCTCGTATTGATGATGGAGGTGACACGACGATGTTGCCGGGTGAGCTGGTTGAGCTTTATCAGGTAGAGCAGGTGAACGAAGCGATGTCGATTACAGGTGGGGCTCCAGCCGAGTACACTCCGGTCTTACTGGGGATTACGAAAGCTTCACTGAATACAGACAGCTTTATCTCGGCGGCTAGTTTCCAGGAAACTACTCGAGTTTTAACAGAGGCGGCGATCGAAGGAAAGTCAGACTGGCTGCGTGGTTTGAAGGAGAACGTTATTATTGGACGTTTGATTCCCGCGGGAACAGGCTTCAATGCTTACGAAGAGGTGGGTAGTCCAGATGTTGACCTGACCTATGATGGCATCAGCATGTTTGATGATGATACAGATCTGAAGGATGTGGTCCTGGACGATCGCACCGCCCGCGTTTATGGTCTGGAAAGCCTTGACGATCGCCCCAGCTTCAGCTTTGATAACTTTGGCATGACACCAGACAGCCCCTCTTTCTCGCCTATCCTGGATGACGATGACCTGATCAGCGACGACATGGGCGATGACGATGGGGAGGATGACGAGGAGGATGACGACCTCTAAAGTCTGAATCGAGTGAGGCAAGGACTGTCACTATTTCAGAGCTTCCACCCAAGGGTGAACAGCCGTTCGCCCTTGCAGGTCATTACTTGTATAGACGGATTTTGTGTGGCTCCTGAATTCTATAGCTGTCGACAGGTTGCTTAGGACATTGACTCTAAGGGGGTGTGGGGGCTTCGCCCCCAGCCAGGGGTTCCAACCCTGCACCCCGTCCTAAGCCTGGTGGCTATTGCTATAAGTAGCCGCAATGAACTGCGTACAGCGCCCGAATGAAAAAAGGGAGTCAAGGAAAGACAGGGTAGCCTTCCCCAAATCCAACCGAGAGTGATGCAATCAGACTATCCTGTTGAGTTGTAAACAGGCTACCGTAATCAATTGGGTGTCCTGCGGGAACTTTACGCACCTGAGTAACCCTGGTTTAATGGACATGACTGGCTTCAGTTCAGGCGGATTTTGAAACTCTTGGGATGTGTGAACGCCGTAGCAGGCTGCTCCTACCCTGACCAGATGGTTGCACTGGGAGATGAGGCGAACAGTATCAGCAACAGTTTGACACCCAGACCCAAATTGCGGGCGATCGCTGCCTCTGGATTGGTGCAAATGCCTAGATAGTCGGATCCTGCGGCAACGGCAGTGGGAGCCAATGCCTGCAACCCATGTTCATAGGCGTTGGCTTTCATAACTACGCAGAGTTGGGCAGGGGCGATGAGATCGCGAATGTGACAGATATAGCGGAGTCACTATGGTTAAGACAGGGTACAAGGGTTCCACCCCTGGCTGGGGGCGAAGCCCCCACTCCCTCTCTAATTTCAATGTCCCAACGCTCCCGCGTAAAGTTATATTGTCCGCAAAAGTTTTGGTGGAAACCTTGACCTCAATATGAGGTTGCTTCATTCGGCGCTACTTGATTGGAAAGGAAATTGGAAAGGAAAAAGGAAAGGGGGAGAGGGAGAGGCTAGGGGCTGAGGATAGTTGTTAATGAGGGTTAGGTCTCAGGTTTCAGGGGCCCGAATTATAGCGATAGCCACTAGGCTTCGCCCACACACTAAGAGGCGAGGGGTGATGAACGAGACCGTTGAAGTCTACTTCAGACAACTTTGTAATAGCTGTGTTTGCTGTATCTAACATGCACTAGCAGACCAACTGAAAAGTTTCACAATGTTTGCTAGTTCAAGCTCTAGCTTGTTCAACTAAAGTCGTCACTCTGAATATTGCAGAATTTATTGTTGCGTCTACTAGGTTTTAGGCAACTGGAGAACAACGTGATGATTCAACCTGACCAAAAGGTCACTATTTTGATGCATGAAGGGATTCGAGGTCTGCACGGTAAAACAGGATTGGCAATGCTGCGCTTTTCGAATGCCAATATTGTTGCGGTGATTGATCGCGAGTGTGCCGGAAAATCTCTGGTAGAACTAACCGGAATTCCCCGTCAGGTGCCCATTGTAGCTTCCACCGCAGAAGCGCTTCAGTATGAGCCCGATGTGTTAGCAATTGGCATCGCCAAACTGGGTGGGGAGTTACCAGAAGACTGGCGGGAAGATATTCGGCAGGCGATCGCGGCTGGGGTTTCCATCGCCAATGGACTGCACTACCGCCTGAAGGCTGACCCAGAGCTCAACGCTCTGCTCAAACCAGGGCAATGGCTTTGGGACGTGCGAGAGGAACCTCCCAATTTGCCCGTAGGTACAGGTCAGGCAAGATTACTCTCCTGTCTGCGAGTGCTGACAGTTGGCACAGACATGGCGGTGGGGAAAATGTCTACCAGCCTGGAATTGAACCGAGCTTCCCTTAAGCGGGGACTGCGTTCTAAATTTCTGGGCACGGGTCAGGCAGGCATTATGATTTCTGGCAGTGGCATTCCCCTGGATGCAATCCGGGTTGATTTCGCGGCTGGAGCCGTGGAACAACTGGTGATGCAGGCAGGGGCCGATCAGGATATTCTACACGTTGAGGGACAGGGCTCCTTTTTCAACCCAGCATCTACCGCAACATTGCCTCTGATGCGGGGAAGTCAGCCAACGCACCTGGTTTTAGTGCATCGGGCAAGACAAACTCACATTCGCCGCTATGAGAATTTTTCAATTCCACCGTTGAGGGAGGTTGTGAAAGTGTACGAAACAGTCGTCGCCGCTGGTGGAACCTTTGCTCCTGCAAAAGTTGCTGCGATCGCCCTCAACACTGCCCATCTAGACAATATGGATGCTCAACTGGCGATCGAACAGGCTGGAATCGAAACGGGACTACCCTGTACTGATCCCATTCGTTTTGGGGCAGACCTGATTCTGGATGCTATTCTTCGTAATTCATAGACTATCTGCCTGCCCGTGTTCTACCCCCACCATCTCTCGGCAATTCTTACCGCTAACTCTGGCAGGAGCACTACTGTTAATCGGGCTTCTTTCACCTCTAACTCGCTAAATATTCTCCAATCGCCGCTTTTCGCTTGCGTAATTTGCTTAAGGCTTCCCGCTCAATTTGACGTACCCGCTCGCGGCTAATATTAAGGCGATCGCCAATTTTTGCTAATGTCAGTGCCTGTCCGTCCTCCAGGCCAAATCGGAGTGCCAGCACCTCACGCTGTTGAGGCGTTAAATCGGCCATTAACTTTTCCAGATCAGTGCGTAAAGAAGATTGGGTCGCAAATTCTTCAGGAGAAACACCTGGATCTTCCAGCAATTCACCCAGTTCCGTATCTTGATTGTCGCCCACCCGCAGATCTAGAGATAGAGGCTGACGAGCCCGCTCCAGATACTCCCGTACTTGACGAGGGGGCATTTCCAGTTCATCAGCCAGTTCAGCGACAGTGGCTGATCTGCCCAATTTCTGGGAAAGCTGGCGTTGAGCTTTCTTCAGCTTATTCAGTTTTTCCGTAATATGAATCGGCAGACGAATGGTTCGCCCTTTTTCTGCGATCGCCCGCGTAATCGCTTGCCGAATCCACCAATAAGCATAGGTCGAAAATCGATAGCCTTTTGTAGGGTCAAACTTTTCTACCCCCCGTTGCATCCCGATGGTTCCTTCCTGGATCAGATCCAGCAGATCCACATTGCGTTTGGTATATTTTTTAGCCACAGAAACTACTAGGCGCAGGTTTGCTTCAACCATCTTGCGCTTGGCATGTTCACCTTCTGCGATCGCCCGCTGAAGCTCGTCCACTGGTAGTCCCGCATATTGAGCCCACTCCTCCAATGTTGGAGTATGCCCCAACTGGGGAGCAAGGGAATCTCGCATCGTATACAGAGTGGATACCCGCTGCACTTGCTTACCAAAGAGAATTTCTTGTTCGTGAGTTAGCAGGGGAACACGACCGATTTCTTTTAGATAGGAGCGCACTAAATCCGTTGAGGTCTGAGCAGTTTTCATAGCGCTGGTGGGAACTTGGCTAGAAGGAGAACAGAAAAAAGTTTCACAAGCAGATACAAAATTGAGCCCTACCAATCTAAGGCAAGGACTTTAGCTTTTGTAACCCTCTGTGGGTCCAAATATCGAGAAAGAAAAATCTAGCAAAAACTAAATTTGGCAAAAACTAGCTGTCTAAATAGCTGACAACCGCAAACTTACCTGCTGGGATCTGACCGGATCTAACCACCTGATTGAATTAGAACTAGCGTGTTACTAATCCATTAGGGTTTTCGTAATGCATCAAACTCTTAACCTTAGCCACCTTGTCACATTAAGAAGTGTAACATTTCTGAGGGGAGGCGTATACCCCTTGAGATGAATTTATTAAACACTCAGTTCAGGAAAACACTCAGATTTTTCAATAAAAGCTCAGATTTGACTATATCAAGGGTACCCACTATCCTTTTCAGGGAATGCATCCTACACAACAAAACGTATCCTGACCTGCATGAGAGGAACTGGAGTTACTCCTATCTTCTTCAGCAAAGATGTAAGAAAAGTTAAATTCGCTTAAGGAACAACAGAAATAGGACAAGGGTGGGTCTAGGGTCAGAAGCCAGAAGCTGAATGAGTAAGGGGAGACGTAGAAGGTGTAAGAAATCAAAGGCCAGGAGCCAGAAGGGGTAAGGTGTAGAAGGGTAGATGAGTGGATAAGCGAAGAAGGGAAGAAATAGGGGGTAAGGGAGTGAGGAATTGCACCTCTTCACTCTCTCCACCTTCTCCCCAGGCAACAATAATAATTGATACTTACTGTCAGAGGTAGTCCTGCAAAGCCTTAACTGATAATTGCTGGGACTGTAGGGCCCGAATGGCGGCGGCAGTGGCTTTTGCTCCGGCGATTGTGGTGATGATAGGGATCTTGTAGCCCAGGGCAGTACGGCGAATCAGGCGGCCATCTGCCTGAGCTTCTTCTCCGGATGGAGTGTTAATAATTAGTTGCACTTTCTCATTTTTGATCCAGTCCAGTACATGGGGACGGCCTTCATGCAGCTTAAGCACCAGTTCCACATCTAGCCCATGTTCGAGCAAGGTTTTGCGAGTGCCTTCTGTGGCCACAATGGAAAATCCAAGAGCCATCAGGTCCTTCACAACAGGAACAACGGCTTCTTTGTCACGGTTGTTCATAGACACAAAGACAGTGCCTTTGAATGGGAGACGCTGATTTGCAGCCAGTTCGGCTTTGGCAAAGGCTACACCAAAGCTGGCATCAATCCCCATTACCTCCCCAGTAGAGCGCATCTCAGGCCCCAGAATAGTATCAGTACCGGGGAACTTCTCAAAGGGCAGCACAGCTTCTTTCACTGAGATATGCTGAGGAATGATTTCCTGGGTATAGCCCAGTTCTGTTAACGATTTGCCTGTCATAATCCGTGCCGCCATTTTTGCCAGAGGCACCCCGATCGCCTTTGACACAAAGGGAACAGTTCTTGAAGCACGAGGGTTTGCTTCCAGGATATAAACCTGATCCCCCTGGACGGCAAACTGGATATTCATCAAGCCCACAACCTTCAGCGCCTTTGCCAGTTGCACGGTCCAGGTGCGGATCTGGTCGAGGACGGACGGGCTCAAGAAAACGGCAGGGAGGGAGCAGGCAGAGTCACCAGAGTGAATTCCAGCCTGCTCGATGTGTTCCATGATGCCGCCAATGACAACATTACCGGTCTGGTCAGCGATCGCATCCACATCGACCTCCACTGCATTTTCTAAGAACTTGTCAATCAGGATGGGGTGGTCTGGTTCGACCTGAACGGCATAGGTCATGTATCGCTCCAGTTCGGTGTCGGAGTAGACGATTTCCATTGCCCTGCCACCCAGGACATAACTGGGACGAACTACAACCGGATAATTGATGCGGCGGGCCACGTCCAGGGCTTCCTGGTAGCTGCGGGCCGTACCGTTAGGCGGTTGCTTAATATTGAGTTCACGCAGAATTTTTTTCAAACCGCTCCCGGTCTTCGGCAATGTCAATCGAGTCAGGGGAGGTGCCCAAAATTTGGGTTTGAACGGTGCAGTGATCGCTAGCCAGATACTTCTGTAGGGGGCACAGCCAACTTTAATGGCGTTTGTCCACCAAATTGGATTATCACACCCTCTGGATTCTCGGCTTCGATGATGTTGAGCACATCTTCTTTGGTCAGCGGTTCAAAGTAGAGGCGATCGCTGGTATCGTAGTCGGTAGAAACGGTTTCTGGGTTAGAGTTGACCATGATGGTTTCAAACCCGTCATCCCGAAGGGCAAAGGAAGTGTGGCAGCAGCAGTAGTCAAACTCAATTCCTTGCCCAATTCGGTTCGGGCCACCACCCAGAATCATGACTTTGCGTTTTTCAGAGGGTAGGATTTCGCTTTCCTCTTCGTAGGTGGAGTAGTAGTAGGGAGTGAGAGCTTCAAACTCAGCAGCACAGGTATCGACGGTTTTGTAGACCGGAACGATCCCTAAAGACTTGCGATAGGCTCGCACTTCATCCTCAGTCGTTTTGGTGGCGAAGGCAATTTGGCGATCGCTAAATCCCTGGCGCTTAACGGCAAACATCTGCTCGCTGGTCAGGCTTTTCAGAGGAGTGCGCTTGAGAAACTTTTCGGTTTCCAGGAGTTCCTGCATTTTGTCAAGAAACCAGGGATCGATGCTGGTCAGCTCAAAAATCTCCTCGACCGACATCCCCATCAGCATGGCGTGGCGCAGGGTGAAGATTCGCTCCGGGTTGGGAGTCCGCAGTCCTGCTCGAATTTGCTCCAGGCTGGGCAGTTTTTCAGCTTTGTCACACCCCCAGCCAGCCCGCCCGGTTTCCAGAGAACGCAGCGCTTTTTGAAACGACTCCTGAAAGGTGCGCCCGATCGCCATTGCCTCGCCTACCGATTTCATTTGAGTGGTCAGTACGGGTTGAGAGCCGGGAAATTTCTCGAAGGCAAAGCGGGGGATCTTGGTCACGACATAGTCAATGGTGGGTTCAAAGCTGGCGGGTGTTTTCTTAGTGATATCGTTGGGAATCTCATCCAGGGTGTACCCGACAGCAAGTTTGGCAGCCATTTTGGCGATCGGAAAGCCTGTTGCCTTGGATGCCAGAGCAGAACTACGAGATACCCGTGGATTCATCTCAATTACAATTACCTCGCCGGTAACGGGATTCACGGCAAACTGAATGTTAGAGCCGCCCGTTTCTACCCCAATTTCGCGGATGATTTTGATCGAGGCATCCCGTAGCCGCTGGTATTCCTTATCGGTCAGGGTTTGGGCTGGAGCAACGGTAATCGAGTCACCTGTATGGACTCCCATCGGGTCAAGGTTCTCAATGGAGCAGATAATTACCACGTTATCCGCCAGATCTCGCATTACTTCCAGTTCATACTCTTTCCAGCCAAGAAGGGACTTTTCAATCAAGATCTGGGACACCGGGCTGGCATCGATACCCGACTGGGCAATCTCTTCAAACTCTTCCTGGTTGTAGGCAATGCCGCCACCTGTTCCACCCAGGGTAAATGCCGGACGGATGATCAGCGGATAGCTGGCAATTTGCTGAGCGATCGCCCGCGCCTCCTCCAGGGTATTTGCCAGACCAGAAGGGCAGACCGCAACTCCAATTTTTTCCATTGCCTCTTTAAACAGCTTCCGGTCTTCCGCTTTTTCAATCGCAGGCAACTTTGCCCCGATCAATTCCACCCCGTATTCGTCAAGGATTCCGCTCTTAGCCAAAGCCACTGCCAGATTCAACGCAGTTTGCCCACCCATAGTTGGCAACAAGGCATCAGGTCGTTCCTTCTCAATGATCTTGCCGACAATTTCAGGAGTCAGAGGTTCGATGTAAGTCCGGTCTGCTGTTTCTGGATCCGTCATAATGGTTGCCGGATTGGAGTTGACCAGCACCACCTCATAGCCTTCATCGCGCAGGGCTTTGCACGCTTGGGTTCCAGAGTAGTCAAATTCACAGGCTTGCCCAATCACAATGGGACCAGAGCCAATGAGCAGAATCTTTTGAAGATCATTGCGGCGAGGCATAGGGCTAGCAGCTTGTGTCTAAAAATCCCACCTATTGTAAGAGTTTTCGTTCCATCAGTCGGTAGCGCTTTATCTAATCCCAAGGTTTAATGACGTCAGGCTGCTTTTCCAACCTGGCGACAATGAACTCTGTACAGCAGTACCCATGAAATCAGAGAGTCAAGAGCCAAAAGATAAACGGATTCTAGATTCTGGTCCTGGCTCTTGATTTCTATTTTCAAATCAATAAGCGGCTACCAGATTTTAGATAACTGTTTGCTATCAAAACTCCCCGATCAAAGGGTCTGCCTGGCACGCTAGACTATATAAACCATGATTTCTAAACTTGCAGATATGGGCGAGTCAAAACGGCGCAAAGAAGCGCTTGGAGAAAAATACGGTCAGGAACCCAACATTCTTCCCTGGTTACCAATTACAAAAACCCAGGCCAATCAGTTTGTAAAGTGGACAACTAGAGGTGCATGGGTTGGAATTGGATTTTTGGTAATCTTTTGGTTGACCATTCGCTTTGTTGGGCCAGCATTTGGCTGGTGGGAACTGACGCCCTGATTATGAATTGATGATTTTGTTACGAGCATACGAATAATAAAGATTATTTTGAATAATAAAGATTGTTTAAATACGGATGCCGCTTCTGATTTGGGAAGGCAGACTCAGCCTAGAGAGTTTCCCGAATTTGGCTAAATGAGGGTGGGTGTATCTTAAGGGTGGCCGACCTGGATATCACTAGCCTGAAAATAAAATGTTGAGTCGTTTGGTATTACGTCTGATATTACTGGGTTTCTCTTTGCAGGGTGATTTAGTCGAGCAGCAAACTTTAGCTGATTGTTTCGAGTGATACTAATTTTGGAGGACAGTCGGTTAACCTGAGGCTAGCTCCGCACTTGAACCAACCAATTTTAAATTCCTTGCCACTCCAGAAAGTGTCATTTTCGGTGAGTTTCTTAAGAAAGTATTAAAAGTGTTTAGAATTAGGTGTGGTGACAGGAGGACAACTGTGTTCCTAAGACTCGCATATCAACACCGTCAATTTGTCCAGGATCTTGTGATGAATCTCCAAGCTCTTGCGATTGTGCTTGAACGTCAAGGTTATCTGGCATCCTGCTATACCTGTGGTGGTCAAATGAATAGCGCTTCGTTTATGGTCAGCCTGGGAGACAACCATCTCATTCGTTTCTTGGTTTCGGACTACGGCATTACCTGGACTGAAATGCGTGACGATCGCGAACTGATGAAGC
Source organism: Leptothermofonsia sp. ETS-13 (assembly GCF_049200465.1). NCBI lineage: Bacteria > Bacillati > Cyanobacteriota > Cyanophyceae > Leptolyngbyales > Leptolyngbyaceae > Leptothermofonsia > Leptothermofonsia sp. ETS-13. Next base: position 4,097,585 of record NZ_CP120836.1, read on the forward strand.
TGGAGGGGGCAGAAGCCATTAGCCAACTTCAAGAGTTGGCTAATTTGGTGAAGTATCAAATTAAGCCTTCTCAATATCGCCCTGCGCTTGCTGCTGAAAGCATTTACTAATAAACCTTCATAGCCTTTTGCAGCTCATTTGAGACCCTCCCCCCACTGGAGGCATAATAAACTTGGTTGTATGAATTGGCCCGCGATTGATTTGACACTTATCAATTGTGGGCCTTTTTAGTGGGCCTTTTTATAGCTTAGCCACCAGGTTTAGGAAGGGGTTCAGGGGTGGACCTCTGGCTGGGGGCGCAGCCTCCACACCCCCTTAAAGCCAATGTCCTAAGCAACCTAGCGATAGTTATATGTAGATTTGCGAGATATCTAAGTTTAGTAACGACATGAAGCGAAAAAATTAGTGGATCGCTCCTTTAAAGAGCTAGCTGATTCCCTGAAAGGCTTGAAAGGAAAGGGTCGATCGCTCATAACATTGGAAAAATTTGGAAATAATACTTTACAAAATAAAGAGTGTCAGTAAAATAAATATTACGGCTGTGTAACAGTCAATCATTCATACCAGTTTTTTATCGCACTCATTAAGACTATGACAACCACATTGCAGCGCGTCGAGCGCCAAACCCTGTGGAGTCAGTTTTGCGAGTGGGTGACCAGTACGGAAAACCGCCTGTACGTAGGTTGGTTCGGCGTGCTGATGATTCCCACCCTGCTGACTGCTACCATCTGCTTCATCATCGCCTTCATCGCGGCTCCCCCAGTGGACATCGATGGTATCCGTGAACCCGTAGCTGGTTCACTGATGTATGGCAACAACATCATCTCCGGTGCAGTAGTGCCTTCTTCCAACGCTATCGGCCTGCACTTCTACCCTATCTGGGAAGCGGCTTCCCTCGATGAGTGGCTGTACAACGGCGGTCCCTACCAGCTGATTGTGTTCCACTTCCTGATTGGTGTTTTCACCTACATGGGCCGCGAGTGGAATTGAGCTACCGTCTGGGCATGCGTCCCTGGATTTGTGTGGCTTATTCTGCGCCAGTGGCTGCAGCAACCGCTGTATTTCTGATCTATCCCATCGGTCAGGATCCTTCTCCGATGGCATGCCTCTGGGTATCTCTGGTACCTTCAACTTCATGTTTGTGTTCCAGGCAGAGCACAACATCCTGATGCATCCGTTCCACATGCTGGGGGTTGCCGGGGTGTTTGGCGGTAGCCTATTCAGTGCGATGCATGGTTCCTTGGTGACTTCTTCTCTGGTGCGCGAAACCACTGAAGACGAGTCTGCCAATTATGGCTACAAGTTTGGTCAAGAAGAAGAGACCTACAACATCGTGGCAGCTCACGGTTACTTTGGGCGGTTGATCTTCCAATATGCGAGCTTCAACAACTCGCGGGCGCTGCACTTCTTCCTGGGTGCATGGCCAGTAATTGGGATCTGGTTTACGGCGTTGGGCATCAGCACGATGGCGTTCAACCTGAACGGGTTCAACTTCAACCAGAGCATTGTTGATTCTCAGGGACGTGTAGTGAGCACCTGGGCGGACATTCTGAACCGGGCGAACCTGGGGATGGAAGTGATGCACGAGCGGAATGCGCACAACTTCCCGTTGGATTTGGCGGCTAGGGAAGCGACTCCGGTTGCGCTCTCGGCTCCTGCTATCCAGGGCTAATTCGATTCTGAGATTCTGATTTGGTAATCCAAAGCGCCTCCGCCAGGGGGGTGCTTTTTTATTACCCAAATTGGTCTCAGGAAAATCGTGCCTTTATAGCGATAGTCATTATGGTTAGGACGGGGTGCAGGGGTGGAAACCCTGGCTGGGGACGAAGCACCCACTCCCTCTCTAATTCCAGTGTCCTAACCCACCTGCGTAGAGCTATATAAGACTGCACAGGATTATAAGTAACTAAACAAAATTAAATTGAAGATAGATTCGGGGGGTGGAACCCTCTCCACCCCGTTCTAAGCCTGGTGGCTACAGCTATACCTTCGATGACTCATTTATTTGTGAAAAGTTCTTATTAATAACTTCTCAATTTCTGCAGAGATATGTGTCATGATCCACAGCAATACCCCTTTTCTTTAGATTTTCAGGATCCGCCAGTAGTAAAGTCTTTGAGTTTTAACTTCCGAGGAAATCATGTTTGGAAGAAAAAATCCACAGCGAAATTATCAACAGGTTTCCCAGACTCCTAAAAAGGTTGGACCTACTTACATTGCTCCCAATAGCGAGTTTCAGGGCTCCATGCATGTTGAAGGTGACCTACTGGTGGATGGGATTGTACATGGCTCGGTCGAAGTCAGGGGTGATGTTGTGATTTCTGAGACGGGCTTAATTGAAGGTCCTGAACTGCGAGCTAAAAATCTAGTAGTTCACGGTGTTTTGAAGTCAAGGGTGCTGTTGGAGGGAACGTTGACTCTGAGTCACACTGCTCGATTGGAGGGAGATGTGAATGCGAATGCACTGAGCATTGAGGCAGGAGCCTTCTATATCGGCTACATCGAAACGGGGGATGTAAAAGCTTTGCCTGTCAGCCGAGCCAGACCGGAACTCACTGGGACTTCAGACCAGTACTATAACAAAGAAGGATATTAGGGAACTGTCCCACATTCTATGACGCTAACGCAGGTCTGGGGTGCCTTTCTGATTTTTACGATTTGCCCTCTTTTAGGAGGGGTGCCCCTGATTCGCTGGATTACCCGTGCTTTAACTGGCCGAGAACTCCAGCGGTTGGGTACCCGAAATATCAGTGTTTCAGCCGCGTTCTATCACGGTGGCAGGCTGACTGGAATTTTGGCAGTCCTTTCTGAGGCATTGAAAGGAATTGTGGCGGTTTTGCTGGCGCGCTATTTCTTTCCCCAGGACCCTTCCTGGGAAATCATGGCGTTGATTGCCTTAGTGATGGGTCGCTATTGGTTTGGAAAGGGGGCAGGAACGACGAATGTGGTTTGGGGATATACGGCGCATGACCCGATCGCCGCTGGCCTGGTTTTTCTCATAGGTGGTATTGGTTTCACGATTTTGCGGGAAAGACGGCAAGCACGTTTTGGGATTCTGGTGCTGTTTCCGCTAATTACGGCTCTGCGTCACCTGCAAGAGCCTGATTTGATCGTGGCAACGATCGCCCTTGCCGTTCTCTTGGGCTGGATTTATATGAAAATTCCCGATGATCTGGATTTGTCGCCTCAGGAAGTGCGGTCAGGCTCCCAGGAAGTGTTTCGCTTCTTCCGGGGCGATCGCGCTGTAAATTCTCTCGATAAACCCCTGGATGCCCACAAAGTAGGGCAGAAAGCAGCGACGCTTTCCTATCTCAGGCGTTTGGGGTACCCGGTGCCTATGGGATGGGTGCTCATCCCCGGCGATGACCCGGAACCTCTGCTCAATCTGCTGGACCCCTCTCCTAAACAACCGCTAGTCGTTCGCTCTTCCGCCGTTGGTGAGGATTCGGAGACAACCTCTGCGGCGGGACTATACGAAACCGTCCTGGGCATTACCCGCAAAGAAGAGTTAATGCCTGCTATTGCACGCTGTCTTGCCTCGTTTGACGCTCCTGCGGCGGTTCAGTATAGACGTGATTTTGCAGCACGGAAACCGGGTGATCTCCATTTACCTAACGCGTCCATGGCAGTTCTGATCCAGCAGCAAGTTCGGGGTATCTTTTCTGGAGTTGCCTTTAGCCGTGACCCAATTTCCAGGCAGGGAGAGGCGGTGGTGATTGAAGCCTTACCAGGAAGCGCGGCTCAGATTGTTTCCGGGCAGGTTACGCCTGAAAGCTATCAAGTGTTCGTACCAGAAGCTACCATTCGAGTACACGAATCGGGAGAATTACCTTCCTGGCAGTTGCCTGACGACATTACCCTAGCAACAGAAGGCGAGGGAGAAGTCCCGCCGCGTCTGATTCAACAGGTGGCTTTTCTAGCCCGTCACCTGGAAGCTCACTATCACGGGATTCCCCAAGATGTGGAGTGGAGTTTCGATGGGAAAACACTCTGGCTGCTACAAGCCCGACCGATTACCACCCTGCTTCCCATCTGGACCCGTAAAATTGCTTCAGAAGTCATTCCGGGGCTGATCCATCCCCTTACCTGGTCGATCAATCGCCCCCTGACCTGTGGTGTTTGGGGCAAAATTTTCACCATCGTACTGGCAGATCGGGCACAGGGGCTTGATTTCAATGAAACGGCAACCCTTCATTACTCCCGCGCTTACTTCAATGCGTCTTTGCTGGGAGCAATTTTTCGCCGTATGGGTTTGCCTCCCGAAAGTTTAGAATTTCTAACTAGGGGTGCCAGCTTTAGTAAGCCGCCGCTGCAATCCACGTTGCGAAATCTGCCAGGACTACTGCGCTTGTTGAGCCGAGAATTGTCACTGGAGAAGGATTTTCAGCGAGATCAGCGAGACTGCTTTACCCCTGCATTAACTCAACTGACCCAGATTCCAGCTTCTACCCTCTCTGACTCAGAGCTACTGAAACGGGTTGATACCATTCTCAATTTGCTGGAGAAGGCGACCTATTACAGTATCCTTGCTCCTCTCAGTGCGGCTTTACGTAAGGCCATCTTTAAAGTCAGCGATGGGGAACTGGATAACCGCGATACTCCGGAGGTAGCGGCATTGCGATCGCTCCAGGAATTAGCCCTTGCGGTCCAACCCTTACTTCAGAACCAAAATCAGCAAGCGCCATCCTCACCTTTTAACCCTCACTCCTCACTCCTCACCCAATTAGCAGAAACTTCCGCTGGTCAGGCAATTCTGGCTCAATTTGACCGGTTGCTAGATCGCTACGGCTACTTAAGTGAAGTTGGCACGGATATTGCCGTTCCCACCTGGAAAGAAGATCCTCAGCCCGTGCGGGAACTGTTTACTCAGTTCTGTCTCAATCCAACTCCACCGATCCCGCCTCCTCAGGGACAACGCCAGAAAGCCCGTCGAGTACAGCGCCGCATCACGCTCAAGGGGCGAGTGACAGAAGTTTACAGCCGTCTGCTGGCAGAGTTGCGCTGGAGCTTTGTGGCGTTAGAAAAGCGCTGGTTAGAAACAGGTCTATTAACCCATGAAGGGGATATTTTCTTTTTGAAATTTGAGGAAGTGCGGCGGGTCATCGTTCAGGGCGATCCGGAACCGTGGGCTGATATTATTGCTCAGCGTAAGGCACAGTTGGAGCAAGATCGCCAACTGGAAGCCGTGCCGTTCTTAGTCTATGGGGATGATCCCCCTACTCCGGTGACGCGGGGTCACTGGCAGGCAACTCAGCAATTACAGGGTATTGCAGCCAGTCCGGGTCAGGCAGAGGGCCATGTGCGGGTTGTGCGTAGTTTAGGCACCCTTCCCGATATCGATAAAGACACGATTCTGGTTGTACCTTACACCGATTCTGGTTGGGCACCCCTGCTGGCCAGGGCGGGTGGATTAATTGCCGAAGTGGGGGGAAGATTGTCCCACGGGGCGATCGTGGCACGCGAGTATCGCATCCCGGCTGTGATGGATGTTCACGATGCCACCCATTTACTGCAGGATGGTCAGTCAGTCAGAATCGATGGTCAACAGGGAATTGTAGAAATTCTATGAGACAGCCGCTACTTCATTCTTCTGTCGCTGCAAAGCTGCATAAAGGCGGTTTAGCGCGTTTACGTAAGCATGGGCAGAAGCAACGATGATATCGGTGTTGGCGGCATGTCCAGAGTAAATGCGATCGTTATGACGCAGGCGAATGGTGACCTCACCAATCGCATCAATTCCCGCCGTCACCGACTGTACTGAGAATTCGATCAGCTGGTTCGGAACGTTGACCACCCGGTTGATCGCTTTGTAGACCGCATCTACGGGTCCCGTTCCGGTAGCAGCATCGGTCAACTCCTGTCCATCAGGAGTCCGCAGGGTAACAGTTGCGGTGGGGCAGGCATGGTTACCGCAGGAAACTTGTACCAACTCCACTCGAAACAGTTCTGGTGTCTGCTGGATCTCGTCATTCACGATCGATTCCAGATCCCAATCGGTGACTTCCTTTTTCTTATCTGCCAGTTCCTTAAATCGAACAAAGGCTTTGTTCAATTCCTGCTCCGATAACTCAAAGCCCAGTTCTCTTAACCGCGAACGGAAAGCATTCCGGCCCGACAGTTTGCCCAGCACAATCTGGTTGTCGGTCAAACCAATGGACTGGGCATCCATAATTTCATAGGTTAATCGGTTCTTTAACACTCCATCCTGATGGATGCCTGATTCATGAGCAAAGGCATTCGCTCCAACAATCGCCTTATTAGGCTGAACCAGCATACCTGTGAGATTAGAAACCAGACGGGAGGTTTTATAAATTTGCTTTGTATCAATGTTGGTCAGGGGGGCTTCTGAGTCTACGGGACGCCCCAGGAAGGGGTTGAAATACTGCCGCCGCACATGCAGCGCCATCACTAATTCTTCCATCGCTGCATTGCCAGCCCGCTCTCCAATGCCGTTAATGGTGCATTCTAGCTGTCTTGCCCCGTTTTTCACGGCCTCCAGGAAGTTGGCAACGGCCAAGCCCAGGTCGTTGTGCCCGTGAACGGAAATAATTGCCTGATCAATGTTGGCCACGTTTTCCTTGATGCCACGAATGAGTGCACCAAACTCGGCAGGAGTGGTGTAACCAACGGTGTCAGGGATATTGACAGTGGTGGCCCCTGCCGCGATTGCCCGCTCCAATACCTGGTAGAGAAATTCAGGATCAGACCGCCCTGCATCTTCCGGCGAAAATTCAACATCGTCTACAAAGGATTTGGCAAATGCAACCATCTCTTCTGCGATCGCCAATACTTCTTTGCGCGTCTTCTTTAACTTGTATTCCAGGTGAATATCCGATGTGGCAATGAAGGTATGAATCCGGGGTCGGGCAGCAGGTTTCAAGGCTTCTGCAGCGGTTTGAATGTCCTGTTTAGTGGTGCGCGCCAACCCACAGATAATCGGTCCCCCTTCAACCCCAACGGTTTCCGCAATCCTCTGCACCGCCTCAAAATCTCCGGGGCTGGAGTAGGGAAACCCCGCTTCAATCACATCTACACCCAGTCGAGCCAATTGACGAGCGATCGTTAACTTTTCATCAATGTTTAGTGCAGCTCCCGGAGCCTGCTCGCCATCTCGAAGGGTCGTATCAAAGATAATGATTCGATCCTGACTGGGTTTAATGCTCATGGTCCATTCCCTGGAGATCCAAAAAATAACGCCATCCCTATTTTAGGGGCTAGGGGCGTTGTTAGGGTGTGGGGGCCAGGTTTCGGAGTTAGAAAGCAAAGGGGGAGGCCCCATCTCCCAGTGTTCCTGGTTCTCCAAACTCCCATCCTAATAATCAATCTTCTCAATTTCTTTTCGGATGTCGTTTAGGTCAATATAGTGATCGGTTGCATTGCGGAGCTCTCGTGCAATCATGCCTTCGGTCGAAACTACTGTGATGTGGGTGTTCTTGCCTCGCAGAAGCTCGATCGCCCGTTCAAAATCTCCATCCCCACTGAATAAAACCACCCGGTCAAATTGGTCAACCGTATTAAACATATCAACAACAATTTCAATATCTAAATTCGCTTTTTGGGAGAAACGTCCAGAATTATCGTCATAATATTCTTTCAAAATCTTAATTCTAACGGTGTAACCCAAGCTAATAAGGGCATCTCGAAAGCCCCGCTGGTCCTGAAGATCCTTCAACCCTGTATACCAAAATGCATTTACTAGAACGACATCGGGATCTCTTGTAAAGTATTCCAATACACGTTTGGGATCAAAGAACCAACCATTTTTTTGCTGGGCGTAGAACATATTGTTGCCGTCTACAAATATCGAGAGACGGTTCATTGAGTTAGGCATAGAAAGTAACAGACCTAGAATTTGTAAAGGTAATTATTGCAAATAATCAATTGTAACAATTTGCCTCTGACCGGCTTACACAGATACTGAGATCGCACGATTTACTATCGGCCAATCGTCAGTTTTAAAGATTTTGGTAGTAGATTAGGTTTAAGTGGGCGATGATTTTTACTCATAGCGAATTCATAGATAACCTAGAACTCAACATAGATTAATCCATCTCTATCAAAACATCCTCCTGGCGGAGGATTTAGAGAATTATTGATAATCAGTGAACATTGAATCCTAAAAGAAAAGTCATCATTATCTGACAGCCTTAACGACTTATTCTGAGTATTGATACCACACTTTTACCAATAAAAATGAGAAATCCTATTGTCGATTGCAATAAATGGCACTATTATCGCAAAAAAACTTAAAACTTGCTGGCAGTACCTGATTCTCCATGCTATCGATTAAGGGAGAGTATTCATTGCTGCTCAGATAGACCTCAGGTGGAGATGATGAGCAGTGATAGCTGCTATCATTCTCAGCAAAAAATCATCAGGATTCAGGCATGACCGTTGCCCTTGGGTGCATGGGCTAGTACAGCAATACGAAAGTTTGTTGGGGGTGCAGGGGTGAAACCCCTGCTTGGGGGCAAAGCCCCTAAACTCCCATGTTGCAAAATTTAGTGTTTGCAACACTAGAAATTGTTGAGGTGGGTTCCACAGATGTTTAACAATCAATTTTCTAATTTGCCATTGCCCCCAACCGAATCTCTTCCATCCTCTAGCCATAGCCGAACACAAAAATCCTATGCCATCAGCGGGCAGAAACGGAAGTCGCTCTTAAGAGGACACTTATTGGTGGGAGTGTGGGCTGCAGTTGCCGCGATCGCCACCGCCAGTCAGTCTAACCTGGCGCAGGCCTGGGAACGCCAGATGCAAACCTTGTTCTTCGCCCTTCGGGGGCCTGTCGCCCCTCCCGAAGACGTGGTCATTCTGGCTATCGACGACAACACGATCAAGGCCAGCCAGTTTTATCGCAGCGATCCTGAAACCTATTCCTATCTGGAACCGCTGCAAACCTCGCCTCCTCGGCGCTCTACCTATGCCATCTCGATTGAGCGATTGATGAGCGCCGGTGCCAGAACCGTTGCGATCGATTTAATATTCGATACCTCCAGCAATTTTCCTGAGGATGATCAACAGTTTCAAAAGACCTTACAGCGTTATGCGGGTCGGGTGACATTGGCAGCACAGTACAACGCGGAGGAAATTCCTCAAGGTAGACAAATCGAACCAATTTTGCCGGATCCCATGTTTCGTACCTCTCCCGCTTCTATAGGGTTCATTAACTACCCAATTTCTCCAGATGGCAAAATTCATTTGCTTGGTAGCGCTTACCCAGAACTAGAGATACAAAACTCCATTCAGCAGGCCAAGCAGTATGCACCTGACGTTGCTGAGGAGATCGTCAGACGCGATCGAGAACTCTTTTTTCAGCAGGGCAAAGATCTTCCTTCATTTGCAGAAGCAACTCTCAAAGCAGCAGGAATTTCCTACCAATCCGCTGTGGGAAATAACATTTTCTTCTATGGTCCAGACAATACATTTAAACACGTTTCCCTAATCGATGTCTTAGACCCTCAAGAATGGGACAGGCATTTGCAGGACGGCACATTCAAAGACAAAATCGTAATTATTGGTCCTACAGCAAAGTTCTATCAGGACTTCCACCCAACTCCTTTTTCCAAAACCTTTCTCTATCCCTCACCGATGGCAGGGGTGGAGGTCAATGCCAATGCGATTGCCACCTTACTGGAGAATAAATCTATTGCTGAAGCCATTCCAAGTGCCGCCTGGCGTGGGGGAGTTGTCTACGCACTGGTTGTATCTGCTGCAACTCTACAAAGCGCAGTGCTGTTGGTCATTGTGTTGTTGAGTAAGCGACTTCAGCAACGGTTGCAACCGTCCCTAATGCGATTGATCCTAGCAGCGGGAACCGTTCATCTGGTGCTTTCTCTGGCAATCGCGATCGCTTGGGGCGGCGTCAGCTATGCCACTTTTGTCAGCCAACGTCTGATTTTGCCGACCGCTGTGCCAATGGCAGCCATCGCCTTCAGCGGGCTAACCTACTTTGTTTCCGCCTCTGTTAGCGAATACCGCAGCAAACTGCAAATTGTCAAAATTCTGGCCCAGTTCCCTCGCTCAGAAGTCGTTCAAAGAATTCTTAACGAGTATGTTGAGTTCCAGGACTTGCTCCAGGAACCAGAACAAGCATTTTTTGGAAAAATTCTGAAAGATCGCTACAGAATCACCAAGGTTTTGGGCTCTGGCGGTTTTGGTAGAACCTATATTGCCGAAGATACTCAACGACCAGGCAATCCACTCTGTGTGGTTAAACAGTTGAGACCCGTCAGCGACAATCCTAATCTGGTGCAACTTGCCAAACGTCTGTTTGACCGGGAAGCTCGTACCCTCGAAAAACTCGGCACTCATAATCAAATTCCCCAACTTCTGGCAAACTTTGAGGAGGATGGTGAATTTTACCTGATTCAAGAGTTTATTCCTGGCCAACCCCTTAACAGCGAACTCCCCCTGGGCAAACGCCTCCCAGAAGCCAAAGTCGTCGCTATCCTGCGAGAAATTCTTCAAATTCTGGAGTTTGTTCATAGTCAGGATGTGATTCATCGTGACATCAAGCCTGGTAACATTATCCGGCGCGACTCAGACGGTAAACTCGTCCTGATTGACTTTGGGGCGGTTAAAGTTTCAGAACAGATAGAAGACAATGGGCAAAGCGCGATTACAGTTGGTATTGGCACCAAAGGCTACATGCCCAGCGAGCAAAGTGAAGGCAAACCCAAGCCCAATAGTGATATTTATGCATTAGGCATGATAGGAATTCAGGCACTTACCGGATTGTTTCCAAGTCAACTGCGGGAAAAAGAAGATCCAAAAACCGGCGAAATTGCCTGGAGAGAACGAGCACAGGTCAGCCACGCTTTAGCGGAAGTCTTGAGTAAGATGGTGCTCTATGACTATCGCAAACGCTATCAAACTGCCACTCAAGTCCTACAAGACCTCAACCATCTTCCCATCGCCTCCTCGCCACAGTTGCCCGTGGAAGATGAACCATTGATGCCTCCCGCTTTGTCAGATGATTCGGATGTCTACATTGTTGAGGAGACCAGGCCATGGCCCCAGACTTTCGGCTCCGACCCTGAGAAGCCAAAAGCCGATTAAACTTTTCTCCACCATTTGCCCGACTCTGCTTGGGATGTCAATCTGAAGCTCGAGCTTCTTGATCGCCCCAAAGTACTTCGCTCGCAGAAGGTTCAACTGCCTCCTCAGCACTGGAATTTAACATCTGCGTTACAAACGGCAAAAACGCCCCCCTTAAGCCCCGCTTAATGCGTTCTGGGGTTTCCTCAAACAACACAAACAGTGGATAGAGGGTATCGGCTCCCTCACTCAAGATGTGCCGATAGCGCAATGGCATCTCCCACTCGTAGCCTCGGCTCAAGAGAACCTGGGTTTGCCGCCAACGGCCCAGTAGATTGGAGAAGTCTTCTTCGGGACGATGGATAAAGATAAAGATCTCGATACCCATCTTGATCTTCCACTCCGGGTCGCACATGAGGATGGCAATATCGCAGGGCAGGCAGAGGGTTTTACTGGTCGTTCCGTAAATGCCACTTTGACTTGGTAGGGACACTCCATTACGGAGTTTGATTACAGGTAGGGGAATTGTAATCAAGCTCTCCCCTGGACGGCGCATACTGGGGAGCAGTTCCAGATAAGGACGGTATCGTTTCAACAGCCCGATCGCCGCCAAGCTATTGCTGTACTCAGCCAGCAATTCTTCGTAGTGGGCTCGTTTGACAGCCATCAAGATTCAACAAACAGAATGATCACTTCTGGGATTTCAATCCGGTGAACTGAGTCAATCCACTGCTATTGAAAGGATTGAGTTTTGGGGTAAATGAGCGATCGCTAACCCAGCGTCTCGAACACCTTAAACATCGGCAAATACATTGAAAGCAAAATCGAACCAACCATGCCCCCCAAGAATATGATCATAATTGGTTCCATGATGCTGGTTAGTGCTTTAACCGCCTGCTCCACTTCATCTTCGTAGAAATCAGCAACCTTCATCAGCATCTTATCCAGTTCACCTGTCTCTTCCCCAATACTGATCATCTGAATAGCCATCAACGGAAAGACCTGTTCCTTCTGCAAGGCAATACTAATCAAGCCTCCCGTTTGGATTTCCCGTCTGGCTTCATCCACTGCATTCGCAATCACCTGGTTGCCCGCCGTATCCCTCACAATTTCTAAACACGTCAAAATCGGAACTCCAGAACGGGTCAGTGCACCAAAGATGCGGCAGAAACGAGCTGTTGCCGTTTTCTGAATCAAATCACCAAACAAAGGGAGTTTCAGGAACAGACGATCCATCGTTTCCCGCCCGACCCGCGTCTTGTAGTACTGGGTATAAGCAAAAATGACCACTGGAATCAAAATGATCAGAATCAAAACTTTAGGACTTCGCAGAAACTCACTGATTCCCAACATAAATTGGGTGAATGCGGGTAACTCAGTTCCAAGCTCCTTAAAAATGTTGCCAAAGATAGGTAGCAAAAACACCGTCATGGCAATAAAAATCACGGTCGCCAGAAAGCCTACCGTCACCGGGTAGGCCATTGCTGACTTGATCTGATTTTGCAAGCGCGCAATGTCTTCCAGTAGCTTTGCCAGACGGTTTAAAACCTCATCCAGTACCCCGCCGACTTCGCCAGCCTGGATCATGCTAGTATACAAATTATCAAAACACTGGGGATGTTTACGCATTGCATCAGAGAGGTTGATCCCCTGCTGCACATCCGCACTAATCTCCATTAATGCGTTCTTAAGCTTGGGATTTTGACACTGCTCCGATAACACACCTAACCCACGTACCATCGCAACACCTGCATTCACCAGGGCAGCAAATTGACGCGAAAAGATTGCTTTATCCTTGACCGAAACAGTCGCGATCGAGGTCTGAAGCTTTTTCATGTCGATATTCAACGACAAGCCTTCATCTTGCTTCAGATCCTGAATAAAGAGTCCTCGCTCACGTAGAGCAGTGCGGGCATCCGAAATAGTTTCAGCAACAATTTTCTCTCTTCGGGCATTCCCTTTAGCGTCTTGAACGCGAGCAACGAAGGTAGGCATAGCAGATACCTGGATGGAACGAAAGTGACCTGGAAACTCTGGAACAAAAGGGAGCGGGAAACAGTCTCAGGGTTGCTCCCTATGATCAATACAAAACTTATGACTCTTCTATCATGCCCAACGATTTCGTGTTCAAGAAAAGTGTAACGAGTTGTAACTGATGCGACAGGGGGGAGCCAGATAGCAAAAGTAGAAAGTGACTCAGCTTCTCATTCCTGAGGTGCTAATCAGGAGAGGTGTTAATCAGGAATAGATGTCAAATTTGAGCCATTTGCTTAATGGCGGGCAGCCACACCAGGCTGGGCAGTACCCATGGGTGAAGACCCTCCAATCAAACGCTGGAGTTCATCTGGTCGAGAGGTCTTAGACATTGCCGATTCAAAGGTAATTAGCCCAGCTTTGTATTGATCAGCCAGAACCTTTTCTAGAGTCTGCATCCCCAATTTACCTCCCGTTTGAATGGCGGAGTAAATCTGAGCAGTCTTTCCTTCTCGAATCAGGTTGGAGATAGCGGGGGTCACAATCATGATTTCCTGGGCCATAACCCGACCATACTCACCGGGTTTTGGATTCTTTTTAGGCACTAACGTCTGGCTGAAAACTGCGACCAGTGAGTTGGAAAGCTGTACTCTTACCTGGGTTTGCCGCTCAGCCGGAAATACGTCAATCATCCGGTCAACGGTCTGGGCTGCTGAACTTGTGTGCAACGTCGCAAAGACTAAGTGACCCGTCTCTGCTGCCGAGATTGCTAGGGAGATCGTCTCCAGGTCTCGCATTTCACCAACAAGGATAATATCGGGGTCTTCCCTGAGCGCGGCTCTCAGAGCGTTTGCAAAACTCTTGGTATCTTCACCCAGTTGGCGCTGGTGGATCAAGCTCTTAATAGGCTCATAGACAAATTCGATGGGATCTTCAATAGTCAGAATGTGCTCCGCTCGAGTTCGGTTAATCAGGTCAATCATGGCAGCCAGAGTGGTAGTTTTACCTGATCCGGTTGGTCCAGTCACCAGAATCAATCCTCTGGGCTTTTCTGACATCTCCCGAACCACGTCTGGCAGACCGAGTTTGTCGAAGCTGGGAATTTTTGAACTGAGAGCTCTTAAACAGGCGGCGTAGGTACCCCGGTCTTTGTAAACGTTGACTCGGAAACGTGCCAAGCCTCTAACGCCATAGGAGCAGTCCAGTTCCCAGTTCTGTTCCAGGTTTTTGCGCTGGGTGTTGTTCAACATGCTAAAGATGAGTCGCTGGCATTCTTCTGCGGTCAGAGCCTGGTCGCCAATCGGCTGTAAGTGGCCACTGATCCGGAAGTAAGGGGGGAGACCCGCTGTTAAGTGCAAGTCGGAGCCACCCATCTCAATTAATTGCTCCATCAGGTCTTCAATCATTAACTCCATGAGACTTGCTCCTTTGGTGACTAGGTTTCAGATGTTTGCTGCTTACACTTAACATGCCAAATACAGATGTAACATGCCAAATACAGATGTCTGGCATTGCCTGGGTCTTTCAGAGTCTTAGTTTACCCATGCAGGTTGGTATGTTTTCAGGGGGGACGATTGCCGCTTCATTTCCTGGTAGTTTTTTAGCACCGCCTAGTCATGGAAGCGCGGAGTCATACAGTATGGGCAATCTAACCATTCCTGCTTAAGTTCAGCACTACAGGTTTTGCAAGTTAGAGAAGTTTTACGTTTTGCTCGCAGTTCTGCCTCTAAGCCTGTATCTGTAAAGGTTACCCGCTCCACCTCCTCTAACGTGGTGTATCCGTTACGAACCAGGTTGAGACTGTAAGCCAGTAGGGTTTGCATTCCCTCTTCTACGGCAACTTCCTTAATGCTTTCGGTGGGAGCTCCCTGGTTGATCATCGTTTGCAGTCGTTCTGTAACCCGCATGATTTCGTAGACTCCGCAGCGTCCTTTGTAGCCAACTCCATTACACTTGGGGCAGAGTTGATTTCTGGCTCTGGCTTCATTAATTTCATTGGGGTGCAAGGTATTTGCTCGATAGAGAGTGATTTCATTATCTCGTGAGGAGGATAGACCAAAGCGTGCCAGCTCTTCCCTGGAAGGAATGTAAGGAATGCGGCACTCGTCACAGACTCTCCGAACCAGACGCTGAGCGACAACGCCAATCAATGCCCCAGAAATCATGAAGGGTTCAACCCCCATTTCTTCCAGACGAGCGATCGCACCTGCCGCATCGTTTGTATGCAGGGTGGTCAATACCAGGTGTCCGGTTAAGGCCGCTTCAATTGCTGTTTTTGCCGTTTCTCGGTCCCGCGTTTCACCTACCAGAATCACGTCCGGATCCTGACGCAAAAAGGCTCTCAGGATAGCCGCAAAGTCCATTCCTTTTTCCCGGATAACCTGAACCTGGGTGAGACCTGGCAGGGTGTATTCAATTGGATCTTCGGCTGTACTGATGTTAACTCCTGGTTCGTTTCTCTCAGCCAGAGCCGAATAGAGTGTCGTTGTTTTACCCGAACCCGTTGGACCTGTAACCAGAATCAAACCAAAGGGACGCCTTACCATCTCCTGAACGATCTGGAGCGATTGGGGATCCGTAATTAGTTTATCCAGGCCGAGTTGGGTCGCAGAGTTATCCAGAATCCGTAGTACCACTTTTTCACCGTAGCGGCTGGGAAGCGTACTGACCCGGAAATCAATCTTGCGATTTTCATAAATACGGCGAATGCGGCCATCCTGAGGCATCCTTCGCTCTGCAATGTCCAGTTGGGCAATAATCTTGAAGCGAGCAGTAACCGCGGGAATGATTTTCTTGGGAAAAGGTTCAGGAAACGCTTCTCGCAAAACTCCATCTTTCCGAAAACGAACTCTTAAAAACTCTTCTTGCGGTTCGATGTGAATATCGGAAACCCCCTCCTGCAACGCTTTAATCATAATTTTGTTAACTAAAGCGATAACTGGGGCAGCTTCGGCATCTGCGATGTCCAGATTGGCATCGGCTTCTTCCGGGGCATCCTGCAAATCCAGATAGCCCAGTTCTTCGAGATCTGCCTGAACATCAACCTTCTTTTGCTCCTCATAAGCTTTCTGACGCTCAACCTGCTCATCCAGATAGCGGTTAATCAGTCGCTGGTAGTCTTCAGCGGTAATTACCAGGCGCTGCAAGGTCAGCCCCTGGGGACGTAGAATTCGATTCAAGTCATCCTGGGCACCCAGGTTATCTGGATCCACCATGGCTACCAGAACGCTGCGAGTCTCTTCATTCTTGGAAAGAGGAACTAGGCGATAGCGACGGCAGAGATCGATAGAGATTAACGAATCAATCAGTTCACTAACTTGATTGGTGGAAATCTGACTAATCTCCGGATCCAGTGACTCGACCCCATAAAGAATCTTGAGTTCAAAGAGTTGCTGCCTCTTGTACTGGCGAAGCAAGTCAGGGGGGAGTTGCTGTCTAGTGATAGACTCCAGCACGTCTGTCAGGGAGCGGCCGGTCTTGCGGCTTTCAACAAGAGCCTGCTGCATCTGCTCATTGTTGACATAGCCAGATTGAATCAGCTTGTTTCCAAATGGGGAGAAATTGTTTTGGACAACAAGAGCGCGGCGCGACGATGAGGAGTTAGTCATAGCAGGTGGATAGAGAATGCCATTTTACTAGAATATTCCCAAAACTTCCGGAAAGAACGCCTGCTAGAAAAAGCCACTTTCCCTAGCGCCAAACCATTAATCAACCAGATGGTTACTGGTGTCGGGCGGAGCAAGAAAGGGTTTGGCCCATTTTTGCCTTCCAAAAACCGTCCCGCTTTGGACGAGTAGCCAACAGGCGTGTCTATGAAGGAGAAACGGGGTAACATCATAGCTCTGGACGGTAGATGCACGGACGTGACACAGTATCCGAATCTGAAATTGTATGTTCGAGAGTGATTTTCATTGCTAAGCCTGCTGCAGGGAAAAAATGGCAACAGGTTGCGGCTCTCTCGAATGCAGTTTAGGTTGGATACCGAACTTCCTCAAGATAATAGCCCGGTATGGTGGAAACGTCAGGTATTTGAGATACAAATTGTTGCCTCTGAACCTTTTGGGAAATCGGGGAAGTTCTAGCTGTCCTTAAATCAGGTGCAGGTAACCCTTTTTGAGTTGAGGTAACCTGGGAATGTCTAGAGATGTTAGAAACGGGTGTAATTAAAGAGGGCTCATTTCAATTGCGATCGCTTCATTCTGAGAGCGTATAGGATAGGTTTGGTAGTGTAATAACGCAGTCATAAAGTTTGGGAATAGATCAGGATGATTGACGAAGAGAACCAATTGGAGAATATGCAAAATTCAACCGTTGAATCCCCAGAAAATTCTCAAGGGGCAGCCAGCGCCCTTGAAGAGGCAGAGATGACTGGAGAGGGACTCTCAGATACTCAAACCCCAGTGGTTGAAGAAGAAACTTCAGTTGGGGAGGGCACCGAGTTAGGAGTGGCGGAGGTCAGCGAGAGTCAAGCCGATAACTTTGACTACAGCGCAGCGATCGCCGAATTGACTGCTGAAATTAAAAACTTGAAGCTTCAGTTAGAAGAGCGGACTAATCAATGTGTTCGTATTGCTGCGGACTTTGATAATTACCGCAAGCGGACACAACGAGAGCGGGAGGAATTGGAGCAACAAATCAAATGCTCAACCATTAATGAGCTGCTCCCTGTCGTTGATAATTTCGAGCGGGCGCGATCGCAAATTAAACCCCAAACAGAGCAAGAAACCAGCATTCACAAGAGCTATCAAAGCGTCTACAAGCAATTGGTTGACTGTCTTAAGCGAATCGGGGTCGCTCCGATGCGTTCTGAGGGCAAAGAGTTTGACCCCAACCTTCACGAAGCCGTAATGCGTCAGCCAACTAATGAGCATCCAGAGGGCACTGTACTGGAGGAATTGCAGCGTGGTTATATGCTGGGCGATCGCGTTTTGCGGCATGCGCTGGTAAAAGTTGCTGCGGCTCCAGAGCCTGGGCTAGACTCAGAGGAAAATAATCAGGGTGGCTCGGAGAGCTAGTTTTTGTTTTTAGTTTTGTTTGTTCTCAAAATCTGCCAGTTTCTACGTCTAATTTTTTTCCAAATGCGTAAGATTCATGCTTAAGTTTGGGAACATTGGGGATTAGGTTGTTTGATTGGTTGAACAAATTGGATTAGTTTTCATCAGGCTCACAACTTAACTACCCCCATCTATCAATTATCAATACACTCACCGCCACTAGCTATGGGAAAAGTCATCGGTATCGACTTAGGTACGACAAATAGCTGTGTTGCTGTCTTAGAAGGCGGTCAACCGATTGTGATCTCCAGTTCGGAGGGCGGGCGAACTACGCCAAGTATGGTTGGTTTCGGCAAGGCGGGCGATCGCCTTGTGGGGCAACTCGCCAAGCGGCAAGCAGTGACAAATGCCGAAAACACCGTCTTCAGCATCAAGCGGTTTATTGGTCGTCGTTGGGACGATACCGAGACAGAACGCTATCGAGTTCCTTACAACTGCATCAAAGGTAAGGACGATACGGTGAATGTGCAAATTCGCGGTAACATCTTCACCCCCCAGGAAATTTCCGCCATGATCCTGCAAAAACTCAAGCAGGATGCAGAGAATTATTTGGGTGAACCTGTACGGCAGGCGGTTATCACCGTTCCCGCTTACTTCAGCGATGCCCAGCGACAGGCAACTAAAGACGCAGGCACCATCGCTGGCTTAGAAGTAATGCGAATCATAAACGAGCCAACCGCTGCTGCCCTGGCCTATGGCATGGATAAACAGGACCAGGATCAATGCATTCTGGTCTTTGACCTGGGTGGCGGTACCTTTGATGTCTCTATCCTGCAAATGGGGGACGGTGTCTTTGAAGTCAAGGCAACTTCTGGCAATAACCACCTGGGTGGAGATGATTTCGATGCCTGTATTGTAGAATGGATGATTACTAACTTCAAACAACAAGAAGGCATTGATCTGTCGATTGATAAAATGGCGCTCCAGCGGTTGCGAGAAGCCGCGGAGAAGGCCAAGATCGAGTTGTCTGGCACCCTTTCCACCTCCATCAACTTGCCCTTTATTACGGCAGACGAAACTGGCCCCAAGCATCTGGAGATGGAGTTGACCCGGGCCAAATTTGAAGAATTGGTCAAGCAACTGGTTGAAAGCACAATCGAACCCACCGAACAAGCGTTGAAAGATGCAGGCCTGGGCGTTGACAACATTGATCGCATTTTACTGGTTGGCGGTTCAACCCGGATCCCAGCCGTTCAGAAGGCAATCACCGATTATTTCAAAGGAAAAATCCCAGACCGTTCCGTCAACCCAGACGAAGCCGTTGCTCTGGGAGCAGCCATCCAGGGTGGTGTGCTGGGGGGTGAGGTTAAGGATCTCCTACTGCTAGACGTAACGCCCCTTTCATTGGGAATTGAAACACTAGGTGAGGTATTTACCAAGATTATTGAGCGCAATACTACCCTCCCTACCAGCAAGACTCAGGTTTTCTCCACTGCGACCGATGGACAGACCTCGGTTGAGATCCACGTCCTCCAGGGCGAACGGGCAATGGCGAAGGACAATAAGAGCCTGGGTAAGTTTCAATTGAATGGAATTCCTCCAGCACCTCGCGGGGTTCCTCAGATTGAAGTGTCCTTTGACATTGATGCCAACGGTATTTTGAAGGTGTCTGCCCGGGACAAAGGCACCGGCCGAGAGCAAAGTGTTTCCATCACCAATACGGGTGGTTTAAGCTCTGTAGAAATCGACCGGATGCGTCAGGAGGCCGAAGTCTATGCAGAGGATGATGCTCGGCGCAAGAAACTGGTTGAGCTTAAGAACCAGGCAGATAGCCTTTTTTACAGTTATGAAACGACCTTGAGAGATAATATCGAGTTTATTCCCGATAACCTGAAAGTTCAGGCTACCGAGAAAGTCGCTGAGCTAAAAGCGGCGATCGCCAATCCCAGTGTTTCAGTCGAAGAAATGCGAGCCCGTCTTGATGCATTGCAGCAGACGCTGTTTGACATTGGCGCATCTGTATATCAACGAGCTAACCAGAGTCAGGATGATGAAGACCTGGACGAAAATGCAACGGTGCGATTTGATAGACCGGCTGGCCCCTCCGACTTAGAAGATGATGATAACTTTGAGAATGATGCGACGGTCACAGCGGATTATGAGGCTGTAGATTAGTTAAGGTATAGGGTGGTAGGTAGTGGGTGAGGTGAGGGTTCATTGTCCCAGCCCAGGCCCCAACGTTTAGAATGACCCTAGTGCTTAAAAATCCCTTTACCCTCTGAACCAGCAGTCTATGGCTCGTGATTACTATGACATCCTTGGCGTTTCCCGTGATGCAGACAAAGAGGAAATTAAGCGGGCGTATCGGCGTCTAGCTCGCAAATATCACCCTGACGTCAACAAGGAAGACGGGGCTGAAGAGCGCTTTAAAGAGATTAACCGCGCCTATGAAATTCTTTCAGAGCCGGAAACTCGTGCTCGCTATGATCGGTTTGGGGAAGCGGGCGTCAGCTCGGGCGCTGGAGCAGGCGGGTTTCAAGATTTCGGTGATATGGGCGGTTTCGCCGATATCTTCGAGAGCTTCTTCAGCGGATTTGGTGGAGTATCGGGTCAAACTGCCCGCAGGCGCAGTGGCCCTGTGCGGGGCGATGATCTTCGTCTGGATTTGAAGCTAGAGTTCCGGGAAGCCGTATTTGGCGGTGAGCGGGAAATTCGGATCAACCATCTAGAAACCTGTGTCACCTGTGGCGGGTCGGGAGCAAAACCAGGAACCCGTCCTCGTACCTGTTCAACCTGTAGCGGATCGGGTCAGGTGCGCCGTGCTACCCGCACTCCCTTTGGGAGTTTTACTCAGGTTTCGGTGTGCCCAACCTGCAATGGCAGCGGACAGGTGATTGAAGAAAAGTGTGAGGCTTGCGGGGGCAATGGCCAACGACAGGAAACGAAGAAGCTGAAGATCAATATCCCGGCAGGGGTAGACAATGGCACTCGCCTGCGGGTGTCGGGTGAAGGAGATGCGGGGCAGCGGGGCGGCCCTGCAGGCGATCTTTACGTATATCTGTTTGTGAACGAAGACGCTGAGTTTCAGCGAGAAGGAATCAACATTCTGTCAGAACTCAAGATTAGCTACTTGCAGGCAATTTTGGGGAGTCGGGTTGATGTCAACACGGTGGATGGACCGCAGGAGTTGACAATTCCACCTGGAACCCAGCCCGGCAAGGTGTTAACCCTGGAAGGGAAGGGAGTACCCAGATTGGGCAATCCGGTGAGCCGAGGCGACCATTTAATTACCATTCAGGTCGAAATTCCGACGCGAGTTTCGGCTGAGGAACGAGAGCTGCTGGAAAAACTGGCAAAGCTGAGGGGCGATCGCGTTGGTAAAGGTGGCGAAGGTATTTTTGGTAAGATTTTTGGCGGATGAGTCAGTCTGATATTTCTACTACTCCCGATGCTCAACTTGACCTGCGGGGAACTCCCTGCCCGATCAATTTTGTGCGGACGAAACTACGCCTGGAGCAAATGTCTCCGGGGTCGCTCCTGGAAGTTTGGTTAGATCCGGGGGAACCGATTGAGCAGGTGCCTGACAGTCTCACGATGGAAGGCTATAGTATTGAGCAGATTGAAGACTGCGCTGGCTTTTTTGCGGTCAAAGTGCGGCGACCTGAGCTGAAGAATGCTGAGTATTGAATTATGAGTTCTGAGTTGCAAGAGCCGCAAAAAAACTCAGACACAAACACATTGGTCGGAACTGTGCTGGCGATTCAGGCGAATTACTATCGGGTTCAGCTTGATAAGCTACCAGAGTCAGTAGCAGGAGTAAACGAACAAACACCGGAATGGAGTGGGACAGATAACTCCCATCGTGAGATTCCTTCCACTCTCCCTCTTGCTCTCTCACCCCCTATCCTCCTTTGCACCCGCCGATCGCGCTTAAAAAAAATCGGACAGCGGGTAATGGTGGGAGATCGCGTTGAGATCGAAGAACCTGATTGGGCAGGCGGACGAGGAGCTATTTCCCAGGTGTTTCCTCGCCAGTCTGAATTGGATCGCCCACCCGTCGCCAACGCTAATCAAATTCTGCTGGTGTTCGCCCTCAAGGAACCGGATCTTGACCCTTACCAACTCAGCCGTTTTCTGATCAAAGCCGAGTCTACGAAATTGCAGGTTTGCCTGTGCCTGAATAAAAGTGACCTAATGCCCCAGGAACAGCAAGAACAATGGCAGAAACGGTTGCAGCAATGGGGCTACGTTCCTGTGTTGATTAGCGTTCGAGCAGTTTTGGGGCTGAATGATCTGAAAACCCGGCTCCGCGATCGCATGACGATTGTTTCTGGACCCTCTGGGGTGGGTAAGTCGAGTTTAATTAACTGGTTGATTCCCCAGGTAAATTTACGGGTTGGGACTGTTTCGGGCAAGCTTGCTAGAGGTCGTCATACCACCCGTCATGTGGAACTGTTTGAGTTGCCGTTTGGTGGGCTCCTTGCCGATACGCCAGGATTTAACCAACCTGAACTTGATTGTGCGCCAGAAGCATTGGCGTCTTACTTTCCTGAAGCCCGACAACGTCTTGCGGTAGCAGATTGCCAGTTTAGTAACTGCTTGCATCGGGAGGAACCCAACTGTGCCGTGCGGGGAGATTGGGAACGCTATGACCACTATCTAGTTTTTTTGGAGGAGGCGATCGCCCGCAGGGAACGGCTCAATCAGATGGGGGATGAAGAGTCAAGCCTGAAGCTGAAAACCAGACGCCACGGTCAGCAGTATTACGAACCAAAGCTGGAGGCAAAGAAGTACCGGCGTGCCTCTCGTCGCACCCAACAACAGGGGCTCCAGGAATTTAGCGCAGAGCTTGAGGAAGCACCGCTGGATGACGAGTAGGTGAGGATGGAGGAGGCAAGATTCACATTCCAGCCCATGGAATAGTCGAACTGTGCCCTTCAGGTTTGGCGATTGCTGGACGAATACTTTCGTACAAATCAGGATACCTGGTAATCAGTTCCTTCTCGCTGAGGTTCTGTTTCAATACGGTGCCGGTTTCTGTGCTGATGGAATAGACCAGACCACTTGCGGTGGAGGCGATTGTGACGATGCGATCGCGCAGGATAAGACGGGTGAGGGGAGGGGAACGGGTTCCTATGCCTAGATTGGGCGGGTGTTAAATAGGCTAAGGAGCACTGAAAGAAAAAACAGAACTGAGAGACAGGGCCCAGAAAACCTTTTGAATCAGTTGAATTGGTCTACGCTCATAAAATCTTTCTCCTGGCAAAATCTCGGTGGATTTTTAGAAAGTAGCAAAGCCATCTTGATGATTTCATCTCTCAACTGTTTTGGTTTCTAATTTTTAGACAGAATGACTCCTTCAGGAGCTTGATGGTGAGTCTTGCTTCTTTCACTGGCAAGCTGGGATAACTGACAGAATAGAAACGAGACAATTTATGGTGGTTGACCAGATGAGTAATCCCCTGCGTCCTCTCAAGTTTATGCCGTGGCGATCGCTGTTTCAAGCAGCTCTCCTGACGGCACTGATTATCATTTTTCTGGAATTTGTACTGCTGGTGGCAACTCAGCAGTTTCCTGATCTAAAAGGGTTTATAGATGAAGTGCTGGCGACTTCCCTGGATGTCTTGCTAATTGTTGCCGCAGGAGTAGGAGTAGGAGCACTCGCCGTGATTATTTTGGAACGATTGGGCTGTCCGACGATGAACACCAATAGCCTGTGGGGCTTGGTGGCGTGCATTTTCTTGATTTTTTTGGTCAGACGTCTGTTTCCCTTGCCTGCGCTACTCTTTGACATTGACCCAACCCATATCGTGAGCATGATTGTCGGTGTATTTTGGAAGGGGCGTTCTTACTGGCGCTGGTAACCAGGTATTAGGGTGGGGGGTCTGGTTGTTCAATGGCCCGCACCAGACGTTCTAAAGCATCCGCCACCTTGTCGAGTCGTTTGAGTGACTCTTGCTGAACTTCAGTAATTGTTTGAACCGCATCACTGAGGGCAAAGTTCTGATAGCCCTGCTGTTGAACCTGATCAACCAGTGCATCCATGCGGTCAGAAAGACGATCAATCGTTTCAGTGGTTGCCAGGACAGCTTCTCCAATTTGCTGAACAATCGACTCTAGGGATTCCAGACGACTTTGAACGTCCACTCTCGAAGACCTTATGACTCAAACTGTAAATGAACAGTCCATCTGGACAATGGCACTGCTCACTTAACCTGAATTTTAGCGAGGGTTGTGCCCTGGTAGTAATGCCCCAAAATTTGTTGGTAATTGGCACCCCGTGCTGCTAGACCGTAAGCACCCCACTGGCTCATACCCAAACCATGCCCAAATCCACGACCATTAATATGAAACGCAGTTGGAAGTTGGGCTTTTCCCTTACCAGAGGTCGAGCCCGTCTGAGGAACCACTTCAAATAGAGTGCTTCTTAGCCCTAAAGCCGTTCGCAAGCTCTCACCCTTTATCGTTCGCCTGCCCGCATCCCCAATCACCTGCGCGGAAATAATCCGACCGCATTTCGTTGTTTTTTCGGGTTGAAGGGCTAAAACGTTTCCGACACCGGGGATGAGTTTACTCAGCTCGCTGCGGGAAAAAGTCTTTGACCACCGAAACACAGGCGAGCCCTGATCATAATCTTGCACTGAGCGGAGATAGGGAAGGGGTTGAACCCATACTTCTTCCACATTATCGGTGCAACCTCCTGCTGAAGAGTGAAAAACAGCTTCAATAATTTGACCATTAAAGGTCAGCACCTGCCCTGCGGTTGCATTGACAGCAGCTTGCGTTCCGGCAGACTCATCTACAATTCCACCATAAACTTGCCAGGCTGGGGTATCGCCCAGATCAAATGCTCGATTTCCGGCCCGTTCTCGCTGATAGAGCGCGTAGGAGCGAGCCGCTACGGCCTGGGCCTTGAGGGCTTCCTGGGGCCAGTTTCCGTTCATTTCTCCACCCAAAACACTGTAGAGGTAGTGTTCTAGATTTACATGGTTTATCGCTGTGATTCCTTTTCCGTTGGGAACTACCTGGGTGCGTCCGCGGTACCAGCGATCGCCAATGAACACGAAACCGCTACCCGTTGGCTCGATCCAAAACTGCCCCGCCTGCCAGCGATCCATCGTGATCAGGCCCTTTTTGGGCTGAGCGACGAAAGCATTCATGGCTGCAATTTCACCCACCTGACGTCCCGCCCCATCCTTGACAACGGCTTGAGTAGAGCTGCCCACCGTTACCTGACTAACGCCATCCTCAATCGCAACGCGCAAATCTACCGAAGCGGAGTGAGCTGGAGCAATCCCTACCAAAAACTCAGCAAGTATTGCCAGCCAAGTCAAGACAAGCAACAAACCATATCTTCCTGACTGCGTGAGTGATTTAGGCTGAGATAGCAATAAGAAGGAGAAGCGTTCCAATGGCATCTCTGAAGACTCCTCACAGGTTCAAGCACTTAACAAAAAAGACGCCTCGCAGCGCTTCAATCGAGAAGGTTTAGCCCAGCTTGTATTGTCACCGACGCTTAATATAAGTCAAATTTCCCAAACTGGAACTAGATACTTGACAAATCCATCCCTCAACACGCCAGATTCAGTCTTCTATCCCACAGAAATCGGATGCAAACCACATATATAGCGTACTGATACTTTTGTTAAGTTTTCTAAAGCGGCGAGGTTTCTTGAAGTTATAGCTCTACGCGGGTGCGTTAGGACATTGGAATTAGAGGGGGAGTGGGGGCTTCGCCCCCAGCCAGGGGTTCCACCCCTGCACCCCGTCCTAACCATAATGACTAATGCTATAAACCTGTTCAGAGCCCAATCAGTAGGGTTACAGTGTCTATTGAAGGCAAGCCAGAAGAGGAATTGGCGGAATTGGGGAATAGGGAATTGAAAGATTTGTTCTAAGTCTGTGATGATTATTTATAGGAATATTTGTGGAACGTCCCTACAGATAAAAACAATATTTCTGAAACGCTACTGGATTGGAGGCGAGTAAGGTTCTTAAGGTTCTGTTTCCTTTTCCTGGTTTCTTCTTGCCTGTGTCAGTATAGTTTCAGAAGAATGACTAGCTTGGGTTGCTGAGTTTTGCAGATTACATTTTTAGGAACCAGCTCTGGTGTACCAACCCGGATACGAAATGTTTCAGGTGTTGCCTTGCGCTTACCTCAAAGAGCCGAATTCTGGCTATTTGACTGCGGAGAAGGAACTCAACATCAAATTCTCCGAAGCGACCTTAAGATCAGCCAGTTGACGCGAATTTTCATTACTCACATGCACGGAGACCACATCTTTGGGCTGATGGGTTTACTTGCCAGTTGTGGGCTGGCAGGCAATGCTCAACGAATCGATATCTATGGTCCTCCCGACTTAGAAGATTACCTCAAGGCTTGCCGTCGTTACTCCCAAACCCATTTCTCCTACCCTGTGAAAGTTCATACCGTTCGTCCCGGTGTCATTTTTGAAGATGAAGAATTTACAGTCAGTTGCGCCTTGTTGAAGCACCGGGTGCCTGCTTTTGGCTATCGGGTTGCTGAGAAAGATCGTCCTGGCCACTTTGATGCGGAGCGAGCAGCTGCAATAGGTATTCCACCTGGCCCCATTTATGGCCGATTAAAACGGGGTGAAGTGATTGTGTTACCAGATGGGCGGCAGATTCATGGGGCAGAATTGTGCGGTCCTACCCAGGTTGGGCGCAAGCTCGCTTACTGTACGGATACCATTTATTGTGATGCTGCTGTAGAACTTGCACGGGATGTTGATGTGCTGATTCATGAAGCAACATTTGCCCACCAGGATGCCGAACTCGCTTACCAGCGACTGCATTCAACTTCGACGATGGCGGCTCAGGTAGCACTGGCGGCCCAGGTACGGCAGTTAATCATGACACACTTCAGCCCTCGCTACGCACCTGGAAATGAACTGGAAGTGAAGGACCTGTTGGCAGAAGCCCGCTCCATTTTTCCCAACACAGAGCTGGCATCTGATTTTTGGACTTATGAAATTTCTCGCCGGGAGTTAATAGAACTAAGTGGGGTAGGAATTTCATGCCAGTAGTGTTGCAAACGCTAAATTTTGCAACATGAGGATTTGCAACATGAGGAGTGGGGCTTCGCCCCCAAAAGAGGGTTTCACCCTCTTCAAAACTTTTGTTTTGATCTACTAACTCTATTGCTCTTAATCCTGTTTTGATCTACTAACTCTATTGCTCTTAATCCTTAATTCAGGATCTGATAATCTGCTACTTTCCACTTACCATTTGACAGCTTTAAATTCAGGGCTTCTACCAGCCCTCGTCTGTATGCTGCGTTATGAAACAACAGAACATTTTCAATAATCGAAGCAAGGTTATCTATGCATGTCATGTGATACAGGGATCTATACAATGTAACTGGAAGTAATCCATTGCGACTTTCTGTAAAGTCCACCTGACACTGTTTTCATTATTCCCTTACTTCAAGCACACTTCAACAACTATAGCGACTATATTATGGGCGAAACAATGAACCCGATCCGATTTGTTCAATCGGCGCTTTACCGGATTCTGGATGCGAATCTGGATCGTGCCCGTGAGGGGTTGCGGGTTGTAGAGGAATGGTGCCGATTTGGACTGGATGATGTCCGGTTAACTGAAGAGTGTAAGAATTTGCGGCAAGAATTGGCTCGCTGGCATTCTGCTGACATTCGGGCGGCCAGAAATACTCCCGGTGATTTGGGGACTGACCTGACCCATGCTCAGGAAGCGCGGCGTTCGAGTGTGCAGCAGGTATTGGAAGTCAACCTGTGTCGCGTGCAGGAGGCATTGCGGGTGTTGGAAGAATACGGCAAACTTTACAGCCCCCAAATGGGAGCCGCGTTCAAGCAGATGCGCTACCGGGTTTACACCCTGGACAGTACTTTGATGGTTTACCAGCGTCAGCAATTATTAAAGAGTTCCCTACTGTATCTGGTGACCTCTCCCACCGATAATTTATTGGCTGTTGTGGAAGCGGCACTCCAGGGTGGGCTGACTCTGGTGCAGTACCGGGATAAAAATGCTGATGATTGTGTCCGGCTCGAAAACGCTCATAAACTCTGTCAACTATGCCGTCGCTACGGTGCCCTGTTTATTGTCAACGATCGCGTTGATTTGGCCTCTGCTGTCGATGCCGATGGCGTTCATCTGGGCCAGCAGGATATCCCGATCGTTCTGGCCCGCCAGCTTCTCGGCTCCCAGCGTCTGATTGGGCGATCTACTCACTGTCCTGATGACTTACATCGAGCTATTCAGGAAGGGGCTGATTATATTGGCGTTGGTCCTATCTACGAAACTCCCACCAAGGAGGGCAGACCTGCTGCTGGATTGGAATACGCAAAGTATGCGGCTGAACATGCAACTATTCCCTGGTTTGCGATCGGTGGTATTGATCTCGACAATCTGCCGGAGGTGATGCAGGCTGGAAGCGATCGCGTTGCTGTTGTCCGCGCCATCATGCATGCGGAAGATCCGGCTCTAGTAACTCAGTATTTTTTGTCTCGGTTAAAATCAAAAGAAGTCAGCAAACCATGAAGATAGGATTGAAACCAACTATTGCAGGGCTGGCGATTACTGCATAACTTATACTGTTCTGGGGGTTGATGCATTATGTCTCAACTAACACAGCCCACATACTAATGTTCTTTTACTGATTTAGAGTTCACATTAACGTTTCCAAATCTTTAGATTGAATTATTGAATTAATTTATAACGATGACTGACTTAATCACACTTCAAGTTAATGGTGAGTCTAAAACGTGTTCCCTTAAAACAACCTTACCCAGGTTTCTAGAACAACTGGGGATGAATCCTCGTCTGGTTGCTGTAGAGTATAACGGTGAGATTTTGCACCGCCAATTTTGGGAAGAAACGGAGATGAAAGAGGGCGATCGCCTCGAAATTGTCACCATTGTTGGTGGTGGTTAAAGAGTAGAGAACCACGTTTCCCCTACAATTCCTTCCACTCCCATTCCTCCTACGGGGTATACATCCTTTCCTCTCAAAAACTTTCCTCTCAAAAAGGATGCACCGTCAGTTTGTATCCCTTACTAAGAGTAGGCATAACATACCTCCAAAAGTTAGGAAAGATAATAGGCGAAAACCCAAACAAACCGTATTTTTACCCCTATCATCTGTCCACCTAACGCTGAATACCTGAATACCTACTCGGTTCTTCCGGCTTGCCGGTGAAAGAGTAGCTTATGCTACTCTTTCATCTCAAACAAAGTCCCTGAAATATCGCTTTTGTTTTAATGATAAGCAAAGTTTATCACCAAGCTCCCAGGACAGCCACCTGCTCTAAAGTGTGTGTTCTACAGCAGAAATAAGCTCATGATGACTCTCGAACAATTAACTTTGAACAGTTCTATTACTTTGTTGACTTATCTCCAGTGTGCCCAGTTAACGAATGATCCGGTGAATGCCAGTGTCTGGCCACAGCACTCTGCGAAATGCTGAATCAACTGGAGTCTATCCAACCCAGAATTACCGATGATTATGGCTGGAAGAAAGTCAACTCCCTGGAAGAAGATTCTGTAAAAAAATGGGAATCTACCCACATAGAGAAGGACCGTTACACCGATTTTGATTTCTCCAGATTAAGCTAGAAGCAGAAGGGGCGATAAACGGTTCTCTTCTGCTATTTCAGCAGGAAAATTTTGACGGGTCGAAACCCTCAATTTTGAACCCCAATCACCCCGTTCTGCTTAAGCTACCTGTCAAATCCAAATTTGACAAACCACTAGAGCGAGGTCGCCATGGAGATTGGTGTTCCAAAGGAAACGAAAGATCAGGAATACCGGGTGGGGCTCAGTCCTGGTAGCGTCAGAAGTTTAACCGAGCATGGGCATACTGTCTTTGTAGAAACGGGTGCCGGGATAGGCGCTGGGTTCACCGATGAAGACTACATCCAGGCCGGTGCCAAGATTGTTTCCCTGGCTAAAGATGCCTGGGATCGAGATTTGGTCATCAAGGTGAAAGAACCCCAGGTCAGTGAATATCCTTACCTCCGTAAAGGGCAGATGCTGTTTACGTATCTGCACCTGGCTGCTGATCGCACCCTGACTGAACATTTGTTGCACAGTGGCGCGACGGCGATCGCCTATGAAACCGTCGAACTTCCCGACAAACGCTTTCCGCTCCTCGCTCCCATGAGCATCATTGCCGGACGATTGGCCGTGCAGTTTGGGGCCCGTTACCTGGAGCGGCAACAGGGTGGGCGGGGTGTTTTGCTGGGTGGAGTTCCCGGCGTTAGCCCTGGCGATGTGGTGATCTTAGGGGGAGGTGTGGTGGGCACAGAAGCTGCCCGGATTGCCGTTGGTATGGGTGCCCGGGTACAAATCTTAGATATCAGTGTCGATCGCCTCTCCTACCTGGAAACCCTGTTTGGCTCCAGAGTTGAATTGCTCTATAGCAGCACCAGCCATATTGAGGCGGTTGTTCCCAAGGCAGACCTGCTGATAGGTGCGGTACTGGTTCCCGGACGCCGCCCCCCGATCCTGGTCAGGCGCGAATTGCTAAAGAGAATGCGTCCCGGCTCTGTCATTGTGGATGTAGCTGTGGACCAGGGGGGCTGTATCGAAACCGTCAGACCCACGACTCACTCCCATCCCACCTATGTTGAAGAAGGTATCATTCATTACGGCGTACCCAATATGCCTGGAGCTGTTCCCTGGACAGCTACGCAGGCGTTGAACAACAGCACACTGCCCTACGTTTTGAAACTGGCTGATTACGGCTGGGCTGCCCTTGATAAAGACTTGGTGCTGGCAAAAGGATTAAACGTTCAAAACCACCATCTAATCCATCCCGCTGTACAGGAAGTCTTCCCCGATTTGGTGAATTAACATTCCTCTTTAGAAGCAGAATATAATCTTTACTTCACTACCAAGATCCTGCTTACATTGGCTGAAAAGGTTTGTTGGGTAGTGCGTCAAGCTAGTGTGGGATGGGTAAGGTAGAAGCATCCTTCTGCCTGGAGTGAAGCAATGGAATGTCAGCCTTGTGGTCACGCCAAAACGCATAAACATTGCACAATGCCCAACGGTCGTCAACGCTATTTCTGCCCCCACTTTCAGCAAAGGTTTGCTGAAAGTTTCGATACCCTTCTCCTACTATCGTCACACCAGACCTCAGCAGATTGACCAAGTATTGCAAGCCCACAGCGAAGGCACCGGTTTTCAAGGCATCAGCCGCATTAATGGGCTAGCATACAACACGGTCGTCCGCATCATTCGCTTCTTCAGTTCGAGAGCCTTGCTGGTTCACAATGACCACGTCGGGTGGACACTGAGGAAGTGAGCGCTGATGAAATGTGTTCGTTCGTATAGCAGTAGTCATTATGGTTAGGACGGAGTGCAGGGGTGGAACCCCCGGCTGGGGGCGAAGCCCTCACTCCCTCTCTAATTCCAATGTCCTAACGCGCTCGCGTAAAGCTATATTGCAATGAACTAATGATAAGGGCTTGATAACGGCTGACACAGCAATGATATTGTAGAGGGTAGTGCGCAAGTCATAATGATTTTTCAGTTTGAAATGATGACGGCTAGTGCCGCTTATTATTACTTATTGAGGTCTACTTTGTAGAGTTGCCTTCTCTAGCTCTCTTAGAAACCACAATAATAATAAATTCATAGCGTTGCTGAAAAGCAACGCTTAGTTCACCTTTGGATGCAGACAGCAAACTCTGAACGCAAACAGCAAAACCAGCGTGATTAGTAGGGGCCGAAATTACAAACGGACTCAGGTATTTCAGAAAACGTCGTTCAAACCACTCCCGTCCTTTGTGCTTAAAAAGCTAGTAGCGAAAATAAATTCCTGCAATCAGCGGTAACGCCACATAAATCAAGACTGAAAAGTGATTGTCGGCGACGAAATGGTCAGATCATCGACTGCTAACAGTCAGCGACTAAAAGGAGCATAGAGAAATACATTACCAATAAAAAATACAATTACCAATAAATTAACTGCAACCACGAGTTTATGACCCTCATCTCCGGAGTAAAAACAATCCCACATCAGCACATTGTCGTACAGGGAGCGATTATTATTTTCAATTTAGATGAATCTAAGTAAATGTGATCCGTATCGCCAAAATTAGGCACTAACCGAATTGTCCAGAGACATATGCTTGAGTCGATTGCTCTTGGGGGTTGTTAAATATCCTCTCAGTTGCACCATATTCCACCAAGTAACCAACTTTTCCTCCTTTTGCAGTCGATTCAGCATTGAAGAAAGCTGTATGGTCCGATACGCGCGAAGCCTGCTGCATATTGTGGGTCACAATCACAATGGTGTACTGGGTTTTCAGTTCGTGAATCAAGTCCTCCACTTTCAAGGTTGAAATGGGATCAAGGGCAGAGCACGGCTCGTCCATTAAAATGACATCCGGCTGAAGGGCGATCGCCCGCGCAATGCACAGCCGTTGCTGTTGCCCACCGGATAACGCTAAACCACTTTTCTTCAGTTGATCTTTTACCTCATCCCATAGAGCAGCTTTCCTGAGAGACGTTTCGACCAATTCATCCATATTGCCTTTATAGCCGTTTATCTTGGCACCAAAGGCAATGTTGTCATAGATGGATTTTGGAAATGGATTGGGTTTTTGAAACACCATACCAATTCGCCGTCTTAGATCAACTGGATCAACGTCTTTATCGTAAATATTTTTGCTGTGATAAAGAACTTGACCTTCAACTCGTGCAGATGGAATCAAATCATTCATCCGGTTCAAACACCGTAGCACTGTACTTTTGCCACAGCCCGAGGGTCCAATAAATGCCACAACCTGATTCGGAGGAATATCAATATCTACATCTCGGACCGCCAGACTGGAACCATAAAAAACATTGAGATGCTTAAGGCTAAGAACTGCCTCAGTCATCGTTGTAGTGGAAGAGTTGAAAGCCATAATCGAGAGAGCCTTGAGTGAAGAATGACGGAAGAGCAAATAGTTAGAAGCAACAGAATAAGTAATTAGCGGCTTATCTGAAACCGATTGCGGAGATAAATCGCGATTCCATTCATCATCAATAACAACACCATCAGCACAAGAATCGCACCTGCTGCTAGAAGATGGAATTCTTTCTGGGGACGAGAAACCCAGTTAAAAATCTGAATGGGCATCACGGAAAATGTACTCTGTAAGCCTTCAAGTGAGAGCGGAGGTAAGAAGGCAACGTAGGTAAGTGCTCCAATCGTGATCAGAGGTGCTGTTTCCCCGATCGCCCGTGACAATGCCAAAATCGTTCCAGTCAAAATTCCCGGAAGCGCTTGTGGGAAGATAATATCCCGCACCACCTGCCAACGAGTTGCCCCCAAAGCAAACCCTGCCTGACGCATACTGCCTGGAACCGCTCTCAATGCTTCACGGGTGGCAATAATGACAATCGGCAAGACCAGCAAGGTGAGAGTGAACGCACCAGATATAATCGTTCGTCCACCTGTGATTGGAAACATCCATCGAACAAATACTTGCAAGCCTAACAAACCGTAAATAATGGAAGGAACAGCCGCCAGATTGGAAATGTTGACTTCGATAATATTTTCAAAGAAACTATCAGCAACAAATTCTTCCAGAAAGATACCTGCTCCAACACCAACTGGGAAAGTAAAGATAGCAACCAATACCATCACCCAAATCGTTCCCACCATTGAAGATAAAATCCCCGCTTCAGAGGGTCTCCGAGACGGATAGCTGGTCAGAAATTGCCAATTGATTTTAGATAGCCCATCAACGGCAACATCGATTAGCAAAATTACTAGAACCGTCAAGGCACAGATAATTGCTGCCCAAGCAACAAACTTGAATATTCCATCAATTTTGTATCGTGTGGGTAGATCAGGAATAAAGTTGGACTTCTTTGCCTCCAGTGAGTCGTCCTGAAACGCTTGGTTGGATGCAGTCATTCGTACTTCTCCTGAAACCTTCTAACAAACCAAAAACTAAATGCATTAAGCACCAGCGTAATTGTAAACAATGTCGTACCCACAGCAAAAATTGATTTGTATGCCAACGAACCTGCAGGGGTGTCACCAAGACTCACTTGCACAATGTATGCAGTCATAGTAGCAATCGGGACAAAGGGATTTAATCCTAGAGTTGGATTCTGTCCCGCCGCGATCGCCACAATCATTGTTTCCCCAACTGCTCGCGATATTGCCAGAATAATAGAGGCAACAACACCTGACAAGGCTGCAGGTAATACGACTCCCAATATTGTTTCCCGCTTGGTCGCGCCTAGCGCATAACTCCCCTGTCTAAGGCTATCTGGGACGGCATAAATTGCATCTTCACTTAAAGCAGCAATTAATGGCGTAATCGAAATCCCTAAAACTAATCCTGCACTGAGTCCATTGAAACCAGAAATCCAGGGGGCGAAACTCCTAAGAAATGGAGTCACTAACAAGAGAGCAAAATAGCCATAAACGACCGTTGGAATTCCGGCTAAAAGCTCCATTGCTGGCTTCAGCCACTTTCGTACGTTTCGCGAAGCATATTCACTCAAGCAAATAGCAGAAAACAAACCTAGTGGCACCGCAACCGCGATCGCAATCACAGAAGTCAGAACAGTTGCACTAATGAGCACAAAAATTCCATACTGAGAGTCCGCAAACAGCGGAGTCCACTGAGTATCGGTTAAAAAGCGCGACAGGGGAACTTCTTTAAAGAATTCAATGGTTTCAAAAATGAGCGACACAACAATACCGATCGTCGTAGCAACAGAAACCAGCGCAAAGATACCAAATAGAATGACAATGGAACGTTGCACAAAACGATTTAGCCCACGAGTAGGCTGCCACAAGGTAGAGTCGGACGTTTCTGGAAACATGGGTTGGGTCATCAGCAAAACTCCAGCATCAAATCGAATGGGGCCAGCTTTAATACCCTGACCCCATGTAAGTTCTAAGCGATGAAAACTGTTCTAGTCATCATCTATAGTCGAGGGATAGGCTAGCTATGACCTAGAGCAAATCTTCCAGTTTTACATCTTTCGTAGATCCTTTACCCTGGAATACAGAACCTGTCTTCCGTTCTGCAATTCGTGCAGCTATTTTTTCCTCAAACGAAGCTGGCAAAGCCACATAGCCTACTTCTTCTACTAACTTGGCATTCTCAGGAGCAACATAAAACTTAGCCATTGCTTCGACTTCCGGCCTGTCTAGGGATTTCTTATTCACATAAACAAACTCAGGGCGGGATAGGGGGGTATAAGTACCATTTTGAATTGTCTCTGGAGAGGGATCAACGCAACCCTTGCCCCCATCAATGGCAACCAACTTTAGTTTATCTTTATTTTGCACATAGTAGGCATAGCCAAAGAAACCCATTGCGTTAACATCAGACGCAACCCCTTGCACCAATACGTTGTCATCTTCACTGGCAGTGTAGTCACCCCTGCTCTTCCCTTCTTCCCCGACGATCACACTCGTAAAGTAATCGTAAGTTCCAGAGTCAGTTCCGGGACCATACAGAGCAAGCGGTTTATTTGGAAAATCAGATTTGATCTGATTCCAGGTCTTAATTTTGCCCTGAGCCGCAGGTTCCCATGCCGTCTTCAGTTCATCAATCGACAGGCATTTGACAAACTCATTCTTAGGATTGACCACCACAGAAAGACCATCAAAGGCAACTGGCAACTCAACGTACTCAATGTTATTCTTTTTACAAAGTTCCACTTCAGATGGCTTAATCGGACGAGATGCACCCGTAATATCGGTCTCACCAGCACAAAACTTTTTAAAACCACCACCAGTTCCTGATGAACCTACGGTTACTTTCACATTAGGGTTTACCTTCTGAAACTCCTCAGCCATTGCCTCAGAGATGGGAAACACAGTACTAGAACCGTCGATTAGTACGCTGCCTGAGAGATTGGAGGGAGCAGTCGTTGCAGCAGGGTTAGCCGTCCCGGTTGTTCCCCCTTGGTTAGAGGTTTGATTTCCGGCACAGGCAGCCACCACCAGAGAAACGACTGCTAGTGAAGCTAAAAGAAGCTTTTGCTTCGGTTGCATAACAAACACCATAAAACTCTTTTACATCAGTGAAATAAACAGTTCCAGACTCAAAGCCAGCATGAAATGAACACATTTCGATATGGCGGTCATTTGCATTATTTCAAAAAATATCACGATGTCAATACTGTACTGCAAAAACAATCTTTTAAGTAAGTTTCTTTTAAGTTCATCTTAAGGACGGGTTAAACCTTGGGAGTAGTGCCCAAATCATAATAGTTTTTTCAGTTAATGATTTTTTCAGTTTTAGATGAGCGGCGTAGCCGCTCATCATTACCTCCTGAGGTTTACCGGTGAACTGTTTGCCTATGGAGGCGAGGTGCCCCCGCAAGTATGGTGTGAAATTCAAGCCCAACGACTCGAGTACCTGGCTGGAGGCAACCAAGATGATTTATATCGATGCCCCCCAAGTATGGTCGAGTTCAATTGATGCGCTAGAGCAAAGTCCATTTCAAACAATCTGCGAAACGAGCCATGGAAATTATCCGAGTCAGAGTGCTCGAACTGGTCGGTCGCAAGCACGAGTTCCAGGTATTCGGGCTGGTTAGGGCAAGTCATGCCCCCTTTGCAAGCGCTTTGGCGCATCTACTCTTCATTTGCATGTCAGTTTAAGAAAATCGCGCAAATCTATCTAAATGCTTTGTAAGCACACCACGAACTCATGTGAAAGTATAAAGTAAGACGAAAACATTTCCAGATTGATTTTGTTTATTTAACCGACTGATCACAGCTTGGATAAAATTTGATTCTCCTAATTCGTCCATTCATAAAACTCGATCGCTTCTGGCGCACATTGGCAATAGTGAGTAACTATGTTTGTTACCCTCTATCTTTTGCACATGTCTTTTGGGAACTAACTGATTTAGCATCCCCCTTAGTGCATTGGCATCAGTATGAAATTGTTGCTCAAGATCTTTTTAAGGATGCTCATTGGTGTTGTTTTAGAGCTAATTTCTTATAAAGATAATTTTAAGGCTTATACCTCAATATTAAGGATGCATAGGATTAGAACCCTCTGTAGTCTCTTTTAGTAAGGGGGACGGCGACAACCGGGTTGATGATATACAGCTTCATAAAACATTGGTATTAGCTACTTAATATATAGTGAATAGAATTATTACCTTACCCATCTGGTGGAGGACGCATGTCTATTCGTGAACAACTCAAGGCAACGATTGAGCAAAAGCATTTGCTGACCCATCCTTTTTATGTTGCCTGGACTGAAGGAAAACTCACTCGCGACCATTTGAAACATTACGCCATTCAGTATTTTCAGAATGTCCTGGCGTTTCCGACCTATCTCAGCGCCG
The DNA here is from genome assembly GCF_049200465.1 of Leptothermofonsia sp. ETS-13. Lineage (NCBI taxonomy): Bacteria > Bacillati > Cyanobacteriota > Cyanophyceae > Leptolyngbyales > Leptolyngbyaceae > Leptothermofonsia > Leptothermofonsia sp. ETS-13. The sequence goes on from NZ_CP120836.1 coordinate 4,134,921, forward strand.
TACATTTCAACACGCCTGCCCTGGGTAACTCTGTTGCCGTGCGTCAGGAAATTCTGGAGAACCTGATTGAGGAAGAGCGGGGTGACAACAACCATCCGGCACTGTGGCAACGGTTTGCCATGTCTCTGGGGGCAACGGAAGCGGAACTGGCTGAAACAGTACCACTGCCTACAACCACAAATCTGATTGAAACTTTCCGCAACCTTTGCCTCAACTCTCCCTTCTACGCAGGTTTAGCAGCCCTGTATGCCTATGAATCGCAAATTCCTGAAGTGGCAGCGGTTAAAATCGACGGACTGAAGCAGTTCTATGGCATGACCAATGCTGAAGACTATAAGTTCTTCAGCGTGCATGAAAAAGTAGACGTGTGGCACACTGAGGCAGAACTGAAGTTAATTGAGCAATATGCTGATACTCCCGAAAAACAAACTGAAGTATTGGCGGTAGCTGAAAAAGCGGCCGGTGCCCTGTGGCAGTTTCTCGACGGAGTGTATGAAGCCTACTGCGGCGATTTGAAAGGCGATTTGAAACATGAAATGGCGAGATAGTTAGGTATAGCGGTAGTCATTATGGTTAGGACGGAGTGCAGGGGGTGGAACCCCTGGCTGGGGGCGAAGCCCCCACTCCCTCTCTAATTCCAATGTCCTAACGCTCCCGCGTAGAGCTATAGATGGGTAGATGGGTGGCGTGGCATTGCTGCAACTATTTCATACCCAAATTCGGCAAAGCTATGGTGTTGAGTGATGGATGTCAGGTAATCGCCCTACCACTCATCTAGCTTTCCCCTCATCTATCCTCTTGCCTGTTGCTTTCATCAGGACCCTTGCCTAGGTATGGCCACTCCTTTCAAAACTGTGATGGGACCGATTTCTTTCAGAAAAGCCATTTGTTCCTGATTGCGAACCAGCAAGGCTCCGGCAAATCCCAGGGAGTTGACGGCGATCGCCTCAAATCGCTCCTGAGATCGCGGTACCAGTAGCATCCACTCTCTGGTCATCAGCAAATTATAGGGACCTTGCTGCCAGCCAATGGAAAGGGTTGTGTCATCCAGTAAATCCACTGCTTTGAGGAGGGACTGGTAGGACTCCAGAGTCTTTTCAACCCGGTAGGGTAGTGGGGCAGACGGTGGAAAGGTGAGACGGGCGATCGCATGCCTGAACGGAAACACTAGCACGGTTCCAATCGCGCCTTGAAAGTGAGCCGACGCCAGGACTGGTTCAATAGGGATGGCCGGACCTTTTGGTATGAGTGGCAGAGGAATGAGCTGCAAGTGTTTGTGGCGCTGGCTGGCACCTGCTTTTTGTCCACCGTTGTAAAAGACTAGGCCATTGATCTCATCCAGACACACCCAGGTAGCAACAAAATCTTGAGCATTGAGCAGCCTTTCCTGCTCCTCATAGGCACGGGTGATTATCAGCAGGTGGTAGTCTACGGCATTGAACTTGTTCAGTAAGCACAGGTGAGTCTCGGAAAGGTCAGCTACAAACAAATCTTCTTCATAAGGTAAAAAAGGATTCCCCCTCTTACCCGCTCCGTCAGACTCTTCTTCCTGTCGCTTCTTTGCCTCCTCCTTGTGAATCAGGTTGACCAGCATGCGCACAAGGAAAGAAATTCCACTCTGTTCAACCAGCTCGTAGGTGGTTGGAATTGACTGCAACGCGCCACATTGAAGCGCGTGTTTTGTTCGCTTGGTGACTTTGTTCCATAATGTACCGGGCGGCAAAAGGATATTCTGTGCAGGCATGGGTTCTTTTTAAGGGCGATCGCGAGCGGTTAAATCCAGTTTCTCGTTGATCAAAGATCGATTTACCCGATTATCTTGCCAGAAACCGGAGATTTAAGAGTAGTCGCATACTGCGTTAACGTTGTAAACGCCTTTCCATCTTCTTCTCACCATGAGCAACGATTTCCTCCGCCGCAAGCAATCGATCTTCGATTGCTGGGCACCCAGTTACGATTGGCTCTTTCCATCCATTGTCTATCAAGCGATTCACCAGCGCCTGCTTGAATTTGTTCACCTTCCCGTACAGGCTTCCGTCCTTGACCTAGGGTGTGGCACTGGACGACTGCTCAACCGCTCAGCAGACCAGTTTCCCAATCTCACTGGGAAGGGGCTGGATCTGTCTCCTGAAATGCTACGCCAGGCCGAGCTTAAGAATTGCCATCCCTCACGGCTCAACTTTGTGCAGGGCAGCGCAGAAGCATTGCCCTTTCAAGAGAACGAATTTGATACGGTCTTCAGTACCCTCAGCTTTTTGCACTACCCCAATCCAGAGATGGTGTTTGCTGAAGTCAGCCGGGTATTGCGTCCAGCCGGTCATTTCTATCTGGTTGATCCTGTCCTGCGCTGGCAAGCAGGAACTCAAACCCTTCCCATGCCCGCCGGTGCCATCAAATTCTATGGTTTTACCGCGCGAGAGCAGTTAGGCAGACAGGCAGGATTGATTTGTCAGGGGCATCATTACTTACTTGGTCCTGTAGTATTGACAATTTACGCTAAGGCAAACGAAGAATGACCATGACGAATGCCTGACCCTTCCCCTATCCCCCAGTTCCTTCTATCCCCTACCCTCTCCACTCTCATCTTTTCCTTTCTTTCTCATTAACTTAAGTGGCTAAAATTCTCAAAATCCTGAATTCATCAATTTCTCAAAGCGATTGGTAATCCTACGGAATTCTGAGAGAGATGTCGCTAAATGTAACAATCCGATTTTTCAGTTAATAAATGTTGCAGGTTCTTGATCCCGTTGTTAGGGTGTGCATGTTGGATCATTTTCAGGATTTATTGGTCAGGAGGTATTGTGCAATGGCTGGTTTTAAGCCGATTCGTCAGCCCATCGCCTAATTTGCTTGAGTTTGTTGAACCCGCGCTGGGACAAGGCTCTGCCCTTATTTGCGGGCAAATGAGTGAGCAAAATCACCCGATTGGAGAGTCTCACTCAATCATAATTAGGTTAACATTTGTTTTAGGTTGTTAAGTAACGTTTCTGCAACCCTTCTGAGGATGCATGGTCTATGCGTAAAATCGATTCGCTCTACGTCTTCATCTGCTCAGCTAGCTGAATCTTCCCTGTTGCTCATGTGACTATGCGTTGAACCGTTACACTCATTACGAACTGGATTGATCCACTGAATTGTTGAAGTTAATCGCTCATCATCCCGCAATCGCCTCTCACCCTTGCTAAAAATTTTGCAAGCCCAGAGGCACGGTCATTTTCTTTCCTTGCAATCACGCCATTTTTGATTGCGAATCAATCTTTGTTTCACGTTGCTTCCATTGGTTGCTGGCAGTCTCTTTTCCACCTGAGTCAGGATCGAGCCAGCCTTTGAAAGGTTATTTGAAAATCCAATCTTCAGGTTGGAAGTGCCAATCTGAGGACAGATCAAAGAGATGAATGGATTTTCGGATTGGTTTTGAACCCCAATGATAGGAAACCAGTGAGTCTGGCGACTGATTGCAATTTAGTTGTCTAGAAGCATCGTGAGCTCTCTACTCTGGAGGTTGTCTCATGGATATTCAAGGAAAAACGGCTCTCATTACAGGAGCTTCCCGCGGCATTGGGCGTGCGATCGCCCTGGAATTTGCAACCCACGGAGTCAAACGCCTGTTGTTGGTTGCTCGCGATCGCCAGCGTCTTGCCAGCGTTGCCGCCGAAGTCTCCGCCCTAGGGGTTGATGTCATCACCCTGGCCATTGATTTAAGCCAACCGGTTGAAGTCAGCATTGCTATTGCCAGAGCCTGGCGGGATCACGGCCCCATTCATGTGCTGGTGAATTGTGCTGGAGTAGCCCATCAATCGCCCTTTCTGCAAACTCGCCTACCACAAGTACAGGAAGAAATTTCTACCAATCTAATTGGCATGTATACAATCACCCGTCTCCTGGCCCGGCGAATGGTTGCTCAGCAGGAAGGCGTGATTGTCAACGTCTCTAGCCTGATGGGCAAGCTGGCAGCTCCAACTATGGCAACCTATTCAGCCACCAAATTTGCCATCCTCGGCTTCAGCCAGGCACTGCGGGGTGAATTAAGCGCTCATAACGTCAAGGTGGTTACCCTCCTCCCATCCCTGACAGATACGGATATGGTGCGAAATTTGCAATGGTTTCGCTGGGTCATGCCCATGACACCTGAGCAGGTCGCACAGGCCCTCGTTTCCGGATTGGCAAAAGGCTCCAATGAAATTCTGGTGGGATGGCAGAGCCACCTGGCAGTGTGGGTGAACCGCCTCGCTCCCTGGTTAATGGAAAAACTATTGGTAATGGCTGCTCCCTTACCCAAAAGACAGCCAAATTTCTACCCTAACTTCAGGGAAGCCAGAGTCGTTTCCCGCTAGGGTTGTGAGGAATTCCTATCCACCCGTCTACTAATTTGAAGGACTACTAATGTGACTTCAGCGCACCGATTATGCAATTAGCAGGAGTCAAAGATCCTTTAGAGGAGACACTTTCCACTGGCTCATAATCTTGATGCTTCCCCCTCTATACGTGTGTCCCTTGAGTGAAACCCAACAACAAGCTGCCCTCAAACAGGGACTACGCTGCAAAGATGCTTTTACTCTGCGGCGCTGCCAAATCTTGCTGGCTAGGGCTAGACGTATCCAGCCCAGAGACATTGCCACCACGGTCGGTGGTAGTGTCCAAAACTGTTTGCAAGGTGATTCGTGCCTTCGAGCAGCAGGGGTTAGCTTGTTTGCACGCCTGATCGAGTTGTCCTAAAACGGTCAAACCCATCTTGGATGAGGACAAGCGCGCCCAATTGCGGCAGGTGCTCCATGCTATAGCTCTACGCAGGTGCGTTAGGACATTGGAATTAGAGAGGGAGTGGGGGCTTCGCCTCCAGCCAGGGGTTCCACCCCTGCACCCCGTCCTAACCATAATGACTACCGCTATAATCTTTGGCAGGATGGCAAAGTTCGCTCCACCTGGACGTTAGACCTGTTGGCAGAAGTGGTTCACTAGCAGGGCATCACTGAACATAGCGAGATCACTGGTGAGTTTTTAGCCTGGATCGCTCAGCAAGTGAGTCAAATGGGTCAGCGAGTGCAGCCCTTAATTGGGGATAACGTGAGCTGGCACCTCTCCAAGCCTGTGCGGCCATGGGTCAGGCAACACCAGGCTCAAGTCAAGCGAACGGGAAATAGGGGGGCGATTGATTCTCTCTCAGTTACCTGTAAAGAGTCTCTGCTTGAATGCGATTGAGCCGAAGTGGATTCATGCCAAGCGGGCCATTGTAGAACCACAACGGATACTGAGCGGACAAGAAGTTAAGACCAGAGTCTGTGACTATTTTGATTTTCCCTTGCTAGAACCCTTAGCAAAAAAGGTCTCCTGAAAATGCATTAGGGATACACTCTTCCCTTCCAGGCTCCTCCCTTCCCTCGCCAGTGGCGGATAGCAGAATCAAGGGTCATCAGGGTATAGAGGAAGGCGATCGCAGGTAGACAAAGGGCAAACCCAGGAGGGCATCGATAGAACCGGACTGTGGGAAAGTAGGCCAGCGTCATCAGGAGATAGGTTGTCAGAGAGATAAGAGCGATCGCCCATTGTCCTGTCAGGATTCCCCCGACTAACCCAATTGGTGGCACCAGATAAACCAACCCCATTCCTGCCAGTGTGCCTAGCAACAGTAAAGGACTGTAATTCAATTGTGTATAGGCTGTCCGGGCCACCATATTCCAGATCGTTTTCAGGTTGGGATAGGGGCGGAGGCTCTGCGTCAGGTCGCTGAGTCCTAACCAAATCCGACCAGTTGCTCCATCCCTTGCTTCTGTGTCTGCTGTTTCCTGCTCCCTGTTCCCTGTTCCTTTCACCCTTTGGGCCAGCGTACAGTCATCAATCAGCGCCCGCCGAATGGTTTGCAGTCCACCGATGCGATCCAGCGCTGATTGCCGAATTAAAATGCAGCCTCCTGCCGCACCCGCCATTTTCCTGGCAGGGTTGTTGACCCAACGAAAGGGGTAGAGCTTCATAAAGAAAAAGACAAACGCTGGAATCAGCAGCTTTTCCCAGAAGCTTTCGCATCGTAGCCGCACCATGACGGATACCAGATCTAGATCCTGCTTTACCGCCTTGGAAACCAGTCGGTTCAGATTGGCGGTGTCATGTTCAATATCCGCATCCGTCAACAGAATGTAGTCAGGGGAAAAGGTTTGAGCTTTTTGAACTCCCTGATCCATTGCCCACAGCTTGCCCGACCAGCCAGCTGGTAGTGGTTCGGCGGAAATGAGGTGCAACAGGTGAGCCTTGCCCGATGCTTCAGCCGTTTCCTTTGCCACCTGAGCCGTTCCATCGGCGCTGTGGTCATCCACCAAGACAATCTGGAAATTGCCAGGGTAGTTTTGAACCAGGAGCGATCGCAAACTCACCGGCAATACATCCGCTTCATTGCGGGCAGGCACCACTGCACAAACTGAGGGCAACCGCGATTCGGACATGGAATCTTGAGAAGTGGAATCCTCAGAGCAATCGGTTCCCAACTCCAGGCGCTGGTCACATAACCAAAACCCTCCCCAGCCCAGCAGCAAAACCAGCCAGATGCTAAGAGAGAGGAGCGCTAAACCCAACGCGATCGCCATGCCAATCTCAACTTTTTCTGTGATAAAAGCTCCTGCAACAAGAGTTCTGCCTCACTGATTGTCTCAGATTGTTTTATAGCTGTCGCCAGGTTGCTTATACCAATTTGATTTGAAAACAGTGCAAATCCGACCTCCCAACCTACCCTTGCCAAGTTACCATGTATACACAAATCACTTGACCCCTCCCCAAGTCCCTCTCCGACACGGAGAGGGACTTGAATCAGAGCTCTCTTCCCTTGGAGAGAAGGGGTTGGGGGTTAAGTCTGAGAGGTTTCCAGCGGAAACAAATCACTGATGTATACACAGTAGCCTTGCCAAGGGGAGGTGCCGAAGGCGGTGGGGCGATGTGCCCACTAATGGTTAAAGGGCTTTCCTTTCAATGTTGAGTTTCCACAATCGTTCCAGAGTTTTTACCCGTCGTCCAAAAATCCATAATCGGTATTGCCTGTACAGCAAAGCTCCTACTCCCAAGGAAACCAGAACACCAAGCAGGCAGTACTCTGCCAGGGTTGAATAGGGACGATTGGTTGAAAAACTGGGCTGTGCTTGCGAAACAGATCGGGCAATTGAAGATTGATGAGAACCGCCAGAAGCAGAGGTTTGCATCCTAAACCTCCCGCTGCCGGAAAAGGAAATTGAGATGCCAGTGGGAACCGTTGCACGGGCACGAGAGTTGAGATATTGTGCAAAATTCAGCGCAGTAATCTAAAACCATTTTTTTTGTGGGGACAACTTTTAATAAGATGCTCCGGTTCGTAGACAGAATAGGTATAGCAACGGTAAATCGGCCATGAAAAAGTAGTGAAGTTTACAGAATTACTTGCGAAGGTTTGGGCCAGCATTGATCGCAACCTGACTATAGCGATCCTTCTTGAAATTTGAACGAGGTGCAGGGTTCACAAACTATTTGAGAACGCTATATTCAACGATTGGGAAGTCAGGAGTCGGGAGCCAGGAGTCAGAATGAATCTGATTGCTGATTCCTGGCTTGCTCCAAAAACATCTGTTGTCAAAACAGTGCTCACCGGCCTTATCCTGGTTGCCAATCCTCTTTCTCACAAGGGAAAATACAATATCTACCAATTACCACCATTGGCTTACGTATAGCTCTTTTCAAGGGTGTGAAGTACTCACTGTACTCACAATCCCGTACTTTATTCAAATGAAAACCGCTATAAGTAGCTGGGCGCAATAATTAAATTAAGGATAATTTTGGGGGTGGAGGGGGTGAAACCCCTTGTCTGGGGGCGCAGCCCCTACTCCCCCCTTTAAAATTAAGGCGTTGCTGAAAAGCAGTATGAATCGAAACGGGTGGTGCCCAAATCGTAATGGTTCTTGAGTGGATAATGATGTGCAACTAGCGCCGTACATCATTACCTTGTTAGGTCTACCTCGAAACGAAGTTTCGAGCATACAGCACCTGTTTCGTACCCAAATTCAGCGACGCCAAAATTAACTTTGGCTACCTACTTAAACGGTTGAATTCATGCCAATAGGTGAAGCAGATCGCAGTGAGGTAATGGTGAATGGTGGAATGTGTGGTGTGTTGAGTGGGGAATAGGAACATGCAAACTCAAGATAAGGATGCGGCATCCAATTTGGAAGTCGTAGCAGAGCCATTGGATGGCGCTTTAGCAAAGTTGGAGGACGCGATCGCCAAAAGCCAGCGCTATCTCCTTTCTATCCAGTATCCAGAGGGTTACTGGTGGGCAGAACTGGAATCAAATGTCACCATTACCGCAGAAGCGGTTTTGCTGCACAAGATTTGGGGAACCGATCGCACCCGCCCGCTCCATAAGGTTGAAAAGTACCTGCGGGTTCAACAGCGAGACCACGGTGGTTGGGAGCTTTTCTACGGGGATGGCGGGGAACTGAGTACCACCGTTGAAGCTTACATGGCATTGAGATTGCTTGGCGTTCCCGCCTCTGACCCGGCTTTGCAAAGAGCGCGTCAGTTCATTCTGGAACGGGGTGGCATCAGCAAAACGCGCATTTTCACCAAAATGCACCTGGCTCTGATTGGCTGCTACGACTGGCGGGGGCTGCCCTCCATTCCCCCCTGGGTCATGCTGTTTCCAGAAAACTTTCCCTTCACTATTTATGAAATGTCCAGTTGGGCGCGGGGCAGCACCGTACCTCTCCTGATTGTGTTTGACCAGAAGCCTGTTTACAAAGTTGATCCAGCCATCAACCTGGATGAACTGTATGCCGAAGGGCGCGAGAATGTGCGCTTTGAGTTGCCCCGGCACGGTGATTGGACGGATATTTTCGTGACCCTGGATGATCTTTTTAAGCTGGCCGAGAACCTGAAACTAACCCCCTTCCGCGAAGAAGGACTGAAAGCAGCAGAGAAATGGGTGCTGGAGCGTCAGGAAGATACAGGAGACTGGGGTGGCATTATTCCTGCGATGCTCAATTCCCTGCTGGCGTTGCGATCGCTCGGTTACAACGTTGCCGATCCAATTGTGGAACGGGGACTGAAAGCGGTTGACAACTTTTGCCTGCAAACCGAGGACCAGTACTGGACCCAGCCCTGCATTTCACCTGTCTGGGATACAGCCCTCGTGATGCGATCGCTGGTGGACTCTGGCTTAAACCCCGACCATCCCGCCCTTCAGCGCGGCGGTAACTGGTTGCTGGAGAAGCAAATCCTCGACTATGGCGATTGGGCTGTCAAAAATCGCGAAGGTAAGCCAGGAGCCTGGGCATTTGAGTTCGACAACCGCTTCTACCCTGACGTAGACGATACGGCGGTCGTCGTGATGGCTCTCCATGCCATTCAATTGGAAAATGAGCCACTGAAGCAGCAAGCGATCGCCCGCGCCGTGAACTGGATTGCCACCATGCAATGCAAACCCGGTGGTTGGGCAGCTTTTGATCTGAACAACGATCAGGACTGGCTTAACCTCGTTCCCTACGGCGATCTCAAAGCGATGATTGACCCCAACACCGCTGATGTCACTGCCAGAGTGCTGGAAATGGCAGGTAAGTTGGGATGGGCTAGGGGCCAGGAGTCAGAAGTCAGAAGTCAGAAGTCAGAAGGTAGGGCCTGGGGACCAGGGTCTAACGGTCAGGAGTTAGGCTTTAACTCAGCCCTCAGCCCTCAGCCCTCAGCCTTCAGCTCTCAAGACTCATCTACCCATCCACCCATCCACCCTCCTACTCCCCATCCCTCTCTAACAACTAACAACCAAAAACTAACGACTGCTCTCACTCCTGATGCGATCGCCCGCGCACTGGCTTATCTCCGCCGTGAGCAGGAACCAGAAGGTTGCTGGTTTGGCCGTTGGGGAGTGAACTACATCTACGGCACAAGCGGGGTTTTGTCAGCCCTTTCATTGATTGCGCCCCAATCTCACAGGAAGGAAATTGAACGGGGTGCTGCCTGGTTAGTGCGCTGTCAGAATCAGGACGGTGGCTGGGGTGAAACCTGCTTCAGCTATAACGACCCGAAACTGAAGGGGCAGGGTGACAGCACTGCATCCCAGACGGCCTGGGCTCTGATTGGGTTGATGGCAGCGGGAGAAGCAACGGGCACCTATGCAATGGAAGCGATTGAGCGGGGTGTTGGCTACCTTATTGAAACCCAGCGTCCAGATGGTACCTGGTATGAAGATTACTTCACAGGCACTGGATTTCCCTGCCACTTTTATTTACGCTACCATCTGTATTATCAACACTTCCCATTAACAGCTCTGGGCCGTTACCGGAATGTGGCAAAACGGATGGCGAAATCTGGTTCTGATTAGTCAGCAAAATCCGCCCCAGTTTGTGGAGGGAGTGATGCTGCTGCTGGCACTGGCATTCTGTGGTGCTTGGTTTTTTATGCAAAATGAGTTATATCTCGTTCTGTGCCTCAGCTATATCGTGGGAGCGATCGCCTCGATTCTGGTGCGTGAAGCGATTACTCCCTCTGCCCATACCCGCCAGATCCGCCTCACAGCCCTGTTGTCTCTGGGGCTCCTGATGGCAGGTGTTGGTTTTTATGCTGCGAAAACTGGCTATTGGGGCCGTTATTTTTCCCAGTGATTGGCAACCAACTTCCCTGCGGCATGGACTGAATCTGGGTATGAAATGGATGCTGTATGCTCGAAACCTCGTTTCGATTCATACTGCTTTTCAGCAACGCTTCCCTGCAAACTTTGAATAAAGGGCATCCGGAGTCTGATCTGTCAGTCGTGTAGTTGCCTAATATAGCGATAGCCACCAGGCTTAGGACGGGGTGCAGGGGTTCCACCCCTTGCTGAGGCAAAGCCTCCACACCCTCTTAAAACCAATGTCCTGAGCAACCTGGCGACAGCTATAGAGATCTTCGCTGGGATGGGAGATGGCAAACACCCAGCGCGATCGGTGTGTTTCCTGGTTCTTTCATAACTATGCTGCAACGTTTTAGAATGATTTTTCGACCCTGGTCGGCTTCATTTTTCCTGGTTTTACTGGCTGGCTGCTCTCAGGCAAATCTTCCCCCGTCTCCTCTGGTTGAGCTACCCAGTCCAATAGTGGTCCAGACAGAGAATTCACCTATTGATGAGGGTAGGCAAGTTGAATCGGCTCAACCCATTCCATCAAAAATCGAGACTTCTTCCAAAATTCCTTCCATCCCTGACGCTTCTGACTACCCGATTGCAAAGGCCAGAGAGCAAAATGTTGTAGAGACAACATTAGTTGTCAAAAATCGCTTCACCCCAACTGAGTGGATGGCTCAGCGGATGGCAGGCTTCTCCAGGGATGGAGGCTACTTCATTTACATGGAAAGCTCACGGGATAGTGGGGCTGGCATTCCCAAAGCGGCGATGCAACTAGTTGAAATATCGTCTAACCAATGTATTGATCGAGGTTGCATTGAAACCCGTTATGGTGAAGCCGATGCCAGGCTGGATATTGCCGACGCAGAAAATGACCTGCTGCAACAAACATGGAAGTTAAGACAGGCTTTGAACTTGACCCCTCCTGCTGCGGGAACAAGTCTGCCAATTGTATCGCGATCGCGCACCAGCGATGGCATCGAAACTGTGACTGTGCGGCTGAATGACCGGAATTCTTTGCTAAAACTGCGATTGCGGCAGAAGCAAGTGGGGGCAATGGAAAAAGGAAATCCTCAAACTGCGATGATGCTAGAGATTGATAGCAATGGACAACGGCGATCGCTCGACTCCCTGAACAACTTCCGACCCTGGGTACTGGACTACTCCATCCGAGAAGTACACCTGTCTACCAATGGCAAACATTTAGCCATTCTCATCACTGCAACCAGGCCGACCTTTGAAGGTACCCTAGGCACAACCCTGGTGCAGGGGTTTGATTTGAGGTGAGAGGTGGGGGATGAAGGAGTAAAGGGATGAAGGGGAAAGGAAGATGGAGTGGGGGGAGTGACATCCCCCCACTCCATCCCCCCATCACTCTTGCCTATCCAAACCACTGACGACGCGATTGCGTCCAGAGGATTTTGCTTGTAGTAGATTTTGATCTGCCCGCTGAAGCAGGCTTGCACCCCTAGAGTCATCCGTGGGTTTAAGAGATGCTGTCCCCGCGCTAATGGTCAAATGGAGGTCTAAATTCTCATCAATTGTGAATGGCTGCTCGCTAATCAGGCGGCAGAGACGGCTGGCAACTAATGAGGCTTCTTGCTGGTCAGTGTTGCTGAGAATAATTACAAATTCTTCGCCACCGTAGCGAAACAGGGTATCGCGGAACCGCAAATTATGACGCAGGCGGCTGGAGATGAGCTGTAGAGCGCGATCACCCACAGGATGACCGTAGGTATCGTTGATATTTTTGAAGTAATCTACATCCAGCATGACCAGGCTGAGGGGTTCCATCCGACTACGAGCATTTTGCACCTGACGGGGCAATTCCCAGTCCAACGCACGCCGGTTATTGAGCTCGGTCAGGGGATCAGAAAGGGCGATCGCCGATAGGATGTCATTGGTGCGCATTAATTCACGGTAGGTTTTAACCATCCGCAACCCCGATACAATCTGAGAGCGCAAAAGCTGATCCTGCCGTTTCAGAGCCTCTTTTTCTAACGCTTCTCCTTTCGAGTTATTGCAGGGAAGCCACAGGTAAGCATCAGCTCCACTTTCTAGAGCTTCAGCCCTGGACTCCATTTCCCAATTGCGCTCAAGCCAGGGATCTCCTAACATTTGCGCCGGGCTTTCCAGCACAATGCAGTAAATCCAGGCGAGTCTAGTTTGTTCTTTAATCTGATGACAAAGTTCAAGGCTGCCGGGTTGGTTTCCTTGAAGAATAATGAGGTCAGGTTGTTGTGCCTGAATCAGCGGAACCGCTTCGCTAGGGCTGGACGCAACCTCCACAATACAGGTGACTAAATTCCGAATTCGATTCAGGAGTGTTGATAAAAAGTCATCACCTCCTACTAGCAGAATCGAAGCTTCCATTGGCAGATCAATAGCCTTATCTGAGAATCCAATTCAGGACTTCACTAAATTACTGGGATTTCCACGTGGAAAGCATACATCATAGACGATTAAGCAAGGGGGGTAAGAACCCTGGTGCAGCACGGCTTATGCAAAAATCCTTTTGTAAAAAAAGATACACTTGCGGAAAATGACTTTCCGAAAACAATACCTAGAAAAGAGATAAGTAGATAGCCGTAATTAACTGTAAGAAACTGTCAGAAGGGGGAGTGGGGGCTGCGCCCCAGACAGGGGATTTCACCCTCTCTACCTCCGAAATCATCCTTAAATTTGATTACGTCTACCTGCTTACCTGAAAGCGATAGCTCCCCCCTGCTTACCCTAGAATGCCCACTTTCATCGTGTTATTGCGATCCTATCTGGATTTTGAAAAGAGATTCCTGCAGAGTTTCTTTTCACAAAGCCTTTTCATTCCACAAAGCATTTAGGACTGCTATAGTGATCCTGATTGACGACAGAGTAGAAAGTATGGTGCGGGGATGGGGGGATAGGGGCCAGGAACTGGGGCCTAGAAACTATTCCCATTTATAGCTGTGGCTACCATATTTAAAGCGGAGTGCAGGGGGTTAGAACCCTTGGCTTGGGGGCGAAACCCTTATACCCCCCTTAAAGCCAATGTCCTAAGTAAACTGATGACAGCTATATCTGCTGGTTGACAAAATCTAATAAGATGCGCTGATGGGGTGGCCCCAGAGGGCGAATTTGCTGGGTTCGACGGGAGTAGCGATCGCCCCTCATAATTTCTTCCAGGGTAACCAGATCCATATCTGCCCCCTCATTTAACACCAGGGCATCTAAGCCCACGGTCAGCGTCCCCTGGTAAACGTGTCGAATGACTCTGGCATCTTCATAACAGCCAAAGGGAACTAGGGTGGGTGGAGTATAACCAATCTCTTCTAAAAGCTCTCGCCGGATGGCAGCATCGCTCGATTCGTCGGGTTCGAGGTGTCCACCAAACAGTGCCCAATGTCCCGGATAAAGAATATTGGGCAGGTCATCCCGCAGTTGCATAAGAAATTTACCGTCTTGATGGAGGATGGCGATCGCAACTTCAGGGCGATGGGAAGTATTTGTATCCATTAGCTCTTCAGTGCAGGAGTGTGCTGTATTTGTTCCTGCTGCTCAATATACGCTGTTCCCTGCTCTTTCGATTGGATACCCTGATATTTCAAATATTGCAGTCTTCCTCGGATGACAACCTCATCTCCCTGATCAGGCACCTGCCCCTTCGTCAAAACCCAGATTGTACCTGTTGCATCTTTGAGTTCATACACCATTCCTTCTAATAACGGCACCCGGCTTCCAACTTTACCCTTCAGGTGAACAATGGTCCCTGGTTTTGGCGATCGCTGAATTTCCTGGATGGCATCCGTTTGCACTAGCGTTTGCACCAGTTCTGACGTGCGCCCTTCTGAGACGGATTGGGCAGACTGACCACAAGCAGCTAAACCTACCACCCAAAAGGCTAAAAAGAATACACGCAATGCTTTAAGAAAATGCATAGTTCACGCCAAATCTGCGAAACTGATGAACAGCCTAAAGCTGTAATAGCACAACTTCTTTGACCATGACTTTAACTGCTCAATTGCTGGATGGAAAAGCCCTTGCCCAGAAGATGCAGGCTGAGCTAGCCGAACAGGTGCGGGTTCTCCAGGTTCAACGGGGACGCCCACCCGGGTTGGCAGTGTTGATGGTAGGTGACAATCCTGCCAGTGCAGCTTATGTGCGGAATAAAGAACGGGCCTGTACCAATGTTGGAATTGCATCTTTTGGTAAACACTTTCCGGCAGACACCACCCAGACAGAACTGGAAGCCGTGATTCAATCCCTCAACCAGGATGATCGTGTGGATGGCATTCTGGTACAACTCCCCCTCCCCGACCATCTGAATGCAGTTGCTCTGCTCAATCAAATCCTGCCCGAAAAGGATGCGGATGGGCTTCATCCTACTAACCTGGGGCGGCTAGTGCGGGGAGAAGCCGGTCTACGGAGCTGCACCCCCGCTGGCGTGATGCGGTTGTTGCAGGAATATGAGATTGATCCTAAAGGCAAGCAGGCAGTCGTTATTGGCCGTAGCATCCTGGTTGGCAAACCCCAGGCGTTGTTGCTGTTGGAGGCCAATGCCACTGTGACGATCGCCCACTCCAAAACTCCAGATTTGGGCGCGATCGCCCGTACTGCTGATATTCTGATTGTTGCAGTAGGTCGCCCTCTACTGATCACTGCCGAGCAGGTAAAACCCGGTGCTGTTGTCGTAGATGTTGGCATGAACCGGATTCTTGACGAAACTGGAAAAGGGCGGTTGGTGGGAGACGTTGATTTTAATAGTGTCCAGTCCGTTGCCTCATTTCTCACCCCTGTTCCGGGTGGCGTTGGTCCCATGACCGTCACCATGCTATTGCAAAATACAGTTCAAAGTTATCTGCAACGGGGGTAAGACCTTAAGAGGCATTAGTACCAGGCGACTATAGCGATCCTATTTGGATTGTAAGAAGGAGTTCCGCAGGAACCCCCTTCTCACAAAGTCTGTCCATCTCACAACTGTTAAGACTGCATATATTACCGTACCTATGCGGATGAGGCTGTGGAGGGCCAGTAGGGGGTGAAGTTTCCGTAATTTTATTGATATACTGTATAGAACAATCATACGGGTTACGTATCTACCTGCGCTACGGTTTACATAACCTGCTATAGCAGTCCTAAATCAGTCGTGAGATTGAGAGGCTTTGTGAGAAAGGATTCCTGCGGACCCTTTTCTCACAATCCAAACAGGATCGCTGTATCTACAAAAGCGAACCTATCTACAAAAGCAAACTAAGAAGAACTTAACCTCGGCATCATGCTTGAAAAGACCAATTAAGCTCTCTCGCGGTGTGCTTTGTTCTGGGACTAGCAGGGGTGTTGTATTTGCTGTTTCCAATTTTAATCTTCCCTTGAGGCAAGAAATGCGTGATATTGGCGATCGCAACCTATCTTCTGTTGCTTCCGATAACTCTCCTAACCACAAGCGTTTGGGTGGTTACTTGGTAGAGGCTGGTCTATTGACCCCCGCTCAGGTGGATGTTGCCCTCAATGATCAGAAGTTAACGGGTATGCGCTTTGGAGAAATTCTGGCCGCCCGCGGTTGGGTCAAGCAGCAAACTATTGAGTATTTAATGAAAAAGATTGTTTTACCTGAGCAAGAAGCAGCCAGGCGAGAAGAGGCTAATGCTTTACGACAGGAGGGTGCGATCACTCGTCCATCATCCGCAGTCTCTACCATTAACCCCTCTCCCCATCTGGATTCCGGGAACAGCAGCTCGTCCCCTTCAGAAAACCCTCGGCAAACTCCAGTCCGACGCGCAGTGCCCATCTCCAAACCTTTACCCTCGGTTAGCTCTTCTGATGGTGATGTCAGTTGGGTTGGATAACAATATTCCATTACCCTGCCTCCTCATTTCCACAGGGCAGTTACTCCATCATTGCGCCTGAACTTTCTAACAACTAATCACTAAGTAGGTTAAGTAAGGAGCCATACTTATAGCCATGCTTAATTGTATGGGATTGTAAGGGGGGAGTGGAAACTGTACCCCTAAAGTAGGGAGTTTCACATCCTCAAACCCCGAAATTATCCTAAATGTATAGCTATAGCCACTAGGCTTAAGACAGGGCGCAGTGGCTCCCCCCTTAGCTGGCCCCTGGCTGGGGGCGAAGTCCCCATACCCCCTTTCAAGCCAATGTCCTAAGCAGCCTGGCGGCAGCTATGATTGTGCCTGGCTACTTAACAACTTCCTCTTCACCCTCTAAACAGCCAGAACCAAAAAGGTAGCAAAACCAGTAATCCTAAAGAGCCGATCGCCAGTGCCGTCACCGCAAGTTCCTGCTCCAGCTCATAGGCTTCAGCAATCACAAGCGTGGCAAAGGCAGGCGGCATTGCCATTTGCAGCAAAATTACCCGATGGGTCATTCCCGTGATTCCGCTCCACCATAAAATCGTGCCTAACACAAGCGGAACCAGCAACATCTTGATTCCCACCCCTATTAAGGCTGGTTTGATGTAGCGAAATGAGGAGAGCTGGCTTAACCGCATCCCCGCCAGCACCAGCGACAGAGAAACCACAAACCAGGCAAGCCCACGCAGACTGTTCTCAACCAGTTCAGGCAATGGTAAGTTGCGGCAGGCCAGTCCTATCCCAAAACTCCAGAGAGCGGGGTTTTTAATCATGGCCTGAAGTGGTTCCCAGGGATTTTGGGTTTGACCTTGACCAAAGCGAGAGGCCAGGGCAACACCCAGACCATACGCTCCTGGAGTTGAACCTAGCAGGTCATAGAACAATGCCCAGGCAAAATATTGCGGTCCAACCAGAGCCAGGGAAACAGGAAACCCGATATATCCCGTATTGCCCACCATTGACGCCAGCAAAAAACTGCCCTGAGCCCGGTGGTTCCAAGAATGGTGCTTCTTTTTCCAGCGGCTAATCCACCAGGCTAACCCCACACCAGCCAGCATGGCTGCCCAGGCAACAACTGGTGCAATCCAGAGGGCAAGAGACAATTGGGTATGGCGTAGAAATGCCACAATTCCAATAGGGATACCAATCCAGAAGAGAAACTTCCCAACATGGGCTGGAATGGAAGGCGGCAGCAAGCGACCCAAAAACCAACCAACACCAGTCCAGCTAATTAATGGAATGTAAACAGCCGAGAGGTTTGAAATCGTCATGATTGCTAAGATAAAGCTGACCTGGGAATAGAATTCAGAAGTCAGGAGCCAGAGCCAGAATCATTGTCCTTCCCGACTCCTGGCCTCTGATTCCTTAATTTGATGAATGCGGCTGTACCTGGCGCACAGTGACTAATTTATAACTACTTTGCCGCATCTCTGAACTATTCCAACTACGAGGTTTTCGGTTAAACTGTCTCAGTCTACAATTCGTAGGAACTCTCTTGAAGTTTGGCGATCGCGTCACTACTACTAAGGTGAAGCCCCAAAAACCTGTGTGTGGAAAAAGTAACCTGGTCTCCACCCGTCAGGAGAGCTTTCATGTGTAAAGCATTTGTTTAGTGCAGGAGTTAGACGATTGGATAACACGGGCACTTCGGAAAAAACTCCCAGAGTCTTATCCCCTCCAGGGGATGATATTCCGGTTGCATTGCGGGTAACTCCCCAGGAAAAACCCAAGTCCCAGGTCAATGTTGTGGTTTTAGCAGGCAGTCTGTCTGCCCTCGGGTTGGCCGCTCTGGTTTCTGGTGTTTTGTTTTCCCTGCGTGTGCAGCAGACAGAGAGTGCAACCGTTGCAACCGCCAGCCCTGCGCCAGTAGAATCCAAGCCCTCCCCCACCGCTTCCCCAATCTCTGAGATTCTGTTGGGGCATTTTGCCTATCCAGAAGCTCCCCGCTCTGAACTGGCCCCCATCACCGATGATGGCAGGATTAAATTACGCAAAGCGGCGGCTAAGGCTTATCGGGAGATGGCAGCGGCGGCTCTTCAAGAAGGGGTTGTTCTCGTTCCTATCTCTGGATTTCGCTCCATTGATGATCAACAAAAGCTTTATTTTGATGTGAAAGCCGAGCGGGGACAGGTCGCGGAAGAACGGGCGAAGGTCAGTGCTCCCCCCGGTTACAGTGAACACCACACAGGCTATGCCGTTGACATCGGAGATGGGAATACTCCAGCCACCCATTTGAGCGTTAGTTTTGAGAAAACAGCCGCCTTCCAGTGGCTAAAGGCCAATGCAGCTTATTATAGTTTTGAATTATCTTTTCCGAAAGGAAACAAGCAGGGAGTGAGTTATGAACCCTGGCATTGGCGTTATGCAGGGGATATCCAAAGCTTGAAGACCTTTTATAAGGCGCGGGATGACCAGAAACAGCTCGGGGATCAGGCTGGAGAAGGTGAGCCTTAAGTGCTTTCCAGAATAAAAATTTTCAGGTAATCGCGATTTCTGATAGGGCGAACGGCGTTCGCTTAGAAATCTTTTTAAGAAGGGGGGAAGAGATGGAAGAAAGCATTTGGGTTAAGGGTGGATCATGGGAGAATGAATTAGCGGTTTACTTACCCTTCACTCCAGAACCCTTTTGATGTCTGAGGTTTCCCTTAACTTAATTGCAGTCACAGTCTTTATCTTTACCCTTGCCAGTCTGCTGGGGCCATTAGTGCATTTGTCTCCTGTGGTTCCGGCGATCGCCACTTTCAGCATTCTGAGCCTGGCAACACTGGATACATTCGGCTGGCAGGGGCGCGGAGCAACTTTGCTGTTAGATTGGCTGGCGAGCTTTTCTAAAGAACACCGCGATCGCGTCGTACACCATGAAGCGGGGCATTTTCTCGTCGCTCACCAATTAGGAATTCCGGTAACGGGTTATGCTTTGAATGCCTGGGAAGCTTTTCGGCAAGGGTACCCCGGTAACGGTGGTGTCCAGTTTGACACCCAGGAACTGGAGCAAGAATTGCAACAGACAGTCCTCTCTGCCCAGCTACTGAATCGTTACTGCACGATCTGGATGGCGGGCATTGCGGCTGAAACGCTGGTATACCCAAATATTGAAGGCGGCAACGACGATCGCCAGAAGCTGAGAGCCATCCTCACCCAACTGGGGTTTCCAGCGGCTGAGTGCCTGCAAAAGGAGCGCTGGGCGATTTTACAAGCCAAAACGTTGATTCAGCACCATCAGGAAGAGTATGAAGCACTCGTTTCTGCCATGAAGAAAAAGGCAACGATAGAAGAGTGTCGGCGGGCGATGTTGATATAGCGACTCTATTTGGATTGCGAGAAAGAGTTCCTGCGGAACTTCCTCTCACAAAGCCTGTCCATCTCACAACTGGTTTAGGACCGCTATATAGGATTCACAGACTATTTGTGAACAAGGGGGTGGACCCCCTACACCCCGTTCAAATTTCAAGAAGGAACGCTATAGATTACTTAGAAGTAGGGTCAGAGAGACAGGGATAGAGCTCTTAACATTTACCATGAACTTTACAAATCGATACATTCAGAAAACTCTATCGTTGCTCTGGAAAGCCAGCCAAAATTCTCAAATATAGAGATTGCAGCCGATCTTACAAACAGAAACAGGGGAAAAACAATTGCCGATATCTTCACAATTTGTTACAAATTAATGGAAGACGCATCTAGACTAGAAACTGCATGTTTGGTGGCTTCACTGCAACTCCTCCTGGCGCTGATCTGGGTGAGCGTATGCTCAACACAGTTACCAGCCAATCAATCCGTCACTTATTCACCCAAAGTGAATCAGTAGATGTGGTTGTTCGTTGCCATCCTGCCAGCAAACTGCTGCAAGGAAGCATCGACAGCTTCAAGATGAGCGGAAAGAATCTGCTTATTCGAAAGGATTTCCACGTTGAGGAAATGTCCTTTGAGACGGATGCCGTCTCGATTGATTTCAGTTCTGTGCTACAAGGTAAGATTCGCCTCAAACAGCCCACTCAGGCCGTTGCTCAAGTGGTTTTGTCTGAAGCGGGGATCAATCAGGCATTCAAAGCGGAGCTGGTGAAAAAGCGCTTGCAAAACATTGATACTCCTGAACTGACCAACCTGTCTGGTGGAGAACCCGTTGCCTTCTCGGACGTGAACGTTCAATTGTTGCCGGAGAACGGCATCAAAATTTTTGCCAAAACTGAATTGCCCAATGGGTCTGTACCTATCAGTCTGGTAGCAACTCTGGCAACGGAGCGCCGTCGCCGCATTTTGTTTCAGGACCCCCAGTTTGACCCAGATGTTGTGCCCGAATCCCTCCGTGGGATTTCTCAGATTTTCACAATGGCATTTGCCAATATTCTCAATAACATGGTTGACCTGGATCGCTTTGATCTGGATGGGGTCACGATGCGAATTAATCGTCTGGAAACTCAGGGCAAAAATCTCATTTTTAGCGGCTATGCCCAGGTTGACCATTTTCCAGGAAGCGGCTAATGCTCTTGATGGAGCACCAGTGTAGGTTTGAATTTCATATAGCCGTCGCCAGGTTGTTGAGGATATTAGTTTTAAGCGAGGGTGGGGTTATGCCCCCAGATGGGATCAAACCCTGCACCCTGTCTTAAGTATGGTGTGTGTAGCTATTTAAGAATTTAGAGAATTCATAAGCCAGAAATTTCGCTTCTGGCTTATGAATTCTTGCACTAGGGCGTCTGCCGTCAAATTAATTCGGTAATCAGTAGTTAATTCGGTAATCAGTAGGCCATCTCTGCTAACCAGGAAATGACCACGCCAAGGATTGATCCGACAATGACCTGAAAAGGAGTGTGGCCCAAAAGCTCCTTGAGGCGGTCTTCATTGAAGTGATGGTCTTCGTTGAAAAATTCGTCGATGATTTGATTCAAGATGCGGGCTTGCTTGCCTGCTGCCTGACGAACTCCGGCAGCATCGTACATAACGATGATGGCAAAGATGAGGGCGATCGCAAAGTCAGGGCTTGCCCAACCCACAGTCTGCCCGACTCCTGCTGCCAGCGCTGCTACCAGAGCTGAGTGGGCACTTGGCATACCACCTGTCTCTACGAGCACCCGCACATTCACTTTTCCATTTTTACCGAAATCCAGTATAAGCTTTAAGACCTGTGCCGTTACACACGCCACAAGTGCAACCAACAGCACCTGGTTGTTGAGGATGGTTCCAAAGTCCTGCATGTTGACTGGTTCAGTGAAGGGGTAGGAGGAGGGAGGAGGGAGGAGGGAGAAGGAAGAAGGAAGAAGCCAGAAGTCAGGAGTTAAGGGGGCCAGGGGCTGGTGACTAGAGAGTCGGTATCAGTAAGGCAAAAGAGGAAAAGGAAAAGTCAGGAGCAACAGCTATCGCTAACAACCAACAGTTAGAAGTCACTCAAAACTTAGAACTTAAGCCTTATCCATCCACTCATCTAACTGGCAATTAACCACTAATCACCAACAAATTCAATGGGTCCTAGCAATAATAAAATCTGCGATCGCCATTAGCGGTCGAGCAGGATCACCAAAGTCGGCCAATTCTGCTTTAGCGTCTTGAATCAGGGAATGGGCCTGACGTCTTGACTCCTCCAGACCCCAGATACTGGGATAGGTTGCCTTCTGGGCTCGCAGATCTTTTCCGGCAGTTTTGCCCAGTTCTTCCTGGGTTGATGTGATATCGAGAATGTCGTCCATAATTTGAAAGGCCAAACCAATATTTTTGGAATAGCGAGACAGCCGATGCACATCGGACTCAGTTGCACCCGCCAGGATTGCCCCAGAAATGACCGAGGCTTCTAGAAGCGCAGCTGTTTTGTGGTTGTGAATGAAGGTCAGCGTCTCTAGAGAAACATCGGATTTGCCTTCTGACTCCAGATCAACAACCTGCCCCCCAACCAGACCAGCGGCACCGACAGCCCGCCCCAGGATGGCGACAATTCTCAACAGGCGATCAGCAGGAACATTCCGGGTTTCTACGGCAACATGCTCAAATGCATAGGCTAGCAACCCATCTCCTGCCAAAATTGCAATGTCCTCCCCAAAAACTTTGTGATTGGTTAGTTTGCCCCGTCGATAGTCGTCGTTATCCATCGCTGGCAGGTCATCATGGATCAATGACATTGTATGGATCATCTCCAGGGCACAGGCTGTAGGCATTGCCATCTCAATAGTGCCGCCGACCAACTCACAGGTTGCTAGACAAAGAATTGGACGCAGACGCTTCCCTCCTGCCATCAGTGAGTAACGCATCGCCTCATAAATGGTTTCAGGATAGATGACCTGGAGGGAACGGTCTAGAGCAGCTTCTATTAAAGCCTGACGCTCTGATAAGTAAGTCGATAAATCAAAGTGGGATTCCCCCTTGGGACGCTTTCAACTCGTCCATCAATACCATTCCTCTATCCCTCCCAGTCATGACTAGTGACACTCAACCACACTAAAAGACCTTAAGTAAGACACGAAGACCTTAAGTAAGACACGCCATCTAAACAAAAAAACTGATTGTGATCGAAACCGATTTTTGCCAGATCGCCAGCGAGCAGGTTTCTGCCCCCTCATCATTCTACGGAGCTTTATGCACCCATGGGACATTCATTAAGAATCATGGAAGAGGGAAGGGAGTGTTTATCCCACCCATCCACCCATCCACTCCTCCATCCCCTTCTAGGGCTTTGCTGTAGAGGAAGAGAGGGCTTCCGCTAAATCGGCTGGGGTCATTTGTTCATAGGGTTCAAAGGGTTGATGAATCCAGGGATTGTCAGGAAGATAATCGATGTAGTAGTTGGGTGTAATGACGGAGCAGTCTTTGTACCAGAGAACGGCGGTACGGATTTCTTCGATGTAAAAGCCGTATTTGCGATCGAGCCAGATGAGGGTTTTCTTTAAGGTGACACCTGAGTCAACCAGATCATCCACTAGCAGCACGCGATCGCCCAAATTTGCCGTGGTCATGGTAAGGTCGCGGGCAAAAGTAATCGATCCGCGCACCTGATTGTTAAGTCCGCCGTAAGAGGAAGTTGCCAAAATGGCGAGTGGGAGGTTGTAAATCCGCGCCAGAATATCACCAACCCTCAACCCACCCTTTGCCAAACAGACGATTTGGTTAAAGTTCCAACCGGATTGGTAGATTTTGACGGCAAGCTGTTCAATTTTTTGGTGGTACTCTGACCAGGAAACATAAAGGTTTGTCATGGACACAAGGAGAGATAGGGAATGGGAATCGGAAAAAGATTGTTCTACAGATGTGGGCTGCGGGATTTGCTACAAAATGACCTGTAGCAATCTGACGCTAATTTCCAGGTAGGTTGGTTCACTTTTAGACTGTATTCCGTCTGACAAGTAACAATCTGTTATGGCAGGTGCGCTTTTCATGGTCGAAGATTGAACAGAATGATACAACTTTGGCTAACATTTCTCGCCCCTGCTATGAACAATCCTGCTTCCCCGGATGGAACTTTGCCAAAACCACAAAAGCTCAGTTTAAGTACAAAACTGGCCTATGGAGCAGGAGACCTGGGGCCTGCCATCACCGCCAATATTCTGGCAGTCTTTCTTCTGATTTTTTTTACAAATGTGGCCGGACTCCCTCCTGGGATCGCGGGTAGTATTTTGCTGATCAGCAAAATCTGGGATGCGATTAATGACCCAATTATTGGATGGTTGAGCGATCGCACAAACAGTCGTTGGGGCCGACGGCACCCCTGGATGCTTTTCGGCGCCATCCCTTTTGGGCTTTTCTTTTTTCTACAATGGGTCGTTCCTCGCTTTAGCGATAGCCCCAATACCAACTATTGGGGATTATTCTGGTATTACATAGTCGTTGCCTTCTTATTTAACAATTTCTACACAGCAGTTAATTTGCCCTATACTACCCTTACTGCTGAACTGACCCAGGATTACGACGAACGCACCAGCCTCAACAGTTTCCGCTTCGCCTTTTCCATTGGCGGCAGCATCTTTTCTCTTTTGCTGGCATTGGCAATCTTCAATCTGATTCGGAATGACCCCACCAGGCAATACCTGGTATTGGGCGGTGTCTGCGCAGTTATATCTGTGCTGCCCATTTACTGGTGCGTATGGGGCACCCGTGAACGGGTTCAGGAAACTGAACGGCAACGTCAGGAAACGGTAGATTCATCGGATTCCATTCCCTACTTCCAGCAGCTTAAAATCGCTTTCAGCAATCGCCCGTTTCTTTATGTCATTGGAATTTACCTCTGTTCCTGGCTAGCGGTGCAAAACACCGTTGCAGTTATTCCCTACTTTGTCAAGAACTGGATGGGTTTGACCGACCAGGACTTCACCCAGGTTGTGATGGCCGTTCAGGTGACTGGACTGATCATGCTGTTTGTCTGGAGTGCAGTCAGCCGCCAGGTTGGGAAAAAATCGGTTTACTTTATGGGGATGACCCTCTGGATTATTGCCGAGATTGGGCTGTTTTTCCTGCAACCCGGGCAGATTAAGCTGATGTACTTTCTGGCGGTGCTGGCGGGTTTTGGGGTGGCCACCGCTTACCTGATTCCCTGGTCCATGATTCCCGATGTGATTGAGCTGGATGAATTGCACACTGGCCAGAGGCGGGAGGGCATTTTCTATGGGTTTATGGTGCTGTTGCAAAAAGTGGCACTGGCGATCGGACTGTTTCTGGTAGGCGTTGCGCTGCAATACTCCGGTTTTATCTCCACCACTGGCGGACAAGCAGCTCCAATTCAGCCTCAGTCAGCCTTGTGGGCAATCCGGTTACTGATCGGGCCCATTCCCATAGCAATTCTCCTGCTTGGCTTGTTTCTGGCCTACCTTTATCCTATCACCCGTGAGGTTCATGCCGAAATTCTGCTACAACTTCAGGAACGCAAACGTGCCAATTTGGAAAGAAGAAAGGAAGGTGGGGGATGGGACCATTAAAGCCTGGCGTAAGTTTATCAACCATTTAGTTGGGTAGTGTTGTAGAAACCCTTCATGCGAACTATTGCTGACATTAATGACAAAATTAGCCGTCGCTGTGCAGTTGTTTGGACGGTTGAGGAATTGAAGGCACGGGTGGTGGAAGCTGGCGTAACTCAGGCCGCAACGGAAGTGGATGTGGTGACGACTGGAACGTTTGAGCCGATGGAATCCTCCGGAGCAATTCTCAACCTGGGACACACCGATCCTCCTATTAAAATTCGCCGATGCTGGCTGGATGGGGTTCCGGCTTATTCTGGCTTTGGGGCTGTTGACCTTTACATAGGTGCCACCCAGATGGCAGAAAGCAGTGATGGCGAGGAGATGCGTGAACGGGGTGGCGGCTATGTAATTCAGGACCTCATTGCTGGTAAGCCGATTCACTTAAGGGCTGTGGGCCAAGTAACGGATTGCTATCCCCGTGCTTCTTTTGAAACGACGATTACCCGCGATACGATCAATCAGTTTTATCTCTTTAACCCGCGAAATCTCTATCAAAACTTCATTGTGGGAGTCAATGGAGGCGATCGCCCCCTCTTTACCTATCTGGGACCTCTACAACCCCGGCTGGGCAATGCGGTATATTCCAACCCAGGCGCGATCGCTCCGCTGTTTAACGATCCTGACCTGAATCTGATTGGAATTGGCACCCGCATCTTTCTGGGGGGAGGTATTGGCTATGTGGCCTGGGAAGGAACTCAGCACTTTCCGCTCCAGAAGCGATTACCAAATCGGACACCCATCGGCCCCGCTGCAACCCTTGCGCTAATTGGAAATGCCAAGCAGATGGATGCCCGCTGGGTGCGGGGGTGTTATTTCAAAAGCTATGGCCCCTCTTTAATGCTGGGGGTAGGTATTCCCCTGCCAGTCCTCAACGAGGAAGTTGTTGCCAGGTGTGCCGTTCAAGATCAGGATCTGGTGGCACCGATTGTGGACTTTTCCATTCCGCGCCGCGTTCGCCCGATTTTTGGTCTGGTCAGCTATGCCCAGCTCAAGTCTGGACGACTGGCGATTGACGGCAAGACCGTGCGGGTTGCGCCCCTTGCCAGCATCTACCTCTCACGTCAGGTTGCGATTGAACTGAAGCAATGGATAGAGGCTGGCAAGTTTCTTCTGAGTGAACCTGTTGCCCCCATCCCTGCTGATCAGACGTTTTTATCCCAGGATGCCTGGGGAGCGCAGATTGCGATCGACTAGTGTTGCAAACACTATAGCTGTCGCCAAGTTGCTTAGGACATTGGTTTTAAGGGTATATGGGGGCTGCGCCCCCAAGCGAGGAGAACCCCTGCACCTTCAACAAATTAATTCTGTGTCCTTGATTGAGTCAGAGTGGTTGTTTTGTGAGTTTTCAACTTACGAAATAAGTCCTAACAAACCACCAGGAACTAGCTCTCATTCGTCTGGTCATTCCGTTTTACGGGTTTGGGAGGTGGTTCACGACGAGTCGGGGCGGAGTTACCACTGCTGCTCTTGTGGCCACCACCAGGACGTTGATCGCGTTTTTTCTTAAAGGGACGTCGCTCTTTCTTGAAGCCTGACGCTGTTTTTTTCTTCGGTGGAACCAGACCAATGGCTGTTCCATCTGTAATGACGAGGGACGTTCCGACTCGCTTGACATGTAAGTCCCAAAAGTAGCCCAGCGTTTTGGGACTGTCCAGAGCGCCTTCTAGCTGAAGCTTAAACGCCTTTGCCTTGCTAGAACTTTTACGAGCTGCTTGCTGAATTTTTACGGCAACTTGCTTTTCTTCTGCTGAATAGAATACGACTTCACCTCGAATTGAAAAATAGTCATCCTCATAGCCAGGGGAAAGAGATTCTCCACCGGCCTCAGTTTGAGCTGGTTCTCCAGATTCCTCAGCCGTACCTTCCCCATCCTGATCTTTGTTCTTACTCAATTTTTCAGGCTCCCAAACACCCACAATTTGGGCATGCAGGTTTTCCTGGCTTTCACGGGTGCGGGGATACACCACCCAGAGGTGGTCCTCTGATAAGTCCAGATGGTTTCGCACCAGACTCATCACTCGACCCAGAAGAACCGCTTCAATCTCGGTGCCATCGACCGTCTTTAAGGTGCCACGGGTGAATTGCTCTTCAGAAGGAGAATACTGACCGCGCAGCAAACCGATCGCCCGGTATTGCTTGGGTTCACTAGGGGGGGGAATGGGCTGTTGCCGCATGCTGGCCTGTTCAGCCAGGAGTTGCTTACTCGTTGGTGAAGGCGTTGGTGAAGGAACTTTACCTGCCGAAACTGTCGATTCAGCTTTTAGAGTAACGGCAGGAGGAGTTGTCGGTGGCTTTTCCGATGTAGTAGAGGGCGGGGTAGGGGGCTGAGGACGGTTCACCGGACGCATTAATGGACGCTTTGGAACCAGTCGAGTAGACGCTGTTTCGTTCTCGGAAGGATGGTTGGAATCCATATCGGACGAGTTATTCAATGGCACTCCTTTCGTTGAATCAGATTCAGCAGAAAGCTGCTCATCCGATGGAAGTGGCTTGGGCAAAGGAGGATGGGAGGACTGGAAAAACCGATCAGGCAAGGGGCTCATAGGCTTTAGCTCAGGCTAAATGCACGACTGCATCAGTCTGCTTATTGTACTGAATGCAAGTGGGCAAGGGATTGATCAGAAAAGTTTGCAGAATTTTTACAAACGAGAGAGATAGATCCGATTCTTACTGAATCTCAGGAAAGAGATTTGACACAATCAGTCCAGGAACAGACGACCATGCCGAATTCATTCTTAACATTGGCGATCGCAAAGCAGCAAGTTTATTAAACCCATCATACCCAAAAGCGTCTGGCTGACATGGGTGGAAAGGGGAGGGTACTCATCCACTCATCCACTCTCTCTGGCACCTGTCGCCTGTCACCTAACTAACAACTTTTCCCAGCACGGCTTCGCCCCGGCGGTAAATTTCGCGAGCATAATCAGTCCAGGCTCCCTGTCCCCAATAACGGAAGCAACTGGTCTGAAGTAGTAAGTTATACAACAGCGCCTTCTGATAGTCTTCGCGCTGGGTGACGGAGGGATCTTGCTGCACAAGGGAATCAAACTTCTGGTGAAAGGCGGCACTAAGCTGGTTCATGGGACCCAGGACGTTTTCGTAGCCTTTGACCCAGCTCAGGTCATTCGTCCAGGATGCGCCATCCATGTGGAATTGGTGGTCGGTTTCCTTAAGCTCGGCGATCGCCCGTTCCACCGCTTCTGGTGAAGCCTGGCTGGGATCAACCTTCTGCCAGATCCTGTGCTGCTGCACCGCCTGGATTTCAGGATAGTCATCTGGACTGACACCTGCGGCTTCAATCAATTCAATGTACTCAGTACCATTCAAACCCACTACTCCAGTGCTACTGCGCCCGTTTTCCTTAATCTCGTGCCAGACCGGTTGAAAGTCCCGCGGAAATTCGTTCATCATCACACCGCCGTTCTCTCCATCGGCAATTTGGGTAACGCAGGAGGGAATCGTCTTGCCACCTACCACTTGGCTTCCGCGACCTTTGGCTTCGTGGTAAGGCTGCATTTGAGCAACCAGCTTGGTATCAGAGCCTTGAGTCTTAATCAAGGCCGTGATGTGAATCGTTTCACCTCTGGAGTTACGAGCCACCAAACGATTGGGAACGTACTTCTGGTCATGCCACAAACCAGAGCCATCCAGCCGCTCTACCGAATGCTCCTGCACCAACAACCAGCGGTACCCGCATTCCTTCAAAGCCTTGATGTACTCATACAGCGTATCGGGGTGATTGGGCAGGTGCATTTCTGGGGGAGAGAAACCTTTGACCCGGCTCAAAGCTTCATAACCAAAAATGGCGGCAAAGTGCTGCTGCCACGCCTGAATCTGCAACTTGATATCAGGAATCGGAGTGGAGGACACAACGGCATGGCTCCACATGGTGCCCAACCACTCTACATAGGGCTGGTAATGAGGATCACAGGCGAGACGCTTGAGATTGTTGAGGATATCCTCCCGCCCCATCTGGCGCAGTCCCCACAGCAAATTACCGGAATAATCCAGCATGATGCGTGGGTTACAGCCATGATCCACCAGTTCGGGAATGAAATCGCCCATGCGTGAGTAACACCAGGCAAAAACTTCCGCATTGTGATTGTCACCCTCACCCGCATGCTCAAACATGTACTGAAGGTTGCAGATTAGCTCACCATTGACCCCTGCCGGAATCGTGGGCTGATGCATATGAAGGGCACAGGCAAACCCAGCCGAGATATTTTCCAGACGAAGATTAGTTCTGGGCAAAAAGACAGATTCATGGTGGTTAACGACCGAACGAATCTCGGCTTCCCAACCACAGATGTTTGGCAATCCTCCCCTGATTTCTTCTAGCGCAGGCAAATTCGGAGATGGCGCTGTTGCAATCATAAGTCTTTCCTTAATGCTGACTATTTGACAGTCACTCTTCGCCATACCCTCGGCGAACCACCCCAGCATGATAGATCAGAACTTTTTGGCAGAACCTTTAAAGACTTTGGAGAAGAAAGAGAAAAGAAGAAAGGGGTCAGGAACTAATGTGATGGGATGGTGGGGGGATGGAGTGATGGGCAGGACAGATACGACTAATCAACCTGCTCCTGTAATTCTTTCTTTCGATAGTGCCCGAATCGTAATGGAGCTTGTTCAGAATTCTGTGTCAATTTGACGGTAAATTAGGGGTTTCAGCCATCTTTAGCCCAATCAAATTTACAGGTCCTCATGATTTTTGAGTGGTTAATGAGTATAGCTAGCGCCGCGCATCATTACCTTGTTAGGTCGACCTTTCTTTTCTTCTTTCTTCTTTTTTCCTTTTTCTTCTCCGAATAGGAGAGTTAGAATTGCCTAGCCTTTTTGCAAGTCGACGTGAAGCATCCAGTTTGGTGCGATCAGGGCGCAATCAACGAAATGTCCTTAACCTCTTTGCCTGGAAACAGTCGTTTATGCTCTCAACAAGTCCATCTGGCAGTGGTTTTTCTGCCCTCTTAAAGAATCGCCCTTTTCTGTCGCTTTGGATTGGGCAAATTCTTTCTCAAATTGCAGACAAGGTCTTTTTTGTTCTGTTGATTGCGTTGCTGGTCACCTATCAAACTCCACCGGGTTGGGCGAATTCTGCCCGGTCGGCTTTGATGATTGCGGTTACTTTACCAGCGATTTTATTTGGTTCGGTGGCAGGAATTTTTGTTGATCGCTTTGATAAACGACAAATCCTGGCAGGGTGTAATCTGATACGGGGGTTACTGGTGTTGCTGATTCCGCTGTTGCCCAGGGAGTTTGTGATACTGCTGGCGATCGGTTTTCTGGAATCAGTGGCGACCCAGTTCTTTGCCCCCGCTGAACAGGCCGCTATTCCCTTGCTGGTACCTAAACAGGGTCTACTGACGGCCAATGCCCTTTTCACCACCACGATGATGGGATCGCTGATCGTTGGGTTCGCGATCGGTGAACCGCTGTTAACGCTGGCCAGTTCCTGGGGGAAGTTTGGGCAGGAAGTTTTGGTCGGTGGATTGTATATGGCAGCTTCGTTTACGCTTTACACCCTCCCTAACCGGGAACGACGAGGAGCTGCCCCCCACTTTGGTCCAGCCCATCCCTGGTATGACTTTAAGGCAGGACTGCAATATTTGAAGACGGATCGGTTGGTCAGCAATGCCATGCTACAACTAACATTGCTTTACTCAGTTTTTGCAGCTCTCACCGTGCTGGCGATCGACCTGGCAGAGGAAATTGGGCTACAACCAACGCAGTTTGGCTTTCTGCTGGCAGCGGCAGGGGTGGGGATGGTGTTTGGAGCAGGGTTGCTGGGGCATTGGGGCGATCGCGTTCACCACAAACCCCTACCGATGGCCGGCTTCCTAGTGATTGCTGCCAGTTTGGCTGCATTCAACTTCACGGCAGATCTATGGCTGGGCCTGGGCTTAATTACTCTGTTAGGCGTCGGAGCTTCCCTGGTGGGGGTTCCAATGCAAACCCTGATTCAGTACCAGACGCCAGAAGCAATGCGTGGTAAAGTCTTTGGGTTTCAGAATAATGTTGCCAATATTGCCCTGAGTCTGCCGCTGGCGATCGCAGGCCCCCTCACCGATGCCCTGGGGCTAAGAGTTGTGCTGTTTAGTATGAGCCTGGTTGTCAGCCTTGTTGGCATTTGGGCGTGGCAAAATACTCGCCGGGTTGTGCAAGATGCGATTTGAGACAGGGGCTGAGAGAGTTGTTGTTAGCGGCGTTGTTGAAAAGCAGTATGAATTTGGAACGAAGTTTCGAGCATACAGCACCTATTTCATACCCAAATTCAGCAACGCTGTTGTTAGTTGTTGCTAGTACAGCATGGCGGGACTACAGATACTATTCTGGCTCCCTCCTACTCCCCACGCCCCAACCCAATGGTTGCTGGACTTATGCCTTCGCCCACTGGTTAATTGAGGGTAAAGAGTAGATGAGTAGATCACCTATCACTCATCCACCCTTTCTGGCTCTGGCTCCTGACTTCTTTGCTTTTTTATCTAAATGTTAAGCAGAGTTTTAAAGATGTAACATGTCATGAAATACTGATGTTTAAGCAAAGGCTTAATTGGCTGGAAGATACAGTGGAGTTAGAGTTGTAGCCGCCGATCCTGCATTAACATTGGCTCGACAGGGATCGCAACTTGGCTCTAGACTGAAGTCTTAAGCGATTGCATCATTCGATACAAACTCATGACTACTAGGGTTAGGTGAGGTCCCTGTGCAACTACAAGATGTGGCTGTAAAGCGCGTCACGGGCGCTTACGCATTGATTGATAGCCTTAAGCGTCACGGAGTCAAGCATATTTT
Organism: Leptothermofonsia sp. ETS-13; assembly: GCF_049200465.1. NCBI lineage: Bacteria > Bacillati > Cyanobacteriota > Cyanophyceae > Leptolyngbyales > Leptolyngbyaceae > Leptothermofonsia > Leptothermofonsia sp. ETS-13. The sequence goes on from NZ_CP120836.1 coordinate 4,167,092, forward strand.
TGGGTATCCGGGCGGTGCCATTCTGCCAATTTATGACGAACTTTATAAGGCAGAAGCAGAGGGCGGCATTCAACACATTCTGGTACGACATGAGCAGGGGGCGGCCCATGCGGCTGATGGCTATGCTCGTGCTACGGGGCAGGTTGGCGTCTGCTTTGCGACGTCGGGCCCCGGTGCAACCAACCTGGTGACTGGTATCGCCACTGCTCACATGGACTCTATTCCCATGGTTGTGGTCACTGGGCAGGTACCCAGCCACGCCATTGGCAGTGATGCGTTCCAGGAAACTGACATTTTTGGCATCTCTCTGCCAATTGTGAAGCACTCCTACGTAGTACGTGACCCCAGAGAGATGGCGCGCATCGTGGCAGAGGCATTTTACATTGCCAGCACTGGCCGTCCTGGCCCTGTGTTGATTGATGTGCCCAAGGATGTGGGGCAGGCAATTTTCGACTATGAGCCAGTTGAGCCGGGTAATGTGAAACTGCCGGGTTACCGTCCTACTGTGAAGGGGAACCCGCGCCAGATTGCCCAGGCATTGAAGTTGATTCGTCAGGCGAAGCAACCCTTGCTGTATGTGGGAGGTGGGGCGATCGCCTCCAATGCCCATGCTGAAGTTAAAGAACTGGCAGAACGTTTTAATTTGCCGGTAACAACGACCCTGATGGGGCTAGGTGCTTTTGATGAACACCATCCCCTGTCGGTCGGCATGCTGGGAATGCATGGAACCGCCTACGCCAACTTTGCTGTTACTGAGTGTGACCTGTTGATTGCTGTGGGTGCTCGCTTTGATGACCGGGTGACGGGTAAGCTAGATGAATTTGCTACTCGCGCTAAGGTGATTCACATTGACATCGACCCGGCAGAGGTGGGCAAAAATCGGGCTCCCGATGTGCCGATTGTGGGCGATGTCCGCCAGGTATTAACAGATCTGCTGCATCGCAGTCAGGAAGAAGGAGATGGGCGTGACCCGGAACGAAATCGGGCGTGGTTAAACCGGATCGCCCGCTGGCAGGAGGACTACCCCCTGGAGGTACCGCGCTACCCCGATAGCCTTTCACCCCAGGAAGTGATTGTAGAGTTGAGCATCCAGGCCCCCAACGCTATCTACACCACTGATGTGGGACAGCACCAGATGTGGGCAGCCCAGTTTCTGAAAAACGGTCCCCGCCGCTGGATTTCCAGTGCAGGGCTGGGCACGATGGGGTACGGTATGCCTGCGGCGATGGGCGCTAAAGTGGCGATGCCTGATGAGGAAGTGATTTGCATCAGTGGGGATGCCAGTTTCCAAATGAATCTGCAAGAGCTGGGTACCCTGGCTGAGTACCACATTGCTGCTAAAACTGTCATTATTAACAATGGCTGGCAGGGGATGGTGCGCCAGTGGCAGGAAGCCTTCTATGAGGAACGCTACTCGGCTTCGAATATGCAAAAGGGGATGCCAGATTTTGTGAAGCTGGCAGAAGCATTTGGCGTTAAGGGGATGATTGTTCGATCGCGGGATGAACTGAAAGGGGCTATCGCCGAAATGCTGAAGCACGATGGTCCTGTTTTGATGGACGTACGGGTGAAACGGGATGAAAACTGCTACCCGATGGTGCCTCCTGGCAAGAGTAATGCCCAGATGGTCGGCTTACCTGAGCGCAAAATCCTGGAACGTGCAGCTGAATTGATTACTTGTAGCAGTTGTGGAGCCAAGAATGTTTCTTCCAACAAGTTCTGCCCGGAGTGTGGAACGAAATTGTAAGCAGGTAGTCATGATTAATCAATTGGTAAAGGATTAATCAATTAGTAAAGGGGAGAATGGGATCTGCGCCCCAGTCAGGGGGTTTCACCCCCTCTACCCCCGAAATCATCCTTAAAATTTAATTGCGCCTAGCTACTTAGCTGAGGCTGGACAGCGTGTAAATCTGTGGTTGATTGTTTGCAGGAACGTTCTATGAACGTCCTTACTGTGGTCGGTGGGTAGAGAACAGGGATTCCTAAAATCTACTACCGACCAATTACCTTTTTATTGGGGCTTGACCGTAGCGACATGATCCCCGAATATACAAAAATTAATTTAATCTTACAGCTGTTCCGGTGGCTGTGATCAGGAGTAACACACCCGATTCATCGATGTTGATGGTTCCTGTGTTGAGCTCGATCCCGATCACCGCATCAGCCCCCAGTTTGGCGGCTCGTTTTTCCAATTCTGCCATCGCCTCCCGTTGCCCTTGCTCAAACACCCGCTCATAGCTGGCAGTTCTTCCGCCAATCATGTCTCGAATCCCCGCAAAGAAGTCTCTTAGAGCATTGCTGCCATAAACAACTTCTGCCGTCACCACTCCCAGGTAGCTGCTCACCGTCACTCCCTGAAGGACGTCTGTTGTTGATAGAATCATTCACCAATCTCCTGCTAGAAATGTCTGCTGTACTCTCTCTCATTTTGTAGTTTTTGCTGACCATGTCCGGAAAATCGATTACGCACAAACCGACCCTCTTAATTTTGAGCCTGCTGCTCTTAATCAGTGTCCCTGTTCCGCAGATTGCTCACGCCCAAAGCGGCTTTTCTAGCCGTAACAAGCAGGAAGATAAGCGTCTGACCGAACTGTTAAAGGAAGGACGCAAGCTGGTAGATGCAGGAAATTATCCGGGAGCGATCGCCATTTACCAGCAGGCAGCAGAGCTAGATAACCGAAATGCGCGGATTTTCTCTGGCATTGGTTATCTACAGGCCCGACAGGGGAATTTTCTAGAGGCTGTCAACTCCTATCAACAGGCGATCGCCCTGGACCCCAAAAACGCTGACTTTTACTATGCCCTTGGCTACAGCCTGGCCAGCATGAATCGAAATGAAGAAGCGATTCTAGCGTACCAAGGGGCAACCCGGCTTAATCCACGCCACGTTAATGCCTATCTAGGGCTGGGAGTCGTGCTTGCCCGCCTGGATCGCTACGGTGAAGCAGCCAATGCCTACAAGCGAGTCACTGCGATCGAGCCGCGTAATGCCAAAGCCTTTGAACTCATGGGGGCCATGCTAATTCAACAGGACCGACCCAGGGAAGCGATCGAACCACTCAAGCAAGCGCTTCGTCTATCCCCGCGATCGGGGACTGCCTACATTACGCTTGGCGCAGCATGGCTAAGTCTGGGCAACCTGGCAGAAGGGCTGGCTGCTTTTCAGCAGGCATCCAGGCTGGAACCTCGCAATGCCACAATTTACTTACAAATGGGCAAAATCTGGAAAGCAAAGGGTCGCACCGAAGATGCCCTCAAAGCGTACCAGAGAGCTGCTTCCCTACAACCCAGCCTGGCTGAAGCACAATTGGCACAAGGCGACATTTATGTGGAGAAAAAAGATTACATCGGTGCCATCATTTCCTATCGGCAGTACGTTTCCTTGCAATCCAGCGATCCGGACGGCTATTACAAACTCGGCGACGCCCTCAAGCAGCGCGATCGCAAACGCGAGGCGATCGATGCCTTCAAGCAAGCCAAACAACTCTACGAAAAGCAGGGTAAGTCTGACAAAGTCAGGGAAGTCGAGAAAATCCTGCAAGATCTCGATTAGGGAAGGAATTGGGTAGGAGCCAGAAGTCAGAAACTATCCCCTTTCTACCCTCCCTCTCCCCGCTGGCGCAGGATAAATTCTGCGATCGCTAGATCGACGGGTGTTGTTACCTTTAGGTTGGTCTCCTCGCCTTCCACAATCTTGACAGGCAAACCGCATTGTTCAAATAGGGTGGCATCGTCTGTCACCTCCCATCCCTGGCGCAGCCCCTCTTGATGGCATCGAGTTAAACGCTCTACTTCAAAGCCCTGCGGAGTCTGGGCAGCCCAGAGTTGGCGGCGATCCGGAGTGCCCCTTACCTGATAACTGGATGGCTCCACCATCTTAATTGTGTCTTTCACCGGGATGGCAGCCACCAACCCAGGACAATGGAGTAGTTCACCAGCACAGCGATCAAACAATTCTGGTGTAACCAGGCAACGAGCCCCATCGTGAATTAATACCCGCTGGGCTACGGCTGGCAATGCCTGCAATCCGCGAAACACCGACTCCTGTCGGGTTGCTCCTCCCTGGATGAAGTGAACCATTTTGGTCATTGAGAGGCTGACCACAATTTCCTTAAAGTCCTGAAAATCCTCCGGTTGACCAATTAGCCCAATCCAACGTAGCGATCGCGCCGCTTTTGCAGCCGAAAGCGTCCAGGCAAGCAGTGGCTTTTCAAGCAGCGGCAGCAACAATTTGTTACGATCGCTCCCCATCCGGCGACCGGAGCCTGCGGCTGGAATTAATAGATACACGGTATTCCTCTACAAGTAAGACAATATGGGCAGTCTGTGTTGTCCGGAAGTCTACCCATCCCCAGAAATTGCCCATCGAATTTAAAACCTGACAACCCATTAGCCAATATTTTCAGGACCAGTATGCGAATTCTGATTGGACAGTAACGTATAAAACTCAAAACTTTACTGTATCTTCCCCTAAAATAGGGAGCGAGTTGAGCGTAAAGAAATATTTCTCCCCCCGTTATGCGAATTGTAGCCTTCGTCCCTGGTGGAATTGGCGATCAAATCCTATTCTTCCCCACACTGGATGATCTGAAGCAGGTCTATCCCGAAGCCCATATTGATGTGGTCGTTGAACCCCGAGCCCAGGATGCCTACCGCGTATCCAAATCCGTTCAAGACACCATCCTGTTTGACTACAAAGATCGTAATAGCCTTGCAGACTTTGGCAACCTGCTGGGGACTATCCGCGAACGCGAATATGATGTCGCTATTTCCCTGGGACAACGCTGGGGGGTTGGGCTTTTACTGTGGTTAACAGGAATTCCCGTGCGGGTAGGCTATGCAGGCAGTGCAGGTCAAATCTTCCTGACCAACCCTGTACCGCTGAAACAAAATCAATATGCAGCGTGCATGTACCACGACCTGCTGAAGGGGTTAGGAATCAACACCCCCTGCCCTGAATTGTCAATTAGCGTTCCCACCAAAGACCTAGACTGGGCAGACGCAGAACGCAAACGCCTGGGAATCCAAAACAGTGGTTATGTTTTAATTCACGGAGGTGCAAGCGAATGTTCAAGAGCCAATGGCATCGACAAGATTTATCCGGTAGAAAGCTGGAAGGGAATCATCCAGGACTTTCAACGGCGACAACCCGACCTTCCCCTAGTGGTGATACAGGGCCCGGAAGATGCAGAATTCGTTGAAGAGCTGCTTCAGTCCACTTCCCAACTCAAAGTCACAATGCCAGAAGACATTGGGAAACTGGCAGCGATGATTGCTGGAGCCAACCTGATGCTGTGTACAGATAGTGCTCCCATGCATCTAGCAGTCGCTGTAAAAACCTATACCCTGGCATTGTTTGGTCCTACCGATCCAAAACGACTGCTACCTGACAGCAATCGCTTTGTTGGCATCAAGTCGCTTACCGGGCAAATGTCGGACATTTCTCCCCAAACCGTGCTGGAAAAAGTGTGGGGAGGTTGATGGGGAAATCTGCTAAATTCGAAATCTGCTAAATTCATTAATTTGCTATTCTGGCAGCAGTGCCCGGAACACTGCTTTGCTAAAGGGAGCGTTGGCGCTAACCCCATCGATCGCTGATTCTGGTTGAGAAACTGGAACCACTGCGGCAACCATACCCACGCTTGCAAAGATTGCAATAAGGTTGAGGATCACCCTTCGGGTGAGAATGGGAGAATTCATCATTTCTACCTGCGAAGATGGACATTCATCTGCTAAGTCGTTGCAACGAAGCCGTTTCTGCAAGGGCTGAATGGTGTCGCCCCTAATCATTAGACTGTGCACCCGATGAAATCGTTCACCATCACTCACTCACACTCACTTGCAATAGCAGCTTTCACAAAAATTTAGTGATATGGCTTAGCCATTAGGCTCAGGACGGAGCAGGGGTAAATTCCTAGTCAGACTTCGCCCCTATCCCCCCTTAAAACCAATGTTTTGAACAACCTGACGACCGCTAGAATGCGTTGATCGCCAACAGCAGGATCTGCCAGGGCGATACATACATAAGGGTTATCCATATTGGTCTGGCAAGACTGTTTTAAGGGATTGAAAATCCTCAAAACACCTTGGAAATAGACTGTATAGGAAATAGACTGTATAGATTTGAGCTTACCCTTCAAATCTATCCTGACGGACTAATAGTAATGAAAGGGTACCTAACGCTACTCTTTCACCAGCAAGCCGCAAGAGCTATACGGACTGTGACGTAGCCGTTTGAAATAAGTTCCTTTGGATGCGTTAAAGAGATTGCTCTGATAAAACAATCGCTAAAACCAGAACGAGCAAAAGGATTGGTGCCACTGCCAGAGTGAGCAAAATTGCAGGCGTTAATTTGGGATTCTCCATAATGAAGCCAATGGGTGAAGCCGCAAATTTTTTCAGTGCACTGGAATGACCGGCATGGTGGGATTCTGGCTCTTTGGGAGGTGGTTGAGATTCTGGTTGATTCATTGTTTTTTCCTTTAAAGGCTTTAATGGGTGTTCAATAACCCCGGTTGAATGGTGAGGTGTTTTTTCTGGGAAAAGAGATTTTATATCCCAGATGAAGCAGCCTATTGCCCATACTATCAATGTTCAGAAGGTGACTGATGACCACGCAAAATGGACCAGATCCCAACCGTCCCTATCCTATGGCGGATCATCGCCGGGTTTGTTTCATTAAAAATTTCATCAAATCCCCCAACATCATTGTCGGTGACTATTCCTACTACGACGATCCCGTTGATCCAGAAGGATTTGAGCGAAACGTGCTCTACAACTACGACAGCTATCGCCTGATTATAGCTCTACGCGGGTGCATTAGGACATTGGAATTAGAGAGGGAGTTGGGGCTTCGCCCCCAGCCAGGGGTTCCACCCCTGCACCCCGTCCTAACCATAATGACTACTGAATGACTACTGCTATATAACCATAATGACTACCGCTATATTGGTAAATGTTGTGCGATCGCCACCCATATCAAATTCATCATGAATGGTGCCAATCATAAGCTGGATGGCATTTCCACCTATCCCTTTCCAATTTTTGGTCACGGTTGGGAAATTGCGATGGAGCAATTGATGGAACTACCTGGCCGAGGCGACATCATCAATGGCTAAGTCCCTTATCTAAACCCAGAAAAACTAATTTACGGGGTTTTGAAGGGTTGCCACCTCTTCAAAGTCTGCAACAGTGGATCACTACTTTGATTGGCTATCCTTGGAATCGGTTTCAGAAGAGCCCATTCCATTGGTATACCGTTTAAGCAGAGTATTAAACACGCTGTCCACAAAGCGATCGCTAAAGCCAATCAGGAAAGAGAGAATCAAAATAACTTCATTCTTGATTCTTGATGGATCACCATCCGAGCCACCAGAAATTAAGAACAATCCCGAAATGAGTACCAGGTAAAAAGCTGAACTCAAAATGATTCCCTGAGCATGACGAGTAATCATCCATTTCCAGACATCACTAAACTTATAAATTTTTCTACGGTTAAATCGATGAATGGTCGCTGCAAAACTACCTATAAAGCTCCAGATCATGACTGAGAGGGGGATGATGCCTAAAAATTTGATTGACTGGAAATTAGTTCCCTGAAAAAACATAATTGGCGTACAAATAATCGCAAGTGTTACCAGAATAATGTAAGCCGTTACCATTCTGGTGGTCCGATTGCGACGCTTCCGGTCTTTGTCCGCCAGTTCTTCAAGCTGTAATCGACGGAACTCAATCATTCTCATTGCACCGATAATTGATTTGATTCTGCTGTCTAGAATATCTAGCTTGAGCAGTTCAAAATCTAACTTATCGGCAGTATCTCCGGTATTAGAATTTTCGATACCTGCTATCCGATTAATCGAACGAAATATCTCTTCAATCACTTCACAATTAACATTTGCCTCATTAACATATTCAGAATACTTAATTTTAGATACTAAAATACTAACAAGCTTCTCACGAGCCAGGATAGGAATGATTGAGTCACCAAATAAACCATTCATCTTTTCCTGCATCAAGTTCAGGTCACTATCGATTACTCTCAATCTTCCTATGACTTCTTTATTCCCTTGCTCTAACTGAATGCCAAATAGTTCGTTTAATTCCTCTTTAATTTCCTCTAACAAATGAGGATCAACGGATGCCAGTAGTTCTGTCATCACTGAATCTACTGGCCCTTTCTGCTTTTGTTTTAAGTTCGTACAGTAGTTTGACTGGGCCCGAAGTTCGAGCAGTGATTTGAGAACACTAAATACGGAAATTAACTTATCTGTTCGCTGATTCAGATGCTTAAGCGATAGCGATTCACCCCTTGAAGATTCGGAAGAGATAGGAACAACCGTATTCATGCTTACTACAGGTGAAAATAGATTTTCATATTAATCGTGCCAAATCTAGAGATACTTATGCAGTACCCCTTTGGGTAGTTCTGTTCAGCGTAATGTTGAGTTTCAGCGCGCATTCTTCTGCGTAGAATACGTTATTGTCAACGCAGTGCATCAATTTATCAACATGGAGATCTGGAAATGAACATAGATCAAAAAACTGAGAAACAAAAAATGCTGGCGGGGGAACTTTATCTTGCCAATGACTCAGAACTTGCAGGTGAAAATAAACGAGCGGTACGCCTTCTCTATTCCTACAGCCAAACAACTGTGGATGAGTCCGAACGACGGTTGCAAATCATTCAAAAACTCTTTGGCAGTGTGGGAGTGAATCCAACTATTGTGCCACCGTTTCACTGTGACTATGGCAGCAACATTTATATTGGCGATCGCTTTTATATGAATTATGGTGGTGTCATTTTAGACTGCAACACCGTTCATATTGGCAATGATGTTCTCTGTGCTCCCTACGTGCAAATTTATAATGCCTACCATCCCGTCGATCCAGCAGTGCGACTAACCGGACGGGAATTGGCAGCCCCAATCCGCATTGGCAATAACGTCTGGATTGGGGGGGCGCTATCATCTGTCCGGGTGTGACGATTGGGGACAATACCACCATTGGTGCAGGCAGTGTGGTGGTTAAAGATATTCCTGCAAATGTGGTGGCAGTGGGTAATCCCTGCGGTGTCATTCAGGACTGTAGCAGTCTAGACGGGATTGCTCTATGAGCAGGTGATTAGGTTTCAGGTGTCAGGGATAATTTCCCTCTGTTTCCATATAAATCCTCCTTGAATACCCTGCCTGGGATCGCGCAACCCGACATTTTGATTGATCTCAAAGGCGCAGGGTATCCTGGTTCCCCAGCATAATTCATCCTCTCCGGCGGGAGACAAAAAATCAATACCATTCACCTGTTTTTTAATCACTACAACCTCCCGTAGGGAAGGCGGTAACAGCAATCTTGAATAATCATATCTAAGATTGCTGGCTGTAACCAGGGTGGCTAGAAACAGGAGAAAAACCGGAAAGAGCCTGGCAATTTTCCTGGTATGGTCGTAGGTAAAGCCCTGAATTCGCTGGAAAACTGATTGGTGACCTGTGCTGTAAATCACTCCTGTCAATGCAGGCAGTAACGTCAGGTAGGGAAATACAAACCGGATAAAAGGAGCTGTTAATAGAAAGAAAATAATGCCTGAAATAGCGATCGCCATTACCCAGATAATCCCACCGCTCTGTTTATGGTGGACAATTGCTCCCAGGTAAATACTCAGTAATGCCGAAAGAGCGGTGAGAAAGGCAATTGCTTTATTGGGTGCGTCAGTTTCAAACCACTTCCAGAACAACCATAGCCAGCGATTACCGCCATCGGGAGGGGTACCGTACCAGGTTGTCCAGTTATGAGTCTTTTCGGCCACACTTCTAATGTGCTCAAGCGGTCGTGACCAGGGGAGATCAAAACACACAATGGTTGATGGATACAATGGGCATCCTGATGTCAGCGTGCCCGATAGAAGTAGTGGAAGCAGTAGCCCTACAACCACGCCCAACCCCAGAGCGATACCAGGCATGGTTAAGCGGCGGTCTGTAATGAAAAAGAAACCAGAAACAAGCAGCAGGGGCATGGCCGTTAGCTTGATTGAAACTGCACCCACCGCCAGTATGAGGGGAACGATGCGATCGCTCACAAGTGCAGATCTAGATGCTTTCGATGATGGGCTTTTACAGGCAATTACCAGCATTGCCCAACTCACAACCCCAACCAGAAGAAAATTTGGTAAATCAGGCGAAGGAGAGATCAAAATTTCTGCCATCAGCCTGTAACCTAGGCAAACGGGCAAAACCATTAACCAGAAAAAAGTTATGAACCACTCACTCAATTGCCCCTTGCCTCGGAGGATCGTTATTGCGCTTGTAACAAAATGCAGGGTAGCCACCCAGTAAATAAACCCGTTCGTCACCGCGATCGCCCGGCTGCCCAGCAGTTCAGGGTTCAAAGGGGCCGCCAGGGCAAACCAGGATGAGGTAAAGCCCAGGTTGCTAAGCACAAGGGAGAGTCCCGGAACAGTGCCAAACTTAGCCAACCATTGAATCAAATTGTAGTGATACAACCCCGTATCAATCCAGGTGACGGGTTGAGAGGTGATGGCCGCGATCGCGATCGCAAACCCTAACCCTCCCAGTAATCGCTTCAAGGTCAAGTGCTGCCAGAAAACGGCCAGTTCTATTTGCGTTTGTGGAGAGCAGAGGGACAGCAGACAAAGACTGGCAGCGATGAGTAAGCCTATCAACGGTGACAGTGGAACAACAATTGCAGTTGCTAGCAAAGCAATTGCCAGAACAACTATCCCTAACCACTCTGCAACGATCCAGCGATCGCCCGGTCGTTCAAAACAGGTAATCTGGAACCCATTCAAAATACCTGTTCCAATGACACCGCAGATAATTAGTAGCAGTACCCAAACGGCAATGAAATAAAGCATGTAGCTGCCCCCTGACCGGATCCATCACGTCATGTGCTCACGCCCAACTGAACTGTTTTGACGACTGATTTGCTCGCTCCCAGAAGAATCCAGATGCATTCGCCACCTGAGAAATGAAAAGCAATACAGCCAGAAACATGGCAGATTGAAGGTTGCATTGCCCAAATGGATAGGTGATGAGATGGAAATAGAAGGAGATGGGTTCTACTTTGAAACTTTCCTGGCTGCGCTGCGATCGCACCTGATGAAAACAGGATGCTCCCCGGCCATAGTTAAAGTGCTGTCTCCAAAAGGTTTTTAGCGTCAAATGATGGGAGTGGTAGATCTGAACCTTGGGCGCATAAATCATGGGATAGCCGTGGTGCAGCCAGCGATCGCAAAATTCCCGGTCTTCCCCAGCCGCCAAGGGGAAGCGGGTATCAAATCCACCCAGGGTACGAAATCGCTCAGCAGGCATGGCAAAATTGTTGGAGGCGAAGAAACCAGACTGGTGTGACTTTGTATTGTAATAGCTGTAGATGTAATCAATCAAAATTTGACTGGCCGTTGAATAAAGATTGTTGGATAAAGCATTGATTGTGTAGCCTCCAATCAGCGCTTCTGGAGCCCTGGCAAAGCAAGCAGCCATGTTTGTGAGCCAGTCGGGTGCGGGGGCACAGTCATCATCGGTAAAGGCAAGATACTGCCCTTTTGCATAATTGGCCCCGGTATTACGGGCATTGGCAGGACCGGCGTTGGTCTGGCGAATCAGAGTGATGTTGAGGGATGCCTGGTAGGGAGCTATCACCCGATCCAAAGGTGTTTTGCTACCATCGTCAACAATCACCACTTCAAAGCGATCGCGGGGATAATCCAGACGGGTTAATGCCTGCAAACAACTCTTCAGTCGATCAGGACGGTTATAGGTGGGGATGATGATTGAAAAAAAGGGTTGCTGTGTCATAGATGGAATGCTGTGAGGAATTGGTGAAAGATTGTTATTCGTGTCGATGCACTCAAGCATTTTGGTTGTTTGTTCGGGAAACCGCTAAACGGGCCAGATCCAGCACTTGCTGAAACAATTGGGGGGCTAGCAGACGAATTGTGAGTCCATGAATCATTGCTCCTAAGAATGTGCAAGTCGCCAGCAAACCAAATGGGTTGAGCCATACAGTCAACAGCTGTTTTGCACCTAAAATTGCCGTTGCCATAACCAATGCGCTCACCAGCGGAGTGATAAACTGGCGCAAGTAAAGTAAAAGCGGATCTTGAATTAATCGGCTTACGGCCCACTGTCCCACAGGGAAGGCGAGGTAACCCCGCAGCACATAGGCAAAGGCAACAGCCTGAATTCCAAATGGAATGGCGATCGCAAATCCAATTAAATTGAGAACAACATTGAGAACACTTAACCAGAACCACCAGGCAGGCTTTCCCATGGCAATAAAAACCGAACCTTTAAAGAAAGTAACCGCCCGCAACATTCCCATCAGTGCCAGGATTTGCATCAGAGGGATAGAAGGTTGCCACTGTTTGCCAAACAGGAGTAGAACCAGTTCTGGAGCAAGGGTAGCCATTCCTAAAAAGGTAGGAAATGCCACGGTACTGGTTAGCTGAGTTGCGGTGTAAAATGCCCGACGAAATCGCTCTGGTTCCGTTTGCAATCGGGAGAAGGTTGGTAGGGCAACATCCCGGCTGGTACGAACTAACAACTGAGTCATTACTGTCAACACCCGGTAAGCAACGCTGTAATAACCCAACGCGATCAGGCCAAGAAAATAGCCAATTAGAAAATCATTAATGCGAGTGTTGAAAAAGTTGAGGACATTGAAGCCCATGATGTTGATGCCAAATCCAAACAGTTGACGGAAGTGGGGCATTGAAACCTTGAATCCAGGTCGCCAATTGCTGGCACTCCACAACATCAGAGTTCCGATCGCTTCATGCACTAATCGTTGAATAACTAAACTCCAGACTCCAAACCCCAAAAATGCCAGGGTAATCCCAACGGCACCGCCAGCGATTGTTCCTACTAACCAGCGCAGCGCGATCGCCTTAAATGCAAATTGACGTTCAAGGATTGCTTGCTGAACCCGGCTGAACGCAGAGATGACAAATACAGGGGAAAGGCATTGCAAAATGGGTGCCAACAACGGTTGTTTGAGAAATTCCGCTACCCATCCGGCGGAAGCAAAACCAATCAGGGTGAGACTCATTCCAATCGCTAAACTAATCCAGAAAGCCGTATCTAAATGCTCCGGTTCCAGTTCTTGCCGTTGAATAATCGCCTGGGCAAATCCCTGTTCCAGTAAGAGTTGCATGAATACCAGAAACACATCTGCCAGTGCCACCAGGCCAAAATCTTGAGGTTGTAGCAGGCGAGCCAGGATAAAGAAAACAATCAGAGAACCCGCCTGACTGCCCCAATTCTGAATGGTGGTCCAAACGACACCTTTAACTGCCTTTTGCTTAATGCTCATCCCCATACCCTAAGCCCGCCACACCATCGATCGCCACATCCACCGCAACTTGCCGACGCCCTTATGCAGCACATAGGATGGCAAATCTGAAGATTTACTGGCGATCGCTTGTAAAAGCCCAAATTGCAGATCGGTGGGATTGAAGGGGTATTGCAACAACTCAGGTGCCACTCGTTGAATCAACTCAACTTGCACCAGAGAACCGAGGCGATCGCGTTCCTGCAATCCCAATAGCAGGGCATAATTGCGGGCGGCATTGAGGATAGGGAACCGCTCCAGTTGATTCAGGTCATACAGTTGCTCTTTAGAACTCAACCAGCCAGCCTGACGTTGCTCAATAAAAAAGCGATCGCGCCAATCCAAATGTGCTTGAGGATAATTCAGCACCCACTCCAACCATGCCTGTAAACCTGCTGTCGCAGTTGAACCGGAAGGTTCCTGAAAAAGTTGAGCGATTTGTTTTGCAGTGGTTGCAGCTTCCTCAATGGTGGCCGGGAGGCGACGCAGAGAAGCAAATCCACTGGCGATCGCAAACCCATGCCCACCAAAAAAAATCCCTGAAATACCATCCCGCACCCCTTTTAGAAAGGGTTCAGCATCTCCATCTGAAATGTGACCAGCCGTATGGTCTACTACGAGCTGTTTGCGCTCTGGTTGACGAGGTGCCCCGTGAAAGAAGTGATGTTTATAACCACAGGCATGAGCCAGCTTTGGTGGCAATACCCGATCCGCCACCGACATGCGGGCAGCAACCCGTGTAAATGGTTGAACTTGAATGCCCGCATAGTGGCATAGTGCCAGCATTAATCTTGAGTCATAGCCTGCCGTCAATCCCAACCAGAGCTGGCTTTCAACATCGGCCAGTCGCTTTAATGTCGTTACTAAACTTTGTTGAACCCAATCCAGCGTTTCCTCATACCCACGGGACGGATCGATGGGTGGCATGAGCGGACGCGGCTGAACAGAATGGATATTCAGGTCGAGGATCTGGCTGGCTAAGAGCCGTTGCATTCCCTCAAAGCGCGATCGCGGCGGAGTGTACCAGGAAATTCCGACTTCGTATTGTAAACAGCGCGGGTCTGCGATTGGGGAAGTATGGGGATGCAAAATCGGCACTAACAATGCCGGACTGCTCGATACCCAGAGCTGATCGCCAAGGAAGCCGTAGAAGCAGCCCAATAGCCCACTGGCATCCATGTGTACCTGTCCCTGCCCTACCAGCACCCAACGCCCGGCCCAACTGCTGTACAAATCAAGAACCTGCGCAGTGGGCGTGCGGGCAATTTCGTTGAGGGGCATCTGGCGATCGCTCAATGATTCGATTGCCAGCCCCAACAGAACCCAACGATTGCCTTCTGCATCGGTTACCCAACCCACCCGCAAGTCAGGACAATGGGACAGCCAGATTGAATCCTCCAGTTGCCAGGTGTGCCAATCTGGATAAACCTTGACTGGCTGTGAACCGAGAATAAACTGGCGGCGATGCGGGCGGATAGTCGTTGCCCTCGGATGGATACTGTCCACTAGTTTTAATTCTGTGTCATTCATCTATAGCAGTCCTAAAATCAGTCATGAGATTGAGAGGCTTTGTGAGAAAAGATTTTGCAGGAATCCTTTCTCACAATCCAAATAGGATCGCTATATCGGACATCCTGGAGTTGGGCGTTTTCTGAAATTGAAAAAGCCTAGGAGAAACCTTGTTGGCGCACTTGCTGTTGAATTCGAATGTGGCGATCGGTCAAAAATCGATTGAGATAGTGTTCTACTTTGGCAAAGGCTCTTGTCAGAAACCGGTTGCCAGCTCCAAACGTCAACCAGCGAACAAAAGGCTCAATGATGGTGCCATATCGTCGCCAGCCAAGTTTTTTGTACTTGGATTGAAAATAGCCATCTTCGGCTAAGTTCCACTTATCCCGCAGCCGATGTAAACTTCCCAGAGTCCAGGCATCGCTCCAGCGCAACATGTAATAGTGCAAATCCGATAGCTCCAGAGGCGGACCCGGTACATAGGTGACAACACAATCTGGCTCAAAATAGACCGTGCCTCCCATTTGCCGCACACTCATGCAGAAATCCAGATGCTCTTTTGTGTTGAACAATTGCTCATCAAGAAAACCGAGGCGATCAAAAACTTCCCGGCGCACCAGAACACAGTGAAATTCTGCCAGTTCGGTTTCCTGGCGTTGCAGCCGGGGACGAAGCTCAGCAACTTTCTGCCCCTGCTGGTACATCTTCTCCCGCAGGCGGCGCCTACCCGTACTGTCCACCCAGACGTGGGATTCTCCCCCCGCAAAGTGAACCTCGGTATGGAGTGGTTCGTGCTGACACATTAGGGGACCGACAACCGCCGCCTGGGTTTCCTCTGCGCACTGCACCAGCGCTTCCAGCCATCCCGGTGACACAATCACATCGTTGTCAACAAAGACAACGTAACGGGTGTTCGCGTGAGTAAGCCCCAAATTCCTGGCCTGGTTGGGATAGAGGTAGTAATCAGTCCGAATCAGGTGGAATGATTTTTCCTCAGCCTGAGCTTTCAGGTATTGCTGCACTTTAAACGGAGCGTTGCCATCGACATAGACGAGCTTGAAAGGCAGGGTCGTATGTTCATAAATACTTTCCAGCGATCGCTGCGCACAACTAAATCGCTCCCGCGGAACAACCACAATTGTAACTAGAGGTTCATTGGCTAAAGTCATCTTTCCAGTTCACTTGTATTCAAATGACAATTAGCAGGAGGCAACGGGCTACGGGCAATAGGGGTTAGGGAGAAGAGGGAGGAAAGAAGAAAGAAGAAGCCAGGAGCCAGGAGCTAGGAGAAACGCCTGCCGCCTGGCTCCTGTCGCCTTCAAAATCTTGCGGCACTTCAAGCACCTGCTGATACAGTTCTACGAGGCGATCGTTTAATTGATTGATGTCGTAATGAGTTTCGATATAGGTACGACCTGCTTGGCCCATTTCGCTCCATCGTTCTGGATGCTCGATTAAATAACCAATGCGATCGCCCAGTGCAGCCACATCCCGTTCAGGTACCAGGAAGCCAGAAATTCCATCTTCAACCAGTTCGGGAATGCCGCCGTGATGGGTGCTTACTACGGGCAAACCCATTGCCATCGCTTCTTTCAAAACATTTACGGGAGCATCCTGATTTCCATCTCTGGCGGTGACACAGGGAGCCACAAAAATGTGAGAGCGATCCAGAATCTCAATTAAGGCTTGCTGCGATTTTTGCCCCAGTAGTTTGATGCGATCGCCCACTCCCAGGGTGTCAATCAACCGTTGTAAAGGCTGCCGCAATTTTCCATCCCCAACAATGTTGTACTCAAGGGTAGGATGGGTTTTCAGCAATTCTGCGATCGCCCGAATGCTGTACTCAATCCCTTTCTTCTCTACCAACCGACCTACAGTGACAATTCGAATCACGCCATCGGGGGAAGGTTGGCGAACGGTGAAACGAAAACGACTGCAATCAATCCCGGAGCCGTGTACCTTGATACGAGCAGGATCACACCCAATCTGAATCGCCGCTTGTCTGAAAAACTCACAGTTCGCCAGAAAGAAATCACCCTTTTGGAAAAGCTGGCGATAAACTCCCGCTCCCTTTTCTTTCACATAGGTACTGATGTCATAGCCACGGAAGGTTGTGATCAGTTTTCCTTGAATGGCTCCTGCTTCACGGAGAGACAATCCCGTTAAGCCATCGGTGCCAAATTGAGCATGAATAATATCGTAGGGTTCCTTATCCAAAAGGGGAGTGATGGCATAGAGCAGCCACAGCGAGGCCGCACGGCTCCCATGTTTGAAGAAGTTGAGCGATCGCCAGACCAGTTCAGGGTTTTTCTGCCTGCTGGCATGGAATAGTTGGATGCCCTTGAACAATCGTCCAATCAGATTCCGGGGAATCGTTGGAATATAATACGTCCGTTCTAGCAATTGATACTGATTCACATCCGGATGAACCTGGGTGGTATTTCCTTGAATATGGGCATAGATATCGACTTGATGACCCCGATCAATCAAGCCAGTAATCTGATTCAGAACAAAAGTTTCTGACAAAACAGGAAATTCCCACACAATAAACGCAATTCGCATGGTATCAATTGCTCAAAACAACCAGAAGAAGACGCGCATACAACCCTTCTTTAGAGATCAACCTCGTGCAGAAACCCCTCCAAGCTTCAGTCGTAACATCTCATAGGCACTGATGTAGCGCACCAAAATCATTACCCCCCAAACCTGTATTTTTTGTTCAAGGCTTTGCAGACGTGTGTCTTGTAGGGTGTTCCAGAGAAACATTAAGGGAGGGACCAGACTCTTGAAAAAAGCATCCAGAAATAAAAGGTTTCGCTTCAGAAGCGAGGATTGTTTCATCCGCTGTGAGTCATAAATTCCGCCAACGAGTCGAACAGTGCGTCGATACAGGTCCTGGAAAGACGATCGCGCCGGGTGAGCCACCCATACATCCTCTGCATACATCTGCTGGTAGCCCGCCTGATACACGCGCCTGCCCCATTCCAGATCTCCACGGGCTTTTAAGTGGGGATTGAATGCACCCACTCGATCAATGACGGTTTTGAAGGTAAAAACATTGGCAGTTGCTCCCCCTTTTTGCTCCTTCAAAAGCCGTTGTTGGGGAAATGCAGTGACCTTCTCGTAGAGGGCAACGGGTGTGATGCGATTGTCTTCAAAGAACACCTCAATCCGACCGGCAACCAGCCCCAGATGAGGGGATTGTTGTAACCGCCTAACGCCCTTCTCTAACCAATCACTGGCAGGAATACAATCTGCATCGGTAAAGGCGATAATCTCTCCCCCGGCCAGGGCAATTCCCCGATTGCGGGCAGCGTAGGAACCTGGATGGGGTTCACTGGCCGCGATCGCGTGGGGAAAATTTGCTACGACTTCGGCAATCTTCTCTGCTGGATCAGAGCCGTTATCGATCACAATCACTTCATATCGATCGCCCGGATAAGACTGTTGCTCCAGCGCATTCAGACATTTCCTGAGTCGTCTGGCATCATTAAAAACTGGAATCACAACCGATACAAAGGGGACCAAAGATTGTGCCATCGCCTTTACACCTCCGATGTTGCGGGAGTGAGATAGCCTCCATCTCTGTTCTGAAGTGGTTTCTTCCATTCCTCCTTTGTAAATTCTTCGTAGTAGGAACGTTCAGTATTGACGTTCCAGAGATCGTGTTTCTCCCCTAAGATATTTCTGGCAGCTAACATGCCCGTCAACATGGAATGATCCTGGTTGTTATAGCGGTGCATGCCGTTACGACCAACCGTTTGCAGGTTTTCAAATGTCTTCAGATAATCCTGAATTACCTGCAAATGCTTGCGGTATTCACCGTCATAGACCGGATACGCCTTTCGCTGCCGGATGACCACGCCATCTTCCACATCTCCAGGCTGAACACCTAAACCCAGCGCGATCGCCTCCTGGCTGGCCAATTCAATCAGTTCCTTGTCTGACAACGCCCACAAGCCATCTCCTTCACTACAGAAATATTCCATTCCCAAACAAGTTTTGCTCAAGTCGGGAACCATCGCCGGACTCCAGTTTTTGAAATTCTGAATGCGTCCGACTTTGAACTCTGGGCTGTGAATATAAATCCAATTATCTGGAAACAAATCGGGTTGATTAATGATCAGCGATACGATCAGAAAATCGCGGTATTTCAGTCCCCGTGCAGCTTCCAGGATATGCTCCGGTGGCAGTGGATCGAGTCGGTGTAATAATGCCGTGACTGGCATACTGGAGACAAACTGATCACCCCTAATTTGAAAGGTGCGATCGCCCTGTCGTGCGGTAATGCTTTTAATTCGATTGCCATCCCGTTCGATCCGGGTCACGCTTGTGTTCAAGTGAACCGGAGCACCATGGCGTTCCAGAATTTCCTGACACCGTTCCCACATCATGCCCGGTCCCAAAACCGGATAATCGAATTCCTTGATTAAACTCTTTGCATTCTGGCTACCAAACAAGGCGTTGATCACTGCCCGTTTGAGCGACATTCCCTGAATCCGTTGCGCGGCCCAATCGGCTCGAATTTTACTGCATGGAATTCCCCACACCTTTTCGGTATAGGTCTTAAAAAAGATGCGGTAGAGATGTTCACCGAAGCGATCAGTAACCCATTCCTCAAAGGTTTCTGGTTCAACGCCTGGACGTAGCCGCGCCTTGATCCGGGCTCGCAGATAACTCATCAATACACAAAAACTGCATACAACGCCCAAATTCGATATTGTATTGATCAGGGAAAGGGGATAGTTGAAAAATTTGCCCTGGTAGTAGATCCGCGAGAGACGAGGCACTTTGATCAATTCGTCTCCCAGGATTTCCTGCCAGATTTGTTGAACTTCACCAATTTTGGTGAAAAACCGATGCCCACCAATATCAAACCGATAGCCTTTATAGGTTTCAGTACGGGAAATGCCACCTACCCTATCCGCCTGTTCTAAGACAACTGGCTTAATTCCCTGCTTGACCAGTTCGTAACCTGCTGTCAATCCAGCCGGACCCCCACCAATAACCACAACGGAATGGTGAACCATCGATACCTCCGAAGACATTTTCTTGTGCTAAATTTCTGTGTTTCGCGTTATGACTTCGCTACGTCCGGCAGAAGCATCTTTTCAGTACCTGGTTTGCGAAATGCATAATAGCGAATGGTTCCAACAGCAAAGGCCAGCCCTCCATAGAGGAAATACAGCCAGTGCCAGGGAATGGTTTTGATGGCAAAGAGCAGCCCTCGTTTACGGTAGAAAAACCGATAAACAGGCAGGTTAATGAGCAAGAGCAGCAAACCAAAGACGCTTGCCAACGCCAACGCTGCGATGCTCCACCAGGCTGCAATCAGAGCAACGATGATTCCAAATGCCAGCATCAGGCTGATGCGGCTGGAAACTTTCAAATTCAAATCATTGACAAACTGGCGATCGCGCCAGAGCAACTCTGTCCACGGCAGGGCACGGTAGAAGAATTCTGCCTTCAACAGGGAAACAAACTCCCACCGTTTCAGATGCTTGACCTGAACCGTTTTGCAAAGTTGAATTCGATGACCTGCTCG
This sequence comes from Leptothermofonsia sp. ETS-13, assembly GCF_049200465.1. Classification (NCBI taxonomy): domain Bacteria; kingdom Bacillati; phylum Cyanobacteriota; class Cyanophyceae; order Leptolyngbyales; family Leptolyngbyaceae; genus Leptothermofonsia; species Leptothermofonsia sp. ETS-13. The sequence continues at coordinate 4,187,490 of NZ_CP120836.1, forward strand.
CTTTAAGCGATAGCCGAGTTCAATGTCCTCTACAGAAGGGTAACGGTACGACTCATCGAAGCCACCTATCTGAAGGAAGATTTCTCGTCGAATTACTCCACAGGCTCCCCAAAATGTGGATGCCTCTTCGCAACCCACCTGATGGGTGTAGTGATGAAACAAATTTTTGTACTGAGACAGAAAGTTGGAGGTGCCTGGAGCATCGTCATAGGAACCAATGAGAGCCGTCAGATCCGATTGTTGATTGAAAATCTCGATGATTTGACGAAGGGTTTCTGGATGCAAAGTAACATCTGCATCCATGAAAAAGAGTAGGTCACCTTGAGCAACCCTGGCTCCCAAATTCCTGGCCCGTGCTGGTCCACCAGCTACAGGCAAGTTCAAAACTTTAGCACCAGATGCCTGTGCCCAGCGCAACGAATCATCAGTTCCACCATCGACGACAATGATGATTTCTTTTGCAAGTTGGGCATATTGATCCAGACTGGACAAACACTGGCGGAAATTTTCACCCCCCATTGTGCACTGGAATCACAATGGAAACAGTTGGTAAGGAAGCATCCGGAGAACTGCCTGAAGTACTGGAATTCATTACTCGGTGTTCGTAAAATAACTCGACTTTTGGAACAACGTAAAAAGCAATCGAAATAGTGAGAAACTGGTAGCAGACTAGTTTCTAGAAATAGGTTTAATCGCTAGTCTCGCAATTAACATTCAGCTCATAAACCTACGAAATTCAACTGGCAATGCACGAACTGTTGAGTAACTCTCTCAAATCAGGGAGCATAATCCATTCAACAAGTTCTAATGAAAAGAAATCTCCTGCTTGGAAGGAGTACTTACTTTGTAATAGTTGAATATACGGACGTTAACAGTCATGAGAAGCTTCTCATATTCATAAAAGCTTCACTCAACATTCATTAATCCCTGGAGTTGTAAAACTTATGTTAAGTTCAGCTTCCCGACTGCCCCCAAAAACACCTGTTGCACTCGATCCAGTTCCAGATCGGAGAGATAATCCACTGTCCAGTTGGCTCTTCGTTGCAGCATATGAAAGGGATAACTGTTAGCCACAGCCACCACTGGAATACCAGCTCGTTTCGCCGCTTCAATTCCAGAAAAGGTGTCTTCGATCGCCAGACACTCCTGGGGCCTCAAACTGAGGTTAGGAAACCGCTGGTTCAGGCGATCAATGGCTTTTAAGTAAATTTCCGGTTCAGGTTTGCTGGAACTAACTTCATCTCCGGAAACAATCACTGAAAAATACTCACTCAGTTGCGCCCGCTTTAGCACCAGTTCAATTTCAGACCGAAGGGCACCACTGACCACCGCTAACTTGACCTGGGTTGCCCGGAGCTTGAAGATAAAATCATCTAAACCCGGATAGAGTGGGAGTTTTTCTAACGTTTCCAGTTCTTGCAGGTACATCCGTGCTTTGCGGGCAATTAACCCATTCAGGTAAGTATCCGTCAAAATCCGGCCCCGATTTTTGAACAGATCGATAAGACAGGCGCGATCGCTTCTTCCCAGGCAGATTTGGCGAAACTCTCCCTGTTTAGGACGCATATTCTCCTCAATCAAAAGCTGGTTGAGCAGCTTCTCATGAATAGGCTCGTCATCAATGATGACACCATTAAAGTCAAACAAAACTGCCTTGAGAACCATGAGGAGTTGTACGCTATTGATGGGGAGTGGTCAGTCTGAGCCCCTTCTTAACTCATAACCTAAAACCGTTCCCTCTTCCTAGCATCATGGCAAAAGTTTTGTACAGCCGCATGAATGAGTTGAAGGGGGATAAGGTCATAAGACATTCATCCACTAAAACCACTAGACTGCCCATTGTCTGCTGTCAATTGCTTCCACATCCGCAAACAATTCGGTTTCAGTCAACTGGTGGGTTAAGGACTTTACGCCACGGGTGACCTGATGCACCAGCCACACATCCTGAGTCCGGACTGCTCCAAAACCCGCTTCTCCCATCCAGGCATCTACACTTCCTGAAGCATAGCCTTGAATGTAGGGCTCTTCAAAGATTTGTGTCAGCCATTCAGTCTGGCGCAGCATCTTCTGGTTGCCATCTAAGACCACCACCTCTCCGCCCACGGTCAGCAGGCGGTAACACTCCCGCAATATTTTACGCGTCACTGGCGGTGGTGTCTCGTGGAATACCAGAGATACTGTCACCAGGTCAAAAGAGGCGTCGGGAAATCCTGTCTTTTCGGCATTGCCATGCCGCCATTGGATGTTGAGCTGTTCTTTCCTGACCTTATAATCTGCGACCACCAGCATGTAAGGGGATAGATCCAGACCAATCACTTCCGCATAGGGAAAGGCCCGCTTTAGCATCAGGGTTGCTGAACCAGTACCGCATCCCAGATCTAAAATCCGGCGAGGTTGAGTTTGAATTGTGTCAATCAAAGCCTGACGAACGAGCGATTCACCGGGAGGAAGGGCGTATTGAGTGATGGGATCGTAGGAAACCGCTGCTTCTGCGCTCAGGTAGCCGCCCTCAATGCTGTGAAAATTTTGGCTGGTGTAGTAGTCCGGATATACTATCCTGGGGTTGCTGAGGCGTTGGCTAGCCGCGTCCCAATCAATACTTTCATAAAAGCGCCGCAGTCCGTCCTGGTCGATCAGAAAGGTTTTGACGAATGGGGCCAGAAAGCGCTCGAAGATGGTGTCTTTGCGAACGGCCATAGTGTCCCTGATTTGCCCAATGCTTTGCTACTATCCTCAGTGTACTGTAGGTTTTCAGTATCCTGTAGATACCCTGAGCCTATTAGTCCGTTAGGATAGATTTGAGGGATAGCTCAAATTTATAAAATCCATTGCCAGGTTGTTTGGGGGGTGAAAACCCTCAAAACAGCCTGGACGGACTACTAGGCTGGCACCTGAATTTTCTGGCTACCAGACAGTCCAAAAGCGGCATGGATTGCCTGTAATGCTCTCACACCATCATCTTCCGCCACCAGACAACTAATTTTGATCTCGGAGGTGGCGATCATCTGGATATTAATGTGCTGTTCAGCTAGAGCGGTAAACATGCGGGCAGCCACTCCCGGTTGACCCACCATTCCAGAACCGACAATGCTGACCTTTGCGATCGCCGCGTCCACCAGTACCTCGCCGTAGCCCAACTCGGATGCCGCCTTTTCCAGCGCCAGCCGGGCAAGTTCTCCATCCATCTGGGCAACGGTGCAGGCAATATCCCGCGTGGTCATTCCATTTACTACCCGGCAGCGTTGAGACTGGATGATCATGTCTACACTGATGTTCTGGTCCGCCAGCAGCTTAAAGATTTTGGCAGCCATGCCGGGGCGATCGGGCACCTGACGAATGGCGAGGCGAGCCTGCTTCAGATCAAGGGCAACACCCCGGACGGGGGGGTGGAGGGCCGCAGGGGCAGAGGACACTGCTGAGGCAGAGGGAGCGATGTCTAGCTCTGTCGCTCGATAACCAGTGCCCTCGCTAACGGGTGAACTGGTGACTTCAAAGGCTTCGCAGAGAACGGCGATCGCGCGATCGCAGTCTTCCTGAGCAATCACGCAACTCACCTTCACTTCGGAAGTCGAGATCATCTGGATATTGATTCCCGCATCGGCCAGGGTAGAGAACATCTGGGCAGCTACCCCTGGACGGCCAATCATACCCGCTCCAGAAATGGTGACTTTGGCAATCTGCTGCTCTACCATCACCTCCGCCGCATCCAGCGCAGGAATACTTTCCCCTAACAATGGCTTACACAGGGCTGGAATGATGGCATTGGCAACCGCCTCTGCTTTGTTGAGAGAGTCCTTAGTGACGGTAAACGCGATGTCGTTGGAATTTCCTTCATGGATGGACTGGATGATCAAATCCACATCCAGATCCTGAGAAGCAATTTCACCAAACAGACGGGCTGCCACACCGGGGCGATCAGGTACCCGTAGCAGAGAAACCTTAGCCTGATCGGTGTCAAACTCCACCGCATCAACTGGACGCACCAGTTCCAACCCTTCCAGAGGTCGGGGTTTGGGAGGAGGGGAAATGACCCAGGTGCCGGGGTCATCGGTCCAGCTGGAGCGAACCACCAGGGGAATGCCATAGTTGCGGGCAATCTCGACAGCACGGGGATGAAGCACCTTTGCGCCTAAACTGGCAAGCTCCAGCATTTCATCACTGGTAATCTCTGTCATCAGTTGGGCATCCGGCACCAGCCTGGGGTCAGTAGTCAAAATGCCAGGAACATCGGTGTAGATTTCGCAGAAATCGGCTTGAAGTGCCGCTGCCAAAGCAACCGCCGACGTGTCAGAACCGCCCCGCCCCAGGGTGGTGATCTCCAGGTCGTCGGTGGCGCTGATTCCCTGAAAGCCTGCCACAACAACCACTTCCCCTTTTTGCAGGTGACGGTTGAGGCGATCGGTTTCGATCCGCAGGATGCGAGCGCGAGTATGCTCTGCCTCAGTCACAATCCCAACCTGGGCACCCGTTAGGGAAATGGCAGGTTGTCCCAGGCGATGCAGGGCCATACTCAGAAGGGCAATAGAAACCTGCTCACCCGTAGACAGCAGCATATCCATCTCCCGGCGGCTGGGATTGGAGGTAATCTCATTCGCCAGTTTGACCAGTCCATCCGTCGTCTTACCCATTGCTGAGACGACGACCACCAGAGAGTTTCCTGCCTTCACCGTGCGGAACACTCTCTGAGCAACGGCCTGAATCCGCTCGACTGAACCAACTGACGTGCCACCGTACTTCTGGACAATTAACGCCATGACCTTTGTTTCAACCAACCCAACATGGGAACTTGATAATCAGGACTTACGCATTTTGCCAAGACCTCGGAGGTTTTAACCTAAAACTGCACCTCATGACTCACATTGATGCTGAAACCTCCGAGGTTTGCGTAAGCCCTGATTATTTATGATGGTGCAAGTCTCCAGATCTGATTAAACATCAATACTCAACGGAAATCCTAACGATTCAGGAACATTCTGTGAACGTTTCTACAGAGAATTAACTAAGTAGGTAGTCATAATTAATTGGTAAAGGGGGGAGTGGGGGCTGCGCCCACAGGCAGGGGGTTTCACCCCCTCCATCCCCAGAATTATCCTTAATTTAATTGCGCCTAGCTACTTACAGGTCTAGCAGCAGTAACCCATGCAAACGCCCGATCGCCACAAACCCACTCCGGAAGAAGTACTGGCTGCCTATGGCAAAACCATTCCCGATATCATCGCACTCAATCTGCGAGTGCTGTTTTGTGGCATCAATCCCAGTCTTTACAGTGCCACTGTCAACCATCACTTTGCCCGTCCCGGTAACCGTTTCTGGAAAACCCTTTATGCCGCAGGCTTTACTGATCGCCTGCTCTCGCCATTTGAAGATATCCAGCTTTTGCAATTTGGCTATGGATTGACCAACATCGTCGATCGCGCAACCGCCAGAGCAGACGAATTGAAACCCGAAGAACTGGTAGCCGCGCAGCAACAGTTAACTGCTAAAGTCCAGCGTTACCGTCCCCATTATCTTGCTGTGTTGGGCGTCAGTGCCTATCGAACTGCGTTCAATCGTCCAAAAGCCATGATTGGGAAACAGGCTGAATCCCTTCATGGCGTCAAACTCTGGGTTTTGCCAAATCCCAGCGGTTTAAATGCCCACTATCAGCTTGCCGATCTAAAACGGGTCTATGAAGAACTGCGAACTGCCGCATTAAATGAAGTGGGGTGGGCAATATACCCACCCCACCGCGCGGAGAATCATGGAATAGCGACAGCCAGGCCCTTTCCCTGAAGGACTCTTACAGACTTACGGGGCTATTTACAGTCAGGGTCAGATCGGTTGCGGGGTCAATCACAATCACTTCACCGGTGGTGCTGCGATCAAGCGTTCCACCTACGGCGGCACCCAGAGCGGCTCCGGTGAGTGCTTCCTTCGGGGTGATGGTGCGATCGCCCGTGATACCAGCCACTCCGGCACCTAGGGCAGCTCCAATCGCCGCATCCCGGATGGCCTTGCCCACATTCCGCCCCTGGTTGGCGGTCACGGCTCCCGCAACGGCCCCACCCAGGAGGACGTTTCCACCCGTGATTTGACGGTTGCCAGTCACCCCGCCAATGATGGCAGCAGCACCCGAACCCAGAGCTGCACTACCTAAAATGCGGGTCAGGTTGGGGTCACGTACATTTTTGCGGGTCGTAATAACGCCAGATGTTGCATTCAGCGCATACTGCCGACCATTGATTACAACCGAGCGGGCAACAAACTGAGAGCCTCCATTCACAGGCACCAGTTGACCCATCACCTGGCTGCCAGTCGGAATGGCAACCTCACCCTGAGAGTTGCGAATATCAGAAGCAACGATCAGGGTCAATTCAGCTGCTTCATCGGGTGCAATCACAATTTGCTCAGCCGCCGTATAGTTAACGGGAATACGGGTTCCCGCGGTAACTTGTCCCTGCTGGGCAACAGTAGCAGCACCCGCCACATACTGGCTAGAAATTACAGAAGGAATCTGCCCCGTTTGAGTGAGTGCCTGACAGAGGAAGGCAGAAACTTCCGCCCGGCTGGCAAGCTGGTTGGGGTTCAGGTATCTCACATCGGGATAGTTGACCACCAGACGCCGCTCAGTTGCTGCCGCAATACCAGTCTCTGCATAGCCTGGAATCGCAGAAGCATCTGCAAAATAGTTGGTCAGCGTTGCGTTCACGGGTTGAGTGGGAGAATAGTTCAATCCACTCGCCAGAGATACCAGAACTTGCGCTCGAGGAATATTCTGTGCCGGGTTAAACACACCACCGGGATAGCCAGAGAGGAAGCCGGTCTGTGAAGCGAAGGTAATCGCGTTGTAAGCCCAGAAATTGGAAGGCACATCTACAAAACGCGAGGCTGCCCGAACACGAGCGGCATTGGGGAAAGCCTTGCCTACCATGGATGCAAATTCAGCGCGGGTGACGGGGTTATTGGGGCGAAACGACCCATCGGGATAGCCGCTGATAATTCCTCGCTGAGTTAATTCACTAATACAGGATTGGGCCCAGCTACCCTGAACATCGGAAAACATACCCTGTGCCATTGCAGCGGACGGCACTGCCAGCGGTGCCAGAGAACTGGTCGCCATTCCCAGGGCAACCAGTAAAGCAGTTGTGGATTTCTGATTCATTGCTTTAGACATCATCGTTTGCTCACTACACAACGGTTGTTAGTGATATCGATGTTCTCTCTCTAAAAGAGTTCCTCAGGGTTGCCTGAATCCGCTGAAACGGCTTGCATGTAAAGCTTTTATCAAAAATTTTCTATGTTGGGAACCTGTCCTTATCCCGGTACGACTAAACCCGGCTAACGCCAATTTGTCCATACTCCTTGTAGCGTCCCGAAAGATGAAAAGGGAGTGATGTGTAGACGGTTATTTTGTTTAGAGCAAAGCGATCGCCCCCAAATCCCTTCAACCCTTAATCTAAAAATCATCCAGATCGCTCCCAATTAGATTTAGACTATGGACTTTGGACCCTATCCCCTCTCTTTTGTCGCAACCTACGCTGAAAACATCGCTGAATCTGGACTTTAACCCCCATCCCCATCCTCTGGCTCCTGGCTTCTGGCTCCTGGTTTCTCCCTTTCACCTTGAACTCAAAACTCATCTACCCATCTACCCATCCACTCATTACCCTCCTCACCCCACTCACAACTGTTCCTCACCCCTCTCCTCCTACATGAAAAAAGCGTTCATCCTCGATACCAATGTCCTGCTCCATGACCCATCGGCCATGCTGCGCTTTAAGGACAACGATGTGATTCTACCCATCACTATCATCGAGGAACTGGATCGCTTTAAGAAACAGCCCGAAATGACGGGACGCAATGCCCGCCAGGCTTCTCGCAAGTTAGATGAACTTCGCACACAGGGGCGGCTAACCGAAGGTGTGCGCATCAACAGCGCGGGCTGTCTGCGGGTTGCCCTCTGCCACCGGGAAACGTTGAAAGAACTGCCGACTGAACTGGAACATGGCAACGGTGACAACATGATTCTGGCGGTGGCTCTGGAATTGAAGCGCCAGAGCCCTTACCCGGTGGTGCTGGTCAGCAAAGATACTAACCTGCGGATCAAAGCAGATGCCCTGGGACTGCATGCGGAAGACTATGAAACCGATAAGGTGGATGTTGAAGGTCTTTATACGGGTATGGCAGAGGTGGTTGTTACTGCTGAGCAAATTGATCAACTTTTCAAGCAGGGGGGAACCTCTCTCGATCAGCCATTTTTCCCGAACCAGGCATTAACACTGATCAATGAGGCCAATCCCTCCCATACGGCGCTTGCTATTGTGGAGGGTGAAAGTGGCAAGATTATTCCATTGGTAAAAATTCCCCATCATGGGGTTTCTCGGATTTACCCCCGTAATCGGGAACAAAAATTTGCGCTGGATTTATTGCTGCGAGATTCGATTCAACTGGTGACACTGGTAGGCACGGCAGGAACTGGGAAAACATTGCTGGCGATCGCTGCCGGACTCCAGAAAGTGGCCGATGAAAACGTCTATAGCCGCCTCCTGATTTCCCGCCCTGTAGTACCAATGGGGCGAGACATTGGCTACCTACCGGGAGATATCAGTGAAAAGCTGACTCCCTGGATGCAACCCCTCTATGATAACTTCGACCTCATCTTTGGCACCCAAGAATCGGCGGGTAAACCAGCTCACTGGCGGCGGGGGCATGAAGAATTGATTGAGCAGGGCCTATTGCAGATCGAGGCTCTGACTTACATTCGTGGACGAACTATTCCCAAGCAGTTTTTTGTAGTGGATGAGGCCCAAAATTTAACTCCCCACGAAGTTAAAACCATTCTCACCCGTGCGGGAGAAGGCACTAAGGTGATCCTCACAGGCGACCCCGATCAAATTGATAACCCCTATGTGGATGCGGCCAGTAATGGCCTCACTTACATCGTGGAAAAGTTCAAGGGAGAACCTCTGGCGGGTCACGTCACGTTGTTAAAGGGTGAGCGCTCCAGCCTGGCAGAACGAGCAGCCGCATTGTTATAGTTAGGGTTAGCCAAAAACTAATGGTATCAGTGTTCGTCGGGTAACCAAGTAGCCAGGCGCAATTAAATTCAGGATAATTTTGGGGGAAGTGGGGGTTTCACCCCCTGCCTGGAGCGTAGCCCCCATTCTCCCCTTTACCAATTCCCTTTACCAATTAATGATGACTACCTACTTACTGCTTTAACCAAATTCCTATAGCGTTCACAAACTATTTGTGAACGCCATAACTGATTCAGTTAAATAAGATGCCTTGTACCAATTCAATATGAGGATGCGTAGAATCAGAACTCTCTGTATTGGTAAGGGGGACGGCGACAGCCGGGGGTTGATAATGTACAGTTTCATAAAACATTGGTATTAACTCGGCTCAAAGTTCTGTAAAGCTTAATTTTCTTTTCCTTTGTTTCCTTCTTTCTTCCATGGCAATCGAGTACCCATCTCAGTTTTGGCTGAAAAGATAAGGTAGAGGATCAGTAGTCCTATTCCTGCGAAAAAAGCCAGTAAATCATGGTTCATCCTGCACTCACCAAACCCTTGTCTAAAACCCTTGTCTATATTATTTCCTGTAAATGAGCCCAAATCGGGTAGGCTAATGGACGGAGCAATTGTGCTGGAGAGGCCGATTTCATGAGAACACTGTATTTCCTGGTGCCGGGAACGGGGGAGAAATTTGCCTGTGGTGGACTGTGGGCTGAGCTCAAAACACTCAAGCTGGCGCAGCAAGTTTGTAATGCAACCATTGTCACCTACCGCCAGCGAGAAAAAGATACGCTGTACCTGGAGGATGTATTAAAGGCAAGGAATCTGGATGACGTTATCTTTGTCGTTAGCTGGGGGTTTGATGTTGCTAAACTGGTGCGTAAACTGAAGCATTGCCATGTGATTTATCATGCTCACAGTGCAGGATATAGATTTCGGCTTCCTTCTACAATCCCAGTTATCGCTGTGAGTCGGAATACGATGGGATATTGGGGACAACAATCTCCCAATTCATTAATTTATTATCTACCCAATGAGATTTCAAATGAGTTTCAAAATCTTAATCTTGAGCGTGACATTGATGTATTAGTCCAGGCTCGAAAGTCATCAGAGTATTTAATGCAGGAACTGATTCTGGCATTGAAGAAACAATGTCATGTTGTGGTGATTGATTCTTATGTTGATGATTTAACTAAATTGTTTAATCGAGCCAAGGTTTATCTCTACGATTCCGCAGAATACTGGGCGCAACAAGGAGTGAGCGAGGGTTTTGGGTTGCAACCGATGGAAGCACTTGCCTGCGGCTGCCAGGTCTTTTCCAGCATCAACGGCGGCCTATCGGACTATTTAGATCCCGGATTCAACTGTTATAAAATTGCCGGTTATTCAAAAGAGTATGATGTGCAGCGGATTTTGAGGGCGATCGCATCCCCCACTCCACGCACTCTCTCCGAATCAGTTCTGGCAGAATACCGGGCTGAAAACATTACGCAACGTTTAAACATCATTTTGAATGAAATTAACGAGTTTTTCGATCATCAAAAAAGCTATCCAGCTAACATTCCGGGTTTAACCAGGCTTCGTGTCACAACGTTAACTATCAAAAATCTGTTCAGCAAGATAAAAAAGAAATATTTTCGAAATAGATAAAGGCGGCTCAGCCCAAAACCTGATTGTTAAACTAAATGTCATCACCAGTTTTTGTGATTCCAACCTGAAGATTGGTATAGCTATAGCTACCAGGCTTAGGACGGGGTGCAAGGGGGGGAACCCCTGGCTGGGGGCGAAACCCCCACACTCCCTTAAAACCAATGTCCTAAGCTACCTGGCGACAGCTATAAATATAGCGATTCTATTTGGATTATGAGAAAGGATTCCGCAGGAGTCCTTTCTCACAAAGCCTCTCAATCTCAAGACTGATTCAAGACTGCTATACATAGCGCTCCTTCTTGAAATTGGAACGGGGTACAGGGGTTCAACCCCTCCTTGTTCACAAACTATTTGTGAACGCTATAGACTGCTTTTTTATTAAATAGGGATTTAAAGAATGAATTTTAGCAACCAGGATGACGAACCGTTTGGTTTTTCCGATGATTGGAGCTTTCCTAACTTTTTAGGTTCCGAAGATGATGAAGAGTCTTCCCAGTTTTCACAGCAAATTGGGCTGATATTTTTAGGCCTATTTGTGCTGACTGCGGTAATTCTGTGTGTTTTGTTCTATTTTCTGTACCAGTTTGGTCCAGCCATTGTCTTGGCTTCTTGGAGGCTGTTATCCCATCTACCAGCCGCCCAGCTACTTCTGGTTGGCTGTTTTTTTGTAGTCCTTGGAGTTGGTTTCTACTGGCTCCGTCAAGAGCGCCGTTTACTATATGGATTAATCGAGGTTTGTTTTGCAGTCGTGTCAATATGGCATGCGGTTGGTTTAGGGATTGTGGATTCCAGCCAGTGGCTTTTAATGATAGCCGCAGTTTACGTTCTGGTTCGCGGTTTGGATAACCTTTTTTCGGGTTATAAGGCTTATTACAATTCAGTGTATTACGGAAGTCAGCAGGAATCTACGGATGAAAAAAGCCTTGCCTCCTAAACTCATCATCCAGTCAGGCAAGTTTGTATGGACAACACTCTGGCACGTGATGATGTCAAAGCTTGCTCCTCGCAATCCTTCGGGCGAATACATCCGTCCCAGCAGTCAGTTTCGCAATTTCGTGGGAACTGAAGCCCACCCACCCACCGCAGGGCGCTACAAGCTCTACGTCGGTTGGGGCTGCCCCTGGGCACACCGCACACTGGTAACGCGGGCACTCAAGGGTTTGGAAGACGCTATTCCAATCACAATCGTATCGCCCTCACCCATTGAGGGCGGCTGGGTCTTTGACCAACCAGAAGAAGGCTGTCGCACTCTGGCAGAGCTTTACGCGCTGGCTCAACCGGGATATACCGGACGCTGTACGGTTCCCGTGCTGTGGGACATGGAAACAAAGAAGATTGTTAACAATGAGAGTTCAGAAATTATCGTCATGCTGAACTCTGAGTTCAATGAATTTGCTAAAAACCCTACCCTCGATCTCTACCCGGAAGAACTGCGACCAGGAATTGATAGCTGGAATGAAAAGATTTATCCCTCGGTCAACAATGGTGTTTATCGCTGTGGCTTTGCTCAGAGCCAGGAAGCGTATGACAAAGCCTGTGCAGAACTATTCATGATTCTGGATGAAATTGAACGGACCCTGGAAACCAACCGTTATCTGTGTGGCGATCGCCTCACCCTGGCCGATGTGCGCCTGTTTCCAACCCTGTTTCGCTTTGATGCAGTGTATTACGGTTTGTTTAAGTGTAATCGTCGCCGCATTCAGGACTACAAATATTTGGGAGCCTACCTGCGTCATCTATACCAGCTTCCAGGGGTAGCAGCAACTTGCAATTTAGAAGCCGTCAAACAGGACTATTACGGTAATCTGTTTCCCCTCAATCCAGGCGGAATTATTCCTGCCGGTCCCGATGTGAGCAGTTTTCTGCAATCGCCCTCATGAGTATAGCCCTTTTCAAGGGTGTGAGGTACAGTGAGGGTGTTCTGCACCCCACTGTATTAGAGCTCCCCCTTCCCCACTCCATCACTCTCCTACTCTCTCCTCCCTTCGCTTTGACCTCAAACTTATAACTCCCCTCAGGTATTGCTGAATCTGGGTATGAAATGGATACTGTATGCTTGAAACTTCGTTCCGATTCATCTGCTTTTCGGCAACGCCCCCCTCACTTGACTAACAATTAACAACAATTAAATGTTAGGTAGTCATAATTAATTTGTAAGGAAGGAAGTGGGGGCTGCGCCCCCAGTCAGGGGGTGAAACCCCCTCCGCCCCCAAAATTATCCTGAATTTAATTGCGCCTAGCTACTTATTCATTCTTCCCCATGAAACTCCTTAAAGGATTGATAACACTGTTCAGGGTGATATAGGTGGCACTGATCCGTAATTTGCTGCATTAAGGACCAGGAGAAGTGGCACTCGTACAGGTAGTGATCCCAGTTCTCTTTCAAACTACGGTGTGCTATGCGCAGATTGTAGGAAGGAATGGCTGTAGAAATGTGATGGGGGACATGGACATTGATGTGATGACAAAGAAATTCTACCCAGAGGGGATATTCACAATGGACCGTACCTGAAAGTTGTGCTCTGGCGGCATTCCACTGGCCAGGTTCTTGAAAATCAATGTCAGGGGCGGTGTGATGCACCAGCGTAAAGGTACTCATCCAAAAGTGGAAGACTAACCAGGGCAGCAGCCAGAATTTAACAAAGCCCCAAATGCCAGTGGTTGCAAGCAACAGTGGGAAAGCGATCGCCCCGAATCCAAGAACGACCAGAACCGACAACTTTACTTTCTGTCGATCCTTCCCTTCAAAATTTTCTGGGTTAAGATGCAGCGCTCCCCAATGGGCAATAGATGCCAACCACCAGAACCGACCGCGTAATGCCTGATAACCCCATTGCCCTAACCAGCCTAACCCGGCGTATAGCTCTGGTCTAAGGGGTTGCCAGGCATTATCTACATCCATCTTGTTCGTATGGTTGTGGTGATGGTTATGCAGGATGCGCCAACTGTGAAAGGGATAGATCAGAGGTGCCATGAAGAGGTGCCCTACCAGATCGTTTACCCATCGCCGTTTGGCAAATGAGCGATGTCCACAATCATGCCCTATGACAAAAAAACCGGTCAGCGCGGTTCCAGTAAAAATCCAGGTAACAGGCAACAAAAACCAGGGCGCGATCGCCAGACTCAAGTACCCCAGACCAACCATCAATATGTTCACAAAAGCTGCCGTCCACGCTTTGCGCAAATCTTTCTGAAAGCATTCTTTGGGCAGGGTCTTAAGAATATCTTTCAGTTGTACTTCGGGGGGCAACAGTGTGGATGGCACGTTGTCGGGCACTACGGTTGATACGGTCATGAATAGTGTATTTCCTCAGTAGTTCAGATTTCGGAACCAGGGCACATAAAAAACCTGCTAGGCAGAGGCATTAGCAGGCATGGTCAAGAGTTTTGACTATAGATAGGCGCAAAGAAAAAATGCGCCGCAAAGCCTTTTAATGGTAGCTATGCTCTTTCATTTCAGTTACAAAACTTAAGTATTTTATCATACTTTAGCAATCCTTGTTTGAGCATCGGTCAGTTCGACTACCGTCCGTTGATGTAGTAGTCCCTGGTTCCCTTGGCGCTAATCGCCTCCCCCAGGCGGCTAATGGCATGTACGTAAGCGGCTGTGCGAATTGGAATTGAGAGATCGCGAGCGATCGCCCAGATATGTTCTGCCTCCTGCACCATCCGTTGTTTCAACCGTTGATTTATTTCCTCCAGACTCCAGTATAAACCACTACGGTTTTGCACCCACTCAAAGTAGCTGACTGTAACACCTCCAGCATTGACCAGAATATCAGGAAAAACATAAATTCCTTTGTCTTCCAAAATTTTGTCAGCCGCCGAAGTGGTAGGGCCGTTTGCCACTTCAAAGATCATTCTGGCTCGAATATTCGCGGCATTGGCTTCTGTAATTTGGTGTTCTAAGGCAGCAGGCACCAGTACATCTACATCTAATGTCAGCAGGTCTTCGTTGGTAATCACCTCTTCAGCCGTGGTGTGGCAGACCGTGTCGTCGCAGTACATGGCCTGGATGCGGCGACTAGATTCCTTGAAGCGGCGAATATTGGGAATATCCAGCCCCCCTCTTGAATAGATACCCCCTTGGGAGTCACTCACTGCCACGACCTTATAACCTGCCTTAAACAGCAGTTCTGCCAGGATGGCTCCCGCATTGCCAAAGCCTTGAATGGCAACTGTAGTCGCTTCGGGTGGCTGATCAAATTTGGGCATCATGGTCTGAATGACGAAGAAAGCCCCCATGGCAGTGGCCGATTCTCGCCCCAGGCTACCACCCATGCTGATGGGTTTGCCAGTTACGACTGCCGGGCTGATTTGACGTTTGATGATGCTGTACTGATCCATCATCCAGCCCATGACCATGGCATTGGTATAAACGTCAGGGGCAAGAATGTCTACGTCTGGTCCGATGAAATCGGCGATCGCATCAATATAGCCCCGGCTTAACCGCTCCAGTTCCATCCGAGAAAGCTCTTTCGGGTTGACTGTAATGCCGCCTTTTGCTCCACCAAAGGGCAAGCTCAATGCGGCGCATTTAAAGGTCATCCAGAATGCCAGAGATTGCACCTCATCCAGCGTTACACTTGGATGGTAGCGAACTCCACCTTTACCGGGACCTCTGGTGTCGTCATAACGTACCCGGTAGCCCTGAAAAACTTTGAGGGAACCGTCATCCATACGAACGGGAATGGAAACCGTGAGGCTGGTTTGGGGAAATTTCAGAGATTCGATCGCATCTTCTGAAATGGAGGTGTATTTCAACGCCTGCTTCAGCCTTAGCCCCGCATCAGATAATAACGAACCTGCCATACTACATACCTCTCAGTGAATCGCTGGTGCCAAGACAAAGCTTGCAGCCGTAGCAGATTCAGTCACTGGCAATGAATGGTTGGTTGTTAGTGGTTAGCCACTTGGGGTTGATAGCTCTGAGCTTCGATGACTCCTAACACCGGAAACCTCACTAACCGTAGAGCTGGCCGCTGAGGACTGATAGCCTGCCGCGATCGCAGTTTTCAGTAGAAAAAAGAACTGTGATATTTTGTGGCAGAAGCGATTGGGTTATCTTCTTCTATCGTGCCCAATTACTTGAAGGTTTGACGCATAATCATCCTAACCCGATGAAAAGAAATGTGTAGTTTGCTACAAATGACCATGAGGTCAAGGGTTGGGTTAGGGATCAGCATAAAATTCCATCGACATCCTCTAACTAAAAGAATATCACTGAATCTTGATCGGGTCTCTGTAATTCCCCTGGTTGAGCAATGACAGCGGAGCTATATTGGTGATTGCTAAAAATGCAAGCCGCACTTCCTGTAGTTGTTAGAGACGAGAATCAAGTATTAGGAAGTAGGGTGTTGGAAGAAATTTTACCCTACACTCCACTACGCCTAATCAGTTCAACGGGCAACTTATATATATGCGTATATGCGTTGATAGCGCTAAAAAACCAATCAATTGGAGTCCTACTTCAAGCCGCATATCATTCTCATTGGAAAATAAGTGGCATTTTTGTGATGGTTTGAGCGGCGACAGGAGCATGAAAAACACCACCTCCAAACGTACTCCAGTAACGATTGGGCTGGGTCGATATTGACCAATTTTCAAGTCGCAGCAGAGGGATATTGAGCTGGGCGAAGACGAATGCTCAAAATTAGGTTGACTAGATTGATCATTTCGGGGCGCGCCTCCTGTAACGATGTTCAAACTGAAAATTCCTTTTTAAGGATTGAGTATCAAGAGAGAGAGGAAGTTGCCCAGAACGAGTAATGAATTTGAACCAGTCATCGCCAGGAAATGACAGACTCGATTTGACGGTTTTGATGACAAAATTTTATTTCTGTATGCGCAGGATAAATACGCGGGACATTCAAGCTCAATTGCAAGACCTGTATGGAAGTGAAGGGCTTTTCATTGCTCGCTGCGATGGACTGATTGCTCTTGCTGATGCGATTGAGGCAGTCTTTCTCAAAACCCATGTACAACCGTGGATCACCCCCATGATGCGCACTCGTTATGATTATCTACAGTGCGCATCGCCCTTATTGATTCACCTCAAACCAGGCATCTAAATTCGCCATTGATTCAAAGTTCAGCTAGGCCACTACCAGCGCGAGGAGCTAACCACGCCCGTATGCGGTTTAAAAGGTTTTGGATCGCCTGCGATAAAACGTTCAGCTGCAAAGAGTCCAAAACTTTCCAGTCCAATCATTATTACTTTAAGCGGGTAGCGGGAATCGAACCCGCAACTAAAGCTTGGGAAGCTTTCGTTTTACCACTAAACTATACCCGCAAAGAACGCTGGGTACCGAAAGGCAGTTTGAGAAGTCTGGGTACTACGTCCCTTGACTGCACTCTAGACCTAGCTGCTGTAGATGTCATTATACTGCGATTTTCTGTTCAATCAGGGGTGGGGGCTCAAATGTCCAAACTCTAACCTCTTGCATCACGCCATGGGAAAGATCAGCCTGACTGGGTAAGCCCTATTCCCCTAAACGGGTGACCTCAAAACGCTTCCATCTGAGCTACACCAGTAATATAAAGATTCGGTGTAACCGTTCTTTACATCGAAAGCCCGATGTTATGCTATATCAAATAGAGCATATTACTCTGAGGTTTCTGTACCTCAAAGTTGCATAAAGCGCTATCGCAAAGTTCGGTTTTAATTAAGTAGCCAGGTATGGGTATCACCCACTTGACGATTCGAGTCTGAAGGTTGATACTGTGTTAGAGCTAGATATTGCTTAGGTATTTTGATGGAATTCTATCTCTGACTCCTCAAAATATTCGATGTTCTGTTTGAGCAGCTAACCATGGAATGTTCTTTTATCCTATTTGAAACTTGACTTAGTGGTTGTTTACAATGCGTCAGCTAAACTCGATTCACTCTGAAAGTATGGGCAGGTATCCAGTTGATGGAGGAGAGTACGCCCAGTCTCAGGTCACCAGCCAGAGTCAAAGTTTTACAAGTGCTGTTCAGAAACGGACTGATCTATTAGAATTTCTAATGCCAGAAGGGGTTAGCCCCGCAAAGCAAGCGATTATCGAAAGGCTGGTAACCCTGTGGTTAGCCGATTCCAAGTTAGACGTCGCTTGATATTGAAAGCAAAATATTTGGGGAGGGTGGCTCTGGTCAACGACAGCCACCCTTAAGTTATTTAAAATAACCACAAGTGATTACCCTTTAAGGTGAAGAGGCTTTTAAGGTTGGGCTTTATTCTTGACTCAACCGCAACAAACTTTTAGGGCATTGCGAAAATGTGAGGGCCCTTGCTGTAGTCGTAGCTGTGTTGTGCCCTGGATGGTAGCCCTATGTTAGCTGGACAGTCTAGCAAAATGATTGGTGAAAAATCTCTTCAGAGACTTCGAGAACTGATCCAGCTTGTTGCAGAGGCAGATACTGACGACTTTTTTGAACTGGCGAAAATTGCTGGGCTCAATCCAGCAGAAGATTTTTCAACTGCAAATTTGAGTGGGTTGGATTTGCGATCGGCTCGTTTAGCTGGTGCAAATCTAATCAACACGAATCTGGCATATGCTAGCTTGGTGAATGCTGATCTATCAGAAGCTAACCTGATTAGCGCTAATCTCATCGCAGCAAACTTGATCAGCGCTCAAATGAATCATGCCAATCTGATCAGCGCGGATTTGACGAGTGCAAATTTGGTCAGCGCAAAGTTGTGGAGCGCAAACATGACTGGGGCTACGCTGACGAATGCAGTTCTGAACCATGCGGATTTACGCCGTGCGGTTTTGACGGGTACCAAACTTGATGGGGCTAGTCTGCGGGCAACAATTTTGAGTCACACTGACCTGCGCCGGGCTAGTCTCACTAGTGTTGACTTAAGTGGTGCCAGCCTGTATGGGGCAAACTTAAGTAATTCTGATTTGCGCTGGGCTGATTTGAGTGATGCAAACCTGGCCGGTGCGACCTTTGAGAAAACTCGACTGGGTAGCAATGAGGGATTGACCAGAGACTCGGTGCTAGATCTCAAGAGGCGGGGAGCGATTTTTGAGCGTTGAGGGGGCGGCGTGGCTGAAAGGCAAGACGCCTGGAGCCTCATTTCAGTTATCCTAAACCTTTTCCATCCCTACAGTTGGAAATAGTTATAGCTGTCACCAAGTTGCTTAGGACATTGGTTTTAAGAGGGAGTGGGGGCTTCGCCCCAGCCAGGGGGGGCTACCCCTGCATCCCGTCCTAACCATCATGACTATCGCTGTATAAGGGTAACTGAACGATGAAGCTTGTTTGGCCTGAGCCGCTCTGGACGTGAATGGTTCCTTTGAGGGATTCAACTAGCTTTTTTACCAGGGCCAGCCCCAAACCAGTACCGCCGCGTTTCCAGGGGTCTGCTTTGGGGACACGATAAAACTTTTCAAAAATGCGGCTTAACTCGGATGCTGGAATGTCGGTACCAGAGTTGGTGATACGGATTTGAAGAAGGGGGTGAGCGGTATCTGGCAGGCTAACGGCAACTGTAATGGTTTCTCCTGCCGGAGTATATTTGCAGGCGTTATTGACCAGTTCTACAATGATTCGTTTTAGACCGACCTGGTCCGATCTTAAGGGAGACAGTTGGGGCGGGAGGTGAACCTGTAAGGTTTGCTGTTGGTTTTCAGCCCTTTCGTGGAAGGGGGCCAGGATAGAGGACAGCCAGTTTTGTAGATCAATTTCGGAAATTGTGTGGGTTTGGGCTCCAGCTTCAAGCCGTTGCAAATCTAGCAAATCTTCAATGAGTTCAATTTCGCGATCGCATTCGGTTTGTAGAATTTTCAGGTAATGGTCGGCGGCTTCTTTGGATTTGGCGATTTTGAGTAGCTCGATCGCCATTTTCATATTAGCCATGGGCGATCGCAACTCATGAGAAACCGTGCTGAGGAAGTCGTCTTTGAGTTGAGCGACTTGCTGAAGTTCTTCAACTTGTTTTTCCAGGGCGGTTTCTGCCTGTTTACGAGTAGTGATGTCTTCCAGGACGAGCAACAGTCCATCTAAAGGGGAGCTTTCAGTGGCTGCCTGGGTTTTAGGGGCACAGTAGACCAGGGGTTCTAGTTTGAGGGCAAACCAACGATCGCCCCAATGCAACTCATGGGGTGGAACGGGTTCCTGTTGTTTGAGCATGTGCAGGTCTGTCTGCCATTCTTTTTCAGTGAGCCATTCGGGCACCAGATGGGTACTCAAGTCATTGCCAACCTGAATTCCTAACCAATCACTAGCGATTGGGTTGCAGAACCAAACCCATCCATCCCAATCGGCAGCCAGTAGCCCCATCGACAAACTGCGGGCGATCGCGGCCTGGGTTGATTGGGAGCGACCTAGCTGCTCAGCCAGTGCAGCCAGTTGGGTTGCGCTTTGCACAAAACTCGTTTGCGCCATTGTCTGATGGAGGCCGAAACCAGCCATCATTTGTTGATGGGCAACCAGATCATGGCGATAGGTTTGCCAGAGTTGCTGCACTTGTCGATCCAACAGTGTGCCCATTCTCAATCGCTCCCTCACAAAAACCGCCCCTGCTGTAGTTGTCACCAGGCAAAGCGGAAAGGCAAGTGGGAGCCAGTGCGTGAGGTGAAACAGGCAAAAGACGACCGCTCCCCATCCCAGACACACCGCAGCCCACATCAAAGCTTGGCGTTCTTCTCGCTGATGGCTAAGCAGCAGGCTTAAACCAGGACCTCCCAGGAGTAGGATCAGCGGCAGCCAGATAGCCGGAAGGGGCTGCAAAGGATTTTGTTGTAACAAATTATTCACCACCGCTGTATGGAAATAAACTCCGCTGGCAGGGGGATTTCGGTCGAACGGGGTTGCCAGAGAATCAATACCTGCCGCTGTCACACCAACCAGAACAATTTTGCCCTTCAACTCGTGTAGAGAAATCTTTTCCTCAATCACATCGGCAAAGGCAAATTGACGGATATGCTGGATTTGACCTGCCCAATTAATCCAGAAAGGTTGATTTGAGTTGGGGGGAGGAACGGTCGCTTGCACCAGGGAATAAGCCTGGATAATGGACAAGCTGAAGGCAGGTACTCCCTGGATGTATAGGTCAATTTTGCGGGTTAGTCCATCGGTGTCTTGCTGTTTGAGGATATGCCCGGTAGCGATCGCTGCTTTCTGAAGATCGGGCACTGGAAACAACAACAGCCCATTATGGTCCCAACCCTGAGCCAGAACAACTTGACTGTTACGTACTATTGCCTCCGCCAATTGAGGGTCATCAGAACTCGATTCTGACAAAATTAAATTAAATGCAACAACACTGGGCTTTGCTTTGTTCAGCACATTCAGTAGCTGAGTGTATCGTTGCCGATTCCAGGGAAACCGCCCCAACTGCTTGATGCTGGCATCATCAATGGCAATCACAACAAGGCGATCATCCCAGGAACGTTCTCCCCTTAGGCGGAACAAGGCATTGTAAGCAATCTGCTCCAGAGGTTGGAAGCTACCTAAACTGAGCAAGATAGCGAATGCAATACTAACCAGGCTACCTGGCAGGATTCGCCAGCCCAACTCATCGATACGCCAACTCATGGATCTCTTTTTTCCCCAGGGGTGTGATAACCTCAACTTGAATCTTTAAGGAATTAGGCAGTAGTTTGAAGTCTGTAATAAACACCCCATCTCGGTTTGTGCTTTGGGGAGTTCCTTCCACAATGACGCTATTGACTGGATCGACTTTACCAACCAGGCGGATCTTCCGCACCCTGCGTTCAATCACTTGCTGAAAGTGATATTGAATTCGAGTATCCTCTGTTAAGGGGGTAGGTGTCGAGGGTGCCTCGTCAGGAATTGTGAAGTTTTGAAACTCATGGGGTACGGCAACTGCCTGGCCCTGGGCAGAGCTAACAACGTTGCCTTCACGTACTGCCAGTCCAGTCTTACCACTGGGTTGAATGGTAAGTCCAAACTCTGTTCCACGAACACCGCTTAACCCAGCAGGAGTGCGAATTTCAAGTCTGGAACCCCGGTGTGTAAACCGCCGGACGCGCAAAACTGCCTGACCGCTCATGACCTGTAAGCGAGTAATTCGCCCATTGTCGGGAGCCATTGCCAGTTCCTGGATTTTGAGCCGGGTGTTTTCTGTCAGGCTGATGGTGCCAATACCCGTATCAACAAACAACGTCGCCGACGAGTTTTTGCCCGTCGTAATACCATCGTTCACAGATTTCAAGCGATCGCCCACCCGTGCAACGTAGGAGGCTGCCCCCTGTTCACGAATCACCTTGCCCAACACCTGTTTAACTTCCAACCAGCGATTAATCCGAACCTGGAAGGATTGCTGCGTTCTTCCCTGGGAACCGCCCAGCAAAAGTGAGACTCCAAGAATGCCCCCTGCGGTTTGAGCTGGACGATTCATTAGAATTTTTCCCAGTAGCTATTTAAGTTCTGAAAGATTATCTCACCTATCATCCGGCTCAGAAGCGGCTCTTATACCTACTGTTACATCGGTTGAAGGGTTTAGCCATGTAACCTCTGCGCAATTTTGCTGACCACGCATGGAATTTTTTAAGCCAAAATTGTATCACTTTTGAAGGTTCTCCTGGTTTGCCAGTGAAAAAATTGCTGACGCAGCTCTTTCATCCTAAACAAAATCCCTGGAATATCGATTGTGTCTGATGGTAAACGAAGCTTCTCACCAAACTCAGGAGCTCCCTTTTGAAGAGCGATTGAGGGGCGTTGAGGCAATGCCTCTATCTCTGGTCTGCCAAAAAATAAAGGGGCTCCAACCCTAACCCCTAAGTGAAAGCTGCCTGTCTCCTAATAGTTGTAAGAAATTAATGAGCAAGCGCACTGAACCAGCTCTAATTCTGGCATTTATGATCACCGCAAGCCTGAGCATTGGCGGGCTATGGTTGTTCAATAAGATTTCGCCAGGTCTGATTCCCAGTTTGATGGGACAGACCACCTCCCAGCCTGGGGATAAGCCCATCAATTCTCAGCAAAAAGTTCAGATCACGATTTTGGGAGATACCTTCAGTGGCTACAGCACCTTCCGCAATCGTGCCTTTCAGGATGGGTTAAAGGAAACTGGCATTACACTTCGCTATGAGGATGAGTTTGATCAGACTAGGCGAGCCGAGCGGCTAAACCAGGGACAGGCAGACTTGCTGGTTACGACCCTCGATCAATTTTTGAAGCAAAAGCCCCAGGGAAAAATTGTGGGCCTGATTGATCGAACGGTCGGTGCCGATGCGGTGGTTCTAAACACGAAAAAATATCCCGCTCTCAAATCACTACTGGATCTCAACCAGTTGGTGAACCAGTCACGCACGCGGGGCCAGTCCTTAGGCATCACATTTGCTGGGGACACTCCTAGTGAATATTTAGCCCTGGTGCTAGATTCAAAGTTTGAAGCCTTTAATCTGCAAGACTTTCAGATCAATAAGGTCGGTGATGCCTCAGAAGCCTGGAAACAGTTGCAAGAGCCTGGCCAGAATGTGGCGATCGCGGTTATCTGGGAACCTTACGTTACTCAGGCACGGCAAAAGGGATACACGATTGTACTATCTAGCCAGGATGCGCCAGAAGTGATCATCGATGTACTGGTTGCTTCCGATCGCTTGCTACAATCCCAGCCTCAAGTTATCTCTGAACTGCTAGAAGTTTATTATCGCAAAATTGACACTAACGTTCGGGATACTTCTCAACTGCAAACGCAAATTGCGGAAGATGGCAAACTGTCTTCCACTGAAGCAGCCGCGGTTTTGCAAGGAATTCAGTTCTTTACCGCCACTGAAGCGAAAGAATGGATGACAAAGGGAACTCTGACCCGACGGATTAATTCAACTGCAGCGGTATTAACCCTGACTGGACGCCTGAACCAGTTACCTGAACAGCCTGACAGCTTATTTACCAACCAATTCATTACTAAAGCAGCAAATAACACCAAAACCTTGATTGACCTGGTAAGGGCAGATAACCCGGAACTGGCAGATCGGCTGGCAGGTAGAGGCAGAACCATCACACCCAAGCAGAAACTGACCGCTACTCAGGTCAAAAGTGCCCCAGACATTGGTAACTTACAGGTGCAGGGTGAGGTCAGCTTTAGTGTAGGCTCAGCTAATCTAACATCTGCCGGAGAGCAAACTCTGGATAAACTAGCACAGGAAATCAAGGAGTTCAACACCCAGACCGTCGCAGTTCGTGTAATTGGACACACCTCACGAACAGGTTCCGCCAATTTAAACCAAGTTTTGAGTCAACGGCGGGCCCAGGTTGTAGTGAACTATCTACGCAGAAAAGGCGTTCAACATAATATCTTGGCAGAAGGAAAAGGGTTTAGTCAACCGCTTCCGGGCATTTCACCCAGCAGTTCCAAAAACCAAAGAACCGAGATCCGTCTGGTTAGGGTCAGTTAGGGGAAGTATCGCTCCAGTGCTGCCTGCTCAATTCAGCAGCAGTTTCCTCGCTTGCTTAATGAAGCGAGCAGCAGCGGTCTAACCTGCTTTGCCCACAGTTCAAAATTAAATTCTTGTCCATTGCTACCAGCAGATTGCTCAGCAGTGTTCTGGTCTTTTCCTGCCTTGGTTTTCATGACAACCCTCGAATCTCCACAAAAAACACTTTGAAGTATTGATGGAAGTGAAGTATTGATGGAAGTATTGATGCG
This sequence comes from Leptothermofonsia sp. ETS-13, assembly GCF_049200465.1. Taxonomy (NCBI): domain Bacteria; kingdom Bacillati; phylum Cyanobacteriota; class Cyanophyceae; order Leptolyngbyales; family Leptolyngbyaceae; genus Leptothermofonsia; species Leptothermofonsia sp. ETS-13. The sequence goes on from NZ_CP120836.1 coordinate 4,211,740, forward strand.
CCCCGTACCTGTACCCTGAGGTAGAAACCAACCTGCTTGAACGCAACAATGGCAAACCCTTGATGCCATTTAGGAATGGGGCTTGACAAACCGGTTTAGGATTGGCGGTATCCGCTTAATCGTGTAGAAACGTTCTATGAAATGTCCCTACAGACACGAGTACCTTTCATGTAGCCAGTACAGTAAAGCAGGAGTACGAATACCATTCTGATTCCCTAATCTTCACTCCCCAACTCCCCAACTCAATGGTTACTGAACTTACGCCATCGTCCACTAGAGATTTTAGTTGGGATGAAAGGGTAACATAAGCAGCTAGCAGGTATGAACGGTATACAGGTACTGCACGAAACAGTCCGATAGTGTTGCAAAAACTCAATTTTGTAACCTAGAGATTTGGGGCAAAGCCCCCAAGCAGGGATGGAAGCCCTACACCCCAACAAGACTTTTGTTAGGGGTGGAACCCCTAGCTGGCAGCGCAGCCCCTTAAAACCAATGTCCTAAGCGAACTGGCGACAGTTATAAATCCAATGGTTAATGATTTTGTGCCCTCCATCCACAACTTTAATCAATCGCCAATAGATTTGGGGTTAAGCCCCCTTAAAGGTTCAGTAAATTTTAAAGTTGCCAGATTAAAGTTGCCAGAAAGTTGCCAGTTTGAGTGTTCACCCAACGAGGGCAGGAGAAGATTCGGGCTCCAGTAGCATCTCGTGGAGGTGTTTGCGGAAGGCTGAATCGAGATACTTCTGCCGTATTGGTTCCCAGTTTGCCATCATTTCAACCTGGCATTGGCGAACACTGGCTTGCAGTTTGGGTAATTTTGCCCGGTTGGGCAAATGCTTTGCCAACAGTTCAACCAGCACCTGACCATCCTGCACTTTGCCCAGGCAATCCTGGATACCCTTCAGTTCTCCAATCCATTCTTTGAAGGGTTTGCCATACAGGGAGACAAAGAATTCACTTTGATAGCGGGTACCTTTACAGGCTTTTCGCAGGTCATGCAAGGTTTGGTTTGCTTCTTCAGACAAATCACTGGACTGAATCAGCCAGCCCGGATGCAGCAATAGGGAAGACAGGAGAGGGCTGAGCAGATCGGGCAGCAGTGGCAACAGCGGGAGTTGGGCCAGGGTTGTGTAGCGAGGTTCACTCAGCCAAATTTCGTAGGCGGTTTTTAGTTCCTGATAGGACGATCGCGACAGGGTCACTTCCACTGCTGCAAAGGCCTTTCGTCGTTCCTGCTGGAGGGCGGTGATCGCTTCATCCAGTAATGCCTGTTCTGCTTTGCCTGCACGCGGACGATAAACCTCTCGCAAATCGGCAATTTGAACGTCTAAATCGCGCAGGTTGCCCAGAATTTTTGCGATCGCCCCAATGCGCTTTGCCTGGGCCGCTTTAGGTAGCTCAACGGCGATACCAAACACTTGAAGGGCTGTGCGTAGCCTGCGGCTGGCAACTCGCATATCGTGCAAATGTTCAGGATCTTTATCTGCCAAAACTTTTTTCTCTAATTTGGTCATTAGCTGATATTGTGCACTAATGACCTTGTAAGCAAAGTCGCCCAGGGTTAATGACTGATAATTTTCGAACGTGGATTTTGGGCTAACCTTTTTTTCAATCTTTAAAGCCATTTCAACTCACCTGATAAAGCTATAGCGATCCTTCTTGAAATTTGAACGGGGTGCAGAGGTGGAACCCAAGCGTGGGGGCTTCTCCCACTCCCTCTTGTTCACAAATAGTTTGTGAACGCTATAAGCACATTTGTGTTGAGTAATCAGGCATCGAATTTTGTGGTTTTTTGATCCAGTAAGTAGCTAGGCGCAATTAAATTAAGGATGATTTCGGGGGTGGAGGGGGTGAAACTCCCTATCTGGGGGCGCAGCCGCCACTCCCCCCTTTACCAATAATTATGACTACCTAAATTATGACTACCTATTTAATGCGCTGTTGCTAATTCTGATTGCGCTGATCAATTCGAATACCATATGACAAAAGTTCAGCCTGAAAGTACTTCCTATTGAACAACTGCCGACACCAAAATCTCAAAGTAAACAGCACAAGCAATATGGCATAGAAACTGAAACTTGACGGTGTGATTAACCGAAAAGCAAACAGACTCTATGGTGTAGAAAAATTATTATATAGCAGTCCTAAATGATTTGTGAAATGAAAGGGATTTGTGAAAAGGGATTCCTGCGGAGTCCCTTTTCATCATCCAGATAGGATCGCCATAGTTTAAGCTTAACTAAAGTTTTCTGGGGGGGTGCCTGGGCTTCAAGAAATGAAAAAGGCGAGTACTACCCGCCTCTAATACAGCAAAACGAAAGTTTTGTTGGGGGTGCAGGGGTGAAACTCTTGCTTTGGGGGTTTCGTTCCCAAACCCCCATGTCACAAAATCGAGTGTTTGCAAGATTAGTGTCTGATTGGTTTTAAGCCGCTTTAGCTACGATTGGGAATTTGCACGCTGGCAGTGCCAATGGGGATTTCTCCCATAAGGCCTGTTCGCTCAGCAGTGACGCCATAAAAAATGATATCTCCATCGGAACGGCGCATTTGAACCCCAGTAAATTGAACTTCCAGATAGGTACTCTGCGCGACAGGTTGGTTGAAGACAATGGCAACTTTGTTTTTAGTAGGTGTGATTCTAGCAGGAACATCCCGACCGTTTTGGTCTGTGACTCAAATATTGTCATAGTCTTCCATCTGACTGGGAAGCGAAATCATCAGGTCGTTAAGCGACATGCCGACCACAGCTAACCGAATAAAATGGGCGCTACCCCGCACACCTGAACTGGTGATAAAGGGAGCGGTAAAGTTAAACACCATGGAGGTATCACCTGCCATTACCAATGGTGCAGATGCATTGGGATTGCCAGTAGTAATCCCTAGGCGAGCAGACGCAGGAGCGATGATACCGGATGTAGCGATCGCCACCATCAATGCAGAAAGACCACCATACATTGAACCTTTCATGTCTCAATCCTCGAAGGTAGTAAAGCAGAGCAATCGGTCAGGTACTTAAATCAATCAATTGCCTTTGATTAACAGATTGCTGAACCAGGCTGAAATTCTTCTAATTGAAAGATTAAAAAGTCCTAAGAGTTTTGGGTTGATTTATTCAGGAAGTTTTATGAGGCGACACTTAATCGCCTTCTCAGTAAAAACTCATTCGATCAGTAGAAGAATAAATTATGAGGAAAGCGCTTGGTAACTTCCATTCTCCATCTACCGTAGTTCTCCCTTGTTGATCAGTGCAATCCCGCCCCTAAAAAGCGAGGTGTTTATGTCAGCCCACATCCTTTTAGTTGAAGATGAAGTTAAACTGGCTCGGTTCATTGAACTGGAACTGACCAGTGAAGGGTACCGCATCAGCGTTGCCCATGACGGCATGGCGGGCTTAACTCTGGCACGGGAGTCTGCACCGGAGTTAGTCATTTTAGATTGGATGTTGCCAGGGATGACGGGGGTTGAGATTTGTCACCGGTTGCGGGCAACGGGCATTAAAGTTCCGGTGATTCTGCTAACGGCAAAAGATGAGGTGGGCGATCGCGTAGCGGGTTTGGATGCGGGCGCAGATGATTATGTTGTCAAACCTTTCAGTATTGAAGAATTGCTAGCCCGGGTGCGGGCCCACCGGCGCCGTACCCAGGAGGCAGACCAGAATACCCTGCAATTTGATGACTTGAGTCTGAATCGCCGTACCCGTGAAGTTTTTCGGGGGCAGCGGGCGATCGAGCTAACGGCAAAGGAATTTGACTTGCTGGAGTATCTGCTTAACCACCCCCGCCAGGTTTATACTCGTGACCAGATTTTAGAAAGCGTTTGGGGGTATGACTTTATTGGAGATTCAAACATTATTGAAGTCTACGTTCGTTATCTGCGTTTGAAGCTGGAAGAGAAGGGTGAAAAGCGATTAATTCAAACCATTCGGCGTGTGGGGTATGTGCTGAGAGATTAGGTTCTGGCCCTCCTTACGAACTACTGCCGGAGGGAAGTGCTCGTAAATAGTGAAGAAACTCCATCAGTTGGTCTTCGTTTAATTCAGCCCGTGTTTGTTTGCCATAGGTTCGTTTCAGGTGGCTTTGACCACGCTTTTTACTCCAGCCAATCCGCTCCATTTCAACATCGGTAAGGGCGATCAGTTCTGACAAATCGACAGGTTCACTAGAGGTTTCATCAGCAGGTTCCGGGGTGAAATCAGTGTCTGTATTCTGAAAATTCTGATTTGTAAATGGTTCTTCTACAAGCTCTAAACCTCCTTCATGGATTGGTTCTGATGCAGTTGCTCCATTCAATTGGGGCAATTCCTCAAGCCCAGGGGGCGATTTTACCCGACTACGATGGGATGAATGGGATCTGGACTGAATGATGGGTTTAGAAACAGGCCGGGACTCTAGCGGTAGAGGTGGAATGGGGGCGGAACGAAATGCCACATCGGCAGCGGCTTCTTCAAAGGAAGTGGGTACGGACGTGGTCGGTGGAAATTCCTGATGCTTAGGCAAGTTTGAGGAAAAATCAGCATCAGAGGCTGGGCTGGGGGGTGAAAAAGGAAGGAGAGGAGAGTGATCGCCCACACCAATGCCCAGCATGGCCAACACCCGTAGTTTTGCCTGATCTTCAGCCTGTTCAATGGTTGCGGCGGCGGCCATACTCGTTACCAACGCTACCCCACCCAGTTGAACAAGCGCACGCACTACAAAGCGATCGCCATGAACCTGCACAAGTTCTGAAATCAGGCTGCTAGTTGGATAGCGGGTTTGTAATTGCGTTAATAACGAGTGAAAGTTAACAGATTCAGACATAATTTATACAAACAGTTGATAGGGATTAAGACATCTCTCAATGTCATGAGTGTACCGATAGTAGTTTCCAAATCAACAAAGAATAGTGATTCAACAAAAATTGAACAACCAAAAGCCAGAATTCGGACAAGATTATTGAGGCTAGTTCCCTATTCCTGATAGCTAAATTAGTATGAGAGTACGCAACTGAGAACTTTAAGGATTCAAGAGAAATTAAAATCACTTGACCAACTTCCTTAGATAAATATTAGAACTGCTTTTTGTCATTAAAGTTACAGTGCAATCTTGAAGCCGATGGGTTTAACTCTAACTTTCAAGTACCCATAATTTAGATTTAATCAATTGTTTCCGAAAATGTTTCCATTGTCTAGGAGTTGGTAGCTATACTTGGGATAACTTGAATGCTAATCTGCTGCAGTTCAGAAAGTTAAAAACTTTAACATCTAACTTTGGTAACCACTTCATTGAACACTCCACGATCCACCACCCGCACTCATTTTGAGCGTCAACTTAAGCGTATCCAGCAAGATGTTCTACGTATGGGCGCTCTGGTAGAGAATTCGTTCTTTCTAGCCCGTCGGTCGCTATTTGAGCGGGATCTGGAAGCACCTAGTCAGATTGCAATTCAGGACAAGCAGATTGACCACTTTTATCGCCAGATTGAACAAGATTGTGTCAGTCTAATTGCTCTACAAGCCCCTGTTGCTCAGGATCTACGCCTGCTGAGTGCCATTATGCAGCTGGTACGCGATCTGGAACGAATTGGTGACTATGCTGAAGACCTGGGGGAAATTGCTGTGCGTCTGTTTCCCTACCCCGTTCCGCCTTACATGGGGCAAATGCAGATGATGTGCGATCGCTGTCGAGCGATGCTGGCTATGAGCTTGGCCGCCCTATCGGATATGGATGCAGAATCAGGACTGGCAGTTAAGATTCGAGACGATGCGGTTGATTTGGACTACGAAACCCTGTATAACGAATTGGCACAACAGCGAGATTTTCCAGGTGTAGTCGAACCCATTGTGCTCATGGTTCTCATCATTCGCCATCTGGAGCGGATGGCAGACCATGCCACCAATATTGGCAAACGAGTCGCCTACATCGTGACCGGGCAACGGTAAGCGGTTTAAGAAGATATCGCTTAAGAAGATATCGCGTAATGGACAAGATGCCCCAGGCGGAGTCGGAGAGTTTCTAACCCCAGGCGATCACTCGCTGAAATAAACACTGCCTGCGGATACTCTTCCTGGGCATGGGTCAGGCGCGTGCCATTCACCTGGTCGATTTTGTTGAAGGCGAGCAAGATTGGGCCAGGGGCGATCGGCATCTGCGACAAAATCGTCATCACTGACTGAATCTGAGTCTGCCAGGCAGGATGGGAAAGATCCACCAAATGTAGCAGCGCATCGGCCTCAGTTACCTCCTCTAATGTCGCCCGAAAGGCATCCACCAACGATGGCGGCAGTTCATGAATAAAACCAACGGTATCTGTCAGCAAAATGGGCCTGGGTGCCTGGGTAACGGCATCTGGAACAACCAGACGGCGAGTGGTTGGGTCCAGAGTGGCAAATAGCTGGTCTGCGGTATAAACGTCTGCGTTGGTCAGTACGTTGAGCAGGGTAGACTTGCCTGCATTGGTATAGCCCACCACCGCTACCGAAGGAACTTCTTGATGCTGCCGTCGTTGGCGCAGGCGATTGCGGTGTGCCTGTAACTGGTTCACTTCCTGCTGCAAGCGGGAGATACGACGCTGAATGGCCCGACGCTCAGTTTCCAGTTTGGTTTCTCCAGGTCCTCTGGTTCCAATTCCACCGCCCAGGCGGGACATGGCCTGTCCTCTTCCTGCCAGACGCGGCAGCATGTACTCCAGTTGGGCCAGTTCTACCTGCAACTTCCCGGCTCCAGAGCGGGCTCGCTGGGCAAAGATGTCCAGAATGACCTCCGTTCGATCCACAACCCGCACTCCAATCTGGGTTTCCAGGTTCCGAATTTGAGCGGGAGAAAGATCCCGATCAAACACCACCAGATTGGCACCAATGGTTTGGGCAGTGAGGGCAATTTCCTGCACCTTTCCTTCGCCCACAACTGTTTGGGGATGGGGATGGGGTCGCCGCTGCTTCAGAGTTTGTAAAACTTCGCCGCCTGCCGTCTCAACCAGCCGTGCCAGCTCTGCTAGCCCATTTTGAAATTGTTGGGGCGTGTCGCGATCGGTCATTAATCCCACAAGCAGAACTTGATCATGATCTCGGTCAACCTGGCGGGCAATATACTCCCGCCGAAATTCCTCTTCCAGCCCCTCCACCAGGCGGAGGAAATCATGGTTTGCCAGGATATCCAGACTCAAAGGTGGTGAAACAGTCCATGCCGTTTCTGGATGGGGCAACAGGTGCGCCAGGTAGGTTTCCTTGACATAGCCAGTCGCTCCTCCACCTCGCCGCTCAAAGCCCCCGCCCGTAAGCGTGAGCGACACCAGCGCATCCAACCGTTGGATTGCCATCGCCGTCAAAATCGATTCAGTAGGAGGCTCATGCTTTAACTGGGTAGAGATGCATCGAATACCAGAAAGCCGCTCTGCCCCATAACGAGGTAGTTCTAGAGGGGGAATTTGAGTCTGGCGCGGTGTCCCAACGCCTACCCGAATGACCTGCCCTCGACGGTTGATATAGGCGCAAACAGGTTGGCTCAACTCAGTACTGATGGCAGCAAGCCGCTGGGCAAACTCAGGTGTTGTGAGGCGATCGCCCGGCAACCGCTGATGGTAAAGCCGCTGCAATTGCTTGAGTTGGCTAGTCTTTAACCCTTGAAGGTTTCCGTAAACAGTCTCGATAAGCGAAATTACTCCAAATCGACATAAGTAGGTAGTCACAATTAATTGTAAAGGGGGGAGTGGAGGCTGCACCCCCAGGCAAGGGGTAAAATCCCCTCCACCCCCAAAATTATTCTTAATTTAATTGTGCCTAGCTACTTACCTTATTTTAATTGAGAGCAAAGGAGGAGGGATGAGTAGGAGGGTGAAGGGGTTCTGGTTCTGATGAAGGCAACAGGCGGTTCTCCTGACTCCTGGCTCCTAACTCCCGATTCCTGCCTTCTGGCTCCTCGGCTCCTGCCTACTCCCCCGTCCCCTCAATGCAGTATTCTGAGTAATCAAGAAACTGTCCCCTCACCTCACAAGCTATGAAGTTTCGAGCGCTCACGATTGTCGTTGCGGCAAGTGTCCTCTGGTTGCTGACCGCCTGGGTCACCCCTCCTGCTTTTGCCCTCACTCAGGTCAGGTTGTTTGATCTGTCCTACCATGAATGCCCGCCAGAACTGGCAGAAGGTGCAGTTGACAGCGGAACTCCCATGGCTGCCAATTGCTTCATTGTGACGGGTAAGGCAGAAAACAAATCGGGCAAGCCCGTCATCAACGCGGATATTTTTGGGCGAATTTACGATGCCAACAATGACTCGGTGATGCAAAACCGGACACGTTTAGGTGCGATCGAAGAAGTTCCACCGGGCATTAGCGATTTTGAATTGAGAATTTCAGTTCCAGCAAATCAACCCACTCCCCTCAAGCTAGAACAGTTTAAGGCAGCCGGATTCGCTGGCGTTGTTCGTCGATAATCCACCCATTTATGAAGATCCATAAAGCATGATACCTCGCTACTGACCTGAGAGCAGCGAGGTATCATGCTACAAAAACAAATTAAAAAGAAAACAGAAACCGACTGAAGTTCCTGTAAGAATCACTAAGCGACGGCATAGGCCAGACGTGTAATCATTTGCCCCAAAACTTGTAACAACATCAAAGCCAGGATTGGGGAAAAGTCCAAACCACCGAGAGGAGGAATGAAGGAGCGGAAGATATTGAGGTAAGGGTCGGTCAGCTGGCTCAGGAAAGAAAATGGAGGGTCAAACCAGTTGATGTTTGGGAACCAGCTCAGCAAAATCCGAATTACCAGAAGAATGGTGTAAATACTAATGAAAGTTACGAGCGTTTGAACGATTAAATAGACTGGAGAAGAAATCATGTGTGGTTACATCCTCTCAGGTCGAAGGTTTTTGATACTTAAACTTAGTCTAGCGGAATCTCACCAAGTCTTCAGCTTGATCAAGTAGAATTTATCATCCCTCGCAAGGGGTGATACAAATCTCAACCTGGCTTCCTATTCCTGTACCCACCCCCATTCCCTCCCCATCCCCACTCCCTAATTTTTAGCTAGGCTTCTTTAGAAGCAGACGGCTCACTACTTTTGCTGGACGTTCCGTTAACCCCCCCCAGTTTTTGACGCACATCATCGATCGCATCATTCAATTGGGCAATCTTATCTTCCAGGCTGCGCCGCGCCGCCTCAATATCTACCTGTTGAGCATCCTGGGGCTTCAATGAACGCTTCTTTGCTTTACCCCCCTTGTCATCCGGCTGGTCTGAATTCAGAAGCGGTGCTTCCTCGGATGAAACCAGTTCTTTCAATTTACCGGACGCCACTAATGCGCCCAGCACTCCTCCCACAATGCCACCCACAAGGGTGCCTAATAAAAAACCACCGGCAAATTCATCTTGCTGACTCATCGCTCAACTACCATCTCAGCTGTACAGCGAAAAAACTGATGGTACAGTTCCTATCCCAAGCTTAACGATTGTGGCTCAGACTGCCCACACAGGTATCAAGGCTACAGATTAGCATCTCATGTACCAAAAGTGCGATCGCCCGCATCTCCCAAACCTGGCACAATAAATCCCCGATTATTGAGTCCTTCATCAATCGCGGCGGCATAAACCGTCAGGCTTGGGTAAGCTACACTCAACTTTTGCAGGGCAGGTGGAGCCGTCACGACGGAAATGATTCGAACCAGAGATGGGTCAATCCCACGCCGGGTGAGCTCTGTCATGGCTGCCATACTGGTGCCTCCTGTGGCTAGCATAGGCTCCGTAATCAGTACCCGCGTTTGAGGCGCAAAGTTCTCCGGTAGCTTGTTCAGGTAACAACTGGGTTCCAGCGTCTCCTCATTTCTGACAAAACCGATATGGTAGATCGAGGCCAGTGGCAGGGCAGCATGGGCACCTTCCAGAAGCGCCAGCCCTGCCCGCAGAATTGGCATCACAACAATGGGAACCTCTGGATCAACGAATGTGGCTGGACAGGGAGCGAGTGGCGTGTCTATCATTACATCCCTCGTGGGCAGCCAGTCTCGAATTGCCTCGTAGGTTAACCATCGTCCCAGTTCCGTCATAGCGCTACGAAACAACGCTGAGGGAGTAGACGCATCGCGAGCCACACCCAACCAGTGCTTGATGAGTGGATGGGGCGGAACGTAGACACGCATTTGAAGAGTCATAGCTTAAAAAAAGAACTCTGGTCAGAAATTTGCCCTATCATAACCCCCTTCCTGTAACTCAGGATGTTCATGCCAGGATGCTTGCCTGCTACCGATTTATTTGGGGAATGCCACCAAGCGCATGCACTGAGGAGCCAGAAGTTGGGAGTCAGGAGCCAGAAGAACCGCCTGTCACCTGTTGCCTGCTGCCTGTCGCCTTGATCTAGAACTCAAAACTCCTCCACTCTACCCTGTGGCTTGTTGCCTTCGTCAGAACTCAAAATTCAAACTCCACCGAAGCTGAAACTGCTCTCACTAATTTATTGACAATTAGTCTCAATAAGGTTAGATTGAGTGAAGTGTTCTCCTCTCTGAAGGATCGGCAGATGGGGTTGGTCGGCGATCGATCAATCCCTTTTTTCTTCACTGCCTAACTCCGATACACTGGGGAGGTACCTGTTGCTGTCTTTAGTTCATGTCTGTTACATCTGATATCGCCCAGGGGGTATCGAGTCATCGGCTATTGGAGCATCGCTTTGACCCATCTCTCCCTGATCAGAAATGGGATGCGATCGTCATTGGTTCAGGAATTGGAGGGCTTGTTACTGCAACTCAGTTGGCTGTAAAAGGGGCCCGTGTTCTTGTTTTAGAGCGCTACCTGATTCCAGGGGGGAGTGCAGGATACTTTGAGCGGCAGGGCTATCGGTTTGACGTTGGGGCCTCCATGATCTTTGGTTTTGGTACGAAGGGAACCACCAATCTATTGACCCGTGCTCTGCAAGCCGTTAATGTTGGCTTAGAAACCATCCCTGATCCGGTGCAGATTCATTACCATCTGCCTAATGCGCTAGATTTAAAAGTGCACCGGGATTATGAGAAATTTTTGCAGGAACTGACTCACCAATTCCCCCACGAAAAATTAGGAATTCGGCGCTTCTATGACGAGTGCTGGAAAGTATTTAATTGCCTCAATGCGATGGAATTGCTGTCCCTGGAAGAACCTCGTTATTTGATGCGGGTCTTTTTTCAGCATCCGTTTGCCTGTTTGGGGTTGGTGAAGTATTTGCCTCAGAATGTAGGAGATATTGCCCGTCGATACATTAGTGACCCCATTCTCCTGAAATTTATTGATATAGAGTGTTACTGCTGGTCAGTAGTTCCGGCAGATCTGACGCCAATGATTAATGCAGGCATGGTATTTAGCGATCGCCACTACGGTGGCATCAACTATCCCAAAGGAGGAGTTGGCCGCATTGCCCAAAAACTGGTTGAAGGGTTAGAAAAATTTGGTGGGCACATTCAGTACAAAGCCAGAGTGACCCGTATTTTGCAAGAAAATGGGCGGGCAGTAGGTGTTCAACTGGCGTCGGGTGAAGTTTACCAGGCCAGGCGAATTATCTCCAATGCCACCCGTTGGGACACATTTGAAAAACTCATTCCCCCCGACCAAATGCCCGCTGCCGAGCGCAGGTGGCAGAAGCGTTATCAGAAATCTCCCAGTTTCTTGAGCTTGCATCTGGGAATCAAAGCAGAAGCCCTGCCGGTGGGTACTGAATGCCATCACGTTCTGCTAGAAAACTGGGAGGAGATGGAATCGCCAGAAGGAACCATCTTTGTTTCAATCCCAACTTTACTCGATCCGGACCTGGCTCCTCCTGGCCATCATATTATCCATACCTTCACCCCAAGCTGGATAGAAGATTGGCAGGGACTGTCCCCCACGGAGTATCGGAAACATAAGGAAGACGCTGCTGTCCGTCTAATTGGGCGTCTGGAACAAATTTTTCCGGGTCTCTCATCCAGTCTAGATTATCAAGAAGTGGGCACTCCTCGAACTCATCGTCGTTTTCTGGGGCGAGATGATGGTACCTATGGACCGATCCCGGCACGTAAACTCAGAGGTTTACTGGGAATGCCATTCAATCGCACAGCAGTTCCAGGTCTATACTGTGTTGGGGATAGTACATTTCCGGGGCAGGGACTCAATGCCGTAGCATTTTCTGGATTTGCCTGTGCCCATCGAGTGGCAGTTGATCTGGGCTATGTTAAATAGGTAGCTAGGCGCAATTCAATTAAGGATAATTTCGGGGCTGGAGGAGGTAAAACCCCCTGCCTTGGGGCGCAGCCCCCATTCCTCCCTTTGCTAATTCTAATTAATGATGACTACCTACTTAATCCACCACTCTGAGCCGTCCTGCCCTCAAGAGCTCAAACACACGGTTAATCAATTCGTGTTCTGCCTGATTGATACTTGTTTGAGACAAGAGAGCAGACATGAATTGGTGCTGATCCGCACGGCTGATCTTGCCACAAGCCACAATTTTATTAACCATTTCCTCAATATTCGGACGGGGTAGATGAGCCTGCTTTTTCATTTTGGAATAGTTTCGATCGTACCTTCAATTCATCTAATTTTCAAATATTTCCATTAAGAATTTAGAGATCTTAGTCATTATTTTCTGTGATAACAATCACAGTGATAACAATCACAGTTTAAGTCGATAGTGAATAGCCAACTATATCCTGAGAATGAGAAGAAAAATAAAATTCCTGATATTTACCTAGACTTTATAAATACTCGAAAATTCCCCCCCTGGGTACTGTGTATTTCTACGAAGGCTTTGCTTTGTTAAAGATAACGTGAAGCAAAGTATGATAATCCGGATTACACTAAGTAGCTTTAAATATCTTCTAGATAAAGCTTCCAAGCTTCTTCTATTATTAGGCTATTTTCTATAGAGGGATCTCTATTCCTGTTAAACCCCCTCACTTTTTGTGCTTTTGCTCAAGGTTTTCTTAAGCTCTACTCATTTCCCTGGAGACAGTTCAAGCTAGTGCCTTGTTAGAGAGAACCCTGAACAATTCATTTCAAGCTAGTGCCTTGTTAGAGAGAACCCTGAACAATTCATTGGGATTTTTACCTGGAGAGTGCCACTTCTCTTACTGGCTTTACGGAAATCCTAATTTTGATTTGTATCTTGTTAGTGAGGGAACAATTGATGAATGGACGCATCAAAATGATGAATGGACGCATCAAAAATTTCAGTAACCCGCATGAACGAATGAGATTAACAGACAAGAGGGAGTGATACCATGTCTGATTTCGTATTTGGTAAAGGGCTGTACCCTACCCAAGCCGCTAAACCCTACCCCTTCAACTTCAGCATTCTAAACCCGATTCGCCACTGGCTCGATGGGCTGCAAATTGATAACCCCAAACTAGCCCGTTTCCTCTACAAAGCGATCCCCGGTCAGTGTCCATTTGAAAGAGACGTCATCCTATTTGGCCGGAAGCTGGCGCATATTCCGCCGCTCTGCAAGCTCAACCCCCTCTACGAACAGCTGGTTGGTTTACGTTTTCGCTCGATTTGCTACCTGGTTGATGTGTGCGGTGAGTCTATCTAATTCCTGGCCCGCTAAACCTTCTAACTTAGCATAGCAGCCAGCTTTGACTCAATCTTTTCAGCATCCAAGGAACGACCAATAAACACAAGTCGTGTTTGTCGAGGTTCTTCTGGATTCCAGGGGCGATCGTAGAATTGATCAAAACGAGTTCCTACTCCCTGTAGGACTAATCTCATCGGCTTTTGTGGAACAGCCACAAATCCCTTAATTCGATAGATTTCCTGCTCCTGCACCAGAGCTTCTAGTTGCCGCTTGAGTATTTCCGGGTTAAACCCACGCTCCAGGATCACGTAGGTTGAATGAATTTCATCGTCATGGTCATGATCTTCTTCTTGATCGTGGTGACTGGGGCGGCTTTCCAAACTCTCTTCAACCGCCGCTTCAAACCCTAACAAGATTTCTGGATCAAGCCTGCCGTAGTTGGCTGGAACTACTTTAACTGCTCTGGGTAGCTCTCCTCGAACTCGTTCCGCAACCTGATTGAAAGTTTGGGTGTCCACTAAATCAGCTTTATTGAGAATCACCAGATCGGCACAGGCTAGCTGGTCTTCAAATAATTCTTGAATTGGGGTTTCGTGATCCAGATTGGGATCAGCCTGGCGTTGAGCCTCCAGTGCCCGCAAGTCGCTGGCGATAGTTCCAGTGGAAACGGCTTCACAGTCCACAACGGTGATGACTCCATCGACTGTAGCGGCATTGCGGATTTCTTGCCAGCGAAAAGCTTTGATTAAAGGTTTGGGTAGGGCTAACCCGGAAGTTTCAATCAAAATGCAGTCAAGGCTGTCTCGACGCTGGATGAGCTCCAGCATGGTAGGAAGAAATTCTTCTTGAACGGTACAGCAAAGGCAGCCGTTGGTGAGCTCAACAATGTTGGTGGCGGCAGAATGATTTTGTCTGCCGGGTTCGTCTGTGATAGCAGTTGCTGTCTCTTCGTCACAGACTTGACAAGAGCGCAGCAAGTCTCCATCAATGCCGAGTTCTCCAAACTCGTTGACAAGTACAGCAATTCGCCTGCCTTGGTTGTTCTGCAATAAATGACGGATGAGGGTGGTTTTACCACTACCAAGAAAGCCTGTGATGATTGTGACGGGAATTTTGGTTGCCATGCCTCGCTTGATAAGGTGTTGTTAATTTTTACAGAGAGAGGGGAGCGACTTGAGGTTTGGGTTCTGAGGTTTGAGTGCTTCACTCATCTTCGCACGCTTCATCTTTAAGCTGGATTTGATATTACCTTCTCTAACAACCAGCAACCAACAACTTAAGGAATGAGAGTTAAATAACTCCGAAAACCTCATCCCGTCTTTGGCAGCCCTCTCCGAGTCGGAGAGGGGAAGGGGGAGAGGTCAGTTCACTCAAAAAATGTGGTGTTATTGAATCCATGATCCTAAGTAGGTAGTCATAATTAATTGGTAGCGGGGAGGCGAAGCCCCCACGTAGGGGTGGAACCCCTGCACCCCGTTCAAATTTTAAGAAGGATTGCTATAGCCAAGAATCCTGGAGTCTTGATAGCTTTGGGAAACCACCAAATCCTCAGGATTCATCAAGGGTTGTCGATTGTTGATTATCGATAGAGGACACTGACCATTGTTAGTAACCAGATGTTAGTAGCCAGGACCCCAAGATCGACAATCCAGAATTGCCAATTGGATTATGCTTACTCAGCAGTTGCCAATTCAGTACTCCCCCGGTTACGACGACGGGTAAGGGTATTGAACAGCATTTGCCCGATTGCCTTGATCAAGCTGCCTTCTAATTCTCTAAACATTTTCATGTTCAGCCCAAAGGCATCATTGGCTTCATCAACGATGCGATCGGCGGTGGCTTCATCAACGGGTAGATCGTTCATTACCTGACGATAGGTGTTCTTAAACGCTTTTTCGTCAGAGATGGTTTTGAACTCATAGAAAGCGGTTCCTTCACCGTCAGACAGGTTCATGGCTGTCTGGGCGATTTTTTTCAAAATTTGACCACCGGATAAGTCGCCGAGATAGCGAGTGTAAGAGTGAGCCACTAACAGCTCAGGAGCGGTATTAGACACTTCCCGGATGCGAGCAACGTATTCTTCTGCCGCCGCTGAAGGAGCAACTTGCTCGCGCCAGTTGGGACCGTAATAGTAAAGCAAGTCTTTTTCTAAAGCTGCTTTACGGTTTAATTCAGGAAAGTAAATTTTGGAAACAATAGGATGCTCACGCTGACGCTCCATTTCTTCTTCCATAGCGGAATAAACGAAATAGAGGTTGGAAACCAGATTGCGGTATGAGTTTTTTTCAACGGTTCCCTTCAAGAAACACGCGACAAAACCTGTGTTTTCTGCCATTGTGTGGGACTTTTTGGTGCCCTCACGCAGTTTGGTTGCTAAATTACTGCTCATGCTAAATCATCCAACCTATCGTTGATTTTCGGGTCCTGGCATGCGGTGAAGCGTTAAGTCCTAACGCTAAATAACCCCTAAATCGTTAAGGTAAACTGATTTGATGAACGTTTTTGTTAAAAATTTTGAAGTTATGGCTACTAATCCCAATTCTCTAGGCCTGGTTTTTCCACAAAGCATGGTTTTTCCACAAAGTGGATGAATAACAATAGTTACGAATCTTACTAGCGTTATAGAATGGGCCTTTGGAGCGACTAACTCAAAATCTTTGTGAAGACAGCAGGTAACAGTTTGTAAACATCAGCTTTCCTGGGTTTCAAGGCGGGGAAGCCCCATGCTGTAGTTGAGAACGCGGCTGTTCAGGTTGTAGGAGATTTCACCTTTTTGTAGTAGCGATCGCACAAAGTGTTCTAGATCGGAACCAATACGGCGCAGGTTGTACTCAGTGAGATCTGCCCCCCCGTAGGCTTCCACCAGTTCATCGAATTTTCGATAAACCCTTTGCAGGGCATCTTCATTCCAGTTGAATTCGTTGTCAGGGTCTACATCAAGGGTTAGTACATTTTTACTCGGCACCAACTCATTGTTTTCAACCGTAGCGGTGAAGATGTGGATATGGCGAGTTGTAGACTTTAGCAACATAAGGTAACTCCGCTAGATTGAACGCGCTGGATTTGTTCTACTGCTCATTGTAAAAGGGCGATCGTCCTCTGCACTAGACTCAATCGTATCCCTGTCTATTGAGATTTTCCTATACTCTTGTTGCCAGTAAAGTACAGACTCTCGTTGGAGAGCGTTGATCCCCTCGATAAGGAACGGAGAGCACTATCAAGAGCTCTCTAACTATCAAGAGCTCTCTAAAAGGAGAGTGGCGCTGTGATGGATGAACTGTCTTCTCCAAAGCGGATTTCAGCCAAATTCTGGCCCCCTCTCCAGAAAACTGGCAGAATCAGTAAGTAGCAACAAGCGTGACACCTCACCCAAACTTTTACCCGCCTTATATTCTCAAAAGCACCTCTCTATCGGAAAAGCTACTTACAGTGAAGTCTTAGAGTCTCCAAATACCTATGGATGTTCACAACAAGCAGACTCAGCAGCATCAGCGCATCATTGGGCTGACGGGTGGTATTGGGATGGGAAAGACAACGGTTTCAGACTATCTGGCAAAAGTCCATAAGCTTCCCGTATTAGATGCGGATGTTTATGCCAGAGAAACGGTTGAACCGGGTTCGACAATCCTACAAGAAATCGCAGCCCGGTATGGTTCTGGGATTCTATTGCCAAATGGAATGCTGAATCGGCATCGGTTGGGTGATATCATTTTCAGCAGTTCCGCGGAACGGCTCTGGCTGGAGCAGCAAATTCATCCCCATGTACGCGATCGCCTCGTTGAGGCCATCAACACCCCTCCTCTGGATGATGTTCAACTAAATCCTATTGTTGTTATGGTAATCCCGCTCCTGTTTGAAGCCCGGATGACCGATTTGGTCACCGAAATTTGGGTCGTGCGTTGTTCTTTAGAACAGCAATTGGAGCGATTGATGACGCGCGATCGCCTCACTCTGGAGCAGGCTCAGGCCAGAATCAGCAGCCAGATGGCAATTCAAAAGAAAACTGCCCGAGCAGATGTAGTTCTCGATAATTCATCCACTCCGGAGAATCTCTATAAACAAGTGGATCTTAGATTGGCTCAGCAGCCCAACCAGCTGACTGTTCCTCAGGGCTAATATCGACTGTGAAACGTAATCATATTTATGGGCGCAACGCTGCAACAGATCGCTGGTTACCTGGATAACAAGGGTTGGAAATATCGTGTAGACGAGGAAGAATGCCGAATTCTCACTGGCGTTCATGCCGATAACGTGGAAGAATTTCTGATTGTGATCCAACTAGATGAAGACGGAGAGTTCTTTGAACTTTTCGCGCCCCGTGTTCTTTCTGGAGTAAAGGATCATCCTCATAAATCCGCTATCCTGCAAACCATGCTTTGCATTTCCTGGGAAACCAAAATGCTCCAGTGGGAATACGATCCTTCCGATGGTGAAATTCGAGCCATCATCGAATTCCCCCTGGAAGACTCCACCCTTACCGAGCGCCAATTCAACCGCTGCCTCTACAGCTTGATCGAGTTAGTTGATGAAATCGCCCTTCCTCGTCTTAAAGCAGTTATGGATACCGGCGAGGATCCCGGTGACATCACAGAAGGTGAACGCCTCTTGCTCCGTCTGCAAGAAGAAGCGCCCGGCCTCTTAAATGCGCTGGAAAAGGCGATGGAAGCCCGCAAGCGGCGAGGAAGGCTACCTCCCTCTGAGTAATGGCAGGAATAGCTCAAATCTATCCTAACGGCCTGCTGATAGGGGGATTGAGTCTAAACTGTCTCCCCACCAACCACTACATTCTGAATGCGTAAACTGGGACCGCCACATCCAACAGGCAGGCCACTCTGCCCTCCCTTACCACATCCACCCGACTCATCCCAGAAAAAATCATCCCCGATCGCCTCAATGTCGGCCAGCGTCTTAAACGCATTTCCTGAAAGGGTCACATCCCTAACGGGTTCAGCAATTTCGCCATTGCGGATCATCCAGGCTTCCCCAGCGGCAAAAGTAAACATTTCACCGTTCGTCATGCCACCCAACCAGTTGCGGGCATAAACCCCTTCCTCAATACCGCTAAACAAATCCTGGACAGGCGTATTCCCGCGCTCAATCCAGGTATTAGTCATACGGACGATGGGAGGATAGTGATAGTTAAGACAGCGAGCATTCCCTGTGGCCTCCTCGCCCAACTTACCTGCTGTTTCACGAGAATGGAGTCGTCCCACCAGAACCCCATCCTTAATTAGCTGGGTTGTTGTGGCGGGCGTACCTTCATCGTCATAAAAGTAGCTGCCCCGGTGACCAGCAGGAGCGGCTCCATCAAAAATCTGTAACTCAGAGGGGCCAAACCGCCGACCGAGGCTCATGACTTCTAACAGGTCAGGATTTTCGTAGGCCATGTCTGCTTCCGAAAGGTGTCCAAACGCTTCGTGGACAAATAGTCCAGTCAAAATCGGGTCAATCACAACGGTGTAGGTATTCCCCTTCACCGGAGGCAGTACCAAGGAGTCCACTGCTCTTTGAGCCGCACTACGCACCTGGGCATCCAGCCCAACCAGATCTTCATAAGCCTTGCGAGAACCAGTTGTTTCACGCCCAGTTTGAACCGTGTCTCCATTGCGGGCAGTCGCTGCAAATCGCATTTCCATATCAACCCACGACTGCTCCAGGAGGGTTCCTTCCGACGTTGCAAGGATAATCCGCTGCGAGCTATCCCCATAACGTACGGAAACTGTTGCCACCTTGGGACTGACACTACGAAGAATTTCGCCGTAGTGCTGGCAAAGGAGTTTCTTTTCCAGAAGGGGAACCTGTCGTGGATCGGTGCCAGTCAGAGGTAAGACGCAGGTATCTTGAACCAGGGGAATAGGGGCTAGCAATGTCTCCTCCTCACCAACCAGACGAGCAGCAGCGATCGCTTCCTCAATCCGTTCTGCCAGAGTCGAGAGCTGATTGAAACTGGCAAACCCCCAACCACCTCTGTAGCAAGCTCTTACCTGCCCCCCAATGGAGATGCCTTCACTCAAAGTTTCAATCCGATTACCCCGCAGGAGAATGTCTGACCCTTCTGCCGCTTCCAGGCGAATTGCCAGGTAGTCAATTTGAGAGCGATAGCGAGCAATCAGGTCAGAGAGTAAATCTTTTATGTTAGCAGGCAGGCTGGCCATGGCGAACCATCAATAGGTAAGGTGGACTGCCTCCATTCTGCAATGATTTGAGTGCGGTTGCAAAAGGGTGAGGGGCCAGGGAGCAGGAGAGTTTTGAGCTTTAAATTTTGAGTTTTCCCCTCGCCTCTCACCCCAACATCCACGGTTCTTCTGGCTTGCCGGTGAAAGAGTAGCGTAAGTTACTCTTTCGCCCCAAACAAAAACCATGGAATATTGATTTTGTTTTTGTGATAAGCGAAGCTTATCACAAAACTCCCAGGAGAGCCACATCTACTACTGGTCAATCAATCAATATAGCTGTCGCCAGGTTGCTTAGGACATTGTTTTTAAGGGGGTGTGGGAGTTGCGCCCCCAGCCAGGGGGGCCACCCCTGCACCCCGTCCTAAGCCTGGTGGCTATAGCTATAACTGACGGGTTAGCCAAAATCCAGGTTGTTGAGTAGAGTTGAATTTTGCGGGTCTTCGACCTGTCAAAATTTTCCTGACGGAACACTACCTCCCCTCACCGAATAGTAGGACATTTGATAGATGGCATTTGAAGGGATTGGCGGGCTTCCCGACGAATATGGCCCAGTTTGATGGCGTCGTACAGCTTTTCTAAGGCTTGTAAATCTGTGGAGCGGCAACCACCAACTGCCAGGACTTGGCGGATCAAGCCTTCTGATTCGACGCTGAGGCAGCCAGTTTGAAATGCGGATTCAACCAGAGAAGAAATCATAGAAGCACCAATCCTTCATCCACGATCGCTTCTTCTAATATCAGCAATTTGTCTGACTAAAAAATTGATTGGGATCGCTGGCCAGGTGTGATGCGATGCAGCTTGAGCCGTGACATCTAACTGTAAATTATGTGATGTCTGTCACACCCCTGACTTCCCATCTCACACACTTTTGGATAAAACCTGCCACTTTAACCGAGATTTTTTGAGAAATTCGAAGATTATGGAGTATTAATGAACTATTAGTTGCAGTGTGTTGCAGTGTGACTTGAGGGAGTGGGTCTCATATCTTGAGGGAGTGGGTCTCATATTGAGATGAGCGTGGCGGATAGTGAGGGTTAGCAGCGATGGTTTACACGGACAAGCTATATCAACCACCGATTGTAGAACTGGCAAAGGCAGGGAATTTTCAGGCGATCGCCCACTGGATTAACCAGTTTCTGGTGCCTTATGGCATGCATGCTTCGGTGGGGGCTATTCGTCCTGGCTACTTGAAGGTTTTGGTAGAGTTGCCCTGGGTTGAATCGGAAGACTTGCCAGACGATCGGCGCGACTACCTGGTGCGATACATTTGTCACCGCATCTGGCACCTGAACTCTGCGGTGATTGAAGGGGTACAGATCGCTGCCCAGTTTGCGGGGGAGTCAAAGATTCTGTGGCAGCAGTCTGTGCGGGTGGTTTCTCCGGCGCGGCGATTGAGGCAGCAGCAGTCACAGCAACTTCGTACCCAGGTGCAGCAGACAGCTCAACGCAAAACCCAACTGAAGACAATGCGGGCCTTTTTGGTCAGTGGTGCTCCCCTGTTTGCTTTTTTCTTTGGGTGTTTTCTGGGGTTCTCAAAGGCTCCGGTGGAACAGACTAATGCGGTTGCTTCCTCCCAGCCAGAAACGAATAAAAGCCAGACAGGTTCTGGTGAGCAGGCAACGGTCCGGCCCGACACTGTGCAAGCCGCCCTGGAAGCGGTTCCCGTTGTGAAGCACGACAAGGTGGCCGACCCCAACGATCCGACTGTCACACTGATGTTTTCGGGGGACGTCACTCTGGGAGAGGCATTTGAAGAAACGATTGGCAAGGACTATGATCATGCCTTTGCCGCAATGGATGAGTATCGCCAGGCGGACCTGGCTATGGTCAACCTGGAGAATCCATTAACAAAAGCGACTATTCCTTTGCCGGATAAGCAGTTCAACTTTAAAGCTGATCCTGAGTCGGTGAAGGTGTTGGAAAAAGGTGGGGTAGACCTGGTGACCCTGGCTAACAACCATACTATGGATTTTGAGGAAGCCGGGCTCACTGAAACGATCGATACCCTGGACCGTTCAGGGATTTTGCATTTAGGGGCAGGGCGGGATGAGAAGGAAGCTCGTCGTCCAGAAATTGTGGAAGTGAAGGGGCAACGGGTTGCGTACCTGGGTTACTACGGTGCCGATTTCCACGCAGCCGGTAAGGGCAAGGCAGGTACGAACTTCGCCGATGAAGCTCGGATTGCTGCCGATATCAAGTCCATCCGCGATCAGGTGGATTGGATTGTGGTGAACTTTCACTGGGGGGAGGAACTGGCGAACTATCCCGCGGAGTGGCAGATTGATCTGGCCCACTTTACAGTGGATCAGGGAGCGGATTTGATCGTTGGGCATCACCCCCATGTATTGCAGGGGGCCGAGATTTATAAAGGACGCCCGATCGCCTATTCTCTGGGCAACTTTATCTTCGGCGGCAATTCTCGTAAGGACTATGACACGGCTGTCTTGAAGGTCGCTTTGAAAGACCGACAGATGAAGGTAGAGTTCTTACCCGTTGAGGTGCGCAACTATCAGCCTCAGGTGGTGGGGGGCGATCGCGGGGCTCAAATCCTCAAGCAGATTCACGATCTATCCACAAGCTTCACCCAACCGATGCGATCGCCCACAGTCCTGGATGCCCGCATTTCTCCCAAAATCGAACCATCCACCGCGCCAACGCCTGCGGATAAATCCTCCAGCCCAACTGGAAGCGATACTCCATTCATTGAGCCCAAAACTCCAGAGGCCGACTCTTCTTCTCCAGAATCCTCACCGCCTACAGAGGCAACCTCTCCCTCACCGGAGGCAACGGTTCCTCCAGCGGACACCTCTGCTCCGGGAACAGAACCGACCCCCTCAGCCAACACTGCGACGCCCTCTCCCCAACCAACCTTGCCATCGGATAGTTCTGTTCCGCCAGCAGATTTTTCAACTCCTAAAGATAGTTCAACCCCCTCAGTCCAACCCACTCCTTCTGGGGAAGCGATCTCTCCTTCGCCAGAGCCCACTATTCCTCAAGACATGGCATCCCCAGCCGCGGATCCTGTGTTGTCAACCGATTCTGTCCAACCCCAGGATTCGGACTCAACGGCAAGTGATTCCCAATCACCCAATGCCCAACCCAATCATCTAGACAACACCGTTTCTCCTGATGCCCAATATTCGGAATCATCAGATCCATCGACCGATACCACTCCTTCCTATTCCAACGAAGCCGTAAATCCTGACGTTCCTGCTTCAGAAGATACGGCCACTTCTGACTATTCTTCGGACTATTCAACCGATACGACAGATTCTCTGACCAATCCTGCCGAAGCCGATCGCCTGTTGCGAGAAGCGGAGAAGCTCCTTCAGGAAGAAACCCCACCCGCGGATACGGTTGATCCACCCTCGGCAGTTGGGGGGCCTGCGGATCCGGTAGATTCCTATAAAGATTCTTCTACCGATGGGGTTGAATCGGGTACGCCTGATGCTTCAACGTCTGAAGCCCCAGTGGACTTCAGCCAACCCCCCGCTCCCCAGGAGGATGCGTCCAGCCAAACCTCAACTCCGGCGGAGGTTCCAGCGGCAGAAGCAATCTCTGAAGATTCAGTAACAGAGTCTGTCCCCGAATCGGTTTCTGAGCAACCGATTGAGCAACCGGCTGACTCTTCAATGGATACTTCATTGATTTACCCAGAGATTTTACCGACACCCGATGGGGCAGAAGTTCGTCGTGAGGAGGCGATCGCCCTCAGATACCTGTCCGGCTTACACCAATCCCTGGCTGATGATCTGAAATATCAGGAGTCTGACGAGGATGCTTCGGTGCCAGAAGAAGACACGGCGATCGCTCCTCCGGTCGCATTGATGGCAGCCGCTATTTGGTGACAGTCATGTTTGCGATCGCCCTCAAGCAGGAACCCTACAAAACTTACGTTCTGTCCAGCACTGAAACCGGAGCCAGTTTGGAAGTGGTGCCAGAGCGGGGTGGCATCGTCACTCGCTGGCAGGTTAATGGGCGAAACATTCTTTACCTGGATGAGGAGCGGTTTGCCAATCCGTCCCTTTCCGTGCGGGGTGGCATCCCCATCCTGTTTCCCATCTGCGGTAACCTGCCAGACAATCAGTACACTCATAACGGCCAACTCTACACTCTGAAGCAACACGGTTTCGCCCGCGATTTGCCCTGGGACGTGGTGGAACAGATGACTCAAGACCGGGGCAGTTTAGTTTTAAGACTGGTTAGCAACGAGCAAACCCGTGCCTTTTACCCCTTTGAGTTTGAACTGATATTCACTTACACCCTGCACAATGGCACCCTGGCAACCCATCAGCGCTATACGAACCATTCGCCTGTATCCATGCCTTTTTCAGCCGGGTTTCATCCCTACTTTCAGGTGACGGACAAATCCCAACTGCAGTTTGACATCCCTGCCAGCAGCTTTCTCGATCAGCGAACGAAAACTGTGCATCCGTTTGACGGTCATTTTAACTTTCAGCAGGATGAAATTGATGTTGCTTTTATTGGCGTCACTCGTCAGTCAGCAACAGTGATTGATCCCAGTCAGTCTTTCCGGCTCCTGCTGGAATACAGCAACGCTTTCTCAACGCTGGTCTTCTGGACAATTAAAGGGAAGGATTATTATTGTCTGGAACCCTGGACGGCACCCCGCAATGCTTTGAACACGGGGGAGCGCTTGATTTATCTAGACCCTGGAGCCAGTATGGAAACAGTTTTCAACCTGAGTGTTGAGTTTCTGTAGAGGCAATGATCCGTAGCAAGTTTCAAATAGTCTAATGTTGCAAACACTAAATTTTGCAACATGGAGGTTTGGGGGCTTCGCCCCCAAGCAGGGGTTTCACCCTCTGCACTCCCAACAAAACTTTTGTTTTGCGGTCTGTACTAGTCTTTCTCTTTGATTCGCTTTGCCATCAGGATATCGGGTTTACTAAAGCCGTTCGCATCAGGGATGACACCCACAATGGTGTGGCCCTGTTTCCGATAGAACTCGTAGGGATGGTGGCGCAGGTTTTTGATCTGGGCAATGTGCTCCCAGACGTTGGGGTAAAGGTCGATACCAAAGAGGCTGGTTTCGCCAGCCTCGTCATCGGTACCGATATAAATCGTGCCACCACCCCGCTGCCTGACCTGTTCTTCCAGGTCAGCAACAAGAGCTTTGCCAACTCCCTGCCGCTGGCGATCGCCCCTGACTACCAGGGGATGAAGTTCCCAGGCATGGCCTTCGTAGCTCCGGATAGCACCAATCCAACCCAAGACTGTGCCATCCTCATCCACAGCGATGCGACTGATGCGATCGGAAGCGAAGGATGCCTGAATTTCTTCCAGAGCACTGTCGCGATTGGCAAAGTGTTCTGAAGAGCGCCCCTGAAAGCCTGCAACAAAGAAATCGACAATTTGGGCGATCGCCGATTGGTTGTCGCCAGTGAGATCGATAATCTGCATGGATAGCTGATCCAGATTCAATTCAAGGCAGCTGTTTCTGGAACAGGTGAAGCCGCCTGATTCTCTGCTCCCATCTGATCTAGAATCGCCAAAAATTCCCGTTCAAAAGCCACCTGAGCCCGGTTCGTTCTGCCGCCTATAAACAGTTGCTTGCCTTGCTGTAAAGCCCAGATTTGAGAGTGGGAGACGTAGCTCATCAATACCCCCAGCATCAGCAAGCCAAAACCTGCGTAAACAATGGGGATGCCGGGGTCTGCTTTAATCTGTAGGCCCGTGC
The DNA here is from genome assembly GCF_049200465.1 of Leptothermofonsia sp. ETS-13. Taxonomy (NCBI): domain Bacteria; kingdom Bacillati; phylum Cyanobacteriota; class Cyanophyceae; order Leptolyngbyales; family Leptolyngbyaceae; genus Leptothermofonsia; species Leptothermofonsia sp. ETS-13. The sequence continues at coordinate 4,237,101 of NZ_CP120836.1, forward strand.
TACCGACCAGTTCCTTCACGGACAGGGTGATGCCATTGACCTGGGTAGACATGCCCGCCCGCACCGTTGCAACCAGTTTTCCTGCCATATCGTAGACCAGCACCATTCCCTGAAGATCCTTCGCCACCAGGGACACTCCATCACTCAGGTCGGGTTTAGTGGGAACCCAGGTACCCCAGACCCGTCCCTTTGCGCCTGTATCAAGTTGCGCCATTGGAATCTGGAAGATGGGGCTGTTGTTAAGTTTGACTCGCACGGCTGCGATCGCCCAGTCTGCCTGATACAGGGTCACCCCCCGATAGCGCAGTGGTTCATTGACATGAATGGTCTTGCGCTTGACCTCTGTACCCTCCCGATTCAGAACAGACATATCAGAGTAAAACTGGTCAATACTGCCCTCCGGGGTGTAGTCAATCCAAAACCGATTGACTTTGACCGACCAGTCTTTGGGAATCTGGGAAGTAGCCAGCGGCCCTGCATCGGTAATGTTTGAAATCTGAAAGGTTTCGCCACTGGGCACCATTTCCTGAGCAATGAACCCCGTTAATGCTCCCCAGATGGCTCCTACGAGAATCACCAGAATCCCCACATGGACGATAATTGGACCAATCCGTCCCGAAATTCCCTTATGGGCGTAGAGGGAGTCGCCCTGACGGAAAATTCGATATCGCCGTTGTTCCAGAAGGGGCACCACCTTTTCCACATCCGCCTGATTAAATTCTGCGCTCAAGGCAAATTTCTGAAATTGCCGGGGTTGGGTGTAAAAATTCCAGGTGCGAGAAAACCACCGGAGTGCTGGCAGTTGCCGTTTGAATGTGCAAGCGGTGAGGCTGGAACCAAACAGAATCAACAGTGCCAGAAACCACCAGGTACGGTAGACGTGATCCAGCCCCAGCGTCAGAAGCACCTTCCAGCTCAGGAATCCAAACAGGGCAGGCTGTTCTGGATAGTTGGCTTTATAAAACTCGACGGACTGCCCCTGCTCGATGAGGGTGCCAGAAATGCTGAACATAGCAATGATCAGGAGGAGGGCGATCGCCAGCCGCAAATCTGCCAGCAGCGGCACCAGTTCTCGCTTAAAAAAATATTGAGGCGCGGCTCCCAGATGGGAAAGCTTGAGGGGAAATGAATCTTTTGCAGCCATTGACTTTAATGCTCCCTATCAGAGCCAGGACAAAACCCGTAAACTTGCGAGAAATGCTCCAGTTTTAGATACTGCTGTCTGGGAGCAAACGCAACAGCAGTGAAAATACCCCAAACCCAACCAACAGGGCACCACTGGTCGGAGTAATCCAACCAGACCAGCGACGTAGCTCTAACAGCTTCTTAATCGATGCAGTAAACGTCCCGGCCAGCACTAAGGGAGACACATAGCCGATCGCGTAGGACATTAGCAGCACACTTCCTAAAACCGGGTCCTGGGTGGTTGAAATCCACGCTAACAAAGTAGCCAGGACAGGCGTACTGCAGGGGGAGGCAACCAGTCCAAACGTCAATCCAATCAAGTAGGATCGGACACCCGCTGGCAAATCTTTAGAAATCCACTCCAAACCACCCCAGGCAGGTAAAGGGAGCGGTAAGGCTTCCAGCAGATTCAACCCCATCAAAATGGCAACCACGCTGACGACAATTGGTAAACCAAGCCCCACCTGCCCATAGATGTGACCCAGTACGGCAGCTAAAATTCCCAGCCCTGCGAGTGTAGTTGCCAATCCCAGGGAGAACCAGACCGACTGAACAGCCGCCTGGAGCCGACTTTGATTTTCGTAGCCGCCGATGTAACCAACCGTAATCGGCAGCATCGAGAGCATACAGGGAGTCAGACTGGTCAGCAACCCCGCCAAAAAAATAATTCCCACACTGACCAGGGTTAGGTGAGTCAATTGTTGAGAGACTAGCGTATCAGCAAAACGCTCTAGCCAGTACAGTTGAGTTTTCAGTGTTTCAAGCATCCGTCAGCCAAAATGGACGTCTATCAGGCAGAGAAATCAAACCGATTTCTAAACTCATCTAATATCTTACCGAAGCCCAATCTCCGTCAGATGTAGAAAACTCCTACACAAATGTAGAAAACCCCTGTAGAAAACCCCTACACAAATCGTCTTCTGGCAGCCCCTCGCCCCCGATTGAGGGGCTGATGGTCCTGTAATGAAACAACTTTGGCTTCGCTACTTTCCCGTGCCACCCGAATTAAAATTCCAGCCGCTGCCAGGCTTGCAATCATAGAGCTGCCACCATAGCTGATCAATGGGAAAGGTAGGCCAGTGGTTGGCAAAACCCCAGTTGACACGCCGATGTGGAGTAATGCCTGTCCCACCAGCAATACCATCACCCCGATCGCGACCAGCCGATACACAGGCTTCCGCGCTTTCATTGCAACCCGCACCGCTAACGTTGCGTAGACAACCAGCAGGACCAGTAATAACACACTGCCGACAAACCCAAACTCTTCTGCAAACACCGCAAAAATAAAGTCTGTGTCCTGAATCGGCAGATAGAACAACTTTTGCTGGGAGAGGCCAAACCCTGCGCCAAAGGGGCCACCCGAACCAACTGCCAGTAAACTCTGAATCAACTGATAACCATCGCCGGTAGGGTCAGCCCAGGGGTTGAGAAACGACATCACCCGACGCCGCTGGTAACTGCGCAGGCTGACGCTGATGAGAGCTAGCAAAAAGCCTGCGATCGCTGTTGCGCTCAATTGAAAATAGGGAAGCCCCGCCGCCAGAGCCACCAGCCATAACAGAATGCCACACAAAGCTGCCGTACTTAGATTTGGCTGAAGCAGAATTCCCAGAATCACGAGCCCAAAAATGCCCAACCAGGCCAACCGAGTTGCCCACCTCAACCGATTCCACTGCCCGAAAATGCGGGCACTTTGCAGTACTCAAAATGGTTTGATCAGTTCCGAAGGTTGGATGGGAAACGGACCCACAAACAACCAGCGAGTCGCCCCGTTCACCGTTGTTCCCACCCCCGGCAGAAGGGTTACCAGAATGAAACTCAGCAGTAGCAGCAACACCCAATCAGCAATGCCAACGATATAACGCAAGGGGAAATGAACCAGCAGGTTAAACCCCACTATGCCGATCGCCATCCAAGCTAATTGCAGCTTGAGATAGTAAAAACCATCTTTTAGCTCTGAGTCGGCGATCGCAAACGATGCCGAAAACATCACCAGCAACCCCACCAGCAGCCACAAAAACGTGAGCCAGCGCAGCCAGCGTGCTTCAGCCGCCCAATCCTGGGCAGTGGTGTCAAAAAAAGGAATTAGCAGGCGCAGGTTCACAGGGAAGCTTAGATGCAGAGACGAAGAGGACTTTAAAATCCCGGTTCAATCACGCTAGTCTATGCCAGCTTCCCAAAACAATCAAGAGTACAGCTACTCCCTAAGCCCCAATTAAAGCAGGCTCGACCATCTGGACATGGGTTGCCGCTGACTCCTCTTCCACACAGTAAACCTCGCAAGAGTTATTCGGGCTCTCAACCAGCTTCACCTTATGCAGTTGAGCACCAATCTGGCGAATTGGCTCTTTCAGCAGATCGCGAATGTGAACCGCAATATTTTCAGCGGTAGGTACCACCTCCGCAAAATAGGGAATGTCCTTATTCAAAAAGGTGTGGTCAAACGGCTCCACAACGTACTCATCTACAGCCTTTTGAAAGGCAACCAGATCCGCAATCATGCCAGTACGCGGGTCAATTTCACCTTTAATCGTCACTTCCAGATGGTAGTTATGCCCGTGACCATTGGGACGGGCACACTTACCATAAATTTCACAATTCTCTTCGTAGCTGAGGTCAGGGCGTGCCAACCGATGGGCAGCGCTGAAATGGGTGCTGATAGTGAGATACGCTTCCATACCGTTTCCGTAGTAGTCTGCCCAAAGTTCGGGATGTTCAAAAAGCTGAATGCGGACAATCGGGAGATGGGGTACCAGTCGTTGCCAGATGACCCGTGCAATGTTTTCGGTCGTGGGCGGTGTTTCCTGAAATTCCTGCCAAACGTCGTTTAGATAGGAAAAATCGAGCTGGCTGGTGATTTCTCGATGAATTATGTGTTTCACGTCTGACAGGTTCAACACCATGCCATACTCATCCAACTCACCTTCCATCGAGACATAAAGCACGTAATTGTGTCCATGTCCGGGATAGCGAGTACAGGCACCAAACTGCCTGAGATTCTCTGCTTCGCTCAGTTCAGGTAACCAGTAGCGATGACTGGCTGAGAACTGGGCACGGCGATTAATAATGCATTTCATTTGGTCGCCCTAGAGAAGAAAACTGTTAAGTTCCGTAACAATCCTGCTTCCAGGATAAACCAATTTGACTCTGTCTTGTCTGCTAGAGTGGGGAGCATTGCACCCCTCTCCGATAACATGAACTGGTTCCTTAGCAAGCTTCAGGAAATCATTGCAGAGCTTGGGGCGTTGTTAGCCAATCCCATCTTTGAGATTGGTAACAACCGCTATTCTCTCAACCTGATTGCAACCCTCATCTTGATTACGATCGCAGTCTTCTGGGTTTCCCGTGCCTTTAGCAACTGGCTCAAGCGTGGAGTGCTGATCCGCATGGGGCTGGATCGGGGTACCCGTGAAGTGATCGCCTCCTTCATTCGTTACCTGTTCACAGTGCTTGGGTTTCTCATTGTGCTGCAAACCGCAGGTGTGAATCTGAGTTCTCTGACTCTGTTTGCCGGGGTTCTGGGTATTGGTCTGGGCTTTGGGCTGCAAAACCTCGCCAGCAACTTTATCAGTGGTCTGACTCTGCTGGTTGAGCAACCAATTCGGGTAGGGGACTTTATTGAAGTCAACGATCTGTTAGGCACCGTCGAAAATATTTCCATTCGCTCCACCATAGTACGGACTTTGGATGGCATTTTCGTGATCGTGCCAAATATTAAATTTGTAGAAAATAATGTCATTAACTGGAGCTACCGCGATCCCCGCTGTCGCCTCCACATTCCAGTCGGAGTTGATTATGGTAGCGATACCCTGCTGGTCTCTGAGGCACTTCTGGAAGCCGCTCGAAAAGATTCGCGGGTTTTGAATGATCCCCCTCCTAAAGTTTGGTTTCGAGAGTTCGCAGACAGCGCCCTGCTATTTGAACTGCTGGTGTGGATTAACCAGCCCACGGAAAGCGAACCGATCAAAAGTGCCCTGAATTTTCAGATCGAGCGAGAACTACGAATGCGCAATATTCAGGTGCCGTTTCCGCAGCGCGAGCTGTGGATCCGCAACCTGGAAGAAATTGTGCCGCTGTTTGATCGGAGCGGGCGTAACGGTGAAGCAGACAATGGTAACCCCCCTTCCCCAGAACTTCCCACCTTACCTGCACCTTCAGGGGAACAACGGAAAGCGGCACCCAGACCTCCCAGTAATGTGACATTACGTGATCTGTTGCGACGGATTTCTTACTTTGAACAGTGCAGCGATGGAGAGCTGTTGCAACTGATTGAGTATGGCTATCGGCAACTCTTTCCCGCAGAACAGATTGTCTGTGAAGAAGATACGCCAGGGGAATCCTTCTATCTCATCCTCAATGGTTCCGTCGAAATCTTTTCAAAGCGAGTAGAGCAGTACATCGCCACGCTGAATGAGGGGGAGTTTTTTGGTGAAATGTCTTTGTTACTGGGGATTCCACGTTCGGCAACCGTCCGTACCCTGGAGGACACAATTCTGTTTGTGATTGAACGGAATGACCTGCAACGGCTATTGGAGAATCACCGGGGGTTAGCTGACCAGATTGCTCAAAAGCTGATGGAGCGGCAGCAAACTTTACGTGAAATGGGAATTCTGTCGGAGTTTTCCGAGGAAACACCGCTGCTAAAGATTCGCAAGCACTTGCAGACGTTGTTTGGGATTTGAGTCAGTTGCTTAGTTACTGGTTGTTAGAGAGGGGTGAGGAGTAGAGAGTGAGGGGGAAGAGGAGTGGATGTTCAAGAAAATTCTTCAAACAGGGCACTCAGGATGACGTTTGAAAACAAGAATCCTTCTGGATCGGTGAGTTTGATGCGGCCTGTGACTGGTGGAAAGGTTCCGTCCGGAGCGATCGCCTCTGGCCTCTCCTGCACCTCGACCCACCCTTTCTGATAGTAAGGTTGGAGACGATTCCAGATTCTCTCCACGGTTTCCTGACCAAATTTTTGGGAAAGGGTTAACAGGCTCAGTCCTTCGGCCAGTCTGAGCCCCAGCATGAGCGTATCAAGGAGAAGATCACAGGAAGAAAGGGGCACAAGGGATGGAAAAGGATTTATCTCGTTGGTGAGTGCTGTTTGAATTTCCTCCAGCCAGGTGTAATATTCTTGGATTTTGCGGGGCCTGGCGAAGCGATCACCGCCCACATAACTGGTGGCTCCCATCCCAAATCCATAAAATGGGCGATTTTCCCAATACACTCGATTGTGGCGGCACTGATAACCCGGTTTGGCATAGTTAGAAATTTCGTAATGGTCAAACCCAGCGGCGGTCAGGGTTTTCTGAGCCAGGCGGTACATGTCGGCAGTGGTTTTGTCTGAGGGTAGAGGGGCTACCCCTGGTTTGTACTGGCGGCTAAAGGGGGTACCGGCTTCAATTGTTAAGTCATAGCAAGAGAGATGGGTGGGGGACAGGGCAATTGCCCGCTCCAGTGATTCTTGCCAGTGGTTGAGGGTTTGATGGGGCAAACCAGAGATTAAATCCAGGCTAATGTTCTGGAAGCCTGCCTGGTGAATCAGTTCGATGGCTCTGACAATATCCTCGACGGTGTGCGATCGCCCACTAGCTGTCAGCAATTCTGGTTGGAAAGCCTGCACGCCCAAACTCACCCGGTTGACCCCCGCTAAGCGATAGCCTCGCACCTGCTCCAGATCAAACGTAGCGGGATCAATCTCCATTGAAATTTCAGCATCCGCAGCGATCCCAAACTGCTGATCTAAAGCATGCAGAATCTGGTTCAGTTGCTCAACGGAGAGCAGGGAAGGCGTTCCTCCCCCCAGAAATACCGTTTCTAGCACATGCCCCTGAGAAGGAGTACGCCCAATTTCCTGGCAAAGGACTTCAACATAATGGGCGATCGTCCCTGAGTTGCTACCATTAATCCGATCTTGGATAGCTGCCTTCCCCTGTTCCCTAGTCCCTGATTTCTTCTTGATTAGCGGCTTATCCCCGACTACCGAAATCGGGAAATCGCAGTAAAAGCAACGCCTGCGACAAAAAGGAATATGAACATAAGCAGAAGTGGGAGCCTCAAACGGATAAACGGCTTGTCCAGCGTACTCTTTAGCCAAAAGCATTGTTTGAGACGAAGAGTATAATAAAGTTATGCCGGTCTGATGATGAAGCCAGATTTATTTGTCATTTACGTAACTTGTCATTAGTTTAGATTGTTCTCACTGGCTCCTAATCTGGATTGGCAGGTTCTCAGCTTTCTAAAGTTGGGAACAAATTCCCCCCAATCAACCTGAAATTATGCTTGATGCAATCATTATCATTTCTTTCATCCTAGCAGGGGCGGGGATCGGTTTTCATGGCATCGAAGAGTTGCCAACCAGCACCTTACAGCAGGTGACGAACGAAGAGGGGCTGCGTTGGGTGAGCGCTGGCTTTGGAGCCATTATTGGGCTGGCGATCGGTTTAGTTGTGCAAACCAGTTACCGGCGGTTAGAGCGGCAGTTCCGTACCATGCCTGCTGACATTCTACTCAGTCGTGCGGTTGGGATGGTGCTTGGACTACTGGTCGCCAATCTAATTCTGGCTCCCATCTTTCTGCTGCCGATTCCGTCGGAATTCTCGTTCATTAAACCTTTAGCGGCTGTGGTAGGTAGTGTGATGTTTGCAGTTTCTGGCATCACGCTGGCAGATGTGCATGGCCGAGCTTTGCTGCGGTTGATCAATCCCCATACTGTTGAAACACTGTTGCTGGCAGAAGGTACCCTCAAGCCTGCAAGTACCAAGGTGCTGGACACCAGTTGCATTATTGACGGTCGTATTGAAGAACTCCTGAACACCGGGTTCCTGGAAGGGCAAATTCTGGTGCCGCAGTTTGTCTTACGAGAATTGCAGCAGGTTGCCGATGCTTCTAATGACCAGAAGCGGATCCGGGGACGACGGGGGCTGGATATCCTGAATCGGATGAAGGAAGCCTATCCCGATCGCATCCTGATCCACCCGGCAGACTACGATGACGTTCCTACCGTTGATGCCAAGCTGATTCGGTTAGCACAGGAGATCAATGCCACGCTGCTTACCAATGATTACAACCTGAACAAGGTTGCCAATCTCCAAAAGGTGCCTGTTCTAAATATTAATGATCTGACCCAGGCAGTTCGCCCAAGCTATCTACCGGGTGACAGTATCGACCTGAAAATTCTTAAAGAAGGGAAGGAGCCCGCTCAGGGGGTGGGTTATCTAGATGATGGCACTATGGTTGTTGTGGAGGATGGCAGCAGTTACGTCGGTGGTAAGTTGCAGGTGGTCGTTACTAGCGCATTGCAAACCTCCGCAGGAAGAATGATCTTTGCTCGTCCGAAGGCGTCGGTCATTGCTTAAAGCCACTATTACCGAGACTCTTTAACTGGCCTGCCAGTGAAGCTGTATTTCGGCTGGTGGGGATGAAGGGAACTTGTTCCAATCCCTATCCACCCTGCAATGTTGTCTTTGAAACAATCCGTGTTTTCTTGCGATCAGCTTCTGAAAGCTCCTCACCAGACTGAAGGCGAGTCGCACTGTTCTGTAACACGGTAGCAGCTCCCTGGTCTCCCATCTGAAGAGCTGTTTTTGCAGCGGTTTGTAGCATCGTGATGGCTCCAGAGCGATCGCCTATTTGAAGTTTTGTTTCTGCAATTTGCGTTTGCCGATATTTCGCCAGAGCTAGAATATGCTGCTGTACCTGGAGATCGGGTGCGGGGTAGTAAGGGCTGATGAAGTTGGCCGTAACCGGAATTTTTTCGGAGAGAATGCCTTCTCTGGCATAGGCCGGATCATCATAGCGCACCTGGGCATAGGCGATCGTTTGCAGACCCTCCGGCAACTTATTCACGTAAAGGTTTGCCAGCACCACCCTGGGAACATCCACCATTAAATCACCCAGACGTACCTCACAGTGATCGGCTTCTTGTAATACTCCCAGCTCAATTGTGTCGGGGTAGACCTGCGCAATCGGTTTCATCTCCGCCAGACGCACATTGGGCATAAACGACAATAACAGATGCGCATTGGTAAGCCCAACTGATTGAATCCGGGTAAATAAACGGCCAAATTCATCTACCGCCTGCTCTGGATGTTGAATATAAGAAAGGCTTCCCCCACCAGCATCGGCAATTTTTTCCAGGACATCCTGATTCCAGGCATCTCCACAACCCAGAGTATTGACAGTCAGATTATAATCTGCTGCCAACTTTGCCAGTTTCAGGCAGCGCTCGTTATCGCCGTGTTCATTCTCACCATCCGTCAGTAAAAATGCCTGAGAGATGGTATCTCGCTTCGCCTTTGCCAGTTCCTCAATACCTAGCCGCAACCCTTCGTCAATCGCTGTGCCTCCCCCCGCCTTAAGCTGACTGATTTGCAACTTCACACTGGCAGGGTTATGAATCGTTTGGCTTGGTACTAGAACTTTCGCTTTATGGTCAAAGGCCACAATGGAAAGGTGATCGCCCGGGGACAACCGATCCACAATTCGCTGCGCCGCCTGCTTCACCATCTCCATCGGCCGTCCACCCATAGAACCGCTGTGATCCAGAATTAAACATAGGTTTAGAGGGGCATCTCGACCGATTTCTTCTGCGATCGCTGAAATCGAAATTGCAAGCTGACGCTGACTAACCGACTGAGCCGCATCAATATTCATATCGCTCAAAGCAAGCCGCAAACCAACTTTCATAAAACCAAGCTCCTGATTAACCGAGAGCCAGACATCGTCTAAACGCTCAAGACGAATGCTATCTCCCTCCGTAATAGATTCAAGCCGCAAATCACTGAATTCGGAATCCTTCTAGCAACGACTATTCCTAATTCCCGCGTAAATATTGTACGCAACCATTTGCCAGGGAGCACAGTGGGGATGGTGCTGGAGAGAGTTGTTTATCGGTTGTTAGTGAAGGAGGGGCTAAGGGGGGCTAAGGAGTAGAGGCTAAAGGCTAGGGAAGTTTTGAGTGTTGAGTGGCTCCTGGCTGTTGACTGTTAGCTATGGCTGTCGGCTTTTCCCCTTCCCCTATCACCTACTGCCTATCATCCCTAGCCCCTAGCCCCTAGTCCCCAACCCCCTAGTCCCTAGCTCCCTAGCTCCCTAGCTCCCTAGCTCCCTACCCCTGCCCCATCACGCTAGTATGTATAAACAGCGTCTTTCATTACAAAAAATTTCAGCCGCACATCTCAGGTAACACCTGCTATGAGGTTTATCCAAGCCATGCAATCTCAATACTACGGCGATGCGTATTACCGCACGCCTCCACCCGATTTGCCGTCGCTGCTATTGAAGGAGCGCATCATTTATCTGGGATTGCCCCTTGTGTCTTCCGATGATTTCAAGCGTCAATTGGGGGTCGATGTTACCAAGTTAATCATCGCCCAGTTACTCTACCTGCAGTTTGCTGACCCAGAGAAGCCCATTTTTTTCTATATCAATTCAACGGGTACGTCCTGGTATACCGGTGATGCGATCGGTCAAGACACGGAAGCCTTTGCCATCTGTGACACGATTAATTACGTCAAACCCCCAGTCCATACCATCTGTATTGGCCAGGCGATGGGAACTGCTGCCATGATTCTGTCGGCTGGAACGAAAGGTTATCGTGCCAGTCTGCCCCACGCCACCATTGTGCTAAACCAGCCGCGGATTGGGATGGGACGCAGCCAGGCAACGGACATTCAAATTCGGGCTAAGGAAGTTCTGGCAAACAAAGCAGCCATGCTCGATATCCTTTCCCGCAATACAGGGCAGACCCCTGAAAAAATCGCAAAAGACACCGATCGCATGTTCTACATGACTCCCGAACAGGCAAAGGAGTATGGGCTAATTGATCGCGTTTTGGAAAGCACAAAAGACTTGCCAAAAACCCTGCCTGCTGGTGTCTCATAGTTGTTCTATCGCCTTCCCTATGGATGAAATCCTGCGCGTTCCATATAACATCCCTGGTAGCCCCTACTGGCAGTGGATTAACATTTACACCCGGCTTAGCCAGGAACGAATTATTTTCTTAAACCAGCCCATCACTACTGGTTTGGCAAACTCGCTCGTCTCAGCATTGCTGTACCTTGATTCCGAAGACCAAACCAAGCCGATCTATATCTACATCAACTCCTATGGCGATCCTGTGGCGGCTGGGATGGCCAACGAAACGGCAGGCTTGATGTCGATTACTGCTGCATTAGCCATCTACGACACCATGCAGCACGTCAAATCTGAGATTGTAACGGTTTGTCTTGGCCAGGCAATCAGCATGGCAGCACTGATTCTGTCCTCTGGGACAAAAGGGAAACGAGGTAGCTTGCCCCACTCCATGATTGCCCTCAGCCATCCCCAGGCTGCAACCCAAGGGCAGGCAACGGACATCCAGGTGAATGCGGAAGCCGTATTGGCTAAGCAAGCTCTGGTCCTCGACATTCTTGCCAGGAACACAGGCCAATCCACTGAAAGAATTGCTAATGATATGAACCGCACGTTCTACATGACGCCCTATCAGGCTCAGGAATATGGCCTGATTGATCGGGTTTTAGAAAGTTCCAAGGAACTGGTTAAACCAGCCGCTGCGATCGCAGGCTAGAGAGGTGTCGGGGGTGAACGGGGCGATGAGTCGATGGGTAAATTCCCTCATCGACCCTTCAAACTCATCCCCCCTCCACTACTCCTTTCGCCCTTTCCCTTTCATCTTGAACTCAAAACTCAGAACTCAAAATTCTCCTAACCCCTTTCTCTTTCATCATTTCCAGGAGTTTTTCTATGCCTATTGGTATTCCCAGTGTTCCCTACCGTCTTCCCGGTAGTCCTTATGAGCAGTGGATCAGCATTTATGAGCGGCTGTTCCGTGAGCGCATTATTTTTCTGTCTGAAGAAGTTGATGATGGAATTGCCAATGCGATCGTGGCCTATTTGCTCTATCTCGACTCCGATGACCAGAACAAGCCCATCTATCTCTATATCAATTCCCCCGGAGGCTCAGTAACCGCTGGCATGGCGATCTATGACACTATGCAGCACATTAAGTCAGAGGTGGTGACTATCTGCGTCGGATTGGCGGCGTCCATGGGGGCCTTCCTGTTGACGGCAGGCAGTAAGGGCAAACGACTGGCACTTCCCCACGCCCGAATTATGATTCACCAACCTTTGGGAGGAACGCGGGGCCAGGCAACCGACATTGAAATCGAAGCCAGAGAGATTCTGCGAATTCGGCGTCAGTTGAACGAGATTCTGGCAGAACGAACGGGGCAACCCCTCGAAAAAATTGAAAAAGACACTGATCGCGACTATTTCATGTCGGCTCAGGAAGCCAAAGATTATGGTTTAATTGACCGCGTCATTGAGAACATCGCCTGACCCCCCCTTATCAAATTGGGTTGGCAATGGCAAAATGCTAATTATTTTGCCATTGCTACCTTTTGCTATCGCCACTTCATGAACCTTGCCACGTGTTACCAGTTATTGGGGCTGCCGTCAGGAGCGTCATTTGACGACATTAAGGCGTCCTATCGCCGCCTGGCGAGAAAGTACCACCCTGATGTGAATCCCGGCGATGAGCGGGCAAGAGAAAAATTTATGGCTGTGACAGAGGCTTACAAGTATCTTTTATCCGTCAAGGTAAGTTCCGAATTTAGTGGGAAAGTCAATCAGTTGACAGTTGCGCGCAAGCCTACCCCAGACTCAGCCGCCCCGTCCAGAGATGCCGGGAATTTCGTCAAAGCGGCTGTTTCGCCTAAGCCCGCATCTTTACAATTCAACCCAGACCTGTCACCTTTGGAACAGCAGCTTAAGGCAAGCTCCTATCAACAGCTTCAGCGATTGTTGAAGCAGCATCGATTTCCACGGGCGATCGCTCTGATTGAAGGCTTGGCTCGCCGAATTCCCCAAGATCCTGAAGTGATTCAGTGGCAAGCCATTATCTACCAGCGCTGGGGGCGTCACTTAATCCAGGAACGACAGCTTGATAAAGCACGGATTTACCTGAAGAAAGCTTTACGCACCGATCCCCACAATCGTTCACTTTGGGCGGAAGTCGAAAAAGATTTTCGGTATATGGAGCAACTTTTCTAGCGTCAATGTATTAGATCTGAAGTTCAGAATGCAGATGTGAAAAGATGCAAACGATTGAAAATTCGTATCAGATATGGTTTTTCCGGAGTTACTTTGGTAGCATAAAGATATAGGAAATTTCTACTGTGGCTTATTCTAAAATCCTGACCGTCTTTGAAATGTCAGTTTTAGCATTGGCTGGCACCTTATGCAGTTAATGAATATCAGTATCCCCGAAGTTGGCTCTGCTGAAAGATTTAGGTAAATAACCAGCGTCTAGTCAATTCTACTGTTTTTCATTGCATTGTTTTTCTGGTTGAATACATCTGTCCACTTGAAAGCTACGGGGTTTTTTGAGTGATTGCTGTCTCATCTCGTCCCGTTAGACGCCAATGGAACACAGTTAGCTTTGCTTCCACACTCTACTTGATCCCAATTTTGGATCTGCTGCTAGCTGAAATTCCCCCTCGTTGGCGAGCGGAAGTTCGCCTTGGTCTTCAAGAAGCACTTGTTAACGCTGCTAAGCATGGTAACAAGTTGGATCCCAGTAAAACTGTACTGGTGCGTTTTTCTTCGGTTGCCAATCAGTACTGGTGGGTCATCTCAGATCAGGGAGAAGGGTTCAGGCCTTCGCATGATTGCTTCAAAGACCTCAGCAAAGATCTCCCCTGTGATGACCGGGAATGCGGGCGAGGGATATTTATCTTACATCAAGTCTTTGATCAGGTGCAATGGAATGCTAAGGGGACGGAGCTTAGACTTTGCAAACGAGTTAAGGAAGTTTCTCGCTCTCCTATGGTTACCTGATGTCGATTAAAGCGGTTCTTCAGGCGTTGTTGGAAAACTTCAGGCATTGTTGGAAAACAGTGTGAGTCGAAACGAAGTTTCCAGCATACAGGGTCTGTTTTATACCCAAATTCAGCAATGGCCAGTAGAAAGCTCTGGGTAAAGTCATCTCTTCTAGTGTGGACTTGAGCTGTAAGTTTCTAGATTTCCAGAAAATGGTAGGGGGGGAGTGCTTCTCCCAATGTTAGCTGCCAGTAAAAATACTGAGATTGTCTGTTTCTGAAGTATTCAAGCAGTTGATCTTTGTTCTGACGATCAACCAGTAGGTATATCTTCTCACTATCTCCCGAGTTAGAACTGAGTCGGTACTGGGAACATGCTGTCGCAAATTGCTGGATGATGGTTTCTCGTTCTTTACGTTGCAGCTCTTGCCACTCAAGTTGGGCCTGGTATTGTTGCTTTTTTGCCAGGAAATAATCTTTCCCTTTGAGCTCTGCTGAGATGGAGGTATCTGCTATTTTTATCGGAACTAGTTTGAGGGTGTATTCGGCTTTGCCCTCGAAGCGTGCGATCGCTTCTAAATACTTTTGCTGGTAGGCATCCAGGTGGGTCAGTAGCCCCTGTCGTGAAGCGAAACAGGTACCAAACCGCAAAGGCAGAATGGTGGTTTGCAGAAAAAGCTCCCGCAAGACGCGATCGTGCGCGAGAACAGCCTGTATTAAGGCTTCATTTTGGTCTTGTAGAGCATTGAGCTTACTTTCAGAAATTTCAGGCTCTACGATGGCTGAAACTTGGGCAATACCGATCGTTTGAACTGGATTCTCAATGCCGCTCGGTAGAGTCAAAGGTATGGTTGAAGTTTTGAGGAAAGCGTAGGTATACATCAGCAGATAACCAGTGGTGTGCGCTGGGTGAGTGCTCCGTTATTGGAAGTAAACTCTAAGCCTATAGTCAGGGTCAGGGTTCCGGGTTGCCAGTCTCGGTTTCCTTCTAACCATGCGATCGCAACTCCATCCATGAGTAACTCCATTTCAGGGGATGTTTGTCGGATTTGCTGGAGCAGATGGTGGATGAGTGTTTGGGTTTGAAAACTCTGTGGCAAGACAGGATTGGAAACAGATTGTTTCATCAAACTGGGAAGAATGGTCCCTTGACAGAGAGTGTCTGAATGGAGTGAGTTTTGGTCGTTTATGAGGAACTGTCGAGTTGCCAGATCAATGTTGTATTGGACTCCTGCCGCCTGAATGTTTAGAGCAGCCAGCAACCGGAGGATGCCCTTTGTCCAGGCTGACCCTGGCTGAAGTACTTGAACCTCGATTCCACTAAGCAATTGAGTCATTTCATAGGAACTGCGGGTGAGTTGCCAGAGTAACCCGGGGATGAATTCATTAGTCAGTAATTGGGGTTGCAGGAATGCGATCGCCCAATCGGCCTGGTTTTGTAACCTAGTCATTGCGTTACAGGCTTCAGTCACAACTTGCAATAGGGAAGCTTCACCCTCCTGGCTAACGGGATTCTGCTGCAATCTGGAAATCGCTGCCGCCAGTTGTGACTGTGTGATGGTTTGGATATAGCGATTTAAGGTGAACTGGTCAGTCAGACGAATGAGTGTGGCACTTCCCAATGCCTGACGTGGTAGTTCAACGATTGAAACCTGGGCAGAGGAGAGTTTTGACCCGGGGCCGAAGGGAGATCCAGGAATCAGGATGTCTTCCAGAAGTTCTGCTTCAATCAGGTCAGGGAAAGACAGTGCAGGTTGAGGGGACATCTCCGCCTCCTGCGGCATAAACTCAAAACCCAGTTTGAGCTGAAGGTGTGCCGACTGCCAGTGCTGCCCAGGCTGGAGACATTCAACCGAAACACCTGCCAGGAGAGATTGGAGCGCAGGCATTTCAGCCTGAATTTGATGCTGGAGTTCCTGAAGCCAATGATCAGCCTGTTCAGTACGTTTCTCTGGCATCGATTCTACTTCAACACCTGTTTGTGCATCAGATGAAGGGGCTTCTCCAGACGAAAAGAGGTGGTTCTGCATCGGCAGCCGATCCGCTTTCAACTGAATCAGGGTATTTCCATTCAACAATGCGCCTGGAGGGATACCTGTTGCTAGATCAAAACACCATTGGACGGTGGGAGTTTGTCCCTGTAGTAGCACGACCAGTCGTAGCATTCCAGAGACCCAATGCTCATTTGGTTCACGCTTTTGGATGCTGATACCTTCAATCAACTGCATCAGCAAGTAGGAACTGCGGGCGATTCCCCAGAGAAGATAGGGAGCGAGTGTTTCAACTGTGAGATAGGAGGGGGGGACTGGTAATTGGATAGCCTTCCCCTCTCTAGTTTCCTGCAACTGTGGGTCTGTTGGTGTGTTATCCTCCAGTGCATCCAGCACTTCATAAGCTTCTTCACTCACATAGGGAACAAGATTTTTTGGAGTGAGGGGTCGTTCTGGTTGCCAGCTGTCTGCCCCCAATTCTTGTGAGGATAGGGTCAGCGATCGCAGCCGATGGATTATCCCCATCAGTTGCCGCATCGATGCAAGAGCCGAGTGGGAGAGGAAGGAGCGTTCGCCCTGCTGACTGAAGAGGGGCAAATTTGCCCACTTCAGAACAGTCTTGCCGGCAACTTCAAACGCGAGTGAAGAGTCTGGGGGCAAATGGGTGCAATCCCCTGTAGGTGCATTAGTAGTGGGTAGGGAAGCTTGAATCATACACCTCGTAGGTTTAGGCGCTATAACCTGCCTGCCCTGTTTACAGAGGGCTTAGTTTTAAGCATTCCCATTTCTGGCAGATAGCTCTCCTGACCCGCAAACCTTTCAAATCATTCAGGTGGAATCTCTGGTAAAAGGCCTTGAGCGATTACAATTTAAGCGCAGTTACGCTCTCCAACCCATGCTTTCCTCTGCAAATCTGTCGCTGGCGTTTCAATTTACTTCTCCAGGCCCCACTTTGTTTGAATGGGGGCCGTTTTCTATCCGCTGGTATGGGTTTCTTATTGCATCTGCAGTACTGATTGGCGTTACCCTTTCCCAGTGGCTGGCAAAGCGCCGCAATGTAAATCCTGAGTTAATTAGTGATCTGGCTATCTGGCTGGTGATTGCGGCAATTCCCAGTGCCCGACTTTACTATGTCCTCTTCCAGTGGCATGAGTATGCCCAGCATCCTGACCAGATTATTGCCATCTGGAAGGGAGGAATTGCGATTCATGGTGCCATTATTGGTGGGTTGATTGCCAGCCTGATTTTTTGCCGTGCGCGGCACGTTTCCTTCTGGCAGTTGGCGGACCTGGTAGTACCATCGCTCATTTTGGGGCAGGCGATCGGGCGATGGGGAAATTTCTTCAACTCTGAGGCATTTGGACGTCCCACTGATTTACCCTGGAAGCTTTACATTCCCCTCAAACACCGCCCTCCTGGTTATGAGGGATTTGCCTATTTTCATCCTACTTTTCTCTATGAATCGCTCTGGAATCTCATGATCTTTGCTGTTTTGATAAGCTTGTTTTTCTGGGGTTTGAAGTCGAAATCCAAACTAAAAATTGGCACGCTGGTTTTGGTCTATATGATCGGGTACAGTTGCGGTCGATTCTGGATTGAGGGACTGCGGATGGATAGTCTGATGTTGGGACCACTGCGAATTGCGCAGGTTGTTAGCCTGGTTCAAATTGGATTGGGCGTGTTGGGTTTAGTCTGGCTTTACTGGGTGCGCCGACCATTGCTCGATGTGGTTTCTGTTCAGGAATCGCAGGTTAATTTGGACACCTCATCTCAGTCTGATGAGGTTTCGTAGCCAGCACTACCAACCAGGGAGAGGAGATTCAAATCCAAAGAAAAACCCTGGAGTGTCCTCCAGGGCTAAATCAGGGTGCATCTACCATTCCATTCTTCTGTTGGGTAGAAAGGCATCCGGAAGAATTGTGCCAGGTAACAAATTTTCTCTAAAATTTCTTTTCCAGAATGAACAGCCAATCTTTTCCTGTATCTGATTCTGTATCTGAATTACGTCTGCTCCCTGCGGTTTACATTGTGGGTGCAGGTCCCGGCGATCCGGAATTGCTCACTGTCAAAGCTCAACGGCTTCTGGCCCGGGCGGATGTGATTCTATTTGCTGATTCCCTGGTACCCAAGCAGATCTTAGCGGGGGCACGCCCTGATGCAGAGCGAATTGGCACTGCGCACAAAACTCTGGAAGATATCTTGCCTGTGATGATCGAACGGGTCAGGGCAGGTTATTCAGTAGTTCGACTGCACTCCGGTGATCCCAGTCTCTATGGAGCAGTGCAGGAGCAAATGCAGGCACTGGTTGAAGCTGCTATTCCGTTTGAGGTCGTGCCAGGTATTAGTGCTTTCCAGGCTGCGGCGGCCAGGTTACGAGTTGAGTTGACTGTGCCAGAGGTTGTGCAATCCATTATTTTGACGCGGATTAGCGGACGCACTGAGGTGCCGGAAACCGAAGAGCTGGAAACATTGGCAGCTCACCAGGCAAGCTTGTGTCTTTACCTGAGTGCCCGCCATGTGGACGAAGCGCAGAATAAGCTGTTGAAGCATTACCCTGCAAACACACCGGTAGCTATCTGTTTTCGGTTGGGTTGGCCGGATGAAAAAATTTGGCTGTTGCCATTGGAGCATATGGCGGAGGTGACCCGGCGAGAAAATTTGATTCGTACAACCCTCTATATCGTCAGTCCAGCATTGGCAGCAGCAACGGTACCCACAGAGTTTGTGAAACAGCGTTCATTGAATGGATTGAATGGGCGGCGATCGCAGCTGTATCATCCTGCTCACTCTCATCTGTTCCGACCTTCTCGATAATGAGGTGATATAGCGGTAGTCATTATGGTTAGGACGGGGTGCAGGGGGTTCCACCCCTGGCTGGGGGCGAAGCTCCCACTCCCTCTCTAATTCCAATGTCCTAATGCACCCGCGTAGAGCTATATATAGCGTTCACAAACTATTTGTGAACAAGGGGGGAACCCTGCACCCCGTTCAAATTTCAAGAAGGAGCGCTCGCTATAGCAACCTTAAATCAGTGATGAGATGGAGAGGCTTTTTGTGTGAGTAAGGGTTCCTGCGGAACCTTGCTTACAATCCAAATAGGATCGCTATAGTTTTTCGGTAGAAACGGAATCAAATGTCCGGATTATGAGTCATCCGAGGTGTGGTTATCTTCGAAGCACTCATAGGTACACCGACCCGCTGCAAGATTGTTGGCGGGTTTTTATTGCAAACTGGAAGAGTGATTTCTCATCTCGACCGAGGCTATGAAAACCATTGCCACCTTTCTCACATCTCTCATCATCGCTGGCTGGATTGGCGCGATCGCCATTCTCTCGGTTCAAAATTTTTCGTCCGTCACCCTAAAATTTTTTCAATTTGAATTGTTCCCCATGCCAGTGGGGTTAGTGTTGTCGTTTAGTGTTGGTTTAGGAATAGTAGGAACAGCACTCATTCAACTTCTGGTAAGCGCACCCAACTACGAAGAAGCCGATGAGATTGAAAACTAAGAGACTGAAGACTAATTGAGCGAATAGACCTGTCCATCGATTAGCAGTCGGGTAATTCCTTTTGCTTGCAGATGGGAGGAGGTTTTCTGCAGAACTCTACCATCGGGCAATTTAATCACTCGCTGTGTTCTTGGATTGGAATATCGCTTGGCAACCCGGTGATTATCAAAAACTGGCAGCGTTTTTTCCTGAGTTTCGGCTTCAGGAATTTGCCCTAAATCCCCAAAATCTTTTAATGGACGGGCAATCAACTCAGCAGAGCGATCGACCACCAGGTAGCATGTCCTTGGCAGGGAAGCCTCTGCTAAGGGAAGAACCTGCACCAGCGCTCTCCCCCCGGTGCCCATCAGCAGGGCACCTTCTTCTAAAGCTCCTTCCAGGTCCTCGTCCAGGTCATCTTCATCCAGATCATCATCCAGGTCATCGTCTTCGTCCAGGTCGTCTTCCTCTTCCTGATCAAGCAGTTCTTCCCCCAGCATTTCCTGCAAAACATTAGCCTCAGCAGTATAGTCCGGATCTGCTGATTGGGTAACTGGAATGACTTCATCGACAATTTCTTTGGCGATGGGGGCGATCTCTTCAATGGGGAGAGGGGGTGCCTGGATTTTGGGTTCTACTAATTGGGGAGGCTCAGCGGTGGCAGACGAGCGTTTGCGCGATCGCCGCCCACTCGAAGCCGGAGCTTCTTGTGCTGCTGGAACTGGAAGGACTTCCAGCTGCTCCACAGGAGGTTCAGCAACCGCTGGTGTGACTTCGCTAAAACGCCCCGTCCGTTTCTGCTGAATCAAAGACTCGTATTCTTCCTCGGATAGGGTGCTCTTGAGGAGGCGGCTCACAGTGCTGGTACTCACCCCATACATACTGGCCAGGGATGAACTCGTCTCACCTGTCTTTCGATAGAGTTCGAGTATTTTCTTTTTGTCAGATTCAGAAAGCTTACGAGAGGTCATGCTGTCGTTCTTGGAAGTAGCCCCACCTGTTTCATTCTATGCTGAAGAAAGTCACCTGCGCGTTAAAGCAGGTAAGGCTCTCAGGAGAATCTTCTTGGGTTGAATGTACCCGATGGTTTGTGTCGCTTATCCTAACTCAAGATGTCCGTCTACGTCCGCCAGTTCGGCTGCGAGAACGGCTCGAAACGTCATACTCCAATGCTGCCCCAATGCCAAACAGCACTCCGCTAAATATCCAGAACACTTCCAACAATCCACCGCTCTGATAATTAGACAGCCGATTCGTCGCATACTTAAACCAGATGTCGGCGATATAAAACGAGAAAGCGGCAGCAGCAATCATGCGCCAGGACTGAGCAAACCGCCCTCCCCAGAATGCCAGCAGTAGCGTTGTGGCAATAATCAACAGCAAGATATCGCTGATGACATAAAACCAGTCAAGAAACGGTTTCAATGGTGACAGGATGTTATCTAATGTTTGCGCCCAAGCGGGCACTTTGGAATTCTCCCCAGTTGTTACAGGGGTTGAGGCTTTTTCTGTGGGAATCACCGGAGCTGGAAGCGCTTTGTCAGATGTCGCAGGTGCTGGCGATGTCGCTGTTGGAGACTTAGGCTTTGCTGCTGCTGGGGCGGTCTGGGCGGTAGATCTTGGTTTTTGGGCGGGTTTTGCTGGAGCTGTTTGAGCAATGGCAGGCGAAAGGAATGAAGATTGGGCTGTGCCGTCTGTGGCCGGGGCAGAGACCAGATAGGCCAAGATAATGCCCAATGCTGCAATTACGCCAACAATACCCCACTGCCAAATTTCCAGATTCAACCGCCTGGATATGACCACCAGGAGCATCCCAATAAGAAGAAAGATGTAAGCGAAGACGAAAAAGAAGTCTCCAGGGGAGACGTCCGGTTCAATTCCCAGCCCCAACTCCCAGTAGGAAAACAACAGGTTGCCAATGAAATAGCACAGCATTCCTAGTCCAATGCACAACCAGACATTGCGACCGCTGACAATCTGAGGGCTTTGCCAGTTTCTAAAGCAAAGGATGGCCGCGGTGACAAAGGCGATCGTCTCAAGAATGGAAGTTCCAACTGAGTACCAGTAGGGGCGTGGCTGACCCGGTGCTGGCACACTGAAAAGCAAAAAGAATAGCAATGCCAGTACTGCCCAGCCAATCTGTGCAAGAACGATGGTCTGAACCGAAAGTGCCGATTTGGAACCAGATGACTTGTTCAAGGAACTGCCTACCGAAATTCAAAGGGGAGATGCGAACAGCGGAAATGGATGGCTAGGGTCAGATTTGCGATCAACCCTTCAACAAGAGTCGAATGGTAGTCGAAACTGGAGCATATGGAACATATCCTGAACATTTCTTCAAGCTGACCATTAGCGCCATAGCTTGCCAAGGGGAGATTGATTTAACCAGGCTTGAAATTGTACGCGATCGCTCCCTGATAGATCTTGTAGAGTATCAATGGCCCGCTCAACGAACGTAGTGTTCCCAAAATAGGCTTTGCCTAAACGGTGTAGTTCTTGCAGCAGAGTGTTCAGATGATGTTCCTGCCAGGAGGGAACCTGGGCTGCATTGAGGGGATCCATCGTTAGCAAATACTTCACTGCATCGGGCGTCTCTCCCTTGGGGAAGTGCCACTGCTTGAATACTTCTGCAATATCTTTTTGAAAAAGCCCTGCCTGTCTGCCCCCTAATAAATCTTCAACGTCAATGTAAACTGCCTGTAACATCAATATACAGGCTTTGATGTAGACGGGCGAAATTGCATTGCTGCTTGTTGCTGCTTCTCCTTCACTGGCGAGCTGTTCCAATCGAATTTTTCCCCAAACGCTATACCGTTCAGGTTCATCCAGCAAAACACATGCCTTCCCCTGATTGTCGGTCAAGTCACGCCAGAACGCTTTTGCCTCTTCCTCCTGACTGGCGTTAAATACACTAATCAGGCGGAAGGTTTGCCCCTGATAGGTCAAGATCGGAATCTGTTGATCCTTCTTGGGGTGCTGAATGCTAGAGATTTCAACATCCTGCCGTTTCAGAATAAACATGACACTGCCAGTAAACTTCTATCAGGGCGGAAGAGTTTGGGCGTATGATTAAGCAACAGTCTCACCAGAGAAACCATAAGCAGAATCGCGTTACCAGATGAGGCGAGTCATTGGTTCAAGCCATGTTAACTCAAACATTACCTTAATCAGCTCCCATTTTCAGGCTGCCAGTGTACATCCTGTTGATATTTTGCGATACTCTCTCCTGAGAGTTTTTGATCATAAGTGGAGCTTATCATCAAGCCAATCAATATTCCACAGTTTTTGTTTAGGATGAAAGAGTAGTGTAAGCAACTTTTTCACTGGCAAGTTGGGAAAACTTCTATATCTTTTTCGATATCTTGATAGATGAGTGTAGAGATACTAAATTTCCTTGAGATCTGGACACACACAGTGAATGTCGTTACTGTTAAGCTTATACCTTGGGGAAATCATTGTATTACTTTCTAGTCAGAACTTTCTAGTCAGAAAGTAGATGAATGTCCGAATTTGTTGATTCTGGTGGGCTCATAGCTCAGTGGATAGAGCAACCGCCTTCTAAGCGGTCGGTCACAGGTTCGAGTCCTGTTGAGCCCGTAACCCCAAACTGGTTGCAGGCTTAGCCTCCAATTTGAGACATGGTGCGACTGTAGGTTCCGGTTATCGCTCCGGATTCCCTCAGTTTGAAGTTGATTTCGGGTTTGATGGCTAGCAGAGTACGCACTTGTTGCCTCAGATTGATTAAAGAGATGCCAGATCGCAGCCCTGTCTTCAAATTAATCTGTCCCGTTTCGTTTAGCAAGCAGGGTCTCAGCCAGCCATCGGCAGAGAGGCGCATGCGGTTGCAGCGATCGCAAAAACATTCGGACATTTGACTGATAAAACCCACCGTCCCTCTGGCACCAGGGATCTGGAACACATCCGCTGGGCCATTGCCCTGTACCTGTCCTTCCGTCAACCCCCACCGCATCCGAATACGCTGCCGCAGTTCTTCGGAGCTAACCCAGCCCCGGTCGTTGAACAGGTGATCATTGCCAATCGGCATAAACTCAATGAACCGGACATGCCATTCCCGCTCGATGCTCAGTGCTGCCAGATCCAGTACCTCCTGGTCATTGACTCCGGGAATTACGACCACGTTGAGTTTTAAGGGGTTAAAGCCCACCCGGTAAGCTTCCTGAATGCCATCCCAAACCTGTTGCCAGCGAGTCCGTCCACGGCTACCCACTATCTGCTCAAAGACTTCTGGATTCAGAGAGTCAAGGCTGATGTTAATACGGCGTAGTCCGGCATTATAGAGATCCTGCGCCAGAAGCTTTAATAGAAAGCCATTGGTGGTCATGGAGAGGTCGCGGGTTTCGGGGAAGGAGGCGATCGCCCTGACGATCTCAACTACACCGGGGCGAATGAGAGGTTCACCCCCTGTCAACCGAAATCGGGTAAACCCAAGCGGGATAAACACTCCGCGCAACAGCGTCAGCAGTTCTTCCTGCGTCAAAAAATTTTGCCGTAAAACATAGTCAATTTCTGTGCCCTCTGGCATGCAGTATTGACAGCGGAAATTGCAGCGATCAATCAGACTAATGCGGAGGTAATCGACCTGGTTCATGCCACTATTGTGACGGATTTCCCAGGTTCGGTTCAATCCACTTCTAGAAGTCAGGAGTCAGGAGCCAGAAGAGGTCAGGTGTGGGGTGAGGTGTAACGTTTAATCGCCGTGCTGTTCGCTGGTTTTGGTTGGAAACAAAACTCCCATCATCTGCCTGAGCGATTGTCCCCGTTGTTCGTGGACAAACACCAGCGGCAGAATTGCCACCAGCCGGACAATGGCGGAAAGAGCAAACAATCCAGGAATTCCTCCATAGTTGGCAAATTCTGCCAGAAAGCCGCCAGCAGTTGTGCCTAATGCCCCACTCACCCCTGCTACGGCGGCGGCTACTGCAAAGTAGTTCGCTTGATGGCGGACGGGAGCAACCCCCAATTGCAGGTTGTTGTTACAGAGATCGATCGCCGCCCACGTCACCCCAGCTAATACGTGCAGCAACGGTAACCAAAGCCAGGTGGATAAGGCATTGATCCCGGTTCCCAACCAAAATAGGGGGGTAACTGCCACCAGAATTCCAACGGTAATGAGAATGTTCCGATTGCCCACCCGGTCGGCGAGCTTCCCCCAAAGCACCAGCATCAGCATATTCGCTCCAGCTTGCAGGCTGTTGTAGATTGTCACCCAGCGCACATCGATGGAAAGATTGTCCAGCATGTAGAGATTGAAGAAAGGTGCACTGAGATTGACGGCAAACATCCACAGGCTGAAGTAGAGCAAAAAGAAAAGGAAATTGGTGTCTTTGATAAACGATGGCGCTGAGGGAAGGGAAGATGGAGAGGATGCGATCGCACCTTCGATTTCGTCAACTCCTGCACTTTTCCTGCTCTCTCCTGGCGCTTCTCCACTGGCATCTTGCACCTGCGGATTCACATCCACTATTAAATACTGAAACCCCAGGCTGACAAGTCCAGCAACGACCCCCAATACCAGAATGATGCCGTATCCCTGAATCGAACCACCCGGGAAAGCAGAAATGATCCATCCCAGCACGGGTACACTCAACAAATTAGTCAGGCTAGAAGCACTGTTGCGAATGCCAAAGTACCTTCCCCGTAGGCGGCGGGGCACCAGGGACGCCAGCCAACTGAGCCAGGAAGCACTGCCCAATGCTCCCAAAAAGTTGGTCACAAAGACGATCGCAAGCGTCCACAGTACCAGCAACTGAGGCTCTACGGTATGCCAGCCTGCAAGCGCAATAATGGCTGCCAGAATCAGCCACAAAAACCGGGCCGGACCATAGACCCAGAGGCAGTAGTAATGGCGGCTGGTGGTGCGATCGCCCAGAAACGCTCCCAGAGGCTGAATCAGGTTTGCCAGCATGGGAATAGATGCCAATAACCCAACTTGCGTAGGACTGGCATCAAGTTCTACCAAAAAATTGCTGAGCAGCACTCCTCCCGTGATGTTAGAGAAAATGGTTGAAAATACTCCATCCAGCGTTGAAGCTCGCAAGCTTCTTCTAATGGCGTTTTTAGAGGTGACTGGAACTGGAGGTTGAGCAGGAGGCAACAATTCTGAAGCAGGTTGTTCAATGACTACCTGCCCAACCGATATTCCGGGTTCAACCGTTTCAGCCTTCACGATTGCCAAAGCACTGAGATTAACCTTCTGCGTTCTTATCAATGGTAAGCGAATGCCTTGCACAGATCGTTAGATTCCATCCAGGCATTATGGCTATCTTTTGATTAAGAAAACCCCAGTTCCCAAGTACATAAATCATTCATTAGACAGATTGCTGAGAAGGAGGGGATGCCGTTTGCTATTCCTCCCGGTCAAGCTAGGGAACTGAATCTTTTAGGATTGATTCTGAATCAGGCTATCTAGAAAACCTTTCAGTTCCTCCCCGTAAATCTCATTCCAGGGGCCAACACTCACTTCGCGCTGGCGAATCCACTCTGCTTCTAGAGCTGCGCGTGTGCGAACGTCCATTGAGTGAAAGGATAACATTTTCCCCAACATTGCCGCGTGGTGAATTCCTGCAGCCAGGGCAGCTATTCCGTGGGTGTCGGTAGAACCAACCCAAAGCAGATCAACAATGACCCCCTCTAGCGCAAGCTCCAGAGATTCCTGTAACATCCTCTGAAATTCAAGGCTACTGGTGCAATCCAGGGAACCACCTGGCTGAAGAACCACGGTATTGGGTCTAGTCTCCTGATGGGAAGTTATCGAATTGACAGCAGCTACATCAGTTGCTGTCTTAGCACAGGTTGCAGTAGAGTCGACAGTTGTATGCATGACTATCTCCAGGAACGCTGGGTGGGGGCAGAGGTGAGACCGTTTCAACAAGATGAAAAATCAAAGATTAAAAAGCAGCCACTTCCTGACTGCCTCCAGCATGGAGCAAGACTCAGCCAACCGGATTGTAATGAGTCACTCTGGCTCTGTGTTTTGGGTGGGTTGCCAGGTTGTAAAGTGTCACTGTGCCGATGTGTTCTTGATCAGCGAGGCATATGAGGCTGATCACAATAAAGCCAAAGCTGTGAAACTTGATCACTATGTATCTCTCTTCTCCCCGTGCCGGTTACACTTTACCTGTTTTTGCCTGTGCTGCCGCGATCGCGGCTCTCCGCCATCTGCAAACGGCTGAATCCTTTGGCAATGTTCAGGTAAACCTGCTTGCCCCCCCAAAAACCGTTGACATTTCCATTGAACAGGTCGCAAAACTCAAACCGAATGCAGCTTTAGCCATCACCCGCAGCGATCCGGGCGACAATCTGGACTTAACTCGCCATACCCCTGTCTGGGCAATGGTGGAATGGGGAGACACAGACCAGGCCGAACCGATTGTCCTCACTGGTGGAGAAGGGATCGGGAAGCACAAGGAAACTGAACAACCAGCCATCTATGCCTATGCCAAAAGGCTGCTACTGACCAACCTGGAGCGGTGGCTGGCACCAGGAAAAACGATTCGGGTTTGCCTGATTCTGCCAGAGGGAAGGGAACTGGCTCAGCGCACTTCCAATCAGGCATTTGGGGTCGTAGAGGGGCTTTCCCTCCTGGGAACCACAGGCATTTCGCAGCCCCTGAGTGCGCCTGGCCAGCTAGAGGCGTACCGGGAAGAACTGAAGCAAAAAGGCGATCGCTTTGATGACTTGGTGTTTTGCATCGGAGAGAACGGACTGGATTTAATCCAACAGATGGGGGCGAATCCTGCTCAACTGGTTAAAACGGCTAACTGGTTAGGCCCATTACTGGTAGAGGCTGGGGTACAGGGAGTGCAATCGATTTTGCTGTTTGGCTATCACGGTAAGCTGATCAAGCTGGCTGGAGGTATTTTCCACACCCACCACCATGTCGCAGACGGACGCCTCGAAATTTTGACAGCTCACTGTGTGAAGGCCGGTTTACTGACACAGGATTTACTGGCGATCTCTGCTTGTGCTACCGCAGAAGATGGTTTGAATTACCTAAGAAGTCAGGATGCTGAAACGGGAAGTGATTGGGTAGAGCGGGTGTATGGATCGATCGCGCAGGCGATCGATCAGCGGACTCAAAAGTACATTCATACTCACAGCAATCGTTTAGTCCGCATTGGAACCGTTTTATTTGACCGCGATCGCCAGATTATTACAAAGAGCAGAATAGGAGACACCCTATTTGAACAAGTACTGTTAGGCTAGATATAATGCAAAAATTTAGCGACTGCTTTTTGAAATTCTTTTCCAAACCAGTATTTTCAGTCTTTAAGTTCACCCTCGCAGTATAAAGCAGGATATCTCGGTGACATTACAGACAGAATCGCAGCCCCAGGTTGCATCGCTGGAACAGACCCAGATCAATCGCCAAATGATCGCCATCCTAGACTTTGGCTCCCAATATTCTGAACTAATTGCCCGCCGGATTCGGGAAACCCAGGTCTACTCTGAAGTCCTTTCCTACCGCACCACTGCTGAACAACTGCGACAACTGAACCCTGCAGGTATTATCCTTTCAGGGGGGCCAAGTTCTGTTTATGACCCAGGTGCCCCCCATTGTGACCCGGAACTCTGGAACCTGGGCATCCCAGTTCTGGGTGTGTGTTACGGAATGCAGTTAATGGTGCAGCAACTCGGTGGCGGAGTCGAACGCTCTGATCGCGGCGAGTACGGCAAAGCCTCTCTGTTCATTGATGATCCTACAGATCTACTGACGAATGTTGAAGATGGCACCACGATGTGGATGAGCCATGGCGACTCTGTAACGCGTTTGCCTGAAGGCTTTGAGTTACTTGCCCATACCGACAACACTTCCTGTGCAGCGATCGCCAACCAGGAGAAGAAACTCTACGGAGTTCAATTTCACCCCGAAGTAGTGCATTCTGTTGGGGGAATCGCCTTAATTCGCAACTTTGTTTACCACATTTGCAACTGTCAGCCCACCTGGACCACCGCTGCCTTTGTGGAAGAATCTATTCGCGAAATTCGAGCGAAGGTTGGTGACCGGCGGGTGCTGCTGGCATTGTCGGGTGGGGTTGATTCGTCTACCCTGGCGTTTTTGCTTTACAAAGCAATTGGAGAAAAGCTCACCTGCATGTTCATCGACCAGGGTTTCATGCGAAAGTATGAACCAGAGCGCCTGGTCAAACTGTTTCGGGAGCAGTTTCACATCCCGGTGGAATATGTGAACGCCCGTGAGCGTTTTCTGGCGGCGATCGCAGGCATTACCGATCCGGAGGAAAAGCGTAAGCGCATCGGGCATGAATTTATTCGCGTTTTCGAAGAAGAATCCAAACGGCTTGGCCCCTTTGACTACCTGGCCCAGGGAACCCTCTATCCAGATGTGATCGAGTCCGCCGATACTAACGTTGATCCCCAGACGGGTGAACGAGTTGCCGTTAAGATTAAAAGCCATCATAACGTTGGTGGCCTGCCAAAGGACCTGCGATTCAAGCTGGTAGAGCCTCTGCGCAAACTATTTAAGGATGAGGTGCGCAAAGTTGGGCGTTCCATTGGTTTACCAGAAGAAATTGTCCAGCGTCATCCCTTCCCCGGACCCGGTCTAGCAATTCGCATCCTGGGCGAAGTAACTGAAGAACGGTTAGAAATCTTGAGAGATGCCGACTTCATCGTTCGTCAGGAGATCAACCGTTGCGGCATGTACAGTGAACTCTGGCAGGCATTTGCTGTTTTACTGCCGATTCGCAGTGTGGGCGTAATGGGTGATCAGCGGACCTATGCCTATCCCATCGTGCTTCGCTTTGTGACCAGCGAAGACGGTATGACGGCTGACTGGGCCAGGGTTCCCTATGACTTGCTGGAACTAATTGCCAATCGGATTGTGAATGAGGTTCGAGGTGTCAATCGGGTGGTTTACGATATCACCTCCAAACCCCCTGGAACCATTGAGTGGGAATAAAGAACCATTGAGTGGGAATAAAAAAGTCCATAGGCCGGAAATCAAAGTTCTGGCCTATGGTTTTTGACTCCTTTCAACAACCTTTTGTGGAAAACCCCCTAAACTCTGTGGAAAACTCCCAAAAAACTTCAAATTCCTGTGGAAAACTTTGTAATAGAAATTGGTAATAGAAATTGGATTTCTAAGTAGCTAGGCGCAATTAAATTAAGAGTAATTTCGGGGGTGAAACCCCCTGCCTGGGGTTGCTGCCCCCCTTTATTCAATAGACTTTATTTAATAAACCTCACCTGCCTGATTTTTAAGTTTCGCCTTTGCCTTGGCGGCACTCTTCTTCAGCGCATCTAGCCGAGCTTCATACCTTGCCCGCAGGCGTTTTTTAAGAGATTGTTCAATTAAAGTTTTAAGCGCGCTACCCAGACTCTTGTAGGCATTTGGGAGAGTGTAACCGAAGCGTTGAGCGAGGGCGATCGCCCGCTCGTCTGCCTCAATCAGGTCATTCATCACCTTTTCGCCACTATTCTTCTGCCACAGGCGCCATCCCGAGACTCCACAGAGGGCCAGTGCCAGCAGCAGCAATAGCCCATCCTGCACCCAGAGTTCACCTACCGCACCGCCCAGGCCGATCGCTAATGCCGCCATCTCCCAGCCATCTTTAGGGATCGTGTCATTTTGAATGCGGGCAACTTCGTGCCAGAACAGCAAATTGCGCTGGTCGAGCGCTAACTGCTCCCACTTCACCATGTCAATTTGAATTTCTACCTCGTCCCGCCCAATCTCTTCACACTGGATTAGGGGTGGATTGACTGCCGTTGTCCCTTCTACCGAAACCCAGCTTTGTAGCTCTGGAGGGAGCAAGGTTCTCAACCGCCGCAATTCACTCATTTCAGCTTTTGCAGACGAGGATGCGTATGATGTCATGGTTAACCCAGAAATTAAAACTAAAAAAACCTTCCTCCTGGATCATAGCGATTCAAAAGGAGGATTGGAGTTGCGATCATTCTCCAGGATTTCAACCGCAGAATGCAAGGGCGATCGCTCAATCAAGCGATTTAACAAATACCACAAACCCTAGAGACTTACCAGTAAATGCCCGGTTCTCCCAGCTTGCCAGTAAAAGAATAGCTCAGAATAGCTTACGCTACTCTTTTACCCCAGCCAAAACTGCTGGGATATTGATTTTATTTTGGTGATCAGCGAAGCTTATCACCAAACTCCCAGGAGAGCCAATGCTCAAGAGCTTTAAGAAGTATTCGGCGCGTCGTTTATCGTCGGTTGACAGTTGGTTGGGGAAATTCTGTATTGGTGGAATAGTGAGATACCACCGTTAACGGTAAGGTGAGGGTCAATAGGGCAATCAACGTCCCAATAATTTCTGCAAATCGGCTAGACGTTCGATCGGGCGAATTAGCAGACTGGCTACCTGATTCCATAACGAGATAAATGGTTGTTAAACAACAATCTATGGTTAAATGTCAAGTTGAATGTCACTGACACAAAGCCAAAATTGGCATAACAAGGCGCGAGATTTCAGAGGTTTAGCGACTGATCTACACTGACGTTAATGCCATTTATCTTGCTATTCATCATAGTTTCAACTCAGCGAGAGTAGATCCCATAAACGGTGTTGTCTACCATTTTAACGTCTCCCTCTGGCGAGAAAGTTGATGACAAACAATTGAAAAGAAGACCCAACCCCCTTGAAGCCTGCCTGAAAGGCTCTCAGTTACGGGTTTTGAGCAGATGGTGAATATTTTGTAGCTCAATTAAAATCGCTTGCAGAAGCTCCTGGGTTGGGGTTGGAGTTGCGTCGCGAACCTCAATTGTTACCTGCTTGATCTTCAGAACATCTTTTGCGAACCGGGCCACTTCATTGGGATGGAACAGTAACGGATCATCTTTGCTGAGACGCAGTTCTGGATTGAGTCGCTGGGGATTATAAGGTGGATTCAAGCATGTAGGGTCTGTATTGGCGTAGCGATAGATTGAAGCCCTGGAACGATTGAGTGCCTTTTGAACTGCTTCAATATCCATCAAACCGTTCTGTTCAATGCCAACTTCCGTCTCCATAACCATTCGCAGAGTTTTATCCCTAGACTCAGGGAATCTTAGCATTAGATTGGCAGAGTGCCACACTAGCGTAAGAGTTAAATTGGCGAATTTTGCTAACTTTCTTTGGGGTTAAGGCCTACGGGGAAAGTACGGACTTAATGATATCAACAGCCATCACCACACCCAGTACCCCAAGCAAGAAAAAACCGATGCTGAATAGCGGGCTCAGCAAAAACAAATCGTAAGACAGCCAGCACAGCAGAGACGTCAATATGAATAGCGCGAGGAAGAGTAAGACAGGTCTCAGATATTCCATAAAGCCTCCTCGAAAATATTTAGCCTTGAATGATTATTTTTAACTTATTTCAGAATAGCTCCATTGAGTAGCGATGACATTCCCCTCATAGGTCACCTAACTGGGTGAAGCAGGGCGATCGCGCTCCTATCAAACCAATGATGGCAAAAAGACAATGCAGGAGAGCCATGCAGTTGAGTGGTGATGATATGTCTACGGAGTTGATACACTTTTTTTGAGGTTGACACACATATTTTTTATGTATATATTATCCATATCAACCGCATCTACATTTGATTTTTATCCCGATACTTCCTCAGGAGTCAGGTTATGTCAGACCCTAAATTTTCTCCTCAAGTCACTGACCGCCTTCAAACCCTACTTCCTCTTGGGTCAACCAATCACATTGTCACCGCAACAGTTAGCGAAACTATTCGCCCGAACCATCTTGGTCGAATCAAGTTTCAGGGGACCTGGTGGTTTGCCAGGTGTGAACAAAACATTGTTCTTCCCAGTGGCGTGAGTGTATATGTCATCGACCGTGAAAACTTGACGCTCATTGTTGAGCCAGTTATCGAATAATGGCACCGCTGTATTAAAGGGATTGATCAACATAAATGGAGGTAATGTATGAACCGCACAGCTCCCTGGATAAGAGTACGCCATCATTATCGGTGCGATCGCCCAAGGCATCCTTCCTATTTCAGAATTTCGGCCTCTCAATACCGTGTAACACGTAAGCGATTATCGCTAAAGAGGCCGAGGAAAGTTCGTCTCTCTATCCCACAGACTGTTTCTGCTTCAACCGATAACTCCCAAAGCGACCCTCCATCTGAAACCGATGGCGCTCTGGAGGAAACGGACTTTGAATAATCCCTACTTATCTGGCGTTTACGAGATCTTCATAAACGCCAGCTTTCTCTTGAGTCTGCGTTTAGTCTGCCTTTAGTTTAATTAAATGAGATACAGAGAATATATGATTAAATGTGTAAGGAATATGCGTAATTTCAAGTTGGCAGGTTGTAGTTTGCTTTGCCGACTTGTTAAAGCTGGTTGATCTAATGTTCAAGCTAATGTTCGCTCAGACTAAATGTTCGAAAAGGACATCCCATACGCGTAGAGAGATAAGGAGTGTCTATGTCAAACCCTCAAGCACCTCAAGCAGCGGATTCCGTTGTTCCAGAAGAAACCTCTCCTACTCAAGAGAAAAGTTCTCGGCAGAAGAAACGCCTCAACCTCGACCTCACCCCAGAAGCCTATGAGTTGCTTCAGAAGCTGGCAGACGAGTCTGGTAAAAATATGGCAGATGTATTACGAACCGGGTTAGCACTCTATGGACTTGCCCATGAAGAGAGCCGTAAAGGTCGTAGCTTAGCGATTGAAGAAGATGGCAAAGTTGTCACCAAAATCGTAGCGATCTAGGTGATTCACACTTTTTAACACCTGGCATCTGCGGATATTTTCTTCGCAAGGAGGAGTTTTTATGGATTCGTTCTCTCAAAATCCTGCTGAAACTTCTCCTGCTGAAGGAATATCAATTTCTGAAGGAATATCAGCTTCGCCTGAAATTATCCAATCTCCTGATGATCTCTTAAGAAGAATTGGACTGGAGCCTTCTGCGATCGGTTTCAGCGGAAAAATTGAAAGCCGTGCAGAGATGGAAGCCAGACTCAGGCGCGAAGAGATTGAACTGAATGCTCGTTTGGAAAAGGAAAATACTGAGCGCGTGGCAAGGTTGGAAAAAGAAAGACTGGACGATTCTCATAAACGAGCTCTGGAACGTTATAGATTCCTGGTTAAGGAAGCATCAGTTTATGTGATTGGAATTTTGTTAATTATCGCATTGGGTTCAACCAGTTCAGTTATCCTTTTCGACAAAAGTGCTTCTGAGGAATCAAAAACGTGGGCCAGATCAACACTGACGGCGATCGCGACTGCCGTTGCTGGTTACGTGTTTGGGAAAAGTAGTTCTTCTACTACATAAAACTATTGGGGCTCTTGAACCTTTCAAAATTCAGTCTATTCAGTCTAGGCAGCTTCAAATATACTGTTGTTACCACCATATAAATAGTTAATTAGCAATTGTGTAAATCGGATATCTCTGATAAGCCTTGAAATTAAATGGCTAAAATGATTCAGTTGCTCGTTCATTTCTTCTGAAGAGAAAGACTCTAAGTTGGTATTTGAGAATCTATCTTGCATTGTATTTACATACTCATTGATCCAGTTTTCTATTTCTGAAATTTCTGGCACCACTTCTGCTAAAGCTTGACGAACTATTGGGAGGCTCTCAACTATCTCAGGAAAATCATTATTATCATTATCAACGTTGGTTAACTCATCCAATCTACTTTGGATTAAAGTCACATTTCTTTGAAGCATCTCGAAAACTCCTTGTAAATCAGCAAGGCGATCCTGAATGTTGGAGCGAAAGTCATCATTTCTTCGCCTGATTTCCTGATGATCATCTCCTCGAAAAAAGTTTTGAGAGCAGAAATAACCCATGAGTTTTCTGAAAACTTCGAGGGAGATTTCATCTGCCATCTCAGGGGGAAGTTCCAGTACTGCAATATTTGACGAGCAGTTCATGACATTGGCTCCCCGTTGTTGCAAACTTTCAGCCATTTCCTTATAAAGACCTGGATTGTTGCCAAATTCAGCTGCCTCTACCAAAGTACTACTTAAATTGGCTCCAGTTATATCAGCAGATTTGAGATTAACACCGCATAAGTTAGCCCTTTCAAAATTAACACTATTTAAGTAAGCACGGCTTAAAAGGGCCTCATGTAGATTTGCACTAAATAAACAAGCCATCAGCAAATTTGCTCTGCATAAATCTGCTCGTAATTGTGCGCTACTCAAATCAGCACCACTCAGATAGGCACGCCTTAAATCAGCCAAACACAGGTTTGCTCTTTGCAGATTGGCATAACTGAGATTGGCACGGAGCAGATAAGCATTAGGCAAATTAGCTTCTACTAAGTCAGAGGCGATCAGACTAGAACCGATCAATTTCGCTCCACTTAAGTTTGCCCGATTCAATAGGGAAGCAGTCAAGTCAGCTTTGCTTAGACAAGCATTTTGTAGTTTCGCCTCGATCAGACTGGCAGCAATTAGATTACAACGACGTAGATCTGCATGCTCCAGGTTTGCACCATCCAAATTCACGCCCTGCAAATCCGCAGCTTCGATGTCTGCATAGCTCAAATTTGCACCCCTTAAATCAGCACAGGTGATGTTAGCAACGGTTAATCGGGCGTAACATAGTTGAGCCTGGAGCATTTTGGCGCCTCTTAACTGAGTACGCGTGAGTTTGGCATAGTTCAGAGTTGCTTTAATTAAATTTGCGTTACGTAAATTGGCACCTTGCAATTTTGCCTGCTCTAGATTGGCTTCCTCTAGGTTCACTCCCTTCAGATAGGCTCCCCTCAACTGGGCAAATTGCAAATTAGCTCCCTTTAAAGAAGCATCGCTGAGGTCAGCTCTGTTTAAGATTGCGCTACTTAGATTGGCACCGCTCAGATCTGCATTGATGAGAATAGCATTTCTTAAATTAGCTCCTGTGAGGTTGATTCCTGCCAGATTAGCTCCTGTGAGATTGGCTCTGCTGAGATTGACTTCTCTTAAATCCAAGTTTTGTAGGTTGTGTCCTGCCAGGTTAATTTCACTGTAATCTCCTCCAGGATGTAGCATGGGCGGGGGGGTCCAATACGGCCATATTTGTTACTGTTTATTGTGCCTGTACAGAAAACGGTTGACAACGTTACGAGATCTTTACTGGTGATAGGGAACTGCGTACAGCACTATGAATGAAAATAGACTATTGCAATCCTATCTGGATTGTGGAAAGGGATTCAGCAAGATCCCTTTTCACAAAGCCCTTTCATTTCACGAATCATCTAGGACTGCTATAGCGTTCACAAATAGTTTGTGAACAAAGGGGGGGCTTTGCCCCCACGCAGGGGAGGAACCTCTGCACCTCGTTCAAATTTCAAGAAGGATCGCTATATATATTCTTTGATGCTGACTGTTAGCTATTTTCAAGCCGATCGCAGCAGTTAAGTAATAAGTAACTAGGCACAATCAATTAAGGATAATTTCGGGGGTGGAGGGGGTGAAAACCCTACTTTGGGGGCGCAGCCCCTACTCCCTCCTTTACAAACTCCCTTTACAAATTAATGATGACTACCTACTTAGGATTTTAGAATTTGGCAAAGGGATTGAGCCACTGCAAAATTGCCCGCTCCAATTGATGAAGTTCCCGATAAACTTCTTGCCGCATCCATTGGGCGATTGCATCAAATGGGGTGAAAACAGTTCCTGCTTGCAGGTTTGCATCGGTTCCCAGTGGTGTTAAATGATTGCCAGGCAGATTTTGGGCAACCACCATCCCTGGAAAGCGCTTCTGAAGCAGTTCTGTCAGGGCAGCGGTCTGATCAATGGTGTCGTTTGTAAACTTAATTAGCAGGTTGCGGCGCACCTGGTATTTTTGGATAACAATTTGATTCGTTTCCAGTGGAGAAGGGGTAAATTCGACGGAGAACATTGGGGAAAACTGCTCAACCAGAGGAACAGCGTCACGGGCAGAGAAATTGTTGAATGAGATCAGAATATTGCCTGCCCGCTCAACGGAGAACAGACTGCCAATGAGGAGATGGAGCTTACAGCCCATGCTATGGCCGATGCCGTAGATTGGCAGATAGCGTTTACGCAGCCGACTCGCGCAGAGATTTTCCAGGGCTCGGTCAAAATTTCGTGCCACGGTCTGGGCGATCGCTACATGGTCGAAAGTATTGACAAATGGGGTAGCTACAACAGCATATCCTTGTAAAGCCAGTCGTTCTAATAAGCGCCGGTAGGTCACTTGGGGGAGCGGCTGCCACAAACGCCCCTCCCAAAAAATGGATGATCGCCGTGGGCCTTTGCGGCAACAGGACCCAGTTACCCGAAATTTCCAGCCAGTCCATGGTTTATTGGTGAGGTGAGTTCCATAACTGGTTGTAGCAGTTGAGAGCGGGTAATGGGTGCATGATAATAGGGATAATCCAAATTGCTGATGACCAAATAATGGTCTCTCCAACTTGGTTGCCTTGATACTCCAGATTTCACTTGCAATTGGTTACAGGGATTTGCTAAGTTAATTAAACGCTGAAATGTGGTTTCCCCGCCGGGATAGCTCAGTTGGTAGAGCAGAGGACTGAAAATCCTCG
This sequence comes from Leptothermofonsia sp. ETS-13, assembly GCF_049200465.1. Classification (NCBI taxonomy): domain Bacteria; kingdom Bacillati; phylum Cyanobacteriota; class Cyanophyceae; order Leptolyngbyales; family Leptolyngbyaceae; genus Leptothermofonsia; species Leptothermofonsia sp. ETS-13. The sequence continues at coordinate 4,274,062 of NZ_CP120836.1, forward strand.
TGTCGCCGGTTCAAGTCCGGCTCCTGGCATTATTTATCTTTGTGATGCTCGACTTCAATTACCGTATGCACATTGCCGCGTGGGTTGAAATCTCCTTTGATTTTGACTTCTAGAGGAGCGCAGGCGGCCACAAAGTCATCCAGAATTTGATTGATCGATTCTTCATGGGAGATGTAGCGATCGCGATAGCTATTGATGTAAAGCTTCATCGCCTTCAATTCCACCACTTTTTTGATCGGGTACGTAGGTAATATAGATCGTTGCGAAATCCGGATAGCCAGAAAACGGACATTTGCAGGTAAATTCTGGCAGAGTGATATGGATGTTGTAGCGCCGTCCCACCCTGGGATTTGGAAAGGTAATTAACTGACCTTCAGCAATCAACCGCTCACCGTATTTCACTTCTGCTGCTTCCTGGGTATCTAGTTCAAATCCGGACATTGGTGATATAGAAGGGTGACTCATAGGGATTTCCGTGGTGTTCTCACCTTTCATCTTAGGTTCCTCCGCTTACTTTTGCACTCTACCTGTCCTGCAACAGGCAGTAGTTCTCTATTGGTACAATTTACTCCTGTTGCCAGTCGCCATCGCCTGTGATGGGTCGCCAGCTTTTGATACTCCTTTCTCAGTAAATTTTTTGACTAATTGCAATGAGAATGTTCCAAATCGACTGATCTCATGCATAATTGAGCCCGATTAATTACCCTTCGACCTATGACGCCCAGAACGAACACCAAGCCTCATTCTAAAGTGCCTGAATCTCCTAAACCTCCGGCAAATACCCCCTACGCGCCCTCTGTGCCTATTTCACTCTATCGGGAAGTGACCACTGAGTTGCAGTCTGCGAAGACCCGACTAGAGTCATTAAGATTGCAGAACCAGGAGTTGCTGGAGCAGAATCAACAACTCCGGGTTGAAATTGAGCGAGTTGTGCAATCAGCCTTGCAACTGCGACAGGTGGCAGATGCCCATCAGGCGGGACATTTACCCACCTCGGACTCGCCTGCACCGGATGTGGAAATCCACTTCGAATCTCCTCCCCCTCAGCCAGTAGCCCCCCGAGTCGCCAAGAACGATACGGTTGAGTTGCCCCCTTCACAAAAATCGCTGTTTACTGAACAACCTTCCCAACCACGGCGCAAAAGCGATTCGCCCCGCTCTTCGGATATTGGAGGCTGGTGGTTGGTGCTGGCAATCCTGGTCATTGTTGTGACGGCCTTTGGCACCGGGTTCTTGATTGTACGCCCACTCTTACCCAGTCGATAGACCTCTCCCTGCGCCTGTACCTGGATTCCTGTGCCTGTGGCTAGACGAGGAGCTGCCTGCCAAGCAAAAGCACAGGGGTCTATTGACTGGGGTGGCGATCGCATCATAGAAAAAGTGTATCTTTATCTACAAAAGATTCACTTTTGACGGTGGTAGAAATTGTCATGCTGGATAGCAGCATGATCCCTATGTGTAAGGAAGGAGTGTAGAATTTGAAGAAAGTAGAAGCCATTATTCGCCCATTTAAGCTTGACGAGGTCAAAATTGCTTTGGTCAATGCTGGTATTGTAGGCATGACCGTTTCTGAAGTCAGAGGGTTTGGGCGGCAAAAGGGACAGACTGAACGCTATCGGGGTTCAGAATATACGGTCGAGTTTTTACAAAAGCTCAAAGTTGAAATTGTGGTTGAAGACGAGCAAGTTGACATGGTTGTTGAAAAAATCATTGTCGCGGCTCGAACAGGTGAAATTGGGGATGGCAAAATCTTTATTAGCCCAGTCGAGCAAATTATCCGTATACGCACTGGTGAAAAGAATCTGGAGGCTATTTAATCTTTACTCCCACTCCTTCGCCTGTTGCGTTTCTGCCTGCAAAAGGTTCTGCCGTAACCTTTCCCAGTCTGTCTGCTCTTCAAGCAAATCTTCCATCAGAATTCCTTGATGTAGATGCAGGACGCGATCGCAAAACTGTTCTGCAAGCTCTAATTGGTGGTTTACCATCAGCACAGCCGCTCCATAGTTCTGGGCGAATTCCATCAATGCCTTGATCAAAAACTCACCTTTGCCCACATCCAGCGCAGAGGTGGGTTCATCCAGCAATAGCACATGGGGTTGAATGACCAGGGCGCGAGCGACTGCTACCCATTGCCGTTGTCCCAGCGAAAGCTGAAGCTCCGTCCGTTCCAGCCAGTCTGACGGGATGTGCAACCGCTCGATCCATTCTTCCACTCGCTGTTGAATTTTACTCTTTGTCAGATGGCGCAAAACTAATGGGTACTCCAGCGCTTGCCGCACGGTCATTCCCAGTAGTTTTGACTCTTGCAGCACCAGTACCACTTGCTGGCGCAACTGAATGACAGGAATTTGGTCGAGTACCTGGTTATCCAGGTAAATCGCTCCGCTGGTTGGCTCGATTAGTCGATTCAAAAGCCGCAGCAGAGTCGTTTTGCCTGCCCCAGATGAACCTACAATGGCCACGCGATCGCCCGGCGCGATCGCAAATGAAACATCTCTCAACAAATAATTCGTTTCTAGGGGAAAATCAGCAGTTCCTCTGCCTTTCTTAGAAGAAACTAACCTGGGAGCAAAGCTAACCCGCTCAACTCGAATTTCAGCCCCTCGCATCCCGACGCTCATTTCACCCATCCTTAAAAGGCAGATCTCCTGACTTGTCGCTAAAAACAGCGTAGGAAGTTCTTTCAGCCTGAACAAAATCCCTGAAATAAGTAGATAGCCATAATTAACTGTAAAGGGGGGAGTGGGGGCTGCGTCCCCAGGCAGGGAGTTTCACCCCCTCTACCCCCGGAATTATCCTTAATTTAACTGCACCTGGCTACTTACTGATGTTGTTTTAGGAATTAGCAACACTTATCCCCGAACTATCAGGAGAGCCCAAAAGGTCGGCTAAACGCTGTCCAAATAATCCAACCATCAACTGTCAGCAGCAGCAATGTCGATCCCAACAAGATGAAATACATCCACGGTTGGGAAAGAGGACGCACATCAGTGGTATCGATTCCTGTATAGGATTGAACCTGGTGTACGAGTTGTGCAAAGCCTGCGACGCGCATGGGTAACAAATACGCTTTGCCTGAGTGGCTCACAAAATAATAGACCAGTCCTCCTTGCCCTGTAGAGCGGGGTTTCAAAGCCTTAATTTCTGACCACGGCAAAGACCAGCCGCGGCGCAACCAACCAGGAACCCAAACGGGATAGGTGACTTGAATGCTCTGCCTATCTAAAATGACTTGTTCAGCCAAGGCTCCATACAAAGCTATCCCTCCCAAACAAATTCCAGCCCACAAAAACAGAGGTGAAATTACGGTTCCCCCTACCTGGGGCAAAAATGGTAATGGAATGGTTAAAGCCACATAGAGGCTCAGCAACGTGAAGCGAATGAGAGGAGAAATCTTGAAAATAGAGATTGGCAGCTCCGGCACAGGTAATTGATGGGATTGCTGAAAAGATAAGTTAGATGTTTGGGAAAGTGGCTCCATTAGGTAAATCGCGGATCTTGAAAATATCTCCATTTTCACTGTACAGCGGTTTTCCTCAATCTGATTTCAAACCAGCCAACAACTTGCAGAGTGATAAAGATCACACTTTTATGGTGCACTTTCTCATCGACTACGATTGAATCAATCAGTCGATAGTTTAAGCACTAATAATCGGGGCAAATCCAAATAATCTTCTCCAAGAAATTATTCTGTTGATGTATCGGTTAATAACAAAATGTCCGTACAATCCTCTAGCAAAATCTGGAAGATATGTGCTGGTGTCAGCTTGAATCAGTATCCTGAAGTGGTGGAAGAACCATTGCTATCTTTGCTAACGGATGAATATTTAAAGACAATGCTAAATAATGCAAATGCCTACAAGAAAGTACCTACACAGTAAAGATGTAAAAAAAGATGTAAAAAAATAAACCTTCAGCCGAAAATGTGTGGCCTTACTAGTAAATTTCTAATGGAATCCAGCCTCTGAGGTGATAGAGCTTCACTGAGATCTGCAGAAATAGTCTTTAATTTTGCTTCAAATGCTACTCATCTTTCCTCACTAAAAATTTATTCGATTTGGTTCCCAATTTAGGGAATCAGTGTTATTCATTAGCTAATATATCCCTCGATTTCAAAATTTCATGATTATTTGTAAAGGTAGAAACCTTCTTTAAAGGGGACAAACAAGACTTCAAAATTGTTTGTTTTTAGGTTCAGCTATTTAGCGGATCTAGATCAAATTGTGGAAATGTTAGCTTTAAGTTAAGACGAGGAATTTCATAAAGCCCAGCTAACTGGATGTTGAAAAATTTCTAACGGCAACTCGTCAAATGTGATTCGTTTTCTCTCGTAGTGCAGGTAGGTTTGCTTTCACCAATGAAACACGATTTAGAATGTCAACCCGCAAACACTGAGGTGGGCGTTTATGAGTGTGAAATTCATCTCAAGTTCAGGCTGATTGAGGAAAAAGGGGTCTTGAGCGATCGCGACAAGCTCCTTGAAATGTTGATTGAAGCCTTTGCCTGTGGTTCAGATGAGTATATGGAGCCAATCCAGATTGAGGTGGAAGCCCACGAAGTTCCTGAAGTCCAGGCTTCACCTCAAATGCGGCGCCGGTTGATTCGGTTGCGTAATTCCAGGGATTTGGCATAGGTCTGTATCAGATCTTAATTGCTGAAGCAGGCCAGCTATAGAGGTGGCTTATGACTTTTCGAAGTTTTGAGTTGACAAGATGTAACCCCATTCGTTACCTTAATAAAGGTCTGGTTAATACGCGAGTGGCCATTGCGCCCCCATCGTCTAGAGGCCTAGGACACCTCCCTTTCACGGAGGCGACGGGGATTCGAATTCCCCTGGGGGTATCATGAAGTACTTTGTAGAGAGGAGACTTAAATCTTCTTTCTATTAACTTTTTTTCTATTATTTTGGTTTTTTGAAAGCCTGATTTATCTGGTTGATTTATAGCTACCAGGCTTAGGGTGGTGTGCAGGGGTGAAACTCCTGGCTGGGGGCGCAGACTCCACCCCCCCTTAAAACCAATGTCCTGAGCAACCTGGTGACAGCTCTAACAGGCGACAGCTCTAACATTGAAGAGGCGATCCCACACCACGAAACTCGGTTAAAACAGCACGAAGAAAGGATGGCGCGGATTGATGAAAGGCTCGAACGAGTAGGCGAAAAGTTTAGACCAAGTTGCCGACCAACAAGAAGCCAATACCCAACGGATGGCGCGGCTCACTAAAGGCCTGGTGCAATTGGGAAGTATCGTGGCAACCTCTGTGCAGGAAACCCGGCAAGTCCACGCTATCGGCCAGCCAGACGATCGAACCGATCTCGAATAGCCAGGTCAATCAGGGAGCGGATCAGGAACAGGACGCTGAGCCCAGCCAGAACGAAGGCAGCGATCGCCCAGGTCTTATAGCTCCCCACCAGTAGCACCACGCCGGATAGCAATGCAAATCCCATCAGGCTAGCATAAATCAAGCTGCGCAGGGCCAAGTTGAGGCTGCGCAGGGCTCGCTCCGTTTCAAGAGAACGCACACGGATCTCCAGTTCACCCTGTTCTAACCGTTCCTCTAGCCGCTGAATTACCCGTTCGACTGCATTAGGTTGATGCAGTTTGTAGGCAATGTACTCCCTGGCTTGTTTAGCCAGTTCTCCCAGACTGTTGCCCTGTCCTCTAGTCGTGGCGATGCTTTTGACAAAGGGTTTGGCCGCTGCTAGCAGGTTATACTGAGGATCCAGATCCCGCGCCACGCCGTCTAGAGTCGTGAGTGCCTTTAAGATAAAGGTCATTTTGGCTGGCAGGCGAAACGGCTGTTGCTCAAACAAAGCGTAAACCTCATTCCGCATCTGGTTGAAGGCTTGAAGTTCGACAGGTTTTTCGGTAAATCTTTCTAGAATGAAGCGCATGATCCTCCGGATGGGGATCATGTCAGAGGTGGGTTCAATCAGCCCCATGGTAATCAGAGTGTCAATGACCTGGTCTGCATCTTTACGCAGGACTGCGAAGAACGTTCTGACCATCTGGTCTTTGTCAATGGACTGCACCTCTGCCATCATGCCGAAGTCGTAAAAGATAAGGCAGCCATCCTGGCTAACTGCCATATTGCCAGGGTGGGGGTCTGCTTGAAAGAAGCCATCTTGAAGCAACTGTTTCAAGTAACAGCAGATCCCGATTTGGTTAATTTCTTTAAAATTAATGCCACAGGCTTCCAGGCTACGGCGATCGTTAACTTTGATGCCTGGCACGTAGTCCATGGTTAACACCCGCTTTGTGGTGTAGTCAGGGTAGACTTTGGGCACGATGATGCGGGGGTGGTGTCGAAAGTTGTAGCGGAAGCGATCAGCATTAATTGCTTCCTGAATGTAGTCAATTTCTCGGTAGAGGATGTAGGCGAATTCCTGGTAGATGGCGTCCAGATTATACTGCTTCGTCCAGGGGAGGTAGCGCTGGCAAAATCGAAGCAGTTTACGTAGCACTTTGAAATCTAAATCAAACAGTTTTTCTAAGCCGGGGCGCTGAACTTTAACGACGACATCCTCTCCAGTGTGTAAGCGGGCTTTGTGAACCTGCCCTAGACTGGCGGCAGCGATAGGCTTTGGATCAAAGTCTTTGTATAGCTTATAAAGTGGGCTTCCCAGTTCAGATTCGACGATGGCGATCGCAACCTCCGGATCAAATTCTGGTACCCGGTCCTGGAGTTGTCCCAGTGCTTTGATATATTCAATAGGCAGTAGATCGGCACGGGTAGACAATGCCTGCCCCATTTTGATGAAGGTGGGGCCCAGTTCCAGGAGGGTTCCAACCAGCCACTGTGCACGCAGATTGCGATATTTGGAGGATCGCCGGGCGGTTGCACTGTCCCACCAGAGATAGACCATGAGCTGGGCCGCCGACAAGAATACATCCATCTGGCGCGCCAGAGGAGAATAGTGGGCGCGCTGCCAACGCAGAGGTTTAGATGTTGCAGCAGGGTTCAGCATTGCCATGGGTGTTTAAATCTAGTCTACCCGTCAAATACCGATGGTTCGACAATTCAGGCTTTCCTAATTAAAAATCTATTCAACCAGGCAATGACCCGGAAATATCGAATGACTGAGGCAAGGTAAGAATAAAGCTGGTATCACAGGATTGAATATTTTCGGTCGGACAGCTAGAGACGGTGATGCTCCCGTTTAGCAGTTGAACCAATGACTTTACGAGTGCCAGCCCTAATCCCGTTCCCTGAATTGCGTTTTGCGTTGCCCCCTGGCAACGTCTGAATTTGTCAAAAATGAAGGGGATCTCAGTCGGAGAAATGCCAGGTCCGGTATTGGTGAGGGTCAGGATGACTTTATTAACAGGCTGGTCGAATTGTTGAGTGACTTTGAGGTGGACGGGACTGTTGGGATTAGAATACTTACCCGCATTGGTTAATAACTCAAGCAGAATACGGTTGAGGCTGTCGCGATCGCTATTGAGTTTAAGGGTCTTCTGAGGAAGGTCAAGGACAAGGCTCAGCCCTTTCTCGGCCCATTGCTGGTTGAATGACCTTTCCAGATCGCGGATCAGAGCCTGGAGGTCAATTTCTTCAAGCTGGATAGAAACCTGCTTCGATTCCAGTTCTTGAAGTGCCAGAAGGTCATTAATCAGGCTGGTTTCCTGGGCACATTGCTGCTCCAGAATGTCGAGATAGTGGGCACTGCGATCGCTGGAAAGTCCTACCTGGCGCAGCATTCGGATCGCCATTGTCATGCTGGTCAGGGGGGGTGCGCAACTCATGGCTCACGGTGCTCAAAAATTCATCTTTCAACTGGTTCAGGCGACGAAGTTGTTCTAGCTGTTGACGAGTCCGCTCATACAGCTTGGCCTGGACCGAAAGGCTCTGCTGTAGCTCTGCCGTGCGCTTTTCGACGAGCGCCTGAACTTGCCGCAGGGTTTCTGTTTGAATGATGGCCGTGCTGACCTGAGCGCTGACTAGCTCGACGAGTTCAATCTCTTCGGGTTGCCAGACATAGGGGTAACTGTGTTGAAACACGAGAAAGCCCAGAATGGTTCCTTGACTTTCCAGGGGAGACAGCAGCAGGGCTGGTAACTCTTCCAGGTTGAAGATGGGGGCAATACCAGAGTGATTGTCCAATTTGGGTAAATGCTGCCGATCTGTCGCGCTAATGGGGCCGCTGGAATGGTTCACCACGTGCTGGCAAAGGGCGCATTCGGCCACCCAAAACGACTGGTGAAGGGCACTGGCGGGTATACAGGCACGCTGGTTCGGATCTGGTTCACCCAACCATTCACAGACAACTGTTGCCCGGATTTTGGGCAGGTGTTCCTGAAATCGGCTTTTAAAGAGTGGATCTGAGTATTTGAGTTGAAGCAGCATCCCTCGTTTAGCTTGAAGGACTTTTGCTGTGCCTTCGGTGGCAAGCTGTAGAATCTCAGGCAAGTTCGATGAGTTCCGAATTGCCATTGTAAGCTGATTGACAACTGCCTGGTATTTAACCTGCTTGTTGAGCTGTTGCTGAAGCTGGAGTTGGGAGAGGGCGATCGCTATCGGTTGTGATACCATTTGCAATCCTTCAATTTCTGCCTCTGTCCACAGGTAGGGAAGTGATTTCATCAGGCTGATGAGCCCGTTGGTTTCCCCTTGAAACTGGATCGTGGCACCAAGAAGGGCTTTGGCCGGTAAAGAAGCCTGCTTTACCTGTAGAGTCGCCTGCCAGATCTGGTCAAACTTCCAGGCCAATTCATCAGCGCTATCTTTTGGGGGTGTAGCAACATCAGGGATAATCACGACTGATTGAGTCGATAAATTTTTGAATGCCATCTCTGCCGCCTGCAAACGTGGAATGAGCTGGAAGTTTCCAGAATGCCAACAAGCGACTTGAGCATTGGGGAAGGCAAGGATACAACCATCCACCTGAAAAGCTTCCCCCAAGGAGGCTGCGAGTTCGCCGAGGATTAAATTAAAATCAGTATGCGCTAAAGTGATCTGGAGAATTTGATGCCAGAGGTTGGTGAAGTCTTCATTATGCCGCATGGCTGGAATGAGGGGGCTTTCGCCAATGGTGTGGATTAATGAAGATATAGAGGAAGACATAGAGGAATTGGGCAACATCTAAGGCATTCCACTCCGAGTAATGGGTTAGCTCTCTCCGAGTAAAAAGTTCTGTGAGTAAAAAGTACTGTCTCCTATTCCCCATCCGTGAATTGCTGAACTCCAGTCTGTTTTGGCTGTTTGCTTAAGGCTACACGTCTAATTTTTAGAGTTCCTGAATTTTTAGAGTTCCCGAATCAGTTAGATCCCTAGCAGAAGATTTTCAGGAAACGTAGATAAAGCCTAAGATAAAGCCTAATAGTTTTTTTACCCGGTAGGTCAGTCAGCCCAGTTTGCTCTAGATTACACTGCTTAAACCACCAGAGTATCCGTATTTTCTCGACTCTAGGGAATAGAAAATATCCCAGAAATACCTTGAAATTAAATCTGGACTGGATTTTTAGCAAGGGACACTGCTTACTGAGTCTTTTCCATGCCGATGATTTACCGTTTTGATTGCTAGCTGCGCTTACTTAAGAAGCTGCTATAACCGTTAGAAAAGAACTGTTCAGGCAAACTGCCCATGAAGGTTGATGATTCGGAGATAGATTCACTACCGTTGGCTGGAACGACAGGTTCGGCCAATGTGATTGGAACGGTCAAGGGGCCGGGTGAGGATGGTAATCAATATGTGTTCATCACAGCGGATAATCGAAACGTCAAAATTGGCGAGTTCGTCTACTACGAAGTTGGCGGAGAAAAGGCTACAGCGCGATCGCCCCTCCAAATCTTGGGCAAGATCTCTAATCGCTGTTTGATTGACCATCTCCCGGATCGAATTTTTGTGGACACAGAAATCAGTCCAGAGGCGATCGCTGCCCTGGTTGGGTTTACCTACACTAACCCTGAAGTCTACGAAGTTACTGTTGACGTCATGGGTTACTTTGACGCTCGCTTGGGCTTTATAAATCCCCGTCAGACTCCTGATCCAGGAGCAAAGGTGTATCTGGCAGACGACGCTTTATTGAAGCGAGTCCTGAACCGGAAACAGCCTGGACAAGTGGGTTCGGCGCATATCGGTTCACTGCTATTGCGAGAAGAAAATGCTGTTCCCATCGCCCTTGATGTGAAAGAACTGGTTAGCACCCACATGGCTATTCTGGCGGGAACCGGGTCAGGAAAATCGTACACGGCGGGAGTACTGGTGGAGGAACTACTGTTGCCCCGTAACCGGGCAGCCGTGCTGATCTTTGACCCCCACGGCGAGTACGAAACGTTGACAGAAATGCGGGGGCATCCCCTGTTCAAGGCCGAAGATGGCTATGCCCCCAAGGTCAAGGTTTTGAAACCGGAAGACATCCGAATTCGGGTATCTTCTCTGGACTACTCGGATATTTTGATTCTGCTACCGGAGATGACGGAGCGCCAGAAATCCATTCTCAGCAAAGCCTTTTCGCTGGTGAGGAAGCATCGCTCTGGGGAATATCGCTGGGGTGTACAGGACTTGATGGCGGCTGTGCGGGAGGCAGACCGACAGACCGATGAGGATGGCAACGAAAAATCAGGTTCCTCTGCCCCAGCACTGGAGTGGAAGCTGGAGCGGATGGAGCGATCGCCCTACTTCCATGCCTTGGAGCATCTGGCTCCCAGAGATCTGTTTGAGCCAGGGCAGGTCACGGTGGTGCAAATGAATGAGATTAATCAGGAAGAGCAGCAGGTAATTTGTGCAGCCATTTTGCGACAGGCTAACCAGGCCCGCATGAATACTCTGAAGGAACTGATTGGCCCAGAGGATGAGAACTACCTGCCCTACCCCGTTTTTATTTTGCTGGAGGAAGCCCATCGTTTTGCCCCTGCCCATGAGCCATCTCGCTGTAAGGCTGTCCTGCGTACGATTCTGAGCGAGGGACGTAAGTTTGGCCTGGGGGTTGGACTGATTACTCAACGGCCCGGCAAGCTGGACTCGGATGTATTATCGCAATGCATGAGCCAGTTTATTATGCGGATTGTGAACCCGGTGGATCAGGACAGCCTCAAGTATGGGGTGGAAGCCGCTGGACGCGATTTGTTGAAGGAACTGCCTGCTTTAACGAAAGGGCAGGTAATCATTGCGGGAGCCTGTGTCAATACGCCTGTTCTATGCCAGGTACGCCAGCGTCTGACTCAGCACGGAGGGGCAACGTTGGATGCGCCCGACCTGTGGCAACAGCATTTCCAGCCCCATCGGGTAAGGGAGCGGCAAATTCAGCAAGCTCCGGTAGCCGCACGATCGCGATCAAAGACGGTTCAGGGGGTCAGTATTGAGTAACAGATCCTACTGGCTCTGTTCAGAAAAGTCTGTCTGTTCAGGAGTTTCAGAAAGCTGGGCTTTGTACTTGTCGGCTTGTTGGAGGGCGGCTTCGCTGTTTCTCTGGTAGGCAACGGCCCGATTTTGAGCAGTCTGGTAGCGAGGGTCTTTGTCAGGGACGCTGGCCATCAAGTCGGATGCTTGTTGCCAGCGGGCAGCCAGTTCTAGCCATTCGGCTGAAGATTTTGCGCTTAACCCTGCCCGCGATGCCTGCTCCGCCAGTCTTACAGCTCTGACAAAGGCATCTCCCTGGGAAACTGGGGGATTGGGTGCTGGAGAAGGGCTGCTGGAGACCGCAGGGGTACTGACTGGGCTGGCAGGGGGGCTGGAGGCAGTTGTGGGACCTGTGTGTAGCTGGGTTTGCTTGAGGGCGGAAGTGCCAAATTTTTGGTAGAGTGCCCAACCTACCAGAAGCAACAGTAGACTCAAGCTTGCGCCTCCGGTGAGTCCACGCCAGAATTGCTTTTGTTCGCGCAGGCGACGGGGAGAGAATCGGGGTAATTCTGCTCTGGTGGATTCCCCTCGGCTTGTTTTCCAATCGGTCAAAAACTGTTGAAAGAAGTTGGGTTTGCGCAGGGTAATTTCTTCCGACCAGAGCAATTGATTTTGGGGATCACGGCTGATCTCCTCCAGCCAGAGGAGTTGTTGCTCGCGGACAATACGGCTGTTGATGTTGACGCGACGAATATTGCGAGGAGCGATCGCCTCCAAAATTTGCCGCACACGCTCAACGAGAACGGATTGTTCCAGTTGTTCCAGGGTGGCGGCTTCACACAGTAGTTGCAGGACGCCGTCGGCAAAAACAGCACGGGTTCGAACTCCAGAGTCGGCGAGTTTCTCATTCAGTACCTGGATAATCGCCGCAACGCTTCCCTGGCTCGCTTGTTTGAGGATATTGTTTGCTTCGTCGCTCATCTCTGAATCCGGTTGGTAGCTTCAAACTGAACCCCGACTTCTGAATCAAGCCTTCGCTTCAGAATACTCCAACATACTGCATGCTTGAGAGATTAACCGCCCCCCCTGGGAAGGGTTGCTTTTAGCTGGCGACCCGGAGTATCAGGATGGAGAGAACCGTTTGCCTCAGTTGCAATATCGTCGACATTACACTTTATGTCAAAGTTGGGATCAAGTTCAAGTTTGCAGGTGGTGACAATCGTTGAATCGACGCACCTGCCAGAGGTCTGTATTAAATCGATTCTGGTCTATGCGATGCCAGCGGGATTGATCAATCCAGAATTCAAACAGGGCAGTATTTTGAGCCCGCAAGCGCCAGGAGCGATCGCACCCCAGCAGTTCAGCAACCAGGTGCTGTAAAATCCAGCTATGAGTGATAATCCAGATGTGATCGCCATTGCGATGTTGGCTCATCAACCGCTGAATAAATTGGTTGGCCCGCTCTCTTGCATCCTTTAACGTTTCGGCATTGGGAATCGGAATCCAATCGGGAGAAGCTTCCAGTTGGTGGCACAGTGCCGGGTAGCGCTCTATCGCTTCTGCCCAGGTCAGTCCTTGAAAAATACCATTCTGAAACTCCTTAAGCTCCTCGGCATACCTTACCGGAATGGTACCTGGTTCATTTTCAGGCAAATCGACTGGGGTGGCTGCCCCATCAATCAAATCACTAACAGCGGCAGGAAGGGGAGCTGCCAGAAAATGATCCAACAAAATTTGAGTCGTCTCAACGGCTCGTTTGAGAGGACTGCTGTACACATGGGAGGGAAACCAGCCTTCCGCCAGAAGGCTACGGGCAAGCTTTTCTGTTTGTTGCTTGCCAGTTTCTGATAGAGCAAAGTCTCCATGCCCCTGCATTCGCTTCTCCACGTTCCCGGTTGACTGAGCATGGCGAATAAACAACAGCTTCATAACTCGATGCATGACAACTCCCTGGGTCTAATGAATTTAGACTATATAGCAGGGGACAAGGGGAGATCACATTATGCATCATGTCTCAATTCGCACAGCTAACATTCATCGGGCGATCGCATTCTATGAACAGCTTGGATTTGAAATGCGAGAACGCTTTACCACGGGCTACACCCTGGCCTGCTGGATGGAAGGGTGGGGCGGACGGATTGAGCTGATTCAAATTCCACACCCCAAACCTGCCCCTGATGCCTTTGGGGATGAACGCTACGTCGGCTACTACCATCTCTCTTTTGATCTCACCTCCGTGACCGACGACCTACCCACCTGGTTAAAAGAACTGGGCGATCGCTTCACAATTGCCAGCCAGGAATATCCCGACCAGATACAGCCCTTAAAAGTATTGCTAGAGCCAGAACAGCAAATGATTGGCGATCGCGTTTACGAAGTGGCCTTCATTGCCGATGCGGATGGATTGCCTTTGGAAATGATCAGGGTGATGGGGGAAGGGGTTGGAGTGGAGGGGTGATGGAGTGGAGGGGTGATGGAGTGAGGAGTCGAGAGTCAGGAGTAGTGCCCACTATCAATGATGAAAATTTGACTTTCTACCTGGTAGTCTGCCAGGCAGATTTTAAAGGGTTTGCAATCCTTCAAAACCCTGTAAATTGGTTTTTCTGGGTTTAGATAACCCGGCAAAGTTCCTCTGGTGAACCACTAGTAGCGCAGCAAGCCTAAGGCATTGGGTTTATCAAATCTAGTGAAAGCAGTCTCAGAAGCAAATTAAGCGATTGACTTACTCAACAAATTAAGCTGGATGCGCTACTAGAAGGGAAAAGGAGAGAGAGGGTAGATGAGTAGAACCCATACACCTCATCACCTCCTCAGGGAGTCTCTTCCGTTTCCGGTTCTGGGCTGGGCGAGGGGCTAGGCGAAACGACTTTGGTGCTGGGTGAAACCTTCTCCAGGGCGATCAGTGTTTCGATAACCGATTTAACGATGGGTGCGGCAACCGTTGAACCAAAGGCGTCACTTCCCTGGGGCTCATCAACAACGGCAACCACAACATAGCGAGGTGAGTCTAATGGAAAAACGCCAACGAAGCTCGTGATTTTAGCATTTTCGAGATAGCCGCCATTGGGATTTGCTTTCTGAGCCGTTCCTGTTTTACCGCCAATTCGGTAGCCCGGAATTTGAGCGCTCTTGCCGGTGCCATCTGTCACAACGGTTTCCATCATGGCCAGAACCGCTTGAGTGTTGGCTCTAGAAAAGATGGGGCGGGGGGCCGGGAGGTTGGGTTGCCAGTAGAGTTGTCCATTGGCATCAAACAATCCCCGAATTACATGGGGGGTAACGATTTTGCCACCATTTGCCAGGGAGGAATGTAACTGAGCCAGTTGGATAGGAGTAAGTGAGAAACCCTGACCAAAGGCTGCGGTTGCCCGCTCTATAGAGGAGTTGATAAAGGTATCGCTGTCCTTAAATTGACCCGGTGATTCGGAAGGCAGGTCAATTCCGGTGAGTTCACCTATGCCGAGGCGCTTTAGCCAGCGGTAGTAAGTGACAGGCTTAATTTGCTGGATGATATGCACCATGCCGACGTTGCTGGAGAATTTGATAATGTCGGTGACGCTAATGGTTCCTCTGCCGCCAGAGGTGGAAAAGTCGTAGTTTTGGATCGGCCAGCCAGCGATAGTAATTTGCCCTTCGTCGTAAAACATGCTGTTGGATTTGATTGCACCATCCTCCAGCGCGATCGCGACATTAATGGGCTTAAAGGTTGATCCGGGTTCATAGAGATCGGTAATGGCCCAATTTTTGAACCGTTCTACCGGGTACTTGTAGTAAAGGTTGGGATCGTAGGACGGGGCGGTGACCAGAGACAGGAGGGAACCATCCCATGCATCCATAACAATCACAGCGCCGCGCTTGGCATTGAACTGCTTGATTTGTTGCCGGAGGGCGTTTAAACCAGCTCGTTGCAGCCGATTGTCGATGGTTAGCTGTAATTGCAACGCATCCATGTTTAAGAAACCGGATGGTACATCATCGGGTAGGAATGAACCATCCCCAGTTCGGCGTAGTATCACATCTTTGGCTCTTCGTTCTAATAAGTTTTGCTGGCTCAGTTCGATTCCCGCCTGCCCTTTTTGGTCATCGTTGACATAGCCGACAACATCCGCCGTCAGGTCTTGCTGAGGATAAAAGCGCTGTTGATGCTGAATCAGTTCGAGCCCGTCAATACGAAGGCTGGTAATGCGATCGCCAATATTTTCAGACAAAGAATTTTGGATGCGAATGCCACTTTCCCCTTCACCCAACTTTTTGATTAACTTATCGACTGATAGATTGAGAACAGGCGCAAGTTTAGCCGCAATTTCTTCTTTCGATTGTTTAAAGAGTTTGGGATGGGCAAAGAGGGTGTAGACCGGACGATCCAGAGCCAGGACGGCTCCAGTGCGGTCAATAATTTGTCTGCGAGGAACAAACGGACGCAGATAAACCATTTGCTGGTCCCGCGCCTTTCGTTGAAGCTCAGGAGCCTGCACCACCTGAAGCCGAAATAGATTCAGAGCCAGCCCCCCTGCGCTTGCGACTAAAGTTCCCCAAACAAGCATCAGCCTGAGGGGAGAGGGTTCTGCTTTGGAGATGGATAATCTCTGCCGGAATCGACTGCCTGCAACCGAAAGCCGACGACTGCGATGAGAGTGAAGAGAGCGAGAGCGACTACCCATAGCTAGACGGAAGGGAATTAGTGGACGATGGCATAAGTCCAGTAAGCATTGGGTTGGGGAGTGGGCATTAGAGGGAGCCAGAATGGTATCCGTATTCCTGCCGTGCTGTACTAGCGACGATGAATTGCATACGGTGCTGCGAATGAAAATAAGCTACTCGCTGTTAGCAGTTGGCTATTTTCAAATTAGTAGCTCAATTTAGTAGCTCAATGGCTTATTGGGCTGGGGTTCTACCAGGGGAACTGGCGGCTTGATTGGCTGCCCACGGCGCTTGGGAGCAGGCTGTAAAAAGATTGTGCTGGCGGAGGTTTTGCTAATCAACCCTGCACCGGGCCGTTCTGCCTGCCTGGCAATGTAATTTCGCATATTTTCACGGGCGGCAATCATTTCCCGTTCTTGTCGCTGCAACCCCTTCAGCTTGTGATAGTCCCGGCTCCAGAGGTGCTGAGTATAAACTGTGCTGCTATAAACAATTAGGGTTGCGATCGCCAGCAAAAACACCACAATGACGGAACCTCGGTGTAGACCAATCAGCCATCGTAGCCACAACGGCATTGGTTGTGATACTGGCAAACGCCGCACAGTCGAACCCGAATAGTTCGTAGGGAAGGGAAGCGGCCCTGAGCGAGTTGGGGCCGTTCGAGGGGCTTGCCGGATACTGCGAACAGAACTCGATTGGCCCGGTATCGGATAAAGCGGAGGACAGCGTGAAGAAGAACGCCGAGAACGAGTTTGGGACTTGTACGCATTGGACATTAGCTTTTCATCAACTCCTCTCGCTGTCTCTGCCAATGAAGCTCCCACAATCCTCATTGCCAAATGAACCTACGGGTCTGTCAAGACTGTTTTGAGGGGTTGAAAACTCTTAAAACACCCCGAAAATCAATTTTATAGACTTGGGCTACCCTCAAATCTATCCTGACGGACTATTAGCTCCAGGTAAGAATTTTGATTGGAATAATCCAGTGCAACGATATCAGGGTTTGTCCAAAATATCCACATTGTAAACAAAAATTACAGGATAAGCGATCGCTCCCTAGCATTGACTGTTAGGATACTAGCCGGAAGTTAAGCCTTTGCTTAAAGAGGTTCAAAATGGCTGAGGAGTTTGAGAAGAAAGACCAACAGCATCCTCTCTGGAGTAGCGATCGTCAGATCGTCAACACTCTGCTGGCAGGAGAGCCTACCGACTACAACCTGGCAGAACTGGCACGCCTGCGAATCCGCTATCACGGTTTCCCTGGTGCCAGAGATATTCAGACAGATTTGAACAAAATTCTCAAACGGTGGAATCTGACCGAAGAGATGCTACACGAAAAAAACCCGTCAGATCCATGCCACAACCCAGGTCTATAAAGGGCGCGGAACGCAGCGGGAGGATTGGAGTTAGAGGGGGGGGAAGGGGGAAGTAGCAGGAGTCAGGAGTCAGGAGTCGGGAGTCAGAAGGCAGGAGCCAAAAGAGGAAAGGTGGTGGGGTAAAGAAATATAGCGGTAGCCACCAGGCTCAGGACAGGGTGCAAGGGTGGAACCCCTGGCTGGGGCAAAGCCCCACACCCTCTTAAAACCAATGTCCTAAGCAACCTGGCGACAGTTATAAAGAAGAGTTGATGGGGGAAGAGGGGAAAGGATTTAGCTCCTTCACTCCTTCATTCCCTAGTTTCTAAGGGGTTAGAGGGGGGTGGCATTGGGCTCAGGCGTAGGAGTCCTGGCTTTACTGGTGGGCTTTTCTGAAGCAGGGGAAGTTGAGTCGAGCTCGGTAGCGATCGCGGCCATCGGTGCTAAAAACTGAGCATAGTGAGCCTGCTGATGCAACTGCTGAGTCGAGGAAACCAATTGGCTTAACCCGTTCACCAGCCTCCTCAAGTTTTCCCGAAACGCAGGGTCTCCGGTCAGTTCATCCAGATCGGATGTGATTTTTTGGGCATTGAGAAAAGTCGCTCTGGCAGAGTCAAGGGTTTGTTGCAGGGCTAAAACGTTGGCGGGACTATTGAGTGCCTTTGAAACATCTCGCAGGCTAGCAGAGGCTTCTGCCGCATTCGCTGCCAAAATTTCCAGATTTTGCAGCAGCCGCCCCTGCTGAATCCGGCTGACAAGGGGATCCAGATTGGTGGTTGTCGTGCGTAACTGGGCTGTGATCTGATTGATATTATCTAGCGTACTGACCAGGGTTGCCCGGTTGCTGACCAGCAGGGCGTTAATTTCATCGGCTGTCAGTCCCAGCTTGCCTGCGGTTTCGGATACAGACTGGGCGGCCCCAGAAAAGGTGGAAATTTCTTGCTTGGCAACTTTGGCAGTAGCACCGAACTCGCGGCTCAGTTTAGCCACCTCTAATGCAGCCTCAGCAGTGTTTCTGGCAACAGCATTCACATTCTCAAAGAATTTTGGATCGCTGTATACGTCGGCAAAACGAGTAGAAGCCCGGATCAATTCATCCACGCTGACCCCCACCTGGCCAGGTAGACGATCTTCGTGGCACACAATCAGATTGCTGTCACACTTGGGGTCAAGGGGTTTGGCGACAGCGGTGGTTGCGAGGGGCTTTGTGGGATTGATTTGAATGAATGTACTGCCTAAAAGCCCTGACTGGCTGGCTTCTACAACGACATTTCTGGGAATGATTAGATCGGCTGGAGCAATTTCCACCTCAACCTCAACCCCATTGGGACCGGGTCGGGTTTCCGTAATTTTGCCAACATTGAGACCCCGGTATCGAACGGGAGCTCCCACTTCTAAGCCTGCAATATTGGCAAATTCGATGATGACCTTGTAGCTACGTTGACCCAGGGTCAGTCCCCGTAACCACAGGATAAGCCCGGCAAAAAGACCGAGCCCTACCAGAATCAACAACCCTACGGAGCCCTCCCGAATTGTTCGCGATCGCATCATATTCCTCACAGCTTCTGGTTGTCATCAGACAAAATTGGCAGTGATTGAGTTGTCAATTCCTCAAGATACTCCCAATCGTGCCTTAGCCAATCACTTGAATGGGTCCTTCAACCTTCCCACTAAAAAATTGCCGAATCAAGGGGTTATCTGTAGAGTCAATTGCGTCAACGGATCCCTCCCACTGCACCTTTCCTTGATAGAGAAAGACAACCCGATCCGTTGTACGGCGGATGGTGCTTTCCTGGTGCGTGACCATGACGTAGGTGCTACATCCAACAGGGATGTGCTGGAGCTGGCGGATCAGGTCTTCAATCACCGTTGAGGCGATGGGGTCAAGGCCCGCAGTTGGTTCATCATAGAGCAGCACTTCAGGGGTGTCTTTGGGATTATCGGGGTTGGACATAATTGCCCGGGCAAAGCTGACCCGCTTTCGCATACCACCCGAAAGCTCTGCCGGGAAGCGATCGCTAATGCCGGATAGCCCCACCATTTCTAGCCGTTGCTCTACCAGTTCCCGAATTCGCTGGCGGGGCAATTTGGAGTGCTGATAGAGTAAAAAACCAACATTCTCATCCACCGTCAAGGAATCGAACAAGGCTGCTTGCTGGAATACCATTCCAATTCCAATCGGGTCTTCTGAGTCATCAATCAACCCTTGCCGCCGCTGCCCCTGGACATACACTTCCCCTGAGTCAGGGGCCAGCAACCCAGCAATAATTCGCAGAATGGTTGATTTACCGGTGCCTGACGGACCAATAATGCCCAGTGCTTCTCCCCGATAAATGGTCAGGTCAACATTATCCAGCACAACGTTGCTGCCAAAGGCTTTGGAGATTCCCTTAAGTTCAATCAACGGTTCAGCCATTAGCAATGGGGACAGCCTAACCACCAGTCTAAATCTTGGAAAACAAACATCTCTGCTTGGAATGTCTACAGGGAGTGGGTGGGGTTTACAGGTTATGTATAGAGCAGTGGATCGTTCGTACGCAATGAGGGCGATCGCCGCTGTACACCCTCTCTTCTCTCCAGGATTAACAAATGCCGAAATCTATACCTTACCAAAGTCTGTAGACGTTACTTCATAGGCCTTGGGGGAATATAAAGCGGTATCCTACACCATTCTTTAACACTGAATGATCGTCAGCACGCTTAATGTAGTGAAGATTTTGAAAGGAATGGGATAGAATTTCCTGGGTTTTACTTGACCAATAATTCAGTTTTAGCAGCGCTCAATTTACTTGTTGTGCCTGGCTCGTCTCACACTTAGCTAATGCAATCAAACGGCCTGATTTTTAGACCGATCAGTAAAATCTTTAGGAATTCTAACTCGGGGTTCCTGACTCTCCAAAATGCGGATGGTATGGTTAATCAGGGCATCTCATTGAGACCTGTAGCGTCCAAACGTATTCGCATCAGAGAGTTTTATACCTCGACCGATTCATATTTCAGTTCGTTGAATTGAAATGAAGAACTTGGGTTATTCTGCTGCTGTAGCAATCCTATCTACGGGCAAACCCTTCCCTCAGTCCCTGTTTGTGCCTAACCATGACAATCGGTTTACTGAAACACGCGCTTCATGTACTTCGGCAAGAGTCGCTATACCGCACTCCTAACCGGGTGAACCAGTGGTTCAAGTGGCTGTCTCCCGGGTTGTTGGTGAAGCGTTGGCTGCTGTTGAGCGCCAGCGGTGTGATGTTGACATTTCTGGGGCTTGCGATCTGGATGAAGCGTACCCCGGTCTACTACATCACCCAGTTCATTGGGGATGTTCTTCAAACCATTACCGATGTGCTTCCCAGCCATGTCAGTGGTCCGCTAGCGATCGCAACCGGACTGTTGTTAGTCTGGTGGGGGCAAACCCGCACCCTAGGTTCCATCACCGAAGTGTTGATGCCCGACCGAGATGAAGAGTTGGTGGATTTGCTATTAGCCCATCGGCGACTGCACCGTGGCCCTCGGATTGTGGTGGTTGGAGGTGGAACAGGGCTTTCTAACCTGTTACGGGGCTTAAAGGAATACAGTGCGAATATCACAGCAATTGTCACCGTTGCTGATGATGGTGGCTCTTCAGGTCGGTTACGGCGAGAGATTGGAGTGCTACCACCGGGCGATATCCGCAACTGTCTGGCAGCTCTGGCTGATGAGGAACGGTTAGTGACTGAGCTATTTCAGTACCGTTTCCGGGCCGGGGATGGGCTGGTTGGGCACAGTTTTGGCAACCTGTTTTTGACTGCTATGAGTGAGGTGACTGGGGATCTGGAGCAGGCGATCGCCGCAAGTTCCCAAGTATTGGCAGTGCGGGGGCAGGTGTTGCCAGCAACCCTGACCGATGTTCGCCTCTGGGCAGAACTGGCGGATGGACGTCGAATTGAAGGCGAGTCCAGTATTACCGAAGCGAAGGGAAAGATCGTGCGAATCGGCTGCACTCCAGCCAACCCTCCTGCTTTGCCGAAGGCGGTCAAGGCAATTCGGGAAGCTGATTTCATTATCATTGGCCCAGGTAGCCTCTATACCAGTATTATTCCCAATCTACTGGTGCCGGAGATTACTGAAGCGATCGCCCAGCGAGATGTCCCTCGCATTTACGTCTGCAATATCATGACTCAGGAAGGCGAAACGGAAGGGTACAGCGTCGGGGATCACATCCGGGCGATCGACAAAGCCTGCGGCAAAAAGTTGTTTGAAGCCGTATTGGTGCAGAAAAAAGTACCCTCAGCCAGAGCCCTGATTCGTTATGCTCAAGAAAACTCCAACCCTGTTCCCCTTGACCGGGATGTATTGACCCGTTTGGGCCGCCGCGCCATCCTGGCAGACGTGATGCACGAAGATGAGCAAACAGGCTTAATTCGCCATGATCCCATCGCTCTGGCGAGAGTTTTACTGCGCTGGTATAGCCGGGTAGAAGGAGTTGTGAAATAGCAAGGCAAAAGGTAGGAGCAGAGGCGACGGGCAATGGGCAATTCTCTCTTCTTGTGCCTGCTGTCTGTCACTTTCTAAGCAACCAGTTCTAAGCAACTAACAACTGCACCTCTGGTATTGCTCTACACAAACGCGTCAGGACATTGGGCTTAAGGGGGGGCACCGCTCCCAGCCAGGGGTGGAACTCCTGCCCCCCGTCCTGACCACAATCACGACCGCTATATTTTCCTTTCTTAGAATGAGAAATCCTCCTCCACCCAGAATCCTTTTTCTCCCAGATGCGGAAGCTACCCGGCAATTAGGAGTGCAATTGGGGCGGGTGCTTCCGGCTGGAACTGTGGTTCTGTTGGAGGGTAATTTAGGTAGTGGTAAAACAACGCTGGTGCAAGGAATTGGGCAGGGTTTAGGAATTCCAGATGCGGTTGACAGCCCGACGTTTACGCTGATCAATGAGTATTTGGGCGGGCGATTGCCGCTTTACCACCTGGATCTTTACCGGCTAAATTCGGCGGAGGTGGCTGATCTTTATCCCGAAACCTATTGGGAAGGGGTTGAGGCTGAACCAGGAATTGTGGCGATCGAATGGGCTGAACGGTTGCCTTACCGCCCCCCAGCCTATTTGCATGCCCAGCTTACCTGCAGTGGTTCAGGGCGACGGGTGACATTGATTCCAGTAGGTGAATCTGGTTTAGAGGCAGTGGTAGAAGCGGTATGGGTGAGGGCTTTAGAGGTGGATGAGTAATGAAGTAATGGAGTGATGGAGTAGTTTGGATGAAATAAAAATTGTAGGGGGTTTTACCGGGGTGGGTGCGATTCTGAAGGTTGAGAACTAGCAGCCTCGCGATCGCGCTTATTCCAGCGCAAACTCCCAAACCTGAGTCCATCAGAGCAGTCAGGAGCCAAAAACTCCAGATCTACTGCCCATCAGGTCGATCATGTCTGTATTTTAGAATATAGTTCTACGCGGGTGCGTTAGGACGTTGGAATTAGAGAGGGAGTGGGGGCGAAGCCCCCAGCCAGGGGTTTCACCCCTGCACCCCGTCCTAACCATAATGACTACCGCTATACAAATCGGATTGAGTTTGAAAGGAAGGAAAACCTTAACAAGGGGTAGATAGGCTACTCATCCACCCATCCACCCTCCCACTCCATGACTCCATCACTCACTCATCCACTCCCATACCACTCCTCCAGCCGCTGGGTTAAGATTTGTTGGATTTGTTCAGCCACTTCGGCTTCAGAGCCGCTGGCGTTGATGCGGGTAATGCGATGGGGATGGGCATGGGCCAGTTCGGTGAAGCCTTGCTGGACCCGCTGGTGAAAGGCGAGGTCTGCTTGCTCGATGCGATCGCGAGTTCCCCGCTGCCGGGTTCTTGCCAGTCCAGTTTTGACATCCAGGTCAAGCCAGAGTGTCAGGTCACTGACCAGGCCACCTGTTGCAATCTGATTTAGTTGGTCAATAAGAGCCAGGTCCAGCCCCCGACCATAGCCCTGGTAGGCAATGGTCGAATCCGTGTAGCGATCGCACAAAATGAGGGAGCCCTTTGCTAAATGCGGGCGCAGAAATCCTTCTACATGTTGAGCCCGGTCTGCCGCGTACAGCAATAACTCAGCCCGATCTTGAATGGTTTCCTGGGTGGGTTGCCCTAGCAAAATCTGGCGGACAGCCGCACCCAATTCGGTGCCGCCAGGCTCCCGTGTAGCGATGACCTCCTGGAGATACCCTTTCGATTGCAATAGCGCCAGCCAGCCACTTTCTGTCAGCCATTGCTGCGATCGCTGGAGTTGAGTTGTTTTTCCACATCCCTCCACCCCCTCAAACACGATAAATTTGCCTAGCTTTTCGTTCATCCCTCATCCCATTTGAAAAACTTCCCAGACCAGAGATTTCTTCGGTTTACTCAACACACATCGGCAACTGTTGATACTCTAGACTGTGTACAACCATGCCATGCTTAAAGAAAAGCTATGATGGCTAAAAACTTGACGTCACGCGCTAGGGGTTAATCATGGCTCGTTACACTTGTTTAGTCACCGTTGAAGCTTCGGAAAGCGGCATCAAGCAACCGCTGGGCCAAACGCTAGAATCCTGCAACTTTGACATCATTTATGAAGCGGGAGATTACCTTGTTGCCCGCGAAGTTCCCGGTGGCGTTGCTTACCCAAAACTGGTGACGGTTGAAGTTTTAATTGACGAAACCCCTCAGGAAGAGCGGGGAGTCCGCATGAATTTTGTCATGAAGAATGAAGAACTCCCTCTTCATAGCAACAATCACTGCCGACAAATGTTTGATCGCGTTAACCGGGCGATCGCAGAGAACAATCAATGGCAACTTATAGAAGCCGTGGCAGGCTAGTCCTTAGTCCTCCGGATCGCCCACCATGTTTGGACTAATCAGCGTAATATCAAATTCATCTGGTGGGACTGTCAAAATTGCATCCCGCTTCAATAAATAATAGATTGCGCGGACTTGAGGACCAAAGACAATTTCATCTTCATTCCGAAGGTCATGGGCTTGAAGCTTACGCCCATTGATTAGCAACCCGTTAGCGCTGGGCTTGCCCTTCAAATTGCCATCTACGATCCGGTAATAGTAGCTGCCGTCTTCATTGAGCAACTGCACGAGCGTAGCATGCCGCCGGGAAACAAACTGCGAGACCAGCCGAATGTCACACTTGGGATCTCGGCCAATGGAATAGACGGAACGATCCAGAACAAATTCTCGGCGTCCCTTGTCATCTTCGATAATGAGCAGATGATTTTGATGTGGTTCTGAAGGCATTGAATGATGGGATGGCGCAGTTGAGTTCAAGGAACCAATCCTGATAGACGTAGAGAACAAGCAGAGCCACTGTTGCCCTAATTAAACAATGCTGATGAGGGAACAGTGCTTCTATCAATATCACCGGGTCCAACCAATCGATTCTACACTGTCACTCTGGCGATCGTGCATCAGCATAATCCTGGCTACTCTATGCTCACGAACACAGAGGTATCGGTAATTACGGTGATTTGTCACTTCTGAAGCGTAATCCCCCTCTCTCGCCTGAAGTTCAGAAACTTGAGCAGGGATTGTCCGCGCTTACCTACTAAATTGAACTGTCGCGGCGGTTTGCTCAAAGGAATTTCCAGAGCATCCAACGAGTCTGTAGTGTAGGACTTATCGGCTGTCCGGGGATTAATCAGCGTCACGTCATCAAATGTGCCATCGGGAGGTTCAGTTGGTGCTGGATCACGACTGAGACAGTAGTAAGTAAACTTGACCTGGGGGCCAAAAACGACCTCATCTTCGTTTTGTAGGTCATGGGATTGGATTTTTTTGTCATTTACCAACAGCCCGTTGGCGCTGCGCTGCCCATCCAGATCGCCATCGATGATGCGGTAGGAGTAGCCACCTTGTGCACTGGCGACCTGTACCAGTGTGGCGTGACGACGAGAGACAAACAGGGATGCCAGGCGAATGTCGCAATCAACATCACGACCAATCGAATACACTGGCTTGTCGAGGATAAGCTGACGATTTCCTTTGTCGTCTTCAATAATTAACAGGTGCTTTTGACTGGGTTCCAGGGGCATTGGACAATAACGATACGATGTGAACTAAGACAGGCAGGGTAAACACGCTCTTTTTCGACTCAATCATACGGATGTAGCTGTCGCTTCTGTGGGTTGCAATGAAGCGAAAGTCAGGTAAAGCAACAGGGAATTAGTCACAACGCTAATCGAACTAAACGCCATCATAGCGCCTGCCGCAGCGGGACTCAACAGAATACCCAAGGTCGGCAGTAGCACTCCTGCGGCCAGGGGAATCCCCAGGATATTGTAGGCAAATGCCCAGAGCAAGTTCTGGCGAATTTTGTTGAAGGTTGCCCGGCTGAGCCGAATGGCTTCGATGACATCGCTGAGGCGATCGCGCATCAAAATAATTCCAGCAGTTTCTACGGCTAAATCGGTTCCAGAGTGTAGCGCGATTCCTACATCGGCCTGAGCCAGAGCCGGGGCGTCGTTGATACCGTCGCCCACCATAGCAATGTGATGGCCCTGTTCCTGAAGTTGGGCAATGGTTTTCACTTTACCGTCTGGCGGCACCTCTGCCAGGATATGGTCGAGGGATAGCCCCAGGGGTTGGGCGACTGCCCGCGCTGCTTCCTGGCGATCGCCAGTCATCAGCAGCACTTTGAGCCCCATTTGCTTTAAGGCATTGATAGTGTTGACCGCATCTGGTCTTAAAGAATCCGCCACGGCAATCAGTCCGATGAGTGTTCCAGCCACGGCTCCATAGATGACCGTCTTTCCACTACTGGCGAGGTTCTGCGCCTGTACTTTTGCCTCCTCCGTCACTTCGATCCCGTTTTGCTGCAACCAGGTTGGAGTTCCCAACACCACTCGAAGGCCCGGATTAATCCCTTGTTCGCCAACCAGAACCGTAGCCGCGACTCCCAACCCCGGTTCAGTTACAAAGTCCCGCGCTGGCAGAAGCGTCAGTTCTTCTCGCTCGGCGGCTTGCCGAATCGCGATCGCGAGGGGGTGGCGGGTGCCCGTTTCAACACTGGCCGCAAGTTGGAGGAGGAGAGAAGTTGTTAGCTGTTGGTTATTAGTTCTTAGTGAGGGGAGGTTTTGAGTTTCAAGTTTTGAGCTTTGAGTTTTGGATGAAGGCAACAGGCAACAGGCAATAGGCAGTAGAGATTCCTCCTGCCTCCCCCCTGGCTGGAGAATAATGCAGTCGGTCACAGTGGGTTTACCAGTTGTCAGGGTGCCAGTCTTGTCCAGAACCACGGTGTCCAGGTGGTGAACTCGCTCCAGGATATCTCCGCCACGAATGAGCAATCCCCGTTCTGCGCCAATGCCGGAGCCGACTAGAATTGCCATTGGAGTTGCCAGGCCGAGGGCGCAGGGGCAGGCAATCACAAGGACTGCGATCGCCAGTTTGAGACTGAGCAGTAGGGGCGAAACGGCAGGGAGGAGGGCAGGGTCGGTCAGCAGGTGATGCGCCATCGAATGCCCATGCTCCATCATTTTTGTGGCCAGGGTAGAAGTAGTTCCCTGCCCACTGTTGTCTAAGCTGTTGAACCAGAGGCGAGTGCCGATGAAATACCAGAAAAGAAAGGTGAGGGAGGCGATCGCTATTACCCCGTAGGTAAAGTAACCAGCAACGGTATCAGCCACGGCTTGAATCGGCGCTTTGCGAGTCTGTGCGGTTTCAACCAGGGCAATCATTTGAGCCAGAGTGGTGTCCCGCCCCGTGCGGCTTGCTTGCAGAGCGATCGCGCCAGATTGATTGAGGGTACCTGCTGCTACCCAGTCTCCGGGCTGCTTTAAGACGGGCATGGGTTCCCCAGTCAACATCGATTCATCGACTGTGGTTTGTCCAACCACAATTTCCCCATCCACAGGAATTTTGTCTCCCGGTAGCACCTGTAGCCACTCTCCAATGCGAACACGATCCGCCGGAATTTCGATACAGGATTGGGGGATAAAGGACCGGGAATGGTCAGAAGGAGCAATGGCTTCCTGCTCTTCACTGCCCGCTCTCCGTATCACCCTTGCCACTCTGGGCTGCAAGGCTAATAACGCATGAAAGGCAGATGCCGCGCGAGTCCTGGCTTTTTGTTCTAAAGTCCGCCCCAGCAGGATAAAGCCTACCAGCATGACTGGCTCATCGAAGAAACATTCCCAGCCTAATTGGGGAAATAACAGTGCAACAAGACTGGTCAGGTAAGCGGTTAAAGTTCCTAAACTGACCAGGGTATTCATATTGGGGGCATTGTGGCGTAGCCCGCGCCAGCCCTCTACCAGCATAGAGCGTCCCGGTCCGAGCAGGGCAGCAGTTGCCAACCCACAATGAAACCAGATATTGCTTAAACCGGGAATTGTGAAGCCACCCAGTTGTCCCAAATGGCCCAGAAAGGAAAGGGCCAGCAGGAGGGTTGCGATCGCCAACTGTCTCGTTTGTTGCTGCGACTCCAACCGTCGGCGTTCTTCCAGATTGCTCAATTCTCGTGTATCTATCGTTGCGCCTGGTTGGGGAGAGCGGGGTTGGGCCGGAAATCCAGCATCGGTCAGTTTTTCGGCTAGAGTTTCTGGGCTGACGACTCCCGGTTCACATTCCACGACGGCCACTTCCGTGACCAGATTCACGCAGGCTGAAATTACGCCTGATTGCTGTGTCAATTGGTTTTCCACCGCTTTGACACAACCTGCACATTTCATCCCACTGACATTGAGGGTAATGGTTTCTGTTTTAGAAGAAGGGAGTGTCGTTACTGAAGAGAATTGCATGGAATCTAAAAAACAATTGGTCTCGCTGGTTCTGTGCAGAAAGCACCATTTTTGCAGGGTCATCATCGGTCAGGAATCATTTTCTCGCCGCTGCTTTTGATACCGGGATGTTCCTTTGACTTGCCCGCTCCAATAAACATAAAGCAGGTAGAGGCACGCCCCCACCTGGAGTGGCAGCACCACCCAGACACTGAGTAGAAAATGACTATCCAGGCTGGAATAGGCGCTGAAATAGGCTCCGCCAGCGATCGCCAGTAGCCCTGTTAGAAGTATTTTTTTCTGTTTGAGTATTGCCATGATTTCCAGTCGTTTGGAAATGAGATTAGCCAGAGTTGCCCAGGATCATCAGGCTCAGAAGTGTACCACTGTTCCATAGGCTATGAAGCAGTATGGAGGAAAGCAGGTTCCGCGATCGGAAATAAACGAAACCCAGTACAATTCCCAGTGTAGTCAGCGGCAGCACCTCTGACAGGTTGAGGTGCGCAACGGCAAAAATCAGAGCGCTGAGCGCGATCGCACCCCAAATGGACATGTAGCGGGTCAGAGAAGGCAGCAAAAAGCCACGAAACAGGGTTTCCTCGAAGATAGGAGCTGCTACCGAAGCTGTTAAAAAGAAAATGGCCAGGGCAACGTTATCTTTCACCTCCAGGGCGATCGGTAGAATTGGGTTGCTTCCCCCCTGCCCTTTCCAGATTGCCTGATTAACTAGCGAGACTACAATCACCAGAGGCAGCGCTGCAAAGTAACCCCCAAAACCCCACCAGAACCAGCCTCCCTTCCAATTGAACCGGAACCAGCCCTCTGGGAGGGGAAAAAATTCTCTAATTGACAGGTAAAGTACCCCCAATCCTCCAATGGTCAGCAGTAGGTAGTCCACCAAGACATAAACGGCCTTCGCCCGCACACCCACTGCTGATGGACTAAACCCGGAAAGCGCTCGTACAATGTCCAGAACAAGCGGCAGCAAAATCTGACCCATCAAGAAAAAGCCAAAAATCAGCACCTGCCAGACCAGTTCCCCATCCCAGGGAACTGACCAGGTTGCCATTCCATCAGCAGCAAGGAACGATTGCTTCCGCCTTACAAGCCACTGCCCCAGCAGAAATAGCAGAATACCCATCCCAATCAGACAGCCCAGAACGGGAATGCCGCCTACGATCGCCAAATTGCGGTAGGCGCGTTCTGCTGCCTGTTGTTCTTCCGCTTGCAGTTGGAGCAGCGCATCCTGACGCTGTTGTAACTGGTAAAGCTGAGTCAGCGATCGATAGCGAAACCACCCATCCAGGTTCTTTTTCAGCAACGGTTCCGCATCGGGTGTTAACTGGGGTGGCGTGCTCCATAAACCAACCAGAGCTCCTGCCGTCTTGCTGAGAGACTCTAAACTTGCCTCAGACCCTGCTTGCTGAATTGCCTCGGCCCAGGTTTGTTGAGCGTCATCGATTTGTCCTTTAGCAACCTGCAAAATCCCCATTCTCAAATCCAGCTCCAGTGCAAGCTGCTTTTGCCTGGAAGCGGTCAACTCCAGTGTGCCCGGTTCAACTGGAGATGCATTGAGTAAGGATTGCGTGCGCTCCAGGTTTTTTTGGACCGACTTACGGAAGGTCTGGTACTCTTCTGTGGCGATTTTGATGGGTTCTGCTCCCAGCAAAGCCCGACGGGCAGAATTCAAATTGGTATCATCACCCCGATATTCCGATGCTTGCAGCACCAGATTCGTTTGATAAAGCTCCAATCGACTCTGGAATTGAGGCTGACTCCAGCTTTGCCATAGCCGCAAACCGACGGAAAACACTACGCACACCGTCAGCACAATTAAAACCAATCGCTTGAATGTCATAACCCCTTCCCCAATGACCAAGACCCGCCAGTTTGCCTTTGCAATTTCGGTAAACTGCCTGAGAGGATTATGACACTGTAGTTGCTTCCACCCGTCATTCTGCAAGAGGATTGTATTGAATAGGGAAAGGAGAAAGAAGGAAGAAGAAAGGAGAAAGAAAGACGCCAGGAGTCAGGAGTGAGGGTAGGGGGTGATAGGGTAATAGGAGTGATAGGGTAATAGGGGATTTCATACTCCATCAGGTATCCACCATCGATCCCTTCCCCCTTCACCTTAAACTCAAAACTCAGAGGTTCTCCTGGCTTGCTGATGAAAGAGTAGCGTATGCTACTTTTTCATCCCAATAAATTTCCTGGAATATTGATTTGGGTTTGGTGATAAGTGAGGTTTATCATCAAACTCTCAGGAGAATCAACTTAGAACTCAAAACTCAAAATTAAAACGCAAAATTCAAAACTTCCCTCCCTCCTCTCATCTCTCACCCTCCATGCCAACTCAATCCTCACCGACCCGCGTTATTCTCGTTCGTCACGGCGAGAGCAGCTTCAACCTTGAGCGCCGAGTTCAGGGACACTGGGACAAATCCACGCTGACCGAAAAAGGACAGGAATCGGCTCGTCAGGTTGGAGATGCCCTCAACGAGATGAAATTTGATGCAGTTTATACCAGTCCCCTCAGCCGTGCGAAAGACACGGCTGAAATTATTCTTTCAAGGCTAAACACTCCCCCTGCAACCCCTCTACAGGTTTCCGATAGCCTGAAGGAAATTAACCTGGTTCTGTGGGAAGGACTGTTGTTTACAGAGGTGGCGGAGAAGTATCCGGAGGAATACCGCAACTGGCAGGAAACCCCCGAAAAGGTGCGGATGGTCATTGATGGACCAGATGGGCGATCGATGGATTTTTACCCTGTTCTGGCTCTCTACGATCAGGCCAGGGATTTTTGGAAGGATTTGCTGCCGCGCCACGTGGGTCAAACGCTTCTGATTGTTGCCCACAGTGGAATCAATCGAGCTTTGGTGAGTACGGCTGTGGGATTGCCCCCGGACCGCTACCAATCTGTTCACCAGTCCAACTGCGGAATCAGTGTCCTAAACTTTTCGGGAGGATGGGGCGATCCCGTTCAGCTAGAGTCGCTCAACCTCACTGCCCATCTGGGAGAACTCTTACCACAGCCGAAGCAGGGACGAAAGGGCCCACGCTTTCTGCTGGTACGTCATGGAGAAACCGACTGGAATCGCCAGAAACGGTTTCAGGGGCAGATTGATGTGCCGCTGAACGATATGGGGCGTGTGCAGGCGCAGAAGGCTGCGGAGTTTTTGAAATCTGTTCCAATTCAGGCCGCAGTTACCAGTCCCATGTTGCGCCCTAGGGAGACTGCTGAAGTTATTCTGCAATATCATCCTGATATTGAGCTGGAATTGGAGGATAACTTGAGGGAGATCAGCCACGGGCTCTGGGAAGGCAAACTGGAGTCTGAGATTGAAGCATCTTATCCGGGTATGCTTCAGCAGTGGCAGAACTCACCAGAAACTGTGCAGATGCCAGAGGGTGAAAACCTCCAACAGGTCTGGGAACGGGCGATCGCCGCCTGGGATAGTATTGTACAGGCTGCTTACCAGCGAGAAGAACCTGGAATTACTCTGGTTGTTGCCCACGATGCGATTAATAAGGCCATCCTCTGTTACGTTCTGGGGTTGGGACCAGACCATTTCTGGAACTTTAAGCAGGGCAATGGAGCCGTTAGCGTTATTGACTATTCCCAGGGATCTGAAAAACCAGTCCTGACTGCGATGAACATCACCAGTCACCTGGGTGGGGTGCTTGATAAAACAGCCGCTGGAGCCCTTTAGAGCTTTGAGTAGTGAATTTTGATGGAGACAACAGGCAGCAGGGGAAAAGGGGATTCCATTCATCCCCCATCCACTCTTTTCCTCTTCTTGTCTCCATTCTTCCATCTTTCTGTTTCCCGACCCCTCTTCCTCTCTTCAGAATATGGATGTTGTTGAACTATTAAAGCAGGTGCGGATTATCGATCCGATCACGGAGACTGATCGAATCGCGGATGTTCTGATCGAAAACGGTACCATTCGGGAAGTAAGTGATAATATTGCTGAGCCGTCTACTGAAACTATCGTTCGCAACTGCCAGGGGCTTGTCCTGGGCCCTGGTCTAGTGGATCTCTATAGCCATTCGGGGGAACCTGGTTTTGAAGAGCGAGAAACTCTGGAATCCCTCATGCAATCTGCAGCAGCAGGCGGTTTTACCCAGGTTGCTATTTTGCCTGACACGGTGCCTGCCATCGATAATCCAGCAAGTGTGACGTGGTTGAAAGAAAAGACCAGGAGTTTGAGAGAATGGCAGGCCAGGAGAGACATAGCCAATCGCCCTTTAATTCCTTACTATCCCCATCTCCACTGTTGGGCTGCGCTTACAGTAGATGTGCAGGGGCAGCAGATGAGCGAGTTGGCAGAACTGGCAGCGGCTAAGATTGTTGGTTTTGCTGATGGCAAACCATTGCATCATCTGACGATGGTGCGCCGTTTGCTAGAGTACTTAAAGCCCTTTGGTAAACCGATCGCACTCTGGGCGTGGGATGTTGGACTGGCGGGCAATGGCGTCATGCGGGAAGGTCAGGAGTCGATTCAGTTTGGTTTGGCAGGAGTGCCTGCGATCGCGGAAACGGCTGCCCTCTCTGCCTTGCTGGAATGCGTCGAAACTATTGCTACCCCGGTTCACCTGATGCGAATTTCCACGGCTCGCAGTGTGGAACTGATACGCGCAGCCAAAGCTCGCGGGGTGCCTGTGACTGCCAGCACTTCCTGGATGCATCTGCTGCTTAATAGTGAAGCCGTTGGTAGCTATGACCCCAACCTGCGATTAACCCCTCCTTTAGGAAATCCCGAAGACCAGATTGCTCTTTTAAGAGGGTTAGAGGAGGGAGTGCTGGATGCGATCGCCATTGACCACACCCCCTACACCTATGAAGAAAAAACCGTCGCTTTTTCCGAAGCTCCTTCCGGTGCAATTGGGCTGGAACTGGCACTGCCGCTACTCTGGGAGAGACTGGTTGAAACGGGTAGATGGTCTGCGCTGGAATTATGGCGTTGCCTCAGCACAAATCCAGCCTTTTGTTTACAGCAGCCGCCTGGAGCGATCGCGCCTGACACTGCCGCAGAACTCACGTTGTTTAATCCCAACCAGCCCTGGACGGTAGAACCCCGCACGCTCAAGTCTCTTTCAAGTAACACCCCCTGGCTGGGATATAAATTGTCAGGGCGGGTTATCAAAACCTGGTGTTGATAAGTTGGATTGTGTAATTTGGATTGTGCCTATCATCTGCTGAATTTCACTTATGTTCAATTTGCGGCTATCTGCTTTGTTGTACTCATCCCTGGCCATTACACCTTTACTTAAGCGATCCATACAGTTAGCACTCTGTGCGATCGCGGCTGCCCTGGTATTGGTGGGCACCATCGCAGAACCTGTGCTGGCACAGATTAAACCATCAACCAGCCAGGCAGTTCCAGTAAGGTCGATTCAGCCCTACCTAGATCGGGTGATTCAGCAGGTGACTGAGTTTCAACTGGACAATGGCATGAAATTCATTGTGCTGGAACGGCATCAGGCTCCAGTTGTTTCCTTTTTGACCTATGCCGATGTGGGCGGGGCCGATGAACCCGATGGTAAAACGGGTGTGGCCCATTTCCTGGAACACCTGGCCTTTAAGGGCACCACTCGAATTGGCACGCTGGATTACAGTGCAGAAAAGCCGTTACTCGACCGACTGGATCAACTAGCTGCGAAAATTCAAACGGCGGCTGAAAAGGGGCAAAAAGCAGAAGAGAAAAAACTACGGGCAGAATTTGCCAAAGTTGAAGCACAGGCCACTCGTCTGGTGAAGCAAAACGAAATGGGGCGGATTGTAGAACAGTCTGGAGGAGTTGGGCTGAATGCCAATACTTCCAGCGATGCAACCCGTTATTTCTACAGTTTCCCCTCCAACAAGCTGGAATTGTGGATGTCGCTGGAATCAGAGCGCTTTTTGGAGCCTGTGTTTCGGGAGTTTTACAAGGAAAAAGATGTGATTTTGGAAGAACGCCGCCTGCGGACGGATAATTCGCCAATCGGTCAAATGGTGGAAGCCTTTTTGGATACTGCTTTCAAAGTCCATCCCTATCGTCGCCCGGTGATTGGCTATGACAAAGACATTCGGGGCTTGACGCGGCAGGATGTGGAGCAGTTTTTTGAAACTCACTACACACCCAATAATTTGACAATCGCCGTTGTCGGCGATGTCAATCCTGCTGAGGTAAAGCGGTTGGCTCAAATTTATTTTGGTCGTTACCGGGCAAAACCCGCTCCACCGGATGTATTGGCGACCGAGCCCCCCCAAACTGCCACCCGTGAAGTCTCCCTGCGCCTAAAGAGCCAGCCCTGGTATCTGGAGGGATACCACCGACCAAGCCTGAACCATCCTGACAATGCGGTTTACGAAATGATCAGCAGCATCCTGAGCGATGGCCGCACTTCCCGACTCTACAAATCGCTGGTGGAAAAACAACGACTGGCACTCACTGCTCAAGGGTCTAACGGCTTTCCTGGTAACAAATTTCCCAACCTGATGCTGTTCTATGTTATGACGGCTCCAGGCCATACTGTTGATGAGGCGGAAAAAGCATTAAGAGCTGAGATCGATCGCCTCAAAACGGAACCTGTCTCTGAGAAGGAACTGAACCGGGTGAAAACCCAGGCACGGGCAGGGTTATTGCGATCGCTCGACTCCAACGCTGGAATGGCTCAACTGTTGTTAGAGTACGACGTGAAAACAGGGGACTGGCGCAACTTGTTTAAAGCGATTGATCAGATTTCAGCCGTGACTGCCGCCGACATTCAACGTGTGGCGCAGTCAACCTTTAACCCCCAAAACCGCACCATTGGTCGTCTCCTATCCCAGTGATTTCAACGGAACTGCTCTCCTACTATCGCCAGATCAGCCAGCAGCTTTTAACAGTGGTTGATGTTGAGACAACTGGGCATCAGGCAGGCCGCGATCGCGTGATTGAAGTGTCTGTTTTGCAGGCAACCCTGGCAGATGGCATCCAGCATCAACAAACCCATCTGCTCAACCCCCAGGTAACGGTGCCCTTTCCAATTACCCGATTTACAGGCATCTCCCAGGCCATGGTGCCCTCACCCTCCACTCCCTATCTCGCCTTCCATGCAAGCGGTTAGAAAAATTATCCATGTTGACATGGATGCCTTCTTTGCCTCGGTGGAGCAACGGGATGAGCCCAACTACCGGGGCAAACCCATTGTTGTCGGTGGCTCTCCCGAAAAGCGAGGTGCGGTCGCGGCAGCGAGTTACGAAGCCCGTAAATTTGGCATTCGTTCTGCTATGCCTTCCCGAATTGCCATTCAAAAGTGCCCGGAGGTAATTTTTGTCAAACCCCGGTTTGAAGTTTACCGGGCGGTGTCCGAGAAAATTCGGGAGATCTTTTACCGCTATACGGACTTGGTTGAACCGCTTTCACTGGATGAAGCCTATCTGGATGTCACCACCAACCACAGAGGGATAGCCTCAGCAACAGTGATTGCCAGGGAAATCAAAGATTGCATTTGCAAAGAAACTGGGCTCACCGCTTCAGCCGGGGTTTCGATGAACAAATTCCTGGCAAAAGTAGCTTCTGGAATGAACAAACCCAATGGTCTTTTTCTAATTCCCCCCGAAGAAGCCGCAGCCTTCGTCGAAAAACTGCCCATTGAAAAATTTCATGGAATTGGCAAAGTCACGGCCAGCAAGATGCACAAGCTGGGAATTTTAGTGGGTGCCGACCTGAAGCAGTGGACTGAAGAAGCACTGGTTCAAAGATTTGGTAAGGTCGGACAGTTCTATTACAGAATTGCCAGAGCCCAGGACGATCGCCCCGTTAACCCCAACCGCACCCGCAAATCCATTGGTACTGAGAAAACCTTTGACAACGACCTGGACGATTTTCTAACCCTGTATGCAGAGTTAGAAAAAATAGCCCACAAGCTGAAAGAACGCCTGGATGCGAAAAACACCCATGGACGAACAATTACGCTCAAAATTCGGTACGTCGACTATCATCTAATCACCCGCCGCCGGACGCTAGCCTTTCCAACCAGCGACGAAATGTTGATTCTCAGCCTGGCTCAGGAGTTGCTACTGTCCACTGTTGACTTGAGGGGTAAAAAAGTCCGGCTTTTAGGAATCTCTGTTTCAAATCTGGGAGATGAAGATGAGAATACCCAGCTATATCAACAGCTTGCACTGGATTTGGAGATTTAAGTATTCCCCGCTGCTGCTGGGTGTGCTCCTATCAACGGGTAGTGCCCTCGCAGTCGATTTGCAGAACGATGACAACAAAAACTATGAGGTCAAAATCGTCGAAGCCAACCGTGTCGTTCAGTTGTCAATCAAACCTAATTCAACGGAAAAGTCCGTCTGCCAAACTGCTTGTTCCATTGAGCTACAAGGCGAAGTAGTCGGAGCCGTTGGCGATACAACGGTAACCATCAAGCAAGGTAAACTCCGCGGTCAGTCGCAGATGTGCCCTAAACAAGTTTGCACAGCCCAGGGTTGCCAGACCGAATACTACACTGCCGCCAGTTGTCCGCTGCAACCGAAGGTAGAATCCTCCCAACCGCGAAGAAAGAAATCAGCTCCACAAACTCCCCAAACCCCTATTCCTAATCCGCTGGCTCCCCGTCCCTGGCCCTATACCCCACTTCCTGTTCCCCCCGATACTGCACCCGATAAATCCGTCCATTAGCTTCTTCAGTCAGCAGCAAACTGCCATCGGGTAATACCAGCAGTCCTACTGGTCTGCCCCAGGTATCGGGACCTGCTGGGTTGATCAAAAATCCGGTGAGGAAATCTTCGTAGTACCCCTTGGGGCGTCCATTCTCTCCAAACGGAACAAACACAATTTTGTAACCAGTTCCCTGATCACGGTTCCACGAACCTCGAAATGCGACAAACGCACCATTGTGATACTTGGCTGGAAAGGTTTTGCCATTATAAAACTGAAGCCCTAAAGCGGCAGAGTGTGCCTGGAACAGAACATCTGGGGTGCGCGTGCGGGCAACCAGATCAGGACGTGGGCTACGTCCGTTTTGTAAGTGGTTAGGATCAATATAGTTGGGACTCAAGTAAGCAAACGGCCAGCCGTAAAACTCTCCCTGCTGGATGCGAGTCAGATAGTCAGGTACCAGATCATCCCCTAAGCCATCCCGTTCGTTGACAGTGGTGTATAGCTCTCCTGTAGTGGGATGAAAGGCTAATCCAACCGGATTTCGCAAACCAGAGGCGAAGGTTTGTCGCTCTGAGCCATCCAGGTTCATTACCTGCACCGAGGCACGGGGTAACTCTTCCACATCCACATTTGATCGCGATCCAATGGAAACATACAATTTCTTCTGGT
The DNA here is from genome assembly GCF_049200465.1 of Leptothermofonsia sp. ETS-13. Taxonomy (NCBI): domain Bacteria; kingdom Bacillati; phylum Cyanobacteriota; class Cyanophyceae; order Leptolyngbyales; family Leptolyngbyaceae; genus Leptothermofonsia; species Leptothermofonsia sp. ETS-13. The sequence continues at coordinate 4,311,373 of NZ_CP120836.1, forward strand.
CCGGGGAAAGAATGACATTGCGAGTCCAGTGTTGCCGATAGCCACCACCAGGCAGGTCTGTAATTTTCTGTCCTTTTCCGCTCAATTGCTCCTGTCCACGGCTGTAGGGAAACCGCAGCACCTCCGCTGTATTCCCCAGAAAAAAGGCATCCTTAGCGAACGCCATCCCAAACGGAATCTCTAAACCATTTTCTGGCCCCGCAAAGGTTTTACGCACTTCCGCCACGCCATCTCCATCCCCATCCCGCAGCAGGCGAATCCGGTTCTGGGGCGTTTCCGTCACCAGCACATCGCCCGTCGGGGTAAGGGCTAACCAGCGGGGGCGATCGAGCCCTTCAGCAAAGACATTGACCACAAAACCCGGAGGCACCTTTAGAACAGGATTTTGAGGAATCGGCACCACATTGGGCGGTTTAGAAGCACTATTGCTGGCAAATGGTTGGGGCAGATTCGCCAGTGTGATTCGGATTGGTTGGGGCGACAAAACTTCCGTCTGAATCCCCTTGGCCACTGGGGAAATCACTGGCTGAGATGGTTTAACAGGCTCTGCCGAACCCACAGTTGGAGTGGCTGAAGAAGACTGCCCAACCGGGGAATGATCAGCCACATTACACGCCACCAGACTTACCCCAACCAGCACTGAAATCCAGAAATAGCACAAGTTAGAACCCAGGACACGTGGTAGGTGGCAAGCTTTGAAGCAGTCTGTGTGCTGAAGCCTGCTCCTGCCAATAGCCTTGACTCTTCTATCCACTATACCTACTCCCTATTTCCCTATCCCTTCCATGTTAAAGATCCCCAACCTCTTAGCGAAGTCGGGGATCTGAGTCAGGGAAAAACCTAACACCTAACAACCAACAAACCCTCTAGGGGGCAGTACGAACTGGTACTGGCTGCGGTTCCAGAACCTGGCGCACACCAGGACCCGGAGTGTAGCTGTAACCAAAGGTGGAGCGATCGCTATCATCCAGAATGCGCGGAGTCAGAACTACTACCACCTCGCGCCGCTCATTTACCCGCTCAGTGCGCCTAAAGAAGGCACCCAGAATGGGAATATCTCCCAGAATGGGAATCTTTCTGACGGTTGCGCGATCGGCATCTTGAATAATTCCTGAAGCAACCAGGGTCTGACCATCCCGCAAACGAATACGACCTGACTGGAGCGATCGCGTCTGCAACAGGGTAATTTGTTGGGAAGACGCCGGACTGCCACCAAAACCAGGGATGGTAATGTTAAAGAGTGACGATGGCGCAGACACCACAGGGTTAACCGCCAGTTGAATAAAGCCATTGTCATCGATTCGATCAACGACAATTTCTAAGGTTACACCGGCATTCCCTTTTTCAGTGGTCACGGTCACAGTTGCAGAATCACCAGAACCCGTTGATTCCACTTCAATATTGGTCACCACTTCCTGCGTCAGATCAACTCTCGCCGTCTGCCCTTCCTGAACAACCAACGTCGGATCGGTCAGAATCTTGGCATTGCCCGTATCAACTGCCAGCTGCAATTGAGCAAAGAAGTTACTGGCAAAGTTAAATTCCCGCGACGGGATGTTGGTGGGATTCGTGAAGGGAGTAACTCCGATTTGGGTTGGATCTGGTGCCGAAACTGTCGCTGGAGAAGAGGTACCAAAGTTAAAGATACCCAATCCTCCCTGGTTAATAAAGCGGTTTTGACCCACACCAAACGAGAAGCTGAACCCTACTCGCTCGGCATTCGACAAATTGATGTCGATTACTTTCACATTCACTGCCACCTGACGACGACGAGCATCCAGTTGAGCCAGCAGAGCGGATGCAATTTCGACCTTACGAGGAGTACCACTCACCACGACTGAATTCAATCGGGAATCCACACTCACGGCTAAACCCGATAGGGTGAGAGGAGCATCACCTTTCTGAGCACGAATGAGCTTAATATCGGGTTCCTCAATTCGGGTCAAAACCTGGTTGGGGCCCTGAGTTCCAATTGGAACGATCGTGACACGCGTGATGGGCAACTGAAACTCTGCCCCTTGAGAAACGAGATAGTTAGCAGCTTCTGTTGCACTGGCCTGATTTAATCGCAAAATGCGCGTTGCCACATTACGGGCATCATCGGGTAACCGGGGACCCACAATCACCGTTCGCCCAACCCGGTTGGCCTCCAGCCCTGTGATTTGCAAAATATTGTTGAAAACATCCTGGACAGATTCATTTTCAACATCCAGGGTTACTCTCGGACCTTCATCCGCAGGCGCACCGGGTTGCTGTTGCTGTTGTTGCTGTCCCGGATCTGTTACTTTGGGAGGGGCATAGGCGAGGTTCAGTCCGGCAGCTCGTGCCAGTAGAGCCAACACTTCCCGTGCTGGTGCATCCCGTAATACCAGACGAGGAACCCGTTCGGCGGTACCTAGGTCAATGGTACTGGTGGCTGGATTAAATTGAGAAATCGCAATATCACCGGTTGGTGGGGGTAGTGCCCGTGGTAAGGCCGGCAGTGCTACAGGGTTGGTAGCACCCGGGGAACCTCCCTGAATCGTAATGTTTGGGTTGGGAACCAGGGGAGGCGTTGGGCTTCTAAGATTAGGGCCGGGAGGCAGTGGGGTAGTAGCTGGTGGCGGGGCGGCAGGTCTGGGAGGGGGTGGGGTAGCCTGCGCCAGGGGGGGCTGCGATTGTGTAGGTGTCGTTGCCCTTTGAAGATTGGAAGGCACAGGTGGTAACGTCGCAGGAACGGCGCTGGCTGTCCGCTTGCCTGTAGAAGGACTCAAGCTGAGTAGCACACCGCCTGCATTGGGACGCAGCACGTCCCCCACCAGGCCACCATTTTGACCAATCGCCGTGACGCGCACACTGTCCTTATCCAGTTGTGCAACCGTAATTCGGGAGATTCCGGGGGCTGGATTTTCCTTTGTAAAACTCTTACCATTAGGCAAACGGAGCTGGGTACCCGTAATGTCTGCCGTCCAGCGATCGCTGCGGTTGACCGCAAACACATGGGGACGCTCACCCGGCTTAGTTTGCAGCAAAACATTCACTCCACCTTTTGTAGGATTGAGTTGAACAGCTGTTATTTCCGCCGATGGTGCAGCAAACGCAGGTTGGATCGCCATCAACACGGCTGCTCCACCCAGCATAATTTCATTCAATCCCTGAGACTGTTTCACGATTTCTTCCTCACTCGAAAAATGATGGTTGAATAGAGCGTGTATGTTAGGTTTTACAGGCGATCCCGCAGCGGAGGCACTGCACAGACGGACAAACAATGGTTTGGCTCATCCTTCACTTAGGTGGTTGGGCTGGAGGTGGGTTCACCTTTGCAGCTTCCTCTGGTGTTAGCGGCATCAGAGTTTCTAATTGGAATGTGGAGGTTATCCTTGGTTCCGGTTGACAATTGGTCAGGAAGCGAAGGTTATTCCCCCGGATCTCATACAAACGAGATGCGGCGACCTTACCTGGGGTCCCGTCTCCGACGACAAATTCCACATTCTTCAATACCAGTAGCGGTTGAAGTCGCTCAATACTGCGCAATATTGACTGTGTCTGGTTGAAATTTCCTTCAAACGATACGTTGACCACTTCTCGTTTGAGCTTGTTGTTGACCAGTGACCCATAGGAATTATCGGCAATTACACCTGACAGTTTGGGATCAGGAGTAAACTTTTTCAGTTGTGATTTGACAACGAGATCACCAACCTGCTCTTCAATCTCGCGGATGTTAGACCTAACCCAGGCGGGGCAGGCAGCTAACTTTTCCTGTCTGGCCCTTTCCAACCCGGCGTTACGGGCATCAATTTGGCGGTTAATATCCAGCAGTAGCGTATCCAGCACGGATTCATCTGCAAACATCGTCAGCACGCCTTGCCGCTGCTTTTTAGCAGCTTCCAGCTCTTTTTGGACCTCCTCAATCTGTTTGTTAATTGTCTGAAATTGCTGAATCTGGGCTTCCTTATCCCTCACCTTTGCTTCCAGATCCTGATACTTTTGCCATTCCGGCTGCACCAGGTTGAGGAGGAGATAAGCGGCTCCCCCCAGCCCCAATAACCCCAGTAAAATTCCACTGACTGTAGGCGTCAAGGGGATGCCAAAAACAACCGGATAATTAGGTCCAGTGTCAAGGCTAGAACCAGGAGCAAAGTCGTCACTGACGGTCATTTCTGAATCACCCCTTTACGCTGTAGTTCTTCAATTCGCGTCACCAGGCCAACGGCGGTTTTTCTCTCTAGCTCTTGCAACAAATCGGATGCGGGTATGTTGTTAAATGCAGTTCGAATCGTAAACTCGATTTGGCTGGGAAGCTTGGGTAAGTTATTGGTATCAACCGTCCCCACAGGAGCATTCTTTAACTGAAGGGTGCTCAGCGTCGGAGCCGTTTGCTGAAGCTCAGAGGCAACCAGCCTGGTTTCCTTGGGATCCAGAAAGGCTGACTTTTGCAGTACCAGCATGAAATCGTTGACATCATTAAACGAATTGGCAATTCCCGATATTTCGACGTTGCCAATCACAGGGGGAGTGGGTGCACCGGGTGTCGCACCAGGGCTGGGGCTGGGGCTGGGGCTGGGTTGAGGCTGTCCCTGTTGAACTGGTAGTTGTTTCACCCGCAAAATTTGAACTCCTGGTGGGATGCGATCGCGAAAGTCCTGCATTACCGCCGACCAGGGTTTCAACGTATTGAATACACTCGCCAGCGCTAAAGTCTCTTCCTTGACCTGCTTCGTCTCTGTTCGCAGACTCTCAATTTGCTTTTGCTTTGCTTGAATGTCTCCTAGCTGGCTATCTAGAGCCACCTGGCGCTGCTCCAGATCGGCATTTCTCGACTGCAAAAAGAGCAGCAGCCCACCGGCAAGAGCAGGCAACAGAATCGCTGCCAACAACCCCAGAATCAGGGGCTGCCGACTATCCGTTGGAACTGCTCGTGCTCCTCTCGTTCGGACGCCACCATCCGGCCTGTACTCCGGACGATCATTTAAGAAGTTAATATCCAGACTGTGCATATCACATCGCCTCCCGCAAACCTAGACCCAGTACTACCCCCAACCCCGGTCGTTGAGTCTGGGGAATGTCCTGATTAACTTCCAAACCCAAAGCCGTGATGGGATCAATCTGGCTACTTGGCAGACTCAGCCGTTGGGTAAAAAACTCGTCTAATTGCCCAATAGCTCCCCCCGGCCCTGCCAGCAACAGCTGTGCTACCTCCAGGTTGTCTCCCTGATTCAAGTAAAAATCAATCGATCGCCGCAACTCATCGGCTAACTCTCCAATGATTCGTAACATTGCAGCAGCCCCTGGATTGGTGCCGCCCATTTTGCCTGGCCCGCCAATTGTAGTATCGGCAGGACTCACCGGAATGGTCATACTTTGAAGCAACTCGGTATTGCGCGATGGGGGTAGATTCATAGCCCGTGAAAGTGCACTCTGAATCTGGTAAGTCCCAATCGGAACCGTCCGCGAAAATTGTGGCACTCCATCTACAGCAATAGATATTTCTGTGCTTTCAAATTCGATATCGACGATCGCTACCGCTTCCTGAGGCGAAAATTGGCGTAATTGATCCCGAATGGTGCGAATTAACGCAAAACTACTGATTTCTAAAACATCAATTTGTAAGCCTGCCTGCTGAAATGTCTGAAGGTAAGAATCGGTTATTTCTTTGCGTGTTGCTACCAGCAAAACCTGAAACTTTTCGATTCCATCCTCATCCACAAATAGACCCAATTTCTGATAGTCAACATCGGCCTCTTCCCGTGGAAATGGAAGGTAAAGACCTGCTTCCTGGTTCAGCACCATTTCCCGCAGCTCTTGATCATTCAACTCTGCCGGAATTGGAATAATCCGAGTCACTGTATCGCGCCCACCCGCAACTGCCGTTGCGACCCGCTTTGCCTTGACTTTGTTCTCCGCCAGCGCCGACTGAATCAATTCAGCCATACCAGCTGAGTCAGTTATCTGCCCCTCATGAAACAAGCCCTCTGGGACAGGAACAGAATTCAGCGTAACCAGCTTTAATCCAGGCCCTTGTTTCCTTAGTTGAGAGATATTGATCCGGTCAGCAGCCAGTTCAACACCGATGCCTTTAGACTTCCCAGAAAACAAGCCTTTCAGAGAGTTAATCACAATGCTGCCCGCTCACTACTTACTTAAATGTTCAGAAGAAGATTTTTGAAAATAGCTCAGAAATATTGCTAATACATGTTACTCAATCTAGATTAGATCGATAAACTTTAAGAGAAAGATACAAACCGTAAACCCCTACGCCATCCTACAAAGTGTGCCGTAAAAGAGAATGATAAAAGACTCGCGCTAACTTAGATCGCTCCTGAAAACAGGATTATGACCGGAACTACACCCTGAATCTTTGATAGATTTGCTGAACCAATGAGCGATCCTGGAGTGGTTTTCAAACTGTTTTAACTGACCGCGATCGCCCCCTCAAAAAACTACCCTTTATGCGTTGAATATGCTTACTCATCAGTGATGTTACACACAATTTTGAGAGTTGAGCAAAAAATTTTAGAAAAACAGGGAAAGTTTAGGGGCTGATACGGTAGGAAGTGAGAAAGTGAAAAGTGAAACGTTATAAAGTAAACGGGGTTGGTCAAATTTTTTGTAGTTATTCTGAAAAAGGAATTGAGGGAGCCAGGTGCCAGTCGTAGGGAATGGAGAATTAAGTGTGTATTGACACACAAGGTTATACCTGTAGGATGCTGTTAGCGATAGCGTGACGCACCGATCAAGTAAGAATAGCATCTCGTGTCATTACAAGTAAGGAACTAAGACAAGTAAGAAATAAGCATCACAAAACCTTTTCATTTCACGAATATAAAGTGAAAAGGGAAAGGGTAAGGGGGTGGAAGCTCAATGAAGCGGAGGAGCTAAGGAATATTACCCTATCCCCCCATCACCCGATTATTCGTCTACTCCTTCACCTTATTCCTTAAGCCTCATTGCTTCAACCAACCAATAAATACTTACAACTTCCTATCTCCTCCCATGCTCGATTTGACAAAACTGGCTCAACAAATGCAAGGCATCAGTCAACAGTTGACGCAGGAGGCAACGGCAACCCGTCAACGGCTTGAATTGGCTCAAGCATTGCTGGTTCAGGCGTATCTGGAACAGGCGGCGTTAGTGGAGCGGCAGCAAACCTGGCGCGATCGCCTGGGGTTTACTGCCGCAGAACCCGTCGAACCCCTGAACATTCGCGCCAGTCTTCCTATCGCCCCTGCTACCCATACAGTTCTTGCTACCGATGGTTCCCAAATTGCCCCCAGCCACCATGAAATTGCCTACTGCTACTTAATTAACGTCGGACGCATCGTTCTCCATTACGGGCAAAACCGACTGCCCTTGCTAGACAGCCAGCCCGAAATTTTTTACCGTCCTGAAGACCTCTATATTTCTCGTCAGTGGGGCATTCGCACCGAAGAGTGGATGGGGTACCGGCGCACGGTGTCAGAGGCCATTATGCTGTCGGAGTTGGGGGAACAGGTGGCAGGTGGCAGGTGGCAGGAGCCAGGAGCCAGGAGCCAGGAGTCAGGCGACGGGAGCCAGGAGGCAGAAGAAACACCTGTCGCCTGTCGCCCGTCGCCTGTCGCCCGTCGCAGAACTCAAAACTCAAAACTCAGAACTCAACCCCCATCTACCCATCTACCCATCTACCCCTCCACCCTTGCCATGGTGGATGGTTCCCTGATCCACTGGTTTCTAGAACCCTTGCCAGGGGAGGCACGAGAGCGCATTCTTCCTCCCATTCTTGAATCCTGGGAGCGGTTACGAACCAATCGAATTCCCCTGGTAGGTTACCTGAGTGCCTCTCGGAGTGGAGAATCCATTAATTTCCTGCGATTACAGACTTGCCCCTACCAGGAACCAGACTGCGTTACTCACTGCCCTGGACAGAGCGATCGCGCCCCCTGCCAGGTGCTGGATCCGCTGAAAGACACCGTTCTTTGGGGAATGCACTTAGAACCAGGGCAGCGCAGTCCCCTCTGGCGCAGCTCTGCCCGCATCTTAGATGCCTATGGCGATCACCGCATTTATTTCTGCTATGTCCATGTAGGAACGGAGATCGCCCGCATCGAGTTTCCCGAATGGGTAGCACACGATACCCATCTACTGGATACAGCGCTTAGTCTGACGCTGGCTCAGGTCCAGAAAGGATACGGCTACCCGGTGGCACTGGCAGAAGCTCACAATCAAGCAGTTGTGCGAGGGGGCGATCGGGCCCGCTTCTTCGCCCTTTTAGAACAACAGATGATCCGCGCCGGACTTCGTAACGTCGGGATTTCTTACAAGGAAGCCCGCAAACGAGGCAGTATTGCTTAACTGCCAGGAAGCCAACCAATCCAGAATAATCCTGTTCACCGTCTCCGGGCACTCATCATGGGGACAGTGACCTGCATTTTCAATGGAAACCAGGGTCAGCTTGGAGTTGTACCTGACAAACAGCGGCCCCAATTTAGGCGGCACCATTTTATCTTTTTTGCCCCACAGCAACAGCATTGGAATATCCAGTTTGGGTAGAACATTGCGAGCCGTACAATCCATTTCTGCTTTAGTTTTAGGGTGGATCATCGCCCGCAAAGCCCTTACTGCTCCCCGGTCATAGGCTGGGCTGGAAAAGATTTCCAACACCTCATCGGTAATAGCGGTTGGCGTTGCGTAAGCCTGTCTTGCCCACAGCTTAATCACCGAAGTACTGCGGATTAAGCGAAACAAAGGGTAGAAAATAAGGGGCGACGTGAGAACACCTTTCGTAATTCCCAGCAGGGGTTGAGTAACTACCGCCAGAGCAGACATGCTCCAGCGTAAGGGCCTGGCGATGGATTTCTGCAACCACTTGGGAGCCTCTAGCACTGAAGAATCGGGCAGATTAATCATGACGATTCCTTTTACCATCTCCGGATATCTGGCTGCCACTGCTAGGCATACCATTGACCCTACTGAATGCCCTACCAGCACCACTGGTTGACCAACAAAGGTTTTCCAGAAGTCATAAACCTGTTCTGCCCAAAATACAGCACTATAGGGAGCAGAAGTCTTCTCAGAAGCCCCAAACCCCAACAAATCCAACGCGTAGACAGTATGGTACTGGGCCAATGCTGACAGATTCTGCCGCCAGTGGCCGATAGATGCGCCAAACCCATGCAGTAAAATGATTGGGGTCGAACTCTCTCCTACTGCCGCTCGCAGGTAAGCATAGCGAGTCTGCCATCCCCGCCAAACCCAGTCCCGCTGATTGCCTACTCGATACCGCCAGTGCAGGAAATTCTCCAAGAACACCTCTGGAAAAAGAACAATACCTAAATTCTAAAACACCTTCCATGTCTCCTGTTGGAGTTGCGTACACACCAGGTGATAAGAGTCAGGGTCAGGAGAAGGCAAAAGGAGAACAGTGTTCTACTTGCCCACTTCCCCATTCATTGCCACCAGCAAATCCGCCGGGTCGGCAACCAGCGGGTTGTGCAGCACCATTGTTGTGCTGCTATTACGCTCAAACCCAATCCGTTCGTAAAACGATTGTTGGTGAGTGGTCATCAGGTAAATCCGTTCGACCCGGTTCATACGAGGATGCCCCAGTACTGTTTCTACTAATCTGCGTCCCAAACCTGCGCCCTGGTAGTCGGGGTGAATCACTACATCCCAGATCGTAGCCCGGTAGATCCCATCGGATGTTGCTCTGGCAAAGCCGATTAGCTGTTCTCCATCCCAGGCTGTGATAACTGGCTCACTATTTGCGATCGCTACCGCCAAGTCCTCTACCCGGCGATTCCTGGCCCAGAAGGCTGCAACCTGGAGTAGCCTTTGCAATTGTTCGAGATCGATCCGCTCCTTCTGATCACAAAACTGAATATGACTGCAATCCATCCCAACGGTTAACAATGAAGGTGTGCATTCTCAAAATAATTCAATTTGCAAAAAGACTCGGTCATACGATAGGTGGAATTTGCTTCCTACCTCTGACCGGAGAATGGCTCGAAGACCGTATTTTTAACTATTAGGACCCTCCTCTCTTTACAGCCTTTACAGCCACTGTTAGAAAATCATGAAATTCTCACTCGACGCTCGCTAAAATACACACAATGAGTTGTCAAAATTACTTCAGACTTGCGACTTTCAACTGCATAAGCCACACTTTAGCCCCTCGCCCCTAATCCCCAGCCTCTAGAACCCCTTCCCCCTTTCTCCGCAAAACGTGCCTTACTCAGTTCGTCCATACTTTAGAAGTATTCGGCGTCGTTCCCCCAGACGAGGGCGATCAATTGGTGTTTTGCTTCTTCTCCTTCTTCTTTGGAGCATTTGTTTGGGCTGGGGGCTTTCCCTCGCAACTGAGCCGCGTGCAGTCAGTCCTGTTGCCCAGGGAACGGCCCCTTCCAATCCCGCTGAAGCTTCCCCTGCGATTGGTACCGTTGATGCTGTTCCTGATCGCCTCAAGCTGGGGCAATCCATTTACCTGGAAAACTGCGCGACCTGCCATGTGGGACTCCCCCCTGCTGTTATGCCTACAGAAACCTGGCGGCAACTCCTGCAAGACCCAGAACATTATGGAGTCAACCTAAAACCCCTCAGTGGTCCATATTTGCTAGTGGTATGGGAATACATCCGCTACTTTTCTCGTCCCCAATCCGCAGAAGAAGAAGTTCCCTATCGCATTTATCAATCCAAATACTTTAAAATTCTCCATCCTAGAGTCAAGCTCCCGTCAAAACCTGGGCTTTCAACCTGTATCTCCTGTCACCCTGGTGCCGACAAGTATGACTTTCGCACCCTCAGTAGTGAGTGGCAAAACGCACCGTAATCCTACATTTTTCATCCTTTCTCCTTCGCCGGTCACTTTGAACCAGAGTGATAGGATGAAGAGTGTAAGCTGCTCCTGCTTCGGGTTTGCTAAAGGCATCCGAAAGGTGCCACAACCTCATTCAAGCTTTTTGGAATTTACTATCTCCTGCCATGTTGAAGACTTTGCTGGGCGACCCCAATGCACGAAAACTTAAGCGATATCAGCCAATTGTGACTGAAATTGCTCTACTTGAAGACGAGATCAAAGCGCTGCCTGATCAGGAGCTACAGGGCAAAACTGCCGAATTTAAGCAGCGTCTTGAAAAGGGAGAATTCCTGGATGACCTTCTACCAGAAGCCTTTGCGGTTGTGAGAGAGGCTGCTCGTCGTGTCCTGAATATGCGCCACTTTGATGTACAAATTCTGGGCGGGATAATTCTACACGATAACGAAGGTGGACGAATCAAAGGGCATATTGCCGAAATGAAGACCGGGGAAGGAAAGACCCTGGTTTCCACCCTGCCTGCCTATTTAAATGCGCTTACCGGGAAGGGAGTACACATCGTCACTGTCAACGATTATCTGGCCCGTCGAGATGCGGAGTGGATGGGGCAGGTTCACCGTTTTCTGGGATTAAGCGTAGGGCTGATTCAGCAGAGTATGAGTCAGGTTGAACGGCAACGCAATTATAGTTGCGACATTACCTATGCTACCAACAGCGAACTGGGCTTTGATTACCTGCGCGATAACATGGCAACCTCGATGGCAGATGTGGTGCAGCGTCCCTTCCACTACTGCATCATTGACGAGGTAGACTCTGTTCTGATCGATGAAGCCCGTACCCCGTTGATTATTTCTGGACAAGTTGAGCGTCCCAGTGAAAAGTACATCCGGGCAGCAGAAGTGGCGGCTCGTCTGGTACGGAAAGCGAATGAAGAAGACCCCAATGGTCACTATGAAGTGGATGAAAAGCAGCGCAATATCATCTTGAGTGATGAGGGTTTTATCGAAGCCGAAAAAATGTTAGGGGTAACCGACCTGTTTGATCCTCAGGATCCCTGGGCGCATTACATCTTCAACGCCATCAAGGCGAAAGAACTGTTTATTAAAAACGTTAACTATATTGTTCGCAATGGTGAAATCGTGATTGTGGATGAATTCACCGGGCGAGTGATGCCAGGACGGCGCTGGAGTGACGGTTTGCACCAAGCGATTGAAGCCAAAGAGCGGGTTGAAATTCAACCTGAAACCCAAACTTTGGCCACTATTACCTATCAGAATTTCTTTCTGCTGTACCCGAAGCTGGCGGGAATGACGGGTACGGCAAAAACCGAGGAAGCAGAGTTTGGCAAGATTTATAACCTTGAAGTAACCACGATTCCCACAAACCGACCGAATATTCGAAAAGACTTATCTGATGTAGTTTACAAGACTGAAGAGGCTAAGTGGAAAGCAGTTGCCAATGAGTGTGCCGAAATGCATGAACAGGGTCGCCCGGTGCTGGTGGGTACAACCAGTGTGGAAAAGTCAGAGTTGCTGTCGCGATTACTGTATGAGCGGGGAGTACCCCACAACCTGCTGAATGCCAAACCTGAAAACGTGGAGCGGGAATCTGAAATCATTGCTCAGGCGGGACGGAAAGGTGCGGTCACGATCGCCACCAATATGGCTGGCCGCGGAACTGACATTATCCTGGGGGGTAACGCAGACTATATGGCCCGGTTAAAGGTGCGGGAATACTTCATGCCCCGCATTGTGCAACCGGAAGACGAAGACAGCTTTGGCATCACCGATGTGCCCGGTGCAGAGCATAAACGGAAAGGGGGACAGGGGTTTGTTCCTGGCAAGAAGGTCAAGACCTGGAAGGCATCACCTCAGATTTACCCAACCGAATTGACAAAAGAAACGGAAAAACTGCTCAAAGCTGCGGTGGATTTTGCCGTTCAAACCTATGGCGAACGTTCCCTGTCGGAACTGGAAGCAGAAGATCGAGTAGCGATCGCGTCTGAGAAAGCGCCAACGGATGATCCTGTTATTCAAAGACTGCGGGAAGTCTACAATCGCGTTCGGCAGGAGTACGAGGTTTATACGCAGCGGGAACACGAAGAAGTGGTTCGCTTGGGTGGTCTTCACGTGATTGGAACAGAACGGCACGAATCCCGCCGGATTGATAACCAACTGCGGGGCCGCTCTGCCCGCCAGGGAGACCCTGGTACCACCAAGTTCTTTCTCAGTCTGCAAGATAACCTGTTGCGGATTTTTGGAGGCGATCGGGTGGCTGGCTTAATGAATGCCTTCCGCGTTGAAGAAGACATGCCCATCGAGTCCAGGATGCTGACCCGTTCGCTTGAAGGAGCCCAGAAGAAGGTCGAAACCTACTACTACGACATTCGGAAGCAAGTGTTTGAGTATGACGAGGTGATGAACAATCAGCGTCGTGCCATTTATGCTGAGCGTCGGCGGGTGCTGGAAGGACAAGACCTGAAGGAGCAGGTAATTAAATACGCCGAGCAAACGATGGATGACATCGTAGACGCTAAAATTAACGCTGATCTGCCCCCCGAAGAATGGGATTTGCAAGGACTCGTCAGCAAGGTGCAGGAGTTTGTTTATCTTCTGTCTGATCTGGAACCCCAGCATCTGGAAGATATGAGCATCACCGAGATCAAGACCTTCCTGCACGAGCAAGTACGAATTGCCTATGACCTTAAAGAAGCCCAGATTGACCAGATTCAGCCTGGTTTGATGCGGCAAGCAGAACGCTTTTTCATCCTGCAACGGATTGACACCCTCTGGCGCGAACATCTGCAGCAGATGGATGCGCTTCGGGAGTCAGTTGTCTTACGAGGCTATGGACAGAAAGATCCTCTTATTGAATACAAGAGCGAAGGTTACGAACTGTTCTTGGAAATGATGACTGAGATTCGCCGCGATGTGGTGTACTCTCTGTTCCAATTCCAGCCTCAAGTTCAGCCCTCCACGGCGGCAACCTCTGAGGTTTAATGCAGGTAGGCGGAAATCAGTTCAGTCCATGCGTGCGGGCGTGGAAACCTGCACCCCGTCCTAACCATAATGACTACCGCTATAACTTTCACTAACTTCTTGGATGTCCGCTAACCGTCAAATCAAATTTGACAAAGTACTAGCAGAAGAATGGTGCCATCCTAACCACTGCTTTCAACAGAGGGCAGTGGTATTCCTACTGGAGAACATTATGAAGATATTTTCAAAATCTGAAGAATGCACCAAGCTAACGCCCATTCCCCGCTATCGCCTCTGCTAGGCTATATATGCTTTTCTTGAGCCAGTGCATGCACCGATTACTGACAGGTCCTCTAACCATAGAGCACATCCAGGTTCCAATCGCTGATCTGCCATCTGCCCTCAAAGGAACCCGATTAACCCAGCTCTCAGACTTTCATTTCGATGGATTGCGTCTTTCCGAAAAGCTTCTGGCGCAGGCGATCTCCGCCAGTAACGCTGCTCAGCCAGACCTGGTGGTTCTGACGGGTGATTTTATAACAGATGAGCCAGATGCTATTTACAATCTGGTGCCATGGCTGCAAAAGCTGGAAAGTCGCTGTGGAATTTACGCCGTCCTGGGTAACCATGATCATCGTTATCGGCGATCGCGTTTCATCGTCACTCGTGCCCTCGACGATACTGGGATTCAGGTTCTCTGGAACCAAATTGCCTATCCTCTGGGACCAAACTTCGCCCTGGTAGGGTTGGCAGATTTTTGGTCATCCGAATTTGATCCATCTCTTGTGATGACCCAGCTAGAAGACACGATTCCTCGCATTGTTCTGTCCCATAACCCCGATAGTGCTGCTTCCCTGCAACGGTGGCGCATCGATCTCCAGCTATCAGGACACACCCACGGCGGGCAGATCGCTCTGCCTGGCATCGGCCCCCTATCCTTACCCCTCGCTAAGATTTACAAAAGAATTCCGAAGTCAATCAAACGGCTTATGCCAGCCATGCGTTCTTACTTTGGAACTGTAAAGCACTGGGAGTGGGTACAGGGGCTTTACTCCACTGCCAACCATCCGCTCTATGTCAATCGAGGGCTGGGAACTTACCTACCCGGTCGCCTATTTTGCCCCCCAGAAGTCACAGTGATTACATTAGTTTGAGGACATTACACTGAACTTCTTTACATCATCCGAGATTTCTCTGCTGCCCAGTTGGGAACAGGTGGCGTCAAGCGTGTCGGCGGAGGAACGGGTACCTGCCCAGAATTAATCCCGGTGGTGGAGGGGTAACTGCTAATGTGCACAAAACTAGGGGTAAATAGAAAAATATGTTCTCCCAGCCGCTCCTGATGTCCATCAATGGCAAAGGCAGCTCCTGCAACAAAATCTACGCATCGCTGAGCCGTGTCGGGGTCCATCAGGCTCAAATTGAGGATAATGGATTTCCGCTCCCGTAGGGCCATCACAGCCTGTGGCATATCTTCAAAGGTACGAGGCTCCATCAAGCACATCTCGGTGTAAGCCATGCGATTTGGCATCCCCACAACATTATTAGCAGGCGCATTCACCGGGGCTGGACGTGGATCGCCAGGATAGGCTCCATTTGGTGGTGAATAGAACTCTGGAGGCATGTCCTCTTCGTATTCATACTCATACTCGTCGTCATACCGTTCTCCAAGTCCAATGGCATTCCACACGCGCTGGAAGATGTTCATGACGGCACCGACCCTTACGCTAGTTCATGCGCCCTATTTTACAGATTCTCACCAGGCTCAGCAAGCTGCGGCAAATTAATCATATAGCGGTAACCCGACTCTGGCGTACCTTGAATTTTAATTTGCCCACCATGCATTTCTGCTAGTTGTTGACTGAGCAACAATCCTAGCTTGGAATGTGGCGAATTTTCACGATCTCCTTCTAGCTCACCACTGCGCCATTTCTCCGCAGGGTCTTCTTCCACTACTGCGGTCAACCCCAGTCCATCGCTAACCAGATCGCTATCTAACTCAGATAAGGAAAAACCGCTGTATGGGTCAACATCTGTACTGTTTACATTGGTTATTACCAGCGACGGTTGAGCACAAACCTCAGCATAGGGCAAGCCCTCACCTAGCCAGGGATGAGAAACCCAAACTGCAATATTCAGGTTTCTTCCTCGATGGGATACATGCAACCGAACAATGCTTCCCGCATTAGAGGACTGAATTACATCAAAAATTAGATGATAGAGAATCTGCCGAATCTTGTCTTTGTCCAATAACCAGATACGGCGACCGGGCTCCACTGATAGGCGAATCTCCTGCTCACGCCGCTGGGCTGCATGTTCTAGCGTGTTAATGGCTTGCTGACACAACATTTCAATGTCCACCGATGCCAGATTCAGGCCTCGGGGACTATCTTTGGGGCTTGATAGTTCTATGATTTCATTGACCAAGGAAAGTAAGTACTGTCCACTATTGTGGATAATGTCCAGGTATTCTTTCTGTTTAGCCGTTAATGGTCCATAAATTTCGCGAGTTAAAACGCTGGCCATTCCCATAACAGAAGTTAAGGGAGTCCGCAGTTCTTGAGTCAAATGGCTGAGTAATTGAATCTTTACCTGGTCAGCAATTACTGGCTGTTCAGATGGATTGAAATCAACTGAATTGAGATCAAAGGGTGGTTCTAACGATGGAATGGGCTTAGCGACGCCTGCTTGATTACGTTCAAATTCACTCATACTCCAGCGGGCGGTCAGTTCCAAAAACTGAACATCTCGTTCGGTGAAGCGACGGGTGATAACATCCATAACTGCTAGAGTTCCTACACAGAAACCGTTGGATGTCATTAACGGAACACCAAGATAGGAGCGAATTCCATACTGGTGAGTCAGGCTGCTACTGGCAAAGGCAGGATGGGTGAGGGTATTTTCGATCGCCAGAGCCTGATGGCTATCCACAACATAGGCACAGAAGGATTCTGATCGTGGAAACTGGCGTGAAGTTGCTAGTTTATTCATCAGCCCCAACCTTGATAATCCGACTGCCGACTTGAAGCGCTGGCGGTCCTGTTCCATCAACCCCAAAATGCAGATGGGGGTATCGAGGAAGTGGGCAGCCGTTTGGGTGGCTTCTTCAAAAACTGGAATACTTTCGGAATCCAGAATGCCGAGTTCCTCCATGACTAACAAGCGTTGTCGCTCGCGCGTTGTCACATTCATACTGTCAAGACGGCAAAATAATCTGTTATCCGGGTTGATCATTCTGAGCTGTAACCCCCGTGCGTCCGCGTAGAACCCTTGATATTTTCAAGAGTTTTTAACTATACACAGCGTTCCCTAACATTCAAGGCAATGAACGTAAAACAGATAGGGGAGATTACGGAATTTTTTAATTCACAGGGTTTGCAAACAAGGAAGAATACTGAGCTTTCGGGTTCCTGTTGGAAAAGGGCACATAGCCATTGGCTAGTAGCTGTTAGCTCTATTTGTTTTAGCTCTATTTGTTTTAGCTCTATTTGTTTTAGCTCTATTTGTTAGGGAGGGTGGATGAGTGGATGAGTGATAGGGTAGTTGCTCTTTACTCCTTCACTCCCTTACTTCTTCACTCCCTCACTCCCCCTTCTTTCTTCTTCCTTCTTCCTTCTTTTTCTTCCTAACCTCTCCCTCTTTTCAATTCAACTTGGTCCAAACGGGGTGAGCCAGCAGGGAAGCGATTACCCGCACGCCCCTGAGCTGATTAGACGAGGGAAGATGTCCTTTGGGGGCCGTCAGGTTCCAGGTAAATTCTTGAGGATAGCGAGTCCAATTATTTCCAGTTTTCCAACCAATTTTTGACCAAAATTTGTCCCAGTTTTTGCCCACGCCCAACCAAATTTCCCGCTGAACGGAGTAACCGAATTTTCCTTCTGAGTAGTGAAGCCATAAATCGTTAATGATTTGCAAATCGGACACCGGGAATTGTTCAACTTCCGTGAAATAAAGCCATTTCCGCTGAATCGCTGCGGGTCCAGCTAACTCACAAAGTTTTTGAAGCGTCACTTGATCGGCTGCCTGAAAGTTTTGTTCAGCAAGCAGTGTTTGTAAAGGGGTGTAATCGATTCCAGCATCGGAAATTAGGGAGGTGTTGGTGAAGGCAGTTCTCTGGGATGAGTTACTGGTTGAGTCGCTTAATTGAGTCTGCTGCAAACTGTCCATGAATAAAACCAATTGAAATAAAGGGAAGCACGAAAGGGGGTTTTAATAAATTCTGGTACTTTCCAAATTGCTTGACTGATATTGAGTCTAACAATGTTTACTGGTGGTTATAGCTAAGGATTCGGTTGACGATCGCCGAAGTCGAGCTAGGCACCTCAACCTGGATGAATTCAATACGACCGCCGTAAGCTTTAACAGCAGGTGCTTCCGGCAGAGTGGCGATGGTGTAATCTCCTCCCTTGACATAGATGTCTGGTTGGAGAGCTTCGATCAACCGATCAGCGGTTGGTTCTGCAAAAATAATGACTCCATCAACTGATTTGAGGGCCGCCAGCACTTCAGCTCTTTGCAGTTCTGGCACGATAGGTCGGGTGGGAAGTCCTGAAGCCTGTGGTTTGATTGCTCTCACAGATTGGTCACTGTTTAGACCCACGACCAAGGCTCGTCCCAGATTTCTGGCGGCTTGTAAATACCGTACATGACCAGCGTGCAGAAGGTCAAAACAACCGTTGGTGAGGATGAGGGGTCGCCACTTTTGAGGATGAGCTGCGATCGCCCACTTCAGTTCGTTTAACGTGTAAAGACCAGGAATCATTTTATCGACCATTAGTCATCTTCCAGTTTATTTATCGAGCCACTTAGTATCCTTACTGAATATCTGCAAACCAGGAAGAACTTTCATTCTATGGAAAGACAGCATTGGTTAACTGTAGCCAGGCAGTTTCGCGGGGTTGCGGTGATTCGTTGTAACCAATGGAAGTTGGGCTGGCATATGGCGAAGGCCGTAGCCGAAGGAGGAATGCGGTTGATCGAAGTCACCTGGAATAGCGATCGCCCCGCCGAGTTGATTCATCAGTTGCGGACTGATTTACCAGATTGCTGGATTGGGGCAGGCACGTTATTAACGCCGGAGCAGATGAAGGCCGCGATCGCGGCAGGAGCCCAGTTTCTCTTTACTCCCCATGTTGAGCCAGAGTTGATTCGGCTAGCTGCGAAACAGGAGATTACAGTAGTGCCTGGGGCATTGTCGCCCACCGAAATTGTGCGGGCATGGCAAGTGGGAGCTAGTAGTGTCAAAGTTTTTCCAGTTCATTCCCTGGGCGGAGTGGAGTACATTCGTAGCTTGCAGGGACCCTTAGGACAAATTCCGCTGATTCCAACGGGCGGAGTGACAGTTGAAAATGCCTCAGAATTTCTCAAGGCCGGGGCGATCGCAGTGGGGCTATCTGGCAATTTATTCCCCCAATCGGCCATCTATCGGCAGGACTGGCATGAAATTACCCGGCGAGCGCAGATTTTGGTGAAATCATGGCAGGAAATTGGGGCGTAAACAATTCTGAATTTCTGATTAGGGAATTTTGAAGTTTCCTGGGTGTGTGGATTCCCAGCCGTACCTTGTTGAGAAGAGAAGAGGTATGCAACCCCTAATGAAATTTAGCCAATGGTATAAGAGCAAAATTGCCCTGGTCGCTCTGGCGATCGCATTTCTATCTATTTTTAGTTTTTCTACCGCTTTCGCCCAAAGTCCCCAACTCACAGCTAAGCCCAGCAGGCTGGCGAAAGTCATTCAGGATTTGCAACAATCAAATCAGCGCTGGATTCAAATTGACTTACCCCATCAACGCCTAATCGCCTGGGAAGGAGCATCTCCAGTCTACGCGGTTCTAATTTCCACTGGCAAATCGTCTACTCCTACCCCCACAGGGATTTTCTCAATCCAGACGCGGCATCGCTACGCGCGCATGCAGGGCGATGATTATGACATTTCCGACGTTCCCTACACCATGTATTACTCTGGCAATTACGCCATTCACGGAGCCTACTGGCACCGCCGCTTTGGTACCCCTGTTAGCCACGGTTGTGTAAATGTGGCAGTGAATCATGCCCGCTGGCTATTCTACTGGGCAACGGTTGGAACTCCAGTTGTAGTTCACAAGTAAATACGACTTATGTTTCAAACGACCCGACGGCGGCTCGCATTCTGGTACACCACGGTGACGGCCGTGCTGCTATTACTGTTTGCCAGTGGATTTTACCTGTATGTGCGGGGAACGCTGATCGAGCGAATCGATGATACGTTGAACCATGTAGTCGAGGTTGTGGAGCGATCGCTCGTGATTGAACCCACCAATCCCCACCTTGAAGGTAGCCCCCTACGCGTGAATGTAGAAGCGAGTTTCCGAGATAGTGCTGCGACAGATGAAGATGACCACATTGACCTGGAATGGTATAGCCCAACTGGAGAGCTTGTTTGGTCTACCTTTACTGAACCACTCGATATTCCACTTAACCCCAGCAACAGTGGGGAAACAGTTAAGTCCCTGAAGGAGCCTGAAGAACCACTCATTCTCCGCCAGGTTACCCATCGTATTCAAATTGGGCGGCAGGTTCTTGGTTACCTCAGGGTCAGCCATCCCTGGTTCGAGGTTACGAAGCCAACCCGCCAGTTGTTTTTCGATTTGATTCTGTGGACTGCATTGATCATTGCCGCTGTAGGGGCGATCGGCTGGTTTTTATCCGGACTGGCAATGGAGCCGGTGCGGGAATCTTATCAGCGGTTGAAGCAGTTTACTGCCGATGCCTCCCATGAGCTTAGAAGTCCAATCGCTATCATTCAAACCAATGTTCAGGTTGCCCTGGCAGACCCAGACCCCCAGCCACAAACTCAGCAACAGCATTTGAAAGTAGTCGAACGATTGACGCGGCGTTTAGGGCGATTGGTCGATGATCTGCTCTTTCTGGCCAGACAGGATAGCGGCATGGTTCAATTTCAACGGTCGGCGGTGGCGGTGGATGGGCTGTTGAAAGAGGTCTGCGAGGAACAAGAAACTCTTGCCGCCGAAAAAGGAATTGAGCTTTGTTTGCATTTGGAAGAACCTACGCTGAAATTGTCAGCAATTTCAGTGCCCACCCAACCACCTATCACTTCATTGGTGCAATCCGCCCTTACAGCTGCCCCAGACACACTCCCTGGCACCTGGGCAACTCTTTATGCCGATCGCGACCAACTTGCCCGCCTCTTCACCAACCTGATTGGCAACGCAGTTCAGTATACTCCAACTGGAGGACAGGTCAACGTTGGACTTAAGCAGATTAAACGACAGAGCAATCGTTTTCTCCAAATCACAGTTAGTGATACTGGAATTGGCATTCCACCCGAAGCATTATCGAAACTGTTTGATCGCTTTTACCGAGTCGATCCTTCCCGCAGCCAAACTTCAGCGGCAGGTTCAGGATTAGGATTGGCAATCGCCCAGGCGATCGTGGAAAATCATCAGGGGCAAATCCATATCGAGAGTACGCCCAATGCTGGGACAACAGTTACAGTCACCCTGCCCCAGAAGGAGTGAGGGAGCGACAATTTCCATTAACTTTGAAATCCTCATTAACTTTGAGATCCTGTGATTGCCAGACCTGACCATCTAGAGCCATCTGCTCAATGACGCTTGCCAGTCTGAGGGCTTTGAGGGCCTGCTCACCACCTACTGATGGCTGATTGCCACCTCGAACACAGGTCACAAAATGCTCCAACTCGGCATGCAGCGGTTCAATATTGCTGGTATAGACCTTTTCAATCAAACCGTCTTGCCGATAGAGCACCTGACCGTAGTCAGTCATATAGTTCGCAGTAGTTTGCCGATGGATCAGAATCTCATTATTGAGAAAATCTGCTTCGGTTAATGAATTTTTACAGTGGGCCGCAATCCGCCGAATCTTACGATGGGTAACCTTACTGGAAGTTAGGGTTGCCACAATACCATTGGCAAAGCCCAGGGTAGCTGTCACATAGTCTAAATAACCAGAATCCGACGCCCGGCTGCCGCTAGCAGTTAGCCTGATTACAGGAGAAGCGGCTAATTCTAGGAGCAGGTCAATATCGTGGATCATTAAATCCAGGACGACCGAAACGTCGTTTGCCCGATCAGAATAAGGACTCATGCGATGAGCCTCTAGCGCCAGCAGTTCCTCCGTTTTAAGGACTTTGCTGAGCTCCTGGAAGGCGGGGTTAAACCGCTCGATGTGACCAACCTGCAAAATGCATTGCGATTCAGCCGCGGCATTTACCAACGACTCCGCCTCAGAAATACTGGCAGCAATGGGTTTTTCAATCAAGACATGCACCCCTGCCTGGAGGCAGGTCATACCCACCAAATAGTGCAATTTGGTGGGTACGGCAATGCACACGGCATCAACATGCTTCAACAAATCGCGGTAGTCCTCAAAAAAGCGAACCCGATATTTGCTGGCCGTATCAATTCCTCGTTCGATATTAATATCTGCGATACCCACCAACTCAACATCCTTCAGCATGCTGAGAATGCGAGTATGATGCTGCCCCATATTGCCAACCCCAATAACCCCGACACGAATGGGGTCAGCATGGTTGCGCTGTAAATAGGCGCCTGGAAACCCCAAAGGTAAACTATCTTGCACTCCCGTACTCTCCTCCACCACAGAGAATCAAGCTATAAATAGCAACAATCTACCTTAACCATCCAGATGGTAGCATAGTGTCTCTATTTATGAAGAATTTCAAAGCAAACATTGAGTTCCCAGAACAAGAGTTTTTTGGGTTCTTCTGAGAGTCTGGTGATAAGCGTTGTTTATTACTCCAACAAAATCCCTGGACTATGAGATTTTGTTGAGAGTAAAAGAATAACTTACGCCACTCCTTTACTGACAAGCCGGGAGTTTTTTTTGAAGAATGCTTTTAAGTTTTTGAACATCCCTGGTTTTGCAACGGATGAATGCTAAAACTGGGGGAATGCTTTTATCATCTCTAATCATTCAAATCGCTCTAACGTTCAGCCACCTCTTAACGTTTAGCCACCTGTGATGAAACGCATTTTGCAGAAATGGCAGATTGATCTGATTCGGAAATATGGCAAGTTTGCTGTATTCGGTGGGTTGGTGGTAGCGGGTCTGGCTATGAAACCGGCTGCTATATCAATCGCTCGCCCTCCGGAGGCATTGTCTGGCAACGAGGCAAAGGTTAGCCAGGCGACAGCAGATGCGCGATCGCAACAGCGGCAAGAGCAAATTCGCCAGATTCGCCCCGAAAACTATGACTTGGCCCGCTTTCCAGTCACAAACCAGAACGAAAATCACTGGCGCAATATTTTGTGGACAACTGCGGTTGTGGAACCCCAGGAAACGTTTGTGGCTGAAGCGATCGACCAGATCCTGGGGATGACGACCCTGCGTGGACTGTCCAACTCCCAAATGCGAACCATTGATGCTGCAACGAAGGTGGCTACCCAGCTCTATCTGCGCTATCCCACCTTTTACGAACGATTTGGCCAGCGCTTTCTCCAGGCGATAGAAAGCAGTCCCGACCCGGAATGGATTGCCGTTTCCCTGGCTGCCCTGGTCAAGAGTGGTGCCTCTCCGGGGCAACTCCAGAGCCTGACGGAGCGAGTGAAATCGCGCTTCCCGAACTGGACGAAGAATGTCCATCTCTATACTATTGTGCGAGAGGTGGCTGAATCCATTGCTCCTAGCGCCATGCCACCACTGGGAGATTTGTTGAATTGGGCGATCGCCCCTCGACAACTCCATCTCTACGTCCTTTGTCGCCCAAAGCGAGATATCCTTTGTCAGGCAATTTTGAAAGACCGGGATGGGCAGTTTGTTCGCTACGGGGATGGCACATTGTGGTCAGTTCCCTTGCTACTGCGTTCTATCCATGAACTGAATTGGAACTTCGTTCGAGGACAAACGCCTCAAGGCATCTTTCGGCTGGAAGGCGTCGTTCCCCAACCTGACGATAAGTATTTTCGCGCCTACGGTCGCTTTTCTCTAGTCAAGCTATTTGTACCGTTTGAACCGGGTGCGAAGCAATTTCTACCCGGCAAATCGGGTACTTTCAGGGGTACCTTAAAGGATTACCAAAAACTCCTGCCTTCTTCCTGGCAAAACTATTGGGCAATTCAGCAGAGCTACTGGGCGGGTAAGGTCGGTCGCAGTGAATTTCGAATTCACGGCACGGGTGAATCTCCCGATTTCTTTAGTAATAAGGGTAGCAACCCGGATACCTTTAGCTGGAACCCCACCATTGGCTGCCTTTCGGCTCTGGAGCTGTATAACGAAAGAGGGCAGCTTGTAGAAGCCCACATGCCTAAGATCCTGGATGCCTTACAAATGGTGGGCGGCAAAAAATTTGCGGGTTATATGGTAGTGGTCGAAGTGCCCGGCAAGTCAGAAAAACCCGTCACCCTAAACGAAATTGAAGCGGCTTTAAGTGGCGGAAGTACCAGGAGCGCCAGCAGCAAATCAAAGGATCTCAAGCAGAAGGCAAAATCTACAAAACCGACCACAAAATCAGCCAACAAAACCCTGTATTTGAAACCAATCCTGGAAAAAACGGCCAGCAAGGCAACCGAAACTGCCTCCCCAGTTGTCCAGACCATCGTCCAGCCTGACCCTGCCAGCTTTCCCACCTCAGACCCTCCAGGCACGGAGCCCAGATCTGACGAATCCATGACTCCCCTGCCCATGGCTTATTAGATGTAGTCGATCCCATAAGGATTAGCTGAAGACAAGGGGTGCGGTGGAGGGTGGAGGGTAAGTTGTTTATTGCAGGACAATTTATTGGCAACGCTTGTCAATTCTATTTGGTTAGATCCCGGAGATTGGTTGAATCTGTCATTCCGGCTATTTCTGGCAATGCTGATTGGGGGGGCTATTGGTTTGAATCGTCAGATAACAGGGAAGGCGGCCGGATTGAGAACCCATATGTTGGTGAGCCTTGGAGCGGCACTCTTTGTCATAGTCACTCTCACAGACGGTTCAACCAATTCTGATGCGCTCAGTCGAGCAGTTCAGGGAGTAGCAACTGGAGTCGGTTTTTTGGGGGCCGGGGAAATTATTCAGTTATCTCGTCTGTCTGGAGGAAAACCAAAGGTGAAGGGATTGACTTCAGCGGCTTCTATCTGGACGACAGCCGCACTGGGCATGGTTGCTGCCTGCGGCCTGTGGCAGGTTGCTATTTTGGGCACATTGCTGGTGCTACTCATCCTCAGTGGAGCTAAGTCACTTGAGCGATTTATCCCCCTATGGCGGGATGATGATGATTAAGCCATGATTCGCAAAATGTCTACTTTAGAATGGTTTAGAAATCCTGCTCTTTTTTCCAAAGAGCGGGTCGATCAAGGTTGGTTTGCAGGACTACTGCTAGCAGCACTTTTGCTATTCACAGTTAACCTGGGGGGCTTGCCCCTGCGCGATTGGGATGAGGGCACGGTGGCTCAAGTTGCACGGGAGATTTACCGGGCTGGCCCTGGCTCAATGACCTGGTTATATCCCATGATCGCTGGGACTCCCTACCTCAGCAAACCTCCTCTGGTTCACTGGTTGATTGCGCTGGCATACCAGTTGGGGGGTGTCAATGAGTGGACTACTCGTCTCCCAGGAGCCATTCTGACGGCACTCTCCGTTCCCCTGCTGTTTGGGATTGGGCGAGAAGTGTTTCCCCGTCGCACGCCAGCAATCTTGGCAGCGCTTGTTTATCTAACCCTGTTGCCAGTGGTGCGTCACGGACGGTTGGCGATGCTGGATGGGGCTGTCCTCTGTTTCTTTCTGCTGCTGTTGTTTTGCCTGCTGCGAACCCGACGAGATTTGCGCTGGGGGTTGGGGGTGGGCGTTGCCTTTGGGCTGCTTTGCCTAACGAAGGGAATTCTAGCGTTACTGCTGGGGGCGATCGCAGCGGTCTTCATTCTGCTGGATACTCCCCGCCTGCTCACTTCTGCCTATGTTTGGGGTGGTTTATGGCTGGGCAGTCTGCCTGCCATTGCCTGGTATGGTGCCCAGTGGCAGCGCTATGGTGAAAAATTTATTGGTATCAGCCTGTTGAGCCAATCATTTAACCGCATTTGGATTCCTGTTGAGGCTAACACCGGGCCACCCTGGTATTACCTGATAGAAATTCTGAAATACAGCCTGCCCTGGCTTCTGTTTTTGCCCTGGGGCTTTCGGCTAGTTTGGGAGAATCGGGTCTTAGGCTGGGCAAAGCTGGTTCTGGTGTGGTCAGTGGGGTTTCTGCTCGTCATTTCATTGATGAGCACCAAATTACCCTGGTATGTACTGCCAGTCTATCCAGCGTTTGCCCTGGTAGTGGGTGCGTTGTTGGGGGAAGTCTGGAATTTCTCCGATCTGATGGGCTTTCGGCATGTGAACCGTCCCTATCCAAAACTGTGGGTAGTGTTGTTGGGACTGGTGGCGATCGCGGGTTGGGCAGGCAGCTTTTATTTCAGCAACCTTGGACTGGAACCGAAGCCTCATTTGCAGCTTATTTTGACGGCGGCTGCACTCACCCTGACCACTGCCATGATTCTGGCGGCACAGCGGGACTCCCAATTCATCCCGGTGCTGATCTGGGGTTCCTACCTCTCTCTGCTACTGCTGATGCTTTCTCCCTACTGGGTCTGGGAGCTGAATGAACAGTTTCCGGTTCAGCCAGTGGCTGCCATCCTTCGGCAGGGCACCCCTCCCGGCCAGCTTGTTATGACGACCTACCCCAATACTCGCCCGTCGCTCGACTTTTATAGTGATCGCCAGATTATCCCAACTCCAACTGCCACTATCCAACATCGCTGGCGGAATGATCCTCAGGCATTTCTGCTGACTGATCAGACAACGCTGAATCAGTTGGACCTAACCCCCATTAAAAGAATCAACCAGGCAGAAGGCTGGATTCTGGTTGGCAAACCCTACTGACAAACCAGCATTCCTTCTTTCACCCCTGGTTGCTCCCCCATATCTTTAACGGTCAATATTGGAGTTTGGCCAGGATAGCAACGAACCAAAACCCTATCTCCGGAGCGGGTCATATACAACACATGAACAGGCTTACCGCCCAGCTTTGCTATAACCAGTTGAGGCGGCTGGGGAGCCGTGGCGATCGCTGACTCTTTGGCCGAAAAATGTAGCCCTAGAATAGCAATGCAGGTAACCAGAATCAGGAACAGCGATCGCCTGGGACTCCAGATCATTGCTCAATTTCCTCACCCGTTAAGTTAATGAATTGATACAAATAAGTAGGTAACCACAATTAATTGCAAAGGGAGTGGGGGTGAACCCCCCAGCCTGGGGGGTTCACCCCCTCCACCCCTGAAATTATCCTTAATTTAATCGCGCCCAGCTACCTATTACATAGACAGAATACCTGGAGAAGTAATGCAAGATGAGGTTTTACGCAAAGAGCAGGCATTTCACGATCAATGGGCGGCAGCGATCGATGTAGACGGCATTCGGGTTGCCGACTACTTTGAAGCCTGTACCGCTCCTGAAAACCGTTTTATTTTGAAGCAACTGGGAGAGGTGCGAGGCAAGTATTTGCTTGACCTGGGTTGTGGAGCGGGAGAAAACAGCGTTTATTTCGCACTGAAAGGGGCCCAATGTGTTGCCGCAGATTACTCACCGGGGATGGTAGAAGTTGCGCTGAAACTGGCAGAAAAAAATGGCGTTAAAGTGGCGGGGCATGTGGTCAACGCGATGGCGATTGACTTTCCGGACAATACCTTTGATATTGTGTACGCGTCTAACTTGTTACATCACATCCCTGATCCCCGCCTCGCGATTCGGGAGATGCATCGGGTACTAAAACCAGGGGGGAAAGCTTGCTTCTGGGATCCGTTGAAGCATAATCCAATTATCAATGTCTATCGCCGGATGGCAAGCCGGGTGAGGACTGAGGATGAAACGCCGCTGGATATTGGAATTGTGAACTTTGTGCGATCGCAGTTTTCCCACACTGTCTGTGATACCTTCTGGCTCGCTACCCTCTGGATCTTCCTGCGCTTCTATCTGATTGAGCAGGTTAACCCCAATGAGGAGCGCTACTGGAAGAAAATCATTCTTGAACACAGGCGTCTAGAACCGAGTTATCGACAGCTTGAACGGTGCGATCACTGGTTGAAAAAGCTGCCGTTGATGAAACGCTTCGCCTGGAACCTGGCTGTAGTCGCTACGAAATAAAGCCACGCCATAGTAAGGTAGGCAATGCCCACCCTACTCAAGACTCATTCATTTGTACTATCAAATCTTAACAACAGCTTGACCTCTAGCAGCCTTGGAGGTAGCCTAAAGAAGCTCTTTATTAGTACACTTGTTCTATGAAGACTAATCTCTGGGCCAGAGTGGTTGGAGCCTCGATCGCCCTTCTGGGCTCTGTCGCACTCTTCCATAGCCTCAAGCCCCCGTCCTACGCACAGGAACGTGCCGAAGTCACCCAGGCTGCGAATGGGCAGACGGTAGATCAAGTGGCAGAAAGCGATCGCGATTATTCCCTCGTTGCGGCTTCCACTGCTGCAACGTCTGTGGCCGCTGCGAATGCAAATCTGCCGCCCTGCCCTACTCCAGACCAAAAAACGACTGGAGTACTGATTGAGGGCGATCGTCCAGGAGAAAACTCTGGACGTAAAGAAAAGATTGATGCCGTTGTCCGACAGCACAATCTGCAAGGGAAGTGGTGTCTCTCCGCCAAAACAGGTAACGCCACCTGGAATATCGATGGTGTGAGCGTGGATGAAGCGGTGAGAACCTTCAACCTCTTCAAAGAAGCCGGGTTGATTTCCATTGCCCGTCCTACTAATTCCGCAACGAGTGGTCGAGTCACCTGGCAACCTGCTGAAGCTGGTGGCAGCCAAAATGTCTCTACTTCCATGCTGGAAGCGCCTGCGGATATTAGTTTGAGTGAGGGAAACAGGGCAAACCGAGTTACGGCAGGAACCGTACCCTATCGTTCTTCGGGAAATGCTATTGGGAGTGGCTGTGGGAGTGGCTGTGGAGCCATGAGGGAATCAGGGGGGACACAAGCCTGTCCCTGCCAACCAAACGGTCCCACTACCCGCAACCCGGCTCTGATGAGAAGGCCGATGATGTCTCGTGGTTGTGGGAGATCGGCTGCTATCTGAGTAGCCGACTTCAGTGGCATGGAAATTTTCAGGGACAAGAAGTTCTTGCTCCGATGAAGTGCTGCCTGAGCCCTCGTCAGAAATGGCGAGGATTTTTTTAACTTTAAATTATTTTATATTCAGTAGGTAGCCACAATTAATTTTAAAGGGATAATTTTAAAGGGAGGAGTGGGGGCTGTGCTCCCAGACAGGAGATTTCACCCCCTCCACCCGCGAAATTGTCCTTAAATTTAATCGCGCCCAGCTACTACCTTCTTTTGAAACTTTGTATTCGCTCATTCATGTGCGAAAGTGAGAAGGCATGTGAACGCCCAAGGTGACCTATGCCCTCCTTTGAGAAGTCTTCAAAGCGTTCTGCTGCCTGGTTTAGAGCGGGAATTTTTGCTGTCTGGCTGCTATCGCTGGTTCTCCGATTTTGGGGACTGGGGCGATTTAATACTCTTGTGTTTGATGAGGTCTATTATGTCAAGTTTGCCCATAACTACCTGACCCAGACCCCTTTTTTTGATGGGCATCCACCTTTAAGCAAGTATCTGATCGCGGCTAGTATGTGGATCGCCAAACAACTTCCCTTTGGGCATGATGCAGTGAATGGACTGGCCGGAGGAGCCTATGCCCCCTGGAGTTACCGCTGGTTAAATGCCCTGACGGGATCGTTGATCCCTCCAGCTATTGCTGGAATTGCCTATCAACTGACGCGCCGCTACAGTTATGCCCTGATTGCTGCCCTCTTTGTAGCCCTGGATGGGATGTTGTTGGTAGAGTCGCGCTACGCCCTTAACAACGTCTACCTGATTATTTTTGGATTACTGGGGTTGTGGTGTTTTCTGCTGGCACTCAGTGGTCCGCGATCGCTTCGGCAAGAACTGTGGTTGCTTCTCTCTGGCCTCTCCTTTGGAGCATCTGCTGCCATTAAGTGGAATGGACTCTGGTTTCTCCTGGGTGCCTATGGGTTGTGGGCCAGTGCCTGGGTCGTGCGTAGCGCTCAGGTTTTTCATGCGAAACAAACGGGGGAGCCAGCCAGTGCTCTGGCTGAAACCAGACGGGATGATGGGAAAAAAAGCCCCTTACCGCAACTTACCAACCTCAAGCCAGGGCAAATTATCTTTTACCTGGCCGTGGTTCCAGCTTTGTTCTACCGCATTACCTGGATTCCCCACCTGCGGTTCAACCCGGATAGCAGCTTCTGGGAACTACAAAAGCAAATTTTGCTCTATCATCAGCGGGTGGGGGACGGCCCCAGGGTGCATCCCTACTGCTCAGACTGGTATACTTGGTTGCTGATGATCCGTCCGGTGGCCTACTTTTACCAAGTTACTCAACCGGGCGCACCATTACCCAATGGCAATTCAAATTTGGCGGCAACTCCAGATACAGTCATTTACGACGTTCATGCGATCGGGAACCCCTTTTTATGGTGGCTTTCAACGATCGCCATTATCCTCGTGGCTGGAGTCCTCCTTTTACATACCATGTCCTGGATAACCCAAAAGTCGCCTCAAGTACCGTCTACCATTTCTTCTCAGAACTCTTCCCTAGCATTGACCCCAACAGAGTTGTGGCTGGGAGTTTTCCTGATAGTCAATTACACTGCCAATCTGCTTCCCTGGGTTCCTGTGACGCGCTGTGTTTTTCTGTACCATTACATGGGAGCAGGAATCTTTGCAACGATGGCGATCGCCTGGCTCGTAGACCGCTGGCTCTATAGCACCCAGCCCCGCCTGCGAACAATGGGGATCGGCACCATTGTCTTAATCGCGCTGGCGTTTATTTTTTGGATGCCGATTTATCTGGGGTTGCCGCTGTCTCCCACGGAGTTTCAATTACGAATGTGGCTTCCTTCCTGGCTGTAGAACCTAATTCCTCACTAGCCACTTCTGGGCAATCAGGCGTTGAACCACACCAAACACCAGCAGTGATAATGTGATCTTGCGTTCATCACCCAAGAACGGCTCCAGGGTACTGGCCTTGCCACCACTCTCAGAGTAAGAAAATACCTTTGGTCCCTGGATATCTTCTTTCAGAAAATAAAGATTGAACTGGCGTGGTTGGTTTCGGCCACTACTCCAGCGACCAACTACCTGCCAGCAGTCTGGTTCATTGGCAAAGCCCGTAACCGCAATCTTCTGCTTTTCAAAAGAAAGCTCAACCGCCTCAATTCCCTGTTTGGCCAGTTCTTCTTTCAAAGCAGGCAAGAAATCTTGTTGAATAAAGTCGGCAAAGGGCTTGTCTTCAACTGCGGGTGCTTTTTCCTTCTTCGCTGCTTTGGCTGCGGGTTTGCCTGCTTCAGCCCCCTCTCCACCCTCGGCTGCTTTAGATGGCTTGGGCTTCCTTGCTGGTCTCTCTCCCCCCTCAGCAGTAGGGGAACCCACTGGTGCTTGCTCTTCAGCAGGGCTAGGGGCTGCTTCTCCAGTACGGTTGGGAGTCGTTTCTTCGGCCATGCCTCAAATCAATCCTTATCATCGTTGGGTATCGCGTGGGAAACTAGTCCCTCTGAGTCATCTTAATAGAAGGATGCTTCAGGAACCAGAGGCAAACGAATAATCGCTAGCATAAGATTTTGTTTATTCATCCATGCCTGATTCATCGACCCATCCAACTATTTCATCAGCCTTTCCCCTGAATGTTCTGATCCAGGGTGAAGGGTTTCCAATCCTCTGCTTGCATGGCCATCCCGGATCGGGGCGCAGCATGTCTGTTTTTACGAACGCCCTTTCTCTGCGGTTCAAAACCCTGGCACCAGATTTGCGCGGGTATGGCCGCAGTCAAACGGTTCAGAATTTTGAGATGCCAGACCATTTGATTGATCTGGAGGCATTACTTGATCGTCATCAAATTGACCAATGTTTGATTCTGGGCTGGTCTTTGGGAGGCATCCTGGCATTGGAACTGGCATTGCGGCAGTTAAAGCGGGTGAGTGGGCTAATTCTGGTGGCGACGGCAGCCCGTCCCTGGGGAAATCATCCTCCAGTAACCTGGCAGGATAATCTCTACACAGGATTGGCTTCGGTATTCAATCGCCTGAACCCTGGCTGGCGGTGGAATATTGATACCTTTGGGCAGCGATCGCTCTATCGCTACTTGATCCAGCAACACACTCCAGAAACTTATCAGTATCTGGCCAGGGAAGCTATGGACGCTTACCTGCAAACCTCTCGGCAGGCAACCCAGGCCCTCTACAAAGCTCTGAATCAGGGATATAACCGTCTGGCAGACCTTCCCAAAATCCAATGTCCGTGCCTAGTGCTGGCGGGTGCGGGCGATCGCCATATCACCCCAGCCTCCAGTCAGGAAACCGCAGACCATTTGCCCAATGCGGAATGGCGGTGTTACCCAAACACAGCCCACTTGTTTCCTTGGGAAATGCCTAACCAGGTGTTAAAAGACATCTGCGATTGGATTGAGCGTAATCCGGAGGTTATTTCTTTCAAAAAACCAGAAGTCAGAAGCCGGGGTCAGTGAAGGATGGGGGAGTGGGAAGAGTAAGGGGGTGGGAGGGTGATGAGTGGGGGAGTGATAGGACGAGGAATTTTGAGTTTTGCTCCCCTAACAACTAACAACCAGCAACTAACAACTGTAACAACCAGCAACTAACAACTGACATCACCCCACCGCTCCATCACTCCCTACCCATCCATCCCCTTACCTAAATTTTCTCTAGATAATTGGTCTTTTCTCACTTGACAATTCCCTTAAAGCTGCTCACTTCATCTCTAAATTTCGATTTAGAAATTTAAGAAAAATCTCACCCTTTTACCTTTCAAAAAGGAGAACTCTAAATAGAGCCAGAACTGTTATGTGGTTAAATTTTTTGAAATTGAATTTTGTCTAAAACTCTTCAATAATCCTGATTTATCGTCCATCTCTGGCTCATTGCCCAGAGGCTTGTCTTATCGCGAAAAGGCTGTGATAGTAAGAAGTGCAAAGTTTTCTTTTATTGAGGAGCTACTTTGTGGAAAATCTGTAAGATAACCAAACTATCAGTGATCTGAATCACCTAAACTTTGGGTTTTAGATCACTCCTTTTCCCAGGTTTTCAGCAGAGAATTTAATGCAGAGTTCCTGCCATATCCAATGAAAAACTCAGTAATTATTCGGCAACTTGTAGAAAAAGCGCTCCACATCAAGAAGCTGACGCCCGACATTGAAAATGCCATCAATTATGAATTGACTCGTTTGGGGCATATCTCTGATGTCGATTATGAGGCACTGGAACTGTTGATGGATGAGATGGATGCAGGGCGCATTCAGCTTGTTCCCAGTTCATAAATCTTTTCCAAGCCCAAAAGAATGGCGCCTATGGGTCAAAAAGCTTCTGGATAAGCTTGCCAAATTTTCTGAATCAACTGTCTGAACTGCTGGTGGCCACTTTGGTTCGATGGGTGATTTCTCAACTCCCGCTCTGGATTGTAGAGAAAAGCTAGCAGTGGAATCACTTCAGAGTCTAGAACTGTTCGAAAGAGAACTAACGGGTAAAGCAAATCGGCTCCAGAGCGGAGGTCATAGCAGTACGAGAGATCAGTAGCATTCTCTTGGCCTGAATCTAGTGAAGCGTCCACAGCTAAAATCAATGGACGCACCCAACAAATTTGACGGGACTCAACAATTTGTATCACTTCAGCATACAAACGGCTAGTTTCATGCTCCAGGCAAACAATCTGGCAAGGCTGAAACGATCGCGCTCCCAGGAATTCTTGCTTCGACGAAAAGCCCATAGAGAATAGATCACCTGCCATATCTCTTTACTCAATTCTAAGCAGCAGCTTTTTCTTCCCCTACCGTTACAATGCTGAATTTGATCATTTGGTTACTTTAAAGCTTTCAGGAGGGCCAATTGATTAGGGGAATGGGGAGGTGTCAGAATAGGGGTTAAGCTAGGTAATGATGCGCGGCGCTAGCCGCTATCACTAACAACTCTAAAATCATTACGATTTGGTCACTGCCGGAATAGGAACTGAAATGGTATAAAAGAGATTAAGCAATGTAAAGGATAGGGAGAGGATAGAGCCGTGTCTGTCGAAACCCTTGAACAACGTTCAACAGTCCGTAAGCTGGCCCCCCGTTATCGGGTCTTGCTACATAACGACGACTTCAACTCCATGGAGTATGTGGTACAGGTTCTGATGAAAACTGTGCCTAGCCTGACCCAGCCTCAAGCCGTTGATATCATGATGGAAGCTCACACCAATGGGGTGGCATTGGTGATTACCTGTGCCCAGGAGCATGCTGAGTTTTACTGCGAAACCTTGAAGAGTCACGGCTTGAGTAGCACAATTGAGCCGGATGAATAGCTGAGTGCCAGCAAGCTAAAGTAACAAAGCAAAATTGACAAAGCAGAAACTATCCAGGCTGTCACAGTATCCAGATTTTTTAAGGCTTGGAGTTTTTATCCTTACACTGTTAGCGCTTTGGGTCCCCTTAGCGGGACTCGTTTATTTTGTGGTGGCCAATTCCGGCGGAACTCCAGACGCCATACAGAATACAGTCAGTATTTTGACGCTGTTGCTCCTCTATACCGAATTTATCTTGCTGGTACGGTTTTGGGGATGGCAGGTTTATGGGCAGCCCAACCTGTTATGGCGCTATGGTTTAGAATTTACTCGTCGTAGTGGTTTAGAGCTACTGACTGGTCTGGCAATTGGAGTTTTCAGCCTGTTTGCTCTGTTTGGTACCCAGAGCATTTTGGGCTGGGTTATCTGGAAAGTGCCTTCTGCCTCCTGGCTGAGAATTGTTCTGGAAGGAGGGCTGGTTTCCCTCGGTCTTGGCTTTGCAGAGGAATTGTTCTTTCGGGGATGGTTGCTGGATGAGTTTCAGCGAGACTACCGACCGAAAACTGCTCTCTGGGCAAGTGCGGGAATTTATGCGGCTTTACACTTTATTAAACCCCTAGAAGAACTGCTCCGCACGATTATTACGTTTCCAGCACTACTACTGTTAGGGGCAACGCTGGTTTGGGCTAAGCGATCGCGCAGTAACTGGGAAGACGGATTTTGGCGGGGACGTTTGGGTCTACCCATTGGGTTGCATGCCGGTCTGGTCTGGGGCTATTACATCGTGAACGTGGGGCAGTTAGTTGATTACTCCAGTCAGGCACCTGCGTGGATTACTGGCATTGATCGCAATCCCCTGGCCGGTATTATGGGCTTACTGTTTCTCACCCTTCTGTTCCTGGGCATGAAACGACAGGCAGTAGGAAGAGGGGTAAGGGGGTGAAGGTCAGTTATTAGTTGTTAATTAATTGAAGGGTGAGGTATGAGGTGAAAACTCAAAATTCATCCACCCCTCCACTATCCCTTTCACCTGAAGCTTAGAACTTAAAACTCAAAACTCCCCTTTCCAATGGTTCAAAAACACCTGATTCGACACTGGAAAACATTCTGGATGTATGCTCTGCTGGGGGCGATCGCGATCACGATGCTGGTTCCGTTAGGATGGCTGGTTAGTACATCGCTGAAGTCACCGAATGAAAATATTTTCCAGTATCCGCCCCAGTTCTTGCCCAGCCAGCCAACCCTGGAGAATTTTGTTCAGGTCTGGCGGACGAATCCATTTGGGCGCTATCTGTTCAACAGTACACTGGTGGCGATGTTAACAGTCTGCCTGAATTTATTGGTTTGTGCGCTGGCAGCCTACCCCCTGGCGCGGTTGAAATTTTGGGGCAGGGAGGGGATTTTTATTGCGATCGTCTGCACAATCATGATTCCGTTTCAGATTGTGATGATTCCACTGTATGTGCTGACTGTGCAACTGGGGTTGCGGAATACCTATTGGGGGATCATTTTCCCGGCGATCGCCTCTGCTTTTGGCATTTTCTTGCTACGACAGGCATTTCAGGGGGTGCCCAAGGAACTGGAGGAAGCGGCACGGATGGATGGCTGTTCGGAATTGGGGCTGTGGTGGTATGTCATGATTCCATCAATCCGTCCGGCTCTGGTGACGCTGGCAATCTTTGTCTTCATTGGCTCCTGGAGTGACTTTCTCTGGCCCCTGATTGTGCTGGATCGGCCTGAATACTACACACTGCCCCTTGGGGTGGCTCAGTTAGCCGGACAGTTGAACCTGGACTGGCGACTAGTCGCGGCGGGCTCGGTAATTTCGATCGCGCCGATTGTTCTATTCTTTCTGATAATGCAGCGGTATGTAGTGCCCACCGAAGCAGGCAGTGGAGTGAAGGGCTAGTGTTGCAAACACTCAATTTTGTAACATAGGGGTTTGGGGCTCCGCCCCTAAGCAGGAGTTCCCCCCTGCACCTCGAACAAAACTTTCGTTTTGCTGTAGTACAGCGGTAGTCATTATGGTTAGGACGGGGTGCAGGGGGGAAACCCCTGGCTGAGTGCGAAGCCCCCACTCCCTCTCTAATTCCAATGTCCTAACGCACCCGCGTAGAGCTATAGTCTTCCAAGCAGATTTTGAAGGGTTTGCAACCCTTCATCCCCTCATGAATTGGTTTTTCTGAGTTTGGATAACCAGGCAAAGTTCCTTTGGTGAACCACTAGTAGTCCGTCAGGATAGATTTGAGGGATAACTCAAATCTACAAAACCCAATTCTCAGGTGTTTTGAGGGTTTTCAACCCATCAAAACAGTCTTGACAGACCACTAGGCAGATTACATGAAGGCGGCAAAGAATAGCCTCGACCTGAAAGGACTGGCAGAGGACTGGGGTGGGGGATTTACGGCGATCTACAGAGGTAAAATCAAAATCACCTGCGGGGTTCGACTGGTTCAGCAGTGGCAGTAGCAGGACTTGCCTGAAGCGAATTATTCATTAGCTTATGAAGCTCAGTCCAGAGAGCATCGCGCTTGTACAGACCTTCTAACCGGTGAATGACTTTGCCTCCTTCAAACAGAAGAATAGTTGGCAGTGTTGTAATGCGGTAATGACTTGACAGTTTCAAATTCTCATCGGCATTGATCCCAACGAGCTTGAAGCACTTTCCCCACTCCGATTGAAACCGGGTCAAAAGTGGCTCAATCATTCGACAGGGACCACACCAGGGAGCTCCAAAATGGACCAGAACGGGAGTTGTCGATTCTAAAACTTCTTTCCTAAATGCCTGTTCACCCATAGAGATCAAAAACATTCGTAGTAACTCTGAATTTTTATATCTAGTTAGGGATCATCCTACCAAGGTATGCTCCCAGTTGCACGTATTAGAACTGGGTGTGCCCACCAAATTAGTAGAACAAATACGGCAACTCCCAAATAGGCAGGTCGTAGAAATTCAACCAGGTTCATATGTTGTCGTCCTTGCAGAATTGCCAGAAAGGGAACGACCGAGGTGCGAGCTTTGACAACTTCAAAGGCTTCTCCATAGCGAGCGCGGAGACGGCGATCGCCATGCCAGACCCCGAACAGGTGATGCAGCACCAGCCCAACAGAGGTAACCAGCATAAACGTCGTACCTAACCAGAGGGTATGGGCAATACACCAGATAATTTGCCCCACCATCTGGGGATGTCTGGTAATCCGGATAATGCCCGTTTCGTAAAGGTGCACATGGGGTTTCTGAATTGCCGCAATTTCTAGCAGATTAAACGTTGCCGGGTACAGAAACAAAAATGAAATCGCCGACAGCATCCAAACCGTGGTTGCCACACCTGGAACTCCCTGTATCTGCCAGAGTTGCCACCCATCATAGCGATGGTTGAAGAAATAAATGATCAGGATTGTTGCCAAAGGCAGACTGACCAGGGCAAACAGCACTCGATACAGACGGGCACCTATCAATTTCTCACCGTAAGGGCGAAGGGCCGCCAACCCACTATGGGCGATCGCAAAAACAACCAACAATCCAACCATTACAAAATGGCTAGGCGTTAACCAATCAGGCATGAAGTTAAAAACTGAGACTCGATCAACAGTTAATTTAGCATCAAAATAAGAAACCTAGCTCTGCCTGCCGTAGATCAAGCGTATACAAGCTTCCCTGCCCATCCTTCCAGGTTGAAATGAGTAAGCCATAGGGATCAACGATGGCGATCGCAGTGGGGTTAGCTGGTCCATCAATTTGCCCAAAAGGCTGTCCATACCTGTCCAGCAGCACAATCTGTCCATTCATATCCATCAGGATGTAACCCCAGGAAGCAGCTTCCGCCAGAACTGGCGAGATTCCCACTCCAATCCGCGAAATTCTGAGGGGCTTCAAATCAATTAAGAGCACCGTGTCAGAATCGGCTGACTCCATTGCCATTAGCCTGTAGGGAACTGGACTTCTAATTAGGCCACCCAAAGGAACAGGCAGATTGAGAGAGCCCACCCGATCGCCACGCCGGGTAAACACTTCACTCAAGACCCCTGTGATGCAAATCGTGCTTTGCGCATCCACAGTATAGGAAAACACAGCTATGTGACGCGAGTCTAGCACCATTAATTGAAAGGGATGGGGCGAACAGCCGTAAATCAATTTAATTGGCTGCATCCTAGATAACTGCCAGATGCTAAGCCGCGTATTTCCGCTGCCTCGCTCTGCAATGGCTGTTGCCATCCATGATCCATCCGGAGCGATCGCCGCCACAAAATCTTGCCGAAACTCCGCAATGAGCTGGGGCACCTGATGCTGGATGGGCAGTTCACTTTCAAGCCCTGAATGCTGCAACCGCTTTTGCCCATGGTGTGCCACCTCTGGTCGAAACAAGACGGGTGGAATTCGATAAATAGCGCGATGGGTAACAACAAAACATCCTTGCGGGCGCACCATTACTTGCCGCACTGGGTCAGGTAAGCGAACCGTTGCCACGCTTACCTTTTCCGGCCCCGCCCCTTGCTGCAAAATTCCATCAGGATAAAATTGACATCCTACATAACAACCAGATGCCCAATATATCCGCTCGCCTTCTGCATCTTTCGCGATTTGAGCTAACTGCGGCTGCTCCATCCGCCAGTCAGCAGCGCCAAAGGGGGTCGAATGCTGAAAGCCTTCTACTGTCAGCTGTTTCACTTCAGTCTGCAAAATTTCTTGGCGTAGAGGCTTTAAAGGAGATATCGGCAAGCCGACAGTCAATTGCAATAGCGTAGGACATCGCCACGCTTCACCCAATTCTGATTTCAAACTTTCGTTGGCTGCCTGAATTTGGGTCAACATATCTAATGCAGAACGAAAGCGGCGAGCAGGTAGTTTCTGCAACGCTGTCAGAATGATAGTTTGTAGACCTGGTGGAATCGTGTCAGGCAGTTTGACGGGCTGATTCAAATGAGCAGACATCAGTTCTGCTGGAGGACCAGAAAACGGTCGATAACCTGCCAGCAACTCAAACAGTAAAATACCGACTGCATACAGGTCAGATGACTGTGAGTACTGTCCATAAAATCGCTCGGGAGCCATATAGGCAGGAGAACCCGTATTCCCCGTTCCATCTTTAAAAATTTCCTGATTTAGCCGTGCAATGCCAAAGTCAGAAATGTGTGCCGTCCAACCACTGGGTTCTACCGTCAGCAGGATGTTTTCTGGTTTAATGTCACAGTGAATAATACCCCGGCTGTGAGCATGATCTAGCCCTGCCAATACATCGGTAATCAATTTCAGACCTTGGGCGGGATGCAGGCGAACATCTTCCTCCATCAGGCTCCGCAGCGTTCCTCCTTCGCAATAGTCCATAACCAGGTAACGCCCTGTCTGGGTATGCTCCAGGGCGCGGCAATTTACAATGTTAGGATGCTGCAAGCTCAACAGAAATCGCAGTTCACGCAAAAACTTGTGGGTGGGAAACCGCTCTCTATCAAGTTCTTTGAGGGCAACGAGATGACCTGTTGGACGATGAATGGCACAATAAACCTGTCCAAACTGCCCTTGTCCAACTAGGCCAAGGATCCGATACCTGGAGCCCTTTAGCTCTTTTGCAAGGAAGTTGGACACATCTCGATGGTGGTTTATTGTTTTAGGAAGGTTCTTACACCGAAACGGATTGTGCTGTGCTAGCTCATCCTGCACACTTTAACTGTAATGGTACTTATGGTGTTGTTTGATTCTAGGTGAGCGATCGCCCAACCCCGAACCTATCACTCAATCCCAATTTAATCACAAATCTTTTGCAGAATGGTGTCGTGATCTAAATGGCTTTCAACCATGGCTTCAATCGGCTCTACCCGCCTGGTTAAGCCGAGAATGAAACGATTGCAATCTGCTCCTAGCGATTCGCAGGTCGTTTGAACGCAGGATAAATCTTTACCCGTTAATTGGCTGAAGAAGGCACCTAAGACACCCGCCTCCAGGTGGCATACGGGGCGATCGCCCCTGGGTGCCAACCTCGCAAACGGGGAATTCCATGTCTTAATGATGAGGAAGCCTCTCTGATGGTAGGTTTGCTCCAGCTCAATTTTCCCCCAACCGTAAGTTATCCAGCAGGACTGAAGACATTGCAAAAACTCAATCATAGGCATGTCCGCTAGCGAGGTGCCGTAGTACTCGGTGAGTTCTTCCCGAAAGCGGATGTAAAAATTTTTGCCCCACCAGCGACCACAATTGCGTAGTACCAGGCGAGATGCCTGTCCAGTTTCTTTTTCTAATCCAGAATAAATTGCTTGAATCAGCGTTTCTGGAAGCGCCAGCAGGCGATCGCCGCGACGGTTTTCCAACAGACCCATTTCCAGATCGCTGCGTACATAAGCATCAGTAGCGTAGTAATTACCGGGAATTCGGTTATCAACCAGAAGATCAGCGACAGAAATCATAGGGCAAGTACCAGGATGAGGAATAGTTTTTAGTTTTTATAGCGATCTTGCTTGAAATTTAACGGGGTGTAGGACTTTCCCCCCCTTTTTTTACAAACGATTTGTGAGCGCTAGCTGGTTTTCAGTTTAGTGAGGAGTGAAGGGTGAATGGGTAGTTAGGTGAAGAGATGATGGATTTTGAATTTTGAGTTTTTTTGAGTTTTCCACTCCCCACTCGTGACTTCTGGCTTCTCCCTTTTGCCTTTTGCTTTTGCCTATCGCCTATCCTTTACTACGGGACCAGCTCTGGGGTGGTTGCCTTTTGCAGCAGGGTGTTTTGAGCCATGCTGAGGATGGGGGTGAACAGATTCAATTGGCTTGCACTGAGAGTTTGGGATAGTTGCTGGTTGAGCAGGCGGTGGAGAGTGGTATCAATAGCCTGGGTATTGTATGAACTCAGGGTTGCCTGAAGCCAGCCTAACAATCTGTCTTTAACGAAGGACTCATCATCTAGGAGCATGCCCATGGCACAGTAGCGTAGCAGCAGCAAGGCATTTTTGATACTGCGTTCCAGATTTGTGATATCTTCTCCAGGCATGGCTGCCTGCAACTGATCTGCTACCTGTTGCATCATTTCTAGCTCCCGGTCTCTAAGTATGCGATAAACTTCCAGTCGCTCAGGCAAAGAATCAACGTATTGGCTGATAAGGCCCAATTCATCGGGGGTGAGGTAGCGGTTTTCAGCTTCATTGAAAATGGCTTCAATTTTTGGATGCATAGGATCTTGGGGAAGAAGGGAAGGGGTAGAGGTGGGAAAAAGGTCTAACTCACGTGACTAGAAGAGGTTTGAGAAATCATCAAGGGTAATTTCGTCTGGTTTAGGTGGCTGAATAGAGGGCTGGTCTTGGGTAACGGCGGCGATCTCATTGCCATCCCAATTCAGGGCTGCAAAAAATTGGCTCACATTCATTGTCATGCTGAGAGTGCTGATATTGTTGGGCTCAGAAGCAGCCAGCCTTACCTGTTGAATTTCGGGTGGGTTGTCTTCCCAGTTGATAGCGGTAAAGAATTTCTGG
Source organism: Leptothermofonsia sp. ETS-13 (assembly GCF_049200465.1). NCBI lineage: Bacteria > Bacillati > Cyanobacteriota > Cyanophyceae > Leptolyngbyales > Leptolyngbyaceae > Leptothermofonsia > Leptothermofonsia sp. ETS-13. The sequence goes on from NZ_CP120836.1 coordinate 4,352,920, forward strand.
ACGGAAATTTGCATCCAGGACTGGGATAGATGGCGAGCTTTAGAACCATTAGTGTGGAGTAAGGTTATAGTGCTCATCGCAGCAGTTCTCCTGCCCGCAGGCGCTTCTCAATGTCTTTGGCGGTAGCCCCTTCATTGAGCCAGAATGAGGCTGCATCAATCCGATCTTGCCCACCTAACAGAAACTTACAGTAGGTTTCACCCATGGAGTAGCACTGAATTTCGATGCAGCTCAGTTGCTTTTTAACCATTTCGGTGAAGAATCCGGCAAATAGCCCGGCGTAGAGATAGCAGACTGGTTTACCTACGTCGCCCAGGGTGCGAGCTATGGCAGAGTCAAAAATGTTGATGAACATGAACCCCTGCTTGCGATCGCCCATATCCACTTCCCAACGCCCCCAGCCCTGGGAGGTGAAGGGCCACCACCAGGTTTCTAACAAAAACAGCAGGTTCGTCTGGCGAATGTTGCGGTCAAACTCCTTTTGAAACCACTTCTCGAAGAAAAAAGCGTCTTTTTGTCCCCACTCGCAACCAATGGTGTACATGGTGACTGCCGAAGCATCGCCTACCTCTTCTTCTAAACCCTCAACCAACCCAATGATAAAGTCTTCCGTTGTCAGCACATTCTGGCTATCATTCCAGTCAGTGATGATGCCCCGCTCAGTATCAAACTGGAAGAAGTCACGGAACCCATAGTGATTGTGTTTTTTAGGGTTCTTGAGCTTAGCAGCGTTTTGGTAGGGATTTGCAATCACCATAGTTATTTACCGACAATAGTTTGAGTGGATAAGGCAGTCTCAGTGAATAAGGGGTTTGAGGCGAGAGCCAGGAGCCAGTCAGCTCCAACGCTGAGGTGGCCATGGTAAAAATTGGGGAAGCAGAGTCAGCCATTTAGAGTCCCTAATGACAATGAACTGCGCACAGCATTATGAGTGAAAGGCAGCCACAGGGGACTGTTTTCAAGTTAGCTAGGGTAGAAGGGATAGTAGAAGAGTCCCTGGGTGTTTCTGGATGGCTGTTCTTAAATTAATATTCCCTGCACCCCAAAGATCTAACTTCCCAACCGGGATGAAGGTAAAGTTTTTTGACATAGGATTATGGACGATCAATTCATACCTAAAAACTGGCGGTTTAGTTCTAGAATTGGCAAAAATAGAGCAGCTTCAGATGGAAGCAAATATTGTTGGATCACCTCTTGCAGGATGCGGTAGGTAAGGTCAGAACGATGCTGATGATCCTTAAAGCTGCGCATAATGGTTTGCAGCCAGAGTAACACGCGTTCTTCTAACAGGTCGGTTCCATTAATTAGGAGGGCGATCGCTGAATAGCGCAACACGTAAAGCATGTCTCGTTCACAGATAGCGCTGGCATCCCTGTTGTCATAGACCAAAATCTCAGGGTCAACTTGCCTCAGCCGGGCGTGCACCTGCTGAATGATGTGGACTTCTAAAACTTGAATCTTTCGGTACGTATTCAAGCGCAGGGTATAGGAGTCGAGATAGTGCTCGACTGGTTGGAGTTCTACATCGGTTGCATAACGCCCATCCAGTTGGGTGTTTAATGAATACAATGAACTCAGAATAATTCCTCCTTTGGAATTAAATCCATTTAATTTAACAATTCACTCTAAGCGTTCCCATAGGAAACTCCCTGTTCAACATCCAATCCAACCTTTTGTCAGAAAATACTCATAGTGTTGCGAACACTAATTTTGCAGCATGGGGGGTGGAGGGGGTGCCCCCTTCAAAACTTTTATTTTGATTGACTAGTGGGTCACTCGGCATGAACATCGCCATTTTTGAGATGGCTGACTAAGCGACCACTTTGGCTTCCGCAGACCAGTAATCAACCGTAGCAACTGGCTACTAGGTATTGAATTGAGAACTGGATGGCGATCGCGTATACAGTTTTGCAGAAGAAAATGTAGAACTATAGAGCCTGTCCTAGGAATAAATAAACAATATCAAATGCGGCTTATGGAAGCTTCAAACCGATTCAGGGAATGCCCGATTTAAAAAAGTTTTGAAAAAACCATAATTATGGACAGAGCATAAAAAAAATCCATGTCTACTGCCAGAACCGAAACCCTGGTCCACCCAGAAGACCTGCAAGCCGAATTAGGGATCAAGAAAGATGCCTATTACGAAGACCTGAAGTTTCTGAAGGGCCTGGGGCTGGAGATCCAGACCCGAAAGGATGCCGATAACCGGGTGCTGCTGGAGCCAGAAAGCGCTGACCTGATTCGGGAGCTACGGCAGCATGTGACGGCTACAGGGCGGCGAGAGGGCTTCAGAGCGGGTGTACTAGCAGAGGCTCAGGGAACGCCCCCCCGAAAGGGTAGAGGTAGGGCTTCCAGGGGCAGAGGCAGACTATACAGCCGAAACGCTGATCCAACGGGCGCAGGCGTTAGCGGCTCAGCGGATGATGACAGCGGACCTGGTGGTGGCGGAACTGGCAGAGCAGATGACCTACGACGACCTCACTCCAGAGCAGCAGTCTCAGATCTCCCAAGTGCAGGCGGTGACCCACCCAAAAGCGAATCCCGTCGAGATTGCAGCCCAGTTATTGCACCACCACCGAGCAACTCACCAGGGCGGGACGCCTCAAGCGGCATAGTGCTGGACTTTCGAGAGACGGAGTTGGAGCAGATCGCCGCATCGTTGGGGAAGGGACAGTCGCTGCTGGTGATGGGCGAAGCGGGCAGTGGCAAGAGTGAGTTGGGGCAGGCGATCGCGCAGCGGTTCCCCCGGTCTGTGGTAGCGACCTATGGCGGCAGCGCCAAGCAAACCTTGATGGGCATTGCTGAGGCTTTCGGTATTGAGACGGAGACGGAGGAGGGCAAACCCCGAAAGCTGACGGCAGAGATTCTGAGGGCGGAAATCCTGGACCTGATGAAGGGGGGCCAGCGGCTACTGATTGCGGACGATGCCCACCGCTGGCCTGCCTCGTTGCGCTACTGGTTGGAGGATGTGCTGAGGGCGGGAGGACTGATGCTGCTGTTGGCGGACCACCCCCCGGCGAAGGACATTTTTCTGAAGATGCCGAGGCTGGAGCTGGAGCCGTTGAGTGCCGATCAGGTGCGATCGCTGATGTATGCCGAGGCGGTAAACAAGGGGATGGCCCTCAGTCCCAGCCGCTTTGCCGAGTTACAGCAGAAGGTGAGGGGGAATCCTGGATTAGCCGTGCGGGTGATCCAGGAGGAGCTGATGGGGTTGAGTGAGAGTGAGGCGGCGGACCATTATTTTGAGTGCGGCCTGGATAGTGTCTGGTTTCCTGACGACTAGATTCAATGTGCCATCTCAATGGTGGCCCCGTCTGGTTATGGGGCTAAGCGCATTTGGGCTTCTGATGGCGGCTGAGTTGGCTTTATCGCTTTGGCTATTGGGCAGCACGGTACAAGGGCATTTTGCAGCTTATCAATCCCTTCCCAAGGCTCTTGGTTTGGTTGGGCAAGTCATCTTTGCATTCATTCCACTGTTGCAAATGGAGAAGAGGGAACGGACTGCTTAAGAGGTTGACTGGTTTATCGGTTGTACTGCAAAGCGGGCTAAAGCTTGCGGACATCCACGGTGCCGCCATGCTCCAGTTCATTGACCAATCGGGCGTACTTGCCTACGAATAAGTGCAGCTCGTCCTGTGCCCTGGTCATGGCAACGTAAAGCTGACGGCGGGACAGGGCCGCAACTTCAGGATCGGCATAACAACAATCGGCAAACTGTTCCAGCCACAGCAGCAGGACTACCTTGAACTCCAGACCCAAGGAAGACAGGGCAGTGACGATGCGAATGCCGGGGGCTTGACTGTTGTAAGAACGTTTCTTCTGGCTACTCTCGGTGATCCAGTAGGGAATCATGCCCAGGTCATCGAGGCGGGTGAGGAGATGGTGAAACTGTGGCTCATCCTGGCGAGACTTCCAGCGGTACAGGATGGCAATATCGTCGGGGGAATAGCCCGACTCGCAGAGCGATCGCACCTGGTCCACTAATGCTTCAACGGCATCCTCTTTGGTTCGGGCCAGGTGGAGGACAGGTTTCTTGCCATGTCGGAGGGCGACATCGGGGCGGACGGCGGGGAAGGTCACATCGTCGCTGTCATTGCCCACGGACTGCACCACCGACCAGGCCGCAGACATGATCTCATGGGTGTTGCGGTAGTTCTGGCTGAGGCGTTTGGAGCGGCCCTGGGCCTGGATGCCTACGGACTTCCAGGTAAAGTGCTGGCGTTTGTAAAGGCTCTGGCTACCGTCGCTGACGATCATCAGATCGCCGTTCTGGGGGTCTTTGAGGGCAGCCACGCAGCAGAGGAACCAACTGGGGGAGAAGGTGTGGGCCTCATCGACCAGGATGGAATCCCATTTGTGCTCTGTGGGAGTTTGGCTGAGGCGTTCGATTAGCCTTTGGCCGAGGAAGGCGTTGTATTCTTCGTCGTCTTTGAATTCCTGACTGTGGGGCAAGCTGCCGAGGATGGTCTTGGCCCAATCGTGGAAGTGTAGGACGGTAATGCGTGACTGGTAGTGAGGATTGCGGCTGTCATTGTGGAGGGTGGAGCGCAGGTGGGCGGCCAGGGTGATGTTGAAGCAGAGGATCAGGACACGATGTTCGAGCAGGCGATTGGCGATCGCCTTTGCCCGCGACAACAGGATCACTGTTTTGCCAGAGCCAGCGACCCCGTAGAAGATGCGGTGGCCACTGCCCATCGTTCGGGCCAGCCGCTCTTGCTCGACATCCAGGCTCAGCAGCACCGTGGAGCCATCGGGGGGAGCTGGGGTGTCTGGGGTGTCTTCTTCCCACACGGGGATGCTGAGTTGGGTGGCCGGGACTTCTTTGATCGCTATCTCGGGATGGATGATGCCGCGAATGGTGCTGATCTGGTCAGCGGTGAGGGGGGGGAAGCTGAAATCCACCTTGAACATGGCCTTGAGCCGCTGGATGACCAGTTCAGGGCGACACTGGGGCCACTCGACCAGCTCATCTCGGTAGGCCACGGCAGGCTTTTCCAGGAGGCAGTACAAGCCCTTTTCTCGCGCCTGGGCTTCAGTGAGGTTGGACATGATGGCACCGACGCCGACGGGGAAGGACAACCGCCCCTGGTAGTTGCCATCGGGATTGCAGAGGATGGGATAGCCCAGCAGCCGATCCATAAGGCCATTGACGTAGCCCTGGCCCTGGCGCAGTGGGGATTGATAGGTTTCAACCTTGGTGAAATCGCGTCGTTTCCGGCGGATATCAAAGAACTGGTGATTTGCCCGTTCAATGTCTCCGGCATACCAGCCCTTCACCTCCAGCACCAGCAGCCCGAAGTCCGGCCCCAGGACGATGAAATCGGGGTAGAGGTTATTCACCTGGGGTTCGTACCAGACGATGAAGCTATCCGGTAGCGATCGCTGGAGAATATCGAAGAGTCGCTTTTCTCCCCTTGCTGGCCTTGGCAGGACAGGACTCAGGAACCATTCGAGCCATATGACCCCCTTTTGCTGTTACTGGACACGGCAGACAAGACACAGGACAGATATCGTTAGCTTTCCCCCAGAACAAGCTGGATCAACAAAAACCCCCTCTTACCGATGGCAAGGGGAGGCACTTTTCAGGAGTGCATTAGCACCATGCCTATGCTTCCCAGGTAAGACGGCAGATGCTCTAACGATACAGTTCGTAAAAATGCCCCCACCAATGCGGGGGCTGTGTCGCTTGCAGGAACCTTGATGCTTTCAGAATGCCCAGGGGGAGGACAGTAATCGCTCCTCCAAAATAAAACCCCAACCGAAGACGGTCAGGGGAGTTTTGGAAAGATACACACTGTCGAGATGGTAGCGCTTCTCACAGCTTTTCTACTCTCCATGCCGACTGCTGGCCATTCTTCCCAGCCCTGGTAAACCGAAAGCCGTAGCGCTCAAACTGCTGCCCACTGAGAGACTTCAGCCCGAGAATATCTGCCAGCTCTGAGGTGCTGGGTTGCCAGCCGTGATCCGCTATGGCCTGTAGTTGCTCAAAGCGTTCCAGGGGGTTGGGTGGTGCCCCCTGCTGTAAGGTGCTCAGCAAATAGAGCAGATGTCCTGCGGTGTCATAGGACTGTCCTACAGGACTGTCTTGCAGGGGGGAAACGTCCTGTCTGGTGAGCTGTCCTATCGTCTCGCGGGACGGTCTCACAGGACTGTCCTGTTGCAGGGTGGCGGCGGCTTCCTCCAGAGTATTGCCCTGCTCGGTGATCAGGGTGTGGATGGCATCGAGGAGCTGGAGTTGGTCAGCATCGACATAGGCTTTGTTGCTGCGCTTGGTGGTGGTGATGCCCAGGGCGTTGATGCGGTTGTAGACCTGGGAACGGGCTACGCCGTAGCGATCGGGTAAGGCAGAGACGGGGAGGGAGTCAATGGTGGTGGTGGTAGGGTCCATTGTCCTGGGATGTATTGTGCTGTCTCACAGGATAGCCGCTTTACCACAGAATCACGGTAACGAAACCAGAGATTAACTGCAAAATAGAACCAGATGTTTTGTGGCAAGAATCCAATGCGGACAGGAACCTGGAACAATAGGGTCAGGATTTCACCCTATGAGGTTCTAGACCAGCAAATGAAGGCACGAGAGTTTTGTCGTCGGTGGTTCAAATCAACGGACGAGGACGAGCAGACACGGGGCTATCGAGAGCGCTGTGTAGTCCTACTCTCTAAGGTGTTGCGGGTCCGGGAGAACACCATTCAACGCTGGGGCAAGGGGCTGGAGTTCGAAAAGATGCCGGAGCAGTATGAAGTTACCCTGGCCTATGCCGACATCATTCGAGAAATGCTGGAAGGGGTTTCCACCAGGACTGACATGCTGGACCTGGTGCTGGAAAAGTTGCAAGACGGTAGTAATTTAGAAAAGTAAATCAATGGAATTATTCACTGTATAGCTTACAGTGAAATGCTTGCCTCCCAGAAATGGGGGGCTTATTTTTTAGTACATCTGCACAGTTTTGCACAGCTTTTTGTGCAGTACCGCGCAGTTTTCGCACGGAAGGCGCACAGGCTACGCGCACGGTTTACGCACCTTTCTGCACAGTCAGAACCCTTGATTTTCAAGGGTTTGAACAATGTCAAAACGTTGAAACACATCTTATGGACAAGCAATTGAACGGTTTGGGTGCAAATCTCTGCACGGACACGCACGATCCTGCACAGGATTTTGCACAGGACGCACAGGACACCGCACACTTTGACGCACAGCCCGCACAAATTGTCGAAGCGGAAATTGTGGAGAGTCAAATCACCATCATTTAAGCAGCCTCCACTGGAGGCTTTTATTTTTGGAAAAAGAAAATAAGGAACCAGGAGTCAGGAGAAACACCTGTCGGCTCCACTTAATTAGCTCTACTTAATTCATTGTAAGAAGGGGGAATGGGGGCGAAGCCCCCAGGCGGGGGACACCCCCTCTACCCCCGAATCTATTTCAACTGAATTTTGTTCAGTTACTTATAGCTCTACGCGAGTGCATTAGGACATTGGAATTAGAGAGGGAGTAGGGGCTTCGCTCCCAGCCAGGGGTTCTACCCCTGCACCCCGTCCTAACCACAATGACTGCCGCTATACTATTTTGGGATTTGGCAAACGAGTATCTTAAAAAACCTGACAAAGTGCTGAAAATGGGGTAGATCTAACAAGGAATTTTTATTTTTTTAATCCCTATGCCTTTGTGGTGTGAGCGCCAACCGGGAAGTTTCTTTAAATCTGGATTTCGGTTTCGATTTTGGTTTCTAGTAATGGGAGGGCTGGCAGCTCTGTTACCCATGTTAAATGGGTTATTCATGTTTAAGGTGAAGACTGCGATCGCCCATCCTGAAGGAGCGCCGATGCCAACGTCTGCGATCAACTGCAACCAGGCGTTACCTGCTTCAACATCGAGACTAGCTCAGCTGGTGAGTAATTTGACTCAAACCGCTACCTGGGCAGACCAGCCCGCGATTGGTATCGGTACGCTAATTGAGCAGGTAGGCCCTCAATTACTGGCTTATCTCAATGCCAGCCCTTTTCCTGAAATCAATGCGCAGGCCCGGCAGGCGAGGGTGCCTGTGATGATGTATCACGATATCCTGCCGCAAAAAGAAGTATTTTTTGATGTCACCCCAGAAGAATTTGAGGCGCATCTCAAGCTGATTCAGGAAAAGGGGCTGACGCCAATCAGCATGGATCAACTGGTAATTCATCTGCGAACGGGGCTACCACTGCCTGAAAAGCCCATTCTACTGACCTTTGATGATGGTTATGCTGGGCACTATACCTATGTTTACCCACTGTTGAAGAAGTACAACTACCCAGCAGTCTTTTCAATCTACACAGACAAGATTGACAAGCGCCTGGGACGTCCCGGCGTGACATGGGAGCAACTGCGAGAGATGGCTGCTGATCCTCTAGTGACGATCGTCTCCCACAGTCTCAGTCATCGGCTGATGCCTGATTTGTCTCCAGTTGAAGTCGAGAAAGAATTGAAGGAGTCGAAGCAGATTCTAGAAGCCACGTTGGGAGTTCCCATCCGCTACTTTACCTATCCAGAGGGAAAATATAATGCTCAAGTTGCCCAGGCGGTGCAGGCTGCAGGCTATACTGCTGCACTCACAATGAATGATGCTAATGAGCAGTTGGCGGGGCAATCGGAAAGTTTGCTAGCCATTGGGCGCATTGGTCAATCTCGTCTGACAGAGATGGTAGACATCGCCTGGGGTGGCCCCAGGTTGCAAGCCTGGAACCCAGGATTTGATTTTTTATCACCTGTGCAAAAGGTAGAAACGGCTATTGACAACACCCCATTTATCTTTATTTCAGGGGGGAAGCCAATTACCATTCATGCTGATAGCCGGTATCAGGTACCAGAGATTCTGGCGAAATCAGGGACAGGGGCGATCGCAGCCGTTGATGGTGGCTTCTTCTCCCTGGAACTGCTTGACTCTAACGAAATGCTGGGCCCAGTTTTGAGTCAAGTTCATGGTCGGTTCATCCCCGGTAGAAAAGGGGAAATTCCTCTCATTAACAATCGTCCGCTGGTTCTGATCAGTCCAAATGCGGTCAAATTTGTTCCGTTTAATAATTTGAAGCACAATACGTTGGAAGGCGTCCAGGCAGAAATGCCAGACGTAACCGACGCTTTTGTGGCAGCGGCGTTCCTGGTTGAAAATGGACAGCCCCAACCTCCTGCGCGGTTTGGGAAGCTTTTTGATTTTAATGAGCCGAGACACCGGGCCTTTTGGGGCATTAATCAGCAGGGACAACCAGTCGTTGGGGTTTCGGTTGAACCTATTGGCTCAGTTGATTTAGGTAAAGCCTTGGCAAAAGCTGGTTTTCGGGATGCGGTGATGCTGGATTCTGGTGCCAGTACATCCCTGGCTTATCAGGGGAACTCACTCGTGGGTTATACGCCTCGTCCAGTTCCCCATGTGGTTGCGCTGTTGCCGCCACCAATGGAGCTCAGTGCTTCCTGCACAGTAGTTTCCTCCCGTTAGCCAGGGCGGCAAAACTTCTCAACACAGCGGGCGAAGATTTCTACACCCATGCCCAGAGCGGTTTCGTCAAAGTCGAAGCGGGGATGGTGATGAGGGTAAACTAACCCTCTGGAGAGATTGGCAGAACCCAAAAAGAAATAGCAACCAGGCACTTTTTGCAGGAAAAATGCCATATCTTCTCCGCCCATGGTCTGGCACTGGGGCACAATCCCAGCAGGGGTTTCTACAACGGTTGCCGTGACGGAGCGAATCAGTTCAGCTATTTTTTCGTTGTTAATTACAGGGGGATACAGGCTACGGTACTCTAATTCATAATGAGCACCGTGGGCCTGGCAAATACCACTGATAATTTGCTCCATTCGTTCCTGGAAAAAACCTTCAAAGCCCGGATTAAAGTAACGTACAGTCCCGCTTAATTGGGCGGAAGCCGCAATCACATTATGGGCGGTTCCGGCATGGAATTTACCGACGGTGACAACGGCTGACTCGATCGGGTCTACGTTACGCGCGACGATCGCCTGTAAAGCGTTGACTACCTGAGCCCCCACCACAATGGAATCAACTGAATGTTGGGGAATGGCACCATGCCCACCTTTGCCAAAAATCGTGCAATTGAATAGGTCAACAGCTGCCATCAGAGGGCCACTGCGAACTCCAACCGTACCCAGCGGTAAAAAATTCCACAGATGCAGTCCAATAATGGCATCCACATCTGGATTCGCTAACACACCTGCTTCGATCATAGGATTTGCACCACCCGGTCCTTCTTCAGCAGGCTGGAAAATCAGCTTAACGGTGCCCGCAAATGAATCCCGATGCTGGGAAAGATAACGGGCAGTGCCCAGGGCGATCGCTGTGTGGCCATCGTGTCCACAGGCATGCATGACGCCATCGTGTTGCGATCGATAGGGAACTTCATTTTCTTCCTGGATTGGTAATGCATCCATATCTGCCCGAATTGCCAGCACTGGACCTGGTTGCCGTCCCTGGATAACCGCAACAATCCCTGTCTGAGCGATGGCTGTTTGATGCTCAATGCCCCACTCTTGAAGCTTTTGAGATACAAATGCAGCAGTCAATTGCTCACGGAAACCCAATTCAGGTTTTTGGTGGAGATGCCTGCGCCATTTCACAATTTGAGGCTGAAGTTCCTGAATATCCTTGCGAATGCGAGAAGTATCAACAGGCAGAGGGGTAAGTGAGGTTGAAACCATGACTTTATGAGTGATTTTGATTGAGGGATGGGCATGCTCTGGATCAGTTTGTAATGAGTTTAATGCCCTGGTGGATGTTTGATTGTCTAAGTCGTTCAATCTGATTGTGGCATTTGCAGTCTCTGAATTTCTATGGCGGTTCCTCCTCTGTTGCCACCCGGATGCATTCTTCGCCCAGCAAGAGTTACAGATAAGCCAATTCTCAGTCAATTTCTGATGCAATTACAACAGGAGACCATGCCTGTCGATTCTCGTCTTCGGATGATGGTTGGGGTAATTGTTTTGGGGCTGCTGGTGGTAGGGTTGGTGATTTTGGGAGGCAGTGCGTTTTTCCAGATGGCGATCGTTCTTTTGCTGGTGCTGGTACTGGTTGGAATCGCAACTTTGTTCAATTTGAAGGACGAGTGGACTAATTTCTGGGTGATTGAGTACAGCGGATTACCGATCGCCTGCGCTAAGCTATGCCGTTTTCCCGCCCATTCCATTTTGTTTGATCTGTTTGTCGTTGCCGAATGGCGAGGACAGGGCATAGGCTCTTTTCTGGTCAACCATTTAGCTCAAAAAGCAAAAAAGCCGTTCTACCTGGCGTGTTTACGTTCAACAGTTTCGTTTTACACCCGCCTGGGATTTACACCAATTCCACTCAAACAGCTTCCTCCCAGCATTCAACGCAATTTGGGAGTAACTCCTCAATCTAGCACAGTACCTCTGGTCCTAAGGTAAAGAGCGTAGTTGTTGGTTGTTAGCTATTAAAAGGGGTGAGGGCGGATGGGCGAGGGGTAGATGGGTGATGGGGTGATAGGTGTTTCTCTTGAATCCTGGCCCTGGTTTCCAGCTCCTGGCTCCTAACTTCCAGGTAGAAAATCTAACTTTCATCATTGGCAATAAGCACTGCTTATGACGAACTGACTTCTATTTTCCAGGCCAGCAACATCCGGATTCTTTGCCATGCCTTAATTCTTTGACAGGAGGCTACTTCTTGTTGCCGCTTATCTCTGTAACAACCGAGTAAACCAGAAATAGAAGAACGATCGCAGCCAGAATGAGTTCAAACGACATAATTCCCTTCTCAAAACTCCTGTTTCAGGAAGTATAGATAGAACTATAAGCTAAGTCTCAACTCTTTTTGCACCTAGTTCAGCTTGCAAGATTGAAACCCATCAGGCATGATTAGTACATAGTTATTATCAGGGATCTTCATAGAACAAAAAATTATCCTTGTTGAGCCGTGCGGGTTATGCTCGACTAACCCCTCCCACAGATTAGATTGATTATTTTTTACCCAGCACTGTCCTGAAGCGATTCTCTAAGTTATCGATTAGGGAATATTGTGCAAGTTTGCCTGGAGAGTTATGATGCCAACTCAAGATTGGGTTGCATCATGGTGACTGTCCAGATGCTTACAGGAGGAATGAAGCATTCGCACAAACAATCTGTACCAACCCTGGTTTTTACCCCAGCTCTTCCCCTCGTGTGAAGACACCTATTTAGGAGGCAGATAAGGAATCCTGGCATGATTCTACTGCTTACAGATGTTTTTCTGCTGCTAACCCAGGTTCTCCTCTGGCTGGTGGTTGGGCTGGTTGCCTGGTTTGTCCTGCTGAAAGCACTACCCAGGGCGTTTCTGAGCTTGCTGGTTTTGCTGCTGATCCTGGTCGTCCTGGCGCTTTCGTTTGTCACGGGCCCTCCCAGGGATGGTGGAGTATTAGAAATTCTCTGGCGTATCATTTCCTTTCCCTTCACACCGTTGGGTTTAGCGATCGTCCTGCTGGCAATTCTGCTGTCAGGAACGAAATTAACTACATTTGCCCGCCGAGCCATTCTGATTGGGTTGGTCATTCTTGCACTGGGTAGTTTTCCCTTCGTCGCTTACTATCTGGCTCAAGAACTGGAGATGGAGGCGATTGAACTGATTACAGCCGCACCCAATCTGGAAGCAGGAGGGCGGCGGGTGATCGTGCTCCTGGGACAAGGAACCACTCGCTCCTATCTCAGGCCACCAGCAACTAATGCCTTTGTGCCGCCTCAAAATGCATCGCCGCTTAGCCTGGAAGCGGCTCAAATGTTAGCGCGGCTACCCTTACAAAAGGTTGAAGAAGATCCAGTTCTTGTACTAACCGCGTTCTTACAAAATACGACTCCTGAAGTCAATTTGGATGATTGGGGTGAAGAAGAAATACTTCTGGCTCAGGCACCACCTGGACCCGGAAGAATGCCTCGCCGCAGACCTCCTACTGCCCTGACAGATCCGGGCGGTGCCATTCCAGATGAAGGAAGAGCCCAGGAATTGGAGCAAAGAGCTCAAGAGCTTGAAAGAGCAGCCGAAGAAATGAAGCGGAGAGCCGAAGAAGGCGAGAGCCGACTTGATGACTTAACGCGACGGGCAGAAGAGGGACAAAACCGGATCGATGAGATGAAAAAGCGGGCCGCAGAAATTGAGGAAAGGGCTGCGGAACTAAAGCGGAGAGCAGAAGAAAGCCGGGCAAGAGCCGTAGAAGCTCAGGAAAGGGCATCCCCTCCAGCAGATGGAGCTGCTCCAGGTCAAAGAGCAACCCCAGCTTCTCCAGCTTCTCCAGCCGCATCTCCAAGACCAAAGCCCAAGATTGCCATTACCGAAGAAGCCTATCCGATTTTAACAGGGCAACCCATTCAGCTTACTGAGAGGGGTAATCGTTTGATTTATGCGGCTCAACTCTTTCAGCAAGAAACTGCGAACAACCCCCTGATCGTAGTGAGCGCCTCAACCCGTCCTGATCGTCGCCAAAAAGAAGGAGAAAGACGAGAAGATATTTCTGAATCGGCTGATATTCAGAGGTTTTTAACCAATACCATGCGGATTCCAGCTTCTGGAATTCTGTTAGAACATAACAGCCGCTCAGTTCGTCAGAGTGCAGAAAACGTGAGGAAGCTGCTGGCAGATCAGAACATCAACTATGGGGGACAGATCACCCTGGTCACCAGTGCCCTGAATATGAATCGGGCTGCGCTCACCTTTGCCAAAGTTTTTGACGAGGCCACGATTGTGGTGCGTCCAACGGATTTTCATACGCTTCCTCCACCTGAAAGTATTGGAGAAGAACTTGCCACCGGAACTGATGTTGTGGAACGTCAGTTTCAGGCATCTGATTTTCTGCCCAGTGCGGATGCTCTCTACCTGAGTACGCAAGCGATTGATGAATATATCAGTGCTTTTTACTACTTCCTGCGTGGGTGGATTAAACCAATTGTTCCTCTGTAATCGTTTAGGATCGAAGAGTTTCTCTATTGATTAGGTCTGCGAACGATGGCTCAATCCCGACTGCGAAAATTGGGGGCTTACCTGCGCCCCCACTGGAAAAAAGCAGCTCTGGGTATCCTGGCACTATTGATTACCAATGTTCTGAGCGTTTACATCCCCCTGGAAATTCGGAACGGAATTGACAAGCTGCGTGTGGCGTTTAGCTTCGATCAAATTCTGTACTATGTGGTGCTAGTGATTGCTTTAGCATCTGTGATGTGGGGAGTGCGGATGCTTTCCCGCATTTGGCTATTTGGGGTGGGGCGTCAGGTGGAGTTTGATTTAAAGCAGCGGATTTTTACCCACCTGCTAAAGCTGGAGCCATCCTATTTTTCGACCAATACCGTTGGAGATTTAATTAATCGGGCTACCAGTGATGTTGATAATATTCGCCGACTGCTGGGATTTGCGGTCCTCAGTCTGGCCAATATTATTTTCGCCTACGGTTTAACATTGCCAATCATGCTGTCGATTGATTGGCAGTTGACGCTGCTGTCGCTGTCAGTGTATCCAGTGATGCTGTTGCTGGTCAGGTTGTTTAGCGATCGCCTCCGGCTGCAACAACTGGCCGTTCAGGAAGAACTTTCCAACATCAGCGAACTCATCCAGGAAGACATTAGTGGGATTGCCCTGGTAAAGATTTATGCCCAGGAAGAAAATGAGCGGCAGGCATTTGGGCAGATCAACCAGCAGCTTCTGGACGCCAATCTTGATCTGGCTATGACACGCAACGTTTTGTTTCCGGTTCTTCGAGGTCTGGCGGGGTTAAGCCTGCTGGCCGTACTGTGGTTTGGGGGAAGAGCGCTGGAAACAGGCGACATTACGGTAGGAGATTTTATCGCTCTGCTACTTTACGTGGGACAACTGGCATTTCCGACGGCATTGTTGGGTTTCACCATCACCGCCTATCAGCGGGGCGAGGTAAGCATTGATCGGATTGAAACAATCCTGACCGTTGAGCCCAAGATCTGGGATAGGCCGGATGCTATTTCCTTGCCGAGATCGCAGGTACGGGGACAGTTAGTGGCCCGTGACCTGACGTTTGTCTATCCAGGGACGGGCCAGGTCTCTGTTCAACCCGCCCTGAACCATGCCAGTTTTGTGATTGAACCCCAGGAAACCGTTGCCATTGTGGGACCGATTGGCTCTGGCAAATCAACTCTGGCAAACGCCCTGCCCCGCCTGCTTGATATTGCTCCCAATCAGCTATTTATTGATGGCCACGATATTACCCAGATTCGTTTAGAAGACCTGCGAGGGGCGATCGCCTATGTTCCTCAGGACAGCTTTCTCTTTAGCACTACGATCAAAAACAACATTCGCTATGGCGACCCTGGAGCTGACGAAGCACGAGTAATGAATGCGGCAAAACAGGCTCAAATTCATGACGAAATATTAAATTTTCCGCAGCAATATGAAACTGTAGTTGGCGAACGAGGAATTACTCTTTCTGGCGGTCAGCGACAGCGAACAGCACTGGCTCGCGCCCTACTGATAGACGCTCCCATTCTGATCCTGGATGATGCGCTTTCTAGCGTAGATAATCAAACCGCAATCCAGATTCTGAAAAACCTATCTGAAGGCACACACCGAAAAACCGTAGTGTTCATTTCCCATCAACTCTCAGCCGCTGCCACAGCCGACCGTATTTTTGTGATGAATCGGGGAGCGATCGCTCAGGTTGGCAGGCATGCAGAATTAATTGAACAGCCTGGGCTGTACCAAACTCTCTGGAACCAGCATAAGCTAGAGGAAGTTCTGGAATAACTTCTGTCTCAAGTTGGTACCAGTTCACCCGGTCGCAATTTTGCCCACTTGCCCATCTCTTGTTTGAAGCTAAGGCAGCCAACCACATCCCACTCCATTTCAATAATCTCATCCCTATGGCGGATGTTGACATTAATTGTGGGTTCAGTAGCCTCAAAATCTGGGGTTTCGGTCAGGTGAGGCTGCTGGTGCTGATGCTCAACTGCATGGTAAGTGGTGCAGCGATCAACATAGTGGCAATTAACGCAAATACACATGGCCTTTTCCCTCAGCATCTGGAACATGAAGTTACGGAATCTAGATGCTTTTCTGTTACTCTAGCTCAGACGGGCAAATTATTTCACTAGTTGCCAGGTAGATTTTCGTTACTAAGGACTGGATTGAATCAAACCTATTGTCTTCCAAAATTCTCTGAAGTGTTTTCCGCACTGTCTCCTAGGACGTGGCCCTTTAGCCTTGAGTGGCTGCCCCACTCGGCATACCTGGTGGGAGGAACTGTGCGGGATGCCCTGTTGGGACGACAGGGTGAATATCTAGATCTGGATTTTGTTCTGCCAGAAGGGGCAGTAGAAACTGCACAGGCGATCGCCCGCCATCACAAGGCTGGTTACGTTTTGCTGGATGCAGAACGTCAAATTGCCCGTGTCGTCTTTGAGCAGGGCACTGCCGACTTTGCCCAGCAGGTGGGACCGACCCTGGAAGCAGACCTGAAGCGGAGAGACTTTACGGTCAATGCGATCGCCTACAACCCTCACACTGACCAGCTAATCGATCCACTACACGGTTACGCTGACCTGCAAAAACGCTTGTTGCGCATGGTTTCTCCAGAAAACCTGGAAGAAGATCCCCTGCGCCTGCTGCGGGCATTTCGGCAGGCAGCTCAGCTTGGGTTTGCGGTCGAAACAGAGACCCGCTCTGCCATTCAGCAACTTGCCCCCCTGCTGCAACAAATTGCAGCCGAACGGGTTCAGTCAGAAATCAATTACCTTTTGGGGACTTCTAAGGGCACCTTCTGGCTGACGGCTGCCTGGCAGGATGGCCTATTGAAAGCCTGGTTTCCAGATGCTAGTGGACAGAGTATGGAGCTGATTGCAGCGATCGACCGGACGTATGTCAGGCTCCAAGAAACCCTGCCTGAATTTTCGAAAGAGCTGAACAACCGAATTCGCAGTATGCCCAGGGGAGTTCGTGCAGCAAACCTGTCGACTTCTGATTCGTCCCCGCTGTCAGAAGCTTCTGCGAGTTCACCATCGGCATCCATTCGCACGGGGTTGTCTACAGCAAAACTCGCTTGTTTGCTGCCTTCAGAACCCTCTGAAGCAGAAGCCCAGCTCCGCCGCTTAAAATACAGCCGCAACGAAATTCAGGCAGTCAGCACTATCCTTAAATTTCTACCCAGGCTCTGTTCTGCCGCGGCTATTGATCCTTTCTTGACTGGTCAGGAATCATCGACTTCCCGCTCCTTCACCCTGTCCTTACGGGAGCAATACGAGTTTTTTCAAGGAGTGGGGGCGGTATTTCCGGCGGTGGCAGTGTTGGCAATTGCCCATGGTATTTCCCTGGAGGCGATCGCTCCCCTCATCCATCGTTTTCTGACCCCGAACGATCCCGTTGCCCATCCCGTTCCATTCTTAACTGGACAGGATTTAATGTCTACCCTCCATCTCCCTGCCGGGCCCCGCATTGGTCAACTTTTAGCAGCGATTCAGCTCGCTCGGGCAGAGGGAAAAATTGCGACGGTCGAGGAGGCCTTAGAACTGGCTGCAAGATTGGTTAAGTGTGAGGAGTAAATTCACCCAATCTGGTCTCTAGATCACCTTACGAACTGTGTTAAAGTGATTTTCTCGGTTGCTGATATTGAGATGCTTTGTCGTAAGCCCCAAACTGGGCTGGCATCTGGGATGGTTTTCCCGCTTCT
The DNA here is from genome assembly GCF_049200465.1 of Leptothermofonsia sp. ETS-13. Taxonomy (NCBI): domain Bacteria; kingdom Bacillati; phylum Cyanobacteriota; class Cyanophyceae; order Leptolyngbyales; family Leptolyngbyaceae; genus Leptothermofonsia; species Leptothermofonsia sp. ETS-13. Next base: position 4,370,560 of record NZ_CP120836.1, read on the forward strand.
CACACTGTTACTTATAAGGGGTAAACATGGCTAAACGCCGTAATCAGAAAAAGGAAAAGGCTCTCCGCAATCAAGCATACGCACGCAAGTTCCGCAAGAAGTCGAACACAGGTCGCATGGGTAGAAGGCGGTATGATGGTGGTAACCGGATGGAAGATGCGGAGGGTGATCAGGAGGGCGCTAGCCGGGGCGGCGAAGGAGCCGCTGACTAAACTAGCCAAAATCATCCTTCAGTACCCATCAATTCCCCAAAGCCCCACAGGTTTTGGGGAGTTTTAGTATATCGACTATATCGACGTTAGTCATGGTTGCTACTCAGAAGCAGCTATCTCCTCTTTTATCCCTCCTCTTTGTCTGCGATCGCTTTTCACGCTGCATCATTTGATACCAATCAATCCTTGCATAGGGTAGCAAGGTTCGGATAACCGTCACAATGGGAAGGAATTCTGAGTTTATTAATAGTTTATTAATATTGAGTTTATTAATAGTTTATTAATACATAGCGATAGTCATTATGGTTACAGGACGGGATGCGGGGGTGGAACTCCTGGCTGGGGGCGAAGCCCCCGCTCCCTCTCTAATTCCAATGTCCTAATACACCTGCGAGAGCTATACCTGTGAAGATTACGACTGCCGAAGCGATTTTAGAACGTGCCCTGGAGGGTCATGATTTAGCTCCAGAGGAGGGAGTGTTTCTATTGAAGCAAAAGTTCCAAGCCTCCCACTCTGGCTCAAACACCTTTGTGAAGGAACTAAGCAAGACAATACATTCTGGCCGACAGGCTAATACTATCGACCAAATTCGCCAGGTTGCCGATCAGCTCAGGCGGCGGCAGGCAGGCGATATCGTTACCTATGTCATCAACCGCAACATCAACTTCACCAACATCTGTGAGCAGCACTGTAGCTTCTGTGCCTTCCGACGTGACGAGGGGGGGGAAGGTGCTTACTGGCTTGACCTGGAGCAAATTTTAGAGAAAGCAACAGATGCTGTTCGGCGGGGTGCAACTGAAATCTGTATGCAGGGTGGGTTGAACCCCAAGGCGAAACTGAATGGGCGATCGCTCGACTACTACCTGCAAATTGTCAGAGGTATTAAAAATCAGTTTCCCAACTTACATCTCCATGCCTTTTCACCCCAGGAAGTGCAATTCATCGCCAGAGAAGATGGATTAAGCTATGCCAAGGTTATTGCTAATCTGCGGGATGCTGGAGTTGATTCTATGCCCGGCACTGCCGCGGAAGTACTGGATGACGAGGTACGTAAGGTTTTGTGCCCCGAAAAGATCAACACCACAACCTGGCTCGAAATTGTGAGCACGGCCCATCAGCAAGGACTTCACACAACCAGCACTATGCTTTCTGGACATATTGAAACGCCAGAACAGCAAATCCAGCATCTGGAGAAATTGCGATCGCTCCAGCAATCCTCCCTGGAAAAAGGATATCCAGGAATCACCGAATTCATCCTGCTTCCCTTTGTTGGGCAGGAAGCCCCCAAACCATTACGTCGCCGGGTCGGACGAGATCAACCCGTTCTCTCCGATGCGCTCCTCCTCACCGCCGTTGCCCGTATTTACCTGGGAAACTGGATTCCGAATCACCAACCCAGTTGGGTCAAGCTGGGGTTAGCAGGAGCCACTGAAGCTCTTACCTGGGGTTGCAATGACATCGGCGGCACGTTGATGGAAGAACATATTACCACCATGGCAGGGGCTCAGGGGGGAACGTGTATGGAAGTGGCGGATTTGCAGGGAGCGATCGTCTCCATCGGACGACCTTACCAGCAACGAGATACCCTTTATCAAAGGATGTCTACAGCTTAAGAAATACCAACGTTATCGGTATGACTATCACTACTCCATAACTTTTCATGAGCTATGACAATATCTGTAAATTCCTGGCTGAGCAGTACCCGCTTGAATTTGTTCGCTGGCTATTAGGCTCTGATATAGAGAATATTCAACCGTTGAAAACTGAGTTGAACCAGGAACCGATTCGAGCAGATTCAGTGACATTTCTAAAGGCCAATCATCAGATTCTCCACCTGGAATTTCAAACATTACCCGAATCCACTCCCCCACTCCCCCTTTAGGATGCTGGATTATTCAGTTCGTCTGAAGCGCCAGTACAACTGCGATGTTGAGCAAGTTATTCTGTTCCTGAAAGCAACCAGTTCAAATATCGTCCAGATTCAGGAGTACAAAGATCGTACTACCTGTCATTACTACCGGGTCATTCGCCTATGGGAACAGGAGCCTTCTACTTTTCTGACAACCCCTTCTCTGTTGCCATTTGCAACTCTGGCTCAAAGTGACTCACCACCTACCCTATTAAGGGAAGTTGCTGCGAGAATCGCTAGAATTGACGACAGCAGACAGCGGGTTAATCTGGCAAGTTGTGCAGAAATCCTGGCAGGATTGCGTTTCGAGAAAGCTCTAAGGCGTCAGTTGTTTCGGGAGGAAGCGATGCGAGAGTCTGTAATTTATCAGGACATTTTGCAACAGGGATTACAAGAGGGGCTCCAGCAAGGACTCCAGCAAGGACAAACTCTGTAAGCCTTATCCCTTGTTCTGCGGTTATTAACCCGACGATTGGGCAATTTAGAGACTAATTTACAGGAGCAGATTCAAACATTGTCCCTGGAAGAATTAGAGTCTCTAGGAGAAGCGTTATTGGATTTTTCCCGGACAGAGGACCTGGTTGCCTGGTTAAGGCAGCGAGATCGCTAATCGAAAGCAACTGACAGTTAAGGAGCTCACAGCGATTGCAAACTATGGTTGATTGCTATCGCGATCGCCTCCAGGTTTGCTAGAGTGGCAGGGGCATTGCCCAATGTTGAGTTAAGAAAGCCCTGTCCTCATGATTAAAAAGACGAAGAAGCCTTCCCTGTTGTTGACCTTTGGAACTGTGGCCGTATTAGCAGCAGGAGGCGGTGCAGCCTATTGGATATTGACGCAGCGGGGCGCGGGTCCGGGCGAAATGCCAGTGGGAGCTGAAGTTGTTCCTCAGGATGCATTGATGGCGATTTCAGTGGCAACCGATCCAGGGCAGTGGCGGAAATTACGAGAATTTGGCACGGCTCAGAGCCAGGCTGCTCTAGATCAAAATCTGGCCAATGTCCGCGATCGCATCCTTACCGCCAACGGATTTGACTACGAACGAGACATTCAACCCTGGATTGGAAAAGAAGCCACCGTTGCATTCCTGTCTCCCCATGCAAGCCTACCTCCCAGCGGCTCCAATCCTCTCCCCCCTGTCCCCAGAGCCCAGCAAGCAATCCTGCTAGTACTACCCGTGCAGGATGCTGCCAGGGCAAAGCAGACATTAGATAAATTTAAGCCTCAGACCGGCAAAGTGGCTAATCGCGTTTATAAAGGGTTTCAGATTCGCGAAACCCAGGGAGTAACTCCCCAAAATTATTCGGCAACCATTCTGGATAACAAGCTGATGGTAGTAGCCAACGACCCGAAAGCAATGGATCGGGCGATCGATACCTACAAGGGAGAACCTGCTCTGGCGGCCACACCTGGCTACTCCCAGGCTTTAGGCAAAATTCAAGTCACTCAGCCCTTTGGCAAACTATTTATTAACCTTCCAGCCGCTGCTGCATCTACCTCCGCTAGCTCTGGCAAGTCCGTTTCCCCTCAAAGCCTGGCTCAGGTGCAGCAAGTACAGGGGTTAGCCGCCACCGCTGTTCTGGAGTCGGAAGGGGTTCGGTTCAAAAGCATTTCCTGGCTCAAACCCGATAGCCAGCGCCGATATGAGGTGAGAAATACCGCCAAAACAATGCCCAGCCGTCTACCAGCAGATACCATCATCATGGTATCAGGTGGCAATTTGAAGCAGTTCTGGCAGGACTACAGCCAGGGCGCAACCGCCAACCCGGTTTCTCCCATTAATCCAAAAGGCTTACGGGATGGGTTGAAGTCTACGGTCGGCATGGATTTAGACCAGGACTTGCTTTCCTGGATGGCAGGCGAGTTTTCGCTGGCACTGGTGGCCGCCCCAGAAGGAGGGACCCCAACGCTGCCGTTTGGGTTGGTGTTTATGGTACAGTCGAGCGATCGCCGTGCTGCCGAAACCGCCCTCAAGCGACTGGATGAAGTGATGGCCAGCAAGTATAAGTTCAAAATTGAAGAGACCAAAGTCGGCGATCTGCCAGTGACAAACTGGATACTCCCAGCAGGAGGGCCCAGCATCACCCACGGCTGGTTGGATGGAAACGTTGTCTTTCTAACTCTGGGGGCTCCCATTACCAGTACGATGGTACCGAAACCCAGTGCATCTCTAGGAGATAGTCAACCCTTCCAAACAGCGGTGCCTTCAGAGCCAAACCCCAACAACGGCCATTTCTTTGTGAATGTAGATCGCGCCGTGAATGCCAAAAATTTACCTCTGTTGCAACTGCCCCCTGGCAATCGGGATCTGGTAGCGGCGATTCGCGCCATTGGTATTACAGCCGCAATTAGTGATGAACGCAGTACCCGGTACGACGTCTTTGTGCAACTTCAAAAAGCTGGCAACGTCAAACCGCTTCCCAGCCCTAAAATTCCTTCAGCTTCCAGCAGCCGTCTTAATGATCAGATAAACCCAGCCTTAGAGTTTCCACCCGCTGCTAGCCCGTCGCCTTGAACTCAATCCCTTGAACTCACAACTTAAGTCGATAGCCACAATTAATTAATTGTAAAGGGGGGAGTAAGGGCTGCGCCCCCGGCATGGGCTTTCACCCACTCCACCCCCGAAATTATCCTTAAATTATCCTTAATTTAATGCGCCCAGTTATTTAGAACTCAAAACTCCCCCTTCCCTCCCCATCGTAGGATAGAGGAAGAGCATTAATGAACGCACTTTTTACACCCTGGGGGAAACGATGGATCTGGTTCGGTTACAGAACGTTTTAGACAACGCTTCGTTTGCCGTCCTACTAGTCACGATGTTGTTGTATTGGGTAGGGGCAGCATTTCCGCGCCTGCCCTACCTGGCAATACTAGGTACCACTGGGATGGCGATCGCCAACCTCTGTGTTGCAGCACTTCTGAGTGCACGCTGGTTGGAAGCTGGCTATTTTCCGATTAGTAACCTTTACGAATCCCTCTTTTTTCTAGCCTGGGGGGTCACCGTCATTCACTTCGTTGCTGAGAACATGAGCGGCAGTCGACTGGTTGGGGTGGTGACAGCTCCTGTTGCCATGGCAATTACCGCGTTTGCGGCCCTTTCCCTGCCGAACGACATGCAGGAATCTGCTCCCCTGGTGCCTGCTTTGAAGTCTAACTGGCTGATGATGCATGTCAGCGTGATGATGTTGAGCTATGCCACGCTGATGGTTGGGGCGCTCTTGGCGATTGCCTTTCTGGTCGTTACCCGTGGTCAAAATGTTGAATTGAAAGGTAGTTCAGTTGGTACAGGTGCTTACCGCCACAAAAACTACCAGCTACGCCGTGCTGGAGAAGCTGTTCATGGTTCTATAGACTCTTCTCCTATAGACTCTTCTCCTAATGAAGCGATCGCATCCAATGGAGTTGCAACGGCTGTGATTGCTCCCCCCGCTTCCCCACCCACTTCTGCCTCTTCCACTACTCCCCTTTCTCCCCAGCGTCTCACCCTGGCAGACACCCTGGATAACATCAGCTATCGCATCATTGGTCTGGGCTTTCCGTTGTTAACAATTGGGATCATTGCTGGAGCGGTTTGGGCAAACGAAGCCTGGGGCTCTTACTGGAGTTGGGACCCCAAAGAAACGTGGGCACTCATTACCTGGTTAGTATTTGCGGCCTACCTCCATGCCAGGATGACAAAGGGATGGCAGGGCCGCCGTCCGGCAATTCTGGCCGCAGCTGGATTTCTGGTCGTCTGGGTCTGCTACCTGGGCGTGAATTTGTTGGGCAAAGGGCTGCACAGCTACGGCTGGTTTTTCTAGCCAGCTGAGTCAGAATGCAAAATTAACCCTTTTACCACCCTTTTACCTGTGTGGCTTCTCGTTGAACTTCGAACTTTTCATGTTGAATTCCTCCGATGAATGATCAGTTTCAACCGCTAGATGATGATGAAGTGCTGTTTGTCAGTGTAGGGCGGGTGTTGATGACCAACCCAACCTTCAAGGTAGGTGAGTTTATTGATGCTCTGGCACAGGCGATTAGCGATCGCGAACAAGACTGGGACGACGCTAATGAAGGCTGGTTTGGCAACGGTTTGGAGTGTGAAGCACTCAGATTTGGCACTAAAGGCTGGCAACGAGGTAAAGTCCGCATTCGCCTGGAGTTTTGCCCAGATCAGGACCCAACTCCCAAACTACTGGATAGCCGTCGGAAGGAACGCCGCCCCAGCGAACTCCCCGATCTCCGCTACGAAGATGTCTACCGTCCTGAAAAAACGGAACCCCGATATGATAATGCCTACAGAGATAACAGTGACTTTGAATAGCCCAATTACCCTTCAAATCTTCTACTCCTCTTACAACTAGCCTCTCCAATCAGGGCAGGCCGCAGGCACTGTCCCTACCCATCCACTCTGACCCTCCCTCACCCCCTCCCATGACTAACAACCAACAACTAACCTCTGCTATGAATGAGTGATGTTCCATCCTGGACACTTTTACACGCTCATCTGCATCGCACTCTCAAACAGCGGCAACTTCTGGAAGTGGGACAACGGATTTTGGTGGCTGTTTCGGGGGGGCAGGATTCTCTATGCCTGCTTCGATTGTTAGTGGATTTGCAGCCTAAATGGAACTGGCACCTGGCAGTCGCTCACTGTGACCATCGCTGGCAGCCAGATACTGGCAATGCGGATTTTGTCCAGAACCTGGCTGATGCCTGGAAATTGCCATTCTACCTGAAAACTGCGGAACGGATAGATAAGACCGAAGCCGGGGCGCGGGAGTGGCGCTATCAGGCTTTGGCTCAGATGGCGCAACAATATCATCTTGCCTGTATTGTGACCGGGCACACAGCCAGCGATCGCGCCGAAACTCTACTCTACAACCTGGTGCGTGGCAGCGGTGCCGATGGGCTGCAAGCCCTCACCTGGAAACGTCCTCTGGCCGCTGGAGTGTTTCTCATCCGTCCCCTCCTTGGTGTTACCCGTGCCGAGACAGCCCAATTTTGTCAGGAGATGGGGCTGGAATTTTGGCATGACCCATCCAATCAGGATTTGAAGTATGCCCGCAACCGTATCCGCCGAGAGCTGTTGCCCTACCTCTGCACCCACTTCAACCCTCAAGCCGAGCAAACCCTCGCCCAAACTGCTGAGCTGCTGCAGGCTGAGGTCGATTATCTGGAAAGCGAAGCCAATCAACTACTACAGCAGTCGCTTCATCAAAACCAGCTCAGACTGAATCGGGTGCTTGTGCGTCAAGCCCCCCTCGCCCTCCAACGACGGGTTATTCGACGGTTTCTCCAGTCGTTGCTTCCTTGCGCTCCTGGCTTTGAGCACATTGAAAAGATCATTCCTTTGTTAAATGCACCCAATCGTTCTCAAACCGATCCTCTTCCCGGTGGCGCGATCGCGATCGTCCAGGGTGACTGGATTCAACTTATCTGACCCCCTTTAGGAAAGCAGCCGTTCTCCCTTCAACATCCGCTGCGCCGCATCCAGCAAGGCTTCTTCCAGGTAAGGTTTGGTAAAGTAACCACTGGCTCCGAGAGAAGCCGCCATTTGACGGTGGCGGTCTGCTCCTCGTGAAGTCAACATCGCGATCGGCAGGTGGTTCAAGTTGGGATCTTTCTGAATCCGGGAGAGAAGCTCCAGACCATCCATTCTCGGCATCTCGATGTCGCAGAAGACAATGTCGCAGGGCAAGCCTGACCGCAGTTTTTCCCAGGCTTCCTGCCCATCCCGTGCCTGTTCCACCCGGTACCCTACCTTATTGAAGGTCATCGAGAGCAATTCCCGCACGGTGATGGAATCATCCACAATCAACACCATCGGTTCTGTCTTAGTGGCTGGCGGTTCCTGAATGACCGTTGCAGCACCCTGTTCCCATAGGGAGCCACCTGCATCCTTACGAATCCGTCCCATAGCCAAATCAATCAACTCTAGCACGTCGGCGATCGGCATAATCCGGCCATCCCCCAGAACCGTTGCACCTGCCACACCTATGGGTTTGGGCACGGGACCTTCCAACTGCTTGATTACGATCTCCTGTTCGCCTAACACCTGGTCTACCTGGAGAGCCAGGAAGTTGCCCGCACTTCGCAATACGACAATTGAGGCGATGTCGTCTTCCTGATTCCCGCCGTAGACATTACCCCGGCTCAAGTGGCGGTTGTAGGATAACAAATCAACGAGTGGATGGAGGGGTAGTAAAGAGTCGCGCCAGGGAAGGCAAGACTGCCCTTCAGCATTGGTCTGAATTCGTTCTTTGGGAACATCCAGCATATCTTCCACCCCATCCATGGGGAAAGCAATGCGAGCGCGATCGCTGATGCAGCACAGCGCCTTTGAAATACTGAGAGTGAGTGGCAGACGGATAGTAAAGGTGGTTCCTTTGCCGAAATTGGAATCGGTGTTAATCACCCCTCGAATCTCGCTCAAACTGGTGCGAACGACATCCATACCCACACCTCGTCCAGAGAAGTCATCCGCCTGATCCTTCGTGCTAAATCCGGGATGGAAGAGCAAGTCATAAACATCCAGGCGAGACATGCTTCTGGCTTCGGCAGGGGTAATTAATCCCTTTTCGATCGCCTTAGCCTTGACCCGTTCTATATCAATCCCTGCCCCATCATCGGATACGGAGATAATAGTCTGGTTCCCCTGGTGGAAGGCGCGAATCGTAATCCGCCCCGCGGCAGGTTTACCCGCTGCCCGCCGCACCTCTGGCGATTCAATCCCATGGGTAATGGCGTTATTCACCAGGTGAGTCATGGGGTCGTAGAGCTGTTCCAGAATCATTTTGTCAATCAGCGTCTCACGCCCTTCGATGATGAGCTCTGCCTGTTTGCCAACCCGCATAGCAATGTCACGCACAGCACGGGGTAGGCGATCGGCGGTTTGAGCAAACGGCACCATGCGGGATCGGGTCAGTCCCTCCTGAAGCTGGGTGGTGACTTGGCGGAACATACGAGTCACTTGGTCGGTCTCATCCACGATGAATTCGATGTCAGAGGCAGACTCCCGCACTCTTACAATCAGCTCAATCATCTCCTGGGAAAGGCTGTGGAACCCTGTGAAACGGTCCATTTCCAGAGGATCGTATTCCACGTTCTCGCTGGCAGTTTGGGTTGCCGTATCGCCCTGTCGTGCCGCACTGCTCGACCCCTGGCGATAGCTGTGACGACTCGCCAGCAGGGAACTTTCCAGTAGCGATCGCTCATACAGGTCCTGCATCCGCTGTCCGATGTCACTGAGCTGCTGAACCCGATAGAGCAGGTTATCTAAAGACTGGCGCAGGCGCTCCTGGTCTTGCTCCAGGCTGTTCCGGTTGACCACCAGTTCCCCAACCAAGTTGCTCAGGTTATCCAGGTGTTTAACAGGGACCCGCATTGTTTGCTCGCTGAAGACCCGTCCCGGTCGAGTTAACCTCCGGTTCTGAGAAGCCATCCCGCGACTGATCGATACACTAGGAGACCCGCCCATTTTCTCTTCGGCATCTTTCAGCAGGTCATCCAGTTCATCAAACTCAGAAATGCTGGAGGTTTCGATTGGTTGAGGGAGAGAGCTGCTTGATTCATCATCCTGCAACAGCGCTTCCAAATCAGCAAATTCCTCTGTCCCAGTCAGGTTTTGAGCCCCAGACTCTATAGTTTCCAGGGCGTCTAAAGCATTTATGGAAGCAGAGGGAGCAGGATTTTCCTCAAACAGGTTCTCCAGGTTGCTAGAGTCGTCTGGTGCTAAAGCTTCTTCCTCTACCAGGTTTCCCAGGTCTGCACACTCTTCCGTCGAGAATGATGCTTCTTCACTCAGAAAGCTGTCTAAATCCCCAAGGTCAGTGGTTGCTGCGAGGGAAAATTCGTCAGCTAGCAAAGGGTTCAGGTTTTCAGCCTCGTCCGCTGCCTCAAAGGAGGATTCTTCACTCAGTAAATTCTCTAAATCGCTCAGGTCATTAGCGGGTTCAGAGGTAGGTTCATCCAGAGGTTCATCCAGCAAATCACCCAGGTCAGCAAAATCGTCAGCAGCAGCTACCGAGTCAGTACTCTCCAAAAACTCATTGAAATCGACTGTTTCAGGAGTACTTTCCTGAGGTGGAGACGTTTCTTCATCCAGTAACAAGTCCTCTAGGTCAGTTGGGCTCTCTTCAGAAAAGCGATTCAAATCGATCGCATCTCCCGTCAATTCAGTCTCCAGGCTCTCCAGGGGAGATTCTGTGGTGAAATCACCCAGAGAAAGCTCATCAACTGAGGGAGTTTCACTGACCTCAGGAGGGACAATCTCAGCCTCTTCTCCCACAATCGCCGCCCAATCTTCAGCGAAAGGGTCCGCTGCGGTGTCTGCAAACAATCCGTTCTCAGACTCTAGCCCCATTCCTGAATCAATGGTTTCTGGCAAATCAAAGGACTGCATGAAGCTAGGTTGCTCTGAATCCAAATCACCCAACCCCATTTCACCCAGCAGGTCTTCCAGGTCCTGTTCAGAATCTGCATCCAAATTCAGGTTCTCTGTCTCTGACGGTCTCAAATCCAGTTCATTGAGGTCCAGGCTCAAGTCTTCTTCAACCGCCCGTTCTTCTACAGTCAGACCAGCAGAGGCATCTGGTATTTTGGCACTGACTTCAATCTCATTCTCCGCTTCAGATGAACCCAGATCCAGCTCACTGAAGTCTAAGCCCAGATCCTCTTCTAACCGTTCTTCGGAAACCAGGCTGGCAGAAGCATCTGACGTTTCAGCGGTGACACCAATTCTTTCTAAATCGAGGCCAGGTTCAGCTCCCGTCACTTCGGTCGCCGTTTCGGCATTGTCTAAATTCAGTTCACTCAAATCCAGATCGAGCCCCCCTTCCTGACTGGCAGAAGAATCGGTGATACCGAACTCTGTCTCCAGGGAAGCAAATGCTTCTAGCTCGTCTTCCCCTGGAGGCTGATCTAAATTCGGCAGGCTAGCTTTCGTTTGAGGCTCGGTTACTCCCGCATTGTCGGTGTTAGAGAGCCAGGATTCCGTCGAAAAATCCAGGGGCTCGTCAATTAACTCTTCAACAAACAGATTTTCTGAAGCCTCCTGATCTGAGGTAGAGGGAGATTCAAACAGTCCACTGAAGTCCAGGTCACTTTGATCGGTCAGTGTTTCAATGGTCTCGCTTAAGCTGTCATCGTTTAACAAACTGTCCAGATCAGAGGTATCTATTGGTGAAGCTTGTCTGGGTTCAGGGCTAAGTTCTTGAGTTAATTCACTGAAAGATTCACCCGTTAGATTACCGGAAGTATCATCCCAGGGATCTGCAACAGCAGCGTTGGTAGCAGAATCAGAGCCGGTCGCTGGTTCACTATTGGGGGGTGCAAAAGGATTGAAATCATCCCCCGCTGTATCAGGTGGGAAGAGGGCTTCTGATTCGGTTTGAAGTTCGGAAAGGTCGGTTTCATCCATCCCAGCGAAGAGTTCACCCAAATCTCCCAGGGCAGTTTCTGACTCACCCACCGACTCCAGATTAAGGTCAGTGGTGGTTAAATTCTCCATCCCTGCTCCTTCGTCCAGAACGAAACCTGCGAAGGGATCGGTTTCAGTTGCAGTTTCAGCGATCGCATCCAGGTTATCCGCTGGGGATTGGCCCATCTCTGAAATTGCCAGCAAATTTTCCAGGTCGCCCAAGTCTGAATCATTAAGGCTTTCGGAAGCGGCCAACTCCATGGCTCCAGGGTCACTACCTGCATGCTCATCCTCCAGTAAATCATCCCCAAACAAATCGCTCAGGCCTGCTTCGTCGGCACGAGCGGTTGCATTGCTTGCTGATGGCTCTTCAAACAGTAGATCGGAAAAGTCGGCTGAGTCGTCGAGGTCGCCAGAGGTGCTGGTAGAACTGGTCGAAAATATATCGGCTACATCACCTACAATCTCTTCTTCTTGCCAGGTGGAGCCCAGATCGGGAACCTCTCCTTCAAACAGATCAGCCAGACTGTTTAGTTCTGCCATCCCCACTTCAGGACCATGCTGCTCAGTATCGGCAGTAAGGCCTTCTCCCCCAAAACTGGCTCCAAAGTCCAGATCCGATGACAGATCTAACTCAGTCGTGGGCGTCAGTTCTAAATCACCAAAGAGCGCTTCTTCCGTCACCTGTTCAGAAGAAGCGGAGAAGTCAATCTCCAGGTCGGTGTTATTGACAGTTGCCAGGAGGTCAGCAAAATCGTCATCGGCAGCAATGGTGACGGGTGATGCAGTTGGTGCCATTGTTTGCAGTTGGGAACAAGGAGCAATTTCATCAGCTTGCCCAGCCAAAACCAGTTCCTGTGCCTGCTTAATGTCTTTAATTACTACTGGAGCAAGGGCCCGATAGGAGTTGTTGGGGTTGGCAATCGCCTGCCTTGCTGTTTCAATCAGTTGGCACCAGGCAGATAACCCAAACTGTTCCCCCACCTCCAGGAAATCACGGCAAATGGCTTGCAGTTGTTGACGGCTGTTGGCATCGGTTTCAGGCTGCTTAAACAGTTGCAGCATTTCGCGCAGACGGGAGGGAATTTCGGTGCCAAAAACTTGGGCCACAGCCACGTCCAGTGATTCGGCGGGAATTGGCTGCTCTTCGACCAGAAAGCCCGTGGTTGGCATGGATGTCATCACATCGCCCGCATTGAGCACCAGGGTTTCGAGGTGCCGTTCCAGTTCCTCAAAGGTTGGCTGAACGGCAGACAGGGTGGTATTCGCCGTTTCCTCCGTCAACCCAAACGGTCCCTGGAGTTGCTCCAGAAGTTCCTGGAGAGCGTCAAAAACTTTCAGGAAAAGGCTTTCTAATTTTTGATCCACCGTAACCCGCGACTCTTTCAAAACTTTGAAGAAGTCTTCCAGACGGTGGGAAACTTGCTGAATGCTATGGAGCCCCAGCATTGCAGCACCCCCCTTCACGGAGTGAGCCGCCCGAAACAGTTCATTCACCATCTCAGGGTCTTCAATGGTGCTTTGCAGATTTAGCAAGCCCTGCTCAATCGTATTGAGGTGGTCTTTGGCCTCCTCAATAAAGTAGCCCATGATTCGCTGTTGCTGTTCAGGCTGCATGGCAGTACCCCATCCCTTTGGAAAGTAAGAATTGCTACGGAAGCGCGTGCATTTGGAGGATTATCAGCCCAAGGCTTTAGACAAAATGATAACGGAAGCCTCCATATCCTGAATTCAGCTACTATTTGCGCTCGATCGTCTCTACCCGGAACCGCTCCACCGAAGTGAGCAGATCGCGGGCGACTCCCACCAGGTTTTGCAGGGATGCGGATACCCGCTGGGCCTCCTGAGATGTTTCCTGGGCAGTTAACTCAACGGATTGCATGACCTGGGCGACGGCACGAGAAGTTTCGGTTTGCTCAACCGTGTCTGCGGTAATGGAACGCACCAACACATCGATCCGGTTAGACACTTGAATAATGTCTTCCAGCGATCGCTTTGCCTGTTCGGCCAGACGCGTTCCCTCAATCACCTGCTGCGTCCCTTCCTCCATTGCCATCATCACCGAGCTCGTCTCACTCTGAATCTGGAGTACAATCTGTTCAATTTCTTTCGATGCCTTCGCTGCCCGGTCTGCTAACTGACGCACCTCATCGGCAACAATCGCGAAACCACGACCCGCTTCTCCGGCCCGGGCCGCTTCAATACTGGCGTTCAGGGCCAGCAGGTTCGTCCGGGAGGCAATCTGGGAAATCAACGCCACGATCTTAGAAATCTCCTGGGAAGATTCCGCCAGCCGCTTCACCTTGCGAGTAGTTTCTGCTACCGTTTCCCGGATTTCCAGAATACCGGCAACCGTTCGTTCTACTGCTTCACCCCCCTTGAGTGCCGTGGCTGAGGCAGAACGGGCGACTTCCTCTGCTTCCCGCGCACTTTCAGCTACCCGTTGAATCGATTCAGTCATCACCTGCACAGAGTTCAGGGTCACTGCTAGCTCCTCCGCTTGCCGCAATGCATCAGAAGATAGACTGCGGGCAAACATCTCATTATCGGTTGAGCTCTTACTCACCTGGCGGGCTGCCGTCTTCACCTGTTGCACGATTTCGCGCAGGTTCTGAATCGTCAGGTTGAATGAGTCAGCAACAGCACCCAGAACATCGGCAGTCACCTCGGCCTGAACTGTCAGATCACCCCGGGCGGCTCCTTCTACATCATCCAGAAGGCGAATCACTTGACGTTGCAGGTCTTCCTTCGCCTGCTCTTGCTCTTCTGCCTTCCGCTGGGCTTCACTGGTGGTGGTTAGAATTACCCGTGCCATCTGGTTAAAGCCCGTTGCCAGTTGCCCAAACTCGTCCTCGGAGTAAACCGTAGCACGGGCATTGAGATTCCCTTGACAGACAGAATGGAATTGGGCTTGCAAATCATCGGTCGAACGCTTGATTTGTTTAGCAGTGGCCTGTCCCAGAAAGAAGGCTGATCCTCCACCAGCTGCCAGAGCAGCTGCGGCCATCATCCAGCCGGTGCCACGGAGCTGGTTTACAACGTCTTCTCGTTGGCTACCCGGACCATAGGTGGCAGCCAGATTACTAACCAATGCCACTGCAACGGCAGAAAGAACCCCGGTTACCCCCGCCGTAATCATTTGCTTGGTAGCAACGGGGGCATTTTCTAGAAATGCAAAGGCGCCCTGTTCCACCGTGGGAGTGGGTTCAGCCACCTGCTGATCGAGCTGGGTGAAGGTAGGAACCTGATCAGAGGTACCCGAAATACTGAATACTTCATCGTCGCGGATAAGGGAACTACCGCTGTCGTTGAAGCTGATGGCATCGGTGTTCTGGGAGAAGGTACGATCGCTGATCGCCGCATCCCCAAAATCCCGACCGCCCAAATCGAAGCTTGCCCCCACTGCGGGACTTGTAAAACCAGCAGAGTTTTCGGATAGATCGAAGTCAGACAGATTCCCCAGATCATCAAATTCATCAAACTCATCCAGGAAATCGGCATTGCTCTGCCCAGTCATACTAGACTCAGAGCTAATTGTTTCAGGCTGATAAAATGCACTCCCAGCCAGATTCGAATCAAAGTCGCCAGACACCTCCAGGTTCTCAGAGGAAGGGGCTCCAAAAGTCTGATCCTCCTGGTTGTACAGCCCTGTGCTGCCCATAAACAACGTTTCATCCTCACTCACCCGATGGTTTGGGCTGACTTGAAATGAGCTGGAATGGTCACCTGAGGGGGGGGGACTATCTTCCGGCGAATAAGCTGGATTTTGCGTCAGCGATTCTTGCGGTAAATCGAGGGGCGCAAAGGCATCATCAAACTCTTCTAGGGCGGAGGAAAAATTATTCTCGTTGAGGTCAGTTTTGTAACCCGCAGGTGGTTCATTGAATACGGAAGCACTACTGGGGGTACTAGCAGCTGCATTTGAAACTGACTGGAACGGCGATTCCAGTGGCGTATTGTTTGTCCCATCATCGAGGGCGAAGGGATCAACAAAGGGGCTAAGGTCTTCAGCCAGACTCGACTTATCCGCCAGATCGCTGCGTTCTACTTCCGTAGACAGCTCAAAATCCAGGGATGGAATGTCAAAGTCCTGGGCTAAATCCCCTTCTGCACGAGGGCTAAAGTCCTCGTCCCCCAGGCTAAAGTCAGGAGCGGAGCCAAAATCTTCCTCCTGATCCTGCCAGGTGGTTGCCGAATGAAAACTGCTGAAGTTTTCATCCAGACTGTTCTCGCTTTCACCTGTCCCGTCTGGGCTGTTCTCACCCGCCATGTTGCCAGCCTCAAACTGGCTGATATACTCCAGTCCCTGATTGGCATACCCGGTAAATTCTTCGTTGGAGGTTAGGGCCAGCACCGATTGATACTGCGATCTTGCGAGATCAAACTGCTGTAGGCCATAACAATAGATATGACCGCGCAGTAGGCAGACGCTCGGATCATCGGGAAATTCTTTCGCCAGGCGATCGATAATCTTAGCAGCTTCTTCATAATTGCCTTGCATGTAGGCCATTTGAGCTTGCTGGTATCCCTGTGCCAACTCAGTTCCTGATCCCATTTGCCTCCTCCCAGGTGAGTATTGAGTGCTGTAGCCTCGGTTTGTCGGAAGGTTGTTCTGTTCTGGGGTGAGTGATCGCCCCATCCCCAGTCTTTATAACTCGTTCCTCAGTTTTACTTCCAATTCTTGCTTTTTTCACCCTTGCCCTCCTACCTAAGCTGCCCACCGAGCTGACCGAAGAATGGCCACCTGATCCAGTAGGCGAAGAAACTTACCCGCCTGGTTGTCTAATAGCCACTCGCCCCGAAGAAATGGAGCGACACTATCTGGAACATTGGTTGGCATTTGAATTTCTTCAATATCAAGCCAGTCCATTCCCACAATCCGATCTACGGCCAGCCCTAGCATGATGTCCTGGTCCTCCACCGCAATTACGGGAATCTCGGGGCGATCAGTATTCAATGCCATGGGATCTCCCAGAAACTGTCCCAAGTCCGCTACCCAAACAACCCGTCCTCGCACGTTCAGCGTACCCAAAAGCAGCGGAGAAACATTCGGGACGGGGGTAATCCGGTCTGGAGAGGGAGAAATGACTTCACGAATTCCCGTTGCAGGCAGGGCAAACTCATTTCCTGATGCCACATAGAAACGTAGGTGGAGTTCACCTTCAGGGCTTTTCAGCTCCTGAAACTCAGGAGCCTGGTCTTGCCCTCTGCCCGTTAAAAAGTCCGGATTGCCTACCATTCCACTGACATCTAACCTCGCAGTAATTGTTTAACGGTGCCGACCAGTTCCGTTGGCTGAAACGGTTTTGCAATGTAAGCATCGGCGCCCTGTTTCATACCCCAGTAGCGATCAAACTCTTCCCCTTTAGAGGAACACATGACGACAGGGACGTTTTGAGTTTTGGGATCTGCTTTGAGCCGACGGCAAACTTCGTACCCATTCATCCGTGGCATCACAATGTCCAAAACCACCAGGTCAGGACGACTCCCTTGGATTTGCTCAAGCGCCTCAACACCGTCACTAGCCTCCGTTACATTTAAGCCACTTCCCCTCAACAAATCAGAGATCATTTCCCGCTGAGTAACGCTATCTTCTACGACTAGAACTGTGCTCATATTCCTTTACCTGCTTGGCGGCTGAAACGCTGATGGGGAGCCCTAACGTTCCTTACCCTAGTATTCACCTTAACTCTAATAATCAATAAGGTACCCTCATTTATTAGCTAAATGATGGGGATGAGCTCGAAGTTGCATCGGTCCTATCGTTTTCTTCCAGCCCGTCCTTGGCAGAATGGGTTAAAGCTTCACCAGACTGACGGGATTCCGAACCTCCCACACCAACATATTTTTCAACTAACATTAATAACTCACTTTCTCCAAATGGCTTCGTTAAATAATCAGTTGCTCCGACCATTCTTGCTTTAACTCGATCGATAAATCCGTCTTTTCCCGTCAACATGACAATTGGAATTTGGCGAAAGGCAGTTGACTTCCGCAGCATGCCGCAAAGCTCATAGCCATCTAACTCAGGCATGGCGATATCACAAAGAATTAAATCGGGCTTGAGTTGAAACACCTGGCTCAGCGCATCCAGGGGATTAGCGATCGCCGTTGCCTCATAACCATTCTGATTCAAGATCTGCTCTACTGTTTGACGAAGTGTAACGCCATCATCAATACACACTATTCGCGGAGTCCGAGTTTCATGCCATCGCCCAAAATCTTTAGAACGGACCGCCCTGGCTCCTCCCGCTCCCTCTAATTCTGGGTACGGACAATCAATGAGTTGAATCACGCCTTTCTGGACATAAGAATAGATTGCCCTAGCGACAGTCAAAATATCCCGGTTCAGATACCTGGCAATCTGACGAATCGAAGTTTTACCATCGGCATACCGACTGAAGGAATGGAACGTATTCTTTGACAGGCTGGCTTGCAACCGTTCGGCATCCGCAATTACCAGACATTGATCGGGGGTCTGAATTTGAGGATAGAACTGTTTCCACTCCTGAATCTGCTTCATAATTTTGGCCAGCAAAGGAGCAATCTCCAGCGTAGTCAGTTGGGGAGACAGGGCTGGACTTAACTCAAAGATGAACGACCCCTGATGCAAACTCAGCAAATCAAACAGGGTTTCATGCACCATGCTTTGAATAATGCTACGTCCTTGAATCGGGGTCAGAGTGTGGTTTTCTAGCAATGCCCAGAGATAACCATATTCCGGGGCATTAACGGAGGCGATCGAGGATATTGTTAACTGGCTCAAAGGAACATCAACCCGATACCGTCGCAAATAGTCCGACAGGCGAGCCAGGCTTGTATTGTTATCAGACGCATACACAATCCGCCCATTTAGAAAAAAAACGAACCAGGAACGTTCTGGTACCGATTGAGAAGGGCGGGTATCCTGGAAAAGCGGCACACCTACACCAACTGGCAGTTGGGCCGGGTAAGCTTCAACAAAAAGCTCACCCGTTCGCTGTCCCAACTCAATGAGTTGCAGAATGCTGCGAATGTCTATCTCACTCAACTTACCCTGCATGCAACTCAGATCGTTCCTCAGAAAAAGATGTGAAACTTCAACCGCATCCAACCCCTATTCTGGCAGCCCGTCAGCATCATCAGGTTGTTCCTACATTGCAAAGACACCTGACTAATACAACTTTTATACCCCTCCTTTCATTTCCACAAATACTTTCCCAATCGAGCCAACATCATCAGGTTTGTTTTAATAGGGATAATTTGCCCTGTTTATATTGTGTCAGCATTGTGTCAGCCGGTTTTTGAGCCAGGAACTGGATGGTGATCAGTTTTGCTTTCATCACTTTATCCTTCATAGTTGTTTAATAGTTCTTTACAAAAGAAGGATGGAAGCACTCTTGAGGTTTTGGGGATAAGCCCCGCCTGTCTCCAATAACAACGTTAATCTTTCAGGAATTTTGATAGAGCGAAAGAATAGTAGTGTTACTCTTTCCCAGCAAGCTGGAAGAACCGAATGGAGCAGTGCTAGATTAGAGAGCAGTCAGTCCTGCGCTTGATGCCTGGTCTTCATTTAGCATTATTCAACGCAGGGGATGATACTATATTGCCTTTTGTTCCCCCTTCTGTCTCCTTACTATTGGAACCAGTACGGAACACAATACAGGAGTAGAAATAGTTGGGGAAGGTTAGCATATTTTGGGTTCTCAGGATTTCTGGTTCGCAGAAATGTATGGGATACTACTGTCGCTACCGGGTTCCGAGTTCATCTAGCTGACTGATGCCTATCGCAATTGTTCTTTGAGCAACTTGCTGAATCCGAAGTAGAACCTTTTTGAGGCTCAAGCTTCTAATTGTTGATTGATAGGTCTTGAAAGAGATGGGACATTTAGCCTCATGCCGATTGAGTTACAGCACCTTTAGCGATTTGTGGTGCTTAATCTCCAAACTCAAATCCAAGCTCAAACGAGGTGGTCTGGGTGCAACAGATTCAGTGATCAATAATTAATTGATTGTCTTGGCAGGGTTGTCTCACTACACTAGGTCTAGCAAAGCAAATAGGTCTAGCAAAGCAGACCAAATCTTCAAGTAACTTATTTCAATTCAGGCACAGACACATAAGAGGATTATCAGCGTGCTGTATCTAGCGGAAGTACAAAGGGGTAAAGGCGGATTACTGGGTGGCGGTAAGGCAGAGCTAAAGCTGCTTGCATGCCAACGATCTGAGCAAAACTGGAGCGCTGTGCCTGGTGACGAAACTGTGATGTGTGAAGAGGCTAATAACTACAATGCGGGTGCTTTAGTGCTAGTTGATTTAACTTCCAACAGGCAAGTACAGCGTGTTCAAGAAGCAGCCCGGCAGCTAGTCAGTATTTTGCAAAATTTCTCTCGTTTGCAGGAAAAATTCAAAACCCAGGAAGAGGAAATTGAGCAATGGAAACAGTCTCTCACCTATCAGAGCCAGGAGTTGAACCGTCGGGAAATGGAAATGGAAGCCCGGCGAGAGCAACTCCAGCAAATGGAAGAAGACTTTGAGCAGTTAGAGCAACAGCGGCAGGAGATTGAAACTCTTCGAGAAGAAGTGAATCGGCAGCGGGATGAGTTTGAGCGCAATCGCCAGGAGTTGGAGGGAGCCTGGGAGCATCTGCGGGGTGAAATGCGACGATTGGAAGAACGGCAAGCAGAGTTTCAGCAGGCGGCTGTTTTAGATGATGAAAAGGCACAGGTGATCCAGGAGCTATTGAGTCGTTTATTGAATGGTATTCCGGCAACGGAATCAGTCAGGGAAGAACTGGTGGCCTCTTTAGAGATTTTGACGCAGCAGCAAGGGGTATTGGGTCAGCACTGGCATAATTTGGAGCAACAGCGGTTTACGGCTCAACAGATGCAAGACGAAGTGGATCGTCAGGCACAGGACCTTCAGCGTCGCTGGCAGGAGTGGCACCAGGCTCAAGAATCTCTGGAGCAGGCACGGGCAGAACTCAAGGTTCAGCAGAGTGCCCTCAGTCATAAGCAGGACTACGTCCATATGCTGGGCGTGCAATTGCAGAATCATGATGACTTGCATCAACAGATGTACCGTCTGGCAGATACATCTGAGCATGTGACGATTGGGCAACAGGTTGATCTGGAGATATTGGAAAAAATGTCTGTGGATGATTTACAAAGGCTCGTCCAGGAATTAGAGCGTGACCTGGAAAAACTGTCCAAATTTGTGGAAAGCCAGGAAGAAGAGTTGCGTTTTAAGCAGCAGGAAATTGAGGCTCTGCAAGTCAGGATTCAGAGTGCCAGTGATTTTGATCGCCTTAACCTGGAAAATGACCTGGCTGATGAGCAGGATGGCTACCAGATGTTGAATGAAACGCTGGTTGGGCAACGGCGGAACCTGCGTGAGCGTAAGAATCTGCTGAATCGGCATCAGGCAATCTTACGGCGGCGGCAAGGAATTACGGATGGCGAAGGGCAGGATAGCGGGATTGATCTGGGCCCAATGCTGAGTCAAATTGAAGCCCAGCGACATCAGCAATCGGATGAATTGCAAAAACTGGAAAGCCAGATTGAGCAGATGCGGGGCGCGATCAATCAGGCTCAAGGGATAGTAAACAGCCAGACGGTTGAGCAAGAGAATAAACGTAACGAATTGAAGCATCTCGAAGAAAGCTTGCTGAACCGTCGTAAAGAACTAGCAGAGATTTGGGGTCGAGTAAATCTCTATCAAGAGATGCTACAACCGATTCAGGACGGAGTCGATGGATTACGTCAAAAGCTGGAGAGTATTGTTAACCTGATGTCCCAGGTGCAGGAAGCAGGAGAGGAGCAGCGACAGGCGATCGCTGATATGCGCCAGATTATTCTAAGCCTCACCAATACTCCAGAGCTGGCAGCCTCTTAAGGACAGTTGATTAGTTGATGATAATTGGTTATTAGAGAGGGGTGAATGAGGAATGAGTGTGGGAGGAGTGTGAGGAAGCGGGGTCTCCATCGACTCTACCCATCTACCCCCACTCCCTTTACTTGCCCTGACTTCTATTTCCGATTCTGACTTAACCTTAAGACTTGCCGTTATAGCTGTCGCCAGGCTACTTAGGACATTCGTTTTAAGGGGGTGTGGGGGCTTCGCCCCCAGCCAGGGGTGAAACCCTGGCACCTCGTCCTCAGCCTGGTGGCTATCGCTATAGCATCGACCTTTAGGAGGATGTTGCCCTAATTGCTTGTGGGTAGGTTAGGATTCTCGCGGGCACTGGATAGATATGCCCGTCGTCAACGAACGTATTGATCTTTAGTGAAGCGAAGGGTGATGGTATGGCTACGCTCCTTAGTTCTTGGACGGCTCGGCTTGTTGCTGGTTTTGGAATTGCTTGCCTAGGTGCAATGAGTCTCGCCAGTATAGCGATCGCTACTACCAGTCGGGTTTTCGGTCAAAAAGAAGTGGATCAAAATAAATTAATTGTTCTGGCGGCTCCTTACGGCAGCGGTAATTCCTATCAACTCCTTATCCTGGAACAGCTTAGCGATGAGCGCCCTTGCTGGAGTGAAAGTGGAGCGAATCCTGTCATTGTCGATCCGCTACTACTTCAGTTTGATTTCACAGGCATTTGTGGACGCAGCACAGATAGTAATGGTTACTCAGTTCGCATGGCTGGGCGCGATTTTGGTTTGGTCTATGATCTTGATGTGGTTCGACGTGAAGGGGATCTGGTACTGATTGCCACCAATATTACCAATCGCAAAGCGGCAGTACTTGAAGTTGGCAGAACTAATGGCATACCACCCAGCGGGCAATTTGCCAAGATAAACCTGAATTCGGGTTGGCGGCTGACCAAGCGGACTCAAGACAATAAGGAATTGGGACATGTCTATTTGACCAGTGACACTGTACCACCCGATATCAATCTCTCTGCGTTTATTGATACCCAATCCCACTGGGCGCGAGCTTATATTGATGCTCTGGCAGAACGGGGAATCGTCAGTGGTTTTTCGGAAGATAAGACGTTTCGCCCAGATGACCCAGTGACAAGGGTGCAGTTTGCGGCAATGCTGACTAAAGCCTTTTCGTCATTACCACCCAGGCGGGAGCGGGCAGGAGCCGCGTTCAAAGATGTTACGCCCAATTTCTGGGGCAGAAGGGCCATTCAAACCGCCTATGAAATTGGATTTATGTCGGGCTACCCAGATGACACCTTTAAGCCCAACCAGGACATTTCCCGCTTAGAGGTTCTGGTAGCCCTTGCCAATGGGCTAAATTACAGCACCACTGATACGGGTGTGTTGTCTTACTTCCAGGATACGGCTCAGATTCCTGATTGGGCTTCAGGGGCGATCGCCGCTGCGACTGAGAAAAAAATTGTCGTTAACTATCCCCGTGTTCAACAATTGAACCCAAACCGCACAGCCACTCGCGCTGATGTGGCAGCCTTTATTTATCAGGCGCTGGTCGATGCAGGACAGTTGCCAGTCATTCCTTCTCCTTACGTGGCTGCAGCAACCCCTACTACCCCAATGGCACCCGCAGCCCCCAAAAATCCAACCACTCCTCCGGATGCCGGAATCCCCACTACTCCACAGAGTCCAGCCACTCCGGTCAGTCCAGAGGCTCCACTCAGCACCCCTTCTCCTCAGAGCCCCTACGCACCTGGCCCTTCCGCAGCCCCAGTCAGCCCAACCAACCCCGGAGGGATTGTCGTTCCAACCACGCCAGTTACTCCTCAATAGCTAGACTTGAGGAGGCCAAAGTCCCTACGCTAAAGTCCGTAGCTAAAACTCCACGGATGAGGTCAGGGTTTTGAGTAGTCTATATCTGGATGCCGTCCAGCAGGGTAGAAATGCCTGGTGGCGATATCTTCTCAGCTTGCTGCTGATTGTGTCATTTTGGTTGATTCTGGGGAGCCTTCCTTTGATCATCTGGTTGGCGATCAATCATCTGACTAAAGGTACACTTACGATTCCAGCTGAGGATGACCAGATCTTGAAGTATGTCGTGTTTAGCCTATCCTTCTGTTTTCTGTTGCTGGGAATCTTCTTAGCCATGACGGGCATTCACCGACGGCGGTTTCGTACCTTAATTCGCCCGGATGCAACTGTCAGTAGTCGTCGGATTATGCAGGGAGGGGGAGTCTGGTTACTGCTGTTGGTGGTTTCTTATTTAGTAGAAGCAGGAGTAACACCTGCTCGTTTTGAGCTGACTTTTGATCCTGTGAAGTGGTTCGTATTTCTGCCACTGGTACTCATCTTTACCCCAATTCAAACCACCGCAGAAGAATTGCTCTTTAGGGGGTATGTGCTGCAAAGTTTAAGTTTGCTAACTAAAAATCGATGGTTTTTAGTTGGCCTGTCTAGCCTGCTGTTTGGGGCTTTGCATCTGGGTAACCCTGAGGTCGGAGCGACGAACAGTGCCGGATGGCTTTCTCTGACCTATATCGCCTTTGGGGTATTCTTATCGCTAATCACATTGCGGGATAATTCTTTGGAGTTAGCGATCGGCTGTCATGCGGCTAACAATCTTTTTTTAGCAGCAATTGTGAGAGACCGGGTTTCTGTTTTGGATACACCCGCAATGCTAACTCGCATGGTGATTCCAGATGCACGGGTTGAGTTTTTTCCTTTTCTAGTGCAGGCTGTGGTGTTTTACTATCTGTTCTTTGGCAAAGAAATACCTCCTGTAGCAGGGAATCAAAGAATTGGGGAAGGGGGGCAAACGGTGGAAGGTGCAAGGGACGAAGGGGAGGGGTGAGGATTTTGGAAAAAATTGCGGGTATTGCTGAAAAGCAGTATGAATCGAAACCAAGCTTCGAGCTTACAGCATCTATTTCATATCTAGATTCAGTAATGCCAGGTTGCGATCACCATTCATTAACCAACCTGAATAGGATAATCTGATAGGGTTAGGGAAATGTTTGTTTACTGGCATCAATTTTGTTTACTGGCATCAATCAGGAGACTTCAATGATTGGTTTTAATTGGCGCAAGCCCCTCGCGCCGCTGTTATTATCTGTGTTGCTGTTGATAACTGGATGCACGCCCAAAGCTCCTTCCCAGTTTTCTCAGGCCCAGCAAGAAAGTACCAGTAATGGAGCCCAACCAGCGGTTGCCAAAAATGCTGAACAGGGCAGCAGTTTTAATAAGTTCTTTCCAAAACCAGAGGATGGATATGAGCGAGTTTTCACTCAGGAGAAAAAGGGATTTTCAGAAGCAAAGCTGAAAAAGGGTGGTAAGGATATGGCGATGCTCTCCATTTCTGACACCATTAGTCTGCCGTTAGCTGCAAAGAAGTTTGAAAACAGCACAACCAAAATTGCGGGCTATCCTGCCATGGAAATTGGGAATACACAGACGGCGTTATTGGTTGCAAATCGCTATCAGGTGAAGGTGCTTTCCCGTGACCCTTCGTTTACCCCAGCCGATCGCAAAGTCTGGATTCAAA
The DNA here is from genome assembly GCF_049200465.1 of Leptothermofonsia sp. ETS-13. Taxonomy (NCBI): domain Bacteria; kingdom Bacillati; phylum Cyanobacteriota; class Cyanophyceae; order Leptolyngbyales; family Leptolyngbyaceae; genus Leptothermofonsia; species Leptothermofonsia sp. ETS-13. The sequence goes on from NZ_CP120836.1 coordinate 4,395,479, forward strand.
AGTTTGATCTCAACGGTCTCTCTCGTTTGAAGTAGACCGCAGCCAATCCATAATTGAGAGTGCTTTATGAGTAAACCCATTTACGAACTAGTGGATGAACTGCCGACGGGTGGTTTAACCGTCATGGCGTTGCGATCGCTCGATTTTGTCATTCCTGGACAGTGGCAAAACCTTGTCGGTTTTGTGAATACCATTCGAACTGTGACTGGGGAGACGGATGAGAGTCTGATTCAGCAAATTGGCGATCGGGCCGTTTACCTTTACAACGACAAATCCCAGGGCTACCAGCGTGCCATGTGGCTGTACCAGACCGTAGATAGCGCAGCAACGGCTCTGGGATATGCTGCTGCTGCTAACAAAGTAGGGGAAGGAATTTCGTTCCTGGGTTTTTTGGATAAGCTCACGCCCAAGCCAGAAAAGGCTCAGAGTATTGATCTCTCAGTCAAGTTGGTCACAGAGCTCGTTGCCTTTTGCCAGATTAACGGCATTCCCGGTGACAGTATTGGAGATTTTTTAGCGGCATTGGGGGACTACAGGGGCGAGTCTCTAATGCGAATGGCAGCTCTGGTTTGTTTTGATGGTCTGATTCCCCTTGGCCCCAGCTTTATTGAAAAAGCCCTTTCCACCCTGGGAGCCCTGAGCCCATCAGAATTGGAACATAACCAGACCTTTAAGGGCGTCAACGAACTTATTCCAGGAAATGATTCGGTGGGCAAGCTCAACTTCATTACCCAGAGCTTTGACTCGGTGAAGGACTGGATGAGTGACTTTGTTTTATCTAAGGGGCTGACGCAAGAAAGCGTGGTCGATAATCTGATGAAGTTTGTCGATGTGTCAAAAGACAAGCTTGATTATCTTGGCGCATTTTTGGATATTACGGTTAAATACTATTCTCATACAGGTACGCAAACCCTTGCCCGTCGTTTAATTGAACGAGCAGTAGCGGAGATATAGATCCCCAATCCATGAGATATAGATCCCCAATCCATCCAGAAGTCAGGAGCCAGACGCCAGGAGTGAGAATAAATATGGCTTCTGGCTTTTTTGGCTCTAGCTTCTCAAATCCTTTATAAAGTAGGTAGCCACAATTAATTGTGAAGGGGGGAGTGGGGGCTGCACCTCCAGCTAGGGGTTCCACCCCTGCACCCCGTCCTAACTAGGGTTAAGACGGCTATAAAAGTTAGGCAATCTCTTCCTGTGGTTCTGTCACTCTCCCAGCCCAGTTTCTCTAAATTGCTCCGCTGTCCACAGATGACAGTGTTTTGCTCAGGACAGAAAATTACAATGCTGTCTGAATCGATTGCTTTCACAAAACATCCAGTCAATTGCTTATTGGAGCGATCGCACACTACTCTTTGTCCAACTTTCCAATTTCTCATAAGGCATACCGAACTCTTCTATATATGAACTTACGTTGAACATAGAGAAAGATACTTCGTACGGCTGTATCAGCTAAAAAGATGAAACTGTGTAACCTGAGTGGGTGATCCTGCTGGAGGAGAGAAACAAATGTGATAAGTGGGAGGTGGGAGGGAGCAGAGAATGGGGAGGCAAAAACTCAAAACTGAAAACTTAGACTTTCTTACCCCTCAGTTCTTCTCACTCGATTGGTGCATTGTGCTATCGCTAACAACACCCTACAGGTATAGCTCTACGCGGGTGCATTAGGACATTGGAATTAGAGAGGGAGTGGGAGCTTCGCCCCCAGCCAGGGGTTCTACCCCTGCGCCCTGTCCTAACCATAATGACTATTGCTACACTTTCTCACCCCTCAGTAACAACTCAACTGACAATTGCTCACCCCTCAGTAGCCTACTTCGTCACTGTTACGTCATACTTCATTTGAAAAGGTCTGAAATCGCCTCTGCTTTTTGGAGTGCAATTTAGTTCCAGTTGATAAAGTCCGACTTTGGGGAAGATAATATCTGCTCCGGGAATGTCCTGGTAACGTTCAGCGGAAATGGTTTTGAGGGAAGGTCTCAGAATCGGTGCTACACCAGGTTTGCGGGGTTTGGTATAAACCGCCATTTGGCATATTGCCTGATTCAGCGGCAGCAGCCTTCCACCTCTGCGAGTTAAAGCAATCCAGGTTCGAGTTGGAACGCCCGCTTTGGGATTGTGGTTAGGCTCAATGTGCCAGGTCCCTGCGATGTCCCCTGCTACTTCAACTTCGTGGGCGATCGCAAAACCTACAGATAGGGTCAGGAAAACCAACCCGCAGAAAGATTGTGTGCAAATTAAACGGTAAGACACGACTGATGAAACTAAAGAATTGGCGTCGGCTTGCAAAACTCTCAGCCAGACATTCCCTCACCATTTTGCAGAGCAATCTTGCTCCTATCAAACGACAGACTGTCGAAGTTTGGTGAATACTACCTTTTCGTAAGTTTTTGGAAAAATTTACGAATGACCCTCGATAAATTGATATAGCGATAGCCACTAGGTTTAGGACGGGGCGTTGCTGAAAAGCAGTATGAATCGCAACGAAGTTCCGAGCATACGGCACCTAATTTCATACCCAGATTCAGCAACGCCTAGGACGGAGCACAGGGGTTGAACCCCATAGCTGAGCGCCGCAGCCCTCACACTCCCTTAAAACCAATGTCCTAAGTAACCTGGCGACAGCTATAAAACTCCGAGTATAAAACTCTGAGGATAAATTTGCCGTCTCTCTCCTGTTTCTGCAAACATCCAGCGAATGGCAAAAAAGGCCCCGCATCCGAGAAGGGGCTGCAGAGGGGGGCTTTGTTCAGGTGTGGTAGATTGTCCTTACACAAACTGACCATTCGACCGCTTACGGCGAATCCCAATCACTGCTGGCTTGGGCGGCCCACCTGGATTGCCCTCAATGTTGCTGGGCCAGTTGCTGCCCCGTGGAACTGAGCGCTCCTGATTAAACAGCGAGCCATCCAGGTTTAACATTTCAATACTGCGGCTCAGGGTTTGTTGAGGAGTGTAGGGGCAGTCTTCACCAGGGTGTTGCACTGAAAGAATCAGGGTGTCTCCAATAAAGGTAGGACCGGTCATCTCGCAACGTGGTGGTCCATAGGCAAAGGGCACGGTCTCACCTGCCATTGGTCCACTGGTAGGAATATAGAACATCCAGTTGTTTCCGAACACACCCACAAAACTGGAGACGTTGCCACTACCTGTGTGATTAATCGTAGTTGGGGTTCCAGCTGGGCCTACATTGAAGCCATTGTGCAAATCGGTAGACATATCGGTTACACCCCAAACATTGCCACGGTTGTCAAACACCAAGTTGTCTAAGTTTGCAAATCCAGCGCCATCTTCAGAGCCAGCTTCCCCACCCTGGGCAAATCGCTGCCAGCGGAAGGTTGTTCCTGTATTGTCTGCACTGTCTTCGATGATCTTATACAAACCACCAGATTGCTGAGTATCGGTTGGATTTGTTGTATACTTAGCAACCACAAAAATGCGGGAGTCTGGATAACCATCCCCACCTGGGGCTCCATCTGTGTAAGCGATGAAGACTTCACGAGGATTACGAGGATTGACTTCAATGTCCTCTGGACGAGCAGTTGGCGTACCGCCTACCAAGTTAGCGGCTGCAAACGCATCACAGAGAATTGCCCCTTGGGAAGTGTAGAAGTCTGATAGCCGCTTGTTCTGATAACCGGGAAGAGCGGTATCTTCGTTGGTGGTCTCACAGTTGAAGAAGCCACCATCCGTAGTTTGACCTGCAATTCCATTTCGGCGAGGCAGAACTACCCGACCACGAGCCAGGGATCCCGTCAGCCCAGCCGCGATCGCTGTCGAAGCTATCACAGATGGTCTATTGGGGTTGGTCGGCGTATCCAGCAGGAGTGGGATCCACTCACCTGTGCCTTCTTCGGGTCGGGTTGGATCGCTAGGGGGATTGAACTTAGCGACGTAAAGAATCCCAGATTCAAATAGTCTGCTATTAGCTTTGTTTTTGGGGTTAGAGACTATGCCGCTGCTGACGAATTTCCAGGTATGCCCACCGCGGCGATCGTCTCCTAAATAAGCAACTAGTTTCTTACCGGCCTGTATTCGCATCGCAATGTTTTCATGGCGGTATCGACCCAACCAAGAATGCTTACGCGGGCGGAAACCGGGATTACCTGGATCAATTTCCACCATCCAGCCGTACTTCTCACCAACCTGCCCAAATTCAGCACCCGTTGTACCGCTAATGTAACCAGTTTGGGTTCCATCTGGCTTTACGCCTTCTGTCACACCAACATAAAAAGTAGAGCTGCCCTGGAAGTTTTCTTCCGCCGATAGAATGGTGCCCCAGGGAGTGACTCCACCAGAGCAGTTAAAGGCAGTACCAATGATTTTGTTACCCAGTCCATCGGAACTGAGCGGAAATACTTCAGTTGCTGCAGGACCCGTACCAATCAAGTAATTCTGATCTCCCTGCTGGTAGCTTCTGGGGCCCCAGGACGTTACACTCTGATAGGCGTCACCCCGTTGACTATTGACAGCTAAACCAGAAAGCCCATGGATGCGGCGATTTTTAGGATCGCCTGACACAACAGCGAACCGACTGCGGCGATTATTGCGGGAAATCCGAACAATGGACATACCCACGTTATATAAGGATTCACCAAACAGGATACGACGATCGTCAGGACTCAACGCACCAACATTAGCAGCTGTAGGTAAAGAAAATCCAATTACCGGGGTAAACGCATCAGGGAAAGGAGCCAGATCTGCCGCAGTAGCAGGTGCAAGAAACGCAAAGGGATAGCCAACGTATTCGTGATTAACCAACAGATAACCATCGGTTGGACTTCCCACATAGCCAGTAAAGTCACAATTGTAGCCAAAGTAATCTTCTCGATTGGGGAAGACGCGATCGCCCCAACTAACGAGTACATACCGCTCATACTCCGGTGGCACAATCACATCATCGTACACCTGATATTGTCCCAAACGGGTGTCATTTGTCGGGTTAAGGATTGAACCTGAACCAATTCCCGTTGGTAAAAAGTTCTTCTGATCTCGATAGATAGGTAAAGGATGGGGCAGGCGCACAGGAGTAAAAGGCAACTGAGCTGCCTCAGCGACCCCTATATTAAAGCCAAACAGTTTTCTTTCAACAGTAGGAGCCAGAACGGTAGCCGCAGCGCTACACCCAAAAAACGCTAATAATTTTCTGCGGGAAAGCTTTGACATGGAATTTTCTTCTCTCCAAGGTTCAGCAGAGGTGGCAGAATCAACAGAATTCACGATAGGTCCGGGCTTCAGAAAGAAGTAGTGACACTTTTCCAGTTTCTTCCAGGTAGCTGTGTATAGAAAAACAGCCGTGGAAATACCCATGACATATCCATTGGCAAAATACCGCTGCCAAATTAAGTCCGGTTAATCTCTGGGTTAATGCTGATTGATTGTTTACAAAGACCTACAGCTTCTCATGCATGACTGGCATGTCAACTTACCAGTTCTTCTTTGATACTTCAATATTTGATAGTTCTTTAATAGGTTTTAAGCCTGGGCCGTAAAGGTATAGTTCACCAAACGGCCTGAGCTTCAGTATAAAGCTGGTATAAATTTTCATTTATTGAAAATTAAAGAATCAGGAGCTGATGTTTCAGTACTGACGCCTACGGTTAGAGGTGCTGCCAATCTAGCGTTAGCAACCCAATTGAGGCCTGTAGGCTATGTACTAGCACCCCTGAAATTGTATGGGGTTAGTCTTTATGGTTAGGAGGGTTAGGAGGGTTAGGAGGGTTAGGAGGGGGAGCAGGGATGGAACCCCTTAGCTAAGGGCGAAGCCTCCACTTCCTCTCTAGTTCCTCTCTAATTCCAATGTCCTAACGAACCTGCGTAGAGCTAAAAAAATTGTGAAAGGCTTTCCCGATGGAAAAGTCCTTTCACAATCCAGATATGATTACGTTGGTGCGCAAATACGAAGCACAGAATAGCCTGAGTCTTGTGCCTCCAAAACTTATGCCTTCAAAACTCCAACTGGGCAAGAAACGTTTGTTCCCCCCAAACCACAGTAGCCATTTGGATTCTTGGCAAGGTACTGCTGATGGTAAGCCTCTGCATAGTAAAACTTAGGCGCGTCCAGAATTTCGGTTGTAATCTTGCCGTACCCCGCTTTGTTCAGGGCTTCCTGATAGACATTACGGGATGCTTCTGCTAACTTCCTTTGCTCTTCAGAGTAGACATAAATGCCAGAGCGATACTGCGTGCCTACATCATTTCCCTGACGCATCCCCTGGGTGGGATCATGATTCTCCCAGAAAACTTTCAGGAGGGCTTCGTAGCTAATCACCTGGGGATCGTACACCACAAAAACAACTTCATTATGTCCAGTCATCCCTGTGCAAACTTCCCTGTAGGTTGGGTTAGGCGTGATCCCGGCAGCATAACCAACGGCTGTTGTAAATACTCCATTCTGCTGCCAAAATTTGCGCTCGGCTCCCCAAAAGCAGCCCATTCCAAACATGGCTATTTCCATTCCAGTAGGGAAGGGGGGCTTAAGCGGATTGCCATTGACGAAGTGACGCTCTGGCACAGGCATTGGCTCTGAACGCCCTGGCAGTGCCTCTTCAGGCGTAGGCAGAGTCAGTTTTTTGCCAAATCCAAACAACACCATGAGTTCTGCCTCTATATTTTTGTTTGATATCTTTAACTTTCTTAATCATAAACCACAGGCTTGAATCTGACGTTAAGTGAGCGATCGCCAGAACTGCCAATGCAAATAGCCTATCCAACTCGTATGAAACTTCCCTGAGATAACCGTAAAAACAGCAGGCTGCCAAAATCGTGATTCTAAGTAGCCAGACGCAATTAAATTAAGGATATAGCTATAGCCACCAGGCCGCGGCCCCACATCCTCTTAAAGCCAATGTCCCAACCTGGCGACAGCTATAACTTCGGAGTTGAGGGGTAACTCCCTTAAGAATTCCTTTTTACAAACCCCTTTCATTTCACGAACCATTAGGTCTGCCATGTATAAACGAAAGTAAGCAAATTTTAAGAAAAGAGGAATTAATGCGGATTTTTGTTTAAGTGTTCTAATCTAAATAAATGTAAGCCTTGCTTACTCTATAAAAAACGCTAGCAAGCTGTATATAGCAAAACTGCATATCGGTCAGCTGGAATTAAAAAAATGAACCCAGACTCTTTTTAAGGTCTGGGTTTATTTTGGGGCTTATTTTGCTGAATCTATCTTTACACTTCATTAGTCATTACCCATAGTAGCCGCTTGGTTCAGGTAACCAGTAGAGGCAAAACTTGATGTTTACTCTTCCAATCCATCACTCCTCCACAGTACTGGCACAAAACTTCTGCTATGAAACACTCGCAGGCGTCGCTCAGAGATCGTCTGAGTCGGGATTGGAGTTGGATGCCGTGAGATTGGCAGAGTCAACAGTGCCCAATGTCCAATTTGCCTGAGTCCTTGTATCGAAGGTAACTTCTTCTACTGCACCGGGTTCACCTAACCGCCTGGCAGTGCCATCGTTAAAGCTAATCATTACCCCACCAGCATTACCTGCTCGCAAAGTTAACTGCTTGTTTGCCATCCAGGTTCTTTGGGTGCCTTCCGGCAAAACTCCTTCAAACTCAGTCTTGCCATCAACCTCAACTCGAATCCAGGACTGAGCTGTGACTGTTAAGCCAATCCGTACGGGTTTCTGGGCAACGAGGGGATTGGTAGAGGGCTGGATTGTTGGACTAGCTGCAGGGAGAAATGGACCCAGCTGTGCCTGGTTAGTAGATGTGTTGGATGCTCTTGATACGGTTGGTGAGAGAGTGTGGGAAGAAGGTTGCACTGTCTGGGCATTATCGGTTAAACCAACCATTTGTGGTGTGGAGCGGCTTAAAAGGTAGGACAATCCGCTAACTGCTCCTATCACCAGCACCATGTATAGCAAATACAGATGAAGGGGACGCAGTTGCGCCTGTACGGTGCCGCGCCAGGAAGTTGTGGGTGTTTCCTGGAGGGTTTCAGTTGGGAAAGCACTTGCAAACTCAGCTCCATTTAAACCGATCGCGTCTGCAAATCGCCGGATAAAACCCTGAATATAAACGGGTTCAGGTAGCTGAGCGACATTACCAGCCTCAATCGCCGCCAAGATCCGAACTGGTATCATGGTTCTTTCAGCAACCTGTTCCAACGATAGCTGATTGTGCTGACGAAGTTGGCGCAGGTGATCGCCCAACTCAGATAGCTTTCTTGCCTGTTCCCGATCGAGTTGGAGAATCGGATCATTCATGAGCGTCACTCCTCTTCGCAGGCATCCTTTCTGATAGTAGGTCAATTTGTGTTTTCAAGAAACCGATCTCAATATCTTTCAGAGGGCGACAACTGCCACTCGGTAAGGGGGGGGAACCCGGCGATTGCAAGGCGATCGATCCGATGGCCGTTCGATGTAAATGAATCACCGGATGTCCTAGTTGTTCCGCAACTCGCCGGATCTGGCGGTTTCTACCCTCCCTTAAAATAATTCGCAGCAATGTTTTGTCTTCCGGGTGTTGCTCCAGCACCTCCACCTGGGCAGGCAGTGTTTTGCGCCCATCCAACCCAACCCCTTGTCGCCACCGCCGCAAAACAGTTTCCGAAGGGAAACCAGCGACCCAAACTTCATAGGTTTTGGGGATGCAATGGCGGGGGTGTGTCAGAAAGTATGTCAGATCCCCATCATTCGTCAGTAACAATGCCCCGGTAGAGTCCGCATCCAACCGGCCCACTGGATGGATTCCCTGTTGATGGTGAAATTCAGGAGGGAGCAAATCTAAAACAGTGACTCGACCCCAAGGATCAGTACAGGTTGAAACTACCCCTAAAGGTTTATTTAGCAAAAGGTAAATCGGCTTAGGGCGGCTGGCGGGTTGGAGTGCAATCCCATCTACCTCTATTCGGTCAAACGCGGGATCTGCTTTCTGACCTAACTGGGCAATAGTTCCGTTCAAACGAACTCGACCTTCCAGAATCATTTGTTCTGCCTGACGGCGAGATGCAATTCCCCATTGAGACAGAATTTTTTGCACTCGCTCGTCTCTAGATACAATGCCTGACATAACTCTGTAGCGCAGCGGTGATGGATGATGGGATAAATCAGTAGCAACAAACGTTAAGCTCAGGACAATGGAAACCTCTGAATTCTCTATGTAAAACCTTGCATTGGAACGCCCACAGAAGCTAACTTTTGCGCTTAATGGATACTGCCCACCTTTCGCTAGTACAGCACGGCGGGAATACGGATACCCTTCTGGCTTCCTCCGACTCCCCACTCCCCAACCCAATGGTTACTGGACTGATGCCATCGTCCACTAGTAATCCGGAAGAACCCGCCTGTAGCTCACGTATATAGTAATACTACACTAAGAAACGTTAAGAAATGGATTCCTGATAAGGCAGGAATACTTGTAACCATGCTCCATGGGTTTCAGGATGATTGCTGGCTTTTACCGAACCTCCGTGGGCTTCCACAATTTGACGAACAATCGCTAATCCCAACCCATTGCCCCCACTAGAAAGAAGGGTTCTCTGACTACTACCAGTGCTTTCTTTGAAGGATTCAGCACCAGGGGCATTTCCCACCCAGGTCGTTGCTTTGCTGCCAGGCACCTTCATTCCAGCAATACTACGGGTACGGGAAGGGTCAGCCCGGTAAAATCGTTCAAAAACGTGGGGCAAGGCGCTTTCTGGAAAACCGGGTCCTGAATCAATCACTTCCAGACAAATTTGTTGAGGCTGTTCAGCAGTGGGTAAAAGGCTAATCCGAACTTGAATCAATGCCTGCTCAGGGCTGTATTTAATGCTGTTGTCCAGCAAGTTGAGTAAAGCTCGATGTAGCCTGGATTCGTCTGCTTCAATCAGTAGATGTTCAGGACCAATGTAGTTGAATTGCAGGCGCTTCTGATGAGCCAAGGGTTCCAACCCAGCCCAGGCGGATTGAACCAGTTTATTCAGGTCCAGGGTCTTAAAGTTTAACTGGGGAGAGGGGCGTGCCTCTAGCTGGCTCAGGTCCAGTAGGTCTTGTACCAGATTGCTGAGGCGAATTGTTTCCTTAAGCAGGCGATCAACCCAATCTCGCAGGGGAGGATCTAATCGCAATTGCAGAGTTTCGGCGACAAGGCGAATGGAGGTCAATGGAGTTTTGAGTTCGTGGGCAACGTCGGAAATCCAGCGATCGCGCTGTTGCGTCAGAGAAACCGCCTCCTGACGATTTTCTAAAAAGACGCCTACGCTATCATTTGGTAGGGGAATTCCGTATCCCCGCAATGGATAAGGCGATTGCTGGGATAAGATTGATGGATCTGGAGTGGAGGGATGAAAGATCCAATCCTGGCTACAGGGTTTGCCGGCCGCACGGGTCTGCCCAATTAGTTGATCGAGCTCGTAGGAACGTACCACCTCTAGTAGCAGGCGTGGGCGGACTGGCAACTGGCTGGGCTGAATCCCCAGCATTTCACAGGCTTTGGGGTTACACCAGATGAGCTGATTATCCTGATCTACTTGAAAGAAGCCTGTTGGGGCCGACTGACAGATCTGATGCCAAACTTCCAACCTGGCCAATAAGTTCTGGTGTTCTTCAGTGTGGGCTGTGATCTCCCTTATCAGCTGGGAAGTTGAGGAAAAAGACCAGCTTAAGGCATCCGGTTGCAACAGGCGCACAAGCTGCTTCAGCTTGGAGTTCATCCGAGCACGATACCAGCTCAGAAGCACCAACCCGGCCAATAATCCGGCCAGGAACCACAAAGAATTTATCAGTTCTCCAGCCATCCGCGATTAGTCATCCGCATTCAGCCTATTGTGAACTCATTTACAGCTATCACACAGGTTGCTTAGGACACTGGCGTTAAGAGGGTGTGGGGGCTCTGTGCCCCCAGCTATAGTGGAACCTCTGCACCCTGTCCTAAGCTTGGTGGCTATCGCTATAGAAGAGGACTTGCCCATCGCAGAATCTGCCTGCAAACGGCTACCCATATTCTAAGCGGATGGTTTCGGATGAATACGCATGGGTTTGCTTAAGCTTTCAGCCAAATCGATAACCAAAGCCTCGTACCGTCACCAGATACTCCGGATTGCTGGGATCATTTTCTAACTTTTCGCGCAGCCAGCGAATATGAACATCAACAGTTTTGCTGTCACCAATAAAGTCAGGCCCCCAAATCCGTTCTAAAAGCTGCTCACGAGACCATACCCGGCGGGGATAGCTCATAAATAACTCTAAAATCTTAAATTCTTTGGGCGAGAAGCTGATTTCTTCCCCCCGTACCACAACGCGGCATTCCTGGGGGTATAGGGTAATGTCACGAAACTTGAGCGAAGGTTGCTCTGGTTCAAGCTGGAGATGGTTATATCGCCGCAGTAAAGCCCGGCAGCGGGCTATCAGCTCCCGCATGCCAAAGGGTTTCGTTAAATAGTCATCTGCCCCTACTTCTAAACCAACAACACGGTCAGTCTCGCTACCTTTTGCACTCAACATCAGAATGGGAACGCTATTTCCCTCACGCCGGATCAGACGGCAAAGGTCCAATCCGTTAATGTAAGGCAGCATCAGGTCCAAAATGATGAGATCAAACTGTTGATTCTGGGCTGAGCGAGGACCAGAAAGAGCCGGTCTATTGGCAGAATTTGAATCGACCCCTTCGGCCTGATGAATCAAATCCAAAGCGGTGCGCCCATCTTCAGCGGTCAATACCTCATAGCCTTCATCTGCCAGAGCCAGGGCGATCGTCTCGCAAATGAGTTCTTCGTCTTCAACAACTAAAACACGACTGATCTTGAGACTGGACTGACTCTTGGTGGAGTCTAATGGTAGGGTGAGTAGCATAAAGGTGGTGATTCCTGTCTGTCAGGCTGATTCTACCACTAGTCAAAGCTTTTGTATGGATTGATACTGTTGGCTATCGCAGTTTTATACAACCTACAGAATCTCATAACTATTCTAGATCCACCAGCGACACCTGGCTTTTTGTCTGCCAGTAGAGCAAAAAGAAAGCCCTGTTGGAGGTGCAGGGGTGAAAACTATGCTTGGAGGCGGAGCTCCCAAACCCCCATGTCGCAAAATGTTAGTGTTTGCAATACTAGCTTTACTGGACGACCTGCCAGTTCTGAATCCGCCATTTGTTATCTACACGAATCAAATCATACTGGACTTGAAGTTCCGGATCAGAGCGGGTATCGTCAAGCTGATCTCCTTTATAGTACTCAGTTGTCTCGCTGACTTCAGCCGCTACTTTAGCTTCATCTGGCTTATCCTTGTTCTGCTCTACAGAACTGACTTTTACCTTGTGGGTGTACTTCCGGTAAGAGCCTGCTTGCCTTTCAGCATCGGCAGCGGTCCGCCACTCAGTCAGCTTGGGCTCGGTCAAAATCTGGTCTAGCTTCTCGACGGCATAGTCGGGACCCATGGCAGCAGCTTTAGCGGCCAACCAGGACTCAACCAGTTGCTGGGCAGATTCCGTCGTTAAAGTAGCTTCAGATGCGGCATCAGCAACAGACTCCTCCAGTTTCACTAAAGGAACATCCAGCTCAACCATGGGCTGTTCTTCGGCAATTTGTTGGGCTTGCTGAGTTTGCCTCGCTCCCGACACTTGCAGGGTTTTAATTAGCCAGGCAATGAGGAAGCCCAATGCAATCATGCCGACAATTACCGCGCCATAGGGCAGGTAGCGGAAAATGCCGCTGCTCTTTGAGTTGGAAGGGCGGGGATGGACTCGCTCTTCGGCAGCATCTCCACTCCGACGTGGGGCAGGGGATGTGCTGTTGGAGCGCCCACCACTGCCACTGCGAGGGCGATCGCCGCGTGTCCGCTCCCCACCTGTCCGGGAGGGAACTGGGTGGGTGCTTGAGGCTTGTCCAACTCGCTCAGCCGCTGCCATGGGAGGAATATCAGTGAGAGAGCGATCGCCAGTCAGGGTTGCAGTCGAAGTCCGAGCGGCAATGCGGCTACGGGCTGCTTCAATCAGAGCTTCATTCGAAGGTCGTTCATTAAAGGACCGCTCTCTTCTCGCCAAGACTGGTTCCATTACTGGATGCGGCTCAAGGTTGCTACGGGCAGCAAATGCTGAACTGTTAGACGTTTGCACCGAAGGAATCGGGGCAGATTGGATTTGCTCCACCATCCACTCACTTGCCGTATCTGTTTCGTTCGGCAATTCTTCCAGATATGACTGCACCTGGGGATCGGCAAAGTATTCTTTCAAGGATGCCTGTTGCCGGGACAAATCACGGAAATGAGGAAAGACCTCATCCTGAAGCCAGCGTTCTGCATAAAGGCAAAGCCCTGGCAATAGATCTGGGGAGCCCTGGGAGTGTTCCCGGATAAACGCGATAGGCCCGTATTCCTGGCTTAACTCCAGGGCACGGCTGGCTTCCTCCGTTTGCCCTAGCAACAACGCACAAACGGCCTGCTCCAGGTGTACATCCTGACGGCTACTGAGGCGCATGAGTAGCATCTTCGCTCGTCGCACCAGCACAGGTTGGCGATCGGCAAAGCCCCGTGCCAGCAAAGCATAAACGGCCAGGTAAGTGGCAACTGCCGAAGGGCGCTGGGCTTCCTGTTCAAACAAAACTTGTTGCTCTGAAGCGGTCAGATAGCTGCGCAACTGCTGGATGAAGCGTAAAAAATCGTCAATATTTAGCCCAGACTGGTCATCCCCTGACCCATCAATGCCATCCCGTTCATGCAGCATGTCTTGCAGCAACTGCATACCCCGGTACCGCTCTTCGGTTTGAGCTTCGGGGAGGGCTAAAAGTTCAAGCACTCGATAGGGGCGTAGCTTGTAGAGATCGGTTTGAATCTCGCCGCGGACTCCGGCAAATAACCCTTCCCTCAGAAGTAATTGTTGTCCAGTTTCCAGTGCTTCTGCTGCATTTTCATACTGGCTCTGTTGCCATTGCTCCCGCCCCAACTCCAGGCAAGCCAGGGCAACGGTAAGCACGATATCGGAATAGACAATATTGGGATCGCCGTATTGCCCTCCTTTGAGACTGGCACTGCCACCGGTTAGGAAGGGTCGTCCCAGCTTGAGCACCAGTTCGTATTCGCCCAGATCTTGCAGAATCAGGAGGGCACCCACCAACTGGTCGTCCTGGATTTCAATACTGGGAGTATGGGAATCTGCCCCCGTATCTCCGGCAGCAACAGAAGTTGAGGGTTTCGATGGCTCTGGCTCAAGCTCATAGGTTTTGGCAAGGAAACTGGCATCATAGGTTTGCCGCTGCTGGGGATCGGAAAGTACCGCATAGGCTTCATCCAGCAATTTCTTGCGAGAGGCGATCGCAGCATCGGAATACTCTCGCCGAGGTAGCTGGAGTGTGCGATCGCGGTGTGCCTGTCGCAACTGTTCAGCCGTAGCCTGAATCGGTAAACCTAATATCCGGTAGTAATCAAGCGGGATACGCACAGTACACTTCCCCAGCACTAAGAAGTAAGGTTAAGCTAATGTCACAGTCAATGGTCTAAAAATACAACCATAATAACCGGACTCTGCCAGAGTGGCAGTTTACCCTAAAATATTCAAAAACTTCTAGGAAGTAACATTAATTCTAGATAGATACCGCTAGAAAATAAGTAAAGTTGTAACTAGGACAGTTCTAATGGTTCAAGAAAGAGCACTCCCGAAGTTCCAATCGTCCACGGCAAAGGTCACTCGCGAAGAAGGATTGCGGCTTTATGAAGATATGGTGTTGGGCCGCTTCTTTGAAGACAAATGTGCCGAAATGTATTATCGGGGTAAGATGTTTGGCTTTGTCCACCTCTACAACGGGCAAGAAGCGGTTTCAACAGGCGTCATTCTGGCAATGCGTCCCGGTGAAGACTATGTGTGCAGTACCTACCGGGACCATGTTCATGCCCTCAGTGCAGGAGTTCCTGCCCGCAATGTGATGGCAGAGCTCTTTGGCAAAGAGACGGGATGCAGCAAAGGGCGGGGTGGTTCCATGCACCTGTTCTCGGCGGAGCGGCGGCTACTGGGTGGCTATGCCTTTATCGGCGAGGGGATTCCGGTGGCGACGGGTGCTGCCTTTCAAACCAGGTACCGGCGAGAGGTCATGGGTGATGAAACCGCAGACCAGGTAACTGCTGCATTTTTTGGTGATGGCACGACAAACAATGGGCAGTTCTTTGAATGCTTGAACATGGCAGCGTTATGGAAGTTGCCCATTATTTTTGTCGTAGAGAACAACAAGTGGGCGATCGGAATGGCCCATGAGCGGGCGACATCCCAGCCGGAGATCTATCAAAAAGCCAGTGTGTTTGGCATGCCAGGGGTTGAAGTTGATGGCATGGATGTACTGGCAGTGCGTGCTGCTGCCCAGGAAGCCGTCGCCCGTGCCCGTGCGGGTGAGGGTCCAACCCTGATTGAGTGCCTTACATACCGCTTTCGAGGTCACTCTCTAGCAGACCCCGATGAACTACGCTCTAAGGCCGAAAAAGAAGCGTGGCTGGCGCGTGATCCGATAAAAAAGTTTGCTGCCTATCTGTTGGAGCAAAATCTAGTCTCCCAGCAAGACTTGAAAGCGATTGAGAAGAAGATTCAATCGGTGGTTGAGGATGCGGTTCAATTTGCCCTGGAAAGCCCTGAACCGAAACCAGAGGATCTCTACAAGTATGTATTTGCTGAGGACGAGTAATTCAACGGCTCTGCTTAAGGGGCTATCAAGTAAGGGGCTATCAAGACTGTTTTGAGGGGTGAAAACCCTCAAAACACTCGGGAAATAGATTTTATAGATTTGAGCTACCCTCAAATCTATCTTGACGGACTGTTACGCTGGATATTTTAGGGGCGGTCGCTGAATTTGCCCAATCCTTCAACTTAGCATTGTTCACATTTTGCCGCAATCCCCCAATATTCCTTACCTCATACCAATTTGATTTGAAAACAGTGCAAATCCCACCCCTCCTGATCTCCCCTTTCCAAGGGCAGGTGCCGAAGGCGGTGGGGTGATGTGCAAGGTTCATCATTAATAAATTGGTATCATTTCCCCGCTCAGAGAACCCCATTTCTAAAGCCTTCCTCTTTGATTTGGATCCCTGGAAGGACTGCTGTCCTTTTCCTGTAATTCCTACAAAAAATATAAAATGAATTACTGTAATTTCTTAAAGTTTTCAATATTAACACGGATCACTACCCATCTGATTTAAAGCACCAAATTAAAGCTAGAAAAGCTTTTCATTTATCTTTCATATAGAGCCACTGTTTATAAATTGACATAGAAGAAACACCAGAGGTGGCACTGGCGGGGAGTGAATTGGGAACAATGGTAGGGCCCCCTCTTGACATGACTATTGAATTGAAAGCAGGAGCAGATTACCCGGACTTTTCCCTAGATGTTTGGGTTTAATCCTCCGATGCTAGAAAATTAGGCAACACTACCACTAAGTTCTTTTAGGCTTCACTATGAACCTGAAATATTTTCTGTCCGGTTTTGGACTTTTGACTGCCGGATTCGTACTTTCCGGTGCATCGGCGCAGGCGTTTAATTTTGCTACCAACCTGGCTCCTGGCAGTAGCGCCCCTAAGGGAAATATCTTTCTTCAATCCGTTACCCTGGGCGATGGCACAACTGTAAACAATTTTTCTCTGGTTAATAGAGCCACCATCATCAGCAATGATTCCTGGACAGGTGGTAATACTGGTGCTGCCAGTTCAGATCGGGGAGATAATGCATCAGGAGTCAAACTGGAGGCAGCAACCAATGCCAGCATCGCTGCCAGCCTGGGCAACCTCAATTTGAATAACATCATTGATACTGAGGATACGGGTTCCTTCAAAGTCAATGTTTCCTTTGAACGAGCCGTTTCCAGCCTGTTTTTCTGGGAAAGGGGCATGAACAGTAAGTTGGGAGTTCAAGCCCTTGACAGTAGTGGTAACCTGATTGGCAAACTTTTGACGCTGGATAGCCGCACCTGGCAGTACGCAGGCTTCAGCATTGATACCACCGAAATCAGCGGAGCCCAACGGGTGGGTTCTCTGGGGATAAGTCTGGCGGATCTGGGAGTCAGTGTACCGATTCAGAGTATCCAGCTAACCAGCAGTCGCTCATTCAATGGTCCTGACTTTAAGGTGGTTGGCGCGACCGCTGCCGTACCAGAGCCCACAACAATGGCAGGTTTGGCGCTGGCAGGAGCTGGAATGGCTGCACTGCGTCGCCGCCAAAGTAAGAAGGCATAGTCTTTGATTATGGTGGACTTTTGCAAGGACATATTTGTGTGCTCTCTTTTTGGGCTATGACTTTCACCTGCTGCCTGTCAACGATTGTCTGTCATCTGCCTGTCATCGGTTGCCTATCACCTGCTAGGTAGGTAGCCATAATCAATCGTAAAGGGGGTGGAGGGAGGTCACTCCCTCCACCCCCGGAATTATCCTTAGTTTAATTGCGCCTAGCTACTTACAATTGCCGCTCAATGCTTAGCATCCGACGGTAGGAAATCCAGCCTACCCCAATCATAGCCAGGGTGAAACCGAGCAAAAACCAGAGGTGAACTGAAATTTCTGAAAAACTCTTTCCTTCCGCAGTCACCTGGGTGAGGGCTTCATTCATGTGGTAAATCGGGTTGTATTGAGCGAGATTGAGCAAGGATTGAGGAAAGATAAAGGCTGGAACAAATGCTCCCCCTAAAATCAGCAAGGGTACGCCAAAGGTTGCGACCAGGGCATTGACATCTTCAGTCCGGCGAGCAAATTGAGTTCCCAATATAAAGCCAACCCCCACATAAGACAAAATACTCAGGAGAATAATGAGCCCGCCCAAAGGAAGAGAGCCGTGGAATTGAGCTCCAAGACTGGCGGTGATCGCCCCAATCAAAAGAGTCTGCCCAAGAGCGATCGCCAGGTGCGCCACAAAAATTCCCAGAAAGTAGGAAGTACCACTTAATGGCGATAGAAACAACCGCCTTAAAGTCCGATGCTCCCGCTCAGCTACCACTGTGGCCACACTTCCACCCAAACAACTGAAGAACAGCGCTGCCCCTACAAGTGTTGCCGGAGCCGCCCGCTCAAAGGCTTCCTGGAAAGACAAATTTTCCTTTGCCCGCTCAGCATAAATGAATCCATTCAACAGCAACACGGCCACTGGAAAAATCGTCCAGAAAATTAGACTCCGCCGTCGCCGTCTCAGTTCAATCAAGATTCGGCGAGCCACCGCAAGTGTTTCGTGCCAATACTTCATCATTCAGTGAAAAGAAAAGAACCTATGGGTGTTGCATAAATTAGGAGTCCCATAGTTAACTAGTACAGCAAAACGAAAGTTCTGTTTGGGTGCAGGGTTAGAGCCTTTGCTTATGGGCGAAGTCTCCAAACCCCCATGATGCAAAATTTAGTGTTGAAAGCTTTGGCAGTACTCCGCTTGGCAGAGTTGATAACGATTGCGCCCCAACTCAAAATTTCTTGATGGGATTTCTCGTGCATAATCTGCTTATAAAATTTCAACTGTCATGGTATCATATTTAGCTTTCTATCTCTGTTTTTAGTGGATAGTCCCAAATTTTGCTAAACAATTTCAAAGAACTTCTGGTTTTTGGGTGATTCGGCTTTTCAATAGCTGAGAGTTAATTATTCTTTTTTCTAAAATTCCTGAGATCATTTCCAAGAACTGCGAATTAAATAACTCCAGGGATTAACCTCGCTTGCGACAAGCTCTCTGCTTTGGAAGGGAGAGATGTCAGCGTTAGATCGGAGATATGTGTTGTTTAATCCCTGTTTTTCAATTGTCTTTTGCCTGATTAACCTCTAACGACTGTTCATGACTCGGCTATCTGATTTCTTTCTCCAGCAAACCTTTTCCCGTCGGACAATGCTCAAACTGTTTGGGGTCGGGGCGGTTGGGGGAATGCTTGGTTACTCTCGTTTTTCAAAACCTCAACCTACTGTATTTCAACAGGATGCACTCACCCTGCCTCAGCGTATCAGTGAGCCTCGTAGTGTGGTGGTGGTTGGTGGTGGGCTGGCAGGTCTTGCTTGCGCCTATGAGCTAAGCCGGCGTGGTTTTAGTGTCACTTTGTTAGAAAAGGCACCCCAGCTTGGTGGCAAGATTGCCAGCTGGATGGTTGATGTCAACGGTCAGCCCTTCATTATGGAGCATGGTTTTCACGGCTTCTTTCCCCAGTACTACAACCTCTGGAGTCTGGTGGATGAATTGAGGATCAACCAGAACTTTAAGTCGTTGAATTTCTACTCTGTGGTTTACAAAGGCGATCGCTACAAACCAGAGGTGTTTCGTCCCAGCCACTCCGCATTCCCCTGGAACATCGTGGATCTAGCTATTTCCTCAACCAATCGCCTCCGCTGGGGGCTGAATCTGACTAAGTACGAACACTGGCAGGTGTTCCGTGAAATCACTGGCTTCGATTCAACCCGAAGTTTTCAGCGGCTCGACGATATTTCCGTCACTGAATGGGTGCAGCGGGACTTTCCCCGGGGACTGTATGATCTGTACTTTCTACCCTTCGCCAAATCTAGCCTCAACGCGCCCGATGTTCTGAGTGCGGGAGAACTGATGCAGTTCTTCCATTTCTACTTCTTTGGCAATCCTGAGGGCCTGGCTTTCAATGGCACCCGGCAGGATATGAGCACCAGCCTGGTGCAGCCGATCGCCCATTCCATCTTGAGCAATGGTGGCAGAATCCTGACCGAAGCCACCATCAGCAACATTCATTGGGAGAGGCAACAAATTGCCTCTCTGACTTACCAGAAGGGAAATGCAGGTAGTTCTGTCCCATTCTGGGTCGATACAAATTCCGTGTTAAATCAGGAATTCGGCAATCTCCACTTTTATGGGGGTGGAGATGATGTCTATGCCGTCAAAGACGAGGAGAATGGGCAGGTCCTTTCGCTCACCTGTACCCATCAGGGTTGTACTGTGAAACCCAATGTTAACGGCGAGTTTCACTGCCCCTGTCATGGTGCCGTGTTTGATAAAGAAGGGCGGGTTTTGCGGGGACCAGCCCAGCGAGATCTGACTCGCTTCAAAATTCTCAAGCGAGGGGATGACCAGCTTCAGCTTGTGGCCGCAAAGCCAGAGATTACTCCAGCGGCTACAGAAACGCTAACCGCCGATTATTACGTGTTTGCTGCTGACGTGGTAGGGATGCGACGGTTGTTTGCTGATATGAGTGGGGATGTTTATGTCCCGGTGAAGGAGCAGGTAGAAAAACTGGCGATCGCCGATCCCTTTGCTGTCTGTCGTTTCTGGTTCGACCGCGACTTTGAGTGGGAGCAAAGCTGGTTCACGTCCCTTTCTGGCTACCGTCTGACTGATAGCATTACCCTCTACCATCGGATTCAGGACGACTACATTGCCTGGGCAAAAAAGACGGGGGGCAGTGTGGTAGAGCTTCATGCCTACTGCTATAAGGAAAGGGAGTTCCCCACTCAGGAAGCCCTATTAACCACTTTTCAGGAAGAACTCTATGAGATTGTGCCTGCTCTGCGAGAAGCGGCTTTGCTTCACCGGGAACTGGTGAACCAGAAGAACTTTTCTGGGTTTCCACCCGGTAGCCATCGCGATCGCCCCGAAACCGCAACGCCTGTTGCCAATCTTTTTTTCGCTGGAGATTGGGTTAAAATGCCCTTCCCTTGTGGATTAATGGAGCGTGCCATCAGCAGTGGGCTACTGGCGAGTAATGCCATCCTCCATGCCGAAGGGTTGCAACGCCGAACACTGTTGACTGTCAACCCACAAGGGATGCTATCGATTTTTACGTGAGTGACTATGACCGCTTCTCCCCTCATTTCTTCCCAACCGGATGTCCGCCAATTGGGGATTAATCCCAATCACTGGTACGTTGTTGCCCAGGCCAATGAAGTCAAAGATAAACCAGTGAGTGTTGTGCTGTGGGATCAGGCGATTGCTCTTTACCGGGATAGTCAGGGTCGAATTCATGCCCTGGAGGATTCCTGTCCGCATCGATTTGTCAAACTTAGCCGCGGGAAAGTGGTTGAGGATGAACTGGAATGTGCCTATCATGGCTGGCGGATTAATGCCGCAGGGGAATGTGCTGCTGTCCCCTATTTAGCTGAGAATCAGAAGCTTCCCACCTGCAAAATTCGCTGTTACCCCGTGAAGGAACAGGATGGCTTTATCTGGTTGTTTCCCGGTGATGCAGATTTAGCAGAAATGGTGGCACCAATGGGTTTACCGGAATGGAATCATCTGAATTACATTGGTTCATTTACGGTCATTGATACCAAAGCCCATTTCTCCTATCTGATTGAGAACCTGATGGATATGTACCACGGGCACCTGCATCAGGACTGGCAGGCATGGGCAGACCCAGTTCTGCAAGGTTTGGAGGAAACGGGCGATCGCGTTGATGCCCATTACATGGCACAGAACTACTATCGGATTGATAAGATCTGGTCCGTTTCCCAGCTTTTCTTTCCCCAACTGCGCCGCCTCCACCCCGACCCACTGGATGTGAGTTATATCTACCCCCATTGGAAATCTCGTCTGGGTGAAGACTTCAAAATCTACTGCCTGTTCTGTCCGGTCAGCAAAACCCACACTCGCGCTTACCTGGTTCACTTCACCTCTTTAGAAGCGTTTCCCAGGCTGCATAAACTTCCGATCGCTTTTCGTCGCTTCCTGAAAAACTGCCTGTTCAATACTGCCAGGGGACTTTTAAAGGGGCTGGTTGTTCAGGATGTGGCGATGATTGAAGATGAACAACAGGCATACCTCAAGCATCCAGAATGCCGTCCCCACGAACTGAACCGGGCGCTTGTGAGCGTTCAACGATTGATTCGTAATCAGGCAATGATTCAGGCGACTGCGCGATCGCGCTCCGGTTGGGATGGGGCATTGAAGTTGATGGCAGAAAATCATGATGATGCTTTGTCTGATGAGGTTACTGTTACTCAATGGGATGATCAACAGTCGGGGTGGTAGACAATAATTCCCTTGATTCCCCTGACTCCCTGTTTCATTCGTGGCGCTACACAAATCATTCCGGCTGTTTAGAGAAAACCGAAATGCTGCAACCCTTCTAAAATGCCAGCGGCACAATGGGCCTTTGCCAGATAGCGGTTGGGATCGGGGTTCGTGCGGTGCCACTGGAGTAGTTCGGCCATAGCATTGCCAACGATGATGCCGTATTCCTGTCGATTAGCAAAGAGGGCGATGTCGTTGCCAGAATCACCACAGGCAACGGTGCGCGTAGGGTCAACTCCCAGATTTTGCCGCACAAAAGTCATTGCCATTCCTTTGTTAGCCTGACGGGGAAGGATGTCTAGATCCTGACTACCGCTGTAGATGAGCTGAATATCCAGACCGCGATCGCCCAGTACTTCCTCTAATTGCGGTAATACCTCCACAGCCGCCTTTTCTGTTAAAAAGTAGCTGACTTTAAAGGGACGCTGCTCCGTTTCCGGTTGGGGGGTGAGGTCGGCAAAGTGGGCAGCACAGGCGACAACTTCATCCCGATCCCAACGATGGGAAAGTTTTTCTGACCAAACGGGGTCGGGGGTGTCACTGTTACCGTAGTAAATTTCTGTGCCAACGCCTGAAATCAAAACATCCGGTTCCAGAAGCGACTTTTCAGCAGTCAGTTGGCGGTAGCGGGTGAGCGATCGCCCCGTTGAGTACACAATTTGAGTGCCATACTCACTGCGATGCTGATCTAGCTGGCGATTGAGTTCCGCCATAGCAACATCGTCGCCTACCAGGGTATTGTCCAGGTCTGTGACAAATAGGAAAGGATTCACAAGATTTAATCCTAGAAAGCATTGGAACCAGGCTTCATACCAGAAGCTGTACGCACCCTACCAAAATTGATTACCCTTTGTCAGCTTTCCAAGTTACCGACCTATCCAAGTTTCTGTGATTTGGTCTGCTGAATTGGAATCTGAATGACAAACTCAGCCCCATTGTCGGGTGTTGAAACACACGTCAAAGTGCCGCCATGATTTTCAGTAATAATTTGGTAACTGATTGATAGCCCCATGCCGGTGCCCTTGCCAACTGGTTTGGTTGTAAAGAAGGGATCAAACAATCGTTTTTGCACAGCCTCTGGAATGCCAGGGCCATTATCTGCAATGCGGATGGTGACGTGATCATCCCTGGTTTCCGTTGAGATTTTGATTACAGGCTGTTTATGGTTTTTGAGTTCATCAGAATTGATCAGTGCCGCTTCATCACAAACAAAAGGTTCTTCCAGCACATCAATGGCATTGACCAAAATATTCATCAATACCTGGTTAATCTGACTGGCATAACATTCAACCAAGGGTAAATCACCATAGTTTTTGATGATCTGAATTGCAGGGCGATTACCAACGGCCTTGAGGCGATTTTCCAAAAGCACTAGAGTGCTATCAATTCCTACGTGCAAGTCTACAGCTTTATAAGCTGCTTCATCCACCCGCGAGAAGTTGCGCAATGACAGCACAATTTGTTTAATGCGATCGGCTCCAAGTTGCATTGAGCTAAGCAACTTAGGAAAATCCTGTTTCAGGAATTCCAGATCAATCTCGTCAATTTTAGTTTCGATAGCGGGAACTGGGTCAGGATATTGCTGCTGGTATAGCTGCACCAGGTTCAGCAAATCATCCATATAATTCTGTGCGGGCTTTAAATTGCTATAAATAAAACTGACAGGATTGTTGATTTCATGGGCGACTCCGGCAACTAACTGCCCCAGGGATGACATTTTTTCGGTTTGAATGAGTTGGGATTGATTACGTTGAATATTTTGTTTCTCTAGTTTGGCTTGAGTGAGTTCAACTGTGCGCCGCATCAAAGTTAATTCAACCTGACGTAAAAAAGCAACAAAAAACAGAATTAATCCAATACCAATTGCACTAACTACCATGGAGATCTGAAAAATAGACTGGTGTAATGAATTGACTGTATTGGAAATGTCTTTGAATGCGGCAATGTAGCCCAGATTTTTTCCATCAAGATCTTGTAGTGGCAAAACAATCACTTGCTGAGTCTTACCATTTTCAGAAAATTGTTTCTGCGTCAAATTTGCTTGACTAGTGGCTGGAATGACTTGATGAATGGCCTCTGGTAGTGTTGAGAGAGTTTGTTCAACCACCACATGGGAAGGGAATTGATCCCATGTGAGAGGCTTGCCCTGCTTAATTATCTGAGCTTCCCATTTTGGGCGATCGAGGTGTTTTTTGTCTACCAGCACTACCAGATGGACATCCAAAATCTTACTGACTTGGCTGGCAATATCCTGAAACTCTATCCCCAATTCAACATAACCAATCAAGTTGGGGGGTAATTTATGCTGAGCAGGGTTGCCCGCTAGATCATGATCTGTAGGGATGGGAGAGCCACTGTACCAGGGATACACAGCGCGTAACACGGGAGCACCAATAATTCCTTGTTCTAGTCCAATGCTGGGCTGTTGAGTATGTTCGGCTCGTTTAAGGGTGATGCGATCAATCAGGTCACTATGCTTTTTTTTATGGACGCGCAGGAAGTTGACCCGATCGCGTTGATGAAAATACCAATGGGTAATCCGGCTCTGCTGCCTAAATTGATTAAAGATGGGTTTAGCACGACTTAGCAAAGTAGCTCGATCGCGGGCCTGAAATGCCTGCATCAGCACTGGGTCACGGATGATGACTTCCAGGGCGGTTGTCATCATGCGGCGATCATTCTCCAATTTCGCCTGAAATAAATCCTGAACGTACCTTGCTGTGGCTTGTTTAGTTGTTTCTAGCTCTTGCTGCTGCTTTTGAGAGGTTGTGAACAAAAAAGTACCCTGCAGCACGCAAATCGCCGCAATTAAAGGCGGCAATACCCATCTACGTAATCCCCAGGGGCGATCATGAGCTACATTGGTGGATAATCGCATCGGCTCTGTTTTTGCACGGGTACTGGAAGTGCCAATCCTGAAGGATAGGCATTTCGACATATAAATAGCATGAAAGCTGCGAAGGAACCGAGTTGTAACCGCTTAATCAAAGGGTGATAAATAATTTGTTATCCATTATTTTTGTTATCCATTATTGGGGGGCATGAGTTACGCTAACCCTTCCTATAGCCCATGCTGGTCATGGCTACCCAGAAATGTCCTGAACACTTCTTGCATCCACGAACCAGCATCGCCGTTTTGTTATTGGTTAAAGTTCCCAAAAAGGCTTTCTCGCTAACTCTCAAAATGACGCGTTATCGACCTGGCAGCGATTTCGTCTACCCTTCAATTCCGATTCGGCAGAAAGGTTGTGCTAAGGCGGCATAAGCCTGCCGTGATGCAGGTGTACCGGAGAAAATTGGGGATTTTCGGCGATCGCCTGTTCAAAATCAGCGACAGCTCCTGGCCTATCGCCCAGTTCTGCCCGGATTCTACCTCGATGGAATAGGGCCTGACCCGGCTCCGTACTACTTTTTAGAACCCGTTCAAAGTCTTGCTCGGCGGCTGATGGGTTACCCTGGAGGAGGTGAACCGCACTGCGACTGAGATAGGCCAGGGTGGACGCTGGGTGGAAATTGAGCACTTGAGTGAAGTCTTCTATCGCACCGGCATAGTCCGACTGCTTAGCGCGGGCTCGTCCTCGATACAGATAGGCTGAGGCAAGGGTGGGATTAACCTGGATTACATAATCCAGGTCGGTAATGGCTCCAACTGTTTCCCCCAACCTGACCTGGAAGGCACCCCGTTGCAGGCAGGTGCGTACCGGGTAAGGGCTGCTATCGACTGCCTGATTAAAGTTTTCGTTGGCCGTTTTGGGTTCGCCCATGCGCATGTAAGCAACAGCTAAATGTAAATAGTCTTCCGGGCTTTTGGGCTCCAGGCGGACGGCTTCGCTCAAGTCATCCATGGCCTGTTTGTGTTGACCCAACTCTAAAAGGGCGATCGCCCGCTGAACATAGGCCGGAATCGCAGGGGATTTGGTAGCCAGCAACTGATTGAAATCCTCCACTGCCCCGTGGGGATCCCCCAGGTCGGATCGAATGGTACCCCGGTGGAATCGTGCCATCAGGAAACGGGGAGCAAGCTGCAATGCTCGATCCAGGTCTTGCAGGGCGGCTTCGGCTTCGCCCAGTTCTGCTCGCAAGGTACCCCGGTGCAGGTAGGCGGGCGCAGAAGCTGGATTGATCTGAAGCTCCTGATTAAAGTCATCCAGCGCCCCTTGCTGATCCCCTAAAGAGGCCAGAAGAATGCCCCGGTTGTAGTAGACTGCGATCTCCTTAGAGTTCAGCTCAATTACCCGATTGAAATCATCCAGGGCTCCCTGCTCATCCCCCAATTGAGTCAGGATGATGCCACGGCTGAGGTGGGCCGCTGCTGGATTGGGATTGAGCTTGAGAGCCACTTGCAGGTCAGTCGCTGCTCCTTCTGGGTTCCCCATTTTCATGGATAGGGCACTGCGGTTTAGATGGGCCGGTACCAGCCTGGGATTTAATTTCAATGCCTGATTGAAATCCTCCAACGCGGCAGGGTAGTTTGCCTGCTGGGCGTTGGCAATGCCCCGTTGCAGGTAAGCCTCATCCAGGCTCGCATCCAGGCTGAGCCCCTGGTCAAAGTCGGCGATCGCGCCCTTGGTATCTCCCAATGTGAGACGAACCATGCCTCGTTGCAGGTAACCCTGGGCAGAAGCAGAATGCATCCGCAGACAACGGTTCAGGTCTTCCAGGGCTTCCCGTAGGGCACCCATCCTGACGCGGAATAAGCCCCGCTCGATGTAGGCTTCAGCAGAACTAGGAAGCATCTGCACTGCCAGATTGAAGTCTTCTGAAGCCTTCTGGCGTTCGTCTAGTTCCAGATACATGACACTGCGGTAGAGGTGAGCAGTGGCCCGATTTGAATCTAGCTTGAGGACTTCTGTGAAATCATTAATGGCACCTTCGCGATCGCCCAACTCTGCCCGCACTATACCGCGATTGAGAATGGTATCGACAGAACCCGGATCCCGCTGGAGTGCCTGGTTGAAATCTTCTAACGCCTGTAGCTTGTTGCCCAATTCTGCACAAACCAGTCCCCGCTGAATGTAGGCAGGGACCGCCTGAGGGTTACGTTTCAGCACCTGGTTCAGATCCTCCAGCGCTCCCTGCGGATCGCCCAACGCCGCCCGAATTGCTCCCCGCTGGACATAGGCAGGCATTAAGTTGGGGTTGAGCTGGAGGGCTTCATTAAAGTCTGAGATAGCTCCCAGATGGTCTTTCAAATTGGCCCGCATGATGCCCCGCTCTAGATGGATATGGGCCGCTTTAGGAGCGATTTGAAGTGCCCGGTCGAAGTCGGCGATCGCCCGTTCCTTGTCGCCCATCTGGGCATAGAGAACTCCCCGCTGCACGTAGGCAGGCACCGCATTGGGTGCAAGCTGAAGAGCTTGATTGAAGTCAGCGATCGCCCCCTGTTGATCTCCCAACCCGGCCCGCACAATTCCCCGTTGAATGTAAGCAGGCACCGCGTTGGGAGACATTTGCAACGCCTGGTTTAAATCTTCCAGGGCGCCCTCCAGGTCTTGCAACTCCGCCCGCACCGTACCCCGCTGAACCAGGAATGCAGGAACTTTAGGTTTTAACTGAATCGCCCGGTTAATATCTTCCAATCCACCTGATTTGTCCCCGGTACGGGCACGGGCAGTCCCCCTTCCCATATAGGCTTCTGCCACCAGGGGGCTAATCTGCAAAACCTGATTGAAATCCTCGATCGCTCCCCGGTTATCCTGCATCGCCAGCCGGGAATTGCCCCGGTTCAGGTAAGCTCCAACGTATTTTGGAAAGATCTTAATCGCCTCGGTCAGAGCTTCAACGGCTCCCCGATGGTCGCCTTTTTGAGCTTTCATTAAGCCCTGGTTAAAAAAGTTTTCAGCATTCATGGGGGGTTGGGGGTTAAGAATGGCTCCGCTTCACTATAGCCGCAGTCTGCAAGACTAAAATTGTCTTTTTCAATTGAGTTTTCCCATCAGTAAGGCGGCCAATCTCAGCATTTTCCTCATAAACTTTACGAATACATTCCCGACATTGCTAAATGGCATTTCTTCCATCCAAGCTCTTGTCCTGGCTACCGAAACTGAATTATCAGGTCTGGATTCTGGCACTGGGGCGGCTTTTATCCCAGACGGGTTCTGGGTTTACGATGTTTGCTGCCCCCATCTTCTTTGTCAATCAGGTAGGGTTATCCGCGACTCAGGTGGGTTTGGGTATCGGCAGTTCAGCGATTTCTGGAATTATTGGCCGACTTTTGGGTGGGTCGTTTACCGATTCCCAATTTTGGGGACGCAGGCGGACATTGATGCTGGCAGCGATTGTGTCATCCGCGGCATGCTTTGTTCTGGCTGTTGCGAATGATTTTCCAATGTTTGTCCTGGGGAACTTGTTGCTCGGTTTGGGGCTGGGGTTTTATTGGCCACCAAATGAGGCAATGGTTGCTGATTTAACCTCACCGGAGCAACGCAACGAAGCTTTTGCGATTACTCGTCTGTGTGACAGTTTGGGACTGGGGCTGGGGGTGGTTTTGGCAGGACGGCTGATTGAAACAACGGGGTCTTACCGTCTCTTGTTCATTGTGGATGGGGTGTCGTTTCTGGTGCTGTTGGGTGTTGTCTATTGGGCGATCGCAGAATCCAGGCAATTCTCCAGCAACCACCAGGCTCTGAAAGGTTGGGGTGAGGCACTGCGCGATCGCCGCCTGCTGACCTACCTAATCCCTAACATCATGTTCACCACCTACCTGGTGCAAATCAACAGTACTTTACCCCTTTACTTGAAGAACTTTGTACCAGCCACCGCTACGGGCGAGGGGTTCTCCCCTGTGGTTATCAGTAACTTGTTTGCCTGGCATCTGGTGGCAGCGGTTCTTTCCCAAATGCCAATGGTGCGATTGCTTAATCGCTTCACCCATCCCCAGGGGTTGATTATTTCAGCCGTGCAGTGGGGGATCGGGTTCATCCTGGTTTGGGCGACCGGAATCGCCTCCTCCGGCCACCTGATCTGGGCAATTCTGGCAGTTGGCGTGTTAGGACTGGCAACGTCGGCTTATATGCCCTCAGCAGCCTCAACCACCGTCCAACTGGCTCCCGATTCCCTCCGCGGAGTTTACCTGGCGGTCAATTCCCAATGTTGGGCAATGGGCTATATGATTGGCCCTCCCATTGGGGGTTGGGCCTTAGACCAATCCAGAACGGTGGTATCTAGCTTCTGGTTGGGAATGGCTGCCAGTGTGATTGTGGCTATCTTTGTTCTGCAAATCCTCGATCGCATGATGCACGAAACTTCCAGCACTCAAAGTTAACTTTTGCCACTTGTTATGCCACTTGTTAGCAATGGATGGGTGGGTGATGGGTGGAGGAGTAGATGGGTGGGGGTGTGGTGGAATTCGTTTCGATTCATACTGCTTTTCAGGGGTTTGTCAATTTTTTGTGGCAATCCTGGAAAGGGAGTCGAGGGAATCAGGGTTTCAAGGAGTTAGAACCCCGTTTCTAGAACACCCCCCTTTTCAGCAACGCTGCCATACCCCTTTACCTTCGCCGCTCTTGCAATTTCCGGTAAACGGCTTTCAGGTCAACGTTGTGGTGAGCCAGGGCAACCAGCGTGTGATAGAAAAGGTCGGCTACTTCTGCCGCGATTGCTTCTGCATCGTCATCCTTAAAGGCCATCACCACCTCTGCAGTTTCTTCGCCAATCTTTTTCAAGATTGTGTTATCTCCTCCTTCAAACAGTTTGCAGGTGTAGGAGGTTTCTGTGGGATGGTCACGGCGATCGCAGACTACCTCATACACCTGAGACAGCGTATCTGCAGGGGGTGGTTGAATGTGGCTATTGACTTTATGGAAACAACTTCGTTCTCCAGTGTGGCAGGCAATATCTCCCATCTGTTCCACGGTAATCAGCAGGCAATCACTATCGCAGTCATAGCGGAGAGATTTCACAATCTGGAGATGCCCGGAGGTTGCCCCCTTATGCCAGAGTGCTTGTCGCGATCGACTCCAAAACCAGGTTTCGCCTGTGTCTAAGGTCTTCTGCAAAGACTCCCGGTTCATCCATGCCATCATCAGCACTGTGCCATCCAGGTAATCTTGCACGATGGCAGGGACGAGTCCGCGATCGTCGTACTGAATTGCCTCCACTGGAATTGATTGGTGCAGTTCCATCACCTCAAAAGCCCTAAAGTCAGTGCTTTGATCTTACCGACTCTGGGGATTGGATTCAGTTCTGGATGCAAATCTATGCCACAACTTTTGTTCAAGACTTGCAACGTCAGAGTATTGTAAGTAGCTAGTAAGTAGGTGTCATCATTAATTGTAAAGGGGGGAGTGGGGGCTGCGCCCCCAGGCAGGGGGGGGCACCCCCTCCACCCCCGGAATTATCCTTAATTTAATTGTGCCTAGCTACTTACAGCAAAATGAAAGTCTTGTTGGGGTGCAGGGATCCCACCCCTGCTTGGGGCGAAGCCCCCAAACTCCCAGGTTGCAAAATTTAGTGTTTGCAACACGAGTAGTCTGCCAGGCAGATTTTGAAGGGTTGCAAACCCTTCAAAACCCCCTGAATTGGTTTTTCCAGGTTTAGATAACCAGGCAAAGTTCCCTTGGTGACCCACTAGTGGTCTGTCAAGACTGGTTTGAGGGGGTTGAAAAGTTCAAGTCGTCTGCCCTGGAAATATCAGTAAACCTGCCTCTAACTTATCCACTCCACCCCCCATCTACTCCTTACCACCACTGCCCCTGCCCACTCACAGGATGAGTATTCCCAATCTTCCCTCCCCACTTCCGCATGTCAGGGTTCCTCCCATTAAATGCCAGGGAATTAAAACGAAGCTCGTTCCCTTCATCTTCAGTAGCATTCAATGGACTTCAACAGAAACTGCGAGATGGGTTGAACCTTTTTTAGGTTCGGGAGTCGTCTTGTTCAACCTTGCTCCTGAACGGGCACTGATAGCCGATACCAATCAGCACATCATTGCGCTGTACCAGGCAGTTCAACGTGGTGAGGTAAATCGGGAAACGGTACAATCATTTCTCAAGCAGCAGGGGAAAAAGTTGGAGGAGTTGGGCGAGTCCTACTATTACGAAGTCCGGGAACGCTTCAATGCAGAAGGCTCTCCACTGGATTTTCTATTTCTGAACCGGGCTTGCTTTAATGGCATGATGCGTTTTAATCGTCGAGGTGAATACAACGTTCCCTTTTGTCGCAAACCTCAGCGGTTTACCCAGAGTTACGTTACCAAAATTGCCAACCAGGTGAACTGGATTGCTGGACGCATGGCGGGAAAGAGTTGGGAATTTCGAGTTGCCCACTGGAAAGAGGTCCTGGGCGAAGCAACCCCAACTGATTTTGTTTACCTTGACCCACCCTATATTGGTCGTCATACTGATTATTACAATACCTGGAGTCTGGAAGAGGCGGAAAACCTGGCCTCTGTTACCCAAACTCTTCCCTGTGGCTTTGCGGTTTCAATGTGGCTGGAAAATCAGCACCGCAGGAATGATCACATTCAACAGTGCTGGGCGGGATTAGAGGTCAGAGTCTGTCAGCACTTCTACCATGTTGGGTCAAAGGAAGATTGGCGGGGGGCGATCGCGGAAGCTTTGCTGATTAAGCCGGGGTTTGCAGCTCAATTACCTGTTACTAATGGCAAATTAGACACTGTATAGAACACCACCCTGGACAGAATTGGATCAATCAGAATTTCACTGACTTGACTGCTTAGAAACCTGCTGGATCTGAGCCGTGAAGTAGTCTTCCCGGTATTTCAACTGTCTTGCCAGTGCCAACCCCCTCTGAAACGCAGTGATTGCTTGTGGGTAGGCTTTGCGCGAGACGTAAATTTTGCCGATCTGGTCGTAGGCATCCATCATGCCGTAGACATTGTAAGCCTGCTGCTCCACTCCCACCAGAAAGTTGTAAACCCGCAGGGCGGCATCCAGACGGTTGTTATCGAGATAGAGAACGCCGAGTTTTTTCAACGCATCGCTGGCATAACCGAGTTGCAACAAGGGTTGGGCGAGCTGGTAGGCTGCCTGATAGTTCCGTTCGGCTAAATCGAGCCGGGAAATGGTAGTGTAATTGTCGGCAATTTTAATCCGAAGGGCAGGAATCGGTTTGGGATCATTCAGTTTTTGATAGAGGCTAATCAGTTGCTCCTGATAGGGAATGGCCTGGGCAGGTTCTTTTGCCTGTTCGTGAATATAAGCCAGTTGGGTAAGATAGACAATTTCGTTAGGGCTATCTTTCCTGGCCCTCGCCCTGGCCAGCAACTGATTGTAGGTTTCCGCCGCCTTGGGATAGTTAAACCAGTTCAGGTAAAGCTGTCCCAGCGTTACTAAGGTGCTTTCAATCTTCTTCTCATCTTTCCGCTGCCTTGCTTCTACCAACAACAACTCGTACACTGCGACGGCAGATTGATGCAGGCGAACTTGCTGATAGGCGATACCCAGGGCATCTAACAGTGCTACCCGATCGGCAACATTGGCTCTGCTGAGGCTGACGTTATTGCCCAACCCAGGAGTGGGAGCTTTAGCCTGGGCAAAGATCTGATCCAGTCGCTCGGTGATCCATCGCACCTGGGGAGTATCATTTTCTTGCCAGGCGGCGGCGCCTACTCGACCTAGAGCTTTGACTTCCTCGACTGGCCCCAGGTATCGCCGCAGACGCAACTCCCGGTTCCAGGTTTCGAAGGCTCCAACGCGATCGCCCGCCTTCAGTTGCGCGGCTGCCTGGGCATCCAACTGATTCAACTGGGGAATCAACCGTTTGCGTTCTGCCGGAGTCAGGGATCGGCTGTCAGCCCCCTTTGGCAAAAGTGGGTCAGGAACTTTGAGTTCCAACGGGTTGGGAGGAAACTCATCTTTTCTGGAAGCAGGTTTTTCCTGTTCCAGAGGGGGAATGGCTTCAAGGGGTTCGTTAGGGGCTGGTTGATCGGTAGGATCGGTTGGACGGATTGGATTGGTGCGATCGCTTTCAGCCTCACCGGGTTGGGGGGGAAGATTGGGTTCTGGTTGGGGAGGTTGTCCCGGTGGCCCAGTCTGAATCGGTTGGTCGAACTGAGCCAGTGTTTGCGCTGCTGGGAGCCAACATCCCAACAGCACCAGCACCCCAATTAAGTTACGGTACCTGTGTGATCGCCCCATCCGCTTCACTCCAAAACCCATCAATCCAAAACCAATCATGCACTTATAGCAATGCTATCTGGATTGGGAACGGACTTCCCTACTGGGAAAGCCTTTCCCAACGCTCCTTTTTCAAAATGATCCGGAACTGCTGTATGACAGATGGTCGGTGCAAAGGGCAAAAAGAGCAGCAGCCAATTGTTTTGACCTTTTCATCCTTCCAGGTGACTATTCCATAATAGGAGCATGACATAATTGATTGCATTTGGCTGAGTGCTGTTGGCTCAGTCGTTTTTTATAATCAGACGGAAAACCATTGTGAAAGTTCTGGTAGTTGGCAGTGGCGGTCGGGAACATGCCCTCGCCTGGAAACTCCTGCAATCCCCTAAGGTGCAGCAGGTGACTTGTGTTCCTGGCAATGGTGGCACGGCGTCCATGAAGCGATGCCAAAATCTAGCACTGGGTGTGAACGACTTTGAGGGAATTGCCCGTTTTGCCCTGGTGAATGGGATTTCCCTGGTGGTGGTTGGTCCTGAAGTACCCCTGGCGGCTGGAATTACCGATTTTCTGAATGGGCAAGGGTTAACGGTGTTTGGACCAACCCGGGCTGGAGCCCAAATTGAAGCAAGTAAAGCATGGGCGAAGGCACTCATGCTAGAGGCCAGGATTCCCACTGCTCGAGCAGCTGTATTCAACGAAGAGAAGGCAGCAATATCCTACGCGCGGTCTGAAGGTGTGCCAATTGTGGTCAAGGCCGACGGGTTAGCAGCTGGAAAAGGTGTGACTGTGGCATTAGCGCTGGACGAGGCAGAAGCCGCGATCACCGCTGCTTTCGGGGGGCACTTTGGTGAGGCTGGGAAGCTGGTGGTGATTGAAGAATGCCTCAGGGGGCAGGAAGCCTCGGTTCTGGCCCTGACCGATGGGGTGACCATTCGCCCCCTGCTGCCCGCCCAGGACCACAAGCGAATTGGTGAAGGCGATACTGGACCCAACACCGGTGGTATGGGAGCCTATGCTCCTACTCCTATTGTCACCCCGGAACTGATGCAACGGATCCAGGCAGAGATTTTGGAACCCGCGATCGCCACCCTCCAGAAACACCGAATCGATTATCGAGGTGTTCTCTATGCAGGGCTAATGATCACCCCCCAAGGAGACCCCAAAGTAATTGAATTCAACTGCCGCTTTGGTGACCCCGAAACCCAGGCCGTGCTACCTCTGCTTGAAACACCTTTGGAAGATCTGTTACTCGCCTGCGCCCAGCAACGCCTGGCAGATATGCCCCCCCTGACCTGGAAGCCAGGAGCTGCCGCCTGCGTTGTTATAGCGGCTGGAGGCTACCCCGGCTCCTTCAAAAAAGGCTCCCCCATCACGGGCATTGACAATGCCGAAGCCCAAGGAGCTCTGGTTTTCCATGCAGGTACCCAACTCAAGCAACAAAACCTCGTCACCGATGGCGGTAGAGTTCTGGGCGTAACTGCAATAGGAGAGACCTTTGATGAAGCGATCGCCCAGGCCTATGCTGCCGTCCATTGTATTCACTTCGACGACATGTACTATCGACGAGACATTGGTTACCAGGTGAAGACCGCGCGATCGAACGCCAGTTAACATATAGTAGTTAGTACTTAGTTGTTAGCGGTTAGTTAAGTGAGGGGTGAGGGGGAGTGATAGAGTGACGGATTGATAAGGTCAGGTTTCTTTAATTCCATCCAGGTTTCTTTAATTCCATCATTCCATTCCTCCATCATCATTCACTCCTCCACTTCATTTCTCCATCACTCCCTCATCCATCCACTTCATTACTCCGTTACTTCATTCCTCATCCACTCCCTACCCCCTTTCAAGACCCTTGCTCGCTCTCCTGCAAAAGATCAGAGAAACTATTGCTAATTGGTGGTCGGAGTTTACCCTCCAGACCAAGTTGATGGCCGCGGCAACCCTTGTGGTATCTCTGGTTATGAGCGGCTTGACCTTTTGGGCAGTCAATACTATCCAGCAAGATGCCCGCCTTAACGACACCCGTTTTGGTCGCGATCTGGGCTTGCTGCTGGCAGCCAACGTCGCTCCTCTGGTGGGAGAAAACAATCGCACTGAATTGGCTCGCTTTTCCCACCGCTTTTACAGCAGCACGTCTAGCATTCGCTACATGCTCTACGCCGATGAAGAAGGCAACATCTTTTTTGGCATTCCCTTCTCCGAGTCCGAAGTTCAAAACTCCCTCACTATTCGCCGCAAGATTCACTTGCCAGAGAATTACGCTGAACACAGCGACCTGCCAATGGTGCGGCAGCATCTAACCCCCGATGGGGAAGTGACAGATGTCTTTGTGCCCTTGATTTATGAAGGGCAATACAAAGGAGTGCTGGCGATTGGGACTAACCCTAATCCCACAGTCGTCACTTCTTCTCACCTGACACGGGATGTGACGATCGCTGTCTTTGTCTCCATCTGGGTGATGGTAATTCTGGGGGCAGTGTTCAATGCCCTCACCATTACCAAGCCCATTAAAGAACTCCTGGTCGGAGTTAAAAATATCGCCTCTGGCAACTTCAAACAACGGGTTGATCTTCCTCTAGGGGGTGAACTGGGCGAACTGATTGCTAGTTTTAATGAAATGGCAGAGCGCCTGGAGCGATATGAAGAACAAAACATTGAAGAACTCACTGCCGAAAAAGCCAAGCTAGAAACCCTGGTTTCCACCATTGCTGATGGTGCTGTTCTGCTGGATACAGACCTCCAGGTGATTCTGGTTAATCCGACTGCCCGCCGCTTGTTTGGTTGGGAGGGAAAGCCCGTTGAGGGCACCAATATCCTTTATCTCCTACCCGCTGCTGTGCAAACTGAGATTACTCGCCCTCTGTATCAAATCGCCAAGGGGGAACTGAGGGAAGGGGCCGAGTTCCGGATTTCGTTAAAGAATCTGGGCGATCGCACCGTCCGCATTCTCCTCACAACCGTGCTGGATTTGGCCCGCGAGAACGTAAGGGGCATCGCTATGACGGTGCAGGACATTACCCGCGAGGCCGAGCTAAACGAAGCCAAGAGCCAGTTCATCAGCAATGTGTCCCACGAGTTGAGAACGCCCTTATTCAACATCAAATCCTTCATTGAGACTCTGTATGAATATGGCGATGACCTCAGCCATGAGGAGCGGTGTGAATTTCTGGAAACCGCGAATCGAGAAACTGATCGTCTCACTCGCCTGGTGAATGATGTGCTGGATCTGTCCCGGCTGGAGTCTTGCAAACTCTACCAGATGGAAGCAGTGGACCTAGCACAACCCATTGAGCAGACCCTACGTACCTACCAGCTCAATGCCAGAGATAAAGGAATTGAACTGATTCAAGACGTTGAACCTGACTTACCTCCTGTTGTGGGGCACTACGACTTGTTGCTTCAGGTTTTCACAAATTTGGTGGGTAATGCCTTGAAATTTACCGAACCCGGCGGCAAAGTCGCTATGCGAGCCTATTTGTTGGGTGAGAAACAATCATCTGCCGAGAAACCAAACGCCAACCCATTCCTACTGCCGCCTGCTGACTTCTCCCCCATCAGTGACCCATCCGGTGATCTGAATGACCCGCCCAAATTCGTTCGAGTGGAAGTTGCCGACACTGGGATTGGCATCGATCCCGAAGATCAGGAAGCTATTTTTGATCGATTCTTCCGGGTTGAAAACCGGGTTCATACCCTGGAAGGTACTGGTTTGGGGCTGTCCATTGTCCGAAACATCGTCGAAAAGCACCGCAGCCGGGTGCATCTGGTCAGCGAAGTCGGTAAGGGAACCACCTTCTGGTTTGATCTCAAAGTCTATCAAGAACAGCCGGTTACTAACCCTCCAGAAAATGGCAACGCAAATCAGCCAGAAGTTCTCTTGCCCGTCGATGCTTCTAATATCGAACCCCTGTCTCCTGTCACCTGACCCTGTTGCCGTCGCTTATTCTATACTGCTTCATGGTCGATGCCTAACTCGCGTAATTTTGCAGCTAATCGTTCAACTTGCTGCCGCTCCTGCTGAACCTGTTGTCGCTCTTGCTCTAGGCGTTCACCAGCAGTCGGGGTCTAGTTTTCTGTTGCATCGTACCAGCGCAACCAGAGCCGCTCCATTCCGTGATAGCGTCCCCGCCAGAGTCCTAAACCAAGCTCCAGAGTTGGCATCCAGAACCCAGGGGTTTGCAAATTCAATTCGGTGTAGCGATCAGCCTGCAATGTAAAAAAAAGATTTAAGTCACTGGCAGTAAGGACCTCGTCTGAGGAGTAGGTCTGCAGTTGAAAGGTTTCGTCCAACAGCCGCGGTTGCCATAGGTGAAGCTAGTCCGGCAAACCAGGTTCCCTCCGGATCTTCACTAGGCCGATCATACATCATTGGCAAAAATTCTTTTGCAGGACGCGGTGGATCAGTCTGGTATAGCGGTAGTCATTATTATGTTTAGGATGGGGTGCAGGGGTGGAACCCCTGGCTGGGGGCGAAGCCCCCACTCCCTCTCTAATTCCAATGTCCTAATGCACCCGCGTAGAGCTATAGTTGGTAGACCTCCAAGCGAACACTACTACTGCCGTGGCGTAGTACCCGCCCAATCAAGGGAATGGCACATCCCCGGTACTGAATCGATCTGCGAATCGGGCAGAACTCGTCCCATAACATCGTCGTGTCTTCAATTAAGGTAATTTCAGAAACGCCTCACTGGGCTAATGCGGCTGCAAGCAGCGGACTGTAGTAGGCTCTTTGGACATGGATGCGGCTATTGGGCAACCAGCGACTGAACGGCGTGGATGGCTTTGGGCGAATTTTGCTCGACTCTGCACGTAAACACCCCATTGGGTCTGGCTGATGCATTCACTACAAATCAGTTCACCATCCACAAATCAGTTCACCATCCAAATCAGGGGTTGCAGATGCCGTTGATCAGCCCATTGAGTGGATTGACCCAGAAGGTCCCATAGCTGGGGAGGTTCGCATGGTTCAGTTGTGTTTGGGTGGTAACTTTCATACTAATCTGCGAGTGCCCTTTTACTAAGGGCTTAGCCTCCCTCCTTTTCAAGTTTTGTCAGTCAATTAGAGTCAAAACTCAGAATTCATCCATCCTCCACCCCATCACACTTCTAACTAAAAAAGTTAGGAGAGAAAGGTACTCTGCCCTCTCTCTCCTGACTCATATCTTCTTATTTTCAATCAACAACTACACCAGACCGTTATCTACCTTGACACTGCCCAGGTAGTTTCCATCCGACAGGGTGGGGAAGCGTTTGTAAGGAACCGTGTCGTTGCCAAAGTACAAATTGTACTCAGACCCATCCACGATCGCATTCACCGTCACCTTCAATCCACTGTCAGTCAACAACTTGTTGTACTGGAAGATTTCCAACTGGGTAGCAGGTGCCCGACCCAAGAGGTGCCGGAACAGGAATTCAACCGCCTTGCCAGTGGGGTACGGCGCACAGAAACGGGTCTGGTAAGCATCTGAGCTAGCCAGAGCCCGGACAAATTCCTTCACAGAAAGGTTGTTGTTGAGGAGTGCAGCTTCCAGTTCCCGCTGACGGAATGATTCAGGAATTGAACCACTCGCCAAATCCATCACCTGACAGTAAATGGCATTGACCACCTGCTCTGCCTCAATAGAGGACATACCAGGGTTGAGACGATAGATGCGTGAAGGCTTTTGGGAGGTACTTCCAGCAGCTTGCACATCCACAGCACTGGAAGAACGGCCCAGCCCAACATAGGCCGGTTCACCATTGGCTTTCGCACTTTCGGCGATCGCCTTGCCCGTCAACGGTAGTTTAGCCGTGTCCACACTTGAGTGAGTCGGCTCAAAGCTGGGCACAACCAGTTCCTTATCCTGCTTGGTCAGTTTGCTATAAAGCCGCTGAGTATTGGGATAGTTGGCCGCGGGTAGGGTCAGATAACGGTTGTAAGGCACCGTATCTTCGCCAAACGCCTGCCCATACTCCTCACTGCTCACCATAGCCTGAATAAAGCCGCGCAAACCCTGGGTTGCCAGAATCTGATTGTACTTACGAATTTCAGCCTGATCTAACGGTGCCCGTCCCAGGAAGTGCTTGGTCCCCAGCTCAATCACCTTGGTGTTGGGATAGGGAGTATAGAACTCCTTGGTATAGAGGCTAGAGGTACCCAGTGCCTCAACGAATTCTTTAACCGTAATGTCGCCATTGCTCAACTGGGTTTCCAGCACTGTGAACTCGTTCTTCACGATGTAGGGAGCAATATCCCGCTCGAAGATCTGCCGGTAAGCAGCACCAATTACCGTCTTCAGATTAGCCTTGTCTACCAGGTTGGTTAACTTGAAGATCTTCGTCTGTTCCCGCTTCTTCGTGACACCTTGAGCAATACGGAACTGAACATCGGGCTCAGTCCGGGTTTCCGTAACCTGACCCAGTTCAATAAAGCGGGGTGTACCCTCCGCCTGGACTTTGACAGCCTTTTCAGCCGCACTGCCAACCCGCATATTCCGCAGAGCAAGACCAGCAGGAGTGAGATAACGCTCGTAGGGAACCGTATCTTCTCCAAAGGCTTCAGAGTACTCAACACTGTCAATAATTGCATCAATCAGAGCGTAGAACCCTTGCTTGGCGCAGATATCGAAGTATTTGTTGGTTTCCTGCCGTCCATAGGTTGGACGTCCCAACAACCGACGATGAATGTACTCAACCGCCTTCATCACGTAGAGCGGTGTCCAATACATGCTGCGGAATACATTTGATTTCGCCAGTGCTCGGATGAATTCTCGCACCGTAATTTCGCCGTTCTCCAGCTTAATCTCGGCTACGCTCTGGCGTTGACCTTCATAAACCTCCCGCCCAAACACTTGCAAGTATGCTGCCCGGATAACTGCCTGAGTCGAGCTTTCGGAGAATTTGACGCTAACACCTTTGGGTGAAGCTGTTTTGACACTCTCTCCAAATAGACCGCGCCGGGAAATACCACCAAAGCTGGGAATTTGGTCAAGCTTAAACACTTTGGGACCCAGGCTACCCGGTGCAACCCCCCTGGCTCCTGGATTGCCAGTCTGGTTGTTAATGCCAGGGCCACGAGCAATCAAAATCCGTCGGGTATCTTTGCCGAAGGGAGCAGGGCTTGCACTGGGATTGCGAGTCTCTTTCGGGAAGATGGCTCCGAATTGGATTTCCAGCGAGTCATTGCCAGAACCGTAAACATGCTGGTCAGGCAGGGGGCGATCGTAAGCCGCAAAGGTGGTAATAAATTGAGGTACCTTGCGGAAGGGGGCGCTGTAGTTAAACAGGTCTTGCTGGGGTCCCCAGTTGCGGCACTCTTGCGCCTCCTGACCTAAGCCACGTAAGTAAGGAACTGTCTCTTCACCAAAGTAATCTGCGTATTCCTGGGAATCAACCAGAGCATCCACCAGCGCTGATAAACCACCACTAGAAACGATGCTGAAGTACTTCTGGACCTCTTCACGGCTGCTTGGACCACGTCCCAGAATGTGACGGAAAGCCAGTTCCAACGCCCGACTATTGATGTAGGGCTCAAAGAAGTTTTTGCGGTAAAGAGGGGACTTAGCCAGACGACGAATGAACTCCTT
Source organism: Leptothermofonsia sp. ETS-13 (assembly GCF_049200465.1). Classification (NCBI taxonomy): domain Bacteria; kingdom Bacillati; phylum Cyanobacteriota; class Cyanophyceae; order Leptolyngbyales; family Leptolyngbyaceae; genus Leptothermofonsia; species Leptothermofonsia sp. ETS-13. The sequence continues at coordinate 4,436,011 of NZ_CP120836.1, forward strand.
CATGGAGATATCGCCATTCTTAACCTTCGATTCCAGATCGGACAGGCTGAGTGAATAGGCACGGGTGATATCTCGTTCAAATACCTGCCGATAGGCCGCTCTCACCACTTCATTTTTTTCAGATGGCGAAAGCCCTGGCTTCATCACGAATTTTTGCCGCCGCTCAGCAGCCAGGTAGTAGATCTGGGGCAACTGGAGTCCCTGCAAGTCAGGTGAAGGACGCTGACGCAGCTTATCAGATGGTGTGGGCGCTTTGAACTCGGTGATGATGACATCCATGTACTGGCCCACGATTGCCTCAGCCTCCGCGTCTCCGCGAACATAGCTAAGTGCGGCCGACTTCATTTCCTGGAGTGCCACCAGGGTCGCTTCACCGGAACAGGCTCGCTCAATAATTTCCCGCAAACCGCGGGTGTTGACTGCCAGAATGTTGGGATCCCCAGCCACGATCGCATAGGTTGCGTAGCGCAGGAACCAGCTCAGGTCCCGCAGCGACTTCGCCATGTTACTGGGACCGTAGCGAGAAACGTTGATCGGTCTAAAGTTAGGCGGAATAACCACCTCACTGGAAACGGTAAAGAGCGATCGCAAACCGCCTAGCACACCACTAGGTGCAGGCCCACCACCGGCACCGACATAGGTTGCAGTTCCCAATCGAGCGGCCTCCCGCGTGTCTAACACAACACCGGCTAGCGTTTTCGCAGGTTCTTCGACAGGTGGCTTCTCCAAATAAGACATTGGAGAACCACCCACAAAGATGCGGTTGGCTGCCCGGGACACAATAAGATCGGAATTCCTTGTAAGTGTTTCTGCAATCGCCAAGCGCTTTGCGCCAGAGCCGAAATAGCTTAAAAGTTCATCCAGTTCTCCCTTCGCCAGGAAGCGGTCTTGTTGCTCGGCCTGGGAAATGGTTGATACTGGTAGGGTTTGATAAAGGTTTGGGCGCGCAACTGAGCTTCCACCACTTGCTCTAACAGTCATTGGATTTCAAAAGCTCCCTTATACAGATTGTGACCGTGTTAAATCTGACCAGAGTGTCACCTGGCAACCTTCATTAAAGCCTTCTTCTATCAGAAGAAGACATTTTATGAACCCGAACAGTGACGGCACGGGGTCAACCAGTTCAATATTCAGGTTAAAACGATTCGGTTCTACCACTCGTTTTATTAAAAAGTATGTAGAGCCCAACCGCTCGATTTATCGTCAGATCATAGAGGAAAGGGGGGACATTGCTGAGAAGTTGTAAAGGTTTTGTTACAAATTGGAGGAGGGAATCAGGGGGTGGGGAATGGGGAGGTAGGGGATGGGGAGGTAGTGTGATGGGGTGGATGGGTGGATGAGTTTTGAGCGCTGAGGACTGACCCCTATTCCCTACCCCTTACCTCCTGATCCCCTATCCCTACCTCCCCTTATCCCCTGTCCCCCATACCTTGTACCCTTGTACCCTGTACCTTCCTTCACTTCATCCCTATGACTAACGCTCAGACTGTTAGTGCTGCTGTTGCAAAACTTTACGATACCTATCCGTTTCCCCCAGAGCCTCTCCTGGATGAACCTCCTCCAGGGTACAACTGGCGCTGGAACTGGCAGGCGGCTTACAGTTTTTGTACTGGGCGGATGCCTGCAAAACAGGTGATTCGGATTCTGGATGCGGGTTGCGGTACCGGAGTGGGAACCGAGTATCTGGTGCATCTCAATCCCCAGGCGCAGGTGGTTGGCATTGATTTAAGTTCAGGTGCCTTGGAGGTGGCAAGGGAGCGGTGCCGTCGCTCTGGAGCTGATCGGGTTGAGTTTCATCACCTCAGTTTGTATGAGGTTGACCAGCTTGCGGGAGAGTTTGATCTGATTAATTGTGTGGGAGTGCTGCACCACCTGCCTGAACCGATTCGGGGAATTCAAGCGCTGGCTGCCAAACTGGCACCCGGTGGGCTGCTGCATATTTTTGTCTATGCCGAACTGGGGCGGTGGGAAATTAAGCTGATGCAGGAGGCGATCGCCCTTCTCCAGGGAGATAAGCGAGGGGACTACCAGGATGGGGTGAAAGTGGGGCGGCAAATTTTTGCTGCGCTACCTGAAACCAATCGTCTGGTGAAGCGGGAGAAGGAGCGGTGGTCGCTGGAGAACCATCGGGATGAATGCTTTGCCGATATGTATGTCCATCCCCAGGAAATTGACTACACCATCGATACCCTGTTTGAGTTAATTGAGGCATCTGGGCTGAAGTTTCTGGGTTTCTCCAATCCTCAATCCTGGGAGTTGGAGCCATTACTGGGTAAAGAACCTGAGCTGATGGCACGGGTCGAAGGATTGAGCGATCGCCAGCGCTATCGGCTCGTTGAACTTCTCAATTCTGAAAACATTACCCACTACGAATTCTTCCTGGGACGTCCCCCTCTCCCCCACCACGATTGGGCCCTTGATGAAGATCTGTTAACAGCCATCCCGGATCGAAATCCCTGTATGAATGGCTGGCCTAGTCAATGCCTACTCAACGAAGACTATCAGGTAGTCAATCTTTCCCCAGAAATGTTTCAGTTTCTTCAAGCTTGCGACGCCAATTCAGAGCGGAAGACAGTTCAGGATCTCCTGGCAACCATCCCGCTAGAGCTGGCCTCTGTCAGAGAATTACTGACTCAGCGAATGATTATTTTGACTCCAGGTTCACGTTAAGTATTATTACTCTCTGCGTGATATGATCTTCATGGTCTGAAGCATGCGCGGTAGCTCAAGGATTCAAATACTGAATCCAGGTTAATCGCGGCTTAAGGGTGTGAGCCTTCGCTTTCTAAACCACTGTCTGTTATGAGCGACCTGTCACAGTCCAACACTCCCTCTGGGAAGACAAGCGCCTCGATGCTGGAGTTCTATCAACTCCAGCAAGAGTTGCTAATGATCACACTGGCATTGACCGGGATAATCTTCTTGTTTGTCTGGATTTTTTACTCACTCAACATCGCTCTGAATTATTTATTAGGAGCGTGCACAGGTGTGGTTTACTTGAAAGTGTTGGCTAGAAACGTCGAGCGTCTGGGTCAGGATCGTAAACGAATCGGTAAATCCCATCTAGCAATTTTTATTGGGTTGATTATAGTGGCAACTCAGTGGAATCAGCTACATGTGATGCCGGTTTTTTTAGGATTTCTTACCTATAAAGGAACGCTCCTCATCTATATGTTTCGTAGCCTGATGCCGCCTGACTCGCGCTAGTCGGGCAGTGCCAGGATTTAACGCTCCTTAAACCTTTGGGGAAACCGCTCAGAGTCCAATGTTAAGTTTTCTCGCTACTCCCATACTTCCGCTTGCCAGTCTGGAGGTAGGGCATCACTTTTACTGGCAAATTGGCGGTCTCAAAGTCCACGGGCAAGTTTTTATTGTTTCGTGGATTGTGATTGGCATTCTGTTGATCGCCTCTCTCCTGGCAACTCGAAATATCCAGCGAATTCCATCAGGCATGCAAAATTTGATGGAGTACGCGCTGGAATTTGTGCGGGAGATTGCTAAAAACCAACTGGGGGAGAAGGAATATCGCCCCTGGTTGCCATTTATTGGCACTCTGTTTTTATTCATCTTTGTTTCTAACTGGTCAGGTGCGCTGGTTCCCTGGAAGCTGATTAAGCTCCCAGAAGGGGAACTGGCAGCCCCAACCAACGATATCAACACGACGGTGGCACTCGCTTTACTGGTATCGCTGGCGTATTTCTACGCAGGTTTCAGTAAGAAAGGGCTTGGCTACTTTGCAAAGTATATTCAGCCAACTCCCGTCCTTTTGCCCATCGCCATCTTGGAAGACTTCACCAAACCCCTTTCACTCAGCTTCCGTTTGTTTGGAAACATCCTGGCGGATGAACTAGTGGTCGCGGTTTTAGTCCTTCTGGTGCCTCTGTTTGTTCCCCTGCCAGTGATGCTGCTGGGTCTGTTTACAAGTGCCATTCAGGCGCTGGTATTTTCGACCCTGGCGGGTGCCTACATTCACGAAGCGCTTGAAGGGCATGGAGAAGAGCATGAGGAGCACTAGTCCTCAGGAGTTTTGAGTTGTGAGTTCTAAGGTTTTGAGTCAGCCAAAGTTCAACTCAAAAGTTCAATTCAAAATTCAAAACTCAAAGTTGGCAACTCGTTTCTTAGTCCGTTTGTTTTGTTCATTAGAGGGAAAATTATCATGGATCCATTAGTTTCTGCTGCTTCTGTTCTGGCTGCTGCTCTGGCAATTGGTCTGGCAGCAATCGGTCCGGGTATTGGTCAGGGAAATGCTTCCGGTTCTGCCGTTGAAGGGATTGCTCGTCAGCCTGAAGCAGAAGGCAAGATTCGCGGTACCTTGCTGCTGACTCTGGCGTTCATGGAGTCCCTCACCATCTATGGTCTGGTGATTGCTCTGGTGCTTCTGTTCGCCAATCCCTTCTCGTAGGTAATCAAGGATAGGGAAATAGATGGTAGAGGGTGATTGGTGGTCAACGATGGGAGTTTGAATTGCAATCGCTGGTTGCTTCCTGTGGCCCGTCACCAATTACCCCTTACCCCTTTCTCTAGACGTTTAATCCATTTGCTCTAGCCAGATTACCTTCTACTGAAAGTCAGCAAGCAATGTTTGATTTTGATGCCACCCTGCCTTTGATGGCAGTTCAATTTCTACTCCTGACCGCCATCATGAATGTGGTTTTCTATAAGCCATTGATGAAGGCGATTGAGGATCGAAGCGAGTATATCCGGGCAAACGAAGCTGAGGCGCGAGAACGTCTGGCAAAGGCGGAAGCTCTGGCGCAGCAGTACCAGAAAGAGCTGGCGGAAACTCGTAAGCAATACCAGGCGACGATCGCTGCGGCTCAGGCAGATGCCCAGAAGCTTTCTGCTCAGAAAATTGCCGAAGCTCAGCAGGAAGCTCAGGCTCAGCGGGAGCAAGCTCAACGAGAGCTAGACCAGCAAAAGCAGGAAGCGATGAAAGCCTTAGAGCAACAGGTCGAATCCTTAAGTCGCCAAATTATAGACAAGCTTTTAGCGGGTGTTTCGTTGTAAGGGATGAGGCATTTGGGATGAGTGGTTGCAGTTGAAACGCTTTAATCAGTGCTACTAATCTCTTTTCCCACCCGACACCTAAACAAAGAAGAGCGCAGTTGTGGACATCGGAAATATGGGAATTTTTTTAAAGTTCGCGCTGGGGGTTCACCTGCTCGGTACCGAAGCGGCAGAAGCATCGGAGGGCAGTGGCTTTGGTCTCAACCTGGATATATTGGAGACCAATATTATTAACCTTGCGATTGTTATCGGAATTCTAATCTACTTTGGTCGAGGCTTTTTGGGTAAGGTTTTGGGCGATCGACGCTCAACCATTGAGGCCGCCATCCGGGAAGCGGAAAAACGTAAAAAAGATGCCGCAGCGGCCCTGGCAGATGAGCAACAGAAACTAGCGCAGGCTCAAACGGAAGCGGCCAAGATTCGGGCATCGGCTGAAGAAGCAGCAAAGGCAGCCACAGCTGCGATTCTGTCAAAAGCAGAAGAAGACATTCGCCGGATGCGCGAAAATGCTTCTCAAGATTTGGACAGAGAGCAGGAGCGAGTGATTCGAGAATTGCGGCAACGGGTGGTTGCCCTCGCTCTTCAAAAAGCCGAGTCGGAGCTCTCTTCCCGGCTAGACCCAGCGAAACAGCAAGAACTGGTTGATCGCAGCGTTTCACTCATAGGAGGCTCCTGATGAAAGAAGGTGGAATTGCATCGAGGATTGCAGATCCCTATGCAGAAGCGCTCATTTCACTGGCAAAAGACCAGAATCTGACCGACCAGTTTGGCGAAGATGTGAGTGGATTGCTGAGTCTGGTAGAAGAATCAGATCAACTTCGCTTATTTCTGGCAAGCCCGATTGTCGATTCGGAGGACAAGAAAGTTGTCCTTCAGCAAATCCTCGGCGAGCAGATTCATCCTCTGATGAATAATTTCCTGAAACTGCTGATTGATAATCGTCGGATTGCTTTTCTGCCGGAAATTTGCCAGCGGTATCTGGCGCTGTTGCGAGAACTGAAGCAAGCCGTTCTGGCAGAAGTCACATCCGTCATTGAGCTAACGGAAGAACAGAAACAGACTGTGCGAGATAAAGTGAAGCAACTGACGGGGGCCAGTGAAGTTGAACTAGAAACTCGACTTGACCCCTCCCTCATAGGCGGAGTTGTAATTCAGGTCGGTTCACAAATTTATGACCTGAGCCTGCGCGGGCAACTGCGGCGACTCTCCCTGCAACTCAACAGCACAGTTTAAAAGTTATGAGTTTTGAGTTATGAGGTTTGAGTTGGTTCATGAACTCATAATTCAAAATTCAAAATTCAAACCTTAAAACTCAACACACCCTCAAGAGAGCAACTCCCATGGTAAGTATCAAGCCCAATGAAATTAGCGATATTATTCGCAAGCAGATTGAGCAGTACGATCGCACGGTTAAAGTTTCTAACGTTGGTACCGTGTTGAGCGTTGGCGACGGTATCGCCCGCATCTATGGCCTGGATAAGGTGATGGCGAGCGAACTGTTGGAGTTTGAAGATGGCACGGTGGGTATCGCCCTTAACCTGGAAGAAGACAACGTTGGTGCGGTATTGATGGGCGAAGGTCTGGGGATTGAAGAAGGCAGTGCTGTGACCGCAACGGGCAGGGTTGCTCAGGTTCCCGTGGGTGAAGCCATGATTGGACGAGTTGTCGATGCGCTGGCCCGCCCAATTGATGACAAGGGCGAGATTCAAGCCTCCGAAACTCGCCTGTTAGAATCGCCCGCCCCTGGCATCATTGAGCGGAAGTCTGTGTATGAGCCGCTACAAACCGGGATTACCGCTATTGACTCCATGATTCCCATCGGTCGGGGGCAGCGTGAGTTGATCATTGGCGACCGTCAAACAGGTAAAACGGCGATCGCTGTAGACACCATCCTGAATCAGAAAGAAGAGAATGTGATTTGTGTGTATGTGGCGATTGGACAGAAAGCTTCAACGGTTGCCAACGTCGTCAACGTACTGACTGAAAACGGCGCAATGGATTACACCATTGTGGTTGCCGCCAACGCCAACGACCCTGCTGCCCTGCAATACCTGGCCCCTTACACGGGTGCCAGCCTGGCTGAGTACTTCATGTACAAAGGGCGGCATACCCTGGTGATTTACGATGACCTGTCAAAGCAGGCTCAAGCCTATCGCCAAATGTCCCTCTTGCTGCGTCGTCCGCCCGGTCGGGAAGCTTACCCTGGCGACGTTTTCTATCTCCACTCTCGCTTGCTAGAGCGGGCTGCTAAACTCAGTCCCGAACTGGGGGAGGGCAGCATGACTGCACTGCCCATTGTAGAAACCCAGGCCGGTGACGTTTCGGCGTACATTCCCACCAACGTTATTTCTATTACCGATGGTCAGATCTTTCTATCATCTGACCTGTTCAATGCTGGAATTCGTCCGGCGGTCAACCCCGGTATTTCCGTATCACGGGTCGGTTCTGCGGCTCAAACCAAAGCGATGAAGAAGGTTGCCGGTAAGGTGAAACTGGAACTCGCTCAGTTTGACGATCTGCAAGCCTTTGCCCAGTTTGCTTCTGACCTGGATCAGGCCACAAAAAACCAACTCGCCCGAGGTCAGCGTCTGCGCGAAATCTTAAAGCAGCCCCAGTATGCGCCCCTATCAGTCGCCGAACAGGTTGCGGCTATCTATTCCGGGATTAATGGATACCTGGATGATATTCCGACTGAAAAAGTTGTGGCTTTTCTCAAAGGGTTCCGTGAGTATCTGAAAACCAGTGCTTCCCGGTATGGGGAAATCATCCGTTCCGAAAAGCAACTGACCGAAGAAGCTGAAGGTATCTTGAAGAACGCCATCAGTGAGTACAAGAAAAACTTCTTGGCAACGGTCTAAATAGGGTTGAGGGTTGTCTAGGGCTTACGCAAGCCTCGGAGGTTTTAACCTGAAACTGCGCCTCTAACCCACATCGCGCTTAAACCTCCGAGGTTTTGGCAAAAGTAAGTCCTGAACTCAAAACTCAAAACTCAAAACTCAAAACTCCCTGAAAGTTATGCCAAATCTGAAAAGCATTCGCGATCGCATTCAGTCGGTCAAAAATACTCAGAAAATTACCGAAGCAATGCGTCTGGTTGCCGCCGCGAAAGTGCGCCGTGCCCAGGAGCAGGTGATTGCAACCCGTCCCTTTGCGGATCGGCTGGCCCAGGTTCTCTATGGGCTACAGTCCCGCTTGCGGTTTGAGGAAGCGAACTTACCCCTATTGCGGCGGCGGGATATCAAAAGGGTTGGATTGCTCGTTATTTCGGGCGATCGCGGCCTGTGCGGTGCCCACAACTCAAACGTGATCCGCCGTGCCGAAAACCGGGCCAAGGAGCTGAAAGCCGATGGTATTGACTACACCTACGTTCTGGTGGGTCGCAAAGCCATCCAATATTTTGAGCGGCGAAACCAGCCCATCGAAGCAACCTTCACAGGTTTGGAACAGATTCCAACAGCGGCAGATGCTTCTGGGATTGCCGACACATTGTTTGCTCTGTTTCTATCTGAGACGGTTGATAAGGTCGAGCTGGTCTATACCCGATTTGTGTCCTTAATTAGCTCCCGCCCGGTTATCCAGACCCTGCTTCCCCTCGACCCCCAGGGACTCGAAGATGCAGAAGACGAAATCTTCCGCTTAACAACCCGGGGTGGACAGTTCCAGGTAGAACGGGAAAAGGTTGCACCCAGCCAGCCTCAATCCTTCCCTCAGGATATGATCTTTGAACAAGATCCACTGCAAATCCTGGATGCTTTGCTACCGCTGTATCTCAACAACCAGCTTCTACGGGCAATGCAAGAGTCGGCGGCCAGTGAACTGGCCTCTCGGATGACGGCCATGAGTAATGCCAGCGACAACGCCAAGGAGTTGATCAGTAGCCTCACCCTCACCTATAACAAGGCTCGTCAGGCAGCTATCACTCAGGAAATTCTGGAAGTCGTTGGTGGTGCCAATGCTTTGCAGTAAAAAAAGGTAGTCAAGGGGCACGCTCTATGTCTCAAACCTATACGGTTGAAATTCACCACCAGGGCACAGTGCATACAATTCAGGTGCCTGCGGATCGCAAGATTTTAGAAGTTGCCGATGAAGCGGGCCTTGATTTGCCAAAATCCTGTACTGCAGGAGTATGCACTACCTGTGCCGCCCAGCTTCTGGAAGGGACAGTGGACCAAAGTGATGCCATGGGAATTGGTCCCGACTTGAAAAAGCAAGGCTATGCTTTACTTTGTGTTGCCTATCCCTGCTCAGATTTAAAGATTGAGACGGAAAAGGAGGAAACCGTTTACCAACTTCAGTTTGGGCAGTTTCAACAGAAGTAGCAGGCAAGAGAAACTATGACGACTCACTTCATCACGGCTGAAATCGACCTTCAGGAGTCTCCGGCAGAAATGCAACGGGCGATCACAACTGAACTGCAAAAACGGGGAGAACCCTTACGCTGGGCAATCACCAGGGTAGACGAAGCGCAACAACAGGTCACGGTCGAGGCCATTGTAACGGTGGCGGAGGAGCCAGCAAATCCGTAGGTTGAGCACCTGAATAAGACTGAATAAGACCTGAATAAGACATAGGGGGCGATCGCCGAAAATTAGCGATCGCCTCCAACGCCTTCAGCGTAAACTTCTGGGCCTCTGAGATGCCGGTGACTCCAGTGCAGTATTGCCTCTCCAAAGCAAATTGATAATTCTTTTGATTACTTTGATTACTGTCCAATCAACTGCTCTCATCCGTCGATTAGAGCGATCTCCTTTTGACGATGACGGTTACTCCCCTCTCTTTATACGGCTTTCCCCACTGCTGACCTCAAACTCAAGGCGATAGAGTAACAATAGTTAACACACAAAAGTTTACATTGCCAGCCTGGTGATAGGTTCCTGGTTCATTCAGGTTCTTCCAATCGCATCAGGAGTTAGAGCCGTCGCAGGTTGCTTAGGACGTTTTCTTTGAGGGGAATACGAGATTTTGTCCACAGTTGTGGCTTTCCCATCTGCACCCTGTCCTAAGTTTGTTAACTGTAGCTACGATTCTGGCATGGCAAGAAGGTGTGTTGCCCATGCTTCCATTTTTCATCCGCTGCGCAAGCTGGCGTGAAAGGAGAGATCTCTATGTTTGAATTTTTTACAGAAGAAGCCATCAAGGCTGTGATGTTAGCGCAGGAGGAAGCACGCCGCCTGGGACATAATTTTGTAGGTACTGAACAGATTCTGCTAGGAGTAGTTCGGGAAGGCACCAGTATAGCGGCTCGGGTGCTTACAGATTTGGGTATCACTCTTGACTACGCTCGGGCCGAGGCAGAAAACATTACAGGACGAGGTTCTGGCGTTATTCCAGCTGAAATTCCATTTACACCCAGCGTCAAGCGATTGTTTGAACAAGCCATTCAAGAATCTCGCCAACTGGGACAACGACGAGTCGAGCCAGAGCACCTGCTGCTAGCAATCACAGTAGAGTATGAAGGGGTTGCAGTCAAGGTTCTGCAAAATTTGGGTGTGGAGCTACCAGAACTGCGAGAGAGGTTACTGACAGAAATGAATGCGGTGGCAGCAGTTCCTGCGGGTGGCTGGCAAGAACAGGCACCTGCTAGCCGTACCAATTCCAGGAATGTAACCCTGGAAGAGTTTGGCACCAACCTGACCCGTCTGGCTGTCGAGGGCAAGCTTGACCCTGTGGTTGGGCGTGAGAAAGAAATTGAGCGAGTGGTGCAGATTCTGGGTCGGCGCACCAAGAACAATCCCATCCTGATTGGGGAACCTGGTGTTGGCAAAACTGCGATCGCCGAAGGACTCGCCCAGCGGATTGTAAACAACGACGTTCCCGATATCCTGACAGCAAAACAGGTCATCAGCCTGGATATGGGTTTGCTGGTCGCCGGAACCCGTTTTCGAGGTGACTTTGAAGAACGCCTGAACCAGATTTTGGATGAAGTCCGTACCTCTGGGAACATCATTCTCGTCATTGATGAGGTGCATACCCTGGTGGGGACAGGCTCCATTGAAGGCGGTATGGATGCGGCAAATTTGTTGAAACCTGCCCTGGCACGGGGTGAACTACAATGCATTGGTGCCACCACATTGGATGAATATCGTCAGCACATCGAGCGTGATGCGGCTCTCGAACGTCGCTTTCAACCGGTGATGGTAGGTGAACCCAGCGTGGAAGACACCATTGAGATTCTGTACGGATTACGCGATCGCTACGAGCAGCACCACAAAGTCCAGATCACTAACGAAGCTCTAGAGGCTGCTGCCAGACTCTCAGCTCGCTATATCAGCGATCGCTACCTGCCCGACAAAGCCATTGATCTCATCGATGAAGCTGGTTCCCGTGTACGTTTAGCAAATACTCCCCAGTCTGCCACCAAAGGACTGAAGCAAGAATTGCGCCAGGTTGTGCAGGCTAAGGAAGAAGCCGTAAAAGAACAGGACTTTGACCAGGCAGGGCAATTGCGCGATCGCGAACTGGAATTAGAAGCGGAAATTAAGAGAATCCAGGAGTCAGAAGCCAGAAGCCAAGAGGCGGGAGTTCACTCAAAATTCGAAACTCAAAACTCAAAACTCCTCCACCCCCTTACCCCCTCACTTCCTCACTCCCTCACCCCTCACGTCACCGAAGAAGACATCGCCCAAATCGTTGCCTCCTGGACAGGTATTCCTGTTAGCAAACTAACCGAAACAGAATCTGAGCGACTATTGCATCTGGAAGAAACCCTGCACCAACGGGTGATCGGTCAGGATGAAGCCGTCAAAGCCGTTTCGCGGGCACTGCGGCGGGCACGGATTGGGTTGAAAGATCCAAACCGGCCCATTGCCAGTTTCTTCTTCTCTGGTCCGACTGGGGTAGGCAAGACCGAACTGGCGAAAGCATTGGCAGCCTACTTCTTCGGTTCAGAAGATGCCATGATTCGACTGGATATGTCTGAATTCATGGAATCTCATACAGTTTCTAAGCTGATCGGTTCACCACCGGGATACGTAGGCTACGGTGACGGTGGACAACTGACAGAAGCGGTCCGCCGTAAGCCTTACACCGTCGTTCTATTTGACGAAGTTGAAAAGGCCCACCCAGATGTCTTCAACCTGATGTTGCAACTGCTGGAAGATGGGCGATTGACGGATTCCCAGGGACGAACGGTTGATTTCAGGAATACATTGGTAATTCTGACATCCAATATCGGTTCCAGAGTAATTGAAAAAGGTGGAGCTTCCTTTGGGTTTGAGTTTGAAAGCAACCAGAGCGCTGCGCAATACAGCCGCATTCAATCCCGTGTGAACGAAGACCTGAAGCAATTCTTCCGTCCAGAATTTCTCAACCGTTTGGATGAAATGATTGTCTTTCGGCAACTCACTCGTGATGAGGTGAAGCAAATTGCAGATCTGATGCTGCGGGATGTGGAAAATCGATTAGCTGACCAGGAAATTACGCTAGAAGTGAGCGATCGCGTCAAAGAGCGTCTGATTGATGAAGGCTACAGCCCTGCCTATGGAGCCCGTGCTCTCAGACGAGTCATTACCCGGTTGCTAGAAGATGCCCTCGCTGAAGCAATGCTTTCCGGCAGGATTCAGTCAGGAGATACGGCGATTGTCGATCTGAATGGAGAGGGCCAGATTCGCATCAATTCTAAACTCCAGCTCGTAAGGGATCGTGGGCAGGAGTTGTTAGCTTTCAGTGAGGTGTAAGGGGTAGATGGGTGGAGAAGTGGGGGCTTGATGAGGTGGAGGCAATTACTCTCCCATCCCCCTGCCCCCGCGCCTCACTGCACCAGATAGGGTTTCAACCGATCTGCTATGACCTGGACATTTGGTGCTTTCAAAATACCAAGGTGATCACCCGGAACATCAAAGGCATGAAAATCTTTGATGAACGGTTCCCATCCCAGGTCTTTATCCAGATTTCCCTCAAACAGATTCTGTTCCGTTGCCCGGAAGAGTACCACTCGACCTGTGTAGGGCTGAGGGAAATAGGATTGGAGTACGCGATCGCGGACTTCTTGACGGATGTCTTCCGAATCGGTGCTGGCAAACTCTTGAGATATTTGCGCTCCGATTGAGTGCAAGTGTTGATTGACTTTACGAAATGGGCTAGATAACTGTCTCCGGAGCAGTTGCATATTTTCCTGCCACCGCTCGGCAAGGTAAATGTGTCCTTGCTTGAGCAGCATTTGCCAGTGGATCTGAAAGCGCTTGAAAAAGGAGAGGGAGTTCGGGGCAACAGCATCCAACAATGCCACCAGAGCAACCTCTTCTCCCTCTGCCTGGAGTTGTTGAGCCATTTCATAGGCAATGACTCCTCCAAAAGACTCTCCAGCCAGGTAGTAAGGGCCATGCGGCTGAAGAGTGCGAATTGCCTTCAGGTATCGAGCTGCAATGGTTTGGGCATTGGAAAAGAGAGCGCTATGCAGGTCAACCCTGCCCGTTTTAATCAAATCCACTTCTTCCTGAAGGTAAACGCCATAGACCGGTTGGTCCGGATCCAGGTGTTCAGCTAATTCGCGGTAGAGCAAAATGCCGTAGATACAGAACAGGGGAGGTTTGTTTCCTCCAGTCCGTAAAGGCACCAGGTCGCTCAGTACCTCATCGTCTCCATCGGCAATTCGTAAAAGATTGGCGATGTCTTCGATCGTGGGAGATTGCAGCAGGGCGGTGATGGGAAGGGTTTTGCCCAGCAGTTTTTCAACCTGGGCCCACACTCGCACGGCTGAGAGGGAATGCCCACCCAGTTCAAAAAAGTTATCCCGAATGCCGATTGGCTTGACTTGCAGCACCGTTTCCCAGATTTCGGTCAACTGTCGTTCTAATTCATCTCTGGGGGCGACAAAATCACTGCGATCGCCCTCACTTGAAGAAAGGTCAAGAACGGGTAAAGCTCGACGGTCTACCTTGCCATTGGGAGTCAGTGGTAGCGCTTCCAGGACCACAAAGGCGGCAGGAACCATGTAACCTGGCAACTTTTGTTTCAGGAATTGGCGCAGTTCCAGTGGAGTGGGTGACAAATTCCCCTGAATTGTCAGGTAAGCGACGAGACGCTGATCTCCAGGCTCATCTTCACGCACAATAGCAACGGCCTGTTTCACGTTGGGGTGTTGATTCAGCAGGGATTCAATTTCTCCCAGTTCAATCCGAAAGCCGCGTAGCTTAACCTGATGGTCGATTCGTCCCAAAAATTCCAGGGTACCATCCGGGCGATAGCGGGCCAGGTCCCCCGTTTTATACAGACGGGCACCGGGTTGATCGCGGAAGGGGTCCTTGATGAACCGCTCTGCGGTTAATTCTGGACGGTTGAGATAACCCCGTGCTAATCCCTCTCCTCCAATGTGCACCTCTCCCGATATGCCGATGGGTGTGGGTCTAAGGGAAATTGTTTGCCTATCAGAAAATTCCTCAAGTACATAGATTTGTGTGTTGGCAATGGGGCCAGCCACGGGTACGGCTCCTTTTCCTGGCCTGACTTGGTATGCGGCTGACCAGACAGTGGTTTCCGTAGGGCCGTACATATTCCACAGTTCCCCTTCCTTTTCCAGCAGTTGATCCGCCAGGTCGCGGGGCATGGCCTCTCCACCACAGAGCATTTTGAGACGGCGATCGCCCTGCCATCCTCCACTCAAAAGCATGCGCCAGGTTGCAGGGGTCGCCTGCAGGACGGTTACTCCAGCCTGAGCCAGGATTTCTGCCAGACGATCCGCATCACTGGCAACGGCGCGAGTCGCCAGTACAATCTGAGCTCCCACCATTAGCGGCAAGTACAGTTCCAGGACGGCAATATCGAAAGAGATGGTTGTTACGGCCAGAAGGACATCCTGTTCGGTCAACCCTGGAGCAAAGCGCATGGAGTGGAGGAAATTAACAGCGGCGCGATGGCAAATTTGAACGCCCTTGGGTTTTCCGGTGGAACCGGAAGTGTAGATAGTATAAGCCAGATTTTCTGGGGTTACTCCGCTGTCCAGGTTCTCGTCGTTGTGCTGGGCGATCGCAGGCCAATCAGTATCAAGGCAAATCACCTGGACATTCGGTTCAGAAAACTGATTTCTAAGTGCCTGCTGCGTAATCAGTAAGGGCAACTGGGAATCTTCGATCATCAATGCCAGCCGTTCCCTGGGATAGGCAGGGTCAAGCGGCACGTAGCTGCCACCTGCTTTCAGAATGCCGAGTAAACCTACAACCATCTCCAGTGATCGCTCGACACAAATGCCAATCAGGGAGTCAGGACCGACACCCTGCGATCGCAGGGTGTGGGCTAACTGATTTGCTCGCTGGTTCAGTTCCCGATAGGTGAGGGATGATTGCTCAAAGACAATGGCGATTTTGTCTGGAGTTCGCTCAACCTGTGCCTCAATCAGTTGATGAATGCAGTGGTCTTGAGGATAGGCCAGGGCGGTATCGTTCCACTCCACCAGAAGTTGATGGCGCTCAGAATCGGTCAGCAAAGGTAATGCTGCAATCGGTTGCTCTGGATCGCTGACAATGGCCTGTAACAACGTTTGGAAATGGCCAATCATGCGGGTAATCGTTACTCGATCAAACAGATCGCCGTTGTATTCAAAATCCGCCACCAGTCCAGCTTCTGTTTCCTCCACCATGAGGGTCAGGTCATACTTGGAGGTACCGTGATCAACCCGCAGTGGCGTTACCGTCAGACCGGGGAAGTTCAAAGATTCGGCGGGAGTGTTCTGCAAAATTAGTAGAACCTGGAAGAGAGGACTGTAACTCAGGTTGCGTTCGGGTTGTACCGCCTCTACCACCCGCTCAAAGGGAACATCCTGGTTAGCATAGGCATCAAGAGCAACCTGCCGTACCCGTCCCAATAATTCCAGGAAGCTTGGGTTTCCCTTCAAATTCACCCGTAGGGCCAGCAAGTTGATAAAGAAGCCAATTAGAGACTCGATTTCACTGCGCTTGCGGTTAGCGACGGGAGAACCGATGACCAGATCTTGACAGCCGCTGTAGCGAGAGAGCAGAGTTGCAAATACTGCCAGCAATGTCATGTAGAGTGTGGAACCAGTGCGCTGGCTAAGCTGCTTGAGCTGGCGAGTGAGTTCTACATCCAGAGTAACGGACTCCGTTCCGCCCCGGAAGGATTGTATGGCAGGACGGGGGCGATCGCTGGGCAACTCCAGCAGCGAGGGAGCACCCGCTAATTGTTGCTTCCAGTAGGCCAATTGCTGGTGAACAAAGTCTTGCTGTAACCATTGCTGTTGCCAGTGGACAAAGTCAGCATACTGGATGGGCAGCGGTGACAGGGGGGAAGCGGCTCCCTGGGAGAAGGCTGTATAGAGAGTGGCGAGTTCCTTGCGGAACAGAGCCAGAGACCAGCCATCCGAGGCGATGTGATGCATGGTCAGCAACAGCACGCGATCGCCCTCTCCTAATTGCAACAGCTTGCCCCGTAAGAGTAAATCCACTGCCAAATTAAAGGGTTGCTGGGCTTCTTCCCTCCCCAGTCGGTGAACTTCAGCTATCCGGTCTGTTTCAGGCAGAGCTTGTAAATCAACCACTGACAAACGGAACGGCGGTGGTGGTAGGATCTGCTGAATGGGCGACCCATCCACCACTGGGAACGTCGTCCGCAGGGTTTCATGACGACGTACAATTTCGGTCAGGCTCTGTTCAAGTGCTACTACATTCAACGCCCCAACCAGCCTGAAGGCGAGAGGAATATTGTAAGCAACACTGCCCCCTTCTAAATGGCTCAAAAACCAGAGTTGCTCCTGAGAAAAAGAGGCGGGCAGGTTTGTCTCCCGCGCTGTGGGTGTAATGGGTTCCCAGGTAGCGGAGTGGGGGGTACCGGATTCGCAAAGGGGACTGAGATATTCGGCTAAAGTGGCGATTGTGGGCCGTTCAAACAATCGGCTGATAGGAATTTCTAGCTTTAGAGCGGCTTGAAGTCGATAAATTACCTGAGCAGCCAGCAGGGAGTGTCCACCCAGGGCAAAGAAATCATCTTCAACCCCTACCCGCTCTACTCCAAGCGTTTTTGCCCAAATGTCTACCAGCAATTCTTCCAGGCGCGTTCTCGGTGCTACATAGGAGGCGGGATTAGAATCTGGAGGTGCCAATTCGGGGGCAGGTAGTGCCCGGCGATCGACCTTCTGGTTGGCGTTGACTGGTAGCGCGTCTAACACCATTAACCTGGCGGGCACCATGTAGTCGGGTAGTTTTGCTTGCAGAAAGAGGCGGATGTTCTCAATCGTGGGGTTGAGTGCCTTATCCAGCACCAGGTAAGCCACTAAGCCTTCTTCGCCATTCCACAGTTCACGGGCAACCACCACCGCTTCTCGCACACCAGGAAATTGCCGCAGCGTCGTTTCAATTTCGCCTGGCTCAATCCGAATGCCCCGCAACTGAATCTGGAAATCACTGCGACCTAAAATTTCAAGGTTGCCATCGGCACTGAAACGGCCCAAATCGCCAGTGCGGTAGAATCGTTGCCCATCAATTACAACAAATTTCTCCTGCGTCAATTCATCCCGGTTCAGATAGCCTTTTGCAACCCCTGTCCCACCAATGTAAATTTCACCCACCACCCCAATGGGTACTAAGTTTTGATGAGGATCATACAGACGGACAGAAACATTGCTAAAAGGTTTGCCAACCCAGGTCTTGGTAACAATTTCATTCCTTCTGACTGGGAAGGTGCAGCCCATGCAACTGACTTCGCTACAGCCATAAATCACGTATATTTCTGCATGCCGAAACACACGTTTCATTGTTTCCAAAAGATCAGCAGAAACAATGTCTCCACCGGAGGAAACGTGTCTCAGATTGTCGAATTTTTGAATGTCTAAGCCATTGTCTTGAATATAGACAAGTAGTTTTTTGAGTAAACTGGGTGACGCATGAACAACGGTGACTTCTTCCAGGGTTTGCGTCATTCGTTTGAAATCTAAAATGTGATCTCGCTCCAGAATCACAAGTCGCCCGCCTGCCACCAGCGGTGACAATAGCTCAAAAAAAGTAATGCTAAAGGTAAAACGGGCGATCGCAGGCATCACATCGTTCTGGTTAAAGCCGTATCGATCCTGTGCTACCTGGATGTAATTCACCAGATTTTTATGGCTCACCATAACCCCTTTAGGCTTGCCTGTTGTCCCAGAGGTATAAACAATGTAAGCCGTCTGATCAGAGGCAATTTCGATTCGAGGATTGTGAGTTGGTTGATGCTGAATTGTCTCCCAATCCCGGTCGAAGTAAAAAACGGATTTGGAAGTGACCGGGAGATTGGGCAGGAGATGGGACTGGGTGAGTAGAACCCTGGGCTGAGTGTCTTCCAGGATGACACTCAGTCGATCAATTGGATAGGTCGGGTCGAGTGGAACATAAACACCCCCTGCTTTGAAAACACCAAGCAGAGCTACCAGAACCTCCAGCGAGGGTTGCACACAAACAGCAACTCGCGTTTCGGCCCCCACCCCTGCACTGATTAAATAATGGGCCAATTGATTAGCGCGTTGATTCAGTTCTGCATAGGTCAGGTGTTGATCCTTGAAGGTGAGAGCGATCGCGTCTGGTTGCTGCACTGCATGGACTTCAATCTTTCGGTGAATTGGGTTTTGAGGATATGGAGCAGGAATACTGGCCCATTCCACCCGCAGTTGATGGCTCTCTGCCTGGGTCAAGAGCGGTAATTGGGCGATCGCCCAACTTTGCTCACTGAGCATTCCCTCCACCAATACCTGCAGATGACCGGACACACGCTTGATCGTGTCAGGTTTGAACAGGTTTGCATTGTATTTCAGCAGCCCTGAAATAGCTTGCCCTTGCTGAAAGATGAGTAGGTGCAAGTCTGAATTTTCCTCTGTAGGTACCCATTCTTCCCAATCTTCAACCACGGAACTGCCATCAATGAAGGTGACGGCGACTGGTAAATCGGATTGGACGTTTGGCCTATTGTGTACCAATAACCGCTCCTGCAATGCTCCTGACTGACCTCGAATTCCCTTCAAAGCAACTGAGGTATAACCGATCAACTCTTGAACTTTTAATTGCCCCGATAAGTGGGTGCAAATTTCCATAATGGAGGTTTCAGCTGTAGCCAGTTTATGAATTGTAAGTTTCAGGGAAATGGTTTCTTGCTGAGTGTAGCGATACAGTAAGACGTTGAATGCGGCGAGTAAGAGCGATCGCTCCTCCATGTCATCGCTCCTGTGCAAGAGACTGGTGAGGCGATCGGACAGAGCAAATTGATACCATTCAGGTTGATAGGGAGTAGTCGGTGTTTTAAGAAAATCGCTGGGTAATTGTAAAAGCGTTCGTTCTTGATGATGGGTCTGCCTCAGAATCACTTTTTTCTCATGGTTTTGAAAGCCTGATTCTGGACCTGATTTAATTGATTTATCCAATGGAGAAACTGATTCAAAGCCCATATCTACATCATTTTGAGAAAACGCTTTTTGATTCGTGACGACCACCGCAAAGCTCCTTTCTGCACAGCAAACTTTCCTAAGTCTGCTTAAAGACTCAAAAGCACTCAGGTAGAAAATTTCAATTAAGGCGAGATAGCGAACTGCTGCTAATAGCACTCAAAATCTGGTTTCAGAGCGCGCCCTGGGGTTAGCAGTTAGTTCATGATTGGTACTTAAAATTCAAATAGCTTTATCTACCTACTTAACAGAAATTTAACAGAAATAGCCATAAAAACTACTCTTTTCTATTAAGACCAATTCAATATGAGGATGCGTAGAATCAGAGCCCTCTGTAGTCCCCTTGGTAAGAGGGACGGCGACAGCCGGGGGTTGATAATGTACAGCTTCATAAAACATTGGTATAAGAAGACTAAGAATAATAGTTCTTCTCATATAAACTTCATCACTCACCCTACTTTTCGAGACAAATTAGCATTGGATAGTAAATTTTATCGATGGTAACGATAAAAGTTTGAAAATCCTTAGAGCTTTTAAGAATTTGTCAATAAGCACCATCTATTAACTGATTGACCTCAATATTGGCTGTCCTGGGAGGGTGTTCTAGAAACAGGGCTCTGACTCCTCGAAACCCTGATTCCCTCAACCCCCTTTCCAGGATTGCCACAAACAATTTGACAAACCCTCTGCTGGGAGTTTGGTGATAAACTTCGCCTATCACCAAAACAAAATCAATATTCCAGGGGTTTTGTTTGGGGTGAAAGAGTAGCTTAAACCACTCTTTCACCGGTAAGCCGGGAGAGCCTCAGTATTCCAGAGGTTCTGTGTGGAATCCAGGAGTTTCTTGTGCACCCCCTTCACCGACATACTGAAAGAGCCAAATCCCTTTCTGTGGGAAAGCACTTTCCAAATCCCTGGAAAGATTGCCGTATTGCCATGCCAATTAAAGTGATGCTATCCCTTTTTCTTGTTTAAATGAGTAGCTGCAATCCGACCTATTACTATGATCCAAAGTAACATGATGGTTTTGAGGATGCCGTATATCTTCAGAAAGTTCATCATAAAAATATGAATTCATGATTATACAAGGGGACATCTAGCCTTGGAAACATCATTGTTTCTTAACGATTCAAGTACAGTTTTTGGTAGTTTCGTACTTGTACAGAGCTAAAGGGTATTTAAATTTTTTGTAAATTGAGGCACCGTAGTTTTACGGCAGTTTTTAGTGAACATCTATAATCACCTTTGGTTTGGTTAGGACACTAAATTTGAGGAGGCGTGCGGACTTTCTCTCCCAGCCAGGGTTTCCACCTCTGCACCCTGTCCTAACCATAATGACTACCGCTACAAAATCCTGGTAATGATGCATGTAATGATTGGTTTTTCAAGGGTCCTCTACGCCCTTGAAAGCATTCTTATGCAGGACTACCAAAATCTCATGGATCAGTTGATGGATGGGCTGATTGGCAACTCAATCGTGAAGCAGGTTTGGTTAGCGGTGCTTGCAACGTAAATTTTGCCGCCCAGATGTTGGGTCATTTTTTTCACAAGTGCCAGACCAAGTCCCGTTCCGCCCTGTTTCCAACGATCAATGCCTGGAACCCGATAAAATTTTTCAAAAATGTTTGGGAGTTCACCCGCCGGGATTTCAACCCCGAAGTTACACACATCTAATACAAAGGACAAGGGTGAGGAAAGGAGGGATAAACCGTTTTTTGGTAGTTTTTCAGTTTCTGCTTCATTTCTGATCGTCTTTGTAGATACCTTAATCCGTTCGCCGGGTGGTGTGTACTTGCAAGCATTGTTTAATAGTTCAGTCAGGATTCGATCCAAACAAGTGGGGTCAGACATGATGACAGGTAATTCGGTTGAAATTTCAACCTGCAAAACTTGCTGACGGCTACGGATTCGTTCCTGAAAGGAATCTGCAATTTGAGACACCCATTCTTGCAAGTGAATAGGTTCCAAGTTTAAGGACTGAGTACCTGATGTCAGGCGTTGCAGGTCGAGGAGGTCATTAATCAAATCTGCTTCACGATCGCACTCCATCTGCAAAATTTTGAGGTAGCGATCGCGTTTTTTCTCTGTCGGTGGACAGCTTCAGCATTTGAATGGCCATTTTCATGTTGGCAATGGGTGTCCGCAATTCATGGGAAACGGTACTCAAGAAGTCATCTTTCAGATGGTTCAGTTCTTCCAGGGCTTTCACCTGAATTTGAGCTTGCTGGTAAAGGCGGGCCTGGCGAATTGCGATCGCGCACTGGTTTGCGACTTGTTGTACCAGGCGAATCTCCTGATCGTTGAAAATTTCTTCCTTTTCCTTAAACACCCATAGATCTCCCAGAACCCCCTGATCATCAAAAATTGGGCAGCTTAAAATCGCCGTTTGTTTGCAGGTCGGGCGGGCGGGGTTGGGAATGGTCATGCAAAATTGGAAATATTGGCATTTCAAGAGCTGCTGGTACACCTCTGGTAGAGAAGCCATGGGAATCACCAGTCCTTGAATGGGAGGCAATGTTTTAGTGTTCTCCGGTCAGAAGCTTATTGGGTAAATTGGTGGTCATGGTTGCCAGTTGAGCCAGGGGACGAACTAACTGGCGACTGATGAGTACCGAAAAAAATAAGGGCCAATACTGCGATCGCCAAAATGATGGCTAAGTTGCGGACATAGAGACTTTGAATACTGTGAGCATTGGGTTTTATCGAAGCTTCTATAATTGCTGTCCATGGCAGTCCAGGTGAAATTGCCGTTTCCCGAACGAAGGGAGAATTCATTCAGCGTGCCATCGCTAATTGACTCCCCTTCTTGGGAAACCACTGATAGGTCTGATCTTTTAGCGGAGTAATGTCACCTTCGTGACGCAGGTTAAATGCCTGACCCATTTTCCGGTCAGGTTGGGTGCTAACAACCACTGAATGGTTGCGACCGACCAGTGTGATCTGTACACTTCGTTCACTAGCGTAGTTTTTCAGCAATGCTTCAATTCGATCCAGGGCAATTTCACCCGCTACAAATCCCAGTAACTCTGGACCTTGAACAATTGGCACGTTCAAGATGACTTTGGGAGGTAAATTTTCATTTGCTCTGACAGGATCAGATAGGATGGGCTGTAGGGTTGTTTGAGATGTTTGAATCTAGGACTGGTTAATCGGGTGGGCGATCGCCAGGTTCTCTGGGGGTTCGGTACTGGCTAAAATAATGGTTTTATCAGTACTAATTACAGTAAGAGCAACAAGATCGGGCAACAGCCGCTTGGATAGTACAAGACGCTGCTGGAGATGCTCTGGTGAAGTTACACCCTCGGTCGCCCCAAGATGAGCCAGTTCATTGAAGCCCTGAAGGTATTGACTGTACCAGGAACGCACTTCTGCCAATGCACTAGCAGAAACCTGGTTGAGTTCTGACTGAGCTGTTGTTTTGATGGTTTCAACCACGCCACGACTTGCCAGCACAATTAGCAGCAACGTTGGCAAAAATACAAAAGCAACCAACAGGTTAAATAACGTTTGCTGAAAAGAAAGGGTATTAACCGCTCTGGAACGACGCAACCATCGGTGAACGGGTAAATGGGTGATTAGTAAACTGGCAATCAGTGCATTGAGAATCCCATTAACAGGTTGTTTTAGCAGGATAATCTGTGCCTGTATTGGATCCAGTTGCAAAATTTGGGAATAGAACAGCCAGATTAACGGCATCCCAATCCAGAGCCAGAAGATACCGTCCAGTAAAACAATGTTTTAGTGGTAACGGTGAAAGAGCCAGCCAACAACCAGCGCTTCACAGGTAAAGATGATAGCTGCGTAGGGATGCCCCCACAGGAAATATGTGCAACTGCCTGCAATAAGTCCAGCCAGGGTACCCCAACCGACTCCATAGAGGGACATCACAATCCAGACAGGGATGGAACCAAAAACAAAGTCAATCTTAAAGAATAGTGTCCATCGGGTCAGATTACCCACATAGCCAGCCAATAACAGCAGCAACAATCCCAAACTCGCTCTGTGCCACCGCAACAATTGCAACGAGTTTATCAATTGCTGCTTCAACCCCATTTGCTCCGCCTTTTGTGCCTGAACTCAACTAAGAACTTATTCAACAACTTGTCCATCTCTGTTATGAGTAATGCTCTTAACTGAATAATGCTCTGAACCAATGGTTGATCTTTTTCTATAGAAAGTTTCATGGCCTATTCCACTGGATGTCCCCAGTGAGGTGAGCGGTAGCGATTGAAATTACAATTGGTAACTGCAAGCCAATTTAGCTGACTGGGGAAACCAGCGGCAGATCTGAGTTCTGTTCCAGATTACCCATATTGCGCTCATCAATCTCGCCCGTTGTCAGGAAGCGGAATGTTTCTTGATAAAGGCTTTGCCAGAAGCGATTGCTCATTCCCTGACTAACTTCCGTTGGGTCAACCATAGGGTGGGGTACCAGATCCTGCGCTCTGTAGAAATAGTAGCGGTTACCCTGTCGCTCTTCGCCTGTCTTCTCATAGAACTCCTGGTTAGCTTTAATGTCTGCGGCATCTTCATTTTCTGTTAACACCATAAAGATTGGAGTATCTTGTAGCGCGCGAATAGCTTGACCACTCATGACATAGCTACTGCCAAAGCGGTCTGCGGCTGTAAAGCATCCCACTGGAAATTTTAGGTTGGGGTCCCATCCTGTTTCTTTGATATCAAGTGGACCTGCCAGGTTGATGTATTTTCGATTCTCCTCTCCATATACCTTCAGCAGGGGAGCATAGGCAACAACCTTTTCAATCCGTTCGGGTCGGGCGGCAGCCAGTCCCAACGCAACTGTTCCGCCCACCGAAAGCCCAAGGGTATAAATGGGACCTGGCATAGCTTCCAGCTCATTGAGCCGCGCTTCTGCATGATACAGAAACTCCATATGGCTGGAGATGAAGTACTTCTCAAAATCTGGATCGTCGGGATATTCGATCGCTTGGATGATGTCGAGCAGTCGTGGTTCAATCGCAACCAGGCGGGCCACTAATGCCATTTGCTGAAGTGGGGTCAGGTGGCCTTTCCCGTTAGAACTGCTTGCCATGTTAGCAAAGAAGTTTTGCAATACCGGGTCCTTTGCTACTTTTTCCTTCAAGGGAACGGCAATCTCTGGTTTCAGATCAACCTGGGGCCAGTTTTTGGCAGGATTCACATAAGCATGACCTGCCAATCCACATTGATAGACATTAAAGCCGTTGCGAAACAAATAGTCTGCTAGCCGCCAGGTCTGGTGGGGTTTGGCACTGAAGCCATGGAAAATCATGACGGTGCCCCGGATGGAATTCCCTGATTCATGGAACAGGTAGTAGGGGTATGCACCTTCTCGACGATCTGGATGGCTGTCAATGGTGCGAATGTAGGCATCAATTGACTGCTTTGCCTGATTAATTTGGTCAGTGGTCGGAAGGATGGCATGGTTGGTCATTGAGGATGTCTCCTGGGGCAGTAAAGTTGTTAGTTGTTGGTTGTTAGTCGGGTGAGAGGGATGGAGTTTGAGTTTTGAGTTCAGGGAAAAAGGAGGGGATGGGGGATAGTAGGGATGGGGCCTGGGTCGAGGTGAAAGGCAAACCTGAATTAGAAGGAAGAACCTGGTTGTTTTAGAAACTCTTCTTCCTCTGGTGTGATTGATCGTCCCAGAATGGCATTGCGGTGAGGAAATCGTCCAAAACGTTCGATCACCGCTTGATGCTTTTGGGCATAGGTATAGCCATCGGGTACATCTGGATGGTCGCGCAGGGGATGAAACAACTCAACGCACTGATTCTGATGGGATAGATCCTCACTGTGCATCAGGGGCAGATAGACAAACCAGCGTTTCACGGGAGGGAGAGCCTGGTGAAAGCCGCGGGCGATCGCTGCCTGGGCCACCGCCAGAGCCTGATTATCTGTCGCAAATGCCTGGGGCTGATCCCGAAACATGTTACGGGGAAACTGATCCAGCAGCAAGATCAATGCCAGAGAACCCTCCGGCGTTTGCTGCCAGTGGTCTAGCTGACCGGCTGCTGCCTGCTCATAGATAGCCTGAAAACGAGTTCGAATTTCCTGGTCAAAGTCTGGATTTTTGGAAAACCAGACTTTTCGAGCTTTACCACTACCTGGCTCGTCAGGTGAGCGGTTGAACCAGAAGTTCAAGATTTCTTCGGGTTGGGACATTTAAGGGGGAAGGGGGGGGATTCTGGGGGTAGCACGCCAGGGAGAAGGGGGTTTGCATTTCTGGAGAAAAAAGTACTATAGCTCTACGCAGGTGCGTTAGGACATTGGAATCAGAGAGGGAGTGGGGGCTTCGCCCACAGCCAGGGGTTCCACCCCTGCACCCCGTCCTAACCATAATGACTACCGCTATACTTTTCTTCAAAGGGCCAGGCTTGCGCGTGTGCCCTCTCCATGAGAAACCTACACTGGCTTTCCTCCATTTTTCCTACTGATTCTGGGTGGTTTTTAAATAAAAAAGAAAGTAACGGTTCGTACCGCACTAATCATCCAGCGCAATCGGTTAACCCGATCGCTTTCACAAGGTTTTCTAAAAATTTCCCCACTGCCAGTGAACTACCCAGGAAAAAATGCTAGGTACCTCCACTAACCGTGGGGAGTTAAAAATTTATATTCTGTACTGTACCACTCTGACCAATCACTCAAGACATGGCCTGAATGATGAAATCAAAGTAGGGAGCTGCTTCAAGGGCATCTTCAGGGGACAACAGAGCCAGGGAAGCAGCCTTCAAACAGCGAATCGCCTCTGCCATTCCAGGAACGGGCACCCCCAAAGCGTTATACATTTCGCGGGCTCCAATGATCCCAATCGACTCAATTGGTTCCTTGCTACCTGAGAGAATCCCATAGGTCACCAGGCGCAAGTACCAACCGTAGTCACGCAGGCAGAGGGCACGTTGCTTATCGCCATAGGCATTGCCACCGGGAGCAATGAAATCAGGGCGCTTCTTCCAAAGTTCCTTACTGGCTTCTTGAACAATTTTTCTTTCATTTTCAGACAGCGTCTGCGCAATGCGAGTCCGCTGTTCACCCGTTTTAAAGAAGTTCTCCAATCCCTGGAGTTCGCCGGAGGTTGGATAGCGCAGTTCGTCGTCAGCTTGAAGAATGACTTGACTAATTACACTCATGATTATGGCTGTCTCTGGATATCACTCAGTAGTTTAGCGACTGAAGGGGACACAAAGGAAGGGGGAATGGGGGTGTTGTCCTCATTAACTTCACACAAGTTAACAAACGGCGACTAATCCCGGTTGAGGCTGGAGCTGGTGAAGGTCATCCGGGGATGGAAGCGATCGCCCCTGACCCGCCGGGCTTTCAGTTTTGCCCGCCAATCTCGAATAGCCATCGCTGTGCGCACCATAGGCGGAATGTACTCCTCCGAAACCAGGTTCTCCCGTGGAAACGGTTTGGGATTAATGTTCATGCAGTACATCAGGTTGTCCAGGTACGGTTCCAACTCCAGCACGCGCATGATTTCTCTGGGCGATTGGTAGCGATCGCGGGGCGACACCTTTAGCATTTTGGTCAGCACATTGCCGAAGTGTTCGCTGACCGTGATAAATTCTTGCCAGCGAATTTCACCGGTTAAAAACTCATAGTCGAACTCCAGTGGGGGCTTGCCTGATAACAGATAGAGACAGGTGACCCCCAGTGCATAAATGTCACTGGAATAAACCGGGCGAGAGGCCAACTGTTCAGGTGGAGAAAACCCAATGGTGCCGACAAACTGAGTGCTGGAATGCCCCCTGCTAGAGGAGTCTCCAACCTGAGCAATGCGCTCTTTGACTGCACCAAAGTCAATTAGCACCAGCCGACCATCATCTCTACAACGAATAATATTGGGGGGTTTGATATCCCGATGAATGACGTGGTTATCGTGGACATATTGCAGGAGAGGTAGAAACTCCAGCAAAAATCGTTTGACTGCCATTTCGGAGAAGGGGCCGGAGCGTTGAACTTCCCTGGTTAAGGTGTGCCCCCGCACATACTCCTGAATCAGATAGAATTCTCCTTCTGACTCAAAATAATGCAGTAACCGGGGAATCTGAGCATGGCTGCCCAGTTTACTGAGGGTTTTAGCTTCCTGCTCAAACCGTTTGCGTGCCTGCTGGAGGGCTTTCTCATTGTTGACTTTGGGGCACAACTGCTTAATTACACAAAAGGGGAGTCCTGGAAGGGACACATCTCTTGCCAGAAAGGTAATGCCAAAGCCACCTCTGCCCAAGGTTTTCAAAATTTCATAGCGATCGCGAAACCGCTGTTTGGACCCACATAACCGTCCAAGGTGAGTCTGGTCTGCAAGATCAGCACGGTACTTAGACAAATCTGCTGGCGAACGATTCATGCGACGGTCACGGTTTTATCCAGATTGCTTCCAGTCTAGAAAGAAACTCAAGCCTCTGTGGAAAATCTTTAAAGTTCTGACCGCCAAAAATCAGTCACGTCGAACCCGAGCGCATCCAGCATTTGACGCAGCAAGGGTAAGCTCAGACCAATCACATTACTGTGACAGCCTTGCAGTTTTTCGACAAACAAACCGCCCTTTCCTTCCAAAGCAAAACACCCGGCGCAATTGAGCGGTTCGTCTGTGGCGACGTAGGACTGAATCTGGCGATCACTGACCCAGGCAAAATAGACCTGGGTCAACTGGCAGCGCACCAATGCTGTGTTTTCTGACTTCTGGCTCCTGGCATCCGCCCCCTGATCAGAGGAATCGGAGGAGATCCGAATCAGAGCGTGTCCGGTGTAGAGTTCCCCAACTTGGCCGCGCATTAACTGCCAGCGGGCGATCGCCTCCTCTGGATTGGCGGGTTTGCCATGAATTTCCCCCTTTATTGCCAGTACCGAATCACATCCCATTACCAGCGTTGGCAGATTGGAAGGCTGCATCTGGGCTGCGATCGTTTCAGCTTTCCGCAGTGCCAGTGTCTGCACCAGTTCCGCCGGATCAGACAGTTGAACCTGGGACTCGTCAAAATGACTTGGCTGAACCACTGGCTCAATGCCAACGCTTTGCAACAATCGTCGTCGCGCTGGAGAAGCCGAAGCCAGGATAAACCGAGGAGTGAGCATAGGTAAAGAGGGAAGGAGGGGGTTAGGGGGCGTTGTTGAAAAGCAGTATGAATCGAAACGAAGTTTCGAGCATATCGCATCTATTTCATACCCAAATTCAGCAACGCCGAGGGGACTAGGGGCTGGGGGCTTAGGGGCAAGGGAGGTGATATACACCCCTCCACCTCCAATCCCCTTCTCTCTAATAAACCGAGAACGAGTTCACAGATTGCTTCAGCAAATCTCGCATTTTTTCCCAGCGATCTTCCGGGGTAGAGGCGTTGAAGGTATACAGCTTACCCCGGCTAACAGCCACACTCGCCAGGTTATGACGTTCCTGACCGTTGACTTTTACAGTGTACTCCAGAGTGTAGTAAGTCTTGTCGCCATACTCGCGAGCTTCGGCATTGATCAGTTCTGCTTCTCTTCCCGAACCGGGAGGGGCGATCGCATTCTTGCCAATCTGATAGCCCACCTCACCCGGACTGCCCAAATCAATCAGTTGTTTTCCATCCGGTACAGGATTGATAACCACGCTGACATTCTCAGTTTGCTCAATAATATCGTGGAACACCACATCTACCCCATTGTCGCGGTTCACCTTAACAGGTAACCAGCCATTGGGATAAAGAAACTGGTAGCCATCCGTGCTATCCACGTAGCTTTTTAAGCCAGTGACTGGAGAAACACATCCCTGCAAGCCTAAGGCAACCACGATTAGAAGCATTGCTAGCAATCGTTTCAGCATCTCTCCAATTTTCTCCTTGAGCGGCATATCAGCAAATCAATCCAGCACAAATTCAAAGTACTTGGCCCTCATAAATTCTCCCATCTCTGTGACTAATTGTTACTATCGATAGGCGAGTTGTGGGAAGAAGGAGAGTAGATGGTAGGGAAGTTGTTAGAGTTGGTGCGGGGTGAATGGGCAGAGGGAGCCAAGAGATAGAAGGGATGGAGTGGATAGGTAGAGCTTTTGCCTTTTCCCTTGAACTCAAAACTCCGACCTTAAACTTATCCACCCATCCACCCTCCCACCCATCCACTCCCTTTCTGGCTCCTCGCTTTCTAATCCGTCAGTTCCTCACCCTTTCTATGGGAACTTTGGATAAATTTACAGCGTAATGTAATAAAAGTCGATAAATCGTACACTATAAGGTTGCACAGTTTTCGTCATCAATTCCACCTGTTTTAGTTTCAATCTCTGGAATGATGAATCTGGCAGCCATTAAGTGAATATTGAGCCGGATCGCGTGGATATATCTGTGAATGTAATGCAGTCAAACGAATTACCTGTCCAGCCAACCCCCCTAATTCTAGACAGTTTGCCCAATCCGCCTGTTGCCAATGAGGTTTGCCCTCGACGAGCGATGACTCAAATTGATCTGATGCTGTTGGCAATTGAGGCATTGGATCTGAGTGGTTCAGAAGCGATTTTGCTGATGGCTCATGAGCTGGAGTTACAGGGGATCATTAAAAATCGGGTCGCTTTGTGGCGGCTGCGTAGTACCAACCCCCTCCGGCGTAACAGTCAACGCCGTTCTTTGACTCTACCAGAAGCGAAAGCCATGGTGGTGGTAGGCTGTTACCTGGCTCGAAGGTTAACGGTACTGATTCGGCAACTGTTGCTGGCCTATCAGCAGTTGAGTGAAAAGCGGCTATCCCCAGAGCATCATTTTCGACTGTATGAGTACCTGGAACGGTTTCGTGCCCATTTCAGATCGCGGATGAATCCCCGCCGTGCGGCTGTTGCGGCTTACAACTCAGATGAAAAGCTGGATGAATTGGCGCTCAACCTGTTGACCCAGCTTCTGTTTTGTACCGGGACCTATGGGATGCAGCGATTTTGGGCTAGTTTGTTTGATGGAGAGGTGGCATGACCATTCAACGTCAGTACAGTCTACCGAACTGCACTCTGATACTCGAAGGATTAGGGGATTTATCCCTCATGACTGCGGGAGAGGCACGCCCGTTAATGACAGTGTTGATTAATGCCGAATGTCATCTTCCGGGGCAGGAGAAGCCTTTAACGGGTGGGCGAGAGTTTCTGGAGAGTCTGGTTAGCACGGTGAGCCATTATGCTCAGGAAATTTTTAGCGGTATCCACAGTTTTAGCCATTCTAAGCAAAGTGCAGGGCTCGTGCAGTTGCAGCGGATTGATGTCAACCATCACCGGCTCAGTGTTTTACCGGAAGGAGCTACTCCTGGTTCTGGAATTGCGGCTCAATTGACCCGTCATGTTGATTTAACAACGGTGCAATTGTTTGATCTGGTGGAGGCGGTGGATCAATTTTTCGCCGATTCCCAAACCCTACCTGAGCTGACATTGGCTCTTAAGCCGTTGCCAAGGCACTACGTTCCCAATAAGGAATTGATTACGAAACAGGCGGTTCCAGCGGCGTTGGGGTTATCCAGTGTGGCGCTGGCGGCGATCGCATTGTTTGCGGCTCCCGTCCCCAAAGTCGTTCAGCCTGCTTGTTTGCGGCTTGGGGAACCTGACTGTGCCAATACTTCAAGGCCAGACAGTTCTCCAACGACCAGCCCTTCTCCAGCAGCAGGCAGTTCTCCTACTCCCAGCCCGAATGCGAATTCTAGCCCATCCGCCTCTGCTTCTCCAAACCCAGCCCAATTAGAGGCCGTGCTGACCAGTTCGCCGGAGATCACAGATCCGAAGGCAATTACAGATTTACAAGAAAAGTTACGTCGGCAGATTGACGAGGCATGGAAGACTCGGACTCCCATTACTCAAGACCTGGTGTATCGTGTCGGTGTTGATAAGGATGGGGCGATCGTAGGTTATAAACCCGTCAATTCTGTAGCTCTAGAAAATGCTAACAAAACGCCTCTGCTGGATCTACTTTACATTCCTCCTCAGGGTGGTAGCCGTCCAGCCTCTGAGCCAATCGCTCAGTATAAAGTCGTTTTTACTTCCAGTGAAGTGGTGGAGGTTGCTCCCTGGAAAGAAGCTATGGCATCGCCCATAACCAAAAACAGCGGTCCTGAAATTACCGATAATGCGAGGTTGGAAGCTCTTTTAGAAAAGCTGCAAGATCAGATCTACGACAACTCTGAGAATCTGAACCCATCCTTTAAGACAGATCTGATTTACCGGGTCCGGGTGAAAGAAGACGGATCGGTGATTGATTTCAAACCGGACAGCCAGGCGGCCTATAACTATGTGCAGGAAACTCCCCTTCGCTAAACTTGGTAAACCAGCCGAAGAAGGAAGCGATTCGCTGGATATTCCCCACGCCATATTTAAGGTTGTCATTAAACCAGACGGTGTAGCAGAAATCAACCCCTGGCGTGGATGGCAGAAAGAATAAGTGGATGGGTGGATGAGTAGGTGAGTTTTCACCTCACTCCTCACCCCTCACTTGACTATCCACTAACAACTAACAACTAACAACTAACAACTAACAACTAACAACTAACAACTATCCTGATCCCTACCACCTAATCAATGTTGCATCTGGGGATCAATGTTGCATCTGGGGGATCAATGTTGCATCTGGGGGCCCATCCAGACGTTGCTGATGGGCTGACCAAAGATGATTGGGCGATCGCCTTCTACCTGAGTGGTTCTACCCATCGCATCCACCGCCCATAGGGGCCATTCCTCGTCTCCCAGATTCCCTGCCCGAAATAGGGCACGGGTTGAGTAACGGCTACTCCAGCCCAGCAATACAGCATGGGTGTAGGGAGTGGTGGGAGCGACCGTATTTACCCGGTTAAAGGTGCGGTCCACGATGACGGCATAATCTGAAGCGATATCGGAACCAAAGAGAGACTCAAATGCCCGTGCCAGGAGGCGATCGCCCTGTTCTGACCAGGAGATGGGAATCACAATCGAAATATTGCCCCCTGATGCAGCCTCCTCTCTTAAAAAGGGATTATCCGCTAGCGGCGAAGCAGGAGTGACCGCCTGTAAATCTCCTGTCTCCAAGTTTTCTAGAAACAGAACGCTACTCACCTGGCTGCGATAAAACTCTGAATGAACGTGCATCTGAATTCGACTATAGGCAGCATATCGGTGATCCGGCGACAGTAACGACTGACTGCGGTAGTAATGGACAGTTGCCGCAACATCGAGAACTTGCTCCGTCGATGGGTTGCGGAAACTAGCTGCGCCTAGGGTTGCCAAAACCCAGTTCCAGGGAACCGGATGGGGGCTATTAAGGGGATCAATTTGTACCGATTGCTGAGACATAGCAAAGAAAGAATCAATAGAGGAACTTAAAAATACAAAATCCTAATCCGTTCTGGCTTTAACAGCAAGAACAGACCTTGCAACCGATTGAACATTACCAAGGAACAGTGATTGAGAGCAGAAGACAGACGTTCTCTACGAAAGCCCTGAGTGCAAAGTGCTTGAGCCTACCAGGGTTCTTTTGAGAACCCTTGCAATCAGGGTATTTCGTTGAAACGTCGGGTCAGACTCTGAACTGATGACTCTGACGGAAGGCTGGAACATCAAAGCTCTAAGCGAGCAAGCCTAGACGGGTCTAAAGTCAGGGTCTGTAAGGTTTTTACTGCCTGGCTCTAACTTTGCAGAGCAAACTCTTCGATAGTGGGGCTTGAATGCAGAACTACCAACAGGATAGGCTTGAAACCTTACTTTCATGTATAGCAGGCAACGACAATTTAGGTGAGTGATCTCAGCAAGTTTCCAAGAGATTTAATGTTTTTGAAGCGTTCACTTCTCAAGCTACAAATTTAGGCTAAGAATTCAACTTATGAAGATTGTTTTTTTTGGGACGCCCCGATTTGCAGTACCCAGTCTGAAATATTTGTTGGCTCACCCGGCATTTCAGGTGTTAGCCGTGGTTACACAACCCGATAAGCGACGGGGGCCGGGTAATCAGTTGACAGCTTCACCCGTTAAGGAAGTGGCACTAGCCCATCATCTACCTGTCTGGCAGCCAAGGAGTGTTAAGAGAGATGCTGATACTCTCAACAAACTGCGGGAGACAGGTGCGGATGCTTTTGTTGTGGTTGCCTATGGACAAATTCTTTCCCAGGAGATACTGGACATGCCGCGTTTGGGGTGTGTTAATGCCCACGGCTCTATTTTGCCCAAATACCGGGGGGCTGCTCCCATTCAATGGAGCCTTTACCACGGGGAAACTGAGACGGGTATCACCACGATGCTGATGGATGCAGGAATGGATACAGGCCCCGCTTTATTGGAGGCGCGTACATCGATTTCCCTACTGGAGAATTTTTATGACTTGGGGGCCAGATTGGCGGATTTAGGGGCAGATTTACTGATTGAAACACTGCTGAAACTGGAACAATCGGCTATTCAACCGATCCCTCAAAACAATGCTGAAGCGACCTACGCCCCGTTGATTAAGAAGGAAGATTACCGGCTGGATTGGCGGCGAGACGCGATCGCCCTGCATAATCAAATCCGGGGCTTTTACCCCCATTGCACCGCTACCTTCCGCAATGCTCCGCTTAAAATCATGGCTACGGCTCCCCTTGGGCCAGCCTACTGGGTCGATCTTCCTTTAGAAATTCAGGCTTTAGAGAAGGATTGGTCTTTCCTGGAAAAATGTGCCGCTCAGCCGGGAGAAATTGTTCACCTTGCCAGGGGGCTGGGACCAGTTGTGCAGACAGGAAACGGGCTTTTGCTGCTGAGAGAAGTTCAACTTTCGGGGAAACGCCCCCAATCGGGTTGGGACTTTGGCAATGGGAGTCGGGTTGCGATCGGCGAAGTCCTTGGCAACGGAGCTTAAAGCGCCTCATCAGTTGCCCATAAACGCTCGTAGTACCGACATCCCAAACAGGGGCCTTCTGGATTGACGGCGCAGCGAATCAGTTCAGATTGGGCATTAAAACGGCAACTGACCTCGCCGACCACCCAGCGCCCGTTTACCAGACTCCTTTCAGAAGGGCGTTGAGCAGTTTGAACGTAGAGCGAGACCTTATGAAGTCGATACCGCCCTGCCCTGAGTTGATAACGATGGCAACGTTCCAAAACGGTGTAGGTTTTGCCTGCAAGATCCAGGTATGCACCAGGCTGTGGTGTCCAATCCAGTTGAATGTTCCCTAGCGATTGACGGGGGTATGTGAGAATCACCTCCGTCGGCAGAGAGTGTGGCTCCATAACAAGTGTTATTTGGCTTACACATAGTTATTCGATGGTACCTCAGATGGGAACTTAGCTCTGCTCCTTTAGATTCTGTTCTGGTCAATGTGTTAGTCCTGAATCATTTATGCATAGAGAGCATAGAGAACTGTGCACCCCGCACTCCAGCCGAGCAAGAACTGGCCCCGCAGCTCACTTTATAGCTGTCGCCAGGTTACTTAGGACATTAGTTTTAAGGGAGTGTGGTGGCTTCGCCCTCAGCCAGGGGTTCACCCCCTGCACCCCGTCCTAAGCTAAGCCTGGTGGCTATCGCTATACCTCCAACGTGTGGCTTGCTTGCCAGACGGAAATTCAGGGCGAGGGCAAAATTACCCTGCGGCGATCGCTGGATGCCCACGATATTGGCATGTTCCATGATAAAGCAGCGGGCAGAGTGGCCCCCAGTTTCAAGCCAATCTCAGGGCTGGCCCTTCTTGCGGCGGCAACTACTTGCACGGGTTTGGAGCCTCATGCGTCCGTAACCATTACAGCAAACGTAACTGGGTATTTTGATCCTCAACGGTTTCCAGATCAGAATCGATTTCAGGATCTCCCGCGGCGGCTTCAGCCAGATCAAACCCTGTCGTCTGTTCATCCAGTAGCAACCACTGGGCAACTTCCACCATCTCTGCTTCAAGCTCTCGCAGGTCTTCTCGATTTGCCAGATAAGTCTTGAGGGCCTCCATTGGGTCAATACTGCGGCCCACTCCCAGCTCCGGTAGCCGCGGACGGGCAAGCTGGCTCACCAGTTCTGGGTGAATGGTGTAGCTGTGAGCAAGGTTCAGAGCCTGATGCAGAGATGGGGTGTCAATTTGTTCAAGCTGCTCAGATCGGAGCTGATAGACTAGCCGCACGACTGCATCCTGAACAACTGCTGGTTTTAGGGCTGACAGCAAAGTTAACTGGGGGTCTTCCGCCTCTGACAAATCAACTTCAATCGTGCGAAATGCCCGCACCGGCAGAGGACAGAACTCAAACCGGGTCTGCTTTCGCGTCAGTTCCACCAGTACAAAGCCCTTATCTTCTTTCTCTTCACTAAAATCGACCCGCTCGATGCTGCCAGGATAAACCACTGGAGGTTGCTCACATAACACCTGGTGACGATGAACATGCCCCAGCGCCACATAGTCAAAGCAGGGGCGGGCCAGGAGCGATACTGGAACCGTAAAGCCTTTGCCAACGGCTAAAAACCGCTCTGCCCCATAGCGGGCATTGTCTACCATCAGGTGAGCTAATAAGACTGTGGGTACTTCTGGATCAAGTTTGCGAATTTCGCCTTCCAGAGCAACGCGCAGGCGATCAATCAACAACTGACCCACTTCTCCCATAGAAAGACCTTCTGCCTCTGGACGGGTAAGTAGGGTCGATCGCGTCAGCCAGGGCAGGGTGATGATCTGTACTGGACCATTACAGGTCTGGACAAGATGAGTTTCCAGGCGATCGCCCACAATAAACCCTGGCACTCCCAATGTCCGATAAATACACAGACTGGCTCCCCCCGTTCCCTGGGCATGCTGGTCATGGTTCCCTACCAGCAGCACTGTCGGAATTTGAGCATCCACCAGTCGCCGAAATTGGCTGGCAAACGCTTCCTGTACGAATGGAGGTGGTGTAGCATCAGGAAAGGCATCTCCCCCAAATAAAACCAGGTCAACGGGTTCGGCAATAGCCCGATCAATGCATCGTCCCAGGGTGCTGACAAAGTCCTCTAAGCGGGTGTTGAGCCCCGTCTCTGGGTTAATTCGCCCATGGGAAAAGCCGCTTCCCATGTGAATGTCAGACAGATGGAGCAGCTTAATCATGAGATCCTAGAACGCATGAACTATAGGCTAGGATTCATTTTATAGTGCTCCTATCGAAATGGTGAAAGGATTTTTCCGTAGGTTAAAAATGAATACCACACTCTGACTTGCCGCCCATATCCCGCCAGCGACCAGCCCGCTCTTCTTCGCCTTCCCGGACAGGAGCGGTGAGGGGTTCATCCCCAATGCTGGGGTAGCCCTGGTCGTGGAGGGGGTTGTAAATCACATCGTGTTCAAAAACGTAGGCCCAGGTTTCCTTTCGAGTCCAATTGGCTAAGGGATTTACCTTCAGCCGCTGTTGCTGGTCTAATTCAAAGATGGGCATATCAGACCGGGAGCTTGCCTGGTCGCGGCGACGGCCTGTAATCCAGGCGATCGCGCCCAGCTCTTTCAAACCCCGCTGTAGCGGCTCAATTTTTGTGAGTTGGGAAAACCGGTCAATGTCTTTTTCCCAAAGAGCCTCCCCATATTTCGCTTCGAAAGCTTTCCGCGTCTTGACGCCTTTAATTTTGTAAATTTTCAAGTTTAGATCATAAATTCCCTTTGCCCGCGCCACCAGATCCAGGGTTTGGGGAAAGTGATGCAACGTTTCAAGAAAAAGAACAGGTACAGGTTGAGCAGGTTTGAGTTCCCGGTACAACAGGTCTGTAATCATCATATCATCCACATTGAACGCGCTGGCCTGCACCAAGCCTGTGGGCAAATTGACAACACACCAGGCAAGAATATCCTTAGGATGGGCTTTTTCAAATTTCTGGTTGAGTTTTTTGAGATCAAGGAGGGTTGGTTGGAGCAGGGGGTCAGTCGATTGAGTCATCGTCGCGTGAAATGGCTAGAGCTTCTGTAATCTCTAACATACCCAACTAGGGGATCCCTTGAGATAAATAATTGCTCTGAGGGGATGGTTCTTCTAGCTTGCTGGTGAAAGAGTAGCGTAAGCTACTCTTTCATCCAAACAAACCCCCTGGAATTATTGATTTTGTTTTGGTGGTAAGCTTCGCTTATTATCAAACTCCCAGGAGGGTCGAGGGGATAGAATTTAGGGGTTAGGGGCTAGAGGTTAGGAAAAAGGAAAGAAGAAATAAAGAAAAAAGTGCAGGAGAAACACCTGTGGTCTTTTATCCATAGCCTTCAGCCTTCATCAAAGCTCAAAGCTCATTACTCACAACAAATGTCTCACGTTCGGTTGATTCTTTATAGCAAACCTGGATGCCATCTATGTGAAGGGTTGCAGGAGAAGTTAGAACAAATCCAGAGTTTGGATCTGGAACTGGAAGTGCGAGACATTACTACCCGCCAGGACTGGTTCCAGGCGTATCAGT
The DNA here is from genome assembly GCF_049200465.1 of Leptothermofonsia sp. ETS-13. Lineage (NCBI taxonomy): Bacteria > Bacillati > Cyanobacteriota > Cyanophyceae > Leptolyngbyales > Leptolyngbyaceae > Leptothermofonsia > Leptothermofonsia sp. ETS-13. The sequence goes on from NZ_CP120836.1 coordinate 4,473,676, forward strand.
ATGAAGTGCCTGTATTGTTTTTGGATCGGGGACTGGAGCAGGGGAGAGTCGAAGGAACGGAGGAACATTCAACGTGCAATATTCAAGATCTAAAATCGCTTTCTTCCCCTTCGCTCACTCCTCTACCCCGTTTCTCTCCGCGGGCAACAGTGCAACAGTTGGAGCAGATGTTACAGAAATATTTGCCGAACGATCGCAGAGAATAGAAGTGCTTTTGTGAGGGTTAGCTGACATGAAGTTGCGAGAGTTACTGGCGGCGGTTCCTGAAATCGCTCCACTGTCAGACCATCCAGCCCTGGATCTGGAAGTGAAGGGGTTAGCGACGAATTCCCTGGCCTGCCAACCCGGAGATGTGTTTATCGGTATGCCCGGTACCCGCGTGGATGGGGGGGATTTCTGGGCCGGGGCGATCGCCGCCGGGGCGATCGCGGCCATTGTTTCACCCCAGGCCGCCCAGAAAGCATCCAGCAGCGGACAATCGACGTTGGGTAGGGAACCGTGTATCATCTCCGCCAGTGACATGGTAAGGGCCTGTGCCCAACTGGCAGCGGCTTTCTATCGCTATCCCGCTCAGCAGATGAAGCTGGTAGGGGTCACGGGCACCAATGGTAAAACAACCACAACCCATTTAATTGAATTCCTGCTGAATCAGGCTCAGAAGCCAACTGCTTTGCTAGGTACCCTCTACGCTCGCTGGCGCAGCTACCAGCAAACAGCGGCCCACACTACCCCCTTTGCTGTGGAACTCCAGCGGCAACTGGCAGAAGCCCTGGCAGCGGGTTGTGAGTATGGGGTGATGGAGGTTAGTTCCCATGCCCTGGCTCAGGGGCGAGTGTTGAGCTGTCCATTTGAAGTAGCTGTGTTTACAAACCTGACCCAGGATCATCTGGACTTTCATCGTGATATGGATGATTACTTTTCGGCGAAAGCGTTATTGTTCAACACGGACTATCTCAAGGGACGCGCGGTGATCAATCTGGATGACTCCTATGGGCAACGGCTAATTCAACAGACTGGACAGGCACAGGTCTGGAGTTATAGCACCCAGAATTCTGAGGCAGACCTGTGGACGAGTGATTTGAGCTATGGACCAGACGGCGTCAGCGGTGTTTTACATGCGCCCCAGGGTAAAGTCCCATTTCGATCGCCCCTCGTGGGGCAATTTAATCTCTCTAACCTGCTGGCCGCGATAGGAGCCGCTCTGCATCTGGGGCTGGAGTTAGAAGAGATGGTGGCTGCTTTGCCCTCCTTCAGCGGAGTGCCAGGACGGATGGAGCAGGTCCACATTGCCCCCAACCAGGACATCAGCGTGATTGTGGACTATGCCCATACCCCAGACAGTTTAGAAAATTTACTGCGGGCGGCTCGTCCCTTCATTCAAGGCAGGATGGTCTGTGTGTTTGGGTGTGGCGGTGATCGAGATCGGGGCAAGCGGCCCAAAATGGGAAAAATCGCGGCTGACCTGGCCGACGGGGTCTACGTCACTTCCGATAACCCCCGGACAGAAGATCCCCAGCGTATTTTGCAGGACATTCTGGAAGGAATTCCAGATTCGGTGCAGCCAATTGTGATTGCCGATCGTGCCGAGGCGATTCGAACCGCCATCCTGCAAGCCCAACCAGGAGATGGTGTGCTCATTGCAGGCAAAGGTCACGAAGATTACCAGATTCTAGGAACCGAAAAGATCCATTTTGATGACCGGGAACAGGCACGGGCCGCTTTGGGCGATCGGATGCAATAGGGCATATCGGCAACAGAACTGAAGAGATCAACTCAACGTTCGGTTCTGGTTTAGATATCCACACCCCATGACTGACGGAATGAAAGCTACACCTGAAGTAGATTCTGTTGTGCGAATGATTGCCTCCTGTCTCCCTTATCGCCTGCCCCCTCACCCCTCAACTCACTAACAACCAACAACTAACAACTAATAACTTAATTATGAATTCATGGCGCGATCGCCTCAATCAGCTTGGTGGTAGAACCCGGTTTGTCGTTTGCCGGTTATTTATTCATCTGGCAGGGGAAGAGGTTGCCCCCCTGCTTGGAACACTTAACCGAGCTGCTCGTGAAGCGGTAGATGCAGAGGGTGACCTGGAAGTATTGGGGGAAGGGCTGGTTGAAATTTGCCAGAACCTGCTCCAGTATGATACCTACTGGCAATCAGCGGCGAATGAAGGGAACGTTTTTTGGGATGAGGGAGAGGCCGGAGATTACGTTACCGAACTGTTTACAGATTCTGCCCAACGCTACGGCAGCATTCCAGAACCAGATGATTCCGCCGCTTCTGATGAGCCGTTTTCCCTCCCTGTAACCCGTCATCTCGTTGTCATGCTGACGGTCGCTTACGAAGGTGAGGTGCCAGAACTGGAAACAGACCTTTCCAACATCACCGCCCTCAAGGCTGGGTTAAAAGCATTGATCAACCTGCATTATCAGCAGCGGCTAAGGGCTATTCAGGTTCACTTCTCTCCTGCCCAACTGGGAGACGAACTCACCTCCGATCAAGTCCTACTCAATTTTCCAGAACTCATTCCGCTTTAACACGATTATGCTTCGCCAATTTTTGATTTACTCAATGGCTCTGGTCCTGATTGGAACGGCTGTTGGCTGCGGTAGCCCGGTTATCAATGAACCATCCGCCAATCAGCCAACCCAGTCCGCTTCCCCTGCGGCTTACGAAAATCGTCTCTCTGATGGAGAGTATCCGGTACAACAGGCGACTTATAACGACGTCAATGGGGAATATAGCGTCGTTTTACTGAATACAAAACCAGGTGAGTCTTCCGTATACCGCACCACCAACTTGCCCATGGCACGCCTGACAAACGAGGAAATTTCAGCGGGCAAAAAGAGCTATCTCAAAGTCGAAAATGGACAGCCTGCTCTATATCTGACTGAAGACTTCAAGATTGAGTACGTCCACAACGTAACGGAAACCCAGACTAATCCCCAAACTGGCCAGCCAGAAACAGTTATCGTTCGTCAGGAGACGAGTTTTTGGACTCCGTTTGCTGGGGCTCTGGTAGGTCAGGCGTTGGGTAGCTTGTTATTTAGACCCCAGTATTACGTGCCACCCGTTTATCAACCAGGAATTTCTTTGACAGGTTTTGGTGGCTATGGGTCTACCTATGGTCAGGCTGTACAGCGCTACCAGACCCGCTATAATGCGCCTCCTGCGGAAGTTCGCAATCGTCAAACATTTCGAACAACGGGACAATTGCGATCGCCCTCCTCCATCCAAACCAGAACCCGCACTTCCCAGGGCAACCGTTCCAGTGGTTCGGGCTATGGCTCCAGCAATTTGCGTCGCTCTAACCGCTCCAATGAAACCTACCGTCGTCCTAACCGGGGTTTCGGCAGTGGCTTTGGCAGCCGTCCACACAGCTTTAGAAGACGTTAACCAAAAGTCCATCTAGAGCCAGACTCTGTTCCTATCTCAAGATAGATTGGGCCCAGTAGAGAGAACGCTACACTAAAACCATAGATGAAAAACCTATGGTTCACCAACACAGATGGCATAGCTATGGAGGGTCGAAGCAAACCAACTATCTCTAACCAACTATCTCAAAGCACAGCCCTGAGCCACTCTGGTTCAGGGCTTCAGATTTAGATAGCAGATGACAGGTGGCAGGTGTTATAGCGGTAGTCCTTATGGTTAGGACGGTGTGCAGGGGTGGAACCCCTGGCTGGGAGCGAAGTCCCCACTCCCTCTCTAATTCCAATGTCCTAACGCACCTGCGTAAAGCTATAACTCAAAACGCTTCTAGTGGTCTGTCAAGACTGTTTTGATGGGTTGAAAACCCTCAAAACACCTGAGAATTGAGTTTTGTAGATTTGAGTTATCCCTCAAATCTATCCTGACGGACTACTAGCCCCCAAACCCCCATGTTGCAAAATTTAGTGTTTGTAACACTAGTACAGCCCGGCGGGAATACGAATACCATTCTGGCTCCCTCCGACTCCCCACTCCCCAATCCAATGGTTACTGGACTAATGCCATCGTCCACTAGTTGTCCTAACCGCCCCATTGCCTGTTATAGAGAGACAGCACCATTTACTCTTCTTGAGGACATTCATTCCACAAATTGGTGACCTGGCGCATACTCAGAAAATCGCCATTACCTAGAATCAGATGATCCAGCAGGGGAATGCCTAAAAACTGTGCACCCGTAAGTAGTTGACGAGTCAGGGTGATGTCTTCAGAGCTAGGTTCCAGATTTCCTGAAGGATGGTTGTGCGCCACAATCATTCTGGTTGCTCCGCGTCGTAACACTTCACGAAAAATCTCACGGGGATGGGCCAGGGTTTCAGTGGCCGTGCCAATCGTGATGACTTGAGTGCCCAACAGTCGGTGTTTCACATCCAGGAGTAGAACTGCAAATCGTTCCTGGGTTTGCCACATCAAATCGTGACTGAGGGCAGCAGCGGCAACAGATGGATCATCCACGATCGCGCGTTCCGCAGGACGCGCATGAAATACGCGCTTGCCCAGTTCAACCGCCGCCAGAATAGTTGCGGCCTTCGCATTCCCTACCCCTGGAATGACCGTCAATTCCGCCACACTAATCTCCCGCAGTGCCGAAAGCGGATCGCGCTCATGCTCCCCTAGCTTCTTCAGAATGTATTGCCCCAACCCCACCGCTGATAGCTTTCCCGGCCCCTGTCCAGTTCCCAGCAGGATAGCAATCAGTTCGGCAGTCGAAAGGCTTTTAGGTCCATAGGAAACCAGGCGTTCACGGGGACGCTCAGCCGCAGGCATGTCTGCGATTCTAAGGCTATAGGTCATTGACGCACCAAAAGTAGTTGCAAAAAGGGATTATGCTCAGTTATCCCTGGAGGAGCATCGATAGCAACACCTTGGGAGCAGGGGCCAGGGATTGGAGGCTGGGAGGTAGGTGCCATTCCCGGTTAGGTTTTGCTCTCTTGTGGGAACTCTGTGGAGGGCAATACCCATCTGCCGATTGAGATTTATTCATCTGAAAATTGCTGTAGGTTTAGCAATTAGGATTTCAGGGCGATGTCTACTCCATCCTTTTTTAATACGATTGGTATCGAGGCTCTCGCTGAGCAGGTTTTGCTTTCCCGTCAGGTAACCTATGCTGATCGCCATCAAATCAAGCAAGCAATCTTAGGAGGTAGTCTGACAGAAGCCGATCATATTTTGCTTAACCGAATTCTTTACGGTATTCGCAAAGGAATATTGCGACTGGCCGATTAGACCAGGAGATGGGAGGGGAAAAGGAAAAGGGGAAAGGGAAAAGAAGTGATGGAGTACTCCATCCCCCCATCCCCCTATCTCCCCTTGCTCTTCATCCCTTATTAATTGACAACTAGCCTCACCCCCTAATCGCCCGCAACGCCATCCTCACGGGCAGAACGTTGGACGGCGGCAGATACAGCAGTAGCAACCCGTTCATCAAAAACTGAGGGAATAATGTGTTCCCGGTTGAGATCGCTGGGCTTGACCAGAGAGGCGATCGCATGAGCCGCTTCTAAATACATGCTGGTAGTTAGCGTGGAGGCACGGCAGTCAAGCGCTCCTCGAAAGATTCCTGGAAATGCCAGGACGTTATTAATCTGATTAGGATAATCGCTGCGGCCAGTTGCCATGACCGCAACCTCTTCAGCGACAAGCTCAGGCTGGATTTCAGGGATGGGATTTGCCATAGCAAAAACAATCGGATCTTTGGCCATAGACCGCACCATTTCGGGCGTTACTACGCCGGGAACACTGACGCCTAAAAAGATATCGCTGCCTTGCATCGCATCGGCCAGTGACCCCCCTTGCTCAACAGCAAACTCTCGTTTTTGTTCAGTCAGATCAGTGCGATTGGTTGCTAGAATTCCCCTGGAGTCACACAAGCAAATGAACTCTGCCCCTGCTTTGCGAAGGAGGCGGGCGATCGCCACACCCGCAGCCCCCGCTCCGTTGATGACAATTTTGACCTCTGCCATCGACTTGTTCACTAATTTCAAGGCATTGAACAGTGCAGCCAGTGTGACAATGGCAGTGCCGTGCTGGTCGTCATGGAATACGGGAATGTTTAACTCTTGTTGCAGGCGGGCTTCAATTTCAAAACAGCGAGGAGCTGCAATATCCTCCAGGTTCACGCCACCAAAGACAGGAGCAATGTTTTTGACAGTTTCTACAATCCCATCCGGATCCTGAGTGGCCAGACAAATCGGAAAGGCATCCAGACCGCCAAACTCCTTAAACAGCATAGCTTTACCTTCCATCACAGGCAGAGCGGCTGCCGGTCCCAGATTTCCCAACCCCAAAACAGCACTGCCATCGGTGACAATTGCAACGGTATTTTGCTTGATAGTAAGGTTATAGACTTCATCAGGGTTTTGAGCGATCGCGGTGGAAATTCGCCCAACCCCAGGAGTATAGGCCATTGCCAGATCCGCCTGTCCCCGCAGCGGAATGCGACTTTGAATGCTGATCTTGCCACCCCGATGCAGGTTGAAGGTGCGATCATAAACATTCAGGACTTTAATTTCCGGCAGGGCCTTGACTGCTTCCACAATCGTTTCAGCGTGTTCTGTACTGGCAGCATCCACCGTAATATCCCGCACAGAAATCTGGCGAGTTTGCTCAATCAGGTCAATTTGCCCCATACTGCCCCCCAGGGTTGAGATGGCTTTAGTCACGCTTGCCAGCATACCAGGGCGGTTAGGAACCTGAAAGCGAATCGTCAGGCTGAAACTGGAGTTGGGAGTAAGATCAGTCATGGTAGTTGGATTTGAAATTTTGAGTGGTTCACGGTGCAGCGTTTTCTGCTACAGCAATCCTATATTTGGATAGTGAAAGAGCTTTCCCGCCAGAGCAAGGCTTTCGGACTCTCCTTGTTCACAAACAATTCAGGACAGCTATATCAGAGTTTGGTAGCGCGTCAGGTCGGTGGCTGGTAGGGAAGCCTCATGAAATGCCCCTACTAACTGCCACTTGCAAAGTTGAAGACCAACATTGAAGATCAACAAGCGTCCTTGGCTTAAGAAAATCTCCGACACAGGATTGTACCAAGTCACACCAACCGATGGGAGAAGATACGGGATTGCTTCAATGAAACTAAACCCACCTGAAAGCTGGAAAATCACTCTCATTCTGGCAGTTGGAATCCTAGCCACCTCTACCGCAGCCATTCTGGTGCGGTTGGCAATAGCTGAAGCGAATGTATCCGGAGCAGGGTTTAGTCTGGTGCTGGCTACATCGCGATTGACTTTGGCCGCGATCGCCCTGATTCCCACCTGGGCTCATCTTTACCATAGCAAACCTGCACTGTCCGCATTTCGCTATGCAACCTTTGCCGGAATTGCGCTGGCGGTTCATTTTGCGACCTGGATTACGTCGCTTTCCTACACGTCGATCGCGGCCTCTACGACCCTCGTTACCACAAACCCAATCTGGGTTGCCCTGCTCTCCTGGTGGTGGTTCTGGGAGAAACCTGCTCGCCTCACCCTGGCAGGAATGACTGTGGCTTTAGCAGGTGGTGCTTTAATTGGTTGGGGCGGCAAGGCCAGTGCTTCCGGTTCTAATCCACTGTTGGGTGATGCGCTGGCTCTGACGGGGGCCTGGGCTGCCAGTTTGTATTTTCTATTGGGACGAGAAGCCCAGCGACGGGGACTGGGGATTGGCAGTTACGCCACGGTGGCTTACAGTGTGGCAGCGATCGCCCTATTACCCCTGCCATCCTTATTTGGGGCCTCCTACACAGGCTACACGCCGTTGACCTATGGCTACATTGCCTTAATGGCACTCCTGCCTCAACTAATTGGGCACACCAGCCTGAACTGGTCTCTTCGCTGGCTTTCTCCCATATTGGTGACGCTGTCTATTTTGTTTGAGCCAGTGGCATCCAGTGTTCTGGGGTTTTTGATATTTAATGAAGTGCCCAGCTTAATGGTGAGTGTAGGGGCAGGGGTGCTGCTATTAGGAGTCGCGATCGCAACCCTCCCTGCGAAACAACCCTTATAACGAAAATAAGCTACGCAATGAATCGTTACTAGCTGTGATAAAGATCACACAGAAGAATGATCTTGATCGCGATAACACAGCAACACAACCGACATACTAAAAGAGACTCAACTATAGCCGAGTCATCAACAGGGAACACACAACTGCCGACAGGTTTCTTCTGGAGACCGTCGGTTTTTTATTTGTCAGTAAGTGTAATAGGGAACAGAGCTTTGGCAATACGGATAAAGGGAAAAAGAGGATACCGGACTACTCTTACCCTTTTTGACATTGATCTAAATCACACAAATGCATGATTTAGATCGCGACTGAAGAAACGGACAAATAACATACTAAAAGAGACTCAACTTTAGCCGAGTCATCAACAGGGAACACACACGACTGCCGACAGGTTTCTTCCAGAAGCTGTCGGTTTTTTATTGTTTAGAGTGATTGAGCCGTACCGTGTTAAAAATAGCGGCACCCGCCCATTTAGCCCAGAGGTGTTTGCCCCCTCCAGGGGTGTTCCTGGCGACAGGTAATGTTAATAACTGTTGCTAAATCCGTGTCCCTTACGCAAATTCTCCCTTTACACAGTGACAAAGATCACATCTACAACTGATCGAGATCGCTCTTTCAGCCCAGTACAACCGACATACTAAAGAAGACTCAACTTTAGCCGAGTCATCAACAGGGAACACACGACTGCCGGCAGGTTTCTTCCAGAAACTGTCGGTTTTTTATAGCCATTACCACCAGGCTTAGGACGGGGTGCAGGGGTTCCACCTCTGGCTGGGGGCGAAGCCCCTGCACCTCCAATTCAGTATTCTAAGCAAGCTGGCGGCAGCTATATTTACCGCATTGCACCCATTGTTGTTTTCCAGGAAAGTTCTTTACATAAAATGCTGAGTGCCCGTTGATCGGCTCCGCTAAAGAGATTGCTATCAATTAATTCTGTCAGCACTTGCTGAGTGAGTTGTGCTGCAAACATTCCACCACATTTCAGCAGGTGACTGTAGTAGCAGAACTGGGGACGTTGCTCCTGGTTGAGGTGAAAGCGGTAAATTTCATCCTGCGTCATGCGATACACCACCGTATTGACTGGAACAACGACTCTGGGAATCCCGTGAATGCCATAGGATTCTCCATTTTGCTTAACAAACGTTCCAATCAAAACGGTTCCCAGAAGGGTGCGAGTTTCGTAGATCAAATCCGGCGAAAAAATGGGGTCAGGCTCACTGGAGAGGCGCGGTCCCATATTAAGAAACATCGGATTGAACAGTTGGGAGTTATAAATCAGCCCTACTGCCCAATGCCGTCCTTTGCTCTCTAATTTGACAAAGGAACCGAACCCGTAGTCGTCTGGTTTAGGGGGAGAATCGTGGCTTTTCTCATCGTCTACCTCTACGATGTAATCGCAATGAGAATTCGATTTGACGATTTTGCCCAGACGCACAGCCAACTCTCCTGCTTCCATACCACAGCTCCACATCAGGATACGCGAGGATGAAGAAATAGGAACATTTGTACAAAAATTTTCAACTGATACCAATGTTTTATGAAGCTGTATATTATCAACCCCGGCTATCGCTGTCCCCCTTACCAATGGGGACTACAGAGAGTTCTGATTCTATGCATCCTCATATATTTAGCATGAGACAGTTGTTGGTTGTTATCTAATGGTTCGCTAAAGGAACTTTGCCTGATTATCTAACCCAGAAAAACCAATTTACGGGGCGTTGCTGAATTTGGGTATGAAATAGATGCTGTATGCTCGAAACTTCGTTTCGATTTATGCTGCTTTACAGCAACGCTTCCTAACCCCTAGCTCCCAGGTAGAAAGTCTATAGCGATAGCCACTAGGCTTAGGACGGGGTGCAGGAGTTTCACCCTGACCCCGTTCAAATTTCAAGAAGGACGCTATATCTGTAGCCTGTTGCCGATAGCCTGTTGCCCTGCTAAACGTCAGATTTCAGGGAAAGTTCAGTCTGGTATAACATACTCAATTTCTTTCTGCCTGAAATACATCGCTAAACAATCGAATAATAGTTTCCCTGGCGGCACGATAGCCTCCATCGAAATAAATCCCTCCAATTACAGCTTCAAAGGTTTCTGCTAAAACGCGGGGTTGTTCATAGGCTCTTTGCTTTTTTTCCCCTTCCCCCAACCTGATCACAAACCCCACTCCAATAGCTTCACTGATTCTTGCCAGATTGGCTTCACACTCTAGCGCTTTCTTCTTTTTCAGTAATTTCCCCTTTGGTCTGGTAACCTGCCCGGATCAGTAATTCAGTCAAAATTGCTTTTAACACGGCATCTCCCAATACACAAAACGCCTGCTGATCTTCACACACCTGTCCTTTCTGAAACTGCTCTAAAGCATGGGCTTTGGTGGTCAGGGCACGGGTTAACAGCCGCTTATCAAAGAAGAAGTAGCCGAGTTTTTCTTCAAGGGTCATGGGACTTGGAAATTTGGGATTTTGGATTGGGAGATGAAGGGAGAGTAGGGAGGGAAGAGGGGAAATGAGATGATAAATATGGCTTCTCTGCCGCCCCTCACCTTTCTCTAATAGCTATAGCTGTCGCCAGGTTGCTTAGGACATTGGCTTTAAGGGGGTGTGGGGGCAAAGCGCCCCCAGCCAAGGGTTCCTACCCCTGCACGCCGTCCTCAGCCTGGTGGCTATCGCTATAACAACCAACAACTAACAATCTCTCTCCCCCTCAATTTTCCTATGATGCACACCTTTATTCCGCCCGATCGCTTCTTTCCCTATCTCACCTGGGTTGATGTGGAATCCATGCCCGATCGAGCCAATGTGGTGGTGATTCAACCTGTGGGAGCGATCGAACAGCATGGCCCCCATTTACCCTTAGCCGTGGATGCGGCGATCGGGTTGGGGGTGTTGGGGCGGGCATTAGAAAAGCTACCTTCCAACGTTCCGGCCTATGCTTTGCCATCTCTCTATTACGGAAAATCCAATGAACACTGGCACTTTCCGGGCACTGTCACATTGAGTGTGCAAACGTTACTGGCAACCTTAATGGAAGTGGGAGAAGCGGTGTACCGGGCGGGGTTCCGCAAGCTGGTGTTGATGAACTCCCACGGTGGACAACCGCAGGTGATAGAAATTGCCGCACGGGACCTACACCAGAAATATGAAGATTTTGCTGTATTTCCGCTGTTTACCTGGCGAGTACCGAACATTGCAGCAGATTTGTTGAGCGAAAAAGAGTTAGCGTTTGGGATTCATGCCGGAGATGCGGAAACCAGCCTGATGCTCTCCCTTTTACCCCATCAGGTCAAAATGGAACGAGCAGTTACCGAGTACCCCCAGGAGCTACCCACCGGGAGTTTGCTCAGTATGGAAGGGAATTTACCCTTCGCCTGGGTAACGAGAGATTTGAGCCAGAGCGGAACCCTGGGTGATCCGACAACCGCCACCAGGGAGAAGGGCGATCGCATCCTGGAGTCCCTCTCAGATGGCTGGGTGCAGGTGATAAAAGACATCCATCGCTTTCAGCTACCTCAGGTCTGGAAAAGTGAGGGGGGATAGGGGGATGGGGGGATGGGGTAATGAATATCCCCTTACTCCCTCCTTCCCTCCCTCTCTTACTCCATCACTCCCTCCATCACCTCCCCTCAGCTACTCTTAGCCGCCCGGCGGGTACGCTCAATAAACATCCGCATCGGAATCACACTGGTTGCTAATCCGCTCCCATCTTTTAACAACCCTTTGTTGACTCCAACCATTTCCCCCTGGGAGTTGAGCAACGGCCCACCTGAGTTTCCGGGTTGAAGCAAGCCAGTGCTGGTTTGCAGGCTGCCGTGTTTGGTGATTCTGGTAAAAGTGCCCTTAGTAAAGGTGCCTGCCTGCCCACCGGGACTACCGATCGCATACACCTTCTGACCCGGTTTGAGGTTCATCTTGCTTGCCAGCCGCACAGTTGGGAGGCGATCCTTCGTTTCAAGCTGAACCAGCGCCAGATCATATTGCATATCAACGGATGTAACCCAGCCCTTATAGGTTTTGCCTCCAGCGGTCTTGACTGTCATCACGGGTGAACTCCAGACAACATGCTTGTTGGTGATCACCAACCCCTCAGAAGTGATAATGCTCCCTGATCCAATTTCCGCACCACAGTAAATCGTTACAACGGCTGGGTTGACCGTTTGAAAAATTTCATTGGCAATCTGCTGTTCACTCTTAACTAGAGCAGGCTGGCGGTTTCCTGCCTGAAGGGTTGGACTATTAAGTGCCGGAGCCTGCTTTTGCCCCCCCCGGTCTGTCAAAACCTGGGTTGCCGTCTTGATCCCTGCGGCGGCAAGGATCAGCGTAAGTGAGGCAAGGCACAGCAGCAAATACCGGAGTTTCATATTTAGAAAAATGATGTACATTGAGCTGGAGCATTCGCCCCTTTCGATTAAACACAGTATTCTTCCCTATGCAACGATGATTTTCAACTACAAAACCACATTATTGGCTGCGATCATTGGACTGGGTTGCGGAACTGGTCTGAGCGGCTGTTCCGTTTCTTCCCTTCCATTTTTGGGTGAGCAACCCGTTGCTTCCAGTGCCTCACCCTCTCCTGCGGTCTCAACATCGCCTGCCGCATCGGTTCAACCGGCGTCTCCGGCTCCCTCCCCTGCGGCAAAGCCTAAGCCCAAATCTAAAATTCCGCTTACGGTTGAAAAGCTTAAAAATACGGAATACTACATTCTTGCGGAAGGCCCTGCGAAGCTGACCAAAGGAAAGTTTGAGGACAAGAAAAAAAGAAAATTTGTGCTTGGCGATCCAGTAGCCTACGGTGACTTGAACCGGGATGGCATTAAGGATGCGATCGCCCCTTTAGACATCACCATTGACGGCAGGCGCTTTACCTACCTGGTCGGTGTGGTTAACAACGGTGGCAATCCCAAACATGCCTCAGCAGAATTTTTGGGTGAAAAGGTAAAGGTGAAAACCGTTTCAGCCAACGCGGGGAAAATCGAAGTGAAGTTTGATAAGTACGCTCCCGGCGATCCAGAGGGCTATCCCAGCCAGACCATTTCACGCACCTATACATTTAAGCCCTTCAAGTCGGCTGAAGAGGAAAGTAAGGACAAGAAGAAGGACGACAAATCTAAAGATAAAAAGCCAGAAGCGAATAAATCTAAAACAGATAAGAAAGAGAAGGAAACAAAACCCTCTCCCGAAGCCTCTCCAAAAAGCTGAGGGTCAGAAAGGAGCCAGAAGCCAGGAGCCATTGAATAGGGATTGGGAGCCAGGGGCTAGTAACTCCTCACCCCTTCAATCTTTTCCTGTTGCCCGTCGCCTGTTGCCTCTATCAGCACTCACCTGCCTATTCACTCAATGGCCTATCTAGCCATCTTCTCCTCGGATGAGTTTGATGACAGTGGGTGATCCCCTACTTTGCTTGTCTCACTGTGATCTTTTTTATGAAAGTGGATTCCCAGAATGATGTCATAGATGAAACCAAAGAAGTCTCTGGTGGTTTGCAGCAACCCTAGTGACTGATGGGAGCCCTTCTCATCCAATAGGGGTTTTGTAGCAAAGTAGGCTCGCTCGTAGTTGTACCAGGGAATTGAGGGCCAGAGATGATGAACCAGATGATAATTCTGTCCCATAATCATCAGGTTCAAAATGGGGCTGGGATAGACACGGGCATTCTTCCAGCGATCGCGTTCCTTAAATGGACGATGGGGCAGGTAGTCAAAAAATAATCCCAACTCCCAACCCACGATCGCCAGCGGCACAAACCAGAAGTTAAAGATATAACCAATGAACCCGTACTGATATCCCAGAAAAACGATCGTAGCCAGCAAAGAACGGGCAATCACCCATTCCAACAACTCATATTTGCGCCACAGCCGACGCTGAAAAAAATAAATTTCGTGATAAAAAAATCTTGCATTAATCAACCAGAGTGGCCCCATCGTAGAGACTACATGGTCGGGATCGTTTTCAGGATCATTCACATTTGCGTGATGCTGCATATGCACCCGCGTGAACACTGGAAACGAAAAGCAAAGCATCTGGGCGCTTCCGTGTCCGAGAATTGCATTGATAATCCGATTTCGATGAGCCGCGTTGTGACAGGCATCATGGATGACGGTGCCAACCAGGTGCAATGCCAGTAAATTTAAGACAAACGAACACCACTGATACCAATGCCAACAAAAGTAACCAAAGGTTGAAATAGTCACCATAGCAACCGCCGCTAAAAACATTAGCAGCGTTGGGTTAAAATCACCGGGAGGACTTAACAACTCCTTGGGTACCGTCAGGGGCTTCACTGCCTCCGACATTTATAGCTTCGCTCCTCTTCGCAATCACCACAGGGTAGTATACGCTACCCATTGCACGAAATAAAGTTTTGTGAAATTAGCTCATCTAATCTAACGGTACAGATTCAAGAAGTAATCTGGAATCCTTTAAGAGGATTTCTTCCTGGCTCTCCTGGCTCAACGGCCTAAATGTCTAAGCCACATAAGAGTCTAAGCCACATAAGAAAACTGTAGAAAGGTAACATTGAGGAACCTGGAGCAATGATTTTCAGTCAGAAGCCCTGGAGGAGTGATTGTTTGGGCCTATCTGCAAATCTGCAAATTTTCTGATGCTCCCTTAGAAGTCATGGTGCTATGACAGACGTGCAGAGTCCCAGTTCATTGATTTTGCTCATTCACTAGAAAGCTCATTCACTAGAAATACTTCTACTAAAAAATACCTGGAGGGGATTTGACTATGCTGTCACGGGGGGTTAAATCACGTATGGCGAATAGAGTACTGGCTTTAAAAGGATTGGGGTTATCCCTGGGCGCTATTGTTCTGATGGGAACTGGTACTGCGATCGCCGCACCCCTATTTCCAAGTGCATCCCAGTCCTCTCAAACGGCTCAGCAAAGGCCAGCCGAAGACCCAAACACCGCTTCTGATGATGTGATTGTCGATACGGAATCCCAGAGACCAGATTCAACCAGCAATGGGTCTTCCTCCAGATTGGCAGGCACTCGATTTAGCTGCCAGCAGAATGGGGGACAGTTTGTTGTCATGTACCACCCAGAAAGCCAGCCAGGGCAGTCTTACCCATGGGCAAATCCAACGGCGATGGGGGGCGGCTGGACGCCAGAACTACGCTGCCGGGAAATCAGCCGCCGACTGGAGTCTTACCGTCCCGATGGCTTGCTGGAAATGCGGACTGCGATTGAGAATGGCTACAACATCGTCTGTGTCACGACTCAAAAGGTTCCCAGTTGCCGCATTGTGCTGACCGTACCGCCTGGACAAGATCCAATCGCAACGCGCGATCGCGTCTTTCAAAACCTGACGGTTGCGGATAGCGGACAACAAACTCAAGCAGTCAATACCTTTGTTGAAGGCAACTGGGGCAGCGGCATTGTTGACGAACTGGGCAGGCTGATTAATGTCAATCTGCCAGGGCTAAGCCAACGCTCAGGCTATTCAGATGCTATCGATCTGCGCCCATTCCTGGATCGGGCTGATGGAGGAACGGGGACTTATTTACGGGGAGGAACTCCTAACCGTCCAGCCCCCCGATTAAATCCCAATCGATTTCGCTAAGGCTCACGGATCCCACCTAACTAACAGCTAACAACCAACAACTAACAACTCCTCTTAAACCTGACACCTACTCTCCTTTAACCAACAGGGCACGGTACGCCGTGCCTTTACTGTATCAATCTCTACCGAACTGGTTAGAGAGATCCGTTAAGGTCACTTCAAGCTGAATTTTGTGACCTGAATGACAGTGCCTTCATGCGCCTAGAACAGTTACAAGCGTTTCTGGCTGTAGCAGAGACCGGGAGTTTTCAACAAGCGGCTCAGCGGTGCGGGATAACGCAATCTGCTATCAGTCGTCAGATTCAGGGCTTAGAAACGGATCTGGGTGTCACGTTATTTCATCGAGCCAATCATGCCAGATTAACTATGGCGGGCGATCGCCTGTTGCCCCGTGCTAAAAAGATTTGTCAGGAGTGGCAAAATGCGGTGCAAGATCTGGCCGATCTGATCGCTGGCAAACAGCCAGAACTCTGTGTCGCGGCGATTCATTCCCTCTGTGCCTACCACCTGCCGCCCATCTTGCAGCGCTTCTGTCAGAGCTATCCAGATGTGCAATTGCGGGTTACTGCTCTGGGCAGCGATCGCGCCCTTAAGGTTTTGAAAGATGGACTGGTTGACCTGGCGATCGTCATGAACAACCGCTTTCTCACCACCAATGCCGAAATGGTGGTCGAAGTGCTGTATGATGAGCCGATTAAGGTTCTGGTAGCGGTAGACCATCCTCTAGCCCAGTTTGAAGCGGTGCCCTGGGATGAGTTGGCAAAGTACCCCCAGGTTGTGTTTAAGGATGGATATGGAATGCAGCGGATCGTGCAGGAGCAGTTTGAACGACGGGGAGCAACTCTGCGGGCTGCACTGGAACTCAATACCCCGGATGCATTTCGGGGAGTGGTGCGGCAGGGAGAACTGATTGCCCTGTTGCCTGAAACGGCTCTTGTCGAAGCTTATGCCGATCCCACTCTGGCGGTGCGTCCAGTCGCCCCCAGTTTAACCATCGGTCATCAAAAACCGGATGTTCTGCCCGACCCACCTCTAACCCGCCAGGTTGTACTGGTTACGACTTGCGATCGCCTTCAAATCCCTCCTATTCAGCACTTCTACAAGCTTGTTTCTGAACTGTTGCCGCTTCAAGTGAACCGTTTGCCTTTGTCCACCGCCAGTGGGGAATCCAAACTTTAAGCTGATAACTGTTATGAGCCACGCCTTCAGAGAACTGCTCCGCAAAGTGGGAAGCGGCATACATACCAATGAAAACTTAACCCGTGAGGAAGCCGCTGCTGCGACTCGGATGATGCTGCTTCAGGAGGCGACCCCCGCTCAGATTGGAGCTTTTATGATCGCCCATCGGATTCGACGACCAACGGGTGAAGAACTGGCGGGCATGCTGGATGCCTATGATGAACTGGGTCCAAAACTGCACCCCGTTTCTACCCCTTACCCGGTGATGATATTGGGAGTTCCCTATGATGGGCGATCGCGCACCGCTCCTGTCACACCCCTGATTGCCCTCATCCTGGCAACGGCTGGCTGTCCGGTGGTTTTGCATGGGGGCGATCGCATGCCCACCAAGGAGGGCGAACCCCTGGTCAATTTCTGGCGGGGACTGGGAGTGGACTGGACAAAGTTGCCCCTGGAACGAGTGCAGCAGGTACTGGAGCAAACGGGTATTGGTTTTGTCTACCTGCCTCTTCACTTTCCCCTGGCTTACGGGCTTGTCCCTTACCGAGAACAGATTGGCAAGCGTCCTCCCTTCGCCACAATGGAGTTGATGTGGTGTCCCTATGCCGGGGAAGCCCATGTCGTATCCGGCTTTGTCCATCCACCAACGGAGGGGATGTTCCAGGATGCCTTTGCCAGACGCAAAACTCCCCTTTTCACCACCGTGAAAGGGTTAGAAGGTAGCTGTGACCTTCCCCGCGAACGGACTGCCATTATTGGGTTAGGGCAATTCAACGCTGAATTTGAGCGCTTACATCTTCATCCCCGCGACTACGGCTTTGAAGGCAAAAACGTACCCTTCGACTCAACTTCTCAGGTTCTTGCAGCCATGCAGTCTGTCCTGCAAGGAGAACCTTCCGAATTAATGAACTCGACCCTTTGGAGCAGTGGGTTTTATCTCTGGCGGTGTGGTATCTGTTCCTCCATTGAAGCTGGAATTGTCGAGGCAAGACGTCTGCTCACTGGTGGAGAGGTGATGCAGAAACTAAGGGCAGTTCAGGAAGCGATCGCGCCGTTGCATCTGGCGCATTGATAAGGCAGGCGGTGCTACCCTGCGGTTAGGTCAAGGGTTTAATAGACAAAAAAGAGCTGGTTACCAGCTCTAATACTGATGTGGAAAAATTGTGAGGAGTAGATAGTCTCTTAAAGGGTCTGACGAGAAACCAGTTTTTCAAAGGTTGCCTGGGTTTGATGCAAAAGTTGCTCTCGGCTATCAACGGTTTTTGTGAGAGTAGGAACCAGATTACGAGCTTGCAAAGACATGTGAAGTTGGAGATGGGCAACGTATTCACTTAAATCTTCGCGGTAAGAAGAATCGAAATTTTGCCGTGAACGCGTATCCAAAAGTGTTCTCCTTTCCTAACTCTGCATTGTCAATCAACGTAACTGAAGGTATCACGCAGGGAGACACACTTCTGGCTTCGCAACGAAGTTTAACCAATAGGCAGCAGTACTGTTTAGAAATTTAAAGGTTTATAAATCACGATTTAGAATCCGGAAGTTGGCAGGAGGCAAGTGCTTCTGAAATGTTGCCTTGCAAGCATGGGCGAACTTGTGTTATGCTCATATGCCGTCCCTGGACGCATAGCTCAGTTGGTTAGAGCACTACGTTGACATCGTAGGGGTCACTGGTTCGAGTCCAGTTGTGTCCATCCTCTTAAACCCTCTTCGGCAATGGTTTTTGTAGTTTGAAGAGGTAATACTGGTGGAGCTGGATAGAGAGGTCGCCCGCCTGATACCCCCTCAACCAAGGGAGTAATGGTTAGCGAATATGCGGGCGTTCCGAAGTTCTCTGTGAGTTACAGGTGAACCTCTAAGCGCAACAGTGATTTAGGTACGTTGAAGGGAATCGGTTGAGAGATGGTTGCAATTATCGCTGAGCACATTGAAATAACGCCGGGAGTGTGTGGAGGGAGACCCCGCATTGCAGGGCATCGGAATCACGGTGCAGGATGTGGCACTCTGGCACGGGCGGATAGGATTGTCGCTGGATGAAATTGTGTCGCTTCATCCCAGCATTACTCTGGCAGATGTGTATGCAGCCTTGGCTTACTATCACGATCCGATCGCCAGCGTAATTGTTACGATTGCCGGTAACCCTTCTGGTACAGCACTCACCGCCAGAGCAATTGCACTTTTGAAGGTTTCCACAAAAGAGTATTCCGGACGGGCGGTACCGACGGCAAATGCCAGGGTTGCCATGCCTAAAACAAATAAGTATAGAGCAGTGTGCGACTTCTCCACGGGTAACGATTCTCCCGTCAATGCCGATTTGTCCAGTTGCAGGTCGAACGCCTCTACCAGGCGCACATCGGCTGGAACGCGATCGCCTGCTGCCAGTAGGAGCAAATCGCCAGGAACCAGCTCACTTGAAGGAATCCGCACCTTCTCATCATCCCCAATTACCGTGGCTTCTGTAGTGACAACCTCTGTGAGGGCCGCGATCGCATTTTCGGCTCTGGCTTCTTGAATGTAGCCAATCAATGCATTGCTAACCGCAACGGCAAAAATCACACCTACATCTACCACTTCTTTGAACAGTGCTGTCACCACTGCTGCGACTAGCAGAATATATTGAACAGGTTAATTAAACTGCTGAAGAAATCGTCGCCAGTTGCTTTCTTTTTCTCGATTTCATTTGCACCGTAACGCTGCTGTCGCCTGGTTGCCTCATGGGGTGTGAGTCCAAGTTCAGTATCACTTCCTAGCAGTTGAGCAACTTTGGATTCGGGAAGGGAATGCCAGAGTTGGTCTGATAAAATACGAGACTTACTCCAAAAGGTCTGAACGCTACACGGTGATTTCGTCAGAACTGAACGGTCAGTTTGACAGGGTGATTTAAGATAATGCCTTCCAGTGTAGCGAATACGGATCGGGGAGCTTTGTCAAAAGCCCTAAATGCACAGGGCAAACCCATACTCTCAATAACGCACGGTTTTTCCCATCAATCAATGTTCATGTTCAACAAAGCTGCATATGTTGTCAGGGCTGAGAGGGATGATGATATAGCGATAGTCATTGTGGTTAAGACGGGGTGCAGAGGTGGAATCCCTGGCTGGGGGCAAAGTCCCCACTCCCTCTCTAATTCCAATGTTCTAACGCACCCGCGTAGAGCTATATTAACCAATTAATCTGCAATGGTAGGAAAGCGATGATGCGTTCCCAGATTCAGTTCCTCAGCCTTACGACAGCGACTCTGTTGCTCACCTTCTTCCCCCTTCCTCTCCCTCTCCCCCACCCCCCCGCCCCGGCTCAGGCACAGACGATTGATGCCCGCAAAACCGAGGCAGATCGCTTGTTGCGACGGGGCATTGAACTATTTCAAATCAGCCAGGTTGAAGCTGCTTTAGAGTCCTGGCAACAAGCCCTCCAAATTTATCGGGCAATCCAAGACCGACGGGGGGAAGGAGCATCCCTGGGCAATTTGGGCATTGCTTACCACGCGCTGGGCAACTATAGCAAAGCGATCGAGTATCACCAACAAAGTTTAGCGATTAATCGGGCAATCCAAGACCGACGGGGGGAAGGAGCATCCCTGGGCAATTTGGGCAATGCTTACCACGCGCTGGGCAACTATAGCAAAGCGATTGAGTATCAGGAACAAAGTTTAGCAATTAAGCGGGCAATCCAAGACCGACAGGGGGAAGGAGCATCCCTGGGCAATTTGGGCAATGCTTACCACGCGCTGGGCAACTATGGCAAAGCGATCGAGTATCACCAACAAAGTTTAGCGATTAATCGGGCAATCCAAGACCGACGGGGAGAGGGAGGAATCCAAAATAATTTAGGTTTAGTAGGTTTTTAGGTTTAGTAGGTTTAGCTTTCTTTCGGTCTGGTAATTTGACGGCAGCGGCGAAGGTGCTCCTGGATGGGATTGTTACCCAGGAATTGCTGCGGCAAACGGGAGCAGGCAATGATGCCAACAAAGTTTCCATTTTTGAGGAACAAGCTCGTACCTATCGCACTTTGCAGCAAGTGTTTGTCGCTCAAAATCAACCCAATGCTGCTCTGGAAATTGCCGAACGGGGACGGGCGCGGGCGTTTGTGGAGTTGTTGGCGCAGCGGTTGGGGAGCCAGGAGCCAGGAGCCAGGAGTCAAGCCCCCTACGATCGCCCAATTGCAGCAAATTGCCAAAGCCCAAAATGCTTCCCTGGTACAATACTCCATCATTTACGATGACTTTACACTTCAGGGTAAACAGGAAGCTCGCCAGTCTGAACTCTACATCTGGGTGATCGAACCCGATGGAACTATCACCTTCCGCAAAACGGACCTCAAACCCCTGTGGCAGCAGCAAAATATTTCCCTGGCAGATCTGGTGGTGCAAAGTCGGGAGACGATGGGTGCCAGAGGTAGGGCTGAGGTGGTGGTTTCCCCTGACACCAGAACGGCGGCAACAACTGCAAGCCCAACAGACCCGCAACCTGAAACAATTACACCAATTATTGATTGAGCCGATTGCCGATCGCCTGCCCCAGGACCCAAATCAACGAGTCATCTTGATTCCACAATATGAATTGTTCCTGGTGCCGTTTCCGGCATTGCTCGATGCCAGCAACACACCCTTGATTGAAAACCACACCATTCTGACGGCCCCTTCGATTCAGGTTTTGGAATTGACTCGTCAGCGGAGGAGGGGAATGGAGAAGGGGGAGAGGGGAGGGGGGAAAGCACTGGTGGTTGGCAATCCGACGATGCCAAAGGTCGTCACGCGGATTGGCGATCAACCCGTACAACTGGCTGACCTGCCAGGGGCAAAACGGGAAGCGATGGCAATTGCCACGCTGCTCAACACCCAAGCGATTACCGGGGCACAGGCAACCAAAGCCGCGATCGCCCAGCAAATGCCGAATGCTCGCATGATCCATCTGGCGACTCACGGATTACTGGATGACACCAAAGGATTAGGTGTACCAGGTGCGATCGCCCTCGCTCCTGCGGGGAACGGTCAACTCAACGATGGCTTACTTACCGCCGACGAAATTCTGGACATGAAACTGAATGCCGAACTGGTGGTCCTGAGCGCCTGCGATACGGGACGGGGGGAGAATTACCGGCGACGGCGTGATTGGACTGTCGCGATCGCTGATCACCGCAGGCGTTCCCAGTATCGTCGTGTCCCTCTGGAAAGTCCCCGATGACTCTACGGCCTTGCTCATGACTGAGTTTTACAAAAAACTTGCAGAAATCTCCTGACAAAGCACAGGCACTGCGCCAGGCCATGCTGACCGCCAGAGCTAAATATGCCGACCCACTCCATTGGGCTGCATTTACATTAATGGGTGAAGCCGAGTAGCAAGGTAATTGCACCATGTCCCCAATAAAACGCCGTCACTTTCTCCAATTTGCCGGATCAACCCTGGCAGCGCTGGGAGCCAATCAGTTGACCTTTCTGCATCAGGCAGACCGTTACGGTCAAGTCCTGGCCCAAGGGAGCCCTGGTAGAAAGCTAGCTCTCCTGGTAGGGATTAACAACTATCCTGCCCCCATCCGAACCCTACAGGGCTGTCTCACCGATGTGGAATTGCAACGGGAACTGTTGGTATATCGCTATGGCTTCAATCCGAGTGACATTTTATTTAATTGTGAGTGACAGTGCATCTCTCAAACCCACCCGTCAAACCATTCTGGATGCATTTCAACAGCATTTAATTCAACAGGCAAAACCGGGTGATGTAGTGGTGTTTCACTTTTCAGGACACGGCTCTTTAGTACTCGATCCAAACCCTATCCCAGGTTTTGTAAAAGAGGGGAAGGGGGTGAATGGGACAATGGTTCCCCGCGATCGCGCCACCGCCAATCCCGACCAGGTGCAGGACATCATGGGACGCAGCCTGTTTCTGCTGATGTCTGCCTTGCAAACAGAAAATGTCACGGTAGTCCTGGACAGTTGCCACTCCGGCGGGGGGACCCGGGGTAATCTTGAGTTTCGAGCAACCTCTTCCCGTTACGGCGGAAATGATCCAGCCAATCCCAGTCCGGTAGAGCTGGAGTTTCAAAAACGTTGGATGGCCAACCTCAAGCTATCTGAGCAGGAATTTAACCAGCAGCGGATTCAAATTGCTAAAGGAGTGGCGATCGGCTCTGCTCAGTATGACCAGCTAGCTGCGGATGCTCCCTTCGATGGGTTTTATGCAGGCGCTTTCACCTATCTGCTGACTCGTTATCTCTGGCAGCAAACCCGCAACGAGGGAGTCGGGACGGTGTTTGTCAACCTGACGCGCAGTATAAAAGATGTGGCAAATATGTCTGGTGTGGTTCAGGACCCTATTTATGCAGTCAACCCAGAGAGTAACGGACAGAAACCTGTTTACTTTCTGGCTCCTGCCACACCCCCTGCTGAGGCGGTTGTGCGACGAGTGGATGGCAACCAGATCGAGTTCTGGTTAGGCGGGGTGTCTTCCTACAGTTTGGAAGCTGGGGATGAGGACAGTATCTTTGCCCTGATGGATGCCTCTGGCCAGGAACTGGGAGAGGTGAAACAGACCTCGCGGCAGGGGTTAGTAGGCTATGGCAAGCTGCAAAGAGGGCAGATCAGTATTGTGAAACCCGGCATTTTAATGCGGGAAAAGGTCCGGGGTGTGCCAGCGGATGTGAAATTACAAATGGGATTGGATGCATCCCTGGGGCCGGAGCGATCGCACGCTACCACGG
This sequence comes from Leptothermofonsia sp. ETS-13, assembly GCF_049200465.1. Classification (NCBI taxonomy): domain Bacteria; kingdom Bacillati; phylum Cyanobacteriota; class Cyanophyceae; order Leptolyngbyales; family Leptolyngbyaceae; genus Leptothermofonsia; species Leptothermofonsia sp. ETS-13. The sequence goes on from NZ_CP120836.1 coordinate 4,497,088, forward strand.
TACTGCGATCGGTGGGCAGGATTGAGATTGTGCCAGTTGGTCAGGGGGCTAAGATTGACTACTTGCTGGGTCGGATGACGCCAGAGTATCTGAAGCAGGCAAATCAACAAAAACTGACCGACCTTCCTGTATCAGGCAGCATTGGTTTGTTTACAGCTGGGCTAATTCCGATTACTGCAACCTTCTCTAAAACACCTGGAGAATCGATTTCAGACACGGTTGAGCGGTTACGCCCCCGGTTCAAATCACTGCTGGCTGGCAAGATATTGCAACTGGCAATTGGTGGGGAGCAAGGGAAAAATCGCTTAAACGTGACGACATCCGTTGTTCCCCGCCAGGGAGGACGGGGCACGGCGAAAAATGTTTACCAGTTCAAAGCCGGAACCGACTTTCAGGTGAAAGTTCGCAACAATGAAACGCGCAATCTCTACATTGCTGTGCTGGTGATTGGCAGCAGTGGCAATTTGACGGTGCTCTATCCCTATTGGGATGCGCCTGAGGATGCGGCACTGGTGCCAACCGGGCAGGAACTGCTCACACCGAAAGAGGGGGATGGATACAACTTCACCTTGAGGGGAGCCGGATTTATTGAGGTGTTGACCATTGCCAGTACAAAACCGTTACGGAACACATTGAAAGCGATTCAAATGATCGCGGGCGATCGCGGCATCGGTTCCAGAACAGCACTTACCTTAAGCCGTGGAGATGATTCACTGGATGTGGTGGGTGCGCTACTGAGTGATATTGACCGCAACAGCCGAAGTGCCGATTTCCCAGTATCAGGTGGTAAACAGATGGTAGATACCACTCAGTTAGCTGCCATTTCTAATGTGGTTGAAGTAGTGAAGTAATCATGAAACATTTATAGCTCTAGGCGGGTGCCAGTCCGGCCTGTACTACACCTACAAAGGTCAGCGCATTTCCCTCACGCTACGACAGGAGGCGATCGCGGTTGCCTTCAAACCTGTTTCTACTCGCGATGATATAGCTCTATGCGGGTGCGTTAGGACATTGGAATTAATTAGAGAGGGAGTGGGGGCTTTGCCCCCAGCCAGGGGTTCTACCCCTGTACCCCGTCCTAACCATAATGACTACCCTATACCCAACCGCTTTACTTGCGACTTCAGCAAAGCCTGAATAATCCCAACACCCGCTCACCTTTACCATAAGTACAGATCAGCCCCCTCGCCATGCCTTCACCGTTTCCGGGCATGAAAAGGGGCGGCGTGACTTGCCCAATGTTGGAGTTTCTTCTGGTGAGCCCTCATGAGTTCTTCCAATCGCCGATTTTTCATCGCTCTATTGCCTCCTCAAGAGGTTCAGAATTATGCCAATGAAATCAAGCAAATTTTTGCTGATCGCTATGGGAGTCGGGCTGCGCTGAAGTCTCCACCGCATGTGACCTTGCAGCCGCCGTTTGATTGGTTATCTGAAGATCTGCCAACGCTAATACAACGATTGAGTGAGTTTGCCAGTCAACAGGCACCTGTACCTGTGGAGCTTTCAGGGTTTGGAGCATTTGTGCCTCGCGTTATTTACATCAATGTAGTGAAAACACCAGAATTGCTGGATTTGCAGGCAAAGCTGATGGCTTACATGGAAACGACATTGGGAATCGTTGATCCGGTATCGAAGACGCGATCGTTTGCTCCCCACATGACGGTCGGTTACCGCGATCTGACGAAGCAAAATTTTCGAGCTGCCTGGGCAGAGTTTCAAGCTCAACCTCTACGGTTTAATTTCCAGGTTTTGAATCTCACACTGCTAATTCACGATGGAAAGCGATGGATTATCTATAAAGAGTTTCCGCTAATGGGAGGGTAGGGGGGATGGGGGCATTATTGAAAAGCAGTATGAATCGAAACGAAGTTTCGAGCATACAGCACTTAGGAATGAGGATTACCCATTTTCCCCGGCATGGTAGGAACTCCGCACCAGGGGACCCGATCGCACATGGGAAAAGCCCATCTCGCGGGCGATCGTTCCCAGACGGTCAAACTCTTCGGGTGTCCAGTACTTCTGGACGGGCAGATGCTCCAGCGAAGGGCGCAGGTATTGTCCCAAAGTGAGGCGATCGCACCCCACTTTGCGCAAATCCACCAGCGCCTCAATGACTTCTGCCTCGGTTTCCCCGTGGCCCAGCATTAAGCCCGATTTGGTCGGAATCGCAGGGTTGAGTTCTTTGACGACTTCGAGTACCCGCAGCGATCGCTCATACTTTGCCCCCCGCCGCACCGGGCCCTGTAACCGCCGTACTGTCTCAATATTGTGGTTATAGCAGGCAGGCTGCATGGCAACAACGGTTGCAATCCGCTGCCGTTGAAGGTCATCAGCCGAGCGATCGCTATCCCGCCCGCCCCAAAAGTCGGGAGTCAACACTTCAACCTGGGTGCCGGGGTTGACAGTGCGGATTTGGGCGATCGTCCGGGCAAACCAGCCCGCGCCTCCATCGGGCAAGTCATCCCGTGCCACAGAAGTCAACACCACATAGCGCAACCCCAACAACTTTACCGACTCTGCGATTTTCTCAGGCTCTGCCGGGTCAAGGGGCATGGGAGCGTGACCCTTATCCACCTGGCAAAAGGCACAGGCACGGGTGCAGGTTGGACCCATTAACAAGAACGTTGCCATTCCCTGGGCATAACACTCTCCTCGATTTGGGCACCGTCCTTCCTCACAGATCGTATGAATCTGGCGTTGTTTGATGATGCGTTGCACCGTGGAAATCTCACTGGCTTTACCAACTGGGCGCCGCAGCCACTCAGGCATGGTTTCAATTTCTGCGCGGCGGCGGGAGGTATTTGAAGAAATTGCAGCAGGATTCGTTGCAGCAGACATAGGGTTGGGAATAATAGCCGTTGAAAAGGGATCTCAGTCAGGAATTGTTGATGCACAAGGCGATCAGAATGGCATACTGGCAAAAGCAGAGAGTCCACGTTTCCAGTTGGATTCTTTCAAATTCTAAAGGATTGAAATTGACTCAGCGCTATGGCTGGCTTTAGAGCGATCGCTCCAGGGTCTGATGAGAATCATTCTGTGCTGTAGAGGCTAAACTAGTTGATGCCGTGACACGTTTTTTGCAGTCCTAACCAGAGGAGTTCAGTTGTGGCAAGTCACAAAATCCTGGTCATTGATGACAGCAACGTCATCCGGAATATGGTGCGCGATATGTTACCCAAAGGTAACTTTGAAGTCCTGGAAGCAAAGGATGGTATTCAGGGATTAAACCTGATTCGCCAGGAGCGCCCCAACCTGATTATGCTCGACTTTTTGCTGCCCCGGATGAGCGGCTGGGAGGTGTATCAGCAAATCCAGGCCAGTCAAGAACTCCAAACCATTCCCCTGGTGCTGATGTCCGGTCGGAAGGAAGAAGTCACCGAAAAGCTTCAGGAACCATTTGAGTTTTTTGAATTTGTCCAGAAGCCATTTGATCAGAAGGAATTGATTGATGCCATCAAGGCGGCGATGGCAAAAGCCAAGCGGCGTCCGGTTTCTGTGGCAACGACTGCCTCTGCTAATGGTGCTGCCCCAGCGGGAGACATTCAGGCTTTGAATGAGAAAATCGCCAGGATGCAAGCTGAAATTGATGGTTTGAAGAAGCAGATGGCTCAAATCCTGGCATTCATTAAGCAGAAGTTGAGATAAGAAGAGGGAATGGGAGCGTTTTGAGTTCAAGGGGAAAGGGAGAAACCGGGATTCAGGAGCCAGGAGCCGGGGTTGCGGATATTTCGCATAGCTTCTGAGCAACGGCTTCATCCACATATTCGATTTTGTTGCGCTGCTGCTCTTCCATAGATGGGGCGGAGTCCGTGAAGGTGAGGGTTTTTTGTCTGGCAATTGACATTCAACCAGAGAAACCTGAACACACCCCGGCAGAGTGTACCCGTATCCTCATTGCCTGCATTCAAGACCCAGACGAAGCGATTATCACCAGAACTTTCAAGGGTTTTGGGATTGGCAAAGTAAGCGCAACTGCGGCTAGTAAAGAGCAGGAGGTTGTACCGTTCCCGAATCAGGGTTTCCGTTTCGGGATCGGGGGGAGCCGCGATTGCCGCCGTCGCCCAGCAACACACACTAAGTATCCAGCAACACACACTAAGTATAATCAGCAGTGCAATTTGATTCTTCATACCAACAGGCAAAAGTTTACGGTGGCTAATCCAGTTCACGCCGACCTTCCAATGCCCTTGCCAGAGTCACTTCATCGGCGTACTCCAGATCTCCCCCCCCATAGGCAATCCAAACGCAATTCGTGTCACTTTTGTAAAGGGTTTGAGTAGGTGACCAACATACAGCGTCGTTGTTTCTCCCTCAACACTGGGGCTGATTGCAATGATGACCTCCTCAATCTTCTGCTGACTGACCCGCCGCACTAGTGGTTGAATATGGAGCTGGTCAGGACCAATCCCATCCATAGGCGAAATTAAGCCACCCAGAACATGATACTTACCCCGATACTCACGAGTTTTCTCCAGCGCAATAACATCCCTTGAATCGGCAACAACACAAATGATGTTGCTATCACGGTTAGGGGCGCGGCAAATTTCACAAACCGGCTCGGCAGACAGATGAAAGCAAACAGAACAATAACCAACCTGCTGCTTTGCCTCCATCAGTGCCATTGCTAGGGCTTTTACTTCATTTTCCGGTCGTTTCAGAATATGAAGGGCCAGCCGCTGGGCAGATTTGGGACCAATTCCTGGTAGATGTTGCAGTTGCTCAATTAACCGAGCAAGGGGACGTGTGTAAACCGTTGCCATGCCTCCAAATTTATGACAATTCTAGCGATTTGGGGTAGGGGAGTTTACCCCGGCGGCCATCCCATTTGACGACCACCCAGGATGTGGAGATGGAGGTGATAAACGGTTTGGCCCCCGTCTGGGCCGTTGTTGATCACGATGCGGTAGCCGTTGGTAAGCCCTACCTGGTCTGCAACTCGTTTGGCGGTAAGTAAAAGATGACCCATGAGCGCATGGTCCTGGGATTCGGCGTCTGCCAGTTTGGCGATGGGTTGTTTGGGGATGACCAGGATATGGATGGGAGCCTGGGGATTAACGTCTTTAAACGCGATCGCCAAATTGTCCTCATAAACAATGTCAGCAGGAATTTCTTTGCGGGCAATTTTGCCAAAAATGGTATCGGTTGTTTCGCTCATGCTCACCCTTCCGAGATGGACAAGTCGTCTGTCAGGATTGATTGGAGACCTGCTTAAGATACAAAACCCAATTGCCGGGTATTTTTCAGGCCCAACTCAGGAAAACAGTCTTGACAAACCACTAGTTGAAATTCTAAGGGGTGATGACTGGTTTCTAACGTCTTGGGCCAAACTCAATCACTTTCAGGAAGTGTTCTAAGTAGGTAGCCACAATTAATTGTGAAGGGAGGAGTGGGGCTGCGCCCCCAAAATTATCCTTAATTTAATTGCGCCCAGCTACTTAGAAACCTTACTGGCTCTGTCGAGACATGGAACATCTCTCTAGAGAATAACTCTAGAACTAGCACACTGCCCACTTTCAGAATCTGTTAATACTTTAGTAGCGATTTAATCCGCGGATAGGTTCCCACCTGACCAAATGGTTTGACTCAACCATGCAGAACTAGAGATCCCCTCTCCTCGTCTCAATGTTCATAGCAATTCTTCTGTCTGAGGTTCTTGTTTCGGAACGTAACAATTTCCGCCTATCGTTAAGAAACGTTGCGAACCCATGATCCCCTTGTTAACGTATTTGGGTGTCTACCCGGGTACGACTCAAAGAAAACCAACGATGAGTGCACTACTCAAAGGAGGATCTGATGTTGACTTTAGCGATCGTGTTCTTTGGTGGCTGGCTACTGGCTGCCACAATTGGAACCTGGGCATACTTCGCCGGAGAAGGCGACCCATCTAAGACCCCGAAAGCGTAGGTTTTTCTGTCGGCGCTCTCGGCGCTGTCAGTTCGTAATGAGTGCTGAGGGCTTCCCTGTTGAGCGATCAGGGAAGCCCTTTCTAAGGAAGTTGCTCAAGTCTAGTGGTCTAGCAAGACTGTTTCAAGGGGTCGAAAACCCTTAAAACACCCTAGAAATGCATTTTATAGATTTAAGGGGTAACTTAAATTAACCTAACGGACTAAGTAGGTAGCCATAATTGATTGTCAAGGGGGGAGTGGGGGCTGCGCCCACAGGCAGGGGGTTTCACCCCCTCCATCCCCGAAATTATCCTTAATTTAATTGCGCCTAGCTACTTACTGGACTTATGCCATCGTCCACTAGGGAACTGAATGGAAATAAGTTCCGTACTGTAAACCTGGGAAGAAACGATTCAGCTCAATCAAGATTCCAGAGAAGATGATCATGGCAAGGGTTGCCATGATGGGGGCACTGGTCAGGTATTTGAAAAAGTGTTTCATGAGGAAACTCCTGTAAGGTTTGGATGGATTCAAAGGCTTTTTAGACAAGGTTTTATCGCGGTGAAATCGGAATTTCACTATCCCTAGCTGTTAACTGTCCGCTAACCAATTCTTGAAGAAACATGACAGGCCAGAGTAACCCTTTGATGAAGGATTGAATGGCTAAAGGAAGATCAATAAAAATCTCCTTTTCCTCAGGATTACTGGATTTGTTAGTCGCCTGTAAGTAGGAGCGACCTGACCAACCAATAAATCCAGCCGTGTATAGAAATATGGAAAATGGAATCAAAACATCAATGAACCGATCCAATCGGATTGGCAGGTGAGGCAACCCATCTTCGCCACAAGCCAGTTCAGATCCATAAACTTCAAATGGTTTATTGAAGTAGTAGGTATCAGGAGCCTGGCTTCTACGCTGTTGAAATGCGGGGGATTGATTGCAGGGGACTAAGACTCCATCAGCCGAAGCAGGAGGAACATTACTCAGGGAGATGAACAGTACGGAAATGGGTATTAGCAAACAGACCAAAATTTTACGCATGAAATGGTCTCCTGTAGGGATTGAATTTCAGGTTTTGTTGGCTCTATTGCCTGAATGATGCTAAGTAAGCAGGTAGCCTTAATTAATTGTTAAGGGGGGAGTGGGGTCTGTGCTCCCAGGCAAAGGGTTTCACCCCCTCCACCTCCAAAATTATCCTTAATTTAATTGCGCCTAGCTACTTAGCTCGCATCGATAAACTAAAGATGGCTAATGGCTTTTGACTATTAGCGATTGGTTGTTAACTATAGCGATCCTATTTGGATTGTGAGAAAGGATTCCTACGGAATTCTTTCTTACAAAGCCTCTCAATCTCACGACTGATTTAGGCCTGCTATATTAGCTATTTGTAATGACACGAGACGTTATTCCCACTTGATCAGTGCGTTACGCTATCGCTAACAGCACCCTACAGAACCTCGTGTGTCGATACAGCAATCGCTATTTTCAAGTCAGCTTTCTTCTTCAACGGATTCTCTTTCAATCCAAAGAAAAATAAGTGCCACGATTGGGAAAGGTAGGATGTAGAAAACTAAGGGAATCATAAGCCAGGGTAACCATGAAGCGGCGTAGTCACCTGTTAACTGGGTTATGTCTGTAACCATGATGCTTGCTCCTAATAATTGTTGATTTTTGGTCATTTGTCATAGAGTCTGTTGGAAGCTGAATGGGAAAACTCTGGTGACCAATAACCCCTATCCAAAAATCCAGGGAAGTAGATTTTGACTGACGTTGACGGCTCCCCGCAGAATGGCATCCAGCTCGGTGAAGTTTTCTAGCAAGAGATAGGCAAATATGGCCCCTCCCATCGAGCCTAAAAGAATGCCGCCGCTCAATTGGAACCAATCTTCTTTTTTTCTCAGGGGCCTTAGCTCATCTGTTGAGTTGGAGTTGTAGGTTCCTCGTGGATCTCCCTGAAAAGTTGCAAGGGCAAAAATGGAAATTCCCAGGCAGGCGGATACGGTGATGTAAATGGCAGTGATGAGTCCACTCAGGTTAGCCCCATGGGTTGTTTCTCTCAGTGGTCCCACAACAACTTGGGGACCGACCAGGAAGAAACCGTGTGCCATCCCAATTTCTAGCCCACGCATGAAAGGGGTTAGCCCAGGACGGTATGCTGGGAGATTTTGAATGTAAGCCCTGACGATGGGAGAGTCATTGAACGGAGTCGATAGATTGCCCCGGAATGGATCTCCTTTATAGGGTTTAACCGGGTCAACTCCTTCATAAACAGAAGACAGATCGGTCTGACTTGTTGCAGCCATGTTTTTTTACCTTTTTGAACACAAGAGATGAATTCCTTCTGGAAAGAGAAGGGGGCTGGAAAGAGAAGGGGGCGATCGCCCAATCAACCATTTGGGAGTCTGGCCCCCTTCTGATACACTCTTAGGTGATTGAGAGAAAAGTCCTGATCGTAATAGCCATTGACCAGGACTCCATGAGACGAGGAGAGTCTCACGCTTGTTAGATAGGGGCGTTCATGACACGCCCCTATCTCATGTTTGGAGGGCTAGCCAAACTTGGAAGCCGTTGCCCCGATCAGGAAGGCTCCATAGGTGGCGATGTACCCGACCGTGAAGTGGGTTAAGCCAACCAGTCGTCCCTGCACAATAGACAGAGCGACGGGCTTATCCTTGGGATAACCAAAGGACAGGGGAGTGTTTTCGTGAGCCCATACGAGGGTTTCGATTAACTCCTGCCAGTAACCCCGCCAGACGATCAGGAACATGAAACTAATGGCCCAAACCAGGTGCCCAAACAGGAACATCCATGCCCATACTGCCAGGGAAGTGGTGCCATAGGGGTTGTAGCCATTGACCAGGGGGCCGGAGTATAGCCACAGGTAATCGCGCAACCAGCCCATCAGGTAAGTAGAGCTTTCGTTGAACTGCGCGACGTTGCCACCCCAGATTGCCAGATGCTTCCAGTGGAAGTAGAAGGTGATCCAGCCGAGGGTGTTGAGCATCCAGAACATGGCGAGGTAGAAACCATCCCAGGCAGAGATATCGCACGTGCCACCCCGACCGGGACCATCGCAGGGGAAACTGTAGCCGAAGTCTTTCTTATCGGGCATCAGTTTGGAACCGCGAGCATCGAGGGCACTCTTGACCAGGATTAGGGTGGTGACGTGCAAACCGAGGGCGATCGCGTGATGCACATAAAAGTCACCCGGTCCAATCGTCAGGAACAGGGAATTGGTACCGTTGTTAATCGCTTCTAACCAGTTAGGTAGCCAGACGTTGCCATAGTTGGGCCAGGCCGTAGAGGCAATGCTATCTGGGTTTGAGAGCAGAGTACTGACTCCGTACAACGTCTTGCCATGAATCGCCTGAATCCATTGAGCAAACACAGGCTCGATCAGGATTTGCTTTTCAGGGGCACCAAAGGCCACCTCACAGTCGTTATGGACATATAACCCCAGGGTATGGAAGCCTAGGAAGAGGGATACCCAACTCAGGTGCGAGATGATTGCTTCCTTATGTGCCAATACCCTGGCCAGAACGTTGTCTCGATTCAGTTCGGGGTCATAGTCCCGCACCATGAAGATGGCTCCGTGGGCAAAGGCACCCACCATCAGGAATCCAGCAATGTACTGGTGATGGGTATAGAGTGCCGACTGTGTTGTAAAGTCCTTCGCAATAAAGGCATAGGGCGGCATGGAATACATGTGCTGGGCCACCAGGGAAGTGATGACTCCCAGGCAAGCCAGGTGCCAGCCCAACTGGAAATGCAGTGAGTTGTTGTAGGTTTCGTAAATGCCCTGGTGTCCCCGTCCAGTTCTGGGCGCAATGAAGAACCCCTTCCAACCCGGACCTTGCAGGGCATCCAGCATTTCCTTGAGGCCATGCCCGATGCCCCAGTTAGTGCGGTACATGTGCCCCGCAACAATGAACAGAACAGCGATCGCCAGATGATGATGCGCCATATCCGTCAACCAGAGGGACTGGGTTTGTGGGTGGAAGCCGCCCAGGAAGGTGAGAATTGCCGTTCCAGCCCCCTGGGATGTGCCAAAGACGTGGGCAGCCGTATCCGGGTTCTCGGCATAGACTCCCCAGTTTCCGGTAAAGAAAGCTCCCAAACCTGCCGGGTGGGGTGGAGTGGTGAGGAAGTTATCCCAGCCCACATGCTGACCTCGCGATTCGGGAATCGCCACATGGATCAGGTGTCCTGCCCAGGCCAGAGAGCTCACCCCAAATAGCCCAGCCAGGTGATGGTTAAGGCGGGATTCTGCATTCTTAAACCAGGCGAGGCCGGGGCGGTATTTGGGTTGGAGGTGAAGCCAACCGGCATACAGAAAGATGGCTGCTAACAGCAGTAGAAAAATCGATCCGGTAAACAGGTCAGCATTGGTGCGCATTCCCTGGGTATACCACCAGTGATAAACACCGGAGTAGCAGATATCAACCGGGTTCCGTGCCCCGGCGCGGGTAAATGCCTCGATCGCTGCCGGACCCAACTGGGCATCCCAAATCGCGTGGGCGATGGGTTTGATATTTACCGGATCTTTGATCCATTGCTCAAAGTTACCTTGCCAGGCTACATGAAACAGAACGCCCGATGTCCACAGAAAAATGATTGCCAGATGACCAAAGTGGGAGGCGAATATCTTTTGATAGAGATTCTCCTCGGTCATGCCATCGTGGCTTTCAAAATCGTGGGCTGTAGCGATCGCATAGAAGATCCGCCGAGTCGTAGGGTCTCCCTGAAGGTCCTGGCTAAATTTTGGAAATTTAGTCGCCATAGCTCTAAATAGGTTTGAGTTTTGAATGTTGAATGTTGAGTTAGGGAAGGAAGTGATTGAAGCGAGTTTTAAGCCTGAGTTTTGGGCGATCGATTCGGTTTATCATTCAAAACTCAAAACTTAAAACTCAAAACTCCCTAACCGATCGCCGCCATCCGGGCCAGGAAAAACGCCCAGGTGGTCGCAATTCCTCCCAGCAGGTAATGGGCAACCCCCACCGCCCGGCCATGAATAATGCTCAAGGCGCGAGGTTGAATCGCGGGCGTAATCTTGAGCTTGTTATGAGCCCAGACAATCGATTCAATCAGTTCTTGCCAGTAGCCGCGGCCACTGAACAGGAACATGAGACTGAAGCCGAAGATAAAGTGGGCACCCAAAAAGACAATTCCGTAGGCAGACAGAGCTGAACCATAGGACGTGATCACTTGGGTAGACTGAGCCCAGAGGAAATCTCGTAGCCAGCCATTGTTGGTAATTGATGAGGTAGCGAAGTTGCCCGCTGTAATGTGAGCGATTGTCCCGTCCGGGTTAACCGTTCCCCAGACATCTGACTGCATCTTCCAGAAGAAGTGGAAAATCACAATCGACAGGGAGTTATACATCCAGAACAAACCGATGAACACATGATCCCAGGCAGAAACCTGGCAGGTACCGCCCCGGCCTGGACCATCACAGGGAAAGCGGAATCCCAGGTTCCCCTTATCGGGAATCAGCCGCGAATTTCGGGCAAACAGCACTCCCTTCAGCAAGATCAGCACTGTGACGTGAATTGTAAAGGCATGGATGTGGTGGATCAGGAAATCAGCTGTACCCAGGGGAATCGGCATCATCGCCACCTTGCCACCAACGGCAACCACCCCACCACCCCAGGCGTGGCTTACGGGACCCATAATATTGGGAGCCGTTACACCCAGTCCGCCCAGTTCAATATTTCGCAGTCCACCAAACACATTGCCCAGCGGTTGAGCCACGTTACCAGCCCCAACCGCTGCGGTATGAATGTGCTGAATCCATTGAGCAAAGATGGGCTGAAGCTGAATCCCCGTATCTGAAAACATATCCTGGGGACGGCCAAACGCCCGCATAGTGTCATTGTGGCAGTACATCGCAAAGCTGTGGAAGCCAAGGAACTGACAGACCCAGGCGAGGTGAGAGATGATCGCATCCCGGTGGCGAATCACCCGATCCAGCACGTTATTGATATGTTGAGCTGGGTCATAGTCACGCACCATAAAGATGGCGGCATGGGCAGCCCCACCCACAATCAGGAAGCCTGCAATCCACATGTGGTGAGTAAAGAGGGATAATACCGTAGCATAGTCGGTTGCCAGATAGGGATAGGGCGGCATGGCATACATATGATGCGCTGCCAGGAGGCTGGCGGTTCCCATTTGAACCAGGTGGATAGCTAAATTCGCGTGCCAGGAGGTTTCGAAGACTTCATTCAAACCTTCGTGCCCGCGAGGGCCAATGAAACTCAAAAATGGCAACATTTTGGGGGTTTTGGCATCATCCATCAATTCCTTGAAGCTGTGACCAATTCCCCAGTTGGTGCGGTAGAAGTGACCCGCGATGATGAACAGAACTGCGATCGCCAGATGGTGATGCGCCGTATCTGTTAGCCACAAACCACCCGTTACCGGATTTAATCCACCCTTAAACGTCAGAAAATCCGAATAGGCAGCCCAGTTGAGTGTAAAGAAAGGCGTCAACCCCTTGGCAAAACTGGGATAGATATCCGACATCAGGTTTGAATTCATAATGAACTCATGGGGGAGGGGGATATCTTTGAGCGGAACACCCCGATCCAGCAGTTCATTCGTCGGCAGCGCCACATGGATCTGGTGACCAGCCCAACCCAACGAACCACAGCCCAGCAACCCTGCCAGGTGGTGATTCATATAAGACTCCATGTTCTGGAACCATTCCAGCTTGGGGGCACTAACGTGGTAATGAAACCAGCCAGCAAATAACATAATGGCGGCCATCACTAATCCACCGATGGCGGTGCAATAAAGCTGGAATTCATTTGTAAATCCTGCCGCCCGCCACATCTGAAATAATCCAGAGGTAATTTGAATGCCGTGGAACCCACCGCCCACATCTGCATTTAAAATGTCTTGACCGACAATTGGCCAAACCACCTGAGCGCTAGGCTTTACATGAAGTGGGTCAGCCATCCAGGCGGAAAAATTGGAAAACTTAGCGCCATGGAAATACATGCCACTAAGCCAGATGAAAATAACAGCAAGATGCCCAAAGTGAGCTGAGAAGATTTTGCGAGAAACCTCCTGCAGATCACTGGTATGGCTATCAAAATCGTGAGCATTGGCATGGAGGTTCCAAATCCAGGTGGTGGTTTTGGGACCTCTCGCTAAGGTACGGTCGAAGTGGCCCGGCTGTGCCCATTTCTCAAATGAAGTAGGAACCGGGTTTCTGTCTACAACCACCCTGACGCGTTGCTTCTGCTCAGGAGTGCGTGGAACCATTCAAGACTCTCCTTTTGCTAGATGGAAAACTTAGAAGAGCTTCGAGTTTTGAGTGATTAGTTAAGTGATGTCATTAGCCAGTTTTGAGCGATTAATGATCAATTGCCAGTGTGATGCATCATGCTTTAATGACTAGTGACCAATGACTAACCTTCATCATTCAAAAACTCATCCGGCAGAATCAATTCGGGGGGAAAGGTATGAGTTGTGCGATCGCTCGCCTCCGCAATTCCCCGATTGGTTTGCCAGATCATGTCAAACCACGTTGGAACTCGTTGTCCCTGGGAATAAAGAGGAACATCATTAAACGTGATCTGCTCAAAATTAAAGGCGGCCATATCAACGCCTATCGCTGCTGACCAGATGCCTGCAACCGGAAGCGCTGCCAACAGAAAATGCACAGAGCGAGGATTGGGAAAGCTGATCCGTCGCCAAAATAGACGCTGCTGATAGATTTGGGCAGCCCGGAAACTGTAAGTCACTTCCCGTTGTCCTAGGATGTATCCGGCGTTGATCGATTCGTCAGGATTCGTCTTTCGCAGCAGGGTAGAGGTTACCAGAGAACCATGCACCGAGCTCAGGAAAGCACCTCCAAACACGCCAATGACTCCCATTTGATGCAGAGGATTCATCAGAATGTTGTGGTCTGCCTGAAACAGAAACATGAAATTAAAGGTGCCGGAAATCCCTAACGGCATTCCCGATGAAAAACTGCCTTGAGCAACGGGGTAAACCAGCAACACCGATACTGTGGCGGCAACTGGGGCAGTAAACGCGAGGGAGATCCAGGGGCGCATTCCCAGGCGGTAACTTAACTCCCATTCGCGGTCTTGATAGCAAATAATACCAATTAGAAAATGGAAAACGATGAGCTGGTAAGGACCCCCGTTGTAAAGCCACTCCTGAATTGAAGCCGCTTCCCAGATCGGGTAAAAATGCAGCCCAATCGTTGCAGAAGAGGGAACCACCGCTGCGGTAATGATATTATTGCCGCTCCAAAGCGAACCCGAAAGCAGCTCACCCGTACCCGCCACATCGACAGGTGGAGCTGCAATGAACGCAATGATAAAAGTGATGGCAGCTGTTAACAGAGTGGGAATCATGATCACACCGAACCAACCGATGTAAATCCGGTTTTCGGTGCTGGTAACCCATCGACAGAACCGCTCCCAGGAGAAGGTTCTTGGTTTCCGTTGGGTTGGATGGGCGGGTGCAGTGATTTGATCGGGGCGATCGCTATCAGCAGTGATCGCCCGACCAAATTGTGTCATCATGAGGCTATAAGCTCCTTTCTTTCATAGTTGGGAGTTGCCCGTCGCAGAGGTTTCCTAGGCCAGGTGCGACGGGCTTATATTATTGTTGAATTTGAGAATTGGCAGCGGGAGTAACTGGAAAAAGCTACCGTCCACTGCACAGTTGGGTTTCAGACAACCTTGGTCGATGGTTAAAACTTCTTTTCAATCCAGATAATTCAGCAGGTTCTCCTGAGCGCTTGGCGTCAGGCAATGCTGATTACCAATCAAAATCACTATTTCAGGGATTTTGTTGGGATAAAAGATCGCTTGCGCTGCTCTTTTATCCACAAGCTGGGAAAACCCTCCAGTATTGAAATTGAGAAGTCAGATTTCGGAATTCCTCCAGAAAATGAGCAGGAACAATCCAGTCAGAATATCTTTACCAGTTCTTCCTGCTTCTGAAGAGAAACCGAAACACTCAAGTAGAGAGGTTAGGGAAAAAAGGTGAAGAACTTATGAAGGCAGGGGACTTTTTCAAAAAAAGTTACGATTCCAGTGGATCTCATGGTTTTTTGTATTGAATTGTAAAGAGCATAAGAATTCTAGAGATCGTATAGCAGTACTCCTAATAGATAAGGACGGGGTGTAGGAGTGGAATCCCTGGCTGGTGGCAGCCCCCCACTCCCTCTATTCCAATGTCCTAACGCATCCGCATAGAGCTATATAGCTTAGTCACCAGGCTTAGGCCGGGGTGCGGGGGGTCCACCCCTGGCTGGGAGCTGCACCTCCACACCCCCTTAAAACCAATGTCCTCAGTAACCTGGCGACAGTTATATTTGCTGGCTTTTAGGGGGAAGAAGGCAGGGCCAGGATTCAGGAGAGGCTTCTGGCTTCTGGCTCCCGATTCCTTAATTTCACAGATGCTGCTGTACACCCTTTAATATCACTGTTTCATTCCAGAATTTCGGCAATCTGGTCTGCCAAAGTGAGCGGATCGTAGGGTTTTGTGATGACTGCGGCAACCTCCAATTGGGTAAAGCGGCGGCGATCGGCTGGTTGGGCTTTAGCCGTTAGCAGAATAACTGGAATATGGCGAGTGGTTGGGTTGGTTCGCAACTGTTCAAAAGTTGCTAAACCGTCCATATCGGGCATCATCACATCCAGCAAAACAACATCTGGCTGTTCGGATGCCGCTTTTTCCAGCCCTTCGCTACTGGAACTGGCCGTAGTGACGTGCCAACCTTTGGCAATCTCCAGACAAACTTGAGTTGCTTCACGAATATCAGGTTCATCGTCAATGATGAGGACGCGTTTAGGCATGAAAATTAAAAGTGAAAAATCAAAAATGGAAATGGAAAAGCGAGTTGATACCAACTGAAAACAAGAGTTTTGAACAGGAACTTTTTAACTTCTAGTTTTTAACCTTTAAACCATTCGCTGCTTCACCCAGCGGCAACGTAAAGCAAAAAGTACTTCCTTTTCCCAACTGGCTCTCCACCCAAATCTGTCCACCGTGCTGTTGCACAATCCCGCGACAAATGGTTAGCCCTAAACCACTGCCTCCCCGGCTGCGAGAGTTTGAGGTATCAATCTGCTGAAAGCGATCGAAGATTGTCTCCAGTTTATCTTCTGGAATGCCAATTCCCCTGATCTTTGACGCGAAAAAGGATAAAGGGGGTGGAAGGGGGATGGGGGGGATGGGGTGAGGGAGTTTTGAGTTTCGAGTTTTGAATTCTTACTCCTTTCGGAGTTTCCAATGCCTGTATCGCCTGTGGAGTTAAAAGCTGTGCCTCCTGCCTCCTGACTTCTGCCTTCTGACTCCTGCCTCCTAACTTCTGCAGTCAGCCATACGGTAGAACCAGCAGGCGAAAATTTGATAGCGTTGCTAAGAAGGTTGGTAAAGGTTTGGATGATGCGATCTGGATCTGCCCAGAGGGTGGCTGTGACAGGATTGACTGAGAGGGCAATTCCGGCTTTATCGGCCATTGCTCGCATGGCATCGACTGATTGCACCATCAAGTCGGCTGCATTGCAGCTTTTTTTCTCCATGGTGACTTTACCAAACTTGATGCGCTCTACATCCAGGATGTCGCTGATCAGACGTACCAGACGATTGGTGTTGGAGAAGGCAATTTCGAGCATGCGCTGGCTTTTGTCGGGATGGCTGCTGAGCCAACCGCTTGCCAGTAAGCCCAAAGTACTACGGATGGATGTGAGGGGGGTGCGGAGTTCGTGGCTGACGATGGAAATGAATTCGTCTTTCATTTGTTCAACGACCTGGCGTTCGGTAATGTCTTTGAAAATAATGACGGCACCAACGATGTTGCCCTGTTCGCGGATTGGCGTACTGACGTATTCAACTGGAAAGAAGGAGCCGTCTTGTCGTTGAAACAGATCTTCTGACCGGGAATGGAGGGTGCCATCGCGCAGAGTGGCGTAGATGGGGTTTTCGGAAAGCAAGTAGGGGGTACCATCGGAGCGGGCATGGTTCAGGAGGGTGTGCATCCATTGCCCGATCAGTTTGGTGACTTCGTAGCCCAGCATTCTGGCAGCGGCTGGGTTTGCAAAGGTAATTTTGCCCTGGAGGTCGAGGCCGTAAATGCCTTCCCCAGCAGAGTTAAGAATGAGTTCGTTTTGGTGACTGAGGCGTGCCAGGGAAGCTTCTGCCTGTTGCCGCTCTAGCAGGGCGCGTTCCCGTTCGGCAATTTCTCGCATGAGCTCAGAATTGGCCCGTTGTAATTCTGTAGTGCGCTCCAGTACCCGTTGCTCTAGCTGGGCATTGAGGGTCGAGATTTTGATTTCCGCCTGTCTGCGTTTTTGAATGTCTCGTTTCAGGTCACTGTTCAGTGCCTGAACTTGTTGGTAGAGGCTGACTTGATGGAGAGCAACGGCAATGTGGTTGCTGAGCGCTTGCACCAGGCTAATGTCAGCATGGGTCCAGGGATGAGCCTGGTTGCGTTTTAATTCGCGCCAGGTTTCAAAAGATTGGCGGGGGCGAAGTTGGCGGGGGTCATCGCGATCGCACCGTCCGGCCCAAACTCGCTCAAGATCGATTTCGCCTCGAAAGACGGTGAGGTAACCCAAAATTTGTTGCTGGTATTGGAGGCGCGCAATCAGCAAGCCACGGACTTTAGTAGACAGAAAAGCAACCGCCAAATCAGAGGGCATGACCGCCTGGTACAGGTCGGAGATGGCCCAGATGCCGTTTTCTGGGTCAATGGGGTCTTCCATTTCCAGCCAGGTTTGCCAGTGGGGGTGCTGCTCGATTGGGAAGATCGGAGGAGGATTTTGAAGGGGTTTCCGCCGGTTTCCATTCGCATCTCGCAGTTTCCAGGAGTCAGGCATGGGAGGCTGGCTACCGCAGGTGAAGAGTTGCGGTGACTGCTGGGTATTTTGGGGTGCCAGGTAAATTCTGCCACCACAGCCCTGCAATGCGGCGATCGCCCGTTCTAACGCCTCTCGCAACTGTATATCAGGAGTCGCATGAAGCAGGGTGGTGATCTGGTTAATGGTAGCTTCCTGGGTGGCTTTCAGCCGTGCCTGGTTGAGCAGATTGGACTGGGCAATTGCCACCGAAACCTGGTCTGCGATGAGTTGCACCACTTGAAGTTCCTGTTCCGCAATGTGGCGGGGTTCACTGTGGTGCGAAACGAGCAGTCCCCAGAGGCGATCGCGGTCCAGAATCGGTACAACGAGGGAAGATCGGACTCCCATCGTGGTCAGGTATTCCACATGGCAAGGGTCCACTGGACGAAAGCGAATGTCGCCATTCATCTCTTCTGAGTCTTCCCTAAGAGGGCTGAGTCCAATTTGCCCACTTTCAATATCCACAATGGAGCGCTGGCGGGCTTTTAGAAACAGTTCTCGCGCTTCTGGTGGAATATCTTCTGCCGGAAAACTGTGCCCAATCAAAGAAGGCAGGCGTTGATCTCGAATGGATTCTGCCACGACTTCACCGCTTTCATCGTCGTAAAAGCGGTAAACCTTAACCCGGTCTGTTCCCAAAAATGCCTGCACCTCTGCCACCGTTGCATTCAAGATTTCTGGCAACTCTAGAGACTGACGAATGCGATTCGTCATTCGGTGCAATAACCCTTCAAAGCCATCGACCGTCCTGGAAGATGGAACAGGGGGCAATATTTTCAGCGGCTGAAATTCAGACTGCATTTCCTAACTCCGCCATACTTCGTAACAGTTGAGTCCGTTCCAGTTGGCTGAGGATGCGACTCACCACTTCTGAGTCTCTAACAGGTTTACTAATCAGGTCGTTGGCTCCAGCGGCGAGGGCCTGCTGAAGCGTTGCGGCATCGGTATGTACCGTGAGAAACACCACCGGGATTTGGCTCCATTGAGGAGCATTGCGCACTACCCGGCAAAGCTCAATGCCATTAAAATGGGGCATTTCCACATCCAGAACCAGTAAATCGGGAACACAGGTTTTTAGAGCCCGCCAGAATTGGGGTGGGTGCTCCAGGGTGGTGAGTTGTAGCCCCCAGGGTTCTAACAGTGCCCGCATCACCATCAATACCTGTGGGTCGTCATCCACCACCATCACCCGTGCAGGCTGGAGGTTGGGCGATCGCGCATTAGCCGCCAGCCTGCCAGCCCGAAACTGTATACGCTGGATGATATCCAGCACCTGTCCAGCCAAAGCCTTTGAGATGACGGCATAAATGCCTGTTTGGGCCAGCCAGATGCGCAAATCCAGATTGTCCTGATCGGTGAAAAGCAGGATAGGAATTGGCGGAAGCTGGTGAGCCAGACTTTGGAGCAATTCCAGGTCTGTTTTTGTTGCTGTGGTGAGGGGAAAATTCAACACCAGAGCATCGAAGCCAATTTCTTGCGACTGGGCCATGATGATGTCTCGCACAGCCTGGAAATGAAAGATTTGCTTGACCTGGATTGCAGGTGCCCTGGAGGATTGCACAATCTGCTCAACCAGGTCGAGGTCATCATCGACCAACAACAGGGGGCAACTCATCCTTACAGCAAGTTGAGGTGAAGGTTTGGGTCCTTGGTACAACTCAGCTTTTAGTTCTGCCAACTGCTGGGTCAGATGCTGGAGTATCGGCAGGGCTGGACGCTCACCATTCTTGAAATAGGGTTCTAAATTGGTGGCAATTTGGGAACCTCTGGTTAAGCCAAAAATTCCCAATGCTCCAGCCAGTTTATGGGCAGCCCATCGCCCCTGCTCAAGCTGCTTACTATCTAAGTCGCCCTGCTGCCAGAGGGCGATCGCTCGTTCCAACACTTGCAGGCGATCGCTGTTCAGGTCCTTAAACTTCTCCCAAATTTCGGCGAGAGCCATTTTTGTCTGCTGCCCCTGCCAGGATGGCTGAGTATTCGCTTCTGAGCCCTCTGCGGCATTTTCTTCCGCAGGGTTCTGAACTGAGGTGAAGGAAGACGGGATTGAGCCAGAACCGTTACTACCATTTCGTTTCAGGCGATAACCGATACCATACACCGTTTCAATTAAGTCTGACGGGGCTCCGGCTTTTTTCAGCTTTTGCCGCAATCCTTTAATATGGGCAGTCACTGTATCTTCACCGGGTGCTTCCTCCGATGCCCACAAATGTTCCAGGATGCCGCTGCGGCTAAAGACGTGATAGGGATTGCGCAAAAACAACTCCAGCAGTCGATATTCCTTAGGCGTTAGATGCAAGAGGCGATCGCCATAGCGGACTTCCCGCGAGCCGGGGTCGATCCGTAATTTTTCCCACTCCAACATTGACAGAACGGGTGAACTACTTCGTCGCAGCAGAACCCGAATCCGTGCCAGCAATTCAGGCACTTCGAATGGTTTGGTGAGGTAGTCATCGGCTCCCGCATCTAACCCTGCCACTCGGTCGCTACTGGACGTCTGGGTCGTTACCAACAAAACAGGAGTCTGATAATTGAGCGATCGCAACCGCTGGCAGAGTGTCAGCCCATCCAACTTGGGCAACAGCACGTCCAGCAAAATCAAGTCGTAGGCGAAGGTTTCAATCAACCGCCAACCAACTTCACCATCAAAGGCAATATCAACCGCGTAGTTTTCTTTTGTGAGGATTGTTTCAAGGGTTCTTGCAATACACTCGTCATCCTCAACCAGCAGAATTCTCATGCACGGCAATCCCCATCTGCCTGTTAAGCTCGAATCTTAAACAAATTCAGAAAAGATAGATTGAGAAAAATTAAGGATAGCTACCCGTTAAAGTGTATTATCAACAAGCGCATTCGATAATCCATCTTTCTTTGCTTTTCGTTGGATTTATCTATTTTTCTTTACATTTTTTCTGATTTTATTAGAGGTCGTTGCACGATGCAGATGAACTGTTACCGGAAGTAAAGTTACCGGAAGTAAATAAGTAGCTAGGCGCAATTAAAAGAATAATTTCGGGGGTGGAGGGGGTGAAACCCTCTGCCTGGGGGCGAAGCCCCCACTCTCCTCCCCTTGACAATTAATTATGGCTACCTACCTACTTACTTACTGAAGTTCGATTCTGTAGATGGGCAAAGCAACCATCCGACGCTGGATCAGCGCGACCCTGCGGATTACTGATTGGTTGCAGGGTGAGGTTCTAGTGTTTCGTCAGGAAAATTTTGACGGGTCGAAGACCCGCAAAATTCAACCCTGCTCAACAACCTGGATTTTGGCTACCCGTCAATTATTGATTGACTGACCACTAGATCGGTGGATGAGGTTTGGTAAGGACGCCCCATAGACGTTCTTACCAATGGAAACGACCGATGTGAAACCCAATCTGTTGCAAAACACCCATCCTTAAAAATGTAAAATTATGCAAAATAAAATCTGTTTCTAGCTAAAGATATATAAAAGATATATAAATTGTATCAATAACGGGTTCAGAAATTTTTAGGCTGATTTGCTGGTAATGCCGACTAGGAAAGAAAACACCACCCTTGTGGTTGTGAGGAATCACTTTCATTTCCTGAGAAAGAGCCTGCCTGCATTCTCATTTTTCTAAAAAATCAAATTTCTATAACAATTAACAATTCTGTTGCTCAATCAGCTTAAAGGTGAATGGTGTGATGCGCCATGAGAATTCTGCTTGTTGAAGATGATGAGGTTATCTCAAAAACCTTAGAAAAAACGTTGTGCAATCAGCACTATGCGGTGGATGTAGCTGCCGATGGGGAAATGGGGTGGGAGCTTGTTAAAGCATTTACCTACGACCTGATTTTGCTGGATGTGAATTTGCCTGGACTTGATGGTATTCGCTTTTGCCAGCAACTGCGAGCGAATCACGATGAGACTCCTGTGTTACTGCTAACAGCCCGAAGCTCCAGTATAGATAAGGTTTTGGGTTTAGATGCAGGAGCCGATGATTACGTGGTCAAACCCTTTGAATTGTCGGAACTGCTAGCTCGAATTCGCGTTCTGCTGCGGCGGGGAAGAGCCTGCCAACCAGTTGCTCTGGAATGGCTAAATTTGAGGTTAGATCCCAGCATTTGTGAAGTGACCTATGGCGATCGCGCCCTGCATCTAACCCCCAAGGAGTATCGACTGTTGGAACTTTTTCTGCGTAACCAACATCGAGTGTTCAGCCGCAGTGCCATCTTAGACCACCTCTGGTCGAGTGAAGAGGCGCCCAGCGAAGAAACCGTGACCGTTCACATCAAAGATTTACGACAAAAACTGAAAAAAGCGGGCGCACCCTCCGACTTAATTGAAACCGTATATGGTCAGGGTTATCGTTTAAAGCAGGCTCCAAATGCCTCATCAAATAGGGCATCCCAGTCTCCTCCAAAATCCAAGCAAACCCCAAAAGCTATTCATCAACAAACCAAAGAAGAACTGACCAGCGTCTGGGAAACTTACCAGGGGCTCAACCGCGATCGCCTTTCCATTCTGGAGCAGGCCGCCGCTGAATGGCTTGAAAACCGACTCAAGGACGACCAGCGTCAGAAGGCACAGGAGTCGGCCCATAAACTGACGGGAGCGTTAGGAATTTTTGGGTTTGAGGAAGCCTCACGAGTGGCGAAGGAAGTGGAAGAAATTTTTCAAATGGGAGGACGGTTAAACCAGCAAAAAGCCCTTCACTTAGCGGGTCTACTGGCAAAGTTAAGAGCCGTGATGCAGGAGTCAAAAGCTGGAGCAACCAATGGGCATCCTGGAATGGGGAATGTAAAAGAGACGAATTTGTCACCACTTACGGTCTGCCCATCACCCAATTTGCTCACCAAACAATCCACCTACAATGCAGGCGTTTCCTTTCCTCGCCCGTTGCTGCTGATTGTAGATGAGAATGCGGAATTGTCTGCCCGAATCCTTGATATGGCAGAAACCTGGGGATTCTCTGTATTACTGGCTCCCGATCTCCTTTCGGTGGGAAATATCCTGCGTTCTCACTCATCTTTACGGTCTGAAGGGGCTCGTAATTTAAGTAATCGCCGTCCCGGATCAGTACCGGATGTGTTGCTGCTCAACTTTTCCCTTGCCAGTGCCACTGAGGAAAGCCTGGTGTTTTTAGCCAATTTAGTGAATCGAGTGCCACCTATCCCGGTGCTGTTTCTCACCGCCCAGGATTCTCTGGCCTATCGCGTCAAAGTGGCTCGCCTCAGTGCCCACGCATTTTTGTGTAAACCCCTGTTTCCAGAAAAGGTACTGGATGCCGTTTCGAGGGTGCGATCGCACATTCAAACCACTTCCGCAAAGGTGATGGTGGTCGATGATGATCCTCAACAACTGATGGTGATGCGTACTTTACTAGAGCCATTGGGATTGCGGCTCACCACCTTAGAGGAACCCCTTCATTTCTGGCGAACTTTGCAAGAGGTTTCGCCCGATTTGCTGGTTCTGGACATTAACATGCCCCATTTCAATGGCATTGAACTCTGTCAAGCCCTGCGAAATACTCCCCAGTGGGGTGATTTACCAGTTTTGTTTCTGACAATTGAGATGGATTTTAAGACAGTGAGTCGGGTCTTTGCAGCTGGTGCCGATGACTGCATCAGCAAGGCGATCGCCCACCCTGAATTGTTGACTCGAATCCTGAATCGCCTGGAGCGGGAGCGACTGCTACGGGGAATGGCGAGTGCAATCTCTTAAGTGCAATCTCTTAAGAGGAAGATAGGAACTGGGGGATGGGGGGATAGCTTTTTACATCGATCACTCCCTCCCTCATTCCTTTTCCCTCTGCCTCCTGTCTTCTGAATCTTCTTATGTAAAGTTTCCTAAACATAAGATGACCTTTAGAGGTTCTTTAGCTTTTTTCACTATTCTTCTTACAAATCATGAAACTTCATTCATACAGTGTTTTCAAACGGCTTAGAACATAGTTATAGAGTGCGTTAACAATCGATAATGCACAGTTCTGAGCTATCTGAAAATCAGCATGAGTTTTGGCTGGTCTATCAAATAGACCAAGTCAAAGGGTTATCTACTGAAGCCATTACAACAATTCTGGTTGTTGGCACAGGTAACAAGCATTGAAAGTTAGTAATCGGTACTTGGTGCCGATGGCAAGCTCTTTAATGCGCGATCGCTTTGGTTTCATATTTTTGGTTGCTTAAAAGATCGATTACCCAATCGATTTTTAAGCCACTCTGCAATCGTAGTTCAATCCTGGTCAAGACCTATGACTACAACTATCCAACAGCGCAGGATTCCTGATTTGTGGGATCGTTTTTGCGACTGGATTACCAGCACCGAAAATCGGCTCTATATTGGCTGGTTTGGTGTTTTAATGATTCCCCTGTTGGGCGTTTCTGCCTGCGTTTTTACTATTGCGTTCATTGCAGCGCCTCCCGTTGATATTGACGGTATTCGAGAGCCGGTCTCGGGCTCGTTGCTCTATGGCAACAACATCATCACAGCCGCCGTCGTTCCGTCTTCCAATGCGATCGGCTTGCACTTTTATCCGATCTGGGAAGCGGCCAGCATTGATGAGTGGCTATACAACGGGGGCCCCTACCAGATGATTGGTGCCCACTATATTCCAGCCCTTTGCTGCTACATGGGGCGGGAGTGGGAACTCAGCTACCGTCTGGGAATGCGCCCCTGGATTGCTGTTGCCTATTCTGCACCCCTGGCAGCCACAACTTCCGTCTTCTGGATCTACCCAATTGGGCAGGGAAGTTTCTCGGATGGTTTGCCGATGGGGATTAGCGGCACTTTCAATTTCATGTTTGTTTTCCAGGCAGAACATAACATTCTGATGCATCCTTTCCATATGCTGGGGGTTGCGGGTGTCTTTGGAGGTTCGCTGTTCTGTGCGATGCATGGGAGTTTGGTCACTTCCAGCCTGGTCAGGGAAACCACTGAAACCGAGTCTCAAAACCTAGGCTACAAGTTTGGGCAAGAAAACGAAACCTATAACATTGTGGCTGCCCACGGTTATTTTGGCCGCTTGATCTTCCAGTACGCCAGCTTTAACAACAGCCGTTCTTTGCATTTTTTTCTGGGCGTGTTTCCAGTTGTTTGCATCTGGGCAACGGCGCTTGGAATTTGCATCATGGCGTTCAACCTGAATGGTTTTAACTTCAACCAGTCAGTACTGGATTCTCAGGGACGGGTGATTAACACCTGGGCGGATGTGATCAATCGGGCAAATTTGGGATTTGAAGTAATGCATGAACGGAATGCTCATAATTTCCCGCTTGACCTGGCGGGGGGTGAGGCGATTCCCATTGCCATGAAAGCTCCAGCGATCGGTTGAGTATGGTTGTTTCCCCATTGCATCTGGGATTGCAACCGTTGTAATGGGGAATTCCTAATTCGGTAAATC
Organism: Leptothermofonsia sp. ETS-13; assembly: GCF_049200465.1. Classification (NCBI taxonomy): domain Bacteria; kingdom Bacillati; phylum Cyanobacteriota; class Cyanophyceae; order Leptolyngbyales; family Leptolyngbyaceae; genus Leptothermofonsia; species Leptothermofonsia sp. ETS-13. Next base: position 4,522,208 of record NZ_CP120836.1, read on the forward strand.
TGACAAAGTTATGATGCGCGGCGCTAACGCCATCATTAACAACCCCAAAATCATTACGATTTGGGCACCATCCCTAATTTTTCTAACTACTGCGATAGATTCAACTTTCAATCTTTCCTAACCAAGGAGAAATCAATGAGTCTCGTAACTGAATTAATTCTCAATGCTGACAGTGAAGCTCGCTATCCAGCTCCCAAAGAGTTGCGTATCTTCCAGGATTTTCTGAAAACGGGTGAACAGCGGATTCGAATTGCTAGCACGTTGTCAGAAAATGAGCAGCGCATTATCCAGAATGCTTTTGCAAAGTTTTGGGAACGGTGCCCGGTGACGCCCAGCAATAGCGGCAATCCCCGTAAAACGGCTTCCTGTCAGCGAGATGTGGGCTGGTACATTCGCCTGATTGCTTACTCAATTTTGGCGGGCAGTGAACAACCCCTGGTTGAGATTGGCACCGTTGGCATCAAGGAAATGTACAACTCTCTGGAAATTCCACTCAAAAACATTGTGGAATGTATGCGCTGTGTTAAAGAGGAGACGCTTTCTTTGCTGAGACCTGAGGATGCAACTGAGGTTGCTCCCTACTTTGATCTAATCATTCGATCGCTATCCTGATGGATTTACTATCTTTCAATTCTCGTCTCTACTCTCTCGACTACTCTGTTCAACCCAGACTCTGTTCAACCTAATTTAAGGAGTTATCAACATGCAAGATGCTATTACATCACTGATTAATGCCTCAGATGTCCAGGGTCGGTATCTGGACAATGCAGGAGTTGAGAAACTGCGAGCTTACTTTCAAAGTGGGGAATTGCGATCGCGGGCAGCAACCACCATCAGCGCAAACTCATCTTCAATTGTGACCCAGGCCGTTGCTAAGTCTTTGATGTATACCGACATCACTGCTCCCGGTGGCAATATGTATACTTGCCGTCGCTATGCAGCTTGCATTCGAGACCTGGACTACTTTTTACGGTATGCCACCTACGCCATGCTGGCAGGCGATCCTTCCATCCTAGATGAGCGAATTTTGAATGGGTTGAGAGAAACCTACAATTCGTTGGGAGTTCCAATTGGTGGAACGATTCGGGCCATTCAGGCAATGAAAGAAGTGACTGCCGATTTAGTCGGTGCTGAAGCCGGAAAAGAAATGGGTGTTTACTTCGACTACATCTGCTCTGGACTGAGCTAGTGGTCTGCTAGGAGTTTAGGACTCTGCTAGATGGAGTAGTTAGCAGCGGATCAATAACGGATACAACGATGAATCAACGGGTTGCTGTCCTCCGCCCTTTCATCATCATCTTTGATGCGCTATGAAGTCCGCTGCTGATTTTTCCAATTCATAGAGCTCTACGCGGGTGCATTAGGACATTGGAATTAGAGAGGGAGTGGGGGCTTTGCCCCCAGCCAGGGGTGGAACCCCTGCACCCCGTCCTAACCACAATAACTACCGCTATACCAATTCTCGAACCAATTCTCAAAAATCAGGCTATCCATAATCGACTGGATGGGCGCAAGGATTTGCATCTCTGCGTGAGTTCGATCCATCAAAGCGATCCATTGAATTGAGGAAATTGATTTTCTGAACTTTGCAATTGTTGAATCTTAGGTCACTGGCATGAGTATTGTTACACGGTCTATTGCGATCGCCGATCGGGAAGCTCGCTATTTAAACCCAGGAGAACTGAGCGCAATTAGCGAATATTTTGCCGAGGGGAGCGATCGCCTGCGAATTGCCACTATTTTGATGGCGAATGAACGTTACATCGTTGAGCGTGGCAGCCAGCGATTTTGGGAACGCTGCCCGGTGACTCCCAGCAATAGCGGCAACCCCACCTACCGGGCATCCTGTCAACGTGATCAATCCTGGTACGTGCGGCTGGTTTCCTATGCCGTAATTGTGGGAGACATCACTCCAATTGAAAAAATTGGGGTAAAGGGTGGCAAGGAAATGTACAACTCACTCGGTGTACCCCTCAGAAATGTTGTTGAATGCATGGGTTGTCTTAAAGAAGTGGCACTGGAACTGCTAAGTCTTAAGGATGCAGCAGAAGTCGCCCCTTATTTTGACTACATCATTCAAGGGCTGACGCCCCAATAGGGTCAGGTGTGAGTTATCCCCCCCTTGAGTGCCAGGGGGGTGGATGGCTGATGAGTGGATGGATACAGAAATTGGTTATTCAAAACTGTTTTTAGGGAGCAATGGAAGCCTCATGAGTGCTCATGCAAGCGGCGGAAGTCCTGCCATATTTCCTCAGCAATACCGTACCTTACCGATTGCAGTCATTTCTCAAGCTGAACAACAGGATCGTGGCTTGAGGCAGAGCGAATTGCAAGAGTTGACGAACTTTTTTCGTTCTGGTGCAAAGCGGTTAGAGGTTGCAGCCGTCCTGTCAGAACATGCGAATGAAATTGTAGCGGCAGCCGCCAATCGCATCTTTTATGGTGGCTCGCCGATGGCGTATTTAGAGGCGCCACCTAATCGTGAAAACCTGCCAGGATCGAACACTCCATTGCGGCCAAGAAGCGCGCCTCCGAAGGAGAAATTGCAAGTTGAAACCGCCAGTTATGGGAACCCATTTCGGGGCGCTTTGGAGTTTATGCAAACACAGTTGAGGGGCGATCGCGATCCGCTGCCAGACGGCTTTCGGCTAATCCATGTGAAACGCTACGGACCTCGCCGCATGAAGAACTCGATGCGAGACCTGGCCTGGTTTTTGCGGTATGTCACCTATGCCATTGTGGCAGGAGATGCCAGCATTTTAACGGTGAATGTGCGGGGGTTACGTGGAGTCATTCCTGAAGATGTGACAGAGGCCACGGTGGTTGCCATGCGCGAGATGCGGTGGCGATCGCTCAACTATTTCAAACAGGATGCCGAAGCCTGTGATCTGATTCGAGAATACTTCGATGGGATGATCACCGATTACCTGGCTGAGAAGCCTTCAAACCGGGTGCGGCAGGGGATTTCCAACGATCAGCAAGGACTGGAATTACCGGAAAATTATGCCCTGTCAGTGATTCCGCGCCATCGGTTTGTGATGAAGCCAAACCTGTCAGAGACGGAAAAACAGGAAGTGATTAAAGCGGCCTATCGGCAAGTATTTGAGCGAGATATTACCCGTGAATACGGAGTCAGTTTGACCGATTTAGAATCCAGGTTCCGGAGTGGGGAAATCTCAACCAAAGAGTTTGTTCGCCGCATGGGCAAGTCACGCCTCTATCGCAATGAGTTTTATGAACCCTTTGTTGTCAGTCGATTTATTGAACTGGCCGTGCGTCATTTCCTGGGGCGGGGCGTGAGTTCTCCAGAAGAATTTCAACAGTATTTTGATGTTGTTTCCAGCCGGGGATGGCATGCGTTGATTGATACGCTGGTTGATTCCCAGGAATATGCGGACTATTTTGGTGAAGAAACCGTTCCCTACCTGCGAGGCTATGGGCTGGAGGCGCAGGAATGCCGGAACTGGGGGCCACAACTTCATCTCTTTAAGTTCTGTGCCCCTGCCCACAAAATTCCCCAATTCATTACCCAGTTTGGAGATTACCAGAAACCGCTGCCCAATCAGCATCCCTATGGAGCGGGCAACGATCCGCTAGAAATTCGCTTTGGTGCCATCTTCCCGCAACCAAGCTGGAAAGGAAACGATCATCCTGCCTCTTTCAATAAGGATCATCGTCGCATTTTAATTAGTTGCGAAGCAGGCAATGGTCATGGAACTAGCCACGCGCTGAATTGGGGACAGGTTCCGGGCACCTCGAATCGCCTGCTCAAGCTGAATCAAATGGCTCAGCCGAATGGCAAGCATGGTAAAGCCTCACCCCAGGGGGTCAGCGTTAACCTGGCCAAAAACTCCCCCACTGCCATTATCGAAGGCACCTATCGCCAGCTATTTGGACGGGAAGTATACCCGGAGCAGCGGTTGACTGCAGCAGAACTGAAGCTAAAAAGTGCAGAAATCACGGTACGGGAGTTTGTCCGCCAACTGGCGAAATCTCGTTCGTTCCGGCATATGTACTGGGAATCGCTTTATATCACAAAGGCGATCGAGTACATCCATCGACGCTTGTTGGGTCGCCCCACCTACGGGCGGCAGGAAATGGGCCGTTACTACGATATCTGCGCCAAAAAAGGCTTTTACGCACTGATTGATGAACTGGTGGATAGCCCTGAGTACATCGCTACTTTTGGAGAAGATACGGTTCCCTATGAGCGGTTTGTGACCCCACGGGGATACGAACTGCGATCGCGCAGTAGTACTGGAACATTACGACTGCAACACGAACGTCTTGGTAGTTCGGTACCAGGACCACGGGTGGCAGAGAACTTTAGTGGTTGGATTAAGGCCGCCTTAGGAGGTGGCGACGCTGCCCATAAACGGGCTCAACTGCAAGCTGCTCTGCTGGAGCAAAAACCGCTCAGCTACGAAGTATTGGATGCCGCGAAGCAACTTCAGCTTGAGTCCGAACCGGCTGAAGCGAACGAAACGCCCAATTCTCAAAAAGCAGAGACATCCCCAGTTCAACAACCAACCACTCAACCTGCCTTCAGCGAACCGGGTGGGCAAAGTTAATGCGTATTGATTCCAGGAGTGGACAGCCCTATGCCAAAACTTGATCGAGCCGATTCCGTTTTTATCAAACACTTTTACCGCAAAACCCTGACAAACCCATTGGAACGTCTCCTTAAGCATGGGTTTGCGGCAATGACCAATACCCGTCTTTGGAAACGATTGATTCACCCAATCACGAATTCCAAGCAGTTACACATTGGTTGGTTTGGAGGCGTTCACATTGTTTCAGGAGGGAAGCGATGAGTCTTGTTCAGCAAGTTATTTTGAATGCCGACGAAGAGTTGCGCTATCCCACACCGAGCGAAATCCGAATGATCCAAAACTTTTGCAAAACGGGCGATCGCCGCATCCGGATTGCTCAAACCCTGGCAGACCACGAAAAAGAACTGGTGGAAAAGGGGGTGCGTTAAGTTTTGGAAGCGCTGCCCCGTGACCCCCAGCAATAGCGGTAATCCCCGCAAAACGGCTTCCTGCCAGCGAGATCAGGGCTGGTACATCCGGCTCATTGCTTACTGTGTTTTAGCTGGGGACGAAAAACCGTTAACCGACATTGGTACCCTCGGCATGAAAGAGATGTACATCTCCCCTGGGAATTCCTCTGGCAAACTGGGTCGAAGCTGTGCGCTGCCTGAAAGAGGAGGCGATCGCACTCTTAGGCAAAGAGGATGCTGTTGAAGTGATTCCCTATTTCGACCACATTATTCAAACCCTTTCATTGCCCGGTGCCCCTTATTTCGTTCACAACGGCAACTTGGAATATTAGTGGTTGAGTTTTGAGTGATTGAGTTTTGAGTTCAGATGGAGTCAAGAGGGTGAGGGAGTCGGGGAGTCGGGAGTGGATGGGTAGATGGGTGGATGAGTTTTCACCTCACGCCTCACTTAATTAACAACTAATCCTCACCCCATCACCCATTCACTCCTGTCACCTCACTCCTCACCCCTCATGCCTCTCTAACAACCAACAACTATAGCTATAGCCACCCGGCTTGGGACGGGTGCAGGGGTGGAACCCCTGGCTGGGAGCGCAGCCCCCACCCCCTTAAAACCAATGTTCTAAGCAACCTGACGACAGCTATAACAACTAATCGCTAATCGCTGAATCAAGGAGGAAATTTAAATGACCATTGCCATTCAACGCCCCCCAACCTGGGTGGATTGGTTGAATACGCTGGATGACTGGCTGAAGCGCGATCGCTTTGTCTTTATTGGCTGGTCGGGTTTGTTACTGTTTCCCTGTGCTTACCTGGCACTGGGCAGCTGGTTCACAGGCACGACCTTCGTTACCTCCTGGTACACCCATGGACTGGCCAGTTCTTACCTGGAAGGCTGTAACTTTTTAACCGCAGCGGTTTCCACCCCAGCCGATAGCATGGGCCACTCTCTGCTAACCCTGTGGGGACCAGAAGCCCAGGGAGACTTTACTCGCTGGTGTCAGATTGGCGGACTGTGGACATTCACCGCGTTTCACGGTGTTCTCGGATTGATGGGGTTTGCTCTACGGCAAATTGAAATCGCTCGCCTAGTGGGTGTGCGTCCCTATAATGCCCTTGCCTTTTCGGCACCGATCGCCACCTTTGTTGCCACCTTTTTGATCTACCCATTAGGTCAATCGAGCTGGTTTTTTGGACCCAGTTTTGGAGTGGCTGGCATCTTTCGCTTCATTTTGTTTGTCCAGGGCTTTCACAACTTCACCCTCAATCCATTTCACATGATGGGAGTGGCCGGGGTCCTGGGAGGCGCATTGTTGTGTGCCATTCATGGAGCCACAGTGCAAAACACCCTCTACGAAGACAGTCGCAGTTACAATACCTTCGGCGGATTTAGCCCAACTCAGGGAGAAGAAACCTACTCCTTTGTAACGGCCAATCGTTTCTGGTCACAGATTTTTGGGATTGCCTTTTCGAATAAGCGCTGGTTGCACTTTTTCATGTTGTTTGTCCCGGTGACGGGTCTGTGGATGAGTGCGATCGGGATGATTGGTCTGGCATTCAACCTGCGAGCCTACGATTTTGTCTCACAAGAAATCCGGGCAGCGGAAGACCCAGAATTCGAAACGTTTTATACCAAAAATATTTTGCTAAACGAAGGGCTGCGTGTCTGGATGGCAGAAGAAGACCAGCCTCATGAGCATTTCGTCTTCCCCGATGAAGTTCTACCGCGAGGTAATGCTGCGGGATAAAGGTGCTCTAACAGCGCGATGGGTTATGGGGGTTGAGTTTCCGATTGCGATGGAGATTCCACTCACGGCTCAAAACTCATAGCCCATCTTTCCTCAAATTCTAAGCGACACTCTAACCTTCTAGAAATCCTTCTCAATCCCTCTTAACAATATGACGACACTTTTTGATCGGGCAGTCGTTAAAACAGAAAAGACTGCCAAGGGTCTGACCATCACTACTGCCAGAGAAGGGCGAGATGAAGCATCTACAGGCTACGCCTGGTGGGCAGGCAATGCTCGCTTCATTAATATGTCAGGTCGGTTTTTGGGTGCCCATGTGGCCCATACCGGACTGATTGCCTTCTGGGCAGGAGCCATGCTGCTCTATGAAGTGGCCCACTACACTCCCAATAAACCCATGTATGAGCAGGGCATGATTTTAATGCCTCATGTGGCCACCCTGGGTTTTGGAGTCGGGCACGGGGGCGAAGTGGTTGATATCATGCCCTTTTTTGTAATTGCAGTCCTGCATTTAATTGGTTCCGCTGTTTTGGGCTTTGGTGGTATTTACCACGCCATCCGGGGTCCAGAAAAGCTGTCTGGCTTCTTTGATTTTGACTGGGAAGATAAGGACAAAATCACAACGATTTTAGGCATTAATCTGATCTTCCTGGGCATTGGAGCCTGGCTCCTGGTTGCGAAAGCCATGTTTTGGGGTGGGTTGTATGACACCTGGGCACCAGGTGGTGGGGATGTGCGTATCATCAGCCATCCAACCTTGAACCCCCTCCGGATCTTTGGTTATCTGTTTCGTTCGCCCTACGGCGAAGCGGGTTGGATTATCGGCGTCAACAACCTGGAAGATATCGTCGGCGGACATATCTGGATGGGTGGAATCCTGATTGCAGGAGGTATTTGGCATATTCTGACCAAACCCTGGAAATGGACCCACGGGGTGTTTACCTGGACAGGCGAAGCCTATCTGGCCCAGAGCCTCGGTAACATTTGTGGTCAGGCATTTATTGCAACCTTCTTTATCTGGTTCAATAACACGGCCTACCCCAGTGAATTTTACGGACCCACCATTGCAGAAGCTTCCCAGGCTCAGGCACTGGTATTCCTGGTGCGAGATCAGAACCTGGGTGCCAACGTCGCCTCGGCTCAGGGACCGACTGGCCTGGGGAAATATTTGCAACGGGCCCCGACGGGTGAAATTATCTTCGGTGGTGAAACAATGCGCTTTTGGGATTGTCGCGCTCCCTGGCTGGAGCCGCTGCGGGGTCCTAACGGTCTTGACCTGGACAAGCTCAGAAACGATGTACAGCCCTGGCAGATTCGTATAGCAGCGGAGTATATGACCCATGCCCCCATTGGTTCGTTAAACTCCGTTGGCGGATTAGCCACCGAAGTGAACTCTTTCAATTTTATTGGGCCTCGTACTTGGCTGGCGGCATTTCACTTCATCATGGCCTTTCTCTTCCTGGTTGGTCATCTCTGGCATGGAGGACGCTCCCGGGCAGCGGCGGCTGGGTTTGTTCGAGGCATTGACCGTAAAAATGAACCAGTTTTGTCTATGCCTGATTTAGATTAGCCCCTCGACAGCGGTTTCACGATGAATGATGAATGTGAATCCCTCATTCATCATTCATCTTTCCTAATCATTCTCACCTGGTAGAGGCAACAGGCAACGGGCGATAGGCCAAGGCAGAAGGCAGGAGCCAGGAGCCAGAAGCCAGAAGCGATAAGGGAGTTGGGCCTTCTACCCTCGGTCATTGTTATCTGTTATCGGCTTATGTCTTACCTGATGGTTTTGCAAAACTCTTCCAGTCAGCCACTGGTGGTTACCTTTTGTTTCTTCTTTGCCTGGGTTCTGATTCTGCTGATCTTCTGGAGTACGTGGACAGTGATCAAAGATACGGTGAATCAAGCGGCACAGTTACATCAAATTCCCTGCGCTAAATGCCAGTTTTTTACTCGCAATTATTACCTCAAATGTACGATTCATCCATCAACTGCACTGTCTGAAGCGGCGATCGGTTGTCCTGATTTTCAAGCAATTACGAATCCATACACAGCATCCTCACTGGGTTCTTCTCAAAAACTTAAATGGGGACAAAAGAGTGGCAGAAGCAAAACGATGAGAAGCAACGAAAGGACAATTATGTATCGCTGACTCAAATTAAATTGCTTTTGAGATTACATCCCATATTGATTACCCATCACTTATTTAGAAAAAGGAGCATTAGTCAATGGGACTCCCTTGGTACCGAGTTCATACCTCCGTTTTGAATGATCCAGGGCGGCTAATTGCGGTGCATTTGATGCATAACGCCCTTTGTGCTGGCTTTGCTGGTTCCATGCTATTGTTTGAACTGGCCTTATTTGATCCAAGCGACCCGGTGTTAAACCCTATGTGGCGGCAGGGTTGTTTTTTGATGCCTTTTGTCGCTCGTTTAGGGGTCACGAATTCCTGGCAGGGATGGAGCATTACGGGGGAAACCGTGTCTGATCCGGGATTCTGGACGTTTGAAATGGTTGCGATCGCCCACATCCTGTTTTCCGGTTTAGAGTTTTTGGCTGCCGTCTGGCACTGGAAATACTGGGATCTGGCAACTTTCTTTGATTCCAAAACTGGCGAACCCGTTTTAGATCTACCCAAAATTTTTGGGATTCATCTATTCCTGGCAGGTCTGGCCTGTTTTGGTTTTGGTGCTTTTCACCTGACGGGTATTTTTGGTCCGGGGATGTGGGTGTCTGACCCCTATGGCTTGACAGGCCACATGCAGCCTGTGGCACCAGAATGGGGGCCAGCCGGATTTAATCCCTACAATCCAGGGGGGGTTGTAGCACACCACATTGCGGCTGGCATTGTGGGCATTATTGGTGGATTGTTTCACATGAATGTCCGCCCCTCTGAAAACCTGTACCGGGCTTTGCGGATGGGAAATATTGAAACAGTCCTTGCCAGTGCTCTAGCTACTTTCTTCTTCGCGGGTTTCGTTGCCTGTGGCACGATGTGGTACGGTACGGCAACTACTCCAATTGAGCTGTGGGGACCCACTCGCTACCAGTGGGATTCAAACTATTTTGGCAAAGAAATTGAACGGCGAGTGCAGGCCAGCCTGGCAGAAGGCAAGAGTTTATCCGAAGCCTGGTCAGCGATTCCTGAGAAACTTGCTTTTTACGACTACGTGGGTAACAGTCCCGCTAAGGGTGGATTGTTCCGGGTCGGTCGCATGGTGGATGGAGATGGGGTTGCACGGGCATGGCTGGGACATCCTGTTTTCAAAGATCGGGAAGGACGAGAACTGACGGTGCGTCGGATGCCCAATTTCTTCGAAAACTTCCCGGTGGTTCTAACGGACAAAGAAGGTGTCGTCCGTGCTGATATTCCATTTTTCAAATCAGAGGCAAAATATAGCATTGAGCAAACGGGAGTCACGGTTAGTTTCCTGGGTGGCAGGCTGAATGGTCAAACTTTTAGCGATCCAATGACGGTTAAAAAATATGCTCGTCAGGCTCAATTGGGTGAACCGTTTGAGTTCGATCGCACTGTCCACAATTCCGATGGGGTCTTCCGCACCAGCAATCGAGGTTGGTTTGCCTTTTTCCACTGTTGCTTTGCTCTGGTCTGGTTTTTTGGGCATCTCTGGCACGGCTCTCGCACCCTCTTCCGCGATGTCTTTGCTGGCATTGATCCTGAACTGGATATTGAACAGGTTGAATGGGGCATATTCCAGAAGGTGGGAGACCGCAGCACTCGCTTAAAACCCGCCCTACAAACCGCATCTCAAGCTCCAGAACCAACCACTCCATTGTTACCACCTGCGCCAGGCGGTTTACAACCCTTACCAGAGGTGGTTCAGGCGATCGCCAGAGAACAGACCACAGCCCAGGAAGGGGCCGAAGCCTGAGTTTCAATGTCTTTACGTTCTAAGATTTGGAGCCGTTTATGCAGATCCAACGTTTTCAGCCAAAGAGGATCGCACCGATCCAATACATCCTCAAAAAGTTGAACTCAAATGCAGGGATGGTGGTTCCCGGCTGGGGCACTACCCCGTGGATGGCAGTTTTAATGGTGCTGTTTTTCCTCTTCTTACTCATCATTCTGCAACTCTTTAATGCTTCGATTTTGCTGGAAGGGATTGAGATTGATTGGACGGGATTAAATAGCGCGATCGCTTCTGCCGATACCCCACCCTCTATCAGCAATGAGTTCACTCCTACTGCCATTGGGGTGTTTTTAGGATTACTCGTGTTTGTATCCGGTTGTGTTGCATTCATCGTTTACGGAGCCATTACTTACCCTGCAGACCAACCGTAATGGTATAGCTATCCACCAGGCTTAGGACGGGGTGCAGGGGTGAAAGCCCCGGCTGGGGGCACTCCCGCCCATCCTTAAAACCAATGTCCTGAGCAACCTGCCGACAGCTATACTCTTTAATCCTTTGAGACAATCTTGATGAGTGCTCCTACCTGCCCTCTTCCAAAATTGGAAGAGGGTTTGCTTTATGCAACTTTCTAACGCCAATTTCAACAATTTTGAAAACAGATAAGTAGGTAGTCATCATTAATTTGTCAAGGGGGGAGTGGGGGCTGCGCCCCCAGACAAGGGGATTCACCCCCTCCACCCCCGAAATTATCTTTAATTTAATCGCGCCTAGCTACTTAATTTTGAGAATTGCCTTAGTTCGTAATGAAACGATCGCTCTCCCTCCTCATCAGCCTGCTCATCCTGGCGGCGATTTACTGGAAGATTGACTTTCAAAGTCTGATTCAAGTTTTTCAAAACTGCGATCGCCCCTGGATGGTGATCAGCCTGGGAATGGTTGTACCAATCACTATGATGACTGCGTGGCGGTTGCAGCAGTTGATGCCGGAAAGGGGGATGGGTGACGGGCAACGAGGGATAGGCGACAGGCGACAGGCAGCGGGCAAAAACTCAAAACTTAAAACTCAAAACTCAGAACTCAAAACCCTCTCCTTTCCCGAAGCAAATCGGCTCATCCTGGTTGCCAGTACACTCAACATGGTGTTGCCATCAAAAATGGGGGATATTGCCAAGGCGTACTTTATGCGAGAGCGGGGGCATTTGAGTGGATCACTGGCGTTGTCATTGGTGGTTTTTGAGAAAGCGTGTGACATGCTGTCACTGTTGCTGTGGTGTGCCTTTGGTCTGTTACTCTATCCGCAAAAAGACTGGTTTTTCTGGATCATGCTGGTGGGGGTAGGGGTAGGGTTTGTGGGAGGTGGATTGGTATTGGGATCACGCCAGTTTGCACAACACTTTTTCTTGCTGGGCCAGAAAGTTGCTCCGAAACCTATCAAAGCAGCGCTTTTGAAGTTGCAAACAGCCTGGCAGGAGATGCATGAATACTTTTGGAGCGATTGCCCCCAACTCTTGAAAATTACGCTCACGTCTGTCTTTCTCTGGTTTTTGCACCTGCTGCAAATCTGGTTCTTTATCCTGGCTCTGAATGCCTGGACACCTTTTATTACCAACCTGGCACTGTCGCCCCTGGCAATCCTGGCCGGGCTGTTGCCGCTTACTTTTGCTGGGGTTGGCACCCGTGATGCGGCACTAATTTTTCTCTATGCCCCCTATTTCAATGCGGCAACAGCGGCAGCTTTAGGCGTATTATGTACGTCGCGCTACCTAATTCCCGCGATCGCAGGGTTGCCCTTCCTCAATCAGTTCATGGCAACGGTGCGTACCTTGCAGAAGTAATTGTTTCCAGTTTTGAAATCCATGTTCACCCGCCTGCAACGGCTATTGACTCCCAAACCCTCCAGAGCTAGCATCCTTTTCTGGTTCATGCTGAGCCTGCTGGGTGCCGGAGCCATTGCCTTGCTTTCCTTTCAGCAAGCCTTCAGCAGTGAATACATAGTTCAGGATGATGCTCGTCAGCATGTGTTCTGGCTGCAACGGTTGATAGACCCGGAGCATTTCCCTAACGACCTGATAGCAGACTACTTCCAATCCGTTGCCCCCCTGGGCTACACCACTGTTTACCGCTTAGGCGCAGCGCTTGGCATGGAGCCATTACTGTTTAGCAAATTGCTACCTGCTCTGCTGGGTTTAATAACGGCAGCTTACTGCTTTGGCGTTTGTTTCCAAATTTTGCCCGTGCCGGTAGCGGGTTTTCTGGCATCGCTGCTGCTGAGTCAAAACCTGATGATGTCCGATGACCTCTACTCGGCAACTCCCAGGGCTTTTTTGTACCCGCTGTTTCTGGCGTTTTTGTACTACCTGTTGCGCAGGTCGTTGTTGCCCTGTCTGTTCGCGATCGCCCTGCAAGGGTTGTTTTACCCCCAGGTGATGTTGATTGCCTGCGGAGTGCTGGTGTTTTCTCTGGTTAAGTGGGAAGGTAAATGGCCACGGTTGTCGCCAGTCTGGCAGGATTATCGGTTTTGTGGGTGGGGGCTGGGGGTGGCGGCGATCGTGATTCTTCCCTTCGTTTTGCAGGGCGGATCTGAATTTGGCCCCGTAATTGGAGCAACACAGGCAAAGCAGATGCCAGAATTTTGGGACCCCGGTCGCAACAGCTTCTTCAGCCATAGCCCCTGGACGTTCTGGTTCTTTTCTGAACGCAGCGGCATGCTTGCCCGTCCAGAGCGCATTTTCCTGCCTGCCCCTATGGTGCTGGGCTTGTTCCTGCCGTGGATATTGAGGTCACCGCGATTTCCCCTGACTCGACCGATCACACAAGGTGTTTGGGCATTGCAATGGACTGTGCTGTCTTCCCTGTCCCTGTTTTTCGCTGCCCATCTGTTGTTGTTTAAGCTCCATCTCCCTAACCGCTATACCCAGCACAGTCTGCGGATTGTTCTGGCGATCGCGGCTGCCCTCTCACTCACCATTCTGCTGGATGCCTGGTTGGGGTGGGTCAACAAGCGTCCTACAGCCAGTAAGAAGCAGGTTACCTGGGGATTTGTGGGGCTTCTGACCCTGGCGCTGGTGATGTACCCGGCGATCGCCTGTTTAAAGACCTCCTACCCTGTTGTGAGAGTGTTAGGCAATCCCTTCCCTGGCTATATCTCTGGCATCGCCCCTGAAACTTACCGTTTTCTGGCTCAGCAACCCAAAGATACCTTAATTGCCTCAACCCTGCTGGAAGCCAACAATCTTCCTACCTTTGCCCGGCGCTCCGTCCTGATTGGGCGAGAATTTGCCATCCCCTATCATCTGGGCTACTACCGCCAGCTGCGCGCCCGGGTGATTGACCAGATTCAGGCACAGTACAGTACCGACCCCAGGCAAGTCCAGCAATTTACTAAAAAGTATGGAATTGACTTCTGGCTGGTAGATGCAGATACCTTCACCCCCCGCTATCTGCAAAAGTCCTGGCTGCAACAATACCAGCCCGCTGCCAGCCAGGCAGCCAACGCCCTGCAACAGCAAAAAATCCCTATCCTTCAGCAAGCCCGCGATCGCTGCACCGTACTCCAGGAAAATCATCTGATTCTTTTACAGGCAACCTGTGTGGTTAGCAAAGGCTCAGTCTCCCCTTCACTCCCTCACTCCTTCACCCAGTAGTCATCCTTAATTGGTAAGGAATTGGTAAGGGGGGAATGGGGGCTGAGCCCTCAGGCAGGGGATTTCACCCCCTCCACCCCCGAAATTATCCTTAATTTAATTGCGCCTAGCTACTTACTCATCCACCCATCTACCCCCTCTATGGCACAATGGGAGGCAGTGATCAACATCCCTAATCCTTCGGAAAAGCTGTGAGTTTTATTGCAAATCCCTCTGCTATTGAGGATAGTCAATCCGTGTCGTCTAAAAAATCCCATAAAGTCAGCACCCCTTCTGCCGTCGAGAATGGTCAGGCGGTTCGCCATGCAACCGTCCGTCGTCGCCCCGTATTTCCCTTTACGGCGATCGTCGGGCAGGAAGAGATGAAACTGGCGCTATTGTTGAATGTCATCGACCCCAAAATTGGCGGTGTGATGATCATGGGCGATCGCGGCACCGGCAAAACTACCACCATCCGGGCCCTGGCAGATTTGCTCCCGGAAATTGATGTGGTGGCCGACGATCCCTTTAACAGTAGCCCTACGGATCCAGAACTGATGGGTGAAACCGTTCGCCAGCAGGTAGAACAGGGGATTGAGCTTCCTGTTGTTAAGAAAAAAGTGACGATGGTTGACCTGCCTCTGGGCGCAACCGAAGACCGGGTGTGTGGCACCATTGACATCGAAAAAGCGCTTTCTGAGGGTGTCAAAGCCTTTGAACCAGGGCTGTTAGCCAAAGCAAACCGGGGCATCCTCTATGTCGATGAAGTCAACCTGTTGGATGATCACCTGGTTGACGTGCTCCTGGACTCTGCTGCCTCCGGATGGAACACCGTTGAGCGGGAAGGCATTTCCATTCGTCACCCTGCCCGCTTCGTTTTGGTTGGCTCAGGCAACCCCGAAGAGGGCGAACTGCGGCCCCAATTGCTGGATCGATTTGGGATGCATGCCGAAATTCGGACTGTAAAAGACCCGGCCCTGCGGGTGCAAATTGTCGAACAGCGAACCGAGTTTGACCAGGATCCCCCTGCATTTTTAGAAAAGCACCAGGCCCAGCAAGACGAACTCCGGCATCGATTGGTGAAGGCTCAGGAACTGCTGAAGCAGGTCACGATTGACTACGATCTGCGAGTTAAAATCTCTCAAGTCTGCGCTGAACTGAACGTCGATGGGTTGCGCGGCGACATCGTCACCAACCGTGCAGCTAAAGCTCTGGCGGCGTTTGAAGGTCGTACTAAAGTCACGGTGCAGGATATCCGTCGCGTAGTCACCCTCTGTCTGCGCCACCGACTGCGCAAAGACCCTCTGGAATCAATTGATTCGGGTTACAAAGTGCAGAAGGTGTTCAGCGAAGTGTTTGGGATTCAGGAAGAGGAGCAATAGCAGAAGCCAGAAATCAGAAGCCAGAAGTCAAAATGACAGACCCTTTCCAGCTCCTGGCTCCTTTAACCAGAGCTCACCCTATGCTAATAAGAATGGTTTAACCCCTCAGGCAACATTGGCTCGCACCCCACACTGGGCTGCGTAGGCGATCGCGAGTCCATCAGCACTATCATCAGGGGAAGGGAGGTTAGGTAAGTTGAAGATCAGCATCACGGCTTGCCTGATCTCAGCTTTGCTGGCTCCATACTGGGCTACAGCAGCTTTGACCTGGGATTGATGCACAAAAATAAGGTCCATTAATCCGCAATCACCCAGGGCTAACTCAATCACTCCCAATGCTCGCAAAACTCGGCCTGCATTCGTATTTTCTCGCCCAAAGAAAGGCATCTCTAAGGCAGCAATGTCGGGCTTGAAGATCTCACATAGGTCCTGAATATCTGAGCGAATCTGGTTCAGGCGTTCATACATGGGGGCATCCGCAGGAGTGGTAATGACTCCATAATCCAGAGCCTGTTTGCCGCGAATAATGCCAAAACCGATCGCCGCAATGGCAGGGTCAATCCCCAGAATAATTTGGTCCTCTAAGTCGTGGAAGGCGTTCATGCAGTGTTTGAGAGGCGGATCTCTACAAACGGATTGCTTCGCTATCAGAAAACGAGACGAATAAACCGTTTGCATAGAGCAATTGTACTACCAATCTCCAAAAGAAAAAGAATAGCTCTGTTTCTTTCGTCTCAAACGTAATCAAAGGAGGGCTACTGACAGAGAAGCTGGCGCATGTTACGCAAATTAGAAGGCAGATCCAGTTGAATAGCTTGCTGAATAAACAAGGACGGAACTGGAATGGTAGGAGTTGCCTGAACTGAGTAAGTCAGCAAGGTACCACCCCGGCACTCTTGCAAATGCAGATCCGCATAAAAGTCCTTGAAACTGCCCGACTCCAGATAAAACTGAATCCGCTGATGAATTGTTTCAACAACCTTAAGACGAATATCGACTTGAGCGGTAAAGAGAAAAAAGGTTTTGCTAGCAACCTGGTAGAGCCGTTTCGTGATTCTAGCGGCTCCACTATCTCCCTCGTGCAATACCTGACTGTGAGTAAGGGCAGGAAAGTAGCGAACCCATTGGGAATATTCTGTGATCTTCTCCCAGACCCTCCCTCGTTGAATGGGTAGATGCATCCGGGCAGTAACGGCTGCACCCCAATCGGTATGCGATCGCGTGGTCAACAATATTTCTCCGTTCAGCAAAGCAGGTAGACGATCCTCTTGAAGCGATGGGAGAGAGGGAGTATAAGCAAAGGTTTGTAGAGAGGCGGTCATCAGGTGAAGAACTCCCAATTATAGGGTTAAGCTGAAGCAAGCCAAATCAGGTTTTAGGACTAGGGGCAACCTCATCACAAGTGCACCCTGTTATACAAGACCTTACCCTCACCTAGTTAAAAAGTGTTACATGATACGATGAAGATTTGGATAACTTTAGTAAAAGTATGAATGTATAAGAAAGGTTAATGAACCAGCCTAATCCCATAATTGACTTGTAAAAACAAAATAATAATTTTTTAGACCCAGGATTTCTGACCTGAGTTAGAGCTTTCAGGTTCCTGCTTAGGCACCCATCCACCCTCTTACTCCATCACCCCATTACTCCTCCACCCTCCCACTCCTCCACCTCTTACATTCCTGGCTCCTGGCTCCTGACTCCTTGCCCTACAATTTCTCAAAAATCCTTTGATGACCTGCCGTGTCACAATAGGGGCGATAATTTAAAGCTCTATTACACACCAGGCTGAGGGAGATAGAACTTGTGGGTGAAACTCCTAACCTCGTCATTTCAATTGTCCTGTACATCATTGGCATCATGCTGGTGCTGACGGCGGTGCTGATTCTGCTAAAGGGATTGGGGGTGCTAACGACCCTGCCAAACTATGCTATTTGGGCACTGGTGCTGCTCTCCATTGGAATGGGCATTCTGGGCGGCATTCGTAGCAGTCGCGGGAGGTAATGGGCAATGATCAGGACACTGAAGCCCAGTACAAAAGCTTTTTTGATCATGCTACTGATGACGGGAATAGTTTGGGTTTTGCGTGGAATCGGAATTTTGACCTTCATTCCTGGCTGGGTTCTCTGGGTATTGATTTTGCTTAGCATCGCAACGGCTATTTTGAGCGTGGTGCGATAGGAGCAGGAAGAATGAATTCTGTACCGTCTGGCGTGATGCAACCATCGCCTGAAGCTACCCAATTAACCCTGGCGGCGATCGCCCTTGGCAGCAACCTGGGAGATTCTTTGACTACCCTTGAATCTGCCCTCGAACGCCTGAGCCAGACTCCCGGAATTGAATTAGAGGCGCGATCTCACTGGTATCAGACAAAGCCTGTTGGTCCACCCCAACCGGACTATCTCAACGGCTGTGCCCTGCTGAAGGTTGCCCTGATGCCTGAGGCTCTTCTGCAAGCTCTTTTACAAATAGAAGCTAGATTTGGACGGGTGCGGCAAGAACGTAACGGCCCCCGCACCCTTGACCTGGATTTGCTACTGTTTGATGATTTAGTCTTGGATAGTCCCAACCTCCAAATTCCCCACCCACGGATGGCGGAACGAGCCTTTGTGCTGGTACCCCTGGCAGAGATTGCCCCTGCCTGGGTAGAGCCTGTTTCGGGAAAGGCGATCGCAGAACTGATTCAAACGGTAGACTGTTCAGGAGTCAAAGAATTAGAACTATGCCATACGGTGGAGAACCGCCTCAACTGCTAAGACGACGTTTCACCTATCAGGGACGAAAGTTTTCCTTCGAATCGACCCGCCTGCGGCTGCCCAACCGCACGGAAGGAGAGTGGGAATGCGTCCGCCATCCCGGTGGAGCGCTGGCTGTACCAGTCACGCCAGAGGGAAAATTGGTGCTCGTGCGGCAATACCGCTTTACGGTGCAGGGTCGCCTGTTAGAGTTTCCGGCAGGGACAGTAGAGGTCAGCGAGAACCCCGAAGAAACCATTCGACGAGAGATCGAAGAAGAGACTGGCTATCGTGCGAATCGCTGGCAAAAGCTGGGTGAATTTTTTGTTGCTCCTGGTTATTCCGATGAAATTATCTACGCCTTCCTAGCACAGGATCTTGAACTGTTGGATGACCCACCTGAGCAGGATAGTGATGAAGACCTTGAACCCGTGCTGATGACCGCAGAAGAAATAGAGAAAGCAATTCACACAGGAGAACTGGCAGATGCCAAGTCAATCTGTGCCTTTCTGCTAGCACAACCCCACTTATAGCTGTCGCCAGGTTGCTTAGGACATTGGTTTTAAGGGGGTGTGGGGGCTGTGCCCCCAGCCAGGGGTTCTACCCCTGCACCCTGTCTTAGGCGTTGCTGCAAAGCAATATGAATCGAAACAAAGTTTCGAACATACAGCATCTATTTCATACCCAAATTCAACAACGTCCTCTGTCCTAAGCCTGATAGATATAGCTTTAAGGGGTAAATAGGTGGGGTGGATGAGTCAATGGGTAATGTTTGAAAACACGATCCTCAATCTCGCTTGAGGAGACTGAGGATCGTGATCAGGAATAGTGTTTCTCAACCAATAAAGCTGCTGAAAGATTACACGTTAGCCGTTTCCCGTTCCTCTTCCCGGATTGGTGCTTCAAACACTGAGTAGTAAAGAATTCCTGCCAGCACTGCACCCAGAATTGGGGCAATCCAGAACAACCAGAGTTGACCGACTAACTCTGCCCCAGCAAAGAGAGCCGGTCCCGTACTGCGAGCTGGATTCACCGAAGTGTTCGTGACAGGAATGCTGATCAGGTGAATCAAGGTCAGCGCAAAACCGATCGCAACAGGAGCCAGCGCTTCAGGAGCACGACGATCAGTAGCACCCAGAATGATTAGCAGGAAGAAGAAGGTGAGCAGGAGTTCAGTGATGAAGCAGGCCAACAGAGAATAGCCTCCCGGCGAATGAGCACCAAAACCATTGGTTGCTAGTGGATTAGATCCTTCAAGCACGTATCCATCCCGACCGCTCGCAACCAGATAAAGGATGCCAGCTGCGGCAATAGCACCCAACACCTGCGAAATAATGTAAGGCAGCAATTCAGAACCAGGAAACCGTTTTGCCGCAAACAAGCCAAATGAAACAGCGGGGTTGAGATGGCAACCTGAAATATGACCAATCGCATAGGCCATCGTCAATACGGTTAAACCAAAAGCAAGGGCAACGCCTAAGAAGCCCAACCCAAAATAGTTACTTCCCTTTTCAGTACCCACAGCATAAGGGAAAGCCGCTGCAAGAACAGCACTTCCGCAGCCGCCAAGGACTAGCCAGAAAGTGCCAATGAATTCTGCAAGACAACGTTTTGAAAGTGGCATTTTTGATGAACTCCTTTAATTCCTGAAAAGTCATAGAAACTAGATCCAACAACCATAGTGCTGATACAGTAATCCTGAATCCTTTACAAATAAGGAGAATCGTCAAAGGTTTTCCCCATCAAGAAAGACCTTTCACAATCCAAATAGGCTTACCATATCTAAACCGTTAGAGTTTCCAGATCTTTTATTAATTTGAGGTTACCAGGCTACTGCTAATTAGAGCAATGTTTAACCTAAATTTCTACTTTGGATAATCCAAAGTATTGATGACAAGGAACCGCATGAAGATATGAGCATAAGCCAAAAACATAAGGATAAAATAAGGAAATCATAATATCAATTTCCTGAATTTAATTAACCACTATCTCGCAAAGCGAAGGCTTTGGCTGATACAGTCGATCATGGGTCATCTGATGCCGGGAACTACTATAAAACGGTTGGTTTGGTTGACTCGATGCCTCTATTTGTCAATTGCTAGACTGCCTTTGGCGTGGATTAGAATTTGCTGCAGCGATCCTATCTGGATGGTAAAAGGGCTCCTTCAGAAACCCTTTTCACAAAGCTCCTTAATTTCATTGAATAATTTAGGATTGTTATATGCCCGAAGAAGCCTGGACACACAATTCCATCACGACCAACGGAATTAAACTGCATTTCGTGACTCAGGGTGAAGGACCGTTAATGCTTTTGCTGCATGGGTTTCCTGAGTTCTGGTATTCCTGGCGGCACCAAATTCCAGAGTTTGCTCGCGATCGCAAAGTAGTGGCCATTGATCTCCGCGGCTACAACGACAGTGATAAGCCGGAATCACAATCAGCCTATGTCATGGCTGAATTTATTAAAGACATTCAAGGGGTGATTGAAGGGCTGGGGTATGATCGCTGCGTTTTGGTGGGGCACGACTGGGGAGGTGCGATCGCCTGGTCTTTTGCCTATGCCTTTCCACAAATGGTTGAACGCCTGATTGTTCTCAACATTCCTCACCCAGGGAAATTTGCTGAAGGTTTGCGAACTCCGCAGCAGTTACTCCGGAGCTGGTATATTTTCCTTTTTCAACTGCCACTATTACCAGAGTTGCTATTGCAGTTTGATGACTATCGCTTGCTTGAGCAGATGTTTCGAGGCATGGCTGTAAGAAAAGACGCGTTTACCGATGAAGACATTGAAGCGTACAAAAACGCCTTTGCCAAACCCGGTGCTCAGACAGCGACTCTCAACTATTACCGCAATATATTTCAGCAGGGATTTACAGAGCGATCGTGGGGAGTGCTCGAAGTACCGACTTTAATGATTTGGGGAGAAGACGACATGCCCCTGGGCAAAGAGTTAACCTATGGCACTGAAAAATATGTCAAAGACTTCCGCATCCGTTACATCCCCAATTGCAGCCATTGGGTTCAACAGGAACAGCCCCAACTTGTCAACCAGTACATCCGTGAATTTTTGGCAGAAGGCTAGTGGACAATGGCATAAGTCCAGTAACCATTGGGTTGGGGAGTGGGGAATAGGGAGTGGGGAGTGGGAGGGTAGACGAGTGAGAGTAATGGAATGATGGAGTCCTGAATGTCAAGGCCATCCCCCTATCCCCCTATCCCCCCAACTCATCCCCCTATCCGTCCAAGCCAAATCCGCTTCCACCAGGGAAGCCATTGGGCTTGAATTTGTGGCAGTTTTTTGCGAATGTCTTGAATATCCCAACCTGTGAGGTTCGCCAGAGTTTGGGCTTCTTTCTCGAATCGGCGAGGCAGCGATCGCCCATACTCTTGACCAGCGGGGCAATCCATTTTGCCCGTAAAGGCATGGCGCAGAACGTACCGCCCCTGGAAAAGCTCACGGTTGCCCGTCTCCTGAAACATCAGGTCTTCAGGGAACTTGTCACGGGTATAACGCACGTGTAGTCGGGTGATGAAAATTCCACCATAGGGCCTGGGTGGCATGATGATTCGGTTGGGCATGGCCTCTGGCGGTGCGAGATTATCCAACCAGAAAACGCCCGCCTGACGAAGTTCCTCTGGAGTTAGCGGCTCGGCAGAGCAGGGATCACAGCTTGCCATATCCCAGGCATACTCCATGAAGACCACTTTGCGATCTTCCCGTCTGTAAGCCGTCTCGAACATGGCTTTGTAAAAGTCGCTAAACTCATTTTTGACGAATACTGGAATTTCAGAACCAGAGGGAACTTTCACCGTCCGATAATTGGTCACTTCTGCCTGTCCGTTGGGGGTCAAAAGGTAAATAATCAGATCCTGCGCTGATTTTGCATTGATCATGCCCAACCGAATTGGCAGCATGAACCGGGGCGATTCGTAGCTGATCTGAATCGGTCGCAGGGACTGATATCCTGCTTTGTCAAACTCTTTCAGGTTAACTTTGGCTACAAAGAACTTCAGCTTTTGCCGGATGTAGGGTTTGAGTAAATTCCTGGCTCCTTTTGGAATTTTGTAACCGTTCTGAATCAACCAGGTTTCTAATCCGCTGGATTCTTTCGCACTCAGAATCAGGATGTCGTATTCGCCAACGGTGTACCGGGCTTCAACGGTGACCCCGAGGGATTCATTGCTGACTATCCGGGGTGCTGCTCCAGCAGGTGCAGCAGGAACTTCCATTGCTCGATTTTCAGCAAGGTAATTGTTTGTAGCACAGGGATCGGAGTCAAAATATTCAACTAACCGGGGGGCACTAAAGGCATCTAATCGCTCAATGATCTTTGGTTTGGCGACTTTGATTTGCTCTTTTTGCAATACCACTGGAACGGGCACGACGATCGCGAAATCCTTCACTTCCCCCTGGTAATCATTGGCCATGGTCAGAACGGTGCGGTTACCAGCGCGGGCGATCGCCACCTGCGATGCCTGGTTGTACAGTTTGGAATCAGCCTTCGCGACATAAAATCCACAAAAGGCCCAGGCTTTTGGTGCAATTACGAAACTGGTGAAGCACACAAGCAGGAAGGTTAAAACTATTCGTAGAAGTTTCATTGTCTGTTCCCCAAAGAACTTTTGTTAGGAAATGAGGGGAGTAAAGGGTGCAGGGGGCGTGTCAACCTCGACCGCTTTTGAGTTAGTCCCAGAAGGAGGAAAAGAACTCCAGGAGAATCGATCCGCCGGAAAGATGAAATCCAGCAAAGGTGTCAGGGGGGCAAGGGCGAAGAGGGACCAGAATATGCCAGTAGAGATAAAGAAGACATTCCGTAGAATAAAAGTGAGGAGGGCGATCGCAACAGCCCAGATCAGCCTCCCCACACGAGCATTGGGAATGGTGCGTGGGTCGGTAATCATAAACAGGGCAAACAGCAACAGTGAGCCACTCATTAACCGATGCGCCCACACATCCCAGGTCCAACCCAGCCAGAAATTACGGATAGCTTCTAACCCGGCATAGGTTCCCAGAAAAGCAACGGTTGTATCCCACCGCCCGACCTTCTGCAACACCACCCCACCAGTTCCTAAAAACAGCAAAACATACCACCCCTCCTCACCCCACTGTCCCGGAGATACCCAGGCATCTGGTGTCAAAACCAAGGCTGCAATAATTCCAAAATTGGCGGGATTGAACAGATGTTTACCCCGCACTCGCAACAAGAACTTACTCAGAATCGCCAGCATCCCCGCCAGGATGACTGTACTGTAATGATCAGCCCGAAGCAGGAGGCTGAGTCCGAGGGAGGTGATGAGAGCACTGGGGAGAGAAGTTGTAAGGGCAGGGAGAGCAGAAAATCCCAAACGCTCTGTCGTCTGTGGCCTGTCACCCATCGCCTGCCCCCAACCCCTCCATGATCTGCAGCCAATGCCCCATCCCATTCCCCACTGCGTTAGTAGACAGGTAGCAATCATCACCCCGACCATCTGCAGGTGGAGGGTCCAATCCCGTGTACCAATTCCTAGCATTAGAAACAGCCCCAGAAACAGGATCTGATAAAATCGGGCATCCTTGAGCAGCATGGAAAAGCCTCTGCACAGTTGATTGGTTGGATGCAATTATGACGGATTCCCATATGGGAATTTGCGGTTGTTGCGGTTTTCGTAACAAGGAAAAGGGGGCGATCGCAGATCGATTCACTACGTTCTTTTACAGATAGAAGCGATTCACAACAAAAGTTGAAAGAATAAACCTACCGGTCGTGTTTTATAGCTGTCGCCAGGTTGCTTAGTATCCTTGGTTTAAAGAGGGTGTGGGGGCTGCGCCCCCAGCCAGGGGTAGACCCTCTGTGCCCCGTCCTAAGTCTGGCGACGGCAGCTATAGAACATCACCACCTGCTCGGACTACCAAACGAATTGAGAAAACCAGGAGTTCATTATGGCTGGGAAAAACATCCTGATGCTGGTTGGAGACTTTGTTGAAGACTACGAAGTGATGGTGCCTTTCCAGGCATTACAAATGGTTGGGCATAGTGTTCATGCCGTTTGCCCCGGCAAGAAATCGGGAGAATTTGTTCGCACGGCGGTACACGACTTTGAGGGTGACCAGACCTACACTGAAAAGCCAGGACACAACTTCACCCTGAACGCTACCTTTGACTCTATCAGCCCAGAAGCCTATGATGCACTGGTGGTTCCCGGCGGACGGGCACCCGAATACATTCGCCTCAATCCAGCGGTGATTGAATTGGTGCAGCATTTTGCCAAAGCCAATAAGCCGATCGCTGCTATTTGCCACGGACTTCAGCTTCTGGCAACGGCTGATGTCATCCAGGGCAAACGCTGTTCTGCTTATCCGGCCTGCGCCCCAGAAGTAACCCGTGCTGGTGGATATTATATTGAAGGTCCAATCACTGACGCAGTTGTGGATGGCACCCTGGTTACCGCTCCGGCCTGGCCTGCCCATCCCAAGTGGTTAGCAGAATTCTTGAAGGTACTGGGAACTCGGATTGAACACGCTGAACTGGCAGCGGTCTGAGGGGGTAGTTGTTGGTTGTTAGTTGTTAGTTAAGTGAGGGGTGAGGAGAGAGGAGTGAGATGAAAACTCAAAACTCCTTCTAGAGAAAATTACCCAGATCGTGGAATTGTTCAGGTGCCCAGCGGTAACGTATGAACCAATCCGTATGTTTGGCCGGGTTTAGCGATCGCTCTGTATCTATATCTGATGCCCTGATAGGAGAAGCGTCCATCCTTTCTGGCTCTACTTTCACGCCTTCCCAGACCAGTTTTTGAAGCTGGTCGGGAATATGGGGTGTTAATAATTTGCCGTCTACCGACACAATCCGATGTAGGGGTAGAGAAGCAGGGGCGTTTTTGATAAAAATTGGAATGACCCGGTAGTAGGCGTTGGCTACTCCAAGTGCCAGAAGCAAGTCAACTGTAGTGACTACTTTACCCGCTGGAATTCTGGCAACAAACTCCTGAAATCGACTCTTGACATCTTCAGAGAGTGCAGGGAGGGTGTAGGGAGTGGGTGCGATCGCATCCTCGACAGTCACAACCCCACTCTTGACAACCATCCCTAAAATTCCCCTCCTGCCCTTAATTGCCTTGGCCAACCCCTGACGCAAAGACTCCAGCTTAGAGCACGGTTCACAAAGAAATGTGAGGCGAACTAACGCATTTCCTACTCGAAGGACAGTTCCTGACTCTAAAGATTGGAGACTGGTATCAACCAGGATGTTTTCAGATAGATCCCCAGGCTGCAAATCAAATTGCTTAAGCGTGGGCTGGTCAACCAGTAAGAGTTGCCGGGGACTACCAGCGCAAGCATTACTATCCCCTTCAATCCCATAACCACGCAGCAAATTGAGACTATGGCATTCAACTATCTGACGATTTGACTGCTTAGTAAAAAGCTTAATTACTTTCATCCCTGGCCACTAGTAGTAGTCCGTCAGGATAGATTTGAGGGATAACTCAGATCTACAAAACCCAATTCTCGGGTGTTTTGAGGGTTTTTCAACCCATCACAACCCCCTAAATTAGTTTTTCCGAGTTTAGATAACCAGGCAAAGTTTCTTTGGTGAACCATTAGTGCATTGTGGCAAAAGTTCTATGCCGGTAATGTGGAGAAGTGATGGACTGACAGAATGATGGGATAACGGCCTTTCACCTTTGCCCTTTCACCTTGAGCTTAGAACTCAAAGCTCAGAACCTAAAACCCTTCACCTCTTTACCCCATCACGCTATCACCTCATCATCCCAAAACTGATAGCTTAATTTCGCCCACCCACATTGGCCTTTCCTCTCCTGCCTCCTGCCTCCTGTCTCCTGCCTCCTGCTAAAAAAAAGGACAGCTTAAGCAACCCTACACCGCAACCCCAAAGAATAGCTAATATGCTTTCTCCAGGATTAAAAATGAGTGTGAGGTGCACCAGATTGGTGTGGCTTTTCTGTCCTTGCAGTTCATTCACCTGTGATTAAAAGCTATCAAGGGGACTTGTCAATCCTGTGTTTCAATCATGAACTTGAAGTGACAGGTTCGGCTCTATCCTATCATGCTTGCCTCACCTACGACTCCCCTGACATCTGGCATTCACTATCCATAAATTCATTATCTTTGGAAAGAATTTGAATTGGGAGCAAATCTCTCTTTTTAACGTCTCCTATATACAGCAGTCCTAAATCAGCTGTGAAATGGACAGGCTTTGTGGGAAGGAGTTCTGCAACTCCTTCTTACAATCCAAATAGGATCGCTATGACGTTTACAAACTGTTTGTGAACAAGGGGGCGCCCCCAGCCAGGGGTGGAATCCTTGTACCCCGTTCAAATTTCAAGAAGGATCGCTATAGTGAGAGTTGTAGTTCTGGTTGTTACAGTGATCCTATTGGATTGTGATAAAAGGTTCCGCAGGGCCCCGTTCTTAAAAAGCCTTTCTATCTCACAACTGATTTAGGGTTGCTATAGAAAAAGTGAGGGTGAGAGAGTAGGTGGGTTACAACGCCAAAATTTTTTATCCTAATGTGATTTCAATGTGATGAAAATGTCATACATGCCATCTAGTATTTGGAATCAGTAGGATAGTTGTATTGTTGATCCCTTGAGTCGCTTCTTGATTGTGTAACCGCTTCTGCGAAACACTTCAACCGGGTAATCCAGCATTCATCTAGTTAATCCTTTGACACAATCATTCAATCTAGTGGACGACCTAACAGCATGACGATGATGACTCCGAATCATTCCCAGGACAAAACTCGTAAGGCTTTCTGGAAGAAACCTGCTATTTACTTACTACTGCCTTTAGTAGGAGCAGGAACTGCTCTGGCAGGCGATCGCCTGCTGTCTTCCAATCTTTTTCCCGATTCACCGGCGATCGCACAAACTGCGACAGCCGATACCTCTGTGGTCGCTCAGGCACCCAATCGCAGCAGTGCCATCCTTTCAGCGACAGACCCCAACTTCATCGTCAATGTCGTTGACCGGGTGGGTCCGGCGGTGGTCCGAATTGACTCCTCGCGGACAGTAAGAACTAGGGTTCCACCCATTTTTAACGATCCTTTCTTCCGGCAATTCTTTGGTTCCGATATTCCCTTGCCGCCTTCCACCCGCGTGGAGCAGGGAACGGGTTCAGGTTTCATCATCAAGTCGGATGGGCTGATCCTCACTAATGCCCACGTAGTCAGCGGTGCTGATACCGTAACCGTGAAGCTGAAGGATGGACGTGAATTCCAGGGCAAGGTAATGGGGACCGATAGCCTCACTGACGTTGCTGTAGTCAAAATTCAGGCAAATAATTTGCCAACTGTTGCGCTCGGCAATTCAGATAACTTGCGTCCTGGTGAATGGGCGATCGCGATCGGTAATCCCCTTGGGCTTGATAACACCGTTACGGTAGGCATCATCAGTGGTACGGGTCGCCGTAGCTCTCAGGTTCGTGTCCCGGATAAGCGCGTCAACTTCATCCAAACCGATGCGGCCATTAATCCTGGTAATTCCGGTGGTCCCCTGCTCAATCAACGCGGCGAAGTCATCGGTATGAACACTGCTATCATCGGTGGTGCTCAGGGCTTAGGCTTTGCGATTCCAATCAATACGGCTCAGCGCATCGCTAATCAACTCATTGCTAAAGGAAAGGTTGATCATCCTTACCTGGGCATTCAGATGACCACCCTGACTCCCGAACTGAGAAGGCAAATCAACAGTTCTAACGAAACGGATATTAATGTTCAGGATGACGAGGGAGTCCTGATCATTGGTGTCATGCGGAATTCTCCTGCCTCCAGAGCCGGATTCAAAATGGGTGACGTAATTAAAAAAATCAATGGTCAGCCTGTAAAAACGGCGGATGAAGTTCAGCAGGCAGTTGATCGTGCATCCATCGGCGGTACCCTGCAAGTCGAGTTGCGCCGGAATGGACAAATCGTTGCCCTTTCAGTACAACCCGGTGCTTTTCCTACAAGAACCGCTCAGAATGAGGAGTAAGGGGAGAACTAGTTGTTAGTTATCAGTCGTTAATCAGGGAGGGTGATGGGGTGACTACTCTTTACATCATTTCATCGCACCCCTCTCTCACTCCCTCCTCTCCTATCCCTTCTACCTATGGCTGAACTTTTATCCGTTATTGAACTTGGGAATCCAATTTTGCAGCAGCGATCGCATCCGGTTATGGACGTGAGAGGCGATCGGATTCAAAAACTAATTACCGATCTCATACTGACGGTTCGGAATGCCAATGGAGTTGGAATTGCGGCCCCTCAGGTGGCTCAGACTGACCGACTTTTCATCGTGGCGTCCCGTCCTACCCCCCGTTATCCCGATGCACCGGAGATGGAACCGACTGCCATGATCAATCCCCGCATCCTGGCCCATTCCGATGAGGTGGCCAAGGGCTGGGAAGGTTGTCTTAGTGTACCGGGTATTCGAGGGTTGGTGCCGAGATATGAGGCGATCGAGGTGGAATATACCGGACAGGATGGAAAACTCTATCGGAAGGAACTGAACGGCTTTGTTGCTCGTATTTTCCAGCATGAGTTGGACCACCTGGATGGACTTGTGTTTCTAGCACGGGTTGAGAGCATTCAAGATTTGATGTCCGAAAAGGAATATCAGGAGCGAATTGTTCAAGCAAATGGGAATTTCTCATCGAAAGAATAGATAACGAACTCCGATCGCCAGTAAAAAAATTCCATACAGTTTTTTCATGAGTTCACTGCTGATGAAGGGTTGATTGGCAAATAAGGCTCCAAACAAATTACCAATCAGAAGCCCGATTGCAATCACGACTGCATGTTTAATATTTAGATTACCGTTACGGTAATAAACGATCGCCGCAAACAGTCCAATGGGCAGAATTTGGGCGGCGATCGAGGTTCCTGTGGCAAATTTCTGATCCATGCTCAATAGCAACACCATTGCTGGAACCATAATGGCTCCACCCCCAATCCCAAACATTCCCCCTGCAACACCAGCCACTAGGCCAATAACCAAAAGCTGAATCAACAAATTAGACATATTTTCTCTTCCGCTTCTGCCGAACGAATCCCCGTATTGTAGAGCCAGCATGGTTCATTTCAGTGCTTACAGACACTGCTAAATTCTGCCACTCTTCCTCAGAATTGCAGAGCCTTAGGAAAATAGCGAACAAAAATAATCATCACGTATCCAGTGCTTACTGGAGAGTATTGGAACTGAGATCGATCGCAACAGCTCTGGGAGCAATCTCAGTGCGAAGAAGAGACTCCGGCGTTTCCATCAGGGCTTGGCTAGGCTCCATAGCGATGGTTTTGTTGCTCTTTTCCCTCTTATTCCTTCGATTCTCCCAGCTTGCTGTGAAGGAGTAGCGTAAGCTACTCCTTCATCTCAAACAAATCCCTAGAGTATTGATTTTGTTCTGG
This sequence comes from Leptothermofonsia sp. ETS-13, assembly GCF_049200465.1. NCBI lineage: Bacteria > Bacillati > Cyanobacteriota > Cyanophyceae > Leptolyngbyales > Leptolyngbyaceae > Leptothermofonsia > Leptothermofonsia sp. ETS-13. The sequence goes on from NZ_CP120836.1 coordinate 4,551,948, forward strand.
TGATAAGCGACGCTTATCATCTTCAACTAAGGTCAGAATCCAGTTGCCAGTGCTATCGGACCAGCGTAACCAGAAACGGGTAACACCTTCGTACTTTCCTTCCCAAATTCCCAGCCCCGGTTTAAAAGCAGGCATCCAGAAGCGAGGTTTTGCCAGGGTGATTTCCTGGTATTGCCCATCACGTAAGACGAAGGCACGAAGTTGATTAGTGTAATGGTTGTATACGGCCTAGTAAGGGACTCGAAGTATTTGCTCATACACCTCCCATTTGATAAGAGGCCCTTCTTTTTGAACCCCTGATTCGCTCGACTCCCTTTTCGGAATCCCATGAAAAATTTGATAGACCCTTCCCTTAACCAATTGGGGAGACAGTCTGCTTAATCATTGAATGTATTCGTTCTTTCAAATCATCCAGCTCAAAGGGCTTCACGAGATAAGCATCTATTTCATGATTCAGACTTTGTGCCTGCTCCAGGGTTTGATTTCTAGATGAAATCAGAATAACTGGAGTTTTAGAGGTTTGGGACATGCCCCGCACCTGTTTCAAGAAGGTGAAGTTATCCATCAATGGTACCCCGTCATCACAAAAGAGAATCAGGTCGGGTGTGGTCACCTGTAAGAGTTCAAGCGCGTTCTGGCTACTGCGTGCTGATGCAACCTCATAACCACAGGATTCTAGGTACGTCAGGATGAGGAAAATCGTGTAAAGCTCATCCCCCACTAGTAATAGGCGATCGCGTTTAATCCCTCTCTTGTCTTCCATACCAATTCCCCGTCTCCGGAAAGTGTCTGGTTTAGTTTGTCCTTATTTTTCGCTTAACCAGGATATCGCTATCTACTCACAAAATCTTCGCAAGGTTCTACAGCATACACACTGGAAATTTAAAGTCAAATTAATGGAGAGTCTCTGTAAAATCCCTGAATGGGTGGATGGGTGGATGGGTCGATCCCACTGGTTTTTTGCACCCGCGTACCCGTTTCATCATTCGGTGTTGCTTTTCAGCAACACCCATCATTCAACGAGTGTGGAGAATATGTTTCGCTCGGAAAATATCTGCCTTTGTGCCAGCAACAATGAGCAAGTAATTTCCTCTAGAAATTTGGGTGATACATTCTCTGGCCTGGTTCTCGGTACTGCCAAAATTGAGCAGAGCTCCGATTAACCCACCCAAAAGAGCACCGATGCTGATACTAAATAGGGTAGAGGCGATCGCAGATCCCCCCAGTAAAGGTCCTACACCGGGCACCATGGTCAACCCCAACCCCAGTAATAACCCTCCAAAACTGCCCACCCCTCCTCCACTGATCAAGGCACGTTTGAGTCCTCCAGGAGTGCCGGTAACATCGCTTACAGGAACTTGATGGAGCAATTCTTTAACCTGGGAAACTTCGGAGCTGGTGCTTCCAAAAAAGGAACTTTCGCCGATCAGGAAAAGTTGAGACAAGGGGAATCCAGCAAAAACAAGCTGATCAAGTGCCTGCCCTGCGGCCTCCCGGCAAGAAAAGACACCGATAACTCCCCGCTGCTGATTAAAAAGCGTTTTCCTATCAATGCCATACATAAACTTATATTAAAATCTGTAGTTTATAATACTATTTCATCTTATTTGGCACGGGTGGATCTGTTTATTCTTGTTGTGTTAGATGCGGATTCAGTCTCTACCCGTTAGAATGGGACAAGGTTCTGCTACGGCGTTGGTGACTGCCAATAACGTTTTATGATCTATGCCTTGTGAATAAGGGAACCTCAAACGTCTGGTGGCAGTAGACCGGGCATGTACCCGGAAACTTTAAACCAAGACAACTGGTGCCCACCTGGTTTATACCAGGTCAAAAACTGAGGTAAGACGGCGTCGTGGGGGACTGTTCAGAATTTAAAAAGCCAGACTCTCCTTTTACAGAAGAGTCTGGCTTTTTGAAGAAAAACAGGACGAATACAGTCGATTAGCTTAGAGAGAGCAGACTGCCTTGTCGTTTGCGTTTAACTTGAGCTTGCCTTCAGAGCCGTTGACGATAAAGGGGACAGACTCTTCACCAACAACCCGCACGAGAATGGGCTTGGATTTGAGGCACTCTCTAACGGACTCAGCCCACTTTGCGTAGTCACTGCCGTACTGGTCAGTAAGTGGGGTGTTAGAGGTGATGCTGGCATCTTTTGCTACTCGAATATCCATCGGCAGGGTATATTTTGCCGTGAGGACAGGGGGAGTTGGCAGTTTTTGGGAAGGGACGCCAGAAATAGTCTCATCTGGAAGAACTGGCGTCTCAGCTGTCTGTGCTGATGCCGGGAGGGAAGCCCCCATCAAAATGGCAGTAGCGCCGATCGCGGACAAAACACGCATTTTCATCTAAATTCAGCTCCTCGCAACAAACAAGATTACAACTGAAAGCAAAGGTACCATCCATCACTGCTTTTAGTTAACCTTATCTACTTTACGCTTTTTACCTCTGATAGGCGAGTGGGTCAACCCGATAACTTTACATAAAGCCACTTACATCGACTGCGAGTTTTTGTCCCAGTTGCAGAAGCTGGTGGAGAGGATGAAGTTTGATGGAGGATTCTGTTTCAGCAGGCGATTCTGGTTTTGCAGCGCTGCTGTGTTTCAGGCGTTCAGGAACAATCCAGTGATTTAAGCAATGGAAGTAAAGCTCCTGAGCCTGGGCAAGGGAAAGTCCTAAATTCATTTGTTGCCCTAGGTCAATCAATCGCTCTAGCCGCTGCAATTCGGCTTCGCAGGTATTGGGATCAAAGTTATGCAGAAGGTGCCAGAGCGATCGCAAAATCAACCGCTCCAAAATCTGTTTGGCTTCGGGCAGGTTGAGTTTGCAGCGCAGGTGGGCGGCTTCAATGGCGATCGCCTCTAGCTCTCCCAGATGGTTTAACCCCAATTGGCCCCCTTCAGAGGATAAATCACTACTTTCTTGCTCCAGAGCTCGAATAGAGAGTAAGGCCCGGTGGCTGAGCGCAACTTCAGCCGCCACTTGGAGTTCCTGAGGTACAACTAACTCATCCCGATGGAAGGCCATCAGAACACCATAGTTATCCCGGTAAACCTGGGTATAAAGCTGATCCAGACGGGTCAAAGTTTCTTGAGTGAGCAGCCGCATGATGCGGTGACGTTCCTCAGCAAACAGGCTTTGCAGGTTGTAGGATTGGTCGCCAAATATCTGGTTCATTGCCAGAATGGTTTGGGCGGCACTAGCTTGCTGAAGGGCTTCAAACAAACGGTCTTTCACCAGGCTGTAGTCTTGCCGTCCAGAAAAGGGTTGGATGCAGCAGTGAAAGTCCCATCCCCCTAAATGCAGAACGGCAAATACGAGATTTGCGCTTTCGCGAGTAATTTCTGAGGTCAGGTTGAGTTGCCCAATGGCCAGGCTCAATGCACCCATGCGCTGCATTTGATAATCCAACTGGTGGGCGGTATAGCAATAAATTTGCTGCTCTCTCGCAAAATTGGTAAACAGAGAACTGATGGCATAATGGGCGGCAACCTGTTTCAAATTGATCTGCGCAGACTTTACCAACTGGCGGTAAACTTCGGCACCATGTTTGAAGCAGTCTACGTTGCTGGGAGCCAACCCCAATCGTTCAACAAAGCCTTTTTCTAGCTGAATTCCGGTTACATCTCCAGCAAGCTCCAGGGCACGGGCGGCATAGCGGAGGATTTGTACCCCCTCTGGGCGAGACAGTTCTTCGAAGAACCAGCCGCAGCTTGTGTACATGAGCAGGGCATGGCGCTGCATTTCCAAAAGCCTCAGGGCATCGGTTTGTTCGGCGGGGCAAAGCTTATGGGTCTGATGACGCGCAAGGAAGGCCGTGACATTGGTGAGGGAGCGATCGCGAATCACCTGGATGTACTCATCTCGTGTCTGCCAGGGATCGCGGAACAGCTTTCTACCCGCTTCCTCATAGACTTTGATTAACTGATCCCGCAACCAATCGAGGGCATCGCGCAGAGGGCGTCGCCACTTCTGGTGCCACTCACCCCCTCCACCGCAGCCGCAGTCATCCTGCCAGCGATCAACACCATGAGCACAACTCCAAGCTGTCACTGACTTGAGTTCGACCTCCCAACTTGGGGAGTTAATCGACAGGTAATGGGCAAAGTTGGTTACAGTCCAGCCCCGATTGGGAAATTCGTGGATAAAGCTGTAAGCCAGACACTTCTCAGTCCCGCCCTTGTGGTGTCCAAAGGTTTCACCATCGGTTGCAACTGCGATCAGTTGTGAAGGGCGACGATCCCCTCTGACTGCCTGCCCTAAACGATTGGTAAGATTGTAAGAACTGCTGAGAGCACTATCATCAAAACCCATGTCGCGGGAGATGGGACCATCGTAGAAGAAGATGTCGATATAGTTGTTAGTTGTTAGTTGCTGATTGTTAGGGACGGGTGAGTTGGCGTCCGCCCCTGGATCTCTGCCTCCTAACTCCTGGCTCCCGGCTCCTGACTCCTGACTCTTCAAATAGCAGCGATAGGGACGGGTTGGGTCAATCTGGCTCCCTCCTACTTCTATCCATTCGGGATTGGGGTGGTCGGTCGTTGGTAAAGGACGGCAGCGTAATGCTTGAGAGGGGGCCAGAACGATGAATTTAATTCCTTCTGCCACCAGGGCTGCAAGGGTGGCAGAATCTACGGCAGTTTCTGCCAGCCACATGCCTTCGGGATCGCGTCCAAATCGGGAGCGAAAGTCTTCTTTGCCCCAGCGGATCTGGGTGAGTTTGTCGCGCTCGTTTGCCAGAGGCATGATGATGTGGTTGTAAACCTGGGCGATCGCATTGCCGTGTCCATTCAACCGATCGCAACTTTTGCGGTCAGCCTCCAAAATTCGTTGATAGGTTTCCACGTCGTAGCGTTCGAGCCAGTTCATCAAGGTAGGACCAATGTTGAAGCTGAGGAATTCAAAGTTATTGACGATCCTGAGCACGTCACCGCGATCGTTCAAGACCCGAGCGAAGGCATTCGGACGGTAGCACTCGTAATAGATTCGCTCATTCCAATCGTGAAATGGAGACGCACTGGGTTGACGCTCAATTGCATCTAGATAGGGATTTTCTCGCGGTGGCTGGTAGAAATGACCATGAATAGTGATGTAAACGCCCTTTGCAGTATACAGGGGATCATTGGCGCGATCGCTGGAAACGGAAACGGGTCGCTGCTCCTCATACAAGAGCCTGGAATCTTGACTGTTGTAGGTTGCTAGATGGTCAGAAATAGCAAACTGAGCCGCTAAAGATTGACTCGCATGAGTATCAGATGTAGACATAGAAAAAGTTCCAAAAGGGCAGGAAACACTATCGACCGCTTTAACTACTCTTTAACTACTGGTTTGGTTAAAAACAGCGGCAAATAGAAATCGAAGGTAGACAATCAAAAAAAACTGGGGCTAACAACGCAAACAACAAGAAAAATTACTTCGATTGCAACTCAATAGCAAAAAAGCAGACCAGGTTTAACCGTGTAACAGCTTACAGTAAATAGCCGGGCACAATTAAATTAAGGATAATTTGGGGACGGAGGGGGTGAAACCCCTTGCCTGGGGGCGCAGCCCCCACTGCCCCTTCACAACTAATTGTGGTTACCTACTTATTACAACGAAAAGCCAGAGTGGGGTTAGAGGTTTAGCAATAGAAAGCTGATCTATCCTGAATCGGGTCTTGAGCCAAATGCATAAAGCTCTTTGAGAAAAACATCCCGGCACTGATTAGAACTGAATTAGAACTGAATCAGATGCATCATATTCATCGCAACATAACTGATTCAATCGTAAATTTCAGCCAGATTTATGGCACTTTAAGGGATCACAACAAGAGTTTGCGATTTCAACAACAAATTAAATAATTTGATACACCGCGAAGGATTGACGCAACGTGACTTGCACCCTTTGCAATGCCCTGATCCCGGTTGAAACAGAGTACACATCTGTTGATATTCATCTGTTGATATTCAATTGAAGTGTTGATATTCAATTGAAGGGGATCAAGCTCGGCTTTATTCTGCACAAGGTCACCGACTTTGAATACCAGAACTGGATTACTCCTCGAAAAGCCGTTGAAATGCCTTCAGTGGGTGGATTTAAGGGGGCAACCTGGCTGTTGAGGTTGGTTCGCTAGAAGTGGGTCAGCAGGTGGATCTGGTGCTTGACGACCTGACGAATTTGTCTCTCCTTCCCAGAACCGAATCCAGTTCAACTCCTGGTTTTAGGAAGACCTGCCCATGCTGTTGACAGCGTCTGGGTGAGAGGTCAACGGGTAGTTGCGGATGGAGTACTTCAGATGGTGGATGGCGATCACTTCAAACAAACGTTACTGAACAACGCCGGAAATCTGGAACTCAGCAGCAGGCACTGGACTTCTAAGGAACGATACCAGTTTTTCGTACATATGAATCGCCATTTGGCAAGTGTTTCACAAAGTATCCTTCATTAGCAACCCAGTGCCATCATTAATTTAGCCCTCAGATTTCAGCCTACAGGAACAATTGAGATAGCTTAATCAAGTCATTACTAAACATTTTTCAATAGTTGCAATAACCGATTGAGCGATCGCATCAAAGTCATACCCCCCCTCTAACCCGAACACAACACGCCGGGTTAATTGCAAACAGTAGTTGGTAAATACTCCATAATCCTCTGGTTTTAAGGCAACACCACCCAAAGGATCGGCATGATTGGCGTCGTACCCGGCACTAACGATGAGCAAATCGGGTTGAAACCGGGTTAAAAAGGGCATGACTTTTTGTTCAAACAGAGGCTCATAGTCTGCTAGGGTGCTGCCCGAACGCATGGGCAAATTCAGCACGTTGTTATGAAACCCCGTTTCGTCAGCCGCTCCTGTGCCAGGGTATTGGGGCGATTCGTGCAGGGAGCAAAAGACAATTTGCGGATTCTTTTCGATGATCGCCTGCGTCCCATTTCCGTGATGCACATCCCAGTCGAGAATAGCAACCCGATTAACACTGGGCTGTTCCAACGCATAGTGGGCGGCGATCGCGGCATTGGAAAAAATGCAAAATCCCATGCCAAAGTTGCTGACTGCATGATGACCGGGCGGACGGGCCAGCACAAACACCGGTTCTCCCGCCCGCAAAACGTGATCGACCCCATCCAGCCAGGCACTCACGGCCAGTTGCGCCACCTCAAAGCTGCGTTCCGACACAGGCGTATCCGCATCGATATAGCCACCGCCCCGATTGGCCAATCGCCGCACCCCTTCGATGTAGCGTTCTGAGTGGATCTGGTGCAGCAGCGGCAAAACGGGACGCTGTTCCACCGGGGTAGGTAACCGCCATTCCAGCAGGTTTGCCCAGGGAGTTGCCTTCAAAGCATTTTTGATTGCCGTCAATCGCTCTGGCTTTTCTGGATGGAAATAACCCGTTTCGTGCAGCAAAAACTCGTCCGAATAGATGACAGGCAGCATAGGCAGTGACTGGTATTCATTTGTCTAGTTTAAGATGCTTGCTTTGCGATCGCTCAGTGATGAACCTACCTCTGAATGAAACAGGTTGAAAAGTCCTGACCGCAGGTGGTAGCCTGACAAGACTCCGCAGCTGAAAGGCTTACTCCACAAGGGTTTCCAACTTATGACAGCACCCACGGAAAGCGGTTGAAAATGTCTAGGTGTGATACAATTTATTGATTGAATTTGCACTCTATTGGCTGGAGTCAGTCCACTCAATAGTGAATTCCACCATATTCAGTAGCTGAATTGAAAATAGCTGACAGCTAATAGCTAACGCCAGCAGCTATTAACTGTGTTCAGGCAACCCTTTTCAGTATCACTGCTTTCTGTTCGCTCGTGTTTTCGGAGTTTTTGACAATATGACCTTTGCCCAGGAACCGCCCCAGGATCGGATCGTCCCAACGGATCTGAGAAACGAAATGCAGCGGTCTTACCTGGAATACGCGATGAGCGTTATCGTGGGTCGAGCCCTGCCCGATGCCAGAGATGGGTTGAAGCCTGTGCATCGTCGCATTCTGTACGCCATGCATGAACTGGGTTTGCAGCCCGATCGCCCCTTCCGGAAGTGTGCCCGTGTAGTGGGGGAAGTGCTGGGTAAATACCATCCCCACGGAGACACGGCGGTTTACGATGCTCTAGTGCGGATGGCGCAGGATTTTTCCATGCGATCGCCTCTGATCGACGGTCACGGCAACTTCGGCTCGGTGGATAACGACCCTCCCGCGGCCATGCGTTACACCGAATGTCGTCTGCGGGCAATCACGACCGAGGGTATGCTGCAAGACATCGAATCGGAAACCGTTGATTTCATTGATAACTTTGACGGTTCCCAGCAAGAACCAATCGTCCTGCCTGCTCGTATTCCCCAACTGTTACTGAACGGATCATCCGGCATTGCTGTGGGGATGGCGACGAATATTCCTCCCCACAACCTGGGAGAACTGATTGATGGGTTAATTGCGCTGATCCGCAACCCCAACATTACCGACCTAGAACTGATGGAGTACATTCCCGGACCGGACTTCCCTACGGGGGCGCAAATCCTGGGTAGAAGGGGGATTCGGGAAGCCTACACCACTGGGCGTGGCTCCATCATCATGCGGGGGGTTGCCAGTATTGAAACTATTGAACAGCGCGGACGCCCTGACCGAGAAGCGATCATCATCACTGAGTTGCCTTACCAGACCAACAAGGCCGCCCTGATTGAAAAGATTGCCGAGCTGGTGAACGACAAAAAGATTGATGGCATTGCAGACATTCGGGATGAGAGCGATCGCGACGGGATGCGCATTGTCATCGAATTGAAGCGGGATGCCTATCCTCGTGTTGTTCTCAATAACCTCTATAAGCAAACCCCGCTCCAGGCAAACTTTGGAGCCAACATGCTGGCGCTGGTCAATGGTGAACCTCAGATCCTGACGCTCAAGCAGTTTCTCACTGTCTTCCTGGACTTTCGCGTGGAGACGATTACTCGTCGCACCCGTTACCGCCTGCGCAAGGCAGAAGAACGGGATCATCTACTCCAGGGCTTGCTGATTGCGCTGGATAATCTAGACGCCATCATTGCCCTGATTCGGAGCGCGGCTGACACACCCACCGCCAAGCAAGAGCTGATCACCTCCTACAATCTTTCAGAAGCCCAGGCGGATGCGATTCTGCAAATGCAACTGCGGCGGTTGACGGCTCTGGAAGCCGACAAAATCCATCAGGAGCACGAAGAACTTCAAACCCAGATTGCCGATCTTCAGGACATCCTGGCCCGACGGGACCGGATTTTTGACATCATTATTGAAGAAGTTACTGCTCTGAAACAATCTTATGCTACGCCTCGACGCTCAGTGCTGGAGCAATCGGAAGAAGAGATTGAAGATGTGGATTTGATCGCCAACGAACGGGCGGTCATCCTGCTGACAGAGCAGGGCTACGTGAAGCGGATGCCCGTGAATACATTTGAAGCCCAAAGCCGCGCTACGAAAGGTAAAGTAGGCACCCGCATGAAAGAAGATGATGCGGTGGAGCATTTTCTTACCTGCCATGATCATGACAGTGTGCTGTTTTTCAGCGATCGCGGCGTTGTTTATTGTCTCAAGGCATACCAGATCCCCACCGGCTCTCGCACCTCACGGGGAACCCCAATCGTGCAACTGCTGCCCATTCCCCGTGATGAAAAAATTACCTCTGTCATCCCCGTCACCGAGTTCACAGAAGATGAGTATCTGGTGATGTTGACGACAGGCGGGTATATTAAGAAAACTGCCCTCGCCGCTTTCAGCAATATCCGCACCAACGGATTGATTGCGATTTCACTGGAAGAGGGCGACCAGCTGCGGTGGGTCCGTCGTGCCCGTGAGCAGGACACTATTCTGATTGGTTCCAGCCAGGGTAAGGCGATCCACTTCCGGGCAAACCACGAGCAATTGCGTCCCCTGGGACGGGCAACACGAGGGGTACGTGCCATGTCTCTGCGGGAAGGAGATAGTCTGGTTGGAATGGCGATTTTACCCAGCCAAATCGTGGCTGACCTGGCCCAAGAGCTGGAATCTGCCAGCGAGAGCGACGAGGAAACCGCAGAAACTATCACCACCAGCCTTGGCCCCTGGGTTTTGATTGTGACGACAGGCGGGTTTGGGAAGCGGGTTCCAGTTTCCCAATTCCGGCTGCAAAATCGAGCGGGCATGGGCATTGTGGCGACCAAATTCCGCAAGCCAGGCGATCGCCTGGCTGCCCTGCACATTGTTAACGAAGATGATGAGTTGATGATCATCACGAGCCGAGGCATTATCATTCGCCAGTCTGTCAACGCAATTTCGTCTCAATCCCGTCCAGCAACGGGGGTGCGGGTGCAGCGGCTGGATGAGGATGACGCGATCGCCGCCGTCGCCCTCGTTCCCACCTCAACTGAAGAAGCCGCCGCTCTAGGAGAAGAAGTCGCTGGAGAAGAGTGATCCTGATGGCTACTTCTTTACCTGAATAACCTGAAGACTGCCACCCGCATAGAGTTTTTGGGCAATCATCTGAAAACCCGTTTCGGCCAGCAGTTCTGGAAGATTAGTTTTGATTAATTTCCAGGCAGTCTCGGTTTCAAATAGCGTCAGAAAGAGGGAAACTCCAAGCCAGTAAAGCGGATTGGTTGGCGCATGAAAATCGACAAAAGTGAAAATGCCGCCCAGTTTCAACACCCGATAAACTTCTTGCAAAATTTGCCGCAGTTGTTCCGATTCCATTTCGTGCAGAGCGGTGCTGGTATGCACCAGGTCAAACTGATTGTTTGGGAACGGCATTTTTTCGGCAAATGCTTCCACATAATCTGCTTGGGGCACTCGCTCCTTTGCTCGTTTAATTGCATTAGGTGAAGCATCCAGTCCAGTCACATGGCGCGATCGCTCCACCAAAATCTGCGTTGCCGGACCAGCCCCGCAACACATATCCAGTATCTTTGTCTCTGGGGTAATTTCCAATCCCTCCAGAGCCAGTTGCCGAAATCTCCTTTCCCCACCCACCCCCAACGCGGCTAACCACGAAACACCGTCATACAGCCACTGATATTGGTAACTCCAATCTCTGAGAATAGTAGCCATAGGGACATTGAAGGTCAGTTGTTGGTTGTTAGGCAGATGCGGAGTGAGAGGGTGATGGAGTGATTGCTCTTTACATAAGGCTGTTCTAGAAATGGGGCTCTGACTCCTTGAACCCCTGATTCCCTCGGCCCCCTTTCCAGGATTGCCACAAAAAATTTGACAAACCCCTTTACATCCATCACTCCCTTACTCCATCACCCCTCCACCCTACCACTCCATCACTCCCTTACTCGATTTCTGGTGCCTTCAACTGACTCCGACTCAGTGCCGCTTCCACTGCCTGTTGCTGATCTCGGCGAGTAATCCAGTGGTGATAGGTACGGGTATGAACAGCAACTGAGTGCCCCATCATGCGGGCGGCGACGGTATCTGGCAATCCAAAGTGAATGGTGCGAACTGCCCAGGCATGGCGCAGGTCATAGGGCGAAAAGGGTAGCCCATAGCGGCGAAACTGAGACGTTACCCGCTGACCAATCCGCTGAAGCGTTGTACTAGAAAGATCGGTTTGAATTGCAGGTAAATTGACCTCACGCAGATTGAACTGGTCAACCCACTCTGGATAAAAAGGCCAGACCTCGTGTTCCCCTGTTTTTGTAGAGGCAAGCACTCGAATGGTGGCTTCACGATCGTTTCTGAGCAGGGCTGAATAATCGCAAAAAAATACCTCATGATTCCTCAGCCCATAGGTTGCCATAATCCCGTAGACAAACTGCCACGAGGGATTGGGAACTTTTCTCCAGGTTTCTACGATCAGTTCATCTGATGGCAGGTTGCGGGCCTGAGTGCGGCTGTTACCATACGCACCCCAAAAGGATTTTAAGTCAATGGGCAATTCCAGACTGATAAATGCAGCAAAAGCACTCAAAGCTGTACAACAGACCTGGCGACTGCGAGAATTGGCTTCTGTTGATCGCACCGTAGCGTAGATCGCCTCCGGCAGACTGAAGCTGGAGTTAGCCTGGGCGATCGCTTCCAGTTTCCTCAAATACGGTGCGTAAGCACTTTCCCAGGTTGTTTTGGCTGAAGCGGGATTGATCAATCGCTGTGGCTCCACCATGAAATGCTGTTTAAAGGCCTGAATTTGCTGAACCAGCCCCATTTGATCCAATCGGCCCCATCCTGGCCCGCTGATGTAATGACGCCAATCAAAGGTTTTTTGAATCAACTGAGCTGCAATCACCTTAACTTCCTGTTCGGCCTGTTTAAGGCCAGTGACCGTTGCAGGCAAACCCAGGCTAATCCGCTGCTGGTAAGGCTTCATCCGCAAACTATCAGGACGTGGGGGTAACGTTCCCCGCAGGTTGAGTTTTTCCCCCCGACGCTCAATCTGGAGCCCCAACCGGGCTGCCTTTAGTCGCTGGTTAACCTGGGCAATTCGTGTATCAATTGGCGAACTTGTATCCGACATGGCAAACAGAAGTACTACTAACCAGCCATAGCAGCTCTAAATCATTTGTGAGATGGAGAGACTTTATGAGAAAGAGTTCCGTAGAAACCCTTTCTCACAATCCAAATAGGATCGCTATATCTCAACTCAAATCAGCGATGATGCATGGCTTTGCAACTTTTTAGGGTCGTGAATCAGAGAAATGTGGGCTCATAACTTACCAAGGTTTTCAGGTTTGATTGACTCAAATCTGAAGACAGGCAAATGAAGCTCTTCTGGCAATCTTTACAAATTTTCCCACACCGCTTTGATGCACTACCCTGTTTAGAAGCTTTTGTTCGTCCGTTACATTTGAACTGTTAGCCCACTTGAAGCAGAACTTTGCTACTTGAAAAAGGCTGTGGGTTACTCACTTACTACTAACCCAATTTGAGAGTTTTTTGTGTTCAATGCATGATTGGCTCTATGTTTTGCAATCAGGCTTCGCATCTCATTCCGCACTTCTCGCCACAGCATAAAATTGGCATGGATTTGCTCCTGAAAATCGGTTCCTTGGAGATAAACATTACCTTCACTATCAAACGCAACTTTCAAATCATCTACTTTTACAAACGGTTTAAGTTCCTGTATTAAATTGAAGAACGTATTGAAGATTTGACCCACATTTTGAGCATTTGCAGAGTGCATCATGGCATTATTTCAGCATTGATTCGAATTTCCCTTATCTTACAATTGATCAATGCAGTCTACCAACCATTAGCGATTCCTAATACCAATATTTTATGAAGCTGTACATTATCAACCCCCGGCTGTCGCCGTCCCCCTTACCAAGGGGGACTACAGAGGGTTCTGATTCTACGCATCCTCATATTGAATTGGTATAAGCTATAGCAGTCCTAAATCAGTCGTGAGATTTAGAGGCTTTTTGAGAAAGGATTCCGCAGGAATCCTTTCTCAAAATCCAAATAGGATCGCTACATATCTCAGCCCAAAACTTTGCTTGCCTAAATGTCGCAGCCTATCAACAATCTCCTACCACCTAATCAAGAACTTTCGATTACCTGAGCATCGCCGCTACTCATGCATATGCTTCCAATTATGTCCCAATCAAGTTATGTCCCAATCAAGGTTCTGCGGGCCAACATAATCTTGACGGTTGGAGAGCAGACACGGAAGCACTGCCCCACCCTTCTACTCCTGCACTTCTCTCCTCTCTCCTCCCCCAATCCTGCATTCGTTTGAGCATGCTATCGAAATTGTCAATGCTACGAAATCTTCAGAAATCAGCTCTACTAGGTATTTATTCCCTACCTTAATTTCAAATATAGATTTATTGTTAAAATCAGTTACAAACCTTAGAAAATGGGAAAGCTATAGCCGCTATGGGTCAAGTTGGGGTTCTGTTATTAAATCTGGGCGGACCAGACAAGTTGGAAGATGTTCGTCCGTTCCTGTATAACTTGTTCGCAGACCCCGAAATTATTCGGCTTCCTTTTCCATGGATGCAACGCCCCCTTGCCTGGCTGATCTCAACAATGCGGGCAAAGCGATCGCAGGAAAACTATAAACTCATCGGTGGGGGTTCTCCCCTCAGACGCATCACTGAGGAACAGGCCCAGGCCCTCCAAACTCGACTTCAGCAGAAAGGGCAGGAAGCCACTGTTTACGTGGGGATGCGCTACTGGCATCCGTTTACTGAAGAAGCCATTGCCCGAATTAAGCGCGATCGCATCAATCAACTGGTGATTCTTCCCCTCTACCCTCATTTTTCTATCAGCACCAGCGGTTCGAGTTTCCGTTTGCTTGAGAAGATTTGGGAAGAGGACCCTGCACTGCAAGCGATTAATTATACCGTTGTTCAGTCCTGGTATGACCGTCCTGGCTACCTGACAGCGATGGCACAACTGATTGCGCAGGAGATTGACCAGTTTCCCAACCCAGATGGAGTGCATGTTTTTTTTAGCGCCCACGGTGTTCCGATTAGTTATGTGAAGGAAGCAGGCGATCCTTATCAAAAGGAAATTGAGGACTGTGTTGCGCTGATTATGCAGACGCTGAACCGTCCGAACGCCCATACCCTTGCTTATCAGAGCCGGGTCGGTCCCGTAGAGTGGTTGCAACCTTACACTGAAGATGCCCTCAAAGAACTGGCCGAACAGGGTGTCAAGGACATGGTTGTGGTACCCATTAGCTTCGTTTCGGAGCACATTGAAACGCTGCAGGAAATTGACATGGAGTACCGGGAAATCGCCGAAGAAGCTGGGATTGAGAACTTTCATCGAGTCCCCGCACTGAATACCCATCCCGTTTTCATTGATGATCTGGCCAACATGGTTCTGGAGTCAATGAATGCTCCCAGTATGAAGCTGTCAGAAGTGATGCACCCCGAGAAACAGGTTAAGATGTATCCACCGGAACGGTGGGAATGGGGCATGACGGTTTCTGCCGAGGTGTGGAATGGTCGTCTGGCAATGATTGGAATTATTGCTGTGCTGATGGAATTACTGATGGGACGCGGCCCTTTACATGCGATCGGGCTTTTGTAGGGGCTTTGCTGTTTATACAAACCGGGTTAGTTGAATGCGGTAGCGATCTTTTTTAGTGATTGCAATTTCGCCCACCTCAACCCGGCCTTTGCCACGGATGGCAATCAGATCTCCTTCTTTGACCGGGTAACTGGCACTGGTTGTTTCCTTCCAGTTAACCCGCACATCACCCGCAGTGATCATATCTGCCATTTTGCTACGGGACATGCCAAACCCCGCAGAGGCGATCGCATCCAGCCGTAAAGAAGCTTCCACAGTCGTCACTTCCTTTTTCTTTGGCTCTCGCACTTTGAGTTCGCCCAAACTGATAGGTTGGGTTTTAACTGGTACAGAGCGGACTTGCTTCAGGTTCATCTCCAGAAATTCCACCATTTCAGGAACGACGATCGCCTGTGCTCCCCGTTCGCCCAATACAATGATGTCGCCGACCTTTCCCCGCACAATTCCCGTACCCAGAATGGCCCCCAAAAAGTCGCGATGGGTTGCCAGATCAAACAGAAAATTTCCCGCGATTTCTAATGCTGCAAGTTCCACCTGACTGGAGTCGAGGGGTAGCTCTGCACGGGCGATCGCCAGCCTCTGGCGTTCTGCCTGTGGGTATCCACCCGATGCAACCCCATGAATTTCAGTCAACCGCCCAAATACCTGCTGGACCTCACTATATTCTGGAGGAGAAAGAAAATCTGTCTGCACCAACTCCCAGGTTTTGATGGCCTGCTCTGCCTGGTCCAGGACTCGTGCTACAGCTTCACGATTTTCAACAGTCTTCAGTAATTCGTCTCGTGGCAGCATGACTCAAAACGCGATAGGTAAAACTCTATTGTATGCCACCCCCCTTTGGCCTCCCACGCACTGCCACTACCTCCAGATAGGGAAAATTCCTCTCCGCTGTACGGGTAGGTTTTATAGCTCTACGCGGGTGCATTAGGACATTGGAATTAGAGAGGGAGTAGGGGCTTTGCCCCCAGCCAGGGGGTTCCACCCCTGCACCCCGTTCAAATTTCAAGAAGGATCGCTATAGTGTGCTAGATCTGGGGTAGCACCACCAAAACTAATCCCATGACGGTGAACCTACTATCTACTGCTCAGCCTGCTTATCTGAAAATCCTTTCCGAAGCGGTTGCCGCCTTTAGAGGGGAATCATCCAATCGTCCTTCTGCTGATGCGGTAGTCAATGCTTTGCTCCAGGCAGAAAAAGCTGCCAAGCAACAGCGGCTGGTCTATCCTTTTCAACCTCTCCTCGGCCACTGGCAACTTTGTTTTGCAACTGGCACCCGCAAAGCCCGTCAACGGGGAGGAATCCTGTTAGGACGCGGCTGGTACATGCCAAAAGTAGCAAAGGCACAGATCTCGTTCAACGCCCTTGAGGGTTCAAGCCACGGTGAAATTGGTAATGAGGTTCGTCTTGGCCCACTCCTGGTAAAGTTTACAGGCCCTTGTAGATACCTGGGTAAAAAAAAAAATCTGCTGGCATTTGACCTTACTCACATGCAAATTGCCCTGTTTGGGCGCACGCTTTATGGGGGTAATGTTCGTAGCAGCAAAATTCAGACGCAAGCCTTTGAGCATCAGCCAATTTCTAAACTTCCCTTTTTTGCCTTCTTTCTAATAACTGAAGACTATATTGCTGCCCGTGGTCGGGGAGGGGGGCTTGCCATTTGGACACGGGAAAGGGGTAGATAAGTGGATGAGTAAATGCGAGGTAGATAAATGGATGCTCATCCGCTTATTCATCTATCCACCCTCCTCCTTCCTTTCCCTATCCCCTACTCATTAAGTCGATTCTTCATCACTGCCAGTACCACTGCCGCTATCCCTCCCTTGAAGAATGGTGACCACCACCTGGTCAGGTTCAACCAGGGCAGTGACCCCCCTCAGGCAGGGTTAATTCACGGACGTGAAGTGCATCTCCTACATTTAGCCCGGACACATCAATTTCGATGACTTCTGGAATCCGGTCTGGGGCGCAGCGAACATGGAGTTCGTTAATTTGCAGATCCAGGGAACCGCCGCCTGTCTTGACACCAGGAGCCTCGCCAACCGTGTGAATTGGAACATCAACATCTAGAGTCGCATGGGAACCAACTGAGAAAAAACTGAGATGATACAGAGTTCCCTTACAGGGATGGGATTGAACTTCTCTTAACAAAACCTTGCCTCTCCAGGGGAGGTCAGTCACGTTGATGTCAATCAGGGTATTGTTGACGGAGGCATCCCGAATTAGCCTCTCCGCTGCTTTAGCAGGTACGGCCAGCGGAACCGATTCAACGCCGTTGTGACCATACAGTACGGCGGGGATCAGGCCAGAATGCCGCAGGGTATTTGCTTTGCTATTAGAAGAGCGGGTTTGACATTCAAGTGAGAGTTCCATAGTTGTTGAGAAATGCAATGGGAGCAAAGGGAATAGAGTGGGTAGAAAGAACCAAGTGGAAAAAATGGATCTAGTTTTGTTTCCTGCTTATCGACCTGCTGGTTTCAAACTTCTAACTTTTGATTACCCGTTTCAGTGTTAGCTGTGCCGTTCGTATACAGCAAGGCACGCTTGGGTCCGTGAATCGGGTCTTCTACGATGATGGTTTGATCACGACTTGCACCTAAGGAAACGATCGCAATCGGTACCTCCATCAACTCCGCCAGCACTTTTAAGTAATCTAGCGCTTGTTTTGGTAGGTCATCCAGGGAACGGCAGTCAGCGGTGGACTGCTTCCAGCCCGGAACGGTTTTGTAGATGGGCTGGCAGCGGGCAAACCGGCGAGAGTTGCTCGGGAAGTCATAGCAACGGTTGCCATCGACTTCGTAGGCGACACAGATTTTAATCTCGTCCAGTTCATCTAGAACATCCAGCTTAGTGATGGCGAGGCAATCCAGCCCATTGATACGAACCGCGTAGCGACCAATGACGGCATCAAACCAGCCACAGCGCCGTTTGCGCCCGGTGGTTGTGCCAAACTCTGCACCGCGATCGCACAGGTGCTCTCCCATTGTGCCATGCAGTTCTGTTGGGAAGGGACCTTCGCCAACGCGAGTGGTGTAGGCTTTGGCTACGCCAATAACACGGTCAATCATGGTGGGGCCAACCCCCGTACCGACACAGGCTCCTCCAGCAACCGGATTGGAAGAGGTGACGTAGGGATAGGTGCCATGATCCAGGTCGAGCAAGGTTCCCTGAGCCCCTTCAAACAGGATATTGCGCCTGCGCTTAATCGCGTCGTAGATCTTCAGGGAGCTATCAATAACGTGGGGGCGGAGGCGATCGGCGTATTCCAGATACTCGTCAATAATCGCCTGTGGATCCAGGGGGGGCAATTCATAAAGCTTTTCTAGAATGACATTCTTATACTCTACGGTCCAGCGTAGTTTTTTGCGAAGTGACTCCCGATCCATGAGGTCTATCACACGGATGCCGGTGCGCTCGGATTTGTCGGCATAGGTTGGGCCAATACCCCGTCCAGTGGTACCAATCTTGTGTTCCCCCCGGCGCTGCTCCGATGCCTGATCAATCAAGCGATGGTAAGGCATGGTTACGTGAGCGGTCTCTGAGATGAACAGATTTTCCGCCGAGATGCCTAGTTGCTCAAGCTGATCCAGCTCTCCAATCAGTACTTGAGGATCAATAACAGTTCCGCAACCAATGATGCACTCAGTGTCTGGATAGAGAATTCCAGAGGGAATGAGATGCAACTTGAAAACCTGATCTTTAACAACAACGGTATGTCCGGCATTGACACCGCCTTGATAGCGAACTACCACATCCGCTGACTTACTGAGCAGATCGGTAATCTTTCCTTTTCCTTCGTCGCCCCACTGGGCACCCACTACAACAACGTTAGCCAAGAGTTTTTGTCAAGCTAGAGTTTGCACAAATGTCCATTATCAACAGCGCTTGACACGCCTGTCAATCGAAATCGAAAAAAATAGGTAATCTACAATACTCAGCAATTTTGCTGAAAGTCGTGTTAGATGCGGGGCAGTTCTTTGTGCATTTTCTATGATCTAGATTAAGATGCTGCAAACCGTTCAGTGTTTATCGGCATTGGTCATTGGTAGAGGCAAAGTACCTGGGCAAGCATGGATTCAATTACTCTGAGAACTGTTTGACCGGATGCTTTGCCCCAACTCCCTGTTGATGAATTTTGTACAATCCTTTACCTATAGTACCTATAGAGAGGTGCCCGTGGCTCTGTATGCTGAACTCCACCGCCACCTTGGAGGCTCTGTTGTACCTCGTATTCTGTGGCGGTATCTGCAACGTCATGATCCTGACCTGGCTCAACGATTTCCCAATTATCTAGAGTTTGAGGATTTTTACACACGTCCTCGTAACACTTTGGATGAGTATCTGGAGTTACACACGCTGGTTGAAAGCGTGCAGACGGCAGAGGCTTTGCCCTACTTTGTGTACCGTTTGATGCGGGGTGCCTATATTTTCGAGAATTTGGCATACCTGGAACTGCGGTATACTCCCTATCTGCGGACGCCTGAGCACCTGCCCCAGTCTAACCGGATTGAATTGATGGCACAAATTGTGGAAATTGTAGGCAAGGCCAGCCGATTGAACGAGTACCCGATTGTTACCAGCCAGATCCTTTGCATGCACTCGCGGTTGCCCTATGAGGTAAACCGGGCAATTGTCGACCTGGCTGCCCAATCACGTGATTACGTCTGTGCGATCGACTTAGCGGGGGGCGATATCCACTACCGCGATCGCCTGGATGAATTTGTGGAACTGTATGCCTATGCGCGATCGCTGGATATCAACACCACCGGACATCTGTATGAAACCCGTGAAGGTTGCTATCCAGAGTTGCTGCCCTATCTAATGCGAATTGGGCATGGCATTCAAATTCCACTCCATTACCCTCACTTGCTGAAGGAGGTGGCAGCGCGGGGGCAATGCCTGGAGGTTTGCCCCACCACCTATCCCAAAACGGGCACTCTGAAGGACATTTCTGAACTGAAGCTGGTGTTTGACCGCTGCTTTGCTGCCGGAGTCGATATTGCCATCTGCACAGACAATGCCGGACTCCATAACGTCCGGTTGCCGTTTGAGTATGAGAACTTACTGACTCATGACATCATTGGCTTTCAGGAGTTACAAGCCTGCCAGGATGCTGCCTTCCGTCATGCTTTTGCCTGGCCATACCAGCAGCGCCCGGCTTCATTGCTGAATGGGCTGCTGCAAGTAGAGGGCGATCGCAATCATTCTATTGCCGCTATACACCACGGCTAATTGCTTGCTCAATCTGTTTGAATTCCATTTCCAGCCGATCCTTCAATTTTTGAGGGATCGGACGGTTGGGATAGGAACTGTAGTGCCCTGCTAAAGAATTTAGGGCTGTGCGCATAGTGGTGTAAGAATTCAACCGGGCAACGGACCCTTCCCGCCGATAGCGAGACGAAAAGTCATTAATCAATTGACGCGCCTGCGCCTGGACGGCTCCCTTTTCAGGCGAGTCATCAGGCAATTCAATTGCGTTTCTCAATACATTTACGACTGCCAGAGTGTCCTGATTGTAGTCTCCGGTCATCCCAATAGAGCCTGCTGGTGCAGAAGAGCACCCCATGAGACCAATGCAAACAACCAGAACCAAAGAGAGCAGGCATGATAGATATCGCTTCATAAGCATTCGCAAAACGACGGGACTACGTTCTAACCTTCCAAAAATTATAGGATTTTCGCTATTGTACCGTGATTTAGGAAACTGAGGAGCGGTCCCTGGTTAGGAATGCAGGGAAAGGGTTGGATGAGTAGAAGAGTGATGGGGGGATGGGGTAGAGATCCATTATTTGTGGTTAGTTGTTAGAAGGGGTAAAGGGGGAAGATGGATAGATCGGAGGAGGAGATTCACCCATTAATTCGTCCATATCCCCTCCCACTCCTTTAACCTTCTAACTTCTGTCTCCTGACTTTTGACTCCTGATTCCACGTGCAATAACAATAAAAAATACGTACCTGTTTCTTACGCACACGTCTAACGCTCCTATCACTGAAGCAACTGATTGACTGTTTCAGGATTAACCGAAACGACCGCTGACATATTCTTTCGTAGCTTCTTGCTGCGGATTCTGGAAGATCACTTCTGTTCGGTCGTACTCTACGATATACCCAGTCTGCTGCCCTTTTTCGTTTGCCTGAACATTGAAGAAGGCGGTAAAGTCTGAAGCACGGGAAGCCTGTTGCATATTGTGGGTCACGATGACGATAGTGTAATTCTCTTTCAGTTCCTGAAGCAGGTCTTCGACTTTCAGAGTGGAGATCGGGTCCAGGGCAGAACAGGGTTCATCCATCAAGATGACATCGGGCTGAACGGCGATCGCCCGGGCAATACAGAGACGCTGCTGCTGCCCACCCGACAAATCGGTGCCCATTGCCTTAAGCTTATCTTTCACGTCATCCCACAGAGCTGCTTGCTTGAGGGAACGTTCAACCAATTCATCCATATCGCCTTTGAAGCCCAATAACCGTGGACCAAACGCAATGTTGTCGTAAATGGTTTTGGGGAAGGGGTTGGGCTTCTGAAATACCATTCCAATCTGGCGGCGCACCTCAACCGGATCAGTGTCTGGTGCATAAAGATCCTGGTCGTGGTAATAAATCTTACCGTTGATGTGAAATGAACTGATCAGGTCATTCAGGCGATTAAAGCAGCGTATCACCGTACTCTTACCACAGCCAGAGGGACCAATGAAGGCAGTGATGGCGTTTTTGGGAATCTCAATGTTGACATCTCGAACGGCTTTGAAATTGCCGTAGTAGATATCTAGATTCTCTGTACGGAATACGGTTTCGGTTTGGCGAGCAATTTGAAGATTGGAAGTCATAGGTCGAAGTTGAATAAATATGAAGTTGAATAGAGGTTGAATAAATATTGAATTTGGTTTCAGCTGCAAGGGAAGAGCAATAGGCAATTACTTAGAATAGGGTTCGTACCTGTAGAAGCTCTGTAGAAGCTAACGTCTGCGTTGAGTCAATATCCGTGCAACAATGCTAATTACCAAAACCAGAGTTACCAAGACCAAAGCCCCTGCCCAGGCAAGTTGCTGCTGGTTTTCATAGGGAACCGTCGAAAAGTTGTAGACCAGCATTGACATCGTTGCGGTGGGTTCCCAAAGCCCACCCTGCCAGATAGGTCTATTCCAGAACTGGTTAAACAACGCTGTGAATAGAACAGGAGCTGTTTCTCCAGCCGCACGCGCGATTCCCAACATTACTCCAGTCAGAATTGCTGGAACTGCAGCTGGCAAGACTATTTGTAGAGTAGTTTGAATTCGAGTTGCACCCAACCCGATCGCGGCCTGCCGATAATCCATTGGAACAGCTTCCAGTGCCTGAGTTGCTGTCCTCACAATGGTTGGTAGCATTAGTACTGCCAGGGCAGTCCCACCAGCAACTGCCGAAAACGTCCCGGTGCGAATTACAATCAGCGCATAGATAAATACCCCAATCACAATAGATGGGACACCGCTGAGAACGTTTGTGAAGAAGTTAACCCAGTAAGCCAGCTTTGTATCCCTTGCAAACTCTGCCAGAAAGATAGCTGCCATCATCCCAAACGGAATACTGATCAAAGATGCCAGCCCAACCGTCAGCAGTGTACCGACAAAAGCATTGCCAAAACCACCTCCCTTAACCAGGGGTGGAGGCGGTAGCTTGAAGAAGAGATCCAGACGCAAATAGGCAAATCCTTGAATCAGAACGTAGGAAAGAACCGCGATCAGAGGAATGAGTGCAATTACAGCACACAAGATCACTATCCCTGACATTACGCTGGAAAACAATGTTCGGGGCGAACTTAGGTTTTTCCTCAAGGTTCTTCCCGGAAAAGAAAAAGATAGATCCTGTCCGGTCATCGTATATTCCTCTGGGCACCTACGTTCTTCAAACTATGTTCTGTCTTAAGTGGTGAAGCTATCTAATCACTTCCCAACCTTGCTAGTATCTCAACCGAATCCGGCTGACAATGAATTCCGCTAGAACATTCACCACTAGCGTTAGTAGAAACAGGACGATCGCAGCGTACATCAGAGAAGACATTAGCAGACCTCTTGCCTCGGCAAACTGGTTTGCTAGCAGCGAAGCAATGGTTGAACCCTGCGCCAGAATTGAAGGAGAAGCAACGTTAGAGTTTCCAATCACCATGGTGACGGCCATTGTTTCGCCCATGGCTCGACCTAATCCCAGCATTGCCCCACCCAGAATTCCAGCGGAGGCGGCGGGTAAAATTACTCTAAAAATAGTTTCCCAGCGAGTTGCCCCCAAACTATAGGCCGCCTGACGCAATTCCACAGGCACGGCTACCAGTGCATCCCGTGAAGTGGCTGAAATGATGGGCAAGATCATAACCGCCAGAATAATGCCTGCTACGTAAACGCCAGGCCCAGCTGGAGGGGTGCTAAACAATGGCACCCAACCAAAATTCTGATGCAGCCAGTTCCCGAACGGTTTAACAAACGGGATAAAGACGAAGATACCCCAAAGACCATAAATCACACTTGGAATAGCAGCCAACAGTTCAATCAGAAATACAACTGGCTGCTTCAAACGAGGTGGCAAAAAGTCTTCACTTAAAAAGAGTGCAATGCCTACACCAATGGGAATCGCCAGGATGAGAGCAATCAGGGATGTAACGATCGTACCAAAGATCTGGGGCCATGCTCCATAGATATTGGCAACAGGATCCCACCGGCTATTCACCAGAAAGCCCAAACCAAATTTCTGCATAGCAGGAAGAGCCTGAACACCAACCTGGAGGACAATCATGAAGAGTACGATGGCAATGGCGATCGCAAACGCTCCCGTTAACCAAACAAAGCAGTTATCAATATGACGGGAGAGCTCGGTTCGTTTCCAAGAAGGAGTCGCCGAACGGTCTACTACTAGAGCCATAAATCAGTTAAAAACCTTTTGAGAATGAGTCTGCCATACAAATCACAAACCCAAAAGCAAGATTATCACGCTGTCACTCCATCCCAGCAATTGGGCAATTGTATTAAAGATGTATTAAAAAATAGATTTTTTGCTGTAGCCCACCTCAATCGCAATGGAAGCAATGGGAGTAGACTCAAATAAAGAAGTAGTTTGCTAACCCTACCTGAATCTTATCCAGGGTGGCAATCGCCTTAGACAAAACACCTGCCGGAGTAGGAAAATAGCCGAGTTCAATTGCAAACTTGGCACTATCACTATAAGCTTACTTGATAAAGTTCTTCAGAGCGTCTGCTCTTGCGGGGGCATCGTACTTGTTGTCAAGAAACAACCAGGTTAAACCCGCAATTGGGCAAACATCCTTACCTTCAGAGTTTAGTGCAAAGTCAGCGGGAATGGTTTGCCTCTCCAGAGCCTTAGCAGCCGATTCTGGAGAAGGTGTGATGAATTCCCCTAGCTTGTTCTCAATAGTTGCTATCTTCAGACCGTTTTCTTTGGCATGGGAGTATTGGTCTAGCCAATCGCTCTAGCCAGTTGCTGAACCGCAGCGGAACTCCCTCATTCCTCTTACCACCTGTTCCAGTAGGCTACTCTACAGTTTTACCAACACCAGCTTTACTAATTTGGGCAGGCTGCTTACAGGTATAGCGGTAGTCATTGTGGTTAGGATGGGGTGCAGGGGTCCACCCCTGGCTGGGGGCGAAGCCCCCACTCCCTCTCTAATTTCAATGTCCTAATGCACCCGTGTAGAGCTCTAATTGGTGAAGATACTGCCGGAGTGGTACTACCGGTATTAGCTGCTGGAGATGTGGTTGCAGCTGGTCCGAAGGATGTTGATACCAGAGCCAATGCTAGGGCGATCGCAGAGACGCAAAATGCTCAACGATTTACCTTTAGAAAATATAATTTCTGTGGCTCGGTGAACTTCCTCTCTAAAACTATAGTTGAATCCGTAAAGATTGAATCCGTAAAGATTAAGGATAAGCTAGGCCGACAGGCTAATCAAAGCAGGTTAACTTTTAATAAAAATTAATTTTTTCAGATTAAAAACTGGAGACGGTGGCGTAGTCCTAATCGGTTGAATTCACCGCTATATAAGCTAAATCCATTATTTAAGGCCACTTCAGAAACTGGCTCAGTACTGTGCTTAACTTTACTTTTCGTTGGCTAGATTTTAGATAGCGATAGCTACCAGTCCTAGGATGGGGTGCAGAAGTTCTACCCCTGAAGTCCCCACACCCCCTTAGAACCAATGTCCTAAGTGACCTGGCGACAGCTATAAAGTAGTTTCATGT
The DNA here is from genome assembly GCF_049200465.1 of Leptothermofonsia sp. ETS-13. NCBI lineage: Bacteria > Bacillati > Cyanobacteriota > Cyanophyceae > Leptolyngbyales > Leptolyngbyaceae > Leptothermofonsia > Leptothermofonsia sp. ETS-13. The sequence goes on from NZ_CP120836.1 coordinate 4,577,139, forward strand.
CACTACAAACCCTCCCCAATTCTTCCAATGACTTCTTCAGGCTTGCGTAATCCAGTGCTGTTGATCCATGGGATCTGGGATACGGGTATCATTTTTCACTCAATGCGATCTCACCTTACCCAGCGGGGTTGGTCTGTCTATGACCTGGATATGAAACCAAATAATGGAGACAGTGAGCTAGAGCATTTGGCTGCTCAGGTGGCTGACTACATCGATGATACCTTTGTTCCAGGAACCCAATTGGATATCGTGGGTTACAGCATGGGCGGCATTGTGAGTCGCTACTATATTCAGCGGATGGGCGGAGCCCAGCGAGTTCGACGGTTTATTACCCTGTCTTCCCCTCACAACGGCACCTGGGTTGCCTATGGTTCTTTTCGTCCGGGGTGCATACAAATGCGCCCGAACAGCTCTTTTCTAGAAGACTTGAACCGGGATATGACAGCCCTGGAACAACTCAACTTCACCTCTATCTGGACTCCTCTCGATACAATGATTGTTCCTGCTAGTAGTTCGCAGATGCCAGTGGGCAAGAATATTAAAGTGTGGGTTCCGGCACACCACTATATGGTCTCGGATCCCAGAAGCCTCCGGGTGGTTGCTACGGCTTTAACAGAACCATTGAAGGTAAGGAATTATGAGCTAACAGCGGCGCGATCGCCAATGGCTGTAAATTCACGCTGACCAAAGATGGCTTCGGGGTGGCAATAGAACTTGAATTCCAGCAGGTTACTGAAGGGGTCCTGTAAGAAGAAGGTGCGATGCTCTAACGGCAGACCGGGAAACCGTCGCTTAGGCTGCTGATAGAATGCCAGATGCTTCTGTTGCGCCCGTTCCAGTAAGTTTTCCCATTCAACCTCAGAGGTAAAGATCAAGCCAAAGTGCCGGGGATAGATGCCATTTTGGGGTTGCAGTGGTTCATCGGTAACATGGGCCACAAGCTGATGCCCACCCAAACCCAAAATTATCGAGTGTGGGCTTTCACGCCCCATCTCACAACCCAGTCCATCAACATAGAACTCCTTCGTTTGAGGAATGTTGTTGACGGGGAAGGCAAGGTGGAAAAGTGGTTGGTTCATATAACGATCAACAAATACAACTGACATTCACCCCATCCCCTATCCCCCTGCACCTCTTTCCCTAGAAGCGTCCCAGCCAGGCTTCAGAAGGGGTGTAATTGGTGGGAATTGTTCGCTCATAGCAAGCTATCGCCACTCTGCATTCTTCTGAGCATTCCTGAGGCGTGGCTAACGTAGTCCAATGTTTACTTTCAGTCATTGGTTGCTGGTATCTACTTACCATGTTAGCCATTGCTGGATGGATAGGGTTGCTTTCCAAAGCCAGGTTAATAGCCTCTTTTTCTGAAAAAGCGATTTGCTCATCGTAAAGGAGATACAAAGCAAATCCCCGCCAACGCCAGGCTTCCATATTGTCAGGATTCAGACGGAGGGCCTTGTCGTAACTGGCGATCGCTGCTTCGTAGCGTCCCAAAGACAGGAGCGTTCTGGATTTCAGAAGCCAGGCTTCATCGGGATGGGGATTAATTTGCAAGGCTTCATTGGAATGAGCGATCACTTTCTCGCAGTCAACAAACCGCTGGCTGTAAGACTGAGAATCCCATTGGTGTTTTTCTAGTTCCTTGTCTGCGGCAATGCAGTCTTTGTTCCGATTTTGAGTAGAGAGCACGAGTTTCTCCTGGTGGGGAAAAAGGGTGTCCAAACTGACTGTTTATTAGCAATAGTCTGCCTCTGAATTGTCTGGCTTAGGTGATTCATCTCTTCCAATTTGCGCAATGGAATTGGGACTGAGCATTACCCACCAGGGTACTTTGCAGCTTTAGGGTGTCAGAATAATGGGTGTTATTCCTCCAGACTCCGTCCATGCCTTTCTTACTTCTATCAAGCCTCAATCTCCTCCTCACCCCCTACTCCCCATCTCCCCCTTCCTCTCTCACTCTCTGGCTAATTGCTCTTGTGTTAAATACAGCTCTGGCCGCGATCGCCTGGTTTGCACCCAAAAAATTACTTACCCCAGCGGGGCTGCTTCACGCCTGGTTTCTGGGGGTGCTGGTATGGGGCAGTTTGGGTTGGCAGGGATACCTGGTGGTGATGGTCTATTTTCTGCTGGGATCGGCAGTGACACGGATTGGCCTAGCGCAAAAGGAAGCGGAGGGGATCGCTGAAAAACGCTCTGGGGCACGGGGACCGGAAAATGTTTGGGGATCGGCACTGGTTGGGGCTCTATGTGCTGTGGGAGTGTTGCTGACATCCTGGCTAAATTTATCTATCGGAACGAGGTTGGTTCCTTTGTTGTTGCTAGGGTATGTAGCCAGTTTCAGCACTAAACTGGCTGATACGGTTGCCAGTGAAATTGGAAAAGCCTATGGTCAGCGCACCTTTTTGATTACTACCCTCAAACCAGTTCCCAGGGGAACGGAAGGTGCCGTCAGCCTGGAAGGAACAGTGGCAGGAGTGGTGGCATCTGTGGTAATTGCCCTGGTTGGCTGGGCGGTGGGGTTAATTTCTCTGGCAATGGTGGGGGTTTGCGTAGTGGCAGCCTTCATTGCCACCAGTCTCGAAAGCGTGATTGGGGCAACCTTACAGACCCGGTTTAGCTGGCTGACCAATGAAGTTGTTAACGTTTTGAATACATTCATTGGAGCGATCGCCGCTATTCTAATTGCTCAGGGTTTGTCCCTATTAATGAGTGGATGAGTGGATGGGTGGATGGCTGAGGGAAGGAGGAAAGAAACTTTGCCCTATCACTCCCTCACCTCTCACTTCTTACTTTCCTTGGCCCTACCACCTACTGCCTATCCCTTTCACCCAGTGTGTGAGGGATTGAAGCACTTTGCTTCCTTCTCAATCACAATGGGGCTGACGTAGATGGGAACTTTTAGCTTAATGGGGATGCAGATTTCGCAGGGGCGTTTGTGGATCTCCAGCTTGTGAATAATGGCTTTGAGATTGGGCATGACCCCGATGCGATCGCTGGCTGGATCGTTAGAAGCCGTTCCCAGGGCAGGGTCACTGAGGATAGCCCGCAGTTGCTGAGGGGTAAAACGGGCTCCGAGGTTTGCTTCAGCAAGTCCCTGTACGGCTAAAGCAGCTCCCGTAATGATGGGTGATGCACTGGAAGTGCCATTGAAAAATTCTGTGTACTGGTCGATCGCACCCGCGTCGTTCGAGGAACAGGTGTTGACGTTTTCGCCCCAGGCATAGCAATCAATCCGGCTACCAAAGTTGGAGAAACCCAGGCGGGTATGGGGAATCGTTGAGCTGGCAGCCCCCACCATAATCGCCCCTGAATCGCGGAAGCCCGGAGCTGTGCGGTTAAAGATCGCGTTACCGGCTCCATCAGTGTATGTATCTAAATCGTTGGATCCGTTACCTGCCGCTTCTACCACCAAAATTCCCAAAGCCGTTGCCAGTCGAATGGCATCGAATTCGGCATCCAGTACTTCAATCGGCATATTGGGCCAATCTGGAATGCTCAGTTGAGCCTCCAGTAAAAGCACATCCCCTGCGGAAAGGTTGGCGATCGCGGCCATAATTGCATCGGGTCTGGTGCTACCCCAATAGGAAACCACATCCACGGATGCAACATTGGGGGTAATGCCAATACACCCCAGAGTATTATCTACCGCTGCAAGCTCACCCAATACCGCCGTTCCATGAGCTCTGGAGCCATCCCGAATCGATCCATGCAAGAGAGTAGCCCCCTGAGCAGCCAGATCTTCATGGTTGAGTGTCCAGCCCCGCTCCAGATCAATCACCCGCAGGCCAGCCCCATTACCCCCAGCAAACTGCCAGGCATAGCGGGCATCAATCCCCTGGGGAGCGGAATTTAGATACCCCTGATCGCCCGATCGCGGATCATCCGCTGGATTGACAAATGGTTCATCACCAGGCGGATCGAAATATACCGTCTGAACTGCCTGCCAGGACGAAAGGATTTTCACCAGTGATTCAGGTTCCACTCCCGGTGGACAGTTAATCACGAAGTAATTGGCTAGCCTGGATGGACGATAGCCAGGATCGAGTTGCCTTGCCTGGTTGACTAGTTCCTGGATTTTCCTTGAATCAACCGAGGTGTAAAGTCTTTTGAGGGTAATACCGGGATATTCCCGCGCCAGTTGTTCCCAGGGACCTAACTGTCGGTTCTGAATTACAACCTCAACTCCATCTTCATAGGGAAGTTCCAGGTCATCCTGGAATTTGACCACAACTCGTGGACAGTAACCCTCGGACTCTGGTTTGAAAATATTCATGTTTTTTCTCCTGGTTTAGCGGTATTGGATATCGGACGTTGTAGGGGTGATAGGGGATAAGGAGTAGGGGTTAGGTGTGAGAAGGCTAGGAAGAGTGGGGGAGTGGGGAGTGGGGAGTGGATGTGCTGTTGCCTTCAAGCGGGAATGAAAGGTGCGATTGATATTGCCAGAATGACTAAAGCCGATGGAAATCTAAAACACCCGCCAGGGTACTTCGGCACTCCCCGATCCTGTACCCTGGTAGTCGGTCAACTTGAAGTGATGGGTGTGTTTGGGGAAGGGTTTCGCTTCTCCATCCCCATGAAGTTCACTTTCCTGGGCTTGAAAGCTCTGGAGTCGATGACCGGTATTGCTAGGACAAACTGACAAATGGCAAAATCCTCAACTCCCAATCTGTGGCGATCGCGGGTGTCCAGAATCTTTTGTGTGGCTGTCATCGTTACGTTCAGCAGCCTGGTAGAAGTTAAACCGTCCATAGCGGCATCTTCAGCCCAGGAATATCGGCAGATGGGGCTGGAATACCGAAATCAGGAGCGGTATCCAGAGGCGATCGCGGCGTTTCAAAAAGCCGTTGAGCTAGAACCGGATAACCTTTCTGGCAGGGTATTGCTGGGATGGACTCAGCACCGTGCGGGTCAAACAATGGAAGCCGCGGACACTTTACTGCAAACCTTTTATCTCAATCCATTTGATGTCCCAACCCTGAACGCTTTAGGAATTGTTTACCTGGTTGGTGGACAGTTGGATTCTGCCGTAGCAGCCCACGGCTGGGCAGCAATTCTGAAACCAAACAACGAAATTGCTTACTACAACCTGAGCCTCGCCTTTGAACGGCTGAAACAGTACGACTGGGCAGTTGCTGCTGCCAGGGAAGCCGCTAAGCTAGAGCCAGAAAATCCCCATCCCCCCGTTGCCGAGGCAATCGCCCACTGGGGAAACGGCGATCATGTCATTGCCCAGAAATCTTACCAGCAGGCGATCGAGTTAGACCTTCGCTATCGCGACTCCACCTTCCTGAACTATCTAAACGAAGCAGGCTTCAGCCCCGAACAAATCCAGACATCCCAGCAGATTCTTCAATCCCTGTGATGTCGCAGGAACCAGGTGCAGAAGAGGCAAGGGACGAGAGGTTAGGGGTTAATGTGTTATAGCGATAGCCGCCAGGCTCAGGCTTAGGACAGGGTGTAGGCGGGAACCCCTGGCTAGGGGCGAAGCCTCCCCACCCCCTTTAAAGCCAGTGTCCTGAGCACCTGACGACAGCTATAAATCTGTGGCTATCTGTAGGAACGTTTCATAAGAACTCTATTGCTCCTGCATCAATCGCAGATAATTTTGCCTCAACTGCAAGTGGCTCTTTGCCAGTTTGTCTGACATTTCTTTCTCAACATCTCTGAACTGTTGCCAGAATGCCGCTGAGCGACGGGCGGCTAATACTTCATTCCAGAGGGCTGCCAGGAGTTCAGTGGCAATGGGGTTAGAGCTAAGGCTATCGCTCAGTTGGGCAAACATTTTACTGGCATCGGCCTGTTGCTTGGGATCCTGTGCTAGAAGAAAGCACTCCTGAAGTTGAGCAGACTGCTCTTGAGTAAGGGATTGGGTCATAATTGGTAGGAACAAATGTGACAGCGGAGTAATAATATTTACATTTATTTAATTTGTTGTACAGAAGTAGTCCAAGAGGGATTAATTGTTAAGCACCATGACTAAGCAGCGAGTTCTATCTGGAGTCCAACCAACGGGCAATCTTCACCTGGGCAACTATTTGGGCGCTATTCGCAATTGGGTAGAGGGGCAACACCAATATGACAATTTCTTTTGCGTGGTCGATTTGCATGCTATTACAGTTCCCCATCATCCTGCTACGTTAGCATCGGATACTTATACGATCGCTGCCCTCTACCTGGCCTGCGGCATTGATCTGGCCTACTCCACCATTTTTGTCCAGTCCCATGTTTCCGCCCATGCAGAACTCGCCTGGTTACTCAACTGCATTACTCCGCTAAACTGGCTGACTGACATGATTCAGTTTAAGGAGAAGGCCGTCAAGCAGGGAGAAAACGTGAGTGTGGGACTGTTAGACTACCCCGTGCTAATGGCAGCCGACATTTTGCTGTACGATGCAGACAAAGTGCCGGTTGGTGAAGACCAGAAGCAACACATCGAGCTAACCCGCGATATTGTAAACCGCCTCAACCACCAGTACGGTAAGCCCGATCAGCCAGTATTGAAATCGCCACAGCCTTTGATTCGAGCGGATGGCGCCCGGATCATGAGCCTGACTGACGGCACCAAGAAGATGTCAAAATCCGATCCCTCTGACATGAGCCGGATTAACTTGCTGGACTCGCCAGAGGTAATTCAGAACAAAATCAAAAAATGCAAGACCGATCCGGTGCGGGGGTTAGTCTTTGGTGACCCCGATCGCCCGGAGTGCAACAATTTGCTGACCCTCTACATGCTGCTTTCCGGCAAATCTAAAGAAGACGTGGCCGAGGAGTGTAAAGACATGGGTTGGGGCCAGTTTAAACCCCTGTTGACGGAAGCCGCGATCGCCCACCTGAAACCGATTCAGGACAAATATCACGAGATCATGAACGAGAAGGGCTATCTGGAATCAGTTCTGCGCGACGGACGGGAAAAAGCTTCAGAAATTGCCAACGAAACCCTCTGCAGAGTCAAGCTAGCATTAGGCTACTCCCTGCCGACTTAGGCTAGAAACGGGCTAGAAATGCTCTACAACAGCAAGTTTATCCACCCAACGTTGTTTTTAAGTTCTGATGAAAGTTTTTAATTCTCGGTTTTAACTTTCCTTAATGACAGGTAAGGTAGGTAGCAGCATTTTGAAGTTAATACGCTCGACTGTGAATGCTAAATCTGTTTAATTCAAATGCCCATTCCATGCCCATCTTTCGTGAAGCGGCTCAGACGGGTCACTTTTTGGTTACAGCAGAGGTGATGCCTCCCAAAGGGGGAGATCCTTCCCACATGATTCAGATGGCACAGTTGCTGAAAGGACGAGTACATGCCGTCAACATTACCGATGGCAGTCGAGCCGTGTTGCGGATGTCATCTCTGGCCGCTTCGGCAATTTTGCTTCAGCATGGAGTCGAACCCATTTGTCAGATAGCTTGCCGCGATCGCAACGTGATTGGCTTACAGGCAGACCTGATGGGGGCCCATGCCCTTGGCATTCGTAACATTCTGGCACTGACCGGCGATCCAGTTAAAGCAGGTGATCATCCAGAAGCCCGCGGCGTGTTTGAACTGGAATCTGTCCGATTGCTTCAGCTAATCCATAAGCTCAACGCAGGCATGGATTTTAATGAAAAGCCGATGCCCGATGGAGCCACAGATTTATTTGTCGGTGCTGCCGTCGATCCTCAGTGTGGCAGTTGGTCAGGGCTCCAGCGACGGTTTGAACGCAAGCTTGCAGCGGGAGCGCAATTCTTCCAGAGCCAGTTAATCTCAGACTTTGACCGCCTCGAAAAGTTTATGACTCAGATTGCCGCAGGTTGCAACAAGCCCATCCTAGCAGGCATTTTTCTGCTAAAGTCGGCTAAAAACGCCCAGTTCATTAACCGCTGCGTTCCGGGTGTTCACATTCCCGATTCCATTATTGATCGCCTGGAGCGTGCCTCCGACCCTCTTTATGAAGGGATGGTTATTGCCGCAGAGCAGATTCAACTGGCCCGCCAACTTTGCCAGGGAGTGCACATGATGGCCGTCAAGCGGGAAGATCTGATTCCACAAATTTTGGACTTAGCAGGAGTTAAACCCCTGGATAAAGAGGAAAGTTTGGTTTAGTAGGGCCCGGTCGGGGAAAAGATCACTGGCGCGACCCCAAAAACTGGCCTGCCACTCGCATTGCATCGCCCAGGTCAACATCGCCATCGCAATCGCTATCCAAAAACGTGTTTAGCACTGAATTTCCTCCAGCAGATTGGGGGTTTTGCGTACTGGCTCCACTCCGCAGCAGATTCAACGCCAGAGGAACGAGTACAGGCAATAAACTCTGAATCGTTTGGGGATTGAGTCCAGGTCGCTGCATCAAATCTTGCACAACCTGCTGTTGCATCGAAGTCCCCAACAAAGCGTTCACAGCCTGTGGATTGGGACCAGTGCCACTGTATTGGTTGACTAATGCCTGGGCCTGATCAGCCCCTTGAGTCGCTCGTGTTTGCTGAAGGGAAGAACGAACATACCCCCCAACGACTGATAACAACGTTTCCATTACTGCCCCTTCCAACCGACTGAGACTAGAATGAAAGGCAATGGCACTGGCTGTAGGCGTTTTCTCCATGCCCCTGTCGCGATTTTTGATTCTCATCACTGGCATCATCCTGATCTTGGGTTTAGCGATCTGGTTGATTGATTCTCTTCAGCGCTTATTCTGGCAACTGTCTTACTACCCGCTGTTGTCACAGGCGCTTCTGTTTCTGATCATTGTCCTGATAGGGTTGCTGATTGCGGCCTTTGTCTACTATTTTTTCTGGCTACCTCAACAACAGAAACGCAAGAAAAAACGGGCGCGGCGATCGCAACCTAGAGTGCCCATCGCCAAAACAGAAGCCGCAGAAGAAACCTTGAAAGCAGTACGGCAGCAGGTTGCCCAGATTCAGGACGAAGTAGCCCGTCAGGAACTGTTGATGCGCTCCCGTGAAATTGAGCAAAACTTTTCACGAGGAGAAATCCAGGTTGTAGTGTTTGGTACCGGATCAGCCGGTAAAACCTCCATTGTGAATGCGTTGATTGGTCGCATGGTGGGCGAGGTGGGTGCCCCGATGGGAACGACGGAGGTGGGTGAAACCTACTCGCTCAAGCTGAAGGGGTTAAATCGAGAAATCCTGATTACTGATACCCCCGGAATTTTGGAAGCAGGGGTTGCGGGAACGGAGCGGGAACGACTGGCACGCAAGTTAGCAACTGAAGCCGATTTGCTGCTGTTTGTCCTGGATAATGACCTGCGTAAGTCTGAATATGACCCCTTGCAGGCGCTGGCAGAAATTGGGAAGCGATCGCTGGTTGTGCTCAACAAATCAGACCTCCTCCCTGACGAGGATCGGGAAACAATTCTGGCCCGCCTGCGCGAACGGGTGCGGCATCTGGTAGCGCCTGCTGACGTGGTTGCCGTTGCAGCCCGGCCTCAAGCAGTCAGGCTGGAAGATGGGCAAATGTTTCAACCTGACCCCGACATCATGCCCCTGATTCGCCGCATGGTGGCGGTTCTGCGGGCGGAAGGGGAAGACCTGGTGGCTGACAATATCCTGCTGCAATCTCAGCGACTGAGTGAGAAGGCTCGTAATCTAATTGACGTTCAGCGTCGCCGCCAGGCTGACAAACTTGTGGAGCGGTTTCAGTGGATTGGAGCCGGAGTAGTTGCTGCAACTCCCTTACCCGTTGTAGATATGCTGGCAGCGGCGGCTGTCAACGCTCAGATGGTGGTGGAAATTGGGCGAGTTTACGGATGTGAAATTAATACGGAACGGGGACGGGAACTGGCCCTTTCCCTGGGCAAAACCCTGGCCAGTCTGGGTATCGTCAAAGGAGCGATTACCCTTGTGACCACGGCCCTCCAACTCAGTATTGGGGGCATGTTGGTAGGGCGGGCCATTCAGGGAGTGACAGCCGCTTACCTGACCCGGATTGCCGGTAAAAGCTTTATTGAATACTTCCGGCATGACCAGGATTGGGGAGACGGGGGCATTACCGAAGTTGTGCAACGCCAGTTTCAATTGAATCGCCGGGATGAATTTATTAAATCGTTTGTGCAGGAGGCAATTACGCGGGTGGTGAATCCTCTGCATTTGAATCAGCCGGAGGAGGAAGATGAAGCGATATTGGAATTGGAAGAATTACAACTTGAGGTAGAATTGGAATCTCTATTGCCTCCTTCACGATCGCCGAACCCTAAACACTTAGGTGCGAATCTTGAAGAGGATTGGGAACCGCGCAACTCCAATTCAGACGATTGGGAAGCGTGAAGACGATATTAATTAAGTGATTAGTAAGCGTGTCAATTTTTTTGTGAATTCTTAAAAGGGAGTCGGGGTTAATCAAGGGTTTAAGGCGTCGGAGCAACGGTTTCAGAATCCATCCTGAATAAACGGCTCATGAATCAAACTGCGATCGCCCCCCGCAATAACCTGCCAAAATGCCTCGCAACTCTGTCAGTCCGGCAGTATTGGCTGCGATTTGCTGCATATTGGCTGCTTGTTGTTCTGCAACTTGCATCAGAATCTGGCGAATTTCAGCAATCTCAGTATTGTGTTTTTCAATCGCCTGCTCAACTTCTTCGAATGTCATAGGCTTTCGATATTCGTGGATGGCAAATCATAGCCCAAATAAGTAGGTAGTCATCATTGATTTGTAAAGGAGGGAGTGGGGAAGCAGCCCCCAGACGGGGGGTTTCACCCCCTCCACCCCCGAAATTATCCTTAATTTAATTGCACCTAGCTACTTAGCTGCCTGGAAACACCCCTCATCATTTTTAATTTCCGTGATTTTGATAGTATGCTGCGCAATTGCCTGCTCCATCTCTTCCTGGGGCATTTTCTCTCAACGTCTTTCCTCAACTTGAAATAGTTTACTGCATTCCCCCCATCCTGCTGCCAGGAGCGTAAACCTCAATGGGGGTAACCATTCCCAGGGGGGGCAGGCACCATCTCGCTGCGAAAATCAAGAATTTGCACGATCAGCAGGTAGGCAATGCTGATGGCAATGGCGATCGCGCCTGTAATCACAGCAATAACCTTAGACCGATCCATAACCGCTCCGAACGTCTCCATCCACAGTGTATAGCAGGGTACTATGGGGTAGGCCAACCGATGGAAACTTTTAGGCGACCGGATATATCTAAAAGATCTATGGAATCTGTTAATCAGGAAGCAACCGAACCAACCGTTGAACCAACTGTTGCCAAACGTCCAGCGGTTGTGGAAACCTATGAGCTGCGAAAGACCTACCGAACTGGATTCTGGCTCACTCAGAAAATTGTTTCCCTGAAAAGCTGCACTTTACAGGTGTTCGAGGGAGAAACCTTTGGCTTACTGGGTCCAAACGGTGCAGGTAAAACAACATTGTTGAAAACGTTGCTGGGTATTACTCGCCCATCGGGAGGTAAGGCCAAACTGCTGGGGGAACCCGTGGGCGATCGCGCCATCAAACAACGGGTGGGTTACTTGCCTGAAAATCCCTATTTCTATGACTACCTCACGGGATGGGAAATTTTGCAGTTCACAGCTGGATTGTTTCGCATTCCCCGTTCTGTGCAGAAGCAGCGAATTCCCGAATTGCTTGACCTGGTGGGACTGGCCCATTCCGCCGCCAAGAAAAAGCAACTGCGGCAATATTCCAAAGGGATGCTGCAACGAATTGGCATGGCACAGGCACTCATTAACGATCCAGAGGTGGTGTTTCTGGATGAACCCATGTCTGGGTTAGATCCCATGGGCCGTTATCAAATTCGGGAAATTATCCTGTCACTAAAATCCCAGGGACGGACAATTTTCTTCAATAGCCATGTACTGTCAGATGTGGAAATGATTTGCGATCGCGTCGGCATTCTGGCTCAAGGCGAACTCATTTGCATGGGCTCGTTGCAAGAACTATTGGGTACAGCCGATACCTACTTCGTTAAAGGCAAGGGTGGCAGTCTGGATGTTCTCAAAAAACGGATGACCAATTTGGGATTTCAGGATGGCTGCTGGTATGGGCATTTGCAAGGCGACCCCTACGATTTTCTGGCAACACTTAACCTGATGGGTGCCCAGATTTTAACGGTAAACCTGTCACGCCCCACTTTGGAAGAGTTTTTTGTTCAGCAACTGCGCGATCTCGGCATCTATACCAGCAGCTAAAACTCGAAACTCATCTACCCATCCACCCATCTATAGCTGTCTATAGCTAGATTAACCAGGCTTAGGACGGAGTGTAGGTTCCGCCCCTGGTAGGGGGCGAAGCCCCCACTCCCTCTCTAATTCCAATGTCCTAACGCACTTGCGTAGAGCTATAATACAACAGTTTAGCTAAGAAAAATGTTGCAAAATGCAGCCACTTCGGGGTGGCAAAGCGATTTGTAAAATGGCACCCTCCGCATCCTGGCTCCATTCAAATTCAGCCGGGCCAAATAACTGCTGGTTAAATCGAGACTTCAGCCCCACCGCTGCTGGAATCACACTTGCTTTGGCCGGAGCAGTGCCAATATTTACAGCAACCAGCAATTCCTTATCGCCTAAAACACGGGCAAACACATACATTGTGACTTCAGCAAAGAGAACTCGATAATCCCCTGTTCGTAAAGCAGGATAAGCATGACGCAGGGAAATGAGTTTGCGGTGATAGTCAAGAATTTCTCGATCCCAATCCGATTCCAGGGGAAAGCCCCGGCGAGAATCGGGATCCAAAGCTCCCGGTAAGCCGACTTCATCGCCGTAATAAATACTGGGAGCACCGGGAAATGTGAGTAGCAGCAGCGTTGCGAGTTCTACGCTGGCTCTGTCACCCCCTGCAATCGTAATCAGCCGTGCGGTGTCATGGCTTGCCAGTAAATTCAACTGGGTTAGCTGAATCTCCCACGGATACAGGTTCAAAAGCTCCTGAATTTTTTCAGCATACTCTTTTGCAAACAATGGGGGGTAGGGTTGGTAGGAGCGATCCTGAACTTGTTCCATGACAACGCGATCGCCTGCCGTAAATGCGATCGTCGGTGCTGCAAACAAATAATTCATCACCCCATCAAACTGGGTACCATCCAGCCATTCCCGCGAGTCGCCCCACACTTCGCCCACAATGTAGGCTTCCGGGTTGATGGCTTTGACGCGATCGCGAAACTCCTGCCAGAAACCGGGAGCTTTCACCTCAAATGGCACATCCAGTCGCCAACCATCGATACCAAACTTAATCCAGTGTTCGGCAATTTCCATAATGTATTCCCGCACCTCTGGATTGTCGTGGTTGAACACCGGTAGTGCCCGGTTTCCAGCCCAACCCTCATAATTGGCCGGGAACTCTCCGTTGTACGGCGACAAGGGCCAGTCATGAATTTTGAACCAGTCCACCCAGGGAGAGTGGGGGGCCATTTTCCAGCACATCATGGAAAAAGAAAAAGCCCCGACTGGAATGGTTAAACACTCCATCGAGAACCACTTTAATATTGCGCCGATGGGCTTCATCCAGCAGATCTTTGAAGGCAGAATTACCGCCCAGCATCGGATCAACCTGGTAGTAATCGTGGGTGTGGTAGCGGTGGTTGCTGGCGGATTGAAAGATGGGAGTGAAGTAAATGGCATTGATCCCTAAATCCTGCAAGTAATCCAGCCTATCGATGACGCCCCACAGATCGCCACCCTTGTAGCCCTGAAGCGTGGGCATCGCATTCCACTCTTCCCACGTTGCATTTTTTCAACAGCTTCTTATGGGGATGCTGACTGCGGGCAAAGCGATCGGGAAAGATTTGATAGAAAACCGCGTGTTTAACCCAATCAGGTGTTTGAATTTGCATGAGTTGGTTTGAGCGCTTCAGTTGCCCAGGGTACAGGCAATGTTGCGAGATGTAACCTAACCTGTGGGAGAGTTGTTGCTCTGAATAGCCGTGAATACGATAGCCCCCATCTCGTCCAGTTTCCCACTACTAACTCTAGCAGCAGGGCAAAGTCTGGTTGATTGCAGGTGACAAGAACCAGATGGGCGATCGCGGGTTTTGCTGAAAAGCAGCATGAATCGAAACGAAGTTTCAATCATACAGCATCCATTTCATACCCAGATTCAGTAATGCTCAAATTTCTGATGAAGAGTGGGCGAAGCAGTAGAACAGGCTCAACGACAGGCAGAAGATGAGCGACAAGGAATTCTTACTGATGAAATTGCGAGAGTTTGGAGTTGACCCAGAGACTTTACTGTAGCGAAACTGTAGCGAAAGCTACGAGTTATAAACAGGAATAAGTAGGTAGTCATGATTAATTGTCAAGGGAGTAGAGGGGGTGAAACCCCCTCTACTCCCGAAATTATCCTTAATTTAATTGTGCCTAGCTACTTAGTTGGGCGAGGTAGCAATACCTTTGGAGTAACAATATGCTTGAGTTTTATCAACAAATGGTTTGTGCCCTGCGACAAGGGCCGATTGTTCTGGCGACAGTCATTCATGCTAAAGGATCGGTCCCCAGGGAAGTGGGTGCGAAAATGGTAGTGTGTTCGGATGGGACAATCATTGGCACGATTGGTGGCGGTGCAGGAGAAGCCAAGGTGATTGACCAGGCTCATCAGGTGCTGGTAACTGGAAAGAAACATTTAACGGAAATTGATCTCTCTGGAGCCCCCCAACGGGAAACCCAAGGAATCTGTGGCGGAGTAATGCAGGTTTGGTTAGAGCGCTGGCAGGGGGAACCAGCCCTTGCACTTGTCAGCCAGATTGTTGAATGTTTAGAGTTAGGACAAACGGCAGTGCTGGTAATGCCATTTGAGGATTCGCGATCGCCTTATTTAGAACTCTCCCCCCCTCCCACTCCCTATTTCCCACTCCCCCCTTCCTACACTGAACCCCTCATTCCTCCTCCAACTCTACTCATTGTTGGAGCCGGTCACTGTGCAGTTTCTCTGGCGCAGATAGCTCATATCGCTGGCTTTCGTGTTATCGTGCAAGACGATCGCCCTCAGTTTGCCAATCGCCAACGTTTTCCTGACGCTAGTTGCATTCTGGCAAAGCCGATTGCCGAAGCGCTCCAATCCCTGCCAGAAATTGCCCAACTTTATGTGGCACTGGTCACACGCGGCCTTACCTATGATCTGGAAGCTTTGCAAATTCTGATGGGACGTTCCACTCAATATATTGGCATGATCGGTAGTGAAAAACGAGTTAGAACCGTTTTTCACACCTTACAACAGTCCATAGGGGCATTACAGGCAACAAATCTTCTTCAGCAGATCCATGCACCAATTGGTCTGGATATTGGTGCCTTAACTCCCGCAGAGATTGCCATCAGCATCTGCGCCGAATTGATCAAAGTGCGGCGGGGAGGAACGGGGCGATCGCTTTCCGAGCGAATCCATCTGCCCAAACAATCCGCCAACGGCTCATCCACTCCTTCAATTCCATCAGAATATGCCCAATAGTCCGCACAGCAGTAGTAAACCCTGGGCGATCGTCCTTGCGGCTGGAGCTTCAACCCGCATGGGAAGATGCAAAGCGGAATTACCCTGGTTGAACGGTACCACTTTGCTTTCTTACCAGGTTGAGCAATTGCTAATGGCAGGTATTACACCAGTAGTTGTTTTTGGACCACACAATGCCCGACAGCAAACCGGGTTGATAAAGTGTCAGGTTGTCATTAACCCCCACCCGGAGACTGGAAAAGTCAGTTCGATTTTGGCCGGGCTAAAGCACATTCCCAGAGATTTTCAAGCGTTGATGATTGTTGCAGTGGATCAACCCCGTTCCCAATGGATTTATCAAACATTGTTGCAGGCACACCTGTCAACGAATGCGCCTGTTACAGCACCCACTTATCAAGGACGCATCGGGCATCCCCTGGTCTTTTCAACGGCGGTTTGGATATCTTTGGACTGTTTGAGCGAAGAGACCCTAGGATTGCGTCAGGTTATGCAAATGTTTAGCGAACACATTCAGTATGTCGAATTCAAGACGGCTGACGTTCTGATGGATTTGAATACTCCTGAATGCTATGAAGAAGCTCTTCTACGTTATTTCTCCTAAACGTTAAATTTCTATTTGGAGGACTGTTTGTTTAGTTGATTGGCGATATGTTTTTGTTAAGGTCGTCACTCGAATCAAAACGATGTCTACTGCCACGATTGAAAACATTGATGCCAGCACCCTATCGACCGAAGAGAAATATGCCTTTGCAATTCTATCGAATCTGCCGGTTGAGGAAGTCAACCAGTTAAAGCAGCGGCTGAATCTGGGGAATCCGGGGGTGATCGGTCCGGGAACGCTGAGTGCATTTCTCCAACTTTGCAAAGAGCGAGGATTGGATCTCTCAGAGGCTGGAGTCAATGCATTCAAGGAAAAACACCACCTGAACAATAGTGGCCTCTATCAGGGGATGATTGGACCACAAACGGCGGGAGTTTACTTTGATGAAATTTGGGGCAGTCGTGGGGATGTTGTAGAAGCAGAGGGTGATTTTAACCGGGCGATCGCAACAGCAGCTGAAAAGCTACTGGGCATGTGTACGATGGATGGACCCGATGGAGGCAACAACGCCTGTGCCTGGTCGCTCAATCGAGTACTGGCAAAAGCAGGTATCCCCGCCCTCGGCGAAAATCCCAATTACGTCCCTTCGCTGGTAGAAGCTCTGCGTAATGGGCGAGGGATAGAAGTTTCCAGAGAAGAGGCAAGAGCAGGCGATCTGGTGGTCGCTTACGGCGAGGCTCACATTGGAGTGGGGCTGGATGATGGTTGCAAGACGGTACTGTCAAATTCTTCTTCTAGAGCCAGTTTCCGCTGGGAGTCTGATACCGACTTCAATGGTTCTTACGGAGGACCCAGCACCATCTACCGATTGTTGAAGTAGAGTAGCAAGAATTCTTCTAGTAAACCATGGTCAATGACGACTTCATTTAAATCAGGTTAAAGCCTGAACTACAAACATTGTGAAATTTTTAAGCTGGTCTACCAAGTTGGGGAGTAGGGACGTAGCCCCTACTCCCTCTCTAATTCCAATGTCCTAAAGCACCCGCGTAGAGCTACAGAACAATCAATCTGCTCTAAGACAGAAGTTAAGCTGTGGATTCGTGATTAAGGTGATCGAAGAATCCTGGCTAATGTATTAATGCTTGGTGCTCTGAAGCCTCTTTGTCGGTATGTTGCCATCTGAGCTAGAAGAACTGTGGCCTGAGTCAGTACGGGCATAGTTACGAAATGGTCCTTTACTCACGCCACAGAGCAATTCCGCCCAGTAAACCGGAAATATTGGGTACAACTTTGACTTTAGACGGCAACTCCACCGTAATAAATTTCGTGTTGCCGCCACCGATGTAGAGGGTGTCGTAATTGAACAGCCGTTCCAAAGCCGCGATCGCCCTCAGTAGCCGTTCATTCCATTTCTTTTTGCCAGTCGTATCCAGGGCTTCCCGCCCCAACTGCTGTTCGTAGGTTTCACCTTTACGAAATTCGTGATGCCCCATTTCCAGATTGGGTACCAATCGGCCATTCACAAAAAGGGCTGAGCCAAGTCCGGTTCCCAGAGTAATCATCAATTCAACCCCTTGACCCGCGATGGATCCCAGTCCTTGCATATCTGCATCGTTAATCACCCGCACTGGTTTTTCCAGACGGGAGGAGAGCGTACCTGCCAGGTCAAATCGGAGCCAGTCTGGATCAAGGTTGGCTGCCGTGTAGATGACTCCTTCTTTGACAACCCCCGGAAAACCAACAGAGATCCGGTCAAACTCCTTGCCTGCGGCCAGTTGACGAATGATATCGATAATTGGCTCAGGTTTAGCAGGATTAGGCGTATTGAGGCGATCTCGCTCCGTCAGTGGGTTGCCGTCTTCGTCCAACACCATCACCTTGATGCCGCTGCCACCAATATCCACCGCGAGTGTTTGGGTGTGCTTACTCTTTGCAGCCATAGATTCTGATCTTTCAAGATTGCCTGTTTAATCAACCCATCCCAAATCCTGGTCTGATAGCCGCCCCGGTGAATCCCCAGATGGAAAAATGGGATGATTCAGCGATTCAGCCTGACGCTGGACAAGTATTTCACGTTGCACCAGAGCCGTGCTGGGTTCTACAGTGGGGGTAGAAATGTCAGCCCGCGGTTGAGGTGTCTGGACAGAGTGCAGTTCTTCTCGCAGCTTTGTGTTTTCTTCTGCCAACTGGAGGGCTGCCTTCTTCGCCTGTTCCAATTCGATTTTGAGCGAATCGACCTTTGCCAGATCAGACTTTAGCGTTTTCACTAATGCTTCCTGGGTATCCAGTGCTGATTGTAAGGTGGCAAGTTCCTGCTGGAGGGTGGTTTCTCGTGCTTGCGATCGCTCCAGGGCAGCTTTCAACTCATCAAGCTCTTCTTCCCTGCCAGATCTGTTTGCTTCAGCCGATTCTACAGGCTTAGATGGGGCGGGCGATTGCTCAGCAGGTTTGCGGGAGCGAGCAGCGGCTGTACTTCTCCGCTTTCCGTTACTGGTAACCGAAGCTCCCTCTGCTTCACCATCGGTAGACTTTTGTGCTTCCTCGCGCAGCAAGTCTGATAATCGTTTCCTCGCCATACCTGCCTCCACTTCCGTAAATCATTGGCCATTCACAACCCTCTTCCACTCTACTCCCTACTCCTTCACCTCTTCCAATCCCTCTGAATTTCCTCCACAACTCGCCGGTAGTCTGCCTCCGCTTCTCGCGAATTCTTGCCGCGCCACTGACTGATGGCAACCCCATCCAGTGCCGCTCTTTCATGGGCTTTGTAGGCTCGAATAAACGCATTACAGGCGGGGATGCCCAGTTCCAGAAGGGTATTCTGAGCTTCCAACGCTTCATTTAAACTGCGTGGATCAACCCGTGTCAGCAAAACTCGATGGGCAACCTGCTGAGGTATCACCGCTTCTCGCACAGTTTCAATCAGGGCGGCCAGATCCATAGGGGCGGGTGGTGTGGGCAAAACAACGTAATCGGCAGCGGGAACAACGGCGGCCAGGGCATCGGAGTCAAGGGCTGGGGGAGTGTCTACCACCACCACTTCGTAGTTATCCAAATCCCGTAGCTTCCTCAGGAGGGTGGGATCGGTTTCCTTGGCCAGATCAAATCCCATTGCTTTGTTCCCCCGTTCGACCCACCAGGTTGCAGAACCCTGGGGATCGGCATCGACCAGTAGGACGCGGTTATTTTCGGAGAGAGTGGCTGCCAGGTTGATGGCAGTCGTCGTTTTGCCCACCCCCCCTTTGCCGTTCAAGACGACCAGGATTTTGTTTGGATGGGACGACTTCATAGATGACTCCTCACAGTTCCACGGCTTGACTATACCGCGTTATTGAAAATTCGCCAGTAGAAGTCGAACGAATCTCAACAGAAGGTATAGCGGTAGTCATTATGGTTAGGACGGGGTGCAGGGGTGGAACCCCTGGCTGGGGCTCCCTCTCTAATTCCAATGTCCTAACGCTCCTGCGTAGAGCTATATTAATCGGGCGCGGTAATAGTGAAGTTCCCCCGGTTTGCCAGTGAAAGAGTGGCGTAAGCTATGCTTTCAGACCAAACAAAAAACCTGGAATATTGATTTTACCTGGGATAAATTGCACTTATAACCAAACCCTCAAGAGAGCCAATCAGTAGCCAGACGCAATTAAATTAAGAATGATTGGGGGTGGAGGGGGTCAAATCTTCTAGCCCCCACACCCCCTTAAACCCAATGTCCTAAGCAACCTGGCGACAGCCATATATCTATTTAGTGTTAGTGGGCATGGAGGGTGAAAAGGTGATGGCATGATGAGTGTGAATGTTTGAACAAACGGCTGGCTGGGTAAACTGAGATTGTAGGTTGAACGATGATGATTATTCTCCAAAAAGCTTCATGGTCTGATCTGTATAGGAGTGTGTCTCAGAAATGCTGCCCCGATCTTTAAACTTTTTCCTTCCCCAACTGGGTATGTCTTAAGAAACAGCACAGGTAGTTTGATGCTCCTCCCTGAATCGCTGCCGTCTGAAATGTTTCAAACCACCCTTAAATAGGTTGAAACGCCATGAATCAGTTACTCCTTGCCAGTCTCACCTTGACTGCTATCACACTTACATCTTTTTCTGCTTTTGCTCAGAGCAACAACCAAACCATTGAACGAAGAACTCAAACTACAACTGTTGTTTATCGCAACACCATCGTTAATCTGAATCGAGCCAAAAATTATGCCCGGCAAGCTGCGGAAGAAAGAAATGGTGGCCTCAGGTACTATCGAGCCGAAGCACTGATGCATGGTTCAGTTGAGAAAACCCGTTTTGTTGAAAATCCGGATGGAACTGTGACGTTCACATTCTATGGCGGCGTTCCGGGTGCGGCTCCCACAATCGAGAGCGTGGTCACAGTTGCCATCAATGGGTGGAAAACGGTTGTTAATTACAATGGTCCTGTTCGTCGGCGTTAAGGGCTTATCCAAAAATTAATATTGCGATCGCTTAAATTCAGGGAAGGTGGACATTGCTCACCTGCAATGTTGTGCCAGAAAGAGATTTAAAGAGATTGCCCCTGGAGTTCTGTTAAAAAGGGAAAGATTTCTGACAATGAAGGGTAAATTTTTTCTAACAATCGGGCAATTGCACAATCCAGGGAGAGTCAAGGTGAAACAAGGTTCTATTCGGCTGCTATCGTTGGCTAATCTGGCTTTGATGGTAATGGCATCAGGGGTTACGGTTCTGCTACCAGGTTCAGATGCAACCGCTCAAGATGACAATTGCTACATGGTTACGTCTTCTGGACGAGTAGTCAGCCTTGACAAGTTTTGTGGTGTTAGTAAACCCTCTACTCGGAGCAATCCAACCTCTTCAGGGACTCCTAATGTAGTTAGCAGCGTATTTCAGGCAAAGATTAAGTACCGCATGGGCAAAACTCCAGTAATTGATGTCACTTTCAACAATCAGCAGACGTTTGAAATGATTGTTGATACTGGAGCAGATGGCACTTTGATTACCCGCAATATGGCGCGAGCTTTGAAGTTGCCGGTTACCGGGTTAGGCGAGTTTGAGATGGCGGATGGTCGGGTGATTGCGCTACCGATGGCGCGGGTTCAGTCTATTTCAGTCAGTGGGGCTGAAGTACGGAACGTGGAAGTGGCGATCGCCGATAAGACTAATATTGGTCTCCTTGGACATGATTTCTTCGATCGCTACGACGTAAAAATTAAGCAGTATGTGGTGGAGTTCTATACCCGATGATCATAGTCGACCGGATAATCATAAGTTGAGGTCAAGTAGTAGGACAGTCTACCCGGTGAAGAGGTAATGACCCTACCCTTCCCTAACAACCAACACTCTTAGCCGCCAGCCCCTTATCCCTAACCCCTTCTGACTCCTGGCTCCTGGCTTCTTCCTCTCAGGGCTTACGCAAACCTCAGAGGTTTAAGTACCGATGTGGGTCATGAAGTGCAGTTTTAAGTTAAAACCTCCAAGGCTTTGGCAAAATGCGTAAATTTTGCCTCTCTAGTAATTCCTAAACACTCCAATCAGAACTCCCTGGATCTGAACTCGCGATGCATCTTCGATTTCAATTGGTCGGTAGTTTGGGTTTGCAGGCATCAGGCGGACGTGTTTGCCCTTCTGATAGAAATGCTTAAGGGTAACCCCTTCCCCTTCTACTCTAGCGGCTACGATGCTGCCTGGCTTCAAGTTCCGAGGATCGGTTTCAGGACGCAGGATGACAATATCATTCGGGCAGATGTGGGCGTCTATCATGCTGTCACCGATGACCCGGAGGGCGTAGTTTCCGGGCTTTCTCAACTTTGCGGGTACGTCTAGAAGCTCGGGCTCATGCTCTGTAAAGGATTCGACAACACCACCAGCGGAGATCGTACCAAGTACATAAATGCCTTCCCCCTGATCAAAGCTATGGAGGATTTGCACAGTCCTCATTCTGCCTTTTTCCCAGGCAATATAACCTTTTTCCTTCAGTCTTTGCAGGCGATTTTGAATTGGCGAATTGGACTTAAGACCCATTGCGTCAACCATCTGGCGGATGGTGGGTGAGTGTCCATGTTCTCGGTTATATTCAACAATCCAGTCAAACAATTCTTGCTCAAGCCGTTTAAGGGGAGCCATGCTTCCACCACCTCATAGTTTGTTCGTATTATAGTTCAATTGTATTGTCTGGATCTAATTTTTTAGGTTATAAGTAGCCATTATGAACGACGTACAGCGCCACCAATCAAAACAGGGAGTCAGATAGTAGTTGGAGGAATCGAGGGGTTTATTTTCCAGGTCAGCTACAGGGGGATGGTCAGCTAAAGGCAGCGATACCATCGTGCGATCGCCTGGGGAGAAATCCCTTAAAAATAGGCTAGGATTACCAGTTGATTGATGAGTGTTGTTTTACAGATACCTAATCTTTGCCAGCGACGACCGGAGGTGACAACAGGTGCAGGGGCGATCGCAATTTTGCCAAGCAGGTGCAGCTGTTGTACCAGAACAAAGTCTTCCATGATGGGAAGTTCTGGAAATCCGCCGATTTTTTGAAACACAGAGGTTTTAAGGAAGAGTGCCTGATCGCCGTAAGGTAGTTGCAGCAGCCGAGATCGCAAACTGACACCCCATTCAACCACCCTTAGTCCCCAACCTTTTCCGCCAATTTTCAGTTCAAATGCTCCTGCTACCACTCCAGGTTGGCTCAGGGTCTGGTAAATCATTTGATCAAAGTTAGCTGGCAACTGGGTATCTCCGTGCAAAAACAGCAAAATTTCTCCAGCAGCCATCTTTGCACCCTGGTTCATTTGATGGGCACGACCGGGCGAGGTATGAATCACTTTTGCTCCCAACGAAGTGGCAACTGCGGGGGTATCATCTTTGCTGCCTCCATCTACCACAATGATTTCAGTGTTGCTGGTGGTTCTGGCGGTATTCAGAATTTCTGGTAAATTCCTGGCTTCATTCAAGACTGGAATGATGATTGAGAGTGAGATTGTGGACTTATTTATCAATGAATGAAGTTCATGCTCGTTGAGTAGGGGGACTGGAGTGGGGCAAGGGAGGTGGGATTGAACCTTTTCCCAAATCGGCAAATCTTCTGGATAATCAACATCCGAAAGGGTGGGCAGGTAAGCGATCGCTAATCCTAGTCGTTCTGCGATTTCCACTGTTTGACGCAACACGGTTGCTGTACTCCAGGCAATTTGCTGAAACAGTTTAGGTACAGGAGAACGCAAACCAATGAGATAATACCCGCCATCCACAGCAGGACCCAGCACCAGATTATGATGCCGAAGGTGTTTGAATGCCTCTTGTAACAAGGGTGCATTTAACTCAGGACAATCGGTGCCAATGATGATAACCGAGGTGGCACCCTCATCAAATGCAGATTGGAAAGCTCGAATCAGGCGATCGCCCAGATCCCCTTCTCCCTGCAACTGATAGCGCAGCCCACTCCCCAACCACGCCTCCATCGCAATGGCACTTCCTCCATCAAAGCGGACTTCTAACGTGACGGAATCAGAAGATTGCAACACCCTCGACTGAGCCAGGGTATACTCCGCCATTGTTCGGTGTAGCTCAGCTGCCCCCTCCGCCCCCAGTGCCGGTATGAGACGGGTTTTTGCAGCACCCGGTACAGGATAACGAGTGAAAATAATCAGGCGATCGGAGGTAGTCATGTGGTAGAAAATTGATAGCAATAAGCGTTTGGATTGGGATGGGGTGCAGGAGGGAACCCCTGCTGTGGGGGCACCGCTTCCACACCTTCTGGTTCTAACCAGCATGCGTAAAGCTCGTAAAGCTATAGATGAATTGGCCCGTGCCCATTCCATCACCAGATCCTCTGGATGGGCACGGGGGTTTTACCAATCTTTCGGCTTCTAGCCTCAATGAGCAAGGGTTGCTTGCCCGTCCTGCAGCTAACGTTTAATAGCAACTACTGTTAGGACTGCAACAGGCACTGCTGGTATCTGTTTGCGTAACCTGGTACTCTACCCCTTTCGTTTCACGTGGGGAGCGAATTTGATCACGGGTGCAGTCAAACACAGTGGCTGACTCTGGTGCTATTTCCTCATGGGGATGAATAGGAATCATCTCTTGGTGATAGGGACCGTTTGGGTTGGTGTAGATTGTGAATGTTTTGTCGCAAACTGCCATTCGCTGTCCACGATACAGAGTGTGCCCATCATCATCCTGCACCGCTTTCCAGGGTCCTTTGTAAACCACGGCCTGATTTCGTTCCCAACAGGGCCCTTCCTTTCCCTTAAAGGCTCGCACAGTCATTGAGCGAAACTCAATGCCATCGATCACCTGCCACGGTTCTTCCTGTCGCGCCAAAACTTCGATCCCGTAGAAGCCTGCCTGTTCAAACATTTGCAGAAAGGCATCTTCCCGAAATGCTCCAGCGATGCAACCGCTCCACAATTCGGGGTCATTCAAAATCCTAAGGGTTGGGTCTTCATCGCACACGATATCGGAAATTACAGCTCGACCTCCCCGTTTTAACACGCGATAGATTTCTTGAAACAGTTGTTGTTTATCCTGAGGACGAACTAGATTCAGAACACAATTTGAAATCACAACATCAACGCTGTCGCTGGCAATGAGCGGCTGTGCTTGACGCAATCGCGTACATTCGGTTTCAAAGGCTGCGATCCGATCAACTGTTGTAATGGGATTTTGATTTAACCACGCTTGAGCTAAATCCAGGTTCAGGGCCAGGTCTTGAATCTTTCCCTTGACAAACTGCACATTTCGATAGCCCAATTTTTCTGCCATCTCATCTAAGTACTTGCGAGACAGCGTTAGCATTTCATCATTAAAATCAACACCAATTACACAGCCTGCTGCACCCACCTTCTGCGCCAGAATGTAGCAGTTTTTTCCCGCACCAGAGCCAAGGTCTACGACGGTTTCACCAATGGCCACATAGCGGGTTGGGTCGCCACAACCATAATCTTTTTCGATAATTTCTGATGGCAGATTTTCCAGATAGCGAGAATCGTAGCCATCGGTTGGGCAACAGAGTGCCGCCTCGGGCTGATGTGCTACCGCCTGATAACGTTGCAAAACAGCTTGCTCAATATCGTAGGTAACGGGTGTCTGGGGCAGGGGTTCCAGTTCATTGATTGAAATCTCGGCCATTCACTTTCCTCAAGTCAGAGCTATTGGAATATACGTGTATCCTGGAGATTTGGATTATAGCTATAGCCACCAGGCTTAGGACAGGGTGCAGGGGTGGAAAGCAAAACCCCCACCCCCCCTTTCTCTGAACCAACACGGGAAGCAGGAGCTTCTAATCGACATGGCTAGGCGGGAGCCGGGCAACGAGATAACGGCCAATGACACGGTAGCCGCGTTAGGGAGAGGTGGGGGAGAGTCGGAGTGGCTTCATGTAGAAGAAGAAAGAACTCATCCCCCCATCTCCCCATCTGCTCATCCCCCATCCACTCATCTCCCCTCACCTGTGATCAGATTGATTCGCCATAAGTCTTCCAACCGTCCTGCACTAAGGGTCAAACCACCCGTTAAGCCATTGTCAGAGCGGAGGCCAACCCCAAGAGAACGACCGAGGGGAATTTGCCCAATTCTGCCATAACCGAGAATGTTGCTGGGGTCAGTGATGGTGCGTTGATTGAGCCGGATGAGGAGTTGCCCACCATTGGCAAAGTAAATAGTGGCTAAGTCTCCCTTAAACTCGACCTGGGCATCATAAACACCTCCCGTGTTGTAGGAATACACTTTTGCGGTTAGCTTTCTGCCGTCAAGGGTTCTTCCCTGATAGTCAGCAGCAAGGGTAGGGGTTGCTAGCAGAAGTAGGGTAGAGAAAATGAATCCAATTGCTTTCATGGGTTAACCCAGGTTGGCTTCTAACGAGTGATATCTTTCAGGGTAAGACAGCTCTTAGAGTTTGGGTTGAGGCGATCGCACAGCTTATTGACTGGCAATGGCTTCCGCTGGAACTGTTGTCTATAGCACAAACTCTAAATAAGTTCGCTCCTGAGGTAGATTACCCCTTCAGTCCGGCGGTAGAAGATAGGAAAGCTGTTACCGTATGCACCTATCAAGGTCAGGAGTCAATATCTAGCGGAGCGGGAGTACAGCGGTAGTCATTATTATGTTTAGGACGGGATGCAGGGGTGGAATATGAACTCTCCAGCTGCTCTCTGAACAAACAATTCTATGGAGAAATCAACCCGTTTGCAGGGTGGGAGGAGGTTTTGAAAACTTCTCTCCGCACTGTAGAGGGATGGGGATGGCTTCAAGTACAAAATTGCTTAGAAGCGGGAAAATCAATTCCTTTAGCTATGAGCCATGCGAGTTGTTCTAAAGGTGACGTTGGAACCTTCCTGGGTTTGTTCCAGAACCAGCAGTGGTGTGGGTTTTGCCTTCTGGTCCCAGTGCATGTTGGCGATGCGTCCCTGAATGGTGGGTTGCCAGGTGTCATTTTCACCAGCTGGACTGAGGAAGGTTTCCATGCAGTCAATAATCTGGTTAATTGTCACAGAAGTGGGTTGAGTAGGTAGCTTGAAGATTTTGATTTGCACCCGGAACAGAACTCGCTTAGTTCCTTTTGGCATTTCTCCAGGCTCGTATTCCACATCAAAAATCTCATCAATCTGCCGTCCAGTGCTGGCAATCCCAATCTCACCCTGATGCCCCTGGTTGGGTCGCAGTGCGATAGCAATTTTATCTTTGACCTTAATCTTGATCTGGTTCAAGATAGCAAAGTGAAAGACTTCTTCTTCCATCCGCATCCGCAGGTAATCCAGGTTAAATTCACGGGAGTGGATCAGGTCAGGGTTGCGCTCCATTTTGCCGATAGTTTCAACGGCGTATTTCAGCTTTTTCTGAAGTTCCCGGTTCTTAAAGGTTTCAAATTTAAGCTGTTTCCTGACCTTATCCATGCTTAGCTTGGAGAGGATGCCCAGGGCAAGCAGCAGCACAGCCAGTCCGCCCGTAGAGTACATCCAGATTGGACTGGATTCGGAAGTGGCTGGCTTAGCAGGCTCCGTTGTCGTCGTTCTGGGTTTAGCGGGTTTACTAGAGGTTTGAGCCAACCAGGGATCTACTAAGAAGATGGGGGTTGACATAGAAGTGATTTTGATTGCCTAAAGTCTATCTATCTCTAGAATTCCCCTAATTCAGTATGGGACATCACTAAAATAGCTGAAATTGAAGGAAACCTGTTACGCTATGGCAAAAGTTCTAAAGCAGTTGCGGGAAGTTACAGCACCTTCAATTCGCTCATATATTCCCACCAGCGGTTAAGAGGAAAGTAGAGTACAGGTGCCCAGAGGCTACTGAGAATAGCTGAACTGAGAGCAATTAGTTGATGGTAGGTCCAGATCTCAACCAGGGAGCGATCGCCCTGGAAGCTATACTGAATCGCGGTCACTGTCTCTGCCAGCACCGCCATTCCAAAGGCAATCAGCGCGACCGAGATAAAGTCTTCCTGAAGATACCGTTCTTTGCGCAGGCGGGCGGTCAAAACACCGACTACTACCAGGCTAAACACATGGGTGGGCGAAGGCGCTGTCATTCCATCCTGAATCAACCCCAACACCAATCCCGCCAGAGCTCCCTGAAGCATGGTGCGCTTAACACTCCATGCCACTACCCAGATCAACAACCAGTTGGGTCCAATTCCCGCCAATTCCATCCCCGGCAGACGAGTGGGCAAAATCAACAGACAGAGTAACACTGACCCAACCGTCACTGCACAGTTAATCAACAGTCGGGAAAGGGGATGGTCCTGCCAGCTACGACTGAGGGGTTCGCTCTTCATAGCTCAGGGTTGGGCTCCTCGTTGCTGGGAATAGTGGAGTAAGGATGGGGTACATGGGGATGAATGACTGCCCACTCTAGAAAACTGACTGGAGCCGAAAACTCAATAATCGCTTCAGGTGCTGGGCTCTTATTCAGGTCTACGGACTCTACCCGTCCGATGGGCAAACCCGCCGGAAACAGTTGGCTGAAGGAAGAGGTGGTGACCACATCACCACGCCGCACATCGGGAACCCGGTCAAAAAAGACCATTACGGCACGGTTAGTGGATTGCCCTCGGACAAAACCCATAAAGCGGCTGCGGCTGATGGTTGCACCCACACGGCTAGAGGGATCGCTTAATAGTAAAACCCGGCTTGTGTGGGAGGTTACATTGGTCACGCGGCCTACTAATCCACCCGGAGCCATGACTACATCCCCAACCTTTACCCCATCTTTACGGCCACGCCCCAAGATCACCTGCTGCCACCAGTGATCAGCACTACGCCCGACAACGGGGGCAGGGATTCCCGGAGTGGCTTGCTGGGAAACGTAACCTAGTAGCTCCTTCAACCGCTGGTTCTGGCTTTCCAGGTCGGTCAGGCGCTGCTGCAGTTCCCGGAACTGGGCATTTTCTAACAGAGCCTTTTGAGTTGGAGCCTGTTGAAAGGGGCGGGTCAAAAACTGATACGTCTCAAACAGAAACCTGGCTTCCGTCTGGCGAATAAACATTGCGGAACCAATGGCAAGGCTTGCCAGAATAATCTGTAGTCGATGCCGTTCCCACCAGCGACGCAGGGTAAACATTTGAGGAATTTGCGAGGTTAGCCAGACTCAGGTTCGATCAAGGACTTCCAAAAGGAAGCGGGGTAGTGAATGTTAACAGTTCAACCCTCCAAAACCGCAAGCGGTATTAATAATTACGCGAACGGCTACTGAAGACTCGTTGCAGTTGCTGGAAGTTCTCCAGCACCCGTCCGGTTCCCAACACCACACAACTGAGCGGATCGGCGGCAACGTGAACCACAATTCCCGTTTCGTGGCTGATTAAGGTATCGATGCCTTTTAGCAAGGCGCCGCCACCTGCCAGCATGATACCGCGATCAATAATATCAGCGGCCAGTTCCGGGGGGGTGCGCTCCAGGGTGCGTTTTACGGCATCCACAATCACGGCCAGCGGCTCGGACATGCTCTCCCGGATTTCGGGAGCTTTTACGGTAACGGTGCGGGGTAGTCCCGAAAGCAGGTGCAACCCACGCACTTCCATAATCGCGTCATCTTCGACGGGGTAGGCAGAACCAATCGTGATTTTGATTTCTTCTGCGGTGCGATCGCCAATCACCAGGTTATGAACTTTCTTCATGTACTGGGCGATCGACTCATTCAATTCATCTCCCGCAACCCGGACCGATTCACTCAGTACCGTACCCTGCAAACTCAACACTGCCACCTCGGTGGTACCGCCGCCAATGTCTACAATCATGTTGCCTGTAGGTTCGGCAACTGGCAAACCCGCCCCAATCGCAGCGGCAACTGGCTCATCAATCAAATAAACTTCTCTAGCGCCTGCTTCTTTTGCCGCATCTTCCACAGCCCGACGTTCTACCCCCGTCACCCCACTGGGGATGCCAATCACAATCCGGGGAGAAACCAACGTTTTACCTTCATGAACACGAGCAATAAAATGCTTGAGCATGAGTTCGGCGGTATCAAAGTCAGCAATGACCCCATCCCTAAGGGGGCGTAGGGCTACGACATTTCCAGGAGTACGCCCCAACATTCTCTTCGCGTCTTCCCCAACGGCCAATGGCACTTTTGCATCCTGGTCAATCGCTACTACAGAAGGTTCCTGAAGAACAATTCCTTTACCTGACACGTAAACCAACGTATTTGCTGTGCCAAGGTCAATACCCATATCCCGCGAAAGGGAAAAACGCCTGAAAAAGCCCACTATCTTCTACGCCAGAATGACCTGAATACTAAACCGCAAATGCAATCAAAGTTGGATTTTATTACGTTTTTGATCGCGCGTCTAGCGAGGAGCTTAACCCTCTGAATAAAAGATTACTTGGATGCTAATAAAGGATTCCTGAATTAAGGTCAGGGAGGGAATCTAATCAAAAGTCGAAAAGTTGATAGGTTATTTTTATGTTTAATGTTTGAAGTCTAGTAGCGTTGTAGAATACAGAGATTTTGGATTGTGATTCTTGTTTAAGTAAGGGCGTCTTGTTGGGGAGAGAGTAGGGCGTGGAGAATAGGGAGTGGGATGACATTAACGCACATAAGTAGCTAGGTGCAATTAAAAAGATAATTTCGAGTAATTAAGGTGGAAGGGTGAAGTCCCCTGCCTGGAGCACAGCTCCCAATCTCCTCTTTAGAAATTAATTATGACTACAGAAATTAATTATGACTACCTACTTACGAGAAAACATTTTCACCGTCTCCATAGAATGGTATAGCACCCTTGTGCTACCACAGCGGTTCTGAATCTGTTGTGAGATGAAAAGGCTTTTTAAGTGAGAAAGCGTTCCTGCGGAGTTCCTTCTCATAATCCAGACTGTTAATATGAACTTTTATGTGAGTGGAGGTGAACGGGAGAATGCTAAAGTAAATTGAAAATTGAAATTTATTTAGAACCTTGGTGTTGCTGAAAAGCAATATGAATCAAAACGAGGTTTTGAGCATGCAGCATCTATTTCATGCCTAAATTCAGTAACTTCATACCAAAATTCAGTAATGCCTAGAAACTTTATAGGGTATTGGGAATCGAGTATGAGTCTTAATTCTGTAATTTTGGTCGGTCGAGTGGGTGGAGAGCCAGATGTGAAATATTTTGAGTCTGGCACTGTAAAATGCAACCTTACTTTAGCAGTCAATCGGGTGTCTCGCAATAATGATCAACCAGACTGGTTCAATTTAGAATTGTGGGGTAAGCAAGCTGAAGTGGCTGCCAATTATGTGCGGAAGGGAAGCTTAATTGGTGTGAGCGGTTCTCTTAAGTTTGACTATTGGAAAGACCGCAACACTGGAACAGACCGCAACAAGCCGGTCATTCGGGTAGAACGGTTGGAGTTGCTGGGCTCTCGTCGTGACAACGGCGCTGAAATGAGCAACAACGGTTATGATGATGAGTTTTAAGGTGAGTATTCTCAAGCTCAGGAAAGTATGCTTTCCAGGTTGCACCAGGTAGAATCCAGGTAAAATATGATATCCATGTTCGGGTTTTGCTGAACTTGGGTATGAAATAGGTACTGTATGCTCAAAACTTTGTTTCGATTCATACTGCTTTTCAGCAATGCCTCGTATCCCTGACGACTGCCCCAAATTGTCTTGACTATAGAGGGCAGAATTAGCAAAATATGACCTTGCAAAGTTCCACTAAGACTTAAACTCTTGCATCAGAATATACCAGGTTCATCACAAACTGCTTCAGGTCGGGACGATGATCTCGCGAGTACCCATAGGTCAGGGTGATGAGTAATGGCACAGCACTCTCGATTAACGCTGGTTCCTCATACGACCCTTCAACTGCAAAGGAAATTCCATCCGCATGGGCACTTTGACGCTCGATGCCAAACTTTTAGGCAAGCCTCAAGCCAATGTTGATGCCAACCCTAAGCCATTCAAAATCATCGCTTTTACCACCACTCCTGGACTAATCCGCTCCCCTAGTCTTCGCCTAAGTGCCTATTGACCTATCCTACAATTTCTACCTCGTCTACCAATCCAGCAGCAATGTCCAGATGATCGAGGTTTTGCGCTATCAACTCGTTGTTAATACCACACCCCCTTTGCCCAAAGCCTTGTAAAAGCTATGCTTTTAAATGAATTCCTTATGGGATCCTTCAAAGGTGCAATGTCGGTTGCAACACCAAGTATGCCGCTTTTAGTTTTCGCTGGTGCCATTTCTCCTGATTTTTGTTTGGTCACACTGTAAACAGGGCACTGGTTAAAGTCTGTAGAACCTTCAGCCCCTGTAGAGAACCTTGAATCATCCGAGTAGCTGCGATGGGTTGGCGGATCATACTGAGTCCTAGCGGTAGTATTTGAAGGCTTCCATCTGAAGCGAATGCCGCTGACAGGTCTGGAAGATCGTGATGGCAGTCGTCACTAATAACCCGCAGGGTTGCGATCGCAATCCCCACCTGCTGAAAGAATTTCAGGGCTGCGTAGCCCTCCATATCCACTACATCGGCATAAAGGGAGAGTGATCGCTTCTCTGCAACTGAACAGACTACGCGATCGCTTGTCAGCGCTTTGACCAAAGGTATCTGCTCACCCAGTTTCTGTCGCAGGAGGGAGGTGAGGGGGCGATCGCAAAGAAGAGGGGGTAGAGAGTGATAGAAGCATTCTCGGTAAAGCACAATATCGCCAACAGCATATTGGGGAGACAAGCTACCGCATAATCCCATCATCAAAATACTGGCCGGGTAAGCAAAACATCCATCCTGATACAACCCTTCCAAATACCGATTGAGAGACAAAGGCCCGACAGGAACTGGCAGTACCCTGGGCGGATTAGCAACTTTCCCCAACCCCTGACAAACCGCCCGGTACTCTATTCCCTGCGGAACAAGAATGATTTGTATTGGAAAAGTCGAGCGAGGCATTAGTGGCGGGAGAGAAGTTGTTAGTTGTTAGAGAAGGAGGAAGGAAGAAGGAAGTCAGGAGACAGGAATTATAGTGGTAGTCATTATGGTTAGGATGGGGTGCAAGGGTGGAACCCCTGGCTAGGGGCGAAGCCCCCCACTCCTCTCTAATTCCAATGTCCTAATGCAACCGCGTAGAGCTATAGAAGTCAGAGATTGGGGATTGGGGGCCAGGGATCAGGGATTGGAGCAATTTAGAATTCATCCACCTATCCACTCATCCACCTATCCACCCATTCACCCCTATCTCAAAAAATTGCTTCACTTTGGCATTCCTGAGCTAACGTGTATGCGAGATATGCACTACCTGTACAAAGAGGTTGCCAGGCGGGAGTTTGACAGCGTTCTGGGCAGTCTCGTGGTTTTTGCTGGCTTAGTTGGTGTTAGAGGAAGGAATGAGCAATTCACTCGCATTATACAGACCCTCCATTCTTGAACTGGCGCGGGAAGGAAATTTTCGGGCGATCGCCTTCTGGATTAACAGCCTGCTGGGTCCCTATGGCATCTATATTCACGCCACCCCCAGCCGCTCTGGGCAATTGAATATCCTGGTTGATTTCAAACAGCCCCGACGCCGGGAGTTTTACATGGCACTGCGGAAGCATTTAGTGCGTTTTATTTGCTATCGCCTCTGGACGTTGAACTCAGAAAAGATCCGGGATGTCCGGATCATTGCCCGCATTGCTGGGGAATCTGACATCCTCTGGAAACAGTCAGTGCGGATTGTTACTCCAGCCAATCGGGAAAAGTTGCGCAAACCGGGCCATCCCCAAAGCTCCAGCCCCCTGCGCACCCTCACCCGCCGGGGAGCGGCCTGGATTCGATTCCAGATCATGCGATCGGCTATGGTGAGCCGTTTAACGGTGGCGAGTCTCTTTCTGTGCTACTGGTTACTGTATTGGGAACTGGCAGGCAAACATGCGGCCGAGCAGACTTTAGCGGCGATGACCTCTAGCGCGATCGTCGTCGAGCAAACCGACCAAACCTCCACCAAGGGGCAACTGCGGGCAGGAACTCCCTCTAACGTGCCCAATGAAAGTAGCCTGGCAGTGTTGGGACAAAGCATTCAGCAAGAACTGGTGCAAAAAACAGTCGCCGACCAGTTTGCCGGAAAGGTGGTGTATCAGGTAAAACCCACCGATGGGGAAAAGGTCATTGCCCTGACCTTCGATGATGGCCCCTGGGAAAACACCACAGAGCAGGTGCTGGATATTCTCAAGCAAAATGACATCAAGGCGACCTTCTTTTGGGTGGGGCAGGCGCTTCAGAAAAACCCAGAAATTGCCCGCAAGGTAGTCGCTGATGGCCACGCTATTGGTAACCATACCTGGCGGCACATTATGGAGAACGTGGATGAAGTCACAGCCGCAGAGGAATTTAACAACATGGCGCGGCTGATTTATGAAACCACAGGCTTGCACACTAATTTATTTCGACCGCCAGGCGGCAATCTCGAAGGCTCGATGGCACCCTACGCCAAAAATCAAAAGAGTGTCATTACCATGTGGTCTGCCGAGTCGGATGATTATTATGTTTCTGCGCCCATCATTGTGGACAATGTGCTGAGTCGGGCACAGCCGGGGGGCATTGTGCTGATGCATGATGGAGGGGGTGATCGCACCCAAACCGTGCAGGCCCTTCCCCAAATCATCACCGCCCTGAAACAACAGGGATACCGATTTGTCACTGTCCCAGAGTTATTGGCTCTACAAGCCAAAGACGAAACTATTGTTCAACCACCGGTGAGTAACGTCACCGATCCGTCCCTCCTTGAGCCCAGCCTGAATGAAACAGGCGCTGGTGGTTCCCAGGAAAATCCAGCGATCGTGCCCACCACTGACCCCAACCAGGTACCAGGGGCAGATACCTTCAATCAGTTTCAACAAAATTCATCCGCAATGCCCACAGAGGTCCCCACTCCAGACAGCCTGACGCCAAATAGTCTCACTCCAGGCGTTAACGAGAGTAATACCTCTGATTTTCAACCCAATCCAATGGGAGCACCAGCCGCTAACCCAGCGCCGGGAGAAGCGATGGGAACGCCCCAGGAAAATCCACTCGCTGCACCGACCCTGAATCAAGTTCCCAATCCCGATGAAGGATTAAACAGCGACTCCGAGGACACTCTGGCGGATGCTTCTATTTCTAACTCCTGGGAACTTTAGCAAAGTTAGAAAGTCTACCAGTCTGGGTATACTGCATTCACCTTCTGCCAAAAGGAGGGTGATGTCCATTTCTGTGTATATTTCTATCTGAGCACTGAATTTCAACAGTGGTCTTCGAGATGCTTGTCCTTGCGGAGATTAGAAGCAATGGTTCCACGTCAATGTTTTAGCCAGATTGCCGCGGCAGTTGCCGCAACAGTGATGGTAGTAGGTGCGGTCACCAACTTTTCTAGTGCTCAGACGGTGCTTAAAGATGGAGACAACATCAGCGGGTATGTTCAAAATACTTCACCTACCTTTACCTTCAGAAATACAACCGTTAAGGGAACTCCTGCCCAAAACGCTCGTGGGATTCAGTATACTTTTGTGGCTCAACGGGGTGACTATATTGAAATTGCGGTTGATCCAGAAGACGGCAGTGCTCTCAGACCGATTCTGGTGCTATTTCATCCCAACGGCAGACAGGTAGGCTTTAGCAATACATCCAACATCCTCCGGTACACAGCTCCCACAACAGGAACCTATCGACTTCTGGTACTGGGAGGGAGCAACACGCGGGGACGATACACTTTGGCGATCGATGGCTTGAGTACACCCAAAACCGCCACCCCAACCTCTCAAGCAGACCAGGTGATGACTGATGTTTTACGCCTTAGAATCATCGGTTGCGGCGTACCCAATGTGGCCCGCATCAAGATTGGCAACGAGGAACGGTGCACCCGCGACATCGAAGCAGGCGTCTACACCTACGATGACACCACTAAGCGCATCACCCTGGTCGATTCTCGACGCGAATTGCTGGCTCAACGGTTACAGGTCAATGTGCTGGAGCGCTGCCCTTCCCCAGCAACTTCAGTCGCACAGATTACCATAACCGATCCTCAAGATGGGAAAGATTATACTTACTGCGCTACCCCGACACGCTTTATCAAAGCCGGAACCTACCGCTATAACGTCACTACAGACGATTTATCCCCTACAACGGGGGCTCCGATAACAACCCAACCCACTCCCCAACCTTCTCCTTCTCCCATCGCCGCTAGCGACAGCAGACGGCAACTACTACAAACTGAGTACGGTCTCACAGTGCTTGATGGCTGCCCTGCGGCCAGAACCAATCTAGTCGTGGTTGCCTTTCCAGAAAACAATCAAAGCTACATCTACTGCGCTAACCCCAACCGCCTGGTTCGTGCTGGCGAGTATACTTACAATGCCACAACGGGCAATCTGGACCCAGCTCAGAAGCCTGCTCCCGCCTGTACACTGTCAATTGGGGGGGTGTGCTTAGTTAAATGAGCGGAAAAGTTTTGAGGTTAGGGCTTGGGCAAACCTCGGAGGTTTTATCGAGCATGCAGTATCTATTTCCTAACCAGATTCAGCAGTGCCTGTAAAACCGTCATCCTGGAATGGTAAGCTAGCAAATGCACTAAAAATTCTAGGATGACGTTAGATGACCGGGTCAACCCAGGTTCCCTATTTGCTAAGGGCTGCGCGTGGTGAAGTATTGGATCGCCCTCCTGTTTGGATGATGCGTCAGGCTGGACGTTATATGAAGGTCTACCGGGAGTTGCGGGACCGGTATCCTTCCTTTCGGGAGCGTTCTGAAAATGTCGATCTGGCTGTTGAAATTTCATTGCAGCCGTTCCGAGCTTTCCAGCCGGATGGGGTAATCCTGTTTTCTGACATTCTGACACCTTTACCCGGAATCGGGATTCCCTTTGATATTGTTGAAAGTCGGGGGCCTGTGATTGACCCACCCATTCGTAGCCTGGAGCAGATTAACCAGCTTCGTTCGTTAGAGCCGGAAATTTCGTTGCCATTTATTCGGGAAATCCTACAAACCCTACGGCGGGAGGTTGGTAACCGTGCTACCGTGTTAGGTTTTGTTGGGGCTCCCTGGACGCTGGCAGCTTACGCGATCGAGGGCAAAAGCTCCAAGGATTACACTCTGATTAAGGGCATGGCATTCAGTCGGCCAGAAATGCTACACCAATTTTTAGCGAAGCTAGCGGATGCGATCGCCGTCTATGTTCGCTACCAAATTGATTCGGGCGCTCAGGTTGTGCAGATGTTTGATTCCTGGGCAGGGCAACTCAGCCCACAGGACTATGACACCTTTGCCCTTCCCTACCAGCAGCGCGTAGTACAGCAGGTGAAGGCGACCCATCCCGATACGCCTCTGATTCTTTACATCAATGGCAGCGCTGGAATTTTGGAACGGATGGGGCAGTCTGGGGTGGATATTGTCAGCGTTGACTGGACAGTCGATATGGCAGATGCTCGCCGTCGTCTGGGTTCTACCCTTGGGGTACAGGGGAATGTGGATCCCTCTGCCCTGTTTGGTTCCAGGGAGTTTATCCGCGATCGCATCCTCGACACCATTCGCAAAGCAGGCGGTCACAAACATATTCTCAATCTGGGGCATGGTATTCTACCCAACACTCCCGAAGAAAATGCCGCCTATTTCTTTGAAATTGGCAAGCAGACCGATCAGTTACTGGCTGTTCATGCTTAACTCCTGATGACATCCAAGCGGATTTTCGTGACTGGCGCGAGTGGCTGTATTGGTCACTATGTGGTCGAAGCCTTGATTCAAGAAACTAACCACGAGTTGTATCTGCTGCTTAGAAACCCGGAAAAGCTCAAGGTTGACTACAGGGCGCGCCCCGGCATCACAGTTCTGCAAGCGGATCTGCGGGAAATTGAGCGGTTTAGTTCACTGCTCAAAACAATGGATGGTGCAGTACTGATTGCAACTGCGTGGGGAGGGCCACAGGAAGTCTATGACATCAACGTCGTCAAAATGCTTCAGTTGATGAACTTGCTCGATCCAGAGAAATGTGAGCAAGTCATCTACTTTTCAACAGCCAGCATTCTTGATCGCCAGAATCAACTCCTGCAAGAAGCGGGTGAGATTGGAACGGATTACATTCGCTCCAAATATCTGTGCTACCAGCAACTCTCTAAACTGGCGATCGCCCCCCGCATTACCACATTGTTTCCAACCCTACTGCTGGGAGGTGATGCTAACAAGCCCTACTCCCACATTTCTTCCGGCATTCCCCAGGTAGAAGAGTGGCTGTGGTTACTCCGTTTTTTACAAACCGATGCCAGTTTCCATTTCATCCACGGTAAAGATATCGCTCAAATTGTGCGCCACCTAATTGATCACCCCCCCGCCGAGAATGAACCCCACCAGTTAGTTCTGGGCAATCAGATGGTGACGGTGAATCAGGCGATCGAAGAGTCCTGTGCTTACTTGAATAAACGCATTTATTTTCGGATTCCGCTAACGCCCAAGTTAGCCAACCTGATCATCCGCCTGTTTCGCATTCGGATGGCGGCCTGGGATCGCTTCTCTATGAATTACCGCCACTTCACCCATCAGCGTGTGGTGAGCCCAGAAGATTTTGGTTTACCCACCTACTGTGCCACCTTCACTGATGTCCTTAAAATTAGCGGAGTAGGGCGTAGACGGAAAAGAAGAAGGTAGGGTTTTCAGGAGTGGATGGGTGGGGAAAGTGATGGAGTGGAAAACCACTAACAACCAACAACTACCCTCTCACCCCTCTGCCCCATTACCCATCTACCCTCTCACCCTGCTCTAACAAGCGTCGCTGAATCTGTTTCAGGGACTGGTAGATCTCTGGCAGGCGGGCGTAGATTGCTGATGCTTTGAGATAAACCCGGTGGGGGACGGCGGGGCTGCCGGAAACAATTGCTCCTGGCTCAACATTACAGTGAATACCTGCCTGGGCGGCTGCCTGCGCTCCGTCCCCAATCATTGCTTGATTGGCAACCCCTGCCTGCCCTCCTAAGAAGACTCGGTTGCCAATCCTGACACCCCCTGCCATGCCAACCTGAGCAGCAAAGGCACAGTTCTGCCCAATCTGGCAGCCATGTCCAATGTGGACCAGGTTATCGAGTTTGGTGTTGCGGGCAATACGGGTTTCGCCAACGGCGGGGCGGTCAATGGTTGAGTTACAACCCACTTCAACTCCGTCTTCCAGGATGACCCGACCGGACTGTTCCATCTTGTACCAGCCTTCAGGCGTGGGCACAAAGCCAAAGCCTTCGGAGCCAATAACTGCGCCACTGTGAATGACACAATCGGCTCCGATCTGGGCCCGTTCATGAACCACACAATTAGCATGGAGGGTTGTGCGATCGCCCACCTGTGCTCCTGGATAAACCACCACATTGGGATGGATGCAGACGCGATCGCCAATTGTGACCCCTGCCTGAATGACAACATGGGCCCCGATCGCAACCTCCTGCCCGATCGTTGCCGAAGGATCAATCACCGCCGTTGGATGAATTGCAGGAGCCGGTTTGAAGGGTTGATAGAAGAGGGCGATCGCCTGCGCAAACGCCAGTCTGGGATCCTTCGCTTCGATCCAGGCGATTCCCCGCTCTGTCGCTTGAGCCTGAAGCGCTAAATTCTTTGGCAGAATTAATGCACTGGCTTTTGTCGTCTGAACCTGGGAGGCAAATTTTCCACCATCGATATAGCTGAGACTGCCAGGAGCAGCGACATCAATCGGCGCAACGCCAGTAATTTCCAGATCCTCCTTCCCATGGGACAGCAGAGATTGGGAATTGACAGAGCTCAGTTTTTCAACCAGTTCGCTAAATTTCATTGTCAGTGGTTAGGCGATCGGCAAAAGAGGTATCCGTGTTACTTCGAACGGCGGCCTGACTTGAGAAGGGCGAATAGCTATCAGCCAACAGCTAATCGCCCATTTTCATTCGTGGCGCTGCATATATAGCGATCCTATCTGGATTGTTAAGAGGGATTTTGCAGGAATCCCCTTTCACCAAGCCCTTTCATTTCACGAATCATTCAGGACTGCTATAGTTCATAGTGGCTAGTTTAACCTGTTTGAATTGTTCTCTCCTCATGAACCTTTAGAAGGCACCGCTAATGGCTGAACATTAACCCTTAATACAAACCACCTGCTTCAGAGTTGCCACCACTTCAACCAAATCTGCCTGGTTTGCCATCACCTGTTCAATCGGCTTGTACGCCCCCGGAATTTCATCCAGTACGCCCCGATCTTTCCGACACTCGACCCCCTGCGTCTGTTGGATCAAGTCATCCAGGCTGAAGTGTTCCTTCGCCTTATTGCGAGACATCAGGCGCCCCGCACCGTGAGAGCAAGAGCAATAGCTATCTACATTTCCCTTACCCTTGACAATGAATGACCTGGTTCCCATACTACCGGGAATAATTCCGTAATCGGTTTCGCGGGCACGCACAGCCCCTTTGCGGGTTACATACACATCCTCACCGAAATGGCGTTCCCGCTCGGCATAGTTGTGGTGACAGTTCACTTCCAGCAAGGGCTTCATGGGCTTGCCACCAGCCAGATGCTTTTCCACCACTCGCTTAAAGCGGTTCATCATCACCACTCGGTTAAAGAAGGCATACCCCTGTGCCCACTGAAGATCTCGCCAGTACGACTCAAACTCTGGAGTGCCTTGAACGAAATGGGCCAAATCAGGATCAGGAAGTTTCGCTCCGGCTATCTTCGCCAACTCTTTTGCGGTTTCGATATGACGCTGCGCCAGAGCATTACCAATGTGGCGGGAACCGGAGTGCAACATCAACCAAACGTTTTCTTCCTCATCCAGACACACTTCGATGAAGTGGTTGCCGCCACCGAGAGAACCCATCTGCCGCATAGCCTTCGATTCAAGGTCCTTTACGCGAGGATGCAATTCCTTAAACTGTCGCCAACCCTGCCAGTTGGAAACCGCTTTATCGATTTCTTTATTTTCGTTGAAGCCAACTGGAATAGCCGCTTCAAGGTCCAGTCGAATTGGCTTTAACTTGCCCTCAAGCTGAGTTGCCGTATAGGGAGTTTTGACAGCGCACATGCCGCAACCAATATCTACCCCAACCGCAGCGGGAATAATGGCGTCCCTAGTAGCAATGACACTACCAACCAGGGCTCCTTTGCCAAGGTGAACATCGGGCATCAATGAAACATGCTTAAACACGAAGGGGAGGGAAGCCACATTACGCGCCATGCGAGCTTCATCCTGTCCCAATTCATGGCCTGCCCAGGATAAGACTGGAGCAGGAGTTGATAAATCTAGCAGCTTGTAAGGCATCGTTTTAAGAAAAGTTGTTAGTTGTTGGTTGTTAGAGTGTTCACAAACTATTTGTGAACAAGGGGTGGTGGTGGCGAAGCTCCCGCACTCTCTTAAAACTAATGTCCTAAGCAACTTGGTGACAGCTATACCTTAAGTAGCTAGACGCAATTAAATTAAAGGTGATTCCGGGAGTAGAGGGGGTGAAACCTCCTACCTAAGGGCGCAGCCCCCAATCCCTCTTCCTACAGTTAATTATGGCAGCGTTGCTGAATTTGGGTATGAAATAGATTGCTGTATGCTCGAAACTTCGTTTCGATTCATACTGCTTTTCAGTAACACCATTATGGCTATCTACTTATTTGCATCACTACATCCTATACCTCACAATCAAATCCAGAGGTTGGAGTTTACTGATTTGAAAACCGTTGTAGGAAAGCGACACATTCCATATGGGCAGTCTGGGGGAAAAAGTCGGCGGGCTGGACTTGCTGAAGGGCGTATCGCCTGGATTGGGTCAACAGTTTGAGGTCGCGGGCGAGGGTGGCGGGGTTGCAACTGACGTAGACGATGTGATCAGGTCGTAGGGTTTGTAGTGCAGTGATAACGGCTGGATCGCAGCCTCGACGGGGTGGGTCAAGCAGTACAATGTGGGGCTGAAGGTTTAAGTGAGGCAGGGTTGCTTCAACTGCCCCTGTTTGAAAGTCAACGTTCTCGATCTGATTGAGGGTTGCATTTTGCCAGGCTTGTTCGATCGCCTCTGCCTGTACTTCCAGTCCGATCGCCCGCTTTACTCGTTTTGCCAGTGGTAAAGTCAGTGTTCCAATGCCACAGTAGGCATCAACTAGAACTTCATCCCCCTGTAGCTGTAGCCGCTCTAAAATCAGTTTTAATAAGGCTTCTGCTTGCTCCGTATTGAC
The DNA here is from genome assembly GCF_049200465.1 of Leptothermofonsia sp. ETS-13. Classification (NCBI taxonomy): domain Bacteria; kingdom Bacillati; phylum Cyanobacteriota; class Cyanophyceae; order Leptolyngbyales; family Leptolyngbyaceae; genus Leptothermofonsia; species Leptothermofonsia sp. ETS-13. Next base: position 4,618,616 of record NZ_CP120836.1, read on the forward strand.
TTGAAAGAAGGTGTCCGGTCGGATTTGAAATTTCAATCCGGCCAGTTCTTCTGTAAGGTAAGGTTGACCGGCAATGCAGCGGGTGTCTGCTCCAAAAATCGCGTTAGTGCGATCGGGGTTAATGTTCAACAACACCCCTACCAACTCTGGGTAGCGATGGAGCCAGGTTTGAGCCTGATCTTCTAAACCAGCCAGATTGCCATCTTTAGAAACCAGCGTCAGCAAAATTTCCCCTGTACGACGACCGATACGCAAGCTCAAATGGCGCAGTTTGCTGCGATGGTTTTTCTCGTCATAGATGCCCCATCCCCGCTCCTGAATATCCTGTTTTACTTCTGCCAGTAGAGGATTGAGCCGTGAGTCCTGAATCGGGCATTGATTCAAATTCACAATCTGGTGACTACCTTTCTGATAGTAACCGGCCTGCACCTGCCCTGTTGGAGATCGCCGCAGCGGATAGGTTGCTTTATTGCGGTAGCCCAACGGTTTACCCACTCCTAAAATGGGCTGAACTGGGGGGTGGGTGAACCCTCCAATTCGCTCCAGAGCTTGAACCACAATGTTTTGCTTGGCTACAAGTTGATAGGCATAGTCCACATGCTGCCACTGACAGCCCCCACACTTATCTGCCACGATGCAACGGGGACGAATGCGATGGGGAGACGGTTTCAGCAGTTCCTGAAGTTTGCCGTGGGCATACTGGGGCCTAACCCGTACCAGCCGCACCAGGGCGCGATCGCCCGTTACTGTATCCGGCACAAACACGACCCGATCACCAAAACGCCCCACCCCATCACCGCTGTCGCTCAGGTCAGCAATCTCCACTTCCACCAGTTGCCCCTGCTGCCAGAGGGCGTCAGATTTTGAATGCTGAATTTTGGAATTTAGCTCGGAACTAGTCACTACGAATGCACACTCCCATCTGACAGAATTGCCCCCTTTAAATTTGCCCCTAGCAAATCGGTATGATCCATATTGGCCTGGGTCAGATTCACTTTTGTAAGAATCGCCCCACTGAGCCTGGCAGCTTTCAAATTAGCCCCATGCAAATTGGCTTCGTGCAGGTTCGCCTGTCGCAAGTTTGCCTCAATCAGTCCAGCCCAACTCAGATCAGCATGGCAGAGATCAGCCAGATGCAAGTCGGCTTTTTCCAAATTAGCGATGTAAAGAACAGCCCGGCTGAGATTGGCTCGACTCAAATTGGCTCGCCCCAAGTTGGCAACGTGCAGGTTTGCCCCGCTTAAATCGGCATGGCTGAGATTGGTGTAGCTCAGATCGGCACCATCTAGGTTAACGGCATGAAAGTCAACTCCTGCCAGGTTGACAGTACTGAGGTCCACCTCACTGAGGTCGATCACAAAATGGGGGTTGTGACGTCGCCAATCGTTCCAGCAGTCAACCCCCTGCTTTAGGAGCGCCAGATGCTCTGCGATCGCCATAACAAAAACCTTATCTGGAATTTTAAGTTTAACACCTGGGGAAATGGAGTAGGAGCGTAATGGGGTGGGAGGGTGGATGAGTGGATAGCCCATCACGCGGTCACTCCATCACCCCTTACTTTCTCTAATAGCTAAGTAGCTAGGCGCAATTAAGGATAATTTCGGGGGTGGAGGGGGTGAAACCTTCTGCCTGGGGGCGCAGAGCCCCCACTCCCCCCTTGACAATATAATTATGGCCACCTACTTAACAGCTAACAACTTAAGAAGCGTTACTCTGGTGAACAGGAATTTCAATCACAAATTCGGTGCCCTGACCAGGTGCTGAAATGCACTGCAAGCGCCCTTTATGAGTTTCTGTCACGATGTGGTAACTGATTGACATTCCCAAACCTGTTCCTTTGCCTACAGGTTTGGTTGTAAAGAACGGATCAAATAACCGTTGCTGAATGGCTGGGCTCATTCCTGGTCCATTGTCGATGATGTGAATGACGACGTAAGCAGGAGCCAGAAGCCAGGAGTCAGAATTGGGAAGGATTTCGTTGCTTTTAACCTCGGTATGGATTCTGATAGTTGGTTGATCGAATGGCATCCGGGTTAGGGTTTTGGCAGGGGTGGAGGGTTCTTCTGCACCCAGACTCAATCCTTCCAGTGCTGTTAACGCACTGCCTGTGAAGCGAAACTGTTCTTCGAGGGCGTCTATCGCATTTGCCAAAATATTCATGAAAACCTGATTCAGTTGCCCTGCGTAGCATTGCACAAGGGGTAACTCACCATATTCCTTGATGACTTGAATCCCTGGTCGGTCAGTTTGGGGTTTGAGGCGGTTCTGCAAAATCATCAGGGTGGAATCGATCCCCTCATGGATATCGACGGCTTTAATGGCAGCTTCATCCAGTCGGGAGAAGGTGCGCAGCAATCGCACAATTTCGCGGATGCGTTCAGCCCCTAAACGCATCGAAGCAAATAGCTTGGGCAGATCTTCAGCAATAAAGTCTACTTCGATCAAAGCAGTTCTTTTCTGGATGGTAGGGGTTGGCGTTGGATACTCTGTCTGATAAAGCTGGAGCAGATCTAGTAAATCTTCGACATAGCGACTGGCGTAGAGAAGGTTGCCGTGGATGAAGTTAACGGGATTATTAATTTCATGGGCAACCCCTGCCACCAGTTGGCCCAGACTTGCCATTTTTTCAGTCTGAATCAGTTGCGGTGTGCGCTGAATTTCCTGCAATGCTTTTTCCAGTTCTTGCGCCTGCGCCTGGGCCTGAGCGGTGGCGGCACAGCTTTGTTCATACAGTTCTGCCTGATCAAGGGCGATCGCCAACTGATTTGCCACAGCTTGCAGCAATTCCACTTCCTCTGCTTCCCACTCCCGCGTTTTCTCCCGGTGCAAACAATGGATCACTCCCAGCTGTTTGCTGCGAGTCTGCACAGGCAGCATTAACTGGGCATACTCCTCATAGACTGACTTCAAAAAGCTGGCTTCTGGGTAGGGCAGGGTATTGGGAGGCAATTCCTTCAAAAAAGCCTGATTAGCCGAATCAGCATCACCGTTCATGGGATAGCGCTGCTGCAAGTTCTGAGTAATTGCAGCAGTATGAGATTCGCAGACTGCCTGAAAATTGGTCAACACGGGAGAGTACCACCAGAAAATACAGGCATCAATCTGCAACTGCTGCCGGATTTCAGTCACGGCAGTTGCAAGGATAGTTTCCAGATCAAGCGACTGCCGCACCTGAACCACCAGACGGTTGAGCAGTTCTTTACGTTGAGCCAGTTGTCGATAGCGAGCTTCTGACAATGAAAGTTGATGGGCATGTTGCCTGACATCCGCCAATGCCTGTTCCAGCCTGGCTGATTTATCCAGGGTTTCCCGCTCGTAAACCTCCAGCAATTGTTCCAGGGCTGCAATCTGCTCTCGTAGTTGAGCAACTTCCTGGTTGGTATCATTCCCTTTCATATAGCAGGTGACAGGGGTGAGGGATTAGGGGCTAGGGGCTAGTACCCAGCGGCATAACAACACATAGCTATCATGAGGTCAGAGGCTTGCCCGTATAGTTCCACTTGAAAGGTTTGGCCATGGTGCGATTGAAGTAGTCGATGAAGTCAAGAATCTTGGCTCTGAGCTGAGCTTGACTAGTGAAACTGGTCCGTCGCAGCAACTTGCGCCTGAGAATGGAGAACCAGATTTCGATTGGGTTGAGCCAGGAGCAATGCTTTGGGGTGAAATGTATGACCAGGCGGTGCTGTGGATTGCTCAAGAAAGCAGCCCGGGTGGCCATCGATTTCAGGATGCCGGATTTGCCTTTGCGCCCTAACGGCGGTGGTTCGGGTTCCAGGGCGACCGCCAGTGGCACCAGAGCTACCGATTGGTGGGTGTTGAGACAGTCCATGACCAGATGAATTTTAGGGGCATCGGTGACTTGGGCGAGTAGGGCGTCGAGATGAGCCGCTAAATCTTGCTCGGTTCGGGTGTCGCCCACAGTCGCCTGGTCAATGCGTCCAGTGGCGACATTCAAGGTGGCAATCAGGCTTTGGGTGCCATGACGCTGGTACTCAAATTCCACCCGCACACAGCGTCCGGGTTTCATCTCAATATCCGGCATCACGCGCTCCAAGGCTTGGATGCCCGTCATTTCATCAAGACTGTAGGTCATCTCCCCACGTTCGGCCCGCGCAGCCACTTGTTCGTAGACCTGGCAGATGTCTTGGACTTTGGTGGCAAAGTCCGGGTCGGGGGATGAAGCCAGTAGGGACTCTGGTGCGGTTTCAGTTCGGCTTCGGCTAACAAACGCCCGACAGGGCGACCACTGATCCGCGCCACAAGGCCTTGTTTGACCAGTTCATCGGCTAACTCTGGAGGGGTCCAGTGACTGATGGGGCGTCCAGAGTGCTCGGGCGGAGCACATGCGAGGGCATAGAGTTGAGTGATTTGCTCCAAGGTAAACGTGGCGGGGGCACCGGGACGGGGGGCATCGGCTAAGCGCTCCGACACTGGCAACTCACAGGTCTGTAGCGCTTGCCAGCAGCGCCGCCAACAGCGACTCATCTGCTCCCCGATGCCGAGCTCTCGAGCAATCTGACCTTGGCTGTCTCCCTGGCTGGCACGCAGAATGATCTGCGCTCGCAATGCCAGTTGTTGGGGTGTACTCGGTCGCTTCACCAACTGCTCTAGTTCGCGACGCTCGGATTCACTCACAATCAGGGCGGGAAGGGCAGGACCAGGCATCAGACTCAATCCTCCAACACCGACTCCTTCAGGATATGCCCATTTCCGCCGCGCGGTACTAGTAGTCCGTCAGGATAGATTTGAGGGATAACTCAAATCTACAAAACCCAATTCTCAGGTGTTTTGAGGGTTTTCAACCCATCAAAACAGTCTTGACAGACCACTAGGGGATGCTTTAAGGGTGTTGAGGATTAGCGCTGAAAGCTGAGTAGCTACAGGTTCACTCGCAGCCCTTCAAAAACGGCCGTTCCTTCAAACGGTAGCAGAGCCATCTTGGCGTTCAGAGCCAGCGTTTTGAACATATCTGCGGTGTCCCGCGAGATGGGCGTTTTGGAAAACATGATGATGGCTAGCAGATTGCCAGAAGGTAATAGGCCACCAAACCCCAGCACTGATCGCACCCCATAGGGAATCACAAACCCAGCCTGGGCGGGTACAAATGGGCTGCCCTGCGCTTCGGGAACATGAAACACATTAAACGTTTTTTGTTCTAAGTCAATCACCAGATCGGGGTCGGGTTGCACAACCGTACTAATCTCCAACCCTAACTGACGAATAAACTGGGAAATCATCGGGAATTGGGCTACCAATTCTTTACTAATGAGGGGAATGGCCTGGTGCCCACGAGAGCGGTACCGATTGTTCCAGTCCGGGTGATCCCCAGCAGTGGCCAGCAGCGTCAGGCATTTCATCTAACGGGAGTGAGGCTCACCGCCCAGCGATTGTTGCACGAGCGATCGCAACTCCGGTTCCAAATCTTCGTAGAGGTGGGTCTTAAACAAACGCACCAGTGCAAGGGATTGGCGGCCCGTTTCTGGATCGATGAAATTTTCGTAGAGGTAGCGAATGATCCGATTGGCAACAGCTTCCATCGTCACTGCTCCTGTACCAATTTTGCGAAGCGCCGCTCCACACTCGGTCATATCGCTAAGGGTGAAGCTTGTCAGGTTGTACATGGGAGTCTCAATTACAGAGTTTTTCAGTTGAGTTAGCCAAACTCTTTAAGGGGCCAGGGCCTAAAGAGTGGTTTATGCATTTGAAACGAGCTGTCAGTGGAAACTGGGGGAGGATCACTGATTGCAGAGTTCCCCAATGTTCCGCCAATAGAACGCAGGAGGGAAGGAATGGAAGGAGGAGATGGGTAGGAGGGTGAATGGATAAAGGGGTGGGTGGGTGATGGAGTCAAGAAACCTCACCCTATCACCCCATCACTCCAATACCTCATCACATTTTTAATCCCTTCTAACAACTAACAACTCCTTCCCTATCCACTCCTTTCCCTCCGACTTACCTCTTGCCGATATATCCCCATTTGTCCCCCACCTGAACTCTGGCCATGCCTTCGGAGAATGGTCCGGCATTGTCAAAAATCGCTGGGATGGTGAGGTAGCCAGATTGGTTGATGTAGCCCCATTTCCCATTTACCTTTACGGCGGCCAGTCCTTCTGAGAATTTATTGGCAAAATCGAATTGGCGATTGAACATCGGCTGACCCAATTGATTGATATAGTTCCATTTCTCCCCGATTTGTACGGCAGCAAGTCCCTGGGAAAAGTCGGAGGCAAAGCTGAACTGGAGTGGAATGGCGATCGCCCCTTTGCGATTCACATAACCCCATTGGTCACCCATCCGCACCCGTGCCAGGGAACCAGAAAACGAAAATGCACCATCAAACTGGGAAGGAATTTCAACCCGTTTACTTTTGCCCAGATAGCCCCACTTCTTGTTCTGTCGGATGACGGCCATTCCCTCTGTAAATTCCCAGGAGTCATCAAATTGGGGAGGGATGACCAGTTTCCCGGTGCGATCGACATAGCCATATTTGTCATTCAGTTTCACTGCGGCCAGCCCTTCAGAAAATGCCGTTGCCAGTGCAAACTGTGGTTGAATTACCACCTTACCTGACTTATCCACATAGCCATATTGACGCCCCTTGCGCACAGCTGCTAAACCGTTTGAAAACCGTGAAACCTCATCGTAGGGGCTGGCAAACAATTGTCCTTTCTGGTCAATGAACCCATGAATCCCACTAAACCGGATGACCGCCAGCCCTTCAGAAAACGATGACATGCCACTGATTTCTAAATCCGGCTTTACCACAACCTTGCCATCCCGATTAATGAAACCATAAGTACCTTCAAACCCGACCAGCGCTAACCCCTCAGAAAAGTCTGAAGCACTGTCAAATTGGGGAGGAATCCCATTGGTTTGAGTTTGAGCAATATCGCTGGATGGCACAGGAGAGGTTTGCGCAGGAGGAACGGCTCCTGTCAGTCTAACCTGTCTTCCCTGCCCTATCTGGATGCCAGCAATGAGCGCAAGTGAACTGAAACCTATCAGGAGCAGCAGGCTCCTGGTTTTTTGATGGAATGGCATGGTAATTGAAGTGGTGAGGAGTGCTGTTTTCTATTGTCTCTGGGGTTTTCGATGCAATTGGCAAAGGAAGCCTTATATGTAACAGAGAGTAATTTTGTCAGGAAGTTTTGTCATCCCCTGATAGGTGAAAGATTCGTCTTGAAGGGTGTTGTGTGTGATACTGGCTTTCCTGCGATGAAACCAGAAATTTATGCGGTTAGGGAAGGTTACCGCAGTGTGCTGGCAAAAGCACCAATCGGGGATCCTGAATTGGAATACCGTAAGGAGGTAGAGCGACGGGCACAGGAGAGGAATGGTCAACTATCAAACCTGGTCTTGATGGGGTGGGAAGAAAAACGGAAGCAGCTAAACCTGTCTCCCGAAGAAGCAGACATCATCCGGGTTGAGGTGCTAAAACCTTATCAGGAATTTGAGGAGAAACTGAATCGCTATCAACAAGCACTGATGGAAGCCTTTCGGCATGAACCGAAACTGACTAAGCAAATTCAAAATGATTTGAAGTATTTCCAACATGTATAGCTCTACGCAGGTGCGTTAGGACATTGGAATTAGAGAGGGAGTGGGGGCTTCGCCCCCAGCCAAGGGTTCCACCCCTGCACCCCGTCCTAACCACAATGACTACCGCTATACTGGGACTCAGAGACGAAGATACTGAACCAATTCAGAAGTGTTTGAGCCAACCAACTCGATGATTGCAAGTTCCACAGGCTTTTACTCAGACATTCAATCGCTTGGCTCAAACCTCAAATCACTGGATTCAAACTTTCAATCAAAAAGTTTCTGGCGATCTGAATAATAACCAGTGAAGAACGACTCCTGACTCAAGGGGCACCCTATCGTAGAAAGATCCAGCGATTGCTTCTACCCGCTGGGGCGATCGCAGTTCTTTTAGGAGTTGGGATTTCCTTTTCTTCCCTGCAACCGGGTGCTAACAATTTTCTCAGACGGGGTTGGATAAGGTTAACAGAGCAGATTTTCAGGGGCGATCTCCGATTTTGAAAAAGCAGCCGAACTTTTCAAACAGCAGGCAAACACTGTGAAAGCCCAAAGGGCGTTAAGAAGACTCCAATGTTACTGAAAAGGGACCTCAAAGGGATGGGCGAGCCCACACTTCCTCCAGGTGATGTGAGGAGCGATCGTACTTAAATCGGTATACACCCTGAGTTGTCGCGTGAGCACAATCTAAACAGAAGGTAAAAATTATCATTTTCTTTGGCAACAAAAATGTATTCTAACTTCTGTCAGTCAGTTTGCCCTGGCGATCCTTCTGATTTGCTGGTGAAAGAGTAGTGCAATTTACGCTTTCATTTCAAACAAATCCCTGGAATATTGGTTCTACAGCTGTCACCAGGTTGCTTAGGACATTGGTTTTAAGGAGGCCTTCGCCTCCAGCCAGGGTGGAACTCCTGCACTCCGTCCTAAGCCCGGTGTTTATGGCTATATTTTGGGGTGGTAGTCCAAGGGAAATTAGCTTTACGATTGCTGAGAAGCTGTTTTCCCTGTCTTTTCGAGTTTTGTTGCTGAGAAAGTCTCATATCTGAGATTGATTTCCAACTTTACTCGGTGTCAGCAATGTTAACTGTTTACTCGGTGTCAGCAATGTTAACTGGTGAAGGAGTTTGATACCGTGACACATTTAAGAACAATTTTCAGGAATGGTGTGATGACGGTAGCAGCGCTCATGCTTGCCTATCCTGCGATCGCCCAACCTGTTCCCGCTAAGGCTAGAAATGCCTGTATTCAAAGAACGGCAGAAGAAATGGTTGTGGCAACCCGGGATATTACGGTTATAGGCGCGGGTCCCATCGATCCTGAAAACGGAGTGAGAAATTTATTCATGCGGAATACCCGGACAGGGCAAACCGCAACCTGTCGAGTTAACACCATCGATGGCTTTGTTTTGTCAGTGACGTTGGGTGGGGGGAATGTTCCACCTCCAGTTGTTTCTCCACCCAGTCAAGGCAATTTTCAGGGGCGCGGCAATGCCAGTGGTGGCGTTTTTGGACGGGGACGGCGAGCTGATGCATCGCTCAGCTTCAATCGGAATCGCTTTAACCTGAGGGTATTTGTCCCACCGGGAACTAGGACGCAGGTTCAATATCTGGGTACAATCAGGCGGATTCGCAACACAAACCCCAGCAACCCCAACACCTTTGTTATCGAAGGTCGGATAGATAGTTTTGCTTCTTCTGCCAATAACCTGCGGGTGATCAATACCCGCGGGAACTGCCGGATTGATGTGTTTGATGCGCGAATTACCTCTACATCTTGCAGTGCCAATGCTCCGGGTAGTGCTACTCAATTTCGAGGCATGTCACAATTCTAAGAAGCATGGATAAGGCAATGTACTGGCAACTGTCAAACCAACCAGTCCTGAAAATGCCAGCCTGTGGACTAAACACCTGACCCAGTGGACAAACTGGAACCACGTTCGGACGCTGGCAGTCTTAGCAACGGCAGCATCGTTTGCGACAATTCGCTATTGGCTCCCGTGAAATCCACTTGAATAATTTATTCGACTGAATAGCGATTCATTCCTGTGAGTAAGGGCGAACCTTAAACCCAGTGTCCTGAGTAGCCTGGTGACAGCCATATTATTCACCTTGTTTTATGGGTAACTCCACCATAAACGTGGTTCCTCCCCCTGGTGCTGAGCAACAGAAGATTTGCCCATGATGATGCTCGGTCACAATCTGATGGGAAATTGATAGCCCTAAACCAGTGCCGACTCCCATCGGCTTCGTCGTGAAGAAGGGTTCAAACAACCGTTCCTGAATCTCTAGTGGAATGCCGGGACCATTGTCCGTAATACTAACCGCGATGCGATCGCTACCCAATTTTTCTGTTTTAATCAGAATTTTCTTGACGATTGTCTCATCGTCTCCATGACTGGAATCCTTTACTGATTGTTCTAGTAATGCATCAATGGCATTACTTAATAGATTCATGAACACCTGATTCAGCTGATTGATATGGCATTCAATCAGTGGGATATTACCAAATTCCCTAATGATTTCAATCTCTTGTTTATACCGATGCTGCAAAAGCAGTAGAGTGTTGTTAATTCCTTCGTGCAGGTCAGCCAGTTTCATTTCTGGCTCATCGACACGGTAAAAGTTTCGCAACGTCAAAACAAGTTCTAGAATGCGATCGGCACCCAACTTCATCGAATCCACAATCCGTGGCAAATCTTCTAACACAAAGTCGAGTTCTACCTCTTGCAACACTGCTTGAACCGCTTCTGTTTTTATTGGGTAGCTAGATTGATAGGTGTGTAAAACCTTCAGTAAATCTTTCACATGCTCTTCAACATAAGGCAAATTGCTGTAAATAAAACTAATCGGGTTATTAATTTCGTGAGAGATCCCAGATATCATTTGTCCCAGCAATGCCATTTTCTCCATCTGCATTAAATAGCATTGCATCCGGTGCGACTCATTCAATAGTGCATTAATTCGTTGATGATACCGTGCTAATTCCTGGGACTGTAAATCAACTTTCTGCTGTAACTTGGCGTTAGACTGTTCCAGTTGTTTTACCCAATCAATGGTTTCACTCAAAGTTTCAACTTGAGAATCAGCCAAACCATGAACTAACTTTAAGAAGTATGAATTAGACATTGGTCGTAGTAGAGCCAAATACAAACTTGTTCAGAGTTAGGAAAAGTTGATTGATCCAGTCAAGCACCCAGTTTTTTAGGTTGTCAGAATATAACCAGGATAATCCACTCAGGAGAATTCCCTTAACCCGTATGATTCAGCATGCCCAACCCCCCCTGGAATTTATCCCACCGAAACTGGATATAAAAGTTCTACGAACTTTACAAATTCTATTGCCACTGATTATTCGGTACCGAACGGCTATCAGACATATCGAAGCGAAGAATGTTGAAGTTTTAGTGAACCTTTACCATCAGTTTCAGATGGATAAGATTCGTTTTTTAATTGCCTTTCGCCACCCTAGTGCCGATGACCCCCTTTGCCTGGGGCATTTACTCTACCGATTGGTGCCCAGGGTAGCCAGAGAACAGGGAGTAAGACTGAAACCTCCAATTCATGCCCATTGCCTCTACGATCGCGGTATTCCTCTTTGGGCAGGAAAATTCATGGGTTGGCTTTATGCCAGGTTGGGTGGTACTCCCATCCATCGTGGCAAAATTGATCTTCAGGGTTTGCGTTCTGCCCGCGACCTGTTTGCGAATGGCCCCTTTCCCATGGCAGCGGCTCCAGAAGGGGCCATCAACGGGCATTCAGAAATTGTCAGTCCCTTAGAGCCCGGCATTAGCCAGCTCGGTTTCTGGTGTGTAGAAGATTTACAGAAAGCGGGACGGTCCGAAGAAGTCATGATTGTGCCTCTCGGCATCTGTTACCGCTACATCACACCCCCCTGGGCTGCTATTGATGACTTATTGACTGAACTGGAAGCCGATGCCGGGTTAGCTGCTATGAAACCTACCGAGGGGGAAGCCATCGATTCCTTCCGTTACAAACGGCTGTATCGATTGGGAGAACATCTTCTGAACATAATGGAAGACTATTACACCCGCTTTTATCATCAGGAATTACCTGCCTCAACGACCGCTAAATTGAAATCCCGCAAAACCAGCGAGCCTTACGTGCCCATTTCGAATGAAGAGTTTGCCAATCGGTTGAGTGTATTGCTGGATGCGGCACTTAAAGTTGCAGAACAATTTTTCTATGTGCAACCGAAAGGGAGCGTAATTGACCGCTGCCGTCGTCTGGAGCAGGCCGCCTGGGACTACATTTATCGGGAGGATCTAAAAAATATTGAAACCCTTTCGGTTCTGGAGAGGGGGCTGGCAGATCGGGTAGCGGAAGAGGCCGACCTGCGAGCCTGGCATATGCGAATTGTGGAGAGCTTTGTTGCGGTGACGGGTAAGTATGTGCTGGAAAAACCGACAGCAGAACGCTTTGCCGAAACCACACTACTGATGTGGGACATGTTTGCCCGCATCAAAGGCAAAAGTCCCTTTAACCGACCCAAGTTGGGAGCGCAGCAGGCACTATTAACAGTGGGACAGCCCATCTCCGTCTCAAAACGCTGGGATGCCTACAAAGAGAGCCGAAAGGGGGCGAAGCAGGCGATCGCCGACCTCACCCAGGAGCTACAAACCGCCCTGGAAACCATGGCAACCAGTGAGTGAACCCCAGTGGCGTTATCGTGAAGCAATCCGGTGCTCGGCTGCCTCAATCAGTTGTTTGAACGTCTCTTCCGACGCCTTCACCTCCACCGTCACAGCTTTGGTATCCACATCAATGTCCACCTGGGCATCCGGTTCAGCCGTAAGAATCGTTTCCCGGATGGTCTGAGCTGCCTCCGGGCTATTCAAAGTGGGAACGTTCAGTTTCAGTGCCATATTTCCTCCATCGATTTGCACACCCTTTCATGTTGGGGGGCTTGCCCGAATTCTTCCTTACGCTCTAGATAGATTTTTGTGTCCCATCCACCCATCCACCCCATTACTCCTCCAACTGCACTAAGTGGGACTGTAGAAAGTGGGGCAGGATCTGCAACCGTTAAAATTTAGGTGGAGATTCCCCTTTTGTGCTGACTATGACCCTGGATTCACCCGTTGACTTTTTGGATGCGTTTGACGTTGTGGTTGTGGGAGCCGGTCACTCCGGTTGCGAAGCGGCTCTGGCAACAGCGCGGCTGGGTTGTCGCACGATCCTGTTAACGCTCAACCTGGACAAGATCGCCTGGCAACCCTGTAACCCGGCAGTCGGCGGTCCGGCCAAGTCGCAACTGGTACACGAGGTCGATGCCCTGGGTGGCGAAATTGGCAAAATGGCAGACCGCACCTATCTCCAAAAACGCATCCTTAATGCCTCCAGAGGTCCGGCAGTATGGGCATTACGGGCGCAAACTGACAAGCGCGAGTATGCTGCTGTCATGAAAACCATTGTCGAGAACCAGGAAAACCTGACCGTTCGGGAGGGCATGGTGACCGATCTGGTTCTGGGCAAAAACGACGAGGTGATAGGAGTCCAAACCTATTTCGGCGTTGCCTTTCAATGTAAAGCGGTCATTCTCACGACTGGAACATTCCTGGGAGGGCGCATTTGGGTGGGCAACAAGTCCATGGCGGCGGGTCGGGCTGGGGAATTTGCAGCAGAAGGATTAACTGAAACATTGAATCGCTTCGGTTTTGAAACGGGACGGTTGAAAACGGGAACCCCTGCCCGCGTCGATCGCCGCTCTATCAACTTTTCCATCCTGGAACCCCAACCCAGCGATCCCGAAATCCGCTGGTTTAGCTTTGACCCGGATGTTTGGGTGGAGCGGGAATCCATGGACTGCCACATCACCCGTACTACCCCAGAAACTCACCGCATCATCCGCGAGAATCTGCATCTGTCTCCGGTTTATGGGGGGTGGGTCGATGCCAAAGGTCCACGCTATTGCCCCAGCATTGAAGACAAAATTGTCCGCTTTGCCGATAAGGAAAGCCACCAGATTTTTCTGGAACCGGAAGGGCGAGACATTCCGGAAATTTATGTCCAGGGCTTTTCAACGGGATTGCCAGAGCCGGTTCAATTGCAAATGTTGCGATCGCTCCCTGGTCTGGAAAACTGCATCATGCTGCGTCCGGCCTATGCCGTGGAATACGACTACCTCCCAGCCACCCAGTGCTACCCCACCCTGATGACGAAAAAAATTGAGGGACTGTTCTGCGCTGGGCAAATCAATGGCACAACGGGTTACGAAGAAGCGGCTGCCCAGGGGTTGGTAGCCGGGGTGAATGCAGCCCGATTCGTCCGGGGGCAAGAAATGATCACCTTCCCGCGGGAGCAAAGTTATATCGGGACGCTGATTGACGATCTGTGTACCAAAGATCTGCGGGAACCATATCGGATGCTAACCTCCCGTTCAGAGTACCGCTTGCTGTTGCGATCGGATAACGCCGATCAACGCCTGACTCCGCTGGGGCGGGAAATCGGGCTGATTGGCGATCGCCGCTGGAATTTGTTTGTTCACAAACAGGCTCAGATTGCGGCTGAAAAAGAGCGTCTGCACGAAACCCGCGTCAAAGAACATGATGAACTGGGTCAGAAAATTGCCGCCTACACTCAACAGGCCATCAAAGGCTCTATTACCCTGGCCGACCTGTTGCGCAAACCCGGCTTCCACTATGCAGACTTAGAGCGGTTTGGGTTGGGGAATCTGGAACTCGATCGCGCCGAGAAGGAAGGAGCCGAAATCGATATCAAATATTCCGGCTACATTCAACGTCAACAGAGCCAGATTGACCAGATTGCCCGCCAAGAACACCGCAAGCTTCCACCCGATCTGGACTATCACTCGATTGAAACCCTTTCCAAAGAAGCCCGCGAAAAGCTGGCAAAAGTTCGTCCGCTTACCGTTGGGCAGGCTTCCCGGATTGGTGGCGTCAACCCGGCAGATATCAATGCATTATTGATTTATTTAGAAGTCCAGGCTCGTCGAAACTCCAAGTTGGTGGTATGACATCCGTTGTCGTCAGACTGAATCCAATTTTGCGGCTACCTGATGAACAGTTTCTTGAAGTTTGTCGAGCAAATCCAGAGATCAAATTTGAACAAAATTCAAAGGGGAATTGATTACTGTAGCTCCAACTGGAGGAAATACGGGAATCTACAATGCCAAACTCACCACTCGCTTTGTTGTGTGGAATGAGCAAGCAAACCTGGGTGAAGTTTTTGATTCCTCCATCTGTTTCGAGCTACCCAATGGAGCCAGGCAATCGCCCGGTGTTGTATAGGGTCAAACTCGACTGGTTGCCAGGCTCGAAAAGCCCGGAAAGTAGAAATCTATCGCCCTGGCAAAGAAGTCGAAATTTTGCCAGATCCAGTTAGTCTTTCCGATGAAGACGTGTTATCTGGATTCGTATTGAATCTGCAAGCCATCGGGTGAACTTGAGGGATGGTTAAATTTTCCCTAATTCCCTATCTCCTACTCCCTACTCATCACCCAAAACTATCCGATGCGTAATAGCCACCGGAATCACCCAGGAAAATGATGCTCCCATCGTTACTGTCTCCTAACTCACGGCTTCCGGCGATACCTCGATTCAGAACATGAATTAAGCGTTGAGGTGTAAACGATTCCAGTTCCACAAAATTTCCAGCTTCTAACCAGGCGACTTCATCCGGTGACAACAATTGACGCACCTCCGGGGGCATCTGTTTTGCAGCATTGGCAGCCCTCACTGAATTTTGCACAAATAATCCTGGCGTTGAGAGAACCTGACGAGGGGATAGGCCCACGTCAATAACGGCGATATTTCGGTCAGGAAACCAATCGGGGTTAGATCGCAATTGATGCATCAACCCAATTCCCTGGGCTGTACAGTCATGTAGTGCATAGACTTTCAAATCTGGATTGCGCCGCAGCATCTCCATGGCTGTGTTGAAAATAGTGGGGGGATAGCCAGTAATGCTGAGAATGGCGCAGTTATTTTCAAAATGAAAATTGTTAGCAATCAGGAGTTGGGCAATTTCTGGGCGATCGCAAACTACTAACCGATCAAAACTGTAAGCCGTTATTTCAGAATTTACTGGGGCTGGAGGACTGTCCTGCTGGGGAGGAGATAGCATTTTTTCAATTGAGCCATTAATCTGCTGCCAGCGGATCACCCAGTAGTAAAAGCGGTCTTGTGTGGTTAAGAATGTTTGGGCAAGCCAGGATTGTTTTGACAATTGCAGTCTTCCCAAAACAATCGCCAGGATGCCCAACAGGGCCGCAGTTACCCCGGCCGCAGTTACCCCTAGAGGCAGAGAGTTAATAAAACTAATAAAACTAGCAAAACTGCCTGCTACTAATGTGATACCACCAATGACCTGCAACCCTCTGGCCGCCTGTCTGCGGCTACGGTGGTTTCCCCTACTCGATTGGCTGTTGGAATAGAGATATACAATAAAAGGCAGATCGTTCAGAATTAAGCCCAGAATTAATGCAAATGGAAGTACAAGGTTTGAGTGGCCTATTTTATCAAATACCACAACTATAAGAGCCAAATTACAAACAATAAATAAAAAGAAAAGAACTGGTAATGATATACTATTACTACGCCTATTTTGAGGCGATTGTCGATGAAATAGAAAAACTGTTTTGGGGTGAAAAGAGGGTACCGTTTGCAGAAAGATCGGCGATCGCCCTGGCAAACATCGGATCAGTAATATTGTCATTTCCCTCGGTAGGTTCAAACACAAAAGGGTGCTGACAGTTTTTGCATCGACCATAGTTATCTTTCCGATCTTTGAGTTTGTTATCTTCTCCACACTGGATGCATTTCATACTGTCCCCTTTAACTGTGTGTATTTCTTGACAGAAAATTCGTTTGAATAATTTGTACAGGCAAACCGCCATTTGCCCCTTGTGTGACGCAATGACGGGGCAATCGGATTTGGTATTATGTCTCAGATACAGCTCTACACGGCTGCATTAGAACATTGGAACTAGAGAGGGAGTGGGGGCTTCGCCCCCAGCCAGGGGTGGAACCCCTGCACCCGGTCCTAACCATAATGACTACCGCTATATATAATCACTTTCTAAAGTACCTGATTACTCAGTAAAACACTGTAGTCTTCTCGTTTGCGAATCAGACGATGACTATTGTTTTCGAGCAACACTTCAGCCGGTCGGAGGCGGTGTAAAAAATGGGAAGTCATTGCGTACCCATAGGCACCCACATCCAGAATGGCAAGGATATCTCCCATCTGCAACGCAGGTAGCTGGCAGTTTTTGCCCAAATAATCGCGAGAGAGTAGGTCGTATTGCCAGAGACATCGGTGGGAAACAGGGAATCGGGGTTAGAGGCTTCTGCCTCTTGCCACGTCACAATCTCACGATAACCGCCATGCACTGAGGGAACCGAAAGATTGGCAACGGTGGTATCGGTGCCAACAATTTGCTTTTCGTTCTGCCATTTCACCGAAACCACTTGAGTCAGCAGCACGGCACACCCTGCGATCGCCGCCCGCCCCGGCTCAATCACCAATCGGATGGGACGCTTTAGCCGATTCAGATAATTGCTCAATTCAGCTCCAAATTCTTCCCAATTGAAAGCGACTCCACCTCGATGGTAGGGATAACCAAAGCCGCCCCCAAAGTCCAGGTATTCCCAATCAGGTAGGGTTTGGGCGATCGCCAATACCCGCTCAATCACTTGAGTAAATGCTTTCGTCGCATTGGTTCCCGTCCCCCGATAGAAATGCAGTCCGGTGAGTTTAAGTCCGGCTTGATGGGCAATCGCGATCGCTTCAGAAAATTCCTCTGGGCGCACCCCAATGCGGCTGTCACCTGTAAGAGTGGGGTCATTGAGGCGAAGACCAAGGGAAGGCGTGGGGTGGAGGGGTGGAGGGGTGGACGAGTGGATGAGTTTTGAGTTCTGAGTTTTCACCTGCCTATTTCCTACTATCCATTCCCCATTCCGGCCCCTGCCTTCTGCCTCCCGGCTTCTGACTTTTGACTCCTGTCTTTCTTCTTCCTTCTTCCCTCTCATCTCCTCATACGCCTCACAAAAAAGCTGTAACTGAGATAAGCTATCCAGATTGAAGGTGGTAATGTTCCAATGGAGGAGTTGTTCCATGTCAGAGCGACTCAGGTTGCTGCCGCTGTAAACAATCTGGTTGGGATGAAAGCCTGCATGAAGTCCCAGGTAAGCATCGCCGGGGGTGTTGGCGTGCAGCCCCCAACCGGCTTCCCGAAAAATACGAAGAAGGGCAAGATTGCCATTGGTGACTGTGGCGAACTGGAATTGGGTATGGGGGTAGGGGATGGCGCGGGTGATTTGGTGAATGGTTTGACGCAGGCGATCGCTCTGATATACATAGAGCGGTGAGCCATAGGTGGAAAGCAGTTCCTGGGCAAGCGATAGAGGAAAGGGTGGCAGCCATAAAGACAGGGAACTGCTCCGGGTCTGCTGTGAAGGAGGGGTTACCATGACTCAATGCTCCTGTGGAATCGAAGGTATAGTCGTCCAAGCCAGGGAGGAAGGGAGAAGAGAGGATGCCAGGACAGGCGGGGAACAGGTTCCCTTAAAACAGCCCTGCGCCAAACCTGCCACATCAGCAGCAACCAGAGACTTTCACCAATGCGACGACCCTGAATGGTACCCAATTCACCTAGAACAATCCGAGTTGCCAGAGTGGGTTGCCAGATACCTTCCTGCTGTAAGTGCTGCGGGTTGAGCCAGCGCCCCACTTCATGCCATAACCCATCAAAACACCAGAAGGTTAAGGGGACTCCCATTCCCCGTTTGGGTCGCCAGACAGTTTCCGGTGGCAGCCAGGGTTCAACGGCTCGCTTCAGAATGTACTTTTCGCAGGAGCCTCGCAGGTAAAACTCACTAGGTACTTGAAATGCCCATTGCGCCAGGGAAAGATCGCAAAAGGGCGATCGCACCTCCAACCTGTGAGCCAATCCCAACCGGGTAGCACGGGGATGAATATTCTGGGCCCCTTTGAGCATCAAATTAGCGCGACGCAGGCGGTGTAGCAGAGAACGGCTGAAGGCGGGATCGAGCGCGTCTTTGAGCCATTCCTGGGGATACCATTGTTGGATCTGAGCATAGACCTCTGGCTGAAAGATCTGGCTCTCGTAACCCCAGAGGCGATGGAAGGTGCGCAAATATTGTTGCGTAAAATCCTGTTCAGATGGGTGTTCCGTCTGGTAAATGCTGGCGGCAATCAGGGGTTTATTGGTCCAACCTGCAAACAACTGGTCGCCTCCTTCCCCATTGAAAATGACTTTCACCTCCTGACTGGCAACCTGTCCCAGGAGGAAGAGAGGGGAACGGTCACTCCATCCCCAAAGGGCAGGTCTAACGCCTGAGCAGTGGGAATCAGTGCTTGCCGAATTTGGCGGGGAGTTACCTCTACCCGCACCAGGGGAATTTTGAGAAAGTCGGCGATCGCCTGTGCGTAAGAATGCTCTGAAATTCCTGCACTGCCAAAATCCAGTGTGTAAGCACGAACCTTCACTCCAAATTGCACCAGCAAAGCCGCCACAATGGAAGAGTCTAGCCCACCGGAAAGAAAGACACCGACGGGATCCCGGATTCAGGTCAGCAATCTGGCGTTGGATGGCGTCTTTCAGCAGGGTTTGCAGTTGATTAATGGCCGTTGGTTCATCCTGAAGCGGCAGTGGCGATTCTTGCCACTCCAGCGATCGCTGCCAGTGTGGCGCGGCGATCGCTCCGTTACGGAATGTCCAGGTCTGCTCACCTCCTGTCGGAATCGCAAAAATCCCAGCAATAGGAGTCAGCGGCGTCGGCACATAGGAGAAGCAACTGTAACCGTAAAGTGCAGGGATGCTGATTTCAATTGCATTCGCGATCGGCAGTAACAGGCTGAAATGACTTGCAAACCAGACTACCTGCTGAACTTGCACCCAGTAGAGCGGCACACGTCCAAAGGAGTCTCGTCCCATGGTCAAAGTCTGTTCGTCCACCTTAATCCAAGAATCAAAATAGGGTCCATTTCCCGCTGTTTGCCCCCAATAAGCTATTCCCCACAAGGCGCTATCAGGATTTTGGGGTGCAGAGCATTTCCGGTGAAGAGATTGGGTTTCTTCTGCTGCAATCACCGCATGACTCAATCGTTTTTTCCAACGAAGACCGTTGCCCCCTGCCCCAGTAACCGATGACTCGGTTAAGCCGTTGTGAACAACCTTCACGATCTAAACAGATCCACACTCAACAATTGGCTCCAATTCCTTCGTCTCAAATCGCTACTTCACCTCAAAACTGGCATCGCTGAGTGGGCGATCGCCCAGAAACATTCGCACCTTCCAGGTTCCGGCAGGGGGCATTGGCGGCGATCGTGTTTCTGCATTGCGTATTCCAGACGGGTGTTGTAATTTCTTTCGTCTGGTAGCGATTTTGTTTCAACACTTGGTCTCCCAGCCCAATCCAGTCACAGGAAAGATCGAGTTTCTTGCCAACCGGGGCATCCTTCAGCGTTACCCGGTAAACCACTTCTGCCGGGCGAGAAACCGTCGTCAGATTGCTCCCATCATCCTGTGTCAGGGTAATCCGATCTTGCTGCACTGCAACACGGGCAAGGGTCTGCTGATTTTGCTGCGACCAAAAAGCAATGCCACCAATAGCAACAGCTAGACAGGCTGCAATGCCTACTATGAGCCTGCGAGTTTGGCGCTGTTGGACGGCTAAAGCGTCTCGCCGCTGCACCTGAATCATCGCTTCGTCGATTAACTCCGGTGGCAAATTCAGCTCTTGCAGAATTTGCACCATTTGCTCCCGATCCACTTCATTCTGGCGCTGTTGGGAAAGCCGCTCAACTTCGCCCACAATTTTGCCTAATTGTTCTTGAGTCAGCCGATTGTTCATAGGTTCTCCATCTGCTGATTGCCTCACGCTGACAACGATACCAATTGTGCAACCACCTGCGATTTGCTGAGTTCTCGAACCAGACGTTGGGCCTGGTGTTTATAGAGAGGGAAGGGTAGGACGGCAGGAAGCTGGTTCATCACTTCCCGCGCCTGATTAATACTGCAACCAGTGATGCGAGCGATCGCCATTGACCCATCAAAGATTGAGTCCTTGGATGAAGCTTTGTTAATTGTTACCTGCCAGCGTCGGGGGTACATTTCACCCCGTTCAATCCGTTGTAACCCATCACTGGTGGCTAAAACGACCAGACGATCGTCCATTTCCAGCCGGATATCATCCGACGGCATGAATCGCACCGTCCCCTTCGCTAAGCTGTGATACAAGACGGGAACCACCCCGTAACCATAGGCGACTTCCGCTAGCAAACGTCTATTCAGCATGTCTTCTGATTTGATCATGTATTCGATGACAAGAACAGTTTGTTCATTCAGCCGCAGCAAACTTAAAACATTCTCCCCAAACACCGTCGCAACAAAGGCATCGGCTGCCAGGTCATAAGCACAGAGCACTTTTGCATAGGGCAACAGGCCATCAATACTGGCACTGAAACGAGGATCAAAAGTACGGATTACCAACGCACAGTCAGGGTTCGCGGCGTGGGCCATTAGGCCAAGTTCCAGATTTGCCATCTCGTCATCGGTTGCAATTACAACACTTCTTGCAGTGGCCAGATTGACCTTGCTCAAGGAATTAGCTAAATCTCCCACTACCAGAGGCATTGAGGGCAAAATCGTAGATTCCAAGGGAACGTTGCTTACCCCAACCAGGGGTTGCCGCATTTGCTGCAAAAAGGTTGCCACTCGTCGCCCCAACCGCCCCAGTCCAATTAATATCACGTGACCTTGCAGGGGGACAGGAGGGCGCTTCTTGGGGAGCTGAAATTTGGCAACCAGCAGAGTTTCTGTCAGGAGTGCATACAAAACCGCAATGGAAGCAGTCCCCGCCAACATATAGGTCAGGTTCATAATCCGCATCCAAACGGGGAAACTATCTTGTGGATCAAGGGCACCAAACACGGTGTCATAGGAACCTAACAGCATCACACCCGCTGTGTAAAATGCTGATAGCAGGCTAATTTGGGAATTCGTCAACTTGAAAGTGAGGGTACCTAGCAACCACAGGACCAGCATCGTCACACCAACCACAGTGGCAACCCGTTTTGTAGGTTGCTGGGCAGTTACCTGCCACCAGTTCACCAACTTCTGCCCCAGGTGATAGCTAGAAAAGTGGCGTAATTTGTGCCAGAATGGCTTCGCTTCTGAACGCGCTTTTACTGGAGTTCCTGCCGAGGGAACTGATATCAGATCTGTAAATCGATCAACAACTTCAATGTAGGCAACCTGGTCGCCAGCCTGGACACGAGCATCCGGCTCCCATTGATAAAATCCCACAGGTAAAGGGCTTCCAGCGGAAATGTGGCTGAGTAGACGGCGGGTTTGGGTGTTGAGTTCATGCAAGAAGCGGCGATCGCACCAGCGATGGGTGGTGTCAATCGATACCTTGACAACCAGCAACATGTAAGCGTCCAGGTGAATCAAGCCACGAATTTCACTGCCTAAGGCGGCGATTGCAAATGCGGGTGCAGGCAACTGGCTAGCATCCAATGCTACAAAATTTCCCAATCCTTGCTCCAGCAATTGATTTAAATTCTGTTTGGTCGAGCGCACAACCACCCTGACCTCTGGGTTTAGCAGCTTCACCGCAAAGGCTGCTTCAATATTCACCCGTTCATCGTTGGTTACGATCAAAACGGCCCGGCAATCCTTGACCCCCGCCCTTTCCAGAACATCTGGCTGACGGCAGTCACCCATCAGCAGGCTATCCACTAAACCGGGTAGATTAGTAATTTCCCAGCTTTCAGGGCAGGCAGTGGTAATTGCATGCACCGACACCCCAAATTCCTTGAGTGCTGCTACACAGAATTGCCCCAAACTACCCAGGCCACAAACCAGAAAATGGGACTGTTCAGTCTTGTAATTATCTGCATTGAATATCGTCTCAGGTCCAATTGTAGCCGATTGAGGTTTTGTTTCCGGTGTCTGCATAAAAAGCCTTAGAGCGTTTAAGCAGCAAATTCCTCAACTCCATTATGCCTGCGAAATCTAAAACCGCCAGAGGACAGTCTCTAATTCTCCCTCGTCTAAGTAGGTGGGACTAATTAAATATAAGACCTGTGTAGATTTGGTTGAGGCACGAAACCTAACACCCGTATGGGTTATGCTATCGCTAATCCAGCCTACATTTGATTCCACCTACCTATGTAATTCTCTCTTGATTGATGTGGCCTTGATTGATGTGGCGCTGCTTGAAGTTACACTGATGGACGTTCTTGGCGTCTTAATCGAAAACTACGAAGCAAAGCACGTTCCTTAACTGGAAGAGGTTGCATCCTATAGCGTTCCCAAATGTAGCGATCCTATCTGGATTGTGATACCCATTTGATTTGAAAACAGTGCAGATCTGACCCCTCCTGAAATCCCCTTGGCAAGGGGATTTCAGGAGGCGGTGGGGTGATGGGCAAGGTTCATCATTTAAATCGTATGAAAAGGGATTCCGCAGGAATCCCTTTTCACAAAGCCTTTTCATTTCACGAATCATTTAGGACTGCTATTGTTTGTGAACAAGGGAGGCGGAGACTGCGCCCCCATGAGGGGTAGAACCCCTGCACCCCGTTCAAATTTCAAGAAGGATCGCTATAATCAACTGCTTCTGGGGGGAGGAATTGAAATATCAATTGCGGTCACTTCTGCATTCGGTGATAGGGTGCTCAGTGGTGGGTTAATGTCCCGCTCATTGCCAACCACCAAAGTAACGATCTTTTCTGGTTGTAAATAAGTCTTAGCAACCCGCTGTACATCTGCAATGGTGGTGGCTTCCACACCACGACGGTAACGAAACAGAAAATCACTAGGGTAGCCAAAGTATTCGTAACGCAACAGCCGGGAGAGAGTCTGGCTGGGGTCTTCAAAGTTAAAAATGAAAGAGTTAAGGACAGAATCCTTCGCGTAACTCAATTCGGTATTGGAAATTGGCTGAGTACGGATTCGTTCAATTTCTGCCAGGATGCTTTTAACGAAAGAAACCGTCGCATCTGAGCGGGTCTGCCCTCCGGCTGTGAAAGTTCCTGGATAGTCATAACGGGGATTCCAGATGCCATAGACAGAATAGGCTAAACCTTGGCGCGATCGCACCTCGTTAAACAACCGTCCACCAAACCCATTCAGCACTTCATTCATCACCGACAGGGCAGGATAGTCTGGGCTATTCACCAACCCACCCAGATGCCCGACCAGAATGCTACTCTGGCTCAGTTGTGGTTGATTAACTAGAAAAATGCCCCCTGTTTTCGCCTGGGTCACTGATGGTAAAGAAGAATTTGTTTTTGTCCCAGGTTTCCAGTCGCCAAACTTTTCTTCAATCAGCTTCCGCATCGTTTTGCTGTTGAAATCTCCTGTAATCCCCAGTAGAACATTTCCAGGAGAATAATACTGCTGATAAAAACCAACGATGTCATCCCGGGAGATGTTGTCGAGGGTGGCATATTCAACCGTGCGGGCATAGGGGCTATTATCGCCGTAGATCAGCTTACGAAACTCGCGACTGGCAATTCCGTTAGGGTCATCATTTCGTCGGGCAATTCCTCCCCGTGCCTGCGTTTTTGCCAGATCGATTTTGTCTTGCGGAAACGCTGGTTGACGCACAATCTCTGCAAATAAATCAAATACTTCCTCTAAGTTTTCGCTCAGAGCACTGAAACTGGCACTACCCGAAACCTCTCCAACTCCAGTCTCAATCGAAGCGGCCCGTTGCTCCAGAAATTCATTCACTTCATCTGGAGAACGAAATTGGGTGCCCCCCGTTCGCATGACACTGCCCATAATGCTAGCCAGACCAACCTTCTCTGCTGGTTCTAAGCGCGACCCTGTGCGAATTAAAGCCGTTCCCCCCACCAGTGGCAATTCGTGATCTTC
Source organism: Leptothermofonsia sp. ETS-13 (assembly GCF_049200465.1). NCBI lineage: Bacteria > Bacillati > Cyanobacteriota > Cyanophyceae > Leptolyngbyales > Leptolyngbyaceae > Leptothermofonsia > Leptothermofonsia sp. ETS-13. The sequence continues at coordinate 4,643,042 of NZ_CP120836.1, forward strand.
CATTAGGTATACCACCATTCCATTCCCAAGCTGGAACCGGGTGTATTCTGGCAGTTTCACTTCCGGTAGTGGTGGAAACGTTAAATCGGTGTAGTGCTTTGGGATGTTGTCGGCGAATGCCGGACGAATTGCCAGAAGAAACAGAATCAACGGTATCACGATGAAACAGAAGACCAGTACCAAAATTTTCGCTTTCTGGGTTTGATTTCTGGGCTCTTGCATCGGCATTCTCTCGCAATCAACTCTGTTTCTAGCTAAAGCCATCCTAAGCCACAACTCTTAACAAACAAAAGGCAGCTTGAGCAAATACAGTGGATAGCCTTCAAGAGGTGTAGCGGTAATCATTATGATTAGGATGGAGTGCGGGGGAGAGACCTTAGCTGGAGGTTTCGATCTCACAACTTGAGAGGGATTTTTACTAGCCTGCATTAGGGATCTACCCAACGCCCGTCTGCCTTAATCAGGTTGATCAATTCCTCAACCCCTCTATTTTCAGGGACTTTTTTAATCTCTTCCCGCCCCCGATAGAGCGAAATATAACCTGCCTGCTTACCCACGTAGCCGTAGTCTGCATCCGCCATCTCGCCGGGGCCATTGACAATACAGCCCATAACAGCAATATCCAGACCTGTCAGATGTTTGGTGGCTTCCCGCACCTTGTGCAGCACTTCCTCCAGGTTAAACAACGTTCGTCCACAAGAGGGGCAGGCAACGTATTCTACCATCGTCTTCCGCAGACCCAGGGCTTGCAAAATACTGTAGCAAACCGGAATTTCCTTCTCCGGTGCCTCGGTCAGGGAAACCCGAATCGTATCACCAATCCCTTCAGCCAGGAGAGAAGCAATTCCCGCCGTGGATTTGATGCGTCCGTATTCCCCATCTCCGGCTTCGGTGACTCCCAGGTGCAGTGGATAGTCCATGCCCAGTTCATCCATGCGCAGCACCATCAGACGGTAAGCTGCCAGCATCACAGGAGCGCGGGAGGCTTTGAGGGAAATCACTAGGTTGCGGAAATCCAGCGACTCACAGATGCGAATAAATTCCAGAGCAGACTCCACCATGCCTTCTGGGGTGTCGCCGTAGGTGAACAGCATCCGTTCGGCTAAGGAACCGTGGTTAACCCCAATCCGCATTGCTTTGCCCTGATCCCGCAGGGAAATCACCAGAGGCGCAAGCGTTTCCCGGATTCTTTCGCCAATTTCATCAAATTCAGCCTGGGTGTATTCGGTGCGATCGCTCTTTGGCTTTTCAAACACATACAAACCGGGATTAATCCGAACCTTATCAACGTGCTTTGCCACTTCCAGGGCAATTTTCATGCCATTGTGATGCACATCCGCGACCAGGGGTACGGGCTGGTAGATGTCGTAAAGTTTCTGTTTAATCTCTGCCAGGGCATAGGCATGAGCCATGCTGGGTACCGTCACCCGGACAATTTCGCAACCAATCTCATGCAATCGGCGAATGGCTGCAACCGAGCCTTCAATATCCAGCGTATCTTCGTTGATCATGGACTGGACAACGACAGGATGTCCTCCCCCAATGGTTACAGCTCCAACCTTAACGGGACGGGTTTTGCGTCGCTGAATAGTGGGCTCTGTGGAGAAATACCTGGAAAGATCAGGGGAGGTCGTAGAAGCAACAGGATTGGGCAGGGTTTGCATACCGTTTTTAATGGCTGACGACAGCAATGATAGAAAAATCCAATTTTTCAATAGGATCTCTGTCTTTACAGATTGCCATAGATGATTCCCTTTTTGCGGTTAAGCCCAGGGAAAATTCCCAGCAAATATTAATGAACCCCATAGGCACCTGCTATAGTTTTCAGGGTTCTGGGCATTCAAAGTCTTCTACCGCAGTGCTTTTACGCGCTGGCCCGTTTGACAACGGCGCGACCATCTTCTTTCGGTTTTGCTTTATTGACTTTTAGTTGACGACCCATCCACTCAGCACCGTCAAGTTCAGCGATCGCCACATCTTCATGGGTTTCTTCTTCAAGTTCAACGAAAGCAAAGCCGCGCATCCGCCCGGTTTCGCGATCGGTGGGAAGAGCAACCCGTTTGACCGCACCGTATTCAGCAAAAACTTCTTTGAGGTCGTCTTCTGTTGCCCGGTAGGAGAGGTTTCCAATATAGATAGTCATGGGGAAGTGATCTGTGAGGAGCTGGGGCTGTAGCAAGAGCAGGGAGCCAGGGGATGGGAATTGGGGAAAACTGCTGGTAAATCTTGGTTTGCCTGCAACCTTTCCAAACTCACCTGGCCAATGCTACGAAGCCCACCGATCAGGACATAGCACACTCAACCCGTTTGATTCTGAAAAATCGGATACCTGAGCAATGTGAGATCTGTTTTCACTTATCCACCCTCCCCCTCAGCCATTCCTTTCCCTTCTTGGCCTCTGCCTCTCATCAAGCTCTAATCGTTATTGATCGTTTGGGAATCCGAAATTTTCCAGCGACCATCCTCTTTTTCCATAATGTAGCGAGTGCGCCGGGTTCCTCCCTGATCCGTCGGGCTCTGTTTGGAATTAGTGTAGTAGGTTACAGCCTCTGTTTCCTCAGCTTCACAAACTATCTGATCCCCATTGACGCTGACAATTCTAAAATCAGAAATTTTGGACTCTCCATACTTGAAGTAAGCATTGTTAAGTTGCAGCCAATGTACAGCCAATCTTGCTCTTTCTAGCCGTGCGCCTGTGGTCAACTCCTCAAGTCGTCGGGTATTAAAGGGCGGAGCAAAAATCTCTTGCTTTGCCTGAAGCCATTCATTCATCAAATTTCGGGCGGCTTTTTTCAGTTCCGCATACCGGACAGGGCTGATGGATTCAGAACGATAAATTTCCGACTGTAAAGCCCTGGCCGATCGCCCTGCCCTGGCCGCCTCCCTAATTTTGGATCTGAGAAAATTTACCTGATCCTCCAGAATCGCTTCATAGGCATTGGGCAGGTTGAGCAACAGCATATTTTTTTCGGCCAGTATTTTATTTTCGTTTGATAATCTGTCTGCTGCCTGCCACTGAATAAAAGCTGCAACAGCAGCCCCTACCGAAAGCAAGGTAAACACCCCAATCCCAGTGATGAACATTCGCTGTTGTCTTATTTCAGCCTTTTGACGAGCAGTTTCGGCTTTGCGGCTGCCAGCAATGTACTCTTTCTGGAGCTGGGTGGGTTCGGGTTGCTCACCTGCGCTTTGGTTTAGCCAATCTTCCGCTTCTTCGAGATCGGTGCCTCGCAATAAAAAACTGTCATTGCGGTCTTTCTTATCCCATTCGATCGCCCGCACCAGCAAGCGTGTATGAGCCCGCACATGCCCCAAATCCGTATCAAGAGCCTTGATGAGAAGCTGAAATGCCTGATTGAAATCATCGGTCTCCCGAAAAAATAGCCAATTATGGCGACTGAGAGATGGATGCACATCCTGAATCGCAAATCCTTCTCGCCGTACAACAGGTAGCAAACGTTTGTTGTGGTTGACAGCGTGTTCCACCTCCTGACGGCAGACCTGAGAAATCACTGAATCGGGGCTCATCACAAAAACAAAGGTTTCAGCTGCTTCAATGCCAGCTTCAATAGCTTGCCACCAATCCTCGGATGGCTGAATATCATTCCAGTCAACCCAGGGATCGCGATTCAGCTTTCTAAAGGCGCTATCCAACTGCTGGACAAATTCTTTGTCTCGACGGGAGTAAGAGATAAAAACATCATTGGGGCGAACCTCAGAGACCATTTTTGCGGATGAATTGTTAGTGGAAATAGCGGCTGGCATGATGCTGAATCCTCCAAGCTCATACACCTGTCCTGATGGACCTAACAAGGTCATGATGAGCGGCACTGGCCGCCGTCATTAACAACTCAAAAATCATTATGATTTGGGCGCTCCCTGTCCTTAACGTTAGAAGATTCTTTGAACAGCGTCAAAAAGTTGCCCTGTTCTAACTTTTCAGGTTATGGGGCACTCTTCAGTAAGCGGTGATTCTTGAGAGGCATCATGCTTGCCAGAGTTTGGAGTGCATCCCTCGTCGGCATTGACGCGGTGAAAGTTGGGGTAGAAGTCGATGTAGCAGGAGGACTCCCCGGAATTGTGGTAGTGGGTTTGCCGGATACGGCAGTGCAGGAATCTAGGGAACGGGTCAGAACGGCATTGAAAAATGCAGGCTTTGCCTTTCCCATGCGGAGAATTGTGGTCAACCTGACTCCAGCCGATTTGCGGAAAGAAGGCCCCAGCTTTGATCTGCCTATCAGTGTGGGAATTCTGGCCGCATCGGAACAGGTGAATGTTGATTTACTGGACGAATACCTGTTTCTGGGTGAAGTTTCGCTGGATGGGGGACTGCGTCCAGTGGCAGGGGTGCTGGCGATCGCTGCTGCCGCCAAACGCCTCGGCATCTCAGGGCTGGTCGTCCCCGCTGATAATGTCCGCGAAGCCGCAGTTGTGAAAGGGCTGAAAGTATTCGGCTTCAAGCACCTGTCTGAGGTGGGCGAGTTCCTCAGCGCTTCCGAAAACTATGTTTCAGCTCAGGTCAACGGACTGGAAGAACTGGAAAAAACACGCTTTTCAGGTCCCGACCTGTGCGATGTCAAAGGCCAAGCTCACGCCCGCCGCGCTCTGGAAATTGCCGCAGCAGGTGGGCACAACCTTATTTTCGTCGGGCCTCCAGGGAGCGGCAAAACCATGCTTGCTCGCAGATTGCCCTCGATTTTGCCACCCCTGACCTTTGAGGAAGCCCTGGAGGTAACTCAAATTCACTCCGTTGCCGGGTTACTCAAAGACAAGGGCACTCTGGTCGCAACCCGCCCATTTCGAGCTCCGCACCATTCCGCTTCGGGTCCTTCGTTGGTAGGAGGAGGCAGCTTTCCCAGACCGGGAGAGATTTCCCTGGCTCACCGAGGGATACTTTTTCTTGACGAGTTAACAGAATTTAAGCGGGATGTTTTAGAGTTTTTACGCCAACCTCTGGAAGACGGCTATGTTACCATTTCGCGTACTCGCCAGTCGGTTGTGTTTCCGGCTCAGTTTACGCTGGTTGCCAGTACCAATCCCTGTCCCTGCGGCTATTTCGGGGATACGGTTCAGCCCTGTACCTGTTCACCCAGAGCCAGGGAGCAATATTGGGCGAGGTTATCGGGTCCGCTCATGGATCGGATTGATTTGCAGGTGGGGGTGAACCGTCTGAAGCCGGAGGAAATTACTCAACAGCCAACGGGCGAAGACTCGGCAACAGTGCGGGAGCGGGTGCAGCTTGCCAGAGAACGAGCCCGCGATCGCTTCAAAGGAACGGCCCTGCGCTGCAATGCCGAAATGAAAAGCCCCCATCTACGGCAATGGTGCCGGTTAGACGATAGCAGTCGCAATTTGTTGGAGGGTGCCATTCGTAAGTTAGGGTTGTCGGTGCGGGCGAGCGATCGCATCCTCAAAGTTGCCCGCACCATTGCTGACCTGACTGGCGATGAGAACCTGCAAACCCACCACGTCGCCGAAGCGATTCAGTATCGTACAATCGACAGAATGCAGTAGTGAACGGTTCTTCTCGTAAGTTGCAGTGGGAGGAATAGGTGATGGGTTGGGCGAAAATCACACACTGGCTTGGGTTGACACTGTTGGTGGGAATCGGGGCGATCGCCCTGCTCAGCGTTGCCGATAGCGCCAGTGCCAATCGCCGGGTCACGCAGGAGCTTCTGCAAAAAATGCGCACGGAAACTCAGCGCCAGAAAGCGGTTGAGGACTTGAAGTCTGCTGCGGCTAAACTGGTGAACTTGCTGGCTCAGGGAAAGTTTGGGGAAGTCACCAAAAGCTTTGATCCCACCATGCAGAAAGCCCTGCCGTCTGAGAAACTGAAAGCAACCTGGGCAGATGTGCTGGAGGAAGCGGGACCCTTCAAACGTCAGATAGGCAGTAAAACCTCAAAAGAAGATCAATACGATGTGGTAGTGGTGAACTGCGAATTTGAAAAAGCCAGGCTGGACATTCGCGTAGTGTACAACAGTAACAAGAAAGTCGCTGGTCTCTTCATCGTCTCCCCCTCCCAGGCCACTGACACCTACAAGCCGCCCAGTTATGTAAATCGTGAGGCTTTTCAAGAGAAGGCTGTCACGATTGGTTCCGCCCCTTCTGCGGTTCCTGGAATACTGACCTTGCCTAGAGGAGAGGGACCGTTTCCAGCCGTTGTGCTGGTGCAGGGGTCGGGACCCCACGATCGCGATGAAACCATTGGCCCCAACAAGCCATTTCGCGATCTGGCCTGGGGATTGGCCTCTCAGGGAGTGGCCGTGTTGCGCTATGACAAACGAACACGGGTCCATCCCGGTCAGTTTTCAGGTAAGTTCACGGTGAAGGAAGAAGTCACGGATGACGCGATCGCCGCGATCGCCCTTCTGCAGCAAACCCCCTCCATTAATCCAGACCAGATTTTTCTGCTGGGGCACAGTTTGGGAGGGATGCTGGCTCCCCGCATTGCCCAGCAAGAACCTTCCCTGGCAGGCATCATCATTCTGGCAGGCAACACGCGCCCGTTTGAGGATCTGTATATCGCTCAATCAGAATACCTGGCGAAATTGGACGATCAGATCACGCCACGGGAAAAGCAGGCGATCGCAACCTTCAAACAGCAGGCCGAACGCATCAAAGACCGGGACTTGCGGAAAGAACCCGATACCGAACTGCTACTGGGCGTTCCACCCGCCTACTGGCTGGACTTAAAAGACTACAAACAAACCGAAGTCGCCAAAGAACTCAAGCGCCCCATACTAATTCTGCAAGGGGAACGGGACTATCAGGTGACGCTGGATGATTTTCGCGGCTGGCAAAAAGCCCTGTCTGACCGCAAAAACGTGACATTCAAAACCTATTCCAACCTGAATCACCTGTTTATGCCAGGGGAAGGGAAAGCCACCCCACAGGAATATCAGGTTGCTAACCATGTGGATGCCGTAGTCATTACAGACATTGCTGAGTGGGTGAAGCAGTCAGCCCTCCAAAGTTACGGAAATCCTTAACACTCCGGCCTCTTGAGTAGCTCCTGGCTGGCGATATAGTGATCAGCAACCGCATCATCGCACCAGGAGATCCCTATGAGCGAGTTTCAAGATTTTCTAAAACGCCAGTATGCCCATGTGGCTGTTGGAGAGTTCAAACTCGGCAAATTTTGCGAAGCCCAGTCTCTCTATGAACAGGCTGTTGCCACCTACACCCACGGATTTAAAGGCGCTTACCTGCTCCGTGACCCCGGCAGTGACAAAGGAATTTCAGTCATTTTTTGGGAAAGCGTAGAAGACATGGCCGATAACGAAAGCGAGACTTATCAGGCAATCCTTAAAAAGATGGCTCCGCTCTTTGCCCACAGCCCAGATGTCTTTGTCTACGAAGTGGTCTCCGAACTCAAGCCCCCGGAATCTCAGCTAGAAACCCTTGAAAAAGTTTTGTAATTGGCTCGAAGGCATCTAGCAAACAACAATAAAGTTTTGTAACAATAGGGAGTGTAACCCTTACCGAAACTCAGTCAGACTATGGCATTTGAAGACGAGCGCAAAAAACGAGTCATGGAACATCTTGTTCGCAGTTTGGGTGAATTCAATAAACGCCCAACTTCGAACCTTTCTCCAGAACGAAAAAGACAAATCATGGACCACGTCCGCCGGACGAAAGGCTAGCAATAGCCTACAGGTAACGGGCAACAGGGTGAGGAGGTGGATGAGTGGAGGCGTGATAGGGTGATGGGGTAAAGACCAGTTGTTAATTGTTAGTCGTTAAAGAGGTGGGAGGTGGGAGGTGAAAATTCAATACGCAAAATTTTCCACCCCACCACTTCCCATACTCCATCACTCATTCACTCCTTTTCTCTTCCAACTTCTGGTTTCTGGCTTCTTAGACGGAGGGAATTTTCAATACAAAATATCAGATTTCACTGAAAACAGTTTCGAGGTTGAGAACAAACCCAGGTAACACCTCCTCACCTGAAAGTGAAGTTGGGAACTGCAACACTTCAACAGTTCTTTCCGGTCGGTAAACTTCTACCTGTCGAGTTTTGGGGGCAATCATCCATCCCAGACGGCAACCATTTTCAATGTACTCCTGCATTTTTTCTCGAACGCCTTCCACATCATCACTTTCAGAGACTAGCTCCAGCACAAAGTCCGGACAGATTGGAGCATAGCCCTTGCGCTGTTGAGGTGTTAGTGCATCCCATCGTGATTGAGCAATCCAGGCTGTATCGGGAGAGCGAATCGCCCCATTGGGTAACTTGAAACCCGTTGAAGAATCAAAGACAACCCCCAATCGAGTTCGACGGTTCCAGGAAACAATATCAGTGGTGAGTTCAGCGTTGTAGCTACCGCCTTCGCTACCCGTTGGTGCCATTACAATCAGTTCTCCTTCAGCCGTCAGCTCCATACGCAGGTCAGGGTTGGCAGCAACGAGTCGCGTGAATTCTTCTTCGTCAAATCTGAGAGTGGGCGGAATAATGACCGGAGCATTCATGGAGTGTTTTAGATAAGTTTGGTAATTTTCTACTCTATTGTAGAAAGATGGTTCTGTCACCAGTTGGGAAACTCTGGATATTCCTGAGCATATGTTGGTTCAGTTGAGGAAAGTTTGCCTGCATAAAGTATATAAAGATGCAATTTTGACTTTACATCCCAGGTAGAACATCGGTTAATTTGGATACGTATATATGTCTATCGAATGCCACTGAAATAAAATTTTGCGAATCACTGAAAGCTTCGATACTTATAGAGCTAGGTGCTGGTTATTATCTTTGATTCAGTACTGTTTATAGACTTTCTGCTCTACCTATCCTGGGCGTTGCTGCAAGGGTAATGCACAGTTCGGCATTATAGAAGGATGAAATGTCCTCAATGTAATTCAACTGAAACGGCAAAGAACGGGCATCGTCGAGGCAGACAATGCTACAAGTGCAAGCAGTGTGGTCGGCAATTTCTTGCAACTTACTATCCTTGGCGCTATTCGAATGAGGTGAAGCAATTGTGCATCAAGATGTACCTCAACGGCATGGGACTGCGAGGCATCGAACGGGTCACCGAAATCCATCACACGACGATTCTGCGTTGGATTCGGGCGGCAGGACACCAATTGCGGGATGCGCCAGAAGTAGAGGAGATTCCAGAGAACACCGATTTGGACGAACTGCAAACCTTTATAGGCAATACGCGCAACAAGCTATGGATTTGGACAGCGGTTAATCATAAGAGAGCCGGAATCTTGGCGTGGGTGATTGGTGACCGCAGTGCGGAAACATTCAAGTGGCTGTGGTCAATGGTCAAATGCTGGCAATGCTTCTTCTATATCACCGATGGATGGAAAGTCTACCCGATGTTCATCGAAGAGGGCGACCAGATTGTGAGCAAAACCTACATGACTCGCGTGGAGGGGGAGAACATTCGTCTGCGGCACTACTTGGCACGGTTGCACCGCAAGACCTTGTGCTACTCTAAGTCTGTCGCAATGCTGAAATGTTCCCTTCGTTTGCTGCTTCACTCCTTGAAGGATTGGACAGTTCCTTTGCCAGCTTAAATCATTACAGTTTCAGCAACGCCCCTATCCTGTAACATTAAATAACATTTACTGAAGATTAGTGATGGTAGCTGAAAAACAAAAAACAAAGACAGAGTTGCGTACAAGGACAGAGTTGCGTAGGCTACTAGCCGAGTGCTATCAGATTCGCTACTCGGTTTCTCAACAATTGGCTCGTGATGAACTACAAGCTTTAGTCGATGCTCTTGAGAGCCAAAGTCCACTAAGTGTGGCTATCCGCGCTATTATCGAAGAGCGAAATGCCAAAGCTAAGAATAACTCTCAATTGGGACTGAACAACTATCAGTTAGGGAACAAGCTTATTGATACTCGAAAAAAATTAAGTTATGTCGAGAGACAGTTAGAGGATTACAAAAGGCTTGCCCGCGAATTATTGCGCGATCTACTGAGGTTTGAGACAAGCGAAATTTATCAAGGAATTCGTATCATTCTAAATGCCTTGCGGTAGATAGATTCAAGAGGGAACATATGACAGCACGAACCTATCAAGGTATGAGCTACCGCCAACTTCAAAAATGGAATAAAGAGCATCTAACCCATGCTCTAGATAAACAACGGAAACGATTAAAGCTCAAAAATGCTGGATGGAATTGTGTCATCAAATTATATGACTGGATTAGTAGTTTTATATCGTCTAGCAGTAGTCTCCTAGACCAACTGGCTCAAAAAGCAAAACGGCTTAAACAACTGGAAAGTAATATTAAGGCAGTAATTCACTCGGTGACTGATGAACCTTATCAATCTCATCAGACTCCAAAAAACTATCAGACTCCAAAAAACAATATTGCAGAATTCGTTTACAGGTGATTTCCCAGTGTCAACTGAAAATTTGCGTCGGCTGGGAAAAAAGCCGACATGTTGAAAGGGATAGAGCTTAAAGCCCATAAGGTTGTGAATCAGGTTTACGAAGATGTTGTAGAGGAATACGAAACATGGAGGTTTTCTGAGAAGGGTTTAAGTTTTGTTCGGCAACAGTTGGAGAGACTGGACTACGTATGCCCGGTCTGTAGTGATACGCTCTCTGTAGAAAAAGCAACGCTAGATCATCTTTTGTCAAAGCGTTGGTATCTTCATAAAGCGATTGACACGGAAAACCTTCTTGTCATGTGCTATGACTGCAACAATGCTAAAGGGTCAACAGAGTTTTCTGACTGGCGAGAATCGCTGCCCAAGTTGCATCGACAATCACTAGATTATGCTCTGAAGCTTTTGTACGGCGACAGGAAATTAGACCAGCTTCTTTCAGAATCCAGACTCTGATGTTGGCAAGTTTATTGCACAACTCTGACGGGGGCTCCCAGCGACACCTGAGAAAACAGTTCCTTCAGATCGCTGCGGCGCATATGGAAGCACTTCTTGGAAGTAGCTTTTTATTTAGAAGTATTTTATTTCAGAAGTAATAGTATAAATCCAGGGCATGGTAAGAGTTACGCGAGAAACAGTAAAATAGGGCGGTTGTATTCTGTGCGACGAACCCTTGATAGAGCGTTATACCCTGCCCGAAATGGGCGAAATTTGGACTGAGGCTTACAAACTGAAAACCTGGCTGCAAGTAGAGATTGCGGTTTGCGAGGCTCAGGCAGAACTGGGTTACATTCCGGCTGAAGCGGTTGAGGAAATCAAAGCAAAGGCAAAGTTTGACCCCCAGCGCGTGCTGGAGATTGAGCAAGAAGTCAAGCATGATGTGATTGCCTTCCTGACGAATGTGAATGAGTCTGTCGGTGAGGCTGGGCGCTACATCCACCTGGGGATGACCAGTTCTGACATGCTGGATACGGCTCTGGCACTACAACTCGTTGCCAGTCTGGACGTGATCATGACGCAACTGGAGGCGTTGATTCAGGCCATTCGCTATCAGGCGCAGCAGCATCGCAATACGGTGATGATTGGCCGATCGCACGGAATTCATGCCGAACCCATTACCTTTGGCTTTAAGCTGGCTGGCTGGCTGGCGGAAGTGCTGCGCCATCGCGATCGCCTCTGCTATCAGAAGCGGGCAATCGCTGTCGGCAAGATTTCAGGAGCCGTGGGGACCTACGCCAACATTGATCCGCAAATTGAAGCGCTTACCTGCCAGAAATTAGGACTGGAACCCGATACGGCTTCAACTCAGGTAATTTCACGCGATCGCCATGCGGACTTTCTCAACGCCCTGGCACTCCTGGCCGCCTCCATCGAGCGGTTTGCGGTTGAAATCCGTAATCTCCAGCGAACGGACGTTTTGGAAGTGGAAGAATACTTTTCCAAGGGGCAAAAAGGGTCTTCTGCCATGCCCCACAAACGGAATCCCATTCGTTCGGAACGGTTGACTGGCATGGCGCGGCTGGTGCGGGGCTATGCCGTTGCCGGACTGGAGAACGTTGCCCTCTGGCATGAACGAGACATTTCCCACAGTTCCGTAGAGCGGGTTGCCTTTCCCGATGCCTGCATTCTCACCCACTTTATGCTGGTTGAAATTACCGATCTGGTACGAAACCTGCTGGTTTACCCGGAAAATATGATCCGCAACATGAACATTTATGGCGGGGTCGTGTTCAGCCAGCGGGTGCTACTGGCTCTGGTAGACAAAGGGTTGAGCCGGGAAGAAGCGTATGCGATTGTTCAGTCAAACGCCCATGCTGCCTGGAACAAAACTGATGGCAACTTCCAGCAGTTACTGGCTCAGGACCCGCGAGTGACCAAACACCTTTCCTCAGAAGAACTGGCCGCCTGTTTTGATCCCCAACACCATTTGAAGAACCTGGACCAGATTTATCAACGGCTGGGGATTTGAACTAGGGAGTCAGGATTCAGAGGCCAGGAGTCAGGAGTCAGGGGCTGGGAACTGAAAGCTAGAAAGAAAGAAGAAGAAAGAAAGAGCTGACTCAAAACTCAGAATTCAAAATTCAAACCCTATCCGCCCCTCCATTCATTCACCTACTCCCGGCTCCCGATTCTTTAACCATCCTTCACCGAATTCCCCAACGTCTGCGCCAGCTTGAAGTCGATTCCCGCTGGGAATACTGTTGTTCCTGATGGTGTCGTTGCCGGATAGTTTCGGCGGAGTCTGATAGGAGCGGGTCCCGGTAGGGGATCGCGGCACGGGTCTGCAAGTGTTCCTGTTCCATCAAAGAGAGTGAAGGGAGCGATCGCCCATGAAAGGCGGCAACCGTTCCCTGGGACCACTCATGAGGTAAGTGGGTATTCTCCAGAGGAATGGTGCCAATCTGCAGACCAGCTTCTAACAAAGCTGATCGCACCGAGGCAGAGCGAGAATAGGTGGCTAGTTTTCCATCTGCCTTGAGACAACGGGCAATCTGGGCAAAAAACTCCACTGTCCACAGTTGGGGGCACCGCCGGGGTGAAAAGGGATCAAAAAAGATGGCATCCGCTTGAAAGTGCCTGGTAGCGAGCATCTGGACAGTTTGGCGAGCATCTCCAATCAATAAGGTTGCGGTCAACTGAGGCGTTGTGCAGTGATGCTCCAGGGCGATCGCCTGTAAAATCGATTGCACCTCTGGCGACCAGGACTCAATCAGGGGGGGAGAGATCGCGGCCCGTGGGACTGTTTCGTCTAACTCCAACCCATAGACCTCGACCTGGCAATAGGGATTGGTGGCCCAAATCGTCTCCAGAGCTGCCGCTGTATTGTAGCCCAATCCATAGCAGACATCTAACAAACAGATATAGCCCTGACGCGATCGCTCCACCAGATCGGTTACTCTGGCAAATTTGAAAAACGCTTCCTGCCTTGCTCCATAGCGACTATGAAACGCCTCCCCAAACTCCTTTGAGAAGAATGTGAAAGAACCATCCTCTGTTAGCTGAGGTATCCAGGGTTCAGCAGACATAAAGCAGGGGACCAGGATAGGGAAGAAGAAAGAAGAAAGGAAGAAAGAAGGAAGAAGTCAACAGCCAAAGCTACGTCAAAACTCAAAGCTCAGAACCCAGACTAGACATGAAGTGCTGATCCAGTCAACACCTCACGCATCTCTAATAACTGAAGCCAAAAGGGGAAAGGGACGAGGAAGGAATAGGGAAGTTCATTGTCTCTATAGCGTTCACAAATAGTTTGTGAACAAGGGGGAAAAACCTGCACTCCGTTCAAATTTCAAGAAAGATCACTAAAGTAGGTAAAAAGTTGCTAAAACATGGTTCCAGCAGACTAAAACTGGATGACAATGCAAGCTCTCGTCAGGTGGGTGATTGCCGACAGTCCTAATCAGTTCAATTTAACGACGATCGCCTGCCTGAAGGGAAGTTGAGACAGTTGACTGGAAGTGACCGATGGGTAAATACCTGGGATTGATTGCTCTAACGGCGATCGCAGCCGGTATCATCACCAGTTTTTCCTTTGCCACCTCGGCTAAGACAAAGCTGGAAATTTGCAACCGAAGTGATGAAGGCACCGTGCAGGTAGCGATCGCCTATCCAAATGGCAAGAATGGTTGGAATAGCCAGGGATGGCTCAGCCTGAAAGAAGGTGAATGTAGCACCATGCTGGAAGGTAACCTCACCAACCGTTACTACTATTACTACGCCTGGGCAGACAGTGCCTACTCCTGGAAAGGCGAACACCGATTCTGTGTCTCCAACCGCAAGTTTGCCTTCGTCAATGCCGATCGCCAGTGCAAAGGAGCCAACTCCCGCTGGGAAAACTTCCGTGAACTTGACACTGGCAGAGATGCAACTAACTTCAGATTGAATTTGGAATAGGGGGTAAGGGGATAGGAGTCAGGGATTGGGGATTGGGAATCAGGAGAGTGTTCTAGAAATGGTGCTCTCACTCCTCAAAACCCTGATTCCCTCAACCCCCTTTCTACTGATTCCCTCAACCCCTTTCTAGAATTACCACAAAAAATTTGACAACCCCCCTTCCCCTCTCTCCTCTCTCCTCACCCAAAGATAAAAGGGCACCTGAAACAGATGCCCTTTGGATTAATTAAAATTGGATGAGTTGAATGATGAGCGCTCGATAAACAGATGATTGACCTAGCTGAGAGCTGTGTGGCTACGGTCATAGCTCATCCAGAAACTGGGATGAACTTTGCCCTGAATATGGTTCCAATAATTGGCGATGTGAGCCGACAGCCCAGCTTCAGCAGCGGAACGTCTTAGCATCGACTGCTGCCGATTTTTAACTGCCCGGTGATGGTTCAGGGTCAGGAAACGAGCTTGCTCTTCAATCGAAAGATGGGAAACTGCAGAAACAGCGGGGACAGCGGCGGAGGGTACAGTTGCCGTTTGAACAGTGGGTTCCAGAGTGTAGGCAGCTCCACGATATTTGAGGATGGCATTCAGATTTTCATTTTTTGCCACCTGCTTCAGCCGATAATTGGCACCACGATATCTGAGATCAACAGCGGGAATAGATGCTGGCTTTTGAGTTGATTCGTAGCTAACACCTCGGTAAGTAAGTTTCATGGTTCGCCTCCTAAGTAATCCGTTGCGATTTGAGGCGCGTTCCTTCGGGATGACTCCCTACTTCCGTCTTCCCTTCAGATCTGCCCGGGCTAGACATTAAAATATATGGTCCAGAAAAATATATGATCCAGACAGGTGAGAAGATGAACGATTTATTTCTGTATTTATTTTTACAGTTTTTGCTCAAATTGTCAATCTTTACAAAAGTTCATTTTTCTTGAGCGGGAATCAGCCGCCAAAAATATCGAGCTGCTCCATCGGCTGACTGGTACATTTGGTATCGGCTCTGCCGTTACCTTCTCGAACAGAGTGGTTGGCGGAACTGCCTTTGCGGAGACCCACGGCAATTTTGCTGTGCTTTTCAATCTGAATCATGACCTGTTTTGCCCGCTGGATGACTGAGGCAGGCAATCCCGCTAACCGTCCTGCTTCGATACCGTAGGAACGGTCTGCGCCACCTGGCTGCACTCGATGGAGAAACACGATCTGGTCAGGTAGTTCTTTCACCATTACTTGATAGTTGGCGACATTGGGCAGGATGGAGGCCAGTTCGTTGAGTTCGTGATAGTGGGTGGCAAAGAGGGTACGGGCGCGGATCTCGATCGCCAGGTGTTCGGCTACTGCCCAGGCGATCGACAAGCCGTCAAATGTAGCAGTCCCCCGACCAATTTCATCCAGCAGAACGAGCGATCGCGCCGTGGCATGGTTCAGAATATTGGCCGTTTCATTCATCTCCACCATGAACGTGGATTGGCCCGTTGCCAGGTCATCGACCGCACCCACACGGGTAAAGATGCGATCGCAAATCCCCAGGGTGGCTTGCTGGGCAGGCACAAAGCTGCCTACCTGTGCCATCAGTTGAATCAACCCCACCTGGCGGAGATAGCAACTTTTGCCACTGGCATTAGGTCCGGTGAGGATGATCAGATCGGGAGAGGAAGAGGAGTTTTGAGTTTTGAGTTCTGAGCTTTGAGCTTTGAGTTCTCCTGCCTTCTGCCTCCTGCCCTCTGCCTTCTGCCTTCTGGCTCCTGGTTCCTGGCTCCTGGTTCCTGGCTCCTCCCTTTCGCCTTTAGACTCCTGCCTCCCAGTCTCCAGTCCCCAGTCCCCAGTTCCTTTCTGATCGCTGGTTGCCAGTTGCCCATCGCCCAACTCCGTTGAATTGGGCACGAAAAACCCCGCTGGCAGGGACTGCTCGACGACAGGATGGCGGCCTTCGAGGATGGAGATTTTACGGGTGCGGGTCATCTGGGGGCGGCAGTAACCATGCAGAGCGGCAACCTCAGCTAAACCGCAAAGGACATCTACTGCGGCAACGGAATGGGCGACGTTCCGAATTAGTTCAGCGTGGGTGCCGACCTGCGATCGCAATTCTGCAAAAATCTCGTACTCTAGCCGGTTCAGGTCTTCCCGTGCGTTTAAAATCCGGCTTTCTCGGTCTTTCAATTCGGTAGTGATGTAGCGCTCTTCGTTAGTCAGCGTCTGTTTGCGATTGTACTCTTTAGGCACCTGGTTGGTTTTGGCCCGCGAGATGCTGATGTAGTAGCCAAAGGTTTTGCTGTAGCCCACTTTGAGGGTTTGAATTCCGGTACGTTCCCGTTCGATCGCTTCTAGATTCTTGATCCAGTTCTGGTCCGCTTCCACCTGCTGCCGCAGGCTGTCCAGGCGGATATCAACCCCTGAGCGAATCAGGTTGCCCTCGGTGAGGTGGAGCGGGGGCGAGTCAACCAGGTGGGCTCGCAGCGTCTGACCCAACTCTTCCAAAACCGGAGGTACCTGTTGTAGTTTTCTCAGGTAAGGGGAGTGGGCTGAATCAATCAGGCAAGCTAATTCTGGTAATTTTTCTAAGGAATCAGCCAGGGCCACCAGGTCACGGGCATTGGCCGTTCCGGAGCCCGCTCGTCCAGCCAGTCGTTCTAAATCGTAAATCTGTTTCAATAGACGCTGGAGTGACTGCCGCAGGGAACTATTGTCAACGAGTTCTTGAATCGTGTCCTGGCGATCGCTAATCTCCTGCAAGTCCAGCAGCGGCTGTAATAACCAGCGGCGCAGCGCCCGGCTTCCCATCGTGGTCATGGTGCGGTCCAGTGCCCACAGCAGCGATCCATGAAACGTCCCATCTCGTGCGGTTTGAGTAATCTCTAAATTGCGCCGTGTCTGATGATCAATCACCAGGAACTCCGACAGGGTGTAGGTGCAGAGAGGTTGCAGTGGCACTTTCTGTAAGGATGCATGAGATCGTTGCCAGTTCTGAGTTCTGAGTTCTGAATGAACTCCTGCCTTCTGGCTCCTGCCTTCTGGCTCCTGCCCCCGTTCCGAGGTGATTTCCAGATACTCCACCAATCCCCCCGCTGCCCGCACTGCCAGGGGTAAATGTTCACAGCCCATGCCTTCCAGCGATCGCACCTTGAATCGTTGCAGCAGTCGATAACGGGCCTCCGATAGCACAAAGGGAGCCTGGGGGCGCAAAGTGTAGCAAAACTGGGCAGGCAAGCAGGCAGGCAATTGGTCGGACTTTTCTCCTGGTCGCAGCAAGCTAACCAGATCCGGCGCATCGGTGGGGACCAGCACTTCCGAGGGCTGTAACCGCATCAGCTCCTGGGTCAACTGTTCCAGGTTTTCAGACTGGGTGGTGAGAAATTCTCCGGTGGAAATGTCGGCATAGGCCAGGCCCCAGTGATGGCCAGCGATCACTACGGCTGCTAGAAAGTTGTTGCGACGGGCATTCAACATCCCCTCTTCCATGACCGTTCCGGGGGTAATCACGCGAGTAATTTCGCGCTGTACCAGCCGTCCTTGAGCATCGGCAGCATCTTCTACCTGGTCACAGACCGCCACTGCATAACCCCGCTCGACCAGTTGGGCACAGTAGCGATCGAGGGCGTGGTGAGGAATCCCGGCCAGGGGCACCTGGCCCACCTCTTCCCCGGCATGTTTAGCGGTCAGGACAATTTCCAGTTCCCGCGAAATTGTGATGGCATCCTGGAAGAAGGTCTCGAAGAAGTCGCCAATCCGGTACAGCAGCAGGGCGTGGGGGTGCTGGTCTTTGAGCTCCACGTAATGCCGCATCATCGGGGTCAACGCTTCCCGGTTCACATCCCGATGGTGGGCATAGCGTACTTTGTACTTAACCAGCCGTTCTGGTAACCCGTTGGTGCGGTGGTCAGCCGATGCAGAGTCTGTCATGAACTGAGGTCAAATGCACAGTATTCAATGACTCTATCGCAAGGTACAGGAATCGAGGGGGTTGTTCGGGTTGATTTTAGAGAGGCGATCGCTCCTGGTAGGAATGCTTGAAAAATGTTGGCTTCCTTGGTAGAGACGTTCCATAAAACATCTCTACAGAGAATTAATCTAGATTTAGCCCCCAACCACTCGGTAAAAATCACCCGATTGGAAAGGTTCTGTGCTAAAACTCTACAGAATTACTGACCAACAGCTACAGATGGTGTAGACTGAAGGCTTCAAACCCGGAATTCCCCCCTATATTTAGTATCAGTACATCGGTTCCAGCACAATTCCACCACAAAAGCGAGATCCTTTCCTATGGTTCAAGAGCTTGAACAAACCCGTCCTAAAGATGTTTTGAACGGCAGTTCCAACTTCCAGGCGGCTGCAACGCCCCTTGCCAATCAGTTTCCAGAAACTGCGCCAACGGCGAATCCTGTTTTTTACAGAACGTACAGCCGCCGTTCGGGCGATCGGCGTGAGCCATTAGAAGAAGTGATCCAGCGAACAACCCAGGGATTGGTTAAACTTGGACGGCTGACCCCAGACGAGGCCAGACTGGTCGAGCGGATGCAGCGCGAATTGAAAAGTCTCCCTTCCGGTCGCTGGCTATGGGTGGGTGGAACTCAGTGGATCGAGAAGCCGGAAAACTTTTCTGGAGCCTACAACTGCACCAGCACTAATGTCATTGATTGGCGGGCGTTTGGGCTGATGATGGATCTGGCGATGATGGGTTGCGGGACGGGAGCCATTCTGGAACCGCGGTACATCAACCAACTACCGCCGATTCGTAATCGATTGGTGGTGAAGTTAGACGGAGAAATTGGGACAACCCCGACGGGTCAGCGGCGCGATCGCACTGAAGTCACCATTAACGGCAACCAGGTGCAGATTGAAGTCGGTGATAGCCGTCAGGGATGGGTGCAATCTTATCAGACGCTACTGGAACTGTCTACGGACGATCGCTTCTCCGGCGAGGTGCAGGTCACAGTAAGCTTGAGTGATGTTCGTCCAGAAGGAGAAATCCTGAAGGGTTTCGGCGGGGTGGCCAATCCCATTCGGCTGCCAGGGCTCTACGAACGGTGTGCTGCGATTTTGAATCGGGCGATCGGACGACAACTGACCTCTGTTGAATGCTGTCTGCTAATCGATGAAGCTGCGGCCACAGTGGTTGCCGGGAACATCCGGCGGTCCGCAGGGATGCGTCAGGGGGTCAGTACTGACGAAGCCTTTGCTACGGCAAAAGACAATCTCTGGCAGCAGGATGCTGCGGGGAATTGGCGAATTGACCCTGATCGCGATGTGCTACGGATGGCAAACCACACGCGTGTTTACCACCACAAGCCAACGGAACAGGAATGCATTGATGCCGTTCGCAAACAGTTCTATTCCGGCGAAGGGGCAATTCAGTACGCACCGGAAGCGATCGCCCGTGCTAACTGTGATTTGTTGGTTACTGACCAACTTCGAACTGCATTTCTGCAAGCCTATAACCAGGGCACTGCTAAAGCCTGGCTCCAGCAGCACTACCCTCAAATGCCAGCCGAGGAATTAGAACATCGCCTGGAACGCTACGGCTTAAATCCCTGTGGAGAAATTATCGGGGCAGACTTTCACTGCAACTTATCGGAAGTCCATCTAAATCAGATCGACCCCCGTAATGTTAAAGAGCAGGAAGAAGCATTTACGGCTGCTGCACTGTCAGTGGCAGCGCTGTTAAACCACCACTTTATTGAACCGCGCTATCAAAAGTCACGTGAACTGGACCCTATCGTGGGCGTTTCCTTCACCGGGCTGTTTGACTTCTTTGTCCATGCCTTTGGAGTTGATTGGCTGCGCTGGTGGGAAGCTGGGCGACCAGAGACTCCAGCAGGTCTTGCTTTCAAACAGCGGGAGCAGGAGTATCTGAACTACTGGCGGGAAATTGTCCATCGTGTTGTGTGGGATTACTGCGATCGCCACGACATCAAACGCCCCAACCGCTGCACCACCGTGCAACCCGCCGGTACCAAATCCCTTTTGACGGGAGCTAGCCCTGGATGGCATCCCCCCAAAGCCCAGCGATTTATTCGGCGAATCACTTTCCGTAAGAACGATCCCGTTGCCCTTGCTTGTCTGGACTATGGCTACAACGTGGTGCCTTCCCAGTCGGATAAGGATGAACAGGGCAATCTGTTAAACGATCCCTTCGATCCCCGCTGCACCGAGTGGCTGGTTGAAATTCCCGTCGAAGTTTCGTGGGCAAACCTGCCGGGAGCCGATGAGATTGCGATTGAAAAATTCTCTGCGCTGGCTCAGTTTGACTTCTATATGCAGGTGCAGAAGCACTACACCACCCATAACACCAGTGCCACCGTTGAACTGACCGAAGCTGAAATAGAGCCTCTGGCGCAGCGGATTTACGAGGCGATCGCCACCGACGAAGGCTACATCAGTGCTGCGCTGCTGGCCCGCTTTGATGCCCCCTTCCCTCGCCTACCCTTTGAAAAGATCGACAAAGATACCTTTGACCGCCTCCAGCAAGAAGTCAAAGCCCGTCAACGGACCAGTGACTTCTACTCTGCCCTCAGCCGCTACGACTCCGGCTTTAGCCTCGCCGAAGGTCCCGCTGGCTGCGATAGCGACAAGTGTATGTTGCCGGAGAAGAAAGATACTTGACATCTGATCCCTACCGCCTACTTCCTACCACCTATCACCTACTCCCTCCTCTCTCTAACCCACCACCACCTCCCACGCTACAATCACCAGAGTAACCGTCTCACTAAGGAGAGTTTTAGCGTGTTCATGGATGAATTAATGCCCGTTCTTAAGGGACTGGCCCAACACCCGATCGCCTTCATGGGCGGGTTCTTCTCCGGGCTACTTCGCCTCAATCTGGAGGATGACCCCGTGAAATCCTGGTTGGATAAGCAAACGGGCGTTTCCTACACTTCGCCAGATGAAGTTCAAAATGGCAAAAGCAGCGGACCCCAATCGATTTCGATCGATTAAGGCATTCAAGTTAGGACGAAGATAAAAAAGCCAGGAACCAGAAAATCTAAGGGGTTAATACTGGCCAATTTTGACAGCAGATGTCTTGATGGAAGAGGCTAGGAGCCCAAATAAATTTGGCTTCTTAACACCTCGCTTCGTCGCATTAACAATCAAAATTGCTGTAAGGCTATTGAATTAGCCCCTGAATAGCTGTAATTAGCAGAGCGGAGCCAAAGGCTAATCGGTACCAGACGAAGACCCACGTGCTTTGGCGTTGCAGGTATTGCAGCAACCAGGCAATTGACAGATAGGAAAAGATGAAGGTTGAGAGGATTCCAATTAAAAGTGGGATCAGGATATCTACATCACCAAATGCTTTGCGGGACTGATACAGGGTAGCGATCGCCAGAGTTGGCAATCCCAACAAAAATGAAAACCTGGCAGCCGTTTGCCGCTCTAACCCCAGAAAGAGCGCTGTGGTTAACGTGGAACCAGAACGTGAAACTCCAGGCACCAAAGCCAGCATTTGTCCCAGCCCAACCAGGATGCCATCCTTAATCTGAAGGGTGTCAAAGCCCCGCTTGCGACTGCCAATCTGTTCTGCCAGCCCCAGCAAGAGAGCCATTCCAATGGATGCCAGACCAATTACTACAGCACTCTCTGGGATCTTATCTTGCAAGAAATAGCCGCCAATTAGGGCTGGCAAAGTACCCACAGCAATTCCTATAGCTATCTTCCACTCTTCCCGCTCCCAGTCCTGCTTGCGAAAAGCATTCCAGGCACCGGTTACAATCTGGTGCAGATCATTCCAAAAATAAATAAGAACCGCGATTACACTACCGAACTGAATGGCATCAACAAAATACTTTTGTCCCAAAAGCTTCCAACCAAAGGCTTTAGTAAAGACCAGGAGATGGGCTGTACTGCTAATTGGCAGAAATTCAGTGATTCCCTGAACAATTCCCAGGATAAACGCCTGAAAGATACTGACCAGAAGATCTGGTTGAAAATCAACCGAGGCCTGACCCTCCAAAGCCAGAACATTCTGGCTGACATACCAAAGGCTGTCCCCATTCAGGTTTCCCATCCATCCCCCTGGATTTAATTCGAGCCAGCCCATTCATTCTTCTCCCTCAGATTGTTACAGTCTTGACAGTTCTTGCGATCGCAGGTCTTACCTGGTTTATTTTTGCGCTCAGAATCTGGTTTATTTCCTCGTCCAGATTGCCATAGGTTTGGCGTTAGCGAGAAGCTTATCTCAAGCTTTCAATCAACTCTTTACTGAATCAAGCGACTGTTGAGTAGTTCAGCCAACCCATAAAAAGCTAAAAGGTTGAAAGATTATGCCCCAGGGGGGGATATACCAAAATCTGTGGTATGTTAAATAAAGTAAATTAAATAAAAAATATTAACAATCCTTGGTTTTCTTCTCCTCTCGCTCCCCCGAATATGCTTCCCATGCCGTCGTTTATTCCTCAGAAATCCACGGTCAGTTGACGCTTAAAAAGCGTGTGTCTGCCAGGCATTGGCTGGTGCTATTGGCTTCAGTTTTTCTGGTTTCTGTGCCAGTTTTCCTGCAAGCTCCCCTGGTTCGGTTCTGGCCCTGGATAAGTCTGGGTTTAACCCCTGTTCTCTGGTGGATAGGGCTCCAGTTGTCATCTCGATGTCACAATTTGTGGTCTGGGGATTTGCTACTCGGCTTTACCTGGACCTGGCTGGCCGGATCGATTTACTGGGGATGGCTCCGCTGGGAACCTCTGATCCATTTGCCAGTTGAATCAATTGGGTTGCCGTTTGCAGTCTGGGCGATCGCCCGTAATCAAACCAGAATTGGCAGCTTCTTCTATCTTGGCTCTCTGTTTGGCACCGTTGTGACTGATCTTTACTTTTACCTGGTCAACCTGATCCCTCACTGGCGGCAGTTGATGCAAGTAGAAGGAGAACAAGCACGTCCCATCCTTCAGGATGCGATCGCCCACATGCAAACCCCCTTGGGGGTCAGTTGGGCCATCATACTAGCTCTTTTGCTACTGGGGGTTAGCCTCCTGCCACTCTATTCCCGACAAAGTTGCTGGTGGGCATTTAGTGGGGCGGTATTGAGTACAATTCTGGTAGATAGTTTGTTTTGGTTGGCGGCTGTTACCGCATGAAGGTGATCTAGTTTCCCATAGAAGCCTCCAAATTTGATTGCGGCTAAACTGAGCGAAAAACCCCGGAAATTCTAATGTTTTTGGGTGATTTTTTCTTTCGAGTCTACACTGGCATACAGAGATGTGTCAGGATGCATCATTAGGGTAAAAATCAATCTTGCTTCTTAGTCTGTGGTGACTTTACAATCCACTCCCCATCTGCTACTGCGAACCGAATCTGGTATCAGACGGCTACCGTTAACCGGTAGCAATTGCTGGACGATTGGGCGAAGTGAGGATAACAACTTTGTGTTGCCCGATCGCTGGATCTCACGCAACCATGCGATGTTGCAATGCATGGAGACCGGAGAATTTTATTTAATTGATCTAGGTAGCCGGAATGGGTCTTTTGTCAATGGTCGTCGAGTGAGCATTCCCGTAACCCTCCACAGTGGCGATCGCCTCACCTTCGGTCAGACCGAACTGGAATTTCATTGCCCCAATGTCAGCCAGGCGGCTGATCCAATGAACAGTGATTCGAAGGAATTCACAGCAACCGCCACCCTGCATGTGCGGCGACTTATTTCAGTTCTGGTGGTCGATATTCGAGACTTTACCGTGTTGACCCGTCAACTGGACGAAAAATTGCTGTCAGAGGTCATCGGTACCTGGTTTCGCCACGCCGGGGACATTATTCGCGAGTACGGCAGTTGGGTCGATAAATACATCGGGGATGCCGTCATGGCAATCTGGATTCATAGTGCTCAAGGGGTCAGCGATGAAGAAATGGTACGGATTTTCCGTGCCCTGAGCGCTTTACACAAAATGACTAGCGACCTCTATAACCGCTATCCCTTACCGTTTCCCCTGCGCATTGGTGCTGGCATCAACACTGGCTATGCCATGGTTGGCAATACCGGCAGCGGCGATCGCCCCGACTATACTGCCCTGGGAGATACCGTAAACGCTGCCTTCCGGTTGGAGACTTCCACCAAGCAAATTGGTCTAGAGATTGCGGTAGGTGAAACTACCTATCAGCATCTCTCTGCTTTGGGTGCCAACTCCTCCAAACTCTTTAAGCAATACACTGTCCACCTCAAGGGTTACGATATCCCCACCGTTGCCCATGCCTGTTCGTATTCCGATCTGAATATATTTCTACAATCCAAGAGTAAAAACTAACATCTTGGCATGAGCCAAGGGTGTCCACCATAGGGACGAGGAACTCAGGGAAGAGGAACTCATAGGCTTTGAGTATAAATTTGAACTTCTGCTGTGTAGCAGAGGTTTTATCCCAACCAGACACAGTTCATCTTTACTAAAATTGTAAAGTTTTCTAAATCCTGCTCTTAGCCGAGCTTGCCAGTAGGCGTGATCGTGCCTGGCTAATGATAGGCTCTAATAAAGGCTCTAATAAATGCTATAAGTCGATTTCGTGCAACAGGACGGGAGGAATATGTTCATGAAAAGGGTTTTTCGCCTGTTAACAATTCTGGGGATGTTGATAGGTTGTCTAGGGTTGTTTGGAGTGCCACAAAGTGCGCTAGCTGCAAACCTGCCTGCCAGTTTAGAATTGAAAGGGATAGTCTTTGCTCCTAAACTGTTTGCGGTCGAAGAGATCCGTGACGTCGTAGGAGAAAAGTTGGCGTCTGAGTACGGTCAGAAAGTTGACTTGAACAACGCGAATGTTCGTGCTTTTAGACAGTATCAAGGGCTGTATCCAACATTGGCAGGAATGATTGTCAAAAACGCTCCTTACCAGAAAGTGGATGATGTGTTGAAGATTCCAGGTTTAACTGAAAAACAGCGAGAAATTCTGCAAGCCAACATGCAAAACTTTACCGTAACCGACGTTGAAGATGCTTTGGTTGAAGGAGCCGATCGCTTCAACAATGGCATCTATCGTTAACGATTCGGTTCAATACCTTAAACTAAAAGGACTTACGCATTTTGCAAAATCTCAGAGGTTTAAGCACTGATGCGAGTCATAAAGTACGGCTTCAGGTTAAAACCTCCAGAGTTTATGTAAGCCCTAACTAAATTGCTCAATGCCCATCCCAGGGTCAGAGAGCAATTTTTATTTTCTTTTATCTTCTGCCGAGAACTTCGTTGCAAGCTCAACTCACAGTCACACAGATGATCGCTTCAGAACTTCCTGAACGGTTTGATGTGCTGGTAATTGGAGCAGGAGCAGCGGGACTGTATGCTGCCCTCTGCCTTTCCAAGGATCTTCAAATTGGGTTAGTTACAAAAGACACTCCCTCTCTTTCAGCCAGTGACTGGGCGCAGGGTGGAATTGCAGCAGTCATGGCTCCAGAAGACTCCACTGCCCTTCATCTGGAAGATACCCTGCGGGCAGGGGCAGGTCTGTGTGATTACGCACCCGTTAAGTTCTTAGTTGAGCAAGCATCGGAATGTATTCATTCCTTGATCAAAATGGGGGTAGTTTTCGATCGCCACAACGGTGACCTCGCCCTCACCCTGGAGGCGGCCCACTCTCGACGTCGAGTGCTGCATGCTGCCGATACTACCGGACGAGCCGTAGTTAGCACTTTAATTGCCCAGGTTCTGAATCGCAAAAATATTCAGATGATTTCCCAGGCATTAACCCTGAATTTGTGGATGGATGCCGCAAATCAGCGCTGCCAAGGGGTCTGCCTGCTTTACCATGGACAGATTCGCTGGCTGCGGGCAGGAGTCGTGATTCTGGCGACGGGCGGCGGTGGACAGGTGTTTGCCCAGACGACCAATCCCACTTTAAGTACGGGAGATGGGGTTGCGATCGCCCACCGGGCAGGCGCAATTCTGCGAGATTTGGAGTTTGTCCAATTTCACCCCACCGCATTGACCAAACCGGAGGCTCCCCGCTTTTTGATTAGCGAAGCCGTAAGAGGTGAGGGAGCCCATCTGGTGGATGCACAGGGCAGGCGGTTTGCCTTTGACTACCATCCGGCTGGAGAACTTGCGCCCCGGGATGTGGTGAGCCGGGCCATCTTCAGTTACCTGCAAAAGACCTACACCGATCCTGCCGCTGCCCATGTCTGGCTGGACCTGCGTCCAATTCCCGTAGAAACCATCCAGCATCGGTTTCCCAACATCATTCAGGTTTGCCAGCAGTGGGGAATAGATGTGTTCCGGGAACCGATTCCAGTCGCCCCTGCTGCTCACTACTGGATGGGTGGCATCGCCACTAATTTATTCAACCAAACGTCGATCGCAGGGCTTTATGCTGTGGGTGAAACGGCCAGCACCGGAGTTCATGGGGCCAATCGCCTGGCCAGCAATTCGCTGCTCGAATGTATCGTTTTTGGGGCCCAGTTCGCCTATCTCGACGTTCCCCAGATTAGGGAAACAGGAGCGGATGACGGCTACCAGCAACCGGTGAAGGAGACCTTTCCAGCCGCAATTAGTGCTCTAACCCTCAATGAAATCAATACCATCGAGTTTTTACGCTACCAGTTGCCTCGCCTGGTGTGGCAGAGCGCCGGAATTTGCCGGGAAGGGCAAGGAATGGAAGCGGCGATCGCCCAAATTCAACAGTGGCAGCAAGAATTTCTAGCCCTACCCATCAGTCAATCCCTCCTGAATCTCCAGCCCAAACGCCCGATGCGTTTGGATGGCCCGGATACTGAGTCTCACCTTCGCACCTGGGCCGAAACGCGCAATCTCCTGGACATTGGGTACCTCATTTTGAAAAGCGCCTATTTCCGCACCGAAAGTCGGGGTGGGCACTACCGTTCGGACTATCCCAAAACAGACTCCCAATGGCAGGTTCATACCCTGGTACAGGGCGATCGCTGGTGGAAGGCCCCCGTGCAAGAGCCGGAATCGTCATAGGAATCGTAATATAGCTGCTGCCAGGTTGCTTAGGACATTGGCTTTAGGGGGATATAGGGGCTTCTCCCCAGTTAGGGGTTCCACTCCTGTCCTCTGTCCTAAAAATAATTTCCTTCAGAATTCCGATTCATCCGTCAGTGTTTCAATCAACAGATCCACCTGCTTCTGACGCTGAGCCAGAAACGCTTCACATTGGCGCAAATACTCAACGGCAGCAGCAAACTGGTCAAACACCTCCGAAAGCTCCAGTTCACCCGCCTCGATACGCGCCATAATCTCTTCAACTTTTCTCACTGTCGCCTCATAATTCCAGCCTTCCTGGAATGGATTAGAAGGGGAATCGAGACTGGAATTATTCATATATCAAAAGTACGAACTCCAACAAATTCTTGATAAACCGCTTACATCAGAAATAGCAAAGATTACATAATAAGCACCCAGTTCAAGGCGAACAGGATGCGAGAGATTAGAAACTAGAGACTAGTGCAGTGCTACAGCTCAACTCTAGAAGTGTCACATTTTGAAAAGCTCGTCAGATAAAGTTTTCAGAGATGGCTGACCCTAATTTTTAGTCTTGACACTACACTAGAAGCACCTCAGGTGTAGAGTTTTAAGCTTTTACCTCACACCGCTTTAACCACTAACCACCACCAACCAACAATTGCCTCCCAGCTCCTCTGCACTGGCACCTGACATATCATTACAACTATAGTTGTAATTAACTATAGTTGTAATTAACCCTCTGTCGCTGTATTCAGGACTTCAGTTACTTTGACATTTAACTGACCCTGTCCCAACTGAATTTGCAAATCCTGATCCACGTTCAACCCCTTGGTTGAGCGCACAATCGCCCCATTCATCTGCTTAATCACTGCATAACCCCGTTTCAATACCGCCTCGGGATTGAGTGTCTCCAACTTCTGTCTCAATAACAAGCAATGCTGCTTTGCCTGTTGAATTTGTAACAGGCTTCCCTGTACCAGACGCTTGCGCATCCAATTTAACCTTTGGGACTCCTGCTCCAGTTTTCGATCAAGCTGGAGTTTAGTTAACCGGATGCGCAGACGTTGCAGCCGTTCCTGAGTTATTTCCAGGGAGTAATTCATAATCTCCTTTAGCGCCAAAACCCGCTCCTGATGCTCAAGATAAAGGTCTGCCAGCAAAGGAACGGCCTGTTCAGCGGCAGCAGTCGGAGTATGGGCACAAACATCCGCAACCAGATCTGCCAATGTCTCATCCCGTTGATGCCCAATGCCTGCAATGACTGGAATAGAACATTCAGCGATCGCCCGCACCACTTGCTCATCATTAAAACACGCCATATCTTCAATCGCCCCACCACCTCGTGATAGAATTAGTACGTCTGACCTACCATCCCGTTCAACTCGACGGATGGCATTGACAATCGAGGCTGGAGCTTGATTCCCCTGTACTAGCGCCGGAGAAAACAGCACATGCAACCCTGGATACCGCCGCCGTAACGTTCGCTGAATATCTCCCCAGGCTGCTGCCTGAGGTGAAGTTACAACCGCGATTGCCTTGGGATGGGGAGGAAGGGGCCGCTTTCGCTCCGGATCAAACAAACCCTCTGCTTCCAGGCGATTGCGTAACTGCCGATAACGCAGAGCCCGTAAACCCTCTCCTGCAGGTAATGTCTGCCAGACAATCAACTGATACTGACCCCGCTGAGGATGCACATGAATCCGCCCCAGGATGATCAGTTGTTCTCCTGTCACCGGTATAGTGGTCAACTTTTCTAAATAACTGTTCCACACAACGCAGTGAATGGCTGCTTTCGCATCTGGGTCCTGAAGGGTAAAAAATAAACCACTTCGGTAGCGGCTTGCACTGGAAACCTCCCCAGTTACCCAAACCTGCCTCAGTTGAATGTCTTGTTCAAACATTGCCTGAATGTACGCCGTCAGCCCTGCCACCGAAAGCGCCGTATCTGGAACGAGCAAACTTGGAAGATAGGAGGTCATGCCTGTCACTTACAAACGCCTAATGCTTGAGATTAATCCATAGACATCTAAAATATATCCAGTTCACCCTTCCACCATCCACCCGTTCATGGCCACCAGAAAACCGAAAATTTGGTGTAAATCCGCTTTAATCCCCTTGAGATTCACTAGACTCAACTAAATCTATTGATATGCTCAATTCTATTCCGTTTCATTCAGCCACTTTGTTCGCCTTAAGTCCATTTCTCCAGATCACTGACCCCAACTCTAAACCTTGGCTTCTCCTAACTTGCCCGTTCAAAATCGTTGCCATGTCTCCCAGGAGGGGAATATTTGAATTAAAATCCTCCAAGTTCTGATACATACCCCTACTTCCACAAACACTTCTGCGTTGAGGCGCTAATGGCTACTAAAACCGAAACTTCCGATAAGCAAAAAGCCTTGAACCTGGTACTGACCCAAATTGAGCGTAACTTTGGTAAAGGCAGCATTATGCGACTGGGAGATGCCAGCCGCATGAAGGTTGAAACCATTCCCAGTGGAGCACTCACGTTAGACTTGGCGTTGGGTGGCGGCCTTCCTAAAGGAAGGGTAATTGAGATTTACGGACCAGAAAGTTCTGGTAAGACAACAGTTGCCCTGCATGCGGTGGCTGAAGTTCAGAAAGCGGGTGGAATTGCTGCTTTTGTTGATGCAGAGCATGCCCTCGACCCCGCCTATGCCAGAGCACTGGGGGTTGATATTGATAATCTTTTGGTTTCCCAGCCAGACACTGGCGAAGCTGCCCTAGAAATCGTGGATCAACTGGTACGTTCATCTGCCGTCGATATTATTGTGATTGACTCTGTTGCGGCTCTGGTGCCCCGCGCAGAAATTGAAGGTGAAATGGGGGACAGCCATGTGGGGTTGCAAGCTCGCCTGATGAGTCAGGCATTGCGTAAAATTGCAGGCAATATGGGGAAATCGGGCTGTACAGTTATCTTCTTAAACCAACTCCGCCAGAAGATTGGGGTAACCTATGGCAGTCCAGAGACAACTACCGGAGGGCAAGCACTCAAGTTCTATGCTTCGGTTCGTTTGGACATTCGTCGCATTCAAACTCTGAAAAAAGGCACCGAGGAATATGGCATCCGTGCCAAGGTTAAAGTTGCCAAAAATAAGGTTGCGCCTCCGTTCCGAGTTGCTGAGTTCGATGTCATTTTTGGCAAGGGGATCTCCACGCTGGGCTGCTTAATTGATCTGGCAGAGGAGACGGGGGTGATCATTCGGAAAGGAGCCTGGTACAGCTACAACGGCGACAATATCGCTCAGGGACGGGACAACGCTATCAAGTATGCCGACGAGAAACCGGAATTTGCTCAAAAGATTGAGCAAGAGGTTCGGCAAAAGCTGGAAATGGGAGCGGTTGTTTCAGCTACCACTGTCGGGCAAGCTGATATGGATGATGAGGACGACTATCTGGAAGAAGACGAGTAGGAGTCCATGGGTAGGGGCTTTGCTGCAATGTCCTTACCCACAGTCAGTTCTACAGGTTTAGCCCAACATTACCCCCCTTTTCACCTGTGACTCAGGACTGCTATGGCTATAGCCACCAGGCTTAGGACGGGGTGCAGGGATAGAACCCCTGGCTGGAGGCGAAGCCCCCACACTCCCTTACAGCTAGTTTCAAACGCATAAACCACTCTTTAGTCCCTAGCCCCTAACCCCTAGCCCTTAAAGAGTGTAGCTAACTCACTGAAAACCTCTGTAAAATCAATGTCCTAAGCGACCTGGCGACAGCTATAGCGATCCTATGATTTAGGACTGCTATGTATTGAGCTTAGCGCCGGAGAAAACGGTCAAGAATTTTTGCTTGCTGAGCTGTGCTTAATTCTGGTGTTACAGCCTCTGGGAGCAGGTCTTTGGGAGGGACGGATGAAACAGGAAACATAGCAGTCTCTTCTGGCCCAATTAGGAAGGGAGTTTCCCAATCTGAGGTTATTGATGAATATCCCGATTCCTGATCAGCTAAGTCCTGATTAGCAGAAGCGATCGCTTTGCGCAGAGTGTTAACTTGCTCTAGCACATCTGCTGGTAAACTCTCGACCATCCTAGAGGCTTCGCAAATGAAAAAGGTGAAGGCCAGGCTGCCAAGACGAATCTGATCACCATCTTTCAAAGGAGCACATTGCCGCACAGCTTCCCCATTGACAAACGAGCCATTGGTGCTGTTCAGATCAATCAGGTAGAATCCCTCGTTCTCAACAAACTGAATTGCGGCATGGCGACGAGACAACCGCTTGTCCTGAATGGGAAGAGCTGCTTTGCGATCGCGCCCAATCACCCAAACCCCTTCCGGTTGATAAATTACTTGCGTTTTGCCTTTCACTAAATTAGTCATCAGATGGGCCTGTTTCTGCACAACTCCCTGGACATAGCGCATCGCAGCACGGCTACGCCATTTTTCATCGCTGTTTTCCAGATCCAAAATTTCATCCAACAATCCGCGATGATGCTCATAGAGTTTCAGAAACACCCGGTACAGCCCTAAGCGCTGCTCCAAATCTTCTTCCCCAGAAACTCTAACGACGTGGGATGGATATTCGATCAAGGATTGTGAGTCAGTCATACTTTATTCCTAAGCGGTTGCAAGACTGTATGAAATCTGGTTGATAAATGAATCTAGTTGATCAATGTAATGATTGAGGGATTAGGGTAGTTTTTTTATTGCCAGCGGGTAGATACGGCAAGGAAAGTTACATTCAACCTAGTCACATGCTTGGGCATTATCAATCGGATGTAAAATCAAGCGATTCTTAAACAATCGCTTTAAACGATCGTTTAAGTAACTAGACACAAATAAATCCAGGCACAATTGAACTTATTGGGGAGGAAGGGAAGCCCCCTGCTTGGAAGCGACGCCCCCACTCCCCCTTTTATAGTTAGTTAAGGCCATCTAATGACACTGTGGAACAAACTTAGAGCATAATAGCCTGAATATCCTTGAGCAAGCGTTAACTTTGCAGTCATAAAATGAATGTTTATTGCACTCATAAAATGTTTATTCAGGTGTTTATTCAGGAGTGGTCAATTGTTAGAGAACACGTAGATAGAATGAGGGCCGCATGGCATTTAGAGTAAAGCTCTTGGACTTGCAGAAATAACCGCACAATCACGGATAATCTTCTGTTTCGCGCCGAACAAGGGTTGTCAACGGTAGATTCTACGCTGTACTCACCCTCAAGCAGGAGAATTCCAGCTGTCCTGGGAGTTTAATGATAAGCTTTGCTTATCATTAAAGCAAAAGCAATATTCCAGGGACTTTGTTTGAGATAAAAGAGTAGCTTATGCTATTCTTTCACCGGCAAGCCGAAAAACCAGAATTCCTTTGCCAACTCCTCAATCCCAATTTTCTAAGTAGATAGCCATAATTGAATATCACTAACACAAGGTCAAAATTGGCATATAGCTGTCGCTAAGTTCCTAGGACATTGGCTCTAGGGGGGACTTCACCCCCAGTCAGGATTTCCACCTCTGCACCCTGTCCTAAGCGTGGTGGCTATCGCTATAATAATGAGCCAGATCTGAGGGTTTTAGCCACTGATCCCGCTTACATCGCTATTCAGCCATAATAAACTGTAAGAAGGGGAGTGGGGGGTGCGCCCCCTTGGCAGTAGTTTTTTAACCCCTTTACTTCCAAAATCATCCTCAATTTAATTGCGTCTAGCTACTTAATAAGACTATTGATGAGTATTGTGTTGGTTTTTCTATCAAAACCATCTCTTTTCTGCAATTGATCTATAAAAACCAGGTCCATGCCCGCAAAAGGTATAGCTCCGGTTTTAAATTCCCTCAAGTGAGGGAGGTTTACTATGGTGAGAAAGCCATAAGTTATGTGCTATCGTTGGTTTTTCAACGTTTTAAGCGATCGCAGTTGTGGGCATTGTTTGAATTATTAATGCGCTGATCCCGCATCTACCAAAATCCATCTAAATCTTGTGTATCTGCTACCAGGGTGATCAAAAGCATTGAGTAGCAAGAATACCCTTTTGGGCGGGTTGAATCATGCAACCGGCACTGACTTCTGTTATGCATACCATATTTACCACATCACCGGGAGACGACAATCCATCTCAGTTAGCTGCCCCCTTTACTGTAGAGAGCATAGGAAAACAACCTGGTTTAAAACCCGATGTTGGGCTGTCAACCCCGCCCTCTGGCCGATCCAGACCTCTCGGTTTGCA
The DNA here is from genome assembly GCF_049200465.1 of Leptothermofonsia sp. ETS-13. NCBI lineage: Bacteria > Bacillati > Cyanobacteriota > Cyanophyceae > Leptolyngbyales > Leptolyngbyaceae > Leptothermofonsia > Leptothermofonsia sp. ETS-13. Next base: position 4,676,339 of record NZ_CP120836.1, read on the forward strand.
AAAAAACTGGGCTCTCCTGCGAAAACTGCATCGGGCTACTTTAATCGCTCGACAACAAGGGCTGTTATTGCCCAAAAAACCGGAATCAGAAGCTACGCCAGATGGCCTGGCAGAATTGAAACAGGCAGCAGAGCAAGGCGAGATTCAGAAATCCCGGCTTGGGTTACGGGGCGGAGAAGGACTTACCAGGTCTACTCAGTTTACGCAGCCAGGTGGTCACGCTGCACCACTTTTGCCCCTCAGAGAACGGGATGCCAAAGTGCTATCTGACTGGTTTCAACGGGATGACATGCTTGAAGTTGAAGCTGATATTGCTAGCTGTCTGCTTCGGCTCTTGCCGGAACCTTGCTGGGAAGACGATCTCTTCGAATTCGTCCGCGATTTTTTATAGATAAGCTGATATAGACAGGAGTCTGTGGGCAACGGGTTATAGGCACCTTCCTGGTCTTAACTCCTGGCTTCTACTAAAAGACTGACGGCTTTGCCTATATGAATCCGCTTAGGATGAGATCATGAGTGGCTCCTGATAGAGGGGGACAGTGAAGGTAACGGTTGAACCCAGACCCTCCCCCATGCTGTAGAAGTTAACCACACCACCCATTGCCTCCACTAGCTTCTGGGAAATGGCGAGTCCCAGACCTGTGCCCCCATACTGACGAGTGCGGGAACCATCGACTTGACTGAAGGACTGAAACAATTTGTCTTGCTTGTCGAGGGAAACGCCGATTCCTGTATCAGCAACGCGCACCTTTACCATTCCAGGAAGCTCCTGGTTGTGGACCGTTACTTTCTTTTTGATAATTTCAACGCTAATTGTGATGCCACCTTCATGGGTGAACTTGATAGCATTGCCGACCAGATTTAGCATTACCTGCAAAAGCCGCTGATAATTGCCAAACAGAATAATTTCATCCTCTGTGGGAGGTTTTTCTATCTTGAAACTTAGTCTCTTTTCCAGGATCTGGCTACGGGTGAAGTCTTCAACATCCTCCAGAAGTTCGCTGAGTTTGACCGGCAACATTTCAATTTCCAACTTGCCCGCTTCAATTTTGGCGATGTCCAGAACATCGTTGATGATATCGAGCAGGTGAAGGGCTGATCGATAGGCTTCTTTGATAAATTTACTCTGCTCTTCTGGGTCATTGGCCATTCCATCCATAATTAGCTTTAGAAAGCCAATCATGCCGTTAAGAGGAGTCCGCAGTTCGTGGGAAGTGTTGGCGAGAAACTCGCTTTTTAGACGGGAGGCTTCCTCCGCTTGGCTTCTGGCTTCTTCCAGTTCCCGATGTTGCTGTTTCAGGCTGTTGTTGGCAAGCTGTAGTTTGGTTGTCAGTGCCTGGCTATCGGCAAATAGCGTGGCATGAGCGATCGCCGTTCCTACCTGGTCGGCAAGGTCTTGCATCAACTCCAGTTCGGCTTCGCTCCAGAGGCGAACGCGATCGCACTGGTGCAGGATAATCAATCCATTAGGCTGGTCTTGATAGCAGGTCGCCACGACCAGCATGGAGTGCCAGGGTGGAGCCTCGCTATTATTTTCCAAGCTATCCTCGTCGTGCTGAGCAATGACTGGTTTTAGGGTGCTGATGGCATCCCGCAGACAGGGATCTTCAGAAATCCAGAACTCCTGCCCCAGCATGGAAGGGACACCCTCTTCACAATATTCAGCAATCACCTCCACTTTGTGGCTCAGCGGCTTGTAAGGACAGACGATGCAACGACTAGCGCTTAGCGCTTTCCCCAATCCCTTCACCGTTTGCTGCCAGATAATTGGTAAATCCAAAGTACGACGGATATTCCAGGCAATCTGGGTCAGCAGTTTTTGATAACGGTCTGAACTGAGGGAAAGGATGGGATAGGCGATCGCAGAATCGAGACCAGTCAGGGTAGCATCTCCGGTTGCAGCAGAAATGGGATAACCTGCAACAACCACCGTAGTTGGGAGGCGATCAGGCAGCAAAACTGGACTCATCACCAAATCCAGCAGCAGCGTCTGTCCACCACAGTAGAACTGGCATCTAAAGCGTTCCGACGATAGACAACTCAACACTCGCTTGATCCGTTCCCGATAGGGAGCAACTTCAACTGGGCCAAACGTTCCAGCAGCCCCCTTCAGAATCTGCTCTGAAGAAATGCCATAAACTTCTGCCCCTCGCCAATAAAATGAAAGGTAGTTTCCCTCGACATCCTGAGAAAATACCAACTCACTCACTGTTCCCTGAGTATGGTCTTCCTGCACAGGGAGTTTACCATAATCCGATAAAGAGGGTTGAAAGTTGGTGGAAGGAATCATCATGCGTTAGGGTTATGAGCACTCAAGAGCGACGATAGAAGCAGCAAGACAGCAATGCTAGCTAGATAGACCAGGATTCGGTTGAGGACTCGTACCGTATTCATATCCATGATTTGCAGGACTGAACAATCCTAATCGTTCCATTCACCACGAGGGGGAACGGGTGGATTCCGCTGAAGGTTACGGGATAGGTCATCATCGCGAGTCACTTCGCTTCTGAGCCACTGCCGAATAGCTACCTCAATGACTTTACTGGGATCATTCGTGAGGTGCTTGATCTGATTGAGTAAGTCAGCGTCAAGGTGAATAGAAATTTCAACTTTGTCAGGAGATGGACGGGAATGGATAGCGGACTCACTCATAGATCGGGGATAATGTAGATTGGCGATAAAGTTCCTTAAATTAAAAACCAGCCTGGAAAAGCATGGAATTTATCCTGTCTAAACCGGATTTTATGAAGTAAATACAAAGTACAACTGGGAGAACCTTAAAGGGATAGATATATCAATCTATGGCATAGAATACGCCTCATTCTTGTAAATTTTACATATCTCTCTATAAGAATACATCCGGGCAAGGAATACATCCGGGCAAGTGCTGGGAATCCAGTCTTTGCCAGTTGCTGTGCCTTGTGTAAGAAAGAATTACAATACGTTAAGCAGAATCTGCACGAATACCAGTCGGACTCATGCTGAACTCACGATGTGACATCAACCCCTATGACTGACGCGCCCGTCTCCCACATTCGCAATTTTTCAATCATTGCCCACATTGACCACGGGAAATCAACTCTGGCTGATCGTTTGTTACAGGCGACCGGAACGGTAGATGCACGAGAGATGAAAGAGCAGTTTCTCGACAACATGGAGCTAGAGCGAGAGCGGGGTATTACCATTAAGCTTCAGGCTGCTCGCATGAACTACACTGCGCGGGATGGCCAGCATTATGTATTGAACCTGATTGATACGCCAGGGCATGTGGACTTTTCCTATGAAGTTTCGCGATCGCTCGCCGCCTGCGAAGGGGCTTTGCTGGTTGTGGATGCATCTCAAGGGGTTGAAGCGCAAACTTTGGCCAATGTCTATCTGGCCCTGGAGCATGATCTGGAAATCATTCCCGTTTTGAACAAAATCGATTTGCCGGGAGCCGAGCCTGACCGGGTGAAGCAAGAAATCGAAGACATCATTGGGCTCGATTGCAGCGGCGCAATTATGGCATCAGCCAAAGAAGGGGTGGGGATTGATGAGATTCTAGAATCAATCGTCCATCTGGTTCCGCCGCCCCAGGACACCGTTGACCAACCGCTGCGGGCACTGATCTTCGATAGCTACTACGACCCTTACCGGGGAGTGATTGTCTACTTTCGGGTGATGGATGGCCGGGTTAAAAAGGGCGATCGCGTCCGCCTGATGGCATCCGGCAAAGAATACGAAATTGATGAGTTGGGCGTTCTCTCCCCCAACCAGATCCAGGTGGGAGAACTCCATGCCGGAGAAGTGGGTTACCTGGCAGCCGCCATTAAAGCGGTTGAAGATGCCCGCGTCGGCGACACCATTACACTGGCAACCTCACCTGCAAAAGAGCCGTTACCCGGTTATGTGGAAGCCAAACCCATGGTGTTCTGCGGCATGTTTCCGACCGATGCTGACCAGTTTGAAGACCTGCGCGAAGCCCTGGAGAAACTGAAGCTGAGTGATGCGGCTCTCAACTACGAACCAGAGACTTCCAGTGCTATGGGTTTTGGCTTCCGCTGCGGCTTCCTGGGTCTGCTACATATGGAAATTGTTCAGGAACGGTTGGAGCGGGAGTACGACCTGGACTTGATTACCACGGCTCCTTCAGTGGTTTATCGGGTAACAACGGTTAAGGGCGAGGTTCTGCTGATTGACAACCCCAGTAAATTGCCTGACCCCCAGTACCGGGAAAAGATTGAAGAACCCTATGTTCAGGTCGATATTTTTACACCGGAAGAATATGTCGGCACCCTGATGGAGTTGAGCCAGAGCCGCCGTGGAGTGTTTAAGGACATGAAGTATCTGACGCCGGGGCGGACGACATTAATTTATGAATTACCGCTGGCAGAGGTGGCAACTGACTTTTTTGACCAACTCAAGTCGCGATCGCGCGGGTACGCCAGCATGGAATACCAGCTCATTGGCTATCGAGAAAATCCCCTCGTCCGGTTAGACATTTTGATTAATGGCGATCCGGTCGATCCCCTGGCAACCATTGTCCACCGCGACAAAGCCTATGGTGTGGGGCGTGCCTTGACGGAAAAGCTAAAAGAATTGATTCCCCGCCATCAGTTCAAAATTCCCATTCAGGCTGCGATCGGCAGCAAAATCATTGCCAGTGAACACATTCCTGCTCTCCGTAAAGACGTACTGGCTAAGTGCTACGGCGGTGACATTTCCCGCAAGAAGAAACTGCTGCAAAAACAAGCTAAAGGTAAAAAGCGGATGAAGGCGATCGGGACAGTAGACGTTCCCCAAGAAGCTTTTATGGCAGTCCTGAAACTTGAACAATGACTTGAACAAGGATAAGTAGCCATCCTGTCTGGATTGAGAAAGGTTTTCTCACTAAGGAAAGCCTTCATAAGTCTCCTTTTTCGCAAACGGCTGGGAACGCTATACACACTATTGGCCCTGGATTTCAACTATTGGCCCTGGATTTCAAAGGTTATGCAGCCGCTAGCGCACTGACGTCTCTCCTGAGACCCTGGTGATAGGCGAAGCTATCACCAAAACAAAATCAATATTCCAGAGGTTTTGTTTGAGGTGAAAGAGTAGCGTAAGCTACTCTTTCACCGACAATCCGGGAAAACCCACTGACGAATTCTGATTCTGACTTAATCTGTCATTTGTCATCTGTCATTTGTAAAAACTCTGAAATATCAGGATTTTCCATTGAAGATTTAATGAATTCTTTGATGGAGGATTTTTCTGGCAGCAAAACTCTGTTAACTTTCTAAACAACTGATTGCCTCTTTCATCCACTTGCTTAAGAACGCCAGTACTCCGGGCATTTTTTCTATGAGTGATGGTTCTTCAACTAAAGGTTCCGGTTCATAGGGCATTCTTAAAGTAAAAGAGAAAAGAGTACCCGTGAGGTTCCTGAGTTTCTCTAAAGCCTTGCTTGATAGACAACCATCAGCCTGTATCTGTGCTCGGCTTCAATCGCCAAATAGTGTCTGCACCCAGCCTTTTCGTTGATTTTTCTTGATTATGAGAATTTTAGTTACTGGCGGCGCTGGTTTTATTGGTTCTCACTTGATCGACCGACTAATGTTAGACGGTCACGAAGTGATATGTCTGGATAACTTTTACACCGGGCATAAACGCAATATCCTGAAATGGCTCAACCATCCCTACTTTGAGCTGATCCGTCACGACATTACAGAACCCATCCGCCTAGAAGTTGACCAGATTTATCACCTGGCCTGCCCTGCTTCTCCGGTTCACTATCAGTACAACCCTGTGAAAACCATCAAAACCAATGTGATGGGAACGCTGAACATGTTGGGGCTGGCCAAGCGGGTCAAAGCCCGGTTCTTGTTGGCCTCGACCTCAGAAGTGTACGGTGATCCAGAAATTCATCCTCAATCAGAAGAGTACCGGGGAAACGTGAACCCGATTGGGATTCGCAGTTGCTATGACGAAGGGAAGCGAGTTGCTGAAACCCTCGCCTTCGACTACCACCGACAGAATGATGTGCAAATTCGGGTTGCTCGGATTTTTAATACTTACGGTCCCCGGATGCTGGAAAACGATGGTCGAGTAGTCAGCAATTTTGTGGTGCAGGCTCTGCGTGGTATTCCTTTAACCGTTTATGGTGATGGGTCCCAAACTCGTAGCTTTTGCTACGTATCAGATCTGGTAGATGGATTGATGCGATTGATGAATGGCGATCGCCTGGGACCAGTCAACCTGGGTAATCCAGAGGAATATACCATCTTGCAACTGGCGCAGACCGTTCAGCAAATGGTGAATCCCGACGCAGAAATTCAATTTAAGCCATTACCCCAAGATGATCCACGTCGTCGCCGTCCAGATATTACCAAAGCTCGAGAATGGCTGGGTTGGCAACCAACTGTACCGCTGCAAGAAGGGTTGAGGGAAACAATTGAAGATTTTCGCTCACGAATCAGTTATGCCGATGGAAAGGCATCCAAAGCAACTGTGCCTCCACTTGGATAGGTAGGTTCTTATAATAGCTTCTTTGAAGCAGCCTCTCGTCTCATAGGCAGTAGCATCTGCCGACTTCACACTGTTCGACCATTTCACCCTAAATAAATATTGACATTCTGAGGATTTTTCCATGCGTGTTTGTGTAATTGGTACCGGATACGTCGGCCTGGTTACTGGAGCCTGCCTTGCCCATACAGGTCACCATGTCATTTGTGTGGACAATAACGAAGAAAAAGTCAAATTAATGAAGTCGGGACGCTCTCCTATCTTTGAACCGGGGCTTTCGGAAATTATGCAGTCGGCCATTGATGCGGGACGAATTGAATTCACCACTGACCTGGCCGCAGGAGTTGCCCATGGACAAATTCTGTTTATCGCTGTAGGAACTCCAGCATTGCCTAATGGGGAGAGCGACACTCGTTATGTAGAAGCTGTTGCTCGTGGTATTGGTTCCCACCTCAATGGTGAGTATAAGGTGATTGTGAACAAATCTACTGTGCCCATTGGTTCTGGTGACTGGGTCAGAATGCTGGTATTAGATGGATACGCCGAGAAGAAAGCAGCAACCGCAACCCCTGTTTTGGCTGGTGGAGGCATCCCTGACACTGTTTCCTCAATCTTTAAGGAACCAGAGTTTGATGTCGTCAGCAATCCGGAGTTTTTGCGGGAAGGCTCGGCAGTTTATGACACCTTTAACCCGGATCGCATCGTGTTGGGCAGCAACAATCCCAGACCGATCGCCCTGATGCAAGAACTTTATGCGCCCATCGTACAACGCCAGTTTGCTGAAGATAAATCCCTTCCCCCAGTGCCCGTCGTGATCACAGACCTGAGTTCGGCAGAGATGATTAAGTATGCCGCAAACGCTTTTCTGGCGACCAAGATTAGCTTTATCAATGAGGTTGCGAATATCTGCGACCGCGTGGGTGCTGACGTGACAGAAGTTGCCAAGGGAATTGGGCTGGATTCCCGCATTGGTAGCAAATTTCTTCAAGCAGGCATTGGCTGGGGGGGCTCCTGTTTCCCTAAAGATGTGTCAGCGCTGATTCATACTGCAGATGATTACGGCTACGAAGCCCAACTGTTGAAGGCGGCTGTGAGTGTTAACCAGCATCAGCGGTTAATTGTGGTCGAAAAGCTCCAGCAGGTACTCAAGATTCTCAAAGGTAAGACCATCGGGCTGTTGGGACTGACGTTCAAACCTGATACAGATGACCTGCGGGATGCCCCAGCCTTAAACATTATCGAACAGCTTGCTCGCCTAGGCGCCAAGGTCAAAGCCTACGACCCGATCATTTCCCAGACGGGAATGCGCCATGGTTTGTCGAATGTCCTTGTAGAAACGGATCTGGAGCGCTTAGCCGATGGTTGTGATGCGCTGGTGCTGGTAACCGACTGGCAGCAGTTCCGCAATCTCGACTACACCAAAATGGCATCGCTGATGAATACACCCATTGTGATTGATGGACGCAATTTCCTGGATCGCAAATTGGTTGAGCAAGCAGGCTTCCGCTATGTTGGCGTCGGTAAGGGCTAGTATTGTAAACACTAAATTTTGCGACATGGAGTTCGGGGGCTTCCCCCAAGCAGGGGTGTAACCCCTGCACCCCAACAAAACTTTCGTTTTGCTGTACTATAGCGATCCTATTTGGATTGTGAGAAAGGATTTCTCAGGAATCCCTTCTCACAAAGCCTCTCAATCTCACGACTGATTTAGGACTGCTGTAGTGAGGGGTAGATGGGTGGATGAGTTTTGAGTTCTGAGTTTTGAGTTCCAGGTTAACTTTTTGGCTCTTAGCTTCTATAGCTCTACGCAGGTGCATTAGGACATTGGAATTAGAAAGGAGTGGGGGCTTTGCCCCCAGCTAGGGGTTCCACGCCTGCACCCCGTCCTAACCATAATGACTACCGCTATAACTCCCACCACCACTCTCCCACTCATCCACCCTTCCACTTTTCACATAGAAGGCCGTTCGGCGGCGATCGCAATTCGCACTCCAGGAATCTGACGCAGCTGATCCATCACCGCAACCACCCGACCGTGGTTGACGCGATCGTCGGCATTGATGACCACCACTGCCTGAGGGCTATTTCCCATCAAAGTCCGCACTCGTGCCTGAAGGTCTTCAATTTGGGCTGGTTCACGATTCAGTGATAACTGTCCCTGTCGATTAACGGTAACAACAATCTCATCTTTGAATTGGGTTTCTGCTGTAATGGCCTTGGGCAGGTTAACAGGTAATCCAGCCGAACGAGTAAGATAGAGCGCCGACATGATGAAAAACGTGAGTAGGGCAAAGATCACATCAATCATGGGAACGATGTTGATCTGAGGCGGAATGTCAGGTTCCTCAGGCAGGCGCATAGGGATACTTTCCTTGCTCGTAACGGCGACGGTAGAGAAGCTCTAGCTGCCCCCCGTATTCCTGAATCAACGCAGTTTGCCGTAGGTATAAACCTCGAAAGGTATTGGCAAACAGCAACGTAAAGATTGCCACAGCTAATCCAGAGGCTGTTGAAACCAGGGCTTCACTGATGCCAGCACTGACTTCGGCTGCATTCGTGCCTGCTACATCCCCCAATCGGAGAGAGGCAAAGGAGTTAATCAACCCCAAAACTGTCCCTAGCAAACCCAGCAGGGGTGACAGACTGATAATCGTTTCAAATACGGTGTTGAAGCGCTTTAGTAAAGGTAATTCAGCCTGAGCGGCACTCTCCAAAGCAAGACGAAATTCTTCCGGGGTTGGTCGCTCCAGTTCCAGAGCGGCAAGGAAGATACGGGCGATGGGCAGATCCAGGTTCTGCTCTAGCCTTAAAAAAGCCGCTCTAGGACTACGTTTATAAAGATCTAGCACTTCACGAACTACCGGATCTTGCCGCCGCACCACCCGCACCCAAAACCCAATTCGTTCCATGATCAGAGCCACTGCCAGGATTGAAAATCCCAGCAGTGGAACCATGACCACACCACCAGCCGTCAGTAAATTCCCAAATGGCATGAACCTTATACTAGGCAAGGCTAAAGAAGCTTGAGCAGCCCTTCAATAGCTTATCAGGTCAGTTTTTTCATTGGGGGGTTAAGAATCAGGCACCTGCAGACAGAATAAATGGTCAGTAAATTTCGCCACTAACCACTCACTGACAAACAATAACTAACAATCAGTTACCGAAACATACTGCTGACTGAGCTGTCCTCATGAATTCGCCAGATTGTCTCGCCCAGTAAATTCGCAACTGAAAGCACCGTCAACTGTGGGAAGCGCAATTCTTCAGACACAGGGATCGTATTAGTGACAATCACTTCTTCAAACAAACCACTCGACAATCGCTCGATCGCTGGCGGAGAAAACACAGCATGGGTCGCACAGGCATAAACTTGACGGGCACCATTTTCCTTCAAAATTCTTGCACCTTCCAAAATGGTGCCAGCGGTATCAATCATATCATCCACTAAAACCGCAGTTTTACCGGACACATCCCCAATTACGTTCATCACTTCGGCAACATTGTGAGCCTGCCGCCGTTTGTCAATAATGGCCAGGGGAGCATCATCCAATTTTTTTGCAAAAGCTCGGGCCCGTGCGACACCCCCCACATCCGGCGAAACCACAACCAGATCGGGAAGTTGCTTGCTTGATAGGTAGTCAATCAAGATAGGAGAGCCATACACATGATCGAGGGGAATATCAAAATAGCCCTGAATCTGAGCGGAGTGCAGATCCATTGCCAGCACACGACTTGCCCCTGCCTGGGTGATCAGGTTTGCCACCAGTTTTGCACTGATGGACTCCCGACCCGCTGTTTTGCGGTCTGCCCTTGCGTAGCCATAGTAAGGAATCACCGCCGTAATTTGCCGTGCGGAAGCGCGACGGCAAGCATCGATCATGATCAACAGTTCCATCAGGTGATCGTTCACCGGACGGCAGGTTGGTTGCAGCAGGTAGACATCACAGCCTCGAATGGATTCTTGAATCTGGATGTATAACTCACCATCCGCGAACCGTTTGCGAACCATGGGTCCCAGGTCCATTCCCAGATAGCGAGCAACCTCTTGAGCAAGGGGGATATTTGCCGAGCCAGAGAGCAGCCGCAGGCGGTTATTGTCAGTCAGAGATGGGAGAGTAGGTTGAGGAGTAGGAAGAGTAGCAGAGCGAATCACGACATGCCCTCGAACGCGTTCAACGCAATATTATCATTCAGGTTTGAAATTATCCGCTGAGAAAATGTCCTAAATGTTTAATTCATTTTATTTACAGAAAACTCATTAGTGCCAAACTAAAATTTGATGGTGAGCTATACAGCGTGGTGATAATCAAGTAACGTTATCACCAAAGCTAAACCCCTATTACAGAGAGCTTGAGGGGGATGAATAGAGTATTTCGAAGTATTTTCCCTCCCACACCCTGGAAGAGCCAACTAGATTTGCTTTACCGTTTGGCCCAACGGTAGATTTATAGCTGGCGTTGCTGAATTTGGGTATGAAATAGGTGCTATATGCTCGAAACTTTTTTCGATTGATATTGCTTTTCAGCAATGCCTTATAACTATAGCCACCAAGTTTAGGATAGGTGCAGGGGTTCCACCCCTAGCTGGGGGCAAGGCCTCCACACCCTCTTAAACCAATGTCCTAATCAACCTGGCATATCCTAATCAACCTAGCGACGGCTATATTTTACAGTATTCGATTAATTCGCAAAAATCTTCCGTAACTTCACTCAATTGTTCTCCAGAGTCTTTCAAACCTGAATGGTGTTACAGCGATCGCTGCCCCAATCAACTACTCAACAACTACTCAATATATATGCCTGCTCAGAATATACGCCTGCTCAGTTCAAGATCTGAAAATTGCACCGCTAGGGCTCGGGGACATCAAAATCGTAGAGAAAATCTGAATTACAGACTGTCATGTCAAAATAAAGACGCTTTTAAAGGCTAGAAAGCTTGAATTTATACGGTTTAAAGCTCTCCTTTCTATATTTATCTTGACTTTCTATATTTATCTTGACCCTTCGTGAATAATCCAGGCTAGGACACTGGTTTAAGGGGTGTGGGGCTCTACCCCTTTACCCCGTCCTGAGATTGGTGGCTATCACTATACCAGGATATGACGGATGTTGGTGGCGGGAAGTTTCAGGGGTGACAGGGGAAGACAGGTAGAGGCGTGCCCGTATTTCTCCTTTGAGAGGCGGAAGGGGGCTATTGGGTAGAAATTCTTTGCAAGGTTGGGAGGGGATGGGTACTTGCCTGAATGGTTTCCATAGCTGCTTCCTCCTGCCCATTTCTCTGAATGGGATAGCCCAGTTGTTGGGCGATCGCCGAAACCCGGTTGGGTCCAGCCTCTTGTAGCAGTTTCAGGATTTGAGCTGTTTGTGCCAGAAACCCTTCTACATCAATACCCGCATACTCTGGTTGGTAACTTCTTAATCGATTCATGCCTTCGCCCATGAGCACTACTGCCCCCTGCCAGTTCTGGTTGCCCAGGTGATAGAGTGCAACGGCGATCTGCAAAATTCCCTGATAAAACCTTCTGTCAGGTTCCGACGCTTCCATCCAAATGGCTTCCAGCGTATCGTGACAGGCATAGAACTGGCGCTGATTGAACTGCTCAACACCCTGCCAGAATTGGTCGGGTTGGTCGTTAGTCATCTAGAAGGGGGGAGGGAGGGGTTAGGAAGAAGAAAGAAGAAAGAAGCCAGGAGTTAGGAGTCAGGGATTGGGGAATGGGGGCTAGGGGCTAGGGGGCAGGCATTGAGACAACTCAGCACTCAACACTCATCCACCCATCCACTCATTCACCCTTTCACTTTACTTAAAACTCAAAACTTAATTAAATGGGCCTTGAAGCTGAAGCTGAAGGGGTTGATTGGGATTTATTGTGATGCCAGGAGTGTTTTGTACAGAGGGGAGAGGGTTTGATTCGATAGGTTGGCGATTTGGCTCTTGGACAGAGGGCCATAAAATCCAGCGGCTACCAGGAGGGAGGGTATGTAGCCCGGTAGGGTTTTGGGTCAGCCAGAGGATTGGAGTGCTGGGCAGGTTTTCGGCGTAGACATCTTCGCCTGGCTGTACGGCTGCCAGGGTTTCTAAAACAATCTGGCTACCTTGAACCACACCTGTACCAGCCGTCCACAGTTTAACGTTTATTTCGCGGTGGAGGGCATAGAAGTAGAGGGAGGCAGCAGCAATCACAGCTTGCTCAAAGTCGTCTGAAGGGGGCGTAGGAGGCCGGATTCGATCTCGCCAGGGAAGGGCACTGTCGAGGCAAATGACCAGTTCCTGCCCTCCCGTCAAAACTTCCAGTTCCCGAACCCGTAACTCGCCGTAGCGGGCGCTAGTGCGCCAGTGTACCAGGCGGGTAGGGTCTCCCCAGCGATAGGGGCGCAGGGAACGGGTAATGCCTTCAGTAGCTGCCTGGGTGCGGCGATCGCTGTTAAATTGCAAACTGGCCTCTCTTCCCATTTCATCTATCAGGGGGCAGTGGGTTAAGGGCAGGACTGTGGGGTAAACCACTGCTTTGGCTGGTTCGACCCGACTTCGCCGACACCAAAATAACCCCAAGGGCGCAGCTGTTCTTAGATTCACCGTTTGCCAGCGGTAGATACCCCGCTGTTGGGTGGGCTGAAAATAGACCCAGTGGTAATTGCCATTAGGCGGGATAGTTTCAATCGCTTTTGTCACGGGCTGACCTAGTACGTAGGGCAGCATGTCCTGAATCTGAATCAGGGTTTTGGGTTGAGCGGTTGGGTTTTCCAGTACCAGTTCAATAGTCAGATTATCCCCCATGCTGACCGGGTGGATAGGGTTGCGGTGGACATGAATGTTGCGTAGTATACGCTCAGGCAGAATGGCGGCGATCGCCAGCAGGGCGATGCCAACTCCGCTCAACACATATAGCCAACCCGCTAATGTGTTGGTCGCTGAAATGAAGAAAAAGATGGACAGGCTCCCTAACAGCCAGCCGCTGTAAGCAGGGGCTACCCATCGGGTTTCCAGCCATTCGGCAATTTGTGTGGCCTTGCTCATGTCAATCGTCAGGGTAGGTAGAAGCGCAGTTCTGGAAAAGATTTTTGTAGCGAGGCGATCGCTCACGGAAGGACCAGAACTCAGTAACAAGAATGCTTAAAAAAGCAGATCACTCGATGCGGACTCGATACAATTAGTGGATATTTATTAAGAGTGTTCGTAAATTCATTGCCATTTCCTGGCTCTGGAAGGGTTGCCCGATGCTCTCACGCTAGTTTACCCAGGGCGCTACCTGTTGAACGACTCGGCTCCAGCTCGATCTGCTTCTCTGACGACATCATCAACAAGAGAGAAACCTATGCACGGTTCTGCACCCCGACCTCATGATCATTTACCTGTTCCACCGCCCCCCCCGGCTCCTACGCCAATACAGGGGCAGCAGGTAGAAGCAAAGCCAGTCAGCACGATTGAGCAGATGGTTAGGGATGCCCACGCACGGCAGGCATCTGACATTCACATTCGGGTAGGAGAGCTACCCCGGTTTCGCATTCGAGGGCAAATGGTGCAGCCGCGAGATCAGGTGATGGTGACCCCTGAAATTTTTGAGCAATACCTGGCTGAAATTTTGACTCCTGAGCAAATAGAGCGGTTTAAACGAGATAAGGAGCTGGATACAGCCATCTTCTATCCTGGGTTTTTGCGGTGTCGGGTCAACTGTTTTGAAACGCTGCGGGGCGGAGCCATTGTGCTCCGGTTGATTTCGCTGGATGTTCCAACCATTGACGGTTTAGGGTTGCCGCCAGTTCTGAAACATCTGGCCAGCCAGCCCCAGGGTTTAATTCTGGTGACAGGCCCAACGGGTTCGGGAAAATCCACCACCATCGCGGCCATGATCCGGCACATGAATGAAACCCAAACCCGACACATTGTCTCTATTGAGGACCCGATTGAGTATGTCCACTCTTCCCAGCGGTGTTTGATCAGCCAGCGGGAGGTCGGGCTTCATACCCACGAGTTCCATAGCGCTTTGCGGTCTGTCCTGCGGGAAGATCCAGATGTGATTCTAATCGGGGAGATGCGCGATCGCATCACTGTCGATACCGCCCTGAAAGCTGCTCAAACTGGTCACCTGGTGTTGGGAACCCTGCACACCCGGAATGCGATCAATTCCATCAACCGTCTGCTCAACATCTACAACCCAGACGAGCAGCCAGCCATGCGGGTACAAATCACCGAATCATTGATTGCTGTGATCGCCCAGGTGCTGATTCCTACCACCGATGGTCGCCGGACGGCAGCCCATGAAATTCTGATTAACACCCCGGCTATGTCAGACTATCTGCTCAAAGGGGAAGAAGGGGAAGCCTTCCACCTGATGGAAACCGATACCAACGAAGGCATGCAGGTCCTCAACCAGGCCCTCTGCGACCTGGTGCTGTTGGGCAAAATCAGCCCCGACGATGCCGTACGTGCCTCAACCGATGCAGGCGATCTCCGTCGCCGCGTCAGAAACGAAGGGTTTGATCCCTCCAGAAATGCTGGCCGCGATTTTACCCATGCTTAAAAAGCAACAGGTAACAGCCAAAATCATACCTACCGCCCGTCGCCTGTTGCCCATTGCCTGAAGTTTATTTCCTCTATTTCCTTGCCAACTTCTTCTCCTTTGCCACCTTGCGCAGGCGAATAGATTTTGGGGTCACTTCCACCAACTCATCGGGGCCAATGTATTCCAGTGCTCGCTCCAGACTCATTTCTACAGGAGCCTGAAGCTGTACCAGTTCTTCGCCACCGGAGGCACGGTGGTTGGTCAACTGCTTGGTTTTACAGACGTTGAGTTCCAGATCTTGGGGACGATTATGTTCGCCCACGATCATGCCCTTGTAGACCCTAGTGCCGGGGGTAATAAAGAAGGCTCCGCGATCCTCGGCATTCTTCAACGCGTAGAAAGTGGCTACTCCCTCTTCAAAGGCGATCAGTACACCGTTGCGGCGGGCATCGATTTCACCACTGATGGGCCGGTAGTCCAGAAAACTGTGGTTCATAATGCCGTTGCCACGGGTCAGGCGCATAAATTCACCCCGAAACCCAATTAATCCGCGAGCCGGGATCACGAACTCTAGCTGAGTGCGACCTTTGGCCCCCACCTGCATGTCCTGCATTTCGCCCTTCCGCTGCCCCAGGCGTTCCATGCAGCTACCCACCGCATCTTCGGGAACATCCAGCACCAATGTTTCGTAAGGTTCACAGGGTTGACCATTGACTTCGCGGTAAATAACTTGAGGCTGAGACACCTGAAATTCGTAGCCTTCCCGCCGCATGGTTTCGATTAGGATGCCCAGATGGAGTTCGCCCCGACCCGAAACCAGAAACTTATCGGGTGAGTCGGTTTCTTCAACCCGGAGCGCAACATTAGTTTCCAGTTCGCGCATGAGGCGATCGCGTACCTGCCGTGAAGTGACCAGTTTCCCTTCCTGACCGGCGAATGGCGAATCATTCACCGAAAAGGTCATTTGTAATGTGGGTTCATCCACCTTAATCAACGGCAAAGCCTGGGGATTGTTGGGATCCGTAATGGTTTCGCCAATATTGGCATCGGCAAAGCCAGCCACTGCAACAATGTTTCCTGCCGAGGCTGACTCAATTTCAATCCGCTTCAACCCTTCAAAACCCATAAGCTTGGTGACTTTGGCTTTCACAATTTCGCCACTCTCTGTCACCAGTGCTGCCTGCTGCCCGGTTTGGATGGTGCCATTGTGAATCTTGCCAATGACAATCCGCCCCAGGTAATCGGAGTAATCCAGGGTGGTGACCTGAAGTTGAAGGGGTTTGTTGACGTCGCCAATGGGGGGTGGAACGTGATGCAGAAATGCCTCAAATAGAGGCTTCATGTCAATAGGCTCATCATCGAGCTGGGCGATCGCATACCCTGCCAGCCCCGATGCAAACAAGTAAGGAAACTCACACTGGTCATCATCAGCTCCCAGCTCCAGGAATAAATCCAACACCTTGTCAATGGCTCCATGGGGATCTGCCTGGGGGCGGTCAATTTTATTGACTAGAACAATGGGACGTAGCCCTTTTTCCAGCGCCTTTTTGAGTACGAAGCGCGTTTGGGGCATAGGGCCTTCATTCGCATCCACAATCAGCAGACAGCCATCCACCATCCCCAGTACTCGCTCAACCTCACCCCCAAAGTCAGCGTGACCGGGCGTATCAACAATGTTAATCAGGGTGTCTTTGTAGCGAACGGCGGTGTTCTTTGCCAGGATAGTGATTCCCCGCTCCCGTTCCAGGTCGTTGGAGTCCATCACACACTCAGGCACATCTTCGCCCTCCCGAAAGGTACCTGCCTGCTTGAGTAGTGCGTCTACGAGGGTAGTTTTGCCATGATCAACATGGGCAATGATAGCGACATTGCGAATCGGGAGAGTCATAGAGGAATACCGATGAAAAGCTAGGGCGTTAAGGCTAAAAACAGCTTCTTAAGAAAGTTTTCCCAAAATTCAATTGCAAACTCTGGTAAAGAAGCCTCAACAATTCTAACGTGTTTTCTGGCAAATCCAGGAAGTAAGGCAAGCCAACTTGTTCAGGTTTGTTCTATAGCGATAGCCACCAGGCTTAGGACGGGGTGCAGGGGTGGAACCCCTGGCTGGGGGCGAAGCCCTCACTCCCTCTCTAATTCCAATGTCCTAACGCACCTGCGTAGAGCTATAAGACGCGACAACAACGCTGGCTGAAGGCACTCCAGAATGGTCAAAGCCCAGCCACAGCCAGAGAGCTTGAAACTCTACGGGAGAAAAAGCTGGTGTACGAGTTGTATAGTTGGTGATCGTGCCTCTGGTCGGGAAGCTAAAAATCAGAATGGAAATGAGGGTAAGCGATCGCCCCTATCCTCGCAAACCTAAATTAACCCCAATGGGTAACAGTTCCAATCACCAGACCTGATAAATTGAAGCTGGGACATCCTCTCGCTGGGGTATGGGCATGACCGATGTTTTCATCTCTTACTCGCGCAAGGATAAGGACTTCGTCAAAGCCATTCATACGGCACTGGCAGAATCTGGACGCGAAGCCTGGGTAGACTGGCAGGACATTCCTCTGACTGCTGATTGGTGGCAGGAAATTGAACGGGGGATTGAAGCTGCCAACACATTCGTATTTATTCTTAGTTCTGATTCAGTTGAATCTAGGGTTTGTTACCAGGAAATTGAACACGCCGTCAAATATCACAAACGGTTAGTGCCCCTTGTGCGACGGGATGATTTTGCCGGTGATCAAGTTCATCCTGCTTTGAAACGGCACAATTGGTTGTTTTTTCAGGAAACCGATGATTTTGACCATGCATTTCACAAGTTGATAGAAACGATCGACACCGATCTGGAGCATGTAAAACAACATACGCGGATATTGGTGAAAGCGATCGAATGGAATCAAAAAGACCGCAATCCTGATTTGCTGTTGCGCGGCAGTGAACTGGAATTGGTGATTCAGTGGTTAACCCAGAATGTCAAGAAAGAACCGCGATCAACTCAGATTCAGCGTGACTATATCGGTGCCAGTCGTAAGGCCGAAAGTGATCGTCAGGAAGCTGAAATTCAACAACAGCGACTTCAAATTAAGCGGCAACGAATGTGGTTAGGGGCAGTTGCAGCGGTTTCTGTGGTTGCGATCGCTTCCGCGTTCACCGCATTTAACCAGTATCAGCAGGCTGAGCAACGGCGAGTTGCATCAGAAAAAAATGAGGTGAGTGCTCTGATTGCTTCTTCTGAAGCGCTGTTTAGCCTGAATAAGCGATTGGATGCACTTCTGCAAGGATTGAATGCAGCAAGATTACTGGAACAGGCAAGCTGGATAGATGACAACCTAAGGACGAAAGCAGTTGTCGCCCTTCAGCAAGCAGTTTACGGAGTACAAGAATACAACCGCCTAGAGGGACATACCAATCGTTTACAAAGCGTTAATTTCAGTCCAGATGGTCAGTTAATTGCTTCTGCCAGTGCAGATAATACGGCGATTCTGTGGAATCGGAATGGGCAATTAGTTAAACGTCTAACTGGACACCAGAATTTTGTGTATGACGTAAAGTTCAGCCCAGACGGAAAAAACATTGCGACAGCCGCTTCCGATAAAACTGTTAAAATCTGGAATCGTGAGGGTATTTTGCTTAAAACGCTTCAGGGATTATCCGATTCCGATGTCATGTTCAGTTCGGATAGCAAAACAATCATCATTTTCAATAAGGAGGGGCTGAAGTTTTACCAATTAGACGGAAAACTTCTTAAGGCATTTCAACCAGATTTGTTTCAAGATTACGGGCAAAATACTCGTGTGATGGCATACAGTCCAGATGGTCGAACGATAGCAACGGTTGAAGGAAAAGACGTGAAATTGAGAATGCTGAACAGCACTTTAGAGGCATCTCAAATCTTCAACCACGATACTGGTGTTAGGGATGTGAGCTTTAGTCCCGATGGAAAAACCATCGCAACGGCTGGAGGAGATGGCATTGTTAGAGTTTGGAACCTAACAGGGAAAAAATTGAGCCAATTTTCTGCAACAGGCACCAGCTACAGCGAGTTGTTTGGGATTGGAATTCGGTATGAATGGAATGAGACAGCAAAAAACTTAACCATTACAGAGGTGTTTGAGAATTCTCCTGCTCAAATTGCTAGATTGATGGTTGGAGATCGCATCCTTGCAGTCGATGGCAAACTCATCAGCGAGTTTAGATTTAATCAATCGGAAGCAAGCGATAGAATCAGAGGAAACGTGGGTACAGAGGTATCTTTGAAGGTTGAGCGCAAGGGAGGGGAGCTACGGGAAGTGGTTCTCCGTCGGGCGAAGGTTCGATTTTCATCCCCGGCTGAATTGATGAGTGTTCGCTTTAGCCCAAATGGCCAAACGCTTGCTACTGCGGGTGCTGATGGTTCTGTGAACTTGTGGCAATTGAATGGTGCTTTAGTTAAAGCATTCCCTGGACATGCTGGATTCGTTATCGGTGTCCGTTTTAGCCCTGACGGAAAGAGCTTGATTTCGGCTGGGTTTGACAACACGATCAGGCTTTGGCAGGTAAATGCTGGAGAATCAGCGCTATTTGACGGGCATACCCATGCTATCAACTGGATTAGTTTTAGCCCCGATGGAGAAACTTTCGCAACCAGTGGCTCAGATAAAACAGTTAAACTCTGGAATCGGAATGGCGAATTGCAAAAAACACTGGAGGGGCATAATCATTGGGTGAATGAAGCGAACTTCAGTTCGAGTGGCCAACTGATTGCATCTGCTAGCGCTGATAAAACGGTCAAGATTTGGAATCGAAATGGACACTTACTGCGGACACTTAAAGGTCATACAGACATGATTCGAGCAGTAGCCTTCAGTCCGGATGAGCAGTCTCTTGCCTCTGTCAGTGATGATAAGACCATTCGATTGTGGAACCTGGATGGTACGCTTCAGAAGGTAATTCAAGGACATAGTGATTACATCTATGGAGCCAGCTTTAGTCCTGATGGAGAACTACTGGCATCTGCCGGAGGAGATCGAACTGTAAAGCTATGGACTCGGAATGGAAACCTCTATAAAACTTTAGATGGGCACACTGACGTAATTTACGATGTCCGCTTTAGTCCTGATGGTCGACTTATTGCATCTGCTAGTAACGATACAACCGTGAAGTTATGGAATCGGAATGGGACTTTACTTAAAACCCTGCAAGGACATTCTCGTGGGGTAAGCAATGTTAATTTCAGTCCCAATGGAAAACTTTTAGCATCCAGTGGAGCAGATGGTCAATTAATTCTTTGGAGTCTAGAGAAACCTGTGGAGTCCAGGCAGGAAAATGCAGAATTATTGGAATGGGGTACGCTATTGTCCACCTTTGGTCGATTCAACGATCGTATTCAAGGTTTAAGCTTTAGTCCTGATGGAAAAGTTCTTGTAGCTGTTAATGAAACCAAAATCATGATGCTGAACCTGGACTTGCAGGATTTACTCGTGCAGGGCTGCCAATGGGTGGGAGACTACTTGAAAACCAACAGCAACCTGAAGGAGAGCGATCGCCACCTATGCGATGGAGTCAAAGATGAGCGCGATCGCTGACTCAGTGAAGTGTAGCCATTTCAACAAGAAGCTCCAGTTTCCGGTGCTTGCCGGAGACGCAAGAGCGCAAGAACTTTTCTGTAGGGATTAACCCAGCCAATCCGAAGATATTGCCCTTTCTCGTTCGCCAATCCAACATACCCAATGTCCTAACGCACCTGCGTAGAGCTATAGCTGAATGATCAGGTCGTTGACAGCCTGTTGACCATTGCGGAAGGAGAGATAGCCCACCAGTCCAACCGCTGTCATAATTTGCAGCACAAAAGGCAACACCAGAGTGGTGCGAAGACGAAACTTGCCTGGGGAGTTTCTGGCAGACTTACCAATCATTAATTCCATCTCCTCCCACGATCCACTCTTGTAAATCCCGTTCTGATTTCGCCACGTTAAATAAATGCAAACCAAAATCCCTTGACAGGTCTTCGCAAACTTTGATGCCGCGAGTGCTATTGCCTTTGGCATCGAGCGGTGGCGAAAAGGTGCCAACGCCCAACTTGCCGGGGACGACCGCAGTAATACCACCGCCTACGCCACTCTTGGCAGGCATGCCGACTCGGTAACACCACTCGCCCGATGCATCGTACATGCCACAGGTGAGCATCACACTGATCACATCCTGCACATACTGTTCATCGATCGCCCGCTCCTTCGTCACCGGATTTACGCCCCCGTTTGCCAGCGTTGCCGACAACATTGCCAGATCTTTTGCATTTACTAGAATGGAGCATTGCTGAAAATACAGATCCAACGTTTCATCAATTCTGTCGCTGACCATGCCAAAGTTCAGCATCAGGTAGGCCATCGCCCGGTTGCGGTAGCCCGTTGCCTTCTCCGACAAAAAGACAGGCACGTTAATGTCGTGATCCCGGCCAGTGTAGCGTTTGAACATCTCCAGCACTCGTTTCAGGCGTTCAGTGCCGTTTTTGCCTTTAATCAGGTCGGTAGTCGCGATCGCTCCCGCATTCACCATCGGGTTATAGGGACGGTTGGTGGCTTCATCCAGCACGATGGAGTTAAAAGCTTCCCCTGTCGGTTCCACACTCACCTTGCTATTCACATACGCTCGTCCGTGATCCTCCAACGCCAGGCCAAACACAAACGCTTTGGAAATGGACTGAATCGTAAACAACTTGTCGCAGTCACCCACTTCAAATACCTGCCCATTCTGTGTCACCACACAAATCCCAAACCATTCCGGTTTTGCTAGCGCCAGTTCGGGAATGTAATCTGCAACGGCTCCTTCATTGAGCGATCGATACTTCTCGTAAAGATCATTTAGATAATTGCGAAAGGGGGATGTAACTGCCGTAATGGAACTGGCAAGGGACTGCAAATCTCCTAAGTTTGACATGATGCTTACCCCTCAATAATTTGCTGTGCCACTTTGTGGAACTCCTGACTCACCGGATGTTCTGGGTATTTCACGCAAAACACCCCTTCACTGGCAAGTTGCACTACATCTTCCGAGAGGGGAAACACCCCCGCCACTGTCTCGTTGTAGGTTTCCTCCACTTTCTGTTTCAGAGCATCCAAATTCAACTTGCTGTGAGCTTTGTTGATTGCCAACAGCATTCTGCGAACATTCAATTGTCGTGCCACATCTATGGTCACCGCTGTACCCTGATAATCCTGCTTATCAGGACGCAAAATCAGAATCAGGATATGGGAGATGGCGATCGACAGAAAGGTCTCCTTCGATAAGCCAGGATGAGTATCAATGAACAAATAGTCCAATTGCAACCCCTTGACCAGATTGCGAAACCCGTCATTCATCAGCTTGACATCGTAGCCGTCCTTCAAAATTTTGGCGATGTCATCCGCTTTCACACTGGAAGGCACCAGAAACAGCTTACCTGTCCCATCTATGCCCACATTGGCACTGACATCATACGCTGCATCCTCAATTGGACTTTCACCCCACAAGTAGTTATTGAGGGTTTTACCCATCTGCTCTGGCTCTAGACAAAACAAATTATGAATCCCTGGAGAGGGAACGTCTGTATCAACCATGCCCACCCGGTTGCCTAGGGCAGCCACCGTCGTTGATAAGTTCGCAGCAAAGTTAGACTTGCCCGTACCACCTCGGTACGAGTGAATGGAAATGACTTTAGGCATATTAATGTCTAGTACGGCAAAACGAAAGTTTTGTTGAGGGTGTAGGGATGGAACCCCTGCCTGGGGGCGGAGCCCCTAAACTCCCATGTTGCAAAATTTAGTGTTTACAACACTAGTAGTCTGCCAAGCAGATTTTGAAGGTTGCAAACCTGGAAAAACCAATTTAGGGGTTTTTCCGGGTTTAGATAACCAGGCAAAGTTCCTTTGGTGAACCACTAGTGGTATAGAAGAGTTTTCTAAAGAAAATATCAGATAAACCCTGATAACAACAAAAACTCTAGCTTCCTTAATAAGCAACTATTTTCAAGGGAAAAAAGTATTGTTTGTTACGGATTTATTGGGTATTCGAATGCTCAATCCAACCCTTTAATGCAAATCCTGCAAATGATGAATGGTCTATGACTAACACAATGCATTGGTGTGGCAGCAGTGGCAGCACAACTTGGAATTGCTGATCATCTGGCAGATGGAGCAAAAAACGTAGAATTTTTAGCTAATACGGAATTGTGGAAGGCAGTATTGGTTGACTCGATTAAATAGCTTGAATCCAATCATCGAACAACTCGGTCAAGTGATGGATCAACACTTCACCCTACGTGGTAATCATCCCCCTGAACTGTTGGGTAACAACACTGGACCAATGGCGATCGAAACGCTTCTAGTGGCTTTATCCCTGATATATCACTCTAGGCGAAGTAAAACTGTCTCTAAATGCTGAAAGCCTCTCACCGCGTGCTGTTGGACATATACACTTTATTGTCGAATGTTTTGCAATATCGGAAATAAACTGTATATGCTGAGACCTTGACTGAGTAAAGGTTTCACCATTTTTGACTGAATTCACTTTTCCCGAAGTGGTTCAAGAGGGTTAGGATGAGGTGCACGGGCTCACCCCTGGCTGGGGGCGAGGCATCAGCTATGACGGTTCAAGCAACGCTAGGCTAGTAAGCGAAGAAGGGGTGCAGGAGTTCCACCCCTGGCTAGGGGCAAAGCCCCCACATCCCCTTAAAACCAATACCCTAAGCAACCTGGCGACAGCTATAGAAGTTACAGTGATCGCTCTCCTGGTATATCTGGGTCAAGTTTAACATTCACCCATGACCGATAATCTTTCTGCATAGCCCTAACCCAGGACGAAGCCAGCTAAAGGCAAAGGTCAGCGGCTGCAGTAGCTTCGAACTCAGCACCAGTGGTTTCCTTCAGGCCGCTCCAGCGCCATGTGTACGCCCGCATGGGCGTGAACTGATGGGATGAAAGTCCGCTGTGGTGGAACAAGCGTCCAAATGAACCCAAAA
This sequence comes from Leptothermofonsia sp. ETS-13, assembly GCF_049200465.1. Classification (NCBI taxonomy): domain Bacteria; kingdom Bacillati; phylum Cyanobacteriota; class Cyanophyceae; order Leptolyngbyales; family Leptolyngbyaceae; genus Leptothermofonsia; species Leptothermofonsia sp. ETS-13. The sequence goes on from NZ_CP120836.1 coordinate 4,700,287, forward strand.
GTTCCGAGTGACGATAACCACTAGCTTAAGGCAAGGTTGCTCCTGCGAGGGAGTGTCTGGAGGAAGCCAGCGGCAAACCGACGAGCCGACGAACAGAAACGTCATAGAAGGCGAAGCCTCCTGGGTGAGTTGGCACAACACAACGAAACCCGTGGTTCAAGGGGCATCGTCAATGACGCGGTTGCGGCGGGACAGATCACGTTCTTATCTGGGGAGGTCTGTCTGGTTGCGGTTCGATGGACTATGGGAGTCTGATAGAGGTCTCGCGGGAAACGGCGAGGGAGCCACAGACCCCTAACGTCATCGAGGCAGCGCGCTTGAGAGTAATTTCGAGGGGGACACTGAACAGAAGTCAGCAGAAGCCATAGTAGTCCCTCCAGGATGAAGGGCTGAACATGAACGAACGAAGGAGGAGCGATGAACAACTCAAGCGCCTCCATGAACCCGGATGGGGAAGATGATGCTTGGCGCGCTGACATTGAGCCAGCCTTAGAGAACCTGATGACGCGAATCTTAAAGCGCGACAATGTGAAACGAGCTTGGGAACGAGTGAAATCGAACAAGGGGGCAGCTGGCAGTGATAGGATGACCTGAGACGATTGTCCGGCCTATGCCCGCGAGGATTGGGGTGAGATTCGCCAATCCCTAATGGAGGGCAACTACCAACCGCGCCCCCTGCGACGGGTGGTGATTCCCAAGCCCCAGGGCCAGGGAGAACGAAAGTTGGGGGTGCCTGATGTCGTTGACCGGGTGATCCAACAAGCCATCCTGCCAGTGCTGAGTCCCATCTTCGACCCTGGATTGTCCGAGTCCAATGATGGGAGCCGACCGAAACGTTCTGCTCACGGTGCCATCCGGCAGGTGAAGACCTTTGTTAAATCGTGTTAAATCGGGGGATCGGTATGCGGTTGACCTGAATCTGGAACAATTCTTTGATACAGTCAACCACGATGTATTGATGTCCCGCATTGCCCGTAAAGTAACTGACAAAGTGCTTTTAAGCCTCATCGGTCGTTACCTGAGAGCAGGAGTGCTAGTCGGTAGCACAATTCAGGCAACGGACAGGGGATGGCGAACATTCGCCGTTACCTGACCCAAACGCTGAAGCTTAGGGTCAATCGCGAGAAAAGTCGGGTGGTCAAGATCGAAGACCTGGAATACCTGGGGGTTACCTTCCGAGGCATTCAGATCTTGGCTTCGAACCAGGCTCTGCAAGACTTCAAACACCGACTCAAGGGTTAACTTGCCGCAACTGGGGAGTCTCGATGGCAGAACGAATCGAACGGTTGAACCGATACGTGCGAGGCTGGATGAACGACTTTGGCATTTCCTAACATTACAGTCCCATGGAGGAGTTAGAGGGTTGGTTGAGGCGGCGGATTCGGATGTGTTCCTGGAAGCAGTGGCGTAGACCCAGAACTCGCATCACCAACTTGCTCAAACTGGGGACAACAAAGCGTCAGGCGATTTTGACGGGCATTCGCCGTAAAGGCTATTGGCGCTTGTCAAAGACGTTCGCAACGCATACGGGAATGACCAATGAGTGGTTAGAGCCACAGAGGGGGCTATCGATTAGGCAACTTTGGATGCAAGTTCAAGGATATGCCTCATCAATCATCAGAGTTGTTTGTGCGTCTTCATGAGCCGCCCATTGCGGACCCGCATGATGGGAGGGGTGGGAGGGGAGAGTTAAATGCTCTCCTCGACCCGATTGTATGGCAATTGCAACACACTACCTTATCCTAAGGCTTTAGGTTGAGAGAAGCTACCAGCGATTGCAACTAACCAATCTACAAACTTTAGAATCAGTGTTTCTTTTGGGTGGTTTTCTAAATACACTGCCGAATAGTTCAACCTCTCCAGTGGCACATCAGGGAGTTGTACTAAGAAACGGAGTTGTACTAAGAAACCTAATGCCACATCATCAGCAACGTGGATATTGCTACATAACGCTACACCTTGACCTGCGATCGCCGCTTAAATAGCTAAACTGTCTTTGTTAAATTTAAGTCCACGATTTAAGTCGAAAGTGTTTAGCCCGCTGACTCTAAATCACTTTTCCCAATTAGGACATTTGCTCCAAAGTGAATCCACTCAAAATGCAGCAGATGATGATTGAAGTCTGTTTTGTCTAAGGCGAACGTTCCTTTACACTTGCTGTACTATCCCCCCTACTATAGTAAGTTTGATCCCATTGAACAGTGCTGAATCATTCTAGAACAGCATTGGAATGGTACTCAGCTCAAAGATGTGCCACAATGCCTGCTAGGGCACAAAGTATGCTCTAGCAATGTCTTTATCCCATTGTTCAGTTGAATCAAAAGGTTTACCAAAAAGAGATTTCGCTCTCTAAGTCAGTTATGAAAACAGTGGAGGGAAGATTAGAACGCAATCCATTGTTACCAATCCATTGTTACCCAGATGATATATCTTAGAGCGTGTCATCAATTGAGGCAGATAACAACAGCCGCCAGATAAATCCCACTCAGAACCATCTGTGCCAACTTGTCGTAGCGCGTTGCAATCGCCCGATACTGCTTCAGTTGGGCAGAGAAGTTTTCAATCAGAGGGCGTGCTTGGTAGAGGTGCTTGTTGTAGTCTCGCTGGGTTTTGCGGTTGCGCTTGGGGGGAATCACACACGTTTTGCCCTGCTGTTGCAATCGTTCAATCACTCGTGGGTTTGCATCATACCCCGTGTCTGCCAACAGGGTGTCTGCTTTGAGGTCGGTTAACAGCACATCCGCCCCATCCAAGTCACATGCCTGCGCAGGTGTGAGGTGAAACCCAAGCGGATTGCCTAAAGCATCAACCAAGGCATGAATTTTAGTACTCAATCCCCCGTTGCTGCGACCAATAGCTTGGGCATCGGCAGCCCCCCTTCTGCCCCGGCACTATATTGGTGGGCGCGCATAATCAGTCGAGCATCGCGTATTCAATGTCTGCATTGTGGGCTAACATCCTAAACACTCGCTCCCATACACCCGTTTTGGCCCACCGCCGAAACCGGGTGTGGACTTTGCGAAAGTGCCCAAATCGGTCTGGCAAGTCGCGCCAAGGGATGCCTGCTCGGTAGCGATACAAGACAGCTTCGACAAACAACCGATGGTCCTTCGCCTTGACTCCAACCCACTGGTCACTGCCAGCTAATAAATCTTTGATGCGTTCCCATTGGTCATCTCGTAAAGCATAGCGGCGAGTGGTCATGCTCAGCTTGTGGGATAAATGTCTGCTATCCCAGCTTACCTATTTGATGACACGCCCTAATCCAACTCATTTAATTCGGTACCCTCTTCTCCGGAAATTGCCTTAAGTCTTGCTAAAAGTGCCGTAAAGGAAATGATAGGTAAAACCTATAGTACAGGCAAAATCAGTGGGGTAACGTTGCGAAGCTCAAGACAAGCATTAACTGACTAGAACCAGTTATAAGCACTAAGTGTCGTTTAAGGACACTTAGTGCTTATTGTCCCAATCACCAACCTCTAACAAATAGCCTACCTTGGATGGAGCTAAGCGGATTCGAACCGCTGACCCCCTCAATGCCATTGAGGTGCGCTACCAACTGCGCTATAGCCCCTTATGCGTATTACATCATCCCTTGAGACTGGCTATTCGTCAAGTAATAGCGCGATAATTTGACTTAGACAATGACTGATATTGAATGATGGATGCTTCCAATTTTCTGAATCGCTGGCAAGCACCGATAACTGATAGAAAACACCACCGCCGTTGCTATGACTGAAATTCCTCAAAATCTCCCTGATTCCGATCAGCAAAACACTGTAGATGTGGAAGGGGTGTTGCGATCGCTCCGCCGGAAAGAGGGCACCTGGGTTGAGTGGGGGCAAGCCTGTCAGACATTGCAGAAGATGGGCTATAATCCACAGTCTATTTTTGAAGAAACGGGTTTTGAACCGATTCAGCAAAACCAGATTGTTGTTGCAGCCCAGGTCTATGCCAGCATTCTTGCAGTTGGGGTTTCTGATGCAGCCAAAGAATATTTTGGTGTTAAGGGCAGCGATGTATTGTATGAGCTTCGCATTCTGACTCAACCAGAACGAGCCGCGATGGCAGAGTTAGCGTTCGAGAAAAAGCTGGATATGAATGAAGTTCATGAGGCTGCTAAAGCGGTGAAAGAGTATTCTCGCCTGGTTAATAAGCCAGAAGGATTTACCGATCATCCAGGGGATGCGATCGCTTACCAGATTTGGAGACTGACACGACAAAAGTCAGATTTGCAGGAACGCTCTCGCTTGATTGCTAAAGGACTTCGATTTGCACACAGTGATGCCGCTCGTAAAAAGATTGAGCAGCTGCTGACAGATTTTTCAGTTGTACCTGCAACTCCGACCCCCGCTTTGCCAGTGTACCGCCTGGAAGCAACGGAAGAACTTCCACGCTTGCTGCCCGTGATTGGGAAACTTCCCCTTACGAAAGCTGACTTGCAGGCAGCCCCCTTGGTTGAGGAGATTGAACCGTTCCGGATTGTGAAATTTTCCGGAACGGGAGCCTGGGTGGCTATCCCTGGGTGGCAGGTTATTTTAGCGGCTGAGGATCCAGTTGCCATTCTCTGTGACAGTGAGGCCCTGCCAGTAGCACTCCCTGGTGCACCGGAAGAGGTGATGGTGGTGGTTGATCGGTCTCAACGAGACTGGGACCCTCGTCATTATTTTGTGGTCGATAATGCTGGACAACTCCAAATCCAGTGGTTCGAGTATGAGCCAGAAGCCACAATTCTGGGCCAGGTCATTTTAGTTATGCGTCCCAAAAAGGTGCTGGACGATAATTATACGAAGGAAATTTGGCAGATCGATGAGTAATGCTAATTATGCATAGCTCATTACCTGAATTACCATTCCCTTTGCTGGCAGATCGCCCCGCCCCAGGTTTAGGGTGTTTCCCCCCTGCCGCACAGGAACCCCATTCATCAGTGAGAGGAACTTGTCTACCCCTACCAGGTCACACCCCTCCTTCGCGGCTGCCTGCGTTCGGTATTGGGTCGGGATTACCAGCCTCGGATTCAAGGTGTCAATGGCTTGCCTAGCTTCTTCTGGAGTATAGGCTTTAGGTCCACCACCCACTGGAAGCAGAAGCACATCCGGACGACCCATCAAAATTTTCTGTTCAACAGAAATGGGGGCAGCAGCACCACCCAAGTGCAAGAGCTCGATTCCTGCTTGTTTCCACTTCCAGGCGACGTTCACCCCAAATCTGCGTCCACCGACGCGATCGTGATCCATCCGAATGCCTTCAATCCGCAGCTTGCCCACCTGGTAAACGCCAGGTTCATAAAGCAGCCGGGGATTGCCAGGGACAATTTCGACTGCTCCCTCATCCAGAAGCTGGCTGCTGATCATCACCAGATCGGCAGCCACTTTGGGAGGTTTATATCCGGCTGTGCATCCGAGCGATCGAAACGGATTGACCAGAATTCGGGTTCCACCCCCAGTAAACAAAAAACAGGTATGCCCAAAATACCGAATTGAAAGTCCTGATGTTTGAGCCTGTACTCTTTCAAGCCTGGAAGTGATTCCAACTCCCAGTGCCGAAACCAACCCCGCTCCTGTGTAGCGTATCAACTGCCGCCGTCTCATAATCTCCTCACCGAACCACTGTAAGGCTAGAGGGCAAGGGTCAAGGGGTAACGGAGAACAGACAGCCTATTACCTGTCCTGATTTCTGCTTCCCAATTCCTAATTCCCTAATGTGTTTGACCGCTAATGGATACTAAGAAGTTCCTCAATAGTTGCTTGCCCGAAGTCGTTAGAACACTCTCTGGGTGAAACTGTACACCCTGAATGTGCGGGTACTGTCGATGACGTATACCCATGACGGTGCCGTCATCAACCCAGGCGGTGATTTCTAACGCTTCAGGGAACGCCTGCCGGTCAACCACCAGACTATGATACCGGGTTGCGGTCAACGGATTCTCTAAACCCTGAAAAACTCCAGCATTTGTGTGGGTCACTGACGAGGTCTTGCCATGCATTAATACTGGAGCAGAAACAATTTTGCCGCCAAACACCTGTCCAATACTCTGATGCCCCAGGCAAACTCCCAAGATTGGCAGGTCTGGCCCCAGTTCTCGAATCAACGCCATCGAAATGCCCGCATCCTCCGGACGACCAGGACCGGGAGAAATCACGATTCCATCTGGCTTTAGCTGGCGGATTTGCTCCAGGGTAATTTGATCATTACGGTAAACCTGGATTTGCCTGGCAACGGAGAACTCAGCCCCCAGTTCACCCAGGTACTGCACCAGGTTATAGGTGAAACTGTCGTAGTTGTCGATGACCAAAATCATTGGGCACTCTCTGCCTGTTCAGGTTGGATTTTGACTGGCTAAAGCGACCGCCCATCACAAATGTAAAAATGGCACGATCAGTAGCCAAAGTTTGGGCAGCATGAGGGAGCCTGCAACCCCGATCGCCACCAGGGCAGAAATCAAAACAGCAGCGGCAGCACAATCTTTAGCAATTTTGGCAAGCTCATGGTAGTTCTGCTTGACAGTCAGGTCAACCACCGACTCGATCGCCGTATTCAGTAGTTCCATCCCCAGGACTGCCCCAATGGTTAGCGCCACAACTGACATTTCTACAGCAGTGAGATGGAGTGTAATACCCAGAAAAATGGCCAGGGAGCCTAGCAAAACGTGAATGCGGAAATTTCGCTGAGTCTGAAAGGCATAGCTAATACCAGCCCAGGCAAATTTAAAGCTGATCAGTAAACTGGGGGCAACCTGCCAGGAGAGATCCCGATTTAGTTTGATGAGATGCAGCACCTTACCATTGTTGGAGTGTTCGGAGGTTTGGGTTGAAAGTTCAGGAGGCATAGCCGACAGGGAGAACAGGGACTAACTGACAAGGGGTTGAAGCGGGCGGATTGGAAGGAGTCTAACCATCATCTTCACTCGAAGGGGTCTGGGTTCCAGAAGATAATTCATTATGCGGGCACAGGTGATCGCGGAGTATAACCTTTATTACAGATCCGCAAGAATTCTAACTGGTCTGGAGACGAAACCCAACTATCTGAAGTAAAGCTTGCTGCTGATTTAACATTCGAGTCAAACTGTCGTCGTCGGGATGATCCCAACCCAACAGGTGCAGAAGTCCGTGGGTTGCGAGCCAGGCCAGTTCCGTTTCCAGAAGATGCTGCTGCGCTTTTGCCTGTCGCTGGGCCGTGTCTACCGAAATCACGATGTCTCCAAGGTAAAGTGGCAAGGAAGTTATTATTTCCTCAGAGGGGGGACCTTCAGTTTCTAAGGCCGCAAAGGCGAGAACATCTGTCGGCTGGTTTCGCTGGCAATACTGGGCATTGAGCGCTTGAATTTCGCGATCGCCCGTCAGCCGTAAACTTAACTCGTAAGACTGAATGGGAGAAAAATCAGGCTGGAGAGCTTCCAACCATTTCTGGAACCAGTCTTCCCAGGTTTCTACAGAAATCGTGCAACGAGAGGAAGAGGAATTCGCTGCTGGTAATCCGTTCAATTCCAGTTCAAAAACCTCATCAAAGCTCTCCTGAACACAGACTTCAACCTGCACAGTACTCACGCTCCCTCAACGAGTCAGGTAAGAAAGCCCAATCAGAATGCCCAGAAGCCCAAGGGTTGTTAAAACAAAGTGTTTGAGGGAAGTTCCCCGCTTACGTACCATATTCCGCATAGCGTATTTAACGTAGCTCCCTTGTGGCTTGGAAGGTTCGGTTTCGCCTGCTTGGGGAACTTCTGAAGTTGGATTTTGGGATTTCATAGGATTTAGTAGATTGGACAATGATTTATTTCAGAGGAAAAGGCACAGCATAGACTCTAACCACCTTAAAGTCGATAGTTGTAGCTTGCTGTTCCCAGGTCAGCCGCTGGATCATGACATCTGTGTGGGCAATCCAGTTTTCATCAACCAGTTGCAGCGGCACATCTATTGGCAAAATTCGATAGCCCTCCTTTGTGGCCTGGTATTGGCGTTCGGGGTCAAGAGGGTTTGGGTAGCCCTGCGATCAATTTAGTCGCAAAATACTGTTGACCTGACAGGGCATCCCCATTTTTCTATTCCTCATCCAGTGGTTTGTCAGCTAACATCGACTAGTTGGGCTTCCTGACGTAGATAGGACTGAATGAACGGATCCAGATCACCATTCATCACATCCGTAATCGCCGTGGTTTCAGTCCCCGTGCGTAAATCCTTCACCATCTGATAGGGGTGAAATACGTAGTTACGGATCTGATTGCCCCAGGACGCTTCCACCATATCGCCTCGAATATCTGCAATTTCCTTAGCTTTCTGCTCCTGAGCGATGATCAGCAACTTGGCTTTCAGGATGGCCAGAGCCTTTTCCTTGTTCTGGAGTTGCGATCGCTCCTCCGTACACCTCACGGCCAGCCCCGTTGGGATGTGCAGAACCCTTACCGCCGTCTCCACCTTGTTCACATTTTGCCCCCCCTTGCCTCCAGCACGGGAAGTAGTAATCTCCAGATCTTTCTCCGGGATTTCCAGTTGAACGGTGTTGTCGAGAATCGGCATCACCTCAACCCCGGCAAAGCTGGTTTGTCGCTTGCCGTTCGCATTAAAAGGCGAAATGCGAACCAAGCGGTGAGTTCCCTTCTCAGCTTTTAGATATCCATAGGCATAACGCCCATCAATTTCCAATGTGGCAGACTTGATGCCCGCTTCATCCCCCTCCGAAAGTTCCGTCATATGAACCTTGTAGCGGTGAGCTTCTGCCCAGCGAGTATACATCCGCAGCAGCATTTCTGCCCAGTCCTGAGCATCGGTGCCCCCTGCTCCCGCATTGATTGTCAGAACAGCCCCCTTCGCATCGTAGGGGCCCGAAAGAAGTTGTTGGAGTTCCCACTGATCCAGGTCGCGGCTGAGTTGGGTCAGGTTTGATTCCGCTTCCTGAAGGAGAGACTCGTCTTCTTCCAGTTCCACCAATTCCAGCACTGTCCTGGCATCTTCCAGGTGGCGCTTCCATTGCTCAAACTGTTGAAGGTGAGATTTGAGGTCATTCAACTCTTGAAGCGTTTGCTGGGCGGCGGTCTGGTCATTCCAGAAATCGGGCTGGGCTGCAATTTGCTCCAAATCTTGAATTTTGGCAGTCAGGGCAGGAATGTCAAAGATAGTCCTGGGTTTTACCCAGGCGATCAGAGAGCAATTCGACTTCGCGCTTAATTTCGAGCGTTTCCATGTCAAAAAATCGTGATCCTACAAAACCAATTACAAGGGAATAGGAAAGTTTGAGCTTAAAGCAAAAGCCAGGAGGCCATACAAAGAGCGTGAAAGGAGGGGATGAGTGGGAGAGAGGGAGTAATGGAGTAGGGGAGTGGATGGTTGGATAAATTTTGAGGAGGCTGTTCTAGAAACGGGGCGCCGATTCCTTGAAACCTTGATTTAAATCCTAATTCCTTCGACTCCATTTTCACGGTTTGTCAATTTTTTGACAAACCCAAAGAACAATCACCCTATCCCTCCATCACTAATCCATTCATCCTTTCGCCTCTCGCCCATTGCTTATTACTCCTTCAACAGAGATCAATCCCGACCACCGAAGATGGCAATCAAAAGCCGCAGGATGAAGATAAACAAGTTGATATAGGTCAGGTACATCGACAGGGCTGCCGATAGGTACTGATCATCTTTATAGGTGCGGGGCAGGACATAGAAGTCTACCACGGCTGCACCTGCAAACAGAAGCACTCCCAGGCCCGAAATGGCAATTTCCAGGAAGGTGGGGGTATGAATGCTAAACAGGGCGAGCCCAAGCTGAATCAGCAATACCACAAACAGGGCAATAATACCCAGGCGAACGGTCTGGGCAAGGGCCATACCGTCGCGATCGCTCAAGTTAGAGCCAATCTGCCTTGCAAGCACAAACGTGATACCACAGCCAAGCGCTGCAAATCCAATTCCCTGGAACCCAACCCCCCTAGTACCCAGGGCAACGGCAACGATCCCAGTCAGGGTATACCCCGTCAACAGACTGTAGGTAGCCAAAAGGGGCAAAGCAACGCTGTTATTCCCTTTCTGGGCAACCGAATTGGCCACAAAGAACAGAATCAGGTTTCCAATCAAGGCCACCCAGAATGTGGCCATGAACAGACCAGGATTATTAGCCAGAACTTGCAGTCCACCAAAGGTGCCTACCGCCGTTAGAACCAATCCGCCCCCCACCCAAGGAAGCGCATTGGCAATTACATTAGGGCCAATCAGAGCTTGATTTCTAGCCTCAGCAATGGCTTGTCGGAAGTTGCTGGTATTACTCACGGGACTTCCTCTCGTAGACGAAACATTAATAGCTGTCCCTATTTTTACGTGAATTTCCAAGAACGAACAGGGCTCTACTAAACGATTTGAGCGCTTAGAAGATTAAGGAAAGTTGAACCAACCCGGAGGTCTCACCAGGGAGGTTTTACGTGTTTATGCCGAAACCCTAATTGTACCTCCTTGATCAGTACCGTAGATTAACGATAGTTTCCTTTGCCATCTCTACAGAGAATAGGTTCAACACTGATGTGAAAGGTGACCTGCAGACGATGGCTACTCAAACTTCTCTTCGCTCCCGTGGGATGGAATTGCTGATTTCCTACCACCAGAAACCCTCAGTTAAGGTTCGCAACCAGTTGGTTCAGTTAAATGCTGGCCTGGTTAGAAAAATTGCTCACCGAGTCAGCCACCAGTGCGCCGAGCCTTACGAAGATCTGGAGCAGATTGGCTATTTGGGCTTAATTCGCGCCATTGAACGTTTTAATCCCAATCAAGGCTGTGCATTTAGCTCCTTTGCCGTTCCTTACATTCGCGGTGAAATGTTGCATTTCCTGCGCGATCGCAGTGGTACTGTTAAGATTCCCCGCCGCTGGCAGCAACTCAACAAAGAAGGCCAAAAAGTTCGCGAAGCCCTGATTGAGGAACTGGGCCGCCAGCCTACTGATGACGAAATTGCTGAGAAGTTGGGAGTATCCGTCAACGAGTGGCGTGAAAGCAAGATGGCAACGAAGAATCGTCTTCCCCTCAGCTTGGATGCCACCGTTTGCCAGCAAATTGACTCGCCCATGACCCTGGGAGACACCTTACCCGATGTTCGCTACCAGACCCTGCAAAATCTGGAAGAAGACCGGCAACAGCTTCAGCGGGCCATGAATCAGCTTGAAGAGAAGACTCGGCAAGCCATTGAGTATGTTTTTATCAATGACCTCTCCCGCAAAGAGGTGGCTGAGCGGATAGGGGTCAGCCCAATGACAGTCACTCGCCGCATTCATCGCGGCATTCAGCAAATGGTTTCGATGCTGCAACCTTCTGTTCTACAAACCGATCCTTAGGCCCTTACTCCGTTAAAGGTTCTGTCACTCTTTCACGTTGCGTCTGGCATATTGCTCCCTACTGGGTTGGCCTTTGGTTAACCCAGTTTTTTAATGATGCCAGCCCTTTTCCCGTAAAATAGCTCTACGCGGGTGCATTAGGACATTGGAATTAGAGAGGGAGTGGGGGCGAAGCCCTGCACCCTTTCCTCAGCCTGGTGGCTATCGTTATAGACCATCAATCTATCCATTGAATGGTTGACCAGAATCTGGCAGTGGGTCTGCGCCACATTTTCCAGAACGGAAAGGCGATCGCCTTCTTGAAGCAGGTCAATGTTGAAGGGGCTATCCTCTTGCACCAAAAATCATTCCAATCAATAAGACAAAGCCAATCCAAACATTTTGCCGAAATAGACCCGCATAAACGCTTGGAGGAACTGTTTTTGGGGTTAGCCGGGAATATTGCCAGGCCCAGCCAAGAATTGCAATTCCGAGGGCAACCCAGTAACTCAGTTGAAGTTGCATGACCAGCCCCAGCTTTGCCAGCAGAAAGGTGGTCCCGGCAAAGAATACGCCAACTGCCAGGGGAGCATATTTGCCAAAGAAAAGAGCACTGGAGTTGACCCCTATACGGCGATCATCCTCGCGGTCAGGCATAGCATAGATTGTGTCAAACCCGAGGGTCCAAAGTACGGTTGCCCCCCACAGAAGCCAGGTTTCCGTTCCTAAACAGGGCGTTGGGGCAAGGGTTGGGGCACAACTGATCGCGCTCCAACTAATCAGAACGGCAAATCCCCAGGCGATCGCTAACATCAGTTGCGGTACCGGGAACACCCGCTTTGCTAGAGGGTACAGAATAATGACCGGAACGGCAGCTACACATAGCCAGAATGTCAGTGGATTCAAGTAGAGCGACAGCCCCCAGGCACAAACAAGTGCAATCAATGCTATCACCAGGCCCACTTTAACTGACAGGGCACGGGACGCCAGTGGGCGATTACGGGTGCGCTGTACCCTGGGGTCAATATTTCGGTCCCAAAGGTCATTAATGACACAGCCTGCGGCACTAGTGGCCAGTGCACCCAGGATGATGATTCCCACCAGCGGTAGGGGCGGCGCTCCCCTTGCGGCCAGAAACACCGCCCAGAGAGCCGGAATCATAAGAATCAATCGCCCTTCGGGTTTATCCCATCGCAAGAGCCGAATAACCCTAAGCCAGGTCGGTTCCTGGCTTTCTGACTGAAATGACATAGAGGCTTAAGAGTAGTTGCTTAAGGATGATTTTAACGGTATCAGAATAGCCCCAGGGTAGCACTGAGGCTAACTCCAAACACCAGACCATCAAAGTCAACTAGGGGGGCGGAAGAACGTCCGAAACTATATCCTACAAACAGATAAATCTGAGTGTTGCGAAACATTGTATGAGCTAGATGAACGCCTACCTGCTGAAACTGGTCTTCCCGGGGCTGGTGGGTAAAGCTTGCCAGGGCAAACTGATAGTCCAACCCGAATTGAAGGGTGGGCTGAATATCGTAATTGAGGGAGGCAATGAATGAGTTGATGATGCGCGATCGGTCCCTGGGATTGGCAAAACCCGCCCGTAACTGATAGAAGGTGTTCAGGTAGAGACGACTGGTGATTTGGTCCTTGCGGCTAATCTCCAAACGGATGGCGTGATCATCCAGGAATCGCCTACCTTTGGGTAGACCCAGAATATCATCGCTGGCAATAAAGAGTCGCTGATTCGTCCAACCAATTCGGCCAAACATGCTTGGAGATAGCACTTGAAAAATGCTTGCTTCAAACACCAACTCGTTGTAATTAATTTGGGTCTGGGTGCTGTAGCGAACGAGGTTACCTGTTACAGAAGCGGTCAGGAAGGTGTTCGGCCCGAGACGAGGAGCCGCATAGAGTGTGATTCCAGGTCTGGCTAGCCCATCATCAATTGGATCGATCGCCGAATAAATATTGCTACTCCTGAAATAGTCAAATCTTGCCAGTAGGTAAACCGTTGGCTGACGGGGCGGCGGCGGTGGTGGTGGAATCAGGATACAGCCCAACTCCGGGTCGGGGGGAACGTCACCGCGGCAACGTGGTTGATTCGCTGTTTGACTTTGGTCAGGCAGGTTGGGGATTGGCGGTTGGGACGGGGGGGGCTTGAACAGGGGTTGTAGACGTAACACTCCCAATTCAGGGTCTTCAGCCGATTCAGCCGGAGCAGCATCGCTAACTTGAATCGGTGGGGGAGGATTCCCTTCAGCAGACTTGAGGCTTTTGATGGAACTGAAGGAGACGCGAAGCGGTTGTGCAGGCAACGGTTCAGTTAGGGTTGCGGCACTGTAGGCATAGGAGGGGCGAACCAAGTCGGACTTGTAGCCAACGGGCTCGAACTCTGACACAAGCGCCTGCCCTGAAGGCTGTTCAGCGCTCGAAAATGAAGAGTGGGATGGGTTTGGAGCAGCCCAGGTAGGGTTACTCAATAACAAGGTCCCCCACGCAAGAGTATGTTGCCAGAAACCATAGCGCGTGGAAAGACCAGATCCGAAAGGGGAAGGGCTAAAACGACTCCGCAAAGTTAAAACCGTGGATTTACTGAACCAGCACACTCACTTTAAAGATTTGATGAAGCCAGGGAAACAAGATCGCCTGCCGCTGGATTCTTCCTGATAGCTTTATGCCATTAGGCTATGTGAGCGAGTTTGATGCCATCCCCCGAAATCGGGATTGTTAGGCTTTTTAGTGACATTCCAACAGGGTGCAATTAAACTGGTTATTCGAAATACTACTCATTGATGAATCAGATGTCGCGTGGGGTTATTTAAGAGAAATCACGGAAGTATTCCTGAACTCCGGATGAATTTTAATCCGAAATTAGCGAATTGCTGAAGCGCATCTGGGACACATCTGGGACAACGCGATCGCCCCAAAGTGAAACTCTGGAGCCACTATGCCTTGTAGATTCCTGACTATCATCACTTTAAGTTTGTGGAGCGCTGGAACCCTTCTGTTTTCGGGGGTTGCAAGTGCCGAGGTAAAACTCACGAGTGCTACGATTCGGGAGTTACGAAACCAGGTGCAGTTTCAACCCCGTGGAGAACGGTGGCGCAATGCTTCTAGAGGCACCACGATGCAACCGTTGGATGCCCTGAAGACGGCTAGCAAATCTTGGGCTGAACTTCGCTTTAATGATCGCTCATTGGCCCGAATTGGCGAACGGGCGCTGTTCCAGTTTTTGCCGGACACACGGACCTTTGACCTGAGAAATGGCACCGTCTTGCTGTTAATTCCCCCCAAGCAGGGGCGGACCCGTGTACAAACGCCCAACGCCGTCGCTGGAATTCGAGGTTCTGCCCTATTTATTCGCTACAACCCTGAAACAGACACGACCCTGGTTGGTGCATTGACCAACAGTGAAATTGAGGTTGCTCAAAATAAAGAGGGCACCCAGGCGATTACGCTGAAAGCCGGACAGATGGCACTTCTGGTTCAGGACCGCATCTTTGAGGTCTACAACTTTGATCTGAGGTCATTTTACGAAACCAGTGAGATGGTACGGGATCTGGATCTGCCCCGACAAAATCCAACACCCAACTCCGATGAGGCGATCGCCGCTGTCCAGGAAGAAACCGCCGAGGCTCTCAAATCCCAACCCGTTCTGGCAAACTCTGACGTTGTAGTCAATCCCCCCTGGGTCGCCTATTCTCGTCCCGCAGAGCAGCCAGTGGTCTCCAACCCCGCTTTACAAAACGGCATTGATCGCAGCCTGTCTGAAGGTTTTACCAATTTAATTTTGGTTGGTCCCGATGGCTTAGCCGGAAAAGCACCAACCGAAACAACCCAAAACTCCGGCGCTGTCATCGCCCAACCATCAGCCCCCTCTCTACCTTCAGGACTAACAGGGCAATCTGAAGGGCCTATCGGGACCGCTCCCCTTTCCCCAGTTGACCCTGAAATTTCTCCTCGTCCACAACCCGCTCCAACTCCAGATCCAGCCAGTCCCGTCCGTCCCGATCCGGTTCCAGCCCCTCCCACTCCTGTTCCTGCCCCAAACCCGGAACCAATCAGTCGGCCTACCCCCTCTCCTTCCACTCCGACTCAACCCACTCCTGCACCAGTCACGACTCAACCCACTCCCACCCCTATCAATCGACCAGAGCCTCTACCTGCATCGAATCCAACACCCGTGGTCACTCCACCTGTTTCCACGCCTGTTCAGTCGTCACCTCCAGTAACGACACCCGCTCCAACAACTCCAGCCCCCATTGTGCGCCCTGATCCGCAGCCAATATCGACCATCAATCTGCCACAGTTAACACGCCCAACGCCGACCCCAATTACTCCCTCACCTCCGACCGTGACTGCTCCGACGGTTTCTCCTTCGACAGTAGTTACTCCCTCTGTTACAACTCCGGCAGCTACCGCGCCAACCGTAACCGCTCCGGTAACTGTTCCTACGGCACCACCTGCCGTTATTACTCCATTACCCACCAACTCAACGCTTCCGGCGAATACAGGGACGACTCCAACCGTAACTCCAGGTACAGCTCCAGTGTCTCCAGTCGTGACGCCCCAACCCGCGGCCCAGGGGGCACCCACTCCATCCCCCAGTCCAGCCGCTGCGCCCACTCCGGAACCCGCGCCTCAAACGTCTACACAACCAGCCCCTACTGGGATAACGACCCCTTAAGCAATTGGGATAGGAACGTTACGTAGAACATCCTTACAACACAAACAATTTTTGGACAGATACTAGTGTTTCACCAAAGGAAATTTGCCTCGTTATCTAAATCCGGAAAAACTAATTTAGGGGGTTTTGAAGGGTTTGCAACCCTTCAAAATCTGCTTGGCAGACTACTAGTAGTTTGTCAGTTTTAATTTTGTACCTCCGGATTGAATAAGAGTGGTTATTTTATGAGTTTTCGTCTCACAAAATATAGCGGTAGTCATGATGGTTAGGACGGGGTGCAGGGGTGGACCCCCTGGCTGGGGGCGAAGCCCCCACTCCCTCTCTAATTCCAATGTCCTAACGCACCCGCCTAGAGCTATAAGTCTTGACAGACGATCGTGAATCAGAGAAATGCGGGATTATAACTTAACCAAGATTTTCAGATTTGAGTCAATCAAACCTGAAAATAGGCAAATGAAGGTCTCCTGGCAATTATTACAATTTTCCCACACTGCTTTGATGCACTACCTGACAGACCAATAGCCGCATTTTGTAACTCAGCTGCTCGCACGTCGATCTGCCTGGTCTGTTCATCGCGGTGAACTTTACGCCTTCCCCTGCTCCTGCTGCTTTTGGGCTAGAATCTTGAGTACTTCAACTATGCAAAGTCTCCCCCAATGGCAACTTCTGAACTTCCTCGACGGCGAGACCTTGATTACTTTGATGACGATCATTCCCATCAGCGTGATCATCTTACTCATGAGCACGGCTCCCCAGGCCATTCCCATGTCCACAGCGAAGAATCTCTGCGACGAATCGTCAATCGCCTCTCCCGGATTGAAGGTCATATCCGGGGGATTAAAACCATGGTTCAAGAAAGCCGCTCCTGCCCCGATGTGCTGGTTCAGATTGCAGCGGTACGGGGTGCTTTGGACCGGGTCGCCCGGATTATTTTGGATGAGCACCTGACTCAGTGTATTGCCCGTGCTGCTGAAGAAGGGGATATTGAGGCAGAAATTGAGGAGTTAAAGACCGCCCTCGATCGATTTTTGCTTTAAGGATTGCGAATTCATGTACACCCAACCCAATTCAACCCGAAATTCAATCCATAATTTTTAGTAAATCATTTGACATGAACATCGCCAGTTTTGAGATAACTGACTAAGCGACCACTCTGGCTTCGGCAGACAAGTAATGGCTACAACCGTAGCAAAGACCCACTAGTTGAGAGCTACACTGGCAAACAATTCCTCAAACGGCTTTATTGGGGCATCGGGCTTTGTGATTACCTCCACAATTTGGTTACGCGCAGACGGCTGAAAAAGGGCTTCTACACAGATCTGTGCTACCTTCGTGCGGGGGATGCTCCCTTCAAACAGGTTGTCGGCAGATGTCATCATGATCGCGTCAGGGCTTTCATCATTTCTCAAGCCGCCCGGTCTGACAATGGTGTAGTTGAGGCCACTTCGTTGCAGGTATTCCTCTCCCCACTTTTTCCAAACCAGGATGAGATAGAACAAATTCAACGGATGCAGCAGGCGCGAAACGCAGAGGGAAGAGACGAGGACAAAATGCTCAATTCCTTTTGCTTTTGCGGCATCGACCAGATTTTTGGTGCCTTCATAGTCCACCCGATAGGGACCAGTGGGGTCGAAACTGGGTTTGGCACCCGTGGCACAGAGCAAAACTGTGCAGTCTGCGATCGCTGCCGTCAAGTTAGCTGGCTGCGATACATCCCCAACGGTAATCTCAACTCCTGGGGGCAAAATGGCCTGAGCCGCTGTGCGATCGCGCACCAGCGCTCGCACAGGAATGTCCCGCTTCATCAGTTCCTGCACAATTCTTTGCCCAGTTTGTCCCGTTGCTCCTGCGACAAATGCTTTCATTTAACTACCTCAAGACAATGATCCTTCAAAACACCAGACTAAAAATGGATCGCTGTTCCCCTATTCTGGTGATATTCCTCACAGTCTAGTTAGACAGTAAGGTCTACCCTTAGTATTGATGATATATTGCTGTTTGTTACAGCATATGAGGTTAAGTAACAGATTGTTTACTATCCCAGATGGCTTTCTGGCAACCTCACTAACCCCCCTTGGCTGCATCTCAGTTAAAACAGAATCTGGAAACGGTGGTGCCCAAATCGTAAGGATTTTAGCGCTACTGAAAAGCAGTATGAATCGAAACGAAGTTTCGAGCATACAGCACTTATTTCATACCCAAATTCAGCAACACCAGGATTTTTGAATTGGTAAGGATGAATGCCGCCATCATTACCACTTGTGGTCTACCTGGAAACAACCGATAAATCGGTAGAAACCCCGAAGGTTCGTCCTTCGTTGAAGGGAACTCTGAACCTGAGAACAGCAATGAATGTTGGAACGCTGAACATGCAGTTACGCCCCGTTAAACATCAATCAGCTAACACTTCTGATGGTTTGCTGCATACAGCATCCATCATCTCTAACCCAAATGCTCCAATGTCACAGGAATCTAGCTGTAATGAGGTTGAACCTACCAAGTTTTGCAGCCAGTATGTTGACAGTATGGAAATGTGTGCCGACCCCAAAACCGTTGCAGTTTATTTTGATAAGCACTCTGACTGGTTCAGCCGCTGTGCTCAACCGATGAAAGCTGAGCCAATCGGTCAAAATGGCTATGCTCTAACAATCGGGCGGTTTGGTTCCTACGGTTTTGTGATTGAGCCTAAGATTGGGTTGGATCTGCTGCCCCAGGAACAGGGCGTTTACCGAATTGAAACGATTCCGGTGCCAGGCTACACCCCTACTGGCTACGATGTGGACTTTCGAGCCGCGATGAAGCTAATTGAAATTAGCCCCGCTGGGTTTGTTGAAGCGAGTGACCAGAATGAATTCACCCATTGTTTGACGCGAGTTCAGTGGCATCTTGATCTGACAGTGACGATCCAATTTCCTCGCTTTATTCATCGTGCTCTGCCAAAGTCGCTGATCCAAACAACGGGCGATCGCGTCCTGCGGCAAATTGTGCGTCAGGTTTCCCATCGTTTGACGCGCAAAGTTCTGGAAGACTTCCATACCTCCCATCAAATGCCAATTCCCAAACATTCCCGGCGCTGGTTTCAAAGAAAACTAGAAGGCGAAATGGAGAAGCTGGAAGACTAATCCACTTATGAGTTTCTAGTAATTATTTAGTTATAGAATTAGATACATAGCTATGGTTGTTGCCAGGTTGCTCAGACATTGGCTTTGAGGAGGGCTGTGCCCGAACCACGGATTTATCCCTGCACCCTGTTCAAATTCCAAGAAGGGTCGTTATAGTTCAGCGAAGAAAGAATCGTGAGATGGAAAGAGATGAGAGGAGGCGATCTACCCCCTCTACCCATCCACTCCCTCACCCTATCACCTCACTTTTCCTGACAACTGAAACCTACTACCCAGCAGAGCCTCACATCTTGCTAATAATGCGCTGCAGAATTTCAACACCCGTCAGTGCCTGCCAGCCAAAAAGCCCCAGGATAGTGACATTCAAGAAAATGTGTGTGTAGCGAGCCCACTCGACACCTTTTTGCATCAGAGGGGATAGGGCAGCGGAAACCGCAATCAACCCAGTCATCCCCAAACCCGCGAGCAGGTGTGGACCAACAAACAACTTGCCATTATTGATGTAGGTCACTGCCATACCGGCAATACAACCCACCACCATCAGTGCCAGTACCAGTGAGCCAATTTGAAAATGCCGGGTATTATACTTTCCCTTGATTAACGCCTTCTTTTCTTCACCTTCAGCGGAACGAGTGCGGCGGACTTTCATTCCCAGGTAAAGGGCATAGCAGGTTAGTGCAAACAGCACCCACATAATTACCGGGTGAACAAACTGGCTGTAAACCTTAATGGATTCTGGGATTTCAAAACTCATAGGATCAGGTTGGGAATGTTAGAGGAACTTCATAAAAATTAGCATAATCTCTCCCCAAAAGGATGGGATGAGTTATCCACACCTTTTAGATATAGAAAGCTACTATTGTCAGGTGGCGCGTTCAACCCCTCTCCTCCATTTGGGCTAGCTCAGAGCCTTTTCTAGCTTCACTCAGGGAGGGGATGTTAGAAGAAGGTTGTGGATTCAATAATGAAAATGCGCGTGCGGGGCCACGTAAAACACGTAGAAGAAGTGTTAAAAATAGCTCTCCAACCCCGACTTTGATGTGGTTTTGGAGTGATTTCGGATGGTTGAGATGTTCACTGTCCGGTGAGGACAAAGACATACAAAGACATAATGACAACTCTGGGAATTCTAATTCATGACGGCAATCGAATTATTGATAGCAATGCTACTTTTTGCGAAAAGTCGGGCTACCAACTTTCTGAACTTTTAGATAGTAGTCCGCTGGATCTGGTTGCACCTGAGTTTCAAGAAACTGTACGGCAAAAGTGCCATTCTACTGAGGACAGTTCCTATGTCACGACGGGTGTCACAAAGGATGGTGCAACAGTCCTGGTTAAGGTTGCGGCAAAAACTGTGAACTATCAGGGAGCGATGATTAGAATCGCCGTGGTTAGCGAAGCCGCAGAAGCTGAAAGTCAGCGGGTGAATGAGAATTTCGTTAGAAATTTAGTGCATGGATTGCGTGCCCCGCTCAATAATTTGCAAATGGCTTTGCAGATGATGAGGTTAGCACCATCACCGGAGCTACAGCAGCGGTACTATGAACTGGCAATAAGCGAGTGCGATCGCGAAGTTGAATTTATCAATAATTTTCTAGATTTAATCAGAATCCAGTCCGGCTCCTATGAACTGAAACTGGAGCCAATTGACCTGAATTCCTGGTTGCCAAAACTTCTACAACCCTTTGAACTCCGTGTTCAGAGACAGGAGCAGCGACTCACCCTCCAGATTGCACCCAATTTCCTACGGCTGACTTCTGATCCCTTTCTGCTTAGACGAATTCTGGAGGAATTGGTCGTAAATGCCTGCAAATACACGAATCCTGGTGGGGAAATTCAGTTTCAGGTTCAGCAGGAACAAGCCGGGGTTGAACTGGCAGTCCGTAACACGCAGGTAATTCCGCAGGATAAGCTACCCTACCTGTTTGACCAATTTTACCGCTACCAGGTAGAGGAAAATCGAGATCCTGGAGGATCGGGGCTGGGTTTGTCGGTAGTTCGAGAAATAGTACACGCCTTGCAAGGGCAGATCAGCGTCACAAGCCAGAATGGCTGGACTTCCTTCAGAGTCTGGCTACCTGATCTATAGGGGTGGATGGGTGGACGAGTGTTGAAGTGAGGTGTGAAGTGTGAGGGAGTAGGGGAGTGAGGTAATGGAGTGATAGGGTGATGGGTTAATAGAGTGAGGTTTCTCTACCCCATTACTCCAGCCCTCATCCATCCATCTACCTGTTATAGCTCTACGCAGGTGCGTTAGGACATTGGAATTAGAGAGGGAGTGGGGGCTTTGCCCCCAGCCAGGGGTTCCACCCCTGCACCCCGTCCTAACCACAATGACTACCGCTATAACCCCAACCCAGCCACCCATTCCCCCATCCCATCCCCAATCCCCCATCCCCTGCCACCTAATGTAAAAAGTGGCGAATTCCGGTAAACACCATTACAATTCCTGACTCATTCGCTGCCTTAATGGAATCCTGGTCACGCAGGCTGCCACCGGGCTGGACGATCGCCCCAATTCCGGCAGCGGCAGCGGTTCTGACGGAATCATCAAAGGGGAAAAAGCCATCGCTGGCAAGGACGGCTCCCTGAGCCTTTGCACCTGCTTGTTCCAGGGCGATTTTGACGGAACCCACCCGGTTCATCTGTCCCGCTCCAATTCCCAGAGTGGTGCGATCGCGAGTCACCACAATGGCATTGGACTTCACATGCTTACAAATTTTCCAGGCGAATAATAATTCTTCTAGTTGAGCAGGGGTAGGCGATTTCTCCGTCACAATTTTCCACTGGTTGGAGTCAGTGATCAGATCGTCAGAAGCCTGTACCAGAAATCCGCCTGCAATGAGCTTCACTGTTTCGGTGGGACCGTTTCTCAGATCAGGCAGAATCAACACGCGGACTTTTGACTTTGCAGCCAGAATTTCTTTGGCTTCTGGTTCACAGCCGGGAGCGACAACACATTCTAAAAAAATTTGCGTCAGGGCGGTTGCCGTTGCCGCATCGATTGGACGGTTAAGTGCGACAATGCCACCAAACGCAGAGACAGGATCCGCGTTGTACGCTTTGTCATAGGCTTCTGCCAAGGTTTCACCTGATGCCGCTCCACAGGGGTTGGTGTGCTTTAGAATTGCCGCCGCTGGTGAATCATCAGGACTGGCAAACTCGGCGATGATACGTCTGGCCGCTTCCAGGTCTACCAGATTGTTATAGCTCAGTTCTTTTCCTTGCAGTTTGGTGGCGGTTGCCCATCCAGTTGCACCTCCAGTCTGGTACCAGGCGGCGGGTTGATGGGGATTTTCGCCATAACGCAGAGCCTGAATCTGTTGGCCCTCCAGGATAAAGGTGGCAGGTAACGTTTGTTCCGTAAACTTCTGGACGGTTGACTCTGGTGCAGAAACCTTCGATGTTTTGGCTAAACTCGCCTCCGCACCTGCTGCCTGTGCCTCTAAATAGGCAGCGATCGCCCGGTCATAAGCCCCCGTATGACGAAAAGCGGCCAGCGCACACTTCTGACGAAAAGCCAGAGAAGCTTCCCCCTGGTTCCGTCGCAGTTCTTCCAAATAATCCCCATACTGGGAAGGGTTACACAGCACGGTTAGATGGGCAAAGTTCTTTGCCGATGCTCGCAACATGGCTGGTCCCCCGATATCAATTTGCTCAATCGCCTCTGCCAGAGAAGCGTTGGGTTGGGCGATCGTCTGTTCAAAGGGGTAGAGGTTAACGACGACCAGATCGATTGAGCGAATTTGCTGCGCTTCCAAATCTGCCTGATCCTGCGGTACATCTCGCCGGGCCAGAATGCCCCCATGAATGCGAGGATGAAGCGTTTTAACCCGCCCACCCAAAATTTCAGGAGAGCCCGTGTAGTCAGAAACCTTTGTGACTGGCAGCCCTGCCTCTTTAATGGCCTTCGCTGTACCCCCACTGCTGATTAAATCAAAGCCAAATTCGTGCACTAAACTCTGTGCCAATTCAATTAGCCCGGTCTTGTCCCATACACTCAGCAAAGCCAGCTTTGCCATTTCTTTCCTTCCCTTCCATAAGTTGTAGGGTTGCAAAATTTAGGGTTTGCACCATGGGGGTTTGGGGGCTTCGCCCCAAGCAGGAGTGGAACCCCTGCACCCCCAACAAGACTTTCGTTTTGCTGTACTAGATTAGTTTAGCGGAGGGAGGGGAAAGGAGAAGTTTTGAGTTCTGAGTTCTAAGTTTTGCGTTTTTCCCTCACCCCTCGCTTAACCAACAACTAACAACTAACAACTGACCTTCACCCGTCCCCGCCTTTCGCCTTAAACTCAAAATTCTGAACTCAAAACTCTGAAGGGGGAAATCAATTGCAGCTACAAACAATTATGGTTCCGCCTCGGTCGGGTCAAGCGGCTGAGGGATTGATCGTCATTTTGCATGGCTGGGGGGCCAATGCTCAGGATGTTTTGGGGCTGGCAAATTTTATCAACTTGCCTGATTTCCAGATGGTTTTCCCGAATGCGCCCTTTGTCCATCCCCATGCACCGGGAGGAAGGATGTGGTACGACTTTACACCTGAGTTTAATTTCCAGAGTACGCCAGGATTTTATGACCGTCCCGACCTCACGACTAGCCGCCAACTGTTGACCCACTTGTTGAATTCCCTGCCTGAGCAAACGGGAATTTCTTTCTCTCGCACCGTTTTGGGTGGATTTTCTCAGGGAGGGGCGATGACACTGGATGTGGGCTTAAACTTTCCTCTGGCGGGGCTGATGGTGTTGAGTGGGTACCTGCACGCCCCACTTCGACCAAAAGCGACCTCGTTTCCACCAGTATTGATGGTGCACGGCAGGCAGGATATGGTAGTTCCGCTGGCAGCGGCTCGTCAGGCGCGGGAAAGTTTGAATGCTCTTGGGGTGGACTTGCGCTACCAGGAATTTGACATGGGGCATGAAATTCAACCATTGGTCCTGGAGCAAATGCGAAATTTTATTAAAGAATTGTTCTCCAGGAGCAAATGAAGTCGGGGAAATGGGCTTGCGTCAAATCCACAAGTATAAAATATAGGGAGATCCGCTGATATTTTCATTCTGGTATTGCTGTTCGGCAGCAGGGGGAAGTGCAAGTGATGGTCATGGCGAATCTTGAACAACTGAATGTCTCTACCTTGACTGCGGCAGATGTGGCCGCGATCGCGGCCAGGCTGGAAGCAGACGAGTACACCACCACGTCAGAAGAACTGCGTGACTGGCATCTGCTACGGGCGATCGCGTTTCGGCGTCCAGAACTGGCTGAACCTTACTTCTATTTGCTAGATATGGAAGCTTACGACGAAGCATAGGTTTCTATTCCAGTCATGGCTCAACCAGGACGGGTTTTACTGGGAATTACGGGTGGCATTGCAGCCTACAAGATGGCAGAAGTGGCCTCGGCGCTAGCGAAGTCGGGTATTGAGGTGCGAGCTATCCTGACCGATGGAGCCCAGGAGTTTGTCACTCCGCTGACCTTTTCTACCCTATGTCGTCATCCTGCCTATACAGATCGGGACTTCTGGCAGCCGACCCAGGCCCGTCCGCTGCACATTGAGTTGGGAGAGTGGGCTGAGGTGCTGGTGATTGCACCACTCACTGCCAACACCCTGGCTAAGCTGGTGTACGGGATGGCTGATAATTTGCTGACCAATACAGTGCTGGCGTCTACCTGCCCGGTGTTGCTGGCTCCGGCCATGAATACGGACATGTGGGAGCAACAGTCGGTTCAGCGAAACTGGCAGCAAATTTGCACTGATCCTCGCTATCACCGGGTGGGGCCGGGGGCAGGTATTCTGGCTTGCGATCGCGTCGGCATGGGGCGGATGGCAGAACCCGACGCAATTCTGCCCCATATTCTTTCCCTTTTGCATACTCAGGGAAAACGCGATTTGGCGGGCAAACACCTGCTGATTAGTGCTGGTGGAACCCGAGAACACCTGGATCCGGTTCGCTTTATTGGTAATCCTTCGACGGGGAAGATGGGAATCGCACTAACCCAGGCAGCAATTCATCGTGGGGCCACCGTTATCCTGGTGCATGCCCCAATGGAGATCCAGAAGGTTGCCGCTCTCCAGGAAGTTCGGTTGATTCCGACGGTCAGTGCTGATGAAATGCGGCGAGCGCTGCTGGAATGGTTTCCCCATGCAGATTGGGCAGTTATGGCGGCGGCGGTTGCGGATGTCAAGCCAGCGACCTGTAGCTTAGAGAAATTGCCCAAGGCAGCCTTGCCTGACAGCCTGCCGTTGAAGCCCGTTCCCGATATTGCCGCAGAACTTAGCCGCCTGAAACAACCTCACCAGAAATTGATTGGATTTGCCGCCCAAAGTGGCGATATCGTGACACCTGCTTTAGACAAGCTGAAGCGGAAGAAACTGGACGCGATCGCCGCCAACCCCATCGACCAAGCCGATAGTGGGTTTGGCAGTGACTCGAACCAGGCCGTTTTCATTGACCGCGAAGGACGGCAACAGGCGATCGAACCGTGCAGTAAGCTACAAATGGCGCATCAATTATTGGATTTTGTTCAGGGGGTAAGGAGTACTCCCCCACCCATCCACCCATCCACCCAATCAGGAGAGCTGTCATGAAAGGTCCGGGGTTTGTTCCCACCTTTTTGTTTTACTTTGTTGGTACAACCCTGATCGCAGCGTTTGTGATCGATCAGGGGGTTGGTTCTGAACTGACGTTTAATCCTTTCCAGGTGAGTATTTTATTGGGTTTAACAGCAGGGTTGGTGGGTGCTTATTTCAATAGCCATCAAACTCTTACGCTTCCCATTAAAAATCGGGGCGCGTTTCTTAAAAAGTTGAAGCAAACCCTGGAACAGTTAGGGTACAGCGAGGCTGGAAAATTGGATGCATTCACCGTTTATTCTCGTCCCGCGCTCAGCAATTTCTTCTCTGGCAAGCTATTTGTGGAGATTGAGAAGGATTCTGCCACTATTTCGGGTCGGGGCAATAAAATTCGTCTCTTGAAGAAGCGGATGGAACAAGACAAGGGGGAAGATTCGGTGTAAAAAGCTATCAGGCGTTACTGAATCGAGTATGAATTAGGCAAGAAGTGGTAGCGAACGAAATTTCAAAGCGAACGAAATTTCAAATAGTGAAATATAGCGGTAGTCATGATGGTTAGGACGGGGTGCAGGGGTGGAACCCCTGGCTGGGGGCTTCGCCCCCACTCCCTCTCTAATTCCAATGTCCTAACGCACCCGCGTAGAGCTATAACACTTGGATCAAGTGCTTCAGCTTTTTTACGGACTTACAATAACACAACGTCTTGCGATGCAAGCGATTACAGATAGTGCTGTAATCGGGTATTCTCTTCCTCAACTCGAATCATAATAGGTCTCGCTGACAATGTGATCATCCACATTAATCAAGCAAGGGTAGACTGTCCAGCCATCTATGACATAGAACTAGCAATGCCAAAAGCAAGCAATGCCAAAGACAAACTTGTTGCCATAAAAGAGAGAGGGTTATAAAGAGAGAGGGTTGCAGCACCGTGGTTTTCTACAACCCAACCAGAGAATGTTTAGACTTTTGTGTAAGCCCTGAGATTGTCAATCGTTAAAGCATCCTGGAATAGAATGGCGAAATGTAACGAAGCTGCCTTTCGATCTTTAATCGGTCGGTTTCATCGCTTAGCAATGTTGTTTATCGCCAAATGCATCAACTTGTCAGTTAACTTACTGATGAGAGCGGAGGAGATATTGACACTCACCCACAACAGCATCAAGTGAGTACAAATCGGTATGCTTACTTTAAAGCTGATGATTGACCGTTTCGATTACAGGGTCTCCTCCAGCTTTGACCCAGGCGATTTGGGTGATGCGTCGGTGGCGGGCATAATCGTAAATTTCGGCTGAAGTTCGTCCACCCAGGTCCAGCTCAACTCTGGCGAGACTGTCTGAGTGACGCAAGCTCTGGGCATAGGCTAGAGCTGCGGTATAAGCCTGGGGGCTATCTGGTACAA
Source organism: Leptothermofonsia sp. ETS-13 (assembly GCF_049200465.1). Classification (NCBI taxonomy): domain Bacteria; kingdom Bacillati; phylum Cyanobacteriota; class Cyanophyceae; order Leptolyngbyales; family Leptolyngbyaceae; genus Leptothermofonsia; species Leptothermofonsia sp. ETS-13. Next base: position 4,727,347 of record NZ_CP120836.1, read on the forward strand.
CCAACCACTCACTACCAGGGGTTTGCTGAGGCAGTTGCCCGGTCGGCAGTAAAATTTGATGGAGCTGTTCGATTTGCAGAGAAAACCCAATGCCAGGATAACTCTGCCCTTGAGGGTGATAGACTCCGAGGAGTTGATCGTAACGTCCTCCCTGTCCCAGAGTTTGAAGCCCTGCCTCACTGGGGCTAACAACTTCAAACACGATGCCAGTGTAGTAGTCGAAGGTACGAATCAGGCTGAGGTCGAGGACCAGGGAGGGGGAAGGGTGAGGCATAGAGGGGAGAAAACTGCTTTTTTCCAGCAGATCGATGAGGGATTTCAGATTGTCAAGCGCTTTTCGCTGGTAGGCGTCGAGTTTGAGGCTGGCAACCTTTTGCAATACCTCATCGGGACGACCGCGCAGATCCAGCAGCATCAGTGCCCGTTCTCGCAATTCAGATGTGAGGGGGAGGGTTTCGAGGGTGATGCGGTCCAGATGGGCAATCGCCCAGCGCGCCTGATCCCGCACCGCTAAGGGAAAAGACGCGAGGAGCGATCGCGTTAAACCAGCCTCTCCCAGCACCAGCGTCCACTGTCGTAATCCCAAAGATTTCAAACCATCCGTCAACAGTAGCAAGATCTCAGCATCAGCCAGTAAACCACCTGTTCCCAACAGTTCAACGCCCGCCTGGTAAAACTCCTGCTGGCGGCTGTGGCTGCCTTCATGGGCACGGCGGAAAACATTAGCGTTGTAGTAAAGACGCAGGGGAAGAGTTGCACCCGCCATCCGAGTGACGGCAGCACGGGCGATCGAGGCAGTCAGTTCGGGTCGTAACCCCAATTCTTCCTCTTCCGATTCCTGAAGTTGAATCACCGTTGATCGCTGAATTGCGCCCCCTGCCATCAAGGTATCTAACCGTTCTAGGGTAGAGGTGATGATCCGATGATAGCCCCAGCGGTGAAATACCTGCTGCAAGCGATCTTCAATCCAACGTTTTTGAGCAACATCCAGGGGTAGTAGATCCCTTGCTCCTGCCGGAGACTGATAGGCCATTACTTCTTCTTCCCACCAAACAAACCAAATAAACCGCCACCGGGCTGATCGTTAGGCTTATTCGACTTGGGTGACGCTTTGGGAGGAGTCACCTTCCCCGCACTGCTTTGCCCCTGCTCCAGTTTTTGCTTGGCTTCCAATGCCATCTCATTCTGGGGATCAATTTGTAGTGCTTTATTAATGTGAACCCGTGCCATCGGCAACTGATTCTGCCGCAGATGGATCACTCCCAGCAAGCTGTGGCAACGGCTGTTATTGGGTTCAATTTTCAAGGCATCCCTCAGTTCCAGAATTGCCTGGGCAAAATTACCCTTTGCAGCCAGGGCTTCCGCTCGACGGTAATACTGATCAGAGAAGGATTCTCGTTTAGGAGGCACGTTTGGAGCCGTTGCGATCGGTCTGGTCGAGGATCGAGTGGAATCTGGAATGTTGCTGCCGGTGTAAATCGTCTTTTTCGGTTCATCAAGTGCAATACCACCACTGCTTTCTTTGCGCATCAGATACACCAGATTTAATTCACTGATCTGGGCGGTTAACTCCAGAGTTTGATCCAGATGGTCATATTGCTTATTCGCCAGGTCTTTTAAGGATGCCTGATAAAAGTGGTCGGGATTGGGGGTGGTGGAAAGCTGCTTTGCCAAACTACTGACCACATCTAGCGATCCCCTCTTTTGCAGAGCTTGTTGTACCTTCAACTTCAAAAGCAAGCCGTATTCGCTGCGGTCTTTTTCTTGAGACAGCTTTTCCCAGGCTGGGTTAACCAGTTTAGACAAAAACTGACTGGCACGCTGTTTATCTTCTTCGCTCTCAGATAGGCAGCTATCCGGGTGCAGGCGTCGAGCAATCTTGAGATACCGTTTCCGAATGTCTTTGATGTCGGCATCAACCGGGACACCTAAAATTGCATGGTGATCGTTAAAGTCCAGGAGAAAAAGCCCTCGCTCAATTAGAAAAGACATGGTATGTATGCTTACCTGCCGTTGAATTCATTCTAGTGTAATACTGCCTGAGCAAGCTGGCGTTAGCCTAGCTTACTAAACTTGCCGAGATCTGCCCAAATGGTGAGGGAAGGAACTCGCTGTAGCTCCGTGCTAAGGCTGGTATGGATGTGACCATTGGTCGCCAGTATCCGTCCAGAATCGATCTGGAAAGGACTGCCATCATAAGCGGTCACCTTTCCCCCAGCCTCCTCCAGAAGAATAATGCCCGCAGTCATATCCCAGGGTGATAGACCTCGTTCCCAGTAGCCATCAAATCTACCACAGGCAACATAGGCCAAATCTAACGCGGCTGAGCCACCCCGCCGTACTCCCTGCGTCAGGTGGGTCAGATAGCAAAACTCGGCATAGTTGTTGTCGGTGGTTTGGCGGCGATCATAGGCAAAACCTGTTGTTAACAGGCTTTTACTTAATTCACAGGTTTTTGAAACGCGAATCGGACGGCGATCGCGGGTTGCTCCCAGCCCTTTAGCAGCCCGAAACAATTCTCGCCGAAAAGGATCATAGATGACCCCCACCTGAGGTACCCCTTCAATCATCAGCCCAATGGAAACCGCCGAAACCGGGTATTGGTGCGCATAGTTTGTAGTACCATCCAGCGGGTCGATCGCCCAAAAAAACTCACTGTCCAGACTGCCCACCTGTCCCGATTCCTCTGTCAGAATTCTGTGCCCCGGCACATGGCGGCGGAGCACCTTCAGAATCTCTATCTCCGCTTTCCGGTCTGCCTCTGTTACCAGATCACCAGGATGCCCCTTCTCCTCGATCTCATCCAGATTGCCCAGGTAATCCTGCAAAATGACACCCGCCGCCAAAGCGGCTTCCGTAGCAATGTCAAGGAACGCCGCGAGTTGTTCAGAGCTAGTAAGCATGAGGTAGTTGTTAGTTGTTAGTTGTTGGTTAAGTGAGGGATGAGAGGGTAGATGGGTGGATGAGTGATAGGGTGAGGGTGTGAGGGTGTAATACGGGGAGGGGGTAATCGGGTGATATCAGTTGTTAAGTAACTGGTGTTAAGTAACTGGTGTTAAGTAACTGGACAAAATTAAATTGAAGATAGATTCGGGGGGTGGAGGGGGTGGGACCCCCTGACTGGGGGCGAATCCTCACTCTCTCACTTCCTCACTCCTACGCTCCCCTGCCGCTACGAAACTCCGCAGGTGAAAGCCGCATCGGTTGGTTGGGATTCCAGATCCCTAATCCCAGTGTTCTTGCCCGATCCTGGGCGCGGGCAAGGCGCTGGTCGTATTTGCGGTTGGGGGGATGGGGGAGTAGCGATCGCGTAACCTTCTGCGACCAGTTTCTCATTGAGCAATTGGCTATTTTGCCAGACATAAGCCAACCGCTGGCCGTTGTCGTCCCGTGGCTCCAGATCTGACTCTAGCAGCACAGGGTGGTTGCCAATCGCCTGTTTCAACCAGTTTTTAGCTGCCTCTCCCCACGGGTGTTGAGCTGGATCGGGAGCATCAATACCTTCTAACCGAACCCGCTCGGTGATTTCTGGTTGCCCAACAATCCCCGCCACCTCAATATCGCGCCCGGTAAGCACTTGCTGCACGGGAATTGTCAACCCCTGGGGCTGGTTTGGAGGTTGACAGGCTGTCAGTAAAAGACAAAAGAGCAGGGACACCAGACCCAAAAGAAAAGAGGGGCTTTTCTCTGCCGCCTGTCGTCCGTTGTCTGTCGCCTGACTAATCTTCATCCAGTGGCAGCCCTCTTGTCACCTTACCTTTGCCAAAATAGCGTCCAAACTGAAGTTCGTAAACTTCGTCTTCATCCTGGGTTTCTACTTCCAGGTCAGAGCGGGGATAGCTGACACAGAGCAGAGCATATCCCTGTTTGCGCAAGCCAGGAGATAGCCCCATCGCCTCCGGCTGGTAGATTTCGCCCGAAAGCACTCGAACCGCGCAGGTGGTGCAGGCTCCATTGCGACAGGAGAAGGGCAGCTCTATACCCCGGTTTTCAGCGGTGTGCAGGATGTAACGGTCTTCGGGCACTTCGACGGTGCGGAGGGTGTTGGTGCGGCGATCGCGAATTCGAACAATATAAGATTGGGTCATGGATCAATTACGAGTTTCTTTACCAGTCTATGACCAGCTTCTGCTAATATAATCATTCTGTGACTGTGGATATAGCGCAATCCCCCCTGGAGAGATGGCCGAGTGGTTGAAGGCGCAGCACTGGAAATGCTGTTTAGGGGTAACTCTAACGAGGGTTCGAATCCCTCTCTCTCCGTTTTAACCAGTGATAAGTTTTAACCAGTGACAAGTAGATAGCCATAATTAACTGTCAGAAGGGGGAGTGAGGGCGCAGCCCCCACTCCCCCCCCCCCTTTACAAATTAATTATGACTACCTACTTACTTCTTGGTAGGTTCTTTCTTAGTAGGCTCTTCGATTGGGCTCAGTAGCTTTTCAAGTGAATTTGTTGAGGCGTGTATCCTTACACCCTTCAAGTCATCGGGAAATGCGTCCCATAGATAACTCGCTTCTATGGTCGAAATGGCCTGGGCTGCTGCTTCATCGGGTGGTTCTGCAACAAAATCAAAATCGTAAATGCCATTTGGAGGCGCTTGGAATATATACGTATGGAATCAACTGAGCATTTGCCCAACCGGATGATGTCACATGACCAGAGGCACTGATTTGTAATTTGGGTGGAAAGCTTCTCAGAATTATCAGATCTGCGATCGCCGTCACTTCCAATATCTTTTGAGTCATTGATTTTTCTCCTGGTAAATCTGGATGAATTGCAGCTATTGCAGGGTGAATAGGATTAACAACTATCGAACAAACAGGTCATTACGCCAAAACTAACCTGGCAATCCGTTCAATCCTTTCTATAGCGATCCTTTTTGAAATTTGAACGGGGTGCAGGGGCGGAACCCCTGCGTGGGGGCGAAGCCTCCACCCCCCTTGTTCACAAACTATTTGTGAACGCTATAGGGGATTCGATTCAATTTCGACTCCAGCTTAGAAAAGCCAGGAAAGGTTTTGTGGTACCCGTGAGAGTGACTTCGTATCAGGCTGGCAGGAAAATTTTAGACTGGTAGTTGGTAGGTGCCAGAGTTCAAAACTCCAGGGCAGATAAGGAGGCGCTGCTCCTCACCTCACACCGCTCCCCTCACCTGACTAACAACTAACAACCAACACAACTAATAACTTCCCATGCCAAACCGCCTTGCCCAATCCAATAGCCTCTACCTGCGCAAACATGCCGACAACCCGATTGATTGGTGGTACTGGTGTGAAGAAGCACTGGAAACAGCGCGGCGAGAAGATAAACCGATTTTTCTCTCCATCGGTTACTCCAGTTGCCACTGGTGCACGGTAATGGAAGGGGAAGCCTTTTCGGATAAGGCGATCGCCGATTACATGAACGCCCACTTTCTGCCAATCAAGGTGGATCGAGAAGAACGTCCTGACCTGGATAGCATTTATATGCAGGCCGTGCAGATGATGATTGGGCAGGGTGGCTGGCCCCTTAATGTATTTCTGTCTCCTGATGACCTGGTTCCCTTTTATGGTGGTACCTATTTTCCGGTTGAGTCCCGTTACGGGCGACCTGGCTTTTTGCAAGTGCTGCAAGCCATCCGTCAGTACTACGACACCCAAAAAGACAAGCTGCGATCGGTCAAGGGAGAAATCTTGAGCAATTTGCAGACTGTGGCGACCCTGCAACCGATTCAGGAGCTCAGTCGAGATCTCCTGAAGAAGGGTTTGCAGTCCAGCACAGGGATTATCTCTTCAAAATCGCCGGGTCCCAGTTTCCCGATGATTCCCTACGCGGAAGCGGTGCTGCGGGCGTCTCGGTTTCCTGAGTCAGTGCCTCAGGCTGGTGAAATTAGCAGACAACGAGGGTTAGATCTGGCTCTGGGTGGCATTTTTGATCACGTTGCGGGTGGTTTCCATCGCTATACAGTAGACCCAACCTGGACGGTGCCTCACTTTGAAAAGATGCTCTATGACAATGGGCAGATTGTGGAATACCTGGCAAATCTGTGGGCATTGGGGGTGAGGGAACCTGCGTTTGAACGGGCGATTGCCCTCACCGTTGAATGGCTCAAGCGCGAGATGACCGCTCCCGAAGGTTACTTCTACGCCGCCCAGGATGCCGACAGTTTCACCAACCCCACCGAAGCCGAACCTGAAGAAGGAGCCTTCTACGTCTGGGATTATCAACAGTTGCAATCGTTGCTCACGGCTGAAGAACTGGCAGAACTGACCCAACAGTTTACAGTGACGGAGGATGGCAATTTTGAAGGGTATAACGTCTTGCAGCGGCAGCAACCCGGTCAACTTTCAGATAGCCTGGAGGTAGCTTTAAGCAAGCTGTTTAAGGTTCGCTATGGGGAATTTGCCGATGCCCTGCCAACCTTTCCACCTGCCCGTAACAACCAGGAAGCCAAAACCACTACCTGGACTGGTCGCATTCCTCCGGTGACTGACACGAAAATGATTGTTGCCTGGAATAGCCTGATGATTTCGGGACTGGCGCGGGCTGCGATGGTTTTCCAAAACGGTGAATATCTAGAACTCGCCCACCAAGCTGCCAATTTTATCCTCGACCATCAGTGGGTAAATGGGCGTTTCCATCGCGTTAATTATGATGGAAAACCCGACGTTCTGGCCCAGTCGGAGGACTATGCGCTGTTTATCAAGGCACTACTTGATCTGCATCAGGCCAATTTAGCTCTTGCGCGAGAGGCTAAAGTTTGGTTGGGGCAAGCGGTAAGGCTGCAAGAGGAGCTGGATGAATTTCTCTGGAGTCTGGAGTTGGGAGGCTACTACAATACAGATGCTAGAAGTGATCTACTGTTGCGCGAACGGAGCTATGTAGACAATGCGACTCCTGCCGCCAATGGGGTTGCCGCTACCAATCTGGTTCGGCTAGCGTTATTAACAGAAGACCTTAGCAATCTGGATAGAGCCGAGCAAATCCTGCGAGCATTTGGAGTAGTGATGGAGCGATCGCCCCAGTCCTGCCCTAGTCTCTTTTCTGCCCTTGACTGGTTTCAAAACCACACCCTGGTGCGTACCACATCCGACCAGATTGTTGCGCTTTTTGCTCAATACCTGCCGACCGTTGTATACAAAGTAAACACTGACCTGCCTCCGGGTGCTGTGGGTCTGGTTTGCCAGGGCTTGAGCTGCCAGGAACCTGCCTGGAGTGCAGAACAATTGCAAGAACAACTCCAACAAAGCCAGATTAGAGGATAACAGGGTGGATGGATGGATAAGTTTTGAGTGCTGAGTGCTGAGCTAACTTCTAGCTTCTGACTCGTAGCTTTTTTCCTCTTTTTTCTTTCCTCTTTCTTCTTCCTTCTTCCTGATCACCCTTCCCTAACCCTCTATTCCCTATTCCTCACCTCAATGCCTGGCGATTCCGTTGAACCCTTCCCCGATAACTGGACATACCTGAAAGCAGAATTAAACTGGCTGGATCGGGTGTTGAGCCTGGCTATTGCACGGCAACGGAAGGAAGCAAAGGAAGTCGATCGCCTCGCCCGTAATCGTGCCGACCGCGCCAGCAGCCATTGGTGGAAAGGTTTGGTGAGTTTGGAAGGTGAAGTGGCCTATGACTCTCCAGCAGAAATGCCACGGCGTAGAGCCAGCAAAGGTGGCTATCAGCAACAGATGGAGGCGAAAATTCGAGCCAGTGAACAACAACAGATCGGTCTGGGGTTGCCATTGTTAAGGAATCACTTGCAACTTTCAGCCTTTGAGAAAAACCTGGTGTTGATGGCACTGGCTCCCGAAATCAATCGCCGCTATGGACAGATCTACAATTACTTACAAGAAACGGAACAGCCCGGAGCCCCCGGCCTGCCAACAGTAGACCTGCTTCTACGCATTCTTTGCCGCAACGATACTGAGTGGCGACTGGGGCGACAATGCCTGACCAGGGATTCGGTTTTGCTGAGGTATCGACTGCTGGAAGTGCTGTCCAATCAGGCAGAACCATTTCTGACCCGTCTGGTAAAACTTTCCGATCCGCTGGTCAGTTTTCTACTAGCCGACAAACCAGATGTCTGTTTTCTACAAGAATTGTTGCAACCCGATTTACCTGTTAGTCACTCCCATCAAATACAGCTTAAACAAACAGGAACTAATTCTGGCTTTCCTGCTACATGGCTCAGCTTTTTTCCATCTCAACCTGCCCCCTCCTGGCTTGACCTGGTTCTCCCCCCAGCGCTTTTAGAAACGCTCCAGCATCTTTGCCAACGGTTCAAGTTAGTTTCCCAGGTGGATGAGGTTTGGGGATTTCAGGAATGGATGGACCAGCCACCTGTTGGAGCGATCGCCCTCCTGATTGGAGCATCTGGCACAGGCAAAACGATGGCAGCTAGGGCAATTGCCCAGGAGTTGGGCACTCCCCTCACAGTGGTTGATCTGGCACTACTGCCTCCCAATGCTCATAGTCAGGTGTTGCTGGCGATCGCTGAACAAGCCCCCACGGTTTTACTGCTCAAATCTGCCCAGATCTGGTTACGGCAACCCCCACCTCTGCTGGAAACAGAAATCCTTCAATTTTTGCACCAGCGTCAACTGCAGCGAAGCATTACGCTCCTCAGTGTTCCCAGCAAGCAAGCGGTAAAACCCCGATGGCAGAAAAGAATCACTCCCATTCTGGAGTTCCCTCTGCCCGATGAGCAAAGCCGTTTGCGACTCTGGCAGCGGGCCTTTCCCCCTCAAACTCCTTTACATGCCGACATTGATTGGGAATGGCTGGCACACAAGTTTCGCCTCACCGGGGGAGAGATTCAGGTCATTGCCCGCGAAGCTGCTTTTTACGCCGCTGTTGAAATACCAGAAGCCAAGATCAGCATGCAGCATTTGTTGCAAACACTGAAGGCGAGGCGTCTTAAGCTGGGAAGGGAATAGGTGTTAGGGTAGTGGTTAGTTGTTGGTTGTTAGTTGTCAGAGAAATGCAAGGGATCCAGGTGGTAGATGATAAGGATCAGAGGGCAGGAGCTACCACCTGCCACCTACCACCTACCACCTGCCATCACTTCAAAACTTACACTGCATAATTAACTCATCCTCATCCATTTCACCGGTGTAGGTAAAGCCCATCTTTTCATAAAACTTTCCAGGACTCCCCTCGCCGGGAACGCAGCTAGTCAATAATGCTTTTGCTCCAGGACGGGTTTTGACGTATTCAGTTACCAATTCTAAAGCACGTCGTCCAAACCCACACTTTTGAAAACGAGCATCAATCATGAATCGCCAGAGGAAATAAGATGAATTGGCGGGGTCATCTTCCAGCATTACAAACCCGATGGGTGTTTCGTCCGCATAGATTGCTCGAAACCATGCAACTTCTGGATAGAAATGGGCTTGAGCAATAGATACAGCATTGGAAGCAACAAAATTTTCTTGAGCGAGAGTCACCTTTAGCTTGAGGATGCCATCCAGGTTTTCTTTAGTGATTTCCCGCAACGTAACAATTGCATTCAGTTGCATTCAGTAATCTACCCATCAGCCCATTTACCCTCCACTCTATTGCCTGTTGCCTTCATCAGAACTCAAAACTCCCCTCACCCCTCATTCCTTTTCAAAAACGATACTGGTCAACACTTGCTTAAAGCCGACGGATTCGTAGAGTTGCTTTGCACCCAAGGGGTTTTCGGTGTCCACTCCTAATCGGGTGGTTTCCATCCCTGCTTTCTGAAGTCGGTGTAGGGCTGATAGCAGCATTGCTCTTCCCAATCCCATCCGGCGAAAACCTCGACGGGTGCCCAGTAGATGAACTGCACCTAGTCTCTGCCCAATGCGGGCATTGTACTCAGGGTCAATTTCGCTGTAGCAAAAGGCAGCAAAGGTGCCATCAGGGGCGATCGCCACCAGATCCAATTCCGGTCGATAGACTGGATTGTGGTTCATCCAGTAGCGGCATTCCTCCAGTGTCATTTCATGGTGGTTCCAGTGATCAATAAAAGACTGGTTATATAAATCAACCCATGCCTGGGCATCTTCTATCCTATTCATCGAACGAAGGATAAATCCATCTGGAAATTGGGGTTTGGGAATGGGATCTGCAAGCGATCGCTCCATGCGGTAGAAATAGCGCACAGGACCAAAACCATGACGTTTCAGCAAAGTCACCCGGTCTGTCAACGTTTCGCGGACGGGCACTTGCAGGTTGACTGTGACTCCTCGTTCCTGACTGATTTTTTGCATTAGCCTTTCCGCCCACATCAGAATCTCGGTTTCTAAGTCGCGATCGCGGATAGAGGGATGTACATTAAACCAGAGGGAACCCCTCTGGGTTTGACTCGATTCTGGAATCCAGAGTTCAGCAAAGCCAATTAGCTTACCGTCGATATCTTCCCAGAGACAAATGTCACGCTCTGGATTGACTAAAGGAGAACCGAACTCAATCTGCAGTTCATTAATGGACGTTGTGCTATCAATTATGTCGTCGGCGATCGCACAGGTATTGATTAAGTCAACAATCCTGGGCAAATCAGATTCTCCCTGGTAAGGGCGCCGTGTTAGCGTCTTCATAAGAATTCCATTCAAATTGTGCGTAACCGTCTTTACAAAAACGTGCGTCGTTCCAGGTACCAGGTAAGGTAATAGGTTTGTCGGAGATTGTGAATCGTTTCTGCCGATTCCTTCGAATGGTCAGGCTCCTGAATCTTGTCATCCAGAGGAACTGGAGGGAGTTTTGACGGTTCTGGCTTCTTATCAGACTCTGGAGGGGGCTGGAAGGGTTTGAATGATTGGGGGTAGAGTAACACCATGATCGTGACCTTTTAACGTTGGGGCTTTTTTAGCTTCAACGGACAATTTTCCTATTCCACAGTTGAAGGAAATTTGTAATAAATCTCTGGAAAGTCCGTTGTCGTTGATGGATTCTGTGATGGGGCGATTCTCAATTGAAAGCAATATCTTGGCTGAAGGGGCGGAAAGCGTTTCGCCTTTCCGCCCGTACCACATCCAAACGAGAATTGAGATAGAAAACCTGTACCACTAAACTACAAAATACTACAAGCGTGTTTCTCTTACTCCGGAAAGCAAATGTTGTTGAAGCTGGGGGATAGATGAGGCTGAACTACAAAATCGAGTCGCCAAACCAGTAAGATGATTCGGTAATCTTCTCTAAAGGTTAGGCAGCTTTGCTGGCAGCATTACTGTACGGAAAAGAAGACCTCCGGTTGGAGCAAGTGGAAGACCCCATTCCAGGGGCAGGAGAGGTGGTCATTCGGGTAGGAGCCGCAACCACCTGTGGAACAGACCTGAAGGTCTGGCGCAGGGGTGGGCACGCGAAGATGCTAAAGCCACCCACATTATTTGGGCATGAAGCCGCAGGGGAAATAGTTGCAGTTGGGGAAGGCGTAAAGGACTGGCAGGTGGGCGATCGCGTCGTTGCTAACAACTCGGCTCCCTGTATGAACTGTTTCTTTTGCAACAAAGAGGAGTACTCCCTCTGCCAGAATTTGCTGTTTAACAATGGCACCTTTGCTGAGTACCTCAAAATTCCGGCTCCAATTGTGCAACACAATTTGTTATCTATTCCTGAAGGAGTTTCCTACGGACTGGCAGCCATGACCGAACCACTGGCCTGTGTGCTACATGGAGCGGCCCGTTCTAATGTGAAGCGGGGCGATCGCATCGTGATTTTGGGTGATGGGGCGATCGGCTTGATGTTTGTGGCCGCTCTGGCCTCCGGTAAAGGAGATTGGCACAACCAGTCAGCCATGCCTGACTCAACCGAACCCTTTGCCCAGGTTTTCTTGTTCGGGGGCAATGAGCAACGCCTGCAAATCGGTCAAAAACTGGGAGCCGTAAAAACCTTTAACTACCGCCAGCTGGAGGATGTGCCCTCCCTGGTAAAAGACCTGACCAATGGTTGGGGTGCCGACGTGGTAATTGAGGCAACGGGAGTGCCATCGGTTTGGGAGATGGCGATCGCCTGTGCCCGTCCGGGTGCCACTGTCAATCTGTTTGGTGGCTGTCCCCGCGATACCACCATCACGGTGAATACCGAACAACTCCACTACAGCGAACTGACTCTCAAAGGAGTTTTCCATAACACACCCAGATGTGTGCGGGCGGCCCTCCGGTTGTTAGCCAGTCAAACCCTTCCATTTGAATTATTGATTAGTGGAGAAAAACCTTTGACCTCACTGGGACAGGTGTTTGAAGAGATGAAGCAGCGGAAGGTGATTAAGGTTGCGATGATTCCTTAGTTGGGGAATGGGGAGTAGGCAGGGGAGAGGGAAAAGAGGAAAGAGGGAAGGGGAAAGGGGAAAGAGCAAAGAAGCCAGGGGCCAGGGAATAGGGGTTAGGGAATAGGGATTGAGGGCTAGAGGTTAGGAGACGCAGCACCCGGCACTCAAAACTTAAAGCTCCTCACCCCTAACCCCTCTCTTACGATTGGAACCGGAAGGAGGGAAAAGGTGGAGGAGTGATGAAGCCATTGACTAGTATATTCAGTTCGTTTGTACTATAATTGGATCAAACGATCGCTCTTTGGCTAATGGGGGCGATCGATTTTTTTTGATCTTTTTGCCAGACAGACCGGGCATACTGGATGTGATATGATGCCGTTTGATCTTGTAGAACTGGCAAAGCAAGGAGATGAACAGGCGATCGCGACTCTGTTGAGTCAGGCTGTGCGCGATCGTAATGTTGCTGTTAAGGTGCACCAGCACGAGGACTGTCTGCATGTTCTTTTGGAGGCGGAACTGGTGCCCAATCAGGTAATGGCTGTTCGTCGTATCCGACAGTGTTTGGTGGAACTGGAGTTTGCGATCGCGTCTGTAGTCAGGATCTATGGACGGCAGCGCGGGGAAACCAAACCTGCATGGACGGTTGCATTTGAGTGTATAAAATTCTCAGCGACCTCTCCAGAGACAGGCCGTGGACCCAGCCAACAATCTGCGCCTGAAGAGTCCGCAACTCCAATGCGACGGACTACGCCTGGAACGACACCCATTTTCAAAATTGGTTCATTTACTTACACCACCGATGATCTGCGGCACCTGTTGCTCAAACTGAATCCGCTGAAAGTAAGTTTTGTCATCATTCTGGCTCTATACGGTCTATTTGGGGCATCAAGCTACACGGTTGAGCGGTTCCTGGAAGGAAGCGACAGCATCATGATGTTTTTGCATGGAGTGAACCTCATCTTCCATGAAGCGGGACATGTGATTTTCTCGTTTTTTGGAAGATTTCTCCATATTTTGGGTGGCTCACTCATGCAAGTATTGGTTCCAGCAGGGATTACGGGCTACTTCCTCTTTCATCGGCAGTTATATGCAGGTGCAGTTACCCTTTGTTGGGTTGCCCAGAATTTATGGGATGTTTCTATCTACATCAAAGATGCCCAAGCACGAGCATTGCCACTGTTGGGTGGAGAAGCTGTGTTACACGACTGGCATTTTCTATTGCTGGATATGAACCTGTTAACGAAAGATCAACTGATCGGCAACCTGGTATTCTGGCTGGGAGTTCTGCTTTACATAGCAGCCATTTTTGCAGGGTTTTACTGTTCCCAGATTGAGATAACAGATGACAGTTTTTCAAAGTAGGGACTAAGAGAAAAGTAGGGACTAAGAGAGTTGTTATGGCAGGTGATATGACCAGTGAAGCCATCACCCATGGGAATACATAGCAATCCATCCTGCTTCGAATTTTGAAGTCCACTTGCTTTGAGGTATAGCGATAGCCACCAGGCTGAAGACGGAGTGCAGGGGGTGGAACCCCTGGTTGGGGGCGAAGCCCCCACTCCCTCTCTAATTCCAATTTCCTAACGCACCTGCGTAGAGCTATAACCTTAGTTTTGGAGGGAAATTGGGTTTCACGACAAATTTTTTGCAGGCCTCTTAGAATGGAATTCATGGGCATCAGATTGGGATGCCTTTTATACTTTGAAAAAGTAAGTTTGAAAAAGTAAGTTGCTCAGTTGCGATCGCCACCCCGGAGAAACCATGCTTGCAACCCCTCTCCTTCTTTCCAGAGAGCTCCCAAACCTTCAGTACACTTCCACTCCCAACCGCTTCGATGAAACCTGGGAGTCTCCCCTATCTACCCTCCTTGGCCTGGGGCGTGCTGCGGGCGCAGATTTCGTTGAGTTCTTTCTAGAACGGGTCAACTACATTAGCTGCCTTGCAGAAGATGACTCCATCACCAGCATTTCTCCTCGCCTATCCACCGGAGCAGGAGTGCGGGTGTTTCGGGGACACGCTGACAGTTACGTCAGCACCAACGATCTGACCTTTTCTGGACTGAAAGCCGCCCTGGAGAAAGGACTTTCCATTTTGGGATTGCAACTTCCAGCCCCCGGCGCCTTTGTTCCCGAAATCAACCTGGAACCTTTGCGTGACTATGCTGTGCTGCGGGGTAAAGAGTCCTGGCTACCCCAATGTAGTTCCATGCGCGAAATGAGCGAAGTTCTGCTGGATGCCAACGCTCGCCTGCAACAAAAAGCCAGCCATGTGCAATCCCGTCGGGCAGTGTATTTCCGTGACTGTCAGGAAGTGATGGTTGCCTCCAGTGATGGCACCTTTGCCAGAGACATTCGCCTCACCCAGTCAGTTGGCTATAGCCTTCTGTGTGCCGATGGTACTCACCGCTCTTCCATTTCTGAGCGGGCAGGTAAGACCGGAGATCCCAATTTTTTACGCAACTGGGACTATGCTTCCACAGCCGAGAGCGTTGCCGAATCTGCGGGTAGAATGTTGTATGCCGACTATGTTGAATCTGGTAGCTATCCGATTGTGATGGCCAATAAGTTTGGTGGCGTCATTTTTCACGAAGCCTGTGGGCACCTGCTGGAAACCACTCAGGTTGAAAAACGCACCACCCCCTTTCTTGATCAGAAAGGCGAGAAGATTGCCCACGAAAACCTGACCGCCTGGGACGAAGGGTTGACCCCCGACGCCTTTGGCACCATCGACATGGATGATGAGGGAATGCCGGTTCAGCGCACATTGCTGATTGAAAAGGGCATCCTGAAAAACTTTCTGGCAGATCGAGCGGGTTCCGTTCGTACCGGGCATCCTCGCACAGGTAGTGGTCGCCGCCAGAACTATACCTATGCTGCCGCCTCGCGGATGCGCAACACTTACATCGCTCCCGGTGAGTATTCGGTTGATGATTTGCTGGCCTCGATTGACAAGGGAATCTATTGCAAGAAGATGGGGGGCGGCAGTGTTGGCCCAACGGGACAGTTCAACTTTTCAGTAGATGAAGCCTATCTGATTGAGAATGGCAAGCTAACCAAACCGCTCAAAGGAGCCACCCTGATTGGGGAAGCCAGGGAAATTATGAACAAAATTTCTATGTGTTCAAATGATCTGGATCTGGCTGCGGGATTCTGTGGTTCCGTTAGCGGCAGCGTTTACGTTACCGTTGGTCAGCCTCATATCAAGGTTGATTCCATTACGGTTGGCGGACGGTAGTGCAGGCTGGCAGAAGTGGCTGCCCAGTTGGGATCGGCTGGGTGGATGAGTGGAGAGGGAGGGGGAGAGGTACTCATCCACGCAATTGGTGTAAAACTTCTGTCACGAAGTAGGAGAAGAACATTAGTTTTTGAAGAAGATTTGAGGGAATTGTTGTGCTAAGTATTCAAGAACTTGCAATTCAGACCAAGGAAATTGCAGACCGTCTGAATATCCAGAAATATGACATCTTTGGTTCAGCAGTCGATGAAACCAGTGTCAAAGTTGATCAGGGTAAGCCAGACCAGGTGAAAGCTTCTCAGCGTTCCAGCGTAACCGTGCGGGTGTGGAACGAGGAGAACACGGTGGGAGTCACTTCTACAACGGATGTTGACCCCAATGGGCTGGAGCTAGCACTAAAGACGGCCTACGAAGCCAGCTTCTTTGGCGTGAAAGAAAACGTTCCCGATTTTAGCCCCGAAGCAACGGCTCCCCTGGCTCAACAAATTAGCGATAAAACCGCTCAGGTGCCCGTTGCAGATTTGCTCGATAAGTTGATTCTGGTTGAAAAGGAAGTCATAGAGGCTCATCCGGCGATCGCCAGCGTTCCCTATAACGGCCTGGCCCAGCGCGACATTGACCATTTCTACCTGAACAGCGATGGTGCCAAGCGCACCGAAGCATACTCTACAGCCTCTATTTACCTCTACAGCAAAACGGAGGAGGAAGGAAAAAAAACTCGTAGTGCTGGGGCATTCCGTATGAGCCGGGGTTTAGAAACATTGGACATTGAAGGCTGCCTGAAAGAAACCATTGACAAAACAATTAGTCACCTGAACTACCAAAAGATTCCGACGGGCAAATACCAGGTTGTCTTTTCACCCGATGCGTTTTTGAGTCTGTTAGGAGCCTTTTCAAACCTGTTCAATGCCCAAAGCATTCTAGACAAACAAAGCCTTTCAACCCCAGAATCACTGGGAACCCAGATTGCATCTCCCCTACTATCAGTTTGTGATGATGCACTCCATCCAGACAACGCGGCGATCACCACCTTTGATGGGGAAGGTACCCCCACCCGTCGAGTGACTTTGATTGAGAACGGAGTGTTGACGAGTTTCCTGCACAGTGCTGGAACCGCCAGGCGATTCAACACCCAACCTACCGGACACGCCAACATTGGAGCCAAAGTCAGCGTCAGCCCTCATTTCTATCACGTCTTTCCAGGCAAACCTGCTGAGCAGACGTACAGCTTGGACAGCGCAGAAAATGTGGTATTGATTGATGACTTGCAGGCACTTCACGCAGGAGTTAAGGCGCTTCAAGGCTCTTTCTCCCTACCATTTGATGGTTGGTTGATTCATCAGGGCAAACGCATCAGTATTGAGTCAGCCACAGTTGCCGGGGATTTTCTGGAGTTACTGAAGTCAATCGTTTATGTGGAGGAAGAGACCCATGTGACTCCCGCTGGCGTATGTCCCTATGTGTGGGTTGAAGCGTTATCGATTACTGGAGAGTGAGGGGAAGAATCTACCTCCCACCTCACTTCCGCCGACTCCTAGCTTCTCATTCCTTCCGCCTATTACCTACCATAACCACCATAACCTTAGAGGCGATTTACTTTACGCTGACATTGAGGGCAGTAATGGGCCGATCGCCCCGCCATTCTCAGTCGCTGAATGACGGCTCCACAGGTGCGGCAAGGTTCCCCATCACGAGCGTAGACCCAGGCTGCCCCACCATAGTTACCATTTACCCCTTCCACACTGCGAAAGGTGCTAAACGTTGTGCCTTTTGCCTCAATACTGGCTTGCAGCACTTGTAGGATATTGGTTCTCAAGCCTTCAATTTTCCTGCGATTCAGGTCAATGCAAAGGGTTTCGGGATGGATGCCGCTCAAGAACAGGGCTTCATCGGCATAAATGTTCCCAATCCCAGCGATGATCGCCTGATCGAGCAGGGCATTTTTAACGGGGCGGCGACGGTGCTTCAGTTGCCTGACCAGGTAAGCAAGGGAAAAATCCTCCGAAAACGGTTCTGGTCCCAGAGTCTGCAATCCACTGATAATGCGCTCAGGGGCTTCACCTGGCGGCACCCACCACATTTGCCCGAAGGTTCGCTGATCCACAAAACGGAGTTCCTGATGACCTGCAAAAAATAGCCGCACTCTGGTATGTTTTTGCACGGGTTCAGACGAATTGAGCCAGAGCAGTTGCCCGGTCATGCGAAGATGAACCCCTAAATAGCCGGAGGACGTTAACTCAGCCAACAAATATTTGCCCCGTCGATGCCACTGAGCGATCGCCGTCCCCTGCAATCCTTCCAAAAATGCTGAAGCCGATGCAGGGCAGGCAATGGTACGATTCAGCAGCACCTCTCCACCCTGAATGGTTTGATGCAGAGTCACTTGATTCAGCCCCCTTCGGACTGTTTCAACTTCAGGCAGTTCGGGCATAGGTATGAGAATGTAGTCTTTTTCAAGGGTGTGAGGTACCGTACCTCATTCAAATGAAAACCGCTATGGGCGATAGGGAGAATAGGAGAGGGTGGAGGGGCAGGGGATGGGTGGGGGAGTGAGGGCGTAGACGGGTGGATGAGTAGATGAGGTGAATGAGTTTTGAGTTTTCACCCCACACCTCACACCTCACTTAACTAACAACCAAAAAAAGGTAAGAACGGGCAGTTAATTACCCATTCTCACCCTTTTTCTTAGGATTCAGATTAGCTAGCAGAGGTCATTACCCTGAGAGTGGCAATTAACCTTCGTTAGGCGGCTCAGGTGTGGAGGCAGGAGCAGCGGCGGCAGCCGGTTTCCTGGACTT
Organism: Leptothermofonsia sp. ETS-13; assembly: GCF_049200465.1. Lineage (NCBI taxonomy): Bacteria > Bacillati > Cyanobacteriota > Cyanophyceae > Leptolyngbyales > Leptolyngbyaceae > Leptothermofonsia > Leptothermofonsia sp. ETS-13. The sequence goes on from NZ_CP120836.1 coordinate 4,745,586, forward strand.
AGCTGGTGGCTCAACTTCAACCAATTCGCTTTCTGCAAAGTTGTTAGTGTTTATACCCGATGCGTTGCCGCTGTAACCCGTATAGTTAACCCGGTCAAACCGAACTATCACAGGATACTTAATGCCACTTTTGTCGATGGAGGCAACGGTGCCCACATCTCCATACCAGTAAGACTCTTTACGAGTAACTCGTACTTTAGAACCACGCTGGATTGCCATGTGTTTTCCTTCTGTTCTTAAGCTTCAAGTATTACAGCTTTGATGCTTTTCACTTTACTACGGACGGGAGAGTCATTTACTACGCAGAAAGCGAGTCGAAACAATCTGAAACAAACAGCGACTCTGACACCTACCACCCTGGGTTGGATACAGATTGATCTGTATATTCAAATTGTTCAGTAAATATTGAACTAAGATGTGTTAAGCTGAGGGCATGGGAACATTGACAAACATAAGTATTAATGCTGCAAGGGCTGAGCAAGCGCTCAAGCAAATGCACTTTGTTGAAGATGTTGGGCTTTCGTTTGAGATGGTGGGTCTACCACGTATGGCTGGGCGTATTTTCGGTTGGTTGTTGCTTTCTGATCCGCCGCACCAGTCGCCTGGTGAGTTAGCCAATGTGCTTCAGGCCAGTAAGGGATCGATTAGCACGATGACTCGTCTGTTGATTCAGATTGGTTTGATTGAGCGCATCGGCCTGCCAGGCCAACGGAGAGACTACTTTCGCATTAAGCCCAATGCCTGGACTGAACTGACTAAACAGCGAATGGCTCAAATTACTGCCTTTCGCCAACTGGCAGAGCGTGGACTGGAATTGCTGGAGGGAGAAAATCCGAATCTTTGCGATCGCCTCATAGAAATGCGCGATATGCATGCCTTTCTTGAGCAGGAACTGCCAGCCATGATTCAGCGTTGGGAAGAGCGACGGTTTGCCCATCTGGAGGAAGGCACTAAATAAAAAATTTGTCAGTTTAAAAAGTAAGGATTCATTCGACTTGAGTTGTCACCTGTCCCCATTCGCTTTGAACTTACACTCGCTTTTATGGTTTGAATCCCATGCAACTCCCCTTGATGAAAACTGTAACGAAGAAGACCACGCCCTGGATGCTTGGGCTGGTAGCGGCTGGGTTGGTTGGCGTTTCTGCCACGACGTTTGCGGTTGTTCGTAATACACCTCAACAAGACATCAGCCGCTTTACTGAACCGGTGGCGATGAAGAATGTGACGATGCGGATTACCGCCAGTGGGGATGTAGTACCTGTGAAGCGGCTGAACCTGAACCCCAAAGCTGCCGGTCGGCTTGAGGCGCTTTATGTGGAACAGGGCGATCGCGTTAAGCAGGGTCAAATCATTGCGCGAATGGATAGTAGCGAACTGGTCGCTCAACGAGACCAGGCACAGGCTGAACTGGCGCGGGCAGAGGCCAATCTGGCTATGCTGCGTTCGGGAAGTCGACCTGAAGCGATTGGGCAGGCACGGGCCTCGGTTGAGCAGGCCCAGGCAGAGGTGAAAGCGGCACAAACCCGTCTAGACTTAGCCGGTGAACGGGTTCGCAGAAACCAAATGTTGTCATCCGAGGGGGCAATTTCCCGCGATCGCCTGGATGAAGTTGTGAATGAAGAGCGTAGCGCCCGGGCCAATCTGGAGCAGGCCAAAGCTCGCCTTAATAACGCCCGACAACAGTTGAATCAGCAGCAAAACGGATACCGGGTCGAAGAAATTGAGCAGGCAGCAGCTCAGGTGCAGTCTGCCAGAGCCCGCTTGAAAGAAATCGCCACCAGACTGGATGACACGATTATTCGTGCTCCATTTGACGGCATCATTACCCAAAAGAATGCGACTGAAGGTGATTTTGTCACTCCTACCAGCTTTGCCTCCACCACCTCCTCTGCCACTTCGATCGTGACTCTGGCCAATGATCTGGAGATTTTGGCTAAAGTCCCTGAAGTTGACATTGGGCAGATTAAGCCAGGACAGCCTGTGGAAATTCGAGCCGATGCCTACCCGAAGCAAACGTTTAGGGGAGTGGTTCGCCTGGTTTCACCGGAAGCCAAAGAAGACCCCACTCAGAGGGGCGTGATTACTTTCGAAGTACGGGTCAGCATCACAACGGGCAAAAATGAACTTCGCTCTGGCATGACCACCGACCTGGCATTTCTAGGCGAGCAGTTGAACAGAGCGCTGATGGTGCCCAGTGTGGCGATCGTCACGAATAAGGGAGAGACTGGCGTTCTCATTCCCGATCGCAACAACAAACCCAAATTCCAGCCCGTTACCATTGGTCCCACCATTGGCAACCAGACCCAGATTCTGGAAGGCGTTCAGCCTGGCGACCTGGTATTTGTTGAGCTACCCGAAGGACAAAAGCTGGAAGACATTACAAAGGGTATGGGTAAAGGGGGGTAGCTGATAAGGGGGGAGGATTCAGGATTCAGGAGTCAGGAGTCGGAAGTCAGAAGGGACTGGGGGCCAGGGGTCAGGGATTGGGTATTGGAACTCAAAACTCAGAACTTAAAACTCCTCCACTCCACCCTATCGCCTGTTGCCTGTTGCCTCCATCAAAACCCAAAATTCATAACTATTTCCAACGGCAATGGATATTCTTGATAGTGCAAAAATGGCGGTCAAAACGCTAACTGCAAATAAGCTTCGGAGTGCTTTGACGATGCTTGGCATCATCATTGGCAATGCTTCGGTGATTGCGATGGTGGGTGTTGGGCAGGGGGCGCAACGCCTTGCATCAGAGCAGTTTGAGTCGCTAGGCCCCAATGTGCTGTTTGTGACTCCGGGGGCGCGGGAGGCGCGTAACCGCACATTTGATTTACCCAGAACGCTGGTGCTAGAAGATGCTAAGGCGATCGCCACCCAGGTGCCTTCCATCAAAGAAGTGGCTGCCCAACGTCAGAGCCAGCTTCCAGTGGTTTACCGCAACCTGAACACCAGTTCCCTGGTTGTTGGGACTACACCCGAATTCCTTTCCGTTCGTACCTTTGATATGGCAAAGGGACGGTTTATTAACGATCAGGATGTGGACAAAAATGCTCAGGTAGTTGCTCTCGGATCTGATCTGGCAACCCGTTTCTTCGGCAATCGAGATCCGATTGGGGAACAAATTCGGATTAAGGGCATTCCATTTCAGGTGATCGGAGTGTTGCAAGCAAAGGGAGCCTTTTTTAGGAAATAACCAGGATGATGCAGCCTACATTCCCATTACTACCCATGCCAATCGCCTGACTGGGCGCACTTCTCCCTATGGGCTAGATCTGACCTTTATTTCCATTTCTGCTAAGGACGCTGAAAGCATTCGAGCGGCTGAATTTCAGGTCACAAACCTGTTGCGTTTGCGGCACAAAATTACCGACGAAGATGACTTTACGGTGCAGACCCAGAAGGACATTTTGAATATTGTGGGCACCATTACCGGGGGGTTGACTGCCATGCTAGCCGCGATCGCGGGCATCTCCCTTCTGGTGGGTGGCATCGGCATCATGAACATCATGCTCGTTTCCGTAACGGAGCGCACCGAGGAAATTGGCCTGCGGAAGGCAATTGGCGCTTCTCAGCAGGACATTCTGGTGCAGTTTATGATTGAAGCAGTGATTCTTTCAGCAGCAGGCGGACTACTGGGCACGGTGATTGGAGTCGGAGGCATTGCCGCTGTTGGAGCTTTTACACCATTAAAGGCTGGAATTTCACCCGCTGCGATCGCTCTTGCAGTTAGTGTTTCCGGTGGCATTGGTTTATTCTTTGGTGTCTTCCCTGCCCGTCAGGCCGCCAAACTAGACCCCATCGTAGCCCTCAGAAGCGCGTAACACATCTGGCTGCTGGCTATTGGCTGCTGTTGACTCCTGACCCCCTGTCCCCAACCCCTGTCCCTGACCCCTACTCCCTACCCTCTACCCTGACCCTCTACTCAAACCTCCACCCACCATGCCCAACTCCGTTATCGTTCGGCTTGAAGACATCTATAAAATCTACGGTTCTGGAGAAACTGAGGTAAAAGCTCTCTCAGGCGTCAATCTGACCATTGAGCAGGGTGAATTCTGCGCCATTATGGGTGCCTCCGGTTCTGGTAAGTCCACTATGATGAACATGATTGGCTGCCTGGATCGTCCTACCTCCGGGCGCTACTATCTGGATGGAGTGGAGGTAGCGGCCCTGAGCGATGCAGATCTGGCCCTAATCCGTAACCGCAAAATTGGGTTTGTGTTTCAGCAGTTTCACCTGTTACCCCAACTCAATGCCCTGGAAAATGTCATGCTGCCAATGGTTTACGCTAATGTTCCAGCGGCAGATCGGCGAGAACGGGCAACAGAAGCGCTGAACCGGGTTGGGCTGGGTAACCGGATGCATAACCGCCCCAATCAAATGTCAGGGGGACAACAGCAACGGGTTGCAATTGCGCGGGCGATCGTCAACCGACCCGTTCTGCTTCTTGCGGATGAACCAACTGGAGCATTGGATTCCCGCACTACGGAAGAGGTTCTGAATATCTTTTCAGAACTGAATGACAGTGGCATTACCGTCGTCATGGTGACCCACGAACCAGATGTTGCTCGCCGCACTCGCCGCATCATCTGGTTCAAAGATGGCAGCGTGGTACAACCCTACCTGGCACCGGATGACCTGGCTCACATGATGGCAATGGCTTGATGGGCCCCTGAGTCACTCCTATCAACAATTTCCTATCAACCATTAAAGATGGCTAACGACTGTTGCAAAGCTAAGATTTTTATCCCTGATCCCTGCTGCATATGACTCTGACTGAGCAAGTTCTTTCCCAGGTACCGGGCAATCCCCTGGAAGGGTTGCGACGGCTGGATAAACTCTGGCAATCCTTGCGGGAAGGAACTTTGCCAGTACCTGACGTTGTGCAGGAGAGCAACCAACCGATTGAGGTGGAATGGGACGTGGTGATTTGCGGTGGCACGCTGGGAGTGTTAATTGGGGCAGGGCTGGTACAGCGGGGCTGGCGGGTTGCCCTGATTGAGCGTGGTATTCTGCGCGGACGGGAGCAAGAGTGGAATATTTCTCGCAAAGAGCTTCAGTCGTTTATCCGTTTAGAGTTGCTGACGGAGGAGGAACTGGAGCGGGCGATCGCCACGGAGTACAATCCCGCCCGTGTCAGCTTTTTAGATGGCCCCGAAATTTGGGTAAGGGATATTCTCAACCTTGGTGTTGATCCCGTGTTCCTGTTGGAAACGCTCAAGCAGCGCTTTCTGTCTGAGGGCGGGCACCTGTTTGAGCAGACGCCCTTTGAAGGGGCTGTGATTCATCCCAGTGGGGTTGTTGTCAAAGCGGGTGAACAAGAATTCAAAACCCGTCTGGTTCTGGATGCCATGGGACATTTTTCGGCGATCGTGCAACAGGCGCGGCAGGGCAAAAAGCCAGATGCGGTTTGCCTAGTAGTCGGCAGTTGTGCGACGGGTTTTCCTGAAAATGAAACGGGTGACCTGATTGTCTCCTTCACGCCGTTACAAAACCAATGTCAGTACTTCTGGGAAGCCTTTCCGGCCAGGGACGGCAGAACAACCTATCTGTTCACCTACCTGGACGCCCATCCCGATCGCCCCAGTCTGGAAAATCTGTTTGAAGATTACCTCCGCCTGTTGCCCGGTTATCAAACCGTCTCCCTGGAGCAGCTTCAGTTTAAGCGGGCATTGTTTGGATTTTTTCCCTGCTACCGTCAAAGCCCCCTGAAGCCCCGATGGAACCGAATTTTACCCATTGGAGACAGCAGTGGTAGTCAATCGCCCCTCAGCTTTGGCGGATTTGGGGCGATGGTGCGGCACCTGGAACGGTTGACTGAAGGAATCCACGAAGCTTTGCAGAGCGATGTTTTGAACCGCAACGCCCTGGCACTGCTACAGCCCTATCAGCCCAATCTGGCAGTCACTTGGCTGTTTCAACGGGCTATGAGCGTTCGAGTGGACCAGAAAATTGCTCCCAATCAGATCAATCAATTACTTGCCAGTGTATTTAGGCAGATGGAGCAATTGGGTGATCCAGTATTGAGACCATTTCTGCAAGATGTGGTGCAATTTCCAGCCTTGTTTCAAACCCTGGTCAAAACTTCCCTCGTCCAACCAGGAATGGTGTTCAAAATTATTCCCCAGGTGGGGCTTTCAACCCTACTGGAATGGGTGATGCACTACAGCAATCTGGCCGCCTATACTGGACTTTCTCCCCTGGGGCAGGTGCTAAGGTCCTGGAGCGATCGCCTCTCTCCGGTTCAGAAATATTACATTCGACGCTGGGCAGATGCATGGAAGTACGGAGCCGGAAACGATTACCTAGAATAGGATCAGGTGGGGAATAGGAACTGGGAGGAAAAAGAGAGAAGAAAGAGGAAAGAAGGAAAGAGAAAGGAAAAAGAGGAAAAAAGGGTGTGTCTCACAAATGGTGCTCTCACTCCTCGAAACCCTGATTCCCCTGGATCCCTTTCCATGTTTGATACAGAAAAATTGACAGGCCGGAAAAAGCTACGAGTTAGAAGCCAGAAGTTAGCTCAGTACTCAAAACTCAAAACTCCCCCTCCTCTTCCCCATCCCCCATCCCCCATCCCCCATCACTAACAACCTCTGTTACAGCATTCCACCATCAACCTTCCAGATTTGGCAATTCATGGTGGAAAAAGATTTATAGCTATAGCCACCAGGCTTAGGACAGACGGGGTGCAGGGGGTGGAACCTCTGGCTGGGGGCGGAAGCCCTCACACCCTCTTAAAACCAATGTCCTGAGCAACCTGGCGACAGCTATAATTACCATCCTTGAGTGAAAGAAGGAAAATATGAAAAGAGCTTTATATCTTTATAGCAGAACTCAGCGATCGCGACTTTGATTGGTTAATCAAAACGGGTAAGCGAAAAGAAGTTCCAGCAGGAACCGTTGTGATTCAAGAGGGGCAGCCGATCGATGCCCTCTATATTGTGCTGGAAGGGAAACTGTCAGTTTCAGCTGAAGCGGTTAAAGGAGAGGAAATTGCAGTCCTTTCCAGTGGCGAAATTGTAGGAGAAATGTCGTTTGTGGATGCTCGCCCACCGTCAGCTACGGTTAAAGCGATAGAGCCGACGATACTCTGGGCGATTCCGCGCAATCAACTGCGGGCAAAGTTGCTGCAAGACAATGCCTTTGCAGCCCATTTCTATCAGGCGATCGCGGCTTTTCTGTCTGATCGCTTGCGCGGAACGGTTAGCCGACTTGGTTACAGCCGCTATCGTCAGTTGAATGAGGACGTGACTTCCGAGTTAAACTTGAATCCTGAAATTTCTGCAAGTTTAGAAGTTGCCAAACTGCGGCTCGATTGGCTATTGCAACGGTTGAAAGACCTGGCTGTTAGCCAGTGAATTTTGATCCCGTTTGTTTCAGTAACCATTAGGATTATAAAGGTATTGTTTTGCTGTGCTCTACCCACGCAATGCGTTAAGCCGCAAGCGTTTATAACGTCATGGAATTTTCAGTTGCACGCCAGTTTTTCTATCAAGAAATTCATCAAACCGACGAGCAAATTTGTTTGGAACGGGCAGCGCTTTACCTGGCGATGGAAGAGTATCCAGATCTGGACGTGGAAGCCTATCTAAATGCCCTGGATGTGATGGCAACAGAAGTTGAGGAACGATTGCCAATTGAACCTTATCCCCTCAGAATTTTGCAAACAATTAATCGTTACCTGTACGAAGATCTGGGCTTTAAAGGGAATGCAGACGATTATTACAATCCTTGCAACAGTTTTCTAAACAATGTGATTGATCAACGCACGGGAATTCCGATTACGCTGTCGCTAATTTACCTAGCGATCGCTAAACGGGTTGGCTTTCCGATGGTTGGGATTGGAATGCCGGGGCATTTTTTGATTCGTCCCAATGTGGGAGAGATGGAAATTTTTGTGGATGCCTTCCATCAAGGGGAGATTCTGTTTCCACAAGATTGCATGGATCGGTTGGCTCAACTTTTCGGCCAACCTGTCGAAATTCAGCCAGCTTTTTTGCAAGCGGTCACTCCCCATCAATTTCTGGCAAGAATGCTTTCCAACTTGAAGATCATTTATTTGAACCAGGGGGTTTTCCAAAAGGCTCTGGCTGCCATTGAGCGGATTCTTTTGTTGTTTCCTAGTGCGCCCGTGGAATTGCGCGATCGCGGCATCCTCTACTACCACCTCAACCGATTCGCTGAAGCACGCCAGGATTTGGAGGACTATCTAGACCTCATGCCTGCCGCACCAGATGCCCCAATTATTCGGAATTTAATAGAAAAAATTATGCGAAATTGAGCCAGCTACACCGTTTTCTATTCCCTGCTTCCACTCCTTTACTCCTACTACGACTCTCGTTGATAAATCTCCTCCGCAACTTGCTTCAACCGTCTCAGTTGGGCCTCCATATCTGCTTGAGTCCAGGAAGCAGCAAAGGTGTTAAAGCCAAAACGCACCAGAGGATTCGGAATCTCAAATTCAAATCGATTGAGCAGTCGGGTTCCCCTCAGTTCTGGGTTGCACTCCCAGCGATCGCGCCCTTTAAAGAAACCCGAAAACTCCCAGACAATCAACCCCGGTTCTCGCTCTACCACCACACTTTTCAGGCTGGGCTGCAACAGCGGTACCTGGATAATGAAACGGCTTTCCCCCCCCATATTGGTTGACCATTCACCAACGGGTTCACACCGCAATGCCGGATTGAGCCAACGATGCATTAGAGAACGGTCGATAAGACATCGCTCGACAACCGTCGCGCTGGCATTGATCTGGACAGATTGCTCAAAAACCTTCTGCTCTAGCTTACTCATTGCTTTGTGAACACCCTTTTGTGAACACCCTTATGTGCGATCAAACAAGAATTTCAAGGAGGTTTAGTTCAAAACCGCCTTAAAAACCGCCTCAAAAAAAGTTCAGTTTGATACTAAGAACCTATTGTTACTGTAACGGTGAATTGAGTCAGGAAGGGTGGAGGGGTGAATGAGTTATGAGTTGTCCCAATACTTGCTCTCTAGCCCCTAGCTCCTGCTCCCTGACCTCTAACTCATAGTTCCTGGCTTCTCAAAAAACTTTGCAAAATAGTACTAATGCGCTATTTTAGTACTAATGAACTATATTGATAATTAACCTTAAACAGGAAGGCTTGCTCCATTAGGAGCTTCTAGTCCCTATTCAGGGTAAATTCTAGTTCCTATTCAGAGTAAAGAGGATTGGTGTTAGGTAGTTTCCCCTTCATTTACCTCGTTTGAGATTTCAACTCGATGATTTTCGAGGGTTAAAAGAGATGAATCGTCGTAAATCCCATACAACAGGTGTTAAGTACGTGCTAGCTGGTGGATCGGTGGTGGCTGCCTTTGGCATGCTCGTTGATCCGAGTGGATTGTTGGCCAGCCTATCTCCGGTGGAAGATGTCTGCCAAGAGGTAGTGCAGTCCAGGAGGGTTTTGTCGAGAGAGGAGTTGTCTCGGCTGCTGGCTGTCCCTGAAGGTTCTAGCAAGGAGCAGGTTCGCCAGACCCTGAAGCAACCCTACTGTAAGCTTCAGACCTCAAACCTAATGGCGAGTGGCACAGTTCAACGTGAAGCTTACCCACTGGCTTTTGATCCGCAAACCTGGCTGGTCGTTTCTTATGAAGGGAATCAGTATACCGGGTATTCCTTCAGTTTCCACCACTGATTTGAGTACAGCAGATCGCAGGCGTCCTGCGTTTAACGTCTTCTTTACCATTTCTGGATAAGGTAATGATGGCAAAGGGCGCTTAGTTTATAGCTGAGGGCGATCGCTGGAGACAGGTTACGTGGGCAAAGCCAAAACAATAGCATTGGTAAAAACTCCCCAGTTTTTATTTGTAGCCAGTTTGTTGACCCTGACAGGCTGTGGAAAACCTCTGGATACAGCAAAAATTGCGGAAACAATTCAGGACGATATCATCAAACAGGGAGGGTTGTCCCTCAAAAGCGTCGTCTGTCCCGATGGTGTCAAGCCAGAGTCGGGTCAAACGTTTGAATGTGTTGGCATATTAGATACTGATGGCGGCTTTGCTATTCCAGTTACCCAACAAGACGATCAAGGAACTGTGCGTTGGAGTGTACCTAGCGTCAAGGGTCTTGTTAACGTATCTGAACTTCAAACCAAGATTCAGCAGGAACTGGAAAAAGAACTGGGACCACTAACTATCAATTGTGGTAATAATATTTACCGGGCGGTCAAACCGGGAGAAAGTTTTGAGTGCAAGGTGCTGAAGCGCGGTGCAAAGCCGATAGCAAAATTGACGGAAAAAACAGCTGAAAAATCCCTGCAGACGAACAACCGTCAAACAAAACAAGCTGCTCAAAACCAACAACCAGGAATTATTCTCGTCACCATTGATCCGGCAGGGGGAGTGAATTGGCAGCGAGTCCTTCCAGGTGCAAATCCTAAAGGGGGCTCATTAGCCTCTGGGCAATCAGCTTCAGCTAAGACAAATTCGGCTTCTTCAAAGCCTGGCCAGACTTTGAAGAAGCCTAAGGTAACAACTGAAAACATTCCAGATCCGAACCGTCCCGGTGATGGCGAAGTGTTGGTAGATTAAGGGGGCAGTTTAAGTAACACTATGTCTACGTTGTTCGACATTGTAATTAAGGGTGGCCCTGTCATGATTCCGATCGTGGGGCTGTCTGTTTTGACAATCTCCTGTGCCCTTGAGCGGGGTTTGTTCTGGTTCCAGCTTTTAAGGAGTGAGGCTCGCATCGCTCACGATGTGCTAGAGGCAGCTCGCTATGATTTGGATGAAGCTGCCAGGATCGCTGAAAAAGCCCAGGATCTTCCCATTGGTCGGTATCTGTCGGCCCCTTTAAGGCTCAATCAACCCACTCCTGAAACCTTTCGGCTGGCAATGGAAGCGGCTGGTGATAAGGAATTTGTTGAAATGCGTAAGGGCGACAAATTACTGGAGACGGTGGTCGCTGTTGCACCCCTGTTGGGTCTTTTGGGGACAGTGACGGGACTGATTGCAACCTTTGGTAATTTGAATATTGGCGGCGGCGGTACCAGTGAGCAGGCGACGAAGGCTGCGGGAGGAATTGGTGAAGCTCTAATTACCACGGCGGGTGGAATGATTGTGGCAATTATTGCGTTGTTGTTTTATCGTCTATTTGTCACGCTTCAATCACAACAAGTGAACTACTTTTCAGATGTTGGTAACGAGTTGGAGCTGATTTACCGTCAAACCTGGTATGAACTGAGCGAATCTCAGCAAGGTTATGCAGAAAGGAGATTTCAAGATACCCCTCCAGCATCTGCCAGTAGAAGTAGCTAACGTTTCCTATGCGTGCCAGAAAAAAAGAAAACTACGGCGGAATCCCGGAAATTAACCTCATCCCGATGATGAATGTGATGATGGGAATTCTGGCGTTCTTTGTCATGATTACAGCAATGTTACGCAATTTGCAAGCTGTGGATGTGTCGATCCCGAGCAGCAAGGTGAGTCCTTCCCCTCAGGAGGTTCTGCCAGAACCAATGATTGTGGAACTGGAAGTGGGTGGACGTATCCAGGTTGGCAAGAGCAATTTCACAAAAGATCAGTTGATAGCTGAAATTCAGACTTACCTGGTCAGGAATCCAAAAGGGGTCGTGCTTTTGAAGCCATCTCGTGCCCTGGGATATGAACAGGTGGTTCAAATTTTGGGAGAATTACAAACTGTAGGGGGCGATCGCGTCTCTTTGGCATTAGACGGTTAGTAAATCAACTGATTATCTATGGTTAGAAATCGTCAAAATGAATCACGGGTTCCAGAAGTGAACCTGGTACCAATGATGGACGTGTTGATGACAGTACTGACCTTTTTTATCATCATTTCTATGACCCTGACTGGACAAGAGGCAGCGGTTAAGGTAAACCTCCCCTCGGCCAAACTGGGCGTTAAAGAACAGGAAACCACAGACACGATGATTGTGGGACTGGACAGTCAGGGTCAAATTCTCATCGAAGGGCAACCTGTCAACATTGACCAGATGGCTCAAAAAATAGTCACTTACCTCGATACTCGTCCCAATGGTATTGTCGTGTTAAAAGCCGATCAAAAACTGAGTTACGACAAAGTTGCAAGTATGCTTCAAATTATGCAAGACATCGGCGGAGGAAATGTCTCACTGGCTGTTGATAAGAAATAGTTGATAAGAAATAATGGACAAAGTGGTATTGAATCAAGGCTAGCAGGCAATGTCCATCCTACGATGAAGGCTTTCTGGCCATTGATAAGAAATCAAAAATAATAATCTTTTAATAAACAGGACGCTCCTTCCAGAGCACAATAACAGTACCTTTATTCTCCTTATCTCTGATCAAATTGAAATAGCGCACATATTCACCTTTCTTGATTTCATAAATGGTTCCTCCACCGTACTCTCCCGCTTGTTTTAGTGTGTAGTCCGGGTAGATTAAACCTAGATACTCATAAACCTCCTCTGGTTTTTGCGTGGACAGATATTCCACTCCAACCAGCCCTGGTTTAGGTTCTTTTTTCTCAAAGTTTGTGAAAAAATTAGAGATTTTCTCAGTGGGGATAATGCCTGTCAAGTCTTCATCCTGAGCAATGGGGCGACCATTCAAATCACCGAGTCGTTCAATCAGTTCTCGTGTTTCGGGGTCCAGATCAGGGCGTGAGTTAACCGCCGTGGTGGTAGTGGCTGAATTGGCTGCCGAGACAGAACCAGGGGATGGGGGTGGAGGGGTGGAATCTGCTGTGACAGGCTTAGGGCCCACTCGAACAAGGAAACCGTTGTCTGGGGAACCTGCGGAATCGGCAACAGAATTGTCAGAATCTGAATTGTCAGAATCTGACGATGGAGCGCTGGTGGGTGGTTTGTAGGAGGTGGCAGGGCTTGGGTTAGGGGTTGTTAGGGGAAGAGAACGGGGAGAAGTAACCGTTTTTTGTGGAGGAGCGACTTGTTTCTTCACGGTTGATTTGCGAGCAGACTTGGGGGGAGTTGGCTTGATATCTGGTAGCCGATTATATTGAACGGGTTGTTCCGTCACTTCTGGCAGTTGCTTTTGCCTACTACCAAGTGGTATGGCTAGAAAAATAGCATGTAAGCCAACGGCAAGGATCAGCATAGGGTGCCACAAAGTTCGCAAAACAGAGGGCAGATTTTTGGTTGCAGCAGACATGGGGTTATCCATTGGAAGCCATAGGAATTGAGAGGATGAGGTGCGATCACTAAACAGGAGAATTCTTCCACACCATAATTAGGGTGCCAGTTGTATCACCAGTAGGTACAATATTAAAGTACAGAACATCATTACCCTTTTTCAGTTCATAAACTTTGCCACCGCCGTATTCTCCCTTTTCGACAATTATGAAGCCTTTCTTCGTGTAGATCGGTTCAAGATGGTTGCTGTATAAAAAATCGGGATTAATTGCGGTAAACCATTCGAAGGTGATTAGACCAGCTCTTTTGGTTAGCTTGTCGGGGTTGGAAAAAAAGGCATTTGGGTTAGGGAACAGGTCAGCTGTCACAGGGGCATCTGCTGGTGCTCGTAAAGGCTCTAGAATCTCACCGCCTTCGACCTGCTCTCGCGGAACGACGAACTCAGCGAAGGGGGCAGTGAAGATTTCTGTTACATCGTCTAACTTAGGACCACTGCCTCCTACCGGTTCATTGGAAGTATCCCCCTTAGGATTTGCTGGTCCTTCAACTGGAGGAGGGGTTGGAGTTGCTTTGGTGACAATCGTTGAAGGGGGGGGCGCTGTCTTTCGCTTGACTGTAGGTTTCGCTCTTCTAGTCGTGGGTCGCAGTTGGTTCGATTTAGAGGGGGATTTGGGTAATCGGGTGATTTTGACAGCCTTGGGATCGGCTTTGGGAGGAGCTTTCTTCTGTTCACCCAGGGGGGCAAACAATAACAGAGTATGCAAAACAAGGGCGATCGCCAGCATTGGCCGCCACGACACTTTTAGCGCTGGCGATGTATTCTTTGCGGCGGTGGAGAGTGGATTCCCCATAGCAAATTATCTAAACCGACCTATCCAAAACGTCCACGAATGTAATCTTCCGTTTGCTTGCTCAAGGGTTGGTTAAAAAGTGTAATGGTCTTGTTAAACTCCACCAACTCACCCAGAAACATAAACGCGGTGTAGTCTGATAATCTCGCAGCCTGTTGCATACTATGGGTCACAATCAAAATCGTGACGTGTTTTTTGAGATTGCTCATCAACTCTTCGATGCTGGCTGTGGCGATCGGGTCCAGGGCTGATGTTGGCTCATCAAACAGAATCATTTCTGGGTCCGTTGCCAGAGCACGGGCAATGCAGAGGCGTTGTTGTTGCCCCCCCGAAAGATTGTAGGCTGGCTCTCTCAGCCGATCCTTCACTTCATCCCAAAGAGCGGCTAATCGCAAAGCCTGTTCTACCTTTTCATCAATTACCCCGCGTTTGCGTTCCCCCCGCACTCGCAATCCATAGGCAACGTTTTCGTAAATGGATTTAGGAAAGGGGTTGGGGCGTTGAAATACCATGCTGATCCGCATCCGGACTTCAATTGGATCAACTCGTCGATCCAGGATATTGATGTTGGAATCGAGCAGAATTTCCCCCTCGTAGCGGTTACCGGGGTACAGGTCGTGCATTCGGTTGAAGCAGCGCAATAGCGTTGTTTTGCCACAGCCGGAAGGGCCAATCAGAGCTGTGACTTGGTTTTCAGCGATCGCCAGGTTCACATTTTTCAGAACGTGAGCCGTGCCGCCGTAGTAAAAATTCAGGTTCTTGGCCTGAGCCTTTGACTGAAGTCCAGGCGAGTCAGACAGGGGTTTAAATGCTTCTTCTACCATTTGATACCTTTTCGAAAACGATAGCGAAGATAAATTGCCAGCCCATTCATCACCAGAGTCATGCCAATCAAAATGACCCCTGCTGCTGCAGCATTGAGCTGAAACTCTGGCTGAGGGCGGGAAACCCAGTTAAACATTTGAATTGGCATAACAGTAAAGGGAGCCTTCAGCCACTCAAATGAAATGAAAGGAAATTCTGATTTAAAGGGGGAATCGGGCAAAAACGCAATGAAGGTCAGTGCCCCAATTGTTACAAGAGGGGCCGTCTCACCAATTGCCCGGGAGAGGGCAATAATAACCCCTGTCAAAATACTCCCGACTGAGTAAGGCAGAATGTGATCCTGAATCATCTGCCACTTGCTTGCTCCAACCGCGTAGGCTGCTTCTCGTAAATTGCCTGGAATCGCCCGCAATGCCTCGCGGGTCGTTACAATTACCACAGGTAGAATGAGCAAGGCCAGAGTCAACCCTGCTACTAGAATGCTCTCCCCTAAATTCAGAATATAGTTAAAAAAGCCCAAAGCAAGAAGACCGTAGACAATCGAAGGTACGCCTGCCAAGTTGGTGACATTAATTTCAATTACGGCAGAAAGCCAATCCTTGCGGGCATACTCTTCCAGATAAATACCCGCCGCAACTCCCAAGGGAACGGCAACAGTAGTCGTGACCAGCATGACCAGAAAACTTCCTACCCATGCCGAAAGAATCCCCGCTTCTTCAGGGTTGCTGCTGGGGAAGGACGTGAAGAACTGCCAGGAAAGGCGAGGAACGCCCTTGATGCCTAACTGAATCACCAGCGCCAGAATCACAATCAACCCTACCAGAATTGACAGTAGCCCAATAATGGCGAAAATGGCACTGAGTAATTTACGGCGATCAATGTTAGCTCGAAGTTCTGAAAGATTCTCAGTGGTCATGAGGGTTGTTAGTTGTTAGTTACCAGTGAGGGGAGGAATGAGGGGGGTAACGGAGGTAGAGATTCGGTGTTAAGTGTCAGAGGTAATAGATATCAGGTGCCAAGGGAGTGAGGAGTGAGGTGAAAAATCAAACCTCAGAACTCAAAATTCATTCAATCCTCTCTTAGTACCTTTGCCGATAGCGCCGACTCAAGAAGTAGCCAATAATGTTGAAAATCAGCGTAATAATGACCAGAGTCAGTCCGGCGGCAAAGATGGTCTGGTATTCGGGGGTACCGTGGGGGGTGTCGCCGAGGCTGACCTGCACGATATAGGTGGTAATGGTAGCAGCAGACTCGAGAGGGTTGAGGGTCATGATGGGCTGGAGTCCAGCGGCGATCGCCACAATCATTGTCTCCCCCACTGCCCGCGAGATTCCCAGAATATAAGAAGCAGAAATGCCAGAGATGGCTGCCGGAAATACCACCTTCCAAGCCGTCTGTAAGCGAGTTGCACCAGTTGCATAGGACCCTTCCCGTAACTCTACTGGTACAGCTCGCATCGCATCTTCGCTGACGGAGCTAATCAATGGCGTAATCATGATGCCCATGACAATTCCCGGACTCAGCATGTTAAATCCGGGTAAGTTGGGAATGACTTTCTGAAGCAACGGGGTGACGAACAATAGAGCAAAGTAACCAAATACTACTGTGGGAATTCCTGCCAGTAACTCAAGAATGGGTTTGACAGTTTCCCTTAGTTGAGGAGAAGCAAATTCAGTCAGGTAAAGGGCTGCAATGGTTCCAAGTGGAATGGCGACCGCAAGCGCAACGACAGAAGTGACCAGAGTGCCACAAACCAGCGGCAAGATACCATAAGCAGGGGGCTCAAACAGGGGAGCCCATTCTGTTCCGGTTAGAAATTTCCAGGGAGAAACATGCTGAAAGAACCCAACCGATTCGCTGATTAATACCCACATGATGGAGATCGTGGTGACAATCGATGAACAGGCTGCTAGTAGCAACAGGAATTGAATGGCCTGCTCTTTCAAGTCACGAAACCACTTCTTTCGGTAAAGCTGGGTAGGAAAAGACAGTTGCAAGGGTTGTTCAGTCATGGGAAAAGTCAAACAAAGAACAGGCTTAGTGATAGTTGGGAAGGGTTTGCCGATCTTTGCCAGTTCTTGCGTGGCAGTTCTGGAAGGGGGAACGAGGGAATCAGGGTTTCGAGGATTCAGAGCCCCGTTTCTAGAACACCCTCATTGGAATAGCAGAAAAATCCTTACCTTATAGTAATTCCTCACCTCACAATGCTCGCCAGGCTTAGATCACAATGCTCGCCAGGCTTAGAGAAAAGGAGGTGAGGGAGCTTATCCGTGAAGCAAACTTTGAAGCAAGCTAGAAGCTTACTGCTTTGCTTCCATTGTCATCAGTTGGTCAATAGTTAGACCAACCTTCTCCTTACCCCCCAAAAACAGAACCGACCCGGCCTGCACGGAAGTAGCCCAGATAAGTAGTATAAGCCTTGGAGGGCAGAGGAACATAGCCAACCTTCTTCGCCAGTCGCTCACCATTTCTCATGTAAAACTGGATAAAATCCTTCACCTCTGGCCTTTTAGCAGACTCTGCATTGACATAAATGAAAATTGGGCGAGAAAGGGGGTTATAGCTGCCATCGAGCACCGTTTGTATTGAAGGAAGAACGGGTCCCTTGCCATTGTCAATTGCAACGGCCTTCACCCGACCTTTGTTGTTTTCGTAGTAGGCAAGACCGAAGTATCCAATAGCATTCTTATCGGTCGAAACCCCCTGAACCAGCACGTTGTCATCCTCGCTACCTGTATAGTCAGAGCGGCTAGACTTTGACTTACCTACGATGGCTTCAGTGAAGTAGTCAAAAGTGCCAGAGTCTGCTCCAGGTCCAAATAATTTCAAAGGTGCGTTCGGAAAATTAGGATTAATCTGATTCCAGTTAGTAATTGTGCCCTTAGCGGCGGGTTCCCACATTTTTTTCAGTTGAGCCACGGTCAACTTATCAGCCCAGGTGTTTTGAGGGTTGACCACAACCGTCAACGCATCATAAGCAACTGGAAGTTCAATGTAACGAATTCCTTTCTGTTTACAGGCATCAATTTCCTTTTGGAGGATAGGGCGAGAAGCGTTGGAAATGTCCGTTTCACCCCGGCAGAACTTCTTGAAACCACCACCTGTACCGGAAATACCTACCGTTACTTTGATTCCACTTTTTTGTTTCTGAAACTCTTCCGCAACAGCTTCAGTAATAGGATAAACGGTGCTAGAACCATCGATCTTGATGACAGCTTGAGACTTGACAATGCTGGGAACTGCAAGGCTAACGGTCGTGGCCAGTGCAGCGATCGCACCCACTACCGAGAAGCGATTGAACTTAAATTTCATTGCATTGCTTGCCATACCATTCGCTCCGTGAGCTACACATTTTTTTGATACATCAACCTTGATTAAGATACATGCCTAGAGTTAAGAGACCATAATCTAAAACCTTGTCCAGGTTAAAAACACCGTTAAAAAACACTGTGGTTTGGTTAACTTTTGATTAAGCAAAGACTATTATTACTCTTCTTGAAATTACTCTTCTTTGAAAGAGAATACAATAATCACCCTACCCAACGGTTTTCTCAATTCTGTTTTTCTCAATCCTATTTTCAAACTTAATCCCTGCTTTTAGAAAAGTCTATGTCTACTACTCATGATTTCATTCTCTAAAAGCCCTAAAAGACTTCTAGAAAGGCGCTTATGGCTCACTAAGCCCTTTCAGATAGAAGCTCTGAGCAATTGACCCGAACTACAGGAAAATCATATTGATTATTAAAAATGATTATTAAAAAATTAAAAATGATTATTAAAAATGATTGGTTAAAAGCGCTTTTAACTAAATCTTTAGGTAGCCTTAACCATCTGTTATTTGTCTGTTTGTTTTCAATTCATTAAGGCTAGCTGTAATTTAGAAAATAGCTTGAGCATAATCAGTAGACTAGTGTTCGTTGATGCTTTTTACGCAAATGTTGTCATTCGAATTCGGCATCTGCGAATCGAAGTCACCGCTATATTGCTTAATAATCTGGATGTGAGGAAGGAAGCATGTTTGAAACCGTTCGAAGTGTTTTGTGGTTAACTCCTGTTTTTTTGGGAGCTACGGCTGTTTCCGCTGTGGCTTCTGTCGAAAACTCTAAGGGGGTTTTAGCTGAACAGGATGTGATTCAAACGAAGTCTGCTCCAGTTTTGGTAGCCGATACGTCTTTGCTTAAGGCTGATGCATCTACTTCTATTTCTATGCCTCAGCCCTCTGTTAGCAATTTGGCAAGTGTAGATGCCGGTGCTCTTGATCAAGTTACCTCAGTTTCTCAACTGACTGACGTAAGGCCAACTGACTGGGCTTTTCAGGCATTACAATCTCTGGTTGAACGCTATGGTTGTATTGTCGGCTACCCAGATAAAACTTATCGTGGTAACCGGGCTCTCAGCCGTTACGAGTTTGCCGCGGGTCTCAATGCTTGTATGGACCGCATCAGTGAACTGATTGCTGCATCAACAGCTGATTTGGTTAAAAAGGAAGACCTACTGGCGTTACAAAAGCTTCAGGAAGAATTTGCAGCGGAGTTAGCCGCTCTGCGTGGTCGAGTGGATCAGTTGGAAGTTCGGACTGCAACTCTGGAGAAGCAGCAATTCTCCACCACAACGAAGTTGACAGGTGAAGTAATCTTTGCGGTTGCCGATACATGGGGTGATGCGGCGACTCGCCGTGGTAATGGTGCTGTTATTGGTGGTGTAAATGACGATGATAACACCCAACCAATTCTGGCAAACCGGGTTCGTCTCAACTTTGACACCAGCTTTACGGGCAAAGACCGCCTGCGTACTCGCCTTCAAGCAGCCAACGTTAATTCGTTTAGTGGCAACCTCACTGGAACGAACATGACCCGTCTATCCTTTGACGGTAGCGATGACAACGCATTTTCGATCGATGAACTCTACTATCGCTTTCCTATTGGAGACAATTTGCGGGTTCAAATTGATGCCACTAACACTGAATTTTACGATGCTTTAATTAGCACCAACAGCCCATTTGAGAGTAGTGGTAGCGGTGCAGTTTCTCGTTTCGGTCGTTTTAACCCTTTTCTCAGAAGTGGGAGTTCGGGCGCGGGGCTGACGTTTGATATCAAGTTAGGAGACTGGGCTAACCTTCAGGCAGGATACATTGCTGACAGTGATAGCAATGTTCCGCTACCTAAAAATGGCTTATTTAATGGTTCTTACAGTGCGATCGGCCAGCTCGTGCTCAAACCATTTAAGGATCTTTCGCTGGGTCTGTTCTATAATCACTCCTATTATTCAGGAGGAGATGTCAACATTACTGCTAGTACAGGCTCTGAGTTTGCCCGCAGGCCATTTGGTTCTGGTGTCGCCACTTCTAACGATACGGTTGGTGCGAATCTTCAATGGAAAATTAGTAAGAACTTTATTTTTGGTGGCTGGTTTGGCTACATGTGGGCCAATCGACGGAGTAATAGCGATCAGGCGCAAATCCTCAACGCGGCAGTTTACTTGGGGTTTCCAGATCTGCTGAAGAAAGGAAATCTGGGTGGACTGCTGGTGGGTATTCCTCCCTATGTAGTTGATAACGATGTGAATCGTGAAGATGAGGATACTCCGATTCACGTGGAAGCGTTCTATCGCTTCAAGGTTACTAACAACATTGCAGTGACCCCTGGATTCTTCGTCATTATCAATCCGGAAGGGAATAGCGATAACGATACCCAGTTTGTTGGTACGATTCGGACAACATTTTCGTTCTAAGTATTTGTCAACCTTGAGTTGACGAGTAGAGTTGGCTGTTGTAGAGGTTACTTTTTCAGGGATTTTGCTCCTGAAAAATCTGGACAGACCACTGAGTTCACCTCACACCTGAATAAAGAAGACTCCAAATGGAGTCTTCTTTTTTATAGCTATAGTCACCAGGCTTAGGACGGGGTGCAGGGGTTCCACCTCTGGCTGGGATGGCGAAGCCCCCACCTCCCCTTAAAGCTAATGTCCCAAGCAACCTGGCGACAGATATACAACGGTTGGGAGCAGTTAGCTTGATGCGCTGGTATAAAACCGGAGAGCAAACTGCCAGAAGGTACGAGAGGCAAACAGGAGGGCGATCGCCAGCACCCCCGCACCTATCGTCCAACCAATTTCACCCCGCCCCAAAATCACTTCCGCTGGCACGGTGGTAAGGAACGCGACAGGAACCACAAAGGTGAAGAAAAATCGATAGGCGGTGGGATAAGCTACTATGGGAAACCGTCCGGCTTCCAGCAACCCTCTCAGTACTTCGGTGACATTGTAGATTTTGACAAACCAGATGCTGGTGGCCCCCAAAATAAACCAGAGACTGTAGAGAATCAAGAAACCAAACAGAATTGGCACCAGGCTGAGCAGATAGTCTCCAACATGCAGTCCCAAACGGGCTCCAGCATAGCAAATTACAATCAGCCCAAACACTAAATCCGGAAATCCCCAGGGCGAAAGGGTGTGAGTCGAGAGCCAGAACTGAGAATTAATTGGCTTGAGCAGCACAAAGTCAAGGGTACCTTGCTGAATATGGCGCACAATCCGATTCAGGTTGGGAGCCAGAAATGTGCTGGAAAATCCCTGGAGCAGAGTAAAAACCCCCAGCACCACCAGAGCCTGCTCCCAACTCCAACCGGCAAAGGTGTAATCATTTTGATAAAATAAAAACAACCCGAACAGACTGCCCGCCAACCCACCCAAGCTGCTGAGGGCAGCCAGCAAAAAATTGACGCGATACTCCAGTTCAGCGGCGATCGCAGTAGCCCAAAATAACTTCAAAACCTGCCAGTAACGACCCATAGAGCTTGCTCCCTGTGCTATAGTGCCCTAGTAAGGATTATTTTCGGCCTGAAACCTTTCTGAAACCTTTCATTAGTTTTAGCGATAGATGTTTCTCCGAATCTAACTCTCTACACCTGTTTTATTGATTTTGGGAAACATTATGTCGATTTACGTTGGTAATCTGTCCTACGAGGTTACACAAAAAGATTTGGAGCAAGTATTTGGAGAATACGGAACGGTTAGCCGAGTTCAGCTACCAACGGACCGGGAAACAGGGCGAATGAGAGGATTTGCCTTCGTTGAGATGGGTACCGAGGCAGAAGAAGCTTCTGCGATCGAAGCACTGGATGGAGCCGAGTGGATGGGGCGCGACCTGAAGGTTAACAAAGCCAAACCCCGCGAAAACAGAAGCGCTCCCAGAGGTAATACGGGCAACAACCGCGGAGGATATCGTCGCTACTAAGCGACTTTCCTAAAGTTTGAACTCTAGGGTTTTCAGCAGAACACGCTGGCTACCCTAGTCTGCTGAAGACTTTGGGCTGTCTCCCGTATATGGCAAATGGTAGTCCTGAATAGGAATGGTGTTTGGAACGCTCCGCCCCTAATGACGATCACCAAATTCCTAACATAGGTCACTACCTGGCAAAAAATTTTAGCAAGAGGAGATCTCGAATGACTCAAGTGGTTTTAAGAGAGAACGAAGGAATTGAATCCGCATTACGACGCTTTAAGCGTGAGGTTTCCAAAGCAGGAATTTTTCAGGACATTCGCAAAAATCGGCACTTTGAAACCCCACTTGAGAAGGAAAAGCGCAAAGCACTCGCAAAGCATCGGCAGCGAAAGTATCGTTCCCATCGGGGTTAAATATGACTGGCAGAGGTTGTTAGTAACATATAGTTTACAGGAGTAGATGGGTGGATGAGTAGATGAGTGGAGGGTAAGGGAGTGATGGAATTAAAAAACTATCACCCCGTCACTCTATCACTCCATTTCATCTCTCACCTCTTTAAAGACGAAAAAGACGAATAATCTACAACGAATAGTCCCTACGCCCCCATTCCTGAATACTGCTGCAACCCTCGACGCCACAACCAGCGGTACGCCAGAGAAAACAGCACGGTCCAAATCACCATTACCAGCAGCCCCTTTCCCAAATTGACAGGCAACCCTACTAGCAGGCTAGCAGGAAAGTAGATCAGGTAAGGGAATGGAGTCCAGAGAACAATCTCTCGCACCAATGGTGGAAAAACTTCCAGAGGAGCAACCAGCCCTGACAGAAACAGATAAAACAGAAACCAGAACTGCTCCAGCGCGCTGGCCCGCTCAATCCAGAAGGCAAACATGGATAGGGTGTACTGCATCAAAAAACGCAGCGCAAAGGCCAGGATGACAACGCCCATAAACAGGGCAAGCGTTGTCAGGTTAGGAACCCAGAAAGACTGCGGGTAGAGGAGAAAGAACAGAGCAATTAGCCCAAAGGCAAAGGGTAAGCGGGCAAGGCGCTCTGCCGCGTGGGACGCGAAATGATGCCAGATTGGGTTCAGGGGTTGTAACAGGCGAAACGATAACCTCCCTTCCACAATTTCCCGCTCAAATTCCCAAATAACCCAGACTACAGTGAACTGACGGGCAATGAACGCCGCCAGGAAATAACGGGCAAAATCTACGGGGGTCAAGCCAAACTGCCCACTTCGAGCTGCCTCCACCCAGAGCCCCATCAAGATAATTGGCAGCGAACCTGACAGTACCCACAACAAGAGTTCTGCCCGGTATTCAACCATATAGGCGTAGTAAACAGAGAGCAGGGTACCGGCAATGCGAAGGGCTTGCTGGCAGGAAGGCAGGATGCCGGATAGGGTATAGTTTTCGCCTTTCGCCTTCTGCCTGTTGATGGTCATGACACCACCCCTGCCTTAAGAACGCGCCCAATGATCTCTTCAATCGGAGGTTCGGTAACAGCTAGATCTAACACCTCTAGCTCTGCCAGAATCTTAGCGACCGTGCGGGTGAGGGTTTCCTGGGGCACCAGAAATCTGACTGACTGACCATCCACGGCTTCCAAATCACCGTAAAGGGAGAGTTTGTCGGGAGGATAGGAGTTTGCCAGTTCCACTGTAACTTCGCGACAGGGGGCGAAGCGATCGACCAGTCCTTCCAGGCTGCCATCGTAAACCAACTGCCCCTGGTGAATGACCAGGACCCGTGGGCAAAGGGCCGTGATGTCGGCCATGTAATGGCTGGTGAGGAGAATGGTTGCCTGGTAACGCTGATTGTATTCCCGCAAAAATTCTCGCACGCTAACCTGGGCGTTAACATCTAACCCCAGGGTTGGCTCATCCAGAAAAAGAATTTGAGGTTGATGGATGAGAGCAGCCAGCAGCTCGGCTTTCATCCGTTCGCCCAGGGAAAGTTTGCGGACTGGCTGAGTGAGTTTGCTTTCCAGGTTAAGCATGTCAGTCAGTTCGCCGATGCGATCGCGGAATTCGCGATCGCGAATCCCATACACTGCCGCATTAATCCGCAGCGAATCCATTGCAGGCAGATCCCAAATCAACTGCTGCTTCTGCCCCATCACCAGCGTGATTTTCTTTAAAAATGCCGTTTTTCGTTGAAATGGAATGTGCCCGGCTACATTCACTTGCCCAGCAGAGGGATGGATTAAACCCGTCAGCATCTTGAGGGTGGTTGTTTTCCCTGCTCCATTTGCCCCCAAAAAACCAACAACTTCCCCAGGAGCAATTTGAAACGAAATATCTTGCACGGCTTTGATTTGACGGTAGGTGCGCTGAAAGAAATGCAGCACCGTGCCCTTCAGCCCAGGCTCTTTCACAGCGACCGGATAGGTCTTACTCAAGTTCTCAACCAGAATGGCGGACATAAGGAGGAGGATAGGGAGGTACGATAACCCTTTCAATCTAGAATCTTCACTTTAAAAACCGCAATCGACTATCCTCCTCTTGACCAATAACAGCCGTTGCCCAAAGTTTCCGAAATTGTAACCGTTCATACCGTCTTTTCGATCTAGTGGCAGATTAGAAATACGCTTGCCCAAACCGCCGTTGCTGATTACAGCTATCGCCACTAGGCTGAGGACGGAGTGCAGGAGTGGAACCCCAGCCAGGGGTTGAAGCCCCCGCCCCCCTTAAAACCAATGTCCTAAGCAACCTGGCGACAGCTATATTTCAGCACCCTGAGGATGAAAAGGGTGAGGGGTGCAGAGTGTCAACAATCCTGATTTGTCGCATCTGCAGCTTAAATCGATATTCAATCTATTTGGTGGAGGAGAACCTTGTTTATGTTCCTAACTGTCTTAACCAGAAAACCCAGAAGCTGGAGTCGGCTGAAAGCTATTGTGATCAATGCAGGGATGTTGAGCCTGATGGTTGCCAATCCAGTTCTTGCACAGGAGAAAATTATGAAAACGCTGACCGTCACGGGTAGAGGAACGGAGATGGCGGCAACTAGTCTGGCTCAGATAAGGCTGGGGGTTGAGGCGCAGGGCAAAACGGCCAATGAGGTACAGCAAGAAGTGGCGCGACGCTCCAATTCAGTTGTGACACTATTAAAGGCACGCAATGTCGAAAGATTGGAAACGACGGGTATTAACCTGAATCCCACCTACCGTTATGACAGTGGCACTCAGACACTCACTGGTTATACTGCTAGCAATATTGTTAGCTTTCGGGTTGCAACGGAAAAAGCCGGGAGTCTACTGGATGATGCTGTGAAAGCAGGGGCAACCCGGATTGATAGCGTCAGTTTTGTTGCGTCGGATGCGGCGATCGCCACTGCCCAAAAAGCCGCCCTCCGCAAAGCCACTCAGAACGCCCAGGAACAAGCGGATGCTGTTTTGAGTGCCCTTGGGTTGGTTAGCAAAGATATAGTCAGCATCCAAATTGGCGCAGCCTTCACCCCACCCCCTCGACCTGTATTTGCCGAAATTGATGCCTTAAAAAAAGCTGCGGCTGCCCCTACTCCCGTGATCGGCGGTGACCAGCAAGTAGAAGCTTCTGTAACATTGCAAATCAGTTACTAAACTAAGAAGTGACTGAACTATAGCGATCCTTCTTGAAATTTGAACGAGTGCAGGGGTTCCACCCCTGGGTGGGGGCGAAGCCCCCACCTGAGTTTGTCAAATTTTTTGTGGCAATCCTGGAAAGGAGGTCGAGAGAATCAGGGTTTCAAGGAATCAGAGCCCCTTTTCTAGAATCCCTCCTAAGCTTTGCAACAGCCCAATCAAACGATTCCCAATCAACTGGGCAAAGGTACGCCTTGAATGGCGGTAAACAGATCATCAATCTAGCGGACGATCGCTGTCGGATTCTCTAATTTCTCGGGTCTGCTCGCCGACAGTATTACTTGCCGTGTTGAGGGGGAAAATCCTTTTGTGCCAGTTGGAAGTGCGGAATGTAGGCTAAGGTCAGCAGTCGCGAAAGAAGAGAGTTGTGAGCTTGACGCACCCGTCAGCCAGCAACAAGAAGATGTAGTCTTAAGCAACCGGGTGACAGCTATAAAACCTTTGCCATAAAGCGTGGACTCTCAAGTTTTCTGTTGAGGCTGTGTCTACCTCACCTTGAAATGCTTAAAAGCGTTTTCCAATCTGCGATCGCCTGCGCTGACCACATCCAATCCTTCGCTAGCGCATCAGCCTGAAAAGCATTTGGATCTTGCGTCAGGACTTTCTGACGTAGTTGGGTCGCCTGGCTCAAAATCCGGGTACGCTCTTCAGGCGGTTGGTTCTCTGCTTTTTTCATCAACACCAACGCCAAACCGGCGTAAGCTTTCAAAGCCTCTTTTGAAGACCGACTTGGACTGGTCTGCTCTGCAACCGTTTGGGTCGCAGAACCTTCTCCAGAAAGCTCCAGTGTCCGTAACCAGGCGCGGCTAGCCCGATCCAGGTTACCTTCTGTATAATAAGCAAAACCTAAAGCCGCCTGACATTCGGCATTGGGGTCTTGCCGGATCGACGCTTCCCAAAAGCGCTGAACATCATTGACACTGTAGTCCCGATTTCCCGACATAACGGACTGCCAGGCAGCCCGGCCCATTAAAAAATTGAGGGTAGCGTTCTCTGTCTGTTCACTCCACACCGGAGTCATGGCAGCAACGGCTTGAGACAGGGCACCCCGATCAAGTAATGCTTCGATCGCCGGTTCAGCCTCCTGGATGTCTCCCTGATTCAACTGTTCGGTGGCGAAAGCGGCAACGGCTGACGTGCTCGCTTTCTTTAAGTCTTCTGGCTTTTCGATACTGGAAATGGACGGTTGTGGCAGAGGCAACTGGAAAGCCGAGCTATCAAAATGGTTTTGGAAGAACCAGACACCCAGAACCACCGATGCCACTCCAAGGGTTCCGACCCCCGCCCATAGTAGTGATTTAGCGGATTGCCCGGAAGAAATTGCCCTGGCGCGAGCATAGGCAGGTCTGGGAAAATCAAGCATTTGCTGGAAGGGAACTTGGCTTGATGGCAAAGGCAATGCCATGGCGGCACTATTGCTCGACCTGCCAACACCGTTGGTCAATTCAGCCATTGGGCGATGGTGGGTTTGCTCCTCGTCCAAAGCAAGCTGACTGGGTGAAAGGTGAACACCCTGCTTACGAAGGGCAATATCTAGGTTTTGTCGGGCTTCTTTCAGATTGGGATTGAGTTGAATTGCCCGACTATAAGCCCGGATGGCATCCTTCACATTTCCTTGCTGATAAAGGGCTGAACCAAGATGGTTGTGGGCATCGGCCAGTGAAGGGTTGATGCGAATAGCCTGTTGATAAGCGACGATCGCCTCAGACAGGTAACCTTGCTGATAAAGCGCAAACCCCAGACGATCGTAGGCTTCTGGATTGGTTGGGTTTTCTTGAATAGCCTGATTACAGCGTGCGATCGCCTCTGTTGGTTTGCCTGCTTCTGCCAATAGCCGCTCCAGTTCCAGATAGACTGACCCATCCTCGTCAGCATTGGCATCGCGATCAGTCGGGATTTTAGTTTCCAGAACTGTAGCCTCCCGACCCGGTCTTGGTGCTACAACAGGCGAGTGATAGCAGGGGTTGTCAGGCAAAACAAGATAATCGTCCGGCTTCAACTCCTCCTCTGCTTCAGGTAGTAAGCTTTCTGAAGGAGGGGCAGGCAGGGGTGGTTCTTTATCCCTTTCCCTAGCTGAGCTCTGGGAGAGTTGCTGAACCAGTTGGGCAATCTCCAATTCAGGCTGATACTCCGGATCCTCAAACTCCAGATCATCCGGGTCTAACAGGGCCGCTTCATCAAATTCATCAAATTCTTCGTTATCGAACTCTTCGACATCAAAGCCGTCACTATCCAACTCTTCCTGATTAAAGCTATCTGCCCTAAAAGTATCTGAAGGTTCAGCGGCGATCGCTGCATCAACTACAGCTTCTTCCTCCTTGATCGACTCATCCTCCCAGGCGTTTGAATCGACAGCAGGCTGGTCAAAATCTGAAGGTTGGTCAAAGGAACCCAGGGCCAGAATCCTGTCGGCACTCTCCGTTGGCGGTTGTAAATAGCCATCAAACTCCGGGTGTAGATAAAGGATCGGCAGCGCCCAATACATTTGATTGGAGCCGTAAGAAGAAAGCAACCCCTGACGGGCACGGCTCAAACTCAGGTCAATTGGATATAGCTGCTTCAGGTTGCGGTAGAACAGCCGACTCAAATTCAGCGCCACATCATCTGGAATTCGCTCTGCCATTGCCAGCACGGCTGGAATACCTCGCTTAACCAGAGCCTCTGCCAGGTTTCCTTCTTCCACTGCTGCCGTTGAATCTGCCGTTGCAGTGTGAGCACCCCGACAGGAATTGAAAACTGCCATCCGAATGCCGTTGTTAACCAGCAATCCTGCCAGATCATCGCCACTAAGTGCCTCGGTTAAGCCGGTTTTGTTACTGACCAGGTAAAGCTTGCCACCTGCTGTTCCCAGATTGCTGTGCCCCGCATAGTGCAACACCTGGTAGTGGTTATGCTCCAGCGCCTGGGTGAGCTGTTCCCGCCCAGGTTGTTCCAGAATGGTGAGTTGAATATCTGGAAAGCGACCGTTGCGATTGCCGTTTTGCAGCCCCTGCAATTCCTCTTGCAGATGCAATGCTTCCTGTTTCAGAGCCAGCACTTCCTGGTCGCTGGGAGCCGACAACACCAACAAAATCTTCAATGGTTGCCCCGGTTCAACGACTGGAAGCTGTTGAAACTGGAACGATGATATGGCGGCAAAACTAGAATTATAGCGGGAGAACAACACATCAGTTCCCGTTGCCAGAGGGCGATCGCCCGCATGTAATACTTCCCACGGCAACCGTGGCAAGCGGTTATCCTTCAACCCCAACCGCAACCGCAAAATCTCTTGCCGATGCTGAGCAATCCCCTGAGCCTTCATCCAGCTATCGCGAATTGTGCCCTGAAACAGCGCATTGTAAAGATGCTGCCCGAGGACAATTAAGTTGATTGAACGCTGAGCCTGGGCATCTGAGGCATCAGTCAACGATTGGTGTAAAGGATCAGTGAAGAAAGGAATTGCATCACCTCGAAGCAACCCCGTAATTGGGTCGTTCATCAAAAGTGCTGCCCGCTCCAGCCACTCATCCACAGGCCAACTTACCTGCTCCTCTGCCAACGGTACCCCCGGTGCTACTCGTTCTGTTCGCACCAGATATTCATCATCTCCGATTGGAGTCACAGAAATGTGAAATTCCTGGGTCACCGTCACACTCCGAGAAGACTGCTTACGAGCTTTCTTGCGACGACAGCAGACTGCTGCCCATACCATCCTAGCTACCAGCCAAACTGATGTGTCAGGCAGAAACCTCGACGCTAAGTCGTCTGATATTTAGATTGCCCTGCTTGAGGTGGGGCAGCGCCATTCATCCCTAGAGGTTTTGCTTGACAGGGAACGGCAAACTGCTTACTTCACTCTACAACCTTGGTTTGAGGCTTTTCGTAAATTTCGGTAAATGCACCGATAAAGCCATTCAGCTTCATCAATTCCTTACTGAATCATGACACGGGCTACTTAAGTACAGGATTCCTCCAGCAAAACGTTATTGAAAATTCAAAAAAACTCCCCATGGTCTTCAAACTTCCCACGAAACAATTCCGGATCAATGAAAATCCGACCCGATCTTTATCGATGGTAGATGCACCCTGATTTGTTCCCCGGTTTACACCTAAACCGGGGGGGTTTTCTATTTGTGATTAAATTGCAGATACGAGGTTGGGTTTCATACTTCAACTCAATGCCAGCATGGGTTATGCTACGCTAACTCATCCTACAAATAATCAGATCTATAGCGATCTTTCTTGAAACTTAAACGGGGTGCAGGGGCGGAACCCCCAAACCTCCATGTTGCACGATTTAGTGTTTGTAACACTGGTTATCTAACTAAGGCTCTCCCGGCTTTTCGGTGAGGAGTAGCGTAAGCTTCGCTTATCACCCAACTCTCAGGAGAGCTAACTCATGCAGAACTGTTTGGAGATAGGAACTCTATGAATCGGGCTGTGATCAAATTCTCTTCGGAAGACTGTGGAATTTGCCACAAAATGTCGTTCTACGATCAGAAGGTTGTTGAGGAACTTGGGCTTCAGTTCATTAATGTCAAAATGCAGGATACGGCAACTTACCGGAAGTACCGCAAAATCCTGTTGGCTCAGTACCCGGACAAAGAAGGAATGGGTTGGCCCACTTATCTTGTCTGCGACGAACCCGAAAGCGATGAGTTTAAAATTCTAGGCGAAGTTAAGGGTGGCCACCCGAAAGGAGAGTTCAGGAGCCGGTTACAGGAGGTTTTGGCAAGTACGAATTAGGGAAAGAGGTGTTGCTAATATAGCGATCCTAAGTAGGTAGTCCTAATTGTAAAGGGGGGAATGGGGGCTGCGCCCCCAGGCAGAGGGTTTCCCCCCTCCACCCCCGAAATTATCTTTAATTTAATTGCACCTAGCTACTTATCTGGATAACGACTCTCTACTCCAACACTTCAAAACTCTTTACTTCCAGAATCGGACCAATCATTGCAAAAGACATGATATCTTCGCGAACTTCGCCTTTAATTTTGACGTTCAGTCCCACCTTGTGTAGATCTGCGGGGGGCTTATGCAACTCGTAGGTCTTGCCGTCAGTGCTGACTAGCGCCCAGGTGCCGGGACCAAATCCTTTACGCTCAATTTTGCCTTCGACCTGCATACTCATATGGTTGAAGCTCCTCCTGGCTGAACGGCAAGGCGTGCCAGTGCGAAACAAAGTAGGGCATTCACTATCAGAAAAATGCGAGCGGCGATTCCGTCTCCTATCCACATCATTGTAGGAGACAGAATGGCACTGACGCCGAGGCAGGCTGTCATCCCGATCGCCGTTCCAATGGCAAGCCACTTCCACTGGCGGTGTCCTAACAGTAGAGCAATTAACACCAGCGGGATCAGCACACTGGCAAAAATTGGGTTGAGAGCCGTAGTTCCCTGAATTGATCCGCCCAGTTCCGCAATGGAGCTTCCCAGAACACGGAAAGGCCACTGAGGCGCATCAAACAGGTAAATCCCCTTCAGGAAAAATAGTCCTGAACTTCCAGCAATCAGGCCGGTAGACAGGGACCAGCCCCAGGTGAAGGGAAAGAAATTGCGTAGAAACCAGGCTAGCAGGTAAGAGCCGATGACCATGAGAATCTTGGGCCAGAGGGCAATTACCCCACCATCGATCCAGAATCTGGGATTGAGGTAGCCGTTATCGCGCAGCCAGCGGAAGAAGTCGTGGAACGTGATTCGACCACGGGTTGCCAGTTTCACCGCCGCCGCCGCATCCAGCTTGCCTGCACCGTAATAGTTGAGGGAGTCGTCTTCAACCTTCAAAGCCGATTGTTTGAGGACATCTTCAACCTCGTCGGGATTGCTAATCCCCTCTGCCTTGAGGAGAGCGGCGACCCCTGCCACGTGAGGTGCCGCCATACTGGTGCCCTGGTACGCTTCAAACATCGATTCACCCGTTTCAGGATTAATGGTGTTTTGCAAAATGCCACCCGCAGGGTCATCTCCATCCTTTGCCCCACCAGGAGCAGAAATATCAATGCCTGCCCCAAAGTTAGAGTAGGGCGCTTTCGTCCCGGCTGGGCCAAGGGCAGAAACTCCAATCACGTGGGGATAGCGGGCGGGGTAGGCGGCTGCATTTTCATCGGAGTTGCCAGCTGCTGCCACAATGACTACCCCTTTGCTGTGGGCGTAGTCGATCGCTTCCTTCATCAGTTGG
Organism: Leptothermofonsia sp. ETS-13; assembly: GCF_049200465.1. Classification (NCBI taxonomy): domain Bacteria; kingdom Bacillati; phylum Cyanobacteriota; class Cyanophyceae; order Leptolyngbyales; family Leptolyngbyaceae; genus Leptothermofonsia; species Leptothermofonsia sp. ETS-13. Next base: position 4,777,362 of record NZ_CP120836.1, read on the forward strand.
TTCTCGCCGCCCCCACCCAGACTCATATTAATGATGTGGGCACCATTGTCAGCCGCAAAGCGAATGGCTTCAGCAATATCTGCGATGGTACCGCCACCAGAGGAAGAGAGAACTTTCAATGGCATCAGGCTAGCTTCGTAGGCAATTCCTGCCACACCGAAGCTATTGTTGGTGGACTGGGCGATCGTGCCAGCGACGTGAGTGCCATGACCGTTGTCATCAACTGCTTCAACTCGATCATTGACAAAGTCATAGCCTTTGACGAAGGTTGTTTTTGCCAGGTCAGGAACTGGGCTGATGCCCGTATCAATCACGGCAACAATCGCTCCTTTGCCTTTCGTTTCATCCCACGCGGCCTCGACATTAATGCTGCGCAAATTCCACTGTTTGCCATAGTCAGGGTCGTTAGGCGCGATGAATGCCTGATAGATATAGTTAGGTTCGATGAATTCGGTGTACTTCCTGACCTCAGACTTCTTCAAAGCGCTGAGCAGTTTCTCGTCGCCGGGAACCACAAAGACGTGATCCGCAAGGGAAAACTCGCTGTTGAGGCGGGGGCTGATATGAAACTGTTTGGCGATCGCCTGCACCTGTTCCTCAATCTGCGCTGCTCCCACATCTTCACGGAAGTCCAGCACGATTGAGTCATAGGTTCCCTGGTGTGCCAATCCTGTAAAGTTGGCAATGGCCAGCCACAACCCACCCAGAAACAACCCCAGCAGCAAAAGGTTTTTCATACCGTTGGCCAACAGTGAGAATTCTTACCAAGATAGCTCACGTCCCGTCAATAATGTGGGAAGACGTAATGATTTTGAACGATGGAACGTGGTCTTCTTTGGCTTCCTTTGCTGCTCTTTTTCTTGTGGCTGGCCTGGTCTGGTTGGAATGAATACCGGAAGGTTGAAGCTTACCAACTCTGGGCTGAATCGTTTGACCAGGCAAAGTATGATATTTACGCTGTTTTAGGGCAAAAAGGGAGCGACTTAACTTGGGGAATTCCAACGCGCAAAGGGCCAGTGAACCTGGAGAGCTTTTCTCTCAGAGATATAGAAACCATTCGCTTACTGGTCAATGGCCAGCCTGCCAGTTGGGAGACTCCGCCGGAAAGAGGGCGAGCGGTGCTGGAGTTTGCCTGTATAGATCGGGATCAGCCCATCGGCATCCCTTTTACAGAACCGCCTTTAGCCGCGAAATGGGCGCAGCATTTGCAGCGGGAGCTTGATCTTTTGAAGACACGTCAGGAGTCAGGGGAGGGGTGAAGTGAGGGGGAGTTTTGAAAGCAACAGTCTATAAGCAACCGGCAACAGATGCTCGGAGGGGTGAATCTAGACAGCGATGATCGCGCGTTGAAATAATTGGGGCGATCGCCGCTCTCTTGCTGGCGGCGAGTGGTGTGCCTGGCATCACCTGGTTAGGAATACAGCTAATTGTGAACCCTCAAGCAGTGGGTTGGATTAACCACTGGTCCCCTAATTGGATGCCAACCCCAGTCACTGGATTGAAGGCAACCCAGACCCTTCAGCAAGTTCGGGCTGAAATTAGACAGGCAGGACGTGTTCCTGGAGAAGCTTTGCCGCTCGGAAAAAATCGGAACTTTTGGGATAGCCGATTGACAGCATCGGATCTGTTAATACCTGTGCTGGAAGGACAACCAAATACTCCCAACCATCTAGAGCGGATTGTGGAGCTGCGGTTATACCAGGCGGTTTCACCCCCGCACCATGGGGCAGGGCCAGAACCCCGTCTGCAATTGGTGGACCAACTGGCGATCACCGGTCCGGAGGAATCCTCTGCCATTGCACCACTGGTTGAAGCCCGGTCTGTCCATGGCGGAACCAGTCGGCCATTACCCCTGACGGCAATGAACCGTTTTGAAGCCCAATCCCTGCCGCCAGGTACCTGGTTTAATCTAAGCGGGCAATGGTCGCAAGGGGGCAATACTGTGGCCTACGGAAAAGTGGTGCATTACAACCCTGGCCGATTTCACCTCAGTATCATCCTGGATTGGAGCACCACTAACGGCAAAGTACCCCACTGGCAGCAAATTACTAGCGGAAAAACGCCAGAGCTGGTGCTTAACCAAACCGTTGGTATGGAACCGCAGTTTAAAATCTACCAGGTACAACCACGTAAATTTTTACCCAACCCGATTCAACTGGAACCCATCTCGCTGGCTGAGCCTGCCATTAACCATCCAACTTACAGTCAAGCATTGCTATTAGCCCGGAATGGGTTATGGTCAATTAGCTGGCAGTGGCTACAGTCCTTCAAACGCCGGAACAAGGAAAAATGGTCGGCAGTGGCCCAGGCACAAATGGATCTGATCCACTGGCATGCCAGAGCCACCCAAACCCAGGCGGAGAAGTCCTGGGCAAGTCCAAACCCGCAGGTTCTCGCCCATCTCGTGGATGGTCGCTGGCTGAGAGCGCTCCAGGTGTTTAAGTCGAGTCCTGAGAATAGCCTGGAGACGGCAGATTTGCTGAGAGCCGACTCTGGTCGATTGCTTAACCGGGTAGGAGCTGTACTCCAGGTGAATCCTGCACAGCCTGAGGTGAAAGCCTGGGGAGCATTGCTAGTGGCGGCTCAAAAGGATCGCAAAGCGGCGATCGCCTGGCTCAAAAAACAATCCAAAACCACTGCCTCGGACCTTATCCGAATTCACTCATTGATTCAGCGGATAGACTCTGTGTTACCACCTCCCTAACCAGTCTTGCAGTCGAATTTTACAGGTGATATAGAAGGGAACCTGATAATGTTCTGCAAACAGCCATGCCACGAACAAAAAATGGGAAAGAAACGCCAGGCAAACCCAGACCGTTGGAAACCAATACCAGGCACTTCCCCGCATTGGAGGAAACGTATGGGAGGAAAGCCAGATTAAACCCGGCGGCAGAATGACCAGGGCAGTCCCAACCAGCCAGATAATAATTGTCAGGTCTACATCGGAATGGGTGGCTGCTCCCTGCCATCGCCGCCCATTCCAGCGCCAGGTCATTGGTTGAGAACTGTCCTCAACCCGCACTGACTGGTTCCGCAAATCGGCAGTGAAGATATGACGACAGAAATTGCAGGCAAATGCATCCATCAATGGCAGCGTTGAAATCTGCCCATGACGACACACCGGGCAAACGTAAGTTCCGGCATAATCGAGACTGCGCCGCTCTGGTACCTTGGCTGGATGTTTCCCGCTGTTGACGGCATTGCGCCGAACAATCGGTTGTTCTGTCATAAAAACGCTTTTCTACTAGCTGGCAGTTGGTCCACCGGAACTCCCCAGTGATTTAATCACCTCAATACCATTCTGCTGCAAAACTACGACAGGTTCCGCTCCTGCTAAGATTCGCTTAACAAGCACCCGGCCGTTTGCCAAATAATCTCCCGCTTTGACGTAGCGGCTCGTGGGAGAACCAGGTTCTTTGACAATCACATTCCACTTGCCTTTGATTTGCAAAACTCCAGTCACCTCGATCGCTTCTGCAAGGTTGCCCCGGGAGGGGGGAGCCGCAGACACGCCAACAGGTGGCAACGGTATCAGGTTCGGGTTGGCAGACACAGTCAGAGGAGGCAGAGAACCCGGATTGGAATTCACGGGTACGGTAGAAAGAGGCGGAGGAGAGAAAGGTTTTGGAGGTAAGTTGGGCAGAGATCGCGCCGTTGATTGGGTCCTCCTGGCTGAGACGGGAATCGCAATGGGAGCTGTTGGAATGGCTTCAAAGGGATTCCTACGCCCGGTAGCGATCTTCGACACACGCTTCTGCGGGTTCGTTGGCTTCAAGAGCCCCGGAACGGCGGGTACTTCAACAATTGCGGTGGGGCTGGCGATCGGGTCAGGAAAACTTTGAGCTTGAGCAGATTGAGGCGACGACTGCGCCGCACCACCCGCAGGTTGTGAAGCCGGAGCCTGCACCTGCTGACTATCAGGAGCCTGAGAACAGCTTGCCAAAAACGCTGCTATACCCAAATGGGCAATCCAAAATTTTCTTTTCATGGCTACCCCTTCTATGCTCAGCCTGGACTAAGCCCCAGGATAGCCGCAATTTTTGAAAGTGGCGCATGAAATGTGAGGGTGGAGGGGTGGAGGAGGTTTTGAGTTCCAAGTTTTGAGTTGCTTTCGCCTTGAACTCAAAACTCCCCTCACCTGATCAATAACTACCCATTCCCCTGCCACACATTACCGCTCCATATCTCCTCGCTTAAAGGAGGCCAGCCATTCACGAATTTGCTCAGCCGCGATATCCCGTCCTCCCAGGCCAAAGGCGAGAGCGATCGCAACCGCAATGGCCCCCAGGAGTAACCCAAACGCCAGGTTAATGATGTCGCTGGCCACCCCAATTTGTTGCAGGGCCATGGCAGAAACCAGCACGATAATGGCAATTCGAGCCGTTTGACCAAGGATTCTTGCCTGACGACCACCCGAACTGGCAATCAGGTTAAAGGCCAGATTTGCCAGATACAGCCCAATTGCAAACACAATCAAACCAGCAATAATGCGGCCAAAAATCACCGTAATGCCGGTAAACACCGCAGTCAGTGCTTCAATATTGAGAATGTTAATGGCTGCAATCGCGGCAAACAGCATGACCCCAATCCAAACCACAATTCCCACCACTTCCGAAGGTGTTTTTGTAGGAACTGCCCTGCTGGGCTCAGGTTGTTCTGGCATCGCTCCCTCTGGCTGGGCGGGTGGTACCTCAGGGGGACTGATCGTGTAGGGTTCAGACTTTAATCCCAACCAGTAAAAGATGTTATTGAATCCCAGGCCAGTCAGGATATTGGTCACTAATTCAGCCAGAAACTGCCCAATTACATAGGCAACAATCAAGATCAGAATGGCAGTAAAAATCTGTGGCAGTGCATTCAAAATCTGATTCAGCATGTTAATGGCCGGACCCGAAATTGCCTCAATTCGAAGTGCGTTGAGGGCAGAAATTGCTGTTGGAATCAGAATCAAAACGAATACAAGAGTGCCAATAATCCACGACAGTGAACGGGTACTGGGTGTCTGCGCAAGTCCAAACCGGGCACCGATGCGATCAACTCCAGCAGCGGCTAAGAGATTGGTAACAATCCGACGCACGACTTGAGCGATCAACCAACCGGCTGCACTGATTAAGAGCGCCGCTAAAACATTCGGAATAATCGACAGGATGCTATTTAGCAGCCCCTGAATTGGCTGCAACGTTCCCTGTAACCCCAGGGTATTTAAAACTGAAGGCAAAAACAGCAGAAAGATAAACCAGTACAGAGTGTTACCGATAGTTTCGCTCAACAAGAACTGATCCGTGGGCAGCGAAGCTTCCCCAGTTGCAGATGGGGGAGGAACTGCTGCATCCGTGGATGGGGGTGGCTCAAGTTGCTGTCCCAACCGCTCATCAATCTTGAATGCCTGGAGCGATCGCGTTACAACCAGTTTGACCAGTGTTGCTAATAGCCATGCGATCGCCAGTAGGGCCAGTGCCCCGGCCAGTGAAGGAAGATAACCAATGACCTGATTCAGGAAGTTATTAAGCGGTTCAGAAACCGCAGTTAATTGCAGAGCTTGCAGAAAAGCAACAATTGTAAAAATAAATAGCAGCCAGAAAACAGCCCCAGAAATCCACTTTTCAACGGGAGGAGCCTCTGCTGCTGTTGGTCGCCCAGAAATCCAGTTTGCCAGGCGATTATCAATTTGAGTCCGTTTCAATAACCGACGAACAAAAGCTGCAATCAGAAGAGATAGCAGCCAACCCACAACCAGAATGACGATCGCTCTGACCAGGTTGGGCAGAGATGTGCCCAAATCTCTGGTTACTGTTTGGACGATATCATTAGCTGGAGTGGTAGTTGGCCTAATGTCAATTTGTGCTAAGAGGGGAGAAAGTTTCAAACACGAGAGCAGCAGAACATGGAAACCTGAAGTTGGTCCATTTAACCAGGTAATATTCATTTTTCCTCAAGTAGACGGCTACCTATACGGAGATTAATTCCAACTCGAATGAAAGCATTTTTTCAACAACAATGAAAGCATTTTTTTAACAACAAAGAAGGTTGCCTCAGTTACGTGATTAATCTCCATCCAGAAGATTAAAGGATGGTGGTATTTCTTCGTATCTACCTTTATGAAGAAATGAGCCGGGAAATACTTGAACTTTGATGACAATAGATTGCTTCATCTACTCGTTTACTCATCCACCCTGTCACTCATCCACTCATCCACTCCTTTCGCCCTCCCACTCCACTCATCCGCTCCCCGATTCTTCACCTGAGCAGTAGGCAAACGGGGTTGAAACTCGCTACCGTAGAAAGCCCAACCTTAAGAATTGGTGACAGATCCGTATGAACGGTTTGAGACTTTCCCGCCATCGATGGGCGATCGCAACCCTGCTGAGTCTCTCACTGGTGTTGTTCTTCAGCTTTATTTCGCCGTTATTTCCGGCAACCCGCACCCAAACTGAAGTGTTCAACCAGGTTTGGGAAACGGTTCAAGACAATTTTTACGATCCAAAGATGAATGGGGTGGATTGGAAATCTCTACGAAAAAGCTACGAACCCCAGGTCACCGCAGCCAAATCCAAAGCAGAATTTGCAGCAGTTGTGAACCAAATGCTGGCTGAGTTAAAAACCTCCCATACCTACTACTACACTCCAGAGGAACCCGCTTACTACCAGGTTTTGGGAATTTTTGTGCCGCGATCGTCCCAGTTGCAAAAATCCGTCCAGCAATTTTTACCAAAAGGAAAAATTGAATACAGCGGCATTGGCATTGTCACCAAAGAGATTAAAGGAAAAACCTTTGTCAGTGCAATTTTTGATGGTAGTCCAGCCGCCCAGGCAGGGCTACAGGTGGGCGATCAAATCCTCAGTGCCGACGATCGTCCATTCCATCCCATCCAATCCTTTGCTGAAAAAGCAGGTCAACCTATCAACTTACGGATCCAGCGAACCCCTTCAGCCAACAGCCAGCAAGACATCAAAGTTACACCGAAAATGCTGGATGCGACCACCATGTTCTTAGATGCGCAAAAAGCCAGCACTCGAATCATGCAACGCAATGGAAAACGGCTTGGCTATGTCCATATCTGGTCTTATGCAGGCGATCAATATCAACAACAGCTTGAAGAAGACCTGATCTACGGACGCCTCAACAATGCGGATGGATTGATCCTGGATCTGCGCGATGGATGGGGCGGCGCACCCCTCACTGCCCTAAACATTTTTTCAAAAGAACGTGACTTAAGTATTACCAGCATTTCCCGGGATGGAAAACGCTACGTCAACTACGCCCAATGGAATAAACCCGTCGTCATGATTGTGAATGAAGGCAGCCGCAGTGCCAAAGAAATTCTGGCTTATGCCTTCCAACAATACAAAATCGGCCCCGTCATTGGCACGAAAACCGCTGGTTATGTCGTAGCCGGACGCCCCTTTCTGATGAAAGATGGCAGTTTACTTTATGTCGCAGTCGCCGATGTCTATGTCAATGGCAACGAACGGTTAGAAGGAAAAGGCGTCACTCCCGATGTCGTTGTACCCGCTCCCATAGAGTATGCCCAGGGAGCCGATCCTCAAAAGGAGCGGGCGATCGCTGCCCTATTAGCCTATTAGAAATTTTGAAATACTCATCCACCTATCCACCATCTACCCATTCCACCCCTTCGCCAACGGCGTCAGCAACCCATCAATGCTGACCCGATTTTTTAACTGTTGATACTCCCGTATTCCCTGCTCCCCCTTCTTAACTGCCCAATTCAAAAGCGCATCCCGCTGTCCCTGATATTCATACAGAGGCACTCCTGTACCACAGGAGGTCTGTACCCGTTCAATGTCTGCAACAATTATCTGACGCATACCAGGAATGGGGCAAAACAGAGGATACAGTTCCTCCCACTGGGGTGAATCGGGCAAAACCACATACCCATGCCCATAAAGCCGCAGAATACAGGGAGCATCCTGAAACGCGCAAAACATAAAAGTAATGCGCCCATTTTCCTGGAGATGAGCAGACGTTTCATTACCGCTACCCGTCAGGTCGAGATAGGCCACTTGCCTGGGCGAAAGAATCCGAAAACTGTCTAATCCTTTAGGGGAAAGATTAACATGCCCCAACGAACTCAAAGGGGCTGTGGCAACGAAAAAAATGTGCTGATTGACAATAAAGCGCTGGAGTTCGTCAGTGATCTCATCAAATAGTTTTGCCATGATTCTAGAGAAACAACAGACAAAAACCGGATAGCCAAAAACTACCCGGTCAGGCTAAAGACTCACAATCAAAACAGCAGGTTAGACCCCTACTGCCTTCTTAGTCACCTGGCTAAGTTCGCCCTTAGCATACTTAACTGCAAACTCATCAATTGAGATTTGCTTAATCTTGCTAGCATTGCCAGCGGTACCAAACTGCTGATAGCGGTCGGCACAAACTTTTTGCATATATTTGATAGAAGGCTTCAGGAAGTGACGGGGATCAAACTCTTTAGGATCCTTTGTCAGAGCTTCCCGTACTGCCGCCGTGATGGCCAAGCGGTTGTCGGTATCGATATTCACCTTACGGACGCCGCTCTTAATCCCCTTCTGGATCTCTTCAACAGGAACTCCATAGGTTTCAGGAATTGCACCACCATACTGGTTAATCAAGGCGAGCAAATCTTCGGGCACAGACGAGGAACCGTGCATCACCAGGTGAGTATTAGGCAGGCGACGGTGAATTTCTTCAATTCGGCTAATTGCCAAAATTTCCCCAGTAGGCTTGCGAGTGAACTTATAAGCACCGTGGCTGGTTCCAATTGCTACAGCCAAAGCATCTACTTGGGTTTGCTCAACAAAGTCTACAGCCTGGTCAGGATCCGTTAACAATTGATCATGGGAGAGCTTACCCTCAAAACCGTGACCATCTTCTTTATCACCCATTCCGGTTTCTAGGGAGCCCAGGCAACCCAGTTCGCCTTCAACGCTGACGCCTAGAGAATGAGCGACTTTCACAACTTCTCTAGTCACAGCGACGTTGTATTCATAGCTGGCAGGAGTCTTAGCATCTGCTTCTAGAGAACCGTCCATCATGACGCTGGTGAAGCCATTCTTAATTGCAGAGTAGCAGGTTGCAGGCTCATTACCGTGATCTTGGTGCATCACGATGGGAATGTGGGGATAGGTTTCCACCGCAGCCAGAATCAGGTGACGGAGGAAGTTTTCACCTGCATACTTACGGGCACCACGGGAGGCTTGCAGAATCACCGGGCTATCGGTTTCATGGGCAGCCTGCATAATTGCCTGGATCTGCTCCATGTTGTTGACGTTGAATGCAGGAATGCCGTAACCATTCTCCGCTGCGTGATCCAGCAGCAGTCGCATTGGTACGAGCGCCATAGACAGTCCTCCTGGTTAGGTTAAACGTGGTCAGTTAGCTATAAAAAGAAAATGCTTAGGATAATCTTAAGATACTTTGCCTATCAGAGGCAGGGGAAAAGCGGAGTTTGGCGAATTTTATAGGCAAAAATCACTATTTAATTTACTTATAGGTTTATGGAATACAAATAAGTTGATTTGCACAGATAATCGTGAAAATCCCTACGTTGCCAGATTCTGTCAGTCCTATTACTTGGTTTGTTTTATGGGTCGCCCGGGATTCGAACCCGAGACCAATCGGTTAAAAGCCGAGTGCTCTACCGCTGAGCTAGCGACCCCTGTTTGGCGTCGTTCCTAACACCGTTTCTTAACGTAACACAAATTTGAGCAGATATGAAAATGTTTCTGCAATAAACAAAGCACTTTAACTCAAATTCCAGCCACTGAAACCTTTTGCGGTACGTCAATGGGTTGCATCACAGGATTCGATGTGACGACTTCAGAGACCTCTGGACAAAATTCTAAGTTAAGTCGCAGCTTCAATTTCCCTTTCTGAGGTGCAGTGTTCCCCGGTTGCAATACTTCACAGGCAACAGCTTTAAGGAGGTGTGAGGGCTTCGCTCCCAGCCAGGGGTTCCGCCCCTGCATCCCGTCCTAAGCTTGGTGATTATAGCTATAAGCTATGTCTTAAACCTCAAGGGTACAGAAAATGTTTTTGTAAAATTATCGTAATATTCTGGTTTTTGCGTTACTATGTCTTTACAGATATCCTCTGGGCGATTGCACTGGGTGGTAATTACAGAACACTCAGCTACAGATTTTGAAGCGGGGAGATGATCCATCGCATAAGCGATCGCTACAGCTTAACGATTGGTTACTTCTTCACGCATATTAAACTTCATGGGCAATAAGCCAACCATTGCTGTCACACATTTAGGCTGCGAAAAGAACCGGATTGATACCGAGCACATGCTTGGGCTTCTCGTTCAGGCAGGGTACCAAGTTGATTCCGACGAAGAACGGGCGGACTACGTGATTGTAAACACGTGCAGCTTTATTCAGGCGGCACGAGAGGAGTCAGTGCGAACGCTGGTTGAACTTGCAGAGGCCAATAAGAAGATCGTCATTACTGGCTGCATGGCCCAACACTTTCAGGAGCAGCTACTAGAAGAACTGCCAGAGGCCGTCGCCCTGGTTGGTACTGGTGATTATCACAAAATTGTGAATGTCATTGAGCGGGCAGAAGGGGGAGAACGGGTGAAGGAAGTGTCCCCCGAACCCACCTACATTGCCGATGAAACTACCCCACGCTATCGAACGACAACCGAAGGGGTGGCGTATTTACGGATTGCGGAAGGTTGCGACTATCGCTGTGCGTTTTGCATTATTCCTCACCTGCGGGGGAACCAGCGATCGCGATCGATCGAGTCCATCGTGGCAGAGGCAGAACGGCTGTCCTCGGAAGGGGTTCAGGAACTTATTCTGATTTCCCAGATCACCACTAACTATGGGCTGGACATATACGGCGAACCCAGGCTTGCCGAATTATTGCGAGCTCTTGGCAAAGTCGATGTTCCCTGGATTCGGATGCACTATGCTTACCCAACAGGGCTAACCCCCAGAGTGATAGAAGCGATTCAGGAAACTCCCAATGTGCTACCTTACCTGGATTTGCCCCTGCAACATTCCCACCCAGATGTTTTGCGGGCGATGAACCGTCCCTGGCAGGGGCGTGTCAACGATGGCATCATTGAGCGGATTAAAGCCGCAATTCCGGATGCAGTTCTGCGAACAACCTTTATTGTGGGTTATCCTGGGGAAACCGAAGAACACTTTGAACACCTGCTGCAATTTGTCCAGCGCCACGAGTTTGACCACGTTGGTGTTTTTATCTTTTCACCGGAAGAAGGAACTCCCGCTTACGATTTGCCTAACCAACTGCCCGAATCGGTCATGAATGAGCGCCGTGACGCTTTGATGACCATTCAGCAGCCCATCTCACTCAAGAAAAACCAGGCAGAAGTTGGCAAAGTGGTTGACGTTTTAATTGAGCAAGAAAATTCCGAAACAGGAGAACTGGTCGGTCGCTCTGCTCGCTTTTCACCTGAAGTTGATGGATTGGTCTATGTCCAGGGGGAAGCTCGTCTGGGATCGCTTGTTCCTGTTGCCATTGACCACGCTGATGTGTACGACCTGCATGGTCACGTTGCCATAGCTTCTGACTTGATCCATGCCCAGCCTTTAAGCGTTCCGTAACATTCAAGCGATTGTTTTGGCGATCGCTCCGACAGCTTTTGTAAAGCCCCTGGCTTTTTTGTACTTAATCCACCGAAATAGGAGATTCAATGACCCTTTCGTTCCATAGCCTCGGAATTTCCGAAAACCGTGCCCGTTTCCTGGAATCTATCGGCTTTAGCAACCCAACCGAGATTCAGTCCCAGGCGATCCCCCACCTGCTTTCCGGGCGGGATGTGGTGGGTCAGGCGCAGACAGGTACTGGTAAAACCGCTGCCTTTTCGCTGCCCATCCTGGAGCGAATTGATCTGAAGATGCCGGTTGTACAGGCGCTGATTCTGACGCCAACCCGTGAATTGGCCCTCCAGGTTTGTCAGGCCATTCGTAGCTTTAACGACGATCGCCGCCTCAAAGTTGTTACCATCTACGGGGGACAGGCAATTGACCCTCAGGTTTCGCGGCTCCAACGGGGTGCTCAAATTGTGGTTGGCACTCCAGGACGAGTCCTGGATTTGCTGAGCCGGGGAGACTTGAAGCTGAACAATCTCAACTGGCTGGTTTTAGATGAGGCGGATGAGATGCTCAATATGGGCTTCATTCAGGATGTGGAGAAGATTCTGAATCAGGCTCCCATTGAGCGGCAAACTGCCTTTTTCTCCGCCACGATGGACCCCTCCATTCGCAAACTGGTAACGAAGTTCTTGCGATCGCCTGTCACCATCACAATTGAGCAGCCCAAAGCGGCTCCTACCCGGATCAACCAGGTGGCCTATATGGTGCCCCGTGGTTGGACCAAAGCCCGCGCTCTGCTACCCATCCTGGAATTGGAAGATCCCGAATCCGCTCTGATCTTTGTTCGTACCCGCAAAGCAGCGGCTGAACTCACCAGTCAACTTCAAGCTGCCGGACATAGTGTCGATGAATATCATGGTGATTTGAGCCAGACTCAGCGGGAGCGTTTGCTACTGCGTTTCCGTCAACGTCAAGTTCGCTGGGTGGTGGCAACGGACATCGCGGCTCGTGGCATCCATGTGGATGACCTGACCCATGTGATTAACTACGACTTGCCCGACAGTGTGGAAAACTACGTCCACCGGATTGGTCGTACTGGACGTGCCGGTAAGGAAGGAACAGCCATTTCCATCATTCATCCTCTAGATCGGCGCAAGCTGAGAGATATTGAGTACCATGTCCGCCAGCGCCTGGAAATTGCCTCCATTCCTACCCGCGCTCAGATTGAGGCCCGTCAACTGGAGAAGTTGCAGGATCGAATTCGAGAAGCCTTGACGGGTGAACGGATGGCGTCTTTCTTGCCAATCGTGGCCCAGCTATCGGAAGAGTATGAGCCGCATGCGATCGCCGCGGCTGCTTTGCAAATGGCCTACGACCAGATGCGACCCGCCTGGATGCGAGGTAATTCTGATCCCGCTGAGGATGCCCCTTCGGCCTCGACTCCAAAGCCAAAACTCGTTAAGCGAGCTCGCTCAGTTGAATCGAATGGACAGGTTTCTCACAGGGGCGATCGCTAGGCAATAGTGGAATTACACAACACAAGTAGGGTGGGTAGTGCCCACCCTACTGCCTTAAACAGGCTCACTTATCATATTTATAACTGTTGCCAGCTTGCCTGGGACGCTGAATCTAAGAAGATGTGCGGGCTTACCCTCAGCCGGGGGCTCTACCCCTGTACCCTGTCCTAAGCCTGATTGCCATGACTATAATACGAGTTTTAGTTTGCTGCCAAAGCAACAATCAAATACAGCAATATTTCTCTTTCACCTATAGCAGTCCTAAATCAGCCGTGAGATAGAGAGGCTTTATGAGAAGGAGTTCCTGCGAAACTCCTTCTCACAGTCCAAATAAGATCGCTATAGATATTTCAGTGTTTCCAGATATTCTCTAGAGCTGGTATTAACAGAAGATTGGCTACCGGAGAACTACGGCAATCTACAGGAATAAGCATTAAGGGGAAATTATACCTCGACTAATTTTCGGTTAAATAAAAATGTCAAGATCGCGTAAAGACACACCAGTTGTTGATTGGCTCAGGTATAAGTAGTAACGGTATTTTCTACAAACTCATAAAGGCTTGATCGGTAAGCCAAAGGCGAGGATGAATTAGGCTCATCCCGGACTTCAGTCTGGAAAATTTTCATCACCCCCAGCATAGAGGCGAACAATGACAATCACACTTTCTGCACTTGGAACCTATTCTTCAACCAATGGTTCTGAGATTTCTGCTTTTGACCCGCTCACTCAGCGAACTTTTGTTGTTTCTGGAACTCAATTTTTAGACATTTTAGATAGCAGTAATCCTACCAATCCCCAATTACTTCGATCGCTCGACACCTCAGCAATTGGAACAGCTAACAGCGTTGCAGTCAGAAATGGCGTTGTGGCTGTGGCATTGGAAAACGCGAATAGGCAAGCTCCTGGAACTGTTGCATTCTACGATGTAGACGGTAACTTCCTGAATGCGGTCACCGTCGGTGCCTTGCCCGATATGCTGACTTTTACCCCGGATGGCAAAAATATCCTGGTTGCCAATGAGGGCGAACCCGACAGTTACAACCAACCCAATTCTGTTGATCCTGAAGGATCAGTCAGCATTATTGATCTTTCTAAAGGAATCTTCGGTCTTTCTCAAGCGGATGTAGTGACAGCGGGTTTCAGCGCTTTTAATGATCAGAAAGCGGCCTTGATTGCCCAGGGTATCCGGATTTTTGGACCCAATGCCACGGTTGCCCAGGATTTAGAGCCGGAATACATTACAGTTTCCAGTGATTCAAAAACCGCCTGGATTACCCTTCAGGAAAATAACGCGATCGCGATTCTCGATATTCCAACCGCGACCATCACCGACTTGAAAGCACTCGGTTTCAAAAACCACAATCAACCAACGGTGTTAGGGCTGGAAACCTACAATTTCGACGATTTACCGACGCTAGGCACAACTACCGCTGGCCAAGAGATTCCACTGGGTGGCTTCTCCGGGTTGCACTTTGAGGGGTATGCAGAAAACGGCAATCTCAAGTTCATTACCCACACCGACCGCGGTCCCAATGGAGAGTCGACCGGTATTAACCGTCCTTTCCTGTTACCTGACTTCGTGCCGGAAATTATTCGGTTTGAGTTGAACCGCGAAACTAGTGAAATCACGATTACCGAACGCATTCAACTACAGTCCGCTCCGGGCGTACCCCTCTCTGGTTTACCCAACACGGCAATCAACTCCAATACCAATACTCCCTACAACGATGAAGTACCCGTCGATTTGGTTGGCAACCTTCTCCATCGTGATCTATTAGGGGCAGATATAGAAGGGATTGTCGTTGCACCGGATAACACCTTCTGGATGGTTGATGAGTACCGTCCTGCCATTTATCACTTTGATGCTGAGGGAGTGTTGATTGATCGCTTCGTCCCGATTGGAACCGCGGCAGCAGCGGGCGAACCTGTCGGAACCTTTGGCACAGAAGTATTACCTGCGGTTTTAGGTCAACGCCGTCAAAATCGAGGATTTGAAGCGGTCGCCTTCCAGGATGGTAAGGTCTATGCCTTTGTTCAAAGCCCCATCCGTAACCCGGAAACGCTTAGTAACGCAACCCTGAATGGCTTACAAAATATTCGGATTGTCGAGTTTGATCCGGTGACCCAGGCAACGCGTCAGTTTATCTATGTTATGGACAATCCACCAACGGTCAGTGCTACGGATACCCGCGCTGACAAAATTGGAGATGCGGTAGCCATCGGCAATGGCGAATTTCTGGTGGTAGAACGAGATGATGACGCGATTGATAGTGATCCATTGGGGCAGATTCAGAAGAAGATCTACCGTTTCAGCTTGCAAGGGGCAACAGAGATTTCCAATCTACCCAACCTGATTAACGGCAAGAGTTTGGATCAGATGACACTGACAGAGTTGGCTGCCGCAGGGGTGACTCCCATTCGCAAAACATTGCACGTGGATCTGGCTACCGCAGGCTACAACACGGTAGAAAAGGTCGAGGGTTTGACCCTGATCGATCGCAACACAATTGCGGTGATTAACGATAACGACTTTACCGTGGCCGGAATTACCATCGATCCAACCACAGGCACGTTCACGCCTGATCCCAATGCAGAAATCCCTGTTCTGGGTTTGATTACACTGCAAAATAATGGGTTGGATGCCAGCGATCGCGATGGTGGCATTAACATCCGCAACTGGCCCGTTTTTGGAATGTACCAACCCGATGCGATCGCCTCCTTCACCGTCAATGGAGAAACTTACCTGATCACGGCTAACGAAGGCGATGCCCGTGATTACACTGGTTTTAGTGAAGAGGTCCGGGTAAGCAGCAATAACTATAGATTGGATCCGACCGTTTTCCCTAATGCAACCGCTCTTAAAAACAACGCTGCCCTAGGACGCCTGACAGTTACAAACACACTGGGCGACATAGATGGCAACGGGCACTTCGAGCAAATCTACGCCTTTGGTGCCCGCTCCTTTTCAATTTGGAATGACCAGGGCGATCTCGTTTATGACAGTGGAGATCTCCTAGAGCAACTTACCGCTTCCCTGATTCCAAACTTGTTTAACTCGGAGGGAACTGCCGACAGTTTTGATAACCGCAGCGACAACAAAGGTCCCGAACCCGAAGGTTTGGTCACAGGCGTCATCAACGGGCGCACCTATGGCTTCATTGGCCTGGAGCGGGTAGGCGGCGTCATGGTCTTTGATGTCTCCAATCCATCTAGCCCAACTTTCGCTCAATACATCAACACACCGGGAGATATCTCCCCAGAAGGGCTGGTCTTCGTTGCTTCTAACCAGAGTCCAACCGGACAACCACTCCTGATTGTGTCCAATGAAATCAGCAAAACCACCACTTACTACGAAATTTCGACTCAAAATTGTCAGGGTTACACGCCTGTCATCAACGGTACAAACGGCAATGACTTGTTGCGCGGCAGAAAAGGAGACGAAATTTTCTACGGACTAGGTGGCAAGGATATCATCATCGCAGGTCGGGGCAACAATAATCTCTATGGGGGCGATGGCAATGATGACCTAGTAGCCAGGGCAGATGACGATATCCTCAACGGTGGGGATGGCAATGATGACATAAAAGCCGGAAATGGCAACAATCTCATCTATGGTGGGAAAGGTCGCGATCGCATCTGGGCTGGTTCTGGCAATGATGTGATCTACGGTGGGGATGACGACGACCTCATCTTTGCTGGCGGTGGCAATAACACCGTGTTTGGCGGCGATGGTGACGACACCATCCATGTCGGTCGGGGCATCAATAGTATTAGTGGGGGTGCTGGCAACGATTCCATCTGGCTCAGCGGGGGACAAGACACTATCCTCCTCAATCAGGGTGACGGGCTTGATACGATCTACAATTTCAAACTTGATAAAACCACCCTTGCCCTGGGAGGTAATCTAACCCTGAGCGATTTGACCCTCACGCGAACCAGGAATGGCATGTTGATTGAAATTGCTGCCACTGGCGACGACCTGGCATTTTTGAAGGGAGTCAAAGTTGATAGCCTTTCGGATATCAACTTCACCATCGTTTGAGATCCATTCAAGTGCCGTGAAAGGTATAGCTATAGCCACCGGGCTTAGTGCAGGGGTTCCACCCCTGCATGGGGCAAAATCCCTACCCCCCCTTGTTCACAAACTATTTGTGAATGCTCAGTAGCCAGGCGCAATTAAATTAAGGATGATTTTGGGGGTGGAGGGGGTGAACCCCCCACTCCACCTCTTTACAATTAATTAATGATGGCCACCTACTTATAGCATCCTAAAAACATATCGAGGAGCGGGAATTCAACGACCAAGACTCAGAAAAGTACTTCTCTGAATCCCAGCACTTAAACTCCAGCTCCTCGATTTTGGAGGATTGTCGCTCGGTTAGGCGTGTTGAATCTAATCAACCGCTTTTGTTACCGTTGGCGATAAGGGACCTTTCTTTCATAGTCGATATTAAGAGCAGAAACCCGTTGTGGTAAATTACCCACTGGGCTAATGCTTTGAGCCATTCCTTTGAAGTTAGCAGGATCACCAGCCTTCGGAGTTTTGTCTTGCGGTCTGTAGCTTTTGACCACTGTCTGCCAGATAATCTGTGGGAAGCCCAGCTTGCCACGGTAGTAGGCATCGTAGCGTGGAGACTTGATGTTGAAGGGCAGTTCACTTGCGCCGGAGGGCAGAACCCGACGACGCTGATAAGGAACAATATTTTCGCCAAAGTTCTCAATATACTCGTCGCTGTTCAGCAGCTCGTCAATAAAGCCTTTGACGCCTTTAGACATCACCACAGCCGACCAGGCAATCTTTTCACGCTGGCTGTAGACATCGCGTCCTAGAATCTTCTGAACGCAATGTTCTACAAAGCGGTAGTTACTATTGAGGTTATAGAAGCTGTTGATAAAGGTTTTGGACAGAGCCAAACCGCGAATGAACTCACGAACTGTAATTTGCCCGTTACGAAGTTGCGATTCTAAAGCAATCTCTCGATCTGCTTTGAAGGCATGGAAGAACATCTGACGATAAGCAGCCTCAATCAGGTCATCCATTTCCGTCCGAGAAAGAATGTTGTCAGTTGAATAGATTTTCGGCTTTTCTTCGTTTGGAACTTCGTAGCCAGCGACCCGGACATTTTTGCTGGAGGGGGCGTACTCTAACAGAGGAATAGCCACGTTTAAAAAACTCCCTTCTTACGAAACTTTACAAATTTCCCTGATCATAAGGGCAAAGCGGACTCGAACTCTCAGCAAACTGATAA
This sequence comes from Leptothermofonsia sp. ETS-13, assembly GCF_049200465.1. NCBI lineage: Bacteria > Bacillati > Cyanobacteriota > Cyanophyceae > Leptolyngbyales > Leptolyngbyaceae > Leptothermofonsia > Leptothermofonsia sp. ETS-13. Next base: position 4,795,694 of record NZ_CP120836.1, read on the forward strand.
TTTTTTACACTCCTTAATGATGCACAAACGCTGAATCAGTAAGGTTTTTGTCTATCTGCAATTACACTACAAGTGTGCGTTTCTCAGGAAACTGTTCCACTAGCTGGTTGTAATTACTAGAAAGAGGGTTCTCTCGACCTGCCGGCGAAAGAGCAGTGTAAGCTATAGCTGTCGCCAGATTGCTTAGGACACTGGTTTTAAGGGGGGGGTGTGGGGGCGAAGCCCCAGCCGGGGGTTCCACCCCTGCACTCTGTCCTAAGCCTGGTGGCTATAGTTAGCCTCTCTCGTTCCCAACACAACCCCTAGAATATTTGGATTTTGTTGGGAGATAAGCGAAACTTCATCGCCAAACTCTCAGAAGAGCTAGAACGAGGAAGAAAGAAATGCTAAGAGTCATCGTCAATGAACCTTGCCAAAATCCAGAGTAGGAGATTTGGGATTCGGTTCTCTTTCCAATTAATAATCTGTAATTCTGCCGGGATAGGCTCTATAGCCATGATCGCTTTCGATCAATTACCGCTGAGAAATGAGGGTCTGGCAGTTCCTGTTCTCCTTCTTTCTGGTTCCCCTCGCCAAAATGCTAATGGAGTGAGGGTTGGAGTGTAGGGGGGCCAACTTCGCAAAGTCCATTCAGTAGGCTCGCCTAGGGTTTGCAATCCCAACCCTAAGCAGAGATGGGAAAGCACAACTGCAAAGCTGGGGTGATGGCCGGGGCTGGCAATATGGGCATGGGCATACTCGTGAGCAACGATGCTCAACCAACCTTCTGGGGACACTCGACCTACGTCAATCAGAATAGTGATGGGGTTGGTTGCAATGTTACACAGACCGTCCAGCCCCAGGGACTGGGCCAGGGGAACAGCAAAAATTTGCATGGAACGGCGCTCTTGTGGGTGAAAGCAATCATGGCAGGCGAACAGATACCGTTGGAGTGTTGCATTCACGGTATCAATGTTTTCGCCAATCCAGGTCAGGATAATGGCGCGATCGCGCACCGACTCTAACAGGTTAACCATCCCCGGCTCCAGAGCCAGATCTTGCATCACGTGCAAGTACTCCAGCCCCCGCCGGAAAGCGTTTAGATCAGTAGGCAAATCACCAACCCAGTACGGATTGGAACGGTCTTGAGCGAAGGACATCCTGCGACGGTAGAGAGGAAATATTTGAGGAAGGGTTTAACTGAGTTTCTAAGCCAACTTCAAGCCGGGTTTCTGTACAAAATGATGCAGTACTGAACCCGCCAAAGCGTTTGACCGTGCTGGTCCTCAGTCGCAGGTTGGGGTTGGCAAACCAGAACCGTTCAATCGAACTCATCGTTTCGTACTCGGTGGTGAGCACCAGGCCGCCCTCTTCATCCAGATGGTAAAGCCCTACCACAGGCATCACTTCGGCATAACCTCGTTCGCGCAAAAGCCTGCCCTGGTGGGGATTGTCTTCATCTGGGACGATCGCAAACACCGTGTCCCCCTGATGGTTTTCCTCGCCTTCGTTATCCCACTCCATCGTGCCTTTCCACTGGACGCGGGAACCACCTACCGAAAGGACTGGATCAATCTGGTGAAGTTTACATAGCTCAATAATCTCTGGGTGATCAGCTTCAAGAGACTCCACCACAATCTGAGAATCTCCCCACTCTGATTGCTTGAATGCGAGGTGATGGGTGGTGCGCTGCGATCGCCACCTGCCTGCACTTTGCCGAAAAAACTCCACAACATCCATCAAGGGTATTAACTCCTTTTCCAGGGAAACCGTTCTAATTTTCTCAAAGATATTTCATAACGATATTTCATCAAGTCTAATTCTTCTACCGCATTTCTGAGAAACCCTCTTCCTTTAAGGGCAACAGGTTACGGGCACCAGGCACTTCTTTCCCCCTGGCTCCCTCCGGATGCCGCGTTCTTTTGTCACCTTTCACTCGTTACCTGCCACCTATTGCCTGTCGCCTGTTACCTGCTATGGCTAAGCTTTTTGCTCTACACCAAACCCAACTAAAACCACTTCATTCATGGGTTGACCTGATTCAGGACGACGATAGGTAACAATCTTGCGGATACGCAGGGTGGGATTGACGAGGGTGATGGAATCGACGGCGACTACACGGGTATAGGTAGTGGTCATGAGGAGTTCACTTTGAATAGGGTCAAAGCGAAATTTTGCCACCATGGGTTTGGCTTCTTCGTAGGCGCGATCGCGCAAATAATCTCCCATCAGCACTCCATTCTCCTGGTGATGGGTGACAAACAGCATATTCAATGCCTGGGAAACTTCTTCGCCCTTTTCGGAAACCGTATCAAAGGCCAGGTGAAACCCAGGGAGCTGATCCAGGTCAGACTGCGCTGGATATTCATTGTCTGACAGAACCTTGGCTTTAATTTCTGAAGCAACCGGATTAATCACAAACTGGGTGCGCGATCGCTCCACCTCTTGCTGAGTCAGGTAGTGGTAGGTGCGTTCGGTTGTCCAATTCCCGACGCAATACTCAAAAAACTGATGAAACTGTTGCACAGAGTCCATAAGCTCAACCACTTATCTACCAAAACTTATCTACCAAAAGATTTCTCTTTCAAGGATGCTGTCTTTCTACTGGACGCCAGCCACCATTAAAAATAACTGATGGCTAACCCTGGCTGGCTAACAGCACCCCACCATAAACCACAGTAGAACGGCTTGCCAGAATTGTCAGAGACCCGGCCCTAATTCTTTAGGTTCAATAAAAAAGTATAAATACTCACTAAATTGACTGGGTAGTCTAGGGACAATTTGAGGGATCTGCAAACTGTGGTACAAAGGCTCTGGATTCCCCTACCCAGGAGGGTACGCTTACAGCAAAAGCTTGATGCCTGCTTCAGGCCGATGGAGCAGTAGCCATAGGGGTCAGGACAATATTTGCCTGCTTCTCAATTTGCCTGCTTCTCAAGGATGAGTTAGGATGAAGAAATGTAAAGAGATGTGGCAAAATATGGGCGATCGCTTGACTTAATGCCTATCTTGTGAAAAACACTCTGTGAGGTCTGATTTTATGATGTTTCCTGCTCAAGCTCCCCAGTTATCGCAAGAGTTTTTGGTGGAAGGTTTTTTTCGGCAATCAGAAGGTAACTGGCGGTCTGAGCGGCGCTATTACACTCTGAAAGATGGACAGGCTCAAGAGGTGGTCAGCTTTCTGACGGTTCAGTTTTTAGAGCGTGGCAGCGATGAACTCACTGAGCTAGCACAGATGCATGGGTTAACCAATGGTGGAATCCTGGTCTGTGGAGCAAAGACAACATGGGAGAGTAATTACTCCGGCCCAGCATTTAAGCAGGTAACGGGTTCAACGGTGTTTGGGGTATCGGGAACTACTTTGTATCGCGATCGTGGATTTGCTACATCAAAGCCTGTCACTGCTCAGTTTTATCTTTCCGATCCCAAAACTATGCGGTTGAGAACGGAATATAGTGGCTCCGTGTTCGAGGAAGAAATTAAACTGGTTGGGTCTAATTACCGTACACGCCAAACTATAATTTCACGAGCCAATGAAGAGCAGATGATTGGCCAGTATCTAGAACGGCGTCTGTTTGAAGAATTACCAGAAATTTTAGCTTAATTGATCGATCAGTCTAATTCAGCCCTTTTCCAAATCTATCCCTTAGAAGAGAGCGGTTAGAGCGAGATTCTTATATCCGGAATGAGCAACCGCTCCTTTACACTATTGGAAAATCCTGTTGAAAAATTTCTTAACCTTCTTTACAAACCGACCTGGATATAGAAGCCAGGAATCAGAAGCCAGGAGCCAGAAACTAGAAGAGGAAAGGAGTGGGAGGGTGGATGGGTAGATGATTAGATGGGTAAAAAGCGTCAGCAATACTTTAGAAAGAAGCTTGGAAAGCACCGTCTGCTTTATCTGCTTTCTCTTAGAAATCGCTATAGGCTTGTAAGTACCTGGGTTCTGACGTTTTGTCCAAAAATTACTGCGCTGTAGTAATTGATCCAAAATTGAGTCAGTTAGAAGAGGATTTACGCTTCTTAACAGAAGTTAGTTGAGTAAGAAATGAGTTTAGATCCCGAGAACGCTTATCTAATAGGGATTTCCGGGGCTTTTTCATTTGTTGTTTTTTGCGACGAAACACGAACTTCTAATAATTCGTAACAAACATGGTTGCCAGAAGTATTGTATAAACAACTTGAAGGGTTGAAGCGTAAGACCCAGAGGGAAAAACGCCGTAAAAACGGGCTTTTCAGTTCCTCAGACAAGTATGAAGTTTTCTCATAATTCTATCCAGAGGCACTGCGTTACATACGCTGGCTAATGGTTGGTGGGGGAAAACTAATATGCAAGTCCTGGTGTTGCGTAACCCTTTTCAGATTGCCTTGGCGGTCTGACACGAAATTTAAACTGATTTCCTCAGTTTTGAAACAAACCTTACTCAATCGAGCAAATTAGGAGATTGAATCAATGCTAGACGCGTTTACTAAGGTCGTTTCCCAGGCTGATACGCGTGGTGAGTACGTTAGCAATGCTCAAATCGATGCTCTGTCCGCCATGGTTAAAGATGGCCTCAAGCGTATCGATGCCGTTAACCGGATCACCGGTAATGCTTCTGGGATCGTTGCTAGCGCCGCTCGTGCACTGTTTGCTGAGCAGCCTCAGCTGATCGCTCCCGGTGGCAATGCTTATACCAATCGCCGCATGGCTGCTTGCTTGCGTGATATGGAAATCATTCTGCGCTATATTACCTACGCCATCTTTACTGGCGATGCTAGCGTTCTGGATGATCGCTGCCTGAATGGTCTCCGCGAGACCTACCTGGCTCTGGGTGTTCCTGGCGCGTCTGTTGCCGCAGGTATTGCCAAGATGAAGGATGCCGCGATTGCGATCGCTAACGATCCCAATGGCATCACCAAAGGCGACTGTAGTGCTCTGATGGCTGAAATTGCTGGCTACTTTGATCGTGCTGCTGCGGCTGTTGCCTAAGCATCTATTTAGTCAGGAGTCAGAGGTCAGAAGTCAATCTGAGTGACAAATGACTTGCGACAAATGACAAAAGTCTGATTCATCCAAAACTTTGCAAAAGCATTAGGGAGATACAAAACCGATGAAGACCCCATTGACTGAAGCAGTTGCAGCTGCAGATTCTCAAGGCCGTTTTCTGAGCACCTCCGAGCTTCAGGTAGCTTTTGGTCGTTTGCGTCAAGCTGGTCCTAGCCTGGAAGCTGCTAAGCAGTTGGCTAGCAAGGCAAATCAACTGGCTGAAGGTGCTGCTAACGCTGTGTACCAAAAGTTCCCCTACACCACCCAGATGCAAGGCAACAACTATGCTTCTACCGCTACTGGTAAAGCTAAGTGTGTGCGTGATATCGGCTACTATCTGCGGATGATCACTTACTGCCTGATTGCTGGTGGTACTGGCCCCATGGATGAGTACCTGATTGCTGGTCTGGCTGAGATCAACAGCACCTTCGAGTTGTCTCCCAGCTGGTACATTGAAGCTCTCAAGTACATCAAAGCTAACCACGGTCTGAGCGGCGACGCTGCAACCGAGGCTAACTGCTACATCGACTACGCAATCAACGCTCTGAGCTAAGAGTGTGAGTTTTGCCCGGAAAGGTAAGCAGCTCTGGCAGTTTCAGCTGGCAGTTGTTACCTTCCCGGGCAAGTTTTATGGCACCAAACTTAACATTTCCTGGAAATAAAGTGTTGATTTTAGTAGCGAAAGCGGGGGAAAGCAGATATGGCTGGTTTGAAAGAAGCAGGGAGATTAGGGATCAGACCATTTGAAGAAGCAGAACCTGTTGAATTGCGCCCAAACTGGACTGAAGATGACGTGCAGGCAGTGATTTGGGCCGCCTACCGGCAGGTTTTGGGCAATGAACATGTGATGCAGAGTGAGCGATTAGTCAGCGTTGAGTCGCTGCTGCGCCAGGGCAAGATCACCGTTCGGGATTTTGTGCGCGCGATCGCTCAATCCGAGCTTTATCGGAAGAAGTTTTTCTATCCCAATTTCCAAACACGCTTTATTGAACTGAATTACAAGCATCTGTTGGGACGCGCTCCCTACGACGAGTCTGAGATCGCCTACCACGTTGATCTCTACACTTCGCAGGGGTATGAAGCGGAGATCAACTCTTACATCGACTCGGTGGAATATCAACAGAGCTTCGGTGAGAATATTGTTCCCTACTACCGGGATTTCATCACTACGGGAGTTGGTCAAAGAACAGTTGGGTTTAGCCGGATGTTCCAGCTCTATCGCGGTTATGCCAATAGCGATCGCGCTCAGGGCAAAAAGCAGGGCCGCCTGACCTGGGAAGTAGCCAGAAATCTGGCAACTCCAATTACCGTTCCTTCGACAGGCGCTTTGGCGGGAGCAACGGGTGGAGATCGAGGAGATGTTTATCGCCTCAGAGTACTCCAGGCTGCGTCTCCCAGTTCAACGGTTGTCCGTCGCACCACCACCGAAATTCTTGTTTCCTACGGCCAACTGTCGAGCAAGCTGCAGCAGCTGAATCGCGCAGGCAGTAAGGTCATTAGTGTAACGCCCGTATAGGGCAAGTTTTGGAGGCGTTGCTGAAAAGCCTGTGAATCAAAACGAAATTTCGAGCATATATAGCGTTCACAAATAGTTTGTGAACAAGGGGGGCAAAGCCTCCACGCAGGGGTTCTATCCCTGCACCCCGTTCAAACTCCGAGAAGGAGCGCTATAGAATCTATTTCACATCCAAATTCAGCAAGGCCATCAGGAGTAATGGGCAATAAGGGATGGGTAGGAGTTACCTCTTACTGATTTCGATTGCCTATTGTTCCCTATTCACCACTGATCATTATCTTACGACCATCGATTACGATAAGGAGAATTCGCGTGCCAATTACAGCAGCAGCCTCTCGCTTAGGAACATCCGCATTTGATGAAACCGCTCCCGTTGAACTGCGCCCCCAGGCAACGCCAGAAGAAATTGAAGCCGTGATTCGTGCCGTTTACCGTCAGGTGTTGGGGAATGACTACCTAATGGCATCTGAACGTCTGGTTGGCGCTGAGTCCCTCCTGCGGAATCGGCAAATTACCGTGCAGGAATTTGTCCGTCAGGTTGCCAAATCGGAACTGTACAAGCAAAAGGTTTTCTATAACTGCTTCCAAACCCGTGTTATCGAGCTGAACTGCAAACACCTGCTCGGTCGCGCCCCTTACGATGAGTCCGAGGTAATCTATCACCTGGATCTCTACGAAAACAAGGGCTACGATGCTGACATCGACTCCTACATCGATTCACCAGAGTACCAGCAGTACTTTGGTGAAAATATCGTGCCCTACTACCGCGATCTCGTCACCACTGGCGTTGGTCAGAGAACTGTTGGGTTTACCCGCATGTTCCAGCTTTACCGGGGTTATGCGAATAGCGATCGCTCGCAACTATCTGGGAAATCGTCCCGTTTGGCCCAAGACTTGGCTCGCAATAAAGCGTCAGCAGTAGTTTCTCCCTCAGGTAACACAAGCAATGGTTTTGCTTACCTGCCTGCCCTCAAAGGAGAGGCTTCCTACAGTGCATTTGGTGGATCAGCCGCCTACGGTTCTGGTCGTCTTTTCCGGGTAGAAGTAGCTGGTATTGCGGGTCCTGGCTATCCCAAGGTACGTCGGGTGAACAAGTCCGTGATCATTCCTTATGAAGAATTGACGCCCCATATGCAGCGCGTTCTGCGTCAGGGCGGCAAAATCGCCAGCATCACTCCACTCTAGTCTTGTACTCTAAAGATCAGAATTGGGAAAGTTGATTCCTGAATTCTGATGTTTGACTACAAAACGCTGAGTTTTAACATTATTTGTTGGAGCAAAACCTATGTTGGGTCAAGTACTAACTGGAAGAAGCGGTTCCCCATCCAATGGTCGCTACTTTCAATACGAAGTGACTGGACTACGCCAGAGCGGTGAAACCGATGCCAATGGTTATCCCATCCGTTCCAGCGCCAGTACCTTTATCACGGTTCCCTATAGCCGGATGAATGAGGAGATGCAACGGATCACCCGCATGGGCGGCAAAATCAAGAGTATCAAAGCGCTCTAGTTGTCGTTCTGACGGTTGATTTGAGACTCATGGGAGAGTCCCATTCTGATGCAAAAGAGTCCTCACGGCTGGCGGAAGAATCTGTCAGCCGTGAGGCTCTAACTGTTGAACAGGCGATCGCCAATCTCCAGGGTTCTGATTTAGGTTTGCGGGTTTACGCGGCCTGGTGGCTGGGTCGATTTCGGGTCAATGAACCAGCGGCAGTGGATGCCCTGATTGCAGCCCTGGATGATGAGGCCGATCGCACTGAAGCGGGTGGCTATCCTTTACGGCGTAATGCTGCCAGAGCACTGGGAAAGCTGGGCGATCGGCGGGCAGTTCCGGCCCTAATTGGTTCATTAAATTGCTCTGACTACTATGTACGGGAAGCCGCTGCTCAGTCGCTGGAATTACTGGGCGATTCAGCATCTATTTCTGCATTGACCCATCTTTTAGCAACAGGGGTGGAGGGAGGGCAGTTAGTTCCTCACCAACCTGATCTTTCCCAACCCTACGACGCCCTTTTAGAAGCGTTGGGCACTTTACAGGCAATCGAGTCGATCCCGGTGATCAAGCCGTTTTTGGAGCATCCAACCGAGCGGATCCAGTATGCGGCCGCTCGTGCAATGTACCAGCTAACTCATGAACCCATTTATGGAGAACGGTTAGTGCAGGCATTGTCGGGTGCAACTCTACAATTGCGACGGGCCGCCCTGGCCGATTTGGGCGCAATCGGATATTTGCCAGCCGCGGATGCGATCGCCCGTACCTATGCTGAAAACAGTCTTAAACTCATTTCCCTCAAAGGCTTGCTAGAACACGAAATTAAGCAAACACCATCCAACTCATTCTCTCAAGACGCCATTCAAGTAATGAATTTGATGGATAGCCTTTTGTAAGAGGGCGAGGGTCGAGAAGTGATGAGTGAGAAGTAGATGGATGGATGAGTGATGGAGTGATGGAGTAGAGAAACCTTACCCTATCACCCTGTTTCCCTATCACTCCTTACTTTTCACCCCTCATTTATAGCGGTAGTTATTGTGGTTAGAACGGGGTGCAGGGGTTCCACCCCTGGCTGGGGGCCAAGCCCCCACTCCCTCTCTAATTCCAATGTCCTAACGCACCTGCGTAGAGCTATAACTAACAACGAGCAATGAACAACGAACAACGAACCTTCACCCCTCTCCCTTCCCAATGTCCAATTCTCTCCTTGCGCAACAATTGATTCAGGCAGTGGAAGCGGCTGATTCTCCTGCAAAACTGCTTAAGGCTGTACAGGATCTGGCTGCCGCTCGTTTAGAAGAAGGACTACCGACCCTGATTGCTGCTCTGGGTTACAACAATCCTGGGGTTGCTGTTGCTGCAGTGGATGGACTCATCCAGATGGGGGATGTTGCAGTTCAACCGTTGCTAGATTTACTGGACGGCTATAACTATAGTGCAAGAGCATGGGCCATTCGAGCCCTTGCCGGGATTGGGCATCCACGGGCATTAGATACACTGCTCGAAGCAGCAAAGAACGATTTTGCCTTGAGTGTACGCCGGGCAGCAGCCAGAGGGTTAGGTAATTTGCGCTGGCATGAATTACCAATAGAACAGGTTCCACCTGCTCAGCTCCAGGTATTGGATGTGTTACGGGTGGTTGCTCAAGATCCAGAATGGGTGGTGCGTTATGCTGCGGTGGTAGCATTACAAGGGTTAGCAAGGGCCATGACTCTGACGCAACCCAATTCCATTGCCCCGATTTTGGAGCAGCTTCAGCAGGTAGCCAATCACGATGGAGATTTAACCGTCCGTACGCGGGCTCGATTTGCTCAGCAGGCGTTGCGTGAGGGGGAGCAGGAAAATTCAGAATTCCTATCTGTGCAAGAAACTCATCGTTCCTGATTCGTTTCCCGTTCCATAAATTTTTCCAATGCCCTGAACCAAAACGCCATTTCATCCGTCTAAGCTATTTAAGCAATTGATTTTCTACGGAGTAAATGGTGATGACCCTGAAGGAGATTTATCAATTCTTCCAAAATCCTCCCGTTTGGTATCTGAACCAGGAGCAGGCAACCTGTTTTGTGCTAAATACACTTCTGCAGGAAGATTCCTATGGAACCGAATTGGTTCAACTGGTTGAGCGCAATTATCCACCCTACCGCTTATCGGATACCATTCTCTACGGTGCTCTCAAATTTCTCTTAAAGGAGGGCCTGATCCGGGGTTATTCCAAAAAGGTGGATGGACGCGGACGCCCGCGGCAGATGTATCAGATTTTTCCTGAAAAGAAGGCAAAGGCAGAAGAGCTGGCTCATCTCTGGCAGGAGTACGTGAATCGGAATGGGACGGCGATCGCGTAGGGGCTTCTCCAGATCTTCTCGATTTTTCTCTACCTTGGAAAAGCCCCCAATCTTGCGTTATTGAAGAGGCATTGAAATGTCTAACAGCGATAGAAGATCCATCATTCGTGAACTGCGTCATCAGCTTTACTACTCCAATCCCGGACCAGAGCGGGAAGCGATCCGGCGAAAGCTAGATTTCTGGCTGTATTACTCCAATCAGACCCGATGGAGTTAACGAGTTCCCGCTTGTATAGCAATACTCCTATAGATCAGGACGGGGTGCAGGGGTGGAACCCCTGGCTGGGGACGCAGCCCCCACTCCCTCTCTAATTCCAATGTCCTAACGCACTCGCGTAAAGCTATATTGGATGCGTTTTGCAAGGAGCCAGAAGGGGAAAGGAGTGGGAGGGTAGGTGAGTGGATGGGTAAAGAGTTTTCACCTCATACCTCACACCGCTCTAATGACTACAACTGGCAAACAACAACTAAACAACTGACCATCCCCCTATCACTCATCCACCCATCTCAACTATTCCCTTTTCTCCTCACTGTCAGAGACAGCAACTTTAAAGATTTTTGCGAGAGTAGCCAACCCGGTGGAGACGTGTAGCAGTTCCTCTTCGGTCAGAGGATGCAGCAGGGTGGCGACCTTTTCTTGAGTCATTAGCCGAATGTCCTTTAAGTAAGCGGAACCGGACTCGGTTAATGTCAGCATGACTTGACGGCGCATTTGGGGATGCTCAACCCGATAAATGAAGTTGCGCTGCACTAACCGTTCAGTCATGGCAGAGGCCGTGGCGCGAGTCACACCCAGATGTTCTGACATGTCTGATAGAGATGCGCGAGGATAGCGATTTAAATAGGCCAGCACCCGAAATTGCGGTACGGACAGCAAGGATGCACTTTGTCCCCGCATTTCTGCACGAATGAACTGCATGATGATGGGAACTGTTTCCATCAACTCTGTCGCACACAAAGCGGGGGTTATCACCTGGGAAAGATGCTCCATGCTGCTGCGATCGCTATGATTTCATCTCCATCCCTAACTGTATCCTCCAAAGGCATTGCTGACTTCAGGGATGAATTTAGAGTTGGATGAATTGAAACCAAGAGGTCCTGCGAAACTCCTTCTCCCATCTCCATCAGCAGTGTTATCCGGGTTCGCCAGATTCAGTTATAGCAATAGCCATCAGGCTTAGAACCTTGGCTTTAAGGGGGTGTGGAAGCTGCGCCCCCAGTCACAGGCTCCACCTCTGCACCCTGTCCTGAGCTTGGTGGCTACGGCTATAAAAGGCAATAACCGGCAATGCGAGAAAATTATTGAATTAGTGCTGAAAAGATGCATCCCTCGTCATCCGTATTCCCGGTCACGAAACATTCGCTACATCTCTGCCTTAAGAAGGATTTAGGCCCTATCATTCAGACGGTGCTTCTTATATTACTGGAAGTCGGGGGATCCTTCAGGGCAATAGTCCAGAAATCAATAGAGAAGTGGAGATCCCCAACTTCTGGGTTTAACGTCCTCAGTGTGTTAAATCTAAGGAAATGCCTGATCCACTCTGCACGGAATCTGACTGACGAATCATCACTACTTCAGAACCTCGACCCATAAGTGAACAATCATTTGCCCCTACAGGCAGTGTCATCTGAACGAATTGCGGTTCTTCACCTTTTACTCCTTATCCCCTCACCCATCCACCCATTTCCCCTTACCTAACCAACAGCGCCCCTATGTCCGACAACGCCCCTTCTCCCCGTAAAGGCAGCACAACTGAACATACGCTTTCCCTTCCTGATCGCCAGATTCACTACACGGCTACGGCGGAGTGGCAAATTCTCTACGAACGAGAAAAACCTGCGGCGGAGATGTTTCATGTGGCGTATTTAGCCAAAGAACGGGAAGCTTCTTCCCGACCGCTAACCTTTGTTTTCAATGGAGGACCTGGAGCCGCTTCTGCTTATTTGCACATGGGAGCCTTAGGGCCTAAGCGGATCTATTTTGGTCAAAATGGCACGTTGCCTAAACCTCCAGTACGGGTAGTCGATAACCTTGAAAGCTGGCTCAGTTTTACCGATCTGGTCTTTATTGATCCGGTGGGTACGGGCTTCAGTCGCAGTCTTACCGACGACAAGAAATCTCAGGATAAATCCGACGAGAAAGCCAACCCGGACGAAAAAGACAAACCCAGGGAAGTCGAATTCTGGGAAGTAGAACGGGACCTGAAATCGTTGGGAGAGTTTATTCAGCGATTTCTTTCGCGGCACAACCGCTGGTTATCTCCTATTTTTATTGCGGGGGAAAGCTATGGAGGTTTTCGCGTTGCCAAACTAGCCCGCAAGCTTCAGCAGGAGTTTGGTGTGGGCCTTTCGGGGGCGATATTAATTTCTCCAGCCTTAGAGTTCAGTTTGCTGGATGGCAGCGACTACAACCTGACCTCCTGGGCCACCCTGGTTCCTTCCTTTGCTGCCGCTGCCGCCCATCACAATCGCGCCCGCTGGGCAGGAGAACCGAATAATTTTCAAGCCCACCTGACCGCAGCGGAACAATTTGCCCGCAAAACCTTGATTCCCCTTTTAGCGATGGGAGACGCAGTCACGCCTGATGAACGTCAAACGGCCTACCAACAGTTGGCGGATTTGATTGGTTTGCCCCTGTCGCTGGTTGAAAAGCAGGCCGGACGGGTTAGGATTGAAATCTTTGCCAGGGAACTCCTGCGTGATCAACAAAAAATTGTGGGCCTGTATGACGCATCAATTACAGCGATCGACCCCTTCCCCGATCGCCAGATCTACGAAGGCATTGACCCTACCCTGGATGGGCTGGATCGACTCTTTACCGGAGCGATCAACAGCCATCTGCGAGATACCTTGAAGGTGGAAACTGACCTGACGTACCACCTCCTCAACCTGGAAACGTTTAAAGCCTGGAAGTTTGACCTGAAGGGGGAACTGCGGATGGGCTTTATTGGCGCGGTGGATGATTTGCGGGTAGGGATGACGCTAAACCCTTACATGCAGGTATATATCACCCACGGCTTTTTTGATCTGGTCACGCCCTACTTTGCCTCCAACCATCTAGCTGATCTGATGAAGTTGAATCCTGAGATTCGCCCCAACCTGACATTAAAGCATTTCCGCGGTGGGCACATGTTCTACACCTGGGATGATTCCCGTCAACAGTGGTTAGCCGAAATTAGAACGCTTTATCAGAAAGCGATCGCTTAGATCGATTTGCATGACAACGCCAGGCAGAAGAGGCTAAATGGCAATCAGCCCAGTCTGACGCAGAATGAAGACCAGAATCGAATTGATAATGCTAAGGGCGATCGCACCCAAAATGGCGCTACCAATTCCCCAACGCAGCCGAAAACCTTCAATCAGCCAGGCAGTGAGGCCAAAAACAATAATGCTTCCAAGCAGGGGAATCAACCCCAGGCTAAATAACCAGATGATTCCTCTAAACGCATCAGGGAATAACCCCCATATCCCGTTTAATGCACCAATAATTCCACCTGCAATCAGGGCAATCCAGGGATTATCAACCTCAACGCCTGTAGGTAGTTTTGAAACGATTAACAAGCTAATGGCGAGAACAACGACGGAAATCAGAAAAGGAACCATTGGGCAAACTCCTCAAGTAGATGGTATAGCAGAAAACAGTGTTACTAAAAAGAGGGAAAATTTGAAACGAAAGTTTCAAATATCTAGTGTTGCAAACACTATATTTTGCAACATGAGGGATTTGGAGCTCCGCCCCCAAGCAGGGGTAGAACCCCTGCACCCCCAACAAAACTTTCGTTTTGCTGTACCAGCATCTTTTCGGCCCGAGGATATGAACTGCCTGGGGGCAGGGGTTAAGGGCAAAACATCTGGATATCTGGGTTTACGCCTGCATTCTATTGCAATAGCTGAGCATACACTTAAAAGAAAAGAGAAAAATAAGAAATTCAGGGTAACTGGTAAGCCCGTGTTAATGGATGGCGTTTTTGTTATGTAGCTCTACGCAGGTGCGTTAGGACATTGGAATTAGAGAGGGAGTGGGGGCTTCGCCCCCAGCCAGGGGTTCCACCCCTGCACCCCGTCCTAACCATAATGACTGCCGCTATATCAATATAAACACGAAAAGCATTCAGGTCTTCTCGGTGAGTCAAGACATATTGACGTAATTCATCAAGGTTCATCGCCTCATAGTTTGCGGCGTTGCTGAATTTGGGTATGAAATAGATGCTGTATGCTCGAAACTTCGTTTCGATTCATACTGCTTTTCAGCAATGCTTAGTTTACTAATGTCATGGCTCGTATCCTCCTGCCGGCTTAATCTCAAAGTCAAAACTATCTCCAGCAAGCACGTATAGATGCCCAGTACGTTCGTCTATTCTGACAAGCTCAACAGTTTTGTATTGCCAGCCAGGGTAGATCACATTTGTCAGCCGATAACAACTTTTTCTCTTCACCCCAGCACTTTATCCATTAATAAAACCGTTTCAATATTATCGCTGTCAGGCTCAGTCTGGAGTGTTTCATCCTCTAGCAGGCTATTGATGAAACTGGCGACGGGGACAGTGAGCAGCAGGCCAGGAAATCCAAATAATTTTGTTCCTAGCAATAGGGTGATGATCACCCAGATTGGTTTGAGCTCTGTAAAGCCACTTAGAATACGCGGTGCAGTTGCTTGATCAATCACCTGGTCCAATAATTGTGGAAATTGCCAGAACCGTGAGAGCTAAGCTCGGAGATTGGGCAGCTAACAGCAGGCAAACCAGGATATAGCCAAGCGCATCCCCAAACGGAATCAGGGTCATAATGCCCACTGTTGATCCCAAAAGTAAGCTATAGGGTACTTTTAAGACAAAAAATACGATTGAGAGCACTATGCCCATGATTAGACCTAATGTCGCCTGACCAATGAAATAGCTGCGAAAATCGTTTTGCAGCGATCGCCGAATCTGTTCACGATGATTCAGTGGCAACCACTGAAAGAGAGCATTCCAGACATGTTTTCCATCAATGAGTAGGTAAAACGTCAGCACAATGGTCAGCAGTAGGGAAGAAATTCCACCCACCACATTCAACATTAGCAGAATAGTTCTATCTCCCAACCCTTTTATCCAGTCAGGCAGTTGCTCCGTTGATTGTTGAATCAATTCTTTTAGATTAAGGGGTAGTCGATATCCGCCAGCTTCTTTTTATTGTTCTATCTTCAGGTATGACTGATTCTATGCCTCATTGATAAGAAGATCTACTCGAATATGATCGCCTTCGGTATGTCTGAACACACTTAAACTTTACCTTTACTGTTGTTGTATCTAACTTTAGGAGAGTGGGTAGGTGGAGGGGTGGGAGAGTGGATGAGTCACCTATCTACCCCTAAGCGATCGTCACATCCGGCGACAGGTAAACATCCTGAATGGCGTGAAATAATTTGACTCCTTCTTCAAAGGGCCGCTGGAAGGTTTTGCGCCCAGAGATGAGTCCACATCCTCCGGCACGTTTGTTAATCACAGCAGTCCGGATGGCTTCGGCAAAGTCATTCTTACCCGCAGCCCCACCAGAGTTAATTAAACCTGCCCGTCCGGCATAGCAGTTCAATACTTGGTAGCGGGTCAGGTCAATTGGGTGGTCGCTGGTTAGCTCAGAATAAATTCGTTTATCCGTTTTGCCATAGCTTTGTCCGGTGGCCTGGGCGATCGCACCGTAACCATTGTTCACTTCCGGCAGCTTTTGTTTAATGATATCGGCTTCGATTGTGACCCCCAGGTGATTGGCCTGTCCGGTCAGATCTGCTGCCAGGTGATAGTCTCTGTCCTGTTTGAATGCGCTATTGCGCAGATAGCACCACAGAATCGTCACCATTCCCAGTTCATGGGCCCGTTCAAACGCCTGGCTAATTTCCTGAATTTGCCGGGTCGATTCTGGCGAACCAAAGTAAATGGTGGCACCGATCGCCACTGCACCCAGATTCCATGCCTGCTCTACCGAAGCAAACAGAACCTGATCAAACTGGTTGGGAAAGGTCAGGAGTTCGTTGTGGTTAATCTTGACAATAAACGGAATTTTATGGGCGTATTTACGAGAAACACTACCCAGCACGCCCAGGGTGGTCGCAACAGCGTTACAGCCCCCCTCGATCGCCAGTTTAATGATGTTTTCTCCATCAAAATAAATGGGATTGGGGGCAAAGGATGCTGCTGCCGAATGTTCAATTCCCTGGTCAACTGGCAGAATCGAAAGATAGCCAGTGTTCGCCAGTCGCCCGTGGGAGTAAAGCTGTTGCAGATTGCGCAATACTTGTGGGTTGCGATCGCTCTGCACAAACACGCGATCAATAAAATCCGGTCCCGGCAGATGGAGTAAATCTTTAGAAACCTTTGCTTTGTAGTTCAGCAAATAGTCGGCTTCATCACCCAGCCAGGATTCAATCGATTCAGGAGCCGTCAGTGTAGCGGTCATAGTCCTTCTTCCCTCGCCGCGAAATGGGAAATGTGATCTGAGAAACAGTCGGCCTCACGGGTGGATACCGCCAGATTCCTACCCTCATCTTAACCCGCCTCAATAGATAGCGCAGGCTCCCTGTATACCAGCTTACCTCACTCCCTACTCCCAAAAATATTTTTCTACTATTAATAGATAGTAATACTCCTTCCAAACCATAGAGAATATGCTGGTGTGATGAGCTCAGTCGCTCCTAAAAACCCCATAACTTTGTTAACATGTGTAGATTGCCTGCTATATCTGGGTTTTAGCCGCCTTTCCAAACAACCTATTAAAAATGAACCCGGCTTGTTGATAGGTAAAATCGGTTGTGTAAAAATGCAGCCTGAAGGACAGGCATGATAAGGCTCTAAAAGCACTAGAGTTTACTAACCCTCTTCCCTGCAAAGGGACGGGAACGACAAGAAAATGTAAGCTACCACTTTGTACGTGAGTATTTACTAACCCTCTTCCCCGCAAGGGGACGGAAACAACCAGGAACAGTTACTCTTTGAAAGCCCTAATGGCATCAGGTTTACTAACCCTCTTCCCTGCAAGGGGACGGAAGCACGTCTGCGAGTCTAAGAGACTCGACTAATTCAAGTAGTTTACTAACCCTCTTCCCCGCAAGGGGACTGAAACGCAAGTTGGCCTCTTATTCGCGCTCTCTCAGAAGCTGACAGCGTGTTTACTAACCCTTTTCCCCGCAAGAGGACTGAAATGAAGGAAGGCTGATCACGCCCCATGTGGATCGATTGGAGAAGGCGATCGCCCTCGCCTAGACCAATCAGGGGCAACTGGCACTGTTCGGCAGTCCCCCCTTGTGCATCATCAAAACGGTGAAACTAGGACAGAGCGATTTCAACGGTTTAATATTGCCCGCCCTCTGGCATCCCAGAGCCTATCCCACCAATTCCTTTTCCGAAAAAATTCGCCAGCGCTGGGGCGGAAATGTAAACTAGCGGACTGCAAGCGCTTATGATGTCACCCGCGCCATTCTTGCAGCCTTCAAGCCAGAAATGAATCGCTCAGATTTATAGCTCTACGCGAGTGCATTAGGACATTGGAATTAGAGAGAGAGGGAGTGGGGGCGAAGCCCCCAGCCAGGGGTGGAACCCCTGCACTCCGTCCTAACCATAATGACTACCGCATACAACGCGCCTTACGGAATCTCGAATTTTCAGCCAAAGGGGCTGGAGAAGATGTGTGATTCTTGCCATCGGGCGATCGCCTCGCCAATCTTCTCCCGCTCTAGGTGCAGCCTATCCTCTATGGGCACGTTATTGCAGCAGACACAATTCCAGAACCAACCGCGATCGCGGGTTTTTCATTGGCTGGTGCTGGTTTGGCTTATGCTCGTCACCATCGAAAGAAGAAAATCAAATAATATTGAATGAACGAGTTACTGATCCTCACAATCATTAGGACTCTAGAAGAACATAGAGGGACTAAAAAAAATTGACATGGAAAACAACATAGAGCCTCAATCACTGAAGCAAGTTTTTGGCCTCAAAACCCTGGTTATTTATGGCGTCGGTGACATTCTCGGTGCTGGAATCTACGCTGTAGTCGGGAAAATTGCTGGAGTTTCCGGCTCTCTGGTATGGCTCTCCTTCCTGCTTGCCATGATCGTTGCCGCACTAACGGCTCTCAGCTATGCCGAACTGGGCAGTCGGTTTCCTAAAAGTGGAGGTGTTGCCTACTTTGTGCAAAAAGCTTTCAACACTGATTGGCTGTCGCTGCTGGTTGGCTGGCTCATGTTTTGCACCTGCGTTGTTTCCATGGCAACCCTTTCAAAAGCCTTTGCAGGTTACTTCAATACTTTCATTCCAGTCATTCCATCCTGGGTGGTTGTAATAGCCCTATTTTCTGGGCTTGCTTTTGTGAACTTTCGTGGCATGGAAGAATCTTCAGCCCTCAACATCTTTTGCACATTCCTTGAAGTTTCAGGATTGTTCATTGTCATTATTGTTTCAGTCCTCTATCTATTGGGAGGATCAGGAGTAGACAGCAGTGCAATCACAACAGCCTCTCCAGTTCAAGCTGGAGTATTTTGGATACCTGTCTTCCAGGGCGCGGCACTTGCTTTCTATGCCTTTATCGGATTTGAGGATATTGTAAATGTTTCAGAAGAGGTCAAAAAACCGGAACACACGGTTCCCATGGCAATTCTGTTAGCGCTTGGGATTGCTGGTTTGATTTATATTCTGATCTCCTGGCTGGCAACCCAGGTTTTGAGTCCCGCTGAACTTCAGGCTTCTCAGGCACCCCTCCTGGATGTAGTTAAACGCGCCCAACCTGACTTTCCACCCGTGATCTTTACGTTTATTGCCTTGTTTGCCGTATTAAATACGGCGCTCCTCAACTTTGTGACGGCTTCCCGTTTACTGTTTGGCATGGCGCGAGAAGGATTGTTGCTAGCCTGGTTAGGGAAATTACACGCCCGTCGAGCAACTCCTTACCGCACGCTGTTAGTGATTCTGCCGATCGCAATTATTCTCGCTCTTTCAGGAACCCTCCAATTTCTGGCAGGCACCACCGCCACTCTAATCCTGTTGATGTTTTGTCTGGTCAACCTGTCATTGCTTGTGATTAAACGTCAGGAGCGTCAACCAGGAGGGTTTCAGATTCCTTTTCTACTTCCGGCGCTGGCTCTCGTTTCTAACACTATCTTGATGGCGTTTGCTTCCCGCGAAAGCCACACATTAGCGGCAGGTTTTATTGGGGTGGGGCTGCTTCTCATTGTCATCCACCAAACTTTGAGTAGACGGATTAATCAAGCTTAGAACAGGGTGCAGGGTCGAAGCCTCCATACCTCCTTAACTCAATGTCTTGAGCAAACTGGCGACAGCTACAATAAATCGGTTAGGCGATCAATGTTTTCTCGTACCAATTGGGCAGAGGTGTGGAGGGCTGCACGTTCTTCAGCGGTTAAATTCAGTTCCAGCACGCTTTCAACTCCCTGACAGCCGAGACGGCACGGCACTCCGATGAAAATATCCTTGAGTCCGTACTCTCCCTGGAGATAGGCCGCCACTGGTAACATCCGCGCCTGGTTGAGCAGAACTGCTTCCACCATCACCGAGGTCGAAGAGGCAGGTGCAAAATAGGCGCTACCAGTTCGCATTAATTCCACAATTTCTGCACCCCCGTTGCGGGTTCGTTCCACCAGGCGATCAATCGTGGCCGCATCCAGCAGTTCCGTAATGGGAACGCCACCCACCGTCGTAAAGCGGGGGAGAGGCACCATCAAATCTCCATGCCCACCTAAAACTGTGGCGTTAATATCACTAACAGAAACTCCCAATTCCATCGACAAAAAAGTCTGGAAGCGGGCAGAGTCAAGGACACCTGCCATGCCCATGACCTGACGGGGAGGAAGGCCGGTTGCTTTCCAGGCCACGTAAGTCATTACATCCAGGGGATTAGTTACCACAATGAGAACAGCATCGGGAGAATAAGCGATCGCCTGCTTAGCCACATCCCAGACAATCTTGCCATTCGTTTTCATCAGGTCTTCCCGGCTCATCCCCGGTTTACGGGGTAAGCCCGCCGTAATCACAATTACGTTTGAGCCTGCGGTATCGGCAAAATCATTGGTGCCAATAATCTGGCGATCGTGTCGCTCCACTCCCCGTGCTTCCATCAAATCCAGCGCCAATCCCTGCGGACGACCTTCAATCACATCCAGCAGCACCACATCGGCCATGTTTTTTTCAGAAATGCGCTGGGCTAAGGTACTGCCAACATTTCCTGCGCCGATGATCGTGACGCGGGCTGTGGTACACGCAATCAAAGGAGGACGTACAACCATAGGTTTGCCTGAAGCTCTCTATGTTGCCATTATGAATCGCTCCTCCCGGCGACGGGTGGAAATGGAAAGGAAGGTTAACGATTAGCGTCTAAAAGCTGAAGGTGGTGCGGATGGTGCCGATGACAAAATCATCGTTGCGATCGTCCTGATCGGGATTCGTAATCCAGACAAGACCGGGAGTGATGGAGATATTGTTTGTAATCTGGATCTTGTAAAAGGCTTCGATGTGCAGCGAGAAATCATCGCCAAAATTGAGATCCCTCAACCGGGCTGAACCGGGAAGGCCAAGGGCAGCAGGAACCGCACCCCCTATCCTGAGACTACCCAGGTAGGGTTCTCGACCGACAATGATGCCACCCAAGTTGCCCCGCTTGAACAGATCAGGGAAGGCAAGACCCAGACCGTAGTACCAGATCTCCCCATCTCCAGTGCTGATCAACTTCAAGTCAGTGTATCCGCCAAAGGCATTGATAGCAAATTTAGGACTGATTTTGAAAGAAGCCTGAACACCGTAAGAATTGGTGATAGCGGGTACTCCAATTCCAGAAAATACAGAGAGTCCTGTATGCAATGCGTTGGCAGGGACTGTGCCTGTAAAGAAGACATTATCGTCGTAGCCCAGGTTGAAGATGGAGTTACCCGACGTGTGATAGGCGTTGACGTAGGTGAAACCGATCTGGAACCAGTTACTGGGAGTCACAGTGAGTTGCCCAAAAGCCGCATAGTCCCCATTGAATAGCCCTTCTTTAGCAAGGGGACTGCTGGCGTTTGATGCTAAGTAGCCGCCTGCGAGGACAAATTTTCTACCGGAGTCAAGGGCAAAGTTAAGGGCTGCCCCAGCTCCGCCCCCAATCCGGTAAATAGGGCTTTCCTGTCCAAAGGTGGTGATAGCTCCACTGCCGCCATCAAAGTCGTCGAAGTAGGGATTAACGGTACTGTAGGCGTAGTACCCGCTTCTGCCCCCTGCGGCAGCGACAAAGACTCGCAACCGTTCCCCAATTGGAAAGGTGTAATCCAGTCGGTCAACAAAGACAGAGTTGTTGATCGAGTCTCCCCGGACAGAAAGTGCGGGAACACCTTCAGCCGTGCCCCGGTCGATCGCAGGCGAAATCGTGTTGGGTTGAACCAGGAATGCTTCGTAATTGCTGGCAACCAGACGAGTGGTCAACAGATCCTTACCTGAAAAGCTGCTCAGCAGACTGAGGCGGACTCGATCTTGAAAAACAGTGTTGTTGATGTCATCAACCTGATCGCCAAAAATGTCACTCACGTTGAAGATAACTTCCCCAACCAGTTTAGTGGTTGTAGAGAACTGTTGTTTTTCAAGGGTTGCGGTACGAACTTCTAAGGAGTCGATCCTGCCACGCAGGACAGCTAACTCTGCGGCAAATTCTTCCTGAAGTTTCTGAATCGTGAGTAGATCTTCTTTCCTGACAAAATCGGCGAGGGAGGCAGTCAGGAGTTCACTAATCCGGTCCATGCAGGCATTCAACCCAGCCGCAAACTCGTAACGGGACAGGGCACGGTAGCCACGATAGGTTCTATCTGGATAGCCAACGATGCAGCCGTAGCGCTCAACCAGTGATTGCAATGCCTGGAAGGCCCAATCTTTAGGGCTAACATCGGTTAACTGGGAAACAGAAGTGACCTGATCTTGGGAGTCAAAATTCTGAGCACTGCTTTCGTTGGCGTATCGGTTAATCTGCCGCAGAGAACGGGTGGTGGAATCGCCTGATTGGGTCGATTGAACAGGAGCTGTGGCTTGAGCGATGAGCTGAGCTGGCTGGGGATGGTCTGTGGTTAAAGGAGCGGGGAGGCTGGTGTTAGCCTGTTCAAAGGGCTGGATTGCCTGGGCTGTCTGTGCTTCTGCTAGATTGGAGGTTGCTGTCGCAGCAGAAGCCATGCTGACTGAAGCAACAGCCAGCAGCCCAGGAGCTGCCAGCAACAAGTTTCTTAAAGCCTGATTATTAAATGCCATCATTAACTCCTCACGGTTGATAAATACACCTGTCTTGCAATCAAGTATAGAGATCTCTACATCCGCCTTAAACCAATTTGGAACTTTGTGAAGAATTTTCAATCCCTCAATGAGGTGGTCGGGCGATCGCTAGCCTGGAAAAATTGGAGCTAAAACAACGTTAGGCGACTCTTGCGTAACGCACTCAGCGAGAACATCGTCGGGCGTTTTGACCCAGCCGCAAACTGCGCGTATGGCAATCATTGCTAGTAGGGATTCAGGGCAGGTTCTCCCGCGCCGTTAGTCCAGAGGTCGTCTGGCAGCGATCGGTCGCGGTGACAAACCCGATCAAGGTCAGGATACGTGATTGTGTCTACTGCCGCTCGAGTGCCAACTACTAGGCATCGCGTTGCCTTCGCGCTACGATTCTCGAGAAAGTGACCTACCGGCACTCCTGCTTGAAAAGTTGCGGCGTCACCAGGACGTAACATAGTCTCTGTGTCTCCTTCGATGAGCGTAATCTCGCCTTCGAGGACATAGACCATTTCATCCTCAGCGCTATGCCAATGCTTATTCGACGAACGAGAGCCAGGATGCAGGATTTCGATGAACGCACCGAACTGGGTAAGCCCTCCTGCTTCGCTGATCCAGAGTATAAGATTTGGTTCGTGTGCGACGCGGGAAGGGTTTTCCTCCACGATGACGCGATCAGGAGTGATAACAGGCATATTGGCACCTCTGGGAATTCTGGGGCAATATCTATTTCCTGGGGCAATATAGCGGTAGTCATTATGGTTAGGACAGGGTGCAGGGGTGGAACCCCTGGCTGGGGGCGAAGTCCCCACACCCCCATTAAAGCCAATGTCCTAAGTCAGTGTTGTCGGTTACTGGTGTGGCCCTTGTGGAGTTGGCTTAGCAATAATATCCACATGAGCCGGGTTTGCCCCTAAGTTGTAGGTGCCGGGAGCAGGTAGGAGGGTTGCAGTCACCCTGACTGGCGTGGGCGAACCAAACAGCAGGGTGGGGATGACTGGAATGCGGACACTGTTCTGCCCGGCAGGGATGGTAGCCGTTCCAAAGGGTGTGCCAGGAGCGACTTCTGGGATATTCACATAGTCTCGACCCATCACGGCTGTGCCACTCAACTGGTAGCTTACTTTAAGTTCCACGTGGGCAGGTTTGTCCGGACAGATGATGGTGAAGAAACCATCCTGCCGTGGATTCCTGACGGCGGGTCCTGTCCCAGTGATGCCGACTGTTGGAATGAGCGGGGGAGCGATCGCCTGGTCGTGAATATGAATTGTGGCAGGGGTGGCATCCACCGTGTAGTCAGTTCCAAGACCCAGTTGCAGAGCCAGTGGCTTGGCGGCTGTTTCATTCAGCGAACCGAGAGGCACAACTGGGATCACGGCCTCCGTTTGTCCTGGAGGCACAACCACCACACCGCTCAAAGCCACATAATCATGACCTTCAACTGCAACGGACCCAGGAAAAACCCGGTAGTTAACTGCTAAACCTGGGCCCGGCGCGGGATGATTCAATTGAATCTTGAAAGCGCCATTCTGTTGGGGATTTACTTTACGGGCATCGGCCACTGGAGCAACTGTGACGTGCCATGGAACTTGATCAAAAATTGTGACGGTATCAGCGGATTTACCTATTTGGTAAGTGCGATCGGGCTTCAGGGAAAGCACCACCGCCCCAGCAAACTTCCCGGCTGGAGGAGCCCCCAGGGGAACAACCTGAAGTTTCGCTTGCATTTGCCCTTCGGAAATGGGCACTTCAAGAATCCCTGGATCAAGCAGAAAGTCAACCCCTGCTCCTGCATGAGACAGTGGAGGTGAGTTGCGGTTATCGCTTAGCTCATTTATGACACATTTCACAACCATGCCACCCGCTGGAGCGGGACGATTCATGCTGATGGTGAACTCACCCCGCACAGAATTCGTTTTATGGGCAAGGGGTTTGGTCGCTTCAATACTGACCGTCGGCAGAACGAGAATCGACGTTTCAACCCTGAAGTTGGCCTCGGTGGTGTGCCGTTCTGCGTAAAACAGGTCAAGGGAGTAAGTTTCACCCTCAGTCAGCCCTAGCGTATCCAGGTTTACTTCCTGTTTTTCTCTGGGGTGAACACCACCCAGGTCAATGACTAATTTGGTGTCAGTGGCACCGGGCTTGCCGATGAATACCCAGAGATCATCATCGCCCCGGAACTTAAAGGTTTGCCCACGTTTGTAAGTGAACTGGCAGTGGGCTTCCAGGGTGAAGTGAAAGTTGTGCTCTTTGCCACGGGCATCCTTACCGGAATTGCCCAACAATTTTCCATCGATTGAGAAGAAGCCACCGATCGCCTGCAACGTTGCATCTTCGTCACTATCCAGGACGTAGGTTCCTGCAGGGGTTCTTGTCAGAATCAGCAGAATATCTTCAGTCGTTCTTGGATCACGACCTCTGAACCATTTATTGAAGTTGTCTGCACCAGTTGTCCAGGGAAGGTTGCCCCCAGCATAAATGGGTTTGGACTTATTATCCTTCGGGTCTATCTCAAGTTTATTTTTCACCACAATGTTAGGCACCAGACGATACCCCCCCTGAGTCTGCTCATCCATTTCAAAATCCGGATGGGGTTGGATATCTGGAAACAGGGAAAGGGGTTTGTGGGTAAAGTCTCGGATAGTAGCGGGAACAATCAAATAACTGCTGGGATCGGTGTCAGCGTTAGGGGGCAAGGTTCCAATCGTACGGAGAGGAAATGAGGGCACAGGCATTCGTAATCTCCTTATTGATGTGTTGACAGTTCGTTCGTCGAAACTGGGAGCTTTGATGACTCCAGCTCTTTCAGATGTACTTAGCTATCTGAAAGATGCAACTTCAAACTGTCAGATTTCATGCACTGACTTAACTAATCAGCTTAAGTCTAGAATTGAAAACATCTCATATTTGAAGTATTCCGGACAGGGTGCCAGAATAATTTAAGGCAAGCATTAAAACAGTTTAAACTGTTCCCCCATAAGGCTTTCAGAAAACGATTCTTTCTAATTTTTATCACTCATTCGTGTGATTTATAATTGAAATCAAGCTTCAATTCTCAAGCAAATGTGAGAAAGATTGCTTTCAAAACTATCTGCAATTAACTCAAAGTTGACCTGAAAAAGTAAAGCCCTATTAGTATAAAGCGATGCATTTTTAGAGAGACTTAATAAGTCATGCTGCTTGCCTGGCTGACGAAACTTTAACCGATCGCTTTTTCAACCCCTCCCAACGCAGGCACAAATAAGCCCCGGTTCTAACGTGATAGGGTGACGGGACGATCTCTCCTTACCTCCCCCCTTCCCCCCCGCCCCTACTCCATCGCTTCTCCATAGTGCTGATGTAAAACTTCTGCCATGAAGCACTTCAACAGTAGTCAAAGCGTCGATGAAGAACTTGAAACGGTAGAATGTTAAGCATTGTTTCTCTCTGCTCCTATGTCTGATCGAGCCAATGGTGGGAATACGCGAGCGGCGAAGTCTCGCAATGGTCAAACTACCAGGCCATCTGCGCCGCTGAACTGCATCCGCATCCGGGGAGCACGGCAGCATAACCTTAAAAATATTGATCTGGAATTGCCGCGCGATCGCCTGATTGTCTTCACGGGTGTCTCTGGCTCAGGCAAATCTTCCCTGGCATTTGACACGATTTTTGCTGAGGGACAGCGACGGTACGTGGAATCCCTCAGTGCCTATGCTCGTCAGTTTTTAGGACAAGTGGATAAGCCAGATGTGGACGCCATTGAAGGGCTCAGTCCGGCGATTTCGATTGACCAAAAATCCACTTCCCATAACCCCCGCTCTACGGTGGGTACGGTGACTGAGATTTATGACTATTTGCGGTTGCTGTATGGACGGGCAGGAGAGCCTCACTGTCCCCATTGCGATCGCTCCATTGCCCCCCAAACCATTGACCAGATGGTGGATCGGATCATGGAACTGCCCGATCGCACCCGCTTTCAAATCCTGGCACCGGTTGTGCGGGGCAAAAAAGGCACCCATAAAAAACTCCTTTCCAGCCTTGCGGCGGAAGGCTTTGTCCGGGTTCGGATCGACGGCGAAGTGAGGGAACTCAGCGATTCCATCGAACTGGACAAGAACCAATCCCACACGATTGAAATTGTGGTGGATCGCCTGGTGAAGAAGGAAGGCATTCAGGAGCGTCTGGCAGATTCGCTCTCGACCTGTCTGAAGCATTCTGAGGGAATTGCGATCATTGATATTGTGCAGGAGGAGTCAGGAGCCAGGAGCCAGGAGCCAGGAGGCAACGTGGTTGAACTGCCCTCTGGCAAATCCAAATCCCTCAAAGCGGCTGAAAAGGGTGGAGCCTACCAGACGGATGCCGCCACTTCCCAGCCTCCAGCCCCCAGCCCCCTGGTCTTCTCCGAAAACTTTGCCTGCCCGGAACATGGCGCAGTCATGGAAGAACTGTCTCCCCGGCTGTTTTCCTTCAACTCGCCCTATGGAGCCTGTCCTGCCTGTCATGGATTGGGCAGTCACCGGAAGTTCACCGCAGATCTGGTTATCCCGAATCCGGAGTTGCCGGTGTATGCGGCGATCGCCCCCTGGTCAGATAAAGACAACACCTACTACCTGTCCCTCCTGTGCAGTGTGGCGGCAGCATTTAACTTTGACATCCAGACTCCCTGGAATCAGTTGACCAAAGAACAACGAGACGTTCTCCTGCACGGCTCCAAAGACCCAATCTGGATCGATGTGGATTCCCGTTACCGCCAGAGTAAAGGCTACTATCGCCGCTATGAAGGCGTTTTGCCCATGCTGGAGCGGCAATACCAGGAGGCCAGCTCAGAGGTGTATAAGCAAAAGCTGGAGCAATACCTGGTAGACCAGCCCTGTGAGGTGTGCAAAGGGAAGCGTCTGAAGCCAGAAGCCCTGGCAGTAAGACTGGGGCAGTACGGCATTGCGGATTTGCTGGGAGTTTCCATCCGGGACTGCCTGAACCGAATCAATAGCATGCAACTCAGTACCCGTCAGGCCCAGATTGCAGACCTGGCTCTGCGGGAGATTAAAGCACGACTGCAATTCC
Source organism: Leptothermofonsia sp. ETS-13 (assembly GCF_049200465.1). NCBI lineage: Bacteria > Bacillati > Cyanobacteriota > Cyanophyceae > Leptolyngbyales > Leptolyngbyaceae > Leptothermofonsia > Leptothermofonsia sp. ETS-13. The sequence goes on from NZ_CP120836.1 coordinate 4,823,352, forward strand.
TGCTGGATGTAGGGTTGGACTATCTAACTCTGGATCGTCCAGCCATGACGCTTTCTGGAGGTGAAGCGCAGCGAATTCGGTTGGCGACCCAAATTGGCTCCGGTTTAACAGGTGTTCTTTACGTACTGGACGAACCCAGCATTGGATTGCACCAGCGTGACAACTCCCGCCTGTTGCGGACGCTAACCCGACTGCGCGACCTGGGGAATACACTGATTGTGGTGGAGCATGATGAAGAAACCATCCGTTCTGCCGACCATCTGGTAGATATTGGCCCAGGAGCGGGAGTGCATGGGGGGCGGGTGGTGGCTCAGGGAAGTCTGGAAGCGCTACTCAACTCCCCCGAATCCCTGACTGGAGCCTATCTGTCTGGGCGACGGGTGATTCACACTCCTGCCAAGCGACGCGGGGGCAACGGGCGTGTGCTCAAGATTCGCAATGCTCACCGAAATAATCTCAAGCACATTGACGTGGATATTCCCCTCGGCAAAATGGTTTGCGTTACAGGTGTATCCGGCTCTGGGAAATCTACCCTGATCAACGAACTGCTTTATCCTTCCCTGCAACACCATTTTGGTAGCAAGGTCCCCCAACCGAAGGAAATGGAGCCTGTGGGCGGATTAAATGCCCTGGACAAGGCGATCGTCATCGATCAATCTCCAATTGGGCGCACACCCCGCTCCAACCCTGCCACCTACACAGGCACCTTTGATATTATCCGGGATGTGTTTGCCGAAACGATTGAGGCCAAAGCGCGGGGTTATAAACCCGGCCAATTTTCTTTCAATGTGAAGGGCGGACGCTGCGAAGCCTGCGGTGGGCAGGGCGTCAATGTGATCGAGATGAACTTTCTGCCGGATGTGTATGTGCAGTGTGAGGTCTGTAAGGGTGCCCGCTACAACCGGGAAACGCTGCAAGTAAAGTTTAAGGGCAAATCCATTGCCGATGTGCTGGAAATGACGGTCGATGAAGCGCTGGAGTTTTTCCAAAACATTCCTCAAGCAGCCGCTCGCCTGCAAACCCTGTCGGATGTAGGTTTGGGCTACATTCGCCTGGGTCAACCTGCTCCCACCCTATCGGGGGGAGAAGCACAGCGGGTGAAACTGGCGACAGAGCTATCCCGCCGCGCCACTGGTAAGACACTGTATTTGATTGACGAACCGACGACTGGCTTGTCTTTTTATGATGTCCACAAGCTGCTGGATGTGCTGCAACGGCTGGTGGATAAAGGCAATACGGTGCTGGTGATTGAGCATAATCTGGATGTGGTTCGCTGTTCAGACTGGATTATTGACCTGGGGCCGGAGGGGGGCGATCGCGGCGGTGAAGTGATTGCGATCGGGACTCCTGAAGAAGTGGCAGAAAATCCCAATTCCTATACCGGACAGTACCTCAAACATGTCTTGCAGCAGTATCCATCTGTGCCCGCTACGGCATAGAGCATCATACTGCTGACCCAATTTGGAGAACCGAATGTTTTTTCAGCGGCACTTTTTCTACGGCATGGTGGGCTCAAGGTTTGTTCCTAAAGCCTCTTTTCTGCATCAGGAAAGGTGGCAGGGGACAGTCAAGGGTGATGGCGATCGCCCGCATCAGTTCCGTTTCCTGAATGGTGACAGTATTGTCAAGCAGCACTGTATGGGCACAGGCGTCCACGATCACTTGTTTCAATTTAGGAGAGGCTAAACCCAGTTTTTCCAGGCTTCTCTGCATGTCTCTAAAGTTGCAGGCGGGGGGAATTTCTGGCAACGATAGCTGACTGACTCCTGGTAAACGATAGACCCCTCCAACCGATGAATGCGTTCTTCAAGCGGAGGATGGGTAGCAAACAGGTCGCCAAACAGGTCAAACCGTAGAGCACTGCCAAAAAAGAGGTGGCTGTTTCCCTCGGCATAGGGTGATTGGACAAGGGAATGGGAATGGTGGGTGGCAATTTTTCGGAGAGCCGCGGAAATACCGTCTGGGTTACGGGTGAATTGCACGGCTGAGGCATCGGCTAAAAACTCACGCTGACGGGAAACAGCGGCTTTAATCACCCGACCAAAAAACAATCCCACACTACCAATAATCAATAAGGCCAGCCCAAACAATGCAATTCCATTGCCGTTGCGATCGCGCCCGCTCCGCACTTCGATTGCAAGGCGACCCAGAATGTAAATCAGCAGAATCCCATTCAAAACACCCACCAATCGCAGGTTGAGGCGCATATCGCCATTGAGAATATGGCTAAACTCATGCCCAATCACACCCTGAAGCTCGTCGCGGGTCAGAATTTCCATGCAACCACGGGTCACACCGATAACGGCATCATTGGGCGTAAAACCCGCCGCGAAGGCATTAATTCCTGGTTCCCCATCCAACACGTAAACCGCAGGGACTGAAATGCCGGAGGCGATCGCCATTTCCTCCACAATGTTTAGCAATTGGTATTCGGCAGGATTTGGTGTGTCTGGTGTAATCAACCGCCCGCCCATTTCTTGGGTAATAATACTACCACCTTGACTGAGCACCATCAGTTTATACAAACTGCCCACTCCAATCACGACTACCGTGGGAATGGCAACCGTCCAAAACAATCCGGGGTGCCACAAACCGAGTCCCGCTCTAGAACGAGCACCCATGCCGAATGAAAATAGTGCAGCTCCGTATACCATCAAAACGATACAAAGAACCGAAAGGGCAAATAAACCCACCAGCCATTTTGTGTTCTAGCGTGCCTGATCTTGATGCTCAAAGAAGTTCATATATAGCGATTCTTCTTGAAATTTGAACGGGGTGCAGGGGTTCCACCCCTGCGTGGGAGCGAAGCCCTCATCCCCCTTTGTTCACAAACTATTTGTGAACGCTATATAGCGATCCTATTTGGATTGTGAGAAAGGATTCCTGCAGAATCTTTTCTCACAAAGCCTCTCAATCTCACGACTGATTTAGGACTGCTATAGATGACAGGTGTTATAGCGGTAGTCATTATGGTTAGGACGGGGTGCAGGGAGGGGTTCAACCCCTGTGCACCCCGTCCTGAGATTGATGGCTATCGCCATATAATGTTTTAACGAGAGGAATTTGGGCGAAGTCGAAATGATTTCATCTAAGATAGAAATTATCTAATCCTACCCAGCCTTCAAAACCCAGGAGTGAGCGGCCTCTCACCTTTGGTTGGAGGAATGGAGCCTTTGGTTGGAGGAATGGAGGGTAGCGGGTGCTAGGTTTGAGAAAAATACGTGGATAAGAAGGAGTTTCACCTTGGCGCAGTCTGTTTTTGATGATTCCAAATTGGCTCAACTGGATGTTCCTCAGGAGTGGAATCTCGCCGACCTCTATCAGGGCTTTGATGATCCAACCCTGGCGAATGATCTGGAGTGGTTACAGAAAACGGCAAACCAGTTTCGAGGTGCCTACCGTGGAAGGGTCGGGTCGTTGTCTCCAGAGGAAATTGCAAATTGTTTAAAACAATTGGAGGCGATCGCTGAAAAATCAGGCTATCTCTACGCCTTCCCATCCCTGGTTTTTTCGGCGGATACTCGCGATACGGAAGCAAAGCAGTTCCTTGACAAAGTGATGGAAGCGCTGACAGTTGTTGAAAATCAGCTTCTCTTCTTTGACCTGGAACTGAAAGGATTAGACGAAGAAAGATTTGCCGAACTGGATGCAGCACCCGTGCTTCAGACCTACCGTCACTATCTGAATCAGCTTGCCAGATTTCGCCCTTACAAACTCAGTGAAGAAGTGGAGCAGACCCGCAATCAGGACAACCTGACCGGACGGCAGGCGTTTATTCAACTGCGATCGGTCCACCTGGGCGAGCAGGAATATGAGCCCGTCACCACGCCCGATGGCAAATCTGCCAGTACGGAATCAGAACTGAGTGCCCTGTCGTTTCACCCTGACCCGCAGGTGCGTTACAACGCTTATGCCTCCATTCGTCAGGTGATGAAGCAGCACAACTCACTGTATGCTTACATTCTCAATACAGTGGCGCAGGACCATCGATTGGAAAACCAGATGCGTGGTTATTCTTCCACCCTGCACAAACAGCTATTGGCCGATGAGGTTTCAGAGCCCGTTTTCCGGGCAATTATGGAGGGGACGCGCGATCGCTTCGACCTCTGGCAACGCTATTACACCCTCAAGGGCAAAACATTGGGGCAGAAAATTCGCACCTGTGATGTCTATGCCCCCTGGACTACAGAAAGCCAACCACCCATTTCCTACAAAACAGGGGTTAAGACGCTGCTAGCTGCCCTGGATCAGTTCGACCCCAACTATGCCCGCCGAGCCGAAGAATTTTTCCTGAAAGACTGGGTGGATGCGAAGGTGCGTCCCGGCAAACGAGGAGGCGCCTTCTGTTCCTATACCTACGGGAAGCACAGCTATCTGCTGCTGTCTTATACAGATGATTACAATTCTCTGTTTACCCTGGCGCATGAGATGGGGCACGGGCTGCATTTTGCCTGGATTGGCGATCGCCAGACCTACCTCAACAGCAACCCCCCGATGGTGCTGGCAGAAATTGCTTCCACCTTTAATGAACTGCTACTGCTGGATTACCTGCTCAAAACAGCCGATGACCCTGCCTTGAAGCAATCCTTCCTTACCCGCCAGTTAGAGGATCAGCTCAATCTATTGTTCCGCCAGAGCACGATTAGCCGTCTGGAACTGGTAATCCACGATCGCGCGGTTGAAGGTAGCTTTGACGCCAAATTTGTGAATGAGCAGTGGCAGTCCCTTTATCAAGAACTGTGTGGCGATGCTGTCGAAGTCTTACCGGAACACCAGTATGATTGGGCCCGCATCAGTCATATCTACTTCAAACCTTATTATTGCTATCAGTACACGGCATCGAATATTGTCAGCCTCGCCTGCTACCAAAAATATCTGCAAGTCGGGGGCAAAGCCTTCATTCCTGGTTATCTGGAATTGCTAGCGGCAGGTGGCAGTATGGATCAGGTGGCAGCTCTCCGCAAGTATGTCGATGTTGATCTGGAGAATCCAGCTACGATCCATGCTGCTTTGGAGTATGTTGAAGGCTTGCTGGATCAACTTCAAGCGACTTTATGAGATGAAGATATCCTTGGCGTTGCTGAAAAGTGGGATGAATTGAAACGAAGTTTCAAGCATCCAGCACCTTTTTCATCCCCAGATTTAGCAATGCCGGTCCTTAAATTAAGGATATAGCGACAGTCACCAGGCTTAGGACGGGGTGCATAGGGGTTTTACCCCTGGCTGGGGCAAAGCCCCCAACCCCCCTTAAAACCAATGTTCTGAGTAATCTGGCGACAGCCGTAATTTCGGGGCTGGAGGGGGTGAAACTCCCTGCCTAAGGGGGGAGCCCCCATTCCCCCTTTACAAATTAATTATGACTACCTACTTATAAATTTGATTGAGAAGAAGCCCATGAGCGATAAGGCTAAAGGCTTGCCCTTCGTGCTGTAAAGTTACAGTATGTATGATGACGATGACTTGACAGTCCTCAACCTGGATGATGATCTAGAAAGTCCGCTAGATCACATGGAAGCCATTGATGCCGAGTCGGAGGAGCCAAAACCCGACCCGGAGGAAATGTTGTTGCTGTTGGAATCGCCAGATCCCAACCAGCGGATGCTAGCAGCGAGAGCATTCTGTGAACTTCAGGATGAGCGGGCAGTGCCCCATTTAATCCGACTCCTGGAAGACCCTTGCCCACTAGTAAGGGTGAGTGCGGCTTACGGGTTAGGACGAAATCCCAGTCCCGATGCTGTTGAATCCTTGATCAAGCAGTATGACGAGGATTTTAATGGTTACGTGCGAAAAGGGGTAATTTGGGCGCTGGGCAACTGCCGCGATCGCCGTTCCCAACCGACCCTGATTGATGCCCTCAAAACAGACATTTCTGCCGTTCGTTTATGGGCGGCTAGTGCTCTGGCGCAGATGTCAGCCGTTGGTTATGAAGCAGTGATTGCCTCGATTCCCCCCTTGATTGAAGCGATGCGCCGCGATCCGGTTGCTGCAGTACGCAGTAACTGTGCCTGGTCAATTGGCCAACTCTGCCGGGAACTGCCTTCCAATGTGGTTTATGCAACTGCCGTTGATGCTCTGTTAGAAACCCTGGTGGAGGATGAAGACCTGGGTGTGCGAGAGGATGCGCGATCGTCACTGCTTAAACTGGGAGATCCACGAGGATTGCAGATGATCGAGGAACTGGAACGGGAAGGATTACTCTAACCCATGGCCTGTCCTGCCAACCATCCCGTAGTCCAGGCACTTTGAAAGTTAAAGCCACCCGTCACCCCGTCGATGTCAAGAATTTCTCCGGCAAAATATAAACCAGGACAGCAACGGCTTTCCAGGGTTTTGAAATCGACTTCCTTGAGACTGACGCCACCGCAGGTAACAAACTCTTCTTTGAATGCACCTTTACCGCTGATCTGATATTGACCACGGGTAAGTTCCTGGATCAGGGCATTGAGGGTCTTATTGGAAAGTTCTGCCCAGCGAATTGGGCCAGTGCCGCCCTCGCCGATGCCAACCTGCTCGATCAACCGTTCCCAGAGGCGGCGGGGAATGGGCACCGGACAGTTTGCCGCAATGGTTCGCTGGGGTAATTGGGATTTTACTTTCAGTAAATCCTGTCGCAGGGTTTCCGGGTTGTATTGGGGCAGCCAGTTAATGATCAGTGTGGCCTGGTAGTGGCTGTCGTATAAGTCTCTGGCTCCCCAGGCAGAGAGTTTCAGCACGGCGGGACCGCTTAAGCCCCAATGGGTAATGAGCAAGGGGCCTGTTTGTTCCAGACGAGTTTTTTCTCCAATCTGAAGCCGCAGATGGACAGAATTGAAGGAAACTCCTGCCAGATTTTGCAGTCGGGAATCTCTGATGGTAAAGGTAAAGAGGGAGGGAACAGGAGGTTCGATGGAGTGACCTAGGGATTGGGCGATCGCATACCCTACCGGGCTACTTCCCGTTGCCAGCAACAGTCGGTCTACTTTCAGCACTTCACCCGATTTCAACTGAATCTGAAAAGTTGTTCCCGATTGCATCACTGACTTGACTGCCGCTCCTATCCGAACCTGGACTCCAGCATCGATGGCAGATTTCATCAAGCAATTCACAATTGTGGCAGAGTCGTCAGTTACGGGAAATATACGCCCGTCCGCCTCCGCTTTTAACTTCACTCCGCGGGACTCAAACCAGGCGATCGTATCTTTTGCCTGAAATCGGGTGAAGGCTCCCCTAAGAGCTTTGCTACCCCGTGGGTAGTGCTGTACCAGAAGAGAGGGGTCAAAACAAGCATGGGTGACATTACAGCGTCCCCCACCAGAAATTTCTACTTTGGTAAGAGGTTTACGAGCCGCTTCCAATAAAGTCACTCGCGCATGGGGATGGCTTTCCGCACAGGCAATGGCACCAAAGAAACCAGCTGCACCTCCACCAATGACAACGACATTTAGAGCTTTAAATGACATTTAGAGCTTTAATAGACAAGGAAGAATCAGAAAAGTTCATGACCAATCTCAGGCCATTTGTTCTGGCTCAAACTGATCTTTACTGGCTCCACAAACAGGGCAGACCCAATCTTCTGGAATAGCTTCAAACGGCGTACCTGGATCAATACCGCCATCCGGATCTCCTTCTTCCGGGTCATAAATGTACCCACAGACCGAGCAGATGTATCGCATGGTCAGCCCCCTCCTAAACAAACTCACTCTCTGGCAAAAAGCCGTAGCACATAGCGACTGGGGAATTTTCTCGACCGTTCATGACACATTCCTTCCGCCCGCAGTGGGTGCAGTCAGACCGGGTTGGCAGCACCAGTTCTACAGCCGGATATAAGCTAATGCCCTGGTTAATGCATCCCCGCGCTTCCAATTCAGAGATAGTATTGCAAATTAAAACGGCCTGGTAAATGCCCAAAGTTTGTCGCTGGTAGTTAATCTGTCTGAGGGTTTCTCCAAATCCCTGACCATCCGGTTTAATGAAAACCAACGCCCTCTGGGCCAGGCTCGCAAAGCAAACGGGTTTTTCTTGCTCAAAAAAGTCTCTGTATTGAATGGTGAGGGTTCCATCCGAATAGTGCAGGGTACGAATGTGACGCAGAAAAGGAATGGTGAAATTACCGTTTTGATCAACTGCATACCACCAGGACTTATACCAGGCATCGTGGGGCAACTGCAGGATATTTTCCACCTGTTTGGGGGTAAATCCTGACTCGGCTAGTAACGAGATGGTGGGTGCGAGGGCAAGGTTTTGTCCCAGCGTCTGAATTTCAGATGCGTGCCGGGTTAGCTTTGCTACTTCACGGCTTTCACGGGTCCAGCCACCGGTAGTCGGCCTCAATTCAACGGGCTGGTTAGGTTCTGCCAGCATGCACTTAATAACTTCAAAATGAAGAATACCATCTGCCGTCTGCTGGTTAGCGGTGGGAACCCCAATCTCGGTTGAAATGGTTTTCAGGTGCCGCTGCTCAACAATCGGTGGAATGCAGTTCACCAGGAGGGTTTTGAGCATAGTGGCATCGGCGATCGCCAGCGCCAGCTGAACTTGGTCACGAAAATCCCCCGCTTTAACTTGGTCGCTCAATGGATAAAACAGCGGATTACTCGGCATAGCAAACTTCTCGCTAAAATCAGCTCATTATTGGTGTCATGCCTTGCCCATCATTGTGACAGCAGATAAAGGTTCCTTCTATGCGATTGGTCCTTCTCTTAATAAATCGGAACAGGAAAGGGGTGAGGGAGTGATAGGGTAAGGTTTCTTTACTCCCCCACTCCCATCCCCGGCGTTGCTGAATTTGGGTATGAAATAGGTGCTGTATGCTCGAAACTTCGTTTCGATTCATGCTGCTTTTCAGCAACACTCCCATCCCCTGTTCCCTTCTGTCTTATGATGATCTAGCAGTGTTTGCCGTGTTGAGAATGCAAGCGTCAGAAGAGGGGAGTATGGAAGCATTGCCAGAAGGGTTGCAACAGTTGCGGGGAAAAGTGGCAATTGTCACAGGGGCTTCCCGAGGTATTGGGCGGACAACGGCACTGGTGCTGGCGGCGGAGGGAGCCAGGGTGGTGGTTAACTACGCCAGTTCACAAGAGTCGGCTGAGAAGGTGGTTGCAGAAATTCTGGCAATGGGGAGTGAGGCGATCGCCCTCCCCGCCGATGTTTCTAAGGCTGATCAGGTAGAATCCCTGGTCAACGCTACGATGGAGAAGTGGGGGCGGATTGATGTTCTGGTCAATAATGCGGGCATTACCCGTGATACACTTCTGTTGCGGATGAAGCCGGAGGAATGGCAGGCCGTGATTGATCTGAACCTGACGGGGGTTTTCCTCTGTACCCGTGCAGTGAGCAAAATCATGCTGAAGCAGCGCTCCGGGCGGATTATCAACATTACCTCCGTTGCTGGGCAGATGGGCAATCCTGGACAGGCCAACTACAGTGCCGCAAAGGCCGGTGTGATTGGCTTTACCAAGACGGTTGCCAAAGAGTTAGCCAGCCGTGGCATTACGGCTAATGCAGTGGCTCCTGGCTTCATTGCCACGGATATGACCCATAGCCTCGATGCGGAGGAGATCTTGAAATTCATTCCCCTGGGGCGCTATGGCAAACCGGAAGAGGTTGCAGGCATGATCCGCTTCCTGGCGGCGGATCCTGCCGCTGCCTATATTACCGGGCAGACGTTTAATGTGGATGGCGGTATGGTGATGATTTAGAGTTTTGAGGTCAAACTGTGGTTCGATCGGTCAAAATTTCGTAGCCGTCTTCGGTGACTAGAACGGTGTGTTCAAACTGGGCGGAGAGGGCATTATCGACGGTCACAACCGTCCAGCGATCGTGGAGAGTACGGGTGACTTTAGAACCTGCGTTGACGATGGGTTCGATCGCCAGCGTCATGCCAGCCTTCAATTTCACATTGGGTAAGGAGTGGGTGCGGAAGTTGAACACCGAGGGCTCTTCGTGCAGGTTGCGCCCGACCCCATGCCCGGTGTAGTCTTCAACCACGGTGAAACCATTTGCTTTCACATGGTCTTCGATCGCCCCAGCCAGGTCCATTAAAAATGCGCCCGCTTTGACCCTAGCAATGCCTTTGTAAAGAGCTTCTTCAGCCACTTGAATTAATCGGGCTGCTTCGGGAGTAACCCGGCCAACGGCGATCGTGATGCAAGAGTCACCATGAAAGCCTTCAAAGTAAGCGCCTGTATCCACTTTCAGCACATCCCCTTCGCGGATCACCTTCTTCCGATTGGGAATGCCATGTACTACCTCATGGTTAAGGCAGGCACAGATGGAAGCTGGAAACCCGTGGTAGCCCTTAAAACTGGGAGTGGCACCCATTTCCCGAATTCGCTTTTCCGCATGGGCATCCAGGTCTGCGGTAGTCATACCCGGCTCAACCAGTTCAGAAATCTCCTTCAGCACTGTCGCCACAATTTTCGCAGCCTGCCGCATAACCTCAATTTCTCGAGCAGATTTAATTTCAATCCCCCGACTTTTCCGTCCGAGCGCGGGTAGAGCAGATGGAGTGAGCAACTGGCTGATGAGATTCATGTTTGTCCTGAAGCTGAGTTTTGATCCGTCACTTTTATTAGAGTAACGTAAATCTTTTCCATACTTGGAATTCCCAGAATGGGATGCAATTTCAACACTCATTCGCTTAATATGACGGCGTTGCTAACTGTCATGAGAGTTTCCATATGAGACAGGCTTGGAAGTATGCGCTGGCAGGACTGGTAGGTCTTTTGATCGGACTGTCGTTTGCATCCTGTGGGCAGCAGAAGGGGGAGAGCCTTGAGCCGGAGGACCCCCTCAACTTTAAGTTTGTAGAAGGTAAAAAAATCAGCCAGAACCGACTGCTGGAGCTTCAGATCAATGGTGTGATTCTTAACAGCCCATCGGGAGGGATTTCGGGGTTGGCGGGAGGGGAGGTGACTTACGGTTATCAGATTCAGAGGCTTCTGGAACGCATCAGTGAAGACAAACGGGTCAAGGGAATTTTTCTGCGGCTTTCCACACCGGGAGGAACAGTGGTTGGTTCTGATGCCATCTACAATTCCCTAGTGAATTATCGGAAAACCACAAAACAGCCAATCGTTGGTTATGTTGAAGGACTGTCTGCGTCGGGAGGTGTGATGTCAATGGTGGGTGCGGATGTGATTTACGCAGCTCCGGGTAGTTTGATTGGTAGTATTGGTGTGATTGGGGCGGCATTAACTTACTATGACGGTCCCGTAGCTGTAGATGGTGGGCTGCTGGGTCAGGGAATTACTACTCGCAATGGAATTCAACAAACTATTATTTCTGCGGGGCGGGGCAAGGATTTGGGGAACCCTTTCCGCAAACCCACTGAGGAAGAACTCAAGGTGCTGCGACAGGGAGTCAACAATGAGTACAGCAACTTTGTGAACCGGGTTGCCAGGGCGCGGAACATTAGTGAAAAGCAGATCCGTGACCAGATGGGAGCGATGATTTTTGATAACAAAACAGCTCAGGAGTTTAAGCTCATTGATGGAACGAAGAGCCGGGATGAGGCGATCGCAGACCTAGTCAAGCGGGCAAAAGTTGGCGACGATTATCAAGTAGTGCAGGTCAGCCAGCAACGGGGCTTGTTGGCAGGTTTGCTGGGGAACCAGTCAATGGTTACCCAAAAAGAGCAAGAGCAAAAAACCATTACACGAGACCTCTGTACGGCAATCACCCATGCAGTGCTGGTTTACTACGGCAATGTTGCTCAGTTATGCCCACGTGAGTCGATCAGCCAATAAACCTGCCGCAGGGCTTACCTTTCCGCTCCCTGTCTTTCCCAACTTCCTTTGCCTTGATGGAGCCTACCCATGCCCACCTATCCTGGAATTTCAAGCACAGCTTTTCGGCATCCCCTTGATCGTCAAGCCGAACAGACGTTACGGGGAGTGCCAGGGTTTGACCTTGTTGCTCGAAAATTTGTGGAATTTCTGGCGGAACGTCCCCAGTTTGTCTTTCAGATGGGTAATAGCATTCATGTCGGGCCCCGACAATGTGCCAGCGTTTATCAGATTTTTCGAGAGTGTTTGCGGGATCTGGATGTTTATCCGGAGCCTAGTCTTTTTATCTCTCAAAACCCGTTGGCGAATGCATTTGCGCTTGGGCAGGATTATCCCTGTCTCACAATCAACAGTGGATTACTCGATCTATTGAGTGAGGCGGAATTGCGATCGGTCATTGCTCACGAACTGGGACACATCAAGTGTGGTCACTCTGTCCTGATTCAGATGGCTACCTGGACGATGTTTGCTGTCTCTGGATTATCCAGAATGACGTTTGGATTGAGCGAACTGATTACAACAGGACTTTTGATCGCGTTTTATGAGTGGCTACGCAAAGCAGAACTTTCCGCCGATCGCGCCTCTTTGCTGGTCATGGATGAGCTGAATCCGGTGATGCACTCCATGATGAAAATGGCAGGCGGCAGCAGCCATTATGCCCATGAGCTAAGTCTGGATGAGTTTATGCGCCAATCTCAGCAGTACCAGGAACTGGATCAGGACGGACTCAATCAGATTTACAAGTTTTTGCTCTATAACAATCTCTCTCAGGGAGTATTTTTAACCCATCCCTTTACGGTAGAACGGGCTATTTACTTGCAGGAATGGGCTGTTTCTGAGGAATACCGCCAAATTAAAGCAGGAAACTACCCCCGTGCTGGAGCAGAAGGCTCAGTGGAAGTTGAGGTAAAATCCGAATCAAATGTCGCTGAAACCCAGGCCGAAGTTGACGATTTACGTCGTCAAATTGAAGAGCTTCAGCGGGAAATCGATCGCATCAAACGCAGTGGCTAATCGTTTGCCGATTTCCCCTACAGAGCAGGCGGGATTCCCAATACCGGGCAAGGGAAATCATTTCCCAGACGTGCTATCAATGGACTCTCAGCCGACTCACAACCCAAAAGCAAGAGGGCCGCTGATTCGGTTTCTACTACACTACGCAGTTCCTCTGCAACCCGTCCAAAGCGCAGATGGGTTTCAAGGGAACCGCGCCATTCCTCCGCCAGGTGACGAGCCTGCCAGAGAATACGGTCTGCCTGCTCAAATTGTTCAAACTGACAGGATTGCTGGGTTCTCAAAAGTTCCGATGGAGAGTGCAGTTCGGCGATCGTTCCCCCGTTTAGGCGATGGGTTGAAGTCTGGCGAGAGTTTCCTATTTCGCGGTAATTACCCATCCCAACTGCCGACGCTTTGCGGATGCGCGACTGACCACACTCATCTTCCCAATCAACCACATATACAACCTGAACGATGACCTGTTGCTGGGTTGCAAGCCGTGTTTGATGGGCAATCCACAGCGTCAGGTCTAAAGCGGTCTGGCTTTTGGGTGAACCGTTATAACCCACTACAAAATTCAAGTCCTGAGTCGGTCGTGCTTTGACTCCAGGGCTTTGGGGGATGAGAACCATTCGTTTGGCTAAATCGTTGCGCCCCAGGGCACCTTCAAGACGGGCAAGCATTGATAAAGTGTTCACGTTTAAACCTCTCAGACAATAAGGAGTAGGGAGAGGTGGGTTAGGTATAGACACAAAAGCCTTTCCCGGAGGATTCCTGTCTTCCCGGAGACACCAATGACCAATGCTGCAAGAGCGATAGTCTTGGGTACTCCTCCCATTGCCGACGGAGTTAGCTGACGGGCTAAGACTGGAAGGTGTCTCTCTCAGCCATCCTGAGATTAGCCCCTGGAATTTGGTTCCTCCGCTCTGAATCCTTCAACCGCACTTCACAGTCGAAATGAATTCGGATTAGGCTACCCACTTGGTTAAAGTTCTGCTAAGTCATTGCAGAAATACTAGTTAAATTTAAACCAATCTGTTGTTCTAAACTGCTATTTCAAAAACAATCGCAGGCTAATGCTCGTAGAATCCCAGATCAGGTTTCGTAGCTAATATAGCGTATCCAAAACTGATCGCCTATCTCTCCCACCATAGTTTCACTATCGCTTATCAATCGAGTGGGGGCTTTGAGTTCGGTGATATGGCTGTTTATACCGAGTGCACTACTGAACTCATTTGTTTCTCCCTTTTGTTGCGATTTTATTTACAAAACCTCAAACTCTGGCAATTTAAATCATTTATATAAAAAAGGTGATTTGTAAAAGACTTTTCCATCAGGGAAAGTCTTTTCACAATCCAGATAGGATTGCTATGGCAATTTATGGCGTTCACAAATAGTTTGTGAACAAGGGGAGTAGAGGCGAAGCCCCCACGCAGGGGTGGAACCCCTGCACCCCGTTCAAATTTCGAGAAGGACGCTATAAGTCATTTTCGGACGGAGAAAGTTGTGAGAGTCCTTTTTCTATGGAAAAGTTTACTCCTAATCCATTTTGTAGGATGCTAGATTCTCAGCTTATTTCAAGCTACTTTACCCTTAAGCAATAAAGCTCCCATCCGATAGAATGAACACGCTCCGGTAGAATGACCTGAATGACGCGATCGCAGGATGCATGAATCTGAATCAACTAAACAGTGCGTTCACGCTATTTCTGAGTTTGCTGGTGGAGGCATTCCCGTTTCTGCTTTTGGGGGTGCTGTTTTCTGGCTTTCTTCTGTTTTTTGTCGATGAACGCAAGTTAGTCCGATTGATGCCTCAAAATCCGTTGCTGGGGGCTCTGGTTGGAAGCTGCATTGGCTTTTTGTTTCCTGTGTGTGAGTGTGGCAATGTGCCTGTTGCCCGCCGACTGCTGATGCAGGGAGTGCCGTCTTCGGTGGCAATAGGCTTTCTGCTGGCAGCACCAACGATTAATCCCGTGGTGATTTGGGCGACCTGGACAGCTTTTCGTGACCAGCCTGAAATTGTGTTCATGCGAATTGGCTTTTCTCTGGCGATCGCGACCATCCTGGGCTGGGTATTCAGCGCCCAGAAAGATTTGCGTCCCCTACTGCGCCCAGCAGTCGCACGGACAATTCCGGTGAAGGGGGAAGGGGCGCAGGGTTCTGCACCCGTACATAGGGGCGGTACCTCTACGCCTGCTCTCCTACAGTCTGGAACCTATTGGCTAAACGAGCCAGGACAGTTGGGACGATTGGATGTAGCTGAGCTTCAGGCGACAATGGTAGCAGCCAGTACAGCAGGCAAGCCGCTATCTTACAAGTTTATTCTGCTGATAGAAAATACCGTACAGGAAATGCGGGAGTTGGGTGGGGTGCTGATTTTGGGAAGCGCGATCGCCGCGATCGTGCAGGTCTTTGTTCCGCGGGACATTATCCTCAGTTTAGGGCAGGGGTCAGTCACCTCTATCCTTGCCATGATGCTGCTGGCGGCAGTTGTTTCGATCTGTTCCACCGTTGATTCTTTCTTTGCATTGTCTTTTGCCTCAACTTTTACTACAGGATCGCTTCTGGCTTTTCTGGTGTTTGGTCCCATGATCGATTTGAAGGCAGTTGGTCTGATGCTCTCCATCTTTAAGCCAAGAGCCGTTTTTTATCTGTTTGCCTTAGCGGGACAGTTGACATTTCTGTTTACGCTGATTGTGAATTTGTATGTGAGTTGAATTTCCTCGTTCCTTACTCCTCACCCTTCTCCCCTTCCCCTTTTTTCCTGCTAGACCCTGACCCCTCACGCCCTTTCCCCTTTCCTATGTCTCGTCTCCTTCGCTCTGTTCCTCCCTGGTTAGATGTAATGGCGATCGCAGCCTGGGGCCTTCTGTTTCTCAAGTACTGGCTGACTGGGAAGCTCTACCTGCTGATTCATCCCAATTACATGTGGCTGACGGTAGCTGCTGCGCTCGCGCTTCTGATATTGGCCGGTTTAAGGTCATGGATGCTGATCCAGCAGGCCCGCCGTCCGGCTGTACGAGGAGGTGCACCTAACCAGCACCTGACCCTGCTTCCGCCGGGATGGAGTAGTACGCTACTGCTGGCGATCGCCATTCTGGGAATGGTTGTTACCCCCCGTGCTTTTGCCAGCCAGACGGCGATTGATCGGGGTATTGCCGACACCTTAACCGTCACGCGGGTCAAGCCTCAAGCGTTTCGGGCATCTGAAAAGTCAGAGGACAAGTCTCTGGTTGATTGGATTCGGACGTTAACGGTTTATCCCGAACCCGATGCCTACACGGGGCAAAAAGCAAAGGTTCAGGGGTTTGTGACCTATCCCCCTCATTTGCCCAACCAGTACTTGCTCATTTCCCGCTTTGTGATTACTTGCTGCGCTGCCGATGTTTACCCGGTTAGCCTACCTGTCAAACTGTCCCAGAGCCGCGAAACCTACAAACCCGATACCTGGTTGGAAATTCAAGGGCAGATGGTTACAGAAACGCTGGCAGGCAAACGCCAGCTTGTGATTGAAGCAAAATCAATTGCAGAAATTCCCGAACCTCAGAATCCCTACGATTACTGACTGCTAATGCCAGCGACGAAATGGGCTTCTGAAAAAGAATGTGTCGTAACTGTCATAGATATGGATGCGTCCAAACCCCAGAAACTGACCTTGCGCTTTTTCTCCGGCAGGGAAGGCAGTTACGCCATATAAGTAAACGCCGCCAGCATAGGGGTTGCGATCGGCATATAGTTCAATCGTAATGGTTTTTCCAGGGGAAACGGGCGGATCAAATAGAACGGTAATTAATCGTTTATTGGGATCCAGCGTCACATTTTGGATGGGCAGTCTTGTTTCAGAACGACGACGGGTGCCCTCATAGGCCTCTGTTTTGCTGAGATCAAAGTATGCATAAGACACGTTATCTTCCTGGGAAATCGTGACCTTTTGCAGTGGTTCACCCGCATTCTCAGGCAGAGTGATGGTAAAGGAATACCACGAACCCCAAAAATAGGCAGCCGACTGAGATGCAGATGCTCCCACTAGCCTGGGTGCTCCCGTAAAGGCAACCGTTCCATCCGACAATTGCACTGCCTGCCCTGGAATGTTGATCACTCCAAAGGTGCTTACCGAAACTGCTAATGCCGCAACCAGCCGCGACCAATTAATCTTCATATATAGCGGTTTTCATTTGAATGAGGTATGTGATTGTGAAGTACAGTGAGGGTGCTCTGCACCCTCACTGTACTTCACACCCTTGAAAAGGACTATAGCGATCCTTCTTGAAATTTGAACAGGGTGCAGGGGGTGGAACTCCTTCGTGGGGACAAAGTCCCCCTTGTTCACAAACTATTTGTGAACGCTATAGGTCTTTTCAGAATCCAGTAAGTAAGTCGCCACAATTAATTTTAAAGGGGGGTTGGGGCTGCGCCCCCAGGCAGAGGGTTTCACCCCCTCTACCCCCGAAATTATCCTTAAATTAATTGCGCCCAGCTACTTATTGCTAGCCTAGCGCACTGATTTGCTGTCGTGGAGGTTGTCATCAGGTTTTTGACTTATGGTTTTCTAACGGGAGAAATACCAGATTCTGGTTCATTGTTTCTTTCCTTAAATCATTTGTGTTGATATTTAATTTGAAGTGAACTTCTATTAAACGGTGTAGGCTGTAAAACATTCCAAATGCTATTGTTTACTTGGACACAAAGAGCGAACATCCTCTTATCAGTAGTAGCTTTTGGGACTGTGTCCCCTTCCCGAAGCACCTGCGCGAGTCAGTGATCTGTAAGCGAATTGATTGTTTGTTAAAACATGTTTCGCGGATCATTGCGTGCCTCGTGTAACGCGTATTAGCTGGTTTTGTGCCAGCTGGCTAGTGTAGTCTACTCCAGTAAGAATATAAGGAGGACTGTGTTTCTGCCTATTTAGCTGGCGAGCGCAGGATATGTTTAGTTAACTGCATTGATTGGTTTAGTTCTTAACTCACTAACTTTTAACCTGGCAGATTTCTGCCAGGTTTTAGATTTTTTGAGTCTTTTCTTTTTTGAGTCTTTTCTAGTGTGTTTTTTTCCTATTTATTTCATGATGATTTCTTGCTGTATTCGATAAGCTAAGACTGAGGCTTTTAAGAGGCAACTCAAATGGCAATGATTTCTAGAGTAACTGTGAGAAAACCAGCCTGGCAAACGGTGGTGATGTTGACGTTGTTATTTTGGCTGAGTGCTAGTTTGATTGTGGACACCGTTGTGATGCCGGTTCTTTATACTTCCGGGATGATGGCCGAGTCTGGTTTTGCGATCGCTGGCCATTCCCTATTCTGGGTTTTTAACCGGGTTGAATTGGTGTGTGCGGCTCTGGTTTTGACTGGAATTCTCAATTTACGGTACACATTGGGGAACGGAACCCGACCGACTCATCAGGCCGTTTTTCTGGCCTCTCTGCTGCTAGTGGTAGCTCTGGCTTTCACCTATGGTTTGGCTCCTCAAATGAGCGGTTTAGGGCTGCAACTCAATTTGTTTAATCCGGTTTCAGAACCCCCTGCTTTAATGAATTCGCTGCATGCTGGTTACTGGTTACTGGAGACGCTGAAGCTACTGGCTGGGATTGTTTTACTGAAGGAATGCTGGAATTCTCTCAATTTAAATTTGCTAGGGATTGGGGATTGAGTAGTTCCTGCCGCATGCTTAAGCTCGAGGAGTTCGCCTGACTTATGAAAGTTTGGTTGCCAATCCCAGCAGTGTTTTTGTTCGTGGGGTCAATAGGGTGCGTCGGTAAGCATCAGCAGCTTTCTTAATCGCTTCTGCCTGGGTAGGGTAGGGGTGAATAACGCTAGAGAGTTTGCTAAGACCAATTTTGTGGACGATCGCCATTGTAATTTCACTGATCATTTCTCCCGCGTGGTTGGCCACAATCGTGGCTCCCACAATCCGGTCTGAGCCTTTTTTGTAGTGAATTTTGACAAAGCCTTCTTCCTCACCATCGGCGATTGCCCGATCCACGCCAGTAAAGGGAATTTTAATCGTTTCAATCTCAATTCTCTGTTCCTTTGCTTCCCGCTCGTAAAGCCCGACATGGGCAACTTCGGGCGCGGTGTAGGTTGCCCAGGGCATCACCAGACTGCTGAGCCTGGAGCGTCCCAGTCCAAAGGGGGCAAACAAGGCATTTTTGATGACAATCCGGGCTGCCGCATCCGCGGCGTGGGTGAATTTCCAGTTCATGCAGATGTCGCCTGCCGCATAAATTTTGGGGTTCGTCGTTTGCAGGTAATCATTCACCAGGATGCCCTTGCGCGGGTCGTACTGTACCCCAACGGCTTCCAGGTTTAGCCCTTCTACATTGGGGGCACGCCCCGCCCCAACCAGGATTTCGTCAACGGTGACGGTGCTTTCCTGGCCATTGCTAGTGAAATAAATGGTTTTACCTGCGGGCGTTTTTTCGACCCAGTTGAGTTTGCAGTTCAGTACTAGCCGGATGCCTTCCCGCAGAAAGACTTGCTGCACAATTTCGGCGGCATCGGCATCTTCCTTATCCAGGATGTGATCATTCTTGTGCAGCAAGGTTACTTCACAGCCCAGACGCTGAAAGGATTGGGCCAGCTCACAGCCAATCGGTCCGGCTCCAATGACGGCTAATCGGTTGGGGCGTTCTGTAAGAGAAAACACGGTTTCGTTCGTGAGAAATCCTGCTTCTGCCAGTCCTTCAATCCTGGGACGCAGGGCACGGGCACCCGTGGCGATGACCGCTTTTTTGAAGCGCAGAGAATTCCCTTCAACCTGGAGCGTATTGTTACTGATAAATCGCCCTTCGCCCAGAAACACGTCTACGCCCAATTTTTGAAACCGCTCGGCTGAGTCGTGGTGGCTGATGCCTGCTCTGAGTCGCCGCATTCGTTCCATTACAGCGGGAAAGTCTACTTCGATATCCTTGGGCGATCGCACCCCAAAGCGATCAGCATCTCGCATATCAGCAACCACCCGTGAGGAGCGAATCAGACACTTAGAAGGAACACAGCCCACATTCAGGCAATCTCCCCCCATCAAGTGCTTTTCAATCAGTGCCACTTTCAACCCCAATCCCAGCCCTGCGGCTCCAGCCGCCGTCACCAACCCAGCGGTTCCTGCCCCAATCACGACCAGATCGTAACATTCGGCGGGTTTGGGATTTACCCAATCCAGCGGATGGACGTAGGAAACTAGTGTCTGGTTGTACTGGTCTAGGGGTTGAATGCTGGGTTCATCTGTGGTGAAAGATGACATAGACACCTACTCTCCCTCCCTGATGGGCGCGTTGTTCACTGGTTCATTTGCGACACTTTCATCTAAGGCTTTCCGGGCAATCCGGGTGACGTAAACGGTGACAGCAATCGTAGCAATCAAGCCAACAATGCGAATGATCCATTGAATCATTTGGGTTTGGGGATTGGCGGTTGAGGGGGAGCCAATCATGGCCAGACTGCCTGCAAGAGAGCCTATGTAGACGTACATAACCGTTCCAGGGAGCATGCCAATGAATCCCACAAGATAATCCTTCAGAGAAACCTGGGTGACACCAAGAGCATAGTTCAACAGGTTGAAGGGGAAGACGGGGGAAAGGCGTGTTAGAATCACAATCTTGAGACCTTCACGGGCGATCGCATTGTCCACAGCCTTGAATTTTGTATTGCCTTCGATCTGTTTCGAGACCCAACCCCTGGCCAGGTAACGTCCGATTAGAAAAGCCAGGGTTGCGCCGATAGAAGCGGCCAGAAAAACATAAACTGAGCCCAGTAACACTCCAAAGATGGCACCCCCCCCAAGCGTCAGCAAGGAACCGGGGATAAACAGCACGGTTGCCAGAATATAGATTGCCATAAAGGCGATCGCCCCAGCAGGTCCCAAGTTCTGGATCCAGAGCAGAACACTTTGCAGATAATCCTGCACATTCAATTGTTTCAGTGCGATCGCGAGAATGGCTACGCCAGAAGCAATCATAAATAACCTCAGCCACTTTGACCTTAAAAAGGATTGTTGGGTCATGGGATTCACCATATTACTTGTGCCGTCGGCTCACGTACATCTGTCATCTATAAGCTGTAGCTGTCGCCAGGTTGCTCAGGGCATTAGCTTTAACGAGGGTGTGGAGGCTTCGCCTCCAGCCAGGGGTTCCCCCCTGCACCCGTCCTCAACTTAGTGACTTATAGCTTTCACAAATAGTTTGTGAACAATGGGGGCGAAGCTCCCACACAGGGGTTCCACCCCTGCACCCTGTTCAAATTTCAAGAAGGATCGCTATAACTATAACTTTAGGAAAAAGCCTTCTGGGAAGAATGATTTTTTCCTGAGTTGTTCGGAAGAGTTTGCTAATAAAATTCATCCCATTTTTCTGGGTCTGAAGGATGTACGTGGGCGATCGCAAAATGGATGTTGTATAGCTCTACGCAGGTGCGTTAGGACATTGGAATTAGAGAATGAGTGGGGGCTTCGCCCCCAGCCAGGGGTTCCACCCCCGCACCCCGTCCTAACCACAATGACTATCGCTATAAAGTTCAGGTGAGGCAACAGTTCAGGTGAGGCAACCCACCAATCCAGTTCGGTTCTGCCCACTTCGCATCCTTGAGTTTACTGAGTACATTAAATTTATAGAATCATTACAGCCGTTGATTGAGGTTCCTTCTGTGAACAACACATCAGATAGAGTGCCAGAATTCTTTGGAGATACTGCTGAGTCGGGCAATCAGTTCTGGCATTACGTCCAGTCCCTTAGCCCCGAAGCGATCGCCCAGCTTTCGCGTCCTAGCTCTCCTGAGGTGTTCCAGGTAATGGAGCGAAACATTATCGGCATGTTAGGTGCTTTACCTTCCGAACACTTCAACATTACGGTAACCACCTCTCGCGAAGATCTGGGACGTTTGCTGGCGTCTGCGATGATGAGCGGTTACTTCCTCCGTAATGCCGAGCAGCGGATGGCGCTAGAAAAATCTTTGATTGGTGCAGATAATTCCACCACAGAGGGCTAATAGCTGTTAGCCGTCCGGGCTCTGTTGGTATCGACTGATTTTTCTAGAAACTTCTGAAATGCTAATCGCTGTTTGCTAAACGTTAGTCGGATAAGTGGCCCTCTCAAGAAAGCGATCGCACTCTCCTAAACTTAAAGACTCGGCAGGTGGTGGATATTACCTGCCGGGTTCTAATATTAGCGACTTAAAAACCAGCGATTTGAGAATCGGTGATTTAAGACACTCATTGCTGAACTGGTATCACCAGTCTGGGAGGGATTTACCCTGGCGGCATAGCCGTGACCCCTACGCCATCTGGATATCTGAGATTATGCTGCAACAGACCCAGGTGAAAACGGTTATTCCCTATTACGAACGCTGGTTAGAATGGTTCCCAACTGTTCAAGACCTGGCAATGGCAGACCAGCAGCAGGTTTTGAAGGCATGGCAGGGATTGGGATATTATGCTCGTGCCCGCAATCTGCACCTGGCGGCTCAGGAACTGGTTAAGCAATACAATGGCGTATTTCCTGAACAACTGGAGGTTGCCATTTCCCTTCCCGGTATTGGACGTACAACCGCGGGGGGAATTCTAAGTGCAGCATTCAACCAGCCAACTCCCATTCTGGATGGCAATGTAAAGCGCGTACTGGCACGCTTAGTGGCCTTGCAGGTTCCTCCCAATCGCGCGATCGCCCATCTCTGGCAATTATCTGAAAGTCTTCTTGACCCCCGGCAGTCGCGTGATTTTAACCAGGCTTTGATGGATCTGGGAGCTACCCTCTGTACTCCCCATAGCCCAGATTGTCCTCGCTGTCCCTGGAAACTGCACTGTCAGGCTTACAATCTAGGCATTCAATCTCAATTACCTATGACTGAAACCCGCGCTCCTATCCCCCGCAAAATGATTGGGGTAGCTGTTATCTGGAACAGCCAGGGACAGATCCTGATTGACCGCCGCCGTCAAAGTGGTCTTTTAGGTGGATTGTGGGAATTTCCTGGGGGCAAGCTGGAACCGGGAGAAACGGTGGAAGACTGCATTCAGCGGGAAATCCGGGAAGAGTTGGGGATTGAGATTCAGGTGGGCGATCGCCTCATTACTGTCGAACACACCTACTCCCACTTCCATGTCACACTCAACGTCCACCATTGTCGTCATATTAGCGGCGAACCTCAACCGATTGAGTGCGATGAAGTGCGTTGGGTCACCCTTGTCGAACTGGAGCAATACCCCTTTCCTAAAGCAAATGTACAGATCATTGAAGCCCTGAAGCAAAAGGCGGAAGGTGTAGATGGGTCAGGGGTGGAACCCCTTGCTGGGGGCGCAGCCCCCACACCCCCTTAGAGCCAATGTCCTGAGCAACCTGGCGACAGCTCAGTAGCCAGGCGCAATTAAATTAAGATTAAGAATAATTTTGGGCGTGGAGGGGGTTTAACCCCCTCCACGCCCCTTTACAAATTAATTATGACTACCTACTTATATAACTTCCGAAGTGCTTCTCTATGCACCGATTTTTGCTGCCTAAAACACCTATAGCAGTGGCTCCTACTGGTAAGATCGAAGGCTCTACCCGGACACGCTGATTACCGCAGATCCCTCGCAATTGTGGCTTTTGCAAGGAGGATTGATTTTATGGGTATCGGCGTTTACTCGTGCGGTCCGCTCTACAAATGACGGTTCAACCTCAGGGAGAGCATCTATGCCAAGTGAAAAGACAGGGCTAAAACCGAAACATATTGTTCTCACGTCCCATCCTGCTCGATTTGGTCCAAAACCGCTTCCAATTCACTGGGGAGAAACGGATCCGCTCAAGCGCGGACCTATCATTGGTACGCTAACCACTGCCGCCCATCGCAATGTGATTGGTACTCACTCTGGTTCTTATGGGGTTTATCGGGCGCTGGCGATCGCTAGTGGTCAGCTTCAAACAGACCACCGGGCTGATCTAACCAACACATCTCCCGCTGAATCAATTGGCCCCCATCCCTCCTGGTTTGACCCCAACAAAATTGTTTCTCTTGATCCATTTGGGGCAATAGTTGGCGAAATTTATGCTTCCCTGTACGAGGAGGGCTACGACATTCGCCCCACGATCGCCATTACCAAAGCCCATATCAACATGCCAGAGCTTCAGGAAGCTGTTGTCAAAGGACGAATTCGGATTGATGGCAAAATTCTGAAGGCTGGTGGCGATTTGGTTGTAACGAAGGCGGCGATCGAACCCGTCTGGTACCTACCAGGCATCGCCCGACGACTGAACGTGGCTGAGTCTGAATTGCGCCGTGCTCTGTTTGAACAAACTGGCGGCATGTTTCCTGAACTGATAACCCGTCCAGATTTTCATGTTTTTTTACCGCCCATTGGTGGCATGACTGTTTACATCGTGGGAGATATTGCGGCCATCACTGACCCCAATCGACCCCTGGCAGTACGCGTTCATGATGAGTGCAATGGCTCCGATGTGTTTGGCTCTGATATTTGCACCTGCCGTCCCTACCTGGTGCACGGAGTTGAAGCCTGTGTGCAAACTGCCCAACAAGAGGAGGGAGCAGGAGTAATCGTTTACCTGCGCAAGGAGGGACGTGCCCTGGGTGAAGTGACCAAATTTCTGGTTTACAACGCCCGCAAACGACAGGAAGGGGGCGATCGCGCTGATGCTTATTTTACCCGCACCGAGTGTGTAGCAGGGGTGCAGGACATGCGCTTTCAAGAGCTGATGCCCGACGTACTCCACTGGCTTGGCATCACTCAGATTGATCGCTTCATCTCCATGAGCAACATGAAATACAACGCCATTACCCAGGCTGGCATCAAAATTGTTGAACGGGTTCCAATCCCGGAAGATTTGATTCCAGCAGATGCCAAAGTCGAGATCGAAGCCAAAAAGGCGGCTGGCTATTACACGAACGGCGAAGTGCCCGATGAAGTCACCCTGGCGCAAATCAAGGGAAGGAGTTTGGCAGAGTAGAGGGGGGATGGGGGGATGAGGGGATAGGAGGATGAGGTATTTCCCTCCTCCCTCCCTCCCCCCTTCACCCTATCCCCTCCCTCTCACTTCTCACCTCTCCTGACTCCTGGCCCCTCCTTCCCCCTTCTTCAACTGTGAAATTGGATCCGACCGATAGAGAAGCGATCGCCTATCTGCGTTCCCCCCAGGCTATTCGGGAGCGTTGTGAACAGTTATTTGAGCTGGCTTGTGCTGATCGGTTACGCTATTTTCGCTCCAATCTGAGTCAGCTTACGGCAACCGCAGATTATGTCATTCAGGTTATTCGTGAAAACTATCCCAATCTGGATATTCCATTTCACAGTCGCTGGCGACACTTTGAGGTAGGGGATGTACCGCGACTGGCTCAACTGGAAGAAAAGCTCGCTGACTTAACTCCGCTTGAAAAAGCCTGGGCGAAGTTTGACCTGGCAATTATTAGTGTTCTACTTGATGCAGGGGCAGGCTCCCAGTGGCAGTATCAGGAACCGGAAACGGGAAAAGTGTTCCGACGGTCGGAGGGCCTGGCGGTTGCTAGTTTTCACCTATTTTGTCAGGGATTATTTTCCAATGACCCCGCTAACCCCTTACAGGTGGATGCGATCGCCCTTCAAAAACTGTCAACAGACCAACTGGCCCAGGGCTTCCAGGCCAGTCAAACCAATCCCCTGGTTGCAATGCAGGGAAGGGCAGAACTTCTACAACGGTTAGGACAAACCCTCCAACTTCATCCCAAGTACTTCGGTCTTCAAAATCCCCGCCCCGGCTACCTGGTCAACTATTTGCTAGATCAAACTGTTCAGGGGCAATTAACAGCCAGCACTGTTTTGCAAGCCGTTCTGGAGGGACTGGGCAATATCTGGTCTGGACGCATAACCCTTGCAGGAGTCAACCTGGGGGATGTTTGGCCTCATCCAGCCCTATCCCCCCAAACCACTTCCCCCCACTCCCCACTCCCCACTCCCTACCCCACCCTCATCCCTTTCCATAAACTATCTCAGTGGCTAACCTACTCCTTGCTAGAGCCGTTGCAAGAGATAGGAGTAGAAATCATTGAGCTAGATGCTCTCACGGGACTACCAGAATATCGAAACGGTGGCTTATGTCTGGATCTGGGCTTATTACAGGTCAAAGACCCTACGATCCTTCAAAAAGCTCATTTGCCAGGTTCTGAAGCGATCGTGGAGTGGCGGGCTTTAACCGTCACCCTGTTGGACAAAATTGCTGAAACCATTCGGCAACAACTTAACCTGACGGCTACTCAACTTCCCCTCGTAAAAATCCTTCAAGGTGGCACCTGGACCGCAGGACGCAAAATCGCAGCAGAACGGCGACCTGGGGGTATCCCACCCATTCAAATTGAAAGCGATGGAACCGTTTTTTAGAGCAATAGGGGGTGAAACCCCTGCCTTGGGGCGCAGCCCCCACTCCCCCCTTTACAATTAATGATGACTACCTACTTATACTTCTGGCTTCTGGCTCCTGGCTTCGCTTCTAGAATTCTTTAGCACCACAGGTGTTGCCAGTAAAACTCATTCTCTAGCAACGGACTGCATCACGGCTGGAATAGCATTGGTGAAGGCAATGGCTTAAGCCTGTTTCAAAATGAAAAGAGTTTTTTGGATAGCGGGATTGGCATTTTTTGTTGTTGCAGCGTTTGTTGTAACTGTCAAGTTAGCCCGTTCGGTGAGGGTAGAAGCCGAAATTTCAAAAGCTGAGAAACTGGAGCAATTGATTTCTTTGATTCAGCAGAAAAAGATTAGAAGAGTTGTCGCTGACCAATCCTGTGAAAACATCCAGTATTCAAGAGGCTCTTTTGTTTTGCGATCGGATATGGGTTATTGCACTTCAACTGGGGTTGGCTTTCCTAAATATGTGGAAGCAGATGGGGTGGCAATGAAGGATTTTGAACCGATTAAACGATGGATGGAAGAGGGGGAAGTGCAGCAGGTTTTCGCCTCTTTCAAAAAGAACGGTGAGCTTGAAACGGCAAACTTTGAGGGGAAACCAGACCAGAGCCGACGGGAATGCTGGTTGACTCCTTGCTCAAAGCTCTACGTTTACAAGCCAAACTATAAGAGTTTTCCAATCCGCCCTCAAGAAGCTCAACCCTTATTCGACTATCAGAGGATCAACAAAGATTGGTACATTGAGTGGCATCTCTCAGATTAAGCCTGCCGTTTTATGCGTCCTCAACCTATCCCTCCCCAGCCTGGGCAAGAATCTGTCTGGGACTATCCCCGCCCACCCCGTCTGGAAGACACTAGTAAACATATTCAGGTGGTTTTCAATGGAGTGACGATCGCCGATACCCGTCGTGCCAAACGGGTATTGGAAACCAGCCACCCCCCGGTCTATTACATCCCGCCTGAAGATATCAGGCAAGAACACTTAATCAAAAGCCCCCGCACTACATTCTGTGAGTGGAAAGGGCAGGGTACCTACTATCACCTGGTTGTGGGCGATCGCCAAGCTAATGACGTTGCCTGGTACTACCCGGACCCCACTCCTGCCTTCACTGCAATCAAAAACTACGTTGCTTTCTATCCCGCACCAATGGATGCCTGCTATGTGGATGGAGAAAAAGTCGAACCGCAACCAGGCAATTTCTACGGTGGTTGGATCACCAGCGATATTGTAGGGCCATTCAAAGGAGCGCCAGGAAGTTGGGGATGGTAATTGTCTTTGGCAGCATCAACATGGACCTGGTAACCCGGACGCCGCGACTGCCTGAAGCAGGGGAGACGCTATTGGGTTCTCATTTTTTCACTACACCGGGAGGGAAGGGGGCAAATCAGGCCGTTGCCCTGTCCAAATTAGGGATTCCAACTCAGATGGTGGGGCGGGTGGGGGATGATGCCTTTGGCCAGGAACTGTTGGAGGAACTGAGGGTGGCGGGGGTGCAGATTGACTCTGTGCTGGTAGATGAGGAAGCCCATTCAGGGGTTGCCATCATTACTGTGGCGGATGGGGGCAAGAACCAGATTGTTGGGGTCCTGGGTGCCAACGGTCGAATGAACAGTGAAGATGTGGATCGCCTGGTGGAAATACTGCCTGAGGCGGATGCCCTACTGCTTCAGCTAGAAGTGCCGATCGCAGTCGTCCGGGCAGCAGCGAGGGTTGCCCATGAAGCCGGGGTACGGGTGATTCTTGACCCGGCACCCGTACCGACAACTCCGATTACTGATTTGTATCCATTGGTGGACATTCTGGTGCCGAATGAGGTGGAAGCCAGTCAACTGGCGGGACTTCCGGTCAACAGTCCGGAAACGGCTGCGATCGCCGCCCAGCATTTGCGCCAGCAGGGAGCGAACACAGTCATTATCAAGCTCGGTGCCCAGGGAGTGTTTTGCGCAACGGCGGACGAAATCTTCTTTACCCCTGCGTTTTCGGTTGATGCCGTAGATACGGTTGCTGCTGGCGATGCATTTGCGGGAGGACTGGTGGCGGCCCTGGTTGAGGGTTTGCCTCTGCGGCAAGCTGTGGTATGGGGAGCGGCGGCTGGGGCACTGGCAGTGACGCAAGCAGGCGCGCAGGCAGCTATGAGCGATCGCTCCACGTTTGATGCCTTCTTGATCGAGAGAGGGGTAAGGAATGAGAAGTGAGGGGGAGAAAGGGTGATTTTTTGTCAGGGTTTCGAAAAAGGGGAACCCGTGATTGTAGACTTCTAAAACTTTCATTGGAGAGTTTTGAATTTGCTCCTGTCAGTTTATTTATGAATAAGTGCTACTACTCCCCTCTGAAATCTACCCCATTGACTCTATTAACACTTGCCTTCCCGATTGCAATTTGAAGGCTGCCAACGTTGATCGTTTCCCGCCGATCGCCGCCTGGAGGTCCTTTACCGTAGGAGCCTTTACTGGAAATCCATCCTTCAAATTCCCAGTCAATCCCGGAATAGTTGGCGAGGTCGGTGGTGATGGTTTCGCCAAAACAGAAGGGAGTTTGGGTAGTAGCACGGCAGCAGTATTCCCATTCGGCTTCACTGGGAAGTCGGTAGGTTTGTCCGCTGTGAGCAGAGAGGCGATCGCAAAACTCAACAGCATCCAACCAGGACACCTGCTCCACAGGTCGATGTCTACCCTCAAAGCAGGAGGGTTTGGGCATGAGCGATCTGTTGATTTTGGGCAGGGTCGCGATCGCACTCTATTGGGCTTGAGTGATGGGGTACTTGCCTATATGGGGTACTTGCCTATCCAGAGAGGGGGCGATCGCCACTTCATGCTGAGGTGTTTGAGTTGGATGCCAGCCATCCTCTGTTTCCGGCGCACCCATCAGAAACGTGCCACCCGGAATGGTAATCAATTCCAGCTCAATGCCTTCTCCCAAATCTACTATGGAACATTGAGTGGAGGAGCGCTGACTTTCCTGCGGTTATCCGTAGGCATCCACAATCAATGTGTGAAACTCAAACTCACGAAAATTTGACATAAAGATTCTATAGCGTTCACAAATAGTTTGTGAACAAGGGGGGGCTTCGCCCCCCACGACGGGGTGCTGGGGTTCCACCCCGTTCAAATTTCAAGAAGGATCGCCATAACAACTTCTATCACCTGCTACCTGTTACCCCTAAGCTTTAACTAATCCTTGCCTTGGATTTCAACATTTCCACATTGGCAGAGGCGAGTTCGCCGTGGCTAAGCGTCCAGCACTGGTCGGCAATATCGACTAAGTCATTGACATCGTGGGAAACAACCAGTAGGCTCCAGTGGGTTTTCAGCTTCGCTAGCAGGTTCACTAACTGTCGTCGCATCGACCAGTCCAACCCGGCAGTCGGTTCATCCAGCAACAGCAAATGGGGCTGGCGAATAAGCTGCACAGCAAAGGCAAGTCGGCGTTGCTGCCCTCCGCTAAGTGAATTGGGCGACGTGCTCAAAGGCAGTTGAGAAAGACCCACTTCGTTCAGGGCTTCCTGGATGCGATCGCTCGTCAATTCCGGATGCCCTAACCGCAACTCTTCCAGGATGGTTCCCCCACAAAAATGCCGTTCTGGGAACTGAAACACCAGACCGCTCAGTTGTTGAAGATGAAGGGAAGTCAATTCCTGCTCACGCCAGCAAACTTCACCCGCCGTTTTTTCTGTTAACCCCGCCAAAATTTCCAGTAGAGTTGTCTTTCCTGACCCACTGGGACCAATTACCAACCCCATCTGTTGCGGTGCAATTTCCAAATTCACGGCTTTCAAAATCGGCTGGTGGCAGGCTGGTGGGTGGTAAGTCAGGTTACGGATGTAAAGCATTCTTGAGGTGTCAGGGCGTAAGGGGGTAGGAGACAGGATCTGGGAGGGAAAAGTGCCAGAAGCTAAGGAGGAGAAGGATGAAGGGTAAATTCAAGAGGTGATGATGAGCAATGCTGGTTGCTATCAGCACTTACGTATTTTGCCAAAACCTCGGAGGTCTAAGCGCCGATGTGGGGCATAAGGTGCAGTTTTTAAGTTACAACCTCCGAGTTTGCGTAAGTTAAAAAAACTGAGGGTGTTCTAGAAACAGGGCTCTGAATCCTCGAAACCCTGATTCCCTCAACCCCCTTTCCAGGACTGCCACAAAAAAATTAACAAATTCAAAAGATTTCGCACACCCTTACCTTTCATTTTCATCATCTGGAACTTACCTTGTCCGGCCACGTCTACTCAATTGTCCTCTAAACCTCCATTGGCTTTGTGAGACCCAAACTGTCTGCTCATAACCTGGGCAGGCAGTTTTCTTCAAAAAGTATGGAGGTTAAGACTACTTTACCCAATCATCACTCTCCCCCCTCCCTGGCTCCTTTTATCTTCTTCTTTCTTTCTGATCAGGGGATGCCAATTTAAATTGACGCCATTTACTATGAATAGTTGGACTTGATTGACCAGGATAGAGATTATGACGGATTGGTTCACCGCGTCTAAGTGGGTTCGCTTTAAGCGAGTTCGCCCTCGCGCTGCCCTTAAACCGGTATTGAGCGTTACCAGTGCAACGCTAATTTCTCTCAGCCTTTGGGTATATCCATCTCTGGCTAAAGATCCTTTTCGGACTGGTGCTGCTCGATCAATTGGCGATCGCACCGAAGCGGCTTTCAAAGCTTTTTTTGAGGAGGGTAACTATCCCGCCGCGGCCAAATATCTTCAGCAGGCAGATCCCAGTGAACCAATGACTCCCGCAATGAAGGCTTCTCTGGTCTATATTGACTGGCAGGGCGAGAAAGATCCTCAGAAAAAAGCTGCTCTGCTGGAAGAATTTCATACCTATGCAGGTCAAACCCGTACTGCTGCCCAGGCGCTGTTGGGGAAAGACCCCCTCCGAGGCAACCTCTATCTGGCAGTCGGTCATTTCCTTGAAGCGGGTTATGTTGTTCTCAAAGAGGGAACGGTAAGGGGAACTCCCCAAGGTTTGAGCGAGGTACAGCAGGCGTTTAAATATCTGGATGCAGCAGAAGCACAGGCTCCTAATGACCCTGAACTTAACCTGGTGAAAGGATACATTGAGCTGATGATGGCGTTGAATCTGCCTTTTTCTAGCCCTTCTCAGGCGATCGAGCGTTTAAACAAGTATGCCGGTCCCCGCTATCTGGCCGATCGCGGAATTGCCCTGGGCTACCGTGACTTAAACCAGCCCGCTAAGGCACTGGAAGCGATCGACCGTGCGATCCAGGCTACACCCAACAACCCTGAACTCTACTATCTCAAGGCTCAAATTTTGGTAAAGCAGGGCAATAACCGGGACAGCATTGCCCTATTTCAAAAAGCGTTAGACAAGAAGAGCCAGTTACCTCCAGCCCTGGTGAGGCAAATCCAACGGGAACACGATCGCACCCAGAGACGCTTGCAGAATGTTGGCAAGTAACCGGAGTTGCGAACTAACCTCAAACTGTTACAGCATTCGCAAGTAGTTTGTGAACGAGGTGCAGGGGTTTCCCCTTGTACCCTTTTCAAATTTCAAGAAGGATCGCTATGAAGAGCCGTTGACAATCAACGATAGGCTATAAGTGTGTTAGTCATCTTCTCGCTATTTACTTCACCCGTTATGCAGGTTCAATTTCGCGAATTTGATCCATTTGACCTCTGGATCTGGATTGAGTTCAGCACGGTTCCCTCTGAGATGGAAAAACAGTACATCGAAGAGGTCTTCAACTCTTGGTTCTTCCTGGGAAAGTTGGGAGGGTTCAATGCTGAGAATCTGCAAGTGCAGGAGATGGGTGTTGATATCAGCTACATGGAGTATAACGAAGACACGGCAGATAGTAGCCTGCTGGCACTGATGCACAACATGGGCGAGGTTGAGTACCTGGGCAACTGGGGGCGGTGCTGGTTTGATCTGGGAACCAGTGATGGTATTGCGATCGACGTATTGATCAACGCTCTCCGCCAATTTAGTCAGGATTATGTCACTCTAAACCAGGTCATTATCGGTGGTGAAAATGAAGATTGGACGGTTCGCGATCGCGATCGCCGCTCCAGCTTCGTTGCCGAAAACGAATACAACTAAAGAGCGAGTACAACTCCATTAAAAAGTTTGAAGATAATTGTGTCTCATGCCTGATCTGTGGTCGGGCAATGAATAATAACGCAGCAATGGCAGAAGTCTCAGGAATGGGGAGCAGGGAGTGGGTGGAGGGGGGAATTAGGTGGATGAGTTGTGAGTTTTCATCTCTCTCCTCACCCCTTCACTCCCCTATCCCCTACTCCCTATCCCTTTACTTCCCTGGAATCTGAAATGTTGTGTTCGCTCTTGACAGTTTGTCCTAAGCTGTGTGTCACAATGTAAACGGTTTTCCCAATCGCGTGAAGAACTTTAAACGTAGGCATAAGTAGGCATAAGCCATGGAAGCAATTTACGAATACGCCTGGCTGATTCCAGTCCTGCCACTGGCGGGAGCCATGATTCTTGGTCTAGGACTCATTTCTTTTGGCAAGGCAACCAGTCAACTCAGGAGCCCCAGTTCAATTTTCATTGTGTCCCTCTGTGGAGCGGCGATGGTTTTATCTTTCGCCCTTTTCTGGAGTCAGTACCAGGGACATAAGCCTTACACCCGGATGATTGAATGGGCATCGGCGGGTGACTTCCACCTGAGTATGGGGTATACCATCGATCACCTCACCGCCCTCATGCTCGTAATTGTGACCACCGTCGCCTTTCTCGTCATGATCTACACCGACGGATACATGGCACATGACCCCGGCTATGTTCGCTTCTACGCTTATTTGAGTCTGTTTAGCTCCTCTATGCTGGGCCTGGTTGTTAGCCCCAATCTGGTGCAGGTCTACGTCTTTTGGGAACTGGTAGGGATGTGCTCCTACCTGCTGATTGGGTTCTGGTATGACCGGAAAGCGGCAGCCGATGCCTGCCAAAAAGCTTTTGTGACTAACCGAGTTGGCGACTTTGGCTTGCTCCTAGGCATGTTGGGGCTTTACTGGGCGACCCGCAGTTTTGAATTTGACGTGATTGGCGATCGCCTCCAGCAATTAGTCGAATCGGGTGTTTTGAGTGGGGCGATGGCAGCCCTGTTTGCCGTACTGGTCTTTCTTGGCCCGGTTGCAAAGTCAGCCCAGGTTCCCCTGCACGTATGGCTACCCGATGCCATGGAAGGCCCAACCCCCATTTCAGCACTGATTCACGCAGCAACGATGGTGGCTGCCGGGGTATTTCTCATTGCTCGGATGTTTCCAGTCTTTGAAGATATTCCAACGGCTATGAGCGTCATTGCCTGGACAGGCACCGTGACTGCCTTTATTGGCGCAACCATCGCAATTACCCAGAATGACATTAAAAAGGGACTCGCCTACTCCACCATGTCCCAACTTGGCTACATGGTTATGGGAATGGGCGTGGGTGGCTACACCGCCGGAATGTTTCACCTGATGACCCATGCCTACTTCAAAGCCATGTTGTTTCTTTGCTCTGGATCTGTAATCCATGGCATGGAGGGGGTAGTAGGTCATGACCCAGCCTATGCCCAAGATATGCGCATGATGGGCGGATTACGTAAATTTATGCCAATTACCGCCATCACCTTTTTGATCGGAACCCTGGCCATTAGTGGAATTCCACCCTTTGCCGGATTTTGGTCCAAGGATGAGATTATTGGTCTGGCCTATGAGGCGAATCCGATGATGTGGTTGGTTGCCTGGATTACCGCAGGGATCACCGCCTTTTACATGTTTCGTATGTACTTCTCCACCTTTGAAGGAAGGTTTCGCGGCACTGATACATCTGTTCGTCAGCAGATCAAGCTGGAGCAACTTCAGGAAATGGGACTTTCAATGGGCCCCGGTGCCATGAATCCCAAGGAACTGACGATGGAAACAGAGCCCGATCGCGCTAAAGGAGAGCACGACACCCATGGGCACCATCACAGCACCACTCCCCACGAGTCTCCTATTTCAATGACGCTGCCGCTGATGCTTCTGGCCGTGCCTTCGATCCTGGTTGGTTTGGTTGGGACTCCTTTCGCTAACTACTTCGAGGCGTTTATTCATCCTCCCAGTGAGGTGTTTGACATGACCGAAGCAGCCGCTCACTTTGATTGGAGTGAGTTTCTGTTGATGGCGGGTAGTTCGGTGGGCATTTCCCTGATCGGTATCACGCTGGCCGTGATGATGTATCTGCGCAAAACGATTGACCCGGCGGCGATCGCTGCCCGGATTCCATCCCTTTACCAACTCTCTAAGAACAAGTGGTACTTCGACGACATCTATTACAACGTATTTGTACTAGGGAGCCGTCGCCTTGCAAGGCAAGTACTGGAAGTGGATTACAAAGTTGTCGATGGCGTTGTCAACCTGGCAGGTTTAGTCACTCTCCTGACTGGTGAAGTGCTCAAATACTTTGAGAATGGTCGCGCTCAGTTTTACGCCCTGATTGTGTTTGCTGCCGTACTGGGATTGGTAATTTTCTCTGGAATTACTTAAGAAGTTATGAGTGGTTGCATGGTCAGTAGATGAATACCGATACAATTCTGCGGGGTGCTAAATGCAATCACTCCAATTCCTTTCTGGGAACAGAACACCTGGTAGTAACCAGACTCACTAATTCTAGGTTTATTGACCAAATACTCCCTCCCGCAAAAAAGGAACTGGCAGAATTCCCATTTTCTATCACCCGTATCTGCTCTAACAGCTAACACCTAACAACCCATCGCTGAAATGCTGACTGCTGATTTTCCCTGGCTAACTACGAGCATTCTGTTTCCAATCGCAGCCTCTCTGCTGATTCCCTTCTTGCCAGATAAGGATGGCAAAACTGTTCGCTGGTATGCTCTTGTCATCGGGCTAATTGACTTTGTAATTCTGGTCTATGCCTTTTACACCGGCTACGACACCTCTAATCCGAACCTGCAATTGGTCGAAAGCTACAACTGGATTCCTCAGTTAGACCTGAAATGGTCAGTCGGCGCAGATGGGCTCTCCATGCCCCTCATCTTGCTAACTGGGTTCATCACGACCCTGGCAATTCTGGCAGCCTGGCCGGTTACCCTCAAGCCTCGCCTGTTCTACTTCCTGATGCTGGCTATGTACGGCGGGCAGATCGCCGTATTTGCAGTTCAGGATATGCTGCTGTTCTTCCTGGTGTGGGAACTAGAGCTAATCCCGGTTTACCTGTTGCTGGCAATTTGGGGTGGCAAAAAGCGCATGTATGCCGCAACCAAATTCATCCTTTATACCGCCGGAAGTTCTCTGTTTATCTTGGTAGCGGGACTGGCAATGGCATTCTACGGGGATACCGTTTCCTTTGATATGCAAACGCTGGCGCTTAAGGACTACACCATTAACTTCCAGCTATGGATGTACGCTGCCTTCCTGGTCGCCTATGCGGTCAAGCTGCCCATCATTCCCCTCCACACCTGGTTGCCCGATGCTCACGGTGAGGCAACTGCCCCAGTGCACATGTTGCTGGCAGGCATTCTCC
The DNA here is from genome assembly GCF_049200465.1 of Leptothermofonsia sp. ETS-13. Lineage (NCBI taxonomy): Bacteria > Bacillati > Cyanobacteriota > Cyanophyceae > Leptolyngbyales > Leptolyngbyaceae > Leptothermofonsia > Leptothermofonsia sp. ETS-13. The sequence goes on from NZ_CP120836.1 coordinate 4,858,936, forward strand.
TCAAGATGGGGGGCTACGCTCTGGTAAGGATGAATGCCGGAATGCTGCCCGATGCCCATGCCATCTTTGCCCCAGCACTGGTGATTTTGGGAATTGTAAACATTATTTATGCGGCCTTAACCTCCTTCGCCCAGCGGAACCTGAAGCGGAAGATTGCTTACTCTTCCATCTCTCACATGGGCTTTGTAACAATTGGGATCGCTTCCTTTACTGATTTGGGACTGAGTGGTGCCCTGCTACAAATGGTCTCCCACGGGTTAATTGGAGCCAGTCTCTTCTTCCTCGTTGGCGCAACCTACGATCGCACCCACACCCTCATGCTGGATGAAATGGGTGGTGTTGGACAAAAGATGAAGAAGATCTTTGCCATGTGGACGGCCTGTTCCCTGGCATCCCTAGCCTTACCCGGAATGAGTGGGTTTGTCGCAGAGTTAATGGTCTTTGTAGGTTTTGCCCAGAGTGATGCCTACAACCCTACTTTCAAGGTGATTGTGATTTTGCTGGCAGCGGTCGGAGTCATCCTTACCCCAATCTACCTGCTCTCAAACCTGCGAGAGATCTTTTACGGTCCCGAAAATAAGGAACTGACTTCCCACGAAGTGCTGGTTGATGCGGAACCCCGTGAAATTTTCATCATTGGTTCATTGCTTGTCCCAATTATCGGCATTGGACTTTACCCCAAAATCCTGACCCAGGTTTATGATGCAAAATCGGTTGAGCTAACTGAGCGGCTACGTGAAAGCCTGCCAGCGGTTTCTAAACAAGCAGCGACCCAATCTACTACTTTGGGAGCTTTTAATGGCGAATTGCTAAAAGCCCCAGCTATTGAGTAGGTGTATTGATACAGCGATAGTCACTAGGCTTAGGACAGGGTGCAGGGGTTCCACCCAAGGCTAAGGGTGCAGCCCCAATTCCCTCTCTAATCCCAATGTCCTAACGCACCTGCGTAGAGCTATAACGCATCGATCAAGTGGGAATACCGTCTTGTGTCATTACCAAGCAGGGAGGAGCTAGAACCAGAAAGGGATAGGAGTGGATGAATGGGAGGGTGGGGGAGTAAGGCGTGATGGAGCAGATGGGTGGATTGGGTGAATGGGTAGATGAGTTTTGAGTAACAACTATTCAAACAGCCTCAGTTGGGTCGGAAGCGGCTCCAGTTGGTTCCAGGGTAGAGGTGGTACGGGGATTGCCCGTTCCTCTAGTAGATGCTGGAAATGACGGGCATTGGTGGGCGATCGCGCCTCTACAGGACAATGAACAAAGAAGTAAATCCGCGTCCCCTGCCGTAGCCATTCATCAATACAGGCGATCCATGTCTCCATAAATGGTTGATTCATCTCCAGATGGGGGTGACTGATATAGCGGATCAGGCTGAATGGAGCAGTGACGCTAAGCTGCAAGGGTAATCGAGGCTTGCGTCGTTCGGAATGGAGTTGCGGATCATCCGGCACCTCATAAATTGGGCGTGTGTCTAACAAAACTCGCCCAATGCTCAGTTCTTCTAACAAGTCCGTTAGTCGGCAACAATGGGGTTCCTGAAACCAATCAGGGTGGCGAACTTCTAGCGCAAATTCAGCCTGATTTCGTGGTAACGCCGTTAGAAAGGCTTCCAGATCCCCCAGAAGGGAAGGCCTATAGCTGGGCGGAAGCTGAGCAAACAATGGACCCAGGCGATCGCCCAATCCTCTCATTTGGTTCAAAAAATGGAGGGTTTCTGAGAGATGAGGCTCTAAAAGACCTTGATGGGTAAAAGCCTTGGGCAGCTTTAGACAGAACTGAAATTTGGTGGGTGTCTCCTTTGCCCAGCGGGCAATCGTTTTTGCATCGGGGATGGAATAGAAGGTTGTGTTCCCTTCTACGGTGGTGAAGCGTTGACTATAGAGCCGCAAAAAACCTCCCGGATGGCTTTCTGGTGGAAAAAGATCTCCCACCCAACCCTTATAAGCCCAAATAGCACAGCCAAGACGAAAATTCATTGAGCAATGCCTCCCTTCTCCCTGAAGAGCCTTGATAGAAGCGGAATTCTGACTGCTCAGAACTTCCTTCTTTCATAATTAGTTGTAAATGTACGGAAGTTCTCTCATGATTGCAGTAACAATGAAATAGCAGGTTTTGATCTGCGGGACTCTACCATCACGGATCTGATAGTTGTTTTCAGGTCAGGATAGCGATGAAACTGTTGCAACAGCGTCAGGCCTGGGAATCTTATTAGCTGGGGGTGTATCGTGCAAAAACGGTGAAATCCGTAATTCAAGGGACATTTATACATGCTTCAAGCCGAAGGAGAGGAACTTCAGCAACTCTTCAAGGGATTTCCCGCATGAACGACACTCTTATTTGCTGTCCCTACCTGGATAATGAGATTAGGGTAGCAGTATTCCCTGTAGTCGAAATCGATAGCGAGTGGTGCTAATGAGCTACTGCCTCAATTCGGGCTGTCCCAATCCTCAAAATTCGCTTCAGACAGACGTGTGTCAGGCTTGTGGTGCCAAGTTGCTATTGCGCGATCGCTATCGAGTGATCCAAACACTTGGTCAGGGTGGGTTTGGTGCCACCTTCCTTGCTATTGATGAATCCCTGCCTGGTCATCCCAACTGCGTCATCAAGCAACTTCGCCCCAGTGCAACGGCTCCCCACGTTCTGGACATGGCACGGGAGCTCTTTAAGCGGGAAGCCGAAACCCTCGGAAGAATTGGCAACCATCCCCAGCTACCACGTCTGCTGGATTACTTTGAAGCGAACCAGGAGTTTTATCTGGTTCAGGAATATGTCAGTGGTTCTACTCTACAGCAAATTGTCAAAAGAGATGGTCCACTAACGGAGCACGGCGTTAAACAGTTTTTGAGCGAAATTCTGCCAGTCCTGGAGTATATTCACACCAATCGCGTGATCCATCGGGATATCAAGCCAGCCAACATCATTCGGCGCGACCAGGACCTCAAACTAGTGCTGATTGACTTTGGTGCCGTCAAGTACCAGCAGCAATCCCAGACGAGTAATTCTGAACAAACCGCTTTCACCTCCTACGCGATCGGCACTCCAGGTTTTGCGCCCCCTGAGCAGATGGCCATGCGCCCGGTTCCTGCCAGCGATATCTACGCTCTGGGTGTTACCTGCATTTATCTACTCACGGGCAAGTCTCCCAAAGACTTGGACTACGACCCCACCACGGGTGAACTGCTTTGGCAGAAATATGTCCACATTAGTGATCATTTCGCTAAAGTCCTGGAAAACATGCTGGAGGTTTCGGTCAAGCAACGCTACCAGACAGCCGAAAGAATTTTCAGAGAGTTGGACTTGGAGCCATACCTGGAAAGTCTGGAAAAGGGAATGGCAAAGCAAAATACAGGCTCCAAGCGTAAATCGGGTGGTTATCGCGATCCAGACTCAACGGGTGGGACACCTTCTTCACCCGCTGCCCGCGCTGCAATGGCAATCCGGGCACGACAAAAACTGGACTCCACTGGTTTTCAAACGGGTTCAATTCGGGGTTCCGGTTTAGACTCCAGACCCTCCAATAGTTCTCCTTTGAGAAATCGGGATAATTCCACCGGGCGGGGTCGAGAATTTGCAGGGGAGAAAAGCAAAATTCCGATTCGGTTGGATGCTGATAGCGTGCAAACTTACTACGGGAAGGGCGTGCGGGATTTTGCCTCCCACGATCTCAACTCGCTTTCTCTCCAACGGGCCAATCTCTCCGGAGCGAATTTTCACCAGGCAAACCTGAGCAAAATCAACCTCCAGGGGGCGGTTCTGTCCAATACGGATTTTGGGCGAGCGAATCTCAACCGGGCCAATCTACGGGATGCCAACCTGGTTAAGGCTTATATGAGCAATGCCGACCTGGAAGGGGCTGACCTGCGCGGAGCCGATCTTTCCTCTGCCTATCTGCTGAATGCAAATCTTCGCGGGGCAAACCTCTGTGGAGCTAATCTTACCGGAGCCAAGCTAACTGAAGAGCAACTGGCAATGGCTCGCACGAACTGGATGACAGTCCGCCCTAGTGGTAAACGGGGCATCTGGTAGGTGAGGCGCTGCTTTTTACTTCAAGATTGGCGACATCGCTGGTAGCGATTGTGTTCGACAGCAATTAAGTTGCCTTGCACTCTATACTTTATAGCGATAGTCACCAGACTAAGGACAGAGTGCAGGGAGGGAACCCGTGGCTGGAGGCGAAGCCCTCACTTTCTCTCATTCGAATGTCCTAATGCAACCGCATAAAACTATAGCGCTCAAGAGATTTGGATGAATCAGACTGTGCCCACCCCAGACGGGTCGGTTGCTCATAAATACGTTTGAGCGTATTGATATCCCGATTGGAGATGGGCGGAGAGTTGCGAACCTGGGAAAAAATAAAGGGCGTCGGTCTGGAGTGGGCTGTGTCCCCAGATGCCAAGAGCGTGCCCCAACTCATGGCGGGCAGCAGCTAGAAGATAGGAAGATGCCTGATCGGGACGCAGGCGGATGGTAAAGCGATGAGCGAGGACAGGCGGCTCTTCAGAAGAGGTGGTTTTGGTATAAATCTCGAAGCGGGTTTCAGCGGAACGGGCGCGGCCGATCGCAAGTCTGGGGCGATCTGGCTGGCTATCGGAGGGGTTGGTTTCTGGGGGGGGGAATTGGAGGGGTGGGGGCGAGCGCAACACTGTAATATCTGCCTTTTCAGCCTGCTGGGTGATTTCTAAAGGAAGGTAAGAGTTCCATTCCTGCACAGCTTGAGAGACAGCTTTGATCCAGGTTTCGGCCCGTTGAGTGGTGAAGGGATACTTTGCTTCGTCCGAAGTGAGGGGGTTCGATGAAAACGGTGACTGGAAACTTTGACCAGATGAGGTAGCCAACATCTACCGGTTTGATCTGGTCAAAGTAGTCCCCTGCGTTTTGCCTATCCTGCCATTTTTCCAGACTGGGTGGGAGAGGATGGGCTTGCAGGGGAGGTAGGTTGGAACGAGCAGGTACAGTGGAAAGGGCGATCGCTAAACTGATTCCTGCAATTGCCAGGAGCGATCGCATGAACCAGTGGTTTAGGCAAAGTGGCATATCATGATTCCAAAAATTGCCCTATTTCTTGCTTACTTGGGCAGCCAGTTGGCACTCAGGATCACGGTCATTCCCATGAAAATGACGGTCAAAATCCAGGTGATGCGATTCAAAGTGGTTTCTGCACTTTTGGTGCTGGTAAATAGTTGTGCCTGTCCTCCCAAACTCCCCAAACCATCCCCCTTGGGGCTATGGAGCAACACTAAAGTGATGAGCCCTAGGGCAGATAGCGCCCAAATTGTTTCAACGATGTAAGTCAGTGTCATCGGATAACCTTTAACAGAAGAGAAATACGAAAAAAGAAACTGGCGATGATAATTCAGCCGATAGCTCATTGACTAGTCTAAAGTTCAAGGTTTGACGGTGTCTACTCGAAGCGGTTGCTGATGTCGCCTTGATCGCTCTAGAGCTTATAGCTGTTGCCAGGTTGCTTAGGACACCGAATTTAAAGAGGGGTAGGGGCGAAACTCTAGGGGTAGAACCCCTGCACCCCGTCCTGAGCCTGGTGGCTATTGCTATACCTTAACGAGCAACCTTGATGGGAGTCCGGTTAGGGCGAATCTCCATATCAGCAGAAAGAATCATGGATCGCCCAGTCATTTCAGGAGGTTGAGGCAATTTCAGGATATCCAGAATAGTGGGGGCAATGTCTGCCAGGCGCCCATCAGAGCGGAGGGGAACTTCAGTGCCATGACCGGGGATCTTGAGCCCTTCGCCTTCAACCAGAATAAAGGGGACAGGATTTGTGGTATGAGCGGTCCAGGGGTTGCCCTGGCTATCCCACATCAGTTCAGCGTTGCCGTGGTCGGCGATGATGATGGTGGTTCCCCCGACCTGAATGATGCTCTCTAGCAAACGCCCCAGACACCGATCCACCGTTTCTAATGCCTGGATGGTGGGTTCCATTTTACCTGTGTGCCCCACCATGTCAGGGTTGGCGTAGTTGATGACAACCAGTGAGTAAATGCGCTTTTCAATCGCTGCGATCGCCACATCTGTGACCTTTTCGGCGGACATGGATGGTTCGCGATCGTAGGTAGCGACTGAGGGACTGGGAACCAACTCCCGATCTTCTCCTTCAAAGGGTTCTTCGATCCCACCGTTGAAGAAATAGGTGACATGTGCGTACTTTTCGGTTTCAGCGGTACGGAACTGACGCAAACCGTGCTGAGCAATGACCTGACCCAGGATATTATTAAGATTTTGAGGCTCAAAGGCGACCAGCACTGGAAAATTAGGATCGTATTGCGTAAAAGTGGCAAAGCTCAGAGGCCAAATTCGCTCCCGTTCAAATCCTTGAAAGTTAGGATCAACAAATGCCTGGGTTAACTGGCGAGCCCGGTCTGGACGGAAGTTGAAGAAAATGACTCCATCTCCCGCTTGAACAGCTCCAGGGGCAATTCGAGTGGGAATGACAAACTCATCGGTCGTTCCCCCCTCGTAGAATGCTTGCAAAACTTCAATGGCTGTACGTCCATCTCCTGCCCCATCTTGAGTCATCAGGTCGTAGGCTTGCTTGACCCGATCCCAGCGGCGATCTCGGTCCATACTGTAATAGCGACCACTGAGGGTGACGATTCTACCGATCCCGATCGCATCCATGTGAGCCTGGATCTGTTGAACTGAATTGATCCCTGATGTGGGGGGCGTATCTCGACCATCCGTGATGACATGAACACAAACATCTGAAAGTAACTGGTGTTTTGCCATGTCAAGCAACCCTAACAAGTGCTCCACATGGGAATGGACTCCTCCATCGGAGCAAAGCCCAACCAGATGTAACTTTCCCCCACTCCGCTTCACTTCCTGGCAAACTTTGACGAGAGCGCTATTGCTGAGTAGAGTGCCGTCTTCCACAGCGTCTGAAATTCTAACCAGTTCCTGGGGAACTACCCGACCCGCTCCAATATTAAGGTGTCCCACTTCAGAGTTGCCCATTTGCCCCTCAGGGAGCCCAACTGCTTTGCCTGAGGTTCGAATCAGTGTGTGAGGATACGCTGCCCAGAGGCTATCCATGACTGGAGTGTTTGCGGCTGCGACAGCGTTGCCATCGGTTTCCTCGCGGTAACCCCACCCATCCAGAATGACCAGTACTACTGGAGATACAGGCGCTTGCGCCATACTCAAATTCGCCCTTTCATTTAGTTAGAATAATTCTCCGCAAATCATACCATTGCTGCCATCATCCTCAAATTAGCAAAGATACCTGGATAGGGACTGGCTAGCAGTAGATTCACCGAATTGCCATGTAGACTCAAAACCTTGCGATGAACTGATTCACTTTTCAAGTAGGCCTTTTGCTGTCAATAGGCGAGACATTGAAATCTTTAAGCAAGAAATGATTGGACTTGTTCAAGGGTTCAGGCCCTATGGTTGAAAGTCAGGATTGTCTGTGGAAGTTTTACAAAATCATTGCTGATATAAAGGGTTATCTGGGCAGGCGCACTTTTACCGTTACCAATGCTACAGGATCGCTATCCTTTCGCAGCTTTGCGTGATTTCTCTTTTTCCTTTTGCCTGGCTCGTTTGGCGGCAGCTTTTGCGGCTTTTTCAGCCTCTATCAGGGCTAGCCGTTCTTTTTCTTTTTCCTCTGCTACTTTTTGAAGGTAGTAGTGGTAATCGCCCCGGTACAGCCGCAGTTCGCCATCTCGAATTTCGACAATTTTGTTGGCAATTTTGGAAATGAAGTAGCGATCGTGGGAAACAATGATGACTGTTCCATCATAATGCTGGAGAGCTTCTTCCAGCATCTCCTTGGCAGGAATATCCAGATGGTTGGTTGGTTCATCAAGGATGAGCAGGTTAGCGGGGCGCTGCAGCATTTTTGCCAGAGCCAACCGTGCTTTTTCGCCACCACTAAGGGCCTCGACTTTTTTGAAAACGACATCGCCGCTAAATAAAAATTGCCCCAACAGGGTGCGAACTTCTTCATTGGTCCAGTCGGGTACTTCGTCATGGATGGTCTCCATCACGGTTTTTTGCAAATCCAGCGCTTCTGCCTGGTTCTGCTCAAAATAGCTGGGAATGACGTTATGTTCGCCGAGCTTGATCGTGCCATCGGTCGGCTTTTCCATGCCCATGATCAAACGCAGCAGGGTGGATTTGCCGGAACCATTGGGGCCCAGGAAAGAGACGCGATCGCCCCGCTCGATCAACAAATCTGCTCCTAAAAACAGGATTTTGTCATCGTAGGCATGGGTTAAATCCTGAACGATCACGACTTCCCGCCCACTGCGGGGAGAAGGGGGGAAGCGAAAGCGCAAGGTTTTGAGGGTACTGTCGGGGGCTTCGATCCGCTCAATTTTCTCTAGCTGTTTCTCCCGGCTTTTGGCCTGGGTGCTGCGGGTGGCACTGGCGCGGAAGCGATCAATAAATGCCTGCTGTTTTTCTAGTTCTTTTTGTTGCCGTTCGTAGGCACTGAGTTGGGATTCTTGCTGTTCGGCTTTTTGTTGCAGGTAGGCTGAGTAGTTACCCAGGTAGGTGGTGGAAATGCCCCGTTCGGTCTCAACGATCTGGGTGCAGAGGCGATCTAGAAATTCGCGATCGTGGGAAACGATGACCATGGGTGTGGTCAGGTTCTTGAGGTAGGTTTCCAGCCATTCAATCGTCTCCAGATCGAGATGGTTGGTGGGCTCGTCCAGCAGCAAAAGATCGGGTTCTTGCAGCAGAATTTTGCCCAGGCTCATGCGCATTTGCCAGCCACCACTAAAGTCGCTGACGGAGCGATCGCCATCTTCAAGAGCAAACCCCATTTCGGGCAGGATCTTTTCAATCCGGGCTTCCAGCGCGTATCCATCCATAGCCTCAAACTGCCGCTGAAGCCGATCCATCTGCTGCAGGAGGGCGTCTAGCTGTTCAGGATTGGCTGTCTCCATTTCCCGGTGGACAATCGCCAGAGCTTCGTGAACTGCATTGGCCTGCTTAAAGGCTCGCCAAAATTCTTCCCGCACTGTGCGGTTCGGGTCCACCTCAAATTCCTGGGTCAGGTAAGCAATATGGAGACTGGCGGGGCGAATGACTTCCCCGGAGGTCGGTTCAATTTCGCCGGAAATAATTTTTAGCTGAGTAGACTTGCCCGCCCCGTTAACTCCTACTAAGCCAATGCGATCGCCCGGCTTCACTTCCCAGTTAATGTCTTTAAGGACTTCGCCAGTCGGGTAGATTTTGCTGATATGTTCAAGGCGAAGCATAGAAGGTCCAGGTTCGCTGCTACAGATCTGGGAGGTTCTCCTGGTTCATTGATGAAAGAGCCACTTAGGTAGGGAGCCATAGTTAATTGTAGAGGGGGAAGTGGGGGCTGTGCCCCCAGGCAAGGGGTTTCACCCCCTCCACCTCCGAAATTATCCTTAATTTAATTGCGCCTAGCTACTTATCACCAAACTCTCAGGAGAGCTATCTGGGATGACTGTAACAAAAGTTATGACAATTGGCGAGGGGATGGCAAGAAGGTGATGTAAGTGGGCGGAAGTGCCGGATGCTGACTCACCCATTTTGATGAGGTTGAGCTTTAAAGCGGTTGTTATAAAAGTAGAGATGAGCACTAAAAGTAGAGATGAGCACTTCAAAAATCCGGTTTTTCTGATTCTTTTGAGATGGAAACATCTAGAGAAGAGCTGAACTATTTTTCAGATGTTCAACCTTTGATGATGCAGACTTTTCAAGTTTTCGTCATGACCTCTGAGGGTGCTTTTATAAAACGGAATGGTTTAAGTTTCTGACTATCAGGAATTTAGAATTTTTCAAATAAGAACTGTCAACTTATCTCACAGGTTAAGCTGATGTAGTTTGATATATGCTACTGAAAAGTGGCTCTTTACTTTCCTGGAAAATGGTTTCCTGGTTCTCTCAGCTCGTTGGTGAAAGATTAGCATAATCTACTCTTTCATCTCAAATAAAGCCCCTGGAATATTGATTTTGTTTTGGTGATAAGCGAAACTTATTGCCAGACTTCCAGGAGCGCCATCTTTCTCTTGTTTCGAATAATGTTTCGGATAATAAATAATGTGAGATTTGAAGCATTCAAAGAAGGTAATAAAAATTAAAGGTGAAAGACAATAGAGTAGTTGACTAATTTGACTAATAGCATGGCTTCTGCCAGGTAGGAGTTACACCTAACTCTATGTATCTTTTAATACGTTGAAATACATGATTCCAATCTTGCTGAGATATTAGATTCTGCCTGGTTGACTGACAAAGCTTTTCGTATAGGTTGAGTTAGGCATTGCGAAATCCAACAATCGCAAAGAAGGTTGAGCGTTGAATTTCGTTCCTCAACTTAACCTGCGAATTTCTAAGGGTTTCAAGAGTTTTGTTAGTCAGGGGATTCTACACAACTTTCTTGATACTTGAAACCTAATATAGCTCTACGCAGGTGCGTTAGGACATTGGAATTAGAGAGGGAGTGGGGGCTTCGTCCTCAGCCAGGGGTTCCACCCCTGCACCCCGTCCTAACCATAATGACTACCGCTATACCTGAAAAAAGTCATTAGAAATGGTTAAAAAATAAATCGTCAGGTTTATCGCGGGGAATAATTTTTATCGCGGGGAATAATTGCTTTTTTATTGTTGCTAAATCCGGATTTTATGAGCCTCAGTTTGGATTAACACATTAATGAAGGAACGCATTTCGAAACTGAGACCTATTGGCAAAGTGCTTATTGCAAATGGGTTGCAATCATGTGAGGAGAATTTCAATCCATTTTTGGCGTTTCATTGGATTAATGCAGCCTACTCAATTCATTCAAGCCCCCAGGAGTGAATTATGAATAGTTCAGAGAGTTCCGAGAACTTTCTTCACGCCGTTTTAGAAAGTTTTGTTGACGGTATTTTAGTGTTAACCGACCAGCAAGAGGTGATGTATGCAAACACGATTGCCTATTCTATTTGTACCCAATTGATCCAGGAGAAAGCTAATCCGTTACCTAAAGAACTTCTACCTAAAGAACTTCAGCAGGTATGTGAAGCACTGGTGGAAAGCAAAGATGTGTATGGCGATCGCCCCATCATGATTGAGTCAGATGTGGACACTGGAAAAACAACATTCCGTATCCGAGCTCAGTGGATCAACCTGAAGAGTGCGCAGCGGCCCTGTATTTTGCTGCGGCTTCAGGATCAGAATCAGTCGGTGCACGGGTTGGCGATCGCAGAAGCCCAGAAGTGGAACCTCACTCCCCGTGAGAGGGACGTTTGGCTACTGCGTCGAGCTGGCTACAAACGAAAGCAAATTGCAGAAGAGCTTTATATTGCAGAAGAAACGGTAAAAAAGCACCTGAAAAACATTCATTTCAAGCGGCAGACAGCCCTAGACGATGAAGAGTGGCGATCGAGTCAGGCATCCTAGTGTTTGTAAATACTAAATTTTGCAAGATGGTTGGTAGTGCATCAAAGAGGTGTGGGAAAATTTATAACAATTACCAGGATACCTTCATTTGCCTGTCTTCAGATTTGAGTCAATCAAACCTGAAAACCTTGGTAAGTTATGAGCCCACATTTCTCTGATTCACGACCGATGGTTTTTGGAGGCTTTGCCTCCAAACAAGGGTAGAACCCCTGCACCCCTAGCAAAACGAAAGTTTTGCTGTACTAGTAGTTTGCCAGGCAGATTTTGAAGAATTGTAAACCCGGAAAAACTCTCTAAATTTGTTTTTCCGGGCTTAGATAGACAGGCAAAGTTCCTTTGGTAAACCACTAGTGTTCCTTCAGAAAAATTTTGACGGGTCGAAGACTTGCAAAATTCAACCCTAATCAACAACCTGGATTTTGGTTACCCGTCAATTATTGATTGATTGACCACTAGTAATTGGCTAAAAAGGGTTCAGCTAAACGGTTCTACCTGATCAATCCGCAGCCAGATATTAGGAGTTGGCACGATCCCCCATTTAATGAGAGCATAGTCGCCGCTTAGATCAACGACCTCACCGGGAGTTTCAAAGATATAGGGAGGAAAGCGAACGTCGCTGGCTCTTGCTTCCAAGCTGTTTTCCAGTTTTTCTTTAACAGCCTTTACCATGTCGCCCCGTTTGATTGGCATAGTTTTAGAGTTGTTTAGACGGATTTCTTTTATGAATTGTAGGAGAGGAAAGGATCCAGAAGCCAGAAGTCAGAAAGGAAGGCGAAGGACGAAAGGCGAAAGAAAGGAGTTACAGCGATAGTCACTAGGCTTAGGGCAGGGTGCAGGGGTGAAACCCCTGACTGGGGGCGAAGTCCCCAACTCCCCTTTTGAACCCAATGTCCTGAGCAACCTGGTGACAGTTATAGAAACCAAAAGCAGAAGAGTAGCCTGTTACCTATAGGGACGATTAATGCTAAATGAGATTTCTGGGGATTGACTTTGGCTGGACATCAGGGGCCAGTGGGTTGTGCTGCCTAGAGTGGCAGAATGACCGTCTGAAAATGCTGGACTTAAAACGGCAGGAAGCGATCGCCGACGTCCTTGCCTGGATCGATGATTGGGCACCAGAACCACAATCAGCCCTGGTCGCGGTCGATGCTCCAACACTGATCCCTAACTTGACTGGAATGCGCCTTCCCGATCGCCTCACCCACAAATATTTTGGGCGTTATCATGCCGGTTGCTATCCGGCTAATTTGGGCAGTCGTTTCGCCGAACGTACTGTTGGCTTTGGGTTAAGTTTAGAGGCTCGCGGCTTTCAACATGCACCTCAGATGGAACCGAAACAGTCTGGCCGGTATCAGATCGAAGCCTTTCCCCACCCCGCAATTGTGCATCTTTTCGACCTAGAGCAAATTTTGAAATACAAAAAAGGAAAGCTGGCAGAACGGCGCGCAGAACTGACCAAACTCAGGATGTACATTTGCGATCGCCTGCCTCAACTAGAACCTGCTCTCGACCTCAGCCAGAGCAAACTATCGCTACCAGAGATTCCCCTTAAAGGAGCCGCACTCAAAGCCCTGGAAGACCAGTTAGACAGCATTATCTGTGCTTACATTGCTGCCCACTGGTGGTATTGGGGACTAGAACGCAACTGGGTGTTGGGCGATCGCACCGAAGGTTACATCGTAGTGCCAGTGACAAGGGGAAAGGGTGGGTGGATAGGTGGATGAGTGGATGGGGTGATGGGTGATGGGGTGGGGGGGATGAGGTGATTATTCTTTTACTCCCCTACTCCCTTACTCTCTAACCTCCCACTTCTTCTTTCCTCTTTCTTCTGCCTCATCCCCTACCCCTCACCCCTTCCCAAACAATCCCACCCCAATCAGCACTAGCCACGCCACGATCGCGCCCCCCACTCCGCCGATCAAGAAGCCGTTGGCAAAGCGGCTCCAACCACCAGAAGTTCTGAACGCGTCTGGTGCAGTGACGGCAATGGGGGCTGGTGGATTGCTAAGGGCATACAGACCCAGAGCGAAGGTAGAAATAACGACCAGAACAACTGCACAGAGGAAGCCCACCAGATTGGCGATCGCACTATCCCGCAACGGTCCTAATCGGGCAAAAGGTCCAACCAACCAATAGCCATGCACCATCCCTACTTCCAAACCTCTTTGCAGAGGTGTTAAACCTTGACGGACGGCAGGCAAGTAATTGAGATACGTCCTTACCCAGTGTGAGGTATTAATAGGAGTTGCCAGGTCACCAAACTGAGGATCGCCAAAGGGGTGAACAACCTCCCGGTTCTTTTGTTCGCTCAAGCGGGCTTGCAGTTCCTTACTTCGCATGAGTCCAATACCGATTTAACCAACTTTGACAACAGATGTGTTGTTTCAGAACGAGTTTAGGGGTTCAACTGTTGATTGTTACAAAAAATAAATTCGCAGTCACCTTTGGGCAACTGCGAAACCTCAGCTAACAGGAACAATGTTCACTTTGTGTGGGTTGAAATCTACCCTTGTACAGGTGAACCAGGTATAGCTATAGCCACCAGGCTTAGGACGGGGTGCAGGTATGGAACCCCTGGCTGGAGGCGAATTCCCTACATCTCCTTAAAACCAATGTCCTAAGCAACCTGGCGACAACTATCCTATGGCATGGGATGGAAAAGAATATCGGGATAGAACCGATTAAACTCAATCAAAATACCTGCTGTGATGGTCAACCAGATGGCTGTAATCACAGGTGCGGTAGAAAGATACTTGACAAAGTACTGCATGAAAGACTCTCCAAAAGCTGTTTAGTACGTTGGATGGGTTAGCGGACAGAGACCGGAATCTCGTCGTCTTTAGCGGTCAGCTCGCCTGTGGTCAATTCTTTAAGCGCTGCAAGGGGCCATAAAGCACCCGATAACGCACACTGGATTGCCAAAGGAACATCAATGATGATTTCCTTCTCTTCAGGGTTACTAGTCTTTTTAGCCGCCTGGATGTAAGAACGACCGGCCCAACCAATCCAGCCCGCAATCAGCAGAAAGAGAAGGCTGGGGATGACAAACTCACCCAGGTGAGCATAATCCGGGTCTACAACCAGGTGGGGCAGACCTTCTTGTCCGCACATCAAGTTGCCGTATGCCTCAGCCCGACGTGCTGCCGTTGCACTTTGAGAAGATTTCATCCGTTGCTGAAATGCTGGAGAATCTTTGCAAGGAACTAAAACTGGATCGGTAGGAGCCGCACTGGCCGATGGGATTGGGGCGATGCTAAACCAGAGGAAGAAGGCAAGAATTAGAGCAAACAATCGTCTCATGGAATTGTTTCCCTTTGTTACAGAACAAAAAACTTCATGTATCAAGACGCAGTCAACTTGCCAATCGCAGGATGACCGACATTGAACAGGATCATCCTGCTCTCAACAAAGCCAATTGATTTTAAGCTACAAGAAGTGGCTATACCCCAAAAAATTACCAGCAAATGGCGACAATCCTTGCAATTGAAACAAGTTGTGACGAAACGGCGGTGGCGATCGTAAAGAATCGTCAAGTATTAAGTAATATCGTTGCGTCCCAAATCCCCCTGCATCAACGCTATGGAGGGATTGTGCCAGAGGTGGCTTCGCGTCAGCATGTGGAAACGCTGAATGGGGCGATCGCCCAATCCTTGCAGGATGCTGACCTTACCTGGATGGCGATCGATGGCATTGCCGCAACCTGCGCCCCCGGCCTGGTGGGTGCCCTGTTGGTGGGCTTAACCGCTGCCAAAACCCTGGCGCTCCTGCACCAGAAGCCTTTCATTGGTGTGCATCACCTGGAGGGGCACATCTACGCCTCTTACCTGACAGCCCCGGATTTACAACCGCCCTTTCTCTGCTTGCTCGTCTCTGGTGGCCATACCAGCCTGATTTACGTGAAGGATTGTGGTCAGTATGAAACTCTGGGGCAAACTCGCGATGATGCGGCAGGTGAAGCCTTTGATAAAGTAGCGAGGTTGATGGACCTGGGTTACCCCGGTGGCCCCGTCATTGATCGCCTGGCAAAACAGGGAAATCCTGCCGCCTTTCCTCTGCCAGAAGGCCAGGTGTCCTTACCGGAAGGAGGCTTTCATCCCTATGACTCCAGCTTTAGCGGCTTAAAAACAGCCGTTTTGCGGCTGACCCAAAAACTTCAACAAAATGATCAACCGCTGCCTGTTGCGGATCTGTCAGCCAGTTTTCAGGAAACTGTAGCGCGGGCATTGACAAAACGAGCGATCGCCTGCGCCCTTGACTATGGACTCAAGACAATCGCTGTAGGGGGTGGGGTTGCAGCCAACAGTGGCCTGCGCCATCATCTCCAGAAAGCGGCTGAGACTCATAACCTGCGGGTCCTCTTTCCACCCCTGAAATTCTGCACTGACAACGCTGCCATGATTGCCTGCGCTGCTGCCGAGCATCTGGAGCGGGGACATACCTCACCCCTGACCCTGGGTGCTCAATCCCGCATGGCAATTTCAAATGTGATGCAGCTTTATAAGCCAATTATCTAAAATCCCGCTCAGTTGAACCTGAAGATGCTTGATAAGCTTTAATTATTAATTAAATAATAATTAATTAAGTGGGACTGAATTAACTCTAAACCCTTTGCTGAGAGATATGGTTCTTCCATAAAAATCTTAATTCTGGTGCCATTCACACTGAATTAAGAGGTATCGCCAATACTACATAGAGCCAACATATATAGACAGCAATGAGATCGCTATTAGGCTACCCAAAGAATTAATTGCAGAGTAGAAATTTCTTGTTGAAACGCGACAAGCTGTTGAGGGACAGGAAATTGATCCCATTGCTGTTTTGCGACAGGCAATTGCTACTGAGACTTATCTCTGGCAGCAAAAAGCTTCTTCCAATCGGCAGCCCATTAACCAAGCAGGAACGGATGGCACCTTCGCTTAGGTTGATCACTAGGTTGATCAATTGTCGCAGACTGTTCGCCCGAAGCCGGTTGCTGAGGACGGCTTGAGCGGGTTTCCTCTCTAACTGGAGGGGTTTGAGACTCTGTTGCCCGTTCTGAAGCTGGGATGGTTGTTGGGGTAGGAGTGGCTTTAGGCGTTTGAGCAAGGATCAGCGGCTCCTGGGAGAGGGGAAGGGGATGACTCCATGCCAGATCTGCCATCCATACCGTTGAAATCAGCAAAATGGTTAGACAAAAAGTTTTCAATCAGGAGATTTTCATAGGATTCTCCTGGAATTATTTTATTGATGAGATCGTAGCTACCTGTTGCCTGTCACCTATCGCCCGGTTATGTTAGTCTGATTGACTAAAACCTGCATCCTTTAGCCCTTCAAGACAATGTCCTGTAAGAATGAACCGAATTTTTTCAGCTACAGCATCTGGCTGTTCCACCATGGCCAGGTGACCACAGTTGGCAATTTCGATCACATTTGCCCCATGACCTTGAAATAGGGTATGGAAGCTTGCCAGGTGGTGGACATACTGGGGTTCCATAATGGGGTCTTTCACCCCGGCAATGAAGTAAACTGGCTGCTTCAGGCGAGAAACGATCTGGGGTAAGCGATGCACCTCGGCTTCGGTGGTTGAATCCAGTAAGGCCCCTAGAGCCGCTTCAGGGTGGGCAGTGACAAAATCAATTAGCCGTTGTCTGCCCCATTGACGAGCGATCGCTCGTGCCACGCTCGCCCGTGTAAACAGCAAATCCAGCAGGGGGACATGGCATAACCAGCGAGGGCGAAATTTCACTAGCTGTTGCCCCGCCGTGCGAAACCGCTCAAATTCTTCCTTGAGATAAATTCCGCCACCCGTGTTGAGACAAATCACTCCTTTCACCAGGTCAGGGGATTGGTCTGCGGCCCAGAGAGCAATGCTGCCCCCCAGAGAATGACCCACCAACCATACCTGCCTGACATCTAACTGTTTCAACATCAGCACCAGGTCGTTGGCGTAGGCTGACAGTTTGTAACTGTTACAGACCGTCTGCTCAAATGAAGTGTTTGGTCGAGGCTGAGAGCAGCCAAATCCCCGCAGGTCATAGGCAAGACACTGATGATCAACCGACAGCCGTTCAACTAAAGGCTGCCAGTAGTGACGACTGAGCAGCCAACCGTGGATGAAGACTAAAACTTCACCCGAAGTTGTTGGTTGCGTCAGGTCGTAAACGTGGGGAACGCCCAGGATGTCAATGGTTGGCATAGTTCTATGCTAACCTGCGACGGCGATCGCTCTAAAAATTTATCCCCAAGAGACTAAAACCTTCTCCCCAAGAGACGTTGTTTGACTCCTTCCGCAATCTTCTGTCCCAGATATTCTGGAATCAGACTTTCATTGGGACCAAGTAGATACAGGATGAGGCGAGTGCGTCCACGCCAAACGAGCAGGTTTGCGTTAACTACCAGCAAATCCTCCTGCCAGATAGCGTACATAACCTTGTAAAATAACCCTGGCTGGTTATCGGCTTCAATCAACAGGGCAGGCAAGTGGAAGACTGGATCCACATAAAACGCTGTCTCAACCTGCTCTAGCCCAGCATCGAGGTTAAACTCAACAGCCAGCATCTCCTCCACCTCAAACCGGCCCGCCAGGGCTTCCCGAATGGCCCGACAGACATTTTCTGCTGTTTTTTCAGTCAGGGCTTTACCGCTGCGAGACACAATGAGCTTGATAAATACCAGCATTGGCGGATAGATCTGCCCATATAGACTTAGACTATGGATGGTAAGCCCATAGGCTGCCAGTACGCCGAAGATGTCACTTAATAAAAAAGATTGGTTGCGGTAGGCAAAATGGAGGACACTTTTGCTGCCTTCCTGTTTCAACTCGATGACAGCCTGCTTCGTTTGATACAGATGATAAGCCAGCCTCAGATTTTGCAGTTGAATTTCACTGCTGACAAACTGCTCATAAAACTGCGGAAACGCCCGGTTGAAGCGCTTTAATAGCTCCAGTGTCGATGACTTCAAACCTAAGGCCATAGTTAGGAACTCATTTTGTCAAGCAGACGACTATTGGATGCAATAGATTGATGGCGGCACTAGAAACAGATGTGAACCCTTTATACCCTTGATTGTGCAGTTGTGGTGCCTGCGATCGCTCAACTGGCTGATTGATTGGCGCTGATGTAGCAGCGAAGAAGGGGTACGGCAGAATATACTATCTAGTACTGTGATCTAATTTCTACTACCTTAACCACGCTTGCATGGGTTTTTGGAAAAGCCTGTTCAGTAGTTCAGATGCTCCTGCTGTGTCAAAGACGCTTCAGGTCGAAGGTTACGTTGGTGATACGGCTAGCGATCGCCCCAACTCGCGCATTTTTTTCAGTACAGACCGGGATATTGACCTCTACGAACTGGAAGAACTATGTGATGCCGTGGGTTGGTCTCGTCGTCCCTTACGGAAAGTCAAAAAAGCAATTCAGCATAGCTTCCTGGTGGTTTCAATGTGGGAGCAGCGGGGCACTCAACGACGGCTGATTGGCTTTTCACGGGCAACCTCAGACCACGCCTTCAACGCCACCATATGGGATGTCGTTGTTCATCCAGATTTCCAAGGGAAGGGCTTGGGTAAAGCGTTGATGAGACAAGTCATCAAAAAATTGCGGAGTGAAGATATTAGCAACATTACTTTATTTGCAGACCCCCAGGTTGTTGACTTTTACCGAAATCTAGGGTTTATGTCTGACCCCGAAGGAATTAAAGGAATGTTTTGGTATCCAGACTAGCCATACTGTCCTAATTATGATCGTTCCCTAATTTTCTTTAAATCTGTACTGACCCTGAAAGCTTTTTGAGAGCAAAGTCTAAAGGTCAAGGTCTCAACTTTGGGAGAAAAGAAAGCTATACTATCTAAATACAGATCAACGGGATGTAGCGCAGCTTGGTAGCGCGCCTGCTTTGGGAGCAGGATGCCGCAGGTTCAAATCCTGTCATCCCGATAGGTTCTAAGAATCAGGAATCATTTACCCTTAAATCGATCCTGAACCAATACAAAAAGAATACCTTCTCAAAATGGCGCTTCTACCATTTACTGATTGAAATGGCTGATTGGGCAAGTTCCTGAGGGGTAAGATTATTCAGGGTAAGTGTTAATTCTTGATAATCCTGCTGCAATTCTTCATTGCTGCTTAATTCACTCCGCTAAATGTTCAATTAAGCTATTTTTAACGGATAAAAATTATACCGAAACCCTATATAGAACTCCCCTTTTCTCCAGCTCTGAGGGAAGGGGTTATTAGTTATAGCCACCAGGCTTTGGACGGGGTGCAACGATGAAATCCCTGTACCCCGTTCAAATTTGAAGCAGGATCGCTATAGGTAAAGCTTATCAGTAAGGCCGAATCAGTCTTCCAGAGATCCTGTTTGGGATGCAAAGATAAGTAGCCAGGCGCAATTAAATTAAGGACAGTTTCGAGATTAAGGATAGTTTCGAGGGTGGAGGGAGTTTCACCTCCTGCCTGGGGGCGTAGCCCCATTCTCCCTTTACAATCAGTTATGGCTACCTATCTTATAAGCTACTCTTTCATCGGCAAGCTGGGAGAACCAACTTTGGGCGGGGGATTGAGTGATTGTCTTAAGTTTCGCGATCGCCCCCTGCTCACTCGAGATCTGGCATCTTAAAATTTTAGGGCTTACGCAAACCTCGGAGGTTTTAGCCTAACGATGTATTGGATGCGTAAGTCCTGAATTCGATACTTACCTTATTAGACCCCTGTTCTTGTCCTGTGTTGTTCTGTGGCTACAAACCTCCATATCAAGCTTTTAGGAGAATTCTGTCTAACAGCTGACGGATTAACCATTACTGGGGTCAATTCAGAGCGGTTACAGGCATTACTGGCGTTTATTCTGTTGCATCGAGGCACGCCTCAATCCCGGCAGCAGGTGGCAACTCATCTCTGGCCCGATGCAACTGATGCCGATGCTAAAGCCAATTTACGGCGGCGTTTGCATGAGCTAAAACAGTCGGTTCCCCATATTGATCGCTGGTTGCGCGTTGAAACGAAAACCATTCAATGGATGCAGGACGAAGACTGCTGGTTGGATGTGGCAGAGTTTGAAGCTGCGATCGCCCAATCGACCAAAACTCAAGCCCTGGAACAGGCTGCAAGGCTCTATCAGGGTGACTTACTGCCCGGTTGTTATGATGACTGGATTGTGCCCTACCGGGAGCAACTACGGCAACAGGCGATTGCTGCGTTGGATACCCTGGTCACGTTGCTTACAGCCCAGGGAAACCACCGCTCTGCCATCCGCTATGCCCAACAGTTACAGCGGCTTGACCCACTCAATGAACTGGCTTACTGTCACCTGATGCGTCTCCATATGCAGGAGGGCGATCGCGCCAGTGCCTTGCGAGTATATCACCAGTGCATGACCCTCCTGCAAGAAGAGTTAGGGGTGAATCCCAGCCCAACCACCCGCAAGCTCTACGAAGACCTGCTGATGTTGGAAGAGACTCCAACACCGTCAAGTTGTGTGGCGATCGCCCAACCCCAACCTGCGACGACTTTCCCTCCCATTCCCAACATTGCCGCCAATCCGATTCTGCCGACCTCCACTTTGCCTTTAATTGGGCGGGAAGCTGAATGGACAATTGTGAAGCGGTGGATTACAGACTGCCGCGATCGCACCTCTACCGACCTTCTGTTTTTAGTCGGCGAACCTGGTATTGGCAAAACCCGCCTGCTGGAGGAACTGGTGAGAGAATTCCAATTGAAGAGAGGCTATGTCCTTTGGGGCAGAGGGTTCGAAGCAGAAATGTTGCGCCCCTATGGAGTCTGGGTGGATGCCTTTCAGGTGATTGGAGCCACAGAATTTCTTAGCGAGCTGAGAGCGCTCGTACTCAGCACTAACCCATCTGCCACCCTGAACCGGGGACGGCTGTTTGATCTGGCAGCTCAGTTTATGGCCCAACTGAGCCAAACCGCACCTGTGCTGGTCGTGCTGGATGATGTGCAATGGCTGGATGAAACTTCAATCGCCTTCCTGCATTACGTTACCCGTCTCTTCAGCCATCACCATCCCATCTGGTTTGCCTGTGCTGCCCGCAAACGGGAAATCGAAACCAATCTCCTAGCCTATAAATTCATCCAGGCATTACATCGAGAACATCGGATTCGGATGGTGGAACTGGCTCCTCTTGATCGCCAGCAGACCCTGACCCTGGCCCAAGCTGTGGGATGCGAGGTGGATTGTGACCAGATTTTTACCAATAGTGGTGGCAATCCTCTGTTTGCCCTAGAGATTGCCCGCATCCCATCTCCTCAGGCAGTTGGAGCCGCTTCTGGCACCCTGAAAACGCTAATTCAGGGGCGGCTGGTGCAACTGGATGAGGTAACGCGAGAGTTGGTGTTTTGGGCAGCCGCCTTGGGACGAAGTTTCAACCCAACCATTTTGGCGAAAGTCATGGATTTATCCCTACCTCGTCTGCTGACAGCGATTGACCAGCTAGAACAGCACGGAATTATCCGCCCCGGCAGCATGATTGACGGAGAGGTGTCCTACGACTTTGCCCATGACATTGTGCGGCAGGTGGCCTATGAGCAGTTTTCCGAACCCCGCCGCCGGTTGATTCACACTCACATTGCTCAGGTATTGCATGCGATCGCCTCACCTACCACCCAGCTGATCAACGATGTCGCCCATCACGCCGATCTGGGCAGCGATCATGCTTTAGCGGCATCCGCATCTCTAAGAGCGGCAGAACGTTGTTTGCGCATCTTTGCCTACTCAGAAGCCTCAGAGCTTGCGCAGCGCGGAATTCGCCACTGTCACTATCTGGAAGCTGGCACGCGGGTAAGGCTTCAGTTGGGATTGTTGAAAGCCTATGTCAAAGCAGGAGTGCCGAAGGATCGGGTCGCAACGCTACAACGGGAACTACAGCAACTTATTCAGGAAGCGGCGGCACTGAAACTGAAGGAGGAAGAAGCCACCGGCCTGGAAGCACTAATCGTCCTCAACTATGACCACGGTAATCTGAGCGAGGTGCAGCGGCAGTCCCTGAGAGCTGCCGAACAGGGGCGCACTGCCAGTCCTGCTACCACCATGTACATGCTGGCGCATACGGGAGATTGTCTGGCAGAAATTGGGCGAGATATTCCACGGGCAGAGGCTCTGCTGCTGGAAGCACAATCCATTGGCGATCGCCTCGGTTTAGAAACGATCGACATTCCCCTGGGGCTGGGCTGTGTGCGCCGCTATCAGGGACAGGTAGATGAGGCGCGATCGCTACTGCGTCAGGGCTGGCAAATGGCACAGGCTGCTCAGGATCACTGGCGTGAATGCACCTGTTTAACCAATCTGGTGATGCTGGAGTTAGAGGCAGGGCAACCCTCACTCGCCCTGGATTATTGCAACGAATTGATCCACGTTTCCGCGCAAGTGGGGGAAGGCAGTGAAGCCCCTCATGCTGCCGCCCTGGATGCAATTACCCGCTATCTATTGCAGGAAAAGAATGCCGCAGAAGTGTTGGAGCGATCGCGCCAGATCCTCAAACGCATCGACTCGCCCCGGATGCTCTCCTACATTCAAGCCCTGGCGGCAAAATGGGATCTCCAGCAGGGGAAATGTTAAGCTGGCGATCGCCCGCGCGGAGGAAGCCTTAGAAGCAGCACAAATCGTTGATAACCCCAGCGAGATTGCCCTGGCATGGTCCATTCTGATTCAGGCAAATCGCCAATTCGGTAACATTGATTCTGCCAAACAGCATGCCAGGAAGTTAAAAGCATTATTTAGAGATCACAGTTTAAGCGCTCTGGCTCAACAGCAGGTGGCTCAGCTGGAGTTATAAGTAGCCAGGTGCAATTAAATCAAGGATAATTTAGGGGGTGGAGGGGGTAGAACCCCTTCCTGGGGGCGCAGCCCCCAATCCCCCTTTTATAGCGGTAGTCATTATGGTTAGGACGGAGTGCAGGAGTGGAACCCCTGGCTGGGGGCTTCGCCCCCACTCCCTCTCTAATTCCAATGTCCTAACGCACCCGCGTAGAGCCATACAACTAAAACGATTTGATTGTTCAATGCGACAAATTAAGGATCTGAGAAGCCAAAAAGCCTGGAGCCAGAAGCAAGATTTATTCTGACTCCTGACTTCTGACCTCCTTTATCAGGCATCTCCGTTAAAGTTGCTTAAATTTGGTATTAACCTGTTTCAGACCTCAATCAAGCTGCTTCAGACCTCAATCAAGACTTCCAGGTTTTCCAAACTTTCAGGGTCTCAGCCAAGACATGCAAGGAATTGCCAAAGGAATCTCAAGCTGCATCTCTGGCCTCAGTCTTACAATAGAGCTAGAGCAGCAGATATCCGATTATGAACCTGAATTCTGCAGCGAAACTTGCCATTTTAGAGCGAACCTTTTCACCTTCGCTCTCCGCTCCTGTGGCCTATGACCACTGGATGCAGGTGAATCACGCCCTTGATGGCTGCCTGGAAGCGCGGCAGGTGCATTGGTTGTATTCCCTGGTAGCGGTGAATGGCGATCGCTCCATTTGCCTGTTCAAAGTTCCCTATGTTGAGACGATTCGAGAAGCCTGCCGTCAGGCTCGGATGCCGTTTCAGCGAGTGTGGCAGGCAGACTTGTGGTTGGCAGAAGAGCCTCAAAATTTTTCCCAGGGTACTTCCCTGATCGTCGCAGAAGTGAACTATGACCCGCCTATCACCAGGACAATCTATGAAGCAACTAAGTGGCAGGCCAAGGGCTGTCTGGATGAGTTGAATATTCAATCTGCCTTTTCAATTATTGCTTTGGATGGAACTCACTCCGCTTGTATATTTTCAGCCACCAGTGCTGAAGAAGTCAGGTCACTTTATCGCAAAGTTGGGATCCCTTTTGAGCGGGTCTGGAAGGGGACTCTGATCCAACCCATCATTGGAGAAGGTTAGAAATTGAAATACTCTGGTAAGTAGCTCCAGGGAGTATCCTACTTTTGCCACGAACATAAATACTCAGATGTAGACTGAGAGAAAGGAACAAGGAAAAGGCAAAAATGACCCCAGAGAAAGCCAAAGAACTGGAGTACCATTTCATAAAGCAGAAAAAATTTTGAAAGAAGACACGCCAGAGGAGCAACTGTAAGACTTTGAAAGTCTAGAGTGAGCGGCGCGGATTCTGTTGAGTCCACTGTCAAACGTATCGCTGCCCGTGTCAAACTCCCTGGAGCGCAGTGGCTTCCTTTCTTCTGCTCCTCTCATTCTTCGCCTTCGTTGTGCCTACCTTAATTAGTGCCTACTTTAATTAATGGTGCTTTTGCCCTAAGCAATAATACTTGGCTCTAAACTGGGATGCTCCCTAGCTCCAACCTGCTCTCTCTATGGGGGCACCCATCTTTGCAATTACTTTTCCATTGCTTTGAATCTTAGTAGTGCAGAAAGCTCAGGATTGTCTCAATATGAGAATGCAATGACTTTAGAGAATTCGATCCGGCTATCAAAGGCGGTTCGTTTCTTTTGAGAAGCACAAGCTGGAGGCGGGTTTGTTTGGGTCAACGCCACCAGCGACGGCAAGGGTAAGCGCTGATAGCAAAGCCCTGCCAACTGTCGCAGACCCAATTGCAGAAAACTCAAACCGCGCTCTCCATGCCAATCAATGACAGTATGTTGTCCTGCTTGCAGCAGCAGCATTCCTAACATCACTGCAATTAAGGTGGCACAGTCGAGCAGCATCAATAAACAAGTCAGTGCCTGAGCATTGCGCAAACCGGAGTGCAAAACCTCAAAGGCAGCAGACTTGTAATCCTTGAAATGGGGTTCAATGCCCCCAAAGCGCTGACCATAAAGCACCAAGGTTTGCAGCGAGGGCGGACGGTCAGACAACACTGCCCCAGCGTCTTTCGCATCGCCTTGGTGAGCAGTGGCAAGATGACAGGCAATATCAGTGAAGACCTGCACGTTAGGGTATAAGGTAAGCCTGCCTAAGGGGGCGGGGTGAGGTGTTCCACCGAGCGTATTTGCCCATTGGCGAGGGTAACGGCAAGATCCGACTTGACCCGAATTGCCCAAGACCACTGCTGCTGCCTCAACCAGCGAACCAGGGCAGCATGTTCAAAGCCTCGGTCGGCTAACAAGGTGACCTGCACCTGCATAGAGCTATAAAGACTCCGATTCAGGCAACGAAAGGTGTAAGATTGAAAAATGAAAAAAATATGAAATCTATTGGTGAAGATGATCAATAGAAAAGGTGTTAAGCGACGGCAGTTTTTGGTTGGGTTAGTCTCTGTGTTGATTTTGCATGGATGCTCTCGAACTCAACCTGTTTCGCCTCAAGTTTCAATCGATGTTAGACCGAAAGTGGTTTCTACCAGTACGATTCTCACCAATCTCACAAGCGAGATTGCTGGAGATGCGATTCAGCTTACGGGCATTCTTAAACCGGGTGCTGATCCCCACGTTTATGAACCGATCCCCACAGATAGCAAGGCACTAGAAGAAGCAGATTTAATCCTCTACAACGGTTACGATCTGGAGCCTGGCATCATCCGGCTAATGAATGCGGCGGGTGCAGAGACTCGTAAGCTTGCAGTGGGGGAGGTGGTTTCTCCAATCGAAATGCAAAAACAGGGTCAGAAGGTACCCGATCCCCACGTTTGGGGAGATGTGAGAAATGTGATTACTATGGTGCTCGTCATTCGGGATGCCTTGATTGAACTATCACCTATCAATATCAACCGCGATCGCTTCACTCAAAACGCTACCCGATTTCGGCAACACCTGGAACAGCTAGATATCTGGATACGAGAACAGATCAAAACTATTCCACCCCCAAACCGCAAACTGGTAACGACTCACGATGCCTTTCACTACTACGCACGGGCCTATGGATTAACACTCGCTGGAAGCCTGATTGGTATCAGTACAGAAGAGCAACCGAGTGCCCAGACTGTTCAGCAGTTGACGGATTCAATCCGGGTGGCAGGCGTGCCCGCTATTTTTGCTGAAACCACCATTAATCCCGCCCTTATTAAAACTGTTGCTCAAGAAGCTGGAGTAAAGCTGGCTCCCCGTCAGTTGTACTCTGACTCGCTTGGTGCCCCCGGCAGTGGTGCCGACACTTATGTCAAAATGATGGTTGTCAATACAACAACCATCGCTCAGGCTTTAGGCGGAAAAGTTAAACCATTTAAGCCAAAGATCACTTCTGAATAGCATAAAAAGCCTGGTCAGACTGCCCAGAACTCTGAATAGTTGATACTTACGGTGATATAGCAACCCTATCTGGATTGTGATACCAATTTGATTTGAACAGGACAAACCTGACCTCTCCTAGCCCCCCCTTGGCAAAGTGAGATGCCAAAGGCAGTAGGGTGATGTGCAAGGCCCATCATTCAAATCGGCATCAGAAAGGGTTTCGCAGGAGTCCTTTCTCACAAAGCTTCTTAATCTCACAACCGATTTGGGATTGCTATATAAGTAGATAGCCACAATTAATGTAAGAAAGGGGAGTAAGGGCTGCACCTTCAGGTAGAGGAAGTCATCCCCTTCATCCCCGCAATTATCCTCAATTTAATTGCGTCTAGCTACTTAGCTATAGCCATTTAATTGCGTCTAGCTACTTAGCTATAGCCATTTAGCTTAGGATAGAGCGCAGGAGTAGAACCCCTGGTTGGGGCCAAGCCCACACTTCTCCTTAAACCCAATGTCGTAAGCAAACTGGCAACAGCTATCCCTAACGGATGTACTCCTTCAGTACGCTGTTACGATTTGGGTGGCGAAGCTTACGCAGAGCCTTTGCTTCAATTTGGCGAATTCGCTCACGGGTGACGTTGAAAATCTGACCAATCTCTTCGAGAGTCTTCATCCGCCCATCATCCAGCCCATAACGCAGTCTCAAAACATCACGCTCGCGGGGGCTAAGGGGTGTCTAACACATTTTCCAGGTCTTCCCTGAGCAAATTCTTAGAAACCTGGTCCTCAGGTGTTTCACCATCTGACTCAATGAAGTCGCCCAAACGAGAATCTTCCTCTTTACCAATCGGCGTTTCTAGAGAGATAGGCAACTGGGCCGACTTGGCAATAAACCTAAGCTTCTCGATGGTCATCTCCATGCGGGTTGCAATTTCTTCTTCAGTGGGTTTGCGCCCCATTTCCTGAGACAGCAGCTTGGTGGTTTTCTTAATCCGAGAAATTGTTTCGTAAAGATGGACGGGAAGGCGAATAGTGCGAGACTGGTCGGCGATCGCCCGGGTAATAGCCTGGCGAATCCACCAGGTCGCATAAGTCGAAAACTTATAGCCCTTTTCGTGGTCAAACTTTTCAGCCGCACGAATCAAACCCAGGCTTCCCTCCTGAATCAAATCTTGGAAGGACAACCCCCGATTCATATACTTCTTCGCGATCGACACCACCAGCCGCAGGTTAGACTGGACCATCTTGTCTTTCGCCCGACGACCCAGGTGCAAGCGGTGACGGAACGCAGGCAGGGGCATATTGACAGCATTAGCCCATTCATTATCTTGAGGATCGCGCTCAAGTTGTTGTTGGAGGCTTTCCCGAATCCGCTCCAGCTCCAACAAATCAGCGATCTTACGAGCCAATTCAATTTCCTCGTCAGCTCGTAGCAGCCGAATCCGACCAATTTCCTGCAAGTACAGACGAATGGAATCTTCGGTGTAATGCTTCTTCTTCGCCTGCGCTCGACGTCGGGTAGAGCGAATTTTATCGGACTTGCCATCATCATCTTCGGCAGAAGCTTCTAGAGGATCGTCTCGATCGTCTTCATCGTCGATGAAAAACCCTAACTCACTATCAGGCAGATCACTAGGGGCGTCGTTTAACAAGTCGATTTCGAGTACGTCGTTGGCCTGGGTCATGCCGAGTTCCTCATGCTCCTTAACTAAAAAAAAACGAAAATCGGTCAACAGAGAACATCTCACTCAGGATAACTAATAGGGTTTAGAACGACCAAATCCGCAGAAATAACCATATCGGCTGACTAGACACCTAACTCCCGTCAAATCATGACGTAGGCAAAGGCACCAAATTACATGGTACTCACAGCAGAGTCCTGTAAAAACCTTTTTGATTGTAGCTTTTCTGACAGAAGTTGCACGCTTTTCCTTTGTCGTCCTGAATGTTAAGAAAGTTAGAAAAGAGCTCAAATTGGCTCTGTAGTTCGCGTAATTTAACCAGATATTAGGGATATTTTCAGCTGTTTAGCACCCAAATCGGATGCGATTTCTTACAACAATCGTTAAATTAGAGGGAATTGCCAAAAACATGGAGAGTCACGTAAGAAACTCCTCGTACGGACAATTCCGCTCAGGAATCTAATCTCCTGTAGCTACGTTAACCTATAATCCCCAGAACTTGATCAGCGTTGACTATTAAGTTAATTACACTTTTTTAGAATACTAAGGGGGAATTATTACTAAGCCTGAACATATTGCGGAAATGACTTCAGCCATTTCAGTGAACTCCAATTAATGGATTAATGGAGATGAGAGCAAAAACAAATGACTTACACTAATCTGCCTTAATAGGAATAATTAGTAGTTCTAATATATTATTCAAACGATGTAACGATTCATAATGTAGTACCAGGAGCCAGAAGGCTGAAGATCAAGGTGAGGGGAACGTAGTAATGGTAGTGGGGATGATTGATTAGTCAATTCCGGCTTCATTCCTCTGAGTTTCGTTGAACTTCCAGAGTTGGTCTACTGTGACAAAGTGATAATTTTGCTCCAGTAGGGTAGAAATTAACTGATCAGCGGTTTCAGCTACATCAACACCTCCGTGATAACCGTCGTGCAGGACAATCAGGGAACCACTCTTGACCTGTTGCAGAACGCGTTGAACCACGATCGCCACACCGGGTCTCAACCAATCCTCAGGAACCACGCTCCACATGACTGGACGGTAGTTCCACTGCCGAAGCAAGTCTAAGGTTTGAGGTGTAAAAAAACCATTGGGAGGACGAACATCGCGGACAGCTTCAAACGAAAGCTGGCAAGCCTGGGCGATCGCTTCCTGAGTTTGTTCGAGGGACTGTTTAAGTTCGATTGGGGAAAGCATGGGAAAGGAGCGATGGTCATAACCATGCAACCCGATCCAGTGACCCGATTCATACACCGCTTTAGCGGTTGCCGGGGAGCGGTTGACACAAACTCCTAACCAGAAAAAACTAGCCAGAATACCGTGACGATCCAGAACCTTTAAGAGCTGAGGTGTATATTCTGGATGGGGACCATCATCAAAGGTGAGGGCAATTTTACGGCTATGTTCACAACCTGACCAGAGGCAATTGGGAAATAAAGGTTTGAGTACCTGGTAAACCACGGGGTAGAACGGTGCAAGCTGCATAGCCGGGAGAAGGGGGCGGAGAGAGAGTAATGCAGCTATTCTAACGCTCTTCTGCTTTTAGCCTGTGGGGCAACAGATTTGCCGGGTTTGAGCGGATTGAACCAGGGATGAAAGAATATCGCTGCTAATGGGGTTAACCAGGAAGCCATCAAAGCCTGGATTTTCTTCCTGATGAATCCAGCTTGGGGCATGGAAGTCGGTCAGGGCAACGAGGGTAATGTGGTGGTTTTTGGCATGGGTGCGGAGTTCATGCAGAAGGCTTTGAGCCCAGTGGTCGTGATTGCCTGCCAGAATGATCAAAAAGGGGGGGTGCTGAGCCAGTTGGGCGATCGCCTGTTCCTCTGTGTTTGCGATCGCCACAGAGTAGCTAGAGCGCCCCAGTAACGTTGTCAGTACGTTGACTTTCTGAGGTTGCTTCGCTAGTAGCAAGATATAGCCGGACGAAAAGTGCATAGCGTTAACAACAGATTAATCGCTAATATAACTCCTCTAATCAACTTGTTTTGAGAAACAAAAATGACTGAAATCTTTTTCCTAATCCCTTTTTGCCAATTGATTCCTGCTCAACTTCTTCCGTTTTTTTTAGGTTTTAAGAGTCAACAAAAATATATCGAAATATTTCTTAGAATTTATATTCAGGAATATTGAGTGTTTTTTCAAGAAAAATAAAACAGGCGGATCGATTGCCGCAGGCTGATTTTCTAATTTATTGAACAGAAGAATTTATGGCTTTTTTCCATCTGAGGCTGATTTCTGATCCTTAAATAATCTCTCCAGAAAGATGGATTGGATTAAACAGATAACTCTTTAGGTTTTGTTCAGATTGAGCCAATCTTGATATAGATTAAGTTTGAGCCTTAACTATCGCGATTCTCATTCTTAAACAGAAGGAAAATTGTCTCAATGGATCCTCTTTAATGAAAGCTTTCTTTAATGAAAGCTTTAAGATCAAGAATTTCTTTATGTTCTAAAAGTCAGTGATAAGCGATCGCTAAGAGTTCTTTGACATTGCGGATGGTTCTCCCTGGGGGGACCATCCGCAATTGATTTGAAAGCTGCTATTGTTGCAAACACTAAATTTTGCAACATGGGGTTTAGGGGCGAAGCCCCTAAACCCCCAACAAAGCTTTCGTTTTGCTGTATAGCTCTACGCGGGTGCGTTAGGACATTGGAATTAGAGAGGGAGTGGGGGCTTCGCCCCCAGCCAGGGGTTCTACCCCTGCACCCCCGTCCTAACCATAATGACTACCGCTATACTAGTGGCGTTGATTGACCGGCAGAACGTTAAATCAGGCACGGTGAAAGATGCTTGATGATGACATCATGAGGATTTAATCATCATCGTCATCGTCATCGTCCTCATCATTACTTCCACCATGGGGGCGTGAATTGCCAGGATCACATCCTTCGGAGCCATTGCCAATTCCCTGGTTGCAACGGCGTTTACGAGGTTTCTTGCCTGAGCGTCGGTCATCGTCGTCAGTGTAAACAACTGTTCCACCTGTCACACCCATTCGGCGGTAAGTGGTTATCAATTGACTGACTTCATAGACAGAAAGGCTGGTTGTACTAAGATTGATGACCTGTACCAGTTGACCGGGGAAGGAGACTAAAGCTGGAGCCAGATCTGTGCCAAACACCTGAATGACCTGGTTCACCAGTGCATAGGACCCGGTTGTGAAAGAAACTGGGTAGGTACAAATTGGGCGAGGCGCAGGTAGACCCGGTAGGGCAAACATATCCAGGCTGACACTTTGAAGAGCGTTGAGGAAAGTGACACGAGTTTCCTGAAGTCGCTGCGCCTGAGTGATCTGTGTGAAATAGTCGTAGATCGGGCCGTTTCGGTCAATCACAAAGTCTTCGTTGCGGTCGCTGCCGTAAACTGTGCGCACGATGCCATATTCAAGCGGGCGATCGGGCAGAACCAGGGTCACCGTATTACTCGATCCAAGCAGCTCAAACTCGCTGTAGCCAATCAGCCGCTCACCCGTAAATAGGCGAACAACGACGCGATCGCCCGCATACAACCCTTTCAGGAACCTGGCTTTCTGCTTCTTCCCTTTCAGCCTGTAGCGGAAGTCGCCAATGAATTGTTCCTGCAAAAAGCTTTGGCCGTTTCTTGCTTTTAACGAAACGCGGGCAATGACATTTGATAGAGTTGCCGATTTTTGAACAACGGCCAGACTGAAACGGCTCTGCTCTCGCCGAGTAGAGGATGAGACTGGCTTGGAATAGGCGACAGGTTGGACACCAAAGGGGGAAACTGGATTAGGAATGATGGCGGTTGCCTGGGCTACCTCTAGTGAATTCATGCCAGTATAGGTAGCGATCTGGGTGGTGGTGGTTTGGGCGATCGCATCATATCTCAGCACACGCTCAAACTGAATCGTTTGAAGCCGCTCTCCACCCTGGACATCATAGCGGAGCAGGGTGGCAATTTTAAGCTCCAGGTTAGATAAATCAGTTGTGCCCAACCGCCGCTGTAGCTCGGCAATGGGAAAGACTTCTGGAGCCAGGGTGACTCTCCCAGCCTGGTTAGTGATTAGGCGGGCACCTGTGTTGGTAAAGACCTGTATCCACTGGTCATTGCGGCGCGCATAGATAAAGTAAGCAACGTTGGCATAGCTGGTTGCAGGCTTATCTAGGAGATCGAGCTGGAGTAGCAGTTGGTTGGTTTTAGTAAGACGGGCACAGTGCAGAGCCGCTTTCCAATCCTTATGGTGGCGCTGCTTTCCCTTAGGATGGCGTTGCTTCTTGCTAATGAGTATAGGTTGGTTGGTGGCAGGGGTTGGGGGCACATAGCCACCCAGCACCATGGTTGTAGCCAGTGCGGCGATGGAAAGTCTTTTCCAGAAAGGGCGCTTTTGCGATTGGGATACCAGTTTGCCGAAGTTATTCATAGGTCTGTTGTGAATGAATTAAGCGAGGTAGAGCGAACAAATGCACCTCAAAGACACAGCAAACTCCTCCACGAAGCCGCCGCAATGTGACCTTGCCATTCAGAATGGATGAGCCAGAAGGTCTACACTGCCGGGCTAGCAGAGTTTGGCTGTATTTCTCTCTCTACAGACCGAATAAATAAATGGATGTTTCCGATTACACCCTGTTTTATGGCTGCTTTATAGGTACTTTACTGGCACTTAATAAAGTTATCTAATACATTTTGCAGGTCAGTAAGCCCGTAAGAGGGATTTGGCGTAGGGGCTGGGAGCAGGCTACGGTGCAAGGCGGGCTTTTTTCAAACGGTTGGTTTCATACCACTCTGCGACCGCGGGCACCCATGCCTGAAAGTGAGGCCAGATGGTTTCACAGAGTTTCTGAGCCTCTAGCTGAGCGTCCAGCTTCCAGCGCAGGTCGAGGAGGTGCATCAGCGATCGCACATTGGCTGACATAACCCAGTGTTGCCGAACATCAAATGGAATCAGCCCACGGGCGTGTTCCTCGGCAAACCCCTGGTTGATCCGTTCAGCATAGCGACGGCACGCTTCCAGACACCACTCAATATCTTGCTGACGTTGTTCGGGAGTATAGTTATACCGTTTGCCCTGGCGATCGCT
This sequence comes from Leptothermofonsia sp. ETS-13, assembly GCF_049200465.1. Classification (NCBI taxonomy): domain Bacteria; kingdom Bacillati; phylum Cyanobacteriota; class Cyanophyceae; order Leptolyngbyales; family Leptolyngbyaceae; genus Leptothermofonsia; species Leptothermofonsia sp. ETS-13. The sequence goes on from NZ_CP120836.1 coordinate 4,892,132, forward strand.
ATAGGCCCCGACGGGACGGAGATAAAACACTTCTTCGACTTCGCGCCTGCCTTCCACCACGTCAATGATGCGGCTGCCCGTGTAGCGGAAGGATTGAACATCAAAACTGATACCAACCCGATGGGTGCGGACTTGCTGCATCGTGCTGTGGGGAAACCAGCCACAGTTGAGAACAATTTGGGGATGTTCCAGCGGTCCGTAATGCCCCCGGTTGCCAGCCAGCAGATGTTTAACGATAATCTCACCGCATTTGTCTTCAGTTGGGAAGCGATCGCGGTCGTTCCAGACAAAGCCTTCAGCATAGTCCTGGTGCATCGCAGCATAGATAACCTGCTGTGGATTCGGTGTCTGGGCAATCACCTCAACAGTAAAACGATCCATAAGTTCTCAGGCTGAACGCATTAAGCTCCTTAGAATAACTTTAGTTAGGTCGGAGGCGGTTAATCCTAAACCTTTTTGTTAGCATCGCTTCTGGACTAGCAGGTAACCAATACCACCAACCCGGTTGATTGCCTTTTTATCTGTTAAGATCCGCTACTGCCTTTCCAGTTGAGGTTTGGTTGAATCGGCCATCGCTTCGCTCAGACATTTGTGCCACCATGAAATTGAAATCGACTAAGCTATCAATACTTGTACTCCTCTGAAAGCCGAACCGTGCCTAATCGTAATTCTTTTCTCTCATTCCTCGTTTTACTAGGGCTTTGGGGTGTCGCCCAGCCAGCCTTATCTCAGGCGCTTGTGCCTCATACGATCCAACTGGACCCGACCAAGCTGGAACGTCAGGGTCTTAGTTTGGCTCGAGAAGCTGCGCAGTTGGCTCAGTTTCAGCAGTATGAATTGGCATTGCCAAGGGCACGTTTGGCAACCCAACTGGCACCTAAAAGCCCGGAGGTTTGGTCTTTGTTGGGTGGGTTATACCTGCAAACCAACGAGTTAGATAAGGGAATCGATGCGCTAAAGCAGGCGCAGTCCCTTGACCCGAAGAGCGCTGCCGTTTTGTTTGGGTTAGGATCGGCTTACTTTCAAAAGGCTCAATACGCAACTGCGATCGAGCATCTCAAGGCTGGTTTGAAGATTAAACCCAATGTTCCGGGTGCTTTGTTTGATCTAGGCAATGCTTACCTGATGCTAAAGCAGTATTCCGAAGCGATCGCCCAGTATGAGAAAGCCATTGCTCAAGACAAGGAATTTTGGCCCGCTATTAATAACATTGGGCTTATCAAGTATGAGCAGGGTGATGTGGATGAAGCGCTCAAACGTTGGCGATCAGCGGCGGCGATTGATAAAAAAGCCGCAGAACCCCAACTGGCGATTGCTGTTGCTCTTTATACTAGAGGGGAGCGTACCCAGGGTTTAGCGTTAGGGGAATCGGCAATCAAGCTCGATAGTCGTTACAGTGATTTGAAGTTTTTGAAAGAGAATCTGTGGGGCGATCGCCTGCTGGCAGACACGCAAAAGTTTTTAGAAACTCCCCAAATGAAAGCCACCATTGCCCAAGCCCAGGAACAACTGTCTAAGCCCCAGTCCTCATCCCAGTAGGAATTACCTTCCTTCTATTGCGGTTCCTAAGTAGCTCCACCCAGTTAGTTGTCAGAAGAAGGAATGGGGGCTTCGCCCCCAGGCAGGGGGTTTCACCCCCTCTGCCCCCAAATCTATCTTCAATTTAATTTTGTCCAGTTACTTATCCCAATGGAATGGTCACACAATATAGGCAATCAAAAATCACTCCGAAATTCTGAAAATTAGAAAATTATTAGTACGCTTAACTTAAACGCTACAAACAAGTGGTAGCCTATCTTCGTATAGTCCAATAGATAGCCCAGCTACAAGGCTGATTGATTTCTTTCTAATTGTGAATGCGCTCCAATGCTGATTCGCTCGACATGGCTTAAGTTAAGGTGGCTTCTTTTGCTGACGCTCATTTTTAGTAGCTGGGTAGGTTATCGAGAAATTAGAGGATACTTTGAGCAACCCCAGGCAGTCCTGGTATTAGGGGGCGACACAAAACGAGAAGATTTTGCCGCAGAATTTGCCCGTCAGCACCCCGATTTACCCATCTGGGTTTCAAGCGGCAGCAATCCAGAGTACACCAGAGCTGTTTTTTCCGATGCCGGAGTGAACTTGGATCGGGTTCATATTGACAGAGCAGCCGTTGATACCGTAACTAACTTCACAACGCTGGTGGACACCCTGCGTGCCAAAGGGATTGGGAGCGTTTATCTTATTACCTCCGATTACCATATGCGCCGTTCCCGTACGATTGGCGAAATCGTATTCGGCAGTCGAGGAATTTATTTGAAACCCGTTGCTGTACCCTCAGAGCGAACATCTGAACCGTTAGCCAAAACTCTGCGAGATGGAGGCAGAGCCCTTCTATGGTTGGCGACCGGACGGACAGGTTCCACTTTAAGTGGGCGATATGAAAGTCGCTATGGGGCAAAGATGAGTCGATAATGGGGAAGGTAGTCGGTGTTAGGGGAGGGAACACTTCTCTCACTCACCACCAATTAACAAACAATCGATAACTGAACAATGAGTGATCTAAGAGCAGAACTAACGGCGTCGCTGGACGAAGCCGAGTGGAACTGGTTAGCTCCCCATGCACGGCGTAATTCGGTGATTGTGGTCGAAAAAGAACTCAATCTTGTGGATGTGGGGGTTGCGATCGCAAACGATGACGTTTCCTGCGTCCAGCACTGGATCGATGAAGCCCTGATCTACAAACCCTCTTCCGCTCAACTAACTAACTGGAACCAGAACCAAACCAAACGGTTCAACGCCCTCATTGTCCAGCCTTACGTTCTAGTGCAGGAATTCCTATAGTAGGCGGTAGGTAGTAGGTGCAGGAAGCAAAAAGCAGATGCTTTTACCGCCCCAGAGCGTGCAGGGCATTAATGGCATCGGCACATTGTTGAGTCACAGTTTCCAGTTCGCCGCGTTCAGTGGAAGCGGGGGGAGAAATCAGATCCCCCACCCTGACAGTCACAGGGACGGGATAGGGAAAAGCAGAACCTTTTCGGAAAATAGCATGAGTTCCCCAGAGGCTAACTGGCAACAGTGGAACCTGGGCTTTTGCAGCAATCATAGCCGCACCTAATTTGGGCTCTGTGACCCGTCCATCAGGAGTCCGGGTTCCGGTGATGAATACGCCTGCGGCCCAACCCTGGTCTAGAGATGCCAGGGCTGCTCGAATTGCACTGCGATCAGCAGAACCTCGCTTCACTGGATAGGCACCGTAGAGGGTAATAGCTTGTCTGAGTATTGGAATGCGAAATAACTCTTCTTTTGCCATGTATGCCACTGGACGCCTCATACAGCAGGACAAGATGGGAGGGTCAAAGTCGCTGGCATGATTGCTGACCACAAGTATTGGCCCGTTTTGGGGTACTTTCTCAGCGCCGTAGATGCGGCCACGGAAATAGATGCGTAGCATTGGGTTTACCACCGACCACTTGAACAGGTAGTAAAGCAACAGATTGGTCAACGGTTCACGATTTCTGCTCATACAAACTTTAAGGTTTATGGTCTGCCGCGATCGCCAGATCAGTTATCAACGGCAGATGATCGGACCCTACATTGGGACCTGTCCAAATACCTGTAACAGTAAGCTCTGGACTAATGAGGCAGTGATCAATAGGGATCGCTATTAACCAGAATAGGGCAAGAGGAATCTTGCGGATAACCATCCCCAGATAGGGCAGCGTTTCACTGGTGGAATAGGGAAGAATGTCGGAAAGGGTGTCCAATTGTTTTAGCCATGAGTTTGTGACTTCCATGAAAACAGCAACATCTGGCTTGGCTTCTCGAACAAGCGCTAAAACCTTGGCGTAGCTCTTATTGGGTGGATAAAGGTTTGAGCTTAATATCCGAAGGTTCCCCCTCTTTGACCTCAGCAGCTTTTGCTTGAGGCATATACCAGGGCAAAATTTCGATCAGGATAATCGCAAGACAAGATAGCCCAACAAGGAGTAACTTCTTCTGGCGGGTGAGTACCAGCAATGCCAACAAACAGAGGCTTGCCATCAGGTACTGGCGCTGGAAGTGGGAGGCCAGTTCTAGAAGTAGGTTCCATCCCACATAGCGGGTCAAAGAGAGTAGGGTAATGCCAATTATGCCTACCAATAAAAAAATAAGCAATCAGGCGACAAACCAATAATTTACCTCTGGCTATTGTTTTTGTTTTAGGCGCTCTCTAAAGAGTTTGGGAGCAGGGACCTTTTACCAACAAGCCAGCAGAACTCTACAGGTTGGTCAAATCCGCCGCACCACTAATATTTTCTAACACCAGGTTGGGGCAGGTGCGTTTGATGATGCCCGTCAGGACTTTACCAGGACCCACTTCCACAACTCTTTCAATTCCTTCCTCTGGCATTCTGAGAGAAATTTCCCGCCAGCGGACTGTTCCAGTCATTTGCCGACTGAGGCGCTCCTTCAGTAGGTTGGCATCAGTTGCAGGGGCCGGATCGACATTGGATAGAACTGGTACCTGAGCAGGCGAGAAGTGAACTGTATCCAGATCTTTTTGAAATTCAACCGCTGCTTCTGTCATGAGAGGAGAGTGAAAGGCTCCACTAACATTGAGCTTCACGGCTTTTTTAAATTTCACGTTATGGATAATGGCTTCGATTGCATCTGGGGTTCCAGAGATTACAACCTGTCCAGCGTTATTGTCATTTGCCAGAACCACATTGGGAGTTTGCTGAAGTTGCTGTTCAAGCTGGTTGCGATCAAATCCCAAAAGAGCCGCCATCATTCCATCAGAGGCACTATCCATGAGCTCAGCCCGACGTTTGATCAACCGCAGCCCATCCTCAAAGCTAAAGACTCCCGCTGCATAAAGGGCCGAGTATTCTCCCAGGCTATGACCAGCCACAAAGTCCGGCTGCTGTCCCCGTGCTTTCAACAGGTCTACCAGAATGGCTTCCATGACATAGAGGCAGGGCTGGGTATAGAGGGTGCGGGAGACTTTGTCATCTTCGCTTTGCCAAATTTTCGCCACAGACCAGCCCAGGATCTTATCTGATGGTTCAAACTTTGCCTTCGCTTCTGGCAGGTCGAGCAGGTCAGCCCCCATGCCGACAGTCTGAGAGCCCTGCCCCGGAAACACCCATGCGGTCTTAGTCATTCTGAAATCAATCCAACAAACACCCTCTAGTTATTGTACGGGTTTGCGTAGTCGCCTATGGAAGTTTTCGGCGTCCTCTGTTGTTGCGCTGGCAAATTTACTTTCTCTTCTCACACCCAATCCCATCTTTATCTCTGTCAAAACGATGAGGATCGGGAGGTAAAACTCTGAAATTACGATAGGGAATATCTTTACAATCAAAATTTGGTGGTAGTGGGGCAATGTAAACATCTGGATAGCTGGTGTCACAACTACCCGCAGAACGAGCCATGGAAGGTTGTAAAAGGGGGAGGACAATTGTAAGAATCAATCCTACTAGAAACAAGAATCAATCCTACTAGAAACGCGAAGAGCCAGTGCATAGGTTACTCCAAACGGCTTTAATCTATCCACATCGCTCTTGCCGCTCATCAGTATCCAAGCTCGTGTTGCTATCATTGTTTACATAAGTAGGTAGTCATCATTAATTGGTAAAGGGTGGAGGGGGTTTCACCCCCTCCACTCCCGAAACTATCTTTAATTTAATTTAATTGTACTTAGCTACTTATTTGTGAAGCTTATACTTTGGCTGTTTTTCTGAATTGAAGCAAAAATCCTGGATCAGCGTCCCCACTGAAATACAGTGGCTCCCCAGGTGAGCCCTGCTCCAAAGCCAGCAGAAACAATGGTATCCCCAGCTTTGACCTTACCCTGACGGACTTCTTCATCTAGCGCCAGGGGAATGGAAGCCGCAGAGGTGTTGCCGTATTTCGCCAGGTTACTGATGACTTTTTCAGCTGGAATCTTTAAGCGATCGCCCACTGCATCCAGAATGCGCTGATTTGCCTGGTGTAACAGCAGCCAATCTACATCGGCAATGGTCAAGTTGGCGCGAAATAGAGCTTTTTCAATCACTTCGGGCACACGGCGAACGGCAAAGCGGTAGACTTCCTGACCATTCATGGTGATAGGGTGAAAAGTGCCCTGCCCAACTGTGGTGCCTCGCAGGAGTTCTTTGGGCCGGGGTTGGAATGCCAGATTGAGAAAATGATTCTGAGTACCATCGCTGCGCAGCTCAAAGCCAAGCAGGCGATCGCGTTCATTTGGTTGCATCACCACCGCCCCAGCTCCATCACCAAACAAAACGCAGGTGCGGCGATCGCTCCAGTCTACCCAACGGGAAAGCACATCCGCCCCGATTAGCACAACATTCTGATAAGCCCCAGCTCGAATAAACTGGGCTGCCGTTACCATGCCAAACACAAATCCGGAGCAGGCCGCCGTCAGGTCAAAAGCAACGGCTTTGGTGGCCCCCAGTTCTGCCTGAACCAGACAAGCTGTGCCAAACAGGTCATCCGGAGTTGAGGTTGCCAGCAGAATAAGGTCAATGTCCATCGGGGTGAGATGGGCTGTGGCGATCGCCGCCTTCGCCGCTTCTGCTGACAGTTTTGCTAGCGACTCTGCAGGAACCGCCAGCCGCCGATGACGAATTCCTGTGCGAGAAGAAATCCACTCGTCGGAGGTTTCTACAATCTGACTCAGTCCATCATTTGACAGAGACACTGCCGGTATTGCAGAACCCGTTCCTGTTACTGCGATGCCTATTCCTACTTGTTCCAAAACCATTCTCCATCAGTCACTGGGGTTTCCAGAAAATCTGGCGACAGTCAGCTTTCTGCTGGATGGCTACCCACCACTGACTGTTGCGCTTTCCCGGTCTGGAAAGATTGAATTCGCTCCAACACCCGGTTATCAACTGCCTCTCTGGCAAGACGAGCAGCATTAAAAATTGTTGGAGCCTGAGAACTACCATGACTGATGATGCAAATTCCTGCTACCCCGAGCAGCAGACCGCCCCCATGCTCTGCGTGATCCATCCGTTGTTTGATCCGTCGCAGATTAGGTTTTAACAGAGAAACTCCTACTTTGCCATGCAACCCTTGGGGCAGTTCCTCCCGTAAAATTTGCAGCGCCACCTCACCCACAGCTTCAGCAAATTTCAACAGAACATTTCCCACAAAGCCGTCACAAACGATGACGTCAAAGTTGCCTGAGAGGACATCCCGCCCTTCCGCATTGCCAATAAAGGGAATCTGAGCATTCTCCTGCAAGAGCTGATGGGTACGCAGGGCCAGCTCATTCCCCTTACAAGACTCTTCACCAATATTGAGCAATCCCACCTTGGGATCAGACACTCCCAACACATACTGGGAATACATTGTACCCAGAAAGGCAAACTGCTCTAAAAACTTGGGGCGACAGTCCACATTGGCACCCACATCCAAAATAATGACTGGCTTACCTGGAACCATTGTTGGCAGCACAGCGCCAATAGCAGGACGATCAATCCCTGGTAAACGTCCCAACCGCAGTAGGGCAGCCGCCATTGCCGCACCTGAGTGACCGGCAGAAACAACTGCATCTGCCTCTTTCTTCTTCACCAGCTCCATTGCGACGTTAATAGATGCCTTTGGCTTGCGCCTGAGGGCACTTAATGGTTCTTCATTCATCTCTACAGTTCCCTCAGAAGGAACAATCCTGAGGGAAGAAAGATTGACAGATGATTTGACCGAAGCTTTGATCTGGTCCGGTTCACCGACCAGCAACACCTCGACCCCCAATTCTTCCTGCGCTCTAACTGCTCCAGCAACAATTTCAGTTGGGGCGTAGTCCCCGCCCATTGCGTCGATCGCAATCCTTGCCCGCGTTGATCCCATTGGTCAAAGTTATAGAAACCTTACAGATTCTATCAGTTTTATCTGACCGTTATCTCCTAATGAAAGGAATAGAACCCGCAAGCTTCCAAAACCAATCAAAACCTCCTCGTGGTTCTAGATAGAGAAAACGGGTCCTGATCTGGGCACTCTGATGCAAAAGGGCGAAAGAGAGAAGAATGAGGAAAGAAGCTAAGAGCCAGAAGGTAGGAGTCAGGGACTGGGGGCCAAGGGCCAGGAGGGATCAAGCATTAGAACTCAGGAGGGTAGGTCTCAGAAATGGTGCTCTCACGAGAGTGTTCTGGAAACGGGGTTCTAACTCCTTGAAACCCTGATTCCCTCGACTCCCTTTCCAGGATTGCCACAAAAAAATTGACAAAGCCGCTCTCACTCCTTGAAACTCTGACTCCCTTTCCAGGATTGCCACAAAAAAATTGCCAGGCCCACTCAGAACTCAAAACTCAGAACTCATCCACTCATTCACTCATCCACCCCATCACCCTATCACTCGATCACCCATCTACCTATTCCCACCCACCCGTGTCTCTACATCTCACCCTGCTTCGTCGTTACGTTGTTTTGCTGTTGGCTCTAGCCTTACCTGCCTGTCAACGAGGGCAAAGTCAACCTGCCCGACCAACCCCGCTCTTCCAGGACGAGTTCATTCAGGTCTACACTAATCACAACCCTGCTACAAGCTACACCGAGCCTTATCGACATCAGATTCGAGATGGGGATGACCTGGAACAAGTGATTGTGGACGCGATCGCCACCGCCCGCTCAACGGTGGAGGTAGCTGTCCAGGAACTGCGGCTACCTCGGATTGCTGAAGCGCTAATTGAGCGGCATCGGGCAGGAGTTAAGGTGCGGGTAATTTTAGAAAATACTTACTCGCGTCCATTCAGCAGTTTTTCCTCAGAAGAGGCTGCTAAATTGCCCGATCGGGAACAGAACCGTCACGAAGAAGCCCGTCTATTAATCGATCTTGATGGCGATGGGCAACTGAGCCAGGCAGAAATTGAGCAGCGGGATGCCCTGGTGATGCTCGATCGCGCCGGTGTTCCCCGGATTGACGATACGGCAGATGGTTCAGCGGGCAGCGATCTGATGCACCACAAGTTTGTCGTTGTTGATAATCGCCTGGTCATTGTCACCTCCGCCAACTTCACCACCAGTGATATTCACGGCGACCTTAAGGTTTCTGCCAGCCGAGGGAACGCCAACAACCTGTTGAAGATTGACAGTCCCGAACTGGCTGCCTTCTTTAATCAGGAATTCAATCTCATGTGGGGAGACGGTCCGGGAGGCAAGAAGGACAGTAAATTTGGAATCCAGAAACCGTTTCGTCCTGCACGCTCGGTTGCGATCGGGGCTTCCCAGGTTGAAGTTCAATTCTCTCCATCTGCGCGTGCCATTCCCTGGAGCAAAAGCAGCAACGGTCTCATTGGAAGGACGCTCAGTACTGCCGGTCAGTCAATTGAAATGGCACTGTTTGTTTTTTCTGACCAAAACCTGGTAAACCTGCTGGAACCAGTTCAGCAAAGGGGAGTCCAAATCCGAGCTTTGATTGAGCCTGGTTTCGCCTACCGCTCCTACAGTGAAGCACTGGATATGATGGGTGTTGCCCTTGCTGACGAAAACTGTAAGTACGAGTTGGGAAACCGCCCCTGGCAAAATCCAATTACAACCGTTGGTGTCCCCCGCTTATTGCCTGGCGATCTGCTGCATAACAAGTTTGGCATTGTGGATCGTCAAATTGTAATCACAGGTTCTCACAACTGGACTGACGCCGCAAACTTAGGCAATGATGAAACGATTTTGGTGATTCGTAATGAAATGGTTGCCGCCCACTACCTGCGAGAATTCGATCGCCTATACACTGATGCAATTTTGGGCGTTCCTCCCGCCATTCGCAAGAAAGCAGAGGCTCACAGTAAACAATGCCCACCGCTATCTATCCCCCCTGCCCGTGTGCTGCTAGCCAGAACGCCAGACAACGCCCGAAGCCTGAAACCTTTAACCCGATTGAAGAAATCTACCCTGGTTAAGCCTTATCCAGGAGGCCAGAGGGTGAATTTAAACACTGCAAGTCAGGTTGAACTGGAAGCCCTGCCCAGTGTAGGTCCCGGACTAGCAAAGCGAATTATCGCTGCCCGCCAGCAGAAACCTTTTCGCTCACTCCGGGATCTGGATCAGGTTTCCGGTGTAGGACCCAAACTTCTTAGAAAGCTGGAAGACCACGTGACCTGGTAGTGATGGCTGGTGTTTGCTCTAAGGTGGGAAGGAAGAAATCAGGGATTAAAGAGTCAGGAGTCAGAAGCTAGAAGGGGATGGGGGTATGGGTGTAGCAGGGTGTGATGGAGAAGCCTGTTGGATGCGAGGTGTAGTTATCCGAGTACCTCCACCCACTCGGCGTCCTGGCACACCCTTTCTACCTGCGATCGCAGGCTCTGCCACAGTGACCATCAATGCTGCAATCGATAGGAAAATCGTGATTTGACGCATAACAGATGCACAAAATGGATAGATGCCCAGCTAGTTAGTTACAGAATGTCAAAAATAAACGGGCTGAGACCAGCGTTAAATTACCTAAATCAGTTGACGTTATCGTTAATAAACCAGAATAAATTGCGATAAATTGCTCCATCTAAGAATGGACGATAAAACTATAAGGATTGATAGTTTTACGTTAAGAATTGATTTCTCTCTTTGTTTCCAATTAAGTCTGTTATTGACAAAAATGAGGTCCTCCAGATTAAACGGAGGGTCAGCCCGTGGATCTACGGGTGGAACTTCATAAAATGATGCAAGCGGAATTAGTGTACGAGGTTAGAGGGAAGAAAGGGGATAGGGGGCTGGGGGGGCCGGGGTGTCAATCCACAATCTAAAATTCCCACCTCACACCCACTAGCAGTTGTTATCCTGAAAATGAATTGCTTCCACAGTTCGCCCTTCTGATCCAAACCCATGACTCAACAACCTGCTCGTATTTGCATTTTGGGTGGAGGCTTTGGGGGTCTCTACACAGCTTTACGCCTCAGTCAGTTGCCCTGGGTTAAGCAGGAAAAGCCAGAGATTGTGCTGGTCGATCGCAGCGATCGCTTCCTCTTCTCCCCCTTGTTGTATGAATTGATGACTGGGGAATTGCAAACCTGGGAAATTAGCCCTCCATTTGAGGAACTGCTCGCAGGGACAGGCGTTCGCTTCTACCAGAGCGTAGTCGCAGGGATTAATTTGCAAGAAAAGCAGGTGCATCTCCAGGATAGCCCTGAAATCGCCTATGACAGGCTGGTGTTGGCATTGGGTGGGGAAACCCCCTTAGATAAGGTGCCAGGGGTTGTAGAACACGCCATCCCGTTTCGCACGATCGCTGATGCCTATCGCCTGGAAGAGCGATTGCGAACCCTGGAAGAGTCGGAGACAGACCGAATTCGGGTGGCGATTGTTGGAGGCGGCTACTCTGGGGTGGAGTTGGCCTGCAAACTGGCAGATCGCTTGCAGGAGCGGGGGCGCATTCGCCTGATTGAGCTGACCAGTCAAATTCTTAAGACTTCGACTGATTTCAACCGGGAAGCCGCAACCAGAGCCCTTGAGGAAAGGAGCATCTGGATCGATCTGGAAACAGCTGTTGAGGAAGTTTCAGCCAATACTATTTCCCTGACTTACAAAGGCAACACGGATACAATCCCCGTTGATATAGTGGTTTGGACGGTCGGTACCCGCGTTCCAGATGTAATCAATGACCTTCCATTGAAGAAAAACCCGAAAGGGCAAATTGTTGTGACCCCCACGCTACAACTAGTTGACCAACCTGAAGTGTTTGCTCTGGGGGATCTGGCAGACTGCAAAGATGCCGAAGGACAGCAAGCTCCTATCACCGCCCAGGCGGCTATCCAGCAGGCTGAGTATGTCGGTTGGAACCTGTGGGCATCTTTGAGCGATCGCCCCCTACTGCCTTTCCGCTACCAGCATCTAGGAGAAATGATGACCCTGGGCACCAACAATGCGACCTTAACCGCCCTGGGGCTAAAACTGGATGGTCCGTTTGCTCATGTTTTCCGACGGTTGGCTTACCTATACCGGATGCCAACTCTTGAACATCAAATCAAAGTGGGAATTCATTGGATGACTCGCCCCATTACAGATGCCTTAGCAAGTCTTGGGCAGTTGTAAATAGGTAGCTAGGCGCAACAAGTAGCTAGGCGCAACTATAATTTCGGCGGTGGAGGGAGCGAAACTCCTTACCTGGAGGCGTAACCCTCACCCCCCTTTACAAACTAATGATAGCTACCTACTTACAGCGGTTTTCATTTGAGTGAGGTACGGGAATGTGAAGTTTTACACCTGCAACTTGTATTCAGCGTAGTGACTATAGCTGTATCAGGCGATCGGAACTTCCTTTCCGCCAGACAGCAGCATGGGAAAGTGGTGCGTATTAGGTGCATGCATGACCTGAATTCCCAGATTAGCCCGATTTAGCAGGTCAGCGTCTGTTCTGATTACAGATCCCCGACTATCTAGCAAGGAGTGCTGGAAGTTAAAGCCATTCAAATTAAATGCAGCACTACATACCCCCATGGAGGCGAACCAAATTCCTACAGTTGGCAAGGCTGCCAGCAGGAAGTGGAGTGCCCGATGATTTTGCACTGCCAGGGAAGGAACGAGCAACCGCCCCAAAAACCCATAATGTCCCGCTCTGAAGTTGTAGGTGACTTTGCCTTGTCCAAGAGTGTAGCCGCTATTAATGGAAACCGTTTCATCAGTTGTGGTGCGAATCAGGGTTGAAGCCACCAGGGAGCCGTGGAGCGAACTGAGTAAAGCCCCTCCAAAAATACCTGCAACCCCCAGCATATGGAATGGGTGCATGAGAATATTGTGATCTGCCTGGAATGCCAGCATGAAATGGAATGTTCCGGAAATTCCCAAGGGTAGCCCTTCCGAAAAACTGCCCTGACCAATGGGATAAATTAGCAAGACTGCGGTTGCCGCTGCTGCCGGTGCAGAAAAGGCAGCGGCGATCCAGGGGCGGGCACCAATCCGGTAACTGAGTTCCCAGAGCCGTCCCAGGTAGCACCAGATGGCAATTAAGAAATGTAGGACAATGAGCTGATAGGGTCCCCCGTTATAGAGCCATTCATCCATAGAGCCAGCAGCCCAGATAGGGTAAAGGTGCAGCCCAATTGCCGCCGAGGTAGGAACAACCGCCGCTGTAATTAAGTTATTGCCATCCATGAGAGAACCCAGGATTGGCGATCGAATGCCTTCCATGTCAACACTGGGGGCAACGATGAAAGCCAGGACAAAACAGATGGTTGCGGCCAGTAATGTTGGAATCATTAGAATACCGAACCAGCCAATGTAAATCGGATGCTCTGTGCTGGTAATCCAGGCACAAAGCCTATCCCACAGGCGGTCAAATTCAAATTCACGCCGTTGTTGAATGAGGGTACTCATTGCTTCTCCCTCCTATCTTGATAAGTTTGATTTAGAACTTGATATGTTTGGCTTAGAAATCGTTGAAGAATCTGAGACGGGATGAAGGGTTTCTCAAATTCTTGAGGGATCAAATTGCGGAATTCAAGCGGCAAAAAGGCTTTTAGCGAAGGTTATGGCGATCGCAAACTGGCAGGACAATCAATTCTATTTTAGAGAATCTGTTACGAACGAAGATGAAATAAGATCAAAATTTATTATTGATGTAGCTGTCAACGTTCACCCCGTTTCAACTGCCGTTGTTTTGCTTGCTGCCGTAACCGTTTCTCTTCAGTTAGCTGATGGAAACAATGGGGACAAGAAACTCCTTCCTCATATTGTGGGGAAGCCTTGTCTGTGCTAGAAACTGGATGTCCACAACTTAGGCACATTTCGTGAGTACCCATTTCTAATCTGTGTTGTATAGCTACCCGCTGGTCAAACACAAAACATTCGCCCTGCCATAAGCTCTCATCGGGTGGAACGGCCTCCAGATATTTCAGGATGCCTCCTTTGAGGTGATAGACCTCCTGGAATCCCTGCGCCAGCATGAAGGCCGAAGCTTTCTCACAACGAATACCACCTGTGCAAAACATGGCAATTTTTTTGTGCCTTGCAGGATCTAGATGGGTTTGAACATACTCTGGAAATTGGCGAAATGATTGGATTTTTGGGTTTTGAGCTCCCTTAAAGGTGCCAATATCGACTTCGTACTTGTTGCGCGTATCAATCACCACCACTTCTGGGTCAGAAATCAGGGCATTCCAATCTTCAGGGTTAACATAGGTACCAACCTGATCATTGGGGTTGATCTGAGGCATCCCCAGTGTGACAATTTCCTTTTTAAGCCGCACTTTCATTCGATCGAAGGGAAAGGAAATTGCCAACGACTCTCGATGTTCCAGATCTGAAAGGCGCGGATCGGAGCGGAGAAAGAAAAGGACATCGTCAATCGCTGTACGAGAGCCAGCAATTGTACCATTGATGCCTTCGGGGGCGAGCAAAATCGTGCCCTTAATTCCCTTCTGGGTGCAGTAAGCTAGCAGGGGCGATCGCTGCTCTGCACAATCCGGCAATTTGACAAATTTGTAGAATGTTGCAACAACCAGTGTCATCTCTTGTTCCGTTAATCCCGTACATTAAGCCCAGGGTTCGTCCTCTTCTGCTTTAAGGGATTCCTCTCCTGTTTTGGATGAAGGTTTGGATGGCGTCCAGAGTTCATTGTGCTCTTTGGTCTCTGGCTCTACCAGGAATGATGATATTTTGTTCGATGGTTGAGGTGGGGTTGGGGCGATCGTCCCAGACATCATCCCAGATAAAGTCTACCGTCTCCTTTTGATCGGATAAGGTTTCGTCTGGTTGGAGTGGAGTGGCATTAGATGGCGCTGGGGTTTCGGGTTCATCCTTCAGGGATTGAGAGGGAACAGGCGGCGAAACCTGGTTAGAAGGCGAGGTTGTTTCCTCCTCTTCTTTGAAGAGGGCGTCAAAGAAGTCCTCCGGGTCCTCTTGGGCCATTAGTGAGGAAGTTTGATTCCACTCTTCCTCCTCATCGGAATCGAGAATTTCTTTTGCTTGAACGGTTAACGTTTGAATTCCATCTTCAACCTGTTCGCCCAGGGTTTGGGTTTGTTCTCGCATCTGTTCAAACCATTCACTCCCTTTTTCTTTTGCCTGTTCTGAGAGAGTTTGGACTTCTTCTTTCAGTTGTTCGCTGAGGGAATGAATTTTTTCTTTCGCCTCCTGGGAGATTGATTGAACCCGGTCTTTCAATTGCTCAGTGAGGTTCCGAAACCGTCCCTTTGCCTGCTGGGTAGTTTCTTGAGCCCGCTGAGTCAAAGTTTTTAACTCCTGAGCAACCTGTTCCTTTTCTTCCTTAAGAAACTCAGTTGCTCTGGTGAGTTTTTGCTTAATTCCCTCCCGGTAAATAGAAAGATTCTTGAGAGCGTACTCAGGCACAAGAACTCGCCTTCGTCCAATACTTAAAACCTGACTGGGAAACAGTTGATAAATTTCACCTGTAACAAAGTCCAAATGACTCGAAATAAAGAGGTATTTCGAAATTTCGCCAGTTTTTAAATTAAAAATGTAATCGATGATTTTGCCCACTTTTTGCCCTGAATCGCTCCAGATTTCGCAGTTGATAACCGACTCAAGCCTGGATACTTTTTCGGCATCGGTTTCTTCCGGTTGGGAATGGGTCAGAATTCCATTGGTTCCTAAGGAGGAAACCTGGGACAATTTGAATGCTTTTTTCCTTTTGCTCAACAAGCCCGCTTTGCAGACAAAGCCTAACACGCGATGGGACGGCGCATACATCCACAGCACCTCGACCCGCCCTAGCTCCTCCATGTTGTCGCGGTTGATGACCAGTTGGTTTACTAATTCACTTTGTTTGACAACCTCTGGTTGAGCGGTCATCGTGTTTTCTAAGTTTTTGAGAGTGTGTTCTATAGCGCTCACCAACTATTTGTGAGCAAGGGGGGACTTCACCCCTACGCAGGGGTTCCCCCCCTGCACCTCGTTCAAATTTCAAGAAGGGTCGCTAGCTATATATCTTAGGATAATGGGGCAGCGAAGGTTTAGCTAGACTTCAACCAATTAAACACCATAACGCCAGCGATCGCCCTTCTCATCGCTCCACGATCGCAGGATTGGCAGTTCCACCCCAGGTTACTTGCTGGAATTCAATTTAGCGCCTGGGCTTCTGAAGCTGAGTAATTTTTCTTTTGACTCTTTCACTTTCTTTTTGATTCCCTTTTTCTTGCAGAATTTCACTCGCCCTAACATAGTCTTTCTTAGCATTTGTAAATTGGTTTAAAGTTTTCCATGCATCGCCTCTTCTCTCAAAAGACTTTGAATCTCTTGAATTTATTTCGATTGCTTTGCTAAAAGCTTCTATTGCATCTTTAGTATTATCCAGAGAAAGTTCAATCTCTCCTTTCTGGAAGTAAAGCTTATAAAGCTTCTGTTGATTTTCAAATGTTGCCAGAGATTTGGATTCCATTAATATAATTGCTTCTTGAAAGCTTCCTTGTGCATGTTTAAACAATGAAAGATCCAAAGAGTTTTTTGATTTTCCCCATTGATAATAAGATCTTCCCTTTAAATCGTATAGATAAATTAAATTATCAGAGCTAAGGTTTTCCAGATCCGCATCTTCATTAATTAATTGCTCACAAATTGCAATTGTCTCTTTAAATTTATCTAATCTAAAGTAAGCCTCACCCAACCACAAATATGCTTTTATATTTTGAGGATCTCGTTGAACTACTTGTTCAAAATTTAAGATCGCACCTTTAAAATCTTTTTTGCTAAACTTCTCTTCTCCTTGAGAAAATAAGATTTCTGTCTCTGAGTTAAAAAACCTTGAAGGACTTGAGGTTACACCAGGAGTAGGCGGGATAGAAATCTCTGGAGAAGGAGATGGTATCTCAAGAGAGGATTCCTTGGATGATTGGAAGATTTGAATCACTGAAATTACAATTAGTCCAGATACAACAAAAATCGTAGCCCAAAGAACTATTTGAATGTTTCCAGTAGAAAAAAGATTCTTAACACCTGAATTAGATAGCCATTTGGGTTCCTGAGTAAATTCTTCTTCGATCGCAGAAACCTCAGTATCTGCCAACCCTGAAATATGTTGCAATCGCTTTAACCCCTGACGTTGTAGAGGTGTAATGGACTTTCTGCGTCGAAATTCTTTTGCAAATGCTTCGCGATACTGTTGTTTATGCTTATGGCGTTCACGGTAGGGTTGTAAAACTCGTTCTTGAATCGCTGCTGCGCTTTCTGCTGTGAGTCCTACCTTACTTTGTACAGCGGATAATGTTGCCTGACCAACACTGGAAACGACATAATCTGGGCGTGCTGGCATCGATAGCCAATACCGGACGGTATCTACCCAGTTTCTGGAAAAGAAATAGATTTCGCCTCTACGAAGTGAGTCTTCAACCTCTTTGAAATAGAGCAACTCAGGATCAACTTGGGGTGCTCTACAGAGATAAATCTTGTAGGCTTCCCGATCCATGTAAATTTCTGGTTTCATCGCGGATGAAACTTCCCGGACTTTGCTTTTGGTATATTCGTGAAGCTCTTGAATGGAAATCCAGCCATCCCGGTCTAAATCTGCTGTTCCGTTCCAGATGCCATCGACCAGATGGTGTGTATAAACAGAGAGTCCCTGCCCCTGTTGCTCCAAAGAATATTCGTGAGCAGTTGACGAGGTTAAAACGGCTCGCCCTTCTCCACGTAATTGCCCTTGAATATTGACTGACTGGTCATCTTTCGTTCTCATGCCCTCAGCAAAAGCGCCACTGTAGCAGCAATCGAGAATGACAATCTGCTGTCTGGATCTGGATTCACCCATCACTTCATGGACAAAACTGGCAGGAACAGCCGTGGAGCGGAGGGTTAGCTTGCGAGTATTACGAGTGGCAAAGAAAAGTCTACCATTATCATCTTTAACTCCATGACCGGAGAAATAAAACATGAGTAAATCATCTCTGCGGCGATCGCTAAATGCCTTTTCGATCGCTTCCTCCATCTGGGTCTTGTTGGGGTTCAACAACGGAAAGACTTCATTAAAATCACCAAGCCATTGCAACACGGCTTGTAAAGCCTGCACGTCATTCGTCGCTGCAGGAAGTGAGTTTAAGCCAGAGTCACTGTATTCACTGACTCCGATCAGCAAAGCTATCTTTGCCATTGTGGTTTACCTAAACTTTGACAAAATCTTTTGCCGCTTCAACAGCCGCTTCAAAGTCTTTTGAGCTGTTAGCCTTGAGTTTGATCTTTTTTCCATTGGCTTCCACTTCAAGCTCAATGGGTTTGCCCGCCAGTGGGCCACTTAGAAAACCCATAAGCTTTGTAAAATTCTCAGTTTTTATCTCTGCCGTCAAAAGCCCCACTAAAAAACCCCCGACAGATTTGTTACCTGCTGGTGGATTGGGATCAGGAACCCGGCCTACTGATTCAATTTCATCCAGGTCTTTTAACTGCTTCAGAAGCTTTTGAACTTTCATCTCTCGCTCACTGGCATCCGCTTCTGGATCGTTAAAGTTGATAGTTAGCTTTACGGTAGACAAACCTGTCATTACAATCCCTCAAACCTTTCAGGATGATTGCTTTGGAACCTTTTATAGTTCTACGCGGGTGCGTTAGGACATTGGAATTAGAGAGGGAGTGGGGGCTTCGCCCCCAGCCAGGGGTTCCACCCCTGCACCCCATCCTAACCATAATGACTACCACTATATATTTCCTGGGGAAATTCTAACCGTTTTTTCTTCAGATATGAATAAAAGTATAGCTGTCGCCAGGTTGCGTGAGACATGGGTTTATGGGGGGGTTGGGGCTGCGGCGCCCCTAGCCAGTCCCGCATCCCGTCCTAACCACCACAATCATTACCGCTATAGCGATAGATGCCTTGAAGAAAGGAGCCCGCAGCCTGCAACCCTTAGCCCTTTACCCCTAACGACAGATGCCTTAAAGAATCGAACCTGAATCTGCCGCCTCTTATACAGGGGGCGATCGCACCAGCCGCCAGTGGGCATCAGCCAGAGGAAGTTCTGCAAAGCTAACCGGAGCAGGTTCTAAGGGAGAGGGCTGGATAAGGCTGTTCACAAACCAGACACCATTGGCACCGGTTATGTCGTTTCGCAGGAGAATTTCGGCTCTGCTGTCTGCGTTTAGATCGACTGCATCCTCGATTTCCCAACCAGGGTCAGTTGTAGGTAGCGAAATATGACTACTGTAAGCCAGCCCATTCATTTGCCAGATCACAACCTGTCGGGTTGCGGAGTTGTACCAGAGAATCTCTGGGTTGCTATCGGCGTCGAAATTGGCTATTGTGGCGATCGCCCAGTTCGCATCGGCAACAGGCAAGCTGCTAAAGGTACTGAGCGACGTTCCATTCATCTGCCAGAGGACGTTTTCACCCGTTTCGGGATTGCGCCAGAGCAAATCTAGATCGCCATCGCCATCAAAATCAGCTGCGTCTCCAAAGCGCCAACTGGAGTGGGCCACTGGCAGTGCAGCCACCGTATTGATTAACGTTCCATTCATTTGCCAGAGGACATTTTCGCCAGTTTCTGAATTACGCCAGAGGATGTCTGAATCGTTGTCCCCATCAAAGTCGGCAGCTTCTAAAACAGTCCAGGTGGGGTGGGCGATGGGCAGATTTGCAAAGGTATCTAGTGTTGCCCCGTTCATTTGCCAGATCACTGTTTCACCGGAAGCCTGATTTTGCCAGAGGATATCGGGGTCACGATCGCCATCAAAGTCGGTGACGGCAGCTAGTTTCCAGGTAGGATGGGCGATCGGCAAACTTGTAAAGCTAATTAGCGTTGCTCCGTCCATATGCCAGATCACGGTTTCACCTGAAACCTGGTTGCGCCAGAGAAGATCGGAATTGCCATCTCCGTTAAAGTCGTTCTCAGGACGGTTCTCCTGCACTAGTTGCCAATTACCAAAATTGAGGTTAGTCAGCGTTTCTCCACCCCTCACCTGCACCCGGTAGGCAGAACTTCCCGTACTGCGCACCGTGACATCATCCACGTACCAACCTTCAAAGTTATTGAGTGAGGCATCCAGGGTGTTGAAGTCAAACTGAATCTGGATTGTGCTGCCAATGAAGGGAGTCAGGTCAATCGTGGCGCTGCGCCAGGTTGGGTTGAGAACAGGTTGTAGAATGTCGGTCTTCGCTGCAACGGTCTGGTACTCGCCGCCATTTCGAGAAATCCGCACGCGGGGTTGGTCTGTACTCGGATCAGTCTCAACTCTGAGGAAATAGCTGAAGGATAGCTCTGCCCCCGAAATACCTGTCAGAGCGATCGCCGGAGAAACGACCCTTCCGGCGGTATGGCCCACATTGTAATTGCCGCCACCATTGGGACCTTCATCCCTGCCAAAGTAGAGACTATCATCCGCTGAATGGCCTGGATCGTTGCCGCGCCTGCTGGAGAGATGCCATAAGCCCACTACAGGCACACCTGTGTTGTCAATCGTGAACCCATCCAGGCTGGGAGCCCCCACAGCATCGCTAAAGTCTGCCTTAAAGAGTTCCTGGGGTTGGCTAGCAGGAAAGGTCTGTTGCCATCCTGACTGTGGCACCTCTGCGACGGTGTAGGTTCCTGCCGTCAGGTTTGTGAACGTGTAGTTGCCGTTAGCATCGGTCTGGGTGCTGGGTTCACCAGTGTCGAGAATACCATTCTGGTTCAGATCTAGGTAAATCGTCCAACCGGGCAAACCGGGTTCTCCTGGGTCAGAAATGCGATCACCATCCAGATCACTCCATTTTCGCCCCTGAAGGCTTCCAGGTTTAGTGACCGAGGCAAGAATGCCATCAATCCAGGCCAGTTTGTTCGGGTCGGCAACATCCACCCCGCCGCCACCTGTTCCAAAGGTGCCCTGAATCGCTCCCGGCAATCCCAACCCTCCGGGTAAACCAAAGGCAAACGTATTTACCCCCGCCAGCAAAAGTTGATTTCCAACTTGAAGAAAACTCGGTCCCCCAGAATCCCCCGGCCCCACGGTTGCTTCAATGGTATTGCCCAGCGTCGTTCCCGACCCTACCACCCCAAACAGGTTCGTGGAGGCATCAGGTCCATCAAAGTCATACAAAAAGGCACCATTCAACCCCAGCAGGGCGGTGTCTTCAGTCTGGTTTTGCCCAACCCGCTTCACCGTCAGGCTGGCGGTACCCGGAACCTGTCCAGTGATGCCGTCGCCAGACGTGCCATAACCGACCATGGTAATCGTAGTTCCAGCCAGTAACGGTGTGCGGTTGAGTGGATAAATCGGTACCCCTTCTGGCAGGTCGCTGCTGAGAGTGATAATGGCAATGTCGTTTTCAACGGTGTTGTTGAAGCCGGTGTAGCCAGGGAAGATTTGCAATTCGCTGGCTCTGATTTGGTGCGATAGGTTCTGGCCAAAGTTCAAGTTGAAAATGACATTGTCAGGCGCAGGGTCAACCACACCATCCTCATTCACCACATCCAGCACATGGGCAGCCGTGAGAATGTGGCGGCGACTGATGGCAGCTCCAGAACCCAGGAACCGCTGATCTTCTGATAGAATGACCCGAACGCTTCCCACCCCTGCAAAGGGAGATGTGGTGGTGTTGGGATCAATTCGACGCTCAGGAGAGTCTGGGGGATTACCGTTTGGATCTCCGGCCAGAATCACAGGTTGGAATGCCAGACCATCTGAGAGTGAGCGATCAGGTGCAAGTTTGAGTGGTTCTGAGCGATCGCCCGTTAAAGACTTGTGAATCACCATTGCGACTCTCCTCTCAACGCCATCTTGCTGCCAAAGCTGTACCCGCCCCTAAAGGATAGCCCTTTAGTGACTATGAACCTTGTCTCCAGCGCCACGAATGAAACTAGTACAGCAAAACGAAGGTTTTGTTGGGGGTGCAGGGGTTCCACTCCTGCTTGGGGCTTCGCCCCCAAACCCCTATGTTGCAAAATTTAGTGTTCGCAACACTAGTGGACAATGGCATCAGTCCAGTAACCATTGGATTGGGGAGTGGGGAGTCAGAGGGAGCCAGAATGGTATCTGTATTCCCGCCGTGTTGCACTAGTAGTCCGTCAGGGTAGATTTGAGGGATAACTCAAATCTACAAAACCCAATTCTTAGGTGTTTTGAGGGTTTTCAACCCATCAAAACAGTCTTGACAGACCCCTAGGAACAGGCGGTTGCTCACTCGTGAATTGTTCCATCAGGCATTTTGGCCCCTTTCAGATTGGCATGGCTCAGATCTGCGTCTTGTAAATCTGCCCAGCTTAAGTCCGCTCCCCTCAAATCTGACCAGCTCAGGTTGGCCTGGCGCAGGTTTGCCCAACGCAGATTAGCGTGGCGTAGATTGGCTCTGGTCAGGACTGCACCGCTTAAGTCGATATAGCTCAGGCAGGCTGAACGGAGGTCTACGTTGCGAAAATCTCTTTCTCCTGCTGCATACAGCATTTGGAGTTCAATCACATCCATGCTTTTCGCTCCAACCTTATCTCTCTGTGACGATCGCTCCCCTCTACACAGCATTGATATTGCTGATTCCAGGGATGAATCTAGAGCAGAATGAATTAAAAGTTGCAACTCACCCTGCTATTCAGTAAACCCAGCACTCGATCTCCAGGGAATCTATAGATTTTCCTCAGAGCTCCTCTCGCTAAAATAGCTCTGCAAACAGCATTTTTTCTGTTATTAATATGGCCCATTATCAAAAGATGCTCCGCATTTCAACAGCGGGTAAATCGCTTTCCAAAATCACGCCTAAGGTGCAGGCAGTGGTAGCTGAATCCGGAATTCAAACCGGAGTTTGCACCCTATTTTTGCGCCATACATCTGCCAGCTTACTAATTCAGGAAAACGCCGATCCAGATGTGTTGAAAGATTTAGAAAACTTCTTCTCTAAATTAGTCCCCGAATGGGAGAACTATATTCACAGCACGGAAGGCCCCGATGATATGCCTGCCCATATCCGTACAGCGCTAACCAGTACCTCCGAACAAATCCCAGTTTCCAGAGGACGTTTAGTTTTGGGTACCTGGCAGGGTATTTATCTCTGGGAACACCGCCAGCACGGGCATACACGCGAACTTGTGGTGCATGTGATGGGAGAGTGAGGGAAAAAGAAGAAAGAAGAAAGCAAGAAAGAATAAAGAAGAAAAAAGGATAAAAATTATGGGGGGCCGAAGGATTGTGGATGGGAAAGGGTG
Source organism: Leptothermofonsia sp. ETS-13 (assembly GCF_049200465.1). Taxonomy (NCBI): domain Bacteria; kingdom Bacillati; phylum Cyanobacteriota; class Cyanophyceae; order Leptolyngbyales; family Leptolyngbyaceae; genus Leptothermofonsia; species Leptothermofonsia sp. ETS-13. The sequence goes on from NZ_CP120836.1 coordinate 4,915,135, forward strand.
GGGAAGAGTGCTCCATAGAAAGACCGGGAAGGATCTCCATTCTAATCTCGTTTCGATGCAGTATTCTTCATCTTCGTTGCCTGGTCGTTCTTCAATCATTGCTTGCTTTCTGATTGTGGGAAGTACGCTGCTGTTGGGCTGTAATGTTGAGAAGGCGAGGGCGCTTCAGGGAGCAGCGGTGCAGTTCAGGGCGGAGTCGCTGGCCGCGATTCAGGCGATCGACACAATGCATAAGGCAGAGCTAGCTCCACCGCCGCGTTCGCCTGCTGAGGTGCGGCGGGATTTTGTGAATGGCATTCTCAACTCTCGCAGTGAAATTAACTCGAATCTGGTAGACCTGGCGATCAACCCCTATAAACCGCCTGCCGACCCAAAGTGGGATAGCTTTATTACGGATTTGTGTAGCCAGTACGAAAGCTTTGCAGCAATTTTTGAGAAGTTGGATAGGGGTAGCCTAGTTGCTAAAGATGAGGTACGGGAGTCTGCTGAACACGCCAGAAAATTGACGGTGCAAAATTGACGGTGCAAATGGTGCTGTTTGCTGATGCTATTACCAAAAATTCGCCAGTCCTGAATCGCCAGCGAAATGCGATCGTTGTTAAGCTTCGGCGTCAGCGCAAGATTTACCAGGACTTGCAGGCGCAGCTTAAGGAACAGGGGGATGGGGCTCCACAATCCTTGAGAGATCGGTTGCGGGATGTGGAAAACCAGGTCGGCGAAATTATGGGTGAGTGGCAGCAAATGAAAGAGCAGGAACAGAAATTGCTGGAAGTCACAGTTGCTCAATGCCTGAAAGCGGCTGTGCTCGGCAAAGAATTGGGAGAACTAATCAATCAATACGATGATCTGGACTTGAATCAGATCAATGTCCTCATCCCACGCATTCTCAATACAGCAGCAGTCAGCGGACAAGACCTTACAGCTCTTCAAACCAAAACAAATAGCATTTTGATTGAAATCAAGGAAGATCCCCTCTGGCGTGAGGCGACGACCTCTCTGCTCGATAGGGTTAACACTGCTACCGAAAACCGTACTCAAGGTAAACCCGCCTCAGCTTCGAAAAATTGATTCCAGGAAGTCACTATGCCTAACAACAACACCGAGTTTCTACAAACCGCTTCTGCTGTCATGAACGAACTGGACGTTCGCTATATGGAAGCAGACCTGGACGAGAAACTGGAGCTTAAGGAAGAGCTGGACAAAGCCATGATGACGTTTTCGGAAGCTCGTAGCAAAATCCTGGAGAATGAGGTGATTTGCACATCAGAAGATCTGGCCCACATGCAAGAACTGCGCCGTGAGGTAGAACGGGCAGGAGAAGTTCAGACACTGGTCAGAGTGGTGGTTCGTTTAACTCGAGTGATGGCAAGAATCTAGACCTAATCTAAACAGAATGTAAATATTTTTGCTTTATCTCCTATATTTAGTTATCATCTCAACCTTTAAGCGGGAAATTTTCTTTCCTTCCACCAGATTTAGCGTTATCTTTCTAAGAATCTAATGGGGGAACCCCTAGCAGGTGTGTAATGAAACACTGGGAATTTTTACTGCAAAAAGACGGCGATCGCTCCTGGCTTCCCCTGGATTCATCCAACATTGAGATTCTAGAAGGGCGCTACCGGGTAGTGGCTCGTTCCAGCCAAAAAAATACAGAGGTTGAAGTTCGCATCAGCCATCTGGTTCTGGAGGAAAACCCACCCAAACGCCGGATTCAAAAGCGCTCTGCTCGCACAAATCAAGATGGGTTGTTGGTTGTGATTCCCTACACCCGCCTTGAGCCAGGGCTATGGGAACTATGCTGTTCTTCGATGGATTTGATGTCTGACTTGGTAGGTGATGCCTGGCAATATACGGTCAAGTTACAAGTATCGGCTAAGGAAGTCGAGCCAGAGGAATGGGATTCTCCCTGGATGACTTCTGAGGCCCCGAACTCTGATACTTCAAGTGGAGAGAACCATTCATCGGATGTGACCCAATCTCAAAACGAATCGGTCGCAACACCATCGGCTATGCCGGCTGTTGGCCTGGAAAGTACTGGCCTGGAGAGTTCCAATGCTAAGTTAATGGATGAGCCTCCTTCCCAACCTGTTACTGCTTCAGAACCTGCGATCGCCCTCAACGGTTCATCCGATCTGCCACCTGAAGTAGCAGAAATTTTAGGCGCTTCAATGGATCGCCTGTTTCAACTGGCTAAGCAACTGTCCGATCGACTGGTGGATGAGGTCATGCACGATTTTGACCTGACTACGATGGCACCTGATTTGGCTCCGGCGGATTCGTCTCCAGCAGAGCCTTCCACCCCTGTTGACGTCTCCTACCAATCTAGTCTGCCCGTGGATACGACAACCCCCTCCTTTGGGTATCTTCTTCCCCCCGGGTCGACTCCCGTTCTAAGCTTGAACCAGGAGGCAATCATTTCTCACCGGGGTGAAGGATTAACCATTTCTGGGCAGGTTGCAGTTGAGCCAGGCGAAGCACCCAATAAAAACCCAACCTCAGGACAGGAAGAGCGATCGCCTAAACTTGAAATTGCAGACCTGTGGGAGCCGGTAGAGGAGACGCTTCAATTAACCGGAGCAACACTTCGAGAAATTCAGCTTTGTTTGCGAGATCCCCAAAGTCTACAGGTGTTGGTCAGCGATCGCCAACCCATTTCCCAGCAATCCCCTCCCTTTTCCTTTTCCTTTTCCTTCTCCCTCCCCAATGATTTACAAACGCGCCTCATTCTTGGGGAGGTTTTGTTGTGTGGCTCAACGTTAGAAACCAGCAGTGAGTTGACTACACTCACCACTCAGGCATTTACCATCACCGTTGACCCGCAGGAACTGGTTGGAGAACTGGAGAAAATTAACGAAGCCCTTGACGAAACCCTCGCTGCGCAAACAGAAGAGGACCAGATTGATCGTATTGATTTACCCCTGGAGCTTTCCCAAAGGTTAGCGAAAGAGCAGGAAATGCCTTCCCTCAATCTCTCCTTCCTAAAGCCAGAGCCAGTTGAAACTCCCCCCACTCCACCCCGCCGTTTTCAGTATTTGCTCGGTCAACCCCTACCGCCACAAATCTACCATCCCAATCCCGACCAACCCCGGACAAAACCGATTGAACTGCCGACCTTTATCTTTCCAGTCAACCCGCAGGCAACGACCTTTAGCCCCTTTCAGCCAAGCGATTTAGAACAGGCTGACGCAGATTCTGGTCAGGGGGGCATTGAATCCACTGTAACAGCAGAACCTGGGCTTGAATTGATGGCAGAAGCCATTCCAACTGAACCAGGAGGTGTTTCAGAAACTGAGCAGGCCACTCCTACGGAGCCAGGTGATGGCGTTCCGAGTCCAATTTCGCAATTGACGGAGGGGGCGGAAACCGAAAGCCCGATTGAACAAGATCGGGCAGAATCTGCCCCCGTCCCAGCCAACGAAGCTCAGCCTGACACACCTGTTATCGATCTGCCATCACCAGTCCAGATGGAGTTTCAATCCCTGAAGCTACAAGATCGATTTCTGACCCGGTTAAGTTCCCTGGCCAATGATACTGAGTTGTCGGAGTGGTTACGGTCAAAGCTTTATCCTGGTAAAGTTGCACAGACGGCCCGCAATGGTTCCTCTAAGGCTGAAAAAGTAGATCGTCGGGCAATGGAGGAAGTAGTTGTGGATGATGAACCACTACCCAATGGCCGCCAGCGCCAGCGTAACGGCTTTAGACCATCAGTCTTAGCTTACACTGTCGAGGAACCCAATCCGCTTATTTTGCCACCGGATGAGCCGGTTCCAACGCCAGTTTTAGAGGTGACAATGACAGAACTGGTTGCTGGCAAGCCTGTGAACATTCGCGTTAAATTGCCCTACCTGGAGCCTCGCATCTACGTCAAACTGTGGCTGATTGACCGTCAGACGCGATCGCTCCTAGATGGTCCCCGCTGGCTGCTCGACTTCCTTCCCAACAGCCGGGGAGAGTTGGAAGCACTGACCCAACTCACCGTACCATTTGGTAGCCTGGAGGTGCTGTTTGAGGCCATTGCAATTGAAATGCACACCCAACGGGAAAGTCATAAAGTCAGCCTTGACCGCAGCATCGTCCCCCCCGACCTGCCTGTTGTTTCCCTGGATGACTTTGACTCTACACTTTAAATGCTGCTCCAACAGCACTTTAAATGCTTCTCCAACAGCGCTCTTCGTCGGGTTATTATTGCCCACCTGACGGCTTTGATTCCAGGTTCTAATTATTAAGAATCTTTAGAAACCACAAACTTGTCCCCGGTTCACTGTAGAGTCTTTCCAGGAATCATCTAAATCTAGATAGGAAACGTTGTTATGACAGGTGAATACGCAGCTTCTTTCTTGCCCTGGATTCTTATTCCTGTAGTCTGCTGGCTTTTGCCCGCAGTTGTTTTTGGGCTCCTGTTCATTTACATTGAGCGTGAAGATCCCAGTGGAATTTAATTGAATTCACCACTGTACTGTTCATAACAGAAAAACCGCTCAGGTATCTGAGGCGGTTTTTCTATTAGTAACAACTTGGGTGTGGAGATGAAGCCATCAGGCTTTCGATTTACATTGCAGAACCCAAACCCGCATAAGCGCCGTAGAAGAAAAGCCCTAATACGACGAGTACACCGGTTCCTGCGATTGTTGCCACAATCCACAAAGGAATTCTTCCAGAACTTAACACGTGATTTGCCTCCTAACTCAGCAGACAATAAACACTACATAACCAGACAACAAGTTAATTAGAAATCAACTAGTGCAGTGAGAATTGATTTTTGCAACACCAGGATTCTAAAAGCGTTAGATTTCACTGTCGCTTTGTACACCTATGTTGCAAGACTTTCAATTCACTCTACTAGTTGAAGAAATAACTAGAGAAAAGAATGCCAAGCACGAAGATCAGTAGCAAACCCAGGTAAAGGGAAGTACGGTTTAGCTCAACGGGTTGCTTGTTGGGATTGGGAGTACCTCTAATCATAGCTTCTCATTACCTTTGAATAAACTGCATAGCTGCGATCGCGCCCAGGAAGAAAACGGTTGGAACCGCCAGCGTATGAACCGCCAGCCACCGAACCGTAAAAATAGGATAGGAAACAGGTTGATTTGGAGTAGAGCTGCTCATAAGTCAAAGAATCTCTAAAACTACTTTGCAAGAAAATCTTCAATCTGCTGTTTCGCCTCGTAGCGATCTGAAATGATGGGAGCGGTTTGTTGCCCGGTTGGATAGTACTCGTTTGGACGGGGAGTGCCAAACACGTCATAGGCCAAACCCGTGCTAACAAACAGCCAACCAGCAATAAACAATGCTGGAATCGTGATGCTATGAATCACCCAATAACGAACGCTTGTAATAATGTCCCCAAATGGACGCTCTCCAGTAGTACCAGCCATTAGATTCCTCCTGAACGATAAGCAAAAATCAATTCCTATCATACGGGACAGAGGGTACAGGATATCGGGTAAAAAATAGGAGTTAAAGATTCCCATTTCCCGCTACCTGCCTAATTTCAAGCAGATGCTGCCTCATACTTCAGCAGAACACCCTTCTGTCCCATCACAAACCCTTGATCTGACCCAAAGAACAGAATTTTGTAGAAGTTAGATGGAACATCTTCAACCGCCGTATCCTTCTCCCAGGTCAACCCTCCGTCTAAGCTGCGAAGCAAGTTGCCACTTCCACCAGCAACCCAGACCTCATTTGGCGTCCGATAGGCCAGGTCAAGTAATCCCCAGCTAGTCGCAAACTCCGGATTGATCGGATCTTGCCACTCTCCAGTATTTTCCTGATCCGTAAACTGAATTTGACCACCCCGCGCCAGCATCCACAGCCGACCGTCTGCCGTAAAGCCCATATTTTGAACCCGGCGAGAACTATTCCGGTTATGGGGCTCCCAGGCAGGTTGACCCGGTTTCCAGGTGGAGTAGAAATTACCTCGCGATGAGACAGCCACATACTTGCCATCAGGTGATCGCGAAATATTGCGGATGACGCCAACCGCCTCCTCAACCATTGCTTTCCAATTTCTGCCCCCATCCGTAGTCTGGTAAATCGCCCCTACACTGGTCGTCATCTCAGCCGATAGGGGGCCAAGGGCCACAATTGTATTGGGAGCACCCGGAAGCTTTTCACTTAAGGGCACACGAGACCAGGATTTCCCACCATCCACGGTGTGCAGCAGAATCGAGGGCTGACCGACAACCCACCCCTCATCACCCAGGAAGCTAACAGAGGTGAGGCGATAAGCCTGATCCAATTCAAGGGTATAAGGTTTCCAGGTATTCCCTCCATCAAGGGTTTCCATCAAGGTGGAGTTGGTGCCAACCAGCCAGCCATGCTGCGGATTCCCAGTAAAACTAATATCCAGCGGATTCGCATCGGTTGGAAGCGTAATCACCTGCCAGGGGTTATCAGTCATTGCAGGGAGATAGCCTCCGCAGCCTACACATAGAATGGCGATCGCCACTAGTGCAACCATCCGTTTCAAAAACTTCGCGGCTAAGTCCATACAACGGCTTCCCAACTTAAACTAAATCACACCAATGAAATCTTAAAGACTTTAGGCAAATAACCTGAACGAAGCGCACCTGAATTACTGAAGCCCATATAGGCTAAGGAAAAACAAAACCGCCAGCCCCAACGCTCCAAAAATCAAGAGATTTTTCTGACCAGGCGTCAAAGCGTTCACCCCTAAACCGTACTTCAGATTCTCCTCAAAGCCAGAGGGGGCTCCCTTGATCCCAATGCTACGAAATCGACTTTTCGTTGCCCCACAAACTGGGCAACGCCAATCTGCCGGAACCTCATTAAAAGGTGTTCCAGGTGGAACCTGGCGTCGATCATCCCCTTTTGTCGGTTCATATACATAGCCGCAGGTCAGACACTCATAACGATCCAGAGCTTTAGGTTCGGTAGAATCGGCAGTTTGAGTGCTCATCGCTTCAAGTCCTAAAAAAGTCCTACGAATTCTGAAAACTCTGTGAATTATTATTACACGATTGGCGTCGCAAATTAAGCAGATGATTTGCAAGATTAGAAGTTATAGCTATCGCCAGGTTGCTTAGTGCGACTTCAGCGCACTGATTACGCAATTAGCAGGAGTCAAAGATCCTTTAGAGGAGACACTTTCCACTGGCTCATAACCCTGATGCTTCCCCCTCTATACATGTGTCCCTTGAGTGAAACCCAACAAGCTGCCCTCGAACAGGGACTACGCTGCAAAGATGCTTTTACCCTGCGGCGCTGCCAAATCTTGCTGGCTAGGGCTAGACGTATCCAGCCCAGAGACATTGCCACCACGGTCGGTGGTAGTGTCCAAAACTGTTTGCAAGGTGATTCGTGCCTTCGAGCAGCAGGGGTTAGCTTGTTTGCACGCCTGATCGAGTTGTCCTAAAACGGTCAAACCCATCTTGGATGAGGACAAGCGCGCCCAATTGCGGCAGGTGCTCCATGCTATAGCTCTACGCAGGTGCGTTAGGACATTGGAATTAGAGAGGGAGTGGGGGCTTCGCCCCCAGCCAGGGGTTCCACCCCTGCACCCCGTCCTAACCATAATGACTACCGCTATAATCTTTGGCAGGATGGCAAAGTTCGCTCCACCTGGACGTTAGACCTGTTGGCAGAAGTGGTTCCCCAGCAGGACATCACCTGGAGTCGAGCCAAGCGGTGGATTGGCTCTCCCGATGAGCAGTATGAGCTAAAAAAAGCGACAGCACAACCGATGACTCAAGCTGAGAGAGCAGAACCCAGCTTGGATTGTGGGCGTTCTCGACGAGGTCTAGTGGAGTCGGTTGCGCGACCCAATGATGCACCCCTGGCGTGAGAATGGGAAGTCGTTAGCGTTGATGGAAGAGACACAAGACAAACGTGACCCTGAGGCTAAAGCCATCGCTTGTTATGGGGTGTACTTAAGAGCGCACTCCCAGATGCTGGTGCGCTGTGTGGAGCAACGCCCGCGGAGCAAGATCACTGGTGAGTTTTTAGCCTGGATCGCTCAGCAAGTGAGTCAAATGGGTCAGCGAGTGCGGCCCTTGATTGGGGATAACGTGAGCTGGCACCTCTCCAAGCCTGTGCGGCCATGGGTCAGGCAACACCAGGCTCAAGTCAAGCGAACGGGAAATAGGGGGGCGATTGATTCTCTCTCAGTTACCTGTAAAAAGTCTCTGCTTGAATGCGATTGAGCCGAAGTGGATTCATGCCAAGCGGGCCATTGTAGAACCACAACGGATACTGAGCGGACAAGAAGTTAAGACCAGAGTCTGTGACTATTTTGATTGTCCCCTGCTAGAACCCCTAGCAAAAAAGGTCTTCTGAAAATGCATTAGGAACGAGAATTGGGGCTGAGAAAAAGAAAGAGGTCAGGAGCCAGGAGCCAGAAGGGAAAAGGCATGGGAGGGTGGGGGGACAATTAACAGCCTTTACTGCTGGCAACGGAATCCAATCTCAAAGACTATCCGTATACATTTCCAGAATTGACCTTTTGACCAGTGCTCTATTCCATTAGTCACTGGCAATAGGTCCTTCATAATTTGCTGAAAATTCGGTGATTTGGGGTATGTAAGCGCGCAGCATACCTCCTTCCACTGAAAATGTTCAACTTTTACATTAAGGATAGACCTATGGATATGGAACGTTCTTTCCTGGCAAGAACATCTGCGCGCTGATCGCAGCGGTACTCTCGCCGCCAAATATTGGTTACTGGAACCGTTGCAGGGATTACGAGTGCGCTTGGCATTCCTGCCCTTGCTAACTGGGTAGCAGCAGCAACTCCTGCGGACAAACAAAACGATGTCAAAATCCTTAATACCGCCCTTTATTACGAACACCAGGCTATTTGGGCTTACAGTTTTGCCGCAGGCAAACTTTCCAGTACCTCCGTAGGACAGGCTGTGTTGGCTGTTGCGCTTGCCAATCAAGCCGATCACAAACAGTATCGAGATGCCCTGGCAGCAGCTATAAGCAGCCTTGGTGGAGTTCCAGTTCGGGCAGAGAAGAGTTATGACGTTTCATCGTACCTCAAATCAGGAGAAGGCGGACTGGATTCAGACGTAAACATTGCCAAACTGGCACTGGCGCTTGAAACTGATGCTGCGATCGCCTACACCCAGGAAGCCGCCAAACTTAAGACCCCTGCCCTCATCACCGCAGATGCCAGCATCGGCGCGAACGAAGCCGCTCATGCAACAGCCATTCGTGCAGCCTTCAAGGCTCTGGGTGTCAACTTGCAGGTAATTCCAGCTTCCTTCGTCAGCGCAGATACTCGCAGTAATTGGGTATTGAAGGTGTGAGGAATGAGGGGTGGAGGGGGGATGGGGGGATGGGGGATTTCCCTACTCCATAAGGGTGTTCTAGAAACGGGGCTCTGACTCCTCGAAACCCTGATTCCCTAGCCCCCCTTTCCAGGATTGCCAAAAAAATTGACAAACCCCATCATTCCGACACTCCATCACTTTCCCCCTCATCCACCCATCCACCCATCCCCTCATCCACCCTCCCCCTCCCCCTTCCCCTCCTTTCCCCTTCTGACTCCTGGCTCCTGGCTTCTTTTCTTATCAATTGTTTTCCTGAAACTCAGCAGACTTTCATCCCAACCTGGTAATCTACTACCATTCCACACTTCATTCAGCCTTTCTCTTAACCGAAGAGGTACTTCCATGCTCGATCTTCAGGATACTCTTGCCATACTGCATCCAGCACTGGCAGTGGTGATTGTCTTTCCGCTCATTGGGATAGTAGCGCGTCTCGCATGGCAGACTCGTCAGCGCCGCTTGCAAGTTGTTGACGAAGGTAAAAGTAAAATTCCTCCTATGGTTGGACAGGAGCATGTACAGCTAGGGCGGTGGCTAAGCGGTTCTGTGGTTGGGATTGCTCTCCTGGGGCTGGCTTATCCTATTTTTTCCAAAATGCTGAAGAATGAAGCCTGGACGAAGGAGCCATTTCGGTTTTTCTTCGTCATTGCTATCTTTGCTGCCACGATCGCATCCCTGGCAATTCTTTACAATGCCAGACCTAAGATCTGGAGGGCCATCTTTGCAACTCTTACCGGGATGGGCGTGGTAATCCTTGGGTTTCAACCGGAAGTCTTTCGCCGAGATGACGAATGGTATCTCTCTCATTTTTACTTTGGCATAGCAGTTACCATGCTGATGATTTTTTCCCTGGCGATTGTTCAGGAAATTTATCAGGATCGGCAAAACCGCTGGCGTAATGTTCACATTGTTCTCAACAGTATTGCTCTCTTGTTCTTCATTAGCCAGGGAATTACTGGAACACGGGATCTGTTAGAAATTCCACTCAATTGGCAGGCACCTGCAATTTACAAGTGCGATTTTGCGAACAAGAAGTGCGAGTAATGCTGAAGGCATGAAATACAGTTATAGCTGTCGCCAGGTTGCTGAGGGCATTGGTTTTAAGGAGGGTGGGAGCAGTGCTCCCAGCCAGGGGTTCCACCCCTGCACCCCGTCCTAACCATAATGACTACCGCTATATTTAGCTAGGCGCAATTAAATTAAGGATAATTCCGGGGGGAGAAGGGGGTGAAACCCCCTGCTTGAGGGCTGCGCCTCCACCCCCCTTTACAATTAAGGATGGCTACATTAATGATGGCTACCTACTTAATATCTCGGCACCAGAACTTAAGGAAGCGCCTTAAAGCTGTAAGTATTGCCATTGTTTGAAGCTGCGGGAGCTACAGTCATCAAGTAAATGCTGCCCTTGCGATCGCCCGTTGGCAAAAATTGAATCGGTCCAGTGGCTCCGGTAGTGGAGAAATTCTGTGTGATGGCTCGTTGAATTCCAGAGCGGGTTGGCACATTCTGAAGAGCTTGAATCAGCGTGACAGTAGCATCATAGCCGAGTGCCGTGCGCCAGCTTAAAGGAATCTGATTGCCCCAGAGGGTGGTGAATTTCTGCTTAAACGAGGGCTGGGTCAGATCTGCTGGCACGGCGATCACCATTCCCACCGCATCCCTTCCTGCAATTTTGAGGAGTTTGGGTGCAAACAGGCTTTCGCCAGAAAGGAGTTTGAGTCGTTTTGCATTGACCGAGACGACCTGAATTGCCCGGTCTGAACGAGTGTGGTCTGATGCCAGCATGATTGCTTCTGCCCCTTTCGCGATCGCCGCATTGACGCTTTCATAGGCATCAAAGTCTGGGCGGGCAAGGTCAAATTCCGCTACAGGTTCAATGCCCGCACTGTAGAACAGAGCATTCCTGAATTCATTCTTGAGGGAATTACTGTAATCGCTGGAAGAGTTAAAGAAAATGACCACTCTGCGCCGTTTCATTCGATTCAACAGGTGGTTGACCAGGGTTCTGGCGGTTAACTGATCGCTGGGAATAGTCCGAAAAATATGATCGCCAACATTGGATAACTGAACGGCAGAACTGATAGGCGCAATCATCACCAGTTGGTTGTCCTGGTAAATTTTGGCGGCGGCGATCGTTGTGTCGCTAATGGTGTGTCCTACAACTCCCAAAATAGCGGGATCATTGACGAATGCCTTTGCCAGTTGGCGTGCGATTTTCGGTTGATTGCCGTCATCAGCCAGGCGAACCTTCAAAGGAGTGCCGTTGATGCCTCCTGCCCGATTCACCTCATCCTGGGCCTGGGCAACTCCGCGTAACACTTCCAGGGCCGATCGCAGCGCATCATCTCCCATTTGAATCGCGGCTGCAATTTCATAGGATGGGTTGGAACTAATTCGGGCGTTATTCAGATAGATCAATGTTTCTGGATCGGTGCGATCGCTCTTAAGAGATGCCTGAAATGCCTCAATTGCCTTGGCATAGTTTCCGCTAGCAAACTGCTCAACCCCTTCCTGCTTTTTAGAGTTCGTTTGCCACTGATTCAAAATTCTTTCACCTGTGCTCATGCGCTCCTTCATCTGGAGGTCGCTTGCCGTTTCCACAGAATCGCCAGTAACAGCACCAGGCACCGGAGATAGGGAGGGAAATTGGGAAAGATTACGCGCAAAGAAGGAAAGTGCCAGGGTAGCAGCGATCGCACTCCCTCCCAAGAGCAAGACTTTTCGGACTTTCGAGTGCGATTGGCTAGGCAGGTCTGGAGAGCTATACTCCGATTTCTGTTCAAGGGGGGTGGAATATTGAGCCTGAGTTTCAACCCCTGGAATTACAGTCGCCCCAACCCGACTGGAAGGCGTGGCCGGACGCGTCATCACTGTTGGCGAACCAGAGATAATTTGCCGCAGAGCTTGCAGCGCTTCCGATGCCGACTGGTAGCGGTGCATAAAGTGATAGCAAACCATCTTGTCCAAAAACGCTGCCAGGTCACTGTTCACCTGAACCTGGTCTCGCCAGATAATCTCAGAGGTATTAAAGTCTTGCGGCAACTGAGACGGACGTAACCCTGTCAGTGCCTGGAGTGCAACCATTCCCAGGGAATAAAGGTCACTACTGAAGCGGGCTTTGCCCAGACACTGCTCACTCGCCCCATACCCTGAAGTATAGATGGGAACGCTCATACTGGTTTCGCCGGTTGATTCCGCGATCGTATGACTGATGGTTTTCACCGCCCCAAAATCAATCAGCACAAATTTTCCGTCACTGGTGCGACGAATCAGGTTCTCCGGCTTAATGTCGCGGTGAATCACCCCCTGACTGTGAACAAAGACAAGGGTGGTTAGCACATCCTCCAGCAGGGCAATGACCTGGCTTTCGGTAAATCGGGTTCCACGGGCAAACTCCTCACTCAGGGAAGGTCCTTCAATAAATTCCTGAACTAGATAAAACTCTCGATTCTCCTCAAAATAGGCCAGAAGCTGCGGAATCTGGTCATGCTTGCCCAATTTTTCCAGGGTTTCTGCTTCTGCTCGAAACAGCCGTCGCACCTGTTCTAAAACGGCTGTATTAGGGCTGGCAAAGGTCAGGTGCTTGAGCACACAGCGGGGATTGCCAGGGCGCTGAGTATCTTCAGCAATGTAGGTGTGCCCAAAGCCCCCTGCCCCTAAAACCTCAATTACTTTGTAGCGTGCACCAAGAAGTTCACCCAGCATCGCATCCACAGAGCACAGCAGCCTCTCCCCAAAAATGGAGATGCTTTCTTATTGACTCTACCGTGATGGTCTGGATCTTACCAGGTTGGTTTTGTTAAGTCGGTAGACATTTTTTGATTAAACGTAATACCGATTGGTATATGGCGGGTTAGGTGCATGATGATGAGCAACCCTGTAAAAGTAAGATGCACTCATCCTGTCTGGATCGTGAAAGACTTTCTCCGCGGGGGAAGCTTTTCACAACTCTTCTTCTTCACAATTGATTCAGGTCTACGATCGCTCAGGTTAAGAGGTGGTAGAAATGATTCTATTTTTGCAATAAAAACGCTCTCAATCTATTTGAGATCCCCCACCAAGTTCCAGTCGTTAACTGCTTTACCCAGATCACCTGTCTCCAAATTAGTGGAGTAACTAAAATGGTTGTCAGGATTTTTCAAAACAGGGTACGGAAAGCTTTCTGGTTGGCGTTTCCTTAAGTATTATTTTGTATTTAACATTTCTACATTTAAGCCAACCTTTTAGGAGTTATTGGAAGTAAGATAAGACTAAAACTAATCATTGTTTTGGGGTTCCTTGCACATTCTGTTGTTAAATCGTATACTACATCGCGTGAGAAAATCTGCTGACTAGATCAGCCTGATCATTCAGTCAACTTTACTTGAAACACTTGGGAGAATCACAATATGGGTAACCTCATTGCTTGGATCATTTTGGGTCTTCTGGCTGGGGCGATCGCAAAAGCCATTTATCCTGGCACCCAGGGGGGTGGTATCCTGGCTACAATGCTTTTGGGTATCGTGGGTTCATTCATTGGCGGTGCACTGTTCTCGCTTCTGACAACGGGCACCCTTGTATTTTCGACGGCAGCTCCTTTTAATATCGGTGGCATCATCGTGGCCATCATTGGTGCAATCATTGCAATCTGGTTGTGGAGTCTATTCACCCGTCGGGCTGCCTAGTTTTAGTTGATCACCCGCATTTACTGAATTCAAAGAGTGCAAATTCAAAAAGCCTTCTGGTTGTGATAATCTGTCATTTCCAGAAGGCTTTTTGGGGATCAGAATTGACCGTTTGTAGAGACATTCCACAGAATGTCTCTATAGAAGCATCCCGTTTACTTAACCGAAACCTTAGCTCCGGCTTCTTCCAGTTGTTTCTTCGCATCTTCGGCATCAGCCTTTGCGATGCCTTCTTTGACAGGTTTGGGGGCTGCTTCCACCAAATCCTTCGCTTCCTTCAGACCCAAACCCGTGAGAGTCCGGACAACCTTCAGAATGGCGATCTTCTTATCAGCCGGAACTTCTTCCAGAATGACGTCAAATTCGGTCTTCTCTTCGACTTCCTCCGCTGGGGCAGCGGCTCCTCCAACGGGGGCTGCCATCATCATGCCACCCACTGGAGCCGCTGCGCTCACCCCAAAGGTTTCTTCAATCTGCTTCACAAGGTCTGCGGCTTCCAGCAGAGTCAGGGATTTTAGCTTTTCCAAAATTTCGTCAGTTGCTGCGGACATTGATTAACTCCTGGTTTTAGTTAGTTGTCGGTTGTTGGTTGTTAGTTGTTAGTTGTTAGGTAAGAAATTTTCTAAAAACTAACAACAACTCTCTAATCACTGGGCTAGGCGGCGTCTTTCTCTTTGTCGGCGATCGCCTGGATGCCACGTGCCAAAGAGGCGGGAACCTGGTTGATACCAACGGCCAGCTTGGTTGCTACACCGTTGATAGCGCCAGCAATTTGAGCTATTAGTTGCTCCTTGGATGGGAGGTCGGCGATCGCCTTCACATCGGCATTTGACAGCGCCCGCCCTTCCATCACGCCACCGCGAAGCTCAGTCTTCTTGGAGGCTTTCTGGAAGTCCTGGTACGCCTTCAGCGCGCCACCCACGTCATCCTTAACCAATAGAAAGGCAGAAGAACCTTTCAGGAACTCGGTTATCGGTTGCCAGTTGGTATCACCCTCAACGGCGATTCGCATCAGTGTGTTTTTTGTCACAGTACACTTTGTGCCAGTTGGCAACAGCCGCTTACGCAGATCCGTGATCTCGGCAACGGTCAGTCCCTTGTAGTCGATTACGACAGCTAATTGGGAATTGCTCAAGTCTTGTTTGAGCTCTTCTACAATCGCTTTTTTGTCTTCCAGCGTTCTACCCATTCGTTTCTCACCTCCTGATCGGGTCGTTTGTGTTCAAACTTGAAATGCGCTGCCAACTCTCATCAAAAAACCCCGACAATCAGGCCGGGGTTCACACTCAAACTTCTAGAGCACCATTGCTGTCATACCGCAAATGGGGCTATTTGAATTTGGAGGAAACCTCGGCAGGTTATTAAGCACTGAGCACCTGCTGTCTCTGGCTTCACTGTTCAGTTGTAGGTTTTGATTGCTAGCTGTTGGAATCCCTAACGAAAAACTTTGAATTGAGTAGGCAGTTTTGCAGCCAGTTAATAGTCTAGCAACTAATGGCTGACAGCGAACCCCGATCTACGCGGCTTCTCCCACCTTCATATCCCGTAAAGCATTGATATCTACTTCAATCGAGGGACCCATGGTGGCAGCAACAAAAACACTGCGCCAGTAGCGGCCCTTGGCACCTGAAGGACGGTTGCGATCAATGGTCTCTTGCAGTGCCTTCAGGTTAATCAGTAAATCCTCCGCTGGGAAAGAGGATTTGCCAAACATCACATGAACAATTCCGGTTCTATCTGCCCGAAACTCAAGCTTACCGGCTTTGAATTCGGCGATCGCCTGAGGCAAGTCAAACGTCACAGTGCCTCCCTTGGGAGAGGGCATCAAACCGCGGGGACCCAGAAGTTTACCAAGCTTTGCTACCTGGGGCATCATGTCGGGGGTTGCAATCAGCAAATCGAAGTCCATCATGCCCTGCTGAATCTCATTAATCAAATCTTCAGAACCGGCGATATCAGCTCCCGCATTGGTAGCTTCCGTCACCTTCTCCCCACGGGCAATCACTGCAACGCGAATGGTTTGTCCCGTTCCTTTGGGCAGAACGACAGTGGTTCTTAACTGCTGGTCGCTGTACTTGGGATCAATTCCAAGGCGGATGTGAGCTTCAGCCGATTCTGGAAATTTGGCCGTTGCCGTCTCTTTCAGTAAGTTCAATGCTTCGAGCGGTTGATAGGGACGACTCTCAACTTTTTTCTGAAGCTCTTGCAGTCTTCTGGATGTTTTTTTCATCGTTAGTCTCCTGGGGTCATAACGAGGTTCGGCCTCTGCCCCTGATAGTTGTTAGTTGTTAGAGAAAGTGAGGGGAAGGAGAAGAAAAAAGAAAGAAGAAGGGGAAGGTAGAAACCCAAAACTTGAAACTCATCTACTCATCCACCTAACCCTCACCCTATTCCCTGTCTCCTTAATCAGAACTCAAAACTCCCCATCTAATCCTTAACTGTAATTCCCATATTGCGGGCCGTGCCTTCGACGATTTTCATCGCGGCTTCAATGTCGTTAGCATTGAGGTCAGGCATTTTAGTCTGGGCAATTTCTCGCAGTTGGGTACGGGTAATTGAACCGACTTTTTTACGATTGGGTTCGCCAGATCCCCGCTCAACTCCGGCTGCTTTGGCAATGAGTTTAGAAGCCGGAGGGGTTTTGAGAACGAAGGTGAAACTACGATCTTCGTAGACCGAAATTTCAACCGGAACCACCATTCCTGCCTGGTCAGCAGTTCTGGCGTTGTATTCCTTACAGAACATCATGATATTGACCCCGTGCTGACCCAGCGCAGGACCAATGGGAGGGGCAGGGTTTGCCTTGCCAGCGGAAATTGCCAGCTTAATCACTGCAACTACTTTCTTTGCCATTGACGGTATTAGCTCTCTTTCTGAACCTGATTAAACTCTAATTCCACGGGGGTATCGCGTCCAAAAATAGATAGCAGAGCTTTTAGCTTACTGCGTTCTGGGCTGACCTCAATTACTTCCCCTTCAAAGTCTTTGAAGGGACCGGAAAGTACCAGAATCTTGTCTCCGGGAGCCATGTCGATCTTGATGACTGGCTCTTGCTCTTGAGTTTGTTTGAAGATCCGCTCAACTTCGGAATGTCCCAAGGGCATGGGCTTAACATGCCCTCGCCCACGTCCGTAACGGCGTTTTTGCTCCGCCCCGACGAAGTTGATGACATTGGGAGTGTTTTTAACTACCTGCCAGGTTTCATCATCCATGATCATATTGACCAGGACATAGCCGGGAAAAACCTTCTCTTCGGTGTTTTGACGAGAACCATCTTTACGCAGCTTAACCGCTGGGGTTTGGGGAATTTCGACCTGAAAGATACGATTGGCCACATCCAGAGTCTCAATGCGCTGTTCTAGATTGGCTTTAACTCGCTTTTCACAGCCGGAAGCCACCTGCACAGCATACCAACGGCCCTGGGCGCGAGAATATTCTTCTTCATCCTCAGAGTCGGTGTGAACTAAGTTTTGGGATTCGTCTGAAATGTAGGTCATCCAAACACCTGCTGCGCTGCCCACGCGAAGAAGTTGTCAACAAGATAGATCAAGCTTGCAGAGAGGGTAACCATCAGGATCACGGCAACCGATTCGCTGATGAGCTGTTGACGACTAGGCCAAACTACTTTATTAAGCTCATCTTTTGTTTCTTGAAGGAAAGTGGAGGGATTAAATCCGGATTTTTCCTCTTGTCCCTTTGCTTCATCCTTTGCCACGGTTATCATCCTCCCCTTTGGATACCACGTTAAGTAAGATTGAATCCAACCTACTTCACTGCCAAAAATGCTCAGCGCGCCCTGGAGGACTCGAACCCCCGACATCAGGTTTTGGAGACCTGCGTTCTACCAACTGAACTAAGAGCGCACAAGCTAAGCCCTTTGGGCTGTACCTTCCAGTCTACCAATTAGATAGCAATTACTACCAATTAGATAGCAATTGGTTGTTATAGCGTTCACAAATAATTTTTTGTGAACGAGGGAAGTGGGGCAGAAGCCCCCAGGCAGGGGAGAACCCCTGCACCCCGTTCAAATTTCAAGAAGGATCGCCATAGTTGTTAATTGTTAGTTGAATCTTTGCTGATAGACAACAACTAACTGCTAACAATTCTTCTATAGGGCTCGATCAAACCGCTGTTTGAGACGGGTTGCCTTACCAATGCGATCGCGCAGGTAGTAAAGCTTAGCACGCCGAACCTTACCACGACGCAGAACTTTGATGTTCTCAATCCGGGGGGAGTGGATGAGAAAAACCCGCTCAACTCCAACACCCTGGAATGTACGTCGAACAGTAATGTTTTGATTGATGCCAGATCCCTTCTTGGAAATGACAACACCTTCGTAAGGCTGGGTTCGCTCTTTACCACCTTCTTGAATGATCACGCCAACTTTGACAGTATCGCCAACGTGAATTTCAGGCAGATTTGTTTTCATTTGTTCCGCTTCAATGGAGCGGATAATTTCCTGGGCTTGCATAGGTCTGGCAAAAACTCACAGTCTACAACTATAGCGTGAGATGCTTTAGAAAGTCTAGAGGCTGTCTGGAAAACTGGGAAGGTGGAGGGGTGAGGGAGTAATAAGAGGAACAAGGTGATAGGGTGAGGTTTCTTTACTCCACTACTCTATATGCTCATCGACTCATCCCCCCTCCCACCCATCCTGCATCCCCCTAAGGAGGATTGTATTCCTAGGAAGGGGACGATATTACTGACGATGGAAACTCTGTAAGGACCGTGACCACATGAAAAAGTTTCTAGCTACTCTGGCTGGCATTGGGCTGATTGCTTCGGGTACCGTTCAAGGTTGTTCAGGAAATCAACCAGCGAGTATTCAATCTCCTGGAACGGGGTCACCCGCAGCAACCACGGAAGCGGCAGATACTGGAACTTTAGAAATTCGAGCAAATGGTGAGGACTTTGTACGTCAGGGATTTACTTCGAAGGATGGCTGGAAAATTAGTTTTGAAAATGTTTACACTACGTTGAGTAATATAACGGCGTATCAAACCGAGCCGCCTTATGATCCACAAAAAGATCAGGACTTAAAAGCAAAGCAGCAAGTGAAATTAGACCAAACGCAGACGGTTGATCTGGCGGCGGGGGATGAAAGGGCGGAGCCCGTGCTAGTCGGTGAGGTGAATGCGCCTGCCGGACGTTATAATGCGCTGTCCTGGAGGATGGTGAAGCCAGCAGATGGTCCGGCCAAAGGTTACCCCCTGCTGCTGAAAGGTAAAGCCACAAAAGACGGAAAGACCGTTGATTTCACTCTCAGAATTGATCAGGAAATGGCCTTTAGCTGTGGTGATTTTGTGGGGGATGATCGCAAAGGCTTATTGAAGCCAGGAGATAAAGCGGATCTAGAGGCGACCTTCCATTTTGATCACCTGTTTGGAGATGCAGATGTGCCAATGGACGATGACTTGAACAAACAGGCATTGGGGTTTGAACCACTGGCGGCGATCGCCCGCAATGGCAAATTAGACGTGGATATGGCAGGCCTGAAACAACAGCTTTCCCTTGAGGATTTCAAAAAGTTGGAGTCGATTTTTCCTTCTTTAGGACATGTGGGGGAAGGGCATTGTAAAGAAACTCTGACTCAAGCCTGAGGCAGTTTACAGGAGCAATGGCAATAATCAAGAGCAGGAGGGCAGAACGGTGAGGTGGTGGATTCCAGTGGTATGTTTGGTGGCATTTCAGACAGGGCGTGCGATCGCTCACGGAGCAGTGATCCAGTACAAAACCACTCAGGCACTTGAGATCCAGGCAAATTATGACACTGGGGCGCCGATGAAACAGGCCTCAGTTACGGTTTATGCACCAAACAAAGAAGACCCCTGGCTCAAAGGACAGACCGATGACAAAGGACGGTTCACTTTTGCTCCCGACGCTTCGCTGCCTGGAAATTGGGAAGTCAAAGTGCGATCGGCAGGGCATGGAGACATTGTCACGATTCCCGTGGGGGCGACTAATGTTGTCGCTTCGACAAACAGGAGCAGCGGCTACACTCCATTACAGAAAGGAGTGATGACGGCGTCTGTCGTCTGGGGATTGATTGGCACGGCACTCTTCTTCTGGCGGAGGAAGTAGATGCACATACCCGACGGCATCGTACCAGTTCAGATTTGTATAGGTGGATACGCGGTTACTAGCCTCGTAACCTGGTACTCTTTGCAGCAGATCAACCGCAGGAAAGATCCAATGCTGGGAGTTCCCAAAGCAGCCCTTCTGACTACAGCTTTTTTTGTGGCTTCCCTGATTCATATCCCCATTCCTCCTGCCAGTGTGCATCTGGTACTAAACGGAATGCTGGGCTGCGTGCTGGGTTACTATGCATTTCCGGCAATTTTAATTGGCTTATTTTTTCAAGCGGCGACCTTCGGGCATGGCGGCATCAGCACCCTGGGGATCAATGCGCTGATTATGGGCATTCCAGCTTTGGTGGCATATTACCTGTTTCAACTTCGTCATACCTTGGGTAGACGACTTAAGCCGAGGCTTGCCTCTGGGCTGTTTGCTTTTCTGGCGGGGGCTTTTGGCCTGGGCCTTTCTGCATTAATCTTTTTCACCGTAGTGATCACAACGATTCCTTCTGATCTGGATGCCGCAATCGAGCAAGCAGCGGTTTTCACCTTGCTATTAGCGCACATTCCATTGGCTCTAATTGAGGGAACCTTCACTGCAATGCTGGTGTTGTTTCTGGAACGGGTAAAACCAGAACTGCTACAGGGTGAGTGGTAAGTATGGTGGGGCGGTTGAACCTGGATGCCCATGCCAATGGGGATTCTCCCATCCATCGCTGGCTACCCAACCCAAAGTTAATTAGCTTTGGGGCATTGGTTTTTGCCTTTGCAGCTGTGCAGGATCTACGGTTAGTGCCTGCCATGCTGCTGGTGACTGGGGGGCTCTACGCGACTTCGGGACTGCCCATTTCTTTTTTACTCAACCGCTTCCGTTATCCGGGTTTCTTTTTGCTGGGGATTATCCTGCTGCTGCCGTTTGTGTCGGGTGAGACAGTGATCTGGCAATGGGGTATCCTTGCATTGCGCCAGGAGGGCTGTATTGCTGTCCTATTAATCACAGCGCGGTTTTTCTCGATTCTCACACTGGGGTTGATTCTATTGAGTACGACTCCGTTTGCCACGTTAGTGAGGGCGATGCGATCGCTCGGTCTTCCGCCTGTTCTGGCTGATATGACCCTACTGAGTTACCGCTATCTCTACGACATCGCCGATAATCTGACTGTTATGCAAACTGCTATGCGACTGCGTGGCTTCAGCAACCGAAACAGGAGAGGCCTACTGAGCCCCAATAGTCAGACTTTGAAACAGCTTGCGGCCCTGGCAGGCAGTCTTTTGATCCGGAGCTACGAGCAGGCGGAGCAGGTTTATCAAGCTATGCAGTTAAGGGGATATACCCTTCAAAACTCAAAACTCAAAACTCAAAACTCAAAACTCAAAACTCTTTCCTGGAGTAGTGCTGCCCTTCTTCTCACCCTGTTAATTGCAGCGGGTTTTGTGGCCGCTGAATTTTTGCTTTAGTCACTAATTGAGACGCCATGACACTGATGAATCCACTGCTTGAACGAGAACTGCCAATTGCAATGGTTGAGGCAGCGATCGCCGTGACCGATTTGGAATTTTCCTACTCCGATTGCCCTGATGTTTTGCGAGCAGTGAATTTGAGGATTCATTCGGGAGAGCGGGTTGCGGTCATTGGTGCCAATGGCTGTGGAAAAACAACCCTGTTTCGGTTGCTGTGTGGAGTACTGGCACCTACAGCTGGCAGAATTGCTCTGTTTGGAGAATCGGTGTTACCGGGTAATTTTCGCCCTGATGTGGGATTGGTGTTTCAAAACCCGGATGACCAGCTGTTTTCGCCTTCTGTCTGGGAAGATGTGGCCTTTGGCCCCCAGAATATGGGGTTGTTACCCGATGAGGTTGACGAACGGGTCAGTATTGCTCTGGCACTGACGCAGGTGCAGGGATTGGCACACCGCCCACCTCATCATTTGTCGGGAGGGGAGAAGAAGCGGGTGGCGATCGCCAGTGTTCTGGCAATGAATCCCCAAATTTTGTTGCTAGATGAACCCTCCGTCCAACTGGATCCCCGCAGCCGCCGTCAACTGATTCATTTGCTGGATCAGTTGCCATTGACGCAGTTGATTGCGACCCACGATCTCGATCTGGCACTGGAGTTGTGCGATCGCACAATTGTCCTCAGTCAGGGGCAAATTGTGTACGACGGCCCCACCGAAACAATCCTAAGTGATTCAGAACAGTTGGAACAATATGCCCTGGAATTGCCCCTCAGCTACAGTCGCCCTTATTGTCGGATGGATGATGCTCCGGTGATTTGATAGATGTCTGGGAGTATGGATGTCTGGGAGTAGGGAATGAGTGAAGAACGAATGCGATTAATTTGAGCTACGATTAAGCTTCACTCCAAAGCCATCCGGATGACAGGCGTTGTCTTTAGGAGCAATGTAGTGGTTTTCACTCCTGGGAGGTCAACCCTAGACTCCATACCCCGTCTCAACGGGCTGTACACCGCTTGAATGAAAATTATCATCCAAGAATGTTCAGGTTTCCGCAGGTTATGTCGTTGCCAAAGCATTTACGTCGCTACGGTTTGTTCGGGTTCCTCTGTAGTCTCTGTCTAACGGCTGTTCTGTTTTCTGGGCTGCCCGCTGGTTCTCAGCTTGCTCCTCCCTGGACTGCCGCTCAAAACACTCCACCCCCAGCGGAAGCCGTCAGCCCCTCCCTTTCTCTGACTCAAAACGTCCGCAAAACGGTGCTGGACAATGGGCTGACGGTGCTGACCAAAGAGGTGAACACAGTTCCCGTCGTCACTGTTCAGGTGTGGTATCGCGTGGGGTCCCGCAACGAAACACCTGGCATCAACGGCATTGCCCACCAGCTAGAACACCTGATGTTTAAGGGCACAAAGGAACGTCCGATCCAGTTTGGGCAGTTTTTCAGTGTTCTGGGCAGCGACTCAAATGCCTTTACCAGTTACGACCAGACTGCCTACTTCGGCACTGTTGAGCAAGACAAGTTGAAGGCGTTGCTGGTTCTCGAAGCCGATCGCATGAAGAATTCCATTATTGGTGAAAAAGAGCTTGCCAGTGAAAAACGGGTCGTCATTTCAGAGTTACAAGGCTATGAAAACAGTCCGGGTTATCGACTGGGGCGGGCAGTAATGAAAGCAGCCTTTCCCAACAGCCCCTATGGCCTGCCAGTGGGTGGCACCAAAGCTGATGTGGAGCGGTTCACTGTCCAGCAGGTGCGAGACTACTACCAGAGCTATTACCGGCCTGATAACGCCACCCTGATTATTGTGGGTAACTTTCAGACGGAACCAACCCTGAATCTGGTGAAAGAAACCTTTGGCAAGCTTCCCAGGGAAACTCAACCCCTACCCGCGGAGAACCCATCTCAACTAGCCTCTGATAGTGGTTCAGCAAAACCTCCCATTGTTCTGCGAGAACCGGGGAGTGCCGCAATTTTGAATGAAATCTACCCGCTTCCCAATGCAACCCATCCCGATGTGCCTGTCTTGCAGATAATGGACTATATTCTGGCAGGGGGGCGCAGTTCTCGCCTCTATCAGGCGTTGGTGGAAACAGGGCTGGCCAGCAGTGCCGATGGTTATGCCGCCAACATGATTGGGGGCGGTTGGTATGAATTTTCAATTACTGCGGCTCCTGGTAAGGATTTGAAGCAGATTGACCAGGTATTGCAGAAAACTCTGGCTGATCTGCGCGATAGAGGGGTTTCTCAGGAAGAACTGGAACGGGCTAAGACTCAGTACCGGGCTTCCATGCTACTGCGGAACCGGGATATTGTCAGTCAGGCATTTCAACTTGGAGATGACCAGACCACAACGGGCGACTACCGCTTCACTGATCGCCTGTTGAATGCCATTTCTAAAGTCACTGCTGCCGATGTACAGCGAGCAGCTCAAACCTATCTCGCTCCGAATAAGCGCACGGTTGGCTTCTTTGAACCAACCCGGCCCAATGGTCAGGGGGCAAGTGCTGGCAACTTTGCCCAAACTACGGAGAATTTCAGCCCTGGTGAGCCCGTTGATCCGGCGGAAGTAGCGAAGTATCTGCCCCCCCTGGCAACCAATGGAAACCACTCTGAACAGCCATTGCCTGAAAAGCTGACGCTCGCAAACGGCTTACAGGTGTTGCTGTTGCCCGATCGCAGCACTCCCACCGTTACCCTCAGCGGCTTCATTGAAGCAGGCAGTACTTTTGACCAGCCCGCCACCGCAGGACTGGCAAGCCTGACAGCAGCTAACCTGATGAATGGTACGAAAACCAGAGATGCGCTGGCGATCGCCAAAACTTTAGAAAATCGGGGAGCCAGCCTGTCCTTCTCAGCCGGTCGAGAAGGGGTTAGGGTTTCCGGTAGCGCCCTGGCCTCGGATTTACCCGTTCTGACTCAGGTACTGGCGGACGTGCTGAAGAATGCCAGTTTTCCCGAAAAGGAACTGGAGTTAAGCCGCCAACGGGCGCTGACGGCTTTGAAACTGGAACTGGATAACCCTGCCCGACTGGCCCGCCGCGTTTTCCAGCAGACGGTTTATCCAGAAAATCATCCCTTCCACACTTTCCCCACAGAAGCCAGCCTGAACGCCATTACTCGCGATGATGTGGTGCGGTTTTATCGAGACCACTATCACCCAGATAGTACCGTGTTAACGCTGCTGGGTGATTTTGACCCGGCTCAGGTGCGGAGTTTGCTGAATCGGGAACTGGGAACCTGGGAAGACCCAACGAACGATACAAAACTGACGTTTCCGGATGTGCCACTGCCCCAAACTGTTGTTCGTAAGGCTCCAGCCTTACCCGGTAAGACTCAATCAGTGACCTTTCTGGGCTATAACGCCATTACCCGGAAAGACCCCCGCTACTATGCGGCATTAGTGATGAACCAGATCCTTGGCGGTGATACCCTCTCCAGCCGTTTGGGAACTGAGATTCGTGATCGCCAGGGTCTGACCTATGGCATCTATAGTTTCTTCCAGGCGGGCAAAAACGCAGGACCCTTCCTCATTACTTTACAAACCGCACCAGAGGACACCGAACGGGCGATCGCCAGTACGCTAGGTCTTTTGAAACAGGTGCATGAAAAAGGGGTCACCGGGGCAGAAGTGGCTGCGGCGAAGCGATCGCTCACCAGTAGCTACTCGGTAGAACTCGCCGATCCAGATGATCTGGCTAGCCTTATCTTGATGAACGCTGTATTTGGCCTGGACATCAACGAAATTCGTAATTATACAGATAAGATCGAAGCCGTGACTCCAGCCCAGGTTAATCAGGTAATTGCCGAACTGCTGCACCCAGATCGCATTGTAATTGTGACCGCGGGGCCACCTTCTTCCACAATAAAGTAGACAAGTTGTTGACCTAGTTGACTGACAAAACTTTCCCCCTCATTCTCCGCCGCCGCCTCATAAGTTTGTCTCTAAAGAACCTAATGGAAAGTCAGAAAATTGCAGTACTAAAAGACATTTTCAATTCCAGGCTTGATACTTTAAGCCATCTATTAGATGTGGCTGAAGGCCATTTCACAGACGATGTGGAGTCCCTTTTGCAGCGACGCATAGCGCCTGATATGTTCCCTTTTGGTACACACAAATAGCGTTTACCTGTAATCAGCCTCGCAACTTCGCATTATGGTGCTTAGGTCAGTCAGCAAACAACTTGAACCCTGACGTAAAGTCATTCACTGAAGCTCGTGATCATATTTCATCTACCAAGGGACTTCTGGCAAGTATCAATGTTGTCGATGCTAAGCTTTCAGAAAGCTATCGGCTTGAGTTTGGGCCAGAGCTATATATGGAAATATCTGGAATCTCGTATGTAAATGATTTTCTCATACCGAATTTTTATTTTCATATGACAACAGCCTATAACATCCTCCGTATGGAAGGAGTACCAATAGGAAAGCGAGATTTTATGATGCATTTAGTGCCGTTTTTAAACCATCAAGGTGATGCCTAATACAGCCTCTGAGCCGGGCGAGGTCAAGTAACTTTTTGAAGAGGGCTGAATTTTTCATTGGCTCGTGCCAGACCAGCGGGAGAATAAGTATTGCAATAGCGAAAATCGGGAGTTTCGCAGTCCGATTTTCAAGAATTGGTATAGCATTTACTCTCTGTGAGAGATGTATGAAGTTATTGTGATTTTTCAGTATCATTACGGACATTTTAAAGGTTTGATAGAAATTTCTTAAAGTTCATGTGGGATTTGTATAAAGCGACAGAGCAAAGTGTTGCCTGCCTATCCATTCCCGCTTGTGTGAACTTTTAACTCCAACCACCTGTTTGGACAGTCACGATCGCCTCGCTACCGTCCATGACAGCCAGAATCGCCGGGAATTGGGTTTCCTCTGGCTACTTTTTGCTGTGTTTTTGGCAGCAAACCCTTGTACGCGTTTCGTTGATGGGTGAGATCGCTCAGATTTATGTTCATTTCCCGCTACTGACCGAGGTACTTTCATGCCTGCGATTTCTTTAAGTAACCCTTACACTCAAACCTTTGACACCCTCGCCAGTACGGGCACTGGCATTACCTGGACGGATGACTCAACCCTTGCTGGTTGGTATTCCAATCGATTGCTCTACAACACCGGAACGGGTTCATCCACTACAGGAGCGCTCTACAGTTTTGGGGCATCTAGTTCAAGCGATCGCGCCCTGGGTTCCGTAGGTTCGGGCAGCACCGACACTATCCTTTACGGTGCCCGGTTTGTAAACAACACCAGCAGTACTGTCAGCGGTCTGAATATCGGTTACATCGGTGAACAGTGGCGCAATGGCGGCGGCACCGGTCTGGCTCAAACGGTAGATTTTCAATATCAGGTGAATGCTACCAGTCTGACCACAGGGGTCTGGAGCGATTTCAACGCTCTCGACTTTACCAGTCCTGTGTTTAGCACAACCGCTGGTGCCCTGGATGGGAACGCTGTGGCAAATCGTACCAACCTTTCCGCAACATTGGATGGTTTGAGTCTCGCACCTGGTCAGGAGATCTGGTTGCGCTGGTCAGATATTAACCATCCCAGCAACGATCACGGGCTGGCCATTGATGACTTAACCGTCACTGCCATTACCTCCCAGCCGGTAGCAGGAATCACGCTCACCGAGTCTGGCGGTATTACCCAGGTCAATGAAGCCACCCCGGAGATTACGGACAGCTACACGATCGCCCTCAACACCACACCGACAGGAACGGTACAGATTGCGATCGCCGCCGATGCCCAGACCCAGATCAGCATTGATGGCGTCAACTTTTTCAGTTCCGTGACGCTAACCCTGGACAGCACGACTACTCAGGGCACTGTCACTGTTCGGGCCGTGAACGATACGGTTGTGGAAGGCCCCCACACAGGTATCATCACCCATGCGATCGCCAGCAGTGCCGATCCAGCCTATACCAGCCTCACAATTCCCAACCTCAACGTCAGCATCATTGACAATGACGCTGCTCTGCAACTAACCAGGATTCACCAGATTCAGGGCAATGCATCAACCCAGCTAGCAGGGGGCGTTCATAACGATGTCAGCCCCCTGAATGGTCAGACAGTAACGATTGAGGGAGTGGTTACCGCCGACTTCCAGTTGACCAATCAGTTGCGAGGCTTCTTCATCCAGGAGGAAGTTGTGGATCAGGACATCGACCTCACCACCTCAGAGGGGATCTTCGTTTTTACGGGCAATACCGCCCCTCTGGACGTGCAGGAAGGGCAGATTGTTCGCTTAACGGGAGCTGTCAGTGAATTCTTTGGTATGACCCAGGTGAGCGCCACCACTGCTGGTAGCATCACCCTAGTCGATGGTGGCAACAATCTGGCTCTGGTACCCCCTACCATCATTGGACTGCCAGTTACAGGCGACATCGATGACTTCTACGAGCAGTACGAGGGAATGCGAGTGCAGTTTGCCGACAAGCTGTATGTGTCGGAATACTTTGAACTGGCTCGTTACGGACAAATTGTGTTGACGGCAGGGGGACGCCCCTACCAGTACAGCCACATCGACAACACACCAACCTCAACAGAATATACGGCTTTCCTAGATAACCTGAAACGCAGCCGCATCATTCTGGATGACGACAACAATCGGCAAAATGCGCCGCTCCCCGATGGTGTGTTCTACCATCCCCAACCCGGTGGTTTTGGTACCGGCACCCAGGGTGTGAACTACTTCCGGGGCGGCGATTCGGTCGGTAGCCTGACGGGCGTGCTGCACTGGTCATTTGCTGGACAAACGGGCACCGATGCCTGGAGAATTCGCCCCACAGAAGCAACTCCAGTCACCTTTACAGTTGAAAATCCCCGTCCGATGACTGCCCCAGATGTAGGTGGCAATATCAAAGTTGCCAATTTCAATGTATTGAATTACTTTGATGCACCGTTTGGGGTATCCCAGAATCGGGGAGCTGATAGCGAAGACGAATTTAACCGCCAGAATGAGAAATTGATTGCGGCACTGACGGGCATCAATGCCGATATTTTTGGCTTAGTTGAGATTGAAAATAACGGCACTGCTATTCAAGAACTGGTCAATCGCCTCAATGCCGTTGCCGGAGCCGGAACCTATAGCTACATCAATACAGGCGTCGTCGGTACTGATCAAATCACAGTTGCCATTATCTACAAACCAGCGGTTGTGCAACCAAAAGGAACCGTTGCAATTTTGAATGATCCGGCCTTTACTGACCCCAATAACACCGGGCAGCAGCGGAACCGTCCGGCGATCGCCCAAACCTTTGAAGTGATAAATCCCAATAACCCCGACTTTGGGGAAGCTTTTACGGTTGTGGTCAATCACCTCAAGTCCAAGGGGGCAGCGGAAGCTACGGGAGCAGACCTGGATCAAAACGATGGTCAAAGTGCCTGGAACGATACTCGCACCAAAGCGGCTGCCTACCTGGTTAACACCTGGCTACCCAGCGATCCCACCGGGCAGGGCGACCCCGATTACCTGATTATTGGTGACCTCAATGCCTACAGGGGCGAAACGCCAATTACTGCGATTAAGAATGCGGGTTACACCGATCTGGTTGAACGATTTGGTGGTAACAACGCTTACAGCTTCGTGTTTAACGGGCAACTGGGTTATCTGGATCATGCTCTGGCGAATGCGTCGATGGTAGCCCAGGTTACAGGCGTTGCCGAATGGCATATCAACGCTGATGAAGTGCCTGTGTTTGACTACAACAACATGCTGCGGGATGGCGATGAGCAGTCTTTTGAAGCGAAGCCAACCGGCAATAACTTGTACGAACCAAATGCCTTCCGCACCTCAGACCATGACCCCGTTATTATTGGGCTCGACCTGATTCGTCCCACCATCAACATGATTGAGGGGACTCGTAGAAACGACACCATCAATGGCACCGAGGGTCCCGATTGCATCAGCGGCAATAACGGGAACGACACCATCTGGGGATTGGGTGGCAATGACGTGATTGAAGGGGGTCGGGGTGGCGACATCATCTACGGCGGTGATGGCAATGACATTCTGGCAGCCGATCGCACTGATCGCTTCAATGACTTTGACGGCACCGTCAGCGAACTCTACGGTGAAAGCGGCAACGACACCATCTACGGCGGTAGCAAAGCAGACTTGATCGATGGGGGAATTGGCAACGATACCCTCTTCGGTAAAAGTGGCGACGATCGCATCTTTGGCGGCGATGGGAACGACCTGCTGAATGGTGGTTTAGGCAATGACAACCTGGATGGGGGTGGCAACATTGATACCGCAGATTACTCCGACCTCGTCTTCAATGGCGTATTTGGCACCATTGCAGGACTAGATGTGAACTTGATTAGCAGCGTTGCCAGACATTCCAGCACCAACCGTGCTCTTGCCTGGACGGATACCCTCAGCAACATCGAAAACGTCATCGGCACCAGCCGCAATGACCGCTTCATTGGGAATGCGAACAATAACGTGTTCGACGGTGGCGGACAGGTAGGTCGAAGCGATCGCCTCACCACCTTCACTGCCCTCAACGGCCAGACCTACACCGTCACTGGGGATGTGGTGGAATACGGCGGCACCAGAGCCAGTTTCACCCTGAGCGGCGATCGCGATCGCTTCACCATCACCGGGGCTGGCATTGGAACTGACACCCTGATCAACATCGAATTCATCAAATTTGACGACGGGCTGTTCTCCGTTGCCAGCCTGTTTGTCTAATTCGCCTTATCAGGTGGGCACGGTCTCTAAATCCTCTTTTCTTGGCTGGAGAGACCTTACCCACCTGCTTTCTTCGGTTTCCTCAGGCCCTATTGCCTGCTTCCTAGAGCAAAATCCTTCCCATCCCCTTTCCCTTTCCTATAGCTCTACGCGGGTGCGTTAGGACATTGGAATTAGAGAGGGAGTGGGGGCTTCGCCCCCAGCCAGGGGTTCCACCCCTGCATCCCGTCCTAACCATAATGACTACCGCTATATCTCCCATCCTTCCTGCCCCCTTGATTCACCCCTGCCCTCTCCTACAGTTCTTTAACTCTCCCATATCTTCAGGAAGCTACCTATGCCCTCTACCATTCGTTTTTCCCAATTCAATGCCTCACTGAATCGGAACAGTGCTGGACGACTGGCCACTGACCTGTCCACCCCTGACAACGCTCAGGCCAGAACTGTTGCTGAGATCATCCAGCGCATTAACCCAGACGTTTTGCTGCTCAATGAATTTGACTATGTAGAATCAGACCCCCTCCAGCCCGTGCGCCTGTTCCAGCAAAACTATCTCTCCGTCAGCCAGAATGGAACAGATTCGGTGCGCTATCCCTACGTCTATATCGCACCCTCCAACACTGGCATCGCCACTGGATTTGATTTGAATAATAATGGGGTCGCCGTTACTACACCAGAAACCCCCGGCTATGGAGATGACTCCTTCGGTTTCGGCAACTTTCCCGGCCAGTTTGGTATGGTGTTGCTCTCCAAATATCCAATCGACACCGCCAACGTGCGCACCTTCCAGACATTTCTCTGGAAGGACATGCCGAGTAATTTACTGACCAATGATCCAACCGTAGACAACCCCGCCACTCCCGTGAACGAAAACCTGGGAGGCTTCTACTCACCGGAAGAACAGGCAATCCTGCGTCTTTCCTCTAAGAGCCACTGGGATGTGCCCATTATCGTGGATGGGCAGGTCATCCATGTTCTGATCAGTCACCCCACCCCGCCTGTATTTGATGGCCCCGAAGACCGGAATGGCAAGCGCAACCATGACGAAATCCGCTTCTGGTCCGATTATGTTACTCCCGGTCGGGGCGGCTATATCTACGACGACAGCGGCAACTTTGGCGGTCTGCCTGCTGGGTCAAGCTTTGTTATCATGGGCGACCAGAACGCCGACCCGAATGATGGGGACAGCTATAACTTTGCCATTCGTCAATTGCTGCAAAATCCCAACATCAATACCAATTTTATTCCCAGTAGCCCTGGCGGTCCCCAGCAGTCAGTCCTTCAGGGGGGTGCGAACCTGAATCACCGGAGTAATCCTGCTTTTGACACCGCGGACTTTGCCGACACCGCTCCGGGCAACCTGCGGGCAGACTATGTGCTCCCTTCTGCCGACCTGGAGATTACCAACTCTGCTGTTTTCTGGCCTCTCAACACCGATCCTCTGTTTCCGCTGGTGGGCACGTTCAACCCCACCCTGCCGGGAGGATTTCCCAGTTCTGACCACCGCCCGGTTTATGTAGATGTGCAGTTGGGAGCTACGGAACCTGGAACCACCGTACTCGACCCAGATCTGGGCGGACAGCAAATTTTTCCCACCGCTCTAACGGCAGAACTGAATGGCATCAACACTCAGATTGGCGGACTGTCTGGGATTTTCTACGATCGGGCAACCAACCGTTACTACATTATTTCGGACGATCGCGGCGATCGCACCGCCACCAACTCACCCGCCTCGCCGCCCCCAGCCGACAACACCCCACCCCGCTTCTATACCGCCGACATTGAATTAGCTGCCGATGGCACTCCCACCGTCACCTTTACGGGTGTTACCCTGCTGCGGGACGAGAACAGTAACACCTTTGCTCCCTTCCAGCTTGACCCGGAAGATATTGTCTTAACGGGGCGTGGCACCGCATTTATTTCCTCGGAAGGGGAAGCCAACATCACTGCTGGTCGGGTGGCGAATCCCTTTGTAAATGAGTTTGACCTGGCTACGGGACAGCAGGTGCGATCGCTACTTATCCCGACTAAGTTCCTGCCAGTTGTGCAGGACACTAACGGCGATGGTGTGATTAACGCAGGCGATACACTGATTTCCGGGATTCGCAACAATCTGGCATTTGAAAGCCTCACCATTACGCCCAACCAGCGCTATCTCTATACCGCGACCGAAAATGCTCTGGTACAGGATGGTCCTGCCGCCAGTGCCACGGCTTCCAGCCCCGCCCGCATCATTCAGTACAATCTGGTCAATGGACAGCCAGAGAAGGAATACCTTTATGAGGTGGATCCGGTTGCGGTTCCACCTCCGACGCCGACCAGCTTCAATACCAACGGACTGGTAGATTTGCTGGCAATTGACAATCGGGGTA
The DNA here is from genome assembly GCF_049200465.1 of Leptothermofonsia sp. ETS-13. Taxonomy (NCBI): domain Bacteria; kingdom Bacillati; phylum Cyanobacteriota; class Cyanophyceae; order Leptolyngbyales; family Leptolyngbyaceae; genus Leptothermofonsia; species Leptothermofonsia sp. ETS-13. The sequence continues at coordinate 4,947,676 of NZ_CP120836.1, forward strand.
CGATGCTGGCCCTGGAGCGTTCCTTTACTGCCGGAATCCCTGGTACGGGTAACACGATCAAGATTTACGAGATCAGCTTGCAGGGGGCGACAGATATTAGCGCGATCGCATCCCTCAACAGCCTCACCCCAGAACAACGAACCACCATCCAACCCGTCCAGAAGCGGCTTCTACTGAACCTGGATAACCTCAACCTGCCCACCGGCACCGACAACATAGAAGGCATTGAATTTGGTCCCCGTCTGGCCGATGGTCGTCAATCCATTGTGCTGGTCAGCGACAACAACTTTAATACCACCCAATTCACCCAAATTCTCACCCTGGGAGCCGACCTGGTGCCGACCGTTGCCCCCACCGTGGAAACTCGCCCGGCCTTACTGGATGACCCCACCCTGCCAGACGACCAGCAGGCAGACGCTGACGACCCCGCAATCTACGTTCATCCCACCGATCCAGCTAAAAGTCTGGTACTCACTGTGGTTAAAAATGCTGGATTGCGCGTGTATAACCTTTCCGGCGAACTGGTGCAGGAAATTAACCCCGGTGGCATTCGCTATAACAATATTGACCTGCAATATGGCTTCCATCTGTGCGGAGAACCCATTGATATTGCCGTTGCCACCGATCGCAACAACGATAAACTGGTTATCTTCAAGATCAACCCCGCAGCAACAGATGGCAACTATTTAGAAGACATTACCGACAGCAGCATCGGCACCCTGTTTCAGGCAGCACCATTTGAACCACCCTACTCCTCAGACGAGCGGAGTGCCTACGGAATCGCCCTCTACCGCAGCCCTTTGACCCAGGACTACTATGTCTTTGCCAACCGTCGGGAAACAGGAGATGTGGCGCAATACCGTTTATTTGATACAGGCAACGGCACTATTGGAGCTGAGCGAGTCCGCAACTTCACTGTTCCCATTCCCGAAGGCGCCCCCGCAGACACCGACCCACAGTTGGAAGGGATGGTGGTTGATCAGGAAACGGGTTTCCTTTATATCGGGCAGGAAAATGTTGGTATCTGGAAGTACCTGGCAGAACCCGACAGCAGTAATACGGGAATTTTGATTGATCGTGTGAAAGCCGTTGGCGGCAGCATTGTAGAAAATGATATGGAGGGGCTGACCATTTACTACGGTCCTGACGGTACGGGTTACCTGCTGGCTTCCAGCCAGGGCAACAATATCTTTGCCGTCTACTCTCGCGATGGCAACAACCAATATCTGGGCAGGTTTGCCGTCGGCCCCAATGGCAGCATTGACGGTGTGCAGGAGTCGGATGGGGCAGATGTGATCAACGTGTCCCTTGGTCCCAACTTCCCCTTCGGTCTATTTGTCACCCAAGATGGTTTGAATGACCCGGCTGTATTGGTGGAAGACGAGGGCGAACTGGAGAACATCAGCACCAACTTTAAGTTTGTGCCCTGGGAAAACATCGCCAATACTTTCCCTGATCCATTACTGATTGATACCTTCAGCTATAACCCGCGCAATCCGACTCCCGCTTCCCTACTGGGCATTGCCAGTGGAGACACTACCCAGACATCGACGGTTCTCTGGGCCCGCAGCACTTTTACAGGCGAGGTGAATGTTGAATATTCCTTCAGCCCCAATTTTTCTACCATTGATGGCATTGTGACCGGACGAGTGATTGATCCATTTGTACCCGCCAAACTGGAAATCACCGGGCTTACTCCCGATAGCGACTACTATTACCGGGTGACAGATGCCGCCGGAGATATAGAAATCGGACGGTTTAGAACCTCGGCAGAATTGGGTACCTATGCGGGCTTACGGTTTGGTGTAACGGGCGACTGGCAGCAGTCTCCTCCCTTCCCCTCCCTGTCAAATGTGAGCGATCGCAGCCTCGACTTTTTCCTCAAGCTGGGCGACACCATCTATGCTGATACCGAAACCGCCGCCTTACCAGGAGTCACCCAGGCCCGTACCCTGGATCAGTTCCGCACCAAACACGCCGAAAATGTTTCCCCCCGGTTTGGGCTAAATACCGTCCGCGATATTTACGCATCCACCTCCATCCTGGCGACTATTGATGATCACGAAATTGTCGATAACTTCGCTGGAGGGGCGGCTCCTGGACAATCCCCCGATGCTCCCACCATTGGCTCCTCACCCGATCCTCTGTTTACGGACGCAGTGGATTTTGTCAATGAAACCCAGGTCTATCGCTCGGCCCTGCAAGCCTTTCAGGAGTATCATCCAATTCGCAATGAATTCTATGGCGCAACCGGCGACCCCCGCACCGCAGGGAAGCTGAAGCTTTACCGTTTCAACACCTACGGCAGCGACGCCGCCATGTTTGTCCTGGATACCCGTTCCTTCCGGGATGTCCAACTGGCTCCCGCCAATCTGAGTAATCCCACCGAATTTTTGGTCAACGCCTTCGACCCCAACCGTACCCTATTAGGCCGTCAGCAACTTTCTGACCTCAAACAGGATCTGCTGGCAGCTCAGCAGAACGGCATTACCTGGAAATTTATTGCCGTGCCCGAACCGATTCAAAACTTTGGTGTGATTAATGCCGAAGATCGATTTGAGGGGTACGCCGCCGAGCGGACCGAACTGCTCAAGTTTATTAATGACAACAACATCCAGAACGTTGTCTTCTTATCCGGCGACTTCCACGGCACTCTGGTGAACAACCTCACCTATCAGTTAGCCCCCGGTCAGCCCCAGATTCAAACTGGAGCGTTTGAGATTGTCACGGGTCCAGCGGCATTCTTTGAGGGTTTGTTTGGACCCACCGTTGCTCGTTTATCACTGGGAGCCGGACTGATTACGCCAGAACAGTTTGCCTTTTATGAGAGCCTGCCCGTTGCCCCCGACGCTGATGATATTCCGAATGATAAGGATGACTTCATCAAACAACTGTTGAAGGGACAAACCGATTTGTTTGGTTACGATCCGTTAGGTTTGCAGGGTTCCGAGATCAACGCCACCCTCCTGCAAGGGGACTATCTCTCAACCCATGTCTATGGCTGGACAGAAATTGACATTGCTCCAGACACCCAAAAGCTGACGGTAACTACCTACGGCATTCCTTTCTATAGCGAACAGCAACTCCTGGCAAATCCCACTGCCATTACCAGTTTGACCCCAGAAATCGTCAGTCAGTTTGAGGTGACGCCGACCCTTTCCAGTCCCAATTCAGTTGCAGGAGCAGCGGGAGTGGGCTTTGGCAGCTACGGGTCAGGATTGACCACCAATCCATTTCAGCGTGATCCGTTGGCGGCGCTAGGCGTGGGTCAAACAATTAGCTAGTGGTCTGTCAATACTTATTTTCTGAGTTTTCAACTCACAAAATAACCACTCTTACTCAATCCGGAGGTGCAAAATTAAAACTGACAAACCACTAAGGAATGAAAATTAAATAACTCCGAAAACCTCATCCCGCCTTTGGCACCCCTCTCCGCCTCGGAGAGGGGAAGGGGGAGAGGTCAGTTCACTCAAAGAATGCGGTGTTATGAAATCCATGATCCTAAGTAGGTAGTCATCATTAATTTGTAAAGGGGGTAGATAGGGTTTCCACCCCCTCTACCCCCGAAATTATCCTTAATTGAATTGCACCTGGCTACTTAGCAAGAAACCAATCAATGGAAGGGCATATTGTTAAGGATGTCCCAAAATTTCGGAGGTTTTGAAGGTGCGTTGGGAGAAGCTTAATGATTTTTGAGCTGTTACCGATGGCGACTGGCGCCGCTCATCATTACCTTGTTCGGTTCACCTGGTTGAAACAAACTCTGAAAAATTAATACAGTTCTTCTTATTTTTAAGTATTTTCTATTGATAGAATCAAGATTTTTCTTTCTAGATTATCTCTAATGTCTGCCAAAGATGGTAATAATTTAGGTATCGATTTCTTAATTTCATCTAAATAGAAGCTTCAAGTTAATATTGCCGCCTCTTAATTTTCTGATGGGATGCTATGGACGCAATTCTATCGATAGAATGCGCCAGCATTCCAACAAAAATTATGGCGGATATTACACTAATTGGGTTTGCTTCTCTACCTGCTGATACCTATGCTGAAGGTCCTTCGGCAGGGAATGGCATTTCTGCAAATAATCGCACGGGTCCATTTCCCGGACAGCCCGTTCAGGGATTTAGCGGCGTACAGTTTGCAGGCAACGATGGTACCTTCTGGTTCATGCCTGACAATGGCTTTGGGCGCAAGGAAAACAGTTCTGACTTTCTGTTGCGGATTTACCGCGTCGAGCCTAACTTTCGGGGAGAGGACGGGGGAGATGGCAGCGTTGATATTCTCGATTTCATTCAATTTTCAGACCCCGATCGAAAAATTCCCTTCAGTATTGTGAATGAGAACACGAGCGATCGCCTCCTGACGGGTGCCGACTTCGATATCGAATCGTTTGTGCTTGCAGATGATGGCACCATCTGGATTGGAGATGAATTTGGGCCTTACCTGCTGCATTTTGACGCAACGGGCAAATTGTTGGATGCGCCCATCGCTACCCCCAATTTCTATCCACTCAACACCCTCAATGGTCAATCACCAATTGTGATCGGGCACCGGGGCGCGAGTGGCGAACTCCCAGAACACACCCTGGAAGCCTATCAACTGGCAATTCGACGGGGAGCGGACTTCATTGAACCCGACCTGGTTGCCACCAAAGACGGTTATCTGATTGCTCGCCACGAACCCAACCTGATTAACACCACCGACGTTGCCAGCCGCCCAGAGTTTGCCGATCGCCGCACAACCAAAGTTGTTGATGGCATTGCCGAAGAAGGCTTTTTTGCTTCCGACTTCACCCTGGCAGAAATTAAAACTCTACGTGCAGTCATGCCCCAGGGCTATCGAACTCAAGCCTTTAATGGGGTCTTTGAGATTCCTACTCTTGAAGAAATTATTGATCTGGTTAAGCGAGAAGAAGCCATCACCGGACGAAAGATCGGCATTTACCCGGAAACCAAACACCCCACTTACCACGACAATTTGGGACTTTCTCTGGAAGAGAAGCTGATTGACACCCTGGTTGCCAAAGACTTTACCAATCCGTCACGGGTATTCATTCAATCCTTTGAAGTTAGCAACCTGAAGGAACTCAACAGTGTCATCATGCCTGCGGCAGGGGTTGATCTGCCGCTAGTGCAACTGTTAGATGCTTTCGATGTCAACTACAGCGATGGCTCCCTCCTGTATCAAAGTGTCAATGCTCGTCCTTATGATTTCACCGTCAACGGCGACACCCGCACCTACGCTGATTTGCAAACTCCCCAGGGACTAGCAGAAATTGCCACCTATGCAGATGGGATTGGTCCCTGGAAGCGGATGATCGTTTCTGTCAAAAATGTAGACAACAACAATGACGGATTACCAGACGACCTGAATAACGATGGCGTCATCAACGATGCTGATCGGGTGACACTGCCTCCTACCAACCTGGTACAGGATGCCCATGCCGCTGGTTTACTGGTGCATCCCTACACCTTCCGCAACGAGGGACGGTTCCTGGCTTCTGACTACAACGGCAACCCGGAACTGGAGTATCAGCAGTTCATTCGGTTAGGAGTGGATGGCTACTTTACCGATTTCCCCGGCACAGGCGACCTGGTGCGTGATCAGATTACCAGCCCGTTTGTGCGATCGCCGCAAAACCCCGATCTGCTACAAACCACTGAATTCGATACCCTCAGCAGCAATACTCCCATTGTGATTGGACACCGGGGAGCCAGCGGAGAGCGCCCTGAGCATACATTGGCCGCCTACAAACTGGCGATCGCCCAGGGAGCAGACTTCATTGAACCGGACTTGGTGGTAACCAAAGACGGGGTTCTCATTGCCCGCCATGAACCCATGCTGGCCGTGTTGAACGCCGATGGTTCCCTCAACACCACCGACACCAGCACGGATGTTTACCTGCGGCCCGAATTTGCTGATCGCCTCACGACCAAAAACCTGGATGGCGTGGAAAGAAGGGGTTGGTTTGCAGAAGACTTTACCCTGGCCGAAATTCAGTCGTTGAACGCGATCGAACGCCTGCCTGCCCTGCGTGGCACCGATTTCAACAATGATGGGCTGAAGGTGCCCACCCTGGCAGAAATTATTGACCTGGTAAAGCAGATCGAGCGAGAAACCGGACGCAAAATTGGCATATACCCTGAAACCAAGCACCCCGTCTTCTTTTTGAATCAGGGTTACAACACCAGCCAGTTATTGATTGATACGCTGGTTGCCAACAACTTCACCGACCCATCAAGGGTTTACATTCAGTCCTTTGAAGTCAGCAATCTCAAAGACCTGAACAGCACCATCATGCCAGCCGCAAACGTTGACTTGCCGCTGGTTCAATTGATTGCGGGTTCCGGTAGACCCTACGATTTTGTAGTGAGCGGTGATACCCGTACCTACGCTGATCTGGCCACCCCAGTGGGTCTGGCAGAAATTGCCACCTATGCGGCTGGCATTGGTCCTGATAAGCGGCGGATTATCCCAGCCACCACTGTTGATCGGGATGGCAATGGGACTCCCGATGACCTCAATGGCGACGGTGTGATCAGCGATGCTGATCGCGTTCTGGGTACACCCACCAGCCTGATTCAAGATGCCCATGCGGCTGGTTTGATTGTTCATCTCTACACCCTGCGCAACGAAGGCTTCTTCCTGGCTTCTGACTACAACGGCAACCCTGCCGCAGAATACCGCCAGTTTATTGATCTGGGTGTGGATGGCTTCTTTACAGACTTCCCCGGTACAGGGGTAAGTGTGGTCAGCAGTTACATTACACCTCCACCCGTGGCAAACCTGGGTCGCTCAAAAGGGTTTGAGGGGATGGCAATCAGTCCCGATGGTTCCACCCTTTACCCATTATTAGAAGGATTTGTGGCAGGTGATCCAACCAATGCCCTGCGTATCTACGAATTTGATGTTGCCACTCAGCGGTACACCGGACTGGTGGGCTATTATCCACTGTCTAATCCCAACCATGCGATCGGCGATTTTGCTGTTATCAATGAGAACGAGTTTCTGGTAATTGAGCGTGATCCAGGACAGGGGGCAACAGCTCAATTTAAGAAAATCTTTAAAGTTGATTTCTCTGAAATTGACGCCAACGGGTTTGTTGCCAAGACTGAGATTGCCGATCTCCTGAACATTCAGGATCCCAACGATCTCAATGGAGATGGCAGTACAACCTTTAATTTCCCGTTTGAAACCATTGAAGACGTGCTGGTGATTGACGCTAACACGATTCTGGTTGCCAATGACAACAATTACCCATTCTCGGTGGGGCGACCACCGGCGATCGACAATAACGAAATCATCCTGCTGCAACTGGATGAACCACTTAATCTTGACCCGCGGATTGGCCTGGCGGCACAAGGAACAGATTGCATTGAACCCCTGGCATTACCGGCGGGTCTGGGTTACAAGTGGCAATCTGCCCTAACGGGGTTAGAACCTTCAATCCTGAATCGAGCCAGCCAGGCCAGCGGATTGTCTGTGCTTTCGGCCAGTTTGCAGACAGGTTCATCTTCTCTAGCTTTATAGAAATCCCAGCTCTCAGACGAACTGGGTGATAAGCTTCCCTGATCACCAAACAAAATCAGTATTCCAGGGATTTTGTTTGGGCTGAAAGAGTCGTTATAGCGGTAGTCATTATGGTTAGGACGGGGTGCAGGGATTCCACCCCTGGCTGGGGGCGAAGCCCCTACTCCCTCTCTAATTCCAATGTCCTAACGCACCCGCGTAGAGCTATACGCTACTCTTTCAACAGCAAGCTGGGAAAACCAAAATCCCGTTCAGGGTGCCCTTTTCGGTTAGACAACGACCCCCTCACATTGCCCTTCCCCTGTCGATATACTCTTTTCCTGAGTTTGGGAGAAGAACGATAGAGGAGGGGTTTTTCTGAGGAGGGGGTTTTCTATGGTGATAGTCGCTAAGCTTAGGACGGGGTGCAGGGGTGGAATCCCTGGCTGGGGACGAAAAGCCCCCACACCCTCCTTAAACCTAATGTCCTAAGCAACCTGGCGACTGCTATATCGCGATCCTATTTGGATTGTGAGGAGGAGTTCCGCAGGACTCCTTCTCACAAAGCCTCTCCATCTCATGGCTGATTTAGGACTGCTACATATATGTTTCAGTTAATTAGATCATTGGAGATGTTCACGGTATATGTAGAGATATTGATTGCCTATTCGGTCTATGAATTTCCTGATCCATTCTATAAATCGCCGCCATTGTCATCGGGTAAACGTTGGCTGGCTCATGGCAGGCTTTGTTTTTCTGATTGGCCTGGTTGTGATGCCAGCGGCGATCGCCGCCTCCACTCCTTCCAGTGGGCTTTTGAAACAACCTGTGATTGAAGTCAAAGTCAGCCTGGGCAATGCTGCGGATGAACTCAAATTTGTCCCTGACAATCTAGAATTTGTTTCTGGCAAGCATTACAAACTCATTCTCACCAACCCCAGTTCCCAAAAACATTACTTTACCGCCAAAGACTTTGCTGATAACATCTGGAACCAGAAGGTAGAAGCTGGAAAGGTAGAAATTAAAGGAGCCATCCACGAACTTGAACTAAAACCTGGAGCCGAAGCCGAGTGGGTCTTTGTCCCCATCAAACCAGGAACCTATCAACTCCGCTGTACCATTTCCGGACATGCAGAAGCTGGAATGGTGGGTGCGATCGCCATCAAATAATGTAAGCTCCAAAAAATGATTTTGCCAAAACCTCGGAGGTTTAAGCGCCACTGTGGGTCATGAGGTTTTAAGTAGGTAGCCATAATTAACGATAAAGGGGGAGGGGAAAGTGCGCTCCCAGGCAGGAGGTTTCACCTCCTCTACCCTCGAAATTATCCTTAAATTTAGTTGCGTCTAGCTACTTATCTACAATCCTCAGTCTAGAACCGAGTAGTCTGGTTGGGCAAAGAGACCTGCATCCAGGTAGCTCAGACGTGCCAGGGGGCTGAGGGCTGCCAGCACTTGATGTCCATAATTCCGATGAACCACCCGGCTATCAAGTAAAGCAACAATGCCCTGTCGTTCTCGCACAGGAGCGATCGCCCGTTGCAGTTCACTTAATGCTTCGGGGAGCAGGTAAAGGCGAAACCAATCTTGCCGCTGATGTTTGTAGTAGGCAACCCGTCCGGCAACCAGAGGATTTTCTAGAGAGGGGATGGGAAGGGTGGCGATCGCTAACAAATGGGGTGCTGGCAACACACTTTGATGCTGTCGCCAGAACTCCCACCCCGTTACCAAAATACCATTGTCATCCAGGCAGGTGCGTTCTACCTGAACCCGCGAACCAAACTCAGATGCCAGCACTGAGGCAACCTGGGCCTTAAGGGGAACATCACCCACAATCAAAACTGTCAAACCCTGGGCTCCTGCGCTGACTCGTAGGAGCGTGTGCATTTCCTGAATCAGTGCCCACTGAAATTCAGGCGTATTGGGCATGGGCAGCTTTTCGGGCAGGTAAAGCTGAATCAGTTCCTCCTGGCGATCGCTAGCAAATTTCAAGCAGGTCAAATCCCCCTAATCCAAGGCGTTGCCGGTAAACAGTAGCTTCCGCGTCCAGATCCAGCGCTCCCCCAATTAGAATCAGAGGCTGCTGATCCCAGATTGGAGCCAGAGCAGAGGCAACCTCAACCGGACCGCAGTTGAGAGAAAACTGTCCCTGGCGACGGGTAACATCAGCCCAGAGCAAATAACTTTCCACCTGAAGGGATTGGTGGAAACTTTTCCAGGAGGGGGGGAGGGAGGGAATGCTGGGGGAGAGGGGAATTGGAGGATGGGGGGGGAGAGGGTTTGGAGGTCCTGAAACAGGGTTCTTAGAATTTGGCGTTCGTAAGGTTCGAGCAGAAAGCACTCGTAAGGGTTAGCAGGACGCTCAAAAATCGTTTTAGTTAATTGCACACGGGCATCTCGAATGAACTCGGTATGGCTGGGAAATGCCAGCATCAGCTCATCCCAGTCGCCTGAGTGGATGCGGGTGGTCAGTTGGTTACAAACCCAACTTTCCAGGTCATCAACCCCATCCAAAATGGTCGGAATGCCATCCGGAAATCGTCCTCTAAGGTGGAGGCGATCGCTCAACCACGATTCTGGGGTGGTCAGCAGTAAGCCTTGAAAGTCAGGGTCCGGAAAGCAATCCCCCGTCCGAATCGACTTGGAAGACTGAATCCATTGCCGCAACTGGGGGATCTCGACCATCAATAGGCGCTGCTGTACCGCTTCACGGGCAACCAGTACCACTGGCCCCTGCCACATCAGCACGGGCACTAAATAACTCAGGCGATAGCGACCCTGATAACGCGAAAGTGCATCTGTCTGCATCAGAGCGCTTCGTCCCAGGCGTAACGCCCGCGCCACCAGCCGTGCCATGGTTAGATGGTGCGACCAGTAAGGCTTGCCCTGCTCTCGCAGGAAAGCGCGCAATTGCTGGTGGACTTCTACCTCAATCACCGATTTCAGCCCCTCGTTTACCAAATGACCTTCATTCTGGCACACATACTAGAAGCATCGACAACCCCAGATTACTCATAACGCTCTCTGTCACTATGCCAGAATACACACTTACTAACAGAAGTAAGCGATACCAGCCCGTCTTTCCTGAACCGTGCAGATATAGCTGTCGCCAGGTTGCTTGGAATACTGGGTTTAAAGGGGAAAGCCCCAGCCAGAGGGTTCTACCCCTGCACCCCGTTCCAAGCCTGGTGGCTGTGGCTACAATTGAATTTCTATCGAGAAATTTCAATGCTTTAACAGAGGATGTCTTAATCTCTCACACCCTGGAGGCAAAGGGAATAGAGCAGAAAAGATTGACTTTGCCAAAGTGAGGAGTCGTCTGTTATAGCTGTCGCCAGGTTGCTTAGGGCATTAGCTTTAAAGGAAATGTGGGGGCTACTCCCTCCTCCCCCCTCCACCCCTCATTCCTAGTGAAATCCCTGGATGAACTCAACAAGTGCAGACAAAGGAGGTAGTTCTGGGGAATGTTCTGATTTGATGACGGCTTGAGTAACCAACTCAGGTTGGTGAATGGCTTGTTTGCCAAAGGTTGGGTGACTGTAGAGAAGGATTGCCCGATTGCTGGAGTTGATCAGGGTGGTTTTGGTAGGGGCCTGGAAGAATTTGATTTTTCTGAGGATACTCACAGAGTTTTCGGACAGGGTAAACTCGCTGGCTTTAGCTAACATCTGGCTGAGATGGGTATTCAGCGGTTGCAGCTTTTCTGGATCTTTCAGGTTATTGGCCAGTTCTGCTGACTGAATCAGTTTAACGAGGGCGATCGCAACTTTTTGGGTATCAGCCGCATCCTTAAACGGCAGGATCGCGATGTAACAAAGTAAAAATAATTCGTAATCGGTTTCAATTTCAAAGGTGAGGGTGGTTCGACGGCGTCCTACCTGGATATTGGGTGGGCTGGATGGAAGCTGGTAATGCTGGGCAATCTGGCGATAGGTCAATGCCAGTGCGTGATGGGCATCGTGATCCAGCATGGCATCAACGACAATGCGCACGGCGGGGGAGGTTTCCCGAAAAAAGCTGCGGTAGGCCTCAGCCCCAAGACGGTAAATTTTGCTTTGATCCCCATTAGGGCTGAGATCGACCCATTCACAAATCAACCCATCCGTTTTGATGCCGCATCTTGGAGCTGCATAGAGCTTTGCGCCAGTCAACGTTGCTCCGCTCAAATCAGCCCCGGCCCAATCGACCCCAATCAGGTTGGCTCTGGTTAAATCTACATGGACGAGGGTTGTACCGAGTAAAGTGGCATTGCTCAGGTTGGCACCCGTTAGGTTGGCCCCACTTAACCGGGCACCACTGAGGTCAGCACCACTGAGGTCAGCACCACTGAGGTCGGCCCAGCGCAGGTTGGCACCTGTCAGATTCGCACCACGCAGATTGGTGCGGCTCAGGTTAGCCTGTCGCAGTTCGGTATTACTGAGGTCGGCTCCACTAAAGTCGGCGCTACTGAGGTCAGTGCCATGAAGGTTTGCCTGAGACAGGTTTGCAGAGGTGACGGTCGTCCACTTCAAATCTGCCCGGCTGAGATTGGCATGGGTGAGGTTAACGTTTCGCAATTTTGCATCTTTGAGGTCGGCTCCACTGAAATTGGTGCGGCTCAGGTTCGCTCCACTCAGTTCTGCTCGGCTCAATTCTGCTCGCACGAGGGAAGCGTGGCTCAACTCTGCCCCATTCAGGTCTGCCAGGGTCAGGTTAGCCACGTTGAGAATGGCTCCATAGAGGTTAGATTTTCCCAGATTCGCTCCACTGAGTTTGGCAACATTGAGCTTGGCTTTGGTGAGGTTCGCAGCACTCAGGTTGGCTCCGCTCAGGTTGGCGACACTCAGGTTCGCTCCACTCAGATTGGCTCGACTCAGATTGGCTCCACTGAGATTAGCCTCAGTCAGGTTGGCGTTCGGAAAGTCTCGCTCGCCTGCTGCATACTTGCTTAAAACGTCCTCAGCTTTCATCAAAATCCTTTTTAACTGTCCCAGGTGGATGCCAGAAACAAAGGTTAGCATGCCCAGATTTGAACAAAATTTGCCCGTTGGATTTTAGACTATTGATTTTGAAGATTCTCCCGGTTTGCCGGTGAAACAGTAGCGTAAGCTACGCTTTCATCCCAACTAAAATCTCTGGAATATTGGATTTTATGTTGTTGATAAGTTTCGCTTATTGCAAACTCTTAGGAGGGCCATTCCGGAGTGTGAGCAAACACTATGAATATTGGCATTGTAGGGCTAGGTTTAATCGGTGGTTCGCTAGGGCTGGATTTGCGATCGCACGGCCATCAAGTATGGGGTGTAAGTCGAAAGGAAGAAACCTGTCAGCGGGCGATCGCGCGCGGTGCGGTTGATGATGCCAGTACCAGCCTGACCCTGATGAAAAATACTGATGTGGTCTTTATTTGTACCCCCCTTGGGGTGATGCAGGCAACGGTAGAAGAACTCATTCCCTACCTTTCTGAGGATACGATACTGACCGATGTGGGTTCAGTGAAGGGGTGGGTGGTGGATGCGATCGCTCCCCTATGGGAAAACTTTGTTGGCGGCCACCCGATGGCAGGAACTGCCGATAGTGGCATTGAGGCTGCTCTGCGTAATTTATTTGTAGGCACTCCTTACGTGCTAACGCCAACAGAAACTACTCCCACCAGAGCAACACAACTGGTTGAAGAAGTGATACGCCCATTGCAAGTTCAAATCTATCACAGTCACCCCCACGACCACGATCGCGCCGTCGCCTGGATTTCCCATCTGCCAGTCATGGTCAGCGCCAGCCTGATTACCACCTGTATGGGCGAAACGAATCCAACCATTCTGGAACTGGCCCAGGCATTAGCCAGCTCTGGTTTTCGCGATACCAGCCGGGTCGGGGGTGGCAATCCAGAGTTGGGAGTGATGATGGCAAGCTACAACAAAGCTGCACTGGTGCAGTCCCTCCACAGTTACCGGGAAGCCTTGAACCAGATGATTACCTGGGTTGAACAGGAGGACTGGATCGCATTGGAGGCTGCACTGAAGCAGACCCAGGCCGCCAGACTCCAGTTTTTGCGCTAGCGGATGAAGACAACAGGGAGAAGGGAGGAGGGAGAAGGGAGGAGGGAGTGGGAGGGTGGATGAGTGATGGAACAACTAACCACTAACAGCTTCTAGAATCGGCACACGGACTCTGGCTGAACTGGACAGGTCTTTTCGGTCAGTTGTGTTCTTCGCACATCCAGTGACTTCAGGTTTGGCAGAGCTTTGAGTGGAGTGAGATCGGAAACCTGGGTGTTGTAAAGGTCGAGTTGAGTAAGTTGAGTCAGCGACTGCAATGGAGTTAAGTCTCTTACAGGGGTGTTGAATAGGGATAACCGGGTCAGGTTAGTGAGGGATGCCAGGGGGCGGAGGTCGGCGATTGGGTTATTTCCGATCATCAACTCTTTCAAATTCTTCAATGGTGATAATGGACTTAAATCGCGAATTTGATTGTCAAACAAAGAGAGAGTTTCCAGTTGGCTGAGTGTTGCTAAGGGGCGCAGATCGGAAATTTGATTGCCAAATAACTGTAAGGTTTTGAGTTGGGTCAGCGGTGCCAGGGAGCGGAGATCGGAAATTTGGTTGTCGTAGAGAGAAAGCACTTGCAAGTTGGTGAGGGAAGATAGGGGGCGGAGGTTGGAAATTTGATTGTTGTAGAGAGAAAGCGCCTGCAAATTGGTAAGTGCTGCCAATGGTGAGAGATCGGAAATCTGGTTGTCATAGAGCAGCAGATGGGTCAGATTGTTCAGGGAGGAGAGGGGTTGCAGGTCAACAATTTGATTCGTGTCAAGCACAAGCAGTTGCAGGTTTGTCAAGGGTGTCAGGGGGCGTAAATCTGCAATCTGGTTCACATCCAGTATCAGTGTGGTTAGTTTTGTGAGCGCTGATAGAGGACTTAAATCAGTAATCTGGTTACTGCTGAGCTGAAGCATTTGCAACTGGGTCAGAGAAGCCAAGGGGCGTAGATCGGAAAGCTGGCTGCTCGGTAGCTGCAATGAAGTGAGCCTGGACAGGTTTGCATCCGCTTGCTGACAGTCATTAGTTCCTGATATGGCAAGTAACAGTGTGACAGTGGATTGTGTTGCTTGAGGAAGCGATGTTTGATTGACACACCAATCAACAAAGCGCTCGTAGGAAAGTGATTCAGCCGCGATGGTGGGAAGGCTGAGGAGGGCGATCGCCCCCCCAAAAATACTCCAACCGATAGCTCTGCAAAGGGAATAGACCATTTGCCAAACGTTTAAAGATAAGGTGGCACGTTATCATTTCCATCCTATAAAGCTTACGCAAGCCTCAGAGGTTTTAACCTGGGGTTGTTGCTGAATTTGGGTATGAAATAGGTGCTGTACGCTCGAAACTTCGTTTCGATTCATACTGCTTTTCAGCAACGCCTTTAACCTGGAACTCCCCCTCATGACCCATATTGGCGCTTAAACCTCCGAGGTTTTGGCAAAAGTTCAAAAAGATTCAGGTAATTTTGGTTCATTGATTCGTTTCATTGACCAGTACCCGGTTAGCAATATCAACTACAAGTAGCTAGGCGCAATTAAATTAAGGATAATTTCGGGGGTGGAGGAGGTGAAACCCCCGGCTTGGGGGCGCAGCCCCCACTCCCCTTTACAATTAATTATGGTCACCTATTTTTTATTGATTAAAACTATCAACTTCATTAGAAAGATTCGATGTATCGATAAAACTTGATTGGTAGGATTGAAGACTCTCCGAATACAAGAATTTGATGCATTGGTAAAACTCAATTGATAGAATTGAAAACTCACTGAATGCCTGCTGCTGAATGACAGAGTGGAAGTTGCAAACTCTTAAATGTCCCTGGTTAATAGAGTCAAATAGGTAAGTGAGTTCAAAAAAATTGGGAATCTTCAATAATTACTTATAGATTGGATTTAATATTCGTTTAATGGTTGATGCAAAAAGATAAGTTTTTCTCAAAAAAAGACGGTAAACTTATTTACTAAGTTGAAGAACTGCTCAGTATTTTTCTATTCCAAATATCAGAGATCTTTCTGTTGCGTTTTCAAGGCGTGACGAACCTGCTCTGAAGCTGTTGAAGACAGGTTCTTGCAAGATCTCAGTCCAGGTAGATAGGGGCGATCGCACCTATCCACAGTCTCTTGCCGCTTGCCATTCTTTTACTGAATCAGGAGGGTTCATGACAGAATTTTCTAGATTTACACGGCGTCGATTTCTCACAACAGCCAGTGCAACTGCCGCATCCACAATTTTTCTAAAGGGTTGCCTGGGCAATCCACCCAGCGATACTGCTGCAACTCAACAAAGCCCAACGGCAGCTCCAGCAGTGAATGTAAATGCCGCCGATGCTCCAGAGGTGACAACCGTCAAACTGGGCTATATTCCCATTGTGGAGTCTGCCCCCCTCATCATTGCTAAAGAAAAAGGCTTTTTTGCCAAGTATGGATTGACTGGAGCCGAGGTGTCGAAGCAGGCAAGCTGGGCATCTGCACGGGACAATATTGTCAATGGTTCAGAGGCTGGGGGAATTGATGGTGGACAGTGGCAAATGCCCATGCCTCATCTAATTACCGAAGGATTGATTACTAATGGTCGCAAAACCCCCATGTATGTCCTTGCTCAGCTAATAACTCATGGCAATGGAATTGCCATTTCTGGCAAAAATGCAGGCAAAGGGCTTGGATTAAAGATTAACGATCCAGACTACATCAAAGCATATGAAAAGACGGAGGGAAGGAAGTTTAAGGCTGCCCATACATTCCCAAACGTAAATCAGGACTTTTGGATTCGCTATTGGTTTGCAGCCAATGAGATTGATCCAGATAAAGACGTTGACTTGCTTGCCGTACCCTCCGCTGAAACAGTACAGGGGATGAAAACAGGTACTATGGATGCCTTCAGTACCGGTGACCCCTGGCCCTACCGGATTGTGGCGGATGATATTGGATTTATGGCGGCATTGACTGAACAAATTTGGAAGTTTCATCCCGAGGAGTATCTGGCGTTGCGAGCAGATTGGGTCGATAAGCACCCCAAGGCGACTAAAGCCATTCTGAAGGCAGTGATGGAAGCGCAGCAGTGGTGTGACAAGCCTGAAAACCGCTCAGAACTGATTTCAATTGTGTCAGGTCGCAACTACTTCAATGTTCCCGTTAATGTTTTGACTCCTCCCTATGAAGGGAAATATGCAATGGGCGATGGTAAACCTGAAATCAATGATTTCAAAGCCGGTCCCCTGTACTGGAAAGATGATCTTGGCAGTGTGTCTTATCCCTACAAGAGCCACGACCTGTGGTTCCTGACTGAGACGATGCGTTGGGGCTTCCATGATGGAGCCATTAAGGACATCGATACCGCCAAGAAGCTATTGGATAAGGTCAATCGAGAAGACCTGTGGCGAGAGGCCGCGAAGGAAGCCGGGATTGCTTCCGCTGATATTCCAACTTCCACTTCCCGTGGGGTGGAGAAGTTTTTCGATGGGGTGACGTTTGATCCAGAGAAGCCAGAAGCCTATCTGGCAAGCCTCAAGATTAAAAGGGCTTAGTCCTTTTTTGCCTGAACCCTTTCTCTACCAATAATGCGCGGGGTGCGCGGCAACGCACCCCATGCAAGTCGGCTCAGTGCGAATCGACCTTAGCTTCAGGGGCGGAGGGCGATCGCAACCCGATACCGAACATCACAATTCTTGCATTTCTTGAACTTGAAGAGGATAACTATGGTCGCAAAAGCAGGAAACCGGAACGCCGGGATGAATTTTTCGGGGTCGATGCGATCGTTCTGGAAAAAGAACGGTGAAGACATTCTGTTACCCCTGGTGGGAATCGTGGGATTCCTGGTTATCTGGCAGTTTCTGTCAATGGTTGGAATCACCAAACTTCCTCCCCCCAGCTCTTTACTGACCGACAAAAACACTCGTGAACTGCTGTTCTATCCATTTCTTGACCGGGGTGGACTGGATAAAGGACTGTTCTGGCAAACTCTGGAAAGCTTGAAACGGGTGGCATTGGGTTATTCGGCGGCGGCAATTGTGGGTATTGGTGTGGGCATTCTGGTGGGAACCCAACCCAAAGTCAACAAAGCGCTTGACCCGCTCTTTCAGTTCCTGCGAATGATTGCTCCGCTGGCGTGGGTTCCGATCACTTTGATTGCTTTGCCAAATGTGCAAGCAGCCGCAATTTTTGTGATTTTTATTACGGCGGTGTGGCCTATCTTGATCAACACCACCGTAGGGGTACAACAAATTCCCCAGGACTATAAGAACGTTGCCCGGGTTTTGCAAATCTCTCCCCGCAAGTACTTCTTCAAGATTTTGATTCCGTCCGCGCTGCCCTATATCTTTACTGGGCTGCGGATTGCGATCGGTCTGGCCTGGCTGGCCATTATTGCGGCAGAAATTGTGATGTCGGGGGTCGTCGGAATTGGCTTCTTCATCTGGAGTGCTTACCAGAATAACTATGTCAGTGAAGTGATTTTGGCGGTGATTTACATCGGAGCAGTGGGTCTGTTACTCGATCGCCTGATGGCATTTCTTCAGCGTAAGATTCTCCCCCCTGACATGCGGAGCTAATGCAGGTTGCAATTCTTAGACACAAGGATGGAAAGCCATGACAGCATTTGTAACTGTTGATCAAGTGGATAAGGTGTTTCCCCTGCCAGGCGGCAAAGAATACATTGCCTTACGGGGAATCAACTTAGAAATTAAGCAGGGTGAGTTTATCTCCCTGATAGGACACTCCGGTTGCGGCAAATCAACTCTACTGAATATGATTGCCGGGCTGGATTTGCCCACCGACGGCATTGTGCTGCTGGACGGGCAACACATCAAGCGTCCTGGTCCCGACAAGATGGTGGTGTTTCAAAACTATTCCTTGCTGCCGTGGATGAGCGTGCGAGAAAACATCGCCCTGGCTGTGGATGAGGTAATGGGTGGGGTACCCAGGCCAGAACGGGACCGGATTGTGCAACACCACATCAAGATGGTGGGCTTGCAACCTCACGCTGATAAGCCTCCGGCCATGCTATCGGGTGGGCAGAAGCAGCGGGTGGCGATCGCCCGTGCCCTGGCCATTCGTCCCAAACTGCTGCTGCTGGATGAACCGTTTGGCGCACTGGACGCCCTGACCCGTGGCAATCTGCAAGAACAGTTGATGCAAATCTGTGAAGAGAGCCATGTCACTGCGGTGATGGTGACTCATGATGTGGATGAGGCATTGCTGCTATCGGATCGGGTGGTGATGCTGACTAATGGACCCGGCTCCCAAATTGGTCAAATCATGGAGGTGAATCTTCCCCACCCCCGCAAGCGGTTGGAAGTCGTGAACCACCCCAGCTACTACTCCATGCGGAGTGAAATTATCTACTTCCTGAACCAGCAGAAACAGATCAAGCAGTTGCGGGCCCGAAAAAAAAGTGCGATCGCCCGCCACGGTTTAGAAAAAATCAATCTGGAGATTGGCTTTGTGCCTCTGACGGCCTGTGCCCCGCTGGCCGTTGCCAGGGAAAAAGGCTTCTTTGCCCACCACGGGTTGGAAGAAGTGAACCTGGTGCGCGAATCCAGTTGGCGGGGAATTCAGGATGGCATCGCTGGAGGGTATCTGGATGCGGCTCAAATGCCTTCTGGGATGCCTGTGTGGTTAACCCTGGGTGGCCTGGACAATAGGCCCTTACCTGTTGTCAGTGCCCTGACCCTGACTCGCAACGGGAATGCTATCACCCTAGACAAAAACTTTTACAACCAGGGTGTCCATACGCTCAATGATTTAAAGCGCATGCTGCTGGAAACTTCCGACAAGCAGCACACCTTTGGGATGGTGCATCCCGCCTCAATGCATAACCTGCTTCTGCGCTACTGGTTGGCAGCAGGCGGCATCCATCCTGACAAAGACGTGACTCTAACCACGATTCCCCCGGCCCAGATGATTGCCAATCTCAAGGCGGGCAACATTGATGGCTTCTGTGTCGGCGAACCGTGGAATGTGCGGGCAGCGGTTGAAGAAATTGGCTACACCATTGCTACCGATCTGGAAATTTTCCCCGGCCATCCAGGCAAGGTGTTAGGGGTGCGAGAGGATTGGGCGATCGCCTATCCCAACACCCATATTGCCCTCGTTAAAGCATTGTTGGAAGCCTGCCGCTACTGCATGGATGAAGCCAACCACGAAGAAATTCGGGAAATCCTTTCCCGCCGTGAATACCTGAGCACTGACCTGGCCTACATTCACCTGGGTGACCCCAATCCCCTGGTATGTGACATTCACCCTTCCCCCAAGGAATACGCCCATCACCTGTTCTATGGCCAGGGTGTCAATCGTCCCAGCCGGACTGAACATCTGTGGATGATGACCCAAATGGCTCGCTGGGGAGACACTCCCTTCCCACGCAACTGGGTCGAAATTCTGGAGCGGGTTTGTCGGGTAAGTGTGTTCAGTATTGCTGCCAGAGAACTGGGCCTGTCTGACCTCACCTATAGTCGGGGAGCCATCCAACTATTTGATGGCGTCACTTTTAACACCGATGACCCGATCGCTTACCTCAACAGCCTGGAGATTAAACATGACATCTACATGGCTGAGGTCGCTCTAGATACACCAATGCCCCGGGCAAGTTAGCCCCACCGTTATGGGTTATGAATTTTGAGTTGGAACTGTCAGAGGCAATGATTCGTTAACCACAGAAGGTTGCTATCCAAACATCCAACTCAAAATTCAAAACTCAGAGTAGTCATACAGGCACTATCTCTGTCACAACTTAGAACTCAGACTCAGAACTCAAAACCACTCCTATGCAAACCATCAACACAACCCTCACTCCATCGCAAAAGAGTAGACATTACTCAGGTCAGGCTCCTTTTTTGACCATTGAAAATGTCTCCAAAATTTACCCTACCCCCAAAGGTCCCTACACCGTTCTGGAAAACGTCAATCTTGATGTACAGGAAGGTGAATTCATATGCATCATCGGTCACTCTGGCTGTGGTAAAACGACCCTGCTGAATATGATTTCTGGCTTTGCTAAACCCAGCATCGGGGAAGTCCGGCTGCACGGCGCTCCCATTACCAAACCGGGTCCCGATCGCATGGTGGTGTTTCAGGGATACGCGCTCCTGCCCTGGCTAACTGCATTTGAAAACATTTACCTGGCCGTGGACTCGGTTTATCCCCAAAAGTCTGAAGCGGAAAAGAAACGGATTGTGCGGGAACACCTGACGATGGTGGGACTGGCAGATGCCGCCAACAAAAAGCCGCCGCAGCTTTCTGGCGGGATGAAACAGCGGGTGGCGATCGCCCGTGCTCTGGCGATTCGCCCTGAGGTACTGATTCTGGATGAACCGTTTGGAGCACTGGATGCCATTACCAAAGAAGAACTTCAGGAAGAGTTATTGAAAATCTGGAATGATCATCGCTGCACTGTTTTGATGATTACCCACGACATTGATGAAGCGCTGTTCCTGGCCGATCGCCTGGTGATGATGACCAATGGCCCGGCTGCCAATATTGGCGAAGTGCTGGAAATTCCCTTCCCCCGTCCCCGCGATCGCGCCCGGATTATGGAAGATCCGGAGTTTTACAACCTCCGGAACTACGCTCTTGACTACCTCTACAATCGCTTCGCCCACGACGACGTGGGGTAGAGCCGTCAACTGATTGCCAGATGATGGGCAAATTAGCGGGATCCCTATCCCGCTTTTTTAGAAGACATCGTTTGGTGAGTATTGAAACAACGTTGGGTAACGTGAGTTTGGGATAAGGAGGGACGGAATAGATACAGTTGAAAGCACCTAATTCTCAACACATCTAACCGTCCCATGCTCAATTTAGAATCCTTATTTTGTCATGTCGATGACTTCTGCCAGTGGTTTGAACCCCGATGGCAGCAGCAACTTCTAGGGGATGGCTTACAACAGCGACGGCGAAGCCGCAGCCTCTGCTTAAGTGAGATCATGACGATTCTGATTGCCTTTCATCAGTCAGCATACCGTAATTTCAAGTGGTTCTACAGCGGTAGTCATTATGGTTAGGACGGGGTGCAGGGGTGGAACCCCTGGCTGGGGGCGCAGCCCCCACTCCCTCTCTAATTCCAATGTCCTAACGCACCCGCGTAGAGTTATACACCAAGATGGTTTGTCGCCACTGGCGTGGTGCGTTTCCTGGCTTAGTGAGCGACTACCGCTATAACTGCTTGGTCAACTTAGTCTGCGGTTTGATTGCCTACTGTCATCAGCCGAAGAAACCTTCACTCATGATTGATACTGCTTTGCCTGCTTCTGCTTAACCCGAACTGACGTTGACCTAAGTAGCTAATGGCTCGCCAAAGGAAATTTGCCTGGTTATCTAAACCCAGAAAAATCAATTTACTGGGTTGTGAAGGATTGCAGAAGATCTACCGTTGCTGATTTCCTTACCGCTATCCAATCGCTTCAATCAACTCAACCACACCGGCTCCGCGACTGTGGGTGGTGACGTGATCAACCTGTTCTTTCACCACAGGGAGGGCGTTTGCAACGGCCACGGAATAACCGCAAATTTTGAGGAACACCAGGTCATTTTCGGCGTCCCCAATGCCTACGATCGCCTCCAGTCCAATTCCTAGTTCATTGGCGGCGGCGACTAAACCAGTTGCCTTGTCGATGCCATTGGGCAGAATCATCACCGCTCCTTTGTTGAGGATGACCTGCAAATCCAGTCCCATTTCCTGGATGAGGGCGATCGCTTCCACGCTGTGAGGCTCCCAAGTGGTGACAATGACTCGTCCGGCTGCGACAGGGGCAATATTTGACTGAAGCTTAGCAAACGAAGAGGTTGCAGTCGATTGGATGGCTTTCTGGATGCGATCGCTCAATCGTTGAACAAACTCCTGCGCTGGTCGATCGGTCAACAATCTTTCCACCTTGCTGGCTGGCTGGTAGAGCATTGCCCCATTTTCTACAACCACCCAATCAAACAGGTCAAGACAAGGGCAAACCTGGAGTAAATCATCAAACTGTCGCCCCGTAATCAAAATTAGTTTTCTCCCTTTGTTGCGCCAGCGCCGCAGTGCTGCCAGGGTTGCCGCTCCGACCTGCCCATCCTGGGCAAGGGTACCGTCGTAGTCTGTTGCAATTGCAAGATAAACCATTATCAAAATTTTCCTGACAGAACACTATCGGCGCCGTGCCTTGCTTACCATTTTGCGCGAAAGCCGCAGGTCCAGGTTCTCCTCCTCTGCCCAATCCTGAAGCAGACGGTAGAACATCTGGCGCTCTTCTGATTTAAGAACGGCGGTCTGATCGGCGGTTTCAATGGCATAGGGGTATCCGCCGCCAACAATGATTTCGCAGCGCACCCAGTCAATGATCTGTTTATGCAATTTGGCTTCATAAATCCAGACGGGAAGCTCTAACCGAATAGGGAAGCCGTCGTGAGCTTTCAGGTAAGTAAACGCAATTTGGCTGGATAGTTTTGCAGGGTATTTGGATAGAATTCCCGGTCGGCGGCTGCGGAAGAGGGGGGTGCGATCGCCCCATTTCATAAATCTTCCCACTAACGCCGCATCCTGGAGGGAGGAGGCTTCCGGCAGGTTAAACGACCGTTGCAACATCAGGGTTAAATCGCTGGCATAGGAGGTATCGATGTAACCAATCAGGGGCACGCGATAGTCTTCACTGGCTTGCAGCAGATTGACTACACAATCAATGTAATGGTTACGGGTTGTTTCATCAAAGGCATCGGCAAAGGTGACAATGAGGGAGCCATCAAAGAATGCGAGGCAATTTTCGCAGCCTTCCCGCTCTTTCATGTAGCGAATCAAGCGCTGGGTTTCCATCTCAAAGCGGCGCATGTTGACTTTGCGATCGACCGGTTCACTGCCGCTGCTCACCTTTAAATCGCTGGGTGTCATGACATCCACTTCCACATCTTTGTCGTAATCGCCATCGCTAGTGTGAAAGTTTTCGAACCAGCCAATTTGCACCAGCGCAATGGGGATAGACAGATCTTTGCCGGGATAGATCTGGGAACCGTCTACTGCAAAGGTTGATACTCCAGCAATGCGATCGCGCACCCACTGATAACTCTGTTCCCGGCTCTGCCAGGCCAGTTGAAAAGGAATGACCCAGTGGGGATAATGACCGACGGGCTCTAAAGGCTCGGCACCGCGATCGCTGATTGTAAACCCCTGCAATCGCTCCAGCAATTCGTCGGCTGATTCTTGCGAAGCCTCCTTCAACGCTTGAAGATAGATTTCAAAAGCTTCCTGAGCCGTTTTGTCAAAATTTTCGAAATCCGATCGTTTTTCGTTGAGACGGTTAAGAATTTGAGCAGGTTTAAGGGGCATGGGAGTTGTGAGTTGTGAGTTATCAAGTTCTGATAGGGGCAGTGCCTCCGTGCCTGTCCCTAGAACAAGGTTAAGATGGGCAAAGCAGCGCGTAAGTCGCTAGGCACAATTAAATTAACAATAATTTTGGGGTGGATGGGGTAAAACCCCCTGCCTGAGGGCGCAGCCCCCACTCCCCCTGCTTACAGTGAATTATGACCATCTACTTTACCTATCCCAAAGATCTTGAGATGAGGATAGGTTGCACAATTACCAGTCCCAAAGATTTGTAATTTACTGTTGCAAAAAACCATACAGCCTAAGTAGCATAAACATAACGTGGTCGCGGCTGTTAAGAGTTTAGGTTGAGTGATTTTCTGCTGAACCTTCGCGGAGTTTGTCCTGGCTATTCACTACACAAGGACGCATAGCGATCTATTCAATCTTGACACAAAACTGGTCTTGCGTGAGTGCTAATACCTTAGGCAGTGTGAAGAGCTTCCACGTTGGTGCAAGAAGGCACTTCGGCTAACCAATACTGCTCATCTGCTGCGCAACAGGAAGGAGCAAATTAACCAGGGAGCCACGAACAATGATTGATGCAAACGAAGTTCTCAAAACAATGTGTGAGAAGTATCAGGCCGCCGTTAGC
The DNA here is from genome assembly GCF_049200465.1 of Leptothermofonsia sp. ETS-13. Classification (NCBI taxonomy): domain Bacteria; kingdom Bacillati; phylum Cyanobacteriota; class Cyanophyceae; order Leptolyngbyales; family Leptolyngbyaceae; genus Leptothermofonsia; species Leptothermofonsia sp. ETS-13. The sequence continues at coordinate 4,972,117 of NZ_CP120836.1, forward strand.
GCTAATGATTCGATCGCCTATGCGAAACTATTCGCCGCAGACGCGATTCGGATTCCACCGGGGTCAGAACCTGAACATGGCCCAGAGGAAATCTCGAAGAACGAGCAGAAGGACTATGATGTCGCGAAGTGGAGTGTCAAAATTACACCCATTGATGCTTTGCAGATCGGCGATCAATGGGTCTATGGAATTGCCCATGGCGACGTGAGTACTGTTGCCCATGGGGATGGGGCGACGAAATCCTTCAAAACCACAAAGACCTGGCTTTTCCATCGACAGGCATCAGGGGAATGGCTGATCAAGCGGCAAATGTGGAACCTCAAGTAATGACCGTTGAGGTGAGGGTTCGATCGGGTCACTTTTTATCTGATTTATCCGATTTCTGTTGCATCTGCCATTCCGAAAGGGGGCGATTGACGGCATTGTCAAAATCAATGGGTACCAGTACCACAGAGAGATCTTTTTTAGGGTCGCTGGGTGGGTCGATTTGGGCGTAGAGGGCGGTGCGATCAAAGTTGGGTTTGCCCAGGATCAGGCGATGGATCTGTTGGTTTTTGAGTTTAACTTCGGCGATCGCCATCGGTTGGTCAAACCCAAACTCGGCTCGTTGTGTGGCTGGCACGGTGATGGTCTGTTGCTGCTTGCTCGTTGACATCAAGTTGAGCAGGTAGGAAACATGGGCATCGTTAGCCGTTGTTTTGACGGGAGCCACCATCTGCCAGACAAAAGCGTTTGCCACAGCCTGGGACGACTGCTTCTGATTCGATTTGGGTTGAGCTGCCGCAGGCTTTTTCTCAAACGAGAGGGTTTGCAACGGGGTCGTCAGGCTCAAAGTCTGAACATCTTCTTCCTTGAAGGAGAAGAGTTTTTTGGCAGTCTCTTTTGCCTCTTCCTGCTTTGGAGCAACCTGCGTTTCATAGAGCAAAACGCCGGTACCCAACAGCAACGCAGCCGCTAACAAGATGAGAGGAGTTCGCTGGATTTTCATGGGTTATCGTCTCTTCCACCAAACAGTTGCAGCCGTACCAAAACCAATCAGTGGCAGGATGACCAGGGACAGCCAGGCGATCAGGTTGGCCTGCTGGCTATTGAGGGTAATGCGGCGATTTTTGGCTTCCTTGGGACGGATGGAGAGGGTTTGCTGTTCTTCCTGGCTGAGCCAGCGAACTGAGTTGAGGAACACATCGCCATTAATGACCTGGTTGAAGTAACCATCCGCCACAAAGCTGGAGTTTCCAATCACTACCAGACGAGCCTCTTTCTTAGAGGCAGTATCCTTGTCGGCATTCGGACTGGGCGAAGGGCTGGGACTGGGGGATGCCTTGGCTCCAGGAGAAACCGTGGGCGAAGGACTGGGGGAAGGTTTCGGGGGGTCTCCAATAGGGCGGCTGAGAGCAAAACCCAGGACTAACGGCCCCTGGCGATCGCTCTGGGCATCAAATTGCACTGGCTGCTTTTTCAAGTCGCTTTCGGCCCAGACGCGATCATTGACAAAATCGCCGGTAAATAGAAGTGGCGTCGCGGTGATTCCTGGTATCTGTTTCACGTCTACAGGTCTGGCAGCGCTGTAGAACGAGAGGGAATTGCCAAACTCCCTGGTAATGGGGTGGTCTCCGTATCGAGTTACTGTAACATCGGTAGGGCCTAGATTGACTGCACGCCCGGAGGCGTCTATCACCACCCACGGGCCGAGCGTGATGCCCCAGGGAGCCAACAAGCTATCCAGCCCTGGATCGACATTGGGATCGACCATCACCAACAGATTGCCACCCTGCTTCACAAAATTATTCAGGGCGTCCACCTCTGGCTTCAGCAAGGCTTTCTGCGGACCGGCCAGCACCACTACCCTGGCATCTTTAGGAAACGTCGCCGTTTTGACCAGATTGAACGGCTTCACTGTATAGCCCCTGTCCTGCAATGCTTTTGCTGCCTGAGCCATGGCTTCCTGGCTTTCCTCAATGGAGCGCTCTCCGTGCCCCTGAACGAAGTAGACCGTGGCCTGCCGGGTGCCCGTAACCTGGGCGATCGCATTCGTTAACTTCGCCTCCGACAACCGCTCCTGCTCATTCACGGACTGCACAAATTGCTTTCGACTGGTCGCGGGAACCTCTACGATTACATCCCCTGGTTTCTTCACCTCCAGCCGTTCCACCAGCGATGGCTGGGCATTGGGGTTGACAAACTCATAGCTCAACTGGGGACTGAGCCGACGGTAGCTTGCCAATAGCTCCCGGTCCTGACTACTTTGTTGAGGATCAAACAGCCACACCTTTACGGGTTGCTTCAAACTGCGTACCAGTTGCTGCGTCTCTGGCGACAGCGTAAATATCTGATTTTCAGTCAGATCCAATCGCCACACATAGCGGGCACCCAAAAAGTTAATAAGCCCCAGGATCGCCAGCACCGCCAGTGTCGCAATCAGGGCATTGGTACCGGCCTGGGTTGATCGCCTGCGCCAGAAGCCAGGCCGTGTTTTGCTTTCCTCAAATCGACTCAGAAATAGGAGCCACAGCCCAAGTATCCCTATCCCTGTAACGATCAGTCCCAGCGGTACAGCCCCCCCAGGTTCCCGATACAACACCAGCCGTCAACCCAGCCAGCACCAGCATTGGCCCAAGCCAGAACAGGTATTTCAGATATTTCAGATTCGCTTTGATTGTTTTCATCATGGAACCCGGTAGAACTCAGTAGAGGGTGGGGGAAGGGGGCGGGAGTCGAGGGGAGGGGCTAGGAGCCAGAAGTTAGGGAGCCGAGGGGGTAGGGGTAGGGGTCAGTCCTCAATTCTCAACACTCAACACTCATCTAACATTCGGCTGAGGCTCACGGCAGAAGCCCATCCACCCCATCACTCCCCACTCCCTAACACTCCCTCTCATCTATGATCTTTGAAACTTAAACGCCTCAATCGACTGGGCAGTCAAAAATAACCCCAAGATAATGTAGCTGGCGAACAGTATGAGGCTGCTGGTATCCAGGATGCCCTGGGTTAGGTTACCATAGTGTTTTAGGAGCGAGAGGTGTCCCAGGATGTTACCTAGAGGACCGCTGAAGCTTTTGGAAAGACTATCAATCATCCATAGCAGCAGCACTAGGGCAAAGGTGAAAATCGCGGCCAGAATGGTGCTGTCAGTCAGGGAGGAAATGAACATTCCCAGGGAGAGAATGGAAGCTGCCAGCAGAATCAGCCCAAAGTGCCCCAGCAGGACGATCGCCACACTCATCGGAGGGTTGGTGGCAGCGTAGGCAATCGCCTGATACAGCAGCAGGGGCAGCACCATCGTCAAGAAAAACGTCACTACAGCCAGCAATTTGCCCAGCGCCACAGCCCAGTTCGTAATGGGCGAAGTGGCCAGCAGTTCCAGTGTGCCGCGTTTGCGCTCCTCGGCATAGAGCCCCATCGACAGAACAGGCAGAATGAAAATGGAAATAAACCCCAGCGCTTCCAGAAAGAACCGCAGCAGGATGGTGGGAGCATCAACAGGTGGGGCCGGAACCCCTAACTGCTGACTCTGCAAATCAATCAAGGCAGCTCGCTGAATTACCCCATCGGGTCCCAACAGCAGCGCTGTGTAAAAAATTCCTGCCAGCAGCCAGAAAATTCCAGCCACCACATAGGCCAGGGGCGAAGCAAAGTAACTCCGCAGTTCCCGCTGGTAAATAGCCAGTATATTGGCGATAATCACACGCATCTACGCCGCTTCTCCTGTCGTTTCAGTTTGGCTCTCTGTATCGGTTTCCACCGGAGCTTCTTCCGTCGTCAACTGAAGGAAGACATCCTCCAGACTGGCCTGAGTTCGTCGCATTTCCTCTAGCCCCAGACCAGCCCCCACAACCGTAGCCGCAATGGCTCGCCCGACGGACTCAGCTCCCTGCTCAGTCGTGACGCGCAGTTTAAAGCGGTGTTCCGGTAGGTTACTGGCTAACCGCTCAACCTGTTTGACCCCAGCCAATCCTTTAATAGATGAGATTAATTCAGTTTCGGCCTCACCTGTATTGGCATCAACCTCCAACTCGTAGCTGGAAGCCTCGCTAAGTTGAGTCATCAGGTTTTCGGGGGTGTTGGTGGCGACAATGCGTCCCCGATTGATAATAGCAACCCGGCTACAGGTCATACTCACCTCCGGAAGGATATGGGTAGACAGAATGACCGTGTGATCTCCGGCCAGGCTCTTGATCAGGTTTCGAACTTCAATAATTTGGCGGGGATCCAGCCCAACGGTAGGTTCGTCCAGAATGATGGCGGGTGGGTCGTGGACGATCGCCTGCGCAATGCCCACCCGCTGCTTATAGCCTTTCGATAGCTTGCGGATGAGGGTGGTGCGCTTCTCTATCAGGCCACAGCGGTTCATGGCTGATTCCACCTGGCGATCGCGATCGCCCGCACTCACTCCCTTAATCCGGGCTACGAAATGCAGAAAACCCTCGACAGTCATCTCCGGGTAAAGGGGTGGCGTTTCTGGTAAGTAACCAATCTGCCGCCGGACTGCAAGGGAATCCTCATGCACTTCAAATCCGGCAACCTTTGCAGTGCCAGAAGTCGCGGGCAAATATCCTGTCAGAATCCGCATAGTGGTGGTCTTTCCGGCTCCATTCGGCCCCAGGAAACCCAGGATCTCCCCTCGTTCAACTGCAAAAGTGACATCCTCAATTGCAGTGGTTGAGCCGTAGATCTTGCTCAGATGCTCAACTTCAATCATGATAAACCTCACCATCAGGCGTGACTGATGTTGCCCATCTTAAACGGTGGTTACATCAGCGAAAAGGCATCTTACACTATTCCGGTTCATCAAGCTAATTTGAAAGTGATTTTGAAAGTGATTTCCATTTTGTTTACCATATCCTTTGAGTTCAGAAGCCAGAAGTCAGAAGTTAGAACGACAAAACCTTTCTGAATTACAGCTATTGGCTTTTGAATTCTGGCCGACGACGATACTGCACCTATTTGGGAATTACTATAAAATCCATTTGGCTCCTTTGGTACCCGAGATCCCCCCAAATCAGCAGCGATAGCAGCGAGGCAGAGCCTATAAATGAGAATATTTTGGAAACAGAGAGTCGTGCAGCAAGGGGACAAGGCATGAGCACGCAATCAGAACATGGCCAGGGAGATAGGAACCAGGGCACAATTTTGATTGTGGATGACACCCTGGAAAATTTGCACCTGCTGTCCCGGATATTAACCCGACGCGGCTATGAGGTGCGGGCAGTGACCAGTGGTGAGATGGCGCTGTCGTCTATTCAAGCGGCACCACCTGACCTGATTTTGTTGGATATTTGCATGCCTCAAATGGACGGGTATGAGCTGTGTCAGTTGTTGAAGGCGAGTGCCCAAACGCAAGACATTCCTGTAATTTTTATCAGTGCTCTGGATGAGGTCTTAGACAAGCTGCGGGCGTTTGATGTCGGTGGAGTGGACTACATTACCAAACCCTTTCGCATTCCAGAGGTGATGGCGCGAGTCACTATTCATATAAAGTTGCGGCGTTTGCAGCAACAGTTGCATGAGCAGAATGAACTGCTGAAGCAGCAAGTGCGCGATCGCCTCGCCGCCGAAGCAGCCCTTCAGGCAGCCAACCAGGAACTCCACCGCCTGGCTAATCTGGATGGGCTAACCCAGGTTGCCAATCGCCGCCGCTTTGACGAATACCTGGAGCAGGAATGGCGCAGACTCACCCGCGAACAATTGCCCCTCTCCCTTATCCTTTGTGATGTGGACTGCTTCAAAGCCTACAATGACACCTATGGACACCAGTCAGGAGATGATTGCCTGCGCACTATTGCCAGGGTGTTGCAGGCCGCAGCTAAACGTCCAGCAGATGTAGTTGCCCGCTATGGTGGAGAAGAGTTTGCCATTATCCTGCCAAATACCCCCCAGGAAGGTGCAGTTCAGGTTGCGGAGGAAATTCGGACAGGGATCAAACGCCTGCAAATGGAACACAAAGGCTCCTCGGTTTCACTATTCGTCACCCTGAGTCTGGGAGTTGCAACTATTGTCCCCCAGCTAACCCTGATTCCTGATTGCCTGGTTGCCGCTGCTGACAAAGCCCTTTACCGGGCAAAGACAGAGGGGCGCGATCGCATCATTGAAGAGTGCGTCATCGAGCAATAGGCAACGGGCGACAAGCGTAAACCCCGGCAACCCTGTCAAAATAGTTCATGACGTGCAGGGGATTGAGCGATGCGGTTTTCGGTTTCGAGTGGTTCTGGGCAGGTACTGGCAACGGGGCAACTGTTTATTCAGGAAGATAACGATGGCGATCTACGACTCAGCTTTCGGACCGATCGCGGCAAAATCATCGAAGGGGGCAAAATCGATGCCGACGGCAACCTGACGAGTGCCAGCAAAGATCTGTTTCGGCAATTCTTTCTGACCTGGGGAGTGATGGGAATTACCTTGACAGCCAGGGGAGAGTAAGGACTAAGGAATGTCAGTCCATCACTCCATTACCCCTCCTCCCAGGTAGAGGATTTCATTTTCAATGATGAAATGGTGAACCGACTCCTGATTCCTGGAAAATCAACCACAGATTTTATAGCTCTACGCGGGTGCATTAGGACATTGGAATTAGAGAGGGAGTGGGGGCTTCGCCCCCAGCCAGGGGTGGAACCCCTGCACCCCGTCCTAACCACAATGACTGCCGCTATATAACTGTCGCCAGGTTGCTTAGGACATTGGCTTTAAGGGGTGCGGATAGGCTTTAAGGGCAAAGTTGATGACTTAGTACTATAGTACTATAATGAAAGGGAACGAACTCCATACTCCCCCCACAGGTTTTTGCCCTATGACAAAGCACTATGTTCTCAACCTCGACCCCAATGCCCGCTACGAATGGGACCGTCGGACTCTGCGAGATCCGATTACGGCAAATCACCCCGCTCTGGCTGACTTGATTGCGGAAGCCGTGGGAGCAGAAGCTGGGTCTTACCTAGTTGCAGTTAACATTGAGGTCAAGGTACTGGAGAAAGTGGCTGTAGAGCCAGGTAGCCAGATGCCCCTGGTAGAAGTGCCCACCCACACTCAATTTCCTCAGCTTGCAGAGGTTGCCTGATTTGCCCCTGGACTTTAAAAAGCTTAATTTTGAATTTGATTCGTACCGCTATGAAGCTCAGTCTTAGTCAGTATCCTGAGGCAATCGCCCAGGCAGCGCAAGTTGTCAATGAAATTGAACACCGGCTTACGGAAGCCCGCCAGCATCTTGCTCATCTGGAAGGAAATGCTGACAAGATTGTGGCGTTCGAGGCAAACCTGAAAAATGACAACCAACGGAAAGCCCGCCGTTTTGAAATCCTTCAGATGAATCTAGAATACAAGCGGGCTCTGGATGTTCTGAACCGCCTGACGACTGAAAAAGCAAACGCGGTGGCCCGGTTAGAACATTTAAGAAACGAATTTAGCGTCGCCAAATTAGATCGGCAGATGGCGATCGCACTCAAGCTAACTGGATTAGAAACACGAGAATTGGTCGGATTGTAAGGCGGCCTGTCGAATTTACCTAAGGGGTTAACTTTGCCAGTATGGTCGCCAGGTTCTCTCCCAATTTTTCAATGGATTCTTGTTGTTTGGCCTCTTTGAGAGAGCCATCGGGATTAAATGCCTCATGAGCCTTGCCCACAGCAACCTGATCGGGCAGTACCAGTACCTTAATGTTTCCCAGGATTGCTCGCAGATGCACCAGTCCCCGCAAACCACCCAAGGCTCCAGGGGATGCGCTCATAATAGAAGCCACTTTACCCACAAAACAACCGAGTGGTGCTTCTCCCTCAACGGGACGGGAGGCCCAGTTGATCGCATTTTTCAACACTCCCGAAAGTGAACTGTTGTATTCAGGCGAGGCGATTAACAATTCATCGTGAGCCAACAGTAAATCTTTAAACTGACGCGCCCATGGCGGAATTCCCTGCTCTGCCTCCAGGTCACCATCATACAGCGGCATGGGAATATCCCGCAGGTCTAAAAATGTTATGTCTGCCCCCGCCGAACGAGCGCCTGCCCCTGCAATTTTGACCAGCTTTTTGTTAAACGAATCGGTTCGTGTGCTGCCAGCAAATGCCAGGATTTTGGGTGTATAAGCCATGGAACTCGATATACGTGGCTAAAAAACTGAAAACAATAAAATATTATGGGAAGAAAAGTATCGGAACTTCAACTTTCTCTGGAGAGATGTCTCATTTGCTTCTGAATAGAGACCTATAGCTGTCGCCAGGTTGCTTAGGACATTGGTTTTAAGGGGGGGTGGGGACTGCACCCCCAGCCAGAGGGGTTCCACCCCTGCACCCCGTCCTAAGCTTAGTGGCTATAGCTATATCTGTTGAATGGGTGGGAGAATCTTGCCATCAACCCTTATAGCGGTTTTCATTTGAATGAGGTACGGGAGTGTGAGGTGCAGCGGGGTGCAGAGTCTTCACTGTACATCACACCCTTGAAAAGGGCTATACTCCTCCGCACTTCTCTCCTCTTTCCTCTGTTTTCTTTCCTCTTTCTTCTTTTTCCCTCCTGAGCCCTACAGAAACTCACCCTAAATCGGGTGGGCAAGATCCGCAGTAAGATTACAGTGAATTTAGAAGTCCAGATAATCTTTCATGCTTTTTGAGCGGATTATTATTCCGGCAGCAACGCTGACCCTGGCATCAATCTTTAGCCGCGTGGTTTGCGACGGTGGGGGTAAATTTTTTAGTTGGATCAAGGAGAAAGATGAAGACCCTCAGCAGTTGATCGAGCGGGCATCGGAACAGTATGTTCAGAACTATACGGCCCGTCACGGCATTTTGAAAGTGTTGGGAATGCGGGAGCCGGTACCGCTGGAGTCAGTATATACGGCAGTGCAATTTTTAGATCGAGACGGTATCAGTCGGTTTGAGTCAATTGAAGACCTGGAAAAAGCCTTCCGGCAACAGGGCGATCGCAGCTTTCAACCCAAAAACTCTAAAAAGCAGGATGGATTGAAAGTTGCCAACGAAAAGCAATATCTGATGGTGCTGGGTGGACCAGGGGCAGGCAAGTCTACCTTTCTGCGCAAAATGGGGCTGGAAGCATTGAAAGGAAAGGCAGGCGGCTACACCCACGAATGTATTCCTGTACTGATTGAACTCAAAAACTTTGCCGCACCGGAGATTGAGCTGGAAAAGGCGATCGCTCAGGAGTTTCGCATCTGTGGCTTTCCTTCCCCAGATCTGGTAACTCAAAAGTTGTTAGAGCAGGGGCAATTGCTAATTCTGCTGGATGGGCTGGATGAAGTACCCACTAAAAATTTGGACAGTGCCATCCGTCAAATCCAGAACTTTGTCGATCAGTACGACAAAAACCGTTTCATCGCCTCCTGTCGCATCGCCGCCTACCGCCACAACTTTCGCCGTTTCACCGATGTGGCAATGGCAGACTTTAGCCGGGACCAGATCGAACAATTCATCAAAAACTGGTTCTATTCCGATGCTGATCGGGAAGCGGGGACGGCAGAGAAATGCTGGAAACTGTTGCAAAAGCCTGAAAACCGCTGTGCCAGAGAGCTTGCCCAGTCTCCCCTCCTGCTGACCTTGCTCTGCCTGGTTTATCACAGTTCCCAAAACTTTCCCCAAAACCGCAGTGTCCTCTACCGCAAAGCCCTGCGCGTGCTGTTAGAAGAGTGGGCGGCGGAAAAGCGTATCTTTCAGGAGGAGGTTTACCAGGGGCTGAGTACTGAGTACGAAGAAGTCCTGCTGTCAGAGATTGCCTACCAGGGATTTGAAGCCAACCGCCTATTCTTTTCCCAACGGGAGGTGGTTGACCAGATTAAGACCTTTCTGGCTAACAATTTGAATGCTCCCAGACACCTGAATGGCGAGAGAGTGTTGGAAGCGATCGCCGTTCAACAGGGGATTCTGGTGGAGCGAGCGCAGGAGGTGTTTTCCTTTTCCCACCTGACCCTCCAGGAATACCTGGCAGCTCAGTATATCGATGATCAGCACCTCATCCCTCAGCTCGTCACCGATCACCTTACCCAAGAACGCTGGCAGGAAGTGTTTCTCCTCGTCGCTGGACTCATGCGGGGCGGAGCCGATTCCCTGCTACTGGCTATGGAAGCCCAGGCAAAAACCCTGATTGATACGCCCAAGTTACGGTCACTCCTGAACTGGGCCGATGAAGTCACCCACGACTCCAGGGATACCCTTTCTCCCGCCACCAAACGAGTGACAGCCCTTTTTCTGGCAGTGGTGAATGACTATGCGCTCAGCCTGGCGCATGTTCTGCACCCTGAACTTTCTCGCAAGTTGAATTTAGCCTTAACGCTTGCCAACACTCGCATTCCAGGGTTCACCAATTCCCAGGATAGAACACCCGCCCGCGCTGCAATTCCAACCCGTGCGCTGGCGATCGCCCTGACCCAATCCCTCGCCACCCGTGCCTTTGGGAAAGAACTCAACGATGCCCTCACCCGGACTTTTACCGATGAGCTAGCCAAATTCAATATTTTCAAAAACATTCGCTTCGAAGTTCTCATTGCCCGATTGAAAGAAATTAAGGAGCAGGCTCCCGATATCCGACAGCCTGCCAGTGTTTTGCAGGCGTTTCATAATCGCATTTTTCAAATCTGGTTCAGTACTCTCAAGCTAGACCCAACCTGGACCCATCTTTCCAGCGACGAGCTCCGCAAACTAGAACGCTACCTATACGCCAATTGGCTTTTAGTGCGATGTAAGCAAGCCGCCGTCAGAGTTTCCCCAAGGACATGGATGGCAATTGAGGAACGAATGCTAAAAGTAAACTGATTCTCCTGATGGGAACGTTGCTACTAAGCTTTAAGGTAGTCCTGCATAGGAATGCTTTTAACAATGCTCCGTACCCTTAAAAACATCATCCAAACTACTACAATGCATCACGATTATCTTTCAATGGAATGACTGAATTGTCAGTCACAACATAAGCAGTTGAATTCAGTTTTAGAGCTACATCAAACCCTCCTGTGAATTCCCCAAAAGACGGTAACATCAAAAGATTCTGATTGAAATCTAAATAAAAGCAAGGTAATCGCAGATTGTCTAATCGGGTTTTGATTCGCACACAGGGATGAATATGCCCACAAACATTCAGAAAATTTTTCTGAGGTTTAGGTTCATGGCTAAGAATCAGATTGCCAATTTGAACTGCATCAGTGAAGTAACTGACTGAAAGCTTTTTCAAAGTTGGCACGAGCGCGCGATCGTGATTTCCGATAACTAACTTCACATCTGTACAAGCATGGCTCACAAAACTGAACCAGCTATCAATTACTTCATCAACTAAGGCAAATCTGGAGTGAAACAGATCACCCAAGATAAACAGATTTTCTGGCTGAAAGCGATCGCACAATTTTTGTAAGCGATCAAGTGTAGCCTGGTTAACCCGATTTGAAACAGGAATTCCCAGAGATTGAAACGTTTCTGACTTACCCAAATGCACATCAGAGATCAGTAAAGCTTTCAATTGCTCAACATAAATGGCTTTTTTCAGGAAGCAGTTGAAGTTCAACCCCAGAAACGTTAATTTTCTCCATGAATAAACCACTCTAGCCTGAGACCAAACTTCCTACCCACAATACCGTGTAATGATTAGACTCACTAGATGCAGAGCTGCATGAGCCTATTAATATAGCTCTACGCGGGTGCGTTAGGACATTGGAATTAGAAAGGGAGTGGGGGCGAAGCCCCCAGGCAGGGGGTTTAACCCCCTCCACCCCCCAAATTATCCTTAATTTAATTTCGCCTAGCTACTTACTGATACGCTTCCATCGGCAGGCAGGTACAAACCAGGTTGCGATCGCCATAAGCCTGATCAATTCGTCCCACCGCGGCCCAAAACTTGTTTTCCCGTGTCCAGGCATCGGGGTACACAGCCCGTTGCCGGGAGTAGGGATGGGTCCACTCGTCGGCTATGAGCGCAAATATAGTGTGAGGAGCATTTTTCAACAGATTATCTTTGCGATCGGCCTTCCCTTCTTCAATCTCACGAATTTCTTCACGGATGGCAATCATAGCATCACAGAAACGGTCTAGCTCCTGTCTAGATTCACTTTCCGTTGGTTCTACCATCATCGTGCCAGCCACGGGCCAAGACACAGTGGGTGGGTGAAAGCCGTAATCAATCAGCCGCTTGGCAACATCATCTACCTCGATTTCAGCCGTCTTCTTAAATTGCCGCAAATCAATGATGCACTCATGGGCAACTAAACCGTTTTTGCCTTTATAAAGAACGGAATAGTGTTTCTCCAACCGCTTTGCAATGTAGTTGGCATTCAAAATCGCAACTTCTGTAGCTTTTTTTAGCCCTTCCGCGCCCATCAACGCAATGTAGACCCAGGAAATGGGCAGAATGCTGGCACTACCCCAGGGTGCCGCAGAAATAGGACCAATCCCCTGCTTGCCACCCACCGTTATCACTGGATGTTGTGGCAGGAAGGGCACCAGATGTTTGGCGACCCCAATTGGCCCCATACCGGGACCGCCCCCTCCATGAGGAATGCAGAAGGTTTTATGTAAATTAAGGTGACAAACATCAGCCCCAAAGTCCGCCGGGCGGCACAAACCAACCTGGGCATTCATGTTGGCTCCGTCCATGTACACCTGTCCGCCATTGGCGTGGATAATGTCGCAGATTTCCCGAATCGACTCTTCAAACACACCATGGGTGGAAGGATAGGTCACCATCAGGGCAGATAGCCGTTCTTTGTACTGTTCTGCTTTTGCTTTCAGATCTGCCACATCAATATTGCCGTCGCTATCGCAAGCCACGGATACGACCTGCATCCCTGCCATGACTGCACTGGCAGGGTTAGTCCCGTGGGCAGATTGGGGAATCAGACATACGGTGCGATCGCCCTCTCCGCGAGATTCGTGATACTTCCGGATCACCAACAACCCGGCATACTCTCCCTGGGAACCGGCATTCGGCTGGAGTGAGATACCTGCAAATCCTGTGATTTCTGCCAGCCATTCCTCTAGCTGTTCAAACAGAATCTGGTAGCCCTTTGTTTGATGTAAGGGAGCAAAGGGGTGAATCTGGCTAAACTCAGGCCAGGTGATGGGCATCATCTCAGAGGTGGCGTTTAACTTCATCGTGCAGGAACCCAGGGGAATCATCGCCGTTGCCAGCGATAGATCCTTCGACTGCAACCGATATATGTAACGCAGCAGTTCGGTTTCTGAGTGGTAGGAGTTAAAGACAGGATGGGTGAGGTAGGGACTAGTACGGCAGAGGTTCTCCGGGAAACAGGGCGTCGGACAGTGGGACAGCACATCTTCCGGTGTGAAGTGGGCAATCTGCTCACCCGCAAAAATCTGGAATAGCGCCAGCAAATCATCCGAAGAAACGGTTTCGTCCAGCGAAATCCCGAAGGTTTGAGCATCAATCTGACGCAGGTTGATCTGATGGGAATGGGCGCGTCTAACAACATCCTTCGCCTTTTCGGCAGGAACCATCACTCGCAGAGTATCGAAGTAAGGTTCTGAACCCAGTACATAGCCCAATTTCTGTAAGCCTTCTGCCAGAATGCTGGTCATGCAGTGGATGCGTGTGGCAATTTGGCGCAATCCCTCGGCACCGTGGTAAACAGCATACATACTGGCGATGATCGCCAGCAGTACCTGAGCGGTACAGATGTTGCTGGTGGCTTTGTCGCGCCGGATGTGTTGCTCACGGGTTTGAAGCGCCAGTCGCAGAGCGGGACGCCCATGCACATCTTTGGAGACACCCACCAGTCGACCGGGAAGCTGACGCTTGAAGGCTTCTTTGGTGACGAAATAAGCCGCATGGGGACCGCCATAACCCAGGGGCACCCCAAAACGTTGAGTGTTGCCAACCGCAATGTCTGCCCCAAATTCTCCTGGTGGCTTCAGCAGAGTGAGGCTGAGCAAGTCAGCTGCAACGGTGACCAGGGCTCCAGCAGCATGGGCGCGATCGCAAAATTCCTCATAGTCGTAAATCGCTCCATCGCTGGCAGGATATTGAAGCAGTACCCCAAACACCGGCTGCTCAAACTGGAATTTTCGGTGGTCTCCTACCAGAACTTCGATGCCCAGTGGCACCGCTCGGGTCTTCACGACCTCAATCGTTTGGGGGTGGCAGGCTTCCGATACCCAGAAGGTTTTTGATTCGGTCTTACTCAAACCATAACTCATGGACATGGCTTCCGCCGCCGCTGTTCCTTCATCTAGTAAGGAAGCATTGGCAATTTCCAGCCCGGTCAGGTCAGAGACGAGGGTTTGAAAGTTCAACAGCGCTTCTAGCCGTCCCTGAGAAATTTCAGGCTGGTAAGGAGTGTACTGGGTATACCAGCCGGGGTTTTCCAGAATATTGCGTTGAATGACGGGTGGAGTGATGCAGTTGTAATACCCCATGCCAATAAAGGAGCGGTATACATGATTTTCCTGAGCAATCTCCCTCAACTCTTGCAGGAGTTCATACTCGCTTTTGGCAGATTCCAGATGCAAAGGCCGCTGCATCCGAATGGCTGCCGGAATGGCTGCATCAATCAACCCATCCAGACTATCAAACCCCAGCAGCTTTAGCATTTGGGGCAGGTCATCCGGGCTGGGACCAATGTGCCTGCGTTCAAACGAGTCCGTATAGGCCAGAGGGTTCGCCGGAAGTGGGGTCTGAGGCTTGGAACGGGGAGCCGCCTGGGATGCGCCGTTGGAGGCAGCGGCTGAACCGTTCTTGGGCTGGTCAAGGTTATTCATTCGGGAACCATTGAGACGCATACCATTTCGATCCGCAGAACGCTTTAGCATAGGGACTCTGATTCAGAAAACAGTTACAACTCGGATTTTTAGCCGAAGCCATCTTCACAGACTTTAACAAATATTCTGTGACAAACGCCTGGTTGCAGGGTTCTACGAGTTGCTGATTTATATACTCTTCACAGAGCGAATACTAGAGGTTCAACTGTCCAGAGGCGAGTAGTGGGCCAATTAGAAAATAGGGAGCAGCCGGAGAGCAGAGAGTAATCGCTAATCGCCATAGCTAATAGCTAGTGGCCTATTCCCCTTCAACCTGCTCCTGATACTCGCTGGCAGAAAGGGCGTCATCCAGATCCGCCGGGTCGTCAACCCGGACTTTGATCAGCCAACCTTCACCATAGGGGTCGTCTGCCAGATGTTCGGGGGCATCAACAAGAGGCGTATTACACTCAACGACAGTTCCCGTTACTGGAGAGTTCAGATCCTCAACCGCTTTGACTGACTCAACCGTGCCAAATTTCTCACCTTTTTCAACCGCATCGCCGACTTCAGGCAACTCCAGAAATACAATGTCACCCAATTGATCAACAGCGAAGGCGGTAATTCCAATCGTTGCGATCTCTCCCTCCAGGCGGGCGTATTCGTGAGAGTCCAGGTACTTCAGATCATCAGGATATTCAAAAGCCATTGGTTGTCCTCAATCAGGGGTACAGGTAAAGGGTAGAGGGTAAAGAGGGAGGGGTAAAGAGGATTTTTGCTCTCTACTTCACTCTTCGATAGAAAGGGCGTTTGACAACAACTGCCGGATAGAGTTTACCCCGAATTTCGACTTCCAGAATTTGATCGAGTTTGGAAAGGGGGGTAGGAACGTAAGCCAGGGCGATCGCAACCCCCAGGGTGGGCGACTGGGTGCCACTGGTGACTTCCCCCACAGGTTTGCCATCGACATAAACCGGATAACCGTGGCGGGCAATATTGCGTCCCTGCATTTGCAGCCCTACTAGCCGTCGCTGTACCCCATCCTGCTTTTGTTTTTCCAGAACTGGTCGTCCGATAAATTCGCCTTTGGTATCGAGATGGACAAGCCAGCCAAGCCCAGCTTCCAAAGGAGTTGTGGAATCATCAATATCCTGTCCGTAAAGCGCCATGGCAGCTTCCAGACGCAGGGTATCGCGGGCACCGAGGCCACAGGGGATGACGCCCACCTGGAGGAGCGATCGCCACAATTCCCGGCCCGTTTCTGGGGCCGTCATCACCTCAAATCCGTCTTCCCCTGTATAGCCAGTGCGAGCCAGAAAGCCCGGTTGCCCCAGAACCGTGCCTTCCAGGTGCCCAAAGGGTTTAACGGCTGACAGATCTTCTGCCACAAAGGATTGCAGGTAGCGAACCGCGTCGGGACCCTGCACCGCAATTAACGTATTCGCCCCAGAGCAATCCTGGAATTCCATCTGGCTTAGATCCAGGTTGGACTTCATCCAGTCCTGATCTTTCTGCGTAGTGGCCGCATTCACAATCACCACCCAGCGCTGACTTCCCCCACCATCCTCACCCTGATAGTAGAAAATCAGGTCGTCTACAATGCCAGCCTGGGGATTGAGCAAAACGGTGTATTGCGCTTGACCAGGCTGTAAGTGACTCAGGTCGGAGGGAACCAGGCGTTGGATCTGCTCCAGCACATTCTTACCCGTCAGCCGAAACTTGCCCATGTGGGAAATATCGAACATGCCGGCCGCTGTTCTTACTGCCTGATGTTCGCGGGAAATACCACTGTACTGGACAGGCATTTCCCAGCCAGAGAACTCGGTCATTCGGGCATTGAGTTCTAAGCAGAGGTCATAGAGAGGAGTACGCGCTAACGAAGCAGCATCGGATTGAGTCACAAGTCTGAATTCCAAAGCAGACGAACATTCTCATCCTATAGCAGTTGGTTAAGTTGTCAGTTGTTAGTTGCTAGTTAAGTGAGTGAGGGGTAGACGAGTGGATGGGAGGATAGGGGGATTGCTTTTTACATTCAGGCTCCATTACACCCCCACTCGCCTACTCCTGCGCCTCTTCCCTCCTGGCTCCTGACTCCTGGCTTCTCTTTCTTCTTTCTTTCTGACGTTGCTGAATTTGGGTATGCAATAGGTGCTGTATGCTCGAAACTTTGTTTCGATTCATATAGCTCTACGCGGGTGCGTTAGGACATTGGAATTAGAGAGGGAGTTGGGGCTGCGCCCCCAGGCAGGGGGGTTCTACCCCTGCACCCCGTCCTAACCATCATGACTATCGCTATACTGCTTTTCAGCAACGCCTTCTTTCTTAAACTAACTTCCAATTGGGGCCAATTGGCGACAGGTTGAAGTAGGATTCGAGGGAGAAATCGTCCATTACCCAGACCACATTTTCGCCGGTTGCCTGGTTACGCCAGACAATCTCTAGGGAACCATCTTTGTTCAGGTCTCTGGCTGTGGCGATCGCCAGGCTGGGCGTAACCGGGAACAGGTTCACAAAGGAATCAAAGGATAGACCGTTCATTTTCCAGATTACGTTCTCCCCTGTTGTCTGGTTGCGCCAGAGGAAGTCCACGAAACCATCGCCATTAAAATCTTCGGCAACGGCGATCGCCCAATTGGGGGCAACCGGGAACAGACTGACGAAAGAACCAAAGGAAAACCCATTCATTTTCCAGATCACGTTTTCGCCTGTCGCCTGATTGCGCCAGAGAATGTCCAGGGAACCATTGTTGTCAAAGTCCCTGGCAGCAGCCACCGTCCAGTTGGGGGCAACCGGGAAAAGATTGACAAAGGATTGAAAATTGATGCCGTTCATCTTCCAGAAGACATTTTCACCTGTCCACTGATTCCGCCAGAAGAAGTCGATGGAGTTATCGTTGTCAAAATCTTCAGCCGCTGCAATCCGCCAACCTGGGGCAACGGGAAACAGGTTGACAAAAGACTTAAGCGTGACACCATTCATGAGCCAGAGAACATTTTCGCCAGTTACCTGGTTGCGCCAGAAAATATCGACGTAACCATCCCCATCCAGATCTTTGGTGGCTTCGACGGTGAAGTTGGGGTCAACTGGCAACAGTGGAACGGAGACATTGAATCCATTTTCATCAAACAGCCAGAGGACATTTCCGCCCGTTACCTGATTTCGCCAGAGCAGATCGGCAAAGCCATCGCCGTTAAAGTCTGAGTTTGCAGCGGATGGCGTAGTTACAGTAATCGTTGCGGTTTCTGTGGCAGTGCTGAAGGCCGTAGAGCCACCATTGCTGCTGGTGTTGGCGGTTTCTCCGTTGCTCCCCGTGGTCTGATCCCAGGCGCGGAAGGTAATGCTGGCATTGCCCAGGTAGCCGGTGTTGGGTACAAAGCGGATGCGGTTACCAGGTGCATCGGCAAGCAGGCGGGCGATCGCACTGGTGGGCGTGCCAAAATTCGTCCAGGTGACGCCGCCATTCGTCGAAAACTGCCATTGACCATTGGTGTTATCAACGCCGGTAATGGCAATTCCCCGCAGCGCCCCTGCATCTGCGTCAGTAATTCCTGCCAGGCGAGAAATCAGGGTGGAAACGTAGGTGCCAGCCGGATTCAGGCTGTTCCGAATCACCGAGTTCAGGGTGGGATTGCCGGAATTGTTCAGCACGGGGGCACTGTTGGTAACGAGAGAGGGATTGACAGTAATGGTGAAGGTTTGAGTGACTGAGGTGTTTTGCCCACCATTGGCCGTGCCGCCGTTATCTTGAACCGTCACCTGGAAGGTGGAAGTGCCGGAAACCCCTGTTGCTGGGATATAGGTAAGGGTGCCGTTGGCCGCGATCGCCGGGGCTCCTCCAGGGGCAAACAGGCTGGGATTGGAAATGTTGTTGACGATGTAGGTTGCCGTCTGGGTATTTTCGTTGGCTGCCCCAGGGTTAAAGGTGGCCCAGTTGGGAATGGTTTGTAGCCCACTGTTGAAATTAGCGGCGGGAGGATTCAGTGCGGTGAAACTGGGGCGGTCGTTCACCGGGTTAACGTTGATCGTCAGGGGCCGGGTTGTGGTCTGAGCCAAACCACCCGTTGCGCCTCCGTCATTCACGGCGATCGTCAGGGTATCAGCCCCAAAGAAATTGGGATTTCCCTGGTAGGTTAATGCGGCGGATCCATTAAGCGTGGCATTAATTTGCGTCAGGCTTCCCGTGAGTGTCACCGATGAGGTGCCATTGCCAGAAATATTGCCACCAGTTAACCCACCCGGCACACTTGCATTGACGGTCACAGTACCATTGGTGGCTAAGAGGGTAACGGTGACACTGTTGCTGCCTGCATCGATGTCACCGACGAATGCCCGTGGCAGCACTAGCGGTGTGTCTTCATTAACCGTTTGGGTCGGAAGGGGAGCATTGGTTGCCAGAGAAACGGCATTAATCTTAAATGAAGCTGCGGCAGAAGGAGTGTTATCGCCAAAAAAGATAAAGTTGGGCAGGGAGTAGAGATCGGGTAGCGTGACCTGGAAAGGTGGAATTGACAAAGTTGGTGGTACAAAGGCGGTATAGTCCCGCAGGCTGCCACTCAGCAGCGGAGTACCATTGCCAAAAAGGGTGTAGGAATTTCCTAGGATTGCCAGATTGTAGCTAGTGAGAGCCGTTGTGTTGACCTCTACAAACTCTGCCTGGGTAAACAGGGTGCGGAAATTGCTGGCAGGAGCGCTATCGGGTTCTAAAGCTGGATTGGTTTGAGATGTGCCATCTTCCTGGGCCCAGATCCGGTTTTCCCAGAAACCAAGCTCAATCCCTCTCAAGTCATTGCCGATCACGATGACACTGAAGCCAGCGCGATCGTCCTTACCATCGTTGTTCTTATTGGCAGAGGTGCTGCGGGTTTCACGATTAACCTGAGTACTAAAGCTGAGAACGTAACCCGCATTGCGATCAAGGGTTGGAAACGTGGTGGGGTTAATCTGACTGGGAATGAATGTAATGTTGGTCAGGCTGGTGCTTTGTTGAGTGAAGCGGTAATTGCTATATCCGGCAGAGATTGGAATATCAGTAGTCAGGGTAGTGCCACCGCTACCAGCCGACTGGTTCGCAGTGCCTCTCAACGCAGAGGTATCTCGGTAATCAAACCAGGGACCTCCGGGAGCGGAACCAGCAGCTGTTATCAGCAGGTTGGCCGTCCCATCGTATAGGGTGAGCGGACTGCCAATGAACGGAGTGTCGTTAATTCCACTCACATTGACTGTTTTGGTGGCAGGGGTGCTGAGTTCTCCGGCGCCATCGTTTAAGACAATGGATAGGGTGCGATCGCCAATCGCTGGCAAATTATCCGAAACATTGGAATAGGTCAGGTTGCGCAACAAAGCTGTAACGGCAGTGGGGGTCGCTGCACTATTCAGGCTAATCACCAAATTTTCAGTGCCGATGCCCCCTGTAAAGGTACCAATCTGCGTACCACTAAAATTGATAATTCGACCGTCTAACCCGATTTGTCCGGCACTATTGCCCTGATTACGAATGGCAAGACGATCTGAAGCCGTACCACCTGCCACAATGCTAACTGTCAACGTTCCGTTGTTAAAGCTGGCAGGATTGTCCCTGTCCGCAACCGTTGCACTGGTATCAATTAGCACTGGCGCAGTGTTTTCGGTGTACGCGATCGCCCCTCCCGGCAACGTAATCACCGGGCTGGCCAGCAGTCCCATATAATCTGCTGGATTGAAAGCAAAAGCCGACTCAATGCTTCCCGTACTGACTTCCAGGTCCCAGTCTCCACCCAACGTACTGGTTCCTGTCAGGTCAATGCTGGCCGCAACATCTGCACCTGTCATCTGGACAAGTTGTTGCACAAACATCAGCCCGTCCTCAGCCGCCGCCACATTGCAGCCATAAAGGAGAATATCCGCATCGGCAGTCAGCGCCCCCGACCAGGACTGTAACTGACTGGAATAATGGTGGAGGTTGCCCAGACTTAGACCACCGCCCCCCAGTTGTAAACTGCCTGCTGATCCGTGGGAGATAATCTGAATGCTGGAGACTCCACTCCGTCCAAGCAAAGTTTGGGTAATTTGCTGAACAGCATCCTGCCACGGATTGAGCCAGTAGACCTCAGTTCCTGGCTTCAGGTTGGTCAGCAGACTCTGGTAATTACCAACTCCCGCATCGACAAAGACCAGACTGGTGGCAGCCCCGTCGCTGGAAGTTTGCCAGCCCAGTTTCCATCGCAGGGAGGCAAGTTCTGAACTACAAGCGTGGGGTAAGGTGGAATCAAGTTCAAACGACGAATACCTGAAAGATGAAGTGTTAAAAAAAGCACAAGATTTTATTAATTCCACGATCGCATCCCCCAAAACAATTGAACCAGTCAATAAACACCCACTAATCACTGAGCTTCAATGGATTCATCCTCAAATAACTCCTCTTAATGAAAAATTAACCAGAGTAACCTCTCTTTCTCAGGTGTATTCCTCTACTCCATAAAAGAGATGAAACGCAGGACAGCTTTTCCGTAAATTTACGGCAAGTTCAAAGAGTGATGTAATCTATGAAGGGGCTGGGGGGTTAGGGAGGAGGCAGGAGCTGGGAGATCACTCAGAACTCAGAACTCATCCACCCCTCCACCCCTCCACCTACCCACGCCTTTCCCCCCTCCTCCCCTCTAACAACTAACAACCAACAACTAACAACCCTCTTAGCCTCTAGTCCCTGGTCCTTTCCCCTTCCCGCATCCACAAATCAGCGTTGCTGAAAAGCGGGATGAATTGAAGCGAAGTCTCAAGCATCCAGCACCTTTTTTCATCCTTAGATTCAGCAATGCCCACAAATCCATTAATCTAGTGGTCTGTCAAGACTGTTTTGAGGGGTTGAAAACCCTTAAAACACCCTGGAAATGGATTTTATAGATTTGAGGGGTAGCTCAAATCTATCCTGACGGACTACTAGTCTGGAACTTGATTAAGATTGAGTCTGGACCATCATTAAGATTAAGTAACGATAGTTGAGAGAAATTGATACCCATGCAGGTTTTTGTCCTACTGTTTAATGCCAGAACAGAAAACGAAGGCATCCATACGATTCGGATTGGCGAGCAAAACTGGGTGCTGATGTTTGAGGAAGAAGACGACGCAACCCGTTATGCCCTCTTGCTGGAAGCCCAGGACTTTCCATCCCCAACTATCGAAGCGATGGAGCAAGAAGAAATTGAAGAGTTTTGTCAAAGCGCCGGGTATGATTGCCAACTGGTACCTAAAGGCTTTGTGCCCCAGAGTGATGCCGATCGCCTGCTCATGGTTCCCCCCGAAACGAACGTTGAAGAAACCGATTGGCGACCCGAAGAAGCTCCCCCGAAACCCATTGCCGATGCTGAGTTAGAGCGGATTCGGCGACAGTTAGAAGGGCTTCTGTAAGTTGGAAGGGCTTCTGTAAAAGGTATTGCTCAATAACGGGATAATTTGGAACCAGGTTTCCATCAAGCATCTAGCACTTTTTATAGCTGTCGCCAGGTTGCTCAGGACATTGGCTTTAAAGGGGGTGTGGGGCGAAGCCCCCAGCCAGAGGTTCCACCCCTGTCCCCTGTCCTAAGCCTGGTGGCTATAGCTATAGATCCCTAAAATTATAGATCCCTAAAATCAGCAACGTGCTGTAAAAAGCAAGGATAGAAAATGGACATTACGGAACGTGGGCATCTGTTGACGGAGCAGGCCAATCCAGATAGTCATAATCTGGATCAATTGAGCTCGCTGGAACTGGTTGACCTGTTTAACCGGGAAGATGCCAAGGTGATTGCAGCGATCGCCCAGGTTCGACGGGAACTGGCCAGGGCAATTGACCGAACGGCTGAGGCCCTCCGCCAGGGCGGACGGCTATTCTACGTTGGCGCAGGCACAAGTGGACGCCTGGGTGTACTGGATGCAGCGGAATGTCCTCCCACCTTCTGTACGTCACCAGAGCAGGTGCAGGGCATTATTGCGGGAGGGACTGCTGCCCTGGTGCGCAGTTCAGAAGAATTGGAAGACCGGGCAGAAGATGGAGCAGAGGCGATCGCCCATCATCAGATTACAAACCAGGATGTGGTAGTCGGCATCACCGCAGGCGGTACCACTCCTTACGTTCACGGTGCCCTGAAAGCCGCTCGCCAGCGGGGTGCCACAACCATTTTTATTGCCTGTGTTTCAGCGGAGCAGGTCAGCGTCCAGGTTGATGTGGACATTCGCCTGCTGGTGGGTCCCGAAGTGCTGGCAGGTTCTACCCGACTCAAAGCGGGAACCGTCACCAAGCTGGCGCTCAACATTCTCTCAACCGGGACGATGGTACAACTGGGCAAGGTCTACGGGAATCGCATGGTGGATGTGGCTGTGACGAATAAAAAACTTCACGATCGCGCCATCCGAATTCTGTGTGACCTCACTGGCCTGAGCCGGGAAGAGGCAGGCTATTTGCTTGAACACAGCGGACGCCAGGTCAAACTAGCCCTCCTGATGCACTGGACAGGATTAGAAAAGGAAGCGGGCGATCGCTTACTGGCAGAGCACCAGGGAAATTTGAGAAAAGCTCTGAATTCGGTTAATCAAGGAAACCATCTCCCTTAATTCTACCTGTCACACGTTTCTCAACCTCTCTTTACAGGTTCTTCACGTTGATTCTCTAGCGTCAGGGTATTGTTCCAGCACACTGAGTTGGAACCCGATAAAGCTATAGCCACCAGGCTTAGGACGGGGTGCAGGGATGGAATCCCGGCTAAAGTTCCTTTGGTGAACCCCTAGTGTTTCATGGCAGAAGTTTCTCGCCAGTTGTTTGGATGACCCCTCATCTACCCATCCCCCTATCCCCCCATCCCCATCACAACTGAACCGTGATTTCTGCCATCCTGCACTGGCTACTTATCTGCGTGGGCTCAACATTTCAAATTTCGTAGCTAATTTCCTGAACTTGCATGGCTCTTGCCAGTTCAGCCGCCACTTCTGGACGGGAAAACTCTGGCGGCGGTAACTCACCCCGACGCAACATCTCCCGCACCTTTGTCCCGGAAAGATGAATTCGTTCTTCCCGTGTACTAGGGCTGGTCTTCGTGGTTGCCATTTGCTTTGTGCGCAGGCAGTAAAAGGCGTGTTCAAATTTCAGAGGCGTAATGCCTAACTCATCTGGATTGAACTCGTCAAAGATATGCTGGGCATCGTAGGTGCCATAATAGTCGCCCACACCTGCATGATCACGCCCAACAATAAAGTGAGTACAACCGTAATTTTTTCGAACTAAGGCGTGGAAGATCGCCTCTCGAGGTCCTGCATACCGCATTGCCGCTGGATTAATTGCCAGAATCACCCGCTCCTTCGGAAAGTAGTGTTCCAGCATAATTTCGTAGCAGTTCATCCGCACGTCAGCCGGAATATCATCTTCCTTCGTCGCTCCTACCAGGGGATGGAGAAACAGACCATCCACAATTTCGAGGGCACATTTGATGATGTATTCGTGGGCCCGGTGGATGGGGTTGCGGGTCTGAAAACCGACAATGGTTTTCCAACCCTTGTCCCGAAACAGTATACGTGACTCTGCCGGGTCGATTTGATAGGTAGGAAAGCGTGGGTCAGGGTCCCGTTGAAGTAACCAGACTGGACCCGCCAGATTGACAGGCCCCTGCTGGTAGACTACGGCAACACCGGGATGCTTCTCTTCATTGGTACGGTAAACCATTAACGCTTCGTGGCGTTTGTCGTAGTGATACTTCTGGGTCAGTTGCAGCACGCCAATGAAGTGACCATGGGGATTATCCAGACGCACCAGACTGCCTTCTTTCAGCGGTGCTGCTACCTCTTCAGTGACCGAAAGGGTAATGGGAATTGACCAGGGCAGGCCATCTGCCAGATGCATATCGTTGACGACGCGATCGTAGTCAGCTTTCTCCATAAATCCAATGAGAGGGCTAAACCCACCGATCGCAATCATCTCTAGATCAGAAACTGCCCGCGTATCCAGTTGCACGTTGGGTAGGTACTCAGCTTTATCAAGAAATTCTGCCCGCTGGTCAGGTGTGGCGATGCGGTTAATCAGGGTGCCACCGTGGGGAGCAATGCTGTCTGGATGAGTCATGGAAGTTGCTGATTTTGAATTGCCAACTTTAGATTTTGTTCACAAATCAATCCTACTAGGCCAGGGGGGCATTGGGGTGAGAAGACCGCAGTTTAGTGACTAAAATGGGATAGCCTGACCTATGAGGTAATCGATGCCTTCTCCATTTCCAGGCATGAACCCCTATCTGGAGAATTCTGAACTTTGGACAGAGGTTCACCACCTGTTGATTGGGATTCTGGCTGAAACATTGAATCCGCAACTGTTGCCCAAATACCGGGCAGCCATTGAAAAGTGGGTATACCAGATGAGTGGAGAAGATGCTTTGTTGGTAGGTATTCCAGACGTGACGGTGGAGCGGTCACGTACCTCAAGTGATCAAACTTCAGCGAGTATTGCGATCGCATCATCTCCAGCTATACCAGTCGACGTAACAATGCCAATGCCTGTGGAATTTCGAGAGGGCTATCCGGAAATTCGAGAGGTTGCGACTGGTAGTCTGCCAAGCAGATTTTGAAGGATTGCAAACCCTTCAAAACCTCCTAAATTGGTCTTTCTGGGTTTAGATAACCAGGCAGAGTTCCTTTGGTGAACCACTAGGGAGGGGGCCACGGATTAGGAGCTGGGAAAACATGGAGCAGGTGGAAAGTACTCCACCATAGGGCCTTTCCCTTAACTTACTTTTTATGCCGTTGCTACAGACATTTCATAATAGCTACTGGCAGGTTTAATACAGTGAATGATAATGAAACCCAAAGCAGTTGTGTTACTTTCGGGCGGGTTGGATTCTGCAACCTCGGCAGCTCAGGCGATCGCCGATGGTTACGATGTAATTGCGCTTTCGCTCAACTATGGCCAACGCCACAAGAAGGAACTGATCGCTGCCAAGCGGGTGGCAGAGTATCTGGGAATTCAAGAACATTTTGTCGTAGATGTGAACCTGTCCCAGTGGGGTGGTTCTGCTTTAACGGATGATGCAATTGAGGTGCCAACCGATGGCGTGCAGCCGGGAGTGATTCCCGTGACCTACGTGCCGGGAAGAAATACGGTGTTTCTGGCGATCGCCCTTTCCCTTGCGGAAGCCAAAGAAGCCAAGGCCATTTACCTGGGTATCAATGCAGTAGATTATTCAGGCTACCCCGACTGCCGACCCGAATACCTGGAGGTTTACCAGCACCTCGCTACCCTTTCCTCAAGAGCAGGACTGGAAGGCAAAGCCCCACGCCTGGTTGCGCCCTTAGTGATGGATTCAAAGGTGGATATTGTGCGGCGGGCATTGAAATTGGGTGTGCCTATTGCAACCACCTGGTCGTGCTACCAGGGAGGAGATAAACCCTGTGGGGTCTGTGATTCCTGCCGAATTCGCGATCGCGCCTTAATTGAAGCTGGATGTCCCGATCTAGCAACACCGACGGCTCGAAACCTAAGCCATAAACTCTGATGCCACGATCATAGAACCGATTCCAGAATCGGTAAAAATTTCGAGCAGGAGAGAGTGGGGCAGGCGACCGTCAATAATATGGGCAGCACGGACTCCCTGAGCCAGCGATCGCACACAGCAATTCACCTTTGGAATCATCCCGCCCGACACAACCCCCGTCTCAATCAGCTTTCGTGCTTCCTGAATATCTAATTTTGGAATCAGGGTAGACAGGTCCTTGTAATCCCTCAAGATTCCAGCCGTATCGGTTAACAGAATCAATTTCTCTGCCCCTAAGGCGGCAGCAATTTCCCCTGCAACAGTATCAGCGTTGATATTGTATGCCTGCCCGGTATTGTCCGCCGCCACACTGGACACCACTGGAATATAACCACTGCTGACCAAAGATTCCAAAATCCTGGTGTCAACACTGGTCACTTCTCCCACAAAGCCAATTCCTTCGTGGTCTGCTGGACGAGCCTTAATCAGGTTAGCATCCTTACCGCAGAGTCCCACAGCTTTCCCGCCTGCCTGGTTAATCAGGGCGACCAGTTCCTTATTCACCCGCCCCACCAAGACCATTTCCACTACATCCATCGTCGGCGCATCCGTTACCCGCAGCCCATTTTTAAACTGGGGTTCAATGCCCAGTTTATCCAACCAGGCATTGATTTCCGGTCCACCTCCATGCACAACCACCGGACGGATTCCCACACAGGACATCAGCACGACATCCCGGATCACCTTATCCTTCAGGTGACTGTCCTTCATGGCGGCGCCGCCATATTTGACAACAACCGTCTTGCCGGATAGTTGCTGAATGTAAGGCAAGGCTTCGCTGAGAATCCGGACTCTAGTTGCTTCAGCTTCCTGGATATATTCGTGGGTGGTAGTCATGGGTCGCAGGAGAATTGAAACAGATCATACGCAGTGTAGTGGAAACTGCACCCATCCACACTCTCAATTGCAACAATTCGGCGATCTCCCTTCCACTTACCCCGCCCCCCGATCTAAAACATCATCCAGTAGTGGCGCCGTTCTGGCGATCGCGTTTGTACCAGGCTAGGAGCAAATAGCCAATGGCTCGGCGGCTCTACAGCGCGCCACGAATGTCTTTAACTACACCATCCTCCAGCAGAACTTCTACCTGCATTTTTTCGATCAGGTTGTCGCCCACTTCCACTCGAAAAATGCTGTCGATTTGCCCCTGGTTGACTTCCTGGTTTAACTCCAGCATTTGAACTTGCTGAAGTTGCTGCAAAATTTGATTTTTTTGCTCTAACAGTTCGCTTTTCTTCTGGTTCACCTGCATCTGAATGTTTTCGATCTGCTGTTTTACTTCGGGAGGCATTGGTTTCAGGGTCTGCTTCTCGATTTCAGCAATCATACGCTGTCCCTGCATTTCCAACTGCTGTAGCTGATTGTCAAGTTGATTGATCTGGGCTTGCAGTTGCTGTTGTGCCTCCTCCTTCCAGCGGGGAGTGACGATCGCTTTTACATTTACTGCGCGTCTTAAGAGCAGGTGAGACTGAGATACATCCATAAACGTTTCGTCAAGGAAAGGGTGTGAGGAAAACGGTAGATACATGCTCGCCGGGATCGGTACCCGCTGACGATGCGATTACCGTCAGTGGGGGAGCACACGACCGACGAAACCGTGCAAATGAATTACTTTGGATTAAACAAACATCTCGTCAATCATACCCTGGTAGCGATCCATAACGACATTCCGACGAATTTTTAAGGTCTGGGTGAGCAACCCGTTTTCTATAGTGAAGGGTTCCAGGATAAGGCGGAAGGGACCGATGCGATCGTCCGGGCGGTACCCGGGGCGATTCTGAACTTCCCGGTTCAGTTCTTGGCGAATCAGGTCTTGAACAGGCTTGCTGTCGAGGCCAAGGGTGGAGGATGGAGAATGGGGAGTTGGGGTAGATTCGGGCTCTGGACTTCCTTCTGGTAGTTCCAGGTGAAGCCCTTGAGCGGCTGCCCACTCCCTCAGGGCATCCAGATTGGGCACAATCAGGGCTCCTAAAGCCTTCTGATCCTGCCCAACGAGCATAATTTGGGTAATATAGGGACTGCGCAGACAGGCATCTTCAATCGGCTGCGGCTCAATGTTTTCGCCATTCGTTAATACAATCGTGTCTTTAGCCCGCCCCGTCAGTACCAGATCGTTTTCACGGGTAACCCAGCCCAGGTCGCCGCTGTCAAACCATCCGTCAGGGTCAATGGCCTTTTGGGTGGCTTCTGGATTTTTGTAATAGCCCTGCATCACCTGGGGCCCCCGAATCAGTACCAGCCCCTTCTGGCCGGGAGTAAGGGTGCGGTGGGTATCGGGGTCAACAATGCGAATTTCTGTACCAGGAATAGGCTGACCGGATGAGCCACGCAGGTTACGCCAGGGGCGACGGGCATTGGTGACTGGGGATGTTTCAGTCAAGCCATAGCCAACCAATACGCTGACGCCAACGATTTCAAAAAAGTCATCCAGGTGCCTGGCCAGGGAACCTCCGCCGCTGATGGCATGCCGGAATTCTCCACCCGTTACCGCATCCCGCACTTTCTTGTAAACAATTTTCTCTCCCAGCGCATGCAGTGGATAGAGAATCAGGGCTTGAATACCAGCAATTAACCGTTGCAGGAAAGATGGATCTTGACGCAACAGGTCCAGATTTTGCCACAGGCGGCGGGCTTCAATGTAGCGCTGACTGAGGCCCAGAAAGAAGTGGATTAATTTCTGTTTTTTGACTGGTTGCTCTTTGAACTGCTTTTGAATCCCCTCGTAAACGGATTCCCAGATGCGTGGGACGCTGACCATATAATGGGGTTTAAACTCCTTCAGGTCTTTTTTGATGGTGCGAATGCTGGTGTAGATCTGGGTGCAGCCCTGGGAAAGCAGGAAGTATTCCACGCTGCGTTCATAGGAGTGCCAAGTGGGCAGGATGCTGAGGACACGATTTTCGGGTTGGGGCTGCACGACGGCTCCCAGGGTGTTGACCTGATGCAGCAGGTTACCATGACTCAGCATTACGCCCTTTGGTCTTCCAGTGGTGCCGGAGGTGTAAATCAGGGTTGCCAGGGTTCCCCGGTTCTGGCTAACGGGTTGGAGGTCCTGGTTTTGCCCCAACTCCATGAGCTGCGGAAAGTTCAGTACTTTGAGTTCCGTTTTTTCGTCGGGGGTTTCGTCAGAAAGCAAAATGACAAATTTGAGGGGAAAACTGGTCAGGCGATCGCGCAATTTCTTCAGCGTTGCCTGGTCTTCTACCACCAGCCCGGTTGAACCACTGTGTTCCAGAATGAAAAATAATTCCTCGCGCTCTGCCTGTGAACTGCGAACGGCATTGGCGGCCCCGGCGGTTATCATGCCCTGATCCGCAATGAACCAGCGGGGGCTGTTGTCGGAAAAGAGGGCGACCCGTTCCCCTGGTTGAATGCCCAGAATCTGCAAACCGATCGCAAATTGCCGAATTTGCTCATACAACTGAGCGTAGGTAATCTTGACTGTGGGCCTGGAGTGGGGGTCATAGAGCGCAGTTTTGTGATTGAAGCGTTGAGCTGCGATCGCCCAAACCTCTGGTAGAGACTGAACATGGCTATAGTCTGCCAGACGCTTCAAATTCTGACGTTCAAGCTCTGACATCGGGTAAGAGAGGGAGCTATTCATATCAGCTACTCCGATAGTTGAGGATGATTGTACGGCTTAACGATCAGAATTCACCTTTCATTCAACCCTATCGTTTCCCAATCACCCTCAAAACTTTTCAAGGACAGAACAGATTCTGGCTGGATTTTTCCAGAAAACTGCGATCAGTTCTTCGTATTTCTAACCTCTCAACGTTGCATCCTGACCCTGAACTTCGTTAGGCTTTTCCTGGCGTATTTATTGGGAGAGAACAGTTATGCCCAAAGCAGTTTGGAACGGTGCCGTTCTTGCTGAGAGTAACCAATACGAAATTGTTGAAGGGAATTATTACTTCCCCCCCGACACCATTAAGCGTGAGTATTTCAAGGATAGCAATACCCATACCACCTGCCCCTGGAAAGGCGTTGCAAGTTATTACGATATTGAGGTAAATGGTCAGGTGAATCAAAACGCTGCCTGGTACTACCCAGAACCCAAAGATGCGGCCAAAAAGATTGCTGGATATGTTGCCTTTTGGAGAGGAGTAAAAGTTGAGGCTTAAAGAGTTGTAACAAGTGGGGAATGATCAAGTGTTTTATTACAGGGTTTTTCAGTTGAGTTAGCCACATTCTTTAAGGGACCAGTGGACGATGGCATAAGTCCAGTAACCATTGGGTTGGGGAGTGGGGAATAGGAGGGAGCCAGGATGGTATCCGTATTCCCGCCGTGCTGTACTCATGGTCTGTATGTCCAGTCACCCTCTCAGGCGAAGATATCCTTTCTGGATTCACTTTAGATGTGCAGTTTTAGAGGAAAAATGCCAACCGTTACCTCATGGCGACTGTTCCGTCAGGACAGGAAGTAGAACTTGAGAGGGGCGATCGCCCCCACTAAACACTGTAACCGTGATGATTTGCTGATCGATTAACCGGCTTTCTCCTGCTGGTGCCCCTGTGCCTGCATTGACAGGGTAGGCTGGAAAGCAGGCCGCACTAAGGCTGAGGCGAAGCGCATTCCCCTGTTTGAGGCGAATACAGGTAGGCTGGAGGACCAGCCTGACGGGATTGGTTGACTCCCCTGGATTAACCCGAACATACCCCTGGCTAAAGGGATAGACACTTCCATTTGGAAATACTTCTGACAGCACAGCGCAGAGATCAAAGCTGGGAGTGTCTGCTGTGCAGCAGATGAGCGCGATAATGTCTCCCGCCAGGCAAAGGTCATGACTCAGGGGTTCTGTTGTGTACTTGAGGATATCGGTGCGACAGTCGAGGCTGGAACGGTCAAAGGGGCCGGAAGGAATGGCGGCGTGACCACCGAGAGCAGGGACGGGGCGCCAGGGGTCATGGACAAGGATATCGGGGATCGGTTGCGAGGTGGGGGGAGTGGGCTGGAGCAAGCCTTCGCGATCGCCCATTCCGGCCAGCCCGGTACTTGCCAGGTAAAAGGGCGTCTGGTTGTCGTTCCAGGTTTTGAAGGAGCGCCAGGTGTTACTGCCCATCTCAAACAGCAAAACGGGGGCATTGTCTACAAAGCTGGTATTAGAGCCTTTGAGAAAGTGGTCGAACCACTGAATCTGGAGGCGATCGCATGGACTTGCGGCCTCCTCTCCATAATCGACCGCTCCCACCTTGCGTCCCCAAGGGAGATGAGCCCAGGGACCCACTACGAGTTGTTGCCGGAATTGGCTGCGGCAGGCCATCGCTTTATAGAGGTTGAGCGTTCCACGCATGTACGTATCAAACCAGCCCCCAATGTGCAGCATGGGCAGGTCCACATCCTGTAGAAGGATTCTGGGAGAGAGTGTGTCCCAATATTCCTCCGGTTCAGGATGGGCTAACCACTCGTGGTAGAAAGAATCGGGGGCCAGTGTTTTCAAAATTTCGGAGCGGGTTGGAATCGGGTCACAAAAGGTGAGATTCTTTGCAGCGGTGGACAGGGTCTGGTGAGACTCCATATCCCCCTTCAAACGAGCCGTTTCAGCCGCTAGCTGAACTGCCCAGCCCAGGTTTGTCTGAAGGCAAAAGGCCCCTCCCTCATAGGCCCAGTCTGTATAGAGGTCATAGGCCAGCATCGCCGGACAAATTGTTTTCAAGGCAGGGGGTTGGGCGATCGCGGCATAGAGCTGGGTCATCCCCTGATAGGAGAATCCGTACATCCCAACCTGCCCAGTGCTGCCTGGAAGACTGGCTGCCCAGTTAACCGCATCATAGCCATCCCCTATCTCATTGGCAAATAGCTGAAACTTCCCCTCAGATGTACCACGACCACGCACATCTTGAATCACCACAATATAGCCGTGAGCCGCATACCAGACGGGATGGGCATAAACGACAGTAGACGCGATCGCCCTCCCGTAAGGCTGTCGCATCAGCAACACCGGAAACAGCCCCTCCGCATCCGGGCGGTAAACATCTGCATCCAGCCGCACCCCATCCCGGGTCAGCATCGACACTGTTTCTTTAGGGCCAACCTTGAACATTTAACACAGCACCGGCGACGGAGCCCGCCTCAGCACCAACAAATCCTCTTCATCCAGTTCGACCGGGGTACCACTGCGAATCAATTCGGCGAAATCTTCATTAGGCACCATAATACACAAAGCATACAAACGTTCAGAACCCGTATTTTGAATCTCGTGGGTTCCAGTCGGCGGTACCAGAATACTGTCTCCTGCTCGAATGGGCACCGTTTTGCCATCACAGGTGGCTAACCCCTCTCCCTTTAAGACAAAGAACATTTCTACAGCAAGCTGATGCCGGTTAGGAGGAGTTTTGCCACCCACATCGAAAATCTCTACACAAAACGTAAGTGACATATTGGCCGATTGCGGATCAAACACGATCGCCAGACGATTCGTATCCTGGGGGCTGATACGAAATGCCTGGTAGTCATTAGGAGATTTAACCACCGGAATCACACAGCTTGCAGAATCCATAACAGGTGCTCCTGACAAATGAGTGAGGGTTGCTCACTTAACGGCATCCAAAATTGCGAAAGAATCCGTTGCAAATCCAAAACACTGTTTGACGTTGTATAGGGTTGCGTGCCAGCAATAGTCGGGTGATGTTGTGGCAGCACAATCAGTCACCAGAATGCAATCGTAGCCCAGAAAATTGGCATCCTGTAACGTTGCCATTACACACTGGTCGGCATTGACTCCACCAAAAAAGGAGCGTTGTCTTACCCAGGTTTTTGAGAATACTATCGAGAGGCGTGTCCCAAAATCCGCTCATCCGGTACTTATCCACCCGGATGTCTTCCGGTTTTTGTTCCAGTTCATTAACCACAGCGGCGGCCCAGCTATCCCTAATTAGTACGGGCGCACCGTTTGCCGGAAGGGGATCACCCAACCCGACCCCGTTGCCTGTGGAATTGTAGACGTGGCGCAACCCGGCACCGATATTCAGCAGGTCAGGACGGTTGCCCCAGTTCACCCAAATCACTGGTACCTGGAGACTGCGTAGAACGGGTAGCAATCTCTGGAGGGGCGCGATCGGTGTGCGAGCGGGGTTAATATCGACGCCAATATGGGCCAGCCAGCCATCGGGGTGGCAAAAGTCGTTTTGCATGTCGATGACCAGCATGGCTGTTTTTGCCAGATCCAGGCGCAGGGTTTTCGTTTCTGTTTTTAAAGTGACGGGTCGCGGTTCCAGGGGCGGACGGGTAATGTCTGCAATGTCTGCATTCACTGCCCAGGCATTGGGGGGAATTCCCAGAGTCCGAAGAGGTGTGTCCATGGTCAGGAAAGTTGTTAGTGGTTGGTTGTTATAGCGTTCACAAGCTATTTGTGAACAAGGGGGGTTGGGGTAGAACCCCTGCACCCCATTCAAATTTCAAGCAGGATCGCTATAGTTGTTAGTGCGGTTACTATACCAGCAACCTGTTCGACTCACCTTTACTACAGATAAGAGCTGAAAAAAGTTCAAACAGTCACTGATTCTGGGAATTCGCTACAGACAAACAAAATAAAAAAAGGGGCTGAGCAGCCCCTTTTTCTACAACAAATTGTGATTCAGACCGATTGTGATTCAGACCGATTGGCCTACGATGCTAGATCATTTTCAGGTTCGGATACTGCACCAGCAAGTCTTCGCTGGTGAGGACATCGCCCTCTGCCTGAGGTGTCCACAGAACTTCTAGCGCCAGCAGACGATCGCTGGGAACTCCCCCCAGTTGCTGTAATGCCCGACGCATATCATCCGAGTTGTTCACCTTGGGCAGATCCAGCTTGCCTTGTGTACCAACCAGCAACGTCACCACAATATATTCGCCCGGACCTTGCTCCAACAATGCCCCATCAGCTTGGGAACTGGGAAGGGGTTTAGGGGTCGTCGCCTGACGAAGCTGGTTATTGACATTCGACAGGGTTTCACCACTAAACTTACTACGCTCAGATAACAGCATCCGATTGAACTCAGCCTCAGCCGACTGCAAACGGGCTTGTTGAACCGTAGAGCCACCATAAACCCAATATTCGGGGTGACGCAAAAGTGCCAATGTCGTTTCCTGCAGAACGGCTGACAGACCCGCGGTAGAGCTGGTATCTGCTTTCATCGCCAGCTTGTTCAAGTCTGTTTGCAGCTCACGCGCCTCTGCCAGCAACCCAACCTGGAGACAAGCAACAGAAACAGTAGGATCAGCCACCTCGTAACCGTAACCATCGCTGCTCTGGAAGCGGCGGAAGGTTTGCACCAGAAATCCGGCGATCGCCAGGAAAATCAGGACACTAAACAATCCACCCCCTCCAACCCAAAAAATCGGCGAAGGAAAGACGAAGGGAACTCCATAGCCGCCCCCATAACCATAGCCACCACCTGGAGGAGCATAGGTCCGGGGTGCCGTGTAGGTGCGGCTCGGTGCCCTAAAGGAACCACCCCCAATCCGTCCGCCACCAGGAGCCGCCAGAGCCCCATTGGCATGGCTAAATGCCAGGGTTAGCACCAGCCCGATCGCCAACAGCACCTTCAGCAATGGCTTGAACAGTGAAGTAATTTTGTTTCGCATAACGTGCCTACCCAGACGCTTCGTAAATGACAGTTAAAAGCTGTCCTCTTAAATCCAAACTCGAATAACGGAACCAATCTAACCTTTTCAAAAGGCGACTTAAAAGGAACCAACATCTCATTAAGAGTTATGAATCTGCCTACTACTACTTTATCGCCTTCAACCCACATAGAAAATCGACCAGAAGATGCTTTTAGGCGGATTCCCGTACTGAAACATTAGGGTTAATCCTCCCTGCGCTAGTTGTTAGTGAGGAGTGAGGGGAAAGTAGATGAGCAGATGAGTGGCAGGGTTAGATGAGTTCTAAATTTTTGAATTCTGAGTAAATTTTGAATTCTGAGGTTTCCCCATCCCCTCATCCTCCCATCCACTCACTCGCAGTTGAACCACAAACATCTCTGTGCTAAAACCTATTAAGAATTGTAAACTGATGGCAGTTGGCGCTTTTCGCCCAACTCAACTTCCCCGTCACGGTAGATACAAGGTGAACCCCATGACTCAAACACAGCCCACTGCAACCCCAAGATTAGAGGAACCCAAATTTGGCTTCAATGAGTATGCTGAGCGTTTAAACGGTCGCGCTGCGATGATTGGCTTTGCACTTACCCTGATCATTGAATATGTCACGGGTCAGGGTTTACTTGAGTGGCTCGGTTTAGGTTAAGCGAACA
This sequence comes from Leptothermofonsia sp. ETS-13, assembly GCF_049200465.1. Lineage (NCBI taxonomy): Bacteria > Bacillati > Cyanobacteriota > Cyanophyceae > Leptolyngbyales > Leptolyngbyaceae > Leptothermofonsia > Leptothermofonsia sp. ETS-13. The sequence goes on from NZ_CP120836.1 coordinate 5,007,546, forward strand.
GAATGAATGCAGGAAGGATTTTAGAAATATCAGTTTTGCTGGTACGGGCATTCCCTGTAGGATCCTTACCAGGAACGCACTAATCTGTTACATAGTGGTAAATAGCGGGCGAATAGTTGCCACGCTATTTTTTGTATAAGGGTTAGTCACCTCCAAGAAACCTCTATGTTTGAAGCCCTCTCCGATCGCCTCGAATCAGCCTGGAAAAAACTGCGCGGTCAGGACAGAATTTCTGAGTCCAATATTAAAGAAGCCGTGAGGGAAGTCCGGCGCGCCCTGCTGGAGGCCGACGTCAACCTCCAGGTAGTAAAAAACTTTGTGGCCGAGGTGGAAACCAAAGCCCAGGGTGCAGAAGTCATCACCGGTGTTCGTCCAGACCAGCAGTTCATTGAAATTGTTTATAACGAACTGGTCGAGGTGATGGGTGGGGCCAACGAGCCTCTGGCAGAAGCCGAAACGCCCCCCACTATCATCCTGATGGCAGGCTTGCAGGGAACGGGTAAAACCACGGCAACCGCTAAACTGGCACTTCACCTGCGGAAGGAAAATCGTAGCACAATGCTGGTAGCCACCGATGTTTACCGTCCAGCGGCGATCGACCAGTTAATCACCCTGGGTAAACAGATCGATGTTCCTGTCTTTGAGATGGGCAAGGATGCCAATCCGGTTGAAATTGCCCGCCGGGGAGTCGAAAAAGCCAGGGAAGATGGCATCAACACTGTCATCATTGACACCGCTGGTCGTTTGCAGATTGACCAGGACATGATGGCAGAACTGGCTCGCATCAAGGAAACTGTGCAACCCCACGAAGTGCTGCTGGTAGTCGATGCCATGACTGGTCAGGAAGCGGCCAACCTGACCCACACCTTCCATGAACAGATTGGTATTACAGGGGCCATTCTGACCAAAATGGATGGCGATACGCGGGGTGGGGCAGCCCTTTCGGTGCGGCAGATTTCCGGTAAACCAATCAAGTTCATCGGTGTTGGCGAGAAAGTAGAAGCCCTCCAACCCTTCTATCCTGATCGCATGGCCTCCCGCATTTTGGGTATGGGCGACGTGCTGACCCTGGTCGAGAAGGCGCGGGAAGAAGTTGACCTGGCAGAAGCTGAGAAGATGCAGGAAAAGATCCTTTCTGCCAAGTTTGACTTTACCGACTTCCTTAAACAGACTCGCCTGCTAAAAACTATGGGCTCCCTGGGTGGCATCATGAAACTGATCCCAGGCATGAACAAAATTAGCGATGACCAGCTTCAGCAAGGGGAGGCTGAACTGAAGAAAGCAGAAGCCATGATTGGTTCGATGACAATTGAAGAGCGAAAGAATCCGGAGCTGTTAGCAGGCTCACCCAGCCGCCGTCGCCGGGTGGCTCGTGGTTCTGGGCGCTCAGAAAGGGATGTGAGTGAACTGGTGAGCAAGTTCCAGAAGATGCGGAACATGATGCAACAGATGGGGCAGGGACGTTTGCCGGGGATGCCGGGAATGCCCGGTATGGGTGGAATGCCCGGTATGGGTGGTCCTGCGGCTGGCTATCGTCCCCCGCAACCAGGGTGGCGGGGCTATCCCGGTGGAAATCCGGGTAAGAAGAAAAAGAAGGATAAAAAGAAGAAGGGATTCGGAACGCTATAGCAGTGTGATAAAATAATGAGTCCATGATCTTCTTTAAGAGTTTGCGGGTTGGTGGCTCATCCCTGCTTCCTGAAACTGAAACCCTTAACTGTTGTCATTCCTAGGAAAAGCACACCCTACAGAATATGATCAAATTGCGATTGAAGCGATACGGCAAAAAACGTGAAGTCAGCTACCGGATTGTCGCGATGCACAGCACGAGTCGTCGAGACGGACGTCCACTGGAAGAGCTGGGTTTTTACAATCCCCGCACGGATGAAACGCGGCTGAATGTTCCCGCGATTGTAAAGCGCCTCAAAGAAGGGGCACAGCCAACTGATACCGTACGCAGTATTTTGCAGAAAGCCAACGTTTTTGAGCAGGTCAATGCCTGAACCCGTTGCAACAAACGCTTCCAAAATCGTTACTCCAGACTACGCAGGATTGGTTAAGTTTTTGGTTCAGCCTTTCCTTGAGGTACCGGAGTCTCTTAAAGTTGACTGTGAAGTTTCCCAGAGTAAGGCAAAGGTTTGGGTGCGTCTGGCATTTGAAGGTTCAGACAAGGGGCGAGTTTTTGGGCGGGGTGGGCGCAATATTCAAGCCATTCGCACCGTTCTGGAGGGTGTTGCTCGCTCAGCTGGGTATTCAGCCTATCTGGATATCTATGGCGGATTTCCCCACATGCGCGATGGGGATAGCACTCCCGATTCTCCCTCCGAAAGAAGCAATTCACGACGACCTTCAAGTTCTAGAGGGTCATCAAGGCCACGATCGCGCAATCATTTCTCTGGAAACTGATTCCCCTATTCCTGATGACCTGTGGCAAGGAGGTGAACTCATCCTGTGGCAGAGATCCGTCTAGGTGAAAACGAGTCCATTGATTCAGCCCTGCGGCGCTTCAAGAAAAAAATTCAGAAAGCTGGCATCCTATCGGAGGTTAAGCGTCGTGAACGCTATGAAAAGCCCAGCCTGCGTCGTAAACGGAAAGCTGAAGCATCCCGTAAACGGAACTAATTCAGGTATAGTTCATCGGTTTTGAGTTAATAGTGGTAGATTCCCTCGTCATTCAATTGCCCAGCATTGATAGCGCGATCGCCCTCGCCGGTGAACGAGAAGAAAACCTGAAAACTTTGGCCCAACAGACAGGAGCCAGGGTTGTTCTGCGTGGGCAAGAACTGTTCATTTCAGGCACAAAAACTCAGCGCGACCTGAGCAATCGGCTGGTCATGGCCTTGAAAGATTTTTGGAGTCAGGGCAAACCGATTAGCGGGGTAGACATTTTGACTGCTCGTCATGCCCTGGATACTCAGCGTCAGGATGACCTGCAAGACCTCCAGCAGGATGTTTTAGCCCGCACACGCCGGGGTGAAGAAGTCCGTGCCAAAACTTTTCGGCAACGCCAGTATATCCAGGCAGTCCGTACCCATGACCTGACCTTCTGTATTGGGCCAGCGGGTACCGGAAAAACATTCCTGGCGGCTGTACTGGCGGTGCAGGCGTTATTAGCCAATCAATATGAGCGATTAATTCTTACCCGTCCTGCCGTTGAAGCGGGTGAAAAGCTGGGATTTTTGCCGGGAGATTTACAGCAAAAGGTGAACCCCTACCTGCGCCCCCTCTATGACGCGCTGTATGAGTTCATTGATCCTGAGAAAATCCCCGGTTTGATGGAGCGCGGTGTGATTGAGGTTGCCCCGATCGCCTATATGCGGGGGCGGACGCTCAACAATTCTTTCGTCATTCTGGATGAAGCGCAGAACACGACTCCAGCCCAAATGAAAATGATTCTGACCCGGCTGGGTTTTCGCTCTCGCATGGTGGTTACCGGAGACCTGACCCAGACAGATCTACCCTCCCATCAGTCTTCCGGGTTGGCTGTTGCCGAAAAGATACTGCAATCCGTGGAAGGGATTGCTTTTTGTCATCTGACCAAAGCCGATGTTATTCGCCACCCCCTGGTGCAGCGCATTGTTTCAGCATACGAGCAGTACGAAAAAAATTAACCGTTCACAAGTCTGAAGTTGAATGAGACACTAAACCTGCAAGGGTTGGGAAGAGAATCATGCTGGTCTGGTTTATGCATGGAGCCTCGGTGAGGCAGGTTGGTTATGCCGATCCGGTGCGATCGCGTCTGATTGAAGAATTCTCCAGTCGAGACCTGCCATTGCCTGAGTTTTACTCCAGCTTTTGGGGCGATGCCCTGGGCAACACGAACAAAGTTTGGGACTGGGTGCAACAGGACCTGGAAGTCTTCCAGTTAGAGCATCCCTTAATTGATATTGACGACATTTTCCACTACCGACAGCGGCGGGAACAGCTAATTACCGGGGTTTTCAATGACATCTTTACCTATCTAAACAGCACTCGCGGGCGTGAAGTCCGACGGATTATTGCGGTCCAGTTCCTTAATTTTCTAGCCGATACTCCGTTTGAAGAAGACCTTCATATCGTTGCCCATTCCCTCGGCAGCATCATTTTATGGGACATCCTCTTTTCAGATGCCTTTGCTCCCAACGATCCCGCCTTTTACATCCGCAATGTGATTAAGGGATTGAGTGGCTCCAGCCAGGGAAGAAAGGTGCGGTTAAGAAGCGTCACGACTCTCGGATCCCCCATTCTGTTTTTCAACCAGGTTCTAAGCATTGATGTGCAGCGGCTAAAACAATTTGCCAGCCGCTATACTGGCAAACCGCTTCGGTGGATCAATGTAATCCACGCTTCCGACATTTTTGCCTACCCTATCAAAGCCAGCCTGGAACTGGACGACTCTACACTCTACCTGCAAGACAAGTATCTGGGTGAGCGCAACTTTCTTAAAAAAAGCCTTGGAGACGTCACGATGGCGCTGGGGCTGGTATCTGACCACAGCCGATACTGGCGCAGTAGCCGGGTTGCCCGTCTGGTGACTGCCAATCTGCTGGAAGAGTATGCTGTGCTGGAGGAGAATTTGCCTGTTCTGGAGTTTGGTGAAGAAGACTGAGAATGGGGGGGATGGGGGGATGAGTGGGAGGGTGGATGAGTGATGGAGTGATGGAGTGATGGATGTAAAGAGCAATCACCCTATCACTCATCTACCTTTCACCCCGCTCTAACAACTATCGCTGTCGCCAGGTCGCTCAGGACATGGGTTCAAAGGGTGGGGGCTTTGCCCCCAGCCAGGGGTTCCACCCCTGCACCCCGTCCTAAGCCTGGTGGCTATAGCGATAACAACTAACAAACAACAACTAAAGTTCCCCTTTTACCTGTCTCCGGCGATCGCCTTGATCTGGTTGAGGCTGATTTCGATTTGAGTGGCTTTCTGAATATTGCCCTGTTTGCGGTACAGGTTTCTGGACATTTGCAAAGCCACAATCGCGTTCTCTCGATGCTGTTGTTGCTCCAGCGCAATCCCCAGATTTAGATACGCTTCGGCATAGTCCAAATTGATTTGAATAGCCCGGTTGTAAGCGGCGATCGCCTCTTCTAGCTTGCCTTGCTTGTGCCATGCAACTCCCAGGCTAAAGTAGGCCCTCGCATGATTGGGATCGAGCTGAATCGCTTTGCGGTAAAAAGCGATCGCCTCTTCCAGATTGCCCTGTTGGGCTAAAACAATGCCCAGTTCTGTATAGGTATCACCATGATTGGGACTGAGTTGAATCACCTGATGAAACAGGGCAATGGCTTCTGAAAAGTTGCCCTGCCTAAATAGGAGAATGCCTAGACCTTTGCAGGCAGTAGCATCCTGCGGGTTAAGCTGCACAGCTTTTCGGTAAAGGGCGATCGCATCTGCTATACTACCCTGCTGTTCCAAAACAGTTCCCAAGCAAACACATGTATCGGAATCATTCGGATTTAGCTGAAGCGCGCGCCATAGCGCATTAGACGCTTCGACAAATTGCCCCCGCTCAGCAAAAATCTGTCCCAGTTTTCCATAAACTCTGGCATCTTCTGGATAAAGCTGGGCAGCTCGTTGAAAGACGGAAACTGCCTCAGTCAGCTTTCGCTGTTCATGCAACACTTCACCTAGCTGAAGGTAGGTTTCCACATTGTGCAGAGCTACTGCCTCACTGGCGATAAAGGCAACTGCTTCACTCGAAAGTAGGGTCACTCTTGGCCCACCCTGATTTTCCAGGGTTACCCTCAAGCCGTCATAAAGCTCAGCTTTTACTTCAGGTTCCGCTGTTCTGGACTTTGGTGCTACAACTGCTGCAATCTGCGCAATTCGAGCCAACAAATCAGTCGGTTTAAACTCGGAGAACCCAGCCATCCCTTATATTACCCAGATCCACCCTGACGCTAACGCCAGTTTATGACAGTATAGGCTGGTGGAACAGAGATGTTACACCTCTCATTGAGGTGTCAGTGATAGATATAGCTGTTACCAGGGGTAGCATGGAGAATTGACAGGTCTGGCCTATGCTACAGGGGCAACTGCTTTGATTTGAAAAATTTTCTCAACTACATCCTCCACAATCTTGTCAGGTGTGGATGCTCCAGAGGTAATGCCAATCACTACAGGACCAGTGGGCAGCCAGTTTTCGGTTACCTCCAAATCCCGATCCAATGGTTTATGCTCGATTCGGTTACCGGGGCCAATGCGGTTAGCACTATCGATGTGGTAAGAGGGAATATTCCGCTCAACTGCAATTTCCTGCAAATGGGTGGTATTGGAGGAATTGTAGCCACCAATCACAATCATCAGATCCAGGGGTTCATCGACAAGCTTGAACATCGCATCTTGCCGCTCTTGGGTTGCATCGCAGATGGTGTTGAAGCTAAGAAAGTGCTGGTTGAGCTGGTCGGGGCCGTATTTCCGCATCATTGTGCGTTCAAACAGTTTGCCAATCTGTTCAGTTTCACCTTTGAGCATGGTGGTTTGATTAGCGATCCCAATCCGTTCCAGGTCACGGTCGGGGTCAAATCCCTCGGAACAGGCGCGACTAAACCTGGCCATGAAGGCATCCCGATCGCCCCCATTGAGGATGTAATCTGCCACATACTCAGCTTCTTGCATATTCAGCACGATCAGATAGGTGCCTGCAAAGGAACTGGTAGCGATCGTCTCTTCGTGCTTGTACTTCCCGTGAATGATAGACGTATAGGAATTCTTCTTATGCTTCTCAACGGTATTCCAGACCTTAGCCACCCACGGGCAGGTGGTGTCAACAATCGTACAGCCGCGATCATTGAGGAGTTGCATTTCTTGCACACTAGCTCCAAAGGCAGGCAGAATCACTACATCACCAGGCTCAACACCAGAAAAATCCTTCTTGCCTGCAATTACTGGAATAAAGTGAACCTCCATTTCCCGGAGGCGCTGATTGACGGAAGGGTTGTGAATAATCTCATTGGTAATCCAGATGCGTTCTTCAGGAAAATGCTGTCGGGTTTCATAGGCCATCGCAACTGCCCGCTCAACTCCCCAGCAAAATCCAAAGGCTTCAGCCAATCGAATGGTGACATCTCCTCGCTGGAGGGTGAAGTGATTGTTTCGGATCTGCTGGATCAGACTGCTTTCGTACTCTGACTGCATCTGACCGGCAACTTCGGCTTCGTGCCCAAAGCCCTTGCGGTGGTAGTTTTCAGAATTGTTCAGCGATCGCTTAAAAGCCTTAGTATCCATTCAGCATTGCTCCCTCAGACACAATGACCTCACTAAATCTGGCTCCTCTTCAGGTAGTGTCTCAATCATAATGTTGAGATTGACAGCAGCTAGTGCCATTTAATCGCTACCTCTTGAACTCTACCCACTTCATCTTAAAACGCTTTGGGTCCTCAACCGATGGATTCAGGGTTCTGAGTTCCAGCTTGCAGGAAGGGCAATCGTGCTAAAGACTTCCTCTACAGAAGCCTCAGCCATCCTCTTGACAGAAATTGAGTTTTTTGAGGGTAGACATTTCATTGAATCTATGCTGCTTCTACGGTTAGATTCAGTTATAATGACCAACGAATATTGTCTCAATGAGCTATCGCAAGTAGTTATCTCCTTTGCTGCTTCGACCCTTATTGGACGTTCCCCCTTAAAGATTTTGGTTGGAGAGAAGCGTGACTATTTACATTGGTAACCTGTCCTTTCAGGCTACTGAGGAGGATTTGCGAGAAGTTTTCTCGGAGTACGGCGAGGTAGCCCGAATCAGCCTTCCTACAGACCGTGAAACGGGTAGAAAACGTGGGTTTGCATTTGTTGAGATGAAGGACGAAGCTAGCGAAGACGCGGCGATCGCCGAACTTGATGGTGCAGAATGGCTAGGACGCGAACTTAAAGTGAACAAAGCCAAACCCCGTGATGACCGTAGTGGTGGCGGCAAGAGCTATACTAGCAGTTCCCTCTAAAACGCGGTTCTACTATAACAATAAAGCGCTCACCAGTCTGAGCGTTGTTCTATTTAGACGGCTTGAATCCCTTCACAAAAGGCCATGGATCCAGAATGGAGGGGGTATCAGAGTTTCCTGGTTATTTGGCCAGGAGCAAAGAATTGTCCTTTTTGATACGTTAAGATTGGCCTAATGGTACAGGCATCAGTAAGCCAATCTGTTTAGTGGTTGCCGGAAGGCTGAGGAGTAGATGGCTGAGGAAATTTACGGACTTGATACTCTCCCTCTTCAATGATTTGGTAGGTGCCCTCCCCCATTTCCCTTAGGAAACGTTGCTCAGTTTCTTCCATGTGCGTCGCCGAAACGCCTTTCCAGGCATCGCGGCTTTCCCAATAAATAACCAGGACTACTTCATCCTGCTGCTTAGGATTAATCCACACCTGTTTACCTAAAAAGCCGGGATATTTGGTCAGTGCTGCCGACCAAATTTCTTCATCTTTCTGAATATATTTTTCGCGTAGTTCAGAAGACACTTTGATTTTCAACCATTCAATAACCATCGGTGGAGCCAGAAGCTTAATCTTATATACATTATGTATACATATATGCCGCCATATTGCTTAGGACACTAGATTCAAGGAGGGTGAGGCCAAGTCCCCAGCCAAGGATTCCACTCTTGCACCCTGTCTTAAGTCTAGTAGTTATGGCTATATAAACATGAAAATTATACGGAATCTGTGTTGTAGTAAATATAGCTCTAAGCAAACGCGTTAGTATGTTAGGCCGAAAGGGGGTGTAAGGGCAGTGTTCCCAGCCTTAGTTACGTGGATAGGTAGTGCTCAAGTCATACTGATTTTTCAATTTAAAGTCATACTGATTTTTCAATTTAAAATAGTGGTAGCTAGCGCCCTTCATCATTACCTCTTGAGGTCTACCCGTGGATAAGTGATGAGTGATAGAGCAGGGCTTACCTTATACCTCCATTGCTCCATAGCCTCTTCAACAGTGGCGTTACTGAAAAGCAGTATGAATCGAAACGGTAGAGGTATCTCGAGTCCTTTCTGGGCAATCATTCTCGTGGATGCTTTTAGCCAGAAGCTAAATGCTGCAACACCGCTCTGCACTGTCCCAAAAGGTTCCATGTATTGTTGAGGCTCTGTTTCCTTACATTCTTTTCAATAGAAAGCGGACTTCTAACTTTAGAAGTGTTTTTTTGCCCGATAAAATTTTTTGACAATTAAGACTTTGATGTAAAAATTGCGTTACGAAGGTGGAATCGCTCAATGGCAACTGCAAATTTGACAGAATAGGGTTGTAATTTGGAAACGATTGCCGTCTGACACTCAGTTCTCGCTGGATGGGTTCGGGGGTGTCGGCGATCGCCCCCTCATTTGATTCAGCCTCGTTTTTAGGAAAACAGCATGGATAATAACAACTGGCTCACGCAACTCCTGATGATTGGTGTTGGTACCACCTCACTCGTTGCGGAAAAGATTAAAGAAGTTAGTGATGAACTGGTCAAAGACGGCAAACTCAACCCGGATCAGGCGAAAACGGTTGTGGATGACTTAATGCAAAAACTGAAGTCGGAGCAGGGAAACTTCGAATCCACAATGCAACGCCAAATGCGAAACCTTCTGCAAGATATTGGGGTTCCCCGCCAGGCGGAAATGGATGAACTCCGGGGCCGGATCGATCGCCTCGAACGCCAGGTGCGAGATTTGGAGAATAAGTTGTGGCGGTAAGTGGCAATAAGCGGGCATTGCTACTGATTAACCGCCAGGCTCGACGGGGTCAGAGGGATTTGTCCAATGCAATTTCTCATCTGATTTCGCTGAACTTTAATTTGGTGATTGAATCAACCCAGAATCCCCATCATATTTCTGACATTATTCGCCGCTACCAGGATCAGGTGGAACTGGTGATTGTGGGTGGGGGGGATGGCACGCTGAATGCAGCGATCGAAGGACTGGTTGATACTCAACTACCTCTGGGCATTTTGCCGATGGGTACGGCCAACGACCTGGCTCGTACGCTGGGAATTCCAAATTCTTTACTGGCGGCCTGTGATGTTATCAACACTGGCCGATTGCAACCCATTGATTTAGGTTGGGTTAACGGTAAGCACTTTTTTAATGTAGCCAGCCTGGGTTTGAGTGTGGGGATCACACAAAAATTGAGCAAGGAAGCGAAGCGCCGTTGGGGAGTATTTGCCTATGCCATTACTGCGCTTCAGGTTCTTTTCCACTCCGTTCCTTTCTCCGCCGAAATTCGCGTTAAGGGCGAGTCCTTAAAAGTCAAAACTGTTCAGATTGCGGTTGGCAACGGACGCTATTACGGAGGTGGGATGACGGTAGCAGAAGATGCGGCTATTGACGACCAGCGGCTTGATCTCTATAGCCTTGAAATTGACCACTGGTGGCAGATGATCCCGTTGTTACCGGCGATGCGATCAGGCACTCAGGCTTTCTGGCCCTGGGTCAGAACGATTCATGGTCAGGAAATTGAGATAATCACCCGTCGCCCTTACCTAATTAACACCGATGGCGAAATTACAACAACGACACCTGCCTACTTTCGGGTTGTTGCCAAGGCAATTACCGTTTTAGTGCCATCCCATTAAGGATAAAATGCCAATTGAGGCAGTCCCAGGGTTTCATCCCATCCCATCATCAGATTGAGACATTGAATGGCCTGACCTGCCTGGCCTTTCATTAAATTGTCAATCGCCGACATTACAATCACCCGATCTGTGCGGGGATCCACTTCCACACCGAGGTAGCAGAGGTTGGTACCATAGGCCCATTTAGTCTGAGGATAAACGCCGCTGGGTAATATTTTCACCCAGGGACAACTGCGGTAGAACGCGGTGTAGATAGTCAGCAAATCTTCCCGCACCAGACCAGGATCCCGCAGGGTGGCATAAACGGTTGCCAGGATACCCCTCACCATAGGGATCAGATGAGGTGTGAACTGAACCAGCACTTCATGACCCGCCAGATCGCTACAAATCTGCTCAATTTCTGGCGTATGGCGATGGCGAGCAACGTTATAGGCCGATAGGGAATTGTCGGCTTCTGCCAGGAGCAAGTTAGTCTTTGCCTGCCGTCCCCCCCCCGATGTACCTGATTTGGCATCAATGATGGCTGTCTCTGGTACGATGAGTCCCTGCTTTAGCAGCGGGGAAAGGGCCAGCAGGCTGGCGGTTGGGTAGCAACCGGGGCAACCTACCAGTTGGGAACGGGCGATGCGATCGCGGTAAAGTTCTGGCAACCCATAAACGGCTGTTTCGGCAATGTCTTTGTCGGTGCGATCGCCTCCGTACCAGGCCGTGTAGGTTGCCAAGTCAAAAAAGCGGTAGTCTGCCGACAGATCCAGGACTTTGCAGCCTTTCTCCAGCAAAGTAGGAGCCATCTTAAAGGCCAGCCCGTTGGGCAATGAAAGAAATACCACCTGGCAGCGATCGGCGATTCTGTTCAAGTCAATCGGCTCAATTGCTTGCTGGACTTGATGCCCCAAATGGGGATACAAATCAGAAAAAGCCTGTCCAGCACTACTTTCTCCTCCCAGGTAGGCAAGCTCTAAGCGGGGATGATCCACCAGGAGCCGCACCAACTGTACTCCACCATACCCTGACGCACCAATGATCCCAACGGGTACGCGTCCCAAATCCCCCATGATGGTTTACCTTTTTGGATAGTCGATTTACTTCCGCAGGCTCCTTGCAAAAGTTGATTGCTGTATTACAGAAATCACTTTCCAAACCTGACTTAGGTACTTGTGCAAGAGATGCAATGTTTGATGCATTGTAATAGTCCTTAGCAGGTTTTGGGAAGTTTTTAGAAAGAGAGAAACAAATTCCCTTCTTTCATTAACTCAACCTACTGACAGCAGATCTTTGGATAGCTGTCGCCAGGTTGCTTAGGACATTGGCCTTAAAGGGGGTGTGGGGGCGAAGCCCCCTGCCAGATCTTTGGTTGCCAGATCTTTGGTTGCCAGTTTAATAGTAAGTATCCTGCACCCCGTCCTAAGCCTGGTGGCTGTGGCTGCAATTCTCTTTCTCTATAGAAACGCTCGTGGAGTATCGCTAAAGACAGAACTAGTAACCTTAAAGAATCTCTTGCCAGGTTAAACAGACTAAAATTTAAATGTCAGTGAGTTTTAAGAAACTTTACGGATGTTACCTTGAGCTTTTCCGCAGAATTGTCCCAAACCCCTTCTGTTCCCTTTCAATTTGATTCCATTGAAGCTGCTTTGGCTGATTTGAAAGCAGGTCGGGCCGTTGTCGTAGTGGATGATGAAAACCGCGAGAATGAAGGTGATCTGGTCTGTGCTGCTCAGTTTGCCACTCCAGATTTGATCAACTTTATGGCAGTTTATGCCCGTGGCCTGATCTGTCTGGCAATGACAGGCGATCGCCTGGATGAATTAGAACTGCCGTTAATGGTTACGAACAACACCGATAGTAACCAAACGGCATTCACAGTCAGTATTGATGCGTCTCCTAGCGTTGGGGTCACTACTGGAATTTCAGCCGAAGACCGGGCTCGCACGATTCAGGTAGCCATTAATCCCCTGACCCGTCCCCACGATCTCCGCCGCCCGGGTCATGTGTTTCCCTTGCGGGCCAAGGAAGGGGGGGTGTTGAAGCGGGCAGGGCATACAGAGGCAGCCGTTGACCTGGCACGACTGGCCGGGCTGTATCCGGCTGGGGTCATTTGTGAAATTCAAAATCCCGATGGTTCAATGGCACGCCTGCCGGAGTTGATTGAGTATGCTAGGACTCATCAGCTCAAGATTATTAGCATTGCCGATCTGATTGGCTACCGATTGGAGCATGAGCGGCTAATTTCGCGGGAGGCGATCGCAGACCTTCCCTCCGATTTCGGGCATTTCAAGATTTATGCCTATCGGCACACTCTAGATAATTCAGAGCACGTTGCGATCGTCAAAGGTGACCCCACCAGGTTTGCTAACCAACCCGTACTGGTGCGGATGCACTCCGAGTGTTTGACCGGAGATGCCCTCGGTTCGCTCCGGTGTGACTGCCGGATGCAACTTCAAGCCGCACTTAAGATGATTGAAAATGCGGGGCAGGGCGTGGTGGTTTATCTCCGTCAGGAAGGGCGTGGCATTGGCCTGGTTAATAAATTGAAAGCCTACTCACTTCAGGACATGGGGTTTGACACTGTGGAAGCTAATGAACACCTGGGCTTTCCGGCAGACCTGCGAAATTACGGTATGGGTGCCCAAATTCTCAATGACCTGGGCGTGCGTAAAATGCGCCTGATCACCAACAACCCCCGCAAAATCGCTGGATTGAAGGGGTACGGTCTGGAAGTAGTCGAGCGGGTGCCACTGTTGATTGAGGCAACGACTTACAACTCCAGCTACCTCTCTACCAAGGCAGAAAAGCTGGGTCACTGGATGCTACGCACCTACCTGGTCACGATCGCCCTCCACTGGCAGGATGAATCCCTCTCTGTTACGGAACGCTATGGCTGGCTAGAAAAACTCCGCCACTTGGCAAAAATCCACGACTTTATGTTGCAGGAAGAAGCCCGCCCCCTTGCTTCTGCTCTCTTCAGTGGGGCCGGGCTAGTAGTTCATCTTGGCCTCGAGAACTCTCTGGTTGGTGCTCCCGACTGGTATCAGCATCCCAACCACCCCTACGTAGAAGCGATCGCCCAAATCCTGGACAATCTCACCACCATTCCTGATTTACAAACCCTGGAATTCATCATCTCTCCCGGATCTGACCCGCTGACAGGCTTACAGATGAAGCTGGATCGAAGCGTTTTTCCTCTCAGTCAAAAACCATCGACGGTGTGCGATCGCTTGCAAACGCAGCTTATCTATAGTTTTGCTAAGGATATATAGCTCTACGCAGGTGCGTAGGACATTGGAATTAGAGAGGGAGTGAGGGCTTCGCCCCCAGCTAGGGGTTCTACCCCTGCACCCCGTTCTAAGCCTAGTGGCTAGCTATATCTGTGAGCATTGAAGCGAGCCCAACAGCCCGGTTGGGGCGAACAGTAACAAGATCTGGGTCCTGATGCAAACGTTACTTATCGCTGCTTAACCAAAGCATCCTCGACGAAGTATTTACTGCCATTATTTGTTTGCATACAAAATGTATGTGTTAGCATAGTAACAACCAATAACTAACAACTGCCCAAGGAGAACCCGTGGCACTTGGAATGCTGGTCGACGGTAAATGGACTACGGAATGGACTGAGCGAGAGGGCAAAGGTCGGTTTAATCGGATGCCGACGAAGTTTCGGAACAAAATTACAGCAGATGGTTCCAGTTACAGCAGATGGTTCCAGTGGGTTTAAGGCAGAGGCGGGCCGTTACCACTTAGACGTTTCCTTGGCCTGTCCCTGGGCGCACCGCACACTGATCATGCGAAAGCTGAAGGGGCTGGAGGATGCGATCGGGTTATCAGTGGTTGATCCAGTCTTGAGTGATATGGGCTGGGCATTTTCTGAAGCAGCAGGGGCAATTCCTGATTCTGTTAATGGAGCAAAGTACCTGCAAAAGATTTATGTGAAAGCCAAACCCGACTATTCTGGGCGAGTAACCGTACCTGTGCTATGGGATAAGGAAACTCAAACCATTGTTAACAATGAGTCTCGCGAAATTATTCGTATGTTTGATACAGAGTTTGAAGCGATCGCCCAAAACGGCATTGATCTTTATCCCAAATCTCTACAGAAAAAAATTGATCAGACGATCGATGCTATCTATATGCCAATCAACAACGGTATTTACCGTTCTGGTTTTGCCACTTCCCAGGAAGCCTACGAAGAAGCCGTGACCGAACTATTTGAACACCTTGATCGCTGGGAATCGGTGCTGGAAAACCAGCGCTATCTGTGTGGCAATCAGCTAACTGAGGCTGATGTTTGCATGTTTACTACGCTGTTGCGGTTTGATTCGGTTTATTACGGTCACTTTAAGTGCAATTTGAAGCGAATCGTAGACTATCCCAACCTATGGAACTATCTGAAAGACCTGTATCAGTTCCCCGGTGTGCGGGAAACCTGCAATTTTGATCACATCAAACGGCATTATTACATGAGCCAAACAGCGATCAATCCTAACCGGATTGTAGCAAAGGGGCCTTTGATTGATTTTGAAGAACCCCACGATCGCGATCGCTTCTCCTAAGCTTACAGAAATCGGATGTCTGGAATCGCCAGTAAAATTCTGCCCTTCGCCAGAAGACATTCGATTTCCGGCTAACCAACTAACCCCAAACGGTCATCCTGTAGCATGAGGCAGCTTCTGAAAATTATGCCAAGCTAGTAATAGAGAGCTTTGCTCAGACCTCAGCAGTGCCACTTCGTTCCCTGCAATTCCGCTGCGATTCCGAATTCTGCAAAAGGTCTGATGTAGAAGCTGTTGGAAGGTTTGGTGCCGCAGGAGGCAAGGATTATGAAGGCCGTTATGTTACCCGCGATCGCTCTCGTTGCAACCGTGTCATTGACACTACCTGCAAGTGCAGAAAATCCTGCCCACGTCCGGCGGCTGTTGGAAACCAGAGAATGCGCTGGATGCAACCTGGCAGGGGCAGATCTGACTGGCGCCCACCTGATTGGTGCAGATTTGCGGAATGCGAACTTGCAAGGAGCCATTTTGAAAAATACCAATCTGGAAGGTGCCGATCTAACAGGTGCAAACCTGAAAGTTGCAAACCTGACTGAAGCCTTTGCAACCAATGCGGTTCTCGATGACGCCAATTTAGCAGGGGCAAACCTGACCAATGCCAAACTCATTCATGCCAGCACCATTGGCGCAACATTAACCAACATTGACATCACTGGAGCCCAAATCTTTGGCAGTGGCATTAGTATTGGTGGAGATTAATCCTTACGAGGAAGTTGATGGAGCTGACGCGTTTGTTCCAGCAACAGATCGATATCTTCTTCAGCAATTCGTTGAACGTAATTGATCTTGATTTCCTCAATCAGATCGCTGAGCAGCGTTTGTAGTTCTGGTAATGTATTTTGTTGTTTTGCAGCAGAGGCCAGGCTTGTTGTAAAGTTCTGTACCAGACGGTTTCTCAGTTCTGTCGAAATCGGATCTTCTGTAACTCTTCTCGTGGAGCGGTAGACCGATTCAGTCAGGTCAGATACTAAACGTTCGGTTATTTGTTTAGGTAGATGGCCAATCCCTGGTAAGGACTGTAGAGCTCTGTAGGCCGGAGCCTGGTTAAGAATATTGTTGATCGTATGGCTGAATAAGGCTTCTAAATCAGGTTGAATTTTTGGAAAAACTTCATCGAGCATGAGTCTGGTGAGGTGATTTGCGATCGCCTCTATCTCATTGATGTTGTTAATGTCTACATATCGCTTCTGCCCTGACTGTTGTAGCCACTCCATCAACTCTCCCTGCTGGAGCGATGCCTGTACCTGGTTTAAAACCTGGATGACAATCACCTCAGTCAACTCTCCTGCGAGATCAGCTACCACCCCGTGCCTGACCTGATCTCGAATTTCGTGTAAATCAATTAACTCAGCCTGATGGAGCCGAATGGCAGTTGAGAAAGATCGGGACAATGCCAAAACAGGCATAAACAGGCTGAAGGGAATAAACAGAGGCATGTCGTACCATCGCCAGAACATGGTATCCAGCCAGCGCAGACTGGGATAGCGCCGACTCAGATAGTAGGTGCGTGCCAGAAATTCCAGGAGAAAGAGAATGACAAACGGAGCATCCAGTATCCAGAAATGATTGGTAAATTGGCCATTTTCGCCAATGGTCCGGTAAAAGTTAGTTTGAATTAACGGTTCAATTTCCTTCCCAAACCATTCCATTTCCTGGTTCCAATTGGCTGGAGTGAGATAATTTGTACTCCAGAACAGCTCAAAAGCTTCCCGGCTCGATCGCTTTGATTTTTTAGTTTCAACATGTCGGCGCATGCGATTTTTGATCTTTTCCAGCGTTCCGCTTTTGCCTGCAATTTCAAACGGGTTGGTTTCAATCATGTCACCACTGTAGACCCGTAGACTTTTTAACGTTGCCTGTACTTCAGGTGATTGCAGCCCATTGGCAAGTCCTTTTTGCTCCACCTGTTGTCGGAGGGTTGCGACGGTATTCAGATACAGCTGGGTATCCCGGTGGGGCTGTATCCCTTTGACCGGATCATAGATACAGGTAATGGCGGATTGTCTTATGGTACGTGGGGGTTCCCCTGTTTCAACTGAGCGATCGGGGCAGGAGATCTGCGGCATGGGAATCCGAATCTGCTGGCTGGTCAAGGGAATGGTTACATTTCCCTGTAGCCAAAAGTTGCGCCAGGGAACGTAGGTGAGGTCAAGAATTACCAGCAGCAAATTGGTAGAGGCGGCGATCGCCATAAATCGCTCAAACCAAAGATTTTTTCGACGTCGGGTCGCTTTTGGAGCCAGTCTAAGTGGGGACGACATGAAGAAGAAAGAAGAAAGAAGAACGTTCAAGTGGAATGATTGTAGATTGTTTGGGGCCAAAGTAGGGTGAGGGAGTTCAATGAAACGATGGATGGCTGGTGGAAAACGGAAGCTTCAGCGATTTGCGTCAGGTTTATGCCTGGTTGTGCTTACAGCGTTGCCCATCATGTTCGAATCAACCCCAATATCTAGTGCTGAAAAACTTTATATCCGAATTGGACCATTAAAGCTCTCATTGTCATTAGACTCACTAGAGACTTTCGCTGAGACTGGTGAGATTGACCGTGAGTTGAGGTTTTATGCACAGTTTGCCGGTGACGAAGCCATGGCGCAGTTACGGAGGGCTCTTCGACGGCGTTTCCAGTTAAACCCGGTTGTGGTTTCCCGACTGAGCTACTCTCCGCTAGGAGAGGATGCCATCAGTCAGCTTGGGGAGTTCATTCAAACGGAAGCCAGAATCAATGGATTCTATGCCATGCGTTCAAGCTGGATCCTGGCAGCAACGGATCCAGAAGGATTTACACTAATTGATTTGATGCGACGGTTTCCAACGCAGGGAATTTTGTTGGATGCAGAGCGGCTGCTGGCCATCCAAAGATTATTGACTGCTGTGAGTGACTACACCGATACTACTGTGGCCGCGATCGCCCAGAATGCCCAGAATGAAGCAGCGACCGTTCCTGTTGTCATCAACCCCAGGCTGCCGGACCCACGTTTACCGGGACCCTTTAAGGTCACCAGGCGAACTCTTCAACTTGCACGCAAAACGCAGACTATTGAAAAAGCCGCGACTTTGCGATCGTTCTATGTCGATCTCTATCTGCCAGAAGGGAAATCCCAACCTGCACCTGTCGCGATCATTTCCCACGGTTTGGGTTCAACTCCTGCTGGATTTGCTTACCTTGGCAGGCATCTGGCCTCCCATGGCTTTGTAGCTGCCTTGCCAGAACATATTGGCAGCAGCGCCCAACAACGGGAAGATTTGTTTCAAGGGCTGTCTGGCAGCAATGTTACCTTAACAGAGTTTATCGAACGCCCTTTAGACGTTAAACAAACCTTAGATAAGCTGGAGCAATTATCTCAAGCGGAACTGGCTGGTAAGCTTGATGTCCAGAAAGTGGGCATCATTGGGCACTCTTTTGGGGGTTATACCGCACTTGTCACGGCGGGGGCAACCTTCAACTTGGCTCGGTTGTTTCGAATGTGCTCGACGGCTCTAAGGTTCAACTCTTCCGTTTCTTTGCAGTGTTTGAACACAGAGTTACCTTATTTTGATGTCAGCCTGTTGAAGGAGCCACGGATTAAGGCCGCGATCGCCATGAGTCCATTTACCAGTCTGGTTTTTGGGCCAGAAGGGATGGGCACAATTCAGGTACCCACAATGATTCTGGGTGGCTCCCGCGATATTGTCACGCCCTTCGTGCTGGAACAGGTCCACCCATTTCTCTGGCTGAAAACAAAGGAGAAGTACCTGGTTAATATCCATCTGGCTGGACATACCGCTATGGATGGGACTGGTGGCGATGTGAATCCAGAACCGGGCACAATTAGCATCTTACTTTCGGGACCGGAGCCAACTTTGGCGCGGGAATACGTGAAGGCACTGAACCTGGTATTTATGCAAGTGTACGTGGGCGATCGGCCAGAGTATCGAGCTTACCTGAATGCTGCCTATGCCCTGTCCATCGCCCGCCCACCACTTCAACTCCATCTCGTTAATTCCCTCACTCCCGAACAGCTAGAAACAGCCCACGGAGGTTCCCCGCCAATTCCTATTTTCCCTGATCCCATACCCAATGCGGCTGTAGAAAGATATACCCAAAGAAACTAGTAACAATGGTCCATACTCAGCAGCATCCATAAAATTAGAAGTCAGGAGTCAGGAGCCAGAAGGGGAAGGGGAAATTGCGGAAACTACAATTTCAGCAATGCCTGAGGTTGGCGGAACCGAGGAGATGCATCTCATCGTTGAAAGAATCGCCTATTCTAATTAGGAAGATCCGGCTTCGTAAGTTTGCCATCGAAGCTCTTGCTTCTCTGAACCAACACGGGAAGCAGGAGCTTCTAATCGATATGGCCAGGTGTGAGCCTGGTAAAGAGATAAAGTCCAATGGATTCCCCCTGCATTTTTTACGTTGGGCATTATTCTTTACGTTGGGCATTGCTGAATTTGGGTATGAAATAGGTGCTGTATGCTCGAAACTTTGTTTCGATTCATGCTGCTTTTCAGCAATGCTGTTTTTTACATTGTGATGCTCATTCAATTGGTTATAGCGATAGTCATTATGGTTAGGACGGGGTGCAGGGGTGGAACCCCTGGCTGGGGGCGAAGCCCCCACTCCCTCTCTAATTCCAAATGTCCTAACGCTCCCGCGTAGAGCTATACCCTCACAAATTCCCCAACTTCTTCTTCTATAACTACAGCTGTAGAGCTTTAGAAAGGCCTGAAAGATACCTCCATTTGTTTTAGCACGCTGCAACTTGACAAACAAATAGGTTAGAGGAAAGAACTCCATGCTACATTCAACAACCATTGCTCAATCAGCCTTGCATGCAAGAACACACGCATTTGTATTGCCATTTCGAGAAGTTGGTATCGCAGACATTCCACTCGTTGGGGGCAAGAATGCGTCCTTAGGAGAGATGCTGCAACAACTTTCGCCAAAAGGGATCAATGTTCCTGATGGATTTGCCACTACAGCTTATGCCTATCGCTACTTCATTGAGATTGCAGGGTTAGAAAAAAAACTGCGCCACTTGTTTGCTGAACTGGATGTTGAAGATGTACTCAGTTTGCGACAGGTGGGCAAGCAGGCGCGATCGCTGATCCTCCAAACGCCGTTTCCCGATGAACTGCAAGAAGCGATTATTCAGGGATATCAAGCACTCTGCGAACGTTACGGTGCAGATACCGATGTTGCTGTTCGTTCCAGTGCGACAGCAGAAGATTTACCTGATGCTAGCTTTGCTGGACAGCAGGAAACCTATTTGAATGTGCATGGTACAAAAGGTGTACTGGAAGCTTGCCACAAGTGTTTTGCTTCAATTTTTACTGATCGCGCTATCTCCTACCGTCAAATTAAGGGCTTTGACCACTTCGAGGTTGCTCTCTCTGTTGGGGTTCAAAAGATGGTGCGCTCTGATTTGGCATCCTCTGGTGTGATGTTTTCGATTGATACTGAAACCGGCTTCAAGGATGCAGCCCTGATTACTGCTGCTTATGGGTTGGGTGAAAACGTGGTGCAGGGAGCTGTGAATCCCGATGAGTACCTGGTGTTCAAACCAACGCTGAAGCAGGGGTTCAAACCCATTTTAGAGAAGCGGTTAGGCACCAAAGAAATCAAAATGATTTATGATCTGGGCGGTTCTAAGTTTACCAAGAATATCTCCGTTCCACTGGAACAGCGACATCAGTTTGCCCTCAATGATGATGAGATTCTGACCTTGGCCAGGTGGGCGTGTGAGATTGAAGATCATTACTCTATCATTCGGAGCGTTTATACGCCGATGGATATTGAATGGGCAAAGGATGGAATCACGAATGAATTATTTATCGTTCAAGCACGTCCTGAAACAGTACAATCGCAAAAAGCTCAGAACATGCTGCGAAACTATGAACTGAAGGAGAGGAGTACTGTTCTGGTGAAAGGCCGAGCCATAGGTGAAATGATTGGACAAGGTAAAGCCAGAATAATTCTCGATGTCCATAAAATTGAGCAATTTCAACCGGGTGAAGTTTTGGTGACGAACCGCACTGATCCAGACTGGGAACCGATTATGAAAAAGGCAAGTGCGATCGTCACAAATCAGGGTGGACGAACCTGCCATGCTGCCATTATTGCAAGAGAAATGGGCATTCCGGCGATCGTCGGCTGTGGTAATGCCACTATGGTTTTGAAAACGGGACAAGAGGTGACAGTTTCTTGTGCTGAAGGTGAAGAAGGGCGAGTCTATAATGGTCTGTTACCGTTTGAAGTTAACGAAGTAACATTGGAAAATCTACCTCGAACGCGTACGAAAATCTTGATGAATGTAGGTAATCCAGAGGAGGCATTTAGCCTATCCGCCATTCCCAACGATGGCGTTGGTTTAGCCCGAATGGAATTTATCATTGCCAATCATATTCAGGCGCATCCATTGGCATTGCTACACTTTAATGAGCTGGAAGATGAGCTGGCTCGCTACAAGATTGCTGAACTCACAGCCCAATATGAGGATAAAGCCCAATTCTTTGTAGATAAGCTAGCCCAGGGGATTGGCACGATCGCCGCTGCCTTTTATCCCAAACCCGTCATTGTTCGCATGTCCGACTTTAAGAGCAATGAATACGCCAACTTGCTAGGTGGTCGGCAATTTGAACCTGATGAAGAGAATCCAATGATTGGCTGGCGGGGCGCGTCCCGATACTATGATGATCGCTATCGAGATGGCTTTGCCCTGGAGTGTCAGGCAATGAAGCGAGTTCGAGATGAGATGGGCCTGACCAATGTGATTCTGATGATTCCCTTCTGTCGCACACCAGAAGAGGGGAAATGCGTATTAGCTGAAATGGCAAAACACGGATTAGTACGAGGTGAAAATGGACTGCAAGTTTATGTCATGTGTGAGTTGCCAAGTAATGTTATGTTAGCTGATGAATTTAGTGAAGTTTTTGATGGATTTTCCATCGGCTCGAACGATCTGACACAGTTAACCTTGGGGCTCGATCGCGACTCGGCTCTGGTTTCCCATCTGTTTGACGAACGCAATACTGCCGTCAAGCGCATGATTGCAAGTGCCATCTTCACTGCAAAACAAAACGATCGCAAAATTGGCATTTGCGGTCAAGCACCAAGCGACTATCCTGAGTTTGCCCGCTTCCTGGTCGAGCAAGGGATTGACTCGATTAGCCTTAACCCAGATTCGGTGTTAAAGACTTTGCTGGAGATTGCAGCCGTTGAAGCCAGTTGATTCTGAATTCGAGTGTTGAGTAAACCCAATTCTTTACAAGTAGCTGCACCCAATTAATTGTAAGAAGAAGGAATGGGGGCTTCGCCTCCAGGCAGGGGTTTCCACCCCCTGCACCCTGTCCTAAGCCTGGTGGCTATCGTTATACCTTGCTCAACACTCAACGGTTCCTCACAAGTTCCTCTCCTCACAAATTCCTCAAATTCCTTTTCTATAACAGAAATAAGGTTTCTATAACAGAAATAAGGTGAGAAACGGGCTTTTAGCGATCGCCATCCTCTTGTTAATGTTCTAAATCTCGCTGGAAGCCTGACCATAACTACTCATCACTCACTACTCCTTCAGGAGGCACAAATGAATTTGTTTGAACAATGGCAAGGATTTAATTCTGGCAGTTGGATGAACGAAATAGATGTGCGTAACTTCATCCAAACCAACTGCACGCCCTATGAGGGAGATGAAGCATTCCTGACGGGAGCAACAACCCGGACGCAGACCCTCTGGAATCGTGTCAAAGACTTGATGGCACAAGAGCGAGAAAAAGGTATTCTGGATGCAGATACGGCGATCGTTTCCACTATCACATCCCATAGCCCTGGTTACATTGATCGAGAGCTAGAGCAGATTGTGGGTTTACAGACCGATAAACCTCTGAAACGAGCCATCATGCCTTTTGGTGGCATCCGCGTTGTGAAAGCCTCACTGGAAGCCTACGGTTACCAGCTCGACCCCACAACTGAGGAAATTTTTACTAAGTACCGCAAAACCCATAATGATGGTGTATTTGATGCCTATACTCGCGAAATGAGATTAGCGCGGCACTCCGGCATCATTACTGGATTACCCGATGCCTATGGTCGGGGGCGGATTATTGGCGATTATCGTCGCGTTGCTTTGTATGGGTGCGATCGCCTCATTGACGACAAAAAAACTCAATTGCAATCTCTAGAGCTGGATGTAGTGGATGAATATACTATTCAACTGCGAGAAGAAATCAGCGAACAAATCAAAGCCTTGTTTGAGCTGAAAGAGATGGCAGCCAGCTACGGCTTTGAGATTAGTCATCCTGCTGCCAATGCCAAAGAAGCAGTGCAGTGGCTTTACTTTGCATATCTGGCAGCCGTGAAAGAACAGAATGGGGCTGCGATGTCTCTAGGACGGGTCTCAACCTTCCTGGATATCTATTTTGAGCGGGATTTGAAGAACGGCACAATGACCGAATCGGAGTTGCAGGAACTGATCGATCATTTTGTCATGAAGCTGCGAATGGTGCGTTTCTTACGAACGCCTGACTACAATGAGTTGTTTTCTGGTGATCCAACTTGGGTAACAGAGTGTATTGGCGGCGTGGGCGAAGATGGAAGACCATTGGTGACAAAGACAAGCTTCCGGATGCTTAACACGCTGTTCAACCTGGGCCCTGCTCCTGAACCCAACCTGACGGTGCTATGGTCAGAGCGATTGCCCATTGCCTTCAAACACTATTGTGCCAAAGTTTCTATAGAAACCAGTTCGATTCAGTATGAAAACGATGATTTGATGCGTCCCTATTGGGGGGATGATTACGCGATCGCCTGCTGTGTTTCTGCTATGCGAATTGGCAAACAAATGCAGTTTTTTGGTGCACGGGTGAATCTGGCGAAATGTTTGCTGTATGCGATTAATGGTGGCAAAGATGAAAAGACTGGCGAACAGATCGCACCTGCTTACGCTCCGATTACCTCAGATTATCTGAACTATGAGGAGGTGATGCAGAAATTCGATCTCATGATGAGTTGGCTTGCTAAAGCCTACATCAACACACTCAATGTCATCCATTCCATGCATGATAAATACTGTTATGAACGGTTAGAAATGGCACTGCACGATCGCGATGTCTTTCGCACAATGGCCTGTGGCATCGCTGGATTATCGGTTGTGGTGGATTCTCTATCAGCCATCAAATACGCCAGGGTGAAAGTCATTCGCAACGAGAACGGATTGGCAGTTAATTACCAGATTGAAGGAGATTTTCCGAAGTATGGCAACAATGACGATCGCGCCGATCAAATAGCTGTTGATCTGGTAAAAGGTTTCATGAACAAATTGAAGCAGCACAAAACCTATCGTAATGCTGTACCAACGCAGTCTGTGTTAACGATTACATCTAATGTTGTCTATGGCAAGAAAACAGGCAATACTCCGGATGGACGGAAAGCAGGAGAACCATTTGCACCAGGAGCTAATCCTATGCACGGACGAGACAGTAAAGGTGCGATCGCTTCACTGGCTTCTGTTGCTAAGCTCCCCTATGCTTATGCGCAGGATGGCATCTCAAACACATTTTCGATTGTGCCGGGAGCGTTAGGAAAGACAGAGGGCGATCGCCTCATAAACCTTGTCGGCATGTTAGATGGATACTTCCATGATGGTGGACACCACATCAACGTAAACGTCCTGAACCGAGACATGCTCTTGGATGCAATGGATCATCCCGAACTGTACCCGCAACTCACGATTCGAGTCTCTGGATACGCCGTCAACTTTATTAAACTGACTCGTGAACAACAGTTAGATGTGATTAAGCGCACCTTCCACGATCAACTCTAAATTAGTTGTTTCAGGATTAGTTGTTTCAGGGCAAATATAGCGATCGCTTTCCTGATATGGTGGCGATCGCTGAAGCCTTAAAAAAGAAGCTATGATTTTACGTTACACTCTGGCGTGGATTCCAATGGTGTTTATTGGCATCATCAACGGCACGATTCGGGAGTTCACCTACAGAAAGCATTTGAGTGAATTGCGTGCTCATCAGCTTTCATCGATTACTGGAATTTTACTATTCAGTCTTTATATTGGGGTACTTATCTACTTTTGGGGCTTTGAGTCTTTGAAGCAAGCGCTGATAGTTGGGCTAATTTGGCTTGCACTCACAATTATGTTTGAATTTCTCTTCGGTCATTATGTTGCTGGACATCCCTGGAACAAGCTTTTAAGTGATTACAACATTTTTGCAGGGCGGCTTTGGGTTATAGTTCTCATCTGGCTTGTTATTGCTCCACTGCTCTTCTACCGCGTTTTAGAGTAGTGGTTTGACAGATCTAAAGTGAGGCATTAGAAAAGTGAGGCATTAGAAAAGCTCTAGAATCTCCTTTTCATGGGCTTTCTCATAAATTACTCAATGTTATAGCGGTAGTCATTATGGTTAGGACGGGGTGCAGGGGTGGAACCCCTGGCTGGGGGCAAGGCCCCCACTCCCTCTCTAATTCCAATGTCCTAACGCACCCGCGTAAAGCTATAGTAGTCCGCCAAGCAGATTTTGAAGGGTTTGCAACTTTTCAAAACTCCGTAAATTGGTTTTTCCGGATTTAGATAACCAGGTAAAGTTCCTTTGGTAACCCGTTAGTAGGGCTAATGGGCGATCGCTCACTTGACATCAACCGCTCCTGACAATCACAAACCGTGCTCACAAGTCCCCCAAATTCTTTGCCTATAACCGAAGGTGAGGTTACAAAAGACCGGCCCAATCACCTTTAAAGGCAGCAGCAATGCAAGTCTCAACAATTCACTCTCCACAACCTACAGACATTCAAGGATATATTCATTCCATTGAAACCTGTGGCACGGTAGACGGTCCCGGAATTCGGTTTGTTATCTTCACCGCAGGCTGCCCCTTGCGGTGTCTTTATTGTTCCAACCCGGATTGCCGCTACATAGAAAATGGTAAGAAGGTTAGTGTTGATACACTCATACAGGAGATTCAGAAATATACTTCTTACATGAATGCTTCTGGTGGTGGAGTGACAGTGAGTGGCGGGGAACCGCTCTATCAACCGCACTTTGTTACGGAGATCTTCAGACGCTGCAAAGCACTGGGCATTCATACGGCACTGGATACCTCTGGATATTGCGATTTGCAGGTAGCAAAGCCTGTGATTGAGCAGGCAGATTTGGTACTACTGGATATCAAATCCTATGATCCTAATATTTATGCAAAAGTCACGAGTGTTTCGTTGGAGCCAACCCTGGCGATCGCCCGTTACCTCAACGCTATCCATAAACCCACCTGGATTCGGTTTGTTTTAGTTCCCGGTTTAACCGATGCACCCCACAACATTGAAGGGCTGGCAGATTTTGTTGCAACCCTGAAAAACGTTGAAAAGATAGAAGTTTTGCCCTTTCACAAGATGGGCGAATATAAGTGGGGGCAATTGGGCTATGAATACCAGCTTAAAGAGACGCAACCTCCCACAGCAGAACAAGTGCAGGCAGCACATGCCATCTTCCATAGTCGAGGTATCAACGTTGCCTAAGTTTTGATTGCACCATGAGAACACGGAGCAGATTATGAGCATTACCAATCGTGAAGAACTCGAAACACTGATTCAGCAGGTCAAAGCCGCACAAGAACAGTATGCGACGTATTCTCAAGAGCAAGTCGATCTTATTTTCAAACAAGCCGCGCTCGCTGCCAATGCCGTTCGGATTCCGCTGGCAAAATTAGCGGTAGACGAAACGAAAATGGGAGTTATTGAAGATAAAGTGATTAAGAATCACTTTGCTTCAGAAATAATTTACAACAAATATAAACACGAAAAAACCTGTGGTGTGATTGAGGAAGACAGATCCTTCGGAATTCAAAAAATCGCAGAACCGATGGGAGTTTTAGCGGGAATTATTCCAGTCACAAATCCGACTTCGACCACAATTTTCAAAGCCCTGATTACCCTTAAAACTCGCAATGCGATCATTTTCTCTCCACATCCACGGGCAAAACGTAGCACAGTAACAGCCGCCAGAACAGTGCTGGAGGCTGCGATCGCCGCTGGAGCGCCAAAGAACATCATCGGTTGGATTGATGAACCCACGATTGAGTTATCGCAGGCGTTGATGCAGCATCCCGATATCAAACTAATTCTTGCCACTGGTGGGCCTGGAATGGTGAAAGCGGCTTACTCGTCAGGCCATCCTTCTTTGGGCGTTGGTGCCGGGAATACACCTGCGGTGATTGATGAAACTGCAGATATCCAAACGGCAGTCAGTTCTATCCTGCTGAGTAAGACGTTTGATAACGGTATGATCTGTGCGTCAGAGCAGTCGGTGGTGGTGCTGGATTCAATTTATGAGCAGGTAAAGCAAGAATTTATTGATCGCGGTGCTTACTTCCTTTCAGCCGGAGAAAAGGCAAAGGTTGGTAAGGTGCTGTTGAAGGATGGCCGCTTGAATCCAGCTATTGTGGGGCAATCAGTGGGGGCGATCGCTCAACTGGCAGGCATTGGACTGGTGTGTCTGGAACATCAAAGCAAGAATCGCGGAAAAAACGAGAGCCTAAATCCACTACCCTGCACATTACCGAAAGTGTTGATTGCAGAAGTTGATGAGATTGGTGTCAATGAACCATTTTCCTACGAAAAATTGTCGCCCATTCTGGCAATGTATCGAGCTAGCAGTTTCCTGGATGCAGTCGAGAAAGCGAAACAATTGGTGGAATTTGGTGGGCAAGGGCATACCTCTGTATTGTATGTCAATCCAACTTGCTTAGATGACATTGCCTACTTCAAAAGCTCAGTCAAAACATCGCGAGTGTTGATTAACACCCCATCTTCTCAGGGGGCGATCGGCGATCTCTACAACTTCAAACTCGATCCCTCTTTGACTCTGGGGTGCGGCACTTGGGGCGGCAACACCGTGTCTGATAATGTCACACCTCGTCATTTGCTTAACGTCAAAACCGTGTCAGAGCGACGGGAAAATATGCTGTGGTTCCGTGTGCCGCCAAAGATCTATTTCAAGTATGGTTGTTTGTCTGTAGCCTTGCGTGAACTTGCAGGTAAGCAACGAGCGTTTATCGTCACGGATAAGCCATTGTTTGATTTAGGTTTAGTCGAGAAAGTGACGACGGTGTTAGATGAAATTGGGGTCAAACACGATGTCTTTCACGATGTCGAGCCTGATCCCACCCTGTCCAATGTGAACAAAGGATTGGAACTGCTTAGAAACTATCAACCTGATGTAATTATTGCGATTGGCGGCGGTTCTCCAATGGATGCTGCCAAAGTGATGTGGTTGATGTATGAACATCCAGAGGTGGAGTTTGCAGGTCTGGCAACCCGGTTTATGGACATTCGTAAGCGAGTGTATGAACTACCTGCCCTGGGTCAGAAAGCACTCATGGTTGCAATTCCAACTACGTCTGGAACTGGATCAGAGGTCACGCCATTTGCCGTTGTCACGGATGATTCTGCTGGCATTAAATATCCATTGGCAGACTATGCGCTGACGCCAAACATGGCGATTATTGATCCAGAACTCGTTCTCAATATGCCCAAAAAATTAACGGCCTATGGCGGAATTGATGCATTAACCCATGCACTGGAATCCTACGTTTCAGCATTAGCCACTGAATTCACTGAAGGACTCGCACTGGAGGCGATCGCACTTCTCTTTAAGTACTTACCCCGTGCCTATAAGAATGGTGCAAATGATCCAGAAGCACGGGAAAAAGTTCACTATGCGGCAACGATCGCAGGCATGGCATTTGCCAATGCTTTCTTAGGAGTGTGTCACTCAATGGCGCACAAATTAGGGTCTACATTCCATGTACCGCATGGGTTAGCAAATGCACTGCTGATTTCTCATGTGATTCGCTATAACGCCACCGATGTACCCTTCAAGCAAGCCATCTTCTCGCAATACAAATATCCTTATGCAAAGGAACGGTACGCTCAAATTGCAGATTATTTGAATCTCGGTGGCAATACACTAGATGAGAAAGTGGAACGATTGGTAGAGGCGATCGAAGATTTGAAGCATCAGATTGAGATCCCTAACACCATCAAAGAAGCCCTGACGGAGGACGAACAGAGTTTTTACAGCAAAGTAGAACACATGGCAGAACAGGCATTTGATGACCAATGCACAGGTGCAAACCCTCGCTATCCGCTCATTCAAGACCTGAAAGAGCTGTACATTCTGGCATATTTGGGTTGCCGGATAGAATCGGCTCTTTATTACAAGCCTGATAAAGTTTCGGTCTTGATGTAAGTAGCTTTACCCAATTAATTGTAAGAAGAAGGAATGGGGGCTGTGCCCCTAGGCAGGGGATTTCACTCCCTCCACCCCCAGAATTATCCTTAATTTAATTGTGCCCGGCTACTTAGTTCATACTAGGGAATGCTCATCACGGTACAAGTTATGGAATCACTCCTATCCTCTACTTCTGATCGTGCCTACGATATTTTGCGCTCGGAGTACCGTCCACTTGATGCGATCTTCGCTCCCAGGTCAGTGGCTGTCATTGGAGCAACAGAGCGACCGGGAAGTGTTGGGCGAATTGTGCTGTGGAATTTGCTCAGCAGTTCCTTTGGTGGTACAGTTTATCCCGTCAATCTCAGACGGTACAGCGTTTTAGGAGTCAAGGCATATGCTGCGATCGCCGATATACCAGAACCTATAGACCTGGCAGTGATTGCCACCCCCGCAGTTACAGTTCCAGATGTTATTCAAGATTGTGTAAATGCAGAGGTGAAAGGTGCGATCGTCCTTTCTGCTGGATTTCGAGAAACTGGTGCCGCGGGGATTGAACTGGAACAGCAAATTCGAGAACAACTTCAGCGGAGTAAACTGCGGCTGATTGGTCCTAATTGCCTGGGGGTAATGAATCCTATCACCGGGTTAAATGCCACCTTTGCTAATGCAATGGCACGTCCCGGCAATGTGGGCTTTATCAGCCAAAGTGGCGCACTGTGTACTGCGATTTTAGATTGGAGCTTTCGAGAAAATGTTGGTTTTAGTACTTTCATTTCCATTGGTTCCATGCTGGATGTGAATTGGGGCGATCTGATTTACTATCTGGGAGACGACCCGCATACCCACAGCATTGTCATTTACATGGAATCGATCGGAGAGGCGCGTTCTTTCCTGTCAGCCGCGCGGGAAGTTGCCCTGACAAAACCTATCATTGTTCTCAAAGCGGGTCGCACAGAAGCTGCCGCTCAGGCTGCTACATCACATACAGGAGCCCTGGCAGGAAGTGACGCGGTTCTGGATGCCGCGTTTCGTCGGTGTGGCGTACTGCGGGTCGATCGCATCTCTGAATTGTTTGATATGGCAGAGGTATTGGCAAAACAACCGCGCCCCAAAGGTCCGCGTTTAACAATTATCACCAATGCTGGAGGGCCGGGTGTGATAGCAACCGATGCCTTGCTGAAAAATGGAGGGCAACTGGCACAGCTTTCAGAGGGGACAATCGCGGCTCTCAACCAGCAGCTTCCGCCATTTTGGAGCCACTGTAATCCGATTGATATTTTGGGGGATGCTGACCCAAACCGCTATCAGCAAACAATTGAGACGGTTGCTCAGGACTCAGAGAGTGATGGATTGCTGGTGATTCTCACCCCTCAGGCAATGACTGACCCAACAGAAACAGCGGAACGGTTGAAAACATGGGTTGAAAATCAGAATTCACACCCGTCCGCTAAACCTGTTCTTGCCAGTTGGATGGGGGATTCTGATGTAAGTGCAGGTGAATTACTGCTGAATCAAGCAAAGATTCCGACCTACCGCTTTCCTGATACGGCTGCGCTTGTGTTTAGCTACCTGTGGCGGTTTAGCTATAACTTGCGTGGCATCTACGAAACTCCTGTTTTGTCAACCAGTGTAGAAGCAAGAACTCCTGATTGCTTTGAGGTATCCACGAAAGATCATACGTTAGCCGAAAATATCATCACTGCTGCACGGCAAGCCAACAGAACCATTCTCACTGAAGCAGAGTCAAAGCAAATTCTGGCATCTTATGACATTCCGGTGATTCAAGATTGTATTGCTGCCAGTGAAGCAGAGGCTGTTGATTGCGCAGAAGCGATCGGCTATCCAGTGGTGCTCAAGTTGTTCTCTAAAACCATTACCCATAAAACTGATGTTGGAGGTGTGCAGCTTAGTCTGGTGGATGCAGAAGCTGTACGACGAGCCTATCAAGCGATTGAAGCTTCCGTAACCGAGAAGGTTGGAGCTGAGCACTTTTTAGGTGTGACCGTGCAGCCAATGGTGAGGTTGAGTGGCTATGAATTGATCATTGGCAGTAGCCTTGATCCTCAGTTTGGCCCAGTGCTGCTATTTGGTGCAGGTGGACAGTTGGTTGAAGTGTTTCAGGATCAGGCGATCGCCCTTCCTCCACTTAACTCCACGCTGGCGCGACGGTTGATGGAGCAAACGCACATTTATAAAGCTTTGCAAGGTGTACGAGGACAACCCCCCGTCGATCTGGGCGCTCTTGAACAACTGCTAGTACGATTTAGTCAACTTGTGGCAGAACAACGCTGGATCAAAGAGATTGATATCAATCCGTTGGTGGCGTTTCCAATGGGAGCAAATAACCATTCACCCTTGCTGGCATTGGATGCTCGCATTGTTCTACAGGATGCAACTGTTAGTAAAGAGCAGCTACCAAAGTTAGCTATTCGCCCTTATCCCACACAATATGTCACACCATGGCAGCTAAAAGATGGCACGCAAGTCAGTATTCGTCCAATTCGGCCTGAAGATGAACCGTTGATGATTCAGTTCCACAAAACCTTATCAGAGCAAAGTGTTTACTTGCGCTACTTTCACTTGATCAAACTGGATCAGCGCATTGCTCATGAGCGCCTGACTCGCATCTGCTTTATTGACTACGATCGCGAAATGGCACTCGTTGCAGATTATAAGAATCCCGAAACTGGATCACACGAAATTCTAGCAGTTGGACGGCTCAGTAAGTTGCATGGAACCAACGATGCCGAGTTTGCCATGCTGGTCAGCGATCGTTTTCAGGGTCGTGGTTTAGGGACTGAACTGCTAAGACGGTTGCTGCAAGTGGGGCGTGATGAGCATCTCGATCGCATTACAGCAGAAATTCTCTCTGATAACTCTGGAATGCAACGAGTTTGCGAGAAGTTGGATTTCCGTATCTCTCGTACTGCGGATCCTTCAGTGGTGAAAGCAGAAATTCAGTTTTGTAGAGAGTAGAAATTCAGTTTTGCAGAGAGTTTTGAGTTCTGAATTGAACTCTGTAGAGTGGTAAGTAGGTAGCCATTATTAATTGTCAAGGGGGGAATAGGGCTGCGCTCCCAGGCAGGGGTTTACCCCTCCACCTCCAAAATTATCCTTGATTGAATTGCACCTGGCAAACTACCAGGCAGGCAGATTTTGAAGGGTTTAGAACTCTTCAAAACCCCGTAAATTGGTTTTTCTTTCTGAGCTTGGATAAACAGGCAAAGTTCCCTTGCTAAACCACTAGCTACTTAGGCTTATGGATTTAATCACACCGCATTCCTTGAGCGAACTGACCTCCTCCCTTCTCTGCTCTGAGTCGGAGAGGGGTGCCAAAGGCGGGATGAGGTTTTCGGAGTTATTTAATTCTCATTCCTTAGTTATTATGGGTTTCCTCACAGGTTTCTCAAATTTTTGTCCTAACTTGAGAATAGGACTTCACTTCAAACTTGATGCGATCGGCTGGCTTAGGAGGGCGCAATGGAAATTGTCAGGAAGATTAATGATGAACTTGCGATCGCAGGGCCAGTCACTTTTAGGGAATTGCAGCAGATTGCCGAAGAGGGATATAAGTCCGTACTCAATTTGCGATCGCCCAATCATTTCTCGAATGACGAACAACAGCGGATCGAACGCTTAGGGTTGTGCTACGTTAACCTGCCGACGGATGCTGAAGTTATGACCCCTGAGACAGCAGTCAGAGTTCTCAGTCAGATTAATCAATTACCTAAACCCATGTTAGTGTGTTGCAACAATGCAACATTGGCAGCAGCAATGGTGTTAATGCATATTGCCATTAGCCAGGGGCAGCCATTGCAGCAGGCTTTTCAACGAGCAGAGGAGCTTGGATTGTTCAGAAATTATCCTCAACCTGCTACTTTAAGCTAATACTAATTTGATTGTTAAATGCAGCAGATCGAGGCAGCAGATCGAGGATTTGAGAAGCCAGAAGCTAGGAGCCAGAATTAATCCTACTTCTGGCTCCTGGCTTCTGACCCGTGGCTCCCTCCATCAAGCATATACTGTCAAAATTGTTTATAGCTCTACGCGGGTGCATTAGGATATTAGAATTAGAGCGGGAGTGGGGCTTCGCCCTGCCAGGGTTCCACCCTGCACCCCGTCCTAACCATAATGACTACTGCTATAACTCGATATAGCAGTCCTCAATCAGTCGTGAGATTGAGAGGCTTTGTGAGAAAGGATTCTGCAAGAATCCTTTCTCACAATCCAAATAGGATCGTTATATAACTTCCCAATTCATCAAAGGCTCCAGCCAAGGGTTGCTGCAACCTGACTGGCGAGTTGTAAAGGATTGAAAGGTTTAGCGATCGCCCCCTTCACACCCAGTTCTTCATAACGACGGCGATCAGATGCTTGCACTTTTGCGGTGAGCAAGATTACCGGAATCTGACGAGTAGCTGGATTAGCCTGCAACTGCTGAAACGTCGTAGGTCCATCCATGTCAGGCATCATCACATCCAGCAGAATCGCATCCGGTTGCTCAGCTTCTGCTTTGGCAATCCCTTCTTGCCCAGAACTGGCAGTCAACACCTGCCATCCAGCAGTCGTTCGTAAACAAATTTGTGTTACTTCCTGAATGTATTGCTCGTTATCGATGACGAGAATGCGTTTAGTCATTGGTCATTAATGGCTGTGTAATTCAGACGATCGCTCCTATCACCTCTCTCCAACTGGCAACGTAAAGTAAAAAGTACTACCCTTACCCAAGACACTCTCAACCCAAATACGACCTCCATGCTGTTGCACAATATTGCGGCAGATTGCCAAACCTAAGCCAGTACCATCTTGATTACGGGAGTCGGATGCATCGACTTGCTGAAAGCGTTCAAAAATAGTTCCCAGTTTGTCTGCTGGAATACCTCGTCCCTGATCTTTGATAGTGAAGAGGATGTAGGAAAGAGTAGGCGGTGGGGGTTGAGAGGGGATAGAGTGATGGGGGGATGGGGTGGGGGAATGTTGAGGGCTGGAGGCTGAGGGCTGAGTTTGGATGGAGGCGACAGGCGACAGGCGACAGGCGACGGATGTTTCTCCTGGCTCCTGACTCCTGGCTTCTGGCTCCTGACTCCTGAGTTCTGCTGTGAGCCAAACTGTTACTCCTTGAGGCGAAAACTTGATGGCATTGCTTAACAGATTAGTGAGCGTTTGAATAATGCGATCGCCATCTGCCCACACCTCAACTGACAAAGGTGTTACGGATAACATCACGCCAAATTTTTCTGCCATTGCCTGCATTACATTCGCGGCATTCGTCATCAAGTCAGCCACATTGCAGAGGTGTTTGTCCATTGTGACTTTGCCCGATTCAATCCGTTCAACATCGAGAACATCATTGAGCAATCGGATCAGGCGTTCAGTGCTATCAACCGCAATTTCGAGCAGTCGCTTTCCGGTTTCGGGCTCGGCATCAAGCAAGCCACTGGCTAGCATTCCCAGTGAGCCGTGAATGGAGGTTAAAGGTGTGCGGAGTTCATGACTGACAATGGAAATGAACTCATCTTTCATTCGTTCAATCACTTTGCGATCGCTCGTGTCTCGTAAGATTACGGTAAAGATTGTTTCCCCTTTCAATTGCAGCTTGGAGATGGAAGCTTCTGCCGGGAATTCTTCTCCATTTTTGCGGCGACCAAAAATCTCGCGACGTTCCCCCATGCGACGAGCTTCGCTGGAAGATTGACCAAAGTCATTCACATATTTCCGATGCAGTTCCGCAAAGCGAACTGGCAACAACAGATCTAGCGGTTGACCGATCGCTTCCTGGGCGGTGTAGCCAAAAATCTTTTCTGCCCCTTGATTAAACAGGGTAATTCGTTGTTTTCCATCTACAGAAATCACTGCATCATCCGCAATATCGAGAATGCCTGAAAAGCGCCTCTGTGAGACTCTCAGTGCTTCTTCGATTTGTTTGCGCTCGTTGAGTTCAGAGCGTAACTGCTCATTAACACGGACTAACTCAGCCGTCCGTTCTGCCACTCGTATTTCCAATTCATCTTTTATTTTTCGCAGGGCAGTCTCGGTCTTCTTTCCCTCTGCCACTTCATCTTGATGCAGCGCAGCTAAATTTTTCAACAGTTTAATGCGTTCTAACCGGTTAATGATACGAGCCACCAGTTCGGGGCCCACAATCGGCTTGCTGATAAAGTCATCAGCACCTGCTGCAAACACCTGATTCACGGTATTAGCATCAGTATAAGCTGTTAAGATAACAATCGGTAAACCACTCCAGCGCCCATCATTACGTACCACATGACATAGCTCAATGCCGCTGATGTTGGGCATTTTGATGTCTAAGATTAAGAGGTCTGGTGCGACGGCTTCCAGAGTTTCCCAAAACTGATTGGGGTTATTGAGCGTTGTAACGTGAAGCCCCCAGGGTTGTAGTAGCGTCCTCACCGTTGCCAGCAGTTGCAGGTCATCGTCTACGACCATCACTCTGGCATCCACTGGATCAGTCTGGTGCAGAATACGGGTCACTTCTCTAAGTATCTGGGTTGCAGGCATCGGTTTTTGCAGAAATGCCCGTCCACCCAAACGGGCAACTTCTAAACGATGCTGTAAATCTTCTTTGGCGGTGAATACCAGCACAGGTAAGGAGGGGATTTGCTGTTGTAATTCAACTAATAGATTGAAGCAGTCTATGGTGTGTTTAGAAACTGCCAAATCTAGCAGGATAACATCTGGTTGCTCACGCTGAATGATTTCTCTGGCGATTGCCAGATCCATTGCAAACTCTGCTCGTAATCCCCAATTCGCTGCTTCAGTGACAATGGATTCAGCTATTGCGCGATCGCTGTCTATCACCAAAAGCAACGGATGTTTTTCTGTTTGTGCAGGTGACCTATCCTGGTTTTCAGAACCTGCAATTTCCTGGCGTAGTGCCGCAATTAGCGACTGAAGATGATGAATCTGGTTAGAACTTGGACGTTCGCTCGACTGCAACTGCTGTTCAATTGTTCGAGCCAGTTGAGAAGCCTGTTCAAAGCCAAAGGTTCCCAGAGAACCTGCTAATGTGTGCGCTTCCTGTTCTGCCTGCCGCCGCAGTTCCCCACTCAATGTTCGGTTACTCAATGCAGCAACGGCCTGTTCCAACACGGTTATCTGTTCATCCACTCTAGGTTGGAATCGTTGCCATACCTCGGCGATCGCGGCCCAGGTCTGCTGCCCAATCTCTTCTGCACTCACTTCAACCGACTCAGGTGACGGATAGGGAGATGTCATTTTCCGGGTTGCCCGACCTCCCTTTTTCCCTTCTAACGGCTTGAGTCGATAGCCAATTCCATAGACCGTTTCAATTAGAGTGGTTGGGGCACCTGCAGCTTTGAGTTTTTGGCGCAAACCTTTAATATGAGTTCTCACCGCCTCATCACTGGGAACGTCTTCAAACGACCAGAGGTTTTCCAGGATTGCCCCACAGCTAAACACCCGCTGATTATTTCGTAGAAACAGTTCGAGGAGGGCATATTCTTTGGCAGTCAGGGAAACGGGCTGTGTTCCATAGGTGACTTCACAACTTCTTGGATCGAGGCGTAAATCACCCCATTCCAGTACCGATTGGATGGTTGTTTGATTGCGACGCAGTAGTGCTCGGATTCGAGCTACCAACTCTTCTGGATCGAAGGGTTTCACGATGTAATCATCGGCACCTGCATCTAACCCGATCGCTTTGTCATGGCTGCTACTTCGAGCCGTCAGCAGTAGGATAGGCATCTGGTACCCGTGCGATCGCAACCGTTGACAAAGCTTGATGCCATCCAGCTCAGGCAGGGCCACATCCAGCAGAATTAAGTCATAGGCGAACGCCTCCGCTAACATCCATCCTGACTCTCCATCTGAGGCAACCTCAACGGTGTAATGTTGATTGCTTAACGTAGCAACCAGCGCTTCAGCAGTCAATTGATCGTCTTCTACAACCAGAATCTTCATTGAAGCTTGCTTAAAATCCTCATTGATGCTTACTTAAAAAAGTACTGCGCTCAAGAAAGAGCAGTGCAGAAATTTCCTAAGATGTTAACAAATTGAATCTTGTGATGTGAGAAGTTGCTATAGCGATCTCAAGTAGGTAATCACAATTAATCGTAAGGGGAGAAGTAGGGGCTGCGCCCTCAGATAGGGAGGGGGTGAAATCTTCTCCATCCCCCAAATTATCCTTAAATTTAATAATAATTACACCCAGCTAAACTACTTATCTGTTTTGTGAGAAAAGATTCCTGCAGAATCCTTTCTCACAAAACCTCTCAGGCGTTGCTGAATTTGGGTATGAAATAGGCGCTGTATGCTTGAAGAAACTTCGTTTTGACTCATACTGCTTTTTAGCAACGCCGCCTCTCAATCCGACAACTGATTTAGGACTGCTATAGATGCAACTGTAGCCATAGCCACCAGGCTTAGGACGGGGGGTAGGGGTGAAACCCGTGCGTGGGGGCGAAGCCCTTACTCCCCCTCCCTTGTTCACAAACCATGCGTGAACGCTATAGTGTTGCAGGCTGGACCTCAATGATGCCACGAAACATATTCATGCCGCAGGTGAATTCATATTTACCGGGTTTACTGGGTGTGAATTCAATCGCTGTAATTTGATTCAACGGCAATTCTTGAGCAATGTGAAAGTCAGGGAAGCGGACTTCTTCTAGACAACTGCTGGGGTCTTTGCGATGGAAATTTAATCGCACTGGTTGTCCTGTTTGTACTATAATCTGGCTCGGTTCGTACCCCCCATTGACGGTAACTGTAACTTCCTGAATGCCATCCTTTGCAATGACTTGACGCGATTTGGGTTTGCTGAACAGGAACCACCAAAGTTCTAAGCCAATTAGTCCTAATCCACCTAATGTGACAGCGATCTTATTGCCAGGGGGTTGTTCGATACGCTGAAACTGGTTGGGCTGAGGAATGGTGTGATTTTCCATCTTGCCCATTTCCGGTTCAGCGGCAATTGCTCCGAAGATTGCACCCAACAGAAATCCTAATCCTGCCAGCGTTCCAAAAAATTTCACTTTCCTGAACATAACTATAGCGATCCTTCTTGAAATTTGAACGGGTGCAGGGGTGGGGTTTTCACTTTAACCTGCCCCCCAACCTCCTTCGCTGTGACCTGGATACTGACGGACTACTAGCTGAATGTTTTGGGTTGAAAGTTCCGCAATCGCAGAGCATTGGTGACAACGGAAACAGAACTGAATGCCATTGCTCCCCCTGCGATAATGGGGTTTAGCAACCAACCCAAAAATGGGAAGAGAATGCCTGCGGCAATGGGAATTCCAGCCACATTGTAGATGAAGGCGAAGAAGAGATTCTGGCGAATGTTGCGAATCGTGGCACGAGATAGTTCGATCGCCGTAACAATGGCCTGTAAGTCTCCAGAAATCAACGTAATATCGCTGGCAGCGATCGCCACATCTGTTCCCGTTCCGATGGCAATGCCAACATCCGCCTGGGCTAAGGCAGGAGCATCATTGATGCCATCTCCCACCATTGCAACGACTTTCCCTTCCCGTTGAATTTCTGCGACTTTGGCCGCTTTCTGATCGGGGCGCACTTCGGCAAAAATTCGCTTGATGCCAACTTCGCGGGCGATTACTTCAGCCGTTCGACGGTTATCTCCGGTCAGCATCACCATTTCTAAACCGAGACGTTGCAGGGCATGAACTGCCCTGGCGGAGGAAGGTTTGAGCGCATCGGCAATGCCCATAATACCTTCCACTCTGCCATCAACGGCAATCCAGATGACTGTTTTACCCAAATACTCTAGACGTTCCCACTGTTGCTCTAGAGCAAGAGTGTCAATTCCCAGTTCTTGCATCCATCGTCGAGTTCCGATCTGGATGAGGCGATCAGAAGCCATTCCCTGGACACCACTGCCAGCGATCGCTTCAAAAGCCTGCACTCCGAATAAGGGTTTATTCCCAAGTTGGGATCGAGCATACTGCACGACGGCTTCCGCCAGGGGATGTTCTGAATTTTGCTCAACCGAGGCAGCTAACCGAATCAGTTTCAATTCATTGTCATTAGCAGTGCCGTTGACAGTGACAAAATCAGTGACTGTGGGTTTCCCCTGGGTTAAGGTTCCTGTTTTATCCAATACGATCGTTTGGATTTTGTGGGTCAGTTCTAGACTTTCAGCACCTTTAATCAGGATGCCGTTTTCGGCTCCTTTACCTGTACCAACCATGATAGAGGTCGGTGTGGCCAGCCCCAGGGCACAGGGACAGGCAATAATTAACACACCAATGGCGGTAATCAGGGCTAGTGTTACATTGCCCATCAGGTTGTACCAGAGGACAAAGGTGGCGATCGCAATGGCAATTACGACCGGAACAAACCAGCTCGTCACCTGGTCGGCTAACCGTTGAATCGGTGCTTTTGAGCCTTGCGCCTGCTGCACCAGTTTGACGATTTGAGCCAGAAAGGTATCTTTACCGACGCGGGTGGCACGAAAGCGGAAACTACCCGTTTTGTTCATGGTTGCACCGATCACCTCATCGCCCATTTGCTTTTTCACGGGAATACTTTCACCCGTCACCATCGACTCATCCACATTGGAAGAACCCTCAATGATCTCACCGTCCACCGGAATCTTTTCCCCTGGACGCACCAGAATCATATCGCCCAATCCCACTTCTGCAATGGGAATGTCCATTTCCTGACCATTGCGGATCACATGTGCGCTTTTTGCCTGTAAGCCGATCAACTTGCGAATGGCCTCGGAGGTTTGCCCCTTTGCCCGATTCTCGAACAATCGCCCCAGCAGGATTAAGGTGATAACAATTGCCGAAACTTCGTAGTAGACACTGGGCGTGATTCCCTGGGCAATGAGAAAGCCTGGATTGATTGTCACAAACAGGGAATAGACGTAAGCGACTAGTGTTCCCAGGGCGATCAGGGTGTCCATTGTGGCGGTGTGGCGTTTGAAGGCTTTCCAGCCATTGATGTAGAAGGTCTTGCCGCACCAGAACTGTATCGGAGCCGTCAGAACTGCCTGCAACCAGAAGTGATGTAACCAGCCAGGAATAAAAGGAATGGGTATCCCCACCATCGCCGGGAGAGAACCCACCAGCAAAATAATACTGATGCTGCCACCCACCCAGACCTTCCGAGTCAAATCCCGGTTTTCTGCCTGCCGTGCTGCTTTCTCTTCGTCATCTTCTTCCGTCAGGGTGCTATGTTCAATTGCAGAAGCAACGTAGCCAGCCTCACCAACAGCCGCCTGAATTGCCTTTATATCAGTTCGTTGGGGATTGTAGATTACAGACGCCTGCTCAGCTCCAAAGTTCACAGTACACGCAGTCACTCCCGGAACCGATCGAATTGCGGCCTCAATATTGCTGGCACAGGAGGCACAGCTCATCCCTCTGAGTTTCAGGGTTGTATTTTCCATGAATGACCTCCTGGTCAATCGGAGATGGTATAGCCAGCAGTTGCGATCGCACTCCGGATGGCTGTCTCGGAGGCTTGTGTATCAACCTCAACCAGCTTTGTTTTGGGGTCTGCCTGTACGGTTGCTGTTGAGTCAATCGCCTTGATGGCTTTTGCGATCGTGTCACTACAAGCTGAACATGCCATGTCAGGAACTTTAAGTTGCAGAGTCATTGTCCAAATTCTCAATCACATTTGATCTCATCTTGAAGGCTCCAGTCAACTGGAGAGTCAAGAGGTCGTTCAATTTCATCCTGATTTCATTTCTCTGTGGAAGACTGGGAGCTATTACTGTCTGGAAGGCAGCCAGGGCTGCTGAAGTTGAGACTTGAAGCCCAGGCTATTTCCATCCTTGACTTTCCAGTTACCTGGAAGGAACAGAATCAAGAAAGCTGTTTTGCCTAACTGTTTTGCCTAACTTTAAATGTGTAGAGGCTATGAAACAAATCGCTTTAAAAGCTAAATTTCTGAGGCTGGCCGTTGTTGCGATCGCTCCAACGACTGGAGTCTTGACCGCCTGCTCTACGCATGCCCGGAACCAGGCTCAAGCGTAAAACTCAGGTGCCATGAATGTTGGCGATCAATACTCCATGAATCATGGCGACATGAAACCCAATGGCATGATGGATCACAGCATGATGAACTTAGGGCCGGCAGATGGGGAATTTGATTTGCGATTTATTGATAGCATGATTCCGCATCATGAGGGTGCTTTGAGCATGGCAGCAGAAGTGTTACAGAAATCCAGTCGCCCCAAACTCAAAAAGCTGGCTCAAGATATTTCAAGGCGCAGGAAACAGAGATCAATCAAATGAAACAGTGGCGGACTGCCTGGTATCCCAAAGCCCCCAGCACCCCCATTGCCTGGCATCCGCAAATGGGCCATTCAATGTCAATGTCTGAAGATCAGATAAAGGCAATGCGAATGGACATGGATCTGGGTACTGTTGACGACGGCGTTGCTGAAAAGCAGTATGAATCGAAACGAAGTTTCGAGCATACAGCACCTATTTCATACTCAAATTCAGCAACGACCAATGAGTTTCAGGGGAAAAGTAAACCGGCTCTGCGGCTCATGAATTGCAGACACCCCTGGCAACCATTCGTGCGATCGTAAAATCTACTCGCGATGTTGATTTCCTGACCGAAGAAGAAGCCAAAGAAGCCCTCGCTGGCGTTGATCGCCAGAATCAACGGTTGAAACTCAAGATATAGCGGTAGTCATGATGGTTAGGACGGGGTGCAGGGGTTCCACCCCTGGCTGGGGGCGAAGCCCCCCCTCCCTCTCTAATTCCCATGTCCTAACGCAGCCGCGTAAAGCTATAGCTTGGAAAATTTCTGAGCAAAGAACTATCTAAGATAGCCCCAATCGGTTGAACAATTCTGCGTAAATTGAGTTCAAAAGCGGATATACCAAAAGCAGGAACTTAATGTTTCCAATTGCGTAAAGCATCTACGACCTTTGCGATCGCCCCTGCCCAGTCGCCCGCAGCGTCTTGCCGAAAAAGGCGCATAGTTGGATACCAGGGACTGTCTTCTCGCTGCTGCATCCAGCGCCAGTCACAGGCGAAGGGAAGCACTACCCAAATGGGTTTACCCAGGGCTCCGGTGAGATGTGCAACAGCGGTGTCTACAGAAATGACCAGATCGAGCTGGGAAATGAGGGTTGCAGTATCGGCCAGATCTTGAATGTGGCTACTCAGATCCACAAGATTTTGCTCAAACCCATAAAGAGAAATATCAGCAGCATGGGAGCCAGCCTGGAGGCTGTAAAGCTTGATATTAGGAACGGATTGCAGAGCCATAAATATTGGTAGGGGGGCAGTTCTGCTTTTGTAAGAGTGGATGAGGTAACGTCTATAGGCGTCAGGGGTCGTAAGTTCTCTAGACGGCATAGCAGACGCCCAAACAATTCCCACATTGAGGATGTTTGGATCTCGCTCTGGAAGTTGAACGCCAGTGTTGGATACCGACAGGTAGGGAACCTGTGCAGGAATGGTATCCAGGGTGTGGCCAAACAAGTGCGGAAGACTGAATAGGGGAGTGTAGACATCATAGGGAGGATGGGTGGTTCCTCTAGGAATGACCTGGTTCACCTCCGGTATCTCAGAAAACAAGCGAACCAGCTCCGGACGACAATCAACGAGGATTTGTCCTCCCCTTTGGGCAACCAGCGGCACATAGCGGATAAAGTGAATTGCGTCCCCCAATCCCATTTCGGCAAAGAGCAAAATAGTTTTTCCCTGCAAGTCAGAGCCGTCCCAACGGGGTTTCTCTAACTGGATGCCAAACTCTTTGTACTTCCAGCGCCACTCGTATTCAGCAAATCCCTGCTCTAAGTCACCGGATGCCAGTAGCGCAAAACTTAGATTCAGATGGGCGTCGGCATGGTCAGGATTGAGAGCGATCGCCCGTCTGCATTGGGTGATTGCTCCCACCAAATCATTCTGCTCATACAGGACAATGCCCAGGTTGACGTAGGGTTCAACATTATCAGGGTTGAGGGCAATTGCCTGCTGAAAATGCTCAACAGCCTGTTCAAGGTATCTACATTCCCGCAGGACTAACCCCAGGTTGTTGTGAACTTCAGCCCGATTAAATCCTAAATTCAAGGCACTGTGATAGTAGGTGATTGCTGCCTCAAACTGCCCCAGGGAACCCATCGCGTTTCCCAGATTGAAATACACTTCGGGATTATCTGCCTGAAGCGTAAGGGATTTCTGATACTGGGCGATCGCTGCCTCAAACTGCCCCACCTCCTGCAATGCATTTCCCAGATTGTTATAGGTCTGCGGATTGTTTGGCTCCAGAGCAATCGCTTTGTGATAATGCTCAATTGCCGCATCCAGTTGCCTCTGTTGCCTTAGCGCGTTTGCCAGGTTATTGTGAGCCCTGGCATAGTTGGGGTTGAGGGCAATTGCCTGCTGATACTGGGCGATCGCCCCCCCCCAATCCTTCTGTTGCAGCAGCAAATTGCCAAAATTGAAGTAGGTGGGTGCATGATTGGGATTCAACTCCAGCGCCCGCTGAAAATGCATCCTGGCCTGACGCCAATCTTCCCGATCTTGCAGCGCAACGGCGAGATTATTATGGGCTTCAGCGTGGTTGGGGTCAACACTCAAAATCTGCTGATAGCGGGCGATTGCTGTGTCCAACCGCCCCGTTTGATAGGCGATCGCCCCCAGCAGATGCAACGCTGGTACATAATCCGGCTGCTGTTGAACGATTTGCTGGCACGTCCACTCTGCTTCAAACAGATTCTCAGTTTGATAGGCACGAAAAGCGCTTGCCAATGCTTCAGAGATCGATACCATGAGGAGGGAAAGGAGAAGCTGTTTTAATCATCACCCATCCACCCTATCACCCATCCCCCATCCACTCCCTCCCCCCTCTAACAACTAACACCAACAACTAACTTACCATCAATCCCCTCACTGTTCCGCCCCAAATGCCCATGCTGCTCTCCTTGAGAATTGAAAACTTTGCCCTGGTTGACCACCTGGATCTGGAACTGGGTGCCGGGTTGACTGTACTGACGGGGGAGACGGGTGCGGGGAAATCCATCATTTTAGATGCGATCGATGCTGTATTGGGAGGAAAGGTCACCAGTCGGGCAGTGCGGACTGGGGCGGAGCGGGCACTGGTAGAAGCCATCTTTCAAGTAGACTCCGATTTGGTTTCCTGGCTCAATAGTCAAGACATTCCCCCCGCGGATGACAACAGGATGGTTTGTAGCCGTGAAATTACCCTCAACCAGGGCAGCCAGCGAAGCCGTTCGCGTGTGAATGGGGTGGTGGTCAACAGGCAACAGATGGAAGAACTGCGCGATCGCCTGGTTGAAATTACCGCTCAAGGGCAAACCGTTCAGATCGGACAGCTCCCTCTGCAACGG
This sequence comes from Leptothermofonsia sp. ETS-13, assembly GCF_049200465.1. Lineage (NCBI taxonomy): Bacteria > Bacillati > Cyanobacteriota > Cyanophyceae > Leptolyngbyales > Leptolyngbyaceae > Leptothermofonsia > Leptothermofonsia sp. ETS-13. The sequence goes on from NZ_CP120836.1 coordinate 5,052,156, forward strand.
GAGTGGCTAGATAGCTATGGTGGCGAAGCTCTCTTATCACAGCGAGACCAGGTTTCTGCCGCCTGGACAGGCTATCAGCAGGCCGCCCAGGCTCTCGATCGCCGCCGCAGGTCTGAGCAGGAACGACTGCAACAACTGGATCTATTTGAGTACCAAATTCAGGAGTTAGAAGCCGCCAATCTCACTGATCCCGATGAACTGGATCAGTTAGAGCATGAACGCAAGCGCCTGACCCACAGTGTCGAACTCCAACAAAAAAGCTACCAGGTCTATCAGTCTCTTTATGAAAACGAGAGTGGCGGCGAAGCCTGCGCCGATCTCCTGGGCCGAGCCGAAGAAACGCTCCAGGAAATGGTGGAGTACGATCCCCAACTTCAACCCATTCTGGACATGGTGAGTAACGCCCTGGCCCAGGTGGAGCAGGCCGGACGGGAAATTAATTTCTATGGCGAAAGTATTGAAGCCGATCCCCAACGATTGCAGGAAGTGCAAGAGCGAATTGTTGTCCTGAAGCAAATCTGCCGCAAGTATGGCCCCACCCTGGGGGATGCGATCGCCCTTTATCAACGCTTACAAGACGATCTGGAACAACTGAGGGGGGGTGGGCAATCCCTCGAAGAGTTAGAAGCCGCCTATCAGCAGCGCCAAATCGAGCTAATCGAAGCCTGCGCCAAACTAACCCAGCTTCGTCAGGCAGCGGCAAGCGATCTGGAAGAGCGGTTGATTGCCGAATTAAAACCTCTGGCAATGGAAAAAGTTAAATTTAAGGTGCAAATCAATCCCATCCCGCCTTCTGCTCTGGGAGCAGACCAAATTATCTTTCTCTTTAGCCCCAATCCGGGTGAACCTCTGCAACCCCTGACCGAAATCGCCTCCGGTGGCGAAATGAGCCGTTTCTTACTCGCTCTGCAAGCCAGCTTTACCCAGATCGATCCCGTTGGGACTCTCGTGTTTGACGAAATTGATATGGGGGTTTCGGGACGGGTGGCCCAGGCGATCGCCGAAAAGCTTTATCAACTGAGCCATCGTCACCAGGTCCTCTGCGTCACCCACCAGCCCATTGTCGCCGCCATGGCAGACCATCATTTCCGCGTCAGCAAGGAGGTCATCGGCGACCAGCAACTGGTAACTACCAACGGGCGAAAACCAGGAAAAGCTGAGGAAACAAAAAACCATAAAGACGCGGAGACGGGGAGATGTCGAGAAATCTCCCCCTGAACTTTCCACTTCCCACCCCTCACCCCTCACCCCTCACCCTTCACCCCTCCCCTCAGACATTCGCACCGTGGTCCGCATTGCCCCCCTGGATAACCAGCAGCGTCGGGAAGAATTGGCCCAACTGGCAGGAGGGGAATCGATTCAGGAAGCGATCGCCTTTGCCGAATCGCTGCTGATTCAGGCGGCCAATCTCCGCCAAAACCATTCAACCAACGCAGCCAACCTGCTTAACCCTCCAACTGAGCCCCCTCCCTCTTCCACGCCCCGTTCAAACTCCGTGAAAACAAAGATTTCAAAAAAGGTCTTGATGCCAGCTTAATCGACACGGAGAATGGAAATCTACCAACCCTCCCTCTCCTCCTTTTCCCAAACACCGCGCTAAAGTGTGAGGACGATCGCATCTACTCCTGTCAGGATCAAGGGCAATGCAGCAAAATTTTTTAAACCTACGAACAGATCTGTTGTGGAGTGGGCACTCTGACATGAGAACACGGCCAGATCGGTCAATGGTAAGCACCAGTACACCTAATTTCGCTACGCAATGCCACAATCATCCTGAATTCCAAACTTCACTAGTACAGTACGACGGGAATGCAGCTACCATTCTGCTTCCCTACTCCCCCTTTCACCCCCATGATTGCTGGACTGACCCCATGATACGAGTATGGTTGATGGCGATCGCGACCTCATTGCCCTGGAGAGCCTTTAAATTTGTTTGAGTGTGGCATCGATAGGCCTGTGAGAATACGTATTGCTGAAGATACCTTTAATTCTTAACAATAAAACTAATGGAAATGACAACAACATCGCCGCATCTGCCTGAAAAGAACTGCAGTGACACCACGATTGATGTTGTCGCTTACCCCGATGTGGAAGTGATTCCTATGCAAAGCAAAGCGGTTGTCAGTGAAATTAGTACCGATTTGCGTACCAGAAGTGAGCAAAGAGAATCCCATCAACACCAACCCAGCTTTTCCCCCTCTCAGAGAAATGAGCAGACCGGAACCAAAGGAGGAGCCCTATCAACAACGCGAGGCACCTTTCGATCTTTCCTGGCACCACTGACCCAGGAAAAGTTTAAAGAGGTAGTCGCAGACGTTGAGCAAAAGCTCGTCATCGTCAATCAGACCCTATCAATGCTCGATATGCAGGGGTTTGATGCTGTCCTGGAAGAAATGCTGAGTTCCATCACTGCCAAAACTGGGGAACTTCTGAACGCAGATCGTACCACGATTTTTCTACTAGATAAGGACAAGGATGAACTCTACACCACCGTTGCTAAGGAAAGCGGTGGAACGATTGAAATTCGGGTTCCAACCGACAAAGGGATTGCAGGTGAAGTGGCCACTTCCAAAAAGGTGGTAAACATTCCCTTTGATTTCTTCGACGACCCCCGCTCTGCTCAGGCAAAGATTCAATACAAAAACACAGGCTACCGAACCTACACCATGCTGGCTCTGCCGTTGCTCAACGATGAGGGCGACCTGGTAGCCGTGATTCAACTGATTAACAAGCTGAAGAAAAACGCCGATCCAGCCATTCCCCTGGCAGACCGCATTGATCTAGAGGGTTTTACCGAACGGGATGAACAGGTTTTCCGAGAATTTGCCCCGTCGATCCGATTGATCCTGGAGTCCTCCCAATCCTTCTATGCGGCAACCCAAAAGCAGCGGGCCGCTAACGCCCTGATTCAGGCTACTCAGTCTCTCAGTAAGAGCAGCCTTGACCTGGAAGCCACCCTTAAGAACGTGATGGATGAAGCCAAGAAGCTGATGAATGCCGATCGCAGCACACTCTGGCTGATTGACCCCGATCGCGACCAGCTCTGGACCAAAATTCAGGTTGCTGATGGCTCGCTACAAGAAATTCGCATTCCCAGGGGGGCCGGTTTTGCCGGACAGGTAGCCACCAGCGGCGAACCCCTGCTGATTCCCTTTGACCTGTACGACCACCCCAATTCCCAAACCTCGAAGGAGACGGACCAGAAAACGGGCTATCGCACGTGCAGCATGCTTTGTATGCCTGTGTTTAATGCCGATGGCGAACTGATTGGGGTGACTCAACTCGTTAACAAAATCAAGCAGGGAGATTACCCTCCTTACGACCCTGCCAACTACCCAGAAGCCCCCGAATGCTGGAAGGCGAGCTTTAACTCCACCGACCAGGAATTCATGAAAACCTTCAACATACAAGCGGGTGTGGCGCTACAGAACGCGAAATTGTTCGAAACAGTGCGGCAACAGGAGCAGATGCAGCGAGACATTTTGCGATCGCTCACTAACGGCGTGATTTCCACCGACAAGCAGGGCAACATCATCGCCGCTAACGAAAGTGCGAAGGAGATTCTGGGTTTAAGTGAACAAGAAGCCTTAGAAGGCAAACAAATTGAGGATCTGATTAGAATCCAAAAAGGTGATTTTTCTAAGTGGTTCCGCATGGCTCTGGAAGGAAAGGACGAAAAGAGCCGCAGTCAATACTATCCTGACCAAACGCTGGAACCCCTCCAGGGAGAAGAACTGCACAGTATTAACCTCTCGGTTAACACAATCGCCGATGCTAATGACAGCAAACGGGTATCGGGAGCGCTGGTGGTGATGGAAGACATCAGCGATGAAAAGCGGCTGAAGAGTACGATGTACCGCTACATGACCCAGGAACTGGCGGAACAGTTGCTGGAGAACCCCGATGCGGCCAAGATGGGGGGCGATCGCAAAGAAGTCTCCGTCCTCTTTTCCGATATCCGCAGTTACACCACCCTGACTGAATCCCTCAAAGCTGAGGAAGTGGTGGAAATGCTCAACGAATACTTTGAGCAGATGGTGGATGCCGTCTTCACCTACAAAGGCACGCTGGATAAGTACATCGGCGATGCCATCATGGCTGTCTACGGCTCGCCTTTGCCCCTGGATGACCACGAGTGGATGGCAGTCCAAACTGCCATTGAAATGCGCCATCGGTTAGTAGAATTCAACGCCAAACGAATTGCCAAAAAACAACAACCGATTAAGATTGGCATTGGGATCAACTCCGATGTCGTCATTAGTGGCAACATTGGCTCCAGCAAACGGATGGAGTTTACAGCGATCGGGGATGGTGTCAACCTGGGTTCTCGCTTAGAAAGTGCCAGCAAACTCTATGGAACCGACATCGTCATCAGCGAGTATACTTACAAACCCTGCGCAGACCGCATTTGGGCACGGGAACTTGACTACATCAAAGTTAAAGGGAAAGATAAACCCGTCAAGATTTATGAGTTAGTTGGCTTGCGCAATGAGCCCCTATCCAGCGAAAAAGAGCAAATCATTGAGCACTACCACAAAGGGCGCGAGTACTACCTGGCACGCAACTTCCCAATGGCAATGGCAGAATTTGGTACTGTTTTGAACATCAATAAGGATGACAAGTCTGCTACTCTGCATCTTAGCCGTTGTCAGCACTGGCTCACCAATCCCCCACCCGATAGTTGGGATGGCTCCTGGACGCTAACCGAAAAATAGGCGGATGCCACAGGCATGTTGCTTTTTGTCTATAAAGACGTTCCAGGTGGCTACGTGGGGAAGTTTCGCGGAACATCCCTACCCAGGAGAGAGTCTACCACGGTCTGGCACACTGATAGCTGTCGCCAGGTTTCTTAGGGCATTGGTTTTAAAGGGGTGTGGGGGCGGCGCCTCCAGTCAGGGGGCCTACCCCTTCACCCCGTCTTAAGCCTGGTGATTATCGCTATAGCAGGTAATGGATGGAGATAACCAGACAACATGCAAACATCAACTCCTGAGTCGTTGAAGAAAGCCTAACCCTTCTCTACTGAAGAGACGCTGAAACAATTCCTTTCCCTCCTGAACTTTCAATACATAGCTACTCAGGTGCTGGCAGAGGCCTCCAATCTCCAGGAAGCCACGCCCAAACTGTTGCAGGCGCTCTGTGAAAATCTCGGTTGGGACCTAGGCGAGTTTTGGACGGTAGACTCTCAGGCTAATGTGTTGCGCTATGTGGCTAACTGGCATCCGCCGGATTGTGACCTGAGCGAGTTTGAGGCTGTTAGCCAGAAAACAACCTTTGCGTCTGGGGTTGGGCTACCCGGTCAAACCTGGCTTAAGGGTAAACCCGTTTGGATGGATGATGTCAGTTCCAATGTCGCCTTTTTGCGGGCAGCGATCGCGTCTAAGGCCCATTTACACAGCGCAATGGGATTTCCGATTATCTGCCACCAACATACTATCGGAGTCATTACGCTCTTCAGCCAGCAGCAGCTTCAACGAAATGAGCATCTGATGCTTCTCATGGCAGCGGTTGGCAGTCAGATTGGACAATTCATTGAGCGCAAAGAGGCGGAACTCGCACTTCAGCACCAGAATAAAGAACTAGAAGCCCGTGTGGAAGAACGCACTGCCGCTTTACGGGAAAGCGAAGCCCGTCTGTGGGCACTGGTAAATAATTTGCCCTTCGGTTTTTGGGCATCGGATACCGAAAGCCGCCATACGATGCAAAATGCCGCATCTGTTGAACAATGGGGCAATCTCATCGGTAAACATCCCCAGGAGTTGGATTTGCCTCCTGCTATTCTGCAAACCTGGCTGGAAAACAATGCTCGCGTGCTGGCAGGAGAAGTGCTTCGGTTTGAAAGCTGCTATGAGAAAGATGGAAAACCCTGGATTTGCTCGACCATCCTTGCGCCGATATGGGATGGAACCGAAGTGCGGGGATTATTAGGCGTTGACATTGACATCACTGAGCAAAAGTTAGCAGAGGAAGCCGTTCGAAAATCAGAGCAGCAGCTGCGCCACCAGGCACAGGAGTTAGAAAAAACCTTAATCGAGTTGCAGCGAACGCAGGCACAGGTGGTGCAGAGCGAGAAAATGTCCAGCCTGGGGCAGTTGGTTGCCAGGATTGCCCACGAAATTAACAATCCCGTCAATTTTATCTACGGCAACCTTAACCATGCCAGTGAATACACTCAAGATTTGATCCACCTGATTCAGCTTTACCAGCAGCACTACCCCAACCCGGCACCCGATGTGCAGGCAACTGCCACCGCGATTGATCTAGAGTTTTTGATGGACGATCTGCCCAAGCTGCTGTCATCCATGCAGGTTGGAGCTGACCGCATCCAAAAAATTGTGCGATCGCTGCGCAACTTCTCCCGTATGGATGAAGCCGAAATGAAAGCGGTTGACATTCACGAAGGCATCGACAGTACGCTGATGATCTTGCAAAACCGCCTCAAATCCAAAGGCAGCCACCCCGGAATTGAAATCGTTAAAGAGTATGGCAACCTGCCGCTGGTGGAATGTTATCCTGGGCAGCTTAACCAGGTGTTCATGAACATTCTGGCCAATGCGATCGATGCACTTGAAGAGAATTGTGAACTAAGAGCCCAGAGTTTTGAGTGCCCATCCACACCCTACCTTCCCACCATCACCATTCGTACAGAAAGCCTGGGAGGCGATCGCGTCCAGATTGCGATCACCGACAATGGCCCCGGTATGACCGAACATCAACGCCAGCAGCTTTTTGATCCCTTTTTTACAACGAAGCCCGTAGGCAAAGGAACAGGACTGGGACTATCCATCAGTTACCAGGTCATCACCGAAAAACACAGGGGCGAACTCACCTGCATTTCCGCACCCGGCCAGGGAGCGGAATTTGTCATTAACCTTCCCATTCATCAATCCCATTAGTGACGGGCTGGGAAGAAGGAGAGAGAAGTCAGAAGCCAAGAGGGACCTGAGGGCCAGGGGTTAGGGGCCAGAAAGGGAAAGGCGAAAGGAGGGGGAGCAGGGGAGCAAAGGCAAAAGGTCCTAACTCAAAATTCATCTACCCATCTACCCATCCACCCACCTACTCATTCACCCTCACTAACAACTAACAACTATCCCATCCTCCTGCTATACCAATAGAGTGTAAACATCCATTCTGCTCCCATGACAAACTCTGAGGATCTTTCAACACAGGAGAGGCTGAAGGCTGTTCAGCAGTTGGTGGAGGTGGTTGCCCGGTTGCGATCGCCCAACGGTGGCTGCCCCTGGGATCTGGCCCAAACGCCGGAGAGCCTAATTCCTTACATCATTGAGGAAGCCTATGAAACTGTCGATGCAATTCAAAATGGCAACCCTGAGACCGTGTGTGAAGAGCTGGGAGATTTGCTACTGCAGGTGATTTTGCAAGCCCAGATTGCCAGTGAGCGGGGCCATTTTAGCCTGACTGAAATAGCCCGCAACATCAGTGAAAAGCTGATTCGACGTCATCCCCATGTATTTGGCAATGTGGAGGTGGAGAGCATGGATGACCTCCATCGCAACTGGGAACAAATCAAAGCGGTGGAGAAAGGGGAAGATCCGAATATGACGCCGCCCCTCAGCCGTAAGCTGAGCCGATATGCGCGATCGCTCCCTCCCCTGATGGCCGGGATGAAAATCTCTCGTAAAGCCGCCGCCGAGGGCTTTGAGTGGGAAACCATCGATGGGGTCTGGGATAAATTTCAGGAAGAACTGGATGAATTTAAGGAAGCCCTCGCCCATTCTGATAAGGAACACCAGCAAGCAGAGCTCGGCGACCTCCTGTTTACCCTGATCAATGTCGCTCGCTGGTATGACCTCGACCCCAGTGCAGCCCTACAAGGCACCAATCAGCGCTTTATTCACCGTCTACAGCAAATGGAATCCGTTGCCGATCGCCCCCTGTCGGAGTACACCCTGGGAGAATTAGAGCAGCTATGGCAAGAAGCGAAGCGGAAGCTAAGTAGTTGTTAGTCGTTAGTTGTTAGTCAAGTGAGGGGTGATCAGGTGAGGGAGTGATAGGGTAAGGTTTCTTTACTCCATCCCTCCTCCCTCCATCCCTCCCCCTATCCCCCTATTCTTCCTGTGCCCAAACAACGACTCGATTTACTACTGGTAGAACTTGATCTGTCCTCCTCCCGGCAACAGGCGCAGCGGTTGATTCGGGCGGGGGAAGTTATGGTGAATCAACAGGTGATCGATAAGCCAGGAACAGAAGTAGAAACGTCAGCCCAGATTCAGGTGAAGGCGCGATCGCCCTATGTCTCCAGAGGAGGTGAAAAACTGGCTAAGGCTCTGGAAACCTTTGCCATTCCGGTCGCTGGCAGAGTCTGCCTGGATGGCGGCATTTCGACTGGAGGGTTTACCGATTGCCTGTTGCAAGCAGGTGCAAAGAAAGTATATGGAGTGGATGTTGGCTACGGGCAGGTTGCCTGGAGTCTCCGGCAAGATTCCCGTGTCATCTTACATGAGCGCACCAACCTGCGTTACTTGACCCCGGAGGAACTGTATGGCGATAAAGAACCAGAAGCTGACTTGGGTGTGGCAGATGTTTCCTTTATTTCCCTGACGAAAGTGCTACCTGCTCTATGGCAATTGCTCAAGCCATCGCGAGAGTTAATTCTACTGGTAAAACCGCAGTTTGAGGTTGGGCGCACTAAAGTGGGTAAGCATGGAGTCGTGCGCGATCCTGTTGACCAGGCCACCGCTATTCTGCAAGTTTTACAGGCAGCACATCATTTAGGTTGGCACTATCAGGGACTAACTTGGTCGCCGCTTTTGGGTCCGGCGGGCAACATTGAATATTTGCTGTGGCTCAAACAGGAACAGGCATCCCCTGCACTAGGCTCAATCCCCGGAGAAACCGACCTTTTACCACTCAACCAATCCTCTGGCCTTGCAGTTGATCTCAACACATTGAAGCAAATTACCCAGGCTGCTCAGCAAGCTTTACCAGGTAGATGAGTGAATAGGTATAGCGATAGTCACCAGGCTTAGGACGGGGTGCAGAGGTGGAACCTCTGGCTGGAGGCGCAGTCCCCACTCCCTCTCTAATTCTAATGTCCTAATGCACCCGCGTAGAGCTATAACTTATCCATCTGTTGCTGTGCCTGAACTTGCAGGCTGTGGTGAATTGGCTCAGCGGGAGACGTATGCTTTTGCCAATAATCAAATTTGGTAATGTCAATGTGATCCACAATGCCACCAAGCTGTTGAACTTGCTGCACCATGTCGGCAGTGCCACCGGGTCCATCGCCGCCCTGCCCATTCCATAGCGCAATTAACCTCACTCGGCGAATGTCATACATCAGGGTTGAGTAGAGCGCCCAGCGATTATTGCGTCCGTAGGGGCTGTCTCCAGTTGGAACAGGTCCCAAACGTTCAGGCTGAAGGTGAAGGGTGAGGTTGGGGTGGTTGAGAATGGTGTAAAATCGCTCAACCCATTGATCTCCTGCAAAGCTGACGGAGTCTTGAATAAATTGAGAGGGCTCGAATGGTAGGTACACCTCAACTCGCATATTGCGCTTGAGGCAGGCTTCCAGGAAGAGAATGTCTCCACCACAGGCAATGCCGGGGGTAATTGCAATACTGCTGGCACCCGCTTCCAGTTTATCTAGCGATTTCTTCAACCGCTCTGCGGCTTCTGCCTCCATTGCTGCCGGAAAGCGAGGCTTAGGACGGTCAGGCCGGTCAATCATGTGCCCAGTAAACATAATCACCTGGGCGGGTCTTGCCATTTCTGCTTCGTCGGAATGGACAAATAGCCGCTCCTGCTGCTCAAATCGTTTGAGTTCGGCTTCCAAAACGGCGATGCCAGCCTGTACAAACTCTGGACGGAAGTTCAACAGCCGCATCAATTTGAGCTGGTCAAGCGTGGCTTGCAAGGCAAACTTGTTATTCCAGAGAACGGCGAGGGCTTTCCGGTAGGCGGTGGCAACCTGCTGGGGTGATTCCGCCACACAAACTGCCAGATCCCCCAAGGAAAGCGCTGCCCAATAGTCATTGGGTGCTTTGAGCAAACTACTTTCTAAACAGAACCGAATCGAACCCTTGAGAGCGGACAGTTTGCTGCGGTAGGCTGCTTCGTCTGAGTCACCGCTGTCTTGCTGCGCCGATTGGGCTAACTGATCCAGCAGCGCGGTGAGGGTGAGAGCGTTGACACCGGGGTAGTACTGGTTGTGATCGAGGGAGTAGCCCCGCAGGTAATTGGCGATCGCCTTTTGCAGAAGAAATGAGGCTTCGTAGGCTACTCGAATTCGCTGAGATTCATCCTCAATCGCAATCCAGTTCTGTTTCCACAGGTCTTTGTAAATTCGCGCCAGATAGGTGGTGGCATCTACGCAGTTGGGGATGTCTTGCAGCAGTTGCTCCAGTTTCACGATCGCTTCGTCGTATTGCCCAATCCGGCTCAGGTGGTGGGCTTCTTCGCAGCGGAAGGTAACATTTTCGGGATTGATCTTCAGCCCCTGACGGTATTGCTTTAGCGCCAGAGCCGAATTTCCCATGCTTTTCAGGGCACTGCCAGCCTCAGCAATAATGTCTTCTTTAATTAAAGGGTTGTTGACCTCCTCGGCCAGCAGGATGACATCACCAATGCGTTTCTGGCGCTGGGCGATTGTAATCAGGGACTGAAGCGTGGTGTACTCTTTCCAATAGCCTTCTGCCAGAGGTGTGCGCAGAGCTTTGCGATTGGGTTCGGGGAGTCCCGTGAGCAGGCTGAAGATGGGGCTATGGGTGCGGTTCCGCTCTGATGACCAGGTAGCATGGATCATCTTCACCAGAGCCTGTTTGTCTTTTGTCGTAAACTGAACATCCGGGCAACCACTGTCATCACAGTGGTAAACCAGTGTGCGCACATTGAAAATATCGAAGGGCATGTACGCCCTCCCTGCCTGGATATGGACGACACCTCGACGACGCAGGGCATGGCGAATGCCCAATTCATAGAACACGTTGGCATTATCGATGCTCAGGTCGGCTACCACCAGATCGGCCAGCAACAGTTCCTGAAACATATCGGCCAGAATATCGCCACTCGACGCTTCCTCATCGGCCCGGAAGGACTCAAACCCGGCTTCTTCAATCGCGGGTTTGATCAAATTCTGGTAGATGCTGTTGAAGTCAATCCATCGTCCATCCGGTCCCTGCTTTCGACCAAAGGGCATGACCACAAAAGCATGGGGTCTGCCCCGTTGAGTGACTGGCGGAGTCGGAGCAGGGGGAGGCGAGGGTTGAGCAACCTGGGGAACCTCTACTGGCTCTTGGGGCTTTTCACTATTGGAGGATGCTTCCGATGGCGCTTCAACCGCGGCAGCCAGTTCGATCGCCTCAACCGATGGTTCAGCCCCATTAGCAGAAGGTGTCATCTGGAGTTCCTGCTCCAGTGCGATCGGCATGGATGGCGTCAGAATTGACTGAATCGGAGTTTGGGCATTTTCCCGCAACAGATCCACCGATTCCTTGACCTGATCATTCACCTGCCGATACGGACTTTCGATCAACGCTTCGGATGCAATCACCAGACGGAAAAATGCCTGGCTGGTTTGCTCTGGGGCAGATAAGCTTTGCCAGTGGTCCCGTAATAGCGTCAGACCCAGGGTTAATTGACCGTAGGTTTCCAGCCAGCGATTCAGGGCGGCCACTCTCAACCAGAGCAAAAACGCCAAACCAAAGGTGGGGGCGATCGCACCCCAACTGGCACCATTACTACTCAGAATGGGCAACACAACCACCAGCCCCGTACTGACCCAAATCGCACTCTGGTAGCGATCGCGCGCAGCGGATAGCTGGCTGGCTTGTTGCGCAGCTTGCTCCAGTTGCGGCATTAGCCGTTGTTGCAGATAGCCCTCTGCTGGCAGATCAAATACTTCCCATCGTTCAAAATCCGTTGCCTCATGACTGGGGGAATGCAGAATCCAATCCCTGCCCAGTCGTTCCTGCACCTGCTCCTGAATCCTGGCAACCTGCTGCGTCAGCCACAGGTTCCGGGTGGATGATTGATACAGCAAGGTGCGGTAGAGATAGATAACACGTTCGGTCGCCGCCGTCCCTGCTGCTAGAGTGAGCCAATTCTGCCCATCCTGTAGAGGCCGGGATGTTCCCACCAGCACCGCAAAGGCCAACCCCAGCAACACCAACCCAATCCGGCAGATCTGCATGACCGCTGCCAGATTGGTTGAACCTTGCACCATACAAGGCAAAACAACGAGTACCGTTGCTGTGATAGCAAGCGCCACGACTCCACGCTGCCACCAGCGATCGCGTTGAAAAGCCATGCTGGCATTGAATTGAAGCTGTCGATGAAACTGCTGCGCCGCGACCAGAGCCGCCGTAGAAGCCTCTTGCAAAGTGTTCTCACCCATAAGTTACCTACTCTGGTTTGACCTTACATTGACACCAGCCAAAGTCCCATCTCACCTTTGTGTATGGATTCGTTTCAATTCATACTGCTTTTCCAGCAAGGCTATTAAGACCCAATTTAACCGATGTCCATCTTTACAACGTCTTTGGATATCTGAGTTGAGCTAACTTCTGGAGATATATAGCGTTCACAATATAGTTTGTGAATAAGGGGGCTTCGCCCCCACGCAGGGTGTCCACCCCTGCACCCCGTTCAAATTTCAAGAAGGATCGCTAGCAGTCCTATTACTACCCATCTATCCCATTCCCCCCTTAGCTCTCTTCCTTCTCCCTCCTCTCCACCTCCGCCCTGCGCAGCCGTAGCTGAATATCTTCCAAGATCCTGCGATTGACTGACATCAAATCTGCGACCAGACCAAAAATCCAGAGTTGAAAGCCAATCAGGATCAAAATGGCAGCCAGCACCAGGCTGGGAACCCTGGCTCTGAGGGTCCCTTCTATGAAAAACAGCACCAGCCACCGCACTCCCAATAACGTCCCTAAAGTAAACGGGATGCTTCCAAGAAGGAAGAAAAACTTGAGCGGCTTATAGGTCATGAAAATGCGCAGGATCGTCAGGATCGATCGCCGGATATAAGCCGGGATACTCTTCACCAACCGGGAAGGACGCAGATAGCCATTGGTGCGGATGGGGATGGAAGTAATCACCATACCTTTCTGCCCAGCCTGAATGATCATTTCCAGGGTGTAGGTGTAGGAGTTAAAGACATTAATCTGAAGGGCAGCATTGCGGCTGAGGGCACGAAACCCGCTGGGCGCATCGGGAATATCGGTGTTGCTGACCATCCGCACAACCCAACTGCCAAACTCTTGCAGGAACTTCTTAATGGGCGAGAAATGCTTGATCCGGCGGATGGGGCGGGCACCGATCACAATTTCTGCCCGTCCCAGCACAATCGGTTCTATCAAAGCCGGAATATCCGCCGCACAGTACTGGTTATCGGCATCCGTGTTCACAATGATGTCCGCTCCAGCTTTGAGGCTGGCTTCTAGCCCCGCCATAAAGGCTCTAGCAAGCCCCTGATTATGGTCAAAGCTAACAATGTGGTCAACGCCGTGCGATCGCGCCACTTCCACCGTTCTATCAGTGCTGCCGTCATTGATAATTAACCATTCCACCCTATCAACGCCTGCCACCTGGCGCGGCAATTCTGCCAGTGTTAAACCCAACGTTGCCTCTTCGTTAAAACAGGGAATCTGAATAATCAGTTTGGTCATTAGGGAATCTGAATAATCAGTTTGGTCATTATTGATGAGTGAGAGATGAAGGGGTAGATGGGTGGATGGGTGGGGAAAAAGGGGAGGGGGGAGGGGGTGAGGTTTCTTTACTCCATCACTCCCCTACTCCCCCACTCTTCCACTCCCCCACTCTCCCACCCTTTACTCCCTCAAATTCCACAACTGAAGTTAAGTCATGATTATATCGAGTTCAAGTTATCTATAATTGCTCTAATGTCATCCTGCAAAATTACTGGGTAAACCGATTGAACCTCGCCAATTTAACCACTGCTCCCGTTTCCCTTCAATTTCCAGCCAACCTGTTGCGGTTAGAGAATGGGCTTACCCTGATTCATCAGCACCTTTCTGCTACTCCGGTAGTAGCGGCTGATGTATGGGTGAATGCGGGAGCGATCGCCGAACCCGATGAGTGGTGCGGCATGGCACACTTTTTAGAACACATGATTTTCAAGGGTACGGAACTGCTGCCCCCTGGTGTGTTTGACATGATCATTGAAAGCCGGGGCGGCATCACCAACGCAGCTACCAGTCATGACTACGCTCACTTCTTTGTCACCACAGCGGCCCAACATCTGGACGAAGCCCTGCCCTATCTGGCAGAACTGATAATGAATGCCGCGATTCCTGACAAAGAGTTTGAGCGAGAGCGTTGCGTGGTGCTGGAAGAAATTCGCCAGGCTTACGACAGTCCTGACTGGCTTGCATTTCAGGCACTTATCGAAAGTATTTACCAGCATCACGCCTACGGACGTCCCATTTTGGGTACGGAAGAAATCCTGATGGAATTGACGCCTGACGCGATGCGTCGATTCCATCGAGCCCATTACCAGCCAGAAAATATGACGGTGGTAATTGTGGGCGACATTACGCAGGATGATGCTGTTAATCTGGTTACCCAGACCTTTAAACCGTCCTTCGCCCCGATAAGTTGCCCCCGCTGTGAACCGGAAGCAGAACCTCCTATCACCGACATTCGGCGGCAGGAGTTGTGGCTTCCCCGACTGGAGCAGGCACGGCTGATGATGGCCTGGCTGGGACCGGGTATCGACTCTCCCCTCCAGGGGTTAGATGAGCAACTGCACGATGCCTATGGGCTCGATATTTTATCCGTATTGCTGGCGGAAGGGCGCACTTCTCGCCTGGTGAGGGAACTGCGCGAGGAACGCAATCTGGTGCAGGCGGTTAGTAGTAGTTTTTCGCTTCAGCGCGAGTCAGGGCTATTTACAATTACAGCCTGGCTTGACCCTGACAATCTGGAGCGGGTAGAAGCCATTATTTGCGATCGCCTCTCCGAACTGGCCTCTATCCCTGTTTCCGAAGCGGAACTGGCTCGCTGCAAACGCCTCCTCTGCAATGACTACGCCTTTTCCACCGAAACCCCCAGTCAATTAGCAGGGCTATACGGCTACTACAGCATCCTGGCCAGACCGGAAATTGCAACCACTTACCCACAGCGGATTCAAGCCATTCAGGCAAGCGATTTGCAGCGGCTCGCCAGCCACTATCTTTCCCCCTACCACTATGCGGCTACGGTAGTTAGACCGTTGGCGGCGTAAAGCGGTGCATTGATGTTGGGTATTGATTCTGAAAGTTGATCTGATTCGTTAAGGACAATTTTGTGACTTTGACCTCCATTTATTCGCCCCAGGTACGAACGGTTTTAGACAACGGCATCACCGTCCTGGTTTGGGAGAATCCAGCCGCCGATATTATCGCCGCCCGCATTTTCATCCGGGCAGGTAGCCGCTGGGAGACCACTCACCAGGCAGGGTTGTCGCACCTGCTTTCCACTGTTATTACAAAGGGAACAGAAACCCTGTCCTCCCTGGAGATCGCTGAACGGGTGGAAACGGTGGGAGCCAGTCTGAGTGCCGACTCCACCACCGATTACTTTCTCCTTAGCTTGAAAACGGTTTCTGCTGATTTTGAGGAAATTTTGAGCCTGGCTGGGGAACTGTTGCGATCGCCCACTTTTCCCCAGGCAGAAATTGAACTGGAACGTCGTCTCACCATTCAGGCTATCCGCTCCCAGCAAGAGCAGCCCTTTACCGTTGCCTTTGACCAATTGCGGCAGATTATGTACCGGGAGCATCCCTATGCCCTATCCGGCTTAGGGACAGAAGAAGCGGTTGCCCGGTTGAGTCAGGAAGACCTGGTGAACTTCCACCGCACCCACTTTCGCCCGGACAACATGGTCATCAGTCTGTCCGGTCGGATTGATCCAGACACAGCCATTGACCTGGTAAATCGTGTATTTGGCGACTGGTATCCGCCCAAAGATCCTTTGCCCAGTCTTACCCTTCCCGCTGTGGCATCGAATCCGGTGCGGGCGGCGATCGCTCAAGAAACCCAACAATCCATCGTCATGCTTGGCTACCTGGCCCCCCCGGTGGGAAGCCCGACTATGCAAGCATCGGATACACAAGTCTTTTCGCATTCCTCCTCTGTCTTCTACCCTGACTCCCTTAAAGACTATGTCGCCCTCAAACTCCTCAATAGCTACTTGGGGAATGGACTTTCAAGCCGGTTATTTGTGGAACTCCGGGAAAAGCGGGGGCTGGCCTACGAAGTATCGGCCTTTTACCCGACCCGGCTTGACCCGGCCCAATTTGTCGTTTACATGGGCACCGCACCCGAAAATACAGCGATCGCCGTAGAAGGGCTACAAACCGAGGTCGATCGCCTGCGCCACCACCTCCTCGACCCAGAAGACCTGCAAGCCGCCAAGAATAAGGTGCTGGGTCAATATGCCCTGGGCAAACAAACCAACGCCCAGATCGCGCAAATCTACGGCTGGTACGAAACGCTGGGTTTAGGTATCGAATTTGATCATCACTTTCAAGAGCAAGTCACTATCGTTTCTGCCGAAGATACTCAGGCAGTTGCCCAGCGCTATCTGGTTGAGCCTTACGTTTCCTTGGTCGGTCCTTCAACCGTTGTCAAGGGGTTAGTAGACCCCCTGTAAAAAATACGGATCGATTCGTAAACTATCATTAGATAAACTCAGGAAAATCACAGAGTCTTCGGTGAGTCATAAGCGTTAGGCTGATTACTAACCGGTGTACTCTACCCTTGCAGTCGATTTTACAGGTGTCACAAAGCACTTAAATGATCAACCTCTGGTCAGCAAAAATTGAATGGTAAGGGATGCAGATGCCAACCGGGTTGAGCCAAATCATCCAGTGAGGCGTAAACAATGGATAGCTGGTCTAAATACCCTATTAATGAGTCATTGCAGGGCGATTTCGAAGAAACCTCCCCAGCATCCGTACCTCCTCGCGAAACTCTCTTTCCATCTGACAATTCAGCAGACAGTGAAGCACCAGGTCAAACAGGCTCCGGACTGGCAAGCTCAGATTTAGAGGCAACGCAATGCCTGGCAGATAGTCTGCTGAAACAGGGGCTAGAGTGCCACCAGGCTGGCCAGTTTGAAATGGCAATTCGGCTTCTAAAAGAAGGCTACATCGCCTACCGGGAGATTGGAAATGAACAGGGGCAAGGAAAAGCTCTCAGCAACCTAGGCTTGACTTACTACAACCTAAGACACTACACCCAAGCAATTGAATATTCTTTGAGAGGCTTGGAATTTGCCCAAAGGCTTCAAGATCGACGCAGCATCATCAAAATATTAAGTACTCTGGGTAATGCTTACCGCCATTTGAAAGATCAGACTAAGGCAATTGAGTATCAGAAGCAGAGCCTTGCGATCGCCCAGGAAATTCAAGACCGCCGGGGTGAAATGGCAGCCCTGAACAATCTCGGTTTAGCCTATAAAGCTCTGGGTGACTATGAAACGGCTATTGGTTATGAACAGCAAAGCCTTGAGATTGTTCGAGAACTGGGAGATGATCAGGTTGAAGACCAGATTCTTAAAAACCTGGGCAATGCCTGTTACGCCCTGGGGGACTACCAGCAGGCAATCAACTACTACCAGCAGCGGCTAGTTCTGGCACGGGAAATTCGAGATCGCCGCACAGAAGGTAAAATCTTACGCAATCTCAGTAATGTCTGCTACGCTCTGGGAAACTATCAGCAGGCAATCGATTACAGTCACCAATGGCTAACCGTAGCCCGTGAGATTCAAGACCGACGAAGTGAGGAGCAGGCCTTAGGAAGCATTGGTGTAGCCTATGATGCCCTCGGCGAATATCTGAAAGCAATTGATTATTACGAGCAACGCCTGGCGATCGCCCGTCTGATGCAAGACCATCGTGTAGAAGAGCAGGTCTTAGGCAGTCTCAAAGTGGCTTACTATGCCTTGGGGGACGTTGCAAAGGCGGCTGATTATTCCGAACCTCACCCTAATTTCCAGGTATAGCTATAGCCACTAGGTTTAGGCCAGGGTGCAGGGGTAGAAACCCTGGCTGGGAGCTTTGCTCTCCCTCCTAAATCCAATATCGTAGGGATCATGGATTTAATCACACCGCATTCTTTGAGTGAATTAACCTCTCCCCCTTTCCCTCTCCGAGTCGGAGAGGGATGCCAAAGGCGGGGTGAGGTTTTCGGAGTTATTTAACTCTCATTCCTAAGCAACCTGGCGACAGCTATAATCTTATATAATCTCAAAATTTCATTGTTCAAGCTTTTCGTTGTTCAAGCTTTCTGAGCGATCGCCACAGGCCGATCTAAACAGGCCGCTCTGTAATGTCCGTCAGGATACTGATCAATGTGTTGAAAAATTGCAACCGGAGCTACGATACGGCAGGTGAAGAACTCAATAGCCGTCTTTCCATCGGGAAATACGCGCACTTTGGGTGATAAATCTTTCGGTTGTTCAACTTTCCAGTGCCAGTTTGCCTGACCAGGCGGCACGTTGATTAGGCGATGGTGCGTCCAGTTACAAGACTTGCCCAATGCTCCCAGTTCTTTTAGCTCTCGCCGCAGAATGGAGGCCACAATGTAGGTGGCAGGGGAGCGATCGCCCTCAATAGCCTCCATCACGTCTGCTAATGCCCCTTCAGGCTTAGGCACATGGGCGCGATCGCGACAACTGATAAGTGCTTTTTCTAGCTGAGCCGTTGTGCTGAGGGCCTCCGGCACAGCCCAGGTTACTCCAATGCCATCATCGACAGTCCGATGCAGGAAGCAAACCAATCGCAGATCGGGTTTCAATCGCAGCCCCGGCAGTTTCAACAATGCATCTCCAGGATTAGCAGAACTAATAAACCACTGTCCTTTCGTATTGGGAGCGTAGACGGCTTCCTCAACTACTCCGCCAAAGTTAAACAGTTCTCCCAAGTCGCTAAGAGAGTCGGGTTCAGGCAGTTCATCCACCTCATCATAGGAAGACCAGGAGCGGGGATGATTCTCTGACTCTGGCAACGCCAAGACGCTCTTAATATGCTGGCGGATCTTATGGATACTTTCGAGGGGAACTTTTTGAATAGACATGGCAGATATCCGCCGCAGGGAAACAAGAACAACAAGCAGAGGCAACTGCAAAATCTGCTCTTAATCCTAGTGTTCCCAATCGTTCCAGGAGCATTGATAGAAAAATCATTAACAATTTGAGGCCGCTTGAAACCCTGATTCCTTGACCCCCTTTCCAGGATTACCACAAAAAATTGACAAACCCATAGCTCTACCCATCCACTCCTCCACCTACCCCTTCTGGCTTCTGACTCCTGACTTCTAAAGATTGGTCGAGATTGCCTGAACTGGGCAGGTAGGAATGCACTGTTCACAAACGATGCAGCGCGATCGCGTAAACACCAGCTTAAAGGACTGGGGATCGAGGCTTAGTGCTTCCGTAGGACACACACCAGTACACAAACCGCAGTGAACACAAGTTTCTTCATCAATCAGAATTTCCCGATTAGAAAAGGAGACCCCAATATCCTGAGAACGCATCCAGTCAATTGCGGCATCTAATTGGTCAATATCACCGGAAAGCTCCAGTACCAGTTTGCCGATCTGGTTAGGGGCAACCTGAGCCCGAATGATGTTTGCCGCAACATTAAAGTCTTTTGCCAATCGGTAGGTGACTGGCATTTGCACAGATCTCTTAGGAAAAGTGAGCGTGACTCGCTTTTTCACAGTACCTTCAGAAAGAATCGCAACTCGATTCTAAACGAGATCCTTAAGACTTAGAGGTTTATAGCCTTCCTTAGCGCCCTTTGCAAAAGACAAGTAGGGAGTTGAGCGGAATCTAATTCACTTGGTAAGTAGCTAGGCGCAATTGAATTCAGAATAATTTTGAGGGTGGAGGGGGTAAACCCCCTTGCCTGGGGGCGTAGATCCCATTCCCCCCTTTACCAATTGGCGTTGCTGAAAAGCAGCATAAATCGAAACGAAATTTCGAGCATACAGCACCTATTTCATACTCAATTTCAACAATGCCTACCGATTAATAATGACTACCTATTTATGATTTGTGGATTTTCTCAAAACGTTATCTCAGGCTAAGTATTATTTCTTCTTTCGATCAATGATGCAAGCCGGATAATTTCACTATATTTTACTGAATTTTTGAATTCGCCCAATATCCAAAGCTTTTTCAGAAAACATACTGAGGAGCCGTTGTTATTTGAGTAAGAATATGTAGAATTTATCGGATTCAGCTCTAGGAAACTAATTTGTTTTCTCTTCTGGCGAAGACCAAGATAGCATTGGCTCATTGTCCTGAGTGCGGAAATAAGGGGCGATCGCTTCTCGATCCTTCAATGACATTCCTGATACGGACTGGGAAGTGGGCCATTTAGCAGTATGGTGCGGCTATCCCAACACCAGCTTTGTTGCCCGGTCTGATTGGCCTGGGTTTAGGAGCTTTACGGAAGCGCAGGCAGCAGGAACCAGGGTAAGGGAGGGGTATTATTGTATTTCTCAAATATGAGGGGGAGTTTCGGTAAACTGAAGGTGGTGTAACGGCTTGTGAAGAAAGCATTCAAAGATGACCGAACGATTACCCAACTCCCCATCTGCCTCAACTGAGACTGCCCCATCTTCTCAGCTCGCAACCAGGGTCAGAAATTTACTGATTGTACTGGTAGCCGTAGTTCTCAGTGTGTCTGTATTTTTAGGATTGCGGACAGAGAGTGGACCTGCAACGTTGACGGCGATCGCGGAAGATTCCGTGCCCCTGGAGGTGGCGTTAACAAATGGTAAACCCACACTCATGGAGTTTTATGCCAACTGGTGTACCAGTTGTCAGGCGATGGCACCGGATATAGAAGCGTTGAAGGAACAGTATGGCGATCGCATCAATTTCGTCATGCTGAGTGTGGATAACAGCAAGTGGTTACCCGAAATCCTGTCCTATCGAGTGGACGGCATCCCCCATTTTGTGTTCCTGAGCCAGGATGGGCAAGCGGTCGCTCAGGCAATTGGTGAACAACCCCGTTCCATCATGGAAGCCAACCTGGTAGCACTGGCAGCCAAAGAACCTCTTCCCTACGCTCAAACAACCGGACAGACCTCTGCATTTTCTGCCCCAGTCACCTCTCAGGGGAAGCTCTGATCCGCGCAGCCACGGCGGCCAAGTGATAGAGGTTGGGGACTAGGAGTAAGAAGCCAGGAGTGAGGAAGAGTTAGGGACTGGGATCTGGGGAGTAGGGAACAGGTATGGGAAACTCAGAACTCAAAACTTATAGTTCTACGCAGGTGCGTTAGGACATTGGAATTAGAAAGGGAGTGGGGGCTTCGCCCCCAGCCAGGGGTGGAACCCCTGCACCCCGTCCTAACCACAATGACTACCGCTATATCACCTCATCACCCCCTCCCCCCTATGCCTACTACTGTTCTCAATAATTCTTTCGCCCAATCAACGGGTCAATATTTGATTTATTAACGTTGCTAATTGGCGAGCGCTATCTGGTACTGCCAGGCTACTGGCCTGTTCTGCCATTGCTTTTAAGGGTGTTTTACCGCTGGAATCTGGCATGGGATCTTTGAGTAGACGTAGAACTTCGTTTTTTTAGCGCCTCTGGAGTTAGGTCTGATTGCTGAAACAGCAGGGCAGCACCGGCTTCGGCAAACACCTTTGCATTGTAGGTCTGGTGATCCTCAGCGGCGAAGGGGTAGGGAATGAGGATAGAGGGGGTGTGAGCGATCGCCAGTTCGGTCAAAGTTCCGGCCCCGGCACGGCTAATAACTAAATCGGCACGGCGAAATAACCCTGCCATGTGGCTGTAAAACGGTAGTGGAAAGTAGTGGGAATGCTGGAGGCTACCGACCTCCGCATCATTCTCTCCCGTTTGATGAACAATCCAAATGCCTGCGTCTAACCAGGCAGGGGCACAGGTTCGTACCAATTTGTTAACCGCCACCGCTCCCTGACTACCACCCACCACCACCAGCAAAGGAACATCGACTGGAATCGGCAAATCAGGCAGGTCGAGGCTGGTATCGGTTAGAAACTGGTTCCGGACAGGGGTGCCAACGACAACCGTTTTAGCACGGGGCAGATAGGCGGCGGCGGCTTCAAACCCAAGCGCAACGGTGCTGCACCAGGGACCCAGCAGGCGAGTAACCTTCCCCGGCAGGGCATTGGATTCATGCAGAATCACGGGCAAACCCAGGGAACGGGCTGCAATCACAGCCGGTGCAGCGATGTATCCGCCAGTGGTGAACACCCCATGAAATTTTCCCTGCTGAAGTAATTGCCGCACCCGCCAGATGGAGCCAACGAGTTTCAGCAAAACCTTGACGGCTGCCAGCCCTCGCTTCTGAAAACCTTCTACGCCGACAGTGTGGAGGGGATACTGGGAAGGAACCAGTTGAGTTTCTAGGCGATCAGGTACGCCCAACCATTCAATCTCAAAGTTGGGCAATTGCTCAGCGAGGGCGATCGCAGGAAACACGTGCCCTCCTGTTCCGCTGGCGGCAATCAATAATCGAATGGGTGTCACGGGGGCGACTCCAGGCTATCGGTTCAGAGTAAAATCAGGTCACTCATTCACAGGTTGTCTTAATTCTCTTGCAGTGACCCAACATGAATTGTCAGGCTAACCTATAGATGATAGATTGCAAACCGCATTCTGAATGCTTCCTTCTGTTCTTTACATTGTTTACATTGCCAGTACTATGCACAAACCTCTAACCCACCAACCTCTTTGGCAAGCAGTTCTCCCAGACTGGGCACGGGGGCGGCAATGGAAGATGTTTTGGGGTGCAGTGGGAGTGATTGTTTCCCTGGGCAGCGCTTTCCAGGCTAGCAATGTCAGGGCGCAGACGCCTCAGTCAGCACCCGCCGAACTGAGTAATCTGGTCACTCAAATTGATGCCGCAGCGAACAAGCACGACGTTCAGGCGGTTTTGCAATACTACAGCCCAAACTTTACCCATTCTGATGGCCTGACCCGTCAAACGCTGGAACGGGCTCTGACCCAGTTATGGAAGCGTTACCCAGATTTGCGCTACCAGACCCAAATTACTTCCTGGACAACAGATGGAAAGGGTGTTGTGGCAGAAACAACCACCCAAATTACTGGTACCCAGAAGGTAGGCGATCGCGAATGGAAAATTAATTCCACGCTGAAATCGCAACAGCGCTTTGAAGCTCAAAAAATTGTTCAGCAAGAGATTCTGGCAGAGAAAACAGCCCTCACTTCTGGCAGCAACCCCCCAAATGTGATTCTGAATTTGCCGGAGCAGGTGAAGGTGGGGCAGTCGTTTAATTTTGATGCGATCGTGCAGGAACCTTTGGGGAATGATTTGCTGTTGGGGGCTGCCCTGGAGGAGCCCATCAAGCCAGATGGCTTTGTCAATCCCACCACGGCTGAACTGGAACTGCTCAATGCGGGTGGTATTTTCAAGGTGGGGCGTGCTCCCCTCAATGGAGAAAGCCGCTGGATTTCTGCCGTCCTCGTTCGGCATGACGGGATGACCCTCATCACTCGACGCCTGAAAGTCACCGGGGGCAAACCTGCTGCCGGAAGGTAGGTGTTGCTATAGCTATAGCCACCAGGCTTAGGACGGGGTACAGGAGTGGAACCCCTGGCTGGGGCGAACCCCCCGCACCCCCTTAAAAGCAATGTCCTGAGCAACCCGGCGACAGCTATAGTTTTTGGAAGGCTCTAAGCCAACTCTGCCTGGTAGACATTCTGCAAAAAATTCACCAGCCAGTCCTTGACACGATAAGTTGCGCGGCAATCGTCTTCGTTATAAGCAAGGATGGCATCGAGATAGGTGCGATCGCCCGTAACCTGCCACTGGGAGTACCAGTAAATTGACTGGGCCCCGTTTGCAGTTGAGTCACGCCACTCAAAACCCAACCAGCGGGCGATCGGCTTAAGCGCATAACTTTCAACCGGAAGTGTCACCAAACGCGTGACCCGCTCGTGCAAATCGACGAAGCGGGTCAGCAGAGGTTGGATTTGATGGGAAGGCGTACCGTAAAGTTTTGCCAGGCGCTCAACCGTTTGTACCTCAAAGGGACAGAAGTGATAAATGGGAGCCGTTGGGTGAGACCAGACCAAGTCTAGAAACTGTTGCCAAACGATGGCTTCTTCTTCAGGGGATTCGGCAATAAAGGGGTGAAAGGTTTCTGTTTTAGCCTGGCGATCTACTACCAATACTCCATGTAGATAGACCAGATTCAAAGCAGGTTCCGCTTCAATGTCGAAATAAAGTTCAATCGAAGCCGTTGGCAATTCGATATCCGGCAAAAAACGTTGGGGTGGGCGGGCAGGCAGTGCTGAGCGGGTATTAGCTGATGATGTCCAGTCTACATTTTCTTCAGTCAGCAGGGCCCGATTTTGCAGCGTGGAGCGAGCCTGGCGCACCAGCCGGTAGGCGGCTTCTCTGCCAAATCCGGGTAGAGGTTCCAATTGAGCAGGGTGAATTTCTGCCAGGTCCCGCACGGTTGTCAGGTTCAGCGCCTGCAACTGAGCGTAGCGGGCAGGGGTGACACCGGGAAGTAGAGAAAGGTGATGGTCAGACTTTGCCAACGAATAACAATGATTAAACCAGTGGCAGAGACTGCATCGGTTGCGAGCGATAAAGACCTCCGGTTCCTGGGATTGCGACAGAGTCAAGACGCACTCGTCTAGAATTTCCTGCATTTTGGGCAGCATTTCCCACATGTCAACGGCGTAATGTCCCCGCTCTCGCAGAAGCAGCCATGCCGTCTCCACCCAGGCTCCCTGCACCTGAGCCAGTACGTAAGTATGGTAAGCCGCAATAATTTGATATTCCAGCTTGGGACGCTTGCCTAACTTGATATCCGTTGGAAGGTAGAGCCAATCGCCAAAGATGGATTGACCGGGCTGTTTGATCAGTAAATCAGGATTGCTAACGAGGGTAACGCCGTCTTCTCCTTCAAATAGCAACACCCCCTGATAGATCCGATCTACCCCATGCTGCATTAGTTTCAGGGTCTCGGAGGCTCCGGCTCGCCAGTCTCGATGGGAATAGCTGGGCTGACGGAAGACCTGATTCGCCATGATCGTCTGCCGATTGGCATGGCTGTCTTGTAGAATCTTGAGCAAATAATCGTTTGGTGGGTCGCGTTGCGCTAAATTGCCGTGCTTATCTAGAAACGCCCGTCGGCTACAGCGTTGATAGTTCAGTAGCAGTTCGGCATCAATGAGCATGCGTCTGTTGGCGTAAGCGACTAGCGAATGGCTACTTGCAGTAAGGATTGTTAATTTAGAGATTCAATTAGCCCTGACCTATATTCACAAAACCCTATTAAGGATGAACCAGTAAGTATGAACCAGCAGATGCGAATCTAAAGTGTTCTAGAACACACCATTAATCGATGCATCCGTCTGTAAATTCAGTCAATAGCTTAATGCTAGCAGGTAAGGGGGAACTGCTAATCACGAATTGCTAAAAATCAACCTGTTAAGTAGCTGGGCGCAATTAAATTAAGGACAATTTCGGGGGTGGAGGGGGTGAAACCCCCTGCCTGGGGGCGCAGCCCCCACTCCCCCCTTTACAATTAATTGGGGCTACCTACTTATGATCAGCATTTTTCCTTCTCAGGCGGTGCTTGAAGATTATCGTCAGCAGTTTCCAGCTTTGCAGAACAAGGGATATTTCAACTACGGGGGGCAGGGACCGATGTCCCAGGGGGCGATCGCAGCCATCCAGTACGCCTACCAGCGCATCCAGGAGTTGGGACCGTTTTCGGGCAAAGCCTATGCCTGGGTTGTGGACGAAATGGAAAAATTGAGGGGGAGCGATCGCGACCGAACTGGGCACCGCTCCGCAAACCATCACCCTCACCGAAAATGTCTCGGTTGGTTGCAACATCGTCCTGTGGGGAATGGATTGGCGAGCGGGCGACCATCTGCTACTGACCGACTGCGAACATCACAGCATAATTGCAACGGTGCAGGAAATTCAGCGTCGGTTTGGAATTGCAGTATCTACCTGTCCCCTGAGCAAAACCCTGAATGGAGGCAACCCTGTTGAGATGATTGCCAGCCACCTGCAACCCAATACCCGCCTGGTTGCCCTTAGTCACATCCTCTGGAATACTGGGCAGGTGCTGCCACTGGCAGAGGTTGTGGCAGCCTGTCATACCCACTCAGGACATTACCCTGTCAGGGTTCTGGTGGATGCAGCCCAATCCGTCGGCGTATTACCTCTCAAGCTGGATGAGTTACAGGCAGATTTTTACGCCTTTACCGGGCACAAGTGGTGGTGTGGTCCGGAGGGGGTGGGAGGGCTCTATGTCCGACCGGAAGCGAGGGATGACCTCCACCCTACCTTTGCCGGATGGCGTGGCGTTACCACCGACGCCACCGGTCATCCAACCGGATGGAAACCAGATGGGCAGCGGTACGAGGTGGCAACCTCTGCATTTCCGCTATTCACCGGCCTGAGGGAAGCGATCGCCCTTCACCACCAGGCAGGCACCCCCCAGGACCGCTATCAGCGCACCCAATCCCTCAGCCACTACCTCTGGCAGCAACTAGTTGCACTCCCCGGTGTCTCCTGCCTGCGAACCCAGCCTCCAGAAGCGGGGCTTGTATCGTTTCAGGTGCGAGGTCAGTCCCATCCTCAACTGGTGCAGTCTCTGGAAAAGGAGAATCTTCTGGTACGCACGATCCTTAACCCCAATTGCATTCGCGCCTGTGTTCACTACTTCACCCTGGAATCCGAATGCGATCGCCTGATTGAAGTCATTCGGCAGAAATTGGAGGGAAGAGAGAATTAGAACGAATTAGGGACGTTTTGTGTAGCGATGCTTCACTCCGACAGGAAAATATTCTGGATCGCCAGTTGGTTTGAGGATGATGTGGGGAGTTTGAAAGAATTTCGGGACATAGTTGGCAAACTCGCTGTTGAGCCGCTTTAGGTGATGGGTGATGGAATGGGCGATCGCTCCCCGTTTGGCATCATTCCCTTCAATCCCCGGTGCCAGCTCCACAACAATCGACAGAAATTCGTTACGATCCGGGTCCTCTTCGACCTGCATCACGAATTTGCCAGTCACCCATTCACAAACTGGCGTTTGTTCCAATCCCACTGTGACATTTTCGGGATAAATATTTGCGCCAAAGTAGGAAACGGTGAAATGCGATCGCCCAAACACATACACAAAGGGCAAAGGGCGTATTCCCCGTCCTTCCACTTGCGGGAATGTCCCGGATAACGCTTTAACAGGGTCAAACCCCCGATCGGCCAGGAATTTCAACATCCTATTAAACGGAATAATTCCGCCCTGGTCTGAGATGTGGTAGCGCACCAGGGGAATGCCATTATTGCCGGAAAACAGCAGGGTACCCTCCTGCACTTCAAAAAAGCGTAACCCCGGATCGTACTGCACCAGTGTTGGTAGACGAGATTCGCCAAACAACTCGCGAGCAACCCCTGGATTTTCTGCTAACCAGCGACGAATGCAAATACTGAGCGGCGTTTCATTCCCCAATACACCTGCGTCTGCGGTGCCATAAAGGGATGCAAAGTCGTGACAGGGATAGGTGGAGCCTATGCGAGAGCCAATGAGCGATCGCCATTCTTCACTAAACACCTCTCCTGCCATGACCAGCTTTATGCCGTAGTTCTGCCAGGGAATGCCTTCAGCGATGCCAGTATCAATCACATCCTTAAGGAACGGTGGGTAGCCCAATAGCACCGTCTGATCAAACAAAGGGGCTAGCTCTCTTACCACACGCAAAATCTCAACCTTGTTGTTACCCGGAGTGATGACCGTAATCGGATAGCCCTTACTGGCCAGGTGGCGACAGCAACTGGCTGTAAACATCCCACCAACCCAGGTGCCCAGGGCAAAACATACAACTGCCAGCGTCCGCCGCTGGTCTGCCCAGAAGCTGTCGTGAAACACTTGCTCAAACCGGGTCGCAATTTGAAATTCATCGATCAGCGATCGCAACCAGAACGTCGGTTGCCCTGTGGAACCGGATGAAACAGCAACCATATCGCAGGTTTCCAACTGTCCGTGGCGGCATAGTTGCGCCAGTGGATAATGCTGTAAATAGCTTTGTTTCGTTGTCAGCGGAATTTGTTGAAAATCAGCAAATGTTTCAATCGAGGCTGGATCGATTCCATGTTTCTTGAGAAAAAGCTGATAAGCCGGAACACTCGCCGTCACCTGACGAAACAATTTCAACACTTGCGTTTCTGCATTGGTTTCCGAATTGCTTAGCAGCCCATCCAGGGGAGTCATTAGAAAAGACTGGAAGGCCATTAAAGTCTGTCGTGGTCGTGTTTTGTGCATATTCCCCCGGAGGCATCAATCTAACGCAAACTGGAGTAGCAGAACTTTCCCACCACTCCAGCCCAGACGTGCAGATTGCCAATCTAAAGGCGATCGTACTTCAGTTTTCCGAAATTGCGGCTTAATTCTGAAAACCATATTACGCTTTATTAAGAAAGGGTTGCCCCCTTCCCCCTCCCCAGTGTTTATAGCTGTCGCTAGGTTGCTCAGGACATTGGTTTTAAGGGGGTGTAGTGGGCCTCGTCCCCAGCCAGGGGTTCCACCCCTGCACCCCGTCCTAAGCCTGATGGCTATAGCTATCCATTTGAATCCATTTGACTTATGACTGAACCACGCACCCTGATCTGGTTCCGTAATGATCTGCGGTTGCACGATCACGAGCCGTTGCACCAGGCTATAAAAATTTCCTCAGCAATCATTCCACTCTATTGTTTTGATCCACGCCAGTTTGGACAAACTTTCTTTGGATTTCCTAAGACAGGGGCATTTCGGGCACAGTTTTTGCTGGAAAGTGTAGCGGATTTGCGGCGATCGCTCCGCTCCCTGGGTAATGAGCTGATCATTCGTCACGGCAAACCAGAAGCCATCATTCCTGAACTTGTTAAGCAGTTTGAAATAACATTCATTTACTGTTCCTCAGAAGTCACTTCCGAAGAGGTTGCGGTTGAAACTGCCCTCGAAGCAGCGCTCCAACCTCTCGGTGTTACTCTCCATTCTTTTTGGGGACATACCCTCTACCATCCTGATAATTTACCCTTTGAAATTCAGCAACTCCCCGAACTCTTCACCCATTTTCGTAAGCAAGTCGAAAAGGAATCTACGGTCAAACCCGCGCTGCTGGCTCCCTCCCAATTACCGCCCCTGCCGGGCATCATTGAACCTGGGGAATTGCCCCAACTATCAGACTTTGGATTGAAATTACCCAGGTTCGATCCCCGTTCTGTTCTACCCTTCAAAGGTGGTGAAACTGAGGCCCTGAAACGGCTTGACCATTATTTCTGGAAACAGGATGGCTTGCGGGTCTATAAAGAAACTCGGAATGGCATGGTGGGTGCCGATTATTCTTCAAAATTCTCACCCTGGTTGGCGTTGGGTTGTATTTCTCCCCGCTACATTTATGAGCAGGTGCAGCAGTACGAAAACTTGCGGATCAAAAATGACTCCACCTACTGGTTGATGTTTGAGTTGCTGTGGCGAGATTATTTTCGCTTTATTGCGGCCAAGCATGGTAACAAAATCTTCTTTCCTGAGGGATTGCAAGGGATTGAAATTCCCTGGAAGCAAGATTGGGAACAGTTTGACCTCTGGCGTACAGGAAAAACTGGATTTCCTCTAGTAGATGCTAACATGCGAGAACTGGCCGCAACGGGGTTTATGTCTAACCGGGGCAGACAAAACGTTGCCAGCTTTTTGACCAAAAATCTGGGTATTGATTGGCGCATGGGGGCAGAATGGTTTGAGTCGCTGTTGATTGACTATGACGTGTGCAGCAATTACGGCAACTGGAACTATACCGCTGGGGTTGGCAACGATGCTCGTGGGTTTCGATTTTTCAATATTCTGAAGCAATCGAAGGATTACGACCCGGATGGCAAATACGTGAAACATTGGTTGCCAGAGTTAGCCGGTGTGCCTGCTGGGAAAGTTCACGAGCCCTGGAAACTATTGCCGGTAGAACAAAAACGCTTCAGTGTCGAAATTGGAGTAGATTATCCCTCTCCAATAGTAGATTTGTTTCAATCAGCGGAAGCGAATGAAAAGTTATACAACACAGCATTAAAGAAAGCATTATCCAGAAAGTGATCGCGCTAACTATTCAGGATTGCAGCAACAGAGATGAGAATATCTGGAAATGCCAACGGTTGAATGGTGCCTTCAGTCAGAATAGTTTTTGATGCATATTCACCATTTTGAGGATCTCGAAAGACAAACAGTTGCAGTGCTTTCAAATTAACGACCCAATATTCAGGAATTCCTGCTTCTGCATAGATTCTGGCTTTAACCTCAAGATCCTTATCCAAGTTGGATTGAGCGTACTCAATCAACCAGAAGATGTTTTCAGGGTAGGGATGGTGCGATCGATATTCCCGCCCCAACCGTTGAACGATCGCAATATCCGGTTCTGGTTCGGAGTTGTTTGGTAAGGTCACTGGCTTGGCCTGGCGAATTTTGGCGCGATCGCCCAGTAGCCTTGACAAATACTCACCCGCTTCGTCACTTGAATAGGCGTGAGGTTCCCCTTCGGGTGCCATTTCAACAATGTCTCCCTTTAAGAGCTCAACCCGGCGATCGTCCAAAATTCCCGCCTCAACCATACGGTGGTAATCGTCCAAATTCCATTTAGCCGTGGTTACTATCATTGATTTTTACCCCCAACCCTGTCCTATCAAGCGAGATCATTCTCTAAACCCTATAAATTCTGTGCTTGCTGAATCCACTGGGCAAGCTGTTCTTTGGGCGGACACAAATCTTGCCGTTGCAGGTTTGCCACATAGAAGCGCAAAATCAGTCTATGCAAAGTCTGAAGCGGTGTTTGGGCCAGTTGCTCAGGTGAACAAATTCCAGAGTGGAGCAATAAGCCACAATACTGACAACCAACGGCTGGAATTCTTGCCAAATCAGCGAGTGCAGCCCATTTCTGTATGTGCTGAAGGTGGAGCTGGAGTTCTGCTGCAAGGGCCTCTTTTCTGGCAGGAGTACTGGTTTTTTGCAACAAATCCTGAGTCGTTTCAATTCCGCACTCCAGCAGCTTTGCCTGATCTTGCGTATCCAATCCGGGCAATTGTTCAATGCCCCAAAAGCTTGGCAAGACAGGAGATAGACGATGAACTTTGGCAAGCTTTTTCATAGCTGAAGAGTAGCGTTGCTATTTTCAGTGTAAAGGATGCCTCAGAGTTGTCGGGGAATATAGACTACCTGAACTCCTGATTTTCTGGAAGCAAGATCCTTTGCTCATCCGAGAACGGACTAATAGATCAAAACAAAAGTTTTGAAGGGGGTTCTGCCCCATGTTGCAAAATTTATGACTTGCAACACTAGATTAGACTGGACATGCTACCACCATGCACTTCGTATCCCTTTTGATGGAAAAGCCTTCCAAGCTGTTATTGAAACTGAGCCAGCGATTATTTGAGAAACCAGAGGAACGCGAACAATTTCTTGATAGCCTGTTACAACCTGGATCCTTCAGTCCCTGTATCCTCTGGTGTCGCGAAAAACCAGACCCCCCCCCCTTTGAAATCGAGCCACCCCTATCCTGGCAACCCCACTTTGTTGACCGACTAGCGCTTGGGCAAAAGCCAGGACAGAGTCCTTTGCATGAGGAGGGTGCCTATTACTGCCTGGATTTTTCATCGGTGTTTGCTGCATCTCCACTGCTCGGTATTTCTGAATCGATAGGGCTTGTATTTGATATGTGCGCTGCCCCTGGTGGAAAGAGCATCTTTGCCTGGGTTGCGTTGCGCCCGAAGTTGTTAATCAGTAATGAGGTAATTGGGAAGCGAACTGCGCCATTAATTGCTAATTTGAAACGGTGCCAGGTCAGTCCTGCGATCGCCCTCCGCCTCGACTCCAAAATTCTTGCCGAAGAGATTCCCCAAACAGCCCAAGTTGTTCTGGTCGATGCTCCCTGTAGTGGCCAATCCCTGATTGCAAAAGGTGGAAAAGCCCCCGGTTGTTTTCATCCAGTCACCATTAACACCAATGCCAATCGTCAAAAACGCATTCTAGCAAACTCCGCCCAACTGGTTGTACCACAAGGTTTTCTGGTATACATGACCTGCACCTATTCTCCAGAAGAAAATGAGCAAGTTGTTGAATGGTTTTTAGAGCGGTTTCCTCAATTTCAGGCGGTAGAAGTTCCCCACCTGGCCGCTTTCCAATCCCACCTGACCACGCGTCCCTGCTACCGAATGTTTCCCCAACAAGGCTGGGGCGCAGGAGCATTTACCAGTCTATTCCAAAATACGGCAGAAGGCAGAGGACAAGAACTACCAGAAAAATTTCTCAATCGCCCTGGACTGACGACTCTTTAGGAGAAGTGAGGGGAAAACTCAAAACTTATCTACCCATCCATTCACGTCCCCCTTCCATAAAGCTGGCAAAGCAATGGTTGAGTAAGTTGCGGTTGAGGGAGTTGTACTTCGTCTGTCCTTCCTTGCGAACACA
Source organism: Leptothermofonsia sp. ETS-13 (assembly GCF_049200465.1). Taxonomy (NCBI): domain Bacteria; kingdom Bacillati; phylum Cyanobacteriota; class Cyanophyceae; order Leptolyngbyales; family Leptolyngbyaceae; genus Leptothermofonsia; species Leptothermofonsia sp. ETS-13. Next base: position 5,084,604 of record NZ_CP120836.1, read on the forward strand.
CAATAGCCCTGCTTCTGCCAGGGTTTTGGAGTGGTGGCAGAATAAAGCAAGGCTGATTCCAAGCTGTCCCGCAATTTCCGAACCACTTAGTTCAGTTTGCTTAGAAAGTAATTCAACAATTCGCAGACGGGTAGGGTCGGAAAGAGCCGCAAAGATCTTCGCCCGCTGTTCAGTGTCGTTGGGAACAGTGGCAGAAGGAGAGAAAGGGGAGAGTTTGTCTGTCATAGGCGATCGCAATTACTGAATACTACTATCTCATGCCATCCTTTACTGAAATAGGTAAATAATTACTTGACTAAACTCAAGAGTCCTTACTATCATTATAGTTAAATGGTTGTTTAACCATTAATGTACTTAGCCGCTAATATCATCTGGCTCCAAATGGGTGACAGTGCTGCTGGTTGCATATGGCGCACTATTCTCAAGCGATTGACGAGCCATCAGGAGTTGCCATGAATATCAACACCTTAAAACTGACGAACACGAACTTTAAGGACGAAGTACTGACCCATGCAGGTCTCGTCCTGGTAGACTTTTGGGCTCCCTGGTGTGGACCCTGTCGGGTTGTGGGTCCTACAGTCGAAGCTCTGGCAGACGACTTTGCAGAACGGGTTAAAGTTGGCAAGGTAAATGTCGATGAGAACCCCGAAATTGCCTCACTTTATGGAATTCAAGCAATTCCCACAATTCTGATCTTCCAGGCTGGTCAGGTGGTGGATCGGGTGGTTGGGATTGTGCCCCAAAGGGCGATCGCTGAAAAGTTGTACACCCTGTTGGAACAACGCATTTCCCCATCCAAATCTGTGGCATGAAGCCAGAGGATGCTAGACAGACTATAAAGCACCGCAGTACCGTGCTTTGTACGGAAGCCACTGAAGAACAGGCAGAACTCACTTCCGGCTATTTCCGTTCGGTTTACCACAGCACCCTCATTTCTGCTGGAGGGCACGATCGGGAGTCAGGGGAACGGGCGATCGCAAATAGCGATGCAGATCTGATTGCCTTTGGCAGACTCCACATCTCCAACCCCGACCTGGTAGAACGATTTGCCCACAATGCTCCCCTTAATCCCTATGATCGCTCGACCTTTTATGGCGGTGATGCGAAGGGATAGATTGACTACCCATTTCTTCAACGGCAAACCGCATAAAATAGCCAGGTGCCCATCCGAAACCTCTATGTAGGGTGGGCATCGCCCCCTCTACAGAAATTTGCAGCTATTTTCAAATGTGTATAGCTCTACACGGGTGCGTTAGGACATTGGAATTAGAGAGGGAGTGGGGGCTTCGCCTCCAGCCAGGGGTTCCACCCCTGCACCCCGTCCTAACCATAATGACTACCGCTATAAATCCCATCTCAGCCCCTAACCCCCAACCCCTAGTAGTCTGTCAGGATAGATTTGAGAGATAACTCAAATCTACAAAACCTAACTCTTAGGTGTTTTGAGGGTTTTCAACCCATCAAAACAGTCTTGACAGACCACGAGTCCCTTACAATGCGCAGCAATGAATCAACTATCATCCGAACCAGCACCCGCGTCAGAGCAGCTATCTGGAGGAGTCCCTTCTCCATCAACCGCCCCTTCCTGGAAAATTAAATTGCTCTATGACGGCCAGTGTCCTCTGTGCGTGCGGGAAGTCAACTTTCTGAAAAGACGGGATGCTGGGCGAGGCCTGGTTGCATTCGTTGACATTGCAGAGGATGACTATACACCCGAAACTAATGGCGGAGTTGATTTTGAAACCGCAATGGGGCGCATCCACGCCCTACTTCCCAATGGCACAGTCATCAGAAACGTAGAAGTGTTTCGTCAAGTCTACGAAGTCCTTGGAATGGGCTGGATCTACGCTGTGACAAAATTGCCCGTCATTGGTTTCCTGGCTGACAAACTATACGAAATCTGGGCAGACTGGCGACTCCCACTCACCGGCAGGCCTGACCTGGCAACCCTCGTCTTTGAACGTCAAAAGCGGCTTGAGTGCAAAGCACAGGGACGTTGCCGACTGGATGATGCTGATGGCAACTGATCCCTGCTTCGCCCCCTTGTTCACAAACGATTTGTGAACTCTATAGCAGTTGAATTCCTATAATGAGAATTGCTGCAACTTTCTCCAAATACTTGACAGAAGTGAATAAACATCGATACTATTAAGATTTGGAAAAATTAGTGTAAACATAACCGCACCTACTCTGTAACATGCCCACGATTCAGCAACTCATCCGCAGCGAACGCGAAAAAACCCAGAAGAAAACCAAATCCCCAGCCCTTAAGAGTTGCCCTCAGCGACGTGGCGTCTGTACGCGGGTTTACACCACAACTCCTAAGAAGCCAAACTCAGCTCTGCGCAAGGTTGCCAGGGTTCGTTTGACATCAGGCTATGAGGTTACGGCTTATATTCCGGGTATTGGTCACAATCTACAGGAGCACTCCGTTGTTATGATTCGGGGTGGTCGGGTAAAGGATTTACCCGGTGTTCGCTATCACATTATTCGTGGAACGCTTGATACCGCTGGAGTGAAGGACCGCAAGCAGGGGCGTTCTAAGTATGGTGCTAAACGCCCGAAAGCTTAGAAATTACCGCGCTTGCTTAACAGATTGGTCCTTAGTTTTGCTATCCTGTCTAAGGGGCTTTTGTGGGCGTATGCCTGTTTTGCTGCTTGCTCTATAAGCTTGGTTTGACGAGTTCGCTTTAAATCTCCCCCAGTGTTTTTGAGAACCCAGGCTTCTCCGGTCGGCTTTCTAGCCGTCTTACTACTGTCTGTCTTCTTACTGTAAAGGTCTAATATGTCTCGCCGTACTACCGTTCAAAAGCGTCCTGTTCCCCCCGATTCTGTTCACAATTCCCGCCTTGTCAGCATGATGATTCGGCGAATTATGAAAAACGGCAAGAAATCACTTGCCGCTCACATTGTCTATGACGCTTTTGATACGATCGCCCAGCGGACAGGAGCTGACCCGATCGAAGTTTTTGAGCGCGCAGTTAAGAATGCCACTCCCTTAGTAGAGGTCAAGGCACGTCGGGTCGGAGGTGCCACGTATCAGGTTCCGATGGAAGTCCGCTCTGATCGGGGGACAGCCCTGGCATTGCGCTGGTTGATCCAGTTCTCTCGTCAGCGTTCTGGCAAGAGTATGGCGAGCAAACTAGCCAACGAATTGATGGACGCCGCCAACGAGACCGGTAGTGCAATTCGTAAGCGGGAAGAAACCCATCGCATGGCTGAGGCAAATAAGGCATTTGCCCACTACCGCTACTAGTCCTGCACCGGAAGCGCAGTAGAACACCAACAAACCCACAAAAAGTATAAAATCTTAACAGAGCAGTCAATTTAATTTCTTTGCGGCAGAGACTTAAGGAGGTAGCTGTGCCACGTACTATCCCGCTTGAACGAGTCCGAAATATTGGGATCGCCGCCCACATTGATGCGGGTAAAACAACAACGACCGAACGGATCCTGTTTTACTCCGGTGTTGTCCACAAAATGGGAGAGGTTCATGAAGGAACCGCCGTCACCGACTGGATGGAACAGGAGCGGGAGCGTGGTATCACGATTACGGCTGCTGCAATTAGCACTCAGTGGACTCATCGCGATCCTGAGAATCCGAACCAGCCCATGCCAGGAGCGCCAGAGCACCGGATCAACATTATTGATACACCGGGGCACGTAGACTTCACGATCGAAGTTGAACGCTCCATGCGCGTCCTGGACGGGGTGATTGCCGTGTTCTGCTCGGTTGGGGGAGTTCAACCCCAATCCGAAACGGTTTGGCGGCAGGCTGATCGCTACAACGTTCCCCGGCTTGTGTTCGTGAACAAGATGGATCGGACGGGGGCGAATTTCTATAAGGTCTATAACCAGATTCGCGATCGCCTTCGCGCTAACGCAGTCCCCATTCAAATTCCCATTGGTGCTGAAGACAATCTAAAGGGCATCGTCGATCTCGTCAGGATGCGTGCCTACATCTATACCAATGATCTGGGCACTGACATTCAGGAAATGGAAATCCCAGATGATGTTATGGCTCTGGCTGAAGAGTATCGCCTCAAACTGATTGAGTCAGTTGCAGAAACTGACGATGCCCTCACTGAAAAATATCTGGAAGGGGAAGAACTTACCGAAGAGGAGATCAGAACTGCTTTACGTAAGGGAACCATTGCCGGCACGATTGTTCCGATGTTGTGCGGTTCGGCCTTCAAGAATAAGGGGATTCAACTACTGCTGGATGCTGTGATTGACTACCTTCCCGCTCCCATCGATATCCCGGCGATTCAGGGAACTCTACCCGATGGTTCAACAGTTGAACGTAGCGCCGATGACAATCAGCCGATGTCTGCCCTGGCCTTCAAAATCATGGCAGACCCCTACGGTCGCCTCACCTTCATTCGGGTTTATTCTGGCATTTTGAAGAAGGGCAGCTATGTCCTGAATTCAACAAAGAACAAAAAGGAGCGAATTTCTCGCCTGATCGTGTTAAAGGCAGACGAACGTATCGAAGTAGACGAACTGCGAGCAGGTGATTTAGGCGCAGTTTTGGGACTGAAGGATACCTTTACTGGAGATACCATCTGTGAAGAAGGTTCTCCTGTAATTCTGGAGTCTCTTTTCATTCCAGAACCCGTCATCTCTGTTGCCGTCGAACCGAAGACGAAGCAGGACATGGAGAAGCTTTCCAAAGCGCTTCAGTCCCTTGCGGAAGAGGATCCTACTTTTAGAGTCCATGTCGATCCAGAGACGAACCAGACAGTAATTGCGGGTATGGGTGAGCTTCACCTGGATATTCTCGTGGACCGGATGAAGCGAGAGTTTAAGGTTGAGGCAAACGTTGGGGCTCCTCAGGTGGCTTACCGTGAAACGATCCGCAAGCCAGTTCGAGCTGAAGGCAAATTTGTCCGTCAAAGTGGCGGTAAAGGTCAATACGGTCATGTTGTTATTGAGGTAGAACCTGGAGAACCCGGTAGCGGCTTCGAATTTGTCTCTAAGATTGTTGGTGGGGTTGTTCCTAAAGAATATATTGGCCCTGCTGAGCAAGGTATGCGAGAAGCCTGTGAATCCGGCGTTTTGGCTGGCTACCCGGTCATTGACCTTAAAGCAACCCTGGTTGATGGTTCATACCACGAGGTCGATTCTTCTGAAATGGCGTTCAAGATTGCTGGTTCAATGGCAATCAAGGATGCTGTCATGAAGGCTTCACCTGTTCTTCTAGAACCTATGATGAAAGTTGAGGTTGAAGTTCCCGACGATTTTGTTGGAAACGTGATCGGTGACCTCAATTCCCGTCGTGGTCAAATTGAAGGACAGGACAACGAGGGTGGAATTGCCAAGGTAACTGCAAAGGTTCCATTGGCGAATATGTTTGGATATGCTACTGATATTCGAACAAAAACGCAGGGTCGCGGGGATCTTCACGATGGAATTCAGTAACTACGATGAGGTACCCCGCAACGAAGCTGAAGCGATCATCGCTAAAAACAAAGGGAACGCTTAAACAGGAAGAGGAACACATAACTCATGGCACGTGCAAAGTTTGAAAGGACAAAACCCCACGTTAATATCGGTACCATTGGTCACGTAGATCATGGTAAGACGACACTGACGGCTGCGATTACCATGACCCTAGCGGCTCTGGGTCAGGCAGCCGCTAAGAAGTACGATGAGATTGATGCAGCCCCTGAAGAAAAAAGCGCGGGGTATTACCATCAACACCGCTCACGTTGAATACGAGACGGCCAATCGTCACTATGCTCACGTGGACTGTCCTGGACATGCTGACTACGTGAAGAACATGATCACCGGTGCAGCGCAGATGGATGGTGCAATCCTGGTGGTATCTGCGGCTGATGGTCCGATGCCTCAAACCCGTGAGCATATTCTGCTGGCTCGTCAGGTCGGCGTTCCCAGGCTGGTGGTCTTCTTGAACAAGAAGGATATGGTTGATGATGAGGAACTGCTAGAACTGGTTGAGCTGGAAGTTCGCGAACTTCTGAGTTCCTATGACTTCCCTGGTGATGACATTCCTATCGTTGCGGGTTCTGCACTGCAGGCACTGGAGGCAATGACTGCTAATCCCAAAACCCAGCGGGGTGAAAACGAGTGGGTTGACAAAATCTACGAGTTAATGGATGCGGTGGATGATTACATTCCAACCCCAGAGCGGGATGTGGATAAGCCCTTCCTGATGGCAGTTGAGGATGTCTTCTCCATCACAGGTCGAGGAACTGTTGCTACGGGACGGATTGAACGGGGTAAGGTTAAGCTGAATGACAAGATTGAGATCGTTGGAATTAAGCCGACCCGTGAGACGACCGTAACGGGGATCGAAATGTTCAAGAAGAGCCTGGAAGAAGGGATAGCTGGTGACAATGCTGGCGTACTGCTTCGGGGTATTCAGAAGACTGATATTGAGCGTGGGATGGTATTGGCCAAGCCTGGCTCCATCACTCCCCATACCCAATTTGAGTCTGAAGTTTATATCCTGAAGAAGGAAGAAGGGGGACGCCACACTCCATTCTTCCCTGGCTATCGTCCTCAGTTCTATGTGCGGACCACGGACGTAACCGGAACTATCAGCAACTTCACTACTGATGAAGGCGGCGAAGCTGAAATGGTGATGCCCGGTGACCGCATCAAGATGACAGTGGAACTCATTAACCCAATCGCCATTGAGCAGGGTATGCGTTTTGCTATTCGTGAAGGTGGCCGTACCGTTGGTGCTGGTGTTGTTTCCAAGATTCTCAAATAAAACTTGGTAATTAGCTTACTAGCTATCAGTGGTCAGCTAGCTGACTGCTGATAGCTTTTCTCTCTCACGTCTCTAATCGAGATATACTGCAAAGACTGATAGTTAAAAGCTGGTTGGTGACAGCTATCCAGTGAACAGAACCTTGACAATTTAGATTCCACTCAACATTCCACAGAAATGGCAACTATTCAGCAGAACAAAATTCGCATCCGTCTGAAGTCTTTTGATCGGCGTCTTCTGGATGCTTCCTGTGAAAAGATCGTGGACACGGCAAATCGCACGAATGCCACTGCAATTGGTCCCATTCCTTTACCGACCCGACGTCGGATCTATTGTGTGTTGCGATCGCCCCACGTTGATAAAGATTCACGTGAACACTTTGAAACCCGTACTCATCATCGCATTATTGACATTTACCAGACCTCATCTAAGACGATTGATGCCCTGATGAAGCTAGATTTGCCTGCTGGAGTTGATATTGCGGTGAAGCTTTTTTCTTAAGGTCAGAAGTCAGGATTCACTGTCTTGTTTTCTAAGTAGCTAGGCGCAATTAAATTAAGGATAATTTCGGGGGTGGAGGAGGTAAAACCCTTTGTCTGGGGCCCAGCCCCCACTCCCGCCTTAACAATTAATGATGGCTACCTACTTATTATTTCTGCCATCAAGAATTGTCTTGCCGTCGCTGATCCCCAGGTTAGATGGGATACAGTAGAGAAAGAAGCACTGTCTTTTCTCTAATCCATAATGACACCTTCGTCTTCAATCGCTGTTCGAGAACTTCCCCTTTTTCCCTTACCTGAACTGGTTCTATTTCCAGGTAGACCCCTTCCGCTCCATATCTTTGAGTTTCGCTACCGGATTATGATGAACACAATTCTGGAGAGCGATCGCCGGTTTGGAGTTTTGATGTGGGATCAAAATCAGGGAAAACCAGCTAACGTTGGCTGTTGCGCTGAGATCATTCAATTTCAAAGGCTACCGGATGACCGAATGAAAATTCTGACGGTTGGTCAGCAACGGTTTCGAGTGCTGGAATATGTCCGGGAGAAGCCATACCGGATTGGATTGGTGGAGTGGATAGAGGACTACCCACCTAAAAAGGATTTAAGGCCCCTCACCCAAAACGTTGCTCAACTATTACAAGATGTGGTTCGGCTTTCCTCAAAGCTAACTGAGCAGGAAATCGTCCTTCCCGAAACCATGCCAGATTTGCCAATCGAGCTTTCCTATTGGATTGCCAGTAATCTTTACGGAGTGGCAGAAGAACAGCAGGCCCTTTTAGAAATGCAAGATACTGCTGCTCGACTAGAGCGGGAAGCTGAAATTCTGATTTCAACTCGTAACCACCTGGCGGCACGCACCGTTTTGAAAGAGACGTTAGAAGATACTTTGAAATAGGGCATCTAGAAAGTAGGGCATCCGGGGGCAATGTGAATTGCCCTTCCATTATTTACCTTATAAGCTGATTTGAAAATAGAACCCAGAAACCAGAATCCTTTCTTCTTCTGACTCCTGCCCCCTGGCTTCCCAATTCCATAAATGCTCCTGCACGCAGTTTACGATTGCTACTTGTGCGATCGCCAAAAATCTCGATGAACAGCCACAATTTCTTCCTCCAAGGTAGGAAAGGGACCCCAGACCTTGATAGCTTTTTGACCATTTTCAAACACAAAACGACAGGGGAACATTCATCGTTGGATTTTGCTCATCACTGCCAGTGAGTTCCAATAAACGCAACTCAGAAATGCCGTAAACCAGGCGACCAATATTTGCCCAATATTTATTTGCCCAATATTGAGTTCCCGCACACATCACGCAGGGTTCTACCATTGTGTAGATGGTACACTCCCACAGATATTCTGGGCTGAAATTTATATACGCTACACGTGCTAGAACGGACTCAGCATGGTTAACAGTATTAATGTTTGCTTGCTCGACTAACACTGTTTCGTGATTGGGGCAACAAGAATGGCACCAAACGGATGGTGCCCAAGCTTGCGGGCGCGAATGGCAATTTGATTGGCCCGCCGCAAGTGCCTGACCATTTGCTCAAGGGTTGAATTGAGCTGAAGCGACATGTCTCTCCTTCTGCCAACGGAATCGATTCTGGCGAGGGAGCAGGGGCTAGAGGTGAAGGAGACAGAAGCCAGGAGAAACACCTGTAGCCTGTAGCCTATTGCCTCATGAAACCTTAAAACTGAGGGCGTTGCTGAATTTGGGTATGAAATAGGTGCTGTATGCTCGCGAAACTTCGTTTCGATTCATACTGCTTTTTAGTAGCAACGCCAAACTAACAACTCCCCTCGCCCCTCACTAACAACTACCCCCTAAACTCTATATCTGCTATACATAGCAGCCCCAAATATAGCAGTCCCAAATCAGTTGTGAGATGGAGAGGCTTTGTGAAAAGGAGTTTCTGTAGAACTCTTTCTCATCATCCAAATAGGATCGCTATAAGTTAGGTAGCCATTATTAATTGTAAAAGAATTGTAAAGGGGAGAGTGGGAGCTGCGCCCCCAGGCAGGGGGTTTACCCCCTCCACTCCCGAAATTATCCTTGGGGTTTGGGGGCAAAGTAACCAAGCAGGAGTTCCACCCCTGCATCTTCAGCAAAACGAAAGTTTTGCTGTACTAGCGAGGGCTGGGTGCAGAGTAGTGGCTCAAGACTTCTTGGCCCCAGCGGACAAGTTGTTCAGGACCTTCCATCATTAGAAGGTAACGCCCCTGGTTGAGGTGATGGCGGTAAATACTGGCAGTACTGCCTTCGCCAAGGAACCCCAGTAAAGCCCCCAAGACTGCCCCACATAACCCACTTAATAGACCTGTCAGGGGTACGATGAGCATCAGGTTTGATTCAATTCTGCCAATTAATGAAATTGTCAGACACACTGTAGTGCCTACTAATGTTGAAACCAGGGCATAGTTGCAGGCTTTACGAACCGCAATCTGGGCCGGTTGCATTAGCCCAACCCGTTCAGGGCTGCTATATCCTTCACCCACGATCGCCAGATGTTCTGGCGAAATACCATGGTAGTGAAGCAAACGGTAGGCTTGAAACGTAGCCGCTTCATTAGGAAGCACAATAACGGCAAGGTAAGTTGAGCGACTCTTGAGAGTGCTTCTGCGGAGGAATCGTGCGATAGTCACGAATGTAGTCCAGTGTGTGGGAAGGGTGAACGCTGTTTGAATTTTAACCTTAGTTTCTGGCTGAAAGAGCCAGTATTCTGGCGCAATTTAAACAATTCTTTGGACTCTACAATGCTATTCTTTCTGGCTATTTTTTGATGTCCATCGTCCAGGCAATCCGATAACGTAGAAGTAGATGACTTGAAGTAGACGACCTATCCCATCATTTGCCTATGCCTCCTCGCTGGCCCCGTAAACCCGATCGCCAAGATTCTGCCTACCGTCGATTGGATGACCGGATGAATTTTGCTGTCCATGTGGCAATCTTTGCGGTTATCAACTCTGGACTGTGGTTTTTCCGCATTTTAGGTGAAACGTCTGAATTGGGTGCTCCTGGGGGGTTACCCTGGACACCATGGATCACAGCAGGCTGGGGAGCCGTTCTGGTTGCCCACGCTATTTTCATCTTTGCGATCGCGAAATACGAAGATTCGGTCTCGACCGCTAATACAGTTTCAGGAACGGGGTTTCAACCAAAATCTGACAAAAAAACAACCAAAACTAAACGATAACTGGGCAACTTTGCTGAAATTTTAATTTGAGGATACCTTCAATGGCAAACATCAGTACTAGCGAAGCAATTGAGTCTCTTGCCGCTGAAATTGGGGAAAACGTTTATATTGACGTCGCCAAGTGGCATCTTTACCTTTCAAATGCCCATTTGCATACAGTTCTGGCAGAGCGGCTTTATCCCATGCTCAACTCCAAGTCCCTAAATGAAGATGAGGTCCTCAAGGTTTTGCAAAGCATTCCAGTGAAACTGGGGGGCGGAAAGCGGGAAGTCCCTTTGGCCGATCTGCTGCCAATGCAGTGTCAGGTTAACTTGATGGATATTTTGGAGCAATTTCAGCGTAACCTGTGAGAGGTTTTTACACTCTTGATTTTACACTTTTGAAAGGATCGAGTCCGCTCTAGGTTAAGATCTGGTTAAGAAGCGCCGGCATTTCAGCGGAAGGCGATCTCAGGGAGGTACGCCCTCTATGCCTTCCCTATCAGGTATAGCGTTTCAGGAAACCAGGAGCTTGTCTGATGGAGATAGGCGACATTGTGCGCCTCAGAAAACCATTTAGAGCGCGATCAAAAGATTCAAAGGAGTATACCTTTGGAATTGTTGCTGCGCTGATTTGGGGTGAGGGAGAAGAGCCTAAGCAGACAACTTCCTCAACCCCTATTGAAATTCTGGTCTATCTCTATGACCCTGAGACTGCCACTACTTATACGGATGAAGCTGGAATGCAGGCTGTATTTATCTTCCGTTCAGATGAGATTGAATTTGACTAGTCTTGCAAACACTAAATTTTGCAACATAGGGGAGTAGGGGCGTTGCCCCCACTCCCCCTTCAAAGCTTTCGTTTCGATCTACTAGCCTTGCTTAAAGAAACGTTGACGCAACCGATTGACCAGTAAATCAACTTCTGGTATTTGCAGTTGAGCTGCAAATAGGGCGAAAACGATAAAGCCGATCAAGCCAGAAATGAGTAACTGCGTGAGTTGTATCAGCAAACCTTCTGTGCCTAATGTTTGTTGAGTTACCCACAGAGTTCCCCAACAGGCAAATCCGGCGATCGCGCTCCCAACAGCCAAACCCAGTGCTGGCACACTCCATTCTCTTAGCGGCAACCCATTCAACCGTTGGTTTAAAGCCCACAGCATAACCACCATTGAAATCAGGTTAACCCCAACCGTCGCTAACACCAGGCCGGGAGCTCCCAATGGCTTTACCAACAGGAAATCCAGCAGAGCATTCAAGAAAATATTCACCACACTGATGCGAAATGGTGTATCCGCATCTCCAAGCCCATAGAACACACGGACCAGGACATCCCGACCCAGGTAAACAAACATGCCAATGGCGTAAGCAACCAGCACCGAGGCCGTCAGATAGGAATCCTCCAGTGTAAAGGCATAACGCTCATATACTACTCGCGAGATAGGGAGCGCCAGCGCAATCATAAAAGCACTGAGGGGCAGCATTGTGATGGCTGTCATCATCAAACCTTGACGGATTCGGAGCTTGAGTTCATCCCAGCTTTCAGGGGCTGCCAATCGGGCAAAAATGGGCATCAACGGCACCAGGATCACATTGGACAGAATGCCGAGAGGTGTCTGAACCAGTAGCCCAGCGTACCCCATCGCAGAAACGGCAGCCGCTGCATTGGGAATGAAGGATGCAAAAAACAAGTCTGTCCAGACATTGATCTGCATCATGCCGGATGAGAAGGTGGCAGGTCCCATAATTTTGATGACTTCCTGCACCTCTGGCTGGCGAAAGTTAAAGCGCGGGCGCAGGCTTCCCAGCCCAGCTTTCCACTGAACAGGTAGCTGAACCAGCCACTGTAATACAGCTCCTGCCAGGGTTGTCCAGGCGAGTACGGCTCCCCCGATCGCCGCATACTGGGGCAGCGTAATCTTGTCTCCCAGGTAGATTGCCAGCCCTCCTATCCCAAGCAGCACAGTCACACTAGAAAAGAGAGGACTGATCGACGGCAACCAGTATTGATCGGCGGCATTCAGGGTGCCAAACCCGATCCCAATTAGTCCGGCCAACACCGCCATGGGAGCCATGATTTTAAACTGCTGAATGGCAATATCCCTCGTTTGTTGGGCGATCTGAACAGCAGCGGGATCAAGATTGCCTCCCTGCTGAGCGGTGATGAACAGCCCAGGGGCAACCAGATGCATTAAGGGTTTTGCAAAGATGATAAGACCCACCGTAACTAGCAGCAGAATGCAGACCACCAGGGTGGTGATGGTTTCCACAATGGGAGCCACTTCTTCCCGTTTCTTCTTTGCCAGGACACTAACGATCGCGCTATGAAAGGGGCCGTTAATTCCACCCAGCAAAATCAGCAAAAAGCCCGGAATGACATAGGCAAAGTTATAAGCTCCAAAGGCGGGACCCAGGCCAAAGGCCGCCGCGATCGCCTGCTGCCGCACCAGCCCAAACAGCTTACTGATCAATGTCGCAACGGCTACAATTCCGGCAATTCCCACCAGGGAGCGGGAAGGCTTTTTCAATTCAGTCACGTAACGATGAATGGTTAAGGAACCTTACCTATTTAAGCGCGAATTGGGTCAGGGGAGTTTGGAAACAGAGGAGTTGAAGTCTCTGCTTTACTCCAAAAATCACCTGAATTGATATTTTCCTTTATACATAACTATATCTCCCACGTTGAAGTCTCTGCTTTACTCCAAAAATCACCTGAATGCACCCGTATCAACCTGGCATATAATTGGCAAGCCTCAAGATCCACCTCATCTCCCCCCTTCCTCTCGTTGTATGAGTATTGAACGAAAAGTGGACTTAATGGACAGCAAGATTGAAATCTTGATTGACCAGGTTGGCAGAATGACAGAGGGCATTATCGAATTGCGCATTGCTCTGAAAGAAGGCAATGCAGAATTGCGAGAGCAGATCGCCAGAGGCAATGCCGAACTGCGTGAAGAACTCGCCAGAGGCAATGCTGAACTACGGGCTGCGATGAAAGAAGGTTTTGGAGATTTGAAAATCGCTTTTGAAGATTTGAAAGTGACGACTGAACGGCAGGCAAAAAATATTGAGCAATTAGCAGCAGTTGCCGCTGCTTTGGCGGCAACCACTGATCGCCAGTCCAGGATGCTGGAAGAAATGCGCCAAAATTGAAAGGGATAACTTTAGAGAGAACCATTGACTTTGTTATTGAGCCCATAAACCTCGCGGCTTCCAGCCAGAGAAACGAGGGTCACTTCCTTCTCATCTCCCGGTTCAAAGCGCACCGCTGTTCCTGCTGGAATATCCAGACGCATTCCCCTGGCTTTTTCTCGGTCAAACTGGAGGGCGGCATTGACTTCGTAGAAGTGAAAATGGGAACCAACTTGAATTGGGCGATCGCCCGTATTTGCTACAGATAGTTTCACCGTTTCGCGTCCGGTATTCAGTTCAATTTCACCTTCTTGAATCAGCATCTCTCCAGGAATCATTTGCTGTACCCCTTTAACGAATTGGATTGTGCACCGTTACTAACTTCGTTCCATCTGGAAAGGTTGCTTCCACTTGCACTTCATGAATCATTTCTGGAATCCCTTCCATCACGTCGCTTCGAGTCAACAGTGTAGTGCCATAGCTCATTAAATCAGCCACACTGCGACCGTCTCTTGCCCCTTCTAGAATGGCCGCGGTAATGTAAGCGATCGCTTCAGGATAATTCAATTTCACGCCCCGTTCCTTGCGGCGTTCTGCCAGCAGGGCAGCCGTAAAGATCAACAATTTATCTTTTTCCTGCGGTGTCAATTGCATATTCAGTTCTTCTCCTCATCAGCAATCATTTTCTCAAGCTCCGGCAATTAACGCTGGATGCCGCTTCGCCCAAAATTTCAATACACTTAACCAAACTTAACGCCAGCATTTCATTGGATTCCAGATCACTTCGAGTTTTCTGAACAAATTGGATCGCTTTCTGTGCCGCATCTTGCAGGTGTTTAAGACGAGTTGAATCATCCAGGTACATCGATAACTTGAGCCGTATCAACGACCTTTTGCCGAAAATACTGGCTGAGTTCGGCAGGCGTTCGTCAATCCACTTGGCAACCGACAATTTCAGTTAGCTCTTCAGTTAGCTCAATTTCCATTACTGCCAGGTCAAAGTAACCGACTTTCGCTCCTGGCGTAAACTCAACAAGCCTATCCATATCGTTTTCGGGCTGAAAGTCATCGCGTAAAATGGAGCCGAACAGGGAGAGTGGACGAATCGGATTGCGGCGACAGACCGCCTCGATTTGATCCAAGGGAAGTTCAATCGGGAGGGTGCGATTCATCTTAACACCTCTGCTCCAATTGCCAGACACGGGGAATACAGGCAGGTCGATGCAGGTCATGGGTTCGTACCAGGTGCCAGATGGCAATAAACCACTGACGGGCCTCCATTGTCGAACGGCCCCGGTAGCGACAGAGAAAACCGGACATGAGACGGGTTGCCCCCGTTTCTCCAGTCATTTTCCCAGAGTAACTATCCCAAAGAGCACGGGCTTTCTCAACCAAGTCAGGTTCAACGGGTCGCCCCACAAAAGCAAAACTGCCAACGACTGGCCATCCTGCTAAACCATGTGGGCTGTCAAAAAGTTCCTTACTACCTGGAACCCATTGACGATCACACCATAATGGACGACCCTGCTGCCAGACCTCCGTGTGAGATCGCCAATTCCCTGCTACAAACTGCTCTCCCCGTGCGCTACGACCGAACCGGGTCATTTCCCAGCCCAGCCAGCTTGCGCCCGGAGCCAGCTCAATTCGCATCTCCTGACGGTAGGTTGCCTGATTAAACACAATCGTCTCCAGGGGCAACCATTCCAGGCAGGCTCCTGGGGCAATCTCGACCTGGATTGTTTGCTTCGCCTCCAGTCCATTGCTGCGATAGACTTTTGCAGCGGCAACTGTAGTGACTAAAGCATGGGCATCTGGCTGGAGTTGGAGATTGAGAGAGAGGCGATCGCCCCCCACAATGCCTCCCGCTGTATGCAAAATGGCACTGTGGCAAACCTCTGAACCTTCTGGATAAAACGGGCGCTGCACTTTAAGAGGAGCTTTCCCATACTCATGCATAAGCTGAGTTGCTTCTCTCTGCCGAGCAAAGACAAGTTGTAAAGTGCCGTGCCAACCACAGGACGGGTTCAAATCTGGAGGGGAATTAGTTACTTGCACACTCTCTAAAATCTACTTGGGCGTTGCTAACCCCTGGGATGAACACAGTTCCCTGGGATGGACACAGTATAAATGGATGGATGGGTAGACAGATACTCACTTACAAAATTGGAATAATGTGATTGATCTTACAGATCATACAAAATTCAACCATTAAAGTCAGAACGTCATCAAATCTCTGAACAACTGTTCATAAGCGACTCAAAAACAGTTGTAGACTCATTCGTGGTGGTAATTCCATGCCTAAAACACTCTTCAAAGTTGATCTAACAAAGTCAATGGATCAGCAGGAACTGCCAGGACATAACCGCTGGCATCCTGACATTCCAGCCGTTGTTTCTGTCAATCCGGGAGATATCTTTCGCATTGAGTGCAAAGACTGGACCGATGGACAGATCAAAAATGATGATAATCCGGATGATGTGCGGGATGTCGATCTCACTGTTGTTCACGTTTTAAGTGGACCAATTTGGGTCAATGGCGCGGAACCTAGTGACATTTTGGTCGTTGATCTGCTTGACATTGGTGCCCTTCAAGGCGAGGAGTGGGGTTTTACAGGAATTTTTGCCAAAGAGAATGGGGGCGGTTTTTTGACCGATCATTTTCCTAAAGCGGCAAAAGCAGTTTGGGATTTTCAAGGAATCTATACTACGTCCAGACATATTCCCAAGGTGCGGTTTGCCGGTATCATTCACCCCGGTTTAATTGGCTGCGCACCTTCCCATGAGCTGCTGGCAACCTGGAATAAGCGTGAATCAGAGCTGGTGGCTACTGCACCCGATTTGCGAACTTATGGAGCGGGGCTTTCTGGCGATAAGCCCGTTTTGGCCGCATTACCCAATCCTACCAACGCTATTTTGGGTACGTTGCCAAAGTCTGAATATGAAAGAGTGGCAGCCGAGGCCGCCCGCACTGTTCCTCCCCGCGAACATGGGGGCAACTGTGACATCAAAAACCTGTCGAAAGGAACGCGCATTTATTTTCCCGTGTATGTAGAAGGGGCAAAGCTCTCGATGGGCGACATTCACTTTTCCCAGGGGGATGGTGAAATTTCCTTTTGTGGTGCGATCGAAATGTCGGGTTATATCGATTTGCACGTTGATCTTATCAAGGGTGGGGTTGAGAAATATGGTCTGATTAATCCCATTTTTAAGCCGGGGCCGGTGGAACCCCGCTATTCCGAATACCTGGTGTTTGAAGGGATCTCGGTGGATGAATTTACTGGCAAGCAGTATTACATGGATGTTCATATTGCCTATCGGCGGGCCTGTTTGAATGCGATCTCATATCTAAAAAAGTTTGGTTTCACAGGTGAGCAGGCCTATCTGTTGCTCAGTTGTGCTCCAATTGAAGGCAGGGTCAGCGGCATTGTGGATATCCCCAATGCCTGTTGCACTCTGGCTATTCCCACTGAAATTTTTGATATGGATATTTTGCCTGCCTAGCAAGAGGTTGACCATGCCACTGTACGAATTTAAGTGTGAACTGTGTGGGGTCTTTGAGGAATGGCGATCGCTCGCCCAATCCAGTGATCCAGCTTTCTGCCCAACTTGCCAAATGCTGGGTAAACGGGTAATCACGGCTCCTGCGATTAGTCTGTCAAGTAGTCTGTCATTACGCAAACAGGGTTTAGAACCTGAAGTGGTCAAACGCGATCGCGAACCCAAACCGCAAACGTTTCAAAATCAATCCTGCGGGCGACCGTGGATGCTAAATCATTAAACAGCCAGAAATCGCTGAATAACTTCATTGCTCAATTCACTGGTGGGTCCCTGCGCCACAATTCCACCTTTTTGCATCGCATAGTACCAATCAGCTTTACGCACAAAGTGCAGGTGTTGTTCGACCAGTAGCACCGAAATTTCAGTTTCTCGAACAATCCGCTGAACAGCCGCTTCGATTTCCAAAATAATGGAAGGCTGAATTCCTTCAGTGGGTTCATCTAACACCAGTAACCGGGGACGGCCCATCATGGCGCGGGCGATCGCTAACTGCTGCTGTTGCCCACCACTTAAATCTCCTCCCATGCGAGACAGCATCGTCTTTAGCACCGGAAACAATTCAAAAATCTCTTCTGGAATTTCCTGGGTTCTGGCAACCCCACCCGGTCTGGCTTCTAACCCTAAAATCAAATTCTCTTTCACCGTCAACCGGGGGATAATTTCGCGCCCCTGGGGAACGTAACCAATTCCGAGACGAGCCCGTTGATCGGGTGTTTTGCTGGTAATTGTTTGCCCTGCTAGTTTAATCGTTCCACTGCGGGGTATCAACAGGCCCATGACGGTCTTCAACAAAGTGGTTTTGCCTACCCCATTGCGCCCAATCAAACACACCATTTTCCCCAACGCCACCCCCATGTCTACATTGCGCAAAATGTGGCTTTCACCGTAGTACACATTCAAATTATTAATTTCTAACATTGGCTGAGAGGCCGTGTTTACCGATTCAAGTGCAACTGCGCCATTGGTTTGGTTCATGGGGTGGTTTGTCAGTTTTAAGTTCAAGTTTTGAGTTTTGACCGGGGCAGTGTCTCTGCCTGCCTTGAGTATTAAGTTTTGAGTGCCGAGTTAATTTAATGCATGCGGCTCTCTAACCTTGTTGCTGAACTGCCGCTATCGATCCATTTCAAACACTCCTTGAATTTCTCCAGACAACTTAGAACTCAAAGTTTTTCAAGCCGCTTTAGGGGTTTCTTCTTGTTGCTTACCCAGGTAAACTTCAATCACTCGCGGATCGGTCTGCACTTCGTCCATATTGCCCTCGCACAGGACGGAACCCTGATGCAACACTGTGACCGTGCGGGCGATTTGACGCACAAATTCCATATCATGCTCAATCACCATAATCGAGTGGCTCTCAGCCAGAGCGAGCAGCAGGTCTCCCACTTTTTCTGTTTCTTCATCGGTCAGACCAGCAACAGGTTCATCGACCAGTAGCAGGTCCGGGGATTGAGCCACCAGCATCCCAATTTCCAGACGCTGCTTTTCGCCATGGGAAAGCAGTTCGGCTGGAATGTCTGCTTTGGTGATCAAGCCAATCGTTTCAAGTATCCCAACTACCGTGCGACGTTCCGCCATTGAAGTACGCCCAAACAACGAGCTAAACACGCTCTTGGGACGGGCGCAGGATAGCTCCAAGTTCTCGCGGGGAGTCAACTTCAGGTAAACTCGTGGTGTTTGAAATTTGCGCCCAATTCCCATCTGGGCAATTTCGTGTTCAGCGTAGGGGCGCAGGTTCTTACCCTTAAAAAAAACTTGACCTTCAGTGGGTTTCGTCTTGCCAGTGATCACATCCATAAAGGTTGTCTTTCCAGCCCCGTTTGGACCAATGACCACTCGTAACTCTCCCTCATCCATACTGAAGTTGAGTTGATTGATCGCTTTGAACCCATCAAAGCTAACTGTTAAATTGTCAATCTCCAAGATTTTCCCGCTCATATTGCACTTCTGGATCTTCTTCAAGGCTTGGATAGGTCTCAATTTCTTTGGAGCGACCCAGGAGCGATCGCACCCAACTAATGCCCTCCCGTCGTAACCAACCTAAAATTCCATCGGGCAACACCGTCACCACTACCAGGAACAGCGCTCCCTGGAAAAACAACCAGAATGCAGGAAACTGCTCACTGAGAAGCGTTCTGGCAAAATTCACAATCAATGCCCCAATAATGGCGCCAATCAACGTTGCCCGTCCACCCAGAGCAACCCAAATAACCATTTCAATCGAAAACGCCACATCCATTGCTTTGGGTGTGATAATACCGGATTGCACAGTGTATAAGGCTCCAGCCACCCCTGCTAAAGCTCCTGATATGGCAAAGACAAAAACCTTGTACCAGGTTGGGTTGTAACCTGAAAAACGAACCCTCGGCTCATCATCTCGAATGGCAACCAGCATTCGTCCAAAGCGGCCACTGGTCAGCCAGCGACAGAGGACATAGCCACCGACCAGAAGCAATACACTGAGGGCATAAAATGCTCCCTGAATGATGGGGCTGCTGCCCACCTGCATGCCAAAGAGGGTTGCGGTGTCAGTCTTTAAGCCATTAGTCCCGTTAATCAGCTTTTGTTGACCATTGAAAAAGTTGAAAAATACAATCAGCGCCGCCTGGGTCAGAATCGAGAAATAAACGCCCCGAATCCGGTTGCGAAAAACCAGGTAGCCAAGTGCCGCCGCAACCAGCATCGGGATCAGAAAAACTGCGACCAGTGTAAATGGGAATGAGTAGAAGGGTTGCCAGAACCAGGGTAGTTTCTCAACTCCATACAGAGTAAAGAACTCTGGAATCTGCCCAGGCGGAAGCTGCAGCTGAAGGTACATCGCCAGGGCGTACCCCCCTAAAGCAAAGAAGATGCCGTGCCCCAAACTGAGTAGCCCTGTAAAGCCCCAGATCAGATCAATACCGAGGGCCGCGATCGCCAGCGCCAAAAACCGGCCCAACTGGTTGACTCGCACACCCTGCCCCAGGCCAACCAGAATGGGAGGAATCACAAATAGCAGCAGCAATGCCACAGCCAGAACGATCGCCGCCTCAAACAACAGCGATCGCCGCCGCCTACGTACAGTGGTACTGGGTGCAACCTCCGGCAGGGATTCGACTGTTTCAATCGTCATGGCAAACTCCTCCTATGCGTCCACCGTCCGTCCCTTCTGCGGAAACAACCCAGCAGGACGGAACTGAAGGAACACAATAATTAGCGCGAAAACCATGACCTTCGCCATACTGGCACTGGCAAAGAACTCGAAAAAGCTTTGCAAGACTGGGCTAAACGATACCAGCGGACCGAGCGCATTCGAGCCAATGATATAGCTGACGGTTCCAATGGCACCGGCTGCCACAATGCTGCCGACCAACTTTCCCACCCCTCCCACAACGACCACCATGAAGGTATCCACAATGTAAGCCTGACCCGTGTTGGGGCTCACCGAACCCAGTAGACTGACCGCCACACCGGCCATACCCGCCAGCCCAGACCCGATCGCAAATGTCAGCGCATCCACTGTCTTAGTCGGAATTCCCAAACAAGAACTCATGTTGCGATTTTGGGTCACCGCCCGAATGCGCAGCCCCCAGGGTGTTTTGTTGAGAAACCAATACACTCCAAACACACAGGTCACTGTCAGCGCAATGATGAACAATCGGGTGTAGGGAAGCTGGTAGCCTCCTGCAATTTGCAATCCACCCCTGAGCCACCTGGGAGCAGTAACATCCACCCCCTGAGTGCCAAACCAGGGCTTGGTTACTGCCAGCTTAAAAGTTTGCCCGATAAGAGAAGAGACCACGACTGCGATCGCCGCCGAAAGTGGCAGCATCAAACCAATCACCCAGCCTCGCATGCGTTCAAAATCCGGGCGACGAGACACCACCCCAAATACCCCAAAAAACAACAAGCAAAAAAGTGTCAGCCCAATCACAAACTGCCAGCTTAGTGTGCGTACAAACTGCTGCAAAATCAAGCTAACGCCCCAGGTTGCCAACAACGTTTCAAGGGGTCTGCCATAGAGGTATCGAATCACCCCCCGTTCCAGCAGCAGACCAATTAATGCCGTGACCAGAAAAGCAGCGATCAGCGCAAAAAAGATGTAAACCTCGGCCAGAGCAGTTTTCTTGAGCGCATTCTGCACGACAAAAGTCGTGTAGGCTCCCAACATCATCAACTCGCCATGAGCCATGTTGATGACGCCCATTAATCCAAAGATAATTGCCAGACCCAGCGCTGCAAGCAACAACACAGAGCCAATACTAAGTCCGCCAAATAACGATTCCAACAGTGCTGACAACGGGTATTCCCCCCATAGAAGCGATACCGATGTACTTGCCAATTCTGCATTTTGGATCCGAACTAAGTCTGTAATCCAAAATGCAGAATAAGGAGAAAAGCGAAAGGCTTCAGGTCATCTTGAACTTTCCACCCTTAGCAGGGTCAGACCAATCGCAGGCATAGCCTTTGGTGTCTGCCACAAACTGGTTCCAGGGAATTGGCTTCACCGCTTCGTCAGTGGAGTAGACAATTTCAAACAAACCATCATCCCGCACTTCCCCGATCCGGACGAACTTAGAAATATGGTGGTTGGGTTCCATTGTCACCTTTCCTTCTGGGGCGTTAAAGGTCTGACCAATAGCCGCCGTCCGCACCTTCTCTAAATCATCCGCCGTGGCAGCTTTCTCGACAGCCTGCTTCCACAGATAAACCATGATGTAAGCAGCTTCCATCGGATCGTTAACGACGCGATCGTCGCCATACTTCTTCTTAAATGCTTCAACAAACTTCTTACTCTCAGGCGTGTCTACGGTTTGAAAGTAGTTCCAGGCGGCGTAGTGGCCTTTCAGGTATTCCACGCCGATCGCCTTCACTTCTTCCTCGGCAATACTCACCGACATGGAAGGATACTTGTCAGGCCCCATCCCGGCACCCTGCAACTGCTTGAAGAAGGCCACATTGCTGTCACCATTTAGCGTGTTGTAAATTACGCCACCATTCGGTAAGGCCGCCTTAATTTTAGAAATGATTGGGGTCACTTCTGTGCCGCCGAGAGGAATATAGTCTTCGCCAACCGTCTTGCCTCCCAGGGCTTCCAGCTGCGCTTTGATAATGGTGTTTGCCGTTCGGGGAAAAACATAGTCAGAACCTACCAGGAAGAACTCCTTCCCCTTGTTTTTCCAAAAGCCATTCCACAGAAGGCTCAATCTGCTGGTTCGGAGCAGCCCCCGTATAGAAAATGTTTTTGGAACACTCCTGACCTTCGTATTGAACGGGATACCACAGCATGTGGTTCTTTGACTCGAAAGTCGGAAGCACAGCCTTACGGCTCGCCGAAGTCCAGCAGCCAAAGACTGTGGCCACTTTATCCTGGTCAATGAGTTTCTTCGCCTTTTCATTAAAAGTGGGCCAGTCAGAAGCCCCATCTTCGACGATCGCTTCAATCTTCTTACCCAACACCCCACCGGCGTTGTTAATTTCTTCAATGGCTAACTGCTCAGCATCGACCACACTCTTCTCACTGATTGCCATCGTGCCACTGAGCGAATGAAGAATGCCCACTTTAATCACATCGCCAGAGGCAGCAGTGGCTGCCGGCGACGCTTCGGGAGATGGGCTGGTTGCTGTAGGCGTAGAACTAGCACAAGCCTTTAAGAGAACACTGCCTGCGGCTGTGGAACCAAGGATAATGAATTCGCGCCGACCAAATTGCTTTGTCATGGAGTTAGAAGCTCCCAACTAAAACTAAGCCGAGAAGTACATAGGGACTCGGTGATAACTCTGAGATATTATGTCCAGGCTTCTACGCCGAATTGTATTGCAATATACAATCTCTTCTTTCTTTGCACTTGCTAACTGCTAATCCCAGAATTTTTGAGCGAGCAACCTTCGCTGGCTCTGATTTAGAGGGATTTCCAAACGGGTGATCCTGAACGGGTTAGTTTTGAGGTTCGACTGCGAAATTGGCTTGAGACTCAATGAAGGCAATCACCTCTGTCAAACCCTGATTTATTTTTAGATTTGTAAACACGAAGGGTTTTTCCCCTCGCATTTTTTTAGCATCCCGCTCCATCACGCTCAAATCCGCTCCCACATAGGGAGCCAAATCAATTTTGTTGATTACGAGCAAGTCTGATTTCGTGATCCCCGGTCCACCTTTGCGGGGAATTTTGTCTCCACCCGCTACGTCAATGACATAAATCGTCAGATCAACCAGTTCCGGGCTGAAGGTTGCTGCCAGGTTATCCCCACCGCTTTCCACAAAAACCAGATCTAGATTGGCAAACCGCTGTTCCAGTTCCTCGATCGCCGCCAAGTTCATCGATGCATCTTCCCGAATGGCCGTATGGGGGCAACCGCCCGTCTCAACCCCGACGATGCGATCGCGCTCCAACGCTTGACTCCGCACCAGAAACTGAGCGTCCTCCTGAGTGTAGATGTCATTGGTAACGACGGCGAGATGATAGCGATCGCGCATCGCCTTACATAGTGCATCCACCAGGGCTGTCTTTCCCGACCCAACCGGACCCGCAACCCCAACTCGAAGCGTACTCATAAAAATTCTCGATTTTGGATTTTAGATTCTAGATCTTAATGAAGTTAGTGGTCATTATTAAAGCCATGTCAGCCATATTCAACACATCAATGACTCCTTATAGCGGTAGTCATTGTGGTTAGGACGGGGTGCAGGGGTGGAACCCCTGGCTGGGGCACACCCTCTTAAACCCAGTGTCTTAAGCAATCTGGTACCGCTATATCTCTAACTTCGGAACAGACGGCTGTATTGAGTTTCATGGGCCATACTGGCCAGTGCCAGTCCCCAGCCACAGGTACTCAAATCCTCGTCCTGAATATTTAGAACTTCTTGAGCCATCTGCTCCAGAACCGGATTGAGGGCCAGCAGAAGTTGTTGTCCAGCCGTTTGTCCTAACGGAATCAGCTTGATTCCAGCGTTTATCAAATTCGTTGACCAACTATGCAAGTAACCCAGCACGGCCCCTTGCAGATCAATTTGCCAGTCTGCTGCCACCACACCAAAGGCGATCGCAAAATTACACCCCTCCTCCCGTAACCCGACAGGTAGCCTTCCAGCCGTCTCTGGTTGCAAATCCACCAATAACCGGAGTAGCGATCGCCCCATCTGCCAGCTTTGCAAGCGTAACTCTTCCGTCTCCCGCACTGCGGACAGCCACCTGTTCCAGGCACAAACCGCCTCCCAGTCTTCCCCTGCCCTTGCTTGGTAACTCCGCACCATCACTACCGCTTCCAGCCGAACCGCTCCATAGCACAATTCCTGCACCAACCAGTGCTGCAAACTTCCCTGGTCAAGAATCCTGCCACTATGCACCAAAAACTCCAGCCCCTCAGAGTAGCTATAAGCTCCTACCGGCAGTGCTGGGCTGGCCAGCTGCAACAATCGCAACAAACTCCGTTCAACCACCACTCCCCCTTCTCTGTAGCAACTTATGGCAGTAGCTCCACGCCAGCATCATCGATGAGTGTCCCATCTGCCCATCTATCCATCTATCCATCCACCCATCCGGGCTTTGCTGAATTTGGGTATGAAATAGGTGCTGTATGCTCGAAACTTCGTTTCGATTCATATTGCTTTTCAGCAACGCCTCCACCCATCCGTGCACTCACAACTAGCCGGGATTTCTAACAGCCTGCACTAATGCCCATGTCCATACATACGCCCCAACCTCTGGCTGAAACGGCTGAATTTCCTCCACAATATGCATCCCTCGATGTTCCAGCATGTCCCGTAAAACGGGATCTGGAGACAACCGCAGGTAGGATGGAGTAATCTCCAGAGGTACATGGCGGTTGCCCAAATGGTAGGCCGTTTTTAATAGTTCCAGGAAGCTATCGGCAGTCACCGTAAGTACAGGTTCCGGTTTCGCAACGACTCTGACCACTACCCCATTCGCTTCGGACTGGAGCAAATCCCCATCTCGCAACACGGTTCCTCTAGGTAACTGAAGATAGACCGGCTGTCTATCCGTCGTTTCAAAGCGATGGCGCGATCGCGTTCGTTCCTCAGCCGTCAATGACAACGTTAAATTGACCGGAACCTCCGGGGACATCGCCAACCGTTGCGTCAAAGTAATGACCACAGGCTTAAACTAAACCTCTTCAAAGACTGCTTATTTCAAGGATTGATTACCAGCAAAATTCTGTCCGACCAAGCAGGACTTTATAAAACTGTATCCCCACCTCTCCGGAAAGGCATAAATCTCTAAAGGATCCATATTTATCCTAGGGTACTTCCTCATTGCTCATCTACCTCCAATGAACCGCAATGGACACCTCAATTTCCTACAGTAACCAACCTTCCTTACTGCAAGCTATTCTTGAAGGCTTTATTGACGGCATTCTGATTCTGACCGATCAGGGTGAGTGGATCCATGCTAACGACTGTGCCCGTCGGATCTGCCATCAATTGAGCAAAGGCATCTCCCAGTCCGAGCGAGTTCCCAAAGAAATCTGGAACGCCTGCAAGCGCCTGATTGAAAGCCTCAATCGCTATCCTCACCAGATACTCACAGTCGAGGATGAGATCAATGCCGGACAAGCAACATCCTACCGGATTCGGGCCCAATGGCTAAACCTGGAACAGGGACACCCCCCCTGCGTCCTGGTGACCCTTGAAGATCGATTTCAGTCGATTCAAAATGCCGCGATCGCCGAAGCTCGCCGCTATGGATTAACCCCCCGTGAAATTGAAGTCTGGCTCTGCTATCGAGCAAACTACAGCTACAAAGACATTTCCTCCAAGCTATACATCAGCTACAACACCGTCAAAAAGCATATGAAGAGCATTCATGCCAAGCGGCAAACGATTCTGAATACTTTGGAATAGTTGCACCTATGCTTTAGAAAACGTTCTTGAAAGATGGCCTTATCAGTGGAGAATATTAGTCAGAGATAGGCACTCTCAATCTAGTAGTCTGTCAAGACTTATTTTGTGAGTTAAAAACTCACAAAATAACCACTCTGACTCAATCCAGGACACAAAATTAATACTGATAATACTGACAAACCACTAGTACAGCAAAACTTTCGCTTTGCTGGGGGGCAGGGGTTCCACCCCTGCTTGGGAGCGGAGCCCCCAAACTCCCATGTTGCAGAATTTAGTGTTTGCAACACTAGTGGCGCCACCATAGGCAACAGCAAGCTGTTCAGCCTTGATTAAAGCCTCTCAGTCATCATCTAAGCCTGTGAATCCCAATTCAACGGAGAAGGACCATTGCCATCCCTACGGAAAAGAGCTTTAACCGGACTGATGTGGGTTTTTGCAGGGGAATGGACCCACTACGCCCTTCGATTAGGTGGTAACCTGATCCTGACGCGACTCCTGTTTCCCGAAGCTTTTGGCCTCATGTCCCTCGTCCAGGTCTTCCTGATGGGACTGGAAATGTTTTCAGACATCGGCATTGTTCCCAGTATTATCCAGAACAAGCGGGGGGATGATCCTGAATTTCTCAATACAGCCTGGACGATCCAGGTCAGTCGAGGATTTTTACTCTGGATTTTTTCTTGCCTTATCGCTCTGCCAGCAGCCAACTTCTACAAAGAGCCCATGCTGGTGCAGTTATTACCAGTTTCTGGAACAACCGCGCTAATCGCCGGATTCAAGTCAACCAAACTTGCAACTGCCAACCGCAAGCTTGCACTTGGCAGGCTAACAATCCTAGAACTGGGAACTTATGCTTTAGGATTAATGGTCACGATTTTGTGGGCCTGGATCTTCCCCTCCGTTTGGGCTCTCGTAGGTGGGGGCATTGTGACTGTTCTTGTTGAGACGATCCTAAGCCACTTGTTCCTAGAAGGGGTACCCAATCGCTTCTGCTGGAATCCAGAAGCTTTTAGGTCATTACAACAATTTGGGCGCTGGATATTTGTCAGTACAGCCTTAACATTTCTGGCGGGGCAGGGCGATCGCCTCCTGCTTGGGCGATTGATGGACGTCCATTTCCTTGGAATCTATACCATTGCCATTACCCTGGCTCGTCTTGTAAACCAGCTAATTATGAAACTGGGTGATAAGGTGCTATTCCCCTCCTACTCAGAAATCTTTCGCGAAAGACCGGAAGAGCTACGTTCAGTTCTGCGCAAAACCCGCCTGGGCTTAATTGGTACTGCCTGGTGTGCCTCTCTATTTCTGATTATGTTTGGGGATAAACTAATTGAATTACTTTATGACGACCGATACAAAGCAGCAGGGTGGATGTTACAACTCCTTTCAATCGACACCCTCGTTGGCATCTTAGCGCTGACCTACGATAATGTCCTCCTTGCTCTGGGCAAAAGTTCCCTCATTACTGTGTTTCTGGTACTCCAGATCGCTATACAGACATCCGCTATGCTATTTGGTAACCAGGTAGCAGGTCAACAAGGCGTTCTCCTGGGTCTATCGTTTCTAGGTTGGATGTTGTACCCGTTAAAGGCAATTTTTCTGTACAGAATCTCTATCTGGCAACCTGAGGTTGATATTCCTATTATTCTTGTTGCGATCGCGGTGACCTTTATTTTTTTTATCGGCTTATTCCCACATTAAGGATTGCTTAACTTCACCTAAGTAGCTGGGCACAATTAAATTAAGGATAATTTTGGGGGTGGAGGGGGTAAAACCCCCTACCTGGGGCGCAGCCCCCACTCCCCCTTCACAATTAATTATGGCTACCTACTTACTTCGTTGTTAGACCTGATTTCGATTCAGAAATTGAGATATAGCGATCCTTCTTGAAATTTGAACGGGGGGCAGGGATTCCACCCCTGCATGGGGGCGGCCCCCTCCTTGTTCAAAAACTATTTGTGAACGCGATCGTTGAAAACGATAACAAACCAAAGAGAAAGGAAGACGTTTGCATAGCTTATTGCATAGTTTATAAAAATCTGAAAGTAGAAATGATTTTTGTTTAAGAACTCCCCATCTTTTTTGTGACAAATTTTATTTCGCTCTAAATATGATAAATAGGCCAAAAGTTTCAGTTCTAATGTCTGTGTACAACAGTGAAAATTATTTGGTTCAAACCATCGAAAGTGTGTTGAACCAAACATTCCAAGATTTTGAGTTCATCATTATTGATGATGGCTCTCAAGACTCATCTTTTGATACTCTCAAATCGTTTGCTGCCAAAGATAACCGAATTAACGTTACAAGCAGAGAAAATCGGGGTATCCCCCGTACCAGAAACGAAATGCTAAACAAGGCACAGGGGGAGTTTATTGCTGTCATGGACTCTGACGACATTGCCCTGCCCGATCGCCTCGCTTTGCAGGTGGCATTTCTTCAACAAAACCCAGAGGTCGTTTGTGTCAGTGGTGCTTTTGAAATTATTGACGATCGCGGACGATTCCTGACGCGCTTAGAGCTTCCAGAGCACGACGATGAAATCCAAAGGCTGGCTTTAGCAGGGCATTGTAGTATCTGGCATCCATGTGCAATGTTTCGTCGGGAAGCGGCTCTAAAGGTTGGAGGTTATGAAGAATCCATGCCTTCCTCCCACGACCTCGACCTGTGGTTAAAACTGGGTGAAGTCGGCAAACTCGCAAATTTAAAGACTCCCTTACTCAAATACCGATTGCATATGAACTCCATCAGTGAACGTTTGGGTTTAGCCCAAAGAGATGAAGGACGAGAAGCTTGTGAGCGGGCATGGAAGCGGCGGGGCATTGAAGGCAAATTTGAGGCGGAGGAACCCTGGCGACCGTTGGATACCCGACAATCCCGATTCCAATTTATGCTTCAATACGGTTGGTGGGCATTCAATAGTGGACAGCGTCAAACCGCCATTATCTACGGAACCCG
Organism: Leptothermofonsia sp. ETS-13; assembly: GCF_049200465.1. Taxonomy (NCBI): domain Bacteria; kingdom Bacillati; phylum Cyanobacteriota; class Cyanophyceae; order Leptolyngbyales; family Leptolyngbyaceae; genus Leptothermofonsia; species Leptothermofonsia sp. ETS-13. The sequence goes on from NZ_CP120836.1 coordinate 5,113,498, forward strand.
AGCCATCTTAGCTTTGCCCTTTCGAGTTGAGGGGTGGAAATTGTTGGCCTGTGCTGCGGTGAAACCGATGCCACCCCAGGCTACACGGTTATCGAAAACCCTGCCTTGAGAGGCCAACAATACTACAGCGTTCACAAACTATTTGTGAACCAAACTATTTGTGAACAAGGAGGGCAGAGCCCCTACGAAGGAATGGAATCCCTGCACCCTGCTCAAATTTCAAGCCGGATCGCTATAGATTTCCTTTTCTTTTTTATAGACTTAACCCTTTTACTCATCATTCCTTTACAGACATGCTTCAGTTAAGCCACTAATATAAAGTTTGATCCGTGTTTCCACGAGATATTAGCGCTCTGTTTTGCCACACAGAATCTTGCTAAAGGGATCGTGATAAGCTTTTCTCATCTGCTAGAAGTTGAATGGTATGTCTTTGTTCATTCTATTTGCTTTATGCATATCGTTTATGGGTAACCTAAGGTATCTAGACATATTAGTTAAACCTCGTCGCCCTAGAAGCCTATAGTTTTTCCTGGGAAAATCTACAGTTTTCAACCTGAATAAGGTTTATTTTTAACCATCTGTGCATTCAACCGTGCTGCCAGAGTGGGTAACGCTTAAAACTACCACGAAATAACAATAACTCAGATATTCTGTTTGCCAGGAACATAACTTGATGTCTGCTGCCAACGTCTCATCATCCCTCAAAAACCTTGCCATTCGTGGAACTCTATGGACTTTCGTTGGCTATGGAGCTGGTAGAATTCTAAGCTTTGGTAGTCAGTTAGTTTTAACTCGTCTATTGGCTCCAGAAGTTTTTGGACTGATGGCATTAGTTAATACCTTTCTCATTGGACTCCAACTGTTCTCAGATGTTGGAATTGGTCCAAGCATTATTCAAAATGATCGGGGAGACGAACCGGAGTTTCTTAACACTGCCTGGACAATCCAGGTCATTAGAGGTGTCGCTCTATGGTTATGTGCCTGCATCGGAGCCTGGCCTTTCGCCCAGTTCTACGAGCAGCCAGAGCTATTTGCGTTGATTATAGTCTCTGGTTTGAGTGCGGTTATTTCTGGCTTTAACTCAACATCCCTCTTTACCGCCAATCGCCAGCTTACTCTCGGTCGGCTGACCCTGATTGAACTAGTTTCCCAGGCTGCTTCCTTAGTCGTCGTCCTGCATTGGGTATTGCACTACCCAAACGTTTGGGGGTTAGTCGCGGGAAGCATGTTTGGGGTACTGGTCAAGATGATTTTAAGCTATAGATGGCTACCAGGGATTCACCATCAGTTTACCTGGGACTGGAAAGCGGTTCAGTCCTTAACCAAGTTTGGGCGCTGGATCTTCCTCAGCACAGCTTTAGGTTTTTTTCTTCAGTATGCAGATAGGCTGGTTTTAGGAAAATTCCTCAGTATCAGTGAACTGGGAATTTATTCCCTTGCGGTGCTGTTAGCAGGGGTTATTCAAGATATCCACAATCGTGTGAATCAAAACGTATTGCTGCCCGTCTACTCTAAACTCAAGCATATTCCCATCGAAGAATTGCGGAGGAAAGTTAGAAAGTTACGTCTTGCGATGATGGCGGTGTTGCTCCCGCCAATCTGGGTCTCAGCCATTTTTGGCACCTTTATCATTGACTGGCTGTTTGATTCCAGATACCACCAGGCTGGTTGGATGTTTCAAGTTCTGTCTGCGGGACTCGCTGTATCAGTGTCTTCAATTATCGGCCCGTTTTTCCTTGCTTTTGGTGATTCATTTACGCTGTTGTATCTTTTGGTGGTGCGATCAATTGCCCTGTTTGGTTCAATGATTGCAGGTGCATTACTCTATGATACAACTGGGCTAATCTGCGGTATCGCAATCCACAACCTTGTGTTCTACCCATTCCTGGTTGCTGTATATAGAAAGTATTCCCTTTGGATTCCCTGGTTAGATGCACTAGGAATGCTTTCCTCAGCAGTTATCATTACGGCTGGTCTGTACTTAGTTAACACGCACGTTGGGGGATAGGAGGTAATCAGGATGGGCCATCCGCTCGTATCAGTTGTGATGCCAGTCTATAATGCTGAGGCTTATGTTGGGGAAGCTATAGAAAGCATTCTGGCTCAAACCTTTGACAACTTTGAATTCATTATTCTGGATGACGGTTCAACTGATGGTTCTGGGCAGATATTGAAGCACTACCAGCAGAGGGATGGGCGGATTAAAATCATCAGCCGTGAAAATAAGGGGCTGATTGCCACTCTAAATGAAGGAATTGACTGTGCTACAGGACGCTATATTGCCCGGATGGATGCTGATGATATTGCTCTACCAGAAAGATTTTCAAAGCAAGTTGAGTTTTTAGAAACCCACCCCGATTATGTAGTTGTTGGCTCAAAAGTTTTATTGATTGATCCAGAGGGTTTGCCCATCTGTCCCTTCTCCACCCTAACGGAGCACGAAGCCATTGATGCCGCTCATATGGAGGGTAAGGGAGGAGCAATTTGCCATCCTGCCAGCATGCTCCGACGAGACATCTTACAGAAATTAGGCGGTTACCGCCAAGAAATGAAGTACGCTGAGGATTTTGATCTGTTTCTGCGCTTAGCTGAAGTAGGTAAAGTTGCTAATTTGCCCCATATCCTGCTCAAATATCGAATGCATGCAAATAGTATTGGCTATACGAAACGGCTTGAACAGTTAAAATCGAATTTTCAAGCACTCAAAGAAGCTCATCATCGGCGATCAATCGATTTTCAAATTACTTTTATGCATGAAGTTATTAATAATGAAGGTGATGTCAATTTGAGTAAAATTCATCGTGCTTGGGCCTGGCAATCTTTGGTTTCTGGAAATGTTAAAACTGCCAGAAAACATGCTTTTTTGGCATTAAGAAACAACCTGATTTCTGTTGATTCTTGGAAAGTTCTTGCCTGTGCCATGAGGGGCTACTGACAGACAACTTTATCAAAGCTTCATTCTACTATTTGAATCTTTAAGGCGCTTTGCTCTATCTACTTTGTGGAAAAGCTATACTTTCATCTGTATACACTCTTTTTCTGCATACACTCTTTTGAGGATATAATATTTTGTCGGGCTTTTGGGCAAGGTTAAGTTTTGGGCAAAGTTAAACTTGAAGTCAAGGTAAAAGCAGTTGGACTAAATTCGCATTTCTAAGAGCTTCTTGAATGTTTTTTGTTTCAAACTGATTCAAATTCCAGTAATTTTCGGAAAACTCTAAATGTTTTTGAAGGTGAGTAGAGGAAGATGAACAAGCCTGTAATCGCTATCGGACTGGATGCCGCTGATCCAGCATTACTCGAAAGATGGATGGCACAGGGCCATTTGAAAACAATGCGTCGGTTTAAGGAAGGCGGTGCTTACGGGCGTTTGAAAACCTTTGACTTTTACCGGGCGGAAACCCCCTGGACAACTTTTTTAACTGGCTGCTCTCCAAACACCACAGGCTATTGGTCACCGATTAAATATCATGGGCACAACTACACCGTAGAGGAAATTGAGGCTTATAAGTTTGATGAGTACCGCCCGTTTTATGCCCTAGCTGGTAACCGACGGGTTGCAGTAGTTGATGTGCCCCAGGCTCCCGTATTAGAAGGAATCAATGGAGTTCAGGTTTCAGCCTGGGGGGCCCATTCGCCTCAAACCCCCAGTGAGTCCTCTCCTGAGGAGTTATTTCAGGAACTCGTTGCTCGTCATGGCGAACACCCCCTCCTGCGGAATGACGAAGCAAATATTTTAGATTTGCCAGATTTGCAACGTCTTCAGAAAGGAATGGAGACTGGAATTGCTCGTCGGGCTAAAATTTGCCGCGACCTGCTAGACCGGGAACGGTGGGATCTCTTTTTGACTGTGTTTGGTGAGGCCCATGTTGTAGGCCACTATTGCTGGCACATGATGCATCCTTCAGATCATCCGCTGTATAAGCAGATGGGCGCTCAATATTCTGGCGATATGATGCTGGAAGTTTTTGAAGCAATGGACCGGGCGATCGCCGAAATCCTGGAAAAAGCTCCAGAAGATGCTTATGTAATGCTCTTTTCTGCCCATGGCATGGGGGCAAACATCATGGATATCCCCAGCATGATTTTGCTACCAGAATTCCTCTTTCGGTTGAACTTTCCAGGAAAAATGGGATTGGCACCAGGCAAGGTCGGCAGTCCCCTCAAACCTTCAATCACTGGCAGACATCCGAGAAAAGAGGGATGGGCTAGCGCTCTGTGGAATACAAAGTACGAGCCAAATCCACTCAAGTCTTTTTTGCGGCAGAACCTACCAAGCCGATACTTTAACCGGATTGAACCCTTATTTGGAAATTCTTCAGAACCGGGGCCGATGTCTCCTTTCGAACTTTTCCATCAAGGACAGCCCCAATGTTTCCAACCAGCTGTTTGGTACAAACATCTGTGGCCCCAAATGAAGGCTTTTGCGATTCCTACCTTTTCTGAGGGATATATTCGCATCAATTTGCAGGGCAGAGAACCCAGTGGTATCGTTGCTCCTTCAGAGTACAATTCTCTCTGTGATGAGATTATTGAAAAGCTGTATCGGCTCCGGGATGCCCGTACAGGGAAGCCGATGGTGAAGGGAGTTTTGAGGACGCGCAAGGCGGCGGCAGATCAAGATCCCAAACTGCCAGATGCCGATATTGTCGTTACCTGGCAGGAAGAATGTGTTACTGATACTGTGGACAGTCCCGATGTTGGGCGCATTGGTCCTGTTCCTTACACCCGTACAGGTAGCCACCGTGCAGATGGGTTTCTGGCGATTCAGGGACCTGGTGTAGCATCAGGTACAAAGCTCCCGGATGGGCATTCGCTCGACTTAGCACCCACTATCTTAAGCTTAATGAATGTAGCGATTCCTCCACACTTTGAAGGTAAGCCCCTGGCCCAAGCCCCCTCAATGGCACCTCTGTTGTAGGGCAGCACAGCGGGATACGGATACCATTCTGCTTTCCTCTTACTCTCCATTCTCCAACCCAACGGACATAGAGCAGTTGCTAGGTTTCTTAGGACATTGGCTTTAAGGGGGTATGGGGGCTTTGACACCAGCTAGGGGTTCCACCTCTACACCTCATTCTAAGCCTGGTGACTACAACTATATCTACTTGGTGACTACAGCTATATCTACTATGGCTATCCCCAGCTCTGGTACCAGAGCTGGGGATAGCAGTTTATGGATGTATGGCCTACAACTAAGCTTTGAGTTTTAGGCTTTGAATTTTAGAATCACTTTCTACAGATCACTTTCTACATAATCACTTTCTGCAGACTTGCTCATAACGAGCAGTCTTGAATTTTGATTATAGCTCTACGCGGGTGCGTTAGGACATTGGAATTAGAAAGTGGGGGCGAAGCCTCCCAGCCAGGGATGCTATCCCTGCACCCCGTCCTAACCATAATGACTATCGCTATACTTATATTCCTGTCCTAGCAAACTGTCACCAGTTAGGGGCTGGGAGCTAAGCAAAAGTCTTTTCAGGCGGAACTTTATAAGGCAGAGCTTTTGGGCATAGGGTTATTATGTTTTGACGGTGGAGTGTGATGAACCTGTGATCAGGCAATATATTCGAGAACAGGAGGCCAACAATAGACGACTCGACCTGTTGAATTTATTCGTACCTTTCTGTTCCCCCTTGTAAAGGGGCATTAACACCAAAACACAGGATTAATGAAGTATATGAACTCTCTATCTCATGAAGTTTCCATCTGTAGGCACTAACTCAGATCATGACTTTAGTCACTGTCATTATTCCTATGTATAATGCAGAGCCTTACATTACAGGTACATTGGCTTCTATTTTGGATGAACAGGATATTCCGCTTGAAGTGATCGTTGTCAACGACGGTTCAACTGATCGCTCGGTCGAGAAAGTGAAGGCGATCGCTGATCCCAGAGTCAAAATTATTTCAGGGCCACGTCAGGGATTTGCAGAGTCCGCTAACACAGGATGGGCAGCTGCGAAGGGCAAAATCATTATGCGATCGGATGCGGATGATTTATTTTCTAAAGGGCGGATTAAGCGACAGGTGGAATGGTTGACACAACATCCAGAGTTTGGGGCGGTTTGCGGGGGGTTCGCTACGATTGATGCGAAGGACCGTATCATTTCTAAATTTTGTGAAAGTAAGGAAGAGGAAATTACTGAGGAATTGAAACAGGGAGTGACTCGAAATCACTTTTGCACCTATGCCATTCGAGCGGAGGTCTTAAAGGCATCCGGTGGATGCCGATCTTGTTTGGCAAATGCTGCGGATATTGATTTACAGTTGCGCATGGGAGAACTTTGCCGAGTCTGGTATTTACCGGAAATCGAGTATTTCTATCGACTACATGACTCTTCAATTACTCGGAAGCAACGGATTGCTGAACGGGTATTTTTTGATTCTCTGGTCATTGAACTCCAGCGGCAACGGCTAAGTCGTGGATTTGATGACGTTCAGGTGGGGCACATCCCAACTCCTCCTCCAAATACTGACCATGCAGTTATGACAGCTAGCGAACAAAAGCAGGGTATGCTGGTGGGAAGATCATGGCAAGAACACCAGAGCGGTCAGAAGCTTCAAGCTTTGAGGACTGGAATTTGGGCAGTTGCAGTTCGCCCTCAGTCCTTTTCAGCATGGCGAAGTTTGCTGGCATTAGCTGTCAAGCCTACAGGCAATATCAAATCCCGTTAATCAATGATGACATACCTGTAGGGGCGAATGGCTTTTGCTATTACAGAACTTTTGCCATTACAGAAAATGATTATTAGAGAATTGTTGTATGAAAATTAGCGTTCCAGGTTTCCACCTACCATAGGGAACTCGATGAACTTAGCATTCTGGCAAGGGCGAAAAGTTCTTATAACCGGGCACACAGGTTTTAAGGGAAGTTGGCTTTCTGTTTGGCTTCAAATGCATAAAACTCAGGTTGTGGGCTATGCGCTAGAACCTCCTACCCAACCCAATTTGTTTGAGATTGCCCAGATTACTGAAGGAATGACCTCTATTTATGGGGATATTCGTGATTTAGAGCATTTTCAGGCAGTGATGAAAGAACACCAGCCTGAAATTTTAATCCATATGGCTGCTCAGTCGATTGTACGGTCTTCTTATGAAAAACCAGTTGAGACTTTTGCAGTGAATGTTATGGGCACTGTTCATGTGTTGGAAGTAGCTGCTCGCACTAAAAGTGTTAGAGCGGTCTTAATGGTTACCAGTGACAAATGTTATGAGAATAGGGAGTGGGTTTGGGGCTACCGTGAGAATGAAGCGTTAGGCGGTTTTGATCCCTATTCCAGCAGTAAGAGCTGTGCAGAACTGGTGATTCAGGCATACTGGATGTCTTTCTTTCCTCCCCATGACTACGATCGCCACAGAGTTGCCGTTGCCAGTGCCCGGGCAGGAAACGTGATTGGAGGAGGGGATTGGGCGAAGGATCGACTGATTCCCGATATCATGCGTTCAATTGAAGCTGGAGAACCGGTACTAATTCGCAATCCTATAGCCACTCGCCCCTGGCAGCATGTACTGGTGCCTTTAAGCGGCTATTTAACCCTGATTGAGTATCTATGGGACAAGGGGGCTGAATATGCTGAAGCCTGGAATTTTGGTCCTGCTGACGAAGATGTCAAGCCCGTAGCATGGATTGTGGATCATTTAACCAGGGAGTGGGGTAAAGGTGCAAGATGGGAACTTGACCAGGCCTGCCATCCCTATGAAGACACCTATCTCAAATTGGACTGCTCCAAAGCCAGGAGTCGACTGAGGTGGTCTCCCAAGATTTCGATTGAAACAGCTCTGGAATGGATTATTGAGTTTTATCAGGTCTATTTTGCTGGGGGAGATGTGCGAGCAGTTATGGAAGCTCAAATTCGTCGCTACGAAATGCTTTCATGTAAAGACAATGGGCCCCCTTAAGACTTTGGTGATAAGCTACTTTTTCACTGGAAAGCCCAGAAAACCAGACAATGAAGATTTGAAAGGGCAACAGCCAGAAGGACTAGTGGACGATAGCATAAGTCCAGTAACCATTGGGTTGGGGAGTGGGGAGTCGGAGGGAGCCAGAATGGTATCCATATTCCCGCCGTGCTGGACTAGGATAAAGGGTGAGCGCGGAGGATATGGAATATCGTGAAATTGACCGCAACACCTTTGCCAGATGCCTTTGTTATTGAACTTGAGAAACGAGAGGATGATCGAGGGTTTTTCGCACGAACCTTCTGTGTTGAGGAATTGAAGGTTTATGGAATTCAGATGGACATTCTACAATCTAATATCGGCTTTAATTATCAAAAAGGAACTGTGCGCGGCTTTCATTATCAGGTTGCTCCAGCAATCGAGCGCAAGCTAGTGCGATGTACCCGCGGAGCGATTTATGACGTGATTGTAGACTTGCGCCCCAATTCTCCAACCTATCGGCAGCACATCGGTGTTGAATTAACGGCAGACAACTACCGGATGCTTTATGTACCAGATAGGTTTGCCCATGGGTATCAAACCCTGACGGATAATACGGAGGTTTTTTACCAGGTTAGTTCTCTTTATAATCCAGCCTGTGAGCGGGGCTTTAAATATGATGATCCCGCTTTTGATATTCGTTGGCCTTTGCCTGTTAGCAAAATTTCAGAGAAAGATGTTTCTTGGGTACCCTTTACTGCGATCGCTCCGGCACTTGAACCATGATCATTGTGGACAATGCTCTTAAAGCTCGCCAGGAAGCTGGTAATCCAATCAGGGTTGGTATGGTTGGTGCTGGCTTCATGGGGCGGGGCATTGCGAATCAGATCATGAACTCGGTTCCTGGAATGGAGCTAGTAGCTGTTTTTAGCCGTCGCTTGAGTAATGCCAGGCGAGCTTATGAAGAAGCGGGGGTGGATAGTGTTCGAGTTGTGAAGACGGTGGCGGAGTTAGAAGCGGTCATTGCCCAGGGGCAGTACGCCGTCACGGAAGACGCAATGTTGCTATGTCAGGCAGAAGGCATTGACGCCTTGATTGAAGTGACTGGGACGATTGAATTGGCGGCGGCGGTAGTGTTGGAAGCGATCGCCCATCACAAACACATCATCCTGATGAATGCTGAACTGGATGGCACGCTGGGTCCGATCCTGAAAGTTTATGCTGATCGCGTCGGGGTTATTCTTTCCGCCTGTGATGGGGATCAGCCTGGGGTTGAGATGAACCTCTATCGATTTGTTCGAGGGCTTGGCATGACTCCTCTGCTGTGCGGCAATATTAAGGGTTTACAAGATCCCTACCGCAATCCCACCACGCAGGCAGGGTTTGCCAGGAAGTGGGGACAGAAGCCCCACATGGTCACAAGTTTTGCCGACGGCACTAAAATTTCTTTTGAACAGGCAACAGTGGCAAATGCGACTGGCATGAAGGTTGCAAAACGGGAAATGTTGGGCTATCACTTCTCTGGTCATGTGGATGAAATGACCACCATGTACGAGGTTGACCAGCTTAAAGCATTGGGGGGCGTGGTCGATTACGTGGTTGGAGCCAGGCCAGGACCCGGAGTTTTTGTCCTGGCTACTCAAGAAGATCCAAAGCATCAGCACTATCTGAGCTATTACAAGATGGGGGAAGGTCCGCTGTATAGCTTTTACACCCCCTATCATCTCTGCCATTTTGAAGTACCTCTCTCTGTAGCACGAGCGGTTCTCTTCCATGACCCGGTGATGGTTCCATTGGCTGGACCGAGAATTGATGTGGTGGCGACGGCAAAAATTGATTTGAAAGTGGGGGAAGTTCTGGATGGAATTGGCTACTACATGACCTATGGACAATGTGAGAATTCTGACATCGCCCAGGCCGAACGATTGCTGCCTATGGGGCTGGCAGAAGGTTGTCGGTTGAAGCGAAATATTTCTAGAGACCAGGTTCTTACTTACGATGATGTAGAACTGCCGCAGGATCGCCTCTGCGATCGGTTACGTGCTGAACAAAATGCCTATTTTGGGTTCCCTGATACGGTGATGTTTGAGAAACCGTCTGCGCTATAGCGATCCGATTTAGATTGCGAGGGGGCTTTCCCACAGGAAAAATCTTCTTGCAATTTCCTTCTCTCATCCATAAGTTAAGACTGAACTATAATGTCGCCCTATGGGTGCGGTGCTTTGTAGTGTTTTGTGCATTTGCCCATTCATGATTGAAAGCAATGGTCACTTCTATTCCTGAATCGTCTCAATTAAAGCAGTTAGAGCCCTTACCCTACTCGGTTTACTTTGTTTGCAAGGACCGGCAGAAGTGGGGAGACGTGATGAATGGCGATCGCCTCCCCTCAATTGAATCTTTGTATGAACGCTGCACGGATGCCAGCGACATCTGGTCACCCCAGACCTATCTGGATCTAAAGCGGCGGGGATTGAACGTCTTTCTCGTTCCTGACTACGTTCCCGGCAAGATTTGCATCGTCACCTACGACCAGCTGTATATTCGGGAAGGGGTGTTTAACAGCTATGTCGTCGTCTGTCACCATGATCGAGCCAGGCCAGGAATTTGTGAACAACGGATTGTGCACAATGAGCTCAATGTAGTTGACCATACCGATCATTTCATCCCCCACTGGCCCCAACCCAACTTGAAGCCCCGCGATCGAGCACGGGGTGCGCGGGTTGAAAATGTAGTCTTCAAAGGGTTCGAGCGAAATCTGGCTTACCCCTTTAAGGACCCGGAGTTCATCCAGCAATTGCAAGCGATGGGCATTGAATTCGTTCTGAGTTCCATCGAAGACCCAGAATTCCAGTTTAGCTACTGGTCTGACTACACCAAGGCCGACGTGGTTCTGGCTGTTCGCAACAACACTGAGTACGACCTCACCCTCAAACCGTCCCTGAAGTTGATTAACTCCTGGTTTGCGGGTTGCCCTGCCATTTTAGGGCCGGAGCCCGCCTATCAGGCTTTACGCAAATCAGAGCTAGATTACATTGAAGTTCGTAGCCGAGAAGAAGTAATTGCCGCCCTACAGCGCCTGAAAAACGATTCGGGGCTATATCAGGCGATGGTTGAGAATGGGTTTGAGCGAGCGAAAGACTTTACAGCCGATCGAACAGCCCAGATTTGGCGGGATGTTTTAGCCGGTCCAATCGCAGAAGGGTATGAGCGGTGGATGCGACAATCCCCAATTCAGAAGCTAATTGGGCGACCGGTTCAATTCGTTCACCGGGCACTTCAGCATAAACGCGAGAAGAAGGATTATTTCTACCGCATTAACCACGGCCCAAGGTTGTTTGGCTAGTTCAACACGGCGGGAATACAGATACTATTCTGGCTCCTTCCTACTCTCCACTCCCCAACCTGGCGTTGCTGAAAGCAGTATGAATCGAAACTTCGTTTCGATTCATACTGCTTTTCAGCAACGCCTCCAACCCAGTGGTTACCAGACTTATGCCATCGCCCATTAGGGCGTCCCTAGAAGTTCACGCAGTCCGCCAATCCCAATTTCGACTGCCAGCGCGGCTAACAAAAAGCCCAGTAGCTGCATTGCGATGATCGAGCCTTGCACACCAATCCAACGTTCAACCCGATTGGCTTGACGAACGATAAGCCAAGTCACAGCCATAGCAGCAACGATTCCCAACACAACACTCAAGCGGGCATTAGGGGCATCAGACACCAGTACCATGACCGTTGTCAGGGTTCCGGGTCCGGCCAGTAAGGGGAGCGCTAGTGGTGTGATAGCCACATCTCGTTCTTGTTCTACGATGGGGATGTCCATTTCTCCCCGCAGCATGTCTAGTGCAATCAGCAAGAGTAGCAGTCCTCCTGCAACCTGTAGGGATGCGATGCTGATATGCAGGTAGTTGAGAATGAATTGACCTGTCAGCGCAAACCCAATCAGAATTGCGGTTGCAACGAGTGTTGCCCGGTCAATTACGCTGTTGCGTTGCTCTGCTTCCATTCCCTTTGTCAGCACCAGAAATAGAGGGGCGTTACCCAATGCATCAGCGACTACAAATACGATGACAAAGGTTTGGACGAGAATGGGAATATCCATAGGGGGGGTGGTGTCAAAAGCTCCTTTCTCTACCCTAGCTTGAATTGGATCTACTGCTCACCCATCTATCACTTACTGATGTGCATACATATGGAAAAAGCGCGGGTTCGCTTCTGCGAGATAACCGCACTACCTCAATGGCGAATTCAATAGCGAATTCACGGGAGCATGATGAACGCTTTAAAAGTTTAGCAGGTCTGTTGAGATAAGACTCCCCCCAATCGGTTCACCCTATTGGAGGAATCGGGAATGGTCTTGAGGTTTATCCCGTTCTGGTAATTTTCCCGCTAAAGTAGGGTCTGGAAGCAAAGCCGTAAAAGAAACGCGTTTGCTGAGGAGTGGGAGGCTGAAGGTGAAGGTTGAACGGCAAATTGTGGACTTCTGGCGTTACTTAAACAAGAATCCAGTTTCGGCCAGATTGATTGCCATTGCCTGGATTCTGGTGATTGGGGGGATTGCCTTTATTGGGAATTTAGGCGGCACGGGTCTGGTGGATGAAACAGAACCGCTGTTTGCCGAGGCTGCCCGCCAGATGAAAGAAACGGGAGATTGGGTAACGCCTTATTTCAATGGTGCTCCTCGATTTGATAAGCCGCCCCTGATCTACTGGCTGATGGCGATCGCCTATCAGATGATTGGCGTTAATGAATGGGCGGCACGATTACCCTCAGCTCTGTCGGCGATTGCTCTGATGGGTATGGGTTTCTATACCTTGAAGCGCTTCGGTGCTGCCACCCTTGATGGCTATCCTGATTCCAATCAATGCTGGCTTTCTGCTTTTATTGGGTCTGCTCTCATTGCCCTCCATCCTTTAACCATTATTTGGGCAAGAACTGGCGTTTCGGACATGCTGCTGACCGGCTGCATTGGGCTGGCGTTGATGGCATTCTTCTGTGGGTATGCTGAAGGCGAGGTAGATCAGGGGAAATCCCTCCAGATTCACAATTTAGTCTTCAAAACCTCTCAGATCTGGTACTTCACGTTTTATCTCTTGATTGCCCTGGCAATTTTGACAAAGGGGCCGGTGGGCATTGTGCTGCCAGGGCTGACGATTGGCTCCTTTGTGCTGTATGTGGGGAACTGGAGAGCAGTCCTGCGGGAAATGCATCTTCTACAGGGGTTATTTATTATTCTGCTAGTTGCTTTACCCTGGCACATTTTAGTAACTCTGGCAAATGGTAAAGCGTTCATTGATTCCTTCTTTGGCTATCACAATGTTGAACGGTTTACAGAGGTGGTCAACCGCCATTGGGCTCCCTGGTATTTTTACTTCGTGGTTGTACTGTTGGGATTTGTGCCGTGGTCACTATATTTGCCTGCAGCGATCGCGCGCCTGCGGTTCTGGAAACGGTCGATCTGGAGGCACCAGCCACGCACCACTCATCTGGGTCTATTCACTTTCTTTTGGTTTGTCTGTATTTTTGGCTTTTTTACGATCGCTGCCACCAAGCTGCCCAGTTACGTCTTGCCCTTAATGCCCGCAGCGGGAATTCTGGTGGCTCTGCTCTGGGCTGAGCAGATGGGACGGTCTTCATCACCTTCCTGGATGATGAAACTGGGCAACGTCTTGAATGGGGTGTTCTTTCTAATCCTGGGAGGGGTTCTGGTTTACACGCCGCAATTGGTGAAGGGAGATCAGGCCATGCCTGATCTGGCTCCTTTGTTGCAAGAATCTGGCTTGCCAATACTGGGAGGGGCGATCGCAATTGCAACGGCGATGGCGATTGGGCTTTTGGCGCTGCGTCGGCAAGGGCAATGGGTGTGGCTGGTCAATCTCCTGGGTATGCTGACTTTGATTATCTTTGTCTTACTACCTGCGGCTTCAATTGTGGATTCTCAACGCCAGCTTCCCCTAAGACAGTTAGCGCAGGTCATTGTACAGGAGCGGCAACCGGGGGAAGAACTGGTCATGATTGGCACGACAAAGCCAAGCATTGTATTCTACACCCGTCAGCCAGTAACCTTTAAGCTTCGCGCCAGGTCGGCGGCTATTTATTTACAGAAAAGAACGATTAGCCAACCAGGTATTTCAACCGTGTTGATTTTGACCACTCCTAAAAAGCTTGAAGTCCTTGATTTGCAGCCAGCTCAGTACCAGAACTTAGGAAAGTCTGGCCCTTACCAGCTGATCCGGGTTTCTGAGCAGGTTCTTTCCCGGTTGCCCCAGGAGTAAGCCACTTGCAGAAATGGTTGACTCAGAGGCATCATCGCTGGGCGGCAGGTTTGCTGCTGGGGGGACTGTTGGTGCGGGGGGCGATCGCCCTCTTCCTTCCCCCCGGTTTTGATGAAGCCTACTACTATCTCTACACCCAACATCTGGACTGGAGCTACTTCGATCATCCACTTCTGGTTGCGCTTTCCACGGGACTGGGTCCCTGGATAACAGGAGAAGTTTCCCAATTCACCATTCGGCTAGGTACTCTTTTGTTGCACACAGGGGCACTCTGGTTGCTCTATTTAACGAGTTTCTGGTTGTTTTCCAGTCAAGCGGCGGTTTTGACGTTGGCGATCGTGTCACTCATTCCCATCTTTCTGGTTGGCTTTGGCGTTTTGACTCTACCAGATGCTCCGCTCATCTTCTTCTGGACGGCGACGGTGTATGTGGCTGTGCGGGAATTCTGGCCGCGGAGGGGAAGGGACAGGAGGCAGGAGGAGGCAGAAGCCAGGAGGCAGAAGCCAGGAGCCAGGAGGATTGTTCGTTGTCTGTCGCCTGTTGCCTCTGGTAGGAATCAGGGGGCCGGGGGTGAGGAAGGAAGCGATCGCCCCCATTCCTACACACCTACTTATCGTTTAGCTATCATCGGTCTTCTAGTTGGATTGGCATGCCTCAGCAAATACCACGGTCTGATATTGGGTATGGGACTGGTGGGGTTTTGTCTGACCAGTTCCCGGTACCGTGTTGCCCTACGCTCTCCCTGGATGGTGTTGAGTTTCGGTTTATTTTTACTGGCGATTACCCCAATTCTGATCTGGAACGTTCAGCATGATTGGGTTTCCCTTCGGTTTCAATCTGGTAGAGCTGTTCCTGACCGCAGCTATAGCCTGCTGGACCTGCTGGTTACCTTTCTGGCAGGGGTTGCTTATCTATTTCCCAGCTTTGGATTTCCCCTCTGGGGGGTGAGTCTGAAGACAGCATTAAGCCGATTAAGCCAATTTGGAGAAGTTTGGAAAGCTAAGAAGGACAGACGAGAAGAAGCGAGAGGAAAAATAGCAGAAATTGACTCACCCCTACGCCCCACTCCCTATGCCCCACACCCTACGCCCCACGTTCTACTCCTCTGGTTATCCCTCCCACTCATGCTGGGCTTTACCCTCATGGGCGGCTACCGTTCGATCTTACCAACATGGGCAATGCCGGGGTTTTGGAGTGCGACGTTACTACTGGGGTGGAGGGCCGCAGGGTGGCAATGCAGGTTTCCCCGGTTAGTGCAGCGCTGGTTATGGGGATCGGGGGTTGCGATCGCCCTTTGCCTGTTAATCGCTGTGCTGCACGTTAATTTAGGAATTCTCCAAAAAAACAGCCGCTATGCCCTGCTAGGGGGCTTTCTGTCTCCCACTGCCGATGCTTCGATTCAATTGATCGACATCCATCAACTTCGAGCGGGTTTTGCGGATTCAGCCAGCCTGCGGCATGAAATGCAAGGCATTGATTACTTATTCACCAATGATTTGTATCTGGCTGGGCAAGTTGGGATGGCGTTGGCGTCCTTACCCCATCGGCCCATTACCTGTTTTGAACAGGATTTAAGGGGATTCGCTTTCTGGTCAAAAAACGATGGGTGGGTTGGCAAAGATGGACTCCTGGTCACTCCCGCACACAAGGCAGAAACCACGCTGGCCCAATATCAGGGGTATTTTGAAAAGGTTCAGAAGGTTGCGGAGATTCCCATTAATCGGGGCGGGGCAATTGTACAAGTGATCGAGATTTATCGGTGCGATCGCCTGCTAAAACCCTATCCAAGGTCCTATGGAATTTAGCAAGGGGTAAGAGGTAAGAGGTAGAAGATAGGTTCTAGAGTCAGTGAGGAGATCAGAACTCAAACCTCATTTACCCATCCACCCCTCACTCCCCTTCTCCCCTCTAACAACCAACAACTATCGCTTTACGCGGGTGCGTTAGGACATTGGAATTAAAGAGGGAGTGGGGGCTGCGCCCCCAGCCAGGGGTGGAACCCCTGCAACCCTGTCCTAAGCCTGGCGGCTATCGCTATAACTAACAACTGATAACCCCTACTGTCTCTGCAACATCTGACGGATTTGCTTCAGCAACTCTTCCATTGGCAGAGAAGGAGGTAGGATTTGGGATGTCAGCGGCTGCAGAATCTCTAGCAAATTTTCGATCGGGTGGGATTGATTACTTTCCTCCCGTGGCCGATGATCTAGCACAAGAATCGGGGGGATATTCTCTAACTGTTTCAAGACTGTTAGCCTTTCCAGCGTAGTGGGTTCAAGCTTTTGAGTTGTCCAGCAAATTAACAGAAGGTCAATGCTTTGAGACTGGATTTGTTGAAGCACTTCCTGCCAGGAGCGCCCCATCAACCCTCGCAATCCTGCGGTTTGTAGATATTGGATTAGCGCTTGCAGCCATTCGGCTTCCTTTAAGGAGTTGCCTGGGGAAGCGGTTGGTAAGGGTTGGGAAAGGTTGGTATCCAGGGATGCTGGAAGAGTTGCAAGGTCCATCACCAGAATGGAGGATCGCCAGGTATACCCGGCAGCAATTTGAATGACCTGCAACAGAGGAGAGGTTTCTGGTGTTCTATCTACCAGTTGAGTAGTTGCCGGGTTAGCCAGGCATGGAAATGCCATCAGTCCCAGTTCCTGATTTGCGGCCTGGGTTGTTTCTTGATCTAAAGTGACCAGGGGAAGCGATGCCAGAAATGGATGGTGGCTAAATTCCTGGAAGAACGCGGTGGGGTCAGCCAGGGGAGCATCCAGTAAGACAACGTTGGGTTTCCAGACGCGGGCTAGCAGTTCTGCCTGCTCCAGGTCATCGGCTTCCAACACCTGGTAGTGGCAGGAATGCAGAAGCGGAGTCAGGTCGGCAGCGGCGATCGACGGAGGGTCTTCCAATTGAGCCGTAGATCTCAGCCGTAGAATGGTCAAAGCATTGGATGGGCGGGTAGAGGCCGCAGGTTCTTCGGATTCAGTCACAAGTTGCTTTAGCGTCTGGCGCAAGGCTTTTGCCTGAATCGGTAAGCTGAGCCAGCCATCGGCATAGCTGCGATGGGTGTGGGTTTCATCTACCTGGGTTGCTGTCACAACCACTGGAATCTGCCGTGTTTCAGGGCTGGACTTGAGAAGTGTGAGCACATCCCAGCCTGAGAGTAGCGGTAAAACTGGATTCAGAAAAATGATGCCGGGTTGCAGGCGGCGAGCTTTTTCTAGTGCTTCCGTACCAGACCGGGCAATCACAACCCGGTACCCTAGGCCAGTCAATTGATTGGTCAGAGTTTCTATAAATGAAGGGACGACTTCTACCAATAAAATCAGGCGATGGCGTAATTTTGATTCCAGAGAATTGGGATTGACAGAGGCGGTTGGGTCATCGCGTTGGGCGGTTGGGATACTTAAGGGCACTCGACCACTGGGATACTGGCCCTGAGAATAGGGGATTTCGGTATCGCTGGAAGCGATCGCCGCTTTTCCAGGCGGACTGGGGGGCAACAAGATGGTAAACTGACTCCCTTCCCCTTCTTTTGAAATAAAAGTGACATCCCCCCCGTGAAGACGAGCCAGGCGCTGAGTTAAAACAAGCCCCAAACCTGCACCCTCAAAGCGGCGGGTGAGTGGATTTTCCAACTGCTGAAATTTTTGAAAAATCAAATGCTGTTTATCAGCAGGAATTCCGATCCCTCTATCCCAAACAGTGAAAGCAATCCAACCCCCCCATTGGTTTACCTTCAGCCCAATTTGTTGATCAGGCTCTGTAAACTTCAGCGCATTGGTCAGTAAATGACATAGCATCTGACGCAGCCGTTGCTCATCAGCAATCAACGAATACAGCCCCGGCTCAATTTCCAGCGAAAACTGAGGTTGTTGGCAGGTCTTTGGGGAGGGGTGTTTGTCATCTAATAGCCGTAGCTGCTTTGCCTGTTCAAAGGCTCGACTGCATACCACAGCAATGTCAACTGGTTCTGGTATCAGTTCTAGTTGCCCTGTTTCCATCCGAGTCAAATCCAGAATGTCATTCACCACTCCCATTAAGTGGCGGCTGCTCTGGTAAATTAGCTGGGCATAGTGTACCTGCCGCTGGTTCAATTTCCCCAAGGTCTGGTCCTTGAGCAGACTTGATAAGCCCAAAACTGCCGTTAGAGGGGTACGCAGTTCGTGGCTGATGCAGGCTAAGAACTCATCTTTCAGACGATTGAGATGAATCAGGTCAACATTTTTAGCCGCGAGCTCACGGGCAAGATGTTGCTGTTCAGTAATATCCTGGGCCAGAATCAACCAGAGCAGACCTGATTGGGGAACGATTGAGCGGGAAAGCCCTGAGTTGGACTGTACAGGGCTAGGGGAATTGTTTCCTGCTATGAGAGTAGTAGAGGGTTGAACGGCTGCGTGAATCGACGTTGCTGAATCAGACGGTTGAGGTGAAGAAGTTTCCTGCGAAGCGTTCTGAAATTGTAGACAGGTCGTTAAAGATACAGGCGGAGTAGATTTTTCTCCCGCCGAGGGGAAGAGGAATGGTTCAACTGGAATCTTGATAAATTGCAACACCTGCTCTTGCCCATTTTTTAATGGACAAATGCAAATACAGGTGCCTGGCTTAGGTCCAATATGACACAGTTTTGTACCTGCTGAAGAGGAATCTACCTCCTGACCCAGGGCCTCTGAAGCAGGGTACTCAGACTGTTTCGTGGAAGGGTGATGGGCCTCAGACGAGAATGCTCCAGTGGAAAGGAGGGAGGGAGAAGTTAGCAGCTGAGTGGTCAGATCAGCCCCTTGGGAAGAAGCACTCTTTGTTCCAGCAGCACTGTCTAGTAATAAACAGACTTCCTGTTCAATCTGGTTAGGGCTTGTCCAACACTCTATCTGTTGTCGCCAGACTGCGTTTTTTGTCAGGATTTGCCCATCTTGCGATTGCAGCATCAGGGGCAATGGCAGTTGCTCCAGAAGGTCTAGCAATGGGTAAAGTAGGGGGGGGGAGGGTAGAGAACTAGACGAACCAACTGGTGGAAATAGCGAGCTAGCAGAGATTTCAGTTGACCAGAATTCTTTCTGCTGTTGTAGCAACTGATGAATGGTTTTCTGTTGGGACTTGACTTGTTGCTCCAGGTCCTCCTTCTGTACCAGAATCTGTTGTGCCAGGCGATTAATTTGCCGTTGTTGCTGTTTCAAGGCTTTTGGGTGCCTGGTCTCGCTGGAGTTGACTGGGGGAGAGGAAGAAACCTTTTGCTCGGAACCAACAGATCGATCTGAAAAACTGGCAATCAGGAATTTGAGCAGGCGATCGCAATCCAGTAACCCCAGAAACTCGCCGCGATCGCCTGCAATGGCAATGGGTGTGTGCTCCTGGATACCTGGATCGAGTAGAAATTGTCCTACCAACCAGTCGCCCGGTAGAACAGTAAGAGGCTCCACCAGGGAAGGTGACAGGGAGCAGGAAGGGGTGGGTTTACTTAATTTCGTGGCTTTTGTGGCTTTTCTGGAAGAGGTTTTTTGCCCAATCAACCCTTTTTCAAGCAAACAGGGCAGCAAACGGCGCAGACCAACCAACCCCTTGGGACGCTGCTGTTCGTCCACCAGTACCAGGTATTCATAAAAAATCTTTGCAGCAGGACGTTGCTCTACCCTACTCAAGACCGCAAACACTGCCATCAGATCCGCAGTTTCAGGACATGTTGGGGTAGGTTCAACAAATTCTCTAAGACAGGCACTCGTTGGAACCATAGAAAACCTGCCTAAACGGGAACACAGTATTGAGCAACTCCAACGAAACAGGCAAATATGACAGCCAGAGCAACGCTCTAAGCAGAAACTACCTTAGATCAAAATAGGGATGTGAATCGTGAATATATTGAAGGGGGGCCAAAATAAGGGTCAATCAGGGCGAGATAGATAGTTTGCAAACCTGGTGTAGCTCAATTATCCCTCTGTGAGGCGGGGGACAAACAGGAAGCGATCGGTTTGTAACTATAATTAATTAAGTGTCAAAGTATTAAAAAAACTTTAAACGATTTGTTAAAAATACTGATATTTATACCTTTAGTTTCGTTGCATAAATGCCCGTTCCCTGATCTTCGAATCTCATCTGCATCCTCTCTTAACTCTAAAGCCCTTGTCTGATCATCTGTCGATATGCATTTTTCTCAACGAAGAACCGCTTGTTCAGGCGGTTCTGAAATATTTGAGTGGAGAACGACGGTACACGGTTGCTCTGCCCCGTTCTGCTGACGAATTCTTTGCTTTGATAGATCAGGAGAAGCAGCAGCTTGACTGTTTGGTGCTTCAAGCTAATTCAGAGCTATCTTTGCTAACAAAATGGCTTTATGGTCAAGCTGTTCTGCTACCCGCTGTCATCATCCAGGCTGAATCTGACCAGGACCAACTGCCAGAAGCTCCTCTTCCTGATCATGAAGGCGAAGGATTTATTTACCATACGGCTGAGGTTTGTCTGAATCGTGGGCAAATTCATCAACTTCCAAAACAGATTGATCGAGCGATCGCTCAATTTATCAACCTCTCGCCCTCCTACCGCCTCAGCCACTTGTCTGCCGCCGATCAGGCGGCCGATCTCAATGCCCAAAATTTTTTAAAGCTACAGCAGCAACGCCTGACTGAAAAACTAAAAGAGCGACTAGGATACCTGGGCGTATACTACAAGCGGAATCCCAAAAACTTCTTCCGCTACCTCCCAGCAGAACAAAAGCAGGAACTTCTCGACCAGTTGAAGCATGAATATCGTGAAATCATCCTCCGCTATTTTTCCAATGATGGTACCCTTAACCAACGTATCGATGATTTTGTGAATACCATTTTCTTCACGGATATCCCCGTTGCCCAAGTCGTAGAAATTCACATGAATCTGATGGATGAGTTTGCTAAACAGCTAAAATTGGAGGGGCGCAGCGAGGAAATCCTACTGGACTACCGTCTGACACTGATTGACACCATTGCCCATTTATGCGAAATGTATCGACGATCCATTCCCAGGGAATCGTAGAGGGTGATGGGCAACTGGTAAAAAGTAAGGACATAGGGTCCTTCTTGAAATTTGAACGGGGTGCAGGGGTGGGACTCCTACGTAGGGGCTTTGCCCTTCCTTGTTCACAAACAGTTTGTGAACGCTATAGTTGAGCCAAACTCTCCATTCGTCACTTAACCCCCTCCTGCTTCCGGTTTTTTTAGTCATTCTAACGTTTCCTAACATTTTTGTTTATGAGTCCTGCCAAGAAAACCTATGTTCTTAAGCTGTATGTTGCGGGAAACACACCGAATTCGATTCGCGCCTTAAAAACGTTAAACGAGATTTTAGAAAAAGACTTTCAAGGAGTTTATGCATTGAAGGTTATTGATGTGCTAAAAAATCCCCAACTGGCTGAAGAAGATAAAATTCTGGCAACCCCCACCCTCGCCAAAATCTTACCTCCTCCAGTCCGAAAAATTATTGGAGACCTGTCCGATCGCGAAAAAGTTCTCATTGGACTAGATCTGCTCTATGAAGAATTGCGAGATGACGGATTTGATTCAGAAGAATAATGCTTTTTCAACGCTTCTATCAAGAAATCTATCAAGAAATCTATCGTTTATATCAGAGATGTCAGAAACTACTGGAAAATCCATAAATAGATAGACAGTTTTTGATATTAGTACGACCAGTATGTGGCGCAAAAAAGTTTTATATTTTTGATAAGTAAATAGGCGCAATTAAATTTAAGGATCGTTTCGGGGATTGGGGATAAAACTCTGTGCCTAGAGGTTAATTCTCTATTCCTCCCCTTACAATTAAGTATGGCTACCTACTTATTGAGAATTTTTTCAGAATGAATTCATGCCATGACCCAAGTAAATCAAGCAGCACAAGATGGTAATTCTAATTCAATTGGTGTTCAGAAGGTTCGTACTCTGATTGAAGGGTTTGATGATATCAGCCACGGTGGTCTTCCCATTGGTCGAACAACTCTTGTCAGTGGCACTTCAGGTACAGGTAAGACCTTGCTGGCCGTTCAATTTCTCTACAATGGCATCATTCACTTTGATGAGCCAGGAATCTTTGTCACTTTCGAAGAATCTCCCAACGATATCATTAAAAATGCTTTTAGTTTTGGTTGGGATTTACAGAAATTTATCAATGAAGGCAAGTTGTTTATTTTAGATGCATCGCCCGATCCAGAGGGACAAGATATTGCTGGCAGCTTTGATCTCTCGGCGCTGATTGAGCGAATTCAATACGCCATTCGCAAATACAAAGCAAAGCGCGTTTCGATTGATTCAGTCACGGCAGTATTTCAACAGTACGATGCAGCCTCCGTTGTTCGACGCGAAATCTTTCGACTGGTTGCCCGCCTGAAACAGGTGGGGGCCACCACTATCATGACGACTGAGCGCGTGGATGAGTATGGTCCCGTAGCCCGATTCGGGGTAGAAGAATTTGTCTCTGATAATGTCGTGATTATCCGCAATGTCCTGGAAGGGGAACGCCGCCGTCGCACCATTGAGATCCTCAAACTGCGGGGCACCACCCATATGAAAGGAGAGTATCCTTTCACAATCACCAACCAGGGCATCAACATTTTCCCCTTAGGAGCTATGCGTTTGACTCAGCGATCGTCCAATGTCCGGGTTTCTTCTGGTGTCAAAACCCTGGATGATATGTGTGGAGGTGGGTTTTTTAAGGACTCTATTATTCTGGCTACAGGGGCAACGGGTACAGGCAAAACACTGCTCGTCAGCAAGTTTTTACAAGATGCCTGTATGCGGGGTGAGCGTGCTATTCTGTTTGCCTATGAGGAATCCCGTGCCCAGCTTTCTCGCAACGCCTACTCCTGGGGAATTGATTTTGAAGATCTGGAGCAAAAAGGGGTGTTGAAAATCCTCTGCGCCTATCCAGAGTCAGCTGGTTTAGAAGATCACCTGCAAATTATTAAACAGGAAATTGCGGAATTTCAGCCTTCGAGGATTGCGATTGATTCTCTCTCTGCCCTGGCGCGAGGGGTTAGCAATAATGCCTTCCGCCAGTTTGTAATTGGGGTAACTGGCTTTGCGAAGCAGGAAGAGATTACTGGCTTCTTCACCAATACGACGGATCAGTTCATGGGTTCCCACTCCATTACCGACTCCCATATTTCGACTATCACAGACACGATTTTGATGCTCCAGTATGTGGAAATTCGGGGAGAAATGTCCCGTGCCATTAACGTCTTCAAAATGCGTGGCTCCTGGCACGATAAGGGAATTCGCGAGTACAACATCAACGAACACGGCCCAGAAATTAAAGACTCTTTCCGCAATTTTGAACGAATTATTAG
The DNA here is from genome assembly GCF_049200465.1 of Leptothermofonsia sp. ETS-13. Classification (NCBI taxonomy): domain Bacteria; kingdom Bacillati; phylum Cyanobacteriota; class Cyanophyceae; order Leptolyngbyales; family Leptolyngbyaceae; genus Leptothermofonsia; species Leptothermofonsia sp. ETS-13. The sequence goes on from NZ_CP120836.1 coordinate 5,136,949, forward strand.
CGGTTCTCCATCTCGGATTTCAATTGATGAGAAAAGCGAACTATCCCGTATTGTCAAAGGAGTACAGCGGGACGGAGAGTGAGGTGAGTTTGAGTATGAGTTTTGAATTATTAGAGGGTCAAAACTTGTAACTCAAAATTCATAACTCACTCATTCACCCATCCATCCACCTACCCCTATGTCCACAGAAGTTGTTGAAATCCTTTCAGCAGAAGAGTTGCGTCGGACGGTGACTCGCCTTGCCTCCCAAATCGTGGAACGGGCGGGTGATCTCTCTAAGCTAGCGCTGGTAGGTATCTATACACGAGGAGTTAACCTGGCTCACCTGCTAGCGCGGCAGATTGAAGCCTTGGAACAAATTACTGTTCCCGTTGGGGCTTTGGATATTACCTTTTACCGGGATGACCTGGATACAATCGGTTTACGGACTCCTGCCAAAACTGAAATTCCCTTTGACCTGTCGGGCAAAACAGTAGTGCTGGTGGACGATGTGATTTTCAAAGGGCGCACAATTCGAGCGGCGCTAAATGCCGTGAACGATTATGGCAGACCGGAAGTGATTCGCCTGGTTGTGCTGGTTGATCGCGGTCACCGCGAAGTCCCGATTCACCCAGACTTTACTGGCAAGCAGCTTCCTACAGCAAAAGAGGAACAGGTCAAAGTCTATCTTCAAGAGCTTGACGGGCGGGACGGAGTAGAGCTCTTGAGGGCTTAGAGTATTAGGGTATAGATGTGTGGGGTGGGTTTGAGTCATTTTCCTCCCCGTACTTTCAACCCTGAACCCTTACTTTCAATGGAAACTCAGTCTCGAAAAGCCGATCATCTGCGAATTTGCCTGGATGAGGATGTTCAGTTTCGCCAAACAACCAGCGGTTTAGAGCGTTATCACTTTACCCACTGTTGTTTACCTGAACTCAATCGTACTGATATTGACCTTGCGACGACCTTTCTGGGGAAGCCATTGGGATCCCCGATCCTGATTTCCTCCATGACCGGTGGCACGGATTTGGCAAAAACGATCAATTGCCGACTGGCTAAGATCGCCCAGCACTACCAGCTAGCTATGGGTGTCGGTTCGCAGCGAGTGGCAGTAGAAAATCCAGAGGTGGCGACCACTTTTGCGGTGCGATCGCTGGCACCTACCATTCCTTTATATGCAAACTTAGGGGCGGTGCAACTTAACTACCGCTATGGATTAGATGAGTGCCTGAAGGTGGTTGATCTACTTGAAGCCGATGCACTGATCCTGCACCTGAACCCACTGCAAGAGTGTGTTCAGACCAGGGGAGATACAAACTTTCGAGGATTGCTAGACAAGATCGCTGTGCTTTGTGACAGGCTCCCTGTCCCGGTCATTGCCAAGGAGGTGGGGAACGGTATCTCAGCATTGATGGCAGAAAAGTTAATTGCAGCTGGTGTAACCGCGATCGATGTAGCCGGGGCAGGCGGTACCTCCTGGGCCAGGGTCGAAGGTGAACGGGCAAAAGATGCGCGCCAGCGTCGTTTAGGACAGACCTTTGCTGATTGGGGCATTCCAACTGCCGAATGCATTACGGCTGTTCGGACAATAGCTCCCACGATCCCTCTGATTGCCTCTGGCGGGCTGCGCAACGGGTTAGATGTGGCAAAGGCGATCGCCCTTGGCGCTGATCTGGCAGGTATGGCACTCCCCTTTCTGCAAGCAGCCAATAAATCAGAAGAAGCGTTGCATGAACTGGTTGAAATATTAATTGCAGAGATTACAACAGCAATGTTTTGTACTGGAAGCCAGCGGTTAGTAGACTTGCGATCGCCCAATGTTCTGCAAAAAATTTAACCCAAACCTGATCTCTTTCCTCACTCACACCAACATTTACCCCTCACCCCTCACTCTATTCCCCATTCCCTATCACCTCCGGGCGCAACAATTCTCAAAATCGGCAACATGAAGCGATTTTCTCAACTGTTTCAGCAAATTGATTCAACAACTTCCACCAATGAAAAGGTGCGTGCGCTCCAACAATATTTTGAGCAAGAAGATCCAGCAAACGCAGCATGGGCACTTTATCTATTGCTTGGTAAGACGCGCCGACGACTGATTACCTCCAGAGTTTTACGCGACATTTTTCTACAGATTTATGTCATTCCAGAATGGCTATTTGCTGACTGCTATGCTCACGTAGGAGACTCCGCAGAAGTCATTGCCCTGCTCTTGCGTGACATTCCCCTCACAACCCAACAGCCCGCCAACTATCCTTTGTGGCAGTGGATGGAGGAAATTATTCCCCAGGTCAGAAAAGTAAACTCAGAGGAGGAATTGAAAGATCAGGTACTGTCCTGGTGGGCAACACTGGATGAGTTTGAAGTGTTTGTCCTGAACAAAGTGTTGACGGGAGCATTTCGGGTTGGTGTGTCAGATAAATTAGTGATTAAAGGATTATCTGCGGCATCCGGTATTCCTGAACCAGTGCTGGCCCATCGGTTGATGGGAGACTTTAAACCCACGGCTGACTTTTACAAATCACTGACTCAACCAGAAGCAACCCAGCAGCGATCGCCTAGCCAACCCTATCCCTTCTTCCTCGCTTCTCAGATTGAAGAAGACAAATTCCAGCTAAAAGATTTTTCCCGCTGGCAGGCCGAGTGGAAATGGGATGGCATCCGCGCCCAAATCATCCGTCGGGCGGGCGAAGTTTTTATCTGGTCACGGGGAGAAGACCTCATAACCGAACAGTTTCCTGAACTGGCAGAGTACTTTTTGACCATACCCGATGGGCTGGTATTTGATGGCGAGATCCTGTGCTGGCAGGGCGATCGCCCATTGAGTTTCAATCACCTGCAAAAACGGTTGGGGCGTAAGCGAGTCACTCCCAAAATCATTGCAGAAAATCCGGTTCATTTCATTGCCTACGATTTGCTGGAACACAATGGCATGGATATTCGGCAAAAGCCCCTGCGCGATCGCCGCCAACTCCTCCTCTCCACCCTTCAAAAACTGGAACCTGGCTATGTAACAGCCTCAACCAGTTTGAAGTTTGAATCCTTTGAGGACTTGCGATCGCTCAGAGCCCAATCCCGTGACCAGGGTGCGGAAGGATTGGTACTCAAGGCTATCGACAGCCCTTACCTGGTTGGACGCAAACGCGGCTACTGGTGGAAATATAAAGTTGATCCCATGACTCTCGACGCCGTTCTTATCTATGCCCAGGCAGGTAGCGGCAAACGAGCCAACCTGTTTACCGACTACACCTTTGCCCTGTGGGACGGTGACCAACTCGTTCCCTTTGCCAAAGCCTATTCTGGTCTAGACAATACCGAAATTGACGAACTCGACAAATGGATTCGCAAACACACCCTCGAAAAATTTGGTCCTGTCCGTTCCGTCGAACCAATCCACGTTTTTGAAATTGGCTTTGAAGGGATCAGCCAGTCCAGTCGTCATAAGTCAGGAATTTCAGTCAGATTCCCCAGAATCCTCCGCTGGCGTAGAGATAAACCTGCGATCGAAGCTGATACACTGCAAACCGCATTCGCGCTACTAAGTAGCTAGTACAGCACGGCGGGAATACGGATACCATTCTGGCTCCCTCCGACTCCCCACTCCCCAACCCAATGGTTACTGGACTGATGCCATCGTCCACTAGGCACAATTAAATTAAGGATAATTTCTTCGGAAGTGGAGGGGGTGAAACGCCCTGTCTGGGGGCGCAGCCCCCACTCCTCCTTGCTTTGTCTGCTCAGAGCGAGTTGTGAGATCTGAAGAACACGCCCTTAGCCAAGCAAAAAGAAACGATGAAACAGAAACCATAATTTAGACTGGAAGCTTCGCGATCGCCCCATAATTTGATTCCAGTAGTGAATTCAAATTGTTTCCTTTTCAAACATCCATTCAGGAAATGACCTCGTACCATTTGTAGAGTACAACAATGACTGGTTAATTTACTTTTTACACACGAAAATGCAACCTGTCAGGCACCAGAAAACAAAGTTCATAGGCAACATTCTCCCTGCATCTCTCCGTCACAACTGACAAATTAAATCGGGGATTACTATAGAAGTATTACGCCTGAACCGTTTGATGAAAGTCATTATGGGTAGTCTACCACCTCACTTTTTTGTTCCCTGGATTGCCAGTCCTATCACTTAGGATTTCTCCAGTGCTGCCCTTTGAATTTATTGTTATCGGTAAGCCCATTTCTCACCAAACTAAAGATAAGAAACGCCTTCAAGCTTGGAAGGGCCTAGTGCGCAATACTGTTGAGGGTTGTTGGTCCGGAGATCCCTCCGGTGACTCCCTGCGAATCGTCATTACCCATTATTACGACGTTGAACCCGGAAACGAAAACGGAGTTCCAGATAGCGACAACATCATAAAACCTGTTAGAGATGCTCTCAATGGAGTAATTTACGTTGACGACTATCAAATAGCAGATTTTGTCAGTCGGCGACGCAGTCTTAATGGTTCCTTTCGTGTTAAAGGGATGTCTCCCGTGTTGGCAAAAGGATTTTGTAGCGGTGAAGAGTTCTTGCACATCCGAATTGAAATTGCTCCTGATCCCGCTGAGCTAAACTAGTAAAGCAAAATGAAACTTTTGTTGGGGTGCAGGGGTTCCATCCCTGCTTTGGGCTTCGTCCCCAAACCCCATGTTGCAAAATTTAGTGTTTGTAAAACTAGGAAACTGGCCAGCTTCGTTATTTATATGTGTGCTTACCCGAGTTTCTACATCAAATCTAAACTCTCCGGATCAGGATTCCTTAAAGTAAGTACGAAAGAATAACTAAGTATCGAAATCTTCAAAACTCAGAAGACTTCATATTATTATGCTTTCAAAGTGCTTTCAAAGACTTGATTTTCCTGCTTTCTGGCGGATTATTGAGATAGGGGATATATTTATACCATGGTTGATATAAGTGATAGAACCAAACTTGAACGGCAGCGGCTGCGGAGACTGGCGAGGGAGTATCAGGAGAAGGGGTACTCAGTAATTCTTCATCCCTCGGCATCTGAATTGCCCGCAGTGCTGGCTGATTGTTCTATCGACCTGATCGCTAAAAGTGAAGATGCAACCGTAGTCGTAGAAGTGCGTACACGTGATAGCTTAACCTTGAATGGTTCTGAGGATCTTCACCGGATGACTGCCCTCATACAGCAACTACCTGGTTGGGAGTTTGAACTAGTGGTAACAAACCACCGCAAGGAAGCAAGTGAAGCAAAATCCTGCTAAAGCATAAAAAGCCTTGACAGCATATTAAATCTGGGGTTGACCATTCGTAGAGACATTCCATGGAATCTCTACAGAGCAAAGCAATATTTCTGGACAGAGCAAAGCAATATTTCTGGAACACTACCAAAGCTCCATGGCAATTTCAGAATTCACTCCTTTGGAGTTTGTTGAGCTCATTCCACTGCCTCTCCAATAAGGTCACGTATTGCTTGAAGTAGAGCATTGCCTCCAAGTAGGTACGAGTAGATAGAAAAAGAAGTACTTAGTTGAGTATTACCTGCAATTAATCCTAATCCGATAGCAGAAAATGTAACTCCTATAGTGACTTTTCGCTTCCACTGTTTCTTCTGCTTTCTCGGTAGGTCACGGGAAATACGATATTGATCAATGATGCTCTTGTGCAATTGAGCAAATAACTCAGCAAAATTGCTGTGATTGGGATCTAACTTTTCCTCAAAATTAGATTCTAGATACGATGTAATGATGCAATTAAGATCTCGACGACTCAAATTCAAGGGTTGAGTTGCTCGAGTTTCAATAGAGATAATGCGATCGCGATCGCCCTCCAAATTATTAACTTCATTTTGTAAGGCGATTCTGGAATAATGGCTCTGTACAAACTGTTCAAGAACTTCAGAAATGCTATCCTCTTGCAAAATTGATAAAACACGAGACTGGGCTCTCTCAGCGTTCATTTCAGCCGTTTTGCCATTTGGGATTGCTGCTTCTAATTGTTTGCAGGCTTTTCGCCAATCCCTAATAGCCTCTAGCAAAACTTTAATGTCAGAATTCATACATAAACAAACATGTCCACTCTAAGTAGCTAGGCGCAATTAAATTAAGGATAATTTTGGGGGGTGGAGGGGGTTTCATGCCTAGGGGCGCAGCCCCCACTCCCCCCCCCCCTTTACTCTTTACTAATTAATTATGCTACCTACTTAGTTGAAGCTTAGATGTGAAATGGACAAATCCAAACGCTCCGTTTCCATCTTAATCAAGCTGCCCTATCTTTCTCAGTCCTCAACAGTGGAAATCCCATCGTTTCTCGCTGCTTCAAATAAAGCTGTGCCACCTGCCGTGCCAGATTTCGAATCCGAGCAATATACCGCGTCCGCTCCGTTACCGAAATCACCCCTCGCGCATCCAGCAAATTAAACGTGTGTGAACACTTGAGTACATAATCTAAAGCAGGCAAAACAAGCCCCTTGTCAACTAACTGAGTCGCTTCCTGCTCATATAGCCCAAATAGTGTAAATAGCATATCCGGATTCGATGCTTCAAAGTTGTATGTGGAATGCTCGATCTCTCCTTGAAGATGCACATCCCCATAGCTCACCTGATCATTCCATTGAATCTTTGTAAAGGCACTGACCTCCTGTAAATACATCGTCAGCCTTTCTAATCCATAAGTAATTTCGATCGATACCGGGCGACAATCGATCCCACCACATTGCTGGAAATAGGTGAATTGTGTAATCTCCATGCCATCCAGCCAAACCTCCCAACCAACCCCCCAGGCTCCTAAAGTGGGCGACTCCCAATTATCTTCTACAAAACGAATATCGTGATCCTCCGGGTGAATCCCCAGCGCTCTTAAGGAGTTCAGATAAATATCCTGAATATTATCCAAAGAAGGCTTAATTAACACCTGGTACTGGTAGTAATGCTGATAGCGGTTGGGATTCTCCCCATATCGCCCATCCGTCGGTCGCCGACATGGTTCCACGTAAGCAACTGACCACGGCTCAGGACCAATCGCCCGCAAAAACGTATGCGGACTCATCGTCCCCGCCCCCTTCTCCGTATCGTAGGGCTGGACAATTAAGCAACCGCGATCGCTCCAAAATTGATGCAACGTAGCAATGACCGTTTGAAAATTCACAACACCTTCCCCTTCCAGACCATTAAATCATTTCCCATTCTCCCTCAGAGCCTGCCATCAAGAGCGTTACAAGAGCGTTAGAAGAACCGGAAAAAAATTTGGGGCGATAGCTTGACACTCCTGTTTACTTTCGCTATCTTGATAAATGCGGCTGAAACGGAGACAAGCACAAGCGAAGCGAAGGAAAGCCGTCCGAACCTAGACAAGAGAATAGTTTGAAAGCCAGAATAGCACCGAAACCTCGTCAAGGAAATAGGGAATAAGCGTATAGCTTATTTCGAAGGAACGAGAACCGGAGACTGAGAAGTTTCTGGAGCCAAGGAACTCAAGAGTAACATGGAGAGTTTGATCCTGGCTCAGGATGAACGCTGGCGGTATGCTTAACACATGCAAGTCGAACGGGCACCTTCGGGTGCTAGTGGCGGACGGGTGAGTAACGCGTGAGAATCTGCCTTCAGGTCGGGGACAACAGCTGGAAACGGCTGCTAATACCGGATGAGCCGAGAGGTAAAAGCTTTAGTGCCTGAAGATGAGCTCGCGTCTGATTAGCTAGTTGGTGGGGTAAGAGCCTACCAAGGCGACGATCAGTAGCTGGTCTGAGAGGATGATCAGCCACACTGGGACTGAGACACGGCCCAGACTCCTACGGGAGGCAGCAGTGGGGAATTTTCCGCAATGGGCGCAAGCCTGACGGAGCAATACCGCGTGAGGGAGGAAGGCCCTTGGGTTGTAAACCTCTTTTGTCAGGGAAGAAGGTCTGACGGTACCTGACGAATCAGCATCGGCTAACTCCGTGCCAGCAGCCGCGGTAATACGGAGGATGCAAGCGTTATCCGGATTTATTGGGCGTAAAGGGTCCGCAGGTGGTTTTTCAAGTCTGCTGTCAAAGCGCGGAGCTTAACTCCGTACAGGCGGTGGAAACTGAGGAACTAGAGTCTGGTAGGGGTCGCGGGAATTCCCAGTGTAGCGGTGAAATGCGTAGATATTGGGAAGAACACCGGCGGCGAAAGCGCGCGACTGGACCGGAACTGACACTGAGGGACGAAAGCTAGGGGCGAAAGGATTAGATACCCTGTAGTCCTAGCCGTAAACGATGGAGACTAGGTGTTGCCCGTATCGACCCGGGCAGTGCCGTAGCTAACGCGTTAAGTCTCCCGCCTGGGGAGTACGCACGCAAGTGTGAAACTCAAAGGAATTGACGGGGGCCGCACAAGCGGTGGAGTATGTGGTTTAATTCGATGCAACGCGAAGAACCTTACCAGGGCTTGACATGTCGCGAACCCTCTTGAAAGGGAGGGGTGCCTTCGGGAGCGCGAACACAGGTGGTGCATGGCTGTCGTCAGCTCGTGTCGTGAGATGTTGGGTTAAGTCCCGCAACGAGCGCAACCCTCGTTTCTAGTTGCCATCATTGAGTTGGGCACTCTGGAGAGACTGCCGGTGACAAACCGGAGGAAGGTGGGGATGACGTCAAGTCAGCATGCCCCTTACGTCCTGGGCTACACGTACTACAATGCTGTGGACAAAGAGCGGCGAGTCGGCGACGGCAAGCAAATCTCGGAAACCACGGCTCAGTTCAGATTGCAGGCTGCAACTCGCCTGCATGAAGGCGGAATCGCTAGTAATCGCAGGTCAGCATACTGCGGTGAATACGTTCCCGGGCCTTGTACACACCGCCCGTCACACCATGGGAGTTGGCCACGCCCGAAGTCGTTACTCCAACCGTTCGCGGAGGAGGACGCCGAAGGCAGGGCTGATGACTGGGGTGAAGTCGTAACAAGGTAGCCGTACCGGAAGGTGTGGCTGGATCACCTCCTTTATAGGGAGACCTACCCACTCTAATTCCGAAAGCACAGTGCAAATAGGAAAGAGTTGGTCATCCCAAGGTCGGTCGAGGACACGGTGTTGGCTTTCAAACTATGGCAGGTTCGGACAATGGGCTATTAGCTCAGGTGGTTAGAGCGCACCCCTGATAAGGGTGAGGTCCCTGGTTCGAGTCCAGGATGGCCCACCTTTGAAAGCGGGAAGAAAGAAGAAAGCTGAAAGTGAGAAGAATGAAGAGGAAAGTTTTCTACTTTTGACTTTTCTTTTTTGTTATTTCTTTTTTACTGTTCATCTTTTATCTTTCACCTAAGGGGGTTTAGCTCAGTTGGTAGAGCGCCTGCTTTGCAAGCAGGATGTCAGGAGTTCGAGTCTCCTAACCTCCACTGGAGAATTGCTTAGGGTGATTGTCCAAGAGGAAAAGTCTTCAGCAACTCGACTAAAGAACTCAACCAGTTGCCTATACGGCTGCGTAGTGGGGTAAATTAGAGAGCCTGCTGGAGTCGAATCCAGCCAGAACCTTGAAAACTGCATAGAACTTGTCAGGTAGATGAGGAGTTGGTGACGTGGGAGTAGAGGGTAGGGATTGCCTAACTTCAAGACCCTAGTCCTAACACCTTTCATCACAGACACCAATGAACTTGTTAAGTGGTCAAGCTAATAAGGGCTAACGGTGGATACCTAGGCACACAGAGGCGAAGAAGGACGCGGTTACCGGCGATACGCCCCGGGGAGTTGGAAGCGAGCAGTGATCCGGGGATGTCCGAATGGGGCAACCCTCAATACTACCCACTGAATCCATAGGTGGGAAAGAGCGAACGCAGCGAACTGAAACATCTTAGTAGCTGTAGGAAAAGAAAACAAACGTGATTCCCTTAGTAGCGGCGAGCGAAGCGGGAAGAGCCTAAACCAGTGTGCATGCACGCTGGGGTTGTGGGACAGCAACAAGGAATCTGGAGACTAGACGAAGCATTGGGATGATGCACCAGAGAAAGTGAGAGTCTTGTAGTCGAAAGTCAAAGGATACGAGCTGAATCCCGAGTAGCCTGGAGCACGTGGAATTCCGGGTGAATCAGCGAGGACCACCTCGTAAGGCTAAATACTCCTGTGTGACCGATAGTGAACCAGTACCGCGAGGGAACGGTGAAAAGAACCCCGGGAGGGGAGTGAAATAGAACATGAAACCGTTAGCCTACAAGCAGTCGGAGCCCGATTAAACGGGTGACGGCGTGCCTGTTGAAGAATGAGCCGGCGACTTATAGGCACTGGCAGATTAAGCCGGAAATGGCGAAGTCAAAGCGAAAGCGAGTCTGAATAGGGCGAAGCGTCAGTGTTTATAGACCCGAACCCGGGTGATCTAACCATGTCCAGGATGAAGCTTGGGTAACACCAAGTGGAGGTCCGAACCGACCGATGTTGAAAAATCGGCGGATGAGGTGTGGTTAGGGGTGAAATGCCAATCGAACCCGGAGCTAGCTGGTTCTCCCCGAAATGTGTTGAGGCGCAGCGGTGGACGTTATAGCTGGGGGGTAAAGCACTGATTCGGTGCGGGCTGCGAGAGCGGTACCAAATCGAGTCAAACTCTGAATACCCAGTGCACAGTCCGCCAGTGAGACGGTGGGGGATAAGCTTCATCGTCAAGAGGGAAACAGCCCAGACCACCAGCTAAGGTCCCCAAATCACGGCTAAGTGAGAAAGGAGGTGGGAGTGCATAGACAACCAGGAGGTTTGCCTAGAAGCAGCCATCCTTAAAAGAGTGCGTAATAGCTCACTGGTCAAGCGCTCCTGCGCCGAAAATGAACGGGGCTAAGCCGTGTACCGAAGCTGTGGATTCGAAAGAATGGTAGGGAGCGTTCTGCGGTAGTGAGAAGCATTAGCGAAAGCAGGTGTGGACGAAGCAGAAGTGAGAATGTCGGCTTGAGTAGCGCAAACATTGGTGAGAATCCAATGCCCTGAAATCCCAAGGGTTCCTCCGGAAGGCTCGTCCGCGGAGGGTTAGTCGGGACCTAAGGCGAGGCCGAAAGGCGTAGTCGATGGCGAATCGGTTAATATTCCGATACCGACTTTGGTTTGTACCGGGGGACGGAGAAGGCTAAACCAGCCAGGAGTTGGTTACTGGTTCAAGTATCCGAGGTAATGAGGAGCGGCGAAAACGCTCTGAGCTAAGGTGCGAGTACGAGGAGCTACGGCTCCGAAGTGGTTGAGGTCACGCTTCCAAGAAAAGCCCGAAGTACGTTAAGCCAAAGTTGCCCGTACCCGAAACCGACACAGGTGGGAAGGTTGAGAATACCCAAGGGCGCGAGATAACTCTCTCTAAGGAACTCGGCAAAATGGCCCCGTAACTTCGGAAGAAGGGGGTGCCTCCTGCAAGGGGGGTCGCAGTAAAGAGGCCCAGGCGACTGTTTACCAAAAACACAGGTCTCCGCAAAGTCGAAAGACGAGGTATGGGGGCTGACGCCTGCCCAGTGCCGGAAGGTTAAGGAAGTCGGTCAGCGCAAGCGAAGCTGGCGACCGAAGCCCCGGTGAACGGCGGCCGTAACTATAACGGTCCTAAGGTAGCGAAATTCCTTGTCGGGTAAGTTCCGACCCGCACGAAAGGCGTAACGATCTGGGCGCTGTCTCGGAGAGAGGCTCGGCGAAATAGGAGTGTCTGTGAAGATACGGACTACCTGCACCTGGACAGAAAGACCCTATGAAGCTTTACTGTAGCCTGGAATTGGGTTCGGGCCTTGCATGCGCAGGATAGGTGGGAGGCTAAGAAGTCATCCTTGTGGGGGTGATGGAGCCGCCAGTGAGATACCACTCTTGTGAGGCTAGAATTCTAACCTTCAGCCGTGAACCGGCGAAGGAACCGTTTCAGGTGGGCAGTTTGACTGGGGCGGTCGCCTCCTAAAAGGTAACGGAGGCGCGCAAAGGTGCTCTCAGGCTGGTTGGAAATCAGCCGTAGAGTGTAAAGGCATAAGAGCGCTTGACTGTGAGACTCACACGTCGAACAGGGACGAAAGTCGGCCTTAGTGATCCGACGGCACTGAGTGGAAGGGCCGTCGCTAAACGGATAAAAGTTACTCTAGGGATAACAGGCTGATCTCCCCCAAGAGTTCACATCGACGGGGAGGTTTGGCACCTCGATGTCGGCTCATCGCAACCTGGGGCGGTAGTACGTCCCAAGGGTTGGGCTGTTCGCCCATTAAAGCGGTACGTGAGCTGGGTTCAGAACGTCGTGAGACAGTTCGGTCCATATCCGGTGCAGGCGTAAGAGCATTGAGAGGAGCCTTCCTTAGTACGAGAGGACCGGGAAGGACGCACCGCTGGTGTACCGGTTATCGTGCCAACGGTAAACGCCGGGTAGCTATGTGCGGAGCGGATAACCGCTGAAAGCATCTAAGTGGGAAGCCCACCTCAAGATGAGTGCTCTCATGGCATCAGCCAGTAAGGTCACGGGTAGAACACCCGTTGATAGGCGGTAGATGGAAGTGTAGTAATACATGAAGTCGAGCCGTACTAATAGACCGAGGGCTTGACCTCACATTCATTGGGTTGGGGGTGAAGTCTCAGGAGAGCCGGTCACAGTGCTTGCTCTGAGCGAATCATCCTGATTAATATGACAAGTTACTATGCAGCCTTCAGGGTTCTGAGGGGGAAAGGGGTCAGGATAACGCCTGAGTCTGATGATTCGGTCTCCCCGTCCTGACTCGCTCCCCTCATTCCAAAGCTTTCCTGGTGTCTATGGCGGTGTGGCACCACCCTCATCCATCCCGAACTGAGGTGTGAAACGCATCTGCGGCGAAGATAGTTGGACGGCTGCGTCCCGCAAAAATAGCTCGATGCCAGGGTAATTGTGTTAAAACTCCTTTTCAGGATTCTGAAAAGGAGTTTTTATTATTGAATATGAATTGATGTAGCAGTATCGAGAATAAAAAGGCGATCGCCCCAAAGATAGAGTCTTATGAACATCTGTGATTTTCTGTTTGCCTTATCTGCTTTAACGGCTTTGCAATTGGCCTATCCAAAGGCAGAAATTGCTTTCCTGGCTAGGAGCTGGCATCAGCAATTTCTTTCTCGAAGACCATCCCCAGTTGATTGAGTGATTGTAATTCCTGAGGGTGGGATTAGGAATAAATTCCCGGATGGGAAGTTGTTTCGTTAGTTGGTGCCAACCAATGGGCTGGAACCTTCTTTTTCAGTTGCTGAGGTAGATTTGCTAAAGTCTCAGCAGATTGTGCTGGAAACGGTTTCTCCATCGGTTGTGCTGCATCCGGATAAGAGTGCTCCTCGCCGTTGTTGGTCGGGGCAAAAGTTTGCAGCCGTTGGAAACGCTTTAGCAAAAACTGGCGCCCAAGTGGTTATAACTGGAATAGAACAGGACTATGACTGGTACAAGCCATAGTAGACACCATGAAATTTGGTGCTCAAAATGCGTGTGGAAAACTTTCGCTAAATGGACTGGCAGGATTATGTTCCCGATGTCTGGTTATAGTTTCTAACGACACGGGTCCCTTACATTTAGCGAGAGCCGTTGGAACGGCAACGGTTGGTATTTATAGCGGTAGTCATTATGGTTAGGACGGGGTGCAGGGGTTCAACCCCTGGCTGGGGGCGAAGCCCCCACTCCCTCTCTAATTCCAATGTCCTAACGTACCCGCGTAGAGCTATATTGGTGCGGCAATTTAATTACGGCAGGAGCAATGACTCGGATGTTTCATCGCCCAGCTATTTCATGGCGGCTTGCCTGTCCTGTCTGTGGGGTTGATTGCACCCGCGACACCTGCGAACATTCTGATTCATTTGTTAATGATGTCTCTACTACCCAGGAAGTGATTGATTCAGCTTTAGATCTGCTGAACATGTGTCGCTATTTGATCAAGAATTAACATTCACTCATCTATTCCTTGTTAGTTTATCTACCTTCCGTGGGAATTCTCTTAAAAGAAATTCAGTAGAGTGAAGTATTATGTCAAGTGCCGGATTAAACAAATGGATTGTCAGTGGTAATTTGGCTGCAGATGCTGAAATTAAAACGGTTGATTTGAAAAGTGGCGAAAAAGCAAAGGTTGCAGAAGCAACCATGTACGTTCGTAAGCCACGCAGTAAGGATGAATCGTTTACTGTGCGCTTGAGCATCTGGGAAAACTCTGCTGCATGGAGAAAGCTCCCTTATCTGAAGAAAGGATCGTTGATTATCTGTACTGGGACTGTTGAGCCCAATCCATTTATTTCTAGCAGTGACAATAAGCCTAAGGCTGGATTAAGGATGACAGTGGTGGATATCGACCTTGACAATGTTCGGGGAATAGAAGAAGAGGGAGAACAAATAGAAAGCCCCCCGACTGATATGGCTCCAAAACCTGATATGCTTCCAAAAAGCGAAGTCCAGCCTGCTGCTGCACCTCAAGGTTCCGTCAATGGCAAGGAGGCTAAAGTGAAGGGAAATGAAGTTGCGTCTCAACCGAACGGGAATAAAGCAGCCGTCACAGCAAAGAGCTAAGGCGGTCTCTAAACTGTAAGTAGGTTTTGTAGGGGCGCTCTATGGAACGTCCCTAGTGGCTCACCAAAAGAATTTTGCCTGATTATCTAATGCCCAGAAAAAACAATTTACGGGGTTTTGAAGGGTTTGCAATCCTTCAAAATCTATTTGACAGACTACTAGGGGTATGGAAACAGCAAATGTGAAACACAACTATGAAGCATGGGGTTGTCTCCTGATGAATAGCCAGACAAGGAAGGTTAGCCGTTGAAAAACGACTTAAAATAAGAGTCTGACCTTATAATTTGTGATTCCAATTTGTCTAGCATGACTGTAAATTCCCGCCGCTACCATATCACTACGTTTGGCTGTCAGATGAATAAAGCTGACTCTGAACGGATGGCGGGCATTCTAGAAAAAATGGGCTTTGAGTGGGTGGAACAGCCGGATGATGCCAATTTGATTCTCTACAACACCTGTACGATTCGGGACAATGCTGAGCAAAAGGTTTATTCCTATCTTGGGCGGCAGGCGAAACGAAAGCAGGAGCAACCGGATTTAACGTTAGTGGTAGCTGGATGTGTTGCGCAGCAAGAGGGAGAGAAGTTGTTGCGCCGTGTTCCTGAGCTTGATCTGGTGATGGGGCCGCAGCATGCCAATCGGCTGGAAGATTTACTGGAGCAGGTTTTTAGTGGAAGCCAGGTAGTGGCTACTGAACCTGTCCATATCATGGAGGACATTACGAAACCCAGGCGGGACAGTGAGATTACGGCCTGGGTAAATGTGATTTATGGATGTAATGAACGGTGTACTTATTGTATAGTCCCCAATGTTCGAGGAGTAGAGCAATCCCGCACACCGGAATCGATTCGGGCGGAGATAGAAGAATTGGGTCGGCAGGGCTATAAGGAAGTGACTTTGCTGGGGCAAAATATTGATGCCTATGGCCGGGATTTGCCTAGAGTTACTGAGGATGGTCGTCACAGGTATACGCTTACGGATTTGCTCTATTTCGTTCATGATGTACCGGGAATTGAGCGAATTCGATTTGCAACCAGTCACCCGCGTTATTTCACAGAGCGACTGATTCGTGCCTGTGCAGAGCTGCCCAAGGTCTGTGAGCATTTTCACATTCCGTTTCAGTCTGGAGATAATGGGGTACTCAAGGCAATGGCACGGGGCTATACCCATGAGAAGTATCGCCGGATTATTCATACCATTCGGGAGTATATGCCGGATGCGGCGATCAGTGCGGATGCCATTGTGGGTTTTCCTGGAGAGACGGAAGCGCAGTTTGAGAACACACTGAAACTGGTGGAGGATATTGCCTTTGACCAGTTGAACACGGCGGCCTATTCACCTCGACCAGGAACTCCGGCAGCGCTTTGGGAAAATCAGGTGAGTGAGGAGGTGAAGAGCGATCGCCTGCAACGCCTGAATCATCTGGTGGCTACCAAAGCGGCTGAACGCTCATTGCGCTATTTGAACCGTGTTGAAGAAATTCTGGTGGAAGATCAGAATCCGAAAGACCCTACCCAGGTAATGGGACGCACTCGCAGTAACCGCCTGACCTTTTTTCCTGGGGACATTGCTGAATTGAAGGGGAAACTGGCGAAGGTGAGGATTACGGAAGCGAGAGCATTTAGCTTAACGGGTGAGTTGGTAGGAGAGGCCGTATAGGATCGCTATATCATTCATTCAATTCATCTGATTGAAGATGCTTTGATTATAAGGTTTGATTATAAGGAGCGATCAACTGGTTTCTGTAAATGGGAGGGGTTTTTGATCGATTCTTTCAATGCCTGCTCTACTTTGTTCATCACGCCTGGCCAGTCTCCCGGATGGTTCTGGCGGAAGAGGCGCATCGTGGGGTACCAGGGAGTGTCTTCGCGGTGCAGCAGCCAGCGCCAGTCAGGGACGTAGGAGAGCAAAGTCCAGACAGGTTTGCCTAAAGCCCCAGCCAGATGGGCAATGGAGGTATCAACGGTGATGACGAGATCGAGTTGGGCGATCGCGGTTGCCGTATCTGCCATATCGTTTAACTGGTTACTCAAATCTTGAACCTGGGTTTCATCACTGAGTTCAAGCAAATCCACTTGGGGAATGCCCTTCTGCAAGCTGTAGTAGACAATCCCTGGAATGTTGAAAAGGGGTTGAAAGTGGATTAGAGGGCAGGAGCGCACCTGATTACGCTTGTAAAGATTGCCACCTGACCAGACAATGCCGACTTTCAACTGGGTTTCTGGAGAATGATTGAGGTGCCAATTTGATGCAGGCGGATGCAGATAAGGGACTGCATTAGGGACAGTTTCTAGAGTGGTGCCCAGGATGTGGGGTAGGCTGAGCAGCGGTGCATAGGTGTGGAATTCGGGAAGGGGAAACCCCAGAGGGACCAACTGATCAATCCCTGGAATCGTTGCCATAAGTCGCATTAACGGTTTATGGCAGGTGAAAACGATCCGTCCACCTTTTTGAGCGATGATAGGGGCATAGCGAATGAACTGAATGGTGTCGCCCAGTCCTTGTTCCGCATGGAGCAGGAGGGTGCGCCCTTTGAGATGAGAACCATCCCAGACTGGCTGTTTAAATGGGCAAGGTGGAAACTCCCCCGTGTGGAGTCGCCATTCGTACTCGGCAAAACCTTCCTGATAGTTACCTTGAATCAATAATAGGAGACCGCGATTATAGTGGGCATTGGGATTATTGGGAGCGAGCTGCAATGCTCGATTGAAACAATCTGCTGCTTCCGCAAACTTTCCCTGCTCGTGCAACGCAGTGCCCAGGCTAATGTGAGCTTCTCCACAGTTGGGTTGAGCAGCGAGTGCCCGTTGATGAAAGGAGATGGCGGTTTTCACTTTCCCCTGACGTTGCAGAATCACACCAATGTTGTTCAGAGTTTGGGGTTCCTCGGGCTGGATAATAAGAGCCTGCTGATAGTAGGTCAGGGCTTCGTCCAGTTTGTTTTGGTCTTGAAAAATCGCCCCTAAACCGTCGTAGGCTTTCAGATTTTTGGGCTCAAAGTTCGCGATCTGGCTGTAGTTGGCGATCGCTTCTTCAATCATTTGCCTTCCCAGTTTCCAAAGGGCGAGGCAGAGGTTTTCTCTTGCCCCTGTAAAACTGGGTTTAATCGTGAGCGCCTGACGGTAAAGGGCAATTCCCTCCTCCAACTGACCCTTTTGACAGGCAATGACTCCCAGTAAATTCAGGACTTCGACCTGTTGAGGCTGCTGCTGCAAAATTTGCCGATAAATCTGTTCTGCCTGGGTTAAGCGCCCTGCCTGGTGATGGGCAGTTGCGGTGGCCAGTGCTTCAGAGAGGTTGGATCGGTTGAGAGAAAGATTGTCCACTGGTAAGGAGGGGGAAGGGGAATTCAACATAGTATTCTGCGCCCGCCGACAGGAAAGTTTGTTTCCTGAGCGTTTAATTTTCGTTAAGATGCTAACCAGACAAAATGACGAGGGTGCTGATCAGAAAAGATTCTACCTGTGATGCTCTCTGCACCTCCACTCCATAATGGGATTGCCATGTTAAGTGAATTTCTGCCGTTTGATTTTGATATAGACCCGATGACAATTGCCGGAATGGGGTTATGGTCTCTGGCGCTATACCTTGGGTTTTCTCCAATCAGTGATTGGGTGACTGAGCAGCTTAACCGCTGGTTTAATTTTGCGGAGCGATCGCTGTATACCTCGACTGAAGAGTTCGAGCGTACCCGCCGTGCTAGAGAAGCACTTAATCAGTTCTACGCATCAGTTTTCAGTATTGTGCCCTTTTTGGTTGTGGGTGGGTTTTGCAATTATGGCGTGGAATGGGGACTGGGTCGCAGTTGGTCAATCAGCATTGGAATATTAGCCTGCGTTGGTTGTGGCATTTATGATCTGGGGCGACGGGATGGGGAGGCTTCAGAGTAAGCGTTATTAGCACCCCCTGCCTGATCTGTTGCGCAACCGTCAGAAGTTAGTGTTACAAGGCATGCTGTATCACGGATTTCAGAGGGTTCTCCTTGCTTTATGGCATTCAAAAATATCATTTCCTTTGGCTTACTGATTTTTATTCCTATCTCTATTGCTGCTGAGCATTTTGAATGGGGATCCCTGGCGGTGTTTGCTCTATCGGCAATCGCAATTGTTCCGCTGGCCATCTGGCTGAGCACGGCAACAGAAGAAGTCGCGGTGACTGCTGGACCTTCAATTGGAGGTTTATTAAACGCAGTTTTTGGTAACGCGACGGAGTTAATTATTGCCCTGGTAGCCTTAAAAGAAGGACTGGTGGATATTGTCAAAGCCAGCATCACGGGAACGATTATTAGCAATTTGCTGCTAGTGATGGGGCTGTCGATGCTACTGGGGGGCTTGCGCTACAAAGAGCAAGAGTTTCAGCCAGTGGTGGCGCGAGTAAATGGTTCCACGATGACGCTGGCGGTGAGTGCGATCGTGGTTCCCGCGATGGTGATCTCTACATCGAATGTCGTGGAGTCCTCAGCCATTAGTGGTCTATCGGTCACTGTGGCGGTGGTTTTAATTGTGGTTTACCTGCTAACAGTGCTTTTTTCTTTAAATACCCACTCGTACTTGTATGAAGTAGCGGAAGCAGACCTGGAGAACGATCCTGCTGAAGTTGGCCACACTTCTGAACATAAGCCGAATCTCTGGTTGTGGGTGGGGGTATTGCTGGTAGCAACCATTGCCGTCGCATTTGAATCGGAAATCTTTGTCGGTGCTGTTGAAGAAGCAACAAAGGGATTGGGGTTGACTCCACTTTTTACCGGTGTAATTTTGCTGCCACTGGTGGGGGGAGCAGCGGAATATGTCACAGCCGTCAGGGTTGCTATGAAAAACAATATGGACTTGTCCGTGTCTGTGGCGATGGGATCAAGCTTGCTGGTGGCACTGCTGGTGGCTCCGATTCTGGTGCTTGTGGGGCAGGTGATCGGGCAGCCGATGGACTTGAACTTTAACCTGTTTGAAGTAGTGGCTGTCACGCTAGCAGTGGCGATCGCCAACCTGATTAGTCTGGATGGCCGCTCAAATTGGTTAGAAGGAATTTTACTCTTGGCGACTTATATTGTTTTGGGAGCAGCTTTCTACTTCCACCCCATTTGAAGTGAAACGGGGTAAACCCACAGGTCTACCCCAGCAACAGGAAGCACACGTACCGACAAAGATTCAGGAATATCAAACTATTTCGGCTGGAATGGCTTGTTTCGCTTCCGCAGCCTTAAACCCAGACTCAATAAACCGAGTCCAAGAAGACTCCCCGCTATTTCGGACGGTTCTGGCACAGCGGCTGTGGGATCTTCGGGATCTTCAGGATCGCCCGCCCCTCCCAGAACGCGTTGATAAGTGATCAGAGTACTGATGAGTTCCCCAAAGGAGAAATTGGTGGTGCCCACCAGGAGACCTCCTTTTTCCTCAACTTCCTTTCCAAATTCTGTCACCTGTTTAGGCACGATGAAGAATCCTGGATTTGTGCCGGAAGCAACAACTAGGAAGCTCAGCCCAACAAACTGGCCATTGTCAAAATAAACTTTGGGAAAGGAGAAAAACGCTGCGTCGTCTTCTTCGGTATATTGGACACTCAGGAAATTGAACTCAACCTCTAGCTCACCAAAGGAAGGCGACACCGATTCCAGTGTAGTTGGAGTTGGGTTTTTTCCCGTCAGGACGGCATCGTCATAGCTGAAATTCCCTTGATAGGTACCGGTATATTCTCCTGTAGGGACATTAATAGTGAAATTGTAGGTTATCCTGGCTGCCTGGGCAGGGTTTGTCGCCACCATGAAGCTCAGGGCAGTGGCTCCTACAACTGTTGCAAGGGGCGTCGTGAGAATAGACTTGATCATGATTTCCCCGTATGTCAGGAGAGGTGGACTAAAAGAGGACCCGCCAGGTTGATGCAGGTTTTACCTGGAGAATAACTTTCGCACAACCAGAAACGCTCCCCGGAGAAAAGCGATTTAGTTGTGATCGCAAACAACAGGGAACTCCAAGTGTAGATGCCACCACCCTGTTGCCTCCTGATACTCGGAGACATGCTCAACGCAGCATAACCGAAGTCGATAGGGATCGGCCAGTAAACTACGCAGTCTTTACCAAAAGAAAATAAACGAGAGGCAAACTGCAACCGTATAGGTTAGTTAGATTCACTTATCTAAAGTAAAGTTTCCATTTAATTAATTATCTCCGGAGAAGTTTTGAAGCTTAAAGGTTTGGTGAAGGTACCGAGCTATATCAATCCTGAATCCTTGTGAAAAAGGAGCATTGTGAGAGGCTTTCCCAGAATCAGCAACATGTCAGGCCGAAATAATAGGAGAGCAAGAAGAAAAACCTGTATCCGAAATTTAGTTATCAGAACTGTATCTGTATTACAATACTACTCTGTAGTATCTAATTTTCTCCTCTGTCCTGATGTTCTATAGCAACTGACTTAATGAAATTGGCACGACAGAGGGATTCAGTGTTACGAAAACTCATTTGAGCCACTGCTGCAAACCGTAGTCAGGTTGCTGCTCGTTTGGGCTGACCAGAAATGGCAACGGTACTCAGCATTCATTATCTGTATTTCTCTGGAAGGAGGAGTCATGGCGAAATTTCAAGACATCGTCCGCTATTACCGAAGGTATTGGCGGATCACCGTCTTCAGCATTGCAATGATGAGTGCCTTCGAAATTATTGATTTGTTTGTTCCCTATGCGATCGGGCAGACTTTGAATGTTCTCTCCGAGCAACCACTGGATGCACCCATCCAAAACCTCGTTGCCAGTGTTGCCAGGGTTACTGGTCAGCCTCAAAGCCAGACGCTTACCCTCGCGGTGCTGCTGGTGCTGATTGGTCTGGTATCGGTTGGGCGTGCCCCAATTCAACCCTGGCTGGGTCCCTGGTTTAGTTGGGATACGGCATTTCGGGCACACCGCGACCACGCTCGCAAAGCATTGGAAAAGGTGTTGACCCTACCGCTGGAGTTCTATGACGAGAACAACTCTGGACGGATTGCGGCACGGGTTGCAAAAGGATTATCCAACCACATGTGGAGCTACCCGGTGGTGGTTGGGCAGATGCTCCCTAAAATGCTTCGACTGGTGGGTATCTTCGTCTTGATCTGGATGATTGAGTGGTGGATTGGTTTATTGACAATGGTTTCGTTCATTGTCATTCTTTCGCTGAACCTGGCTGGTTTAATACCGCTGATGGAGCGGGATAAGAAACTGGATAGATACATGGAAGATACTGAGAGCCGCACCTCTGAGATCATCACTAACATTAAGACGGTAAAAGCCTTTGCAACGGAGGCAACGGAGCTTGCACGTCAGCAACAGCGGTTCGATCGCGAATTTAAAGTGCTGGATTACCGCATTCACAAGGGGTTTGTTATGTTGGGCATGCGGCAGCGCACAATTGTGCAAACCTGTGTGTTTCTGGTGCTGGTATTTACGCTGATTGCAACGGTACAGGAGCAAATCTCGATTGGGCATTTCATCACAACGCTAACGGTTTCCAGCATGGCCTATGCCGAAGTAGAGCCCATTAGCGAGATTGCAGAGATGGTTGCCCGGCGTTATGCATCAATGATTCACTTCCATGAATTCATGCATCTTCCGATTGGTAAGGATGCGGGCAATCTGGTTTTTGAAGGGGTGTCGTCTTACCAGTTCACAGGAAAGGTGGAATTTTCTCATCTGACCTTTGGTTACGATCGGGAACGTCCCGTATTGCAGGATGTGAATCTGCTGATTGAGCCGTATCAAACGGTAGCGTTAGTGGGTCGGTCGGGTTCGGGTAAGTCTACGCTGGTGAAGCTGCTGTTCCGTTATTTTGAACCGGATGAGGGGGCAATTTTAATGGATGGAGTGGACATTCGCAGACTGGATGTAACAGCCTACCGGAAACGGCTGGCGATCGTTCATCAGGAGGTGGATATCTTCAATGGCACACTGTTGGAAAACCTGACCTATGGCAACCCTAAGGCTACGTTCGAACAGGTGAAGGACGCCTGCCGGATTGCCCAGGCGGATGAGTTCATCCGTAATATGCCTAACGGCTACTCTACTGTGGTGGGTGAGCGGGGCGTGCGGCTTTCGGGTGGTCAGCGGCAGCGGATTGGCATTGCCCGTGCTTTGATTATGGAGCCGGATGTGTTGATCTTTGACGAAGCAACTTCTAGCCTGGACTATGAGTCGGAGCGATCGATTCAACTGGCGATGCGTGCCATTCTGGGTACCCGCACATTGATCATCATTGCCCACCGTTTGAGTACGGTGCGTGAGGCTGACAAGATTGTGGTGCTGGAGAAAGGACGCATTGTAGAAGTGGGTAGCCACGAATCGTTGCTAAATCACGGTGGCATTTATCAACGCCTGCACTCGTTGCAGGAAACGGGCGAATTGCTAGCTTAGGCAAGAGAAGGGGTGAGAAGTGGGGGGGAGGTGATAGGGTGATGGAGTCGGGGCGTGGATATCACCCTATCACTCCATCACTCATCCCCTTTTCTCCAGTCCCTCATTTCTGGCTTCTGGTTTCTCCCTTGTGCCTTTAAATTCAAAATTCAAAATTTATAGCTCTACGCGGGTGCGTTAGGACACTGGAATTAGAGAGGGAGTGGGGGCTGCGCCCCCAGCCAGGGGTTTCACCTCTGCACTCCGTCCTAACCATCATGACTACTGCTATAGAACTCAGAACTATTCAAAAACTGCTCAAACTCTTGCAATGAGATACTGGAACCGATTTGCCAGCCTCGGTTGACATACTTAGGGACCAACATTTTGATGTTGATCTCAGGAACCTGCAAACTGGTTTAGCTTTCTTGAATTGCTGACCATTGAATTGATAAATGAAGAGTTGATTTCAGCGGTAAATCTAGAGTTCTTTCATCCGCGATCGCCCCCCTGATACACGGCTCTAGGCTTATGATTTTGGTCAATTTCGACGATCAGATCGGCGTAACCTGGAATGTCCACCAACGGTTTGATAAATAGCTCAGGATGGAGTGCTTTCCAGAAATAATCCACGAATGCATCAATTTCGACATCGCTCATTCTGGCTTTGCCTGTTGCTCCCATTTCCTGTTCTGCCTGTTTGCGCCATTGCTTACTGAAGCGATAGTCAATTGGATAAAGCACCATCAAGCTGTCTATCCGTTCCCAGAGGGGAAGATAATCGTACAGGTGAGTGTTCATGTCACGGGCAAAGGTACGGTCCGCTTCGGTTGTGAGGGGGGGAAGGGCGGTGTTCAAAAGGGATGGGGGAATGGGACGGACACCAGCAAACCAGCCTTCAAACAAAACGATATCAATGTTGGACACCATTTGAGGGACGGTGCGATCGCCCGCTCCCCCATACAGTGATTTATCAAAACGTGGAATCGCGATCGGTTGGTCCAGTGGCGGGTGACGGAGTTGATCCAGAACTTGAATACCCAGTTCAACATCATGGGTGCCGGGTGGTCCACGCCAAATTAAGCGGGAGTCTTGCTTCTGTAGTTGGAGGCGATCGCCATAGGTCTTGTAGAGGTCGTCCAGGGAAAGGCTGAGTGTTTGATAGCTCAGGTGTTTCAGGAGGAGGGTGAGGATAACTCCCAGGGTGGTTTTGCCCGTTCCCTGCCCACCCAGAATGCCTTGAACAAAGGGGCGGCTTTGAGCTTGACGACGGTTCGCCAGCCAAATGGCCAAGGGAAGCCACAGGTTCCAGAGGGTATTGAACTGGTTCTCTAGAGCTTGATTAAAACGAGTTTGGCAAAGCTGAATGAAGTCTGGATAGACAGTTTGGAGGAGGTGCGATCGCAACTGCAAATGCTCACTTACATTTTCTGCGGTAATCCCAAACGCTCTGGCAGCCCGTTCATCCTGGAGTGTCATTTCTTCCAGATGATGCCACTCATTCAGGTCAAGTGATTCTTTTACCGACAGACGCTTAATCAGGTTATGAATAGCCATTTGAATTTTCAACTAATAGCTCTCTGTTATAGCGATCCTTCTTGCAATTTGAACGGGGTGCAGGAGTTCCACCCCTGCACCCCGTCCTAAGCCTGGTGGCTATAGCTATAAATGAGGGGAGTCAGAAATGTGCTCATCGCATCAAAATACCCCCAGTAACGCGAACTTACCAGGGGCATTCCATAGGGCTATAGCAGGTGATATACCGCTATTCGCTGGCTTTCGCGGGTACTACCTGGATTTCTACGGTTGCTGTCACCTCTGGGTGCAGCTTGATATCAACTTTGTAGGAACCCAGTTTGTGAATGTCGGGAACAGTAATTCCGCGGCGGTCAATTTCCTGATTCGTAGCTTCCTGAATCGCCGTTGCCACATCCTGGTTAGTTACGGTACCAAAAATAGCGTCCTTCTCACCGGCCTGCTTGGCAATCATGAACCGACCTACAGTTTCCAGTGCTTTCTTACGGGTTTCGGCTTGCTGCTTCTCTTCCAGGAGGCGTTGTCGTTCTAGCTCTTTGCGCCGCTCAACTTGCTTCAAAATGCCAGGATTTACCTGCACCGCCAATCCCTGGGGAATTAAATAATTACGGGCATAACCGGGAGCAACATCTACCAGATCTCCTGCCCGACCTAATTTGCTGACGTCTTTATTAAGAACTAACTGAACGCGCTTCGCCATATTTCTTCCTGTGTTGCTCAACTCTTACCCACAGAAGTACAATCTTACCGCAACAAGAGGAAGAACATCTACACCATTCCCTAAAAATTTGGCCACATAGCAGACATCTCTTTAATCTTAAGCCTGCAACACCTTCCAGAATCTTTTCGCCTTGATTAGAAGTAACCCCAGTTGCATCACTAGCTGTAGTTTGAGTATGACATTATGAATCACGGCGTGTATGCTGCTTATATTAGAACTGACTGGTCTGATCGCAAACCGGACATTTTATTATTCTGGCATTTCAAAATTTTATCCCAACATTTTATTTTATGTTTTATGCCTGCTCCCTAAGTACAGGACAAAAGCTCGCAAAAGGGGAGCAGGAAAGGGGTTCATGAGAATTACCATATTCTATCCACGAAACCTTCAGGAATCAGATTACTCTACTGCGAGAAGCTTTGCACCCTCATTTAGCCTGGCATGGTGCAAGATTGAGCTTTGTTGCTGCATGCTCTCTAAAACGTCTTTAAGATTGTTCTTTAGATATCTGTCGTTCAATTTCTGCTAGTTGTTTTTTATGAAAAGCTTTTAACCATTCAACAGCAGTATAGACATCTCGAATTTTGTCTTTGCTATTTTCCCAGTTCTTCAAAGCTGGAAAAGTTGTTTGCTCCATTAAGGAATAAGCTATCTTAACAACAACTTGGTGCCCTGAATCGGACTCATGAAGTTTTGGAAGGAGACGATCTAAAAATCTCTTTTTGTTTCATCCTCGTTCCATGTCGCTAACAATGTCTCAGAAACACCGCATTGTTTCAAGAAGTCTCTCAAGGTTCGTTTTCTCCAAAATGGTTTCAAAGCTGCATCTGAAATTAGTCGCGTGAAGTGAGGTGCAAGTTTTACTTGCATCTTGTCAGATCTATGAGAAATAGCAAATAGAAATAGGAGAAATAGCAAATAGAAATAGCAAATTTTTTAAAGGCTTAACTTATGAAAAAGATTATTCGTCCAGTAAACCACATGATGATTGTTATCAATGTTTTGCTCCCTAAAAGAAGCCTAAAGAGGTGTCTCACTGACCAATGCAAGCGATCTAAATTGTATTTAGACTGTGTATTTAGACTGATTTTAGTCTGTCTAATCTAGATAACTTTCCTGAATGGGTCTTAAGCTGCATAGTAGCCTTGCAGGAGGGAGTTAGGTGGTTAGCTTTGCAAATTCTTCATCACGAAAAAATGCCCATTTTACTGGGATTTAAGCGATCGCAATTTTAATTTTCGAATAAGTTCTGATTGGTTAAGCGGACTCCGAGTAATGCTTCACAATCAACAGGCAGTTGCGATCGTCCTCTGTTCGTGTATAGCTCAACGAGTCAGCAATGCGTTCCATTAGTTTTAAGCCCCGTCCCCCTTCGGCATTGGTATCCATTTCAGACGGTAAACTCTTCAACTTCTGAATCAGGTTAAACGGTGCCCCGTGATCCCAGATTCTTATTTCCAGCCATTCAGAAAAAATAACCACTTCAATATCAATCAACCGCTCAACAGGTTGTCCTTGATGGGCATGGCGTACCGCATTGGTAAACCCCTCTGCCAGAGCAAGTTGACATTGCATCCAGGTTTGATAAGAGACCGGAGGACAGTTAAACTGGTCAAACCATGCAAGAACTTGAATCAGAGCATTGAGGTCTGTATTTACTTGAATGGAGTCTCTGTGGATTGGCTGCAACGGTTGAAAATCCTCAAATTGAGAACCTGGGAACCAGTATATGCGTTGCCCAGACAGGTGTTGTTTCAATGAATTGAAATTTTCATTTAGCATCTTGGCTGTTTAACCCTTGGTCATCGCTTTAACCTATTCACCCCTCTATGCCCAAGATCCTGATTATTGATGACGATGCTGCCATCCAAATTGTTCTCAGAAAGCTACTGGTGGCTCAGGGCTATGATGTTATCGTTGCTACCAGCGGTAGAGAAGGGGCCAAGATGGCAGCAGAATATTTGCCTGCGGTCATCATCTGCGATTGGATGATGCCAGGAATGAATGGGTTAGAGGTCTGCCGTTGCATTAAAGCTGACCCTGAACTAGCAGCATCATACTTTATTTTGCTGACTTCTCGAACAACGGTAGAAGATCGGGTACGAGGATTGGATAATGGGGCCGATGATTTCCTTTGCAAGCCGATTGAACTGGATGAACTAACCGCGCGAGTGCGGGCGGGCCTCCGTCTGCATCAGGTGAACCAGGACTTGCAAGCACAGAAACGGGTGTTAGAGTCCGAGTTTAATGAAGCGGCGGAGTATGTGCGATCGCTCCTCCCTCCCCCAATGACGGGCAAGCTTCAAATTGATTCCCGCTTTATCCCTTCCCGGCAATTGGGAGGAGATTGTTTTGACTATTACTGGCTTGACCCCGATTATCTCGCCATTTATTTATTAGATGTGTCGGGACATGGGTTGGGAGCGGCGTTGCCCTCGATCTCGGTGCTGAATTTGCTGCGATCGCAATCCATGGATGGAGTCAACTTCTACCAGCCCAATTCGGTGTTACGGGCACTAAACGAAACCTTTCAGATGGATAACCAGAACGACAAATTCTTTACCATCTGGTACGGTGTCTACAACCAGGTCAAGCGGCAGTTGATTTACTCCAGCGCCGGTCATCCCCCAGCGATCCTGCTCCCAAAAGCCTCAAGGGGAGGAGGGCCATTTGTGCCCTTAAAAACTTCCAGTATGCCGATTGGGATGTTGCCTGACACTCGCTTTGTTAACCAGCGTTATGAAATTGAATCCTCTGGCATTCTCTACATCTTTAGCGATGGGGTTTATGAAATCATGCAGCCTGACGGCAACATCTGGGGTTTGGAGGCGTTTGTCGATTTGCTGGTAAATGATGCCCGAAATATCGATCGCTTCGGGTTAGATTATATCCTGGAACGGATCAAAGCCCTTAACCCCAAAGGTTCCCTGGATGATGATCTATCCCTACTCAGGATTGAGTTTCATTAGTACTTTGTCAGTTTCTTCGTGGCAATCCTGGAAAGGGGGTCGAGGGAATCAGGGTTTCAAGGAGCCAGAGCCCCGTTTCTAGAACACCCTCGTTTCTTTACTCCATCACTCCCCCCCTCCATCACTCCATCACCCCTCCCCCCTCCCGTGTCCTACCGCTACCTCCTGTTTCACAAGCCCTACAATGTCCTCTGCCAGTTTACAGATGATAGTTCCATCGAACAGCGGCGATCGACCCTGAAGGACTACATTCCTGTACCATCGGTGTACCCCGTGGGGCGGCTTGACTACGATAGTGAAGGGCTGTTGTTGTTAACCAACGATGGACAACTTCAGCATCAACTAAGTGATCCCAAATTTCAGCATCCCCGTACCTACTGGGTACAGGTCGAACGCATTCCAGATGAAACGGCTTTACGCCAACTCCGACAGGGGGTAGAGATTCAGGGTTATTGCACTCGTCCCGCAACGGTCATTTTATTGCAAGCGGAGCCTCCCCTCCCACCGCGCAACCCACCTATCCGGTTTCGTAAGACCGTACCAACCTCCTGGCTGGAGATGACTCTGACAGAAGGGCGCAACCGTCAGGTCCGACGGATGACTGCATCGGTAGGGTTTCCAACTTTGCGGCTGGTAAGGATTCGGATTGGTTACCTCAGCCTGGAAGGGCTACAACCCGGTCAATGGCGAGAGGTGACGGCTGAAGAGTTGCATCACTTACGGCAGAAATTCTATATCGGCAATGCGAAGAGGTGAGGGAGTCATGGCGTTTATAGCGGTAATGATTGTGAGTAATGATTTTGAGTAGGACGGGGTGCAGGGGTTCCACCCCTGGCTGGCGGCGCAGCCCCCACTCCCTCTATAATTCCAATGGCCTAATGCACCCGCGTAGAGCTATATAACTTGGCCGTGATAAAGATTGCGCTTCTCCTGGTTTTTAAGCTCCGGCTTAGCAAACCCATCAATGGAAGCTCTGACTTCCCAGATTCAATCGGCAGCAGGAGCTTCTCGTCCAACCTGACCAGGCTGAAGCTTGGTCACGAGCAATCAGTAAAACATCGTCTGACATTGCAACATGGAGGTACAGGGAGGACCCCCTACACCCCCAACAGAATTTTCATTTTGCTGTGCTAGTGCCTAACTAGCCAGGTACTCCCTCACCCGTGCTTTACGGCGACGAAGTTGGTCAAGAGCTTGCCGTTCAAGCTGGCGGACCCGTTCACGGCTGAGGTTGAGACGTTCGCCCACTTTTGCCAGAGAAAGCTCGTTTCCATCCTCTAAGCCAAAGCGGAGAGTCAGCACCTCACGCTGCTGGGGAGTCAACTCAGCCATGAGGGTTTCCAGATCCTGACGGAGGGATTCCTGATCCATAAAGGTGTCAGGAGATTGTCCATCGTCCTCCAACAGGTCTTGCAGTTCCGTATCCTGGTTGTCACCCACACGCAGGTCGAGGGACACTGGCTGACGAGCCATGGTCAGATACTCGCGAATCTGGGCTGGTTCTAACTCCAGAGCTTCTGCGATTTCAGAAGCGGTGGCTGCACGACCGAGATTTTGAGAAAGCTCTCGCTGGACTTTTTTGATCTTGTTCAGCTTCTCGGTAATGTGAATTGGGAGGCGAATAGTGCGTGCTTGTTGTGCGATCGCCCGCGTAATTGCCTGCCGGATCCACCAGTAAGCATAGGTCGAAAACTTATAGCCACGGGTGGGATCAAACTTCTCCACACCACGCTCCAGTCCCATTGTGCCTTCCTGGATCAGATCTAGAAACTCCAGGTTACGCTTCTGGTACTTCTTAGCAATGGAGACAACGAGACGCAGGTTCGCTTCAATCATCTTCTGCTTCGCTCGCCGACCTTTCTGCATAATGTCCTTTAAGTCAGCTTCGCTGATTTTGGCGTGGTCTGCCAGCTCCTGCTCACTTGGCTCATGATTCAGTTTCTTGGCAAGGGCTTCCTTCTTCTCTTGCAGCGACATCATCTGCTGTACTTGCTTGCCATAGATAATCTCTTGCTCATGGGTCAGCATCGGTACGCGACCGATTTCGTGCAAATACGTGCGAACCATATCTGCCGTGAAGGTGGGCTTAGCGGTTTTAGATTTAGTAGTGGCAGTGGTCATGGATGCGTACTTAACTCCGTAAACAAAAGACAAGGGAACATACAAACAGAAACTAGATTTTTGAGAAGCGACTCACCTTTCCCGGAAAGGCGAGTCCCTTGGCAAAACACCGATAGGATTGGACTGCTAGCCCAGTTGCAACACTTTTCAGAGAATCAGGAAAAAGACTTGATGAAACGTCTGGACTTTACTAATAACGGGGATACGATGGGTGAGGCGAGGACAAATACAAGAATAAGTACAAACGCGGAATCGTTATGAGTTTTAATCAATATTATTACAAATTATAGACGCCGGTAAAGTCGTTTGGTTTCCCCCTACTGGATGATTCAGATGGATGATCGATTCATATTTTCTGCAAAACAGGAAAAATCCAGTATGAGAAGGTTTCAATTGATGCCAAAGGCATGCATCTAGCACGTCACATGAATTCGGCTTTGCAATCCTATAGTGCCTTGATCGCGTCGTCGTGGCTAGTCTCAACTGAGAGGGATAACCGAACTTTTTGAACCTCTCTAGTGAGGATATCTGCAACAGCCATAGTGAATCTTTTTAGGTTGTACACCTCCTGCGGTTGAGTGTATTGAATGGTTGCAACCAGGGTATGACAATAATGTTGATTTTGTGTGTAGATGGGTGGTTAACAGGACGGGTTAGGGAAAAGAAGATTTGCTCTAAAAGGTATACGCTGTGTCGCCAGGGTTGGATTTAAATGCCCAGGTCGGCTCTAGCTGCTTCTGCTGCTTTGAACACCAACGGGCTAGGCATCTCTTCCCATGCGGGGTCACCAATTTCGGCATAGAAGGTTTCATCGTAGGGACGGGTTCTGATCACTACCGGCATTGGAACAGCATGACCCAGGATCAGGGCCTGTTGTTTAGAATCCAGTTTTGCCAGAACCGATTTTAAGCTCTGCGCTCCAGCTACTCCAGTAAAGATGGCTTCAATGTCCTTTTCGTCGTTTAGCAGGGCGGTGATGCGGGTACCAATTTGGGACATAACTTCGTTGTCAATGCCAGAAGGGCGCTGATCAACCACTAGCAACGTGACGAAGTATTTCCGCATTTCGCGAGCAATGGTGCCAAAGATGGTTTGCCCCACGGTAGCCGGATCAAGGAAACGGTGCGCTTCTTCAATGGTGATGACCAATTGGCGGGGGCGATCGCTCACTTTTTTGGTCTGTAAAAACTGCTCGGCTTTACGGACGTAAGCCTGGTGAATGCGACGGGCAATCACATTGGTGGCCAGCATGTAAGACAACAAATTGGATTGGGAGCCAAACTCCACTACCACATGCTTACCCGCTTCCAGGGATTCCAGGATTTGCCCTACATAGTTGTGTGGGCAGGAGTTCCGGATATATTTCAATTCAGCCAGACGATTGAGCTTACGCTGAAGCGCCATGATAGAAGACTTACTACCCATCTTGGTTTCGCAAAATTCCTGAATTTCTTCGTTATTCATTGTCAATAACCGCGAAATCCAGGATTTGCCAAATTCGTTTCTCAGGATAATGGCATTTTCTAAACTGGCTTCCGACAGGTTTAACTCTCCCCGCACCAACATCAGATCCTCCACATCAATCTGGTCAAAACTGATGTAAAGCTCCTGGGCGTCCCGCACCCCACGCCGTTTGGTGGAGTCCGGGTCGAGGGTGTAGATTTGTACCTGTCCGGGGAACAGTTGGCGCAACCCTTTGACAGTACTGAACTGTTTCCCTTCCCGCGTCGCTTCCCAGCCGTATTCAGAATGCATGTCAAAAATGAGGTTGACAGCAGCCTGCTTGCGAATAATGCCAGACAGCAGCAACCTTGTCAGAAAGGATTTTCCAGTGCCTGACTTGCCAAAGACTCCGTTGCTGCGCTCTACAAAGCGGTCCAGATCCAGACAAATCGGCACATCCATATCAATCGGTTGCCCTACGGAAAAATTCCGCCGATGAGGGTCATCTTCCCAGCCAAACACGGCCCGGAAATCCCATTCGCTGGCGTCGTAGACCTGGCTGAAGTGGCTGGGAATGGTCTTGACGGGGAGCAGTTCAATTGGGGCGCTGGATTGAGCGTCGTAAGAGGCGAGTTTTGAGTTTTGAGTTTTGAGTTTTGAATGATTTCCTGGCTCCTGGTTCCTGGCTCCTGGCTCCTGGTTCCTGGTTCCTGGCTCCTGCCTCCTCACCTCCTGGCTGATCATCAACATCGGCGATAGATTAATTGTCCCAAACGTGCCACTGCCCGCTAAGACTTCTTGCAAGAATGTATTGGCCGGGTCGGGTGGGTTTGCTAGAATGCGGGGACTGCCCGTTCCGAGGGAGACATCGGTGAGCATGCAAAAGAAGCGCGATCGCACCCCCTGCACGACCAAAAATTTACCTACCCGCATGTCTTCCACCGAGACATCTGGATGCAGGCGCACTTCTAAACCCTGGCTCAGAGAGCCTTGAACAACAGAACCCAGTGGCATCTCTAAGGTCATACCTATCCCACACCATCCCGTTTAGCGAGGGTTGAACTGGGATGACAACTCTAAATAATACACCAGTTCTAGACAAAAAGAACAGATGTTCTAAGCTAAATCATAAATTGCCGCAATTGGTAGAGAACAGCACTACAAAATTCCTCATACATTCCACTAGCACTTCGGTTTTCAAAAACCTGAATCAACTTCTAAATTTCTTCCTGGGTCAAGTTTTCAGCACCTTGGATGTTTTTCCGAATGGCTTCTCTTCTCATTCTTTGAAGTTTAGGAATGTTGAGACCAAGAACTTCAATAACTGATTCTGCCGCTTCTTTCGTTGGCAGATTCCAGTTAGCCAGAATTTGGCTATCCTCAGTAAAGCGAAAGGCATTAGAGCAAGCGGAATCTCGAGGCGTAATCTTATAGCTGTCGCCAGGTTGCTTAGGACATCGGTTTTAAGGGGGTGTGGGGGCTTCGCCCCCAGCCAGGGGTTCCATCCCTGCACCCCGTCTTAAGCCTGGTGGCTATTGCTATTAAGTGGGCTTTTGCCCCGCCTTTGCCCACAATGTTCTGGTTTTCGAGAAACTTCGCCCTCTCCCTGACAGCAAGCTAGAAGGTTGATGTATTCTACCGTCTCTTCACTGGAACATTCGCTCTGCGGTTTTAAGTGCTCAATATGACTATTCTGCTGGCTGACGCGCATTTCACAATAGCAGCAAAGATAGCCTTGCTCTTGCAGAAGAACCTGATGGAGTTCGCGTTTGGCAGGATTTTGTAAATAGTTGTAATAGAAATTAGGAGTATTTCTCTGAAGTGCTTTCCAGTTTGTCAGGCTTGCAGGTTCCTGGCTTTTATGAATCTGCCTCATCGACCCAAAATTTCCTTCCGCCGAATCGCTGCCCTTGCCCCGACCAGTTCTGCTTCATCTGCTCCAATTTCTACGGATAGCTGTGCGGCTTTTTCGCGGGCAGCGTTCAGATCTCCCTCTTCAATCAACTGGAACAATTCCTGAAGCTTCTCCTGGTATTCTTTTGGACGGGCTGGGACCCCCATTAAATCTTCAAGAATTGTATTACTATCTCGTCCCAAAGAGTATTCAGGTCGAAATGCCTTAATTCCTTCAGGCGTTGCCTCAAGGATGTAAATGATGTAAATACTCTCTGGTTCAACGTGACTGATGATTTGAGGAGAGTGGGTTGTAACAATGAATTGACAGTTAGGAAAGGCACTTCTCAAAGAAGGAATGATCTTCCGCTGCCATTGGGGGTGGAGATGGAGTTCGATTTCATCAATTAAAACGACGCCTTCTCCTTGGAGTGGGTTTTCTAAGCCAGGATTGGCGATCGCTAATCTCCTGGCAATATCCCCTACCATTGCCAGCAAACATTTTTCACCATCCGATAATTGATTGATGATGAGTTCTTGACACTGCTTCTGAATAGTCATGCGAAGCGGGGAACGGCGCACTCGTAAGTCTGAAAATCCTGGGAGAAACTGAGGGATTGCGGTTCTAACTGCTTCTAGCTGGCGATCGCGGTAGGTCGAGTCGTCTCGTAAATACTCTGCTTCCAAATCCTCCTGGTTTCGGAACCATCTGAAGAAGTCCTCAAATTTAACCTGTCCTCCAGTTAGTGCATTTTCATAGGCATCAATGGGTTTTCATAGGCATCAATGGGTTGAAAAGTAAGTGCATTCTCACTTTTTAACGGAGTATCCTCTACCGTTCGATTAACTGGATAATAAACAAAAAGTGGCAGATTAGTCTGGGCTGTTTCTTGACTAGAACCAGATTCTAGTTGGTCTCTGATTCTTCGGAAAAAAACTGACAATTCTCCTTGAAAAGTCTTTTCTTGAAAGATTTTGGAAGTTTTTCCACTTGATAAGTGACCGATCAAATTAAGCTTTCCAGTTTGAAAGCTTTCCAGTTTGAGAGTTAGCAGTTAACAAAATCTCTACATAAATCTCTCTATGCTTAGCTTTAAAGTCGGCTGCTGTAAAATTTCGCTTCAGGTTAAGCTTGTCCAGTATTTGGCTCAGAATTAGTTCTTGCAACAAAATAGCCAGACAATCGAGAATACTGGACTTTCCAACTCCATTCATACCAATCAATACAGTCCATTCACACCAATCAATACAGTTATTTGAGGATCTAACTCTAGAGTTAGATCCTCAATGCCGCGAAAAAACTGGATTTTCAGGCATTTAACTTCCATGTTTTCCTACAGGCAAGGATGGAGCGGTTTGCTCATTCCCCACAACTCACTCAACTTGCATTATTCAATATTGATCGAGGTTGGGGAAGATGGGGAGGTGGAACTGGAAGACGGAGAAGCCTGGCGGAAGTCGGTGTAGAGTTTGTCACGCCAGGTGAAGAAGGGGTCAAAGGTACCCACGTCGGCAATGCCGGGAACGCCTTTGCCTTTGAGGGAAGCGGGAATATCTAAATAGGGACCTTCGGGAAACTTGATGTACATAGTCAGCCCGGCCACAGCAAAATCGGCCAGGGTGGGATGATCGGTAACCAGGTAGGGCTGTTCCATCAGAATGAAGCACAGCGATGCTAAATCACGTTTCATCGCATCTTTGGCAGACTTGAAGGGATCGGGCAGGCCAGGAAGGGTGAAGAGGTTGCCAGGAACGGCTCCAATTAAGCTTTTGAGGAAATTGGGAGTTTCGGCTGGCAGGGTCGCGGTGCGGAAACTAGGATCCTGGCCCATGGCGCTAATCAAACATTTACGGGCATTAATCCCAATCGATTCATCGGCCCACTGTTCTATGAGCAGACACAAGCCGCGCAATTTAGGATCCGTGGGAATAATGGGCTTGTCGGGATACTGTTTTTCCAGGTATTCCGCGATCGCTGTTGAATCTGCAATCACTTCGCTTCCGTCCTTTAATACAGGAACCTGTCGCTGCCCGGTCATTCGTATCAAGTCAAGTTGGCCAATTCCGGGAGTCACCTCAATCTTCCGATAGGCCAGACCTTTATAGTCCAGAATCAGACGCACCTTTTCAACATAGTGGGACAGTTCAAATTGGTATAGCTCTAGCATGGAGAGTCTCCTGTCAGGCAACTCCGTAAGACTAACCCAATCCTTTGTGAAACACAATGCGAAAGACTGCTACAAAGGGCATTTGATAGAGATCGAACCTAAGTTTAGTGGGTAGATCTCACCCATGGCAGAGAAATCAGTAACGCCAGATTTCTAGACTTCAACTGTATCGAAGTTAACCAATTTCAGATTCTGGAAGCTCGCAGTTTTGCGACAGTTGAAGGAGATATCTCAAATATGATGAACTTAAAAAGAAGTCAAAACCTGGTCAGGAAAGCGACTGCACTGTTTGGGGCGATCGCAGTCAGTAGTCTTTTGGGGCTGCCTGCTTTTGCCTAGGAAAACGTTAACACTCCCAATTCCAATGGGTCTCAAACCGAAAGTTAGCGGAGTTAGATGAACGCCCTTTACAACAACGTTCTTGGCCGGGGTGGTGCTACCGCAGGTGGCTTTACCAGATAGATAGTGGAGTCTGCCAACAACCCTGATCGCCACCCCGATGATTTGCTAATCAGGTGAGCTATCGGAACGATGGAGACTACCAGGCTCGCAACTACAGTCAGACCTACGGTCCAGGCGTTAGCCAGAGACAAATAAATAACAATCAGATTCAAACCAGTGGCGTAACCAGCGGGGGCAAAGCCTGTTGGTTGTAGCTATACCAATCGATAGTCGTCAACAGAAAGTAGAAAATTTTCCATTTAAATTATGTCTGAACGGACTTTGCTTTTACGTTTTAAGTGAAGGCTGAGGAAGCAGGAGACAGATGAGTGGAAGCAGGGGAGAAGAAAGAAGAAAGGAGACAGAAGAGAGAATAGGAAGTGGAGGAGGGTGTTCTAGAAACGAGGCTCTGACTCCTTGAAGACCTGATTTTCCCTTGCCCCCCTTTCCAGCACTGCCACAAAGAATTTCCAGCATTGCCACAAAGAAACTGACAAACCCAAAATTTGACAAACTCCAAAACTTAGAACTCAAAACCCCATCCCCCCATCCCCCCACCCTATCGCCTCTATCTAAACTTAGAACCCAAAACTACCCCTCATTCCTCACCCAACTAACAACTCAATCCATGTTTGAGCCTAAAGTCACGGTTACGGTTAAGCTGTTTGCGGCCTATCAGGAAGCCTCTGGAGTTTCAGAAGTCATTCTGGAGTTTCCGCCGGGGACAGAGGTTGCAGCGGTGCGCGATCGCCTCATTGCTGAACATCCCCAATTAGCCGAATGGCGCGATCTGACTCGCTTTGGCATTAACCTCCAGTTTGTTGAGCCCAACACACCCCTTCAAGATGGGGATGAGGTGGTGTTAATTCCTCCCGTTAGTGGGGGTGCCCAGTGACCTCCCCTCCTCGTTCCAATGCTAACTGAACTAATTGATTCACCAGTTCTGCAAAGGAAATGCCAGTGGCACCCCATAACTGGGGATACATGCTGGTTGCTGTGAAACCAGGCATGGTGTTGATTTCGTTGATTAATACTTCGCCCGTCGCTTCCACATAAAAGAAGTCCACCCTTGCCAATCCTGCTGCATCAATGGCCAGAAAGGCTTGAAGGGCCATCTCCCGAATTTGCTCACTTACTGATGTTGGGATGGTGGCTGGAATCACTAAACCAGCTTTGCCCTCGGTATATTTAGTCTCATAATCATAAAACTCACTTTGGTAGGTGATTTCTCCCACCACAGAAGCTTTCGGGTGGTCATTGCCTAAAACAGCGCATTCGACTTCCCTGGCAACGACACCTGCTTCTACAATCAGGCGGCGATCGAAACTGGCGGCACTGTCGAGAGCGGCTTCTAATTGAGTACGATTACGTACCTTCGAAATACCCACAGAAGACCCCAGGTTTGCGGGTTTAACGAAGCAGGGATAACCTAGCGTTGCCTCAATTTCGTCGCACAGCTTGGGGTAGACGCAGGGGTTTGACCAGACCTGGGCACGGCTCACTGCAAGGTATTTCACCTGAGGCAGTCCTGCCTGAGCAAACACAGTTTTCATGGCAAGTTTGTCCATCCCGATCGCCGAGCCCAGAACACCAGAGCCCACAAAGGGTACCTGCATCAGGGTGAGTAATCCCTGAACAGTGCCATCTTCTCCATTGGGGCCATGCAGAATTGGAAACCACACGTCTACTTCGGCAGTGGTTGCTGGAAAGTGCCAGTTAGAAGACTGCCTACCTTCAGTTGACGTTTCTTCTGGTTGCAAAGGGCAACCCGTATCGAGGACTGTCTGAGCGATTGTGCCAGTGTGCCAGCGTCCATCCTTTTGGATGTAAAAGGGTCGTAATTCATACCTTGCTTGATTGGCTTCGTCCGCAAAGGCACGGGCGATCGCCCGTGCCGAAGAGATGGATACTTCATGCTCTCCTGAGCAACCTCCAAACAACAGTCCTACTTGTCGTTTTGCCATGAATCCACTGCCTTAAACATTAACCGGAAATCATAACCTTTGTTTGGTTGATCAACACCCATTCAGGCTGGAAATTCAATTCTTGTATTCCTAAAAACCAATTTCTGCAAAAGAACGATTGCTGATTTCAGGCTCTAATGGTGTATCTGATCAGCCTCATTGCCCAATCGTTGAATTTCGTCTATCCAGTAAGGCGACATTTTTTACACTGGCACACTTCTGCATGTCATGATGAGAGTGGCTGATACTATATAACTGGCTAAATTGAGCTCAGTTGTCGCAAGCGTTAAGGATTTTTATCCCTTACCCCCGGCAAGTTTACCGAAGTTCCCTGGGCAGTGGTGTGTCTGCGTGGTGGCTCTACCAGTCTCCGCTTCGAGCGGTATTCGGATCCCTGGCATTAAACACTCACGCTAGCTTACCTAGGTGATATGGAACGGCGAATGACAACCACCAATCATTTTACGAAAGTAAAGTCAGACGACGTTGAATTTTGGAATCGGCGAGGGGCAGCCCTGGCAGAAGAGGGACGCTATGAAGAAGCCCTCTCTCTCTACAGTCGATCTATCCAGCTTGCCCCGGATAACTATGCAGCCTGGTATGGTCGGGGAGATGCCCTGGCTAATCTGGGTCGTTACTCGGAAGCATTGAGAAACTTTAATCGAGCGATTGAGCTTAGACCGGACTCCCATGAAGCCTGGACGTTTCATGGTGTCGTTTTGATTCATCTGGAGCGCTATCAGGAAGCCTTAGAAAGTTGCGATCGCGCCCTTGGACTTGCTCCGGATGATCGGGAAGCCTGGACATTTCGAGGGGTAGTGCTGCATCGGTTGGGACGGTATAAAGATGCCTATACCAGCTACGATCGCGCCACTGGCACTGATCGTCTGTGGGGATGGGAAAAATTCTTCCAGCTTTTCAAGTTTTCTTCTCAGCCAACATCCTCCGGCTGTGGGCCAGATTAAATTCCCACCCCCATTCCCCACGCTTACCCAGCCGTTTATGATCGACTGAGATCACTGTGGATTCAATATCATCACCATGAGTGGGGAATCAATTGAGCCTAGAGCCCAGGTTTTGGGAGTTGACCTGGGCGGCACCGCGATTAAGCTGGGGCGGTTTAGCCGGGATGGTGCCTGTTTGCATTCACTCAGTGTGCCGACACCTCAGCCTTCAACACCAGAAGCGGTTTTGGCAGCAATGGCAGAGGCGATCGCTCAAATTGACCCAGAAAAACAGGCCATCGCGATCGGGGTAGGCACTCCCGGTCCGGCCGATGCCACGGGACGCATTGCCAGAGTAGCCATTAACCTCATCGGTTGGCACAATGTTCCCCTGGCAGATTGGCTGGAAGCCAAAACCGAACGTCCTGTCATTATTGCCAACGATGCCAACTGCGCCGGTTTAGGAGAAGCCTGGTTAGGAGCCGGACGCTGGTATCAAAACCTGATTCTACTGACGTTGGGAACGGGCGTAGGGGGAGCCATTATCCTCAACGGCAAACTTTTCGTAGGTCATCACGGTACGGCTGGGGAGTTGGGATTGATTACCCTTAATCCAGAAGGGCCTCCCTGCAACAGTGGCAATCGGGGTTCGCTGGAGTCCTACACTTCGGTGCAGGCCATTCGCCGCCGCACGGGAATGGAACCGGAGGAGTTGGGCATGCTGGCACTGGCAGGGGATTCTCAGGCTCTGGCATTTTGGCAGACCTATGGACGAGATCTGGGAGCAGGGTTAGCCAGCCTCATTTATGTGCTGACGCCAGAGGCGATCATTATTGGAGGCGGCGTAAGTGCCAGTGCCGATTTTTTTCTTCCCCACCGTTTTGGCTGAAATTGAGCAGCGGGTATTGCCCAGTTCCCGTGCTGGACTGCAATTACTAAAAGCAGAGTTAGGCAACCAGGCAGGCATCGTTGGTGCTGCAAAGTTAGCCTGGCAAAAGGCTTTAGAGGTTGGTTAGAACATAAGTAAATAGCTAGGCGTAATTTAAATTTAAGGATAATTTTGGGGGTGGAGGGGGTTCCCCCCAGCCAGGGGGGAACCCCCTCCACCCCCTTTACAATTAGATTGTGGCTACCTACTTAGAATCGGAATGGGGGCCGCCAATGACCTTTGGCGAAATTCAACGCACATTAGAATAGATGCTTGCTGTACAGCGGGAGTTACAGGAGAGTCAGTTAAATCAACGCCAGGAAATTGATCGATTGTTGGAGTATCAGCAGCGCCAGCAACGTTTAGTTGACTGTCTTATTGGTTACAGCATTACCAATGAATCTGATCACCTGGATTTAGAAGAGAGAATGAATGCTTTAGAACGCCGAATAAGACGGTTAGAGACAGAAGATAACTAAATCGGTTTACCACAATCAGTTTGGTGAGAAAAGTTAGTGAGCAATTTTTTTCTGATTCGCTATGGCTCTGAGATTTTGCAACGAACCGGAGAACATTTGCTGCTGGTGACTGTGGCGATCGCCATTGCCACCCTTGTCAGCATTCCCCTCGGCATTTTGATTACGCGCAAATCCTTTCTGCGCCAACCCATTCTGGCGATCGCAAACGTTCTGCAAACGATTCCCAGCCTGGCTCTGTTTGGTTTACTGATTCCGCTGGTCGGTATTGGTCCGGTGCCTGCCATTATTGCCCTTACCCTCTATTCCTTTCTACCCATCATTCGCAACACGTATGTGGGCATTACCAGCATCGATCCGGCTATTCGAGAAGCGGGGCGGGGGATGGGCATGACAGACTGGCAATTGCTATCCCAGGTAGAAATTCCTTTGGCGATGGGGGTGATTCTGGCAGGGGTCAGAGTTGCTGCCGTGATTGCGATTGGCATTGCCACCATTGCCGCCGCGATCGGGGCAGGGGGGCTGGGTGTGTTCATTTTTCGGGGAATTTCAGTGGTAAATAACCAGTTGATTTTAGCCGGGGCAGTTCCAGCCGCCGCGATCGCTCTCTTTGCTGACTACAGTATCGGTTGGCTAGAACGACAGTTCACTATCAAACACTGACTAAAATACAGGTATAAAACAGTCCCTTCCCCTGAGAGTAAGCAGCAATGACGGCAACTCTGCATCTTCCTTCATCTCGACAAACCCAACATGTCGTTCTGGAAGGAGTGACCTGGCAGACCTACCAGGCATTGCTGAAAGATCTGGGTAATCATCGATCTTCAAGGTTGGCGTATGACCAGGGAATTTTAGAAATCATCATGCCTTCAAATTTGCATGAATTTATCAATCGGCTCTTAGCTCTCATGGTCACAGCTCTGACGGATGAATTGAGTTTAAAAATTCGGAACTGTGGTTCCACAACCCTTGATCGTGAAGATTTAAACCGTGGAGTCGAACCCGATTCGTGTTTCTATATTCAGCACGTAGCAGAGGTTTTGGGCAAATCTCGTCCGGGACGACCTGAGAGTAGACTCCATCTCTCTGACGATCCACCTCCTGATCTTGCCATTGAAGTCGATATCACCAGTTCTTCCCACCGCAGGTTTGGAATTTATTTGCAGCTTGGAATACCAGAAGTTTGGCACTACACAGAACAGAGCGGGATAACCATTTTTCAACTTCAAGCGGGTGAATATGTTAAGTGTGAATTTAGCCCTACATTTCCAATGATCTCTGGAGAAACCTTAGGGCAGTTTCTTCAACTGGCAGAAACAGAAGATGATAATGCCGTCATTCGGGCTCTGCGGCAATGGGTTCGGAGTCAAACTCAGCAAAAGTGAGGAATTCTATCCACAAATCCTGATACAGCTGTCGCCAGGTTGCTTAGGACATTGGGTTTAAGAGAGGGGTGGGGGGCTGCGCCCCCAGCCAGGGGTTCCCCCCTTGCACCCCGTTCCTAAACTTAGTGACTATAGTTATATCAATCTTTAGTCTCCCAAAGCAAGACGGACAGCAACAAGCCCCCCACTGCTGTCCGTCCCGTTCTTCTCATGGAGTGGGCATTACCAACCCAACTGAATCTAAGGTAACTACCGCCATTCGCAATTGGGTGAAATCGCTGTAAAGACACGGTGAGAAAAGTATGAGTTTGAGTACGAGCCTCACCCATGCCTTTTCTGGTGCCAGTTCCAGGCGTGGGAAATAATGGTGTGCAAATCGGTATATTGAGGATCCCAGCCGAGAACTGTACGGGCGTGATCGCTGCTTCCCACTAAGGCTGGAGGGTCACCGGGGCGGCGATCGCACTCCACTGTTTTGATTGTTCGACCAGTAATTTGCTGAGCCACTTCAACCACTTCTTTAACCGAGAACCCGTTGCCATTACCCAGGTTGAACACTGTGGTTTCGCCGCCCTTCAGCAAGTAATCCAGACCCAGGACGTGGGCTTGAGCCAGATCGGTAACGTGAATGTAATCACGGATACAGGTGCCGTCCGATGTAGGGTAATCGGTGCCAAAGATAGAAACCGACTCTCGCTTGCCCAACGCAGTCTGCAATACCAGTGGAATGATGTGGGTTTCGGGATTGTGGTCTTCGCCCAACCGCCCTTCCGGGTCGGCTCCGGCAGCATTAAAATAGCGGAAGCAAACCGACTTGAAATTGTAGGCTCGATCGAAATCTTGCAACACTCGCTCAATCATTAGCTTGGTTGCCCCATAGGGATTAATTGGGTTTTGGGGATGGTTTTCCGGGATGGGGACTGTGTTTGGAACACCGTAGGTGGCGCAAGTGGAGGAAAACACGAAGGTTTTAATAGAAGCTGCCAGCATCGCCTCCAGCAGGGTCAAGGTGCCAATAAAGTTGTTGTGATAGTATTTTGCCGGTTCCGTCACCGACTCGCCTACGTAGGCGTAAGCGGCAAAGTGCATTACCGCAGCAATATTACGGGTGGCAAATATCTGATCAAGCAGGGGGCGATCGCAGGTATCACCCACAACAAGCTCCACCTTCAGCACATCCTCCACAAGCTCCCGATGGCCATACACCAGGTTGTCCAAAACGACTACTTCATATCCGGCTTGTTTCAACGCCAACACTGCATGGGAGCCAATATATCCTGCGCCTCCCGTCACTAAAATCGTTGATTGATTGAATGTCACATCTACCCCTTAGTGAACTTATAGTAAAACTTCAATGCCTATCACACCTTGCATTAGTACAGCAAAACGAAAGATCTGTTGGAGGTGCAGGGGGGCCACCCTTGCTTGGGGGCTCCGCTCCCAAACCCCCATGTTGCAAAATTTAGTGCAACACTAGTCTAGCTAGAACCTGGTAATGGAATCGAGTGGTGTGAGGGCTTTACAAAAAGGCCACACAGACTTACAAGAAATTTATGAAAAAGTGCCATAGGACTGAGATTGATTAAGCCCAGAGTCAGCCTGAGAGGACTCAGCCAATCGGGGGCGCAACACAAGATAAAAAGCGGCACCGAGTAACGGTACCAGGGAAACAACCCAAAAGATCCAGGAGTTTTTCAGTCCCCGCCGCGCCATATCATCCCCTAGCAAGGCAGGAAAAAGCAGGCAGAGCAGGCAAAAATCCAGACTCATGACGTTAACAAAGCGGCTGGTGCGCCACTGTTCCAGAAAATCGACCCAGTTTCCCTGAGTTACTCCATAAACCACTAAACCAAAGGTGCCAAGCGCGAGCAAAATTCCCAATCCACGCGAGTCAAGCAGTTTCAAAAACCAATTCTTCTGCCCTGAGAAGGAAGGATTGGGTTGCCGAAACGCCAGGTATGGTAGGAGTGCAAATGCTCCTACTCCAAAGGATGCGATTGCAAAGGGCCAGGCTCGAATTCTCTGTCCCTGCCCATCAAAAAACAAGAGACAGCTGTAAATCACTGGGAAAACCCCAAGCAGGTTGAAAATTAAGACCACCAGGGGATTGATTCCAGCTATTTGCCCAGTAGAAAGATGTTTAATTAGCGCAAAAGTGTCGGGCTGTTGGGGTGGAGACAGAAAAAATGCGTAAATAACAAATCCCAACCACAATAGTCCAAATCCAAGTCTGCGTCCCATTGTTTATCTGTCTAATCATCCTCCACTCCTCTAATGTAAAGGAAGTGAGCGGTTAGGTTCGTACCCCCCGTAAAACTCCCTCCAGAGGAGTCAATGGGTAGGCGTAATTAAACTAGCTACCCCCTTGTAGTCCTCCTTGGTAAGGGGGAACTACAAGGGGGGCCAGAGACGCCATGTTCAATCTAATTTGACCCACTTATTTAGTGTTAATAGCAGTTTGCA
This sequence comes from Leptothermofonsia sp. ETS-13, assembly GCF_049200465.1. Lineage (NCBI taxonomy): Bacteria > Bacillati > Cyanobacteriota > Cyanophyceae > Leptolyngbyales > Leptolyngbyaceae > Leptothermofonsia > Leptothermofonsia sp. ETS-13. The sequence goes on from NZ_CP120836.1 coordinate 5,181,140, forward strand.
CTAGTGGTTCATTAAAGGAACTTTGCCTGGTTATCTAAACCCAGAAAAACAAATTTACGAGGTTTTGAAGGTTTGCAAACCCTTCAAAATCTGCTTGGCGGACTACTATTGGGTCATTTGCTTCGAATATAGCCATTACAGATCGCTAGGTACGTTTTTTAGGATAGGCTGCCTTTTTAAGGAGGGGGATGTATAGTGGTAGTCATTTAGGACGGGGTGCAGGGGTGGAATCCCTGGCTGGGGGCGAAGCCCCCACTCCCTCTCTAATTCCAATTTCCTAACGCATCCGCGTAGAGCTATACATGCCAAATGACCCACTAGTGTTGCAAGACATCAATTTTGCAACATGGAGGAGTGGGGGTTTCACCCTCTCCACCCCCTTCAAAACTTTTGTTTTGATCTACTGGTAGGTCAGCGTTGCTGAAAAGTGGGATGAATTGAAACGAAGTTTCAAGCATCCAGCACCTTTTTCATCCCCAGATTCAGCAATGCCCTCCATCCCCTATCCCCCCATCCCCTTATCACTTCCCTACTGGAACTGAGCTACCTGCCTGATAAAGTGCCTGAAGGGTAGCTCCATCAGTGGGATACTCGGCGATCGCAACCTGGCAGGTGGCCTGAAATCGCCTACCATCCGGTGCCGAAAATATCTGTCGTCGGAGTGTGGCTAATCCATCGGCGAGGCGATCGCGGGCTTCGGCTTTTTTTAATCCAGGCAGACCAGCGACAAACTCGCCGTTACCCCAATAACCCGTCACTTCACCGCTACGGAGGGCTGATTGCAACACCTGTCCCCAGCGCTGTAACACCTGGTTGCCTGCCCCATGCCCATACTGAATGTTAATTGAACGCAGGTCGGCCACCGTTAACACCACCAAACAAAAAGGCTGCTGAGTTTGAGTGGCTTCCTGGAGCAACCATTCCAGATCGCGGCTGGACTGGGGGTAGTTCGCTAGTCCAGTAATAGGATCGCGGGTAGAAAGGGTCTGGAGCAGACGGTTCCGCTCCAGTCGGTTAGTAATCCGGGTTAACAGTTCTGGTACTACAACAGGCTTGATGATAAAGTCATCGGCCCCGGCTGCAAACACCTGCTGCACTGTCTGGGAGTCCTTGTGCGCGGTGAGAAACAAGATAGGAAGCCCCTGCCAAGTGGGATCAGTACGCACGGCCTGACAGAGTTCAATTCCACTGACTTCAGGCATTTCCACATCCAGAATCAACAGGTCGGGGGAAATCAATTGCAGCATGTCCCAGAAGCGTAGGGGGTCGTCCAGTCCGGTCATCCGCATCCCCCAGGGTTCCAGGAGCGATCGCAGCACACCCAAAAATATCGGGTCATCATCCACTACCAGCACATTGGCCGTTTGAGAGCGGGACTTTTGCAATAGCTGGGTGGCTGCCTCCCATACCTGGGGTGCGGTTACTGGCTTGACCAGAAATCCCTGTGCACCTGCTCTGGCAACCGTTACCCGGTCTAACAATTCATCTGCTGCCGCCAGTACCAGTGTTGGAACAGCCGGAGTGCGTGCAGCCAGATCGGCCACAAGTGCCAGGGTGTTTTCCTGCCCGATCGTGTCCACCGCAAGCACCACCAGTGAGGGGGTGTGCGATCGCAGCCAGTCAGTTGCATCCCGCAAGGTTTTTACAAATTGCCAGCCCATCCCGGTGGATTGCCCCAGGATCTGTAGCGATCGCTGCAACTCCGGGTCAGTATCCACTAACAATAATTGAGCCGCCTCTGGTGGCAGAGATAGCTCCCCCTTCCCCAGGTTTAGCAACCGGGCCATTTCCTGCACCAGTTCCAGTAGCCGTTGCTCCTGCTCCGGCAACAACGCGCCCTCGGTCAATAAGATGTGCTCCATTTCTCGTGCCAGCAGAGTTCCCGACTCTTTCTCAAACATCCCCAGCACACCCGCCAGTTTGTGAGCCGCCTTCCCTGCCTCCTGGCGCAATGCCTCCGTTAACTTGCCAGTTGCGATCGCTGCCGCCGCCTTCTGCAATGCCTCCAGCCGCTGCGCCATCAACCCCTGGTACTGTTCCCACAGATCCCCCATCGCTTGGTTAAATTGGTGTTCGTGTTCAGTGGAGGGAGGGTGAGGGCTGAGGGCTGAGGGGCGAGGGGCGAGGGGTGAACGTTCTGTCTGCTCCTGTTCTTGATGGTCAACTCCTTCCCTTAACCGATAGCCAATCCCATAAACATTCTCAATCCAGTCCGCCGCACCAACAGCTTTCAGCTTTTGCCGCAGTCCCTTGATGTGTGCCTTCACACTCTCTTCCAGCGGCGGATCGTCAAACGTCCAGAGGTGTTGCAAAATTTGCCCCCGACTAAAGACTCGCGATGGATTGCGCAAAAACAGCTCTAGCAGGGAATATTCTTTGGGCGTCAGATTCAATGGTTGATTGCCATAGCTGACCTGAACCGTAGAGGGATCGAGTCGCAACTTACCAACCTGAAGTATGGGTGAAGTGGGAACCGTGCCCCGCCGCAACAATGCCCGCACCCTTGCCTGAAGTTCTGATAAATCCAGCGGTTTAATCAAATAATCATCGGCACCTGCATCCAGTCCCCGAATGCGATCGGTGGTCGCATCTCGTGCAGTAATCAGCAGGATAGGAGTTGAACACCCCTCAGAACGCAGTCGCTGGCACAGGGAAATTCCATCCAACCCAGGCAAACCCACATCCATCAGGATCAGGTCGTATTCTGTACTCTGGGCATACTCCCAACCACTGCGACCATCTTCTACCGTATCAACTACATAGTGCTGGCTGGTCAATGTTTGGCGAAGCGCATCAATCAAAATTTCGTCATCTTCAATCAGCAAAATTCTCACAGGAACATCACCACTCGACTAACAACTAACAACCAACCACTAAGTAGCTGCACCCAATTAATTAGAAGAAGAAGGAATGGGGGCTTTGCTCCCAGGCAGGGGTTTCCACCCCTTCCACCCCCGAATCTATCTTCAACTTAATTTTGTCCAGTTACTTAACAACTGGCTTACGCAAACCTCGGAGGTTTAAGCGCTGATGTGGGGGTCATGAGGTGCAATTTCAGGTTAAAACCTCCGAGGTTTTGGCAAAATGCGTAAGTCCTGAACTAATTATCCTTCCCGACTTCTTCCCGATCGCTTCCTACTCTAAAACCATCGACACAAAAAACAGCATCAAATCTTATAGCTGTCACCAGGTTGCTTAGGACATTGGCTTTAAAGGGGGTGTGGGGGCTTCGCCCCCAGCCAGGGGTTCCACCCCTGCACCCTGTTCTAAGCCTGATGGCTATAGCTATAAACCGTAGCTCCCGGCTCTTGTCTTTTTTCTTCTTTCCTTTTTCCTCTTTCTTCTTTCTTCTTCTTTTTTCAGTTGTTTTAGCTATGGCAATTTCCTTAGAACTCATTTATCCATCAGGGCTTACTTCTTTGCAGAACTGGACGTTTGAGAATGAGTCTGTGATTCGAATTGGGCGAGACTCCAATAACCACGTCGTCCTACACAGCAAAGTAGTTTCTCGCTTCCATGCGATGCTATGGGGGTTTGGCAATGAGTGGAAAATTGTCAATTTAAGTTCCAACGGAACTTACCTGAATAATGCCCCCGTTCCCCATGCCCTGCTGACAACTGGCACGATTATTCGTCTGGCACCCTCTGGGCCGCAAATTCGATTCCGGCTTCTGGTAAATCGGTTAATCTATCCCCCCAAGGAAAGTTCCAGCAAAACGATATTTCTGACCGAGGGTTTGTGGAGGGGTTTGAAGGCAGACCCCATTCTAAATACCTGGTGTTGCAAACACTAAATTTTGCAATATGGGGGTTTGGGGGTTCCACCCCCGCTTGGGAGTGAAGCCCCCAAACCCCGTCCTGACCACAATGGTTACCGCTATATCCAAAAGTTTTCCCTGGTTACCCCTCATATTTGGAGAAACAAACCATGATTCAGTTATTGGAACGTGTTGAACTGAAAGATTTTCACGCGATCGCGACTGCCCTTTCGGAAGAGTTTGCTGCTTCGGCAGTTGAACGGGACCTGGAAGCTGGCATTCCGGAGGAAGAAATCCGCCGATTTAAGGAATCGGGATTGCTGGCGCTCAATATCCCAAGAGAGTATGGTGGCATTGGTGCAAACTGGATTGAGTCCAGCAAAATTCTTCAGGAACTTTCCAAAGCTGATGGTTCTATTGGTCAACTTTACGGTAATCACCTGGCGCTGGTGATCATTGGAATGGTTGGCACACCCGCTCAGGCGGAGTATTTCTATCGCATCACAGCTCAAAACAACCTGTTCTGGGGCAATGCCATCAATACACGAGATACTCGGCTCAAAATTGAACCCGTGGGAGAGCATTACCGGGTGAATGGCATCAAATCCTTTGGCACAGGTACCGTTGTTGCAGACATGCGCGTATTTTCTGCCATGCAAGATGGGGTAGAAATGCCTGTCTTCTTTGTCATTCCCAAAACCAGAGAAGGTGTTGTCTACAATAACGATTGGGACAACATGGGGCAGCGACGCACCGCCAGCGGCAGTTTCACCTTCAACAACGTAATCGTCTACCGGGATGAAATTGTAGGGCCATCCCCCTTCCCCGAAAGTGCTTTTCTGACGATTCCAAGTGTAATTGCCCAATTAACGAAAACCTACGTTTACTTGGGAATTGCTGAAGGCGCTTTAGAGGCTGCGCGGGAGTATATTCAGACAACTGCCCGACCCTGGATGAATTCTGGAGTCGATCGCGCCTCCCAGGATCCCTATATTCTGCGGCAGTATGGCGAACTGTGGTCTTCGTTGCAGGCCGCGATCTCCCTGGCAGACCGGGCAGCAGAACAAGTACAAATAGCCTGGGATAGGGGAGTAGCACTTAGCCCGGAAGAGCGGGGTGAAACAGCGATCGCCGTTTCCACAGCCAAAGCCTTTGCCATTAAGGTAGGCACTGATATCACAAATCGCATCTTTGAACTCATGGGTGCCCGTGCAACGGCCAGCCGCTACGGTTTTGATCGCTACTGGCGCGATTTGCGAACCTTCTCTCTACACGATCCACTCGACCATAAACTGCGCAGCATTGGCAACTGGGTGCTGAATGATGAAGTGCCAGTTCCCGGTCAGTATTCGTAAGAAGGTGCTGAATGAGGAAATGTCAGTTCCCGGTCAGTATTCGTAAGAACAGTTGATTGTGAGAAGGGATGAAGAGAGAAAGGGAATGTTTTCTCGCTTTCAAAGTCCCTCTCCGACTTAGAGCTACTATAGCGGTAGTCATTATGGTTAGAACGGGGTGCAGGGGTGGAATCCCTGGCTGGGGGCGAAGCCCCCACTCCCTCTCTAATTCCAATGTCCTAACGCACCCGCGTAGAGCTATATTTCGGTATAGTAATTTAGTGGGATTGCTATAGGTAGGGATTCCTATGTGTAAGGATGACTATTGGAATGAATCTTTGAATTGAATGCTTTTTAATATGACAACGTATCTTTTTATACAAAAGTAATGTCGATTTTGATACTTGAGCTAAGTAACGTTATCCATGGTAGTGCTCAAATCATAATGATTTTTCAGTTTGAAATGATGGTGGCCAGCGCCGCTCATTATTACCTCTTGAGGTCTACCTTATCCATTAATCTACCTGCTAAAAAACTTTTGAAGATCCCAAAAATTCCGAGATAAGGCAGCGAGATGCAACCCATACAGATGTTGGGTTTTGTGTTTTTTCTATCTATGTTTCAAAACTTTGTCAGGCAACCAGTACCTCCCGGTTAGTTGCAGTGTTGATAGCGATCGCGATTAATGCTTTCCATCCACAGTGCTATCAACAATTCCGCTTCTTTGAGTCCTGGTTTATTCACAAAAACTTAATCATACTTCTACCATCTTCACAAGACGTAAACCCAAAAGTAAAAGAAATTCAGTTAAATTTTATCCAACAATGGTTCTCCTGATCTGTCAGTGAAAGATGATCTGCCAGTGAAAGATTAACGAGATGCTCTTTCACTTCCCATAGTATCCTCGAATGTCAATATCGTTCTAGTGATCAACGGTGCTTCTCACTAGACGTTCAGGAGAACCTTACGACTTGCAACAGAACCGTAATTCAACGTCGTCCAATCAACCCTTTGGGTGCAGGGTCTGGTATTCGTCAAAACTCCCCTGGATTCGTTACGTCATTTTACAGATATTTGAGTCGAATCTTCTATGAAGCGTTCAATCCTATCGGCAACCCTTTTATCCTGCACTGTCTTCTCCTGTCTAACCCTGCCTTTAGCCGTTTTTGGTTCCCACTCTATTGGGATTGAGTTTCAGAAAGAACCTATTTTTTTTGGCAAACTCAGAGATATTGCTCCTCCTTATCTAGCAGTTGCAGCAACAGCAAGCTTAGGAACTGGAGTTTTGAGCCTTCTGTTTAGTGGATGGCGCAGGTCTTCTCACAAATCTGCTCAAATTCAAAAACAGCTTTCCCAACTGCAACAAGAACTGTATGAAAAAGAATCGTTGCTAGATGAGCTTCGCCTGTCAGAGTCCCACTTGCAGTCAACGGGGCTGCACCAATTTCTGAACCCGAAGGCTGTTCCCTTCCTGGCTGTAGTTTCAGAAAAGATGACTCCACAAGTTATGAAGTCTATTGTGGAGGAAACTCCCGAAGAAGTTATACAGCCGATGACAATGGTAGTGCGAAACTTTGTACATCAACCTGAGTCAATTGTTCTCGAATCTGCATCTCCTGCTACTTCTTCACGTTCAGCGCAAACAGTTATAGACACAATTGAATCGACTACAGCAGTGATGAAATCTAGAGTTGCAAACTCTGAGAAAACTCCAGTTCAATCGACTCCAGAAGTTCTGGCTCAGGTGGATGAATTGCAAACCCAACTGGAGCAAATGGCCGCTCAATTGAATAGCCTGCATACTTCCCTGCGGAAGGTACAAGAAACTCCGGTAGCTCAACCCTCCGAACCTCCCAGTTCAGTGCTAGAACATTTGCATCGGCGGCTCCAGTTGCTGGAGTCAACCTGGATGAAAGAACAGGCTGCCTCTTAGTATTTGTACTGCTGCGGTTTATCTCAAGTCTTTGGAAGTTTTGAGTTTTAGTTAGTACGTACTACCTGCTATACCCCAAACCTATCAACGGGATTGCAAAGATATAGTCGGTTCCAACTTGCGATTCCAACTTGAAGTAATCGCTCTAAATTAAGGCTGGTGAGTAGTGCCCACCCTACTGTAGGGATGTAGCGGTAGTGAGGTATTGAGGTATTGCTGAAAAGCAGTATGAACCGAAACGCAGTTTCGAGCATACAGACCTATTGCATACCCAAATTCAGCAATGCCGGAAGTGATTGTGGTCAGGCCTGGGTGCAGGGTTTGAAATTCTGGCGGCAGACAGTGTCGATTCCCCTGTTGGTAGACAGATGGTCCTGTTGGATTGAGGGTGCGATCGCGTAATGGGTAGCTCACTATTGGCTTAGCATGTCCAATTCATCCTATTCTTCTAAACGCCCAGCCCTGGGTCATGTCCAACTGGTAGGAGCGGTATCGATATTATGTGCCTCTGGAGTGATTGGCGGAGAAGCGGTTCAGGCAGAACCTCTGGCTGGATCGCAGGCACGGGCAACTGATCCGTCGCAAGACATTACTCCCTTCCTGCCCCCGACTCCATCTCCCCCCCAAACCGAAGACGACTTCATTCGTCAAATGGCTGGTGCAAAGCGGGTTGTGCCGACTTCCAACCCTTTGGCTCCAGCACCCAGTTTCCGCCCACCCGGTTCTGTGACTCAGGCAGGCACCGTTCGGCCTCAGGCAGAATTGATTCCAACTGCTCCAGAGCGAACCCCTCCAACGTTCAGTTCTGCACCCCAGACCGCAGCAGTCGGAAACTCGGATGTAGGTCTGAAGCTGTTTGCACCCGCAGGCAAGCCTGAAGCCAGCCAGAGCGATCGCTGCGAGTCAGGTCATTGCCCCAGTCCATCCCCTGCACCAGCAGAAACAGCGGTAGAAATTGAATTCAGTCAAACCAGTGCCCCCACTGCAACACCAACGGGTGCAGCTCCCTTACCACCATTGCCTGAGCCTGCCCAACCATCATCGACAACACCCGCTCCAGGCTCCTTACCGGGACAACGTCCCTCGACCCGCAGTGCCGCATTGAATCCGCCCACTCTCAAGTTTCAGGCTGTTGACATTTTCCAGGGTAATGAAAACTCAGCCCGCGCAAGAGTAACGGGAGTGTATCCCCTCTCGCCGAGTGTGCTGGTGGGTGGCACGATCGATTTTACGGATGGCAATGCCTTCACAGATTCGCCGGAACAGGGGATTAGCATCAATGAACTGTATGTGGCTGCTGCATTTCCGGGTGTACCCAATCTGCGTTTTGCTATCGGGCAACTAGATCTCACCTCCTACTTTGATCGCAATAGTTTTGCCAAGGATGGAGCAACTCACTTTTTCAATCCGGTTTTTCAAACCAATCCGGCTCTGGCGGCAACGGGCATTGGCTCTCGTCCAGCCGCACTGGTGAACTGGAGCATTACCGACTATCTAGAAGCAAAGGCCGCAGTCTTTTCGTCTTCCCGCAGCATCAGTGACTTTAGTCTGGATGGATTTGCAGGAGAGGTGGGACTGCGTTATGGCAATTTCATTGTGCGGGGAACCTTTGCCAGTGGTCGCGATGCCGGGGCAAGAAGTGGATTCCGCGAAATCTTTCAAATTGATCGTGGCGATGGACGTACCGGGCTGTTGCGGGGCGATCGCGAAGATTCCTATGGCATCAACGCCGAGGTCTTTATCCCCGAACTCAAAATGGGGATATTTGCACGCTATGGCCGCTATTTTAATCGTGGCGTGGGTGAAAGTGGTGACACCTACAGTGCAGGGATTAATTTCCTGGATCTGTTTATGCGGAATGATCGTTTGGGGGTTGCCTACGGGCGAGCCTTATCCAGCGAGAAGTTGCGCAAACAGGCCGGGGAAAAAGTCCCAGATGTATTTGAGGTCTTCTATGATTTTGCGGTGCTGAAAAACCTGCGGTTAGCCTTCTCCTATCAGGCATCGGATGGGTTTTCAGAAAGCATTTTTGGAGTCCGGGTTAAGACCGAATTTGATTTAGTGCCACCCAGGAGGTAGGGCAATGAGGAGTGGTGGTCTCTGGTTTGCGTTCGGGGCTCACCTCAGCATTGTGTTAGCGGGAGTGCCACTGGTTCTGGACTTCAGTACGCTGGCAGTCCATGCTCAGGCGATTCCGGTGGAAGTCCAGCAGGGCTATGGGTTATTGGGGAAAGGCTGGGTGAAGGATGCGATCGCCACCTTTCAGCGAGCAGTGCAGCGCTATCCCCAGTCGGTGGAAGCCCGGTTGGGATTGGCGATCGCCTACCGCCGCAACGGGCAGGATGGGGAGGCGTTTCGCGCCTATGAACAGGTGCTGGCCCTTGACCCCAACAATCAACTGGCGCTGAGAAGCCTGGGTCTGTTGGGTGGCTATCGCCCGGAGTGGCAGGCGAGAGGAATTGAAGCCCTCACCACCCTGCTCAACCTCAATCCCAATGACGGAGAGGCACGGGCACAACGAGCCTTGCTCTATGGCTATCAGGGACGCTTTACCGAATCGCTGGCAGATTATCAGATTGCATTGCAGGGCAACCCTTCACCCGATGTTTTGCTGGGGGCGGCTCAGGTGTATACCTACAACGGTAACGACCAGCAGGGATTGGAGTTATTTAACCGCTACCAGCGAACGGGGGGAAAAATTCAGGGCTTTGCGGCGATCGCCTATGCCCGCGCCCTGCGCAACACAGGCAATGCAGCTCAGGCTATAGAGGTATTGCAAACCCAACTGACCAGACCCAATCGCTCCACGGATCTGGATAGCGAACTACGGGCGGAACTGTCCTTAGCCTACCTGGCCAATCAGCAGCAAGCTCAAGCACTGGCAGCCCTTGACCCCTTGCGCGATCGCCCCGCAGCCACCCTGCCCCTGGCCAGAGGGTTGAACAAAATTGGGCGACAGTTGAATCTGCCCGCGTTAACCACAGAAGCAGCAACCCTATACCAGCGGGTATTGGCCCAAACTCCCAATCCATCTCCCGCCCTTTTACAGGAAGCCGCAGATGTGCTGAGTGGTCAACCCCAGAATCGGGAAGAGGCTCTACAACTCTACCGTCGAGTTGCCCAGACCCAGCCAGAAGACCGGGCGCTTCAGGTCAAAATTCTGGCCTTAGAGAGCCAGTTGGGTAGCCTTTCTAAAGCAGAACTGCGCCAGAAGTTGCAGCCCCTCCTCAATCCTTTGCCTGCTGATCCGTTCCAGCAACAGGCGATCGCCCAGGCACTGGTAAGGGTAGACCCCGACCCAGAATTTTTGCCCATTTACCAGACCCTGCTGCAATCCGGGGCAGGACAAACGGAACCGTTTCTGAACTTTCGGGTGGCTCAAATTCTGGTGGAACATAACGACCTGGTGGGTGCCCGCAATGCCCTCGCTGCCTATACAGCAACGCCCCAGGCAAAGGGCGATCTGGCTCCCCAACTGTTAGCCGCCGAAATTGAACGACGAGAGGGTAATCTGACCGCCAGTGCCCGACGGTATGAAGCCATCCTGGCAGCCAGTCCAGCAAATAACGACGTGCAGTTAGCCGCAATCCGTGGTCTGGCGGGAGTGCGTCTGGCTCAAGGTCGCACCAGCGATGCCCTGCAACTCTATGACCAGCTGGTTGCCCGCAACCCAACGAATGCCAGGTTGCAACTGGGACGTGCCAGTATTGCGTACCAGGCAAAACAGATTTCCACCCCTGAAGCGGAAGCCGTTCTCAACAACTGGTTGAGGAGCCGTCCCGCCTCTGATACCCCCCTGGAACTGTTTAGCCTGGTGGGAGCGCTTCCCCCCGATCCCCAGCGTGAATCCCTCTATCTGACGCTGGCCGAGGCAGACCCGAATTATCTGCCTGTGCAGTTGCGCCTGGTGCAGGTAGTGGCCAAGCGCAACCCGGCAGAAGCCAAAGCACTAGCCCGTCAACTCATTGCCCGTAGCCGTGCCACTGGAACGAATGATACCAGCACCTATCTGTTACAGGGACAACTGGCCCAGGCCGCCGGAGACATCTCCCTGGCCGATCAGGCGTTCCAGTCTATTTTGCAACAGCAACCGGGCAACGTGGACGCCCTGATTGGACTGGGGGATATTCGGTTCCAGCAGCGCCAGTGGGGAACGGCCCGCCAGCTTTACAGTGAAGCCCTGGCTCTGAAGCCGGGTGATGTTGGCATTCAGCGATCGCTGATTGAAGTCGAAGTGGCCCAGGACTATCCCCTGACCGCTTTGCAAAAGTTGGAAGAACTCCAACTGCAACAGGGCGCATCCACCCCAGACTCAGAACTGGCCCAGCGCCAGCAAAAGATCGAAGAAGACTTTCTCCAACGACGAGGATTCCAACCCCCCTGGGAGCGCTATTAGTCACATGGGAAAAGCTCTTATGTATTTACCAGTTGCATTAACCATCGCTTCCCTCACACTGGCACTGGAAGGTTGTCAGGATATTGCCCTATTATCCCGACAGTCCCTTCCGCAGACAAGTTCACAGCCACCATCTGCTGTAGAATCAACCGCTCCAGCTCCGGTCACTGTTGCCTCAGTTGCCCCCGCCGATCGCCAGACTTTATTGCAACAGAGTTGGGCGGCCTATCGACAGCGGTTTATCCAGGCCGATGGCCGGGTGATTGACCGGGAGGCCGACGATCGCTCCACTTCCGAAGGACAGGCCTACGCCATGCTGCGGGCCGTGATAGTGGGCGATCGGGACACCTTTGACCGCACCCTGCAATGGGCTGAAAACAATTTGCAACGGCAAACCAATGGCAAACGCTCCGATCACCTGTGGGCCTGGAAATGGGGACGCAACTCACAAGGAGCCTGGGGCATTCTGGATAGCAACTTTGCCAGCGATGCCGATATTGACGCCGTAACGGCCCTCATCTTCGCCGCCCGCCGCTGGCAAGACTCCGCCTATCTAGACCTTGCCCGCACCAAGCTAAACGACCTCTGGAACCTGTCTACTGTCACCGCATTCCCCACAAGCGTGCAGGCTAATGATAGGCGCAAACCCAGGCCAGGAAAGCCTTTTACCCCTGGCCCCTCCCCCCCCTGACCCCTCCTGCCTATCACCCCAACCAAGCTGGCAAATCCTCCCGCTACCTCCTGCCCGGTCCCGCCGCCGCCTTTCAACAGTCAGCCACAGTTCAAATCAACCCCTCCTACTTTGCGCCCTACGCCTTCCGCCTGTTTGCCCAGGTAGACCCCAGCCACGACTGGCTCAGTCTGGTTAACAGCAGCTACGACATTTTGCAGCAAGCCACCAGCCTGTCATCCGTTGGACTGCCCAACGATTGGGTCGTACTGGATTTGAAAATCGGCACCGTCAAACCGATGGCGATCGCCAATCCAGGTACCAGCGACTACGGATTTGATGCTTACCGCGTCTGGTGGCGAGTAGCCTGGGATGCCGCCTGGTTCAAAGAACCCAGAGCCATCCGGTATTTACAAACCCAATTGAAGTTTCCACAGCGGCTGTGGCGATCGCAGCGCAAAATTCCCGCCCGCATCAACCTCCAGGGCAAACCCACCGTAACCTATGAAGCCACTGCCCAATACGCCATGCTACACATTGCCTTCCAACTCATCGACCCACCCACCGCTCAACAAATCGAAGCCACCAAACTGGTTCCCCGCTATCGTCAGGGATTCTGGGACAACGATTTCGCCTACTACACCCAAAACCTTGTCTGGATCGGGCTGCTTCCTTCCGAGGGGATCATTCCGCTTCTTCAGCCTGATTAGGGATGGGGGGATGAGGGGATGAAGTTTTGAGTTTCGAGTTTCTACCTTCCCATTCCTCATTCCTCCTTCTTCTTTCCTCATTCCTCTTTCTTCCTCCTTCCTCCTGCCATGAAACCCAACTCCCGTCCTAAAGTCATTCACCCTGCCGGTTCTCGTCGGCGATCGCACCCGTTGCGATTGTCATCTGGCGCGATCGCCTGGCTGCTGCTGTCCACTCAGGTTGGCGTGATTCTCAGTTCACTGGTGCCGCTGGCTCAAGCTCAGAGTAATTTGCAAAAGCAGGAAGATCAGCTCATTCGCCAATTTGCGCCGCCGCCTGCCCCACTACCAGCGCCCGTTTATCAACCGGCTCCCGCTCCGCCGCCTGCTGCTGACTACACGGCCCCAGCGCCCGCTCCGGCTCAGCCCAGTCAGCCTGCCAGTGACCCCGCCGAAAGAACGGCCAGCAAACCCGGTGCAACGGCGGATAGGCTGCCACTCAGCCAGTACGTTTATGAGTTCAATCGGGATCCCAGGGTGGGCAACAGCCTCCAGTTGCGGGGAACCTACAGTGAAGCGCGGTTGAAATTTACCCGTCCGCGCAACTGGGATCTGAAATCGGTGAAGGCATTGATTCGCTTCCAGCACTCCCCGGCCTTGCTGGCAAACCGCTCAAACCTGACGGTGCGGGTGAATGGCACCAGCGTGGGTAGTGTACCGCTCAACCGTAAGCAATCCCAAACCGGACAGATCCTGGTCAATATTCCGCCCAATCTGATCCAGAACTACAACGAACTCACCCTGGTCGCTCAGCAGAACAACTCGCCCACCTGCTCCGACCCGGCAGACCAGACTCTCTGGACGGAAATCCTGCCAAACTCCCGTCTGCTGTTTGATTTTTATCCGAAAGCGATCGCCCTCGACTTCAGCCACTATCCCTATCCACTATTTGATGATCTGAGTCTGGACGCCAACCAGGTCGCCTACCTGCAACCCAATCAGATAAATGAATCCTGGCTCACCTCCATTGCCCGCTTCCAGGCAGGCATGGGGCGGCTGGCAGACTTCCGCCCCCTGGAAAGCCAACTGGTGAAAAAACTGGATGAAGTGCCTGCTAACCACCGGCTGGTCATCATTGGCACACCCCAGGAGCAGCCCACTTTGAAGTCTTTGAAGCTCCCCTATCGGATGGCCGATAACCAGTTTATCGATGGCAGCAAAGTTGCTCTGCCAGAGGATGTGGGGTTACTGATGTTGACCACCAGCCGCAACAGTAACGTGCCCGTCCTGGTGGTGACGGGGAATGGCCCCGAAGGGGTAGCAAAGGCGCTTCAATTCCTGCTCCAACCCCAACAGCGAAAGCTGGCCACTGGAGCCGCTGTCCTGGTGGATCAATTAAGTGAAGCCCCTACCCCTCCGCCACGCCAGTGGGCTCGCTACCTGCCGGAAGAAAACTCCTTCCAGCTCAGTGATCTGAAAGACTTGAACGATCAGCCGATACAAGATGTCACCGTTCGGGGAGCCTATGCCCCCCCCGTTGAATTTAATTTCCGGGCACTACCGGACGATCGCTTCAAGCGAGGCAACACCATGACCCTGGTCTACAGCCACAGCCCCCAGGTTAACCCCCGCCTTTCCACGGTGGAAGTGCGCATCGACGGCATTCCCATTGGCGGCAAACGGCTGACCTCGGAAAATGGAGCAAACCGGGAATCGGTCAACCTCAACCTGCCAGAGGATCTGATCCAGCCCACCTCGAAAATGCAGGTTGCCTTTAACCTGGTGCCCAAAGAACCGGGAGAATGTGGCAGAGTAGTGGATCAGCAACTCTGGGGCACCGTTCATGGCGACACCCGGTTCAATCTTCAGCGAGATCAGTCGGTCAAATTACCTGACCTGAAGCTGCTGCAAACAGGCTATCCCTTCACCGCCCCGCAGGATCTTTCCACCACAGCGATCGCCCTCCCCGATAACCCATCCAGTTCTGAACTGGAAACCCTCCTGGAATTCAGCGAACGGTTGGGTCGGCTCAGCCAGTCCGATGGCATTCAACTCCAGGTTTATACCGTGGGCACCCTGCCAGAGCCAGTTCGGCAACGAGCTAACCTGGTTGGCATTGGCAAACGAGAACACTTTCCCTTCCCCGAAGTGTTCCAGTCCAGAGGTTTCCAGATTGGCGACCTGTTTGGCCGTCGCTCAGACCAGAGCCAGGTGCAAACCCTGCCCGATACAGGGGGCGTTGTCAAGCAAATTCTGTCTCCCTGGAATGGCGATCGCGTTCTACTGGCGCTCACCGCCCAAACCGACGCAGGCCTGGACAGGCTGAAAGAGCTGCTGGCCTATGACTCTCTCTTTTTCCGACTTAAAGATGACACCGTTGTCATCAACACCAGCGAGAAGAACCCCTCCCAGTACAAACCCGATGCCTGGGCCATGCAATTCTTCCAGGAAGCCGACAAAACCCAGCGCATTGACAACTCCACTCCGCTGACAAAAGCTTCCCGCTTTCTGCAAGATCACTGGTACTTCCTGCCCACGGGAATTGTCACGGCCTCTCTGGTGCTCTACGGAGTTGTCCAACTCTACCTCAAGCGTGTGGCCGTAGGAGACAAGCGATGACCAGTCCTTCTCTAAAGTCGCCCAAACAAGGCAAGCGCCAGATGGTGATCAACACTCTGGTGGGGCGGGTTCCCGACTTTTTTAACCGTACCCTGGACCGGGCCGGACGTCGCCAACTGCTGGGATTGATCGGATTGGCGCTCATTCTGTCGGTGCCACTGATTGTGACACCCCTGGAAATCTGGCAGCAGGGATTAGTAGCGGCTCTGTTGATTGCGCTGGGCTGGCTGGTAGTACAGGTAGAACACCGCCAAACCGATACTCAGACCAGCGAATATCTCCACCTGTTTCTGGTCTGGCTGAGTGTCATCACCACCCTGCGCTACTTCTATTACCGCAGTGCCTATACCCTCAATTTTGATGGCTGGTTAAATACAGTCTTCTGTCTCCTGCTCTATGGCGCTGAGCTTTATGCCGTTATCGGATTATTGCTTTCCTACTTTCAAACGCTGAAGTTGAAGGAACGCCAGCCCGTCCCCCTGACGCTCAGGCCGCAGGACCAATGGTTCAAGGTAGACATCTACATCCCTACCTACAACGAGGATGTGGAAATTGTCCGCAAAACGGCGATCGCCGCAATGGCCATCAATTACCCAATGGACAAAAAGCGAGTCTATATCCTGGACGATGGACGCAAATTTCCCGAACGACGGCAGGAACTGCGACGCATGTGCGAAGAACTGGGCTGCACCCTGCTAACACGAGACAACAACGACCACGCCAAGGCCGGTAACATCAACACCGCCATGCGGCGCACCAATGGAGATTTAATCCTAATCCTGGACTGTGACCACATCCCCTCCCACGATTTTTTACAAAACACCGTAGGCTTTTTCTACAATCCTAATGTGGCCCTGGTACAAACTCCCCACTGGTTTTACAATCCCGACCCGTTTGAGCGCAATTTATTGACTCAAGGACGGATCCCTGTCAGCAATGAACTATTTTACAAAGTGGTGCAAAAGGGAAATGATTTCTGGAATGCCGCTTTCTTCTGCGGGTCGGCAGCATTGATTCGCAAAGACTATGTGTTGCAGGTGGGGGGAATTGCCG
Organism: Leptothermofonsia sp. ETS-13; assembly: GCF_049200465.1. NCBI lineage: Bacteria > Bacillati > Cyanobacteriota > Cyanophyceae > Leptolyngbyales > Leptolyngbyaceae > Leptothermofonsia > Leptothermofonsia sp. ETS-13. The sequence goes on from NZ_CP120836.1 coordinate 5,197,592, forward strand.
TTGAAACCGTGACGGAAGACTGCCACACTTCCCTGCGGCTCCATTCCCAGGGCTATGACTCGGTTTATTACGACAAAATCATGATTGCCGGACTGGCCCCGGAGAAATTCTCTGCGCTGGTCGGTCAGCAGGTGCGCTGGGCACGGGGCATGGCCCAAATTCTGCGTCTGGAAAATCCCCTATTCAACCGTCGACTGAAACTTACCATTCCCCAACGGTTGTGTTACTTTTCGGCGATGTTTGGGTTCTTCTATGGTTTCCCCCGCATCATGTATGCGATCGCTCCTACACTGTTTCTACTGTTTGCTATCAATCCAATTCGAGGTTTGGGCTTAGAAACCCTCGCCTATGCGTTGCCCCACATTGTTCTGGCAATGAACACCAATTACATTGTTTCTAAACGAGTGCGGTTCTCCTTCTGGAATGAGGTCTACGAATTTGCGCTGGCATTTTTCACCGCGATTGTAACCTTGATGGCGATACTGAATCCAAAACTGGGTAAATTTAATGTCACCGATAAGGGTTTATCTGTTACCAAACGCAGTTTTGATTGGTCTTCTGCCCGTCCTCTACTGATTGTGACTGGATTGGTGATTGCGTCCCTATTAACAGTTCCTTTCTGGTTGATTCTATATCCCGAAGACAGAGAAGCTGTTCTGGTGAATGCCACCTGGGGCATGTTTAACCTGGTTCTGATGCTAGGTGCTCTGCTGGTGGCTCTGGAGCAACCCCAACTGCGGCGATCGCACCGCCTATATCGCCAGCTACCCGTCACCCTTTACAGTCAAGATCAAACCTGGCAGGGCAGAACGGTGGATGTTAGTGAAACCGGAGCCCGCATTATTCTGGATACCTGGCCTAACATTCCCGATGTGGTGGAACTAGAACTGATAGGAGATTACGGTGCCAGAGCTTTTGTCAGCGCCCAGATTGTTCGCGGAGTGCCCCTGAATGAGAACCAGACCTTGCTGATTGCCGATTATCTGGAACCCACCCGTGAACAGATGGATGCCCTGATCCGGGTACTCTATTCCGATGTGGCTGAATGGTATGGGCAACACCGGGAACAGGTGGATGATCCGCTGGAGTCTCTCCGGTTCATTGCTTCCAGTGTTAACCGTTCACTACGAGAACCCCAGCCAATTCAGGGAGTGCGAGTACGCAAACAGGTACAAACTCCGGTGCAGCTTTTCTGGGAAGGGCATCTTTTCCCGGCACTAGTAACGGAGGTTGGAGCCCAGAGTATGCGGTTAGTTGTGGATGCTCAAAGGGTTCCCAATTGGGAATTGCTTCAGCGGAAGAAACCAATTGTGGGGTTACTGCAATATGATCAAAAAACAGGTGACCGAAATCAGCTGTTGGCGATCGTAGCATCGGCTGAACCCCAAACGTCCCCCACGCCCCACGCCCTCCCATCCAATCAGATCCAGGTCGAGCTTCGTTTTCCAGAGCGTCTGCGCACCCAACAGGAGTCTAAAATTAAGCAGTTGATGCTAAGCAACTGATGCGCGGATAGGGGGGTGTTTTTTGACCAGGCAGAAATTCAGCGGCTAGAACCCTTGGTAGATAAGGCTTTGAATCCTCTTATGTGGAAGAATCGATCCGCGCAAACCTGGAATGACTCATTTGGTAGGGGATTGAGTGAGTTTGGCTTAACCCAATTATGTGACAATCTAATTCTGGAATGTTATAATCATTTCAATCCGCGCAATCGAACCTTGAAAACTGCATGTAACAATGATCTTAGGCGTCAGCGGTCGCAAACCCCCCAAAACCCTTTCAGGGATTGAAACAGGCTGACAACCCAACAATCAATCTTTTGTGCACGTCGCAAACCCCCCAAAACCCTTTCAGGGATTGAAACGCCACTATGTAATGTGGTCGTAATGGGCTGATTGTCGCAAACCCCCCAAAACCCTTTCAGGGATTGAAACAAAGAGCTGGATACTCTTGGATGGGATTTATCTAGTCGCAAACCCCCCAAAACCCTTTCAGGGATTGAAACCTGTTAGCTCATTGATATCTTTTTGTGCCGATTTGACGTCGCAAACCCCCCAAAACCCTTTCAGGGATTGAAACCTACTTTAGCTACTGGAGACGTAACTACAACGAACCTACGTCGCAAACCCCCCAAAACCCTTTCAGGGATTGAAACGCATTGTGGCACCCTTGAGATCAGCACAGCTAAAAGTCGCAAACCCCCAAACCCTTTCAGGGATTGAAACGACCTAACCAATCTGCAAATACTTGGGGTTCTGGGGTCGCAAACCCCCCAAAACCCTTTCAGGGATTGAAACCGGGAAAATCATAACTATTACGACTATGGGAAAACCAGTCGCAAACCCCCCAAAACCCTTTCAGGGATTGAAACCTTGCCCTGCTTTAACGATCTCTTCTTGGTTCCAGTCGCAAACCCCCCAAAACCCTTTCAGGGATTGAAACTTCCATAGCCTTCCCTAGGTCTTCGTCCCCTCTTGTCGCAAACCCCCCAAAACCCTTTCAGGGATTGAAACCGCTTATTGACTTTTAGGCCATACCCACAACCACCTGCGTCGCAAACCCCAAAACCCTTTCAGGGATTGAAACTCTGATGTGCCAGACTTCTCCTCAACTTCCGTTTGGTCGCAAACCCCCCAAAACCCTTTCAGGGATTGAAACGAACCACGCCCAGCCCGCAGTAACGGGGCTGGGAGTCATAAACCCAAAACCCTTTCAGGGATTGAAACCCCAACGAAAAGAAAGTGGGGATTTTGTTGTCAATCGCAAACCCCAAAACCCTTTCAGGGATTGAAACGATATTTACCCCATTGAAGTCAAACCCGATATTGATGTTCACATCGGGCGCTAAATCGTCGCAAACCCCCCAAAACCCTTTCAGGGATTGAAACTCTAAGCGCATTGTTGAAACTGCAAAACTATTTCTGCCGTCGCAAACCCCAAAACCCTTTCAGGGATTGAAACCCAGCTATTCATTTGTTTCTACACCGAGGCTTTTTCAAAGTCGCAAACCCCAAAACCCTTTCAGGGATTGAAACATTTCTTAATGCGGGAGTTTATTCGTTGGAGTCCGTCGCAAACCCCCCAAAACCCTTTCAGGGATTGAAACCAGGAGGAACTAATGTATCGAGCCGATTTGCCAAAAGTCGCAAACCCCCCAAAACCCTTTCAGGGATTGAAACCCCAACTGCATTCTTGTTTCCGAGGAGATATGAGTCGCAAACCCCCCAAAACCCTTTCAGGGATTGAAACCTTGAGGGATTGCTTCTATTTGCCAAGAGAAGGCCGAAGTCGCAAACCCCAAAACCCTTTCAGGGATTGAAACCTGGCATGAGAAATGCTTTAGCACTTAATTCCTAAATTGAGTCGCAAACCCCAAAACCCTTTCAGGGATTGAAACGCGCTCGGCGATCAATTTCGTGGTCGCCAGGCGGAAGTCGCAAACCCCCCAAAACCCTTTCAGGGATTGAAACAATTATTTTGGCTGCATTTTCCCAGACAGAAGCTGTGTCGCAAACCCCCCAAAACCCTTTCAGGGATTGAAACCAGGTGCGGAGCAGGAGAGGATTCTCTGCTGTTATGCCATTAGGGGTCGTAAACCCCCAAAACCCTTTCAGGGATTGAAACGAGGAACTTTGATTGATTGTCATCCCTGGAAACATAAGTCGCAAACCCCCCAAAACCCTTTCAGGGATTGAAACACTAACCTTACAGCAATTACAGCTAGAGCTAACGTGTCGCAAACCCCCAAACCCTTTCAGGGATTGAAACTTAGGGGTGTCTCCCGATTTATTGAAGCGAGGAAAGTCGCAAACCCCCCAAAACCCTTTCAGGGATTGAAACCTCTTTTGTAGGAGCCGCGATCATAGCTCCTTTAGCCGTCGCAAACCCCAAAACCCTTTCAGGGATTGAAACTCTTGACTTGAGTTGTCCAAATCCCGTCAAACTTCGTCGCAAACCCCCCAAAACCCTTTCAGGGATTGAAACTTAAGAGAAATCCGCCCACAGCCAGAAACAACTGAGTCGCAAACCCCCAAACCCTTTCAGGGATTGAAACTCGATCAATTGAATCCGCTCTGCTTCTCTTTCCTCGTCGCAAACCCCAAAACCCTTTCAGGGATTGAAACCTTGCGCAGATTGCAACTATCTGCGAAGAGAAAGGTCGCAAACCCCAAAACCCTTTCAGGGATTGAAACGCGATTTGCTAATTCCAGATGCTCATGCGAAAGGTTGGGTCGCAAACCCCCCAAAACCCTTTCAGGGATTGAAACCAGTAGTGGGTACGCTTCTAGTGGCAGCTATAGCGTCGCAAACCCCAAAACCCTTTCAGGGATTGAAACACTAACAAATTCTCCTTTCAGCCTGCGATTGAGCAGTCGCAAACCCCAAAACCCTTTCAGGGATTGAAACCTGGTTGTGACTTTGGATGTAGTCAGCTACCAGGTTTCACAAGTCTAGGATGCTCGCCGTGAGATTGGCGATCGCTTCCTGATGATACCAATTTGCTGGGTGTTCAACGCTTGCTGTGCTGTGGTCGCCTCCAAGTATTGCTCAATGCGAGTCATCCTGGTTTCATGCGCTGCTTGTATTGTTCTTGACGGGCGATCGTCGCCTTTGTCTGGGTGCTTGGGATTGCCTATAGTCTCAATACTTTTCCGCAAATGCGCCAGTTTGCCATAAAGGTGGTTGTCGTCCCGGTTGTGTTGCTAATTGCCTGGTTTATTAAAGGCTTAGTGAATCGGCTGACCGACTTTTGCTCAGGTAGAAAATATGTCCCGCACTTGGGTCCGCGCTGATTTGAGGATTGAAGTAGCCTATGACACCGATGTTGACTGTGCCCTTGCCGTCGTTCAAGCCACTATTGATCAGATGGCGCAAGATCCGGAATGGAAAGCATTGATTCTGGATACTCACGAACTCTTTGGAGTCGATTAGATTTCCCACACTGGAATTGCAATTCGCATCTGGATCAAAACAGCTCCGCTGAAACAATGGATAACTGCACGAGAACTGCGTCGTCGGCTTAAAATTGCTTTCGATCGCAACCATATTCAAATCGGTATCCCGCAACAAATACAGCATGATATTGAACAGCCCCAAGATTGAGGGGTATCCCTGATTAAATATGCACAAGCAAATTTTTCCTCCTATACTCAGTTTAAGTTTAGGGATAACAACCCTGGGAAGTGCCATCGCATTCGGCCTAGAAGCCAGGGCTGAAGCAGAGCCTATCTGGCATAATTGCCTCACCCGTGAAGTGTTTACGCCCCAAAAACAAGCCTGGTGCGATCGCTGGCAGATCTTACAAACTGCCACTTACATCGTGCCAACGAATCTTGACCCTGATCCCAGGTATACGAAAGTCTCCCTGAACACAGATCGCCCGTTCTTTCCGCTGGTTAGGATAGGCTGGCTTCTGGTTGCAAGCTTTATTTGGATTTATTCCGATTTGGGTGGTGGTTACGACGGTTCTGTTTAGACCTGGACAACAGGTTGGCGGCTTTTCCTTTGGTTTATGGCTGGCGATCGCCTGTTTAACTATTCTGGAGTATTTACTGGTGTTTTCGTTGTACACTCCTGGCAAACCGATTAGAGGTTCGAGATCTGTGCCCTGCTAAAGCTGAAGTGTATAGCAGTCGTCATTGTGGTTAGGACGGGGTGCAGGGGTGAAACCCCTGGCTGGGGGCGAAGCCCCCACTCCCTCTCTAATTCCAATGTCCTAACGCACCCGCGTAGAGCTATATCATCCAGCGTGGCTGGACAGTTCAATTGCTTCGAGAGGGATTGAATCCACACACGAGTATTGACCTGATATAGCGTAGGGTGGGTCGGTGTGGTCATGGTTTACAGCTCCCGATACTGAATCAATTCTCCTGGGGCGATTGTTTCCAACACCATTTCCTTGGTAAAGTAGCCCAACGCCTGGATGATGCGAGCCACACACCCCGTCCATCCAGTCTGGTGGCTGGCTCCAAGTCCGGCTCCGTTATCCCCATGGAAATATTCGTAGAACAGGATCAGATCGCGCCAGTAGGGGTCGGTCTGAAACTTCTCGGCCCCACCATATACTGGACGGCGACCGGATTTATCTTTGAGAAAAATGCTGACGATCCGTTCACTGATTTCTTTCGTGACTTCATACAGCGTCATGTATTTACCCGATCTAGTTGGGCATTCGATGGTAAAAGCATCGCCATAGTAACTATAGAGTTGGAGCAGCGCTCGCAACAGCAAGAGATTGACGGGCATCCAGATGGGGCCGCGCCAGTTGGAATTTCCACCAAACATACCGGAGGTGGAATCACCAGGAACATATCCCACTTTGTATTCCTGTCCTGCGTGATAGAAGCAGTAGGGATGCTCCAGGTGATAGCGAGATAGAGAACGAATTCCGTAATCGCTAAGGAACTCGGATTCATCCAGCATTCTGGAAAGCACACGGCGTAGTTTGTCTTCGTTCAAGATTGACAACATCAGCCGATTACGTACACCAGGTGTTAAGGGAAGATGGACATTTTGAGTCAGCTCCGGATGGCGTATCATAAACTCTTGCGCCCGCGCACTGAAGCGTGGTAACTTCTCAAAGGCTTCCTGCGGAAAGACAGAAATTGCCATCAGGGATAATAAGCCAACCAGCGATCGCACCTTCAAGCGGGTGGATTTGCCGCCGGGCAGGCACAGCACATCGTAAAAGAAGCCGTCTTCTTCATCCCACAATTCGTCATTGTGTTCACCCATGCGATCCATTGCTCCCGCAATCCACATGGTGTGTTCAAAGAACTTGACTGCAAGGTCTTCGTAGAGAGGATCGTGGAGTGCCAATTCAATGGCAATCTGGAGCATCCGCTGGCTGAAAAACACCATCCAGGCTGTGCCATCTGCCTGTTCCAGGCGGCCTCCTGTGGGTAACGGTGAACTGCGATCAAACACACCAATGTTATCCAGTCCCAGGAATCCCCCTTCAAACACATTGTTGCCACCTTCGTCTTTACGGTTAACCCACCAGGTGAAGTTAATCAGTAATTTGGAAAAGGCGTATTTGAGGAAGTCGATGTCGCCCACCCCGTTGTTGCGTTCGCGATCGCGAGTGTAAATTTCCCAGGTGGCAAACGCATGCACGGGTGGATTCACATCGCCAAAGTTCCACTCATAGGCAGGAATTTGACCATTGGGATGCAGGTAATCTTCCCGCAGCATCAGCATGAGTTGAGCTTTGGCAAAGTCTGGATCGATCAAACTAATAGGAATCACATGAAATGCCAGATCCCATGCAGCATACCAGGGGTATTCCCACTTGTCGGGCATGGACACAACATCCTTGTTATGCATGTGAAACCACTCGTTGTTTCGCACATGCCTCTTTTGGTCAGGCCGTGTCCAGGGAGTAACATTACGTTCTCTCAGCCATTGATCCACGTCATAGTAAAAATATTGTTTTGTCCACATCATCCCCGCTAACGCCTGCCGTATAACGTTAGTGCGGTCCTGATCAGCCTGAATCGCTGGCGGAGTTATCGTCGCGTAGAACTCATCGGCTTCCTGGAGGCGTGTGGCAAACATTTGCTCAAAGTAAGCACTAAACGGATTACCCACCTGGGCGGGAGCATGTTTTGTCAGCCGCAAACGGATCACCCTTGTTTCTCCGGCACCCACAGTCAATTCATAATGAGGTGAAACTTTAGTCCCTACGCTATCAGGGTTCACGGCATCTTTCTGCCCATGCACAATGTAATTGTTAATGCCATCTTTCACATAGGGGCTGGCATTGGACGTGTTAAACAACCGCTGATTATTAGTTTCATTCTCCGTAAATAGCAGCGGAGTCACTCCATCACAGTAAAAGTAATAATCTTTGATGTACCGATTCAGCAACGTATCGGTAATGTGGGCATGAACGACGCTGTTCCCTGTTCCCTCCAGCTTTGTTAATACCGGCCTGGATCCGCCCACCGCCCAGGACCAGGTATTGCGAAACCAGAGGGTAGGTAGCACATGAATTGGAGCCGCTTCCGGTCCTCGATTAGCAATGCTGATTTTAATTAAAATGTCTTCAGGATCAGCTTTGGCGTATTCCACAAACACATCAAAGTAGCGATCGCCATCAAAGATGCCCGTATCGAGCAATTCGTACTCCAGCTCATAGCGACTGCGACTGCCATTGGTTTTGACCAAATCCTCATAGGGGAACTCTTCCTGGGGATATTTGTAGAGATACTTCATGTACGAATGGGTAGGCGTGCTGTCCAGGTAGAAGTAGTACTCTTTAACATCTTCCCCATGGTTACCTTCGCTATTGGTTAAGCCAAATAACCGCTCTTTGAGAATTGGGTCTTTGCCGTTCCACAATGCCAGCGCAAAGCAGAGCAGGTTATGGCTGTCGCTGATGCCGCCCAATCCATCTTCGCCCCAGCGATAGGCACGCGATCGCGCATGGTCGTGCGGAAAATAATTCCAGGCGTCTCCATCCGAACTGTAGTCTTCGCGCACGGTTCCCCACTGGCGTTCACTCAGATAGGGGCCCCACTTGTACCAATCCACTTCGCCAGTGCAGGTCTGCTCAAGCCGTTGATCTTCTGCGGTCATAGATGACTAACTCCTGGACATCAAATGGTGTTTGCTCTGCAAAGCAATTTTTAGTTGAATGCTTTCAGTTATAGCCATGGCCACCAGGCTTAGGACAGAGCCCAGGGGTTCCACCCCTGCACCCCGTCCTAACCATAATGACTACCGCTATAAAATTAATCAACTCCACGTCACGGATACCTTTGGCATCAAAACCAGTATTTTGCCTCAACAGCACCATACCTCAAACTGGAAAATGAACCGCCTCACCCAGGCACCCGAAACCCGGAACATGAATGAATTTCTGTTTGTCCCTCCGGTTTATCGTCTTCCCTTTAGGCTCCGCTCCTGGAAGAAGTGGCCTTCCTGCGGGACGAAATGGCGAATATGGTGCGGGCAATTGACAAAGATGGTTACCAATGCGAGTGGATATCCTGAAGAGAACGCCGATCAGGGCCTCAGCCATGTCAATGGACTGCCACGCCCCCAATTCCATCAATCCCTGTACTATCAGGTGATGACCGACCTGCCCGAACACTGGCTTCCCCTGGTGCTGATGCGCGACCCGACAACCCAGAAAAGGTTTCTGGTGCGGGCAGGATTGCTGGACGAAATCAATGAAGTCGCTCCCCAACCCGTCGGGCACCTGCTTTCCAGAACTGAAGCGTTTCGTGTCCATGAGGAAGAAATCCCCCGCGCTGGTGCCCAAGTCAGCCGCGCTTATCAACTGGTACGGTGGTATGACGGTCGCCGCTCCCTCTGGATTGGCCGCCGTAAGCAGGCTGGAATTGGAGAAATGCGCAGTTTCCTTGAATTTGATGCGCTGTTGGTAGGGAACTAGGAGTCAGAAGCCAGGAGTCAGAAGCCATAAGGGCGAGTGGGGAGTAGGGGAGTAATGCAGTAACTGAATGATGGAGTATGCAAAGAGCCATTACCCTTATCACCCCTTACCCATCTAACCCCGCAACCCATTTTTCTGCTGTTCTCTTTCCTCTTTTTTCCTTTCCCTTTCTCAGGCGCAAACAACCATGAGAGATTATGAAATCTATCGTGAGCTAGGTGACGATGGTTCCAGTCATAAATTATGATTCAACCAGGCTAGTCGGAGCAAAATTAGCCATGCACTCCTTGGTTCAAACGGTTTTAACTGATCATGAAAAGCTTGCGCTAAAGGAATTTATTGATCTATTGCAGGCTTCAGACAAACAATATTTTTTAAGAAACGAAATTCAGCAAGCGTTTATTGAATACTGTGAAAAAACGCAAAAACCCGCTTACTTTTTTCACTCCTCCCCTTTGGCACAACTTATCCATTTCACCCATGAGTTGATTCTGGAAGATGGCAGCATCTGGTTGGTGCTGCGTCCCTGGGTGGCAAGTCAGCAGGTGTGGCGTTTGTCTTCAGACCTGAGCCAGTTTGAGCAAATGCCAATGCGTTCATTGCTGGATGTTCGCGATCGCTGGGTGAACCGTTATCAACCCAATATTTTAGAAATTGATTTTGGACCGTTTTACGAAAAATCGCCCTCTATTAGTGATCCCAGAAACATCGGTCAGGGACTGACGTTTTTGAACCACCACCTCTGTGAACAGGTATCGACCAATCGAGAATTCTGGATAGAAGCGCTATTTCAGGTTTTACGCCAGCATGAATATGATGGCATTTCTTTATTGATTAGCAATCGCATTCATTCGGGTACTCAACTGGCAAAGCGGGTGAGGGAAGCAATTCAGTTTATCGATCAACGACCACCCAATGAACCCTACGAGAAATTCCATCCTGAGCTTCAGGAACTGGGGTTTGACCCTGGCTGGGGCGACACTGCCTTCCGTGTTCGAGAAACTCTGGAACTCCTGGAGCACCTGATTCATAATCCCGAACCCGCTTTCCTGGAAGCCTTTGTCTCCCGTGTGCCGGCAATTCTGCGCGTGGTTCTCATTTCCGTTCATGGCTGGGTTGGGCAGGAAAGTGTTTTAGGCCGACCCGAAACCAGTGGCCAGGTAGTTTATGTACTGGATCAGGCACGCACTCTAGAAAACACTCTGCGAGAACAAATTTCGCAGGCAGGCTTAGATTTCCTCAACATTCAACCCCATGTCATTATCCTGACTCGGCTAATTCCCAATTGTGAAGGAACACTTTGTAACCAGAAGTTAGAGAAACTGGATGGCACCGAAAATGGGTGGATCCTGCGCGTTCCGTTCCGGGAATTTAACCCCAACGTGACGCAGAACTGGATTTCTAAATACGAGATCTGGCCCTACCTGGAAAGCTTTGCCGAGGATGCTGAAAAAGAACTGCTCAAGATTCTCAAGGGTTGTCCCAATTTCATCATTGGCAACTATAGTGATGGAAATCTGGTCGCGTTTCTACTGGCCCGGCGGTTGAAGGCAATCCACTGTCACATTGCCCATTCCCTGGAAAAACCGAAGCGGTTGTTTAGCGATCTGTACTGGCAGGAAATGGAAGATCAGTACCACTTGTCAGCCCAGTTTGCCGCTGATCTGCTCAGTATGAATGCTGCGGATTTCATCATTACATCCTCTTACCAGGAAATTGTGGGCACCCCAGACACTATGGGACAGTACGAATCCTATAAGTGCTATTCCATGCCTCAGCTCTACCACGTTATTGATGGGATTGATTTGTTTAGCCCCAAGTTCAATCGGGTGCCGCCAGGGGTGAATGAGGCCATCTTCTTTCCCTACTATCAGAAGGAAAAGCGAAATGTGAGCGATTGCGAACGGGTACAAGCTCTATTATTTTCCCGCGAAGACCCCAACGTTACTGGATATTTGGAAAAAACAGAGAAGCGACCCATACTGGCGATCGCGCCGGTCAATTCCACCAAAAATCTCACCGGGCTGGTGGAATGTTTTGGCCACAGCCAGGAATTGCAGCATCACTGTAACCTGATTCTAGTCACCAACAATTTGCATGTAGCCAACACCGCCCGTGCCGATGAAGTGGAAGAAATTAGGCGGCTGCACAGGCTGATCGAGCAATATCAGCTACATGGGCACATTCGCTGGGTAGGAATGCCTCTGCCCACCTCCGATCTAGGTGAAATTTATCGGGTAATTGCGGACCAGCGGGGGATATTTGTTCACTTTGCCCGATTTGAAGCCTTTGGGCGAGTCATCTTAGAAGCAATGAGTTCAGGGCTGCCTACCTTTGCAACCCAATTTGGCGGAGCTTCAGAAATTCTTCAACACTATGAGAATAGTTTCTTAATTAATCCTACTGACATTGAGGGCTCAACCCAAAAATTGTTGAATTTCATTGATCAGTGCAATCAAAATCCAGCTTACTGGCAGGAGATTTCCGATGGTATGATTCAACGCATTCAAGATGAGTACAACTGGAAACTCCACACCCGCCAACTCCTTCTACTCGCCAAGCTTTACAGCTTCTGGAATCCTGTATATCAGGACAACCGCGAAGCCTTGTTACACTATCTGGACGCCCTGTTTCATCTGATTTATAAACCCAGAGCTGAACTGATTTTGGAACAACATTATCGACAGTAGTGCCTATCATCTGACCAATGTGCAGCCGCACAACTGGAGATAGGCTATTTGCTCTTAGCGGTTGCCTATTGGTAGCTCCTGACTTTCCCCTTCCCCTTTCCCCTTCTAGCTCCTGACTCCTAATTCCTAATTTCTTTCTTCTTTCCTCTTTGCTAACAGTGCCGATGGATATAGCTGAGCAATCCTATTCCCTGACCTATACCGATTGGATGCTGACTGAGACTCAGTTTGCTCCTGAACGGTTGCACTCTAGAGAAACGGTATTCACTATTGGCAATGGTTACTTGGGAACACGAGGAAGTTTTGAGGAAGGATATCCAAATGCATGGGCTGCCACATTTATCCATGGCGTTTATGATGACGTCCCCATAGTTTATACCGAACTGGTGAACTGCCCTGATTGGTTGCCCCTGACGATTACAATTAATGGCGATCGCTTCCACATGAGCGAGGGCGAGATTCTCCATTATGAACGCCAGCTTGACCTGCGCCGTGCCGTTCTCATCCGTTCTGTGCGCTGGCGCAGTCCGACTGGAAATACGGTGGATTTAACCTTTGAGCGGTTTGCCAGCCTGGCCGATCAACATGTCCTGGGATTGCGCTGCCAGGTAACATCGGTGGATTTTGAGGGTGTGGTTGAAATTCAATCTAGCATCAATGGCTATCCCGAAAATCAAGGGTTCAACCATTGGGAACTGCTCAACCAGGGCAAAACCAATCGAGGCGTCTGGCTCAATGTCCGTACCCGCACTTCTCGGATTGAACTGGCGATCGCCTCCAGTATGACCATATCTGAAGTTACCCCTTCCCTACAGGTAGCGAATGCTCCTGGCTACCCCACCCTAGGAACCTCATTAACCCTATCGCCTGGGCAGACTGTAACCGTTGAAAATCTGGTGGTCATTTTCACATCGCGGGAAGTGGAGAAACCCGTCGAAACAGCCCAGCAAAAATTAGCAGAATTGTCTCCCTACCCCATTTTGCGGGATGCCCATGAACAAGCCTGGAGCAACGTTTGGCAGCAGAGCGATATTTTGATCGAAGGGGATACCAAAGCCCAACTCGCCGTTCGCTATAACCTGTTTCAACTGTTGATTAGCGCCCCGTACCATGACGATCGGGTCAGCATTCCAGCCAAAACTCTTTCTGGATTTGGCTATCGAGGCCATATTTTCTGGGACACAGAAATTTTCATTCTGCCCTTTTTTATTCTCACCCAGCCTGCGATCGCCCGTAACCTGCTCACCTATCGCTATCACACCCTAGATGGGGCGCGGCGGAAGGCAGCTCACTACGGCTACAAAGGAGCCATGTACGCCTGGGAAAGCGCGGGTACGGGGGATGAAGTCACTCCCCGCTGGGCCTTGCCCAACGATCCCTATGGAGAAGACATTCGGATCTGGTGCCGTGATCAGGAAATTCATATCACAGCAGATATTACCTACGCCTCCTGGTATTACTGGTACACCACCGGGGATGACGCCTGGATGCGCGATTACGGTGCCGAAATTATTCTGGATGGGGCTGTTTTTTGGATGAGCCGAGTGGAATGGAATACGAAAAAAGAGCGCTACGAAATTCGAGAAGTGATTGGTGCCGATGAGTATCACGAACACGTAAATAACAATGCTTTTACAAACCGGATGGCGCAATGGCACCTAGAGAAAGCCATCATTGTTTACGATTGGCTACACGACTGCTATCCAGAGCACGCGGCTGCCCTGGAGGAGAAATTGCAACTCACATCCGGACGGCGATCGCGCTGGCAGGATATCGCTAATAATCTCTGGATTCCCTTCAATAGCAGTACAGGACTGATTGAACAATTTGAAGGATTTTTCAATCTGGAAGACATCGACCTGGAAAGCTACGAGCCACGCAGTAAGTCCATGCAGACCATCTTGGGAATTGAAGGGGCTAACCGACGCCAGGTGTTAAAGCAACCCGATGTGTTGATGTTGCTTTACCTGATGCGTCAGTCCCAGGAATTTCCTTACAGCAAAGAGATTTTGGAAAAGAATTGGGATTACTATGCACCCCGCACCGATATTACCTATGGCTCTTCTTTAGGTCCCGCCATTCATGCAATTCTGGCATCCGATTTGAACAAGACAACGGAAGCCTATGCCCGCTTTATGCAGGCCGCCCTGGTTGATTTAGAAGATACTCGTAACAATGCTGCCGAAGGCATTCATGGAGCCTCCGCTGGAGGCATCTGGCAGGCAGTAGTCTTGGGATTTGGGGGCGTTCAGTTAACCAGTGACGGTCCTGTGGCCAATCCCCATCTTCCTCCCGGTTGGACACGACTCAAGTTTAAGCTGCACTGGCACGGTACCTGGCACGAGTTTGACTTCAGGGCGAAGGATAAAAAAATGGCAACAGGATTTACCAGAACAGGAGAAGTCAGTGTGGGTGAGGAGGTACAGGAAAGCAGGCAAGAGCCAGAATTTGCTGCTGCTCCGCCAGAATTTGCTGCTGCTCCGTCGGCTTCCCCTTCTTTCGTCCCCAGTCTGGATATTCACGGTGTTATCTTTGATCTGGATGGCGTCCTGACTGATACCGCAGAATATCATTATCAGAGCTGGCAGCGACTTGCCAATGAAGAGGGATTGCCCTTTGATCGGCAGGCAAACGAGGCGCTGCGGGGAGTGTCCCGGCGAGAATCGTTGATGAAAATTATTGGCGATCGCGCCTATACAGAAGCCCAAATTCAAGAAATGATGGATCGGAAAAATCGCTATTATCTTGAGTTGATTCAACAAATAACACCGAACGATCTGCTACCCGGTTCGCTCAACCTGCTACAGGAATTGCGCCAGGAAGGAATGAAGGTTGCCATTGGTTCAGCCAGCAAAAATGCCCGAACGGTGATTGAAAAATTGGGAATTGCCAGTCTCATTGATGCGATCGCAGATGGCTATAGTGTTCAACATCCCAAACCCGCTCCCGATTTGTTTCTATTTGCCGCGCAGGAATTAGGACTTCAACCTAGGCAATGTGTGGTCTTTGAAGATGCAACTGCGGGAATTGAAGCTGCTCTGGCAGGCGGCATGTGGGCAGTTGGGCTGGGTCCTAGTGAACGAGTTGGCAAAGCCCATGTGATATTACCTAGCCTGGCAGAAATCCACTGGGCAGAATTAAAGCACAGGCTGAGATTAGCGGCTACCAAATAATGGGAGAGATAGGCGATCTCAGGGTCGAATTATAGCGATAGCCACCAGGCTTAGGACAGGGTGCAGGGGGTCTACCCCTAGCTGCCCCCACCTCACCCTTGAGAAGCTGTTTGTAAATAGATGTAAAGAGAATGGTTCCCAGGAGATGGAATGAGCAATACCTAAATCATCTAGCTAGAACGGGAATGGACAGAGGATCAACGGATTCTCTTCTTGATGGAATAGCGATACCTAAATCATCTCGCTAGCACTCCTTGAGAATATGAGCCAACCCTTTTACGACAGTGACCTGAGCGACCAGGACTGGGAACGCATCGAACCGCTGTTACTCGGGAAAAAGCCTCTGGGTAAGAACCGGGAAGTGACCTCGCGAGAAGTGTTAAATGCGATTTTCTACCGGGCAGATAACGGCATCAAATGGCGCAGTTTACCGTGTGATTTTCGCTTGGCAGACGGTCTACGGGTACTTCCGATTGTGGGTCAAATAGGCATTTGGGAGCAAATCAATCACGCCTTGGTGCAGGATGTGCGGCTGAGTGAGGGGCGCGATGCGGACCCCAGTTTAGCCATCATCGCCAGTTTAGCCATCATCGATAGTCAGTCCATCAAACTCGGTCAAAAAGGGGGAACGAACAGGGGGGCGATGGGCATAAACAAGTGAAAGGACGCAAACGTCATATTGTCGTGGATGTATTGGGACTCGTGTTGGGGTGTTATGGGCGTGCAGCGAATGTCGCCGATGTTAAAGCCGCACCAGCGGTACTGACTTGGGTGTTAGAGTTGTATGAGCAGATGGCCAAAGTGCTGGCAGACAAAGGGTATCAGGAAGCCTTGAAAGCCCTCATCAGCAATACCTTTGACACGGAGGAACGCAGCGTTGAGGTAGAAATTAGTCAGCATCCAGAGGGGGCTAAGGGGTTTCAGCTAGAACCCAAGCGTTGGATTGTAGAACGGACTTGGACCTGGTTGGACAATGCACGAGCACTGGCACGAGACTATGAAACCTTACCTGAAAATCACGAAGGCATGATTTATGTCGTCATGATTCGGTTAATGCTCCGGCAATTAACCAACAATCGCCGAACGAGAAACCCAAGACCTGCTTAACTATTATTTACAAACAGTTTCTTAAGGTTGTGAGCATTGATTGCAATACTGCCACCATTTTCAGCGACGACATCCATAGAAGAACCATTGGCAATGAAAATATCAGCCCGTGCGATACGTTCAGGAAAAGTTAAACGAAATTCATTACCATTGATTCTCAATCCAACAGTACTGGCTTCTGCTATTCCACCTAACTCGATCCGTCCACCCTGGAAAAAGTCTACTGATAGAAAGCTATTATCTAAGGTTACATTTCCCCTCAACAGCAACAGGCTCTGTCCCTCAGCAACCCTGAGTGTGCTACCTGAAAAGATGATTGATTGGTTGAGGTAGTCTCTGAGCAGCCAGAAATCCGCTAGGATCTCCCACAATGGTCAACAGGCTATCAGGTCTGCCCGGAACTGTTGCACTGAACTGAGCACCATTTGGCCACACCAGTGCATCAACTGTGGTCGCAACAAAGGAACCTCTTGTGGAACCACCAATATTCAGGCGAGCATTGGGACCAAAGATAATTCCACCAGGATTAATCAAAAACAAATTTACGTTAGGACTTTGAGTGAAAATCAGTCCATCAATGGAAGAAGGAGAACCACCCGTCACACGGGACAAAATATTACGAATATTAGCAGCACTTTGGAAATTGGCAACCTCACCTGCACTCAGATTGAAGCGTCCGAAGCTATGAAATAAGTTACTGCCAACAGTTGTGCCATCAACTTGACGAATCAAATAAGTTGGCCCGGTTAGCGTCTGTGCTGGTCCAAGCGTGCCATCTAGTGTGATATTTTGAGCGATCGCGAGAGGCGCAGAAGACAATATTCCAACTACCGTCAAACATGCTGCCATTTCTAACTGCCATTGACATTTGCTCTTCATGGATCACCCCAGCAAATCATCTGGTCGCCTGCTTCCCATCTCATTACATTGAACATGTCTGACAATCTGTATTACACCAATTCAATCAGGTGTTCAAACTCGCCAATCCCATCAGTCTCCATTAAGTTCTTGATTGGGCACAATAGCCCTGACGCAATATTTTGATTTCTTTAGAAAAATTATTGATCCGACAAGAAGCTCCATTTTGTCAATTGATGTGGAGCCATCTTCCAATTAATATCAATCGTCTATGCTGCTGTTTCAGCACCTCGGAAGATGAAAACGAGGGTATTTTCAGAGCAATTTGATTTGAAATTTGATTTGAAAACAGTGCAAATCTGACCCCTCCTAACCTTCCCTTGCCAGGCTACTGTGTATACATCAGTGGTTTGTTTCCGCTGGAAGCCTCTCAGACCTAACCCTCAACCCCTTCCCTCCAAGGGAGCTCTGATTCAAGTCCCGCTCCGACACGGAGAGGGGTTTGGGGAGAGGTCAAGCGATTTGTGTATACACGGTAGTTTGGCAAGGGGAGGTGCCGAAGGCGGTGGGGTAATGTGCAAGGTTCATCACTTAAATCGGTATAAGACATCAAGCAGTGTCTACCTCTCCTTTCTAAGGGTAAGGAGAGGCTCATCGATAGGGCAAACATCCCTTACAACCGCTAAAAGGTGCCTGGAATCACAAAGGTGAGCATTGCCCACCGTCTTCATTTCGTCGTTCGGATTGCCGTAGAAGATGCCAGAATGGTTGCTTCCTGCATCGCAATTTTACGTTGCCGCTGGATGCCTCGCGGTGTCACCACCCACTTGTTAAATCCATGCAGGTGATCATACAAACTAACGACTGTAATCATGTTTTTCAAAATGGTGTACAGGAAAATCAATACGGAATGTTGGATAAAGTAAAAGGTTGGATAACGCAGGGCTGATACCCGCATGGTCACTAAGGTTTGATAGATTCCGCTGGAAAACGTAACAATTGTGCTGAACAGCAGATAGGGATTTTCAGAGGGGGGAAGATAGCCGTAGAACAAAAACAAACTGAGAATCAGTGGCAAAATTTGCAGAGCAATCAACGAGTAGAACACGCAATAGTAGAGTAGATAGGTCCAATAGATCTTTTGCCGGAGAGTCAGTTTTTTTGATCGCCAGACTCGTCGCTGATATTTGAAACTGACTTCTAACCATCCCTGGGCCCAACGTTTGCGTTGAAACCAGAAAGAGTGGAAATCTTCTGGAGCCAGTTCGGTTGCAATGATGCTGCGATCGTGAACGATACGAAAGCCACTCAGCAGCGTCCGAATGGAGGCATCAATGTCTTCTGTTAACATCCCTGGGTTGAAGCGAATACGCTTTAGTACCGAAGCACGCCAGTAGCCGTTAGAGCCACCAAAGATACTGGAGTCGGTCAAAAACGATTTAGCAGTATGGCTGACTCCATAAAGACTTTCAAATTCGATCGCAATATTCTGGGTCAGCAAGTTGTGGTCATGATTGCGAATGACATTGCGTCCCTGAACCACATCGTAATCATACTCTAACCATCGCCACGCTCGGAAAAAGCAATCTGGAGCAGGATGGTGATCGGCATCCAGAATGCAAACAATCTCCCCCGTTACAATATCAAGGGCAGCGTTCAGGTTTTCCGCCTTAGAGCGGCTACCCTCCACGCGCAACAGCCGTAGCTCCGGATGTTCCTTTGCCAGGAGTTTCAAATCCTCCTCAATCGGCAAATCCACCGGTGTGTTGTAGGCCAGAATTAACTCAATTCCATCGTCTGGACGTAGTACGTTGCTGAGAATATGCTGCACCGTTTCAAGAATGATGTCCTGCTCATTGGGCAGGTAAGCGGCAACTAAAAAAGAACATCGGGGAACCGGAGTTTTTGAGATGGGCAGGCAATAACCTTGGATTCCAAGCTTTGATTTGATGAATTGTAGCAATCGGTCTACTTTGCCTGTTGGACGATATTTGGTTTCTACCGCAAACCGTCGAAACAGGGCACTGGTTCCCTCCACAAAAATAACCGTCGAGCTAAAGAGAAAAAAGGTGGCGATCGCCATATGCACATCAACCAAGTTAAATCCCCCCAGCCGCAGACAGTAATAGAAGATCGTTGGCACACCAATTAACAAAAGATGGGTATAAAACAACTTTTGCGCATCGCCCGACCATTTCTTCATGTCAAGCATCGTACACTCCTCAGGGTTAGGGATTTTGGTAAGGACAAACAGGTTGGATTCGTTACAGTTTTATTCAGTTGTTATCAGTTGTTATCAGTTGTTGGTTATTGGCTATTAAGAGGAAGTAAGGGGTGAGCGGTGAGGGAGTGATAAGGTAACGGGGTGATAAGATAGGTTTCTTTACTCCATCACTCCATCACTCTCCCACTCCATCACTCCTTTACCCACCCATCTACCCATCCACTCTTCTACTAGCGCTGGCAGCAAACTCTAAATCATCCTCATTCACCCAGAGCGACTGCTCCCCATCGCTGACCTGGCATAGAAAAAATTCTTGTTCATCCAACAGTTTTTCGATCTTCAGCACAGTCCAGCCAGTTTTGCCCCGATAACTGACGCGATCGCCAATTTGGGGATTCCACTGGCGGCGACGAACCATGGGCTGTCGGTTCATCACATAATCCAGATCTCGCAAAATTCCGGTTACGACCTTTTGCAAAGCTGGGCGAGTGTAATCCGCCAGAATCGCGATCGCCCAGGTTCCTAACACAATCACTGGCAGCCAGTGGGCGTATAGCGAAGGGCTATCTCGTACAACCACTTTGATGGTCAGGTCCGCCACCAGACTGGAAAGCAAAAAATAGCTGTAGCTATATCCACCCAGTCCATTCAAAACGGTTGCCACTTGCCCCTGAACAACCGCACGAGAAACCACCATGCAACAGAGGCTAAGACCAATTGGCAACAGTAAATCAGCGAATATCCAGCCCAGGCGATAAAACTGGCAAACAAACCCCGCCCCATAAACCCCCAGCCCGATCAGTAATGCCTGTTCCGCCTGCCAGAAAACAGGCCCCCGTCCTTTGAGGTAGTAGTGCCCAACCACCATCCCAATTACAAAAGTGCTGAGCTTGGCTGGAAACAAAAGAAAGGGATACCAGCCCACTGGAGTATCGAACAACACGTAGGTGGGATGCCCATCAAATTGAAATACCGCCAGTGCCCGGTAGCCAATCGTAATGATTGTGCTAACCAGCAATAGATTGGCAGTACCCCAGCGTAACAGCAACAGCCAGAGAAATGGGGAAAGGAGCCCAAAACTCAGAATCAGTGGCATAAAGCCCCAGGTGCTGCTCGTTGCACGCAAAAGTTCACCGCTAAAATCTGCCAGCAGAGGAAAGGTAGCAGCTGCAAACATTTGCCAGGGATTCGGCAGGGGAAGGTTGGCCGCTACTCCGATCGCCCAAAGAATCGGAAGTGACAGCCACGCGATCGTCCAGAAAGGAAACAGCAATCGCAGCACCCGACGTTTGAGAAATCCGCTGATATCCAGAGGTTTTCCCTTTTGGGAGAGCACCAGACAAAAGCCACTGATCAGGATAAACACATCAACAAACTGAAACCCAAACCAGATCGGAATGCTGAGCAGGCGGAATAGCCAACCCCGATCTAAAAGACTTTCGACCGGGGCAAGCAACTGTTCCAAATTTTCTGCAAGTCCTATTGGTTGCGGAGTGTAGGCATAGCCTGTAAAGAGCGATTGGGCATGGTACAGCAATAAAAAAACAACTCCGAAGATACGAATACCTTCTAGCCAACCTAAACGCTGCCGCAGAATCCTATTATTAGCCATCTATCCCTGAATGAATGCAGAAGTGGTAAGCAGAGAATTTGAAAACAAAAAGCTGTTCTCACCGATTTTTTTAATCATCAACCGATTTTGATAAATAGACGTGGGTCTCCTCAGCATTAATGAGCAAGTCATTTTAACTTTGAGCCGCCAGATGCGCACATTTACAGCCTGATTGGAAAGAGCACGAGAGAAACTTGGGTATTGCCCAAATCATTAATGATTTTTCAGTTTGAAATAATGGCGGCTAGTGCCACTCATCATTACCTCTTGAGGTCTACCGAAACTTGAATAAAAGAGCCACAATTCCGTAAATCTACCGCACAAATTTTTTCTACTAATCTCAAACATGAGAATGATTTGTTTTTCTGATGAAAAAAAAACACCTTTTCCCCTCCTTCTTCCGAAAAATATGTATTTCTTTATTTTCTTTATAGTTTTATAGCCTACAGGTCCCATTTTTGATACAAATCCTCAACAGACCTCCATATTAGAGGCTGATTACATAAGCTTTATTTATAGGGTCACCTCATTCATTTCATCAGTTCTTTGCCCCCTACCCTTCGCTCCCCTTTGCTAGATAAAAGTAATCGGCTACCGTGAATTTACAGAATTCAATCGCTCCCCTCTCAGATATCAATTTTGCTTACGAGTAGAATGAAGCAACGTTCCTAGGTTCTGAACATGCCCCAGCTTTCAGATGCAGAAGCAGACTTTCTTTGCCAGCAAGGCTGGCAGCTTAGTCAGGTGGGTTCCTTTGAAGACGCTGTTCTTAGCTTTGAGCGGGCACTACAAATTGCTCCTGACAATTACCGAACCTGGTACCAGCGGGGAGTTGTTCTCTATGAATTAGGACGCTATGAGGAGGCAGTTGCCAGCTTCAACCATGCCCTGGACTTGAAATCTGATTACCCTGAAGCATTCAACAGTCGAGGGATGGCATTGTTTAACCTGGGTAGCTACGACGCCGCGATCGCCAGCTACGACAAAGCCATCAAGCTCAAGCCCGATTTTCATCAAGCCTGGTATAACCGGGGCAACGCCTTAGATAAAACGTGTTGCTATGAAGAGGCACTTGCCAGCTACGACCAGACACTCCAAGTTGACCCAGAGTATGCCAAATCCTGGTATAACCGGGGAATCATTCTATGCAAGCTAGGCCGACACGAAGAGGCGATTGCTAGCTACAACATGGCCATCCAGTTCAGACCCCATTACTCAAATGCCTGGTACAACCGCGCCAATACCCTGAATCAACTGAACCGCTACTACGATGCCTTGATTAGTTATGACCGGGTACTCAACATTAAACCAGACTGGTACGGAGCCTGGTATAACCGGGGCAATATGCTGCATAAGCTAGGGCGACATGAAGAGGCGATCGCCAGCTACAAAAAAGCCCTTGAGCTGAATCCCACCCTCTACGAAGCCTGGTACAACCGGGGCAATGCCCTAGTCACTCTGGGGCACTATGAAGAAGCCATCGCCAGCTATCGAAAAGCCTTGGATCTGAAACCAAACCTGCGGGAAGCCTGGTATAATTGGGGTTGCGCTTTACATAAATCCGGTCGCTATGAGGAAGCTATTACAAGCTATGACCGGGCGATTGAACTCAACCCCACCTTCGCCAAAGCCTGGTACAGTCGGGGGATTGCCCTCTGTAAACTGGGACGATACGCCGAAGCAATCACCAGCTTTGATAAAGCCGTTCAGTTTCAACCCGATTTGTACGAAGCCTGGTACCGCCGAGGCTTATCTCTCGGTCACTTAGGCCAGAACGAAGAAGCCATCGCCAGCTACGACAAAGCCCTGGAGATCAACCCCCACTTCTACCCTGCCTGGTACAGTCGAGGGGCTGCCCTCAGTCATCTGGGTAACTACCGGGTCGCCGTCGCCAGCTACGACAAAGCCCTGCTAATCAAGCCTGACTTTCCTGATGCACTCAGTCGTCGGGAACTGGCAATTGGACGCTATCAGCAAGAGCAACACGCGATCGCTGGTGAGCGAGAAGAATCAGAAGAATTTTCCAATCACTTTTCCTCAGCCAGCAAACCGTTCCAGTCCTTTCCACATGGCTCATAGGAAGAACAGTTGTTATCTGTTGGTTGTTAGAGGAAGTAGGGAGTGGGCGTTGCTGAAAAGCAGTATGAATCGAAATGAAGTTTCGAGCATACAGCACTTATTTCATACCCAAATTCAGCAACGCCGTAAGGGGTGAGGGATGGATGGGTAGCGGGGTGGATGAGTGATAAGGTAATAGCATAGTGGGGTGATACGGTATTTCCCTACTCTATTACTCCCTCCCTCCCCCACCCTCCCACGCCTTTCCTCTTCTGACTTCTGGCTCCTCGCTTCTAATTCCTGCCTCCTAACCCCTCTCATCTCTCCCCTCCAATCATTCATACTTCCTTTGAAGAAAGTTCAATCAGTCTTCAGATAACAGCCAATATTTTTGGCAATCCTAAGAACAGGACCTCTTGTCAGCATCTATTGGGGTATCCCTGGTGCAACGGGTTTAGCAAGGTTCCTTCAAGTTCTCATGGAAAATAGTCTGGACTCTGCGGCCTGGTATGGCCACGGAAATACTTTGTATAATTTGGGTCACTATGATGCCGCGATCGCCAGGTATGACAGAGTTTTAGCCGTACAATCCGACCTTTACGAGGTTTGGAGTTATCGTGGCTATGCCCTGGAAAATCTTGGACGCTATCAGGAAGCTCTGGCTAGCTTTGAACAGGCACTCAAGATTAATCCTGAATACTCCCTGGCCTGGCATGGCAAAGGCGTAACTCTTGCAAAGTTGGGGCGCTATAGAGAAGCCCTGATTAGCTTTGACAGAACTCTCAAGCTTAACCCCGCTGACCTTAAAGCTCGTTATAACCAGGGTAGTGCTTTAGTGCGTTTGCGTCGTTACGAAGCTGCTTTGGCTTGTTTCAACCGGGTATTGGAGTCTGCACCCAATGACTACAAAGCCTGGTATAGCCGTAGCAAAGCTCAGGCTAGCCTGGGTAATCTTCAGGAGGCACTCGTCAGCCTGGAAAAAGCAATTGCCATCAAACCCAATTGCTATTACGCCTGGAACTATCGAGGCAGCATTCTGACCAAACTGGGACGTTACGACGCAGCAATTTGTAGCTTTGAACGAGCCCTGGAATGTAAACCGAATAACCCCGATGCCTGGTATGGTAAAGCTCGGTGCTACGCCGCTCAGGGAGAAAGTGGATTGGCTCTCAATTTTCTACAACGTGCGATCAAAATCAACCCAGATCTGTACCGCAGCCTGGCAAAAATTGACAGCAACTTCCGTCAAGTTTTGAAAACCGACCAGATCCTTACCCTTTCCCCCCGAAAGTAGTAAGGACTCTCTATTCCCTGTTTATCCGGCACCTTTATTGGGCATGTTAACTAAAGCACTGTACTGAGAAGCTAGAGTCTATGAGCCACGCTCAAGATATTGAAGTTACCTTTTTCTTTCAGAAGGGGCTTTATCTGAATAGGATCAAGGACTACAGCGCTGCCATCGCTAGCTACGATTGCGCTCTGGAATTATATTCAGACTACCCTGATGCCTGGTATAACCGGGGAAATGCTTTGTATCATTTAGGACGTTACGAAGAAGCGATCACCAGCTATGACCAGGCGCTGGAGTATGAACCGGGATTCCCCGAAGCCTGGAATAACCGGGGCAGTGCGCTGGATGACCTGGGGCGTTATGAAGAGGCGATCGCCAGCTACGATCAGGCCATCAAGTTCAGACCTAACTACTACTGGGCTTGGTACAATCGGGGCATTTCGCTGCGAAATTTGAAGCGCTTTGAAGAAGCCATTGGTAGCTACGACCGGGCGATTGAATTTAAACCCGACTACTACTGGGCCTGGTATAATCGGGCACTGGCATTGCGGAAACTCAATCAGTTAGAGAAAGTGGTTGCCAGCTACGACAAAGCCCTGGAGTTCAACCCCTACTTTGAAGAAGCCTGGACCAATCGTGGCAATGCTCTGTATCACCTGGGACAGTTAGAAGCGGCGATCGCCAGTTATGATAGAGCTTTGGAGCTGAAACCCAATAATCCCAACACACTGTACAATAAAGCCTGTTGTTATGCCCTTCAGGGTAACTTTGATCTGGCGTTTGAAAACCTTCAGCGGGCTGTAGAACTGAGCCCAGATGAGTATCGTGAAATTGCCAAAACCAATTCTGATTTTGATGCCCTGCGCCAGGATAAGCGTTTTCTGTCCCTGATCGATGGCCGGGGCTAGGTGCCAGAAAAGCTGAACTAACAGGGCATAATACAGTCATCCTGAAATCAGCACTGTCAGTCCAGCGTTTCTATGAGCCATAGTGACGACTCAGCAATTTTTTACAGCCAGGGACATGTCCTGCGTGAACTGGGGCATTATGAAGGGGCTGTTGCCCGTTACGACCGGGTACTTGCCGTTAAACCAGACGACTATAAAGCCTGGAGTTGTCGTGGTTATGCGCTGGAAAGTTCGGGTCAGTATGAGGAGGCGGCTAAGAGCTTTGAGCAGGCGCTGGAGATCGCGCCCAGGTATGCTCCAGCCTGGCAAGGCAAAGGAATTGCGCTGGCAAAGCTGACACGTTATGAAGAGGCTGTCACCAGTTTTAACAAAGCTCTGAAGCTTCAACCTGACGATTACCGCGCCTGGCAAAACCAGGGCAAAGCGTTGATTAGCCTCTGCCGCTATAAAGAAGCGATCGCTTGCTTTGATAAGGTTCTGGAACTCAAATCTGACAGTTACAAAGCCTGGTATAACCGGGCAGTGGCACTGACTTGTCTGAACCGCTTCAACGAGGCTCTCACCAGCCTTGAAAACGCTCTCATTATCAAACGCACCTGCCACTATGCCTGGAATTATCGAGGAATGGTACTGGCAAAACTGGAGCGGTTTGAGGAAGCGTTGACCTGTTTTGAGAGGTCCCTCAAGGTGAAGTCAAAAAATGCCAATGCCTGGTATGGCAAAGCCTGTTGTTATGCGCTTCAGGGAAATGTTGATCAGGCACTTGAAAACCTGAAACAGGCAATTGAGTTTAGTCCCTACCTGTGCCGTGTGATGGCCAATACTGACGTTAACTTTCACCGAATTCGCAACGACCCTCGATTTCTAGCACTTCTGGAAGAATAAAAACTTCATAGCGATTTAGCGGTTTTCATTTGAATGAGGTACCTCACCCCCTTGAAAAGGGCTATGCTCATTTGCAAGCGATGCCCTCCCCGTCATCAGGATCATTGAATCTCGAATCATCACCGGGGCCAAAGCAGTGCCGTCCCCAGCATTAGCCATTTCAGGTTAATGTTGCCAGAGTTGCCTCACAGGAAGAATGGGTCAAGGAAGCTGCTTTGTCCGTGGTAACGCTTCATCGCGATCGCCCATTCGATCGCAAGCCATCCAAAGCTCCCCAAAGCTCAGACCTTGATACACTGGCATACAGCCCTTTTAACCCCCTCAGCTACCTTGTTTTTTGCGCAAGCCAGTGTTGCTAATCGGTGTAGGCACAGCAGGTCTGCTAACCGTGTTTCTGGCAACCTATTCCCACTGGTTTTCTGTTTTAACTGCGCTTCAACTGAATCCATCGAATCCATCGAACGCGCAGCAATTCGAGGTTCTGCCCCAATCGCTTATTCATGAACCTCCAACAACTCCACCGCCAGAATCCCTCGCAGCAAGGTCTTTGACTGGGTATCGAGATACGGTTTGGGCGGTGGCAACCAGTCCAGATGGGCAAACTCTGATCAGCGGCAGTTATAGCTCTACGCAGGTGCATTAAGACATTGGAATGAGAAAGGGAGTTGGGGCTTCGCCCCCAGCCAGGGGTTCCACCCCTGCACCCCGTCCTAACCATAATGACTACCGCTATATGACTGTCGCCAGGTTGCTCAGGACACTGGGTTTAAGGGGGTGTGGGGGTGTCACACGGTGTTGAGGTTAAGCCGTCTTGAGCCTGGTGGCTATGGCCATCAATTATGACTCTCGTTTCTTCGTTCTCAACATCAGGTCAACAAGGCTGGCAATGACGCGATCGCGCTCCAGGGGAATGGTTTCTTTGCCATGCAAAATCTCTTGCGCCAGCACGTAGGAAACCAGCGAACCGACAAAGATTTGAGCCATCGCTTCCGGGTCGGCAATATCCAGTTCGGGTCTGGATTGGAAATAGCGAGACAGAAGTTGCCGCCCCTGTTGAATCACCGAGCGAGTATATAGTTGCGCCAACTCAGGGAAGCGAACCGATTCCGCAATAATCAAGCGCAATAGGGAGAGGTACTCCTGGTCAGCAATGACTGTCAGGAAGAACTCAGCCAGTTGGAGCAGCACCACCTCTGGCTCACCCAATATCTCCTCCTCGCCAAGAAAATTTCTCACGCGGTCAAAGGTCACTCGCTCCATGAGGGCCTTAAATAGCCCCTCCTTGTCCTGAAAGTGGCTGTAAATCGTTTGTTTAGAAACTCCAGCTGCCGCTGCTACCCGATCCATGCTGGTACTGGCATAACCGGAGGCTAAAAAGACTTGCATCGCTCCCTGCAAAATCTGTTCCCGTTTCTGGTTAACAACCGTTAAAGTCCCTTCCATCATCCCGCCTTTCCCAGCACTAAGTAGGTAGTAGTCCGTCAGGATAGATTTGAGGGATAACTCAAATCTACAAAACCCAATTCTCAGGTGTTTTGAGGGTTTTCAACCCATCAAAACAGTCTTGACAGACCAGTAGTCATCATTAATTGGTAAAGGGGGAGTAGGGGCTGCGTCCCCAGGCAGGGGGTTTCACCCCCTCCACCCCCGAAATTATCTTTAATTTAATTGCACCTAGCTACTTACCATTAAATTTTCCAAACGATGGTTGTTTAACCATACTAGACTGTCTAGTATGATAACGTTCCTCATTTGAGGTTTCTAGCTATGAGTCAGACTATCACCCCTCCTGAAACTGCGCCTGCAGGTTCTGAATCGTTGCCGTCTAGGCTACACAAACCTCGCTCAAAAATTTTAATTCCAGTGGGAATTGGGGCGATCGCCGCGATCGCAGGCTCCATGTGGTACTTTCTGGCCCGTCCAATTGATACTGGGCTGAGGTTGAGTGGGCGAATTGAGGGTTACGAAACGGATATTGGGGCAAAGACAGGTGGGCGGGTTGATTTTGTTGCTGTGCGGGAGGGAGATGAGGTTAAGCAGGGGCAACTCGTCGTCCGCATCAACGACGATGAAGTGCAGGCCCAACTGCGGGGAGCCGAAGCCCGCATCGCCGCTGCCAGAAAACAGGAACAACAGGCCCGCGTGCAAATTGATGTGATTGAAAACCAGATCCGGGAGTCGCAGATTGGAGTGGTGCAGGCGCAACAGGATACGCAGGGACGGGTCTATCAAGCCCAGGCCAATGTGGCAACCGCAGAAGCCCAACTCAAAGAAGCCCAGGCCCAATTGAACCTGGCAAACGTCAACCGCGATCGCTACGCCCAACTTTACCAGGAAGGCGCAGCCAAGAAAATTGAGTTTGACCAGGCTCAAACAGCCTACGAAACCGCTCAGGCAAAGGTGGAGGCGGTGAATAAGCAGGTTGCTGCCGCCAGAGGAGCCCTGGCCCTGGCAGAGGCTTCTAACCTGAATCCCTATATCCGCAATGCCCAAACGGCTGCCCTGGTGGAGCAACGGAAACGGGCGATCGCCGCACTACAAGCAGCCCAGGCTGAAGTCAAAAATGCGGTGGCAGGAAAACAGCAAATTCAGGCGCAAATCGCTTTCCTTAACGTCACCAGCCCGATCGATGGAGTGGTCACAGCCCGTGCGGTGGAGCCAGGAGCCGTCGTCACCAGCGGCAGAACGTTGCTGACTGTGATTGACCTCAATACGGTTTACATGCGCGGCTTTCTCCCTGCTGGGGAGATTGGTAAGGTCCGCATCGGGCAACCAGCCAAAGTTTTCCTGGACTCCAACCCCACGCAGCCGTTAAATGCCAGAGTCGCTGCGGTTGATTCACAAGCTTCCTTCACTCCTGAAAATATCTACTTTCGCGATGACCGGGTCAGGCAGGCTTTTGGCATTAAACTTGCGATCGATAAACCCGGTGGTTACGCCAAACCTGGGATGCCCGCCGATGCTGAGATTGTGGTGGAGTGATCAACCAAGACAAAGGGCAATCCTATGACAACTTCCCGCCTGAACAATGCCCCCCACCCCTCCTCCTTCACTCCTCACCACTCAGTCCCCATCATTCAGGTGGAAGGACTCCACAAACGCTATGGCAGGCTGGTAGCCCTACAGGGTATTAGCTTTTCAGTGCGGCGAGGAGACGTGTTTGGGCTGATTGGTCCTGATGGGGCTGGAAAAACGACGACCTTTCATATCCTGGGTGGTGTGATGGAAGCCACGCTGGGAAGCGTGCGGGTTTTGGGCCAGAAACCCCGCGATGCTCGCTTAGGGATTGGTTACCTGACCCAACAATTTTCCCTTTATCCCGACCTCAGTATTGACGAAAACTTGCAGTACATCGCTGGCTTGCGTTGTGTTCCAGATCCGCTTTTTGCTGAGCGACGGAAAAAGTATCTGCGCTTGATGGGTCTGGAGCCCTTTGGTTCTCGTCTGGCTGGGCAACTTTCCGGCGGCATGAAACAGAAGTTAGCGCTCTGCTGTTCGCTGATCTACAAACCGGAAGTGCTGCTGCTGGATGAACCCACCACAGGGGTAGACCCCGTTTCCCGGCGCGAGTTTTGGGATGTGCTGGCGACCCTTGCCAGTGAAGGGGTGACGATTGTCGTTTCCACACCCTACCTGGATGAAGCCGAACGCTGCAACCAGGTTGCCCTTATCTATGGGGGACAGATTCAGCAAATCGGAACACCGAAGGAGTTGAAACAGAGTCTTGGTTTACAACGCTTAGAAGTTCGAACCAGTCAGTTGGCAGCGGCAGAACGGATATTAATCGAGGCGGGCGAGGGGAGAGTCTGTCAGAATACTGGCGGCGATCGCCCCCTTACCGCTGCCCCCCAAATTGTGGATGTACAAACCTTTGGCGATCGCCTCGACATCCTTGTTTCAGACGCTCAAACTGGCGAAGCTGAAGTGCGTGAACTGTTCGCCCAGAGCCACCTGCCCGTAAATCAACTGGATCGGATGGAGCCAACTCTGGAAAACGTCTTTGTTACCCGCCTGCGGCAGCAAGGGTCTGCTCCACCCTTCATTCCGTTTCCTCGCAGTCGCCGCGATGCCCGTCGGGACTCTGGGATACCCGCCATTTATGCCCGCAACCTGAACCGCATGTTTGGTAATTTTCAGGCCGTTAAGAACGTGAATGTGGAAGTCCAGTACGGCGAAATCTTTGGGCTGTTGGGTGCCAATGGAGCCGGAAAGACGACCACAATCAAAATGTTGTGCGGATTGCTGGAAGCCAGTTCTGGAGAAATTTCCCTGGGTGGTGAAACCAGTAACCTGCGTAGTCAAGACCTGCGGCGGCGAATTGGCTACATGAGTCAGAAATTTACCCTCTACGATGACCTCACGATCCTACAAAACCTGGAATTTTATGCTGGAGTTTATGGCATTCCCCGTCGGCTGCAACCCGAAAAGATCGCCTGGGTAATTACCACCTGCGGTCTAGAAGGGCAGGAACATCTGGTCACCGGGCAACTTCCCGGCGGCTGGAAACAACGGGTTGCGTTCGGGGCTTCCGTTATGCATGAGCCGGAGATTTTGTTTCTGGATGAACCGACATCAGGCGTTGACCCATTAGCGCGGCGGCAATTCTGGCGATTGATCAACGACTTCGCTCGACGCGGTACCGCTATTCTGGTGACCACTCACTATCTAGAAGAAGCGGAGCAATGCAATCGAATGAGCTTTCTGGTTGCTGGTGAAACGGTGATTGAAGGCTCTCCCAGCCAGATTAAGATGGGTCAACCCGGCAAGTTGATTGAAATCAAGCCTGATCGCACCCAGGCTGCTTCCGATTTGCTGAAACAACATTTCGCACCCTGGCGGGTTTCCATCTTTGCTGATCGCCTCCACGTCGTTATAGACGATCCAGAAACCGATCTGCCTCAACTCCGCTCTATCCTGCAATCGAGTGGATTGAACATTCAATCCCTGCGCCCAATTCCCTATTCCCTGGAAGATGCCTTTATTGGAACCGTACAGCGAGCGCAAGCAACACGATGAAACGAATTTTGGCTCAATGTGTCAAAGAACTGGCTCAATTTCGGCGCGATCGCATCACATTAGGTCTCGCTTTTTTACTGCCCCTATTGAGTCTGTTTATTTTTGGGTTCGCCATTCGGCTAGAGTCCAAAAACATTCCCCTGGTAATTCAAGACTTTGACCGCAGCGGTCTAAGCCGCACCTACATTGAACGCCTGTTTGCAACAAATCAATTTCAACCGGTCCGCTGGTCCCCCAACGAACCCGTAGAAGAAGCGTTAGATCAGGGGGTTGCCAAAGCAGCGATCATCATTCCGCCTGAATTTAGCCGCCGCATCAAGGCAGATAAGCAAAGCCCAGTTCAAGTACTAGTGGATGGTACCGACGCTAATAATGCCCGCGTTATCCGCAACAGCATACAAGCAACCACAAATTTCTTTTTGAGCGCAGATGGATTGGTAGACCGATTTGAGCCAATCAAGGCCCAGATCCGGCTATGGTTCAACCCTGGACGAAAAGAGTCGCTCTACATTGTGCCGGGGGTCTATGCTGTTGTGCTATGGATTTTTCCATCCTTGCTGGCAGCGATCGCTATGGTCCGCGAAAAAGAAAAAGGCACCATTTTGCAAGTCTATGCCTCCAGCCTTACCGCTTCAGAACTTTTACTGGGGAAGGCTCTTGCTTATGTCCTGGTAGGTCTTTGCGAAGCCTTAATCGTCATGGGTTTAGGATGGCTCATCTTTCGAGTGGGGTTTGCCGGTGATCCTGCTCCCCTACTGATCAGCACACCCATTTATTTAGCAGTTGCCATTATGTTTGGACTCTTCCTCGGCGTGCGCAGTAACAATCAAAACACCGCTGTTCAGGGAGTTGCCCTCATCGGTTTCTTGACGGCATTTCTGCTCTCTGGCTTTATTTATCCCCTCAGCAACATTCCCTTTCCCCTCTCCCTAATTTCCAACATCGTTCCCGCCCGTTACTTCATTGTGATTACCCGTGATGCCTTCGTTCGTGGTGTGGGATGGGCAGGTATCTGGTTTGATTTACTGATGATCATTCTGATTGGATTATTACTTTTTAATATTGCCAGACGGCTACTAAGCAGGATGCAACTGCCGTATTAAGTAGCTAGGCGCAATTCAACCCCCCATCTTGCAAAATTTAGTGTTTGCAACACTAGTCCTTTAAAGAATGTGGCTAACTCAACTGAAAAACCCTATATTTTTCCCAGCTCATAACCAAAACTCATAACCAAAACTCAAATCTTAATCCCTCCTCCCAACTCAAACCCTCTATGTTCCCCTTCCTCAAACATTTTTTTGACAGTCGTTTCTGGGCGTTGGCGCGCAAAGAATTGAATCAAATTTTTCACACAAAAGAACTGTTAATTCTATTAACAATTCCACCGACGATACAGTTGCTCATCTATGGTTTTGCTTTAAACCCTGATGTGCATTATTTGAAATTGGGTGTGGTGGATTACGCCAATGGGTCTGCAAGTCGAGAGTTGGTTTCTGCCCTGACAGAGAACCGGATTTTCATTGCAGAGGCGTATCCGGCGAGTGAAGAAGAGTTGGGACGCATGGTTGAGGAAGGGCAACTGACGGCAGGTTTGGTCATTCCACCCACCTTTCAACGAAACCTTGCGAGTGGAAAAACTGCAGAAGTGCAGGTGTTTATCGATGGAGTCGATGCAAATACGGCTGGAATTGCAAGTGGTTACGTGGCTCAAATTATTCGGCAACATAACTTTCGTCTGGCAGCCGGGCCGGTTTCACCTCCTGTAAGCCCTCAAGTCACTTTTCTCTACAATCCAGGGCTAACCAGTAGCTGGTTTTTTGTACCCGGTGTCATGGGATTAGTGATTACCCTGATTGGGACACTGGTTTCATCCGTTACCCTTGTCAAGGAGAAGGACACGGGCACCCTGGAACAACTGCTAATGACCCCCGCAGAGCCCTGGGAAATTCTACTGGCAAAAATTGTGCCGCTGTTTGGGTTGATGATGGGAGATGTGCTGCTGGCACTGACGATTGGGCGAGCTGTATTTGAGGTGCCGTTTCGAGGAAGTTTTCTCCTGTTTATGGTACTTTCGGGGCTCTATCTGTTTGTCGGAATCAGCGTCGGTATTATGTTGGCTACCATTTCCAGGTCTCAGCAGCAGGTCGTCCTCACTACCTTTTTCATTAATTTGCCGCTGATTCAAACTTCAGGCGCGATCGCCCCCATCGAAACCATGCCAATGTTTTTCCAAGTTCTGGCACTGTTCAATCCCCTGCGTCATTACATTGCCATTATCCGCGGCATTTTGCTCAAAGGTGTCGGGCTGGAAGTGTTGTGGACCCATGCCCTGGCACTGTTAGCGTTTGCGGCCATCCTCATGGGCATCAGCGTCCATCAATTTCGCAAGCAATTGAGTTGATGAAGCCCTGATAATAGGGATGGATGGAGTGATAGGGTGGGGGCGATGGAGTGGGAGGGTGGATAGGTAATAATTCTTTCTCCCACTTCCCCACTCTATAAAGATTTCTGCCATTCGTAGGAGTCCCTTTCGGGCGGATATTGTTACAATACTTTACAAGACCTATTCTTACCTGGCCATAAATCCATGAATTCAAAGACTGCTACTCTTGAATCGATTTCGCCTACCGAAAGAATCGCCGTTGGTTCCGTTGAGCAGTCCTACCATGAAATTGGGGATGGGCCAGTTACTCCTACGTTAGCCATTGAAGGGGAGCTTTCTCCGGTGTTTAAAAAACACTGGAGGTCTGCCCAGAGTTCCTCTAGGCATGAGGAAGTTACAGGTCTGCGGTACAACCCGGAGGCGATCGCTGCTTACTACCGAAAGCGCCCCTTTGCAGTTCTGGGGCGGATCATGCAAATCATTTTTCCCTTTTTGACCTATGGCCTGACCTGGTGGTGGAACCAGCGCACGGGCATCAATGAGCGCAAACAGCGGCAGCAGGCAGCCCGTCTGCGTGAAATTTTGACCTGGTTGGGACCGGCCTTCATCAAAGTGGGACAGGCACTCTCTACCCGTCCCGATCTGGTGCAGGCGGTTTATATGGAAGAGCTTGCAAAGCTACAAGACCAGTTGCCGCCCTTTGACAATGCCGTGGCCTACCGCTTCATTGAGGAGGAGTTGGGCAGTCCACCCGAAGATATCTATGCTGAGCTAACCCCCGAACCCATCGCAGCCGCTTCTCTGGGGCAGGTTTACAAAGGCAAACTGAAAACGGGGGAAGTTGTTGCGGTCAAAGTTCAACGGCCCGGGCTGGCTCAGGGAATTGCTCTGGATATGTACATTCTTCGGACTCTGGCCTACCTGGTGAAGAAGAACGTGAAGTGGGTGCGGAGTGACCTGGTTGGCATTATGGACGAGTTCGCTGCCCGCATCTTTGAGGAGATGGACTACACCCAGGAAGGGCGCAATGCAGAGCGGTTTGCCCAGCTTTACGGCAACATCCCCGATGTCTATATCCCTCGGATTTACTGGGAATACACCGGGCGGCGAGTGCTGACGATGGAATGGATTACGGGCACTAAGCTGACTCAGCCAGAGGCGATTCGAGCTCAAGGGGTGGATGCCAGTTACTTAATTGAGGTCGGCGTTCAGTGCTCTCTGCGTCAGCTTCTAGAAAATGGCTTTTTCCATGCAGACCCCCACCCTGGTAACTTGCTGGCAACACCCGACGGCAAGCTGGCGTACCTGGACTTTGGCATGATGAGTGAGGTGAAGCCGCCTCAGCGTTATGGATTAATTGAGGCGATTGTTCATCTGGTAAATCGAGACTTTGAAGGTTTGGCAAGAGATTACATTAAGTTGGAATTCCTCAGTCCTGACACTGACCTGACGCCGATCATTCCTGCTTTTGCCACGGTATTTAACAATGCTCTGGGAGCCAGTGTTGCTGAAATCAATATCAAAACGATTACAGATCAGCTTTCAGCATTGATGTATGAGTATCCCTTCCAGGTGCCTGCTTACTATGCGTTGATTATTCGATCGCTTGTCACCCTGGAAGGCATTGCCATTAATGTCGATCCCAATTTCAAAGTTTTGAGCAAAGCCTATCCCTATGTAGCAAAACGCTTGCTCACCGATCCAGCTCCCGAATTGCGGGCATCGTTACGGGATCTTCTGTTCAAGGATGGCAGTTTCCGCTGGAATCGTTTGGAAAACTTGCTCCGTAACGCTCGCAACAGCAGCGACTATGATTTAGGGCAGGTAGTTGACCAAACACTGGACTATCTCTTTTCTGAGCGGGGTGAGTTGATCCGGCAAAACATTGTCAATGAGGTTGTCAAAGGCATAGATACCTTAGCTACGAATACTTTCAACAGATTCAGTCATACGATTGGCGAACAATTGGGGCTTTCGATTCATCAGTCCCCAGTTTCGTCAGACAATCAGAAGACTCTAGACCACATTAAGCGGATCTGGGACATTTTGCAGGAAACCCGTGGCTTTGATCCAGCGAAAATTCTGCCCATCATTCCCCGTCTACTGTTTAACCCCACTGTGCACCAGATGGGTCAGCAAATTGCTGGTGGATTAGCTCAACGGGCGATCGCACGCGTTATTCGCGAGTTCCTTTTAGCGGAGGAGGTGGAACCCATTGATGAGGGAATTGTAAACCCGCCACTCCCCTCCAATCAACCGCGCCTTTCTCCTGCCCGTCAGTAAACAGTTTAAAACCGCTTTATCAGGTATGGCAAAAGCGGTTGCAATCACCGAAGCTGTTCAGCAGGGACAATCGCGCTCTTTAATGGATGCCATTATATAGCTCTACGCGGGTGCATTAGAACATTGGAATTAGAAAGGAATGGGGGCTTCGCCCTCAGCCAGGGGTTCCACCCCTGCCCCCCGTCCTAACCATAATGACTACCGCTATATTCCTTTGTGTGGGCGATCTCCCACGAAAGAAGCGATCGCTTAAGAACTAACCTTTCTGTAGCAATTTGATAATGAAACTCTAACTCTAAAAGATACAGAAACTAAATCAAATTCAGTATTCATATCTCCATATTCAGACAACAGCCACTGGTTGTTAGAAGTTTTGGCATAATGCTCAACATGAATTTTGTATTGATCAACTAAAACATATTCTTGAAAGCTCGAAAGCGTCCGGTAAAATTCAAACTTATCACTCCGGTCATGGTTTTAAGTAGGTTCCGATAAAACTTCCACAACTAATAGACAATTAATAGTGGGTTTTTAGTGGGTTTTAATAGTTAATAGTAGGTTTGTAATTGTATCTTTGCAATCTTCTGCAAATGCCAGTTCTCTGGCTACTAACATTACATCAGGAAGGTAGTCCAACCTGAGGAATCCAGAGACGCATATCGCTAATGAACACATCATAATCTTGCTCCGCGAGAGCAACATTCAGAGCAGAGCCAATATTAACTGTAATGCGATTGTGATTTGGTGTAGCCCCTGCCATTGGAAAAAAATTTGACCGTTGTAATATTCGCTTCTGAATTCAGCCGCTTCCTCTAATGCCAGGTATTCTTTGGGAAATTAAAAATGCTCTTTGGCTTGCATAGCTTCTGTTACTGAAAGAGTGCTTTTGTTCAGGCTATAGCAGGTAATATAGCAGTCCTAAATCAGTCGTGAGATTGAGAGGTTTTGTGAGAAAGGATTGCTGCGGGGAATCCTTTCTCACAATCCAAATAAGTAGGTAGTGCAGCGTTAAGACTAAAAATTAGGGTTAGCCATCTCTGAAAACCTTATCTGACGTACTTTTCAAAAGGTGGAAACCCTAAAATTAAGCTGTGGCACTGCAGTAGTCATAATTAAGAAACTGT
Source organism: Leptothermofonsia sp. ETS-13 (assembly GCF_049200465.1). NCBI lineage: Bacteria > Bacillati > Cyanobacteriota > Cyanophyceae > Leptolyngbyales > Leptolyngbyaceae > Leptothermofonsia > Leptothermofonsia sp. ETS-13. The sequence goes on from NZ_CP120836.1 coordinate 5,234,604, forward strand.
TTGTAAATAATAGTTAAGCAGGTCTTGGGTTTCTCGTTCGGCGATTGTTGGTTAATTGCCGGAGCATTAACCGAATCATGACGACATAAATCATGCCTTCGTGATTTTCAGGTAAGGTTTCATAGTCTCGTGCCAGTGCTCGTGCATTGTCCAACCAGGTCCAAGTCCGTTCTACAATCCAACGCTTGGGTTCTAGCTGAAACCCCTTAGCCCCCTCTGGATGCTGACTAATTTCTACCTCAACGCTGCGTTCCTCCGTGTCAAAGGTATTGCTGATGAGGGCTTTCAAGGCTTCCTGATACCCTTTGTCTGCCAGCACTTTGGCCATCTGCTCATACAACTCTAACACCCAAGTCAGTACCGCTGGTGCGGCTTTAACATCGGCGACATTCGCTGCACGCCCATAACACCCCAACACGAGTCCCAATACATCCACGACAATATGACGTTTGCGTCCTTTCACTTGTTTATGCCCATCGCCCCCCTGTTCGTTCCCCCTTTTTGACCGAGTTTGATGGACTGACTATCGATGATGGCTAAACTGGCGATGATGGCTAAACTGGGGTCCGCATCGCGCCCCTCACTCAGCCGCACATCCTGCACCAAGGCGTGATTGATTTGCTCCCAAATGCCTATTTGACCCACAATCGGAAGTACCCGTAGACCGTCTGCCAAGCGAAAATCACACGGTAAACTGCGCCATTTGATGCCGTTATCTGCCCGGTAGAAAATCGCATTTAACACTTCTCGCGAGGTCACTTCCCGGTTCTTACCCAGAGGCTTTTTCCCGAGTAACAGCGGTTCGATGCGTTCCCAGTCCTGGTCGCTCAGGTCACTGTCGTAAAAGGGTTGGCTCATATTCTCAAGGAGTGCTAGCGAGATGATTTAGGTATCGCTATTCCATCAAGAAGAGAATCCGTTGATCCTCTGTCCATTCCCGTTCTAGCTAGATGATTTAGGTATTGCTCATTCCATCTCCTGGGAACCATTCTCTTTACATCTATTTACAAACAGCTTCTCAAGGGTGAGGTGGGGGCAGCTAGGGGTAGACCCCCTGCACCCTGTCCTAAGCCTGGTGGCTATAGGTACGGGATCGCTATAGATCTCAGTGGATTTTAGATCTCAGTGGATTTTGCTCAAAATACAAGGAGCGATCGCTCCGTGAGAGAAGCGATCGCTCCTATTCCTTCAGGTTTTGAGCAGAGACAGTAGAACCTGGTTCCTGGCCCCTAATCTCTAACCTCTTAATTAGTAATCAAAGTCACCGCCCATGCCAGCACCAGCACCAGCAGGAGCATTATCCTTCGGCTCAGGCTTGTCAACCACGATGCACTCGGTGGTTAACACCATACCGGCAATAGAAGCGGCGTTTTGCAGAGCGGAACGAGTCACCTTAGCAGGGTCAACAATACCGGCCTCGAACATGTCAACAAACTCATTCGTTGCCGCATTGTAACCAACGTTGAAGGACTTCTCCTTAACGCGCTCAGCGATCACCGCGCCATTCTGACCGGCATTTTCAGCAATCCGCTTCAGCGGAGCCGACAAAGCACGGGCAACAATGGTTGCACCAATCAACTCTTCGCCATTCAGATGGCTGCTTGCCCAGGACTCCAGGTCAGGAGCCAGGTGAGCCAGAGTCGTACCACCACCGGGAACGATACCCTCTTCAACCGCAGCCTTGGTTGCGTTGATGGCATCTTCCAGGCGCAGCTTGCGGTCCTTCATTTCAGTTTCGGTTGCTGCACCGACTTTGATTACAGCAACACCACCCGCCAGTTTGGCCAGACGCTCTTGCAGCTTCTCTTTGTCGTAGGAAGAATCAGTTTCTTCCATCTGACGGCGGATTTGCTCGCAACGAGCTTTAACAGCGGCTTCGTTGCCTTCTGCCACAATGGTGGTGCTGTCTTTGGTAATGGTGACCCGGCGAGCCTTACCCATCATGTCGAGTTTGGCATTGTCCAGCTTCAGACCGGCATCTTCGGTAATCACCTGACCACCTGTCAGGACGGCAATGTCTTCCAGCATGGCCTTACGGCGATCGCCAAAGCCAGGAGCTTTCACAGCCGCTACGTTCAGCACACCGCGCAAACGGTTGACCACCAGGGTAGCCAGAGCTTCCTTCTCAATGTCTTCAGCAATAATAAGCAGTGGGCGACCCGCACGAGCCACTTGCTCCAGCACAGGCACCAAGTCTTGCACCAGAGTAATCTTTTTGTCGGTGATCAGCAGGAAAGGCTCATCCAGCACTGCTTCCATGCGCTCGGTGTCGGTAGCGAAGTAAGGAGAGATATAACCCTTGTCGAAGCGCATCCCTTCAGTGATTTCCAGTTCGGTTGTCATTGACTTGCCTTCTTCTAGGGAGATGACGCCCTCCTTGCCAACCTTATCCATCGCGTTGGCAATCATTTGACCCACTTCGTCATCGTTACCAGCAGAGATGGCACCCACCTGCGCGATCGCCTTGGAATCTTCAACCGGGCGAGCGTGTTCAGCAATTTTGTCTACTAGGAAATTGGTGGCTTTGTCGATACCGCGCTTGAGCGCGATCGCATTTGCCCCGGCTGCAACGTTCCGGAGACCTTCCTTCACCATTGCGTGAGCCAAAACGGTTGCTGTCGTGGTACCATCCCCTGCGGCATCGTTGGTTTTAGAGGCTGCCTGCCGAATAAGGGATACACCCGTGTTCTCAACGTGATCTTCCAACTCAATTTCTTTGGCAATCGTCACCCCATCGTTGATGATCTGGGGAGCACCAAACTTTTTCTCCAAAACGACATTGCGCCCCTTAGGACCAAGGGTAACGGCGACAGCCTCAGTCAGAATATCCATACCACGCTCTAAGGCGCGACGAGCATTTTCGTTGTAAATGATGCGCTTAGCCATAGTTCTCCAGTAGTCTTGAGTGTTGAGTTAAGAGTTTTGAGTGAAAAAACGCAAATCGTGGGAGCAAGTCCTAAGTTTCGAGTTATCAATCGTTTTAGATAGCTCAAAACTCAGAGCTTAAAACTCAGAACTTCTATGAGACGACTGCCAGAATGTCCTTTTCAGACAACAGAACATACTCCTCAGTGCCGAGTTTGATGTCAGTGCCTGCGTACTTTGAGTAGAGAACCTTATCGCCAAGTTTGACTTCCATTTCCTGGCGGTTTCCCTTCTCATCACGCTTACCAGGACCCACAGCAACTACTTCGCCAACCTGAGGCTTCTCTTTTGCCGTATCAGGTAACAGGATTCCACCAGCAGTCTTCTCCTCAGAAGCACTCACCTTAACAAACACACGATCACCCAGAGGTTTAACAGTAGAAACACTCAGAGTTACGGCTGCCATAAATAATTCTCCAAACTAGCAGGTTAGGTGAACAGTCTGGATCGAGTTAGCACTCTCGACCTCTGAGTGCTAATTTAGCCATAGCCCGGTCATGATTGCAACTTTTTCAGTTGTACGGGTTCCCGAACTACCTGTGGGCTTGAAACCCTGATTCCCTCGCCCCCCTTTCCAGGATTGTCACAAAAAAATTGACAAACCCAGTCAACCAGCTCATACCCTTGAATGCCCCTATGAACTCTCCTCTCCCAAAAATGGCCTGAGCAACCCTCTTCATTGTGGCTTCATTCCATTAATCAGCCGCCATTTATGAAGGTTTAGTGATTGCGATTAAGGACAACAATTCTCCGGGTACCCTTAAATGCGATCTACTACCCGCTTCATTTTATTTAGGGTGCTGATGATGAAAACTTATGTTGAATGCAGAACCGCCTTTATCAGAATCATCACCAGGATTAGAACGAACGATAGGCGTAGCCTCAGCTTCCAAGCTTCTTCTACCTCTACGACCCCCTACCCCCTCAAGCCATTTCCATCCAAACCCACTACAGCAGGATTCACCCTCCTGGAATTGACCACCATCCTGGTTGTTTTTGGCATCCTAATGTCGATTATGGCTCCCGGTTGGAATGCTTTGTTAAGAAGACTAACCCTCAGCCATGCTCAGGATGTGGTTTATCAGGCTATTCGAGATGCTCAGGGTACGGCCCAGCGATTAAATGTTCCCTATCAGGCAAGCTTTCGAGAATTCAACGGTATTGTCCAGTGGTCAATCCATCCTGCCAGTGTCAATGCTGCCACTGCCCACTGGAAAGATCTCGACCCCAATATCCAAATAGACTCGGAAACCACCTTACAACTTGCCGGTGGTATCCGCAGAATTCAATTTAAAGAAAACGGGAACGTCAATGGTCAGCTCGGCAGGCTCACACTTTCAAGCAAAAGCGGCGGTGGAAGCAAACGTTGTGTCATGATATCTACCCTCCTTGGAGCTATTCGCAAAGGGGAGGAGCGACCCAGACCCGATAGTAGCGGTAGAACCTGTTATTGAGCAGTTATGCCCTTTTCTGCTGCGGCTGTCTTTTGGCGATCTAGCTTCAAGATCAACGTTCCTAATGGAGGTAGGCAAAGATCTAGAGAGTAAGGACGATTATGGTAAGCCCAGTCATCTGTCCACTTACCTCCCAGATTGCCCATGTTGCTGCCCCAGTATTCGCGGGAATCACTGTTCAGCAATTCGGTATAAAAACCTCTTTCAGGTACACCGACCCGGTAATGGGAATGGGGTTGGGGGGTAAAGTTGCAGACAACCACAATAAACTCGTTTGAATCCTTTGCCCTGCGAATAAAAGAAACCACGCTGTGACGGTTGTCACTACAATCAATCCATTCAAATCCTTCTTGCCCAAAATCCTGCGTGTAAAGTGCAGGTTCACTCCGATAAAGCCGATTCAGGGCTGCCAGAAAGTTCTTAAGCTTTTGATGGGGTTCATATTGTAACAAGTGCCACTCTAGGTCACCCCAAACATTCCACTCGCTCCATTGCCCAAACTCCATGCTCATGAATAAAGTTTTCTTACCAGGGTGGGTGTACATGTAGGCGTAGAGGCAACGCAGGTTCGCAAACTTCTGCCACTCATCACCTGGCATCTTGCCAATCATGGCACTCTTGCCATGGACCACTTCATCATGGGAGAGCGCCAGCATAAAATTTTCGCTGTGGTTATACCAAATACTGAAGGTAACATTATTCTGGTGGAACTGGCGGAACCAGGGGTCCATATGGAAGTAGTCGAGTATGTCATGCATCCAACCCATGTTCCACTTTAGGTTAAAGCCCAGACCACCCACATATGTAGGCCAGGAAACCATCGGCCATGACGTTGATTCTTCGGCGATCGACAAAATCCCTGGAAAATAGCTGAAGATGACATGGTTCATCTGCCGCAAAAATTCTGCAGCCTCAATATTCTCTCTACCACCATATTGATTCGGTAACCACTCGCCCTCCTTCCGGCAGTAGTCGAGATAGAGCATGGATGCCACAGCATCTACCCGAATACCGTCAATGTGATACTTGTCAAACCAGAAGAGAGCGTTGGCAACCAGGTAATTGCGGACCTCATTGCGGGAGTAGTTGAAGACCAGGGTACCCCACTCTTTGTGTTCACCTTTGCGAGGATCGGCATGTTCGTAAAGGTGGGTGCCATCAAAAAAGGCTAACCCGTGCCCATCTTTTGGGAAATGTCCCGGTACCCAGTCCACAATGACCCCGATGCCATTTTGGTGGCACTGGTCAACAAAGTACATGAAATCTTGAGGGCTACCATAGCGTGAGGTGCAGGCATAGTGGCCAATTACCTGATAACCCCAGGAACCATCGAAGGGATGCTCGGCGATCGGCAGTAACTCGATGTGAGTAAACCCTAAATCTTTTACATAGGGAATCAGTTTTTCTGCCAGTTCTCGATAAGTAAGAAAACGGGCACCGGGCTTCAATTCTGACACAATGACAACGGGCTCTTCAGTCCCATCTGGTAACTTGTGAGGTTCTGCAGAGGAGGCGTGCAGCCAGGAGCCCAGGTGGACTTCATAAACCGAGATTGGCTGGGTCAGAGGGTCGGTATGACGGCGTTTTTCCATCCAATCGTCATCGTGCCAAGTGTAAGTATCCAGGTCGGTGACAATGGAGGCTGTTTTGGGACGGGGTTCCTGTTGAAACCCATAGGGATCAGATTTTTCGTAGATGTGCCCTTCGGGGTTCTTAATCTCGTACTTGTAGTGATCGCCTACACCCAATTCAGGCACAAACAGATCCCAGATCCCATTTCCAATCTTGCGCATCTGGTACTTGCGCCCATCCCAATGATTGAAATCTCCAATCACCGAGACATTCCGAGCGTTAGGAGCCCATACAGCAAAATAAACGCCCTTAACCCCATTCATCTCCGTGACGTGGGCCCCCAGCTTCTCATAAATGCGGTGGTGATTCCCTTCTGCAAACAGATGGATATCAAAATCGGTCAGGTAAGGAGAGCGAAACGCGTAGGGATCATAAATCACCCGCTCATGCTCCCCTTCCTTGATGCGTAGCTGATAATTTGCCAGTTCGGGGATCTCAACCGTGCATTCAAAAAAGTGAGGATGATGAACAGTCTGCATCAAGTACTCCATCCGCAGGTCTGGGCAGACAACCCAAACCGCATCTGCCGTTGGTTGGTAAGCTCTCACTACCCAGGCTGTCTTGCCATCCTTCTCAATTTGATGGGGGCCCAGCACTTCAAACGGATCATGGTGCTGATTCCAAACAATCCGTTCTACCTGATCGGGGGTAATGGTCATCGTCATGAAGCTACCTACTTACCTATAAAGACGTTTTTGAACACAAGAAATGTAAAGATACGGCAACGTACTGTAATAAACCGTATCAAATGATGGCTCAAGACTCAAATATCTTTGGGTATAAGTCCCAGGTAGTTCTGGGTAAGAAATTTCACCTGCGCCATTTTCAGCTACTCTACCGCCTCTTCCTGATTTCTTGAAAGAGGATGATAGACAAATGCAGGTTCAACACAAAACCCGCTTTAACTTTACCACTCTAAGTTAGAGCGGGTTGATAGGTAAAAGTAATTAATTGTAATTAGGTGTTAGCTTTTGGCTGTTCCCTTTTTCCCAAGGCAGTCGCCATAACAGCGTCTAACGTCGCGGATGAAAAGGGTTTACTAAAAGTTTCACAATGTTGGTAGCTTAGGCTTTAGCCTATTCGACTGAAGTTATTACTACGGACGTTGCAGAATGTGTTGTCTCGTCTAGTGCAGCAAAACGAAAGGTTTGTTGGGGGTGCAGGGGTTTCACCCCTGCCTGGGGGCGCAGCCTCCATTCTCCCCTTCCAATTAAGGATGGCTACCTAATTAGTCCGTCAGGATAGATTTGTGGGGTAGCTCAAATCTAGTAGCTCAAATCTATAAAATCCATTTTCAGGGTGTTTTGAGGGTTTTCAACCCTCAAAACAGTCTTGATAGCCTACTAGGCACTTCCTGTAAAAGTGACCTCCGGGAATTTTGCCTGCGCCTCAGCCATCGGGCGCCGCTTTCCTTCCTCCTGCCAGTAGTTAATCACCTCAGTAGCCTTATTCAGCAATTCAACCCGATCCACCTCGGAAATCCAATGCTTGGATTCCAATTCATTTTTGAGTTGTTCCCAGGCATCATTTCGAGGCCAAAAGAAGTAGGACGTCAGGGGGCTTGTCCCCTTTCCCACCACCTGGTCTACTGCAAGTGCGACGTTCTCTTCTAACCAGAGAACCTTCAAAATAAATTTTGACAACCCTACCTCCAGCACGTTCCCAGATTTTTGATAACTTTACCAATCTATTATTTTAACGTAGGGTAGTGGGAATAACCACGTATCCTTAAGAAGGTATGCTTTCAACAAAAATTATGAGTCCTGAACTTCATTGTGTATGGAGTCAGTAATTAGCTAGGTGCAATCAAATTAAATTAAAGATAATTTTGGGGGTTGGAGGGGGTGAAACCCTCTGCCTAGGAGCGCAGTCCCCATTCCCCCCCTTTACCAATTAAGAATGACTACTTAACTTAACCCAATTAGAACTTGCTTTAGAGTTCCCAGTGGTCTTTGAGAAAATCATGTTTGTTGTGTTTGATATTGATGGGGTTATCCGAGATGTCAGTGGCTCTTACCGTCGAGCGCTGGCGGACACTGTTGAGCATTTTACGGCTGGGGCCTATCGTCCTTCCCAGGCAGATATTGATGCATTGAAATCAGAAGGCATCTGGAACAACGATTGGGAAGCATCCCAGGAACTGGTGTATCGATACTTTGAAGGGAAATTGGTGAGTAATGGGAAAGCGATCGCCCCATCAACGGTGTTAGGCCGAGAAGAGGTGAATCTGAATTACGAAGAGCTGGTGGCTTTTTTTCAGTCTCGTTATCGAGGACCTGACCCCACCCACTGGACAGGTTATATCTGCCAGGAACCGCTTCTAATTCAGGCAACTTACCTGGAATCTCTGACGAAAGCGGGGATTCGCTGGGGTTTCTTTAGTGGGGCAACGACCGGCTCAGCCCGTTATATTTTGGAAAAGCGGATTGGGCTACAGTCTCCCGTACTGGTTGCCATGGAAGATGCCCCCGGTAAACCGGATCCTACAGGACTTTTTAAAGCCGTGGCGTTACTGAACGGTGTGGATTCTCTCGTTCCGGTAATCTATGTGGGTGATACGGTTGCCGATATGTATGTGGTTGAAAATGCTCGACAGATTCAGGGCGATCGCCGCTGGATTGGAGTCGGAGTTTTGCCGCCCCATGTCCAGGCAAAGGAGGAGCAGCGCGAAACCTATGCGGCGAATCTCCACAAAGCCGGGGCAGTCATCGTTCTCAAAAGCGTTGAGGAGTTAACTCCAGCAGTGATTTACCATTTGGGGCAGGAAAAGTAAACACTCACATCTTCACCACATTCATCGGCCAGGTAGCACAGAGCCCGGAAACGCAGATCGACAAGTTCCTCATATAAGGGATTCAGCTTGCAGAGAGGAGGAATCCTGAAAATTGGGCGTCCGAAGGCCGTCACTGTACGTTCAAACGGGCAACGATCCGGGATCACTCGGCAAATCATCCTGGCTGTCCTGGCGTTGTGAATTCTAATGCCATTCAACCATCGACGAAGGGGGAGTAATGGAGTGAACCGCATTCTGAAAAAAGAATGACGGGAAACTGCCTCGACATCAACATTGACCTCTTTAGAAATCCAGATAAAGGATTCGAGTCGGGTGGTAGAGATTTCGTAGCGCGAACTATCCATGCTTCCTTCCTAACCGTCTGAAGCGTGTGCAACGGTGCCACCTAGCAACTGCAACAATTGGATTGAGTAACCATGAGTTCTAAGGCGAACCGTTGCAAATGCCATCTGGATGGTGGAACCAACCAGGTAGAGTGTCCTATCCCTGGGTGTTTGCCAAGATGTTGCCCATCGCCCAAGAAAGATTAATAGGCAAAAACACTGAAATTCTGACAATTTCGTTACAGTCCTCAGAAAGTTCACGAACTGCGCCTTTGTTACCGCCGGATTTCGAAGCGCTTCAGACCTTCCGGTGCTTCATATTCCACGCCAACCTCATCCACGATTGCCCCACGCGGCCCCTGATGACACCAGCGAATCATTTCCTTAACCGATTCTCTGGGTCCCTCAAAAACTGCTTCCACTCGTCCATCGGGTAAATTTCGCACCCAACCCCTCACCCCAAGCTGGAGCGCAACATTCTGGGTCGTAAACCGATAGCCAACTCCCTGAACAATGCCAGAGATAAAAGCGTGGGCGCGAATGAGTTCCATGAGTTCCCGTCCTTTTTTTCTTTCCTATCCTCAGCCTGGTGGCTATCGCTATAAATTGATCGTGAACAAAAAAGGGTCGTGAAAGTCTGACGGAAAAGTTCTTTCACAATCTAAATCGGATCGCTATAGACTCCTTCTTTTTACAGCAAACTCAATTGTTCATCTTCGGCCACCTTTGGTTTCCTTCGAGGCAACTTACGGGGAACGATCTCGACATGGGCAACAAACCAGGTGCGCAGAGCTTTTGCCTGTTCCAGATCCAGCGATTCCAGGTTGAGGGGAGGAGGGAAGAGTTCGGGCTGGGGAACTGCCGCCCAACGGACTTCGCTGGGGAAGCGATCGGCACCAAAAGGCATGATATCTGCGGGGAAGCGGGCCAGAAAGGGCACCACATTTTCCTGATTCAGAAAGACCTTGCGCTGACGTTCCAATTGCTCAACCCGGCGCTGGCGTGCCTGTTTATAGTCCAGGATGGGAGCGGGATAACCTTGAACGGAGGGCGGGGTACCCAGGCAACTGACGGGTAGATGCTCCAGTTCGGGTACCCAACGTTTGATAAACGTTCCATCGGGATCGCAGCGGTCTACGGCGACTTGTTGAGGATTGTAGATGCGAGTCCAGGTTTTGTCGACGCAGTGGGTAACGCCGCATTGCATAGCCCACTGGTAATGGTCAATCGGGCAGTCGCCATCAATCAGGTGCCGCATGAAGTGGAGTGCTCCAAAGCGCCAGTCCATACCCAACAGGTTACTGAGAAAGCTGGCATAGAGGGCGCGACTACGGAAATTGAGTTCTTTCCAGCCGCCGGTTGCTTTGAGGCAGCGGGCAGCGGCATCCACAATTGGAAACCCGGTCTGGCCTTCCTGCCATGCCTGGTAAAGGGTCTCATCGAAAAACCAACCGTTCTCATCAAACACCTGGTAAAGCGATCGCAACTCTAACTGAGGCATGTAGCGAAACCGCTGTGCAAAGCCATTGCCCCAGCGAATGCGAGAGATGAGTTGCTTACAGCTCCGTTGCACGCGCAGGTCTGGAGAGGACTCCAGTTTTTGCGCCGCCTGGAAACATTCACGGGCAGAGATGACGCCAAATTTAATGTAGGGGCTGAGGCCAGTGGTTGCAGTGGCTGCCGGGTAGGAGAGTTGCCAGTAGTAGCGATCGCTCTTCTCAGCCAGAAACTCTGCCAGCAAATCACGGGCGGCTTGCGTACCTCCTGGTGGAATGGGCTTGTGGTCAGGAACCAATCCTAAGTCTTGCAAGGTGGGGAGAGGTTCGCTGAACACATCCGATGGCACTACCACTCGACTGGGCGTTGGCACCATTTCAGCCTTCATTTCTGCGTACCACAGATCCCGGTAGTGGGGGTAGGGAATCAGGTCAGGTGTGGTGCCAGATGGCTCAAACCAGCGAATTTTGAGGCTCAGGCGGGAAAGTTCCCGGTTTAGACGGGCATCCCGTACCCGACCGTAAATGCGCTCAAAGTCGATATGGGCATAAATGCCTTCTGCTCCAGTTTCATGGATTAATTGGGGTAATACTTCAACCGGGTCGCCATGACGCAGAATCAACCGTCCGCCGCGATCGCGCAAATCCTGATCGAGCGATCGCAAACAGTCCAGCATAAACGCGACCCGTGCCACTGCCGTTTCAGGATGATGCAAAAGCGCCCGATCCAACACAAATACGGGAATCACTTCCCCCCGTAGCGCCGCCCGGTGCAGGGGAGCATGATCCGCAATGCGCAAATCTCGCCGAAACCATACGATAGTGCGGTTCATTAGGATTAATCTTTTGTCTGATTCAGGAGCTTCTTTACTGCATCCAGTAGGTCCGGAGGATGGTAAGGCTTGGTAATGTAAGCATCGGCTCCTTGTTTCATGCCCCAGTACACATCAAACTCTTCGCTCTTGCTGGTACACATCACAACGGGAGTATGCCGGGTTTTCGGGTCATTTTTGATCCAGCGGGTCAGCTCGTAACCGTTCTTGCGGGGCATTACAATGTCGGTGATTACCAGATCGGGAGAGTGGAACTTAATTTTTTCCATCGCCTCTTCGCCATCGACTGCTTCAATGACGTTGAAGCCACCCCTTTTCAGCTGTTCTGAGAGCATCTCTCGTACAGTGTGGCTATCGTCAACAATCAGAACAGTGCTCATACTCCTATCAGTTCGATGGTTGGAGGAAGGTAAAGGGTTAGTCTAGTGTGTTGGCAATCTCAGTTAGGGGAACGATTAACCAGGAAGCCCCTTTCTCTAAAGAGACTACACTGTCGTCTCATCTATTTTCTCAAAGCTCATTTGCTGAGATAGAATTCCCATTCCATCCCCCTGAGGCATCGTACCATTTAGCACTGCTTAACATGCTAGAAGTTGTTACAGCGATCTTTCTTGAAAGAAGAAAGAGAAAAGAAAGGAGAACGGAGAATGGAAAATGGGAAGGTAGAAAAACAAAACTTAAAACTCAAAACTTATCCACTCCTCTAAGTAGATAGTCATCCTTAATTAGTAGAGGGGAGAGTAGGGGGCTACGCCCCCAGGCAGGGGGGGCACCCCCTCCACCCTCGAAATTTTCCTTCATTTAATTGCGCCTAGCTACTTACTCCTTTCACCCGGCTTCCCTATCGCCAGGGGCGACTGACCTGATTAATCTCCTCAATTTCATCCGGGGCCAGGCTCCATCCTAAAGCGCCAGCATTTTGTTTGGCCTGTTCGGCATTCTTAGCTCCAGGAATGGGGATAACTCCGCCCTGGGCGATGAGCCAGTTAAGAGCAACCTGGGCAGGGGTGCGCTGATGATTTTCGCCAATTTTTTGAAGGGTATGGATAACAGGGGCGATTTTTTCTAGGCCTTCGGGGCTGAAGCGGGGATCGATGCGGCGCCCCCCTCGAAGAGATCGTCTGGCATCTCCAACATACTTACCGGTCAATAAGCCCTGTGCCAGCGGACTGTAGGCCAGAATGGTTACCCCCAATTCACGGGCGGTTTCTAGAATGCCATTCGTTTCAATTTGACGGGATAGCAAAGAATAGCGAACCTGGTTGACGGCGAGGGGAATTCCTCTGGCAGTCAGAAATTTATGGGCCTGCCGCATTTTTTCAGCCGAATAGTTGCTGATGCCGATCGCCTCAATTCTGCCCTTTTCTACTTCGTCTGCCAGGGCGTTCATTAAGGTGCGCTGTCCCATTAAGAAATCAAGGGGCGCGTGAACCTGATAGAGGGCAACCTTATCGACCTGGAGCCGCTTTAAGCTGGCCGTGAGGGCATCGACTACGGCCTGGGCATTGAACCGCCAGGGAAATGGAAAGTATTTGGTTGCAATATGGACGGGGCGATCACGAAAGCGTGGCTCCGCCTGCATAAACTTCCCAATCAAGCGCTCTGACTCACCGAAACCGTAAACTTCAGCCGTATCAAAGAAGTCAATTCCGGCCTCTAAAGCAGCGTAGAAAGCTTCCTGCACCTGCTTTTCGTCGTAATCTTTGCCATAAGCCCAGAACAGCTTATCTCCCCACGACCAGGCACCAATACCAAGGGGTTTTACTTTAGGTCCATCAGGTCTTAGCGCGATCGCATCCACCATCCAACTCTCCTGTTACAAATTGAAAAGGGTTTCCTTTACGATTTTTAATATATCTAAGTCTAACGCCGTGATTTGAGGCATGGAGCCTTATTCTGGTAGATGCAGGAATGCACCTACTGAAACAACTCTGGTAACTCAGATTTAGAAAAACTCCCACACTATTATGGAATCCAGCAATTTTTCAGACTCCCCCACCGCATCTGTAGCATCGATGCCGCGAGTCAACCTTTTTACTATGTTGCGGCTTGGTCTGCTTCAGCTTGGACTGGGCATGATGTCCGTCTTGCTGTTTGGGTTGTTAAACCGGGTGTTGATTAAGGAACTGGGCGTTCCAGCCACGATCGCCAGTGTGGTTCTGGCCATCACTCTGTTTGTGGCACCCGCTCGCATCTGGTTTGGGCAACTTTCAGATACCAGACCCCTGTTCGGTTTGCACCGCACAGGTTATGTGCTGTTAGGAGCCGTGAGCTTTGCCGTAATTGCGTTTGTCGCGGTGCAGGCAATGTGGCAGGTAGGAACCAGTCTGGAAGCTTTTGGCTGGAGTGGAATGACCTATGCCTGGACAGTAGTATTAGCGGTACTGTTTGGATTGTATGGCATTGCTGTCGGTGCCTGTTCTACCCCATTTGCAACCCTGCTGGTGGATGTTACGGATGAGGAAGATCGCTCCAAAATTGTTGGGGTTGATTGGTCAATGCTCATCGCTGGCACCATTGTTGGGGGCATCACCATTGGCGTGATGCTGAGACAGCTAGGAACCGATCCCTCCCTGGCTCAGTTACAAAGCAGCATTAATCGGTTGTTTGTGGTGGTGCCGCTGGTGGTAGTGGGGTTGGCGTTGGCAGCCACCTGGGGCATTGAAAAGAAGTATTCGCGCTATTCGTTGCGATCTCATATTGCCGATCCCACCCAGGAAATTACCCTCAACCGGGCTTGGCGCATCCTGACCGCTAACCGCCAGACCCGTTTTTTCTTCTCCTTCCTGATCGTGATGACGATGGGGCTGTTCCTGCAAGACGCGATACTGGAACCTTATGGGGGTGAAATTTTCAAAATGCCCGCCGGGGCAACTGCTACTCTGAACGCCTTTTGGGGCATAGGTACCCTGATTGGCATTCTCGGTGCGGGTTTCTGGTTGGCTCCCCGCTTTGGCAAACGCCTAACCGCCCAAATCGGCTGTCAGAGTGTCGTGCTATCCCTGGTTCTGGTAGTTCTGGCTGGTTTCTCTGGTAATCCTAGGTTCTTGCAACTGGTACTGCTGATATTTGGGTTGGCCTCTGGCATTACCACTACGGGTTCTGTAACCCTCATGCTTGACTTGACGGCTGCCGAAACGGCTGGTACCTTCATTGGAGCCTGGGGGCTGGCTCAAGCCCTTGCCCGTGGTCTGGCAACGGTCATTGGCGGTGCAACCCTCGACATCGGCAGAAAGATGGCAACGAACGTGGTGCTGGCCTACGGTTTTGTGTTTGCCCTGCAAGCCCTCTTTATGATTGTGGCGATTAGCTTGTTGAGACGGGTGAGTGTGCAGGAGTTCCAGATGAATGCGAAGGAAGCGATCGTTGCTGTAATTGGGAGCGATCGGGATTAACTATGTCGATCGGGATTAACTATGTATGGAAACTGCCGGTATGGAAAGCCTTGTCATCCATCTCCACTTTTTACAGATGAAGCAGCCCCTAACTGATTCAGGACAACCAGGGTATAAGGGATGAGAGATTAGGGGCTAGAAAAGATTTGATTTCTGAATTTGGGGTTTTCCTCCTACACCTCTCTAACAACTATTGCGATCTTTCTTAAAAATTAAATGGGGTGAAAGGGTTTCACCCCTACATGGGTGCGAAGCCCCCAACCCCCCTTGTTGACAAACTATTTGTGAACGCTATAACAGCCAATAACTAAACAATGGGCCTGGCCCCCTCGGTATCTGACACCCACCTAGCGTTTATCCCCCTCAAATGGACTTCTGGACTCAAATACTTGATTTTACCGAAACTACCACCCATCGGGTAGGAGAGCGGTTGCTGAATGATTTTGGGCAGGTGCAGGCCGCGGAAAAGGCGGATGGAAGTTTAGTGACCCAGGCAGATAAATGGTCTGATGAAGAATTGAGGCGGGCGATCGCCCAAACCTTCCCCAACCATGGGGCTCTTAGTGAAGAAGTCGAGCATATCTTCCCCGATACCAAATGGTGTTGGATTATTGATCCCCTGGATGGCACCACTAACTTTGCCAGAGGCTTACCCCTGTGGGGCATTTCCCTGGGATTGCTCTATCGAGGCACTCCAGTCTTCGGCTATGTCCATCTGCCACCCTTAAATCAATCCTTTTATGGCTACTGGTACGGCAACTCTGGATTGGAAGGACCGACGGGAGCTTTTCTCAACCATCGTCCGATTCATACCAGTCCTGATGACGTTTCTCCCAACCATTTCTTCAACCTCTGCGCCCGTAGCACCTTTGTTCTGAAAAATCCTTTTCCGGCCAAGATCCGAATGCTGGGTGTAGCAACCTACAACTTACTAACCGTCGCTGCTGGCTGGTCTTTAGGTGGCGTTGAAGCCACACCCAAGATTTGGGATATTTCAGCAGTGTGGGCGATCGTCCAGGCCGCTGGTGCCATCTGGACTCCCCTCGAACCCAACCCCATCTTCCCCCTCAACCCTGGTCAGAACTACAGTCACCGAGCTTACCCTACCCTGGTGGTTAGCAAGCCTGAGTTAGTTTCTACTTTCCTACCCCTAGTTGAAGCAGTGGGAACGAGCTTACCTAAACCTTACGCATGACCTCTAAAACCTGGCTCCCTACTCCGACTCGGCCAGTTCCGGTTGCAAGATCTCTGGCTCGACAACCACAGACTCTAAACTACTGCCATTCAAACTGGCAACAGAAGCATCTGCACCGGCCCCTTCCCCGATAGAAAAGGCCCAGCGTAGAAGGGGTGGAGCTAAGAACGTGGTCAAAATCACCATCACAATAATGGCCGCATTCAACGCATCACTCAGGACTCCAGTGGAAGCCCCAATCGCCGCAAATACCAGACCCACCTCACTTCTAGGAACCATCCCAACCCGGATCACCAGTCGATTAATTTCCGGTTGACCAAACATACCCAGCCCTGTCACCACCTTGCCGGCAATGGCCACCACCATCGAAAACGATGCCATGATTAACCCTTCCCAGTTCTCTGGCACCAACGGATTCAAGACGCTAATATCCATGCGGGCACCCACAACTACAAAGAAAACAGGCATGATGGTATCAGCAACAGGAGCCACCTGTTGTTGCAATTCCTCTCGTTTTTCGGTTTCGGCTAAAACCAGACCTGCTGCAAATGAACCCAGAATTGTCTCCAAATGAACCATTTCAGCTAAATATAGCTCTACGCAGGTGCGTTCGGACATTGGAATTAGAGAGGGAGTTGGGGCTTCGCCCCCAGCCAGGGGTTCCACCCCTGCACCCCCTCCTAACCATAATGACTACCGCTATATCATCTGGCGGCAGGAGGGCGCGTTTTGCTGCAAGGGGTCACTTTGACGAAAACACGCCCCCTTCCCCACTTATACTTGGCACTGGGGCGTGACCCTGTTTCGCCTCAACTCTGGCTGCTGGTCAGTGATGAACCTGTCTCACTGCAAACGTTTTGAGCATACAGCGAACAGTTTCAAATCGAAGAGGAACTGCTTGATGAAAAATCGAATAGATTTTACCTGGAACGTTCTGAGATTCGCTCTGTTCCTGCTCTTTCCCGTCTCTGTCTGGTGCTTGCTGTGACCATGCTGCTGTTAAGTGTGCAGGGGCAGCATGTCGTCATGTCCGGGAAACGGCGGTGGGTCGATGTGCATTGGAAGCGGGGCAACAGCTATGTTCGCATTGGCTGGAATTGGCTCAGGGGTTGCTTACACAAAGACTGGGCATTGTTTCCCTCTATTGAGTTGCAGGGGGAGACGCGATCCTGCTCCCGCAATTGCATCCAAAAAGCAAGCTCAACGGCAACCTAAACGAGAATTTACTGTCCAGTCTTACCAATTCGTTGCCTGCAATTTGTCAGTCAACCAGGTTCTGGAGTGAGAGGGAGTGGGGGCGAAGCCCCCACTCCCTCTCTAATTCCCCCCACTCCCTCTCTAATTCCAATGTCCGAACACACCCGCGTAGAGCTATATTACTTGAGTTGCTTCCAGCCTTGGTGGGGGAAGGCAGATCCAGACTCAACTTTTGACCCGAATGCGAAAATAGTTGGTAGACCTCCAAGCGAACACTACTACTGCCGTGGCGTAGTACCCGCCCAATCAAGGGAATGGCACATCCCCGGTACTGAATCGATCTGCGAATCGGGCAGAACTCGTCCCATAACATCGTCGTGTCTTCAATTAAGGTAATTTCAGAAACGCCTCACTGGGCTAATGCGGCTGCAAGCAGCGGACTGTAGTAGGCTCGTTGGACATGGATGCGGCTATTGGGCAACCAGCGACTGAACGGCGTGGATGGCTTTGGGCGAATTTTGCTCGACTCTGCACGTAAACACCCCATTGGGTCTGGCTGATGCATTCACTACAAATCAGTTCACCATCCACAAATCAGTTCACCATCCAAATCAGGGGTTGCAGATGCCGTTGATCAGCCCATTGAGTGGATTGACCCAGAAGGTCCCATAGCTGGGGAGGTTCGCATGGTTCAGTTGTGTTTGTGTGGTAACTTTCATACTAATCCGCGAGTGCCCTTTTACTAAGGGCTTAGCCTCCCTCCTTTTTAAGTTTTGTCAGTCAATCAGCAACGTCCCTTAAAAGAGACAATTCCATAGTTATTCACCATTAACAAAAAGTATTGTTGTTTACAGGGCTGACGCATTTTGCCAAAACTCTGGAGGCTTAAGCGCTAACGTGGTTCGTGAGGTGCAGTCCGGGTCAGTTTGCAGCAACGCCCAAACTCCTTTAGCTCGGATGGCGCACTTCTGCTTCGTCAATGTTAGTTGATCGGTGGATTGCCCGGGTGCTGATCACGGTGAAATAGTGCGGTATCAGGGTGATGTTGAGGCGTTGGATTAGAGGTGTTTCAGACAAAAGAATGATTTACCAGGTATCGGTGCGTGTCTACCAGTACCTGTTTACCACCGGCAAAAGTGAGAAGGGCGATCGCTCCCTCAAAGTCCAGCCAGGTATAAGCTCGAATTTCTTCCCTCTGGTACTTCACTGTTGCCGATTGCACCAACGCTGGAAAGTAAATCACGGTTTTGCGGAAGCGTTCTCCGCGCCGGGTGAAGAAGTACTGCTCTGAAAACGACACCCCATCCAGCACAATATAGTCTTCAATTCCCGTCTCTTCGACAAATTCCCGGCAGGCTGCCTGTAAAGCAGATTCACCCGGATCGGCATGCCCCTTTGGAAATCCCCAATGTCCTGCATGGTGCTGAACTAACAAGAACTGGTAGCCATGATTCCCACGGAGAATTGGAACGATTCCAAATGCCTCATCCTGGGCAAATTTCGAACCCGTCATAGTCGATCTATATATGCGGTAGTGATTGTGGTTAGGACGGGGTGCAGGGAGGAACCCCTGGCTGGGGGCACTGCCCCCACATCCCCTTTAAGCCCAATGTCCTAACGCGTTTGCGAGATCTATACGTGCTGTCACCCTACCGTTATAGCCGCAGGTGCCACGGGCAGTGCAAGGAAATGAGATTTGCTTGGAAAACCCCTTGATTCTTATGCTACAATAGCGGCTTCGCTGGCTTCCTTGCCGTGACCCCGCAACAAATCCATCAGTTCATCCCGGTAATCATGAAAGGTGGAGTGGCGTTTAACATGGTGCGTCCGTTCAGGTAGGGTAATTTGGATTTCACGCCGCACAGTTCCGGGGCGGGCACCAAGCGCATAGATCCGGTTAGAAAGAAAGACGGCTTCTTCAACATCATGGGTAATCATGAAAACCGTCAGATTGGTACGGGCCCAGAGGTCAAGCATAAACTCGTGCATGGCTTCTTTGGTGTGAACATCCAGAGCGCCAAAGGGCTCATCCATCAGGAGTACTTTAGGTTCTGAGGCAAGGGCGCGGGCGATCGCGACCCGTTTTTTCATCCCACCCGACAACTCCTTCGGCAGGGATTGGGCAAACCTCGATAGACCCACCACGTTGAGATAGTAACTCGCTTTTTCACGCCGTTCTTTCTTTGCAATACCTTGCAATTTCAGCCCAAATTCCGTGTTGTCCTGCACATTCATCCAGGGATAGAGGGTGTAGTGTTGAAAAACCATGCCGCGATCTGGCCCTGGTCCGGTCACACGCTTACCATCAACTTTCACCTCTCCGTTAGTCGGCATGTCCAGTCCAGCAATTTGCCGCAGTAGGGTAGACTTGCCTGACCCTGACGCCCCCACTGCACAAATAAATTCACCCCGTTGGATGCCCATATTGATGTCCTTTAAGACAACCAGCGTTCCCCCCCTGGTACTAAAGTGTTTGTGCAGACTGTTGATTTCCAAAAACATGGGTTAATCCTCTGGAGAATGGAGTTTATTGAGATGGAGTTGTGTAAAAGAGCTACTGACTTAAAAATCAGAGATCTGGGGAATCGGTATCAGCGGCCAGGGAATAGGGGCTAAAGCAACAGCCAAGGGCTAACAGCCTAAATGAGTGCTACCGCTTTTGGGATGCCCAACTGCAAGACACTTTGAGTAAGTACTGGAATAGCATGTCAAATGCCAAACCAATGACGCCGATAACAATGAAGCCGACAAAAATTTCATCTGTCTTGAGAAACCGCTCGGCAACACTAATGCGGCGGCCCAGACCTTCGGTAGCGGCAATCAGCTCAGACACAATGACCAATTGCCAGGCGGCTGCAAGGTTAATGCGGCAGGCGTCAATGGAGAACGTAGGGAAAGATGACCTGGAGTAGGGTCTGTAAGCGATTACCTCCCAGAGTGTAGGTCGCTTCGATTAAATCTTTGGGAACAAATTTTACGGTGTCCATGACTATCAGGGAGTTGAAGAAGAAGACACCAATGAAGATCAGCATGATCTTGGGTTCTTCGCCAATGCCCAGATACAGAATCAGCAGGGGAATAAAGGCTGGAGCAGGCATGTAGCGCATGAGCCCAAACAGAGGTTCCAGCAGAGCCCGAATGCTAGGAAAACTGCCCATCAACACTCCTACCGGAATCGAGCAGATAGCCGCTAGCAGGAAACCAACACCCACTCGCCACAAACTTGCGATCGTATCTTTTAACAGTTCGCGGGTACTCCACAACCGCCCAAATGCCCTTGCCACATCGGCGGGCGACGGCAAGAACTTAGGATCAACATTCCCAAAGGTGGTGACTAACCACCATAGAAGCAGGAGTAGCCCGATAGATGTGACCATCAAAGTCGTTTGCAGGGGTTTGGGAATATCTTCGGCAAGCCGCCAGAAAACATCGAAACCGGATTTTGACTGGGGAGGGGAGGGGTAAATGGGTAAGTGGGTAGATGGGTAGATGGGTAGATGGGTGGATGCGTTCTGAGTTGAAGGAGAAAGGGAGAGTTTTGAGTTTTCAGGTGTACTGAATAGTGACTAACGACTGTGGATGCTGGTGGGTCAAGGACTTCGTTGGCTTTTTTGGCGTAGGCGTTGATGATTTGATGAAGCGATCGCCGATTGCTATTGCCTGTGGAGTTGTCGTTCCCTAACACAACTACCTGATCAGCCGCAGCAAACTATTACAGCAAAACGAAAGTTTTGTTAGCATGGGGGGCCACCCCTGCCTAGGAGCTGCGCCCCCATTCCCTCTTCTTACAATTAATTGGGTGCAGCTACCTATATGTACGGCAGAGTAATGGAATAAGAGAGTCAGAAGCCAGAGGAAAAAAGATTTTGGCTCCTAGTTTCTGAATTCTACCTTCCATCAGGACTTCTTAGTTTTCTCTGCGTAAGCTTTGATGAAACGATTGTCAAATAGATTACTGAGGTCAGGTTTTGTTTTTGCCAGCCCAACTTCCATTAGAAAACTTGACATCTGCTCCGCTGCAAATTGCAGTGAAGTCATACTGTTGCCCGGCTGAAAGGCTTTCAGGTTGTCTTCGATGGTGAAGATTTGTGTTCCGGTAGCATAGTCTTTGTATTCGTCCACATATACTCCAGCCCGTTTTGCCATAATTTCAATGGAGCGGTCTGGATTTTTCTCCATGTAATCCAGGGTGGCAAACCAGGAATCAACCATGGCCTGCACCTGGCTAGGATGTTCGTTCACAAACTTGCGGGTAAAAACCAGGTGATCGGGGATGGCCCCTGGGAAATCTTTGGAGCTGAAGAGTTCTTTACTGCCAGGACGCTTGAGCGCCTGGGTGGTAAACGGAGCAAATACACCAACGGCATCAACCTGCCCGGCGACAAAGGCCGCCGCTGCCTTTCCTGTTTCAAGCGGAACGAAGGTAATGTCTTTTGGGCCTAACCCTTCTTTTTCTAAACCCAGCAACAGCAAGAAATGATCCACAGTGCCTTCTTCAGCAGCAACCTTTTTGCCCTTTAAATCTGCGATCGCATTAATCCCCTCCCGGACGATGATCTTGTCGTTTCCTGTAGAGTTGTCGTTGACCAGAACAACGACCTGATCCGCCCCACCCGCGACAGAGCTGATGGTATCGTTTAAAGTCTGGGAGTTGGCGTCAATTTGTTCAGCAGCTAGAGTGCTAATTGATTCCAGATAGCCATCAAACCATTTCAAATCCACAGCAACTTTATTGGCCTCAAAAATCTTTTCATCCTGGGCAACCTGCCAGGGAAACCAGCCGGGGCAGGCACTAAACCCCAACCGCACCGTTGTTTCTTCCGCTGGTGCAGGTGAGCTTCCAGTTTGAGTGGATACCTGACTGGCAGGATTGGTGCAACTTACAGTCAGAACCAGACTGATTAAAAACAGGGCAACACAGGACAGGCGCGATCGCAATTTCATAGCAACTACTCACAAAAGAACAGAAGAACAATCAACAGAAGAACAATCAAAGGACTACCCCAGTCATTTTTACTCTGCAACTGGGGTAAGGGCTGCTGGCGAGGCCGCTACGGTAGCCTGCACCCAGGCAAACCAGTCTTCTAACCCTGTGCCAGTCTTGGCAGAAACCGGAATGATGGTGACGTATGGATTAATCTGGCGGATGTTAGCCTCCAGTTGTTGTAGGTCAACATCCAGATAGGGAGCCAGGTCTGTTTTGGTGATCAGTAAACAGTCGGCTTCCCGAAACATAATGGGATACTTGAGGGGTTTGTCTTCTCCCTCGGTAATGCTCAGGAGGGCAACTTTGGCATGCTCACCCACCTCAAATTCCGCCGGACAAACCAGGTTACCAACGTTTTCCACCAGCACCAGATCAAAACCAGATCAAAGGTTGATGGGTCATGCTCATGCTCTAAACGATGGATACCACCCGCTACCATCTTCGAGTCCAGATGGCAGGAACGCCCTGTGTTGATGGCAATTACAGGAACTCCATAGTGGCGCAGGCGATCGGCATCCAGTTCCGTCGTCATGTCTCCCTCAATTACTGCAATCTTGAGCGAGGGGGAAAGAGCTTCCAGAGTTTTTTCTAAGAGAGCCGTCTTTCCTGCCCCTGGACTGCTCATCAGGTTAAGACAGGTAATCCCCCAGGCATCGAAGTGGGTGCGGTTATGGTCAGCTCCTTCCTGGTTAGCATGGAGCAAGTTAATACCGAGGGCAGTGTCAATGGTTTGGTACATAAGAAAAGTTTTCAGTTTCGAGTTTTGAAGACTACAGTCAACAGACAACCAGCCTTCCTTCTTCCTTCTTCCTTCTTTCTTATCCCAGCCCCTAATCCCAGCCCCCTCCTGGCTCCTTTACCTTTCCGGCATATTCCACGCGATCGATCTTCAGTTCCCGTCCCGAACGGATGTCTTCCATGGGCGATCGGCAATCAGGGCAGGCATATTGAATCCCAATTTCAGGGCGATATTCTTGTTGACATCGGTGACAAAAAGCTATCAGCGGGATTTCCTGAATCTCCAGGGTTGCTCCTTCCAGAAAGGTGCCACGAGTTTGTACCTCAAATGCAAATTGCAAACTCACAGGCTCGACACAGGTAAATTCGCCCACTACCAGATGAACTTTAGAGATTTGTAGGGTTTCGGATTGAGATGTCAGCCAATCGCTTAGGGTGACAATTAGAGCCCTGGTCATGTCAACTTCGTGCATGGTGAGAGTGGGGAGTAGGGATAGGGAGTTATGAATGATGAGTTTGGAGTTCTAAGGTACAAATCTAAATTCAGAACTTATAGCTGTCGCCCGATTGCTTAGGACCTTGGCTTTAAAGGGGGTGTGGGGGCTTCGCCCCCAGCCAGGGGTGAAACCTCTGTACCCCGTCCTAAGCCTGGTGGCTATAGCTATAAAACTCAAAACAACTCTTCAAGTCCATGCCTGATCCACGCTCATATTGGCTTCTGCATGAATGTAGGCAGGTTTTGACTGGCGTGGGAGTTGCCCAGAGACAACCAGATGCGCCATCGTGTCGCAAATGACGCGGGTTGCCATTAGAGCCGTCATATCGCTGACATCGTAGGGGGGAGAAACTTCCACAACTTCAATGCCGCAAACAGGGGCTTTTTGAACAATTTTGCCCAGCAGAGACAGGGCTTCGCGGGGAAGCAAGCCACCTGGTTCAGGCCAGCCAGTACCAGGCACGAACCCAGCGTCAATGCAGTCAATATCAAAGCTGATCCAGACACAGTCGGTGCCATCAAGCGCCCGTTCCAAGGCAAAGTCAGCGGCTGCATCAATCCCCCGTTCCACAATGTCGGTCACGGTGAGGATATTGGTCATCCGCTCCCGGCAGACCTTTACCCCTTGACGGGGCACTTGCCAACCGCCAATGCCTAACTGCACCAGGTTTTTGGCGGGGGCGTTGGCCATGTTGGTGGCGTGGAACCAGGGGCAGGTGTGCATCCGCTCGTCCAGATCGGTTTCTTGTGTATCGGCGTGGCGATCAAAGTGAATGATGCCCACTTTTTTGTCCCCTAAATGGCGACAGATGCCTCTTACCGTGGGAAATCCAATGGAGTGATCACCCCCAGAATGATAGGAAACGCCCCAGCGGCAAAGATGTGGGCAATGCCTTTGGAAATTTGATCGAAGGACTTCTCGTTGTTCGCAGGAATGGTAAAGATATCGCCGACGTCACAGAGGGTGATCTGTTCTCGCAGGTCTACGCCCAGTTCAAAGTTGTAAGGAGTATAGAGGGCAGAGATGCGGCGGATGCCCTGGGGTCCAAAACGGGTACCTGGACGGTAGGTGGTACCAGAGTCATGGGGAACTCCGACGATCGCCACATCGTATTCCCCAACCCGACGCACATCTTCCAGGTAGGGAGCTTTCAGGAAGGTGTTAATGCCAGCAAAGTGGGGAAGCTCGCCGCGAGAGAAGGTAGGAATGGAGCGATCGCGAATACTGGCAGCTGCTTCTAACCCGTACTCTAAACCTTTTGTCACTTCCTGCTGCTAGCCAGTCAAGGGGGAGTTGGCTCTCTCGCTCCACGGCACGGCTCGCTTCTGAAGGAGGTTGAGGGGAAGAATCTGGGCTGCGGAACAAAGGATTGTCGGTCATAATCACATCAATCAGAACAGAACAACTTCAACAGAAAACCCGGCAGAGAAGCAACTATTTTGTCAAGCTGCCATCCCTCCCGGGCTTTTCTCCCGCCGTGTAGCTATGATCATTGGCCATTGCAAGCCTTCACCACAGCCTGCCTCTCTCGGACCAAACACTCGGAAAATAAGTCAGAGCTGGAACCCTAGAGGCATTTGATTTTTATAAAGTTATATTGTGACTAGGTTTAGCAAGAAAGTGATCCCAACTTTGTATCAGGAGCAACATAATGCCAGGATTTTGTGTAGAGTAACCTTGATGATGAGAAATACCTTTTGCATAGGGAAAACGCATAAAATATAGGATTGTTAGCATTCATTTATTAAAGTTTTTGTTCACACCAGTTTTTGTTCACACCAGTTCATTGCTTTTCCAAATGACTTCTGCCTCTAAGCCTCGTCCATCGATTCTTTATCCCAGCCAAACAATTGAACGGGCAGAGCGGGCAATGCGGTGTACTCCCCTTCAGCTAAAGTTACTGGTCACAATGGTTAATCAGAGTGTTTCCCTAATAGCGATCGCAGGCCAGGCCGGTCTACACAACCAGTACACCCATAAACCCCTGTCTGAAATGGCCGCAGAAAATGAACTACTATGGCTCATTCAGGTTGGGTTACTGCGGCGTGAAGTAGACGGTCAGGGTTTAACGGATAGCTTTCGGCTTACACCACTGGGGCGTCAACTGGTGCAGAAGTGGCAGGAGAGCCAGGACCCTGCTTGCTCTCGACCGACTTTCCGCGATCGCTTTTATAATGCTCTGGACCGCTGGCTACGACTGCCTATTTGAGAACAGATGAGATGAAAGTCGCCACCATCCCTTAGCACTCTCACGAGGGGATTTAATGAAAGCCATCATGATTGTGGGAACAACCTCCCACGCCGGAAAATCGCTATTGACTACTGCCATTTGCCGTATCCTGAACCGACGGGGTTGGCGAGTTGCGCCCTTTAAGGGACAAAACATGGCACTCAATGCCTACGTCACACCCAGTGGCGGCGAAATTGGGCATGCTCAGGCTGTGCAGGCATGGGCAGCAGGAATCATGCCCGCGGTGGAAATGAATCCTATTTTGTTGAAACCCCAGGGTGACATGACTTCCCAGGTCATCATCAAAGGGAGAGCCGTGGGTAAGGTTGGCGCAGCCGACTATTATGAGCAGTTTTTTGAGATGGGTTGGCAGGCGATTGAAGAGTCCCTGCGTCGGCTGGGCGAAGAATTTGATTTGATCGTCTGTGAAGGGGCAGGCAGCCCGGCTGAAATCAATATCAAGCACCGCGACTTGACCAATATGCGAGTGGCTAAGTATCTCAATGCCCCCACGCTTCTGGTGGTAGACATCGACCGGGGGGGAGCCTTTGCCCATGTGGTTGGTACGCTAGAACTCCTGGAACCGGATGAGCGCGAACTGGTTAAAGGGATTGTGATCAACAAATTTCGGGGGCAGCGATCGCTCCTCCAATCAGGCATTGATTGGCTTCAGGAGCGTACTGGCATTCCTGTCATTGGTGTTATTCCCTGGATCGAGCAATCCTTTCCCGCTGAAGATTCCCTCAGCCTGTTTGACAATCGTCCCGCCAACCCAACTGGAGATATTAATATCTCAGTCATCCGCCTGCCGCGGATCTCCAACTTCACAGATTTCGACCCCCTTGAAGCTGAGCCCACAGTTTCGGTGAAATACATTAGTCCCAGACAGCCTATTGGGCACCCAGACGCTCTCATCATCCCCGGCTCTAAAACCACGATCGCTGACCTGATCGTTTTACATAAAACAGGAATGGCAGAGGAGATCAAGAACTATGTAGCCGCAGGTGGAACGGTTCTGGGTATCTGCGGCGGATACCAGATGTTGGGCAAAATTTTGGCCGACCCAGAAGGTATTGAAGGCCAGGAAGGACGATATAAGGGGCTGGATCTGTTGCCTCTGAAAACAGTCATTGCTGGACAAAAAATTGCCCGCCAACGCCAGGTCACCTCTAACTTCCCCCAGGAAGGACTGCCGGTTGCTGGTTACGAGATTCATCAGGGCAGAACTCGCCCCATTGAAGCGGAGGCCAACGATACTGAACCGCTGTTTGATGACCCCAACCTGGGTGTGGTAGACCCCAGCCAGTCGGTCTGGGGGACATACTTGCATGGAATCTTTGACAACGGCCCCTGGCGCCGGGCCTGGTTAAATCGCCTGCGGCAGCAGCGGGGATTAAAAGCGCTTCCAACTGGAGTTTCGAACTACCGGGAACAGCGTGAGATGGTTTTGAATATGCTGGCAGATAAGATCGAACCCCACCTGGATTTGACACTTCTATTGCCCTCTTGATATAGGTGTTAGGTGGTTTGTGGAGTAAGGAACAGATGGATGAGGGCAGTGCCTGAATGCCTGGCCAAGGCGAAAGGAGCGGATGGGATATTCAAAATGGGGGATTCAGTACAAAATAAGCGCACCCGAAAGCTCTGGCGCGCTTAATATCCCTAACCCTTTCGGTGCAACGTACCCGTTTGTCCTTGATCCATACAGTAAGGGCTAAGTATCCAAAAAGCTCTTTCCGTTTAGATATTCTTTAGAATCCTATTATGAGTGTTTGCATTCACTTTCTGCCAGATGACATCCAGATTAAAGCAGAGCCTGGAGAGCCTTTGCTTCAGGTGGCTGCGCGTGCGGGTGTCACGATCCCAACGGGATGCCTGATGGGTTCCTGCCACGCCTGTGAAGTGGAAATCGATGGCGAAGAGTCAGTATGCAGTTGCATTAGTGCGGTGCCTCCAGGGCGATCGCACCTCACCATTAATCTTTACTGCGACCCCACCTGGTAGCCCACTGTAACTCACACCCTTGAAAAGGGCTATAGTAGTCCGCCAGGATAGATTTGAGGGATAGCTCAAATCTATAAAATCCATTTCCAGAAAAATCCATTTCCAGAGTGTTTTGAGGGGTTGAAAACCCCTCAAAACCGTATTGACAGACCAGTAGACATAAGTACTTATTTGGGGTTGAAGCTTCTCAAACCTGACCCCTTTCCTTGCAGAGCTTCGGAGAAGGTTTGGGGAGAGGTCACTCACGCGCTTTCCCCCTGCTGACCCGTATTCGCTTCAAACTTATACCCAACTCCTCGCACCGTGTGAATTAGTGTTGGTTGGCTAGTATCAACTTCAATTTTTTTGCGGATCTGGCCGATGTGTACATCTACCACTCGCGGATCCCCAATAAACTCATGTTCCCAGACTTCTTGAATCAACTCTGCCCGCGTCCAGACTCGACCCGGATGGCTGGCCAGAAAGTAAAGTAGCTTAAATTCCAGAGCCGTCAGATCAACAATTTCATCATTTAGCTTCGCTTCGTAGCGGATCGGATCAATCACCAGATTGCCGAATGTAAGGGACTTTTGTTCCAGAGACTTGCGATCGCGAATCCGCCGCAAAATTACCTCAACTCGAACCGCCAGTTCTTCCAGGTCGAAGGGCTTGGTCATATAGTCATCTGCCCCCTGGGAAAGCGTTCGTAACCGAATCGTCTGGTCGGTTTGACTGGTTAACATCAAAACACAGACATTGGTGCTATCCTGCATGTCCCGGCAAAGCTGAGAACCGTTAACATCTGGCAAATTGATATCGAGGATGACCAGGTCAGGATCAAACTGCTTGAACAGTGCCATCGCACTTTTGCCGTCTTCAGCCGCCTGAATCTGGTAATTCTGCTTATTGCCCAAAAACCGGCAAATCAGATTGCGGATTGCCGGATCATCTTCAACAACAAGAATCTTTTTGCTAGGGTCCATAGCCATCCTATTCTATTAATCTGCCCGATGAAGCGGACTCTTGCTTCAAGCTACTGGGAGCTTCAAACTTGTACCCCACACCTCGAACTGTTTGAATGAGCGTTGGTTGGCTGGTGTCCACCTCAATCTTCTTACGAATCTGACCAATATGAACATCCACAACCCGCTGATCGCCCACATACTCGTAATCCCACACTTCCTGAATCAGTTCAGCCCGCCGCCAGACACGTCCAGGGTGGCTTGCCAGAAAGTGCAGCAAATCAAATTCTAAAGCGGTTAGTGGCACAATATCCTCGTTTAACTTCACTTCCCGTCGAACCGGATCAATTACCAGTTTGTCAAACTGAAGACACTGCTGTTCAACCGTTGTCACAATTCTCTGCCGCTTTAAGATTGCCCCCACCCGAACCCCCAGTTCTCCTAAACTAAAAGGTTTGGTAATGTAATCGTCTGCTCCCTGAGAAAACCCTTTGATCTTGTCTGCCTCATCGGTGCGGCTGGTCAACATTAAAACAAAGACCCCTGTACGCTCCTGCATTTCTTTGCAGAGGTTATAGCCATTGGCATCAGGTAAATTCACGTCCAGAATGACCAGATCAGGATTGAACTGCTCAAAAATTGTCATAGCCGTTTTCCCATCTTCGGCAGATTCCATTTGATAATTCTGCTTGGTCAGGAATCGATGAATCAAATTTCGAATCGCAGGATCGTCGTCAACTACAAGAATCTTGGCAGGAGCCATAGCCATAACCTTGTGTTTAAAGAGAGGAGGAGCGAATAAGTCGTTGACTTGAAATAGCACACCCGCCCTTGAGTAAGGAAGTATGCTTTACCAATCCAGTGTTCAAGTCGGTGAAGTATCCAATATTCTAGACGCATTGTCAGCCAGTCGCCTCATGGAAGGCATGACCCGTAGTCGTGAATCTGACGTTTGTGTACCCTGCTAATAGAATCTTTTCTATTTTTGTTATACAGAACATACACCCTCCATCAAAAATAGTATGCCCCAGCCTATCTCAACAATTGTTTGGTTTCCCTAAAATGGCTTGTGAACAGATGTCAGACTGAGTTAGGTTTGTAGGAGGGTAGAGTAACCAGCAATGAGTGGTCAAAATCCATACGAACAGCTTGGGGTCACGGAGGCTTCTAGCTTCGAGGAAATTCAGGACGCGCGTAATCGCTTGTTTGCACAGCATCAGGGCGATCACAAACAGCTTGAGCTAATAGAGGCGGCTTACGATGCCGTTTTAATGGATCGTCTGCGGTTACGGCAGGAGGGCAAGATTAAGGTTCCTGACCGAATTCGGTTTCCCGAAAAAATGATCCAATCGCCCCCCAGCCCGACACCGACTCAGGCTCCTAACAGCCCCAATTGGTTACAAAGCCTGGTGGATACTCCTTCCCGGATTGATATTTTGCTGCCAGCGGTCATTTTAGCAATTTTGTCAGCACTGATCATTTTCTACAATCCCTCTTCTCCGGCAGGGCTGCAGCAGGTTCTTCAGGCATCCCTGGTGGTAGGTGGGGGGTCAAGTTTTTATTTCCTATTTCGTAAGGAGCGGAAACTGGGGCGATCGGTTCTGCTGAGTTTAGTCGGGTTAATTGGGGGATTGATATTAGGGTATTTACTGGGCACTGCTCTTCAGGCTCAGTTGTTGAGCATTGGTATCAGACCAGATATCTTTGCAACGGTAGTCACCTTTTTTATCCTGTGGCTGATTAGCAGCTTTCTGCGTTAGCTCTGGGAGGCTTTATAGCTGGCACCAGGCTGCTCAGGACGCTGGTTAAGGGGATGTGGGGGCTTTGCCCCCAGCCAGGGTTCCACCCCACACCCCATCCCAAGCCTGGTGGTTAAGGATTACTTTATTTTGCGCCTGCTTTACATTTCTTCATGCCTTTCCCTATGATATGACGATGCCAAAATCAGTATCGTCGCAGTTGATGGATTCAGTGGCGCTATTTTTATTTCACTGGGATTGAAATAGAACCCTTGGAAACAGCAGGAAGACCTATGAAAGCAGAAAGTTCAATCCAAATTGAGAAACTGAAGCAGATATCAGACTACCTGCATAATGAACGGGAGCGCCAGGCAATCTCGTTAGAGGAAGTCGCTGTCAAGACCTTTATTCCGTTACGCCTGCTACAGGCCCTGGAACAGGGCCAGGTAGAGCGGCTTCCAGAACCCGTATTTGTGCAGGGGTTTATTCGTCGCTATGCCGATGCTCTTGGTCTAGACGGGATGGCCCTTGCCAAAACTTTTCCGGTGGAACCGCCACCAGCCGCTCCCCATTCACCAGAGCCGGAATCTCTCAAAGCTGAATCTGCTATAGAGAAACTGTCAGGGGAGATCGTTGCTTCTGTTGTTAGCCCCCCTCATTCCCCAACCTCTCGTACCAGAGTACCCCTACCTTATGTAGTGTCAGGTTCAGTCGCTGTTGTGTTGCTGGCGGCGGGAGCCTTCAGCCTGTTTAATCGGCCTCAAACCGCAGGTAACTCTGTTACTTCCCAGGAGGGGACGATCGCCCCTTCCACCACACCCAATCCCCAAACCAGTATTGAACCGACGCCATCCGATGCGCAATCCCAGCCATCCCTAACGGCTCCTTCCGAAGCCAGTCCAACGCTTGCACCAGAACCTTCTGCTCAGGAATTGCCAATCGACGGGCCGGTCGAGGTCGCGATCGACTTGAGGGATGGAGACTCCTGGATGGAAGTTGTTGTGGATGGCAAAACCGAATTTGAAGGCACCCTCAAAAAAGGCACCCAGAGAACCTGGACAGCCGAAAAAAACATTTTGCTGATTTCTGGAAATGCTGGAGCGGTTTATGTTACGTACAACCAGGGTGAGGAGAAAAAACTGGGCAATCTGGGCGAAGTAAAAGAAGTCACATTTCCTCCAAAATCGGAAGCTTTAAGCCAGACTAATTAGATTTTTTCTCGGCGACAGAGAACGGAGTATCTTCAGCCCGGTGCCAATCATCGCAAAAATTTGCGCCTCTGCGATTCTGCAAAAGCGCCAGCCACAAAAAAACTTCGATAGGCTTTCAACTACCGAAACTCCTTGACGAATCTGTCAAAACCTGGATAACCCACCAGAGCCTGGTTGACAGGTTACTTTTTCATTGTTTCCAGTACTTTTTCCCTGAATTGCTTCCCTGCACTGAAGGCAGGAACCCTGGTTGCAGGAATTTTGATGGGCTTGCCGGTAGAAGGGTTGCGCCCTTCACGAGCCTGACGGTCTCTTGCTTCAAACGTACCGAAACCAACCAGAGTTACCTTTTCTCCTTTGGCAACAGTATCTAGAATGACTTCTAACATCGCTGTCAGCACAAGGTCGGCGTCCTTTTTGGTGACGTTTGCTTTGGCAGCGATTTGATCAACGAGTTCGCCTTTATTCATCTTTCAAGAGCCTCACAATGATTGCTGTGATTATACTTGAGGCTTTTGAAAGTGCAACATATTGATTACTTAATGAAAAACAAAGTCGGTTCATTATAGATAAGCAGGGATGGATACTGACCAGAGCCAGGCATCCTATATCTGCTGCTGAGATGCCAGAACAGGCTGCTAGCAAGGGTCTCAGATTTTGAACATCAAAGAATGTGGTTGCAGATTAAGGAGATTTTTCTATTCCAGGTTGAGCTGGGCAAAGCTGGAAATTGTTTCAGATTGTCTCTTTGCTGCCAGACTTAAACCGCTGCCAGACTTAAACCATGGATGGCGTCACTGTCTGAAATGTTGTCTCTGCGAAACAAATACTACACGAAAACAGTGTGTAGCCATTGATCCGCGTTAAAGTTACAATTCCTTCAGTGCATTCAACTACGCGATAAAAATTGCCATTTTCCGCAATTAGAACATCTCCCAGGCAGATTTTCATGTCGAACGTTTTTGTTAAACCAGTAAACTAATACTCAGGGTCTATAAAGATATTCTTAGTATCACTTGATACCGGTTCATCTTGCGATCGCTTTTGTAAAGAATTACACCAAAACGATGAATTGAGTTTGATGATTCCGGGGCTAATGCTCCTGGCTCAGGCGTCGTTGCCACTCGGCATCAATCCTATTGGTTTGTTCCAGTTCTTGCTCAATCAGGTCGCGCTCTGTGGTGTATGCCAGATCCTTCTCGTGAATGATGGTTTCCAGAGCGTATTGTTTGGCAAAGCCTATTTTCTCCTGGAGGTGTTCATCCGCCTCGTTCAATCTGATGGCCCTCTCCTGGCGCTGCTCATTACGGGTGGCGATCGCCCGGTTGCGCCACTGTATCCAGAAGTAGCGAATTAGCGGTACTGCCAGAAATGCCGTACCGTATCCCAACAATACCCAATAGATCGATTGGACAAAGGCAACCAGTCCGCCAATTTGAGCGGCGACAGTTCCATCTGCCAGCAGGCTGCCCAAGGCCAGGGCCCCTACCAGGTTAACTGCACCTAACGCGATCGCCAGAATAATTTGCCCCGCACTGGCCCGGCTGAATCGCCAGGGAAATTCTTTTAAGTAAGCAGCGATGGATTGATAGCCGCGATCGCTGGCCGAGGTTTGCAGTTCGGGAAAATGGTAAATGATTTCGCCCTTTGGACTGACTTCGGGTTGTCCATTAAACCGGGCTAATACGGGTAGCATGTAGCTTTCGTACTCACGGTCATACCCCGTGCTCACGTCATCCAGATAGGGGGCAATTTGCTCAGCGACAACCGCCCCACGATTATTACGAATGACAGTACCAATGGCTTTCCACCGCCGTTCTTCCAGGTCTGCATTCGGGTTGCCATCTCCAAACAGAAACGAAAACACCGCCTCTAAAAAGTTCATTGACGGTTTTTCATCGAAGTGAGAAGGTTGCTGCCGTTGATACCGGCGGCTGTAATAGTCTGGGTAGAAGATATAGAAAATATCAGGGCTAAACCAAAAGTTGGGAATGAAAACCATTCCACCATCAGAGTCGCGACTGCTATCGCTATTCTGGTTAGCAGAGTTTAGCGCAATCAGAATGATGGTGATGGCTGTAATGATCAGAAAGATGGAGACAATGAGGATAATCCCGAAGGAGATGCGGATCAGGTAGAACAGTACCTTCCAAACGGCATCCCACCACTCTTTTAACCGTAGCCGCAGATATTTGCTCCGTAAGATCGCCCGAAAGTTTTTGGGGAAACAGTATACAATCTCGCCCGACTCTGCGACTTGCAGGTTGCCCTCAGCATCTGAGGCAAGTGCCAGCAATCCCTGCTGCGCCAGATTAACATCCAGACCCGCTTCGGCCGCAACGTCGCCAACGGTGACCCGATAATTCAGCCGCTCAACGGCTTGCATAATGTTAGGGTTCAGAGTCATGCCTTTCTCCCAAAATGTTGAGACGGCTATTTCCAGTATATGTATTCCAAAATCTATTTCGGATGGGCAGCGAAATCATGACGTGGTAGTCCAGACCCCTAAAGCCTTCTTAACAAAACTCACACATCTGCCCGTATGCTAATTCTAGGTTGTCATTAATCCCTCATCCCATCGTTTGGGATAGGCACACGGGCGCAGCCCTTACCAAACACACCTTTTCCTGCACCTAACTAAAACTAACAACTGTCCAGATGGCTATAACGCTCAAAGAATTTCTCGAATCCTGTCATACTCTCAAAACCTTGCGTTTAATTGTCACTAGCAGTGCGGCTGTATTGGAGGCAAGGGGGCGGTTGGAGAAGCTCTTCTATGCCACCTTGCCTAAGGGGCGATATGCCAACATGCATACGGAAGGGTTTGAGTTTCACCTCAATATGGATGCCATCAAACAGGTGAAATTTGAAACCGGCGAGGCTAAACGCGGCAACTTTACCACCTATGCTATCCGCTTTCTGGATGAAAAGAATGAACCTGCGCTTAGCCTGTTTTTGCAGTGGGGCAAACCGGGCGAGTATGAACCGGGGCAGATAGAAGCCTGGATGAATTTGAGAGAGAAATATGGGGAAGTTTGGGAACCAGTTCCCCTGGATGATGGGGAGATAAGTGAATGAGAGCCGTTTTCTGCTGTTTGCTTTTCTGGCTTCTTTGGATGAACCCATCACAGGCCGGGCCATTGCTGGAGCGGATGGCGGCATTTCCCCAATGGGAGATTAAACCGTTCGTGCAACCAGCAGAGGGTGATCTGACTTATCCCATCTGGTTTGCAGGTACCTGGACTATGACCAGTACCCTGGTTAATCTGGTAGCTCCCCTGGCTCCTGATTTTGTGACGCCTGGATTTGACAGTAACCGACAGTACCTTAACCAACCCATCACCTGTCAGATCCGCTTTGTAAAAGCCAGTTCTCTACCCAATGAATTTTCTACATTTCCCTTAAACTTGCCATTGAAGGCATTGAATCAAGACCCGATTGTAGCTGATCGCGCCTTTAATGGCTTTAATCTGGCACGGGCTTACCTGGGCGATCGCGCTGTCGTTTCTGTTGAAGTAGATCCCGCCACTCCCAACCGCCAGATCACCACTTTTCGGGCAGGACGCCAATTAGTTTCTGTCGTCACGGGTCGGGCCATAGAGAAAGTGGGAAGCAATCGCTTTATTACTACCGAACTGTTTCAGCAGATCTTCCGGGGAACTCCTCAGCCCTACATGAATCAGGTGGAAACAACGACTGACTACCATCTGTTACCTTCCAGGGAGGGGGCGATCGTGGCAGACCAAGTGACCGCCATCTACCTCTCTCCCCAGGATCCCCAATATTTCAAAGCGACAGATAAACCTGTCGCTCTTTATCGCTATCGGCTGGAGTTTTTACCTGTCAAGAGCAAGTAAGCAGGTATAGCTGTCGCCAGGTTGCTTGGGACATTGGGTAAAGAGAGGAGGCTACGCCCCTAAGACAAGAGAGTTCCACCTCTCCACACCCGAAATTATCCTAATAATTGTGTCTTAATTGTATAATTGTGTCTTAATTGTGTCTAGCTACTTATAGCTTTACACGAGTGTGTTAAGACATTGGAATCATAGAGGGGGTTGGGGCGCAGCCCCCAGTCAGGGGTTCCACCCCTGCACGCTGTCCTAACCATAAGGATTACCGCTATAGCAGCTCATTCACTCCTTTCCCTTCTGGCTCTTGATTCCTGACTCCCTAAAAGTATTGCATTGCTGCTACTGAGTTAAGAACTGCTGCCATTGTTGGATGTTCTCTCTGAGCCAGGACTATCCGGGTAAAGCAAATCAGACACCGCCTCTGTCAGGGTACCGGGGTCCATAAAGATCACTTTGGTATTTTTACTTTCGCTCAGTTTCACATTTCCATCGATATACTTTTGGGCAATCAGGTAACGCAGCACGGTTTCAGGGTTTGGCTGCGACTGAATAGCCCGTTGAATCCGTTGAATCGATTCCACCATCCCTTCCGTTTCTGAGATTGCGGCCTTTCGTTTACTTTCTGCCGCCCGCTCTGCCTCCAGTGCTTCTCTCAACGTGTCGGAGAGTTTAATATCCTGCACCTCAACCCGGATCACCTTCACTCCCCAGCTTTCCGTCGCTTCATCCAATTCGTGTAGCAGTGCCTGGTTAATTTTGTTACGGGAGGAAACCGTCTCTCGCAAATCCATCCGTCCAATTTCAGATCGAAGGGTGGTGATCACTAAATTTTCGAGTGCCTTTTCTAAATCTTCGATCGCATAATAAGCCTTCTGCACATCCAGGATTTTCCAGTACATCACTGCATCTACCTGAAGCGTTACGTTATCTCGCGTAATTGCTGATTGTGGAGCGATGTCTAGTAGTTGTTCACGAGTTGACTCTTCAATTACTGTATCAATGACGGGAATAACAAAATTAAGTCCTGGCTTTAACGTTCGGCGATACTGCCCAAAGCGCTCAACCAGAGCTTCATTACCCTGATAAATAATTTTTACTGACCCCAAAATATATCCAACAATCGCCAAAGTTAGAGCAGCTAAAAGAGGGTCCATGAATAGGCTCCTGAGAGCGTGCAGAAGAGTCTAGTATTGCAAACACTAAATTTTGCGACACTGGGTGTGAGGGCGAAGCCCCAAAGAAGGGGGGCTACCCCTGCCTTCCAACATCGTCTTGCTGTACTATAGCGATCTTATTTGAATTGTTTGAATTGTGAGAAAGGATTCCGTAGGAATCCTTTCTCATAAAGCCTCTCAATCTCACGACTGATTTAGGACTGCTACAGCATAGATTGTATTTGAGTTTAGAGCGAAAGTTAGAAGGCAGGAACCAGGAGTTAGAAGTCAGAAGGAGCTGAGCTGAGAGGAAAGAAAAAAGAAGAAAGGAGTCAGGAGTTAGGGACTAGGGGCTAAGGAGAAGGGACTAGGGACTAGAGTTAGATGTCCTCTCAGAACTCAAAATTTAGAACTTATCTACCCTCCACCCATTCACTCATTTACTTATTTACCTTCTACTCCTGAAACTGCTGGGCATAGAACCTTGCATACCGCCCCCCCTGGTCTAGCAGTTCGGCATGGGTTCCGGCTTCAACCAGCCGCCCCTGTTCCAGCACTAGGATGCGGTCAGCGCGGCGAACGGTGGCGAGGCGGTGGGCGATGATGAAGACTGTGCGGTTTTGCATCAAGCGTTCCAGGGCTTCCTGAACTAAGGCTTCTGATTCTGAGTCGAGGGCAGAGGTTGCTTCATCCAGGATCAGAATGCGGGGATTGAGTAGCACGGCGCGGGCGATCGCCAGTCGTTGTCGTTGCCCACCCGACAGGTTAACGCCGCGTTCTCCCACCCAGGTCTGGTAGCCCTGCGGAAATTCATCAATAAATTGATGGGCATTGGCAATCATCGCTGCCTTTTGAACGGCTTCCAGGTCGAACTCGGCCTGACCAAAGGCAATGTTTTGAGCGATCGTGCCAGAGAAGAGAATGGTTTCCTGGGGCACAATGCCAATTTGCCGCCTCAAGCTGGGCAAAGTCACGTCGCGAATGTCAATACCGTCAATTACAATCTGCCCTTCCTGGGGATCATAGAAACGAGGCAGCAAATTGGCCAGGGTTGATTTTCCAGCACCGGAAGAACCAACCAGGGCGATCGCTTCCCCCGGCATTGCCAGTAAATTGAGATTCCGCAAAACGGGCTGATTGGGCTGATAGGCAAAACTGACATTGCGATATTCCACTTTCCCCGTCACAGGGGGTAGTGCAAATGCGCCGGGCCGATCCACTACCGTTGGTTGAATATCCAGTAGTTCAAAGATCCGTTCAATCGATGCTTCTCCCTGTTTGAACTCGTTGTAATTGCTGGTAACCAGAGAAATTGGGTCAATCAGCATCAGCACGGCAGTCAGGTAACTGACAAACTGCCCACCCGTTAAGTTTTGCTCAGAGACCTGCCAGCCCCCCAGCAACAGCAGCAGAAGTAAACTGAGCGACTCCAGAAAGCCAACAACTGGCAGCTGAATTGCTTTTAACTGTTCAGTTCGATAGCGGGCCCGACGGTTGCGTTCTGCTTCCCGGCTGAAGCGATCGAGCATGTAGTCTTCTGCTGCAAAGGCTTGTAGCAGACGCATGCCGCTGAACACCTCAACCAGCATTGCAGACAGGTTTGATATGCGGCTCTGGCTACGGAAAGAGAGTTTACGGAGCTGTTCTCCGAAGAAAGTGATGAGCAGTGCCATCAACGGTGCAATAATCAATGCGGCAAGGGTTAACTGCCAGTTGAGGTAAATCATGTAGCCCAACACCACAATCAGTTGCAGCAGGCTGGGTACAAACTGATGAAAGACCTTGTTCACCACTTCCCCAATCCGATCCACGTCTTCCGTTAATCGGTAAGCCAGGTCACCGCTTTGAGTGGTCTCAAAGTAGCTGAGGCTAAGTCGCTGAAGATGGGCGTAGACCTGTTTGCGCAGATCAAAGGCGATCGCCAGTGACGCCTTCGCAATCAGCGAATCCTGCCCATACTGAGCAATTTTTTGAATCAGAAAGACAACAGTGCTAATCCCCGCCAGACGAGCGATTGTCAGGACATCGCCCCTGGCAATCGATACGGCGATCTCACCTGCCAGACCTGCCAGGATCGGCCAGATCGCCATGAAAATCAACGTACATAGCAGTGCCTGAACAATAATCCGACCCTGGGGTCGAACGTATGCAAAAAGCTGCCAGTAGCGATCGCGAGATTTCAACGTTTGTTCAATTTGCGTGCTTGGTCAAGGCGAACTGTGGATGACATAACGACACAACCACAATTACCAACATCATTGGTACCAAAGACTGGCCAACATCAGGAATAATTTTTCCTAAAAATGGCTCAGTAATATGACACCAAACCTCTGGAAAGAATCACCAACGGTGTTAACAGGAGGCGAACGGTTGGCATCTTAGTATTGCCAATGTCAGCCAAAGTTGGAGCAAAGGGGCGACATATGGCGTAAAGTCAGCCAGGACAATAAATTCTTTTCCCATTTCTCATAAAATTCCTGGGCTGTAGTAAAATCTGGGCTGTCATTTAGAGATTTTCTGTGTAAAAAACAGAATCTTCCCATTTGATCAGGCAGGGGCCAATTTGTGACCAGTGACATAGTCAACATTATCCCCTACAACTGCACAGATATGGTAATCCTATCTGGATTGTGAAAGGATTTTCCCAAAAAGAAAGACTTTCACGACTTCCTTCGTTCACAAATGATTTGAAACTACTGTAAGTCAGTGGCCCCCGTTCAATTGCAGGTAAGGAGCTATGTAGTCCGTTAGGATAGATTTGAGGGGAGCCCAAATCTATAAAATTCATTTCCAGGGTGTTTTGAGGGGTTGAAAAACTTCAAAACAGTCTTGACAGACCACCAGACGCAATTAAATTGAGGATGACTTTAGGGGTGGAGGGGCAAAATCCTCTTACAAGGTTGGGTTGAAGTATGAAACCCAACGTCCGTGTGAGTTACGCTACGTTAATCTATCCTGCAAATAGCTATCCTGCAAATAGTTAAGTCTAGCTGACTTGAAAAGGGTTAATAGCTAGCAGCCAGTAGCTAATTGCCCATTTTTATTCGCGGCGCTGTACCCAGTCCATCTTGGCTGCTTACACCATTTCTGTGCAGAGGAAGCTTGACCGATTAAGCAGAACGGGCTGCCTACCCGTGTAAGGAAGGGATTTTCTCGAAATTTGAGAGTTAAATCCCCCAGCTATGTAAGGGAGTTGAGATATTCACTCAATACTAGGTAACTTAAAGATTCCGCCTTTTAGCCCGGAGCTTTCTCTTGCGTCTAAAGACCCATACTCCCAGCCAGGCAATAAGTCCAATGAATACAAGTTTAGAGACAGGTCCCAGGTACTCGTCCACCAGATAGTAATTACTGCCCAGAAAATACCCTAGCGCAGTGAGAAAGACAATCCAAAGTGTCGTTCCCAGTGTCGAATAAAGCAGGAAGGGAACAATGGACATTTCACTAATTCCTGCGGGTAAGGAAATCACGGTACGGACTCCTGGTACCAGACGGCAAAGAAGTACAGCCTTAGCCCCCTGCTTCTGAAACCAGTAGTTGGCTTTATCAATATCTCGACCCGAAAGTGTTAGCCACTTGCCGTAGCGATCGGCCCAATGCCTGAGTCGAACCTCACCCAAAATTTTGCCTGCGTAATACCAGGGTAGTGCCCCTGCCATAGTACCCACCACTCCGGCCAGTACCGCCATGCCAAAATCCATCTTGCCCTGAGCTGCGGTGAATCCCGCCAGGGGCATGATCAATTCTGAGGGAATCGGGGGAAATAAGTTCTCCAGAAACATCAATAACCCAATCCCCACGTAACCCATAGAATTCATCGTATTCGTAATCCACTCGACCATTTGGGTGTCTCCTAACAGAGGCGATCGCGGCAGCAGGCTTTTACTGAAATTAATTAAGTTTTGTCAAAGAACATTCTGACAAAACAAGGTGCCCTTTCCAATTAGAGTGAAATGAAATAAACCAAATCTTTATCCCAAATTTGCGCCCCTTAGATGTGCCCACCTTGGCCGTCTGAGAGTCTGGCATGGCAGAATCTTAAGTACCATTAAGTTTTGATAGAGTTTTCACTGAGTCCATTTCCCATGACTGCAACCACCCTGAACCTGCCGAGCCAGTACGACCCCACTACTACCGAAGCCAAGTGGCAGAAGTCCTGGGAGGCCAATCAGGTCTTCAAAGCAGACCCTCATCATCCGGGTGAACCTTATTGCATTGTGATTCCTCCGCCTAACGTGACGGGGAGTTTGCACATGGGGCATGCCTTTGAACACTCTTTGATCGATGTTCTGATCCGCTACCACCGGATGATTGGGCGCAATACCCTCTGGTTGCCGGGGACTGACCACGCCAGTATTGCGGTCAGCACCATTCTGGATCGGGAACTTCAGGCCCAGGGAAAGACGCGCCAGGATATCGGACGGGAAGCCTATCTGGAACGGGCGTGGCAGTGGAAGGAAGAATCGGGCGGCACCATTGTGGGACAGTTGCGGCGGCTGGGGCTTTCCGTAGATTGGAGCCGGGAGCGCTTCACGATGGATGAGGGACTCTCGAATGCGGTGCTGGAAGCCTTCAATCAGTTGTATGAAGAGGGCTTGATTTACCGGGGAAACTACTTGGTTAACTGGTGCCCTGCCAGCCAGTCGGCGGTTTCAGACCTGGAAGTCGAAAACCAGGAAGTGAATGGGCACCTCTGGCATTTCCGCTATCCGCTGACAGACGGTTCGGGTTATGTGGAAGTGGCAACGACCCGTCCAGAAACGATGCTGGGTGATACAGCCGTGGCGGTAAACCCCAATGAT
Organism: Leptothermofonsia sp. ETS-13; assembly: GCF_049200465.1. Lineage (NCBI taxonomy): Bacteria > Bacillati > Cyanobacteriota > Cyanophyceae > Leptolyngbyales > Leptolyngbyaceae > Leptothermofonsia > Leptothermofonsia sp. ETS-13. The sequence goes on from NZ_CP120836.1 coordinate 5,276,002, forward strand.
AATCGCTACCAGCACCTGATTGGCAAAACGGTGACCCTGCCCATCATGAACCGACCAATTCCAATCATTGCTGATGAGTTTGTTGATGCTACTTTTGGAACAGGTTGTGTCAAGGTTACTCCAGCCCACGACCCCAATGATTTTGAGATAGGCAAACGTCACAATCTTCCCCTCATCAACATCCTGAACAAGGACGGTTCTCTCAACGAGAATGCGGGTCCCTTCCAGGGGCAGGATCGGTTTGTGGCTCGTAAGAATGTGGTGGCAAAGTTAGAGGAAGAGGGCTTTTTAGTCAAAATAGAGGATTACAGGCACACTGTTCCCTATAGCGATCGCGGCAAAGTTCCGGTTGAACCCCTGCTCTCAACCCAATGGTTTGTTAAAATCGAACCCCTCGCTACACGGGCACTAAATTTTCTCGACCAGAAAAATTCTCCCGTCTTTGTTCCCGAACGCTGGATGAAGGTCTACCGGGACTGGCTGGTCAGCCTGCGGGACTGGTGCATTTCGCGCCAACTCTGGTGGGGGCACCAGATCCCAGCCTGGTATGCTATCAGCGAAACGGGCGGCGAAATTACCGACACGACCCCCTTTGTTGTGGCGCGGAATGAAGCCGAAGCACGGCAGAAGGCGATCGCCCAGTTTGGGGCCAATGTGCAGCTAGAACAAGACCCGGACGTGCTTGATACCTGGTTTTCCGCTGGGTTATGGCCCTTCTCCACCCTCGGCTGGCCCAACCAGACGATCGATCTGGAGCGCTACTATCCCACCACCACCCTGGTAACGGGCTTTGACATCATCTTCTTTTGGGTTGCCCGTATGACAATGATGGCTGGTCACTTTACTGGACAGATGCCTTTCAAAACGGTTTACATCCACGGGCTGGTGCGGGATGAAAACAATAAAAAGATGTCCAAATCTGCGAACAATGGCATCGACCCGCTGTTGCTGATTAACAAATATGGCACCGATGCCCTGCGCTATACCCTGGTCAAGGAAGTTGCTGGGGCTGGACAGGACATCCGGCTAGAGTACAACCGAAAGACAGATGAATCCGCTTCCGTTGAGGCGTCCCGCAACTTTACTAACAAGCTATGGAATGCCTCCCGGTTTGTCTTGATGAATTTGGGAGAGGATTACGAGTTCTCAAACTTAAGTTCTGAGTGGGAGCAAACCCTGCAAAACTCAAAACTCAAAACCCAAAATCCCTTACAGCTAGCAGATCGGTGGATTCTATCGCGGTTTCATCAGGTAACCCAGCAGACCCGCGATTACATTGATAAGTTCGGTCTAGGTGAAGCGGCGAAAGGTCTGTATGAATTTATCTGGGGAGACTTTTGTGACTGGTATATCGAGCTGGTCAAATCCCGTCTGCAAGGAGAAGACAGGGAATCTCGGCGTAAAGTACAGCAAGTTCTGGTGTATGTCCTGGAAGGGACCCTCAAGCTGCTCCACCCCTTCATGCCCCACATTACAGAAGAGATCTGGCACACTCTGACCCAGACTGATGATGATCAGTACCTGGCGCTGCAAGCTTACCCGGAACCCGATCGCACCCTCATCGATCCCGACCTAGAGCAACAGTTTGAGCTACTGATTAACACCATCCGCACCATCCGTAACCTGCGAGCAGAGGCCGAAGTGAAACCCGGAGTCAAGGTGGAAATCATTCTCCAGAGCGAAAGCGATCGCGAACGCCAGATTTTGACTCAGGGGAAGACTTATATCCAAGACCTGGCAAAGGTTGCAACGTTGTCCATTACCTCCACTCCTCCAGTAGAGACCAGCAAAATGTTCGCAGGGGTGGTTGGCACTGTCCAGGTTTTGATGCCCTTAGCTGGAGTGGTAGATATCGATGCCCTCTGCGCCAAGCTTGAAAAAGACCTAAAGAAGATCGAGACTGAGATTCAGTCCTTGAGTAGCCGGTTAACCAACCCAAATTTTGTCAACAAAGCGCCAACTGACGTTGTAGAAGGAGCCCGAGCATCCTTAAAAGAACTGGAAAAGCAGGCAGAAATTCTGCAAACCCGGCTTGCCAGACTTAAGAGTTAACACTCTTGAGAATTAACTCTCAAGAGTCATAGCCTGCACCCATCCTTGAACTAAAGGAATTCTGCCTGGTTATCTAAACCCGAAAAAAACAATTTAGGAGGTTTTCAGGGATTGCAACTCCTCAACACCTAGTGGAAATGGAATTTATAGATTTGAGCTACCCCTCAAATCTATCCTGACGACTACTAGTAGTATGAAAGAAGATTTTCTACACTTTACCAGCTAGGCTAAGAGAGCCATCTGGTCCGGTAGCGGTAGAATAAAGACGGTATTGTGGCTAGTGAAGTTATTGGCAAGTCCGTAAAACTCCCCTTGAAGATACAACAAGAGGGCTATTATGGTTGTTTTTACAATGAGTTTTATAGCGGTGTCATTATGGTTAGGACGGGATGCAGGGGTAGAACCCCTAGCTGGGGCGCAGCCCCTACTCTCGTTTTAATTCCAATGTCCTAACGCACCCGCGTAGAGCTATACAATGACCAGTTGGGTAGAGAGATAGGGTGATGCTGTATCTGGCGCAGGTACAAAAAAAGGGCTTCTTGGGCAAAGCAGGGCTGCTTCTGCTTGCCCGCCAGAAATCTGAAAATGCCTGGGCTGTTATGACCGAGGAAGAAATTGTTCTTTCTACAGAAGCTGGCAGTTTTGGTGAAGGAGTGCTGGTTCTGGTGGAGCTTTCAAATAGCCGCCAGGTTCTGTCCATCAAAGACGCGAAGGATTGGATCCTGGATATTATTCAAAAGTTTCTGGTTACGGGAATCACCCCTGCCTTTTTGCAACAGGAAACCGAACGCGCAGAGCAGTGGCGGCAGTCGTTAACCTTGCAAAGCCAGGAACTTGGTCGTCGCGCCCTGGAACTGGAAGCTCGCCGAGAGCAAGTACAGGAGCTAGAGGAAAAGCTCAAGCGCGAAAAAAAAACTTTGGAAACAATGGCCGCCCAGCTTAAGACGAAGCCTAACCCATCGAATTAGTGACAATGAACTGCTAAAGCAGTATAGATAACATAGCCTGGGCGATCGCTGGATACCAAATCAAACTCAAAATCATTAAACTCAGACTGAAGAGCCATTGAAAACGCTATCACAATCAGATTCGCTTCATGGTACGTATTCTCCAATCATTCTTTTGACAAAAACAAACCTTATTCAGTTAAACTCATTTGCCCGCGATAGCCAGTAATAATACGGCTACCATCCTTGAGGATATGGATTTCCATTTGATCGCTTGCCCAGTTCAGGCGATCGCGGAGCTCTGGGTTAAACACATGCACTCGTTGATTGCGGGAAGAAACCAGAAAGTCTGGAGTATGAACGGCAAGGGATTCAATGTAGGGACCATCCACTAAAATATCCAACTCATTCAGTAATGCTTGAGCACCCGCAGGCGCATATGCCCCTTGCAGTTCTTCTAGCGTAAATCCAGTGAAGGACATCACGTTCAGTCCATATGCCTTAGCCTGATGGGCTAGTTGGGCTAACGCAGAAGCCTGCCAGAAGGGTTCTCCCCCAGAAAAGGTCACGCCTTCATTCCGTGGATTGCTCAAGATCTTTTTCACTAAACCCTCAACAGCAACCAATTGATTTATTTCAAAAGACCAGGAAGCAGGATTGAAACATCCTGGGCATTCTCGCAAGCAACCCTGTACCCAAATCACAGCACGACACCCCGGACCGTTGACCTCGGATTCGTCTACATACCCCATGATGTTGAGATAACCTGGTGGAATTTCCATCAGCGTTAGATAAGAGTTGGCTTTGCGGTTTGGCATGATTGTTGCTCCTTACATGATTAATTTTCGCGATTCATGATTCATGGTGAGTCACTGCCAGAGGTAACAGTTTGAAAGGCTGATCGCGCTTTGCATGCGATCGCTCAATCGTTGTTGCCTTGATTAACGTTGTCTTCTCCAACCTGCCCAAACGGGTATTCCAGCGTCATCGCGCCAGGTCAATACTTGATCTCCTTTCTTCACTTCAGCAGCAATCAGAATTGGTTGTCCGTCAAATGTGATCCGTGAGCCTCTGACTTCGATGGCGTCATTCGATTGCGAACGAAATACCTTACTCCCCAAACAATCGCTGTATCGCACTTTCAGGAGTCGTTTAGCGATCGAATCGTGCCAGTATTGAAGCAAAACAGTGTGAGGAACTTGTGAGGCTTTAGGGAAGTGGCTGTTTCAGGTTGTAATCTGGTTCAGCTGCGATCGGTTCAACCAGGGATAGTCCAACACCTCGCAATGCCAGCCGGTCAAACCAGGGAACGGCTGCACCGAGGCGCATTTTCATCAGGAAATATTTTTCAAAGGCAGTTTTCATCCAACCGACTCAGGTTCCTTGCATGGCAATTGATTGGTGGCGTTTGCCGGTTGTTGGATTGGGTAGTACCGGATTGGCTAAGAAGAGAATTCCGGTGTCTCCGAAATCGGCAAAGCAAATCGCTTCCAGGGTTGGGGTGACGGGCTGTGCAGAAAGCACACCTAAAGCGATCGCAATGTTGTGTGCCACTGCCATTCCCATAGCTTCAGTCATTTGTCCGGTTTTAGGAACGCCGACGGGCAGTGGTGTTTGTTCGGGGATGAGGAGTTGCACAATCACGCCGACCGAGTAAATAGTTGGGTAGTTGGGATGTTGGTAAGTGGGCAAGATTGGCATCAATCCATGTTGATCTGTTAATTCTGTTACTTCCCGGAGGCAGCGGGGGCCACGAAAGGACGGCAGCAAGATTGAGTAAGCAAAGGGTAGGGTGTGCCCATCCAATAGGTGCATTTGATGGAGTTCAATAGCGGCGATCGCCCCGTTCTCAATCCCTCAATTTTGCGTTTTGCCATGAGTGCTGTGACAAGTTGGGCGGAATTTGCCATACCGCCAATGCCCAGATGTCCGGCGTAGGGTTCTGGGGTCACAAAGGTAATGGGGATGCGATCGCGGAGTCCCACTTCCGCAGGTGGTAATCTGCCAACAGTGCAAACTCATAAGCAGGAACGAAACAACTGGCTCCAGGTACAGCACCCACAACCAGTGAGCCCGGTTGCTTCAAGAATTGATGCCATGCCTCTTGAGCGATCAGCGTATGATGAAGGTTGCAGACCGATTGTGTATAGCCCCGGCTTAGTCCTAATCCTGGCACGGCATCCAAAGCGAGTTCTGCCACAGTTGCCACAACCAGGTAATCGTAGGCAATGCTCCTTTCTCCAACCCAAACCGTTTGCCTGTTAGGGTCGAGTTTGTCCACTTTACCGTGAATTCATCCAATCTTGCGTGATGTCAGTTGTGGCTCCAGGGGAATCTGAATCGACTCCAGAGCTGTTAACCCCAGAGCCACCCAGGGTAATGACGGGATAAAGGTAAAGGTGGATGCGTCGGAGATGACTGTCACCTGATGTGGTTGGGGAAGGAGGTGACGGAGTTCATAAGCAGTAGGTAAACCGCCTAACCCAGCCCCGATCACGACGATGTCAGCCATAACGAAGCCTCATAAAGAATGGATTATGACTGGCGCAAGCCTTCTAATTGCTGAAGTTGTTGAGCCTGTTCTTGTAAACGGGCTTCCAGTCTGTCGCACACCAGTTCGCACAATTCAAAGATTAATGGGTCGGCAATGTCGTAGTACACACTGACTCCTCTGGGTTGGCGCATGACAATACCCGCCTGAGCCAGAATTTTCAGATGTTTCGAGACATTGGCCTGCCCTAAGCCCGTGATCTCCATAATTTCAGAGACATTTTTGGAACCCGATTTAAGGGCACACAACGCCTGGAGACGACTGAGCTCTGACAGTACCTTGAAATGCTCCGCGACCTGGGCAAGCGCAGCGGTAAAAAGTTGAGACATGAGACTCCGTTGCTTGAAAATAAACCAATTCAATTTTAGTTTGTATAATTATATTACTAAATAGTATTATAATAAATAAATTATGAAGAAGGCTCGTGTTGTTTCGACAACTCTTTGATCCCGACACAAGTACCTATATAGCTCTACGCAGGTGCGTTAGGACATTGGAATTAGAAAGGGACTGGGGGCGAAGCCCCCAGCCAGGAGTGGAACCCCTGCACCCCGTTCTAACCACAATGACTACCGCTATAAGCATCGTCGCACCGAAAACTTTAAACCTGTCCCCATCCTTGAACAATTTGTCCTTGAACAATTTGAAGGAGGATAACAGCAATGGATACCAATTTCCCTATAGACAATTCTGTGCTGAATCGACGGCAATTTCTCAATTTTCTAGCGGGTACCGCTTTTGCTGCCACAGCTGGATTAACCCTTTATCCCATGATCAAGTTTTTCATCCCAAGCGATGAAACAGGTAATAGTGGCGCAATCCTTGCTAGGGATCGTCTAGGCAACCCCATTCCTGCCTCTCAGCTGCTGGCAAACCCACCTGGAAGTCGTGCATTGATTGCTGGGTTAGCAGGTGAGCCCACCTACCTAACCGTTACGGAAGCCAATACATTAGATGAGATCGGCATTGTAGACAACTGCACACATCTGGGATGCACCTTTCCCTGGAACAATATCGACCAGCAGTTTCAATGCCCGTGTCATGGTTCTCGCTTTGCCGCTGACGGTTCTGTCGTGCGCGGACCAGCTGATCGCCCCCTTAAGCTGGTTCATGTTCGGGTTGAAGGAGAAGCCATCTGGATTTCTCCCTGGACTGAACTCGATCCTCGAACCGGGCAGCAACCCTGGTGGAGTTAAGAGACATCCCAGCAAATGGCTAAGAAGTCTAAAGGCAGCTGTTCTCAGTGGATCATGATTTGGCTTTATCCACTGATTGCGATCGGTAGCTTATTTTACCCGCTCTTAGGGTATTTAATGCTGGTGATGATATAGCGGTAATCATTATGGTTAGGACGGGGTGCAGGGGTGGAACCCCTGGCTGAGGGCGAAGCCCTCACTCCCTTTCTAATTCCAATGTCCTAACGCACTTGCGTAGAGCTATGCTAATTTTTCATCATTTATTCCTACTTCAAGGCGTTCCTACTTCAAAGCGAGGTATTGGTGTAGCAATCTCTGTCCGAGAGGCGCATTTTTAGATTAGATATCGTCATGCCTCATCTTACGCGCGAGCACCCCTATCCGCGTTTATCGACCCACAAATGGTTCCGCTGGGGGGTGGCCTGTTCATGAGTGTATTTATCTCTCGCATGATTGCCACAGGCGGGGTATTCGTCAGTATGTGTCTCATTACCAGCTTCATTGCCATTCCCTTAGGGATAGCGATTCGCCCTAGAGCCTGATGTGCCTTCTGCCCAATGGGGAACCTTGCAAGAGAGTCTGAGCAAGTTGGGACAGCGCCACGCAAAAGCACGACGAACGGTTGCTCACCTCTTACTGGTGTCAGCCTTCTACGATGCAGTGGCCGGTTCGGGGATGGCTCCCTGCATTCTTTGGAGCCAGTTGATCAGATTCTCCAACTGCTGGTCGGCACTCAGAATACCTAACCCCCGAACGGTGACTTTGCCGGGAGTGTATACAAAACGAGAGTGAAGATGCTCTGGCAGGTTGGCTTTCAATAAGTTCCAGGCAGGTTCTTCCATGGGGGTTTCCAGGACGACATGCTGAGTTCCTTCCGGTCTGATGCGGGAGAAGCCCAGTTTTTTGGCAATCTGCTTCAGTTCCACAACTCGAATTAACTGAAGCGCGGCGACGGGAATGGGGCCGTAGCGATCGCTCCAGTCAGCCGCAATCTGGGTTAATTCCTGCCGGGTGGTAGCCGAGGCAACTGCGCGATAAGCACTCATCTTCTGATCCAGGTCAGGAATGTAATCGGCGGGAATGAAAGCCGTAAGGTTCAGGTCTACCTGGGCATCTTCGACCTGGGGAATTTCCTGGCCACGAATTTCCCGAATGGCTTCTTCCAGCATCTCAACATACAGATCAAAGCCGATCGCATCCATCTGACCCGACTGCTCTGCTCCCAGCAGGTTGCCGACGCCGCGAATCTCCATATCCCGCATAGCAAGCTGGTAGCCAGAACCTAACTGGGTGAATTCCTGAATCGCCCGCAAACGTTGGCGCGCTGTATCAGTTAGTTGGCTTTGTCTAGGGTAGAACAACCAGGCATGGGCCTGGATTCCAGCCCGCCCAACCCGGCCTCGAAGTTGGTAAAGCTGGGATAGGCCGAAGCGGTGGGCGTCTTCGATCAAAATAGTGTTTACCCGCGGGATATCCAGTCCCGACTCAATAATGGTGGTGCAAACAAGGATATCCGCTTCGCCTTCGCTGAAGGTAAGCATGGTGGATTCCAGTTCGCCTTCGGGCATCTGACCGTGGGCGATCGCCAATCTTGCACCCGGCACCATTTCGCGAATCCGCGCAGTGGTTTCTTCAATGCCCTCTACTCTGGGCACGACGTAGAAAACCTGCCCACCCCGGTCCAGTTCCTGACGGATGGCACTGCGGACCATTTCGGGATCGTAGGGAGCCAGATGGGTTTTGATCGGACGACGGGAGGGGGGAGGCGTCGTAATCAGGCTCATTTCGCGCACACCGGAGAGGGCCATGTATAGGGTGCGGGGAATGGGAGTGGCGCTGAGGGTAAGGACATCTACCTGGGTTTTGAGGGATTTGATTTTCTCTTTCTGGTTCACGCCAAACCGCTGCTCCTCATCTACCACCAGCAGCCCCAGGTCTTTGAATTGAACCCCCTTGCCCAACAGTTGATGGGTACCCACCACCACATCCAGTTCTCCGGTGGCAAGCCGCTGTAGAATGTTGCGCCGTTCTTCGGCGGTGCGGAAGCGGTTGAGTAAGCCAACCTGGATTGGGTAGGGAGCGAAGCGCTCTTTGAGGGTGTGGTAGTGCTGCTGGGTGAGGATGGTGGTGGGAGCCAGAAGTGCCACCTGCTTACCAGCAGTCACGGCTTTGAAGATGGCCCGAATGGCAACTTCGGTTTTGCCAAAGCCGACATCTCCACAGATCAGGCGATCCATTGGGCGATTGCTCTGCATATCCTGTTTAACGTCCTGGACGGCCTTGAGTTGGTCAGGAGTGGGCTGGTATGGGAAGGAATCTTCCATCTCCTGTTGCCAAGGCATGTCGAGAGGATAGGTAAATCCTTCCTGGCTGGCCCGTTGCGCATAGAGTTGCAGCAAATCGACCGCCACTTTTTTGATCGCCTTGCGGACTTTGCTCTTTGTACGCTCCCAGGCTTTGCTGGACATTTTATTGAGTTCAGGAGCCGTATCTCCTGCCCCCCGAAAGCGAGACAGCGCATTGAGCTGATCGGCAGCGACGCGCAGCAATCCGTCAGCATATTGAATTACCAGGTATTCACGGGTTTCTTGATTGAGTGTGAGCCTTTCCAGCTTCAGGAAACGACCAATGCCGTGGTTGCGGTGAACGACGTAATCACCTGGTTGCAGCTTATTGGGATCAACCTGTTTGGACGCGGCACGGCGACGTTTGCGGACGTAGCTGGGAGTGGCGAGGGTATGCTGCCCAAAAAACTCCCGGTCGGTAACAACAACCAGGCGAAAGGTGGGCAGGATAAAGCCTTCCAGTTCGGCCAGACCAGAGTATTTGATAGCAACGGGAATATGTTGAACCTGGAGTTTGTCGATCGCCAGATAGTCGTGCGGGTTGGGAATAAATTGAGCTGGACAATCATGCTCCTGTAAGAGCGCAACCGATCGCGAAGGCTGGGCCGAAACGAGCCAGATAGAGAAGTTGCGATCGCGTTCCTGGCGCAGGGTTTCCGCTAACCGGGCAAACTGGTGGGGAATCGCTGGAACGGGACGGCTGGATAGGTTAATGGGGGATGGACCTTTATCCTTCGCCGATCGCGCAACAGATTCTTCAGCCAGCTCGTAAAGATAGAGCCGCTGAAAGGCTTCTAACTCAGAGTCAGAGTCTTGCAGGCGGCGGTGAATGGGGGGCAAGCCGGAGGCAACTTCACCGTAATGCTCCACTACGTTCTCGTACCAGAGGTTGCCGTGGGCTTCACACTGGTCGGGTTCGTCAATGGCGATCAGGGTATTGGCGGGCAAATAGTCTAGTAAGGAAGCGGGTTTTTCAAATGCGACCCCCAAAAAGCGCCGGGAGCCTTCTGTCATTTGCCCCTGATCGAATTTCTCCTTCTCTTCATCGGTCAGATAGGCTTTGACCTGGGCAGCTTTTTCTGCGGTGAGGGAAGCTCTGATAATCGGGGCATAGCTGGTGGGGGTGAGAAGGATTTGCTCAATCCGGTCGAGCGATCGCTGAGTCGCTGGATCAAACTCCCGAATTTGATCCAGTTCATCCCCAAACAGCTCCAGTCGAATCGGTAACTCCGATGCCACTGGAAACAGATCGACAATGTCTCCCCGGCGGCTCCACTGCCCTTCTACTTCCACCAGCGGCACCCGCTCATACCCCAGTCGTGCCAGTTCCTTGGACAGCGTTTCCAGGTTTAGCTCAGTTCCCCGTTTCAAAGTTAAACAGTAGGGCTTGAAGGCTTCAACGGGAGGCAGATGGGGTTGCAGGGCACGCTCAGTTGCCACCAGAGCGATGGGAACAGAAGATTTGTTTGTTGAAGGGGTTATCGTTGGCGTTGTATCAGGGCTGATAGTAGGTTGTCTGACCAGATCGGCTAGCACCTGCAATTGCCCCCAGGTCATCTCCGATTCAGGGTCGAACGGTTCGTAGGGAGATGCCTCGGAGGTGGGATAGAAGTGAACGGTCTGCCAGCCCATAGTTTCCAGTTGAGCGGTCCAGCGTCCAGCTTCTTCCAGGGTGGCCGTGATCACCAGCAAATTCTGGGACTGGGTCTGAGCCAGCGCAGAACTGACCAACCCCTTAGGCAGACGGGCTAAACCAGTCAATCTCAGGTACTGGTGCCGTTGCAGATTGGTCAACAATTCCGAGGTTAGCGGCGATCGCCCCAGAGCCCGGGTAATCGAAGAAAGCGCCATAGATGCCGAGATGGTGAAGACAGAGAGAAACTCATACGTTTACCTATCTTCACATAGGCTAACAAAAATGAGGGTTAGCAAATTTGTGGTTAATCCAGGCCACCGACCTGAAGGTAAGCGGTACGACAGGTTGACTGTTTTTTCGAGGGCGATGGGAGCAAGCAAGTCATTACTAATGCACTTCAAACCCTTCTGCCGGAGGAGCTTTTCTAATGGGAATAGAAACCGTCATAGGCTTATCCTATTGCTCCATTGGCAAAGCGAATCTTGAGATAGTCTTCTTCCATCTTGGCTCCAGTGGGTTGCAGGGCAGCCAGTGCTTGCGGTAGCACCAGATTGCGGCGATGGTTGCCAATGCGAATATTCAATTCATCACCAGTTTTGCTAAGTTCAATCTGATTTTTGGCAACTCCTGGCAGGTAAAGCTCCAGGCTGTAGTGCTGCTGCTCTTGCACTACCCGCAGCGTTGTTTCTTTGTAGTACACCTGGGAAGGGTCTTCACCATCGGTGTAAAGGGTTTCTTTCAGCCGATCTAACGCGTCCAGACCGCACATCTCCTCAGAATAGAGGGGTACTTCTTTGATCGGCAGCGGTGAGAAGTTATTGTAAATCTCTTGCTTGTGCTGCTTTTGCAATTCCTTCCAACGCTGGAAGAAGGGGTCGGTGACAGTATCGGGAATGATGCGATTGGCAATAACCAGGTCGGTTCCCACATTGTAAAGGCTGAGGTAAGCATGAGCCCGAAGGGATTCTTTGATCACCATTTTTTCCGGGTTCATGACGAGGCGCACAGAGGTTTGGGTTGGGTCAGTGAGGACTTTTTCCAGTGCTTCAATTTGCTCGTAGAACTCGTAGGGCGCGTCCATCACTTCTTTATCGGGCAGGGAGAAACCGGCGATCGGCTTGAAGATGGGTTCTACCAGAGGACGCAGGGCGACGGAAATCCCCTGAAATGGTTTGTAGAAGCGGCGCATGTACCAGCCACCAACTTCAGGAATGCTGAGCAGGCGGAGAGCCGTTCCGGTAGGGGCAGAGTCGATGATGAGAACATCGTACTCACCTTCATCGTAGTGGCGCTTCATTCGTACCAGGCCAAAAATTTCATCCATGCCAGGGAGGATGGCCAGCTCTTCTGCCTGGACGCCTTCTAAGCCGCGTGCTTGCAAAACTTGAGTGATGTAACGTTTGACCGCACCCCAGTTACCTTCTAGTTCCATGAGGGCGTCCAGTTCTGCTCCCCACAGGTTTGGGCGAACAGGTTGGGGATTGTGCCCCAGTTCCATATCAAAGCTATCTGCCAGAGAGTGGGCAGGATCTGTGCTCAGGACGAGGGTTTTGTAGCCAAGTTCAGCACAACGCAGTCCGGTGGCGGCAGCAACAGAGGTTTTACCAACGCCTCCCTTTCCCGTCATCAAAATAACGCGCATGAATCCCTTCCTGAGACTTAGTTACATTCTTTTACTTTATAAGTTTTTTAGGCTTATGAACGAGAGGGGAAGGGAGACGCCAGGAGGTAGGAGCCAGGAGGCAGAGACTAGTACAGCACGGCGGGAATACGGATACCATTCTGGCTCCCTCCGACTCCCCACTCCCAACCCAATGGTTACTGGACTTATGCCATTGTCCACCAGGGACTGGGGGCTGGGGGCCAGGGATCTGAATATTGGGACAACTCAGAACTTAAAACTCAAAACTCTGCTAGCCCCCAATCTCTAGCTCCTAGCCCCTTTTCCACCCCTGTAGGCTGTTGCCGGTTGTCTTCTCTATGTTGGAGGTAGGGGTTAGGCCCTAACTCCTTTGGCTGGTGGTGAAGTGTTGTTTAAGGACATCCAGGCGGGAGCAGTGCCAGTAATCGATGTGAGAAATAATTTTGCCTTCGGGATTGAGGGTGAGTTCACTCCAACCGCTGATGGAGATCGGTGGTTTCCAGGGAAGGGGAGTGTTCCAGCGTAAGGTCCAGTCAGTGCGGACGACGTTGCCATTCTGCTGAATCTGGTGGAGATCCATCTTACAGTTGAGGAAGAAGGTTTGGATGAAGCGAATCATTTTTTGGTAACGGCGGATGCCCCGAAATTCGTTCATCGGGTCTTTGAAGTAAACATCTTCAGCGTAGATGTGATAAGTCTGTTGGTCAGGAAATCGCTGATAGTCGTCTTTTAGAATTTGCAGAATATCCATTATTCAGATTAGGTAGTGACTTGTAAGTAGCTAGGCGCAATTACATTCAGGATAATTTCGGGGGTGGAGGGGGGGGCATTCCCTCCACCTTTTACAAATTAATGATGACTACCTGCCCCTATGAAATGTAAAATTTGTCAAGCGGATTCGTCTAAGTTTGGCTGTGCCAGGGTTCTTGGACGGTACAGTGTGGATTATTTTCAGTGTTCTGAGTGTGGATTAGTACAAACGGAGGAACCGTATTGGCTGGAGGAAGCCTATTTGGAGGCGATCGCTCCCAGCGATGTGGGCTTAGTCTTCAGGAATCAGTTATCTTCGGCGATCGCCAGCAACGTAATTTTTAATTTGTTCGATCATGAAAAAAACCTTTTAGATTATGGCGGCGGTTGCGGACTATTTGTTCGACTCATGCGGGATCTGGGATACGACTTTTACTGGCATGACAAATATTGCAAAAATCTCTTTGCCAAAGGTTTTGAAGCCGATTCAATTTCTCACCCCAGCTATGAATTGGTGACTGCCTTTGAAGTGTTTGAACACCTGGTGAACCCAATCGATGAAATCGGCTCTATTCTAAAGTCTTCTCAAAACATTCTGTTTAGTACAACGCTGTTGCCACCAGAGAGCCCAAAACTGGAAGATTGGAGCTATTACGCATTGCATGAAGGGCAGCATATAGTGATTTACACTATGCAGGCGCTTCGGGTGATTGCGAATCGATTTCAACTTCGCCTGTATTCTAATGGTTTCACAGTCCATCTGCTAACGGTAAAGGAAATTGATCCGGCTGTGTTTGATCAGTTGGTTTCCGTCCAGCGGCTGGATCAGCGGAAAGCTTCATTGTTGGAGTCAGACTACTACAAGATCGTCGATGCCCTGCTGCAACGTCAGGAGCAGATAAGTTCTTCCAACAGAGGCTGCAACGGCAGCCAACCGATCCTGTTGGTCGCTTTCCCAGATTGGGCTCAGCCAGAAGCGATTCTTCTCCCGATCCTGGAAAATACGTTTAAGGCGGTACTGCAACGGGCAGGCAATGCCCGAATTGCGTTGTCTTTCTATGCCGGGAGGCTATCTCCTGTAGTGCTGGAAGAGGCGGAGCTTTTACTATCCAGTGCGGTGATGCAGAGTTTGATGCAAGATGAAATCGAAGTGCCAGATGGGCTGGAGGTTTCCTTAATCAGTGAATTAGATAGCCGATGGTCTGAACGGAGCTGGTGCCGATTATCGCTTGATTGTGAAGATGAGGCTGCGATCGCCATCGCCAGCCAACCGGGTATCCCCGTGATTTCCTGGGAAGCTTTGGCAGCCGGTGAGCACTGCTGGTAAAAATACCCAACCTGTTTTACCTCCGCCACCAATTCTTGCTACACCTCTGCTTCGCCATCGATGGGACAGGGATTGGAAGAGTGGGGCAATCGGGGTGTTTCTGTAAAATTTTCCCAGCGATTGGAATGCTATAACGATAGCCACCAGGCTGAGGACGGGGTGCAGAGGGAGAACCCCTAACTGGGGTGCAGCCCCACCCCCCTTTAAAACCAATGCCCTTAGCAACGCTGCAACCTAGCGACAGCTATAACTATGAATTCCAAGAAGCCAACGTTTAACCAGAGAATTAAATGATTGCCATAGTATGAATGCATTCATCTCTTTACCGAGTCCCCTGGCTTATATCCTGCTTTCAGCCCTGGAAGACCAAACGGCGGTTCACTCTTACCAGTTACCGGTAGACGAATTTGTACTCTTCTCTTTTACCCCACGCTTCTTCCTCCCATGCCTTCTCCTCTCTGGTCTTATGTTACACCCGGTATTCCTGATGACCTGTTTGAACGATTGCCTGGAATTCCTATGAGCCCGCGAGAAGTGAGGCTTTTGTTGATTTCTGCCCTGCGGCTGAAGGTGGATTCCGTTCTTTGGGATATTGGAGCGGGAACCGGAACCATTCCAGTGGAAGCGGGTTTACTCTGTCCTCAGGGGCGTATTGTTGCGATTGAGCGAGATGAGGAGGTTGCTAGTCTGATTCGGCGAAATTGCGATCGCTTCGGCGTCACAAATGTGGAAATTATTGAAGGCAGCGCACCGGAGTGTCTGGCTAATCTGAGCCATCCTCCCCAGCGGGTTTGTATTGAAGGTGGGCGATCGATTAAAGCGATTTTGAAAGAAGTTTGGCGTCACCTGGAGCCGAAAGGACGCATTGTCGCAACGGCAGCCAGTTTAGAAGGTCTCTACCAGGTTTCAGAAAGTTTTGCCGAACTTCAGGTTCGTAATATTGAAGTGGTACAGTCTGCGGTGAACCGATTGGAGAAACGGGGGACGAATCAGACGTTTGCGGCGATCGATCCAATCTTTGTTCTCAGCGGAGAAAAGCTAGACTAATCCCATTTTAATAATAGAGCTACAGATTCGGTTAAAGTGATCCAAAGGATTCTTAACCTTCTTAATCTTTAGCTAACCTGGTGAGTAGGTAGTCATAAATTAATTGGTAAAAGTGGGGAGTGGGGGCGCGATCCCTAAGCAGGGGGTGAAACTCCCTTCATCCCCAAAACTATCCTTAATTTAATTGCGCCTAGCTACTTAGTTGACAAGAAGGCTCTCCCGGAAATTTGATGATAGGCTGCGCTTATCACTAAATCAAAGTCAATATCCAGAGGTTTTGTTTAGGGTGAAAGGGTAGCATCAGCGGCTTTCCACCGGCAAGCCAGGAGAACTACCAACAAGAGGTCAGTCTTTGGTGATGTCACTCTGAGACCGTAGTCATAGCGCTGAGATGAGGCAATTGATTAAGCAGGGTATGTCTAAAGCAACAGCAGTAACGAGGATTCAATCATGAATCTTCTAAACACAACGTTGGAATAGTTTGGGACAATTGTTAAGAAAAACAGTCCTATGCCCTGGTCTCGTGTCATTAGTGGAGTCATTGCGATCGCCCTTGCCCTAGCGATGATTGTCTTGGGGGGATGGTACTTCACCGTTGGGTTTGGCGTCATCATTTACCTGGGTCAGCTAGAGTATTTTCAACTCACTAGAGCCAAAGGAATTGCGCCTGCTGCAAAAACAACTCTGGCCGTAAGCCAGGCGCTGTTGGTGGTCTCTAACCTCTCTCCCACCCTAGCGGATGCTATCTTTCCAGTTGCCGGAACATTTATCTGCTTCTATCTCCTGTTTCAGCCCAAGTTTGCCACTATTGCCGATATTTCTGCCTCTATCATGGGCCTGTTCTATGGGGGGTATTTACCAAGCTACTGGGTGCGGTTGCGATCGCTGGGGCAGGCAGATGTCAGCAACATTCCCCTGAATGGCTTTTTTCCCCAATCGTTTGACCTGAGCAGCCTGCCCACCGGGTTAACTCATACCTTGCTTGCCTTTAGCTGCATTTGGGCCGCAGATATTGGAGCCTACGTCTTCGGCAAGTCCTTTGGGCGTACTCGCCTCTCCAATATTAGCCCCAAGAAAACCGTGGAAGGAGCCGTTTTTGGAGTCACCGCCAGCATTGCTGTTGCGATCGCAGGTTCATGGTTCTTAGGCTGGGCAGGGTTCCCCGTTACTGGAGCTGCCCTCGGTTTGCTGATCGGGATTGCCAGCCTTCTGGGTGATTTAACTGAATCGATGATGAAACGCGACGCCGGAGTCAAAGATTCTGGGCAACTTATCCCCGGCCATGGCGGCATTCTTGACCGGGCAGATAGTTACGTCTTTACAGCCCCGCTCGTATATTACTTTGTGACACTGCTGCTGCCGTTGATTAGTAGAGGGTGATGGAGTGATAGGGGGGAGGAGTTTTGAGTTGCCACTTCCCACTCCCTACTCCCTCACACCTGATCCCTACTCCTCTACTCCTCTGGTGTCACCATAATCTGTCCGCGGCAGCGAATTTGCCCGGCTTCCAGGATCAATTCTTCCAGGTAAACGGTAGAACCCAGATCAAAGGTGACTCCCTCTAGACGATCAAGTGAAACTCCTTTGTCAGCTCCCAGGTGAGGGAGGCGTTCGGGATAGCAGAGTTGGAGCTGGTTGCCATTTACCACATTGAATCCAGTACGAAGCATTATATTGACTGGACGGGCATTGGCGGCTGCCAGCGTCGCTGAAATCGTCAGTCGATCGGGTTCAAGTACAATGCGGGGAACCTGAAGACTGACTTCTCTGGGCAATCGCTGTGCCCATGCATTGCTTTCATCCAATCCCAACTTGAGCAGAATGAGCAAAAATTCCGCCATACCATTTGCCAGCAAGGGCGACTGGAGCGAAGCATTCAGATCTGCTTGAAGCCACAGCACCTGACCTACAATTGGAAACGGTTCCATGAGCCGTAGCGGTTGTCGCCGCCGGATCACCTGCCCCAGATTGGTGCGAATCCCCTGACCCACAATGCGGACCTGACTCAGGCAAAGCCCTTTATACACGGCTTTGCGAGCGGAAACGGTGACCTGCTTGATACAGCCAGAGAGAAGCTGGCGATCGCCCGCCTCGATTGAAAATTGCAAGTCTTCTGCCCGCTCCAGCAAGGTTCGCAGGAATAACCGTACCGCAGGCGACAGAACAGTACTGATAATTCGGCTTTGCTTAAGACCAGAAGTTTCTAAGCCTGGGTCAGTAGCCAGCTCTTTACCGTCATCTGAGGGGGAGACCGATTCCCCCGAATCCATTTCTGAACGCATTTAGGGGCACCAAGAGGAAAGAGGGAAGACTGGGTAGCCTGTCTTAGAGCAATGCATCGGTACACCGAGTATATCGAAGGAAGACCCCTTTCCCATGCCTTTCAGTTCCCAAAATGGAAATTTGGGATCAATGGTTGATAACCCCTAACATTTAGTGATCCCTTATCTGTCAAATGTCATGAAATCTTGATATTTCGATCCCTAACAAGCCTGGAAATATGTATATATGCCTAAAATTGTACGTTTCAGCCCTTGACCAACCTCCTTGTTTCCGGCACCATGAACTTAACCAAGGTGATCCCAGACGTTCTTAACGGACCGCCAGGTGATCCCAAAGACATATTGAAATGAACAGTTGAGACCCCAGATTGATTACTGCGAGTGAATTAGACGAAGTTCGGAGAGTAAGTGACATGTCAAAAGAACGTCCCCCCCTAGATGAGATGACCCTGCGGCAACTCCGTAGAGTTGCCAGCGAGTATGGGGTATCGCGCTATAGCCGGATGCGCAAGGATCAGCTTCTGGCAGCAATTCAAGAAATTCAGCGGAGCCAGGGTGTTCCAACCTCTTCTCGTAGTCTTGAAGCCCAGGAAAAAATAGAAGCTGCCAAATTTGATGTAGGGCAGGAAGACTCTAGTGGAGGGTTGCTGGCTAAGGTAGATGAGGGGTTGCCTGATTTACCTGACGGTTATGGTGAAAGCCGAATTGTGTTGATGCCCCGCGATCCTCAGTGGGCTTACGCTTACTGGGATATTCCTGGTGATAGTAAGGAGAATTTGCGTCGGCAGGGTGGAATCCAACTGGCTCTGCGTCTATACGATGTAACGGATGTTGACCTGTCCTGTCAAAGTCCCCATAGTATTCAGGAATACCCCTGTGATGAGTTGGCGCGGGAGTGGTATCTGCCAATCCCAGTGAGCGATCGCGACTACGTGATTGATATTGGCTACCGTGCCTATGATGGACGCTGGCTCCTGCTCGCTCGCTCTGCCCCAGTCCGCATTCCTCCTGTCTATCCCTCGGATTGGATTGAGGACTACTTCCTGACAATTAATTGGGAAGAGGATCTGCGCGGCAAGACCTTTGCCACTCTGGTTCCGCCCAGTAAGCGGATGGCAGCCACCAGCAACGCTATTTACGACCAGATTTTTGGCATGGCCCAGTCTGCGGAGGCTCAGCGTGTCGCTGGTTCGATGTTTGGTTCAATGCAGCACGTCCCTGGTTCTGTCTTTGGCTCAATGCAGATGGTTTCGGAGCAGGCACTCAGTTCTTACGTCTTCCCCTCTGGCGTTGGCATGTGGGCAGTCCCCACTATGTCGGGACTCACCATGTCTGGGGTTGGATTCTCGGCATCGGTACCAACCATGCGCCCGCGCAAGTTCTGGCTTATTGCCGATGCTGAACTGATTGTTTACGGAGCAACAGAGCCCGACGCAACTGTCACGATTGGAGGACGGCCCATCAAGCTCAATTCTGATGGTACTTTCCGCTTCCAGATGTCTTTCCAGGATGGAATGATTGACTTCCCTATTCTGGCAGTAGCAGCCGATGGCGAACAGAACCGTGCAATTCACATGACCTTCACCCGCGAAACCCCTGAACGGCGAACCAACACTAGGGAGGAAGCGGTTGAAGAGTGGTTGGCATAAGGCTGTAACCAATTCAAGGTTTCCCTTTGACAACCCCCTGAAATCCCTTAACATTTGTTGAGGGATTATTTTTGGAGTGGGGAGGGGGAAGAGGTAGATGAGTGGATGGGTAGATGGGTATTCCTCCCCTCCTCCTCCCTTTCCCCTTGAATTCCGAACTCAAAGCCCAGAACTATAAAAGCCCAGAACTATAGCGATCCTGTCGCTGTCGCCAGGTTGCTTAGGACATTGGCTTTAAAGGGGGGTTGGGGCGGTACCCCCAGTCAGGGGTTCCACCCCTGCACCCCGTCCTAAAACCTATCCACCCCTTCACCTTACCCCTCACCCTTCGGCCAGTTCCCGAAATCGAGAATCCTGGCGCAGTGCATCTAGAAAGGAGTCTTTTCTGGCGTATTCTCGGAGTTCGGGTTTAAGGCAGAATGCAGTTTGCAGGAGTTGGACTGCCTGGTCGTTTCGGGTTTGCAGGACGTAACAGCAAGCCTGGTTGTACCAGGTATCGGCATGGTCTGGGTGGAGCTGGATGGCCTGATTCTAGGCAGCGATCGCTTCTTCGTACAGGTTTAGATTTTACAGGACATTTCTCTGATTAAGCTGTGCCTGGTGAGTGCCTTGCTGAAACAGAGCGTTGTAGTAGTTGGGCCTGAGTTGAAGGGCGCGATCTGTAGATAGATTTTGCTTTTCTTTAAGAAATCCATCCATCGGTGGTATTCCAGATAAGTTGTTTCTGTTTACGGAGACATTACCCGTGAATCTTTATAGACAATCAACCACTTGCAGCGTTTCCAGTTGAGGATCTGCACATCCACTGATGATTCCACCTGCTGTTAGGATTTGTTTTAGATAGGCGATCGCCCCCTTCAGTAACGACCTCTCCCGGCAGCAGTAGCGGAATTCCCGGAGGATAGGGACAGACCACCTCGGCACTGATGTGGTTCAGAGCTTGAGCCAGGGGAAGGGTTTTGGTAGGGGCAAAGAAGGCGGCGCGAGGGGTCAGGGGAGAGGAGGGAGGAGAGAGGAGGGAGTGGGATATCTTTTCGCTCTCTAAATCTTGATTCTCTATATCTTGATTTTTTGATTTCCGATGCCAGCCTTTTGAAGGCTGAAATTAACTGTTCAACATCTTCTTCTCTATTCCCAGGACTGAAGATGAAGGTCAGGTGTTGAAGGGAGGGAAGTTCACAGGTGACACCGAACTGCTGGTGCAGGATTTCGTCTGCGGTGAAGCCGTTGATGCCCAACCCAGAGACGGTGACGGTCAGGCGGGTGCGATCGCTCGTCACCCATCCCGGAGTTGTTGCCTGGGCTGGGTTAAGAGTGGAGAGTCCGGGAATCTGGTTAATTTCACATTGTGCGTCGTCTGCAAGCGCCAGAGTTTGTTCCAGCAATTCTCTTCCCTGGGTTGCCATCTGATGCCGCGCCCCATCCAGAGAAGCCAGCAGCAGATAGTTTGGGCTGGTAGATTGCACCAGCGCCAGGGATTTTGTGAGGCGATCGCGGTCAACCCGGTTTCCCTGTACGTGCAACATAGCCGCCTGAGTCAGAGCAGACAGTGTTTTGTGAATCGACTGCACACTGAGATCGGCTCCGGCGGCGAGGGCGGGTGTTGGCAATTGGGGATGGAAGGCAAAGTGGGCTCCGTGGGCTTCATCCACCAGAAGAGGAATAGCGTGTTGGTGACAGAGATGAGCGATCGCCGCCACATCTCCACCAATACCGTAATAGGTGGGATAGACCATCATTACTGCTTTGGCATCGGGATGCTCGGCTAATGCTTCGGCCACGGCTGCGGGCGTAATACTATGGGCAATACCCAGTACCGGGTCATACTCTGGCTGAACAAATACAGGAATTGCTCCCGCCAAAATCAGTCCTGAAATCGCTGACTGATGGACATTTCGGGGCAGAATGATTTTTTCTCCAGGATGGCACGTTGCCAGGATGGCTGCAATTACACCACTGGTAGACCCGTTTGCTAAGAACCAGGTTTGTTCTGCCCCAAAGGCTTCGGCTGCAAGCTCCTGGGCAGCCTGGATTACTCCTTGAGGCGCAAACAAGTTATCCAGTTCTGGTAATTCTGGCAGGTCTGCTTGAAGAGTCTGGTAGCCCAGCAGAGTCTGCAATGATTCGGGAGCTCCCCTTCCCCGCTTGTGCCCTGGTGTGTGAAAGGCGGCATAATTACTTCGATGGGCACAAGCCTGGAGGGTGGAGAGTAGGGGGGTTTGGGTCTGGTCGAGCGATCGCCGGTTCACTGTGTTACTGTGATGATTCTGTCTGGTCGAAGTTCTCAGCTAGTGGGCGATGTCAGTTTTTTTCGGCTTCTCCTGCAGTGGATTTGATGAACTCTTGAAAAAAGCAAGTTGTGCGATCGTTGCTACCGTTACAGCGGTTACTGGATCTGTCATCATCGTGTCCGATATTTTTCCTCTGTTCTAGCTTGATACTCATCCAGTGACAAGAAAAACGGACAGTGTGAGCAATAGCTCGCAACATTGCCACTCAAAAACGGCTCTATTCCTTTTCCAAACAGAAAAGGTGCCATTCAACCCAGGAATACTGAGGTTTGAAACTGGAACGTCCCTGGTTGAAACGAGAACGTTCCAACTAAAAGCAAGGAATGGGTTGTTGAAAGGTTTAACGTTGGAGTTCAAATTAAGAACATTGCCACTTAAAACAAGAAATGGGTTGTTTAAAGTGGAAAGCTTGCAACTTAAAACAGGAGCGATCGCTCTTAAAGCGAGAAAGTTGCTGTTTAAAGCAGAAAGCTTGAGACTTGAAACAGAAGCGATTGCCCCTGAAACAGGAATCTTGCCATACAGAACGTGAGCGATCGCTCCTGAAAAACCTGTTGAAATCCCCGCCCCCCCAATTCCCACTCCTTCTCCCGATCGAGCTCCCACTCCGGAGCCCGTTCCCACACTCATTCCCCAACCTGTTCCTGGACCAGAACCAGAACCCATTCCCTTCCCCCACTGGAGCCCGTTCCTGATCCTTTCCTCAGCTGGTTCCGGCACCCATTCCACAAACGGTGCCATAGGGATTTGACAACCCTGCCAGTAATTCGAGAACCCCGACTTCTAAGTTAAAGCCCAGCACTCTGGCTAAAACCAATGAAGAAGTCGGGGTTCTCTTTAAGGGATCTGTCCGACATCGTGAAACTTTACAATAGAGTTCGGTCAGGCTTTACTGATCGAAAGCATCGAAAGGCGCAATCCAGATCCCCGACTTCTTTGTCAAAGCCTAATCCTATAGCGATCCTTTTTGAAATTTGAACAGAGTGCAGGGGTTTCATCCCTGCGTGGGGCCGCCCCCCTTATTCACAAACTATTTGTGAACGCTATCGCTAAGACAGATAAAGATGTTGAGGATCTCCTAGACAGCGCACTCCTGTTCCATCTAAAACCGAAATCTAAAATGCTGAGAGCTGGGATTGTTGGGCTGCCCAACGTGGGAAAATCAACGCTATTCAATGCGGTCGTAGCCAATGCTAAGGCCCAGGCGGCTAACTTTCCCTTTTGCACAATTGAACCCAACGTGGGTGTGGTTGCCGTTCCTGATGAGCGATTGCAAGTGCTGGCAAAGATCTCCGATTCGGCAGAAATCATCCCAGCGCGGATGGAGTTTGTCGATATTGCCGGGTTAGTGAAGGGAGCCAGTAAGGGCGAAGGGTTGGGCAATCAATTTTTGGCGAATATTCGAGAAGTGGATGCGATCGTCCATGTCGTTCGCTGCTTTGAAAATGACGATATCATTCACGTCGCTGGTTCTGTTGACCCGGTGCGAGATATTGAAGTCATTAATCTGGAACTGGCCCTGGCAGACCTGGGACAGATCGAAAAACGGATTGATCGCGCCCGCAAACAGGCCCGTGGCAACAAGGAACTTCAGGTGGAAGTGGACGCCCTGGAGAAATTACTGCCCGTACTGAACGAAGGAAAACCCGCCCGCCTGGTAACGCTGAACGAAGAGGAAGAGTTGGCTGTGAAACCCCTGGGGCTACTCACCCGCAAACCGATTATCTATGCCGCCAACGTGTCTGAAGAGGACCTGGCCAGCGGCAACGCCTGGGTTGAGCAGGTACGCGAAATTGCCGCCCAGGAAAATGCCCAGGTGGTAGTAATTTCTGCCCAGGTCGAGTCGGAATTGATTGACTTGCCAGAAGAAGAGCGGGCAGAATTTCTGGAATCCCTGGGCGTCAAAGAGGGTGGGCTGAAATCACTGATTCAAGCCACCTATGCTCTTTTAGGGCTGCGTACCTACTTCACCACTGGACCCAAAGAAACTCGCGCCTGGACAATTAAGGCAGGTATGCTGGCTCCCCAGGCAGCAGGCGTGATTCACTCCGACTTTGAGCGGGGTTTCATTCGGGCTGAAACCGTTGCCTACAAAGATCTGGTTGCCGCTGGGTCAATGAACGCTGCTAAGGAAAAGGGGCTGGTTCGCAGTGAAGGAAAGGAATACTTGGTCCAGGAAGGCGACGTGATGCTGTTTCGATTTAACGTGTAGGTAGCTAGTAGTCTGTCAAGACTGTTTTGATGGATTGAAAACCCTCAAAACACCTGAGAATTAGGTTTTGTAGGTTTGAGTTATCCCTTAAATCTATCCTGACGGACTACTAGGCGCAATTAATACGGACTACTAGGCGCAATTAATAAGGGTAATTTCGGGAGTGGAGGGGGTGAAACCCCTGCCTGAAGGCGCAGCCCCCACTTCCCCCCCTCTACAAATTAATGATGACTACCTACTTAGGAATGAGATGCCCTATCAAATCGTTTCAGAACTGACGGATGCGCAAGTTGCAGAGTTAGTCGAGCTTTATCACAATGAATTTTGGAGTCAGCAACGGCAGCTTGAAGATGTCCTGCGGATGTTGAATGCAACCAATCTGATAGTTGGCATTGTGGATGAGCAGGATCACCTGATTGGTTTCACCCGTATTCTGACAGACTTTGTCTATCGGGCGTTGATTTTTGATGTGATTGTCAAACCCAGCCATCGGGGCCAGGGGTTAGGAACTCTGTTAATCGATACGGTGGTCAATCATCCCAAATTACAGGCGGTTGAATATCTTGGCCTCTGTTGCTTACCGGAAATGATTCCGTTCTACAACCGCTGGGGCTTTAGCGAGAGTGCGGATGGAATCCGGCTTCTGTTTCGAGCCCATGCCAGCCCCTAATCCTGCTGGTGAGAAAACTGGTAAGCCCCGATCGCAGACAGCAGGACTGCGATCGCCAGCAAAATTGGAATCGAGTACCAGGGAAACTGGGACAGAGACAGGTAAGCCGCCGCCCGCAGTCCAATGCTCGTGTAGGTGAGGGGCAACAGGTAAACAATTACCTTCAGCGGCAGTGGCAAGGTTGCCGGGTCAAAGAATGTTGCGCCCAGAAAAGACATGGGCACAATCACAAAGTTGTTGTAAATGCCTACACTTTCCAGCGACTTGACGTTCAGCCCCACAATCACACCTAGGCCAGCAAAAACAGCACAGTTCAATACCAGCATCAGCAGAAACAGCGGATTCAAAAAGCTGCCAATCCGACCCGTAAACAGGATGGCGACCAGAATCACCGATCCAGAGGTAAGCAATCCCCGCACAATCCCTGCCATCATTTTGCCCAGGTGCAGCGCCAGGGGATGAACCGGAACCAGCATCAGTTCTTCAAAGGTTTTGGTGAACAGGCGATCGCCACAGATGGAAAAGGTCGTTCCGCCAAAGCTGATCACCATCGACGATAGCGCCACCATTCCTGGCAGAATGAACTGTAAATAGCTATCTCCAGCAGAGGGTTTCACCGCCTGATCCAGGGCACTCCCCAACCCCAGCCCAAACCCGACTATGTAAATCAGAGGTGAAACCAATCCCGATGCGACCACCTGGGTAATGCGGACTCGCAGATCCAGCCAGTCGCCCCAAAAGACGGTGAGACAGTCACCCCAGAGAGTCTGGAGCATCGATGGTTGATAGCGATTTAAGGAAGAATAGGTGCTCACGGTGCAACATAACTTTAACTGTTTCCCCTATTCTGGTTGAGGTAGTCTTGAATAACAAGGGGGATAGCGATCGCCATTTCCTGTAGATCCGTTTTATGGAACGGAAGTGAGAGTAGGGAGTAGATGGCGATCGCCATCCCCATAAACGTTCAATGAAACTTCCCTACAGGCAGAGAAAACTTTTCTGAAACGTGATCAACCAGTGCTTTTTCGATCCCTGCTTCTGGATATAGAGTACCCATCTCAGCAGAGCTGTGGAAAAAGCTGTGGAAAACACTGAGCTATTTCTATCTATCCGCCAAATTTGAGCAAGAAGTTCAGAAAATTCCACAGAGTTAGAAGCCTGACCGATGCAACGTGAGAATACTCAGTATCAAAAAACACCCGTAAGTTCCGATCTTTGTAAAGTTTTAAAGATCTTTCGCAAGACTTTCCTGTCATGACTTCTCTTTCCAGAAAAAACACTCAGAGCCCCAAAAAATCAACGGTGTAACCAGTCGGAAGGTAACTAAGAAAACGATGCTCCGCACTGTTACCAATCTGGTACAGTGCCTCCTTCTACAGCGAGTGTTAGATGTATAAGCCGAGCTCAGAGGGTGCCCCACATCAACAAGCGGCTTTGCAGAAAGTGACCCGCTGTAGCTTTCTCCTGGCAAGAGAAAGTCGGAGTAAGAACGCTTAGCAGTGAGACACAACTAATCCTGGATCAATATGGAGTTCTATCTTGCCCGCCTTCGGGATTTTATAGCGATAGCCACCAGGCTGAGGACGGGGTGCAGGGGGGAACCCCTGGCTGGGGGCAAAGTCCCCCCACATCCTTAAACATGTCCTAAGCAACCTGGCGACAGCTAGAGATAGAAGCCTTTCATGCTGAATCCTGTCTGACGCTACAGGCTCGGGTCTGTTAGTCCCTTCTGGCCTGGAAACCCCTGCGGTTTTGTAGGCTGCATGCGCTATCACGCTTCAGGAGAAAAACACATGAAACTTGCACGGTGCCTTCTTACGGCAGCGGCAGCAACGGCTGCGCTTCAAGGAATGACTTCTATGCCAGCTCAGGCGGCAAATATTTTTGGCACTTCTGGCATTCAATTTGATGCGGACACTATTGTTGACTTTGGCTTTGCATTTTCTAATAACCAATTTCGTTCAACCCTATACGTCGCCGAGCAGCAGGGGGCGTCTACCACTCGTGTCGCTACACTTTTTGAGGAAACCCGGCGGTCGAATAATGAAACTACGCCTCCCAACTGGCTAGCCACCTGCGGTGCTGGTGGTGCGGTCGCGAACTGTTCGAGTCAGTTCACCTTCCGGGCGGGGGTTCTTTATACTCTAGAACTCTTCAGTGTTGCCCTTGAGGAGCCAGTCAACGGACCTCGTGTTCCCAGCATGTTTTCGACCAGCGCTCTGAATGGGGGAACGCAACGAGTTCTGTTTGGCTCACTGGGTTCAGCCGGGGAGGGAGTCCCCTTTCCTGACCCTGGAAACTTTACCTCGGCCAATCCGTTTGCAGGAATTGTTGCCCTCGCCTTTGAGGATGGAGCTTACCGAACCGAGCCTGAAGACTTTGACTTCAATGATTTTTATGTCTTTGCATCTGCCACATTGGCACCGGCCAGACCAGTCCCCACTCCTTCTGTGATGGGTGGGCTGATGCTGGTTGGGGCGATCGCTTATTTCAATCACCGCCGCCAAATTGCCCAGAAACAAAAGATCTGATTTCTGATTCTGATTTCTGGTTCAGAATACTGGTGCTAAGGGTTGTGGATTGAATAACTTCGGTTCTCAGAGGCTCTTCCAGGTTATTTAATTCTTGTTCCTGAGCAAGTCCCAGGTGGCAACGGGTCACCTGGGACCTGTTCTAGCTGTAGCCACCAGGCTTCGCCCCCACACCCCCTTAAAGCCAATGTCCTAAGCAACCTGGCGACAGCTGTCCTTTAGCCATCCTTCACTTTGCCGAATTGCGATGGAATTGGGCATGATGGTAATTTAAGCAGGGCTCCGTCTCTGTCAGGCTGCTCTCAAAATTTAGCGGCATACTGGGAGAAGGAGCAGGTTAGCCTCCTGTGTTATAGCCCTTTTCAAGGGAGCGAGGCATGGTGAGGGTGCTCTGCACCCCACTGTACCTTACACTCCCGTACCTCATTCAAATGAAAACCGCTATAACAGTTGAAAACTAGCATTTGGGCGATCGCAAACATCCCCTATTTCCCGAAACGTCAGACAGGCAACTATGAAACGCAAATCCCGGTCTTCCAGTTATAACTACGACAAAGACTTTGATCATTACGATTCTCAGGACACCGCCTCCAAACGGAAATCGTCGAAACCCTCTCTGTTAACTGCGACATCGCTGGCAATCCTGGCAGGGGTTTTTATCCTGGGAATCGGTGTTGGGATGGGCTTTAGCTCGGTTGCCACGACGGGCGGAACTGGCAAGATTGTGACCCAGGGTGCGCTGGATGCGCAAGCTCCCAATGCTGAACTTTGTGTTCAATTTGGGGCAAGTGCGATCGCAATGGATACCCGCGTATTCGTTACCTTAAACCCGCTCAACGTTTTCGTTTCTCAGCCAACCACACGTCCTGGATGCGTTTTACGCCACAACAACTTTGCTGTTTTAGAGCAGCGGGGACTGGTGAATTCAGAGCAAGTGCGGTCCTGCCGTCAGCGAATGAACACCTTTGGCTTCACCGGCACCCTCGAAAGTTCACCTCAGATTGACTGTGTTTATCAGAACGATGCCGCGAAAAACCTATTCCTGAAAGATTCAGGAGCCGGAACGGTTGCCAAGCCAGAAAATGAGAGGTTTTAATACGGGTGCATCTCGCCATTGAGAGAGTCTACTCTGGTTATGAAGCTCCGGTTACGAAGCTCTCGGTTACGAAGCTCCGGCTTTGTAACCCTGCTATCGAAGATCTGGCTTCTCTGAACCAACACAGGAAGCAGGAACTTCTAACTGACATAGCCAGGCGGGAGTCTGGCCATGAGATATAGCGGTAGTCATTGTGGTTAGGACGGGGTGCAGAGGTGGAACCCCTGGCTGGGGGTGAAGCCCCCACTCCCTCTTCTAATTCCAATGTCCTAATGCACCCGCGTAGAGCTATAATGGCCAAAATTTGACGGGCCGAAGATCCGCAAAATTCAACCTTACTCAACAACTTCACCGTTCACAACAAACACTGCCTCAACAAATAGCTGCCTCAGGGGTTGGTCAATCCAGTAGGTAACGGTTGACCAAACTCAATGATTTGGGGCGGATTGGCAATCCCCGAAGAGTTTGGAGAGGGCGCGTTATCGGGATTTTGTCTAAAAACAGAGGAAGAAGGCATGCCAGGCTGTGGACCAGGAAAATTGATTGCGGCAGATGAAGGGGTTGAAAGGGGAGGCACGTTAAATGCTGGAGGGTAAGCCCCTGTAGGTAAAGGACTGCTAATGGTCGGAGGCAAACTCGGCGACAGTTGAGGAACACTCACTGTTGGAGGAGTTAAGGGGACGACCGAAGACGGTAAATCATTCGCCGCAGAAGGTGCCACGATCGCTGGTCGAGAAGGAACATCTGGCGTAAAAGATGGTGCATCCAGTGGAATGGAAGGTGCGCTCTGAGCTGGCTGGGGCAGAATTTGAGGTGCAGCGGAAGGCGGAAATGGGGTTTGTTCAGCAGGAGCAGTCTCTAGAGGAGGCAGAGGAGGAACAGTGATGGTGGGAGCAGTATCTGGCGGCACCGAGACAATTGTTGTGGGAATATCCAATGTTGTGGAAATATCCAGCGGTGCAGAAGCGTTTGTGGCTGGCGGGGCAGCAGAGTTAGCGGTGAGAGGAGAGGGGGTGGAATTGGGAGGAGGAACGGCGATCGCTATCCCTGCGGCATTGGCTGTAAAACCATCTTCGCTCTCATTGGTAGGAGCCTGATGATTCGCAGAAGGTTTAGAATCGGGGGATGGTTTCTGGCTGGCTTGTGGGTGGGTCTGACTTCCCGAAGTTTTCACAACTGAAGATGGACGACGAATCGCTGCATTGTTAGTGTTCACCGAGGGTGGTGGAAACAGGACAGTCGAGGTTGAGTTCGTGAGCGGAATGGCTGGAACAACGGTGGATGCCGCCGGAGATGGGGTGGCTGAGGTTGAAGTTGGGTGTGGGCTGTGGGCTGTGGTTGGGGAGACAGGAGAAGGGGTGGGTTTTGCAGAATAAGTCGATGGGCTGGGTTTTGGAGATGTGACGGCGGAGGTGTTTTTGGCGGGAGGAACCGGACTATTACGAGCCAGTGGAGGTTTAGAAGTAGCTCCAGCAATCAACGGTTGCAAAATCCAGCGGGAATTTCCCGACACTTTTTCAAGCTTTACCTGTCCAGGAGCGAGAGATACATCCGGTGAAAGTTCAATGACAATCCGCGCCAAACCCGGTTTGAACTGAGAGACTCGAATGCTGCGAACCGCGCCGGAATAGGTTTCCTGTGTCATGACTTCGCCAACAGAAGTATCGGGCAGATCAACCACAATGCGGGCGGGTTGCGCCATCAGGAAGTAGCGGGGTGTGGTACCGTCCTTGACCGTGAGTTCTAGCTGGTTGGCCGTTGGGTCATACCTCCACTGAGTCAGGGAAGCCGCTTGAGCAAAAGCGATCGCCCCCAAAACCAGGCCAGCCATCACCGTTCCACCGAATCCAGCCATAACTACCCCCCTGCCAGACATTTGGCCCAGGTAGGCTAAGAAAGGTGCAGACTGGGATGTTGATTCAAATTTTTGGCTTTGCATGGCTCTGTGTTGAACGCTTCGTCATCACTTGTCAAGTACACCCGGATATGAACTCATTATCTGGGGATAATATCCCAAACCTCATCAATAATGTCACTAGATATAGAGTTTGAACGAAAAATACAGAAAAATTCTGATTTTAGCTATGAATGCAGGAGCCAAAGGAGGAGGGTGTTGCTGAAAAGCAGTATGAATCGCAACGAAGTTTCGAGCATGCAGCACCTATTTCATACCCAAATTCAGCAACGCCAAGGAGGAGAGAGGAGAGGTTCAGTTGATTGGTTGTTGGTTGTTGTTGTTTAGAGAGGGGAAAGAAGAAAGAAGCCAGGAGGCAGGAGTTAGGGGTCAGGCATTGGGGACTGGGGGCCAGGGCTCAGGTTGGAGCAATTCAGAAGAGGGGATTCTAGAAACGGGGCTCTGACTCCTCGAAACCCTGATTCCTTCGACCCCCTTTCCAGGATTGCCATAAAAAAATTGACAAACCCATTCAGAACTCAAAACTCATCCACCCTCCACTCTCCCACTCCATCCCCCATCCCCCCTCTACTCCCTCCTAACTGAAACTCCCCAAAAACGCTAAATTGGACAGGTGGTCTGGTTTATCTCCAGGTTCATGGCTACTGGAAATGATAGAAGCGATGTGGCAAGAGAAGCTTAAACGATTGAAAGCCCTGTTTATTGAGATGGAACGGGCGTTGATTGCCTATTCGGGTGGCATTGATAGTACGCTGGTGGCGAAGGTTGCCTTCGATGTGCTGGGCGATCGCGCCTTAGCCATTACCGCTGTTTCTCCTTCCCTATTGCCAGAAGATCTGGAGGAAGCCTGCATTCAGGCAGCGGAAATGGGTATCGCCCATGAACTAGTTGAAACCCATGAATTGGAAAACCCGAACTATGCGGCGAATCCAGTCAATCGCTGCTACTTCTGCAAGAGTGAGTTGCACGATAGGCTAAGGCCTCTGGCATTAGAGCGGGGCTATCCCTACGTGGTCGATGGTATCAATGCCGATGATTTGAAGGATTACCGACCCGGCATTCAGGCAGCGAAGGAACGGGGTGCGCGATCGCCTCTGGCAGAAGTAGGGATTAGCAAAGCTGAAGTACGGGAAATTGCCCGCCACCTGGGGCTTTCCTGCTGGGACAAACCGGCCCAACCCTGCCTCAGTTCGCGCTTTCCCTATGGCGAAGAAATTACTGTTGCCAAGCTGCAGCGGGTGGGAAGAGCCGAAGCCTATTTGCGCCGAATGGGTTTGAGGACCTATCGAGTTCGCTCAGAAGGCGATACCGCCCGCATTGAGCTACCGCCAGAGCAAATCAAAGAATTTGTGCTGACCACCGATTTGCCAACACTTGTCAGCGCTTTTCAATCCTTCGGCTTTCTCTACGTCACCCTCGATTTAGAAGGATTCAGCAGTGGAAAGCTAAATCGAGTCCTTCAATTTGCTTCCGTTAACCAGACGGGCTGATAGCAAGTGGGAAGTTGTTGGTTGTTAGAGAGGGGTGAGGAGTTTTGAGTTGTCCCCAATACCTGATTCCTGGCTTCTGGCCCCCAGCCCCGATTGCCTGCCTCCTGCCTCCCCACACTGCCTTACCACGAGAAGTTCCTAAGCATTTGCTCCTCTTGCCAGAAACCATCCTGCAAGGAAAGCAATACTGGCAAGTAGACTGAGGATTGCCATCAAACCTGCGGGCATGAACTTACCGGTTTTACGAAATCGGTCAATGAAGGTAATCAGCAGCCCCAGCGCAATTAGGGCTGCCAGGAAAAGTCCGAACGTCAGGTTCTGCAGAGCAATGTACCAGGCGATCGCTAGTGCCACTCCGCTACCCACTCCAGAAATCAGCGATGCTTTGCTCTGAGCTTTGACGTAACCCACGATGCCGCCAGCCAAAACCAGCAGTGCATAGAGCAGAATCAACCAAATAAGGGATATCAATGTTCACTCCTGGTCATCGTCGTCTTTATCTTCTTTCTCGTCGTCTTCCTTAGAATCCCTACCTCTGGATTCTTTTTCGTCGTCGTCCTTATCTTCCCTATCCTTTTTTTCCTGCCTGTACTTAGTCTCGCGGTTTTCTGGCTGGTCTTCCATGTCGCCGCGTTCCCTCAGATCTCCAATCAAACCGCAACCCGTGATTGCAGTTGCTAAGCCCGCTATCAATAACCATCCAGCAAAAGTTCCCTTCATAACGATTCACTAAAAAAATCTTAAAGTTCCAAAGAGGTATATAAGGGATCAGCGTACAAATAGAATCTCAAGTTGAACGGGGTGGATGGGTGGATGAAAGTGGGATGTTATTTCTCGACGAGTCCCCAAGCAGGGGTGGAAACCCCAACGCCCAACAAAACTTTCGTTTTGCTGTACTAGTAGTCTGCCAGGCAGATTCTGAAGGGTTTGCAGCCCTTCAAAACCCACTAAATTGGTTTTTCCGGGTTTGGATAACCAGGCAAAGTTCCTTTGGTGAACCGCTAGGCGCAATTCAATTAAGGATAATTTCGAAGGGGAGGGGGTGAAACCCTCTGCCTGGAGGCGCACCCCCACTCCCCCCTTTACAATTAATGATGGCTACCTACTTAGCTACCTGCTTAGGAATGAGAGTTAAATAACTCCGAAAACCTCACCCCACCTTTGGTACCCTTCTCCGACTCGGAGAAGGGAAGGGGGAGAGGTCAGTTCACTCAAAAAATACGGTGTTATTAAATCCATGATCCTTAGAGGTTGTAAGCAGGTTCGCATCGATAAATTGCAATCACTCAACTAAGGGGGAATGGATAATTGCATGATTTCCTTCTGGGGTTGTGGAGAGAAGCCAAAGCGATACCTTTTCCTGTGAAGCGATGACAATCGAACAAACCATTCCCGTGCTGGATTTACAAGATTTTTGTGGGGGCGATCGCAAAAGCCGCCAGGGCTTCGTCAATCAATTGGGAAAAGCTCTGGAGGAGATTGGGTTCTTCGCCCTGGTGAATCACAGTGTTGACTCCGACCTGGTGCAGGCTACTTATCAGGTTGCACAGGTATTCTCCAACTGATGTCCATGCCGCCAGTCTGCGCTCTGCCCCCCACGAAGACATTAACCTGATCACGCTCCTGTGCGAGGCCACAGCAGATGGATTAGAACTATTGCGGCAGGATGGAACCTGGCTTCCAATCCGGTCATTACCAGGGCAAATCATTGTAGACAGTAGCGACATGCTCCAGCAACTGACAAATGAGCGCTTGAAAAGCACCACTCACCGGGTTGTGAATCCAGCAAACCGACGGGAGCGACGGTTTCCAATGCCATTCTTCGTTCATCCCCGTGCCGAAGTAGACCTGACCCCATTACCCGGTTGTATCGCAAAAACTGGAGGACAGAAGTTTCCCAACATTACGGCAGGTGCCTATCTCCAGCAACGGTTGCGAGAAATTGGGCTGGCAATTTAGGGTACATAGTTTCCCAGTTTTCAAGGTTACTATAGGGAGATTAAGAAAATAAATCGTCGCAGCAGGGGTTAATGGCGTGAACAGACAGACAAGGCCAGAACTGGTTGCACCCAGGAGGAAATCGTCAGGGCGTTCCATTCAGCGGATGCACGCTTTCTCTTCGTTTGACGAACTGGGGCGGAGAGATTTTTTAACTGGGTTAATTCTGTGGGTTGTGCTGATGCTGGTTAGTTTCGTTCTGCTACCTGGTATTGGAGCCATTCAACCGGGAGACCGAATGGGAACCTGGTTTTCTCTCAGCCTTCTGTTTGGCATTGGAGGTTCCTTCTTGCTGGGAGCAAGTTCCCGCTTCATGGCCATCACCAATGAACGTGCCTCCAGTGGAAGCAAATCTCTTCTGTCCATCTTTGGTCAATTTGCTGGATGGATTGGGTTAGCGGGGGTTCTGTTCCCCTTTATTATGGCAACCGGCGAGTTCTTCGCTAAGCTTTCGACAAATTAGGCGATTTCTGAGGGAGAAGGTAACTCTGCGAACCACTCACGCTTTGAAGGAATGGCAGGTTGCGGTTGATGCCCTGGAAAAGGGAGAAACTGTGATGCTGCTGCGCAAGGGTGGAATCCGGGAGGCGAGTGGGCGGTTTTCAGTTGTTCATGATCGCGTCCTGCTTTACCCGACTTACGAACATCAGCAGCCCCATTTGTTGAAAGCTGAATATGCAAGCCGGGTGGGACCCGTAACCTCCGGTTGGCATCCGGACTCAATTCGAATCGGGTCATGGGCTGACGTGACGGACACGATTCAAGTCAGTAATGGCGATCGTGTTGCGGATCTGATGCCATTCCATATCTGGAATGAGACCTTTATTCAAGACCGCCTGAAGTGGAAACCCAACCAGCCCCTCTACATTCTGTTGCTCAAGGTTTACAAACTTGACTCGCCTCAGTGGATTCCCTATTACTCCACCTACGGTGGTTGCAAATCCTGGATTGATTTGGTGGATGCGATCGCCCTGGAGGGTACCCCTGTATTGAGCGAACCGGAGTATCATCGGGTGACAGCCGCAATCCACACTACAGTAACGGGTAGCTTTTAACTGTTGGTAATATACCGTTTCACCATTTGGCCTAACACGTCCAGATCAATAGGTTTGGAAATATAGTCAACGGCTCCGGCTTCTAGGCAGAGGTCGCGATCGCCCTTCATCGCCATTGCGGTTTGGGCAATGACAGGGATGGACTGGTAGCGATCGTCGCACTTCAGTTGGTGAGTCAGAGTCAGCCCATCCACTTCGGGCAGATGAATGTCCATCAGAATCAATGCGGGTAAGGAGCGTTCCAGTGCCTGCCACATCTCTCGTCCATCCTGTACCCAGGTCACCTCATAACCCGACTTACTTAAAAATGTGAGCATCAACTTCGCATTGTGGACATTATCTTCTACCAGCATCAGATGATTCGGACGAGGAATCAAAACCACAGGCGGTTCCGCTTCATCGGATAACTTTGCCCCACTGGCTGTATTCACTGCGGGTCGGTAGGACTTTTTCTTGGAGCGGTTGGTTGAGCGAAAATCGTCTGGGGAATTACCCTGGTGAGTCAATTTGGTTCGCGATCTTGCTGCCACTGGAGCCCAACTGGTAAATCGGGGTTGGGGTGAAGGAACTTCTTCCACTGAGGACGTTAGAACGCCAGATAGGTCTACAGGTTTTCGGGGAAGAGAGGGGGGAGTAAGAGGAAGAACAATTGTAAAGCGCGAGCCGTGATCAATCTTAGACCAAACCTCAACCCAGCCTCCATGAAGCTCAGCAAGTTTTTGAGTCAGGGCCAATCCCAACCCCGTTCCTTCCCCCCGTCCAGTCGCTGCATTCGCAAGCTGGGAGTAAGGGCGAAACAAAAGGCGCTGCTGCTCCTGAGAGATTCCCGTTCCAGTATCCCAAACGGTGAAACGAAGAAAACCATTGGCTGAGCTAACTTCAATCCCAATGCTGCCCCGAAGCGTAAATTTAATGGCATTCGACAGCAAATTAAACAGCATTTGCTTCAACCGCAGCCCATCGGCAGTAAGACTCGTCACCTCAGGCGCAATCTTCAAACGCATTTCCAGACCCCTGTCAGCGACCTTCTCCTTTACCAACGTCATTGCCATCTGGCAGAGGCTACGCACCTCCACTGTTTCCCACTGGAGGTCAAGCTGGTTTGCTTCAATTTTGGATAAGTCCAGAATGTCGTTAAGTAGTGAGAGTAAATGCTGCCCACTGGTGAGAATGATGTTGAGATACTCCTGATGTCGCAGATTCGTTGGGCTAAAGCCCTGTGCCTGGAGGAGATGGGTAAAACCCAGAATCGAACTGAGGGGAGTCCGAATTTCATGGCTAGTGTTTGCCAGAAACTCACTTTTAAGCCGATTGGTTTGCACCAATTCCTGATTTCGAGCAAGCAACTTCTGCCGCTGTTGATAATGCACTTGAATCAGTTTCACTTGCTGCAAAGCCATCACGCATTGATGAATGCTCTGTTCAATCAGATAAGTTTTGAGGCGATCTTCCGGGCTTTGCCCGTCTGCTTCCGATGGTGCATCTCCTGGGTGAATTAATAACCACCCCCAAACCGTTTGAGCATCACCAATTTGCCAGACACTCATGGGTGCTTTCAGCTTCAGGTCTTGCAGTTCTTTCCAGTTCAACGTTTCTCCCACAGCAAACCGCAGAGATTTGCCTGTAGCAAGAGTCCAGGAGCATTTTCGCTTGCTTTTGAGCGGGGTTCTGAGGACGAGATGCTGGATGGTAAATGCCTCGTCGGAGGGGCCGTTTGTGGGAGGAGATTCATTGCAAACTGACGAATCTGCCTGGGTAGAGTGGGTCAGCTCTTTTGAGAACGAACTGGCTTCCTCCTGGTGGCGATCGCCCTCCCTCCTTTGAAGAACGGCAATGGTTTCGGTCACCAGAATCTGGCTCAGTTCTTGAGTGACCACTTGAAGAATTTCGGAATCAATCGCTGGCATCTCCCCATCCTGAAGGGTAGTCGTTTCCTTCAAATACTCAGTCACCAGTCCACTCAACCGCTGCCCCAAACGATTGATAAACTGTTCATACTCCAATTGGGTCTTCAGCAGTAGGCTACTAGTTACTTCTGCGGCGGGGGTAATTGCACAGGTCATTCCATCGGCAGAAGCAGTCTCCAGGTACTTTCGTTCAGACAAATAGGAATGGTGCATAACCATAACTATAAAGAAGCATCCGCTGTAGTAACCGGATGGGAAAACGGTCAACACTTTAATCTAACGACTATAGACTTAATCTAACGACTATAGACGGCTGGCGTTTCTGAAAACTCCTACGCGCTTAACCCCAATATTCAGGTGGGGCGATCAACAGGACGGCAAGTAAGCGTTGGGAACCCACGACCAAAGCTGAAACTTAAAAAGCTGAAACTTAATTTGATACCCAGACGTTTAAAGAGCTTGTTTATCTATATCCTGACTGAATACTAACAATTTTCGTGTGAAGAACAATTCATTGCATAGATGAAATTACTGTGTAGATTCCGCTAGATAGCCGACTCAAACAGACAATTGGCGGAAATTGCGTAATGAAAACTCTGGGACAGGCAAGGGGCAATCCCTCTCGTCATTTCTTCAGGTAGGCATATCCGTCCTGACTGATGTCGCAGTATCCTGAAGGCTGGCATTTTCGCTTTCCTACTGTACGTAGTTGATACGACTCCTTAATATGGAATAGACGATTGCCCTGGTACAAATGACCCAGGTAGTTAAGCAAGGAATAGGATTTGGAGTTGATAAGCTTATCCAGCCCACCCCAAGTTCATTCCTGGTCGGTGGCTACCTGAGCACAACCATTAGAACCGAGTAACCACAATGGCAACCTCCTCCAAACTTCCGAAGCGAGTTTCGACGGCTCTTATCAATGCCCTCAGTGCTGGCGTTGTACCCAGGGTGGGATTGGATCATATCGCTGTTGGACGAGAGCAAGAAATCCGGACTCTTTTGCAAGACCTGGACAACATTGCAGGGGGGGGGGCCGCCTTTCGATTTGTGATTGGCCGTTATGGAGCAGGTAAGAGCTTTACCCTGCAATTGATTCGCAACCATGCCATGGAGAAAGGGTTTGTGGTTGCCGATGCGGATATCACCCCAGAGCGGCGACTGGCTGGTGGAGGGGGGGCCAGCGTTGCCACCTACCGCGAGTTGATGAAGAACCTTTCCACGAAAGCCCGTCCCGATGGGGGCGCGTTGGCAACTATTCTGGAACGCTGGATCGCTGGAATTCAAACCCAGGTTGCCCAGGAGTCGGGGAAGAAACCCTCTGATGAGGGCTTTGATGATCTGGTGGAAGACAAAATCCGCGAAGTGACGAAGGATGTAGCCGACCTAGTGAATGGGTTTGAGTTTGCCAATGTCATCATTGCCTATTGGAACGGCTACCGCACGGACGATGACACTAAGAAAGAAGCGGCTTTGCGCTGGCTGAGGGGTGAATTTGCCACTAAAACAGAGGCAAAAGCAGCTCTGGGGGTGCGGGTGATCATTGACGACGAGAACTGGTATGACTACGTCAAGCTATTCGCCCGCTTCGTCTGGGATATCGGCTATAAGGGTTTGTTGGTTGTGCTGGATGAGGTGATTCACCTTTACAAGATCAGCACTTCTGTTTCACGCCAGAACAACTACGACAAGCTGCTGGCAATGTTTAATGATGCTATGCAAGGCAGGGTCACCTATCTGGGTATTTTGATTGGGGGAACCCCTCAGTTTTTAGAAGACCCTCGTCGGGGGCTTTATAGCGACCCAGCATGGCAACGCCGCACCTGCCAAAGTCGGTTTGCCAGCCAGGCAGGGATTCAGGACGCGGTTGGCCCGGTAATTCGACTGGAACCCTTGACCCGTGAGGAAATTTTGACGTTGCTGGAGCGGTTGGTGGAAGTGCATACCACCCACTACAATCTCAAGAAATCTTTGACGAAAGAAGAGTTGCAGGAATTTTTGCAGGCGATCGCCAACCGTCTAGGAGCGGAAGCCTTACTCACTCCTGGCGAAATTGTGCGCGACTTTATGAGCGTGCTGAGTATTTTGCAGCAGAACCCCAAGATAACCCTGAGCCAACTCATGCAGGGCAACAACTTCCAAACGACGAAGGTGACCGATACTCAGGCAGATGAAGATAGCGAGTATGCTGAATTTACAGTGTAAAGAAGGGCGGCAGATGGCAGTGGAACGATGGACAGATGAGATGCTGGATCAATTGGCATCAACGTTCAGAGAAACAACAGTCCTGGCAAGAACGAACACAGAGACAATTGCAGCCAACAGTCAGGCGATCTCAGATTTACAAGGCTTGGTTTCTAACTTGCGAGAGGGACAGGCCATTCTGACCCAAATTCTGGTTGAAGAGCGGGAAGCCAGGCAAGAGTTCCGACGCACAACCAACGCCGCCCTGGATCGAATTGATCGAACACTGGAAGAATTGCGTAGAGATCGGGAAAATGGCAATTAGTCCGCCCCTCTCCCCCATGACATCTCCTTACAATCGACTCGCTCCCTTTATCAAAGAATACATCTACGCTCAGGGATGGACAGAACTGCGTCCGATTCAGATAGAAGCCTGTCGAGTGGTGTTTGACAGCGATGCCCATTTGTTGATTGCTGCAGGAACCGCATCGGGAAAGACAGAAGCCGCCTTTCTACCAGTTCTGACGCGGCTTTATGAAGATCCACCCAAAACAGTCGGTGTAATGTATATCGGACCGATTAAAGCCCTGATTAATGATCAGTTCGATCGCCTCACCGATTTGCTCAAATACGCCGATATTCCTGTTTGGGCCTGGCACGGGGATGTGGTGCAAAGCCGTAAGAAGAATCTACTCAAAGATCCCAGGGGTATTTTACAAATCACACCCGAATCTCTGGAAAGTCTGCTGGTCAATAAGAACCCAGAACTCACCGGATTATTTGGAGATTTACGTTTTGTCATTATTGATGAAATTCATGCATTCATTGGTTCAGAGCGGGGTAGCCAGATTCTTTGTCAACTGGCCCGCCTATCCCGATTGACCCAAAATCAGCCGCGTCGGATTGGTCTTTCCGCCACCCTGGGAGACTATTCTCAGGCAGAAGCATGGCTCCGGGCGGGCACCCGGCGAGAAGTGGTAACGCCGCAACTGCCAGGAGAAAAGCGTACTATCCGACTCAGCGTTGCACACTTTTTTGACCCTGGGCTGGTGGTGCGGGCAAAGGGTGAAAAACGGTTCAAACCCCATCTCCACTATCTGTTTGACCAGAGCCAATCACGTAAATGCCTGATCTTTGCCAACGGGCGGACGGAGACAGAGTCCGTCATTGCTTCCCTGCGCGAGATGGCCGCAGCAAACGGAGTTCCTGATGTCTATCACGTTCACCACGGCAGTATTTCAGCCCAGTTGCGAGAGGCGGCGGAAACGGCTATGCGCGATACGAGTGGTCCGACCGTCACCGCTGCAACCGTCACCTTTGAAATGGGAATTGACCTAGGGAAGCTAGACCGGGTGATTCAGTTGGAAGCACCCAATTCGGTCGCAAGTTTTTTGCAACGACTAGGGCGATCGGGCAGGCGCGGCAGTCCAGCCGATATGCGTTTTGTTTGTGTGGAAGACAAAATCGATCGCAACGCTTACAGTAACACCCCCTTGCAGGAAAAAATTCCCTGGCAACTATTACAGTGTATTGCCATCATTCAGCTTTACCTGGAAGAGAAGTGGATTGAACCGATCGCCCCAGCCCGCTACCCCCTCAGCCTGCTTTATCAACAAACCATGAGCACTTTGCTGGCTCTGGGCGAATTGTCTCCAGCCTCACTGGCTCAAAACGTGCTGACTCTGCCGCCCTTTCGTCACCTTTCTCAGGATGATTTTCGCCTGCTGTTGCGCTATTTGATTGAAATTGACCATATTCAAAGGACGAAAGAAAACGGACTGATTGTCGGGTTGACAGCCGAGAAGATCGTGCGCAACTTCAAGTTTTACGCCATCTTCCCGGACACCGAAGATTACGCTGTGTGGCATGAGGCGATGGAGATTGGCAGCATTGTGCAACCCCCCGCTGTAGGGGACAAAATTTCCCTTGCAGGCCGCACCTGGCAGGTGACAGAAGTCAACAACCACAGCAAAACTGTTTTGGTCACTCCAGCCGTAGGAGAAGCCTCCGTTTCCTGGCATGGCAGCAGCGGCGAAATTCATACCCGCATTCTGCAACGGATGCAACAGGTTTTGTTGGAGGAAACCGCTTATCCTTACTTGCAGGAAGGAGCACAAAAACGTCTGGCAGAAGCTCGCAAGTTAGCAAAGAAAGAAAAGCTGAGCAGTCGTTACCTGTTTCCCTTAGATGAAAATTATGCTTGCATCCTCCCCTGGGCTGGCACGATCGTCTATCGTACGTTAGAACGGTTTCTCCGCTTTCACTGCCGGGAAGCACTCAAAATTAAGGGGATTACAGGGCGATCGCCCTATTTTCTGATGGTCAACCTGGGCAAATGCAAGTTAGAAAACCTGTATCACGAAATTAAATCGCTGGGCGATCGTCCCCTCAATCCAGAAAGCTTGCTGGCAGAAGACGAAGCGCCCAAGCTGGAAAAATATGACGAATTTATCCCTCCTGATCTGCTACGAAAAGCCTTTGCCGCAGACTATCTCAATGTTAGTGAATTAAGCAAAATCGTTAGCACCTGGCAACAGCAATAAGTAGGGCTTGCTGAGGAAGCCTAGAAGGCTTAAGAGGATTGGCGTCCAACAGGATCAACCCTTGATATAGCGGTAGTCATTGTGGTTAGGATGGGGTGCAGGGGTGGAACCCCTGGCGGAGGCGAAGCCCCCACTCCCTCTCTAATTCCAATGTCCTAATGCACCCGCGTAGAGCTATAAACCACTCGGCAGGCCGAAAGCACAAAATGAGGCGGAAAATCGTGACCCGGTTCTTGCAGATGCGACGCTGCGCAATCAGTACGCAATCAGATTGAGGACAAATTTGGGGGCGGCAAGCGTCGCCTTAGCCTCGGTCGGGTCATGGCGAAGCTGGCTCCAACCGCTGAATGTACGATTGCAATCACCTTCCGGGTGATGAATTGGGAGCGGCTGCTCCAACTGCTCCTTTTTTGTCTTTTGGGCGGTTGGATTCTGGTTTAAGCATGCCTTTGCACTCTCTCGAACCAGGCAGCACTTTCATCAATGGCAATGGGCGAGCACTCCAGGATCAGCAGAAGGCCGTCTACCTCACTCCAACTTTTTCGGTTCCGACTTGTTCAGCAAGCCCTATTTACATATCCAGATGAAAACTCAAAACTCATCCACCTTTCTACTCCATTACCCCTATACCCATCTACTCGCCCATCCTTTTACTCCACCTTCCGACGTTGCTGAATTTGGATATGAAATAGGTGCTGTATGCTCGAAATTGCGTTTCGATTTACACTGCTTTTCAGCACCACCCACTCTCCTAACTGCCCCTTTCCACTTCCCATTCCCTATTTCTAGCTCCTGACACATCCCCCTCGCCCCTCACTGATTCTGGCTCCCGGCTTTCTTCTTCTTTTTTTCTTTATCTCTTCCTTCTTCATTCCTGGCCCCTCTTGAAACCTGATTCCTTACGTCTGGAATTCAGGTTTGCAGAAATGTTTGGAGCTGACTAAGGGCTTGATGTAGTTGGCTGAGTAGATTTGAGGCACCTTCTAAATGCTGCTGGCTAGCCTGCTGTTCTAGTTGTTCAGCAGTTGTTGCCATCTTGGTCAGCCCAACATTGGCGCTGGCACCTTTAATGTGATGGGCTATTTGTTCAATCATGTCAAAGTTGTGAGTGGCGATCGCTGCCTCAACGCCTGCTATATGTATTTCGGTATCTTCCGCAAACACCTGCAACAACTCCAGTTCAAAATCACGGCAGCCATCTGAAATTTGATGCAGGTGGTTCCAATCAATCTCTAAATCAATCAGGGGTAAAGTGTGGAAATCTTGTGGATTAGACTGCATATCGTTTTGGGGGTTAGAAGATTTTAGGTGTGCCAACCGGATTGCCTCTCCCCATTTGGCTAACTTAGCCGCTAGCTTTTCTTTCAGAATGGGCTTGCTCAGATAATCATCCATTCCAGCATCCAGACACCGCTGCCGATCCTCTTTCATGGCATTTGCGGTTAAGGCAATGATTATAGTACGGCGAAAATCTCCTTCCAAACGCCGAATTTCACGAGTTGCGCTGTAACCATCTAAAACAGGCATCTGGCAATCCATTAACACCAGGTCGTAGGAGATCTGCGCCATCATTTGCAGTGCCTCTTGCCCATTGGCAGCAACGTCTGCGGTATACCCTATATTTTCTAGCTGTTTCAAGGTGACTTTCTGGTTCACCACATTATCTTCAACCAGTAAAATTTTTAGTTTTACAGGAATAGGGGAAGGTTCCAGTAAACCAGTGGAACCACCTGTGAGTGGACTGACTTGAAAATAGAACCCTTGATTCCCTTGACCCCCTTTTTTCATTCGTGACACTGTACGCAGTTCATTGTGGCTACTTTGAAAGAGTTTGCGCGGGCTTTGAGTTGGCTGTTGCAGATCGGGCTTAGATTTTGCCAGAGTTTCCATGATGCAGTCCAATAGACGAGACTGCTTAACTGGTTTAACCAGGTAAGCAGAAAATCCTAACTGCATTACGCGCCCAGCACTTCCCCGATTGTTGAGAGATGTCATCATAATCAGTTGGGTATCCGAAATGATAGGGTCTGTTTTGATTTGCATCCCCAACATTTCGCCATCGACATTTGGCATTTGCATATCTAGAATAACCAGGTCGTAGGGATCTCCCGTGATTGCATGCTGTCGCAGCATATTGAGCGCGGTTATGGCACTATCGGCCTCATCGACCTGCATGCCCCAGGAAGACACCTGATAGCGTAGAATTTTGCGGTTGGTTGCGTTGTCATCTACTACCAGCAGTTTCAACTGATTCAGGTTATCCGCTATAGCGGCAAAGGCTGAATCAGAGCTTTTTTCAGGTGCTTGCTTCTCGAAAGTTAGAGAAAACCAGAAGCGCGAACCCTGTCCCTCAACGCTTTCAACCCCAATGTCGCCTCCCATCAGTTCGATAAGTTGTTTAGAAATGACCAATCCTAATCCTGTTCCACCGTAGCGTCGGGTGGTGGAAGCATCTACCTGGGAGAAGGGTTTGAATAGTTTTTCCTTAGCTTCTGGGGCAATGCCAATCCCGGTATCTGTAACGGAGAAGAGAATGGTAGCGCTGGTGGGAGTCTCTGATTTGAGTGCTGCCTGGATCACCACTTCTCCAACACTTGTAAATTTAATAGCGTTGCTGACCAGGTTAGTCAAGATCTGCCGTAGACGACTCATGTCTCCCT
This sequence comes from Leptothermofonsia sp. ETS-13, assembly GCF_049200465.1. Lineage (NCBI taxonomy): Bacteria > Bacillati > Cyanobacteriota > Cyanophyceae > Leptolyngbyales > Leptolyngbyaceae > Leptothermofonsia > Leptothermofonsia sp. ETS-13. The sequence continues at coordinate 5,319,978 of NZ_CP120836.1, forward strand.
TCAACTGAAGGGGCAGGTTTTTATAGACCAGCGTTGCCAGTTCCAGCCCTTTGGCGTGGGCGGCGGGTGCCAGCAGATCGGCAACTTCTTCAATGCAGGTATTGAGGTTAAAGTCGAGAACTTCCAGATCCATCTCGCCTGCTTCTAGCTTAGAGAAGTCAAGAATCTGGTTAATCAGGGTTAAAAGGGTTTCTCCGCTGGCCTGAATTGTTTCAACAAAGTCTCGTTGTTCGGGGTTGAGGTCAGTATCCATGAGTAAGCTGGTCATCCCTAGGACGGCGTTCATTGGGGTACGGATTTCGTGACTCATGGTTGCCAGGAAGATGCTTTTCATCTGAGAGGCGCGTTCGGCTTCGCTGCGAGCTTCTTCTAAAGCAATATTGTGCTGGGCGAGCTGTTCCCGTTGCCGGGTTTCTCGCTCTAACAGATGAGCCTGGGCGATCGCAATTCCGACCTGATCCGCCAGTTGGGTCAAAAAGTCAATTTCAAAGGAGCGCCACTGTCTGGGGCCGGAGCATTGGTGAGCAATGAGCAAGCCCCAGAGTTGAGGTTTACCGGCGGCTCCCCCGCCCCTGAATAATCGGCACTACAATACTGGCTCTCACCTGGAACTGAGCCAGTAGCTCTCGATGACAGGATGTGAGTGTTTCCTGGTCGATATCATCAATGGTTTGAATTTTGCCACGGTAATATTTCTGCCAGCGTCCTTCTTTAAAGCAGGTGTCCTGAATGGTGGTTCCCAGGGCAGGAGTCCAGTTGGATGCAACAGACTCTACAACCACGGTGCCATCCCAGGTGGGCTCGAAGCGATAAATCATCACCCGGTCTGCTTGAAGAAATTGGCGCACTTCGGCAACGGTAGTTGTGAGAATTTCATCCAGATTGAGGGACTGACGGATGCGGAGGGCGATCGCAGTTAGTAGATAGGCCCGGTGATTCTGACTTCGCAGTTCTTCTTCTGCCTGCTTGCGCTGAGTCACATCTCGTACAATAATCAGCGCCTCATCCTCTCCACTGGCAATAATTCGGGCTTCCTCGTAGTGAATGCCATCATCGAGAGGAATTTCATACTCAAAGAATTGGATCTCCCCAGTCTGCAACGCCCGCTTCAGACACTCCTTACGACGCACGGCAACCTCGGTGGGCAGAATATCCTCTTCCCGTTTGCCAATCATTTCTGCCGGATCCAGGAGGGTACTGAAATCTCTGGCAGGTTTCACATCCAGATACTCGCCATCCCGATTCACCCGTAGCATCAAATCAGGAATGGCATTGAGCAGGGCACGATGCCTAAACTCACTTTTGCTAAGGGCTTCTTCAATGCGCTTGCGCTCGGTGATATCACTGAAGGTGCAAATAACCTGCCGAACAGTACCTTCTGGAGTAAACTGAGGATCGGCATTCACCAATAGCCAGATCAAATCACCATATTTGGGGCGATAGACTCCCATTACAACACCATGGACAGGTTTCCGGGTTGCGATCGCTATCGGGACCGGGTGAGTTTCGCCGAGAAAAGGGGAACCATCTTCATGAATCACTTTCCAGTTGGGGTCAAAGGAAGTTTTGCCCAACAACTGGTCTTCTTCTAACCCCAGCAGTTCCAGGGCCGCCCGGTTGCTCATCAGAATTTTGCTGTCTGGTCCTTGCAGCAGCACACCCACTTGAAGATTCTGGATCAAGTTGTGGAATATTTCTTCTTTCGTTTTGAGCGCGGGATCGGGTTGGCAATCCTCTGTGGGCGCAGTCACTGCCTCTAAGGTTTCATACGGAGCTATTGTGTCCCATCGTTTAGCTTCGTTATTTGGCAGTAGCGACGTCATAATGGGTTCCTGAAAATTTGAAGTCAGCAAGCCGTAGGGAACACTGGTACTGGTTTGACTGGCCATGCATTGTTCTAAAGTGTGCCCCCCTACGGTTTTTCTATACCAAATTCGATTGACGAACCAATTTATTGAAGCATTAAAGCACTAACTCATTCACCCAAGCACCAGGACACCAGCACCAGAGCAATCGCCGATCCTATCCAACCCGGTAAACTGACAGAGCCAAACCAGGCCAGAGGTTGTAACAGAAGTTTGGCAACCAGGAGGCTGGTGACCATTAAAATAACCAGGATTGTAAGTGGCATAGCTTCTTCCCTTTGTTCAGGAACCCTGATGGTTTGGTGCCAGTCAATGCAACTATAGCCCCACAAGATTCAGATTTCAGTGGCTCAAGGAAGGCTGATGGGCGCTCTTGAAAGTTTGGTAAGCAGTCTTGACAGACCACTACATCCCACTCCCGATTTTCCAAGTCAAGTTGAGGATCCATTATCCGGAGCAGGAACCTGGGGATGGGTTGAAGATCCTTAAGGGGAAGATCCTTAGAGGGTAGTTGAGTTTGGTATGGCACCCTTGTTTCAATCTCGATAATGACAGAAAGTTGAGAATGGCTGCACAGGGTGGATCGCTTGAAATGTAGGAGAACCGTAATGGATTGGATGATAAAAATAGGTCTGGCTATAAAGAAAATTCAATTAAGATTTAGTTCGCTGACTGGACTGGTGGTTCTGGTTGCTGCGCCTGCTTTAGCGCAATCCGCTAACTTCGGGACGTTAACCTTAAGCCCAGAAAAAGCCGTAGGGGTAGTGAGCGGTACAACAGGCGGGTCTACCTCCTTACCAGCCATTGTGAGCAATAGCGATCGCCACAATAACAGTTGCCTTGGATTTGGCGATCCCACTCCCTGACCACATTCTGGTCTTACAACAATTCTTCCCCAAATTATCCCTCCGGGTCAACAGCGGCGGCTCTGATACCACACTCGTTGTCCAGGGTCCTGATGGAGTTATCCGCTGCGGCGATGACACTGGTTCCAAGAAGGATGCCAGTATTACAGACACTGAATGGAGTGCAGGCAGTTACAAAGTGTGGGTTGGCACCAGTACTCCTGGAGTCAAACGGAACTATACATTGACTGTGAGGCAATTGTAGAAGGCACGAGGGTTAGTTGTTGGGGGGGAGAGAAGGGGGCGTTGCTGAAAAGCAGTATGAATTGAAGCGAAGTTTCGAGCATACGTCACCTGTTTCATACCCAAATTTAACAATGCCAAGACGGATTAGAGGGGGTGGAGGGTTAGATAAGTGATAGGGTGATGGAGTGATCTTTATTATCTACTCATCCACTCCATCACCTCCAATCCTTTCCCCTTCCAAGCCTCTTTCCAATCTGGGATTACATCCAGACGTTAAGATAGATAGAGATGTACTCTTCTAGGGAATCCTCGTGCTTTCTACTCTCATTGCAGATTTCCGTATTATCTTTGAGCGCGACCCGGCTGCCCGCAACTGGCTGGAAGTTTTGTTTTGCTACCCTGGTTTGCAGGCGCTTCTGTTTCATCGATTTTCGCACTGGCTGTATACTCTGCACATTCCCTTCATTCCCCGGTTGATCTCCCATATTGCTCGTTTTTTGACAGGAATTGAAATTCACCCAGGAGCAAAAATTGGGCATGGAGTTTTCATCGATCATGGGATGGGAGTGGTGATTGGGGAAACCACTATCATTGGAGATTACGTTTTAATTTATCAGGGCGTCACCCTGGGGGGAACGGGTAAGGAAAGCGGTAAGCGCCATCCCACCCTGGGCGATAATGTTGTGGTTGGTGCTGGAGCGAAGGTTCTTGGCAATATTAACATCGGTGATAATGTCCGGATTGGGGCTGGTTCTGTCGTGTTACGGGATGTGCCAGCCGACTGTACAGTGGTCGGTGTACCTGGGCGAATTGTGTACCGTTCTGGTGAACGGGTTGATCCTCTGGAGCATGGGCGCCTCCCCGACTCTGAAGCTCAGGTAATCCGGGCTTTAGTTGATCGCATTGAGAGTCTTGAGCAGCAGTTGCAAATTCTGCAAGCCAAACAGTCCCTCGATCAGTCATTTGCACTTGTTCCTGCAACCGCCAAATCGGCTAGCGCGGATGCTCAGCCTGTGGGCGATCGCCCAACCACAACTCAACCATCGGCTGCCTACTCCGTTAGCTGCCGGATTCAGGACAGGGTGATCGAAGAATTCTTAGATGGATCGGGGATTTAGTAACGATTATGAGGCAACAGGCTACAAGGGGAAGGGGTAGGTTGGTGAAGGTTAATTGTTGGTGAAGGTTAATCGTTGTTGGTTGTTAGTTGTTAGAGAGGGGTGATGGGACAGTTGCTGTTTCCCTTACTTCTATACCCTTCCATTTATCTAATCTTTTCCCTTTCTGACTTCTGGTTTTTGACTCCTGGCTCCTCCCTCCTCTCCTCCCCTGGTTTCTGATGACTGAATACACGCTCAAAGCCACCTGTAAAACCGTTCATCTGGGTGGGTTTTCATCAGCGCTGAAACCTGCTCTGGTAGTAGAGTCGGGCGATCGCATTCATGTCGAAACCTTTTCGGGCATGAATGTGTATCAGAAAGCGCCACCGGAATTTGTGCCGCCTGCGTTTCGAGAAATTTGTGAGCACCTGCCGGGCGATCGCCGGGTCGGACCTGGCCCTCACCTGCTAACGGGACCCATCTACATCAAGGGTGCTGAACCAGGAGATGTGTTGGAAGTGCGCTTAGAAGAAATCACGCCTGCGCTGCCTATTGGCTTTAATGCCATTCGTTCCAGTTGGGGAGCACTGCCAGAGGTCTTTACTGAACCAGCTCTGCACTTTATTCCCCTAGATTTGACTAACCGGATTGCCGAATTCCCCCCCGGTAGCGGTATCAAATTTCCGCTCCATCCCTTTTTTGGCATTCTGGGCGTTGCAACCGATGAAATTGCCCGCTCATCAATTCCCCCAGGTACGTATGGCGGTAACATTGATAACCGCCAACTACAGGCAGGCTCCCGTTTGTTTCTGCCTGTTTTTCTGCCTGGTGCGCTATTTTCAATTGGGGATGGGCACGCTGCCCAGGGGGATGGAGAGGTCAATGTGACGGCGATCGAAACCTCTATGAATGGTACGATTCAACTGATCTTGCGAAAAGATTTAAAACTGACGGCTCCTTTCGCTGAAACTCCCACCGACTACATCACCATGGGCTTCGGTCAAACCCTAGACGAAGCTTTTGAAATCGCCCTTCAGCATATGATTGAGTTTCTGGAACGCTTTACCAGCATTTCAGCCGAAGAGGCTTATGTTCTGTGCAGTCTGACCGCAAACTTTCACATCACACAAGTAGTTAACAATCCCCAAAAAGGGGTACATGGGTTGTTTTCAAAAACAAATTTACCTGAACCCATTGCTTTATAGAATAAGGTTTATACAAACATCGGAGGTTTTAACCTAGAACTGCACTTCATGATCCCCTCAGTGCTTGAACCTCCAAGGTTTTGGCAAAATGGTACAACGGTAGTCACTACGACTTAGGACGGAGTGCAGAGGGGGAACCCCTGGCTGCGGGCTTCGTCCCCACTCTCTAATTTCCAATGTCCTAACGCACCCCCGTAGAGTTATAAGTCCTGGAAAACAATGGGGCTCTTGTGATGATTCCTCAGTCGAATCACTACTGGTTGGCCAATGCCCGTGTTCCCACTCCCCTGATGGTGCGTAGCAGCCAAGGCAGAAGCAGGAATTGGCTGGTTGCTCCCGATTCTCGACTGCCAACTCCTGACGATTTTCTTTCAGTTGATCTTGAAATTGTCGATGGGTTGATTGCCAGTATTGCAACGGCTGGAACACTAACTCACTACAATGCTCCATCCGTCAATTTGCGAGATGGAATTGTGTTTCCCTGTTTTGTAGACATTCACACCCATTTAGACAAAGGACAGATCTGGGAACGGACTTCTAATCCTGATGGAACCTTTACCAGTGCAATTGATAGGGTTAAAAAAGACGCTGAAACCTATTGGAATTCAGATGATATTTATCGCCGCATGGAATTTGGGCTGAAGTGCAGCTATGCTCACGGAACCAAAGCCCTTCGTACCCATCTCGATGCTGCTGCTGAGCTGGCAGAGATCAGTTTGGAAGTGTTTCGAGTCTTGCAGCAAGAGTGGCAGGGGCGGCTGATTTTGCAACCCGCTTGCCTGGTTCCCCTGGACTACTTTTTAACTTCCCAGGGTGAGGTGCTGGCAGACCAAATGGCTGAATTAGGAGGGATTTTAGGTGGAGTTGCCTACATGAACTCGGATATTGCAGCCCAGGTCGATCGCGTCTTCACTCTGGCCAAGGAACGCAAGCTCAGTCTCGATTTTCATGCCGATGAAAACGGCGATCCCAGTTCCATTACCCTACGTTACATTGCGGAAGCCGCTATCCGGCATCACTATCAGGGAAAAGTTCTCTGTGGGCACTGTTGCAGTTTGGCCATCCAGGAACCGCAAGAAGCAAAAAGGACGATTGCTCTGGTTAAAAAAGCTGGGATTGGGGTAATCAGTTTACCGATGTGCAACCTCTATTTACAGGATCGAAAGCCGGGATTGACGCCACACTGGCGCGGTATTACGCTTTTGCACGAGCTTCACCAGGCTGGAGTTCCAGTTGCGATCGCCAGCGATAACTGCCGTGACCCGTTCCACAGTTTTGGTGATCACGATGCCCTGGAGGTCTTTTCCCTGTCAGTCAAAATCGGCCATTTGGACAGACCTTACGGTAACTGGTGCCGCAGCATTACAATGACCCCTGCTGATCTGATGGGTTTGCCGACAGTTGGGCGAATTGGGGTAGGGCTACCTGCCGACCTGGTTTTATTTCGCGCCCGCAGTTATAGTGAATTGTTATCCCGCTCACAGCGCGATCGCATCGTCTTGCGCGAGGGTAAGGAGATTGATACTACATTGCCAGACTACGCTGAACTGGACGATTTACTGATGGAGACTGCTGGATGACCTTGACAACTACTCACCCTGTTGACTTCAATGTCCTGATTACCGAACTGGCGGGGATCGAACTCATCACCGACCCCACCCAGGTGTACAAACTCTCCAAGGACTACTACACCTACAGCCCCATTCTGCAAGGAATCTTGGGGGACAAGCAAGGGGATCTGGTGGTTCGCCCGACGACAGAAGTCGAGGTGCTGCACATTGCCAGGGTCTGCGTTCAGCATAAAATTCCTTTGACAGTACGGGGAGCCGGAACAGGCAACTACGGCCAGTGCGTTCCCCTCCAGGGTGGGCTGATTCTGGATCTGTCTAACATGCAGCAAATTAAGTGGATCAAGCCCGGAATGGCCTGTGTTGAACCGGGTGTGAAACTGGCCGCCCTCGATAAACAGGCGCGGGAAAGCGGTTGGGAACTGCGGATGGCTCCTTCGACCTACCGCAAAGCGACGATTGGTGGTTTCGTTGGCGGTGGCAGTGGCGGTATTGGATCGGTCACTTACGGGCAACTGCGCGATCGCGGCAATCTTCTGGCGCTGCGCGTGGTCACAATGGAAGATGAGCCGCGTGTGATTCAATTGCGCGGCGATGATGTTTACAAAGTTGCCCATGCCTGGGGCACCAATGGCATCATGACCGAACTGGAAATTCCGCTGGGTCCTGCCTATGCCTGGGCCGAGGCAATCGTCACCTTTCCCGAATTTATGCCCGCTGCCCGTTTTGGACAGGCCCTCAGCGATAGCGATGGCATGATCAAAAAATTGGTCTGCATTCTGGCTTCCCCCATTCCTGCTTACTTTGCGGCATTCAAAAACTATATTCCAGCAGGAAGTCATTGTGCCCTGATTCTGGTTGCCGAATGCTGCTTAGAACCCTTTAGCGAACTGGTGAAGGAGTACGGCGGCACTATCACTTATCAAAAAAGTGCTCAGGAAGCCAGCAAAGGAGCCACCCTGGTAGAGTACTCCTGGAACCACACGACCCTGCACGCCCGCAGCGTTGATCCAACTCTCACCTATTTGCAAACCCTGTTTCCGGCGGATAAGAGCTTAAAACTGGTGGAACACATGTACAACCACTTCGGCGATGAAGTAATGATGCACCTGGAATACCTGCGGGTAAACGGGGAAGCCATCCCAGCCGCCCTCCAAATTGTTCGTTACACTACACCAGAACGGCTTCAGTCAATTATGGATTACCACGAAGAACAGGGAGCCATGATTTTCAATCCCCACACCTGCATTTTGGAAGAGGGTGGCAGAAAGATAGTAGACGTTGCCCAACTCAAATTTAAGCAAATGGTCGATCCCTACGGGCTATTAAATCCCGGAAAGATGAAGGCCTGGCAGGAGCGATCGCAATACCTGTAATGTCTTTGATTCTCTGGCAGATTTCGCTGTCTGGGTGACTGGGCAGACAGAGTATTTAGCACGCCCGTTTTCTGACAACTCAGTTGAACCTTCTGATCAGTAAGAATGGTTGGCCTGGTTTACTCCGCTTGTGACAATGGAACACTTTATATAGCGGCGTTGCTGAAAAGCAGTATGAATCGAAACGAAGTTTCAAGCATACAGAATCTATTTCATACCCAAATTTAGCAACGCCTATATAGCTTTACGCGAGTGCGCCAGGACATTGAAATTATAGAGGGAGTGACGTTTGCGCCCCCAGTCACAGGTTTCACCCCTGCCCCCCGTCCTGATCTATAGGCTGATCTATAGGAGTATTGCTATAAACATCCGACTGGTAAAAAAAGCCTGTCGCCGTTGCCTCGTGTCTCCAGCTACCCCCTCATTTTCAGTCTACTTAATCTCCACCATTGAAGACGGCGACTGATTTGGGCGAGACTCCTCGAAAGGAGAACTCTGCAACAAAACCAGCGCCGTCCCCAGAAAAACGACGCTGCTTAAAACAACCAGCAAAATTGGGTTGCTTGCAGTTTTGAAATCCCGTCGAATGCGGGCAAGAGGATGGCTTTGCTGACGCAGCCATTGCCCGGTCATTAAGTGCTTAAAGGTAAAAGGGTCACGGACATAGTGACCACTCCAACTGACAACCAGACGTTCTCTGCAATACTGGCAGATTAAGAGTCCTCGTAGGAGTTTGTGGGGTTTAATTGCGTCGGTACGGTGACAAACTGGGCAAGTCGGAGACGGAGGGTCAAATGTATGAGCGTTCATCACAATAGCTTACGACAACAGCAACTTTAGCTAACCGCAGCAAATTGATTGCACCACAAGATGACCTGATTAGTCGGCAGAATATTAAAGAACCCCCATAAGAGAAAAATCCAAGGATCCAGATAAATTCTTACATTTTCAAATCCTCTTTTTCCCAGATTGCGGGGTTTCTTAAAATAAAATTTTTAATCAATTGATGTTCTGAAAACAAGCATAGCAGCAGTATTGGAGTGTAAAATTAAAATCGAGCGATCAGAATTATTCTTAAAATTATTTTCTGAGTTTTTATTTCTGGTTGTCGCCGCTCAGCCTTTTTGTGATCTATCAGGGCTGTTTTTGTGGGTTGCAAATCCCCAAAACCCTTGAAGGTTGGGCTTTATTAATTTTAGGCATACCTAAAATTAATTATGACAAGCGACCAGAGCTGAACGACCAGAAGCATAATTCAGGGCTAGTTCCTCGTAGGGAACCTCTGTGCCCATTGCAAGACTCTATTGAACGACGCCTGTTAGAGCCTGTTCGCTTAATTTTTGATGATTTTCTCAGTTTGATGGTTTTCTCAGGATTGGAATAGCTGAGAAAGCGTGATCGTGGCTTGTCTGGCCGAAGATCAATGGATCAAAATAAAAACCAGGCAACATAACTTTAAGATTCGTCTCAGTTTGTCCTGTGCCCTTCAATGAATGCCAGCCCCTCTCCCAATGCCCTCACCTCTAAACAGCCGGTGTTTAGCCCACCTTCTTCCTGGGTCGCCCAGGTATTGAATCGATTACAGCCTTCGCCAGAGACTGTTGTATTGATGCTGGCGGTGGCGATCGGCAGCGGAACAGGATTCGCGGTGGTGCTCTTTCACTACTTAATTGAGAAGATTCACACTCTCATGTTGGAAGACTTTATGGGGGTGATTGCGCCTCTGGGGCCCTGGACCCTTGCCTGCATTCCGGTGGTTGGGGGATTTGTGGTTGGGCTGATGCGCTGGAAGTGGCAAGACTTTGGCCCCGGTATTGCTACTTTACTGTCTACTGCTCAGGGGGCGGGAAGTGTTTCACCCAGTCAGGCATCTGCCAAAGCGATCGCCGCTTCTGTTTCTTTGGGGACTGGTGCATCTCTGGGACCCGAAGGTCCCAGTGTGGAAATTGGAGCCAATATTGGAGCGATTTTGGGGCAAGCACTCCAGGTATCTCAAGAACGCCAACGGCTGCTACTGGGGGCAGGCGCGGCGGCGGGCCTGGCAGCCGGATTTAATGCTCCGATCGCCGGAGTTTTCTTTGCCCTGGAAGTGGTTCTGGGAACGACCTTTGCCACCTCGGCGGTGAGTGTTGTGCTGTTATCTGCAGTGGTTTCAGCTTTGATTGCCCAGATCGGGCAGGGAGGGCAACCCGCATTCACACTGCCTGTTTACGAAGTTCGCAACCCGCTGGAATTACCGCTATATTTAGGGCTGGGGCTTTTTGCCTGTCTGATTTCCGTGACTTACACCCAGGGGATTCAACTGGCGCAGCGCTTTTTTCAGGGAGAGCTATCCGGGTTCGACTGGATGAATCGCGTGCCTCCATTGCTGCGACCGGCGATCGGGGGTATATGTGTTGGGGTAGTTGCGCTCCAATTTCCTCAAATTCTGGGTATTGGTTACGAAACGGTAGAGGCAATGCTGCGGGATGCGGAGTTCTCCTTACCGCTATTACTCAGCTTACTGCTGGTAAAGCTGACAATGACTGCCGTTAGTTTGGGAAGTGGATTAGTCGGCGGATTATTTGCCCCTGCCATGTTCCTGGGAGCCTCCCTCGGAGCTGCCTACGGCAAACTGTTACCACTGGTCCTGCCGATCGCCCCTGGTAACATAGCCGCTCCTCCTGCCTATGCCATGGTAGGAATGGCAGCGGTTTTAGCAGCCAGTGCCCGTGCTCCGTTGACAGCTATTCTGTTGTTATTTGAGCTGACGCGTGACTACCGAATTATTCTGCCGTTGATGGCAGCGGTGGGTTTAAGCGCCTGGCTGATTGAACGGCTGAAGCCGATTGCCCGTAATGCCACCACGCTGCAATCAACCGGATTGAACGTACAGCCAGACCCAAATTTGGAATTTCTAAATCATCTGCTGGTATTTCAGGCAATGCACCAAAACTTCCTGACGTTGCCAGTCTCTATAACTGTGTTGCAGGCAGGTACCATGTTAGTTCGGGCCCAGTCTCACAGTGCTTTGGTAATCGATGAGTTTGACCGTTTGATAGGGATTGTCACACTTCAGGATATTCGACGGGCAGTTGCTCGGTGGGAGAAGTGTGATAACTACAGTGGGCAGGAATTTGGACCTGGGGTTCAAAAGTTGGGAGACATCTGCACCAAAGATTTGCTCTACGCCTATGAGGATGAACCTGTCTCGGAAGCTCTTTCTCGCATGGCAGCGCGAGGACTGCGCCAGCTTCCTGTGGTTGACAAAGACGAACCTACCCGAATTTTAGGATTGCTAGAGCAGGAGAAGGTTTCTTTAACCTGTGGGTTGGTGATGACAGAGCAATTATTGAACAGCTACACAGAAAAGGTTGTACTGGCTGAAACACTTAGCCTCCCAGTGTCCGAGCAGTCAGCAGCTTAATAGTGGTTAGATTGCTTGAGGGTTGAGGATTGCTCTATTCTTCTTCGTCGTCTTCCAGGCGATCGAGTTGTTTGAGATGAATATGTTTGCGCCCCAGGGAAATCTCAAATTCATCCCCTGGCTTTAGGTCCATTTGCTTGGTGTATGCCGAACCAATCAGCAGGTTGCCATTCGATTGCACACTAATCCGATAGCTAGCACTGCGCCCTCCACGACCATTTGTGCCTTGCTTGCCATCTAGCTCAATGCCCTCCGCATCAATCAAAGCATTGAGAAACTTCATCATGTTAACTCGCTCCACACCGTTTTTGGTAACGGTGTAGTAGCCACACTCTCTTGCCTTTTGCTCTTTGCTAAGATGCTCCAGTTCCTTAACCTTCTTCAACAGAGCCTCGCCAGTTAACGGCTCAATCTTTTTCTTTTTCGTCATCAACTTAACTCGAAATCGTTGGGAGTGGGTTATAGGTTTACTAACGGTTGGCAGGAGATACAATCTCAAGTTTGTTGTTAGCTGATCAGATCATACTACAACGACAACCCTCTATTTTTCATGCCCCATTAAGTGATGATTGAAAATTGAATGAATTGAGTTCATTAATTAGAACGAACTATAGCAGTCCTATAATGATTTATGGAGTGAAAGGGCTTCGTGAAAAGAGATTCCTGCGGAATCCCTTTTCATAATCCAGGTAGGATCGCTATACCAGAGGATGGTTAGCAGAATGAAATCTATAGAGATCCTTCTTGAAATTTGAACGGGGTACAGGGGTGGAAGCTCTGCTTAGAGGCAAGCCTCCACCCCTCTTGTTCACAAACGATTTGTGAACGCTATAGGCGGTTTGGGGATGGACACGTTATGGTTGCGCCTTTAACCCAGCAGTAAAAGATTTAATAGTGATGACTCCTGAACTGACAGTGAACGGTTGTAACTAAAGTGGACCCTTCCGCAAAGCTACTATCAGCTTTAGCTCTAAGCATAGGGTTTGGTATGAAATCTGGTTAATGGGTTATTGATCGGCAGGAGATGGTTTTGTAGTTCATCTATTCTTGCCTATGAGGAACTTTTGGCTATGCTTATCCTTTCCATTCCTTTCCATACAGCCATTATTTAATTGAATTTCATGGAACAAAACAAAAAGGGGCATAATCATCGATGCCCCTTCTTAAGGTATTGAAGAAAATACAGCGATCCTATTTGGATTGTGAGAAGGAGTTCCGTAAAAACTCCTTTTTACAAAGCCTCTCCATCTCACAACTGATTTAGGACTGCTATAGAATGTTTATTCTTCTTTTGTAAGGAAGTGAACTGGTGGCAGCAACATTAAATGCTGGTTTGAGTAGAGCGTTGCTGGCGCTTCTGTTCACGCTGCCGCTGGAGTTGTTGGTGTTGCTCCGCGGTAAGGACAGCATTCATTTGCTTTCTGGCTTCTTGCCGAATTGCCCGAATTTTAGATTTTTGTTCGTCTGTAAGGTTAAGGGAAGAAAAATTCTTGCCCAGCTTTTGTCTCTGCTGGCGAGCAGTTTGCAGTTGGGTCTTCTGTTCCTCCGTTAACACAGCTTCAATTTGGGCACGGGTTGACGCTCTGATTTGTTTGAGTTGAGTTTTTTGCTCTTCGGTCAGGTTGAGTTTTTCACCCCATTTTTCCATGCGGGTAGCGGGGGCAGGTGGTACTGCTTGAGAAAAAACAGGCAATCCCGGAGTTGCGGCGAGGATAAGGGCGATCGCTCCAGGCAGCAGAAAAAGTTTCTTAGTCATCGGTTCATCCCATGAAATCGTAGTCAATCAGTGAACGACTCAAATTGATTCAGTCGTGCATGATTAGACCGACTTGAAATGGATTCGGTTCAAAGGTGTTGCTGGATAACAGAATGAATTAGAACGAATTCCCTTCCCCTATTTCATTCCCTATTTCCTATCACCAGCTACCTGCTATATTGGCGCAGTTCACTATGATGGGGGGGGCCATGCATGAATTTCAGGCAGATGTGCTGGTGGTTGGTGGGGGAACAGGTGGCACGGCGGCGGCATTGCAAGCTGCCCGTCGAGGAGCGAACACCATCCTGATTAGCGAATTTCCCTGGTTGGGGGGAATGCTCACCAGTGCTGGCGTAGCGGCACCGGACGGCAATGAACTGCTTGCTTTTCAAACGGGCATCTGGGGAGCTTTCCTGCGGGAGTTGCAACAACGCCAGCCAGAGGGACTTGATCACGGATGGGTCAGCTTTTTCACCTACGATCCCCGGGTGGGTGCTCAAATCTTTGCCGATTGGGTGGCAGCTCTGCCCAATCTCAAATGGATCCATGGGCAGGTGCCACTAGAGGTTTTAAAGCAGGGCGATCGCATTACCGGCGTTCGTTTCACAGAATTTGCAGTCCGTGCCCACATCACGTTAGATGGAACGGAACTGGGAGATTTATTGTCGCTGGGAGAAATTCCCTATCGTTGGGGCTGGGAGTTACAGTCAGAATTTGGAGAACCGAGTGCGCCAGTGGCTCCCACGCCATTGATGCAGCGATACCCGGTTCAGGTACCCACCTGGGTTGTGATTATGCAGGACTACGGAACAGGGGCGATCGCTCCAGAAATTGCGACTCCGCCCAACTATGATGAAGAGCGGTTTGCAGGAGCCTGGGAACGCCATGGTGTGGAAGCATTTCTCAATTATGGTCGCTTGCCAGGAAACCGATTGATGATCAACTGGCCCATCCGAGGAAACGATTACGGAGAAGGTGTTCAGCGCTTGATTGAATCCAGAACTGCCCGCGAGCAATTTCTTCAGGAAGCCCGCTGGCATTCCCAGGGTTTTGCCCACTTTATTCAAACCCAGATTGATCGCCGCTACGGACTGGCGGAGGATATCTTTCCACTCTTGCCCAACTGTTCTGGTGGGGGTGCCTATGCCCTGCATCCCTATTACCGGGAGAGCCGTCGGCTAAAAGGACAGCAAATCCTGAGAGAGCAGGACATTTTACCCATCGCCGGAGGTTGCGTCGCCTCTTTGCCTATGACAGTACTGGGGCAGGGTTGTACAGTGGCCGACAACATCTGCGATGCGATCGCGATCGGCAACTATCCCAATGATCACCATTACCCCAGTGGCGACATCGACCTGAAGCCGAAATCAATGCGCTGGGGGGGACGTTGGACAGGAACCCCATTTACGATCCCCTATCGATGTCTGGTGCCGGAAACTGTGGAAGGCTTTTTGGTGTGTGAAAAAAATATTTCGGTTTCCCACATCGCCAATGGGGCTACCAGATTACAACCTGTGGTTCTGGGGATCGGTCAGGCAGCGGGAATGGCAGCAGCCCTGTGTGTTGAACAGCAATGCCAACCACAGGAACTGGGGGTGCGATCGCTCCAGGAAGCGATGTTAACCGATACAACGGCACCGGCTGCAGTTATCCCCCTACTTACCCTGCCACCTGAACATCCCAACTGGTTGAACTGGCAGCGGTATTATCTGGAGCATCCAGAGGAATACCCTGCTAATGGGAATTGTCCAGTAGGATCGGTGCAGGTAATAGTGCGCAGTTCTACTGAAAAATCACTGACACGAATTGCGGGCTGTGTTGAAACGCCTGACGAGCAGAACTACACACTACTAGTCGAGGAGCCGAGCCTGATTGGGAAACACAAAGTTCAACTCGTTACTCTCGATCCTGAGATGAACGAAAGAATGAAAAGACTCAGCCCCAAACAACCCATTACCGTTCTGGGAAAGTACAATCAAGCAGGCCAATGGCTTCTGGTCAATGAAATTATTGACTGAAATGCCTAAAACTGGCTGCTAAAGGCGCGAGCAATCCCCCCCTGACTGGGCTTTTCCCCTAAATCCTCAGAAACGGTCAGCTTAGTAGGCTTGCAACGTTTCACTGAAACCACAATTCCCTGAGCACCCTCCTGCTCTAGATCACTAACGTATCCTGCTTTAGCAGCTTCAGCCGCCTTTGCTCCTAAAAAGGGGCCGAAGTAATAGGTGCAGCGAGGGGTCTCTGTCTTTACTTCAACCCACCAGGCTAACCCAATCAAGTTTAACAAGCTTGTGAAAAGTTCTTGCATCGTTCCCTGCCGATTACCAAAAGGTTTACTAGTGTTCCGTCTAGAAAATCTTGATGAGTCAAAGACCCTCAAAATTCAATCAAAATAAGCCATCAAGTCTGAGCCACCTGTCAAGTTAAATTTGACAACCACTAGGGGGCAAACAGCGTTGCATTTAAATTATCGGTGTTACCTCTTCAAATTTTGTTATAATCCGCTACTTTTTTTCAAGGTTATTGCCTTTTCTAATGAATCTAGATGCCAGGTATTAGACCAACGTTGACGAAAGATTTCATAGAGCGCCATTCCCGCTGCAACGGAGGCATTCAAGCTGGGGGTGTGACCGTGCAGAGGAATCGATACCAGGTGATCACAGGAGCGCTGGATCAGTAAACTCAGCCCTTCTCCTTCAGAGCCAATGACCAGGGCGATCGCACCTGAAAACTGAACCATATGCAGCGGTTCAGCCGCACTGGCTGCCGTACCATAGATCCAGAAATTGGCTTCCTTCAATTCTTCTAGCGCACGACTGAGATTAATCACTCTGGCCACTGGCAACGTTTCTAGTGCACCTGCGGCAACCTTAATGACAGTAGAGGTAATTCCCGCGGCCCGCCGTTGCGGAATTACCAATCCCTGTGCCCCCAGCGCTTCCGCCGTTCGAATAATGGAACCCAGGTTTTGGGGATCGGTAATGCCATCGGCAACCACCAAAACTGGCTGTTCTGAAGCGGCCTTGGCCCGATCAATAAGCTCTGCAAGTTCCAGGTATTCGTAGGGCGCAACCTGAGCCGCTACTCCCTGGTGATTGGCTCGTTGGGTGATGCGATCAAGACGCTGGGAGTCGACTTCATCGATGACCGCCCCATTGGCTTTTGCCTGAACAAGGAGAGAATGGAAGCGGGGATCGTACCGTAAGCGAGGGGTTATCCAGATTCGGTTGAGGTGGCGCTGGCTTTCCAGAGCCGCAAGGACAGAATGGCGACCGTAAATCAGATCCGAGTCTTCCGAGGTTTCCACTGACGGTGGAGCCACCGCTTCTTGATGCACTTCCTTTTTCTTCAAAATGGGTGCAGTTTGAGCGGCACGGGCAGAGCGCTTAGGAGCAGGGATCGGTTTTCTTGCAGGCTTGACTGGAGAGCCTTTCCGAGATCGCTGGGGAGAATTGGAGTGGGTTCTTTTGGGAGTCATTGGGATTAGCGATGGGTATCCGGCAGAATAGCCTCTAATTGAGACAGGAGTTGCGTGAGACGCTGGGGATCGGTGAGGTAGAGGTAGCCAATTAAGGTTTCGAGACTGGTGGCCTGCTGATAGGTTTCTAAATCGATTCGTTTAGGGCGTCCGGTAGCCGCATTTCGCCCTCGACGAACCATTTCCAGCTCAGTAGAGGAGAGATGGGGGAGGAGCGATCGCAAATCACTCGCCTGGCTTTCTGCCCGAACCCGGGCAACCACGTGCTGATGATAGGTTTGAATTCGCTTGGGAGGAAACAGTTTTTGACGACGGACGTAGAGTTCGTAGACGGCATCTCCTAAATAGGCCAGAGCTGCCGGAGAAAGCTGTTGAACCTGTCCCTTCGACAACGCTTGCTCCGTAGGCCAATCAACAGGGCATTCATTCAACTCCATTTCCAAATCATTTGCCTATCCGGGTGTTCATCCGTATTCGCAGGCATCCTCTCAAACATTCCCTGAAATATCGTCCCTAAAATATTGTAGCGACATTCCCCAGCAATCACTTTGGCAAATCATGAAGCGGGAACCGGGGCACATTCCTGACCACAGGCCATATTTTTTCCAAAACCTTCTTAGACTGGTAACACTGGCGACATGGATAACTCGAAGTATCAATCCGGTCATCTTCCTGTAAAAAGGTAAGAATTTGAAGCTGGAAAGGGATTTCAGCAATTCTCACAAACAAGATCCCCCGAAAGAAAGAAGTCTAGGAGTCTATAGTTCTGTAAATATTTTTATATTTAATAGCTAAATCGTTTTGTATATAGCTGGATTCAAATGAACCCATCTTTAGATCTCCATGTTACTAACATGACTCAGTCTTCTCTGTTACAGCAGGCTAGACCTGATCGCATCTTAGTCGTTGATGATTTGCCAGATAATTGTTTTTTGATTCAGACCCTATTGCAGGAAGAGGGCTATTACATTGATGTTGCGAATAGCGGGCGGGAAGCCCTGGCATATATTGAAAAATCGCCCCCGGATCTGCTGTTGCTGGATGTCATGATGCCGGAAATGGATGGGTTTGAGGTCACCCGTCGGATTCGCCAAAATCCTAACCTGCCTTTCCTGCCGATTTTACTGATCACGGCCTATGATCAACCGAGTGTGGTAAGGGGGCTGGATACGGGTGCAGATGAATTTATTCGCAAACCCGTCGAGTTTGATGAATTAGTGGCAAGGGTGCGATCGCTCCTGCGACTCAAGCACAGTGTGGATGAGCGAGATCAGATTGCCCGCCAGCGGGAAGATTTTGTCTCCCGTTTGACCCATGATCTTCGGACTCCCCTGGTAGCGGCTGACCGGATGTTGAATTTGATGCAACAGGGGGCGCTTGGAGAGCTGAACCCGGCGATACAGGAAGCCATTGGCACCATGCTGCGCAGTAATCAAAACTTGCTCACTATGGTCAATACCCTGTTGGAGGTTTATCGCTACGAAGCAGGGCGCAAGCGGCTAACTTTTTCGCCAGTCAACCTGTCCGAGTTAATTCAGGAGGTGGTGGGAGAGCTCACACCTCTGGCCGCCGAAAAGGGATTGACACTTACCTTTGAGGAGACTGAACAGCGAGATGAAAAACCCATCAACACGGTGATGGGCGATCGCCTGGAATTGCGGCGGGTGATTACTAACTTAATCGGCAATGGGATTAAGTTCACCGACTCCGGCTATGTCAAAGTCCGGCTGATGTCCGATCCCGCATCTTCAGATAGGGTCATCCTGGAAGTGGAAGACTCTGGACCAGGGATTCCGGCAGAGGATCAACCAATGCTGTTTGAAAGCTTTGTTCAGGGGAGCCACCGCCGGGGAGGTAGTGGATTGGGGCTCCATCTTTCTCGTCGAATTGTAGAAGCGCACAATGGGGCAATCGAAGTGAAATCAGAAGTCGGACATGGCAGTACATTTATCATCAGATTGCCGACTCAGCTACCTGGCAGTTGACATAAGCTTTCATGGGAGATCAGAAGTAATCAAAATCTTCCAGATAGCTTATAAAACGAGCACAGAGTATGTAAAAAATCGCTCGTGCCTTTCCCTGTTTCTCCTGATAGCACGCGCTGCTTTACCCATCTTGCATTTACTGACTTCTACATGACGCTGTAGCGCTCTTCTGCCCAGGGTTCGCCCCGGTGGTGATACCCATTCCGTTCCCAAAAACCAAGCTCCATGTGGTCTAGAAACTCCAGACCGTTGATCCACTTGGCACTTTTCCAGGCATATAGATGAGGCACCACTAACCGCATTGGCCCCCCGTGTTCTGGTGGTAGTGGTTCACCAAACAGAGTGTGAGCAAAAAAATTCTCTTCCCGCAAGAAGTCATCCATTGAAAGATTAGTTGTATAGCCGCCGTAGCAGTGTTCCATCACGTGTACGGCTCTAGGATCGACTTCAAGGTGGCGCATAAAATCAACCACACGGACTCCTGTCCATTGCACATCCAGCTTTGACCAGGTAGTAACACAGTGAAAATCGGTAGCAAAATTCGTCTGGGGCATTGCCATAAAGTCGTTCCAGGTAAAGGCTTTGTCTTCTTTGACCAAACCCCAAACCCGAAACCGCCAGGAGCTCTGACTTACCTGGGGAGTATCGCCATAGGTCAGGACGGGAAAGCCTTTTGCTAAATGCTGGCCAGGGGGAACCCGCTCGGCTAAATCTTCCCCCGGTTTTTGAAAGAACTTACCAAGCATCGCTATGCCCTCGCTGCTCTAGGAATATTCGGAGAGACCTAAGTAAAGGGCTCAGGAGCATGGCTGCCTTACCCCATTGCTTTACTCTTCTTCGTCTTCGTTTTGTGGATAAACAAAACCTTCCGCCCGTCCGGTCAGAATTGACTTGCCAATGGAAAGTGCCTTTTGAGCCTGGAGAGTTGCTTTCCGCTTCCAGGTTGCTTTGCGCTTGTCACGCTTAGATTTGGATGTTTTCTTCTTGGGAACTGCCATTGGAGTGAATAATTTTTGACAACTTTTCCATTCTAAAGCATTCTTTTCGGGAATCTCAGACATTCCTGCTGAGAAAAAGCAAGTTTTCCAAACCGATAAGCCTCCGGCTCATGATATAAACTACAGTAAATCCATCAGAAAACTGGGGTTTGGGATGGGCATCGTCGTTGAGAATGTATCCAAGCAGTTTGGCAGCTTTAAGGCGGTTGACAGCGTTAGCCTTGAAATTGAGAGCGGCTCCCTGGTAGCGTTGCTAGGACCATCGGGGTCGGGGAAATCAACGCTATTGCGGTTAATCGCAGGGTTAGAAACTCCCGATGAAGGCAGAATCTTGCTGACCGGGGAAGATGCTACCCATCGCAGTGTTCAAAACCGGGGTATTGGGTTTGTGTTTCAGCACTATGCTCTGTTCAAGCACATGACAGTACGTAAGAACATTGCCTTTGCGCTGGAAATTCGTAAAGTGCCGCGGGCGAAGGTAAAAGCGCGGGTAGAGGAACTGCTGGAGTTAGTGCAACTGGGGGGGTTGGGCGATCGCTACCCTTCACAACTTTCTGGGGGGCAGCGGCAGCGGGTAGCCCTGGCGCGGGCACTGGCGGTGGAACCCAAGGTGTTACTGCTGGATGAACCCTTTGGAGCGCTGGATGCCAAAGTTCGAAAAGATCTGCGGGCCTGGTTGCGCCGTCTGCATGATGAAGTGCATGTGACGACAGTGTTTGTCACCCATGACCAGGAAGAAGCCATGGAAGTGGCGGATGAAATCGTAGTGATGAACAGGGGCAGGGTGGAACAAATTGGAACTCCGGCTGAAATTTATGACCATCCCGCCAGTGCGTTTGTCATGAGTTTCATTGGTCCAGTGAATGTGTTACCCAGCACCTCGCGCATTTTTGAAGCCAATGGATTTGAATCAGCCCATCCAGAAGTGTTTTTACGACCTCAGGACATTCTGGTTGAGACTGCACCCAATAGTTCGTCGGTACCTGCCCGCGTTAGCCGCATCATTCACCTGGGTTGGGAAATTCAGGCAGAACTGACGCTGGACGATGGCCAGGTCGTGACTGCTCACCTTACTCGTGATCGCTTCGATGAACTGAATTTGAAACCCCAACAGCGAGTTTTCGTGAAACCAAAGGAGGCGAAGGCTTTCCCGCTTTACTATTCCATCTAAAGGAGCCAGGGGGCAGAGGGGAGTGGATGAGTGGGAGGGTAGGAGAGTGATGGAGTCACGAAGTGATGGAGTGATGGAATACTGAATGTATAGCTATAGCCACCAGGCTGAGGACAGGGTGCAGGGGTAGAACCCCTGGCTGGAAGCCCCCACACCCCTTTAAAGCCAATGTCTTAAGCAACCTAGCGACAGCGATAAAGAACAATCACCCTATCCCTCATCCACCCCTCTACCCATCTACCCCTCCACCCATCTACAAAAAACAAAGGAGGCATCGCCCCCTTTGTTTTTTGTAGAGCATCCTGACGAAAAACTTATGCGCCGAGCCAGCGAGCAGCATCCTTAGCGTGATAGGTCAGGATCAGGTCTGCACCTGCCCGCTTGAAGCTGGTCAGGGTTTCTATGACGATCCGTTCTTCGTCAACCCAACCGTTGAGGGCAGCGGCTTTGATCATCGAGTACTCGCCAGAGACGTTATAGGCAGCAACGGGCACATTGGACGCTTGCTTCACCTGCCAGATGATGTCCATGTAGGCCAAAGCAGGTTTTACCATTAGCATGTCGGCCCCTTCAGCAAGATCCAGTTCAATTTCCTTAATCGCTTCGCGGCTGTTTCCGGGATCCATTTGATAGGTGCGGCGATCGCCAAACTGGGGCGCAGATTCTGCCGCATCTCGGAATGGACCATAGTAAGATGAGGCATACTTCGCCGCGTAGGACAGAATCGGGGTGTCCTGGAACCCGGCGGCATCTAACCCTTCCCGAATAGCTTGCACAAATCCATCCATCATGCCCGATGGTGCAATAATATCAGCTCCCGCTTTTGCCTGGGAAACCGCTGTCTTCTTCAGCAATTCTAGCGTGGGGTCATTCAACACACGCCCGGTCAAATCGCCCACCTCCAGATAGCCACAGTGACCGTGGGAGGTATATTCACAGAGGCAGGTATCCGTAATAATAACCAGGTCTGGAACGGATTCCTTCACGGCTGTGGCTGCCTTTTGTACAATACCACAATCGTGCCAAGCGCCTGTTGCATCCGTATCTTTATCTTCCGGGATGCCAAACAGAATAATGGCCGGGATACCCAGGTCATAAACTTCCCTGGCTTCCTCAACGATTTTGTCCACCGAAAGTTGAAACACACCCGGCATTGATCGCACTTCATTCGCAATCCCCTGACCTGGAACAGCAAACAACGGGTAGATCAGATCACTGGTCGTCAAAATAGTTTCGCGCACCATCCGGCGAAGCTGCGGATGGTTGCGGAGACGACGGGGACGGTGAGTTGGAAACATAGTGTTGCTAAAGGGCTAAAAATTGTAAAGGTGTTAAGGATTCGGATAGCAGCGATCGGTTCACAAAATGGCTAAATCGCCCACTAACAGGATTGCCATGCCCTGCGGCTTAACCTGTTTCAGAGCATCGCTTCATCGCTTCTTAAAAGTCTAAAACGTTCTGTTACCTGACTACTCGCCGATTTCATTACGTTCTGTTGCGATCTGGGAAGGGATGGGGGGATGAGGGGAGGAGTAATTCCTTTACCCATCTACCCATCTACCCTTTTGTCTGTAGCCTTCAGCAGTTTAAAGACCAGAAGGAGTTAAACAGTTTAAAAACCAGAAGGAGTTAAAGTGTGGTTTGTGTATTTGAAAATGGTTAGATCCCAAATGACTCCTGAACAAGCTGTAGTTACTGCGAACGAAGCATTTTATCAAGCATTTGAGAAAAGGGACATTGAAGCGATGGCTGCGGTTTGGTCCCACGGGATCGGTAGTTTGTGTATCCATCCTGGAAGAAATGCCGTTCGCGGATGGGATGCAATTCGCTCCTCCTGGGAAAAGATTTTTCGCAACACCAACTATCTAGAAATTGATGTAGAAATCATTAGCACTCAGGTTAATGGGGATCTCGCCTACGTGGTTCTGATCGAAAATGTGCTTCAGGTTGGGAGCGGTGGCAGGCGAGTAAAAGCCCTTTCAATTGCCACGAATGTATTTGAGTGCATGGCGCAGAAGTGGTACCTGGTGCATCACCACGGCAGTCCAATCATGAACTGATTATCGCGATCGCCACCAGGCTGAAAGTGGGGTGGCACCCATGGCTGGGGCGCAGCCCCCACACCCCCTTAAAACCAATGTCTTAAGCAACCTGTGTCTTAAGCAACCTGGCGAAAGCTATAACTAAGCGTCCATGTTGCTTGTCAGGAAACTGCTTTCCGTACTAGGATGACGGTGCATTTAGAGTGGCGGGCAATCGCTTCGGGCAAATTTCCGTGAATCGCCTGTTGCAGCATGCCTTCCCGACTGGCTCCCAGCACAATAACATCACACTGGTCTTTCTGCGCCATATCGATGACCGCTTCTGAAACGGAATCGGCACAGACTGGAACCGTCGTGACTGGTTTTTGAAGGCGTTGGCGCAAAAAGGCGGCGTCCTGTTCTAGAATGCGGGTGTCGTGGGTTTGATCGGAAGGGTGGAAAACCTGACACAAACAAATATCCGGATTTTGGGTGAGGGAAACCAGAGCTGGTAACAGAGTAATCGCGTATCGAGAATTGGGTCCCCCTGCAACGGGTATCAGCCAACGTTTGAGCTGCATCAGGTGTAACAGGGCGTGGATTGAAGCCTGACCTGGAGTGCTGTTATTTTCCTGCATTGCTGCAAACCCCTTCCCCATTTTGACCAGAATCACATCGCACCTGGCTTCTCGAATGATGGTATCGACCACATCACCAAAGATACGACCAGGCGTAGATGTACGGCCTTTCCAGCCCATTAGCAGTAAATCCGCATGGCAATCCTGAATGGCTTCCAAAATGGCCTGGGAAATACTGTGGGTGGTCCGAATTTGGGTATGAACGGGAATCTTCCAGACCTTTGCCTGCTTGGCAGCCTGGGCTAAAAGGCGACGGCTGGTTGTCGTATTTACAGTGGCCTCAGCCGGAGAACCATGGCGTGGCACCGGAATCACCTGTAAACATTCCACTTCGTAGTTACGCTCACGGGCAATTGCCAGAGCCAGCTTTAACAACCCCTGCGCCGTTTGAGGATTGCTGAGTGGCAGCAGCAGTTTTCCCCGCCCGGTGGCGGGCGATCGCGTCTGGTAAACCACATAGGACGGTTCTGCTCGCGGTTTCACCCGGTCAGGTCCACCCCGCAGCTTGTCTGACTCTACTCGTAGGATGTCGCTACGGGTAATGATCCCCACCAGCTTGCGACGATCCACGACAGGCAACCGTGACAGCTTATAGCGCGACAGCAGGTAGAGTACCTGACTCAAGGTATCCCCTGGATTGACGGTAATCGGGCGTGGCGTCATGATTTCTTTCAGCAGGGCATTCCCAGAAAGCTTTTGCTGGGCCACCTTGTCTAAATCGGATTGAGTGACAATGCCTACCAGCCGCCCCTCATCCACCACAGGAAAGCCTCGATGATGCGATCGCGAAAACGCCTGGAACACCTCATCCAGTGTCATTTGGCTGGTCAACGTTTCGACGTTTTTCTCCATCACCTCCGCCGCTGTTAACCTGGCCCACAACCCATCTCCCATCGCTTCCAGTTCCAGGTGAATCCCCTTCAGCTCTAACAGATGGGTATAGAGGGAACCGGGAGCAAATCGCTCCGCCACCAGATAAGCCGTCACCGAGCCAATCATTAAGGGCAGCACCAGGTTGAAGTTGGTGGTCATTTCAAACACGATGACGATCGCCGTCACCGGAACCTTACCCACCGCACCAAAAAACGCCCCCATACCGGTTAAGGCATATAGCACCGGCTGCCCCTGACCTGCCAGCAGCGTATTCTCTGCCATCCCAACCAGATGTCCCAACGCCGCTCCCAAAATCAGGCTGGGGATAAACAACCCTCCGGGTGTTTCGGCACTGCAAGCGACCAGGGTGAGAATGAACTGAAACACAAAAGTACCCACCGTCATTTGCCAGCTTGCAGTGCCCATGGTCAGGAAGACTTGCAGGTTAGTAGTGTCCCGGAATACCGCTGGCAGCAAGGCGGCGGTTAAGCCCGAAATGAGCCCGGCCAGACCAATTTTCATCGGCAAACCGAGGCGCACTCGCTGCCGACTGAAGCGCAGGGTGGCGAGAATTCCCCGATTAAACAGAGCTGCAAAGACCCCAGCCAGAATGCCTAGTAGGAGCAGGAAGGGAATTTGCTGGGGAGAGAACACTGTCTGATGGGCCAGGGGGTTGAAACCCAGCTTTAAGCTTGGTCCACCCAAAACGCGGGAAATGACTCCGCCCGTAAACGACGCCAGAATGGCGGTACCCAGGGTCAGGCTGGAGACATCCTGGAGTAGCTCTTCAATCACAAACATGACCCCGGCAATGGGGGCATCAAAACCAGCCGCTAAGCCCGCTGCTGCGCCCGCTGCCAGCAATTGCCGCTGGTGGTCTGGGGAAGCAGGTACCCAACGGCTGAGCTGAGCTGCCAGAGCCGCCCCAATCTGCACTGTGGGTCCCTGTCGCCCCAGGACAAAACCGCTGCTCAGAGTGAGCAGGGTGCTAACCATCTTAACCAGGGCCACTCGCAGGTTGAGGGCAATGGGTACATGGGCGAGGGCTGCTTTTACTTGGGGAACGCCACTACCAGACGCTTCTGGAGCTGTATGCTCAACCAGAAAACCCGCCAGGCTCCCCCCAGCCAGACCCACCCCTGGCAACAGCAACCAGACAGGTACGATAAACGTTTCTCGTAGCCGCCACTCCCCCAGCCAGTACACGCCCTGCTTTAGCGTGACGGCGGCGATCGCAGCCACTAGACCAATCAGTGCTGCTTCAAGAATTGCGAGCCGTTTGGGGCTCAACAGTTGATGAAAGGATTGAACAAGGCTCGCAGGAGTCCTCATAAGAGCAATTACTCCCTTGGCCGACGCCACCTTTGAGAGCGTAAGGGGGGTACTATCCAGAGGTTGATTGAACAGAGGTTAATGGACAGCGTAGAACAGAAAAGCGATACGCACAGCCTCCAACAGACTCAATAAGCGCCGTTATCCTTCGGGAAGATAACAACCCCAATCGTTTTGAAGATAATCCAAAGATCCATCACAAAACTGCGGAAATTGACGTAATAAACATCAATTTGAACCCGCCTGGGATAGGGAATATCATTCCGCCCAGACACCTGCCAGAGTCCTGTAATCCCCGGTCGAATGCTGAATACCCGGTCAGCATGCTTGCCATACCGTTCCAGCTCTTCCAGAACCACGGGCCGGGGACCTACCACGCTCATATCTCCCTTCAGTACATTCAGGAACTGGGGAAATTCGTCCAGGCTGGTAATGCGCAAAAAACGACCTATCCACGTTACGCGCGGATCACGCCTTAACTTGAAATTCGTCTGAAACTCGCGACGGAGACGAGGTGAAGTTTCCATAATTTCGGATAAAACCTCATCCGCGTTCTGAACCATTGTTCTGAATTTAATGCAGCCAAAGGGTTTGAAATCCCTTCCTACCCGTTCCTGAACATAAAAAACGGGACCAGGAGAACTTAAAGCAATCAGCAGCATTAGCAGCAGATAAACGGGAGAAAAGACGATTAGAACAGTCAAGGAAAACAAAACATCAAACAGCCGCTTGAAAAATTCTCCGTCCAAAACATTTATAAGAGAGGAAATCAGTCCGCGTCTGATAAATGCACGAAGGGTTTTGCCGGAGATGAGTTGGCTTTCGGCAGTCATCTTACTCCTTCACATCCACACCACACAGTCCTCATCATAAAGCCACTGACCCCTTCTACGCAGAATTTGATTCCAATTTGGACAAAATTTTCATTGGGAAGGGGTCAAACGCCCAGGAATTCCTAGCCTGAATTTGTTTGCCGGAACTCCTGATAGCAACGGTTCAGGAATGAAAGATAACGTTCTTGAAAAATTGCGGGACGAAAGGAGAGGGCATGCAATCGCACCCACTCCAGATTCAGTACTTTCTGATACTGTTCAAAAGTTTTTATCGCCTCAATTAGCGCAATTTCTGTCTGTTGACTGAACAGTACCCCAGTTCCTTTTTCGCCGTATTCTCGCACATCCAGAACCGTTTCTAAGGTGCCCCCAGCACCATAGGCAATCACGGGTGTGCCGCATGCCTGAGCCTCCACTGGAGCAATTCCAAAATCTTCAAAAGCAGCATAAACAAATCCCTTTGCCTGAGCCATATACTGTTCCACCACATCATCAGGCTGCCACCCCAAGATTTGAATATTAGGTCGAGCCAGTTGGCGAATTTGTTTCAATTCAGGACCCTCCCCAATCACAACTAATGGGCGTCCTAACTGATTGAATGCCTGGACAATCAGAGAAATCTTTTTATAACTAACCAACCGCGATACGGTGAGGTAAAAATCTTGCTTCTGGGCTTGAAACGAAAAACGATCGGTGTCTACGGGTGGATAAATTACCTCAGCCGGGCGACGGTAACACCGCCAGATGCGACGGGCCGTACTCTTAGAATTGGCAATGAAGTAATCGACCCGGTTAGCAGAAAGAACATCCCACTGGCGCAGGCGGTGCAAAAGGTAGCGCGTCAACAGCCCTACAATTCCCCGCCCCATGTGGCTGCTTTGCAGGTAGTCGAAGGTGAGATCCCAGGCATAGCGCATGGGAGCATGGCAATAGCAGATGTGTAGTTGCTGGGGACCTGTTAAAACTCCCTTAGCAACTGCATGAGATGAAGAGAGAATAATGTCATAGCCCCTCAGA
Organism: Leptothermofonsia sp. ETS-13; assembly: GCF_049200465.1. Classification (NCBI taxonomy): domain Bacteria; kingdom Bacillati; phylum Cyanobacteriota; class Cyanophyceae; order Leptolyngbyales; family Leptolyngbyaceae; genus Leptothermofonsia; species Leptothermofonsia sp. ETS-13. The sequence continues at coordinate 5,347,691 of NZ_CP120836.1, forward strand.
TTGAGCTGCTCGATCGCCAGCGGCAGAAACGGCAAATACTTCTGGACTCCGTTCTGCGCCCACGGAAAGTGCTGCAAAAAAGTAGTGCCAATTTTGCGCTTAAACAGGTAACTCTCTGGATTGGTCGATTCAAAATCAATCAAAGCGTAGAGATCGGCATCAACCCATTTGAGAATTTCCTGCACTACCAGCTCTGAGCCGCCTGTCGCCTTTGGCGTTAGCCACTCATGAACCAGCGCAATTTTTAAATCAGCAAGCGGTGAGCCCTCGATAGAGATACTCCGCGATCGTCCACTCCAAGTCACATCTCACACCCATTGGTTTAGATGAACCAACCGACAGCAGTATATAGCAAACCTATTTAGATAGGAAAAGATAGGAAAAGTCGTCGCAGTTTTCACTGCAGCTATGGTTACCAGGTTTAGAGCAGGGTGCAAGGGGGGGAAACCCTGGCTGGGGGGCGCAACCCCCAACCCTCCTTAAAACCAATGCCCTAAGCAACTTAGCGACAGCTATATCATGCACTTTTCCAACAACCGCTAAAAACTGTTACAGAGCTAGGAACATTCACCGACAAAAGAGCCCCTGACTTTGCTAATTATGTGATCAGGCCTATCAGGGATGCATCAGGATAGCAACCAGGAAGATGGCTTGATTTTTACCCAAACCACAACCAGCAAAAATAGAACAAACTGTACCACAACAATACTGGGACCAGAGGGAAAATTAAACACCCCAGACACTCCCATTCCAACAATACTGCTGAACGCACCCAGCAACATGGAAATGGCCAGATAGGGGGAAAACTGCTGGCTAAGTAATTTTGCGGTTGCAGCTGGAATCACCAGAAAGGCGTTGACCAGCAAAATTCCCACTGCCTTAATTGAAACGGCCACAGTCAAGGACAGCAACACCACAAACAAGTAGCGGTGAAACTCGACCGAAACGCCCTGCACCTTTGCGACAGCCTGATTCAGGGTGAGCAGAATTTGCTGCCGAAGGGTTGAAAAGAGAATGATTCCGCTTATCAACAGTAGCAGGGATGTCAACACCAGATCTGTCCAATTGACGGCCAGAATATCACCAAACAGCACTCCCATCAGGTTTCCCCGATAGCTCTGGATAAAACTTGCCAGGATAACACCGATCGCCAGCGCCCCTGATAGCACGATGTTGAGAATACTGTCACTCCACAGATCCGTATGATCAATCAAGTACAGGACCGCCAATCCAAATAGCAGGGTAAATGGCAACAGCATCCAGGTAGGTTCCAGGTTGAGCAGCACTCCCATTGCAATTCCAACCAGTGCCGCATGCCCTACCGCATGACTAAAAAACGACAGTTGTCTAAGCGTCACAAAACTCCCCAGCAACCCACAAAGCAACCCCATCAGAACACCCGCTGCGATCGCCCGTTGCATAAAAGGAAATTGGAGGAGGGAAAATAGATCGGTTGTTTGCATGGGAAGAAGGAGCAAGGAGGTAGGAGGCAGGAGGTAGGAGTTAGGAGGCAGGAGGCAGGGGGTTCCGCAGTTATCGGGAGCTACTCAGAACTCAAAACTCACCTACTCATCCACCCCTCCACCCCTTTGCCTGTTATCTGTGACCTCCATCAAAACTCAAAACTTTTCTTTAATGCTGATGATAATACCGCCCGAAGGCTGGACCGTAGGTTATTAAAAGGTTTTGGGGAGAAAGGGCAAATTTGGGGCGACCGGAGCAAATGAGAGAGCGGTTCAGGCAGAGAACCTGATCACAGGTGCGGCTAACCATGTCGAGGTCGTGGGAGACTTGCAGTAACGTCCAGCCTTCTTCTAGCATGAGCGACCGCAACAGGTTGTAAAACTCTGCTTCGCCCTGCATATCCACCTCAGCGAATGCCTCATCCAGCACCAGCAACCGACGGGGCACAACAAGGCAATAGGCCAACAGCACTCGTTTCAGTTCTCCACCGCTCAAAGTACCAATCGCCTGCCGCCGCAGATGGTAAGCATTGACCCGTTGCAGAGCCTGGTTAACAGCCTCTGCTTTTTCTGAATCCGGTCGCCAGGGGAAGGCAAGCGCTAATGAGTCCGAAGGGGATAGGAAGAATTGTCGCTTGTGCCCTGACCTCTGACTCGTCCAACCCAATCCCACCAGTTCGCTCACCGAGATGGGAAATCCCCGGTCAAAGATGAAATTTTGTGGCATATAGCCGATTTGCTGGCGCAGATTTCCAAGGCGGGCGATCGGGCGACCAAAAATTTCAACCGTCCCTGCTGCACGGGGAATCAAATCCAGCATCGCCTGAACCAGAGTACTTTTGCCGGAACCATTAGGACCTACGATCGCCGTTGAAGTTCCGGGATACAACTCAAACGAAACATTCTGCACAGCCACATACTGTCCCCGCCGCACAGTTAAATTCTGCACCTTCACCACGGGAGTTTTTTCTTGATCCACATTGATTGAATATGCGCTCATACTACTTGAACGCCATTTCTAAAGTCTTTAAGTTCGACTGCATCGTCGTGAAATAGTAATTAGGGTCCAATTGCCCAGACTCTAAGGAGTCGAGCAGATATACCTTTAACCCCAGATCCTTAGAGATCCCTGTTAATAGCTTGTTGTCAACACCTGGCTCGCTAAAAAGAGCTTTGACATTGAACTGCTTTACAGTCGAAATCGTTTCCTGCACATCATTGGGAGAAAGTTGATCTTCAGGAATTGCTACGACCGCCTCTTGTTTGAGCTGGTAACGTTTTGCCAGGTAGGGAAAGGCATCATGGAACGTAATGAAGGTCCGGTTGCGATAAGGTTTCAAGGTCTGTTCAAACTGGTTATTGAGATCGGAAAGCTTTTGGATGTAGGCGGCAGCATTAGCCTTGTAAGCTGGCTCATTAGCTGGATCCGCTGCAACCAGGCCATCTCGAATATTTTCAACCTGTTTTTTGGCTAATATCGGGTCAAGCCAGACATGAGGATTTCCCCCGGTATGGACATGGGCATTTGCTTTTTCGTTGTCCTTCTCTTTGGTCGCATCGTGCCCCTGCCCTTTCTCATCAGCGTGATCATGGTCATGATCATGATTGCTGCCTTTCTCGCCCCCCGCTGCAACGGTTGGCGAAATTTCCTCAATTGGCTCAATCCCTGCACTGGCATCGATAACTTTCAGCTTTGGATTTTCAGTACTCTTGATCGTGTCCTCCAAAAATTCTTCGATGCCCAATCCATTTTTGACCACCACATCCGCCTGGGCAATCGCCTGCACATCTGCCGGAGTAGACTGGTATTCATGCACCTCTGTTCCCGGCTTGATCAAAATATCCACGTCTGCCGCATCCCCCGCGACTGCCTTAGTAAAAAGATAAACCGGCAGAAAGGTTGCTATCACCTTGATTTGCTTTCCCAATGAAGCATCCGTTTGGGTAGCCAATGGCGAATCCGAAGTTGCAGCCGTCTTCGTAAAACTGCATCCATTAGCTGCTATTAACGGCAGCAGCAGCGAAGCAATCACAAATCGTCGCAGGTCAAGGCGCACCATACTTTTTCTTCCAAAAGTGGAGGACAAAATTTTACGAGAACGATTCTTACGAGAACGATTATCATTCTATATTAAGAACGGATCTCATTCTAGTCCTCACTTAAGGAAAGAGGCCAGGAAGAAGAAGAAAGAAGAAGTCAGGAGTCGGGAGTTGGGGACCGGGGACCGGGGCTAGGGATCAGGTACAACTCAGAACTCATCTACGCATCCACCCTTTTGCCTGCTGCCTGTCGTCTGTTGCCTCCATTAACTCTTTTAACGGAGCCAGGATTTATAGATAGCCACCAGGCTTATAGCTCTACGCGGGTGCGTTAGGACATTGGAATTAGAGAGGGAGTAGGGGCTTTGCCCCCAGCCAAGGGTTCTACCCCTGCACCCCGTCCTAACCATAATGACTACCGCTATAGGACCAGGGGCAGAGGTGAAACTCCTGACTGGCGGCACAGCCCCCAACCCCCCTTAACGCCAATGTCCTAAGGATCATGGATTCAATAACACTGCATTCTTTAAGTGAACTGACCTCTCCCCCTTCCCCACTCCGACTTGGAGCAGGGTGCCAAAGGCGGGGTGAGGTTTTCGGAGTTATTTAGCTCTCATTCCTAAGCAACCTGGCGACAGCTATAAAAGCGCGGAGAAAAATCAAAAATAAAGACCAGCTCAAAAGCTGGCCTGATTGAAGTCAATACGTTGTTCTCTCATATTGGAGGAACCCCAACTGCGCGTTCCCAAACTTGCAGCGGGCTACTAATCAGAGTAATCCCCCATCAGAAAGTATTGTAACAAGATACACAAACTTTTCGTCATGAATCTTCACAGCATCATGACATAAATCTTTTTAATTCTTTTTAATATAAATTGGGAATTACCGGTCAGGACTTTCTGCCTGTACGACTAACAGAGAAAAATAGGGCAGAGCCAGATTGGGTTTATTTACTAAATCGTGATGAATTACCTGCCCAGGTTGGGTTGCCCGTTCCACTACATAGCTGTGTTCCAATAGCTCAAGTTCGTGTAAAACGTCCCAAACCTGTCGATAAACAGAACTGACTTTTAACAGTACGACGACCTCTGCCCACCGCAGGACATTCTTCAGGTCTGTTGCCGTGTAAAGGGCGGGCAAAATCACTAACCGTTGATGCCGTAGAGTAAGTGGTAATCCCAGTACAGCTGCGGCTGCCAGGGGAGAACTGACACCGGGAACAATCTGGATTTCCGCAGGGGGATACAGGTGCTGAAGGGTTTGCGCCAGGTAAGTGAAGGTGCTGTAGAAGCCCACATCCCCCTCGCAGGCAAAGGCAACATCTGCTCCCTGGCTCAGGTAATGCCATACCTGCCCAGCAGCGGCTTTCCAGGCTTGCATCAGCAAATGGTCATCCTGTATGTAGGGAAAGGTGAGGGGTAGCAGAACTTGCTCTTGCCGTAACCATTTAGTAATGATTTGTTGAGCAATCCCCGGTTGGCCTCTCACTCCGGCAGGAAATGCCACAACAGGAGATTGCTTAAGTAGACGCAACCCTTTGAGAGTTAGCAGTTCTGGATCACCTGGACCGACGCTAATGCCGTAAAGAGTCCCAACTGGCACGATAGAAAGATTTGAGGTTTCAGACCTTTGATTTTATCGCAGGGGGAGAGGGGTGGAGGGATGGGAAGTAATGGAGTAGTGGAATGATGGAGTAAAGAAACCTCACCCGATCGCCCCATTACCCGATCACTCCCTCACCCCTGACCCCTCGATCCTCATACCTCACTAACAACTATAGCTGTCGCCAACTTGCATAGGACCTTGGTTTTAAGGGGGTTGGGGGCTGCGTCCCCAGCCAGGGATTCCACCCCTGCAACCTGTCCTAAACCTGGTGGCTATAAGCTATAACAACCAACAACCCCTTCCCCGTCTTGCTGTAGATTAAGAGGGTGGATTTAATAATTTGTTACTTCAACCAACAGGTATGGCATTTCCAACGGTTATTTTGCCGGGTTACCTGGCCGGGGCAGCGGAATATGGCGCACTGGAACAGACTTTAAAAGCGAAGGGGATTGTTGCGTTCGTGGTACCAATCCGCTGGCATGACTGGTTGCAGACGTTGGGGGGGCGGTCGGTGACGCCAATTTTGCGATCGCTCGATGCCACGGTAAAACAGGTTCTCCAACAGTATGGAGCTACCAAAGTCAATCTGGTTGGACATTCAGCAGGAGGGTGGCTGTCCCGCATTTACCTGGGAGAAAAGCCCTACTGTATTCATCCGGGGGACACTGAGGACTGTGTCTGGAATGCCCGCTCGTCTGTTGCGACGCTGATTACCCTCGGCACTCCCCACACTAGTCTGGAACGGTGGACTCGCAAAAACCTGGATTTTGTTAACCTCAGCTACCCAGGGGCGTTTTACCCAGAGGTGCGCTACGTCTGCGTAGCGGGAAAAGCGGTGTATGGCGATCGCTTCAAAACCTGGCTCGCTTATAGCAGCTACAAACTAACCTGTGGGCAAGGCAATTGCTGGGGAGATGGCATCACCCCAATCGCTGCTGCCCATCTGGAACGAGCCGAGAACCTGGTTCTGGAAAACGCCCGACACTCGCCTAAGTCAGGACTGTGGTACGGTTCGCCTGAAATGGTTGAACGCTGGGTCGGTTATCTGAAATAAAGTATAGCCATCGCTAGGTTGCTCAGGGCATTGGTTTTAAGGGGGTATGGGGTGTGGAGCGCAGTCCCCAGCCAGGGGGGAACCCCTGTACCCTGTCCTAAACCTAGTAGCTATAGTTATAACCGAAAAGCTAATACGGAAAAATGAGGGAAAGAAATGATGAAGTGAAGAAGAGAAGAGGTAAAGCTTTATTGCTCTATCATTCCTTCACATCTTTCGTCTTCTAGCCTTTTTCCTCTTTTTTCTTTCCTCTTTTTTCTTCCTATTCCCCTGCTATCCTCAAACCAGTGCCACTTCCCCCGTGTCTAGGTCATAGCGTCCGCCAACCACTTTGAGTTTGCCTGCTGCAATTAGTTGAGTCAGGACAGGTGACTTCTGCTGCATTCGTTCGATCTGGTAGCGCACATTTTCGACCACAGCTAATTCAATCCGGTCGTCCGCAGTCTCTTTGACTCTGCCAACTGCAGGTTTGATGGCCTTTACCAGAGAGCCAATACTGCCAGGAAGGAGTTCATTTTGCACAGCAGCGGTGACAGCTCCACAACGTTCGTGGCCCAGTACCATAATCAGGGGAGTACCGAGTAAGGCTGCTGCGTACTCCAGACTGCCCAACACTTCTGGCGTTATGATATTTCCTGCCACTCGAATATCGAACAAATCGCCGACCCCGGCATCGAAAATGAGCTCAACGGGAACTCGCGAATCGGCACAGCTTAAAATCGTGGCAAAGGGGTGTTGGGCAGAAGCCACTTCTTGCAGGCGATTTGCCGACTGATGGGGATATTCTGGCTTGTGACGGACAAAGCGCTGGTTGCCTGCTAAAAGCTGTTGCAGGGCACTATTTGGGTTCAGTCCTGCATCGGCGTGGGCAGGATGGGTGTGCCAGGTTAGTCCCGCGATCGCTCCCATCATCCCACTTCCCATTACCCCCATGAGCCGCAAAAAATTCCGACGACCGATCAATCCATAAACCTGACTCATAACAATCTCAAACCCTTACATTGACGCGATACATCTCACCGAGCGAATCTCCATGACCTCAGAGATCCAGCAGGACCCACCAAACTTGTTTAGAATTGGGCGCACAACTTCCACAACCGACTTTGCCTTTTCGGGTGGGCAAAAAGCAATAACGTAGGCATTGTCCAGCATGGTGACGGAGGAATCATCGAACACAGTGCCCTTGATGCCTTTGCTCTCGACATTGTGGATCACGGTGTAGCTTGTCACTCCTGCCTTTTTTAAGGCTTCCACAATTTTTCCCATCTCCACAGAGTCGGAAATGATTTCGATACGTTTGACTGGATGCATGATTTTAGCTCCACAGCAAATGAATGCCGTATAGATACAGCGGTATACCTACAATGATATTGAAGGGAAAGGTTACAGCCAGGGCCGTCGAAATATATAGGCTGGGGTTCGCTTCAGGGACGGTTAACCGCATGGCGGCTGGAACAGCAATATAGGACGCACTTGCGCACAGCACCGAAAACAGTAGGGCATCGCCCTGGGGCATGTTGATCAGTCTGGCGATCAGTAACCCAATACTGGCGTTAAGGATTGGAATCAGAATGGCAAAGGAAATCAGAAAAGGGCCTGTTTTTTCCAGATCTTTTATTCTTTTGGCCGCCACTAGTCCCATATCCAGCAAGAAAAAGGTGAGAACACCATAAAACATATCCTGGGTAAAGGGCGACAATACCTGCCAGCCATGTTCGCCAGTCAGTACGCCAATGACAAGGCTGCCAACCAGCAAAAACACTGACCCATTCAAAAAGGCTTCTCGCAACACCTCCCCCCAGGAGAATTCGCGATCGCTATTTCGATCAGCCGTAAACAGATTGACCAGAATCAGTCCCACAATGATCGCCGGAGACTCCATCAAGGCAAGCGCCGCCACCATATAGCCGTCGAAATTGACATTGAGCTGCTGTAAAAACGAACTGGCCGTAATGAAAGTGACGGCGCTAATGGACCCATAGGTGGCTGCGATCGCCGCAGCATTGTAGGGATCAAGCCTCAGGCGCAGGATAAAAAATGTATAGACTGGTACGGCACAAGCCATCAGCATGGCAGCCAACATGGTCAAAAAGACCTCTTGCGTCACCCCACTTTTGACAAGTTCAACCCCTCCCTTAAATCCGATCGCGAACAGCAGGTAGAGAGAGAACAATTTAGGAATGGGGGGCGGAATTTCTAAATCTGATTTAACAAAAATGGCAGTCATCCCCAGAAAGAAAAACAAGACTGGTGGAGTCAGGATGTTGGAAAGAATCAAACTAACATCCATACCTGGCCTCCCACCGGAAACAATTAGGATTCAAAGTTGGTTTTTTAACCATGCCAGAACTAGTACGTGCGGCTTGCGTCACGAAAATGCACACGTAGGAACACTGTATGGCAAGAAGGGAAAACTTTTGTAGTTTTTTGTCCTGGAGATAGTTAAGAAGTCTGACAAAAGAACCCAAAGGTTGAGACTAGTCCTCCTATCAGACCCCACCGTTGCCAGGGCCGACCACTCTATCTTTAACCCCAAGTTCAAACGCCCCAGCTTAAGCTCAACTAACCGATCGCCAACTCCCCAAAGCAGGCTACAACGATTAGCTGTACGGGTGCAAGGTCATACGTTCCTACGATCAATCAATTGAGGCGGGAATTGATATAGCGGTAGTCATTATGGTTAGGACGGGGTGCAGGGGTTCCACCCCTGGCTGGGGGCGCAGCCCCCACTCCCTCTCTAATTCCAACGTCCTAACGCACCCGCGTAGAGCTATATAGCCCATCTGGATTTAGTCTTAAGATTTCGTTGGGATTAAGTTACAAAAATACATAATCTGAACAGCGGATACAGCCTATGAAAGACCTGGCCTTTGTTCTCCGACGGCTTTCGACGATTCTGGCAGTGGTGCTTCTTACCCTCACTCTCATCGCTGCCATTACGGGTATTCTGCTTGCGTTTTATTACGAGCCTGCGGCTGGTGGAGCCTACCAGTCCTTAAAACTGATAACTGACCAGGTGACAAACGGCTGGCTCGTCCGGACTCTACACGACATCGCCGGAAATGGAGTAATTGTGGTGGCATTGATTCAGATTGTGGTCATGTTTCTGGGTGAGCGGTTGCGCCCAAGCTGGCTGACAGCGTGGATCAGTGGCATTTTGTTTACCCTGGTGGCGATCGCTCTGAGCTGGACTGCCATTATCCTGGACTGGTCTCAGATAGGCTTCTGGCGGTTCAAGGTAGAGCTGGGCACAATTGAAGCGATTCCGTTGATTGGTTCGTCCCTCCGACAGATTCTGACTGGAGGCGGTGCTGTGGGTACGCTAACCGTCGCCCATATGTACACGTTGCATAGCTATGTCCTGGCGATGGCGGCAGTGGGGTTGGCGATCGTTCACCTGGCTGGACTTCTGTTGCAAGAACGGGAAATCCAGCAGGAGCCTGCCACCACTTCTGATTGTGACCCCAATACTAATGCGGTGGCTAATCGGTTCGGGCCTCCTCTAAAGCAGTTTCAGAACTAACCTGGGGTGGAAGGACATTCTCCACCTCAGGGATTTTTTCGGGCTTCAATTCCGTTTGGCTAGAGCCGGACAGCAACTTCAGCAATTTGGGCTTGGAGTCGTGTTTCAAGTAAATGAGGCGATCGCCCTCCTGCCATACCTCGTCGGCCAAAACTACCTGGAGACAACCATTTCGCTCCATTAACAAAGGCACCATTACCCCCTCTGCAATTAATTTTTGCAGATAGGCTTGCTGCTGCGCAAAGTCCTCTTCGCGCAGAACCGTTTCTCCCAGCTTCACCGAGCCATTACTGATGTACTGACTCCAGGTTTTGACCGAGACTTGGGGTGCAAAGGCCCGCCCAATCGTGAGCTTAGGATTCACAGTGACATTTTGTGGATCACCAGGAAACACCGCCAGCACATGGGGAGGACGAAATTCTTCAGCCGCCTGTTGGGCAATCACCAGGTTAACCTCTCCATTATTGGTCATGGACAGGAATGTCCCCATAGTTGCCACCCCTGCTTCTTCCAACACTTCTACATCTAGAGCGCTATTGATAAACACCCGAATATTTTCTTGCTCAGCCTGTTGCAAAACTTCTGGATCCGTATCAATCAATGCCACCGGCTCTCCCCGTTCAGCAAACAAGCGAGCCACGACTAGACTAAGCGGGTTACAACCCACAATCACCGCCCCTGTTGCCGATTTGAGATTCACCTGGAGCAGATTGGCGATGCTCTGAGCCGTCAACGCCTGAGAAACAACGGTTGTGATGATGGTCAAAAACACCAGGGCTTTAATCGACTCGCCGCCGCTGATACCCCGCTGGGTCAGTAGGATGGCAAACAACGAAGCCACCGATGCAGAAACGATGCCTCTGGGCGAAATCCAACATAAAAACAGCTTTTGCCGCCAGTTCAAGTTGCTGTTCCAGGTACAAACCCAAACATTAATTGGGCGCACGACAAACATGAGGGCAAGTACAGTGAATAATCCACCCCAACCGAGGGCAATCACCCCCGGAATTGATAAATCTGCTGCCAGAAGAATAAACAGAACCGAGACAGCCAGAATCGTAAGCTGTCCTTTGAATCGGCGGAGCAAGCGTTCTCCCGGAACGGCCAGAGCCCTCAAAACAATCCCGGCTGCCACCACAGCCATCAGCCCAGATTCGCTGCGAATTATCTGCGCCAGTCCATAGAAGCCCCACAGACCGGCTAAAACTACTAGTGTTTTCAAGTCGTCGGAAAGGAATGCTGCCCGTTTAAGGATAAATCCCATCATCCACCCCCCAGCTACGCCAATCCCTCCACCGATACCAAGGCGCAGGATCAACCCGCTTGTAACATTTAAGGGGTCAGCATCTCCATTGAGCAGAACGTTGAGAACCACCACGGCCAGAATTGCCCCTACTGGATCGATCAAAACTCCTTCCCCTTCCAGTAGGGTGGCGACTTCCCGGTCAACCTTAACCTGGCGTAGCAGGGGATTGATCACAGTGGGACCAGTCACCACCACCAGGGAAGCGTAAAGAAAGGCGATCGCCCAGGGAAACTCACTCAACCAGTGGGCAGCCATTCCCCCACCCAGCAGCGTGATCAGTGTCCCAACCGTCACCAGGTTGCGCAAGCTGCCAGAAACCCTGCCCAAATCACGCAATTGTAGATTAAAGCCGCCTTCAAATAAGATCACAGCCACCAGCAGGGAGACAATGACTTCTAAACCCACTCCTAGGCGATCGGGGTTCAGTAAACCCGACACACTGGGACCCAACAGCACCCCAAACAGCAGCAAAAGCACAATGCCGGGAAGCTTGAGAAACTCTGCTAGCACCTGTGCGCCAATCCCTGCAACTACCGTCAGGATCATCTGCAAGGTTATGTCTAACGGTGCTTCCATAGAGGCATCAAAGGCAGAAGGCAGAGGGTAGAAGGCGAGCTCTGAAAGATTTCTTCTATAGCGTCCTTTTTGAAATTTGAACGAGGTGCAGGGGTTCTACCCCCTCCACCCCCGAATCTATCTTCAATTTAATTTTGTCCAATTACTTATATCGTTGTCTGAGTCATCAGGCAAGGCGATAATTTCGTCTTCAATCAGTCCTGGTAAGTGTTTGGTCTGAACGTGAAATATTCCTCGCCTCAATCTGCCACAGAGGTAGATCATGCGGACATTCCGGTAAAGGGGTTAGGGCGATCGCAACGAATGGGCATCTCAAGGCTGTAGTCTTCTTCGACACAGAGTTGACGGAGTTCAGTAAAGGCATGAGCTAATGAATGGTCTTGTTGTTCTGCTTACCATGTAAGAAACGTTTGAAACAGTTCAGCGGGAATTACAGCAGCAACCCGGGGGGTGTTCTAGAAACGGTGCTCTGACTCCTTGAAACCCTAATTCCCTCCCTCCCCCTTCCAGGATTGCCACAAAAAATTTGACAAACCCGCAACCGGATGGTTGTGTTCATAAATTAGCTGTGGATTCTGTTTAGCTGCACTGACAATTTCGAGAAAATACTGCTGTGCTGTTTCAATCTTCCAATTTATTCGCTCTTACCCTCTTCTGCTGAATGGTTCAATTGTGCTATAAGGGGTTCACACTCTCTGGAGGGGAATGCCAAGCTGGGTGGAGAGTACCAACGCCTGCTGACAATACTCTAACGCCACTGCACTCTCGCCTAATTGTTGATGGAGTTCTGCCAAATTTATGAGAGCTTTGGCTTCATCAGCTTTACCACCAATCTCTCGAAAAATTTCTAATGCGGTTTGGTTGTTGGTCAAGGAGTCTGAATACTGTTCCAGTTTTAACTGTGCGGCTCCCATGTTATAGCTCTACGCAGGTGCGTTAGGACATTGGAATTAGAGAGGGAGTGGGGGCTGCGCCCCCAGCCAGGGGTGGAACCCCTGTACCCTGTCCTAACCATAATGACTACTGCTATAACTCGCGCTGTACCTTGATCGTGGCGCTGAATAGCTCGCTGCATTTCCAGATCATAGCCAGTAGCAGAATTACCTCGGCAGCTTCAAAGCTAGTGTTTGATCTGCGCGTCCCGTTCGGTTCCCGCTTTGATCGCGCGATCGTGCCATACTTGAATCTTTCCCTGGCGCTTCAGGTTCGCCAGATGATCACCCAGTTTTTCTCGCAGGTCTTCATCTTTGTGGGAGTAGGAGATGAAAACACTGAGTGGTGGTGGGCTGGTTTGGTTGGGCATAGGGGCAGACTGTCGTGATCGCCGATCAATTCCTGACCAGACTTAAATGCTCAAGCGATTGGTAGCTCAAGCGATGCCAAATTTTCTCTAATCCTAGTCAATCACTGAGTTCGCTGCCAATTGATAACTGCTCTCACTTTGATGGAAAGTTCTGAAGTTACTTCAGCAACAGGTAATAAAGTTTGCCAGGGGAATTGATCAGACCGGCGCGATCGCCCGCCGTTTTCCCCGTTCCCATGAAAATATCAACCCGTCCTGGCCCCTGAATTGCGCCACCCGTGTCCTGATCCAGTACATAGCGGGTAACGGGATGTTGTTCTAACTGTCCAGTCTCATTGAGATAGGGAATTTGGGTCTGAATTAACGCCAGCGCACCGGGAGGAAAGAGGGTCTTGTCGGTTGCAATGGAGCGTTCGGGTGTGACCGGAACTCCCAGGCTTCCCGTTGCAGGCATTCCACCCGTTTCCTTAAAAAACACAAACCTTTGATTGCGCGGCAGGTAAACATCCAGGTCGGCTGGATTTTTCTGGAAGTACTGGATCACGGCAGGCAAGGATAATTCTTCTTGCCGGATCTTGCCTGCTTTCACCAGTTCCTTACCCAGACTGGTGTAGGGGTAATTGGTGTGCCCTGCATAGCCAACAGTCATTGTGGTGCCATCGGTCAAGCGCAGGCGGGCAGACCCCTGCACCTGAATCAGGTAAGCTTCCAGGCGATCGCGCAACCAGACCAGTTCCAACCCGCGTAGCTTGCCCTGAGAGAACTGTAACCCATCTACTCCTTCCAGCTGCGATCGCGTAGGGTGAGGTCGTTTCCACCCTGACAGGTCGGGGGGCTGGCGATAGATGGGGTAGCGGAACTGGCGATCCGGTCTGCGACTGGCCAGGTGAACAGGTTCAAAGTAACCTGTGAAGGAAACCGTCCCCTGACCATCTTTACCAGTGGACTGGTAAAAGGTAAACTCCCGTTCAATCGCTGATTGAAACTCAGCAGGCGATCGCGTGTAGAGCAGCAACTGCCGGAACCGCCGCAAACTTCGTTCAACGCGTTGACGAGTGATGCCTGCCATCAAATACCGACGGTAATCTTCAGCCGCACGAGCGGTCTGCAAGTAGCGCAAACTGTGATCAACCGCCGCCAGCAAAGCCTGACGATCGCCCGATCTCTTTCCCCAGCCCCAGATTTGCTCATCTACGCCAGGGCGATCGCTCAACTGAACCCTAACCAGTGGTTTAGAAGCCGTTAAAGGCTGGGATTGAACCTCAGGCTTAATTTGGGAGACGGTTGGTAATGCAGTTCCCAGCAGAACCGCTGCGGTCAGCCCCCAAAACCCATTCCACTTCACAATCCCCATCCGTTCATTCCAACCAGGTCACAGATGCTCAATACCGCTCCACGCTTGAGCTGTACACCGGCTCTACCCGAATCCCCAACACACTGGAAGGGCGTAGCACCATGTACTCTCCCTGAATGTTTTTGATCGGCACCGTAATAAAGTCATGGGAAGTGGCTTTGGGCATCAACTCGCCACTGTACCACTTCTGGAAATCCTGAATCGTGGAGAAACGGACTTCTTCCCGGTGCCCTCCCTGAATTAAGATGTGAACAGCATACTCGGTCGGTGTCCGGGCATATTTGCTTCTTTTTTGCTCGCCACTGGTCGCCGCACTGTTTCCCTGGGCTGGATTGATGTTTCCTGTCATAGCGCGTTTCCCTTGCCTGTATGACCTTCACAATTATCTACGCAGTCTCGTTCAATGAACTCACTTTTCCCAGGAAAGGTTTGAAAATATCGTTATTAGTTGATTTACGAGAATAAACTAAATCGTTGGAGATGGGTTTGCACCAGGGAAGATAGGGATTTGCGTAGCTGCGCCCGATCCTTAAACACCAATCGATTTTGACTGGGCAGGTCGAACGGGAAAAAGCCAGGCATGTCTGGCCGCTCCATCTGCATCAGTAGAATTTGCTCTTTGTGCTTGCACTGAAGCGCGTAACCAACCTCAACACACACTCTGGGACTGGGAATCAATTGGGGGGGAGAGCCACTGTTTTGAGCGATCGCTGTCCCATCTGCAATAAACAGAAGGCTTTGACGAATCAATCGCATCAGGGAGCTATTAAGACGGGTGGGACCATCCGTGGGGCGATGGGATTCTTTGAGGGTGAGAGGAAGACGCGATCGCGAATTCAACTTATCAATCGAACTCTGCAATTCTTCGCGCAAAATCTCACTGGACTCAGCAAATTCGTTTTGATAACAGAGAAAGATAATTGGCTCTAAATGAGCCATTCCATCCTGTTTTGAAAAGTAAATCTCGTGGCTACACAAATCAATATTGGCGATGATATAACCACCGCTTCCTTCAATATAAAATTCAACAGGCTCCCCCTCTAAATAGCGTTGAAACCAGACTGACTGCTTTACTTCTTCACTATCATTCAAAAAATCAGCCCTAAGTCCTGATTTCAACAAACTATTCTTACTCAAGCGTAGGTCATGGGGGCGTTTTTCTAACTCCTTGATCGGCTCATACTCCTGGAGATACCAGGCTTTCAGGGCAATAATAGCCATTACACACTCTGCCTCGTGGGTTTAAAACTACAACAGCACCCAACTTCCTACTCCTTGAGTGATTTCCCCTCCTTCACCTATTGTATATAGAGATGAACTGATTGCACACTCTATGAAAACACAAACCAATCAGCTTCAGAGCTCCCATTCTACTAGCTGGAGAAATATCAAGTTTCGACTTGGATGCTGTTGTGGTTCGACGAGACAGATATTAAGTGAAACAGCTCTTTTTACCTCTTTAACTAACGTGGACTTGGCTGTTCATCTGCCAGGG
This sequence comes from Leptothermofonsia sp. ETS-13, assembly GCF_049200465.1. Lineage (NCBI taxonomy): Bacteria > Bacillati > Cyanobacteriota > Cyanophyceae > Leptolyngbyales > Leptolyngbyaceae > Leptothermofonsia > Leptothermofonsia sp. ETS-13. The sequence goes on from NZ_CP120836.1 coordinate 5,363,410, forward strand.
AAGCTTGTTAGCTTCAATTACAACAATAGCAAACTCCGAATTAGAATCAAGACCATGAAAACAAAATTTACTTTTTAGGGATCAGGCAATCAATTACTGTTTCAAAGCCTTTGAAAAGTAACTCTATCAGGATTTTTATCTCAGGTAGCTCCTCTTTATCCAAGTGTTTAGTATGCTAGCTAATCACCTTTGAACTGAAGACAATTCCCTCCTTTATAAGGAACTATTCTAAAAATCAACCCTATATACAGCGTTAAGAGGGTTAGAAGTTAGACAAATAGCCCTACTCGTGGACAAAAACGGTCCTTTGAGTAAGCTATCAACAGAAAATTCTCTATCAATATTTTGAGCAGGGAATTACTTTTGAAAAAGCACAAAATCCAGGAATATCCGTAAAGTGCTTAGTAATTAGATTGAAAAGTTTTTACTTATCGTAAGAACCGATATATAAGCTCGTAAATTGAGATTTCCATGACAGAGGAGGCGGTTTGGTGTGGGAGGTGAAGGGGATGGGGGGATGGGAGATGGAGTGAGGAACCTTCACCCTATCACTCCATCACCCCTCACTCAACTAACAACTAACAACTTCTACCCTTACGGAAGCCAGGGATACTGGCGAAAGTCCGGCGATCGCTTCTCCAGAAAGGCTTGTTTGCCTTCGGCTCCTTCTTCGGTCATGTAGTAGAGCAGGGTTGCGTTTCCGGCGAGTTCCTGTAGTCCAACCTGGCCGTCACAGTCAGCGTTAAAGGCGGCTTTGAGGCAACGGATGGCGATCGGGCTTTTTTCCAAAATTTCCCTGGCCCACTGAATTCCTTCAGCTTCAAGCTGCTCGACTGGTACCACGCAATTCACTAAACCCATCTCCAGTGCTTGTTTGGCATTGTACTGGCGACAGAGATACCAGATTTCCCTGGCTTTCTTCTGTCCCACAATGCGTGCCAGGTAGCTGGCCCCAAACCCACCATCAAAGCTACCCACCTTGGGGCCGGACTGCCCAAAGATGGCATTATCGGCGGCGATCGTCAGGTCACAAAGAATATGCAGAACATGCCCCCCTCCAATTGCGTATCCCGCTACCAGCGCAATCACCACCTTCGGCATAGAACGAATCAGGCGTTGCAAATCCAGCACATTCAAACGGGGCATCCCCTCTTCATCCACATACCCCCCGTATCCTCTGACACTCTGATCCCCCCCCGCGCAGAAAGCATACTTTCCATCTGTGTGGGGTCCTGCCCCAGTAAACAGCACCACCCCAATGCGAGTGTCCTCTCTGGCATTGGAAAAAGCGTCGTACAGCTCAAACACGGTCTTAGGGCGAAACGCATTGCGCTTATGGGGACGGTTAATGGTAATTTTGGCGATTCCGTCCGCCTTGTGGTAAAGGATGTCTTCGTAAGTCTTAGCAACCTGCCAATCAATATGCATGGGAGTTACGGATTGTTGTTAGTTATTAAGTTATTAGTGAAAGTTATTAGTGAAGTGAGGAGAGAGGAAAGAAGAAAGAGGAAAGAAGTCAGAGCCAGGAGGCAGGAGCTCGAAGAGGATAGGGAAATGAGGAGCAGGAGGCAGGAACCAGGGACTGGGAACTAAGGGGCCAGGGATGAGGGGTTGGGGAAAACTTAAGAGTGTTTTAGAAATGGGGGTGTTCTAGAAACGGGGCTCTGACTCCTTGAAACCCTGATTCCCTTGTCCCCCTTTCCAGGATTGCCACAAAACAATTGACAAACTCCAGGGTAAAGGGTTGTTCCATTCATCACCCATCACTCCATCACCTATCCACTCATCCACCCATCCACCTATCCACTCCTTTCCCCTCCTGACTCCTGACCCCTAACTTCTGGCTCCTCCGCAGTTTAAGTAGTCAAACCTGCGGCAAATGCCTCTAAATTATTCTGACGCCAAAGCGCATCTGCTTTTCGACTTGTACGAATTTCCAGGACTCGAATTCCGTCTAAAGGCAGGGATTTGAGTCGTCTCTCTAGCTGGTTCCAACTAGTAATCAGCTCGTGTTCGATGCCGTAGGTGGTGCAGAGATGGGCAAAATTGACCGATTGGGGAGTAGCAAAGAAGGTTTCGAAGGGGGGTTCAAATTGTGAAATGGGGAGCATCTCAAAAATGCCGCCTCCGTTGTTGTCAATCAGCACAATGGTGAGGTGGCCGGAGAACCGACTTCTGAGCAAAAAACCATTGGTGTCATGCAGGAGTGCTAGATCGCCAGTTAGCATAACGCTGCTCTGCTGGCGGTGAGCAATTCCCAGCGCGGTGGAAAGGCTGCCGTCGATTCCGTTGACGCCTCGGTTGAAGAAGGGTTTAATTTTTGAACTTCCGGGTGCCCAGAAAAATTCAATGTCTCGTACAGGCATACTGCTGCTAATGAACAGGGGCGTTTCAGGGGGCAAAACCTTTGAGAGGAGCCAGGCAACTTTGCACTCAAATAGAAATTCTGTTTCTGCCATGGTTTGGTCTAGTATCCGCCGAGCCTGGGCTTCAGCGACTCGCCAGAGTTCCAGATAGGAACTGGAGGGTTTGGTAGATTTGGGAATGAGTTTGGCAAAGGCTTCGATGGACAGGTGCAGGTTGGTTGTTTTGCCGTGTAAGGGGTCGAGGTTACGCCCACTGGCATCCACTACCCACTGACGCGGCTGAATGGTTGCCAGCCAGGTGCGTAATTGTTTACTGGTAGGCATTTCACCTAATCGAATCACCACCTCAGGTTGCAATTTCTCTGCCAGGGTGGGATTTCGCAGGATCAGATCGTAGGTGGAAATGAGGTTGGGATTGAGATTCGCGTAGTTGCGCAGAGGGGAAAGCCCTTCTGCCAGGACGGGATAGCCGAGGGTACGGGCAAGGTGGGCGATCGCCCGACAATAGTGTTCTGGCGATGGGGGTTGAACTGGGCCTGCAATGATCAGACCGTGGGGCGGAAAGGAGGGGAGGGTCGGTAAGGGGGTAGGGGGAAGAGTGACGGGGGCTGGTTGAAGGGAAACTACGGCAGCAAAAAAGTTTTCCTGATCAAAGGTTTTGGCAAGTGCTTCGGCTTCCGGTTGGGGCAGGGGAGCCAACGGGTCTCGGAAGGGGAGATTGAGATGAACCGGACCAGGAACTGGATAGAGCGATCGCTCCCAGGCGTGGATGACAGTTTGTCGCAAGTAGGCCAGCATCGATCCTTCCAGCGACGGCAGAGCCAGTTCTGCCTGCCAGTTTGGGTAATGGCCGTACAACTTTTGCTGATCGATCGCCTGCCCTGCATTGCAATCCCTTAGTTCTGGGGGGCGATCGGCTGTGAGTACCAGTAAAGGAACCCCACTCTCCCGGGCTTCAATCACCGCCGGATAAAAGTTTGCCCCAGCAGTTCCTGAGGTGCAAACCAGCACGACTGGAAGTTTGCTCTGGCGAGCTATCCCCAGAGCAAAGAAGGCAGCCGAGCGCTCATCCAGCACTGGAATGGCTTCAATTTCAGGATGATTGGCAAAGGCAATTGCCAGCGGTGCAGAGCGCGACCCAGGGCAAACGATAGCGGTGGTCAACCCTAACAAGTGTAGGGTTTCTGCCAGGATAGAAGTCCAGATGAGGTTCGTGTTTCTGAAATCGATCGACATGAATCGGACAATAGGCGAGGGAAAATCCGGTTTGGGTAAGATTCCCAGCCTATAGCCTATCGCCAATTAGTCGTATCCAAATCGCAGAATTTTGGGTTCTACGAGAGGAAAAGGCAGCGATGCTTTTCTCTCCTACCCTAAAGATCAGGGAACCCCTTTGAGCTGTTTGAGTAATCAGCTAAACAGGTTTTGGATTAGAGTGGGTGAGATCCAGAGGGCATAGGCAATGCCAATGACGAGTAGAGTAATGGCGATCGTCAGGCCATAGGCAATACACATTAGCAGGCCATCTTCTTCTAAGGTGGCAACTGCCAGCAACAAAATACCAACCGTCGGAATTGGGTTGGTAAAGGGGATGGGTAACATCAATAGAAAAGCCAGCCAGGCAATACAGATGCCGTTGAGCTGCCAGATGTGATGGCTCTCAGCCAGCCAACGGAATCGGGGCCGGGCAATTTTTTCCAGGAAGCTGGTTAGTCGTTGCAAGGTGTTGAGCAGGTTGAGAACCAGCCAGTTGGGGAATTTGAGTTGGGCAATTTGCTTTGGGAGCCAGGGAGATTTGCGCCCCAGTGCCATTTGCAATGCCAGGATAAGACAGCCAAACCCCAGAGGTCCAGCAAACCCCGGTGGCATGGGCAGCAAAAATGGGAGAGCCAGCAAACCAATGATGAGGCTAAACCCGCGTTCTGAAGTTTCCGCCGTAATATCTCGCAGAGTCAATGGTTTTTCTGCCAGCAGTTTTAACAGGGCTGCGAGGTCTTGCGAAAATCTCAGATGCATGAACAGGGGCAAGCGCGGAAACAACCGATTACACTCTAATCCAGGAGGTCTGCGATCGTCATTAGTCTATTGGGGTGAGATCTGGGCGTTGCTGAATTTGGGTATGAAATAGGTGCTGTATGCTCGAAACTTCGTTTCGATTCACACTGCTTTTCAGCAACGCCGAGATCTGGTTGTTTCTCCTTCATTCCTCATCACTATTGAAATAGTGATCTAAAAAGCTGAGTGCATGATTACGCAAGTCGTAGTATTCGGGAGATTCTCGCAACTGCTGGCGATCGCGGGGACGGCTGAAGGGCACCTCCAAAATTTCGCCAATCTGGGCGGATGGTCCATTGGTCATCATAACGATTCGGTCGGACATATAAATCGCCTCATCGACATCGTGGGTCACCATCATGACCGCCTGACGATGGCTTTCCCAGATGTCCAGTACCTGCTTTTGTAATTTGCCGCGTGTCAGGGCATCAAGGGCACCAAACGGTTCATCCATTAGTAACATCTTCGGTCGAATAGCAAGGGCGCGGGCAATACCAACCCGCTGTTTCATACCACCTGAAATTTCATCGGGATATTTGTTCGCTGCCGCTGTCAAATTCACCATTGCCAGGTGTTCATTGACGATGCGAGCTTTTTCGCTGCTGGAGAGCCCTTCGAGGACTTCATCCACCGCCAACCGCACATTCTCGCGCACCGTCAGCCAGGGCAGCAAAGAGTAATGTTGAAAAACCATCATGCGATCGCACCCCGGTTTGCGAATTTCCTTACCTTCCAGCGTCACCAGGCCAGAAGTTGCCCGCTCCAAACCCGCCACAATCTTGAGCAAGGTTGACTTACCGCAACCGGAATGCCCAATTAATGAAACGAATTCATCTTCCTGTACATCGAGGCTGACATTATCCAACACAACAAATGCTCCACCATCGGGAGTTGGATAGGCTTTCATTAGATTTTCAATCTTCAAAAACTCAGATTCAGTCGCTTTTTTAGAGTAAAGGCTGGCGGAGTGCAATGTTGATTTCACCATGATGTCTCCTATGAGTGCGGGGAGTAACGGGTAAGGGTAGGGGTTGTTAGTTGGAGAGGGGAGAGGGTTCCACCCCTGCACCCCGTCCTAAGCCTGGTGGCTATAGGTATAAATCCTAGTTGGGCGGTTTGCCCGAATTTCAAAGCTGTTGAGATAACCGATTGGGTCGCTGGGGTCAAAGCCTTTTTGATCGATAAACACTTCGGGAGTTTCAACTTTGTAATCTTCTTTGGGGCATTCGATTCCCGTATCGGCGGCAACTTCGCGATAGAGGTCGGTTCGCCATCCGGTTGTGGCCAGTTCTTCGGCATTGGCGGGAAATTCTTTGATCTGTCCCCAGCGGGCGGCCTGGGTCATGAGCCAGATACTGTGCGATCGCCACAGAAAAGTGGAGTGCTCTCCAGGCAGTTTGGGAAGGTTGCTGGGGAAGTCGAAAAAGATGGTCGTGTCTTCTGATTTCACGGTGCGGTCTTTGCTATCAAAGCCACCATAGTTGTATTCCCCTAAAATGGCTGGGCGTGTGAATTGATCAATCGGTCCTGTTTTGGGTCTTGCGCCCGTAAAGGAGCGATTGGTGATGAGTTGGGCCACTTCTTCCTGGTTTTCCGGCTTGCTGCAATACTGGCAGGCTTCAATCATGGCTTTGAGCAGGGCACGGTAGGTTTTGGGATAGTTTTGGATAAACGGTTCCATCACGCCCAACAGCGATCGGGATGCCCAGTCCAGACTTCCTTACCCTGGGCAAAGGTAAATCCAACCCCTGCGTTGCCGGTAATGGCGCGGGTATTCCAGGGCTCGGCCACCATGTAACCCTGCATGGCCCTAATACGGACATTGGTCACCATTTGCGGCGGTGGAATGATGATAATGCGAAATTCCTTATCGGGTTCTACTCCAGCGGCGGCGGAAATGTAGCGAATGAAATATTCATAAATTGAGGAACTGAGGACCACGGCCCAGACCCGGTTTTCCAGTGGCTGGCTTTCAAAAAAGTCGCGAAACTGCTGGCCGAACGCTTCCAGGTTGCCGTTGTATTCGTACCAGGGGCGCAGGCCAAAATCCCACATGGTTTTGTTCATGGTCATGGCGTTGCCGTGGCGGTGGATGGTCATTCCCGCACACAAGGGGGCATGGCGGGCTCCCTCGGCTCCAATCCGGGCGTTGTTGACTGCACCAGAGACAACGGGTGCAGCATCCAACCGTCCAAAAATAATGCCATCACGCGATGTGGCCCAACTGGCTTCCCGGCTCAAACGCACGTTCAGTCCATATTTACGGAAGAACCCTTTCTGCCAGGCGATCGCAAACGGAGCACAATCATTCACGGGGACATAGCCTACAGTGATATCCGGCTTTTCCGGATAATCCACGTCTCCTGGTTTGACCACAGGCTGAATGGCTCTCGCTTCTTCGGTCAAGCCCTGAGCGGAGCGATCAGCCCGAATCTGGCAGGACGAAAATGCACCAATAGCGGCTGTTGCCCCCATCCCCAGCATGAATTTTCGTCGTGTCCAATTCGGTTGGCTCATCGTTAATGACTGGATATGCTTGGATGTTGCAGTAGCAATCAATCAGGGTAGAGTAGCAATCAATCAGGGTAGAGTGGATGCTAATCGCCGTAGCCACCAGCTAACAGCCAATCGCTAATCCCTAAGAATTTGAAGTTGCGGGGCGGCGGTGGGTGACCAGTGCCTGGATCTGGACGATCGCAAAATCCAGTAATAGACCAGTCAGACCAATCACCAACACCGCCAGAAACACCGAACTGAGGTTCAAACGGCTCCATTCATCCCAGACGAAGAAGCCAATCCCAATTCCCCCCGTCAGCATTTCCACAGCAACAATCACCAGCCACGCAATTCCCACACTGATCCGTAAGCCAGTAAAAATGTAAGGCAGACTGGCAGGCAAAATAATTTTGTAGATCTGGCGCCAGCGGGGCATTTCCAGTACGCGGGCGACATCAATAAAGTCTTGGGAAACGCTAGAAACCCCTAAGGCGGTATTAATGATGGTCGGCCATAGCGACGTGATGAAAATGACGAAGATGGCAGAAGGATCGGCCAGATTGAAAATAGCAAGGGCGATACCGGCCTGAGAATTTGAATCAGCGGATTCAACGCCAGCATCATAGGGCGAGACATCCCAATCAAAAACCCAACCGGAATGGCAACCAGTGCCCCCAGTAAAAAACTAATCAGCACCCGTCGCAAACTGGCAATCAAGAGCCAGCCAATGCCTAAATCCCCTGGCCCCCGCTGGTAAAAGGGATGCAGAATAAAGTCCAGATTGTTGACCAAAGCTTCAAACGGTGTGGGCATCAACTCTCGCCGGAACAGGGCGATCGCCCACCAGAGCAAAATAATGCCTAAAAAGCCGAGGGCAGGCAGAATAACGGTATCTCGCGCCAATAACGCTTTGGAATTTTTCCAACTGGTTTAAATCACTGCGGCAAAGACCGCAGCCAGATTCATTTAGAAAATCATTATTCAGTTCCTCAGTGTCGGTTGCAGGTCATTTGAGCAGTCCCCGGCAAGAGACACTGATGAGCCGAAGCATTACCAATGTGGAATGTTGACTCCTCAGTCCTCCCTCAATGCTGACGGAGTTAGCTGACGGGCTAGGGCTGAGAGATGCCCCCCCAGCAGTTTTAAATTCGAGATTTCAAAGCAATTGGAAACCGCGAATCCAAAATCAACTGAGTACGCCCCAAAGTTTGGGTCCTCCGCTTCATCTCTTACGCAAGCCTCACACGTTCTTAGCAAGAGACAAATTAAGCTGACTGGCTCAGGTTGTTTCCCAGAAATTTAACACATTGATAGGAGATTGCGGCAATCACTCCTGGGATAGGTTATTCTTCAGGCCGAATCTATGCTCGTACCCTTCCCCTGCTATGCTGGGATTTGGAGCAAGTTTAGACCGGACTCATGTCAGCAGTTGCCGCCCTCGTTACCCCCCTCGCCTTTCCTCTGACTGCCGTCATTGGGCAGGAGGCAATTAAGCTGGCTTTGCTCCTATCGGCAGTGGATCCGGGATTGGGTGGGGTGGTAATTGCTGGACGGCGGGGAACGGCAAAATCCGTAATGGCGCGAGCCCTTCACGCCCTTCTGCCGCCAATTGAAATTGTGCAAGGCTCTCTCAACTGCGATCCCAATTTGCCCGAAGAATGGGATGACGAGACGCTGCAACGATTTACCAATGCCGAAGGTGATATTGTGGCTGACGTGCCGACTGAGATTATTCCAGCACCGTTTGTGCAAATTCCCCTAGGGGTGACGGAAGATCGATTATTGGGCTCTGTGGATGTCAGCCAGTCAATCAAGAAGGGAGATACGGTTTTTCAGCCGGGCTTGCTGGCAGAAGCGCACCGGGGGGTTTTGTATGTGGATGAGATCAATCTGCTGGATGACCAGATTGCGAATCTACTGCTAACCGTTTTGACCGATGGCCGCAACCAGATTGAGCGGGAAGGCATTAGCTTTCAACATCCCTGTAAGCCACTGCTGATTGCAACCTACAACCCGGAAGAAGGGGATTTGCGAAATCATTTGCTGGACCGAATTGCGATCGCCCTCTCCGCCGACCGGGTACTGGGGATTGATGAACGCGTTCAGGCCGTTGAGCAAGTTACCCGCTATGCCGACTCGCCCAAAGAATTTCTGGCCCAGTACAGCGAAGACATCGATACCCTCAAAACCCAGATCCTGTTGGCGCGGGAATGGCTCAAGGATGTGCAAATTCAGCCAGAGCAGATCGAATATCTAGTCACCGAAGCGGTGCGAGGTAGTGTGCAGGGGCATCGAGCAGAGCTGTTTGCCATCCGGGTAGCCAAAGCCCATGCTGCTTTAGAAGGACGCACCGAAGTTAATGCAGAGGATTTACGGCGGGCGGTGGAACTGGTCATCATCCCCCGTTCCATCATCATTCCACCCCCACCAGAACAGGAGCCACCCCCGCCTCCGCCCCCACCCGAACCACCAGAGGATCAATCTGAACAGGAGCAGGACGACCAAGAAGACAAGCAAGATGAGGAAGACCAGTCCCAGGAACCACCTGCCATTCCAGAGGAATTTGTTTTTGATGCAGAAGGGGTTCTGCTTGACCCCGAAGTCCTTTACTTTGCTCAAATGGCGACCCGTCAGGGCAAGTCAGGCAGTCGCACACTGATCTTTTCGGAAGACCGGGGGCGCTACATCAAACCCATGCTGCCCAGGGGAAAAGTTCGTCGGATTGCCGTCGATGCAACCCTGCGGGCAGCAGCCCCCTACCAAAAGGCTCGTCGAGAGCGGGCAGGGAGCAGTAACGGCTTCCCTACTCCCACTCGCAAACGAGTCTTCGTCGAAGAAGGCGATATTCGGACGAAACGACTGGCACGGAAAGCCGGAGCATTAGTCGTCTTTGTTGTGGATGCATCCGGTTCGATGGCGCTTAACCGGATGCAGTCAGCCAAGGGAGCAGTTTTGCGGCTGTTGACCGAAGCCTACCAGAATCGCGATCAGGTTTCGCTGATTCCATTTCGGGGAGAACAGGCGGAGGTATTATTGCCGCCAACCCGCTCGATTGAAGCGGCAAAACGACGATTGGATCGGCTTCCCTGCGGCGGCGGCTCTCCCCTGGCCCATGGGCTGACTCAAGCGGTGCGGGTTGGCATGAACGCCAAACAATCGGGGGATATTGGTCAGGTGGTGATTGTGGCCATTACCGATGGGCGCGGCAATGTTCCCCTGGCGCGATCGCTGGGTGAACCCATTCCCGAAGGGGAAAAGCCAGACATTAAAGCTGAACTGCTGGATATTGCCGCTAAAATTCGTGCCCTCAATATTCAGTTGCTGGTGATCGATACGGAGAATAAATTTATTTCCACCGGGTTTGCCAGGGAACTGGCACAGAAAGCAGGTGGAAAATACTACCACCTACCCAAAGCAACGGACCAGGCGATCGCCGGGTTGGCACAGAGCGCAATTTCGGACATGAAGTCACGCTAATGGGGCAGGGTGATTGGTTTAGCGGCGATAGTTTTGATCCTTCTGGCAAGGATAAATTGCAAATAGGCCACGAATGTTGCAAATAGGCCACGAATGAAAACAGGCTAAGTAGCCAGGCGCGATTAAATTAAGGATAATTTCGGGGGTGAACCCCCTTTACCAATTAATGATGACTACCTACTGATAGCGTTCATAAGCTATTTGTGAACGAGGGGATTGGAACCCCTGCACTCCGTTCAAATTTCAAGAAGGATCGCTATAGTTATACCGATTTGTTATACCGATTTAAGTGATGAACCTTGCACATTACCCCACCATCTCCTATCTCCCCCTTGCCAAGGCGAGGCCAGAAGGGGTCGGATTTGCACTGTTTTCAAATCAAACTGGTGTTAGCTATTGTAGAAGCAAATAATAAAGCTTTTTCAAAAGAAAAACCTACGAAGTTCTCCGAAAGACTACAGATGAATGACGAGTAGAAGCGACTGATCGTGTTGCTCAAGGCTAAAAGATTAGCGTAAATTCTCTCAGGACAGCCAGTTTTTATTCGGGGAGTTTATTAGAAAAACATAATTTGACTGCTGAATATTAAGAGTCTGGCAGAGTAAAGGGATCCCTCGTGTCATTTGTGTAATTTTTTATGATATCACCGTAATAATACTGGGATTCAACCAAATTGCCGTCTCCAGGGACTCCGGGTCACCCTTTTTGAATTCCATCTTAACTACTTACTGGTACAGCAAAATGAAAGTTTTGTTGGGGGTGCAGGGGTTCCACCCTGGTTTGGGGGCGAAGCCCCCAAACCCCATATTGCAAACAAAAAATTAGTGTTTGCAACACTAGCTTTTTTGCAAGTTGGCGCTGTCTGCTCCTGGTTTACCGAAGCTAAATCTTAATAATGTACTTCTTCTATATGAAGACTACGTAGATACACTGGCAGATCTTCGAAAACTGAGAATACATTAAGAACTCATTATCACCTGAGTGCTTTTCAAAAAATTATTCTGGATAGATTATTTCCTAAACTATTCCCTTCATTATTCAGCACTTCTGCTAGGAGAACTCAAATGAACGAATTCTGCCCAATTGAAGGATTGGATCATCTTGAATTTTATGTTGGTAATGCTAAACAAGCCGCTTCGTTTTATTCTAAATGTTTTGGATTTACAAATACTGCTTATCGTGGATTGGAAACCGGTGAACGTAAAACTACTTCCTATGTTTTGGAACAGGGAGATGTTCGTTTTGTCATTAGTTCGGCCATGAGTGCAGACCATCTGATCTCTCAAAGCGTTTTGAAACATGGAGACACGATCGCGATCGTCGCTCTGGAAGTTCCGGATGCAGTCAACGCTTACAAACAGGCAGTTGAACGAGGTGCACTTGGAGCCATTCCACCCACTGAACATGAAGATGAACATGGCGTATTAAAGTACTCTGCAATTCGCGCTTTTGGAGATGTAGTGATTAAATTCGTGGATCGCACCCACTATCCCAATAACTTTGCACCTGGTTTTGTCGCTCGTTGTTCAGCAACTACTTCTTCAATTGGTATCAGAAGCGTTGATCACGTGGTTGGCAATGTAGAACTGGGCACTATGAACCGTTGGGTTGAGTTTTTCGTCAAGACGATGGGGTTTGATGTGCGAATGCACTTTGATGAACATGCCATCTCTACAGAATATTCTGCATTGATGTCAAAGGTTTTGCAGAATGGTAACAAAACCATTTTCAATATTAATGAGCCAGCGAAAGGTCGGCGCAAATCTCAAATTGATGAATATCTGGAATTTCATAACGGGCCAGGGATTCAGCACATTGGGCTAACAACGGATGACATTGCCCATACCGTGACGCAGCTCCGACAGGCTGGGGTAGAGTTTCTTCCCATTCCCAAAACCTACTACGAAGGGTTGGAAGATTGGGTTAGAGAGATTGATGTCCCAGTTGAGAAGTTGGCAGAGTTAGGAATTCTGGTCGATCGCGATCAGGATGGTTATCTGTTGCAGCTTTTCACCAAACCCATTGGCGATCGTCCCACCCTCTTTTTTGAAATCATCGAACGTCATGGTTCACGCGGGTTTGGAGCCGGAAATTTCAAATCTCTCTTCATTGCCCTGGAGCGAGAACAGGCATTGCGGGGAAATCTGTAAGGCTGCGTAACTCATATCACCATCTCTGAAAAGCTGTGACAGATTGATCAGACCCTGATTCAACTCCTGAGCGAGCGGATCTCTATCCTCGCCGCCTCTGGAACTTCTACGATGCAGGAGCAATTATCCAGTTATCGATCACTACTCCTCCAGACAGGCGTTCCAGAGTGTATAGCGTTAGTCATTATGGTTAGGACGGGGTGCAGGGGTGGAACCCCTGGCTGGGGGCGAAGCCCCCACTCCCTCTCTAGTTCCAATGTCCTAATGCACCCGAATAGAGTTATAGCAGTCCTAAATGATTCATGAAAATGAACCGTATATAAAAGCTTTGGGGGTAATGCCCTTTCGTAAAGGGTAGATAAAATAGAGAATCACTGCGAATGTTCATCTCATATATCAAGTATCCCTTCGTTCCTTCGATGTTCCAACTGCGGCTCAGACGACATCATGAAAAATAGAACCACGCGACATGAAAAATGGAATCACCCGACGGGGTAAACAAAACTACAAATGCCGCGATTAGGAAAATGCCGCGATTATGAGCTTCAATTTGTCGAGAACCCCCAATGGCAACGGCGCAAACCGGACAGCATCGCAATGATTGACCGCTTACTATTTGGAGAAGATTCCGTTGGCCGGAATTGCCCGAGGGCTGAAATTGCCAGCATCGTGGTTGCAGCAGTACGTGAATCAGAGCTAAAGCTTAGTGCCACTAAACAAGATCAATTAAACAGATCTCGCAATCTTTTGAGTCAGTTGAAAATAAAACTACGTTGAAGATAGTTCTCAGCCTGACCGCAAAACGCAGCGGCAGTAGATGGACGTGAATACTGCACGATCACTTGCTTTTCAAATTCCCTTAAAACCGATAGCACGAATGATTTCTCGTTCTGTGGAAGTAGACTGCACACGGCTTTCTGCAGCAGTAACAGGCATCTTCTGTTGAATCCCAATGTGGCTCAGGAAAATACCCATCAAAATTACGCTACCGCCAATATATTGGGCGTGAGTAGGAGTTTCACCGAGAAGAAGGTAGGCAGCTGCAATACCTGCGATGGGCGTAAACGATGCAGCTAACGAAGCCATTGAAATGGTTGAGGCGCGTAAACCAGTTACCCAAAATGTTTGCCCCATAACAACAATCACGGTTCCATACAACAGCATCCACTTCCAGAGGAAAGGGGAAAACGCCTCCATAAAGTGGTCTTTGCCGAAGAGCAACAATGCGGTGAAAAAGAAAATTACGGTTCCCAAAGCTGTGCGAAAGATGCTGAAAATCCCCAGAGGCACACGACCAAGGTAGCGTTTACCAAGGATAGTTGCCACGGCAAGGGCAACCGCTCCTGCGGCAGTTAAAAGCTCTCCAACACCAATCATGAATCCACCCATGTTCAGCATTCGTGCAGTAGAAGGTTGGAAGAGGATGGTAAGAGCTACACCGATGAACGATGCGATCGCCCCCGCCACCTCCCATCGGTTGACCCATTCACCCAACAACCAGACCGATAGCGCCAACGTTAAAGGAGGCTCTAACCTGCCCACCAACACCACTCCATTCACGTTGGTTGTGGCAAGAGCCTGAAAAATGAGGCTGGGAGCCAATGCCCCAGAAAAAAGTGCCACGGCAACTAACCCCAACCACTCTTTACGAGATAGCTGCTTCAGGTTACTCCAACTCCATTGTTGCCAGAATAGTGTGATGAAAACGATGAGAGCGCACAGATTGCCTACAAACAACACATTGCAAAGGGAAATAGGGTTGTGCCCGTCAACAGAATTCTGTGCGCCCAATTCCGTCAGCTTGCGCGTGACTGAGCTTGCAGCACCAAAGATGAGCACTGCTAGCCAGAGATAAAGCTGTTTTGGGATGCGGTAAAACAAGGGCTTTCAAATCTAAAACTCTAAAACGTTTTCGACATGGTAATGTTCTAAACTTGTATGGGATTCTGTAGGGACCTTCTATGGATTGTCTCTACAAATAAAAACAACAGATGTGAAACACGACTTCCAGCATCTCTAAGATTAATCAATAACTAAGTCACTGGACAAAATTAAATTGAAGATAGATTCGCGGGTGGAGGGGGTTCCACCCCTGTACCTCATCCTAACCATAATGACTATCGCTATACCACTGAGTCGAATGCCCCACTCGCGACAGTAGGTCCGATTGGGCCAAGAGCGATAGATTTGGTCAGCATGAACGGACTTGGGATAGTGTCCAAAGCGTTGCTGAAACCGCTCAATCTGAGCGGGCAGGTCAAATGTCCGCAGGCGCACAACTTGCATCGATGATTAATCGTCCTTGATTGGGAGGAGGATCTGCATCGTCATCCTCCTCCTGCTCATGCTCATCCGCATCAATCTAAGCTTGAGCTTGGCACGACTCATCAGTGTCTAGGACGATGGCTTCATTGATTCGCTCCACCAACTCTAACGTCAACCGTTTGCGACAATGCACTAGCATCGCACTGTCAAACGGCGCCCTATCACGGTATTCCGACAAGCCTAGAAAGTACTGTAAGTACGGATTTTCGCGAATCTGTTCGACCGTTTCTGCATCACTGGTACCGAGACGTTCTTTGATGATCAACGCTCCCAAGGCCATCCGAAATGATTTGGCGGGGGCACCCATGCTCTCACTTAGTTGCCCTGCATACTCCGTTTCAAATGGCTCCCACGGCATCTGCGCCGCTAGCTTGACCCAGCGGTCTTCCCCAGACAGTTTGCCACCAAACGGCAGGTAGAAGTTCTCAAATGCAAGGTGTCCGGGGGGAGAACGACGCGACATCGGAGAGGGGGATGCAAGGTTTTCAGCGGTTTACAGTGCTTTTACCGGCATTTTATCAAGGGTTGATCCTGTTGGACTCCAATTCTCATAAACCTTCTAGGCTTCCTCAGCAAGCCCTACTTAATCAATTTGGTCAAGAACAATTGCATAACCTCCCTCGTGCAAGAGGTAGGTAGAGGTGACGGCAAAATCGATAACGCCAAGCCCACCTTTGATCAAGTCTCACTATGCTGATTAACCGCATTACTCCCCCTTCTTCCACCACCTTTCTGCAAGCCGATCTAGATGAAGCTGCAAAAGCCCTTTCTGCCATCACGCGAACCATCGCGAACCTCGATCCGGAGACTCGTGAACACTGCCAACGGTTAGCTATTCGAAGCAAAAGCTTTGGCGAATATCTCAACCTTTCCGAGTTGGATATTCACACCCTGATGTGGGGCGGCTATCTGCACGATGTTGGCAAAGTTGGGGTTCCATTTGACGTCTTGTTTAAGCGGGGACAACTCAGTTCCGAAGAGTGGGAAGTGATGAAGCAGCATGTTTTGCTTGGAGAGCAGATTTGCCATTCCTTGTTTCCAATGGAGCGGGTGCTTCTACTTATCCGGCACCACCACGAGCACTGGGATGGTTCAGGTTATCCCGATAGACTGGTCGGTGAGCAGATTCCCTTCCTGGCACGGGTGATTCAAATTCTGGACATTTATGATGCATTGACCCACGATCGCTGCTATAAGCCCACCTACACCCACTCGCGGGCACTAGAAATCATTGCTGAAGAAACGGCAAAAGGCTGGTATCAACCAGAACTTGTACAGGAATTTTTCATTTTTATTGCGATTGAGAGAGGAGACTATGGATTGGAAACCCTGTTTCAGCGTGAATCCTTGATGGAGGGAATGAATGGTGAGCGGTGTCAGGTGTCAGGTGATCGGTGGTAGGGGGGCAGCGGTACCTATCCTTTGTCCTAACCTGGGGGCATGCTATATCTTCACTCCATAGCAAGTAAATGTCATGGGTATTGCATCACGCTACTGGACACTCGCCAAAATTAACAGTGCCGGGCAACTTCGAAGGGAGGAAATTGCCCCAGCGAAGGCATTTTTTCGGCAGCAATTTGCAGAATCGCTCGATGGGGATGTCGCCGATACCTTTATTCAGCGCCAGTTGATGCAAATGATGAGATTACTAAAAAGCGATTCTACAAACCCTACCACCGCAGAAAGTCCCTCTGACCCACCGCATCCGGCTGAACTGTGTCTACGTTGTTTTATTTCCCATCAAATTCAGCAGGTTTGTGTCCAGTTAGAAGCCCGCTTTGGTCGGCAGCATGGCTTTACCCGCCACGATTTGTTTCCTTTTGTGTTAGATGACGATGGAAAATTAGGGCAGCGCTCGTTTGCGATCGCCATTTTGCAAAGTTTTGACCCTGAACGCAGTAGCCTCTCAACCTGGACCACTCGACTGGTCAAGCATCACCGGGAACTGAATGCCTTTCTGCTGGAGTGTGGTGTTTACCTTCTAAGTGACTGGGCAATTTTGAACGATACCACAACCCGCAAATTGGAACGGGTATTTGCGGAAGTTTACCCACGCACCCCCTTAGAAGTGAAGCAGGCGATCGCACTACTGGAAAGTTATCACACCGTTTACCGTCTGGAACGGTTGAAGCAGCGGCAGGCTGGCAACGGCGGCAGGCAATGCCCACCTCCAACTCTGTCTCAACTGGAAGCCATCAGCCAATTGCTTAAGCAAAAGGCTAACCTGACTCTTTCCCCCGACTCGGTTCTCACACGGCTGCAAACGATGGCCGACCGACTGCGCCAGCACCGAATTGCAACCCGCCGCGGAACGCCTGAAAAAAGCACCCCTGAAATTCCCGAACCCCTTTATTCTTGTGGCTCCACGGATGGTGAAGATGACCCCGATCAATTTTTGCAGCGTTACCGCCACCATTTTACCGATTGTTTGAATCGGGCTTTAGAACAGGTGGTGGGCGATCGCCTGAAATCCATCAAACCTCCCAAAAACAAACACTTCATCACCGCCCTACAATTATTCCACTGCCGTAAAATGTCTATGACCGAAATTGCCACCCACATCGGGCTCAAAGCCCAGTTTGAAGTGAGCCGTCTGCTTAAACTCAAAGAATTTCGGGCCGATGTTCGCCATTGGATGCTGAACGACCTGCGCGATCGGGTTACAGCCTTGGCCAAAGATTTCCTCGACCCCAACCAATTACAAACCCGCAATGCCCAAATCGAAGCAGCCCTAAACCAACAAATTGAAGAGGTGATTGGTTCCGATGAGAAACAGGCAAAAACCCCAAAGAATTACATTTCCGACAGTTTCTTTGCTCGCAAACTGTGTGAGTATCTCGATGAGAAGATCGTTGGGGATATTAGTTCTTAGAGAGAGGGGTGGAGGGGTGATGGGGTGATGGGGTAGAGGAGAAATTAAAACGACCGAGGCTGTTCTGAAAACAGAGCTCTGACTCCTCGAAACCCTGATTCCCTCGACCCCCTTTCCAGGATTGCCACAAAAAATTGACAAACCCTCTGAGTTCTGAATTACTCCCATCCCTGCGCCCTAACTCCCAGCCCCAATCCCTGTCTCCTGTCTTCTTTCCTTTTTCCTCTTAACCCTTTCCCCCGTCCTTTTTTCCAAACCTATGAGTGACCCTATGCTGAACTCTCTTGACTTCCTCACTGAGATGGAGCTATTGCCGGAAGAGGCGATCGCCCTAGAACCCAACCACCTGATGCAGGCCGCGAATTTGAGTAGCCAGGTGAACCCGGAACGGCAGTGGCAGGTTTATTTGAATGCCCTAGCCTTATTTAGCTTTGAGCAGTGGCTAAAACGGCGCTCCGGAGTTTTCAGCCTGAATTACCAAAATTGCTCACTGATGCATTCCTCCTATGCTGAGGCGATTCCAGCCGTTTGCAATGTGGAGGTTAATCAGTTCAAGTTGTGTCTGCTGGCAGTCGGCGATTGGGATGAGACTGTGACGATTCCTGCTGCGGCAATTGATTTGCCTGAGTTTGTAGCGCATTTTTATGTGGTGCTGGAAGTCCATGAAGAGCAGCAGCAGGTGATAATCCAGGGAGTTCTGCGGTATGACCAACTGATGCGCTACCAGCAGGCCCAACCTATTCAGGCGGACGCAGAACAGAATTATGTCATTCCATACACTTGGTTTGAAGCAGACCCTGATTCACTCTTGCTATACCTGCGGTGTCTGGAACCTGCCGCTATTTCGTTGCCAACCGTCGCCAGTAATCAGCTTCCTGATTTGACGCACTGGCTCCAATTCATTACCCAACCCGCTGTAAACGCAAGTCTGTGGCTGCGTGAGCAGTGGGATGAAGTAGCACAGGAATTTGCCTGGATACTACTACCCCCTCCAGCGGCGGCTTCTGCATTGAGATCGCCCATTACAGACTCATTCCAGCGATCGCCAGGAGAGGAATTCGAAGCGATTGTGCAACAACTGGAACGCAATGGGCTACGCCTTCCTACCCAGGCACGAGGTGCTTACCGGGACTGGATCATGGCAAACATTCCCCTGCGACTGTATGCCGTTGTGGGGGACCTTCCCCCTGTAGAAGGAATACCAGAATGGTCTCTGCTCCTCGTCCTGGGTGCTCAACCAGGGGCCAATTTACCTCAAGGCATCAGCCTGGAAGTCAGTGACCCGACGGGTGTTTTAGTCCAACGAACCCTCGACACTCAGACTAATGCCGACTACCTATTTACCCAGGTTGCAGGCACCTGGGACGAAAAATTCCTCGTCAGGATCACCCTTCCTGATGGAGAACGACTGACCCTGCCACCGTTTACGTTCCAGCCGAATTAGTTGTTAGAGAGGGGGGAAGGTGGATGAGTGGGAGGGTAAATGAGTTCCAAATTTTGAGTTTTGAGTTCTAAGTTTTCTCCCATCCCCCTCTTTCCTCTTTCCTCCTGCCTCCTGCCTCTTTCCTCTTTCCTCCTTCTTCTTCCCCCAATGCCTCCTCTCTTCTCTCACTACCGACTCAAAGTTAGACGCATTGAGCAAACCTGCGTCTTCGAGCTGTCCTGGGGAAAGGGGCAGGAATTGACAACTGAGTTGACGTATCCAGAAACGCTCACCACTTTTTATCAGACATGGCAGCAAGCTTACCTGAACTTTTACAAGTCCGCTTTGCGGGCCAGAGTTGACCACAGTGGAGCGCTGGCTTCACCTCCGATTGACTGGCGAACTCAACTGGTGCAGGCAGAAGCCAAATTGCTGTCTGAATTCCATTACTGGCTTAGTAGCGCAGAACTGTTGGAAATTCGCGCTGAGATTGCTAAAGCGGCTTCTGGCAAGACCGATAGTGATGCCGCACCAGTGGATGTATTTTTAACCTGTGAACCGCTGGAACTGGCGCGGTTTCCCTGGGAAGCGTGGGAAATTGGGACAGAGTTTGCCGCGACACGAGCCATTCGCATTGCCCGCACCCCAGCCAAGATTCGGGCGGAGGCTATGCGACGGAAGCGACAGGGGCGAGTCAGAATTCTGGCGATCTTGGGCGATGATACAGGATTAAATTTTCAGGCAGACCGGGAAGCAGTGAAAGCGCTGGCTCAGAGTGCTGAGGTGGAGTTTGTGGGCTGGCAGCCGGGAGAGGATGTGGCTGAGCTGAAGACGCGCATCTGTCGGGCGATCGCTGATGAGCAGGGCTGGGATGTCCTGTTCTTTGCCGGGCACAGCAATGAAACGGCACTCACAGGTGGTGAGCTGGTCATTGCCCCCAATGAGTCAATTCTGGTGCGGGAAATTGCCCCCCAACTTACCGTGGCGAAGGAGCGGGGACTGCAATTTGCCATCTTTAACTCCTGCAATGGGTTGAGCATTGCCAATACGCTGATTGATCTGGGGCTGAGTCAGGTTACCGTCATGCGAGAACCAATTCATAACCGGGTTGCGCAAGAATTTCTGGTGCGGTTTTTGCAGCATTTGGCGGAATTCAAAGATGTCCACGATGCCATGCTGGCGGCCTGCCAATCGCTAAAGCTGGAACGCAACCTGACCTATCCCTCGGCCTATCTAATTCCCTCCCTGTTCCGTCACCCTGATTCCGTTCTCTTTCGCATGGAACCTTCCGGCTGGCGACAACAGCTGAGACGCTGGTTACCCTTGCGGCATGAGGCGATCGCGCTTTCCACCCTGCTGTTGCTCAGTCTGCTTCCGATTCAATCCTTTTTTCTAGAGCCACGCCTCTGGGTACAGGCACTTTATCGGGATATAACGCGTCAGATTCCCAAAACAGAACCTCCGGTTGTGCTGGTTCAAATTGATAAAGATTCGCTCCAGCGTGGCAGCATTCGTGCCAATAAGATCAATCCAATGGACCGGAGTTATCTGGCTCATCTTTTGAATCGAGTTCTGATGTTGAATCCTAAAGTAGTTGGTGTGGATTATTTGCTCGACCAGCCAACCGATGACGATCAACGATTGGCAAAATCCGTACAGCGTGCAGTTCAGCAAAATGCATGGCTGGTGTTCGCTGCTGTTGAGAGTGGAACAGGCAGCGAAATTGGAGTCACCCCTCACGTTGCAAGTTTTGAATCGGTTCAACAGGGTTATATTGACTACTTCAAAGGTTACGTTGAACTCATTGCAGCCAATGAAGACTGCTCCATTACCTGTCCCTTTGCTTATGTATTGTCGCTAGCTTCTGCCTTGAATCAGGCATTTCCTGACTCCAGAACGCTTCCTGCTCCAGCCCAAAGTAAGCGCGATTTTCGAACTCAGGTACTGGCCTATGCTCAACAGAACCAGAAACAAGACTCCAGAATTGAATTTCTATGGAAACGGCAACATCTTTTACCCGTTACTGGTTGGACGGATTGGTTAAGTTTAGCGCACTGGTTGAGACCGATTGTTGACTTTTCCATTCCACCCGATCGCGTCTATCGTTCTATTCCTGCCTGGCAAGTTCTGAGTCCATCTTTTCCTGATTCAGATATTGCCAAATCGTTCTCATCGTCCGCGATCGCTCAGCCAATCATTTTGCTGGCACCGGGCGGGTATGACCAGGCCGGAACAATAACGCCAGGAGATGATAACTATGCAACGCCACCAATGGCATTTAGCTACTGGAACCGACAACCTCAAATCTTTACGGGTGCCCAATCCCATGTCTACGCCCTCCATAATTTACTGAATCAGCGGTTAGTCGTGCCCATACCCGATCTGTGGATGATTGGAGTGGCTGCCCTGTTGGGAAAGGGGTTCTCACTGCTGATTGTTCGCAGGAAACGGTGGTGGTTTGTTGCGGGGATAGTTGCAACGGCTACCTATGGTTTGGTGGGACTACAAATTTATATCTCGTTTGCATTGTTGATACCGTGGCTTTTACCTTCAGCTGCATTTTGGATTTATACTCTACCTGCTTTAGGGAGGAAATCTTATGACTAAGTTTGAACCATCCTTAATTGTGCGATCGCCTTTAAGTCGGTTACTTGGAGTACTTCTGCTAGCAACCTGCGGGATGGTTCTTCCCTCAGGAAACCATGCGAATTCTGCACTTGCAACATTCTTTAAGGGAGTAGAAGTTGCACAGGCAGTTCCAGCTAGAGCAGAGTCATGGGATGAGGTTTGGACTCTATTGCGGCAAAGAAAGATTAGAGGCGGATCTCGCGGCGGTGAGGTTTGCCCATTAGCTCCTGCAGGGGGATATGAGGTGTCTCAGGTTTGGAGCGATCGCCCCCTTTTCCTCTGGCAAGGTTCCCTTGCACGCATTGAGGTAACGGATAAAAATGGAAAACCTTTGTGGAAACAGCCCATCTCTAAAGAGACCGCAAGCATCATTTATGGTGGCAAATCATTTCAACCAGGCCAGAACTATCTTTGGAAGCTATTCACAAGCCGATTTCAATCAACGCCAAAGTATATTCTTCCATTTCAAATGATGGAGTCTCAAAGCCGCGATCGCATTACCGCTGACTTAAGAGCATTGGAAACTCAACTCAAAACCAAAGGCGCAACAACAGAAGAAATTGCCCTCCAACGGGTGAACTATTTCGTGAACCAGAATCTCTTATCCGATGCCCTACGGGAAATGTATTCCGTCAAAGATCCCTCCAATGCCCTCAAAGAAATCATTCAACAGGCTCCATCAGAATTGTGTCGGTGATGGGGAGTTGTTAGTTGTTAGTTATAGCTATAGCCACCAGGCTTAGGACGGGATGCAGGGGTGGAACCCCTGGCTAGGGGCGCAGCCTCCACACTCCTTAAAACCCATGTTCTAAGCAACCTGGCGACAACTATGAGTGAGGTGTGAGGTGTGAGGGTGAGGAGGTGATGGAGTGATAGGGTAATGGGGTGATAGGGGGTCGTTTCAGGGTTTGTCAATTTTTGTGGCAATCCTGGAAAGAAGGGAGTCGAGGGAATCAGGGTTTCGAGGCGTCAGAGCCCCATTTCCAGAACAGCCTCGGTCGTTTCAGTTTCTCTACCCCATCACTCCCCCCCTCCCCCCCTCTGCATAACCTCCCCTCGCTCTGGAGATACATCGATACAGATAAGTCCCAGTTGCCCCTTTTGGAGGTCAGGTATGATTTCTACCCTCGATGCTTCTCCGTCCACTCTGATTGATGCAGCCAGCTTCACTCAACTCACGCTTCCCCCCTCCCTTCTAAGCAACGAACCGTTTTTGTCTCTGGCACCAGACTGTAGTGGAGGGCTGATTTTGCAAAAATCCTTTTATGCTGATTTTGTCAGCCCCGGTGCAGTGGTTGGGGGTGATTTTGATGCCAACTGCACAGCGATTTATGCGATCGGCAAGATTCAATTTCAGGTTCTTGAAACCCACGCAGAACGGCAAGAAGCATTACAGCAGCGCATGGATTGTATTGAAAAGCTCTATCAGGTAGCCAGTGTGTCGTCTTCTCTCCACAGGGCATCCCTGATGTTGAATCAGTTATGTGATTGGGTTGGAATTCATGAAGCCAGCGAGATCCCAGCAGAGTGGGTTGCCAGACTGGCAGGCGTGCAGCCCAAAACGGTACATTTAGCCTGGGAGAAATATTGGCAGGATTGCCAGTTGTTTGTAGAGCGCTCATGATATCAAGAGGCAGGAGACAGGAGACAGGAGAGGGAGTGGGGGAGTGATGGGGTGATGGCGTGGGGGCGCAGCCCCTATCCCCCTTTGTTCACAAACTATTTGTGAACGTTATATGGATGAAATAGTCATGTTTCCTCAACACATGCTTTACCAATTAGGGCTTGTCTCTCTGACGGCCTCTTCAAGCGGAGGGGGGTTGCTTCGGCCAGCGGCCCTTTTTCCTCCGGTAGTTATGGTTCAGGTTCAAAATGCCAGTTCAGCCGAAGCAGAGCGATTGTTTCAGCAGGGACTCCAGCAGGCGGGGGCAAGGCAATTTGAAGCGGCGATCGCCTCCTGGCAACAAACTCTGGCGATCGCCCGCAAAATGAACAATCGCCAGCTTGAAGGAAGAACATTGATTAATTTAGGCAGTGCCCATGCCTATCTGGGGCGGTACCAGCAGGCGTTGCAGTTTTATCAACAAACACTGAACATTGCTGAGAAAATTGGCGATCGCCCAACTCAAGTTCAGGCACTGGTTGGTCTGGGCAACATCTACTTCAGTAGAGGACAATATCAGGCGGCCCTTGAATTTCATCAAAAGGCAAAGGAACTTGCCCAGGCAATTAATGACCCTGAGAATTTGATCAATGCCCTGAGTGGATTGGGCAGTATTTATAATTCGCTGGGATTATCTCAGAAGGCAATTCCGTTTTATGAGCAGGCATTAGCAGTGGCCCGCAAGAGTAATGATCAGCAGGGAATTGCCATTGCGTTGGGTAATTTAGGCATCGCCCATGCGTCCCTGAAGCAGTATACAAAGGCAATGGACTACGATCATCAGGCACTGCGATTATCGCAGACAATTAAAGATCCGGTGGGAGTTGTAGCCTCTTTGCAGGGGTTGGGAAGCATTACCCTGGCCCAAAGGAATTTTCCTGATGCTATCCGGTTCTATGAGCAGGCACTCAACCTGGCAAGGCAAATCAATGACCTGAATGGAGTCCAGATTGCCCTGGTCAATTTAAGCAATGCCTATCATGCTCAGGGGCAAATTCCCAAATCCACTCAGTCTGCTCAGCAGGCAATTGAACTGGCTCGCCAGTTGGGCGATCGCGAAGGAGAAGCCTCCGCTCTCAACAATCTGGGAGTCATCCTGCATCAGGCTGGCAAACCAGCGGAAGCCGAAACCCGTTTTTTTGCGGCCATCCAGATCCGGGAGTCCCAGCGGATTGGATTAAGTGATCTGCATAAGGTGTCATTCATTGATACCCAGCAACGGGCTTACAGGAATTTGCAACGATCGCTGGTGGCTCAAAACAAAATTGAAATGGCTCTGGAAATTTCTGAACGGGGGCGTGCCAGAGCATTTGTGGAACTGCTGCTGAGACGTCAACTGAGTGGAGCGAGTAGCGATCGCATTCCCATCCTCACAATTCAGAAAATTAAACAAATTGCCAGAGAACATCGTGCAACTCTGGTGGAGTATTCCATCATTCAAAATGAATACGACCATCAGCTTTATATCTGGGTTGTGAAACCCACCGGAGAGATTGCGTTTCGTTCGGTTAATCTCAAAACTCAACCGCTACCGTTGAATCAGCTTGTTACCCTGAGTCGGGAATCGATTGGAGTGACTGGTCGCGGAGGTGGGTTGGGAGTGCAACCCATTGACGACGCTGAGTCCTCTAACCAATTGCAACAACTTTACCAGCTTCTAATTCAGCCCATTGCAGATCAGTTACCCACCGATCCTGATGCGCTGGTTGTCTTCGTTCCTCACAGTTCCCTGTTTCTGGTTCCTTTTCCAGCCCTTGAAGATGTATCAGGTAAACCATTAATTGAGCGACATACAATCCTGACATCCCCCTCCATCCAGGTTTTGCAATTAACCCGTCAGAAACGGCAGGCATTGCCCCATTCATCCACCCATCCACCCATCCACCCTCCCACTCCTTCACCCCTGTCGCCTGTTGCCCATCGCCTGTCGCCTGCATTGATTGTCGGAAATCCAACCATGCCTAAAGTCCGCACCCAGGTCGGAGAAGGATTGGAACAATTGCTGAGCCTGCCAGGAGCGAGGCAGGAAGCCGAAGAGATTGCAAATCTGCTGAATACAACCTTTTTAACAGGGAACCAGGCAACAAAAGCAACGGTGGTAAAGCAAATGCCGCGATCGCGCCTCATCCACCTGGCGACCCATGGATTGTTGGATGACTTTAAGGGGTTGGGTGTACCAGGAGCGATCGCCCTCGCCCCTGCTGGACAGGACAACGGCTTGCTGACAGCCGATGAAATTTTAAGTCTTCAACTAAATGCCGATTTAGTGGTTCTCAGTGCCTGCGATACCGGACGCGGTAGAATTACGGGTGATGGGGTGATTGGACTGTCGCGATCGCTCATCTCTGCTGGTGTACCCAGTGTCATCGTTTCCCTGTGGGCTATTCCCGATGCTCCTACCGCCTTTTTTAATGAAGCAATTTTATCTCCAGCTTCAGCAAAACCTGAACAAAGCTCAGGCACTCCGTCAGGCGATGCTGATTACAAAGAAGCAATATCCCCGCCCCTCTCAATGGGCAGCGTTTATGCTGGTTGGAGAAGCAGAATAGAGCAGGTAATAAGCAATCCTATCTGGATTATGGGCGTTGCTGAAAAGCAGTATGAATCGAAACGAAGTTTCGAGCATAAGTAGGTAGTCATCATTAATTGGTAAAGGGGGGAGTGGGGGCTGCGCCCCAGGCAGGGGGTTTCACCCCCTCCACCCCCCCCGAAATTATCCTTAATCTAATTGCGCCTGGCTACTTAACCTTGCAGCAACTTGGTTTTAGACACACAGATAAACTGGGTACACTGCCCCAACCGAAAGCTTAAGGGCTAACAAATGCTTTACCGAGCAGGACTCATTTTTCTGGCAATCTGTTCAAGCGGGGATTGGTTGCTGCTGTTACCTGCCTCTTCTGCTCCGGCGATCGCCGCTCAAGCTCAGACTGTCGCGGAAAAACCTCTAACGGACTCCATCCAACCAGCCCCCAAAACTGCTGCCAATCAACTCTTGCAACAGGGGATAGAGCAATACCAGACCGGACAGTTGGAAACAGCGGTGAAATCCTGGCAGCAGGCACTCGTTCTGTTTCGCCAGGCTCAAGATCAGGCAGGGGAGGGAATGGTACTGGCAAACCTGGGAGCTGTATATATCCGGTTAGAGCGCTATCGAGAAGCTATTCCACTTCTGGAAAGCTATCTTCCGATCGCCCAATCACTTAATGACAAACAAGGTGAGGCGCAGGCTCTGGGAAATTTGGGGATTGCCTACGAAGCTTTGGGTAACTACGGTTCGGCGATCGCAACTCAGAAGCAGGCAGGTAAACTGATGCTGGCCCTGGGCGATCGCCGCAGTTTGGGGCAGGTGCTTTTGAACCTGGGAAACACCTTTGAAGCGGTTGGTGACTACGACAATGCTAAGGCAGCTTATCAGCAAAGCCTGAAGATTGCCCGTAAAATGGGCGATCGTATTGGAGAGGGAATCGCTCTGGGAAATTTGGGAGCTGTTTATGCCAACCTAGGTCAGACAAAGGAAGCGATTGCCGCCCATGAACAAAGCCTGAAGCTTGCCCGCGCCATTCCCAATCCTTCCAGTGAGGCAAGCGCCCTGATTAATCTAGGTTCCACTTACCATTCCCTGGGAAACCAGACCCAGGCGCTCAGCTACTACCAGCAGGCACTCAAAGTGGCGCAAATGGCCCAGGATCATCGGCGCGAAGGGGAAGCCCTGGGTGGCCTGGGGTTGATTTACGAAGATCAGAAACAGTATCCCCAGGCCATTGATTTTTTTCAGAAAAGTCTGGCGATCGCTCGTACCACAGGCAGCCCTGAAGCCCAGGCGATCGCACTTAACAACCTAGGGCATGCGCTGTTTAGTGCAGGCAGACTGGCCGAGGCAGAAAGTTCGGTTGAGGCAGCCATCCAGCTTCTGGATACCCTGGGGCGCGGCCTGAACGACACCTATCAAGTTTCTATCTTCGATACTCGAATTCATACAGACAATCTGCTACAGCAAATTCGAGTTGCTGCCAACAAACCCGAAGCGGCTCTAGAAGCGGCTGAACGGGGAAGGGCATGGGCATTTGTACGGCTACTGCTAAGACGCTCTCAAAAGGACAATCCAGACATTGAAGTCAAACCGTTTACCATCGCCCAGATCAAACAAATCGCCCGACAGCAAAATGCCACCCTGGTTGAGTATGCGATCGTCCCCGACGATGATTTCAAATTTCGCGGCAAGCAGCGTGGCAGAGAGTCAGAACTGTTTATTTGGGTGGTTCAACCCAATGGCAGGGTTGATTTTCGCCGGGTAGACCTCAAACCCCTGTGGCAGAAAAATGCAACCCTGACCGAAGTGGTTCAGGTCGCCCGTTGTCTGGTTCCGGGCGAAGACTGCGGCCCCGTTGCCCAGGCGATTCGGGGTATTGGCATTGTCGCTCCAGAGAGTTCTCAAACGGACAATGCCCCTGCCCCACCTGAAAAACCCCGCATCCGTAAACAAGCCGGGCTGCGAAAGCTGCACGATCTTCTCATTGCCCCGATCGCCGATCTGCTGCCCCAGGATGCCAACGCCCGCATCATCTTTATCCCCCAGGAAACCCTGTTTCTGGTGCCCTTTGCCGCCCTGCAAAACCCCAACGGCAACTACCTGATTGAAAATCACACCATCCTCACTGCCCCTTCCATTCAGGTACTGGAACTAACCAGAAAGGGGAGGGAAGAGAGGAGTGGGAAAATGCCCCCAGCCTCAGCGCTCATCGTCGGTAATCCCACCATGCCCTCCGTAACTCTGGAAGCAGGAAAACCTCCTCAACCGCTCGCCCCGCTGCCCGGTGCAGAACAGGAGGCTCTCAAAATTGCCGAATTGTTACAGACAAAAGCCCTGATTGGAAACCAGGCCACCAAAGCTGCCGTGAACCAGCAATTACCTGACGCCCGCGTAATTCATCTGGCAACCCACGGATTGCTGGAATACGGCAACCAGAACAGTTACGTCTCATTGCAGGGATTGGGCGTGCCCGGTGCGATCGCCCTGGCTCCTTCTCCCGAAGATAACGGTCTGTTAACCGCAGACGAAATCCTGAACTTCCATCTAAACGCAGAGCTGGTTGTTCTCAGCGCCTGCAATACTGGCCAGGGAAGGATTACGGGCGACGGTGTAATTGGCCTGTCCCGCGCCTTCATTTCTGCCGGAGTGCCCAGCGTAGTCGTTTCCCTGTGGGCCGTTCCCGATGCTCCCACCGCCCAATTGATGACTGCTTTTTACCAGAATTTGCAAAAGAATCCTGATAAAGCGATCGCCCTCCGACAGGCCATGCTGGACACCATGCGAACCTACCCCAGACCACTCGATTGGGCAGCCTTTACATTGATTGGAGAAGCAAAGTGATCCCAACTCAAACCTCATCCACTCATCTACCCATCCACCTATTTCCCCATCACATCCCCTCACTCTATTACCTCCACTGTCGCCCTCAACCCCTGAGTGATGAGCGTTTGCACGAGCTGGTCAGCTTTGGCACGATCACTAAAGGCTCCCACCTGAAACACCCTCCGCCCTTTGAAAAAAGTTGGAAAAGCATCAGGAACGACAGCCTGAATCTGCTCCCGCTGACTGTCATCGGCTTCCACCACGACGCGATAGCGAATTCCTAATAATCCTGCCAGATTAGGAGGCACGGGTGGAACAGAACCATCTTCCTGATTGGTCTGGCTAAAAATTTTGATGCCCGATCGGCTACCTGCATTGCCAATCGGCACATTCGGGCCAGGAACGGGCAGCAAGTTCGTTTTCACTTCTGAAGTCGTCTGGAGTGGAGCCGAAGCCCTGGCAACCGGCGAATCAACTGGACGTGACGCTGGCGTTGGGACGGAAATTCCAACCGGGGTGGTCGGAGCAGTTCCCCTGAGCGACGGGGCTACTGCAATGGGAGATGGGCTTCTGTTTGGCGAAACGGGTGGAGCAGCACCCGGCTCAGGAGAAGTAGCCAGTGGAGGAGGCTGATTGGTTGGTTGCGAAGCTCGCAGAGGGCTGCCAAAGGGAGGTAAGGGTTTTGTGAAAGTCAGTGAACGAGGGGAAGATGGGGGAGCGGAGGAAGCAGAGGGGCGGAGAGGCGGGGAAGGGGAAGAGTTTTTCAGGGAGACGGGTGAGGGGAAGGAGGGGGGGGAGCCAGAAGTGGAAGGTAACGGGGCAGAGGGAATTTGGGAAGACGTTGCCCTACCGATTCGCGCTGCCACAGGTTGGGTCGCTCGTACCGGAGATAGGGATGGATTCGGCTGTGCGGAGATGGGTCTGTCAGAGGCTGGAGGAGCGGGCTTGCTGGGTTGCCTCTCAGCCGACTTGGGTTCTGCGACAACGTGAGGCACCGGAAAGTTGTTTGCGGAAGTACCGGGATTCCCCCGCAGCCTGTGAATTTCCGATTTCGGGAGGTGCAATTCCAGTTTCGGGAGTTGCAACCCGCACAATTTGCATCGGGCGGCGAGGCTGAGAATTCTCTCCTTTGCCAGAAAGGGCAGCGGGGATTGGGAAAGGAGGGGCGGATTCAGTAACGGGAGTCGTGGCGATTGCCTGGGAGGGTGGTTGCTGGCTTCCTGGCATCGGAAATGCTTCAGCCGATGTGGGGTTGGAGGGAGGGGCAGTAACGGGTGGGGGGGCGATCGCAGCCCCCTGATTCCCTATGTTTGAACTGGTTTCGGAGAGTTTTTCTCCAAATGGGATGGGGGCGATCGCCGTTGGAGCTGATGCCACGGGTGGTTTAGGAAAGTCCATTGGGGTAGAAGTGGCTGGCCGCACGGCAACAGTTGGGATGGCAGCCGCTGCTACCGGATTCACAGGTAAGGAGCCTGCCGCAGGAGATTCGACGACTGGGGTACCATCCCCCCCCCTGCCACAGGGATCACAGCCAATTCTTCCCCGCTGGCATTGATTAATCCTGCTGTTTTGATCAACTCATTACCAAAAGCAAGAACTGGCTGGCTGGTTGTGGCATTGATATCAAATTGACCATTATTCCGAATGAAATTACCACCAGGCTCTCCTTTCTTGCCCAAATCCGGCTGGGCCTGGGCGATCACCACCACGCCATCCCGTTTATTGCTCTCAATCGAATTATTGCGCAAAATCGGACGGGCCTTTGATTGCACAACCACTCCATCCTTGTTTTGGGTGATGCGGTTGCCAATAATCAGGGGCATCGCATTTCCATTCACATTAATGGCAAATCCGTTTTGCTCAAAAATATTTTCCCGCAGTTCCGGTCGTGAAGTTCCATAAATAGTGATGCCACTCGCCCCATTTTGAAAAAAGAAATTGTTCCGAATCAGGGGAGCACTATTGCCAACTACGGAAATACCATCGTGCCCACTCATGAGAAAAGTATTATCAGTCACCGTGGGGCTGGTAGACTCAATCCAGAGCCCATAGCCCTGAGCATAGGGATTAATGATGGTGACGCCAGCCAGGGAAGACTGGTTTGCCGCCACAACCGTGACACTTTGACGGGCAGAGGTTGGACTCAGGAAAAAACCACTCCCCTTAATTACAACCTCCAGCCCTCGATTTCGCGGATCCCCCTGAATGGCGACACCCGGTTTCAATTGCAGCGGAAAGCGCTCCCCGGTTTCTTCGCTGTAAGTGCCCGGCATCAACTGAATAACCGTACCAGACCGGGCCACCTGCAACGCTCTCGTAATCGTCTTAAACGGGGCGAGATCGCTCCCATTGGCGGTGTCATCATTACCACCAACTGGATTGACAAGTAGCACGCTGGCATTTTGGGTTGCCCATGGCGACGTGGGGGGCGAAGCCTGGGCCGCACAGGGCTCCATCGGTAGCCCTAGGGAGACTACGGTTAACAAACTGAGCGCGATCGCCCCAGGAGCCCAGACTGACACACGCTCTTTAATTGATTGCTTCGATGATCGCGATAGACTTACCCCATTGAGGCGGTTGGGTGAAGGCACGAAACTCAAGACTCTATCTCCTTACACGGCTTTTATTCAACAGAGCCAGCGCCCAAAAGCCTGGTGACTATTGAGCTCAACCTAATTGCCGACAATTTAAGTGAACAATTTACCCGATCTTTTCAAAAATGGAGCAATTATTTCTTACGGATGACTTCAAAGGGTTCGCTTCCAAGCGGGCTGGGAATCCAACCTTCAACCGTTTTGCGTTTTGCCAGCAGAGGTTGAGAGTGGACAATGGGCAGGCGCAGAACTTCCCGATGCAAAATTTGATCGACCTGGGTGTAGAACTTAGCACGGGTGGCACGATCGCCTGCCGCCCGCCCCTGATTTAGAAGTCGGAAAACCTGCTCATTCTTCCAGTTCCCCAGATCACTGGTGCCCCCCGGGCCAAAGTGGGGATACAAAAAGCTATCCGGGTCGCCAAAGTCACCTGTCCAGCCCAGCATAAACGATTGATAACCGGGCGGCTTACGGCGATCGGCCAGGTAGGCCGCCCAATCCTTGGTTTTAAGACTAACGCGAATACCGACGGCACTCAGGTCAGCGGCAAAGGCTTCAGCAATGGGTTTCGGGGTCGGAAAGTAGGGGCGGGAAACTGGCATATACCAGAGTTCCAGGTCAAATCCTTTACCATAGCCTGCTTGAGCCAAGAGTTGTCTTGCTTTTTGCGGATCGTAGGGATAGATTTTGAGATTCTTCGCCCGGGCCCAGGATAGCGGCGGGGGAATGAAGTGCGGATCGTGCTGACCCAGGCCTCCCCAAAATGCCTGGACGATCGCCGGACGATTAATGGCATGGGCGATCGCTTGCCTTACCCGAACATCTGAAAGGGGTTTGTAGCTGGGATTTAATGCCAAATAACCGACGTTATAGGAGGGACGGGTAACCACCTGTAAATTGGGGTCACTTTCAATTTCCTTGCGCTGGTCGGGCGTTAGCTCCACTGTGAAATCAATTTGCCCGGCGCGAAGCTGCGCCAACCGGGCCGCCGGGTCTGTGACAAAACGAATCACAAGTTGATTAGTTTTCGGCAACCCCGCCTGCCAGTAAGAGGGAATTTTTTCCAGCAGGATGCGATCACCTGTGCGCCATTCCTTAAAAATAAAAGGTCCAGTTCCAATAGCTAAGGAACCCGGCCCACCATAGTTGAGCCCTGCCTTCTTGATAGCCGTAGGGCTGGCGATGCCAAAGAAACCAGAGGCGATCGCGTCTGGAAAGGCCGCAAATGGCTGCTTCAACACGAACCGAATCGTTGCTTTGTCCACCACTACAACCTCTTGTAGCAATGAATTAGGATCGCCTTTGAAGCCACCAAAAATTTGCTCCCAAATTTCGTAGGTTCTACCCGCATCGCGATAACCATCAGGGTGCTTCGGATCCCACCAGCGCTCGACATTAAATTTCACCGCCGCCGCATCAAACGGAGTGCCATCGTGAAACTTAACTCCCTGCCGGAGTTTGAACGTCCAGATTTTGCCATCCTTGGACACGACCCAGTTGGTTGCCAGGGCAGGCATCAGTTCGGTGGTACCAGGCTTGAATTCCATCAACCGGTTATAGATCTGATCTTGCACAATGATGGAATTACCATCGGTGATGTTGCCGGGTTCTAAATTAACCGGCTGTCCACCTGACCCATAAATCAAAGCTCCTTTAGGAATTGGTGCCGGAGACGTTGCACCGGTTTCACTGGGAGTTGGAGGCGCTTCCGTTTTTGGCGCAGCACAATTGGTCAGCGCGATCACCAGAACAGATGCGATCGCCCAAAGACTACGACATTTCATTCCTTAACACTGCAAACACAATAACAACGTTTTATCATCATCTGTTTTTTGATTGAGTCGTTC
This sequence comes from Leptothermofonsia sp. ETS-13, assembly GCF_049200465.1. Taxonomy (NCBI): domain Bacteria; kingdom Bacillati; phylum Cyanobacteriota; class Cyanophyceae; order Leptolyngbyales; family Leptolyngbyaceae; genus Leptothermofonsia; species Leptothermofonsia sp. ETS-13. The sequence continues at coordinate 5,396,659 of NZ_CP120836.1, forward strand.
AGATTCTAGAAAGCTGATCAGGTATTCATCATTTTGCTGGGGATTGGGTGTTTCGGTCAGATACTCCTCCAGCGGTTTGAAGAAGGGAGGGAAGGGAGCCCAGTCACTCAGGCGAATAGCAACCCGTTCGAGGGCATCGGATGCGGCACAAATGAAAAGAGGACATTCTGGCAAAATGCGAATTTGCATGTCATCCAACACATTAGCTGAAGTGACAAAGGTGGTTTGGTTGGCAAACTCGCCTTTATCCGGTTGAAACAGTAGTTGATAATCGCTCTGGGGAGAACGCATCACAATGAAGCCATCGCCAATTTGCATGGCGGCCATCCAGGTTGGGGTTGCCAGCACAGTTAGCAGTGTACAGGCCAGGTCATCCACGAGACAGCCACTGGCGGTTGCCCGAGTCTGCAAGCGATCGCAGATTTTATGAATCGTTTTGATAAAAATCTTGCGCATAATCGCTTCATTGGGAGGATGGGGAAGCGATCGCCAGGAGTAATGTCGCTTTTGCAGCCATGCCTCTGTTGCTGCTAAATAGTCGATCGCTGTCGTAACTGCCAATTTTGCCCCTATATCGGCATAGCGAGCGCTACCTGCTCCATCGGCAACTGCGCCAATCAACACATCGCCCAGGATGCGATCGCCACCGAAATCCTGACAGGGAAGTTGTTGCTTTAGATGGCTGGTTCCAGTAGAAGAACGGGCAATGGCTCTCCAGACCACAGAGGCTCCTTAACTCGAAATTTCTGCCCATCCCACCGGGGGCAGAGCGATTGCTTCACCTACCTTACCACTGGAAACCCGCTTCATTGACGTACTCAACCAGACAAATAACGTCTGGAAGTCTAACCCGTTCAGCTTCGCAGGTGGACGTTCCGGGGGGGCAATTTTGCTGAGGGTGGCCATGTCTGCCCCTTCCACCCCAACGGCAAAGAAGCAGAATTTGCGATCGGCTTCTCCCAACCGCACCCGTTGCGCAGCGTTATGCCAGCTATCGGTCGGCGCTCCATCGGTAATCATAAAAATCCAGGGACGGTAGTACTGAATGCCATTCGCTTTGTAAACCTCTTTCCGCCCCTCCAGCAAATCAATGGCGTACTCAATCGCCTCCCCCATTGGCGTATAGCCATTGGCTTCCAGAACTGGCGGAGTAAACTGATCAATCGTCACAAAGTCTTGAAGCAACTGCACCGGGCCAAAGGTCACAATTGCCACTTCCACACTTAAGGATGCTTTCGTATCCCGCTGAACATCCTCTTTGAACACGCCCACCCCCCGACTCAACTCCTGGATCGGCTGACCTGCCATTGAAGTGGAAGTATCCAGCAAAAGTATTACCGGGCAACGGTTTTCCGGGTTTTCAACAAATTCAGGCAATCCTACAGGCATTGGAAGACTCACACGGGGATCGAAATCTCCCCAATTTTATCGTTTGTTTTTACCTTTGCAAGTCGAACACTTGCACTAAAATCTGCGATAAAGCTGCGATAAAGTTCAATGACAGCGGACAACCTCTGCCTTCCATTCAAAATCTCAGTTTTTTGCCAGGCGAATAGCAAATTCATGGGCGATCGCACGGAAGGCTGCATCTAGAGCAAACTGGAGCAAAAACGATGATTGGGAATTGACCATCGGGTTAGTAGAGGGATAAATAGACTTAATCGGAAACAAGAAAGGAAATCAGTTCTTTGCATAAAACTGTCAATTCTCATGGCTTTACCGCCCATTCTCATATCGAGCGATTTATTTCCGATAATATCTAATCTTTCTACAATCAGTTCTCTTTTATTGCCTGGAATGATTGTTTCAGCATCAAATACCATGATGCAATTTGCAGTCACAAGTATTTCAACAGTGATGCCAAAGACGCTTTCTTTTTCCAACCACGCTCAACACGGGCTTCAATCAATCGCTTCTCACCCTTGCACCTGCTGCACTGGTGCAAAACGAAAGTTTTGTTGGGGATTTGGGCTGTTCCACCCCTGCTTGGGGGAAGCCCTCAACCCCCCATAGTGCAAAATTTAGCGTTTGCAACACCAGGGCTCGTTACCTTCGTTCCAGCAGGTAGTGAGTAAAACCGTAGCCAACGTGGGAATACTGAGATTAGCGCTCTCCATATTGCTACGAGGTCGGTATCGGTTGTGCTGGCGGCTAGAGGTATCAAATAAATGGCTGACGAGGAGCACCTTGCCTTACTTAAGCAAGGGGTGACTGCGTGGAACGAATGGTGGCAAAATCACCCCAAAAATAAACCAAACCTCGAAGGAGTCAAATTCAAGGAAGCAAACTTGAGGGAGGTTAACTTCTTTAAAGCCGACCTGCGGGAAGCAACCTTCAGCCGCGTAGACCTGAGTATGGCGAACCTGGAAGGGGCAAACCTGGGAATTGCGATGCTGGATGAAGCGACCCTCTATACAGCCATTCTCTACAAAGCTAATCTGCGGGAAGCCAACCTCTACCGAACCGATCTGCGGGAAGCCGATTTGAGTCAGGTAGACCTGAGTATGGCGAACCTGCGGGAGGCAAATTTGTGTACAGCCGTGCTAGAAAGGGCCACTCTTTATACTGCCATTCTTTACAAAGCCAACCTGTGGGAAGCCAGCCTTTATAAAGCCGACCTGCGCGAGGTCGACTTCAGCATGGCTAACCTGCGGGAAGCCAACCTCAGTATGGCCAACCTCAGTATGGCCAACCTCTGCATGGCCAACCTGGTTGGAGCAACACTATACGGCAGCAACCTGAGCAGAGCCAACTTGAGTGTAGCCAACCTTTGCATGACCAACTTGATTGATGCCAACTTGCACCGGGCGAACCTGGTGAACGCGACACTGATTGGTGCCAATCTTTACAAGGCCTCCCTGGTTAGAGCAAATTTGCGGGAAGCCGACCTGCGGGAAGGAACACTGAGCATGGCTGATTTAAGTGAAGCCAGTCTGATTAACACCAATCTTGGTAGGGCAAATTTGCGGGAAGCGAACTTGTGCAAAGCAAACCTGAGTATGGCCGACCTGGAAGGGGCCAACCTGCACCGGGCAAATTTGAAGGATGCCAATTTAAAGGGAGCCAACCTTCAAGGGGTTTACCTGAAAGAAGCCATTATGCCGGATGGAACGGTGCATGAATAAGATGAAATCCGTACCAATCTAGCGACAGTCATAGTTTGTCAAGCGGATTCCGTATAAAGTGAGATTACCTGGGAAGGTACGGTTTGAGGCAGTGGACAAACAACCCGTAGTTCATGGGGATAGCGGGGTTGAGGATCATGCTCCAACCAGATGGGAGGCACCATCATCGCTTCATAGCGGGCGATCGCATCATAGGTTCCGGGTCGGGCTTTCAACTCAACCGGAAGCCCAGGGCGATAGATAAACGCTTCTTCCCAATCCACATCGGTGTCCAACATCACAGCAACCCAGGAATAATCCCAAATTGTATTTCTTGATACCGATTTTAAGAACTATTTATCCTTAAGCACATCATTCTGTAGTACTAGATACAATTTTTGATTTCTCCTGCAAGATCTAGAGGATTGTGGGTTGCTCTGTTAGGATGACACAAGCGGTAATTTCACGCTGGCAATGGTTCCCTGGAAAGCCAGGGATTCAATGCTCAATTCGCCACCGTGTGCTTCTACGATGCGTTTCACGATCGCCAACCCCAGACCAGTTCCCGTAGACTTGGTGGTGAAGAAAGGTCTGGTCAGCTTTGGCAGAATGTCTGAAGGGATGGGCTGCCCGTCGTTATGAATCTGGATGCAGGCATGATTGGGAGTTGGGTTGGTGGTGGCGATCGCCACGACTCCTGCTTCGATGGCTTCAAAAGCATTTGTAACCAGATTGATTAATACTTGTTTCAACTTATCCCTATCGGCCAGGATTTTTAGCGGTAAAGGGCTGGCATTAAATTGCACCTGTTTTCCTGCGGCAACGGGGATATGCTGGAGAGCTACCAGCGTATCGGTGATGAAACTATTCAGTTCCAGTTCTGCTGGCTGAAAGGTTTGCGGTTTGGCGTAGAGCAGAATTTGGTTTAACAGGCGTTGTAACCGATCCGATTCATCCGAAGCGAGGGCAAGATATTCCTGATAGCGCTCCGGCAGATCCAACCGCTTGAAAGAACCCAGGCTCATAGAAATCGTTGTCAACGGATTGCGCACTTCGTGGACAATCATGGCCGCCAGTTCGCCAATTTCTGCCAATCGTTCTAGTGCTTTCTCAGCCTGTTTCAGTGCGGTGATATCGGTTGCAACCGATAACAGGCAGGGTTCATTTTCCAGATGAATAATTTCGGCTGAAAACAGCGCTGGGAAAATCTCTCCAGATTTCTTACGAAATTGCAGCTCAATTTTTGAAACCGATCCTTTCTCTTGAAGCGATCGCACAACCGTATCACGGTCTTCTGGTTTTGCCCAAATTCCCAATTCAAGGGCACTATGACCCAGCATTTCCTCCCGATGGTAGCCCAGCATTCGCAAACAGCTATCATTCATCTCCACATAGCAACCATTGTCGAGGGTGCTGATGGTGATAGCATCGGGAGAAGAGCGGAAGGCTTTGGAAAATTTTTCTTCAGACATGCGGAGGGCCGCCTCAGCCTGTTGTCGCTCCATTTCAGCCGCCGCGCGGGCTGCGAAAATTTCCAGCACTGCCCGATTCCGGGGCTCATCCTCCATGGGTTTATCATCCAGAACTGCCAGGTGTCCCAAAATCCTTCCAGTGGAGTCCAGTAGCGCAATCCCCAGGTAACTTTCTACCTGCCACTCAACCAGAATTTCATCTCTATCTGGATCAACCAGCTGAAGCACTGCGTAGCTGTGAAAAAGCCCTGGAAATTTATCCCCAACACAACGAAGCCTGGGTATTTCGAGGCGCAGCACTGCACTGCCTGGGTCGTTATCAGGAAGCCTACGCTAGCTACGACACTGCAATGGGTAAAAAGCGGCAGTCAATCTAGCAAAAACTCTCAGCGAGTAACATTCTGCGTGCAATTAATTGGCATCCCAAAGCAACATGAGAGGATGTTTGGAAAGTCCAGAGGCTGAATTCCATTAATGACTGAAGTAGAAACCATTCCATGAAACTTTTCTACAAGAATTAACAAGGGAAAAAGGCGAAAGCACAGGCGATAGGCAATCTTCCATCCTGTCGCCTGGCAGCTTTCTGCCACAATGTATAGCGGTAGTCATTATGGCTAGGACGGGGTGCAGGGGTGGAACCCCTGGCTGGGGGCGCAGCCCCCACTCCCTCTCTAATTCCAATGTCCTAACGCACCTGCGTAGAGCTATACTATGACAGTCCTAAATGATTCGTGAAATGAAAGGGCTTTGTGAAAAGGGATTCCGCAGGAATCCCTTTTCACAATCCAGATAGGATCGCTATAAGTAGACAGCCATAATTAACTGTAAGAAGGGGGAGTGGGGGCTGCGCTCCCACCCCCCTTGTTCACAAACTATTTGTGAACGCTATAGCTACTTAGAAGCCAGAAAAATGATGTGTGTGATAAACGTAACTGGGGAATTCTTTAACCAGAGAACTTTTGTTTAGTCTTAATTCTTAAAGCGATGACCCTCAGTAGACGTTTTGTTCTTCAAACGGGAGCGGGAGCGCTCCTGGCTATGATCGCCCACGGTTGTACGAAACCTCCCGAAAGTAGCTCAACGTTCAAAATTAACGACAGCCTGTTAAGCCAGATCAAAAAACGGGGATACTTACTGGTCGCGACTGAAGATGACTATCCTCCCTTTGAGTTTCTGGTTAACGGCAAGCCTACCGGGTTTGACCATGAGCTATTAGAGCGCTTGAGAAAGATGGTTCCCTTTGAGATTCGTCAGGAAATTGTACCTTGGCAGGGAATTCTTCCCGGTGTGAGAGAAGGGAAGTATGACGTGGCACTGACGGCTGTGGGAATTACGGATGAGCGATCGCAATTCCTCGACTTTACTATGCCCATTGCAGAATCCACCATTGCCTACGTCAAACGAAAAGACGACGCCACGATCCAATCCTTGCGCGATCTGTCTGATAAGGTGTTGGGTGCCCAGCAGGGAGGCGTTTCCTTTGCCGCCGTTCCTGACCTTGCTGCCGAACTTAAGAAGCAGGGGGGCACTCTCGGCCCGGTCAAGCAGTATCGAGGTTTTGCTGAAGCTTATCAGGATTTAATCAATCAACGCCTGGATGCGGTGTTACATAACATTGTTTCGCTTTCGGTGTTGGTGAACGAAAAGCCTGCCATTTTTGAACTGGGGGAACGGGTCAGTCGGAAATCCTATGCAGCCTGGGCGGTGAAGAAGGGAAATCAGGAGCTACTCAATCTGCTGAATCAGTTTCTGAGCAATATGCGTATAAGTGGGGAGCTAAAACAGCTACAGGCGAAGTGGTTCAGGATTACGTTCGACGATCTCTCCCCTCAGCCACTGCTGCCGGGCGATCGCCCAATTCGGTAAAAGTTTTCTTTTATAGCTCTCCGCGGTTGCATGAGGACATTGGAATTAGAGAGAGAGTAAGGGCTTCGCCCCCAGCCAGGGGTTCCACCCCTGCACCCCATCCTAACCATAATGACTACCGCTATATATCAAAACTCAAGAAACTTTAGGTGCTGAACCGCTGCTAGCTGCTACCACAAGTGGTTGGCAAATTCCATATTTTTGACTGGGTTCCCTTGTTCTAATTTATGTCAGGTAATGAAATCATTTAAAGAGGTATCCAAATCCCAACGCAATTTCCTGATGCGGCTGCTGATTGGTGGTATAACGCTGATCGTCAGTTTAGGAGCGTACCACAGCTATCAGGTTGTCCGCAGTGTGATGCTGGAAAGTTTGAAGAAAAATGCATTCTTAGAAGTCCAGCAGGGAGGAGATGCCATTGATCGCTGGCTTGCCAGTCTCAAAGTCCATCTGGAAACGCTGGCAAATACAGACACTGTGCGATCGCTCAATTGGGCCATGGCTGAGCCCTACCTGAAAGCAGAAGTTTTGCGCTTTAGTGATGCCTATGCGCTGGCAATGGCAAAACCAAATGGCTGGCGAAATATAACGGGTAGTCCACCTGCCAATATTAGCGATCACGTCTATTTTCAAGCGGCAATGGCCGGAAAAACCAATGTGAGCGATCCGCTTATTAGTCATGCGACTCAGGTGCCAACCATTGTTGTTGCAACCCCCATTTGGAAAGCATTTGACACGACCAGTTCTCCAAAGGGTGAGATTCACACTCTGGTGCGGTTAGACCGGATTGCGCAGGTTGTGGACAGTCTGAAGTATGGCGACAACAGTTATGCGTTTGCCCTGAGCTCAAAGGGGGAAGCGATCGCCTACCCCAATCCAGATTTATTGTTGAAGGCGAACAAGCCAGCTCCCAGCCTGTTGCAGTCAAAGGATGAAAATCTGGCTGCGATCGCACTGCGAATGGTAAATCGGCAGCGAGGAATTGAATTATTTCCAATCGATGGCACCCAAAAATATGTGGCATACCTTCCGTTGAAGGAGGCGAACTGGTCCGTTGCCCTCATCATTCCGTGTGAAAATATTGAGTCTCAACTGCGCGCACTGGATATCATTGCATTTGTGGTTGCTGGACTGGCAGTCACCATGATTCTTGTCCTCTGGCGGGTGCAGGCGTTTGAGCAGAGACAACTCAAGAAATCGAACGAACTCCTGGAGCAGCGGATTAAAGAGCGCACGGCTGAGTTATCAACAACACTGGAACAACTGCAACAGTCCCAACTGCGGCTGATTCAAAGCGAGAAGATGTCTGCCCTGGGGAGTTTGGTGGCTGGGGTTGCCCACGAAATTAACAATCCAGTCAATTTCATCTATGGCAACATCGCCCATGCCAACGAATATACTGAAGACTTGCTAAACCTGCTTCAGCTTTATCAGAAACACTATCCCAAACCCCATAGAGAGGTTGAAGCATACGCAGATGCGATCGATGTTGAGTTTTTAGCAGAGGATTTACCAAAAACCCTGTCTTCTATACGTATGGGTGCTGATCGTATCCGCCAGATTGTCCTTTCGTTGCGAAATTTCTCGCGGCTTGATCAGGCAGAAATTAAGCCCGTTGACATCCACGAAGGCATTGATAGTACCTTACTAATCCTGCAACATCGCCTCAAGCAGACCACTGATCGCCCTGGTGTGCAGGTGATTAAGGACTATGGCGACCTGCCATTGGTAGAGTGCTATGCTGGGCAACTCAACCAGGTATTCATGAATATTTTGAGCAATGCCCTGGATGCTTTGGATGAGCGAGAAGCCCAATGTTGTCATTTGGCGTCCGATCAAGCCCCTGCTACCATTCGGATCTCAACCCAGCGCTATGGTAAAGACCGAATTAGAATCAGCATGGCCGACAATGGCCTGGGAATGCCCAGGGAAGTTCAGCAGCGAATTTTTGACCCATTTTTTACGACCAAGCCTGTCGGCAAGGGCACTGGGATGGGAATGTCCATCAGTTATCAAATCATCACCGAAAAACATCACGGCTCCCTCTGGTGCGAGTCGGTGCCCGGTGAGGGAACTACCTTCTGGATTGAGATTCCGATTGAATTATCGCAGTTGCCAGGTTGCTCAGGACATGGGTTTAAGGGGGGTGTGGGAGCTTCGCCCGATGCCTGATGAAGGAAGCCAAAAGCCAGGAGTCAGAATAAACCTTACTTATGACTTCTGGCTTCTCAAATCCTTAATTTTGTAGCATTTATAGCTCTACGCGGGTGCGTTAGGACATTGGAATTAGAGAGGGAGTGGAGGCTTCGCCCCCAGCCAGGGGTTCCACCCCTGCACCCCGTCCTAACCATAATGACTACCGCTGTATTATTTAGTGAGTGTTCAAGGTGATCTGTGAGTGTTCAAGGTGATCTGCTGCCGCACAAATTCACCGTTACACAGAAATTGGAGATGTCATCATGCTCGTTTGCAGCAGTGATTGAGAATCGTTGGGTTTGACGGGGGCAAGCTGCACAGCGCAGGCTTTCAGTTCTGGTTGGCCGGAGTCGGGGCAGGCGTGATGATGGGTGAGGGCATTGGCTTCGGCAAAGTCTGCCCACATCGCCCCCCAGTGCATGGGGACAAAAACAGTGCCCGGTGCGATCGCCTTTGTCACGGTTGCCGGAAAGCGAGCCATTCCCCGTCGCGATCGCACCTCAACCATGTCACCTTCTCGAATTCCCAACTGCTTAGCATCACAGGGGTGAATTTCAATAAACGGACTGTCATACATTTCGCTGGTTTTTTGAATCCGTCCCGTGCGGGTCTGGGTGTGCCAGTGCCCATACAGCCTGCCCGTTGTCAGGATGAAGGGATACGCCTCATTCGGTGGTTCTGCCAGTCCACGGGAGTGGTGGGCGGCAAAGCGGGCACGACCGTCAGGTGTGGGAAAGTGAAGATCAGTGTAGAGGCGGGAGGAGTTTTTCCCTTTTTGCCTTTCCCCTTCTTCTATGGTCGGGTTTTCTGATTCAGAATCGAGGGTTGAGATAGGGCAGGGCCAATGTAAAGGGCCTTCGGCAACTAAGCGTTCGTGGCTTAAGCCAGACATGTCGCAGGGGCGTCCACGGGTGAGTTGAACAAACTCAGCAAATACGTCAGCCGCAGTTTGGAAGGCAAATTGTTGCGTAAAACCAAGACGGCGACCCACTTCAGCAAAAATTTCCCAATCGGAACGGGACTCACCCGGCGGATTACGAAACTTGCGACAGAGGGTGACTCGCCGTTCAGAGTTGGTCATGGTGCCGGTTTCTTCGCCCCATTGGGAGGCTGGCAGCAGTATATGGGCGTAGGCAGAGGTTTCTGTAGGGTAATAGCAGTCCTGATAAACAGTAAAGGGCGATCGCCGCAGGGCTGCTTTGGTGCGCTCCAGGTCGGGCAGGCTAACCACGGGATTGGTGGCTGCAATCCAGAGAAACTGGACATCTCCCGATTCCAGCCCGGTAATCATTTCCCAGGCAGTACGTCCGGGGGTGGGTTGAATGGTTCCAGTGGGAAGCTGCCAATGGTTTTCCACCTCAGTTCGGTGTTGGGGGTCAGTAACGGAGCGGTACCCCGGCAGCAGGTAGGAAAGCCCCCCCGCTTCTCGTCCGCCCATGGCGTTGGGTTGCCCGGTGAGGGAAAAGGGACCTGCACCCGGTTTACCAATCATGCCTGTCATCAGGTGCAGGTTGATGATACTGCGTACCTTAGCGGTTCCTTCGGAGGACTGGTTAATTCCCATCGACCACAGGGAAAGCACCCGCTGGGACTCGCCCCAATAACGGGCAGCAGTTTCCACCTCTGCTGCTGAAATCTGGCAACACTCAGCCACCCTTTCCGGCGGGTAGTGGCGAACAACTTCAACAAATGCTTCAAATCCGTTGGTATGGACATCAATGAAGGGCTGATCGATCAACCCCCAACGCAGCAGCAGGTGAGCAATGCCATTTAGCAGGTCAATATCGGTACCGGGGCGAATGGCGAGATGCAGGTCTGCCGCTTCTGCTGTTGTTGTGCGACGTGGATCGACCACAATCAGCTTAACGTTGGGGGTTTTCTTGTGGTGCTTGCGCAGACGGTTAAAGATGATGGGATGACATTCTGCTGTATTAGTACCAATTAAAAAGGCACAGTCAGTTAGATCCAGATCGTCGTAACAGCAGGGAGGGCCGTCGGAACCAAGACTCTGGACATAACCTGCAACGGCTGAAGACATGCACAGACGAGAGTTGGCATCAAAATTGTTTGTGCCCAGGCAGCCTTTCATGAGCTTCTGAGCCACGTAGTACTCTTCCGTTTGAAATTGCCCGGAACCGTACATACAAAGGGCATCGGCTCCATATTCAGCCCGCACGTTCTGGATGCGATCGCACACCCGCTCCAGTGCCTCCTCCCAACTGCACCGCCGAAAGGGTTGATCCAGCGAATCCCGCAGCATGGGGTATAGGAGCCGGTCCTTATCCAGCGATTCCAGCACCGTTGCACCCTTGACACAGACCATGCCCTGGCTGGAAGGATGGGTGCGATCGCCCCGAACCTGACACTGACTCACCCCGGCCTCTTCTCCCAATGCCTTGCCTGCAGGGGTAACTTCTAACCCGCAGCCAACACCGCAGTAAGGACAAAGAGTTTTGGTGGAACTGGATGTTGTCATTCCGCTTAATTCATTAAATCGCTAGGGTTAGATGCTTCTGAGGATGGTTGAACCGTTTCTCTGACGCGTAATTGAGGACAGGGAATGCACTCTAGCAAAGTCATATTCGGCGTACAGACATGAACCTCCAGCAGTGCGTCCGGCAACGCTTCAAACAAAAGCCGCTGTCCTGGAAAAACGACCCGCTCGTAGAGCCAGTTGGGAATATTGGCAATGCGGGCAAGCTGAACCTGGCTGGTTGCGTTCTCGTAATAGCAAAGAATGCGATCAGACCAATCGTTGGGTAACGAGGTGAAGCTTTGAACCATGGCAGTTGTTGGGTTTAATGGGCCAGGGCGTAGCGGCTAAACAGAAAGTCGAGCGCATGGTTGCGGAGGGTGTAATATTGCGGGTCTTCCATAATCTGGGTGCGGTTGCGGGGGCGGGGGAAGGGAATCTCCATGATCTCGCCAATTTTCGCGTGGGGACCGTTGGTCATCATCACAATCCGATTCGCCAGGAACAATGCTTCATCAATGTCGTGGGTAATCATCATGACCGTTACCCGATGCTTGCTCCAGATTTGCAGCAGTTCTTCCTGAAGTTCTTCTTTGGTGATGGCATCCAGGGCACCAAACGGTTCATCCAAAATCAGCACCTGGGGATAGATGGACAGGGCACGGGCAATGGAAACCCGCTGCTTCATTCCACCCGAAAGTTGCCCCGGTTTTTTGTGCATGGCCTCTTCTAAGCCCACCATTGCCAGGTGCTCCCGTACAATCTCAGTTTTCTCTTTCCTGGATTTTTGGGGATAGACTGCATTCACAGCGATATAAACATTCTCAAATGCGGTTTTCCAGGGCAACAGAGCGTAGTTCTGGAACACCACCATGCGATCAGGGCCGGGTCGGGTGACTCGCTGACCCTGTACTCGAACCTCGCCACTGGTGGGTTTGCGGAAGCCCGAAACCGTGTCTAACAACGTGGTTTTACCACAACCAGAGTGACCAATGACACAAATGAATTCACCTTCAGAAACGGTCAAATCAATTCCATCCAAAACAACATAGGAACCGTTTGGAGTGGGGTAAGACTTGGTGACATTGTCAATCACCAGGAAAGAGTCATGGTGGGTTTGGGAAGTGGTTTTGGGGCTGGTGAGAGTTTGCATAGAATTCCAGTGTGAAGTGATAGATGGTCAGGAGGCAGATTTGAGGTTTGAGGTTTGAGTTCTCAATTTAAGTTTGAATTCCCAGTTTAAAGGTTCAGAACTCAGAACTTTGTAGTGGATTAAACGTTGGCTTTTTCGTTGACATCGAGGATAATTTCTTCGATTTTGATCGGTCGATGGATTTCGAAACTGTTGAGGTAACCGATGGGGTCATCGGGTTTGAAGATTTTGCCATCGAAGAGGTGGAAGGGGGTGCGATCAGGTTCAGCGGTGGGTAAACCAAGCTGGCGGGTGGCTTCCCGATAAATGTCGAGTCGGTGGGTGCGTTCCAGCACTTCGACCCAGTTTCTAGGGAAGGGGGTGATGCCCCAGCGGGCCAGTTGGGTCAAAATCCAGAGGCTTTCAGCCTGACGCGGACAGTTGGTTTGGTCAACGTAGAACTGGTTGAACCGGAGCAGCATTCTGGGTTCTTCTCCGTTGACGTAGGTGTAGGGGTCGATAAAGCCAGGGCGGGTATATTCGGGTGCGGAACCCACGTACTGGGGCTGGCATAACAGTTCCAGGATCTCTTCGCGGTTACGGCGATCGTCGCAGTATTCACAGGCTTCCAGGAGGGCCTTGACGAGGGCGAGATGGGTCTCAGGATATTCGTTGGCCCACTCTTCCCGTACACCCAACACCTTTTCGGGGTGTCCTGGCCAGATATCCAGATCGGTTGCAATTACAAAGCCCAGGTTTTCGTGAACGGCACGGGAGTTCCAGGGTTCACCGGCACAGTAGCCGTCGATATTATCCGCAATCAGGTTGGCAACCATCTGAGCCGGGGGAATGACTGCCAGACTGACGTCCTGGTCGGGGTCGATGCTGCTGGTTGCTAGCCAGTAGCGCAGCATCAGGTTGTGCATGGAGGTCGGATGCACGACTCCCAGGGTATGGACTTTATCAGGAGCGTGATCGATCGCCGCCTTCAGGTCATCCAGATTTCGCACGCCTGCTTCATACAGATGGTCATCCAGGGTAATGGCATTGCCGTTCCGGCTGAGGACGATCGCCGTCGTCATCGGTAAGGGAACATTGTTGCCAAAGCCTAATGTCATTGCCAGGGGCATTCCGGCCACCATCATGGCTCCATCCAGGCGACTGGTTGCAACTCCTTCAGCGATCGCTTTCCAACTTGGTTCGCGGCAAAGGTTCACCTCTTCCAGTCCATGCCTGACAAAGAAGCCCTTCTCCTTGGCAACCACCAGCGGAGCGCAGTCGGTAAGGGGGACAAAGCCAATATCCAGGTTGATTTTCTCCAGGCTGTGACGAGCGATCGCCACCTTCTGGACACTCTTTCGCTTCTTCTCGCGCTTTTGCTGGTTCAGGAAGTAAACAATTTCACTTCGCAGTGCATAGTAGCTGGGGTGGTTCACCACTTCCATCCGGTGCCGCGGGCGGGGAATGGGGACTTCCAGAATTTGCCCAATGTGGGCCTCCGGACCATTGGTCATCATCACCACTCGGTCTGAAAGCAGCAATGCCTCATCCACATCGTGAGTCACCATGACACAGGTCATCTGGCTTTCCTCACAGATGGTCATCAACTGCTCCTGCAAATTGCCACGGGTGAGGGCATCCAGTGCACCAAACGGTTCATCCAGCAGTAACACTTTGGGGCGAATGGCCAGGGCACGGGCGATCGCTACCCGCTGTTTCATCCCACCGGACAGTTCCGCGGGTTTTTTGTGAGCAGCATGGCGCAGTCCGACTAAATCAATGTGATGCTCAACAATTCCACGTCGTTCGCCCTTTGGCAACCGCTTAAAAACTCGATTCACCGCCAGCGAGATGTTTTGATGAACAGTAAACCAGGGCAGCAATGAGTAGTTCTGAAATACCACCATCCGATCAGGACCCGGACGGCTTACTTCCCGCCCTTCCAGAACGACCCCACCCTGCGATGGGCGTTCAAGCCCTGCAATCATATTCAGCAACGTCGATTTGCCACATCCGGAGTGACCAATCAAACTAACGAACTCACCCTGCTGAATCGTCAGGTCAATCCCTTTCAGGGCAACGTAATATCTTCCACCGGAAAGTGGAAAAACCTTATCAACGTGGTCAATATCTACAAAAGCTGACATAAGTTCTGAGGAGGAATGGGTTGGCACGCAATTCAATTAATTTGCTATTCAGTCAGTCAGACGGGAGTGCCCAAATCATAATGATTTTTCAGTTTGAAATGATGGCGGCTAGTGCCGCTCATCATTACCTCTTGAGGTCTATCCAGTCAGACTATGCATTTTCCGCACTTGATTTCTGAGGTTAAACCGATTACCGGCTTTCTTCTGGCATGACAAACCTGGCAATTGATGCAATCAATTTGTCCAGAATGAAACCAACAATACCGACATAAATCAATGCCAGAATAATTTCGCTAATCAGTGAGCTATTCCATGCATCCCAGATAAAGAAACCAATTCCAACACCACCAATCAACATTTCTGCGGCCACAATTGCCAGCCAGGAAAGACCGATTCCAATTCGTAAACCAGTAAATACATAGGGAACGGTTGCCGGTAACAGAATGTTGAAGAAATATTCAACCCGCGAAAGCCGCAAGACGCGAGCGACGTTACGATAATCCTGAGGCACCTGCTGTACTCCAACGGCTGTATTAATAATGACTGGCCAGATGGCAGTAATAAAAATGACAAAAATTGCAGAAGGCTGGTTATCGCGAAACAGGGCCAGGGAAAGGGGTAACCAGGCCAGGGGAGGCACCGTCCGCAGCACTTGAAACACAAAATCCAGCGCATCATAAATCAGAGCATTCGTGCCAATCAAAATTCCCAATAAGACGCCCATAATCGCTGCTAGCGTAAATCCAATTGCAACCCGCTGCAAACTGGCTGCAAGGTGCCAGAACAAACCTTTGTCAGTGCCACCATTATCAAAGAAAGGATCGACAATCAATTCCCACGTATCTTGCAAAACCGTGATTGGCGCAGGAATCGGAGGATTGGGACCTGAACATAGAATCTGCCAGATTCCTAGCAAAACCAGAATTGCGATCGCTGAAATCGTGACCTTTCTGACATTCTTCTTCAGACCTGGTAACAGATTTGCGAGAAATTGGCGAGGAAGCCTAGAGGAACTGACAGCCATAGAAGCCCTTTGAGATAGATTAGGTGAACAGATGTAAGGCAAAGGAGAGAATTGGGGAACAAGAGAAAACCATGAACTCCTGATCCCGTGCTTCATCAATAGCTAAACTTTCTTAATCTTGAGGTCCTTCAAATACTCTTCCGGCTTCTCCGGGTCAAACTTGACCCCATCGAAGAAGGTTTCAACCCCACGAGAAGTACTGGCTGGAATCATGGCCTCCTGACCAATCACTTTGGCTGCTTCCTTCCAGAGATCTTCCCGGTTGACCGCATCTACCAGTTTCTTCGTATCGGTGTCAGGAGGCAGGTAACCCCAGCGAATGTCTTCCGTCAAGAACCATAGATCGTGACTCTTGTAGGGATAGGAGGCATTATCACGCCAGTATTTTTGCATCAACTCCTTGCTTTCAAACTGACGAACCCCCATGTTGTACTTCCCCATGGAGCGGTCAATAATGTCTTTGAAGGGAACCTTGAACCACTCACGCTTAGAAACGATTTTGCACATTTCCTCTTTGTTCTCATCCTTGTCGCACCAAATCTGGGCTTCCTGTACCGCCATCAGTAGTGCTTTTGCTGCCTTCGGATACTTATCGACCCAATCTGCTCGCATCGCAAAGGCTTTTTCAGGATGGTTTTGCCAGAGTTCTCCAGTCGTCAGTGCGTTGTAGCCAACATCCTGGTTCACCGTTTGCAGAGGCCATGGCTCTCCAACGCAGAAAGCTTCCATCGTACCTGTTTTAACATTGGCAACCATTTGTGGCGGTGGAACGACAATTGTTGAGACATCCTTGTCAGGATCAATGCCTCCCGCGGCTAACCAGTAGCGAATCCACAAATCATGGGTGCCTCCTGGAAAGGTCATAGCAACCTTGACTTCTTTATTAGCTTTGGCTTTTGAAAAAGCATCCTCCAGGGGAGAACTGTCTGTATCAACTTTCAAATCCCGATAAGTATTTGAAAGCTGAATTCCCTGACCATTCAAATTCAATCTTGCCAGGATATACATTGGCACTTTTTTGCCATCTGTTACTTTGCCTGTTGATATCAAATAGGGCATTGGGGTCAGAATGTGCGCGCCATCGATTCCACCCCCCTCAGAACCCAATACGATATTATCTCGTGTGGCCCCCCAGGAAGCCTGTTTCAGCACCTCAACATCCTTCATGCCATACTTTGCAAAAAAGCCCTTTTCCTTCGCAATAATCAAGGGCGACGCATCCGTTAGAGCGATAAATCCTAGCTTTGCACTGGTCACTTCCGGTGCATCGGCTGAACTCACGTTCGCGGCTGGAGCAGCAGTAGGTGAGTTTGAACCATTTGATGCAGATTGAGGAGAACTGCACCCATGGGCGAACAAAGTGCCAGCAGCGGTTGCACTGGCTGTGATGATAAACTTCCGTCTCGATAGTTGTGACATAACTAAGTTTCCTGATCTTCAAGTAATGGAAATGTTGATTTCTGCTTGAGCATCGGTTGTGGAAGCGGGTGCCAGCGAACCAGTACAGCAAAACGAAAGTTTGATTGGGGGGCAGGGGTGGAACCCCTGGTTAGGGGCGAAGCCCCCAAACCCCCATGTTGCAAAATTTAGTGTTTGCAACACTAGGCATCAATCAGCACTCGACCAACCGGGTGAGCAATACAGGTGAGGATGTATCCCTCGGCGCACTCCTGGTCATCGAGAGCATTGGGATCTCCCTCGTATTTCACGTTGCCTTCCAGAAGTTTGTGTTTGCAGGTGCCACAGGTGCCTGACCGGCAACTGCTTTCAATGGCCACTCCAGATTGCTCCGCTACTTCCAGGATGAGGTCTGCTTCTGTGCAAGCAACTTCCTTGCCAGAGTTGGCGAAACAAACCGTTGCTGGAGGGGCTGAGACGGCAGGTGGCGGGGCGGCAGTTACGGGGGGTGGAGTAGCCACGGCGACTTGAGCTGTTGCCGAACTGTTTGTCTTCTTGAGATCGGTTGTTTCAACAATTAGCTGCGATCGCTGAACCATCAACTCTGGTGGCATCTCTGCCCGCTCCTTCGCGCCAAAGTCCTGGATCAGCATCTGGCGCAGAATGGGCTTCAGGTCATCGCAGGGAATCCCTTTCATCGTGCAGGTGCCAAGTTGGGCATGTTTGCCGACCTTGCCACCCGTATAAATATCAACCCCTTCCACGGTTTGCCCGTCCTTGCGGACTTTGGTTCCCATCAAACCGATGTCAGCGACCTGGGGTTGACCACAGGAGTTGGGGCAACCCGTCCAGTGAATCCGCACAGAATTGGGACAATAGAGTTCCGCATCCAGTTCTTGCATCAGGGCAAGGGCGCGATTTTTGGTTTCAATCAGGGCGAAGTTGCAAAACTGATTGCCCGTGCAGGAGACTAATGCTCGTTCCAGGGGGCTGGGGTTAACCGAGAACCGTTCTAAAAGCGGTTCCTTCAGCAATGGGGCAATGCGAGAATCGGGCACATCGGGAATAATCACGTTTTGCTCAACCGTCAGTCGCAGTTCACCACTGCCATAGACCTCTGCCAGTCTAGCCAGGTCAAACATGTCCTGGGCATAGAGGCGACCGACGGGGACGTGCAAACCTACATAGTTCAAACTCGGTTGCTTTTGGGCATGAACACCAATGTGGTCACGTTTATTCCACAAAATCTCATCCTTGGCGGCGGCGGTTTGCAGGGGAAAGCCCAGTTGCTTTTCCACCTCTGCCCGAAACTTCTCAATGCCCCACTCGTCAATCAACCACATAAGACGAGCTTTCTGACGATTGGCTCGCAGGCCGTGATTGCGGTAAACGATGAGAATTGCTTCGCACAGAGCGACCACATCGCGGGGGTTTACCCAGGCATCGAGGGGAATGGCAGCTTCACACCGCTTGGCAGAAAAGAACCCACCCACCAGTACATTGAAGCCCAGGTTGCCGTTTTTGTAGGCGGGAATGAAGGCAATGTCGTTGATTTCAGCATGGACAGAGTTGTCGCGGCAACCGGCAATCGCAATGTTGAATTTGCGCGGCAGGTTGGTAAACGAGGGATTTCCCTCCCCGTTATTGGTAATCATGTCCTGCACTTTACGGCACAGACCACGGGTGTCAATCAACTCATCCGCATCAATGCCTGCTACGGGAGAGCCAGTAATGTTGCGGACGTTATCCATCCCAGATTGAATACTGGTCAACCCGGCCCCTTCAAATCGACGGAAAATATCCGGCACATCCTCAATCCGCACACCCCGTAGCTGAATGTTTTGCCGGGTAGTGATATCTGCCACGCCGTCTTCGCCGTATCGCTGCACCACTTCTGCCAGAACTCGCATTTGCCCGCTGGTCAGCACCCCATTGGGAATACGCATCCGGAGCATGAACTTGCCAGGGGTAGACTGGCGGAAGAAAAGCCCCATCCATTTGAGGCGATGGTCGCGATCGGTTTCATCCATCGCTTCCCAACCAATTTGGGCGAAGTGCTCCAGTTCTGCCTTAACAACTAAACCATCTTTTTCTGCCTTAAACTTTTCAAACTTATTCTGACTGGCTGCCGCTGGGACTGTGCTCGTCATAGATTTCCCTTTTTCTCTAAAGCTGAGCGGGTCAGTATTGGTCCTTGTTTCTGCGAACTGATTAAGAAATATTTCGCTTCCCGTTGAAACTGTTCTCTCAGTGAGTCGTTGAAGTTAAGGTAAGCGGATAGAGCGGTTGAATTCGTATCTCTCGTTACAAATTATTTCTAAATATGAAGTTTTTGCATAATTCTGATGCGGTTCAAGCATGAAGTTGCTGTTGATAGCATCAGTTTTTAGTGGGATTGCGTTGAATCTGCTGGCATTTGCAGTCGCCCACTCCACTACTCCAAGCCTTTTAGGGATTTTTGTGCGTTTTTTGTGCGATAGCCAGCGAGTTCAATGGGATAAGCAGTCGCTCCCCCATTGCTTTAAACTTTTTACAGAGTTAGTCCTTTTACAGAGTTAGTTTGACGGTGTCTTCTGAGTAGCTGGCTCCTTCCAGCATCAGGGCGGCAATAGCATCGTAGGCATCAGCCCAGGCTTGTTGGACTTCAGGTGTCCAGTCCTTTCCCAGATAGAATTCAAATGTTTTGATCAGGGTGATACCCACCAGTGGGTAATGTTCGGGTAATGTTCGGGAATGCTCCGTACTGAACATGCTGTGCTCCCAGTCCCTTCAGAGCAGAGGTCAGCACCTCTGGCTTCCGCAGGTTCTAAATCACCAACACTAAGGCATTCAGCAACTTTTTCTTTTGCCCTGCCATGTCGGTGTTGGCAAATAGGAGTGCAGCATCGGGATAATTTTCAAAAAAGAGTAGTGTAGAAAGTGGATACAAACTCGTTTGCATCGGGTTTGATTTGCTCGAAACTTTGTTCTAAAAGTTCAACATTGAGAGACATCGTTAAGTTGCTCCATAAATTGGTCGAATCGGAAAACTGATAGTGCAGAGGGCAGGGTTCAAGGGAAGTGAGGGGGTAAGGTGCGAGAGGTGAGGTGAGGGTTAGTTGTGAGTGGTTGGGTTGTTCGTTGTTCAAAGAGAGGTGAGGGGTAAGAAGCCAGGAGCCAGAAGGAGTAATGGAATGACGGTATCAGATAGTAATAATTAGGACAACTAGGACAACCGAGACGATTGGCAATGGGTGCTTTAGAGACATTGAAGATAACTGAAGCTTGAAATTTTGCCTGTCACCTGTCACCTACCTCTGCTAAATTTGGGCGAAGACTGTTTCTTGTCAGGTTAGGCAGGTTAACTAATTGAGTCTGTATTCACAATGTCATCGAGTCTGTATTCACAATGTCAAATTTTTTAGAGCAGGCTCAGAAAGCAGCACAACAGGGCGACTGGTTGCGACTCAGCCAGTTTTTGCAGCAGTGGTTATTGACAGAACCCAATGTTCCGTTGTTGGAAGCGGACACCAGACAAGGGCTGGCACTGGCGCTTATGGTTTTGGAAACGGGCGATTTTCAAGCCCGATGGGATGTTGCCAAAGTATTTCCGGCATTGGGGGAAGCGGCGATCGCTCCCCTGATTGATTTGTTGCAAGATGACGAAGCGGATCTGGAAAGCCGCTGGTTTGCTGCCCGAATTTTGGGTGAGTTTGATAACCCTGACACCGTCCAGGCATTGATTGCCATTTTGCAAAATGCGGAGGACGAAGAACTGAGTATGATAGCAGCCGAAGCTTTGGCAAATTTAGGTGCTTCGGCGATCTGCGCCCTCACCTCTCTGCTGGCCAACGAAGATACTCGCTTTCTGGCAGTCCAGTCTCTTTCTCAAATTCGCCGCTCCGAAACGATTGCGCCCCTGTTAAGCGTGGTTAATGACCCTCAACCGGGGATTCGGGCAATGGCGATCGATGCCCTGGGTAGTTTTCATGATCCCCGCATTCCACCGCTGCTGTTACAAGCGCTCACCGATCCTGCCGCCATCGTCCGGCGAAATGCCGTTGCTAGTCTAGGAGTTCGTTCGGATCTGATCAACGAACTGGATCTGGTTTCCCCCCTGTCTGATCGCTTATGGGATTTGAACTTAGACGTTTGCCAGCAGACGGCGATCGCCCTTGGACGAATTGGCACAGACGCGGCCATTGACCGCTTATTCCGGGTGCTGACTTCTCCCCACACGCCCCTTCCCCTCCAGATTGAGACGATCCGGGCACTGGGCTGGGCTGAAACTGAAAAAGCTCTGGAATGCCTGCAACAGTCGCTAATCACCTTAGACCCATCACACACCCCCGTGGAAGTGTTTCAGGAGATGGTGACGATTCTGGGTCGCTGGTCAAACCCGAACCTTAAACCTCATGCAGCGGCCATTCTGATCAACCTGGTGAATTCCACCCACCCCATCACCACTCATCCCAAAATTAAACAAACAATCGCCCTCAGTCTTGGGCATTTAGGACAACTGGTGGCAATTGAGCCCCTGTCTCAACTGCTGGCAGACGAGGATATCGGAGTTCAACTACACGCGATCGCGGCCCTTAAATCCCTTGATTTTCAAACCTCCCTGCAACACCTGAAAACCCTTGCCCGGCAAAACAACTTATCCGAAGCAATGAAACGGGGAGTCGCGATCGCGTTGCAGGAGTGGAAAGGGGAAATGGGTGGATGAGTGGATAGGTAAAAGGCAGTGGTTAGTGGTTAGTTCAGTAAGGGGTGAAGGAGTGATAGGTAACGGGGTGTTTCTTTACCTGTGACCATGCTAGGGAAACAAGAGGCTGCTTCTCCCCTCTCCCGTTCTGGGAGAAGGGCCGGAGGTGAGGGTTGTTGCAAGAGTTTAAGGGCAAGGTGGATCTGATTTATATTGACCCAACCTTTGATGTGGGTGCGGATTTTTCAATGCAGGTTCAGATTGGAGATGAAAAAGAAGAAATTGGAAAAGATCAATCCACTTTAGAAATGGTTGCTTATCGAGATATGTGGGGTAAAGGAACAGATTCTTATCTGCATATGATGTCGGAAAGATTTGTTCTTATCAAAGAGATGATTCATCCCGAAGGGAGCGTATACATTCATTGTGATGCCAGAATGCTCCATTACTTGAAATCTTTAGCAGACGACGTTTTTGGGCGTGATTGTTTTATGTGTCAGATTGTTTGGAAGAGAATGCAAAGCGGGCGAAAAGCAAAATCAAATAAGTGGCTATTTGTTGATGATGTATTTATCGAATGAGTGGGAGCAAGTATGAGCCTCAATATCAACCTTATTCAGAGGAGTATAAAAAACGATTTACTCAAAAGGATGAAAGAGGAGTTTATTACTGGGATAATATTGGAACCTATTCTCAGGAACGGTTAAATCAGTTGATTGCTGAAGATAGAGTTCGTTTCCCTGATAACCCCAATGCTAAGCCTAGAATAAAAAACTATCTTCATGAGGGGAAAGGGGTAGTAATTGATAATATCTGGACGGATATTGCCCCTGTAAACTCACAAGCAATTGAAGATACCTTGTATGCTACTCAAAAACCCGAAGCACTCTTAGAACGCATTATCCAAGCCTCCTCCAACGAAGGCGATTTAGTCATGGATACATTCTGTGGATCGGGGACAACGGGGGCGGTGGCGGAGCGCTTGGGGCGCAGGTGGATTATGTGTGACTTGGGGCGGTTTGCCATCCACACCTCCCGCAAGCGGATGATTGAGCTTCAGCGCAAGCTGCACCGTGAGGGCAAGCCCTATCGCGCTTTTGATGTCTATAACCTGGGGCGCTATGAGCGGCAGTGGTGGCAAAAGGATCGGTTGCAGGGGGCGGATGAGGAACATCGGCGGGTGATTCTGGAGTTTTTCAAGGCCGAAGTGCTGACCAATCCGCCCTCGCCCCTGTTGCATGGGCGCAAAGCGGGGGCCTTTTGTCATGTGGATGGCATCGACTCTATATTTACCCGCGAAGAAGCGAAACTGGTGGCGCGGGCGACGGCACAGGCGGGCGGGCGCGAGTGCTATTGCCTCGCCTGGGAGTTTGAGATGGATTTGCATCTGCTGGTGAATGCCTTGGTGCAGGAGTTGGGCGTGAAGCTGAAGCTGGTGCAGATTCCCCGCGAAATCATGGAGAAAAACCGCAAGTCGCCGCCGCCCTTTTTGGAAGTAGCAGTGTTGGAAGCGGAGGTGGTGTATCGTAGCCCTCATCCCCTAACCCCTTCTCCCAAGCAGGGAGAAGGGGGACAAGAGGCTGTTTCTCCCCTCTCCCCTTCTGGGAGAGGGGCTGGGGGTGAGGGACTCCGGGCAGTGGACATCAAACTCACCAAATTCCTCCCCTTCCTCGCCGAAGTGCCCACCAAAGAACTGGAAGCGATTAAAGAACGGGCGATTAAAAGCGGCTTTGACTTTATTGACTTTTGGGCCGTAGATTTCAACTGGCAACCGGGCAAACCCTTCACCCACGACTGGCAAGACTACCGCACCCGCAAAGATCGCTCCCTCAAAACCATCAGCGATGCCGGCTACATCTACCCCGCTCCGGGCAAATACACCGCCTGCGTCAAAGTCGTTGATACCTTCGGCTGCGATACCTCAATTACCCTAGAGGTGGAGGTGTAGCTCAATGCCTATCCTGCTTGACTATCAGAACCGAGAAGTGCGTTTGACCGAAGAATGGTTAGCGCATATTCTCGACCACCCTGAGATGGTCGGCATGGAAGCTCAAACTGCTGACACCCTGAAGCAGCCAAAATTGGTACATCAGTCTCGCAGTGATGAAAGCGTAGCACTGCTTTATCAGTTCTATACCCAAACGGCGATTGGGTATAGATGGCTTTGTGTGGTGGTGAAATATCTCCCCGATGATGCCTTTGTTGTCACCGCGTATTTCACTGATAAATCGAAAAGAGGAGAAACCCTATGGCAGAGCGAGTAAAGGTTTGGTTTGACCCGGAAGCCGATTTTCTAGAGGTGGTTTTCTCGGATGCTCCGGGCTATATGCGGGAAACCGAAAACGATGCCCTTATGGAGCGAGTGGATTTAGAAGGCAACCTGCTCGGCTTCTCCATTCTGGCGGTTAGTCAGCTTGCCAAATCAAAACCATGATGGCTGAGTTGCTTTCAGGAAAAGGAAATGCGGCTTAGGAGATCACACCATGCGACAAGTTCGTATTAAGGAGGTAATTCGTGTCTACAGCAATTGAGCTAAAAACAGATAAAAAGCTTTGGACAGACGAAGAGTTTATGGCATTGCCCAACGATGGGCATCGCTATGAGATCGTGAACGGGGAATTGATTGACATGGGAAATTTAGGAGCATTGCATGGCTATGTCTGTATCTTGCTAGCAGCAGCCTTAGCCAGCTATGTCTTGCCTAAAAAGCTTGGGGTTATTTTAGACTCCAGCACTGCCTTCAAGATGAAAAATGGCGATCGCCGTTCCCCTAATATTTCTTTCTTTGCTAAAGAACGTTTGCAAGGATTGACCGAACTGCCCACAGGATTTTTAGAGGGTGCGCCCGATCTGGCGGTTGAAGTACTCTCTCCCGGTAATACCGTAGAGGAAATTCACGACAAATTGGTGGAATACTTCGAGAATGGTACTCGTCTAGCCTGGATTATTCACCCTAGCGAACACTATGTCCTCGTCTACCGCTGTGCCCAAGAACCCGACCGCCTGCTGAAATCTGTTGATTCTCTGGATGGAGAAGAGGTGATTCCCGGATTTACGTTCCCCGTGGCTGATCTATTCCAAAAGCTCTCATTCTAACTTTCATGACCTCCTCCACTCTCAATCCCACCCTTCTCGAACCCCTTTTGCCCCTTGGCAAGAACCCAACGCCCATCGCGTCCAGGCAGAAAAATCCGGCGACCCCGCTGTGGTGAAACAGGGACGCAGAGCCTCGCCAATCGAGGTGGTCAATAATCTACGGGTAGCGGTGCGGGAGTGGCGAGAAGCGTTTTACATTGGAGCCAGCGACACCACCATTCAACTCCTCAACCACTGGTTCAACCGCGCTCATCGCAAAACCACCCCCGATGGTGAAGAATTTGAGTTTCGTTATTACTTCTGCCAGCGAGAAGCGATCGAAACTCTGATCTACCTCAAGGAGGTGCGGCGGATTGAGTGCCTATCCCAAATCATTGCTGAGTTTGGCGGTGCGAATGCGGAATTGCAAGCCTTGGGTATCACTGAAGACGAAGATGCCTGGAGCCGCTATGCTTTCAAACTGGCAACGGGGGCAGGCAAAACGAAGGTCATGAGCCTGTGCATCGTCTGGAGCTACTTCCATGCTCTGCGGGAATCCGATTCCGAAATGGCGCGGCATTTTGTCGTCATTGCTCCTAACCTGACGGTCTACGAACGCTTGAAAGACGACTTTGGCAATGGGCGCGTGTTTGATGACGACCCGCTGATTCCTCCCGAATGGCGCGGTGACTGGAATCTGTCGGTGGTGCTACAGGATGAGGCGAGCGGTGCTGCTACGGGCGGAACGCTTTACCTCACCAATATTCACCGCCTCTACGATCCCGCCAAGCGCAAAAAGAACGCCGAGGAAGAGACCTACGCCTGGATGGGGCCGGCTGTCTCAAAATCCAAAGCCCTAGATACTGGGGCGGCATTGCGCGATCGCATCACCGCCCACCGTCGGGTTATGGTACTCAACGACGAAGCCCACCACGTCTGAGATTCCGGCTCTGCCTGGAACGAAGCCATCCGCACCCTCCATGAAACGATTCTGGCTCGGAGTGGTTACAAGCTAGTGGCGTAACTGGATTTTTCCGCTACACCTAAGGACAACAGAGGACTACTGTTCAAGCACATCGTCTGCGATACGCCCCTGGGAGAAGCGGTGGATGCAGGCATTGTCAAAACACCCCTGATTGGACAAGCCAGCCGCAATTTAGTCGAACAAGCCGATGACAACGCCGCCTATCGCTGGGAACAGCATCTCCTGTTGGGCTACGAACGCTGGAAAGCCAGTCGGGATGAATGGTCAGCGAGCGGCAAAAAGGCCCTGCTGTTCATCATGTGCCATGACACCGATGCAGCGGATCAAATTACTCAACGCCTCAATACCGACCCACTGTTTGAGCAACTCAACGGCAAAACCATTAACTTGCACACCAACCTCAAGGGCAGGTTGAAGAAAGTCGGACAGGGCAAGGCGGCGCGGTATGAATGTGAATGCCCTGAACATCCAGATTCCCACCCTGTCTGCGGGATTTCGCATTGTGCCCAAGCTGGAAGGCTTGACGATTCAGGATGTGAAAAAAGCGTTCCAACCTTACAAACCCTTGCCGTTGCCGCCCTCATCCCCCCACCCCCCCTCTCCCAGAGCGGGAGAAGAGGGAGCAGACTATGACCCAGACAGCGGTTCGGCTCCCCTCTCCCCACATGAGAGAGGGGCTGGGGGTGAGGGGAATCACATGATTGAGTATGAGGGACGACACTTGTTTACGGGAGAAGTCGTCGAAAAAATGCAGTTGAGTTTGCCACTGCTAGAGTCAGGCATTGGCGCAGTTTCCTACTACGTCAAGCAATTGGAAACGATTTGTAAACTGCGGGGACTCCATCCCATCCTCGCCCCCCTAATTCAGACCTTCCTGGAAGAGATACTGTTTGAACAGAAAACTACCTTGTTCGATCCGGCTTTAGTGGCTCGGTTAGCCGACTCCGATGTAGGCGAACACCTGCGGGCTGTGTTTGTCCCCCTGATTCGCGGCCGCACCATTACTACCGAAGAACGGTTAATGGTTGAACCACCTAAATCCCTTAAGGACTGGAAACCCTTTCAAGTCACCCTCAGCGAACGCTGTCCTGCTTTAGAAGCGGCAAAGACTCTCTTCAATCTGGTGACGTGTAATCGCGAATTAGAGGTGGCAGTGGCGAGGTTTTGCGATCGCGCCCCTGATGTCGCTGCCTTTGCTAAGAATGCTGGGCCGCAGTGTTTGCGCATTGATTACCTGACTCATGGCGATCGCCTTGCCTTTTACACGCCTGATTTCTTTGTCCGCACGATTGATGGTCACTACTACCTGATCGAAACTAAGGGGCGAGAAGATCGGGATGTGCCGTTGAAAGCCAAAGCGGCGATCGCCTGGTGTGAAGCTGCTTCGAGCCCTCATTCCCTAACCCCTTCTCCCAGAGCGAGAGAAGAGGGACGAGAGGCTGGGGGGGAGGGCATTCAATGGCACTATCTC
The DNA here is from genome assembly GCF_049200465.1 of Leptothermofonsia sp. ETS-13. Classification (NCBI taxonomy): domain Bacteria; kingdom Bacillati; phylum Cyanobacteriota; class Cyanophyceae; order Leptolyngbyales; family Leptolyngbyaceae; genus Leptothermofonsia; species Leptothermofonsia sp. ETS-13. Next base: position 5,423,686 of record NZ_CP120836.1, read on the forward strand.
TACATTCCCCAAGGGGTGTTTGAGCGCATGGCAGGCGATACCGTTGCTGAATTGGCTCACGCCTGTGCCCCAGCCCTGCAAAACCTGCTCCAAGCTGAGGAATTTCAAGACTTGCCTCTGTTTGTAAATTTGGGGCAAATGGATGAAGAAACCTCTGCTGTCGAGAGCCTGATTGATCCAGCAATTCTCAATGCTCTGCCTTCTCGCTATCGTCGTGCCGCTGATCAAGCCGTTATGCTCTATCGTTTCTTCGAGAACAAAGAGGGCATGAATTATGCTTCTGTTTTCACCGCGCTACTCGGTTCAATTGATGAAGTTGCAAAAGGCTTGTTAATACGGCGACTGCAATCAGAGATGCCTGCCACCGTAGATGACCAAAAAGCCTGGTTTGATCCTTGTCTGGGTGGCGTTGACCGTAAATCAGAGGACTACTACCGCAAATTGGCACAAAATCTGAAACGGACGTTGGTATTCAATAATGGCTTGTCGCTCATTGGCTTGCTGCGATCGTGTTTAGACTATGCTCTCAATGACACCACGAAAATCGGCGGTGTGTTTCAAGCCTTAAAGACTCAGTTGCGATTTCAGGGCGGGCGCAAGCTTTTAGAAACCGTGACTCGCATCAATGACTTTCGAAACACCTATATTGCCCACCAGGAACAGGAGTTGACTGATAAAAACCTGGCTAAGCAGGAACTCAAGATTTGGATAGAGGCATTGCACATGATTGGAAAGTAAACGAAACAAAATGTGCTTGTCAAGCAAAACAACAAATCGATGGAGCCGACCGCTAAAAGGTTATAGCGGTAGTCATTATGGTTAGGACGGGGTGCAGGGGTTCCACCCCTGGCTGGGGGCTTCGCCCCCACTCCCTCTCTAATTCCAACGTCCTAACGCACCCGCATAGAGCTATATCACTGAACTCTCAGGAGAGCCTCGTTTGCAGGGTTTTTAGAAAAGTTTGAGCTTCTGGATGGGTGGAGTTCAAAAACTCCTCCGATGTACCCAGAAATACCAGTTTGCCCTCACACATCAGGCCGATGCGGGATGCCAGCACAAATGCTTCCTGAATGTCATGGGTCACGAACACCACTGTCTTGCCCAATTCCTGCTGTAATCGTTTGAACTCCTGTTGCAGATCCAGGCGGGTAATGGGGTCGAGGGCACCAAATGGTTCATCCATCAGCAGAATGGGCGGATCCGCGGCCAGAGCACGGGCAACCCCCACTCGCTGCCGCTGCCCTCCAGAAAGCTGGTGGGGATAGCGATTCGCAAACTGGGCAGGATCTAACCCCACTAGATGTAACAATTCCTGGGCCCGTGACTTGAGTTGTAGTGGTTTCCATCCTTCCAGGGCAGGCACCAAACCTACGTTGCGTTCGATGGTGAAATGGGGAAATAACCCAATCTCTTGAATGACGTAACCGATTTGTCGTCTGAGTTGAATGGGATCCCAATCTATGGTTGCTTTTCCCTGAACCTGAACTTCACCACTCGTTGGTAGGATGAGCTGGTTAATTAGCTTCATGGTTGTGGTTTTGCCAGAGCCACTGCGTCCCAGAAGCACTAAAAATTCTCCTTTGGGAATGGTGAAGTTCAGTTCAGAAAGCAGGGTTCGCCCTTGAATGGCAAACCCAACCTGATCGAACTGAACGGCGATCGCACCACTCCTCACCTGAGAATTTCCATTTATAAACTATGAATGCATTATCCTTTATCCAAAACGGTTCCTACCACACAGGCTCCAGTGAAGTTTGCCCCGTTAAAATTGACATTCTCTAACTCGGCACACAGCAAGTTTGCTCCTGCCAGATTAGCTCCGGCTAAGTTAGCTCCTTGCAAATCGGCTTCTTCCAGATTGGCTTCGTTGAGCAATGCGCCCTGAAGGTCTGCCTGCCGCAAATTGGCACCGTGCAGGTTGGCATTGCTCAGGTTGGCACCGCGCAAGTCAGTACCCCGCAAATCAACCCCCTGCAAGTTCACTCCCATTAAATTTGCGCCGCTGAGAAATGCTCCGGCAAAAGTGGCTTTGCTGAGGCGCGATCGCATCAAATTCGCACCCCGCAAATTGCCTCCCCGCAGATCGGCTTCGGTTAAATCAGCCTGCATTAGGTTGGCCCCCATCAAACTGGCTCGCAGATCGGCCCCCATCAGTTGTGAACCAATCAAATTCGCCCCTTCCAGCGATGCCCCACTCAGTACCGCCCGGCTCAGGTTTGCCCCAGTCAGCTTCGCACCAGCCAGATTCACCCCCTGGAGGTTTTGTCCTGACAAGTCTTCGTCTTCCAAATCTGCACCGGGAAGAAGTTTAGCGGCAATGGAATCGGTGGTTTTGAGATTCATAGACAGATTGAATTTGAGTTTTGAGTTCTAGCAAAGGTGACGGGCAATAGAGTAGGGGGGAATAGGGGGATTCTCCATCACCTCTCTACTCACTCACCCTTCTACTAACAACTACAATCCTCTTAGCCCCTGGCTTCGAATTCCTCCAAATCTTTTCCAAACAAATCATCTCCACAGTGAGAATCGAGCAACCAGAGTCCGGCTGAAATTTTGGGCATGTTGACAGACAGGCTCAGCCCTTGCTGCAAGCCGCAAACTAGAAGGGACAGTGTATCCACCAGTTTTGGATCCCAACGTTTGCTCTGTTCTTGCTGACACTCAGCCAGTGCTTTTGCCATACATTCCGCTGTTGTGAGCGATTCTCCCCGGTTGCGAGTTTCGGTTTGCAGGAACGCAACTCGTTTCTGAAATTCCGTTACCAACCCTAAAATGCGGGATTCCAATGGAATATCATCTCCGGCAAGTCCGGCGGGTTGTCCGCTGCCATCCCAGTGTTCCGTTTGGTGGGTGATGATGGTAGCGATCGCCCTCATGCGTGGCATAGTTCGTACTACCTGTGCTCCCGGTATTAGGGGGCAACTGGGGGCAATACTGGCATCTTCGGAATAGCGAAACCCGCCTGGGCCGAGAATGGTTTCTGTGCGCTGCAAAGGAGCCAGGCGGTGCAACAAACCTGCCAGTTTCAATCGATTCAATTGCCAGGAGGGGAGATCGAGCAGTTGACCCATGGCTTCTGCCAGGGCTGCCACTTCTGCTGCAGCATTGGGATTGACTTCATCTGCCTGATCAGTCAATTGTGCCATCCGCAGAAATGCCTGTACTTCGTTTGATAGCAGGTTGCTGTCCAGAATGTCTTGATGTACGAGAGGACGATCGCTTTGATTTATATGGTTCAGGTCTGCCTGCCCTGCCTGAAGGTAACTCACAACACGGGAAACAACGGCTCCCAAATCGTCTCGTTCATGGGTTTGGGCGGAAACAATTGCCTGCACTTGAGCCGTGAGCGCCTCTGCCAGAGAGGGGTCGTAGCGGCGAACGTGGGCGATCGCCAGTTCCACTGTCTCCTGCACCAAGTTCGCTTCAAAGGTCCAGAATCCGTAAAACTTCCGTTCTAAATCATGCTCTGGCAATCCGTTTTTGCCGTAATCTTCCGCTGAAAGCTCCTGACACAGCACCATGGCTGAATAGGTGGGAGCCAGAATCATCAGGTGCCATTCCTGCGCAACCGGATCGGAGGGTTCTAAGTTGACCAGAGTGACATTGGCTCGCTGGCTGGTGGGATGCTCTGCAAAACCCGCATCCGGTGCCGCCATGATTACCACATGTTCTGATTTCTCTGCCAGGTCAGCATAGCGATCAGCTTCTTGCAAATACCATTTGCCTCGTTGAAAGGCTGTAACTACCAGCGGCTTGCTGCCCGCCGTCAGGATACAATCCTCTAACGCATGGCAAAGGGCAACCAGTGTGTTTTTGTAATAAACGCCAAAATTGAGTGATCGCTTGCCAATCTGACCGGGTTGATGGGCCGTTTTTAACAGATAAAGTATCGAGCCTTCTAACATGGAAATAAATCTGGCGTTTAAAGCTGCACTTAGAGGATGAGCGGTTTACTCTCCTCATCTTCTTAACAGAAGTTTACCAGCTAATTTCTGGAAGTGGGAGATTTGCAATGGGAGAGATAGCATCCCACTGACTTGGAAAATAAACCCCTCGATTCTCCTGACTCCCTTTTTCCATTCGTGGTGCTGTTGTCGTTCACAATGGCTACCTAGTACGGCAAAACGAAAGTTTTTTGGGGGGTGCAGGGTTCCACCCCTGCTTGAGGGCGGAGCCCCCAAACTCCCATGTTGCAAAATTTAGTGTTTGCAACACGAGTAGTCTGCCAAGCAGATTTTGAAGGGTTGCAAACCCTGTGGTTCGCCGTGACTTTTGAATCTTAAGGCCGTGGGTATGTAGACAATTCCTTCGATCAGTTCGGCTTTTTTCAGGTTTAGCATCGTGTTGTAACGACGCTCGAACTCGTTAACGGTTGAGGCGATCGCCATTTTCCAGGGGCGGAACTGCCAACGCTGAGAAGGAATTTTGACCATGGGAGTCGAATGGGATAAAACTGGGCCTCTCCTACTGGTTTAAAGTATTTCAATGGCTATAGGGGCGATTGCAGACCAGAGCGATCGCCCTCAGCTTATCAACTAAACTCCCTGAGCATCTTCCAGCAGCCAGCGCATGATATCAGGTAATTGCCGCTGCCATGCGGTTTCGTGGTGGGGCTCACCTTCCGCCAGTTCAAAGTGTAGTTCGTGATCGCGGTAGCCAAGCTTTTTCAGGTGTTCGTAAAAGTCGCGATTAATGGGGGGGTAATCCAACCAGATGCCATTGAAGGAGTACTGTTCGCCGCCACCCACGTAGATATAAATCTTTGACCAGTAGTCTGTCTTGCGGTCCCACAGTCCAAACATCTGCCCTCTACCAAACAAGCCTCTGCCCCACATTAGGGTTGCAGAGAGGCTACCAATACGCCCAAAAATGTGAGGATAGGTTTTGCCAATGTAAAGGGTAATCAGGCCGCCCATGCTGGCTCCCATCACGCCCGTCCACGGCTGTTCTGGGCGAGTGCGGTAGGTTTTGTCGATGTAGGGTTTGAGGCTGTCTACCAGGAATTTAGCCGTGTGTTCAGCGCGTCCACCGATCCAGGGCGAGTATTCGGTGAAGCGATCGCTCGTATGGTCAATCGCTACGATAATCCAGGGAGGAATGCGGCCTTCGGAGGCGAGTTTATCCATCGCCCAGTTGGCGCACCAGGTATCGTAGACGGCGGATTCGGGATGGGCAAAAACATTCTGTCCATCAAACATGTACAGGACTGGAAACCGCTGGTCGGGGTTGTGGTCGTAAGCGTCGGGGGTATAAATGCGAATCGTGCGGTTGGTTCTCTCAACGGGAGAGTAGAAGTCGCGCAGGATGTGAATGTGACCCATATTGCCTCTGATTGAGTAGGTGTTTTCGTGAAGGGGGCGTTTCAGGAAACACGAAGACGATCGCGATTAGTTGCGATCGCCCCAGTATAGATTCACTTCCTGCTACTGCATTCAGGAAACAGCCGTTAACTCTCTGGCTTTCGGTTCCGCAATTGGAGCTGACAGCGCCTCTTCCAAATCCGCCCGTCCTAACCGCTGCTCCAGAATATTCATCACCTCGCGCCCAAAGTCATTTGGGTTCTGTCTCCAGGCTTGCAGGCAGACCTCACCGAAGAAGGACCCAAGCGGTTCCGGGTTCCACAGAAGTTTGTTCACAGTCCAGGGGGTAATGTTCATCGGGTCATACCCTGGCTTGAGAATATTCTGGTCAAAGGCGTATTTTTCCAGATGGGTGTGGGGTTGCAGACCAATAAAGAATATGGCTGGTTCAACCTTATCAGCTCCAAAAATGTGTTCCAGTTCCCGGTGGTAGGCGATGGTTTGGCGAATGGTATCGAAGGTTTCGTCAATAACGTTAAAGGAATAGTTGACAGAAACCAGGTCATTGAAGCCAGCCGCTTTGAGATCCTGGCAGTTTTGCAGCACGGTACGCAGGTTATACCCCATCCGCATCTTGCGAACCAGCTCCTGGGAACCACTGGTAATCCCGATTTCAAAGTAATTCATACCCGTTCTGACCATCAGGTCACACATCTCTGGCGTGAGATTGTCTGCCCGGATGTAGGCGGCCCAGTGAATATCGTCCATGCCAGCGTCCAGGATCTTTTGCAGCAACTCCACCACGTCATCCATATACTTACGAGCCGGAATCAGTTGAGCATCGGTAAACCAGAAGTTACGAACGCCCCGATCGTAAAGCTGGCGCATTTCGGCAACCACCTCATCCGCGGGATTAACCCGTACCTGTTTACCCTCAATCACGGTGTAGATGCAGTAGCAACAATTGTGGGGACAGCCGCGCTTGGTTTGAACCCCAACGTAGAAATCCTGGGCTTGCAGGTAATAGTCAAATTCTGGCCAGATGGCTTCGATGTAATCGTAGTTGCAGGCTGTTTTTTCAATGGGAGTTGGTGTTTCGTGGATCATGCGATCGCGCGGCTTCGTTTGTCCCACGATATAGCACCGCTCATCCAGAAAATTCTTCCCTTGCAAAAGCTTTTCTAAAAGCGCTTCCCCTTCTCCAACCGAAATAATGGTTCCTGCGGGCAGGCTCTTTCCCAACTGCTCATAAAAGACACTAACCGCTCCCCCGCCAACAACCGAACACACATCGGGGTTATATCGCTTCGCCCGCTTCATACCTCGCTTAATCAAACCAAGGTTGCGCCAAAGTTCCCCATAGTAGCCCTTAGCGACTCGCAGCAGCCCCAATGCACCCCGCAATTTCACCAGCGGATTACGGGCGTAGAAAAATTCAAATGTATGTTGAAGTGGATTTCCTCCCCGTCCACCCACCGGAGCGTAGATTTGGATATCCCGCCAGGAGAAGATTAACAAGGTTGGGCGAAACTCATCAATACAGGCATCCAATGCAGATGCATAGTCCAGAGGCGGCACCGTACCCAGGTCAAAAATGCGCTGCTCGACAGTGGGAAATACCTTATGAACATGGTCTGCCAAATAAACAACACCAATCGGAAAAATGGGGTTGCAAGGGAGACGAACGTAGAGAATTCGGTTAGCCACGGGTCCTACTCCCACCGAAAATTCTGAAAATTAATTTCATATATCTTTACGATAGCACTGTCTCCTGATTGCGAGATCAACCCCCTTCCTCCTCACCCTTCATCCTCATCCTTCTAGCCAGTCGGTTGGTAATCGGATTTACAGCGCATGGGATCGCAGGGTGTTAGCTTGATAGGGTCTTTTATCGAATTGGGATAAGCTCCTCTTATGGCTCAGATTTTTGACCCGCTACCTTCAGATAGTGCCAGTAGAAAGATTATCTGCTGCTATGTAAACGTCACCAGCCGAATTCAGGTTGCTCGGATTACCAATATTCCTGGGTGGTACTTCGAACGGGTGGTCTTTCCAGGACAGCGTTTGGTATTTGAGGCTGTCGCTGAAGCGATGTTGGAAATTCACTGTGGCATGATGGCAAGTGCAATTCTGTCTGATACCATTCCCTGTTCACGTTTGAAAATCCATGATGAAGTCATACCAACTTTTGACCCGAATGAGCAGCAGAAACTGGAGGAAAAAAACGAGAGAAAAACCCTAGAAAATCAGGCTCTGGTTGAACCTGTGGTGACCATCCAGTAATAACGGCTAGCTTAGTTGAGATAACGGTTTAAGTGGTTCCCTATTTTTCATAACAAGGTTTGCTTTCATCTGGACGTTTGATTGCCCTTTTGTTTGCAGTTAAGTAGGTAGTCATAATTAATTGGTAAAGCGGGGGTGGAGGCTGCGCCCCCAGGCAGAGGGTTTCACCCCCTCTACCCCCGAAAATTATCCTTAATTTAATTGTGCCTAGCTACTTATTCCCACTCGCTCAGTTCAAAAGTCCAGTACTGTACGAGATTCGAAATTTGAGTGCGCCGGGTTTCGAAGGTTGCAGCAATCCAAATCAGGACCAGCCCTAACGCAACACCCATTGCCCACAGCAGCAGAGAGTAGTCGTTGATAAACAGCCACAATTGCCTCAGCACCTGGATGATAAATGCCAGAGTCCCGATGTAGAGGAATGCTCGAACTTGTAACAGAATGCCTGCCATCACGAAACCGATCGCAATCCCGATACTGATCATGCTCACCAAAATGGGTAGGATTCCTGCGATTCCAACTTCAGACTGGTAAAGGGCGGTCAGACAAACCAGGGCCGTTGCGAGACAGCGGAGGAGATGGCGTTTGTCTCGTTCGCTGGGCGATCGCAGCCCAGGGTCAATTTGAGCGACGTACAACAGGGAAGCACTCAGTAAAGCCGCATACCACAGCAGTTCTGTGGTTCCATACTGGTCAAATAACCTCATCACAGTCCAATTTGCCAGCAGAATGCTGATGTAGCTGAGGCGCACCCGTTGCTCTGCCTTTGCTAACCAGGCATAGAACGCTGCCCCAATCAGCAAACTCTGAATCGTTCCACTGCCGCCAAAGAGCAGGAGTACGATACCCGGTAAAACCATCGCCGACCTGCGCCAGGGATGACGCTGCCAGCCCCAGCGATGCCAGGGTGTCCAATAGAGGAGACCAGCAATCAGGGTGGCGATCGCCCCGGCCCAATCGAACAGGACCTCGTTGGGCAGGAGCAGGTGGAGTAAGTAAGCGAGGGTGATGAGACTCTGGATGATTCCGGCGTAGGTCCAGAAGGAGGGGGGAGCAGAAGGAGTCAGGGGCGGAGGGGAGCGGAGGGGGGAGTGATGGGCGGTTGCCAGAGCGTAGGCAGTGAGAATGGCTGACACACCAACCCACCACCACTCTCCCTGGGGACTGAGGGAAAGGGCGATCGCGCCCAGCAACAGAAGGCTACCCAGCGCCCAGTGGAGATGGGCAATGATTCGGATTTCTGGTGGGGTGAGGCGGAGATAGGGAATCAGCCAGGGCAGGAGGAAACGGAGAGCGATCGCCAGGAATGCCGCTAATGCCGCCATCAATACCAGGGCATCCCCACGGTGATCCCCCTTTGCCTGGGATAGCTGGTAGAGCAACAATTCGTAGGCTCCCCAGGAAATTCCAAAAAGTGAGAGGTAGGTCAGTGGTTTGAAGGCAACTTGCCGACGACCGATACCAATTCCAACTAGTGAAGCGGCGAGGGTATAGAATCCGGTAGACGCTGTAAAGCTGCGATGCTGTAAGAAAAGGCCCAAAGCGGCGTAGAGGAGGGGAATGAAGTGGAGGGAGGAAGAAGTGGGGAGGAGGGAGTGGGAAGGAGAAAGGGTAGCGGATGGGGTTTGAGAGTTCGGTTCTGGGTTTTGAGGGTTGACAGCGTTTTCCTCAACTGCGGTTTGCGGGTTTCTGATTCTAGCCTTTGCCATCCACCAGTCGCCCAGGAATTGAGTCCCCAGACCTAGAGCGAGGTTGAGAGTTGCCAGAGTATCGAGCGATCGCCCAGTGAGGGCAACGGCTCCCAGTAGAAATAGTTCCAGGCTCCAGGCCAGGAGATAAAAACCGCCTTTGTAAATGGACTGCCAAAGTCGCATGCCAGTCGCTGCAACCAGGAGGGCAGCGGCTGAAACATACAGCCATTTCGCAGAATCAAACTCTCCATAAAGGGCCAGATTGATCAAGGTCAATAGAAAGAGGGTGAAGAGGGTAAGCGCGATCGCCCAACCATCCGTTGCCTTTCGATATTGCTCTGCCAGCAACGTTCTGCGGCGTAATAATGCCCCTCGCAGTAGCCAGAGAAGCAGGATGGCGATCGCCAGCAAATTCACCGCCGATTCAAGCCTTAAATGTTCGCCAAACACCTCCCAAACGGTCGCGGCTGCAAACGCCAGCCCAAAACCAACGGTCAATAAAGCGGCGATTAAGTGCTGCAACCTCTGAGTATTCAGCAGCATCAGTACCGTGGCGATTCCCAAACCGGCCAACCGTTCCCCACTGGAGCCAAACGTCAGTGGTTGAACCATAACAAGAGCTAGCACACTTAACCAGGCTGCCAAACTCGCTGGAGAAAACGTTCTCCGAAAAGCCAGACCAGTCAGTGCCAGCGGTGTTACTAACCAGACAATTCCCCAGTCATTGCTCTCCTCCTGCCAGGCCATCTCACGCAGAAAGAGGTAGCTAATGGCGGCAAGAACAAGACCGAAGTGCCAGGTACTTTTGTCGCCTGATCCTGCAAATATCCACTCCAGTAACATTCCAACAATCAGAATGACTGCCGAGTTGTTGAGGCTGAGGTTGGGAAAGAGATAGTAGATGCCTGCGGCGATCGCAGCTAACCCGGTTCCGTGGGTTAGGTACACCAGAGGTGCCTCTGGCTGTCTGCGCTGGCGGAGAACTGCCACCAAGGTGACGGTAGACAGAGTCAGGTTGAGCAAGCGCACCAGGGAATTGCCTCCACTCACTGCCGCCAGCACCAACCCAAGACCGAGCGCCAGTACCTCTGTCTGCTTTGCCAGATCGGGTTGTTGCCGGTGCCGGAAATAAACTGCCAGAAAAATAGTTAGCAGCAGATAGGGGAAAAACCAGAGTCCAGACAGAGAGATGGGCATGGCCTCTGATCCAGCCAGTTGGATGCAGCCATTAATGATCCACTGCTGCCAGTCGGGTGGAACAACACGCCACAACAGCCAGACCATTTGTAGTCCCACCAGAAAACCCGCTATCAGGTACTGCCCCTCGCCAGAACACCACAGGTAATCTGCCAGAAGCCACAGTCCCAAACCGCTAATGGCGATCGCCTGCCAGGGAGGAGTGACCGTCACCGCAACCAGCCATCCCACAGCCAGCAGTCCCGTTCCCACGCTTGCCCAGCCTGCCCGACTCGCCTCTTTTTCGCGACAACCAGCCCAGCACCCAACCACCAATTCCCACCGCCAAACCCAGCCGTGTAATGGGTACCTGGGCAACGAAAACCGCTCTAGCAATCAGCAGTAGTGCGCTAAAGGCAACCGCAATGAAGCCGGAGGTGAGGGGGTGAGGGGGTGAGGGGGCGGGAGAGTTTTGAGTTCTAAGTTCTGAGTTCTGAATTACCTCCTGCCCCCTCACCCCCGACTCCTGACTCCCGACTCCCGATTCCTGACTCCCGACTCCCGATTCCTGACTTCTGCCCTCTGTCCCCTGCCTCCCAACTCCCCCAACTCTCTCCCAGTCCTGATACACCAGCACCAGCGCTGCTCCCACGGTCCCCAGGTAGGTTGCAACCAGGGGGAAAACTTGCCCAACCCCAACCCCAGTGCAGCCAACTCAGGGCGATCGCCGTTCCCGCCGTCAACCACGTATTGCCGGATTCGGAGGAAGTGGGTGTGAGCAGGTGGAGGGTAATGGCGGTGAGGCTGAAGGCGGCGATCGCGGCCACGACCAAACCCAGAGGGCTACTCAATAACCGGAACCCATCCATCATCCAGAAGTTCACTGGAATAATCAGCAGGGTTGTAATCTGCAACATGCGGCTGGTCAGGTGCAGAGCCGATCGCCGCCTGGTCAGGATACTGGCTACCCAAAAGGCCAGCGTATAGCTCAGCAAAATTAAATATTGCCCGATGGAAGAGAAATTGCGCCATTGGGTAGCCGCCAGGACTCCAGATGACACTACCACCATGAATACGCCCAGGAACAGCAGCCATACAACGCTGATCTCGGCCATGAAAGACTGCATCATCTGGGTTAGCCAACTGTTGGGCCGAACTACTGCTGGCTCTTCTAGGGGAGGAGAGGCGGGTTCTGAGAAAGGATCGATGAATGCTTCCTCTGGCTCCACAGTGATAGCTACCGATTGGCGCAAAGGGCAGCTCAACTGCTCCTGGCAAATCTGTCGAACCACCTCATCTGATAGCAGCCCTAACTGCAACCAGACATCCAGACCTTCCAGGAGAGACGGATGGGCCGATCGCACCACCAGTTCTAGAATAATTGGACGCTCAGGAGAAGAAGCCATCAGGGGTTCATTTGGTGCTTCATACTTTCATTGCCAGCGTCAGCCCATCTGCAATTGGTAACAGGCTGATCCGGACGCGCTCATCCTGATGCAACTTCTGATTGAAAGCCCGAATCGCAGTAGTGCTACTGTCCTGGTCGGCTGGATCGGCAACTCTCCCTGACCAGAGGACATTATCAATTGCAATCAACCCACCGGGGCGAACCAGTTGCAGGGCTTGTTCGTAATAGTTCGGATAATTTTTCTTATCGGCATCAATAAAAGCAAAGTCAAAGGTATTAGCCTGTCCAGATGCCAGCAGGTGATCCAGCGTTTCGAGGGCAGGCGCAATCCGCAGGTCAATCTTGTTGGCAACCCCTGCTTTTTGCCAGTAGCGCTTTGCGATCGCCGTATATTCCTCACTGATGTCGCAGGCCACTAATTTGCCCTCTGGTGGCATTGCTAGAGCAACACAGAGGGAACTGTAACCCGTAAAAACGCCAACCTCCAATGCTTTTTTTGCTCCTATTAACTGGATCAGCAGAGCCATAAACTGTCCCTGTTCTGGAGCAATCTGCATAATGCTCATGGGCAGTTGAGCCGTTTCCTGGCGTAACTCGGCCAGAACTTCAGGTTCCCGCAGCGAGACTGAGAGCAAGTAATCGTAGAGGCGATCGCTCAGATTAAGGTTTTTGTTTCCCATGGTTCCATTTCCGCTTCAGAATCGAAGCCCGTTCAGCTTTATACTAACCCTGGAAGGATGCTGGCTCCAGCAAAAAATGGCCTGGTTGAAATGTTATGAAGATAGGGAAGTCCATACTACAGGTACTGGTGACAATCGCGCTGATGTTTGTACTGACCGCCTGTGGCGGGATTGGCGGAGGGCCAGGCCAGCAATGGGTGGAGCGGGCGATCGCCCTTCAGCTCAGTCAAACCCAACAGTTACTCAGTCAACAGTTGCGACTTCCATCCCAGCCCCAAAATATTCAGATCAATCGGGTGGTCATTACCGAAAAAACTCCGCTCACGATTGACGATTTACGGGTATACCGGGTTCGGGGCACCTATGACTACACGATTCAGTTACCCAGCCGTAAGGTGACTCAGCAACAAAATCCATTTGAGGTCTATTTGCAGCGCCAGAAAGAGGGCAAAACCTGGCGGCTGGCAAAGCCCCAAACAGGAGAAGAGGGAGAACCCATCTGGGTCACTCAGCGAATTACTTTTTAGAAGTGTAGCTTGTTATTTAGAGGTGTAGCTTGTTACACAAAGTGCTGGGGCAGACTGATAAGGTATCCTGTATTGTTCTTGCGGCAGTGCCCAAATCGTCATGATTTTTGAGTTGTTAGCAATGGCGACTGCACAGCCCACCATTCCTTGTTATAGCTATAGTCACCAGGCTTAGGACAGGGTGCAGGGGTGGAACCCCTGCACCCCTAACCATAATGACTACCGCTATAACGCTTGTACTGTTTGGTCAGGGATTAACGACCTACCTTTATTGTCAGCAGTTTGGATCCATGACAGCACGGGTAACTGGGCTTTCGGATGACCCCATCCCACTGGTTTCTAAAATTCCGGTGCTGGGTAAGGTACTGTTCACACAATGTAATGGTTTACATTAGTGTCCTGCTGTTTCGCATGACCTAGGGACTGCAAATTCGGGCGGGGGGAGAATCCTGCTGCTGCCGATGCCTCCGGCATTAATGTAGCGCTCACTTGCGATGGAGCCATTCTGGTGGGTGCTGCACTGGCGGGGTTGGGAGGAGCCGTGTTGACGGTTGTTCAACCTCACCTGTTTCAGGAGGGGGTAACGGCGGGACGAGGCTGGATTGCGGTGGTACTGGTGTTTTTCTCGCGCTGGTATCCTGCAGGTGCTTTGTGGGGAGCGTTGCTGTTTGGTGTGGCCGATGCCTTTCAGTATCGGATTCAGGCGCTCGGTTCCGAAAACATCCCTTACGAGTTTTTGTCGATGTTGCCTTACGGACTGACGTTGCTGGTATTATTGTGCCAAACGAAACGAAGAGAAGCCCCAACTGCTCTGGGAATTCCCTACTTCAAGAACAGGCGTTAGGCGGCTTCTTTTTAGTGTTTTAACTTTAGTGTTTTAACTGGCAATCCCACGAGGTACCCCTTCCAGGGCCTCTTCTTCGGTTTCAAAGATCTCGAAGACGGAATCCATCATCGTAACTTCAAACACCAATCTCGCTTCGGGGTGAACATTGCAAATTCGGAAACTGCCACGAACTTTGTCGGCATCGCGCATTCCGGCCACGAGGGAAGTCAAGCCAGAACTATCAATGAAGTTGACTTGTCCCAGGTTAACAACAACGTGGTGACTGAGTTTGGAAATACACTCTTGGAGCTTCAGTCGAAACTGCCAGGCTGTGGTGATATCCAAACGGCCAGTGGGAGTCAGCACAATGACTGTCTTCCCATCCTGGGTCGTATAGGTTCTTTGCTCCATGTGAATTGATTTCTGCTCCATAGGGATTGCCTTACCCTCTCCTAAAAACTGTGGATGCTTGGGGTGATTCTAAACATAGATTCGCAATGCGACTCAATCATGTCAGCTAATTTGGGCAACTCTTTACAAAAGCGCCCAGTTATCCAGATTGGGTCTCAAAGGCTCTAACCAGCATGACTGAGTAGACCCTGCCCGGTAGCGCAGATCTTGTAGCTATAGCTACCAGGCTTAGGACGGGGTGCAGGGGGTGGAATCCTGGGTTGGGGGCGCAGCCCCCAACCCCCCTTAAAACCAATGTCTTAAGTAACCTGGCGACAGCTATAACTCAATCTAGTTTTGACAGAATTTGAAAAATTTCAACATTGCTCAAAAACCATCTGTTTCTGAGTAGTCTACCCTACGGGGTGTTGCTGATTCCACAGCATAATCTTAGCCACTAAACTGAGGAGGGGGAGGAGGGAAACCCTGAATGGGGCCCATCTCCTTGTTAGACTTAATGACCTAAGCAACCTGGTGACAGCTATAAATTCCAGGTTGGATGAATTGAACCTTTCAACTCATCCTCCTATTCAGCACCACTAATTCTATAGAGACCAGTTCACCCAATCCTGGGGTTTGAGGAAGGTTTCGTAGAGTTCAGCTTCACGGGTGTTGGGTTCCGGCTGATAACCGTATTCCCAGCGCACCAGGGGGGGCAGAGACATGAGGATTGATTCGGTGCGTCCGTTAGTTTGCAGACCAAAGATGGTACCCCGGTCATAGACCAGATTGAACTCGACGTAGCGACCCCGGCGATAGAGCTGGAAGTTGCGTTCCCGATCGCCATATTCCAGCGATCGCCGCCGCTCAATGATAGGCAGATAGGCAGGTAGAAATGCATTGCCGCAGTCTTTAACAAAGGCAAATAGTTGCTCCCAGGTGCGGGGGCCAATATTACCGATCTGGTTACTATAGAGAGCGGCAGCACCCGTAGTATCGGGACCATGGTAGAGCGCTCCACGACTATCCTGATAGTCGAAGAAAATACCTCCGACTCCTCGAGTTTCCTGTCGGTGTTTGAGGTAGAAATATTCATCGCACCAGAGTTTAAAGGTGGGGTAATACTCTGCGTGGTGAGCATCACAGGCTTGCTTCAGGGTGCGGTGGAAATGAACTACATCTTCGACGAAGGGATAGTAGGGGGTAAGGTCGATACCGCCTCCAAACCACCAGACGGGACCAGCTTCGAAGTAGCGATAGTTGAGGTGAACGGTAGGAATGTAGGGGTTGCGGGGGTGCAGCACCATTGAAGTGCCCGTTGCGTAGAAACCATGACCTGCGGCTTCCGGGCGCTGTACCAGAATCGAAGGAGGTAGAGTTTCGCCCCACACTTCTGAAAAATTGACGCCCCCCTGTTCAAAAACATTGCCTTCTCGGATGACGCGCGATCGCCCACCTCCGCCTTCTGGTCGATCCCAGGAGTCTTCCCGAAACTGGGCTCCACCATCTGCCTGCTCTAGCGCCTGACAAATGTCATCTTGCAGGTTTTTAAGAAACTGACTGGCACGCTGACGGGAATCAACTGGGGGGAGGGAGTTGGACGCGATCGCTTCAGAAGGAGAAAACGCAGTCATAGTCGTGGTATCAGGTTAAACAGATTCAACGCTTTCATAGCCTATCGTGAATTGGAACCGCCACAACCACAAGTCGCTTCTTGTTAACTTTTGTTTATGTAAATCAGGAGGCAGGAGCCAGAAGCCAGGAGGCAGAGACTAGGGACTGGGAGCAAGGGGCTAGGGATCTGGTATTGGGATAGCTCAGAACTCAAAACTTAGAGCTTAGAACTCAAAGCTCATCTACCCATCCACTCATCCACTCCATCACTTCATCACTCATCCACCTATCTACCCCCTCTCTAGTAACTAACAACTGCTGAGCCAGATGTTTCAAAAAGGGGGTCAACAAACTAGTGAAATCCGGGTACGATCAGGAGATCCCTGTTCAGGTTCAATGTGAGAGGTTAAGGAAGTGTTTGGCTTTTCCTCCCGATTCATTCGCCTCAAGCGCCGCTGGTTTGAGCGTTCTCTGGCTAGAACTTACCAGACATTAAGTTCTGCATCAGTCGATGACCTGTGGAGAACGCTAGTCAATTTGGCGGATGTGTCCTGGCATCCTATTCTAGAGAGTACAAACGTTCCGAGAGGACTGGTGGTTAAGCCGGGATTGATCTACCAGGCGGTGACTCGCATGATCCCAATTCCAATTCAAATTTTTGTGGAGCGGGTGCGACCGGGAGAGTTGCTGAGTGTGAGAGTTCTGGTTTTTCCAGGGTTGGAAGAACAGGTCACTTATCAAATTAAGTCCACGGTTTGTGGGGCCTGTGTGTCTTACTCGGTTAACCTGAGGGGATGGTTGTCGCCGCTGCTTTGGTCCATCATTCATCCTTTTGCGGCGCGGGTCGCTTCGGAACTGGTGCAGGCGACGGAACAGGCAGTTGCCGGAAATTTGAAACCAACAAAGCCAGGTTGTCTTGATTTCTAGGTATGATATCCTACTCAGGCTAGCGGTAAGATTGCAAAAGAACCCTTAAAAGTCCCTAGCCATAGCCAGGGTTGTTAACCATGCCCCAAGTTCTTGACACCACATCGGTCCTTGAAGTCTTGAAACCTGTTCAAGACCCCGAACTCCGCAAGAGTCTGGTGGAGTTGAACATGATTCGGAATGTTCGAGTGGATGGTGATCGCGTCAGTTTTACGCTGGTGTTGACCACACCCGCCTGCCCCCTGCGACAGTTCATTGTGGAGGACTGTGAGCGGGCGGTGAAGACCCTACCGGGAGTTGAAAAAGTGGTTGTCGATGTCACGGCTGAGACTCCACAGCAGAAGTCCGTACCGGATCGTACTGGAGTACCCGGCATCAAAAATATCATCGCCGTCTCCAGTGGTAAGGGAGGTGTGGGCAAGAGCACGGTTGCTGTGAATGTGGCGGTTGCGCTGGCTCAAGCTGGAGCTAGAGTTGGTTTACTCGATGCGGATATTTATGGTCCCAATGCGCCGACCATGCTGGGACTGGCAGACGTAAAGGTAACGGTGCAGCAGGGTCCCCAGGGGGAAATTCTGGAACCAGCCTTTAATCACGGCGTCAAGCTGGTTTCGATGGGCTTTCTGATTGACCCTGATCAGCCTGTGATCTGGCGTGGACCAATGCTAAACGGAATTATCCGGCAGTTTCTTTACCAGGTGAACTGGGGCAAACTCGATTATCTGGTAGTGGATATGCCGCCCGGTACCGGCGATGCTCAGCTAACCATGACCCAGGCCGTACCGATGGCGGGCGCCGTTATTGTTACCACACCCCAGACCGTTGCCCTGCTCGATTCTCGTCGGGGTTTAAAGATGTTTCAACAACTGGACGTTCCAGTCCTGGGCATTGTGGAGAACATGAGTTATTTCATTCCCCCTGACATGCCAGAGAAGCAGTACGACATCTTTGGTTCCAATGGGGGAGAAAAGGCAGCGCAGGAGTTACAGGTGCCTCTACTGGGTTGTGTGCCCTTGGAGATTTCTCTGCGACAGGGGGGCGATCGCGGTTTGCCCATTGTCCTGGCTGAACCTGAATCAGCCTCAGCCAGAGCCCTGACTCAAATTGCCCAGCAGATTGCTGCTAAAGTTTCAGTGGCGGCGTTGGCCTAGTCATCCGTCAGAAATTGTTATCACATGTTGCTGCAAAAGTCCTTCAAACAAATTCGCTGGAAGTCTTTCGTCCAGCCCTGGCAAAACGTGGACTGGTGGTTGTTTTTGCTGCCGATTGGGTTGACTATTTTAGGCGGGGTAATGATCCGCAGTGTGGAGCTAAACCAGGGCTGGACGGATTGGCGACAGCATTGGATTACGGGAGCCGTTGGGCTGGTGATGGCGCTGGCGATCGCTCGCTGGCGGTATGATCAGTTGCTGCGCTGGCGGTGGATTATCTATGGCATTACTAACCTGTCTTTGCTGGCGGTGATGTTTTTTGGCCGGGAAGAACTGGGAGCCCAGCGCTGGATTCCAATACTTGGCTTCAATCTGCAACCCTCAGAGTTTGCTAAGCTTGGCATCATCATTACCATTGCCGCTCTGCTAAGCGAACGCCCCGCTTCAACCATTCCAGTTTTCCTGAAAACCCTGGGAGTCACGGCAGTTCCCTGGATTCTGATCTTTCTAGAACCCAACCTAGGCACCTCGCTTGTGTTTGGGGCGATCACGATGGGGATGCTCTACTGGGGAAATGCGAATCCGGGCTGGTTAATCTTGATGCTGTCCCCCTTTTTGTCGGCCATCCTGTTCAGTATCTTTTTACCTGCCTGGTTTATCTGGGTGGTGGTAGTGGGGATTATTGCCTGGCGGAGTCTGCCCTGGTATCGGGTGGGGACGTTTATCGCAGTGGTTACTAACCTGGTTTCGGGAGCGCTGGGGCATTTTCTGTGGGGACTGCTGAAAGATTACCAGAAGCAGCGTTTGACCATGTTTTTGAACCCGGATCAGGATCCGCTGGGGGGAGGCTATCACCTGATTCAGTCCCGCATTGCGATCGGTGCGGGGGGGCTGTGGGGCAGGGGGCTCCACCAGGGAACCCAAACCCAATTGAATTTTATTCCCGAACAGCATACTGATTTTATCTTTGCCGCCGTTGGTGAAGAGTTGGGGTTTGTAGGATGTTTTCTAGTGTTGCTGGCGTTTTGGCTGATTTGTTTGCGGTTAGTGATTATTGCCCAAAATGCTAGGGATAATTTTGGGTCTCTGACTGCGATTGGTGTTTTGTCGATGGTGGTGTTCCAGACGGTGGTGAATGTTGGGATGACGATTGGGCTTTCGCCAGTGACGGGGATTCCTTTGCCCTGGATGAGCTACGGGCGTTCTGCACTGCTGATGAATTTTCTGGCGATCGGATTGGTGCAATCAGTTGCCAATTTCCGCCAGCGTCTCAGTTTTCGAGATTAGAATTAGACCTATTGGGAAATAAGAGATCATGTTTGGCAGTTTCAAGATGCTCTAACGATGCTGAACTTAGAAGGCATTCTCCAGAATAACCGCCTTTTGTGGGCAACAACAGGCCTTAATTCAAAGCATTTGAGGAACTCTTGCCCAGTTTTCGTGGCAATGTTCTAACGCACCTGTGTAGAGCTATACAACGGGTATTAGATGTGCAGTGATTGCTTCATAACTGGGTGCGCCCTCATTGGGGGTTGGACAAGGGCCCTACTCCAGCAATCGCAATGGGGTTTTGCAATCGTCCTTTATTTGCAATCGTCCTTTATCAGTGCAAGAACTCTTCACCCAGAGAGGCCTTGCCTCAGTCATTCATTAGAAGCCCAGTGCCTGTTTTCTCCCTCAACTGGCGTCATGTAGGTCTTGCTCACAAGTTGGTCTCCGTCTGGAATGTAAGCCAGATAAACAGTCCAACCATCAGTGACATAAAAATAGTATTGCCAAGTCGAAACGATCGCCCACAATGGTCGAAATGTCTCCGCCCTATGGTCGCCTAGAACCCACCCTAAGATCCCTTTTCGGAAGTGGTCAACAGCAGTCCAGAACCAGATTTTGTTTTTGGGGAGCCAACAAATGTCTCCAGTTCATCCAATTCACCAACTTCAGGTGGAACATCTAAATCATACGCATCGGGTAACAATTCACCAATTTAACCCAAGTAGTGACAGTGGTATGGTGAACGCCTTTCACTCGTTCAATGCCTCGAAATCCCATGCCATTGACATGCATTTTGAGACATTCACGCTTGAATTCATCAGAATACGGAGAAGGTGGGTCATAGGTTTCAATAAATTGACGACGACAGGCTTTACAAAGGTAATTTGGGGTAGTGCTCAAATCATAATGATTTTTCAGTTTGAAATGATGGCGGTCAGCGCCGCTCATCATTACCTCTTGAGGTCTACCTAATTTTGTTTACCTCTTTACTTGCCATTCTTACTGATACTGGTTGAGCCACATTCAGGACATTACATCGGTCTCACCCTGACTTCATATTCTCATCATGCAACGCCGGATTAATTGTTACTGCTGAGGGATTTTGAAGCCATAATCTGAGCGACTGCCTGAGCTTTCCCGGCAACAACAGCGGGCAGAGATCGCCATCCTTGTATAGATTGCAGCAATGCTGCCACTTCAAAGAGTTGCAGCACAATGAGTTTGATATAGTCGCTGGGCGATCGCCTCTCCAAAATTTGAGTCATAACATAGTGGCGATTAACCAGGCTCATCGCTGCCAGAACCCCGGAGTTATTCTTATGATCTCCCGGCTGGCTGTCATGAAAGATTTTGGCAGTGCGGGCGTTTGCCAGTTTCCATTGCTTACCGACCATAAGGGATAAGGTTACGTCTTCCATCAGGGAATAGCCCGTAAAGTGGGACGAAAACAACGGTTGTGGCAGTGCTTCCCGACGATAGAGAGTGCAGGTTGTGTTTAGCCATTCCACGAGCACTACTTCTGGCAAATTGGGGTCGTCTTCGGGTAGAAGGTTAAGGGCCGGGCCGATGCACTTTCCGGCGTAGCTGGCTTCGGATTGACCATGTAAAAATTGGAATAAAACACGACTGATGCGTCCAGGGGGCAGATAGCGTTGATTGGTGATCATGGCATTGACCCCACCCATTCGGGGATCGCTCTGTAAGGCTTCCCAGAGACGTTTTAGGCAGTCTGGTTCCAGCAAAATATCGTCATCCATCAGCCAGATAACATCCTGAGTCGCACGAGCGATCGCCTGATTGCGCTGAGTTGCAGCACCAATTTCGGTTGCTCGATAGTATTGGATCTGGGTGAGTAATCCAGGAATCTGACTATGGCAGAGCGTTTTAGTCTGGTCATCCTCAGAACCATCCACAACAATCATTTCAACGGGTTGAACCGATTGTTGAGCAAGGCTGTGCAGTGTTCGGGCGAAGGCTGCAGGACGGTGACGAGTTGGGACCAGGGCAGAGATGGGGAGGGGTTGAACCATTCGCTTAAGCCTGCTTTAGGAAAGGTTTCGTTTTGAGATGGGCGATCGCGTTCTGAAAATCTCGTTTGGCTTTGGCGATCGCTTCAGCCACACCAAACCCAAATAGTCGATAGGTTAAACGGTAGTTAGCTGGAGCTGCATGACCACCCGGAACAAAATTCTTTTCGGTTGCATGAATCTTGGTAATAATCTGGTCTGCCCAGGTTGGATTCGACAACCAGATAATTCGAGCACACTCAAACCGGGCCTGATTAATTGCATTCTGCCGGGGATGCGTCAGTTTGTTAATCTCCTGCAAATGCTGTTCTGCACGATCAAGAATGGCTAACCGCTGGCGATAAGTTTCTGATTTATCCCGCTTGCAAACGGTTGATTCACTCCACTGACGGTAAACAGAGCCAGGGTTGCTGAAGTATTCAAATTGTTTTTGAGCTTTCAACAAGCGAAGATATAACTCATGCTCCTGACAGCAGGGTTGATCAACGTTCCATCCACCCACATCAACAATTGCCTGCTTTCGCCAGAGAGGGCTGCCAGTTTGGGGTAAGTACCAGCGGGCCAGGAGTATCCACGGGTCGTGGGGTTGAGGAATCGGCAGGATTTCTTGTCGTGCACTGTCACCAGTCCAATACTCGAAAATACTGGGGCTATAGACAACATCTGCATAGGGCAATTGGGACAAAAAACGAACCTGATTCTCAACTTTGTCAGGAAGCAAATAATCGTCAGCATCCAGGTATTGCAACCATTCACCAGTACTCAGCTCTAGCAAACGATTGCGGGCAGCATTTCCCCCTTTATTGGGTCCGGTTTCCCAGCGAATAGTATCGCCAAAGCCCTGGATGACCTCCAGGCTGCGATCGGTTGAACCATTTTCGACAACGATAACTTCTTTGTAGGGATATGTCTGGTTCAATGCACTTTCAATCGCTTTAGCAATCCAGCGATCAGCGTTGTAACAGGGAATAAGAATACTGACTTTAGGGTTCATAGACAAGTCCCATCTTGGTGCTTAGTTTTCTGGAGAATGCTTCGTTAGAAAGAATGTCTTCCTTCATGGCCAGAATGTTAGAACGAATTTGAACAATTTGGGACTCAGGCATATGGATGAGTTGGTCAATTGCCTTTACCCAATTGCCATGATGGACCGCAAGGCAGTTGATCTGGTCCTGCAGGTGACTGTCATATAGTTCCAGTTCTTCAGCATGAAGAACGGGGATGCTGCCTCTAACTAGAGCTTCTATCACTCGATGGGTTAATTTTGCATAACCAGGAGGGCACAATGTGAAATCAGATTCTGTCAGGTAGTGAATAAATTCAGCAGGAGGAACGCCACGCTTCTCGCCTGGATCGTCACCGTACTCAATCCAGAGATGCTCAGATGAATTCCATAGATTTTGACTAATAAGATAGGATTTGATGTTGTTAATTAGCTCAGTCCTAAATTGAGGTTTTCGGTTTCCAATAAAGTTCAATTGATATTTTCGAGTGGTTTCAGGTTTCCACTCAAATGCAAACATTTTGAGTAATAAATCAGGATTATCCAAAAAATTGGAATGAACATCGATTCCCATCAAATAGCGTTTTGCCCAGATACTATATAGATCGATCGGATAGAAGCCATCCGCCAGAAATACTCGCTCTGCTTTAAGGGTGATGGGAAAGTATTTGATAATCTCTTTAACCTGGCTCAGTAGCGTTTTAATTAAAGAAGTTTTACCACAACTAGAAAACAATCCAATATGTTGGGAATGTTTAATGGCTTCTGCTAATTCACTTTTTGGTAAATCAGAACTGACCTGAATGTAAAGCCAATCCAGATGGAGACCCTCCCAACTATTTAAAACTTTGACATGTGGAAGTTTTTCGAGTTTGTCGTAGTACAACGAATGACCTAAATGGGCAACGTTATCTTTTGGGGCTGTAATTACAAAAACTGGACAACCGCAAGATGCCGCTGCCCTCGCAATGGTATAAGTTTGAAACTCGACACTGGCTGCCCAAATACCCACCTGTTGAGTCATGATGCTCCTCCTCCTGGCGTCAGGATATCCTGGTACAGTTGATGAGTTTTATGTGCGATCGCGGTCCAGTCCAGGCGATCGCACTCTTTGTTAACCAGTTCACTTAATTCATTCAAGTCTGTCTGCATACTTCGTTTAAACGCATGCAAAAGACCCTGTTCGTCAGTTGGTTCGTAAAGTAGCTTATCTGCTTTTCCTAGAGTTTCGGCAATGCCGTTCGTGCGAGGAGCAATAATGGGTTTGCCATAGGACATAGCCAACAGTAAACTACCAGAGGTCAAAATTCGCTCGAATGGCAGCACAACAACATCTGCGGCACTAAAATAAAGCGGGATTTGGCTATCTTCAACAAATACAGCGCGGAGTAATACTCCCTGGGTCTGGCTAGCCTGTTCTGTTAAACGTTGTTTGTAGGCTTCATCAAGCGGTTTTCCTGCAATCAACAGGGTATGTCCCGCCACCAGGTCTGCATGGGTTTGCCAGAGGTTTAGCAGATTTTCAACGCCCTTATAAGGACGAAGCATTCCTAAATTCAGATAAATTCGCCCAGTTGTGGGAAGCTCTAGTATTTCTCTTGCAAATTGTGGATCAACGGCTGGACCGTAATTGTTGCGGTAGTGGCCATGAGGGATGACGCTCACTTTAGCAGGCGAGAATCGATACATGGGAACAATTTCATCTACGGCAGCATTGTGATGAACAATTAGCCTGTCTGACAGTCTGGCAAGGGCTTGCTGTGCCCACAGTTCCAGTGCTGGAAAGAGAGCTTCGTGAGAGCGAGCATTGTGAACAGTCCATACCACTCTTACACCTGACAATTTCGTAATCAGGACATCTAATAAAAACTTGAGGGTATAAATCAAGCGAACCAGCCAATTCTTTCCTTTCAGATAAGGATTCAGCCAGTGCAGGTGTAAGACATCAATTGGAACTGGACTGGATTTTACTGCTCGAAAAATGGGAAATACACGCCGATAACCCACTGGAAATTGAATATGTACGCCTTCTGCCTCCAGTGCTTTTGCCAGCAGAGTTTGATAGGGATTATCAATGCGATAGTCGGGCATCATCAATATGTGCATTGTTGGAGCACCAATACAGGCAGTAGCCATCACTGTAGCTCCCTAAAAAAGCCAGTTTTAACCAAATGTTGGATACCTTCGCGATACATCAGGTGCCGAATTTTACCAACATAGTGGCGACTGGGTGAACCGTTGATGGTGCCATCCAGATGTACGTCGTATTCAGGAGGCAATAGTTCTACGCCGTATTTGGAACTGAAAAGTGCGTAAAGGGTCTGCTCAATTCGCCAGAAATGACCAATGATGTTGGGCAAACTGAGGAATTCTTCGATCCAGTCGAGTTGCATGGATTGTTTGTGAATCAAACCGAGACCCGAATTAAACCGGTCAATGACTTCAAACCCCAATTGAGCTTTGACTACTTCGGGTTCTACGGTGTAAGCACTGGCAACATCGCCATTTACGGTATTGAAATGGTAGTTGGGATCTTCAATGCGGTGCAGGAGTACTGTTGGCTCTGCAAAGAAGAGAACGTCGCTGTCAAGCAGCAACATGCGATCGCTCTCCAGATACTCGCGAAAGTCAAATACCTTGGGTGACAGATGATTGGTTTTGCGGAACTCCAGACAACGAGGATAGTTTTGTAGCGTTGCCAGAACGCGGCGATCGGCTTGCTCTCGCTCAATCAGGCGGGCATCAGGAAAATGGTATTCCAGAATGGCGCGATCGCCTGAGGTCAGCGTGCCATCATCATGAATGCAGAGAGCATAGCGACGCTGGGAGTAATGATAAAAGGATTTGAGTGCCCAGATTAGATTTAGCCAATCTTGAGAACATGTAAAAACATGGATCTCACAGGTTTTATCTGTGGTACTCGTGATAGGTTTTGTCTTTAAAATACGGTTTCTTACCGTGTCTCGATAGTAGGCGGTGTGTAGACCGTGTTGATATTTCTGCCGAAGCTTGAGCACCAGAGAACCCAGTGACATAGATCGATGTTCCTTATTGCTCAACAACTGTGTTCTTCTTACAGACCTTACGCAGGTCAGCCAGCCATTTCCCGATCAATTCCTTGTCATACTGGGGAACCAGACCCAAACGAGGATGCTTATTACGATGGTGTGCCCATGAAACCAACTTTTTTGCAATTTGTAGCTTTAATTTTCCAGTAAGGCTTTGCCACTCCGGGCGTTGCGTGTACAACTGAATCCTGGCTTCGCTTTCAGCGGTATATTTTTGCCACGCTCCTGTTTTCTGGTCGGCATATCGGCGAAAGGCTGCTAGTTGGAAGGGGGTGAGTTTAAAGTTGAAATGGTGGTCACAACACTTCAAAAAGAAGTCGTGATCCATGGCAAAGTGTAAGTCTTCTTCAAGTGGTCCTGCAGTCTCCCAAACTTTTCTACACCAGAATGTTGAATGCTGACCCAGGTAAGCTTGATGAGCCAGCATCACGGCCATTGTTGGATGGACCCCCACTCCACAGGCACGTGTTCCTAAGAATTCCTCAGTCTCGTGTTTATAAGAAATCCATGCTCCTGTAACAATGTCTACTTTTTTCCTCGTGAATAGAGCAGCAACATGATACAGAGCGCCAGGGAGATATAAATCATCACTATTCAGCCATGCCATAATCTCGCCGGTACAGCGAGCAAAGCCCTTGTTAATCGCCTGGCTTTGCCCTCGATCTGGCTCACTGACCCAGTAGGTTAAGTAGCTCTGGTATTTCTTGATGATTTCGACCGAATTATCAGTACTGCCTCCATCGATAATGACGTATTCAAGGTTAGGATAACCCTGCCAAAGCACAGATAGAATCGTTTGTTCAAGAAATTGCCCCTGGTTGTAGCTAGGGGTGACGATGCTAATGCGAGGATATTTACTAGCATCTGCTGGTTTGTCTACCAGGGATTGGCTGTAGTCTAACCACCTTTGGCTAATTTCATTCAGTAGTGGATTGGTCACATTCTTTGGTAGGAGTGCTGGATCAATTTGCATCATCATTCCTCAAGAGCATCCGGAGAACTGTCCTATCGCTTGCTGGTATAAGTCTGTGTAGCGCTTCACTTGAAGCTCTAAAGAATACTCCTGAACGGCAATCTCACGACAGTGCTGACCCAGGCGATCGCGAAGGGCATGATCTTCCAGTAGTTCCAGGATGCCCTTGCATAAATCAGCAGGATTGCCTGGTTCCGCCAGATATCCGGTCACACCAGGACGAATTAATTCAGGGACCCCACCAACTTTGCAAGAAACTGCGGGAGTGCCACAGGCCATACTCTCTTGCAAAACGATGGGCAAGTTATCAGCACGGGTTGGGAAAACCAATAAATCGGCAGCGGAGTATGCAACCGTTTTAAGGCGATCGCTACTGACGTAGCCCAGGTTGAAAATTGGCATTCCTATCATCGTTGAAATTCCCTCACTACCATCTCCCAAGGTGAGCAAAACGATTTCAGCTTTGATGGAATCAGGCAGTTTTTGCAGGGCTTCCAGTAAAGAATTTCCGCCTTTACGAGAATCGGTCAAGCGTTGTGCACCAAAGATGAGAACTTTTTTGTTACCTGGAATCCCAAGTGCTGCCCGACATACTTCTGGATCGAGAGGTTGATAAGCTTCTGTATCAACTCCGTTGGGAATGTGATGAATTGGAAAGCGCTTCAACATACTTTGTTTTGCCTGTTCAGCCATCCATTTGCTTGGAGTGACAACCGTTAAACGAGAACGGCTGTAGACCCAGTCTTTTAACTTCCACTCCAGGTGAGAACAATCTTTTGAAATGGATGGATAGGCATCAAGATGGGGACATTTTCCACAACCCGTTTTCCAGCGATCGCAGCCAAAGCTGTAAGCACAGTGACCTGTAAAGCTCCACATGTCGTGGAGGGTGATAATAGCGGGTTTGTTTTTTGTTAGGGAAGGAAGCGCTAAATAGTTGAAGTAACCATTGTGTAAGTTATGAAAATTGAGCACATCCGCTTCCTGGTAATAGGGATGCTTTGGGATATCAAAAGCGCCCAGGAGGTTAACATTGTTGAGACCCAAAGGGGATGTCAGTCGGGACAGTTGGTTTTCCAGACGGTATTTTCGAGGAATGACAGCTACCGCACGACTTCCCGTCTTAGCGGCGCCAACCAGTAGCTTTGAGCTAAAGCCTTTAGCAATTAAGCCCTGATGGAGTCGATAAGCTGCGATCGCAGCTCCACCCAAAAAATCAAATTGATTAATTTGTAGAACGTTCATAGCAAGGGCTTAAATTAAATATTTCTGGAAGGTATTTTTCGCTCATAGCATTTACTTTTTAACAATGTGTAACCTGCTTTTTTGAGTAAATATAAACTGATCTTTCCTATCTTTAAAGTATTTGTCTACAGCATCTCTACACCCAGAATAGGTGTAGTAATCATCGATTACTAATGTTCTACCCGAAACTAAGTTGGGTTCGATTCTTTGCAATGATAGTAGAACAGAATCAAACCAATCACAATCAATATGGGCGAGAGAAATGGAAAAGCTGATTTTCAGTGTTTCTTCATAAAGACCTTTAACCAGATGAATTCTATCTCTGGTCAAATCAAAATTATAGGAGGCGAAGTTATTGATGACTTTTTCATATAAATTTTCGATGTAGCCATAATACTGATCACCATCAATTCCAGACGACTTTCCGCTGGAAATAACCTCATAGCGGTTATGAACATCCTGACCATCTTTATTTGAAGGAGGAGGTATCATACCAAAAATGTCATACACAAAAAGCTCTCTTTGTTGTGCTTTTGAATAGGCAAGCACAATTGAAGAACCTCCAAGAGCGCATCCAGTCTCAACAATGGCACCTTTGATATTTTTTCGCTCGTTTTTTCTAGCAACTTCTGCCAGATCATAAAGCGCACTGATTCCTAAGTAACTAAGGCGACTATCAGTAACTTTTTGTGCAATATCAAGAAGTTCTCGATCCCGCCTATTGATAAGCTGACGTATGGACGCTTTAATAGTTTTGAGCATAAAATTCCTAATTTAAGCTGCACTTCTAGCTTTGTCAACTACCTGGATGAACTGACTCTTCCATTGTTGGATAGCTTCCATATTTAACTTGATTTCAGGCGTTGAACTGCCATCAATCCACTGACTAATATAGTCAAAATTATCTCTCTCAACAGTTGGCAGGTCAGTATCTTGAGCAATTTCTTTTGCTCGATTATCAACCTCTAAAATTAGCGATCGCTTTCTGGCACAAAGACAGCGCACCCCCCCATGAAGTCGCGTGCCAATGTAATCAAATGCAATACCAGAATGAATAAACTGATCTAGAGATAACAAAGAATGTTCCAATAAAGTGACTGGAACGTTCAGATCTGAAATATATTGCTTATCTCCCCTACCCTGGGGCCAGACATATACATTGGTGTATTTGGCAAGCAACAACTCTAACAGCCTTCTATCTAAATCAGGCTTTTTCTTGTAATCAGTTAGCATTACCAGTACATTACTAGATTTTTCACGCGGAAATTCTTCAGAACGAATGCCCGCAAGAGGCCACATAGTAGGGCAACCTGTGTTTATAACATTGTTGATTCCAATCGCTTGCAGCTTTTTCAGCGTATAGCGATCCCTGACAGAATGATTCAATTTTCCGGATAAAACTGTTTTTAGGAAAAACCTTGTGTATAGGTTAGGATCTTCCTGGTACTGCCACCAGCCAACACCGAATAAAATAGCTCTCCGAATTCTAAATGCATGTCGAAGGGAAAGTCTCCACTGCCTGTACGCATCCATGTTAGATGAAAGTAAGTTTGTACCTCCTACAATAATGAGTGGACAAGCACGGATTGTTTTAAGGTGTTCTGGTTCCAGGAAGGAATGAGTTGAAAACCGAATAATTTCCTGATTTCTAAAAATCTCATTCAACTCTCGATTGACAGCCTCCTGGATAATTAGATCACCAAGATTTGAACTATAAGAACCATCGTGACTTTCAATTCCTGGGTCAAACAAACAAATCTTCATGTATCCTCCTCCTGGTCGAGAGCAAGTAAATCTATTGATGCAATTCACTAATCAAGTAGAAATAACAGCTATGTTCGTAATGACCTTCTTATTCTTTGTAGAAAACCTTGTTTTTGAACGGAAACTGATTGACTAACTTCCTGAATAGTTGAATTCAATATTTCACGTAACTTTGTTCCATCATCTCTAAGCTGGTTACCGACTTTTTCAACACGTTCTGAAATATGGTGAATATTTTCTTTGAGATAATCCAACTTAAATGACAACTTATCAAAATCAAATATTCCTATACCTAAATCTAGAAGATCATTGTCATCCAAAAGTCTTCTCACTTTGTCATCATAAAGAATAGCAATGAAAGGGGTTCCAATCTGTAGAGCAAATATCACTGAATGGAATCTTGTTCCAATCAAATATGGACACTCATAAAGGGGCTTAATTGAAAACTCTTGAGGAACCTTCTCAAAACCAAGTTTCTGAAAAATATCTGACTCACAATAGGGAGCAAATCTGAGTGGAAAAGGGACTACCTCGCCCATATTTTGAATCAGTTTCCCCCAGGCTGTTGGGTCATATCCTTGAGGATGCCTGGATGCTAGACTGACCGCGATCGCATCATTTTGAGGAACTTCTGCCCTTGGTGGATAAGGAATCATCCAGGTCAAATCGGGCAGAACTTTTACTTTAGGGTGATAGTCCAATAGTTGATGACTCTTTTGATCCCGAACAATAAATAGTTTGGAGTGTTCAACCATCCATAGAAGATCCGGCTTTAAGTCAGCATTTAATTCATTGATTCCCAGACCTACAACACCAAACGGTTTCTTACTCTTCCCTAACCATCGGGTTATATCTGACCAGATTCCTGTTCTTGCCCAGACTAAACCACCACCACCAATTAAGATAAAATCAAACCAGTCCATTGACGGGGGTTCTTCATGGTGAGGAAATAGTACAACTTTGTGAGGATACAAGGCGTGAACAAGCGCTTGCCCCAAACGGTCATCCCCATAATTTAATTGATGATAGTAGCCAAAAACTGCAATTTTCATTTGTAAGCCTGAAACAGGTAGAAACACTAAGCTCTGGACATGAGTTGTCGGACATATAGAAGTTTTTGTTTAGCTGAAATTAATGAGTTCCAGATGACAGCTCCCTGCTGTTCTCCCAGAGCAAAATTCAGCGCAGTCCAGTAGGTTTTGGGAGCCATCGGGTAATTCTTTAAGAGTTTTGACAGATATTTGAAACTGGTGTTGTAGAAACCAGATTTACGGGCAGTTAAACACCATCGGCAGTAGGCTTCATACTGCGGATCGCAGGCTGGAGAAGCATTGAGTTGTACAGGTTCTTTAGAATTCAGAGATGAGAAGTCTTTTACATCTACATCATCGTCAGAGGATAGTTGAAGATTTGCGATCGCCCGCTGATAAATCTGTTGCTTAATCTCCTGGATTCTTAACTGATCGCGGGTATGGGAAATGCTACCAATGTGCCAACGATATTGGAGGAGTCGTTCTGGCAAATTTGCTAGCTTGCCATATTTTGCCAGCTTCAGAAATAGATCAACATCCTCAAAATGATATTCCTGTGTATAACCTCCTGCTTTTCTCACCGCATCTGTTCGCATCATCACCGTCGGGTGGCAAATACGTGCTCCCTTCCATTCCAGGAGTTCTCGAACAATCCGATCATGCTCCTGAGTGATAGGGGGTGTACACAGTACATCACCATCTGGATCAATCACTGTTAGAGCAGTCCCTAAAGCAACACAATCAGGGTGTTGTTCCAGATACTCTATCTGTAATTCAAATCGTTTGGGTTCAGCAATATCATCCCCGTCCATTCTGGCAATGTACTTACCCTTTGCCAAACCGACCCCCTTCTGCAACGTCCTGCATAAACCCATGTTTGGATGATGATAAAACTGAACTCTCGGATCGCGTAGAACATATTTTTGGGCAATCACGAAACTGCAATCAGTAGAGCCATCATCCAGTAGCAATAGCTCAAACTGGCGACAGGTCTGGTTCAAAATACTTTCTATCGCCGTTTCCAAATACTTTTCACTGTTATAGAAAGGAAGCAAGACCGAGATGAGGGGGCGATCGCGAAGGTTCCAATTCATTAGCCAGCCTCCTCAATATTTGCCAGAGTTAGCTCCGATAGCTTGAGAAAGTCGCCCTTGAGGTAAGGCAGTAAAGGTCTTACACAGGTCACTGTTTTAATGCCATAGATTTGTTTCAAGTAGAACAGGGAACTGCTAAGTGTAGAACAACACAGGTCAACCTTATTTTCAGAAACCAGAACTTCGATAGGGATCTTCTGCTCTCCTGACAGGTACACCAGATTATCAGAAGACACCATTCCCTGGAGGTCATCAAAGAGAGGTTTTCGGTTGCGAGGATGTTCTTTCCAGTAGATGATGTATCCCTGCTCAGTCAGTTTTTGGATCACGGTTGCGAAGGCAGCAACCTCATGCTGTCTTGGAAAGGAGTGGAGATGACTGAGGTTAGATCCCAGCAAAAGAGCATTCTTTTTTCCAGAAGCCGATTCTAGCGCAAACTGGCATTGCAGCCGGTAATACAGACCTGAAAAGAAGGTTTGTAATAGGGAAGGCTCTACAACTTTCAGGTCAGTATTTTGAAGAACAAGAGGAATTGGAAGTTGTTTCCCTATGACTGAGTAAAATGTTTTAATTCTCCGAATATGGCTGCGTTTTACACCCTCATGCTGCCAGTCAAGCTGATTTGAAAGCCATTTCTGAAGGAGGTGTTTGTAGTTGATTAGCGTTGCTCTTAGATTCAACAGGTTAACAGGGGGAAATTCAACTAGATACTTTGTTGGCGCATAGGTATGTAGCCCATCTTCATATAGATAAATAGTTGCTTTAGAAAATATGTCAGCACATAGTCGCTCATCTAAAAATTGGATTTTGCACAACCAGATCTCATCAACCTGAGAAGTATGAGTAAGGTTGAAAGCAGTCAGTATCTGATGAACAGACGAATGCTGTTCCTTAGCAACGTTTCGATTCCAATCGGTACTTGTCCAATTGACCCAAATAGTGCCATGCCAATGCCAAGATAGACCACTAATAGTTTCTACGAATTGAATCAGTTCTAAATTCGCCGTTTTACGACTGTAGAGAATTAAATAATCCCTGTAAGCAATGCCAGGATTGTTTTTCTGTTCCTGTTGAAAGGCTGCAACTACCATACATAGCTGCCAGATGCCGTTGACAAACGCAAACCGGATCCTCATAACTTCAGAAGATGGTAGAACATGGTAAAGGACACCCCGGTAAACCTAGTTTCCTTGCCAGTCTTGTCTCTTTTGTAAAGAAGAAAAATGGATATTAACTAACATGGCCTGGTAGTTTGGTTTAAGGGCAAAACCTATCCTTCTCTTCTGTCTTTGTCTCACTCTTTCAGGACAAACCGTGAAGAATTATGTGTTCTTTAAGGTTACAAATCCCGGCAACAACTGACTCTCCCAAAAATTTTTTCTGGAGATTACAGTGGTAGGATGACTGGATGGTGTGCTTCTGCTATTCTTCCCCCGACTGAAAGCTGTAGGCGAAGCTCTCCTCGATTTTTTCAGTCTGGCTGACTTGGAGGAATGGCTGCTGGCACATCCTTAAAATAGGGTTTCCAACCGTTCCAGAGCTAACCAGAACCCTTCTCCATCATTTTTGTGTCCCTGCCAAATTTCAGGAATAAACGACGCCTGGGGAGCGGTTTTGTCCAGATCTTCTGCCAGAGCCGGGAAATCGATTTCACCTTCCCCAATTTGTAGCCCCTCCCCATCAATTCCTTGGGCATCGGCAATGTGCAGGTGGGCGACGTAGGGACCCACCTGTTCCACAAATTGTTTGAATGACCACTTGTGGTGGGTACACGCCAGTTTAGAGTGGGAGACATCGAGACAAATGCGGTATCCGTTCTCTTGACAGAATTTTGCCGTGTCTTGGGGATCGACAAATAGATTGTGGTAGCGTTGTCCACCAAAGTGCCAGGGGAAGGGTGGCATCGTTTGAGGAATGATTTCTACACCATCCATATTCAGTTGTGACAGGCTATCCAGCAGCAGATTGTAGAGCCTGCCCCGTTCGGAAAGAGGGAGCGGAGCATCGACCGTAAATCCACCCACGTTAGTGACAATACAGGGGCGGCCAGCTTTTTTGAAGAAAGGAATTAGCTGCCGGGTCAGGTTAATGACTCGTTGTAGTTCAGCGATCGAATGTTGACGGTAGGCTTCATCGGGTGAACACAGGTCTAAAAGATGATCACCTGCAAACAGTTCTGGGCTGTGAATAACAAAGTCCAGATTGTAGGACTGATCAAAGTATTGGTGAATGTCTTGTTCTAAATCCTTGTAACTGAGGTGAAATTCCAGCAAATCAGGGCTGGTCTTTGTCAGTAGTGCTTTGAAGTCATGGTAGCGGACAGGCACTCCCCAGGGACGTTTGAATCGGTAGGGACGGGCTTCTACTTTTGACTCTTCCAGGTCACTGGGGAAGAAGAAGTCGCCCGCCTTGAAGGTGCGACGAGCCCGTTTACCAATCAACTCCTGTTTGCGATTGGGTTGTAAGCCCTGTCCAGGACTTTTAATCTCGATCATATCCGCTGTGATGATCTGTCCCAGTTGTAGATCGCAGTTAATCACTAAACTTTTTGCCAGAGTTTCCCGGTTCATCAGTTCGCCCTGGCTGAGTCGCCGTTCCGCCCCCGTCCCCATGGACTGTTCAACCTGACGAATACCTTCCACCATCGAGCGAAATTCATCGGGCAGCAGGCTAACTTTATGATCGTTGCCCTCCATCGATTTGTCGAGGGTAAAGTGTTTTTCAATTACTTTGGCACCTCTAGCGACAGCAGCGATCGCCACATAAATGCCCCGCTCATGGCCAGAGTAACCCACGGGACAGTCGCCAATTTCCTTCAACCGATCCAGGTAGTTGAGATTGACATCTTTAAACGGTGCGGGATAGGTGGAGTTACAGTGCAGCAAAACGTACATAGCTCCCAGGCGCTGTAACAGTCGAACAGTTTCAGCAATTTCTGCTTCGGTGGACATTCCAGTTGAGCAAAGAATTGGTTTGCCAGTCTTTGCCAGAGCGGTAAGCAATTCGTGGTTGGTCAGGTCAGCCGAGGCGACTTTATAGGCCTCCATGCCATAGTCTTCTAGCATGGCAAGGCTTTCTAAGTCCCAGGGGGTACACAGAGGCAGAATGTTTTGCGCTTTGCAATAGTCGAACGCGGTAAACATTTCTTCTGGTGTGAGTTGAAACCGGGACAGTAAATCGAGGGTATATTGGGAACCCAGATCCTCGCTGGCATCGTTGGCGTTACCTGCATTGCGATAGAGTGATTTCAAATCCCGCATCTGAAACTTGGCGCAGTCTGCTCCAGCAGCGATCGCTGCATCAATCAATTGCCTGGCTAAATCGAGGTTACCATTGTGGTTATTACCAATTTCAGCAATAATGAATGCTGGAGAGTGGGCATCAATCGTGAAGTTGCCAATACGAATTCCATCGGATCTGCGACGGGCGATCGCAACCAGGTGTCGATTGTGATCGAGTAGTGGAATAAACTCAATCTCATTAGAAAAGTAGGATTGAATCTTTTCCGGGTTATCTGTATGGTGGGCAAACTTGTAGTTTTTGTTACTAATTCGGGAAACGGGCTGATTCAGATTAATGGTGTCTTGCTGCACTAACCAGCGGCGAAAGTCACCATCGGTTACAATCCCTTCCAATTCACCGGACTCAGTAACGGAAAAGATGATCCGACTTTTGTTGTCGCTAATTTTTTTGAGTGCGTTGATGATATTGTCTTCAGCAAAGACGATATATTTAGCAAGATTCTTTTCGATGATCATACAGGTTAAGGCTGTCTGTTCAGTAGAAATTCGATGTACTCAAAGTCAGCAATTGAGTCAATTTCCCAACTCTGTTCTTCGGTCATTTCAAACAGGGAAATTTTGCCACCGAGACGGTTTCCTAACTCTTTCAGCACCCAGGGTTTAAAGACATAGATCGAGCCATTTTCCATAAATTGAGGATTCATATCCTGGCGGCGTAGACGGTTGCGATAGTCATAGTTGATTGACCTGGCAACACCATCCACTTGTTCCCACAGAAAGCGATGGTTGGGGGATACGGACAGCAATGAGTCGGCATTTTCCTGGCGCAGTTGAGTAATTGCCCGGTCAATGTCGGTGCCACTCCTCAAGGGAGAGGTGCATTGCAAGAACACTACCAGTTCAGGAGTAATCCCTGTAGTTTCAATGGTGGTCAGTGCATGCAGGAGAGCAGATTCGGAAGAGGCTGTATCGCTTGCCAGTTCGGCTGGACGGTCGATGATCTTGGCTCCATACGCTAAGGAGACTTCAGCAATTTCGGGGTCATCGGTGGAGACATAGACGCGATCGATTAATTGAGATTCTTTGCAATCCAGAATGGAATGGGCAATCAGGGGTTTACCCGCTAACATACGGATGTTCTTACCAGGAACACCTTTGGATCCTCCACGGGCAGGAATAAGGGCGATAATGCTCACAGTTGATTCTTCAAATAACGAACATTCTTCTGGGCCAGTTGAGCCATCATTTCAGCCTGACTACGGATTTTGCTGCGCAGGCTTTCTCCCTGGTCCAGATAGAACTTGGCGAGATCGACAACATCTCCTGCTTCTTTGTGCAAATTGAGTGCATCGAAGGTCGGAGCATCAAGCCCCATCTGTTGAACCAGTGCTTGAGTTTTATATGTATTTGCAGTGAATGTGACAATGGGCGTTCCACCTGTTAAGGCCAGAATACTTGGATGCCATCTACCACTGATATAAACATCTGCATTTCCCAAAATGTCTACCGCCTGCTGGGTAGGGGTTGTTAGTGAAATTAGGGGTAGATTCAACTCTTGTGCAATCGGACGAAAGATTTTTTCATCGACTGGGTCAGGTGCAGTGAGCACTACAGGCGCAACATATTGTCGCAACTTTTCACAAAGAATTTTGAAACCCGGAATTGGATCATAGCTTGGGCGATCGCGCCTGAGATAAATTGAACTGCCACCAACACAGATGTAGGGTTGAGATGGATTAAACCCCGATGCCGAATCAGGATGAATGCTGAAATAGCCATCACGTGATCCTAAAGAAGCCAACAATGTTTTTTCAACTGGTTGATAGGTAAATGCTGCATCAGCAGCTAATGCTGAATTATCTTCTCTTACAAATGCTTGACAGGCTTCTGCTGACAATGGCTCGCGGAATATTACATCATCCAGTAGGGGATAAACCTGCGCCACCATTTCAGCCATGATTGGATCATGAACATCAGCCGTGTGATTCGCTAATACGCACGGTTTGCCAAAATGAACTTTTGCCAGGTAGGCAATAAATAACATCATGCGCCCTTTTCGTTGGCGATCGTAAATACTTCCTTCCCCATTGATGAAAACCAAATCGCATTCTTCAAGTGCTTTTCTCTCAAGTTGAAGAATTTCACCTGAAAGCATTTTCTGAGCAAAAATAGGAAATTCTTCAAAGAAATTTGGTATCACATCTCTTGCACCAGCTATTCGATTCCAGCGAGGTCCAATCCACCTTTGCTGGACATATCGTGTAAGGCTTTTCCCTGTTGGGAGATGCTCAAAAATTGATGTGAAAATATCCTCAATCTCTTTAAAGTTTGAACTGATGTATCTTTCAGAAAGAGACATCCGCTTGAGATATAGCGTATGAGTAATATCAACTATTCCAGTTTCATTTACCATCCTCCGTAGAGCACCTGTTGTTGCCCTACAACCCCAGTTTTTTGAATCTGACGTATCGTTGACAAAGAAAACTTTCATCACAACTAGGATTCCTTGTAAGGAGTTGTAAACAGAGCCTTTATCTCAAGCATTTAATAATAATCATACTTCTTCAAGGTTTGAAACCAAATCCCATGACCTCGGTTGATAAAATTTACATTTACTCATGCTCGAATCACCTTTAACCACAAAGTTAAAAGACTCAATAGTGTCAAAAATATAGTTGGAATCTTTTCTTAGATTGATACTGGCAGTATAAACACCTGGCTTGAAGCCAATATATGGCATCTGCATCTGAATCTCATGAGTGCCTTGAACAACATCGAATAGTTGCTGATCTAACCAACCGCTTAAGAAAAGAACTGTTTCATTCTCACCACTAACCTCATGAACTTCCACTCTTAAACTCACATTCTTAAATCCTTGATGAGCTTTAAATCTGGTGCAAAAAATTGCTGATTCACCACTTCTTAGTGAGTTGAGAATATTTCCTTTTTGATCTCGAAAATATACAGAAGTGATATCAATACCAGAACTTTTAGTAGATGATTTTTCAGGAATATGCATTACACCTTGAATCACCTTGACACTATTCAGGAATAAATCCTCCTCATACATTTCAATAATCTTTTCAGGTGAGCCAGAGGCAATTAATGCTCCTTTTTGCAAGTATATTGCAGAATTAGATACTGCCATAATTGCCATTGAGTTATGGCTAACAAATATAAAAGAGGTACCTTTTGCACGTAATTCAGCCAGTTTACGAGTACATTTGCTTCTAAACTTTGCATCTCCAACGGCCAGAACTTCATCAATCAGCAAGATATCTGGTTCAGTATGGATTGCACAGGCAAATCCAAGACGGGCAGTCATTCCAGAACTGTAAGTCTGTACAGGAGCATCGATCGCGTCCCCAATCTCAGCAAACTCCACAACCTGATCAAACCGCTCATCAATTTCTTGCTGAGACAAGCCCAGAATTGACATATTGGCATAAATGTTTTCTCGCCCCGTCAAAATTGGGTTAAACCCTGCACTTAATGCGATCAGTGGTGCAATTCGTCCATACACATCCACTGATCCGGTATCTGGCTTAATCAAACCGGCAATTACTCGCAGTAGAGTTGACTTTCCGCTGCCATTTTTGCCCACCAGACCGAGGGCTTCTCCCCGGCGCAATTGAAAACTGACATTCTGTAACGCCCAAAACTCCTTGGGGCGCAAACGGTCGCTTTCCTTTCGCAGCCCAACCAGATCAGCGGTAATATCCTGCACACCGTAGAGCAGCGATCGCTTCAAATCTCGACAAAACTTTTTTGACACCCCATTCACTGACAAAACGATGTCATCAGCGGCTGTCAAAATTTGCTCCTGGTCATTCTGGTTTAATGTTTTAACCATGACGGATCGATCCCTAACTCACTTGCATTATTTGGAACGAGGACAGTGCTAATTTGTTCCACTTACAGCTATTTTCAAATGTCTAAGCCACACTTTAGCTCCTGGCCTCCAGTCCCTAATCCCTATCAAAGTGTAGAAACTCAAATGAAAAACGCTGTAATTTATAGCGGTAGTCATTGTGGTTAGGACGGGGTGCAGGGGTGGAATCCCTGGCTGGGGGCGAAGCCCCCACTCCCTCTTTAATTCCAATGTCCTAACGCACCTGCGTAGAGCTATATTTGCTTAAGAACTCACTCGCTCAATGACATAGGGCATTGCAACCCGGTAAAGAATCCAGGCAACCAGCAGGCCGCCGATAGATACCCCGCTGACAATCCAGAATCCCTGAGGATCTGAAATAACCCCTATTGTGGCAAGTTCCCGTGTTGTCACCAGCAAAGGAGTCACCGGGTTGAGCCTTACCACCGTGGCAAATGTGCCACCGTTCGGTACTGGAAACACTACTGGTGTCAAGAATAACCAGGGACCTACAATCAATGGAAGTGCCTTTGACACATCGTTGTATAACCCTGCCAGGGGAGCTAGGAGTAACCCGATGAAAGTCCCTAACCAGATCAGATGAAGCAGAGCAACTGGTGCGATCACGATCGTCCAGGGCACCGGAATCCGAAACCAGAGAAACACACCCGCAATCAGAATGATCTTGATGCCAAAGTTGAAAAAGACTTGCCCCAGCTTTGCTAGAATGATTGCCTCACGGGGAAAATTAATCTTCGCCAGCAATCCCTTTGAAGTCGTGACTGCTTGAATGGGAGCGTTGAGTGCTTCAACAAATGTCTGCCACAACATCGTGCCAAGCATGACATAGGCAGGATAGGGGATGTCGGTTTTGCCAATGTTAATCACTTTTGAATTAGTAGCAAACGTAAAACCCACTGCCAGAATAATCGGTGGAATAAATGCCCAGGCAATTCCAAATACCGATTGACGATATTGTGCACTCAGGTCTTTAATCATCAATCGCCATGCCAGTTCCCGTGATGCCAGCAAGTCTCTCCACATCTTTTTCCAGATAGGGAGTCCCGGTTGCCGAAACCAGCTTGCAGAGGTATAAGTAACCTGATGGGGGCGACCTGATGGAGAGATGGGTGAATGTGCGATCGCCGATGAATTCGTTCGCTGCGGTTTGTGATCGTTCATCAGTTGCCCCTGAGCAGTGACGTTTCTAGAAAATACATGAGGTGTGATTCCTCTAAACCTATACGTCTGCCAAATCGGCTATCAGGAGAGAATCCCAATACAAATTCCCTTTCTTCTTAGATTCTTTAAGATTTGTATAGCAGCGGTCAGGTGCCAGAGGTGAAAGATGTTTAAATCACCACCCTAAATTCTCCGGAGTCTTTAGGATTCCGGAGAACCAAACTCGCGTTCAGTCCTATTTGCTTACGGTTGCTCTGGGTCGAGGCCCAACTCACGCAAGCGAGCTGCTAACATCTCTGCCCGTTGTCGTTCCTGTTCGGCCCGTTGTCGTTCCTGTTCGGCCCGTTGCCGTTCCTGTTCGGCCCGTTGCCGTTCCTGTTCGGCTCGTTGCCGTTCCTGTTCAGCCCGTTGCTGCTCCTGTTCGGCCCGTTGCTGTTCCTGTTCGGCCCGTTGTCGTTCCTGTTGCGATCGCTCCTCTGCTGTAGGGAGCCAGTTGCCCTCCGCATCATACCAGCGCAACCATAGCCCATCTGCATTCTGATAACGCCCCTGCCATACCCCCCAGTCCTAATTCAATCTCCTCAAACCAGAACCGCTGCTCAGGTAGTGCAATTTCCTGGTAGCGGGTGGCAACCAGTTGAAATACTTGCAATTGGTTCACATATCGATCGAACACCACATAATAGGGAACTCGCAAAATCTGCTCGTATACCTGCCATTTCGTCGGTGGCTGGTTCACTTCTCGTAGGCTTTTTCCCAGATCCTCCGATTCTGTACCGGGTGATAGTAGCTCAATTACCAGAAAGGGGGGAACTCCTTCCTGCCAGATGAGATAGCTCAGGCGCATTTCCTCCTGCTGCTGAGCACGCGCAACTCCCAGTACTAAAAACCAATCAGGGCGCTTGTACCACAACGTATGGCGGCTGTCATAGTAAAGGTTCAGATCACTGGCCGTAAAGATAGCATCCGGTGCGTAATTAGGTGG
This sequence comes from Leptothermofonsia sp. ETS-13, assembly GCF_049200465.1. Lineage (NCBI taxonomy): Bacteria > Bacillati > Cyanobacteriota > Cyanophyceae > Leptolyngbyales > Leptolyngbyaceae > Leptothermofonsia > Leptothermofonsia sp. ETS-13. The sequence continues at coordinate 5,464,416 of NZ_CP120836.1, forward strand.
GCGGCAGGTTTCGTCCAGCAAACGAGGCTGAATCAGATGAAACTCGTCGGGCAAGCCAGGTTCCTCCGGATCTTCGCTGGGAAGATCATACATAGTTGGGAGGGGTTCTTGCAGTGGACGAGGGGGGTTAGTCTGGTACATAACTCAGGGCTTTGAACCGTAACTGCGGCTTAACCTGAGTGTATAGCAATTCTCATTCAAGTGAAGGATATCCCATTAAGACCTGGCGTGTGCATACAATCCTTTGACCTCTCCCCAAACCCCTCTCCGAGTCGGAGAGGAGCTTTGAATCCAGCTCCTCTTCTCTATAGCTCTTTTCAAGGGTGTGAGGTACCGTGAGAGTGCCCTGCACCCCACTGTACCTCACACTCCCGTACCTCATTCAAATGAAAACCGCTATACGAGGAAAGGGGTTGGGGGTTCGGTTTGAGCAAGTTTTGAATAACAATCCATTTATGTATGCACCATAGCCCATTAAAACGGAGGGGGTCTTCACACGAACAAAAATCACTATATTCGATTGCACTCTATCGCTATAGCCACCAGGCTTAGAACAGGGTGCATAAAGCCAATGTCCTAAGCAATCTGGCGACAGCTATATCAACCTATAAACACAAAATCTTGAATACCCCGATGCCCAACCATCCGCGCATGGCGACGGGTAAACTCTCCTACTGAAGGATTGCCGTTGGGGTGAATCATCCCCGTTGCCTGTTGCCAGAGTTCAGTCGGCGCGACTGCCACATCATAGGTCGCTGCTTTAGAAGAATCTGTGCTTTCGTGCTTACGGATGTGATACCACTTCGTTTTCTGGCACTCTGAACACCAGAATGCCTCCAGCCATTCGCCAACCAGTGGCACAGCAGTTTCTGACCGCACCAGTAGCAATGCATTTCGTCGGTTCATGCCCCGCTGTTGTAGTTGTCCAGCCTGGTCAGCAAAGAGGGGATACTTCTGACTCACACTGTCGAGATAACAACCATGAATCGGACAAAAAATCGATCGCCGCTGCGATCGCTTTCGATTTCGGGCACACCTCTTCTGCAATACGGCCTCCCCCATTCTTAATATGGCTTTAGACGGAAGAAGGTTACAGTGGAGGGACTGAGATCAAACGACCATCAAAGCCCAACTCCAGACGGATAGGTAGAAATCAAACCAGTGAGTCATTTCATTTTTCCGTCTGTTAAGAAGCATATCCGGATAAATGAATTCTCATTGGTCAACAACTTGAATCACTCAAACCTCTCAAGAGCTATGCTCAGAAGTGGTGTATGGTCAGAGAAGAAAAAAGGGCGTATCCTGCTGGATAAGCAAAGACCAGCCGAGGATATAGCTCTACGCAGGTGCGTTAGGACATTGGAATTAGAGAGGGAGTGGGGGCTTCGCCCCCAGCCAGGGGTTCCACCCCTGCACCCCGTCCTAACCATAATGACTACCGCTATACACCATGAGTAACGACAATCATCCTGCATGGTAGCCTCCAGAATCATCCGCATCGTTTAACGAGGCTCTGACTGAACTGGTTCGTAAAGGCGTTGGCTAGATCATCGCTCAAGCAGTGGAAGCGGAACAGAGTGGATGCTAAGAGCAACCAGAGGGGTGAGTTGGCAGGTCAGGGAAGTGATATTGGCTTGGGTGCTCATGCAGGCAGCTTCCCATTAGTGGGAGTTTCTCCGTCGCAGAGCCTCTGCTACCGCTCTGGCGGCATTGACTTTACCAAAGCCAAACCAATCACAGCGACCGTTCAGTCCATAGACTCCCCGGTTTATTCCGGCTATGTCTGGACTGATGTCTGTAATCTTATCGGCAGTGGTTTGCAAAATCTCCTTCACATCGGCAGCCCTCAATTCCGGGTTGGCAGACAGAACGAGAGCGGCAATTCCCGCCACTAAAGGGGCCGCACTGGAGGTTCCTCCAAACTGATTAGTGTAGCGGCTATTGGGAGAAAAGCCATTGCCAGATGGCTCGTTATCGATGGTCCAGATCGGTTCGCCAGGGAGTCGCCGATTGGGCTTAGTTGGGTGAGAATTATTGCTAGGGGCACAGACACTGATTTCGGCTCCCCAATTGCTGTAGGCAGCGTGCTGGTCAAAACTGGTGGAAGCTGCCGCTGAAATCACCTGGGGATGGGTGGCAAATCCATTCAAGATTCGCCCGGTGGTTCTCTGTTCGCCTGCTTCCGGATGGAGCCAGCGAAAATTTTCAACCTGGGAAGCATTGATGGGTGCGTTGTAGTTTCCAGCCGCAAAGCAGATAACACAGCCTTTACCCCGTCGCCCTCCTGCTGTTGCCACATGGTCTAACGTTGCGGATAGGGCTTCTGAAAGGGGCCAGTCAACGGGAGGGGGACCCCAACTGCAAGAGATGACATCACTGCGATCGCCCACTTCCTTGAAAATTTCAATCAGGCGATGGTCTTCGCCCCGGTTGGGGAACTGGAATCGTACTGGCATAAAAGCGCAATCGGGAGCCGCTCCCACAATGCCTACTCCGTTCCATTCTGCGATCGCAATGCCAGCACAGGGTGTACCGTGAAAATTTCCTGCTTCGGGAAAGGGATAATCGTCTTCATCAGCATAGTCTATTGGAGACACTATCTTGCCATTACCCTGTAAGTCCGGGTGGCTCAAGTCAAATCCATCGTCAATGATGGCAACAACGATGCTGCGATCGCCGCGAGTCATTTCCCAGGCTTTGGGCGCTTTGACCGATTGCAGATTCCACTGTTTGCCAAAAAGTTCATCGCCGGGCAGATTGGCGGGTAGAAAGCGGTTGATCAGGCTGGGTTCAGCGGAGACAATTTTTACTTCCTGCATTAGTCTATTAGCGATTTTAATTGGATTTTCGCCACTGGCAGAGGTGACTTGCACCAGGTAAGTATTGGAAAGCCAATCGTAATGTTTGAGTTTAGTCAGGTGATAGGTATTTAGAATTGCGTCGATTTCTGCAGGAGTTGTTTCTTCCCTGAACCGCACGATGATTTTATCGGTGATGTAATAGATGGTGCCTTCGGAATCCTTGGGATGGTAGGCATGGTGGGCGATCGCACCAGAAAATGCAGGCTCAGACCGCAATGCTGCCATTGTGCCTTCAAGGAATTCAGGGCTTGTTTTAAGCCGTAACTGTTTACGCGAAATTGATTTAATTTCCTGAATCCCAGTCATTTTGTGGAGTTGCTCCACCTGTTTGGAGTCAGGAATAACCAGGGTGAAGCGATCGCCCTCTTTCTCCAATTCAATTCGCTGCCCATTCCGCCAGAGGTAGTTGCCCGGATGTTCCGCTTTAGGAGGTGTTGATTGCTCAGCCATGGTGAATTCCTGCCTTTGTGAGAGGACAGTTAGTTGTTGGTTGTTAGTTGTTAGTTAAGTGAGGTGTAAGGTGAAAACTCAAACTCATCTATTCATCCACCCATCCACTCTCTCACTTCCCTACTCACTTCTGGCTCCTGGCTCCTGACTTCCTGGTCCGACTTGTTGTCGGAGTTTTGGTGGCTTCAGGCTCCGCTTTGGGTTCTTCAGCAAGTTCGGTTACAACTTCAGGTGTACCGACAGGTAGATCCAAACCATTGATAAAGCCTCGTCCCAAAGCAGGGATTGAGAAAGGGGCATGGCCCACGCGGGCGATCGCCTTAATCTGGTAAATCGTATTGGAGTCGAGTCCGACTGATTCTGGTCCACCCTCAATCTTCAATGTTGGAGTGTAGGACAGCACTCCTGCCTCAGTTGTAAGCGTTGCATAACCCAGATCAATTTCAGGACCGGGGCCACTAAAGGAGCGAGCACTGAAATTAACCCGGATTGCCAGTCCTAAGGGCAAAAGTAGATTGATCAAATGTCCACTGGCTGTGTCGCTAAAGGTGATGGTGACACTCAGTTGAAACGGCTCACAGTTTTCCAGTTGGGTGGTTGTCGGATTTTGAATACTGAGTGCCTGCAGGTTTGAAAGAGTACATTGCAAGTCAGCCGAAAAAGTTTGGGAGTCATTCATGGGGATATCCTCGGTTCGCTTTTGTCAAAACTGGCAGGCACCGGAGGAGGCACCCGCCAGTCTGGTCAGGTTACTGGGGGAGGTCTAGGTTGTTGGCAGACTTCCCAATCCTTGGGTCAAAAACCGAGTTATTCGTAAGCTTGAACCAGGATGCCAGAGATGAACCCGTTAGCGATGGAGAGGCGAGGACCTTCAGCACCCATGCGGAACAGCATGCTGATGCGATAGAGTTTGTCTCCATCCAGTGTGCCAGCAGGAACAGTAGCGGCTGCGGTGTAAACCAGCTTACCGGCGGAGGTATTGAACTTAACCTCTGCGATAACAGCCTCGGTGCCAGGACCATAAGATTCAGCGGTGTAGGTAACTTGAATGGGTACGTTCAGCGCCATCAATGCCAATGCACCCGAACCGTAGAACTCGATTTCGGAGTTCACACGGAAAGGCTTGTTAGCGTCGAAAACGGTGTCAACACCGCATTCATCAGACTCTATAGTCAAGGAGTTAACCTTCACATAGGTCGGATGGCAGCACAGTTCCATCTCAGACTCTGCAGTTCCTTTAATCTGTCCTTTGTCGGGACGGATGGTTGTCAGAGGTAGAATAGATTCAGACATAGTTTTGCGTTCCTGTTAGTCAATGTTTTGTTTTTTGATTTGTTCAAACTTGGGTTTTGCCTTGCTCGAACAAATCTATAGTGACTGACTAACCAAGAATGCGGCAGTACCCAGCAAGGGTACTCTTCCTAATTCACTACGATCCAATACTCATGGGGATTAACCCTTGCGAGCATTCAGCATGGTCCAGCGCTTATCCTGGGGATGAATGCGCATGGAGATGATGGTATATCCATGCTGATCCAGTACCTGCTGAATCGCATCAAGGTTGTTAACCTTAACCCACTGTTCAATCTGAGCAGGCTGTTCGTAGTGCAACTGGCTGTGAAGACAACCAGCCTCCCAGCCATCCATGAAGCGATCGCTCTGGGTAAATGCCTGAACCAGATTCGGGTTCTTCCCCTCTGCCGTTTTCTCAGCAACCATGAATACCTGAGATGGATCGGAGGGATGAGCTGTGACTCCAGTGATGGTGTAATTGTACTTTCTCAAAGTTCCCTTAAAATCGTTGAGCCTACTCAGAGAAATCCACTCTTTGATTTGTTTTGGAGCCTGATGCTTGAGGCGTCCGGTCAGCTCCCCCACCGCAAACCCATTTAAAAAGATTGGCTCCTGAATTCCCTCTAGCATAAAATCTCTCCTTAACCATAACTGGCGGCTAGAACGACTGGCGATTTAGAGATGCCTATAATAATGCCCTGAATGTTAAGGAAGATTTAAGCACAGGTCATGTGCCTTACGAAATAGTGGCCGGGTAGATTTTTACAAGCTTTACCGTTTTGCCTTACTGTGGCTGCGGCGGGTAGGGCGATCCCCACGGGTAGCCTGATCGCGACGACGGCGATCGCGCCAGTCTGCCAGTGTCAGGTAAACAATCCCGCCAGTCACGGCTACCAGTAAGCCAAACGCAATCAGAGCAAGAACACTTAATGCTGTGGATTCCACCGTTAGAAACCGTTGCGACCCCAAACGACCAGTGCAATAGAGAAGGTAAACACTACCAGAAGCCCAACCCAACCGAGTGTCAAAATATCCATGAGCGTATGTAAAACAATCGTTACAACATTAGTTCAAAATCAATCATAATTCAAAGTTGGCACAGAATGAAGGGATTGGGTGAGGTGGAAACGAGCTTAACTGAACGATTAGAGTCGCTGAAAGCGGGATTATTGGGAGCTCTGGCAACCGGGTTTGCATTTGCTGGCTTAATGCTGGCCACAAGTTGGCTGCGATCGCTGCCATTTGTCTTGTTCGCCGACCTGCCATCGTCTACAATCCTTGTCAACCTCATCCTGAGTACCGGAATTGCCGTTCTCTCTGGATTCCTGTTTGGGGCTACCTACCGCTACATTATTCGTCAAGATAACAATCCACACCTGAAATCAGGGGCAGTTCTGGCCTTTGGGCTGGTGCGAGGATTGGCCCAGGTAGAGGTAGGCTTGAATCTGTGGAAAACCCTGCTACCGTTTATAGTGTTGACTGTCGAAAGCATTCTGCTGTTTGTGATCGCCCGGTTTTTTCTAGATTGGGCACTGGCAAAAGGTTGGTTGCAAACCTTCAAGTCAAGTTAAATTCCTCAAACTGGGGACTGCCGAAGATCGTTGTTCGTCCCACTGCTGACAAAATCTTATTATTTGTTTGTTCAGCCGTCAGACACCGACAGACCAGTTCTGCCACATCCGCCCGGTGAATCGTGCCTGCAATGAGCGGGTTTTCAGTCAAAATACCTTCCCCTTTCGGGGGCTCAGACCTCAGCCCCCCTGGTCGAATGATGGTGTAGGTCAGCCCGCTTTCAAGTAGATGATTTTCGGCTTGTTCCTTCTCTGCCAGAACGGGACCCAGCGTTTCCATTGCCTGGAGAGGAAGCGCAGGCGCACTATCACCCGTACCGATGGAAGTCACCAAAATAAATTTCTTAACTCCAGCTTTCACCGCTGCATCAATCAAGTTACGATTCCCTTTGAAGTCTGAGCGTTCACCATCGGTTGGTTTCCCCCCGATTGTGCTGATTACCGTTTCAACAGGTTTGCTCAGCATCGCCTGTTCTACGGCCTCAGCATTCAAAGCATCTCCCATCCTGATGGAAATGCCGATTGCTTCCAGGTCTTCACGGGCCACATCGGAACGCAGAAGAGCGATGACCTTCTGATTTTGAGCTGCTAAAAGTCGGGCAATTTCCCGCCCAACTCCACGGCTTGCTCCAGCTAGAAAGATGGCACCAGTCATGTGATTATGATTTTCCTACTGGCTAAATTCTACAGGAGTCCGTAATCTCTATCTGTTCTAGCAGATATGACGCGATCGCAATCATCCTGGTACTGACCCTATGCAAGACTCTTTGCCCCTACTAGAGATTAAACAATTAAGCGTTAACTATGGTGGTATTCAGGCGTTGCAGGCGATTGACATAGTCATCTATCCCGGTGAGGTGATTACTTTAATTGGGGCTAATGGCGCAGGCAAAAGTACCACCCTACGAGCCATCTCCCGCATTGTGAATATCCGTGCCGGGCAGATTCTTTACAATGGGCGAAATATTACCCGCTGCCGAGCCCATGAAGTGGTTCAAATGGGAATTGCTCATAGCCCCGAAGGGCGGCGAGTTCTGGCCCGCCAAACGGTGCTGGATAATCTGGAGCTTGGGGCCTACAGTCGCCGCGATCGCTCCAGTATTAAGGCGGATATTGAACAGCAGTTCCTCACCTTTCCCCGCCTGGCAGAACGTCGTAATCAACTGGCGGGCACCCTCAGTGGCGGCGAACAGCAGATGCTGGCGATCGCCCGTGCCCTCATGAGCCGTCCCAAATTGCTGCTGTTGGATGAACCCAGCCTGGGCTTAGCTCCGGCGATCGTGCGCGAGATCTTCTCCATTATTCAAAACCTGCACACCGCTGGTGTCACGATTCTACTGGTTGAGCAAAACGCAAACCTTGCCCTTCAGCATGCCAATCGGGGGTATGTTCTGGAAGCTGGTCGGATCACCCTGACTGGGGAAGCAGCAAAGTTGCTGGATGATGAACGCGTGAAGCAGGCATATTTGGGGTAGTGAATCAGAAGCCGCTTTATCGTTTACTCAGAATTGAGTGAATCTTCGCAAAGACTGGGTGAAGGGAAGGTCAGGTTCTCTACCAGACTCTATGATTGTACGTAGAGGAGACGAACAGTATTTGAATCGCATTGGCTAAGTCTCATCTTCCTGTTAAGCCTCTTGCAGAACTTTTCTCGTGTCAGTGTGAGGACCGAATTCCGCAAGCTGTTTACCCCCTCATTTCTGCCCCTAAGGTGTAACTGAATAACGGCGCAGGTAATAGGTGTCTGGTTACAAAAGTACCCGGCCACTGCAAAATCATTTTAGCCTCTGTAGTGAATTGCCCTGGCAGAGGTTGGCAAGGCTAGTAGATCAAAACAAAAGTTTTGAAGGGGGTGAAGTTTGAAGGGGGTAAAGCCCCCCACTCCCACATGTTGCAAAATTTATTGTTTGCAACACTACTAGTTTGCTAAGCAGATTTTGAAGGGTTTACAACCCTTCAAAACCCCGTAAATTTATTTTCCCGGGTTTAGATAACCAGGCAAAGTTCCTGTGGTGAACCACTAGTTGTAGCAGAATCTGATAGGCGTCGGCTATTATCCTTTTCCTGGTTTTATTGATTCCTGGTTTTATTGACTACACGTTTTATTGACTACACCACCATTGAACGGGTGTCTATCGCTCCTAAAGTACTGCCAGCTATGAATACCTTCGATGATGCCGCTTTAATTCTTCAGTTTGTCAAGCGAGAGGGGGCACTCGCGTCTAATCAAAATTTGCGAATTGAGCCTGCGTTTGACTCTGTTCAACTGCTTGCCAGGCGAGGTGGTTTGCTGGCAACGTTTAAAACCCCAAACAATTTGCCTACGGTACTGGTAAGACGGGGATCGGAGTACTATAACCTGATACATCGGGTTCTGGTTGAAAACTGCTTTATTCCAATGAACCCCTCTGAAACATCAAAGTTTACTAAATATGAGCGGAGTCAGATTCCCGATGGCTATAAACTAAACTGCACGGAAGCAAGATTTCTATGGAAGGAGTGGTGGACCAAGGTCCGTCAGGGAAATCGCAACAACATTCAGACTGATCTCGTGATTTTTTGCAGAAATACCTGGTATCCCATTCGAGAGATTGTTTGCAGCCACAGAACGTTATTTATCACTACGCTCGTCTCCGAGTTTGTGTATCAGGGATCGGAGCTAATTGTCTGGCTGAGCAAGGAGTCCGATCAAACAGCCGAGAATCAAGCAGCAGAGAAGTTGCCGCAAGCTCTACCCATTGCTCCACCCAATCAGCCTAATCTCAATAAACCCGTTTTTCGCCAATCCCCCGGACGAACTGCATTTGTCGGCAAAGATTTGCCTCCACTCGCCTCATCAGCAGTACGGGGCAGTCTTTCAGGAAATGGCGAAAACGAGAATTCGGAAAATTCAACCACTCGCCCCGACTTGAGACAAGTGTTGAAGTTTCGTCAAGGCAAGCTCTACATTACTACCGCCATTGGTGAGATTGTTGTAGAGGGGGCTCATTTGAAATTTTGGCTGAACGATGAGGAGCCTGCGATCGCCCCCAAAACTGTCAACATTGAAACCTATCGCGATCGGGAAGCGCAGGTAGTCAATATTTAAGACAACTGGCAACAGGGGGCCGCTTGTCGCCTGTTGCCTTCATCAAAACTGGATCAATACTGACTTCCTGACTTACGGTGATTGACAGCGGTTACGCTGGTGGAATCCATGACTTTGCCACTGTCAACGGTGGCATAAATTAGCCAATGGTCGCCGCACTCCATCCGGTTTTGCACTGTACACTCCAGATAGGCCAACGCATCGGTCAGAATGGGACATCCATTAGCCGCGTCCTGAATGGCAACGCCTGCAAAGCGATCTTCCCCTGGAACCTGGGGCCTCAAGAAATGACGGGGAATAGTTTTTCCTTCTTGAAACAGGTTGAGAACGAATTGTTCACCCGCCGATGCCAGCATTGCCCCCACTCCATCCTTTCTGACAGAGATTGTGATTCCGGGCGGATCAAAGCTGGCCTGCGAAACCCAGGAGGTGAGGACGCCAATTTGGGTGCCATCTTTTCTGGCTGTGATCAGGCAGATAGAGCCAATAACTCGCCCAACTGCCTGAGCGGTGCGATCGGTCTGGGCTTCCACAGCCATCTGACGTGGGGTACGGGCTTTTTTGGTCTTTTTCAGGGTTTGAACAAATTCAGTCCCGGCCGCTTCACACTGATTGAGAGTTTCTTCAGTGGGCTTGAATTTCACCCGAATCGTGTCAAATCCAAAGCGGTAGCCTGCATCCTGAAGCTTACTTTCCAGCAAATCGATCGCTTCGCCGCTCCACCCATAGGAACCAAAGACTCCTGCTATCTTTGTTTTGGCTGCCTGGGATAGCACAATGCCCAAAGCTGTTTGAATTTGAATCGGAGCGTGACCTCCCAGAGTGGGTGAACCCATTACAAACCCATCACAGCGATCAATCGCCCGGCTTACTTCCTCGGTGTCGGCAAATTCACAATTGATGGATTCAACCGCTGCGCCTGCGTCCATCATGCCTTTAGCGATCGCCTGAGCCAGTGTCGCCGTATTGCCGTAGGCTGAGGTGTAGAGCATGGCAACGTTGACATCCTGACTTTGCTGTTGGGCGCACCATTCGCGGTACTCCAGGGTCAGGCGGCTGAGGCTGTGTCGCACAATTGGACCATGGGCAGGCGCGTACATTTTTACAGATAAGCGCGATAGCCGATCAAGTACTGTTTCAACCTGGATGGCTTGAGCGGCATGGATGCAGTCGAAGTAATACCGCCGATCTTCCTCATAGTGTTTCCAATGTTCATCCAGGATGGATTCATCACAAACATGGGCTCCAAACAGTTTATCGGTAAAGAGGATGCGGGTTGCCGGATCGTAAGTGCATAGGGCATCGGGATGGCGGGGAGTGGGAACGAAGCGAAACTGAAGTTCATGCCCATCACCCAGATCGAGCACTTCCTCATCGCGGACAATGTGAACCTTTAAGGTCCGATTTGTCGCATATTCGATCCCCAGGTCTAACGCTGCATCATCAATCACCGCAGAGGTTGATTGATTCGTCAGGGTTGATCGAAGGGTAATCGCACCGGGCTTGGAGCAGATGACCGTGGCGTAGGGGGCTAATTCCAGTAATCGCCTCAGGGTAGCAATGCGGTTGGGGTTGACGTGACTCAAAATCACATAGTTCAGCCGTTGAAGATACTGATGCTGCTGAAGCTCGTCCAGAAACAAATCCGTAAATGACTCCCCCGGTGGATCAATCAGTGCAGTTTCCCGTGCCTGAATCAGGTAGGCATTTGCAGTAGTACCTTTCTGGCGGGCGTATTCAATTTCAAATTTGAGCCGATCCCAGGTGCGCGATCGCAGTACGAGGGTGTTTTCGCCAACTTCCGCCACCTGAACATCCCGGCTTCTGGAAACAGACGGTGCATGCCCTGTAGCCACATTTTGCGGAGTGTCTTGCTGGGACTCAGAGATTGAAGAGGACTGGAACGGTTTGACCAGTCCAGCAAAAGCTTTGAGAAGAGGGTTAGAAGACATGGGAAATAGGGAGGAGAGGGGCCAGGGGGCGAGGAAGAAAGAAAGAGGAAAGAGGGAAGTTAGGTGGCAGGTGAGGGAAGGAAGGAATGGATGATAGGGGGATGGGGATGATGGAGAAATGGGAAGTGATAAAGTCAGGAAAGCGTTAGATGTAGCAGGTATCGGGAAAGACGGTGAAGGTCTTACGCTGTCTAACAGGTCCTGGTTTTGATGGCTATCGTTATGAATCAGTAATGGTTTCCAACTTTACGGTGGTGGACAGCTGTCAGGGCATCGGTGTTTGAGACGCGACCAAGTTCAACGGTGCTGTAGACGAGCCAGTGATCGTTGCAATCTAGACGACTGATGACTTCACACTCCAGGTAGGCGAGGGCATCGGCCAGAATTGGAGCCCCATTGTTGGCGGGATAGGTTTTTACCCCTTCAAATCGATCAGCACCGGGAGGAAAGCGTTTCAGGAAGTGCTTCATTAATGGCTGGTAGTTGCCTTCTTGCAACACGTTGAGCGTGAAGCGATCGCCCACATGCATGAATGACTCAATCGCCCGGTCCTTGGCTACGGCAATGGTGATCCCTAAGGGTTCCAGGCTGGCCTGCGCCACCCAGGATGCCAGCATGGCACTGGAAGCTTCGCCCTTTTTAGCAGTGATGATGTACAGCCCGCCGCTAATACGCCCAAGGGCTTTATCCAGGTCGCTGTTGAGGGACTTCATTTGCTTAATGCTGCGATCGCGGGTGAGCCACTGCCCCAGGTCAGTTCCCGCTTCGTCACAGAGTTGGTAGGTAGCTTCTGTGGGAGTTTCTTTAATCAAGATGGGGGGAAAGCCTTCGGTCAAACCAATTTCCTGAAAGCGGTTTCTTAGCGGGTAAACGGATTCGTCATCAGTGCCACCGGCTTCAAACAAACCAAAGGATTGCTTGGCATGGGCGGCTGCCAGGATTGTGCTGATGACGGGTTGAGTAACCGCTGATTGGGACTGGGGCGGCATCCCAATGACAATCCCCGCCGCAATGTCCATTAGTTCTCGCACTTCCTGAGGTTCCACGGCTCGGAAATCGACTTGCTCAACAGCAACACCTGTTTTGGAGATACCCTGGGCAATGGCATGGGCGAGGCGATCGCTATGCCCGTATTCCGACATATAGAACAGAACAACAGTGGTTTCTGCCTTCGCCTTAGCCTGACTCCATTCCCTGTAGCGTCCCACCAGTTCGGAAATGTGATGTTGCAATAGCGGTCCATGCCCCGTTGCAATTTGAGTAATCGAGGGCAGTTCATTTATCCGTTTAATCGCCGACAGCACAGAGCGGGCGTTGGGTTCCATGAGGCACTCATAGTAGGTGCGAAAGTCAGGGCTGATCAGGTCCAGATCTTCATCGTAGGTGCAGTCGTCGCAAAAGTGCATACCAAAGGCATCGCAGGTGAAGAGCACTTGCGTTTTGTGGTCGTAGGTAAAGATGGTGTCGGGCCAGTGCAGGTTTGGTGCAGAGACAAATTCCAATTCGTGGCTGTTACCCAGGTCGAGGCGATCGCCATTCTTCACTAGCTTACGTTTGAATGGTTGATGTACCAGATCTTCCAGAAATTGGATGGCAACCTTGGCCCCCACCACTGTTGCCTGCGGAGCCAATTTCAAAAGGTCAGCCACCAGACCGCTATGGTCAGGCTCTGTATGGCTGATAATCAAATAATCAATTTGGGCTGGATTGACTAACCCGGTGAGGGCATTCAGATAAAGCTGGCGAAACTTTTCGTGGGAAGTATCTACCAGGGCGATTTTTTCACCCCGAATCAGGAAGGAGTTGTAGGTGGTGCCATTCTGGAGGGCAAATTCAATGTCGAAGCGATCGCGGTCCCAATCCAGACATCGAATTCCCATGGTATCCGCTGCAATTTCGACCGTTTCCAGCGTTAGCCGGGATTGAACCTGTTCCGTGGTCAGCGCGACCATTGAAGTGCCTCCCAATCAAATCGTAATGATTGCAACAGTTCTTCTTTATATTATTGGTACACTCCCCAGCTTTGTAAAGTTTTGTTAGGTAAAGTTACTTATCAGGTAAATTTATGGATCGACCCGGATCCTGGCTAGCTTTGGTTATTGGTAATTCACGATTGCACTGGGCCCAGTTTAAGGGCGATCGTCTTCATAAAACCTGGAATACCCCCCATCTGTCCGGCTCACCGACCCATGCCTGCTTCCAGAATGGGGAAGAGGCTCTGGATCAGGAAAAGGTTGAATGGCTAAAGGAACTCTGCGAAATCTGGATTGCTTCGGTCGTTCCTGCCCAAAATCACTATTGGGAAAACAACCCTAATGCCCACTTCATCTCACTCAAATTGGTCCCTCTGAAGGGAATGTATTCCACCTTTGGGATTGATCGCGCCCTTGCCCTTTGGGGAGCGATTCAAACGGTTGGCAGTCCTGCACTGATGATTGACGCTGGCACTGCTCTCACATTCACTGGAGCGGATGAACATCATCAGCTCGTTGGGGGTGCAATTCTGCCTGGTCTCGGTCTCCAATTTCGCTCCCTAGGCGAGGCAACCGCCGCCTTACCCGTCCACCCATCCTCCCGTCCACCCAGCCACCCTCTTCCGAACCGCTGGGCTCTCAACACAGAGGATGCGATCGCCAGCGGCATCCTTTACACCTTGCTGGCAGGCATTCAATCCTTTGTAGAGGATTGGTGGCAGCAATTTCCGGGCAGTGCTGTAGTAATGACTGGCGGTGATGGGAAAGACTTGCATCAGTATTTAGGGGAGCGATCGCCTGAACTGGCATCAAAAATTAGCTTGAATCCCCATGTGATTTTTGAAGGTATCCGAGCACTCAGAATTACCTGACTGGCACTCCAGAGACAAACGCCCGAATACGCTGTGCAACTAAATCAGGATGAATTCCCAAAACATTTTCCCCGGCTTGCGGAATCTGTTCCAGCTCAGTTTTGGAAGCGAGCTGGGCATAGGTCTGGTTTAAGGAAATGGCAATTGCGCCATCCCGTTCTCCCTGCAAAATCAAGGCAGGCACTTTCAACCACCGCAATTGATCATTGAGAAATTCTGCCTTAATTTCTGATCGCCGCCGGTAAAAAAGCAATTTGCACGCAGTTAAGGATGCAAGCAACTTTTGGCGGCGAGCTAACAGATGTTCAATCCTTTGAAGCTTAAGGATTTTGCTGAGAGGGAGGAGCGATCGCAACCCCCAATCGGCCCAGGGTGCTAGCAGAAGCCGTGCCCAAAACCAGCGGTCTTTCCTGTCCCACGTTTGCACACCTTCCGGGGCCAGCAGTACAACTCCAGCAACCTGATCGATATATTTGAGGGCAAAGCTAGCGGCTACCCAACCTCCCAGGGAATGCCCCACCAGGTAGATCTGTTGCAACTTCAACGCCCTTAGAAATTCTGCTAAACACTCTACTTCCAGAGCAATCGAGTAATGAACATCAGGATTTTCAGATTCTCCAAAGCCCAAAAGGTCTGGCACAATGCAGTGATAGTCCTGGCTCAGTTGCTCAACCACTGGCATCCACTGGCTGCTATCCTGCCAGGAACCGTGTAAAAACACCAGCGCAGGACCCTGCCCCACCTCACGCCAGAAGATCAAACCCTGGGATAGCCTGATGCGGGAGTTGCGAATCGGTAGAGGCATCCTGTTTGTGTCAATAAGGGGATGGGCAAGAGGTTTAAGGAAGCGATTGAGCTTCATCTTGAAATGTTACGCCAAAGGGGTTGCCTATTCCAGAACCTCGCTCTTCAGATGAATTTGTAGAAGTGCAAGCAGCATAGTTACGTTAGGGCGGACGGAGCAGACGATCAGTGCTCCCCCTCGCCTTCATACCGATAAATTTCCCTCGTTCCCAATAGGGTTGGTTGAGCAGCAAAGGTTATCTGCATCCGGCGAGCTCGCTCGTTCTTTCCAGTCAACCCTAGTGGTTCACCACAGGAACTTTGCCTGGTTATCTATAGCTCTACGCGGGTGCGTTAGGACATTGGAATTAGAGAGGGAGTGGGGGCTTCGCACCCAGCCAGGGGTTTCACCCCTGCACCCCGTCCTAACCATAATGACTACCGCTATAAACCCAGAAAAACAAATTTACGGAGTTTTGAAGGATTGCAAATCCTTCAAAATCTGCTTGGCAGTCTACTAGGCAAGGGTTGTTAAACCGTTAAAATAATCTTGCAATTGGCGATCGTGATCATGAGAGAGGGTACCAATAGGCAGGGAATTTGGAGCAAATGCCTGAACATCACTGACTTCCATTGAATCTTTAATTTCCATCGTTCCCTGAGCTTCGACCTCAATCACAACACAAATGGAGTGAACCCGAGGATCTCGTTCAGGTGAAGAATAAACGCCAACAAGACGGCGAATTCTGGAAACCTCTAGGCCAGTTTCTTCCTCCAGTTCCCGCTGCACAGTGGTAGGAATGTCTTCCCCCCAATTCACCATACCCCCTGGTAATCCCCATTTGCCATTGTCTCGCCGTTGAATGAGCACAATGCGTCCGTCAGGCAGGATGGGAATGATACTGGTGCCTATCACCGGATGGCGAAACAGAATACCCAGAACGGTTTGTGTGAAATGCCACCATTGACGCATAGGCAAAAGCATGAGCTAAACACATCCACTATTCAGGGCAGCAGATGCACAAGTAGGATGGAAGTACTTCTTTAGAACCACTGACATATGAACTGAGTAGCATTCTCCCTCAAGCGAGATTAGCGAGAATTTCTTCTGCGTGATTCTCGGGCTTAACCTTGGTATAAATCTTTTCAATCGTACCATCGGGAGCGATGATAAAGGTGTTGCGGCTGATGCCCATATACTCTTTACCCATAAATTTCTTCAACCCATAGCTGTTGTAGGTGGTGGCTACTTTGCCCTCTTCGTCAATCAGGAGTGGGAAAGGGAGGTTGAACTTTGTTGTAAATTTTTCATGGGATTTGGCATCATCCGTACTAACGCCGAGGACAACTATATCCTTACTCTGGAACTCTGCATAGGAGTCCCGAAAACTGCAGGCTTCTTTTGTGCAACCTGGAGTGTTGTCACGGGGATAGAAGTAAAGCACCACTCGCCTGCCCTTCAGGTCGGACAATCTGATGATATTGCCCTTAGCATCAGGTAGGCTGAAGTCAGGAGCCGGATCGCCAACTTTAAGCACCATAGAAATAGAGGAAGGGATACAAGTTTACGGTTGATAATTGGGGACTGGGTTGACGGCAACTATTGGTATTGGGCGTCCCCTCTGATAGAGTAAAGGTTTCTTTACACTCTGTCCAGTTTGGGATAGGGAGGGGGGATAGGGGGAGGTTTCTCTACAAGACGGTTCTAGAAATGGGGCTGTGGCTCCTTGAAACCCTGATTTCCTCGACTCCTTGTCCAGGATTGCCACAAAAAATTTGACAAACCCGAACTCAAAACTGTCCTGACCCCATTACTCCGCTACTCTCTTACTCCGTCACCCATCTACCCCTTTACCCATCCACCCCTTCTAACAACTAACAACCAACAACTAATAACTTCTCAGCTCCAACACCCGACGCTTATCCTCTACCCCCTCATCTATTACACGGACCCTCTGTCTCCGCTACAGCACTCCTTTAGAACTGGGAATGGTCTGTGCTCTTCGGGGATCGATTTCGATCGCCATCCGGAGCGATCGCGCAAATGCCTTGAAAGTGGCTTCAATAATGTGGTGGGAGTTAATGCCATCCAACTGACGAATGTGGAGGGTCATTTGGGAGTGATTGACCAGTGCCACGAAGAATTCCCTTACCAGTTGGGTGTCGTAGGTGCCGACTCGTTCAGTTGGGATGGTTAACCCATAGCTCAAATGGGGGCGACCGGAGAAGTCTAAGGCGACCTGAATCAGTGCCTCATCTAGAGGCGCGATGAAGTGTCCAAAACGGACGATGCCTTTGCGATCGCCCAGTGCTTTGCCTAACGCCATTCCCAATGTGATGCCTACATCTTCATTGGTGTGGTGGTCGTCAATTTCGTAATCTCCTGTGGCCTGCACATCCAGGTCAATCAACCCATGGGAAGCAATCTGGTGCAGCATGTGGTCAAGGAAGGGAATGCCTGTTTTGGCTGTACAGTTCCCGCTGCCATCCACGTTGATCCTTACATGTACGTCAGTTTCGCCCGTTTTGCGGCTAACCGATGCGCTGCGGCAGGGTAGGGTCAGCTCCTGGGAGTGATTGAAAGCGCGATCGCTTCTGGGTTCTGAAATCGCATTACTGGTGTTCATGGATATTGAGACTTAACAGGATCTATGGATCCATTATCGATGGAATCCGCGATCCTTACATCTACTCAGCTCCTAGATAGGCCTCAATCACGGCTGGATCATTTCTAACTTTTGCTGGATCGCCGAGGGCAATGAGCTGTCCAAAATCCAGGACGGCGATGCGATCGCACAATCCCATTACCAGCGGCACATGGTGTTCAATCAACAGCACCGTCAGATCAAACTGCTGACGAAGATTACGAATAAACTCGCTGAGCTGGTGCTTCTCATTCGGATTCATCCCGGCTGCCGGTTCATCCAATAACAGTACACGGGGTTTGAGGGCCAGAGCGCGAGCAATTTCCAGTCGTCGCTGGTCGCCATAGGGAAAGTTGCAGGCGATTTCGTTGGCGCGATCGCCCAAACCCACAAGCTCCAACAACTCCATAGCTTTCTTGCGAATTTGTTTTTCTTCCTGAGGTGCAGGCGGCAAACCCATCACTCCAGTCAGTACGCCGCTGTAGGTGTGGACGTGCTGGGCAATCATGACGTTCTCAAGTGCAGAGAGATGGCTAAACAGCCGAATATTTTGAAAAGTGCGGGCAATTCCCCGACTGGCAATTTGAAACGGACGCAGCCGGGAAATATCTTCCCCATCGTGCAGCATTTGCCCATCCGAAGGCTGAATTAATCCCGTCAACAAGTTGAACAAGGTCGTTTTGCCAGCCCCATTGGGACCAATCAACCCAAAGATTTCACCCTGAGCGATCGCAAAAGAGACCTGATTAACCGCTACCAAACCACCAAAACGACGAGTCAAACCCCGCGCTTCCAGAACGGGGCGATCGTGAACCGAAGTTTGGGATTCAGTAGAGTGGGACTGAGCCATTCGATACAAAGTGGCATACCTCTAACTAATACCAATTTGATTTGAAAACAGTGCAAATCTGACCCCTCCTGACCTCCCCTTGCCAAGGGGAGGTGCCGAAGGCGGTGGGGTGATGTGCAAGGTTCATCATTATAAATTGGTATAAAATCGATTCTCCTATGAAACTGGGTGATGGGGAAGGGGAAAAGAGTGAATGGGTGGATAAGAGGAGGGTGAGTGGGAGGTGAGAGGAGTACTCCATCACTCCCCACCTCCCACTCATCCACTCCCTTCCCCTTCTGGCTCCTGACTCCTGGCTTCTCCCCCTCCCTCTCACTTCCTAAACTAGACACCAACCCTCCACAAAGGTTAAAAAGTTCGAAGTAGCGAGTAGGAGTTGGGGCAATGTGTGGAATTGTTGGCTATATTGGCACCCGAACGGCCAGTGAAATTCTGCTAGAAGGGCTGCGCAAGCTGGAATATCGGGGCTACGATTCTGCCGGGATCGCTACTGTCTTGGAGAGTGAAATCCACTGTGTCCGCGCAAAGGGCAAGCTGCATAACCTGCAAGAAAAGCTGGAAGGAGAAGTCAACCCATCTCAAATTGGGATTGGTCACACCCGGTGGGCAACTCACGGCAAGCCAGAAGAGTATAATGCCCATCCCCATATGGACACCGCCTGCCGGATTGCGGTTGTCCAGAATGGCATTATTGAAAACTATCGGGAACTGCGAGAGAAACTCAAAGCCAGAGGACACCAATTTCGCTCAGATACGGATACAGAAGTCATTCCCCACCTGATTGCAGAGTGTTTGCAGAAAATTAGGAGTCAGGAGTCAGGAGCCAGAAGCCAGGAGTTCACTCAAAACTCAGAACTCAAGACTCAAAACTTCCCACCCCACCCCACCCCCCTCCTGGAAGCCGTTCGTCAGGCGGTCAATCAATTAAACGGAGCGTTTGCGATCGCCGTTATCTCTGCTGACTACCCCGACGAACTGATTGTGGCACGACAACAGGCTCCTCTGGTACTTGGCTTTGGCCAGGGTGAATTTTACTGCGCTTCGGATACTCCTGCCCTGGTGCCTTACACTCGCGCAGTGCTGCCACTGGAGAATGGTGAACTGGCGCGGATGACTCCTCTGGGGGTGGAAGTTTACAGCTTTGATGGGCAGCGGCTCAAAAAGGCACCCCGCACGCTTAACTGGAACCCGGTTATGGTCGAAAAGCAGGGGTTCAAACACTTCATGCTCAAGGAAATCTACGAGCAGCCAGGAGTAGTGCGGGCGTGTCTGGAATCCTACTTCGATGCCGATTGGCTCCACGCGGATCATCAGCACTCTCCGGTGCGTTTCAACTTGCCGGATGAGTTCTACAACAATTTGCAGCATATTCAAATCGTGGCCTGTGGCACCAGCTGGCACGCTGGGCTGGTGGGTAAGTATTTGCTGGAGCAACTGGCTGAAGTTCCTACCCAAGTGCAGTACGCTTCTGAATTTCGTTACGCTCCTTCACCCCTGACCCCTCACACGCTCACCATTGGAGTGACTCAATCCGGCGAAACAGCCGATACCCTGGCTGCATTGGAGATGGAAAAGCAGCGGCGATCAATGAAATCTGCTCAGTTCGAAGCGCGACTTTTGGGTATTACCAATCGCCCCGAAAGTTCGTTGGGACATCTGGTTCCTCGTATCATTGACACCCATGCTGGAATTGAAATCGGGGTAGCGGCGACAAAAACATTCGTGGCGCAACTGATGGCGTTTTATGCTCTGGCGATCGATTTAGGTCACCGTCGCCAGACGATCGCTCCTTACCGCTTAGATGAAATCATTAATGGTTTGCGACAACTGCCTGCGCTGATTGAATCCGTTCTGGAAAGCCAGGAACGTTACATTGAAGAACTGGCCCATGACTTTACCGAAACTCAAGACTTCATTTTTCTGGGACGGGGCATTAACTTCCCAATTGCGCTGGAAGGAGCCTTGAAGTTAAAGGAAATCAGCTACATTCACGCAGAGGGCTACCCGGCGGGTGAGATGAAACACGGTCCGATCGCATTACTGGATGCCAATGTTCCAGTCGTAGCGATCGCCATGCCGGGAACGGTGTTTGAAAAAGTGTTGTCGAATGCCCAGGAAGCCCGTGCCCGTGATGCTCGCTTGATTGGAGTAACGCCAATGGACGAAGAGGAAGCAGCACACACCTTTGATACAGTGATTCCAGTGCCCCATGTGGACGAAATTCTGTCACCGATTCTGACGGTGATTCCACTGCAACTGTTGTCTTATCATATTGCGGCTCGGAGAGGGTTGGACGTTGATCAACCACGTAACTTAGCCAAATCGGTTACGGTGGAATAACTCACCATTGTTATTAGTTTGCTCTAAATGCTTTTGGGGTCATGCCTGTGAGCCGTCGAAACTGTTGACTCAAATGACTGTGGTTGTTGAATCCACAGCGGAGAGCAATTTCCATAATGGGTTGGTCAGTTTGTTTCAACAGTTGTTTTGCCCGTTCAATCCGCTGTTGCAGCAGATATTGGTAGGGAGTGGTGGCGATCGATTGTTTGAACAAATGGCAGAAATGAAACTGACTCATGCCCAGTAATGCAGCCAGGTCTGCTAACTTAATTTCCTGTTCCAGATGGTCATTGATGTAGTCCAACACCTGCACCAGTTGTCGCTGAGACAGTCTACCTTTATAGATCGGGAGAATCTGAACTTCTTCTGGAAATACATCATGTTTAGCTTTTTTTCTAAGACAGCCCTATGCCGATCATGAAAAGCAGGAGAATATGTCAAGCAAAGCGGTCTGGACTGGATTATTGTTCGTCCGGGAGCCTTTGTCGAGGGAAATCTTACTCATTCCTATCGACATGGATTTCCCAGCACTGACCGGACATCTAAACTGCAAATTTCTCGTGCCGATGTTGCTGACTTCATGCTGAAGCAACTGTCAGATGATTCATACCTTTACAAGACACCTGCTCTGTCGTATTGAAACATAAAGTATTTTATAAAGTATTTTATGACACTAGCTAACTACTCGCTTTTCGCATTGATTCGCATTGAAACTTGTCGCAGCACTTGGATGTGGGCTAATTGCAGGAGTCTTCTTTCCCTTCTCAACCTTTGTCATGAAGGCTCTGGCTTAACAACCCCCCAGCCCAGGGTATTGCTGCCATGCAATCCATTAATATCACGGTGATTAACCCCTGGTTTATGATTGCCTTTATTGGCACGGGCATCGTTTGTTTGATTCTAATTGTCATTTTGCTCCAGTGGCAACAACCCGGTGTCGCTTATTTGCTCGTCGCCAGTTTGCTCTACCTCGTTGGCTCATTGGGTGTAACAATCGCCTTTAATGTGCCGCTCAATGACGCATTAGCAGTCGTTAAATCCAACAGCACTGAAGGTGCAGCATTTTGGGCAAACTACCTGAAAAACTGGACATTCTGGAATCATGTACGAACGATTGCATCATTGGCAGCGGCAGTATTATTCACAGTACACCCTTAAAGTAGTCTGATGCCTTATTGATCTAGCGTTGCTCTCAGTTGCTTATACAGTTTTTTAACGACATCCACTACATTTTGTAACTGGGTTGCATCTTGTTGTTCGACTAATGTGGTAGTGCCATTACGTAGAGGATAGAGGAAAAAAGCCATCCATCTGTACAACTAGTCGAGTCGTTGGTTTGGCCACTACTTTTGCTTGCTGAGATACCTCGGCGTAGCAATCATTCACCTACTGTTGCAACCAGCTCTCGGACAATTGCAGCACTCGTGCAATGCCTGCTAGGGGAATGTGTTCGAGCAACAGTCGCTCGATCAACGCACAGGTGTCTTTATCTTTCGGTTGCCATTGGGAATTCTCCACAAACTGACGACCCCAATCGCGACACTTGTAGTTCTGTTTGCCGCGACGGGTAGTACCGTTTTTCATGATGTCATCGGAACCGCAGGTCAGGCAGAGGAGATACGGCTTCATGATGGATCAAGTTCAGTAGGTGCATAATCAGGGTTAATCCATAATAGCGACTCCTAATTTTCTCTATCCCTTATAAAAGGGCACTACCTTGCTTCAAAATAAGCCTACTGCTTGCCATACCTAGTATCCCTGCTACTGGTTTAAGCTTCCTTTCATCTGCATCTCTACACTTTGCTGTAAATGTCACGGCATTGCACTGAGACGGGAACTGCCTGAAGGAGCAGAATCAGATCGAAATATTGGGACTGCAATACCGTGGATCTTTTGCTAGCACAGTTAGAATGCTGACACTGATTCTGACTGAGATATTGCTATTGGAATAGCAACAGCAACTATCGTAGGACTGTTAGTCCGTCTCTGCTTCATAATTTTCTCGTCAACTTGAACTTGCAGTATTTTTACGACTAACGCCGCAGAAACTTTTTCATCCTTAGGTTAATTTCAGATAATGAGATAGTGTAAACACTGAGTATTATGACAAATAAATCGCTAACAACAATCACCAAGTATGATGCAATAGTAAAAGTACAAGATATTTTCACTACCTCTTATGTATACTTGACTTAATTGGAAATAAAAAGAGAGAGCAATTCTTAACGTAAAACTATCAATCCTTATGGCTTTATTGCCTATTCTTAAATTGGACAGTTTATTAACAATAATGTCTACTTTATAGGCAAGCATAGACATGGATTTGAAATTTTTGTGTACGATACCTATGAAGATTTTGAGGTTGACGTGAGCAGTGGCACTAACTACCGAATTAAAGCTCGCTTTTTGGTGAAGAAAGAGAGCAAGCTCTGCACTAAAACTACCAACCAAACTCCGTTGTGGCTAAATCTGTGGCGTAGGGTACAGAAATCGCCTGAACGCCTAAGCCACGATTGAAGCTCTCTCCCTGGTTCCCAGATTCAACCTGCAAACCAAAGAAAGAAGTTGGGAATTCTAAAGAAACTTCTCACTTTAGAGCACTCAACCTCACCAGGGCACATGCATCTTCCATCAAAATCCATTCAGCCTGTTACTCAGGCAGCGATCCGTGCGGAGCTAAAAAGAATTTGGGGCTACTCAGACTTCCGCCCACCTCAAGGAGAGATCGTTCAGTGTTTACTGGAGCAGCGAGACTCCCTCATCATCATGCCGACGGGCGGCGGCAAGTCCATCTGTTTTCAACTTCCTGCCCTGTTGCAAACGGGATTGACCCTGGTGGTTTCGCCGCTGGTGGCTTTGATGGAAAACCAGGTGCAGGAATTGTGGGAAAGGTATCCTTCGTTTAAGCGATCAGTGGCCTCGTTGCACAGTGAACTCTCGAAACAGCAACGCAGACAGGTTCTATGGGCGCTAGAGAATCAAAAATTGCGTCTGCTTTATCTCTCCCCTGAAACGCTGTTGAGTCCATCCGTTTGGGAAAAACTTTGCCACCCCTCGCTGAAGCTAAATAGGCTGATTCTGGACGAAGCCCACTGCCTTGCCCAGTGGGGTGACACGTTTAGACCCGCCTATTTTCGACTGGGCGCGGCGCGATCGCAACTGCTCAAGAGTAAGTCAGAGCATAGTCGAATTGCGATCGCGGCATTCACCGCCACAGCGGATCCGCAAGCTCAGCAAACAATTCAGCGAATTTTACAACTCCAGGAACCTGAGGTTTTTCGTCTTAATCCCTACCGCTCGAATTTGAACCTCAAAGTGCAAGTTGTGTGGACTCCCCGTGGACGGAGACAACAATTGCTGAAATTCATTCAAAGTTATGGGAATCAGGCTGGTCTGGTTTACGTCCGCACCCGTAGAGATAGTGAAACCCTGGCCGAATGGCTAAGTCAACAGGGATACCGCACAGCCGCCTATCACGCTGGTTTAAGCCCGGAGGAACGTCGCCAAATTGAAACCGACTGGATTCGGGATGTGATCCAGTTCGTGGTCTGTACCTGTGCCTTTGGCATGGGAATTAATAAGCCAAACGTGAGGTGGGTTGCCCACTTCCACGCTCCATGCCTTTTGTCTGAGTACGTTCAGGAAGTAGGGCGAGCCGGTAGAGACGGAAAACCTGCAACAGCGTTGACATTAATCAGTGAAACGACTGGATGGCTTGACTCGGAAGATAAGCAACGGTGGCAATTTTTCGAGCACCAAACCCGGAAACAACAGCAGATAGCCCAGCAACTGGCGAAAAAAATTCCACCTCAGGGAGACGTTCAAACAGTCAGTCGTCAGTTTCAGGATGGCGCGCTGGCATTGTCCTGGTTGCACGGAGCGGGGCAACTTCAGTGGCAGGGGCCGTTTCAGTATGTGTTGACTTCACCCACAAAAGGCACATCGTTAACAGAGTCCAACACCAAAGCATCAAAGCAGATGGCTCAGTATCTTAAAACCCGTGACTGCCGCTGGAAGTTTTTGCTAAATGCATTTGGGTTTCCAGAGGAAGCGAAAAGCTTTCGCTGCGGGCATTGTGACAATTGCCCCTAGCCCCCAGTCCCTAGCTCCTGCCTTCTCACTTCTGCTCCTGACTCCTGACTTCTCCCTTCCTCCTTAAAGAATTTTCAAAACTCCCGGAGAAGTCTTTCCATTGATGAATGATTAATCTGAGCCAAAGGGTTGCACTACCACACAACTGCACACCTTGTTGAGGACTTGAGTTATGAAATCTTCTTTCACCTGGGCGATCTCGCCATCTCTTAGCCTTGCGATCGCTGCCGCTTTATCCAGCATTCCTTTGACTGCTCAGTCAGTTCGTGCTGATGATTGCAGTTCAGTTTCTTTTATCCAGACTCCTGATGGTAAATGTCATGATTTGAGCTATCTAACGGTCCTGGGACGTTCCCGGCAAAACCTTGAAGATGCCTCCAAATTATACGCAGAGACTATCCAAATTCGCCAACCCCTACCGGTCACTTACGTTACTGAAACAACTGTAACTGATCGCTCCACTACTTCAGTTATAACTTTTGATACCTATTACCCCATACCAGAGGAACTGGAGGAGAATCTTGAGATACTCCAAAGGGTTAACAGTAATCTGCGTCAGAAAGCGGCTACAAATGAAGCCGTTGAACGATGGGCGTTTCGCAGACAACGGCAAGTTATGAATGGAGTGTCAAAGTCTTTTGTGAATAGTCCCCCTGTTTATAGCTATCCGATGCAAGTTTGCTATGAGGTATGTTCTTGGTGAGGTAGCAGACAACAGGCAACAGGTGTGAAAATTCAGTATTCGTTTATCAGGGTGCATCTATGGTAATGCGATTGGAAAAGGTTGTACCGTTTGGGCGATCGCTCAATGAGTACGTCCAGATGTTTAACCTGACTGAACAGGATCTACAGAAATCTATACTGGGAGTGGCAGACGGTCCCGCAAGTTTCAATGCGGAAGGTACTCGGCTTGGCTATCGAATTAAGTCGATTGATCCTCTTTATCAATTCACGACTCATCAGATTAGAGAATGATTTGATCAAGTCGTTGATAACATCATTGAACAGGTGAAAAATACTCCAGACGACTGGGTCTGGACCTACCATGGTTCACCGGATGGATTGAGGGAAAATCGAAAACGGGCAATTGAACTCTTTTGTGCAGACTATGAAGCCGGAAAAGCTGAGAGTCGATACGAACTCGGTGAACTGCCCGATTTGAAATACGGTAATGGCGAGTTTGACCTGGGTTTATGTTCCCATTTCCTTTTCCTTTATTCCGACCATTTCAGTGAACAATTTCATTTCAACTCTGTCTGCGAAATGCTTAGAGTTTGTCAGGAAGTCAGGATTTTTCCACTCCTCACGCTCATGCTAAAACCCTCCCAGCACCTGGGGCCGATTATCAAAAAATTGCAAGCACAAGGCTATCAGTGTGAAATTGTCACCGTCCCCTACGAGCTACAGCGGGGTGGAAACGAAATGTTGAGAATCACAACGGTCAGATAGTACAGGGGGGAGGGAGGAAGCAGGGGGAAGGAGTAGGCATCAACTCATCCACCCATCCACCCACTCCTCTACATTGACATGGGTGAATCACCTGTGCATGATATTCACCGACGTTTCCTTACGGAAATCTTTGAATGGCTTCTGCACGGCGGTATACGCTGAGTTTGTCCTGTCCAGATCGAGTGGGTATTGTGGCGGCAGTGAGTGGTTTTATTGCCAGTCACAATGGTTGGATTGTGGAAGCTCAGCACCATGTAGATCAGGCTGCACAGCGCTTTTTTATGCGGCAAGAAGTTCTAGCGGATTCCTTAGCGTTTAGGATTGAAGAGTTTGGGCAACAATTTGCCCCGATCGCCGAAAAGTTTCAGATGGACTGGCAAATCACTGACTCTACCAGAAAGAAACGGGTTGTTATACTGGTTTCTAAGCCAGAGCATTGTCTTTATGATTTGCTTGCCCGCTGGCAAACTGGCAAAATAGTGAATTAGACATTGATATTCCCTGTGTCATCTCCAATCATGAGGTGCTGCGCAAATTTGTGGAGTGGCGTACCATTACGTCACCTCTGAACTCGATGCTGGCCCCATTATTGACCAGGATGTGATTTGTATCGATCATTTCACACAAGTATAGCTCTACGCAGGTGCGTTAGGACATTGGAATTAGAGAGGGAATGGGGCCTTCGCCCCTAGCCAGAGGTTCCACTCCTGCACCCCATCCTAAGTATGGTGGCTATCGCTATATCAAGCAAAACACCGGCGTTTGGAGTGGATACTTTTTAAGTGTTTCTTTACTGTGTTGAGGGTGATGAATAACTCTGCGGCAATTTGTTTATAGGAATAGTTAGCGCGGCGTAGCCTCCAGATTTCTGCTTCGCGGGGGGTTAAACCATACTGTTGACCTTCTGCGATCGCCAACTGATAGGCAGAACGACGTTGATCTTCCAGAGTCACTAGCACAAGCGGTTCCTTAAAGGCATCCAGTTTCAGCCATTGAGCCCGAATTCGAATCATTCCTATTTGATTCACTGCAACTTCAGATTCAATAACGATTGTGCGATTGAGGTAGAGTTCTTGACTGGCGATCGTCGCCTTGCACATACGTTGAATTTCGCGGTGCATTCGGTAGGGGTGCATTTCGTCCTGATTTATCTGCTGAAGCATATGACGGGCGGGGCTATTGGCGTGAACAATTTCCCCTCGCTCGGTCAGGATCATGAAACCGTCTATAAACCCTTCTAGTACTCCTTCGACCAGGAGATCATCCAGATGTTTTTGTGAAGCATTGGGGGTATTAGTGGAAGTACTCATTGAGTTGAACCTCTTCAAATCAGCAAACTGCAAAAGCAGCATCATTCTGAAGAGGGATAGGGGTGGGTTTCTTGAGCCTATGCAGTTTCCCAAAACAAAAGCGCTGAACGGTTGTCCAGCGCTTCAATTGGATTAATTGTGAAGGTGAGCAATCCACCCTACGCCGCTATAGCAGTCCTAAATCAGCTATAGCAGTCCTAAATCAGTTGTGAAATGGAGAGGCTTTGTGAACAGGGGGATGGAGGCTTCCTCTCCAAGCAGGGGTTACCCCTCTGATCTCGTTCAATTTTCAAGAAGGATGCTATATATTCCGCTTACTAGCGGCGAGGCCGAATAATTGGGACGGGGCGTCTTGGGCGAGGTCCATTTGGCATAATACTAATCACCCCATTCGATGACCTGGAGGGCTGATTA
Source organism: Leptothermofonsia sp. ETS-13 (assembly GCF_049200465.1). NCBI lineage: Bacteria > Bacillati > Cyanobacteriota > Cyanophyceae > Leptolyngbyales > Leptolyngbyaceae > Leptothermofonsia > Leptothermofonsia sp. ETS-13. The sequence goes on from NZ_CP120836.1 coordinate 5,492,359, forward strand.
AATCGGTGTTGAAGATTGGGTGGAATGTAGAGTTCTAAGTGAAGACCTCCTTCCTCATCGAGGTAAGCCTCGGCCTCAATGCCTAAATCCTCAGCAATTTCTGCATTTAAACTATCAGCAATTTCTTCAACGTTATGATGATTGTTGTCCAAGTTATTATCGAATCCAGCGAGTGGATTAGTGTCGAGGGTTGAGGTCACCTGATCTCTGTGAGTCATATTGATGTTCTCCTGAAATCGCCTGGTACAGACAGTTGTCGAACCAACCTCACCAGGCAGTACTCTTAAAAAGGATAGGGAGCAGCGATCGCAGCCTATGCAGTCTCAACAAAACCATTTAGCACAAACACATAGAGGGGGTACGAGGAGTTGAGGCATGGTGTAACAACACCTTCCATTGCACTGAAGTTATTATGAGGAATTCCTTTGACTCCGAAAATTACCCGTACGGGTACTCTTCCAATGGGCAATGATGTAGACCCAAAATATAACGGAGGGCAGTAGCCAGGGAATGGAAACTGAGGCGAAGGTGTAAAGTTGCAAGGCAATCAGACCAACCGCTACGGTTGCCCCTACAAAACCGTAAACCAGTTTTCGCCGCTGACGATAGGGAGATTTCAGCAGCATGAGTGCTACATCTTTTCCCAGAATGGCCGCCAGACAAACCAGCCACCAATCTGGAAAGCGAATTATTCGATGGTGTAGTAGGAGGTGATGGACTGTGTAAGCATACACTTCGCCAATTGTGATTGAATTAGGACAATCGGGTAGCTGTTGCCGAATGTTTTGCCCAAACCTGCACCAGTAGTCAACTGCCGGGAGAACCGGGAAGTTATCAACCGCATCTGAGTGGCCACTTGATATGATTACAACCTGTTGCTGAAGCCTTCTCTGAAACTCAGAATTTAGTGAGGAAACATTTAGAAATTTCCATGCGGAAAGGCGTTCATAAACCTGATCCGGTGGAATGGAGAAATCCAGCATTATTTGCAAGCCAGGCAGAAGACCGATTTGCGGTAAAGGAGCAGGCAGTTGATTCTGAGCTTTTGTTTGGCGAATATACTGGCTAATTTGAGCCTGAAAATTACCTCGATTTTGAAGAGTTGGTTGGGGCAAAGTGGGCAGTGCTTGCTGGCTAAAAGTGTGAGAGAGCGCTAGCATGTAGGGAAATGGGCAACCTTGCGCGCAGGTAGGATCATCTGGCAGGGGAAGATCCCAACTGTAGATGTTGCCATCGCCACGTAAAGTCCAGGCTGGGTTAGCGATGCGATCGCGAGGAATCCAGTTCTCATATTCCGCCATCGCAAACACAAACCAGGTGTTCTCAGTTTTGATTGCAGTTTGAGTCGCTTTTATTAATGCCTCTTCTCCAGATTCCTGGGTATCTAATCGGTAAGTGAGGCCGACAGTTTTTGCTTCAAATGCGGTTAGCTGATGAATAATGCTAGCCAGGTAACGTCGGTCTATGGGTTCAATTTGAAATTGATTGATTTTGGAGATTGCCCGGTTAATGGACTCTTGATCAATTTCAATTAACAGAACAGGTGGAGTTTTAGTGGGAGCCAGTTGATGAGTCCAGTCCCGGTAGATTGCTTGCACCCACATTCGCTGTTGATATAAAAAATTTTGTACCGGGGTGAGGAGGCTCAGTGCCAGAACTGTACTAAAGGCGATCGCTTCTACTTTGGTGGGTATCCACTGCTGTAACTGCCGCTTCCAACCAAAAGGTTCAATGCAGTAGGGAATTGCATTGGGAGGACTGAAGAAGGATGGCAACAGGTGAGCCGATGGAAAGGCAAACTTTTCAGTGGATTGGAGGTAGTGCCGGGTATGGATCAACGCATCCAGAATGTCCTGATGCTGGTTCAATTCCTGACACAGATGGCTGAGAAAGCTTTGTGCCACATCATTTCGAATCGGTTCTCGCATAGCAACCACCTGCACCCCCAGCTCCATCAATGCATGGGCAATACTCACACCACTACAGGAGTTAAAAATGGCCAGTTGCAAGCCCCGTTCTTTAGCCTGCGCCAGTTGTTCTTCCAGTTCACTGATGGAGCAGGAGACGTGGGGGGCGATCGCAAATCGTCCGCCCGTTACAGTTGTTTCATCACTGTGCCCAGCAAAAAACAAAACATCCCAACCTCGATCATCACAAATAGCCTGGGCAATTCGGGTTTTGATGATCACCGGATCTTCATCGGGGAGCCAGGCAACCCGTTCAACCTCGGCAATGGAACGGAGCGATCGCAACGCTTTCCAGTGTTCCTGTAGCGGCAGGTTGGGGGCTTCCCCCAGAAGGGCAAGAATGCGAGTTTTTCTGGTAGGGGAGAGATTCAAGCCCTGGCCTGCCCCATCCATATCCATCGCTGTACGAATAATACGTACCGTTCCGGGAGGTGCATCCGCAGGGGCAAGTTCCCAGACTTCCCAGGGCAACCGTGCCATCTCAGCAGAATCACAGGCCAGAAATAAATCGATGCCAGTTGGAATTTCGGTCTCGTTTCTTCGCGCGGTTGCTTGCCGGGCGATGCGCATTAACTCATCTCGAATCCGCTGTTGAATTTTGCGAGTTTCCCCTTCACCCAACCAGCGGTGAAAGGCATGAATTAGTACTGTTTCAGCTTCCCTTAAATCATTGCCTGGATCGCCCGACCCCGGATTAAGACAGCCACTGTCACGGATATTCCTGGGAGAGGGTAGATAAAACCGGGCATACCGCTGCTGCCACCGTTGATATCGACGTTGAACGTCTCCAGCACCACTGAGACTGGCAGTGAGTTGCTTTTTACGGTCATCCCAAAGCAGCAAAAAGAAACAGGATTGGTCATCCTTTTGCCAGACTTTGAGTTCAAACACCGTGCGCATCATCCCTCTCCAAATCTGAAGGCTGGTAAGGTCAATCCCGAATGGTTGGGAAGGAGGAGGGTAACTACAAACTGCTCTCCTGTGATTCCCTGTACGCGGGCGAAGAGAAATGGATCGTCAAACTCAGCAGTTGGTTCGTGCAATACACCACGAGCATTGCTGACCCGAAGTTTCAATCCATCCGGTAATGCACCACCTGATCGCATACCAACAATCAACAGCAACGACCACTCCAGGGGATGGGTATCCGCTGCCCAGGTTACGGCGCATAACCGCAGGGCAATTTCAGCCAGATCAATATCCTGATACAAAGAGTTAGGTTGGGGTGGAATTTCCATGCCCTGACTTCTGAGTTCGGCGATCGCCCGCTCAAAGCGATCCACGGAAAGCATGGGGGAAGCGGTGGCCAGTTCCTCGGGTAAAAACAATCCCAGACTTTGAGCAATGGTATCGATTTCGCCCCGTAACCATTGCGCAACGTTGATTGTGGGTTGAGCCAGGAGCATAAAGAGTTCTGTGAAACGGACGGGGGGTAAGGGTTCTGGCGATCTCGGCCACTGGTCAAGCAAAGCTAAAAATTCTGGATTCTGCAAAATTCGTGCCCCCTGCTCCCAGGTCAGAATTTGCCAGAGGGGCTGATCCGGGGTGTGCAGGCGGGAAACGAACGCATTCAGTTCTGTAGCAGGCAGAGGTTGGACAGGAGCCAGGGAAGGGGCAACGGGAAGGGCGATCGCGTCCGGCTGTAAATGGCGAACGTAGGACAGCAGATGATTGACTTCACCATCAAACAGTGACAGAGGAATTAAATAGTTCCAATCTGGCTCCATCGGCAGATGCACCGATTGTCGATAGTCTACCAGTTGGTCGTAACGTAGAATACCCTGGATCGCAACCTGATCTAATTCTTCCTGAACTTCCAGCAACATATAAAAATGGGCAGCCAATTCCGGCAGGTCAAGGGCGGCGCGGGGTAGGGCGATCGCCTCCGCTAAAAGATGTTCTGTTGCAATTAAACACAGCTTAAATTCACCTAGTCGGGCATTGCAAACCCCATCCAACACGCGAGCATACTGGGGTTGCCAGAGAGTACTTTCCTCCAGATTAAGAACGAGGTTGGGCAACCGTTCCTGGAGCCAGCGAGCAAACCCAAAGGCGCCCAATCCATTCAAATAGGTTTGCCACTGGGAGGGCTCATGCAAAACGCGATCGCTCACGGTTGCCGCCTGGTCAAAATCTTCTGGTTCTAAGGCAATCACTTCTGGGTGCAGCAATCTAAAATCAGTTACGCCAACAGCTAAATCCCTCATGGCTCCCACTCCTGTGGTTTCTGAATGTAATAGCGTAACCGCTGAGCATAGACACTATTCAGGGAACGATTTTTCGTTGTCATAATCTCGGTGGCGGCGGCTTGAAACACTTCGACATCTGCAAAATCCTCCACTAAAACCATTAAGTTGCGAAGATAATCTGGATGGCTTGAGATCTTTCCAGGATTGAAGTAAGAGGCCATGTCTAAAAGGCTTTGAACAAGCTTTTCAGTCGTTTTTAGTCGCACTTGACTCAGCAGGTTTTTAATGTTTACGATTCGACTCACCTGGGATTGATTCGTCATTTCCAGACGAGATGCAACTTCACTTTGAGACCATCCTTCAACATAAATGAGTTGGAGAGCAGGAACAAATTTGCTGGCGAGTGAAGCATAGCGTGGACGTTGTTTCAGATGATTCAATTGTTCTCGCAGTGTTTGACAAATTCCCCAGTCTAAACAAGCCATTAACTGACAATGGCAAAACTCTCGAACTTCTTGCCGTTCAAGGTCTTCAAGGGCATTAGTAGTGTTGGGATCGGGCAGTTCCCGCTCAATTTCTATTTCAGGATGAGTTACCTCTAACGCTTCTGAAACAGGGCCGCTCCGATTCCACACCGCATACTGACGCAGTTGTTTGGCAATTCGTTGAAGTTCTCGCTGGAGATGGTCTGGTGAACGGACAGACGAATCGGCTTTTTGCAAAAGGGTCAACATTTCCTGAAGCTGCGCCGGGGTTGGATCGGGGCAACGAACGGCGATCGCATGGGCATGGCGGCGATCGCGCCTGTATACTGCATGGAAGGCTTCAACAATTTGCCGTTCAGCGGGTAACAGAGTTGCCAGTTGTTTCATTCTTGCCCGATTGAGCAAGGCCCAATCGCTCAAATAACTCAACCCTCGCTCTGACAGGAAATCCTTGATGTCTTGATTTTGCCGGGTCTGATAGTATACCCAGGTGTCCAGCCTGGAATGGGTGGGCGAATTTGAGTCAAACTTTCGCAGAACTTCAACAGTGAATACTGGGAAGCGGAGGGGTACTGCCCCATGTTCATTTAGAACCAGTTGTGTTTTGCGGTCCTCTCCCAAAATGATGAGCGATCGCCCATCATCATTGAGAACAAAGGGAAGCAACTCTTGATAGGTGAACCGACCACTGGCACTCAACTGTCTGGCAATTTTTTTGCAGGCATACAGAATGGGATAGGAAACGTAGCAACGTAGACACAGCCCTGCTCTGGCAACAGTCACCAGTTCTGCTTTCGTGGCTCGAAACAGAGAAAAGAGAAGTGCCTGAATTGCCCGGTCGGGGGAAATAGTGGTGGCTGGGTTGGCGATCGTAGCCATATCCGGAAACTGTTCCTGAAAAAACTCTAATGCCGCCGCCACTGACTGACGGCGATAACCCCGACCCTGGCTCGCCGGATCGAGTCTCAGAATTTCCCAGTACCTCGATAGATGCACCATGTCACTTTCGCAAATGTGAGAAGGCTCTCCCGGTTTGCTGGTGAAAGAGTCTCCACGACTTTTCCACCCAAACAAAATCCCTGGAATATTAATTCTGTTTGGGTAATAAGCTTCGCTTGCTACCTAACTCTCAGGAGAATCTGCGAGAAATGAATAACCTGAACTTGGGAAATCGTTCTTGGAGAACTTTACTATAGGTCAGTTTCACCTGATAGGGGGCAAAAAGTACTCTTTTGGGTACCGGAGCCCTGTCGAAATTGCACTCCGGTTCAATGAACCGTCTGCTGACTTATTGGGTTACTAGCTTTTTACTCATTAGCTTTATCAAATGGTTGAAAAAGCTGGTTCAAATTCAGCACAAAGATGGGAGGCTCATTGGAGTTGGGAACCGCGATCGCCCTGACACACTTCAAGCTTCCCTCGTTGAGATAGGTGACTGGCAGAGAAGAAAAGGCAGATTCTGCCAGGCGGCGCAGGGTGGGTGGCTCGTTTAAAAGAAAACCAACGGGTTCTCCCTGGGGGCTAGTGGCGATCGCCAGAAACCTCCGACCACCAGAAGACTGAAATAGCAACTCCCCTGAACTGGAGAGAATCCGGCGACATTGCCTATAGATTCGCTGCTCAAGATCAATTACAGGGATTTCCTGATCCTGGTAAATCACCAGCCCAGTTGTGGAATCTGGACCTGTTCCATAGAGATGTTCAACTTGCACCACCTTTTGCACGACATGAATGGGTAGTGCAAACCAATCCTGCCGTAAACAAAATACCAGCCATTGCTGAGTCACTTCAGCATGATGGGCTAGAGAGCGGCGTGGTCTAGTGCGTGGGGACATAGGAATGAATCAACTGCTCCAGAGAACGGAGGAGAATTTGCTCATTATAGGGTTTGGAGAAATAGGCGGCTGCCCCCAGATTGAGCGCCAACTGCCGATGCTTAGGACCGGAGCGAGAAGTCAGCATCACCACTGGAATTTTGGCCCGTTGGGAGTCAGCCTTGAGCCTGGCGAGAAACCCAAAGCCATCGAGCCGTGGCATCTCAATATCACAAATCACTGCCTGCACTTCCCCCCCTGCGTGCAACTGCTCCAATGCATCCAGGCCATCCTTAGCCTGCTCCACCCGATAGCCCGCCCGCTCCAGCGTCAAAGCCAGAAAACGGCGGACATGAATCGAGTCATCGACAATCAAAATCGTCGGTTTGGCGAGCGTCTCCTGGCGCGAGGGCGGTAGGCACCCCGCTTCCGTCGCTATCGAGGCGGCAGCCAAAGAGGGTGCGGGCGACAACGGTGGCGTGGAGCGCTCGACACTGGTGATCCAGTGCAGCAAGTCCGCCACATTGACCAGCGGAACTGCGCGCCCATCGCCAAGAATGATGCAATTGTTGAACCCCGGCGGCAGCGAGAGAGGCCCCTCCACCCGCCGAATCGCCACCTCCTGCTCGCCCCAGGAGCGGTCAACGACTAAGCCCATCGGTTGGATTGCAGGCTGAACCACCAGCACCGCGGGGGCATTGATGGTGGGCGGCGCTTCCAGATTGTGGGGTTGCCGCGGGCAATGAAACACCAGCCAGCGCGATAACCGCACCACCTGCAACAGCGATTGTTGGTAGGCGAGCACTTCAGTGCCTGCGGTGGTCATGAGCGCTTCTGGGTCGAGCAGGAACAACTCTTGGACCGCATCGGAGGGGAAGGCCAGCAGCAGGCCGTTACTTTCGACCAGCAGAACCCGCACAATCGAGAGGGTCAGGGGGACCGATAGGGTAAAGGTGGTGCCGATGCCTGCCTGGGTATTGACGGTGATTTCGCCCCGCACCCGCCGCAAATGTTCGCGAACCACATCCATGCCGACGCCGCGACCGGAGAGGGGGGTCACCTGCTCGGTGGTGCTGAAGCCGGGTTCAAAGATGAGGGTCAGCAGTTCTGCATCGCTGGCGGTGGCTAGCAGGGTGGGGTCTAAGCCCATCTGCTGCGCTCGCTGGCGCACTTTGTCGAGCGGGATGCCGCCGCCATCATCGCGGACGGTGATGAGGGTGCGGTTGCCGCGATGGGCAGCTCGGATTTCAATCAAGCCCTCTTCTGGTTTGCCTCGCTGCTGGCGCGTTTGGCGCTCTTCGATGCCGTGGTCAAAGGCATTGCGCAGCAGATGCAACAGGGGGTCATGCAGGTGTTCCAGGATGGTGCGGTCGATCAGGGTGCTACTGCCGATGAGGTGGAGGCGGACGGGTTTGTCGTACTGCAGCGAGAGTTCGCGCAGGGCCCGGGGAAAGCGGTCCACGATGTCGGACAGGGGTCGCATGCGGATCTGGGTCAGGTGCGATTGCAGGTGTTTGGCGGTTTTGCTCAGGTTGCGGCTGGTGAGTTGGGCTTCTTCGAGGCTGAGGTCGATGTCGCTGCTTACTTCTTGCACCTGGACGATGGTTTCCATGACTTCTTGCCAGAGCAGGTGCAATTCGCTGTAAGAGTCTAGTTCCAGGGCGTCAAACCGATTGTCTGGGGTGTCACTGCTGGTGAAGTCGCTGGCAGAGGAGTGAACCGCTGTGCCCATCAGTAGCGGAACAGATGGTTTAGAGCGACGAGAGGCGGTGTCATAAACCGTCCGCATTTGAGCATTGGTTTGTTCCAGAGTTTTGAGGCGGTGATTGAGGGTAATTACTAGATTCCGCAGGCGATTGAGGTAGAGATCGAGTCCGTTGCGCTCGATAGTCAGCTCACCAAACAAGTCATTCAATCGATTCAGTTGACGCACCGAAACTCGCACCGTTGCATCCTGGTCTTCTTCAGCAGCAGTCGATGAACTGGTATTGGTTTCCAGGATTTTGAAGTCGGTGACCTGGGACTCACCAACGGTTGCACGTTGTTGAACAGTGGGCTGTTTTTGGGGTGGAATAAATGCAGGTGATTGGGGTGGAGAGATTGTTGTAACGGTTTCTGCAATGAGGGTTTCAACCTCTTGATCCACTTCGTCAAATGATTGAGCAACGCCAGTTTCTTCGGCTGGGGAGAGAGTAATTTCCGTTGGCAGTCCATCAAGTTGGCCAGCCATCACTAACGTTTGAGTTTGACGCCAGGCATTGAGGGCAGAACGGGCGATCGCTTCTACCTGCTCCGGATGGGCCTCTAAATGGTCAGTTACTGAGTGGCACAAACGAGTAAAAGCCTCAAGCTGAAGCATTTCTCCCAGACCCGCCAGTTCCTGTGCCAGAATAGTCACTTCCTCCCGCAGGCAGGGTTGACTGGGACTTTCCAACACCGCCGCAAGCCGCTGCAAGCAACCCTCTACCTCGGTTTCAAACAGGAGGGGAATAACATCCTGCCCTTCTTCGGGAGAGAGGACCGACTGGGCATCCTCCTCCTTGGGGTCGCCCAGCAAGGCGTGCAACTGGTCAAAAGTCGGATTGACTTCGGCGGCTAACCAGGACGCTTCCACCTCCCCATTCTGACGGGCGACCTGAATCACCTGGTGGAGACATTTCACCGCCGATAGGAGCAGGGTTTCGAGGGTAGCATCGACCACCAACTCCCGCTGGAGCTTGAGCACCTTAAAAGCATCCTCCAGCCGATGCGCTAACTGACTCAGAAGCTCAAACCCCATCAAGGCGGCTCCGCCCTTAATCGAGTGCGTCGCTCTCAGCGCCCCATTGATCTTGGCCCCCTCCACTCGCTGAGCAGCGATGCCCAATACTGCTGCATCGAGCGTATCGAGATAGGCCTGCGCCTCATCAAGAAACTGCCGTCGGATTTCTCTTTCCTTGTCGTATGCCATCGCTTCTAGCCCACCTTAAATGTTTCCACCGACTCCTGTAACTCCCTGGCAACGGCGATGGTTTGCCGCAGCGAATTGGAAACTTGCAACGACGAGCGGGAGGTTTGTTCGGCGACCTGGGCCACCTCCTGCATCAGGGTGGTAATCGTTTGCGAGGTCTGCACCTGGGACACCGTCGCTTCTGAAATTGCCTGCACCAGGTGGTCAATCTGGCGCGACACCTCCAGAATTTGGGCCAGACTGTGCTTGGCATTTTCGACCAGGACGGTGCCTTCGACCACCTGGGTAGTGCCCTGCTCCATCGCTTCCACCACTTCACTGGTTTCCCGCTGAATCGTTTCAACGATCTGCTCAATCTCGCGCGTGGCAGCAGCGGAGCGGGCAGCCAGTTCACCCACCTCCTCAGCCACGACGGCAAAGCCCTGGCCTTCTTCGCCTGCGCGGGCCGCTTCAATCCCCGCATTGATCGCCAGCAGGTTGGTTTGCAGGGCAATCTGGTTAATCAGGGCGACGACCTTTGAGATTTGCTGCGACGATTCGCCCAGGCGTTTGACTTTCTTGGCGGTTTCGCCGATGGTGTCGCGCAGAGTCAGGATATTTTGTACAGTCAGGTCCATGGCACTGCCTCCGGCTTCGGCGGTGGTTGAAGCGGTGCGGCTGACTTCGGCGGCCTGCCGGGCTCTGTCCGCGACGGCCTGGATGGAGCGGGTCATGTGCTCCACCGAATCGAGGGTGCGGGTGGTTTCGTGCGCCTGCCGGAGCGCTTCTTCTGAGAGTTGGCGGATGGCGCCTTCGTTGTCGCCGAGGGCCGCGTTGACCTGGAGAGCGGAGCGTTTGACCTGGGTGACGATGGAGCGCAGGCTTTCGACGATGGAGTTGAAGAAGTCGGCGACGGTGCCGATGTCGCCCGCGCTGACTTCGGCGCGGACGGTGAGGTCGCCGCGGGCAGCGTCTTCGACATCGCCCAGGAGGGTCACCAGTTGTCGTTGGAGGGCTTCTTTCTGGCGTTGTTGGTCTGCTGAGATCGCTTCTGCCTGGAGCCGCGCCTGTTCTCTTTGTTCAAATAAGGTAGCCTGATCGAGGGTAAAACCCAGTTGAATGGCGACCTGGCGGAAGAAGTCGATTTCGGTGTCGGTCCACTGGCGGGGACCAGAGCATTGATGCACAATCAGCAACCCCAGGAGATTGCCATTTGCCAATATGGGAGCAACCAGGTTGGCTTTGACATCAAAAGGGGCAAGTTGGGACAGATGACAGGGAGTGAGTCCGGCTTTCTGGATATCGGGAGTTGCCTGAACCCGCCCCTGCTTGTATTTTTCGACATATCCTTCAGCAAAGCAGGGATCATAAATGGTGGAACCGAGGGCAACTGGATATTCTCGTTTCACGGATTCAGCAACGATGGTTCCGTTCCATTTCTCATCAAACATATAGATAATTGCCCGATCCGTTTCCAATGCTTCACGGATACTGCGTACAACGATATTAAAAATTTGCGATCGCTCCAGGGATTCTCGCATCACCAGCGTAATTTCGTAGAGCTGGCGGGCACGTTTGAAGGCTTCCTGCTGCTGTTCCAGAAGGTAAGCCTGATCCAGTGCGTAACCAATTTGAGTAGCGAGTTGTGAAAAGAAATCAATTTCTGTTTCTTGCCACTGACGCGGGCCTGAGCAGGAGTGAGCGCATAGTAAACCAAACAATTTGTTGTTGCACTTTATAGGAGCCACCATGTTTGCCTGGACCTGAAGTTGCTCCAGAATTTCACAATGACAATGGGTCAGGTTTGCTTCCTTCCAGTTAGTAATAAACGAAACTTTGCCACTATTAAATCGTTCCAGGGACTCTTCAGTAAGAGGATCATAAACAGTTTGACCAAGTGCTTTTATCCACCCTGGAGAAACCGATTCTGCAGTGATGGTACCGCCCTTATAGTCATCATTGAATCGATAGAGAAGAACCCGTTCAACCTCTAAAAATTCACGAATTTCGTTGACACTGGTGCGGACAATGTCTTCAATTTTGAGCGATCGCCGAATATTGTCAATCACGTCAGTCAGTAATCGGGCTTCAGTTGCCTGCTGCTGCTGGCGCTTAGCCTCGCGGGTTAATGCCTGCTCAGAGGCAACAATGCCATCTGCCATGTAATTAAACAGGGTTGCTAATTGCCCCACTTCATCCCGGAAAAAAACTTCCGCTCTGGCATTGCGATCGCCGTGGGCAAATGCATGGGTTGCCTGTTCCAAATCTTTAATCGGTCGAATCACTGCTCTGCGGAATACAGAAGACCAGAGCAAGACCATAAACAGCCCTAGAAACAGTACAACGCCTTCCTTCAAGAGGCTAGCTCGCAACAAATTGTTCAAATTATCTTCAGGGGTGCCCCTGACCAAGATGGCTGCTGGCTGGCTGCTATAGGCAGGAAAAGTCGTATCTCCTGCTTCTACAAGCTTATTTGGAACAGCTTTTGTTGCGATCGTATAAGTCCTTCCATTCACCGCCATGCGCCCGGTAACCACCTCCCCCTTCTGGGTAGCAGCAGCCTGAAGCAATGCATTGTCAGGAAGGGGAATGTTGCGATAAGTCAGTTCTGGTTGGTCAGACTTCCCCCTGTCCACTGAGGTAGCGAGCGCAAATTCCCCATTTGGTTGGCGGAAATAAATGGCACTATAACCCGTGCCAAAGGAATTGAGCGTGCCCTCCACAATCGGCAATTTGCGGTTGACAATATCGCCAAACACCAGTGCCCCAATCACCGCTTGAGAATTGGGATCCCGCACCGGAGTCACCACATAGCGAATTAAAGCATCTTGATGCGTGAACCCGGCAGGCAAGGGAGGCGACTCTTTCGCCAGCTCACTCCAGGGCACAATCGCACTGGCCTTGATTTGGCGTGCGCTTTTCATCGCCTCATTCACCAACCCATTGGGGTCAAACTTCTCGCCCCGACGATTCACATTGGCATTGACCAGAATCCGGCCATCCTTATCCACCAGAGTGGCATACTCCATCTTGTGCGCCTTCACCTCATTCTTGAGGATTTGCCTCACCTGCTCTTGCAGTTCAGCCCCCAGTCCGCCGCCAGTGATCTGCGAACGAGCCGCATTGATAATGGCGGCGTTATTGGACTGCCCCCGCGAGCCGAAGCCCATCTGGTTGACCTTGATGTTGTAGTTGGTTTCGGTGACGGTGACTTCGGATTTGGCCTGGTCGAGCAACTGGGTGCGGAGGCTGTGGGTAAGCACCAGGATGGTCCCCACCCCCAGCCCCAGAATCGGTACCAACTCACACACCAGCAGAGCCAAAAACTGTTTGCGACTAATGGGGAGGTCAAAGAACTTCTGAACCAGCGGTGAGCGTTTCTGGGTAGGAACAGGATCAGAAGGCGGCTTAATTAAAGAAAATGCTGATGGGGAAACCTGAGTACTGGAGTCCTGCAGCGGGTAACTGGAACCACGGTACTTCAGAACTTGTCGGGGTACCTGGTAACTCAAGTTCTGCTGAGAAGGAACAAACTCAGAGTGAAGAATGTCAGAGGTGGCATTTGTTTGGTCAACCATAAGGCACTACTCATGGAATAAATGGAAAAGGCTTAATCATTGATCCTGGGAGGTTGGACGATGGTTATCTATCGTGGTTAAGGAAAACAGGCGCATTCACAATCGACTCTGGATTGAGGACAGGGAGCATCTGGTGTTGGAGGAGGACACAACCGTGCAAAAAGCCAATCAGATGAGGCGGGAGATGGGGCGGGGGCGGATGAATCTCGTGTGGCTGCCACCAGCCCATCCCCTCCACGCGGTGCACCGCCAACGCCAGCGGCAGCGTTCCCACCTGAATAATGGCAACAGCATGCCACGGGCGGCCGCCATCCAGCGCCCCCAACCCTAACACCTGGGGCAAATCCACCAGCCACAGCACCCGACTGCGGCGATTGATCAGGCCCAACACAGGCGGAGGCACATTGGGCATCGGCGTCAGCCGCGCCGTGGGTAACACCAGCACCTCCAACACCTGCCGCATCAACAACAGCACCGGGAGCGTCTCATCTAGGTACAGCTTGAGATAGGCTTCCCCCATCAGCTTGGGGGAGCGCAGCGCGTGGGGCACTAAATCTGAAGACTGCATCCTCCTACCTCGCCACCGACTGCACGACACGCACCAACTGTTCCGAAGTAAACGGCTTCGTCAGATAGGCACTGGCCCCCTGCTTCATGCCCCAGAGGCGGTCAATCTCCTGACTTTTCGAGGTACAAAGAATCACTGGGACATGTTCAGTGAGGGGATGCTTTTTGAGACTGCGGCACAGTTCAAAGCCACTCATGCCCGGCATCACGACATCAGTAATAATGACATCCGGTTTGAGTTCGATGGCCCGGCTCAAGGCTTCTTTGGCACTCACCGCCCCCACCACACTGTAGCCACTTTGGCGCAAGTAATGGCTGATTAATTCCATTTCTGACGGCGTATCTTCGACAATCAAAATCGTGCCCATCAACGTTACACTCATCTTCGGGGTTCCTTTCTAACAGGTCAGATCCAAGAGGTCCAGGGGGTCCAGGGCGGTCGGGTAACTGAACAGCCCAGCCCCAGGCAACGAACAAGTCAGCATGGCGTCACAATCGAGGCATCACGAGCATCCATGGCTAAGTTAAATGCTTAAACACCATCTTCAACAATTCTGATTGGGTAAACGGTTTGGTCAAGTAACCCGACGCGCCAACAAGCTTGGCCTTAGCCCGGTCAATGAACCCGGTATGACCGGTGACCATAATGATGGGGGTGTGCTTGAAGTGGGCATGGCGGCGCAGGAGAGAACAGAGTTCATAGCCATCGAGGTTGGGCATCCCGACATCGAGCAGAATTACATCCGGTTTGCTGCGAATCACCTGCATCAGGGCTTTGATGGGGTCATTAATCATAATCAGGGTGAAACTGGCATCGTCGAGGAAGGCTTTCATCGCTTGCAGAATGGTGGGACTGTCATCGATACAGGCGATGGTGTAGTGGCCTTTGGGCAGCAGGGGCGGCGCGGCTGGAGTCAGCGCCTCCTCGGCTTTGGCTTTCCAGAGGAGAACCCCTTTCGCCGTCGGGGGGGACGCGGGGGACGTGGGGACGCGCTCCGCTGGGGACGCAGGTTGCGCCGCCGGGCCAACCCGAGGCGCGCCAGGAGTCAGGGGCGGTTGCCGCCGCCGCAGTTGCGCCTGACAATGTTCCACTAAGGGGCGCAACTCCAACCGGCACAACTGGGGGAAGTCGTCTACCTGTTCCTTGGCGAGAAAGTCGTGGCTGCCGCTCGTCAGCGCCAGAAACGGCTCCAGCACCTCTTGGGCCAGTGCCTGTACCAGTGGAGGCACCTGGGAGGGATCCAGGTAGTGTTGTTCAACCAGCCAGCGGATGGCCCGGTAGTCTGCGCTCGGATGCGGCGGCGCCTCGGCGGGGGATTCAAACAGCAGCCGCACCTGCACCCGGACGGCACTGACCAGACTCGGCACCTGACGACTCAGCTGTCGCAGGTGCCGGTCCAGGCGTTCAAACGGTTGAGCCGAATTGCTCGCAAAGGTCAATTGGCCTTGCTCGAAGTAGAGCATCCAGGAGGTGGACCCGTCTGATACCTGTAAGCATCCGCTGCTGAAGCGGCTGCTCACTTGAGCAAGCAGGCTGAGTGGATGTAGTTGTTGAGAGGGTCCATAGCTAACCATACTCACGGGGCTCATGCGGGTCTTCTCCGGCTAATTGAGATAAATTCATTGGAAAATCTTGGGAGGCATTGCTAAGTAGCCACAATGAATTGCTGACAGCACTAAAAGAAGGGGCTGGTAGTAATTAGCCGTTATCCCTTCTTAAGCCAGCAGAATGAATGAAAGACTTCAATTCATCCAAATTTAGCTACCGCCAGGTTGTTTAGGACATTGGGTTTAGAGAGGGTGTGGTTTGTCCCATTCCTTCTTCATACAGTTAATTGGGTGGAGCTACTTATTTGTGCTGGGGATATGGTAGTGCAACCATCACAGCCAGGTAGGGGATGGCTGTGGCATTTAATTAATTGGAACCTATCGGAACTAACTGGAATCAACCGGAACTAATTGGAACCTATCAAGATTTTGTTCTTACAGAACTTCTTGTCATCCGGAGACGACAGTTAGATAGACGCAGGATGATCTGAAAATGAGCCATCAGTAACTAGTGGGCGATGGCATAAGTCCAGCAACCATTCGGTTGGGGAGTAGGGAGTAAGAGGGAGCCAGAATAGTATCCGTAGTCCCGCCATGCTGTACTAGTAGTCCGTCAGGATAGATTAGAGGGTTAGCTCAAATCTATAAAATCCATTTCCAGGGTGTTTTGAGGGTTTTCACCTCAAAACAGCCTTGACAGACCACTAGCGATCGCCATAAACGCCCAACGACTACTCTGGCTTATTAAGTCAAGCCACACCTTCAAGAAAGGTTATCAGGTAGTACCATTTGAACGATAACAACTGGCAAAAGGTGATGCCTACCCTGGTAGCCTTAATAGGCAGGTAGTCTTAACGGGCAAAGCGATCCCTGGTAGTGCAATTCAAAGCTGGACTTAGAAATGGTAGTGCACCAGTAACCCAAAAGCGTTTAGCTGAAAGCGTTTAACTGAATCCCCTTCAACCTTAACTTATCGCTTATCAGGGTGTTTACGTATTTACACGTAAGTAGTATCACTGTCTGCTGACTCTGATATTAACAGGCAAATAGATCTCTTCAGTAAAGAGTAGATGAAGAATCAAGCATTTCCATTAAAAAAATAGGAATAAGCTCTAATTTTTAGAACGACTGTATAGTGTATGGCAAAAAGAGGCAGTAATGCGCTGAATGGAGTTAAGCTCTAGCAGGAACTGCCAATGAAGTGTCTCCAAATGTGAGGACACATGGTGATGCTTCAAAAAATGTTAATTGGTAGAGACTTTCCACGGAACATCTCTCAGACCTAACCCCCAACCCCTTCCCTCCAAGGGAAGGGGAGCTCTGATTCAAGTCCCTCTCCGGCACGGAGAGGGGTTTGGGGAGAGGTCAAGCGATTGGTGTATACACGGTAGCAGGCTGATACCAATTTGATTTGAAAACAGTGCAAATCCGACCCCTCCTGACCTCCCCTTGGCAAGGGGAAGTGCCGAAGGCGGTGGGGTGATGTGCAAGGTTCATCATTTAAATTGGTATGAGATCTCTCGACCTCCGAAATCTTCAAGATTTCGGAGGTCGAGTATGCAACTGAGAATGCTCTTAGCCTTTCAGCTTCCTTACCCTTACTTCTTCATTAATAAGGAATCGTGCCCTGGTAGGTGCTACCGTCGGGCATAATGGCAAAATCCAGTTGAGCATTGCTGAAATTAGTGCTGTGGCTTAGTTTTGCCTGGGAAAAATTGGCATAACGCAAATCCGATCCACTTAAGTTAGTATTGATTAAAGTCGCTTCAATTAAAATTGCTCCGTACAAACTGGCTCTTTCCAGGTTTGTGTCTTGTAATTTGGCCCACTTGAGGTTCGCATCCCGGAGTTCTGCCTGGGTTAAGCGGGTGCCTTGCAACTCTGTCTGCATTAAGTTGATATTTAAGAGCTGAGCCTGGGTGAGGTTACAACCTTCTAATTTGGCCTTCTGCAAGTCAGCTCCCTGCAGGTTAGCTTTTTCCAGGTTAGCGTTTTTGAGATTGGTTTCTTTGAGAGTGGCATTCGTCAGACGTGCGTTGGCTAGATTTGCTCCAGCAAGGTTACTTCTGCTTAAGTTTGCTTTTCTCAGATCGGCTCCGCGCAAATCAGCTCCACGCAGATCGCATCCCACGCATTTTTTAGTCGTTAGAAGCTTTCTAATATTATCAACCGAGATTGCTAGTTGCGATCGCCCTCCCAAAGTTCCTGGTACTGTTCCTTGAAGTTGGTGGAATTTTTGTTCGTATTGGTGGAATTTTTGTTCGTAAAGGACTGCGATCGCCGTTGATACGGCCAGGAGCGATCCAGCAACCAGCAGAATTTTGGTATTCATCACAATAGTCCCCAAGGCGGGTTTATGGCTCTTCATGAAGTTTCGAGCATACAGCATCATTTCATACCCAGATTCAGCAATGCCTCATCGGAAAGCCAGAAGAACCAGGTTTATTGCCAGTATTCAGTCAATACCCGACATAACTGGATCAGCCAATTAAAGTTTTCGTCAAGCGAAGGCGTCTCAAGTATTAGGATATGTTCTAAAAAGTTTGAACCTGGCAACGAATCTACGTAGGAGTGATATTTTATAAAACAGGTGTTAGAGCGATTTTGAGGAACGTGTTTCCGCTTCCTGCACCTGATTCAGCCATCTGGCTCTTTTAAGAGTTGATGATAGATGACGCTAATACCAAAGCGGTATTGGTATTTCAGACATTACTTCAGACAATTTTGAAGGTGCAGACTGCCCAGGTATAGCGATCCTATTTAGATTGTGAGAAAAAGTTCCGCAGGAACTCTTCACAAAGCCTCTCCATCTCACAACTGATTTAGGACTGCCATACAGACAGATAGAATAGCCGCGATCGCGTCGGGCTATTTTCTCCATCATCTCGCTTCTATTTTCCTAGCCCAAAAAGTCGTTGTTATGAATACTTCACCCCTGAAGAAATTTCTGCTGCCCTCAGTTTTGATGTTTATGGTGGTCTTCTCGGCGCTAAATCTGTCGTTTCCCGCGCAAAAAGATAACCTGCTGCTTGCCAAAGTGCTTTTTATGGGAAATCGTGAATTAAAGCCGACATCTTTGGGTGTTCGTGGAAATCTGATGATTCGTTATGTCGGATTCACAGTCATTGTTAGCGTTGGGGCCAGTATTGCCACGGTTGAAGCCATCCGTCGATTGCAGAAATGGAATGAAGCAAAACAAGCTAAAAAGATGCAGGCTCTGCAAATGCAGGCGGCGGCACTCAATCTAGCCGAATCATTACAGGCTGATCAAGAAACCGATTTCCAACATAGTCAGTTTGACCTGGTCGGCAACTTAGAGCCAGGTTGCGAAACCAATGAATTCTCATCAGCCGAAAACTTTTCTGCAACCTATCCAGAATGGAACCATCATGATTTGCCGTGTTCAACCCAGACTCAACCGATGGAGGTTTACTCGCATTATCAAATCTGCCAAATTCGAGTTCCCTATTTGGAACAAAGCTTGTCTGCAATTTTTGCTGATGGATTTTATTACCGCTTTGTCAAAGCGGAAAAAACTAAGGATAAAGCATTCAACTTTGTGGCGAATTTGGCTCAAAGAGGAGAGCATGCCGTAATTACCTGTATCAAAAACGGTTACGCAATCTGGGTTTGGGAACCAAATGCTTCTCCCGATCTGGTCGCGTAAATTCTAAAGTTCATACTATTTTTATACAATTTGTGTCTTTCCTTGATTTGTAATTGATGGATTTGAACTAGAAAGGAAAGAGGGTTACTGAAATAACCGGAGACACCTGGTAGGGGTTTATGGAGTGTCTATTCGGGTTAATCAGTTACCTGATCAGGGATTGGCAACTTGTTCGTCTGGACAGAAGCGATCGACTAACATCTTGCACCAGAGCTTTGAATTGAATCTAGTGCTTCATGGCAGAAGGTTTCCGCCCGTTGCCTGGATGAGCACCCATTTACTCATCCACTCATCTACCTATCCACGTTACAACTAAGCAGTTATTTCTGCCATTCTGCACTAGCTTAAAGTTGGCACTGTCAAGCCTTTCTCGAAACAGCCCAACTGGCTCTCCTAAGAGTTTGGTATGCGTAGGGTGCCCACAGTAACCGCTCTGAGCATTGCCTGAGTTTTTCTACGGCTGTCGCCAGGTTGCTTAGAACATTGGGTTTAAAGGAGGGGTGGAACTCCTGCACCCCGTTCCTAAGCTTAGTGACTATAGCTATATGTCTGATCATCCCTAACCTGCAACCCATCGAAGATCGGGTTGCGTAGCTGCCAAAGATTGATATGAATGCACAAACGAATAGCAATGAACGCCTACTGGGTTTGAATGTTGGGCAAATAAGCCAGTTCGCAATTGCGCGATCGCCTTACTTATATTTTTTATTCTGGTTGAGTGTCATTTCTGCTGGCGTATTAAATACGTTAGTCGGTAATGCAGCTCTAGCAACACCCGTTCAATCGGCCTTACGAGAAGAGGAGAACACCTGGGAACATCAGAACACAGAAACGTTAACGCTTTCTGAAATACCTGTTGTTCAGGATCTTACCCTTTCAGGCCAACCACTTTTGAGCCGTGATCAACTGGGTGAGTTTAGTCAGAATGCTGTTCAAATGAAAGTGCTGGAGCAATCTGTCTCCCAGCCTGGTGTGGATGCAACAGTTATTCAACCCCGCCTTCAGTCGGTAGACTTAGCTGGAACTGGCGGGAACTTAAATTTGGGGGCGATCGCCCAAAATCCCGAATCTCCTAATTCACCCAATAATTCAAGCCCGTCCAACCCCCTTTCAAATGTTCGTCGGCAGGGAAGCGAAATTTTGGGTAAGCCTTCAATTCAACTCCAGGGCGTCTATGTACTCCAGGGCAATGAATCTTCTGCACGGGGACGGGTGAATGCCCTTTATCCAGTCAGTCCAACGGCGCTGTTTGGTGCAGTGGTTGATTTGACCACTGGAGATGCATTTTCTGACTCTCCTGGAACTGGATTGCGGCTCAACGAACTTTATTTTGCCTACGCCCCGTTTGAGCAATTGCCGGGGCTGCGCTTTGTGGTCGGACTGATGGATCTAACCTCCTATTTTGACCGCAACAGTTTTGCAAAGGATGGAGCCAGCCACTTTTTCAATCGTGCCTTTCAAACAAATCCAGCCTTGAGTGCGGCAGGGCTGGCTTCTCGACCAGGGCTACTGCTGAACTGGAGCGTTACAGACAATGTTGAAATTAAAGCAGCAGGCTTTTCGTCCCGGCGCAATTTGGGACGATTTTCCCTGGATTCGTTTGCTGCCGAAGCGGGGTTTCGCACCGGCAATTTCATTCTGCGTAGCACTTTTGTCACTTCCCGCGACTCTGACCAGGACACAGGATTTGAGGAAATCTATTCCCTTCCCCGTCCGGGCGGGTTTGGGGTACTGGATGATGATCGTGAAAATGCCTTTGGCATCAATGCTGAATATTATGTTCCTAGCCTCAAGCTGGGCTTTTTTGCCCGTCATGGCTGGTATAACAACGTCAGCTTAGGCGAAGGTGGAACAACCTACAGTTTTGGGATGGTTCGCCTGGATTTGTTTACGCGCAACGATCGCCTGGGGATTGCCTACGGTCGGCAACTGTCGAATGACGATTTGCGGCGCGATCGCGATGACAAAATTCCCGATGTGCTGGAAGTCTACTACGACATTCCCCTCGCCAAATTCTTGCGGGTTGGCGTGACTTTTCAAGAGCGCAATCAGTTTTCAGAAACCATTATAGGGTTTCGTATTAAAACCGAATTTAACGTCCTGGGGAGGTTGTTTGAATGAGCGGCTTGTATGAATCCCACAACTCTTCCACGTATCGGGAAAGTGTTTCGCAGACGTGTCGGTCACCGCAAGGAAGCGGGAGAAGCCGGTTACAGGTCTTCATTTCTCCGGCTTCCTTTTTCCTCTTATTCAACCTGGCAATCGGCCTGTTGATGGGAGGCGTTTGGGTCAACGCTCCGGCATCCGCCCAAACAACTTCCCCTGCGGTTAATGAAGGGTATGTGTTGCTCAATCGGGGCTGGGTGAATGATGCGATCGCCGCATTCCAACGAGCTTTGCGCAGCAATCCTAATTCCCTGGAGGCCAGATTGGGATTGGCGATCGCTTATCAACGAGCCGGGCAGGACAGCAATGCCTGGCAAACCTATCAGCAAGTTTTGCAACAAGATCCGAATCAGCCCACAGCCTTAAAAGCTATAGGCTTACTCGGTGGCTACCGCCCAGAATGGCAGGCTCAGGGCATTGAAGCGCTAACGAAATTGTTGCAAGCTACCCCCAACGATAACGAGGTTCGTGCTCAGCGGGCACTGCTATATGGCTATCAGGGGCGGTTTTCAGAAGCACTGGCGGATTACCAACTGCTGTTGCAAACCAACCCCAAACCCGATGTCATTCTGGGGGCTGCCCAAATCTATACCTACAGCGGTGATTATTCCCAGGGACTTGCGCTATTTCAACGCTATCAGAATTTGGGTAAAACGATTCCCGACTCTGCTATCACGGCCTATGCTCAGGCTTTACGGCAGACGGGTAAGACAGCCGAGGCCGTTCAAATCCTGGAAACTCGACTCAACCAGCGAAAGTCATTCGATGCTCTGACCATTGAACTCCGCACGGCTCTGGCCGCAGCCTACCAAGCCAACAACCAGCCAGAACAGGTGGCAGCAGTTCTGGCTCCTTTACGGAATCGGCCAGAAGCGGCGTTACCCCTGGCCCGATCGCTGAGTGCCATTGCCCGCTCAACCGGAAATAGGGAAATGTATCAGGAGGCGATCGCACTTTACCGTCAAGTACTGGCAAAAACACCAGAACCATCGCCGGGGCTGGTGGTTGAAGTTGCCGATGTCATGAGTGAAGCATCCCTTTTCCAGGCAGAAGCTTTGCAGCTTTATCAGCAGGCGATTCAACAACAGCCAACCAATTCTCCATTGAAAATTAAGCAACTGATTCTGGCGCAGCAGGTGGGGCACATCTCCCGCTCTGAATTAACTCAGCAACTCCTGGTGATTTTGCAACCCCTGCCGTCAGTACAGGCGGAACGTCGATTGCTGGCCCAGGCTTTGTTAAAGCTGGATTCCCCCGATCCACAACTGCTTTCTGTCTATCAGGAACTCGTTCAAAGTGGAGTCGATGTTCCGTTTTTGAATTTCCGAATGGCGCAGATGCAGATGCAAATGGGTGAATTGGATGCGGCCAAACAAACGCTGGCCGCCTATCGGGCAACGGCGATCGGTTCGCAAGACCTGGCAACGGAACTGTTGCTTGCCGAAATTGAACGGCGGGAAAACCAGTTAGATAAGGCCGCTCAACGGTATGAATCTGTGATTTCCGCCAATCCTTCAAACACGCTGCTGATTGGGGCAATGCGAGGTTTGGCAGGTGTCCGTCAGGCCCAGGGGCGCATGGAGGATGCGCTGCAAATTTATGACCAGATTTTGAATCGTAATCCTACTGCAACCTGGGCCCAGTTGGGCAGAACGGCAATCGCCTATGAGGCCAAACGTCTATCAGTAACAGAGGCAGAAGCCGTATTAAATCAATGGTTAGCGAATTCAGCGGGTGAAACGCCACCTGAATTGTTTAGCCTAGTTGGGGCATTGCCTCCTGCTCCTGAGCAAGAAGCTCTTTACAGTCGGTTATTGAAGATGAATCCCGATCACCTAGCCGTCCAGCGTCGGTTCATTCAGGTACTGGCAATGCGTGATCCTGAGCAGGCGCGATCGCAGATCAACCAGCTTTTGCAGCGCAATCCTAACAACCTCACCGCCTATTTTGTTAAAGGCGAACTCGCCCAAACGTTGGGGCACTTCGATGAAGCAGCGGATGCCTATCAAACCATTCTGCAACGTCAACCGGACAACCTGGATGCCCTGCTGGCATTGGGTGGGGTGCGGTTTCAGCAGCAGCGCTACCGCGAAGCCGAAACCATTTACATCCGCATAGCCACCCTCCGCCCCAACGATTGGGATATCCGCCGCATTCTGGCCGAACTCAGCCTCGCCCAGGATCACCCCCAGATTGCCATCCAACAACTGAAACAGGCCGAACAGATCCAGAAAACTCAAGGCACATCTGATTCCATCCTCAGCGATCGCCTTGAGCGCGTACAGGTTGACCACCTTAGAAGACGCGGGTTCCAGCCCTCATGGGAGCGTTACTAATGGGAAAATCTATTCAAGCTCAACAATTGTTTGGAGTCTTGCTCCTGTTGAATCTGACAGGTTGTTACTCCCTGCAATTGCCCAAAATGACTCTTTTCGTCAATCAACCCGGTGGACAAATCCCTGACTACTGCCCTGGGCAATCCCCCTCATCTGCTCAGGAGGTCGCAGATTTGAAGTTGCCCCAGGCTAATGCAGTATTGCAGCAAAGCTGGTTGGCTTTTCAAGACCGATTTATTCAGACCGACGGGCGGACGATTGATCGAGAAGTGAGCGATCAAACGACCTCCGCAGGACAGGCCTATGCCATGCTCCGGGCGGTACTGATCAACGACCACGAAGCCTTCGCCCGGGTACTGACCTGGGGTGAAAATAACCTGTCCCGTAAAGATGCCAAAGGCCAACGGATTGACCACCTCTGGGCCTGGTCGTGGGGACAAACGGAGCAAAAAGAATGGAGAATTCTAGATCCTAAATTTGTGAGCGGTGCTGAGGTTGATGTAGCGACCGCACTCATTATGGCTTCTCGTCGCTGGAACTGTGCGCGCTATCTGGCGATCGCCCGTGCCAAACTGGATGACCTGTGGAAACTCTCAACAGAGATTGTTAAAGGCAGGCGTTATTTTCTGTCCACTTCTGATTCAGTCTTTTGGAGTAAACCAAACACGTTACTGCTCAATCCATCCAACTTTGCGCCCTATGCATTTCGTCTGTTTGCGCAGGTAGACGCAAAGCATGACTGGCTCAGTCTGGTAGAGAGCAGTTATCAAATCTTGAATAAGTCTGCAAAGGTGTCTGAAGTGGGCTTGCCCAGTGACTGGATCTTGCTGGATTCTACAACAGGTGAAATTTCACCCGTATCTACCTACGGCCCGCAGCAAAGTCTTTATGGCTTTGATGCGGCTCGTGTATGGTGGCGCATCGCCCTTGATGCAGCCTGGTTTCAATCACGTCAGGCAAAACAATATCTGAAGCAGCATACTGCCTATTTAAAGCAACTTTGGAAAGCCAACCAAAGAATCTCTGCCCAAATCGACCTGCAGGGCAAACCGCTAGTGGATTTTGAAACCACCTCTCAGTACGCCATGCTCTATGCTGCTTTGCGACAGACTGACCCCGAAATCGCCAATCAAATTTATCAAATGAAGCTGAAACGCCAGTATAAAGAGGGCTTTTGGGATAATGACTCTGCTTACAGCACTCAAAACATGGTCTGGTTGGGATTGCTTGCTCCCAAACCACCAACTCCGCTACTGAAGCCATAGCTAAAATATCTGCCAATTTACCAGTACGAAAGTCTTATGCTCTCACCACTTATGCTCTCACCACAAAGATCAGGGCAGCCCGCGACACTAAAACTTTTGTCACAGCTTGTTTATAGCTCTACGCGGGTGCGTTAGGACATTGGAATTAGAGAGGGAGTGGGGGCTTCGCCCCCAGCCAGGGGTTCCACCCCTGCACCCCGTCCTAACCATAATGACTACCGCTATATTCCTAACTCCTGACATCTACCCCTAGCACCCGTTAGAACATCGCGAATCTAAAGTCCCCGAATCCTTCATGCTGCTGCATTTTTTTTCCATTCGCTCAGTGCGAAGATTGGTTTCTCCCCACATTCTTTTGATTGGAATTTTCAGTTCATTATTGAGTTTCGCGACCTGTTTCTTTGTCCCTTCAATGGGACAAACTTCCCATTGTTCAAATCCATGCTCAAACTCTGAGAAAACTTCAGCTCGTCTGTCTCTACCTCCGTTCACTCCCCATGCACAGTTACTCCAGCAAAGTTGGATTGCTTACCACCAGCGGTTTATCCAACACGATGGACGAGTGATAGACCGAGAAGCGGACGATCGCACGACCTCTGAGGGGCAGGCTTACGCGATGCTGCGGGCTGTACTGATCAATGATCCAGAAACTTTTGCCTGCACCCTTAACTGGGCAGAAAATAACCTTGCCCGTAAAGATTCTGCTGGTAAGGTCATTGATCACCTCTGGGCCTGGAAATGGGGACGTACCAGCTTAATCAGTTGGGGAATTCAGGACCGCAACTTTGCCAGTGATGCGGATATTGATGCCATTACCGCCCTGATCCTGGCCTCTCGTCGCTGGAACAACCCCGCATATCTGGATAAAGCCCGTGTCAAGCTGAATGATTTGTGGAATCAGGCGATCGCTGTACTACCCGATGGCAGTCCCTATCTCATGCCAGGTCCAAAAGATGCCTTCTGGAATCAGCCTGATACGCTTATCCTCAATCCTTCCTACTTTGCGCCCTACGCCTTCCGCCTGTTCGCAGAGGTAGACCCCAACCACAACTGGCTGGAACTGGTCAACACTAGCTACCGTGCCCTGGAAAATTCATCTGCTGTTTCAGAGGTTGGTTTACCCAGCGATTGGATTGTGCTCAATCCCAATACGGGACAATTCCAACCATTGCCAGACGACCATTCATTGAAAAGTGTATATAGCTTTGACGCTTACCGGGTGTGGTGGCGAATAGCACTGGATGCCATCTGGTTTCAGGAACCACGCGCCAAACAGTATCTCCAGCAAAATACCCGCCATCTGCAACAGCTCTGGCGCACACAACAGAAAATTCCTGCACGGATCACGCTCCAGGGTCGGCCTACTGTCACCTACGAAGCGACCTCCCAATATGCCATGCTCTACACCGCCTTTCGGTTGATTGACCCCAAACTGGCAGAGCAGCTCTATCAACAGAAACTCCATCCCCAATACCGCAACGGCTTCTGGGACAACGACTCCGCCTACTATACCCAGAATCTCGCCTGGTTTGCCCTGCTCCCCCCCGCCTCCTTCAAATCTCTGCTAACAACCACTCCTAGCCTATGAAACGTCCCCCATTCGCAATTTACCTGGCTCTGCTGTCCCTCATTGGCACGGGTATCGCCTTGAGCTGGACGTCCCCTTTTGTTAAGGCTCAAAGTGAATCGGCTGAACCATCCGAAGTGCCTCCTCCCAAGTCTTCGACGACGCCTCCCCTGGAACCCCAGGCCCCATCAACGGCTCCCCTGCCTGCCCCACCCGACGCCACAGTAAAACCGCTGGCATCGGGTCAGTATGTACTGGAATTCAACCGTAGCCCGGTAGTAGGAAATCGGTTACGCCTGAATGGCATTTACGACGAGGCCCGGTTACGCTTTACCCGCCCGCGTGATTGGAACCCCAAATCTGTCAAGGTTTCCCTCCGATTTCGTCACTCGGCAGCCCTTTATGCCACCCGCTCCAATCTAACGGTGCTGATCAATGGTACCAGTGTGGGCAGTGTGCCATTGAACCGCAAACAGGGGGAATTAGGAAGTGCCATCTTTGACATCCCACCGCGACTGATTCAGGACTACAACGAGGTAGTAATTGCGGCGTTGCAAAACAATTCGCCCACCTGCACTCAAGATCCCTTTGACCCTTCACTGTGGACAGAGGTGTTGCCCGATTCCAAGCTGGTGTTTAACTTTCAGCCTCAACCGATCGCCCTCAACTTTAACCGCTATCCCTATCCTATTTACGATAATTTAAGCTTAGAACCTAATCTGATTGCTTATCTATTACCAGAACAGGTTGAAGAGTCCTGGCTGACAGCAACTACGCGTCTGCAAACTTCCATTGGTCGGTTTGCCCAATTCCGGGGACTAGACACGCGCCTGCTTAGGTCGCCTGATGAATTGAAGCCCAACGAACGCCTGATTATTGTTGGTACGCCCAAAACCCAACCAGCTTTAGCGTCTTTGAATTTACCTCTGCCGCTGAAGCATGGGCAGTTTCGGGATGAGAAGCAAAAGTCATTACCCTCGGATGCAGGAATTCTAATGATGGCCGCCTCTCCCGATGGCAACCATCCTGTTCTGGTAGCAACAGGTAACAGTCTGGAGGGAGTGAAAAAGGCGGTGCAGTTTTTGGTGCAGGCTCGCGATCGCCAACTGGGCACCGGGCGGGTCATCATCGTTAAACAGGTGGATGAGGTGCCTGCCCCCGACCCACGGGATTGGCCTGGGTATTTGCCGTCTGCCAATAGCTTTCAACTCAAAGACCTGAAAGGGTTCAACAATCAACCGATTGATGATGTTACTGTACGCGGTGCTGATGCTCCAGTGATTGAATATGACTTCAGAGCACTACCGGATGACCAGTTCAATCCTGGTAATGTGGTTTATCTCCGCTACAGCTACAGTCCCCAGGTCAACCCGCTCAACTCCTTACTGGAAGTTCAGCTCGATGGCTTTCCCCTAGCGGGTCGGCGGCTCGATTCTGAAAATGGCGGTGTTCGAGAAACATTGAAAGTGACTTTGCCAGAAGACCGAATCAAGCCGAACTCTAAATTGCAGGTCCGATTTCAATTAGACCCGCGCGAACGGCGATCGTGCAACCGGGCAACGGATCAGCAACTTTGGGGTACTGTCCATGCCGACTCACAATTTGAACTGAAGCGGAGCAGTCAAGCGCAGGTACCGGATTTAAAGCTACTTCAG
Organism: Leptothermofonsia sp. ETS-13; assembly: GCF_049200465.1. Classification (NCBI taxonomy): domain Bacteria; kingdom Bacillati; phylum Cyanobacteriota; class Cyanophyceae; order Leptolyngbyales; family Leptolyngbyaceae; genus Leptothermofonsia; species Leptothermofonsia sp. ETS-13. The sequence goes on from NZ_CP120836.1 coordinate 5,520,092, forward strand.
TTTGGATTCCCCTTTGCGGCACCGCAGGATCTTTCCAGGACGGCGATCGCCCTTCCCAATCAACCCACTCAATCCGATTTGCTATTACTGCTGGAATTGGCTGAACGATTAGGACGCATTAGCCGTGCCGATTCTGTCAAGCTGGATGTTTATCGGATCAACCAGGTGCCTGAGCCCCAGAAAGAAGAACGCCACTGGATTGCAATTGGCACCCAGCCAACCTTTCCCCTGCCAGAAGTCTTCAAAGCAGAAGACTTTTCCCTGCAAGACCTGTTCTCCCGCCAGCGTGACCAGAGCAAACTCCAAACCCTACCAGACGAACAAGGAGTCATTAAACAGATGATTTCTCCCTGGAATCCAAAGCGGGTTGTGCTTGCCCTAAGTGGTCAGACAGAGCAAGGTTTAGACAAAGTTCGTGATCTGTTTAGCCGGGATGACCTGTTTTTCCAACTGCGCGAAGACACCGTGCTCATCAGCACCAACAGCAAGGAACCACTTCCTTACGATCCGCAGGCATACAATCTGGAATTTCTACAACGCGCCCGGCAAAAAACAGCAAGTCTCTGAACTCAGCCCCTCTGATCAGTTTTTTAGAACATTGAGTCAAAGCTGGTTTATTCTTGCTCCGGCCACAATTGTGGCGGCTCTCATCCTTTATGGCGTCTTTCAAACCTATTTGAAACGATTTCCGCGTTACTAAACGGTTGGATGAGTGGGGGAGTGATGGAGTCAAGAAACCTCACCCTATCCCCCCATTCCCCTATCCCCTCGCCCCTCACTTCCTCTAACAACTAACAACTAGCAACCTTCCAATGAACGGACTTTACTTAAACTACGATCGCCTCTCAAGCTGGCTTGTAAATGAGCTGCCATCCCAGTTTGATATTCTGCTGAGGGGGCTTGGGACGTCGTCATCTGGTAATTCTGATGGGGGCACTGATGTGGTTGTTTATTCCCCTAGTGACTACACGCCTTGCGATCTGGCAACAGGGAATGTTGGCAGGAATATTGATCGCGATCGGACTGGTTTTAGTCCGCACCGAGGAACGACAGAACAACAGTCGCACCAGCGAATACTTGCATCTGCTTCTGATGATGCTGAGTCTGATCGCAACCATTCGTTATCTCTATTACCGCACCTTCTACACCCTTAACTTTGATTCCTGGCTTGACTCCATCTTTTGTTTGTTACTTTATACGGCAGAACTGTACGCTATTCTGACATTAGGGCTTTCCTACTTTCAAACCCTCAAAATTAAGGAACGGAAGCCAACTGATCTTTCTACTATTCCCAAAGAGCAATGGTTTTCTGTGGATGTCTATATTCCTACTTATAACGAAGAAGTAGAAATTGTCCGTAAAACGGCTCTGGGAGCTTTAGCCATTGATTACCCGGCGGACAAAAAGCAGGTTTACATTTTGGATGATGGTCGGGCTGAGAAGTATCGGGAGCGGCGGGAAGCTCTGCGGCAAATGTGTGAAGAGTTAGGCTGCATCCTAATAACCCGCGACAATAATGACCACGCGAAGGCTGGAAATATTAACAATGCGCTCAAGCAAACCTACGGGGATCTGGTACTCATTCTTGACTGTGATCACATTCCGGCCCGCCGCTTTTTGCAGGATACGGTTGGGTTCTTTCTGAATTCGCAGGTTGCCCTAGTGCAAACTCCCCACTGGTTCTATAACCCCGACCCTTTTGAGCGCAACTTGCTGACTTCGGGACGGATACCCGTTGGGAATGAATTGTTTTATAAGGTGCTTCAAAAAGGAAATGATTTTTGGAATGCTGCGTTTTTTTGTGGTTCCGCAGCGATCATTCGACGCGACTATGTACTGGGGATTGGAGGAATTGCAACTGAAACGGTTACAGAAGATTGCCATACCTCTCTGCGGCTCCATTCCCTCGGCTACGAAACCATTTACTATGACAAGATTATGGTTGCCGGATTAGCCCCCGAAAAATTTTCTTCCTATGTTGGGCAGCAGGTTCGCTGGGCCAGGGGAATGGCTCAAATCCTGCGATTGGAAAATCCCCTATTTAATCGCAAACTTAATTTACGATTATCACAAAGGCTTTGCTACTTCAGTGCTACTTCCCATTTCTTTTTTGGTTTTCCTCGATTGATGTACCTGATGGCTCCCATGCTGTTTTTGCTGTTAGGGATCAACTCAGTTAAGGGATTAGGACTGGAAACTTTGTTTTATGCTCTACCCCATATTGCATTATCGATGCAAACGAATCATATTCCCTATAAACATGTCCGATTCTCATTCTGGAACGAGATTTATGAGTTTGCATTATCATTTCAGGCTGGAATTGTGACTCTGTTAGCGTTAATTAATCCAAAACTAGGTAAATTCAATGTAACGGACAAGGGCTTGAGTATTACTAAACGTAGTTTTGATCTGGACAGTGTTCGCTATCTTCTCATTCTGGGGGTTTTGTCGGCTGCTTCGCTGCTGGTGGTTCCGTTCTGGTTATTGCTCAGTCCGCAGGATACTCAGGCTGTTTTGATTAATGCGCTCTGGTGCATGTTTAATCTGTTTCTGGTTGTTGCAGCCTGCCTGGTTGCATTTGAGCAACCCCAGTTACGTCAATCCCATCGCCTGCCACGCCAGATTACGGCTATCATTCATAGCGAAAATCAGAGCTGGACGGGGATAACCCGGAATGTCAGCGAAACGGGTGCTCAGATTTTACTGGATGTCTGGCCTAATATTCCCGATGAGGTGCGGGTTGAACTGGTGGGCGATTTTGGTGCCCGAGCATTAGTGGATGCACGAATTTTACGTGGCGTGGCAACAAACCAATTGCAAACATTATTGTCGGTGCAATTTATCAATCCTAGCCGCACTCAAATGGATGACCTGATTGTGGTGCTTTACTCGGATGTGAAGGAATGGTATTCCCAAAAACGTTCAGAAAAAGATAATCCACTTCAGTCTTTCCAATTTATTGTGACGAGTCTTGTTCGAGTCTTCAAGGAATTTCAACCGGAAGTCGGAGTCAAGGTCCGTAAACAGGTGCGATCGCCCGCCCAACTCCACTGGGAAGGTTGGGAGAACCTGTTTTTCCAGGCGACTGTCACTGAACTGGGTAGCCGCGACCTCCGCCTGGAATTAGAGAATCACCCGGATTTAAGGCTGGACGAATTGCAGCAGACCAAACCCTTAATCGGTCTACTGTTTACCGGAGAAAAAGATTTCACTCCCCAAAGTCTTCTGGCTCAGGTGCAGACCGTCAGTGTCATTGCCAGTCCAGCCCTGGTTTCAAAAGACAATCTTTTTTTCAGTCGGGTGGTGATGGAATTGAGCTTTCCTGAATCCCTGGATAAACAGCAGAAAGGAAAAATCAGAAAGTTGTTGCGGGCGATCGCTGAAGAACCTTCATCAATTTAGCTTCAGAAATATCCCTCCTTCGCATAGGGATAGCACCAGAGCGTATCTTGCAAAACAACTGCCTTAAACCACGCCTGGTGCATCTTCTCAACTTCCTCAGCACTGTGCCCTTTCCTGGCTAAAAAGGATTTGATAGTTGCCGTGATGGGATAAATAAAGGCAATCATGTAACGCATCCCAATGTGAGGAATGGATGAAACGCGATCGGTTTGGTTTTTCTTCGCATAGGTGTGCCGCAGACCAATTTCCTGCTGATAATCGAGCCATGTCTGATCATAGGGACGGTTACAGGTGTCTAAAATCCACTGGCGAAAACGTTGACGAACCGCTGCCAGATATTCCTCAATCTGTTGTTTATCAGGCGTGCTGAAGTATTGAACTAAATGAGGATGGGAACCGACAAAGGAATACCACAAATCTAAAATCTCCTCAAGCTGATCTTGTAAAACCTCTCCAGCCATGTGCAGTGCTTTTTCATCCTCTTCAGTAAACAGCACCGTCTGTTTAAGAAGTTCAAACTCTTCCATTGAAATTGGTGAATGGGCAACCGTCTCCGTACCGTAAGTGTAACCAGGAATCGATGAAGTCGTTGTCATGGCTACGCCCTCCTGTTTTGTTAATTAATAAATGAAGCGACAGGGGTCAGGTATTAGGGAGTAGGGGTTAGGGATAGACAGAAGACAGAAGACAGAAGAAAGAAGAAAGAGGAAAGAAGGGGGAGTGAGGGAGTAAAGAACAACTACCCTATCACCCCATTACCCTATCGCTCATCCACCCATCCACCCATCTACTCATCTACCCCTCACCTACTAACCGCTAACAACCAAGAACTAACAACTAACTACTCCTCTCTCCAATTTCCAGCAGCTCGCTTTTTATCGCTTTCATGGTTCGCTGAAATGGTGTTATGCTGTCCAACCCTCGCGCCATAACTAATGCACCTTGAATTCTCAAAATGGTTTCTTCTGCACGATCGCGGGCTTCTTCCTTATCCAGTCCCATTTCCTGGAGAACTGCGGCGATCGCCGCGATCCAGCGAGAGAGGGCTTGCTTAATTCGGTTATGAAAAAGGTCATCACTGGACTCTCCTAAGACAAGAACCGCCCAGAGACAGGACTTCCGCCCTTCATCAAAAAACTCTTGTATCTGATCACACATTTGCTGCAACTTCTCAACAGGCTTTGCCTGACTGGAGAGGGATTTCAAAACTGTGGTTTCTAACCAGCGATCGATGTGATCAAGTGCAGCCTTCGCCATTTCCTCCTTTCCGCCAGGGAAGTGGTGATATAAACTCGCTTTTCCTAACCCGGTTAACTTTGAGATGTGTGACAGGCTGGCCCCCTCATAGCCATGCCGCCGAAACACCTCCACCAGTTGAACCACAATTTCCTCTTTCGACATCTACCAGCAAAAGGTCATCATTTCATGATTGACACTATACCAAACGTTCGGTACATTTAATTCTAGACCGAACATTCGGTACAAGTCAAGGAGCTCTGATTCATGCCCTCAACGATTGCTGGATTTCGTCTGGGAATTTATCTTTTCAAAGATGCTGAGATTGTTGATTTTGCCGCACCTTACGGGGTGTTTTCCGTTGCTCGTCGATTCGATCCTGAGTTAGATGTGTTTTTTGTGGCGGAAACCTTGCGTCCGGTGCAGGCGCAGGCAGGGTTCACTGTACTGCCAAACTACGGATTTGCTGACCAGGCAACAATGGATGCTTTTCTGATTCCCGGTGGTTTTGGTACCCGGCAAGAACTGCACAATCGTAACCTTCATGCCTTCATTCGCCAATTGCCAGAATCCTGCTTGCTGACTAGCGTTTGTACAGGTTCCTGGATTTACGGCAAGATGGGTCTGCTGGATGGACTGCCTGCAACCAACCGCAAAGAGCCTGATCGCCTGGAAGCTTCTGCGATGGGCAAAGTGCCCATTGACCGGCTGGCAGAGATTGCACCGGCCTGCCGGATCAGCCGTGCCCGGGTTGTGGACGCTGGACGCATGATTACAGCAGGGGGGATTGCATCCGGTATGGAAATGGGGTTTCATCTACTCCGCCGTGCAGGATACGACGAAACCTTCATTTCTGAAGTCGCCCACACAATGGAATATGACCAGGCCTATGCGGTTTATCGAAATGACATTGAGTTTGCGAAAGACATGGCATTAACCGAAGTTCGCTAATCGATTGCTTTTCTACACCTGTTTACAAATTTCAACCCTTACCTGGAGCATTAAGTAATGATTCGCCTCTACGGTCACGAACTATCGGGTAACAGCTACAAAGCCAGATTATTGCTATCCCTACTGGAACTGGACTATGAGTGGATGAAGGTTGACCTGCTGGCAGGAGCTCACAAAAAACCAGAATTTCTGGCACTCAACCCTTTTGGACAGGTTCCAGTCCTGGTAGATGAAGATACTGCCATAGCAGATGCCCAGGCAATTCTGGTTTACCTCGCTCGTCAGTACGGAGGAGAGGAGTGGCTACCGATCGCAGCAGAACCCCTGAGTCGAGTCGTCCGCTGGCTCTCTATAACCGCAGGTGAAATCCGTCAGGGACCGGAATCTGCCCGGTTATACCACTTGTTTAAAGCGACCAACATTAATTTAGAACGGGCAATCCAGAGGTCTGAATTTATTTTGACCCAGATCAATAACCATCTGGCAGATCGAGAATGGCTGGAATGCGGACGTTCCACGATCGCCGATATTGCCACCTTTCCCTACATTGCCCTTGCACCCGATGGCGAAATCTCTCTGGACAGCTACCCAAACATTCTTGCCTGGATTGAGCGGATTAAGCAACTTCCGAGTTTTACTGGAATGCCCGGCATCGAAACCGCTGCTGCGGTCGGCTAGCAATAACCAGTTGGCTGGTATAAGTAGCTAGTAGTCCGTCAGGATAGATTTGAAGGGTATCTCAAATCTATAAAATCCGGCGTTGCTGCAAGGGTAATGCACAATTTGGCATTATAGAAGGATGAAATGTCCTCAATGTAATTCAACTGAAACGGCAAAGAACGGGCATCGTCGAGGCAGACAATGCTACAAGTGCAAGCAGTGTGGTCGGCAATTTCTTGCAACTTACTATCCTTGGCGCTATTCGAATGAGGTGAAGCAATTGTGCATCAAGATGTACCTCAACGGCATGGGACTGCGAGGCATCGAACGGGTCACCGAAATCCATCACACGACGATTCTGCGTTGGATTCGGGCGGCAGGACACCAATTGCGGGATGCGCCAGAAGTAGAGGAGATTCCAGAGAACACTGATTTGGACGAACTGCAAACCTTTATAGGCAATACGCGCAACAAGCTATGGATTTGGACAGCGGTTAATCATAAGAGAGCCGGAATCTTGGCGTGGGTGATTGGTGACCGCAGTGCGGAAACATTCAAGTGGCTGTGGTCAATGGTCAAATGCTGGCAATGCTTCTTCTATATCACCGATGGATGGAAAGTCTACCCGATGTTCATCGAAGAGGGCGACCAGATTGTGAGCAAAACCTACATGACTCGCGTGGAGGGGGAGAACACTCGTCTGCGGCACTACTTGGCACGGTTGCACCGCAAGACCTTGTGCTACTCTAAGTCTGTCGCAATGCTGAAATGTTCCCTTCGTTTGCTGCTTCACTCCTTGAAGGATTGGACAGTTCCTTTGCCAGCTTAAATCATTACAGTTTCAGCAACGCCTAAAATCCATTTCCAGGGTGTTTCGAGGGGTTGAAAACCCTCAAAATAGTCTTGACAGACCACTAGGTAATTAAATTCAAGGTAATTTCTAAGGGTAATTTCAAGGGTGGAGGGGGTGAAGCCCCTTGCCTGGGGGCGCAGCCCCTACTCCCCCTTACGAAGTAATTATGACTACCTACCTACCAGATTCAAACCAGTCTTAACAGGAGAATGCAATGCCGAGAGAATTTGCCAGAATTGCCTTTACTCCCACAGTGAAGGCAGCCCAAGAAAAACGAGGCTCACGGGAAATTTATGAGCGGTATGAAAAGAATGGTCCTCCGAACGATACAGTCACTCCGGAACTGGCAGAATTCGTTGCTCAACAGGATGGATTTTATTTAGGTACCGTTGGCTCGAATGGCTATCCCTATATCCAGTTCAGAGGTGGTCAACCGGGGTTTTTAAGGGTTCTGGATCAGAAAACTTTCGGCTTTGCAGATTTCAAAGGAAATGTCCAGTACATTACGATTGGCAATCTTGAAGACAATGACAAAGCGTTCATATTTTTGATGGATTATCGTCATCGGAAACGCATCAAAGTTTGGGGACGGGCTTGGATCGTAGAAGATGATCCAAATTTGATTGAGCAATTAAAGGTTCCTGGCTACGAGGCAGAGATTGAGCGAGTCATTCTGTTTCAAATTGATGCCTGGAGCCAGAACTGTCCTCAGCATATTCCCATCCGTTATTCGGAGGCAGAAGTAGAAGCCATGCTTGCACCACTGCACGAACGAATTACCCAGTTAGAAGCACAACTCAGTCAGCAATGAATGTAATAGCAGTTTGCGCTTCAAATGCGCCAGACAGGGCTTTGAAAAGCCGAAGCCAGGAGTCAGAATAAATCCTACTTCTGGCTCCTGGCTTCCGACTCCTGGCTTCTTCTAAGGCATCTACCGTCAAAATTGTTTCAATCGGTATAACGAAGGTTTTTAGTACCCATGCATCCAAATCATCAAAATCCTCATATTAATCGCTGAATCCTACCTTGAGCGGTTAATCCTTCTATGAACACAACAAAGCGGACTCTTTTCAATTTTTTACTGGGGGCTATTACCTGTATGTTAATTGTAGGTGTTTCCAATCTGCCCCTGAGCAACGTTGCCTGGAGTGTACCTGCCCAACCTGAGAGTATAGAGCTTTTCCCATCCCGATCCTTAGAGATTGGACAGATGCAACAACCGATTAATCAGCATTTAATGGCAGATTTACAAGAAGCAGAATCGGTACTAATGGCTCAAAGCATGTCGGACAGCTCAATGCAGCGCTATGTTACTATTCTGACTAAGAACAATATTGTTCCCAACCCACCATCGACCTCTGCGACAGGAGTTGCGGGAGCCGTGCTGATGGGCGATCGCCTGGTTGTACGGGGAGACTTTGGTAGTCTGACCAGCGCTTTGCGAGATTACACCACTGATCCGCTGAATCCTCCCAACCCGAACATTACTTCCGCAGTTCATATTCACCGGGGTGCACCAACCGAAAATGGCCCCTTTCAATATGCTCTGACTGTGGTTGTGAATAAAACGGGGATAGGCGGTCGATTTATGGGAGAGTACACCCTGACAAGCGAGCAACTTCAGGCACTGGCCGATGGCAAACTGTACGTTGATATTCACACCAAGAAAAATCGTGCAGGAGAATTACGGGGTGTATTTCGGCAAATCTAAGCTGGAGATCCTGTGCCAGTGTTCCATCAGGAAAATTTTGTAGGTTCAAGACCCTTAAAATTTAACTCAAATCAAACCATTCAGCTTGAACCACCTGTCAAATTAACTTTGACAGACCACCAGTGCTACAAACACTAAATTTTGCAACATGGGGGAGTGGGGGCTTCGCCCCCAGAAGGGGGGCACCTCCTCCACCCCCTTCAAAACTTTTGTTTTGATCTACTAGATCTGTTAGATCTGTAACTAATTTCGTGATAGAGACGTTCCTGGAACGTCCTTAATGTTCAATTCACCTGAACGTGGGCACCTTTCCGTTTCGGCTGCGAAATGCGGCCTCTCCAACCAATGGAGATGTCTGTATTTTCATCTCAAGGATGGGTCTACTCTAAATCCAGGAATCTTCCGTAAGCACCCTCCCCAAGGTATGCATGATGCATTCTGAGAGATCAGGCAGTTCAGACACCCCTCTGTCCAGCCAAACTGATGCAGAATTGTTTCTGGCATTGAGGAATGGTCAGAATGCTGCGCTGGGTGTCATTTATGATCGCCACGCTGGACTAGTCTACGGACTGGCTCTCAATGCCCTGAAAAATTCTCAAGAGGCTGAGGATTTAACTCAGGATATTTTCCTGACCCTTGCGCGGAGGTGTTCCTATGATCCCAAACGGGGAACGCTCAGAACGTACCTGACGATTTTGACACGATCGCGAGCCATTGACCGATTGCGATCGCGGACCAGTGCCCGTGAGTTATTAAATCGATGGAGACCTACAGGTCAGTTGGAAACTGCATCCAATGCACCACTCGAACACGTATTTCAGCATGAACAGTCCCAGGAGGTTAAGACTGCGCTGGCACAATTGTCAAATGATCAGCAGCAAGTTCTCAAAATGGCTTATTACGATGGTCTTAGCCAGTCAGAAATTGCTGAACGGCTAAAAATTCCTTTGGGTATGGTTAAGGCGAGAGCCCGTAGAGGTCTACTTAAACTGCGCCAATCTCTCACACGTTTCACTAAGTAGTTACGGCTATGGCAACGTCAATGCCTTCGGAAGAGTTACAGCTACTAATTGCGGGGTATGTCCTGGGTGACCTTAGCCCTGAGGAGGCAGCAGAATTTGAGCGTCTTCTAGCAGAAGATCTAGCAATAGCCGAAGAAGTTGCCCGGATGCAAGACGCGCTGGAAATGTCCTACGCCCCACCTGAAGTACCACCCCCTGCCCATCTGCGTTCAGCCGTACTCGATCAGGTTATTTCAGCAACCCCAGAGCCCCCCGCGGCTTTCAATCCCCGGGTTCGAACAAGGATGCCGTGGCGCAGCTTAATGGAAGTTGCCGCCGCTGCCGTCATCATTGCCCTGGGAATTAACAACTATCATCTCGGACAGGAGCTAAAAAGCGCACAGGTTGAAACACAAAAAATACGCCGTTCTCACCTATGCCCTGGCTGCAACCAAGACTGAAAGTAATGCATCCGCTGTCGTAGTCGTTAATCCCAACAATTTAGAAGCAACGTTGGAAGTGAAAAATCTACCTCCTTTACCACCTGGCAAAGTTTATGCCCTGTGGACCGTTTTGGAACCTAATGCGCCATTTACAAAAGACGAGAAAAAGGCAATTTTAACTGAAGTTTTTCAAGTAGACGATCGCGGCAATTTCTCCCAAACATAGGCCCTGAGGGAGACGGAGTCAACAGTCAACTGTGAAAAGATACCGAGTAAATTGATGCACAGACTCAAAACGCAGCAGACCATAAGCCATCCTAAAGCTGGCTAAATTGCATTCAATATTTCATTCCTAAATACGTTCCATTCGTTGAACTGTCGTGTGTCTTTTAGCGTGACTTAAGCCGTAGAATTGCCGCACTCACCTGCTGTAGTAGTCATTTCAACTGGGCTTTGGGACTAGCATCGCCGCTAACGGCGACCTCTTCCGCTGGAGCGCTGCCAGATAGCGGTCTTCGTCATAGGGCACTCGGTCTTGCCAGCAGCGCCAGAGAATTCGTCCCCACTTATACGCCAGAGCGCGAATCGCTTTGGGATGACTTTTGCCCGATCGCCGCTGCTGCTGATAGAACGCATTGGCCCACGATGAGTGTCGCCGCGACTGGTCAGCCCACTCCACAAAGGACTGCCGCAGAAACTTTGACAACTCCAGCGCCAGTGCGTCCAGCGTTTCTTGCCACTCTCTTCTTTGACCGGTGCAATGCCGATATAGCTCATAAACGCCTGGGCGTTGCCGAAGCGACTGCGGTCATCACCAAAGGCAACCAGCAATCGAGGGGCTAAATGGGGGCCTGCTCCTGGTAAAGCCTCGAAAACGCCGCATCTGGCAAAGACTGAAACAACTACTCAATCGTTTGATTCAACTCATCGAGTCGATGCAAGAGTGCCTTGAGTTGAATCACCAGCGTTTGCACCAGCCATTGCATCGGTTTGACGATGCCTGGGTCTTCTGTCAGCGGGGTACCAGCGGTTTGAATCTGGTGAATGCGCCGTTCAATGGCGCTATGGCGAATGACTCGATGAGACTGGAAGAACTGAGTCAATTCCTCAGCCGAGGCAGCTTGGGCGCAGTGGAGATCAGGGTATTGAGTCATAAAGTCGCAAAACACTTGAGTATCTTTATCCTCAAACCAATCCAGCACTTGGGGGTAGAAGTTCTTCAGCGCAGCGGTCATACGATTGGTCAACCGCACCTTCTCGCCCACCAGCATGCGGCGAGATTCACTCCACTGCCGCAAGGCTCGCAGTTCACAAGATGCGGGTTGCCACGGAGGAATCTTGTCAGGATGCTTGAGCAGCAGCTCAATTAGAATTTGAGCATCCACGGGGTCTGATTTTGCGCGTGAGGGCTGAAAGGCTCGCCGATAGTTGGAGACTGTGCGCGGATTGATGGGAAACAGCACTAGGTTTTCGTACTGGCACAGTGCGTAAATCAGGGGGTCCTCGCTTTTGCTCCAGACAGATGGCGATTGGGTCATTGCCGTATCGCTGTTGCAAGGTCGCAACCCAATTGGCAATCTCTTGCGGTTGAGTGCCGATCACGCTGTATTCTCGCTGTGCGCTCTCTCGGGGTCATACAGACAGATGTCGTGTTTACGATCTGACCAGTCGATGCCGATGTAGGCGACAAAGGTTCTTTCCATCAGCTAAGTTGGGGATAGTTTGTTGTCAGGAACTGGGCTGCCTGCTTCTGAGCGAAGAGATTATGGAAGGTGTGAAAACCACGCAATCCCTGAGAATTCGTTAAAGGAAGCCGGTCAGGGTTGAGGCGAGGCAATATGTTAGTAGACATCCGGCTGTCTGACGTTGGATGGTCGTCCTCAATCCCTAGCCCAGTCTCTTTTCCTAATTACCATTTCTCTGGCTCTTAGCGAGCTGCATGAGAGGAGCGAAGCAATATGTTAGTAGACATCTGCCGGTCGCTCACTGCATGGTCGTCTCCTCTCTTGCGCTGTTCCGTCTCCCCATAAATCACTGTACCGAAAACATTTCGTTCCAAAGAGTTCGTTACTAAAGTCGCCGTCACGATAGAAGATGCCAAAGCCCCCCAGAAACACATCGGTTTACCCATCATGATCACAGGGTCGTAGGGGAGTTGTGTAGTTATTAGTGAAAGTGAGGAAGAGATGTGAGGGAGTGATCGGGGAATAGGGTGATCGGGTGAGGGGTTTGTCAAATTTTTTGTGGCAATCCTGGAAAGGGGGGCGAGGGAATCAGGGTTTCGAGGAGCCAGAGCCCCATTTCTAGAACACCCTCTGAGGTTTCTTTACTCCATCCATCCCTCCATCCCTCCTCTACGCGGCGGCGGCGAAACCAATCAGGTTGACGGGTTTCACTCCATCTCGAATGGTGCCCAGAAGACTGGCTGAACCCGAATTCAGGTCAACCGAATAGAACGATGAATTAGAGGTGGCAAATGCCACGTTGGTTCCATTCCTGAAGGCAATATCGAATCCTGCTCTTGCCCTGAAATCAACTCCAAGGGAGCCAACCAGTGTTTGGGTTCCATTGTTGGGTGGAGCCTGGATGAATAGTTGATCTTTATCAGCATCAATGCTGTATTGAGTGGTAGTGGTGGTACCTGTGAAATTATTGGTGTATGCGGTTGCCACAATTGAACGGGTTGCACCATTCAAATTGCCATCGGGTTGAATTCCATCCATCATCAGGTTGCCATCTACCACTGCGCCAGTGTCCGGGTTAAGGCGCAGGTTTTGACCAGCATCACTTACAACACGGATGCGATCGACGATTGGGTTAAAGTCAACGCCAAACTTAGTGCCATTGAGCGGAATAGCAAAGGTGCCACTACCTACCTGAGTAGCCTTTCCAGTCATGACATCAATCGTATAGAGGCGATCGCTGCTACCCAGACCAAATAATTGTCCAGTATTGGGACGGAAATCAATTCCCAGGAGAGTTTCACCATATTGCAATCCAGTCACATCTACAGTAGTAGCATTTGAAAGCTTATTGTCATTCAAGAATGCAAGACTGTTGTCTTTCGTGAGCCCCACAAATTGAGCAGTTGTTGGATCAGGAATCTTTCCAAGATTAATCAATACCTTACGAATAACGTCATCAAGCTCAAGTCCTAAGCCTGATTCTAATTGCTTAACTAAATCACGAATTGGGCTGCTATTCTGCTGTAGAAGATTGCGCAGAGTGTTATTGAGGTTGGCGTATGAATTCATTGCTCATTCATCCTCAGATGTGTACGGCCTTGGTACGAGTTGAATAAACAATTGGATGTATACTCACATCAATACTAAATGCTGAGATTCTTCTCAAAATGCTAAATTTTGATTGTTCTATCAACACCACGACTGACTATCGCAGTCCTAAATCAGTCGTGAGATTGAGAGGCTTTGTGTGAGAAAGGATTCCGCAGGAATCCTTTCTCACAATCCAAATTACGATCGCAATAGCATTTTTCCACCGATACGGTAGAGCTTCCAGGTATCAATTGATACTATTCATGTACCCGTACAGGCCGAAGTGGACCCTGCATTTCCTGATGTACACTCACCCCAATTTGAAGGGCTTCACTGAGCAGTTCTGCGTATTCACTCGCCTGATGATTCACTTCCAGGGTTTTGAGGGCGATCAAGTTATTTTCGATATTGGTAAAAAAGCTCATACCCGCGGGCGAGCAGTTTTCGGTTTTGTCGCAGAATGCGCTCAGTCATGAGTCCACACACCAGGCTCTTTCTGGCAATGGTGAGGGCTTCCAGAACCTGTTCCCGATTCAGTGCAACTCTGGTATTTCCAACCTCTTCCAGCTGATCTAACACATCTACTGCTTGAATTACGTCGTTATATCGATCCACCTCATCCAGCAGATGAGCCAGGGATTTCAGTGACTTCACTTTGAGTGCTATGTAAATGTTCCAGGCAATCATGGCGATCGCAGTCAAACCCAACGTCACTGCCAAAAATGTCAGGATGGTAGGCAAATCACTAATGACTGCAGCAATGACTCCAGCAAAATCACGAATCAGCCATCGCCTAATCAGCAGTGTAAAAATGAACATCAAGGCTGCAATGAATAGTTGCGTAATGCCAAAGGAGAGCAACTGTCTGAGAGTTTGAGAGTTTGAAAAATAGAGGGGTAGTAGGTTCCTCCCGATACTCCACCCATGAAGACCTTATTCACCTCAAACCCGGTCAAATCTTTAATTTTCCTAGCTCTAATTGTTAAGTCTTCATAAATCAGACTTTATGGGTAGCAGTTCTTTGACTTCTGAGCATGAATTCTTAAAATACATTTACACTACAGCAATGATTAATTTCGAAAAAACGGATAAACCTGTGAACTTTACCATTCAAAGCGCACTCATCCCGGTAGAAAATGGCTACGAAACGGTTGATGTTCAAATTGTTGACGGGCGAATTGCGGCGATCGCCCCTACCCTGGAAGTGGTAGGAACGCCAGTTGATGGTCGCAACAAGCTTCTGCTTTCAGGTTTTGTCAATGCCCATACCCACTCTTCAGAGATGTGGCAGAGGGGAGCCATTCCGCCGTTTCCGCTGGAGTTGTGGATTGCGGAGCTTTACGACTTTACCCCACTTGATCCAGAACAGGTTTACCTGAGTGCCCTGGGAACGGCAGCAGAAATCTTGCTGTCGGGTGGCACCTGTGTGGTTGATCATCTGGTGATGATTCCCGGTCGCGAACTCGAAACTATCGCCGCCGCCATTCGCGCCTATCGGGAAATTGGCATCCGTGCCTTTGTTGGTCCATTGATTCAAGATGAATCGTTGACAGCCAGCATCCCTTCCGGTGGCAACCCGCAGGAGCATCTTCCCTACGTCCGCTCAACCCAGGAAACGCTGGAGCTGATGCAGGAGATAGTGCAACAATTCCATCGTCCAGAGGAAGGAATTGAGATTATGACCGCACCTACCGGGATACAGCTTTGCTCTGATGCCCTGTTTGAAGGGTGTATTGAGTTGAGCGATCGCCACCAACTCTGCCGCCACACCCATCTGCTGGAGACGAAAGCCCAGCAAATGCTGGCGGAGGAAAAGTATGGCTGTAGTGCTGTCACCCACCTGAAACACCTTGGTTTCCTTAGTCCCCGCACCTCCCTGGCCCACTGCGTCTGGCTAGATGAAACGGATATCAAAACCTTGGTGGAAACCCAGTCTACCGTGATTCACAATCCCCTCAGTAACCTGCGCCTAGGTAGCGGCATTGCCCCTATCCTCAAATACCTGCAAGCCGGAGTCAACGTCTCCTTTGGCTGCGACGGTTCCGCCAGCAACGATTCCCAGGATCTGCTGGAAGTCATCAAAATTGGTACTATCTTGCACAATGTTACAGACTTTGACTACCAAAACTGGATCACTCCCCGCCAGGCTGTCGAAATCGCAGCGTTGGGTGGTGCCAGAGGTTTGGGGATGACAAACCAGTTTGGTTCTCTGGAAGTCGGGAAACAGGCAGACCTGGTGCTGTATGATCTGACGAATCTATCCCTGCTGCCACGCACTGACCCAATTGGGCTTCTGGTTCTGGGCCGTCCTACTCAAGCGGTCGATAGCGCTTGGGTCAGAGGCAACCGCATTATCGCCAGCGGCCAAATTACCACCATTTCTGTGGATGACTTGCGGCGATCGTTGTTTGAGCGCAGTCAGTGGGTGAGCGATCGCCAGTTAAAATCCGTTAAACAGGTGGAAGCCCACTACCGCTCTGTACTCAGCTTACCTGCATGATGCAAGAAAAGCATTGACATGTTTCTCTAAAAACAGGCATACTGGATAACTGGCTGTCAATTCCTGCTCGGATCAGGTGAGACACAAAAAGCCTCTCAGAGGACATGAGTTAAAGGGATTGAGTTTGGAATCAGGTAGGGATTCCACCTGAAAATTTCTAACCCTGGCTCTTGGCTTCTCCAGGCTACCTGTACGGCAATTTCTAAGGCACTTCTATGACTTCTTACGCAATTATTGAAGCGGGTGGCAAACAATTGCGGGTAGAACCAGGACGGTTCTACGACGTCAATCGGATTGCGGCTGAACCCGACTCCCAAATTACCCTTGATAAGGTGCTGTTTGTTCAAAATGACGGTACCACCAGTGTTGGCCAACCCTTGGTCGAGGGCGCAACGGTCGAAGCAACAGTCATGCGCCATCTGCGCGGCACCAAAGTCATCGTTTATAAAATGCGCCCCAAGAAAAAGACCCGCAAAAAGCAGGGGCACCGTCAGGAACTGACCCGCTTAATGATCAACAGCATCAACCTGGGCGGGGCAAGTTCTCAAAAGACGGCAGAGGCAAAAGCAGCGGATGCTGCACCTGTGGCTGAGCCAGAAGCGGTTCCAGCGATTGAAGAGGAAGCACAACCTGCCCAGGCGGATGCCAAAGCGGAGGAAGCCGCTTCCATTGAGGAGGCTCCTGAACCCACTCAGGCCGACAGAGCACCCGAAGCCAAGCCCAAAGCAAAGCAAAAGGCTGAATCCACCAAGGAATTCCCTCAGGCAGAGTAAGCCACTACTCACTCGAAATCTTTTAGATTAGCGGTATAGACAGAGGACACTATGGCTCACAAGAAAGGTACAGGCAGTACTCGCAACGGTCGCGACTCGAATGCTCAACGTTTGGGGGTTAAGCGCTATGGCGGCGAGGTTGTAAAAGCTGGAAATATCCTGGTTCGTCAGCGTGGCACCAAGATTCATCCCGGCAACAATGTGGGCCGGGGTAGTGATGACACTCTTTTTGCTTTAATTGCCGGTGTGGTGACGTTTGAACGCTATGGCAAAAGCAAAAAAAAGGTGAGTGTCTATCCAGTTGAAGCTTAGCGCTTGATTCAGTACCTGGATTTAAGCAATCGCAATCAGTGGTAGGGATGTTGTATGCAATGTCCCTACATACAGGATTCTTCATGAAAATTGCGACCTGGAACGTCAACTCGATTCGTACCCGGCTGTCCCATGTTGTGAACTGGTTGCAGGAACATCCGGTTGATGTTCTTTGTTTGCAAGAAACGAAGGTTGTAGACGAAGGCTTTCCCCGCGAAGCATTTATCGAACTGGGCTATCACTCTTACGTTTTCGGGCAGAAGAGTTACAACGGGGTTGCGCTCCTTAGCCGTCAGCTTTTGACTGATGTGCGTTTGGGGTTTTCTGGAGTGCTGGGGAAAGGAGTTCTCCCGACGGATGAGCAAAAGCGGGTAATCTCTGGGATTGCAGATGGCATTCGGATTGTAAACCTCTATGTGCCAAATGGGTCTTCCGTTGGCAGCGAAAAGTACGCGTATAAGCTGAAATGGCTGGAAGTTCTACATGAGTATCTGAAAGCGCTACTTGCAAGCCAACCGGGACAGCTTTTAGTCTGTGGTGACTTTAATGTGGCTCTAGAGGATATCGACATTTATGACCCTGCCGGAAAAGAGAAAGAAGTGATGGCGACTCCTCTGGAGCGGCAGGCACTCCGAACTTCTGTGCTGGAGTTGGGACTGGCGGATGTATTTCGGAAGTTTACTCTAGAGGGTGGACACTTTAGCTGGTGGGATTATCGACAGGCAGCCTTTCGGCGGAATTTGGGTTGGCGGATTGACCATATTTACCTGACTCCCGATCTCTATGAGCGGGCGATCGCTTGCACCATCGATGTCGAGCCTCGCAAGCTTGAGCAACCCAGTGATCATGTTCCGGTTACAGTCGAACTTTAGATAGGTGTTTGTTTTTCGTGATTTGTCTTTAGATTAAGTAGAAGAGATCCAAAATCCTGAATGGGGTGTTCACCATTCGTTCTCTTCCGTTGGCCAATGCCAACCCTGGATTATCGATGGCACCCCCCTACCCCCTTATCCCCTACCCCCTATGTTCTTAGTTACTGGCGCAACCGGAGGGCTTGGTCGCAGAATTGTACGGTTACTGCGGGATCACGGAGCACCTGTGCGGGCGTTTGTCCGGCTGACTTCCCGCTACGCCGAACTGGAGCACCGGGGTGCGGAAATTTTTTATTGGGGATTTATTGCGCGATCGCGACATCCACAAAGCTTCCCAGGGCGTGCAATACGTGATTAGCGCCCACGGTTCTAATGAAGCATCCGAGGGAGATGCAGAATCCGTTGACTACCAGGCCAATATTGAATTGATTGATCAGGCAAAGGTCGCAGGGGTAAAGCACTTCGTTTTCATTTCTGTTCTAGGGGCAGATCGAGGGTATGAAGATGCTCCTGTCTTTAAGGCGAAGTGGGCGGTGGAAAAATACCTGCAAGCCAGTGGCTTGAACTATACGATTCTCCGTCCCTCTGGGTTTGCCTCTAACCTGTTGCCGCTGGCAGAGCGGTTTCGGCAAACGGGCATTTACTTGCTAATTGGCGACCCTCAGCATCGTTTATCCATTGTCAGTACGGATGACCTGGCCCGCATTACGGTTGACTCAGTAACCACAGAAGGGGCGCAAAATCAAGTTTTGCCTGTTGGAGGTCCCGAAATTCTGAAACGGGAGGAGATCCCACGGATTTTTAGCCGGGTACTCAACCGCGAACCAACGATTCTCAATCCTCCTCTGTTTGCGTTTGATGGCTTGCGGGGGGCGATCGGTTTGTTCAATCCCAAGCTGCGTAATTCCCTAGGAACCCTTCGCACTTTGCTGGCCAATGAGTTTTTCTGCACACCCGCCGAGATTCAGCGTCTGGAAACCATTTTTGACCTGAAGCTGGAAACCCTGGAAAGCTTTCTCCGCCGATATTTAGGTGTTTAGGAGGTGGGTCCGGCCTGAGAGAGTTTTTCAGTTGAGTTAGTCATAGCAATTTTGCTTGTTAAATGCGATAGATCAGGGATTTGAGAAGCCAGAAGCCAGAAGTAAGATTTATTCTGACTCCTGGCTTCTGGTTCCTGGCTTCCTCCATTAAGGCATCTGCCGTCAAAATTGTTTAACCCGGTATCACGCTCTCTGAGGGGCTAGGGGTTAGAGACCAGGGTCTAAAGAGTGGTTTATGCATTTGAAACTAGCTGTCAATGGAAATGCCAAGGGTTCTTTCCTTTTTTCTTTTCTCTTTTCTCTTCATTCTTCTAAAAAAACTCCTCCAGCCGTGCATCTGGAGGAGCATCAAGTTTGCAGAGATTTGTAGCCATAACCACTAGACTTAGGGCGGGGTACAGGGGTGGAACCTCTGGCTGAGGGCGAAGCCCCACACCCTCTGAAAACCAGTGTTCTAAGTAGCCTAACGACAGCTATAAAACCTTTGAGTTTGCGCAGGCCAAACTTAAACAACTTCGAGATCCATTCTGTAGGAAGTGTTGTTGGTTCCCAGATAGGAGTAGACCCAAATGTAGTATTCCCCTGCTGCTAAGCTCGTCAGGTTGATTGACTCACTCTGAGAGCCAGAGAGTACCGGTCGCGATCGCATCTCCTGTGTAATTCAGAAGTTCAACATCAGCATCAGCCTCCAAACCCGAAATGGTTAGATTAAACTGGCTATTCTCCTCAACCTGAATTCGGTAATAGTCCTGAGAATCGTTGCTTCCAACGAAGTTAGAAAAGCTGCGGCTTCCATACAAGTAGCCAACACCCGTTGCACCACCCATCGTATTGTCGGTTTGAGATACAACCGAAATGCTTGCTCGCCAAATGGGCAAATCTTGAGCAGAACCAGACTCCATCATCAAATTTTCTGGAGCCATTACAGTTTTCTGGAGCCGTTACAGGCATAGTAGTCTGATGAACAAAACCGGATGGGGCAGAACTGGCACGAAACATTTGTCCAAACTGCTGAAACATTCATTGTGGACCAGGCAGCACTCCTGATTGGGGCAAAATTCCTAATTGAGAACTGAGTGCCTCAACCGTCGAGTAACTTGAACCAGCAATATCAAAACGAACGGGAGCAGAATGGGGAGCAAACATTGCGCACCTGCCTTTGTGTAGAGTCAAATAACCCACCTTCATGGTTCTTTAAGGCGGCTGTTAAAAGCGTTATCTGCCTTTTAGAACCTGTACGAAGTTGTCTGACCCACCGAAAAGGATTGTGCAAACAGTTACAAAGATTAAAAAAAGAGATATTACCAGGCGTTGCACTGACGTACCCTGCGGAAATTACACTTTATTTCATTCACGACTTTAAACTTCACCTCGAATGGTAAAGGAGTAGTCACCGCCAGGTTCCAACTGATAATCCCGTTGTTCCAGAAAACGCCCCAGGGGTTCTTTAATTAAGGCTCTTCCCAGGGAAGGTTCGACTGACAGTTCACCCCGACGAAAGCACCACTCGAACTGCCACTCAAACTGGTTTGCCCGAACTTCGCCTTCAATTTTTCCTTGTTGCCAGGATTGGCGAGTAATACGGACATAGGCAGTGGTTTGCGGCAAACGATGGGAACCCACAGTTGTCTCTGAGTATCTAAACTTTACTGGAACTTTACTGGACAGGTTGAGCATCTGGCTCAAGCACCCACAATACCAAACCTTTAGGCACCCGCGTCAAGACGACCATGTTACCGTGCTTTATCATACGCTCTGAAGCCCGCTGGGCAGCTTCTAACGTTGGGTAGAATTTGACATAACTGAACAGCTTGTCGTTATAAGCGATCGCCCCTACTGGCTTTGGTGTATCTGGCAGGGTAATGTGGCAGGTCTTAACCAGTTTGCGGTCTAAGATGAGAGCACTGGCTGGTGAATGGTCTGTCATCGTCAGTGAATCTTTGGATCACTTCACTCTAGAACACACTTCACTCTAGAACACTTAGCATACAGACTTCTCCAGGTATCAGTTAATTAATGTTTTAATGTTTGCTCAGAATCAGTGCAGATACAGTCAATAGTCGCTATCCAGTATTATTCAAGCGATAAATACTTTGTATAGAAAAAACTTGTATAGAAAAAACTTCAGTGTATAGAAAAAACTTCAGTAACTACGCTGATGCTCTCAAATTTAAGCTAGTGAGGAGATATGAACAACCGATAAAATACAGAAATTGCCGAATGCTGGACACGATTAAGTAAGTAACCAGGCGCAATTGGTTCTCCCGGCTTACCGGTATACTCTTTCACCCCAAACAAAACCCCTAGAATATTAATTTTGTTTTGGTGATAGGCGAAGCTCATTACCAGACTCCAGGGGAGCCGCGCAATTGAACTAATAGCAATTTGATTGTTATGGCTGTCGCCAGGTTGTTTAGGACATTGGCTTTAAGGGGGCACAGTTCCCACTCCCTCCTTTCCAATTAATGATGGTTACCTACTTAGTCCTGAGTTTGAGCCAAGTTGCGGCTGTTATAAAGACTCATTGCTTTCTCAACCCCATGCTTGAGACTGTATTCAACCGCTTCAACCACCAGTTGCAGTACTTCAGCTATTATTTGAGCCTCCTCTTCAGAAAAGCGCCCTAACACATGAGAAACAGCGTCCTTATTGGGATGAACTTCTTTTGCACTGCCAATCCCAATCCGCAAGCGGGGAAATGTCTGGGTACCTAGATGGGCGATCGCTGATTTCATGCCATTGTGCCCACCCGCCGAACCCGATAATCGTAGCCGTATCCGACCAATGGGCAAATCCATTTCATCATAAATAATCAGTACCGATTCTGGTGGTAGCTTGTACCAGTCCACCACCGACCGAATGGCCTGCCCGGAGTGATTCATATAAGTCAGGGGCTTGAGCAGGCGTACCTTTGCCATTCCTGCCCCAAACCCTTCTCCTATAATGCCCTGGAACTTGCGACTCTCGGCTAAGGAAATTTTCCAGGCACGGGCCAGGGCATCAACGGCTTCAAATCCGATGTTGTGGCGGGTGCGATCATACTTTGGGCCCGGATTGCCCAACCCGACAATTAACTGGGGAATCACCAGAACTGACCTGGCTCCATCACTCGCACTCAACTGCTAACCTCGCTGGAAGCCTTTACTTCCTCAGCAGGAGTGGATTCAGTCGTTTCTGCTACAGTCACACCATTCTCCTGGGGAGGGGTTGCGATCGTAGAAGCCGGAGACAGCACTGGCTGATCGGGAGTTTCCAGAGTCGCTTCCATCGGCTCCTTAGCCACTCGCTCTAGCTGCTCGGCTTCTCGCTTAAACTCAGCCTCAAACTCCTTGGAAGCTTCCTGGAAGCTTCGAATTGCTTTTCCCAGGCTCCGACCAATTTCCGGCAGTTTTTTCGGCCCAAAAATTAACAGTGCCAGGACTAAAATTACAGCCATTTCTGGCAGACCAATTCCAAAGATGTTCACGGTGTTGCCTCCTGCAATGGTGAGGTTGAGCTAAACCGCCTTAGCCCAATGTCAATCCCCAGTATAAGACCAGACAAAAAGCCCCGGACAGGCCGGGGACATCATCTGAATTCAAGACGAAAGAACTGAATCAAACCAGCAACTGAGGCTTTACCAGCTCACCGTAAAGTCATTCAGTAAGATTGAGGAGTTATAGATTTGCAAAATAATGAGAAGGAATACGAGGAACAGCGCCATAAAAACGCCCATCAGAACCGTCGTGCCCCAACCGGGAACAACCTTACCATATTCGGAGTTTAGGGGTCTCAGAACGTCTCCCAACCGTGTCCGTATTGCCATGGGTCTCCTATGATTGTCTCGACAGAGTTTGTTATTTAACGTTACATTATAAGGGGTCCTGTACTCATATTTATCACTGTTATGGAACCTGCAATAGCTCTTAATATTTCTATAGGGGTTGCCCTGGTAGCGATTACTGGATACGCCATCTACACGGCTTTTGGTCCTCCATCCAAGGACCTGGATGATCCCTTCGAAGAGCACGAAGATTAAGTAGCCAGGCGCAACTATGGCGGTAGTCATTATGGTTAGGACAGGGTGCAAGGGTGGAACCCCTGGCTGGGGGCGAAGCTCCCATTCCCTCTTTAATTCCAATGTCCTAACGCTCCCGCGTAGAGCTATAAATTAAGGATAATTTTGGGGGTAGAGGGGGCGAGACCCCTCGCCTGGGAGCACAGCTCCCACTCTCCCCTACAATTAAGTAATGGCTACCTTAAGTAATGGCTACCTACTTAGAAGATTAATTCGTAGAAATCTTAAAACTTGCAATCTTCCAGGGGGGAATTGTAACAGTTTGCCCTCTAACTTCATAGATATTAGTGGGTTGTTCCAGTAAATCAACTGCCTGCTTAAGCTTCAGGTTCAGGTCACCTTGCAGGTTAAGTTCTGCCGTGTCTCCACAACATTCGTAGCAGCGAAGGATCCATTCATGCGGCGAATCTTCTGCTTGCTTGAATGACATCAGCATTAAGTTCTCTGCGCCTAAATCTAGAAACGAACCCGCAGAGGGAAGAGTTTGGGTGCTGGGTTTCCCATTGACAGGAATAATTACTGCTAGAAGTGGCATATCTAGTTCCTGTCCGTGTTTTATCGTTTGGGCTGTTTTCCAGTTGCCCGTATGGGGATAAATAGCATAGGTAAATGAGTGGTGTCCCTGGTCAGCTTGTGGATTGGGGAACTCAGAACCGCGCAGCAGGGTCAGGCGAAGCTGGTTAGGCTGAGCGTCATATCCATGTTTACAGTCGCTCAATAAACTGACGCCGTAATTTCCATCGCTTAAATTTGCCCAACGGATTGCGGGAACTTCCCATTGGGCTTTTTCGCGATCGCTCCCCGGTCTGGTGGTTCGCTGAATCACTCCACAAGGAATTTCATAGGTTACATAATCTGTCTCTAAATTCAACGGAAACGCAGCTTTGACCAGAATATGCCGCTCTTTCCAATCCACACTAGTTTGAATTTTCAGGAGAGGAGATTCCTGTTCAAGAATATAAGTCTGACTGAAAACGGACTGGCCTATTTTACGCTCAACCATGATATTCCTTGAGAGGGAATTGTGCATTCTGGTGCCTCCATTCGAGGTTATTCTTAGCAGTTCAGCAGGGGGTAAGGGATGCTTCTCATAATTTGGATCAATGTTCCATGCATCCCAGTATTGCCCCGCATCACGAAAGGCTTGTAGCTGGTTGCCTGCTCCATTGAGAACTTCCCGCTGATTTAGTTTGTCAAAAATACTGGATAAATCGCCGGTAGTGGGGTCGATTTCAACTCGCAGGAATCTATTCTCTAAAACGTATTTTGTTTCAATAGGCTTTCCATGGCGGCAGTCAGGGCGGGGATACGTCCAAAAGCAACGGTAGCCGAGCGCTGGGACATTTTTAGCAAGAAAGGTCAATCCCCAATCATAACTATCAGCGCTTTTTGTGAAGATGCAGAAAGGAGCTTCGACTTCCCGACCTTCTAAATCACAAAGCTGCCAATCATAAAAAATATTCTGCTCATATTCCTCAAATTCTGTGAGCGTTTCGACATTGGTCAGTTCTTGTGAAATATCGGCATTGACGATCGCTGAACGCTCCCAATTACAGGGATTAAAAACAACAACTGCTCTGGCATTGGGATGGGGGGGTGGAGGAAGAGAGATTTGAGTGGCGATCGCCTTCAATGCTTCATTGGTAATACCAATCGCCTGATTAGTGGCATCTCTCCATGCCCGGTCTGCATCCTCATACACTTCTCGAACAGCGGAACCGGGAAGAATATCGTGAAACTGATTGAATAGAACTTGCTTCCATGCCGTTTCAAGGTCTGCTTTTGGGTAAGGAGTGCCCGCGGCAATGGTCGCGAGAGAGGCATACAGCTCTGCCCAATAAAGCCATTGTTCGCACCGCCGATTCCACCATTTCTGGTCTCCATGAGTTGTATAGCAGCCCCGATGGAATTCGAGGTAGAGGTCGGAATTCCAGAGGGGGAGATGAGGAAGTGGGGAAGATGGGGGGGGAGAGGTGAGAACATTTAAGTTTTCAGCTTCATTTAGGAAATTCTGAGGTTCACTGGCAATGCTTTGAAGTTCGCGCTTGAATGTCTGAGGTTCGTCGTTGACACTCAGAGATTCATGTTTGATGACCTGAGGTTCACGCTTGAATGTTTGAGGTTCTCCTTCGATGCTTTGAGGTTCATCATTGATGGTCTGAACTTCGTTCACCGTATTCTGCACTTCAGTGGATAAGCCTGAAGCCAGGTCAGGCTGGTACGTTGCCTCAAGGTTTTGCAGGTAGTCCAGGGCAGTGGAGAATTCCAGTTGGGGAAAGAATGGTGACTTCTGCCATCGCTGTGCCACTTCTAGCATGTCGCGGGTGGGCCCCCCCCCGTGGTCGCCTACACCAGGAAGCCAGAGGGCAGAGGGAATTCCGGTTTTGGCTTCCCAGTCACAGGCGTAGGTTGCCATTTTGACTGGGTCGATTCCTTCACCAATGGGGGCAGACATCAAACTGAGGATTTGAGTGCCATCGGGTGCCTGCCACTGAAACAGGTCGTAGGGAAACTGGGTCGTGTCGTTCCAGCGGAGTTTTTGGGTGACGAAGTATTCGATACCGCCCTGCTTGAGAAATTGGGGTAGCTGCCAGTTGAACCCAAAACTATCTGGCAACCAGGCAATGCGATTGATGCTGCCAAATTTTTTCTGAAAGTAACGCTGACCGTAGAGAATATGGCGAACAATTGCTTCGCCGCTAATGATGTTTAGCTCTGGTTCAACCCAGAGACCACCGATAGGTTCCCACTTGCCCGCCTCGATCTGTTGCTGAATCTGGTGAAACAGGTCAGGGCGGTTTTGTTCTATCCATTTATAGAGAGCGGGGGTGGAGTGGCAAAAGATGAGTTCTGGAAAATCTTTTTGAAGGTTAAGCACAGACTCAAAGGTGCGTTCTGCCGCTTTCCAGGTTTCATCCACTGTCCAGAGCCAGGCCATATCGAGGTGGGCGTGACCCAGGAGGTAGATTTTGCGCTGTTTGAGGAAGTTGGATAGGGGGAGGAGGCGATCGCGGAGTTTGGCCAGGGATTGATTGAAGGAGGGGTTGGGGTGTGGAGTGTGGAGGGTTGACCAGTCGATTTGGGCGATCGCATCCGCCAGAAATTCAAGTTTTTCTGGGGCAAAGGTTTCTAAATACTGGTACAGGACAGCGAGCTCGTCAGCGATAAAGCCGGGTTCGGGGGAATGGGCGGGAGAGGGGACTTCGTAGACGCAGAGGGATTTGACCAGCGCGCCATCATCGTGACCAGGGCTAACCAGGCGGAGGGCGATCGCGATTTCCTCTCCCGGTGTCACGTCCGGGCTCAACAACACCCGGGTTGAGCAGTCAAATAAGTCGCCTTCCTGCACCCCCTGTCCATTAACAAAAATGTGGGCTGATTCTGCCCACCAGGTCAGTGCCAGCCGCAGGCACAAGCCCTCTAGTGGATAACCTTGCAAATCCTTGGGAACGGTGATGATTTGCCCCAACCAGCGAACATTTCGTCCTTTTGACCAGGCAATATGGTTTTTGTGATTCAGGTCTGCGATCGCCCAGTTTTTCCAGCTTCCTGGTTGAATAGCTTCAGCAAAAGGCAAATCTCCCTCCCAGTAGTGCCAGTTTAGTTGAATACTGATCTGGGTCAGGTTGCGGAGCCGCTCAATTGCCTGAGAAATATCTTCTTGAAAGACAGAAACTGATTTGCTCAAATTGGTCACCGTTCGACTGGCTGCACCTTACATAATAGGTGGACATGCCATGTGGAGGAGTCCTTCGGTGCACCCACCTACCACCTAATCACCTTCCTAAGTCTGCTCTTCTTCCTCTTCTCTAATCTCTTCGCGACTGGGTGGCATCGACAAATAAAGGGAACCCGATTGCTGCGGTACTTTGCTGGCCTGAGCTGCGATCGCCCCCTGCGAGTGGCTACTGGAATGAATGGACTGGAGCGCATCGGCCACCGGGTGATACATCACCGTCAGCAAGCAAGAGCAACCTGCCAGCAACATCAGATCCAACTCTTTGCTGGTCGGTCTCCGCAGGCGGGCTTTGCGGAAGTGGGGAACTAACCGGGTTTGGGGCGTGCGCTTGCGTGGCATCAGTTCGATTTACTCCTGGAAAAACAGTCTGATTAGTATCCAGCCTATTCAGTATACCCAGGCTGATCTAAAACGTCTCCTGTTGCTGCTCCTGAAACAAAATCCAGCCATTCTAGTAGTTCACCAAAGGAACTTTGCCTGGTTATCTAAACCCAGAAAAACAAATTTACGGGTTTTGAAGGGTTATAAACCCTTCAAAATCTGCCTGGCAGACTACTCGTGTTGCAAACACTAAATTCTGCAACATGGGGATTTGGAAGCTCCGTCCCCAGGCAGGGGTGGAACCCCTGCACCCCCAACAAAACTTTTGTTTTGATCTACTAGATAGACTGGATAGACTGGGATAGCCTGGGATGAGTTCCTGAATCGTGATCGCAGCTTATAAAGTTGTAAGCAACTGGTTGAGTGAGTTCCATTCACTGCAATCATAGATAAATGCACCCAAACGGATGCATGTAAGTGGATTTAGCTAACCACTAATCAGGCAATTTTGATTTGGAAGAATGAGCAATGGCAGAGAATTTGAGAAGCCGGGTTGTTACACAGGGAGTGCAGCGATCGCCCAATCGTGCCATGCTGCGGGCTGTGGGTTTCAAGGATGAAGACTTTACCAAACCCATTGTGGGCATTGCCAATGGGCACAGCACCATTACTCCCTGCAATATGGGAATCATGCCTTTAGCCCTGAGGGCAGAATCCGGAATTCGGGCAGCGGGTGGAATGCCCCAGATGTTTGGCACCATCACCATCAGCGATGGGATCTCGATGGGAACTGAGGGCATGAAGTACTCCCTCGTATCGCGGGATGTGATTGCGGATTCGATCGAAACTGCCTGCATGGGGCAGAGCATGGATGGCGTGATTGCCATCGGCGGTTGCGACAAAAATATGCCAGGAGCAATGATTGCGATCGCTCGCATGAACATTCCTGCCATCTTTGTCTACGGCGGCACCATCAAACCCGGTCATCTAAATGGGCAGGATTTGACCGTAGTCAGTGCCTTTGAAGCCGTTGGTCAGTACAGTGCCGGAAAAATCAGCCACGACCAGATGATGGACGTGGAACGCCACGCTTGTCCGGGTGCGGGTTCCTGCGGTGGCATGTACACAGCCAACACCATGTCTTCTGCTTTTGAAGCAATGGGTATGAGTTTGATGTATTCCTCCACCATGGCAGCGGAAGATACCGAAAAGGCAGATAGTGCTGAAAAATCGGCCATCGTATTACTAGATGCCATTCGCAATCAACGGTTGCCGCGCCAGATCATCACGCGCCAGTCTATTGAAAATGCCATTTCGGTAATTATGGCGATTGGAGGATCCACCAATGCGGTACTCCATTTTCTGGCGATCGCCCATGCAGCGGGAGTTAAACTCACCCTGGATGACTTTGAAACTATCCGCGGGCGTGTCCCCGTCCTGTGCGACCTGAAACCCTCCGGTCGCTACGTGGCAACCGATCTCCACAAAGCGGGTGGCATTCCCCAGGTGATGAAAATGCTGCTGGTTCACGATCTGCTCCATGGTGATGCTCTCACTATCACCGGGCAGACGATTGCAGAACTGTTAGCAGACATTCCCGCAGCCCCCCGCCCTGACCAGGATGTGATTCGTCCCTGGAACAACCCAATGTACTCCAGCGGCCACCTGGCGATCCTGAAAGGCAACCTGGCCACTGAGGGAGCCGTCGCCAAAATCACAGGCGTCAAGAAACCTCAAATTACTGGACCCGCCCGTGTGTTTGAGTCGGAGGAGTCCTGTCTGGAAGCCATTCTGGCGAACCAGATTAACCCTGGCGATATCCTTGTGATTCGCTATGAAGGACCGAAAGGAGGACCTGGTATGCGAGAAATGCTGGCTCCTACTTCGGCCATCATTGGTGCTGGCCTGGGAGATGCGGTTGGCCTGATTACGGATGGTCGCTTCTCGGGTGGCACCTACGGGATGGTAGTGGGTCATGTTGCGCCAGAGGCGTATGTGGGAGGAGCGATCGCCCTCGTCCAGGAAGGCGACTCCATTACTATTGATGCTCCTGCCCGCCTGCTGCAACTGAATGTGCCCAATGAGGAGCTAGAACGCCGTCGCGCTAACTGGACTCCTCCCCAACCCCGCTACACCAGCGGAGTGCTGGCAAAATATGCAACATTAGTAGCGTCCAGCAGCCTTGGTGCGGTAACAGATTTGCATGTGAACCCGTAGTTCGATTACTAGTATTGCAAATACTAAGTTTTGCAACAGGGGGGCACAGCCCACGCACTCTTAAAACCAATGTCCTAAGCAATCTGGCAACGGATATCAGTTAGTATTAAACCTCTTTTTTGCTATCGTGAGGTTTTGCTTTGCCCGTTCGTCATCGGGATTGATCTGTAAAACTTTTTCGAAGCAGGCGATCGCATCCTCATACTGTCCCAGGCTCATCAATGCACTGCCGCGATTGTTCCAGGCTTTGGGATCTTCCGGTTGAAGCTGAATTGCCTGGTCGTAGCTGGCGATCGCAGCTTCAAACTGCTTCAAATGTTTGAGGGCAACTCCCCGGTTAAACCAGGCCCCGTAGTGATTTGGTTCTAGCTTCAGAGTCTGGTCATAGCTGGCGATCGCCTGTTCGTAATTTTGCTGTTTCATCAAGCAGGTACCGCACTGATACCAAGCACGCCAATCATTGGGCTGGAATGTCAACGCTTTGTCAAAGCCAAAAACAGCTTCGGGGTAGCGTCCCAGATGTTTCATGCAAAATGCCCACTGATACCAGGACTCGGCATCATCGGATTTCAACCTCAGTGCTTTATCGTAGCTGGCGATCGCCGCCTCATAATCCCCCAACTCTCTCAGGGCATCGGCACGTCCCCGGTAGGCTTCATAGTAGTCAGCGTGCAGGTCGAGGGCTTTGTTGAAGTTTTTAATCGCACTCTCAAACCGTTCAGTGGCAAACAGAACCAGACCTTGGGTGTACCAAGCATCAGCAAAATTGGGCTGCAAACGGATGGCGACCTGGAGATAACTGATAGCCTCCCGATAATTACCCATCAGGTAATAAGTCAACCCCAGACTGTAATGGGCATTGGGAAAGTCAGATTGCAGTTCTAGCGTTTTCTGAAAATGGGCGATCGCCAGTTCATAGCGCTCAGTCACATAGGCTGCCCAACCCAGACTGTAGTAAGTGCCTGGAATCGTCGGATTACACGCAATTGCTTTCTCAAAACAGGCGATCGCTTCCCCATACTGTTCCAGATTGATCAAAATATTTCCCTTCTCATTCCAGGCATCGTAAGAATTCGGCTGAAGCTGAATTGCCTCATCAAAAAGGAGCAGTGCTGTTTCATAATCTCCAGCCTGGCTCAATTCCACGCCCTTTTGAAAACTGCTTATACCACTCACATTCTCCGTGTGGACTATCTGGCTCATGATCTCAGGCAACCCTCTTACCCCGATGGGAATTTGATCCTAGAGTTCCCCAGTTGGTAGGATTTGCGACAGAGGGACGGGGGAAGGGATGAGTAGGAGAGTTGGACGGGCGATGGAGAGGGTGTTCTAGAAACAGGGCTCTGATTCCTCGAAACCCTGATTCCCTCGCCCCTCGTTCCAGGATTGCCACAAAAAAATTGACATTCCCTCTCCCCATCCCCCCACCTCCCCATCCCCCATACCTCTCTAACAATTAACAACCAACAACTAACATCTCCTATGGCTCTTTATCTGGGCATTGACTTTGGTACTTCTGGGGCGCGGCTGGCTGTGATTGATGCAGACACCCAACTCCTGACTGAAGCCAGTGGCCGATTTGGAACAGCCAAGGATTGGATTGCAACCTGGCGAGAGGCTCTGTTTAATCTAATTGGTCAGGTGCCGGAAGAATTGCGGCGAGAAGTGGGCGCGATCGCTATCAATGGCACCTCATCCACCGTCCTTCTATGTGATGCAGTTGGCAATCCCGTCACGCCCCCCCTGCTTTACAACGACCCCGCAGGAGCCTCTGAGCTAGAAACCCTGCGCCAGTTCTTCTCTCTGCCACACCTCACCGATGCTTCCTGTAAAGACACGGTGTTGAGTGCGACCTCCAGTTTAGTCAAACTGCTCTGGTGGAAACGGCAACCTTTCTTTTCTCAAGCACGCTACTTACTGCATCAAGCGGATTGGTTAGGATTTCTGCTCCACGGCCAGTTGGGAATCAGCGATTATCACAATAGCCTCAAGTTGGGATATGACGTGACTTGCCTTTGCTATCCAGAATGGATGGCAGAGTTGGGAGTTTTGTCCTTTCTGCCAGAGGTTTGGGAGCCGGGAAAGGCGATCGCTCCCGTACAACCCAGCATTGCCAACCAGTTTGGTCTGCCATCCACCTGCCTCGTCTGCACCGGAACAACCGATAGCATTGCAGCATTTCTGGCCAGCGGCGCACTTTTCCCGGAGAAGCGGTCACCTCCCTCGGTTCAACCTTAGTTCTGAAGCTATTAAGCAAAACCTTTGTTGAAAATGGGCACTATGGCATCTACAGCCATCGTCTGGGGGATTTGTGGCTGGTGGGTGGCGCTTCCAATACCGGGGGAGCCGTGCTTCAGCAGTTTTTTACTCCCGCAGAACTGGACGAGCTGAGTGCCCAAATTTCACCCGAAATAGAAAGTCCCTTCGATTATTATCCGCTAACCAAACCAGGTGAACGCTTTCCAATTAATGATGCGCAATTAGCTCCCCGGTTGGAACCACGACCCGGCGATCGCATTGAATTTCTGCATGGCTTGTTAGAAAGCATGGCGCGAATTGAGGCAAAGGTTATCGGTTACTGCAAGAACTGGGTGCATCCCTCTGCTGCACGTCTATACCGCAGGCGGGGGGGCGAAAAATCGGGCGTGGACAGCAATTCGTTCCCGGCAGTTAGGCATTCCCGTCTCCCCTTCAAACCACACTGAAGCGGCCTACGGCACTGCTCTGCTGGCTCAAAGAGGATTAGGTCTGTTCAAGCTATCTGCGCAGCTTCCAGCCAATCGAGTACCCGATCTAGCTGCTCCAGGCTAACCAATCCATACTGCCAAAGAACGATGGGCAGCAAATTGGGTACCTGCTCTGGCTGCTGGAGGCTGAGTCTACCTAAAAGCTTCCGTGCGGTATCAATATCGGCGGCAGGAAGCCCCATATCCTCTTGTAAAAATTGAAATAGTCTGGCGGGTAGGGTTAGTTCCATGTTCATCCTGAGAACGCACAGCCTAAATGTAACGTTTTGTGTAAACTTTTGCAACAACTTCTCAGAATTGATCCATTTAATGGAGTACAGCACGGCGGGAATACGGATACCACTCTGGCTTCCTCCGACTCCCCACTCCCCAACCCAATGGTTACTGGACTGATGCCATCGTCCACTAGGGGTTCACCAAAGGAACTTTGTCTGGTTATCTAAACCCGGAAAAACCAATTGAGGGGTTTTGAAGGGTTTCAAACCCTTCAAAATCTGCCTGGCAGACTACTAGTACAGTAAGACGAAAGTTTTGTTGGGGTGCAGAGGTTCCACTCCTGCTTGGGGACGAAGCCTCCAAATCCCCATGTGGCAAAATTTGGTGTTTGCAACACTAGTGGTCTGTCAAGACTTAATTTGTGAGTTGAAAACTCACAAATTAACTGCTCTGACTCAATCCAGGACGCAAAATTAATAGTGACAAACCACTAGTCTTTGAACCGCTTTAACTACCGGGTTTTGAAGCCCTTGTTTTTTAGCCTGAAAGAATTCAGAAACCAGCTTCATTTTTCACAACCAAGATTGTTGAAACTCTCTGAAATGTCCGTTTAAGCAGCTCTAGCGGAGCCTTTACCAGGCTTATATTGGTTCCTGAAGGAGCCAAGCAAAAATACTTATCAAGCCTTGACCGGGTAAAAATACTTAGACTAGAATGGGGGCGAAATGTTAAGCAATATGTAACGTTGGTTTGAAAAGGTTAATACATGTGCCCACTGTCTGCCTGATTTTTGCCAGGCAGGCTGTTTGAATAAGAGTTTGTCATCATGTCTCAAACGCTGGATTCCCTACCTCCAGAGCTATCCGATTCGATTCTTTGCTGCTACGTCAATGGTTCCTCAAAGGTACAGGTTGTTCGCATCACTAACATTCCGAACTGGTACTTTGAGCGGGTTGTTTTCCTGGTCAACGGCTTCTGTTTGAGGCACCTAGGTCAGCTCAGTTAGAAATCCATACCAATGCGATCGCCAGCGCTATCCTGGCCGACACACTTCCCTGTCAGCAATTGCAGGTGCGGGAAGAGGCGGGGATGAAGGGGTGATGGGGTGGAAGGTGGATGAGTAGATAGACAGATAGGTGGCTTATTTACTCATTCACCCATTTACTCTTGCCTCCCAGAGGAGGACAGGGCCGCTTCTGTTTTGCGATCGCCAGTCTGGTCTTTAACACTGAATCGGGGTTCAGGTTTATAGAGTCAATTCCCTGTTCTACCAGGAATTGGGCGAAATCGGGATAGTCGCTGGGTGCCTGACCGCAGATGCCGATCTTGCGATGGAGCTGCCTGGCGCAGGAAATGACCCGCTGGATCTTGCGTTTTACGGCTTCATCCCGTTCATCAAACAGGTGAGAAACCAGGGACGAGTCGCGGTCCAGGCCCAGGGTGAGTTGGGTCAGGTCGTTGGAACCGATGGAAAACCTGTCGAAGATTTCGCTGAAGCGATCGGCCAGCTCCACGTTGCTGGGTAACTCACACATCACGTAGACCTGAAGGCCATTTTCACCCTACACCAGACCATACTTCGCCATTTCCGCCAGCACCTTCCGCCCCTCATTGGGAGTCCGGCAGAACGGAATCATTGGAATCACGTTGGTTAAACCCATCCCTTCTCGCACGCGCTTGAAGGCTTTATATTCCAGCCCAAAGGCATCGCGGTACTTCGGGTTATAATAGAGCGAGGCACCCCGCCAGCCCATCATTGGATTTTCTTCTTCTGGTTCAAACTCGCGCCCGCCAGTTAGATTGGCATACTCGTTGCTTTTC